>CAVWXA010000001.1:0-19939 GCA_963758785.1 uncultured Acidobacteriaceae bacterium
CAGCGTGCTGGACCGGGTCAACGGGGAGCTGGCCGACCTGCTGACCGGCGGCAGCGGCGGAGAGCGGATCCTGCAGGACCTGGAGGAGGCCAACGCGTTCGTGGTGCCACTGGACGCGACGCGGTCCTGGTTCCGGTACCACCACCTGTTCGCCGGGCTGCTGCAGCTGGAGCTGCGCCGCACCGAACCTCGTGAGGTGGGCGCGCTGCACGAACTGGCGGCCGGCTGGCTTGCGGAGCACGAGGCCCCTGTGGAGGCGATCCGGCATGCTCAGGCGGCGCGGGACTGGGGGCTACGGCCGGGTGCTGGCCGATCACTGGCCGGGCCTGCATCTCGCTGGCCAGGCAGCCATCGCACATGAGCTCCTGGCAGGGTTCCCCGCCGAAGCCAGGGCAGCGGTGCCGAGCTGGCAGCGCTGGCCGCGGCTGACGAGCTGGCACAGGGGTCGCTGGAGGGGGCGGAGCGGTACCTGCTGCTGGCCGAGCTGGGGGAGGCGTCGGTGCCGGAAAGGCCGGCGCGAGCAGGCGCTCGTCCTGCTCGGGGTGGTCCGGTTGCTGCTCGCCAGGCAGCGCGGTGACCTGCCCGCGGTGGCCGAGGAGGCGCAGCGGCTGCAGGCTCTGGCCGAAGCTTCGGACGCGGCCCAGCCCGGCCTCGGCGAGGAGCTGCGCGCGCTGGCGTTGATCAGCCTTGGCCTCGCCGAGTTCTGGGCAGACCGGCTGGGGGAGGCGGAGCGGCACCTAGGGCAGGGCGTCGCGCTAGCGCACCAGATCGGGCGGCCGTTCCTCGAATTCACCGGCCTGGCGTGCCAGGCGGGGATCGAGCTGTTCCGGTCGCTGCCGGGGGCGGCCGAGCGCAGCAGGCAGGCGATCGAGCTCGCTCAGCGACACGGCTGGACCAATGACCCGGCTGCCTGTAACGCCTACGTGGTGCTCGCAGCCGTGCTGGCCTCCCAGGGCCGGCTGGACGAGGCAGCGGCCTGGGCAACCCGCGCCGAGCGCGTCATCAGGCCGGAAGCCGAGCCCGCCGTGGCTATGGGGATCTATCACGTCCGCGGGATGCTTGAGCTCGCCCGCGACCGGGCCGCCGACGCGTGGCCGCGTGTCGCGCCGCCGAACGGCTGGCCGGACATCTCGCCGCGCCGGACCTGCTCCCGATGCCGACGCGCGCCTACCTCGTGCACGCCCTGGTGCGGCTCGGCGAGAGCGGCCGCGCTGGGCAGGTTCTCGCTGGCCTAGCCAACCCGACCGTGATCGCGGGAGATGCGCGTCGCCGCGGCGGTGCTGCGGGTCGCCCAGGCCCAGCCGCCGCGGCAATGCCGTTCTCGCGCCGGGCATGACGGCTCCGCCGCGCTGGCCCGGGGATCCTGGCTGGTCGAGGCCTTCATGCTGGAGGCGATGGCCAGGGACGCGCTCGGCGAGCCGGCTGTGGCCGCGCGAGCGGTTGAGCGCGCGCTCGATCTCGCCGAACCCGACGGCGCGGTGGGCGCGTTCCTGCTCTATCCCGCGCCGGGCCTGCTCGAGCGGCATACCAGGCAGCGCACCGCGCACCCTGCCCTGCTCGGCCAGATCCTCGACCTGCTGGCGAACGTTGCGGGCCGGCGGCCGCCGGGCCGCGGCCGCCGTTCGACCCGCTCAGCGGCAGTGAGCTGCGCGTGCTCCGCTACCTGCCGACCCACCTGTCGGCACCGGAGATCGCCGCCGAACTGTCCGTCTCGACGAGCACCGTCAAGACCCACCTGCGGAACCTGTACGCCAAGCTCGGCGCGCACAGCCGGGCCGAGCCGTCGAACGCGCCCGCGCCCTCGGCATGCTCGCACCCGGGGCGCGCTCCCACGCTGCGCACCTGTAATCAGCAAGTTCTGCTGCTACTGCGGCAAGCACCTAGATCAGCGCCGATACATATCGATGATGGACGAAGAAGAACCGGAGGCCATGAATGTCGGTTAGACCTCAAACCGCGATTGCAAGTCCGTCCTAAGCTTCGGGATGCGTGTAAGGCGCTCGATATTCCTGGCGCAACAGTGCGTTTGCCTCGGAATCTCCGACCACGAGCTGCTTCTCTGGATCCCACGCCAGGCTTCGGCCCAGCTTCATCGAGTTGTTCGCCAAAATGCACGACGCGGTTGAAATGTAGCCCTGCTCGATGTCGGAGACCGGATGGCTACGCGCGTCGATCGAGGCAAGAAAGTTCTGCATATGATGCCGGATGGCGGGCGCGACGTGTTTCTCGAGTTCCTTTTCAGTCTTGTCCTCGGGGTATTGTTCCAACTCGTAGGTAACGTCTTTATGAACAGGCTGTCCGCCGCCGACGGGAATAAAGTCATATCCCATCACGCTCACCTTTAGCGTTCCTTTGTCGCCGTAGAACGTCGCGCCCCATGGATACTTTGGATCCGCGGCCTCGCCCCAACTGCGGTGCTGCCACACGACTCGAAGATCCTGGAAATCGAAGGTGGCTGTCTGGGTATCGGAAATGTTGGCCTTGCTCTTCTTATCGACAAAGATTCCACCGGTGGAATCAATCTTCGTTGGCCAGCCCAATCCGAGCATCCACCGTGTCATATCAAGCATGTGGACGCACATGTCACCCACAATGCCGTTCCCATACTCCATAAACGCGCGCCAGCCGCGGGGGTGAACCAAGCTGTTATAAGGCCGCATTGGAGCAGGACCAGTCCAGGCATCGTAATCCAGATTCGCGGGCGGCGCGGTATCAGGGGGATTTGCCGTCGCGCGCATGTGGTAGTAGCAGTAGATCTCGACAAGCGCGATCTTCCCGAGCTTACCCTCTTCAATGAAGCGCTCTTTTGCCTCGACCAGGTGAGGCGTGCTACGGCGTTGCAGACCAACCTGGACAACGCGATTGTTGTGGCGGGCAGCGGCCAGCATGGCCTTGCCTTCCAGAACGTCGCGGCTAATCGGTTTCTGAACCCAGATGTCCACGCCAGACTTTGCGGCTTCAATCATGATCAGGGCATGCCAGTGGTCGGGCGGTGCAATCAGCACCAAGTCCAGATCTTTCTCGGCAAGCATCTTTCGATAGTCCGAGTAGGTGCGAGGCCTTTTCTTGGAACGCTGCCGGGCGGCGGACATGTCGGCAGCGTTCGAGAGCATCTGCGAATCGACGTCGCATAAAGAGACGATCTCGACCGGCGATACCTGCACCAGCCGGAACAGATCCGATTTTCCATACCATCCACAACCGATCAAACCAACTCGCCGACGTTTGTCGCGATCATACTCTTGCGCGGGCGCTACGGCGGCCGCAGCCAACCCGAGGGCAGTGGTGTAGAGGAATTCACGTCGATTCATAGGAATACCGGCAAAGCGAAAGCAGTTTTTAGTATATTCTTTCGTATCAATCATGACTGACAAAACCGTTTCCCACGCGATCGAGCGGGGAATCGATTTCTTGTTCGCCAATCGTCTGTTTTGCGGAAACGAGCCGCGGCTATGAGAGGGTTTTGACCCCCTCGCTCGGCCCGAGCGATGAGTGGGTTACGGCCTACGCCGCCCGCGCGCTCCTTCATACCAACGAAGAGAGATCCGTTTGGGCAGCCAGAGAAGCGCTTCATGCGCTATTGATCGAGCAAAGCAGCACCGGAAAGCCGGTTTACCGCCCAATTGTCTTAGAAAGGATTAGCGCAATCAGGTCAATGAGTCCTATCAGAGGGGATGTCAAGAAAAATTCTTCCCCCTTCCCCCTCCAAAGGGAGATAGATGTTGTCGCTTGCATCCAGCCCAAGCCAGCTTGGATGGTTCTACTCGACGGTTTCATGAAGCGATGTTGTTCGACGCCTTCGGTTCCGGAAGCTGCGCAAGCAAACACGTTGGCTTTGGTGGGCCAACCATGGTCCTATCTGAGACTCGAGGCCTACAGCTTTTTGGGGTTATGCAAGGGGGCATATGGTGCATTTGAGACGTGGTGCTGAACGACAGCAGACAGGACGTCTAGCTCATTGATTGATACTCTCCCTCGACCCCGAGCGTCGCAAGAACCGATTGGCTAACCGTCGGTAGGAAAAACCCGCGGGATGGCCTGGTTCCTATGAACGCTCAAGCTGCTTGCGATTTCAGAAGTTCTGCGTCGAAACGTCCTCCTTTTTTCCAGAGTGTCAACGTGATGGCCGCGATCTTGCGTGCGAGCGTGAGGCGAGCCATCTCCGGCTTCATCCCCTTGGCGAGTAATCCTGCGTAGAAGTCTTGCAGTGGTCCCGCACGATGACTGGAGCTCAGAGCGGTACTTTTGAAGATGTTCTTCATATCATGGTTGTGATTTTGATTCAGACCACGGATCTGTTGTGGCTTTTTGGAACGTTGCAGTTGTCCGTCCACGTAACGATGCTGCGCACTATCGTGCGTCTCCACCGCCAGGCCACTGTAGGTCCACAGTTGCCGCTTGCTGCGGAACCTGTATGGCGTCTGCATCAGGGCCAGCAACATGGCAGCCCGCAGCTGGCCGATCGAGGGAACCTGGCGCAATATTTTCACAGCCTGATGTTTCCGGCTCTCTGCTAAAAGTTCTCCTCGCGCTGTGTGCCGCAAAGCCAGCAGTCCATCCAGCTGCTGATACAACAGCTCGGCTCGGCGGCGCACGCCGGCGTGCGCAATCTTGCTTAGCCATTGTTCCCGGTGGCGTGGGGTATAGACCTGGGTACCCGTGCAGGGAATGCCCCAGCTTCGATACAGCGCCTTGAGCCGGCTCATCACTCGACTGAGGTCTTTGCTGACGGTCAGATAACCACGCGCCAGCTCCCGCAATGTCCGCAGTCCATTTTCCCCGTGGTAGACCGCGCGCAGCATTCCGGAGCGCAGCAGCTCGGCCAGCTTCCGCGCATCGACTTTGTCACTCTTGCTACCCTCTTTCAAATAGCTATTGCGGCGCGGATTACAGACCACGATTTCCTGTACGTGGGGCTTGAGCACATCGTATAGCCAGGCTGCCCAAGTCCCTTCTTCCAAGGTCACATGCAGCTCTCCCCGCAGGCCGTGCAGGAAATCCAAAAGAGTGGCTGCTTTGGTTTCGATAATGGACTCCATCACCAACTTCCCCGCGTCATTTAAAACCGCGATCGCGATGGCTTCCTTGTGCACGTCGAGCCCGATATACTTCTTCACATTGCTACTCATGTTGGGTAGCCTCCTTAGGGGGAAAAGGTGATGCGTGCCAACGTGATCTTTTCCCCCAAGGTAAAATGCCATATTTCAACATCTCCTCGGAAGAATGCATCTCCCTGCACGCCGCAGCTATAATCACCGCAAGCTGAGCGGAGGATAGGGCTATGCTGGGAAGCAACCCGAGCGCCGACTCAGTGGCCTCGACCGATCGAAGGGGGATGCTACGGCGTCCCCTTTTCACTTACTGGTAGAAACCCTGATCGGGAGAGGCAGCAAAGCGATAAATCCTGGGGGTGCGGGGGCAAAGCCCCCGCGTTGCAACCCACCGCCGCTCTGAATGCGGGGCGTCCTCTGATAATGCGGGGCGTCCTCTGATAATGCGTGGCGTCCTCTGATAATGCGTGCATTGGCCTGTTCACGTCAACGCACAACGAAGATCCACCTTGCTGAGATTGGTTTGTGACCGGTGGAATCCGGTTACCCTTCTTGTCAACCAGGTTGAGCGTCACGCATACCCCGAATCCGTCCAATTCGCGTCGAGTCTGAGCTGCGATTTACAGTTCGCGAATCGCAGTCACAGGGTTTCGGCGCATCGCTCGATGCGCCGGAAAGTAGCATGCTAGCCAAAGACATTGCTCCCAGGAGCATGACGACGGAAACTACGGTGATGGGATCGTTGGCTCCGATTCCGTACAACAGCCGGACGATGAGACGTGTCAGTCCCAACGCAAACGCCAATCCCAGCGCCACCCCAATGCCCGTGAGCCACAATCCCTGCAACAGCACGAGTCTCATCACGTCGACGCGCGAGGCGCCCAGAGCCATTCGTACTCCGATCTCGTGGGTCCGCATTTGAGTCCGATAGGCCACAACTCCGTAGATCCCGGTCACCGCAAGAACCAGCCCGATCAGCGCGAACATGCCCGCCAGGGCGCTCTGTACGACAGCGAAACTGCTCGCCATCTGGGTACTCTCTCGCATGGGACGCACATCGAAAACTGGCAGCCGTGTATCGATTTCGTGGATGGCGTTTTCCACCGCTGGCGCAAGGTCGACCGGATTTCCCTCGGTCTTCACCTGCACGATAGTCTCATACCCCACCTGGAAAAAGCTCATATACACGATGGGCTCCGGTGACTCATTCACGAATATATGTGTCGAATTTCTCGCGACGCCGACAACCGTGAAAAGGCTGCCCCATATCCTGAGTTTCTTTCCCAGCGGATCCTGTCCCGGCCAGTATCGCCTCGCCGCGGTCTGATCCACGATGAGTACCCGCGGGGCCTTTTCATCGTCATCCGGTGTAAACTCGCGTCCTTCCAGAATGGGTATATGAAGGGATTCGAAATACCGCGGGGCCACTTCGGCGTGGTACACCTGCAAAGATTCATGGGGGTGTGGCACATACCCTTCCGGATACGCATCGTCCCCCTTGTGGCCCAAGGTCATCGGAATCCAGTCCGTAAGAGACGCAACCTTCACGCCAGGCAATGCCGACACGCGATCAAGAATCTTGTGACGGATCACCTGTTCCTCGTCGTGGCTGTAGCCGGCAATATTCAGCCCCACGGACGCAGTGAGAATGTGGTCCTGTTCAAATCCGGGATTCGCGCCGGCGAGATTCCGCAGTGTTCGCAGAAATAGCCCGGAGCAGACCAGCAGAGGAAGTGAAAGCGCGATTTGCGCCACTACCAGCCCGCTGAGCAACTTCCGGTTGCGTGAGCCGCCGGAGATGCTTGCAGACTCTGCCTTCAGTACCTCAATGGCCGGCGCGTGGGCCGAACGCCAGGCGGGGAGCGCGCCGCACAGCATGCCGGCCAACAGGGACGACACCGCAATCCCGATTACCACCTTATGGTCCATGCTCCCGTTGAGTATGAGGGGATTCGAGTTCGCCGGAAAGAACCATGCGAATGTCTTCGATGTCCACGATGTCAACACAAGGGCCACGGCTCCTGCGACGATGGAAAGCACCACGCCCTCCAGCACCATCTGCCGCACCAGTTGAATACGATTCGCCCCGAGCGACTGCCGGATCGCAAGCTCACGCCGCCGGGATACAAACCGCACCAGCGTGAGCGTAGCCACGTTCGCGCTGGTCAGCAACAGCACCACAGCGGCGAAGGCCAGCAGAATGGGCAGCGTCGCCGCCATGTATCCGTTGGCGCCGAATGGCGAGCGCCACATGGGATCCAGCGTGATCCGGTTATCGCCGAGATGATCGTCCGGAAACGCCGCCACAATATTGATGCATCACGGTATCGAGATCCTGGGCTGCCGTGCCAAGGCTCACGCCGGGCCGCAATCTTCCTATTACGTTCAGCCAGACCGCACCACCGCTGCGATGCGTCATCCGCCACACATCCGTCCCGAGGGGATCGAGCGTTACCCACAGATCTTCACGGATCCCGGGCATTGCTCCGACAACCCCCTCCGGCGCCACGCCGATCACGGTTACAGGATGCCGGGCAATCTCGATCGATTTGCCCACAATTGCCGGGTCTGCGGCATAACGGGTCTTCCAAAGCGAGTAACCCAGGACCACGTTGGGAACGGCTCGGACGCGACTCCTCTTCAGGCAGAAAGAAACGCCCCAGCACCGGCTTGATGCCGAGCACGTCGAAATAGTTCGCCGACACGTTCGCAATATAGGCACGCTCCGGCTGTGCGCCGCCGGTCAGCGTAATCCAATCGTGATGATAGGCGAGTATTCCGGTGAAGGTGTGGTTCTGCTCGCGCAGATCGCGATAGTCGAGATACGAGAAGGGCGGAGTCGGAGAGAAGTTCCGTTCCCCCCGCTGCAGGCTCACAAGGTCGCCCGTGTCCCGCGCGCCAGGAATCGGACGCAACATGGTGCCGTCGATCCAACTGAATACCGTGCTGTTGGCGCAGATAGCTACGGCCAGCATCGCCGTCGCGGTGATCGTGAAGCCGGGGCTCTTGCGTAGTTGCCGCAACGCATAACGGACGTCCCGGCCTATTTGTTCAAGCCAGCCTTCGCCCCACATCTGGCGCGTCACATCTTGCACTAGAGGAATGTTTCCAAATTCCCGCACTGCCGCTTGTCGCGCCGTCTCTGCCGTCTCGCCTCGCGCCACTCGATCTGCAATCGCCATCTGCAGGTGGGCATCAATCTCTTCCTGAAATTCGCGTTTCGCCGCTGAAAACCGAAGCTCGAAAACCACTTCACGACTCACTCTCCTCCGGCTTGACGTACATCACCGACCCAATCGCTTCGACAATCCGCTCCCATCGGCCCAGATCCGTGGCCAACTGCTTTTTCCCCTTGGCCGTGATTCGGTAGTATCGGGCTTTTTGCTTGCTCTCTGACTGCTTCCATTCAGACTGCACCCAGCTCTGACGCTCCAATCGATGGAGAGCCGGATACAGTGATCCGGTCTCCACCTGAAGCACGTCTCCGGATCGCAAACGTAAAGCCTGGACAATGCCATATCCATGCTGCGGTCCCCATTGCAGCGTCTGCAGAATGAGCATGTCGAGTGTTCCCTGCAATAGATCAATCCGGTTCTTATACTGGTCTTTTTCGTTCATAGATGTAGACACTCTACTCCTAATGGAAGTAGAGTGTCTACTTGGCCTTCGTAGTGACGCTCAAATTCGAAACCAAGCTACAGCGGATACTCAGACGAGATCGCATCCGGTCTGACAGTGCTTAACCGAACGATCCGGAACTCGAAGGTGTTGTGCAATCGCTCAGTGGCCGAACTTTGACATCTGCCGACGAGTGATTTATCGCCATAACCGGCCAATCGCTTCCCATTTTCATTCAGGCGCTCTGGAGTTTTCTTATTTCTGCGATGATCTTGATGAGGCGGATGGATAGCCTGAGGAGACGCTTGCGGGCATTGCTGTTTGCGAGCGAGCGACGGAACATCTCCAGGATGTGTTGAGCAGCGACTAAAGCCTCGATGAGGCCTTCGAGGCCTGTCCCTATGGGTGCGGTCACTGTTTTGGGTTGTGGAGCCAGATGCCTCGGCTTGGAGCGAGCCAACTGGAACTCGCGCTCGAGATCGGTGAGGGCGACATCGACGTAGCGCATGGTCATAGCTGGATCGACGTGGCCGAGTAGTTTCATCAGGACGGGGAAGCTGACTCCGGAGCGAAGTATCTCTGTGGCGTAGGTGTGTCTGAACTGATGCGGGACGATGCGAGTAGAGAGTCCGAGAGTGTGGCAGACCTGGTGCAGATAATCGCGGAGCTGAACCAGGATCGCAACTTTGCTTCCGGGTCGCGCCAGGAGCCGTCCGTCGGCCGGCAACGGATCGAGGGAGCGGAAGAAGCGCAAGCGGTGAACGAGATCGCGGCCGAAGGCATCGATGGGGACCATGCGCTCGGTCTTGAGTTTGCCGAGGGGGACATGAATCGCCCATTGGCTTGGCCCCGTTGAGCGCAGACAGTCATAGGAGAGATCGACGCACTCGCCGATTCGCATTCCGGTAGAGCGAAGTAACAGGAAGACATTTCCGCCGAGATCATTGCGGCGCATGAACTCCTGCTGGAGGAGTTGATCCTGTTCGGGGGTGAGCGGCCGTGGCAGAGTGTGAGGCGAGCGCGGGATATCCTCGCGCAACAGCAAGTGGGCTAGTTCAGCGCGATGGCTGGTGCGCGCCAGCTCATGGAAGATGGTGCGCAGCGCGAAGAGTCGGCCGATGCAGGTTGCGGTGCCCAGAGGTGGATTCTGGGCGCGCATGTGCGCCATCCATCCGAGGATATGAGGATCGCGGCGCAGTTGTTCAAGACGAGTAATCTTCGGGTGTTTCGTTCCGAGATAGACGAGGAAGCTACGCATCACGATGTCGTAGTTGCGCTTGCTGGAAGAGGTGAGTGCCGTGCACAGAGACTCGATCGCGTGCGCGAAGACCGGCACCAGAGGATGCTGAAGCGGTGGGCGGTGCCAGCGCATCACGCGATCCTCGGCTGAGGATGGATGCACTGCGCCGCAGCGCGCGCGTACTGGAGATAGACATCCTGCGGTGAGACCTTCACGTAGTGCATGGTGGTCTCGATGGCGGCGTGGCCCATCAACTGCATCAACGCGGGCAGGCTGATGCCGGCGCGCACCATATCTGAGGCGAAGGTGTGTCGGAACCTGTGAGGGTTGGCAAGCTGAACGCCGGTGGTGCGGCGATGATGACGGAACAGGGAGCGTAATCCCGCAGGAGTCATGCGTTGGCCGCGGGCGGGCCCTTTCAACACCACGAACAGTGCCGCCGAGCAAGGATCGGGCCGCTCGACGCGGAGATAGTGATCGAGCAGTTGTGTGGTTTCCGGTGCCAGGGGCAGCAGGCGTAACTTGGTTCCCTTGCCGCGGACGCGGATCTGGCCTTCGGAGAACAGCACATCATCGCGGTTCAAGGTCATCACTTCAGCGGAGCGGAGCCCCTGCATCAGCATCAGGCCTACGATGGCCAGGTCGCGAGCGTTTCGAAAACTGGACCAGAAGCGCGCCACTTCATCGACCGAGAGAGGAACGATGTTGAGTTTGGGCTCCCGCACTCGGAGTCTGCTGAGTTCCAACCTGGGGCGTCCCAGGCCCATAGGTCTTCGGTGCAGGAAGGGCTGATGGAAGCCGTGCGCAACCTGACAGGGAGCATCGGGGAACTGGTTGCGGATAGCACGATCGGCAGTGGCGGTGCGGTCGTTGATGGTAGAGGCAGATGGCGGAGGTCGCAGGCTCGACTGGAAGCGCACGTAATCGAACAGCGTCGCCTCGGTCAGCTGCGCAACGGAGATTTCGCCAGTGTGATGGACGCTCTCCCACCAGCGCACGAAGTGCAACAGGCTGTGCGCGTAGCTGTAGAGTGACTTGTCTGCGAGGCGGCGGACATACTCGCGGTCGAGGTACCGATTGATCCACGCAACGCCCTTGCCGGTAGATTGCGCAACCACTTGAATCGGGCTATGCGCGCCCGATGAAGTCTTCTGGCAGATGACGCGGAACTTCATGGCCGCGCGGCCTCCAGAAAAGCCTGGAACTGGTGTGCGTCTCCTCCTTGAACGAAGAAGGAGTTGGGATCATGTCCCTCAGGCAGCAGAACGCGACGTGCCGAGATACCGTGCACGACAAGACGCTGAGCCAGTTGCTCTGCAGCTTGCTGGCCGCTTCGGTTTTGATCGACATCGAAGGTGAGATAGACGATGCGCTGGCCTTCACAGAGTTGGCCGAACTGGGTGTCATTCAGATGCGTGCCCAGCGAGCAGGTCACATTCGAAAAGCCGGCCTGACGCAACACCGCATAGTCGAACAGCCCTTCAACCAGGATCACCTCGGCGCAGTTGCGAACCTTATCCCATGCATACAGGCCACCCTTGCTCCCGGGCAGGAAGCGATGGGAGAACGCAGAGCCGATGCTGCGGCCGTAGAGGTTGACGATATGCTCGTCCTGCTGCAACGGAAACACGATGCGTTGATAGAGAGCATCCGCGCCCCGCGTGTCGATGAGGCCGAGCCTTCGCAAAACATCGAACGAATTACCCTGCGCCGTCAGATATCGGCGCAGGGTTCCACCAGGTGCGTAGCCGATGCCGAGCTCCCGGATCAGTGTCGGATCATGAACTCCACGCCGGTGGAGATAGTCGAGTGCCTCGGGGTAGCGATCCAGTTGCTGCTGATAGAACGCCGCGGCCTCCTCGAGCACAGTGCTGTAATCAGCTTCCGGAACGATCTTCGGATCAAGGCTGGCCACGCTCTGGCGGAAGGATAAGCCGCGCGATAACTGGACGAAGCGGATGAGATCGCCGCCCTGTCCGCAGCCGTGACAGTAGAAGACGTTTTTGCGCACGTTCACATAGAACGAAGGCTGACTCTCCTTGTGTAGCGGACAGAGCCCGACATACTCGAATCGGCCTGCGGGGCGCCCTGCCCAGTTGTTCTGCCGCAGGTACTCCAGCAGCGGCGTTCGCCGCTTTAGTCTTTCGACGTCTTCACCCACAGCGCCTTTTCGCCTCCGGAGCCCAGCGTAGGAGAACCACGCCCGAGTTCCCAGGCAAGGATGGTGGGGAAAAGGATTTTTTCTCAGCGGCGCATAGGACAGAGGATTTCCAGAACTGGAGTCAGCCAGGATAGGAACGTTGTCTCGTTCTGATGCGAGTAAGTAGATTCCAGCCACTGAGCCGCTCGCGCAGCCATCTTGCGAAGAAAAGACAGGGCCGGATGTGACTCATCCACACCTTGCGACCAGCGGCGCACAGTAGAGGAATCGGGTACGCAGTCAGGATCCTTGAACTTCGGTACCGCCTTCTCCCACGAACAGTGCTCCGCAAAGCGACGCAGCAATGCCTGGCAGCGCGCCAGCAGGCTGTAATGCGTGTAGGGCTGAGAAAACACCGGCAGAAAGGTAAAGGTCCTTCCGCATCGGACACAGCGGCCCCGGCGAATCCTAATCCAATCGTGATGCTCATCGTGCGCCTGCTTGCGCCGTCGACCATGACCAACAATCGAATCTTGTTCGCAAATCGGGCATCGGCGTAAGATGGTCTCGTCCGAGTCTCCGGCCCAGCAGGAAGCAAGCCGCTCCAGCGGGACCGACACTGGGACAAAGAGGATCGTTACCTCACACGGGTCCCGCTTCCCGCTGCGATCCGCCAAGATGCTGGCAGGAAGCGGGGCTCCGCCTCCCGAAGAAAATCCAACTGAAAGAAAATATAACTTCTTACTGCAACCACGATCACGTGGCCCAGCTTATTGGCCGCTTATCTCCGCCAATGCACTTATCGAAACCGCATCAATTTCGGCTGGGTTTCTCGACCACCACAGGAATTCAATCCACCGTCGCGATGCGATCGATCACGGAAAGCCTGTGTTCCGGTGAGAGATGACTGTAGCGCGCGGACATCGTGATCGTCTTGGGCCGGCGAGTTCCTGGATCTCTTTGATCGACGCTCCGGCCATGGCTAACCGGGAGCAAATGTGTGCCGGTTCGAATGCCAGACGTAGGTCGCAATCCAGACATGGTTGGAACCAAGTTCGCGCCCTGTGATCCCTCGCGCGGAAAGACTGAATCAGATACCTTTTTAGCGGTCTTTTGAGCGTCCCAATCGCCATTAGTGCGTCGGCATTGAGATGCACGGTTCGAGTTGAGCCGTTCTTTGTCTTCGTTTGCTCAATTGTCCGCCACTCCAGAACCTTGTGTTGGTTCGACTCCGACCTCGGCCGCCACAATTTTCTGCCTCCCCTCAAGATCAACACAAAGACCCGCCAGGGTGGATAAATCCGGGCTGAGTTGACTCGCGTTGAAAATGGGAAGAAATTTACCCAGTGCTCAGAGGCTCAGCCTTTTGCGTGAGAAGGTCTGCGATGCAGTCTTCTTCGTTTCAATTTCACCGATTCTCTAAAATTCGAGCCCATAGGAGAGAGCACTGGACTGATCGCGAGTCGGCGTCTGCCCACACGGCGCATTGGCGACCGGGAGCTCGTTCCCGTCTACGAGCTTCGGAGATATGCGAACAGACCATCCAGAGCTTGTCCGTATCGCGTTCCAAGCGCAGCCGGCTTTCAGCAACAGAATCAGCCGCACACGGCGCATCCTCTGCACGTCCGCAAGCCTTTGATTTCTCCTGAATCCGGTCGGTGTCTATGCTCCCTCGGGCAGGACATTGGGGACTTCGATGCCGAGCGCGGTGGCGAGATCGTGCTGATGCTCCTGCTCGTTCGAGATGATGGTGCGAAGCTGCTCGGCGAGGGCGTAGTGGCCCAGCCCTTCAGCCTGGCGCACACGTTGCCGGTAGTTGCGAATCGTGTCCGTCTCGTTGTCGAGGTCAAACCGAATCATCTCTTCCGGCTTATCGGAGAGCTTGACGGGCTTGGGAACCGCAGTGGGCATGCCGCCGAGGTAGTCGATTTGGTCGGCAATGATGAGCGCGTGTTGCAGCTCCTGGGCGGCGTGCAGCTTGAGCTCGCCCGCGATATTCATCCACTGAGCGCCCTTGAGCACATTGCTATAGACGGTATACGCGATGATGGCCTGATATTCGCGGGCCAAATCTTCGTTGAGGTCATTGATCAGGGTCTTTACTGCATCGTTCTTCGCTGCATCGCGGTGCTCTTTCGCCATATCCCAATCCTTTCAGGAGGTGAGATGCGAAGAGAGGATGGGGTGTTGGTTTGCCTGGCACCCGCGGCCAAGGATGAGCCGGGTTTTCTTCAGGCAGGGGAACGGATTCCTCGCGTTCGGCAAACTTTATTCATGTTTCTTCCTCTAAGTGTGGAGAGGTTTCCGGTCTGTACCGGAAGGAAAGAGGACGCGATGTTTCTTCTTCTTGGCGTAGTGCTCTTGATTGCGTGGATCGCCGGATTTGTAGTTTTTCACGTTGCGGGCTTTCTGATTCATCTGCTGCTCATCCTTGCGGTGATCTCGGCGATCCTGCATTTCGTGAGGCGAGGAAGGAATGCGGTGTAAGGGTCTGTTTCGAATTCGGCTAGCCTGGTCGTCGACGTCGAAGAGTTTTTGCCCGTGATCAGCACGGCCAACTGAGAGATCCATCTTTTGCTCACGACTGTGAGCCAGGCATCAACTAACTGAAGAAATCGCATCGCCGCTTCGGGCTGCCTGTTTTTCCTGCACCCAGACCGGTTCCGACGATCACCCGACTTGCCCAATGGATCGGCTCAGCGTTCAGACCTCCTCAACACCACGGACATGCTGCTGGCACCGGAGAAATCGGAGAAATCGATGGAAGGATCGGAGCCATCGGGCGCCGGTCCGATGACGGGCCCATTGGGATCCGGTTTCTTCGGTGTGGGCATGCTGAACGGTATGTTCACGGTGCGCTGGATCTCCATCTCTCCGCCTTTGATCTTGCCGTCGAAGACATTGATGCCGGATTTGAAGGAGACATGATCTCCCTCGACGACGCCGTCGCGGATCAGGGCAGGCGCATCGTCGCCGCCGAACCAACCGCCCGGACCTTCAACGGTTCCGGTCAGTTTGCCGCCTTGCTGCGTGAGCGTGAAGATGCGCGGGAAACCAAGGAACGACGCCGCAGGCCCCGATCCGGCGTCCGACGTAGCAACCCACAGACCAGTGATTCCTTCACCCTTGGGAATGGGCCGCTGCCAGACGGCGACCTGCGGGCGCAGTTCGATTTGCTTGCACGAGACAGTTGCGATGGCACTGGCGATCCCGGGCGATGTCGCTTCGACCGTGATGGTACCTGACGTCTTTTCGGCTTGGACGAGCGCCATGCAATATCCCGAAAATGCTTTGCGCGATGTCCCCTTGTCGGGTGATTGATCGGTGGGGTCTCCGTTGCCAACGCCGACCAGCTTGCCTGCCCCAGTGACCTTGAACGTAACGAGAGCATCGGTGATGGGGACGGTGCGTCCGCCTGCATCCTGCACCTCGACGGCAAACATGGCTACGTCTTCGCCGTCGGCTGACAAGGAATCGCGATCGGGCCGCAGGACCAATTTCGAGGCTGGCCCCGTGGTATCACGGCGCGTCGTCAAAACCTGCTTGCCGTCTTTCCATCCGCGCGCTTCGATAGACCCGGGAGCATACTCGACGTCCCAGGCGACGTGTGAATCCTTCTTCACATCCTTCGCGCCGAGACTATGTCCGTTATGAAACAGCTCAACCCGATCGAGGTTGGAGAAAACCCACACGGCGATCTTCTTGCCCTCGTAACCGGACCAGTTCCAGTGCGGAAACAGATGCAGCACGGGCTTCTCAGTCCACCACGACTGGTAGTAGTAAAAGGAGTCCTTCGGAAACCCGCAGATGTCGATGATGCCGTATTGCGAGCTAATGTTCGGCCAACCGTTCGGCGACGGCTCGCCGCGATAATCGAAGCCTGTCCAAACGTAGCCGCCCCCGAGCCACGGGCGTGCGTTGCAGAAGGTCCACCAACCTTCCGCAGAGGCGCGGCCTGAGGTGGTGTAGGGATCGTAAGAGCTGACGAAGCCTTTCGATTTGTCGGTAATGTAGATGCCGCGGGTGCAAACCGCGCTGACGGTTTCGGTCCCCAGCACCAGCTTCTCAGGATGCGCTTTGTGGAAGGCCTCCGCCTGCGGATCGGCGTAGTGATAGCCGATCACATCGCATACTGCAAGTCCGCCGGTGCCGCTGCCAGCCGCTTCGCCGTTGATCATGCCGTCAATCGTGGTGAGGCGCGATCCGTCGTGGCGCGCGGCAACCTCTTTCATCGCCGTGACAATATTGGCGCCCTTGGCAGTCGTGGCCGTGGGCTCCTCGTTGCCCAGCGACCACAGGAAGACGCTGGGATGATTGCGGTCGCGCCGGACTAAATCTTCAAACTGGCTCAGGCCTTCGGGATTGGACGACATCATGCGCGTCTCGTCCATGACCAGCATGCCTAACTGATCGCAGGCATCGAGAAGCTCGGGCGTAGGCGGGTTGTGTGAGGTGCGCAGTGAGTTGCAACCCATCTCCTGCAACTTGCGAACGCGATAGGACTGCACAGCATCCGGCAAGGCGACGCCGATTCCAGCGTGGTCCTGGTGGTTGCAGGTGCCTTTCAGTTTCAGAGGGGTGCCATTCAGCAGAAATCCGCGCGTAGCATCGAATTGAACGGAACGAATGCCGAATGGTGTTTCGTAGCGATCGACCGCTTTGCCATTGACCTGCACTTCGGTCAGCAACTTGTAAAGGTTGCGCTCACCGAGCGACCACAGCTTCGGGCGACTGACAACAATGTCCTGCATGAAGTCGTGCTGATCGGCGATTCCGATCGTGGCCGAGGAGGAAACGTCCCTGGCTACAGCCGAGCCGGAAAGATCAACGATCGTGGAGATAACGCGCACATCGCTTGGAGAGTCTCCGTGATTCTCAACTTCGCTGCGGATGGAGAGAGTTGCGCTGGTGGCACGGATCTCGGAGCGAACCAGAGTGCCCCACTGCTTGATGTGTACGGGGTGCGTCTTCACCAGCCACACGTGGCGATAGATGCCGGCGCCCTCATAGAACCATCCATCGCTCTGCGTTGCGTCAACGCGTACCAGAAGAACATTGGGCTGGCTGGGATTGACGAAATCGGAAACGTCGAAGCTGAAGGAATCGTAACCACCACTGTGCTGGCCGATATAGAAACCGTTGAACACGACGGTGGTCTCCCGGTATGCACCATCGAATTCGAGCGTGATCCGCTTGCCTGCGTCCTCGGGAGACAATTCGAAGATGCGCCGGTACCAGCCGACGCTGTTTTCGGGATATTTGCGACCAAGAGGGTAGAAGCCCTTGCTCTGCAAATCGGGATCGTTCTTGAAGGGAAGCTCGACGGCCCAGTCGTGGGGCAGATCGACGGAGCGCCAGTCGGTGTCGACAAATGAGGTGGAGCCGGCCGGCATAAAGCCGCCGGTCTTCTGGAAGTTTCCCGCGTCGGCGCTGCCGTAGCCGAAATCCTTGGCTGGATCATTGGCATCTCCGAAGTGGAACCTCCATCCGAAATCGAGCAGGAGGCGTTCGCGGCCGGCGCCTGGCGCGGGAGAGGCGAGATTCTCGGTCGCGGTGAGAGGCCCGGAGACTTCGCTCGTCGCGTGCATGGCGGGATGGATGGGACCAAGAGACTGCGCCGTGGCAGCGACGGCGGGAGCCAGCAGACTGGTTTTCAGAATATCGCGGCGTGAAAAGGTTTTCATTGCGCCTCCGGTAAACGATCAAATTTTACGAGAGCCCGAATCTGTTCAGGATTTGGTCACTGACGTTATACACCCAACCCGTCGCGGTCGTCCGTGGAATGAGGCAGCTTGCCTTAATCGCGTGTAGCCTGCCCTTCGACGTAGTCCCTTCATTTCGAATTCGAAATTCGACTCGTCCTGCGGGGGTGTCGAGGGACAGGTCAGCCGATCCTGCGAGCGGACTAGTTCCTTCCCTTTAGAAGGAAATCGTTTGTTGCAGTGCAAGATCCCGCGATGAGCCGCCAACCCGAACAATATAGCTTCCGGGAACGAGCTTCCACGAATCATACGCCTCGTCACAGACGGTGAATCGGTCGCGATTGATCGGAATGGAGACTTGCTTAGACGCGCCAGGCGCCAATTCTACCCGCGTCCAACCGACAAGCCGCTTGGGCGGCTCACCGGCTGAGTCAGGCAGAGCGGCATAAATCTGGGCGATTTCAGCGCCCGCGCGCTTGCCGGTATTCTTCACCGTGAATGAGACCACGGTTGAGTCACCAGGCTTCACCGAGAGATTGGAATAGGCATAGGTCGTATACGAGAGGCCAAAGCCAAGTGCGAGTCCAAAACGCTCTCTGCGCATCGCGCAACAACGAAACGCTCAGATTTCCCTCGCAAGACTTTGCCTGGAAATAGGAGCGGACTGCAAAAAAGAGGAAAGGGACAAGGTGGCGCCCTGAGCGTACTCGCAGCCGGGTAATCGACACGACCGGCATTTCGGACTCTCCCGAAGCCGCATGTATTGATGCATTCGTCCTTCACAGCTCTATGTACTTCCGCTGCGGTGGCTTCTTCCTCCATCGTCGCGCACTCCCGCACCAATGTAAAACGGGAGCCGTCTCGCGCGATTCTTAGGATTCGATCGCCGCAGCGGTTGCATGATCAGAAAACGAACCGCCCCTGTACCACAACCACCCGACCCGATACCGTGGACTCCTGGCTCGAACCATAAGGACTGGTGGGCGCATTGATGTCTGTCGAAATATGTCCCAGAGTGGTCAAGTTCGACGCGTTGTTCGCGGGCTGGCCGAAATTGACGTGGTTCAGCGTGTTGTAGGCCTGAGCGCCGATCTGAAACACCATGCTCTCCCTCTTGTAGACATTCTTGTACAGGGCAGTATCCACATCGGCATAGTGCGGCCCGTAGAACGCATTGCGGGGTACATTGCCAAAGTCTGTTTGCACCTGCACGCCAGGCCCTGCATCCTGCGGACCTGCTCCATTCAAGATCCCCGCCTGTTGCAAGCAGGGGTTCGCGTAGGACGTGCAGTGATGGTCGAAGTGGTTGTTCAACACGTCGGCGAGAACCGTGGTTGATCCCGTTGCGTTGGATGCAAGCGCCGATTCCGCGTCTGTATTCACGACACTGAAAGGTTCGCCGGAGCGCCAGTAGGACTTGCCGCTCACGGTCCAACCCGCACCCAGCGCATTCACCACCTTATTGGTAAAACGGTAGGGTTCGGCGTAGACCAGGTCTAAGAGGAAGTTGTTCCGAGTATCGTAATCGGAGTTCGAGTACATAAGAGTCGACGGAAGCCCGGGAGCGATTTGAGAAGGAATGGCAGTGTTTGCGTTGTACGGGAGCTGGGGATTGCCGCCATTCGAAATGTCATCGAGCGCATGCGACCAGGTGTACGAGATATCCGCGGTCAAGCCTCCGCGTTCGACGTGTTTGAACTGAGCCGAGAACCCGCTGTAATTCGAGATCGCGTTGTTGCTAAACGTCGTCACCTCGGCAAAGCGGGGATCGGGTGAAACCGCCGGCAGTCCCCCGAAGGTTCCATTGCCAAAGGAACCGTACGGTGTCGTCCCGATGTTCTGGTTCAGATGGGCATTAGAGATGTAGAGGTTGAAACCGTGATTCCCCGCATACGAGAGGATCACCGCATCCGAACGCGTGATCTGGCGCTGCAGCTGCAAGCTGTACTCCACATAGCGAGGGCCGTGAAACTCATTCGGTGTCGTCACATAGTTGGGAGGAATGAAGGGAGCGCCCTCGGCCGCCAGGGTCGCTGTGATCTCGTTGTATGTCTGGCCTTGCGAAAACCCGTTCAACACGGCGTTGGCAGACGATGCTGCAATTGCTTTGGCGCTTCCCGGTCCTGTCCCGATGGTGCCCGTGGGAACACCGGCAGAGTAACGATTGGGGAACGAGAGGTAGGCTTGC
>CAVWXA010000002.1:0-1281419 GCA_963758785.1 uncultured Acidobacteriaceae bacterium
AAAGATCTTCTGCAGTACCTCGTAGCCCTTAAGCTTCGGATCCTGAATGGGCTTTGCGAGAATTGGTTTGTCGAGGTGCATGACGTCTTCTCCACCACGCGGGGCCGTACCGACGAGGATCATCTTGCGGAACACATTGGGATTATTCAGTGCCATTTGCTGAGCGATGACGCCACCGAGGGAGAACCCTAAAACATCACACGTGGCGATCCCGAGTGTGTCGAGAAAAGTGGAGACATGCTCAGTCATCCCGGCCATCGTAGTGGGTACTTTGCCGGGAGCGCCCCACGCCGGATTCTCGAAGAGAATCACATCGTGGTCCGTAGCCAGCGTCGGTTACAGCTGGGTCCCAGTTGTCGAGCGTACCCGTGAAGTGCTGCAAAAAGAGCAACGGATATTTTGACTTTACCGAAACGCCGGTAGGCGTACTTTTCTTTCGGGGTTTGGAGAAATTGAGTAGGCGCTGTGACCATTCTGTTCGACATGTAGACCTCTCTTTTCTGCTTCCAGAATGCGTAGGTGATACCTTTCGTAAATCATTCCTCTGCCGCGCATGGCGGCTTCACTATCAAATCAGCCTCTTGACGTTCACCGAAGTCTCGACATTGCTGATTCGCTCGCCAACCGATCGTCAAATGGAAATCGACAAGGTTAGATCCGAACAATGTCCACTGGCGTGAATAAACGCAGATTACTAGCGCCATCGACGAACTCCGGCACTTGTCCGAGGAAAGCTTGCACTGGAGCCGCTTTCATGTGCGCATCTAGGTCCGCCTTGCTGCGCCACATTTCGTACACAAGGTATTCGTCGGGTTCCGACGCGGACTGATGCACTTCGTAGACGAGGCTTCCCGCTTCCTGGCGCTTTCAAAGCCAACTCTTTGAGCGCCTCTTCCAACTTCGCGGCTTTGCCGGCCTGCGCTCGTACAAATACAAGATTTGTCACAATTCCACTTGTCATGGCACCTTCCTTCCCTCGCGGCGGTCGTCACCCATGTACGCTCCACGCACCTGGTTTGAGATTGTGGAGCCCCATCGTGTCGCGTAGCTCGCGTTATTTGCTCTTCTTGAGAGCTTTCCTTTCAATAGCCGCAGCGAAATTGGGCGTTTCCTCGGCATTGTGGGCATCCAATGCCTGCTGAAACCCTTGCCGGGCGGCTTCGTACGGAATGCTGTGCGAATCGAGGAAGGCATCGTATGCGGAGTGGTGTGAACCCAAACATTGTTCACAAACTCGTGATGATCGCCTTCTCTGTGGTTTGCAATGAGCTCCCAGATTACCTGGGTCGTGGTATATTCACGCCCGATCAGGAGGTCGGAAATCGACTGAACCCGGCAGTGGAGCTTCTCACTGATCACTTCGTTGTAGTGCTCAATAACAAGCGCCCCACCCACATCCTCGACGTTGATCGACATACGCTTGCCGTCGGCGCGTGGGTGAGACCCGCAGACAGATGTGCCTTCGACGCAGGCGTACAGTTGATGTACTCCAGCTCGTCGACATTGAAGAGCCATCGGTGATGTCGATGTCGGCAGTGGGGGCATCGATGTGGAATGTGGACGTGCTTTCCAAGAAGGCGGGGAGTGTATTCCTTTTGCGCATTACTCACGGCATTTCTCCTGCTGTATGGTTTCGCTCCTCGCTTTAATTTGCACTCGGCGGGACTCTGAGCCGATTACGGGTCTATCCCATCGCGGCGAACAGGATGCGTGGGCATCTCCATCTATGACTTAAACGCGCGAACCGAACCCCAGAGCGCCCAACCGGGATTAACCCGGTTCGGATAGAGCTCCAGCATCTTGTCGTAGAGCTCTTGAGCGGTTTTCGTCGTTTCGCGAGCCGGTCGAAATCGCGGATGTATTGTCGCGTCTCTTCGATAATCTTGGGATTGTCGTCGTTTTCCGGCCTCTTATGTGAAGCGACAACTGCGCGTGGATTGAGCGACTCGATTTTGTCGAGCGCGGCGATCCACTCCCGTCGCTTCTGAGCATTCGACTCGGCAAGGTAGAGGTGAACGTCGTTGTAGGCAGCATCGCCGGCAACCACGAGCCCGATCGAAGGGACATGCAAACAGGTCGTATAATCCGTGTCGGTATGACCAAGTTCCACGACGACCAATTCATGCCCTTCCAGATCGATCACATTCCCTTTGAGTTCTTCGGCGATCACCAGCTTGTCCGGAATCTGGCCCGGAAATCCCGGCTTCCAGACCCCATCGAGCATCTCCGGGGAGGCATTCTGCGCATAACTTTGACCGTATCGGGAGTTGCCACGACTTTGGCGTTTGGAAATCGTTCGAGAAGAGTGCCAACTCCAAACCAATGGTCTCCGTGGCCATGTGTGATGTAGATGGTTGTCAGGTTTTTCCCTTTTGATGCAACCCAATCCGCCAGAGCGTTGGCCTGCTTGACCGTCATAAAGGCATCCACAAGGACAGCGTCCCTGGTTCCATAGATGAGGGTTGACGCCATCGCCTGAAAAAATGTCTCTTGTATGCCGGGAGGCCGGTCGGGAGTAACAATGGGTATGCCCGGCGTCACGAAGACTTCCCAGTTCAGAGAGGCGCCCTTTTTTGTATCGCTGGGGAACCTGAAGACCTTGTCGGGTTAGCCTCAGCCGCTGACCCTTTGAGATTGTCCATACAAGCCTGCTTTCCTTGGGAGATTGGTATTGTGGGCTTATCAATTGCCGCCGCTCTGAGCAATGTACTGAGGTGTCGTGAAGAGGTATTGAGTAATTCGGCTACTTTTTGGCCTTTCTGATCCAAATATGTCTCAGTGTTCTCAACCCCACTCCTGATTTGTTCAAGAGTCGTCCTTCGAATGCGGCGACCTCCCGAGCACAACACAGCGTCGAATTCGTTCCACATCAGCATCGATGAGAAGATAAATGTCGCCATCCAAGAACCAACTTCGCCTCGTTTACGTTGCCTCAAAAATCAAGATGATTGAGACACTGCTCTCTAGCGACGGAACTTGTCTCCGAACATGGGAAGCTTGCTCTTCGATTCAGCCTCGCTTGCCTCGGGCTGAATAACGTCCCAGTGCTCATGGAACACTCCGTCCTTAATCCTCATGATGTCCATAACGACGATCGCTGAGCCGTCCGGATTCGTGTAGCGGCTATGAATCATCACATAGTTGCCCTCCGCCATCATGATGCCGTGCGGGCAACGACTTCACAAGCGCGAAGAGTCCTTCTCTTCCGGGTTCAATATGTGCGCTGTGTTGGATGTAGTTGGGCGACCAGAACTTCTCAGCTTCCGTGAAATCTCGCTTGTTGAAGAGAACTTCAAACCCTCTGACTAGAAGGGCTTTTTCTTTTCTTGTAGTGTCTCGGACATGTCTCCTCCTTAGAACCTTGATGCTGAAGGGCGCTACAACTAGCGTCCTGATTCTATGCAATGGCTAATGCAGTCTCTTTTCCAAAAGCATCACTTTTGGGAAATCCGCTCTCTGATTTCATGGATGTTCGCGACTTCGCAGGTAGTGCTTCGAGCCCAGGTCGCTTGACTTAACCAGAGTCGTCCCCCGATCTCCCATAGATGGAAGGTACTCGGGCTCCCAGGGGCCGCAAGGTAGGTTGTGAGCTGGCCACGATGATGAATCATATCGAAGTGAAACATCCAGAGTATGTCGCGAACGGGCCAGTCCAAGCGACCCGCCCATTTACCCGGAACTGGGCCTTCGTTGTCCAGCGTTTCTGATCCACAGTACCGAGCTCTTCGGCGATCTGTTGCGTCAGGTGGAGATAAGAGGCCAGCATCTCCTGTGAGAGGGATAGGTTCGATGGGGGTCCATCCGATTCATAGCGTTCTCACGATGTCCAGGCGTATCTGCAGCCCGCGAACAATCGTCCAGAACAGTTCACCGGCCGATGGCGCCTTTGGGTGCGGACGAAAATCCAGAGGGATGGGCCGGCAGCTGTTCAAGGACGGACCGGGTAAACCCGGCTTCGGCCTGGAAGCGGTTCGGTAAAACTTAGATCGTCCATATGGTTATGCCTTGCTCATCGCTGGGACCAGGCTCGGCGCCTGTGAAGTAAGGAATGGATAATCCGTATATCCGATGGGAGAGGATCCGTAATAATCCCTCTGGGCGTCCCTCGTTGAGCGGTGCGCCGGAGGCAATGCGTTCCACCAGATCGGGATTGGCGATGTAACGCTCGTCCGAACGCCACCAGATCTCCTGCTCCCTCGCTGATCAGGCGTGCCCCGTGTTCCGCGTTGATTCCGACGTTCAAAATGAGAGAACCGTCATAGCGCTTCCGGAAGTGATGGATCACAGCATCCCCAGACAGCGCTTCTATCGGGGTGCCAGTCAAATCTGCGTTTTGCCGCATGAGCAGGACGTGCGAAAGGTTGTAGGCGCGCAGCCTTTCATACACGTACTCGCTGACGGCGAGTGTTGAATCTACGGCCTTGAAAGCGCCCAATTCGTTCATCATCGGGCCGGCCTTCACGCCCACCCGCTGGCTGGGCCACACTTCAAGAACCGCATGCTAGCACTTCAAACAGAAAGCGCGAGCGATTTTCGATGGTTCCGCCGTATTCATCTGTGCGGCGATTGGTTGTCTCATGCAGGAACTGGTTGATGAGGTAGACGTATCCGGCCTGCAACTGGACTCCGTCGAATCCTGCCTCGCGCGCAATGAGCGAAGCGTGTCTGTAAGTCTGAAACAGTTCTCTTGATGTCTTCTCTTGACATTGCGCGCGGAATCTCGCTCATGACCGAGCCGCCGCGGATATGAACTAGCTGCTCCGGGTTGATCGCGGAGGGGGCCAGAGGCTGGCTGGCCGTCCGGATAGAAGCTGTGATGCGAGACACCACCCTGGTGCCATAGTTGGGCGAAGATACGGCCGCCGCGCTCGTGAACTGCATCGGTCACCTTCTGCCACGCCTGTCCCTGCTCTTCGTTGTAGATGCCTGGTACTCCATACCAGCCCTGTGCTTCCTCACTCACCCAGGTTCCTTCGGTGATGATCAGTCCGGCGCTGGCACGCTGCGAGTAGTACTCAACCATGAGTTCGTTTGGCAATGTGGCCGGGATTTTCGGCGCGCGTGCGCGTGAGCGGAGCCATCACGACACGGTTCTTCAATGGAAGGTCTCCGAGTCGATACGGAGTCAGAAGAGGATTTTGAGATGGTGATGCACATTTATCTCCTTGAACACACGCCAAAGTGATGGCGCGTTGTTAACTTTTCTGCGCGGTCATGAATAAGAGATACCGACGACTGGCAAACTCGCATTCGGCCTTTGAGCCCTGTATCATCCCTGCAAAAACCAATCGTTCATCTGATGGAAGAAGGCTGCTTCGTTCTACGCCGGGATTTGCGCGGAAAGGTTTGGCGATCTCCACCAGTACTTCGCTGTCATTGGCTTCCCAACGCTTCAATCGTCTGCTCGATGAAGGCTTCAAAGGCATCGCACGGGGTTCTTCACTGCTGTTCAGCAGGTCCGTCTGGACCCAGGGCGGAGCGATTTCCTGAACCTGTACCGATGTTCCTTTGAGCTGATAGCGGAGGCCCATCGAGTACGCATGAAGGCCGGCCTTCGTAGCGCTGTAGAGAGCCGCAAATGCCAGCGGCACAAAGCCAAGCACAGACGAGACATTCAAGACCGTTGCCGATTCCTGTCGCTTGAGGTGCTCGATCAGCGCGCTCGTCATCCGCACCGTGCCAAAGAAGTTTGTTTCGAATTCCGATGTCAAGAGTGGTGTCGTCAATGGGCTTGGAGACATCGTCAGCCATCATGATGCCTGCGTTGTTCAGAAGGACATTGAGCTTAGGATATTTCGTGATCAATTCTTTGGAGACCGAGTGCGATATTGTCCGGATTCGAGACATCGAGCTCCACGGAATCCATGCCTGGGTTTGCCTGCACGACATCGGCCAGGTTGGCCTTGCGGCGTCCCGCGACGATAACTTGTTGCCCAGCTTATGAAATGCTTCAGCGAGACCCCGTCCGATACCGGATCCGCCACCTGTCACCAAAATCGTGTTTCCCGTCAGCTTCATATTTCCTCCGTCTGACCTGCTGAAATGGAGAGCTATCCTCGCATCTCCGTGTTCACTTGAAATAGAGTATTGATCGTACTCCTAAACGATTCGGAAATATTTGGCGGTATAGGCGCTCATGGAAAGTTTTGTAGCCACTAAACGGAAAGCGATTTTGACGGAATGGCGCAATTTGTTCATTTCTTGCTGTACAGGTGAATCATTTGGAGTAGCAATCATACTCTAAGGTTTGCGAAGGGAAATTACGTTCCCTCGGAGTTCTGGAGGGAACCATGAGACGATCGAGGAACGAAAAGGCGGAAACCCACTCCAAGATTGTTGCCGTGGCGGCCAAGCGCTTCCGCGAGCTCGGGCTTGAGGGGATCGGGGTGGCAGACGTAATGAAGGAAGCAGGTAGCAGCGTCGGCGGATTCTACAAGCATTTCGAATCCCGCGACGAACTGGTGATCGAAGCACTCGCAGAGGCATTCAAGGATCTTGACAGATGGGAGCAGCAGGCGGAAGATCTGCCTGCACTGCTGCGCTTCTACTTAGGGGAAGAGCACTGCGATCCACCCTGAAACGGGTTGCGCAATGACGGCACTTGCTGGCGACGTTCGCCATGCGAGCGCAGGTGATAAGAACTGTCTTCACAGAACGTGTGAAACACAGTCTTGGCCTATTCCGCTGATCGGGTGAAGGGTGGGGACGCAGCATCTCGCCGGGCGCGAGCGATACTCTTGCTTAGCGCTGGAATCGGAGGCCTGTCTCTTGCCCGCGCGGTCAACGACAAGGCGTTATCGCGAGAGATTCTTGCGGTGCTTCGGGATCAACTGATCGCCATCGCGACGCAATCAGTTCCGCACCCGGCGAGCGCAAAAAAGAAGCGGCACTCCAAGGCCTGAACGCGAGGGGTCGGCTTCTTTGATGCTTGCGACGCATAATGCTTTCGTCGATGGGCTACTGAATTAGCGTTCGGTGAGTACAGGCTTCTCTCCTCCATTGACCAGGAGGCAATCCGACGACAGCCTTGAAACTTCGGGTAAAGGACGCTTGGTCGGAAAAACCCACTTGCAGGGCCACGCCGGAAAGATCAGCGGCAAAATTTGAAAGCAAGGACTTTGCCTTTTCGATCCGCTGAAGGATCAGGTAGCGATGTGCCGAAGTTCCAAACGACCGTCTGAACAATCGTGTGAAGTGGCTGACAGAGAGCCCGCACTCATGGGCCAAGTCGGCGAGACCGATTTGTCCATCCAGGTTTTCCCTGAGACGGTCGGCCACTCGACGTTTCTGCCAAGGTGCCAGTCCTCCACGATATTTCTCAGTCGGCACGAGCGACGGCGCATACCGCTGCGTTATGTGAGCGCAAAACAGGAGGCGGAAATAATCGAGGAATAGCTCACTAGGCGCGAGTCGATCAGTGAGAGATGGCAGGATCATCTGCGTCATCTGATGGAGGACTTCGTCGAAGGCTCCGTGCTGGCATCGAAGACTCTCGATATTGTCGATTTCGAGGCCATCCGTAAAGGAGTCGAGCGTCGAACGAGGGACATGATACTGGACCCAGTCAAGCGGACCTCGATTGCGCCAGCGTGGGTTAGCCTCCAAGTCGTAGATCCCCACACCTCCGGCTGGCCACGCAGTGATTCGAGAATAGCGGTCGTCTACCCAGATTTCGCACCCTTGGTCGCATGCAGGTGTCAAATGTACGGATACGACGAATGCTTTTTCGCGGGGAATGGATGCGGTTCGCTCGGGGAGACCGTTCTGGGAGGCTAAACGAGTTATTGCAATTTGCGGCTTTGAGGGCGGACGTATGACGAGGCTGGCGGATGTACCCAAACGAAAATACTTCGCCATTTGACCACCATAAGCAGCGGGCTCTCGAAGTTCACTCGACATATTTACCCGTCTCTGATCCATTGATCTCTTCAACTGCGCATGCTCACTTGCAATACAGTTGCCATTACAACATATTGATATGATTACATTTAGTGTCGATCTGTAATGCCGATAAATCAGCAATTGCTGATTTATCGGCTTCTTGGGGGACATCGCCGTCGCTTTCAGCATGATCGAGACGGGACCCTCGTTCGACCTAATTGGTGGGTACAATTCGGCTTATTTTCCCCCTAGCGAGACTCCCCCAAGCCGGACGTCGTGCACCTGCGCGCGCTCATTAATGACAAATCAAGTCGGTTTCGCAAAGACCTGCCTCACGCTATTGAGTTACACAGAGGGTAGAGCGTTCCATGGACTCGGCTCAATTTGCTTACCCGCTGCTCGGGCGAGCGCGCCCAATCATCCGCGACATCCTCTGGATGTTTTAGTTCGACGTGATTCATCTCCGCTGCCAGTTAACGACCCACCTGCATTCAATGGGAGCGCTCATCCCGCCGATCTACAGCAAATCCGGGTGAAACGCCCCACGAGCAGAACGACGAAGTTCAAATGGCGCTGGCACCTGGTTCATGTAAAGAAAGGATTTTCGCCATGCCGATGATTGACGTATACGCCGCTACCGGAACCTTCTCCGACAAACACAAGCTGGCTCAAGACTTAGCCAACGCCGTCATGCGGTGGGAAAAGGTTCCGCCGATCAACCTCTTCAAGAACAACACAGCAGCATTCGTTCATGAACTGCCGGCCGAAGCGATTTCGAACGCTGCCGGCGAGAGCAACTATGTGCGCGTTCAAGTGCTCACCCCAGTTGGTGTATTAGACCGTGAGAAGCAACTCGGAGTGGTACGGGAACTGACCGACATAGTTGCCGCGGCGGCAAAGGACGCGGACCTGGCGAACAGGACATGGGTCCTTGTTACGGAATCGCCAGAAGGCGGATGGGGAATTAACGGACACGCAAACTCTAGTGCGGAAATCGTCGCCGCAGCGCGTTCGGAACTGGCAAAGCAAGGCCATTAAACGCAGCGGCATCTTTAGAGGGGAGTTCCGAGAAGGCGTTAGCGTCTGCTCCTTCCAGGGTCGGCAACGGCTAGATCCGCATTTACAATATCCAGCAAGGCCCGTAATGTCCCCAGCCCCTCAGCACGTTGGCCACCAGTCAGAGCATCAAGGCTCTGACCCAACGTCCTCGCGCTTCGCTGGCATCCCTATCCAGAAAACGGTGACGATAGAAAGTAGCACTTCTGGCAAAGGCACCAAGGCTAGCTTCCGTCAGGAGGAGCAAGGGCTTGGGCAAATCGTCGATCTTATTCCGCAAGCGATCATTGTTTTGAACCCGGACGGGAAAGCCATATATGCAAATCGGATCGCACTTGAGTATACGGGGCTTTCCCTCGACGAAGTCCGGGCGGATAACTTTCGTGAGCGCATTTTTCATCCTCAGGACATTCAGAGACTTCGAGAAACGCGGGAAGAAGCTCTCTTCGGAACCGCACCGTTTGAAAATGAACAAAGGGCGCGCCGCAAAGACGGTAGGTACCGATGGTTTTTGATCCAGTACAACCCCTTGCTCGGTGAAAACGGCAAAGTCGTTCGTTGGTACGCGACAGGAACGGACATTGAGGATCGTAAGCAAACCGAAACATTGCACACGGCGGAAGCGCGTGCGCTTGAAATGATTGCTGATGGCGCAAACCTCAGGGACGTTTTGGATCAGCTGTGCAGTTCCATCGACGTTCAAGTGGCCCCGTCCGTAACGACGATTCTGCTGACGGATGTGGAAGGAAAGCGGCTTTGCCTCGGCGGAGGTCCGGGAGTCCCAGGCGAGTGGATTTCGACGATCGTCCCGGTACCAGTTGCTTTCGAAGCAGGCTTATGTGGAACTGCTGCGTTCTTGAAGACGCGGGTGATTGTCCCCGATGTTGCCACCGAGACAAACTGGCCCGATCAATATCGCGATCTCGCGATTCGGAATGGAATAAGAGCCGCGTGGTCCGAGCCGATTCTCAACAAGGACAATGAAGTGCTCGGGACGTTCGCCCTGTACTCACACGAGTCGCGAATCCCGACTGACGACGATCTAGCGCTCATCCGAGGCGCCGGCCGAATCGCGCTGATCGCAATAGAACGCCAACGCGCACGGGCTGCGCTGGCCAAAGCACACTTTGACCTTGAGTCCGAACGTGACCGCCTTCGCCTATTAGTCGAGGTCCAACGGGCATTGGTTACAAACCTTGATCTACGCAGCCTGCTGACAGGGCTTACGGCGAGCCTAAGGCGAGTTACAGAGTGCGATGTTGTTGGCCTTGCACTTCCCGACTCGTCCGGTGGGGAACTTCGGCTGCGACTACGTTTCGCCAGCGACTTCGAGGGCCGAGGAGCTATTAAAGAAGGAATGGCGGTTCCACTACACGGCTCCGCCGTTGGGAAAGCGTTCCGAACTCGCCAATTCGTGTACCTGAACCATGAGGAGCAACCGGACCCCGAGATCTACGGCACACCCGAAGGCCAGAAGTTCTATCAACTCTTGCTAACGGAAGGCGAGCCGTCGGGGTATTTTCTGCCTCTAGTCCGTGGGGACGAGGTTATTGCCGTAATGCTGCTGACCAAGTACGGCAGGAAACCCTTGAAAGCCCAAGAGGCTGAGTTTCTCACTGCATTGGCCGGCCAACTCTCGGCTGCAGTAGCCAATGCGCTCGAGCATGCCGCCCTTGTGGCTGCTCGCGAACGGCTGGCTAGCGAACAGGTCTATCTAAGAGAAGAAGTCGTGCGTTCTTCAATGTTCGAGGAGATCGTCGGATCATCGAAGGCGTTGCGCGAGATACAGTCCCAAATTTCGCGGGTGGCGCCGACTGATTCCACGGTACTGATTCAAGGCGAGACCGGGACCGGTAAAGAACTAATTGCCCGCGCGATCCACAATCGCTCAAAACGGGCCAACCGTGCATTCATTTGCATTAACTGTGCAGCGATTTCGCCCTCGCTGATCGCTTCTGAATTATTTGGACATGAAAAAGGCGCTTTCACCGGTGCGCTCCAGAGGCGACCCGGGCGGTTCGAATCGGCCGACGGCGGCACGATTTTCTTGGACGAGGTGGGAGAACTTCCGCCTGAGATGCAGACTTCGCTGCTTCGGGTTCTGCAGGAGAGGGCATTCGAACGGGTTGGCGGCAATCAGTCAATTCGCGTTGATGTACGTATACTTGCAGCCAGCAACAAAAACCTGCAATCCGCCTTGAATGACGGTGGCTTCCGAGAGGATCTCTTCTATCGTCTCAATGTGTTTCCGATCCAAGTCCCTCCGCTCCGGGAACGGGTGGATGACATCCCCTTGCTGGTTGAGTATTTCGTCGATCGATATGCAAAGAAAGCTGGTAGACGGATTCGCAGCATCAGTAAACGAACGCTCCAGTTGTTTCAGAGCTACGATTGGCCTGGCAACGTGCGCGAATTGCAGAACGTGATTGAGCGAGCATTGATCGTATGTGATGGCGAAATCTTTCAAGTTGACGCCAGCTGGTTGAAGCCGACTGCCCCTGATGCCAGAGCGAGTGTAGCCTTTGCCGCCGATGTTGCCGAGCGCGAAAAAGCAATGATCGAGAATGCCCTGCGCGACAGTAAAGGGCTTATCTCTGGCTCCGCCGGCGCAGCTGCGAAATTAGGTCTTCCGCGACAAACCCTGGAATCAAAGATTCGAAAGCTGGGCATCAATCCCTATCGATGTAAAACGTTGTAGGCCGCCCTTCTCTTGTCCATGCGCTCTTTCCCCCTAACTCCCGCCTAATCGCGCTGCCATGCCGCCATGCCGAGTTTCCGGCAAATGCTGGCTGTGCCACCCGGCCCCGATGGCTCAAGCGACGAGAATTCCGGAGCTTACGAATGGTCCTGAGATTGCAGACCTACGACTGAATTGCCAGTTGATCTGAAGATGAGTTGGAAGATCGAAAAGCACTGCGATGGTCAAATGACAACCATTCGCTTAATAGGCCGAATGGAGTGCACTATCTGTCGGATTTGCAGTCTCTCATCGAGGACAGCAGACCGACGATCGTGCTCGATCTAGAGGAACTCATGTTGGTTGATCTGGAATCTGTTCGCTTTTTGGGGCGCTGCCAGAACGATGGCGTGTCGCTGCTCCACTGCCCACAATACATCAAAGGCTGGATCGCGAAAGAGCTAGACAGCAGAGACCGAGCATGATGGTCCTGGGGCGCAATCGTTCCGGTCGTGTTTGTGAGTGCGTGATATCAAGAAACGCTAGCCGAACCCTGGTTAGAGATTCAGACCGCCGCTTCGTCGATCGAATGGTCTGGCACCGGCCGCTCGACAATTGGAGTTTGCGAGCGATTCGTTCACGGCGTTACGGTCGGGCCACCCTATTCCGCCTTATTAGGGTTCCCGTCCTCGGGATTCTGCTGCGACGAGGAATTACAGAGGTCCTCGACCGTGTCCGCGGGAGTCGATCGCTTCAAGTCCTCTGAATCCGTATTGCGAGAGTCTGCCGGTTGCGTTCGCCAACCTGAACGCCAATGGAATGCTCAATGCGGCCTGGTGGCGAGATGATAACGCCGATGGGGATCCTGCGGACCGCTTCCAATCTCGACGATCAATCCGCGTTCCACCAACGAAATGAGGCGAGTCCTCGTCGCGCGGGGAGAAAGTTCAAGTCGTTCTGCAATTTGCGAAGTCGAGAGACCCGCCTCGGCGTTATCGGCCAGTGCCGCAAGGATCATCTCGTCACGTGCGTCCTTTGCGGGGGCTCTGCGAGCAACCGCCGAAAGTGTCACGCGAAAATGGGTGCCAATCTCCTCGAAATGGGGGGCGTCCAGCCCGCGGTCTCTGCAAGCCGCCGTCATGCGCTGAATGCCGCTTCCCCATTGTTCGATCAGTCCGAGTTCTTGAAATACGCGGCCGATGACTCGATTTCGGAGCTTTGAGATGCCTTTTTGAATGTCGTCGATGGTGAGGCCGAAGGGCAGCAGTCCGGGATTCTCGATCTCAAGACGATCATCGAAGAGGGCAACACGAATGGGCGCGCCCCGCTGAGCATAGTCAGCGTGGACGATCGCATTCATGATTGCTTCTCGGACTGCGACCACCGGGTAGGTCCAGACGTCGGTCCGCTTCACAGATCCAATGACGGCCTCGCGGGTCATGTGTTTCTGCAGGAAGGCGATCACTTCTTCGGCCGCACCGGGAAGATAGGAGCGTACCTCGGTGGTGTCCAGGATCCGACGCCGGTCATTACCGGCGAATCTGCCGGCCTGTATCCATGCGTCCGGATAGTGGTTCAGCCGATCGGCGCCAAAGAGGAGAACGCCGCCGATGGTCGGCACAATCCGGCCTTGGTACGTCGTCACCAGCCTTAAGGTCTCCAGTTCATGCCGAGTCAGTTTGCGGATCGGCCGAAAGTACTCGGAAGCAGCTCGGAAGTCGATGGCTTCCGAGTTCAATTCCGGGATCGGCTGCTCGTCCAGGGACGACACCTGGCTGAAACGCCGCATTTCCTCGATCAGAACGGGATCGGCGCGCCGGTTCGTCGAGCCTACCCGAACGAAAACACCCTCTTCCGGCCCGAGGCGGTTGAGATGGTGTGGACGGCTGGAACTCGGATAAATCTCGACTCCCAGGACATGGGTCTTCCGCCAGGCGATGACCTCGATGGAGGGGACGAGTTTGGGGGAGATGTTGTCAGCGATGAGGTTCGCCAGACGCTCCTCTTCCTTCAGGACGTCCGGGACGCCCTTGACTCCCCTCGCGCCATCCTCGATTCCAATAAGAAGAGCGCCTCCGGAGGTGTTGGCGAAGGCGACGATGGTCTTTAGCGCGCCTTCAGGGGAAGAAAGGTCGCGCTTGAATTCGAGCGTCTTGCCTTCCGGCCGGCTAAGGAGGGAGACCAAATCCATACTCTGCATTTTACTCTGATGCGGTCGCGGAACCAGTGCTTCCGAGATGGCCGCAATGACGAAGAGCCCGTCGTCCTCACTGCCCGGCCCTCCCATGGCAAACAGCGCTTCCAAATCGCGCAAATCCGTGCGATTCGAGCCACAAAACACTGTGAAGAGATTTGTGCACCTGCTCTTTCAAAATGGGTGATAATCGTGGGCATACCGATAGCAATCGGTGAAGAGGAGGGAAGTCGGAACATCTGCCGTGAATCTTGTTGGTGCGGCCACAAGTCCTTCATATTTCAGCGGTTGATAGACGGGCTTATGTGCTTTTGCTATGAATGCCTTAGCGCAGCCTGCCCTCGGATGTGCTCCTGCTGGGCTTTTCAGAGTCGCAAAAAGCCGGAGCATTCGGCTGTTAACCGAAGGGTTGTAGGTTCGAGTCCTACCTGAGGAGCAAACGCATATTTAGAATCAATAGCTTAGAAACAGCCAGGGTCGAAATACCGTAAGCGTCAGGCCAAACGCATGGATGAGGTCTTTGCGGCCCAGACTGCAGGAGTAAGGTTTGCGATGCGCTGACGCGGTGCATCGGCAAGCCCGGGCAGGATGTCGGCGAGGTAATCGCGCACCGGGATTTTGAGACGGCGGCAGCTTTCGATCACGGAGAGGATAGCGGCCACACGCGGTCCAGCCTGCTCGCTCCCGATGTGGATCCAGTTGTTGCGACCAACAGCTATAGGCCGCATTGAATTCTCCGCAAAATTGTTACTGAGCTCCAGTTCGGGATAATCGAGGAAGCAGATCAGTTTCTTCCAGAGGGCAAGCGTGTATCTGCAGGCGTGGCCAGAGGCGCTGCTGGGCAGCACCGTCTTGCTCATATCGAGGATGTGAGTGCGGATTTGGTCGAGCAGCGGCGGACCCTTCTCCTGACGTAGGGTATGGCGTGCGGCATCATCCATTTTTTCGTTTCGCGCTTGAGCATCGATGGCGAATAACTCGTTGATCAGTTCAACTGCGCGGATGGAAGCGGCATCCTGTTTATTGAGTTTGACCGCATCTACGAAGTACCTTCTGGCGTGAGCCCAACAGGCTGCATGCACCATCTTCGGGCCGCCCACGCGATCATATGCAGCGTAGGCATCTGTTTGGAGAAGTCCTTCGAAGTTGCTGAGGAAGTTCAGCGGGCCCTCGCGCTTGCGGCTCATGCGGAAATCAAAAACCGTCATGCCCTCCGGCGTCCCGTACTGCCAGAGATAAGACTGATGGTTTGTGCCGCTTCCGTCATGTGTCTGTACATCGACCGGAGTTTCATCCGCCTGGATGTACGTGCCGGCAAGCAACTGGTTCCGCATCGCTCCAGCTACCGGCATCAACATCTCTCCGATGGTCATCACCCAGCCGCACATCGTAGCCCTGCTGATATCGATGCCCGCGTCACGCAACAAGGCTACGCTTTGCCGAAACAGTGGGCTGTGATCACAGTATTTGTTCACCACCGTATTGATAATCACTCGATCCGACACCAGGCATTTATCGATGATTCGGATAGGAAGAGTCGCCGCCGTCACGCCTTGCTCGGGACAGGTTTTGCAGGCCCTTTTCTCGCGCTTGGTCACCTGCACGAAATACCGCGCCGGCTCGACATCCAGCACTTCGCTGACTTCGTAGCCGATCACTATGGTCTCAGCGCCGCAGTTGCCGCATACGCACTGCTTAGGTGTGCAGGCTATCACCCGTTCCACACGGGGAAGATTTGTGGGCAGAGTCTGACGTCCGGGATGCTTGCGTTTCTTTTGTTCCCCAACGGGCGGCGGGGCGTTGCGCTCGCTTTCGGCGACTACTTCCTGCTGACTGACGCCGGGCTCTTGCTCCAGCAGTTCCAGTTGCAAATTGCTTAGCTTCTCGCTGCTCGGTCCATATTTCTGAATCCGCACCAAACGAAGACGCTCTTCGAGGACCTGGATCTTCAGCCGTGCGTACTCGAGCTCTTTGTTCTGCGACGCAACCTGCTCCTTCAACTGCGCGACAACCTCCGCCATGAAGGGTTCCGAATGCGGAGTAAGAGTAGGCTCAGAAGGGGTGCTCATGATGTCTATTTAATAACAGATTTTCTTGTGGATATGTATGCGAAACATGCAGTGTTTATGCGGTCTTTAGTGACTCTGCTGATGCTTCCGCCGCAGGCTTGCGATACCACTTTCTGGGCCGCGTCTGCGCCAGATCAATCCCACCTAAAAGCAGCGCCAGTTGCTCGGAACTCAGAACGATTTTCTTCACCGCGCTGTCCGCATCCGGCCACCGGAATCTTCCTCCGTCCAACTTTTTCGCACACACCCAAAGCCCGCTCCCGTCATACACCAGAAGCTTCACGCGATTGCGGCGCGCGTTGGTGAATATAAACACATGGCCGCTCGCAGGATCGCAACCCAGCTGATCGCGCACCAGCCCGTACAGGCCATTGAAGATTTTGCGCATGTCGGTCGCGCCGGCTGCAACATAGATCCGCGTCGCCGCTCCAAACCCGAACACCACCTACGCCCTGTCCAATACGGTCAGCAGGCGCTGCAACGTTCGGCGCATCGAATCCACGCCGCACTTCGATCCGGCGCCCGCCGCGCAACTCAACAAACAGGACACCGTCGCAGCCGGCCTCGTTGCCGCCATCCCGCGCAGCGGAGGGAACCACTTCGACGGGAACAAAAACTTTTCTTCCCAACTGCCGCCCACCATGCACGCGCTTACGATATTTATCCAGAGTCCCTACCGCCAGGCCTCGCTGATGGCAAAATGCAGCCCGCAACAATCCGCTCGCTTCAAACTCCGCAACCAGGGCCTGGACCTCAGCCAGACTACGCCGCCTATGCTTCACTCCCACTTCGCTCATTGCTCCAGTGCAACACTAAACGCGGAGCAAGAACAGGGTGCGTTGCTCAGACGGATACGAAATACCATCACAGATACCATCAATATTCATATGTGGCTGGCCACGTCTGATGCGGGGCATTGCGCACACGCGGGGAATGCTGCGACGCACTCTACTCAGTACCGCTGCCCGATCAAAATCAGAATGCAGCCAGCAGCCCTTAATGGTGTCGTAAGTGGCCGCACCGTTTTGGGTTTGACACTCACCGACTACTCGCTCGTCTAGATGCGCGTTGAGTCGTCTCTGGCGGCCATAAGTCGTCAAAAGCGACTACACGTCCACGTGAAATGCAGGCCGTCAACGAGTGACTTGGCAATTTAATTTAAACCGAGGCCGTAGGTCCCGGCCAGCGTTTTGCCTGAGCAGACTAAGGGCACCGTTGGAGTGCTCGCGCTGCCGCATCACCGCGCTTAATCATCCCCACTAACTCCTTGACGGATGCTTCTTGCTTTGCCATTTTCAGCTCCTCATGATTTGCCAGTCAGTATACAAGCGGCTGTTAATAATTGAAGACAAATGGTTTGGCACGGCTGTCCAAAACGTAGCCTACGCAGGCTCGACAATTGACACTACCCGCCTGACGGATCACGAATCTCGATTAAGAATGTCGAGGTAACTTTCGTAGAGAAACAGACGGCCTCTTCGTTTCCCACTGGACTCCCGCAGGATGCCGGCTTCGATCATGCGATCCACCGCGGCGGACGCGGTTGGAAAGCTCACCTTCATCTCGCGTGCTGCGTTCCTGATCGAGAAGAGTGGATTGGCCTGAGCGTACCTGTAGACCAGGAGCGCAGAAGCCGCACCGCGGCCGAAGCGCTCAATCTTTTCCTTGTCTGCGTTGAAGAGTCTGTCGATGTTGCCGGCAGTCCGGGCCGCCTGATTTGCGGTGTCCCGCACACCTTGCAAGAAGAAGTCCAGCCACGCCGTCCAGCCTTCGCTTTCTCGGGTTTCATTGAGCCGGTCATAGTACAGGCGCCGATGCTTTTTGAAGAAGAGGCTGAGATAGAGAACGGGTTCGCGCAGAACCTCCTCGGCACAAAGCATGAAGGTAATGAGTAGCCTCCCGACCCTGCCATTGCCGTCGAGGAAAGGATGGATCGATTCGAACTGTGCATGTACAAGGCCGGCCTTTATCAGCAGAGGTAATGTTGTGCCCTCTTGATGGATGAAAGTTTCCAGTTGGCCCATGCAGTCGGCCACATATTCGGGGGGAGGCGGAACATAGGCCGCGTTACCGGGCCGGCTGCCGCCGATCCAGTTCTGGCTTTTTCTGAACTGCCCCGGTTGTGCGTGGCTGCCGCGCCCCTTCGCCAGGAGAACTTCATGAATTTCCCGGATGAGGCGAAGGGAGAGAGGAAATCCGTCCCTCATGCGCTTCAGACCATGATTCAGGGCCGCCACGTAGTTGGAGACTTCTTGCACATCGTCCAGCGGTACGCCAGGCGTCTCTGCGTTTTCGTAAAGCAACAGGTCGGAGAGCGAAGATTGCGTCCCCTCGATCTGAGACGAGAGGACGGCCTCCTTACGAACGTAGGAGTAGAGGAAGAGCTTGAGGTCAGGGAGAGAGGAGGTCGTGCCATCCAGCCGGCCGATGGCCTGGTTCGCTTCGGCAAGGATGGCTTGAAGCGACGCCAGATCGAGTGCCCGCGGATTGGGGGGCAGGGGCGGCGGAACGAAGGCCCGGACTTTCTCACCGGAGAGAGTTGAAGTCACATAACGGCTTCCGCGGGGCGGCATTGGGGTCTTTAGGCATGTTTTCATTCGTCCGCCTACTATTAAAACATATGTCGCTTTACTTTAATAACGAAGTCCGCTATTCAAGGGTGCCGCAGAGGGTACAACCTGAGGAGCTCCACCGATGGCTTCAACGTTGCAATCGTGAGATTGGACGACAGGATTGCAAGGTTCAAGCGCTGTAAGGGTACGATATGCGGTCTGTCCATTTTCATTCGCTCAGCGGTGATTACCCAGCGAGCATTGTCCAGATCGAATTCACTCAATGGTGCTTCCAGCAATTCGCCCGTGCGCACAAAGAGCATTGCCATCAGCTTTAGCGCGTCACGCCATACTTTGTGGCCAGGAAAGTCGTCTATGGCCACGAGCAGCTTAGGAAGGTGGTTTGTTTCAACTCTCGCCCTGTGTTGGGTCTTTCGCGCTTTGAGAACATCGCAGGGCTTGAATGCTGCGGCGGGATTGCTGTCTGCCAGTTCGTTCGCAATGGCGTAACGAAATATCTGGCTAATAGTTCCGTGTTGGCGCTGCGCAACGTCCCGTGCGCCCTTGCCCTTGAATCGCCGGCCTTTGCCGATCCCCTTTTCAATAGCGAGAATCAGATTGCGGATGTCCGAAGGCTTGACCTCAGAGATATGCTTGCTCCCGAAGGTAGGGAACACGTCAGACTGCAGGCGCCGCAGAATATACGCTGAGGTTTCACTGTCAACGCCTGATGCCCACCATTCATGCCACTTGAGGGCTACGGCTTTGAATGAGCGTGCACCACCTGCATCTTCCGCTTTCACCTCTTCCTCAATGACCTTTGCCTTGGCAGCTTCCCTGTCGGCCTTGCGCTGGGCCATAGGATCGTTGCCCTCCCTTAGTTGGGCACGGGCTGCCTGATGTGCGGTCCGAGCATCCGCAAGGGAAATGTCCGGGTACTTTCCAAGAGGCATCGTTTTTTGTTTTCCGCCATAGCGATAGTTCCACCGCCAGAGCTTACTGCCGGCTGGTGGCACGAGCAGGTACAGGCCTCCCGTGTCAGCAAGTCTGTAAGGCTTTTCCGCAGATTTAGCAGCACGAATCTTTACGTCTGTGAGTGCCATTTCAGTCTTTGAATGATTGCGAATACCATAGCAGTTTGGGCCTATTCGATGTCAAAAAAGTACCATCAAAAATACCATCAAATTTGCTTGGCTGGCCCTGAACTGCGCTGGGCTTACTTGGACGAAAATGGAAAATAACATGTTTAGTTACAATAGTTTGGCGTGGACGCCAATGGACTCTCGTAAACTTCTCTAAAACCCGGGCTGGCTTTTGCCTGAGGAGCCAATTATTCAATAGCTTAGCTTCCAATTGCGCTCTGCTTGCGCTCCGTTCCCCTGAAAAGCCGGCCGAACGGCTTTGATCCCCGCACTAGTCATCTCATTGGTTACAACATCCCCATAAATGTTCATCGTGAATCCGATATTCGAGTCGCGCCCTCCCGCGCCTTTGAAACGGAGTCGAGGAAGAGCTTCTGAAAGGCGGCAATGGATCCAAAACCGGTGCGACCCTGCGGAAGACTAATTCTTGGCGCGGTACGAAGAGACTGGGTCCTTCAAATCCTTCAAATGTTGTAGACTCTCCGATATTCACCGGTGCAAAACTTCAGGGCAGGTCAGGAACACATGATTAAGCAAATGATCAAACGTGTCCTAAACAAACTTGCGCAACCAATCCTCCGAGATGTGCGATCCACAATCGATTCTGGTGTTCGAGACGTGAGATCGACGATCGAATCTCGAGCTGATGATGAAACGGTGGCTCAAAAAATGCTCATGCAGCAGTATCGTCTGCTGGCTTCCATGGGTGATAAGCGGCTGCCGAGTTTCCGAGACGTAGGATTCCGGAAGTACTCCGAATTTGATGAAGACGGCATCTTGCTGTTTATCTTCGCCTTGATCTCTCCGATTAACCGCACCTGTGTGGAGATTTGCGCTGGTGACGGCAGCGTGTGCAATACGGCCAATCTCATCATCAACCATGGTTGGTGGGGCCATCTGTTCGATGGAAACGAGCACCCGGCGAGAGCGGGACAAAAGCTTTTTGCGCAACACAAAGATACATTTCTCTATCCTCCCCGGTTCACAAAGGCCTGGATCACGGCTGAAAACGTAAATGACCTGATCCTCCAGTCTGGCGCCCGAGGCCCTATCGACTTGCTGAGCTTGGATATCGATGGCATGGATTACTGGGTGTGGAAAGCTATCAGCGTGATTGAACCGCAGGTTGTCGTGTGCGAAACGGAGAACCTGATCCCTCCCAACAAAGCGTTAACAGTTCCGTATGACCCTGAGTTCGTTTCTAAAACTGTGGACTACCAAGGTGCTTCATTGGCGGCTATGTGCAAACTCGGCCGAGAGAAAGGGTATCGGCTGGTGGGAGTTCATCGATTCGGATTCAATTGCTTCTTCATGCGGAATGGAGTTGGAGAAACCTTCTTCCCGGAGGTTGATGTTGCTTCTTGCGTTGAGGACCCCTATAGCGCGCAAGCCCGCAAGGAGAGGTGGCCGCTGGCCAAAGACCGCCAATGGCAAGAGGTGTGATTGATGCGGATCGTGTTGTCGCATCGCCGATCATTTGCATCGCCGGTCATTTGATGCGCTGCCAATGTCGTCAAATTCCCAAGAATCTTATCCTAAAATCGCGTTACCGTTCGGGCAGGGGCATTTTGGACCTGAGTGGGCGCGACTCTTCGGGCATCTGCCCTCTGAATTCGACTGCTCGTGCACGAACGACCAGGCTTGAGCCCGGTGGAGAATCGCCACCGCAAAACGTCCGCAATTTGCAATATTGGAGATGAACGAGCCGCTCAAGATCATCAGGCCCGCGAGGAACAGAAGACTGGACAAGGATCACGGGACGACTCCGTCCCAGCTTAGTTCTGTTTTTTGAGAGAGATTCCGCATGGTCTCCCCCACAGCCCCTGAGGAGCGGCCCGTGCTCAAACACGTGTGACGCAAATCACATTCAGATGACCCATTTCCCCACACTCTGATCAGCAACCAGCAAAACACTCCCCAAAGAAGCGACGGCTTCGTGCGGCTGCGTGACTGAGGCAACCGCTGAATTTCGAAGTTCCAGCAGGTGGAGAAGCGTGTGTGCGCGGCGAGAGATTTCATCTTGTTGAAGCACTTTCATTTGATGAACTTAAAGCAATTTTTTGAACATCCTCTGGAAAGATTTCCGGGTTTTGCCCGGGCATTTGAATGACGGACCTCGCATAGGTCGCCAAGTTCAACTTCTGGGCTAGCGAAAGTGAAACAAGTAGGTGCAAGGATGCGGTCAACCCTTTTCTGCACTTAGAGATGAACGCAGCCTAAATTGAAGCAGCGTTGTAAATAGAAATGCCAAATTGCGCGCGGAGCAGACTAGAGCGCCAACGGCCACACAATTCCGCGCATGAAGGCCAAAGAGCCGGACCGATGCATCGCGGCGACCATTGCGCGGGCAGATTTTTTGATCGAGACAAACCTTTACACCATCTCGCCGCGGATGACAGGCGCGATCACCGACCGATTCCGAGGGGAATCGATGACGCACAATCGTTTGCGGCTTGCGCTCGCTTTGGCGAGTCTTATGGTTTACGGTCTGGCTGGGTGCTCGGCAGGGGCAAATTTCACCGCCTCGGGCTCGACTGGGTCTGGTTCCAGTGGATCTGGTTCCGGAGGCTCGGATTCTGGCGGATCGGGTACGAGCGGGTCAGGCTCGGGGGGGTCAGGGTCAAGTGGATCGGGTACGAGCGGGTCAGGCTCCGGGGGTTCAGGGTCAGGTGGATCGGGTACGAGCGGATCAGGGTCTGGAGGCTCGGGGTCCAGCGGATCGGGATCCGGCGGATCTGGTACGAGCGGGTCAGGCTCGGGAGGATCGGGTTCAGAAGGGCAGGGCACGATCTCGCATTCATCGCTGACGGGTAACAACACTCCCGCCTGCGCGGCAAGCGATCCACTTCCTAACCAGTGCCAGCAAGCATTCACAGGCCAGATCGATAGCCGAGACGCGGTGGAGACGCCTCAATTCGATGTTCCCGCCGGGAACGTGTCCACGGAGGATCTGCACAGTTATCTACTCCAGGGATCGAATACCAAGATCTACGCGAACATGATGCTTGGGTATTGCACGGCCGCGGGCTCGGCCTACTGCGATAACAATGTCTAGACCGGTTACACTTCCGACGATCCGAACACGATCGCCGCGCAAGCACAGGATTTGAAGAGCCGCCACATTGATGGCGCGATCATGACCTGGGAAGGCGACGGAACAAGCGAAGATGCAGCGTCGCTGCTGTTCCAGTCGTATGTAGACCAAAACGATTGCGACGCGCAGGGTTGCAGCCTGCAGTATTTGATCATGTACGACGGGCCGTCGTGGGGCTATACGGTGAACTCGACCGGCATTCCCGGCACAACCGGCGCCAGTTGTGCAGGCTTGACGGGAGCCGATTTTGAGAACTGCACGGTTGCGCATATTCGCAACGACATGTGTTACATGAACGGCATGCATTGGGGCAACGCCGCCTACCTTAAAGCCAATGGCCATCCCATCGTCCAGATTTTCCCTGATGAAGCCGTGATTCCTGCTTCGAGTCCGGCGCCTTCGTGGGCCGACATGTGGATTCAGATTGAGAACTGGAGCAACAGTCTGCCACAGAACTGTGGGGTGGCTCCCTACAATGCGGACAATGGAGTGCCGTTGATCGTGTTTGAAAACGCAGGTGGGTTTACGCACGAGGATTCGGCGGGCTCTTATTATTGGTTGGAGCCTGCAGGAACGGATCCGGCCAGCGACCAATTTAATTTGAGCATTTCTCCGGCTTCAACTGCCGGCACGCTGGATAACTTTCTCGTGGCTGCGCTTGAAAATACGGGCAGTTAACGTGGTCAAACGCGTTCAAGGGTTTCAACAGTTCCCAGGCTAACTGGGGTACAGGCCGCATCATGGACCAGGAGTGCGGCCAAACCTGGATGGCGTCACTTGCCGAAAGCAATCTGTACTACTTGACGGCACCCTTGCCGTATATGCAGATCGCGACCTGGAACGACTACAACGAGGGAACGGAGATTGAAACCGGGATAGATAACTGCTTCATGGTCGGCGCGAGCACATTTGGGCCGAGCCTGACCTGGACTCTGAATGCCACCAACAGCACCTATGCGAGCCTTACGACGATGTCGCACATTGAGGTCTACGACTCATCTGACGGCGAAAATCTGGCCCTGGTAGCGAGTTTGCCGGCGGCCTTGAGCGGTAGCTGGAGTCTGAGCAACCTGCCTTCCGGCACCCATACGCTCTTTGTTCGGATGGTGGGAAAGAGTAGCATCCTGAATCGTATTTCGCCTGATGTGCCCTATTCGAATTAGGAGCGGTCCCTTGGAGCGGCTTGCGGGGGGTCCGATAGAGACCGAAACGGGCGAAAGGCGCCGGTATAGCGGATGGCTGCTCAAAGAGGGGTTGCCGACTGGACCATGGAGCGAAGCGAGGAAACGAATAAAGATTGGGTATCCCGCCTGCTGCGCCGGCCCACATTTGCATCCAATATAGGGTGGTGTAGTTTTGTGCTCGCCAACGACTATGCTGTCGATCCAGTTTCTGAGACGCGTTTCACCCCGACGGCAATGCTGGTGGCTCTGGCGCTGCTTGGGACAGGTGGAGCGGATATAAATTCGCAGACGGCTAGCGCGGCAACCGCGCAGACGCAAGCCGGGAGTGCTGCGTCGATCAACGACCCGACGCGACCGGAAGTTCAGCCGCCGCTGGATATCGACCGCGATCCGATTCCCTCACCCGATGCCACCGTTAACCCGGCGGTAAACGCTGCAACGCCGCCAGCTGCCAATGCTCCCACTGCAAGTGGTGCGAATCAAACTGCGAATGGGACCGCGACTGGCCCCACCGAGCTCGAGAAGCAACAGAATGGCATGCACATTCTGCACGCGAATGTAGATGAAGTACTGCTGAACTGCGCAGTGCTCGATGCGAAAGGCCAGGCGGTAATGGATCTGAACCGCGAGGACTTTCGCGTGTGGGAGGATGGTGTTGCGGAAACCGTCAATTCGGTGCAACATCTTGACCTGCCCGTATCGATGGGCATCCTGATCGACGACTGAGGATCGATGCGCGACAAGCGCGCCGCTGTGAATAGCGCCACAGCCCAATTGCTCCGCGCTTCCAATACACAGGATGAGGCATTTGTCGTTAATTTCTCTGACCGCGCTTATCTCGACCAAGGATTTACAACGGACCGCGTCGCGCTGGACCGAGGAATGTCGCGGCTCGATTCTGCAGGCACCACGGCTCTGTACGACGCCGTGGCCGCATCGGCGGACGAACTGTCAAAACATGGGAAGGATCGAAAACAGGTACTGCTGATCATTACCGATGGGGCGGACAACGCTTCACGGCTAAGCCTGAAGGAGGCGATTCGTCGCGTGCAGGGCCTGGGCGGGCCGGTCGTCTATACAATTGGATTGCTCTTCGATAACGAGCCTCAGGAATCAGAACACGCGAGAGATGCGCTCGAGATGCTGTCGCAGGAAACAGGTGGAGTGGCCTACTTCCCCCATTCGCTGCAGGACGCGTACAACATTGCCGGGGAGGTTGCCAGGGATATACGTGAGCAGTACGTCGTGGACTACCACTCGTCGAAGCCGTTTAGCCTGGGTGGCTACCGCTCGGTGCGCGTCGAGGCCATTTCACCGCGTCACGAATCGGTGCTTGTGAGAACGTGGCGGGCCTACTACGCAAAGCCAGCCGACCAAACCAAGCCAACGCAAGAGGCCCAGCAATGAAGGGATCACTGCCTGTCCGGCCGGACCCTGGATGCGCTTTCACCCGGGTGAGGCGCGGGTGGCCCAATATCCTGGATGTGGCCTGCGGCGCGTTATCTTTGCCGCGCGCACTTTGACAGGATGTGGGTCGAGGGCGGAGCATTCGAAGAAGAAGCGTCAAAAACAACGCGCGACATCACCGGCGCATCGCATTAAGTGAGTAGAAAAAATGGATACGCCGTCCCGCTTGGGAATGAGTGTAGCGCGGTTACTCTCAACTCCTTGGTTCAGGGATGCCGACAGTGGCGCGGTTCGCTGTAGCTCTGCGTGAAGTAGCGATCCAGGGAAGATGAATGTTCTCAAGTACAGATTCAGGGAAATTCAAAGACAGCTCCCATGAACAGCCGTCGACCTCGCCGGCAACAACGGGCAGCGCTTGGGCTGACCGCGTGCGGGCCCTCAAGAATATCCCTCCTGTCCTTCACTTCGTCTGGGAATCCGGCCCCGCTGTCGTTTCCTGGAATATCACGATTCGCATCGTGGTGGCCTTTCTGCCGGTTGGGATCGGCATCATCGGTCGTTTCATCATCGACGACCTTATTCAATTGCGCAGTCATCCGCCGCTGGCGCGTGGATTCTGGTGGCTCGTCGGCGGCGCATTGCTGCTGGCGGTAGTGGAAGGGCTTTTGTCGCGCGCGGTGACTTACTTCGACAACCTGCTGGCCGATCGCTACACGAATCACGTCAGCGTGGAGGTGATGCGCAAAGCTGCGTCACTTGACCTGACGGTCTATGAGGATCCGGTTTTTTACGATCGCTTGGAACGCGCGCGCGTGCAGGCTACCGATCGACTCGCCATGATCCAGCAAATGGGCAACCTGATTACGCAAACAGTATCTGCCGTGGCCTTCTCGGCCGTGCTGGCGTGGTACTCGCCTCTTTTGCTGTTCCTGCTGGTCGCGGGCGTGATTCCCGCATTCCTTGGTGAAAGCCACTTCGCGTTTTTGACGTATGCCAAGAACTTCCGCCAAACGCCGTTTCGCCGCCAGATGGATTATCTGCGAGAAGTGGGTGGCAGCAAGGAGGCGGCGAAAGAACTGAAGCTCTTCAACCTGAGCGGATTTCTCACCAATCGGTTCAGCGCCCTCTCGCAGAGAATCTACGAGGAAAATGTCGCGCTTAATCGCCGCCGGTTCTTCTGGGGCGGATTGCTTTCGATTTTGAGTCAACTCGGTTACTACGCAGCTTATGCCTACAGTATTCTGATGACCATTCGGGGGCGCTACTCCATTGGTGGGCTCACCCTGATCACCACCTCCATCATGCAGGCGATGAGCAATATTCAGCAGGCCTTCTCCGTTGCATCCGGAGTGGCGGACCAGGCGCTCTTCCTGACCGACCTGATCGCCTTTTTTGAGATGAAGCCGGCCGTCGAGGCGAGACCGAACGCCCTGCCGGTGCCGCGCCCGATATCGCGTGGATTCGAGTTCCGCAATGTTTCATTCACCTATCCCGGCACCGACCGGCGTGTTCTCGACAACTTCAGCTTCACACTGTCGCCGGGAGAGCGTGTTGCCTTGATCGGAGAAAATGGTCAGGGCAAGACAACCGTGGTCAAGCTGATCACGAGGCTGTACGATCCGAGCGAGGGCCTCATACTGCTCGATGGGGTTGACCTCTGTGATTACGACCTCGCCGACCTGCACGCCGAGATCGGAGTAATCTTCCAGGACTTCATGCGCTACGAGATGACAGCGCGCGAGAACATCGCGATGGGCCGCATCGAAGTTGACCACGGGACCGATGAGATCGAATACGCCGCGGAAAAGAGTATGGCGAGCGGTGTGATTGGAAAACTTCGTAACGGTTATGAGCAGATGCTCGGGCGACGCTTCGAGGGCGGCGTCGATCTCTCCGGCGGAGAATGGCAGAAATTGGCGCTGGCGCGCGCCTATCTGCGAGACGCGCAACTTCTCATTCTGGACGAGCCCACTGCTTCACTTGACGCGCGAAGTGAGTTTGAAGTGTTCGAGCGCTTTGCCGAGCTTACCTACGGTAAAATGGCGCTGCTGATCTCCCATCGATTCTCCACCGTTAGAATGGCCGATCGAATCGTTGTTCTTGAAGGAGGCCGTTTGGTGGAAGAAGGAAGTCACACGCAACTGTTGATGCAGGGCGGCCGTTACGCCGCAATGTTTGAAATGCAAGCCGCCAGCTATCGCTAAGACTCTATGGCCGATACCGCATACATCTTCGAATCACCACAGCTTCCCAGCGGGCGCGACGAAACGCCTGTACGCCTTCAAGAGGCAGCGGCGTCATCCGCCTCGTGGGATGTAGTGCATCGACCTTCATCGCCGGGGAGTTTTGATGATCGTATCCGCGCCGCTGCGCGTGCTTTAGCGCAATTGGAGCGCCGCCTGGACCGGAGACCTGTCAGTCGAGCAGCAAAAGATCCGCATGCGGGAGTATCGCGCTCGGCCCTGGACGAGCTGCGTGCTCATGGCCGCTCTCTACGCACCGCGCTGGCCACGATAGCCGGGAAACGGCAAGTGATCGACAGGCTGCCACGCGTCTTATTCCCGACGGGAAAAGACGAGCCGCGTATTGCGGCAGTGGCTCGGGTGTACCTCAACGCTGTTGACGGCGCGTTCGCCGCGCCTACTTTTTGCGTTTTTGTGAACGCAATGCAGGCGCGCGAGCCGCTCTCGCTCGACGAATTGTGGAGCGCGTCCGCCTTGCTGCAATTCGTTCTGCTCGAATCGCTATTGCACGACGCCCGCGTATTGCTGCGCACAAACGAAATGGAATCCACCCCCGGCCTCACGACGCGTCTTAACAGCATGGTTTCAATCCATCGTGTTGAATGGGCCTTTATTATCGAGACGCTGATCGTCTTCGATGCGCTCTTGCGTCAAGACCCCGCCGGGGCTTACGATAAGATGGATTTCGAAAGTCGGCAGTCTTATCGAAAGCGGGTTGCATTTATCGCTCGCCACTCCGATTGCACCGAGCTTGAAGTGGCGGAGGCCGCACTCGATCTCGCCCGGCAAAGCGATCAACGACCGTCTCGCGATCCACGGTTGCAGCGCCGTCGCACACATATCGGCTACTACCTGATCGATAAGGGATTTACCCGCCTCGCATGGCGCGTAGGTTTTCATCCTCCGCCAGCCTGGCGCTTGCGCCGCTGGATACGGAGGAATGCCGAGGACTGTTACATCGGCGGAATTCTGATCCTTTCATTTGTGGTTCTTGCTCTCACGCTCTTCTTACCATTACCGCAATTCGCCGGCATCATTTCGTTAGCCGTGGCATTCCTCGTGCTTATTCCGCCGACGATGCAAATCGCTGTCGACCTGGTGAACCAGTGCATTACGGCTTTGTATGCCCCCGAGCCGCTTCCCAAGCTGGATCTCAGCAAAGGCATACCGCCGGACTGCGAAACGTTGGTCGCGGTACCATCGTTGCTTCTGAGCGAGAGGCAAGTGCGCGAGCTGGTAACGAATCTTGAGGTCCGCTTTCTCGCCAATCACGAACCAAATCTGCACTTTGCGCTACTGACCGACCTTCCTGATTCTGTGAGCAAGCCGAATGATGGTGATTCTCATCCGCTCGTGGAACTCGCTGTCCGGCTGGTCGACAAGCTGAATGCCAAATACTCCGCAAAGGGCAACGGTGCATTCCTGCTTCTGCACCGCCATCGCATCTTCAACAAGCGGCAGGGGGTTTGGATGGGTTGGGAGCGGAAACGCGGTAAGCTGCTCGATCTGAATAACCTTCTGGTTGGGGAGTTCGATGCATTTCCGATCAAAGCGGGTCCGATTGAAATTCTGAAGGGGATTCGTTATATTCTTACCCTCGATTCCGATACGCAACTTCCGCGCGGGGCGGCTGCACGGCTCATCGGCGCCATCGTGCACCCGCTGAATCAGGCCGTCATCGATCCGAAACTGCGCATCGTGACCTCCGGCTATGGCATTCTGCAACCGCGGATCGGCGTTGCTGTTCGATCCACCGTTCGCTCGCGTCTGGCGGCCATTTTCTCCGGCCAAAATGGCTTCGACATCTATACCCGTGCCGTTTCAGATGCATACCAGGACTTGTTCGCCGAAGGCATCTTCACCGGTAAGGGCATCTACGAAGTCGAGACGCTCCATGCCGTACTGAACCACAGGTTTCCCCGGAACGCTTTGCTCAGTCACGATCTCATCGAGGGCGCATATGCGCGCGCGGGGCTGGCTACCGACATCGAACTTATTGACGACTACCCGACGCATTACAGCGCATTTAGCCGCCGCCAGCATCGCTGGATGCGCGGCGACTGGCAGATTGCGCAATGGATCTTTTCCAGGGTACCCGACGAGTCGGGAAACTGGGGACCGAATCCGATCTCCGCAATCTCCCGCTGGAAGATCTTCGACAATCTGCGCCGCACGCTGGTAGACCCAGCTTTGCTGATTCTTTTTGTCGCAGGCTGGCTGTGCCTACCCGGCGGCCCGCTCTACTGGACGATCGCCGGTCTTTGTCTGCTGAGCTTTCCGGCGGTCGTTCAACTCGCGTTTGGCCTTGGCCGTGCCCTGGCAGGAAGAAGTAAGAGCCAATATTACGAGGCTCTTTCAGGGTTTGGACGCGCGCTGCTCTATACGCTGCTCCGTCTGGTTCTTCTTGCCCACCAGACGTTACTCACCATTGACGCGGTGTTCCGCTCGTTGGTCCGGCATTTCATTACGGGTGAACGCATGTTGGAATGGGAAACCGCCGCTCAAGCTGAGATGCAATCCGCGCAGAGCGGACTGGTTGACCGATATCTCACCGCGATGCCACTTACCGCGCTTGCTTTCGCTGCGGCGATCCGGTTGTTTGCCGTTCGGCATGACGCGATATTCTACTCGGCGCCGATACTTGTCGCCTGGTCTCTCTCGAGCCTTGTGACGAGATGGCTCGACAGGAGCCCCAGCGAACGCTGCCGCCTCGATCGAGCCGACCAGGGTTTTCTGCTTGGACACGCACTCCGATGCTGGCGCTACTTCTATCAGTTCAGTTCTGAAAGGCACAATTTTCTGATTCCAGACAATGTTGAGGAAGATGGGCTGAATGAAGCTGCCCGGGTCTCCCCCACGAATATTGGCCTGCTTTTGAATGCACGTCAGGCAGCCTGTGAACTCGGTTTTCTGACGGTGCCGGAGTTTGCCGATCTCTCAAGCCGGAGCCTTGCTTCCATCACGCGTCTCGAAAAGTTTCGTGGGAACCTCTACAACTGGTATGGCACCGAAACACTGAAAGCTCTGGACGCGTCGCCATTTGTCTCTTCGGTCGATAGCGGCAACTTTGTTGCTTCGCTCTATACGCTTCGCGCCGGTGTGCGCGACCTCAAGCGAAAGCCGCTGCTCGATCCGCATCTGTTTTCCGGCTTGCGAGCTCACTGGCAAATATTGCGGGCAAAGAAGGGCCTGCCCGCCGCACTGAAGCGGCTTAGGCTTCCAAGGCCATTCGCAACAATATTCGCGTGGATTGAGTGGTTGCCAATGGCCGAAGGTGCGCTGTCTGCTGCCGCAGGCTCGCGCTCTGCTGATGGCGAATACGATTGGTGGCTTAATGAAACGCTGCATCGGGTTTCCTCTATCCGCAGCTTGCTCCGGGACTATCTTCCGTGGATGCTCCCGGAATATAAGCCGCTTCGCAGTTCGCTTCGACTTGCCTCCCACAAAGTACAACTATCGCTCTCGGTCGAGGATGCAATTGTCTTTGCCAGGAACCTCATGGGTCGCGTCGAAGCCGCGAAGACCGCGCTCGCTGCCAGCTCGACACAACTGAGCCTTGCCGGGCAATTGCGCGAGTTGCTGCTCGCAGCCAGGGAAAAGCTGGTCATCCTGGCCAAGGACCTGCATGCCATCGAGCAGAACGGCGAACGCCTTGCGGAAGAGACGGACTTTTCGCTTTTTGTCTATCCCGGCCGTCAGGTTCTCTCCATCGGTTATGACACAGGAAAACAACGCGTCAGTGATTACTGCTACGACTTGTTCGCATCGGAAGCGCGAATGGCTGCATTTCTCGCCATCGCACGCGGAGATCTTCCACAACAGAGTTGGTCGAAGCTGGAACGAGAACACACTTATGCCTGCGGCCGATTTCTGCCCTTCTCCTGGACAGGAACGATGTTCGAATATCTCATGCCAGGGCTTTGGATGCACAGTCATCGCGGTACGCTGATTGCTTGCACGGAATCCGCCTGCGTAGATGTGCAGCGCGCCTTTACGCGCTCTCTGGGAATTCCGTGGGGCATCTCTGAATCAGGCAACGCGCGCAAAAACGATGGCGGGAATTATTGTTATCATGCTTACGGCCTGCCTCACATCGCTCTCAGTCCGGACGCCACGGCCGGCCCGGTGATCTCGCCATACTCAACATTTTTAGCGCTCGGCGCTGATCCCTACGAGGCTCTCGGCAATTTGCGCCGCATGCAGTCCGAAGGCTGGGTGGGCGCTTATGGCTTCTACGAAGCGGCCGATTACACACGTTCGCTCCGTGCACCCATGCTGGTCCGGGAGTGGATGGCTCATCATCAGGGAATGTCGCTGCTTGCCATTACAAATTTATTAAGCAATAACATCGTTCAGCACTGGTTTCACTCGAATCCGGTGATCCAAGCGACTGAGCTGTTACTGCATGAAAAACCGGCGAGCAAGGCAGCCCTGAAAGCCAGGCTGAAAGAACTGACTCCCATCTATGGTGCTCTGTCGTTTCTGTGACCACCTCATCGGACCCGCTCAATCGGCCGAACTCGAATCTGCATTGCGATCCGCAATCACGGGCTTATTTCGCTTCAGAGTTGGTGTGCTTGCTCAGGATCTCTTCGACTTGTTCTTCAAGCAGCAACGTCTCCGCGCCGGGATGTTTTTCGAGCTTCTCTGCCTCACGCAGGTAGTCAGGAGCGCGGTAATTCATCGCGGCCAGTATCAGCGGCTCGGTCAGGCTGTCGCCATCCACGCCATTGATCGCTTTGTAAGTCCACGTCTTTGTTCCCTCAGCATAAGGCAACAAATACTCCAGACCCAGGCGTATCGATGCACCGTCCGGAGCGCGATAGCTCCACAAATTCACACCGGCATGCCGCGCCTCCACCGCAAGCCATTCCAAGGCAGTCAAGTTGAAGACTGAGTAAGAAAACGACTTTGTGCGCGCCAGTTCAAGCGGCTCGCTTCCATCCGGTTTGATCTGCAAGGCAATCCGTTTCGTCTTGGCAAGATCGTCAACCTTGCCAGCCAACTGCTTATTGCCCAGGAACAAGGCAATGCCGGTAATCTGTTGATCGAACCAACTCCCGTGATTGTTCTCCGCGTCGGATTCGTCGGTACCGTTCTTGCTGGTCTCGAGCCAACTCAGGTACTCGGCAAACCACTTTCGCAAGGCCGCGTGATCCTGTTGCGTCAGTGCCGCAGAGCCGGAGAGCAGCGTGAGCCCATCGAGCAGGCGCGGGATCCCGCGCACATCGATCAGTCCTGTGCCGCGCCCCGTATTGACGCCCAGGACCGCCTGCGCATAATTCAAATTAGGATTCATCCGCGTTGCCGGATCGAGAAACCACGTGCGCAGGAGCAGCACGGCGCGCGCGGCATAAGCCTGGTTTCCGGTAAGGTAGTAGCCGAGGCCCAGCGCATGGACCGCGCTCTGTACCTTGTTGAATTCGCCATCGTCGGTGACCTTGTAGCGATCGGGATTCACTTCGCCGTCGCGGCGGATATACGGCAGACCGTTGACTGTTGCCGGATTCGGCCACCAATAAGGTGCCAGGCTCATGTAGTCGTGCTTGTCGCCGCTCGGCGGTGTCTCCTTTTTGTCAATTACCGAGTAGGGGCCGACGCTCATGGCTCGGTCTGCATCGGCGCGAACGGCATCGAGGATCGCCGGGCTTGGATGTGCCTTGAACTGCGCCAGAAACGTTCCGTCGAGCTCGAGTGTGGCGGGTGGTGCAGCAGGCTGGGCCTGCAAAGAGAACGCGAACAGAGGAACGAAAAACAGGCTTCGCATTGGTGGGTTGCTCCCGAGAGATTTGTGAGGCTGCGGAAACGCAGGACCGGCGCCTGCGCTGGATTATAGCCCGCTGCTGGCTGAAAAACTCTGCGAAGCCGAACGCAGCGCTACCAATCGCTTTACCGGGGCAACTTAATGAGGCGTGATAGGAAAGTGAAAGTGATTGCTTCGCGTAACCTCAGTGCGAGGTCTGATTTGGCGCCATATCCTGTGGAGTCGGCGAAGCAGCAATCTGCTCCATTGGCAGTTCCAATGCGAAAAGCGAGGCTGGTCCCTGTTCGGCATGCACCCAGATTCCATGGAAAGCTTTTTGCAACTCGGGATGCATTTTTACCAGCGTCGTCATGATCGCGGTCACCTGCCTCCGCGCTACGATCGGATCGTGCAACTGCACGGACTCTGTAGCGTCAGGGGTGTAGTGAACATTCAGATCGAGCCCTCCCAATGCCGTCGTTGTATCAATTGCGGTCACCGTAATCAGGTCGCTTTGTGCATAGAAGGTCATCGGCGACTTGCCCGGCAGATCCGAAGGCCGAATAAGGTCAGCTTCGTGCTGCAATTTTTCAAGATTCGGGCTGGATAGGAAATCCAGCGGATCCAGAAGACTGGTGGCCAAACGATAGTAAAACCAGGCATCCCAGTCGAACTGTGTCTGTGCGTATTTGCGCGCGGACTGCCAGTACCACAGCCCGTCGCGGCCTCCTGCGGTCATGGGCCTGTCGAACAAGCCGGCAAGCAACCAGCAATCATCGGACGTTTTGGACAGAACAAGAGAAATCTGCTGAGGTTGTGGCACCCCAGTCGCGTCAACAATGACCAACGCGTAAACTCCGGGCGGTACACTCGGAAAGTTCAGGACGACCATAGGTGATCCACAAAAAAAGTCTGTGGGCGCTGCGGCTGCGGGATTGGTCGAAGCGTCGAGAAGATAGAGATCATCCACGGTAATGGCGGCAGGCTGCACGAGAGGCTGGAGATGGCTCACCGATGTGACGATTCCGTTGAAATTCGATGCGACGGCGGGAATCACATCATTTTTGAGCGCCTGCAGGTTATCTGTCTGCACCTGCGAAAGTATAGATCGGGCCACGTTCGCCAGCGCGGTGCGCTGAGCGGGTATCATTTGCGATTCAGTTGTACAGGAAACTGCATTGGCATTGCCAGCCTGCAATCCCGCATAGGCCAGAAACAGAAACCAGAAAATGGTTCGCGAATGTATAGATTCAAGCCGTCCGACTACCAGGGGCACCCCGTATCGGTGCAGATGATCATCGATGTAGAGTTTCGCCTTAATTAACGGTTGGCAGTATTTTCAACGAGCTGCGTGCATGCGGCTTTGCGGAGGCTCACACGGGCCAACTGCGTGACACTGCCAAACCTCCTGAGAGTCGCCTGGAGGCAGTACTCAATTGCCGGGCGTCTCTGGGCACTCTTGAAATTACTCATTCGCCCTTCCGACTGAGACTTCGCCTTCCCAGCATCGAGTTCACAGCACTCGACCGCACGGGACCTATTTAACCTTCACGAGTAAAGCCCGCTTCGGCCATACCGCGCTGTGCTTCAGGATTCTTCATGAATGTATTCCAGACGAAACCCGTGCGTGCGTTTTCAGCCATCAGCATGGTGATCCCGGTATCAATACCAATCACGTCTGTGTCGTACCACTGAGTCAACGGATTGAATGCATCCACGAATCCGTAGCGGCACCAAGCGTTCGGGTAGTGATCGTGAATGTTTCTGAGGACCTGCATGGTTGCGCCGGGTAAAAACGGCAGGGAGCCGCCCGCGGCAGCCGGCACGACGGTGCCGTCGATTGGCCCCATGGCCGGCGGTCCACCCCACGCGACATAGCCTCGCACCGAATCGGATGCGGTGATTCCCCAAAGCGCATCGCTATAGTCGGGGAATTGAGCGTTGAGTTCCAGGCAAAAACGCCGATGCACGTCCGTGGCAATCACGGAGTTTTCAAAATAATCCGCATAGCGATCGCGTTTTTGGCGGAAATCGAACCATGCCTGCGAGTATTGATGCACAAAGAGCGGTGCGAACGACCCGATGTAACGCAGCCCATCGTATTCAAACTGCGTTCGCTTCCAGGCGAACCACATGTCTTTGGGGAGTGGATGAGAGGAGGATCCCATTCCCAGCAGGTACATCATCATCAGTTCGCTGTAGAAATCCCACCGCGAAGAGATGAATCCGAGCTCCGGCGTCCAACCATGAGAAAGAAGGCTTGTATCTTCTGAGAGCCACTGCCAATCAACGCGGTCGAAGATGGCATGGGCTAACTGGTCGATGTCTTTATCCTGAAAATGCTGCCGGCAAGTCAGTACTCCGCAAAGGAGGATCGACGTGTCGACCGACGAAACCTCCGAGTCCCACATCCTTTCACCCGTATTGATATTCGCGAAGTGATAAAAGAAACCACGGTGCGTGGGAAGCTTGTGCCAGAGAAACGAGAGAGTCTGTAAAACCCGCGAGCGCGCCGCTGCGCGATTGATAAAGCCGCGCTGATCGCCAATGCAAATTGCCGTCAGCCCAAAGCCCGTTGAAGCAATGCTGGCTCCCAAGGTGGTGTCCTTGGCGCGAACATTGCAGCGGTCCTTGATCAGGCCAGTTTGAGGATTCGCCTGTTCCCAGAAGAACTGGAAGCTGGCGTGCTCCAACTCGTCCAGCAACTGATCGTCTTGCGGCGAGATGGATGTAGGCGAAGGCGGAGACGCAGGATGTGTGTGTTGCTGCGAACCCTGGCGCTGCATTTCCTGGTTGCGGGGGAGCGCGAGCGCCAAGAGCCGTCCAAGCGGGGCGCCGAGTGACAAGCCGGAAAGCTGACGCAGCAATCTCCGGCGGGACATTCCCCATCTTTCCGGATTGCTGACCTTTTCAAATCGAAACCGGTTCATTGTGATTCGACGTAGCGGATCGCAAGGCACGGGTGCCAGTCGATGAGCTTCGAATGCCAACGCTAGCAGCGTTTAGTTAGATGCGCAAGAATCGGCTGAGGTTAACGGAAAACATACAGCAAATCTTCGAAAAATTGCGTCCAATGGAAGTAAAGGGTGAGAAATCAATGGGACGCAGAAGAATTGTCGTCTGGATCGCCATCGCTGCCGGAACTGCGGCCGCCGCGCTACTGTATTTTGGCGTGCGGCATTGGAGACCACGTTGGTCGGTTATTCAAGGGACTGTGATTCGCCGCGATTCCGACGTGCGAAGAGAATCACCGATCGCCGGTGTTCTGATTCTAGCTTCACACGGGGGGGCAAGCCTCACCACGCAATCCGATGCTTCTGGTTACTTCCGGATTGCATTTCCTGAGACCGTATTGCCGGGACAAACGGTGAATCTCACCTTCCAGCACCCGGACTACGAGACTCTCGATCTTGATGTCCCAATCCGCTTTCGCTCGTCGCTCAGGCAACTGGTGATTGCGACCATGGCGCCAACCGCTGTGCCAAATATCATCAATTCGGAGCATCCGCCCTCAATTGTTTCGAATATAAGGGTCAGGTACACGGTGAACTCTCAATCCGAGGAAAACATCGGCGGTGCAGTCAAGGCATTTGAGGTCGTGAATCAGGGAAACGTTCCTTGCCTTCACCATGCTCCATGTTCCCCGGATGGATACTGGAAAGCTACAACCGAGTCGGTGAGGCTAGACGCCGGAGAAGGAAATCAGTTCCGGGATGCCAGAGCCTCCTGCATTGCGGGCCCGTGCCCGTTTACACAGATCGACTCGAGCGGGTTTGTTAACGGAGGCCGGATCATAGTAGCCTCGGCAACGGACTGGTCAAACACAGCGACATTTCTGCTGCAGGCCGAGGTCTTTCACACGGCAATCGTCTCAAACGTGCGGGAGTCGTATCCGGTTATCTACGGAAGAGCGCTGAACTTCACGCTTCCACCGAACGCGGAAGGCGTGAGCCTCGATGCCGATCTGGACGGCACTCAAATCGTCTTTCCGCTGGGTCCCGACCTCTTTCTGAATTGGGCGACGTGCGCCGCCAGAACCGGATCCGACAGGGAAAAGTCTACCGTTTATCAGTGCGAGCTCAAGCCGGGATTCAGATTCTGATACGAAGGCCAGTCAACCGGCCGCCGGTGTCACATTGCGGACAATCGTCCCCACCATTCGCGGTGCAAGTTGACGGGAAGCTTTGAGGAATCATTGGCGGCGCGAAAAGGCCGCCGTTCCTGAGTGTGTTCCACTACCATAGAAAGAGTTCATGTCCCGGCAATCCAACTACGATAAGTTTCCCTTTGTTGCGGCGGGGCCCGAGAAAGAGTGCAGTATCGGCTGGCACGCCGTCGCTGCGCGCATTGCACCTCATTTAGAGCAGAGGCGCATTCTGTGCATTGAGTGCTATCCCGGCGTTTCCTCAGCCAGTCTGAGCAAAGAACTGAGTCTTCATCTGCATTCGGCGGCGATTTTTCTTGCCGAAGAATGCCTGAAGACTGCGGAGCAGCTGCGAGCGATGCTCGATCCTCTGCTTGGCGAGGATCGGGTTTTCGGACGCATGAGCGGCATGACGCTCGAGGATTATTTTGATTCCGCCAAGCTCGACAGAATGCGCGTGGCCGTTCAGCGAGCGGCGCAGGAGGGCCCGATACTCGTTGCAGGTGCGGGCGCGTCGATGATTTCACCGCCAGGTGCCACGTTAGTTTATGCCGATCTCGCGCGCTGGGAGATTCAGCTTCGGTGGCGTCGACAGGAGATTGGCAATCTCGGCCTGAACAATCCCAAAGAAGACTTTGCGCTGAAGTACAAGTGTGGGTTTTTCGCCGAATGGCGTGCCGCGGACCGATTAAAGAGGCAGCTTTTACCGGAGATCGACTTTTTGCTGGACGTGAATCAGCCGCAGTTGCCGAAGCTCATCGGCGGCGATTTATTTCGTCGAGCGCTTGCGAGCACCACAAATCGTCCGTTCCGCGTGGTGCCATATTTCGATCCAGGCCCCTGGGGCGGCCACTGGATGGAAGAGGTTTGCGATCTGCCGCACGACGCTCCGAACCATGCGTGGTGTTTCGATTGCGTGCCGGAAGAGAACAGCCTTCTGCTCGGCTTTGGCGAGCAACGTGTTGAAGTACCGGCAATCGATCTCGTCTTTCTAGAGCCGCGCTCCCTGCTTGGCGATGCGGTCTATGTACGTTTCGGCGCGGAGTTTCCCATCCGGTTCGATTTTCTCGACACGATGGGTGGGGGCAATCTGTCGCTTCAAGTGCACCCGCTTACCGAGTACATTCGAGAAAAGTTTGGAATGAACTACACCCAGGACGAAAGCTACTATATGCTCGATGCCGGGCCGGATGCGACCGTTTATCTGGGGCTGAGGGACAAAATCTCGCGGACGGAGATGATCGACGAACTATACCGTGCGCAGGAAGGTAGAGCGGCGTTCGCCGCTGAGAAATATGTAAATCGCTGGCCAGCAAACAAGCACGATCACTTCCTTATTCCCGCGGGAACGATTCATTGTTCGGGAGCGAACAGCATGGTACTGGAGATCAGCGCAACGCCGTATATTTTCACTTTCAAGCTTTGGGATTGGGGCCGTTTAGGTCTCGACGGCCGGCCGCGCCCGATCCATATAGAGCACGGCGTTGCCAACATCCAGTGGGATCGCACGACGGAGTGGGTGCGGAGGGAACTAATCAATCGCATCGAAGTCGTTTGCCAGGATGACGGCTGGTGTGAAGAACGGACCGGCCTCCACGAGCGGGAGTTTATCGAGACGCGACGCCACTGGTTCACGGACACTGTGCCGCACCACACCAATGGTGGAGTGAACGTGCTGAACCTGGTTGAAGGCGATGAGGCAATCGTTGAGAGCCCGTCGGGCGCGTTCGAACCTTTTGTTGTTCATTATGTCGAGACGTTCATTGTTCCTGCTGCAGTGGGCGCGTATACCATTCGTCCGCATGGTGCCTCAGTGGGGAAGCGATGCGGAACAATGAAGGCATTTGTACGCACTGAAAGTACTGCCGTTGCTGCAGGTTCGAGACTGGGCTGATAAGCTTTCTCCCTTGCAAACCGGGCTTACGATCACATATAAGTAAGGGAAAGCCCACAGATTTTCTGGTTATTCTCGAAACCGCCTGGTTGTGAAGCTCTCGGTTGAGCTGAGACTTAATCTTTACCATTCGTCGCATCGACTTTTCTGCCGCGCGAGGATTGCGTGAAGAAGGGGAAGAAGTATGAAACAGGAGAAAACCGGTATTGCCAAGCCGCTGACGACCAACAAGCACCTCATTCGCTGGGTTGAAAAGATGGCGGAGCTGACGCAGCCGGCTGCGATCCATTGGGTGGACGGGAGCCAGGAAGAGTACGACTGGTTGTGCGATGAGATGGTGGCGGGGGGCACTTTCATCCGGCTGAACCAGGAACGGTGGCCGGGATGTTTCTACGCCCGCAGCGATCCGCGGGATGTGGCGCGGGTGGAAGATCGGACATTCATCTGCTCGTTTTCAAAAGACAGCGCCGGCCCGACCAACAACTGGGTGGACCCATATGAGATGCGGCGAAAGCTGAAGGAACTGTTCAACGGCTGCATGCGGGGGCGGACTATGTATGTGCTGGCCTTCTGCATGGGGCCAGTGGGGTCGCCCATGTCGCGCATAGGGGTGCAGTTGACGGATTCACCGTACGTGGTGGCGAACATGCGCATCATGACGCGGATCGGTTTGCCAGTGCTAGCCGAGATCGACCGCGACACCAGGCGCGTGGTGCCGTGCATGCACTCGGTGGGCATGCCGCTGGCGCCGGGGCAAAAGGACGTGCCGTGGCCATGCAATGACCAGAAGTACATCGCGCACTTCCCTGAGACGCGCGAGATATGGAGCTATGGGTCGGGATACGGCGGGAACGCGCTGCTGGGCAAGAAGTGCTTCTCGCTGCGCATCGCGTCGAACATCGCGCGTGATGAGGGCTGGATGGCCGAGCACATGCTGATTGTAGGTGTGGAGTCGCCGCAGGGCGAGAAGACGTATGTGGCGGCAGCGTTTCCGTCGGCATGCGGCAAGACGAACCTGGCGATGCTGGTGCCACCCAAGGCGCTGGACGACTGGAAAGTGACGACGGTCGGCGACGATATTGCATGGATCAAGCCGGACGCGAATGGGCAACTGCGGGCCATTAATCCCGAAGCCGGGTTCTTCGGTGTGGCGCCGGGGACGAGCGCCAAGACCAATCCCAACGCGATGGCGACGCTGAGGAGGAACTCGATCTTCACCAACGTAGCGCTGACGCCAGACGGCGGTGTCTGGTGGGAGGGGATGACGGACGAGCAGCCGGCGGAGTGCCTGGACTGGCGAGGCGAGCGGTGGACGCCCGAGATCGCGAAGCAGACCGGGGCGAAGGCGGCGCATCCCAACGGACGGTTCACAGCGCCGGCATCGCAGTGCCCGGCGATCGATGCGTCGTGGGAAGATCCGGAAGGCGTGCCGATCAGCGCGTTCGTCTTCGGCGGGAGGCGATCAACGACGATGCCGCTGGTGTTCCAGGCGTTCAACTGGAGTGCGGGCGTTTACGTGGGTGCGACGATGGGATCGGAAACGACCGCGGCGGCGGCGGGCGAAGTGGGCATGGTGAGGCGCGATCCGATGGCCATGCTGCCGTTCTGCGGCTATCACATGGGCGACTATTTCCGGCACTGGATCAAGATGCAGCGTGCGCTGAGTAGAACGCCGCGAATCTTCCACGTGAACTGGTTCCGCAAGGGCGAGAACGGGAAGTTTCTGTGGCCGGGCTTCAGCGAGAACATGCGGGTGCTGAAGTGGATTGTGGACCGCGTGCACGGGCGCGCGCAGGGCAAGGAGACGGCGATCGGCTGGACACCGTATTACGACGACATGGAATGGTCGGGAATCAACGTCACGCGCGAGCAGTTCGAGCAGATGCAGGATGTGAACCGTGGAGCGTGGCGCAAGGAGCTGATCGGCCACGAGGAGCTATTCATCGATCTGCACGATCATTTGCCGCCAGAGATGATTTACGAGCGCGAGCTGCTGATCTGCAGGTTGTGAGCGGGTCGAATTGCGGCCTGGACAAAACGAAAATCTAAATCTCAATTCGTCCGGTCAATTTGCGGGCGAAGGCCGAGTCGCGTCCAGAAGTTAATTAAGAGAGCCACGGTTTCGTTGCTGGTGGATGGGGCGGCGCGAAGCAGCAAATCGGGGCCGGCGGGGACCGCCAAATCGGCGGGCGAAGCGGCGATGGCAATGCACTTTTCCGGTCGGTTGGTGCAGCTGGCCAGGTCGGCAATGGAGAGATTTGTGGTGGGCGTGGCGATGACCGTGCGCGGCGGGGCCATGCGGTCGACCAGCCAGAGGATTTCGAGCTTGGATTCGAGCTCGTCGGGAACGCAGTCGATGACCAGATCGGCTTCGCGAACAGCATCCTCAATGGTTGAAACAAAGGCGACGGCGGGCAAGGCATGGGGGCCGAGCTCGAGGCGGATCGATTCGCGGGCGTGGTGGAGGTTGCTGGGCATCACGTCTTCAAGGAGGACGCGAAAGCCAGCGCGGGCTGCGCCGAGGGCGAGCCAGCGGCCAAGAGGGCCGGCCCCGATGATTGCGAACGTGATCACACAGGCTTACTTGAGAGCTTGCTTAGCGTTGAGGGCCTCGACGACATCCTGGGCGCTGGGCTTGGCCTCGAGAAGATGCTGGGCAACCTTGGCGCGCTCTTCGTCGGGAAGCGTGGGTATCAAGACCAGCACCCGGCGCAGGGTGACGGCGACATCATCAATGTAGTTCATCAGACGGATGGCTTCTCCGGACAGCGGCATGATTTTCCTCGAGGGTTAAGTTCCATATCCATTGTAGGGCGAGACAGCGGGGTTAGCGGAGATAGCGGGGTCTGTGGAGTTAGCCAGTGGCAAGTGCCAGTTCATGGTTCACAGTTCATAGTTCGCTGCGTTCAATTGCCGAGCGCTCGATGTTTACTTTTCAGTACCCCTCCCCATCCCTACTCCCCCGCCGAGGGTGGCATAGTAATTCTTTTGTTTTCAACTAGTTGCATGGGCAGGTTCTCTCGTAATTCTTTTGTTTTTGAGGAATTTGGAAGGCAAATTCTTCAAAACAGAGATTTTTCGGCCGTGATGCGAGCGCCGAGGGCAAACGAGACTACGCGAGTACGCGTGATTGAAATGATTCCAATACCAGAGTAGCGAATTGCGGGAAATAATATGCAAAGAGTGGTAAGGGATCAGTGGTCAGTGATCGGACCGGGAATCAGCGGGTTAGCGGGTGCGTAGATTTGTTTTCAAAGGCGTGGGGGTTGACAGCGGAGTTTGCGGAGCTAGAGCATTTTCTGTTTTACTGTAGACCATCTAGTGCGAGTCTGAACCAAGCCTGGGCATTGCCGGGAGTAATGCATGGCAGGGCTTCTGTGATGGCCTGATCGAGAGTTTCTTTGGTTCGAGCCTGGGCTGCGCGAAGCAGTTGTTTGAGTTTTGCCCAGGCCTTCTCGATGGGGTTCAGATCGGGAGAATAGGGCGGCAGATAGAGCAGCTCCGCGCCGGCTTTTTCGATCCATTGGCAAACTGCAGGCGCCTTATGCGCGCTCAAGTTGTCCATCACCACCACGTCGCCGGGCTTCAGCACCGGGTACAGCAGGTGTTCAACGTAGGCCAGGAAGATATCGGTGTCGGTAGGCTCTTCGATGGTCATGGTTGCGACCATACCGCTGAGGCTCATGGCGCCCAGAATCGTCATGATTTTCCAGTGACCGCCAGGCGTCGCCTCGTGGATGCGTCTGCCTCCCGGACCGCGTGCGTAGAGCCGTGTCATCGAGGTAGTGACACCGCTCTCGTCAAGGAAAATCAGCCGTTCCGGTGAGATCGACTGGATGCGCGCCGCGAACTCTTCGCGTCGCTCGCGGTTGGCTTCGCTGTCCCGCTCGACCGCGTGGAGTGACTTTTTTTCAGCCGCAGACCCAACTTCTTCAACAGATGCCAGATCCGACCCAAGCTGAGCGAAATGCTCGCCTCACTATGCAACTTGGCCTGCAGTTGAGCCAGCGTCAGATCGGGTTTCGATGCCACCCAATCCATCACCTGTCGCTGCGCCGCGACACCGGCACGCCACTTGCGCCCGGGCTGGTGCCGCACCCGCTCGGCCTGCCCGGTGCGGTTCCGTTGTGCGGAGATCTTCTTCGCCCAGCCCACGCTCACCAGGAACCGATCCGCAAGTTCCTCCAGCGTCTCCTCGCCTTGATCGTAAGCAAACAGAAACTTACGGCGCAGGTCATCCCCATATGGCTTCGCCATCGATTCACTCGCCGCGGATCATCGCCACGACAAGTCTACACTATTAAAGAAAATGCTCTAGCGGGGTTGGCGGGGTCAGGATCGGACACTGGCCGGAATTCGTGGGGCTGACGCTTCACGCTCCCTCCGGTCAAGGGCGCGGTGGGTTGACGATCGACGGCGATAGGAAGCAAATGCATATCCCTCGGCTCCCCCCAAGCGGCAGGCCGCTTACCCCAAAATCGCTCATCGATTCTGGGGCCCCAAGCGCGCTCCGCTCCGGATGACACTCGTGAGAGCTGAGTGGCCCAGGCGCGCTGCGCTCGGGATGACAGGGTGGGGGTGAGGTTGGGGTCGGGCACCGCTTGGCCCTGGTGTCGATTCGCCCGAGCGTTGATTATCCCTGGTATTGCGTATCGCTGACGTGTTCGAGCCAGTCGACGGTCTTGCCGTCGAGCGCTTCCTGAACGGCGATATGCGACATGGTGGCGGACGGTGCGGCTCCGTGCCAATGCTTTTCGCCGGGGGCGAACCAGACGACGTCGCCGGGACTGATCTCTTCGATGGGACCGCCCCAGTGCTGCGCGCGGCCGGAGCCGGAGATGACGACGAGGGTTTGCCCGAGCGGATGCGTGTGCCATGCAGTGCGCGCGCCGGGCTGGAAAGTGACAGTGGCGCCCTGAACGCGCGCCGGGTCGGGCGGCGCGAAGAGGGGATCGATGCGGACACTGCCGGTAAACCAATCGGCCGGTCCCGAGCGCGAAGATTGCGAACCACTTCGTTTGATTTCCATGTTGCTTGCTCCTTCACGGGATGTGTTGCATTGCCCGCTCTTTTTCGCGAGCAGATTGAAGACGCATGGGGAGAATTGCGACAGTGTGATTATCGTATGCGGGAGCGCGATTCAAAAAACGGTTGTGTGAAATTCGGTTGTGGCGAGGCAGGGGTTAAACAGGCTGCGGAAAAATGAGGAACAGAGGGCGAATTTCTGAAATGTTTTGCTCAGGGCCTAAAGGCCCAACTGATTTTCATTCATTTACGGCACGACCGAGGTCGTGCCCTGGCACTTCGTGCATCTTCGAAAGAGTTTTTCCGTAACCTGTAAAGTCGTGCCCCTTCAAAGGGGTAAATATGCAACTGGTTCCAGAGAGCAGAGAAACAGGGAATAGGGAATAGGTATGAGGGACTTGCTGGGCGGGGGAACACTTATCGCGGCTGGAGCGTATGGATCATCGTGGCTGATTTCCGGTGCACCGTTGGCATGCGGCTGACCGGCGGCCGGGAGCGATATTCCCTAGAAATTCGCACCGCGGAGGTTAATTAAATGCTTTCACTCTCATATGGTTTTGGATCTGGTTTGTTGATGCGGCGAGCGCTTGCTTTAACGATTGTTTTGGTTGCGGGAGCGGCGGTCACCTTGCCGCCTGGGGTTTCGCAAGGCGGGCACGCGCAGATGCAGGGAATGGATCACTCGAGCGGCGGAATGGCGCACATGGCCGGACACATGCATCTGACGGCGCTGCGGCCGCTTGCGCCTGGCGACCAACAGAAGGCCGATGAGGTGGTGGAGGCGGCGCGAAAAGCGATGGCACCCTACCAGGATTACCGGAAGGCGCTTGCTGACGGATACAAAATTTTTGTTCCGAATTTGCCGCAACCCATTTATCACTTTACGAACTATCAAAACGGGGGCGAAGCGGCGTGGCACTGGGATGCGATGAAGCCGACCTCACTGCTCTATAGGAAAACAGCCGACGGCGGCTACAAACTTGTGGGTGCGATGTACACAGACCGGGTGAACGCCACGGAGGACGAGTTGAACGATCGGATCCCGCTGAGCGTGGCGCGCTGGCATCAGCACGTGAACTTTTGCAAAGCGCCGCAGGCAGAATGGGGGGCTTATTTCGGGCCCGAAGCGAAGTTTGGCCTGATGGGCTCGATCAACACTAAAGACGCGTGTGAGGCGGCGGGAGGGGTGTTCATTCCGCATGTCTTTGGCTGGATGGTACACGTGTATCCGTACGAGACGAATCCGAGGAAGGTCTGGTCGATCGACGATGACGACCAGGATCACGACAATATGGATCGCTCGCCGATGCCAGGAATGGAAATGAATTCCGGCGATTCAGGAGATTCTGCGTCCCACTAAAGTTGCAGGGTGCGGTTTGCGGGCCGCGTCGGACGGCGAGGATTCGAAGATCTATTTAGAGCTCGGGGACGACTTGTTGAGCGAGAGCCTTCTCCATTGCCTGTTTCTGTTCGAGGGATTCCTGCCCGTAAACAGCCACCTTGAACGCGACGGATCCTTTTTTGACGACGAGGCCGACGTTGTTGCCAACGGCGAGGTAATAGGCTTTATCGCCGAGGCCGCTGACCGGCACGAAAACAATTGCCGGGGTGACCTCCTGCTTGCCAGCCTGGAAGTAGTCGAGGCCTTGAATCATGAGCGTCACGTATCCGCCACCGGACGCGTACCAGGTACAAGTTGTCTTGACCGTTTCTGTCATCCAGGTCCCAGTACCCACGTTCAGGCCAATGGCAGGGCCGATCTGGGCGGTCGTGAGAAGGGAACAGGCATCGCTTGTGGAGGGAGCGGCGAAGGCAGGGACAGCAGCGGCACCGAGGGTGAGACTGGTGGCAATGATGACGCCGACGCATGTTTTGCGGGCCATGGGGGGAAACCTCCTTTTGGGGACGTGGCGCGGTTAGTGTACTACCAGCGGGGTGGGAAAGACAGGGAAAAGGGGATTGAGACGAGGGAATGGGGGCAGGGAATAGGGAACAGAGAACAGGGAGCGGGGAATAGGGGATAGGGAGCAGAGACCAGAGAGCGGGCTGATCAGAAATCGTGATGTTGATCGACGAAGATGGAGATGTCGGGGAGTGCTACGGGCGGCTGCTGGCCGGGAGCGGAGGCGTTGTCCATCTCAGTTTGCTGGCGGAGACGGGCGACAGTGAGCCAGTTGTCCTTATGCGGCTGATCGGAGAGCCACGGAGGCAGCGGCATGGAGAGGTAGGCACTGAGGGCCTCAACGTATCCCTCGTAAAGACCGCGCATCTGAACCAACCGCTCGCGAAAGGAGTTGTCGCGGCAGATGTTGACGCCGCTTTCAAGCAGCGTGTCGCGGAGCCTTTGACAGCGCTCGGGCGGAAGGCGATCGGGAGTGTTGAGGAGCGGGCGAAGCGAGAAGATTTGCGCGAGATCGACGACGGCGTGACGCGCCATGGCGAAGGTGAGCTGCGCCTGACGCGCCTCGTAGCCGGTGACGCCGGAGATAAGAAGCGCCGATGTATCGAGAATGGCGGTGAGGGCGCTGATCCAGCTTTGGTTGTCATGCTGGGACCGGAAGTAGCAAAGCAGTGGATAGGAGATGTGGCTTTCAAGGATCTCCGCTGACCAGCGTTCCCACTCGACGAGAAGGGTTGTGAGAGCCTGCCCATCGGCCCGGTGGGAGTGGCGGCGCATGAGCTCGGCTGCGGTGGGCGGGGAGCCCGCGCGCGCGTCGAGCAATGAGATGCTGACTTCGCGGAGCGAAAACGCGGCGTAGATGACAGGAAAATAGCCCATGACGACGGCGAGAAAACCGAGGCCGGTACCGGACTCCAGAATGATGAGCACGCGGACCCAGGGGCTGTGTGGCGTGACGTCGCCAAGGCCGAGGGTAAAGAGGGTAGTTCCGCTGACGTAGAGGTCGGAGTAAAAATTGGGCGGCTGCGCGGCGTCGTTAAATGGGCTGCCCATGGAATAGAAGATGAGGCCGAATCCTACGACCATGCCGGCCGCCCAAACGACTAGAAGAAGAACCAACGAGAGAGGACCGTAGTAGCTGAGGGCAGTTTGGCGCTTGCGGGGATGGTGCAGACGGCGAGCGACGAAACGCCAGGGTTTCCAGCTGACGATGTAGAAGATGCGGGTGAGGCGGAAACGCCCGGAGGCGCGGCGGGGCAGGATGATGGTCTGGAAGGCGTCAACGAGCACGATGGATACGCACAGAACACCGGCGATGAGAGCAACGACGTGCATGGGAGAGCCTTCCGTTGGGTGGCCGTGGGGGATGGGGAACGCGGCCGTTGATTGCATTGTAGTAGGGCAGGGACGTAGGGAATAGGGGAGTAGGGAATGGGGAATAGGGAGTGGGGAATTGAGAACGCTGGCCTGTGTGGTGAATCCGAACTTCAATGAAAAACAAATGCGGGTCATTCGACTACGATTGGCGCAAAACATGCGCCAGTCTTCGCTCAGGATGACAACCTGTTTTTGATGCGGACTTTATTTAGCGACAGGACAGTAGGGAGGGCTTGCAACTGCGGTTACGGATGCTGAGTGATGACGATGGGGATAGTGGCGGTATTTCCTGAGACCGCGATGCCGAGGAGGTTGGTGGCGACGCCGGGGATGGAAGCGGGAATGAAACTAACTGAGCCGTCAATGGCTGAGGTGGCTGTGGCGGCTTGCGTGGCGAGGAGCGCTCCTGGCGCGCAGACAGTGTGCGGCGCACAGGGCGGCGACCAGGCATAGAGCGCCTGATAGAGCGCGACTGTGCCGCCGGCCATGGGGTTGCCGTCCATGTCGAGAAGGCGGAGGGCGATCTGGCTGGGCGTGGCGGAGGCAGGCGAGGATCTGGCTCGTGCCGGAGATGGGTTGCAGCAGGGCGTACTCAGGGCGCGCGCCGAAGGCGGTGAAGGCGACGCACTGGCTGGTTCCGTTGAGGCAGGCGTTGATGGTGGCGGTTTGGCCTTCGGCGAGCGGGCCGACGGTGAGGGTTTTGGTGGCGATGCCGCTGGATGTTGGTGAGCGCGGCTGCGGAGCCCTGAGCGGAGATTCCGCTACCAGAGCTGGTTTGCCAGGCGACCGACTGGCCGGCAAGAGGAATGCCGTTCGAGAGGACCAGGGCCTGGACGGTCCAGGTGAAGGTGGCGCCGGCGGCGAGCGAAAGCTGCGGCGTGAGCGCGGAGAGGACGGGCGGAGTTCCGCCGGCGAACTGCGCCTGGAGGCTGGAGCCGTTGGTGAGCGAGGCGGTGACGATGGACCAGGTGCTGCCGTTGGCGGTGACGTTCATGGTGGCGCGGCCGTCGCCGGTGGCCACGACCGAGCAGACGGGAAGTCCGCAGGCGAGCGTGGCCGTGCCGCTGGTAACGGTATAGATGACGGTGACGCCGCCGGCGGGTGTGAGATTGGAGCCAAGGGCGGTGACGGTGAAGGGAATCGGCTCGCCGATGGGGACGGTGCCGGTGGGCGCGGTGACGAGGGTGAGCGCGTCGCCCGTGCCGGAGTCGTAACTGATGCCGCCGGGAATGATGGCTGCGGCGTAGAAGACGGGCTGGTCGTCGACTTCGACGTCGACGGAACCGGTGACGCCGGGGGCTGCGGGCGGAGCGATGGCGGTGATCTGGTTGGGCGAGATGCTGGTGACAAGCGCGGGCTGGCCGCCGATGAGGACCGTGTCGGCCAGGCGAAAGCCCATGCCCTGAATGGTGATGGGTCCGCCGGAAGCGGGAAGGCGCGCGGGGGAGACGGTGTCGGCGTAGAGGACCCAGCCGTTGTAGGCGTAGTCGGGCCGGCCGTCGCCGCGCAGGTCGGCGATGCCGATGCGAACAATGTCATCGCCGTTGGTGGCGACGCGCAGCCAGGTTTCGCCGGTGGCCTGGCCGTTGAGGCCGGGCGCAGCGCCGACGGCTGTGGCGCCGATGGGATCGAATGCGTCCCAGACGCCGATGGAGGGCATGGCCTTGGAGTTGGAGGGCGCGCCGGATTCATCGAGGGCCTGGGTGACGACGGTGAAGATGCGATTGCCGCGGACGGGGAACGTGAACCAGTCGCTCTGGCCGACCTGGCTGAGACGGCCTGCACCACAGACCGCTCGCGGGCATGGGGCGCGGCTGAGCTTGAGCGCCGATGGCGTCGTTGAATCCAGCGACAGACGAGTCGGACGCGGTGACGGAGATGGTTTGCGCGCTGCCCGCAGAGAGATTGGCGAGGGTGACGGCGCTGAAGCGTGCCGGAAGGGGCGACCTGGCCTTGGGTGTAAGGGCCGACGGAGTCTTCGAGGATGTAAAGCGGATCGATGGCTTCGAAGGTGACCTGGTAGTTGGCCGAAGTGACGCCGGGCGGGAGCGGGATGCCGCTGAGATCGAAGGAGCCTTGCAGGGATGGGTCGGTTCGAACCCCACATCGAGAGCGGGTTGCCATCGGAATCGGTGAAGCCGGTAACGGGGTTGCCGTGGTTGCCGCTGAAGAGCGCGCCGGTGACGGCAGTGACGGTGTACTGATAGAGCGGATTGCCGTTGCTGTCGAGCGGGCGCGCGACGACGTTGACGCCCTGCATGCCGTAGCCGGTGCGGAAGCTGACCGTGCCCTGGATGGAGATGGTGTTGGCGGCGGTGAGCTGCTTGCCGGGGAAGGCATGCGAGATTGGCTGCGGTGATGGGATAGATGCGATTGAGGGCGGCGATGTCGTCGTAGCGAGGGCCGCGGGGTTGGGGATGCAGGCGCCGCCGCTTGCGCCGCAGGCGCCGCTGATGGGCTGCATAACCGGCCAGCCCGAGCGTGCCGCCGGGCTCGTCGTCGGTGAGCGCGCCGGGATTGACCTGCGAGTAGTCGAGGCCGAGGATGCGGCCGAAGGCGCGCTCGAGCTCGAAGCTCATCATCTCAAGGAGATTGGCGTTGGTGGCGCAGAGGCCGTTGAGCAGGATGACGGCGTGGGCGATGGTGGCGTCAGGGTTGAAGTTGTCGATCCAGACGTAGACGCCGTTGTTCTGGCAGGCGTCGGGCTGGCTGGCGGTGGCGCCGAAGATGGCGTTGATGACGGAGCCGTCGGCGTCGTAGATGACGGCGAGCGGGTAGTTGGTGGCTGCGGGCGTGACGTCGGAGGGCGCGGTGATCTGGCCGGAGGAATTGACCTGAATGTTGGAGCCGCTGACGTCTTCGTTGAGCGGGCCTTTGTCGGTGAGGGTGACGCCGGCGGTGGGAACGGCGCTCCAGAGGGCGGCAGCGGCGTCGACCATGGCCGTGGCCTGCTGGTTCGAGACGGAGCTCGAGAGCGGACCCTGATCGACGTAGTAGTTGACCTGGCCACCAGCCCAGTGGATGGGCTGGCCCATCACGGCGGGATTGAAGAAGGTGGTGCCGGCGATGTATTTGGGTCCGCCAGCGTGGGCGAGCGAGGGAACGAGCGGGAGCAGCGAAAGGAGGAGCGTGGTGAGACGGCGCAACGCGCGGAAGTGGATCGAGGCGAGGCGCGTGGGCGCGGAAGTCGTGATGGGCACGGGTCCCCCAGACATTGAGATAGGGGCAACCGCGGAGCCAACGGAGTTTGGCGATGGTTAGAGAATTCTTAGGAAGAAGCCAACGGACGATGAGAGAGCTCGTAATGTGGAGCATGAGCCGGATTGCATAGAAGACTGAGAGGGGTTAGTCGACGGCAAGAGTCGCAACGTGACGTGTGTGTCATCTTATGTGGCGGCGAACGGTAAGGACATGCAAGCGTAGCCGGCGAGCCAAGCCGGGTATCTCACCTTTTGCGCGATGTCATCGAGTGGCGGAGGATGGGCGGCCGGCGAGCGTGAGGCACGTCGTTGTGGATAATTGGGCGGGCGGGCCGGTCCATCTACAATCGACACGGGAACCCTTATGACAGAGATACGCGAAACTGTGATTCTTGGCTCCGGCTGCGCCGGATTGACGGCGGCACTCTACACGGCGCGCGCCGGACTGAAACCGCTGGTTCTGGAGGGGCACGAGCCCGGAGGCCAGCTCTCGATTACCACGCTGGTTGAGAATTTTCCGGGTTGGCCCGACGGCATACAGGGGCCGGAGCTGATCGACAACATGAAGAAGCAGGCGGAGCGATTTGGCACGACGTATGAGCTGGCACACCTGGAGTCGGTCGACGTGGGCGCGCATCCCATCAAGCTGCGCACTTCGAGTGGCGAAGTGCAGACGCGCACGTTGATCATCGCATCTGGCGCGAGCGCGCGCTGGCTGGGGCTGCCGAGCGAACAGGCACTGATCGGGCACGGCGTTTCGAGCTGCGCGACGTGCGACGGGTTTTTCTTCCGCGACAAGGACATTGCCGTGGTGGGCGGCGGAGACTCGGCGATGGAGGAGGCGATGTTTCTGTCGCGATTTGCCTCGAAAGTATCGCTGCTGCACCGGCGCGACGCCTTCCGCGCGTCGAAGATCATGCTGGAGCGCGCGAAAGCAAATCCCAAGATCGATCTGCGCACCAACACCGTGGTGGACGAGGTGCTGGGCGTGGAAGAGAAGGAAGTGAAAGGGCTGCTGCTGCGCGATGTGACCAACGGCGAGCAGCGCGAGCTGACGGTGAGCGGGATGTTCCTCGGGATCGGGCACGAGCCGAATACCAAGATGTTTGTGGGGCAGATCGATCTCGACGAGGCCGGCTACATCAAGACGACGAACAACGTGTTTACGACGTGGAAAGGCACGATTGTAACGGGCGTATTTGCCTGCGGCGATGTGCAGGACCGGCGCTACCGGCAGGCGATTACGGCAGCAGGCTCGGGATGCATGGCTGCGCTGGAGGCGGAGAAGTTTCTCGAGGAGCAGGGGCACTGAGGCGGCAGACAGCGCAGATTCCGCGCGTGGGGAGGGGACCGCATGTTGCACAAGCTCACGCTGTTGCGCGACCGCGTGGAGAACTGGGAGAGTTATCCATTCTGCGTGCCGGTGATCCGAAATCTGGGTGAAGTTACATTCCGATCCCGCGTCTGCTTTTTTGCCGGCGAAAATGGGACGGGAAAATCCACGCTGCTCGAGGCAATCGCGGTCCATTACGGATTCGGCGCAGAGGGTGGCAATCGAAATCTGAAGGCGGACACGACCGAGTCGAACCGATCGGTCGATCCGCTGGTGCGCGCACTGCGTTTGGCATTCAACGTACGCACCGGGCGTGGATTCTTTCTGCGTGCGGAGAGCTTCTTTAACACCGCGACGCTGATCGACGAACTGGATTCGATACCCAGCAAGGCTCCGCCGGTTTCAGCTTTTTACGGAGGCCAAAGCCTGCATTCGCGTTCGCACGGGGAGACATTCCTGACGTTGCTTGAGTGCAAATTTCGCAATAACGGCCTTTTCCTGCTCGACGAACCGGAGGCAGCGCTTTCGCCGCAGCGGCAGTTGTCGTTCCTGGTGCTTATGCACGACGTTATGAAGAAGTTCAAAGATGCGCAATTCATCATTTCGACGCATTCGCCAATCTTGATGGGATTTCCCGAGGCGCAGATCTTCAGCTTTGACCAAGAGAAGCTGACAGAGATTGACTACGAGAGCGCCGCTCCGACACAGATTGTGCGGCACTTTATGAATCATCGGCAGGAATTTCTGGACGAGCTGCTGCAGGAGACGCCACCGCTATTTAAAGAAGAGGCTTGAGAGAATGGTGTCGCTTAAGGAAAATCTGGAACGGCTGGAGGAAGCGATTGTGCAGGCCTGCCGGGCGGCGGGGCGTGGGCGTGGCGAAGTGGAGCTGATGGCGGTTTCAAAGATGTTTCCCGCGGAGACGATTGGTGAGGCTGCGGCCCTGGGACTGACACTGTTTGGCGAAAATCGCGTGCAGGAGTTTGCGGGCAAACTGGCGAATGAGGCCCAGCATGGGACCTGGGCGGTGCGGGACAGGCTGCGTTTTCATTTGATCGGACATTTGCAGTCGAACAAGGCGGCGCGGGCGGCGGAGATCTTTGACGGAGTGGATTCGCTGGATTCGGTGCGGCTGGCGGAGCGGCTGAACGAGACGGCAGGGAAGGTGGGCAAGCGGCTGCCGGTTCTAATCGAAGTGAAGCTGAGCGGCGAAGCGACGAAGACGGGATTGGAGCCGGAGAGCGAAGAGGCAGCGCGGCTGCTGGAACGGTTACCGGACTTTCTGGATCTTGAGGTGCGGGGGCTAATGACGATTGCGCCGTGGGGCGCCGCGGAGGACGTGACGCGAGCGTGCTTCAGGAGCTTGCGCGCGTGGCGCGACCGGTGGGCGGCGGCACACCCCAATTTACATCTGGACGTGCTGTCGATGGGCATGAGCGGTGATTTTGCGCTGGCCATCGCGGAGGGCGCGACGCGGATTCGCGTGGGCACGGCGCTGTTTGGCGCGCGCAAGCCGGCGGCGGAACGCGACTGATGCTGCATGCGAAATCGGCGGGCGTGACGCTGGCGGTGCGAGCACAGCCGGGCGCAAAGAGGACAGCGATTACGGGCATCTACGGTGAGGGTGCGGCAGCACAGCTCAAGATTGCCGTGAACGCGCCTCCGTTTGAGGGTCGAGCCAATGCAGCCTTGGTGGCTTTTCTCGCCGAGATTTTGACTTGCCGAAGAGTGGGGTGGAACTGCTATCGGGCGAGGTTTCGCGGAGCAAGGTGTTTCTGCTGCGAGGGGTGACGATGGCGCGAGCAGCGAGCGTGCTCGCGCAGGGAGTAGGGAATAGAGAATAGGGATCAGGGAATAGGGAATAGGGAATAGGGGCTTACTCGTTGGCGAACGGCGGTGATTCTCCTCAATGTAGGGCGTGGCTATTTGGCGCCGCGGATTGGCGGTGCAGTTCTGATTCGAAGGCTTGCTCGCGATCGGCGATATAGGCTTTGTAGCCGGCGGGATCGATGAAGGCATCTTGTCGCCGTTCTTCCAGCGCGGATATTTTTCAATGAGGTCGAAGTAGGCGCCGTGCGCGCCGAGGAAGATATCGCAGGGCAGGTTTTTGAGGACGGCAAAGCCGCGCTTGTAGTCCGATGCGATTTGCGGATAGGCCTTGTTGCCGGCGAGCTTGTAGCCGGGATTCACGTTGGGGCTGCCGACGATGACGACGTGCAGGACGCGACCGTCCTCTTTCTCGTTCATCGTCCAGGTCGTTGTGCCTTTGGTGTGGCCCGCAGTGAGGTGCGCGGTGAGAACCGAGCCGCCGAGGCGCACCGTGTCGCCGTCGTGCAGCACGCGGTCGACGTGAGCGGGCGGGAACTGCATGGAATGATCCGCGCCGTACTGAAAATCGGTTTCGCCGCCGGACTCGACGACCGAGACGTCGGCATCCATGACGGAATATTTGGCGCCAGTGAGGCGGATGATCTCGGCGCTGCCGGCGCAGTGGTCGTAGTGCGCATGGCTGATGAGCAGAATCTTGATGTCTTTAAAGTGGAAGCCAAGGGTTTCAACGCTTTTACGAATGAGCGGCACTGAGGACTCGAGACTGCTGTTGATGAGGATGAGGCCCTGGGGCGTGGCGATGAGGTAGGAAGCGAGATCTTCGCTGCCTACGTAATAGAGGTTGCCAGCAATGCGGAAGGGCGGAAAGGGGTGCGTCCAGGCGGGAGAGCGCTGCGCGGCGAGGCTGGCGGCAGATGTGAGCGAGATGAGCAGTGCGATGCCGGCGGCGAAGCTGCGCAGTTTCATTGAACTGGGGAGGGGGCGAGTAGTTTTCTGGCCGAGTCGATGGCGCACTCGAGGTGCACACCGCGCGAACCCTTGACGAGCACGAGGTCGCCGGGGCGAAGATTCTGCGCGAGCCAATGGCCAGCGGCCTCGGCGTCGGGAAGAAAGATGGATGAGATGCCACCGGTGCAGGCAGCGGCGGCCAGGTGCTCGGCGTTGCCTTGCACGCCGACGACGACATCGATGCCGGCTTCAGCGGCGGCGCGGCCACAGGCGCTGTGCAGCGCAGGGCCGCGCTCGCCCAACTCGAGCATCTCGCCGGCTACGAGGATGCGGCGGCCAGCTGCCGGGCGCGCGGCGAGAGTGCGAATCATGGAGCGCAGCGCTTCGGGATTGGAATTGTAGCTGTCATTCAGGATGGTGGCACCGGCAATTTCGAGGACCTGCCCGCGCTTGTCGCCGGCGGTGAGCGAAGAGAGAGCAGCCACGGCAGCGTTGAGGTCGACACCTGCCTCGAGTGCCACGGCGAGGCCGGCGACGGCGTTGGATGCGTTGTGCGCACCAAGCAGGTGCAATGTGAAGGTACCCTCGCGCCGGCCGAAGCGGTAGCGGACGTGGAGGCCGTCGAGTTCCTCAGAAGCGGCGAGAATTTGCGGATCACCGCAGGGGCCGCTGCCGAAGTAGACGACGCGGCCGAGAAAATCGCGGCCGAATTGCGCGGCGTAGGCATCATCGCAGTTGAGGAAGGCGACGCCGTTGGAGGGCAGTGCAGCGATGAGTTCAAATTTAGCGCGCGCGATGCCGGCCTGGCCCTCGGCAAAGTTTTCAATGTGTGCGGTACCGACGTTGGTGACGACGCCCCAGTCGGGCGCGGCGATGCGGGCCAGCGCAGCAATTTCGCCAGCGTGGTTCATGCCCATCTCGACGACCGCTACATCGTGCTCGGGCATGAGGCGAAGGAGTTGCAGCGGCAGACCGAAGTGATTATTCAAATTGCCCTGGGACCGGAACACGTTGAACTTCGCGGCGAGCGCGGCGGCGACTGCTTCCTTCGTGGTGGTTTTGCCAGCCGAGCCGGTGATGGCGACGATGCGGTGGCCCCATTGGCGGCGCACATGCGTGGCGAGCGACTGCATGGCTACGAGGGGATCTTCGGCGATGAGGAGCGGACGAGCGAGCGCGGCATCAGGCAGGGAAGCGGCGCGCGCGCGTGAAACGACGGCAGCGAGGGCTCCGCGGGCGAAAGCCGAGGCAACGAAATCGTGGCCATCGAACCGCTCACCGCGAACGGCAAAGAACAACTCGCGGGGCGCGACAGTGCGCGAGTCAATGGAGTAACCGTCGGCCACGAGCGCGCCGGCGTTGGGCAGGCTAGCCGGCGCCTCCAGCACGGCTCCGGCGGCCATCGCCGCTTCTGCGAGCGAAAGATTCATTGCCCCTCGAGAGAACGGAGAACAGAGAAAAGAGAACAGGAAACAGTGGACAGCGAACAGTGTGATGCAATGCCCTCAACGATACGGCGATTTGGGGATTCGTGCAATGCCCGAAATCGGCGGTTTGGTCACATTCGTAACCAGCATACGCTCATGATCTGACGGCCTGCTTCAAGGATGAAATCCCGGGAAAACCATCCTTCAGCGGCTAAAGCCGCGCCTTGTCTTGAGATGATTTTCGGCACGACTGAAGTCGCGCCCTTTCAAAACATCGAGTGCTTTTGCGCGGGCTGGAGCCGTGTGCTTCCAAGGCCGGACTTTCACCGGAGTGAGCGGAAGGCACGATGAGCCCTGTTGAGTTCGATGCTAGCTGTTGGAGGAACGGCCGTAGCCCAACTCTGCGAGGACGGAAAGCGCAACCTCGGTGTCGTCGAAGGGGATGGTGCGGTCGGCAAGAATCTGCTCCTTCTCGTGACCCTTGCCGGCAAGGAGGACGACGTCGCCCGGTTTGGCTGCCTGGAGGGCGAGGCGAATGGCCGCAGCGCGATCGACCTCGATGGTGTAGGCGACCCCGGTCGACTGCAGGCCGGGTTCGACTTCAGAGAGGATGGCCGCGGGATCTTCAGAGCGTGGGTTGTCACTGGTGGCGACCACGAAATCGGAGCCTTCGCCGGCAGCTATACCCATGCGGGGACGCTTGGTGCGGTCGCGGTCGCCGCCACAGCCGAAGAGGGTAATGATGCGGGGGCCGGGAGTGTCGGGTTGGCAGAGGGCTTCGGGTGGGCTTGAAGCCTCGGACGCGCCGGGGGCTGAGATCATCTTGCGGGCGAGAGCCGTGAGATTGCGGAGCGCGTCGTCGGTGTGCGCGTAGTCGACGATGACCGTGAAGGGTTGACCGGCGTGTACGGGCTGAAAGCGGCCGGGAACGGGCGCGAGCGCGGGGACAGCGTCGACGAGAGTGGAAAAGTCGACGCCGCGCGCGTGGGCAGCGGTGAGAGCAGCGAGGAGGTTGAGGATATTGACTTCGCCAGCGAGGCGCGAGGTGAGATGGGCAGAGCCCGCAGGAGTCTCGAGGTTGATGACGGCGCCGGCGGGCGTGAGCTGATAGCTCGCGACGCGCCAGTCGCCGGCTCCAATGCCATAAGTGCGAATCTCCGCGCTGGCTTTGCGGGCGGCGGCGGCCAACTGCTCGGAGCGCGGATCGTGGGCGTTGATGACCGCTACGCGCGGTGCGGGATATACGGTGCCGTCGAAGAGGAGACGCTTGGCGGCGAAGTAATTGTCCATGGTGTGGTGATAGTCGAGGTGGTCGCGGGTGAGATTGGTAAAGACGGCGACGTCGAAGGGGATTCCGGCCATGCGGCCCTGATCGAGCGCGTGACTTGAAACTTCGGTGACGAGTTCGGTGGCGCCGCGGGAGACGCCTTCGGCCATCAACTCGAAGAGGTCGCGCGACTCGGGCGTGGTGTGGATAGAGGGACGCGTGATGCCGGCAACGTGATAGTCGATAGTTCCGATGAGGATGGTAGAGCGCGAAGCGGCGTTGAGCAGGGATTCAGCGAGGAATGCAGTGGTGGTTTTGCCATTGGTGCCCGTGATTCCGGTGGCGGCGAGCCTGCGCTCGGGATGACCGAAGAAAGCGGCAGATGCCTGGGCGAGCGCGTGGCGGCCGTGTTCGACTTCGAGGATGGGCAGGCCGGGATGATAGGTGAGCAGACGATCGAAAGTTTGCACGGAGTCGGTGATGATGCCGAGCGCGCCTGCGGCAATGGCCTTATCGACGAAACGATTGCCGTCGGTGGTGCCACCTTTCATCGCGACGAAGACCGTGCCGGGAGCGATTCGCCGCGAATCGTACTCGATGCCGGTGATGGGCGCGGACGAGGCGGCGGCAGAGCCGACAGCGGAAACTTCCGCAATGAGATCGTTCCAATTCATCTAGGGTTGATTGTAGATTGCAGCAAGAGATTGGATGCTGCAGGCGCGGAGAGCAGTGCCTGCTGCCGCGCAACGCCTTGCCGGGGTTGGTCGTTTCAGGGCCTGTGCTAGTGGCCCTGGGATGGATGCTCCTGAGGAACGGGTGGCGCTACCTGGCGGTCTAAAACCTGGCGGAAGTTATCTTCGAGGATTCCGATTTGGCTGGCCGCGATGTGGTTGTTGTCTTTGTAAATGGAAATGCCATCGACCTGATTGACGCAGGAGCCCTGATTGCAAAGGCTTTTGCGGGGGTCGAAGATGTCGGCCTTCTCGGCGTTGAAAACGTCGAGAAACTGCTCGCGGTAGTCGGGTAACATGCCGTCAGTAGCGATGCGGGCGAAGCCGAATCTTGAGAAAACCGCATTGCGAATTTCAAGAGTCGGGACCGGCGTAACGTAGGACGGGAATGGCAAACAAACAATCACTCTTTTGCCAAGCGACTGCAGTTGCCGGATTTCATCGGACAATTCCGGTAAAACGAGGGTACGAGGGTCTTCAAGAGAACTGCCGGCGAGGCATCGACCATCGACGGATCGGCAAAGCTCGCCTGGGTTCATAAACCACCAGGGGAAAAACCCGATAAACACCGTGTCGATGTCCTGCTCCTTCGCCCTTGTCATCGCCAAGGAGGAGAACGCGTCGCAGTGGAAACCCTCCCTCGTCTCGTTGATATGCTCGGCGGGCGGGCATGAGTTGGCGATGGCGAAGATAGCGCCGCGGCCCTGCAAGTCCCCTGTATCGTACAAATGTTTGACGAGGGGATAGAGCTGCAGAACGTGAGAGTCGCCCCAAAACAGGATTTTTTTGCTCGCGTTTGGTCCCAGGACACAGAGATTAATGTCGGCCCAACGGTGTGGGTCTGTTTTCCAGTTTCCGCAGATTTCAAGAAAGTCATGCCGCCGGACCTCATTTTCTACGACAATCTTTCTCGTCGCGGCGTTAAAGCGCTGCGGAAGACCCCCGGTGCTGGAAATGGTGAATGCAAGCGCGAGGGAAACAAGACTTGCAGCAAGGCCGAGCGTGAAGACCTGCCGCCGGGAAAACGCTGAATCGCGGCCGCGGAATGGGCTCTCAACGAATTCAAAGGAGAGAAATGCCATCAGGAGTGAGGCGCAAATTACGGCGATTTTTGCGGCTCTTCCCAAATCGCCGACAAGAACGTATTGAGCGAATACAATCAGCGGCCAGTGCCAGAGATAGAGGGAGTAGGAGATGACGCCAATGAAGACCAGTGGGGGGAACGCCAGGATGGTATTTGCCCAAGTGGAACTCTCCTTCCCTGCATAGATGATGAGCCAGGCGCCAAAACAGGGGGCGAAGGCAATCCAGCCCGGGAAGGGCATCTGATCGGTGATGAGGAGATCGGAGCAGGCGATAAGCGCGAGCCCGACGATTCCGGCGAATTCCCGAACGAAACGTATTTTGATCGGAGGTACGGCGTTCAACGCGAGCAGGGAGCCCAGGAGCAATTCCCAAGCTCGCGAGGGGAGCAAGTAAAATGCGGCGCTCGGATTGCGGTGTGTGAGCCAGACCCCGAGCGCGAAGGAGATGACAGCGAGAACCGCGAGCCACCGTACTGCGCGAAGCTTTGCCCATCGCCACAGGAGGAGGAGCAGAGCGGGAAAAAGAAAGTAGAACTGTTCTTCAACAGCAAGGGACCAGGTATGCAGGAGCGTTTGCAGGTCAGAGAGGTTGGCAAAATAGCCCCCGGTTGCAGATTGGCTGAGGAAGTAGAAATTACTTACGAAGCATGTCGTGGCAATGGTTTCTTTTGCGAAGGCGATGAAGTCCTCAGGAGTGAACAGGACTGCGGCGATGACCGTGCAACCGAAGAGGACAAAAAAGAGTGCGGGGAAGATGCGGCGCAGCCTTCGCTCATAAAAAGAGATGAAGGAGAATTTACCGGAGGCGATATCTTTGGCGATGATGGAAGTGATCAGATACCCGGAGATCACAAAAAAGATATCGACGCCTACAAAACCACCCGCAACCCTTTTGATCTTTTCGTGAAAGAAGAGAACCGATAAGACAGCGACGGCGCGCAAACCATCGATGTCCGGCCGGTATTGGCTGGAGCGGGCGAGTGTGGATTGGAACGTGAAACGCATGGCGTGTTCACTAAAGCGACGCTGAATTAATGAAAACGTATCTCCACAGTTCAAGCCGTACAGGATCGATTCCGGGAAAGAGATTCACGAGATCCGACGACAATGCCGCAGGGATAACACGAGCCGATCGGGCACTCTTTCGGCACAGCGACTTTGCCTCGAGGCCCTTTCTTCAGGCCGGCCCGAAATTTCCTACGATTTTTCGATCATACAATTGCGCGAGCCGGACGGGAAAGAAGGACAAGAAATTTAAAGCTTCGCAGCGGATAACGGTTTTGGTACGCGCGCGACCGAAACTTCAGGCGCAGTGGCCCGTTGCCGAGCAATCCCCTGGCTGTGGTCATGACTTTCGGTGGAGAGTTAGTTGGACTGGGATGGATGATCCTCGGGTGCGGTTGGCACGGGCTGCCGGTCCAAAACCTGCCGGAGGTTGTCTTCGAAGATTCCAATTTGGCTGGCCGCGACGTGGTTGTTGTCCTTGTAAATGGAAACGCCATCTACCTGGTTGATGCATGGGCCGCGACTGCACAGGTTCTGGCGCGGGTCGAAGACATCGGCGCCGGCGGCTTTCGATACATCGAGGATCTGTTGCCGGAAGGAAGGCAAGGTGTAGTCAGTAGCTTCGCCGGCAAGGCCGACTTTTGAGAAAATCGCGTTGCGAATTTCGAGATTAGGGATTGATTTATCGTAAGCAGGAAAAGGCAGGCAGATGATGACTCGCTTGCCGAGTGCAGTCAAAGTTCGGATGTCATCGGATAAGTCAGAGAGGAAGAGGGTGCGAATCTTCTCCAATGAAGGGTCTCCGACGCATTTCCCATTTACGGACGGACAAATACCGCTCTTGTTAGAAGCCCACCACGTATTAAAACCTATAAATACGGTATCGATGTCCTGCTCCTTAGCGCGGGTTAATACCAGGGTGGAAAACGAATCGCAATGGTAATTCTTCCTGACGTCGTTCATGTGCTGCGTTGGCGTGCAAGAGTATGCGATGGCAAAGACGGCACCGCGGCCCTGGAGCTGATCGGTGTCGTAAAAATGCTTCACCAAGGGATAGAGCTGCTGGACGTGAGAGTCACCCCAAAACAGGATCTTCCTGTCGGCATTCGGCCCAAAGGTGCAGAATTTAACGTCGGACAAACTATGAGGATCCGTTCTCCAATTGCCACAGACATCCTGATAGTCTAGGCGCCGAGCGGAGTTTTCAAGTACCAGCTGCCTGGTGGAGGCGTCGTAACGCTGAGGAGCACCATTCGTTCTATAGATGAAGAGTCCAACGACGAGAGCAGCGGCGCTGGCGGCGAAGCCAAGCGAGAAGACCTGGCGCCTTGAGAAGGCTGAGCCGTGGCCGCGGAAGGGACTCTCAACGAATTCGAAAGAGATAAACGCCATCAGGATGGACGCGATGATGACGCCAATGGTTTCAGCATTGGTCAGGTTGCTCGCGGAAAAGTACTGACTGAACACGATGAGGGGCCAATGCCAAAGATAGAGGGAGTAGGAAATGACACCGATGAAAACGAGCGGAGGAAAGGATAGGATGGCGTTTGCCCAGGTGGTGGAAGCCTGCTCACCGGCATAGATGATGAGCCAGGCGCCAAAGCAGGGGAGGAATGCGCTCGGTCCGGGAAAGGGCGTCTGGCTGGTGAACAGGAAATCGGCGCACAGGATCAGCGCGAGTCCGACAGCCGCAGAGAGTTCGCGAACGAAGCGCATTTTGATCGGCGGCACAGCCTTCAATGCGAGGAGAGAGCCCACGAGCAGCTCCCAGGCACGCGAGGTGAGCATGTAGAAAGCGGCCGACGGATTGTGATGGGTGAGCCAGATACTGAAGGCAAAAGAGATGATGGCGACGACGAAAAGAAGCTTTGCCGCGCGCTGCTTTGTCCATCGCACGAGCAAGAGGAGAAGAGCAGGAAAGAGAAGATAGAACTGTTCCTCGACTGCCAGCGACCAGGTGTGCAAGAGCGCTTGAAAGTCAGAGATATTGGCGAAATAGCCACCCGTTGAAGAGTGGTGGAGGAAAAAGAAGTTACTCAGGAAGCATGTGGTGGCAACCAGGGCCTTGGCAAAGGCCAGGAAATCTTCAGGAGCGAACACGATTGCCGCGATGAATGTGCAAACGAAGATCAGAAAGAAGAGTGCAGGAAAGATGCGGCGCATCCTTCGCTCATAAAACGATAGAAATGAGAATCGTTCCGCCGAGATATCTTTGGCGATGATGGAAGTAATGAGATAGCCGGAGATCACGAAAAAGACATCGACGCCGACAAACCCGCCAGGAAATCCCGGGACTTTAGCGTGAAAGAACAAGACCGATAAAACGGCGACAGCGCGCAGGCCGTCGATGTCTGGCCGGTATTGGCTGGAGCGGGCGAGCGTGGATTGGAATGATAAGCGCATGGCGTGTTTATCAATGCCTGGCTGAATTCGTAAAATCACCCGTCCGCAGTTGCGTCGGTACGGGATCGATCCCGGGAAAGAGACTCATGAGATCCAACGACAATGCCGCAGGGGATCAGACGGAGCCGACCGGGCATTCTTTCGGCACAGCGGTTTTGCCGCGAGGCCCTTTTTCGGCTGTCCCGTAATTTCTGACGATTTTTCGATCATACAATTGCGCGCGCTGGACACGAAAGAAGGTAAAAGATTCTATCGTTCGCAGCGGACGACGATTTTAGTGCCAGGTGGAACCATGGAGCCGGGAGCGGGAGCCTGCTGGCGCGCGATGCCGTCGCCGGCGATCTCGACCTGAAGGCCGGCGGCACCGGCTAGCTCAATGACCTCACGAATGGGCAGACCGACAAGCGCTGGGACGCGAAGCCCGGCAGCGCTGGCGATGACGACCGATTGTGCGGCGGGGGGAGGGCTGGAATTCGGTAGCTCCGCGAGCGCGGACGCTGGCGAGCCAGAGGAATGGTTTTGCATTGCGGCGGGGTGCGAGCCTGGCGTGTTGTCAGAGGCCTGAGCGGGTGATTCGGGCGACGGAGCGGGGGCAGCCGGCGTGGCGCGGAGAGGATCGTCGCTGGGCAGATCGTTGGCAGCTTCGAAAAGAGCCTGAATGTCTTCGGCTTGGTCCGGGCTGTCGTCTTCAGTGATGGGGGGCTCTTTCTTGGAGGTGGTAGCGACGGGGCGGAGATCGATGTCGTGGGGAATGCCGAGATATTCGAGCACTTCCTGCGCGACCTCAGCGAATACCGGCGCGGAGACCTCAGTACCGTAGTACGCTCCTTTCGGAGAGTCGATGATCACTGCCACGGAGATGACTGGATTGTTGACCGGCGCGAAGCCTGCGAACGAGGCAATGTGCATGGTCTTGGAATAGAGGTGGGTGACGGGATCGATCTTCTGAGCGGTGCCGGTTTTCCCGGCGGAGGAGTAGCCGTCGAGTTGCGCTGGTTTGCCTGTGCCGAAGAGCACAACGCCTTCCATCATCTTGCGCATTTGAGCGGAGGCAAGTTCGCTGATGACGCGATGGGCGCCAGCCGGGAGAGGAGTGGGAAGATCCTGGCCAGGCTTGAACGGGGAAGGATGCAAGGGCAGGGAAATTGGCTGTAGCTGCGGCTGCGCCGGTTGCGACCCCTGCAGTGAGGACAACTGCGTTGCGGCGGGGTTTTGGACCGGTGTTGGCGTGGTCACGGACTGGTCGGGCATGAGGATGTGCGGGGGGAGATACATGCCGCCATTGGCGATGGTGGAGACCATGCTGACGAGTTGCAGCGGCGTGACGGCTTCTTCCTGGCCAATGGCGACGTATCCGATGGAAGCCGGCTGCCAGTACTTGACAGGCCGCAATAGCCCGCGTGTTTCGCCGGGAAGCTCGATACCGGAGCGCTGCCCGAATCCAAATGCGTGAATGTAGTTGTAGAGGCGATCGGGTCCCAGCTTGAGCGCAACTTTGATGACGCCGACATCGCTGGAGCGGGCAAGAGCAGTGGCGACGGAGACGGTGCCGATGCCGCGATCGCTCCTGTCGTCATGGATGACACGGCCGAAAAGATTGATCTGGCCGCCCTGGCAGTCAATCATGTCGTCGGGCGTGGCGACCTTCGCATCCATCGCCGCAGCATAAGTGACAAGCTTGAAGGTCGAGCCGGGTTCGTAGACGTCGCTGACCGCATGATCGCGCAGGAACGCCGGGTTGGTGTGGCGAAACTGGTTGGGATTGAAGGTAGGCCGGATGGCGAGGGCGAGAATCTGGCCAGTGTGCGGGTCCTGGATGACGATGGTGCCGTTGAGCGCCTGCGTCTTCTGCATGGCGTGATCAAGAGCGCGCTCGGCCATGAACTGGATGTTTTCGTCGATTGTGAGCTCGAGGTTGCGGCCGGGTTCGGGATCGTGCTCGCTCGATCCCAGGACCTTGCGCCGAGCGTCGAGGGCGGTGTTCATGAGGCCCGGTCGACCGTGCAGCGCGCTGTCGAATTTATCTTCAACGCCGCCGAGTCCGTCGTCATCGACGCCCACGTAGCCCAGAACCTGTGCGGCAAGCTGGTTGTCGGGATAGAAGCGCTGAAATTCCTTCTGGAAGTAAATGCCCTTCATATTGAGGGCTCTGACGCTGGCGGCGATTTTGGGAGTGACGCGCCGCGCGATCCAGGCAAAGTTGCGGCCGGCATCGAGGCGGGCAGCGATCTGATCGGGAGTGGTCCGGGCATCCTCAGGATCAGTGTGCACGATGGCGGCAAGTATGCGCGCTGCGGCCTGCTTGTCGCTGATCTCGCTGGGATCGGCATAGACGGAGTCGACGAGGACGGTCATGGCGAGCTCGCGCATGTTGCGGTCATAGAGGACGCCGCGGCGCGGAGCTACTTCAAAGGTGCGTTCCTGCTGCTTTTCGGCGCGCTCGACGAAGTCCCGGTGGCGTACGATCTGGAGCCAGAAGAGGCGCCCGGAGATGGTGCAGGCCCAGATAAGGAAAGTGAGGCAGATGAGCCAGAAGCGCGACCGCATGAGGGGGACGGCACGCGGGGTGGTGCTGCGAGTACGGATGGGTTGGACGGATGGCGTCGACATAGTTGTTTGCTTTCAGCTCCGAGCCTTCAGCTCCATTTTGCTTGTGCACACCTCTTCCTGTCTCACCGCAACAAATTATTGTGTCTCGTTGCGTCCCAGTGCGCTCATTTTGAAGTTCAACTCTGAAGGCTCAAATCTGAAAGGCCGTGTTCACTGCGCCGCGGGCGGCGGAGTTGCAACTTGAGCCAGCGTGGGAGCGGCTGTGTCAGGACGGTCGCTGGGATAAACCACCTGGCCGGGTTGCGGCTCGACGAGGCCGAACTGGTGAGCCATTTGATCGATGCGGCCGGGCTGCGTGAGCTCAGCCTCACTGAGACGGAGCTGGCGATTCTCTTCGCGCAACTGGTCGACCATCTGCTTCTCGCTCTCGACATGGTAGCTGCTTTCGATGGCAGAGAAGTGCTGGAGGCCGTAGATCATGATGAGCGAGAAGAGCACGGCGACGGCGCCGGAAAAGACGCGCATCTCGCGCACGCGGACGGGATCAGAGGCCTTGACGAGGCGGGTGTTGTCAAAATGCCGGGCAAAGTAAAACTCGGGCGTGCGCACACGACGACGGCGCTGCGCCTGCTGGGCCATCAACTCCGTGTTACGCTCGGCGATCCGCGCGCCCCAGCTACGGCCGGTCTCAAAGTAGGTTGTTGCACATGCCGCCATGGTGGTTCTCCTTTGGAGAACAGGGAGTAGGGAATAGGGACTAGGGAGTAAAACCCCGGAAACATCAGATGATTGCGGCTGCGCCGCGACTATTCCCTATTGCCTACTCCCTATTCCCTCGCTCCTTTTCTTTCCGCTGCTCGCAGCTTGGCGCTGCGTGACCGCGGGTTGAGGTTGACTTCTTCTTCGCCGGCAGTCACGGGCTTTCTGGTCAAAATGTTCCAGATTCCCTGCTGCGCGCCTTCCCGGAAGCTGTCTTTCGCGATGCGATCTTCCAAAGAATGAAAGCTGATAACAACGAGCCGTGCGGAGGGCTTAAGCAATGCTGGTGCGGCCTCAAACAAAGCCCGGATTTCGTCCAATTCCTGATTCACAAAAATACGCAGTGCCTGAAAGGTCCTGGTTGCCGGGTGAATCTGTCCGAATTTCATTGGCGGGAGCGGCTGAGGCTACGATCCTGGCTAACTGTGCCGTTGATGTAACCGGCCGCCCCCGCACAATGGCTCTGGCGACTGTCCGCGACCTCCTTTCCTCACCGTATTCGTAAATGAGATTTGCCAGCTCACGCTCACGCATCTCATTCACCACTTGTCCGGCGGTGGGCCCTGAACGCGTATCCATACGCATGTCTACGGGGCCGTCCGCCTGAAAACTAAACCCTCTGCCCGCCTGATCGAACTGCAGGCTGCTTACGCCGAAGTCGGCCAGGATGCCATCGACCGAGGCCGGCTTGACGTGCTCTGCGATCCTGCTGAAAGCCTCGCCAACGAACTCGACTTGCGGCGACTGGCTGCCCAGCTCTTCCTGAACCCGGGCCAGCCTGGCTTTTGCTAGTTCGAGCGCCTCGGGATCGCGATCAAATCCGATCAAGCGCCCTGCGGGTCCCAACTGCCGGACGATGCCCTCGGCATGGCCCGCAAGGCCCAGCGTGCAATCGACGTAGGTTCCGCCGGTCCGCACGTCGGAGAAAACTCAACGCCTGTTGAAAAAGAACCGGCACATGGCGTGCTTGCGGCTGCGTCATGCGATCCCCCCTAAGGGGATTACGTTTCACTCCTGCGGCGTAACAGCGCCTTCAGGGTATTGCGATCTTCGGAGTTGAGTGCCTTCTCAGGCAGCGATGCCTCGAAGTTCGTGAGATTGTGCACTGCCAGATGGTTCAGCTTGCCCATGACCGCGACCTCGGCGTCGAGCTTGGCCGTGCCGCGCAGAATCTGCGGCAACACAAGCCGTCCCTGACTGTCGATCTCCACCTGCTGGCCGTAATAGCTGGTCATGTCCAAATACTTGTCCACGGCGTCGTCCATGGTGCTGGATTCGGCCAGGAGGGTCTCCTGTTTTTCCCATTCCGGCAGGGGCCAGATCTCGGCGCTTTTGCCGTCCGGGGAAGTGATGTAGAACTGGGAAATGCTCTGAGCATCCAGCAGCTGCTTGAAAGCAGCTGGAAGCTTGAGGCGTCCCTTCTCATCGACCTTTGCCGGATGGTTGCCGCGAAACATCTGCTTGCCTCTTACCTCTCCGCAGCCAGTACTTGACTGCGGTGCAATCCTCGTCTCCGTCTGGCCCTCAGCGGGTTAGCACGCTGATTCCCCAGCCGGTGTGGCACACCGAATCGCCTTGCCGAGAGGGAAAACGGAGTAAACTTGATATGAAAACTGGTCGAGCGTTCCAGTTAACTCCACTCAGCTCCAAAATTTTCCACTTCGGACGATATTAACCCTGAACAGTGTGTCCGCCAAGTGAAAAAACGGTGGAAAGCGCAGAAAAAGCAGCCTTTTTGGGAGAATGCCGACTAATAGTTAGAGATTTCTAATCCACCACAAGATATGGTGTTTACTGCTCTGATTCGGGCTCTAGACAGATTTCTCCGGACGTGGTAGGGGAACAAAAAGCGAAAATACGGGAATCGCGAAGAAGATTGGGCTGGGAGTGGGGAGGGATGAGCGCTGGACGGGGTCTGGCGAATCGATCCTGCATTCGAATTCGCCATAACTTTTGGTGCGCTTTCGGCACGGCTGAACAGGCTGCGGGGAAATGAGGAACAGAGGGCGAGTCTGCTGAAGAATTTCGCTCCGGGCCTAAAGGCCTCGATCGTTCTACAAGTTTTACGCGGGGGGTTGAACAGGCTGCGGAAAAAGGCTTTAGCGGTGGCACCAAATTAGCAGGGGCTAAAGCCCGACATTGATTTTGAGGCTTTTGCGGCCCGACTAGAGCATTTTCTTTAATAGTGTAGACTTGTCGTGGCGATGATCCGCGGCGAGTGAATCGATGGCGAAGCCATAGGGGGATGACCTGCGCCGTAAGTTTCTGTTTGCTTACGATCAAGGCGAGGAGACGCTGGAGGAACTTGCGGATCGGTTCCTGGTGAGCGTGGGCTGGGCGAAGAAGATCTCCGCACAACGGAACCGCACCGGGCAGGCCGAGCGGGTGCGGCACCAGCCCGGGCGCAAGTGGCGTGCCGGTGTCGCGGCGCAGCGACAGGTGATGGATTGGGTGGCATCGAAACCCGATCTGACGCTGGCTCAACTGCAGGCCAAGTTGCATAGTGAGGCGAGCATTTCGCTCAGCTTGGGTCGGATCTGGCATCTGTTGAAGAAGTTGGGTCTGCGGCTGAAAAAAAGTCACTCCACGCGGTCGAGCGGGACAGCGAAGCCAACCGCGAGCGACGCGAAGAGTTCGCGGCGCGCATCCAGTCGATCTCACCGGAACGGCTGATTTTCCTTGACGAGAGCGGTGTCACTACCTCGATGACACGGCTCTACGCACGCGGTCCGGGAGGCAGACGCATCCACGAGGCGACGCCTGGCGGTCACTGGAAAATCATGACGATTCTGGGCGCCATGAGCCTCAGCGGTATGGTCGCAACCATGACCATCGAAGAGCCTACCGACACCGATATCTTCCTGGCCTACGTTGAACACCTGCTGTACCCGGTGCTGAAGCCCGGCGACGTGGTGGTGATGGACAACTTGAGCGCGCATAAGGCGCCTGCAGTTTGCCAATGGATCGAAAAAGCCGGCGCGGAGCTGCTCTATCTGCCGCCCTATTCTCCCGATCTGAACCCCATCGAGAAGGCCTGGGCAAAACTCAAACAACTGCTTCGCGCAGCCCAGGCTCGAACCAAAGAAACTCTCGATCAGGCCATCACAGAAGCCCTGCCATGCATTACTCCCGGCAATGCCCAGGCTTGGTTCAGACTCGCACTAGATGGTCTACAGTAAAACAGAAAATGCTCTAAAGTCGTGCCCTTGTTACAAAACCTCCGAATTCGTCTGCAGGAATGAGTTTTTCCGCAGCCTGTGAATCCCCGGCCTCCCTCCGTTAAGAATTTTTCCGCGACCTGTAAGGCCGTGCCCTTATTACAAAACTGATTTGTATTTTTCTGCCCGACTCAAGCTGCGACAGCAGCGAAGACCTGGCACCCCGAACCGCGACAAGCCGTGCCCTTGTTGCGAAACAGATTTTGAAAACACAATCGAATACCCGTTGAGGCGGGGGCGGCGTGTTGTCATTTGCCGGGGGCTCGTGTGCGGTTTGTGGCGTAGGCAAGCAGTGCTGTGAAACGGGGATCGTCGTGGAGGGGCTTGAGGTCAGGGTCGCCGGGCATGTCTTTGATGACCCAGCCGGCGAGGCCGTGGTCGACGGCGTCATGGAGGAGGCGAAGCGCATCGTCGCGATGGCCTTCGCGGAGTTTGAGGCAGGCGAGGTTGTAGGTGCTGAGCGCGGTGGCAGGATTGTTGAGGCCGATGGCGCGGACTTGCCCGGCGTGGGCCTGCATGAGGAGCTGCTCGGCTCGCGAATAGTTGCCGCGACGGGTGAGAATTTCTGCGAGATTGCTCATGGCGGAAAACGTGAGCGGATGATCGGGGCCGAGGAGGCGGGTGCGGGCGGAAAGGACCTGCTCAGCAAATGTCTGCGCTTCTTCGAGCTTGCCTTCGTCGGTGAGAACGGCGGCAAGCGTATTCATGGTGCGAATGGTTTCAGGATGGTCGGGACCGAGGATGCGGCGTTTGGTGGCAAGGGTCTCGCGATCCATGGCTTCGGCTTCGGCGAAACGACCTTCGCGATAAAGGATGATGCCGAGATTCTCAGAGGCCATCAAGGCATGCGGGGAATCGTTGCCCTCCGTGCGGCGGAAGATGGCGAGCTGCTCGCGGTCGAGGCTCTCGGCCTCAGGCCATTTGCCTTCACCTTGCAGCGCGAGAGCGAGATGGTTCATGGCGGAGAGCGTTTCGGAGTTGCTGACGCCCAGCGTGCGGCGGCGCGTGTCGAGGACCTGGCGCTCGAGCGATCTCGGCTTCGGCGTCGCGGCCTTCTTCCGTGAGGACGACGCCGAGGTAGCTCATGGCGGCCAGAGTGTCGGGGTTTTTGGGGCCGTAGCGGCTATGGCGGATGGCGAGGACCTGGCGCAGGAGAGTTTCTGAGTCGTGAAAACGGCCGCGTCGGTAAAGGTCCCAGCCGAGCGCGGCCTGCGATTTGAGGGTGTCAGTCATTTTCGGGGCCGAGGCGATGCAGGCGAATGTCGGCGGCCTTGCTGTAGAGCGCCTGGGCGCGGTCGTAGAGGCCGAGGTTCTCGTATATCGAGCCCCATGACCATCATCATTTGCGTTTGCAACTCGGGATCGCTGGCGAGGCCGGACTCGATTTGCGAGGAGGCTTTGTCGAGAATTTCGCGGGCGGTGACCTGATTGCCGCGGGCCTGGCCGGGATCGGAGACCTTGAACATGTTGGTCATGAAGTCGGTAATGCGGTTGGCGCGGTCGCGTTCGAGGGTGATGCGGCGGAGCTGGACGGCTTGAACGACGGCGAAGGTGGCGAGCAGGACGAAGAGGCCAGCGGCGACACCGACAGCGACACGATGGCGGCGAACATATTTGCGCGCGCGATAGCCGACGCCGGCAGGGCGCGCCAGGACAGGCTCGTGATTGAGATGGCGCGTGATATCGGCGGCGAGCTCGGAGGGGGTTCCGTAGCGGCGCGCGCGATCCTTCTCGAGCGCCTTCATGGTGATGGAGTCGAGATCGCCATGGAGCAGGCTGCGGCAGTTGTCTGGGTTCGATGGAGCGAACGCTGCGCAGAGGCGGCGGATAAATTCTTCTCTGCGGCTGAGGCGCGCGCTGGGCAGGCGGCGGATCCTGCTCGCGGAGCTGGCGGAGGACTTCATCGAGCGGCTGCTTGCGCCATTTTTCGAGTCAAAGGGAAGCGAGCCGGTGAGAAGCTCGTAGAGAATTACGCCGAGCGAGTAGACGTCGGTGCGCGTATCGATGTCGAGCGCCGGCGGCCTGCTCCGGGCTGATGTAGCCGGGCGTGCCGGCGATTCCCCAGGCGCCGGTGAAGATGGATTCGCCAGGAGCGAAGGGCTCGGTTGCCTTGGCAAGGCCGAAGTCGATGATGCGCGGCGCGGGCTTGCCGTCGACTTCGACGACAAGTATGTTTGCAGGCTTGAGGTCGCGGTGGATGATGGCTTTCAGGTGGGCGTGCTGCACGCCTTCGCAGACCTTGACGAAGAGCTCGAGGCGTTCCGGGATGGAGAGTTTCTTGCGATCGCAGTAGGTAGTAATCGGCTCGCCGGGAACGTACTCCATGACGAAGTAGGGCTGGCCCTCGGGCGTGGCGCCGGCATCGAAGACCTTGGCGATGGCGGGGTGGTCCATGAGAGCGAGCGACTGGCGCTCGGACTGGAAACGGCGGAGGAGCGCGTCGTCAAAGAGTCCGGAACGGATGAGCTTGAGCGCGACCGGGCGGCGGATAGGTTCAGATTGCTCAGCGAGCCACACCTGGCCCATGCCGCCCTCGCCGATTTTGCGTATCAATTTGGTATGGGCCGATGGAATCGCGAGGCTGGGCTTCGTTGGTTTGGGCGATGGGGACCGCCGGGACTAGAAAGTCCGTCGGAGCGTTCGTAGGCCGCGAGCAACGATTCGATTTCTTCGCGGAGGGAGATGTCGGAACCGCAGGCGCTGTTCAGGAAATCGGCGCGTTCCTCCGGCTTCCTCTCAAGAGCGGCATCAAACAGCTCCTTGACTTTCTCCCATTGGCCGGTCTTCTCCATGAATGCCTCTCCCCACTTCGCGTGTCAGCCACGCTTTGGCCATGTTCCAGTCGCGCTTGACGGTGGCAGGAGAGATGTCGAGGGCGGCGGCAGTTTCCTCGACGGTAAGGCCGCCGAAGAAACGGAGCTCCACAATCTTTTCCTGCTGCGCGTCGCGACGGGAAAGCCGATTCAGCGCGAGATCGAGTAAGACGATATCAACGTTCTCCGTAGCGGGGAGGTAAAAGCTTTCGTCGAGTTCAACTTTGTATTGCGGTCCTCGTTTTGAGGCTGCACGGCGACGCGCGTAATCCACGAGGACCTGCCGCATCAATTTAGCCGCGATGGCGACAAAGTGCGCACGGTTCACGGTGGGCAGTGGCCGGTCGCCGGCGAGACGAAGATAAACTTCGTGGACGAGATCAGTACTTTGCAGGGTATGATCGGGACGCTCGGAGCGAAGGCAGCGATGAGCAGCCTTCCGCAACTCCTTATAAACAAGTGGGATAAGAGACCGAAGCGCCTCCTGATCCCCGCTTCGCCATCGAGCAAGGAGTAGAGTGGCCGATTCGGACGGCTGCGACAAGAAACGCCCCCGGGGGAGTTCTATTGATACGAAGATAGCTGCGGTTGGGAGCAGAGTCAACGAGATCGGAGGCGGGTGACGGACACTCAAGTACCAAAGTGCCGCATTGGTAATCACGGAAGAGAATTGGGGGTTTCAGAAAAAAGTTGAGCTCTTTTTGGCAGGGATTCCGCAACTAGTGGATGAGAGCCGCAGTGGGAGCGTGGCTGGAATAGTACTCCGGGGGGGGACTAAGTCACGCTCTCGGCTTTCAACCCAAGCCAAAGAGGAGGTCATACAAATGAAACTACATCCCGTTTCGTCGTGCCACAACCTTGCGTCCCGCACCATGCCTGTCCGGCTGGGGGCGCTTGCCTTGGCTGTTCTCTTCACCGCAACCCAGATGCCGGCGCAGGGCGCTGCCGCCACGACTCCGCAGGCCACCACTCAACAGAATATGAACGACCAAGCGAGCACGGCCCAGGCGCCGGCAGCGAACTCGGCTACGGCTGCCGCACCTGAGACCGCGCCAACAGCCGTTGCAAAAAGTGAACTGAGCACTTTGCCGGAGGCGCCTCAAGCGCAATCGGAAACCGGCGAGTCCGCGAGCCTGAGTATGTCAGCCGATATGAAGGCGATGATGGACGAAGCGAGCCAGGAAAGCGAGAACCTTCAATCAACCCCGAAAACCACGAAGAACAAGGTGGTGCAGCGGCCGGGAATGCTGGTGCTGGGAATTGCTGGTGTGCCGCTGATTATTCTGGGCACCATGATTTTTTCACTCAATGTGGGGGGTAAGGAGACCGGATTGAGGAATGGTCTGGGAACGGCGTTCCTCGCGCCCGGCGCAGCCATGTCTGGAATCGGGTTCTACTTCGCGTTTCATAAAAAGAATCAATAAAGCTGCGGTCGTCTAGATGGAATGAGAGGGTCTTCGCTGCTTGCGAAGGCCCTCGCACGTTTTAGCGCGAATGATCTCGTGGGTGCGGTGAGGAAGTGTCATTTATTCCCGAAGTGCGATTGTTTAGTTAGATAGAGTACGAGCCATTCCTGGATGCGATCCGCGTCGACCCGCGATTTGCAAACTCGCAAAGAAACTTGATGATCGCCAATGAGGGCGACCGGGGTTTTGCGGGGCGTTGTCTACTTGCGCAGGCCCTTGGCGCGGTGGCGCGCGCGTTCGATTACCAATTGGAGCAGATAGAGGAAGATGAGGATGTTGATGGTGAGAAGGCCGACGCGAGGCCAGGTGATGCGGCGCCAGATCTCAAGGATCTCAAGGGGTAGGAATGAGGCAGTGATGGCCAGAGTGAGGAACTCGCCCCACGCCCGCTCGAGATAGAGGCCAATGCCTTCAACGAGGGAGATGGCGGCATAAGAAAAGGCAACGAAGCCGATACGGCGGAGAGTGGGGTCGTTGAGGAGAGAAGCCTTGTCAAGAACGAAGTCCACGAAGCGCGACTCAGGATCGAAGTGAAGATGATGAGCCAGAAGAATGATCTGGTCGGCGATGTCTTTGTGAAGCAAGCGGCGGGCGCCGAGGCCAATGGCAAGGAATAAAAGCGCATGCAGAAATTTATCTGCCGCAATGAGGAGGAGCCAACGGTTGTGGCGCTTGTGACCGGATTGGGATTTGGAGGAGGCGGCGGACATGATGGCGGGGATTGATCGCTACATTCAAGGGTAAATGATGGGGGTGTGGCGGCGGAGCCGGGGGAGACAGCGGGGTTAGCGGAGCTGGCGGCTAGTGACGATCGAGCTTGGCCTTTTCGAGGAAGGTGACGGGTTCGCCTTCGGCGGCGGTGACGGTGAAGTTGTGCGCGACGACGGTGGCGTCGCTGATGGCGATGCACGGCGGCGAAATCGGCAACGCACCAAGTGAATTTTGAAGCGCCGTGCAGGGTTCTTGTACTATGGCGAGGCAGGTGAGATCAATATGAATTTCGGCGGTCAATACAGACGAGAAGGTGAATTGCGGTATTGGATGGCGTGCGCAGTGCGCGGGGTGTGCGCGGCAATTCTCATCCTGGTGGTGATGCCACTGCATGCGCAGATGACGAACGCGAAGGCGCAAGAACTGCGAGCGAAGATTATGGCGGCGTTGTTTGTTCCACAGCCGTTGCCGGCGCTGGATGCAAAAAACTACGGGAGCTTTGTGCCGGTGCCTGGCGTGATTGCGGAGCGCGTGACGTACGCAACAGAGTATGGACTGCGAATACCAGCGATCGTGTATCGGCCGGAGAAGATTCACGGGAAGATTCCCGGAATTGTGATGGTGAACGGACACGGCGCGGACAAGACGAGCTGGTACTCGTGGTGCACAGGCGTCGAGTATGCACGTGCGGGCGCAATGGCGGTGACATACGACCCGATTGGCGAGGGGGAACGCAACGATGAGCACAAGGACGGAACGGGCGAACACGACAAGCTGATCGATGTGCCGGGAGTGCCGCAGCGCATGGGCGGCCAGATGATTACGGACGTGATGCAGGGCGTTTCCTATCTCGTTAGCCGGCCGGAGGTGGATTCGCGGCATATCGGCGTGCTGGGATTTTCGATGGGATCGTTCGTCGTATCGCTGACCGGGGCCGTTGACGAGCGCATCCACGCGGTGCTGCTGACGGGAGGCGGCGATCTGGATGGGCCAGGAGGTTATTGGGACTCGAGCCATGCAGTGATGTGCCAGAGCGGCCCGTACCATGCGCTGGAGTTTCTGGGAGATCGTCCAGCGGTGCTGTTTGCGCTGCAGGCGAAGCGAGGGCCGACGTTCATCATTAATGGCACGAATGACACGGTGGTGGCGATTCCGACGCATGGGCCGGATTTCTTTGCCGATTTGCGAAGGCGGACGATTGCAGTCAACGGTTCGGCGAAGAATGTGTTTACGACTTACTTCGACGAAGGTGCGAGCCACCGGCCAGCGTGGGTGAAGAAGAATGCGGCGACGTGGCTCGATGACAATCTGCATTTTGCCAACTGGAAGAGCAAGCAGATTGCAGAGCTGCCTAGGGTCAGGATTGGCGATTGGGCGGCGAAGAACGACGTGTATTTGAACAAGAGCGCTGAACGCGAGGACCGCGATGCCGGTCTGGTAGCGATTGATGTCGGGGTTCCGAAGCTGACTTCGGAACAGTTGAGCGTGCTGCCCATGGCGGAATGGGAAAAGCATCGCGAGGAGTTTGTGTACTCAGAGTGGGCGCGCCGGGCGATTGCGGACGCGGAGAAGCAGGGAGCAGGGAATAGGGAATAGGGAAGAAGACCCGGGTGCTACTTTTTCAGGTGCAGGAGTGAGTCGCGGTCGAGGACATCGCCGTCGAGGATGATGGTGGAGATGCGGCGAGCGTTCCAGACGTTGGCGGTGGGGTCGGCGTCGACGACGAGGATGTCGGCGCGGCGGCCTGGGGCGATGAGGCCGATCTCGTTCCAGCCGAATTGGAGAGAGTAGTTGTTGGTGGCGGCGGCGAGGGCCTCGCGCGGCGAGAGGCCGAGGCGGACGAGCAGCTCAAGCTCAGTATGCAGCGAGATGCCGGGCATGGTGCCCATGGCGTCAGCGCCGGAGCCGGCGAGGTAGTGGGGAAACGCGGAGAAGATGGTTTCGTTGATGTGCCAGAGACGCATGGCGGACTGGCCGGCCTTCTTTTGCAGGTCCTCTTCCATCCAGCGCTGGGCGACGGCGGGCAGACGGCGCGCCCAGGAGGGGAGCGGGTAGATCATTTCGCCGGTGGCGGGGTCGGTGGGATGGAACATGCGGCCGGGATCGAGGAGGGCAGCCGCGGGCTCCTTCCAGAGATTGCGATGGCCGGGCAGCTCGACGTAGTAGAGGCTGAAGGTGGGCATGAGCGCGGCGTGGTGCGCGGCCAGAAAGCGGGCGTAGTCGCGCAGGCGACGATCGGTGGGCGGGATGCGCTCGGAGTAGTCGTAGGCGGTGGCGGCGGCGGGGCCGTCGGGATCGTCGACGAGCGGCCGCTGCAACTCGTCGGGAATGACGCCAAGGTCGTAGCGGTCCATGTGGACGAGCGCGTCGACGCCGGCCTCGACGCCGACGCGGTAGGGCGTGGAGACGAACTCGCCGTAGGTGACGAGGCCCATCTCGTGGGCGCGCGCGATGATCCACTGCGAGTTGGCGGCGGTGAGATGGGCGGTGAGGAGAAGCACGCGCGTGCCGAGGTGCGCGGTGTCGGCCATCTGGCGGGCGGTATCCTGCGGGGTGAGCTCGACGGGATGCGCGCCCTTCGCGCAGCTTTGAAACCCACTCGGGTTGGCGGGCAAGCAGGCTCCAGTTGTCGGTGACGCCGATGGTGTCGATGGGATAGATGTGCGGGCTGGGCTGGGCGTTGAAATCGATGAAGCCGCGCTCGCTGTCGGCGCGGGCGACGACCGTGGTGACGCCCATATAGAGATTGGCGTTGGCCTGCGCCTGGGAGTTCATGCCGGCAAAGCCGTCGATGAGGCCGGGGATGAGGAATTTTCCGGTGCAGTCAATGACGCGCGCGCCTTTGGGAATTGCGACCTCTCCGCGGGCGCCGACATCGGTGATGTGCCCCTCGCGGATGACGACGATGGCGTCGGGAAGATCGCGCGCTGAGTCGCCCCAATTGGTGACATCGACGACAGTGCCGCCGGTGAGAACGAGCGGAGCGGGAGAAGCGGGGGGCTCTGGTCTGAGGATGGGCCGGAAGAGCGGCCAAGGCCAGTCCGCAAGGCAAAAACCAAAAAATAACGTTCAAGTCGCATCGAAAATCGGTCTGATGTGGATTGTCGCACAGAGCGGGTCTCCTGGCGCGCACGAGTCGCGACTGGGCGTTCCGATCAGCTTGCGACCAGCGCTAGGCGACGAGCGGCGGCTGTGGCAAGCAGCGGCAGAACCTGGGCGAGAGCTGCTTCGACGGTGAGGCCGTAGCGGGCGCGGAGCTGATCGACTTTGCCGTGCTCGATGAACTGGTCGGGCCAGCCGATGCGGACGACGGGAACGGCGACTGCCCATCTCGTCGAGGGCTCTCGACGACGGCGGAGCCGAAGCCGCCCATTTTGACGTGATCTTCAAAGGTGACGAAGGCGGCGACGCGGGAGGCATAGCGCGCGAGCATCTCGCGATCGAGCGGCTTGATGAAGCGCGGATTGATGACGGCGGCGGAGTAGCCGTCGCGCTCCAGGCGCGAGGCCAGGTCGCTGCGCAAGCGAGATCATGGGGCCGAGGCCAAGGATGGCGACATCGGAGCCGTCGGCGATGACTTCTGCTTTGCCGATGGGGAGGACTTGCGGCTCGGCTTTGCGGGCCACGCCGGCGACCGCGCCGCGCGGATAGCGGATGGCGCTGGGGCCGGGAGATCGAGGCGCGGTCTTGAGCATGTCGGCCAAGTTCGTCTTCGTCTTTGGGCGCCATGAGGACGATCTCGGGAATGCCGCGCAGGTAGGCGATGTCGAAGAGGCCGTGATGCGTGGGGCCGTCGTCGCCGGAGAGGCCGGCGCGATCCATGCAGAAGAGGACGGGCAGCTTCTGCAGGCAGACGTCGTGGACGACAGGATCGAAGGCGCGCTGGAGGAAGGTGGAGTAGATGGCGCAGACGGGGCGATAGCCGCGCGTGGCCATGCCTGCGGCGAAGACGACCGCGTGCTCTTCGGCGATGCCGACATCGAAGTAGCGCTTGGGATGGCGAGGGCGGAAGAGATCGAGGCCGGTGCCGTTGGGCATGGCGGCGGTGATGGCGACGATGCGAGGGTCTTTCGAGGCCAGATCGGCCAGCGTGTTGGCGAAGACCTCGGCGTAAGTGGGCACAGCCGTCGGGGGTCTTGCCGGTTTCAGGATCGTAGGGGCCGAGGCCGTGGAACTTCTTTTGCCCGTCGAGCGCGGGCTGAAAGCCGCGGCCCTTTTGCGTGAGGACGTGCAGCAGGACGGGGTGGTCGAGCGGTCTTGAGGAATTTGAAGGTTTCGACGAGCAGCGGAAGATTGTGGCCGTCGATGGGGCCGAAGTACTCGAGGCCGAACTCCTCAAAGAGGATGGAGGGCCACAACATGCTTTTGGCGGCTTCTTCGGCGCGGCGAACGACTTTGATCGCGGTCTTGCCGGCGAAGCGCTCGATGAGGCGCGTGGCCCTGTCGTGCAGATGCTGGTAGTGCTCGTTGGTGACGATGCGGTGGAAGTAGCGGGCAACGGCGCCGACGTTGCGGTCGATGGACCACTCGTTATCATTGAGGACCACGATCATGCGGCTTGGTCTGGGCGGCGATGTTGTTGAGCGCCTCAAAGGAGATGCCGTTGGTGAAGGCGGCGTCGCCGGCGACGGCGATGACGTTCTCGTGGCCGCCGGCCAGGTCGCGGGCCACGGCCATGCCCAGAGCGGCGGAAAGCGCGGTGCCGGCGTGACCGGCGCCGTAGCAGTCGTGCTCGCTCTCGGTGCGCAGCATGAAGCCGTTGAGGCCGCCGGGCTGGCGGATGGTGCCAAAGCGGTCGCGGCGGCCGGTGAGGATCTTGTGGATGTAGGCCTGGTGGCTGACGTCGAAGAGGATTTTGTCTTCAGGCGTGTCGAAGACGGCGTGCAGACGCGAGGGTGAGTTCGACTACGCCGAGATTGGGGCCGAGATGGCCGCCGGTTTTGGAGAGAGTCTGGATGAGGAAGCCGCGGATTTCCTCCGCAAGCAATGGCCATCTGCTCATAGTTGAGGAGTTTGAGGTCAGCGGGAGAATGGATGGACTCCAAAAGCGATGCCATGTGCGTCCTTCTCCCGGAAATGGCCGGGCATCCAGGGGAATACTCGTACCGTAAAACGCCCCCTTGGAGCGGGGGTCTAGAGCGGTTCCAGAATTTATGGGCCCTCGTGACAGTCTGGCGGGAGGGCTTCTTGCTGGGAAAGACCCAACTGGCTGTTTCAGTTTCGGGGTACAGCATCCGGCTTGAGCTTCAGCGATTGCGGCGCCGGTCAATCGATCCAGGCATTTCAGGCCCAGGCTCTCTAATCCCTTAGTATACCTGCGGGCCAGAAAGCGGTTTGACGGATTAGACGACTGGTGCGGCCCCGTGTTGCGGGCGGGCCCGGGTGCGGCGGAGAGCAAGAAAACGGCTATACTTGTGCGGCGGTGAGACAGGCGGGTGCGCGATGCGCAAATGGGCGACTTTGCTGCTTCTGGCGGGAACATCGTGGCCGGCGATGGCGGCGAAGAGCGTGCCGATTGAGCAGTTTGAACAAATGCTGTTCGCCGACCAAGGCAAATCGGATGAGCGGGTTGCTGAACGCCTTTCGGACGTGGAGTTGACGGAACGGGTAAGCCCGGCGCGGCTGGCGCGGTGGGAAAAGGCGTTTCCAGGCAGCCATACGCGCGAGATGCTGATGAAACTGGCCGACGAAGCAGCTTTTTTGGAGCCGCCCACCGATGACGTTCTTCGCGATCCGGCGCCGGACAGCGAAACGCAAGAGAAGATGATGGCTTTGGCCCTGGATTACGTGAGAACAACGATGAGGCAATTGCCGAACTTCTATGCGACGCGCGAAACCACGCACTTTGAGGACAACCCGTCGCAACAGATGGTTTATGCAAGCGGACCGATTTCAGCGGGAACGTCGATGCGCACGATGCGAACGCAAACCCTTGGCATCGGCAAGACGGATTACAAGTCGATGCACAGCACGGGCAGCAACAGTGTGACGGTGACCTATCGCGACGGGCTCGAAGTTGAGGAAACGCGGACAGGAAAGCCGAAGAATCAGGACACGCCGCCAAAGGGCTTAACCACCAGCGGAGAGTTCGGCCCGATTCTCGGTGTGGTGATAGGCGACGCCATGCGCAGCCACGTGACTTGGGCACATTGGGAGCAGGGCGCAAGCGACCCGGTCGCGGTCTTCAACTATTCAGTGCCCGAGGACCAGTCAAATTACGCGGTGGGCGTACCGAATGGGACGAAGATGGAGCAGGTTCTTCCCGGATACCACGGCGAGATTGCGATTGATCCGGCGACGGGCGCCATTTTGCGCCTGAGTTTGATGGCAGAGTTGCCGCCGCCACACGAGACGACGCTGACAGCCATGCTGGTGGAGTATGCGCCAGTAGAGATTGGGGAACGGACATATACCTGTCCGGTACACGGTGTGGCGTTCTCGAAGATTCCGGTGGGGAATGCCGCGGCACAGGCACAAAACTCAACGGAAACGGTGCAGACACAGTTGAACGATGTGGCGTTTACGCAATATCACCTCTTCCGGACGGAATCGCGCATTGTGATGGATGGGAAGGGAAAGAGCGATGCAAATCCGCCTGGACCCGATGCGGCACCTGCGCCGGCGAGTGCAGTTCCTGCGGCTTCGCCTGACGCTCCTTCCAGCGCGATCCAAGGGGATCATGGCCGTTAACGACGGAGCGGCCGGCCGGGCGTTGGGAAGTGCGGGAATGATGCGCCGTTGAGCTCTCGATGAGAGTGGCGATCGCGGCGAATGGATGCTTGTAAGAGCGGGCTCAGGTTTGCGCAGTGGGCCCGACTTATTCTTCTTGAAGACACTGTGACAAGAACGCAATCTTTCGCTCGGCGCGTTTGACGCGGTTGCTGATCTCGCCGCGCGCACGCAGTCAAGCTTGTAGGATGGGCGCATAGATTGCATGATTGATGGAGGGTGAAGAATGGTGGCTGGATTACGGAATACTTTTTCTTCTTTGGTTGTGATCGCGGGATTGAGTGTGGGAGTGTTTTCGAGCGCGGCACGGGCGCAGTTGCCGGAGCCGGGAATGTCGCAGGCTGCGCCGAATCCGCTGACCGACTCGACGGTAAAGCCGGGCAAGATGCTTCTCTTCAACCTGGAGGCGCGCTTTGCCAAGGATGTGCTGGAGCAAGGCGGAGCGGGCTTCGCCTCATGGTTTGCCGATGATGGAGTGGCACTGGGCAACGGCGCGGCGCCGCTGATCGGCAAGGTGGCCATTGCCAAATCGGCCAACTGGTTGCCCAAGGATTACCAGCTGACTTGGACACCGACTGACGCCATGATGGGGCCTTCAGGCGATATGGGCTATACGTGGGGTCACTACGAGGGGCGCAGCAAGGACGCGAACGGAAATCCTGTGCTGACCAGCGGGCGGTATATCACTATGTGGCGCAAAGAGCCCGATGGGAGCTGGAAGGTGGTACTGGATGCGGGCGCCAATGAGCCTGCTGCGGCGGGCGACTGCTGCAAGCTGCCCACACAGTGAAAAAACAGGGAACCGGGAATAGGGCACGGAGAATTGGAACCATTTCGAGTTTTCCACTGAAGAGTTGCTTGCAGAAAGGCCAGAGAGAGGCGGCGGCGCGTCAGAAGGGCCGCCTGCGGGAACTATGCGGGGAGTGTTCGCCAAGACTGGGCAAATGATCGCGCGGGGTAACATTCGGAGAGTTTCTATCGTAATGTCTTAACGAATCTGACGGTAGAAAAATCGCCGGTACTTCGGTTGTACCTTGCTTTCCACAAATTGACCGAATTGTGGCAGAGCCAAGTTCGTCAATCGTCCTCGATACTGACAATCGGGTACGTATATCTATGATGCGCGCTTCTCGGTTCGCAAGCTGGAGAGAACCAGGATGCGGTGGTGCGTCCGGAGCTGAGCATCTTCGATCGCAACCCCGATCCCGCGCTGGATGAGCTCACCGAGCTCGCGGCGGTCTTGTGCAACGCCGACTATGCGTACATCGGCTGGATGGACTTCAACCGGCTGTGGTTCAAGGCGCGCTTCGGATTCAAGGCGACGGACCAGCCGCGCGCTAGCGACGGCATGCCAGTGGATGCTGGAGAAGGGCGAGCCGATGCTGATCGCGGATGCCGGCCAGGATCCGCAATTTCCTCCCGAGGGTATTCCACTGCCGGGCGCCAGTTCCTGCCTTGTCCTACGCCGCGGCGCCGCTGGTTTCAAGCGAAGAGCAGATGATCGGCACGATGGCGGTGCTGGCGCGCAGGCCGAACGCGTTCAAGCCGGAACATCTGACGCTGCTGGAGATTCTGGGCCGGCAGGCGGTGACGCGGCTGGAGCTGTACAACCGCATCCGGCTGCAGGAACAGGCGCAGCGGCAGAGGCAGCGCACGGAGCGCGCGCTGGCGATCGAGCGCTGTTTTGTGGCCGCTACGCTGGATTCGATTCCGGCGCTGGTGACGGTGCTGGACACGGCTGGACGCGTGGTGCGGATGAATTATCCCTGCGCGCAACTGACGGGGCTGAGCCTGGCGTACTGCAGTGGGCCGGCCGTTTGTGGAGGAGTTTCTGGAGACGGACGACCGCGAGTGGGCGGCGGGCAAACTGCGCGAGGCCTCGGCGGGGCAGGTATCCGGGCCGCACGAGACGGTGTGGCGGACAGCGGGCGGCGGAACGCGGCGCGTGAGCTGGACGCTGCGGCCGCTGCAGGGACCGAACGGGGAAATTCAATACCTGATTGTGAGCGGCCAGGACGTGACCGACCAGCGCGAGATGGAGAAGACGCTGCTTGCAGAGCGAGGCCCGCTACCGCGAGGTGGTGGAGAACAGCCTGGGTTTTGTCTTCACCTGCTCGATGGAGGGCCGGCTGACTTCGCTGAATGCGTTTACCGCCGAGACGCTGGGCTATCGCGCCGAGGCGCTGGTGGGGCGCATGGTGACGGAGTTGATGGACGCCGAGGGAGCGGCGGCATTCCAGGATTGCCTGAACACGCTGGAGAGCGCAGAAGAGTGGCAGGGCGCATTGCCGTTGCGGCGCAGCGATGGCGTGTATCGCCGCATCGCGGTGCGCAGCCGGCGCATGCAACTGCCGGGCGAGCGGCCGTTTGTGCTGAACCACGGCATGGATGTGACCGAGCAGTACGAAGCCGAAGAGGCGCTGCACATGGCAACGCGGCAGCGCGAACTGATTCTGGAAGCGGTGGGCGACGGCATCTTCGGCATCGATCTGAACGGCAAGGTGACTTTCATCAACGAAGCCGGCGCGAAGGCGCTGGGATACACGGCCGATGCAGCTGGTGGGCCGCGATCGTGCATGAACTGATCCACCACAGCCACGCGGACGGAACGCCCTATTCGAGATCGACGAGCCCGATTTTGCAGGCGCTGCGGCGATGCGAGCCAATCCGCATGAGGGACGAGGTCTTCTGGCGCAAGGACGGCACTGCGATTCCGGTGGAATACAGCGCCAATCCGCTCCTGGAAGATGGGCGCATCTACGGCATGGTGGTGGCGTTCCAGGACGTGAGCGAGCGGCGGCGACTGGAAAAGATGAAGGACGAATTCATTTCCACGGTGAGCCACGAGCTGAGAACGCCACTGACCTCGCTGCGCGCATCGTTGGGATTGGTTCAATCGGGCTCGCTGGACAAGCGGCCGGAGAAGCAGCGGCAGATGATCGATATGGCGATCGGTAACTGCGACCGGCTGATCCGGCTGGTGAACGACATTCTGGATTTCGACCGCGGGGAGAAGGGGCGGCTGCCGCTGCAACGCGAGCCAGTGGAAGCGATGGTCCTGTTGCGGCGCGCGGCGGATGTGGCGCACAACGCGGCCACGCAGGCGCGCATCGATTTCCGCATCGAGGCGAATGCACCGCCGGTCTTTGCCGACGAGGAGCGGGTGTTGCAGGTATTGAACGAGCTGGTGGGCAACGCCATCAAGTTTTCACCGCCGAAGGCACGACCATCCGGCTGGCTGCGCGAGGCTGTGAGCGGCAATGTGCAAGGGGCGAGCGTTTCAGGGGCGGGTGAAGTGTGCTTCATGGTCGAGGATCAGGGGCGCGGCATTGCGCCGGAGAAGCTGGAGCGCATCTTCGAGCGATTCCAGCAGGGCGATGCCAGCGACTCGCGCGCGCTGGGCGGCACCGGACTGGGACTGGCGCTGTGCCGCAGCATCGTGGAGCAGCACGGCGGGCGCATCTGGGCAGAGAGCGAACTGGGCAAAGGAAGCAGGTTCCTGTTCACGCTGCCGGCGGCGACGGATGCGGAACAGCGCTGAGGCGACCGCCATGTTTTCCGGGCTCGGTTTTCTAATCTGGACTCCTTGCTTCGCCATGAGACACTGGCTTCGGCGGCGCATCGACGCGATGACTCCCCGGCCGCCGGCAATTCCCGATGAGTGCAGCTACACAAATTTTCAATCTGCTGTTTGGGCGGCCGCTCGCCACTAGCGAAGAGCGGGCCGAACACATCGGTCCCATCGCGGGGATTCCGGTGTTCGGGCTCGACGCCTTGAGCTCGGCTGCATACGGGCCAGAGGCGGCGCTGACACTGCTGATTCCGTTGGGGCTGGTTGGGGTGCGCTACATCGTGCCGGTGAGCACGGCGATCGTGATCCTGCTGGCGATTGTGTATTTCAGTTACCGGCAGACCATCGAGGCTTATCCGCACGGCGGCGGCTCGTACACGGTGGCCAGCGAGAACCTGGGCAGGGGCGCAGGATTGCTGGCAGCGGCGGCACTGATGATCGACTACGTGCTGACGGCGGCGGTGGGCATTTCAGCGGGAGTCGGCGCGCTGATTTCTGCCGTGCCCAGCCTGCAACCGCATACGCTTGAAATTTGCCTCGTCGTGCTGGCGATGCTGACGATGGTGAACATGCGCGGCGTGCACGATACGGGCGTGGTGTTCATGATTCCGACGTATTTGTTCACGGCAACGCTGCTGATTGTGATCGCGGTGGGTGCATGGCAAACGGTACAGGCAGCCGGGCATCCGCATGCGATCACACCTTTGCCTGCGATACCGCCAATGACTGAAGTGGTGAGCTGGTGGCTGCTGCTGAAGGTTTTTTCATCGGGCTGCACGGCGATGACGGGCGTGGAGGCGGTGAGCAATGGAGTGATGGCGTTCCGGGAGCCCACGCGCAAGAACGCCAAGATCACGCTGACCATCATTATCTTTCTGCTGGCCATCCTGCTGGCCGGGATCGCGCTACTGTGCCGCGCCTACGGGATTGCGGCGACCGACCCAGGGGGCCCGGGCTACGAGAGCGTGCTTTCAATGCTGACGCGCGCGGTGATGGGGCACGGCTGGTTCTATTACGTGACCATCGCTTCAGTGCTGCTGGTACTGGCGTTGAGCGCCAACACGGCGTTTGCGGATTTTCCGCGGCTGACGCGGGTGATTGCGCAGGATGATTACATGCCGCGGATTTTCCTGATTCGCGGGCGGCGGCTGCTCTATTCATGGGGCATTTACGTGCTGGTAGGACTGACCGCGCTGCTACTCATCATCTTCGGCGGAGTGACGGACCGGTTGATTCCGCTGTATGCGATCGGCGCATTCATGGCATTCACGCTGTCACAAGCAGGGATGGTGATGCACTGGAGGCGGCAGGCGTCGGATCGGGGAAGCGAACTCGTCCCCAGCACGGCAAAGAAAGCAAGCTCGAAGGCGCACTCGGTTGCACTGACGGGCAAACACACAGGCGCGCAGCTGCGCATGATGCTGAATGGCGCGGGCGCCGTGGCCACGGGTATCACTACGCTGGTGGTGCTAGTCGCAAAGTTCGCGGAAGGGGCATGGATCACGGCGCTGCTGGTGGTGGTCATGATCCTGTTCATGCGGGCAGTAAAACGGCACTATGTTCGTGTAAATCGGGAGATCGATCTTGACCGGCCCATTAGTCCCGCCGACGTGGGCGAACCCATTGTGGTGGTGCCGATCGACCGCTGGAGCCGCATCAGCGAGAAGGCGCTTTCGTTCGCGCTATCGATGTCCGGCGACATTCGTTGCGTTCACGTGCGAACCAGCAACGATCCCGATCCATTTTGCGATGCATGGGAGAAGGACATTGCCGAGCCGCTGCGCGCGGCCGGGCGTTGTGTGCCCAAGCTGGTGACACTGAAATCGCCATACCGCTACGTTCTGCAGCCGATTGTGGACTATGTGCTGAACGTGGAGCGTGAACGAGAGGCGTGCAAAGTATGTGTTCTCATTCCCGAGTTGGTGGTACGGCATTGGTGGGAGGGTATGCTGCATAATCGGCGCTCAGACCTGCTGAAGGTGGTGTTGCTGATGCGCGGCAACCGGCGCATTATTGTGATCAATATTCCGTGGTACCTGGAAAAAAGCTGACCGCGAACCGGGGGACGTAAGCCGGAGCCACCGCACAAGACGGGCTGCGAGAAGGATTCGCGCCTTTTTGGAGCAATACCAGTCAAAGACATGGACAGATCCTGCGCCAGCCGGACTTCGTGAAAGGCGGGGGTAAAGGGTAGTCTAAGAAGGTACCGGAAACCAGCCATGATGCCAGCTCCGGAGCAAGACCCGGGAGCGGCAGGTTTGTTCGAACACGGTATGGATTGAGGAGAGTTTTCACGTTGAAGAGGACGTTGTTGTATTTACTTTTAGGCGCGGCCGGAGCCTCGCTGGGAACCATGCCGGCTATGAGCCAGGTGAATCCGGAAGCGGCGCCGGGAGCAGCACAGACACCTTCAACCAAATACGAGGCATACGTGGGCTTTGCTTATACCCGCCTCAGGCAGGTACCCGTTTCGTTCAGCGGATTGCTGGGCGGAAAGGCGACAGTGGCCCGCGATTGGGGAAAATATTTTCAGCTCATGGGATCGGTGGACTATTACAAGATAGGGACCGGCCACCATGATCTACCGAATCCCGGCAACCCGTCGGTGTACTCCTTCCTGGTGGGGCCGGCGGTTCACGCTACGCTCTATGAGAACCTGAGCGGAGTGTTTTTTGCCGAACTGGGCGGAGAGCATACCGGGGGCGAGAACATCACGCCCAGTATTTCCTTTGCGGGGGGCTTTGGCGGGGGCCTGGCCTACAGCTTGAACCGCCATTTTGCTGTGCAACTTACCGGCGACCGCGTGGCCGCGTCATTCTCACTGCCTGGCAATACTCCGCAGCTGGGCAACTCCACGAATCGAACCTGGAATGCGCGCGGAACTATGGGTATCCTGTATCGGTTCTGATAGCAGGAATCGGGATCAGGGATATAGCCGGGAAAACGCGAGCGTGTGGGAATGCGCGGCGGGGCGGGCAGATCGATAAATAGCCCTTGGACTGCTTGCATAAACGCCATCGTTGCCCAAAAGACATACCCTCAGGGGCTGAAGCGTCATCTCTTGTGAGCCTCCCGCGGCACGAATGAAGTCGTGCCCATTTACAATCCGATTTGTGCAGACGGCCCTGGCGCAACTTGACGGCGAGAGCTGCGTGGTACACTTCGTGCCGTTATGAAGAGTCGTATTTCGATCCTTCTCAATGGGCTCTTGTGCCTTGGCGCTGGGGCGGTGTTGCTGAGTGCGCAGGAGAATGGAGCGCCGCATCTTGAGAAGCGCGGCGCGGCAACGCAGCTCATCGTGGACGGCAAGCCGTTCCTGATGCTTTCGGGCGAGCTGCACAATTCTTCTTCATCGAACCTCGAATACATGAAGCCGATCTGGCCCAAGCTTGCGGCAATGGGGCTGAATACGGTAGTGACGCCATTGAGCTGGGAGTTGATTGAGCCCGCGGAAGGCAAATACGACTTCACGCTGGTGGACGGGCTCATCGACCAGGCGAGGCTGTCGCAAGAACGGATCGTGTTTCTGTGGCTGGCGTCGTGGAAGAACGGGATGTCGAGCTACGCGCCGGTGTGGGTGAAGCAGGACTCGCGGCGGTTCGAGCGCATTGTAGAGCATGGGAACGAGGTAGAGATCCTGAGCCCGCTGTGCGCGGCCACGCGGGAAGCGGATGCGCGTGCCTTTGCGGCATTGATGCGCCACATCAAGGAAGTGGACGGGGGCCAGCACACGGTGCTGATGATACAGGTGGAAAACGAAGTGGGCGTGCTGGGAGACTCGCGCGACCGCTCGGAGGCCGCAAACAAGGCGTTTGCGGGCGCCGTTCCCGAACAGTTGACCGCGTATCTCAAGGCGAACCGGGACGAATTGTATCCGGATCTGCGCGATCTGTGGGAGGCGAACGGCGCGAAAACAGCGGGAACCTGGACCCAATTGTTCGGCGAAGGCGAGAGGGCGGACGAGACCTTCATGGCCTGGCAGTACGCGAGCTTCATTCAAGGCGTGGCGCGGAGCGGGAAGGCGGAGTACGACATTCCCATGTATGTGAACACCTGGCTGCCGTCGGACAACATACCGCCGGGTGGCTATCCGAGCGGAGGTTCGCAGCCGCGCGTGGTGGATGTGTGGAAGGCGGCGGGGCCGGGATTGGATTTCTATTCTCCCGATTTGTATGCATCGAATTTCGAAGAGTGGTGCCAGCGTTACCATCGCAGCGGCAATCCTTTATATATGCCGGAGACGCGCGGCGGCGCGGCAGGCGCGGCCAATGTGTTTTACGCGCTGGGCGAGGAGGCAGGGCTGGGTTTTTCGCCGTTCGGGATTGAATCAGAGGCCGGCGACAGCGATCCACTGGGGGAAAGCTACAAGGCGATCGCGGCGGTGACGCCGCTGCTGCTGGAGCACCAGAGCGCCGAAGACGTGCACGGATTCTTGCTCGACCGCGACCGACGCTCGGTGGATTTTACGATGAATGGATACACGCTGCACGTGAGTCTGGACAGCATCTTCGGCGGTACCGCGGAGAGCGGGTTTGGAATGATTATGGCCGACGGGAAAGATGGGTTTCTTGGCGTGGGCAAGGGGTTCCGCGTTTCGTTTACGCCGCTTGCCGAGAGCGGGCGACCGGCCGGCATCGGCGCGGTGACGGAAGGGAAGTTCGAGGACGGAAATTGGATTGCGGGGCGACGGCTGAATGGCGACGAGAACGACCAGGGCCAGGCCTGGCGATTCGATTCGCGCGAGGTGCGGACAGAGAAGGTGACGTTGTACCGGTTTGAATAGAGCCGGCGACGCGCCGGGAAGCGGCGATGCGGAATGGCGGCATGGATGCCGCCATGACAGCCGGTCTTCCACCCCACAGACGCAGACCTGTCCGTGGGGACCCCGGTCTGGAGAACGGTGCTACGCGCTCTACCGTTTTGAATCATTCGAGCGGGCAGCAAAAAGCGGGGGGATGCCGATGCATCCCCCGCCTTGCTTTGGTCTACGAACTTACTTGCGCAGTTCTAGAATGCTACGCGCGCGCCTACCTGGAACTGACGGGCGAAGGTGCCGCTATAAACGCCGCTGGTGGTACCGAAGGAGCTCGACGTGGGGCTGACGTTGGGCGTATTGTACTGCGGCCGGTTGAGCAGGTTGAAAGCGTCGAGGCGCAACTGGATTTTCACGTTCTCCCAAGTGTTCACATCCTTCTCCAACGTGGCGTCCCAGTTGCTGGTGTAGTCCTGGCGCAGCAAGTACTGCGGGAAGGTGCGGTAGTTATTGCCAGTCGGTTGAATGTCAGGGTTGTAGGGGCTTGTAGCGCTCACATTGGTGGGGTCGTTGTTGACAGGGTAGGCGCTGTTCGCAACGGTGCGCGTGTCGAATACCGCAGTGTTGAATACATGTCCGCCGGTAACGTTGGCAGAGCTGTGCTGGACGTTCTGGAAGTCCCGATAGCCGCTGCCGGTGTAAATCGCGGGGGAGGTCCAGGACATCGGCGTACCGGAGAGGAATTGGTAGATGGGCGAGACTTGCCATCCGCCGACAAATCCATCGACGATGCGATTGTCATTCGAGAAGAATTGTCGACCGCGGCCGATGGGGATCTGGTAGGTTCCGTAGCCGGCAAAGTGGAAGGGATAATCGGAGGTTGTCTCACCGTAGTTGAGCACATCGCCCGGGTTGAGCTGGTTGAATGTGCCCAGCAGGCGCGACCACTCGAAGACGCCATTCACGGTGAGTCCGTGGCCCATCAACTTCTCGACGCGCGCGTTGAGCGCGTTGTACAAGGAAGAGGAACCGGGGTTCAACTGCGACGTGACAGAACTGGAAGCGAACTCGGGGAATGTCTCCAAATACTGATTGGGAGCGATGGTGCTGGATGTGGAGAGGCTGCCGGTTATGCCAGGAAGTCCTTTGAAGGGGTTGGTGACGTTCGTTGTTGGCGGGCCGCCGTTCTTGAAGGTTGTGCCTGTGAGCAGGTTGGTTGCGACCTGGTCGTAGTACTGCGAGCGACTGAGGTAGGGCAGCAGTGGAATTGCGTCGACCGTGTTGCTGTAAGAGAGATGCACCTGGTGGTTGTTGATATACCCCAGGTCGACAAGGATGGTATTTCCAATCTGATATTGCATGTCGACGCTGGTGCGCTCCGCATAGGGCACCCTGACCGACGAGGGGTAGTAGACCATCTTGGCGCCGAGGTTCGCGTTCGCACCGAGCGTGTTGCCGGTCGGCTGTTGGATGGGGTTCGTCGCCGTCGGGAATGGGTCCGTGATGGAACTGTTGGTAAGCCCGTTATTGCTAGTCTGCACGTAGGCAGTGGTTGCGGAGTAGCCGTAGGTCTGGCCCTGGTTGTAGTCGTTGAAGGGATTGTCATAAATGCCGAATCCCAAACGGACCACGCCCTTGCCGTGTGTAAAATCCGGAGACCATGTGATACCGAGGCGCGGACTGACGTAGACGGGCGCCACATGATAGGGGTAGCGATTGCTGGGTGAGGCGTAGGTCGCGCCGCCAACAGGCAGGAAAGACCCCGCTGCAAGAAGCGAGTTGGGATGCGCCGCGTAGTTCGCTTCTGCCGCGGCCGTGACTTCGTTGGTGGCCGTGGGGTTGAAGCCATTGACCATGCGATTCTGGCTCTCATTGACCGGAATCTCATGCTCGACGCGAACGCCCATACTAATGGTCCAGTTCGGTTTTAACTTCCAATCATCCTGGAAGAAGAAGGCATTGAGGAAGCTGTTGTATTGGAACGCAGGGGTGATGTTCTCCTGGCCGCCGTTCGGAATACCGAGCATGAAGAGCGCCAGGGAACTGCCGAAGGTAGCGGGAGCTGCCGTGTTGCTTTTGGCAACAGGATTGAAATTCGAAGAATTCGTGAAAGTGAATTGACCGTCGGCATAACCCGGAGTCAAGTAGGAACCCTTGTAGGCGCGAAGGTCGATGCCACCGAGGAAGGTGTGCGCCCCGAAGATCTTGGTCGCCGTAGAAAATAACTGAATGGTGTCGAAGTTCTCAATGGATCCAGCTTCGTTGCTGTAAGCCAGGGGATTACTGGCATCGGTGAATGAGATGACCGGCAACGCGATGGTCGTGGCGTTCTGAGCGAGATATCCCGGGAACCCAAAGGTCGTGGGGCTGATGCCGCCGCTGGAAACGCCGTTGGTGTTGTCATACCGAGTGACGCTGCCGCGCGTGTCGAGGAAGAGAGTGGGCGAGAAGGTATGGATTTCCTCGATCTGGCCGCCTGCCATGATTTGATCGGATTCCGTGCCAGTCAAAGCGTTGTGAAAGTAGTTGCTGGCCGTTACGAGGTAGCGGCTGCGCTGGGCAATTCCAAAGAGCTTGTCTTTTGAGCCGAGGTTGTAATCGATGCGGCCCATGTGCGAGCGGTAATCCTGCACGGTGGGAGTGTAGGTGAAGTAGTTATTCTCGCCGTCGGCCTTGGTTGTCGATCCCGAGTAATTGGGCATGGGGACAGCCTTCAAATAAGCCTGGGCAATCGGGCTCAGTGTCAATCCTGCATTGGAGAAGACATTGCCGGGGATTGCAGCCCTGGTGTAGCTTGAGCTTGTTCCAGTGACCGAGTAGGGATTGTAGAGTTGGTACGCAGTTCCCAATGCCAGCAACGCAGAGAAGTCGCCGGTGCGCTCTGCCTGAGTGGGGACGGTGCCGACGGTTTGTGCAGGAGGCTGCTGGCCGCGATAAGTCTCGTACGCGTAGAAGAAGAACAGCTTGTTGCGGCCGTTGAAGACCTTGGGAATCCAGATTGGCCCGCCAATGGTGCCGCCGAGCTGATTCTCATGGGTTGCATTGGGCGCGGCTTTTCCAGTTGGCGTGAGATAGGGCAGCGCGGACATCCAATCGCAGTTGTTTGCGGATCGGTTCACGAAGTTTCCATCGAGACCGGAACAGCCGGCGGCCTGGTAAAACCAGCTTCCCGAACCATGGAACTGATTGGTGCCGCTCTTCGTGGTGATATTCACCGTGCCGCCGGAAGTATCGCCGTAGGTGACGTTGGCGCCAAAGACGTCAACGCGGACTTCATTGACCGCGTCGAGTTCGGGACTGAAGCCGGCAGTGCGGCCGCTGTCCTGCATGTTCGGGACGCCGTTGAGCAGCAGTTCGTTCGATGACGAGTTGCCGCCACCGAGGGAGAAATCGTCGACCGTGCTGTTGCTTACGGGCGAAGCGCCGCCGAGAGCATGTTTGCCCTTGACCACCGCACCGTATTCAATGCGGGCGTAGCCGAGCGGCGACCGGCCGTCACTGGGCAGGTCCTGCACCTCGTCGGTGGTCAAAATTTGCCCAGTGGATGCGTCTGCTGTGTCGATAAGCGGAGGCGCAGACGAGACCGTTACCTGCTCAGAAGCCGCGCCCACATCAAGCTTGACGCCGATCGCGACGTTTTGCTGCGTTTGAACCGTGATTCCCGTCCTCTCAAAACTCTTGAATCCCGGAGCATCGACCTTGATGGTGTATCCGCCGGGCATCAGGCTGGGAGCGGTATAGAAACCGTCTGAAGTGGAAGTGACACGAGTGACCGCGCCGGTATCAGTACTGGTGACGGTGACCGCGGCTTTGGAGACTGCGGCGCCGGTGGGGTCCGTCACCTGTCCGGTGATCGAACCGCGGGAGTCTTGCGCATAGGCATAGGAGCCGATGGCGACGAGAAGAAGCAATACCAAGCGTTTCATTAGAGAGCCTCCTATTGAAATACGGTTGCGGCAGTAGCGAATCGGTATGTGTTTTTGGACAGCACACAAGAAGGCATGCATCGCCGAGCCGACTGAATGCTCGGCCAGGGAGTACGACGTCTGCAATATCGGCAGGCGATGGTTCATGGATGAATCCAGCGATTTGGGGCGCAGCGAAGTTAACGCTTACTGGAGCTTTGCAAAGGTAAGACTGAGCGAGAGGAGTGTCAAGCCAAATCGGAGAACTAGTTACGTACTCTGAAAATTAAAGGCACGGGATCGTTAACACAAGGAAAACAAAGATAGTTGAAGGTAGTGGGTTCCGGCTCACGGTCCGCAAGGTTCCGCAGCGCGGAACAATTTCGGGGGCAAAAGCGCGGGGACGGAACAGGAGCGGCGCAGAGCAGGCACGGGTGTGATTGAAGCGGAATGGCATGCGCCGGCGGCTAATTTTCAACAGCGCGGATGGCAGCCTCCAGAACCGCATTGCGAGTTTGTTCTTCGCGCGCCGGGGTCATGCGGACGATGGGAGTGGAGAGGCTGATGGCGGCCACGACGGGTTGGCCAGCGGGGCGAAGGGCAGCGCTGAGGCAAATGCCACCCATGACCGATTCCTCGCGGTCGCAGGCGATGCCGGTTCTGCGGATTTCGGCGAAGTCGTCAAAGAGGCGCGCGCGGTCAGTGATGGTGTGTTCGGTGCGGCGCGACAGGCCATAGATCTCAATAATCTGCTCGGCCATGGAACGGTCCTGGAAGGCAGTGATCGCCTTGCCCATCGCGCTGCAATGAGGAGGAAGGACGCGGCCGACGCGGTTCGACATGCGGATCTCGTGAAAGGTTTCGATGGAGTCGAGGACATGGATCCGGTCGTCGTAAAGGTAGGCCATGCTGGCGGTTTCATTGAAGCGCTGGGCGAGGCGCTCCAATTCGGGACGCACTTTGTCACGCAATGCGTTGGCCTCCTCGACGAGCCAGCCGAAGCGCAGCTTGGGCGCGAGCTGGTAAGTTCCATCCATCGCCTGGCGCAGGAAGCCATGTTTTTCAAGAGTGAGCAGCACGCGGAAGAGCGTGGATTCGGGAAGGCCGGTGCGCTTGCTGATTTCCTTGAGGGCCAACGGCGCTTTGCCGTCGAAGCTGTCGAGAACGTCGAGGGCCCGACCGATAGAACGAAGGTAATATTGCTCGTTGGAGGACGCGTCATTGGTATGGAGCGCCCATTTCGGGATGCGGCGCCGAGCAGGTTTCTGTGCCGTTGAGGATGATTCGAACTTGCCAGGCATGGAAGAGTGCGACCTATGCTTTCTACCTTGCGACGATGCGTTAAGAGCCTTTATACGTCGGCTCGCCAATTTGTGCAATAATTTCCATTTTTCTCCATTGGGTTTGACACGCTGACTTGCGGTGTGTAGAACAGGCTTGCCTGGATTGACGATGAGACAAATGCCTTTAAATTCGTGAATTTTCATTGTGGACCCGCGGGGTTGCCGTGGCTCAAAAGCAGGCGAACGAGGGATGAGGAGCGAAGGTTGATGGATCGAAGAGAGCTGATGAAACTGGGAGCGGGAGCGGTGGTCAGCGGACTGGTACCAACAACGGCTGTGGCCGCTCCGGCAAATGCCAGTGGGGAAAAGGTGGAGCAATGGGGGATGTTTGAGACGGAAGCGCGTGCAACTTCGGCCGGGAATCCTTTTGTGGATGTCGAGTTTGGCGCGCGCTTTTCGCTTGACCAGCGGACCGTGGATGTGGCGGGATTCTACGACGGTGATGGGGTCTACAAGGTGCGCTTTTCTCCGGATTCTGAGGGGCGCTGGAGTTTTGAAACGACGAGCAACGTGAAGGAGTTGGCGGGAAAGGCGGGGGAATTCGAGTGCGTGGCGGCGGGTGCTGGGAATCGTGGGCCAGTGGGAACGGCACATCAGTTTCACTTTCAATATGCGGATGGGACACCGTATTTTCCGTTCGGGACGACGTGCTACTCCTATGGATTTATCGGGCCGCCATATGGAGATGAGACGCTCAAGAATTTGCGACAAGCTGGATTCAATAAAGTGCGGATGTGCCTGCTGCCGAAGCCGCTGGGGAAATTGCAGCCGGTAGCGATGCCGTTCGAGCGGATCGGAGCGGCTCTGCCCGAGAGCGCGGAAAACCTTGAAGACAACGGAAAGAGCAAAGAGCAGTTCGATCTGGCGCGGCTGAATCCAGCATATTTCCGGCATGTGGAAGAGCGAATCCAGGATTTGATGGCCGCTGGGATCGAGGCGGATGTGATCCTGTTCCATTCTTACGATGCATGGGGCTTCAAGGCGATGGGGCAAGAGGCAGACGACCACTATCTGCGCTACGCGGTGGCAAGGCTTTCCGCATTCCGGAATGTATGGTGGTCGATCGCCAATGAATATGACCTGGTGCGGTCGAAATCGATGACGGACTGGGATCGATTCTTCCGCATCGTGGAAGAGAACGATCCGTACAGCCGGCTGCGATCCATTCACTATAGCCGTGTGATGTACGACTACGCGAAGCCCTGGTGCAGCCACGCAAGCCTGCAGACGTACGACTTCGAAAAATCGCCCGAACGGTTGGCCGCATGGAACAAGCCGATCGTTTACGACGAAATCCAGTACGAGGGGAATATCTCGCGGCGGTGGGGGAATCTGTCGGCGGAGGAGATGACGCACCGCTTTTGGCGCGCGACTATGTTTGGGGTGTACGCCACGCACGGCGAGACGTTTATGACGACAGGTGGAAGACCGGTGTGGTCCGATGCAGGCGAGTTGCATGGAACGAGCCCAGCGCGCATTACGTTTTTGCGCAAACTGCTGGAGAGTTCGGGGACGACGGGATTGATGGCTGCGGAGAATCCATATTATTTGAATGCAGGCAATTCGGGCGGGCCGATTCTGTATTACTTCGACTATCACTGCGTGGGCGAGTACGAGTTTCCGCTGCCGGAAAATGAGAAGTTCAAAGCTACGATGATCGATCCGTGGGCAATGACGACGAGTGCGGTGCCGGGAACCTTTACGGGCAAAAGCAAAATCACTCTTAGTGGCAAGCCGTATATGGCGGTGCTGTTTGAAAATGCCAGCTCTTAGCTTTTAACCGTTAGCGTTTGGCTATGAATGCCGAGGGCGGTTGCCGATGGGCGAGTGCGCTGATGCGTTGAGATGAGCGAAACGGTGGGCCAGGGACTGGATCGAGTGATGAAACGGGAAAAGTCGGGAGAAATGCGGTTTGCCGTTTGCGCAACGATGGCCATTGGGGTACTCGCCTGGTGCGCGGCACTTCACGCAGCGCCAGTGAGGGTGACGACGGCGAAGAGCGCGACGGCACGCGAGTTGTATGGCGCGGAAAAACTGCGCGTGGCGCTTGCAAATGTGTCTGCAGTGCCGGAGGGTGCGCGCGCGCTGGTTGCGGTGCGCAGCGCACCGGAACTCAAGCATTTCGATCTCGAAGAGTTCTGGCCGCAGGCTGAAGAGGCGTTTCTCGTCAAGCAGATTGGCAAGACCTGGATTGTGACAGGGAGCGATCCATCGGGAGTGTTGTACGGCGAATTGGAACTGGCGGATCGCGTTCGGGCGGCGAAGGCCCTGCCGGAGGGTATCGATGATATGGAGCATCCGGCCCTGAAGCTGCGCGGCACGTGCATCGGCATGCAGAAGCAGGAGATCACGTACGAGGGGGCCGAGTACGACTATCCTTATACGCCGCAGAATTTTCCGTTCTTCTACGACAAGGCCGAGTGGACAAAGTATCTCGACATGCTCGCGGAGGAGCGCTACAACACGCTCTATTTATGGAATGGGCATCCGTTTACCAGCCTGCTGAAGTTGCCAAAATATCCGGAGGCGCAGGAATTACCCACCGCGCAACTCGACCAGAACATCGCGATGTTCAAGTGGCTCACGACCGAGGCCGACCGGCGCGGGATCTGGGTGCTACAGGGTTTCTACAACATTCATCTGTCGCACGCGTTTGCGCGCGCGCACCATTTGCCGTATCACTTGTCGGCGCCGAATGCGGAGGCTAGCGCGTACACGCGCTATGCCATTTCGGAGTTTGTGCGTGAGTATCCGCATGCCGGCCTGATGATGACGCTTGGCGAGGCGCTGGCGCCGCGTTACGGCGCGGAGTGGCTGGCGCAGACGATTATTCCCGGCGTGAAGGACGGATTGAAGGAAGCGGGCATCACAACGGAGCCGCCGATCGTGGTGCGCGATCACGCAACCGACATCGACGCAGTGATGAAAGAAGCTCCGCCGCTTTACGTGAACATTGACACGTTGTCCAAGTGGAACGGCGAATCACTTACTTGGACAAATGTGCGCGGCCTGGTGCTGGACCGCTTCAAAATGCTGGCGGAGAGCTCGAACGTGGCTATTGCCAATATTCACCTGCTATCGAATCTCGAGCCGTTCCGGTGGGGCGACCCGGATTTTATTCGGCAAACGGAGATGAATTTTCAGCGCATCGGGATCGAGGGGCTGCATCTTTATCCGCTTCGCTATTGGGACTGGCCCTACGCGGGTGACGATACGCAGCCGCCGTTGTTGCAGACCGATCGCGATTGGATATGGTTCGCTGCCTGGGGCCGCTACGCATGGAATCCGAATCGCGATGCCGAGAAAGAGCATGCATACTGGGCCGCGCGGTTTGCGGAAAGATATGGCGCGGCGGAGGCAGGCGAGAAACTTCTCGAGGCGTATTCGCTGGCCGGACCATGCCAGCCGAGGCTTCTGCCTCGCATCGGGATTACCGAGGGGAACCGGCAGGCGCTCACGCTGGGCATGACGATGCCGCAATTGATTGACCCGGACCGTTTCAATCCCGCAGTGACGCTGTGGACCGGGGATGCGCCGCCGGGCGAGCGTCTTGATGAGGATGTGGCGGAGGAGGTAAAGCATGTGCCCCACCACGGCGAGACGCCGATCGCTGTGAGCGACGAGATGGTTGATGCATCCGGGAAGGCGCTCGAAACCGCGGAGGCAGCTGCGCCCTTAATAACAAAGAACAAGGATGAGTACGAGCGCGTGGTGAACGATATGCACGCCATCGCGCTGCTGATGCAGTATTACAACGCGAAGACAAAGGCTGCGGAGCAAGTTCTACTTTACGGGTACGATCGCGATGCTGCGCATTTGCAGCGGGCAGAGACGCTGTTAGCTGAGAGTGTCGAGAAGTTTAAAGAGCTGACGGAGATTGCGGGACCGGCGTATCGGACGGCCACCAGCATGGAGACGACGCAGCGGCAAATTCCGTTTCGGGGCGGAATGAACCAGTTTCCCAACTGGCAACAGTGCTTGCCGATGTATGAAAAAGAACTCGCGACGTTTCAGAGGCGGATCGTGCAGTTGAGCACGGGCGCAGAAATTGAGGAGAACAAGCCGGTTGAGCGAATGCCACAGGTTGGCTTCACACTCAGACCCGGCGCGGGTGAAACGTTCACTGTAGAGAAAGGCGCGAATCTTTTTATCGGCGCGAATGCAGCGATCGACAATCTTGCGCCGGAACTCGCAGGCATGGAGGGAATCCGCATTTCTCCGAATGAAGGTGGAACATTGCGGTTCGACCTGGCGGAGCCGGCGCAGATTCTGGTTGGCTTCGCGGGAAGCGGATCGAAAAGGAACTCGGTTCTCGACCCTGAAACGGAACAGTGGAACCTGGTGTTGCTGAACGCAGTTGCGACGCAGAAGGTTCCTGCGATGGCGGTGTGGGCCAAGCCGTTTCCTGCGGGTGCGAACGAACTCGACCTGGGCAAGGGTCAGTACGTCGTTCTCGGCTTTATTCCTGCCGATCTGCATGTTGCGCCACACGTCAACTTTGCGCAGACGGGCGGCGGAAATGGACCGCCGAATCTGGATTGGCTGTTTGAATAGGACACCTATTAGAGCATTTTCTGTTTTACTGTAGACCATCTAGTGCGAGTCTGAACCAAGCCTGGGCATTGCCGGGAGTAATGCATGGCAGGGCTTCTGTGATGGCCTGATCGAGAGTTTCTTTGGTTCGAGCCTGGGCTGCGCGAAGCAGTTGTTTGAGTTTTGCCCAGGCCTTCTCGATGGGGTTCAGATCGGGAGAATAGGGCGGCAGATAGAGCAGCTCCGCGCCGGCTTTTTCGATCCATTGGCAAACTGCAGGCGCCTTATGCGCGCTCAAGTTGTCCATCACCACCACGTCGCCGGGCTTCAGCACCGGGTACAGCAGGTGTTCAACGTAGGCCAGGAAGATATCGGTGTCGGTAGGCTCTTCGATGGTCATGGTTGCGACCATACCGCTGAGGCTCATGGCGCCCAGAATCGTCATGATTTTCCAGTGACCGCCAGGCGTCGCCTCGTGGATGCGTCTGCCTCCCGGACCGCGTGCGTAGAGCCGTGTCATCGAGGTAGTGACACCGCTCTCGTCAAGGAAAATCAGCCGTTCCGGTGAGATCGACTGGATGCGCGCCGCGAACTCTTCGCGTCGCTCGCGGTTGGCTTCGCTGTCCCGCTCGACCGCGTGGAGTGACTTTTTTTCAGCCGCAGACCCAACTTCTTCAACAGATGCCAGATCCGACCCAAGCTGAGCGAAATGCTCGCCTCACTATGCAACTTGGCCTGCAGTTGAGCCAGCGTCAGATCGGGTTTCGATGCCACCCAATCCATCACCTGTCGCTGCGCCGCGACACCGGCACGCCACTTGCGCCCGGGCTGGTGCCGCACCCGCTCGGCCTGCCCGGTGCGGTTCCGTTGTGCGGAGATCTTCTTCGCCCAGCCCACGCTCACCAGGAACCGATCCGCAAGTTCCTCCAGCGTCTCCTCGCCTTGATCGTAAGCAAACAGAAACTTACGGCGCAGGTCATCCCCCTATGGCTTCGCCATCGATTCACTCGCCGCGGATCATCGCCACGACAAGTCTACACTATTAAAAAAAATGCTCTAGCCGTCAGCTATTCGCTTTTAGCTGCGTCGCGGCAAGAAGGCGGAGCAAATAATCTTCGCTCGGCCAACGGGTTAGCGTTCATTGATTTTCCTGTGGTGCCAGAGCAGGGTTTGCGGGTATGTCGTGGCGGGCGAGGAGGCGCGTGGCTTCTTCGTCGGTGATGTGCAGGAAGCTGCCATGTTTGCAATGCTCGGGAACCGAACTTTCGGCAGTGATGTCGCGCCAATGTTTCCAATCGGTGGTAGCGACGGCTTCATAACGGGCACGGGGCGCGCGATAGTGATCGTAAAAGACGATGAACTGGTTACCGACCTGAATGGCTGAAGGACCTTCTGACCAGCTCTCGTTGATGGGGCCGGATATGTTGCTCCATGGCCCTTCGAGCGTTGGGCCTGATGCGACGCGCTCCTGATAGGTGAGCGGGTCGAGACTTTGCTGCTTGAAAATGAGGCGGTATGGGCCGGTGCGGCCGTGGAAAATGGTCGCGTCGATGGTAACGTAGCCAGGATCGAAAAAGATGGCGGGTTTGGAAAAGGATTTGAAGTCGGACGTGAGCGAGAACCAGATGCGGTGGCCTACATTCGAGTCCTTCATGGAGCTGGACCAGATGAGTAGCCACTGGGATTTTTTGGAGTCCCAATAAATTTCGGGCGCCCAGACATTATTGGTCTGAGGAAAGTCGGCCATGACGGGGACTTGTTGTTGCGCGGACCAGGTGATCAGATCGGGCGAAGATGCGTAGCCGAGGGAGTTGCCGCGCCAGTTCCACGTCCAGTCCATGTGGAAGAGGTGGTCGGGGCCACGCGTGAGGAAGACGTCGCGCATCAGCTCGCCCGATTGCGAGGGCGCGAGCCACGGCTGGCCGTCATTGAGCGGCATGTAGTGGTAGCCGTCGCGGCTGAGGGCGAAATAGATTCCCTGACTTCCGGGCTCTTTGAAGTAGATGAAGAGCCATGCGCCGTGTGTCGTCTTTGCAGGCTGGGATTTTTGCGAGGCCAAATCCGGAGGCGGTTGCGCGGACGAGATCGCCAGGCCCGCGCACAGCGTCGGGATTATCACCGCTGCGGCGCGAATGATGCGGCGTCGCGCGATCACTTCGACTCTGCGAAAGTGGCGTCGAGGAGGGTTTTGCCGCGCCAGTGGGATTCGGCGATTTGCTTGCCGGCTTCATCAAATCTTTGCCACGTCCATGAGCCATCAGAGCCGTGAGTTTTGATCCACTGCTTTGAGCCGTCTGCGCGATAGAAGGCTTCCTCGCCGACTTTTTTGCCGAGATGGAACGTCGAGGTCCACTGCGGGCCACCGTTTTCGAAGTAGAAATTCTGCGGGCCTTCAAGGAGGATTTCGCGGTCATTGGCGCGCGCCGTTCCCCACTCTGCTTTCAGTTTTCCATTGGGCCACTTCTCGGTGTGTTTTGTGACTGAGCCGATCGAATCCGGATCGGGCGTCGGCGTCTCCGCGTCTGAAAGCACCCATGCCTCATTCAACTGGATTTCGTAGTTGACCGTGTCTTTCGAAGTGACGATGTGGATGATGCCGTCAGGGCCCTGGGTCGATGTGACATAACCCACGGTGAGGATGTCGGCCGGCAGGCGCTTCGTCTTCCACGTCTTGCCGTCATCATCGGAGAGCGCAACGTAGGCGCCGTCTTTGTGAATGTGTTTCTCGTGATTGGGATTGTAGTCGGCGACAAAGAAGAGCCGCCCGGAAGCGAGACGAATGACGCTGGGCCGCTCGCCGCTCATGAGCTCGTCAAACGGCGTGGGTTTGACGCCCAGGTTTTGCCGCCATCGGAGCTGATGGCGAGCGGCATGTGGCCGTCAATCTCAGAGTCCTTGCCACCAAAGCCGAGGAGGTCGCTGTTGCGCGCAATCACGATAGTCGTGTGCCGGCCGGCCGTGCGCCCACCGGTGTCGTACCAGGTCTTGCCGTCGTCGTGGGTGGCCCAGACCGCTGAGGCAGCGCTGAGTCCGCTCGCGCCGCGGCCAGTGGAGTCGGTGGGAATGTAGATGGTTCCATCTTTTGCGCGCACGATGGAGTTGATGGGCTGCGAAACGTATCGCCCGATGGGAGCGGGAAAGTTGGGGAACTGAATCGGCGCCCAGGTTGCGCCATTATCGTTGGAGGTGGTAAATGCGAAAGGCGGCGCGCCAATGAGCCTCGGGAAACCGAAGAAGAGCCAGAGATGCCCGTGATCGTTCCAGAAGACCGGAGCGGCGCAGGCGGCATCGGCGAAGTCAGGCCACGGCTCCGGCATGTCCCAGGTTTCAGCGCCCGCGCGGCGGCGCATGACCATGACGGTCTGGTCGGGATCGTCTTCTTTGTTGGGCGTGTTGTAGTACGCCGCGACGAGATCGCCATTGGCGAGCACCTGGACGGCCGAGTTGTGATAGTTGATGCCGAGGCCGGGCGCTAGACCCGCGCGCCAACCGACGTCCGGCATCGATTTGCCGGCGAGATCGGGAAAGAGCTCGTGCACGTGGTAGAAGGGCTTTGCGGGATCGGGTCCTTCGCGCACATCGACCGGGGTCTGCTTTACATCGGTCCAGAAGAAGAACTGCGCAGCCGGTGAAGGATGCGGCGCGGGCGTGGGCGCCTGCACAACGCGGAATCCGATATTGCCTTCCTTCGATGCGTAGGTGGGCGCCATGCTGGCGCGATTGGCCGAGCGCATGAAGTAGGGCGCCATGGCGGGAACCGTCTCGCCGGGTTTCGATTTCCGGAAGTCGAGGCCGCCTCCGCGCACTACGCGGAAGTATCCATGGAGCGGGCCTGTGGGATCGGTTTGCGCGCTGGAATGATAAGGGCCGTACCAATCGGCGACCCACTCGGGAGTGCCCTCGCCCATGGCAACGCCCCACGCGTTGGCGTGGCCGGGAGCGGGCGGCATATCGCCAGCGAAAAATGGCGTCTGCGTGCCTGCGCGCTCCGCGTATTCCCACTCTGCTTCGGTGGGGAGACGGTAGGGCTTGCCGGTCTTTTTTGTGAGCCATGCGCAAAAGGCAACGGCCTGGTTGTAGCTGATGCCTGCGGCGTAAGTGGGATAGGCGGCGACTGGTTTGTAGGACGGATCGAACTGCTGAAACTCCTCGACCTTGATGAGATGCCTGGCGATGGCAAAGCCGTGCGTGAGCGCGACCTGGTGCGTGGGATGCTCGTCGAAGTCGCCGTGCACAGGGCGGCTTGACATGACGCCGAAGCCGTTGACGACGGCGGGTGAGAGTGTCACGTCATCGGCGCCCATGGTGAACGAGCCGGCAGGAATGGGCGCCATGGGGATGGACGGCGCGGACTGGGTATGGAGGGGCGCTGCGAGAAGAATGAAGGCGCCGTAAAGGTAACTTCCAAGGTGGAATTTCATAACCGTTCCTCCGGCCTAAAGGCCCGATCTATTTTGCCGCGGGTTCAGGAGCCTGAAGGCCCCTGTTCCGTCCGACGGACATGTCGGCTGCGAGCGGTCCTGCGACGGGCAAGGCTGCTTCGAGCGGACCGAGGGTGGGGCGATTTGCGATTTTTTTGCCGTCGACAAACAGCGTGAGGCCGCGGCCCTGGTTGTAGTGCTTGCCGGTCTGGTCGTAGACGATCGCCAAAAGATGGCCGTGATAAGGCAGGCCGTCGATGGCAAACCAGGTCCACGCACCGGCGGGCAAAAGCGGATGGATCACGATCTTGCTGTCCGCGCGCGGGCGCAGGCCGATGAGGCCGGTGATGAGCGGATCGGCAAAGCCGGAGTGGTTGTAGTAGTTGCCGCGGCCGACTTGTTTGTGCTTGGCCAGCAGGATGTCTTTGGCGATCCACTCGTCGGTGTCGGCATCGAGGTCTTCGTCGATCCAGTCGATGACGCGGCCGCCGGGCAGTTTGAGGTGCTGCGAGAGAACGTAGTTCGAGAAGAGCTGATAGTACTGTTGCTGGCCGATGTTGGACTTCCACCCCAACGACGAAGACCTGTCGTTGGGGGCCCCGGGCTGCGCGGGGCCGTTGAGGAGGTTGGCGAGCGCGAGCAGTGTTTGCGTGGTTGCATAGGGCCACGACGGACCGTTCCAGGTGCATTGATCGTCAGAGGCGAAGCGGAAGCGCGGGCTGCGCCGTTCGGCAGTGGTGGGGCCATATTTGCCGGCGAAGCCTTGCGGATCGAAGAGCTGCTTCCATGCGATGGCGTGGCCTGTGGCAGGCGCATAGTAGCTCCCACGGAATGTAGCCGATGAGCTCGCGCACGCCGGCGAATTTCAGGGTTGTGCCGGGATCGTTGAATCTTTTCTCTTTGCGAATGCCCGAGTCGGCTGCCGGCGAAAGGACTTCGTAGAACTGGTCTTTGGGATTCCAGAGCTTGGTTTCGATGAGGTGTTCGAGTGTGTCGGCTTTGGCGGCGTAGTCGGCGGCGATTGCCGGTTTTGCCGCGTCGCGCGCAAAATCCGCGATGGCGCGCGCGTCGCCGACCATGTAACTGTTGAGCGTGGGGCGGTAGCCGTCGCCGCTGATGGATTTTTCCATGGCGTCGCGCGTGTCGATCGACCAGAAGAGGCCACCGAGGGATCGAGTTGACTGGCTTCCCATGCCTTGTAGTTGGCGATCAGCGCAGGCAGCATGCGGTGCCTAAGTTTATGTCGCCGGTGGCCAGCGTCACGTCGCGCACGCTGTCGGCCAGGGCGAAGCTGTACTTGCGCGGATCGGCACTGGGGAGACCCAGAAGCGCGCGTAGTCGGCGGCGATTTGCGGATCGCGCAGCCAGCGCGCTTCGCCGAGATGAAACGGCGCCGCATCGGGCAGCGCGCCGTAATGTTGGGAAGGTCGGGCTCGGTGCAGCCATTCGGTAATGAGGTAGCCGTGATCCGCGGTTTGTCGATGTGCTTTTCGCAAGGAATACCAGCGGAAGTAGTACATCTCTTCGAATTGCTTATTGGAGGAGTCGAAGAGTGGAACGTTGACTGCGATCCAGGGCCATTCTTCTGGGGGTTGCTGGCCGGTGGCTGCGACGTTCGTCGGCTGCGAATTGGACGACGTAATGGTGGTAATCGGCGGCGTGGAGGACGGTAAAGGCATGACTTGAATCCGCGCTTTGTGCGAATGCGGCGAGGGGCAAAAGCGCGAGTACGAGGGAGAGCTGGGAAAAAGGCTTCATCGGGACAGCGGGGAGCAGTGTAATCATCTCGCGGACTGAAAGCAAGATCGTTTTGGAAACAGGGCACGGCATCAGAATGGGTCGCCAAGTGCGCTAGGCACGGGTTTCATCGAGCATACGGGCGCTATTTTTGGAAACCTGCTGCAATGCCTGGCGGGCGTCGCCAAGCATATCGCCGGCCGCTTGCTTGAGGCAGGAGATGTCGTTGGTGCAAAAGAGCAAGTCGATGCCGAGGCCGAGCCAGAAGCTGAATTCTTCAGGAGCGCAGGCCGTGGCGACGCATTTGTCGTGGTCGCGGGCGGCTTTGACAATTCTCGCGGCGGCTGCGCGGACGGATGGATGCGATGTGTTGCCGGCTCGCCAAGGCTCGCGGCCAGATCGGCCGGTCCGATGAAGAGATCGACATCGGGAACGGCGGCCAGTTCTTCAATGCGGTCCAAACGCGGCGCTGGACTCAATTTGCGCCATGAGGCAGAGGTTGGTGTTGAGATTCTGCTGCTTTGCCACGACGCCACCGGGAATGCCGTAGTTGACAGCGCGCGAAACAGAGAACATGCCGCGGTTGCCACGAGGGGCAAAGCGCGCGTATTCGCGCAGGTCGAGCATCTGCCCGGGCGTCTCGATCATGGGGACATCGAGAATGTCGGGCCCGCATTCGGCGCCTTTGAGCACGTTTTCGCGGCTGCACGTCAGGGATGCGAATCATGGTCAACATGCCGGAGCCGGCGGCCATGCGGCACAGGTCGGCGGCTTCAGCAAAGGTGATGTGGCCGTGTTCCATCTCGATCCAAATGACCTGGTAGCCGAGATGGGCGCAGATCTCGAGAAAGATGGGATCGTAAAAATAGGCCGCCGCGCCGAGAAGAGTCTTGCCGCCGTTCGCCTGAACAGCTTGCTGCAAACGATTCATGGAGTATCTCCCAATTGGATGGCGTACATTTCGGACCGACTTGCGGTCCGCAAGCCAGTCCCAAAGTGTGGTGGTGTGGAGTTGCGATGGCGCGGGGAAAAAGGCCGCACAAAGAAGGCCAACGGCCAACAGCAAAAGGTTGCCAAAAACGCCGATCGTGTATTCGCTCCAGGGGTAGTTGAAGCGGTGGAGGTTAAGGATCTTGCCGCCGTCGAGAGTGAGGGCAGCATAGACCGTGAAGAGCAGGCTGGCGATGATGCCTGCAACCGCGGCAGTGCGCCCGGCGCGCCGCGAGAGAAATGCGAGGAGAAAAAGTCCGGCCAGGCCGCCGGCGACGATGGAGGCAGCGGTGTAGTAGAGAGCGAGGGCGGATCCGTGTGTAGCTGTAAGCCGGAGAGCGACCGTGATGGCCAGCGCGCCGCAGACAACGACGGCCAGTCTGCCAAAGCGCAGACGCTGCTGATCAGTATTCAGGGGGAAAAAATGTGAATAGAAGTCCTCGACCAGGATGAGGCCCAGGCAGTTGAGGTCGGAGGCGAGCATGGACATGGCGGCGCCGAAGAGGGCAGCGAGAAAGATGCCGGCCACGCCGACGGGCATTTGAGTGACCATGAAATAGGGAAATATCTGATCGGCGCGCGTGATCGCGGCGGGAGGCACATGGCCGTCGAGATGGTAGAAAGCCCACAAGCAGAGAGCCGATCAACATGAAGGCGGTCCAGACTGGCAGGCACAGAGGTTGCGCCCATCTGAATGCCACGCAGATGCAGAGCGGTCAGATCTGCGCGGCCAGGTAGCGCTGCACAACGGTCTGATCGGCTGTGTACTTCTGGAAATAGTAGAAGAAGCCGTAGAGGGCCATGGTCCAGAAAGTGGGTCGGGCAAGGTCAAAGCGGAAGCTGCCGAGACTAGTTTTGTGATTGGCGGCGATCAAATGGAACATGGCGCCGGGTTGGGCATGCGGCGAACACAGCAGCAGAAGGAGGGTGACGGCGATGCCGGTCCAGAGCAGGAAGCCCTGCACTACATCGGTCCAGATGACGGCGCGCAGGCCCCCGATGAATGTGTAAAAGACGGTGATGACACCGAGGCCGACGATGAGCGGAATGACGGGCCAACCGGTAAAGCCCGCAACGGTGAGCGCCAAAAGATAAAAGACGAAGCCCATCTTGGCGAAGTGCCCGGCGGCAAACGTGAAAGATGAATACATGCGGACGCCCGGGCCGAAACGCTTGCCGAAGTACTCATAAACCGACATGGAAACTGCGTGGCGGAAGAATGGCACGATAATCGGTCCGATGGACGCAGATGACGGCGATGAAAAACAAATTGGGGACGAGCAGGTTCCAATTGCCGGAATAGGCTGCGCCGGGGAAGGCGATGAAAGTGAGACTGGTGATGATGGTGGCGAGCAGCGACATGCCGGCTGCCCAGCCGGGAACGGTGCGGCCAGCGACAAAGTAGGAGTCAGTTGTTTTCTGCCGGCCCGCGACAAAGATCCCGATCCCGATGAGCGTGGCAAGATAAGCAGCGATGATCAGAGTATCGGCGAGGTGCATGTCAGCGCGCGCTCTTCAACTCGGGCCGGATCGGAGGTTGCGCGATGACTGTCGTTCGCGAGAGCGAGCTTGCCCTCGGCCATGCGGACGGCGAGGCGCATAGCGGCTTTCATATTGGTGGGGTCGGCTTGGTTGCGGCCGGCGATATCGAAGGCAGTGCCGTGATCGACAGAGGTGCGAATAATGGGCATGCCAAGCGAAACGTTGACACCGCCCTCAAAGTCAAGAAGCTTCATGGGAATGTGGCCCTGGTCGTGATACATGGCCACGATCAAATCGAATTCGCCGCGCAGGGCGCGGACAAAGATGGTGTCGGGCGAGTGGGGGCCGGAGCAGTTGATGCCGAGGGCGCGGGCTTCCTCAATGGCGGGAGCGATGATTTCAAGATCCTGGCGGCCGAACAGGCCGTGCTCGCCGGCGTGCGGATTGAGACCGCATATGGCAATGCGCGGCGCGCGGCGAAGCATCCATGTGAGCGCGTCGTTGCCAAGCTGGATGGTGCGGACGATGCGCGTGCGGTCGAGACGGCAGGCCTGCTCGAGGGGAATATGCGTGCTGACGTGGATGGTCGCGAGTTTCTCAGAGTAGAGCAGCATGCGCGACTCTGGCGCACCAGTAAGTTCGGCGATGTACTCGGTGTGACCTGAGAAGGCGCGGCCTGAGAGTGTGACGGCCTCTTTGTTGAGCGGGGCGGTGACCATGGCGTCCGCCTCACCGCTCATGCAGAGCTCCACCGCGCGACGGACATAGGCGATGGCGGCCAGGCCGTACTCGGCGCGAAGCTGGCCGAAGTCAACCGTGTGATTGCTGGGCAGGGAGTTGGCTTCAACCAGAGTAAAGGGCAGGCTGGCGGAATCGATGGCGCAAACGCGAGCCAGCAGCATTGAGAACGACTAGAATCGGCGATGAGCAGCCATTGGGCGAGCGAGGAAACAGCCGGGTCCTGGAGCGCCTTGAGTGCGATTTCAGAGCCGATGCCGGCCGGGTCTCCGATGCTGATAGCGATGCGTGCGAGCCTGCTCATGCTCGGACCTCGAATGGCGGCGAGAATGTCGTTGAATGCAGTGGGCGCACCGAATCCGCCGGATTTCGTGACGACAACACAGCCATGGGCCGCGCCACCCTGCACTAATCCCCAGGGAATACCCGGTGAGACTTCTCCCTGGAGGATAAAAGAATGAGCTTCGAGGGCTTGAACTGCGAGCAATGCTGTTTCGCCACCGGTAAGGATGATGGCCTGGGGAGCGGAAGAACGGAATGCGGCGCGGATGCGCGCGGCGGCGCGGAAACGATGCCCGATTTGCAAGAGCTGGACGCCGGCGAAGCGATCCTGGTCGAAGTTTTCGAGCTGGAGTTTCGTAACGGGATGCGGGGATCCAACAATGAGCAGTGTTTGAGGCGCCTGGGGAATGAAGGCAGTTGGCAGCTGCATCTGATTCAGGCCGGCAAGCGCTTGCGCGAGCCCGGCTGATCCGGCGTAGAGGAGGCCGGACAGATCTTGCGCAGCGCGGACGAGGGCTTCGAGGTCAGCCTGGGTTGTGCTGTCACACAGAAGGATGGTTCTGTCGGCCTTGAGCATCGGTTCAAGCTCAGAGGGGCTTGAGACCTGACCGATGTGGGATCGAGATGTGAGAGGAAAGAGATTGGCGAGGGGAATTTCCTTAGGCTCTCCAGCACCATCATGAATCTCAAGGACTCCGTCGCGAACCGTTCGGCCAGCGGCCGGAAAGGCTGGAGCGAGCAAGACGGCGCGGGTGGAGAGGGCGCGATGGGCGGCGAGCACTTCGGCGGCGAAAGGGCCGCGAGCTGCCGAATCAACTTTTTTGAAGAAGAGCGAGTTGGGATCGGAGCCGAGAGCCGTGGCGGCGCGCGAGACGACTCGGGCTGCCTGACTGGGTGAAAGCGCACGGGAATTGGTGTTGAAGGCTTGAACAGACTCCGGCGCGGAAAACTGAACGCTGGAACCGAACCAAACACGAACCGAGCGGCCGGAGCGAAGAAAGGCCGCGGCGGCGTCGCAGGCGCCGGTGAGATCGTCAGCGAGAAGGACGATGCGACCGGAGTTAGGGTCAGCGAAGGAGGGCGGAATGTTTTGCGGGCTGTAGTCTTGGGTGGGCAAAGGGGACGAACTCACTTTATTTTCGAGAGTATACAATTATTTTCTCTTGTCGGAAACGGCGAATTTGGGTGGATGGGTTACGCCGGCAGAAGCGCCAGACCCATAACTGCGGAACTGTGTGTGGGATCGCGCGCGGAGGAAGTCGGCGACCGCAGATTTCCCGTGAAGAATGTGCGAGTTAAGAGAAAGCCGTCGCGAAATCAATGTCAATGCGCTCTGATGAGCGGGTTGCCGTGGTTTCCGTTGCACATTGTGGGGATGTCGACGTCAACAATCCGCGAGGTCTGGAGCGGTTGGGGTAAGGGTGCCGCTGATTGACGACACGGGCGGCGGTCGCGTCAGTTTGTGAGTCCTGCATGTGGAGCAGACGCCACGGGCACTTGTCGGAGGGGCAGGCGCACAAATTTGATGGTTTCGCGCCGCCAGGAGTAGGTGATGAGCAGGTCCCCGTTTGAGGCTTGCACGATGGCTGGATAGGAGTACTGGCCCGGCCCATCTTCGAGTGTTTTGAATATGCGGAAGTGCTCGCCATCCGCGCTGGCCGCGAGATTGAGCGGCGTGCGCCGGTTGTAGCTGTTATTGAAAGCGAGCACGATGCGGCCGTCTTTGAGGCGCACAGCATCAATGCCGGAGTTGGGATTGGGCAACGCGAGAAAATGAACCGCGCCCCAGGTTTTTCCGTCGTCAAAGGAATCGGCGGCGGCGATACGCGCGGAGCGGGTGCGGCTGCGCGCGTAAAAACGCAGGTGGTGATTGCCAAGGTTGACTACCGTGGGCTGGATGATTCCGACGGTGGTTGCTGACGGCGGATAGATCTTACTGGATACACCGGCGCTCGCGCTCTCGGGCGGCGCTGCTTGCTCGTGGCTTGCTGCGAGGGCTGCTGCATCCGGAACATCAATGGCTTCAGGAACCGTGAGTGGGCCGAACTTCGTCCAGGTGTTCCCATCATCGCTTGAACGCTCGATCCAAGCCGTCCAACTATGAGGCGACTCGACCGATGATCCGCTGACGATGACTCCGTTGGGGAGCACGAGAGGCTTGTCTTTGATCGGGCCAAGAATTCCCGGCTTCAGATGTTCATCAGCGCTCCAGGATCGGCCTTCGTCGAAGCTGACCTTGCGCGCGCCCAACCAGGTGCCGGGGCTTGTGCCGTATTTGTAGTAGAGCCAGAGGCGGCCATCGTTGCTGTGGAAGAGCACAGGATTCGAGCATGCGACTCCTTGTGCTCGCGCTAATTCGACAGGTGCGCTCCATAGGCGACGGTGGAGACGGGCGCCGTAGATGGCGACGTCGGGCGCACCTTCTTTTGTGCCGGCGAACCACGCGACCATGACATCGCCGCCTTTGAGTTCGGCGACTGTGGAGGCATGATTGTCGGGCTGGGTGCCGGGCAGGGCATGCCCGCTCGAAAGCGGCGGAAAGATGAAACCGCTGCCTGCACTTTGCGCGTGCACGGTGAGGAAGGACAGGCCGAACAAGAGCGCCGAAGAAAGGCCAATTCGCATTGCTATTGCCTCACAAATTCAAAGCTTCCGGCGGTGCGCTGGACGATGCTCACGCGGGAGCCATTCTCGGCGGACACGGATTGCACTGGCGCGCCAGGAACTATCTTCGCAACCAGCGTTTCTCCGTAAGCGAGCTGCTGGACAACGGGTGCGTCGCTGGCCCCCACAATGCCACGGCCGCGCACGACCTCGATGGCGACGAGATTACGGCCAATCCGCATCGCGGAATGTAAGCCGGCGCGGAAGACGTGTGTTCCAAGCGGAGATTGTGGATCGGCGGCAGCATCGACGACGAGCGTGCCATTCAACCAAGCCTTTACGGAGCTCGGCCCGGCAATGTAAAGAGTGGCGGAGGAAGGCAAAGTGCTCAGGGTGAACCAGCCGCGAAAGGCGTGTGGTTCGGTTTTGCGGTCGCGATCGCGGTAGATGAATTTTGCGTGGTCGGGGCGCAATGCGGCCGCCTCGTTCGCGGTCCATATATATTGTTCGGCGAGTTCGGGGTGAAGCGGGCGGTGCAATCTGATTGGGTTTCGGGCGGGATCGAGTGGGCCGCTCGGCAAGGAGGATTGCGTTGCGGCATTCGTCGCGAGCGAGATAGCGAGCAGAAAAAGTGCGATGGATTTTGCTCGCGATTCCGAGCGGGCGGCGGTCAAAGTCGCTCCTTATTCCTGGCGGACTGTCTTTCAATATAAAAAAACGGGACGGGAGTGGATACTCCCGCCCCGTAGGTTTTGGGCTGCAACAGGAGGCTAGAAGGTAATTTTTGTATAGAACTGCATCTCGCGAGGATCGCCAAATGCGGTCGCTGTGCCAAACGTAGTCGAACCCGGAGCCCAGGTGGTGTTGAGGCTCATCACATTGGGATGGTTGAGGATGTTGAAGGCTTGCGCGCCAAGCTTCACAGTGGCCCATTCGCGGATAGCGAATCCCTTTTCCGTGGCCATGTGCACGGCAACCTCCTTTGGCGCCCTTAGGCAGCCCACTTCAGCGGAACCGAAATATCCCCAAGAGGGAGCACTGAAATTCGTCGCAGAGTATACGGGGAGCTGACCCTCCGACACTTTGCCGCTGGTGCCGTGGGTGCGGGCGAGCGGACCCGATACGTTCGGGCGAGTCGCCAGTCCGGAACCATAGGATGGCGTCTGCGCAAATCCGCTCTCGACCAACCCGTAGGACGTGAAATTCCATCCGCCCAACAGCGCCCTCTCCACGTAGTTGGGCGAATTGTTGAAGAACGGAACATCGTACACCAGGGAGTAGACGAACACGTCCGGACGGTCGTAGTCCGGGCGCCCGTAGTCGCCCAGGGGATTCCTCGAGTTCTGGAAGGTACCGCTGGAGCTGTACGCTACTTGCACGCCGGAAGCGTTGATGTCGCCCAGGGCCTTGCTGAAGGTATAGGAAACGTGCGCCGTGAGGTCGTGCATCTTCTGCACATAACCCACCAGCAGACCGTTATAGTTCGCAACGCCAAGGGCAGAGCCCGTGGTCATGGTGCTATATCCCTGATATGGACGGTAGTATGCGCTGTTCACTTTGCCCTGGTTGATGCAAGGATCGTAGGAGAACCCCGACGAGAGTTGTCCCGGAGCCGTGGACGCGGCAACGCATGCCGTGGTTCCGGCAGCCGAAGCGTATGCTCCAGTGTTGGGATTCGCGTTCAACGGGAAGTTTTGATCCCAACCGCCAGAGGAGCTGCCGTTGAATATATGCTGGGTGGTCATGCCGGCATAGCCAATGGAGACAACGCCGCCGGGCGCAACTTCGCGTTCGATGGTGAGGCTGTAGTTGCGAATGGTGGCCGGACGGTAGCCAGGGGAAGTGGCCAGAACGGACAATAACCCTGGTGGATTGGGAACCGATCCAGAGCCGCCGGCTGGGTTGGAGAACTCCGTGTCGAAATAGACAGGCTGCTGGACAAAGGGAATGTTGCCAAGCAAGTTCGACGTCTGCAGCAGGCTCACCTGCGTGTACCCGAATCCGAATCCACCGTGAATCGACGTCTTGCCATCATTCGTCAACCGGTAGGCAAAGCCGATGCGCGGAGCGAACAGCCCCTTCTGCGGCACGGTGAAGCCTGTTGGAGTTCCCTGGCCGGCAGTGAGCATGCCGTTGTTGTTGAGATTGGCCGGAGTGACGTCATTGGTTTCTAGCGGCTGGTTGCTGGAGTTGAGATACTGCCAGGTTGTCGACTGAGTTCCGTACGTCGAGACAGCGCAGGCCGGCAGACTGCCCAAGGCGCCTCCAGTGGGCGATGCGCAAAGGGCCGGGGCCTGGGTGGATGAAAATGCACTGGGAACGAAGTTGGAAATGTCGTTGCCGTCTTTGGTCGGCGCGGAGAAATAGGACCACCTCATGCCCAAGTTAAATGTCAGCTTTGGGTTGACCTTCCAGTCATCCTCGAAATATAGTTCCGCCCACCTGTTGCGGAAGAAGCCATCACGCTGCGAACTTGTCTGCTCATATCCATAGCCACAACCGTTGCTTCCCTTGGACAAAAAGCCGAGCAGATAGTCGGCAGCGGTGTTATTGGTATAGCCGCCGTCAAAGCAGAAATTCCCCATGGCGAAGGCGCTGGCGTAATTGGCGTGCAACAAATTCCACATATAGGTCAAGCCGCCCTGAAGCACTTGATTGCCCTTGACCCAGGAAACGTCGTCGGAAAACTCTTGCGTTGCGTCGTTGGAGTGAGTCGGGAGGGCCCCACCGCCCATCCAGAACCAGTTCTCCGGGTCACCCGGGCTGTTATCCATGCTGATATCCGGCATACGGTGGAGAGGGTCGGCATTGGGAAACACCTGGTTAATGCTGAGGCCGCTCGGGACGGTGTAATTTCCCAGTAGCTGGTTATAGTATTTGGTGTAGATCAGCCCAAAACTGGCGGTGTTGATGAGTGTAGGCTTGATGGTCCACTGCCAGCGCAACAAGGCATTCATCGAAGGCGTGTCCGTTGCGGAGTTGGGATTCGGCGCGTAATCATTGTAGCCGCGCGTGGCATTGATCGCGGCGGCCTCTTCCTTCATCACGCGGAACGTGATGATGTTTCTATCATTCACGTTGTAATCGCCGCGATACAGCTCGTCGTTGACGCTGAACTTTTGCGGGTTGTCATTCAAATAGTTCTGACTTGTAGTCGTAGCGGTGAGATTGTAGTTGGGCAGCGGCCAGAAAGTACTCATCAGGAGCACGGCGTTTGTGTCCATGCACTTGGGAAGGATCTGATTGTAGTTGCCGCCGGTCGTTTTCTGGTAGATGCAGGCTGCGCCCGATCCTTTAGCGCCGCCCACGCGTGCGTCGAGAATTGCCTGGTGCGCCGCATCGAGCGCGGAATAGGGATTCATGACGGCGCCGGTTGCGAGCGCCGGCTCTGAGCTGAGGTCGCCGTTGCGGTTCGCGGAGGTAAATACGTTGCGAGCGCCCGACGTATAGGAATTGTGTACAGCCTTCCAGTCGGCACCGACAAAGAAGAAGAGCTTTTTGTGCGCGCCGGCATCGAAAACCCCGGGAATCTCGACGGGTCCGCCGAGCGTGATGCCCCAGTCGGTCAAGTGCAAGGAGGTCAGGGGTACGCTTCCGTTCTGAAGAAATCCGTGCGCAGTCCCGTATTCATTGCTGCGCTCAAACCCGTAACCGCTGCCGTGATAAGTCTCTCCACCGCTCTTTGTCGTCACCAATATCTGACGTCCGGCCAAGCCATATTTGGCGCTGAAGTTATCACTCAGAACGCGCATTTCAGCCACGTGATCGACTACCGGAGTAATGGGCAAAGTGATGAACGATGCGCTGGTGACGTTGTACACGCCATCGATGGTGTACATGGTTTCCTCGTCGGAGGAACCGTTGACAACCACTTCCGATGTAATCGCGCCCTGGCCCGCTTGATACAGCCCATTGGCACCGTTCACGCTGCTGACGCCGGGAACGACTGTCAGCAACGATGAGAAGTTGCGGCCATTGAGCATAATGTTTTGTACTTCGTTCGCAGTAATGGTTCCACCGGATTCAGCGCTCTCTGTTTGCACGACCTCGGCGTTTGCTTCCACGCTGACGGAGGCGGACTCGCTGCCGACGGCAAGATTCACATTCAGTCCGCGGCGCTGTCCGGGATCGAGATGGATGTCCTTGATCACGTCGGTTTTGAAGCCGGTCTTGGTTGTGGTCACCGAATAGTCACCTGGGGCCAGCGACTCGGCCGTGTAATAGCCGGATCCGTTTGTCGTCTCGGTGACCGCCAGGCCGGTAGCCTGGTTTGTTACTGTCACTTGCACCCCAGGCACCAGCGCCCCTGTGGGGTCAGTGGCTGTGCCGGTGATCGCGCAACTGGTCGTGTTTTGTCCGTGCACCCATGCGACAACGGAAAACATGGTCAGCACGATGCCCAGTCGCAGTGTGATCCGCACTTGATCCAGTTTCATGAAGGCCTCCTCCCGCTCGCAGACCACTCTCACGCATTGCGGCGGTGAGAGTTCAGCATTGGTTCTGCGATGTGAACAGTAAGAAAGGCTGAAATTCGGTGTCAACGTGAAAACTGCTTATTCACCGCATGAGAATTACGCAAAAATTTCCGGGAAGAAATGTTCGCGGCGCAGGTCACAGGTTTTTGACAGGTCAATCCGCAATGCGGAACAGTTTTTGAGTTGAATCTCGGGCCCAAATTTGGTGTCTGCGGCTGCCGCTCCTACTTGACATGGCTATCTATGCGCATTGCAGAAAGTTGCGCAGAGTGGGCATAAACACACGGCGGAAATCGATTCGGCTTTGAGGCATCCGCGTCTGCGGAGCGGATCGAGCCTTGCCGACGTTAACTCCCTGACAGCGGCTTCCGATGCGGCAATGCCGGTGACCCCGCGGCTCGCGGGCTGGGTACTCTCAAGCGGCATTGAGTCTTTAGTTTCCGCAGTTGTTCGAGGGGGCTCGCGGTTCCATTATCCGGAATGTAAATGCGGGCTCTTCCGGCCGCTGCTTTGGCAGTTCAATGTGCAATCCGTCTGCTTGCTGACGGAAGGAAATAGGCTCCTCGGAGCCGAGCAGTTTGACGGTGCAAACCGGGCCGCTGAGATAAGGCAAGCCCCTCGCAAGAGTGCGAATGCGCAGTTCGCCGCTTGCGGGCCAGCCCAGCGCGATGGCATAGAGCGCGCCGTCGTGCGTGGTGAAGCGGATGTCCTCCGGCGTGAACTCCTGCTGGTCAGAGTTCTTCGTGGAGCTCGTCACTTTTGTTGGCCCTTCGCCATAGACCAGCCACGGACGCGAGCCGTAGATGGCCTCGCCGTTGGTCTTGAGCCATGCGCCCATCTGCAGCAGGACGTCGCGCGCCTCTTCGGGAATGGTGCCGTCGGACTTCGGTCCGACGTTGAGCAGCAGGTTGCCGTTCTTGCTGACGACGTCGACGAGCTCGTCGATGAGCGATTTGGCGTTGCGGTACTCGTCGTTGTTCACGTAGCCCCAGGAGTGAATGCTGACGGAGGTGTCGGTTTGCCAGGGCAGGAGACGCAGCGCGTCGAGCTTGCCGCGTTCGATGTCGAGCACGGCGGCGTTCTCAGGAAAATCGTGCTGCTTGTAGGTGAGCACAACGCCCTGATGGCGCTGCGCGGCTTGGTCGTAGTAGTAGGCGGCGAAGCGCTTCAGGTACGGCTGAAACGCGGGCTGGCCGATCCACCAGTCGAAGTACAGGAAGTCGGGATGATACTTGTCGACGAGCTCTGCGCTGCGGGCGAGCCAGTCGTCGAGGAATGCTTTGTTCGGCGGCAGCCAGCGTTCGAGGTGATCGGGATCCGGCTCTTTCGAGTCGTCATCTCCGGGCAGAGCCATGGGCTGTGCAGGGCCGTAGAGGCCGGCGTAGCGCGGGTCGCGCACATCGGAGTCAAACTTCATGCCGCCGTCGTACCACCACCAGTGTTCGGCGCGATGCGAGGAGACGCCGAAGTGCAGGCCGCGCTTGCGGGTGGCTGCTTCGAGCTCGCCGACCACGTCGCGCTTCGGGCCCATCTTCGCCGCGTCCCAATCGGTGAGACTGGAGTCGTACATGGCGAAGCCGTCGCAGTGCTCGGCCACCGGAACAACATAGCGCGCGCCGGCCTGCGACAAAGAGATCGACCCAGGCATCGGGATCGAAATGCTCCGCGCGAAACATGGGAATGAAGTCCTTGTAGCCGAATTTCGACTGCGGGCCGTAGGTCGCGACGTGATGCTTGAACGCGGCAGTGCCCTGCACATACATGTTGCGCGAGTACCACTCGTTTCCGAATGCCGGAACCGAATACACGCCCCAGTGGATGAAGATGCCGAACTTGGCGTCGCGAAACCACTGGGGGACGCGATAGGCGGCGAGCGAATCCCAGTTGGGGCGGAACGGGCCGTTACGTGTGGCGGAGTCGAGGCGGGCAATTTGTGCCTGCGCCGCCTGGTGATTGCGATCGATCTTCTGAGCAGCTGGTTGGGCGCACACGATGACAATGAATGCAAAGATCGCTACGACGACGCTTGCGCATCGCATTGGGCGGCAAAAGCTCCCGCGGTTCATGACAAACAAACTATCAGACGCGGACGCGGTTTGCGCCACGGTGGCTCGCTGCTGTATCACGGGGAATTATGTCTTTCTTTGGGATTCTGTCTCGAAGTCCGTTGGGGCGTTTCGCCTGCGTGCCCCGTAGCGGGTGCGGAATTGCCGTGATCGCGCTCGCGGGAGCGCTGGCGCACGCCGCGACACAGGCGCCTGCGTCGCATTTGTTGCGGCCGTCGGCGCTGCGATGCGACGGGAAGAGTGAGCCAATGGCCGTGCAGGAAGCACATCCGACATTTTCATGGCGATTGGCGGCTTCTTCGCCCGCGCTGCACGGAGTGAGCCAGTCGGCGTATCGCATTGAAGTTGCTGAGGGGGTCGAGGGCTTTGCTGCGTCGCGCGGAATTCTGTGGGACAGCGGTGTGAGTTGCAAGCGCATGCGACATCGGGAATCGCGTATGCAGGTCCAGCACTCGAACCGGGGCACAGCGTATACATGGCGCGTGGAAGTGTGGGATGAGCAGAATCGCGCGAGCGGCTGGAGCGAACCGGGGCATTGGACGCAGGCGCCAGTGTGGCGGGCTGCGTGGATTGCCGCGCACCCAAATGATGAAGGCAGCGACAACGAGCCGCATGCCGCTATTTCGAAAGGCTTTCAGTTTGGTGCGTCCTATTGCGCGGGCGGTGCTCTATGCTTCAGGGCTTGGGCAGGATGAGTTGCGGATCAACGGCCACAAAGTTGGCAACGATGAGCTCACGCCGGGATGGAGCGATTATCGGAAGACGGTTTACTACGACGCTTACGATGTGACGGCGCTGTTGCGCAAAGGGCCGAATGCGCTCGGCGTGATGCTGGGCGACGGCATGTATCGCGTGCTGAAAACGCCGGGCCGGTACACGAAATTTGTTGGCAGCTTCGGCGAGCTGAAATGCACGGTGCAGCTCGAGGTCGATTTCGCGGATGGCGGATCGACGGAAATTTTGAGCGATGGTACGTGGAAGACAACGCCAGGGCCGATCACGTTTTCGTCCACGTATGGCGGCGAAGATTTTGACGCGCGGCTTGAGCCGCAAGGCTGGGATCGCGCAGGTTTTGACGACAGTGCGTGGCGCGAGCGTTTCTGTTGTGGATGGCCCTGGCGGTGAGCTGATGCCGGAGGTTGCGCCCGCGATTCGCGTGATGCACGTCTACTCGCCGGTCAAAGTAACGCATCCAAAAACCGGTGTGACGGTTTACGATCTGGGCCAAAACTTTGCGGGCTGGCCGGAGATTTCAGTGAGTGGCCAAGCGGGTTCAACCGTGAAGCTGATTTCGGGCGAGTTGCTCGACAAAGATGGACTGGTGACGCAGCGAAGTTCCGGAAGGCCGCAGTGGTTTTGCTACACACTTACGCGGCGTCGGAGTGGAAACGTGGCATCCGCGGTTCAGCTACTACGGGTTTCGGTATGTCCAGGTGGAGAACAATGCGGCGCGCGGTAGCGGGGTGCGGATGGTGAGCGTGCTCGGCGAGGCGGTGCATAGCTCATCACAGCAGGTGGGCGAGTTTGCTTCATCGGACCAGATGCTCAATCGCATTCACGGGCTGATTCTGCATGCCATCGAAAACAATGCGGTGAGCCTGTTTACGGATTGCCCGCATCGCGAGAAGCTGGGGTGGCTTGAAGAAACGCACCTGATGGCACCGTCGATGCTGTACGACTTCGATTTCGCGGGTCTGTATGCGGCGACAGCGCGCAACATTCGCCGACACGCAGCGGCGCGAAGGGCCGGAAGTGGGCATGGTGCCTGATATCGCTCCGCAATATGTGGTGTTCGAGCCCAAGAATGGCCCCTTTAACGATTCGCCGGAGTGGGGCAGCGCCGCCGTGCTCGCGCCGTGGTACGTTTACGAGCGCACGGGCGACCGCGCATTTCTTGCGGCGCAGTACGACGTGATGCGGCGATACGTTGCCTATCTCGGGACGCGCGCGCACGACGGCATCGTCGATTACGGACTGGGCGACTGGTACGACATTGGGCCGGGCGAGCCGGGCTTTTCGAAGCTCACGACGGCGGGGGTGACGGGGACAGCAATCTATTACCAGGACCTGAAGGTGATGGAAGAGACTGCCGCGCTGCTGGGCCGCGGTGGCGAAAGCAATGGCTACGCGCACCAGGCTGAGAGCGTTCGGGATGCGTTCAACGCACGGTTCTTCGATGCGGCAAGACACGTTTATGACAAGGGCAGCCAGACGGCACAAGCTATGCCGTTGGCGCTGGGGATGGTTCCTGAGGGCGAGCGAGCCGCCGTGCTCGACGCGCTGGTCGCAGACATTCGCGCGCACCAATATCACACGACCTCAGGCGAGGTGGGATATCACTACGAGGTGGACGCGTTGCTCGAAGCTGGGAGATCGGATGTGCTGCTGGATATGCTGGAGCGGACGGACGCGCCGAGCTACGGCTATATCCTCGCACAGGGCGCGACTTCGCTTACCGAGGGGTGGGATGGCAGCCACTCGCAGGACCACTTCATGTTGGGCAGTGCGGAGGAGTGGTTTTATCGCGGGCTGGGCGGAATCAACGTCGATTTGGCGCCTGAGAGCGCGCAACGGCTGGTGCTGCATCCGGCCGTTGTGGGAAAGGTCGCGTGGGTGCGCACGCGCTACGAATCGGCGTTGGGGCTGGTCGAAAGCGATTGGCAACGCGGAACGGCGATGACGGTTTACAACTTCACCATTCCGGCGAATGCGACGGCAACGATTGAGATTGATTCGGCTGCTCCGGGGAAGACCACGGTGAATGGGGTTGGTGCAGCGAAGGCAGCTAGGGTGATGGACGCGCAGGTCTTTGGCCGCAGAATTGAACTGACTGTGGGATCGGGAACGTATGCAGTGCGTGCCGGAAATCCCGCGCAGTAGCATCGAGCCGGACGTCTTCGATGGCGATTTTTTACCAGGGCGTGGAGCGCGCGACGGAAATGCCGCGCACTTCGTGCGGCCATTTGCCCGAAACCGCGCAGTAAAAGTGATAGAGCGCGCCATCGTGGTAAATCACGCAGGGTTTGTGCGCGTACGTCTCATCGACGCTGCCAGGCGCGCCGCGGTCGATCATGATCTCGTTCACCTTTTCGAAGTGATACGGATCGTTGGCGAAGGCGAGCAGTTCGCGCGCAACGCCGCGGCGGTCGAGGCCGAAGTAATACATTCCCCAGAGATTCTTGTGCCTGACGACAAAGGGATTGCTGGCAAAGCGAGCGTCCCAGGAATCAGGACCGCCGTTGCGCAGGATGGGGTTGCCCGAATAGCGCGTCCACTGCTTCAGATCGCGCGAAGTGGCGACGCCGCTCTGCTCGTGCCAGCCTCCACCCTCGCTTTTGGGCAGCGGATCGGTCTTGGCGTTGTAGTAGAGATAAAAGATGCCGTCTTGTTCGATGAGGTTCGGCCGGTAGAGTCCGCCGTGCTCCCACGGTGCGCCATCCGCGGGAAAGAGGATCGGGTCAGTGAGCTCCCAGTGCAGCAGATCGTCGCTCCAGGCGAGGCCGATGACGGCCGCGCCGGCCTCGTAGCCCGCGCTGGGATACGCGTTCCATGCGCCCAGGTAGCGGCCATGCACTTTTTTCAATCGACCCGGCGAGGTGAGGCCGTCTTCGCGCACGATGCAACTGAGTGCGATGTTGAAGCGCGTGTACTTCGAGTTGGGGTCGCGGCGCGCGACGCAGGCCACGCGCTGCCAGTTGCACGAGATCGGAGGATTTGGCCAGGCCGGTCTGGTAGCCGGTTCCATCGAAGCCGATGTAGAGCATGTGGAACGCGCCGTCATGCAGGAAGACGAAGGGGTCGTCGACGGATTTGCCGTCGAAGGCGGGGGATCGGGGGATGCAGAGAGGACCAGCTTGCCGTATTTGTACGGCGTGCGGAAAGGGACGATTTCGCGATCGGTGAAGCCTTGGGCAATAAGGTCTGTGGCGCGAGCAGCGGGACGCCTGCCATGGTCATGGCCAGGCCGAAGGAGAATTGGCGGCGCGTCATGTTTGCCTTCGTTCGATCCATCGCTGCTCTCAATGATCCCGCGCGTTCGATGTTTGCGCATTCGATTCCAGCACGGCCACGCCCTGCGGCGTCGAGATCGATGCTCGTCAAAGTGTCGCCGCCGTGCAAGATGTCGTTCATGGGAACCGGCAGCGCGATTTGGGTTTTTTTGTCGATGTGATTGATGAGCACAAAAACCGTGGCTAGCATCGACGCGCCGGCAGACTTCGACCCCGGGACCGGGCCGAACTCGGCTGCCAACTGTGCGTCTGCAGTGGCCCACGCGACGACGCGGCGCATGAGGTCGGGATCGAGCACCGCGCCCAGATAGGTGATGCGCCCCCGGCCCACGCGCCGCGTGATCATGGCCGGTTGGCCGTCGAGCCAGCCATTCGACTTTCCGTAGCGGAGAAGCACATCGACGTCCGTCGGCGTGCGTGGAAAGCTGCTCGGCCCAGAGCGAAGCCGTTCCCGCGCCCAGGGATCCGCTCGACCGGCACCTCAGCAGTCGAGCGCGTAATACTGCTCCACGCGCCCGCCGAGCGGCGCGACGAGCGGGCCGGGCTGGCGCTCGACGTTGAGCGAGTTGTGCTCGTCCTTCATGCCCGAGCGCGGCCCGAGGACGAGATGGCCGCCCTGCTGGACATAGGCGAGCAAGATGTGCGGCCAGATCATTGGAGATGACATTGAGGCTGGGCGCGAAGACGAGCTTGTAGCTATCGAGCGGCGCGTCGGCACTCACGATATCGACCGTAAGCGTTGGTCGCGCAGCGGCCGGTAGTAGCCGAGCAGCACCTCGAGCTGATCGTAGTTTTTGTTGTGCGGCTGGAAGTCGATGGCCCAGCGGCTGTCGTAGCTCGTGCAGGATCGCAACCTGCGCCGACGGGCTTGGTGCCCTGCGAGCGCCGCAGCCGCGCGCTCGAATTCGCTGCCGATGCCGCGAATTTCTGCGTAGATCGGCAGCGGCGCGCCATCGGGGCCGACGAGCGCGCCGTGATACTGCTCCTGGCCGTTGAGCGCGTCGCGCCACTGCCAGTAGAGCACCGCGTCGGCGCCGTGGCCGATGGCCTGCCAGGCCATGGCGCGCGTTTCGCCGCGATCGAGCGAGGTGTTGACCGGCGCCCAGTTCACCGAGCCCGGCTGCGTCTCCATCACCCAGAAGTTCTGCGCGCTTCCAGCCGCGCACAAAGTCGTGCATGGCGGCGTTGCGCGCAACATTCAGGTGGCCTTCGCCCACGTAGTCGTCCCAAGAGGCAAGATCGAGCGGGCGCGTGATCTCGTAGTGATCCCAGTTGTCGGACCAGCCGAGGCCGCCGATGTTGGTGGTGATGAACTGGCGCGGATCGGCGTACTTGCGAATGGCGTCGATCTGCACCTGCTGGAAGTCGCGCCAGGTATCGCTGACAAAGCGGCGGTGGTCGAGCAGCAGGCCGGGATTGCCGCCCGGCGTGCGGCAGGGGAATCTCATCCCAGCGGTCGTAGGTCTGGCTCCAGTAGGCCGTGGTCCAGTCGCGATTCAGCGCGTCGAGCGTTCCGTATTTGCGCTCGAGCCACTCGTCGAACTGGCGGCGCGTGTCGCGGGTCGAAGGACTCGTCGGTGTATTCGTTGCCGATCTGCCAGCCGATGACGTTGGGATCGTGGCCGAAGCGGCGCGCCAGCTGCTCCGCGATGGCTGCGCAGAAGGCGCGATACACCGGGCTGCGCGTAGTTGAACTGGCGGCGGCCGCCGTGTTCGGCGCGGCGGCCCGTGGCATCGACGCGCAGAGTTTCAGGATGCGCCGATGGTGAGCCAAGCGGGCGGCGCGTCGGTGGGCGTGCCGATGACGACCGCGATGTGGTGTTTTTCCGCCAGGCGGATGGCGCGCTCGAGCCAATCGAGATCGTAGCGGCCTTCGGAGGGCTCCATGGTGCTCCACGCGAACTCGCCCACGCGCACGACGTGCAGATGAGCATCCTGCATCCACTGCAGATCCGCGTCCCAGCGCGACTCCGGCCACTGCTCGGGATACCATGCGGCGCCCAGCAGAAGCGCAGGCATGGTCTGCTCTCTGTCTGCAGCGCTGGCAGTATAGGGAACGTACGCCGCGGACAGAACGCCAAGCGTGAAAGCCACGCGCAATAAGGACCGCACGGCGGCGCAAAGTGGAGGCGGCACGTCCGAATTCTTATCGATTGACGAATTTCTCATGCGAGGTTCTTGTATCACATGCAGCATCGGATCAGTGCGCCGCCTGGCGGCCGGGCTCCGTTCCGCTTACCGGAATTGCTGTGCAGCGAGGTGGTTGGGGTCGCGTGGCCGAAGGAAAATGCGGTAACTTGAGGGACAAATGAAATCGGGCTTGTTCTGCCCGCTGTACGTGATGCATCATCTCCGGTTTGGACTCGATAGCTGGACGGGCCCGCCAGTTGGAAAGGCAAATCGTTGTCGACTGAAACCACACCGACCCTCGCTCTCATCCATACCAGTCCCACACTCGCGCCCGGTTTCACCAAGCTGTGCCATCGGTACCTAGCGGAAGCGACCGTATTCCATATGGTGGACGAGAGCCTGATTCAGGACACGGTAAAAGCCGGGAGTCTGCGCAAGGCGACGATTCGTCGGCTCATTGATCAAATCGCTTCGGCTGAAGAGGCCGGAGCTGACGCCGTTCTGGTGACCTGCTCTTCGATCGGGCCGGGCGTGACGCTGGCGCAGCAGCTTTTCGACATTCCGGTTCTGCGCATCGACGACGCGATGGCCGAATCTGCTGTGCGGCAGGCGCACACCATCGGCGTGCTGGCCACGCTGCGCACCACGCTCGATCCGACTACCGCGCTGCTGCGTGAGAAGGCAGCCAAGGCAGGTCGCAAGGTGGAACTGGTAGAGTGCTTGTGCGAGGATGCTTTTCCCGCCGTGCTCGCCGGCGACACTGCGACCCACGATCGCTTGCTGGGCCGGGCGCTGGTGGAAGATCTGAAGGGAGTGGATCTAATCGTGCTCGCGCAAGCCTCAATGGCACGCGTTCTAACTACGCTCGCAGCCGACGTGGTTCATGCGCCCGTGCTTTCAAGCCCCGAACTCGCTGTGCTGAGCGCGCGCCAGGCGCTGGACCTGCCGCAACCTGCAAGGGCGGGCGCTTGAAGCAGCGCCATAAGGTTCTTGGGCTGCTTGGCCTGCTTTCAGTTCTCACCTTTCTTGACCGCCTCGCCATTGCGGTCGCCGGTCCTGCGATTCAAGCCGACCTGCACATCCAGCCGCAAAACTGGGGATGGATTCTGAGCGCCTACGTGCTCGCCAACGGGATCTTCGAGGTGCCGTCTGGCGCGATGGGCGACCGACGCGGGCAACGCGGCGAAATGACGCGCATCGTTAGCTGGTGGTCGAGCTTCAACGCGCTTACTTCGTGGTCGCACGGGTTCTGGCAGCTTTGCGCTTCGCGATTCTTTTTCGGGCTGGGCGCGGCTGGCGCGTATCCCAACATTGCCGGCGTGATTGCGCGCTGGTTTCCTGCGCGAGAGCGGGCGCGTTGCCAGGGCGTGGTGTGGGCAGCAAGCCGCCTGGGTGGAGCGCTTGCGCCGGTGTTGATTGTGCCGATCGTGCACTTCTTCGGATGGCGCGCGGTTTTCCGCCTGCTGGCATTGGCCGGGTTTTCGTGGGCTGCTGTCTGGTGGCTCCGATTTCGCAACCGTCCGCAGGACGATCCCAAGGTGACAGCAGTGGAGCTGGAGGAGATTGGAGAAACGCAAGCCGCGCACAGCCACGAAGCAATCCCATGGGCGCGCCTGTTCCGATCGCGCTCGCTTTGGCTGATTGTTTTGGCGTACGGCTGCTACGGCTGCGGAAGCTGGTTTTATTTTTCATGGTTTCCCACGTGGATGGTCCACGCGGCCGGCTTCTCGCTGAACGGCGTAGCTGTTTGCCTCGTTGCCGTTTCTCGTCGGCATGGCTGCGAATCTTGTTGGAGGGCAATTGGGAGACCGGCTGACGCTGCGCTGGGGCTCGCGGCGCGCGCTCAGATGGATTCCTGCGATTTGTCTCACGCTGACTGCGGCGGTGCTGATCGCCATGGCGTTCTTTCATGGGAAGATTGCGGTGGTTGCGCTTTCGAGCCTGGGATTCGGAATGATGGACCTGATGCTGCCGTCGGCTTGGGCTTTGTGCCTGGCGATCGGCGGCCGATGGAGCGGGACGGCGACGGGCATGATGAACACCGCGGGCCAAGCAGGCGGATTTTTGTGCACCGTATTCTTTGGGTATATCGTGCATGCGACCGGGAGCTACAACCTGCCGCTCTGCATTCATTGCAGGGATGGTGCTTTTAAGCGCCATGATTTTTACGCGCATCGATTGTACGGAATGCGTAGACGCAGAGTGAGGCGCGCTGCGCGATCAGTCAAGAGCAGTTGCCATCGCGTACCCGGGCAAAGAAATCTTCGGGACCCATCTGGCCGCCTTTGAGCGCGAGCTCGATGCCATGGAGCGGGGAGCCAACCGCATGGCCACTGCAGAGCGGGACGCCCGGCAGAAGCGGGGCGGCGAAGGCGAGTGCATCGAAGCCCAGTTGCTTGACCGCATGAGTTGCCGTGTCGCCGCCTGCGATTAAAATTCGGCGCACGCGGGAGGCGAGCACGAGCTGGCGCAACATGGTTCCCAGCGCCACGCTGAATCTCTCGCCGTGATTTCCGTCCTTGCGTTGCGGGCCCAATGCTGTGTAGAGCACGACGCTGCGGCCTTGCTGGAGCGCCTGAAGGGCCTTCGCGAACTCGGCGCTCCAGCGTGGGGAGCCGTGCAGTCGCCATGTGGCGAAACCAAGCTGCTGAGCGCGCCGAATCTGCTTTGCTGTGACCGGCGAGCAACTTCCGCTGAGCACGAGCAGCCGGTCCACCCGCTTTGCCTGCGGCGGAACTTTGACAGCGCGAATCAAGCCGATCGATTTCCAGTGGAGCAACAGCCCATGCGTAAGACCGGAGCTGCCCACTGCGAAGATGGGACGCATGATCGCGCGGTTCCAGAGCAGGCGTGCGGTTTCTTCCAGCATGGCGTCGGAGAAGCCGTCGAAAACTACCGCCGCGGCGCCGGCAGCTTCTTCTGCCTGGAATCGCAGTTCGCGCGGTGTTTGACTGAAATGAGTGAGGTCAACAGAGGCCGAGCGTGAGTTTGGTTTGCTGCGCCAGATGCAAGCGGAGGTCGGCCTCAGTCATGGGCGTGACGGGATGATGCCGCATGGTCGGATGGCGGTCGATGCGATACATCGCGCCTTCAGACTCCGCAAACAGGTTGCCGAAGACGACGGCACGGCCAAGGTGCGGCGCACCGACGACAATCGGCACTGCTCCGAATCCGAAGACGGTGCGGCCCAGCTCCATCGCCCGGCCGATGCTGCCGATCTTCGGCGAGCTGTCAAAGGTGGAGCAGACCTTGTAATGATTCACGGGCGCGCCGAGGCGGCGCATGGTGCGAAAGATGGCGGGAAGGTTCCGGCTCATCCATGAAGGATCGTGGCTTCGGCCTTCGCCGGCGATGCCAATTGCGGGGCAACCGGAAAATGCAACTAGGTCAGTGGGCCGAGGGGTACGTGTGAATAGAACCGACTTGACGCCCTGAATCGCTAGCGCCTCGAGCACATCGGTCGAGCCGGTGAAGTCGTCGCCGTACCACGTATAGAAAGGGGCGCGGGGTGGGCGTGCATTCTCGCGGTGGTTCACGCGGCGAACGCCTCCAGCGCGGCGCGCAACTCCGAGTGATGTTCGGCATATTCGGCCAGGGTGACGCCTGCGGCTGCAGCTTCCCAGGCCTGGTGCAAGCTACGCACGCCGGGTGACGGGCCCGCGGGATGAGCAAGGATTCCACCGCCACACGCGTAAATCAGATCCATGGATCCGAGCGCTTGATAGGTGTCCGGAGCCTGGCTGCGCAGATTGTCCGGAAGAAAACACCGGCATGATTTCGCAGCCTTTGTGCGGGGCGGGAAACATGGGAGTGAGACACTCGCGCGCTGATGCAATCGACGCTCGCGTCGTCTTCACAGAACTTGTTGCGCAGGCCGTTGACATGGATGTGATCGATGCCAGCGAGGCGCCAGAATTTCTGAAAGGCGATGAAGCTCATCCCGATAGCGTGCGATCGGCCCAGCATGCCCCATCCATTGCGATGGCCGTGAATGGCCACCTGCGCATGGCGGCGGAGCGCGGTCAGCGCAGGCAGGCCAATGCTATTCATGCTGACCATCACGCAGGTTCCACCGGAGGCGATCACAAGGTCGTGGCGGCGCAGCATCTGGTCAATCTCGCCGGTGATGTTGGCCGCATACATCGGGCGCTTGCCAGTCTTCTGCGCGAATTCGTCGATGACGCGCAGAACAGCGGGAACGCGCTCGTCGAAGGGACAGTGGGGGCCGTCGGCTTGCAGTTCGTCATCTTTGATGAAGTCCACGCCTGCCTCGGCCAGCATTTTTACTTGAGCAGCAGTCTGCGAAGGCGTCATGCCGACACTGGGCTTGATGATGGTGCCGATCAATGGACGGCCGTAAACGCCGGTGAGGCGTCGCGTGCCATCGACACCAAATTGCGGGCCCTGGTACGCGGTCAAAAAGGATGGCGGAAGAGTTACGTCGAGCAGCTTTAAACCGGAGAACGGCTTCAACTCGAAGAGATTTCCAGCGACTGTGGCGAGCAGATTCGGCAACGATGGGCCCATGTTCTCGATTGGCCACGAGAGAGTAACTTCGGCGGTGCGTCGCACCACGAGGCCAGTGTGTTTTTTGGGCAGGCCAGAGCCGGCGAGCGATGGCGCATCGACAATGCCGAGCTCCCGGATGCGCTCAACCAGCGCGGCGTAGCGTTCACGCAACTCTTCGGTTTCGCCGGGAACACGCACGAAGGTTCCGGTAGACTGCTCGCCCGCCATAGTGGCGGCGGCCTCGTCGAGAGGAAAAGCAGTCTCGATCCAATAGCGAGCGTAGATGCGTTCTGTCATTGTGTTCCCGGTGATCTGTGATCCTTGCTAACTGCGCTCCGCGTACATTGTGTAGGGTTCATCGCGAACAAAATAAAACGGCACGTAGAGGCGCGTTCGGCTCCCGGCCTCTGACGAAAATGCTCCCGGCGCCTGCTCGGCGGGGCGCAGCGCATCTGCGCGCGACATTTTGGCAGCGCCTTGTGCGGGATTCAACTCGACATAGACCAGCGGCCCGCGCAACAGACTCACTGTCTCAGGATGTAGGTCGTCGATTGCCTCGGTGCGAAATGATTGTTTGAGGTTGACGGTGACCACATCGCCGTCATTCCAGCGGCGGTGTACAACGGCAAAGCCGCGGCGTTCGTTGAAGTTCGCCGGCTTGCTGTTTACGCGGAGAACCGGAGCTTCAAGCACCCATGGGGGAATTCGAAGCTGCAATGCGAACTCGACGGGCGCAGTGCAGGCAATCCGCAGGGTAACTGATTCGCCGAGTGGATAATCTGTTTCCTGCGTCAGCGTGAGTGATGTGCCTCGCTCGCTCCATTTGAGATGCGAAGGTGCGTAAAGATTGACGGCAACGCCATCGTGCGCGCGGAAGTAAATGTTCTTCACGTAGTCTGCGACGCCTTGAAGCAAGCGTGCCCGAGCAACATGGCCATTTTTGCGGATAGAACACTTTGCGTGTGCTCGCGCCGTAGGTGGAGTAGTAGAAGTAATCGCCGTCCGAACCTGGCTCCTTGGCCGCCAGCACACCGTTCATCAGGACGCGCTCGAGCCCGTCGCCATAGCGTGCATCGCCGGTGGCGCAGAGCAGATAACGCGCCAGCTTGATGGCCGCATAGCTGCCGCAGGGCGTCTCAAAGTGATCGTTGGTCGTGCTCAGGCTCGTCGTAGAGTTCGCCCTTGTGCGGCTCGATGAAGGTCTCGTTCGGTCCCCATCCACCAGAAGCGTATTGCTGCGTGGCCCGCATGCAGATCGGAAGCGTTCTGCATCGCATGGAAATATTTTTCATCGCCGAGCACGAGGCGCGCCTTGCCGGCAGAGCTGAGCGCAATGACGTGACTATAGGCGTGACGGCCGGGCAAGACGTCTTCGCCGCGCGCAAGCGGATCGAAATAATCGCGGTCGAGCAGATAAGCCATTGCGCGATCGTAAAGGGTGCGATCTCCAGTCATCTCGTAGGCGAGGAAGAGAGACTCGGGCAGAACGTAGGTCTCATCATATGGAGGATCTTTTTTGCCGACGCGGTCATGTCCACGCTCGAGGAATGTAGGGAAGTGCGCCGTGGAAGACGCGCGGAACGAGATCGCGAGCCTGCTTGACGCCGCTGAAGTTGCCGGCGTCCATGAGGCCGGCCAGATGTTTGTCGAGGATGTAGCACGGCCAGACTTTTTCGGCGTTGGGCGCGGCGAAGCACTGATCTTTGGGGCCGAGGGTCGCGGCGAAGCCCTCAACCAATTCGCCGACTTTGGCGGCGCAGGCTGGGTCGCCGGTGGTTCGGCCGATCCGCGCAAGGCCGGAGATGTACTGGCCCAGCGAGTGGCCGGGCACGAAGCCATCGCGGCCGTACCAACCGCCCATAGGCGCTCCGGGGGCAGGCAAGCCGGCACGCTCGCGATAGACCCTGAGCAGGCGATCATTGTCGAGGGCCAGATAGGCAGCGTGGATTCGGTCGTACTGTTGCTTGAGAGGGCCCCCCGTGAGCTGCACCGCCCCGTATTCGAACTCTGCAAGCGGGTCTGCGGTGTGAGGCCGGGGAGACGCGGGAGCTCCGTTTGCCAACGCAACCCCTGCGGCGCCGGCCAAAAACTCCCTTCTTGTGATTCCGATTCCCATCCGGACGGCTTTGCTCCTTTTGCAGATTACGGCGGTGATTGTGTTGCGCCGGATGTCAAACTTCGACGGCTTTTGGATTCCGCAATGCGGAATTTTCGGGTGCGCTTGCTGCTTTGCGCGCTGCGGCTACCGCAGCTTCGTCCAGCGGATAGACCAGGTCAACATTACGCGGGGTGAGGAGCTGATGTTTGACAAAGATCGCGGCGGGCGCCGGCTTCTGTTGAAGAATGTTCAACGCCAGCGGAATCAGCTCATCACCATAGCGCTCGGGGAAGTAGGCGACTGATCCGACGAGACGCGTGCCAGGGCGGCGCAATTCCGCGCGGGCTTCGCGGAGCGCGTTCTGGCCCATAACAGCGCACTGCTGTGATGCGCCGGCTTCTTCAAAGGCTCGCAGAGCGGCGAGCGCGCAAATGTCATTGACCGTGCCCACGAGGGTGCGTCGAGGGCCGCGGCGGCGGAGATACTTGCGCAGGACATCGAGCACCTGTTCAAAGTTTCCCCTTCCGTTCAGCCGGACGAGCGGCGTTTCTACGATCCGGGGCAACTCCGCGCGCAGGCCATCGACCAGGCCGGAGAGCCGAAGCTCCAGCAGCGAACCAGCAATTGGCAGCTCGACCAGGACGAGCTGGTCCACTTTGCCATCCCAGTTTTCGCGCGCCCAGCGGCCGAGGGCGCGACCGCCAATGAGCCCGGCCTTGTAGTTGTCGGCGCCGAAGTAGGTGGCCCCTGGGTGCGGCACTTCAATGGCGATCACCGGCACGTTGGCGGCCAGGAACTTTGACGCAATGACCGGCGCCACCCGCTCATACGTCTGAAATTCGAGGACCAGATCCACGCGTTCGCGGATGAGCAGATCGGCATTGCGCAGCGCCTCGCGCGCACTATAGCGGTTATTGAGGGTGATCAATTGCACATGCTCGCGCGCGGCGGCCGTGACCATGCTCCGTGTGACTTCACGCGCAAATTCGGTGTCACCCTGCGTGGCAAAGCCGATGCGGAACGGGCGCGCGGCGACAGGCCCGAAGCTGTTGCGGTAGACGCCGGCGCTCACCCGCTCGACCAGCCCACCGTGAATCAGCGTCCGCAACAGGCGGAAGGTCGTGGTCTTGGGGAGGCCGGTGCGTTCCATTACGTCAGTGAGGGGCAGTTCCTCGCCAAGATGGCGAAACGCCTTGAGCACCTCGCAGGCGCGCAACACAGTCTGCGATTCATTACGATCGCCGTTGCGGTCGTTGCCGTTGCGACCAGCGCGGTCGCTGCCCCTCTCCAAACCCCCGATCAACGCGCTCTCTTCACGCCGGGCCACAATTTTCTCCCTGGTGTATGAACGTTCAGGCGGTACAGTATATTCCGGGTCGCGGAATTTGCAAGTCCGATTTTTGAGGCAAATAGCAAGGCGAAAGGGATGGGGTGCAGGAAACGACCGGTGGAGTGCTACGCCCAGGGTGGCGGCATTAGAGGCGGGCGACTCCGTGAAGCAACTTTGCGCGCCGAGATCGTGACAGCAGCGAAGAGGAACCGGCGTTCATTGAAATCCGTCGTTCATCTGCTTCTTCAACAGCTTACCAAGCGCTCCGGTCGTCGCTATTGACCGCCTAAGCCATCACAAATACTATCGCAATGAAAATCGCGCGCCATGGGACTCCCCGTAGAATGACCGATACCTCACAAAAGGCCAACTGGATCCGGCTCACCGCGATGACGATGAACCATCACGCGGGGCTGGGCCACACTGGCGGCGATCTCTCGTCTGCCGACATTCTGGCGGTGCTTTTTCTCGGCGGGGTATTGCGGGTTGATCCCACCCGACCAAGGTGGCCGCAACGAGACCGCTTTATCCTCTCAAAAGGACACTGTGCCGCGGCGTACTATTCCACCCTGGCCGCACGCGGATTCTTTCCGGTTGCGCAACTCAAAACGTACATGGATCCGCTGTCGATGTTGAACGGCCATCCCGACCGCAACAAGCTGCCAGGCGTTGAGGCGAATACCGGGCCGCTGGGCCACGGTCTGCCGGTGGCTGTGGGAGCAGCGCTTGCTGCGCGCATGAGGAAGGAGTCGTGGCGCGTCTTTGTGCTGACCGGCGACGGCGAGTTGCAGGAGGGCTCAAATTGGGAAGCGGTGATGACGGCGCAGCAATATTGTCTCGACAATTTGACCGTGATTGTTGATCGCAATCGCATTCAGCAAGGTGATTTTACTGAGGACACCATCCGCATGGAGCCTCTGGCAGCGCGATTCGCGGCTTTTGGGTTTGCCGTAGAAGAGATTGACGGCCACTCGACTGCTGCGCTGCTGAAGAGCTTCTCGCGCATGCCACTGGAGCAAGGCAAACCGTCGTGCCTGATTGCGCGCACGATCAAGGGCAAAGGCGTTTCGTTCGCGGAGAATCAGCCGGCCTGGCACCACGGCGTGCCTACCGAGGAGCAGCTTGCCAAGGCGGCTGCGGAACTGGGCGTGGAGGCAACGTGGTGAGCGGCGCCGCTGCAACGACGGCCAAGCCGGAGCTTTTCGACTGTCGCGACGCCTATATGAGCGCGCTAGAAGAGATGGCCGAGGCCGACGAGCGTGTGTGTGCCGTGGCCAACGATTCGTTGTCGTCAGCCAAGCTCAAGAATTTCAAAGCGAAATTTCCGGATCGCTTTGTGAACGTGGGCATTGCGGAACAAAACATGGTGGGGGTGGGCGCGGGACTGGCAAACGGTGGGATGGTGCCGTACGTTTGCGGCGCGGCGTGTTTTTTGACGGCGCGCGCCATGGAGCAGGTGAAGGTGGACCTTGCCTACTCGAAGGCGAACGTGAAACTGTGCGCCATGTCGCCTGGGATGGCATACGGCCAACTCGGCCCGACGCATCACTCGATCGAGGATCTCGCGTGGATGCGCGTGATTCCCAATCTCACGGTGATTGTGCCGGCAGATCCCATTGAGACCGCAGCGGCGATGCATTACTCGCTGATCCATGACGGGCCGATGTTTTTGCGCATCGCACGCGTTCCGGTGCCGCGCGTGCACGGAGACGACTACGAATTCAAGTTAGGCAAGGCGGTTCTTCTTCGCGATGGCACGGACGTGACGTTAATCGCCAATGGCCTGATGGTGAGTCGAGCGCTGGATGCGGCACAAGCGCTTGAGCGGTACGGGATCTCAGCGCGGGTGCTGAATATGAGCACTGTAAAACCGCTGGACCACGAGGCGATCGTGGATGCAGCTCGCACCACACGCGGGATTGTGACTGCCGAAGAAGCGCTTGCAGCGGGCGGACTGGGCGGAGCTGTTGCAGAGGTTCTGGCCGTCGAACATCCCGCGCCCATGCGTATTCTGGGCGTTCCCGACGCGTTTGCTCCCACAGGTACGGCAGAGTTCCTTCTCGAACATTTTGGATTGACTGCGGCGGGCATCGAACGGGCGGCGATGGATTTGATGAAGGCCGAGGCGTAGATGGCAGACGAATGGATTCTCGCGATCGACCAAGGCACTACCAACACGAAAGCATTGCTGGTTGATCGCGAGGGGTGCACTGTCTATCGGGCTGCAGTTCCGCTCGAGATTCTGCAGCCCCAACCTGGTTTCGTAGAGCAGGATCCAATCGCACTTTGGCGGTCGGTCGTGCAGGTCATCGACGCGTGCATTCTTCATGCGAACTTGAAGGGCGCGCAAATCGCTGGCATCGCTGTCGCGAATCAACGTGAGACAGCCGTTGCGTGGCGGAGAAGCGGAAGCAAAGGCTCCGCGGCAGGGGAGCCGGTAGTCAATGCAATCACCTGGCAATGCCGCCGATCGGCGCCGGTGTGCGATCGCCTTCGCGCCGATGCCGATGCAATCCGATGCATCAGTGGCCTTCCTCTCGATCCATTGCTCAGCGCCACTAAGTGGGCGTGGATTTTGGAGCAGCGGCCTGAACTTCGCGCATCCGCCGAAGCAGGAGATATACATCTTGGAACGGTCGACTCGTGGCTCCTTTACAACCTGACTGCGGGCGAGATGCACGCGACCGATCACACGAACGCTTCGCGCACCGGGCTGCTGAGCCTGGCCACGCTTGACTGGGATTCCGCGCTTCTCGATTTGTTTCAGATTCCGCGGGCGGCGTTGCCGGCGGTGCAGCCATCGAGCAGCGTCTTCGGGACGTGTTCTACGATTCCCGGTTTGGCGGGAGTACCGATTGTAGCGATGGTTGGCGATTCGCATGCGGCGCTCGTGGGCCACGGGTGCTATGCTCCCGGGACGGTGAAGGCGACGTATGGCACTGGGTCCTCGCTGATGATGCTTCTGCCGGGACGTGTTGCCGAGGCGAAATATCTGGCGCGCACCGTTGCGTGGTCGACGCCGGCTGGCGCACACTTTGCGCTTGAAGGAAACATCGCCATGAGCGGCGCTGCGGTGCAATGGGTTGGCGAATTTCTCGGGCTCGCGCATCCGATTGAGGACGCCGCGGCTCTTGCTGCGACCGTTCCCGATTCTGCGGGCCTGATCCTGGTGCCTGCGATGGTCGGACTTGGTGCGCCACATTGGGACTCGGACGCTCGCGGCGTGATTGCGAATATCGAGCGCTTGCATATCGCTGCGCATCTTGCCCGCGCTGCGGTCGATGCGATCGCTTTCCAGGTCGCTGACGTTCTGGAAGCCATGGAACAGGCGGCGGAAATCAGGCTTCCCGTCCTGCTGGCGGATGGCGGCGCGACGCGCAACGACGCGCTGATGCAGATGCAGGCAGATATGATCGGCCGGCCTGTGCATCGCTCCGCGCAAGAAGATCTCTCCGCGCGTGGGGCAGCGGTGCTGGGTGGTCTTGCGCTCGGCTGGTGGCGTGGACTCGACGAACTTTCGGCACTGCCGAAGACCGTGCAGGCATTCGAGCCGCGTTTGGAAGCGGGTGATCGCGAGCAGCTGCGCAACGCGTGGCGGCTGGCTGTGAGACGCGCGCGCCTGAGAGCGGAGCGTGCCGCGTGACCCAGGTGACCCAGGTGAACCACAGAGGGAAAGAGGTCATTTTCGAGGCGCGCAACATCAGCAAGCGCTATCCCGGAGTTGTTGCCTTGAACCGCGTCAACTTTTGCGTGTATCGGAACCAGGTGAACGTACTGATTGGAGAGAACGGCGCGGGGAAATCGACGCTGATGGAAATCCTGGCCGGCGTGCAGACGGCGGATGAGGGCGAGCTTTTTCTCGAGGGCCGGCCGATCGTACTTGATTCGCCACGCGATGCCGCAGCGCATGGAATTTCGATTGTCCATCAGGAATTGCTGGCACTGACAAATCTGAACATCAGTGAAAACGTCTTTGCCGGACGCGAGTTTCGTCGTGCGGCGCTGTTTGTAAATCAACCCGCCGAAGACTCGCGTTCGATCGCGGCGTTGAGCCGTTTGCGCAAGCCCATGGAAGTGACGACCGAAACTGGGAGGTTGTCACTTGGCTGCAGACAGGTTGTCGAAATTGCCCGCGCGCTGGATCAGGGATCGAGGATTTTGATCCTGGATGAACCAACCTCCGCGCTGTCTGTCTCGGAGACGGAATCGCTCTTTGACGTGATCGCGGATCTGAAGCGGTCGGGAGTCACCATCATTTACATCTCGCATCGCCTGCACGAACTGCTCCACCTGGGCGACCGGTTTACCGTGCTGCGGTCAGGCTGCGTTGTGGGCGAGGCGAAACGCGCTGAAGTGACGCGCCAGTGGATTGTGGAACGAATGTCTGGGCGCAAGGTGTCAGAGGCGAGAGAAGTGCCGGATGCAGCACTCGCGAAAGCAATTGCGCTCACGGTGAACGGCCTCAACCTTTCCGGTTCCATTGGAGATGAGGCGGCGCAAGCGGCTTTGCACGATGTGAGTTTTTCTCTCAGAGAAGGCGAGATCCTGGGAGTTTACGGATTGCTGGGCGCGGGGCGAACAGAGCTTGTGGAAGCTCTTGCCGGACTGCGGCCGATTGCGTCTGGCGAGATCGTGCTGCGGGATCGGAAAATTCACGTCAACAGCGTGCGAAACGCATTGAAAGCGGGAATCGTTCTGATGCCCGAAGACCGGCAGCGGGATGGGCTGTTCCCCGATCTTTCAATTCGAGAGAATGTCGTGATGGCTGCAGCGCGCCAGTTGTTTGTTTCGCCTGCCGAGGAGACGAAGCGGGTCCACGAACTGGCGCGCAATCTGCACATCGTGGCGAACGACATCGAGCTTCCCATAACTACGCTTTCGGGCGGCAATCAACAAAAGGTGCTGCTGGCGCGTTGTTTGATGTGCTCACCTTCAGTTTTGCTGATGGATGAACCTACACGCGGCGTGGATGTTGGCGCGAAGGCGGAAATCTACGCTTTATTGCGCGAATTAGCGGAGAAGGGACTGAGCATCATCTTTACTTCATCGGAGATCGAAGAGACACGCGCGTTGGCTCACCGTGTGCTTGTGCTTTGCCAGGGAAGAATCTCCGCTGAGTTCTTGCACGATGAACTGAGCGATGAAGGAATGTTTGCCGCAGCCAGCCCTTCGGTTCCACTGGCTGGAGAAGCTTTCACTTCGCAATCGCGCGGGACGGGAGGATCGAAATGAGCACTTCCGTTCGTGTCCTCACTGGCACCGATCGCATCGCATCGGCTACGGCGCGCGTTGCTTTAATCTTGCTTCGTGCGCGCGCAATTCTGGTGCTGGTGCTGCTGCTTATTCTCTTTTCGGCACTTGCGCCGGAGTTCCTGACTGCCAACAATCTGTCGATCCTGACGAAACATGTGGCGATCACCGCGCTTTTAGCGGTTGGGATGACTTTTGTTGTGCTCACAGGGGGCATCGATCTTTCGGTCGGTTCAATCGCCGGTTTGGGCGGCATGGTGGCCGGATATTTGCTGACCCAGGGGTTGTGGTTCGGAGGTGCGGCGAACTATCCACCGGTGGCGATCGTGGTGTTGCTCGCTGTATGCGCGTGCCTTGTGGTGGGCGTGCTGAACGGATGGTTGGTGGCGAAGGTCGGTGTGGCGCCGTTTATCGCTACACTTGGCACCCTCTATATTGCGCGCGGGGTTGCGCTGCTTATCTCGAACGGAAAGACCTTTCCTGGTCTCGGAGGGTCAGCATCGCGCGGTAATACAGGGTTTCTGGGATTCGGCCAAAGTTTCCTGCTGCACATTCCGGTTCCTGTTTGGATGATGATGGCGCTGTTTGCGATCGCGTGGATTGTGGCAACAAAGACGCCGTTTGGGCGCCACATTTACGCGATTGGATGCAACGAGAGGGCGGCTCGCCTGACCGGCATCCGCGTGGCCCAGGTGAAACTTGCGGCATATGTCTTCTCTGCAGGGTGCGCGGCGTTGGTCGGTCTCATCATCGCGGCGCAGCTAGAGTCGGCGCATCCTGCCACAGGCGAGAGTTTTGAGCTCAATGCGATTGCCGCCGTGGTGCTGGGTGGAACTTCGTTGATGGGAGGCCGCGGATCGGTTACTGGATCGTTGATCGGAGCATTTGTGATCGGCGTTCTTGCCGACGGACTCGTAATGCTGGGCGTATCCGAGTTCTGGCAGATGGTCATCAAAGGGGCCGTGATCGTTCTGGCCGTCGGGCTCGACCAGCTTCAGACTCGTCTGCAGGCGAGGGTTCTGCCATTCCTGACGACTGCAAATTTAGAGGCTGGCGAGTAATGTTCCGGCGTGTTCCTGCAGCGTGGGTGTGTACAGCTGCAATTTTTCTTCTGGTCGCAGGCTGCCATCGTGCCGACCACCGCAAGAAGCTGATCGTGATTATTGTTCCCTCGCAGGATAATCCTTATTTCAAAGCCGAAGCCGATGCTGCCGCAGCTCAAGCAATGACAATCGGCTATCGAGTGCGCGTGGATGCGTATGAAGACGATGCCTATAACCAGGACAATCTGGTTGATGCGGCGATCGCCTCGAATGCTGCTGCCATCATCCTGGATAATGCGGGCGCGGATGCATCCATTGCAGCAGTTCGCCGCGGAACAAAAGCGGGGATCGCGGTTTTTCTCATCGACCGGGAAATTGATGCGACGGGAATTGCTAAGGCACAGATCATTTCAGACAACGACCAGGGAGCGCGGCTGGTGGCGGCGGAGTTTGCGCGAGTCATGGGTACAAAGGGAGACTACGCAGAGCTGCTGGGAAAGGAATCCGATACTAACGCGCAGATTCGCACCAGAGGATTTCATGCTGTGCTGGATAAGGATCCGGAACTTAAGCCTGTGGTGGCACAATCGGCCAACTGGTCGCAGGAAGAGGCATTTCAGAAAACGGAAACCATGCTCGAGGCGCATGGCGACATTGCAGGGATCATTGCAGGGAACGACACGATGGCGCTCGGCGCCGCTGCCGCCGTGAAATCCGCAGGCTTGAAGAATATTCGAATCACCGGATTCGACGGCAGTCCCGATGCGATCGAGGAGATCAAAACTGGCGAGCTGCAAGCAACCGCTTTGCAACCCGCAGTGTTCATCGCGCAGCTTGCTGTGGACGAGGCTGACAGGTTCCTGAAGACGGGCTCGACAGGTAAGCCGGAGCTGCAAATTATCCCCTGCGATCTGGTAACGAAAAGCAACGCGGATAACTATCGCAACTTCGAAAGGGTAAGGTGAAAGATCATGGCGAACTCTACGTGTCTCGGAGTGATCGTAGGCAACCGCGACTTTTTTCCGGATGTGCTGATTTCAGAGGCGCGCCGGGATCTGACGAAAGTATTTGCCGAGTTGAGCATCGAACCGGTTTGGCTTTCGCCGGAGGAGAGCAAACTGGGCGCCGTAGAAACCTGGGTCGACGCGCAGAAGTGCGGAGAGCTGCTGAGAAGGAATCGCGACAGGATTGACGGAATCCTGGTGTGCCTGCCGAATTTTGGCGATGAGAAGGGAGTTGCCGACTCGATCCGCCTCGGCGACACGCATGTTCCGGTTCTTGTGCAGGCCTGCCCTGACGATCTAGATCAGTTCGGGCTCGATCGGCGCCGCGATGCCTTCTGCGGAAAAATCTCGGTCTGCAACAACCTTCGCCAGTACCGGGTCAAGTACTCGCTTACTCGCGATCATACGGTCGCGATCTTCGACGCGCGCTTCCGCGAGGATCTGGTGCAGTTCACGCGGACCTGCAAGGTAGTTCGCGGGCTGAGCCGCGTGCGGATCGGGGCCGTGGGTGCGCGGCCCAACGCGTTTAACACCACGCGCTTCAGTGAGAAACTGCTCGAGGCCGCGGGCATCACGGTGAATACGATCGATCTCTCTGAAGTTTTTGGCAATGCCGCGAAAATTTCCAGTGACGACAAGCGCGTGCTGCAGCGCATCGAGCAGATCCGCTCCTATGCCGATGCTTCAAAGGCTCCCGACGAAGCCATCGTGCGCATGGCCAAGTTTGCGCTTGTGGTGGACGACTGGATGCAGTCTCTCTCGATCACGGCTACGGCCATTCAGTGTTGGAGCTCACTGCAGAAGAATTTCGGCGTCAATGTGTGCACCATCATGTCGATGATGAGCGAGCAGATGCTGCCCTCGGCGTGCGAGGTAGACATTGCCGGTGTGGTGGGAATGTATGCGCTGCAACTAGCAAGCGGAACGCCCAGTGCGCTGGTGGACTGGAACAATAACTACGGTGGCGATCCGGAGAAGTGCGTGTTTTTCCATTGCGGCAACTGGGCCAAGGATTTTCTGCCTGATATTCGCATTGCCACGGCGCCGATTTTGGGCACGACTTTAGGCGAAGAGAACACCTTCGGCGCGCTGGAGGGGCGGACGCAAGCCGGGCCGGTAACCTTCGGGCGCGTGAGCACTGACGATCTCACGGGAAAAATCGCAGCTTATGTGGGTGAAGGCGAGTTCACCGAAGATCCGCTGGAAACATTCGGAACGCGCGCGGTTGTGAAGGTGCATGGGTTGCCGGCGCTCATGCATATGATCTGCCAGAACGGGTTTGAGCACCACGCAGCTATGAATCGCAGCCATTGCGCTGCTGCTGTTGCCGAGGGGCTTGGCCGCTATCTCGGCTGGCAGACGCACCACCATAACCGGCCGGCTGGGCTACCACCGTTGCCATAAAGGCTGGACAGAGTCCCGGAGCATGCATGAATGTGGAAGTGATGAACCGCCGAGATTTCTGCCTTTCTTCCGCTGCCATTGCCGTTTCAATGCACGCTCGAGGGCTCGCTACGCTTGCTCCTTCAGCTTCGGCTAACGCGCCCATCATCACGCCGGCTGAAATTGAGCACATTGATCACGATCGGATTCTGCGCGCGGCCAACGAATATCTTTCGCAAGCGCCGATTACCATCACGGCGACATCTTCTCCGCGCAGTAAAGGCGGCAAGCACGACTATTTTTCCGAAGGCGATTACTGGTGGCCGGACCCGAAAAATCCCAACGGTCCCTACGTTCGACGAGATGGATTTTCCGATCCGCAGAACTTCAACGATCATCGCGAAGCGCTCATTCGACTGAGCCTGATCGTACCCGCGCTGACGGCAGCGTGGCTCATTACGCAGGAAAAGCGCTACGCGGAGCACGCTGCGCTGCACCTGCGTGCGTGGTTCGTTGACCTGGCGACGCGAATGAATCCGGCGCTTGAATACGCGCAGGCAATCTGGGGCGTATCGCCTGGACGTGGCACAGGCATCATCGACACTCTGCACTTGGTTGAAGTTTCGCGGGCTGCACGGCACCTGGCAAAGGCGCAGGTGATGACGGCTCCCGAATTCGCCAGCGTACGCAACTGGTTTGCGGCGTATCTGGATTGGATGCGGACTTCAAAGAACGGCCAGGAAGAAGAGGCGGCGAAAAATAATCATGGCACCTGCTGGGTGGCTCAGGCGGCGGCGTTCGCTGCATTCACCGGCAACGAAGATGCGATGGCGCTTTGTCGCGAACGATTCCGCGACGATCTTTTGCCCGATCAGGTGGCGGTCGACGGTAGTTTTCCGCTAGAACTGGCGCGGACCAAGCCATACAGCTACTCGCTCTTCGACCTGGATATGCTGGCGGTGGTTTCCCAAATCGCGTCGAAATCGGACAACTCGCCGGACAATCTATGGCAGTTCGCATTGCCCAACGGCAACGGGTACAAGAGGGCCGTGGACTTCATGTTTCCGTTCATCCAGGACAAGAGCAAGTGGCCCTACGCACACGACGTGGAGTATTTCGATGACATTCCGAATCGCCAGCCGAGTTTGCTCTTTGCGGGGCTCGCTTACCGCGAGCCGAAATACATCGCGCTGTGGCGCACGCTGCCGCCCGATCCGAAAACCGCGGAGATCATTCGCAACTTCCCGGTGCGCCAGCCGGTTCTTTGGGTGACACCGGTTTGAGCCTTCCGTCATCGCATGTTCACTCGGCGCGTTAACCCTTCAGCTGCGATGCGAACGGTGTGATAGCATTCCGTCGATAACGCCTTGAGAATATGCCAGGAGCCGAGATGCGCGAGCGCAGGATGGGAATCATCATGAACGGCGTGACCGGGCGCATGGGGCTCAATCAGCACCTGATCCGGTCGATCCTGGCGATTCGCAAGCAAGGCGGCGTGAAACTCGACGACGGCAGCGTTCTGATGCCGGACCCGATGCTGTTGGGCCGGAACGAAGAGAAGCTGAAAGCCATCGCCGACGAACATGGACTGACGCGATGGACCACGGATCTGAAGCGGGCACTCGACAATCCGGAGGACACGATCTATTTCGACTCCGGCGCGACGGGCCTGCGCGAGCAGAATGTGCTGCAGGCGATCGAGGCGGGAAAGCATGTTTACTGCGAGAAGCCGCTGGCGACGACGCTCAAGAGCGCAATGAACATGGCGCGTGCTGCGCAGAAGGGCCGGCGTGAAGCATGGCGTGGTGCAGGACAAGCTGTTTCTGCCGGGCATCCGCAAGCTGCGCAGGTTGATCGATGAGGGATTTTTCGGGCGCATTCTTTCCGTGCGCGGCGACTTTGGCTACTGGGTGTTTGAAGGCGACTGATCAAGCGCCGCAGCGGCCGTCGTGGAATTACAAAAAGGAAGAAGATGGCGGAATCATTCTGGATATGTTCTGCCACTGGCGCTACGTTCTCGACCACACGTTCGGCGCGGTACAGGCCGTGTCGTGCACGGGCGCGACGCATATCCCCGAGCGCGTGGACGAGGCAGGCGAGACCTACCAATGTACCGCCGAAGACGCGGCGTATGGCATGTTCGAGTTGGAGGGCGGGATTTTCGCGCAGATCAACTCGTCGTGGGCCACGCGCGTGTATCGCGACGAACTTCTCAGTCTGCAGGTGGACGGCACCGAGGGCAGCGCCGTGGCGGGGTTGCGCGAATGCAAGGTGCAGGATCGCAGAGCACACGCCGCGGCCGGTGTGGAATCCGGATCTGCCCAATCCATTTCAGTTTCGCGAGCTAGTGGACTGCGGTTCCCGACAACACCGAGTTCGACAACGCGTTCAAGGTGCAGTGGGAGATGTTTCTGCGCCACGTTGCGTCGGACGCGCCGTTTCCGCATGACTTTCTCGACGGCGCGCGCGGCGTGCAACTGGCGGAACTGGCGATGACTTCGTGGCGCGAGCGGCGCTGGGTCGATGTTCCGGAGATTTCGCTCGAACAGCGAACGACGGCGTAATTGATTCCGCACAGATACGGGCGAATCCGCATGGCAGACAAGGCAAGGCTCTCGCTGAACCAGATTACGACGGCCAACTGGAGCGTGGCCGAAGCCGTGGAGGGCTGCGTGCGTCACGGCGTGCGGTCGATTGCGCTGTGGCGGCACAAGATTGAGGAGGCTGGCCTTGCCAAATCCGTGCGCGCAGTGAGCGACGCGGGCTTGCATGTCTCCAGCGTTTGCCGCGGCGGGATGTTTCCCGCGCCGACACGAAGCAGAGCGGAAGAAGAACATCGAAGACAATTTTCGCGCTGCAGACGAAGCCGCCGCGCTGAACGCGGATTCGCTTGTGATGGTGGTTGGGGGATGCGCGGGGATCGAGCTTGATGATGCGCGCAAGATGGTCGCCGATGGAGTTGCCGCGCTGGTGCCCTATGCGCGGGAGCGTGGACGTGCGCATCGGTCTGGAGCCGCTGCATCCCATGTATGCCGCGGAGCGTTCGGTGCTGGTGACGATCGGTCAGGCGCTCGAACTGGCGAAGCCTCATGATGCACGCGAAGTTGGCGTCATTCTCGATACATTTCATATCTGGTGGGATCCGCGGGTTGAGGAATCTGATTGCGCAGGCGGCGGGGAGAATTTTCGGTTTTCACGTGTCGGACTGGCTGGTTCCACTGCCCGATGTGCTGATGGGCCGGGGACTGATGGGCGATGGCGTGATCGACAATCGCAAGCTGCGGTTGCTTGTGGAGCAGGCGGGGTACAACGGACCGATCGAGGTGGAGATTTTCAATCGCGCGCTGTGGGACTCCGATCCCGACATGGTGCTGGCGCAGGTGATCGAACGATTTGAGAAGTTTGTTTAGCAAGAGAGGGCGCACGTGGAAGGGAACGAGACGATCACGCCGCAAGAACTATGCCGGCGATCCAGCGCGCGGTCGATCTGGCGTCGGAAAAGACTCTGCGGCTGGATCGGCGCTGGAATGTTGACGGTAGCGCGCCGGTGTTTACGGCTGGAGGGGCACTACACGGCGCGCAGCTGGACGCAGTGGACGCAGGGATTTCCAATATGGCAACGCGCTGCTTTGCTTCGAGCTGGGCGGCGACCGTGAGTTGCTGGAGATCGGCGCGGCGGCACGTTGTGGCCGATATGGCCGAACACCTGACGCACACCGGCGTGCACGATCACGGATTCAACAACATTTCGACCTATCGGCAATCTGCGGCGGCTGATGCTTGCTTGGACGCATCGAGAGCAACGAGTGGGAGGTGCGATTCTACGAACTGGCGCTTAAGGTGAGCGGTGCGGTGCAGGCTGCGCGTTGGACAAGCCTTCCCGATGGTCTCGGGTATATTCATTCTTTCAATGGCAGCCACTCGCTGTTTATCGACACCATGCGCACGCTGCGCGTGTGCGGCAATGGCGCATCGTTCTGGGGCATGCGCTCGCTGGGTGAGCAGGACGAGCGCGTGAACTTGCTCGGCCGCCTGCTTGCGCATGCGAAGACTTCGGCGCAATACAACATCTACTACGGCGAGGGACGCGACCATTACGACATGCCGGAGCTGCGCGGGCGCACGGCGCATGAGGCAATCTTCAATCCGGCGAGCGGCGCGTTCCGCTGCCCGTCGTCGCAGCAGGGATACTCGCCATTCACCACGTGGACGCGCGGGCTGGCGTGGGCCATGCTCGGCTTCGCCGAAGAGCTCGAGTTTGTCCAATCGCTGGCAGCAGAGCGAATTTGGAGCGGACGGCGTTCCGGAAAGAGCGGAGGCCGCAGCGATGCTGGAGCGTGCGGCCCGGGCAACTTGCGACTTCTATATTGCGCCAGGCGAGCGCGAGCGACGGCATCTGTTATTGGGACACGGGGGCGCCGGGGTTGCAAATGCTGGGTGACTGGCGGGGGCAGACGGCGGATCCGTACAACGACTACGAGCCGGTGGATTCCTCGGCGAGCGCGATTGCAGCGCAGGGGCTGATCCGGCTGGGGCACGCGCTGGGGGAAAGCGGCCACGCTTACGTGCAAGCGGGGCTGACGGTGCTGCGGCGGCTGCTGGAAGAGCCGTATCTCTCGACCGATCCGCATCACGAGGGGATCCTGTTGCACAGCGTTTATCACCGGCCGAACGGCTGGGACTATGTTCCCTCCGGCGAAAAGATCCCGCGCGGCGAGTCGAGCATGTGGGGGGACTATCATCTGCTGGAGGTGATGCTGCTGGTGGCGAAAATGGCGGAGGGAAGTTACTACACGTTCTCTAAGCCCTGAGCGGCGAAGCGCGGGAAAGGATGGCGGATGGAGAAGGGAACTAAGGTTGCGCTTGTGACCGGAGGCGCGCGCGGCATCGGGCTGGGAATTGCGCTGCAGGCTGGCGCAGGACGGATTTGCGGTGGCGGTTTCAGGGCGGCGACCGGCGACGGACGCGCGGGCGGGTCTCGATACGATCAGGGAACACGGCGGCGATGCTATCTACGTGCAGGCGGACGTAGCAGACGGGGCGGCGCGGGCACGGCTGCTGCTGGCAGATCGAGGAGCGGTTCGGCCGGCTCGATGTGCTGGTGAACAACGCGGGCATTGCGCCTCGCGTACGCGCAGACATTCTGGAAGCGCGCGAAGAACACTTCGACGAGGTGATGGCAACCAATCTCAAGGGACCGTACTTTCTGACGCAGGCGGTTGCGGGGTGGATGGTGCGGCAGCGCGAAAGCCTGGGTGCCGCGCATCGCGCCATCATCAATATCGGGTCGATCTCGGCGACCGTGGCGAGCGTGAATCGCGGCGAGTATTGCCTGTCAAAAGCGAGCGTGGCGATGGCGACGCGATTGTGGGCGGTGAGACTGGCTGAATACAGAATCGGCGTGTACGAAGTGAGGCCGGGGATCATCGAGAGCGAGATGACTGCGGGTGTACACGCGAAGTATGACGCGCTGATCGAAGGCGGGCTGCTGGTGGAGAAGCGGTGGGGTAAGGCGGCCGATGTGGCGAGCGCGGTAAGCGTACTGGCGCGCGGGGAACTGCCTTATGCGACGGGCGCGTTGATCGTGGTTGACGGCGGATTGACGCTGGCGCGGCTTTGACGGAGGCGGATCTGACTGATCGACCAGTGAAGACGCCGCGCGTGGGGCGATGGGAGTTCGCGGTTGCGTCGGGAATTCTGGGATGGATTCTCGATGCCTATTATTTTTTCATTCTGATTTTTCTAGTGGATGCGCTGGCTGCGAGGTTCGCGGTGAGCAAGGCCGCGATCGTGTGGTCGATCACGGTGACGCTGGCCACTCGGCCGGTCGGGGCTGTGGTTCTCGGCTGGCTGGCGGATCGCTATGGGCGGCGGGGTCCGCTGATCGGGTGCGTGCTGTTTTTCTCGATCGTGTCGGCGATGACGCCATTCGCTCCGAATTACAGCGCGTTTTTGATTTTGCGTGCGCTCTATGGCGTGGGCATGGGTGGTTATTGGGGCATAGGGGCGTCGCTGGTGATTGAGAGTTCGCCGATACGGTGGCGTGGGTTGTTCAGCGGGATTCTGCAGGCAGGTTATACATTCGGCTACCTGGTGGCGGCGGCGGTGATGCCGGTGATTGTGCCGCACTTCGGCTGGCAGTGTGTTTTCCTGGGCGGGCTGGTGCTGGCGGCGCCGATTGCGGTGTTGACGATGCTGGCAGCGGAGCCGCAGGCGTGGCGAAGCAACCAGGTGAGCGGGCTCGGCGATGCGGCGCGCGCGGTTTGGGATCACAGAGGCGAGTTTGTCTATCTCGTGGCGCTGATGACGGCGATGACTTGTTTCTCGCACGGATCGCAGGATCTGTATCCGGACTTTCTGCGGACGGTGCACGGGTTTTCAGGGCTGAAGATTTCGAATCTCGCGATCTTCTACAACGTGGGAGCGATCGCGGGGGCGCTTTCGATCGGGCTTCTTTCAGAAAAGATCGGGCGGCGGTGGAGCATCATGGTTGCGCTCGCCGTGTCGCTGCTGGCGCTGCCGGCATGGGCTTTCGGCGCGTCGCTGATGGCGCTGGCAGCGGGGGCTTTTGTGATGCAGTTCGGAGTGCAGGGAGTCTTCGGCGTGATTCCCGCGCACCTGAACGAACTTTCTCCGCCGACGGTGCGGAGCCTGTTTCCGGGCGTCGTGTATCAACTCGGCATGGTGTTCGGCGCGCCGTCGGTCGGCATCGAGTTTGCGCTGCGGCGGCGATTGGGCTACGGCTGGGCGCTGGCGGCGTTTGAAACCGCGACCATTGCGGCGCTCATTCTGCTTTACGCGCTGGGGCCGGAGCGGAAGGGAAGAGAGATGTGAAAAGCAGGGAATAGGAAGTGGGGAATAGGGAGTTGGGAGCAAGGGATCGAGGGAGCGGAGTTAGCGGGGTTAGCCGATAGCTCGTCGCCGGCAGCGAATGCCGGTTCATTATTTGCAATTCACAGTTCGCGGTTCTTAGTGCACGGTTCGATGTTCACAGTTTCACAGTCTCACAAGACCGCATCCCCCCACTCCCCCGCCGGGGGTGGCATAGCAATTCTTTTGTTTTCAGCGAATTGCGGGCCACGGTTCCCCCGCAATTCCTTTGTTTTTGAAGAACTTCAAAGGCAAATTCTTCAAAACAGAGATTCTTTCGGCTGTGTTGCGAGCGCCGAAAGCAACCGAGAACACGCAAGTACGCGTGTGTGAATTCGATCCCAATACCAGAGTAGCGAATTGGCGGAAATAATATGCAAAAAGTGGTCAGGGATCAGGGGTCAGCGATCAGACCGAGAATCAGCAGGTTAGCGGGTGCGCGGATTTGCGTTTGGAGGCGCGGGGGTTGACAGCGGAAAGGCAGCGGAGTTCGCGGAGTTAGCGGGGTTAGCGGAGCCAGCGGTGAGTCTGTGCTCTATAGTGCCCATCCTGGAAAGGCCAGGATGGAGCGTCCAACCGGACGCGGCGGGACGAGGAAGTGAAATTAGAACGCCGCGGACTTTAGCCGCTCAGACGTTAGCCGGTCAAATGACTCTCGTGTGGGCGGCACAGATTTCGGCGATCGATTCCATAGCCTCCACAGTGCACCCCGTCTTCGGATAGGCACATAGTAGCGAGAAGTTCTGGCTCTTGCATATCTCATGCCAAAGGCGTTCGAGCCGAATCGTCGCCGCAATGTCGCCTCGCGCCCAAAGAAGCGCGACCATCTCACCGAAGGCGCGAACGCGCCTTCCATTCTGCTTGGCACGCATAATCAATTCGGTCACAAACTCTGCAAATAGCTGATCGTCCGGCCACTGTTTCACGATGAACTTGTTGAGCGCCGTTTCAGCGTTGATGGCAATATATCTGCCCTCTGCCATGGCCTGCGCGACGTCCACGCGGGCGCGATCTAACCGTTCTTCAAGTGACTTCAGGTGGGGCGCGGTTGCGATAACGATGGTACATTCGCCCTTGATCAATCCTCCGCCAATGAATCCGGCAAGCGTATCGAGGAAGACCGCATCCGTGTCATAGAACTGCGCTATGTGTTCACACGGGGAAATCTCACCCCAAAAAACCGGGGATCCGTCCGACGGCAAATCGACGTGATTACTCATCGCTGCACCCCTCCTGGGGAGCTTTCGAAACGCGCCAATCTGAGGACGATTGTAGGCGTGCAGGACGCCCCGGAGACGGACAACCCCAATTATAGCGGGATTCTACAGGCGCTGCCTGAAGAGCGAAAGCATCGCGCGCACAGCAACTTACTCGGAGTCCATACCACCACAGTTTGCGCCCGCGGGTACGGGCGTAATGACGCTTCCACAGCTGAGATCTTCCCAGTGCCGTCGCTGCCGCCTATAGTCCGAATACTACCTGGCTGCGAGTGACGGCAGCAGGGAGACGTTGATTCCCCAACCCCGCAGGCGATGAGCGATTAAAGAAATGAGCCGTTATAGATCAGGAGGGAGAAACTTTGATCTCTGACTACACAATTCTTCCAATGGGAACGAAAGTCGAGGGGGGCGAGATAAAGGTTTGTCCAAAATGTCAAAGACGCGGCCTCCACGTCGAAGTGGACGGTCACAGCTTCTACACGCATTTCCAGATTCTCAAGAAAGACGATCCAGGCAGCGTCTTCATCCGGCGGGTCGAGTGTCACTTGCTTGCCGGAGAGAGCGCGGCTCGAAACGCGCATCAGGCGCTGCCCCAGTATGCCTCGCCATCGACGTAGGTCGATGACGCTCCCGGGCGCCACCGCACTCTCCGGCGGTGAGCGCCTGGTTTTTCCCGCAATGTTGACATCAGGCAAATGCAGGTCCTTGCGCTACGCTCGACGTGTGTCCCGCTTCGTCCGGAATGACTGCGGCGATGGGCAGCGGTGGTGAGAACCGATTCCAGGAGCAAAAACAAATACACCGAGGGTGGGGCGGCCGCCAACTGCAGATCCCTCAATGTGCTGCGCTCAACTGCGGTTGCCCGGGGTGGCGGCAAGAGTGCGCACAGGTCCGGTTCGCCGGAAGTTTTTGATTTACCGATATAATCTAGTCATAAGAATCCTTGGAGCGCGCGGCTCGTCGAATGGATGGGGCCAACGACAGTGCAAGTCCCACTTGCACCTGCTGAGCGCAAACCGCAGTTGCAGGAAATAGGGGCCGAAGGAGCTCATGGGAATCACCGCATACCCGCCGGGACGGATCGCAAGAAGTGCCGGCGAGAAGGCCAAAATCCGGAGCCTCACTGCTTCACTGACCCTGGAGCGAACGGACCCGCGCGAAGCTGTATGGCTGGCAGGCCTGTTTGCGGCGATCACGTTTCTGGTCCATTTCGCGAGTTCGCTATGGGGTTCGCACCTGGGCTATGGGTTTTTCCGCGACGAGATGTATTTCCTGGTCTGCGGCCATCACCTGGCGTGGGGCTACGTGGATCAGCCGCCGCTGGTGGCGCTGCAGGCGCGGCTTGCCGAAGCGATCTTTGGCTTGTCGCCAACGGGGGTTCGCGTCTTCAGCTTCATGGCTAGCGGTATCGCCGTTGGGCTCGCCGGCATGCTGGCGTGGCAAATGGGCGGGCGGCGCAGCGCGCAAGTGTTGGCCATGATGGCCGCGCTCGCCTGTCCTGCGATTCTAGGCATCACCAACTTTCTGTCGATGAATGCACTGGAGCCGTGTTTCTGGATGGGCGCGCTGCTGGTTGTGTTGCGCATCGCCGAAGGCTCGGCACGGCCGCGCGCGTGGATACTTTTTGGGATTCTGGCTGGGCTGGGAATCGAAAACAAGGACACCATTGTCTTTTTTCTGGTGGCGCTGCTGGCCGGGCTGTTGCTGAGCCCGCAGCGGCGCATTTTATGGACGAAGGAGTGCGCAGCCGGGATTGCGGTGCTGCTGCTGCTGGCACTGCCGAACTTCGTTTGGCAATGGACGCATCAGTTCCCGACGTATGAGTTTCTGAATCACGTGGCGCACACGGACAAGAACGTGAAGCTGTCGCCCATTGGATTCTTCTACCAGCAAATGAAAGTGGGGCTGATTGTTGCCGCGCCGCTTTGGATCGGTGGGGTGGTGTGGCTGACGCTTGCGCGCAAGGCGCGGGCGTGGCGGTTTGTCGCGTTCACATACCTGGTATTCCTGGCGATGATGACGGCCATGCATGCCAAGAACTACTACCTTGCGCCGATTTATCCGGTGCTGTTTGCCGCGGGCGCAGTGGCGCTGGGCGAGATTTCGCGGCGCCAATGGCCGACGATTGTCTACGCGGCGTTTCTTGGCGAGGTGCTTTGCACGGCTACCGGCCCCGTGGTGCTGACCGTTCTGCCGCCGGCCCAGTACGACACATGGACGCATTGGTGGGGACCGCAGAAAGTGAATTACGACAAGTTCACCGGGCCGCTGCCGCAGATTCTTTCAGACCGCTTCGGCTGGCCGCAGATGGTGGAAGGGTTTGCGAAGCGCTACGATGCGCTGCCGCCCGATGTCCGCGCGAAGACGGGAATTTTCTGTGACAACTACGGCGAAGCCAGCGCAGTGAATATTCTAGGCCGCAAATACGGGCTGCCCACGGCAATCAGCGGGCACCAGAATTATTTTTATTGGGGATGGAACAACTACACCGGCGAATCGATGCTGACGCTGGGCAAGGACGCGAAGGAGTACGAGGAGACATACGCCGAAGTGGTCGACCTTGGGGCGTTTGACGCGCCTTGGATCATGGACCGCGAGCGACTGCACTACTTCTGGCTGCGGGGGCGGAAGCGGAGCTTCGCGGAAGACTGGGCGGGGACGAAGTACTGGTATTGAAAAGCAGGGAACGAGAGAAGCAGGGAATAGGGAATAGGGATAGGGAATAGATTAAGGCTGACAGCTAGCAGCAGGCAGCTAACAGCTAGCAGACCTCAGGAGCTAAAGCCGACCGTTGATGCGACATTTTGCGGCACGACTGAACAGCTTGGTGAAAAAGTGATTTTGTGAGCAGGCGGGACGGCAGGGGCTGAAGCCCGACGTTGATAGTGGGGCTTTTGCGGCCCGGCTAAAGCCGTGCCCTTGTTACAGAGCTCTCTTCCGGAGGCCTTTTTCACCAAGCGGTAAAGTCGTGCCCTGACACTTGGGACATCTTCGAATGAGTTTTCTCGCGGGCTGTGAGGCTGTGCCCTTCAATGCACCGAAATTTCCCGCGGGCTGTGAGTCTATGGCCTTTCAAAGCATCGAGTTTTCCCGCTGACTGTGAAGTCGATCCCATTCAAAGCACAATTTATGAAGGCAGTTCTAGGACTTCCAGAATGGGGAGGGGCCTATCCATTGCATCTCGTAGCGGTTTATGAAGTCGGCGGTCGCGGCGATAGAGGGGTGGGCCGAGGCGTCGATAAAGTACTGCTCCATTTTGCCGGCGGGAGTGAAGGCGATGAGCATATGCGCGGGTGAGCCGACCGCGGAAAAGGTGTGGGGGATGCGGCGCGGAGCGAGGATGGATTCGCCGGTGTGGAGGCTGAGGCACTGATCGCCAACCTGAAAGGCGACTTCGCCTTCCATGACGTAGAACCACTCATCCTGAGAGAGGTGCATGTGCAGAGCGGGGCCGGTGGCGGGCATGAGATTGGTGTGCTCGATGACGAAGAGGTTGCCGGCGGCGTCGGTGGAGGCGACTTTGAAGGCGAGGGTGCTGTTGCCGAGAGAGTGGGGATGACCGAAGCGATCCTGGCCGGCGGCGATGGGATGGAGCGTGGGCGTGGGTGACGGCGCGGTGGATTGAGGGACGGCAGGATCCAGCGGTGAAGAGTGGGGCGCGGAATTGCTACCCCATCCTGTCCGCGCGAAAAGCGGCGTGGCTAGAAGGGAGCACCCGGATGCGATGGTCCTGAGGAAAGAACGGCGTTGGATGGGCATGGGTTGATGGTAATGGGGCGCTGCGAACGTGGGAAGGAAAAAGGAGAACCACGCGAGGGCTCGCGCTAATTTGCGGAAGAGACGATGCGGGCGACGAGGTCGTAGTCGTGGGCCTCAGTGACGAGGGCGCGGTAGAAGCGGCCGGGCTCGAGTGAGGGAAGCGGGCCAAAGTCGTTGATGAAGACTTTGCCATCGATTTCGGGCGCGTGAAACTCGGTGCGCCCTTCCCAGAGCAGCGGAGTTTCTGCGCTTTCGCCTTCGGCGAGGAGGGTGAGCTCGCGGCCAATCCAGTCCTGTTTCGATTGGCGCGAGATGGATTGCTGAAGACGCATGAGACGGCGGCGGCGCGACTCGATGGTGCGGCGAGGCACTTTGGCATCGAGTGGATGTGCGGCGGAGCCTTCTTCGTCGGAATACGAGAAGACGCCGAGCCAGTCGAAGCGGGCCTCGGAGATGAAATCTTCGAGGATGGAGAAGTCCGCGGAGGATTCCCCGGGGAAACCAACGATGAAGCTGGTGCGGAGCGCGATGCCGGGAACGGCGGCGCGAACTTTGGCGAGGGTCTTGAGGAAGATATTGGCGCCGGCGCCACGCTTCATGCGCTTCAAGACATCGGGAGACGCATGCTGCAGCGGGAGGTCGAGATATTTGCAGATATTGTCGTGCTTCGCGATGGTTTCGAGCAGGCGGCCGGTGATGCGGTTGGGGTAGGCATAGAGAAAACGGAGCCAGCGCAGGCCTTCGATGCGGGCAAGCTCGTCGAGGAGGGTTGCAAGGCCGTCGCGGAGGCCGAGGTCTTCGCCGTAGCAGGTGGTGTCCTGACCGATGAGAGTGATTTCGCTGACGCCGCGGGCGACGAGTTGGCGGGCCTCGGCGACGACGGACTCGAATCGGCGGGAGCGGAATTTGCCGCGTAGGTTGGGGATGACGCAGAAGGTGCAAGGGTGGTCGCAGCCCTCGGCAATTTTGATGTAGGCCGAGGCACGGGGCGTGGAGAGAAGGCGCGGCGTGGTTTCGTCGTAGAGGTAGGTGGGCAGTTGGTGCGATGCGCCGGCCCATGCGTCGCGAAGAAAGCGGCCCTGGGATTCACGATGGTCGCCTTCGGGGCGGCCCTTCGGGCTGTCGGCGTTCTGGGCGAGTTCGTGAGAAGCCGATTTGTGGGTTCCCGCTTGCGACTCCTTGCCGGACCGTGTGTCGGCGTGGGCGGTGGTGAGGATGTTGAAGAGCGATGGAGCGGCGGGAGCGGGGGCGATGCCTGCGGCTGCGAGGATGGATTCGAGCTCGCCGGTGCCAACGACGGCGTCGACTTCAGGGATGTTTTTTTGGATTTCGTCGCGATAGCGTTCGACGAGGCAGCCGGCGACGATGAGCTTGCGCGCGCGACCTGAGGTTTTGTGACGAGCCATCTCGAGGATGGTGTCGACCGACTCCTGCCTGGCGGTGTCAATGAAAGAGCAGGTATTGACGACGAGGATTTCGGCTTCTTCAGGGCTGGCGGTGAGACGGGCTCCGGCGCGGTCGAGGAGGCCCATCATGACCTCGGAATCGACGAGGTTTTTGGGGCAGCCGAGGGAGACAAATCCCACGGTGGGGGAAGGTTTTGCGTGCGATTGACTCACCCTATGATTGTACCGGGAGGGGAAAACAGGGAACAGGGAATAGAGAATAGAGAAAAGAGAGTAGAGATCAGGGGGTCGAAAATACGATGATTGCCAGGCATTGGCGGGGATGGACAAAACGAGAAGATGCAGAAGGATACGAGAGTTTCCTAAAGAATAAGGTTTTGCCTGGGCTAGGCACTCTCGAGGGGTATCGCGGCGGATATGTTCTGCGCAAGGACGGCACAGAAGAAACCGAGTTCGTGGTGGTGAATCTATTTGATTCGCTCGAAGCGGTGAAGCGTTTTGCCGGGCCAGAGTATACGGTTCCAGTGTTTGAGCCGGAGGCAAAGCGGTTCCTGAGCCGGATTGAGAATTTTGCGACGCACTACGAGGTGCGCGCGGCGACGGTCTAGGTGGTGAACGACTGGTCGACCCATGGGAACGTTCGGTATGTCTGCGGGGCGCATGCCGCCGGCTATGGAGGGGGCAGGCCGCCGAGGTAGCGATCGGGCTGGATGGGCACGCGGTTGAGCAGAGCGGTGATGGATGGGTCGGGGAAACGGCGCGCATAGGGCGCGATCCAGGCGATGTCGGAGCCTGAGATGGCGCCGTCTTTCGGAGTGTCCTGCGGAGCGCCGGCTTTGTCGACGAAGAATTGGTTGTCGGCGAGGCCGGCCACGGTGCGCGCGACGAGCAGATGGAGCCGGGAACTGGAGTACGCGTAAAGATCGTCGCCATTGGCGGATGCCAACTCAGACATGGTGACCAGCGGCTCGAGAGCGAACAGGTGATAGTGCAGAGCGCGCTGGCCTCGAGCCATTTCGAGCGGCAAGGTGCCATCTGGAGCGATCTGATCGACGCCGAATTTGTAGGTGCCGAGGCCCCAGTCATAGAGCTTGCGATCGTCGGCGGCGATGCCGGCGGACATGGCGGCGAAGCCAGCCCAGTAGAAATGATTGTTGCGGCCGCTGCTCGCGCCTTTTTCGTGCAGGCCTTCGAAATAGTCTTCGACCTGGCCGCCGACTTTTTTCATCCACGATGCGAGGACGGCGGCCCGGGGGTCGGTGATGCCGAGTGCGGCCGGACCTGCGGGCCGGACTTTCAGCCAAGCGATGGCAAGCGCTCCAATGGCCCAGTTCTGCACGTAATAGGCCTGGTTGGACGACATGCTGCCGGTCATGGCATCGGCTTGCGCCTGCTGCATGAGGATCTGCGCAACGCATGCGGCTGCCTGGGTGCTGCCAGAGCGCTGAAATTCATCGGCCGCGCGCTCCGCGGCGTCTTCGACGTCGGCGAATGGGTTTGAGGCGGCCTCATACGCGGCGTGCCGCGTGGGATCGATGATGGAGTGCCTGGAGTCAGAGTAGTAGTCGAAGGCCACGATGTTGTGCGGCAGGGTGGGAATCTGCGGGCACGCATACTTTGCATTTGTAATCGCGACGGGATGCAGGTCCCAGGGTGAACGCAGCATTTCTTTGGCGCCGGCTGCCACTGCGTGCGGCGCAGCGAGAGAAATCCAAATGGCGAGGCCGGCAATCGCGAGGACCAAAGAGGGGGCGAGTCGAATGGGGATGGTGAGCATAGAAATCCTGAGCGTACCAGAGCCCCCAGAATAGCGCGAACGCGAAAAACAAATTCTAGCTGTCTTTGCGGTAGAGCAGGTCGCGGATAGCGCGGCGACGAGCAGCGTTGATGTCGGATTCGGCCTTGCGCTCGGCGTAGTCGACGGGCTGCTTGGAGACGGACGCAAGCTCTGCGGGTTCGGGTTCGCTACAGGTCGGGCAGCGGTTGGCGAAGCCGGGCTTGTCGGGCTTCAACTCAAATTCCTCACCACAACTGACACAGGTTTTGATCGGAAAGGCCATAGCAAATCTATGGTAGCCAAAATGTGCTGTGGAAATCGAGTGAAACCGGGATCAACGGAAGAAGGGAAACAGGAAAAAAGGGAAATAGGGAACAAGGGAAATGAGGGAGCAACTGAGGGGGTTGGCGAGGAACGTGAAGCGAAGACACGGCTTGAGTCTCACCGCTAAAAGTGCAACAGGAAGTCTTTCGAATCCGTTTTGCCCCAGGACGGCCAAACTTTCGCTCGAGGGACAGCGTTTCTGTTTCGTGAATTTTAGTCTCAGGACACCAGGTGAAGATGCCGGAACGCGCTCCTGGGACAACTGAGCCAGGAAGTGAGACGGGGCGCAGGGTGGTCCGCTGCGATGTATTTGTGGGCGGACTGCTCAGGGTTCAGTCCTTGAAAAAATAATAGGCGCAGCGGCTTCCAGCGAACCGCGTTGGTTCCTTACTGCCCCGTAAAGGTGCCTATAGGCTAAAAACTTCTTACCAATGAATTTCTGAATCGATCAGATCAATATGTGAGAATCTGATCTCACAAGCTTTGCCAAAAAATTGGAGCCGCGAAAGATGGCGTTGATAAAACAGACGATCATGTCAAAGCGCTCCAACATTTCCCATGCAGCGACCGGCATTTTCCTGCTTGCTGCACTGGGATTCATTTACTGCTTTCTTTTTGTCCCTCCCTCCGTTCCCATCTTCGGCGGCGACCTTGGATACGGGGACGCCAGTCTTTACCTGGCTCCGGGACAGCGGATGTATCAAGGAGAGATGATCTACAGGGATTTTTTTGAATTTGTGACTCCCGGCACCGCCGTCGTCAATTTCCTTATGTTCAAGCTCTTCGGACTTAAACCTTGGATTCCCTGCCTGCTGGTTTTGCTCCTTGGACTTGGGATGATCTGGTTCAGTGTTGCGATCTCAAGAAAGCTGATGAGCGCTTACCTCGTGCTGCTACCCGGCAGCCTATTTCTCATCTCAGTGCGGAAATATCTATGTGATCCTACCCATCATTGGTATAGTGCACTGGCCGCGATAGCGGCCGTCGCCGTGCTGCTGGAAGGACGAACACCGGCACGCATTGCCGCGACCGGTTTCTTTTGTGGCATCAGCGCCTGTTTTACCCAAACACGCGGATTGGCTGCAGTCGTGGGATTCGCTGTCTTTCTGATCTGGGAATCCCGGCAAAGACAAGGGAGTTTGTGCGGCCTGCTGAGTGAGCTGGTTCGGCTGTTCACTAGCTTTTTCGCGACCTTTCTCGCTGTGAATGCTTATTTTATTTGGAAAGCTGGTTTAGCTCGATACCTCTGGTGCACAGTCGTCTTTGTGATCAAGTATTACCCGAGGGAGGCCGACTGGAACACGTTCCGAGCGGTTACGATGGATTTCCCTCCATCTGCATCTCTGCGCACATTCCTTCCTGAGTTTGGGAACTGGCTCTTTTTGGTTATTGGTACTCCATTGCTCTTCGTTTTGTTTTTTGCCCGTTACTGGCGAGGGCGAGCCAAGAAGCCTCTAGAGTATTGGGAGCGGCCAATGTTAGTGGCAATCGTGGGCTTATTTATGCTCCTTAGCATCGCCCCTGCCCCGAACCCTAACCGGATGGCGGTAAGTGCGTTGCCCGCGCTCATCCTTCTAGGTTGGTTCCTCGATTCTCCACGCAAGTATGCTCGCACCCTTACAGTGGTGCTCGCACTGGGGACCTTGCAGATAGCCGTTCGTTCCGTAGCTAGGCTGCGGCCCGACCCGGCGGGAATTCTTGCTACTTCTCAAGGGAAAGTTGCGTTCATCGACCCAGACAAATACCAAGAGTACATCTGGATTCAGCAACACACTCAGCGGTGGGAGTATTTCTACGACGCGGACTTCTCGGATCTGTACTTTTATCTAGATCTTCGCAATCCGACACCTCTACCGCGCATCGTTGCTAATGGCTACACGACGTTAGAGCAGGTCGCGAGCGTAATTCAAGGCCTCGAGCACCATAAGGTGCAATACATCTTCTGGGCGCTGGATGATCCTGATAAGTACGGGGTTGTGGTTGATCCGAGTAACATCCCAAAATGGGAGAGTCCTTCAGACTTTCATCTGAAACAGTTGCGGATTTACATCCGACATCATTATAAGCTTGTCAAAGTCTTTGAAAACTCCGACGAGGTCTGGGAGAGAGCGCCACGGTAGAGATGCTCCGAACGTTCCAGTCAGAGGCAAGAGTTCGCATTCTCTCGGAGTCAGCTGTGAGGCAGTACCTTCGGAGACTTCTGCTCTTCTGCGATCACGCTCATCGATAGGGAACAAGCGTTCAGTTGATTCGATGAAACCAAGCGCATTGCTTGAGGGGACAATCTTGACTTGTGAGCGACGGCTTACGATGATCAGCGCAAATAACAAAACGGAAAAGAAGCCTTGCAATGCAGAGGCACAAAGTAGCCCGGTTGTTACGATTGCCCAATTATGGCTGCCCAATTTGAGAAGCTACTACTACTATAACGTCGCGTAAAAAGTCTCACTACGAAGAGAACGATCGATTATGACGAGCAGTCCCAAAAACAGGATGATGAACCGAACTGCTATTAACTCGCTGAAAACCGCGACCGCTGACGGGGGATTCCAATCCATATGATTCTCTCGATCAGCAAAAAAGGAAACATCCAAAGCTTAAAGTCCACAAAAGGCGGGGAGAAAGTGGCGTAGTGGGCAAAGAACACTGCTAAGAAAGCATAGCCAAGCACACCTTCGAGAGACGGAAAGAAGATGCGCTTGGGATTAGTGCTTCGAGCCTTGGACATAGATCCGGGTCTCCGTGAGAAGAAGCGAAGCAGACAAACTCAGCAATGGGCCGATGGCGCTGAAAACTGGCCGGACAGCGTTGCCCATCGCATCATCGTAGGCCCCCAAGGCCAGGGCGATGAGCGCCGCGCACCCTGATGCTACAACCCATGCTTTAGGCAGGCGCGCCAGCCGCCAGATTCCAAGAGGCAGCAGCCATGCGAACACGAAGAGGAATTCCCGCGCAAAGAGGCATCTGACGAGGCCCGATAAATAGAGATAACCCGCGCCCGACTCCGCCCACCGCGATGCGGCAAAACTTAAAGGTGTGTACGGGTGTGGGCCTTGCGACATGAGAAGACTGAGGGTAATGAAGCCAACTACGATCATGGCTCCCACCCACGCCAGTTGAGAGAGTCTAAGTGTGGCACGCCGGGATACCGTAAGCCACCACGCGAAGGCAAACACACCCGCAAGAGGGACGAAGGTCTCTTTCGCGAGCGCCCCTAACAGGCCCCAAAGAGGCAACAGCCACCAGCGTTCCGTAAGCAATGTCCATGCCAGCACAATCATCATGCAGTTGACAGCTGAATCCACATATCCGGAGAGATTAAAATTCGCGATCGCGAAATTCGCGAGATAGAGGAACCCGCTCAGAAGTGCTACGGCATACTCTGTGACAAGCCGACGGCTGATGCCGACCAACAAATAGGCGGTGGTCGCGATAAAAAATGAGTTAACGGCCAAGAGCGCAAAGGAGACTGGATTCCAAGTATTCAGGTGACCCTTGACGAGCCAATAAATTGGCCTAGCCAGATAAGGAACGAGGACACGGTGCGCGAGATCGCTCTGGTCGCTCTGGAGCGGATCGCCGGTCACGAGCGCATCATATGCGCGAGCGTCGTAGAGTCCAGCGATCGACCGCGGGTCGTAGCGATTCAGAGTCGGATAGCCCAAGCCCATGCAAATGAGAAAGAAAAGTGACCACAGCATGGCCTTTTGTCCAAGCGGAAGTTTCACAAATCTTGCCCCCGGCTGTTCCAGTCTGGATTGACACTCATTGTGTTTAAAATACTAATTGGCGATCTTCACGGGATGATTCTTTCAATCAGCGCCGGTACATCCCAATTTGCATGTCCAGGCTTCTTCGCCAAGGAATACCAGAGTTGAGGCGTGGTCGGGGATTGGCAAGAACGACGCCTCGAGAAGTGACAGATCAAGAGTAACGGCAAGACTCAAGAACTCTCATCGGGAGGCATCCGAGTAGTGCGGATGGACGATTGGCTCTCGCGATGCTCGATGACCGCACATGAAGGGCAAGCGATCGAAGCGTCAGGATGGAGGGTGAGGATCCGAGCGTGGGATGGTTGTAAGCGCTTTCTTTGGCGGCATTACTAAAGTAACAATTGTCGGTAATGTTCCCGTAATGATCGTATTCAAATGAAGCAACTTATTGGAAAAAATGTGCTCTGTGCCGTGGTCGATGTGGTACGGTAATTGGTGCTGTTGAGAACTTTCGGCGCTTCGCCGCTGGTGCGGAGCAGACGAAGCGAGAGCCGGTTTATTGCGCTCAAGGACTGAACTTTTCTATCTGATTGCGTTAGCCAATCTGCGGAGGAAAATCACATGCAAACTCCTTTTTTGAAATCCATTGGCCGGGTTTTAGCCTTGGTACTTTCGGCATCCCTACCCGTGGCAGTTGCGGCTCAGGCCGCTTCGTCTGCGAAGGGACCGACAAATGATTCGCCGTCGAAGTTCGATATCTTCGCCGGGTACAGCTATCTTGCTCCTAAGGGAACGGTTCAGGTTCCTCAACCGAATGGTTCGACCACGGCTTATTCCTACGATGCAGTTAACGTGGGCGGCATCGCGAGCGGTTCGTACTACTTCAATCGCTTTGTCGGTGTTCAGGGAGAATTCGGGATACATGAGTGGGGCGATTCGTCGGTTGTAAGCAATGTTGGCACGAAGGGGAACGACGACGGATTTACGACGTTCTCAGGCGGCATGATTTTCCGCTTTCCATCGGAAAACATTACACCGTTTGCGCACGCACTTGTCGGTGGGTCGTATATCGATGGACCGGACCACAACGGCTTCAAGTGGGGTCCTGACCTGACAGTGGGCGGCGGAATGGACTATGAGACGCCGTGGTTCGACCATCATCTGGCGATTCGTGTGTTCCAGGCGGATTACGAATACATGCACGCGGACTTTGGCCCTCAAACCTTCCCTCCTGGCGGCCGCGCCAACATCAATGCGGCGCGGTTGAGCGCAGGCGTAGTGATCCATGTCGGTTCTATTGCGCCTCCACCGCCGGTGACGCTGGCGTGCTCGGCGAGTCCGGAGTCAGTGTTCCCCGGCGAGCCGATCACGGTGACCGCGACGGCAGGTGGACTGAATCCGAAAGACAACGTGATTTATAGCTGGTCAGGCACGGGCGTCACCGGAAGCGATACCACAGCCAAAGTGGACACGAGCGCGCTGGCGCCGGGCGAATACACGGTGACGGCGAATGTGAAGGAAGGCAAAAAGGGCAAGGAAGGATTGAAGCCGTGGGAGTCGGCGACGTGTTCAGCCGGCGTTACGGTGAAGGCATTCGAGCCACCGACGATCAGCTGCTCGGCGAGCCCCACCACAATCAAGCCAGGCGACACGGCGACCGTCACTTCAGTGGGCGTAAGCCCGCAGAACCGTCCGCTGACTTACAGCTATTCGGCCTCGGCGGGCACCATCACGGGTACCGGAACGACGGCAGAATACTCTTCGGCGGGTGCACCGACGGGGGCAGTGGGGATTACGTGTAATGTGTCGGACGACAAGGGACACACCGTGAGCTCCTCGACCAACCTGACAATTGAAGCGCCGCCACCGCCGCCGCAGCCGCACGCGCAGGCGCTGTGCTCCATCAGCTTCGCCAACGACGCCAAGCGGCCGACGCGCGTCGACAACGAAGCCAAGGCCTGCCTTGACCAGGTGGCTCTCGATCTGAAGCAGCAGGCTGACGCCAAGGCAGTGTTGATTGGCGAGTCGAACGACAAGGAGAAAGCCACAACTGCCAAGCAACAGAAGTACGCCGAGCATCACAAGCGCGCCAAGGTCGAGCTATTCGCCGCGCAGCGCGCCGTGAACGCCAAGGACTACCTGGTGACGGAGCAGGGAATCGATGCTTCGCGCATCAGCGTCGACACGAGCGCCACGGATGGCCAGACGGTGGAAGATTATCTGGTGCCCGCGGGAGCGAACTTCAGTTCCGATGTTTCGGGGACCACGCCGGTGGACGAGACAGCGGTGAAACCTGAAGTGCGCAAGCCCCTGGCTGAGAAGCATCCGTCGAAGAAGGCGGCAAACTAGGCCACATGGCCTGCGTTGAAGCAAATGTTCGCGAGCCCTTACCGCAAGGCAGGGCTCGTGGAACCTGAAACGTAACGATTTCTTCGGCAACACTTGAGAGAGGCTGACCGGTTGGTATACCGGCTGGCCTCTTTGGTTTTTGGGCTCTACGTCAGGCCCTCTGTAAGGCTTCAACCTGCTTCAATGCCGTGATCATCCGCACTTCCGTGTGCCTGGTTCGGATCCCACCTTCACCCATTCGACCGAATCGTATTCGCAGGAAAACAAATCTTGAGTTTGTGTCTCAAGCCTTGTGCTTGAAGAGAAATACACTGCATCTATACTCCGCGTTGGCTTGATTTCTGCCGTGCGTTGGATCTGCGGGTGGTCAGTTCGGAATCTGGGAGATGTGTCTGGCGCGATAGAATGTTCGACATGCAAATCAGAAAGGCCGTAATCACCGCGGCAGGGAGAGATCAGCGGAGCCTGCCGATGCAAACGCTCTTTGACCAACTGGGCACGCAGCGTTCGGTGCTGAGCCTGGTGGTGAGAGAAGCAGTGTGGGCCGGCGTCGGCGACATTGGTATCGTTGTTTGGCCGGGTGACGAAGAGCTTTACTCCAGGCTGCTGGTGGATACTGGCGCACGGCTTACATTTGTGCAGCAGACGGAGCCACGTGGGTACGCTCACGCGGTGTGGTGCGCGCGGGAGTTTGTAAAGGAAGAAGCATTCCTCCATTTCGTTGGCGATCATATTTACGTTGGGGAAGATTCGAGCGGTTGCGCAAGGCGGCTTGTAGAAGCAGCAGCGATCGAAGGTTGCGCGATTTCAGCGGTGCAGGTAACGCGAGAAAATCTTCTTCCGTTTTACGGTACTGTTGGCGGCCAGCCTGTTGCGGGCAAGCCGGGGTTTTATCGCGTCGATACTGTCTTGGAAAAGCCAACGCCGACGGAGGCTGAACAGCGCCTGATCGTTCCCGGTCTGAGAAGTGGTCAGTATCTTTGCTTTTACGGGATGCACGTGCTCACGCCAGCGATTTTCGAGATTCTCGGCACCATGCTGGCGGATGCCCCGACAGGGCGTACGAGCCTATCCGCAGCGCTTGCTTTGCTGGCTCAGCGCGAGCAGTATCTGTCCATGATCCAGAAAGGTCAGCGCTTCGACGTCGGTGTGAAGTACGGCCTGTTTACCGCCCAGCTGGCCCTGGCTCTGAACGGGCAGGATCGGGACGACGTGCTGACGCAGTTGATCAATCTTCTGGCCGCTCGCGAGATGCATTCCGCGAAGGGGGCCTGAGCGTGAGCAGGCTTTGGACGATCATCACCGCGACAGATCCAGAAATTCGGAACCGCTCACTCGATGGATTCTGTCGGAATGCTACGCGAGACGAGCTGCTCGCTGAAGTATCGGAACTCGAGAGGTTAAGGCACTCCAGCGAGAACCTCTACGAGAGGGTACGGGCGCTTTTTTTTCTTTACGCGATTCACCGTTTTCATTTGCCCGCAAGGCAGGAAATTGAACCTACAACAACGCGGATTCCGTTTAGCGGCTACGAGAAGTTACTCACACGCCGTTATGAGGAATCCATCGGGATCTTTCTCGCGTCCCAGGCCGCCCACGGGTTGAGCGATGGCCTTTCAAGCGCACTCGCAGCGGCTTACCGCGGGCTCGCCTTCCAGACGCTGGCTGATCAGGTGCGGCGAAGTGTTCGATCGGTCCGAGGCAACCAATGGATGTTCCGCACGGGGCATCCAGCTGATTACGCTTTGCGCATGCGCGCCGAGCTGCTGCGGCGCGGCCCCGGAGATCCGTTCCCCATCCTCCGCGAATCCACGCCCGTGCGGATGGACCTCAGCCATAGTGGTTGGAGCGACATCTTTTTTCTGGGCATGGATCTGCCAGAATTGGCGCGAGTGCTCAACGTCTCCATCGATCTGGCGATTTATGTATCGGGGGCACAGGCGCCGAAACCACCCGTAGAAACCTACCTGCGGGTCATCGATCGCCCGGTTATTCGGCTAGCGAGCGTCGATCTGGATACGGTTGCGGAAATCAGCGACCTGCAGGAGCTATTCGATTTCGGTCGCGACTATCTTGGCCTGCTGAAAGCGGCCGTCATTGCATCGGGAATTCTGCCGTCGGGACTGGAAGGTTCAGGCCAGCCGCTCTCCTCGGTTCTTGCGCAATTGATGCAGCGCGATGGCCTTGGCATCGAATTGGTAAGCCATGTGAGCAACATCCCCAAGGGCTCGCGCCTTGCAGTTTCCACGACACTGCTTGCATCGCTCATCTCGGTCTGCATGCGTGCTACGGGGCAAGTATCGTCTCTCACGGGTTCGCTGACAGAGACAGATCGCCGGCTGGTGGCGGCACGTGCCATTCTCGGCGAATGGCTCGGAGGCTCGGGAGGCGGTTGGCAAGACTCAGGAGGCGTTTGGCCGGGGATCAAACTCATCGAAGGCGTGCTCGCCACCGAGGGCGATCCTGAGTTCGGCATCAGCCGAGGCAGATTACTCCCGAATCACCGGATTCTCTCCGATTCGGAGGTAAGCAGGCAAACACGCGAGCGACTCCAGGACAGCCTGGTTCTCGTGCACGGCGGAATGGCGCAGGACGTGGGACCCATTCTGGAGATGGTGACGGAGAGGTACTTGCTTCGTTCGGGTCCCGAATGGATGGCTCGACAGACTGCGCGCAAAATTCTGGATGAGATCACTGAAAATCTGCGAATGGGAGACGTGCAAGCGATTGGCGGCGCAACTCAACGGAACTTCGACGGCCCGATCCAAACCATCATTCCATGGGCCAGCAACCTTTACACAGAATCTCTGATCCGGGAGGTAAAGTCGGTCTTCGCTGATGACTTCTGGGGTTTCTGGATGCTGGGGGGCATGTCTGGGGGTGGAATGGGCTTTATCTTCGACCCGGCGCGCAAAGCTGAGGCGAAGAAGCGTCTTGGGGAGATGATGCGTGAAATCAGCAAACGACTCGCCGGCGGCGTGGCATTCGCCATGGAGCCGGTGGTTTACGATTTCGGCATTAATGAACGGGGGACATTCGCAGAGCTCGAAACCGGCAGTGGCGCCAATTTGCCTGATGGCTACTACAACATGGTGCTTCCTGCCATGCTGCGAAGGGACCAAAGGTTGCTTTCCGCCTGTGAACGGTCTGATCTTGAGCGATTCAGTTTCCTCTGTCACGACGTGCCCGGTGCTCTGGATCGCACGCGGAGCCTTCTCGATCGCCTTCTGCCGCAGTCCAATCAAGGTGAAGAACGCACCGAATCGCTTGATGCGGTCCTTGCCCGGAATGGCTTCGATCCGATCCAGCATGAACGAATCCAGGCGGAGCTGCGCGCCGGACATATTGGACTTGCGCAGAACCGGATTCCTGCGTCCGTTCAGATTGAAGATGTAGCGCCGGAGGATCTCTTCGATGCAAAGCAGGATTCGGACGAGAAGTTTCGATCCATGGGAATGGACGCGCTCACCTCAGGAAGCGTCGCGGTGGTTACGCTGAGCGGAGGAGTCGGCAGCCGCTGGACAAGAGGCGCGGGGGTGGTGAAGGCGCTCAGCCCATTTTGCCGGCTCGCGAGAGCGCATCGCACATTCCTTGAGGTGCATCTGGCAAAGAGCCGGCGCACCAGCCGTCTTTTTGGATGTGCGGTGCCACATGTGATCACGACCAGCTATCTGACGCATCAGTCCATCGATGAACTATTACGTCGTGAGGAATCCTACGGGTACGCGGGACCACTCTATCTATCATCCGGAAAGAGTGTTGGTTTACGCCTGATCCCGACTGTGCGGGACCTTCGTTTCGCCTGGGAAGAAACGGCGCAACAAATGCTCGATTCGCAGGCTCAAAAAGTACGCGAGAGCGTGCACGCAGCGCTAATCGCCTGGGCACAGCACTTAGGGGAAGGAAGTAACTACACCGACAATCTTCCACTGCAATGCCTGCATCCGATCGGACACTGGTACGAGGTGCCTAATCTTTTTCGCAACGGTGTTCTGCTGAGGATGCTGGAGACCAGCCCCAATTTACGATACCTGATGGTTCACAACGTCGACACCGTGGGCGCTGAGCTCGATCCCGGAATACTGGGCCGGCATATCGCGCGGAAAGCAACTATGACGGTGGAAGTTGTGACGCGGCGCATCGAAGACCGCGGTGGCGGCCTCGCTCGCGTGGACGGGCGCATGCGCCTGGTTGAGGGCCTGGCGCTTCCGTCGGAAGAGACGGAGTTCAAGCTTTCTTTTTACAACTCCAACACGTTCTGGATCGACATTGATGCGCTGCTCCAGGTCTTCGGTTTGAGCAGGGCGGAGCTGGGAAATCAGGAAAAAGTCGCTACTGCCGTTCGCGCGATGGCTGCCCGCATGCCGACTTACATCACACTGAAGGATGTGAAGAAACGCTGGGGCAAGGGGCAGGAAGACATTTATCCCGTGGCGCAGTTCGAGAAGCTTTGGGGCGACATGACGGCCCTGCCCCAAATGGCGTGCGAGTACGTCGTGGTGTCGCGCACGCGAGGTCAGCAGCTAAAGGAACCGGCACAGCTTGATGGCTGGTTACGCGATGGCTCAGCGGAATACGTGACCAGCCTTTGTGAGTTTACGCCGGCATAGAACGACCAAGATCGATTTGCAGGGCGCTGGCAGGATCACGCCACACGCTGGAATGCGCGTCACGCCGGGCTTCGACCAGGCGGTGCCTACGCGTCGCTGTTTAGCCCAAGAAAATCGCTTTTCTTTGTTGCCATGCCCTGATTCCGCGTCTACACTGGTCAGCAGCCAGCGCATGGGCTATCTGGAGCTTGATTGTCTCCTGTGATTCACAGGACGACTGACGTGATGCGCTGCCTATGCAGGATTTCTATGGCACTGGCGTGCAGGCCGATTCTTTGCGCGGATGCGCATTCCCGGCCTCGGGCATGCGACGCCTTCCTATCCTGTCTCGCGAGGGATGCTCGGCGCTGTGGCCCGGGACAAGAGCAACCCCTTCATGGTCGAATTTTGGGCCAAAACCTCGAATCATCACAGGGACAAAACGCATGAAGAAGCGCACCACATCTTCAAAGCAAGAGGGCAGGACCATTCCCGTCTACAAAGACTCCAGTGTTCCTTCGGCGCGGCGCGTCAAAGATCTACTTTCTCGGATGACGCTCCAGGAAAAAGCCGCGCAGATGCAATGCATCTGGCAAAAGAAGCCGAAGACACTTGTAGATGCAAATGGTGACTTCGACGAGGTGAAGGCCAAGAAGGCATTCCGCGACCGCCGAGGGCTCGGCCAGGTGGGACGACCGAGCGACGCCGGCAAGGGCAAAAATGCGCGCCAGATGGCGGAGTTGACCAATGCGATCCAGAAGTTCTTTCTCGAAAACGGCCGCCTGGGAATTCCGGTGATGTTCCACGAAGAATGTCTGCACGGCCACGCCGCTGTGGATGGGACAAGTTTTCCGCAGCCGATCGCACTGGGAGCAACGTTCAATCCTGAGCTGGTCGAGCGGCTCTTCACGATGACGGCGGCCGAGGCTCGCCTTCGCGGAACGCACCAGGCGCTTACGCCGGTCGTGGACGTGGCGCGCGAGCCGCGATGGGGCCGAGTGGAAGAGACCTATGGCGAGGATCCTTTTCTTGTTTCGAGGCTTGGCATTGCGGCAGTGCGCGGATTTCAAGGCGATGCGACCTTCCGCGACAAACGGCACGTCATCGCCACGCTGAAGCATTTCATTGGCCACGGTCAGCCAGAATCGGGCATGAACTGCGCACCGGCAAATGTTTCCCTGCGCGTCTTGCGCGAGACGTTTCTTTACACATTTCGCGAAGCCCTGCGCGAATCCGGCGCGATCAGCGTGATGGCCTCCTACAACGAGATCGACGGCATCCCTTCGCACGCCAACAAATGGCTGCTCCGCGATGTGCTGCGCAAGGAGTGGGGCTTCAAAGGATTCGTGGTCTCAGACTATTTCGCCATTTGGGAGCTCGGGTACCGGCCTGACACGCACGGCCATTTCGTTGCCAAAGACAAGAAGGAATCCTGCGCCCTCGCAGTCAAGGCTGGCGTCAACATCGAGCTGCCCGATCCGGATTGCTATCTGCACCTGGTGGAACTGGTACAGAAGGGTGTCCTGAAGGAATCGGAGCTCGATGAGCTGGTTGCTCCGATGCTCTTCTGGAAGTTTGAGATGGGGCTCTTCGACGATCCGTACGTGGATCCCGCGGAAGCGGAACGCGTGGTGGGATGCGCAGAGCATCGAAAACTGGCTTTGACCGCGGCCCATGAAGCCATCACGCTTCTTAAAAACGATCACAACGTGGCGCCTCTCGATCTGAAAAAGATCAAGTCGATTGCCGTCATCGGTCCCAACGCGCATCGCGCCCTTCTGGGCGGGTACAGCAGCGTGCCCAAGCACAATGTCACGGTGCTCGATGGCATCAAGGAGAAAGCCGGGAAGAAGGTCAAGGTCCTCTACAGCGAAGGCTGCAAGATTACTGTTGGCGGGAATTGGAATCAAGATGAGGTCGTTCCCAGCGATCCTGAAGAGGATCGCCGACAAATTGTCGAGGCCGTCGAAGTTGCCAAACAAGCGGACATCATTGTGTTGGCGATCGGCGGCAATGAACAAACTTCGCGCGAAGCGTGGTCGCTCCAGCATATGGGCGACCGCACCAGCCTCGATCTCATCGGCCGGCAGGATGAGCTGGTGAAGGCGATGGTGGCGCTGAACAAGCCAGTGATTGCTTTCCTATTTAACGGCCGGCCGCTCTCAATCAATTCCCTCATCCAATCTGTGCCGGTAATTTACGAGTGCTGGTACCTGGGGCAGGAAACGGGGAGTGCAGTGGCCGACGTGCTCTTTGGCGACTACAACCCCGGCGGCAAGCTCCCCATTACCATTCCTCGCTCAGCAGGCCATTTGCCGGTGTTCTACAACTACAAACCGTCGGCACGCCGCGGCTATCTCTTTGACGACGTGTCGCCGCTCTATGCGTTCGGATTCGGCCTCAATTACACGAGCTTTTCCATCACCAAGCCACGGCTCACGAAAAAGAAGATCCAACGGGACGGCTCGACGCGTGTCCTGGTTAACGTGACGAATACCGGCAACCGCGCAGGAACTGAAGTCGTTCAACTTTACATTCGCGACTTGGTCAGCTCTGTCACGCGCCCAGTGAAAGAACTGAAGGGCTTTTGCAAGGTGCGGTTGCAGCCGGGTGAAACTACAACGGTTGCATTCGACATCACACCTGCGCTGCTTTCGTTCTACGACGTCGACATGAAATATGTTGTCGAGCCCGGCGACTTTGAACTGATGATCGGCAACTCCTCGCGCGACGCCGATCTCAAGAAGTTGACTTTGCAGGTGACGAAGTAAGGCCAGGAAGAAGGGCGAAAGAAGAGGCCGCAATGACCGAGAAACTTTCGTTCGTAGAGAAGTTCGGCTACGGCCTGGGCGACATGGCTGCGAATTTTATGTTCCAGGCCATGCTGGCCCTGCAATTTGATTTCTACACACACACGTTTGGGTTGACGGCAGCGCAAGAGGGAACGCTTTCTCTCGGCGTCGGGCTGGGCGTGGCGTTTCTCAATCCAGTGATGGGAATCATCGCCGACCGCACCAGCACGCGCTGGGGCAAGTTTCGACCCTGGCTGTTGTGGACGGCGGTGCCCTTTGGCGTCTTCGGCATTCTGACCTTCACGACGCCGAACCTGAGCCCTGGCGGAAAATTGATTTACGCGTGGACCACATACATCCTGCTCAGGGTGGTCTACACCATGAACAACGTTCCGTATGCAACGCTCACAGCGGTCATGACATCAGACCCCGATGAGCGGAACAGCATCGCATCGTACCGCCAGTTCTTTGCCAATACCGCGGGGTTTATTGTGCAGAGCCTTGCGGTGCTGATGGTTGCATGGTTAGGACGGGGGAATGACGCGCGGGGCTACCAACTCACGATGGGTTTGCTCTCGGTTCTAAGCGTTATCTTTTTCATCATTGCCTTCCTGGTGAGCAAGGAGCGCATCCAGCCCGATCCGCAACAGCAGACTTCCCTAGCGCAGGATCTGAAGGATTTATTCAGCAACCGGCCGTGGGTTGTGTTGTTCCTGGCGACGCTGTTTTACTTTGCGGCGATTGTGATCCGCGGCAACGTAATGCTGCCCTATTTCCGTTATGTTGCAGGCGATACAGACCTCTTCGCATGGTTCAACGGGTTTGGGCTGGCCTCACTGATCGCGGGCGTTGCCTGCTCGACCGCTGTGTCGAAGCGGGTTGGCAAGCGGCAACTTTTTGTTGCGAGCATGGCGCTCTCCGGGATTTTCTGCATGGCGTTGATCGTGATTCCGCCGAGCGGGACAGTATTGATTATCGGCGCGGAGGTGGTGCGCCAGTTTGCGTTTGGGTTGTCGGGGCCCATTTTGTGGGCGATGATGGGCGACGTGGCCGATTATGGCGAGTGGAAGACGGGTCGACGCGCCAGCGGAACGGTTACAGCCGCCGTAGTGTTCGCGTTGTGGGCAGGCTTGGCACTGGGCGGCGCGATTGCGGGCTGGATCCTCTCTGTGTATGGATTCGTTTCAAAGTCTCCGGTACAAACTGAGCACGCGCAGAATGGAATCCTGATGACCGCGAGCGTCTGGGCGGGACTGGCGTTCTTTGCTACGGCCGTGTGTCTGCTCTTCTATCCCATTACGCGTGCGATGAGCCAGAAAATCGCCGACGAATTAACCGAACGGCGCAAGGCCTTCGCGGCACAGGCAAGCTCATCCTAGAATTGCCTATTTGGCGGCGGAAAATCGAAAGGGTTACGATGCTCAGGGTGAACTGGACAGCGGGACGACTGGCGATGTCGGCAATGCTGCTGGCAGTTGGATTCACGGCCGCAGCCCAGGCGCCCGCTTCACTGAAAGATACCTATAAGAAAGCATTCGTGATTGGTGCTGCCGTGAATGCCGCTCAAATACAGGGCGAGATCAACGAGCGTGCAGTCAATGCGGGGCTATTCCGATGTAAGTTAGGCAAAATAAAACAACTTATTTTTATGGCGGAGAGACTGGGATTCCCACTCAGTTTTTCCGCCGTTTTGTTTTCAATCACTTATGCTAATCTGATTCCGACAGCACAGTGTGCAGCACGAAAAAGGCGACTGCAAAGTGTGCAGTTACAGGAGAAATCAGCATGAGTGTGACCAACAAGAGAGTGGCCCTGATGTGGTACTGCAAGACGCGCAGCGACGCGGGCAAGGTTATCTGGCGTCGTTTCCCGGCCATCCTATTCGGCGAAGGACCCAAGCGAGAGGCGAAGGTCGGATGGGTACTGGACAAGAATAACAAGGACGAAGGCAAGAAAGACAAAGATGGTCACACCGAGTATCCCGATGGTTATTTTCAGGCTCGCACGTGGGACAAAGGGAAACAGGTCTATCAGACACTTAATGCGAAGCACGGTCGAGACGCGGTCGGAGAATGGGAATCAATCACACGTAAGGCAGTGACCGCCGCGAAGCTGGCATCTGGTGAGCTAAGACGTGCCGTCACCGTCAAGAGCGGGGCCGCTGCATACGTCACAGACTTGCAACGGGAACGCAAATTTGAGGCAGCGGAGCATGCCCGTCTGGTGCTGGCTGACTTCGATAAGGTCTGCTTTCCTTTCACCATCAAAACAATCTCCAGGGATTCAATCCTTCGTTATCACGCTGCACTGCGCAGACGGAAGTTGAGCGAGCGCACAATTGCAAACAAACACAACCGCATCAGGTCGTTTCTCAAATGGTACAAAATCGATACATCCTTCATGCCGGACGCACCTAGGTATGACAAGAAAACCACACCCGATATTTATAACGTGAATCAAATCGATGCCATCCGCGCGGCTGCAAATGAGTACATGCGTCTAGCTATAGATATGGCTCTCATGCTCGGATTGCGTGAAAGAGAAATCACGTATGCGTGCTGGCCGGATGTGGATTTCCATCATGCAACATTCAGAGTCACCAGCAAACCTGAATTGGGATTCCGAATCAAAGATTCTGAGGAGAGATTGCTGCCCATCCCGCGTGAACTATTGGAACGATTGGATGCACGGCACAAACTGGTGCCGGACAGTCGATTGATACTAGGCACAAAGAACAACGCTCCCAATGGACATTTGCTCCGCATGCTCAAAAGCCTTGCGCAGAAATCCGGTCTCAACTGTAGGGAGTGCCAATCTTGCCGAGAGCATGTTCCTGCCTCTCCTGATTCATGGCGAAGGCTAACGAGTCGCCCGCGTGACCCCATGGCAGGACAGGAATGCGAGGAATGGACCCTGCATCGATTTCGCCGAACCTGTTTGACTACCATGTTGCGCAATGGCTTTGATGCTCGCACAGTTCAATCGCTGGCCGGTCATTCGCAGCTTGAAACGACGCTACTTTATTTGTCGCCTGCAACCGCTGATGAGATGCATGACAAAATCAACGCAATCCAATGGGGCAGTGGTAACGGTGAACGCAAACGGAAGGTTGTTAAGGCAGGGAAGCGGTCAAAAATCGGTCGCAAGGTCGCACACAAATGACCCAGGATGCATCGCTGGCCTTACGATGTACACAGAGGTGATTGAGAATGACATTCACTCTCGTGCGGCTCTGGTGTGGCAAAGAGGCTAAAGGGACAAATCGGTATCGATCCTTAATCCAGCTAGGATCACGCGCCATAAGCAAAGAGTTTATCAATCGACAAGAGATGGAAGCAATTTTGGTTGGCATCTTGGCTACACAGAAGAGAAACAGCAGCTTAGTCGAAGTGCTAAAAATCATCGATGCTAACGGCTCCTTTGATTTCACAGGCGAAAATAGGCAACAAAATGCGGCCCTCTCCAGACGGCATTGTGTCGTCAAGAGAGGGTGATTTTATTGCTGTGCTGCTTGATGGTTTTTGGGTCTTGATGTGTGAATCTTTTTCCAGACAGCGACGTTCGCTGCAATGAGCGCCGGAGTAAACAGAATGCCGCCAACCCACCAGCTCAACGGATTCAGAGCGTCTATGACGACATTGAGATAACGTGCCTTTGCTACCAGGTTGTTGACTTCTAGTTCTTGCGCCTGTCGCTTTTCGCAGAGCGCGACAAGCTGTGAGAGGAACTTTTCTGCTAGCGGCTTGGACAAAACACCCATGAATAAGAACAAGAGTGCAATCCAGAAAATGAGCATCAATTTACTTCTCCTAATGTGTCTGGCATTTCATGCGGATGCTGACCGATGTAAAACAAATGGCCGTGTTTGACTTTGAGTCGTTTGAGCAACCGCGCTAATTTGTGCCCTGCCATTTCATCACCAGACAAACGCGTGTAGCTATGTAGCAACCCGATGCAGCAAGCTACGCCAAATCGGCAAGCGTTGCAAGGCAGATTACCGTTATGGCTGCATTGATCGAAACGAATGTTTGCAGCGATGTCTGCTGGTGCTCTCGCTAACTTTTCCAGGTGGTCTGCGCTGCAAGGTCCGCACATCAGTTGACCATCGATGCTGCATTGCGCTTGCCGTGGATTAGACAGCAAGTGCGGACAGATTTTGTATGACTCATTCAAATGTCTTCTCCAAAAAGAAACAGGGTGCCCGAAGACACCCTGCATCCTATTTGTTACGTTGATTACGACGCTGCGCTGACCAAGGCAGCCACGCTCGAACTGAGACCGGTAGTTGCTCCGATCCTGAAGTAGCACAGTAGCTCACGGGTGTTGAACACCAAAGCAGGTGATTCCTCATCAGCGATTACTCGAAAACGAATTCCAGCATTCAGCACGCTGTATGCCTTGCTGTAATCACCGAACAGCACCAGCTTGCTGCTGGCCGTTCCCGCTGCTGGCATGGCTGCATTCGGATAGAGCAGCTTGCCCTGAATATTCAGCAACCCGGTTTCAGGATCAATCGGAATCAAACTGCGTCCAGTCGTATCCACAAGTGCTCTCAGGGATGCTTCCACAGATGGTGACGCGACGTAGCTGCCTGTCTCGAAATAGCTGCGATCAACGCTGGCAGCGAGTGAATTCAATTGAGCAAGGGTCACTCCGGCTGCTAACGTCCCTGAACCCTGCGTGACGCCTGCACTCACCGCTGCAAGCAACCCACCAGACGGTGAGGAGGGCAGAGCGGTTGACGTTCCATCATTGGTGATTGCATTCGTGATTGCCTGTTCTGCCGCCCTACTGAAAGACGTTCCCATCTGTTTAATCAGAAAGGCAGTCAAATCAAATGCGGAGTCTTCCAACTCTTGCAAACTGAAAATATTCGAGGAGAGCAAGCTATCCACGTTCACGATGTCAGAGAAGATCGTTGGTTGCTGCGCGATCCCGCTGCCACTCGTGCTACCCGATGTCACCAAACTGAATGTCTGTGCCGTGCTGTCTTTGACCACAAATTTGGTTGGCTGACCGGTCTCTGCATCTTTCCGATTCACCATGTTGAAGATGTTTCCGTAATACTTCGTGGCTTCAATCATTGCGTCAGAGAATGCCTGCGCAACGACCGCCCCGCCCGCTGCATCGGTTGCGCCGGTAAGGTCACGCTGCTCTGGATGGGTGTTAGGTGCCCAACCATGTTTCAGGAATGAGCGGGCAGCAATGTTTTGCTTCGCCCTGCGCTTCTCGGGTGACTCTACCACCTCAACCACTGGTGTCGGTTTGGAAGCAGGAATTGCAGCCAGGCTGGGCATAGCACGCTCAATGCGCGACAGCACATCGATGTCGCTCTGTACCTCATCAGCCTGCGAGAGAATCTTTTTGTAGCTTGCCCTTATTTCAGGAGTGCTGAGACCTCGATTCAATAACTCGGTTGCGTCGGCCAGCAGTTTGTTTTTCTTGGTTTGCAAATCAGCAATGGTTCTCATTCGGTGATAATCCTTTTCGTTTTGTGGGGCAGTGATAGTGAGAGGCACACAGGTATCAACACTGGTGCCAAAGATGTCGAGAGAAATTGTTCGGGGAGTTAGCGCAGGCGACGTGCGATCAGATTGAGGTGCAGATTTCTGGTTTGCATCGGGCAGTCGCGTTCAAGACATCTTTCGTCTTCGCAATCTGATGCACTGCAATTCTCGCAGTCATCGTCTTCACATTCGTCACAGTCGCAACCGCAACCATCATCGTCTGAATCAGTGTCGGAGTCGTCGTCCGTGTCCTCGGCAATGATGTCGTCAACCGCATCACGCAGTTTCTTTCTGAGTGCGGCAGGCGCATTACGCAGCGCAAGAGACCTAACGCCGGTCGTAGTGGCATCTGTCGCTGGAAAGGTTACTGGACTGACATCTATCAGCGTTGCCTTCAAAACCGTGCGAACAATCTGCCCATTCTGCTTTTGCTCCCAGGAATCGTCGAGACAGAAAAATCCGTAGCTTGACTGTGAAACATCCCCTCTTTGCATCAGGATCATTAAATCTTTCGCCATGTTCGTGGCGGGAGGATCGATCTCATATCGAAGCCCGGATGAATCGGTGGAAAGCCTCAAAGTTCCGGCAGTCGTACGGCCCAATACGTGATTTGGATCATGGTTCCACAATGCGCGGCAATCCGGGTTAGCCGCCAAACAAGCATCAAATGCGTGAGGATCAATCTGCTCTATGAATCCTCCCAGATCACTGGTTGTTACCGGGGCGAACTTCGCAGCATAGCCTACAATTTTCTGCTTGCTGTCATCACTCTTGATGCGCAGTTCTCCGGTACTCAGATACCTGCGTTCAGGGGTTGAAATCGTTTTGTGTTTCGTGTTTCCTGTTTTCATTTTGATCCTTGTGTTGTTTGGCTGAGTGCTTCGCGGCGGGCGCGGGTGGCTTCTTCCAGGGTGTGGTAGTAACCGACGACGTTGGTATGTCTGCCGTTGGGGATTGTCGCCGCAAACATGTTCTGACTGCTGACGAATTCAATCCCCTCGTAAGGGTTCATCATTTTTGTTCTCCGGGTGTAGTGTCATTGATCTTCGGGCCTTAACTTCGGCACACCGTGAATGCTCATGCCGTAAGGAACGGAAGGGTAAGTCGAGTGGCCGTGTTCATCGATGTCTTCCCCAAACGGGCAGACCATTATTCCCAGGTAGTAGCACTCTCGCCATTCTGCAAATCCCTCTGGCGTCATTTCATCGATTGCCTTTGCGATTGCATTTGCGTCAACTCTCATCGTCTGTGCTCTCCTCTGCCGTGGGGAATTTGATAAATGCTCCGAGTGCATCACTGTGGCTTGCTGGTTTGTCTTTCAGCTTGGTGGTTGTTGTCACCTCCAAAGAGACATTCGTTGGTTGAGAAAGAGCAGAGTGCACGGACTGCAATGGCTGCTCACCATCGTCCGGTGACTCGCTGCCCGCGATTCGTTCGCGGTCGAACGGACTGAAGCCAAACTTGCTCGCAGCGGCAAGCAGCGCGCGTTGATAGTCGAGCATCAGCGTCACAGCCGGATTGCGAATCGGTTTTGCAGTTTTGCCTGTCCGCGTCTGACTCTCCACGGTGATGATCTGCCCCTGCTCCTCCACAAGCGCCCTGCATTCCAGGTAACCAGCAAACGCGTTGCAGTAGACGGCCAGGACGCTGATGTCTGTCTCGGTAAGCAACCCCTGCTCCACGAGAAAGGGTGCCACTCGCTTCCATTCCTGCTTCGCAACCTTCGACAGCCAACGCGGGGGAGTGCCGGTTGCAGGCGGGAGCTGTAGCCCGCTCTTGGTATGGCGATCCGCTCGGAAACTGCCAGCAAGCTGGTGGAATGACGCCGGTTTTCGCTTACTCATCGTTCGGGTGTCCTTTCGTTACATTCGGCCGCATTCATGCACCTTTTCACTTGATTCGGGCTGAATTCTGTGCTATTGTTTGAGCAGTAAAATCACCCTTGCAATTTGTTGATTTCAGGATGGTTACCATCACTGCTACAGATGGTCACATTTCTGATTTTTCGGCTACCACACTGTCAATAGGCGTCCGAAGGGGCGCGACGGTCGCCGGAGTCAAAAATCTTAAAACTCCATTGACCCCTTACCCCTTTGCAATTAGATGTTTGCAATGCAACGTACCAAAGAGTCACAACCTAGGTGCAAGTGACTGCTCGCAGCCTTGCACACAGACGACTGATTGCAGAGATGTTGACAGCCCACGGGAACTTCGGCGCGAGACATGCGCGCGAGGCAATGCCGCTTCTAGGTAGGTTCTTACGATGCTGCGGCGGGTATATGCTGGGCAGGAAAATGATGGGTTCATGAATCCTGACTGGTTGCACCGCCCGCTTTCGCCGAATGGGGACTTCGTCTTTGGGGTCGCACTAATTTTTGCGACGCTGGCGGCGGTGTACGCGGGAAAAATGCCAGCGAGGTTTGGCGGCTGGATTTATCGCGCAGAAGAACCGAAGACTTTCTGGTTTTGCGTCGCGGTCACTTTTCTCTTGGGCGCTTATTTCGTTTGGCTATTCTGGATATCACCGTTGCCAGTGATTCCAGGTTGACCGTGGTGCCGCCGATGCCGAATCGCTGGGCAGACGGTCGTAAGCTGTCACCAGCGCGTTAGCCGCGACCACACCTTAATTGAACGCGACAGACTGGCAACACCCTGGTACCAAACTTGAAGCATCACGGGTTTAATCGTAGACGTGCGCATGAACGCATCGAAACCTACGAAGGCGAACCAGTCCGTGATGCTATAAGGACGACTCCGCACGTCTGCTTGCCTGCCTCCGCGTGAAGTTGTCATTGCTGGATTCAATTTTTCCGCTCCTATATCGCAAGGTCGCAGAGTCCTGAGAATCCCAACATCGTACAAAACTCGTGGGCAGATGACATGAATCACCTGCCCATGCTCGTCTAAAACCATCACGCAGACCTCGTGGCCAACTTTTCACTCACCGGCAGTTCTGCATCAATCGTCGCCTTGAAGAAATCAGCCGCCGATTGCAACGTATCGAGCATCAGCTTTTGGAGTTCGCTCGGCTGCGAGTAAATCTCTGTGATGCTCTTAATCCAGAACTCTGCCTCATTCACCCGTCGTCTCAGCTCTCGATAGTGGGCAGGCTGCGCAACATCGATGGATTTTATCTGTCGTTCAAGTTCGACAACGTAGGCACCAGCGATTGCAATCACGATGGCAAGAAGTTGTTTCTTCTCTGGCTGCTCCTCTGCGTCCAGAGCTGATAACAGATCGGTGACGGCACGGTTGGCAACACGCCGGTGATACTCCATCATTAGCCAACGAGAGAGTTCTCGATTGACGCGCACCCAGTGTTCGTCTATTTGGGTCAGAGTCATGGTGCGGGATTGGTCGATTAAATTGGTGGGCATGGTGAGTCCTTTTCTGTCGGTGATGATGTAATAGGGCGGGGCAAGAGACGCGATGGCAACAATGACGGGAAGCTATGGTCTCGATTTTTGCCCCTACTTATATAAGTCCAGCCAGCCAAAATTTCGCACTTTCTGACGAAAATAATTGATATTTGTTGCAAGTCCTTTGGATTTGACTTACGACTGCACACTTTGCAGCGATGCATCTTTCAAGCCGGTAAGCTGGTGAGGCTACCACTAGGGAAACAAGCTATCAACAGCACCTACTCAGCATTCTGTTCGATGGCTGGGCATTGTGGTGCAGGTTTGACAACTTCGATGCGCTCCGGTTGTTTGGTCTGTAGTGTCCATGTCGCTGGCATATGCCTCTTTTCTCTAATGGCTGCCCTGCGATTCTTGATCCGGGTTTGGTCAGCACGTGTTCTGCGCAGTTCGGCAATCTCACTTGCTGTCAATCGTGGCGCTGCCTCTGCCTCATGGGATGCACCCCTGCGGCAGGGCCAGGATGCCAAGCCACTCCTCCGAGTAGCAGGTTCCATCAAGCTGACGCTGAATCTCCTGCTGATACGTTTCCAAGATATGCAGCAAACTCGCGTTCGTATCACTGGTGGGTTGTTCTGACAGCCACACCCATAAACCACGGGCCGCTGCTTGCTGCTCTTCTAAACTCCTCATGACCGTTTCTCCAGGTACCACGATGGATGTTGCTCAAATGGATCAAGGCAAAAGTCGTCAATGCCCAAATGGTTTCTCATTGCTGCCTCGTGCTCGTACCTCATCACGTAGCAGACATCGAATGCAGCGGGACAGCGAAGCCGTGGTTTGCCTTTTTCTTTCACGGTGATCGCTATGCCGTCGATGACATCGTAGGTTGCAATCAGAGTCCAATGCGATTCGTGTACCTCGATTCCAAAAAGTTGACGCGCACGGACTGCAATGGCTGCTTGCGGCGAGGTCACGGTGTCATCAAAGACTGGCGTATGAATGTGAATCGGATGACCGCTGGGCGTGCGTGCTTTCCGTGGTCCTAGCACCCTCGCATGTACGACAGCTAAACTCACTTTGACGTCTCACTTTCGGCGAACTTGACACTCGTGAGCATCTCTGCCTCAATCGTTGCCGAGAAGAAATCAGCAGCCGATTGCAGCAAGTCGCTCATCGTCTTCTCACGTTCCCGTGGGGTCTGGTAAATGGATGCCAGTGCATCAATCCACCACACTGCATCCAGGTGAATCTTCAAAAGGTCGATATAGTGCTCGCTTGATGCAATGTCATCATTCTCCTTTTGCCGTTCGATTTCGCTGACATATTCACCGCCGATCGTGATCACGTGGCTGAGAAGTTCCTTCACGTCGCGATCTTCAATCGTTGCGAACGCTTCCAAGAGTTTGTTGGTTTGCTGCAAGGCGATGCGCTGCGCATATTCTAGGACTGCCCATTTTACTATTTCAGAATTCATGTGGCGGGGTGATTCTATCGAGTTGGTTTCTGACAATGGGCCGTCCTTCGCCGCGATGCGGCAGCAATGTGATGATGAGTTGATATTTTGGGTTTGGGGAAAGGGTGGAATTTTCCTGTTCACAACATAACGCGGCCCGGACCCGTTTTTACGCAAGGTCGTATCAGATTGTGAGAAACGATTGTGTACTGCAAAGTGTGCAGTCCGTGGCCGGAAAAGCTGGTGACACTGCCCCATAGAAAATTTGCAGCGAAAGCGCCTACCCGGCATAGCGTTTGATGGCACAGTGTTCTATGCGCCACGCGGAACCACCACAACGCGATCCGGTTGCTTCGTCTGAAGACTCCAGGTCTCGGGAATGCTCCGCTCTTCTCGAATGGCTGCCCGCTTGTTTGCAATCCGGGTTACATCAGCACGTGTTCTGCGCTGTTCTGCTCGCTCTCCCACTGTCAGACTTGCCGTGGGCGCTGCCGCTATCTCGTGGTAACGCGGTGATGCGCTAGGACGGGGAACCTTGTGGGCCGGGTCATAGTGCAGATTGAGCAATTGAACGACGCGCAGCAATCTATTTGCGTGCAGCTTGTCTCCAAAACTGGCTTCAGCCCATCGCAGCGTTAGTGCGGCAGTGATGGCACTCAAACAACGCCAGCAGGCGCGATCAGGACTGCCGTCTTCGTGGCCGCACATCGTGAAGTTTAAGGACTGGGCAATCTCGGATGGTTCTGCTCCCGGCATCATCAATCGTCTGCCGATGGCATCAACGATACAAATGGGGCAGCTATAGCTAGTTTCTCGGCGAGTGATCCGCAAGGCGAATGGTCTGTGTAAATCACCAGCTTGAATCAGGTGAGAACAAAGAGCTGTGATCGGCGCTATCGCGCCTTCAGAAGACATACTCCAAGGTTCCTTTCTGTGTGGTGGTGCATTTCTTGGTAAGCCGCGCAACTGGCAGCAAGCTGGCAGCGCTTTAACAACACCAGCAGCAGGATTGTTTTTGCTGTGGGTATAGCAAGTGAAAACCCAAAACTAAAACACAACAAAATCACAATAGATGCAAACTCTTACTAACCCTGTACCCTCTAGGAGCAATAACATTGGAGAAATTGCCTGCAACCCAATAGCATTACAGCGGTTACAAGACGGTCAGTCGGAGATTTTACGACTGACGCCGGAAATTTTACGACTGACTAGCTGCCATCACTCGGAAATTTTACGACTGACTCAGGCCACGGCCAATGCGTGATTGACCTCCTTTTGCAGACGTTCGTCAGCATTTTTTGTAACGCGAATCAGGGTGTGCCTCGCGCGGTGATGTGCTTCAGTGCTTGAGATGGTTTCTCCCTTCAGTTCGGCCATGCGCAATTCAAACTCAACTAGCTTTCCTCTCGCCTTACAGCGCCGATTGTTGCAGACCCAGGGACCTCCATCCTTGACACTCATAACCAGCGATGGTTTACCTGCATTGCAGAATGGGCACCTCGTGCGGAGACCGTTGAAGTCGTTCGACACCTCGCGGTCACGCAGATGGTAGAGAAAGAAGTCACGGAGCGCGGTTTCGCTTGCACGGTTGAAATCATCGATCTTTTCCAGACTGTCGCCGATAGATGGGTCAAGGATTTCATATTGAAAGCCAACACGAATACGGGTGCATTTCACCAGACCAAACTTTTTCAGCTCCTCGCGTGCTGCGCTCAGTGATTTATCGGACAGCCTTGTACCGTTCATGATGTCCGCATCGCTGAGAGCGAATGTGTTGCTCGATTTCCGATTTGCAACGTGGAGGATAAAGCAGTACATATTTTTCGACACTGATTTGAGTTCTGCCCATATCGAGGTGTCGAAGATGTGATGAGGCATTTGAAAATGATAGACAGGAGTGCAATGGAAAATGTTGCTCATAACTCCGAGACTCCGTTCCTACCAGTAGCAAACACCAGACGATTGCCCACAATCTTGTCGAACTCCTCTGCCGGCATAACGCGGACAGACAATCCACAGGGCAGCATGTGAAAATCGGTTGCTTGCTTTTTCTCGCGTCTCAAGGTTGCTCGCGGTTGCTCGCGGAACTCCTGCTCATCACGCTTATCACGCAATGCCTGCTCCTCTTCGGGAATCTCGATTGTGGGCATCTCGGGCAGATCATTGGCGCACGTACTGTGCTTTGATCGTTGGTTCTCTTCTGAATCACGAACTATTTTCAAGTCGTCTATGATTTTCTTTACTTTCCGCCCCACCGTGTCGTGACTGGTATCGAAGCCTGCCGATTCTAAATCGCGGGTGATTTTGCTGTAATCTATTCGTCCAACTTTGAGGATGTTCTCTGCAATGACCCTATGAAAATCATCCGCGTCAAAGATGGCCCGCAATGCTTCCCACAATGGCCTGCCCACTCTGTGACCAGGATGCAGCCATGTCGCGTCAGCTCGCACATAGGCTTTCAGGTCAGCGTTCCAAAGCAGTGCACGTTCCCGTCGCTGCCGTTCCGCTCCAAAGTCATCGTCTTCATACCATGGTTCTGGTGATTCGACATAATGGTCGTCCTGTAGTTCATTGACGGACAAAATATTTTTGCTGCGTGCAACCACAGAGTCATCAGATTCGTTGTCGTCCACAATGGACACATGCGCGATGCTGTTCTTGATTTCTCCAACTTGATGATTGGCCCACTCACGTGCGAATGCGTTGTTAATCCAGTGGTACATCGGAATTCCTATATCTTTCCATTTCGCCTTGAGACCGCGCGACTTGTCAGCCGCAAGCTGGAGATGGAACTTGCCAACGCGGTCTTGCTCGGATGTGTTCAGGCGATCCATCAATGCCTCAACACTGGCAAGGGAACTGCTGGGAATCGCGTGGAAGTCTGGCAGTCTCCATGCAGCTTGGAAAACTAAATACCAGTACAGCGGTACCCACAAGAATGTGTCAGTGAGTCCATATTCTTGATATGCATCCTGAATCTGATTTTGCGCCCAGGTGAATCGAGAGTTGCGCACTTTCTTTTCACGTGCTGCGAACTCGTTGGCATCTGTTGGTGTTGGTTCTTTTACCGCGTTGGTATCTGCGTGTGCATGTGTAGATATGCGTGACCGTCTATTTTGTGGCATTAGGCGTCCTGCTCGTTCGCCACCTGTTCAAGCAGCCATAGGCTGGCTGTGTTGATGTTTTGCATTCCCTCATCAGAACCGCCATGATCGGGATGCGCCTTGAGTGCCAATGCTTTCTTACCTGCCGAGATGATGTCCTTGGCAGCTTTCAAAATATCTGCTTTCTTTTGTGCCTGCTCTTGTCTCCAACGTCGTGTGCCGTCGTAGTCCTTCTCACGGCGTTCACGTCTTTTTGCGAGGTCAGCTTCCAGGTCTGCATCAGAGTAGTCTAGTTCGCTTTCAACGTGTATCGATTTCGTCATTGAACGTGGTTCTCCCTTAGTGGTAGCCAGCGTGTGAACACACGACAGCTCCGGTTGTGGCAGCACCAAATGAACGCAGGATTGCGCACAGGTGTGGCTGCAATGGGTGCTACTCACTTTTCAGTGGGTGGGGCATCTGTCGCCTGCAACGGCGATGTGTGTCCCGATTGGCGTGGACGTTGTACTTGGGGCGGCTCCTCTCCTCTTTGGGCAAGGTACCCATGAGAAGCCATTGCGCGAACCGTAGGTCCGCTATCACAACGTCACACCCAGATTAGCAGGTATGCGGTCAAAAGTCAACCCACACGTGCCTTCACATGTCAAGAGGAAATGCAAGATTTTTGTTGACACGTTGACAAGTTTCTGCATCCGGGACTGTTTAAGTTGTGGATTTCTTGCCGTCTTCGGATTGGCATTGCACCCATCCGCTATAATCGCGCCAGAATTCACAAGACGTCGCACCCCGCATTTGCGCTGCCCGATGGCATTTCGGGCACATTTACAAACACGATGAACACGCGGAGCCTGCGAATTGTGAAACCGGAGGAACTACATGGCGACTACCAAGAAGGGCAAGAAGATGACGAAGACTGGCAGCTACGAGATCGTAGCCACCAAGGGACGCAAGCGGAAATTCCGGGGCACGTTACTCAAAACGTTCAACGTCGGGAAATTGCGCTTGGCAATTTTCAGTGTGCCGAAGAGGAAAAAGAAAGTTAGCTGAGACGCTAACGTTGGGATGATGGCCCATCCCACTCCTCTGACATGACCTTTATTTTTCCACGCGGATGACACTTCTCGTGGACGACTCGACCATTCTCAACGACGGTCTTCCCTCCAAGAGCGTGAGGAATGGGAAAGTGGTCGTATTCAGCATCGGGATGATCGACATGATTCCCGCATACCCCACAGTTCCCTTGGGCATGCTCATAAATGGTAGCTTTCTCGGACTCATCAAATAAGCGTTTCGGATCAAGGCGAATTCCAACCTGCTCTATGACCGGCTTCCTCCATTCGGCGCAATATTTGGCGATAGTAGGACCCGATGTTGACTTCCCGGTAGAATTCGTATCTTTGTCCAGTAAGACGTGCTCGGCGACCTTGTGCGAAAATTCCTTATCGAACTTGAATTGCGGATTTCTCCCAAGGTCCTGACATAGCAGAAACACCGAAATAACATTGAGCTTTTTGAACTTTTTCTTCGCTTTCGTGTCCCGCTCTCTGGAGCCTCGATTCATGGCTTCATAAAACACACTCGTCGAACGGAGCAACGCCAACTGAAACCGCGTCGCCGTTTCGCCCTTGCGGTCAAACATGGTGTTGTCATGGTAGAGTTTGTCCAAGTCATTGGCGCTAATACTACTGTGTTATAAAGTAGATACCTCTGCTTCGGTTATTCTGACGGTGTAATTTGTCGGGTAGTACGTTGATGGAATGAGCCCTCGCCAACTGGATTTCTCGCGTCAAGGGGAACGTCTGCAGGTCTATCTTGATGGTCTGACAGAAGCCGCCGGACATGCTGATCGCGTGGTTCCTATCGAGAACTATACGAAGGGACTCATGCTGCCGATCGAGCGCAAGAGCGTGGAGCCGATGGCGGCACGTCTGGCTCCGGGCAACGTACGCCAGATGCATCAGTCGTTGCATCACATCGTTGCCGATGCAGCCTGGAGCGATGACGCGCTTTTGAATCAAGTTCGCAACCAAGTGCTTCCCGTCATGACGCGGAGACATGCACTGGCGGCCTGGATTGTGGATGACACGGGATTCCCCAAGAAAGGTACTCATTCGGTTGGAGTCACCCGTCAGTATTGCGGGCAGTTGGGCAAGCAGGACAACTGCCGAGTGGCGGTGAGTGTGTCGCTTGCCACCGAAGAGGCAAGTATTCCCGCGGCCTACCGTCTCTATCTTCCCGAGGTGTGGGCAAACGACAAGGAGCGGCGCAAGGAAGCCGGCGTACCCAAGGAGATAAGTTTCCAAACCAAGCCGGATATTGCGCTTGGGCAGATCCGTTCGCTGGTTAACGAAGATGTACCACGCGGTGTGGTTCTTGCTGACGCCGCCTACGGCGACGATAGTGGATTTCGCGAAGGACTCGTATCACTGGGGCTTTGCTATGCGGTTGGCATCAAGTCCTCGACCACGCTTTGGCCCCCGGGCATCATGCCGCTGCCGCCCCGGCCGAAGGGAAAAATGGGCCGTCCGCCGCGGCTATTGCGGAGGGATGAACAACATCAGCCACTCTCTGCGAAAGACCTTGCTTTATGCCTGAGTACTACTGACTTGCGCAAGGTGCACTGGCGTGAGGGAACACGCGGCATGATGCGTTCACGCTTTGCCGCGGTTCGTGTTCGCGTAGCCCATCGCGACTACTGGCGCAAAGAACCGCATCCTGAGCAATGGCTGTTAATCGAGTGGCCGGCAGGAGAGAAGGAGCCAACAAAATACTGGCTGTCGAATCTAAACGCCTCGATCATTCTGCGCAAATTGGTTGGCATCGCCAAACTGCGCTGGCGCATCGAGCGCGACTACGAAGAACTGAAACAGGAACTTGGCCTGGGCCATTTCGAAGGTCGGAACTGGCGCGGATTTCATCATCATGCAACTCTGTCGATTGCAGCCTACGGCTTCCTGGTTTTGGAGCGGTGCCTTTTCCCCCCCTCAGCCAACTCACAGCCTGTCGAAGCAGAAAACATCCAAGTTCAAATACCCGCAATGCAATCCAACTACACGCCCCGCGGCGCTGCCCGTAAGAACAGAACGGCATAATCCTCAATCCGTCGCCACACTTCGACGCCAGATCGCAACCCACCTCGTCCGCTCGCTGCCTCGTTGTCCGTGCTGTCTTCACGGAAGTTTATAACACAGTAGTACTAGGAGGGGTGTTGTTGGCAGCTTCCCTCCTACATCTTTTTGTCGCGATAGCTCCAGGCGGCATGCCGTTTTTGAATGCCGCCAGGATTGATCTGCGGGTCTTAATCTTTACTTTGGCGATAGGTCTGCTCTCCGCGCTCGGATTCGGAATGATTGGTGCATTGAGTCAGGCACCGGCGAATGCCTTGACGAGCCGCATCGGCATGGGTATGCGGCGTGCGCAATTGCGGCAGGTCCTAGTCGCCACGCAGATTGCCGCAAGTTTGGTTTTGCTCGCGGGTGGGGCGCTGCTAACCCGCAGTTTTTGGAACCTGCAGCGCCAAAATCTCGGGATGAATGACGAAAATGTGCTGACGGCGACGATTTCTCTGGGGCAAGCGGCATATCCCACGGCGCAACGACAAATGGCGTTCTACGAGCAACTGCAGCGCAATCTGCGCTGGGGACCCGGAGTCAACGTCGTAGCGATCAGTGATTCGCTCCCTCCGGGCGGCTATCACCACGATCAGATCTATGCTTCGTTACGCGTGGAGGGACAGCCGCGGTTTACGTCCGGCACCGGCGGCAATGTGGCATGGCGCTGGGTCACGCCAGAGTATTTTCGCGCGCTGACTATTCCTTTGATCGAGGGTAGAGGATTCACGAGCGATGAGCTTGCATCGGCCAACAGGTTTGTCGTGATGAGCCGCTCGTTGGCGAAGCGAATGTTCCATGGACAGGACCCGCTCGGACGGCAAGTGCATCTCGCAAGCGGCGCTCCTACGGACCAGGATCCCCCATACACCGTTGTTGGTGTTGCTGAAGACGTAAAGAATGGTGGATTGACAGCGGGTGAAGAACCGGAGTATTACCGACTGCGCGGAAATCGCGCGGAAGATTGGGATCGAAGGGCGGTAGTGATTGTGAAGTCGAGTCTGCCAGCGGCAACAATGGATCACTGGATCCGAGAACAAGTCGCATCGCAAAGGGTACCAAACCGGATCTGGAAAACGTGCATTGTCCGGCTACCAATAATTGAGGATAACGTTCTATACAGTCAGCGATCCCAGTGCCGCAAATTCACTTCGACCGTCCAATATGGAAATTGGTTATTCATATCGGAGCGCTACTATCGGGTCCACTTTGGACGCGCGGCGTGCTGGGAAGTAACCTGCGAACACTGCTACGAGCAGCAGGAGAATGACCGCCGCGGCCAGGCTTGCCGGGTCTGTGTCGTGGAATCCGTAGAGCATGTTCGTGACCAGGCGACTTCCGGCTAGAGTGATGGGAATTCCGACAGCGATACCAACGACTACGAGCAATAGGATCTCGCGTATGACCAACCATCCCACGTCAAAGCGCGCTGCACCGAGAGCCATGCGGATACCTATTTCGTTAGTGCGGCGGCTGACCACATAGGACATGAGGCCGTAGATACCGATGCACGAGAGAAAGGCGGCAAGGAGCCCAAAAAAGGTACAAAGCTGAGCAACGAGGCGCTGGTTGGTGAGGGTGCGGGCAACTTGTTCGTCCAGAGTGGTGACCTTGGCTATGGGCAGATTGCGGTCGATGGAGTGGATCGTCTGTTGGACGGTGGCGGCGATGGGAGCGTAGCTGCCGGTATAACGAACTTCGAAGTCACCAAAACCCCATGGCTGCTGAGTATACGGTAAGTAATCGAGATCGACAGGGTCTTCCGCAAGATCACCAAACTTCACGTCTTTCGCGATGCCGATGACGGTAACATCGTTTTCTGGCTTGTCATCTCCGATGCCGTAATGACGACCGAGCGGATTACCGAGAGGAAAGAGGACCTTAGCTGTATGTTCGCTGATGATTGCGACATGTTGGGTGGTGCTCGTGTCAGAGGGTGAGAAATTACGACCTGCGAGCAAAGCAATTTGCATGGTTGCGAAGTAGCCATCACCAACAACGTTGTGTTTGACCTCCACGTTTTCGTCGATGTTTGTCCCAGGCACGACAACATTCGAGCTCCAGCTTCCTTCATGGAACGTAAACGCTGAGAAACTGGCGGCTTTCACGTTCGGCAGCGCACTGACGCGCTCTTCGATCTGTTGATCAAGTGCCACTTCTCGCGGCTCGCCGGGCTTGTAGCCGGCGGAGCTTGAATCGATTTCGAGACGCAAGACGTTCTCTTTGTTAAAGCCGGTGTCAATATTGTTGAGATTGACGAGACTGCGCAGGAAGAGTCCCGCTCCGACCATGAGAACCAGCGAGAGAGACACCTGGGAGACGATAAGTGCCCTGGCAAGCGGATTCTTCCCGTGTCTGTCCTGCGGACTGCGACCGGTCTTCAATGTGTTCGTAAGTTCGAGTCGGGTAGCGCGAAAAGCAGGGATGGTTCCAAAGAGGATAGCAGTCGCGACGGTCACGGCAAAAGTGAATGCGAGAAACCTGAGATCGATCGAGACGTTGAGTGGGATAGTTTCAGGACCGCCCGAAATCATGCGCAAGAGTAGACGGTTGGCAACCGATGCGAACGCAATACCGAGCGCTCCGCCGAAAAGGGCCAGAAGGAGGCTCTCTGTAAGCAACTGGCGGATAAGGCGCGTCCTTCGGGCGCCCAAGGCCTGGCGAACTGCGAGTTCACGGGCACGCGCGGTCGAGCGAGCAAGGAGCAGATTGGCAATGTTGGCACAGGCAATGAGCAAAACTAGGGCTACTACGGCCATCAGAATTTGGAGTGGTTCTGAAAAACGGCGGCGAAGCCCGGAAATGCCTGTGGCCATCGGCGTCAATGGGAGTTGAGTCTTGTCCAACTTTTGCCGATTTTCTTGATCGAGATTTGCGTCGGGGAATCCGAGCAGGATCTGCCGGAAGAGCAAATTTACATTAGATGTGGCCTGGGCGATTGAGACACCAGGCTTGAGACGGGCCAAGATCAAGAGGGATTCCGAGAAGTTGTCTTTATATCCGCCAAAGTTTGGAGGAACCTCCTTGATCATGGAGAGCGGAACCCACATATCGGGGGCTTCTCCGACTTTGGTGCCGAAGAATTCAGCCGGGGCAACGCCAATGATGTTGTAGGTCATGGTGCCGAGTCTGAGTTTTAGGTTCAGGACGTTAGGATCTCGAGCAAGACTGCGCGCCCACCAGGCGTAGCTGATGACTGCTACCGGATGATCGCCTTCCGAGTTGTCATCGGTATCATTCAAGGTCCGGCCCTTAAATGCTCTGACGCCGAGAGTGGTGAAGTAAGTGCCGGAGACTAGTTGGACATTCATCGGTTCTGATTCGGTTCTTCCTTCGACGAAGCCGTGGACGGCGTTGGTCATGCTGCAAATTGCGGCGGTGTCGGAGAAGACCTGGTTCTTTTCCTGCATTTGCCGGTAGAAGGGGTAGGAGTAAAGATCCGCTCTGGCGAAGTCGTCGGTCTTGCCGGAGGAATTACCCTTCCCGAGCAAGACGAGCTGAGCCGGATCCTTTACAGGCAAAGAGCGCAGCATGACGGCGTCGAGAAGGCTGAAAATCGCGGTATTGGCTCCAATGCCTAAAGCGAGCGAGAGCAGGGCAACAATGGTGAGTGCCTTGCTGCGCAAGAGAGCGCGAGCGCCATAGCCCGCGTCTTGAACGAAGCTTTCCAACCATTCCCATCCCCATGTCAGATAACTCTTCTCCTGAATGTGCGTGGCATTACCAAATTTCTGGCTAGCGAGGAAATGAGCCGTATCGGGCGACAATCCGGTGACGATGTGTTGTTGCCGCCGGAGATCGAGATGGAGTTGCATTTCCTCTCCAAGCTCGGCCTGGAATCGACGACGGTGCAGAAGCATACGCAGTCGTCTCAAAACTTCGCCCAAGGTGCTCATAGAGTCCTCACTACCTGAGTTCGTTCACGCTTCAAACAGTCTGAATGACGCGGGTGATTGCACCCATGACGCGTTGAAATTGGGAAACTTCGATGCCGAGTTGTTTTTTGCCAGCGGGTGTGAGGGAGTAGTAGCGGGCCCGGCGATTGCCAGCAGTGACACCCCATTCGGCAATGACCCAGCCCTTGAGCAACATGCGCTGCAGCGCGGGGTAGAGCGAGCCTTCTTCCACTTGGAGAACATCGTCGGTGGTGCGCTGGATATTGTCGGCAATCTCATATCCGTGAAGTTTGCCGCGGACGGCGAGGCTCTTGAGGATCAGCAAATAGAGAGTGCCCGGGGGAATTTCATCGCGGCTATCGTTCAGGTCCGAGTTCCGATTGGCGATGGCGGTCATGCACACGGCTCCTGGCCATACTGACATAGTTAGACTATGCCAGTGTAGGTTTTGAGAGACTTACTGTCAAGACGGGAATTCGTGACTGCGCGAAGCACTAAGCCGCCGGGACGAGTCGATGCTGATTGCGGAAATTGTTCGGGGATTCGTTAGAACTTGTGGCTGGTCGGCAACTTGAATGCCTCTCGCGGAAGGTGCCGTCGGCGAATGCAAAATCGCTGAGGTACTCGTAGAGGCATCAGGGGCGAAACTTTGTGTTCCGGTCGACCGGCGATCCGGACATAATGCGATTTTGGCCACCGAAGCCAAAAAGCTGAACTTCCTCAACCAGCTACACGCTCTCGTTGGCTTCTGCGCCGGCTTCGCGGGCGAGTGGCCGGCTTTACGGCAATTTCGGGGTCTCGACTGTCAGAGACCGATGGCAGGCGGGAAAAGGTCGCCGGTGATACGTTCACAACAGAACCCGATCAGCGGAGGAACGGAATGGCTGAAGTCAAACCGACGAGCAGCGGTTACGCTGACGTGAACGGCATCAGGCTCTACCACGAGATTTACGGCCAGGGCGAACCGCTGGTGCTCATTCATGGCGGGTTGACGACTATCGGTGAGATGCAGGGATGGGTGCAGCACCTGGCGATGAGATGGCGGGTGATCGCCGTGGAGATGCAGGGCCACGGACGCACTGCGGACACCGATCGGCCGATGAGCTTCACCGCAATGGGCGACGACATCTCTGCGCTGCTGGATTCTCTCAGGATTCCAAACGCCTGCCTGGTCGGCCATTCATTCGGCGGCGCGAGTGCGATCCGCGCGGCAATCCAGCATCCGGAAAATGTGCGGCGGCTGGTCGTGATCTCTTCACCCTATGCCAGGTCCGGCTGGTTTCCGGAGGCGCAGCGGGGCATGAGCCAGGTCGGCTCAGCCATGGCCGCAAACATCATACAGACGCCGACGGGCAAGTTTTCAAAGCAATGGCCTGAGCCGCAGCGATTTCCGCAGTTCCTAGATAAGATGGGCAAAATGCTGAGCGAGGACTATGACTGGTCTGCCGAGATCGCCCGGCTGCCGATGCCGGTCCAGTTGGTGTTCGCGGACAACGACTCCATTTCGCAGAAGCACGTTGCGGAGTTCTTCGCGCTGCTGGGCGGCGGTGTGAAGGAACCTGGATGGCGGAATACGCAATTGTCGAAATCACGGCTGGCAGTTGTGTCCGGTTACAGCCACTACAGTCTCATCGCCTCAGTTGAGGTGCCTCAGACAGTCGGCAGGTTCTTGGCCGATCCGCTCGATAATCCGACCATGGGAGCAGCGGCTGCCTCGCAGTCCGCGCCGGACGAGAAGCAGTAGGCATTCATGACAAGCCGGAGAGGTCCGGGTCAGTCCTTTCGTTTTGTCCGTAAAATCATCCTCATCAGCCAGAATGACCGTGGCACTGGCGATCTTTTCGATTGAACTTCCAGCCGCATCTAGAATGGCGGCAATGGGCCCTCGCTTCCCCATTTCCTCGTCTCCTCCCACTCTTCAGGGGACCACGAGAGGTCGCAATCCCTCAACTTCAAAGCGGCTTAGTTTTTTGGTTTTGGGTCATTTTGGTTTAGCTTAGAGATTAACTTGACCGGCCCCCATTTTCCGCATGGTGATCTTACAACTTAGCCAGCCGTCGTCATTCGCTTGCCCGAAAAAAGTCTAACCTTCGAAAACCCACTGACATGACCAGCACCAGATCTATGCTCAGTCGGCACCAACCGTCCGCTTTTTGAAAGACTCGCAATGCCGTCTCTGGGCGGATGGCCGACCATCCAGGCGCGACCTCATTCCTATATCCTTCGGCATTTGCGCAGGCCAATTTCGCGAGGTTATTCTTATGATTCGCCGTCGGCGGAGGGTCGAATGCGACCCAGACAAATGGGGAACTGAACTTCATGAGCAATCAATGGTATGCGAGGCCGGTCCTGTTTGTAGTGGATATCGACAGGTCCGTCGATTTCTATGTCAAGCAGCTAGGGTTCACGCAAACTTGGCGATATGAGGAGGAGGGGAAAGCGTGGGTCGCGCAAGTCGACCGGCAGGGTTGCCAGCTCATTCTCTCTTCTCAATGGCCCGATAAAGTGGGAAAGGGCCTGATGTTCATTTCGCTCGATGTCGGCGTACTGGATGCCTTGCGCGCGGAGTTGGGAGGGTGCGGCGTGGAAGTGAAAGACGGGTGGTGGGGCTACCGGCTCATGGTCATCGCAGACCCGGATGGAAACGAGCTCTATTTCCCCGATCCGAAGTCGCATCCTACCGATTCCCCCGTCACGTCGAACCTCATGCATTGAGCTGAGGCAGAGGTTCTGTCCGGATTGACGACAAACCAGGCTCAACTCCATTTCCGGCCCCAAAGATCGCTGAGCGTCTAACTTTTTCATGCGCCGGACGCGCTGATTCGCTGCAGACCAGCGGAGCGGAGAACCTCCAGACGTTCAAGGAGGTACTGCTCGGGTTCGGCATGCTCACCCAGCCGATAGCGATCGCGGGTCTTCGTCGCCTCAGCCTTTTTGAAGGAGTTCGCATTGGGCAAGTTCAGTGGTGCACATCGAGAACCGCGTTATCGCAAGCCTGCCGTCTGGAACGGCAATCCAGTGGCCGGCGAGCGATCCGGCTGCGCGTCCACATTAGGCGCCACTGAGCCGCCCGCAAACGACTTCGGAGCCACGGTTACATTCCAGCCATCCAACACGATGAGCGCGTCTTCGCCGTTGAAATCGCTCACGGCCGCTTCGATGGTGACGGTCCTGGTTTCATTCGGCGTAAGTGAAACGTAGTTGTCGCTGTAATAGACCGGCAATATGCGTTGACCGGAATGGCGCCGCAGTTGCAGATGCGCCATTAAGGCAATGCTGTTCGACGGATTGTGCAGAATGATGGTCAGCAGCCGTTTTCCGTCCTGGTCCTTGCGCTCGGCTTTGGCTTCAAGCGTGACCATGGGTAGCCGGTTCAGCGCAGTCAGATCGTCGGGGTGGTCGGGCAGGGCGCGCCAGTAGAAATTGCTCGAGATCAGGTTCCCTTTCGCGTCATGAAGCTCAAGCTTGAGGAAATGGACTGCGGAGAGCGTCGCCGGAAACTGGACTGGGCCAAGATCGGTGGCCACATCGGGCAGCGCTGTCACTTTGGTATCGTGCTGGTAAGCGACAGAACTGTCGAGGTTGTAGATGGTAACGCGCGCTACGGCATCTGACAGCGGCGCGGGAAGATTGTTGATCACATGCAGTTCGCCATTTGCTTCATTGAATTGGATGTGGACCAGCTCGGAAGCGTGCATCACGGCAAAGAGAGATGACATGGGCTCGAGATCGTAGTGGTAAAGCTGCCACACGAAGCTCGGCTGCGCCGGGTTGCTCATCCAGGCGATGACGGCCGTGGCCGGATGGAAGAGCATCGCGTTGCGTCCCTCGTACATGGCACGGAAAGCCTCATAGTTCGCCATCTGCGCCTTGCGCACAAAATCGGCAAGGTTGCGGATCGCGCCATAGCGCGCGGCAATTTCACCAGCGTAGACGGTGCCCTTCTGCGCGCCCTTGGCGAAATCGTGCTCGGCCCAGTCGTCGCCGATCACTTCCCAATCCTTACGGGGCATCATGCCCTCAATGGACTCGAGAGTGGGGACAGACATGCTGCCGGTTTCAGTTTTGAAATAATCGTCGGTGATTCGATAGAAAAAGCGCGGTGCCCGCCAATTATAGGGTCCGTGCGAGCGAACGCCGCCGCCATCGGTGGAGCTGGGCTGATAAAGTCGAGTGGGGTCCAGCTCGGCCAGCAATTTGCGCAGAGCTGCATCGATCACCGGCGGGGGATAGCTCTCATTCCGTCCGCACCACAGAGCGATGGAGGCGTGATTGCGGAAACGCAGAACTTTGTCGCGTGCATTGGCCATATAAGTGTCGATATCTGTAGGATCGGGGCCATCGGGCGAGTTGGCCTGGAAAAACTCATCCCACACCAGGATGCCGTATTTGTCGCACAGCTCGTAAAAATCCTCGCCTGTGCTCTGCCCCACCCAGTTGCGGATCATGTTCATGTGGGCCAACTGGTGCATGCGAATCTCAGCGTCGAGGCGCTCGCGCGGAATGCGCTTCATCGCCTCATCCAGACCCCAGTCACCACCGCGAATGAAAACCGGTACGCCGTTGACAGAGATCGTGAGCGTGTCAGAGCCGGGAACCGAGTAGGAGATTTTGCGGACCCCGAAGTCGAGGCTTTGCGCGTCAGAGACCGTGCGCTGAATCCTGAAGTCAAGGCTCAAATGGTAGAGATTTTGCGATCCGTAGCCATTCGGCCACCACAAGCGCGGATGCTCGAGGTGCAGCACCGGCGTGCTCTTTGCGTCAAAGCTCACCAGTTGCCGAGTGTGCGGCGCGAGCTCGACCGCATGGCTGAAATGAATTGCTTCGATCGCACCTTCGAGCACGCCCGTTACTGTTTGATCGCTGACATTTTCGACGGTAGCCTGCACCGTGACATCGCTCGAGTCGGTTCGGGGCAACGGAAGTTCGGTCGTCACCAGCGGATCTTCAACAACCACTGGGCCGGTTGCGGAGAGAAAGGCCTTTTGCCATATCCCCGCGTCGCGGTCATGGATAGCCGGGATCCAGTCCCAGCCAAGCGTGCACAGGAAGGTGGGTCCGTCGATCGCGCTCTCGCCGCCGTTTTGCCCAACGCCATTGCGCCAGTCGTGCTCGTGGGCAACGCCGGGATGCGGTTGCGGCGTAATGAGAACGGCTACGACCGCCTTTTGACCTGGCCTCACCAGAGAGGTGATGTCGAAGATGCCGCGGGTAAACGCCCCGCGCATCGTGCCCACCTCGGTTCCGTCGACCCACACATCTGCCGAGTAGTTGATGCCGTCAAAGTTGAGCCAGACGTGGCGGCCCTTGTAAGACTTTGGCACCTTGATTGTTGTCCTGTACCAGTAGGAGGTGCGCGCAAGACTCTCGGGGATGATGTCGGCGCGGTCATTCTCTCCATACAACGGCTCGGGATAGACGCCGTCGTTGACCAGCGACGTGAGAATGGTTCCGGGCACCGTAGCTGCGTACCATCCGGCGGTGCTGAAGCCAGTCGAAGCGATCTGTGCACCGCTCTGCGGCACCTTGGACAAATACTGCAATTGCCATCCGCTGGCCAGCTCGACCGACCCGGGTGGAAGCGGATACGCCGCGACGATTACGGGCGCCAATCCCACAAGGGCTGTCAAAATTATGAATTGAAGTCTGCGGCCAGTTGGAATCTGCACTGAATGTTCGCTCCCGAAGTGTCGCCATAAATTGTGCGCGTGGATTCGCGCTAAAGCGCGCTACTGCTTCCTGTTTTCACTGCGTGACCATTACAGGCGCTACTGCGGACATGTCTCAGGCAATGGCTTCATCGGGTCAATTTCATTTGGTATCCTTCCCAAGCAATACCACTTTGACTCCAGCGTTTGCCCCTCCACATTTACAATTCTGAAACCAGACACCGACTGCCCGAGAGGTCTGCCGACTGCTCCGGTCACAGTTTCGATTAGCGGACCATCAGCGCCGATCGCGTTCCTGTGATAATGACCGGCAAAAACGTATTTCACTCCCGATTGCTTCAATAAATCCAGGTATCTGCTGCGAGCAGGCTGCGGGATATTGAAGTAATTAAGACCTTCGTTTGCATTTTGCAGAAAATAAGGGATGTGCTGGAACACTACAACCTGGCGGCTTGCATCCGCTTTGGCCGCAACCAGAGTCTTCTCCAGCCACACCTCTTGTTGTTTTGCCGCTTCGGGAGCGCCTTCGGGCGAACGAATCAGATTGGAATCCAACACGACTCCCAATACACCATCCGCCGAAAAGGTGTAATAATCGCGCCCCATGGCGTCACGGAAATCGCTGAGAGTAGCCTCAGTCGGAATATCTCCAACATCGTGATTGCCCGCCACATTGTAGACCGGAATGGAAGGGTCGAGTTCCTTCAGGATGCGTTTATATTCCGCAATTTCCGCGGCATCGTCGCGGCGATTCACCAGATCGCCGCAAACAACTACAAAGCGCGGGTGGAGACGATTGAGATTGGCAATGACAAATTCAAAGTTAGCGGTTTCCTGCTGGAAATTCTGATCCTTGGCATACATACCCATTTGCGGGTCGGAGATCACCGCAAAAAACCACGGCCGTTGCTGGGACCACGCAATCGAGGTGAACACTATCGCAAGCAGAAAAGGAAAAAAAGATGTCCGAAACTTCTTAACGTTATTTGGCATGTATTCTCGCGATTCCAATAAGTCCTTCCATTTTCAATGCAGGTGAAACGGGCAGCGGCATTGGCGAAAATCTCTCAACATTGCCCTAAATGCCGCTGTTCTCTTAGTTGCCAGATTGTCGGGTTAGTTGACTTTCTAGAACTCTAAGCGGCCGACTAACTGCAGAGTCCGTGGCTGGCCCGAGCCTGTAATCTTGCCGAATGTGCTCGTGGCGCTCTGATTAGCGCCTGGCTGGCTGAAATTAGGATGGTTGGTCGCATCGAATTCCTCAACGCGAAATTTGAACTTCAATCGCTCGCCAACGGGAAACATCCGCTGCAAACTCGCATCGATATCGAAATAGTTCGGATTTCGGATTGGGTTGCGGGGTGAGTCCCCGAACGTTCCCACGGCATTTTGCTGGAACGCAGAGATGTTAAAATACTCCTGAATTTCCTGCGCGTGTGAACGTCCTGCTGGCAGATATGGACTAACGCCAGGTTTCAGATCGGCCCGGTCCAGATTGACGTCACTGAAGGAGTTATCCTGACCGGAAACGATGCTGAATGGTTCGCCGTTCGCCCAGGTTACGATTCCACTCAGTCCCCAGCCTCCTGCGATGGCACGGATCGCTCGCGGCGCCGAGTGCAGCTCTGGCAACTCGCCCACGCCGCTCAAAAAGAAGGCGTTCGGCACGTCTTCATTCGCGCGGCCGTTATTGAACGTCGGGTCGAACGGATCAGGGTTCGTCAGAGTAAACTGTTCGTCGATTGATTGATTGTCTGTGGCTTTTGAATGAGTATAGTTAGCGACGAAGGACAGGCCGTTGCTAGTTCTTTTTTCAACCGTCACCTGCAGAGCATTGTAGTGTGACCAGCCGTCATTGTTCATTTCGATCATCGATGCATAATTGGGATAGAGCGGCCTTCGCTGGTTGGTGTTACTCTCCGTTGCGCCGGGGGCATAAACTGCTGGATCCATCTCGTTGTTATCGAGCAGGTTCACTCCGCGGTCCCCGACATAGGACGCGCGCGCCATCAGGTTTCGGGCAAGCTGCTGCTCGATAGTAAAGTTGACGGCTTGCATACGACCTAGATGCCAATGCGGATTGAAGAACTGGTAAGTGATGGGTGTGACGAACGTCGTAGATTTGGTGGGATTCACGGGGGCAAAGGGCGGGAATGGATTCTGCTGCCCGCCGCTTCCATAAGGGTTAGAGAAGTTCACGCCAGTGAGCGAGGCGCTGGGGCTGAATGGCGCGTTCTGTACAAAGTTGTTCCACAGCACCATGAACGGCTGGATGTAGAACATGCCTATGCCGCCGCGCACCACTGTCGAGTGCGCGCCGGAACGCAGCGAATATGCGGCGCCCACACGCGGTGAGACGTTACCTAGGTTATTCCACATTCCCCCAGATGGAAAGCCTGGATCCCCGACAAAGAGCATTCCGGCGGGGGCCAGAGGGAAGCGCGTGGACTGGGCGCCGGCGACGTATCCGCCGATTTGCCCTTCATCTGGATCGGTGTAGGGAAAGAACGGCTCCCACCGCAATCCAAGATTGAGGTTGAGCCTTTGGGTCACGTGCCAATCTTCCTGCGCGAAAGCCTCGAACTGGTGACCGCGCGTGTATTTTGCCTTACCCGCCGTCTGTGTAAATGACTTAACATCGCCCAGCAGGAAATCGGCAAATGCATTTCCAGTTGCGTACCCGGAGAAGGAGTAGATGGGCTCTTCCTCGTATCCCGTGGCCGAATCGAAGCGAAGGTAGGGATCGTACTCCGCGCCAACCATCAGTGAGTTCTTGCCGTGGACGTAATTCAGCAACTCGGAAGTATCGATTGCCTCCTGATACCACTTACCCGGAGGCGACGATCGGCCAGTGCCCCAACCGGAGAAGCCTGTTACGCTAACTCCCGTTTCACGAAACCGGGCAACCGGCTCCGCAATCCCCGGATTGCCGAAATCGAAGATGGAAAACGGCGCACTGGTGCTCTGGTTTGAATTCAGAACCAGCATATCTGCCACGAACGAATTCACGAGATGCGAATTGATGCTGAACGTATCGCTGACCTTTCCTTCGTTCGTGGTTTGCTCTTGCCCGAGACCGTAGTTGAGCAGCGTCTTGTTGCCGTTCCACCCGAGAGCTGAATAGTTGACGGAGAAGGCACTTGCCATCAACTGATGGCGGCCTAGCGTGTAATCGAGCTTGCCCAACCCTTCGTAATTGCGCGTCACGCTGGGCAACGAATACCGCAAGTTGCCGGATGGATCCGATGTGGTCGGGATGTCGGCGAGCATATTCTGGCTCAGGGTATTCCAATCCTGCTGAGGTACCTGGTTATTCGTGAAAAACAGCCCTGTTGCAGGATTCTTTACCGTGGTTGGAAAGATCCCCTGCCGCTCCGCCGCAGTAGGAACAATGGCGAGATTTCCCTCGCTGATGTTGTTGATGGTGGTTCCCTGAAAGCTAGCGAAATAGAAAAGCTTGTCTCGTAAGATCGGTCCACCGATGACACCGCCAAACTGGTTACGCTTTAACTTATCCTGGGTTGTAGCAAAATAATTGATCGCATTCAGATCGCCGTTGCGGATGTACTCGAATAGGTCTCCGTGAATCTGGTTGGTACCGGATTTGGTGACGATATTGACAACCGCGCCCCCAACTCCCCCGAAGCGCGCATCGAAGTTGTTCGTCTGTACGCTGAACTCCTCCAGCGCGTCGGGGTTGGGGAAGGTCGCATTCAAATCCGAGATGAGGTCCTCGTGGGGCGCTCCATCCAGGTTATAGCTCACCTGATCGCCGTAAGTTCCGTTTACGGAATAGGCCACTTCGTTACCGCTGTTTGCATAACTGTCGTTATATTCGCCCGGACTGGTCACCACTCCCGGGGCCATGGTAACCAGCGTTGCGGCATTCCTGCCATCCAGGGGAAGATTGGCCAGGTACTGCTCGCCGACGATTTGATGCAGGGTGCTCGATTGTGTATCGATCATCTCCGCGTTGGCGGTGACTGTGACCTCCGACGAGGCGGAGCGCAGCCCCAGCTGCACGTTTACCGTGGCGGGAGCGTTCACGTCCAGGGTGATTCCGGTCTGGTGATAATCGCCGAATCCCGTTGCAGTGACATTCAATACATATGTGCCCGGCAACAAAAAGCTGAACATGAATCGGCCCTGCGAGTCAGAAACAGCTTGCCTGGAGACGCCTGTGGCCATGTTGACCACTTGGACAGTGGCCGAAGGAATGACGGCGCCGCTTGGATCTGTAACCAAACCATTCAGGGTGGCCGTGGGAACCACTTGGGCAGAGAGAGATGCGCCTAGCATGCACACAACGACGGCGACCAGATGGATGAGCGCCATGGCGGGATGGGTGAGTGATGATTTTGACCGATAGCGTGGATCGTGCTGGCCCCACAATTGAGTCGAGGGTTGCTTTGCATCTTTCCGAGTCCCAAAGCGAACGGGCGAGGATGCTGGCCAGGATTCTGCCGCTCCAGTGTTTCTTGGCATGTGACGCCTCCAGTATAAGGACAAACGGTTAAAGAGCGGAGCAGAATTGAAAGGCAACGGTTTTCCGCTCGCAAGATGAGGCTCACGCAGGTAAAAGAGGCATATCAATCCAGCAATAACGGTTCGAAATCAGCAACTTGGACTGGTAGTCCTACCGGCCTGAGCTTGATTGACATCGGTGAGTTTCGGCTGGTATAGTCCGGCTGGTCAAGTGACTTACCTGTAGCTTACAGGTGAATTCATTGAATCACAGCCAAGCCGATTGGGGATTAAGGCAAAATAAATTGATGTTCCTTCATGGATGACTGCGAAGTAGTCTAGAAAAATCTGGGCCCGCGAACGTTTGCAGGCCCCAAGGCTCCCTCGACTTGGAACTTCGGGTGGATGAGTGCGAACGTTCACTTTTTCCGAAGCGGGGCTTGCCGGTGCGATGGGAGCTGTTATGGAATTGGCTGTGACAGGCCGGAGTTGTTGTGATGGCAGCGAATGGCGTTTCAGACTGGGTTTCGCCCAAGTTCGCCGACGATCCGCGATGGACCGCTGTCAGGAAAGTGGCGGATAGCCCTCACTTTGCCCGCGCCGCTCTTCTTCGCGAATTTCTTCTTTACATAACCGGGCACGAATTGAGCGGTCATGCAGAGGAGATCACCGAACAGAAGATTGGTCACCGAGTCTATAAGCGAAGCGAGCTATATAGTCCGGCGGACGACAATATTGTCCGGGTTTCGGCCCATCAACTGCGGGTCAAGCTTCGGGAATACTACGCATCGGAAGGCCGCGAAGAGCCTTGGATCATCGAGATCCCCAAAGGTAAATACATTCCGCTGTTCAGGAAGCGGGACGATCTCCAGCCGCCCCCCGCCAGGTCCGGATGGATTTCCCTCAGCGCCTGGTTTGTCGCCGGATCTCTGGCAATTACCGCGTTATTTACGGGGACGCACCTACTGCGAACCCATTCCGCTCCACATACCGTAAGTGCTCAAGCCAATTTGATCACATCCATCTTTCACGATTCCAACGAGCCAGTTGAAGTTGTGATGTCCGATGAAGCCTTGGTGCTCATGCAAGCAATGCTCGGTCACCCCTTCACATTGGATGAATACACAAATCAGACTTATAAGCAATTACCGACGTCTTTCAAGGGTAATCACAGCGCGGAATATATATGGAGCGCATTGTCTAAGCGCCAGATCATCAATCTCGGCGATGCCGGCGTATCATACCGCATCCGAGATTCTTTCCTTCAGCTCGGGCCCAACCCCACGGTGGAGATACGGAGCGCTCAAAACATGCGGCCTCGCGATTTTCTGTCCGGGAATTTCATTCTGCTCGGAGAATCATCTTCGGATCCATGGGTACAAATGTTTGGCGAGAATCGTTTCAACTTTCAATTTAGTCCGGACATTATTCGTTCTCCAAGACCCATTTACAATACCCACCCAAAGCCACGTGAACAGAAAGTCTATGCGGCAGATCTCGTTCACCACCTCAGCTATGCACGCATTGTCTATATTCCGAATCCAACCAATACCGGTTATGCGCTTCTCATCGCGGGAACTTCGATGGAAGGGACCGAGGCAGCGGCGGAATTCTGCTTGCAGCCTGACTCCGTTTCCATCCTTCGCAGCGACCTTGGAATTGGCATCGCAAAGTCATTGCCTCCGTTTGAGATATTACTTGCTACCTCAAGCCAAGGTGGCGCGGGAGTTGGAGCGCAAATTACTTCAGCTCGAATATTCGGCGATGTTCCGTGAACTAATGGCCCATGCGCTGATCATCAATCGAGACGCCGGGCTAGAGCTGGATCCCGGATAGCTTCCGCGCCTCACACGCCCGCATGTCGGTCAGTGGTCGAGGCCACCACTTTGTTGACTGATTGCTATTGGTAGGCGGATAGAAAAGATAGACCCATTGGGCGATCGACGAATGACACTGATCGAACCGGCGTGTGCTTCAACCACCCATTTTGCGATTGCCAGTCCAAGACCCGCACCACCCGCGTCTCGGGTACGTCCTTCATCGACTCGATAGAATCGATCGAACACATGGGACGCCTTGTCCTCGGGAATTCCTGGACCTTCGTCCTCGATAGCCAGCTGCACAAACTCCGTTTGATTGGAGGAGTTCTTCTCATCAGACAGAATCAGACAGATGGTACTCCCAGACGGCGAGTACTTGACGGCATTGTCAAGAAGATTGATCACGGCCATGCGAAGAAAACTGCGGTCCGCAAATACAGAAATCTGATCGTCGCCAGCAACAGAGATCATTTGTTTCTTTTCTTCGGCGAGCACACCCACAACTCCGGCTGATTCCTGTACCAGGTCCATTATGGAAAAGACAGACCGTTGAAGCTCGATCGCGCCCGAATCCGCGTGCGCGATCGTCAGAAGCGTATCGATCATTGAAGTGAGTTTTGCGACCTCCTCAAGCATACTGCCGATAATGTCGCGATACTTCTCGGCGCAGTGGTCCTCCTGCAACCCAACCTCGCCGACACTGCGCATTGCAGCCAAAGGAGTGCGCAATTCGTGGGAGACATCCGACGTAAAGTGTTGGAGTTTTTCAAAAGACTCCCCCAGGCGCACGAGTAATCCGTTGAGTACACGGGCCATATGCCCCAGTTCGTCGTTGGGATTGTCTACGGGAATGCGCTCATTTAGTCGCCTCGCGGTAATTTGCTCAGTCTGGCGTGCCATCCGTTCGAGGGGATTAAGCGCCTTGCCTGCGACCCGAAAGCCGGCGAATCCCGCTGCTACCAAGGCAAGGGGCATGGCGAGCATCAGCAGTCCAATAAATTCGAGTAGACGCTCCCTGAGCGGCTTTGTGCTGTACCCCAGCCGAATCAAGAGCGGCTTACTCTCAAAAAAGTGGAGGTGGCTGATCGCGAGAATCGGCGTGCCGTCGGCCAGCCGCATTCGCCTTGATGCGTAGCCTACCTCTCCTTCGTGTCGAGTCGGTGGGCCATCAATATACATGTCGCGTAACCGCTCATTGCGAAAAAGGACTTCCCCGTTGGGGCTCAGCACCTCCATGTATCTATCAAGCAGACAGGCGCGTTTGACGATGACTGTAGTAGTCCTCGTGCAAAAGGAGACGGCCGTCAGAGCTGAAATAGAGCAAGCCTTCGACAGTCTCCAGGTCTTCGATTTCGGCGTGGTGAAGCTGTTGGCTCAACTGCCAATACTGGAGTGCGCAGGCGCCGCAAATATAGAGTCCGAGGACAGCGCCGAATATACCGACATACCAAAGCGTGAGCCGGTCGCGAATAAACCGAGGCCGAAGGCGCATTACTTCTCCTCCGCTCGGCGCAGGATAAATCCCAGCCCGCGGACTGTGTGCAGCAGTTTTATAGGGAATGGATCGTCAAGCTTCCTGCGAATCCGTGCGATATGCACGTCGATTACGTTGTCGAGGGAAGTGTAGCGCACTGTCGTCTTCCACACATCGCGAGCGACCATCTCTCGAGACACGACGGAGCCGCTGTTCAGTAGAAGGTATTCCAGTAAATCGAACTCACGGCCCGTCAGATCCAGAACCACGTTTCCGCGCGTCGCTACACGCCCACTTACATCCACGCGGAGATCTGCAAGCTGGAGCACTGAGATAATTTCAGAGTGAGCGCGTCGATGCAATGCCCGGATGCGCGCAAGGAGTTCGGGAAACGCAAATGGCTTCACCAAATAATCGTCGGCTCCGGCATCAAGACCGCGGACTCGATCGTCTACTGATCCTCGTGAAGTAAGGATCAGTACAGGTGTTCGGAAACCGCCGCGGCGCATCTCGCGCAGCGTTTCAAGACCGCCCTGTCGCGGCAACATGACGTCGAGGAGAACGAGATCAAAAGCGGCGTTGCGCAGTTGTCGGATTCCAGTCTCTCCCGAGTCCGCCAAAGCCACTTCGTATCCGTTTCCTTCAAGGCCCTCCGCGATCGCGCTGGCGAGTTTCCGCTCGTCTTCAATGACGAGAATCCTCAAAGCATTTTCGGGCCGGATTGCGCTCCCACAGCTCACTCTTCAAACTTTAATGCAGCCACCGCATCATAGGCTCTACAAAGCCAAGACTTCAGGCAAACTTCAGAATTCCTTAAGGTTACTCTGTGATTTGATCAAGCGGTCGGAGTCTTTCTTCAGGAGCTTTGAAGTTGCGAGTGTCCCCTGTTTCGATCGTCGTAACGCTCGTTTTGGGAACGGCAAATTTTTTTGCATTCGCTTCTGCCGCCACAATTCCGGCGCAATCGCAGGTTTTACCTCAGTCCACAACGATTCCGGTCCGTTTCGAGCACTCAATCGACACGAAGAAGGCCAAGGTTGGGGAGGTAGTTACGGCCAAGACGATTCAGGTCATCGTTCTTCCTGGCGGTAGTAACCTCCCAAAGGGGATCCTGCTCGTTGGTCACGTCGTGACCGTTCAGGCCTTTCATTTTGATCCAACCCCGTATGTGCATCAGAGGCCGTCGATGCTTGCGATTCACTTTGACAAGTTGCTAACAGGCGACGCCGCGGTTCCGGTCAATCTTTCGGTTCGCGCAATCGCGAACACGATTGACTCCACAGAAGCCGCGTATCCGCACAGCACAGACGACACCGACCACGTCGGAATGATGACTCTTATTGGTGGAACAACCTTCTCGCCATTGGACAAGATGATCCAATCGGATGATGGGGACGTCATCGGATACAACCGGGAAAATGGAGTCTTTGCCAGGCTTATTCCATCGGGATCTTGCAACGGAACGAATACGGAGCAGTCCATAGCGATCTTCTCTCCCGACGCGTGCGGAGCCTACGGCTTTGGTGGCGGCTACCTCGCAGACAGCGGACGGGACGGCAGCGGGACCGTTGCGCTAGCGCTTCGTGGGCACTCCGTAAAGCTCTACGCCGGAAGCACAGCTCTCCTCGAGGTCAACGAGACGAAATAGATGTCGCACCGAGGGTTACAGCATGCTTTTGCCCGGATCTGCCCAAAGGGTCGTGATTCATCTGAATGAGGACGCAGCCTCCGAGGGGAACTATCTTCACTTGGAGATAGTCTCCTTCCTCTTTGAGCAAGGAGTTTCGGGAGCAACCGTGTTGCGCGGGTATTCAGGTTTCGGGATTCACCATCGCATACATACCCAAGGCGCGCCCGGAGTCAGCGGCGAGCACCTTCCAATTCGCGTTGAGTTCCTTGAATCGCCACAGACAGTGGAGAAGCTGATGCCAACACTGATCCAACTGGTTACCGATGGCGTGATCGAAGTTCAGACAACCAGCGTCATCCATATTGCTCAGCCGAGCCGGACCCTCAAGCAGGGGGACAGGAGCGGATGAGACAGTTGTTTTTTCAAATGGTGTTCTGTTGCTTACTTCTAGTCTTGGTTCAACCTGCGGCGAATGGACAAACGAAGGAAGTTCCTCGAATTCCAATCGGAAATGTGGCTTCTTCAGCTGCAATGGAGGGTTTCCCGCAAATTGGTGCAAGCGCCGCACCTAGTGCAAAAACCTCGGCAATAACTCTGACGTTGGCTGACGCTGAGGCCTGGACGCTCAAAAACCAGCCACGTCTGCTTGCAGAGCGGTTTCGCGTCCAGGCAGCAGACAAAAGAATCGCCGAATCCAGATCTGGATATTTCCCACAAGCGTTCGGGAATTTCACTGCTGTCAATGCCAACGGAGATACGGCAGTAGCTGCGGGAGCGCTCACCACGTCAAGCATTTCAACGCGCGCTGCGGGAGGGGCATCTCTAGTTCAGATGATCACTGACTTCGGCCATACTTCGAATCTTTTGCTATCGGCTCGGTTCGAAGCGGAGTCGGCCGGGCAGGATGAGGAGAGTATTCGGCAGATTGTTTTATTGCAGGTCCGGAAAGCATATTTTGCGGCTCAAGCCGCCGAGAGTGTAAGCAAGACAGCACAGGCTGTTCTCGACTTCAGACGAATCACGGTACGGCAACTGACTGCTCTTGCGCAAAGTCAACTACGGTCAACTCTCGATGTGCAATTCGCTCAGGTCATGGTGTCCGAGGGAGAACTAGCCGTTGTCCGCGCTCAGAGCAATGTGCAAAAGGCACAGGCGCAGCTCGCAGCGTCCATGGGAGAGAGAGGCGACACAAATTACTCATTAGCCGAAGAGCAGCTTCCAGCTAGCCCAGACGCCGACGCTGCCGGTTACATCGACGAAGCGATCGCGAATCGGCCCGATCTCAAGGCTTTGCGGCTACACGGTGAATCCGCCACCCACGAAGCCCGTGCCGAAAGAGACCTGAATTACCCTGCCATGAACGCATTGGCGGCTGGCGGCGAAGTTCCGATTCACGACTCGACCATTCATCGCGATTATGGCGCGGTTGGCTTCAATATCAACATTCCGATCTTCAATGGCGGCTTATATAGCGCGCGCGCGGCAGCAGCGCAGCTTGATGCGAGGGCTGCCGATGAGGACGCCTCGCTGCGCGAAGTTGAGATTGCCCGAGACGTGCGTTCGACATGGGCAGATGCACGAGATGCCTACCTCCAAATCGACGTAACTCAAAGGCTGGTTGATGAAACGAACATTGCCATGCGTCTTGCCCAGGCCAGGTACGATGCAGGCCTCGGCAGCATCGTCGAACTTAATCAAGCCGAGTTGAACCAAACTTCGGCACTCATTACTGCTGCGAGCGCCCGATTCGATTACCTGCGTTCTATGAGCGCATTTCAATTTGCTTTAGGCAACCTGCATTGAGTCCTGCATTGCGCCACTGAGGAGGATAGCTTGGCTTTGACGGAAAGACGAAAGCTCTGGATGGCAGCATTACTGGCCGCGACAGTTGCGAGCAGTGGATGCGCTACCAGGACCAGTGCTGCGCCTGAGGAAGTCCCAGTCGTTCCAGCCAGTCGTGCCATGCGCATGGATATGAAGAACGATGTGACGCTGACTGCAGAACTCGAACCCTTTTACGAAGTTGATGTGATGGCCAAAGAAGCCGGGTATATCCGCCACATGCTGGTCGATATCGGCGACCATGTAAAGACCGGGCAGCTCATCTGTGTTCTCGAGATTCCTGAACTGCAGGACGACTTGCAACGAGCCAAAGCGGATGTTCAAACCGCCAACGCGGAGCAAGCGGCGGCGGAGCAAGACAAGAAGCACGCCGTGGCGGCGGAGGCGATCGCACACATTTCTTACACACGCATTTTGGACGTATCGAAAAAAGAGCCTGGTTTGGTGCCATTACAGGAGGTTGATGTTGCCCACTCTCGCGACCTCGAGGCGGAAGCGCAGGTAGCAGCAGCGGAGCAAAGCGTGCAAGCTTCCCGCAGCCGTTTGGTAGCTGCGAAAGCTGCCCTCGAACATGGAAGTGCCTTGGTTGAGTACACCAGAATCGTTTCTCCACTCAACGGCGTCATCACGAAGCGCTACGCGAGTGACGGCACAATGGTCCAGGCAGGAACCTCTTCGAGCACACAAGCCATGCCAGTGGTCCATGTTGCCGAGGATGACACACTTCGTCTGATGCTCCCCGTTCCCGAAGCATACGTGGGTACCATCCATAATGGCGAACCTGTCAGCGTCACGGTCCCGACACTGGGGCGGATATTTCCCGGCAAGGTAACGCGCTTCTCCGATCGCGTGCAAACTTCGACCCGCACGATGACTACGGAGGTCGATGTTAAGAATCCGAAGCTGCAATTAATACCAGGCATGTATGCCGAGGTCAATCTGACGTTTGCATCTGCGAGCGGTGCGGTTGTCGTGCCGATTGAAGCGGTGGATACCACCGGTACCGATCACCGAGTGTTCGTCGTGGATGAAGCGGGCGTCATCCACGTGAGAGACGTCAAGACGGGCTTGCAGTCCCCCCAGTACGTGCAGATTTTGTCCGGCGTTCAACCTGGGGAAACGGTGATCATCGGAAGGCACTCCGATTATCACGATGGCGAAAAAGTTGAACCGAATGTGCAGGCAGTCACTGCAGGTTCGGCTGCCAACTCCTAGAGGGATTGATCCGTGTCAGGGTTTTCCATTCGCACTCCGTATCTTATTGTTGTCGTCTGCCTGGTTATCACGGTGCTGGGCATAAGCAGCCTGGTGCGCATGCCTGTGGACATGTTCCCATCCATGAACATCCCCGTCGTGGAGGTGGCCACGTTCTTCTCCGGAATGCCTCCAGAGCAGGTTGAAAGCGACATCACTTATCATCTGGAGCGGTTTTTCACGCTTGCTGCAGGCATCGATCACATCGAATCGCGTTCTCTGAATGGCGTGAGCGTCATCAAGGTCTATTTCCAGTCCAATACTAATGCAGATACAGACGCGGTCGCGATTGCCAATCTTGCGATCTCCGACATGCGGGATCTTCCTCCCGGGACCTTCCCGCCCATTGTCCTCAAATCCGATGCCTCGGGCCTGCCGGTCTGCCTCGTCACTGTCAGCGGCCAGGGAATGGATGACTCACGCTTGAAGGATATTGCGCAGAATTTCGTGCGCAATCAGCTGGCGTCTGTTCCGGGAGCGTCAATTCCTCAGCCGTTCGGTGGACCGTGGCGGCAAATCCAATTCTACGTCGACCCTTATGAATTGGAAGCGCGGCAACTCAGCCCCATGGATGTGGTGCGCTCGCTGAATCAGGACAATCTCGTCCTTCCGGCAGGGGACGTCCAGATCGGGAACCTCGACTACGATATCTACACCAATGCGCAGATTAATTTGAACGATGCGGGAAGTTACCCGGTGAAGATGAACGGAGAAAATCCCGTTCTGATGTCCGATATCGGCAGACTGGAAGATTCGCATGGGATTCAATACAACGTCGTGCACGTGAACGGGGCGCGTTCTTTCTACCTTCCCGTTCTGAAGGCAGGCGGCAACTCCAACACCATCTCAATGGTCGAAGGCGTGCGGAAAACGATGCAGCATCTCTACGATGTGCCATCTGCCTTACGCACCACGGTCGTATTCGATCAATCCCGATTCGTGAGAACGGCCATCGAGACGCTTCTTCACGAGGGTGGAATCGGGCTCTTTCTTACTTGCATCATGATTCTAGTGTTCCTTGGCAGTATGCGCGCCACAGTAGCCGTCTTCTTCTCCATCCCTCTTTCGGTGCTGGCTACATTCTTTATTCTTCAGTTCACCGGATCATCGGTGAACAGTATGGTCCTGGGCGGACTGGCGCTGGCGCTCTCGCGTCTGATCGACAACTCCGTCGTGGTTCTCGAAAACATTTACAGACATCTCGAGATGGGCGAAGCACCCAATGTCGCAGCAGAGAAGGGTGGCAATGAGGTGTCTTTACCAGTTCTTGCCGCGACGCTCACCACTGCGGTGGTCTTCTTTCCGGTCACGCTGCTGGCGGGGATCAGCAGATTTCTCTTTTCAGCGATGGCGCTCGCGGTCGTCATCTCTCTGTTTGCCTCGTTCTTTGTCGCAATGACGGGCGTTCCACTTTTTTCTGCCAGATTCCTCCGCCTTGATAACCCCGAGCACATTCAAGAAGACGAGCCTGGAGAAGCGCGTACTCGACATAAGGGAAAGCCCAGCTAGGCAGTTCGCTTTAATGTCGGTTTCAACACGCGATTTGACCAACTTTTGCGCTGGTATGAGCGCACCGTACAACGTGTTCTGCTTCAACCAGCCAAAACACTTGTCATTTTCTCCGTTCTCTTTGCAAGCGGCTTGGGTCTGTATGCATTCCTTGGACGCTCGTTCTTCCCAAGGACGGATGCTGGTCAGTTCATCATCGATTTCAAGGCGCCCTCGGGGACCAAGCTGGACATCACTGAACAAGAAGCCGCCAAGGCGGAACGCCTCATTCGCAAGGTGGTACTGCCAGGAGATCTGGGTATAATCATCGACAACCTAGGTCTCAATCCTGGTTTTTCCTCACTTTATTCCCCGAACGCGGCCATGCACACTGGGTTCATCCAGGTAGCTCTTAACCCGGGACATAGGATTGGTAGCTACGAGTACATCGCCAGAATCAAGCGGGTTCTGGCGATGAATATGCCGGAGCTGGAAACTTACTTTTCAACCGGCAGCCTCGTGGATGCAGTGGTCAACATGGGCGCTCCGGCCCCGATCGACATACAAATCGGGGGACAGGATCTCAAGACCGACTTCGCTGTGGCGCAAAATATCGCGAACCGGCTTCGAGAGTCGAAAGAAATTGCGGACGCATACATTCCCCAGGATCTTGACTATCCTTCGCTGCGGATCGATGTTGATCGCCTGCACGCGGCCAAACTGGGCCTGAGCGGGAAAGAAGTCCTGACAAACGTCATCACTTCGCTTACGTCAAACCAGATGATTGCGTCAAACCTCTGGATCGATCCCAAGAGCGGCAACGACTATTATCTGACGGTGCAGTATTCCATCTCGCAGATTCATACGATTCAGGACCTGGATGCGATTCCTCTGCATTCGTCAGATCTGACGCAGCCTACCCGTCTCGGCATGGTCGCGGATATAGAACCAATGCAAGCGCCGACTGAAGTCGATCACTACCAGATTCGGCGGGAACTGGATATTTATGTGAATCCTGCCACTGAGGACCTGGGTGCGGCCGCCGAGGTAGTTCGCAAGGTCATTGCGCAGGAGAAGCTAGCGGCAAATTCGAATGTGAGCGTGCGAGGAAGCGCCGCCGCCATGACAGCTTCATTTAAGAGCTTCGCCTTTGGGCTGGCGCTTTCTGTAATTCTGCTTTATCTCATCCTCGTTGCCCAATTTCGATCCTTCACTGACCCCGCCATCATTCTCCTGGCGTTACCGCCCGGCATCACCGGCGTCCTGGTGACGCTTGTGCTTACAGGGACAACGTTGAATGTTATGTCTCTGATGGGAGTCGTTATGCTGGCCGGCATCGCCATGTCGAACAGCATTCTGATCGTCGAGTTTGCCCATCATCTCCGCAACGAAGGAAAGGGCGTTGCAGAGGCTGTGATCGAATCTTGTCGCGTGCGTCTGCGGCCTATCCTCATGACATCGCTGGCAACCATTATCGGATTGCTGCCGATGGCTTTGAAGCTCGGAGAAGGCAGTGAGTCCTATGCGCCTCTCGCGCGCGCTCTTGTTGGAGGATTGCTGGTCTCAGTTGCGTTGACCGTATTCCTGGTTCCCGCCGGCTTCTATTGGGTATATGGGAAAGAGGAGCGATCTGGAATACTCGATGCGTCGTAGACGCACCAACTTGTACTTACGCATCCAAATCAGGAGTTGAGGCTGTCGGGCTTACGCAATTTGCGGTGGTCTACAGCCTCTCAAGATTCTCCGTCTGAGAGGTACAGGAAGGATGCAGGACTGGTTAAAAGCCTTCCATGGCGCAAATCAAGCCTTTCCGGCAGTCGAAATTGCTGTGAAAGCTGCCGTTGCGCTCGCACTCGGACTACTTGTCGGATTCGAACGCGAATGGTCCAACAAGGACATCGGTGTTCGCACCTTCGCCATGACGGCGCTGCTCGGGTTGCTCGGCACATTGCTCGGTCCATCCCTGGTCCTATTCGGCGGAGCCGCCATCCTGATTTTGATCGTTTTTGTCAATTTGCGCAGCCTACAAACGGCACGAAAGCTGGAAGCCACAACGTCAACAGCATTGGCGATTGTTTTCCTGTTGGGCGTGCTTGTTGGTCAAGGGCATCTATTCACTCCCGTTGCATGCGCGATCATTGTGGCGATGCTTCTGGCTCTCAAACCTCAGCTTCGCGCCTTTGCGGGTGGTCTCACCCAGCAGGAGGTACGTAGTGCGCTCCTGCTCGGGCTTTTGGGGTTCGTAATCTGGCCGCTCCTGCCGGATCATTTCATCGATCCCTGGAAACTGATTCAACCGCGCGAAGATTGGATCACAGTTGTGGTGATCGCGTGTCTTGGATTCCTGAACTATGTGCTACTTCGCGTTTATGGTTCTAAAGGGATCTATCTCACCGCAGCATTGGGCGGGCTTGTCAACTCAACGGCGACTGCCGCTGAACTGACTGCGGCACTCTCCGGATCGGACCTTGTCGGCCTTACGGTCCCAGTGGTATTGCTGACCTCGGTTTCGATGTTCTTTCGTAATCTCGTCATCCTTGCAATTTTCGCTCACGGCTCGGTCCGAACAGCAGCTTTTCCCCTGATCGCGATGAGCGTCGTGGCCGCGTATTGGGTCTATCGTGGTCGCCATAAAGCGGCAGATATTGAGCGAGACGTGACCATCGACGTCGGTTCGCCGGTTTCCCTCAGGAAGGTTTCAAGCTTCGCGATCCTGTTTCTCTTATTGCAGATAGTTGCGACACTGGGACAGCGGTGGATCGGAAATGCAGGCTTTCAGATTGTCAGCGTATTAGGAGGGCTGTTTAGTAGTGCGAGCACCACTGCCGCAGCGGCGAACATGGCGATGCACGGCCATGTAGCCCAGTCTCAAGCGGGTGTCGCCGTTGTGCTCACTTCGATTTCGAGCGCATTGATCAATCTTCCTATCGTCCAGCGCCAGGCAAGATTGAGGCCGCAGATGCGAGAGCTTCTCTTCTCATCGGCTTTGCAGGTGATCGTCGGAATCGCAATTCTCTTGCTTCAGGTTGAAGTGTTCGGACTACACAAGGGCAGCTGATGGTATTCCCCTTACTGCGTCAGCCGCTCACCAGTATCGATCAGTCCAGGTTAGTCGCCTCGACGTTGGGCGATTAGGCTTTCCCTGCTGTCGTTGACAAAACAGCGACCAGCCTTTGAATCAGATAAACGGGATTGCATATCCACTCCGTGTGAGTATCCGTCTAACACTGGGTTCATACCGAACCTGCTTGAGTTCTTCTTTGTTTGGCTACCGGCTTTCGTACCGTGGTGATTCGCTTAGAACAGCCAACAGTCGGCAATGACGCAATTACTGGGTTGGCCGGGTGCAGGCCGCGGTATTGGCGATTTCACTCGTGGGAATCGTTTGACTTCGGCGAAAACCTTGTCAGTTCAGACCCAGCTTCGGCCTGTGACAAAAGGGTTGGCCACTGGTTTCCACTAACAGTAGTGATGTCAACGATTGGATCGATTCAATTTGACCGATTCAAAAGGTAAACCTTCACAAACAGCACAAACCCAATGAATTAACTGTTGAAGCTGTCGTTCTGAATAATTCCAGAGTGCCTTGACCGCAACGATCTCGACTATACGTGTGTTTCAATTTGTGGTGTCAGTCCAGGCCCGGAAAGGATCCAGCACGTATAAGGCACCTGCAGCGACGGCCGGCGCCTCACCTGTCCAGCAAAGAGAAACGTAACGTTGATCGCCGGCCGCAGATCCGATCATTGATTGCTGCGCTCGCCTAAAAGAACGCCCAGATATTGCTGACCGTTGCAGGTTTCCCGAGAGAAGATCAACCCCTTCATCCGGGACGAGAAATTTCCTTGACTGTTCTCGGGTTCTTCACATAGATGGCGAGGGACAGCACCGGCGACGAATCCTTGCCCTTCAAAACTACTTAGGGCCAAGAAGAAACTGAAAGCCAACATAAGCAATCCAATTTGGCTCGCTATTCTGGCGGGTGACAGCCTGAATGCCACGACCTGCCATGAAAAGCAAGCGGATATGGCTATCGTGGTCGAGGGTTTGGCGGCCACCTACGTCAGCGGTAAGTTTGCGCTGTTTGGGCACGGTGCCAATTCGGTTGGCGTCCTGGAGATCGTAAATCTCGCTGTAGAGTTCGAATCGATCGCTGAACTCGTGGCCGGCAATCAATCCGCGGCCCCAGCGGCTTTGTACAAGTTGGTTACCAAACCAGTGACCTGCTTCGCCGTCAAAGGCGATTGGGCCGAGCTGTGCCGTAAATTCCATTGGCAAGTAATATTGGGGGCCGTTTTCCACGATTCCTCGGCGCACAGCGTTGGTGGGGTTGTTGATGGAGGCTTGGGGATAAGTTCCGATAGAGAAATCTACGTTCTCGTCAGACTTCGGTTCGCCAGCACGATGATGTTCGTAAGGCCTCCACTTAATGCCAAGTAGCGACTCGCCCAATCCGGCGTGGGTGGTATTGTTCGGATCGGTGTATACGGCCATAGGAAGTTCGTACTTAAGTTGGATGCGGTCTCCCCAGCCGTAGTTCATATCAATATCGGGTGTCTCGTAGTAAGCATTACCAGGATTGTGATCGGCAATCCAGCCGAAGTTGATTTCCCACTGGTGATTGCCCGGTGTGCCAGGATCGTCAGTAATGAAGGGCGGCCCACCTTGCGCGCGAATCGGGCCAGTTAGAACCGATAGAAGAATGACTACGAGTGCGTAAATCGTTTGAAAAATGAAATGGGATGACCTCACTTCGAGCAACAAACTGCCTCCTGCAGGATGAATTGACCCCTAAGCGAGAGTACAGAACAAACCTTAACGATCCCTTAAGGAGGCCCGAGGTAATCTTGCCGAAAAAGCAGCTTGTAATTGCTTCTGATCCGGAGTGCGAGAGGTGAATAATAGTAATCTGCACGCAGTACTCCCAAACTTGATCGAGGGTACAGTCGAATGTATTCCACTTCTAATTCGTCTTCATTCCACGCTCCGCATCAACCCATTCGCGTCGGTGTAATTGGCCTAGGTCGCATGGGGATGATCCATGCGCTGCATATTCACGAGTTGGCACGAGAGTCCAACCTTTGTAGGTTAACCTGCGCCTCGACCACCGACATGAATGCAGCCAGTACTTGTCTTTCCCTTACTGGTAACTCGACACCTCTATTCGATGACATTGGCGGCCTTGCAAAATCAGGTCTTTGTGACGTAACGGTAATCGCAACCAACACGCCGTTGCATCGCGAGCACTCCATGATGATGATTCAGGCCGGGCAGCGTATCTTTCTCGAAAAACCTCTTACCGGGACGTTGCAGGGCGATCGGGAATTTGCAGAGTCGCTTGAGCGCGAGCATCCACGAGCCTTGATGCTTGGTTTCCAACGGCACTTTGATGCACCCATGTGCTATGCGAAGCAACTCATCGATCAGGGCGCGATAGGGCGAATATTCAAGGTTTACTCGGCGCTTGAAGACTCGAGCCCTGCGCCTGACGGGTTTGCAAGTCCGGGTATCCTGCCTGACATGGCAGTTCATAATGTCGATGAGGTTGTCTGGCTCTGCGGTCGGAAACCAAAGCTGGCGATGGCAATTGGCTCGCGACTATTCAGTCATCGGCTTACTACGTGCCAGGAGGATTTCGATGACGCTTTGATGTTACTCGATTTTGACGATGAGTTAATTGCCAAATCCAAGTCACTCGTAATCATGTCTCTGGTTATCGTGGCGAAACCGTGATCTATGGCGAGAAAGGCCTGATCCACATTGGATGCTTCAAGCAGAATCCTCTTCAAGTTATGGTCGAGGCTTATGGAACTCGAGAAGCAAAGGAGCCCCTGACAATCAAGAACTTTGAAATGCGACGCTATGACCAACCTCTTCCAGAGTTCATCGATCGTTTCGGCGCGGCCTATAAAGAAGAGCTCAGGGTCTTTCTGGAATGTTGCCGAAGCGGAAGCACGTTTCCGATAAATCATCTCGACGGCCTGCGCGCACAGGAGATTGTCGCAGGCGCCATGAACGCGTCAAATCGAAAGGAAGTCATGGCTACCATCGACTATTCGCCACTGTCTCGGATAGCATAGCTATCGTCCGATCGCGAGTTAGATTCGGAGGCTTCGCGGTCGCCAGGAATCCAAGCTGCTCACCGTTGATCGTGTCTTCTTCTACCTAACGTGCTTTTGGATCACTATACGGAAATGTGTTTGAAACCAGCTCTAGGAAAACCTCGTCCGCCGCCACAACAGCGTCCCGCACAGTCCCAGTGGAATCATCGTGCCCACGATCAGCACCAACATCCACGGTACGTTGACATAAATATGCTGCGCGCGCGTCCCCGCGGCCAGCCAGACAAAGATGCCGGTCGCAACGCACACAATCAAGATCTCCCACCAGCGGTACTTGTGTTTATGGTCGGCCAGCGGATCGTCCCCGGCAACGACGGCGGCCACGTTCTCCGCGTTGAGGCCGTAGCGGCTGCACTCGCGATGCATCGCCGCGTTCCAGTTCTCCATCTCTCCCGGCGGTGGTTCAGCCATGCTGATCGACACCGCGCCCAGAATCATGATCGTCGATCCGGTCAGAATCAGCAGCCTGCCGCCCGTGGCCATCCCGGCAAACTCGCCAAACACCAGCGCGCCCCACGCCAATCCCCAAAGCTGGTTGGTGTTTGACAGCGGAATGCCGCGGCCGATGCCGATATACTTTGCCGCATACTGCTGAAACAGGTCGCCGATAACCCAGCAAAACCCGCCTAGGAACGGCCAGAAAAGCATCGGCCGCGCGCGGTGCAGTTCCGAAAGCATCGGCGTGGTGCCACCGTAAAAAATCCATCCCAGCGTGAGAATCGTGCCCAACTCGCCGAAGGTGAAAATGGTTACGAACGACAGCGGATTCATCCCGCTGATGTACGCCTTGCGGTAGGGAATGTACATGGTGCCGAACATGCAACCAGCGCCCAGTGCAGCGATAATGCCGATCGCGGCCCTGCCCGGCGCGCCCGCGTTTTGCTGCGCCGTGGCGATGGCCAGCACTGCGGCGCCAAAAACAATCGCCGCCGCTCCGCCCAGCACCTTCGCCCAATCCTTCGCACGCGATCCGCGCAATTCCCTGAAGAGCAGGCATCCCCACGCCAGTCCCACGAGGCTGTTTGTGTTCCACAATGGAAACGCAATTGCCAGGCCCACGTTCCGCACGGCAAAGATGGTGAGCGTGTTGCCCACCGCCCAGAGCATTCCGGCCAGCAGTGCCCACACCAGCAGGTGAGGCTTTTCAATCAGGTCGTTGAAGAGGAATCCGGTGCCCTTCAGCAGCGTGGGCACGGTCCAGCGCGCTACAAACGCGCCCATCACCATCCCCATCGAAATCAGGAACGGAGAAAATCCTTCATTCACCAGCTTGGTGGGCGCCTCCGCGCTGCCCAGCCACACGGCCGCCGCCAGCCCGCAAAAAACTCCCAGCTTGTGCAGTGAAATTGTCGACCGCGCTGCCGCGGTGACCGTCCTCTCGCTCATGCGCTTACCTCAAGGTCATCAGCAGCGTAATTCCCAGAATCAGCACCACCACCGGCACCCAGAGATGTATATCGGTCAGGACGCAAATCAAGTTCGATCGCTTCACGCCGATACCTCCGTGAGCGCGAGGAAGCGTTGATCGAGAGCGACTTCACGAAATAGAACTGAACGTTTGCACACGTTTGCAATGCCAAAAGACTCGGTTGTACCGCTCGAATTGTCAGTCGCACAACAAGGGCGCATTGAGCCAATTTCCATCCATCTGATCGAGAGTCCACACTACCCACGCTTCCTTAAAATGGCCTTAAGCAAAAACGTATAAGCGGTAGGTTGTGAGGAGGTACAACGCTCATGATCTACCGCAAAGAATCGTGTTATCAATGAACTGCACAAGATCTGAATGCGTAGTGAATCGATCGAAACAAGAGGCGACTAGATTACTTTGCAACTGGAGATACTTGAGCGCTGAATGAGAATGCACCTCTAAATGAGGGCGACGATTGCATGGTGCATTGTGCTAGACTGCCCGTGTCTTCCAGACCACACCCCATTCTATTCAGGAGCAAGCAGAAAAGCGGATCACATGAGAGTCCTAGTCGTCGAAGATGAAGTTCGTCTTGCTTCAAATATTACGGCTGCGTTTCGCCAGGGGCCGGGATTTGCAGTGGACTGCGCTCATAACGGTCACGACGGCATGGCGATGGCGGAAAGCGGAAATTATGATCTGATTTCACTGGACCTGATGCTTCCTGGTATCGACGGACTCACGATCACGAGAAGGCTGCGAGCGCGCGGTGACAAGACTCCGATACTTGTACTCACGGCACGCGACGAAAGAAATTATGTGATCGGGCTGTTGAACGCAGGAGCGGACGATTACCTTACAAAACCGTTCGATCTTGGCGAGTTGATTGCGCGGACCAAGGCTTTAATTCGACGCGGAAAGGGGACTCCAGCTCCAGTCATCGAGGTCGGGCGGCTCAGCGTGAATTCCGTCGAGCAGACCATTCGATGCGATGGCAAGCTCATCGATCTCTCTCCGACCGAGTATCGGATCCTCGAATACTTGATGTTCCGGCCTCGCGCAGTTGTTTCAAAGAGACAAATGTTGGAGCACCTTTACGATTTTACCTGGGAGCGACATTCCAATGTGATAGAGGCGCATGTCTCTAATCTGCGCAAGAAGCTCCGCGCGATAGGGGAGGAGGCTACAGTGCAGACGATACGCGGTTCAGGATACAGGCTGGCAAAACCGGACGATTTGATATGAAGCCAGTCTCTCACTTACGCGCAGGTTGACGCCGGAGTCTTGGTGGCGGAGTTGTCTTGTGTGATGGCCATCGCCCTGGCGGCCGATTGCATACCAGATGCATCGACGGCGAAATTCGGCCGGGGCTGAACGTCATCGCATCCAACCTGGGCAACCTGCCGCGGCGGCTGGTGCTACCGAAAGGAATCGGCAGGTGGTCGTTGACCAGCCTACAACAAGGGTTGGAGAAGACTGGCAGGCGTTTGATCATGCGTGCTTGCTGCTGCCGACTGCTGTTAGCAGAGAGCCCCCTGACGCGGCCCCTGTTCCGAAGCACGCTGCGGCGCATAGAGGCTTTGCCGCCGGTCGCTGGATGGGTGCGGCTTCCAGTTGAGATCCGGAAGGTGCGCTTCCATGGGATAACGGCTGTTGTAACGTCGCTGGCGCGCACGCTCGGCCAATACTCACGCCCCAAAGCCATCGATTCAAAGCCGGCTAGAAAGAAGGACAGAGATGACGGTAACACTTCCGGGGATTAAATAACTAGATCTTCATAGTCTCTTAAGCTTTGCTCCTGATAATCGCGTGGTAGTCGAACCCTTCCCCGACACTACAGGAGTCATCGTGTCGTTCTCGTCTTGTCATTGCGCTGTCCGCTCGGGCATATCTGTGGCCGCATTCCTCCTGTGCCCTTTTGCGGTACCAGCATCTTTCTGCCAGGGGCCCTACCAAGTCGTAGACCAATGGAAGATTGGTGGCGATGGAACCTGGGATTATCTTGTCTACGACCCCACCGTGCACCTGCTCTATGCTACGCATCGCACTCGCGTAGAGATCGTGGATACCGCGACCGGCAAGCCGGTCGGCTCGATCGCCGGGCTAAAGAACGCACACGGAGTCGCTCTCGATACCGATGGCAAGTTCGGCTATATCAGCGACGGCCTAAGCAATGACGTCATGGTCTTCGACCGGCACACGTTCAAGCCGGTTACGACGATCGCAACGGGCGGCAATCCGGACGGTATTGCCTTCGACCCATTGACAAAGACAGTCTGGGTATTCAATGGCAAGAGCAGTACCGCAACCGTGATCGATCCAGCGAGCAATGGTGTGGTTGCCACGATTGCCCTCCCAGGCAAGCCTGAGTTTCCTCTGGCAGATGGCAGGGGATCCGTATACGACAATCTCGAAAGCACAAATTCCATTGTTCGCCTCAATGTGCACTCACGAACGGTGACCGCAACCTGGAAACTTGCCAATTGCGAGGCCCCTACCGGACTTGCCCTGGATGTTGAGAATCGGCACCTCTTTGCAGTTTGTGACAACAATAAGATGGACGTCGTCGACGCGGATACTGGCAAAGAGCTTGCTGCGCCTCCAATTGGAGACAGCCCCGATGCCGCAAGATTTAGCGCCATCCATCACCTCGCATTCAGTTCGAATGGCGGCGGCTCGCTAACAGTAGTGGACGCCGCGAACGGATATAAGGTGATTGAAAACTTGCCTACGCCAAAAGGGGCGGCCTCGATGACCTACGACGAGCAGTCGGACCGGATGTTCCTGTCGATGGCGGAGTATGGCCCGTCACCAGCGTCGAGCGTGAAGTCGCGTCACCCGCAAGGACCGCTGATTCCAGACAGTTTTACTGTTCTCGTGGTAGGACGCAAATAAGCCGGGTGCATGAATCCCGGGGAATGGCTACTGAGTAGCGGTCGCTTTTATTTGGCGCACTTGCATATCTTTCACTCAGCCGACGAACGCGTTTATCTCACGATCAATGAGGCCCGGGAATGACGATACTTCGCAAGTTTCAATTCACTACGCAGCCATCAAGGCGTTGCGTTTCATTAGACGGAGGCACGCTTTCACTTGGTGCCAGCAAACGGTGGAACAAGCTGAGCCCCCCCGTGCTACTCATGCTCTTGACCTTGTCAATGCTGCCGGCGGCAGGTTTGGGACAGACGGCATCGAAGTCATCACCGGCCTCAGGACAAGCGGCCGCGGGACCAGCCGCCAAGGGCGTTATCGCCGGCATTGTCGAGGATTCCACCGGGGGGATCATCAAAGGGGCGCGGCTTGAACTGGAGCCGTTGGGCATCATCGTGTTCTCAAGCGAGGACGGCACCTTCGCCTTTCCCGAAGTTCCCGACGGTAAGTACAAGGTCAAGCTATCCGCCATCGGGTTTGCGACGCAGGAGACGCCAACAGAGATTGCGAGCGGCCAATCGCCCTCTCTTACGCTCAAAGTAGTCGTGGAAAGCAAGATCGAGCAAGTGCTCGTCACGGCGGAGCGTCCGCACGGAGAGATGGAGGCCATCGACGAGACACGCGCGGCCGACAATATCCAGCAGATTCTGCCGGCTGAAGTCATCGTCAGCTTGCCCAATGCCAATGTCGCCGACGCCATCGGCCGCCTCCCATCCGTTGCGCTCTATCGCGATGAGGGCGAGGGTGAATACATTGAGGTGCGCGGCACCGAACCACGCTTGACCAACATCACCATTGATGGCATTACCGTGCCGTCTCCCGAGCCGTTGGTTCGCCAAGTCCGTCTCGATATCATCCCGTCGGATATGGTCGAGCATGTCGACATCAATAAGACCCTTTCGGCCAATATGGATGCGGAAGGTATTGGAAGCTCCGTCGAACTTACTGTCAAAGAGGCGCAGGAGAAACCGACCATTAATGTCTTCACCAATGGCGGCTACACTAACATCCTGAATGGGCGAGAGAATGCATCTTCCGGCGGAACGTTCGGTAAGCGCTTCCTGAAGGGCAAGCGGCTGGGCCTTCTGGGAAATGCAGCGTTCGACTTCAACGGCCGTGGCATCGACAACTACCAGCCGCAAATCGACCCGCTCTCCAGCTTTGCACAGCCCTTTTACGACAACAACACGTATCGCGAATACCGCTATTACCGCTACCGTTTTGGCTACTCGGGCAGCGCGGACTACAAGTTCAATGACGTTTCGAGCATCTTCTTCCGCGGCTTTTACAGCCAACTCAAGGACTGGGGCGACAAGTGGTACTACGAACCGGTATCGACTGCGCTGACTACCGCTGGAGTTTATCCGAGCACAACCGCCAATTCACCCAGCCCAAAGTTCTATACGTCATCCAAGCGCCCCGATGCGTCGATCGGCACCCTGATGGTAGGAGGCAGAGAGATTCACCCTAACTACTGGTTGATCTGGGAAGGTGCGGCTTCGCGTTCGTTTGAGCAGGATTCCGCCGGCAACCCCAAGGCCGACTTCGCCTGGATTGGTCCCTCGGTCCAATGTAACTACGCGCCGCAGAGTGCGACCTTGTTTCCACAGTTCGGCGCCTGCACCGGAGCCAATTCGCCTCTTGAGAATGCCAACGACTTCGTTTTTAAAGATATTACCTACCCCGACCCCAAGGGTCTGAGCACACAGCTTAACCTGACGGGCGAGTTATCCTTCGCGCACAACTACACCACCCACGGTCATTTTGGAAACCTTGAGGCTGGCTACAAAATCAGTAACGCTCATAAACTCCAAGATGCTACCGAAGCCGTGTACGACGGCTGGGGAACAAAAGCCACGACACCGGGAGTTTCGGCGTACTCCATGGCTGCGTTGCAGGGCTATTTCCATAATACCGATTACTTCAAGGGCGATTTCATGGGAGGGAAGTTCGGACCAGTATCCGATTTCGACAAGACCACGGCGTTCCTGTTTGCCAACCTCTCAGGGGATTTGGATGGATATAAGACCGCTCTCGACAACTGGCCGAACCTCTTCGGCATCATCGAGCGCGTTTCCGCTGGCTACGTAATGAACACCATCGATCTGTCGAGGCTACACATCCAGGCTGGAGTGCGCTTTGAGCAAACCACAATGCGTACGCATGGTTACAACGTCAATTTGTTTGCGGCGGGTTCTCCGCAATGCGGGGGGCCCACCAACACAGGCTGCGGCGTGCCATCAGTGGTGACCAATAATCCCTCCTACTTGGATGTTATGCCGGACATCAATATGCGCTACAAGATAACTGACGACCAGGGTCTTCGTATCGTCTACGGTCGTGGGATTGCCCGCCCCGATCCTTACCAGTTGATTCCTTACATCACGTTTGATGACAGTGCAAACCCGCCATCGTTCACTGTCGGCGATCCGAATCTGAAAGCCGAGCTCGCCAACAACTACGATGCCCTCTACGAGCACTATCTCAAGCCGATTGGCATGCTCCAGGCGGGTGTCTTCTACAAGCAGTTAACCGCGCCTCAATTGTTATTCACCATTCCTCAATTTACCAATCTCACCGCACTTCCGGCAGGATCCATTCCTCCCTCGGTTCTAGCGAACATCGAGCAGGTTGAAGCCAGCAGTGGGGTTACGAATTATGACGCCTCGGTTACTCAGTACATCAGCGGCACTAACTCCGAACTATACGGCGCGGAATTCAGCTATCAGCAGCACCTGACGTTTCTTCCGAGTGTACTCGCGGGACTCGGCATCACTGCAAACTACGGCTATCAACAGTCAAGGATCAAATCCATTCCGCTTCGTAATGATCATCCGCGCTTAATTGACCAGGCCAATAATACCTGGAACTTAAGTCCGACCTATGACACCAAGCGCTTCTCAGCGCGCGCGGGCCTTACTTACAATGGCTCAAGTGTCTTCTCATATAACTGGATCTCACCGGTCAGCGCTCCAGGCTCAGGCGCGGATCCCGGCGGCCTTGGCCCAAAGGGTGCCAATGGTGACATCTGGACCTTGCCTCATTATCAGCTGGATGCACAAGCAAGCTATCGCTTCTTCCACGGATTGAGCTTCCAGGCGTCGGTGCTCAATCTCAACAATGAGGTATTCGGCTACTACCAGGGCAGCCCGCAGTTTGTGAATCAGCGGGAGTTTTACAAGCCAAGTTATGACGTAGGTGTCCGGTACGTCTTAGGACACGAATAACATAGCGCGTCAAACGCCAATTTGTTGACCTGGCTGGAGTACATCCCATTTCGATGGCACGTGCCCCTTCCTATGGGCGACTGGCGAAGCGCAGCTTATCTCCTGCATCGCGCAGGGACGGCTCACAACTTGAGACCGCATCTGCGGGAGAACATGCAGAGCAGCTCAACATCATTGCTTCTATGAGGAACTATTGTGATCAGACTTTATAAGACACTATTACTGGCCTCCTTGTATGCGTTTGCCTGGACCGCGCTGAATGCCCAGACAACAGCTAGAGAAGAATTCCGCGGTTCCGATCATGACAAACTGAAGCTGGTCGTGGTGCTCAGCCGCCACGGCGTGAGGTCGCCGACGTGGACCCCGGATCGCCTGAATGCGTATTCTTCGCTCCCGTGGCCAACTTGGAGCGCACAGCCGGGATACCTGACAGTGCATGGGTTCGAACTGATGAAACTCTTTGGCGCTTATGATCGCGCATCGCTGGCAAATTCGGGCCTGTTCGCCGCCCAGGGCTGCTCTGCAGCGTCCGATACCTATATTTGGGCAGACACCGACCAGCGCACGTTGGAAAGTGGCAAGGCTTTGGCCGCAGGCCTGTTCCCGGGCTGTGCGGCTCCCGTGCATTCCCTCAGCGAGGGTGAGAACGACCCTCTTTTTCATCCCGCTGCCGCTGCGAACGATTCCGCTGACGCAGGCCGGGTCTTTGCTGAGTTTTCAAAACGAGTGGCCGCTTTACAGGTTTCACAATACAGCGGACTCCTAACTCAGATGAATCGCGTCCTGCTGGGCTGCAAGCCGGATGCGGATTGCACCCTACTGCGGCCACCAGGTGTCCGTTTGATCGAGAGCAAGAACGGAGTGACGCGAGGAAAAGGCGACCATTTTGTGACGCTTCAAGGCCCGATTGCGCAGGCGTCGAGTTTTGCAGAGGATTTTCAGCTCGAATATGCCGAAGGCATGCCCCCACAGTCCGTTGGATGGGGGAAAGTAAACGAGGCCCAGGTGGTCAAGTTCATCACCTTGCACACCATCTACTTCGATCTCATGCACCGTACTCATTCGCTGGCCAGGATTGAAGCTTCCAATATGCTGAATACAATTACCAGGACGCTGCAACAGGGAGTTGAAGGCAAGGCAGTTGCAGGGGCCGTCGGTGCGCCGGGGAACAAACTTGTTATCCTTGTTGGCCACGACACAAATATCGGACCGATCGCGGCGTTGCTCGGCCTCAACTGGATCCTGGATGGACGTGCCGATGATATTTCGCCGGGAACGGAACTTGCCTTCGAGCTTTGGCAGACGCCAAAGGGCGCCTACCGGGTCAACGTAGCCGTCACCATGCAGACGCTGCGTCAGATGCGCGAGGCGCAATCATTGACAACAGCCAATCCCCCCGCACGGCAGGTCGTTACACCGCCGGCATGCGGCAGACAGACGACTGCGTGCAGCTGGGAAGAGTTTCGCAAGCTTGCCGACGCCGTAACGCAAGGAAAGTGACTGCGATCATGCCAACGCTCCATTCACTTCGCTAAGGTGAGTGCGCGGCACATTAACATTATCTGTTGGCAATGAGAAGGGAGCAATCCGATGAAGTCCCTGCCCTCCGCATTTCACTTACTGCTTGTTCTTCTTCTTGCGGTAGGCGCCGCGTGCGCGCAGAATACAACCGCCTCGGTTCACGGCAGCGCCAACGACCCGATGGGCATACTTGTCACCAACGGCTCGGTGAAATTAACACAGGACAAAGGGAAGATCGATAAGAACAACAACTACGTCTACAGCTTCGACATGGACAAGAATGGCAATTACAAAGGCGAGGGTATTACGCCTGGTACCTATACTCTGGTGCTGTTTCGCAAGGGATTGACCGCTGATTTCTCCAAGCCGGTGACGCTCGTTGCGGGACAGGACGCGATTGTTAACTTCGATATGAGCCGGCAGGAATACATCGACAAGTTGAGCGACGATGATAAAAGACTGCTGGAAGAGTCCCGAAAAAAGAACGCCGCTGTCCTGGCGGAAAACGCAGTGATCAGGAACGTCAATGCGCTGACGGGAGATGCACGCGACGCGATGAGCGCCAAGCCGCCCGATTATGGAAGAGCCGCTGACGACATGACGCAGGCCACCACGGCACGGCCTACCGAATCCATCTTCTGGTTCATGCTGGGGGAAGCAGATTTTGGACTCAAGAAGTACGACGATGCCATCACGGCTTACAAGAAGTCCATTGAGACGGATACAGCGTCGACCAAGCCGAGCTTAGATACGGAAGCTGCTACCTACAACAACATGGGCCACGCGCTAGCAAACACGGGGAAGATTCCCGACGCAGCAGCCGCTTATGAGAGTGCTGCCAAATTGAATTCGAACCATGCTTCGACCTATTACATTAATGAGGCCATCATCTTTTATACAGCGAGCGAAAACGATGCCGCCAACCAGGCTCCCGACCTGGCTGCGGCTGCCGCGGCTGCCGACAAAGCCATTGCCATCGACCCAAACGTTGCCAATGTCTACTACATCAAGGGGCAAGCGTTGGTGATGCAGGTAACTTCCGATCCAAAGACAGGCAATTTGATAGCCCCGCCCGGATGTATCCAGTCCTATCAAAAATATTTGCAACTTGCACCGAATGGAACTTATGCGAGCGAGGTTAGAGGAATTCTCCAAGGGTTGCAATCTACAGTGCCGGCATCGTATAAGTCCAACAGCAAAAAGTAAGAAATAGCAACATGCACAAAGGAATGGGGAACGAGGCAGTTATAGTTAGCGGCGATTCGTTGAGGATTTGGTTCGCTCATCACAACTCTCAACTCTCAACACCGATTGTTATTCAAGTGAACATTCAAACCTGCTTTGATCTCATTTGTCTCATAACAAATAAAACAAATGGTGATGCGCGATCCGGGCACAGCAAAGTTTCCGGAAACTTCGATCACCTGTTTTTAAAAAAAGGATGGTGCCTTATTGAGTTTCTTGAAAAGGCACCTTCGACTCCGCAGTCGATTGCCGTTCTTTGCCAGGACCGCCATGCGCGCGATCAATGCGCTCGAATCTCACTGAAAAACAGCTTCCCTGGCCCAGCTCGCTTCTGACTTCGATTCTTGCATTGTGCACTTCGGCAATCCCCCGGGCCAGTGCTAAACCGAGCCCCGAACCCGGGGTTCCGGCTTCGCTTCCCTCATTCGCCCGGTAGAATCGTTCGAAGATCTTACTCCGATGGTCCGCGGAAATTCCGATTCCCGGGTCCGCCACAGAGAGCACAATAGCGTCTGGCTCTCCCGATGTGCGCATGTGAATCTGGCCGCCTTGGGGAGAATACTTGCACGCATTTTCCAGCAGGATATCAACCAGCCTTTCGATACTCGGACGATCCGCCCAGATGAGCGCGTCCTCGTTGGACACGCTAACACAAAGCTCGAGGGCGGAGCTCCGCAGCTGCGGACTCCAGAGTGTGGCAGCCGTGTGCACAATCTGATTCAAATCGAGCGACTGAAAGCTCAGCGATTGAACGCCGGCATCGGTGCGAGCCAGCGCAAGCAGGTCGTCGACAAGCCCTCCCATGCGTATGGCTTCTGCTCCTATATGCTCTAGCGCCTCGCGGTTCTCGGCTTCGCTTCGTGCGAATGCTAGCGCAATTTCGGCTTCGGACCTGATCAAAGAAAGAGGGGTTCGTAATTCATGCGCCGCATTAGCGGTAAACTCCCTCACGCTGCGATAGCCAGCATCGATGCGATCGAGCATTTGGTTAAGGGTTTCTGTCATATCGGCCAGTTCGTCATGAGTTTTCAGCAAAGGCAGCCTGGCGTCGAGGTTCTTGCTGCTAATTCGTCGCGCCTCGCGGGTAATGAAGGCGACAGGAGAGAGTGCTTTGTAACTCGCAAAATAGCCGACAACTCCCGCGGCGAGCAGGATGATGGGTGTCAGCGCCATCAGGTGGAGGCGGAAGTTCCCCAGCGCATGCAGCCTCTTAGTTATCGTCATGCCCGTTTGCACCGTGTAACTCCGGCCATGTACGTGGATTACTGCAATCAGCGCTCGCACCTGCACATCACCGGTGCTGAACTCGAAAAACCGCTCCCGATTTCCCGCCTTTTGTGGAGCATCCAAAATGGGAAACAGGGCGGAGATGGCCTTCGAGCGATGAATCCAACGACCGTCCTCGCCGATCACTTGAAGCCACTTTCCGCCGTGGGATACGTCGTAGACAGTCATCGCACTCTCAAGCGATGACAACGGCTCGTTGAGGGGACGGCTGGCGAGAAAACGCTCCACACCCAGGACGCGTTCCCGTAGCTCGTTGTCTTCGAGACTCAGAATAGTGGAGTGAACCATCCATACGTTCAAAAGGGCGAGGACGAACATAGCCGCGGCAAAGATGAAAAAAAACCACAATGCCAGACGTATCCGAATTGGCAGGGGAAAGGTCAATCCCATGGCATCACATCCCTTTGCCAGCGCCGCAAGACATAACACAGCCCGCGCACAGTTCTCACTGCGACTATTGCATGTTCAATGTGCCGACAGACAACCTTATCATCCCTCATGCGCGACGGTAGCGCGATTAGGAGTTTTTTAAAGATTTTGGTTTCTTTTCAGCCTCGTACCCCTCCGGAGTAATTGACTCTCGGTATTTTTAATCACTCTGAATGTTGGTCGCCGGCTGGTCTCGGCTTCAGCGACATCGTCGATGACCCTGCTCGACCTTACAGCTCCGGCTAATTCAAGCGGCGAATGTCCAAGGTCCTTCTCGCATCGAGTTCGACACTGTTTGAAAGCAGATCATCTGGTACAAAACCACGGGTCGGTGTGCGAGACTTCCTCACCTTTCCAGTATTTTCAAGGCGCCTCAGCGTTCCAGGCTATCGTCGGCGTGCGACACTAGCCGATTCTGTAGCTGCCAAATCCTCAAGATTCAAGCGGGTTCGATAGACGGTGGCAGATTTTGGCCGACGCCGATCCTGTCATCGGTAAGCCACGCGCGAATTACCAGCATGTCCGTGTCGCATCCTTGGGATCGATTCGATGGCGAAACTCGAGGTTAAGCGTTTCCGCAATATCTTGGATCGTGATTTCGTTATTCAGAGACCTCGCACAGCTGCAATCTGAGCGTGCCCCAGGTCCCCAATTTGAGACCCGTGATCGCACGAATCCATCCTAGCCACGGACTGAATCCTTACGAGCAGCTTCAACAGTTGGTTCAGCGGGTTTGTGCTGTTTGTGAAGGTGCGGGTTGTGGAACACCAACGGCGAAGCAAAAATGGGCAGTAGAGCCTTAGGGACCGGGCAGATTCTTGAATAGTGATTAGATTGCGAAATCTCTAACCTGCCGGATGTTTTGGAGATGAGTCGGCTCTTGGTCAACGGCGAAATCTTACCGGACGCCGCTACTTTCAAAAAGATAAGCATACTCTTGTTTTCTGCATTTACGGCCAGAAGTGAGTTTGATGGGTAGTTCTGCTGTATTAACCTGCTGAGTCCGATCCAATTCGCGGTACCAGAGCCATTGCAAGCGGGAGAGTGACAAGGGCAGCGGCCGCAGTCGCAACAGTTGCCCAGGAGACGCCAACGATGTCTCCCAACTTGCCGAACAAGATGGGCGCAATTGCACCAGAACCAATGGTCCCGGTATAGAACAAGGCAAATGAACGCTCTGCCTGGTGCGGTGCTGTCAGCTCGGGAACTGTGCCATAAAGTACGGATGATGTGCCGTTCAGCGCGATTCCGAGTAATGGCAACAAGATCAGTGATGGCGTAAGTGGAAGTTTAAGGACCAAAAGGATAGCCGCAGCCGTACCGCCCTCTGTCATGAGCACTGTCCATAGCATTCCGATCCGGGCGCCGAGCCAGCCGCAAGTGAATTTTCCGGCCGCCCCGCCCATGAATACCAAAGCCAGAGCGAGGCCGATGGTGGGCAGAGTCGATCCTTTAGCCTTGAGAAGAAACGGCAGAAAGATGAGAAAGCCCATACGGGCGGCAGTGTCGAACACTCCAATTGCGAAAAGCAGGGCGAAACCGTCCCGCCCTTTATCATGTGAGATCGCTTTTGACTCAAGATTGGCTTTTCTAGGTTGATCGGCTCTGGGCATGAACACCGCTATCACAATGGCGACTACAAGTCCCAACGCCGAGACAAGCCGCAACGCACCTCGCCAATGCATCATGGTGAGAAGCAGCGAAACCATCATCGGAAGCACCGCTTTTCCTAGATCGCCACTGAAATTGAAGATGCCCAACGGACCGCGCGCGTTCGCTCCATAGGCTCTGGATATCGCCGCCGACCCGATTGGGTGCTGCGTGCTAGAGCCGGCGCCGGCAACCGCGAGGCCGACGCACAGACCGAGCAAGCTGCCAGTGAACCCAGCCAGAAGGTAGCCGAGAGCGGCCAGGGCTGTGCCAAGCGCGAGCACCAACCGGCCGCCGAAGCGGCTCGCGACAAAGCCAGACGGAACTTGGAGCGCCGCCGTGGCGCCGGCATAGAGGCCGCGAAGCAATCCAAGCGCAGCATAGCCAAGGCCAAATTCTGTCTGCCAGACCGGCAACAGCAGATAGATCAGATCGGTGTAGCCGTCATGCAGCGCATGCGCGATTCCGGCGACAAATAAGGTCCTACGTTGCTTGGATCTTCGGCGTCTTGCGAGTGAGGGAAGAAAGGCGATTTGGCTCGTCATAGGAGGCTTTCAGGCTACCCCGCCCGCCGTCAAAACATGGCGTCCGTTCTCGAACGTAGCAATGTCATCATATTCAGGAATTACAGCCCACTAGGCAGTTGAGCGTCGTTTTGATGAGACAGAACTCTCTTTGCAATGATCGAAGAATAGGTAGCATTACCCTGCAGGTTCCTGGTGCTGATGAGGAGTTCAAACGGCGGAATCGTTCCGTCGGCATTGGTAATGGATTTCAGCCAGCTTGAAAGTTGAGCGCCATCGAGAACAAAGTTGCCTGCTGATTGTGTTCCGGACATCCAAATTCCGCTCAACGCTAAAACCATGCCATAACCGCCGGGGTTCGGAAGATAAGCTACGTCGCCATAAACGTAATCTGCGCCGAGATTTCCCGTTCCCTGCTGCGGGTGATACTCGCCCTGCTCACCCCTGCGCGGATGACGATTCAGGAAATAGAACTCCCCTTTGTCATCGCGGGTCAAAATGAAATTCATCGACGGTTCTAACATCGAGATCCACGGATTTGCCTCGCGTGAGCCGATCAGGATGAGGTTCGACTTGTTTGCGTCCGAGGGCCTGAGATCGCGCGCGAAGACTATCTCGGCGTGCCCGGGACTCCATTCAGGCAGGTGTGTAAGTTTTGATGATAGATCGAGGTCGACCACGCTGGTATAACGCCGGGATCCCAGGTCGGAGGCCACGGCTTCAGAGACCAGGCTAGTCTTCGACCGATGAGGTTCGAGATATGCCCCATTTAGATAGTCGGAGAGGCTAACTTCCTCCAGGTTAACTGTTTCGTAAAGTACGAGGCCGCTATCGCCCGTGACAATGAGCGTTCTTCCGTTGGCAGGAAACAGGCTGCTCCAAAACTGGCGTTCGATATTTGTCTGCTTGATCTCCTGTTGCCTCGCTCCCAGCGAAGCGCTATGTGCAAGGTAATATGCAATCGCTACCGTGGCCGCGCAGACAGCAATACCGACCAGGAAATGCTCTATCCAAGCACGCCGAAACCAATCGACTTTTTTTGGCGCCGGCAGGGAAGGCTGTGGAGAGACAATTTCCTTTGTCAAGGTCTCAGAAGCAGCCCCTTCTGGGCTGAGACGGGTTTCCCGGTCAACTGGAGCATCAAACTGGGGCGCATAAAATCGAGGTACGTACCCGCCGCGGGGTATCTCAACCCACAGCGGTTCGTGAGCGCCCTTGCTGCTGAAGTAGAACTCGAGTCGATGCCGAAGTCGTAATGCGTGAGAGCGGACAATGGTGTCTGCGCTCGAGTCAAAACCTGGTGAGCGTCCAAATACAGTTTCACCAAGTGACTGCTCGCTGATTTCGCTGCTTCGGCCCTCAAGCGCCAGTCGACAGATATAGCGAAGAAATTCAGCCAAACGGGGAGAACGCTCGAAGTCCGGCGTCTCCAAAATACGTTCTACCAGGAGCCAGCGCGGATCTTCAGAGTAAAGTGGGACAGCGCTGCCGGCCTTCTCGGTTGAGCCGGCTACGGCATCTCCTGCAGCTTCCTGCGTCCGACGGCTCCCCGTCATTTCACCGTGAATCACATCCGTTTCTCCCCGTGATAAGTGTCTCATGCTAATGCAAATAGTTGATACCAAACATCTATCCCGACGAGCCTGTGAAATCACGGAGAATTCACTTGCGTGATCTGCCAATTCCTGCGTTGATGGTCCCGAAATCCGTGGAGATAGATCTGCGGTTATCTGGCTGAATTCCGCGGAGAAGTTACTTCATGGGAGCGGGAAGCAGGATCGAAGGTTCCCTGCTAAAGTGAGGCCGGCACATCCGGACGTGCAGGTTCAGCTCGGGTTCCAAGAGAGATTCGCGAAAGAAAACAGATGCCAACGCAAACTGACTTAAAAGGAGAGCACGAAGATGAAGAATATGAAATGGTGGACGAGAATCCTGGGCGAACTGGCGATTGCGCTGGCCCTCTTCTCGATAACAGCCATGGGGCAAGAAACGGGTGCGAGCATAAGCGGTATCGTGCGAGACACGACGGGCGCGGTAGTGAACAATGCAACGGTCACGGCGACCAATACTGCGACCAACGAACATGTCACCGCCCAAACTCAGAGCGGCGGCGAGTACACGCTTCTGAACTTGCGACCCGGCAACTTTACGCTCAAGGTGACTTCGACCGGCTTTGGCGCATATGAGCGGACCGGCATCGTGCTCAACGTTGATCAGCACGCTTCGATAGACGTCGCCCTGCAATTGGGATCGGTCCAGCAGCAGGTAACCGTGAACGCCGATGTCACCGGCCTGGATTTAACATCCTCCCAACTCAACAGCGAAGTTAACGGCGCCTCCATCAGCAATCTGCCGCTTAATACCCGCGAATCCTACTCCCTGCTGGAGATGATTCCTAGCTTCTACGGATCAATCGGCAATGATTACAACGCCGTCTCCTACTCAATCGACGGAGGCAAAGAGGATTATGGAGACATCCTTGTGGACGGGACGCCCGGAGGCTTTCCCACCGTTAATGGCGTTCAAGGAGTCGGTGTCTTCCCATCGGTGGACGCCATCGGAGAATTTCGCGTCCTCGCTCAGGACTTTCCAGCCGAGTTTGGCCGCACGCTCGACGGCATTGTGGACGTTGTCTTCAAGTCGGGCTCGAACCAGTGGCACGGCACGGCATTCGAGTTCCTCCGCACCGCTTCAATGGACGCAAACGATTTCTTTTCCGATCGGAATCACGTCCCTTTGCCGGCCTTTCACCGGGACCAGTTCGGCGGCATATTTGACGGGCCCATTTTCAAGAACAGAACATTCTTCCTGGTCTCCACTGAGTTGCTGACCCAGAACCAGTTCCAATCGATCACTACGACCGTGCCCACGGTGCTGCAAAGGCAGGGGGATTTCTCGCAGACCTATGGCCCCAACGGCAACCTGGTCGTAATCTACGATCCGTATACCACCAAGTTCAATGCGAGCACCGGCCAGTATGTCAGGACCGCGTATCCGGGTAACAAGATCACTCCCGGCACTTTAAATCCAATCAATGGCGCCGCAGAGGAGAGCAAGGTGGGCTTCAACGTACTTAACTACTATCCCCTGCCGGTCCCCAACGGTTCCACCAATTCCGTCACCAATACCAACAATTATTATGCGGTCGGGAGCACACCATCGTCGACGCAGTCCTGGGACGTGCGCATCGATCACACCCTCAACGACAAACAAAAGATCTTCGGTCGCTATTCGCACCGCTATTACGATAGCGATCCTGGCCCTCTCTTTCCCTCCGCGGATGCGGTCGCCGAGGGGTTAATCAATGGCGAGGACTTTTCCCATGGGATCAGTTTTGGGTATACCGATTCGATCACTCCAAAAATGATCTATGATGCCCGGCTTGGTTTTTCGCGCACACTCTACAACTACTTGAACAACAGCCTCGGGTATCAGGACACCGTGCTCGGGCTCCCCTCGAACATCGATGCTGCGCCTGGCGTCACACCGCTGTTTCCGCAGATGGACCCGGCCGGTTACGACGGCCTTGGCAACAATGGTGAACGCCACAACTCCTTCATGACCTATGCTCTCCTGTCCTCGCTCTCAATCGAGCGCGGTAAGCATGTCTTCAAGCTTGGTTTCGATGGACGTATGATTCGCGTGAACGATAATGAGGCTTCTTATGGAGCCGGCGGATACACCTTCCCAACCTCCTGGACCCAAGGCCCCAATCCGAACACAGCCAGCACGTACGCTGGGAACGGCCTTGCTTCCATGCTGATCGGGCTCGGCACTGGCTATGTGATTCAGGACTATAAGAACGTAGCCACGCAAAGCTACTATTTCGCCGAGTATCTGCAGGACGACTGGCGGATCCGGCCCAACCTAACTCTTAATTTGGGTGTGCGCTACGATCTCGACACGCCGCGCACCGAACGCTTTAACCGCATGAACTACTTCAACCCCAACATAGCCTCACCGCTTCAGACTGACATTCCGGGGTTGACTGGCGGGCTGGTGTTTGTCGGCGTCCAAGGGAACAGCCGTCACCAATATAAGTTCGACAAGAACAATCTCGCGCCGCGCATCGGTATTGTCTACACACCGCGTTCTGCTACGGTCATTCATGCCGGCTTCGCCCAAGTCTATGGCCAATCCACCCAGCAAGCCGCTGGAACCGTCGGCCCCTACGGTTGGCGCGTACAGACCAATTGGGTGAACACCCTCGACAACATCACGCCCTACACCTGTCCCACCACGGGCACGTGCCTGGGTGGCAACCTCGACAGTCCATTTCCCCAGGGCTTTACTACCCCTCCAGGCGCGGCCGACGGCCTCTACACCGGGGCTGGAAGCTTGATGGAGGGCGTTATGCAGCAAAGCCCGACGCCCTATGCGCTTGAGTGGGGTCTGGATATCCAGGAGCAACTGCCGTTTAACATGACCGCCGATGCGGCCTATGCAGGTAATCGCGGCCGTCAGATGATCACAAGCGGCGAAGGCGGCATGGACTGGGATCAACTGCCCTCTGAGTACCTTTCCATGGGTTCAGCCTTGAACGCTCAGGTCGCAAACCCGTTCTATGGCGATTCTCATGTGACCGGTACTCTTGCGGCTCCGACCGTCTCAAAAGAACAGTTGCTCATCAAGTACCCGCAATATCTGGAAATGTGGCCATTGCGCTTTGAGGGCGGCGATTCGGCGTACGACAGTTTGCAATTGACCCTGAACAAACGACTTTCGTCAGGTTTCCAAATCCAGGGTTCCTATGTGTGGTCAAAGACCTTCGACAATAACACTACCCACCAGGACACCTTCCATCCCATGGAAGACTACGCAATCAGCTTCCAGGATATTCATCAGCGCTTCGTCGTGAGCTATATCTACCAGCTTCCTATCGGCCGAGGGCGCATGATCGGCGGCAATATGCCCAAATGGGAAGACAATGTGATCGGCGGCTGGCAAGTAAATGGCATTACAACAGTGCAGGGCGGTACGCCGCTGCGGGTCACTGCGAGCAACACACTTTCCACCTTCGACTTCCAGGACCTATGGGCAAACACTAACTTCCAGAATCCGTTTTACCCCGGTCCTGTCAAAAATCGCCTCAGCAAATACTTCAACACGGCCGATTTCAGTCAACCGCCAGCCTTCACGCTCGGCAACGGGCCGGCGTATTACAACCATCTGCGTTCACCCGGACTCGACAGCACTGACTTCTCGACATTCAAGGAGTTCAATGCCGTCGAAAGACTCAAGGTCCAATTCCGTGCTGAAGCATTCAACGTCCTTAACCATCCTTCGTTCAGTTCGCCGAACACGACTGTCACCAGTTCAAGTTTCGGTCAGATCACTTCGCAGGCAAACTCGCCGCGCCAGCTGCAATTCGGTCTAAAATTGCTGTTCTAATCTGCACCGCGCGGGATCCGGTACACCGGGCCCGCGCACCTTCTTTGCCGCAGAACAGGACTCAACGCCGTTGATACGGAGTTTCCACGCCCCTATGTCTACCACAGATAGATTTCCCTCATTTATAGCCGTTCTTGTGTTTTCGTTCGGGCTCGTGACGGTAAAGGCCGAGCAGAACGACGGCAGCGCCGCGACCAAGGGGCCCATCGTTGTGATGATCACGATTGACGGATTCCCGGCTCGCGCGCTTAAGGATCCTCGTCTGCCCATGCCAACGCTTCGCATGCTCGAAGCCAATGGCGCCCATGCGGATGCGATGCGACCTATCAATCCCACCGTTACCTGGCCAAACCACACATCCCTGATCACCGGCGTTGACGCAAGCCGGCACGATGTAATGGCCAATGGGCTTATCTCGTTCTCGGCCGGCGGCAGTGCTCCGGAGGTAAAGCCCTGGGTGCCCCGAGATGACTTGGTCCATGCCCGAACCCTTTACGATGCCGCCGCGGACAAGGGTATGACGACGGGGCAAGTAGACTGGGTCGCGATTTTTGGCGCCAGGAATGTACGCTGGGAGTTCGGAGAACGGCCAAGCGTTGACAGCACGATTGCGAAGGACCTCATTGCACAGAAAATGGTTAACGAAGAGCAGGTTGAATCCTTCGGCGAGAAGAGCAGCCCGGCATGGCGCGACGAGATTTGGACCGACGCGGCAATCGATATTCTGATCCATCACACACCCAATCTGCTGCTTCTGCATCTGCTGGAAACAGACACCCTTCAGCACGAGTATGGGCCGCTCACGCCCGCGGCTTACGCCGCCTACGCATTCGCCGACCGCTGCATAGGGCGAGTCTTCGATGAAGCGCGCGCGGCAGGCTTGCTCGATCGTATTACATTCATTCTCACGTCCGATCACGGTTTCGGAGCCATCACCCACACAATTCGTCCCAACGTTGCCCTTGTCGAACGGGGCCTATTGCAAATGCGAGGCGGTAGCTACAAAGGAAATGTGTGGTTCCTGGCAGAGGGTGGCGAAGCTTCATTGTTTATACGGGAAGATTCCACACGCGCGGCGCTCGTGCAGGAGTTGAAAGCATACTTTGTCATGGTGCCCGGCGTCGCCGGCGCGTATACCAACAAGGAGGCGCAGAGCTTTGGCATCCCCGCGTCTGGGACCACCGATCAAGCGCCCGATTTATACCTGGCTGCGGCTCAAGGCTATGCCTTCATCGGCGGCACTGACGGGCCAATTGTCCAAGAAATCACCCAAGTGCGAGGTCAGCACGGATACCTGAACACAGACCCGGATATGGAAGCCCTCTTCATCGCGTCTGGGGCGCACATCCGTCCTGGCGTTGATTTGGGGTCCATTTCCAATCTGCGTGTCGCGCCTACGGTTGCAAAGATACTCGGTGTCACTCTGCCGGAAGCGACGCAGCAGCCTCTGACGGACGCCTTGCAGTAGCAGCATTGGATTTCGGATACTTCCATGACCGGAGGATCACTCAATGAATCGAAGATTGTCTGTGGCCTTGCAATGCGTCTGCCTACTTTCCGCAACAATCCTCGCCGGGAGTGCCCAAGAGCCAAGTGCCCAGAGCAACACGGCCCAGCCGGAACGTATGCCTTCGGGCCAGTTCATCACGCCGCTGGCTCCGGCTGGTGCAGTGTTCTCAAAACTCAATCCGGGGCTCAAAGATTTCCCGAGTTATACGGTCGGCCAGGCGGTGAAAACGACCATCAGTCCCGATGGAAACACCCTGCTCATACTCACGAGTGGTTATAACAGACTCAACGACGATCAAGGCAACCGGGTCGCGGCCGACTCGAACGAATACGTGTTCGTATTCGATCTGACCCATGGGAGCCTTCGCCAAACACAAGTCCTGCAGGTCCCAAATACCTTCTTTGGCCTCGCCTTCGCGCCAAACGGCAATCAGTTCTATGTTTCCGGCGGAGCTGATGACAATATTCACGTATTCTCCAAAGCCAATGGGATGTGGACCGAGGCCGGCACTCCAATACAGTTGGGCCATAAGTCCGTAACCGCCGCCAATCGCAGGTCAAGCTCTTCATTCGTCGCCAATGTGGCAGTTACCGCTGACGGCAAGATCCTGGTTGCCGCGGATATCTCTGACAATGCCATTTCGATCGTCGACATTGGCAGCAGCTCGAAAGTGGGCGAATTAGATCTCCGGCCTGAGGAACTCAAGGCCTCTCGAAGCGGGGTAGGTGAAGGGCGCGCACTCTCCGCCGCTGAAAACGGGGCCGTCTCCGCAGGAGGGAACGGAGTTAAGAGTGGCATCACAGGCGGCCAGGCGCCCTTCGGAGTCGCCATCAAGAAAAATGCGACCGTCTATGTATCGAGCGAGCGAGACCGCGAGATCGACGTGGTCGACATCAAGAAACCTTCCGCTCCCAGGCTGATTGCGCGCATCCCCGTGTTGGGCAATCCGAACAACATAGTGCTGAACGAGGCACAGACACGCCTCTTTGTCGCTGCGGACAATAGCGATCGCGTCTCGGTAATCGATACCAGGACGAACCGTGTCGTCGAAGACTTTCGCACCACCGCGCCAGACGGGGTGTTGCGTGGCCCAACGGAGCTCCCTGGTGCCGCACCAAACAGCCTCGCTCTCTCGCCGAATGAGAACACGCTTTACGTCACCAACGGAGGCATGAATGCCATTGCGGTGATCTCCCTGGCTCATGGCCAGCCTCATCGAGTGGTAGGTCTGATCCCAACCGGCTGGTATCCGCAATCGATCAGCATCAGCCGTGACGGCAAGACGATATATGACGTGAACAGCAAGAGCGATCCAGGCCCGAATCCGCGTTATGACGGTATAGAGATTCCTCTTGCGACATTCCAGGCCCATCAGGCAGCAAACGAATACATCCTGCAACTCGAGAAGGCAGGTTTGCAGGCCATCCCTGTGCCAAACGGCCATGAACTCGCGTGGCTAACGAAGAAAGTTGCGGCCAACGACTTCCTCGATTCGGTGCCGAATCCCCAAGACGAGCAGATGATGGCGGCGCTTCGTCAGCACATCAAGCATGTGATTTACATCATCAAGGAGAATCGAACCTACGATCAGTTGCTCGGCGATCTGGATCGGGGCAATGGCGACCCCAGCCTAGCCGAGTTCGGAAAGGTTATAACACCTAACCAGCATCGGTTGGCGGAGCAGTTCGTCGACCTTGACAACATTCTGTGCAGCGGCGAAGTGAGTGGGAATGGCTGGCCCTGGAGTACGGCTGCACGCGAGACGGACTTCAATGTCAAGACGGTTCCTTTGAGCTATGCCGGCCGAGGCGCGCCCAGAGGCGACACCGCGGGAGATGGGCCGGAGGGACAGAAAGGGGAAGGCTATATCTGGGACTCGGCATTGCGCCACGCGCTCACGATCCGGAATTATGGATTCGAGGCGCGGACGCCGCCGAGGACGCCGGAAGTTCCTGATCCGTTTGCAAGCAAAACGGTTGTCGACATTCCGGTTTGGCCGCACCTGGTTGGCGTGACGGATCCATATTTCCGTGCCTTCGACAATGCTTATCCCGACTTCAGGCGAGAAATCGAGTGGGAGCGTGAGTTCGATCAGTATGTCGCCAATCGCAACTTGCCCGATCTTGAATTCGTCCGCTTCATGCACGACCACGAGGGCAATTTCTCGACTGCCATCGACGGCATCAATACTCCGGAAAAAGAGACCGCAGATAACGACTACGCCGTCGGAAAATTAATTGAACGCGTCGCACATAGCCCCTATGCCTCTTCGACGCTTATCTTCGTTATCGAGGACGACGCGCAAAATGGCCCAGATCACGTCGATGCTCATCGCACTGTCGCTTTTGTGGTCGGACCCTACATCAAACAGGGCAGCGTCATCCATGAGCGCTACTCAACAGTGAACTTGGTTCGCACGATCGAAGACGTGCTTGGGATCGGCCATCTGAATCTGAACGACGCCTACCAACGGCCCATGACTGAGGTTTTCGATCTCAGCCAGTCTGCCTGGAACTACGACGCAATCGTGCCTGCGCCAATCGCGGAAGAGTTGGCTCCGACAAAATCGCAGGCTCAATTCGGTAGAACCTACCACAACGCTCAACCTGCCGCCTACTGGGCGAGTCAGACGCGTGGCTTTGATTGGTCTCAAGAAGATCGCGTGCCGGCCGTACTTTTCAATCAGATCCTTTGGAAAGGCCTGACCGGAGGTCTGCCATATCCGACGACGCGCAACCAGCAGGATTATAGCCGCGACCGTGCGGCTGTATTGAAAGCTCGAAGCGTCCGCTTTCTATACCAGCCGTAGTAACCATCACGACTATGCTTCGGGTTCTCATGATCTTCCAGGTCGCGAACATCATCTTGTTTGGGCTCGGCGGCCAGCAGTTTTTTCCACGTTCTGCACTAACTGCGACGATTCTCTATCTTCTGCAGGGACAATGCGAAATTCAATTGGAGAAGAAACGCTCCACGCCTGACCACGGTGGTTTGTTCACATGCCAGCAACGTTGTCTCACGGCATTTCTGCGCAACACAGATATGGACGCTAACCGGAACTACGCGCATTACGTCGATGGTGAGCACAAGAAAATCGACGAGGCGCTCGGTAATATCGACTGGCGGGAGCGCTGGCGGAATAACCACGTCAACCGCAAGAAATTCATGCCATTTTTGGCGGGGGAGTTCGCGCTTAGCATGCGGACGCTCGATTACCTCGAGCAACGCCTGGACCAGATGAAACTGGTGAAATCGGATGAAAAGAATTTGCCTTTGTATTATCTGGCGCTATTCTCAAGGCACTCGACCGCCTACCAGTTTTGGCAGCAGGTTTTGAAGTACGGTACGGATCAATCCAGTTTTGAGTGGGAGTAGGACTATGTCTTTGCTATCGAAAATCGAATGGACGGATGCAACCTGGAATCCTATTCGCGGTTGCACAAAGGTCAGCCCGGATGTAAACACTGCTATGCCGAGCGCTTCGCAGAGCGTTTCCGCGGCGTTAAGGGACATCCTTTCGAGCAGGGATTCGATCTGCGCTTAGTGCCGGGGAAGTTGGCAGAGCCGGTGAGGTGGAGCGAACCGAGGATGATTTTTGTCAATTCGATGAGCAATCTTTTTCAGGACGAGGTACCGATCGAATTTATCTCAAGGGTCGTAGTGACTATGAAGCTCGCCAACTGGCACACCTATCAGGTACTCACGAAACGGTCCATGCGAATGAAGGAAGTGCTATCAGAGCCACTGAGGGAGTGCGCGGCGGCCAACCACATTTGGTGGGGCGTATCGGTTGAGGACAAGAAATATGGCATTCCACGGATCGCCGACCTGCAGGCGTCACCGGCAACAGTGCGGTTCCTTTCGATAGAGCCGCTACTTGAGGACTTGGGCCGGATACCGCTTGAGGGGATTTCATGGGTTATCGTGGGGGGCGAGAGCGGACCCGGCGCAAGGCCGATGAAGGAAGAGTGGGCGCTCTCCATTAAGGAGCAATGTGCCGACGCAGGCGTCCCGTTCTTCTTCAAGCAGTGGGGTGGCGTTCATAAGAAGGCGCGAGGCAGATCGCTGCGGGGTCACACCTATGACGGTTTCCCGAAGCGCGTTCAGAATCCAATCTTGCCCGCTACGATTCGTGCTCGGCATGCGCGTGAGATCGACAACTCATCGCTGGTTCAGCTATCGCCGGCGTAAGGTTTTTCTCCGGCGTGGCAAGTCACGCAGTGCCGACAGATCGTTGTCAGAGGTGTCAGAGGTTACCGATCCGGCATCAGCATGCCTGAGCCGTTTGACTAGCTTCGCGCATCCCCGAGGGTGCGGAGAGTGAGCCGAAAATGTGAAGGCCCACTCAAACAAGAAGCGGCCATGAACTACGCTGCAGCGCCACGCAAGAAATCGCCGCCTTTGGGTTTCTTGAACTCACAATCATCCTGCGAAATGGCCGGCTCGACGTTCATCGCCACGATCCTGCTGAACGCTTGGGAATGGCATCGCTTCCGCTTGGCGGATCAGCCATCTCGGGCGCGGCGAAAAAACTTTTCCGCTGCGCAGAGTATCCTCCAGAAAATCCGCCCAATCCTGCATCATCATGGTGCGGGGCTCTAGGTACAGGGCGTGGTCGTATGCGGCCTTGACCTTATTTTTCTTGAGATGTGCGAGTTGGACGTCGATGTGCGGATCCGGATAGCCAGACTCATGCAGGATCGTCGATGCCAGTCCGCGAAAGCCGTGGCAGGTCATCTCGCCTTTGTAACCCATGCGTTACAAAGCCTTCAGGATCGTGCCGTCGCTCATCGTAGGGTTCTTGGGCCCTTGGCCAGGAAATACTCACACGCTGTCTCCACTCAGCTTCTTCAGCAGTTCGAGAACCTCAAGAGTCTGGCGTGCAAGAGGGACGATATGTGGCTTCTTCATCTTCATGCGCTCCTTTGGTACATCCCACCGCGCGTTGATGAAATCGAATTCCGTCCACATCGCCTCCAGCATTTCAGTGGTCCTTAGGAAGGTGAGTGCCATGAGCTTCATAGCCAGCTTGGTTAGCTGGTTGCCTCGATACACTTCAATATCTTGCAGAAGCTTCGGTAAATCGCGACGCTCAATTCGCGCGAAATTGACCACGTCTCGAGATTTCAGCACATCTCTGGGCTTTATCTCGGCAGCCGGATTATGTTTCGCATGGCCGTGCGCGATCGCATAGCGGAAGATCTGCCCCGTCGTTTCCAGCGCACGCTTGGCTATGTCCAAGGCGCCACGACCCTAAATGCCGGTAACCATTTTCACGACCTCAGGGGCTTCGATCTTGTCGATAGGGCGTGCGCCACGGGCTGGCAGGATGTCAGCATTCATGCGTCGTTCAACGGTGTCGGCATGACGCTTGCTCTTGCCGTCTCGCCAATGCGCCAGCAAGAGCATAGCGATGGTCTGGAAGGACTTCTTGCTCGATATGTTGTTTTCGTTTTTCTTGGCCATTCGTTCAGCCATCGGGTCAGTGCCGGCAGCCAACAGTGTCCGCGCCGCCAAATGCAGTTCTCTCGCTCTCGCCAGACCGACGTACGGGTATTTTCCGTAAGACATGGTTTTGTTCTTGCCGTCGAACATGTAGCACCATCGCCAGAGCTTCCCGCCTGCGATTGTGACCCAGAGATAAAGGCCCGCACCGTCGCTCATGGCGTAGTCTTTGTCTCCGGCCCTGGACTTCTGGACGGCCAAATCGGTCAGCTTATTCAATTCCATGACGACCGCCACCTCTTACAAAAATACATGGTCACTCAGGAATACATGCCAATTTGCGTGCTGGCAAACGTAGGCTAGGCAGGCAAGGGCTGGACACGGATGGAAGGCAAACTGCTTATTTTATTAAGTTTATTCTATTTCATTGGCCTTGGCTGGACACGGCTGGAAGCGGCTGGAATGGTACTTGGCGGAGAGGGAGGGATTCGAACCCCCGATACCCTTACGAGTATGCCTGATTTCGAGTCAGGTGCATTCAACCGGGCTCTGCCACCTCTCCCCGTTATTTTCAATTGCTTGCGACAGTTGATTTGCCCGTCGCAGTTTGCGGTGTAATTCTGGTGCCGTTTGGTGTTTGCTCCAGCGTTAAGCTGGTATAGAGTGCGTCCACGACAATATTGGCGACCATATTAGCGGGACAAGTTGAGCATATCGCATGGTCATCTATATCGTCGAGTGGGCGACGTGCTTGGCCATGGCAACTTGAGGGCGCGCCTCTCATCTCGCACAACGTGCGAGCACCCAAGACGGCCTTGCCTGCGCAGATTAGGTCAATCTGAATCGGAAGTAGAAGGCGCTTCATGCGTTCCCAATTCAAGGAAAAAACGAGGCGAAACGCGCTTCGGCTCGTACAATCGCGGCGTCCTGTAGACGATAATGGAAATCGCTGGTTCGATGGACGAGGCCAACCATGCCTGAAGCATCTGTAAAACCAGACCTCGGGGCGCTGCGCATCGATGCCCACAAGCGCGGCTCCCGGAATGCTGGCAAGCGCATCGCGATTATTCTTTTCGTCTTGCTCGCCGCGTTCGCAATTGCCGGCGGAGTCTACGCATACACGCATCAGGCACCTTCGGTGCAAGTTGCCACCGCCGACGCCCCGGACAACGGGCCACAGCCTCTGCTCAATGCGAGCGGGTATGTCACCCCGCAGCGGCGCGCCACCGTGGCGGCAAAGATCACCGGGCGCGTCACGGGCGTTTTCTTTACTGAAGGAATGCACGTGCACCAGGGCTTTGTGCTGGCCACTCTCGACGATTCCGATGCGCAGAGGACGCTGGCGTCGGCGAAAGCAGATCGCAACGCCACGCAGGCAAGCATTGTCGACCTGCAAGTGCAGTTGAAGAACGCGCAGATCGAGTTGCATCGGGCACAGGAACTGAGGACGGCTGGAATTCAAACTCAGGAAGCGCTCGACAATGCGACCATGGCCGCAAACAGCCTGACGGCGAAAATCGACTACACGCAGGAACAAGTGCTCGCGGCTGAAGCGCGAATCAAAGAGGCGCAGCAGTCGGTTGATAATTGCGTCATTACTGCTCCGTTCGACGGAATCATCGTTTCAAAGGACGCGCAGGTGGGAGAAATGGTGTCGCCAATTTCGGCGGGCGGCGGCTTCACGCGCACAGGCATCGCGACGATTGTCGATATGGCCTCGAATGAAATCGAAGTCGACGTCAACGAGAACTACATCGCTCGGGTCAAAAGTGGCCAGCAGGTAACCGCCATTTTGGATGCATATCCTGACTGGAAGATTCCGTGCCACGTGCGCACCATCATTCCCACGGCCGATCGCCAGAAGGCCACTGTCGAGGTGCGCATTGCGTTCGACAAGCTGGATCCGCGCATCCTGCCCGACATGGGGGTCAAGGTCACGTTCCTGGGTGAAGAAGCGAAGCCGGGGAAAGAAGCGCCGGCGAGCGTCATGGTGCCGCAGAACGCAGTCCGCGACGATGGTGGGCAGAAAATCGTTTTCCTCGTGAGCGGCGATCACGTCGAGCGCCACGCCGTGAAGGTTGGCGCGACGAACAGCGCGCAAACGCAGATCCTGGCGGGGCTCGGGCCCGGAGACACAGTCGTGGTTGGGGGGCCAGCCGACTTGAGAGATGGTGAAACAGTGGCGATCAAGCGTTAATGCATCGTTCTTGCAATTCAGTTATCCTTCTTTAATTGTGTTTTGATGTTGCTGAACAGGACGAGGAATGCCGTGCCCGCGAGGGAATGGTGCCATTCGGGCTATTGATCGGAAAATGCAATAAATCAAGGAGCGTTGATCATGGTATGCGTGGAAGGCGATGGAGCAGTGGGCAGCCTGATTCAGGTTCGCGGCTTGGACAAAACCTACCGCCGCGGCAACGAGGACATCGACGTCTTGCAGGGCTTGAATCTTGACGTCGATAAGGGCGATTTCGTGGCTTTCATGGGGCCGAGCGGTTCGGGCAAGACCACCCTGCTCAATTTGCTGGGCGGCCTCGACGTTCCCACGCGCGGCACGATCAGTGTGGCCGGCGATGAAATCACGCACATGTCCCGCGGCAAGCTCACCGACTGGCGCGCGCGCCACGTCGGTTTCATCTTTCAGATGTACAATCTCATCCCCGTGCTCACGGCGTTTGAGAACGTCGAATTGCCCTTGCTGTTGACCAAGCTTTCCAAGTCCGAGCGCCGCAAGCATGTTGATACCGCCCTTTCCATCGTTGGTTTGGCCGAGCGCATGAAGCACTATCCGCGCGAGCTTTCGGGCGGACAGGAGCAGCGTGTCGCCATTGCCCGCGCCATCGTCGCCGACCCCACTTTCCTGCTCTGCGACGAGCCCACTGGCGACCTGGACCGCAAAAGCGCCGACGAAGTGATGGAACTCATCAAGCGGCTGGTGAAAGAGCATGGGAAAACAGTCCTGATGGTGACGCACGACCCGGTGGTTGCGCGGCAGGCCAATACCACTCTGCATCTCGATAAGGGAGTGCTGGTAGAAGCGGCCGGTCGGCAAGCGATTGCCGGCGGAGTTGTCTCATGAAATTCAGCAGACTGATTCTGGCCAATCTGTTTCGCAAGAAGGCCCGGCTGGTTCTCACCATCGGGTCGTTCGCCGTGGCGCTTTTCCTGTTTGCGCTGTTGGGAGTGGTGAGCGACGCGTTCAGCCGCGGAGCCGACGTCGTCAGCGCAAATCGCCTCGTCACCATCAATCGCACTTCCATCATCAACACGATTCCGCTGTCTTACCGGGATGAAATCCTGCGCATTCCTGGCGTGCAGTACATCACGCACGACAACTGGTTCGGCGGCGTGTATCAGGATCCCAAGAACTTCTTCCCTCAGTTTGTGATCGACCCGGAAAACCAGCGGCAGGTTTTCCCCGAACTCATCGTTCCTGACGACCAGTGGAACACATTCCTGAAAGATCGCCAGGGCGCGATTGTCGGCGCGGCCACGATGAAGCGCTTCGGCTGGAAGATCGGCGATCGCATTCCCATCAAGACAACCATCTATGGGCTGGCGGATAAACCCTTCGAGTTCAATATCGACGGCATTTACCACGGCGCCAAGCCGGAAGATGACGAGACCCAGTTTTGGTTCCAATGGGAATACTTCAAAGAGAGCGTACCTGATGCGATCCAGGGCCAGGTTGGCTGGTACACGATTCGCATCGCAAATCCCGACGACGCCCCGCGCATCGCCAAGACCATCGACAATATGTACCTGAATTCGCCTTACGAAACGAAGACTGAGACGGAATCCGCGTTTGCAGAGGGCTGGGTCAAGCAATTCGGAAACATCAAATTCCTGATTATGTCCATTGGGACCGTCGTCTTCTTCACGCTCTTGCTGGTCACTGGAAACACGATGGCCATCTCCGTGCGCGAGCGAACCAATGAACTGGGCGTGCTCAAGGCCATCGGTTTCTCCGATGGCACGATCCTCGGATTCATCCTGGGTGAGTCGATAGTGATCGCGCTTGCCGGCTGTGTGGGCTTGCTGCTTGCGCTGGTCGCTATTCCGGCGCTTAGCCGCGCCATGGCTGGTCTGTTGCCGCCGCTGCTCGTTACAGTGAAAACGTTGGCGTACGGTGTCATCGCTGCTCTCATGGTCGGCTTCGCGAGCGGAATTCTTCCCGCCTATAGCGCGATGCGCATGCGCGTGGTGACTGCCCTTCGGAGGGTCTGAGCATGTTGCCAAAGCTTGTTTTCGGTGTCGTCATCACACTCGCGGCAATCGTTGCCCTCGTCCTGGTTTTGGCCATCGTGGGCGGGATCATTGCCGGACTGCTGGCGCCGCTGATCGGATCAGTGCCGATTTCGTACAACTTCCGCAGCATTCGTGCGCGCTGGACTTCCACGATCGTGGCGATTCTCGGCATTGCCGGGACGGTTGGCGTATTCGTGGCCATGCTTTCGCTGGCGCGCGGCTTCAGGGCCACGCTGGTGGCCTCGGGTACGCCCGACGATGCGTTGGTGATGCGCGCCGGCTCGACCTCCGAAATGATGGGCGGCATCACTCTGGATTCCATCAAGCTGTTGCAGGATAAGCCCGGCGTGGCGCGCGATGCGTCGGGGCAGCCCCTGGTCACGCAGGAAGTCGTAGGCGTCGTCCCCATACCGCTGATCAGCACAGGCACGGACGCGAATGTTGAGGTTCGCGGCGTTTCGGCCAACGTGCTCGAAATCCGCAAATTCGTCAAGATCGTTCAAGGGCGGATGTTCCATTCCGGCCTGGACGAGCTCGTCGTCGGCAAGAACGCCTCGAAAACCTACGCGGGTCTGACCGTCGGTAACTCCGTGAGCTTCGGCGGCGGGCAGTGGAAGGTAGTGGGAGTGTTCGACGCGGGTGGATCGTCGTTCGATTCCGAAATGTGGTGCGACGCGCGTATCCTGAACCAGGTGCTTAAGCGACCAGAAAACATCTTCCAATCCGCCACCGTTCACCTCACTTCGGTCGCGGCATTCGACAAATTCAAGGATTCGATTACTTCCGATCCTCAATTGAATTTGGAAGTCGAGCGGGAAGTAGATTACTACGCCAGGCAATCCTCCGCCATGACGCAACTGATCACCGTGTTGGGCGGTTTGGTGGCTGCCGTCATGGCGATCGGCGCGGTATTCGGTGCTCTCAACACGATGTACTCGGCCGTCGCCGAACGCGGACGCGAAATTGCCACCATGCGCGCACTCGGCTTCTCCAGCTGGAACGTCATTCTCTCATTTCTGTTCGAGGCGCTGCTGATTTCGTTCATCGCCGGAATTATCGGCTGCGTCGTCGTGCTTCCGTTGAACGGCATGACCACGCAGACCATGAATTTCTCGACGTTCTCGAACATAGCTTTCGCCTTCAAAATCACTTTCAACTTACTCGTGATGGGAGTGATTTTCGCCCTGGCCATGGGCGTTCTCGGCGGTCTGCTGCCCGCAGTGCGCGCGGCGCTGCGACCCGTCGCCGTCTCCCTGCGCGAGTTGTAGGAAATCTGTGACAAAGGCGCAGTGACGCGGCGCGATCCAGAACCGGAAGCAATGATCATTTTTCGTATCGAATGACAAGCGTTGCGATTGGCGCGGTTATTCAGTAGGGCTTAGGTATGAGAATGATTAGTCCCCGGAGAGGCCCGCAGGGTCGAGCAATCCACAGACCGGCAGCCGAAAGCGCCTATCGTCAGTACCAGTGAATACTAGCCGACAAATCAATACTGCTCCCTGAGATCGCTTGACATTTTGGCGTTTTCTTTACAGAATATGACCGATGGTCATAAATGATCAAAAGTCGTATGCGAGTAAGAGTCATCAATTACGCTCGCAAGACTCGCCCGGCGCACCTGGCAACCTGGCTTCGCTCAGCCCTGTCGCCATGGGCCGGCGCGAGCGGCGCGCCGCTGAAACCCGCATACGCCTTTTCCGCTGCGCGCTTGAACTGATTGCCGAAAGCGGCCTGGCGAATGTGACCGTGGAAGACATCACCGAGGCTGCTGACGTCGGCAAGGGAACCTTCTTCAACTACTTCGCCAGCAAAGATCACGTTTTGGGCGTTATGGCTGAGATTCAAGTGGGCAAGGTTCGAGAGGCCGCGGCGAAGGCTGCCCAAGGCAAACAGCCAATTCGCTCTGTGTTGCAGTATCTTGTGCAGCGCCTCGCCGAGGAGCCCGGCCGCAGCCCTCGTCTTGCCCGGGCCCTCATTTCTTCTTTTCTTGCCAATGAAGGCGTTCGAGACATATTGAAACGAAACCTGCATGAGGGCCGTAAGACCATTGCAGAGGTTGTCGCAATGGGGCAGAAGCGTGGCGAGATCAATCCGCGGCTCAAGAAGGAGACGGTGGCGCTTCAATTACTCCAGACAGTGATGGGTACGGTCCTGCTGTGGTCATTGCATGAAAAACCGGCACTCTCGGTCCGGATGGAAAACAGCTTTCAGCATCTCTGGAGATCGATCGTCGCACCGGGCAAGAAGCAGGAGCTATGAATCATCGCTTCCGCAAAGACATACTCGTTTTGCTCGCCGCCCTAGGCTGCGCAACGGTTCTGGCGGTTCCAGGGTGGACACAGCAGGGGCCACCGTTCCGGCTAACGCTGCAAGATGCGATTCAACAGGGGCTGCGCGCCAACCTCAGTGTGCTTGAGGCCGGAACACGCGTTGAGGAGGACGAGGGCACGCGAGCGCGCAGCTTGTCCGCAGCGCTGCTGCCGCGCGTCAATGCGCAGGTCTACGCTAACTACCAGAATCGTGATTTGCGCGCGTTTGGCATTTCGCTGCCCGGAGTCCCGATTCCAAGCGTAGTCGGGCCGTTTTCGAACTACGACTTCAGGATTTATGCACAGCAGAATATCGTCGATCTCGCCAGCTATCGGGCGCTCAAAGCCAGCGAGCAATCGCTCGATGCGGACAAAATGAATGAGCAAAACACGCGCTACGTAATTGTTCGCGTGATTGCGGAACTCTATTTGAATGCGCAGTCAGCTCAGGCGCGCGTGCAAGCCGCGCAATCGCGCGTGACCGATTCGAGCGCGCTTCTGAAACTCGCCGAGGATAAGCATGACGCGGGAACGGCAACGGGAGTGGATGTGCTGCGCGCCCAGGTGCAGCTTGCCAACGACAAGCAGGCACTGCTGGAGGTTCAGAACGGATACAAACAATCGTTGCTCGCACTGGCGCGCAACCTTGGCATGAATCCGGGCGCACCGCTGGAGCTTGCCGAACCGCTTCGCTTTCAGGCTTTGACCGGGGAGCAGGCCGAGGGACTTTTACCCACTGCGCTTGCGGCGCGTGCCGATTATCTTTCGCTCGATCGCCAACGCCAGAGCCTGATTGAGCAGCAGCATGCTAATCGCGCCCGCTTTTATCCCAAGTTGAGCGTCAACGGCAATATTGGCGAGTTAGGCCGCAGCATTGGCGGCGTCGACACCACCGGTTTGATTCAGGGGCAGATCGATTTCACGATCTTCGATCGCGATCGCGACGGCGAGGCACAGCAACTGGCCACCCGCATTCAGCGCATCGATGACCAAATCGCGGACATGCGTCGCGGTGTGGATGAAGATATTCGCGAGGCGCTATTGAATCTCGATTCCGCGGCCCAGCAGGTGAACGTTGCCACCGATGGACAGAAGTTGGCGCAGCGCGAGTTGCAAATGGCGCAGGATCGCTTTGCAGCGGGTACCGCGAACAACGTCGAAGTGGTTACGGCGCAGGATGAGTTGGCTCGCGCAGAGGAGAACTACATTCTCGCGGTTTCGAGCCACGTCGACGCAAAGTTTGCTCTCGCTCGCGCGATGGGTGACACCGAGAAGAATATTTTGCAGTTTTCCGCGAATCCATAGCTTCTCGACTGGAAGGGTAGCGATGGATTTCCGCTTGCGAGGTTGAAATCAGATGAGGCGATTGATACCAGTTGTGATCCTGGTGGTGGCGGCTGTTGCTGCCGGTGTGTACTTCTATCCGCGCCTGACGAAGAAGCCCGCCCTTTCGAACGAACCGACGTTATCTGGGAACATTGAAGCCCATGAGAGTCTCGTCAGCTTCAAGGTGCAGGGACGCATCATCGGTCTTCCGATAGAAGAGGGCCAACAAGTGGACGAGGGCGCCTTGCTGGCGCGTGTTGAAGACGCGGACTTCCGGCAGAAGATCCGCATCGATGAAGCCGCGGTGGATGTTCGCCAATCAGACCTCGCGCTCACGCTGGCGGGAACGCGAGAGCAGGAGATCAATGCGTCGCAGCAGGCGGTGATCGATGCGCAGGCTGACCTCGAGCAAAGGAAACTCGACAATGACCGATTGCAGCAACTCTTCGCCAAGGATGAGATTGCCGCACAGGAACGCGATCAGGCTGCAACAGCGCTCAAGCGCGCTGAAGCCACTTTTAAAGCTGCTCAGCAGCGATACAACGAGGCCGCGGAAGGCAGCCGAAAGGAGGATATCGCGATCGCGCGGGCCAATCTGGCAGAGGCGAATGCCGATCTCGGTCTCTCGCGGATCGATGAAAGTTACACCACGCTGCGCGCGCCATCTGCGGGCGTCATCGCGGTGCGCGAGGCGGAGTTGGGTGAGGTTGTCGAGCCTGGCTCTCCAGTGGTGACGCTTGACGATCTCGACCACATCTGGCTCCGCGCCTACATTGCCGAGACAGATCTGGGCCGCATCCACTGGGGGCAGCAAGCCACGATCACCACGGATACCTTTCCCGGCAAGCAGTATCACGGACGGATCTCGTTCATCTCTCCTGACGCCGAGTTCACGCCGAAGAGCGTGCAGACTAACCAGGAGCGCGTCACACTGGTGTACCGGATCAAAATCGATATCGATAACCCCAATCACGAGTTGAAGCCTGGAATGCCGGCCGACGCGCATCTGCAACTGGCGACGAGCGCGAATGCATCGCATGCGGCGCCGGCGGAGCAATGAGCGACGATCTCCAATCCGCGATCATGGCCGAAGGGCTAAGGAAGAGCTTTCCTGGTGTGCGAGCCGTTAACGGGTTGAGCTTCAACGTGCGCGCCGGCGAGATTTTTGGCCTGGTCGGACCTGACGGGGCAGGGAAGACAACCACATTGCGCATGCTGGCCGGCATCATGTCGCCGGACGCGGGCAGGGCTGTCGTAGGCGACTCCGATGTAGTGCGCGATCCCGAGGGTGCCAAGCACATTCTCAGCTATATGCCGCAACGGTTCGGGCTCTACGAGGACCTTACTGTTGACGAGAACATCCGCTTTTATTCCGATCTGTTCGGCGTGCGGAAGGCAGAGCGCATAGCCCGGTCAGGGCAACTGCTCCAGGCCGCAGGCATGATTGAATTCCGCACACGTATGGCGGGCAAGCTCTCCGGCGGCATGAAGCAAAAGCTGGGCCTGGTGTGCGCGCTCATTCATCGTCCCAAGGTCATTTTGCTCGACGAGCCAACAACCGGCGTCGATCCCGTTTCGCGCCGCGACTTCTGGCGCATCCTTTACGAGCTTATTGCCGAGGGTGTCGCGATCCTCACGACGACCGCCTATCTTGATGAGGCCGAGCGATGCCATCGTGTTGCTCTCATGCACCAGGGCCGGTTGCTGTTTTCCGATACGCCTGCAAACCTGAAAGCAAAGCTGGGCAAGGGGGTGCTTTCCGTGACTTCGCACGAGCCGCGCAGGCTTCGCACCGCCCTCGAGCGCGCTGACGGAATCTCAAGCCTGGTGCTTACGGGCGACGGCATTCACGTAGTGGTCGACGATGCATCCCTCCGCATGCCAGAGCTCAAGGCGCGATTGGCGAGCGCCAACGTCCCGTTCGATTCTATGCCGCAGGTTGTGCCCACAATTGAAGATCTGTTTGTGGACGCAGTCGCCGGCGAAGAGGCGCATCATGGATGACCGGCCCAATTCCGTTGTGATCGAGGGCCTCACGAAGCGATTCGGCGACTTTGTTGCCGTCGACCGGTTGAACCTCACCGTTGGCAAGGGCGAAGTCTTCGGGTTTCTTGGGCCGAATGGAGCCGGCAAGTCCACAACGATTCGCATGCTGTGCGGCCTTCTTAAACCAACAGCAGGCCACGCGTCGGTTGTGGGATTCGATGTGGGACGCGAGCCTGAGGCGGTGCGTCAGCACATCGGATACATGTCGCAGAAATTCTCGCTTTATAACGACCTCAAGGTGATTGAGAACCTGCGGCTCTTTGCCGGACTCTACAGTGTGCCCAGCAAAGATGTTCGCGGCCGGATCGAGTGGGCGCTAGAAATGGCTAATCTCAAGGGGCAGGAAAATCTCATCACAGGCACGCTGCCTGGAGGATGGAAACAGCGGCTTGCATTGGGCTGCGCTGTGCTGCATCGGCCGCCCATTGTCTTTCTCGACGAGCCCACTTCGGGCGTCGACCCAATCTCGCGCCGCCAGTTCTGGGATCTGATTCACCGGATGACATTGGAAGGCGTCACGGTCTTTGTTACCACGCATTACATGGAAGAAGCGGAGTACTGCAATCGGTTGGCGCTGATCTATCGCGGTAAAATCGTCGCGCTCGGCACGCCTGCGGAATTGAAGCGGGAGGCGATGAAGGGCGAGCTACTTCTTGTTGAGTGCGACCCGCTCGGAAGGGCAGTGGAGGCGCTGCAATCCGCTCCTGAAGTCATGGATGCTGCGGTTTTTGGCAATGCCTTGCACCTGGTGGTCGGGAATGCGGAAGCTGCCGCGCCGCAGATTGCCAAATACTTGGCGGTCCACGACATCTCAGTGCAGCACATCGAGAAGATTCGACCAACGCTCGAAGACGTTTTTGTATCTCTTACGACTACTCGCGATGCCGAGGCGCGCACAGCATGAACCTGAGGCGATTGCTTGCCGTTGCGACCAAAGAGATGGTGCAGATCCTGCGCGACTCGCGCAGCCTCATCATTGTGGTCATCATGCCGGTGACGCTCATGTTTCTGTTTGGCTATGGCGTGAATCTCGATCTGAAGGGGTTGCCAGTGTATGTCTACAACCAGGACGGCAGCCAACAAAGCCGGGATCTGGTCGAACGCTTTCAGGCCAGCGAGTATTTCCATATCGTGGAGGTGGTGGATCGTTATTCCGATGTCACCAAGGCGCTTGACTCGGGAAAAGCCAAGATGGGGCTCGTGATTCCGTGGAGCTTTTCCCGGCGGTTGAACGAAGGCGGGCCGGTCGAAGTGGAGGCGCTGGTGGACGCCACCGACGACAATTCGGCCAATGTTCTGATTGGGTACACGCAGGGCGTGGTGCAGGGTTATTCGTCGCAGGTGCAACTGGACTGGCTCCGGCGACACGGCGAAGCGATGCAGCCAGCGCCGGTGAGCGTAGAAATGCGCACCTGGTACAACGAGGACCTTGAGAGCAGCGCGTTCATCATTCCCGGCGTGCTGGCGCTGGTGATGTCGGTGATCGGCGCGTTCCTTACTTCGCTGACGATCGCGCGCGAGTGGGAGCGCGGATCGATGGAGCAATTGATCTCAACGCCGGTGACCGCGATGGAAATCATGCTGGGCAAGCTGACTCCGTATTTCTTCATCGGCATGTTCGATGTCGCGGTCTGCGCGCTGATCGCCATTGGCTGGTTCAAGGTGCCGTTTCGCGGGTCGTTCATCACGCTTACTGTGAGCTCGGCGCTCTTCATGATCGTGGTGCTTTCGCTGGGGTTTGTCATTTCGGTCGTGGCGAAAAGCCAACTGGCTGCGAGCCAAATTGCGCTGATCATCACGTTTCTTCCTGCATTTCTATTGTCGGGTTTTCTGTTTTCGATTGATCAGATGCCTACGGCGCTGCAGTGGATCACGCGGATTTTTCCGGCGAGGTACTACGTTTCACTGTTGAAGCAGATTTTTCTGAAGGGAACGCCGGCCGCGATGCTTACTGCCGATTTATTGCCGCTAACTGTTTTTGCGCTGCTGCTGACAGTGGTGGCCACGCGAAGTTTTCACAAGAGGCTGGACTAAGATGCGAGCGATGTTCGGGCGGCTGAAGCAAATGTTGATCAAGGAACTGATCCAGGTGGTTCGCGACAAGAGGACGCGCTTCATCCTGATTGGGCCGCCGATTATTCAAATGCTGGTATTCGGCTACGCAGCTACGTTTGAGATTCATCATGTTTCGACGGCGGTGCTCGACCTGGATCACAGCCAGGAGAGCCGTGACCTGATTTCGCGCTTCACTTCGAGCCCGTACTTCGACGTGCAGCGCCAGCTCACCGACGCCAGCCAGATCCGCGACCTCATCGATCGTGGCGATGCGACAGTGGGTCTCGAGATTAACGCCGGTTTTGCCGAGAAACTGCGCAGCGGACAGACGGCGCCGTTGCAGGTGATTGTGGACGCGAGCAATTCCAATACCGCGCTGATCGCATCGGGATACATCAGCCAGATCGCACTTGGCTTCGCGCAGCAGTATGGGCAGGACCGGATCTATCGCATCGCGCCCCAGTTGGCAAAAGCAGCGCCATCGGTGGTCCTCGACCAGCGGCCGTGGTACAACACAAACCTGAGCAGCCGCTGGTTCTTTGTTCCGGGTGTGATCGGGAGCCTGACTACGCTGCTGGTGATCACGCTGACATCGTTCGCGGTGGTGCGCGAGCGGGAGATCGGCACGCTGGAGCAGATCATGGTGACACCGATCCGGCCCGTCGAATTCATCCTAGGCAAGACGCTGCCGTTTTTCCTGATCGGCTTGTTTGATGCGCTGCTCATCGGCGTTGTGGGAACACTCTGGTTCCAGGTTCCTTTCCGCGGCCACATCACGGTGCTGCTTACCGGCGCAGTCCTTTTTCTGATCTGCATGCTGGGCGTGGCGCTGCTGATCTCGACGGTTTCGTCGACACAGCAGCAGGCGATGGTCACGTCGTTCTTCTTCATCATGCCCACGATCACGTTTTCTGGTTTCGGATTTCCGATCAGCGCGATGCCGCAGTGGATGCAGGATTTCAGTTATGCAATTCCGCTGCGCTATTTTCTTGTGGTGCTGCGCGGAACTTATTTGAAGGGCGTGGGGATGAATGTTCTGTGGCCGCAGATGGCGGCTATGGGAGGATTCGGCGTGAGCGTGCTGATCCTCGCGGTTCTGCGCTTTCACAAGGCGCTGGATTAGCTTCTGTCCGAGTTCGAAAACCGCAGGCTGTTTATCTTTTCGTTACTCCTCCCCCCCATCCCCTTTTGGGCTCAAGTGCTTTCCCTTCAATCGGTTGTACCTCTGATCATTTGCTCCAGCCCGCTGATAACAAAGGGGTTATTCGCTATGATTCCCAATTAAAAGGACTTACGAGGCGTTTTTTGGTCAGAACTTGTTCTTGGGCACATTTTTCGTTGGCCAGCGCTCCATTTGTTGTGGGCTGATCGCGAATACGGCATTTTGAGCGGATATGGATCATGTATTGATTGTGCGCCGAAAGGAGGAAATTTTATGCAAACAGAGATCAGGATTCGAGGGTCGGGGATCATCAGGTGAATCAGAGGGTTAGCAAGTGTGGGAGCCGGCGGTGAGGGGCGTCAGAGCTTGACAAGGCAAGGGGAGCGGAGTTGGCGGGGCTGCACCGGCGGCAATATTTTTCGGGTAAGGGCAGAGCCGACTTGCGGGTCCTCGATCCGCCCAACGCCCCCGCGAGAGGATCCGCCCAACGCCCCTGCGAGAGACGGATATGCGGATGGCCGCAAGTTACCCCTTCTTGCGTTTTCTTTGCGGGTGTTTTCGCGGCCTTCGGGAATTTTCCGGGCTCGGCTCGAGACCCGCGGCTGTGGTGCGGAGGGCCTCGGTAAGAGCTTTGGCTGATAGCGCACTGGCGGGATCGATGAGCCATTGGAGGACGAGTCCGGAGAGAAGCACATGGTGGAAGGTGCCGACAGTCCGCACGATGTGCTTATCAATCGTGGTCTCGTCCTGATTCAGAAACAGCGCCGCTAATCCTGCACGCGCCAAGTGCAACTTGCCCGCAACGATCTTTCGGGTCTCGGGTTGGCTTACCATTTGCGCGAAGATTTCGAAGTTGGCAATCCAGAGAGAGCGGTGAGTTTCAAACGTGGCGATGATCTTCGCCCAAATGGCCTCGAATCTCTCAGCCGGCGAGACGTGGGACGGAACAGCTGTCCGCAGTGCCTGCTGGAGGTCCTGGTCCCACTCGCCAAACGCGAGCAGCAGAGCTTCCGTCAGCAAAGCTTCCTTTGAGGAAAAGTGATAACCGATCGCAGCCAGACTCACCCCGGCCACTGAAGCAATATCACGTGCGGTGGTGCGGTTGTAGCCCTTCTCGAGCAAACATTTCTTGGCTGCCAGCAATAAAGCATCCCGGTTGTTCACGTACGTTGCCCCTAGACATTTGTACCAGACAATTGTATTGTACATATGTCTAAGACATTCGTACAATTTCAAAAAACTGGGAGATCGCAGTGCAGAACAAAAACATTCTTATCTCGGGCGCGAGCGTGGCTGGTCCGGTTCTAGCCTTCTGGCTCCGCCGTTACGGGTTTCAGCCAACCATCGTGGAGCGTGCGCCAGCGGTGCGGCCGGGCGGATACGCGATCGATTTTCGCGGTGCTTCTCTGCGCGTACTCGAACGCATGGGGCTTGTGCCCGCCGTGCAGGATAAGCAAACCCGTATCGGCGCGATCACAATTGTCGACCGGAACAACAGGAAGGTGGCCAGCATGCCTGACGGATTTACCAGTGGCGAGCTTGAGATCCTGCGCGGCGACCTGGCGGCTATCTTCCACGAAGCCACACGGGAGGCGACTGAATACATCTTCGACGACAGCATCGCCGCGATTGAGGAGAGCGAGGCCGGTGTAGACGTTTCGTTTCAGCGCGGCGGGCGACGGAGGTTCGACCTGGTAGTCGGCGCAGACGGGTTGCACTCGAAGGTCCGCTCCGTCGTGTTCGGCGAGGAGGTGCAATTTGTCCGTTATCTCGGCTACTACGTCTCCATTTTTACCATTCCCAACTACCTGAATCTTGACCACGCCGGGCTGTATTACGGGGCTCCGGGGAAAAAGGTGGGCATCTTCAGTGGAGGCGATCGAGGAGACGCGAAGGCGTCATTCTTTTTCGCCAGCGAACCGCTTGACTATGCCCGCCGCAACAGCGATCAGCAAAAGGAGATCCTGCGCGAACACTTTCGAGAGGAGGGGTGGGAAGTACCGCGCCTGCTGGAGTGGATGGATCACGCGCCGGACTTCTATTTCGATTCCGTCAGCCAGGTAAAAATGAACCATTGGTTTCGAGGCCGCACCGCTCTGTTGGGAGATGCGGCATGGTGCGCCTCGCCGCTTTCGGGCATGGGAACCGGAATGGCCGTGGTTGGCGCCTATGTGCTGGCTGGCGAACTAGCGGAGGCGAGGGGAGACCACTGTTTGGCATTCGAAAGATACGAAACCTCGATGCGCGAATTCGTGGAAAAATGCCAAGGCATCGCCGACGGGGGCACCGATTGGTTTGTGCCACGGACCCGCTTTCGACTCTGGCTGAGCACTCAGATGTGGAAGATTCTGCCGTACACGCCGTGGAGAAACATGATGATCGAAGTACCCCTGAAGATCGGTAACTCGATACACCTCAAGGATTACGGCGCGAGCAAAAAAGCCAATTGACAGCCAAACAATCGCACTTGCAGCTACCGTTGCAGGTGTGTATATAATAGAACGGTTATTCGTTTTATTATAACAATGAGGAGGAAAGATGCCATGAAGACACACAGTCCCAGCCGGACGGCCGAGCACAATGCGCTTTTTCGAGCTATCGAATTTGCCCGCCGGCCAGACGATCGAATCGTCAACGACTGGATGGCCCAGAGCTTTCTTACTGCCCCATTCCGGCTGGTCGCCTTGCTCTCGCGCAATCCTGTTTGCGCTGGGATGCTATGCCGATATATCGATTACCGATGGCCCGGCTCGCGAACTTCACTCATTGCCCGAACCCGATTGATCGACGATTACGTCGTTGCGGCTGTTGCAAATGGAATTCCGCAAATCGTAATTCTTGGCGCCGGATTTGATTCCCGCGCTTACCGAATCGCGGGCGCAGAACGCTCGCGGTTCTTCGAGGTCGATCACCCGAACACGTCCGCGGTCAAAAAGGCACACATTGCACGCGCCCTCGGGGCCTTACCTGAACACGTGACGTACGTCGCTGTGGATTTTCAACGCGATCGAGTACCGGAATCTCTCCAAGCGGCAGGCTTCAACCCGCTTCAGCGAAGTCTGTTTGTATGGGAGGGAGTCTCCAACTATCTTACTGAGGACGCGGTCAGATCAACGCTGTCGTTTATCGGCAGCCTGGCTCAAGGCACGGCTCTCGCGTTCACGTACGTTGATGAAGCAGTCCTTCATAATCCCTCGCATTTCGCCGGGGGCAGAGAAGTCCAAAGAACTTTTGCGCGCCTGCAGGAGCCCTGGACTTTTGGAATTTCGCCCAGGCAAGCATTCGATTTTTTCCAGGAATGCGGGCTTGACCTGAATTATGATCTTTCCGCTGCAGAGTACCGAAAGCAGTACTACAAAGCGGCGGCGCGGACCAGAGGATATGAGTTTTATCACGTCGTTCTAGCGCATGTTCCCAAAAGGGTTTCGTACTTAAGAACGGGTTTGTCCCGGGAGGTCCTGTTTGCCTAAAGTCAGTAAGGAGTACCTCGATTCAAGGCGTTCAGAGATTCTGGGTGCGGCGCTTGTTTGTTTCTCAAGGGATGGGTTTCATCGGACGACGATGCAGGATATTGTTCGGGAGTCCGGTCTAAGCCCCGGCGCTATTTACAACTACTTCAAGAGTAAAGAGGAAATCGTCGAAGCGATCGCGATTCGCCGACAGCTTAAGGAGAAGCAACTTGTAACGGACTCAATCGCATCGGGCCCGGCAGATCAAGCGCTGCAGCGACTCCGTGATGCCTTTCTGAACGAACTCGATAACCCCAAGGAACGACTCCGGCGACGCGTGAGTGTGCAGTTATGGGCTGAAGCGCAGCGCAATCCAGGCATCCGGCGATTGGTCCGGCGCAGTTTTGAAGAGCCGCGTAAGCTTATCTCCGAACTTGTGATGGCGGCACGGGCGCAGGGTACGATTGCGGATTGGGTTAATCCGGATGTACTGGCATGCTTTCTTATCGCGGCTTTTCATGGTCTAGTATTGCAACGAGAATGGGACGACCAATTCTCTGTTGAGCAACACAAGTCGCTCTTCAACTCGCTTTTACGGGCAGTCACAGTTCCAGCCAATCCCAACAAACTGGAAGTCGCCAAGCAAAAAAGAAAGGCTTCGGGGCGCGGGCACTAGACGGATCCGAACTCGTGATCGCTATTGCACCGACGTGACGCCGCGCGCGTCAGTTGTCGAGCAGTCCCGAAGTCTTCACAATTTGCTTGAAGCGCGAGTCGTTGCGCATGGGGTCGAAGGCGGGATCATTTCTGAGGTGGTAAGTCTTTGGATCCCACCGATCTGTAAGGTCGGCCAGTTCGGTCAACCCTTTTTCCCGATCTCCGATAAGGTAGTGGGCGACGGCACTATGGACATTGACTAAGGCCGAATTGTCATTCAGGACCTGTCGGGCGGCTCGAGGGTTATCCTGCAGGGCATACAACCAGGCCTGGGCTCCCGGATCGAGCAGATCCCCTTTTTTGAACGCTACTTCAGCTTCAGAATAGCGGCCGACCTGCACCAGGGCGTTAGCGAGCGTGCCGTAGGTGATGAGGTGGTTCGGTTCAAGGTCGATAATGCGCTCACATACAACAATCGCCTCATCATATTGACGAGCCCGAAACAACAGATTGGCATACGCGCGCTGAAAATCGGACGCGGTAGGATTCGCGATTGCCAGTTGGCGGCTGATCTGCAGGCCCTCATCCACGCGGCCCTTTTGGGCTAATAGTATGGCCAGGTACTCAACCGCATAGGAGTTGTTGGCATCCAACTCGATGGCCCGGCGCAAGCCCGCCTCTCCCTCGTTCCAGCGGTGGTTTTGCATGAGCGAATGTCCCAGCGAAGCGTACGCCTCCGAAGAATTCGGATCAAGGCTGACCGCCTCTTGCGAGTACTCCAGACCCTTGGCGTACGTCTCTCGATAGTTCCTCTTGGCCCACGGTAAACACCAAGCCTCACCGAGGGCGGCGTAGGCGGCTGCAAAATTCGGGTCGAGTTGGATCGCTCTTTCTAAATGAGGAATCGCTTTGTTGTTTTCCTCTCCACTCTCCTGGCGCAGAAGGAATCGGGCGCGCAGATATTCGTCGTACGCCTCGGGATTGATCCGGCTCTCGAGGCTGAGCCGGGTTTGTCCCGCGGGGGTCAGTTGCGCTCGAATCTGGGCCACGGCCTCGGCGGCAATTTGATCTTGCAACATTACGATGTCTCCCACGTCGCGCTCGTAGGACGCCGCCCATAACTGCCTCTCTGGTTTGGCTGCTGTGAGTCGAATGGTGACGCGAACCGAGTTATTCACGCGGAGCACCGTTCCTTCAATCACCGCGTCGACGTGCAATTGCTCTGCAATCTGGGGAAGGGACAAGAGCGATTTTTTGAATCCGATCGTCGAAGCCCTCGATACGACTCGCAGCGATTTTGCGTAGGAGAGATCGGTGGTGAGCTCTTCGGTCATTCCGTCGGCGAAATACTCCTGATCGGGATCGTTGGACAGATTTTCCAGAGGGAGAACCGCAATGGACTGAATGACTGGCCGTCGGCTGAACCATCCGGCGAGCATTTGACGGTTGAGCCACAGTGCCGTTGTCAGGAACGCAAAAATCAAGCCGCCGGCAAGCCAGTATCGGGCCGGAATTGTCCGGCGCGGTACTACTGTCCTTTCCCGAACCGGCAATCCATTGTGCGGTCCTATCCAGTTCACCTCAGCAGTGAGCCGATAGCCTCGGCGTGGCAGCGTCTGAATTAACTGGGAGGTCGCCTTGGGATCGTCGAGCGCATCCCGCAACTTCGCAATCGCCTTGTTCAATCCATGATCGAAGTCGACGAAGGTCTCGCCTTGCCAGAGCTGGTGCTGCAGCTCATCGCGCGTCACCACTTCCCCCGCACGGTCAAGCAGGACGCGAAGAACGAGGAAGGGCTGACCTTGCAGCCGCAGTCGCTTACCGTTCCGGATCAACTCGCCAGAGGAGAGATCGAGCTCAAAACCGGCGAATTGTGCTTTGACCGCTTCGGTACTCGACACCATGGCACGTCCTCAGCCGGCGCGAAGTTGCAGAATATCAGGGCCGAACAGATTAAGAATGATGGTAACTCACACGAAATACAAGGGGACTTTTATTCCATTTTCTTGGGAGCCGCTGGGGATTGCCAATCTGCGCCTGAACCCGTGTACTTCGCAAAGAGGATCGAACCATGGGTCGAGCCTGCCGCCTTCTGAGTTTTGTGCTTTGCTCCTGCGGGATGGCCGTCCTCGCAGGCTGCAACGTGACCGCTTCGACACCACCCACAAAGACTTCCGGCGGAACTCCTCCGGGTGGAATCAGTCCCGGCCCCCCCTGCAAAATGTCTATTTGGTTGTGTCGGGTTGGCCTACGGATAGCGACTGGTCTCCCGACAGTGTATTCATTTTTCCTCAAACGATGACCGGCGATTTCGGCGATCAATCTGGGAGCTTGGAGTTTGCCGGGTCCCAGGTTTCATTGGATGGTCTCGGGAATCTTTATATCCTTACAGACCGCGAGATCGACGAGTACCCCGCCGATTCGCCCACCGGTGCCCCGGCGCGATCCTTGCCTGTGGGTCCCGGGACAAAGATCGCCGCCGTGAATGATATGGTCGCCAGTTTGACAGGAGAGATCCTCGTTTCGGATGGGAAAGGGACAGCCGTTTTCGGCCCAACAGCGACCGGCAATGTCGATCCTGTCCGTTACATCCTGGGAAATACTCAATCGGGTGGCGGAGCATCGACCTCGATCGTTCCGGGGGTCATCGCCGTTGATGCCGCGGACAATCTGTACGTACAAAATACGGTCGATTCATCGATTGGGGTCTTTGGGCCGACCGACACCGGAACGGTCATTCCTTCAAGGACGATCGCGGGCTCTCTGGCGCGGCTCACGAGCGGTGGCGCCCAAATTACAGCGATGACTACTGATGCTGCCGCGAACCTCTACGTGCTGTGCCTCTGTTCACGCCAGGGCGGCGATGGAACCGATTACGAGGTTCTTGAATTCGGCCCCACAGCCAATGGCAATGTAGCTCCCACTCGGTTTGTTACCACGCCCGCGATGGATTCGAGTTACTCCGGCAGCGGTGTCGCCGTGGACTCAGCCGGAACGATCTATGTCAGCGGCGGCACGGGGACCGGCACGCAAGTCTTCGAGTTCGCAGCTAGCGTTTCCGGCAGTGTTGCCCCAACCAATACCGTCACGTCGCTTTATGGTGGCTCTCTGTCGGGGATCGCCGTGCATTAGCAGGGAATTGCATTGTCTCGCATCGGTTAACCGAACGAAGAAAGCGGTGTGAACCTTCGCCTTCGTCGTACCAAAACCTGGTTATGACCGACGTGCATGCCTTTACCACCAACGAGCAGGGAGGATTCAAAACATGGGTCGAACCCGTTACCTTCTGAGTTTTGCGCTTTGCTCCTGCGGGATGGCCGTCCTCGCGGGGTGCAACGGACGCCAGCCACTATCATCCACTTCTGGGGGAACTACGCCCGCGACAAATCCTCTTCCCACCCCTACTCAGAAGAATCTGTATGTTGTACAGGCTGGAAGTGATCCTATCTCCACCTTGGTTTTTCCTATAGCGGCGGGTAGCTCGAGCGCTCCATCTACGAGGATCCCCGGTTCCCAGGTTTCGGTCGATGGCGCTGGAAATGTCTATACCCTTGATCAGGTGAATGATCCCGCCTTAACAGACACCAGCATTGTCACCGGCATTAACGAGTACTCTGCCAATTCACTCAATGGAGCCCCTGTGCGGTCCCTGCCCGCGGGGCCGGGGACAAAGATCTCCGCCGTGCAAGCCATGACCGTCAGCCCTGCGGGAGAGATCTTCGTCAGCGATGGCAAGGGCATCGCGGTATTCAGTCCAACGGCGACCGGCAATGCCGATCCTGTTCGCTATATCCAGGATCTTGGCGGGGCAGAACCCGCCGCGATCATCTGGACCAGGTTCATGGTCGTCGATACCTCGGGCAACCTGTACGTGGGAACCAATTCCGATCAACTGCCCATTGTCGTCTTCGGTCCAGAGGACACGGGACCTGTCGCTCCGTCGCGGACCATCGCAGGACCGTTGACTCATTTAGGAAGCGCTGGGTGCGACGGCGGCTATGCGATATTTGGCATGACGTTAGACGATCCCGGAAATCTTTATGTGCTCTACAGGTGCCTTTCAACATCATTTGCAGAGTCCACCGCAGTCTACGAGTTTGGCCCGGCTGCCAACGGCAATGTTGCGCCTATCCGATCTGTGACAACACCCGGGATGGGACCTGGCGACACTGGTAATGGCCTTGCTGTGGACTCAGCCGGAACCATCTATGTCAGCGGATACGTCAGCGCAAGCAATGCACCAGAATTATTCCCTAATTTCGCGCCTGCCATCTTTGAGTTCCCGGCCACTGCTTCCGGTACGGTGAACCCATCCAACGTTCTCACCTCGCCAGCATGGTCTTTTCTCATCCCGCCTGCAGGGCAGGATGATTGGGTTGATCCCTCTGGATCGATCGCTGTGCATTAGCAAGGGACTTGATTCATCCTCTCTTCATTCGAAGGATGGACTGCAAGTTACATGAAATGCAAGGGGTCATTTGTTCCACATTCTTGGGAGGTTCTGGGAATTGCGCTTCGCGCGACTATATCGTGTAGTCGCTACAACGACACCTCAGGAGATCCGAACATGACCAACCAATCTCTCCGCGATCTCACCTGGCCAAAGCTTTCGATCGCATTCTCGGTTCTCCTGTTTGTGTCCCTCTGCAGCGGATGCACTTCGGTCCCGCCGAAACAGAGCGCTTCACCCGTCACCCCCGGCAGTCCCCCCACCACCAGCACACCAGCTATTGCCGTGCACCTGGTGCTCCTCCCGGAAAGTTTGACGATCCGGCAAAGCGAGAGTTGGGCTTTTACCGCCGCCATGGCACAGGTCAACTACCCGGTCATCACAAACATGCCTGAGCCGGTGAGCTGGAGCATTCAGGAAGGCGCAGCCGGCGGGTCGATCGCTGCTGATGGGGTTTACACCGCTCCCTCCGTTGATGGCGTTTACCATGTTGCCGCGACCTCAACGACCGACCCTACCAAGACAGCGACCACCTCGGTCACGGTCGGCGGCGGCCTCTCCCTGTCTGGTGACTCGAAGGCCGCCCGTTGGCTGCATACTGCAACCCTGCTCCCCAGTGGGCAGGTGATCATCGCCGGTGGATTCGCCCAGTCCTGCGTGGATTTACCGGCTCAATTCATCATTGACCGCGCTGACCAATACGACCCCGCCACGTCTGTCTTTCAATTCGTGGCAAATGTCACCCGCAGCGATCATACTGCGACGCTTCTGCCGAACGGCGATCTTTTATTCCTTGGCGGCTACACGAAAATCGTACCGTCGGGTCCAAATGTAAATCCAGTCACACCGGTTCCGACAGCCAGTGCTGAAATCCTCAAGGCAGGCACCGGAATCATCCAGCCTATAGCAGACATGAGCATCGCCCGCGCTGGGCATACTGCGACGCTCTTGCCAGATGGAAGGATACTCATCACCGGCGGCGTCACACCCTTACCCACTTCGCCCCCATACTCCGAGCCCACGTCCAGTGCGGAACTCTACGATCCTGCGTCCGGCATGTCGTCCCCGGCGGGCAATATGAGTGTGGCGCGTTCCGGTCATCTTGCGATCCTGCTCCTGAATGGCAAGGTGCTGATTCTCGGAAACGGTCCCCCCGATCTCTACGATCCAGCGACAAACTCATTCACTCCAACCGGCGGCCCAATTCTCGATGGCACCGGGACCGGTTCCACCGCGACCCTACTTCTCGATGGAAGAGTTCTCGTAGCCGGCGGATGGATCACCGACCCGCATTACTATCCATACGTGGCAATCGCCAATTCCGAGGTCTACGATCCGTCCAGCGGACAATTTGCCCCCACTGGCAATTTGACCATCGCGCGCACGTCTCACACCGCCTCGCTCCTGCCGAACGGAACAGTGCTCATCGCCGGAGGATTCACCACGCCCTTGAATCCCGGTGACGATGCACCTGTGACCAATACGACTGAGACCTTCGACCCCCGAACGAACACCTTTAGCCCGGGCCAGATCATGAAGGCATCGCGCGAGGGACATACAGCAACCCTGTTGCTCGATGGCACCATTCTGTTTGTAGGAGGAGCCTGGGATAACCCGGACATAGCCACGGAGATCTTCCGCTGATTGCAAAACACCGGATTGCCCATACCAGTGTCTGCGGCTCAATCAGACGGCTGCCTCGTTCCTTAGCGCCCCGAGCGATATGATCGAAGCACTGTGGACCGCCAGGCTTTCAATCTGAGTCGCGCCTTCTGCGTAATCAGACTGGTCGCTTTGAGTTGCGCGCCACTCGCCGCACCCGGCTTCGGACAGGAAACGAGCGGATCGATCTACGGCACGGTCACGGACGCTTCCGGAGCTGTCGTTCCGGGAGTCGCGGTAACCGCGGCGAATGTGCACATGTCTGTGTCGAGGACGACCGAGTCCGACGCCGCGGGAAACTACAGCATCCTCGTCGTGGATCCCGGAGACTATGACGTCAACGCACAACAGACTGGATTCCGGTCGCAAACACAGGCGAACATCCGTCTCGATGCAAACCAGAGCGTCCACGTTAACTTCACATTGCAGGTCGGCTCTATGGAACAAAATGAGACAGTCGAGGCTTCGACGGCTCTTGTGGATACGCGCGACTCACAGATCGGCGACGTAGTCGATCAGGAACGCATTCAGGATCTTCCATTGAATGGGCGAAACGCGTATGACCTGGTTCAAATCATTCCTGGCGTATCGAACTATGTTCCTGATGTTGCAACGGGATCTCGTGTGGCCACGCAGCTCACCGTGAATGGGATCACGCATAGCTCCGCCTTCTATCTCGACGGCGCTTACAACACGGACGCACAGCTTGGAGGCAACCTGCTTCCAAATCCGGACGCCCTGCAGGAGTTTCGCGTGTTGACGAGCAACTACGACGCAGAGTTCGGACGTTTTTCAGGTGGCGTGATTAACGCCATTACTCGTTCAGGAACGAACCTATATCATGGACTCGCCTACGACTATCTCCGGAATAGTGTTTTCAATGCGAAGAACTGGTTTCTGACCTCGGTAACACCCTTGCATCAGAATCAATTTGGCGGAAATTTTGGCGGACCTCTGCCCACAACGCATGGTCACGGTTTTTTCTTCCTCTCGTACCAGGGTTTGAGGATCACACAACCGGCCAACGTAGCTTCCTCTTCCTTGATTACACCCACTGCTCTGGAGCGCACGGGAGATTTCAGAGCTACGCCAGCCGCATCGCGGCCTAACGTTTCCTGCAATGGCGTGCAGTTTACGATCTGCGCAGATCTTCTGGATCCGGTGGCGCAGAATCTTCTCGCGTTCGTGCCGGTGGGCGATTCAACACCGGGAGCGAACTACGGACACCCACCCCAGCAGGCGGCGAATGCTAATCTCCGGGCTGACCAGGGCATGGCGCGTGTGGATTATCACTTGGGCGAGAATCACCAGTTTTCGGCTATGTTCTTCGAATCGCGCGGCGTCTCAGACAACCCGACGATAGGGGGCAACCAGATCGTGAGTTACGCCGGCATGAATACTTATGATGGGCAGTACAACGGTGTGGCCAGCGACATCTGGACCATCTCGCCAACCAGGGTTAACTCAATCCGTACTTACTACTCACTGAACCACTACATCGTTGGCAACACCTACGGAAATATGCATATGCTGCCTGACCTGGGAAGCCAGGCAGCTTTAGGAGCCAGCTATGGTGCGCAAACTTACTTCGCCATAGCTGGTTATTGGCAGATGGGAACGAACGGCACCGGCCCCAACAACCAGCCTTCTTCCACGCTCGGCATCTCCGATACGTTCAATTGGGTAATTCGCCGGCACGAAATGAAATTTGGCGGTACCTCCATGTTGGACCGCTATTCCGCTACGGGCGGGGGCAGTGCTAACGGACTCTTTACATTTACCGGATCCACTACGGGGAACGCATTCGCGGATTTTCTCGAAGGCAAAGCCAACTCTCTCACGCAAAACAATGGGTCTTTCCTGCGCAGCCATTCGTGGACTCCAATTCTCTTTGCACAGGACAACTGGCTCCTCTCGCGCAGACTGACGCTGAACCTGGGCGCCCATTGGGAGTACTACTCCACATACACCGGTCAGAACAACACTGGAACGTTTGTTGCGGGCGTGCAATCTACTCGCTTTCCAACAGCCCCCTTGGGACTTCTTACCGCTGGTGATAGAGATATTCCAGATGGCATTCTGCATACGCCGTGGAACACGATTGCACCGCGCTTAGGGTTTGCCTACGAACTGTTCGGAAATGGCCGGGCGTCCCTTCGCGGAGCTTACGGTATCTTTTTTTCGCCTGTTCTTTACGTGGGGGGCATCAACACTCTCGTGCAACAGCCATTTCTACGTTCTGTGACGATTGCTGAGACCCCGAACCTGGTGACACCGTACGCTCCCAATCCCGATCCGTTTCCATATACCGCCAATTCACCCAATGCTGTATTTCTTTCCGGCGCAAGCCTTTCCGGTCTGCCGCCGAACGATAAGTACATTTCGTCAGTGCAGCAATACAGCCTGGGGATCCAGCAACAATACGGCGCAAGATGGAGCTTGCAGATCAACTATATTGGCAACGTTGGCCGCCACCTGTACATCGCACGCGACGAAAACTCACCTATTTATAACGCGAGTTGCACCAGCGCGACATGCGGCACGACTGGCGGTCAGAACATCCGGCGCCCTTACCAACCGACACCCTTGACGTATATTTTTGCCGCGATTTCGCTCGATGCACCGGTCGCGAATTCGTACTACGACTCATTGCAGGCGACTTTGACCCGTAGGTTCGATCGCAGCTTTTCGATCGAGGCCAACTATGTATGGTCGAAAGCAATCGGATACGGAGCGCTTGTCAACTCCTACGACCTGAACAGCTCCCGCGGTCTGCTTGCGATCGATGTGCCAAATAATTTTGTCGTGTCCTATATTTACGCCATCCCGGACGTTCAGCGCTTAGGAATTCTCGGCAAGATCCTACTGAGCGGCTGGCAGATAAACGGTGTGACGTCGCTGCAGTCGGGTGAACCATTCAACGTGACGTCTGGAACCGACACAAACTTCGACGGAACCAACAACGACAGACCGAATGTCGTCGGAAACCCGAAATTGCCGGGTGGCCGTAGCAGAATTGCAACACAGAACGCCTTCTTCAATACCGCTGCTTTTGTCGCGCCACCCGCGCGTGTCCCGTATGGCAACGCCAAGTTTGATATGTTGCTCGGCCCAAAGTATGTCAACACTGACCTCTCAGCCTTCAAAACATTTTCGATTTACAAAAGAGGTAATGGGAGCGAAGCCAATGTTCAATTTCGAGCGGAATTCTTCAATGTCTTCAATAACGTCAACATGAATCTTCCCAACAGTACGCAGAGCAGCCCAGCATTTGGAACGATCTCGGGGGCCGGTTCGCCTCGCATCGTGCAGTGCGCTCTGCGGCTCTCGTTCTAGCGCTGTATCGAAGAACGAGGAGACGGCCAACTGTGTGGATCGACGGAGATCCCGTGAGTCCGGCTGCAGCTCAATCCGATCTTTCACCGAATTGGAAAAATGTTGTTCGCAACCCAAGTACCGCTCCGTCGTTTGCGCAGAGAGGTGTCTAAAAAGGGAACTGAACCTGCTCCAGTTCACCACCGGCCCGCAGCTTCAGGTGCACTGGCCCAAAGCCAACTGGCCGCGGCTTGAATCAGGAGGATTCTGAATGACCTCGCGTCTGTCATCTCTTTTGATTTGAATACTTTCTGTATTCGCCAGCGGCGGCAGATATTTTCACGCGAGCGTTTCCTATAGAATGTTTCTGCCAAACGCAGCATTAGGAACTTGAGGGGCGAATTTGGTTCGGATCCGGAGTACTGCGGGCTGTGCGGGGGCAACTGGTGAAGGACGTTACGCCGTCGCTTAGCTTGGCATTTGGGGAGGAATTGGATTGATCTACACGGACCCTCCGATCACCAGCGACACTGGAGTACCCACTCCCGATCAATGTCAGCAACAGGTCCAGCGAATCCTCAGGTCCGCTACTTTCCGAAATGCCGTCACGTTGCAGCAGCTATTTCAATTCCTGGCCGCAAAGGTTTTTGACGGAGGTACCGAAGGTCTGAAGGAGTACACGATAGGCGTGGAGGCTTTTGGCCGCCCGCAGGATTTTGATCCGAGGACAGATACGATCGTCCGCGTTCAGATCCATAGGTTACGGCAGAAGCTGACGGAGTATTACGATGCAGATGGCAGTCACGACCCTATATTGGTTGAGATTCCAAAGGGACACTATCTCCCCAGTTTTGAAGCCGTCACAGATTCGAGCAGAAATACTCAACCGAGACTCTACTCCGGATTTGGGCACAGGTGCCCCAGCCACTACATCCCATAGCGAACTCAATGTTGAGAAATCTGGCTCAGGTGTGGGTCGGGAGAAGCGTGGTTTTGGCTGGTCATTGCTCACCCGCGTGGTAGTTACGGCAGCAGCGGTGATGGCCGTCTTTGCGTTGGGCTTCCTGGTTAGAGACAAACAATTGAGAAGCGGCGCCATTGGAGTTTCGGCAATCGCAGGCTCACAGTTGACGCTTGGCAATTCAGCCGATCCAGTGAAAGCGTTCTGGGCCAGTTTCCTCGGCAACGATTCGGCTCCCGTCATCGCGTATCCAGATGCCGTTTTCCTTCTCGACGATTCGAACGATCTCTTCCGATTCCGGCGAGGAGCCAGCGATGACCGCGGCGCACTTGTCGACTCGCACCTGGCGCAGCAATTCGCTTCAAACCCTTCACTTGTTGCCAAGGCCGGCCAACTCTACTACGAGAATGGCTACACAGGTACTGGCGAACTTCAGGGGATCGCAATGTTGTCGAGCCTGTTTGGTCAGATGGGAGTGAAGGCCACTGTCAAGCCCAGTCGAGATGTGACGCCTGACGACCTCCGGCAACACAACGTAATCTTGCTTGGCTCGCCATTCCAGAATGTTGCGGTCGCTCAACTGATTACCATGGGAGATTTCAACTTCAAGAATCCGGATTCACGACATGAGCAATGGAGAGCTCAGATCATGAATCTCCACCCGCGAGAAAACGAGGCTGCGACTTACGGCACAGAGCGCGACCCGAACACACAGGCGTTGAGGACGGACTACAGCCTCATTACTATACAGTCGGGCGTTATTCCCGGACGGTATATCGCAGTGCTGGGCGGTTTGGACACGACAGGAACTGAAGGCGCCACCTTGTTCGCAACGTCAAGCCCGGGAATAGAGGAACTCTCCAGGGCTCTGGCAGCATCTGGTTCTTCTGTTGCAAAGAGCGCGATGCCGTTGTTTCAAGCCTTGGTACGAGTCCGACTCGAGAAGGGCTATGACGTACTCGGTGCAACCCTGGTAGCAGTGCACAGGCTCCCCCCTCAAAATGCACGTGGGGCAGGCGGCGCAACTCCTCAAGCAGGCCCCCAATAAGGCCGGGCCGTATCTCGAGAGTCGTTGACCTCCAGGCCAGGACACTTCGATCACAAGGGTTTCAGGTCCTTCAGGTTGCGATCGAAATTGGATTTGACGCCATTTCAGGGTCACCATTCGTTCGAGGACCGGGAAGTACCGGCGCAGAGAAACTCTATCTGTCTCATCGTCGAGTCGAGTGGTCACACGTGCTTCCAAGGCCGTAGAGACTGCCGTGGCCGAGAGCAATCTACCTTGATCACGGCGTGGCCACAGCCTGAAGTCGCGAAAATGCGCGTGTAACCGCCGTGTAACGCGAGTGAAACTTCCGCGAATATTGGCTGTAGCCACGAAGTTTCAGATTCTCGTATCCCCCCGGTAACTAGACAGTTGCTGCTTTGGCGATTACCGTTGGCCGCGTTGCTTGAGGATCCCTTCAGCAAGGCTTCAACATTGAACACGGTATGGAGAGACCAAGGGGCGGTTGGGAAGATTGCCCCTCGCACTCGAAGATTCGAAGGGGCCGAGAGATCGACCCATTGCGTAATCAAATCAGGCTGGGGTGTTTGGAATCACGAATCGAGCGCCAGGTAGAAACGCCGCAGGAGGCTATATGCAATTTGGGAATTCAATTCGCAATCAGACGGCCAAATACAAGTGGGCAGCGACCGTTCAAAGCAAACTGCTGATACTCGTATGTTTGCTGACAATCTTGCCTGTGGCCCTGGGCCAAGGCTTAACCGGCCACATTATCGGTACTGTCCAGGATTCAAGCAACGCAGTCGTACCGAACGCGCTGGTGACGATTACCAGCCAGGAAACCGGCATCATCTCCCACACCAAATCGAATGCCGTCGGTGACTATCGTTCGGACAACCTGCCGCCTGGCACCTATAGGGTTGAGGTCGCTGCGCCAGGCTTTCGTGACACGGTTTCGGCCGGCAATATCGTAACCGTTGACAGCAACAATCGTGTGGACATCAACATGCAGGTGGGCAAGGCGGATCAGACGGTGGAGGTGACAGCGCAGAACCCGCTTGTCGACACCACGGAATCTTCCCTCGGCGATGTACTGAACGAGCACGACGTCCAAAGCCTTCCTCTGAATGGTCGCATCTTCTCGCAGTTGATCGACACCGTTCCTGGTGCCGTCTCGAGCGGCTGGTCGAGCGCTCCGGAAGCGGCCGCAGGCGCAGGCGCACAAACGGACATCACTGCATCGGTGAACGGCCTTCCCTGGGCGGGCACAACGTACACGCTGGATGGCGTCAGCGATATGGAACTTCTGAATGCCTTCGAGACGGTCACGCCACCGCTGGACGCGCTTCAGGAAGTCAAAGCCTCAACCGCGAACGCCGATGCGACCGTAGGTGTATACGGTGGTGCCCAGGTGAACGCCGTTGTAAAGTCCGGGACGAATAAGTTCCATGGGTCTGGTTATGAATTCTTCCGTGATGACATGCTGAACGCAATTCAGTGGCATGCCTCCTCCAAAGCCCCGGATCGGGCCAACCAATTCGGAGGGTCCCTGGGTGGTCCAATCATCCGGAACAAAGCGTTCTTCTTTGGCGACTACCAGAGCCTTCAGTTGAACAATGGCGTCTATTACACCGGATATACGGTGCCCACTGACCTGATGAAACAGGGATACTTCTTGACGAGTCAGTTTCCGAAGATTTATGACCCTCAAACTGGAGCGCCTTTTCCGATTGTCAACTCGTCAGGGGGGCCGGCTTACCAAATCCCCTCGTCGCGGTTCGATCCGGTGGCGGCGAGTATGGTGGGCCCGGCAAATATATGGCCTGAACCCACTTCTCCCAGCCTCAGCGCCGCAAATTACACTGCTGCAAATTCGCAACCGGATGACACGAATCAGTTCGATGAGAAGGTTGACTATCAAATCAATGACAAGAACCGAATATTTGAGCGCGAGTCGTACCAACACCGCGATCTGACTGCGCCGTCGCCGGGCACACGCTGGTTCAGCATCGGCAACGTCAATGCACAAAACCGAATGCACAATGCCGTCGTCGGGTACGATCGCATTTTCTCGCCGACATCGACCAACGAGCTTCGGTTCGGCTTCAACCGTTTTTACACGTTGGACTTCGGAAACGATTACCAGACGAACGAAAACACCGCACTCGGAATCCCGAATGGTAACGTCGATCAATTCCCAAATGCGACCGGAATTGCGATCATCTCTGCAGGCAACATTGCTCAGACGGGATCGCAGAGCTGGACAGATGCCCACCGCATCACTAACGTCTACCAGCTCACGGACAACTACACAAAGGTGCTTGGCAAGCACACCTTAGTGTTCGGCGAAGACTATCGGCGACTGCAGGCATCGCTGACCAATGCGAACCAGAGCGGAAATGGCCAATTCAATTTCACTACGGACTACACCGGAAGTTGCGCGGGTAACTCCGGTTGTTCCGGGGCAACCGGTGGCAACGAATTCGCAAGCTTCCTGTTGGGGCTTCCCTCTTCGATCAGCCGAGGATTTGTAAACACCGACCCAGCAACTCGTGCCAATCTTTGGGGAATATATGGGCAGGACACTTTTCTTGTTTGGAGGCAATTGACGCTGAACCTTGCCGTGCGCTGGGACGTAGTGACCCAGCCAGTGGACAAGTTTAACCGCCAGTCGAATTTTGATACGAATACAGGCCTGCTCGATATCGCGACAGCGAACAATCGCGCCCCCAACGTGGACAACACCTATGGCAACGTCGACCCCCGAGTCGGGTTCTCATATTCTCCAAATAACGGCAAGACTGCGATCCGCGCAGCCTTCGGAATCACCACGTTTACCGCAAATGGTGGCGGAATCGGGGGAAGCCTGGAACGCAACTTCCCATTTTTCGAGCAGTACTCTGTGACCCAGTCGACTGCTTATACCCCGTGGGCAACTATGGGTGCTGCCTCAGCCGTTAATCCGGCTTACGCGAACTTCTACCACGGTCTACCCGCGTTCGTGGCGCTATCCACTGCTGCGCCGGTCACTCCGCAACCTAACTCGAGCGCATCGTTGATGTCGCTTCACTTCCGCCCAGACAACGCGAATGCATGGAACTTTGGTGTTGAGCAGCAACTCACTTCAACCACCGCCCTGAGCGTCACGTACGTCGGCACCAAGGGATTACACATTTTCCGGGAGCGAAATATCAACATCCCGCAGCCAGGGCCAGGCGCGCAGGCACCAAGGCGTCCATTTTATGCGCTGTCGCCAAATGTCTCGACGCTTAACTACTATGGCTCCGACGGCAAGTCGAACTACGATGCGCTGCAGGTCGAATTCACCAAGCGGATGTCGCATGGCCTGGCAGGCCGCCTTGCGTACACGTGGTCGAAAGAGCTCGATAATACGAACGTATTCGACCCACTTCCCGGTCAGGACCGCATGAACTACGGGGAAGGCAATGAGCAGGCGCCGAATGTGCCGCAGAACTTTGTGGCCAGCTTTAGCTACGAGCTTCCCTTCGGACATGGCGCGATGTGGCTCGCGACGAGTCCACGAACCGTGCAGGCGATTGTCGGTGGATGGCAGGTCAGCACGATTACCATTCTGCAGGCGGGACAGCCGATGACGGTTCACCTTACGTCAGACAATCTGAATAATGGTATGAGCAACCGCGCAAACGCCACCTGTCCAGGCGTCGAGACGCTCGGAAAGGTTTCGGAATGGTTCAATACCAGCTGCTTCGCTACCCCAGCGCTGTATCAGATCGGCAACTCCGGTTTGGATAAGGCGGTCAGTCCTGGTTACGTAGACTCCGACATTTCATTGTCGAAAACCGAACGGTTCCATGATGAGATGAGTCTTCGTTTGCAGGTTGATGCGTTCAACGCATTCAATCACGCCTATCTCGGACACCCCAACACCACATGCTGCAGCAGCAGCAATTCTCTGTTTGGCGTAATCACCAGCGCAAATGGTCCGCCGCGCAATATTCAATTGGGAGCTCACTTCAACTTTTGACATCTGGCAGTATCAGGGCAGCCGGCGACGGTCATTGATTGATTGCCGCCGGTAGCCCATTTGTGAACGCCACACACGATCGCGGTTGCGTACCGTTTTCTCGATTCGAAAATTGAAAGGAAGCAGCAATTGGTGGATCGGAGAGCATTTCTTCGGACAATGGCGGCGGCTGCAATCGTGGGTCGAACAAAGGGGCTTGTTGCCGATCCTGTCGCTTCAAGAAGAGCCGTGCGCAACCTCGTGCCTGATGAGCCGTCCGGTGCACCGAACTACTGGTGTACCTGGGCGGCCCAGAATTATATGTACGGTCATCATCTAGCGAATCTTAACCCTGAAGTACTCGAAGGGGAGTCCGGAAGCAAGCTTGCGCATGATGCTATGACAGAAAAGGTCCTTTTCGGACAAGGTGGGTGGGTCAACAGTTTTTTTCCGAAGATTCGCAAGGACCTGTATCTTCTTCTTGATGATGGGTGGCAGGTTGGAGGTACCGCGACCTTCGAGTTGGATCCGGCGAAGTTTCCTGACTTTACGGGAACATACGAAGACCGGCTTAAGAAACTGAATCATGCGATCGAGGGGGCAGGTTGGCGAAGCACAGCCCTCTGGTGCCGGAATACACCTGGAGGCGATGCGGATCAACGCTTGGAGAGCCGCAGTGAATCGGCTGCGATCAAGTACTGGAAAGTCGATATCGGCGATCCGACATTCAACCTGGTTCGCCTTCGCGACGCGATACATATACCGCTCACATTGGAGCATGTACACGGGGAGTTGCCCGTGAATGGGGATTGGAGAGAAGGTGGCCGATTCGGCGTCCAGGCTCGGGATTCCAAGCGAATGGAGATCCTGAGGCACACCGACGTCTACAGAACCTACGATGTGACCTCGATCCTATCGTTGCCGACAACTCTTGACCGGTTAACTGAAATGCTGAAGGGGGCAGAAGGTGATGCTGAAGTGCACGGCCTGCTAAACGTTGAAGACGAAGTCTACGTGGCCGCGGCAATGGGATGCACGATGGGAATCATGCGGCACCCTCTTACCAGACTGAGGCCTGGGGAGGATGTGGATCTGTTTTTCAACGGAGCAAGAAAGGCCAAAAGGCGGATGGACGAAGTTGTGCGCGCAGTCCGATGGCAGCGAATCGCTCCGCCATTCTCTCCGGGATCGAGTTCAGTGAAGATCAGCGAAGATGTTCTCACCGACACCTGGATCTTTGAACGAGGTCAGACCTGGCAAAGTGAAATCATCGGGGTCACGGTGCGGCAAGGCGCCCCAGCCTGCATCACTCGCAATATCGGCTTACCTGAAGTGAAAGCGAAGGGTGAAAAACCATTTGCCATCGCTTCAAGGTTTCCCAATGGCGCAGTCGCAATCGCAACGCAGGAACGAACTCAGGTAGGGAACGCGTGGTACATGCCGGCGTGTGACGTGACACTCACGGTCTCTGACGCGCCTGGACCCTTTGGCGTGTTCGGTTATTACGATAGGCTCACGTTCATCTTCGATGAGTCTCTGCATGGCCGACGTATTTTGGCGCAAGACTTGGCGGGCGATGACGCTCAGGATATCTCAAATGAAGTGCGAATTCGCGAGAAGAGCTTGCAGATACCGGGTGAAGTCATCCGCCGAGTGGGCCTTCAAAACGGCACAGTAGGCGATCTGTCCGCGCCCGGCTTGGTAATTGCTGTTGTTTAGAATATCTGTCCTTGTATGGTCAATCTGCGATTACGGCCCGCCCGCTGAGGCTGCGCGATCAGGATTGAACACTCTGCTTGACGCTAGAATATGGCATGCAGGAGATTCCCGCCGAGACCGGTCTCGTTCAACTTGGGATCCAGCTTGTCCCGGCTATGAGTAAGCGTATCGGAGTCTGTCATCGGGCAACTATCGTTTTCAGTGCCGCTTACTTTGCAATGTTTGCCCTATCGGCTCAGGCAATTGCACAAACAAGTGTTCGCATACGGCGTTCAAATCTCGAGCTGAGATCTTCGGACACTCAATTGGTCCAATCCTTTAACTGGGCCAAGCAACAGGCGATGGCCTATGTGTATGATGGCGATCCTGTCGGGCCATGGTATGAAGCTGCGCTCCCGGGCCGCCGGGCCTTTTGCATGCGCGACGTTTCGCACCAGGTTGCCGGTGCACAGGCACTTGGGCTTTCAAAATACACGCATAATATGCTCCGTCGGTTTGCAGAGAATATATCGGCGTCAAAGGACTGGTGCAGTTATTGGGAAATCAATTATTTGAATCATCCTGCGCCGATCGACTTTAAGAGTGACAAGGAGTTCTGGTATAATCTGCCGGCAAACTTCGACGTGTTGGATGCCTGCTACAGGATGTTTCTGTGGACCGGAGACAGGACATACATCGAAGACCCCGTGTTTTTGAACTTCTACGATCACACGGTTACAGACTATGTCTCACGATGGGACTTGGGTCTGAATCGAATCATGACGCGGGAGAATCCCGCGCAGACACCTCCTTTCTTTCACGGCGATCCAAGTTACGGGGAGAGTCGCCGCGACGTTGTTCTCGGCGTCGACTTGCTCGCCACGCAGTATGTTGGTTACCGCTCATTTGCCGCAATCCAGGCAATTCGAGGTGACGAGAAGGTGGCTCAGTTGTATCTCGGGATCGCTGCGGACGTAAAGGGATTGGTCAATATGAAGTGGTGGAACCCCAATGGAGAGTATTTTTACGCGTTTCTTGATAAGAATCATCAGTTCCAGGGACGTGCCGGCGCCGATTTGCTTTATCGCGATGTTGCGGACGACGGACCTAAAACACGCGGCGCTCTCGAAGACCTTTTGAATACGATGCGCAGTGAACGGGAAAGCGAAGTCGAACCTGAGTCACACTATGCAGAAATTCTCTACCGGTATGGAGATCCCGATGCAGCCTATGCGGAGATTATGGACCTCACGCGTCCCGGTCGGGAGCGGCAAGAATATCCGGAGGTGTCCTATTCTGTGATTGGAGCGATCGTCAACGGACTGATGGGAGTGAATGTCAAGCGGGCTGTTCCAATCGAAGATGTTGCAAGGGGCAAACATTTTGAGACAGTCGTGACCACATTCCCTCAGCTAACGATGAAGACAGGGTGGGCTGAGTTGCGCAATCTGCCGGTTGGGGATGGTTCAATCACGGTGCGACATTATGGTGACGGAAGAACGATCCTCATCAACCAGGGAGAGACAGATTTAAACTGGGAGCCGACTTTTCGCGGGACCTTTTCAACGCTTGTCGTAAACGGGAAGGCTATCAGTGCCCATGATGAGTCTCGTTACGTTGGTCTCGCCGTAACGTGGGTCAGAATACATGTCAAGGCTGGGAAATCCGCGCGCGTTGAAGTTCCGAAATGAAAATCGCCCGCGAGGTGGGGCATCCTTCAGCAGCACGAGGGTTAACAATTGCTGACTTTTGAGGCCTAATCGCAGCATGTGAAAGATAAAAGCAAAAAATGGCCTCGTCATGAAAACCTCGCTGGTGTATTGCGAGGTCAGTTGCCACCATGGGAACTGGAGGCATTTCCCCTTCGGTTAGTTCCGATAGGTCCGCAAGTGTTTACGAAAGCGAATGCGGAACCGGGATTTCAACTGGCGGCACTTGCTCAGTGATCCACCCTGATTGCTTCCTACGGAATGCAAGCAAAGGCGCTCTACGAATACCTCCTAAAGACTGCCAAGCCACACCTTGATTTCTTCCCGTAGATTCCGGATCGCCGGTGACTCACTGAGCGCCGGGATAAACCGGCATGTTGTAGGGGATGCAGGAGCCCTACAGGAAAGGAAGTAGCGATTCCATCCTGACCTCTAGTCTTGCAGGCGTCATCGTGAGGTGTCGCTTGAAGCGTAGAACGGAGGCATCGGTGGGCGGGGCTATTGAGCTTCGAAAAACCGGTAGTTCAGGACGCTGACTCCATGGTGAGTAGGAGGAAGGCAACACGGCGGCCGCGTTATTCGCGAGTGGCTGTTCCGGTCCTGCGTAGTCGAAGAACCCGCGCACGCTGAGAAACAACATGCACGAGAACCGGGAGATCTCCAGCACGCCTTGGTGTGACGACCAAGGCCGGTCCGTAAAGGCCATAAACCGCACAGCGGACATGCACGCGCTGGAGAAGTCGGACTGTGTCGTACTACCTGTGAACCAGCCGAACAAGGGAGCGGAAGCTTCTGCGGAGGTCGGGGAGGGAAGGACACAGCCGAGGGAGAACATCGTTCCATCTCACATGCCCCCGACACAGAGCGGGAAACGCATGTCCCAGGGACTGAACGGTGTGCGGAAAGCAGCAAAGGGGAAAAAGCAGGAACGGTTTACTGCTTTGCTCCATCATCTAAGCGTCGATTTACTCCGCGACAGCTTCTACGCGCTTCAGCGTAAAGCTTCGCCGGGAATCGATGGTGTGAGGTGGCAGGAGTATGAAACCGGATTGGAAGATCGGCTTATCGATCTGCACAACCGGGTTCACCGTGGAACGTACCGGGCACAACCCTCAAGGCGAGTCTATATACCGAAGGCTGACGGACGGCAACGTCCGCTGGGCGTCGCGGCGCTGGAGGACAAAATCGTTCAGCAGGCCGTGGTGACGATCCTCAACCAGATTTACGAGGTCGACTTCAAGGGCTTCTCTTACGGGTTCCGGCCCGGTCGTAGCCCGCATCAGGCGCTGGACGCGCTGACGGCGGGCATTCAATGGAAGAAAGTGAACTGGTTGCTCGACGCGGACATTTTGGGCTTTTTCGATAATTTGAGTCACGAATGGGCCTTAAAGTTCATCGAGCATCGGGTGGCCGATCGGAGGGTTCTTCGCCTGATCCAGAAATGGCTGAAGGCGGGGGTATCGGAAGACGGCCAGTGGTCGGAGACGAATCAGGGAACGCCGCAGGGAGCAGTGGCTTCACCACTGATCGCTAACGCTTACCTTCATTACGTATTCGATCTGTGGGCTGATGTCTGGCGCAAGAAAGTGGCCAAAGGCGATGTCGTCATCGTCCGCTACGCCGACGATCTTGTGGTGGGCTTTCAGCACCGAACGGACGCCCAGCGTTTCTGGAGAGCGTTCAGGGAAAGGCTGGCAAAGTTCGGCTTGGAACTACATCCTGACAAGACACGACTGATCGAGTTCGGGCGCTTCGCGGCCCGAGACCGGAAGCAGCGGGGAGAGGGAAAACCAGAAACCTTCACGTTCTTGGGCTTCACCCACTACTGTGGGCAGCGCAGCAGCGACGGGCAATTCATCGTATGGCGGATTACGGCGAAGAAGCGGATGGTGGCCAAGCTCAAAGCTCTCAAAGCGGAGCTTCGCAGCCGGATGCATGATCGCACGACCGAAGTCGGTGAATGGCTCCGGAAGGTTGTTATGGGCTACTACCAGTACCATGCTGTCCCCGGCAACACAGCTCAGTTGCGCATCTTCAGAAATCGCGTCTGCCGGTTGTGGCGGGGAGTGTTAGTCCGCCGCAGTCAGCGCGCACGGATGCGATGGGAACGTCTCAACCTTGTCTTGGATCGATGGGTTCCAATACCCCGAGTCCTACACCCTTACCCTGATGCCCGCTTCGCCGCCACACATCCTTCGTAAGAGCCGTATGCGTAGACGCGCACGTACGGATCTGTCCGGGGGGCGCCCTGCGATGGGCGTCCCTACCGGGACCCTTATCGAGCCGGCACCGCTGCAAACCTGAGAGTCATTGGCGATCAATCGATGGGCTACACTTTCGAAGGGGGATTAATTTGCTGCGGGCTCGCAGTCTTCTTTCCGGCATTCTGTGCATCGCTTCTATTCACGCGGTGGAGTGCCGCGCACAGCAAGGCAGCACTGGCGGCATCGCCTCGGGCGTGACCGCGGCGCCGGTATACGACGCGCAGAAGCGTCCCATCACCGCCGGCGGATTTGCCGACAAGGGCCCGGCAATCTTCGAAGACATCACAAAGCAAGCGGGCCTTGCGGGTTGGCGTCACAAGATGGGGGCGCCAACCAAGGATTTCATCGTTGAGACCAACGGCTCAGGCGTCTGTTTGATTGACTACGATAACGACGGCTGGCTCGACATCTATCTCGTCAATGGCTCTACGTTCAATGCGCTTGACGGCAAAGAGGAGTCGCCCCACGCGGCGCTGTTCCACAACAACCACGACGGAACGTTCACCGATGTGAGCGCCAAAGCAGGCGTAACCAACGACCGTTGGGGCTACGGATGCTCGGTGGCCGATTACGACAACGATGGCTGGCCCGATCTCTTCGTTGGTAATTACGGTAAGAACCGTCTCTACCACAACAATCATGATGGAACTTTTACTGACGTAGCTGAAAAGGCCGGCGTGCAGTTGGGCAACTGGTCGTCGGGCTCGGCATGGGGAGACTACGATGGCGATGGATTGGTAGACCTCTATGTCGCCGGGTACGTACACTTCGACCGCAACGACCTCCCCACAGGCGGCAGCAAGAGTATGGGCTACGCGTTCTGCCAATATCGAGGAGTCGCGGTGAATTGCGGTCCGCGAGGTCTGGCGGGCGAGCCTGACCATCTCTTCCATAACAACGGCGATGGAACCTTTACCGATGTCACTGCAAAAGCCGGTGTAGAGGACAAGGGCCGATTCTATGGATTCACTTCAATCTTTGTTTCTCTCAGCGGGAACGGCAGGCCCGACCTGGTTGTGGGGAACGACTCGGAACCGAACTTTCTCTACATCAACAAGGGCAACGGAACTTTTGAAGACGACAGCTATCTGTCGGGTTTTGCATTAAACGAAGACGGGCGCGAGATCGCTTCGATGGGCATTGCTGCCGGAGACTATGAGAATAACGGACTGGTTGACTTTTTCGTCACCGACTTCGGTGATGACTACAAGGTGCTTTTTCACAATGACGGCGACGCCAGCTTTTCCGATGTGAGCTACGAAGCCGGCGTCGCGCAAACCACTGTCCCATTCGTCGGCTGGGGTGATGGCTTCATCGACTACGACAACGATGGCTGGCCCGATTTGTTCATGGTCAACGGCCACGTTTACCCGCAGGTCGATCAGCACGAATGGGGCACTTCATTTGCCGAGCGACCCCTGCTTTTTCGTAACGTGCCCGATCAACACGGCAAAGGACGAAAGTTTGAATACGTTCCCCCGCTCGCAGGCTCAGGACTGGCAGTTGTGACACCGGCGCGCGGCGCGGCCTTCGGTGACCTTTTTAACGACGGCAAGATCGATGTAGTCATCAATCCGATCGACGGCCCACCTGTCTTGCTGCGCAATGTGAACCCCGACCATCATCACTGGGTTGAGATAGGGCTCGTGGGCGGCCCCAAGAGCCCTCGCGACGCGACTTGTGCCACTGCTTATCTCACCGCCAACGGCATGCGCCAACGCCAGGATGTGCTTGCCAGCGGAAGCTATATCTCCGCAAATGATCGCCGGCTCCATTTTGGCTTGGGCGATGCTACCGATGCAGGCTCTCTTGAGATTCACTGGCCATCAGGCGCGAAAGAGACCGTCAGACTGAATGCGGTCGATCGCATCTACACTATCACCGAAGGTCAAGGTGTCACCGGAATGCTGTGCGTGGGCAAAGCATGCGAGGGGAACGCTGAGACTGACAAGCCGGCCCCCAATTCTCAACGATAGGACCATCGGGATCTGAGAGGCGCACTACATTCAATGGCGCGACAGGAGCTGCCAGTCTCGCAGACTTCTACTTCGATTCGTCAATCATTCCCAAGGCAACGTGCGGCCAACCCCCGTTCCATGCGATCGTGGAAACCTGGAGCGCGGGTTTTCCGGTTTGTGCATCGTAGGCGTGAAAAACCATCACATCGCCGCCCGCTTCTTGAAGAATCGACTCGCCGCCCGGTCCCAGCCATCGCGCATTACCGGCAAGCAATTGCGTGCCGCCGCCCGACAGCATCGGCTTATTGTCTGCGTCGACAAACGGGCCGGTCACTTTTCGAGAACGGCCGACCATGATGCGGTAGGTACTGTGGATCCCGCGGCAGCAAAGATCGAAGGAGACAAACAAATAATAGAAATCCCCGTGCCGAACGATGAATGGCGCTTCGATCGCCTCCCAGTTCGGTGGTAGTCCCGGTTTGGGTGGATCAGCATTTTCAGGCTTGGCCCGCGATGCCAGCGCGTAGAGATCCGGCTTCGATTCGGCCAGTTTGCCAGTAATTGCATCGATGCGCCGCATTTTGATCCCACTCCAAAAGCTGCCAAAGCTCAACCACGGCTGGCCTTTATTGTCGAGAACGATATTCGGATCAATCGCGTTGAAATCGTCTGTCTCGGTTGACTTCAATATGAGCCCCTCGTCCTTCCATGCATAACGTGGGCTTGTTGGATCGAGAGTCACGTTTGTCGCCAGTGCGATGCCGGAGGTATTCGCTCCGAAAACGGAGTAAGCGTAGTAAAGATGATAGGCGCCATGAAAGTAGGAGATATCCGGCGCCCACAATTCTTTCGTGCGTGGGCTCGATTCACGAATCCACGAGGGTATTTCCTTAAAGACGTGCCCGCACAGTTTCCAATCTGTGAGGTTTTTGGAACAGCGCACGGCAAACTGTCCACCATCGGGTGCCTTGCCTGTCGCAAAGACGTAATAGGTGCCATCCTCCATCGCGATCGAAGGGTCATGCGTGAACTGGTAGTCCCCGCGTAAAGCAAGCGCCTGGGGCTCCTGGCTCCCGAGAACTGGAGCAATCACAAAAAGGAACAGCACTGCGAAAACGCGCACCTGGAACATTGAATTCTCCATATTTCGAGCCAACCGGGTTACGACGCGGCGCGTTTGCGCGGTTTGGACTTGTGTGCTGAATTGATCTAGTAGTTGATCCTCAGCATAAATTGGATGTTTCTGGGTCCGAGCAGCGTACTGCCTACCTGACCAAAGCCTGTGTCTTGAACGCCTGAATCGGGTTTGTTGAAGATGTGCCGATTGAAGGCATCGAACATCTGACCACTGAACTCCGCCTGTATGGATTCGTGGATGGGGATGATTTTACTAATGCTGATGTCCTCATCGTAGAACGGGAATGAGCGAATGTCTGCAGAGTTGCGCGGCATGTTTCCGAAAACGTAGGGAATGTTCACACCGGGACTGGGATTGGGATCAGTGAACGCGCTGCAGTTCCAGTAGCCGGTGGCACAAGCACCTGAACTGTGGTTGTATCCGGTGGTGCCTGTGTTCGTGAACGCGAAGGGATTGAAGGGGCCGGTGCGGACCGTCGCCTGACCGGGCACGCGATTAGGCCGGATGCCATTGTCGAATCCAGGAATGCCGATGGCGCCGAAGAAGCTGACGGGTTGTCCGCTCAGGTAGCGTTGTACGCCGCTCACACGCCAGCCCCCAATGACGGCATTCACCGGAGCCGGTGTACTATGCAGAAGCGGTTTGCCATGGCCCACGGGAAGTTCGTAGATATAACTGACCACGAAGTTGTTGGGGATGTCCTGGTTGCTAACTGCCTTCTCTGCCTTGTGATCATAGGGATTCTGCGTGCCGCCCTGGCTTTGCAGAGTGCTGTAATACGGCTGAATCGCATCCGCGTCGGTAAGTGTCTTCGAGAAAGTATAGGCAGCCAAAATGTTCAGGCCATTGTGGAAACGGCGTTCGAGTTTCACTTCCATTGCTTCGTAGGTTGACTGCCCAACGTTCTGCAGATAACTGTCGGTATTGATGTATCCATATTGCGGAAAAGGGCGCAGAGCTTGCTCGACGGTCACTCCCGTACCCCAGGTGTTGTAGAAGTTGGCATAGGGAATTTTCACGCCGACGGTGTTTGAAATGACGGGCTGGTTGAGCGCCGTCCCGTATGCCAAGCCGCTGAGCGGCATATCGTTCGGATAATTGATGAGGCCGTGCAGGCGCGTGGAGTGCATCCCCAGATAGCCGAGAGTGAAGAACAGATTGGGAGCCACCTGCAGTTGATTCTCGAAGGTCCACGTCTCCACCATTGCAGGGCGGCCGTAGGTTGGCGCCACGTAATCCACTCCCTGCCCATTCAGTTGCGTCGGATCGAGGTTTGGAGATGTTGGCTCGGCAGGAAGGCCTGCATCGACTTGAGGGCCATCCAGCGGATCCGCGGTGAAGAGGGTTTGATTGGCGACGAATCCCTGCACGGTGCCCTGGCCGTAGTCGGCGTAGACAAGCGGGCCATAATAGATTCCGCCGCTGCCACGAAATACGACTTTATTGTCCATGTATGCCGGTGTCCAGGCGAAACCGACGCGAGGCTCAATATCCTTGTAATAGGTGTTGGCCCAGGTTTCGCCCTTGTTTCCATTGCGACCGGCCCCTACGCCTGCAAAAACCAGCGCGCCGGGAATTCCGTTGGCTGCGCTGTTTAGCGCGGCAGGGCTCATGATGGTGGTGGCGCCTTCGGCTTCATGGCGCGGTGTGTCATAACTCCAGCGGAGGCCGAGATTGAGGGTTAGATTCGGACGGAATTTCCAGTCGTCCTGCGCGAAGACAGCGGCTCCGTGCGTGATCCACCGCGGCGCATGCAGTTGTTCGATGTCGTTGGCACTGGCAGATTCTCCGATAAGAAAGGCCGCGAAAGAGTTGCCGTCCTGTCCCCAATATGTCGTGTCGGACGCAGTCTGATTGTCGTAGAACGTAAAGCAGCCAGAAGTCCCGCTGCAGGTACCGCCGATTTTGCTCACGAATGAGTATTGGTGATACTGCACCTCGCCGCCGACCTTGAAGCTGTGTGCCCCGTGCTGCCAGTTCACGGCGTCGTCGAGGGCGATCACGTTGTCTACATCGATGGCGCCGCTATTCTCACCAAAGCTCGAATACGGGCTGCCGATGAACGTGAACCCAGGGAAAACCGGGCCGGAACCGTTGGCGATTCCCAACTTACTGTCCCAATTGGTTCCCGACTCGGCCGCGCGTGACAGAGTGTCGTTCCACGAGCGGTTGGTGCCCACAGTCAGCGAGTTGATCACCTTTGGCGTGATGATCCAATCCCAGCCACCCCGGAACAGCTTGCCTAATTGGTTGTCGGCCGCGCAGCAGGTATTGAGCGGCACGGGCAAGCTAAGATTGTTTCCCTGATCGGTGTTCTCTCTCGAGCTAAAAAAGGCCCAAATCTTATGCCTGACGCCCACGTTCTGATCCACACGGAAGCTGTACACCGTTTGCGATGGCGTATCGCTGGTGTCGTAGGCATAGTTGTTGGTCCCGGCGCCAGACAAATTGGGTGAAGGCATGTATTTGAGGACTGCCTGAGCCACCTTGCTCTCGCGTCCGATCGGGATCTGATTCAGGTTGCCGTTGTAGGTCAGCGGCTTCCGGCACTGGTTCACTTCAGTATTCGGATCGAAGATTTCGCCGAAGTACAGCTTGGTGTTGCAGGCATCGGACGCACCAGGGATCTGCCCACCGAGTGTCGATGTGAAGTCAAAGTACTGTCCGTTGCTGCCCAGTTCAGCCGGCGTGGGAATCAGGCTTGTGATCGCGGATCCCGTCGAGTAGCGCAACTGTTCCCAATTGAAGAAGAAAAAGCTCTTGTCCCTTCCGTTATAGATGTGGGGGAATCGAACGGGCCCGCCCATCGTTAAGCCGTAGTCATTCTTGGTGTCGGGTGGCCGCTGCAGAAGACTGCGCGCCGCTGGCGTGGTTGCCGTGGCCAGATAGCCATTATTGAACCAGTTGTTGCCGTCCAAAGCGGCATTTTTATAAATGTCGTACACCACGCCGTGGTATTCATTCGTTCCGGCCTTAGTGTTGTAGTTGGCAATCCCGCCCGTGGTGCGGCCAAGACTGGCCGGCAGGCCTGAAAGGCTGACATGAAACTCCTGAATTGCCTCCACGCTCGGAGCGAGAATTTCAAATCCGCCTGAGCCGTTTTCCTGTCGGTTCGTCGTGATCCCGTCGACCAGAAAGTCTGACCCTTCATCTTGCCCGCCGTTGATCTTATCCATCAACTGACCGCCCGCGCCGCCATTCGACGTGCCTGGCCCCACCGTGCCCGGCACAAGGAATTCGAACGTCGAAAGCATGCGCAGATTTCCGGAGACCTGCAATGGAAGATCGGTCATTTGCGCGGGAGTGACCGAATCGTCGATTTCGGAGGTTTCCGTCTCCAGTGTCAATGCCTGGGCGTTTACGCTTACGCTCTGGTTCACCGTGCCGACGGTAAGAGTGATGTTCTGCGCGCTGTGCGAGCCCACCATTACTACGATGCCGTTGTAGATCGCGGTCTTAAAGCCAGGGGCGACGGCGCTTACGTTATACGTTCCCGTCCGCAACGATGCGAAGACGTAGCAGCCGGCCGAGGAGCTGACCGTCGAGTAATCCGTACCTGTGGAGGTCTCATGCGCCGTAACGGCAACTCCCTGCACGACACTTCCGGCCGAATCAGTGACTACGCCGCCGATCGAACCCGTGTCGAGCTGTGCGTGCAGCGGACGCGCCGTCGCAAAGAGCAGGATTAATGCTGCCGGGCACGCGGCGAGGGTCGTCAGCAATGCTATGAGTGCTCTCCAGCCAGATCCGACTTTGCGTTCCGGAGTTGAATTCGAATTCATATTTTGCCTCCCGAGGAAACGTTTACCTGAGTTTGGGATTATTCGGATTCCAGTCAGAAACTCAATCTCTGCTTTCCTCTGTTCTTTAGGCCCAGATTTACTTCTCCGGGGCCGCACCGGGGATTGCCGCAAGTTCTGGATCTCCGACTGGAAGCTCCGATCTGCTGTGCGCGATCTGCGCGGAATGATTCTCCTGTCTTTGCTTTGTTGCGGCCCGCATGCGCAGAAAATTCTGCATTGCCGCCTCTTCGTCCGACCTCTCGCCGAGCCCGCGGTAGATCTGCGCCAGCTTGTAGTACGAGAGCATGGCGCGATCATTTTTGGGGTCGGTGGCGATGGTGAGTTGAAACTCGTGGATTGCCTGTTGACGTTCGCCGGTCGCCATCAACCCCGTCCCGAGGTAGTAATGCGCATCGGTCAGAGAGGGGTCGCCGCGAAGCGCATCACGCAGCAAAGGAATCCCGCCGCTCGCATTTTGATTGAGAACCAGCAGGCTCCCCAATTTGAACATCGCCGTGTTCGCATTGGAATCGATGGCCAGTTCGTCGCGATACGCGCCCTCCGCTTTGTCGAGATTGCCGACCGCCCAGTACTGATCACCCAGCTCTTCGTTCAGGCCCGGCTGATGCGGCGCCATCTTCAATGCGAGTTCGAACTCTGAAATTGCCTCCTGGTTGCGATACGACTGCGCATAGGCTTCTGCCAACACCTGGTGAACACGCTCCGAATCACCGTTGAGCTTGAACATGGCATCGTAAGAGGCGTTGGCGACAAGCATGTAAGCGCGTCCGCGGTGGTACAGGATGTCGGCATCTTTGGGATCGAGGGCGTAGGCCTTGTCGAGCGGTGCGATCGCACCCTGCGGATCGTTCTCGGCTAATCGGCACACGCCCAGCCACATATAGGCCTTGACACTTTGCGGATCAAGCCGCGTTTCCCGTTCGAGCAATTGTTCCGCTTCCTTGAATCGATTTTGACGATACGAAATGATCCCGAGAAAGAGATTGGGTCCATGCAGCTCAGGCTTCAGTTGCTGCGCTTTCTGCAACGATTTCTTTGCATCGTCTACCTCGCCTGCCTGAAACTGCGCCAGACCAAGATCGAGATAACCCTCGGCAAAACCAGGGGCGCGCTGTGTCACCGTCGTGTAGGCTGTAACTGCAGCACTGAAATTTCCTGCCGACATCGCTTCGGCACCGTGGTCCATAGCCAGGCGGACCGCCTGTTCCGGCCCAACTTGCGCTGCAGCTCCCGAGCCCAGGCACAAGACAGCCCCTCCCACGACCGTGTAGAGACACTTCTGCAATCTTCCTGGGAAGGAGCTTCCTACCACGGCAATCTTTGTCACGACTCCGAGTTGTGTGGTTGAGCAACGGATGTCCGACTCCTAAGCTGCGAGGTTCAGCGGATTTTGGCTTCGCCTGCCCGTGGGGAATACAGTCTTCGAAAGGACGGCAATACATCGGAAATCGGCCCAGAACTTGATCTTCAAAAAACAACGGAATTCCAACACCAACCGCACAAGTTTGTCACGCAATTAACGGATCAGAGAGACGTTACGCGCGCATCCCGCGTATTCTCAAGCACTTATAGATGCTTGGATCCTCCAGGGAGGACGTTACGCGAGCCGGGATCCGGAATTTATCCGGTGCTATATTAGGAAACTGAGGAGAAGCTAGGGGGGCGGATGTTGCGTGGCCTACGAGCCTCGGTGGGCGAGCCGGAGGTGCTCAATGCTGCAGATGCGGCCGTTGTGCGCCAGCACCTCGAAGCAATCCTGGCAAGCCATGCATTTGCCGGCAGCAAGCGAACGCAGGAGTTTCTCCGGCTCATTGTTCAGCACACGCTCGAAGGAGAAATCGACGCGCTTCGCGAGCGGATGATTGGGGCCGAGCTTTTCAGCCGTCCCATCAGCTACGACACGGGGAACGACTCGGTCGTCCGGGTCCGCGCCAGTGAAGTCCGCAAAAAGCTCGCGCAATTCTACAGTGAGTTGGGTCGGCAAGAGCCACCAGTGCACATCGAGCTGCCCGCAGGCTCCTACGTACCCAGATTTCAATTTCCTCCCTATGCGCCAGAGAGCCCCCTAGCAGCGAATGCGCAATCCGCCGGCGCGGATCGCATCGCTAAGGGTGCCGGAGAAATCGGAATCGCGCAACCTCATGGAACAAAACAGGCCCATTCCCATCTGCAAGACACGCAATTGGCCCCAAAACCGGTACAAATCGGCAAAGGACGCTTCATCGTCGCAGCGACCCTGGCGCTCATTCTGCTGGCCATTGGCGCCTTTATCGTCTTCGAACGTTGGGGCAAATCCTCAAATGCTCCCGCCGAGATTCATTCCATCGCTGTTCTGCCGCTCGAGAACCTCTCGGGCGCACCTGAGCAGGACTATTTCGCCGACGGAATGACGGAAGAGCTGATCAATGATCTTGGCCAGGTCTCCGCCTTGCGCGTCATATCTCTGACGTCGTCGATGAGCTACAAAGGGACGAAGAAGAAACTGCCGGAGATTGCCCGCGATTTGAAAGTGGACGGCGTCATCGAAGGCGGAGTGCTCCGCGAGGGCAACCAGGTACGCATCAGCGTGCAGCTAATCGATGCTCGCGCTGACCGCCCGGTCTGGGCACATACCTATGTTCGCGACCTCACCGGCGTTCTGGACTGGCAGGGCGAAGTGGCAAAGGCGATCGCTGAGGAGATCAGCACAGAGGTTTCACCTCAGGAACAGGCACGACTGGCCCGGCGCCATCCCATCGACTCAGAGGCACAGGACCTCTTCCTGCATGGAATTCTTTTGCGCCAGGCAGACGATTGCAAGAGTGCCATCGATTACTTCAATCGCGCCATCGTTAAGGACACCGGCTATGCCGAGGCACACTCAGCGCTGGCCAGTTGCTACGGCAGGCTCGGTGAGTCGGGGCGGATGCCTTACGAGCGCGCGTTCACCCGGCAGAAGGAAGAAGCGCTCCGGGCAATCGAGCTGGATGACTCCTTGTCTGAGGCCCACGCCGAACGCGGTAACACGGCCATGACACTTGACCGCGACTGGCCGTTGGCCGAAGCACAGTTTCATCGCGCACTCGAACTCAATCCGAACGCTGCAACCAGCCACGAGAAATATGCGTTCTATCTCGTTCGCACGGGTCAATTTCCAGAGGCGATCTCTCAGATTGAGCGGAGTGTCGATCTCGATCCAGTTTCTGCCAGCACATTCCATGCCGAAGGATTCATCTATTACTTTTCGCGACGCTATGATCAGGCGCTCGCAGTGACCAAAACCGTGGAGGGCCTGAAGATCAATCTCCCCGACTGGGACTTCCTGATTGGTGATATCTACGCAGAAAAAGGCATGCTGTCAGAATCCATTGCAGCATTTCTCCGCTCGGGCAACGGGCCGTACTCCCTGGGACATCTGGGCAACGCCTATGCGCGTGCAGGCCAGTCGGACGCGGCCAGGAGAATCATTGCACGCCTTAAGGAACATGTTGAGAAGGATGGCGTGGGGAGATACGAGATCGCGCTGGTTTACTCCGGCCTCGGCGACAAGAAAGATGCCTTCCAGTGGCTTGAGGATGCATTTCAGGCACACGATGCGGGGCTCGTGTATCTGAAGGTCGATCCGTGCCTTGACCCGCTCCGTTCCGACCCTCGATTCGACGATCTCATGCACCGCGTCGGCATTTCGAAATAGCAGGAATCTCCGAAACCAGTGAGACTCAGACGGGATGCAACACCAAAAGACTCGCCCGAGTGTGCACCTGAACTATTTGACAATCGGCTTCCATGACGACGAAATCCGAGTTGTTAATGTCGTGCCCTCGACTTCGGAATCGATAAGCGAGGCCGCAAGATCCCAAACCCGTGGGTCATTCTCAATTTCATGATGTGGCTTGTTGAATGTTCGAGCATACCAGGGATAATTTGCACAATTAATTCGGTGGCCCTTATAGGTCATCTGGAGATTTCCGATGATCGTCGTTTGAGCCGGGTCGGCTGCGACTATCTCCGTGAGCCCATGAAGCGGCCCCCGCGACTGATAGAAATTAATCGCATTTGCCACGTTAGAGGGGATCCTCGAATCGTCACGGCCCAATTTTGCGATGCTGTCCATCTGGATGGTGAGCTGAACCGGAATGCCCTGCTTTCCTAACTCTCGAGCAAATACCACTGTTTCTGTAGCTCCCCAGCTGTGTCCGTAGAGGATGATTCTCGCTTGCTCTTTTTCGGTAGACGACGGATTGCCGTTTCCATCGCCGTCGAGGAGACGCAGGACTTCATGAAGGGCCTTTCTCCCGTCATGATTTCCGAACACCTCGGCATACATGTCAGGGCGATAATGGTCTCGAAGATATTCGGCAAATTGCACTTCAGGATGGCCCGGGTCATCGTGCCGAGCAAACCCGCCTACAAATCCAATGACAATTACCTTTCGAGTATTGGCGCCACTCACGAGCGCCGTGCGGTTGTTCAATGCGGATGTCTCCGCTGCACTCCGCAACGCGAGAGGAAGCAACTCCTGCGTCGCCGCGCCGCCGGGGGCTGTCGCAACATACGACCGCGCGGTCTGTGCCACGGCGCGAAGGGAAACTGGGGCGACCAGGATAAGCAGAATATATGCGAATCGCCCTCGTCGGGCCGCGAAATACCGATACCCAGGGGTGGCCTGAGTGGGAGGCTCTTTGCAACACAATTCAACTTTATCTAACCGCGCCATTCGCGTCTCCTCAAAGATGGATTATGCGTCGCCTCACGATGGCGCGCAGCGTTAGCAATGCCTCCTCGTGCGTCCAATCGCGAGCGTAGTCACACTCTCATCCTCGCATTGTCTCGTACAGACCCAATCGTCAGGCCCGAATCTCGAAGCGTGCAGTTCGAGCCGGCGTTACACTCGCTTTGCGTCAGGCCTTTGCACCCCGGCGCCAACTGGCGATCGAAAGCAAGAAAAACAGTTCTGCAGCACGCAGGAAGCTCCCGAAGTCAATCCGATTACCACCACCAATGGGGACATCAATGACATGAAAACGACTGATCACCCGCAAGATCAACGCGAGGACAGTGCAGATCAAGCCTAGCCAATAACCAAGTGTGGAGAGGTGTTTTTCCATTTCAATCTCCTGGGTTCATGTTGCGTGTGGTTCAGGTCGTGTTCGCAAGGGTACACCCAGGACTATCCGGCTCGCCATCTTTTTGTATTCATTGAAAAGACGAAGAGCGCTGCCGTGCAAGCTTACGCCGAGGTCAACGCGGCGGTGAGCAGATTGACCGTACTGAAACGGTTTCAATGAACGATCCTTTCGGCGCATGAGCGCCCAAGGCCTGGAAGTTTATGCGCAGACAGAGGCATTGCCGGAGCGGATTAAGGCCACGGTAGGCACTCCCGATGAGCAAGGTAGCCTGTTGGCTTGTTCTCTCAAAGCGGCATCAAGTCACTCGTGAACCAATGCACAGTGACTCGTAGACCAGTGCAACTGATACCGGCCGTTTTGAACGGCAGCCGAGCCATCCTGTTTCTGATGATCCGCACTGCGTCTGACCAAGGCTATCGATCACTGCGCGATTTGTGGGTGCCATCAGGCCAGCTGAGCAAGATCACGGGCGTGACCGGCAGGGGTAAGTCCAGTGTCTATCCGAAGGTAGTGGGTTCCCCTGCGAAGCTTCTGCAACAAGACGCATGATTGGCTCCGCCCTGGATATGCCTTGACCTTCTACAGGTAAGCGTGTATATGTAGAAGCCATAGGTATGAAAAAAGTCGAAGACAAATTCGATCTTCCGCAAGGCACTCTCGATCTCCTCATCATGAGGGTCGTTGCGCTTGGCCCGATTCATGGCTACGCCATCGCGCAGCGAATCCAGCAGATATCGCGCGAGGCTTTGCAGGTCCAGCAGGGCTCCCTTTATCCGGCCCTCCACCGGCTCGAATACAAGACGCTTCTGAGCTCGCACTGGAAACCCTCCGAGACCGGCCGTGAAGCCAAGTTCTACGAGCTCACGGCTAAAGGCAGGGCACAACTGAAGACCGAAACCGAAAACTGGACGCGCCTCACGGACTTGGTGGGCCTCATTCTCAAAGGAACCGCGGAGGGAATCTGATGAGCTGGCTGCGAAGGCTCGTTGCTCGCGAACGAATGGAAATCGAGCTGGACAAAGAATTGCGCTTCCACTTCGAGTCCCAGGTTGCCGACAAGGTTCGCTCCGGCATTCCGGAGAACGAAGCCCGCCGGCTCACGCGCCTCGAGTTTGGCGGCATGGAACAAATCAAAGAAGAATGCCGGGAACGCCGCGGGACCTTGTGGCTGGAATCGATGGTGCGCGATGCGCACTATTCGCTGCGCAGGCTGCGCAAGGCTCCGGGGTTTTCCTCGATCGTTATCCTCACACTTGCACTGGGTCTCGGCGCCAACATGGCCATCTTCTCGCTGGTACAAGGCATTCTGTTGCGTTCCTTGCCTGTTGCCGATCCGGCAAGTCTCTATCGGATCGGCGATCGGACGGACTGCTGTTACCTCGACGGCTTTGAAAATGACGACGGAGATTTCGACCTCTTTTCGTATGATCTTTTCCGCCAGTTCCAGCAATCAACGCCAGAGTTCGAGCAGCTGGCCGCGGCGCAGTCGGGTGCAGGGAGGTATACGATGCGATGGGGGGCTTCTCCCGCGCAGTCCATGCGCACCGAATATGTCTCCGGCAACTACTTCACCACATTTGGCGTGAATGCCTTCGCAGGGCGTCCGTTCTCAGCAAGCGACGACCGAACGGGCGCTCCAGCTGTGGTTGTTCTCAGCTATTCTGCGTGGCAGCGGGAGTTCGGTGGCAATCCAAACGTGGTCGGCGCCACAATCTATCTCGATCAACACGCATTTGCCGTGGCCGGCATTGCTCCGCCCGGATTCTACGGCGATCGGATTGCGCCGTTTCCTCCCGACATGTGGCTGCCGCTGGCCACTGAACCGATCCTGGAAGGGTCGAATGCAGCATCATTGCAACCCGACAATGCCTGGCTTTATGCCATAGGCCGATTGCAGGCGGGGGCGAATTTGGGATCAATCGAAACCGAACTGTCCGGAGTGCTGCGGCAATGGATGGTCACTCGTCCGGAATTCACGGATCACGGCGGTGCGGCAGAGATTCCCAGGCAACACGTGGTGCTGTCGGCGGCCGGTGGCGGAATCCAGAAGATTCAGCAACAGACCGGCACGGGGCTCCGCATGCTCATGTTTCTGTCGAGCGTCGTTTTGCTGATTGCGTGCGCGAACATTGCGAATCTGATGCTGGCACGAAGCATGGCTCAGCGAACGGAAATCGCAGTCCGCATGGGATTGGGCGCGACACGCGGACGAATCATTCGTCAGATCCTCACGGAGAGCCTGATTCTGAGTACGATCGGTGGAGCAGTGGGAATGGGGATCGCATTCTTCGGATCACGCGCGATGTTGGCATTGGCGTTTCCGCTCTCATCCAATATGCCGGTTTTAGCCCGTCCTTCGATGGTCGAGCTGGCATTTGCTTTCGGCGTCTCGGTTGTCACGGGCCTGCTGTTTGCCGCAGCGCCTGCATGGGTGGCCTCGGGCGCGCAACCCGCTGAAGCGACCCGCACCGCGAACAGCACATCGCGCGATCATGCATCCATTCCGCAACGAGCATTGCTTATCTTTCAGGTCGCGCTCTCGATGGTTTTATTGGCCAGCGCATTTCTTGCCACACGATCGCTCTACAACCTGGAGCATCAGCAATTGGGCGTTGAGACCGCGAATCGATATACAGTCCAAATCGATCTGAACGGCCCCGGCTACACGACCGACCGGCTGAACGGACTCTATGGCGAGATTGAAGACCGCTTTTCGGCGCTCCCGAGAGTGACGAGCGTAAGTTTTGCGCGTTACCTTCCCCTTGAAGGAAATGAGTGGGGCGGGTGCGTCATTTTTCAGGGACACCCTGCTCCCGGGCCAAAGGACCATTGCATTTCCGACTGGGATCGAGTGAGCGCCAATTTTCTCGACTCGATTGGCGTGCCTATTCTTCGCGGACGCGGGTTCATACGGGATGACGAGACCAGTCCCGCGCAGGTGGTGATGGTCAACCAGACATTTGCGAAACGATTCTTTCCGAACCGCGACCCGATTGGACAACGATTTGGCCTGAATTTTCCGGAATATTCGGGCGCATTTCAGATCGTTGGCGTTTTTGCCGACTTCAAATTGAGCGATGCGCACAGAGAGATCAAGCCGCTTTTTTTGCGTCCGCTGGGCCAGCAGTATACGGGTTATAAACCGACGGACGCGCAGGCTGCCGAACAGAGTTCTCTTTACCTGAACCGCCTGGTCCTGGAGTTCAATCGGCCGCAGCAGGATGTTGAACGGTTGGTCCGCGCCACGATGGCGACCGTCGATCCCAACATTCCGGTGATTCGCGTGATTGCCTATCCTGACGTGGTGGCGGGGAACTTCAATCAGGACAGGCTGCTCGCGCGGCTCACTGAGGCGTTTGGGGTGCTCGCATTGCTCCTTGCTTCCGTGGGCCTTTACGGAGTGATGTCCTATCAGGCGGTGCGGCGCACAAGCGAGATCGGTATTCGCATGGCGCTGGGAGCCTCGCGCTCAATGATCGCCTCCCTGATGCTTCGCAACGCATTCCTGCAATTCTTTGTGGGACTGGCGATCGGCATTCCCGCGGCTTTGTTTGCTTCTCGCATGATGGAGCATTTGCTCTACGAGATCAACAGCTACGATCCATGGGCCTTTGTGGGCTCAAGTGTGCTGCTTGGAATTTGTGCTGCGGCTGCAGCGCTGGTTCCGGCTGTCCGGGCTGCCTCGGTGGACCCGATGCGAGCACTAAGAACGGAATGATTGAGCCGTGCTACGTTGAACCGATTGACAGTCGCTGAAGGACTCATCGAGGTGTTCGGCGCGGAATTCCGGGTCCTGGGTGAGTCACCAGACTAGCTGGAAATCGCTGGTCGGTGACGGTAGTCGGTAACGGAAGGGTGGCGACGAAAGCCCCGAATCCGAGTTGTACTCTCGTATCAGATGCTTGATCCTTTAGCCTGCGAGATAACTCTATGACAACCGCTCGAATCTCTGGAGGAGTCGTACATAACCTTCCGGCTGATCTCCGAAAGGCGCTCACATCTGACGCGAACGCACTGGCGGTTTGGGAAGACATCACGCCGCTCGCGCGCAAGGAGTGGATCTGCTGGACCATTTCCGTCAAGAAAGATGAGACAAGGCGGCAGCATGTCGAAAGGGTGTGCTCGGAGCTCAAAGAAGGGATGCGACGGCCGTGCTGCTGGCCGGGCTGCCCGCATCGATGAGCATTCTCTTGTGTGATTCGCGCTCGAATGGTGCGCACCGTGCCCACCAGCAGGGAGACGGTCATGGCGGCGGCCAGTCGGCACTGGATGTCGGCTTCGCGGAAGCCATTCTTTACTATGCTGGGGAAGTCGATTGGCGCGTCGATATCTGGATGCGGTTCGGGATTTGAGCGCGGCTTCGCCGCGTACTTCATTTTTCAAAAAATGGATAGGGCTTCCCCCGGGGTTGCACTCTTCACCCCACCGGCGAAGATGAGTCCGTGGGGACCCCGGCCCTTGGCTACTTTCACGCACTCCCTCCGGGCGGAATGTTCGATGGATTTGGAAGCCGCTCAAGCGTCGTCCCTATGGGACTCGTCGATCTCACACAATCGGTCCCCACGCTGAAGCGTGGGGCTAACGAACATTGCGCCGCCGGCGCGTAGAAGTCGTGAATTTTGAGTGGGCCGGTATTCGTGCGGCCGAGGCCCCACGCTTCCACCGTCTTGCAAGGCGGCCAGTTAGCGATCGTGATCTCCCACTCATAGCGCGACCAAGCGCTGATACTGGGCGAAACGTAACCGCAGATCTCTCGACTCGGCTGTGCTTCGCTCGAGATGACAGAGTGTGAGGCACCTCCTGCCGGTGGAGAATTGGCATCACAAGACATGAGCCGGATCCGCCGGCTGCGGACGCAGGCTCTATGCGTTTAGAATCACAGTTTCCGGCGGGATCCGCTTTGTTGATGTACCTTTAGCTTTGGCCTCGGATGTGCTGGAAGGGTGGGTCAGGCGGGCGGGCAGGGTCAGGGCCGGCAGGTTCAGCTGCGGTGCATCCAAGTCTGTGACCGCTGGAGTTCGTTTGATCGAGCTGGTGGCTTCCCAGGTTTCAAAATCGACGCCTGGGGCACCCCGTGGGTTTGGTAGTGGATGGGCAAATTGATTCGGACTGTGTCGTCTCTCGCACTCAAGGCGCAAAGAACGCGCCCTGAGTGGGGCATCCGGATTTGGTACAGGCTTAAACGGTCAGAACCCTGACCGGACAGGACAGACAGGGAGCGCGGTTCTTGACGATGGAATTCCACATTTCGCGACAGGCTCGGGATCGCTACCAGTTCGCGGATTCGCTTTTTTCTTATAACGGCAACGTGATTCTGGCGAATTTCGCCGCCTGCCGCGAGTTCGCGCACCGCATGAACCAGGTGCGCGACGTGGAGAAGCATCCCGAGCAAGCGGTTCATGCCGGGCAGCTTTACGCCATGGGGCTGATTGACGAGGCCAGCCACGTGCTGATGGCCCGCTATCGCGAGCAGTTCGATCCGCAGGTGATGACAACCGCGCTGGACTGGTTTGGCACGCAGGTGGGCGCGGACAAGCTGGACGCCATGCTGCTGGCATTTGTGGAGCAGTTTCCTGGCTCGAGCGTGATGCGCGGCAAGGAAACTCCGGCGCAATGGCTGGCGGGCGAAAGCGGCGGGATGCCGCACCGGGCGGCGGCGCTGGAAGAGCTGCTTCTGCTTTGGACGGCCAATCGCAATGAGGCGTTCAAGCCGTTTGAAGAGCTATTTGAGGACAGGACGCTTGCCGAAAAAACCGTTTACCGCCAAGTGACGGCGCAAATGCCCGAGTATTTTGCGTCGCGCCCGCTGATTCCGCTGGCGGGAGCGAAACCGGTGAGCCTGCTCGATCTGCTGCGCGCTCCGGCGCTGCGCTCGCCACGGTCGCTCAGCGATCAGCTTGAGATGATTCGCCAGCTATGGAAGCCGCTGCTGGGCGACATTCTCGACCGCTTTCTGGTGATGGCAGCGGAGATTCTGCGCGAGGAAGAGCTGGCAATCTGGGCGCAATTCAATCCTCCGGGGACGCGCCAGGGTCCGCAGCAGTGGCCTTCGCCGGGGGGAAGCGCCGAGGTGCCTACGTTCGGCGATCCGCTGCACGAATACGAAAGATTTTCGCAGGACATGGCGTGGATGCCCGGCGCGGTGCTGATCGCGAAGAGCACTTACGTGTGGCTGGCACAGTTGAGCCGGCAATATGGACGACACATCGGGCGGTTGGACGAGATTCCCGACGAAGAGCTGGCCACGATGGCAAATCGCGGCATCAATTCACTGTGGCTGATCGGCGTGTGGGAGCGCAGCCGCGCTTCGAAGACGATCAAGCAGCTCTGCGGAAACCAGGATGCCGTTGCTTCGGCTTACTCGCTGTTCGACTACCGCATTGCCGACGACCTGGGCGGCGAGCCTGCTTACATTAACCTGCGCGACCGCGCGTACCGGCACGGCGTGCGCCTGGCCAGCGACATGGTGCCCAACCACATGGGCATCGATTCGCCGTGGGTGATCGAGCATCCCGAGTGGTTCATCTCGCGCTGGGATTCGCCGTATCCCTCGTACAGCTTCAACGGACCGGATCTGTCACATGACGGACGCGTGGAGATCAAGATTGAAGACCACTACTACTAGCAGTCCGACGCTGCGGTGGTCTTCCGGCGCCGCGACAAAACGACGGGGGAAATTCGCTACATCTATCACGGCAATGACGGCACCAGCTTTCCATGGAACGATACGGCGCAGCTCGACTACCTGAATCCGGCGGTGCGGGAGCAGGTGATTCAAACCATTCTGCACGTGGCGCGGCTGTTTCCGGTGATTCGTTTTGACGCCGCGATGACTCTGGCTAAACGCCACTTTCATCGACTGTGGTTTCCGGGGCCGGGATCGAGCGGCGCGATTCCATCGCGCGCTGAATTTGGCATGAGCCAGGCGGATTTTGATCGCGCCATGCCGCACGAGTTCTGGCGCGAGGTGGTGGATCGAGTGGCTGCCGAAGTTCCGGGCACGCTGCTGCTGGCTGAAGCATTCTGGCTGATGGAGGGGTATTTCGTTCGCACGCTGGGGATGCATCGCGTGTACAACAGCGCATTCATGATCATGCTGCGCGACGAGGACAACGCCAAGTACCGGTCGGTCATCAAGAACACGCTCGAATTCGATCCCGACATCATGAAGCGCTACGTGAACTTCATGAGCAATCCTGATGAAAGAACGGCAATTGACCAGTTTGGAAAGGGAGACAAATGCTTTGGCGTCGCGGTGATGATGTCGACGCTGCCTGGGCTGCCGATGTTTGGGCACGGGCAGATTGAGGGATTCACCGAAAAGTACGGGATGGAGTACCGCTGGCCGCGCTACGAAGAGAATCCCGATCGTTGGCTGGTGGAGCGACACGATCGTGAGATTGCACCGCTGCTCAAGCGCCGATGGCTGTTTGCCGAGAGCGGTAATTTTCTGCTCTACGACTTCTTCAACGACAACGGATCGGTGAATGAGGATGTGTTTGCATACTCAAACCGCTCTGGGGGCGAACGTGCGCTGGTGGTTTATCACAACCGCTATGGAGATGCACACGGGACGATTGATTTCTCTGCCGCCTTTGCTGACAAGGGAGCGGGTCAGCATCGCCAGAGGCGATTGGCTGAGGGATTGGGACTAAGCGGGGACCGCGGCGTGGTGGTGGCCATGCGCGACTCGCTCACCGGCCTTGAGTATCTGCGACGCGCCGGCGATTTGTACGATCACGGGATCACACTCGACTTGCACGCCTACCAATGCCACGTCTTTCTGGATTGGCGCGAACTTCGGCCGACGGCGCAGCAGCCCTGGGACCGGCTAGGGGATTGGCTGAACGGACGCGGCGTTCCGAATCTCGAAGACGAACTGGTCAACCTGGAGCTGAGCCCTGTTCACAACGCGCTGCGCGAGTTTCTGGACCCCGGCGCGGTGCGGCATTTCGCGGACATGGCAGAGCATCCGCGAGGGGCGCCGATGGATGCGAACAAAGTATCCGATGAGCAGCGGAGTGAGTTGCTGATTGATGCGTGGTTGCGCGGCCAGAAGTTTCTGCGAGCGGCCCAGGCGGGATATGCGGCGCGGTTGAAGAAGGAAGATCAGCCCGTGCGCGGCGAAGACCTGGCTGAGCCGGTGGTGCAGTCACGGGCATTCGCCAGGCTATTGCGAGCGGCAATGCGCATACCACAGGTGGAGGCGTTGTTTGCGCCTCCCTGGACCGCTGCGGCACGGCGCATGCTGCCAAGCCCCAGCCCGCAGTCGACAGCCACAGAGATGTGGGGGCCGGTTCTGGCCTGGTGTTTGCTGGAGGTGCTGGCGGAATCGATTGATGCCAAAGAGCCCGAGCGAACGGCGCTCGATCTGTTCGATCGGCTGCGTCTGCGCGAGCCACTTGCCCGCGCCTTTGCGGAACTCGGGTTCGAGGGGGAAGAGCCGTGGCGTGTTGTGGCTCGCATCAAAGTGCTGCTGCTGACGAGCGCAGGAATTGGGCGCGCGCCGGAGGCGGCGGCTGATGGCGAGAGGGCGGCGGGCGAAGTGGCGGGGCCTGGCGACGAGGACGAGAAGGTTGCGATTGCGCCCGCGCTATGGCTCGATCCCGATGTTCGCTGGCTCTGCGGGGTTCACGAAGCCGAAGGGCATACATACTTGATTCGCGAAAAATATGAAGAACTGCTGTGGTGGCTGTTGATGCCTTCGCTGTTGCGTCTGGCCGGGGAAGGCGCGCCTGACCGCGCAGAGGTGCGGGAGCTGAGCAAGAAGGTTCGAGCGGCGTTGGCTGCTACCGAGGCGGCAGGTTACCGCATTGATGCGCTGCTCGGCGCGGCGGGATTGCAGACGCCGTCCCAGGAGAAATCGCAGGGGAGTGAGGAAGACGATTCGGCTGCGTCGGAGCGTGAATCGCAGACCGTTGAACACGAGGCAGCGCGGGCGGGCGGATCGACGGTGAAGCCGGAAAAATAATTGAGCTGGAGACGCGGGCTGGGAACTGCGTGCAAGCGGTTGCAAGTTCGGCGCCCTCGCGCGGCTTCAACCGGCTGCATGTATATCGATGACAACGGAGGAACGATCGTTCGATCGTGTTTCAAAAATGGTTGTGCGGATTTCGGCTGTCATCCCGATGGAGTTAAATAGGCTGCGAAAAATGAGGAACAAGGGCCGAATTTCTTGAAATGTTCTGCTCAGGGCCTAAAGGCCGGACTCATTCTGTTTCGTTTACGGCACGACCGAGGTCGTGCCCTGACACTTGGTGCGTCTTCGAAAGAGTTTTTCCGCAACCTGTAAAACCCTCGTTTCCCTGTATTCTTCGACCCGACTCAAGCCGCCCCAGCGACAAAGACCTGTCGCCGGGGGCCCCGGGAAGTCGTGCCTTTGTTACAAAACGAATTTTGCAGAAACCACACTGTGCCGGGATGAGCGATCCTGGCGCGCGTGAGCGGTATTTTTTGTGGACGACAATGCTGTACGGGGTGTGATAAATAAATCGGTCATGGAGAGGAGGTACTCCAATGGCTGATAAGAAGTATGAATTGAAGGGCCTGGGCTCGCCCGACGAGGTAAGGAAGTTCGAAAAAGGCAAGCTTGAACTTGTCAGTGTTGCAGGAGCGGCAGTCGGTCGCGCGACGTTCGAGCCCGGCTGGAAATGGTCGACCACCGTCAAGCCGATCGCCAAGACAAACAGTTGCCAGGCCGCGCATTTCGGAGTTCAAACTTCGGGGAAGATGACGACGCGCATGGATGACGGCAGTGAACACACGTCGAAAGCCGGCGATGTTGTGAGTATTCCGCCCGGACACGATGCCTGGGTGGTCGGCAACGAGCCTGTAGTGTTCATCGATTTCCAAGGCATGATCGACTACGCGAAAGCGAAGAAGTAGGGATTCGCGACTCGTGGTTCTACGCCTGCCGGGCGGGCGGGAAACTCCGAACCCTGATGAAGCAAAGGTGGTTCCGGAGTGAACCGCTGCCCAGGCTGGCCGTTCGCTCTTTGCTGAGTATTCCGCACCTGCCTGCTCACCCAATTCCGCAATGCGCTGACAAGTGACAACGCCCGATTGATCAGGAGCCGCTGTCCGCCGGGGCCCGCTGTGCTCCGGCCTGATACCATTTCGCCTTGGAGCGGAAGCGATGACCTCGAAAGACGAAGAAAAGTTTCAATCGGCGCGGCGCGAGCTGTTCAGCGCCGTGATCGGCGACGTGATGGACAAGATGGGTCTGCAGCACCAGTTTCTGCCGCCGGCGATCGTTCCGCTGGAGCGATCGATGGTGGTTTGCGGCCGCGCCATGCCGGTTCTTGAAGCCGATGTTTTTGAAGAGGCCGTCACGGGTTCGCACAACCCGCTGTCGGCACGGCCCTTTGGCCTAATGATGGAAGCGCTGGACGATCTTAAAACCGATGAGGTGTACATCTGCACCGGAGCTTCGCCGCGCTACGCATTGTGGGGCGAGCTGATGAGCGTGCGCGCGATGAAGTGCGGCGCGGCAGGCGCGGTTGTCGATGGCTACTCCCGTGATACGCGCGGCGTGCTGGCGTTGGGATTTCCGACTTTCTCACACGGGAGCTACGCGCAGGACCAGGGACCACGCGGCAAGGTGATCGACTTCAGGGTGCCTATTCAGATTGGCCAGGTGCGGATCATGCCGGGCGATATTGTGTTCGGCGACCTCGACGGCGTCTGCGTTGTGCCAAAGGACGACCGAGTGGAAATCTTCTCTCTTGCTTTTGAGAAAGCGCGCAAAGAGAAGACGGTGCGCAAGGCGCTGGAGACGGGAATGACTTCGAAGGATGCATTTGAGAAGTTCGGAATCCTATAAGACAGGGAGAGTAGGGAACAGGGAATAGGGAATAGTAAACAGGGAATAGGGAGTCCTTACCTCTCAACCGCGGTCCTCAGGGGCTGAAGCTTTGGGTTTTAACCGCTTTTTGCGGCACGACTGAAGTCGTGCCCTGACACTTCGCGCATTTTCGAAACAGTTTTTCCGCAAGCTTTGAAATCCTCGCCTCCCTCGCGGCGAGTTTTTTCCGCAAGGCGTATGGCTAAAGCATCATCCCTACGGGGCTCGTATCCATCTCACGTCATCGGTCCCCACGCTGAAGCGCGGGGCTAGCGAGCGTAGCGCCTCCGGCGCGGTGAAAATCACGCGCGTCACGTCGTACGTCTTCGAAAAGGCATTCCCGCAAGCTTGAATGTCGTGCTCTGACACTTTGTGTATCTTCGGAAGAGTTTTTCCGCAAACTCTGAGGCCGAGCCTCGGTACTTCTTGCATCTTCGAAAGAGTTTTTGCGCAAACTGTAAAGGCCCCGCAATCTCTCCGGATTGAGCCCCACCTTCCTCAGCAGTGAGTTTTTCCGTAAGCTTTAAGAGCGACCCCTTTCAAGACGCGATTTATGCAAGCAGCTCTCGGTTAGGGGGTATCGACTTTCTACTTGCTGTTTCTCGCTCCCTTTTGGCAGTTTTCTTGTCGCAAGCGGCTGCGCCCCGTAGAATCTTCAGGAGGGCCGGCGCGACTGCCCCCAGAGCGCGGCATATTGATGAGCGAACAGCGGACAGAGGTTTATCCCCAGGCGCAGAGCGTTTCGCCGGCGTGGGACAGGATCGAGCGGGCACGGCATCCACAGCGCCCCTACCCCATGGAACTGATCGAGCGGATCTTTACGGACTTCAGCGAGATTCACGGGGATCGCGCCTATGGCGACGACGAGGCCGTGGCGTGCGGCATGGCGCGGCTGGGCGCAGATGAAGTGATGGTGATCGGCAATCGCAAAGGCGGCAGCACCAAGGAGCGGGTGCGGCGCAACTTCGGCATGCCGCATCCAGAGGGGTACAGAAAGGCGCTGCGCGCCATGAAGCTGGCGGAAAAATTTGGCAGGCCGGTGATCAGTCTGATCGACTTGCCGGGCGCGTATCCGGGCGTGGGGGCTGAAGAGCGTGGACAGGCTGAGGCCATTGCACGCAACCTGCGCGAGATGGCGCGGCTGCGCGTTCCCACGATTTCAGTGATCAGCGGCGAGGGCGGATCGGGCGGAGCGCTGGCGCTGGCTGTCAGCGACCGCGTGCTGATTCTTGAAAATGCGCTGTATTTTGTGATCACTCCGGAGTCTTGCGCGGCCATCATGTGGCGCGATGCGGCGCACAAGCAAATGGCCGCCGAGGCTATGCGCATTTCAGCGCCCGAAGTTGCCGCGGTGGGTTGCGTAGACGAAATCATCGCCGAGCCACCGGAAGGCATCCACACCGACCGCGAGGCCGGCTCTGGATTGCTGGGAACGGTGCTGCAGAGACACCTGGCCGAACTGAAGGCCATCCCTGTCGACACGCTGGTAGCTACGCGGCAGCAGAAATTCCGCAACATCGCCCAGTTCTATGAGCAAAGCTGATTTCCGGGGCGTCAACGGCTGCCAGGTAAGCCCAAGCGATTTGAGATGATCGATCACCCCTTGAACCCGTGCGGTATCCCCTGCGTGGCGCAGGTTGAGTTGCTCTGCGAGCAAGGCCGGAAGAGGAGATTGGGATGAGCGAGCCCACGCACGGCGGCGGCCGACTACGCGCCTATCTCCAATTCCTGGTTGCAATCCTCTACTACTTTCTGGCCCGCTCATTGGCGTTCCATGGGGCGCGCGGGCTCGTGAGCGATGCGTGGTCACCCCTGGTCGAGCAGGCGATGCTGGTTTTTCTGCTCATTGTTTGCTATGCGGCCATGGGATTTTGGTTCGACAGACAATCCGAACCCATCGGCGCACAAGGACTTCCGTTGCGCGGGGGCTGGTCGCGCGAGGCGGGGACGGGCGTGGCGACAGGCTGGGGCGTCGTGCTTGTGTGTGTGTTGCCGATGACGATCTTTGGCGGGATCTTCATCTCGTTCACGACGCAGGGATCCGCGTGGGGTTGGCTGGCTGTGGATGCGGCGTATTTCGCGCTCGCGGCCCTCGCCGAGGAGGTTGCGTTTCGAGGTTATGGGTTCCAGCGATTCGTGCGCGCGGTGGGACCAACAGGAGCTACGCTCGGTTTTGCCGCCATCTACGCCATCCTGCAAGCGCTGACACCGGGTTCAAATCACGCCAGCTTTGCGGTGGCCCTGGCGTTCGCGTTTCTGCTCTCGGCCGCCTACTTGCGGACGCGCGCTTTATGGGTGAGTTGGGGCATCAACTTCGGTTGGAAGGCGGTTCGCGCGTTGCTCTTCGGGTTGGCGGTGAGCGGAGACAGCAGCCACTCTCCGGTGGTGCAGGGCGATCCGATGGGGCGATTCTGGCTGACCGGCGGCGCCTATGGCCTGGATGGAAGCTGGCTGGCCTGCCTGGTTCTTCTGGGGGCGCTGTTTGTGGTTTACAGGATTACGCGCGAACTCAACTACCTCTATAACGCCCCGGTGATTGTGCCGGGAGGCATACCGGTGGATCTGGATGCCGCGGCGCGCGCGCAACACGAAGCGGCGATGGGAGCGGCTGCCCCTGCCGCTCCTGCGCTCGTTCAGATCGATAATGCCGCGACGGCGGGAGCAAGGGAGCGAGGGAGCGAGGGAGCAACTGAGCATGCCGATGAGAAGGCGGAAAGAGAATAGCCAATTAGGGAATGGCTAAAAAGCCGCCAGCTGACAGCGAACGGAAGATGTTATTTACGCAATCTGAGTGAGGGGGGATTGTAGGAAACAGTGGATCAATCTGGATCCAGAGCCTTCAATTTTCTTTTGCGCACGCGGTAGACGAGCATGGCGAGCATGCAAACAGCCAACCAAAGACAAACCATCCAAAGGTTTAAGGAGGTGTGCTTCCAGAGATACAAACCCGCGAACATCACGGTGAGCACTAGCGCCACTTTCATGGCCGCTGCAGTCGAATCCAGCGCCTGACGAATGTTTGTCGTTTCGCTCGTACCTGTCATCGCTGGCATTCTACTTCTCTTCGGGCCACCCTGTCGCCAGTTTTTTGGCTCCCTTTGCCGCCCCGCTTCCGTGCTCCCTGCTTCGCGGATTTGCTATTTTTCCCCAAATGGAGCTAATGTTTGCCCAATGGAGTTCGCACGCATGGGAGGCTCCCATGAACCGGCAATTCGCTGACCAAAGGACTAACCCGAGCTGCCAAGCGCCTGTAAAGTGCTGGCAGGCAAACCGCTTACTGTTTGCGTCAGCAGGATTTGCGCTGATGGTGGGACTCGCGGCAGGATCATTAACTGCTCAAGTTATTACCATCGATACCAGCGGCAAGGGCGGCGTTGCGAACAACGGGCCGGTGGACCGGCAGTACGCGCAGATCGCACCTACCCATGTGGATCTGACGAAGAGTGAGCTCGATGCGAAGACGCGGCTCATGCTGATTCGCGCCCTGGAATCGGAGCAGGGCTTTGCGATGCGCCCGTTTCCTCGCGGCCACAAAGGACTGACGCTGGAAGCGAACGGCAAGCTCGCGCCGGCAGGAGAAAGCTACCTGAATATGGTGGTGGAGCAGGGGCTTTCAGCAAAGCCCGGCCAGCGTCTTGTCATCACCGATATCAAGATTGACCGCTCGAGGATCATTTTCGATCTGAATGGAGGACCTGACGCGAGGCATCGTTTCCTGCGCCATGTCCAGATTGGCGTGGGGCCTGAGATGGGCGACCCCGATGTCGATCCCCAGCTCGCGGATCAGTCGGGCGATCCCGCTGGCGCGCGCCTGACGCTCGCATTCGCCGATCATGTTCCCGAGGTGACCGCTGCCGATGTGAAGGCGCTGCTGGCTCCGCTTATCTCCTTCGATGTGAAGACGCCGGTACAGGCCTTCACGGACACGCTGCCGGTTCCCTTGAAAGACGCCATCCTGAGCCACAAGGTGCTTGTTGGCATGAGCACAGACATGGTGTTGTATGCCAAGGGACGGCCAAACTCCAAGTCGCGAGAGATGGATGGGCAGATGCCGTACGAGGTGTGGCTCTACGGAACTCCACCGGAAGAAGTCGACTTTGTCCGCATCAACGGCAATCGCGTAATCCAAGTGGAGATTGCGAGGGTTGGCGAGCCAGTGCAGATCTTCACCAAGGATGTGGTTTCGCCGATGCTGATGAGCGGCGGCTCGCCGCAGTTGGCATCCGATGCGAACACGCGCACCGTGCGAGAGGGCGATGTGGAGCGCGACCCGAACAAGGAAGCGCCTGCCGCGCCGCCGAGCCTCCGTAATCCCGGCGAAAATCTGCCGACCGACAACCAAAATACCGGCGTGATGCGCCCGGTGCAATTCCCCAAGCCGCATCCGGACGATACGCCGGGAGCCAATCCCGACGAACAGCAGCAGCCGGCTACTCCCGCGGCAAACGGCCAGGCCTCAACGCCGGAAAATGCACCTGCGTCTGCTCCGAAATCGCAAACACCGCCGGCCAGCGGGTCACAGACGCAATCCGCGCCGGCCCAGGCGCCCCCGAGCGGAGGTGGGCAGCAGACCCCTCCCAGTTCCAACCAGGTTGTGTCGACTGGCTCCGCTGCAGAGTCGAACTAGAGCTAAGGCGATTCCAGAACAGGTGTAGCCAGCGATGGTGCAATCCATGGTTCCCAAATGCGAGGGACCTTGGACATCCAAGACGGGTTTAGCAATGGTGGAATCGTCCTGAGCGGACGCCCTCATATAAACTGGGAGGAGCGAGTCTTGCTCACGGCCTGCGGTTTGGATGCGGCCACTGCACCATTTGCGACGCCGTGCGAGCAGAGACCGCGCCGTTGAAGCCGTCCGCCGCGGCGGATGTGTGCAGAGACACCCCCAAGAAGGAGAAACACCCGACCGATGGCCAAGATAGCAAAGACGGGTGATCGCAAGAAGGTAATGGACACGACGAAATCGACGGACTGCCCGAAGTGCAGCAAGCCCACTCGAATCGTGAAGCGAGTAAAGGACCGGGAACGCGGGATTCCAGGCGGAGTTTATATTTCATGCTCCGTGTGCGATTTCTACGAGAAACTTTAAGTAACAATTGAAGTTCGAGACGCACGGAAGCCCGGAGATTTCCGGGCTTCTTTGTTTTGCAGTCCAGGTTTCGGGCAGGCAGAGGTTTGTTGATTATGACCGGATCGCGGCAGCCATTTCCTTGGTGATCGCGGCGGCGGCCTGGACCGGATTGGATGCTCTCGTAATGGGCCGGCCCACGACAAGGTAGCTGGCGCCCGCGCGCAAAGCATCGGCGGGAGTGGCCACGCGCTTTTGGTCGTCGGTTCGGGTAGTGGATTTGGGGCCGGCGGGGCGAATGCCGGGAACGACCAAGACCCCTTCGGGCCCGGTGAGGGTGCGCAGGGCTGCAACTTCCTCGGGCGAGCAGACAAATCCGCGAATCCCTGCCTTGAGGCCCACCTTCGCCAGCAGCTCAACCTGTTTGCCGGGCAGGCGCCCGACTCCGACCGCTTTCAGTTGCGCGGCATCCATGCTCGTCAGGACGGTCACTGCAAGCAACCGAGGCGGATCGACCAAACCATCAAGCGCCGAATGCGCGGCCGCCAACATATCGGGCCCACCGGCGGCGTGGATGGTCATCATCTTCACTCCGAGCGACGCGGCTGAGCGCACGGCCCCGGCCACCGTGTTGGGAATGTCGTGGAGCTTGAGATCGAGGAAGACGGAGTGCCCGCGCGTTACTAACTTCTCAACTACGGCAGGCCCTGCGGCGGTAAACAGCTCCAACCCCACCTTGAACCAGTGGCAGACGTCTTCAAGCCGGTCGACGAGATCGGCAGCTTCCCTGGCGTTCGGCGCGTCGAGGGCTACAATCAGCCGCTCGCGGACGTCCTCATGCCTGCCCGACGCAATTGGGGGAGCGGCTACGAATGTTGGATTCAACCGTTCGGGAATGGGCATAGTGAAATGCTAACCGATCTCATGCTCAGTGTTCTCAAAGCACGGGTCGGCTTTTCCGGCGGAATCAAGCGTTTGATCAAATTGGTCCCAACTGGTGGAGTTGGCGGACAGGCAACGAGTAAATTGGATAGGGGATCACGGATTGACGATGGGATTGTTTGGGAAGCGCGGCTTGATCGCCGGAATGCTTGTGATGGTGTTGGCCGGCAGGAACTGCGCGGCGAGCGTGCATACCAACCAATTGAACTACGATCCGCAGGTGCGCGCCGCCTACAAGGACTTTTACAATCTCGACTATCCCGGAGCTGTCGGGCTCTTCGAGAAGGTCCACGCCGAGCATCCAGGCGACCCTCAGGCTACGGCCTATTTACTGAATGCGCTCATTTTCCAGGAGCTTTACCGCCAGGATCTGCTGGATACAACCTTCTATTCCAACGACGGCTTTCTCACTGGGCGCCACGCGACGGAGGAGGACCCGGCCAAGCGCAATCAGATTTTTGCATTGGCGGACGAGGCAGTGCGCGAGGCCGACTGGCGCGTGAGCAAGAATCCCAACGACGTGGATGCGCTGTTTGCGCGCGCCTGGGTGCGTAGCCTGCGCTGCGCCTATGTGGCCATGGTGGAGCGGGGATTTGGAGCGGGCTTCCGCCTGGCCACGAAGGCAAAGGACGACGCCGAGCGCGTCCTGCAACTTGACCCGGACTACGCAGACGCGAAGCTTGTGGTTGGCGTGTACGAGTATGTGGTTGGCGCACTGCCATGGCCCTTCAAGCTGATGATTGGCTTCGCCGGCATCACCGGTTCAAAGTCAACGGGCCTCACGATGTTGCGTGACGACGGCAATCGCGGCGTGCTTACCAACGTCGAAGCGCGTACCGTGATTGCGCTCTTTCTGCGGCGCGAAGGGAAATATCGCGACGCCATCCAGGTGGTGCAGCAGCTGAAGAACGAATATCCGCACGACTTTCTCTTTTGCCTTGAAGAGGCGAACCTGCGTAAGGATGCAGGCGACGGCATGGCCGCTGTCACCGCTTACCAGCAGATTCTGCAGGATGCGGCCAAACCAAACTATTTCGCCACGGCCAAGCTGGAACTCGCGGACTTCGGGCTTGGCGACGCCTTGCGCGGGCAGAGACACTTCAACGAAGCGGCACAGGCGTATGAGCGGGCAGCACGGACGGCGGGCGTGGGAGCGGAACTGAAGATCCGCGCCCTGCTCGATGCCGGCGAATGCCACGATCTTGCCGGTGAACGGCGGCCAGCGGTGCAGGATTACCAGGCTGCCATCGACGCCGGCCCAGGTACTTCGCGCGCCTACCAGGCAAGAAAGTACCTGCACAGTCCGTACCGAGGGTCGTGAGGATTCAGGCGGGCGTCGCGGGAAATGACGGAACTGGAACCGGCGCGCTGGAAATTTCGTATCGTTGAGGTAATTGGGTTTTTCCCTGGAGGGACCTGAGATGGCCTTCTTTTGTCAGCAATGCGGAGCGGGCCTGCCCGTGAGCGCACGTTTTTGCTCGAACTGCGGAGCGGCTGTGCCGGTAGCACAGCCGCGGCCTGGAAGACCGCTGATTCGGCCGCGCATTGGCAGGCAGATTGGCGGGGTTTGTCTCGCGCTGGCGCAGGCCAACGGATGGGACGTGGTCCTGGTTCGCATTCTCACGGTGATCGGATTCTTCTTTTCGAGCGGGCTGATCGGCATCGCCTATCTGGCCGCATGGATCGGGATTCCTGAAGAGACGACGCCGTATCCGGGAGCGTATCCTCCTGGAGTATGACCGGCAGTTACCAATCGGCAGGCGCGCGGCTGGGCTACGCTGACGCTGGAAGCGGCCTGACGGTGGTTTTCCTGCATCCCACACCGCTTGATCGCGAATATTGGCGCCCGCTTACACGGGAACTTGCGGGAATTCGCGCCATCGTTCCCGATCTGCGCGGCCACGGCGCTTCGGAGCTAGGCAATGCGCTTCCCGTTGGGGGCTTTGCGTGCGTTCCCGATGCTCCTGTGCTGACCATGGAGCAGCTTGCTGCGGATGCTGTTGCGCTTCTGGATCATCTTCAACTGCCGAAGGCTGTCTTTGCCGGCTGCTCCATTGGCGGATACATGATGCTGGAGCTATGGCGCAAGGCCCCGCAGCGCATACGCGGGCTGGTTTTTATCTGCTCGAAGCCGCAACCGGATGCCGAAGCAAACCTTGCTAAACGCGTGGAGACGATTGCGCGCGCCAGGGCCGAGGGCGTGGACGCGCTATTCGATGGCATGGCGCAGAATCTTCTGGGCGCGACCAGCCGCCGTGAGCGTCCCGAACTGGTGGCCGAGGTGCGTGCGCAGATGACGCTGACGCCCGAGACTGTGGTTGCGGTGCAGGCGGGCCTGGCGACGCGGCCGGATTCCGTTCCTACAGTTGCCACAATTCGAGTGCCGGTGCTTGCGATTGGGGGCGCGGAGGACTCAGCCGTCTCTCCCGTTGAGATGGAGGCGTTCCGCGCGGCTCCCGGCGGCTGTGAGTACCATGTACTGCCGGGTGCAGGTCACTTTGCCGCCTACGAACATCCACGCAAGGTTGCTGGCATGATGGCGCCGTGGTTGCGGCAGTTTGAGTCTTGAAGAATTTTGCTGCTCGCGGCGGGCAGGGATTGCAGACTGATAGAATTCCGCACGAAGCAATTTCTTGTTTTAGGGAGAAAGCTATGCGCAACGTTGACCTCAAGAATCCGGGCCGCCGCAGTTTTCTGCGCGCCGCGCCGGCTGCAGCGGCTGTTGGCCTCACCCTCGATGCATCGGTGTTTGCGGCATCCGCAGCAGCGCAGGACGCTGCCGAGGCGGGCGCGGGTATCCAGGTGTTTCGAGCGGAGGAGCTTCACGCGGACTTGCAGGCGCTCGATGCGAGCCCGGGCAACAAGAGCCTCGTGGATCAAAAGAGCTTTGTGATGATGCTCACGATTGAAAAGGCAAAATCGGCACCCGAGTTCGAGTGGCACGATGGCCGCGACCACGTGTTCCAGATTATCGAGGGGTCCACTGTTTACGAACTGGGCGGGACGCCGAAAGGCGCGCATAGCAAGGGGCCGGGCGAGTGGCTTGCGCCTGAGTCAGAGAACCACAAAACCATTACGCTGAACAAGGGCGATATGCTTGTGGTTCCGCGCGGGACGCCGCACAAGCGCAGCACACCCGTGAGCGTGACATTGCTGCTGATTTCACCGCAGGGAAGCGTGAGCTAGAGGCTGTTGCATGAATCGTTTGGTGCGGTCGCAAGACATCCCTCGGGAGCTAAAGCCCGGCTAATTATGAGCTGCTAACGGCACGACTCAACAGCTTGGTGGAAAAGTGATTTTGTGGGCAGGCGGGACGGCAGGGGCTGAAGCCCGACGTTGATCGTGAGGCTTTTGCGGCCCGGCTAAAGCCGTGCCCTTGTTAGAAAGCTCTCTTCCGCAGGTCTTTTTCACCGAGCTGTAAAGTCGTGCCCCTTCAGAGCTGTACATATTCAACCAGTTCTGGAAGCTAAAAAGCCGATCCTTAATTCCTGCTGCCGCGCATTTTGGAGAGCAGCCTCAGGATCTCGAGGTAGAGCCAGACCAGCGTGACAATGATGCCGAAGGCGGCGTACCACTCCATGTATTTGGGTGCGCCGTAGCTCACGCCCTGCTCGACAAAATCGAAGTCGAGCACGAGGTTGAGCGAGGCGATGGCGACCACCAGGAAGCTGAACGCGATGCCGATGGGGCTGGCGCCATTGACCGTGGTGAAATTGAAGCCGAAGAAGCCGAGCAGCATCTCGATTAGATAGAAGATCATGATGCCGCCGGTGGCCGCGATCACGCCCATGCGAAACTTCTGCGTTACCTTGATCAGCCCGGACTTGTAGGCCAGAAGCATCACGAAGAGCGTGGCGAAGGTGAGGCCGACGGCTTCCATGGCGATTCCGGGATAGCGCATGTTAAAGACGGCGGATAGGCCGCCGAGCACGAGGCCTTCGAGCAGCGCATAAATGGGCGCGGTTATCGGCGACCACGCCTTTTTGAAGACGGTGATCATGGCGACGATGAAGCCGCCAAAAGCTCCCACCATGACCAGCGGTCCGGCAACGCTCAAGTCGCGCGTCTGGAGGAACGAATTCCAGGTCCAGGCGGCGGTGGCGACGGCACACAGCAGTAGAATGCCGGTCTTGTTGACTGTGCCGCTCAGCGTCATGCGGGCGGAGGCGTCGATCAGGTTTCCGCCATATTGGTTGCGGGCCAAATCGCTAAAAGTGTTCTGGCCAAAGGCCGGATTTGAGGTCTTCATGAGTGCCATAAGGTGTCTCCGTCGTACAAAGCGGTTCGGGATTCGCCGGGCTCGCGCAGGAAGGCTGATCCGCTGAGTCTATTTTAAATCGTTCGAAGCGGGCTTGCCGGGGCGCGGGGCATTCAGTCGAACGAGGGAACGCTGTGCTTGCTTTCGTGGCGCGAGACCGTCGCTACGAGGTTTTCGATCGCATCTACGGGCTGAATGCCGCCACGCGCGCCTGAGCCCATGCAGTTCATTGCCGCTGCCGCGCAGGAGAAATCGAGCTGGCGCTCGAGAGGCCAATCATGCATCAATCCATAGATAAATCCGGCGCGGAAGATGTCGCCGGCACCGGTGGTGTCAACGACGGGAACGCGATAGGCAGCGCTGTGCACGAGCTGCTTGCCATCCCACGCCAACACGCCATCTTCGCCAAGCGTTGCGGCGGCCAGGCGGCAACCATAGCGAGCCTGCATGAGGCGCAGCGATCGCTCGAGGTTGCTTTCGTCCATCAAGCGGCAGGAGAAGTCGCAGTTCACGAGGAGGTAGTCGATGTTGGCGATCAGGTCGTCGATGCCGGGATACGGGTCGTCGAGATCCGCAGTCACGGGAATTCCGGCCTGGTGGGCCCAGCTTGCGGCCAGAGTCGCGGCAGCCGTGTCATGCCCGTCAACATGAAGCACGCGCGCATTCACGATCCACTCGCGCTTCAGCTCTTCAGGCTGCAGGACCATGCGCTCGTTGCGCTGGCATAGGACCGTGCGGTCTCCGCCATTGTCGACCAGGATCACGTTGTGCAGGCTCAACGCGCCCGGAACGGTGACGATCTGTGCTTCGGCGCCTACGCGCGCGAAGGCATCCCGGTGCAGCTTGGACGCGGCATCGTCGCCAAACTTGCCCACGTAGCGGGTGTGCAGTCCCCAGGTTTGGCATGCTACGACCGTGGTGGCAACCTGCCCGCCGGGCATGACCGCGCGGTCGCAATACTCTACCTTGGCGCCGCGGTCGGGAAAACTCGCCAGCGAGACAATTGTGTCGGTGGCGTTCAAGCCCACGCCTACCACGTCAACCTGGGGCAAAACGGTCATTCCGATATTGTAACGGGCCGGTAAGAATCGAGATGTGCGCCGCGATACCGAGTGCCGGAATGCTGTAGGCTCAAAGCAGGATTCTTGTGGTTTTGGATGCGTGACCTGGCACAAATTGCAAGCAGCTCTTCGCGCCCGTTTTACCATCCGCAGCGGGGTGGCGCGCTCTACTGCGATGGCGTTTCGCTGGAAACGCTCGCGCGGCGCTTCGGAACGCCGTTGTATGTTTATTCGGCCAAAGCGATTACTAATCGGCTCACGCTGTTTCAGCAGGCGCTCAACGGCAGAGACCACCTGATTTGCTACGCGGTGAAAGCCAACTCGGCGCTGGCCATTCTGAAGCTGCTCGCCGATCGTGGCGCGGGATTCGACATCGTATCCGGTGGCGAGTTGGAGCGGGTGCTTGCCGCTGCGCCCAAAAGCACGAGCCGCGTGGTCTTCTCTGGCGTAGGCAAAACGGCTGCGGAGATCGACCTGGCGCTGAAGGCCGGAATTCTGCAATTCAACGTGGAGAGCGAGGCGGAGCTCGATCTTCTGGCGGCACGGGCGCGGAAGATGAAGACGGGGGCGCGGTTTGCGCTGCGGGTGAACCCTGACGTCTTTGCCGATACGCATCCGTACATCTCGACGGGCTTGCGCGAACACAAGTTCGGCATCGACATCCGGCGCGCGCCGGCGATCTTTAAACGCGCAGCCGGCAACCGCTGGCTTGAGGCGCACGGCGTGAGCGTGCACATCGGATCGCAGATTCGCACGGCTGATCCGTTTGGCGCGGCGATTGAGCGCGTTGGCAAGCTCGTAGCTCAACTGCGCCGCGAGGGAATTGTGCTCAAGGCCATCGACGCCGGCGGGGGGCTGGGCATCGATTATCACGGCGGCGCGTTCGACCCGGCTGCCAAAGTGAACGAATACGCGGTGGCGCTCGAGCGGGCGCTCGGCGGCTTCGAGGGGCGACTTCTGATTGAGCCGGGGCGCTTTCTTGTTGCGCAGGCCGGCGCGCTATTGGCGCGAGTTCTCTATGTGAAGCGCAACGGCACCAAGACATTCGTGATTACCGATGCGGCGATGAACGACCTGATTCGTCCCGCGCTTTACCAGGCGCATCACGAAATTGTGCCGGTGCGCCGGCGGGCAGGGAAGGCGCGCATCGTGGATGTAGTGGGACCGGTGTGCGAATCAGGAGATTTTTTTGCGCGCGATCGCAAGCTCGCTCCCGTGGAGCCCGGTGACCTGGTTGCTCTACTTGACGCGGGAGCTTACGGCATGGCGCAAAGCTCCAACTACAACACCCGGCCGCGCGCTGCAGAGGTGCTGGTGGAGGGCACGAAAGCGCGGCTCATTCGGAGACGTGAGACGGTGGCCGATCTGCTTCGTCCAGAGGTCATCTGAAGTGGACGCACGTTCCTGGAGCTTGTTTCACAAATGAGCTACCTCAGGGGCTAAAGCCCTCGGAGATTTTGCTAATGTTTCGGCCCGAGTAAACTCGTGCCCTTATTACAAGGCCCTTCTCGCCGTGAATTTTTCCGGAGGTTGTGAAGTTATGCTCTGATATAAAACGGATTCATGAAACAAGCTTTAGTGTGTTGTCATAAAAGTTCGTTGCGAAAATCGAGCGTCCGAAATGCAGGTCCTTCGACTCGCTTTAGCGCGAAAACGCGCCAAAGCTCGCTCAGGATGACATTTTTGTCTGTATTTCGAACTTCAATTGCAAAATCTATATTGCGAACTCAATTACAAAGTTTAAGTTGAGAACTTCATTTGCAAAGTTTATGTTGCGCGCCTCAGTTACGGGAATCATGTTGCGCACTTCAACAACAGGACGAATGTTGCGAGTTTCGATTGCGGGACACTTGGATGAAATGGCGAAATCTGCCGGCCGCTTTGCTGTTGCGTTGCGGTTGTCCTGCTATTGTGTTAGGCGGGAGAATCCACGATGCATTTTGGTGCGCAGGCGCTATGCGCATTGGCGATGGCTGGACTGACGATGGGATTTTCTGTGGTGGGCCGCGCCGATCCTTTGACGGTGAAGACCGTGCAGGGCAAGGTTCGCGGCAAGACCATTAATGACGGCAAGGTTCGGGCATTTCTGGGGTTGCCCTATGCCGCGCCCCCTGTCGGCAATCTGCGTTGGCGGGCGCCTTCGCCGCCGCTCCGTTGGAACGACGTGCGCGATGCGACCCATTACGGCTCGCGCTGCATGCAGGGAAGAAACGCAGCACTCGACATGGTCTTTCAGGACAGCGGCGAGAGCGAGGATTGCCTCTATCTGAATGTGTTTGCACCCGCAGACGCGAAGGCGAAAAGCAAGCTGCCGGTCATGTTCTGGATCCATGGCGGCGGTTATTTGGGCGGCTCCGGCTCAGAGCCGCGCCATAATGGAGACTTTTTGCCGACAAAGGGCGTGGTGCTGGTGACCATCAATTACCGGCTCGGCGTTTTTGGATTCCTGGCTACTAAGGAACTCGCAGATGAAGCCGGAGGGGCAGCAGGGAATTATGGCCTGCTGGACATGGTGGCCGCGCTGGAATGGGTGAGGGACAACATCGAACACTTTGGCGGCGATCCAAGAAATGTGACCATCTTTGGTGAAAGCGCCGGGTCGTTTGCCGTGAGCACCCTGATGGCGTCGCCCCTGGCGCAAGGGCTTTTTGAAAAAGCCATTGGCGAAAGCGGCGGCGCGATAAGTCTGGGAGCTTCGGACGCACCTGCGCGGGAGATGCGCGAAGAGCGCGAACAGGCCTGGGTGACTTCGCTTGGAGTCAGTTCGCTTGCCGGGCTGCGCGCGTTGCCCGCCAATACGATTCTTGCCGCGGCGACGGCGCCAGGCGCTCCCAGATTCCCCACGGTGGTTGACGGCAAGCTGCTGACTGAGCCGGTGGCGAAAACCTACGCGGAGGGAAGACAGGCGCATGTGCCGCTGTTGGCGGGATGGAATCGCGACGAAGGAAGCGCTTCAGTGCTGAACGGCATGACAGCCGAACAATGGAGGGATACGGCGGCGACGCTGTTTGGCGACCGGTCCGCTGAATTCCTCACACTCTATCCCGGCGAAAACGACGAACAGGCCCTGCGCTCGGCGACCGACTACTTTGGCGACACCTTTATCGCATTCGGCACATGGAAGTGGATTGAGGCGCAAGTGAAGACGGGCGATGCGCCGGTTTATCGCTATCACTTCGAACTGGCCGCGCCGCCAAGCAAGTTCCATCCAGGCTCGTTTGCCTTTCACTCCGACGATATCGAGTATGTATTTGGAACACTCGACACGCGTCCCGGCGCCGTGTGGCGGCCCGAGGACCGTACGCTGAGCGAACAAATGATGGAATACTGGACGAACTTTGCCAAAACCGGTGACCCCAACGGCCCGGGACTTCCTGAATGGCCGCGTTTCGACAAAACCGGCAACCTGATCCACCTGGATAGCACGATTACTGCCGGTCCGGAGAATACGCGCGGGCGGGATGAGTTTTTATTGCAGGGAATGCCGGCTCGGTAGTTCAGATGCTCAGAGAGCGGGTCAGCTATTGTTTCACGCCGGACGCCGTGGTAAATCCAGCGGTCTGGGTGACAGGCGTGGTGTCGCTCGCGGGGGCTGGGCCACTGAAGCTTGAATTTTTCGCATTGATTGCGCCGGAGTAGTCGGGTCCGAGGCCAAGCTTTTTGAGAGCCCGCGAATCAGGCATCAGTTTCGTTTGCCATCCGTTGTCGGCCTGGAACTTTTGCATCGCCGCCACAGTGGAAGCATCCCAGTCGCCGGTGGCATCGCCAGTCATGTAGTGCTCGCGAATCAGAGCCTGCTGAATCTGCGTCACACGTTCCGGCTCGATGGCCTGCTGGCCCCGTGCCCCGCGCGATTTGTGCTTACCATGCGAGAGCTTTGAAGAAGTGGCCGGATGGCCGCTCGTTGTGGACGAGTGAACGTGCGCAGCAAAAGCGGGCGGCGCGAGAAGGGCCGCGGAAATCAACAATGCCAGGCTTGCACGAGATGAAAACACCCTTATACTCCTGCAATGAAAAACACGACTGTTGAGAGCTGTTCGTAAGAGTCTAACCAAAGGTATCGCAATCCGGCAACCGAAAAAAGTGACCCAGGTTACGAAAGGGTTCAAGGTCGCCGTTACCGGCAGCGAAAGATCGCTGCCGGCGCTATTCCAATCGGGTTATAACGTTCCGCCAACAACGTTAATGCCTTGATCGGGATGGCGTGGGTCAACCACTTCGAAGACCACATCATCGCCGGATTTGAACTTGCTGACTACGGCGTCGAACTGTTCCTTATTGGGGGTTGGTTGCCGATTGACGTGCGTGATCACAAGACCCGGTTCCAATCCCTGCAAGTCAGCGAAAGAGCCGGTGCGCACCGAGTCGATGATTACGCCTGACGAATGCAGCTTGCCGGCCATCGCAGGAGTGATCTCGTGGACGACGATCCCCAACTTAGCTTCGCCGGCGCCGCCTCCATTTTCGGGATTGTTTTCAGTTTGCGGATTGTTCAAATCGGCAAACACCTTGTCGCGATCGCCGATGGTGACCGTGGCATCCTCCGCTTTGCCGTCGCGCAAAAAGCCCAGGCGTATTGATGATCCCGGCTTACGGCTGGCGATTTCGTTCACCAAGTCATCGCCGTCCTTGATGTTTCGCCCGTCGATGGTGGTGATGATGTCGCCCTGCTTGATACCCGCCTTGTCGGCAGGCCCTGCCGGCTGTACCTCTTGAACCAGAACGCCATTCTTGAAGCCGTAAACGCGGTTGACGGCGCTCGACAGGCCTTCGTGGAATTCGATGCCAATGGAACCGCGCGTGACCTTGTGACTGGGACTGATGAGATCGTTGTAGATGGAGACCACGGTGTCAGACGGCATGGCGAATCCGATTCCCTGATAGCCGGCGGACTGCGTGTAGATGGCGGTGTTGACACCGATGACTTCGCCGTTCATGTTGAGAAGCGGGCCGCCCGAGTTGCCGGGATTGATGGCAGCGTCAGTTTGAATAAAGTGCTGGAATTGGCCGGGCGCGCCCTGGTCGATGGTGCGGTTCTTGGCCGAGATGATTCCAGCCGTGACAGTCTGCGCGAGTGCAAACGGACTGCCGATGGCCTCAACCCAGTCGCCGACTTGCGCCGAGTCAGAGTTGCCCATCTTGACTGTGGGCAGGGGTGTACCGGCATCAATCTTGATGACGGCCAGGTCAGTGGCTTTATCGATGCCGATAATGTGGGCCGGACGCCCCAAATCTGTCGTGTCGGGGTCCGTTGAAAGCTTGACGTAGATTTTGTCGGCTTTGTCGATCACGTGGTCGTTGGTGATGATGTAGCCTTTGGCATCGACGATGAAGCCTGAGCCCAGAGATTCCTGCACCTGACCGTTATCGCCCTCATCGCCCCCTGGCCCACCCGGAGTTTGGCCGCCGAAGAAACGATTGAAGAAGTCCTGGAAGTTGTCTGGCCCCTGCTGCTGCTGTTGCTGACCGTTGTCCTGATCGTCGCCGTCTGGGTTCTGCTGGTTCGGCATCGATTTGAAATGGAAACTGCGACCTCCTGCGTTGGGCATTTGCCTGGGCAGAGTCTGGGTATTAATGTTCACCACCGCGGGTCCCACCAGCTTGGCAATTCTGACAAAATCGTTGGGAGGAGTTGGCGAGTTGACGACCTTAAGGGGTGAGGCGTCGGCGCTCAAGTCTTTTTGTTCTTGTCCGCGGACTCCGTGAGCAGCAAACGACCCTGCCACAATGGCGGCTGAGAGCGTGGCAAGCAGCACGAATGTCGAGGCAAGCCGGCGCGACCGAAGCCGTTCGAAGAGCAATTTCATAAAGTTCAATGACCTCGTAAAGGCGCCCAGGCTGTCGACCGTGAGTCGGATAGCGCCATCTCTTAGTATAGCCATCCGCGAGCCGGTACGGATTACCTGCCTGCCGACACGTGCATCCGGAGGGGTGACGCAAAATCGGCACTTCAACAGTTAGACGCGCCTAGAAGCGAAAGAGCCGCACGCGGGAACGTGGCTGTATTTGGGAAGCCTATTTGGACGATTGAATGCGCATGTTTGCTATGAAGACCTGCTGCCCGGCGACGAAGGTTTCTTGAACCGTGGCTTTGAGAAGCGCCGCAGGAACAGTGGAGTAAAGATCGAGGTCAACCAGAATGAAATCGGCGTCGAATCCGGGCGCGAGCTTGCCTTTGTGCTGTTCGGCAAACTCAGCGTAGGCCGAACCTTGCGTGTAGGCGTAGAGGGCCTGGCCCCGCGTGATCTTGTTCTCAGGAAAATAACTCATGGTTCCTGCTTCGTTCATACGCGTAACGGCGGCGTAAAGACCGCGGAAAGGTGTGATGGGTTCCACGGGATAATCGGTGCCAAAAGCCAACGGCACGCCCGCATCGAGGAGCGTCTTCCACGCATAGGAATAGGCGGCGCGCTTGGGGCCGAGGCGCGCTTCGGCCCAGCTCATGTCGGTGAGCAGATGGCAGGGCTGCATGGAAGCGATCACACCCAGACGGGCGAAACGCGAAATGTCGGCCGGATCGATTACCTGAACGTGCTCGATGCGATCGCGTGCGTCGTGAGCCAACGGGCGAAAGCACACCGGCGCCTTGGTGGAAAGACGGTCTTTCATCTTTTCTTGAGAGCAGTCGTTGATGGGCTGCTCATACGCGTTGAGGGCCATTGCCACGGCCTGATCGCCGATGGCGTGGAAGCCCAACTGAAAATTGGCCTGTGCCCGCGCGACGGCCATGTCGTTCAGTTGTTGCTGCGTGTACTGCGGCAGACCACTGTTGCCGGGGTCGTCGGAGTAAGGCTCTTTCATCGCGGCGGTCCGCGAGCCGAGCGAGCCATCCATGAAGCCCTTCAGGAATCCGGTGTGCAGCATGGGATCGCTCGGGTCGTGGTGGGCGCGCATTTTTTGTTCGTCCGCGAGCGGGGCCTTGAAGGGCAGCCACTCCGTAATGCGCAGATTGAGCTTGCCTTCTTTCTCCAACTCCTCGTAGACCAGGAAATCTTCCCAGTCGCTGAAGTCCTGCACACTGGTGACGCCGTGCGTCAATGCGTCCGCGATGGCGAGCTCAAGGCCGCGGCGGCGCTCGTCATGGCTGGGCGGCGGAATGACCTTTTCGACGAGCTGCTGCGCCGTCTCGCGAAGGATTCCTGTGGGCTCGCCATGGGCATCGAGATCGATGGCTCCTCCCTGCGGCGGAACGGTTTTGCCGGTAATGTTCGCTGCCGCGAGCGCTGCAGAGTTGGCGAGGGCAATATGACCGTCGATGCGGGAAAGAAATGCGGGATGGCCTGCGGTGACCTCGTCGAGTTCCTGACGGGTGGGTAATTCGGCGGCGGGCCAAAGCGTATGGTCCCAATTGCCGCCGGTGATCCAGTGGCCGGGAGGCGCGCCCTTGACGAATGCCTGAACCTTGGCCATCATTTCGGCGAGCGACTTTACGCCGGTCAAGTCAAGATTCATCCTGGTCTGGCCGGCAAAGCCAAGGTGCACGTGCGCATCGTCAAAGCCGGGGAAGACAAAGATTCCGCTTTGAGCTGTGTTGAGGTCGCGCACGCGCGTGTTGCGACCAGCGAGGCGTCTGATCTCCTCATTGGTTCCCACCGCCAGAATTTTGCCGCCTCCAATAGCCATGGCCTGGGCGGTTTGCGGGCTGTCATTCGCGAAACCTTCGCCGGTGTAGATGACAGCGTTGAGAAAGATGACGCCGGGTGGGGTGGTTGGCAGGATGGTTGGAATTTGTGGCTGTTGTAGTGAAGCCGGCGGCGTTTGCCCCGGACAAAGAGTCTCCGCGATCCATGGGATGGAAATGGCCGTGGCTACCGCGAGTAGGTGAGCGCGGAGGCGCATGCGCGGAGTGTATCAGAGTGGCGATTCCGGCAGGCGGCGCTACTGATCGGCGGCCCATTCGAGCATGGCAATGGTGAGGAGCAGCACGCGCTTCAAAGCGAGTTCGCGATCCTTGGGCGAATACCATTCGTGGAGCGTGTGCGCGGCACCGCCTTCGCCGCCTGCGCCCACCGACATGGCCGGAATGCCAAGCGAGAGTGGGATGTTGGCGTCGGTCGAGCCAAGACGGAGTTCCGTGCGCAGACCCAGATGCCTATCGACGGCGCGCAAGGCGGCAAGCAGCGCGGAGTCGTCGGGCAATTTTGCGGCGGGACGATCGCCGATGGTGGAAATCTCGAAGGAAAGGCGCCGGACCGTTCCCGCTGCGGATTTCGACTTTGCGTTGCAGCGTTCGACGGCATCCTCGACAGCGCGGTGGAGTGCAACTTCAAGACGAACGAGCTGATCGGGGTCGGTCGATCGGAAATCGATTGTGGCCGTCGCGCTTTCAGGAATCGAATTCACGCTGATGCCGCCGTGGATGGTTCCCAGGTTGAGGGTGGTGCTGGGAGAGTCGGGCAGTGGGGTGTCGGCGAGCCGAGCGAGCGCGATGGAGAGGGCGGCGATGGGGTTGGGAGTGCCGGCATCGGTAAAACTGTGGCCGCCGGGGCCAGTGACACTGACCTGGTAGCGGCGGCTGCCGAGAGCCTGTGTCACGGCAGTGTCCGCGCCGGGTCCGTCGAGAACGATGTGGGCGGCGATGCGGGAGGCGAAGGGGCTGTGCTCGTAGACGTGGCGCACGCCGCGCAGATCGCCTTCGCCCTCTTCGCCGACATTGCCGAGCACGATGAGCGGCACCGGCAGTTCCACACCGGCATGGAGCAGAGCGCGGACGATGGCGAGCATTCCGGCAACGCCAGCCGCGTTGTCGCAAGCGCCGGGAGCCACCAGACGGTCGTCGGCAAATACGGGATTGAGCGGCGTGCCGGCGGGAAACACGGTATCGATGTGTGCGGAGAGCAGGATCACCGGTCCAGTGCTTTCCGGCGGCAGATGTGCTGCGGGCAGAATTCCCAGGACGTTGCCGGCGGCGTCAATCTCAATGTGGCGCAGACCCACCTCAGTGAAGCGCTGGCTGAGCCACTTTGCGCGAGCCTCTTCTCCGTGCGTCGGAGCGGGAATCGCCGCCAGCTCGATCTGCCAGTCCATGATGGTCTTGGGATTTCCGTGGAGCCAGGCGAAGGCGGCGTGAACGGGTCGCAGGCGAGCGAGCGACGTGACTCGCGAGAATGCCGAGGCTGCGGAGAGAAGCGGCATGTGCTGGAATTCAGGGTAGCAGGATGGCGGCTTGTGCAGCGGCTTCTGGAAGAGCAGCGCGAAAATCAGGATTGGACCGGAACGGTTTCTTCCGGAGGATATTCCACCGAAAGGAGAAACAAGCCGCGCGCGGGGGCAGTGGGGCCGGCAGCGGAACGACTGCGAGCGGCGAGAATCCTGGGAATTTCATCGGGTGCGAGATGGCCGCGGCCCACGTCGATCATGGTCCCTACAAGATTGCGCACCATGTGGTGCAGAAATCCGCTGCCTCGGACGCGATAGACGAGCAATTCAGCTGAGTCCGTCTGGCGTTTCTCCCAGGACGAGGAGAAGATTCGCTTGACGGTGGTTTCCGGCGTGGCGGCCAGCTTTACGGGTGTGTCGATGCCTGATTCGGACGCGAGACTGCGGGTCGCAAGATCGGGATCGGTGGCGGCGAAGCTCGTGAAGTCGTGCTCGCCTTCGAAGAATTTTGCGGACGCTTGCAGCGCGTCGAGATTTAAGGCCAACGGAAGGGAATACATATAACGAGCGAGAAACGGTGGGCAGATGGCGCCGGGAAAAATCCGGTACTCATAGGTTTTGGCGATGGCCGAATGCCGCGCGTGAAAAGCACTGGGCACGGTTTTTACTTCGAGAATTCTGATGGGCGGAGGCAGGGTACGGTTGAGCGCGCGATGGAGATTCTCAGGCGGAATGGGAGCGCGCAGCGCGAAGCTTGCTACCTGCGCCAGAGCGTGGACGCCGGCGTCGGTGCGGCCTGAGCCCTGGGGCAACGGGGTTTCGCCGGTGATGCGGCCCAGCGCCGCCTGCAGCTCGCCCTGGATCGTAGGCTGATCGGGTTGCACCTGCCAGCCCTGGAAGTCGGTGCCGTCGTAGGCGAGGGTCACTTTCCAGGTCTGGAGAGGAAACGCGGATTGAGCTTGATCGTTCATGGAGATTGCTGATTGAAAGCGTACTTGACGGAGGCCGATCGGGCGGGTGCCAGCTATCAGTTCACGGTTCTGAATTCGCAATTCTCAATTCATCGTTGGCAATTCACACGCTGGCGAGGGCGTGTCCACGGCTGATTACCTTTTGGTACCCCTCCCCATCCCTTGTCCCTCCGCCTGGGAGTGGCATGGCAATTCTTTTGTTTTCACCGATCTACATGGGCCGGTTCACCTCTAAATCTTATATTTTTGAAGAACTTCTAAGGCAAATTTCTCAAAATGGAGGGTTTTGCCGTCGTGATGCGGGCGCAGTGGAGCAACCGAAGCACCGCGGGTGAGGTTCGGTCCATTGATCCCAATACCAGAGTAGCGAATTGCGGGAAATAAAGTGCAAAACAGGGAACAACGGCACGAGGGAGCGAGCAGCAAGAAAACAACAAGTTAGAGCCGAGACAGCGCGCTATGTATTCGAGCCCCAGGGGCTTGACATGCGAAAACCGATTGACCGTCCGGGCCGGAGAAGAGGCTTCCGCAGAGCGGAAATCGGAGGGAAATTGGGTGCAGGGGTTGCGAAATTGAGGAGGGATGGAGTATTTTACTAACCAGTTAGTTAAGAAGGAGAGCACGGCTTGGAAGGGACTCTGGCTGGTTTCTTCGGCCAGGGCGTCGCGGCGGTTCACGGGTCACCATGCGCCGTTTCCGGCGTCTTTCAAGAGCCAACCAGCGATTGCGGGATTTGTTCACGCATTTCACGGAGGGCCTGAAGGCCTGCCTGATTCTGTTTTGTTTAAGGCAGTCAGGGCTGAAGCCCCGACCTACCAGTCGTGCCCTGACACTGGGATCTTCTTCGAAGAGTTTTTCTGGGAGCTGTGAAGCTGTGCCCCCTTCAAAGCATCGAGTTTTCCCGCAGGTTGTGAAGGCGCGCCCTTTGAAAGCACGATTCATGCGGCCAGTTTCAGAAAGAACTGGCGAGAGGCTTACGAGATTGATTGGGAAGTTTGTCCGTCTTCTGGAACGAGCAAGGTATCGAATTCGTAATCATGCATGTGCCTTTGAGAGAGGCGCAACAGCGATAATCGATTTTAGAAATCTGTGATTTGCATACAGGACGGTTTTGGTGCCGTCTTAAGGCGTAACGTTTCGTGTGCCAAAGATTGAAGTGGAGAAGATACATGTCTTGCGACTGGACAAATGAGTACGATGGACGGCGGGCAACCGCGCGCAGGGAACCAAGGGGAACCAGGCAAGTGAGAGGGATGCGAGGCTTTGGAGGCGAACGCCTGCGGGCTCTTGCTGCCGTTGTTCTGACGTTATCGGCAACGATGCCTCCCGCTTTCGGGCAGCAGGCCGGAGCCGGAGCTGGTTCCAATGGTCCCGACAAGGCGGCGTCTCAACTGCCAGTGGCACCGACGCCGGTGCCCACGTCGCCGATTCCGCTGCGAACATCGGAGCATGACTACTCAAAGCCTTTTGGCTCCTGGATCGGCAACCCGATCAATGTCTACCAGCCCACAACGATTCCCAAGGCAAGCTTTGAGAACTCGGTGCGGCTCGCCGACCTTGTGAAGGACGGCAAAATCTACCTGAGCCTTTCAGACGCGATCGCGCTGGCGATCGAAAACAACTACGACATTGCCATCGCACGCTACGATCTGGACATTGCGGACACTGATATCCTGCGCACGAAGACCGGCGCGACGCCGCTGGGCGCGCCATCGGGACTTGTGACGGGCACGCTTGGCGGCTCAAATTCGACGTTGTCGACAGGCGGCGGGCCGGGTGGGACTGCAGCCGGCTCGGGTGGCGCGGGTTCCGGCCTCAACGGATTGACGCTGACCACCGCAGGCGCGGGGCCGCCACCGGAAGCGCTCGATCCATCGGTTACGGGAACGGTTCAGTTTGAGAGGGCGACACAGCCACAGGTGAACACTCTTTTTTCCGGCGGCCTGAAGGCGCTGACAACGAATACCAACGAGTACAACTTCACCTTCAACCAGGGTGTGGTTACCGGCGCGAACCTGCAGATTGGATTTCAGAACCAGCGCGTCACAACCGACAATCCATTCGATACTTATAGCCCACAATTGAACTCAACCTTCAGAGCTACGTTGACGCAACATCTGCTGCAGGGCGCGGGCATCTGGGAGAACAAGAGGTTCATTTACCAGGCGCTGAATGACCGGCGCATCACCAACTCATCGTTCCGCCAACAGATTCTGTACACCGTGAACCAGGTGGAAAGCATCTACTGGGGGCTGGTGCAGACGTACGAGGACGTGCAGGCGAAAGAGCGAGCACTGGATCAAAGCAATCAATTGCTATCCGACAACCGCAAGCAGTTGCAGATCGGGACCATGGCCCCGCTGGATGTGGTCAATGCGGAATCGACGGTGGCTACTGACCAGCAGGCGCTCATCAGTTCGCAAAGCGCTCTGAACTACCAGCAGCAGATCATCAAGCAAGCGATCACGCGGAACCTGAACGATCGCGGCGCTGTCAGCGGCGCCGGTGATTCCCACCGATCGCGATCAGCCTGGACGCACTACCCGAGGAGAGCCAGCCCGTGGAAGCGCTGGTGCAGGAAGCATTCCAGCGGCGGCCAGAGCTGGAGCAGGCGGTGCTGACGCTGCGCAATGACGAGATCACGCTGAAGGGGGCGCGCAATGCGATGCTGCCGACGCTGGACGTTTACGGGTTCTATGGTTCGAGCGCGCTGGGCGGCGCACAGAGCGCGCATGCACTGGACTTCTTCACCGGCGCGAATTATCCGCCGGGGACTTATCCGACGGTTGGTTATGGCACCGTGGTGGGGAACCTGTTCAACAGCTCGGCGCCGGACAAGGGCGTGGGATTCAACCTGACGGTCCCCATCCGCAACCGCGAAGCGCAGTCGACGCAGGAGCGCTCGCTGATGGAGTACCGGCAGGCGGAGTTGCGATTGGAGCAACTGTACACGCAGATCCGCATGCAGGTGGTGAACGCGATGTATGCGCTGACCAACGATCGGGCGCAGGTGAGGGCAGCCACTGCCGCGCAGGACTACGCGCAGCAGAGCCTCGACGCGGAACAGAAGAAGCTGCACCTGGGGGCCTCAACGACGGCGAACGTGCTGCAGCAGGAGCGCAATCTCGCCGTGGCTGAGGACAATTTGATCACTGCCAACGCGCGTATGCCAAGGACCGCGCAGGCCTATACCAGACCCTGGCCTCAACGTTGCAGCATTACGGGATCAATTTGCCGGAAGCCGCGGCAGGCAAGGTTGAAACGGAACCGGTGGTACCGGGAGTGGAGCCGGCGAAGCCGGGCAATGAGCCTTCGATGACGCCGCCGGCGGCGCAGGAGCAAGCTACGCCGCCGCAGCCGCCGAATCAGTAGATGGCGGAAACGGAAGAAATGAGATGGCCCGGCAAAAAGTGCTGGGCCATTTTTGTTGGCGCAGGGCTTGAGATGACGGGGCGGTCTAGCGTTCGGCGACTTGGTCGAGCAGATCGAAGAACTCTGGAAAGCTGATGGCGGCGGAATCGGCGCCCTGAATCAGCGTTTCGCCATCAGCCCTGAGGGCGGCGACGCTGAAGGCCATGGCGATGCGATGATCGCCTCCTGAGTCGATGGTGGCGCCGTGCAGAATCTGGCCGCCGGGAACGTCTAGGCCATCTTCAAATTCCTCAACCTCTGCGCCCATGGCACGCAGGTTTTTCGCGACCAGTGCGATGCGGTCGGATTCCTTGACGCGCAACTCCTTTGCGCCGCGGATGCGAATGCCGCCGCTGGTGTAGGGCGCGATGGCCGCCAGCACCGGCAGCTCGTCGATGAGGTGCGCCGCAAGGGCGCCGCTTACCTCGGTTGATCCAAGGCCCTCGGCAGGCGCCGAAATCTGCACAGTGCCGACCAGTTCCGCATGCTTCTCTTCGAGGTTCAGCACGTTGATGCGCGCGCCGAGAGTCATGAGCACGTCAAGCAGCGTGGCGCGGGTGGGATTGAGGCCGAGCGCATCGATGACCAGGCTGGATCCGGGAAAGAGAGCGGCGGCGCACAGGAAAAATGCGGCCGAAGAAAGATCGCCGGGGACCGCGGCATCGATGGCAGTGAAGCGCTTGCGGGCCGGAGATCGAAACCGAATCCAATGTCCGCGTGAGTGTGGCGCCGAATGCGCGCAGAGCCAACTCGCTGTGATCGCGGGTGCGGACGGACTTCGCGAACCGTGGTGGTTCCCGCGGTTTGCAAGGCCGGCGAAGAGGATGCAGCTCTTCACTTGCGCGCTGGGAACCGGCGTGGTGTAGTCAATGGCGCTGGAGCGGTCCGCCGTCGATGGTGAAGCGGCGCGTGACCGTCGGTGAGGGTGAGGCGCGCGCCCATGGCCTCGAGCGGCTTGCGAATGCGCTCCATGGGGCGGCGCGAAAGCGAGGCGTCGCCGATGAGGGTGAAGGAGCCTGCCTGCGGCGCAAGCAGGCCGGAGATCATGCGCATGGTTGAGCCGGAGTTGCCGCAGTCGAGCGGATGAGCAGAGGGGGTGACGCGGCCGGCGACGCCGGTGATCTTCGACGGATTCGGCGCTGGTGCGCTTGACTTTTGCGCCGAGCGCCTGCCATGCAGGCGAGGGTCGAAGCGCAGTCGGCGCCGGTAGAAAAATTTGTAAAGCGCGAAGTGCCTTCAGCAAATCCGCCAAGCATGGCGTAGCGATGACTGATGGACTTGTCGCCCGGCAGACGAAGGCTGCCGTAGATGTTGCGGGCGGGGCGGATGAGGCGTTCCTGGGCGGCGATGGGCAAGATGACTCCGGACAGAGAAAAGACACGGAACAGGGAACAGGGAACAGCTAACGACTGAGAGCCGACTCTTCGAGTTTATCGAATCAGGGTGGAGAGGAGGAATGCATGCAGGCCCGCGGCACTGAGCCGGCCGGGTTCATTGGTGGGTCTCGAAAATCTCGTGCCTTGAGGCGCCCCCGAAAAGCACCCGCAGATCCTTCGAGTCGTCCGCCGCCGGCGGACTCGCTCAGGATGACAAGCCATTGTCTTGTTGATCTCTGAAAAAGGATTCTACCGTAGTCGTGCGCGCCGTCGGGAGACCGGTTTCCCAAGCGGCGAAAATTTCGTACAATGGATCGCGATGCGAATCGGCTTATTTTTTCGCGGCTTGGTTTGTCTGCCATGGCAGCGGGTTCGAAGGGCCTGGGCATATGCGACTGGAGCCAGCCTATTGTTCTTTTGTGGAGCGGGTAGGGCAGTGGGGCAACCGGCATTTCCGCTGCATACTGCGGGAAGATTTATTGTGGACAGCAACGGAACGCGTGTGCATTTGAACGGCGTGAATTGGTACGGGGCCGAGTCGACAGACTTTGTTGTGGCGGGGCTGCAGGCGGCGACGTTGCAGAGCATCGTGCAAGAGATCAAGAGCATGGGATTCGATGTAGTGCGGCTGCCGTGGTCGAATCAGCTTTACGAGACTAACCCGGTGGTGGGCAACTATGCGCTGGCGGCGAATCCGAGCATGGAGGGCGAGAATGCATTGGCGATTCTCGACCAGGTGATTGCGGCGCTGACCAACGCGGGCATCATGGTGATCCTGGACAACCACAACAGCAACGCCGAGTGGTGCTGCAGCACGACGGATGGCAACATGCTCTGGTACAACACGCAGTACCCACAGGCAAATTGGATCGCAGATTGGCAAGGAATGGCGCAACGATACGAGAGCAATCCACTGGTGATTGGCGCCGACTTGCGCAACGAGCCGCGATCACCTGCGACGTGGGGTGGGAGCTCGACGACGGATTGGCACGCCGCTGCCGTGCTCGGCGGCAATGCGGTGCTGAGCGTGAATCCGCATCTGCTGATCTTTGTGGAGGGAGTGAATTACGCTCTCGATCTCTCCGGTGTCGCGAGCTTGCCGGTGCAGTTGAATGTTGCGAATCAACTGGTCTATGAGGCGCACAACTATTCCTTCGACTATTCGGGGCTGGCCGGGTACAGCGATTTCACGGGCAGGATCACGCCAAGCTGGGGCTACCTGGTGACGGGAGCCAATCCGCAGCCGCTTTGGGTTGGCGAATTTGGGACCTGCGATACGGCCAGTACGTGCATCGACAGCAGCAGCTCAGGCGACGGCGGCTTCTGGTTCAACATGTTGACGGCGTATCTGCAAGAGTACGGGGTTGACTGGACGTATTGGGCGGTGAACGGAACGGAGTCGACAGGTAGCGGACGCACCTACGGCTCGCCGGAAACCTATGGAGTGCTGAATCCGGCGTGGAATGGGAGCGCCGATCCGGTTCTAACGACGCGGTTGCAGAGCACGATGTCGACGGCGGCTCCGGGCAGCACGCTGGTTGGACTGGGGACGGCGTCGATGGTTGCGCAGGGCGGGAGCGTGAGCGCGGCGTTCACTATTGTCCCGGGAAACGGATTTACGGGTACTGTGAACCTGAGTTGTACGGTGAACGGATCCTCGGGCGGGACGAATGCGCCGACTTGCAGCGTGCCTGCATCAGTGAGCGTCACGGGGACCGGAGCGGTGAGCGTTGCGGCGACGATCTCAACAACGGGAGCCAGTGCGGCGAGAAATTTGCGGGAAACGAAACCGCGAAGAGATCATTCGCGGGGGGCGGGCGGGGCGATCCTGGTTTCGGGTGTGCTGCTGATGGGAAGTCTTCGGCGGCGTCGGGGAAGCTTCGTGCGCGTCTTGACGGCCATGCTCTGCGTGATGGCAGTGGCAGGCTTTTCAGCTTGCGGCGGAGGGAGCGTTGCGGCGAGCTCCAACCCTGGGACGACGGCGGGAGCCTACACGGCGACAGTGACGGGGAGCGGCGCGGGACTCACGCCGGCGACTCTGCAAATCATGGTGAATGTGCAGTAATTTTTTGAGCGAGCGGCGTGGCGGCTTGGCGTTGAGTTGAAGCGGCGAGGGCTTACCAGACGGTGGAAGAAAGCAGCACGGGCGGTCCAGCCTTCCCTTCGATCACTGCCGACTTGAGCACCATCTCAAGATTCTTGTTCTCCCAGCCGGTTGGTCCTTGCTTATCGATTTGTTCAAGATATTGCGGGGAAGCGACAAATGCGCTGGCGGCTTCAGTGCCGTACGGGCCAATGCCCGCAATCACCATCACGGGACCTTCAGTGGTGCGATCGTAGTAGCGCGCGACGATGCCGTAGTCGGTGGAAACGGAGGAGAAAGGTTTTGAGAAGTCGATTTCCCAATCTGAGTTGGGGAGATTTTTTGCGTCGAGAATCTGCGCCATGGGGCCAGGCGTGAAATGAAACCTCAGGGGGCTGAGCAGGCGCATGGTCCAGGTGTTGTTGGTGGCTCCGATCAGAATCAACGTGCGCGAGTGCATGTCGGTCAAGCTGGTTTCGTTGTCTTCCTTGATCTCGTAGGCGGTGCCGTGCTGGCGGAGAACGCCCGCAATGTTTGCCAGCGCGGTCGCAGCCGCGATGGAGACGTGATGATTGGGACCTGTCATATGGTCGTAGAAGGTGGTCTCTGCCGTTTCCGGAATCTGCTGTTTTCCGTTGTGGCCGGTCCCCACGACAATGAGTACAGGTTGCACCGGCTTGACTAGCGGCGCCCAAAACTTGTCGATGACGGCATTTCTGGCGGTGGAGGCTTTAAGGTACGTGTAGGTTCCAACGGCAGCCGCGACTACAAGAAGCGCAATCGCGCTGAGGACGGTCTTCCGATAAGGATGCAGATCTTCTGGCCGCTGGAGTTGAGTGGAGACTGACTTCCTGGAGCCAGAATCTGTCTGCCTCTCGAGGACTTCCGGCATGCGCAGCAAAAACTCGGGAACGTAGGAACCGAGCGGCAGCTCGATCTGGACGCGCGAGCCGTGACCGTTCTCGTGATAGAACTGCGCGATCCTCTTGCGCACTTCGCCGGCGCTGAAGCGGACCACGGGATTGGCACTGGTGTCGTAATTGGGATCGCGGCCGAAGACTTCAACACCCAGAGTGCGTTCTTTCAAGTCACCTGCGCGGCCTTCGAGGGCGCCGTCGACGACGTATTTCAGGAGGGCCGGGTATCTCTTGCTGCCTCGAAATAGATGGCTGGAGAGGATCGAGTCCAGCTCCTGAAGGACCATTTCTCGGTCAGCTGCGGAGGCAGGTGTCCAACGCTCCGTGGAATTCGAAATCGCAGACATAGAAAGGTCCCTGTGAGGCTGTAAGGACGTAGCATACACCCACGTTGCAAGGGTTGTCGCGGAGAATCCTAAGCCAGGAATCAAGTGAAACAGCCCATAGGCGTCTTTTGGGAGTAAACAGCTAAACGATTGATTATAAATATGATATAAGTTCCATTCGGGTGTGGGGAAAATGTAACATACGGTATCAACCTTGCACGAACCTTGCCCATAGAGAAGAATTCAGCCGGTTTGAATATCCCCAAATTCCGGCGATCTGTTGACCAAGGGGTGAGCGGAAGGATGAGTGTGTCCCGAGCTCATCGCTGGGAAATCGACAGAATTGAACCAAGAAGTTGACTCACCAATGGAGGCTCCAAAATGACGCTACGCAAAATGATGAGACCCATGATCGGGTCCGTGCTCGCCCTACTCGTGCTTGGGTTTTCCCAGGTGCTCCTGGGGCAAGCAGTGAACGGCACGCTGCTGGGAACGGTGACGGATTCAACGGGGAAAGTAGTCGCCAACGCACAAGTGACGATTGTTCGCACCGGTCAGAGCGCCCAATACGCGACAGTCACGAACGGAAGCGGAGACTACACCGAACCTGATCTTCCTTCCGGGACATATACCGTCTCAGTCGCCGCACCAGGTTTCAAGAAAGAAACCCGCGAGAACATCGCTCTCGATACAAACACCACGACGCGCGTGGATGTGAGCCTGGCGACGGGCAGCGCCACGGAAACGATTGAAGTCACGACCGCTCCTCCCGAGTTGCAGACCGACCGCGCCGACATCTCAAGCACGATCGAGCAGACCACGATCGGCAGTCTTCCCCTGAGCAGCGGCAACAGCTTTCAGTCGTTGCTAAATTCAGTGCCGGGGATGGCGCCCATTGTCTTCAACAACTCGCAGTTCTACAACGCCAACAATGATCTGTCGACCAACTCGAATGGCCAGTCCTCGTACGTCAATCTCTACCAGATCGAAGGTATCGATGACGACCAGCGAACCGGCATCCACATCATTCTGGTTCCACCCGCAGCCGCGATCCAGAACGTGGACATTACCACGAACAACTTCGAAGCGGAATTCGGTCGAGCAGTGGGAACCGTAGTGAATGTGACGCTCAAGTCGGGGTCAAACTCGTTCCACGGGACGGCCTTCCAGAACATGGAAAACAACGGCGTCAACGCCCGGAATTACTTTGCAGCCGGACCGAATGGACGCCTGGTCTACAACTACACGGGCGGCTCGCTGGGCGGCCCAATTCTGAAAGACAAGCTTTTCTTTTTCGGCGATTTTCTGCGCACATCCGATCACGAATCCGCGACGACTACCGTGACGATTCCGTTCTATAACGTAACCAACGGCAACCTCAACCTGAGCGAGTACTCCGGCCAGGTTTACGATCCCAATACCGGAGACACTGCCGACTGCGTGGGCAGCACTGCCAACAACGCCTGCGGCACCGGTCGCAAGGCGTTCGCCGGCAACCTGATCCCGATGACGAACACTGGAATCAGTAAGGTAGCCTTGACGGTTTTTCAGGATCTGGACGCCCTTGCCAGAAATCCCGCAACCAATCTCGCGTCGGCAGCGTATCTGAATGGCGCAACGACCAACAATTTTCAATCGAATCTTCCGTTCAGTAAAGACGCCATCAGCTACGACATCAAGTCGGATTACACAATGTCACAGAAGGATCACCTGAGCGGCCGATTCAGCCATCAGAACATCACCACGTACCAGGCTCCGATCTTTGGCGCGTTTCTGGGCGGGCCAGGAAGCGGAGGATTTGAAGCGACCGGAATCGAAGCGGCCTACAGCACCGGTTTCAACTACGATCATGTCTTCTCGCCAACGTTGTTTACCGAAGCGCGTGCGGGCCTGGCCCATTTGCGCAACTCGGCGCAGCAGACAGACTATGGAAAGAATGACGCGGCGACGCTTGGAATCCCGGGCAATGGCCCCAATGGAACGGACCAGACTCCCACGAGCAGCGGGCAAGTCGCTTTCTCGCCAAACGTCTTCACGGGTCCGCTGATCGGTTATTCGGCATCACTGCCATGGCTGCGCGCCGAGTCCAATATCGACTTTGCCAACAACTGGACAAAGATTCTCGGCAATCACACCCTGAAGGCAGGGGCCGACATCCGCAGGGTGCGCGACGATCTTCTGCAGGGAAACAACAACGCCGCTGCGGGGCAGTTCTATTTCCAGGAAAACACGACCTCCGCGCCGGGCGCGACCACATTCAATGGCAGTGCAACCGGTGAGGCCAACGACATGGCCAGTATGCTGTTCGACGTTCCCTATAAGGTCGGACAGGACACCAACAGCACCTTCCCGTGCTACCGCCAGACCTGGCTCTTCTTCTTTGTGTCCGACAAGTGGCAGGTTGGTCAAAAGCTGACTCTCGATCTCGGCCTGCGCTATGAACTGTACCCGCCTGCTACGCCGCGCAAGGCGGGCGGCTTCGTCAACTACAATCCCAGCAACGATGCACTGGTGGTCGCCGGGATGGACGGCAACGCTTCGAATCTCGGGATGCAAACCGACTACACAAACTTTGCTCCCCGGCTGGGAGTGTCGTATCGTATCAGCGACAAAACCGTTATTCGCACCGGATTCGGCATCAGTTATGTTCCGTTTGTGGACAATAGCTATGCCTATAACTATCCGATCAAGACAAGCACAGGCTACACAAACACCCCAACTTATGGACCAGCGCTTAACCCCACAGGCGGCGTGATCAATTTTGTAACCGGCATACCCGCAACGCCGACGGTGACTTTTCCATCGAACGGTGCTCTTGTGGAAAGCGCGGCAAACGGGACGATCGGACTGTCGAATCTTTATATTCCCCTCAATTTCAAGAATGCCTCTGTAGACTCGTGGAACTTCGCACTGGAGCAGGCACTGCCGAAGAACATGTCCCTGCAAATTGCTTATGTTGCCAATCACGGCACGCGGATCGACGTGGCTCAGAACATCAACCAGCCCAGGATCTACGGTCAGAGTGCAACGTACGATCCGTTCAACGTTGCTTTCGGAAAAACCGCCTCGGTCACTCAATACTTCATGGGTTTCTCCAGCAACTACGAGTCGCTGCAAGCCCAGCTCACTCGCCGCTTCTCCCACGGCCTGGGATTCACCTCCGCGTTCACCTGGGGCAAGGCGCAGGGCTATGCGACGAGCCCTCAGGACGGAAATGTGCTGTTTTGGAGCGGCGACTTACGGCGCAATTACAACCTGCTTGACTTCGACCGAAAGAAGAACTTCGAGCAGTCAGTCATCTACGAGCTTCCGGCAGGACACGATCACCACTTCTTCAACTCTGGCATCGGTTCCTACGTTCTGGGCGGGTGGAAGATTTCGTCAACCATTGGAATGGTCTCGGGCCTTCCCTTTACGATTTCAACAACCAGTGCCACGGGAGGAACAACCGAGACAGTCAATATGACCGGCGGTTACCAAGTTACGCATAGTGTGACCAGAGCGGCCAATACCGCATGGTTCAATACGAGCCCCTTTACGGCGCCCGCAGCTTGCGTGGCCTATTCGGCCAGCAACCCGAATCCATGCGCAAGCGGGAATACGCAGCGCAACCAGTTCCGCGGCCCCGGAGCCTTCAGCGACAACGTGTCGCTGTTCAAGAGCTTTCCCATATACCACGAGTCGTCTATTGAGGGGCGGTTCGATGCGTTCAACATGACCAACACTCCGGCATTCGGCCAGCCAAACGGAACGCTTGGATCGAACCTTGGCAGGATCACCGGCACGCTGGGCAGCGGCGTTGGCAACGTCAACGGCGTGGGTAGTTCCCGTGTGCTTGAGGGGTCCGTGAAGATCAGCTTCTGAAGCACAGCCGAAGTTCAATCCACGGCTGCTTCGCTTAGGAATCGTGCCGGCCATCGCGGAAAGGATGGCCGGCATTCTTTTGATTCTTCCAGCCCGCATTTCTCACAGACGGCGCGACTAGCGAGGATTCAAGGTTTGGTGAACTCTCTGAGGGTCAGCAGACCCTCAGGACAGCCGGCCGGGAGACCGGCGCTACGATTTTCGGCGACCTCAGAGAAATGCGGGCTAGCGCACGCGGAGCACGATGATGGTTTCGTCGTCGAAGCGGTCTTTGCTGCCCTGGAAGCGGGAGACGTCGGCGAGGATTTCTTCGGCGATTTCGACGGCAGGCCGATCGCGGCTCGCGCAAAGCAGGCCAGCGAGGCGATCTTCGCCGTACATTTCTTCCTTCTCGTTTTCCGCGTCGAGAATGCCGTCGGAAACAAAGACGATGGCGTCGCCGGATTGGGTGGCGACACTGAATTCTTCATAGACGACATCAGGAAACATGCCCAAGGGAAAGCCTTCGGCTTTGACGGCGATGGATTGGCCGGCGCGGCAGAAGACGGGCTGGACTGCGCCCGAGTTGGCTACCTGGAGGGTCTGGTTCTCGTCGTTCCAGAGCGCGAAGAGCATGGTGACGTATTGCGATTCGAGCTTGCGCTCCTGCAAGGCGTCGTTGAGCAGGCCGAGCATTTGCGCCGGCTCGGGTTGCTGCGCGGCGGCGGCGCGCATGATGCCGCTGACGAGCGCGGCAAACAGCGCGGCAGGCGCGGCCTTGCCGCTGACGTCGCCGAGGACGATCGCGGTGCGGTTGGGGCCGTAGTCGAGAAAGTCGTAGAGATCGCCGCCGATGGTGCGCGCGGGCAGAAAGCGGACCGCCATGTCGGCATGCGGATGAGAGGGAGCCTCGGGCGGGAGCAGGCGGAGCTGCACTTCGCGGGCCATGGCGATGTCGCGCTCAAGCTGGCGCTCCTGGCGGCGTACGGCTTGATAAAGGCGGGCATTCTCAATGGCGATGGCGATTTGCGAGGCCAGAGTCGTCAACATGCGCTCGTGTTCTTCATTGAAGAAGCCGGGGCGGGTATGTTCCAGGTCGAGCACGCCGATGACGCGGCCTTTGTAGAAGAGCGGCACGATGAGCTCCGAGCGGGTTTCTGGGTTCATGGGCAGGTAGCGCGGATCCTGGTTGACATCGGGAACGTTGATGGGGCGCCACTCGCGCACAGCGGCGCCCACCAGGCCGGTGCTCGATGGGTATGCGGCGCATGGGCGCATGACTGTAGCCGAAGCGCCAGGCGTAGCGGGTGATGAGGGTTTCGCCTTTCTCGTCGAGCAGCATGATGGTGAACATCTGGTAGTCGATGAGGCGGCGCAGAAGCTGGCCGACGCGCTCGAGCAGAGGATTGAGATCGAGAATGGAGGCCAGCTCGACGGCGATCTCATTGAGCACTTCGAGGGTCTGCGCCTGGCGAGAGACGCGAGCGTAGAGGCGAGCGTTCTCAATCGACTGTGCGATGCGCGACGCGGTGAGCGTAAGGACGTGAAGATGCTCCGGACGAAAGAATCCGAGCTGCTCGCTTTCAATATCCATTACGCCGATGAGGCGATTTTTGGCGATGAGGGGAACAGCGAGTTCGGAGCGCACGTCGGGATTGGCGGCGATGTAAAAGTCCGCGGTGGAGACGTCGTTGAGGAGAATGGGCTGGCGGGTGAGCGCAACCTGGCCAACCACGCCTTTGCCGATGGGAACGCGGGTGCGCTCGACCTGCGGAGTATGGCCGATCTGGAATCGCATGCGCAGCTCATGGGTGCGCTCGTTCAGCAGGAAGATGGCAAAGATGCGGTAGGGGATGACGGCGCGCACGAGTTCAGCGGTGCGGCCGAGGAGGGTTTGCAGGTCGAGAGTGGTGTTGAGCGCGTCGGTGAGGCGCATGAGGTAGGCGACATCAGCCGGCTCGATGCGGGCGTTGATGGGGTCGAGGTATGCGGGCGGGCCTGAGGAAGCAGCGGTTTCGGCGGGACGGTAATCGCCTTCAAACTCGGGTTCTGCGGGCGGCGATGGTGGAGTGTCAGCCATAGGGTATCGAAGGGAATGATAACGCAGAGACAGTGGTCAGTGGACAGTGATCAGTGGTCAAATTCTGGCGCCAGCAAACGCTAGTGAACTCGGGGCAGTTGAAGGAACGGCGCCGTCACAGTCACCGGGAACCTGGGGTATTATCCCGGTTCAGACGACCGACTATTGTTCGCTTCAATCAAGCGGCGCCGAGTTCCGCAGGATGGCGACTGAGGCTGAGGAGCCGATGCGGTTGGCGCCGGCTTCAAGCAGGGCGCGGATTTGGTCGACGGTGCTGATGCGACCGGCAGCTTTGACGCCGCAGCGAGCGCCAACTACGCCGCGCATGAGGGCGACATCGGTGGGAGTGGCTCCGCCGGAAGCGAAACCCGTTGCGGTGTTGATGAAGTCGGCGCCGGCCTGGATTGCGATCTCAGAGGCGCGCAGCTTTTCTTCCATGGTGAGCAGGCAGGTTTCCAGATTTACCTTGAGCGGGACTCCGTTGCGATGGGCGACGTTGACTACGGAGTGAACGGTGCGCTGGACGGCTTGATGGTTGCCGCTCTTGAGCAGGCCGATGGGGAGAACCATCCCGAGCTCGCGAGCACCTAGTCGAATGAGCGCAGCGGCCTCGTGGCGCAATGCGGAGACCAGCGATGCGCCGAAAGGGAAACCGATGACCACGCCGACGGGAATCGCCGGTGCCGGCGAGCAGGTAGACGGCAGTGGATGCCCAGACGGGATTCACGATGACAGCAGGCGAAACGATAGCGAGCAGCCTCAGCGCAGAGGTTTTCCACCTGCTGGCGCGTGGCGTCGGGCTTGAGTACGTGTGATCGATGACGGCGGCAAGAGATTGCCAATTGGCGAGAGCTTTGGCGGTAAAGGCGGCCGAGTCGAAGGTCCCGTTGTCAAAATCCAGGTCAGAATTCTGAACGGGAATGGTTGCAGTCATGGGGAGATGCTCCTTGCTTACGGTCGATGCCGCTCTTAGAGCAATTTCGGAAAATCTGCGCCGCGGTGGATGCGGGTACATTCTTTCCGGAATTGCCGGGGCGGTTCATCCACAGTCTCCGGGAGACGAGTATACGGCGTCGCCGAACCCGGGACCAAATGAATAGATGCAGAATTGGGCGATGCGGCGACGGGCACGGGAAAAGGAAAGGATCCGTTTGAGCTATTCAGGATGTCCCGGCGCCATGATGCAGATGTCAGGCAGATTGCGGTAGCGCTCGCCGTAGTCCATCCCGTAGCCGATGACAAAGAGGTTAGGGATGGAGAAACCGACGTAATCGGCATCAATTTTCTCGATGCGCCGGGAGGGCTTATCGAGCAGCGTCGCGATGCGCAAGGTTTTGGGGTGCTGCTGCAGGAAGAGCTTGCGCAGATAGGCGAGCGTGAGGCCCGTATCGAGAATGTCTTCGACAATAAGTACATTCTTGCCTTCGATCGGCTGATCGAGATCCTTGATCACTTTGACTGCGCCAGAGGAGCGCTGGCCGTTACCGTAGCTGGAGACAGCCACGAAGTCGAAGGTAGCGTCAGCCTGGATGGAGCGCGAAAGATCGACGAGGAAAAACGCCGCGCCCTTGAGGACGCCGATCATGACCAGTTTTTCGCCGTTCAGGTCGCGCGTGATCTGCGCGCCCATTTCGGCGACGCGTTCTGCGATCTGCTGGCGGGAATAAAGGACATCAAGGCCTTGGTAGGTCATGGTAGCCATGCACACAGTATCGCCCGAAATTCGATTCAGTCCAACTGTGTAAATCAAGGGCAAAATGGAGGGGCAGCGGAGCGAGGGGAGCGGGGGCTGGGTACGATGGAATGCTGGCCCCCACGCCCGTCCAGCCGCACTCCCGGCCGCCTGGCGGACGCAGAGGGTTGCAGTCGCCTCGATGCTGTGTACCGAGAGTAATTAGTGAGTGGGCGACTATCCGTGTAAGCCGGGTGCGACGGTTCCCGTTCTGGTGGTGCGGAAAGGGCACCGCGCAATGCGCGTCGGGCCATGTGCAACTGGGATCTCGAATTGCCCGGAGTGCAACCTTCCATTGAGGCAATTTCGCGATGCAAAAGACCATGGACATCATGAAGAAAGAAGAATCTCCGATGCCCAGGCGACAGGGTGTCCATGGCGCGTTGAATGGCGATGCGGTCAACAACGCCCATTTGCGCAGGATCGAACACGCAAAAACGACGTCCAATGTGTTCCCCGGGATGTCTGCCTCGATTTGATCGAGTGAAACAACGGGCACAGCACGCTTGCGCAGGCGCATCAGCACCATATTGACGGTCATCCGGTGCAGCCAAGTGCTAAAAAGGGATTCACCCCGATAAGAAGCGAGCTTGCGATGCAATTGAAGGAATGTATCCTGCGTCAGGTCTTCTGCGAGACAGAAATCGTGCACCATGTGCATGCAAATTGAGAAGACCCGTTTCTTATACCGCAGGTAAAGCTCTGTGAAAGCATCGGGGTCGCCGGCCCGGGCTTGCAGCAAAATATCGTCCAAATGGAGTTTGGTTGGCGATGCCATCCGGTCGCATCCCGAGGCGGGTATGTGAATTGGCTCGAGCATCAAGACGGGAAGGACTGGGGTCACCTTACACCTCCAAGACGCGCGGGGCAGCATGCTTAGCGCCCGGCGATGTCGTTGCTTGGAACTGCTTTGCTCAAGGGGGTGAGCCGCGCAGTCGAGTAGAAGAGCATGAGGCAGAAAGACAGTATCTGTGTTCTGTCATTGTCCTTGTGCTGGGCGCACGTGCTCTGCCGATGGGACCGCGGATCGAAAGTTCTCCCGCAGCGTGCAATCCCAGTGTCATGTTTACGCTTGGACGCGTCTGTGCCGAATTGCTCAGTTCCGGCTTATTGGTACAGAAATCAGGACCGCAGTCTAGCGCAGTGAGTGACTCGGGCATCACGTTTGCACCGAAAAGCGGCGCCAGTATTCCGGCAGAGCCGCGTGGCGAGTTTGCGCAAAGAGGAGTGATTTACGGGATAGTCGTCCATCCCACATCATCGACCAGCCCCCTCTTCAGGCGAGTGGTGGTCTGTTCACGATCTTTACCTGTTTGCCTGCGTGGACCTCGCTGCAGCTGATCGCGCAGGATGAAATCCCAAAGCTGCGCTGCGGAAGTCCTGCCGCAGGATCTGGTTGCCTGCCACTTATTGGTCTCATATAATTTGAAACCCAGAACGACAAAAGGAGGATTCCATGAGCGCGACAACCATAGGCAAAATCGCGAACGAGTCGGTCGCATGGTCCATCGGACTTAGCGTCCTGATGCTTCTCACCGGCATTCTTGCCATCGTGATTCCACTGGTAGCTGGAATTGCGGTGCTGGTCGTCATAGCGTGGCTACTTGTATTGAGCGGCGCAGTCCACCTGGTATTCGCCTGGCATACGCGAACGGCGGGGGGAGTGGTATGGGAGCTGCTGCTGGGTGTTCTCTACATTTTCGTCGGCATCTATGCGTTGCTTCACCCAGTGGCGGGCTTGGCATCGCTCACGCTTGTACTCGGAGTTTACCTGTTTATGGAGGGGGTTTTGGAATTCATCTTGTCGTTCCGCCTCCGTCCAATGCGTGGATCGAACTGGCTGCTGTTTGATGGGATCGTCACCTTAATCCTCGCACTCCTGATTTGGAGGAGCTGGCCATCGAGCACCGAGTGGGTGATCGGCACCCTGGTGGGGATCAGCATGCTTTTCAGCGGCGCTGCGCGATTGTCACTGTCGCTGGCCGCCCGCAGTGCGCACGCCCAGTTGGCTTGAACGGGGTAGAACGGCGAAGGGCTCAGAACTTCATCTTTCCGGAGTCGGGCGAGGCCAATCTCCGGCGTGATGAACTCTGCGATGAAGCGCCTGCCAACACTGAGGTTCCAACACTAGAGGTGTTTGCATCAATGGTTCGGGGCGGTTGCAAGACGTCCCTCGGGGGCTTCAGTGTCTGCGTGAGAACGTCGTTTGCCCGAGTTCAGCGGCGTTGCTGTTTTGAGTTGTCGTTACCGGCAGCTCTGTTTTTTGTTTCAAGCTGCTCGCAGGGCATGCAGCCGGGTGATGTTGAAGGCCAGCGTTGCCAGTGTGAATTCGTTGTTTACGTTTTGCAATCCACGGGTGCGAAATTGTCTCATTCCACGCTGTTGTTTGAGGACTCCGAAGGCCGGTTCGACGACTGCCTTGCGCCGCGCGTAGGCGGCTTCGCCGGCCGGACTTCGCAGCTTGGCCCGCATGCGCCGGTGAGCCGGGGCGCAGGCCCGGGTGCGGCAGTGCCCGCCCAGGTTCAGTGCCCGCGCCATGTTGGAGTCCGGTACATAAGCGTCGATGTTGCGCTGTTCCATCTGTTCAAGGTTATCGATCGAGAAGAAGCCGCTGTCTGCCAGAACCGCACCCGGCGGCGCGCCGCAGCGCTGTTCGGTCTCGTCCAGCATGGGCACGAGCGAGCCGTTGTCGGTCACGTTCTGCGTCACTCGCTGAGCCACGATCAGATGATCGTCCGAGACGGTAATTTCCCCCGAATAGCCGAGCACGAACCTGTCGCCGCGCTGACGCAAAAAGCGCGCGTCTTCATCGGTCCGCGACAGCTTTTTCAATCCGCTCTTCTTCAGCCGCTCCATGCGCCGCGGCATCTCGGCCAGCGCCTTGTTCAGTTCCCCGATGGCCACCTCCAGCCCGCCCGGCTCCTGATCGTCGCGATCGGCGGCCTTCTGCCAGGTCCGCACCTGACGGCGCAGCTGCGCCCGCCTATCGCGCAGCGCCTGCTCCGAATCCACACGATCCTTGCTGGCGTTGGCCGCGATGCGCGTCGAGTCGATCGCCACCCGGCCCAGCTTCACCATACCCTGCTGCTGCGCCCACTCCAGCACCTGCGTGAACGCGTCGTTCAACGCGCGCCCGTGACGGCGGCGGAATGCGCTCAACGCCCAGTTGTCGATTCGCTCGCCGGCAGCCAGGTAGCGAAACGCCAAGTCCTCCACCAATCGCCGCTCCACCTGCCGCGCGCTGGTGATGCCCAGCGCGTAAGCGTAAAGCCACACGCCCAGCATCAACTGCGGAGCGTACAACTCGCCGCCCTCGATGCTGTAGCTCAACTCGAACTCGCTCATATCCAACCGCTCAATCACTCCACGGACGAAAAAGCACAAGTGCTTCTCGCCCAACTCGTCCCGCACGCTCGGAGGAAGCAGATACGCCTGGTCCGGGCTGTAAACCTTGAATCGCGACATGCTTCTCTTGTCGCCCAACTCCGATGTGAATTACAAGTACCTTGTGTAGTTCTCACGCAGACACTACAAGGCCCCACTATTTATAGGCCTTTGACGGCACGACTCAACAGCTTGATGAAAAAGTGATTTTATGAGCAGGCGGGACGGCAGGGGCTGAAGCCCGACGTTAATCGTGAGGCTTTTGCGGCCCGGCTAAAGTCGTGCCCTTGTTACAAAGCTCCCTTCCACGGGTGTTTTTCACCAAGCTGAAAAGTCGTGCCGCTTCAAAGCGGAATATATGCAACCAATTCTAGGGGTCCAGGATGTTGAACTGGGAAAGTTCTGCGTGAGCTTCGGGCCGATGAGAAGGAATTCTGCCAAGGTTCCTCCACGCTTTGCCCAGCCGATCCGAAGCCATGAAAATGCGCCCGGCCGTGAGCGGCCCAAGGACACGATGATGGCCAACCGCAGCCAATCCCATTGACGCGATGCAGCCACACCGCGCGCAATCCGGGTCTCCTCCGAACTGGCAAGGCATGACTCGTGTTGTTAGATCGGCGGAGATGGTTTCAGTCGTTCTCGCAAAGATGCATTCCTTCGGACTCTTCGGAGGAGACTCGAGCTCCCGAAGAACCGCTTCCGACATGTCGAGGATGCGATACTTGAGCCGCAATCGCCGCAGATCGGCGATGACGGAAGCTCTTTGAGCAGGCGTCAATATTTCCGAATCGGAAGCGCCGCGCTGAGGAGTAAAAGTACTGAACCACACCTTGGCAATCTCCGGTTGGCTGGTCCAGAACCGGAGGAATTCATCGAGGTAGCCGGCGCGCTCTGCAATTTGCGACGTGATTGTGCAGTGAATGGTTACCCTGGTCCCTTTGATGTTCTTGAGGATGCGGTCATAGGTAGCCGGTTTACGCCGCGCATCGTGTTCCGGCTGCAGGCCATCGACAGATATCACGATATTCAGTTTCTTAAAGATCATCCACGCAGCGGGGATCACCCGGAACGCGCTGGTGACGACCTGCGTATGCACGCCACGGCTCTCGATCCGGGGCAACAGCAATTCCAGTTCGCGGTACCGAACCATTGGATCGCCGCCGACCAGCGAGACGTGGAGCGGCTTATGCTCATCGATCAGCGCAAGCACTCTGGCAACCAACTCATCACCCTGAAAATCGGAGAGTTGACGTAATTGGGTTGCGCCTCCAAGATGGGCCGCATCAAAGGCGTAGCATCCAGGGCACCGCAAAGGGCATTCCTTGGTGATTTCGATTGAAAGTGAAGGCGCACGACCGGCCAGAATCCTGGCCCATGCGTGAAGAACTTCGGATTTCTTCATGACCTCTCCAATGCAGATGAAAGGGAACTAAATGGCTGTCAACGGCCTGTGAACGGCTCTGTAAGAGCCATTCTTCAAGGACGTAAGGGCGTGCCAGAGAGGTTTTAGATCAGATCTGAAGGGGGAGTGGGTACATGCCCGAAACGGGACTGGACAGTCGTTCACTGGGGAAAGTTGAGACGGCTTCACTTCGCATAGGTCTAGTTAATGCACGGCTGTAACAGATGACTGAGAACAAACGCCGGGCAGCGAACAACAGGTCGACCTGCTGCTTGCCATGATGAGAAAGCACGAGCACAAGGCAGAGGATCGCCAGTATCGTGAGCGCAGTGGACTCAAAGTCCTGACCACCGTGCAGAAAATGATCCCAGGTCCAAATTCTTTGCGTCATGGGCGCGGTCATTAACGAAACAGCGATCGCGAAGAGCAGGAGACGGGCGATCAGCTCGTACACTCGCGCCGTACATGCGAACGAAGTGGCGTTTATTCTGCTCGCATTGGGGATGTGATTCAAGGATACCGTCGCCTTTTCTGAATATACGCTATTCCGCGGAGTGGGATTGCAGGGCGCCAAATGTCAGCCGCACACTTTCGCCCCCACATCGCTGGTTTCGAATTACAGTTTTGCAGGAGGCAATATCCGGCGCACGCACAACGATCCGGCATACGTACAACATATAACGAATCCAGTGCGGAATGGTTACCCGCTCAATTTGGGACCGGTGCTGCACGTGCTTCTCTGGCGTTACGAAGGAAGATTGGCGAAAGCCGCACGGGTCCCCTTGGATTGGATCATCTGAGCGCTCAATGCGCTCAAAAGAGCCAGTCCGAAGGAGATCCAGATCACCTCGCGGTATCCGAAAACGAAAGCTTCATCGAAGGCACGCTTTACGGGTAAGTTGCCGATTTGAGCGCCCGCCAGTTTCGATCGCTGCATCTCGACGCTCTGGCGCACGGAGGGAGAGAGTTGCATCTGCGCGAGACTTCGATCGAGCGTAGCGGTTGAATCCGGCAGAGAGAACGAGACCAAAGACAGCGACGGCCAGCAGTCCGGCGATTCGCGACACAGCGTTATTGACTCCGGAGGCGACGCCGGCCTCCTGGGAAGGAACCGATTCCATGACCGCCGTCGTGAGCGGAGCGACACTGATCGCCATACCGATGCCCAGAACAACCACTGCCGGGAAAAAGGTGCTCCAGTACGAGCCTCCGATCCCCGGCCTTAGAAAGAGCGCAAAGCCCAGAGCCGCCACAAGCGATCCAACCGTCAGCGGCAGTCTCGCGCCATATCGAGCCACCAGGCCTCCGGACCAGCGGGAGAGCACGAAGATCAGCAGGATCATCGGAAGCAAGGGCGGCTCCGGCTTCTGTTGCGGAGTAATGCTGAACTTGAATGAGATCGAGGGGAAAGAAAAACAAGATGCCGCTAAGCGGCGCATAGAGCAGGAACGTGAGCAGATTGGCGCCGGAAAAGTCTCTGGAACGGAAAAGATGCAAAGAGACCATCGGAGCAGGCGAGCGTGATTCCACGATAAGGAAGGAAAGCAGCGCTGCCCACACCGGCTACGCCCAGACCCCACACAACTGCTTTCTGCCCTGACGATGCGGACTGAACCCGCGGACGAACCATTGATGAGTGCGTACGTAATTGCGCCCAGGCCAAACGTAGCGAGCGCGGCGCCCAGCCAGTCCATGCTCTTGCTTGCCTGCTTCGTTACGACTCTCCGGGACCCGCCATAGCGAAAGCAGGATTACGATGGCCGCGATTGGGAGATTGATGAAGAAGACCCAACGCCACGACCCATGTTCCACGAGCCACCCACCCAGAACCGGCCCGATGGCTGCAGTGATCGCCGTGAAGCCAGACCAGGTGCCGATGGCCCGGCCGCGCTCGGCGTCTGTATAAGAAGCGCTGATAATGGCCAGACTTCCCGGAACCAGGAGCGCCGCCCCTATCCCTTGAAGTCCGCGCGCGACGATGAGGGAATTGATGGAGGGCGCGAGGCCGCACCAGGACGATCCAATGGCAAACAGCGAACGCCGTAGAGGAAGATTTTTCGGCGGCCATAGAGATCGCCAAGAGAACCACCCAATAGCAGCAGCGATGCAAGCAGAAGAGCGTAGGACTCGACCACCCATTGAATGTCCGTCACCGATGCATGAAGAGCTGCCTGCAAGGCGGGCAATGCTACGTTGACGACCGTTCCGTCGATAAATGCCATGCTGGAAGCGAGGATGGTCGCAATCAAAACCCAGGGGCCCTTGCATGTCTGGGCTGCACCCGCAACCGCGCCAGCCGCCGATTCTTCGCACGGAGATTTGATGGGCATCATCATTCGCGGATCAATCCTGGCCTTCAATCTTTGCGCCAGATCAAGCGTAACTCGAAATGAACTGACACCGGAATAGCTGCGAGTAGAATCCGGAAACCGTGTCAACGGGCAAGCCGGTCGACGGCTCTCCGCGAGTGGGTGTTTCATCGAGTTGAATCGGGCGGCTGCTTCAGGCGATTGTCAGTGTCTTTAGAAACGGGGTGAATGCGGTGATGTAGACGCGGTGGCGGTTGGGCTGCGCTGTTCCTGGTTGCATTTCGTACGCCGGTGGTGCCGCTGGCAACGCCGCTTCCATTCTGATCATTTCGTGATCGGCCTGGCCGGGACCAAACGCAATCACATCACTTCCCACGCGGAAATGTCCTGTGTCCTGGCGCAGGAAGGAGAGATTGGGTCTGGTTGCGCCCGGCTCAATTCCTTCGAATTCTCCATCGCCCAGGAATGTGAGTTCGATGGTCAGTGGAACACGGTCATGGCCGCCGACATCGAACGCAAGTTCGAAAGAGCCGGCGTTCTCCGTGACGGTAACCTTCTGCTCCAGGGATTGGATGTTGCTCTGTGGCCGCTCGGGAAAATCCATCTTGCTCCAGAAACGATTGCCTGCGGGAGTCAGCGGATAGTCTCCCCGCGGATTGCGCAAATTTTTGGGCAGCGGCTGGTAGTACGGAACGTGAAGCTCCTGGTGGAGCAGGTAGCGATTCTCTTGAACCTTCATGCCATCGCTTCTGAATGGACCTTCGCTAAAGAAGGTGGGCATCATCCGCACGGAATCCAATACCGCTTTCCCTTTGCGGAAATTAAAAAATGTGGGATTGCTGGCGAGGCCGGACGCGATGCCCAGCGGCCAGTCGCTTCCGCCGTAGACAGTAGCGCTGATATCCGCTCTGCGAATGCGCGCCAGGGCGCTGTTCGTGAAGAACCTCGCGTAGCTCGTGGGCAGCGGTTCAGGATCAGGCAAGTTGCGGCGGTAGAGAGGCTCTTCGAGAAATTCGATCAGGGGAATTTTTACCTCGGCATGATCGAGGCCGATGTGCTCAGCAAATCTGGCGACTGCGGAAAACTGGCGATTCTGATCGTGGATTGCCATGTAGCGATACTGCAAATAGTAGTTGGAAATCCAGGCGTCGAGCGTTTGATCTTGCCGTCGGGACCCGACCGTTTCGAGTTCGCCATTGGGGTGCATGTAGAAGATATTCATGGCGAGGTTTCTGCGAACCGGCTCGAGGAGTTCGGGGCGATGAAGCAGGCGCGCGATCGTAATGAGCGCGTTGTCAATTACACGCGAGTAGATGCCCGTGCTTCGTTCGGCAAACTGCCCATCGGCATCACAAAAGACGCCCTCACCGAGCCAGTCATCGATTCTGGCAACATACTTCGCCGATGGGAAAATTGAATTCAACTGTGCCAGGGCGGAACTGACCACCCAGCGATGGTTCGGCGTGTGGATTCCGCCGGTCGAAAGCGCCTCGCCAGCCGCGAGCGCAAATTTCCCCAGCTTTTGGTTGATGGAAGAAAGCTGGGACAGATTCATGCGCTTGAGGACAGTCAAGGCGGTGCAAACTGTCTGGACTACGAATCCCGTATCTGGCGGTGAGCAAAGATTGCCGGAATCGATGGTTCCATCTTCGTGCTGAGCCGCAAGTAGCTTGTCCGCAGCTGCTTCTAAAATCGGCAGCAGCTCCTGGGACTTGAAAAAAGACGATTCCGGCGCACAATAGGCGGCGGCGAGGGCGTCGATGTCCTCCGCGGTTCCGCGAGCGCCAAATCGTGCGCGCGAACTTTTTACCGAATCGATCACGGACGGCAGAGCGGCATCGTTGGCTTTCACGAGCTGGAGGTAGGAGTCGTCGTCTTGGTCCGCAGCATCACTGGCCTCGGCGCCGTAGGCGCCCGCTAATCCGGCAATCGCCGCCGCGGCGCCCAACGCATTTTGCACAAACCCTCTGCGTGAGATTTCCATATTCAAACTCTCTTTCCCCTTGAGATGAATCTCCCAGTTCGTCGACGTACGACCTTCCAGATCAGTATCAGAGGGATTGATAAAACGGCAAGTGGGCCCGGCGCTAGCTTTCCCGGAGGTCGCGTCCAGGTGATAATTGATGGTTCGGCGAGCGGACGTCCGAAATTCGGAGCCGGGATTGCAGTTCCTTCCGGTAGCGCCGGCTCAACCGAAGCCTGGCGCCGTTCCTGAGCAGAACGTCGTACTCTCCGGCCTCGTTGAGTTCCAGACGCTGCACCTCGTCAAGCTTGACGATAGCCGATCGGTGAATTCGACAGAAAGCACTTGGGTCCAACTCCTGCTCAAGTTCCGCCATGCTGCGACGCAGGAGATGCGTTCTGGCTCCAACATGCAAGCTGACGTAGTAGTCCGCGGCTTCGATCCAATCGATCTCCGACGCCGCGACGAAGGATACCTGGCCCGCCGCTTTGATGACGAAGGATTGCCTGGCCTGCTGGCCGTTCCTGGCATGCGCGATTCTGTCTTTCGCGCGTTCGAGCGTCCGCTCAAAGCGCGCATTGTCGAATGGCTTCAACAGGTAGTCGAGAGCGCCAACCTCAAAAGCGCGCAAGGCGTAAGTGTCGTAGGCGGTGACGAAAATAACGCAGGGCGCATCGCTGCCAAGCATCTCGATGACGTCGAAGCCATCGAATTCGGGCATCTGCACGTCGAGAAAAACGAGATCGGGTTTCATGGTGCGGATTGCCGAAAGCGCCTCGCGACCGGAGCCGCACTCGGCAACTATTTCGATTTCCGGATGGCGGCGAAGCAGCGTGGTGAGATTGGTTCGGGCGAGCGGTTCGTCGTCCACAACGACGGTGCGAATTTTTCTGATCGCGTGGTTTGTGTCGTTCATTGGTTTATTCCGGCTGTGGGCGAGACGACATAAGGGAGCGAGACAGAGACTTCAACGCCGCCCGCTTCGCTGTTGCGCATGGTGAACGCGAAGGCGTCTCCATAGAGGCCTGTGAGGCGGGTTCGCACATGGGTGTGCCCTATGCCGGAAGCGGCGAGGGCGGCAGGCGGGATACGCGGTCCGTCGTTTGAAACCGTAAGGGTGAGTTTGTCCTGATGGAGAAAAGCAGAGATCCGGATCGTGCCACCCTGCGCACGCTTTGCGATACCGTGCTTCACCGCGTTTTCGACAATGGGTTGCAAAATCAAACTGGGGACCTGCGCCTGGTAGAGGCCGGGCGGCACGTCTACCTCGACCTGGAGCCGATCGGCAAATCGGACTTTCTCGATCCCCAAATATTTTTCGGCGAACTGCAGTTCTTCGGCAAGCGGCACCCGCTGACGAGAGGAGCCCTCGAGCGTATGGCGCAGGAAATCGCTCAAGCCGGCGATCATGGTGACCGCGTCTTCATCGCGGCCCGCGCGGATGAGGCCGGATACGGCGTTGAGAGTGTTGAACAGAAAATGCGGCTCGATCTGCTTCCGTAAGGCGTCGAGCTGAGCCATGGAGAGTTGCTCATTGAGGCGTGCGGTCTGCGTCTCGTGGTCGGCCAGGCGCGCCTTCGAATCCAAAACGTAGCTCACAACAAGGATTCCTGCATAGAGGATGAGTGAAGCGAGGGCTCCGTTCAGAAATCTCTCAAATAACAGCTTTGAGAGAGGCGCCGAAGCTGGAACACTGCGGTACAAATCAACGAACCTGCCGAGCCACGTGGTCCATGTCGCGAAAAGGAAGTCGACTGTGAGCCATGCAGCCAGGTGCACGAACCAGGTGAATAGGGGACGCACATGGACCGGCGGAAAGCGACGTCCAAGGTAAATGACAGGGACGGTTGCGAGGGCCCAGGGCAACCAGAAGAGAACGGTGACGCAAAATAGCTGGAGCCATGCGTGATGCGGCCCCTGTTCATGCGTCACGATCACGGTTTGCGCCGCATCGACGATTCCCAGGGCGAGCCAGATCGATGCGGACCATATCCACAGATTCGTGGCCCACAGCGTCGGGCGCGCGCGGGACGCATTCGCGTTCATGCCAGAATCTTAGCTTGTCGCTCCGGATGGGGCGCGGAAATGCAGGGAATCGACAGAACGGTGCAGCGACTGGTCTGGCGCGGGATCGGTGCGAAGGACACAATGGACTCCATGTTCACGATGTTCACCACTTCGAAATCCGCGCTTTTGTTGCTGGCAATTGTGCTTCTTGGCGTTTCCCCTGAAGAGGCAGCCAACGCGCCGTCGAGTGATGGCCCGGAATATACCGCGGATGCGCAGCTCAAGCTTCCAGAGCAATATCCCGAATGGGTCTGGCTCACCTCCGACTTCCACACGGCTACCGATCCGGCGAATCCGCAGGCGGGCGAGCACCGTCTGTTCAACAATATTTTCGTCAACCCCGAAGCGTACAAGGCATTCCAACAAACGGGAACGTGGCCGGACAAGACCATGCTGGTGGTCGAACAGCGAGCAGCGGAGGACATGGGTTCCAAGAATCCGAATCATAAGGGGACTGGTCAGAGCTCCGTGATCGGGATTGGCCTGCACGTGAAAGACGAAGCCCATTTCGCAGGAAAGTGGGCCTTCTTCGGATTCCAGGGCGCGAAGACCACGGCCAGCATGACACCGGTGACTGCTGCCTGCTACAGCTGCCATGCCTCACAGGGAGCGGCGGACACGACGTTTGTCCAAGTACTATCCAACGCTGCTGCCGATTGCGAAGAGCAAGGGTACGCTGAACCCCGCGTACCTGCATCAGAGTGAGAGCGCGCCGCCGCCGACAACAAAATGAACTGGCGGACGTTGATGGTGCCGGTTCCCAGGAGGCGATCAGTTCGGCGTGGGTGGGTCGATGTGGTCGATGATGACGACTTGGAGCGGCTCTTTCTTCGATGTGAATTTGAAGCCGGCGTGTGCTGCGGCCTGAACGAGAGCAGTGCCTACGTCGTCGGAGGTGATGGGACCCTGCGTGAGGCCTTCGACGCGGAGGGTAATGTTGTAGTTGCCGGTGAGGCCAGTTTCATCGACGAGCTGGCGGTCCTGGAAGAAGTTCATCATAAGAGCGAGCATCTGCGGGATGGTGGTTCCGGAGAACTGAAGGACGATGTCGTCGCCTTCCCGCCTGCGGGACATGCCGCTGTTGGGGCTGAAGTTGGGGTCGGCGGGAACGGGACGCGGGGCTTTGGGATCGAGCGTGAAGGCGAGGACCGGATAATCCTGCTGGCCGGTGTGCGCTTGGAGGTGGAAGCGCTCGGTGAGCAGCTTGCGGACCATAACGCAGGTTTGCTCTTCGCTGGGCAAGCCGGGGGTATCGGGTTCGGTGACGATGTCGTACTTCTTGTCACCGAGCCCGGGCGGGCCGCCAAGGACTTGCCGGCCGCGCACGTTCCAGGCGACCTTGATAAGTTCTATGGCGGAGGTGCCGGTAGCGCTGAAATTCCGAGCGCGCAGGTTGAAAAGTGCATGGGCTTCGTCTGGAGTTGCGGGCTTGATGGTGGCAACTTCGAAGGAGGGATCGGCGTCGGCTGCCATGGGTGGAAGCGGCGCGGGGCTCGCTCGTCTCAAGATCGTATCAGCCGTGGCAAACTGCAGGCTGAGCGGGAAAGATTGATTGCCCTGCGTCCAGGCTCCGGCGATAGATTTGCCGTCGGCACTGAGCTTGCCGCGGTAGATGAAGGCGGCGGAGCTCTCGACGAAGGTGACGTCAGGGGCCGAGAAAGTGACGGAGGTGAGCAAGACGGTGGCGCCGCGGTCGATGAAGGTGATGCCGCCGCGGAATGAGCCGTCGGGACTCTTCTCGATAGCGAAAGCGACGCGGAAATCGAGGGTGCGGTAAGCCGTGCCCTGCCCGGAAGCGGCGATGGGCAGTGTGCCCTGCCACGTGCCGGCTATGGATTGGGCGTGGAGGGGGCCGATGGCGGCGGCGAGGATGAAAGCGGCGGCGGACAGGACGGCTCGTTTCATGGGACCTCGGGTGGGAATAGGTTACGCTGCCGGATGGACGCGGCAGGAAGAGTTTTGCTGAACAATTTAGCGCGGATCGCCATGCCTGCTCCGGGCGCGTTGGGCAGGCAAGCGGCGATGCAGCGGAACGTGGCGACTGCACGTCTATACTTAAAGAGCGATGCTTCCGTATATACATATTGGATCGTTTCACCTGCCGACCTTCGGCCTGATGCTGTGGGTGGCGGCCGTGGCGGCTGCGTTCGTGGTGGACCGCGCCTTCAAACGAGAGCGCCTTACGGCCGATGCGGTAGGGATGGTGGCGATTGCCGTCGTGGCCGGCATTGTGGGCGCCAAGCTGTGGCACGTTTTCGACACACCTTCAGAGTTTCGGTCCATTGGGTGGGCCGTTCTATGGGATAACGCTGGATTTGCGTGGTATGGCGGGCTGATCTTCGGGATTTCGGCGCTGGTGCTGCAGGGCATGCGGGCCAAAATCGGAGCCCTGCGGACACTGGATTTATGCGCCCCTGCGGCGGCCATTGGATACGGCCTGGGGCGCATCGGTTGCTTTCTGTCTGGTGACGGATGCTACGGAATCGTGATCACGCCGGTGCATTTCCTTGGGGCCACTTTTCATCCCTGGGGCATGGCCTTTCCGAACGGGATTGAACCGATCAATGTTCCGGTTTATCCCACACCGCTTTACGAGCTGGGGGCGGGGCTGCTGATTGGATGGTTCCTATGGTGGCGGTTGGGAAAACCGCACGCTACGGGCGCAATCCTGGGACAATACCTAGCGCTGAGCGGCTTAGCTCGCTTTCTGGTTGAATTTATACGGCGCAACCCGAAGGTTCTTTGGGGCTTATCGAATGCGCAATTGGCCAGCGCCGGGGCTGCAGTCGTGGGCGTCGCGCTCACGTTGTGGTGCGCCACGCGGCCAGCGACGGAGAAGGAACGAGCTTCGGCGCCTGTGGCAAAACCTGCGTAGAACCTCGGTTGCAATTCCTCCCATTGCTCGAAAAGTGCCAAAGACCCGGGCCTGAAGGCCTGTCAGCTCCACCCTCTTTCAGGAGGCTGAAGCCGCCTGCTCCCTCCGGAATCTCCGAATTATGACAGTATTATTAGTCCCGGATTTCATTTCTCAGAGCCTCAATCGAAGCGCTGCGCGGATCCGCCGCAGAAGACCGACGACTGTTTTGGCCAGATCGCGCACTCGAACCCGAGAATAGATTCGGTTTTCTACATTGCACTGCCGCGAGTGATTTGCGTCACGATGATGCTTCCCGCCGAAGGCAACGAGTGATTTGTAACACACGTGACGGCGCGCACAGCCAGTCGTTATTTGTGTTGCGTAACTTCGGTCACATTAACCGGCAAATCCTATGGTTGCCTTTGTCCTCCCGTAGATTCGCGGGATTTGCCGGTGAAGCACGGTGAGCGAGGCAGGCATGGGTCAATCCATTTATCAGTCGTTGCAGCAGAAGGGGTACAGCCGCAGAGATTTTCTGCAGTTCTGCACCATGGCCGCGGCCGCGGCTGGTTTGAGCAAGAGCGCAGTCGGGCAAGTGGTTTCTGCCTTTGAGAAGAAAGACAAGCCGCCTGTGGTGTGGCTCCACTTTCAGGAGTGCACCGGTTGCAGTGAGTCGTTTATCAGGGGGTCGCACCCAATTGTGGCGGACGCGCTGCTGGATGTGCTCTCTCTGAATTATTCGGAGACGCTGATGGCTCCGTCCGGTTTCCAGGCCGAGAAGAGCCTGGACGACACCATCAAGAACAACAAAGGTAAATACATTCTGGTGGTGGAAGGCGCCGTCCCGACGAACGACGACGGCGTGTATTGCATGATCGGGGGCAGGACGGCAGTCTCGAACCTGAAGAGAGTTGCCGACGATGCCGCCGCGATTATTGCGTGGGGCGCATGCGCTTCGTTCGGGGGAGTGCAAGCGGCGAAGCCGAATCCTACGGGCGCCGAGGCGATTTCGAAGCTGGTGAACAAGCCGGTGATCAACGTGCCGGGTTGCCCGCCGATTGCCGATGTGATGATGGCGGTGCTGACGCACATTCTTGTGTTAGGCAGGACTCCGGCACTCGACAACCTGGGACGGCCAAAGGAATTTTACGGACGCCGCGTGCACGATACCTGCTATCGCCGCCCGAATTATGACGCCGGGCTTTTTGTGGAGTCATTCGACGACGAGAATGCCCGCAAGGGATATTGCCTGTACAAGATGGGCTGCAAAGGGCCGGTGACTTACAACGCCTGCTCGGTGGTGAAGTGGAACGAGGGCACGAGTTATCCGATTCAATCGGGTCACGGCTGCATTGGATGCAGCGAACCGGGCTTCTGGGATAACGGTCCGTACTACCAGCACTTGTCGTCGGTGAGGGGATTCGGCATCGAGAGCACGGCCGACACGATTGGCACGGCGGTAGGCGTGGCGACGCTGGCCGGGGTTGCGGCACACGCGGTGGTGACGAACATTCGCAAGCGGAGCGTGATTGCGGAAGTACACGCCGAAGACCGGAAGGAGCTGTAAAGAGCCATGGCAACACGCATAGTTGTCGATCCAGTAACGCGAATTGAAGGTCACCTGCGCATTGAGGCGGTGGTGGACCAAGGCGTCATTACCGATGCGTACAGCGCGGGCACCATGGTCCGCGGCCTGGAGAAGATCCTGATCGGGCGCGATCCGCGAGACGCATGGGCGATTACTGAGCGAGTCTGCGGTGTGTGCACCACGGTGCACGCGTTGGCGAGCGTGCGTTCGGTGGAAGATGCGCTGGGCATTTCAGTGCCGCCAACGGCAGAGCTGATCCGCAATATCATGCACGCGTCGCAGTATGTGCAGGATCACGTGATTCACTTCTATCACCTGCACGCGCTGGACTGGGTGGACATTGTGAACGCGCTGAAGGCCGATCCCAAAAAAGCCGCGGAGATTGCGCAATCGTTCTCAAAGTGGGACAAGAACAATACCGCTTATTTCACCGCGGTGCAGGACAAGATCAAGGCCTTCGCGGCCAGCGGCCTGGGCATTTTTGCCAATGGCTACTGGGGGCATCCGGCCTATAAGCTGCCGCCGGAGGTAAACCTGATCGGCGTGGCTCACTACCTGGATGCTCTGGAATGGCAAAAGGAAATCGTCAAGATCCACGCCGTGTTCGGCGGTAAGAATCCGCATCCGAATTACTTGGTTGGCGGCGTTCCCTGTTCGATTGACACAGACGAAGTTTCGGCAATCAACTCGGAGCGGCTGAACCTGGTTTCGAGCCTCATCAGCAAGGCCGATGAGTTCGTCAACGAGGTTTACATTCCGGACCTGCTTGCCGTGGCCTCGTTCTACAAAGACTGGGCGAAGTGGGGTGGAGGCCTGTCGGGATATCTGAGTTATGGCGACTTTCCGACGAAGGGCTACAACCAGCCGGAGTCGTTCAAGTATGCGCGCGGCGCCGTGCTCAACCGCGACCTCAGCACGGTCTACCCGGTGAATCCGCGGGATTCGCAGGAGATCAAGGAATACATCGCGCACTCGTGGTACCGCTATGACGGCGGGAACGAAGTGGGCGTGCATCCATGGGCCGGCGAAACGAAGATCAACTACACGGGACCAAAGCCGCCGTTCAACACACTCGAGGGGCAGGAGAAGTATTCGTTTCTGAAGACACCGCGCTGGAAAGACAACGCGATGGAAGTGGGACCGCTGGCGCGTCTGCTGGTTTCATATGCGGCAGGGCACGAAGATGTGAAAGAAGTGGTGGGGGCAACGCTGGGCAAACTGGGGGTTCCGGTTGCGGCGCTCTTCAGCACACTAGGGCGCACGGCGGCGCGCGGCATCGATGGGGCGCTGACGATGATCTGGCTGAAAGATTTTTACGGCCAGTTGATGGAACGAGTAAAGATCAACGAAGTTTCCACCTTCAACGGCGAGAAATGGGATCCGAAGACCTGGCCTTCTGAAGCTGAAGGAGTAGGTCTTGTGGAAGCTCCGCGTGGCGCGCTGGCGCATTGGATCAAGATCAAGAACGGCGCCATCGACAACTATCAACTCGTGGTACCCACGACGTGGAACGGCTCGCCGCGTGATGCCAGGTTACAGCGTTCGGCATTTGAGGCGTCGCTGATCGGAACTCCGGTCGCGAATCTCGAGCAGCCGGTGGAGATTTTACGGACGATCCATTCCTTTGACCCGTGTCTTGCCTGCGCCGTGCATTTGTACGATCCGCAGGGACGGCACCTTCACCAGGTTTCCTTCGAGTGATGCCGATGAGTACCCAAGGTGTTCCTGCAAAGGACATATTTCGGTTGAACGGCGGAGCGCCGGTGGAATACCGGCGCGTGTATGTGTGGGAACTCCCCGTTCGTGTCTACCACTGGATCAACGCGGTGGCCCTGGTGTTGCTATGCATTACCGGCTACCTGATCGGCGCGCCAATCCGCGCCTTTTACGCGAGCGAAGCCTACCAGCAGTATTGGTTCGGCTGGATCCGCTTCATCCACTTCGCTTCGGCATTCGTCTATGTCTTCAACTTTCTGGCGCGGCTCTACTGGGGATTTGTGGGCAACAAGTACGCCAAGTGGAACAATTTCTTCCCGCTGAAACGCTGGCAGCGGCAGGAAATTGTGGACGTGATCAAGACCGATGTGCTGCAAACGAAGATGCACGGCGCCATCTCTACCGGGCACAACTCGCTGGCGGCTTTCATCTACTTTCTTACTTTTCTGGCGTTTGTGGCGCAGTCGATCACAGGCTTTGCGCTTTACTCGAGCATGAGCACTTCGTGGCTACCGCACATGTTCGTGTGGATTGTGCCGTTGCTCGGCGGCGAGATGGGTGTGCGTTTCTGGCACCACTTGCTGCTGTGGTTCTTTGTGGGATTCATCGTCGTGCACATTTATCTTTCGTTCTACCACGACTATATTGAGGGGCGCGCCACGGTATCTTCGATCATTGGTGGATGGAAGTTTGACAGGGTGACGAAAGCAGGGACGGAGAAGCAGGAAATAGGGAGTAGGGAATAGGAAGCTTGTGAGCGCGGATAAAAAGAGGCTAGTGCTTGGTCTGGGCAATGTCATCATGGGCGATGAGGGCGTTGGCGTGCATGTGGTGCGGGCGCTGGAAGAAAAGACGCTGCCGGTTGACGTCGAATGTCTCGACGGTGGAACGGGCGGGTTCATTTTGCTGGAGCCGCTACAAAACGCCGGCCGGATTATCCTGATCGATGCGGCTGCTGACGGGAACCCTTTTGGCACGGTTACGCGCACGACGCCGCGCTTCTCGCGGGACTACCCGCCGAACCTGACGGCGCACGACATCGGCGTGAAGGACCTGCTGGACGCGTTTTATATGCAGGGGGGATCGCGCGAGGTGACGTTATATGCCATCACCATCGATCCGCATCAGCCGATCTCAATGGAACTCTCGGAGGATTGCGCAACGGCGGCGCAAGTGGCGGTTCACGAGATTCTTACGGAACTTGGCACGAATCCGGCAGAGGCTTGACGCCGGTTTTCGACGGGCTCAGATTGCCGGTGCGGGTTGCAATTCGGACCAATTTGGTCTAATATTATTGGCATGGAAGGTATGGCCTGTTGTCGCTGCTGTATGCCGCCCGCGCGGCGCAAGTGACTTGGGTCTGAACTTCCGAACTCGATTCCCAAGTTTCTTGTAGCCCGCGTAGCAGCCAAGCTGCCGCGGGTTTTTTATTGCATTCAAACAAAGGATCATATGGACCAGACTCTTCCTCAGAAGGAAACCAAGGCGCAGAAGATGGAGCGCCTGAAGCGCGAAAAGAACCCGTGGGAGGCGTTTGACGAGGTTCGCCGATTCGCGCGCGAAGGACGTTCTAGCGTTGTTCCGGAGTGGGCTTCGGCCTATTTCAAGTGGTGGGGTGTCTACACACAGGGTGACGGAGTAGGCGCAACCGGGGGCAAGGGCGGCGAAGGTTTGGCTTCGGACTGGTTCATGATGCGGGTCGGCATTCCCAATGGCATCATCTCTTCACACCAGCTCCGCACCATCGGCAGCATCACCCGGAAACATGCGCGCAACCTGGCCGACATCACGGTCCGGCAGAACATCCAGCTGCATTGGCTCAGTATCGAATCGCTGCCTGAAGTGGTGGACGCGCTCGACTCGATAGGCCTGTCGCCCAAGGGCGCTTGCGGAGACGTGGTGCGCAATGTGACCGGCTGCCCTCTCGCGGGCGTTGCTGCCGACGAACTGATCGACGCTTCGCCGATTGCGTTTGCCATTGCTCACGAACTCAAGGGGAATGCGGAATTCTACAATCTGCCGCGCAAGTTCAAGATCTCCGCGACGGGTTGCCCGTCGTGGTGCAATTACCCCGAAATTAACGATATTGCTCTTACCGCGGTGAAGCGCGGCGGCGAAGTGGGTTATTCGCTGCGCGTGGGTGGGGGGCTTTCCAACGAGCCGCACCTGGCCCTGCACCTGGATGCATTTGTTCGGCCCGACCAGGCAGTGCAGGTGGTGCGCAGCATAACCGAGATCTTCCGCGATCAGTTGGGATTGCGCGAGAGCCGCGAGCGCGCGCGGCTCAAATACCTGTTCATGCGCGAAGGCTGGACGGCGGAGCGCTTCCTCGATGAATTGCATACGCGGCTCGGCTACAGGCTCGATCCTGCTGTTCCTGAGGAGATTCCGGATGAGGAACTGCGCGATCACGTTGGCATTCATCCACAGCGGCAGGCGGGGCTGGCTTATGTGGGGGCATCGGTGTTGCGCGGCCGCATGACGGGCGAGCAGCTTGAGGCCGCGGCGGATCTGGCGGAACGCTTCGGCAGTGGTTCGCTTCGAGCCACCGTCTCACAGAACCTGGTAATCGTCGATGTGCCGAAGGCCAAAGCGGGTGAACTGGCGCGCGAACTGGGTGAGATCGGGCTGTTCGTGGAAGCTTCGCCGTTCTGGCGCGGGGCGATTGCCTGTACAGGCACCGAGTTCTGCAAGCTGGCTATCACGGAGACCAAGGGCTTTACGCGGTGGCTTGTGGACGAGCTGGAAGAGCGGTTGCCGCAGTTTGACCAGTATTTGAAGCTGCATGTGACGGGCTGCCCCAACGGCTGCGGCCAGCACTGGATCGCAGACATCGGCCTCGAAGGCAAGAAGATCAAGCACGAAGGCAAGCTGACCGATGCGTACTACTTCTGCCTGGGCGGTGCGGTTGGCGAGTTTGCGGGCGTGGCGCGGCCGGTCGGCTACCGTTGCCCGGCGTCGCTGGTGCCTGAGGCGATTGAGAGGTTGTTGCGTAATTACCTGGACGGGCGACAATATGAAGAGAGCCTGCGCTCGTGGTTTGCACGGCACACAAACGAAGAGCTACGCGCCCAGTTGGCCGGCGAAGTTCTGGCGCCTGTAGAGCGCGACCTGCCGACAGCGTGCGTGCCGCATGGAGTGGAATAAAGCGGGAAACGGGGAACAGAGAACAGAGACTACGCGATGAGTTTGTTACCGATCTTCCTGAAGCTTGAAGGGCGCAAGTGCCTGCTGGTTGGTGCGGGAACGGTTGCGCTCGACAAGATCGGAAGCCTGCTGAAGACGGGCGTGCGGTTGCGCGTGGTGGCGCCAAGGGCGCGGGCTGAGGTTCGCAAACTGGCTGCGGAAGGCAAGCTCGAGTGGATAGAGCGAGTGTTTGACGCTGCGGACCTCGATGGGCAATTCGTTGCGATCGCGGCGACGGACGTGCCGGAGGTGAATGCGGCGGTCTATCGCGAGGCGGTGGCGCGCGGCATTCCTTGCAATAGCGTGGACGACATTCCCAACTGCGACTTCTTCTTCGGTTCCGTGGTGAACCGGGGCGAACTGCAGATTGCCATTTCGACGGCCGGCGAAAGCCCAGCGGTTGCGCAGCGGCTGCGGCGTGAGATCGACGAACAATTGCCTGAGGATCTGGGACCCTGGCTCGCGAAGCTGGGCGAGCTGCGGCGCGAAGTGCTGGCAACGCACGAGCGCGGCGAGGAGCGCAGGCTGCTGCTCCACGAGCTGGCGCAGCGCGCGATTTGCGATTCCGCATTGTGCTCGACTAAACAACTGGCGCGAACGGGAAGGGGAGCGGCGCGGGCAGCGGCGGGCACGGCGTACCTTGTGGGGGCGGGTCCGGGTGATCCCGAACTGCTGACGGTGAAGGCGCTGCGGATGATTGAGAGCGCCGAGGTTGTGCTGCACGACGACCTGGTGCCGCAGGCGATTCTCGGCCTGGCGACGCAAGATGCCGAGATTGTGAACGTGGGCAAGCGGTGCGGCGTGAAAAACATTACGCAGGAAGAGATCAACGCGCTGATGATCGAGCACACGCGGGCGGGGCGGAGCGTGGTGCGGTTGAAGAGCGGCGATCCGCTGGTGTTTGGGCGCGCGGCCGAGGAGATTGCGGCGCTGGCCGAGGCAGGCGTACCGTTTGAAATCGTGCCGGGTGTGTCGGCTGCGTTCGCTGCCGCCGCGGCGATCGGTTGCTCGCTCACCGATCGCGACTGGGCCTCGAATGTGATTTTCTCGACGGGACACCACGCGCAATCGCACAATCGTGCTGCGTTGCCGGCGCTTGAGGATGCAACGCGCGTCGTCTATATGCCGGGCCGGGACCTGGCGCTGCTCGCAGTCGAGTGGATGGCCGAGGGACTACCCGCGGATTTGCCGTGCGCGGTGGTTTCCCATGCTGCGCAACCGGAGCAACAGGTGGTCTACACGACGCTGGGGGCGCTCGGCGCGGTTGAGCCTGCCGCGGCGCCGAGCTTGCTGATCGCCGGATGGGCAGTGCGCGAACGCACCGTCGCCGAGCGGCTGCTCGAAGATGCTGACGCCCTTTCGGAATAAATTCCAGTCTTTCAGCCAGCGTAAAAAAGCCCTGCCCGCCAGGTAGCGCGGAAGTTTGCGTTTTGGAACCCGGAAAGGCGGAGCCAGCGCAGTTTACCTGCCAGCAGATTTGCATTTGATGTGAATAAGGCGGACGTGGGAGTTTGCGGGTGGCCTGGATTTGGCATCAAAGGGAGCTGGAAAGTTTCCAGCTTTCAGGTGGTTCGCCTGGCACGAAGCGAAATGCGCTTTGCTGAGATCGCTCGGGGCGTCGGCCATACGCCCTGAGACGATCGCGGCCCCTTCAGATGCGAGGGCTCAACGGCCATCGTCTGACGGGCTGGACGATTGTGCCTGGCCGCTGTCTGGATTTGCCGGATTCATCGAGACGACCTCATAACTTCTTGCTTTCAGGTCGGAGCCCTCGGTCATGGTGAGAACCATCTCGTTTTTCTTGATCTTGAACTCGCCTTCTTTTCCAATAGGCAGAATGGTGGCGTGTTTCAGGTCAATGGGCCGGATTTCGTAGTCCATTTCGTCGGTTCGCAGGAGGTACTGCGGGCACAGCTTCTCATTCGAGTTGATGTGCGTAACGCCTGCGGACGCCCACAGGCTGCCCAGGCCCGCCAAGCCGGTCTCTTTCGCGCCACACGGTACGGCATCCATTTTCTCGAGGATGCCTCTCTCGTTGCCGTTCTTCTTTTTGTCGCGCGCACTTAGCGGGAGGGCCGCGATGAGGATAAACAAAAGAACGAACGTACTTTTGATATTCATGACGTCTCCGTTTCTCGAAAAAACTCGCTGCCGGAAAGGCGTTCTTCATCCTGCCGGCTGCTGATTGAGCTAAAACCTGCAATCAGGATCTGCCAAGGCTCGAGCTATCGAGACTCGAGCTGCCGGGCGCGGAAAGGGAAGGCCGTGGGTCTGGCCTTCCCATTCGAATTCCGCAATTGATTACTGGTTCGGCTTCGGCGCCTGATGAGTCGTCGTCACCGGATTCGTCGTGGTTCCTGTTGTCGACGATCCTGTCGTGCCTGTGCCGGTTCCTGTCGTCCCCGTGGTGCTATGGCCACTCACGCCAGCACCGTTACCGGAAACGCCGCTGGGGCCGGCACTGCTGTACTGCTGCGCTCCATGCACGAAGCTTTGCGGATTGGCCATTAACTCGGCCCGCACATCGGGATGAGCATTCAGATAGGCATCCAGCTCGTTATGGTTTTGCACGTATTCGTGGTCTTTGACGACGGATGGGTCTCTGGACAGATCTTTCTGGATGTCGGAATGGCTATGAAGAAATCCTCCGAAGTCCGCCATGTGATCATGCATTGGGTCACGATCGCGCATGTTCGCATCGCGGTCAGAGGCATCTTCCTGCCGCATGAAGGTGTTCGGGTCCTGTCTTAACTGATCGCGAACTCCCGGGTTCTGCTGGAGATAAGCTTGCAGAGGCGGATGGTCCCGTACAAAATCCCGATTGTCTAAAAGCGATGGGTTTTTGCGAACCTGTTCGGCAATTTCGCGATGTCCATCCAGGAATCGGTCGAAGTTCGCCATGTCTCTGCGAGCGGCATCGCGATCTTGTCCTCCGGCGTCACGATCGCGCATGTTCGAATCGCGGTCGTAGGCATCTTCCTGACGCATGAAGGCGTTCGGATCCTGCCTTAACTGATCGCGAACTCCCGGGTTCTGATGGAAATAGGTTTCGAGAGCCGGATGGTCGCGCACAAAATCCCGATTGTCCAACAGGGACGGATCTTTGCGAACCTGTTCGGCAATCTCACGATGTCCATCCAGGAATCGATCAAAATTGGCCACGTCTCTGCGATCGTTATCGCGATTTGGATCGTTATCGCGATTCGTCGCGACTCTGCGGTCGGCGTCGCGATCTTGTCCACCAGCATCACGATCGCGAAGGTTCGCGTCGTGGGCGTACAGATCTTCCAGTCGCATGAACGTATCGGGCCGTTCGCTGATCTCTTGTTTCACACTCGGGTGATCCTGAAGATACGTATTGAGCTCAGGATGGCTTTGCAGGAACTGTGGATCGTCGATCAACGAAGGCGTTTTGCGAAGTTGGTCGGCAATTTCGCGATGGCTATCGAGAAACTGATCAAATCGCGCTAAATCCCTGCGCGTGATGTCATCGCCTGGGACAGCCTGCCGGTCTCGTTGGACAGCCGGCCGATCTTGCGGGGCCGAAGATTGCGCGTGCGTAAAACACGGGACACAGAACAATGTCACCGTCGCCGCACCGAGAATTAAAGTTATTTTTTGGAACCGTAGCAGCTTGTTGCCCATTTCACCTACCTCCTCTCTTCCGGCGTTCTGATGCGAGCCGCAGGCAGTTAAGTTGTTCGATTTTGCGGACTGGCATTTGAGCACATGCAATGCCCTTGGGATTCATGGGTTTGCGGAGGCAAAACAGCGGGCTGCCGCTGGCGCGGTACATTGCAGGCATGGGAGAAAATTGCTATACGGAATAAGTTAAAAGGCTGCTGCGCCGCTCTCTCCTTGACAGGCTAGGGGAGGGAGGGTAAGCTGCTTCCTAGATTATCGAGGAGAACGCACATGGCGCACGGAAAACAGGAAAAGCAGATCGATTTGCTGCAAGGGACGCTGGACCTGCTGATTCTGAAGGCAGTCTCTCTTGGACCGCTGCATGGCTACGGAGTTCTGTTGCGCATCGAACAACTCTCCGGCGATGAGTTAGTGATTCAGCAGGGCTCGCTCTACCCGGCTCTCTACCGGCTGGAGCACCAGGGCGTGATTGCGAGCGAATGGGGCGAAAGCGAGAACAACCGGAAGGCAAAGTATTACAAACTCACGCGCGCGGGCCGCGAGCGACTTGCCGGCGAAACCCGGAAGTGGAACCGCATGGCCGGCATTATCGGAAATATTCTGGGCGCGATGCCGGAGGGCGCATGAGTCGAGGTCCTGGATCGCTCGCATGGTTGCGCCGCTGCGCTCGTGGTTACGTGCTGCGTTTCGCCGCGGCGAGTTGGAACGGCGGATGGAGTCGGAGCTGGAATGTCATCTTGAGAATCTGACCCGCGACCTGATTCGATCGGGCTTCTCACAGGAAGAGGCTGCGCGGCGCGCCCGGATGGCCGTGGGGCCGGCGCTGAAGCACAAGGAAGAGATGCGGGCCTCGTTCGGTCTGCGCTGGTGGGACGAACTGTGGGCCGATGTGCGTTACGCGTTGCGGATCATGCGCAAGAGCCCGGGGTTCACGGCGGTAGCCATTCGGTTCTCTGGCGCTGGGAATTGGCGCGAATACGGCGATCTTCACAGTGGCGCAGCACATGCTGCTGGACCGGCTAAATGTTTGCCGCATCCAGATCAGTTGCGGATGTTTTATTTGAGCGAGCCGCGCGACGGCGCCGTCGAAAGAGTTGTGGGGATGCTGGGACGACCTGCCGGATGGCGGAGAAGTACTACGTCGTTCACTTACCCGGTTTACGAAGAGTTACGGAGCCAGAACAAGTCGCTCGCTGACGTGATGGCGTTCAAGCCTTTGGTCGCATGACCGTTACCATTCGCAGTGAGGCCGAAGCGACAGAAGCGGAGATGGTGTCGGGCAACTACTACTCGGTGCTGGGCGTGCGGCCGCAACTGGGGCGTGGCATTCAGGAGTCGGACGACGGGAGCGTCGGCAGCGGGCCGGTGGTGACGATCAGCGACAGACTGTGGACGAACCGTTTCGGGCGCTCGCCGGATGTGATTGGGAAAGTCATCCTAGGTGAATGCAACGCCGATGACGATCGTAGGTGTGAATCCGCCGGGATTCACCGGCGCGTACTCGGCGCAGGGCACGCCGGACATCTTTTGCCCGTTCAGCATGCAGCCGCATGGTGGCGCCGCAGGTCTTGGATCGCGATCCAGTCGCCTTCGTTGCTCAGGGAAACAAAAGCTTGTGGTGGGTGCTGGTGATGGGGCGCGCGAAACCGGGCGTTCGAGCTCGCGAACGCCGAAGCGGAGCTGAACGTGAGTCTGAGCGCGGCGGTGCGCGCGACCATGCCGGTGAAAAGGAAAACCAGATTCCGCAGATTGCTGCTGCGCGACGGGAGCCGCGGGACAGAATCCACATGCGGAAGAGTTTCGGAAAGCCGATCTATGTGCTGATGGCGCTCGCGGGCCTGGTGCTGCTGCTGGCGTGCGCGAACCTGGCGAACCTGCTGTTGGCGCGGGCGGGCGCACGCCAGCGGGAGACAAGTACGCGGCTTGCCCTGGGCGCGGGCCGCGGGCGCATTTTGCGCCAGATGATGACGGAGAGCCTGTTGCTTTCGCTGATGGGCGGAGCGGGGGGATTGCTGCTGGCATGGGCTGTGCGGAACGCGATTCCGCGGATGCTGTCGAACGCGTGGGCACCGCCGGCATTTGCAGCGAAATTCGAGCTGGCCGATTTTTTGTTTGCGGTGGCAATGTCGATCGTGACGGGAATTATTTTTGGGCTTGCGCCGGCGTGGCAGGCCGACGCGCGTGCAGGTGAGTGCGAGTCTGAAGGACAGCGGACAGACGACTGACGAACCGGCGGCGCGGGCCTGGCAGGAAAGACCATTGTGACCGTGCAGGTGGCGCTCTCAATGTTGCTGGTGGTGGGGGCGGGATTGTTTGCGCGGACGCTGATGCGGCTGGAGCGGACCCCGCTGGGCTTCCGTTCGCACAATCTGCTGCTGTTCAATGTGGAACTGCCGGAGACGCTTTATCCGAATGACGGCAAGCACTGCTGGTTTTGAGCGCTTGAAGAACGGCTGTCTGCTGTTCCGGGAGTGAAGGACGTGGCGCTGACACGCGCGCCACTGATTTCGGGGAACGCCGGCTCTAGACGTTTGTTCCCGAAGGGCAGCAGCGAAAGGCAGAGGGAAACCCGAGCGTGCTGATGAACAACGTCGGAGCGCACTTCTTTTCGACGTTTGGCATTCCCATGGTCGCCGGGCGCGGATTCGACGCAAACGATACCCAGACTTCGCGCAAGGTGGCCGTGGTGAATGAGAGCCTGGCGAAGAAGTATTTTCCGGACCTGAATCCGATTGGCAAGAACATTCGAGGCGGGCCTGCATCATCCCGTGACCATCGAGATTGTAGGCGTGTGCGGAGATGCGAAATACGATCACATTCGCAAGGAGGTAGAGCCCACCTATTACGCGCCCTATTGGCAAAAAGACGACGGCATGCGCGAGGCAACATTCGCAGTTGCAACACCGCTTGGAGGGCGAGAGTATGCTGCCGTCGCTGCGCGATGCGGTGAGGCAGGTGGACGCGAATTTACCGATGCTGAATCTGCGGACGCAAGACGAGCAGATCGCGGCCAACCTGCGGCAGGAGCGGATCTTCGCTGTATTGACGAGCGGCTTCGGCGTGCTCGCACTGGTACTGGCCTGTGTTGGAATTTACGGCATCATGGCGTACACGGTGGTGCAGCGGACGAGCGAGATCGGGGTTCGCCTAGCTTTGGGCGCCATCCCGCGGCAGGTTTTGGAGATGATCTTGCGGGAGGCTTCGCGGATATCCATCGCGGGAATTACAATTGGGCTCGGAGCCTCATTCGTGCTGGCGCGGTTCGTGCGATCGATGCTGTACGGCATCGCTGCGACGGATCCAGTTACCTTGTTGGGCGCGGCCTTGATTTTGCTGCTGGTCGCGCTTGGAGCAAGCTGGATTCCGGCTCGCCGCGCCGCGGGAGTGCAGCCAATGGAGGCGCTGCGCCATGAATAAAGGGGCCTGGAAATGGTGAAGTCCGGATGGCGCTTTGGTGCGGGGCCGGATCGTTCGATTCGCACTTCGTCGCTGCGGTGTGGGTCAGGTCTTTTTGATGATCACGTGAAGCGCACCCTCTCCGGGCACAATTCCGGAAGGGACGTAGCCGAGACTGGGCAGGTCCAGCCCAGTGAATAGATGTTCTCCCTCGCCAAGCAAGACCGGCGAAACGGCCAAATGCAATTCATCAATTAGATGCGAGGAAAGATATTGGCGAAGCACTGAAACGCCCCCGCCGATGCGAACTTCCCTCCCCTTTGCGGCTTCCTTCGCCCGCTGCAAAGCCACTATCGGGCCATCGGAAACAAAGTGGAATGTGGTGCCGCCTTGCATCGTAACGCCAGGCCGCGGGTAATGCGTGAGGACAAAGACCGGCGTATGGTAGAGCGGATTGTCGCCCCACCAGCCTTTCCAGGATTCGTCTGGCCATGGGCCGCGAATGGGCGAGAACATGTTGCGGCCGATGATCCAGGCGCCCACATTTTCGAACGACTGAGCAGCGAAATCGTTGTCGATGCCCTGCGACCCTCCGCTTGTTCTGGTCATCTTCTTGAAGACTTCTGTTTTGAAGAACCAGGAGTGCAGCTCAAGTCCGCGGACACCCAAAGGGTTGTTCAAATCCTGTCGAGGGCCCGCCCCAAACCCATCCAATGAAATGGAAAAGGCGGCAACTTTGACTTCGCTCATGGGACGCTCCGGTCCTGGGATCGTTCAAATTTATGCTAAAGGGCCAGCACGTTCGCAGAGGAGCAAGTTGCACCGACATTCCGGCTTGCCGAGGCCCGGCCAGGAGGGGCGCTACCGGTGGGCCGGCTCTCAAAAAGGGTGGGGCGAGTGATTTTGTGAGTTATTGCACGGACGATTGGTTAGAATTGTGATACCATCCGATCACGCAGGCTCCCCATTTCGGTTCCACTGGCGCGAAGCCTCTCGGATGCGAGAGGCTTTCGTGCATTTTGGAGTGAAATAGCCCAAAAATGCGGCGCGGGCTGGGTAATGGAATGGCTTTGCGGCAGATAGGGAAGCTGGCTGCCGCTCCACAAGTCTGCGATCTGCCCCGGTGAATTCCAGGCTTCGGAATTGAAACCTTGGGCTCTCCCGTCAGCAAATGTAACGATTCCCTGTAACGAAGCGGAATAATGTGATATAGATCACTTGGGTTGTGTCTGCGCTTGTTTCGCTAGGACTTGCGTGATTGAAATGGCACTCGATTGAACCAGGCGCTGATGGGTTGGTAGCCATGCGCGTCCGCTGACGGAGGGGCCGGCAGCGGAATGGGCCGGGATGTTGGGCTAGAGCAAATTCGGAAATACTGAGTCGGATAGAGCGTATAGCAAGACCGCTGCTCCCAGATGATCCAGCTGTGACGACAAAGAGCGTCGCTGATGTCTCCGGGGATTTGGCTGCGGCCGAGATGTTGTGAGGGCGGAGATACAGTTTCCGAAACTGGAGTGGACTTGGGCGCGCATTGACTGGGGTTGAGCCTTGGAATCGATGATCCGCAAGTTCAGGATTCGTAGCCTCAAGGCACAAATTGAACAGTGCCAGTTTATTTGCGCGACCATCGCCGCGCAGTTTGAGAACGCAAATCTGAAGACGAAGCAGAAGGCCGAACTCGCTCATCGCTGGGATGAAACGCTGAAGAAAAGCCACGCTTTGCAGCTTACCCTGGATGCCCTGGAGAAACAGGAAAAGCAAGCTTCCGCTGACCCCGGCTCCCAGGTTCGAAAAGAAGGGGAGCAAGGCGCGGAAAGCCCGCGTGAGGAGCAACCACCGATGGACCTGAAAAGGGAAAAAACCGGGCCTTAGAGCGGTTTCGGGGGAGTACTGCGTCGGGTCAAAGCGCTTACAAACGTCGTCGCTGTAAGATCGCCGCCTTCGACTCCGTTGTCATGAAATGCGGATATACAAATTCAGAAACTGCTGCAATGGCGGTTCCGGGATCGCCGTTCCCATTTTGATATAGCAATGAGATTGCTGCTCCCGCCGGAACGACAAGAATCTGTCGTTGAGGGCCCATGGCGAGAGCAGCGATATTCGTGGAGCGGGCTGCGGGTACGGTTATCCAGGGACTGCGATTGTGTTTTCTGCGACCGTCTGCCGGGGTTACGCGAGCGACGAGCTGATGGTTGAGAAAACGCTGTTGACTGCGGTGGCTACATTCTGGACGCCGGAAACACACACGAGAGCGATCAAGGCAACCAGCAATGCATATTCGACCAGATCCTGACCCTCTTCACCGTTCTTCAGGTTCTGGAGCTTCACATACATATTCAGAAACAAGTTCTTCATTTGTATTTTCTCCGTTTGGCTCAGAGGTCTTGAAATAGAACGGTCCAGAGTTTGCACGGGGCCCTTCATCTCTACGCCAATGACGTACTAGTAACATTGAATCGCGTTACCGATGCGGGTTCAATGGTACGTTTGTGTTACGCAACGCTACGCATGTCCTGTTCGTTATTGGAACATGGACGAGGGTGTCGGGGTAAACGCCTGAAATGGAGTGGGTTGAGGCTAGGCAAAATCATGATTGAAATGCTTGAGATGGATCGCCCGCAGAGTTTTCAACAGCCATCCAAGCGGGCATTTTCGGGCGAATCGCTTCCGACTGTGGTGTTTCCCACTCATGGCGCAAAGAACGCGCCATGAATGGGGCACCCCGGGTTTGGTGGTGGATGAGGCGATTCGCTTCGGGCTGTTTCCTCCACGCTAGCCGCTACGCAAATGCGCACCGGCTAGGATGGGGGCGTCCGATGCGAGTGAGTGGTTTGCTATTGCTCCATGAGGATGACCGCGGAGCGGGCGGGGATGCGCAACGGCCCCGAGACAGTCCTGGCATCGGGCTCTTCGGGCGTCGCGGCGACGAGTGTGCCGGGATTGGGCAGGTCGAGGTTGGCGGTGATGGGCTTGGCCTGCTCGAGGTTGACGACGATGACGGCGCGTTTGCCGTCGGAGCGGCGATAGACGGTGTGGCGGAAGTTGCCGTCTGCGGTGACGTTTGCGCCGAGATTGTCGCGGAACTCTGCGTCCCAAACCCACGCCTGGTATTTGCGGCGCAGGGCATCGACTTTTTTGCCGTAATCGAGGGTGAGCGGGAAGTCGGTGAGCAGGCCTTTGAAGTTGTATGGCTCGTACTCAATGATGTAGCGATACAAGAGGCAGAGGTTGATTTCTTCGCGCGCATCCCAGCCGCGAACGGCTGCCATGAGTGGCGCTTCAGAGTCGATGTAGCGAAGGGCATGGCGCGTGCCGAGGCCGATGCGGTAGTAACCGAGAACGTAGTGGGGCATGAGCCAGTCGCCTGGGCCCTCGCCGGAGAAGAGGAAATCGGGATTCACCTTGTCGGCGGCGGCGCGGAACTGCTCGACCAGCGGGATATCTCCGCTAAAGAGATAGCCCGGCGCCTCATAGCCGTGATCGTTGCTGAAGTTGTAAAGGACTCCGTTGTGCTGCATGACCTCGTCAAAGAGCCAGCCCGAGGCGCCGAGTTTAAGGATCTTCTCGAATTCGTGCGTGGAGATGTCGCGATACTCCTGGCAGCAGACGTCCATGATGGCGCGGCGGCGATTGGCGATGCCCGCTAACTGCGTGGGAGTGAAGTAGCTGAAGCTGTTTGATTCGTACTTGTTGCCGTAGGGATCGTCGCACTCATATTTGTAGAGGACGTCCTTGTAGAAATCGGTAGACATGTCGGCGAAGACGGGCTTGGCGAAGAGGATCATCTTGACGCCCTTGGCCTGAAGCTGGGTGATGGTGTCGTGGAGCTCATCCCAGGTGCCGAGGCCGGGGTCAGTGTCGAGCCGCGGCTCGCCTCCGTCCTGCCCACCGCGATGCCAGCCGACGAGCTGAATGGCGGCTACGCCGTTGTCGGCGCATGCCTGGCCATAGCGCAGCAGGTCGCGATAGGAGATGGAGTAATCCTGCTCGGCTCCGTCGATCTGGAGCTGTTGCCAGGAGTGAACCTGCTTGACCCAATCGGGGATGTGGGGCTTGCCGAACCAGGTGGAGCGCCATTGCCTGTAGACGTCGAGGCCGGCGTGCCAGTCGCCGGAGTAGGGGCGCATGACGACGGGAGCGAGATTGACTGAAGCCTTCGGGTGGGTGAAGACGAAGTGGCAGGTACGGAAGTCGAGGTGAACGGGAGTGCCTGAGATTTCGTCGGTGCGCGGGACTGCGTTTTCGTTCCAGTCAATGACGCCGGGGTGCTGCTCGAAGGTGAATTGCAGCAGATAGCGGATGGCGGGATCGTGCACGGCGACGTAGAGGCCCTGATCCTGCGATTGTAGCAGGCAGAACTGGCTCACGTTGGAGTTGATGTTCTTGGTGGGATACCGGACTCCCCAGTAACCAAGCTCGTTGACAAAGTGAGGATAGAGCTCAGTCTCCTGGAGCGCGCCAACCCAGAGGTGATGGGCGACCATTTGCGTTTCAGGTGTGGGAGGGTTGAGGTCGCCGAAGTAGGGATAGTCGATGGTTTCGATGTGCAGGGAAGACTGGTTGTCGAGGATGCCGTTGAAGGTGAGGGCGCCGTCTTTGAGCGTAACGGTGGCGGTGAAAGTGATGGGCAGGACGCCGGCGTGGTCGCTGACCAGATCGGTCCACTGAATCTGGACCTGGTTGTCTGTGATTTTTTCCACGCTCTTGGCGTGCTGTTTGCTGCCGAGGATGAAGTTCTGGCGGCGAGTGGGCATTGGAGCCATGAGACGGAAGGATGCGCCGAGGGCGGGACGGCGCTCGACGGGCCAGTGGGTGGATTTTCGCTCCATGCGCGAAAGCGCGCCGGAGACGGGATCGAAGGCAACTAGAAGGTCGGCGTCCTGAAGGACGACTTCTCCGGTGACGGCGGCGGCCTGTGCGGCGCTCATCTCCACGTTTTCAGTGAGAGCGGCCAGCGCGGTAAGGCCAGCCAGTTTATTGAACGTTCTTCGGTCCATGATTCTCCTCGATTCGGTTCAGGGATTAAGTGCGAGAGACCGGTCTCGCAACGGGATGGTATCGGGTGAGGGGCGGGGGTGTCAACAGAGGAGGGAATAGGGAAAAGGGAGCAGGGAACAGAGAACGCAGAACAGAGGACTGAGAATGTGCGACGCCCCTCACCAGAGGTTACGCAGATACATTGAAGAGATGGACCAGGCACGAGCCAATTGGGAACACGAACTGCGCGCGATGGTGGTGCTGGCCGTGCCAGTGGTGCTGAGCGAATTGGGCTGGATGGCCCAGGGCGTTGTGGACACCATTATGGTGGGACGGCTGGGGCCGACGGCGATTGGAGCGGTGGCGCTGGGCAACGCCGTTTGCTATACGCCATCGCTGTTTGGCATGGGGCTGATGCTGGGGCTGGACACGCTAGTGGCACAGGCCTACGGGCGCAAGGACCACGACGAGTGCCATCGGTGGCTGGCGCAAGGAGTGTATCTGGCCTGCATTGCCGCGGTGCCGATTATGGCGGTGATCTGGCTGGCAAGTTTTGGTTTTATGCGCTTCGGGATTGCTGCGGCGGTGGCCGGACCGGCTGCGGGTATTTGCGGTTGCTGCTGTGGGGCACGCTGCCGCTTGCTGCTGTACGGGACCGCGCGGCGCTACTTGCAGGGCGTGGGCCAGGTACGCGTGATTACTTTGACCTATGTGCTGGCGAACCTGGTGAACTGGTTCGGCAACTGGGTGTTGATTTACGGCAAATTTGGAATGCCGGCGCTGGGCGTGAACGGGTCGGCAATTTCTACGGTGGTTGCGCGGGTGACGATGGCGGTGGCGCTGATGGGGTTTGCGTGGAGGTATGAGCGCAAGCGCGGGCATCCGCTGTTCAGGCATTGGGCGGGACCACAGGCGGCGCGACTGAAGCGGCTGATGCGTCTGGGAGCGCCGGCGGCGGGACAGATTCTGTTGGAGGTGGGCGCGTGGAACCTGGCGACGTTTTCTGCCGGGTATCTGACGCCGGTGGCGCTGGCCACGCACCAGATTGTGCTGAATTATGCGAGCGTGACCTATATGGTGCCGCTGGGGATTTCAGCGGCGGCGGCCGTCAGCGTGGGCCACGCGGTGGGCGCGGGAGACCGAGCGCGTGCGCGGCGCGCGGGATGGTTGGCGCTGGGGCTGGGCACGAGCTTCATGCTGCTGGCGGCGTTGACTTATGCGTTGTGGCCGCGTCCGCTGATTGAGCTCTACACGCGCGATGCGAGGGTTTTGGCCGTGGGGCCGGGGCTGCTGGGGATTGTGGCGGCGTTTGAGATTTTCGACGGGATCCAGATAGTGTCGACTGGCGCGCTGAGGGGATTGGGAGAGACGCGCGCGCCGATGATGGCGAACCTGGTGGGGTATTGGGTGCTGGGGTTGCCGCTGGGATTTTTTCTTTGTTTTGGATTGAAGTGGGGAATTTACGGATTGTGGATCGGGCTGACGGCTGGCGCTGGTTGTGATTGCACTGGCGGTGCTGGTGAGGTGGAAGAGGGATGCGGAGAGGCAGCTTTTAGTTGTTAGCTCTTAGCCGTTAGCTGGTCGCCGGTAGTTAGTAGTTGGTAGTTCGTTTCCCACCCTAGCCACGTAAGACAAAAACGTGGCTAGAATGGGGCACCCAGAGTCGGTGGTGCGCTGGATGATTCGACTCGCACTGTGTCGTCTCCCATTCATGCTGCAAAAGACGCGGCATGAACGGGGCACACGGGGTTTGGTGGTGGATAGGGTGATTTGATTCGGGCTGTTTCCCCTACGATTTGTTCGTTCTTTGGCTGGGAGTGTAAGCGCGGATTCCACAGGGGTTACCTTTGTGGCGCGGAGTGGGACGATGGTACTGAAAAGTGACTATAATCACATGTGGGGCGCGATGAGCCAGCGCTCGCAGTAGAGCGGTCACAGATCGCTCAGAATTATTCGGAAGGGAATCCCGCCAAATGGCGACTGGAGACCTGGCCCTGGGTCAAGAACAGGGCGCAAGCAGCGCAACTCAGCGCATCGTCAACGACTTCAGCATCATCGTAGCCACGGTAAACGGATCGGGGTCGCAGTCCGCGAACAGCGTGCTGCTGAAGAGCATTTTTGGGATGGGCGTTCCCGTGAGCGGGAAGAACCTGTTTCCCATCGAACATTGCCGGACTGCCGACCTGGTACACGATCCGGGCCAGCAAGGATGGCTACGTGGCGCGCAAGCGCGAGATCGACGTGCTGGTGGCGCTGAATCCGGAGACCGCGCGCGAAGACATGATGTCGGTGCAGCCGGGCGGCGTGGCCATTTACGAAGAGAATCTGAACCTGAAGCAGTACCGCGACGACGTGGTCTGCTATCCGGTGCCGCTCGACAAGATCACGCATCTCGATTTGCCCTGAAGCCAAGCTGCGCAAGCTGGTAAAGAACATGGTGTACGTGGGCGTGGTGGCGCAATTGCTGCGGATCGATCTGAGCGTGGTGGAGAGCGGGCGTACAAAAGCAGTTTGCCAAGAAGCAGAAGGTCTTTGACCTGAACTTCGGCGCGGTGAAGGCGGGCTTTGACTACGCGAAGACGACATTCACCAAGCAGGACCCGTATTTCCTGGAGCCGATGAACCAGACGAAGGGCAAGATCATCATGGATGGCAACGCGGCTTGCGGCATGGGCGCGGTGTTCGCGGGCGTGACGGTGGTGGCGTGGTATCCCATTACGCCGTCGACGTCGCTGGTTGAGGCGACGACGGATTTGCTGAAGAAGTTTCGCGTGACGCCGGAAGGCAAGGCAACGTTTGCCGTGGTGCAGGCAGAGGACGAGCTGGCTGCGATCGGCATGGTGCTGGGCGCGGGCTGGGCCGGCGCGCGGGCGATGACCTCGACTTCGGGACCGGGCATCTCGCTGATGGCCGAGTTTGCGGGGCTGGGCTACTATGCCGAGATTCCGGGAGTGATCTTCGATGTGCAGCGCAGCGGGCCCTCGACGGGCATGCCGACGCGCACGTCAGCAGGCCGACCTGCTTTCGACGGCGTTTCTTTCGCACGGCGACACCAAGCATGTGGTTCTGCTGCCGGGGTCGGTGAAGGAATGCTTCGAGTTTGGCTATGCGGCGTTCGATCTGGCGGAGCGGCTGCAGACGCCGGTGTTTGTGCTCTCGCGATCTGGACCTGGGCATGAACAACTGGATGTCGGAGCCGTTTGCGTATCCGGACAAGCCGCTGGATCGCGGCAAGGTGCTGACGGCCGAAGATCTCAAACGGCTGGGCGGTTTTGCGCGCTACCGCGACGTGGATGGAGACGCGATCGGCTGGCGCACGCTGCCGGGAACGGACGCATCCCAAGGCCGCGTACTTTACGCGCGGCTCGGGGCACAACGACGCCGCGGGTTATACCGAGCGGCCCGATGAGTACCAGGAAGTGATGGACCGGTTGGCGCGGAAGTTCGAGAATGCGCGCAAGCTGGTTCCGGCGCCGGTGGTGGTGAAGGACGGAAGCTCGAAGATCGGGTTCCTGGCGTACGGTTCGACGGATTTCGCGCTGCGCGAGAGTCTCGACCAGATCGAGAAGGAACATGGCATGAGCGTGGACTACATGCGCATTCGCGCTTATCCGTTTGCGCATGAGATTCACGACTTTGTGGCCAGCCATGAGCGCGTCTACGTGGTGGAGCAGGATCGCGATGCGCAACTGGCGAGCCTGCTGAAGCTGGATCTTACCCGCGCGAGCAGGTGGTGAAGCTGCGCAGCATTCTGCACTACAACGGATTGCCGGCGGACGCGCGCACGATCACGGAAGAGTTTGCGACCAAGGAGGGCCTCTAATAATGGCTACCGCAACAGCGAGTGGGGCCACGGGCCCGAAACTGAATCACATTGGACTGCCGGTGCTGGAGTATCGCGGCGGCAAGTCGACGCTGTGCGCCGGCTGCGGCCATAACGCAATTTCAGAGCGCATTATCGACGCAATGTTGGAGATGGGCGTAGAGCCGGAGCGGGTGATGAAGATGAGCGGCATCGGCTGCTCGTCAAAGAGCCCGGCATACTTCATGAATCGCTCGTTCAGCTTTAACAGCGTGCACGGGCGCATGCCGAGCGTGACCACCGGCGCGATGCTGGCGAATCGCACCATGATGGCGCTGGGCGTTTCCGGAGACGGCGACTACGGCCTCGATCGGGATGGGGCAGTTTGTCCACCTGATGCGGCGCAACCTGCCGATGATTTACATCATTGAGGACAACGGCGTTTACGGATTGACCAAAGGGCAGTTCTCGGCGACGGCCGATATCGGATCGAAGCTGAAGACGGGCGTGATCAACGATCTGCCGCCCATTGATACGTGCGCGTTGGCCATTCAGTTGGGCGCGACGTTTGTGGGGCGGTCGTTCTCCGGCGACAAGAAGCAGTTGCTCGCGATGCTGAAAGCGGCCATCGCGCACAAGGGAACGGTGATGCTCGACGTGATCAGCCCGTGCGTGACGTTTAACGACCACGAAGGCTCGACGAAGAGCTACAAGTTCCTGCAGGAGAACGACGAGCCGATCAACGAGATCGGATTCGTGGCCAGCTTCGACGATATCGAAGTGGATTACGATTCGGGCGAAGTGCTAGACGTGCAGATGCACGATGGTTCGCAGCTTAGCGCTGCGCAAGCTGCTCGAGGATTACGATCCGACCAACAAGGCAAACGCGGTGCGCACGCTGATGGAAGCGCACGAAAAGAACGAGGTCCTCACCGGCGTCTTTTACATCGAGACGCAGAAGCCGACGTTCATCGATCAGTTGAACTTGGTGGACGAGCCGCTGGCCACGCTGCCCGAATCGCTGACGACGACCGCCGAAGCCAGCGCTGGAAAGCCTGATGGCGAACCTGCAGTAGCGCGCAGCAGGTTTGAGGCATTTCTTCAATTTAGATGTGGTGTTTCTGACGAACTCCAAGGTGGCTTTTTCTCGACGAACAAGCCATCTGGCGGTTGCTCGTGGCGATCTCTCCAATGGAGAACCGCTTTTAGCAGCATAAATTCTCGCATCGTCCGCAGAGGGGCGAAGCGTTGCGATTGACATGAATGCGCCGCTCAGGACGCTTTTGAGCGAAGCTCCATCTCGGCGCGGAACCAATCCTCTTCATGATGGCCATGCTGGCCGCCGCGCTCAGTCCAGAAGCGATGTGCTAGTTGCGCAATCTGCTCGCGCGAAATCTTCATCTCGGTGACGTTGGACGGAGTGCCGTTGCTTGCCCCAACTCCGTTGGTCCCCGCAGCCTTCTTGCCGCCGGAATTCGCCTGGGTTTTTGCATTGCTCTTCGATTTTGGTTTGCGGGTGGTTTTCTTGACGGTCTCTGCCATGGAATTATCCTCCTGGGGGAATGATGCATTTCATGAAATCGAGTAAGGTTTTCGCATTGCACAATGCCGCCACATGTTGCAGGCCGGGAAGGCTAATGAGCATAGGTTATGCTTACAGATTTTCTGAAATGTTTAAGGGCCAACGAGCGGGCCGTCTTCTTAATGATACCGAAATTCGATGATGATTTCATCAGGGCACGCGCCGAAAGTATCATCGATGTCAACTCCCCCATTGGCTTTGATGCACTTGTGAACGTTAGAGCATGCCGGGCCGCTATGAAGCAATCGCGGCTATTGCCGGTTAAGTGCTGCGCAATCGCGAGTTACATAAGCAAGAAGCCGGCAGGCCGCTTTCCGGCAGCGCGATTGAATGAGAGTTGGTCGCGGGCCGGCAGCCATAACGTGTATCGTGTACTGAATAGCGAAAGCTGAAAAAGGCCTGTCTCGTGGGCGGTGCGCTGATGCCGCGGCGATCTGCAGCGAGCAGCCCTGGAGTGAGCCAAGTGCAATCGTGGCTCTCTGGCTTGAGCAAAAGGCAATGATGATCCCTCTCGCCATTGACACGACTGCGCTCACGCGCCGCTTTGGTGATTTCGAAGCCGTGAAGGATGTGAACCTGCACGTGGATGCCGGGCAATTCTTCGGCTTTCTCGGGCCGAACGGCGCGGGCAAATCGACCACAATCAAGATGCTGACCGGCCTGCTGGCGCCGACGTCTGGCAGCATTCGCATTCTTGGCGAAGATCTGCAGGCCAACTCCGCAGAGATCAAACGGCAGATTGGAGTTGTGCCGGAAGGGATGGCGCTGTTCGGCCGGCTGACTGCGGAGGAGTACCTTCGCTTTGTCGGCCGCATGTATGGCCTGGATCGCGCGACCGCGGTGCAGCGCACTGAGGAGCTGCTCGAATTCATGCAGCTTGCGGACGAGAACAAGAAGCTGATCACCGACTTCTCGCACGGAATGCAAAAGAAACTGGCCCTTGCGGCGGCGGTGATTCACGGGCCGAAAGTGCTGTTTCTCGACGAGCCGTTTGAAGGCGTGGATGCCGTGGCCGCGGGCACGCTGAAATCGATGCTGCTGCGAATGATAGCGCGCGGCGCGACTGTTTTCCTGACGTCGCATGTGCTGGAGATCGTGGAGCGGCTTTGCACGGACGTGGCGATTATTCACCGCGGCAAGCTTGTGGCGCAGGGGTCGATTGCGGAACTGCGCGCGGGCGGCGGGCGTGCGGGCGGGGCAGATGCCGGGGAGGCAGCCACAGCGGGAGCGGAGCGGCGCAGCCTGGAAGAGATTTTTCTCGAAATTGTGGGGACGAATCGCGAAGGGAGCCCGGGGGCTACGGCGCCCGAGCAGGAACTTTCATGGCTGGGGTAGCGGCGGAGAGCACATCGCGAGCTCGACTGGAGCCGATCCCTGCGCGAGCGCAGTTGCTGGCCGTAGCGTGGCTGCGCTGGCGAATCTTTGTGAACAACGCGTTTCGTCGGCGGCCAACTACGGCGCGCCAGACGGCCGGCCTCGTGTTTGCGATTATCCTGCGCCTGATTACATGGCCCTTTATTGCGCTGATGGCAATTGGGCCGATTGCGGGCAGCGGATTTCTGGCCTGGACGGCGATCACCGAGCACCACGAGCAGAACCTGGCCGCGCTGCTGGCGGGCATTACGGTGCTATGGCAATTCGTAAGCGTGAACGGCCAGAACATCGCTGCTGCGATCTCCAGTTTCGACCCCTCCTCGCTGATACGCTATCCGCTGCGGTTTGGGCGCTACCTGGTGTTGCGGACTATGCTCGGTTTGCTGACCCCGAGCACAATCGTGGGGTGCCTGTCGCTGATGGCCGCGGCAGTGGGAATCGGCGTAGCAAAGCCTGCGCTGGCAGTGCCGGCAGTGATTGTTCTGGCGGCCTACGCCTTGATGAACATCTTTTTGACACGGATGATTGAGGCGTGGATGGAGCGCTGGCTGGCGAACCGGCGGTTCCGCGAATTTTTCGGAATGCTGATGGCATTGTTCGCAGTCAGCGTGCAGTTTCTGAACTTTCAGCGTGCACCGATGCATGGTCATCATGTGGCGCATAGCTGGTTGTTGAACCTGTTCTACGGATCTGCGACGTATTTGAATTGGCTACCGCCGGGGTTCGCGGCGAACGCAATTCTGCAGGCGACACGCCCGCTGGCGGCAATCGCGCAATTTGCCGCGTTGCTGGGAAGCACGGCGTTGCTCGCAGCAATTTACGCAATGCGGCTGCACAAGCAGTTTCTCGGCGAGTACCTGAGCGAAAGCATGGTACGGCATGTCGTGTCGAACCCCGGATCGCGAGCGAAGGCTCGCAGAGAATGGCATGAGGCCCGCCAAACGGGCGCCGCGCGGCAACCCGGCAGCGTGGCATTCCCTCCAATTGTAGGAACGTGCCTGCGCAAGGAATGGCTGGCGTTTCGCGGCAACGGATCGCAGTTGATTGGCTTGCTGACCCCGCTGATCTTCGTCGTGATTCTGAACCGGACGTTTGCTCAGCGCCCCGCTTACTTTCTCCCCGGGGCTATTGCCTATGTGCTCATCGCCGTTCTGGCGGGGCTCTACAACATCTTCGGCGCGGACGGATTGGGCGTGCAGATCTATCTGCTTGCGCCGGTGCGCATGCGCGATGTGATTGTTGCCAAGAATCTATGCAAGCCTGGTCCTGATTGTTGCCGAAGTTGGAATTGCATGGGTATTGGTTGCGATGATGGCGCACTCCAGAATTCCACTTTCGTCACAAATTGCCACTGGTTTGTGGACATGCTTCGTGGTTGCGATCAACCTTGCGCTGGGCACGTTGCGGTCGATACAGGCGCCGCACCGGTTCGTTCCCGGCCAGACGCGGCAGAGACGCGGGGTACCAACGAATCGCACCAGCGGTTTGTTGATTCTCCTGGTCCTCTTCGGAAGTCTGTTGCTGCAGGTTCCGGTTGTGCTTTTGAGCCGCTATCTTAACCAGCCGTGGCTGGGCACGTTGATCTTCGGTCCGCTTGCGGCCGCGGCTGTGTTTGCTTATGCGGTGCTTTTGCGCAACGCCGAGAAGCTGGTGATGGAACACCGAGATGTACTTTCAGCGGAGCTGTGCAAGGTGTAGGTTGCGCAGTGGCAGAAATTTGGCGAGGCGCGGATGTGGGCGCCGATCGAAGCCTAGAGCTGCCACCAGTCGAAGAGTGACATGCGCGGATAGTAAAGGCCACCGAAAACTAGCGCGTCTGGGCCGCGCAGGTTGCGAAGAACTTTTGCGTAGGTTTCGACCTGGGGTGCGAAGATGCGGCGCAGTTCGGGCAGCGCCGAGGTGGGGTCAAGCGAGTCTTCGTGCGCGGTTTTGTAGTCGATGATCCACCAAGCGGAGTGGGCTGCAGATTCGGCAGTTGATTGCGGCGCGGAGCCGGCGCGGAAAACACGATCGACCTGCACGGTACGCAGGCTGCCACTGACGACACCCGCCCAGCGAATCTCGCTGGCGGCGTCGAGGTGCGGCGCGAGAATCCATTTTCCGAGAGGGTCAGCGGCGGCTTGGAGCGCGATTTGAAGCGCTTGCGCGGCGATGCGGACGGCGTGAGATGGTTCGACGCCGGCGGCGCGGATTTGTGCGGCGATGTGCGGCTCGAACGAAGCGAGAGCTGCCCGGGCATCCTTCGATGGCTGCGAGATAAGGAGCTGCGCCAATTTCTGAAGAAACGCGTGAACGGCCAGCCCAAGCGCGCGCGACTCGAGACCACCCTCGTGACGTTCGTAAAGGCGGCCGGCACCGATGACGGGGGAATCTGCGGCGCCGGAAAGCTCGGATTGCGGGGCGCGAAAGTCGAGCGGCAGCCGGCGGAGCAACGCTGGAGAGACAGTGGACGTGGTTGAGCTCAAATTGACGGCGGCTGATGCCGCGAGGGAATCGAGTGTGGCCTCCGCTTGTTCGGCGCCTTCGAGTTCTCTTTGGCTCATTCTCTGGCACCATTCGGCAAACCGTTCACGAGTTTCGTATTCAAATGCGGGCCAGGCGGTGGCGAGCAAACTGTCCCTGGGTTCGACGAGGTTTCGGGTGAGGTTGATGTCAGTTTTGTACGTGGGGCGCGCGAACAGATGAAGCTCCTCGCGGGCGCGCGTGGCGGCGACGTAGAGGATGCGGCGCGTCTCCTGCTTCTCGCGATTGCCGCGGACGCGATCGACCCACTTCTTGGCTGCGCTGCTTTCTGCGCCCTTCGACTGGAGCGGGGCAATGAGAAATTCGGTGATCTCGCTGGACTCGTCTGGGTCGCTGAGGTGAGAGTTCCGGCGGCAGACCGCGTTCGAGCCAGGAAAGCATTTCGATTTTGCCGCGGCCTGTTCCGGCCTGCAGATCAGGCACGATCACAACTTCGAATTCAAGCCCCTTTGATTTGTGGATGGTCATCAATTGCACGCCGCAGTCGCTGTCGGCGGCGGGATCGGGCTGTGCGTTGAGTTTGTTGAGAGCGGCATCGAGCGCGGGGCCGAGAAGATCGGGCTCGCCTTCCGGCAAGTTGTCAAAACTCTTCCAGAGCAGATCGAGATTGACGCGCGCAGCGACGTCGGCACATTGCGCACCGCCCAGGCGCAGCCAGACTTGTTCCAACCATGTTCCGGACGAAGCGGCGGGTTGCGTGGAGCGGAGGCGCTCGGCAAATTCAATGGCGCGCTGCACACGTTCGACGGCGACCTGGCCTTCGTTGCTCAGGAGTGCTACGCGCTCGGCGAGTAGCTCCGGGACGGGGCGGGCGAGGAGGACCGGATCGTCGGCGCTGACGAGAGTATGCAGATCGGCGAGCGAAAGGCCGCACCAGGGGGCGCGTAGGACGCCCAGCCATGCCACGCGGTCCTGGGGATTCAGGAGCGCGCGGGCCAGCGCAAGAGCATCGATGATCTCCGGGCGCTGCTGCAGCTCTTCAAGTTCCACGGCGCGGAAGGGGATTCCAGCATCGCGCAGTGCCTGAGCGATGGGCGCGAGCGATTTGCGCGCACGGCCGAGCACGGCGATGCGGTATTTCTGTTTCGCCTCGTGAGCCTTTTCCATTTTCGGAAGGTAGGTGCGTATAAGGGTCGACGATTTCTTCGACCTGTTTTTGCTGTGCAACCTCGCGCTCGGCTGCAACTGCATCTTTTTGGTCGAGGGTGCGGGAATTGCCGCGCGCAGAATCGGGCATGAATTCGAGATGAAGCTGCATCAGCGGCGGCGAATCCACAACGAGGTGAGGGCGGGAATGCGCGGCGCTGTCGCGCGCGGGCAGTGCCTCCGCGTAAGAGATGCCGCTGCCATCATCGACGGCAAAGATTTGGGTGAAGGCATCATTGACGCTTTCGACCAGCGGGGGCGCGCTGCGGAAGTTCGCCTGGAGTTGAACGGAATCGAAGAGCAGAGGAAGGTCGTTGGGAATCTCGAGGCCGATTTGCTCAACGCGCGGAAAGAGCTCGGCATCGGCGTCGCGGAAGAAGTAGATGGACTGCATGGGGTCGCCGACGACGAAACAGGTGCGGCCCTCGCGCTCCGGGCCAGGCCGCAATGAGATACGCGAGCAACTGATGCTGGCGGCGGCTGGTGTCCTGGAATTCGTCGACCAGCAGGTGGCGGATAGATCGGCGACAGCGAGCGCGGCGTCGGAGGGATGGCCGTCCTCGCCCTTGAGCACGTTGAGCGCGATTTGCGCGACTTCAATGAAGTCCGCGGCAGCAGCTTCGGCAAAGACTACGCGCAGTCTGCGGCGGCATGGCGCAGGAGCGTGAAGCAGGCGCGGACAATTGCCCACTCTTCGTCGGTGTAGCGAGCGGGAGGCAGATCGCGGACGGCAGCGAGGGCGGACTCGAGGCCGGGGACGGCGGCAAGGCTCGCAATCAGATTGAGGATTCGCGCTTTCTCGGCCTTGCACTCTTTGGGAAAACCGAGGTGGACGTTGACTTGCTTGCGGAAGGTTCCGCCGTCGATGAGAAGCAGATCTGCAAGGCACATGTAGGCCTGCCGCGCCTCTTCGAGTGCGCCGGGCGAGTCGAAAGGGAGCGGCGGGAAAATCGGCCAGCTTTGCCAGATCCTTGATGGCGCGCGCCTGCGCACTGCTCGCAGGCGAATCGCGCCAAGGCCAAAGCCTCCTCGCACGCGCCGGGAACCTGATCGAGGAGCGCATTCAGTGTGGCGAGCTTATCCAGCACTTCGCGAGCAAATGGCCGTTCCAGTTGTCGCGCAAAGCATCCCAATCCGGATCGCGGTCGAGGACGAAACCGTGCATCCAGTGATCGCGCTTTTCGAGCATGTCGACGAGCTGGTTTCGAGGTCCGCCCAACTGTTGTCGCGCCAGAGGAGCAGTGACTCGATGGCTGCGCGCAGCGCCGGATCGCCGTTGTCGATCTGTTCGAGCGTGCGGCGCGCGGCGCGGCGATAAAGCTCCCTGGGCTGCTCGCTGATGTCGAGGCTGCCGCCGAGGCCGGAGAGCAGCGGCTGCTGCAGGGCGAGGTCGCGGCAGAAGGAGTCGATGGTGGAGATGCGCAGCTGCGCGGGGAGATCGAGGAGATTCCAGCCAAGGGCCTTGGAGCGGGCGAGCGCGCGCTGCGCAAGGCCTCCATGGAGAACGGATCGGCGTTGGGAGCTTCCGGTATTGCGTGCCGCGTTTTCAAGCTCGGAGAGAATGCGATGGCGCATCTCGGCGGCGGCGGCCTTGGTAAAGGTGATGGCGACGATCTGGCCGGGATCGTCCACCTCGCCGAGCAGGCGCAGAAAGCGGCGCGTGAGCAGATCGGTTTTGCCGGAGCCGGCGGGCGCGCGGACGAGAATGGAGCGGGCTGCGTCGAGCGCGCGCTCGCGCTCGGCCTGATCGGGAGGCGGATTCTTCGAGGCGCGCCAGGCATCGTCTGCCTCCTCGTCTTCGTTGCCGGCCTCGGCGTCGGATTGCGGTTGATTTTCCTGAATGCGGCAGAGCGCTTGCAGGCCGCAGCGCTCGCAGGTTTTGGGATAGTCGCGCGGGTCGACGTCGGCGCGGCCGGCGAGAAAATCCAGCGCCATTTGCTCGATGTAATCGCGCCATGCGCGTCATGCTCGCTCCGGCTTAAGAGGATTTTTCACCAGACCGGTGTTGCTGCTAAGATCGGGCAGCAGAGTCGCCCTGGCATCTCTCACGCGGCCGACGAATCCAGTGTTTCGCCGGCGCGAAGCTTGGCAAAGACAGGCCGCCGAGCTCCTGGTCCGCGATCGAGCGCGAAGCCGGCGTAGAGCGGCAGTTGCACATCGTCAGGGCGCGGAAGATCCCAGGATTTGGGCGAGACGTCGCCGGACTTGTAGTCGATGACGAGGAAAGTGCCGTCGTTGAGGCGGTCGATGCGGTCGAGGCGCAAGTTGAAGCATGAGGCCAGCGATTGCCGCGCGTTGCGTCCTGTTCGGTTTCGAGCACAGTAAAGGGCACGCGCGCGGATTCGTAGCGAAGCCATTCGGTGACAAGATCGATGAGCCGCGTCTCTTCGAGCTCCAGATATCGTTCAGGCATGCACTGGCGCGCGCGGGCAGGCATCTTCTCCTGCAAAACGCGGCGCACGTGGCTTGCGACAAACGCGGCGAGATCGTTGACGGCAACGAGTTCCGCGTGCGATGCGGATGCCGTCGGGCGGGCCGGCCCAGACGGAGTGCAGCACGCCATGGAGGAGCTGGCCGCGCTCAGCGACGGTGAGTCCGGCTTCGGCCGGATCCCAATCCTGCGCGGCGAGACGCGCGGTGGCGAAAGCTTTGAAGGCGCATTGCGATTGCGAGGTGAGAACGCTGGAGCCGCCGGGACGCATTGCCGGGAGGGAAGGGAAGTTCGGCTTGCGTCTTCGAACGGAAATGGTGAGCGGGGCGGGAATGCGGCGGCGCGACGAGTTCGGGCGGCAGCGGCTGCGGAGGGCCTGCGAGTTGCGCGATGAGCCGTGACGGGCGCGCTTCGACGCCTTCACTCTGGCGCGCGTAGCTGAAGTGAACCTCGGGCGCGGAGGCGAGTAACGCGGCGCGTCATGGCGGCGGCCAGATCCCAATCGAGCTGCGCAGTGGCGTGGGGCATTCCTGCCTCGCGCTGGACGGCAGATGGGAATGAGGGGATGCGTTGCGCCGGCCGCGGGCCACGCATCTTCAGTCGCGCCGAGAAACCAGATGGCATCGGCGGTGAGGCCGGCGGACTCGGCAGGGCCGGCGATGAGGATGGGCGCGTCCTGCAGATTCCGGCGCGAAGAGCGTCTCATCGACGGCGCGATCGAGAGCTGCCAGAAAATCTTTCCAACTCGATGCGGCGGCCATCGAAGCCGAGCGAGGCACAGTCGTCGACGGTTTGCTGCCAGCGGCTGAGGGCCTGGAATTCGGCGCTGGTGAGCGGGCGGGCCCCGGGCCAGCCAGCGACCTCGAAGCAACTGCGGCACGAGCTCGGCCCAGGCGAGCGGAGTTTGCGGGCGGCGTGCGAAATCCACGAGGCGGCGCTGGGCTTGCGTCATGCGCGCGACCCAGTCGGTCGGCAGCGTTTGGCCGGGGTTCTGGCGAAGGAACTCCGCGAGCGTCCAGCGCGTGCGCTGCAAATTCTGCGGCGGAGTGCGCGCATGAAAGCGGTGAGCGCGAGCGATTCTTCGGGCGAACCGGCCAACTGGCCTGTCGAGAGAAGCCAGTCGAGTTCGTGCTCGTCGATTGGGCTATTGAGCCAATGGAGCAGCAGGCCTGCGCTGCGCGCGCGAGCGATTTTGCTGAGCGGGACGCCGAGCGAAAACTCAAGAGACTTGCAGGACTGGATGCAAGCTGATCTGGGCGCATGAAGCGGAGAAAAGCGCGCTCAATTTCGCCGCGGCGTTTGGGGACATCCTGCGTAACAACGAGCAGACGCGCGTGGGGGTTGGCGGCAAGCTGGTGGTTGCACCAGAGCGCACAGGCAGCGAGCTCTCCGGATGGATCGGCTGCGTGGCGGAATTCGATGTGCGAAGCCGCTGCGCCGACGGGAGCTTCAGCTGCAGACACCCCAGGCAGCGAATAGTTTCTGTTGCGTGGGGAGGATGCGGTCAAAGCCGGCGAGCAGCAAGGGCGGGCGCGGGGCGGAATCTGATGCCAGTATGTCAGCAAGTTCAAGCGGGAGGCGCGCGGCGCTGATGAGGTTGCCGGCGCGGCAAGCTTCGTCGAACGCGGTGAGCCAGGCGCTGAAGGCCGCTGCGTCCTGATCCCACGCACTGCGCGTGTTTTCAATCAAGAAGCGCGGAGCGTAGGCGCAAAGCAGATTGTGCGCTTCCATGGCGAGGGCAGCCAGGCGATCGCTGGCGCCTGCGAGTTGCGCAGCGTGCGGCGCGGCGCAGGCCACGATTTCGGCCCAGAGCGATTGCTCCTGCAGGGAACTCAGGACAAGACGGCCGTCGAGGACGCGCTCATTAAAGGAATTGCGGACAAAGGTTTGCCAATCCTGAATATCTGGCGCGGGCCAGGCTGTGAGGCCTTCAGCACGGCGGGCGCGATGGAATGCCGATGTGAGGGATCGCGCGGCACGTTCGCTGGCCGTGACGACGAGGCCGCCCTCGCGCAGCCACGCATCGATCTGCGCTGTTGCCTCCGTTTCTCGCGATAGCCCCATGGCAGCGTTATACGCTGCGAGACCGGGCTGCGCGCAACCGTTGTCGCCAGTGCGAACCAGAAGAACTGGAGAACTCGTATACTTGGAACCTTGCGAATAGGAAGAAAGGTTGGCGCCCATGAGTGTTCAAATGGGAATTCAACTTCGGTTCGGCATTTTGCTGTTGGTGCTCGGCCTAGCGGTCACACTCGCGGCCCAAAACCCAACTCAGCCCGCGTCCATTTCGCCCAAGGCCATGCCTCGAGTTGGATCGGTGGATGAACGCTTCCAGTCCTACAACATTGAGGTGGTCGAAGTGACGGGGGGCAGGTTCTGGAAGCCTTACGGCGCAGCTTCAGGATCGGCAGAAGCTGCTGCGAACCATGACGGGCCGGCGATACCAGGTGGCTTGGATCAATCGCTCTTTGAGTACCGGCCGCCGATCGATTTGAGCAACGTTCGTTTGCGCAAACTGGCCGCGGCTCTTGGCCCCGCATATGTGCGCGTAAGCGGAACGTGGATGAATTCAACTTACTTTCAGGATTCAGACGAGGCGGCGCCAGCCAAACCTCCCGAAGGCTTCAACAGTGTGCTGACGCGAAAGCAATGGAAGGGCGTGATTGATTTTGCACGCGCGGCCGATGCCAGGATTGTGACTTCGTTTGCCGTGAGTGCGGGCACGCGTGACGACGCCGGTGTTTGGACGCCGGAGCAGGCTCGCAAGCTTGTGGCGTACACGCAATCGGTTGGCGGCAGCATTGCGGCGGCCGAATTTATGAATGAGCCGACGTTTGCCGAGATCGGCGGCGCGTCGAAAGGCTACGACGGGAAAGCCTACGCGCGGGACTTTGCCGTTTTTCAGAAGTTCGCCAAAACCCATCTTCCCGGCGTGATCATTCTTGGTCCAGGCGGCATCGGCGAAGGGACGGCCATGGTGCCGCCCAACATGCACGCGCTTTCAACGCAGGTGGCTGGGACGAGCTGTAAGCGCGCAGGCGTTCTACGCTGCGCTACGCGATCGTCTTGATCCGGGCAAGCCGATGTGGAACACGGAGACGGGGCAGGCGGCATGCGGAGGTGACAGCTGGGCGGTAACATTTCTGGATACCTTTCGCTATTTGAATCAGCTCGGCAGCCTGGCGCGGAGCGGCGTCCAGGTGCAGATTCACAACACTCTGAACGCCAGTGACTACGGCCTGCTGGATGAGAAGACTTACGAGCCACGACCGGATTACTGGGCGGCGCTGTTGTGGCGCAGGCTGATGGGAAAGACAGTGCTCGATCCGGGACCTGCGCTCGCACCCAACGTTCATATGTATGCGCAATGTCTGCGCGACAAGCCTGGCGGCGTTGCGCTGCTGGTGATCAACGCGGATCGCACATCATCGCAAACCATGGTTATTCCCGGAAGGGCGGAGCGATACACGCTTGCGGCCGAGGACCTGCTAGACCAGCACTTAAAGCTTAACGGAACCGAGCTCAAGCTGGGTGATGGAGACGCTCTGCCGTCGATGGCAGGCTCGCCAGTGGCGGCGGGACAAGTGGAGTTTGCGCCTGAAAGCATCACGTTTCTCGCGTTTGATGCGGCACGCAATGCGAGTTGCCGCTAGGACGAACGTGGTCAGTCCACTGGTTGTACACTAGAGTTTGTTGGCAATTTTCCGGAAGTCCGGCGCAAAGATTCGTAACTGACTCCAAGGTTTGTGATGCGTATCGTTCTTGCAAGCTTTCTGCTCGGCGTGGCTTTTACGGCCGGATGCCACACCGGCACAACGCCTGGAAGCGAAAGCTCCGCAGCGTCAAACGTGACGGTGTACAAGCTGCGCGGCAAGGTTGTTTCCAGCGATACAGCGCACGGGATCGTGATGGTGGATCATGAGGCCATTCCCGGCTTCATGGACGCGATGACGATGCCGTACAAGCTGAAGGATCCGAGCATTGCCAGCGAGCTGCACCCGGGCGACACGATCACCGCCGACGTGCTGGTTCGGAAGAATGCCGAAGAGGCGGTGGTGCTGGATCATATTGTCGTCATCGCGCAGGCGCAAGCCGGATTACAAGCCGGCGGTCTTCTATCACGTGCCGGCGCCGGGCGATGCGGTTCCGGATTTCAAGTTGCGCAACCAGGACGGGCGCGCGATTCATCTCGATCAGTTTCGCGGCAAGACGCTGCTGGTGACATTCATCTACACGCGCTGCCCGCTGCCCAACTTCTGCCCGCTGGTGACGCACAACTTTGCCGTGATCGATCAGCCAGTTGGCCGCGAATCCGGCGCTCTATGCCAAGACGCATCTGCTGTGCGTGAGCTTCGATCCGGATCACGACACGCCGGCGCGGCTGCGTGCTTACGGCGCGGAATACATCGGCAGCGACGCGAAGAATGCCTTTGCGCATTGGGATTTTGCCGTGCCGTCGAAGCCCGAATTGCTGGAGATGGCGAAGTATTTCGACGTGGGGATTACGCAAGGGCCTGACGAGACGATTACGCACACACTGTCGACCACGCTGATCGGTCCGCATGGCAAGGTGGCGCAGTTTTATCCGGGCAACGAGTGGACGCCGGAGCAGGTGGTCGCGGACGTGAAGAAAGCAGCTTTTAGCTCCTAGCTGTGAGCCGCTTTCGCGTTGCGACGAAGCTGAGTTTGAATCAGTTTGAAATTCTGAAGAAGGCAAGGAGAGAACGATGAGTGACGGATTGAATATTCGCGAAGGATGGCGAGCTGGATTTTCTGGCGTTGGGCGCGCTGGTGCACCGGCTCGATCCGGGAATCATTCCCTTTCGCAAGGCGACGGAGTGCAAGATTCACGTGAGCGGCGGCGAGTTCAATGTGGCGGCGAATCTGTCGGACTGCTTCAGGATGAAGACGGCCATGGCATCGGCGATGGTGGATTATCCGATCGGCGACCTGATCGCCGAGCGCGTGCGCGCCATGGGCGTGAAGCCGATCTACAAGCACTTTGAGCACAACGGCGCCACCGGCCCGAACATGGCCACGGTTTACAGCGATCGCGGCGCAGGCGTGCGGCCTCCGGTGGTGTTCTACAACCGCGCCAACGAAGCGGGCGCGATGCTGAAGCCGGGCGACTTCGACTGGAAGGGAATCTTCGCGAAGGGCGTGCGCTGGGCGCACTCGGGCGGCATTTTTGCGGCGCTCTCGCCCACCACCGCTCCGCTGGTGGCCGAGATGATGAAGGCGGCCAAGGAAGCCGGCGCGGTGACTTCGTTCGATCTGAATTTCCGCGAGAAGCTGTGGAAGATTTCGGGCGGCGCGGACAAGGCCGTGGAGACGATCGCCTCGATCGTCAAGAATGTGGACGTGCTGATCGGCAACGAAGAGGATCTGCAGAAGGGGCTGGGCATTCCCGGGCCGGATGTGCAAGCCAAGTCGAAGCTCGATCCCAGCGGCGTTCTTCGGCATGATCGACAATGTGGTCAAGAAGCATCCGCACGTGAAGGTCGTGGCCACGACGCTGCGCGAAGTGCACTCGACGAACCGGCATAGCTGGAGCGCAGTGGCTTGGATCGACGGCAAGACCTACGTTGCGCCGACGGCCGAGCTGGACGTGGTCGATCGCGTGGGCGGCGGCGACGGCTTTGCGGCGGGATTCATCTATGGCCTGCTGACCGGCGAGACACCTGAAGAGGCGCTGAGGCTGGGCTGGGCGCACGGCGCGCTGCTGACCACGTTCATCGGCGACACGACCATGGCGACGCTGGACCAGGTGCGGGCGTTCGCCAAGGGCGGATCGGCGCGGATCCAGCGGTAGCAAAACAGTGGTCAGAGATCAGTGGTCAGTGATCAGTTTGGCATGGCGACGCGTGCGCTTAATTCGCCGGGCTGTCTGGCCACGAGGAAACGTGAAGGTCAAATGATTTCTGAGCAGTGATCACTGACCACTGACAACTTGCAACTGTTATTCTTGCCATGCATCAGATGGAGGTTTGGCATGGCAAAGGTCACCATCCTTTTCGGCGTCTTGCTGATCATTCTTGGGGTGGTTGGTTTCGTCGGCACGGGGAGCATTCATCCCACGGCACTGATTCCTACGTGGTTTGGCCTGGCGCTGGGCGTGGGCGGCATTCTGGCCATCAGCCCGAGCGAAACCTGGCGCAAAATCTTCATGCACATCAATGTGACGGTGGGGCTGCTGGGCCTGATTGGCGCCATTGCCTCAGCTCTGCATGGCTACGGACATGCCCGCTCGCTCGGCATGGACCCGGATTACAAAGCGCTGACAGCGCAGATCGTTATGGCCGTCCTGCTGGCGATTTACGTGAATCTTTGCGTGCGCTCGTTCATCAAAGCACGTAGATTCAAGACAGGAATAGTGCATGGGCAACAATGCGCGGCGGAGGGCTGGGAATGGGCATGCGTGCCGAGCGCTCGCCGCACGGGCGCAGCGCGCGCTACAGGCGCCGAGACGCCCAAGAAAAAGGTCGACTACCGGAAAGCGATGCCGGAGATCTGGAGGCTGGTGCGGCCGCGGAAGTGGCTGCTGCTGCTGGGTCTTGCGCTGGTGGCCATCAATCGTGTTGCGGGCCTGACACTGCCATTCGTCTCAAGACCATTTGTCAACCTGGTGTTGCGGAGGCATGAGAGCGACAAACTGATGCCGCTGGTGATGGCGGTGTTCATCGCGACGTTCATCCAGTCGATCACATCTTTTTCGAACACACAGTTGCTGTCAAAGGCGGCGCAGCGCATGATCGCGGACCTGCGCCAGCAGGTGCAGCAGCATGTTGGGCGCCTTTCGGTCAGTTTCTATGACGCCAACCGCAGCGGCCTGCTGGTATCGCGGATCATGAGCGACGTGGAAGGCGTGCGAAACCTGATCGGGACAGGCCTGGTGGAGTTTGTGGGCGGCCTGCTGACTGCGGCAATGGCGTTCGTCTTTCTGCTGCACCGCAGCCCAAAAATGACGCTGATCGTGTTCTCGGTGATCGGGGTCTTTGTTTTCGTTCTGCAGTACGCCTTCAAAACGATTCGTCCGATCTTTCGCGAACGGGCTAAGATCACGGGCGAAGTAACGGGAAGGCTGACGGAATCACTGGGCGGCGTGCGCGTTGTGAAGGGCTACCACGCCGAGGCGCGTGAGGCGGGCGTCTTTACGGTGGGCGTGCTGCGCCTGCTGGACAACGTGATGAAGTCGCTGACTGCGACGAGCCTGATGTCGATGGCGGCGACGACGGTGCTGGGAATCGTGGGCGCACATCGTGATGCTGATGGGCGGGCACCTGGCATTACAAAACCGGATGGACGACGGTACCTACATCCAGTACACAATGTTTCTGGCGTTCATGATTGCGCCGGTGATTCAGGTGGTGAATATCGGTACGCAACTGACCGAAGCGGTGGCGGGGATCGATCGCACCATGGAGATCCTTTCAGAGAAGGACGAATTTGCGGATCCGGCACGTGTGGTCAAGCTGGGCGAGATTGAAGGCATTGTGCGATTTGAGAATGTGGAGTTTGCGTACACGCCGGAAAAACCGGTGCTGCACGGCATCAGTTTCACATCGGAGCCGGGAACGGTCACTGCGCTGGTCGGTTCTTCAGGTTCGGGCAAGTCTACGATCATCAGCCTGATCTGCGCCTTTCACACGCCGGTGAGCGGTCGGGTGACGGTGGACGGCATGGACCTGGCGACAGTGGATCTGAACAGCTACCGATCGCAACTAGGCGTGGTGCTGCAGGAATCGTTTCTATTCGACGGCACAATCCGCGAAAATGTGATGTTTTCGCATCCGGATGCCACGGAAGAGCAGTTCCAGTTTGCATGCCGCACAGCGCGCGTAGACGAATTCGCAGAGCGCTTTCCGGAAGGCTACGACACTATCGTGGGTGAGCGGGGAGTGAAGCTCTCAGGCGGGCAACGGCAGCGACTTTCGATTGCGCGCGCGCTGCTGGCCGAGCCGCGTATTCTGATTCTCGACGAAGCGACGAGCTCGCTCGATTCCGAGTCAGAGGCGATGATCCAGAGCGGATTGCGCGAGTTGATGCGAGGGCGCACGACGTTCGTGATCGCTCACCGGCTTTCAACCATTCGGCGCGCGGAGCAGATCCTGGTGGTCGAAGACGGCCGCATTGTGGAGCGCGGCAACCACGCGGAGCTGTTTGCGATGGGCGGCCGCTACTACGATCTCTACACGCGCCAGCACGGGTTGGAAGCGAACCTGTTTCTCGCGCCCGGCGAGGGCGGCGACGTGGAAGAGCCCGAGAGCTAGACCTCTTCCGTACGGCGACGCGAATTAGAATTTTGCAAACTCGACCTTCACGTCGGTGAGGTCCTCAACCGGCTTGCCCTTTTTGGTAGCGGGCAGGAAACGATCGTGCCAGGCGGCTGCGATGGCTTTCTTGTCGAGACCAAATCCGAGACCTCGCCGCATTTGCACGGCCTTTGGCAATCCGTCGGCGCCTACGGTCACCGTCACCGTTGCTACCTGCACAATCGGATCGCGGACAAAGGGATCGGCGAAGTCGGCGTCGACAGTATGGATGAGAACCGGCGGCGTGTAGCCAAGGGGGCGATGGTGCTTGTCTTCAAAGAAGGACTCGCCCGGCGACGGCAGGTCTCGCTCCGCGATTAGGACTTCAGGCACCGCCTGAGCCCGGTTTGCACGGAAGACGACACGGAGATCAATCCAGACCGGCACGGGCTTGCCCTTAAGCTTTCCCGGCTCGAATACGGACTGCTGCGCGGCTTTAATGGCCGCCTGGTCGAACACGTCGCCATGAGAATGAAGAAGCTGAATATGGCTGGGAACTCCATCGGACCCAACGACCATGGCGAGCACAGTCATCCCCTGGAGGTTTTTCCCGGAGTCGTAGCCGGGATAAGCCGCGGGCATCACCCTGACGAGCCGGGGCGCCGAGACTTCAGGGCCAGCGTAATAAACACCGGACGGGTCGGGAGATTGGTGAACGGTCCAAACCGGCTGGGCGGCTGGTTGGCCATTCAAACAGGTTGAAGCGAAAAAGATGAAGACGAGAACTCCGAGCTTGCTCTTGTCCATTCCATGTCCTGATTTGCCGGGATGGTAGTGCTGCTCTCTCCATTCTTTGCGGGCGGGCAGTTTTCGGTCAATGCCGGTCGGGGTACGCTGGGTGCTGCGCGAACTCCTGTGCGGTCGACAAGAGCCCGGAAAGGCGGAAAAACGCCTGCAGACGAGCGTTTCACCTGTTGACGAGCGTCTCATCATTTGAGAAGCTAGAAATGGACTCAAAGGACGGAACAAAGGATCAATATGCGAGACGCGGCTCCACAAGGCACATATAAAGTGCAAGCCCTGGACCGGGCTTTTGCTGTCCTTGATTTGCTTGGTGAAAGTGAAACACCGCTCGGGCTGGCGCAAGTGGCTGCCAGCCTTCAATTACACAAGAGCACGGCGCACCGCTTCTTAATGGTGCTGGAGCGGCACCGCATGGTGGAGCGAACCTCGAACGGCAAGTTTCGCCTTGGCCTGAGGCTGTTTGATTTTGGCAATCGCGCGATCGAGCAATACGACTTGCGTGACCGGGCGCAACCCCACTTGCGCAGGCTGGTGTCGGAAACCGAAGAGACAGCGCACCTGGCCCTGCTGGAGGCGGCGCGCGTGATCTATATCGACAAAATTGAGCCGACGCGATCGGTGCGCATGATTACGCGTATCGGAGCAAGCAATCCTGTGCACTGCACCTCGGTAGGGAAGGCGATTCTGGCGTTTCTTCCCCCTGAGCGGATGACAGAAATTTTGCGCCGTATCCGCTTTGAGCGGATGACGAACCGGACCATTGCGACTCCCGATGCCTTGCGGGCGGAACTCGAGAAGACGCGACGCCGCGGCTACGCCGTGGACGACGAGGAGCTTGAGGAAGGGTTGCGCTGCATCGCCGTGCCGGTGCTGGATGCACAGCGAATGCCCGTAGCTGCGGTGAGCGTTTCGGGCCCGTCGTTTCGAGTGACAGCGCAGAAGCTGCCGTCGATCGCGAACAATCTGCTGCAATGTGTGCGCGGCATTTCAATGGATATGGGGTACATGCCCGTCGGGCGTGGAGCGCGGGCGGCAGTAGGGGCCTGAGCTTCAACGAATCGAGTTGGCGAGTTGGAATGATCGGCGTGAGGGTGAGTTCACCTGTCCGTCAGGCTCCGGCTTTCTGGTACACTCAAGGATGTTGTAACCGCGAGAACATGCCGCGTCATTCGACGCATTCAAGGCTTCGTGAGTTCTTGTGGGGACGTAGCTCAGTTTGGTTAGAGCGCTGCCCTGTCACGGCAGAGGTCGCGGGTTCGAGCCCCGTCGTCCCCGCCATAAACCAAAAATGGTTTATGAATGTGGCGCTTTTTTTATTTCCTCCAAAGATGTTGCGGCAATCTTCGTCCATGCAGGTCCCGAATGGCGTGGTCCTGAGCCGCACGATTTTCATTTTCAACTGAATGCAAATACAAAGGGCTCTTGCGAAGCTCTCGGAGTTTGCTCATCAAAGTCCCGAAGAAGTGGTATTGATTCGGAAAGCTCCGAAATGTTAGGGTTGCCAGCAAGAACACTACAACTAAATTAGCGTTCTGTCCTTTGGAGCAAGTTATGCAAAGTGCAGAATTCATCGCATCAAAAGTGTTGCCGCATCTTGGGTATAGGAAAAAAGCCAGGAGATTCTCAGATTTCATTGACTTTAAGCTGACGCAAGGGGCGGCGAAAGCGGCCGGCAGATCTGTCGCTGAGTTTCTTGAGCAGAGACATGTCGTTGGCCTCAAGACGGCTTTGGAGAAGACGATTGACGGCATGGCCGCACTGGGAGTATTCAACGAAAACATCGATCGCGTGTGTGAGATTGGCCCTGGTTCAGGCCGCTATTTGGAAAGAATCATGGCGCGTTGCAAGCCCACGCATTATGAAATCTATGAGACTTCCAAGGAGTGGAGAAACTGGCTGGTACAAACGTATGGTGTAACTGCGAGGAAGTCGGATTGGAGAACGCTCCGTGAAACGGAAACAGCATCGGTCGACCTAGTACAGGCTCACAAAGTATTCCCCGGTCTTCCCAACTTGACAATGCTCTCGTATTTCCGAGAGATGGCAAGGGTTGTACGCAATCGCGGATGGATTGTTTTCGATGCAATGACCGAGAAGTGTTTTGAGCCAGTGAACTTACAAGCGTGGTTCGATGCAAATCCCTGGGACTGGGATTGGTCACCGCGAATGTGCGCCATTCAATATGTCGTTGATATGTTTGCTGGACTTGGCATTACCCACGTGGGTGGGTTCCTGGTTCCCTTGCATCCCGCAGTAACAGAATGCCTGGTGTTTCGTAAGGTCGAAACGGGCAGCCGACTCGCTTTGTGAGTCCGGTCCGCTTACTTCGCGTCTGATCGAAGGGCCGCTTCTCCCGTTTTCACGTTCAATGTCCAGGGTTGAGGCGGGGGCAGATGCATTGCGCCACTCTCGATTTGGAGCGGCATCCAGGAATAGCGCGAGTCCCACAGTTCGCGCGGCCGCCAGATATCGCCCATAAAGATGACGGTGGTCGTTTTCGAGCCAGCGACCTTGAGCAGCATCGTCGATTGCGATTCGTAGTTGTTGGCTTCGGGCGGCGCAAGTTCGCTGAAGTCGGACCAGGGTCCGGTGATGGCAGGCGCGGTCGCATACACGTTGGGGTTGGGCCGCCAACCGGTCATGTGCGAACCGACCACGTAATAAAGGCCGCCAAAGTGCACCAGCGCGCCGCCCTCGAGCGGAGCCGGGATGAAGGCGGTCTTTTCTACGTTCATGAAATCGCTTGTCAACCGGGCGATGAAGAATCCCTTGGTTGGGCGCGATTCGAAGATCAGGTAAGCGGAGCCGTCATCGTCAACAAAGTGGCCGATATCGCGACTCTCCTGGTCGAGCGGCCTGAAACTTTTCACAAAGGTGTATTGACTATCGATGCGATTGCTGACCGCAACCATGACGCGAGCGAATTTGTAATGCGAATCATCGAGATGTGCGTACATGACGAATTTGCGCGTGCGGGAATTGGCAAACACTTTGGGCCGCTCCAGAACCCAGTGCGGTCCCAGGTGCTCGGGGTCGGCTAGCGCCAGCACCTGCCGGCGGAACTTCCAGCGGACGAGATCGCGCGAGGAATAGCAAGCGACGTAGCGCTTATCGGGATCGTTGGTTTGCGAGCGGTCCTCGCCGAACCAGTAGTACACACCCTTCCATACAGTGATGCCGCCGCCGTGCGCCTGAATGCGCTGTCCGTTGCTGTCAAGCCAAGGTTCTCCCGGCCGGACCACATCTCGCGCAACGCACAGCCTGGCAGCGGCGAGCGCCAGCGTGACGAGCGCGATGAATGAAACAAGCGTTCTCTTCAATTCTTCTCCTCTTGCCGAGGTCACCTGGTTCTTCACGCGGAGGTTCAGGTCAATTCCGCTTCGGGCCGGAATCCCTCGTGCCACCGCGTTTCCGACTGGCGCAAGGGGACGGCCATGAGCGTGTAATAGTTGTCGGTGAGAAAGCCTTCGTATCCCATGGGTGTACCATCCCACCGACGCCAATCATTCGATCGGTTATTGGCGCCGCGGCCTTCAAAGCCGCCGCGATCGTACTCGCCGAGCATCGCGAACAGAATCTTGTCCGCTTCTGCTTTGCGGCCAAGATCGTAGAGCGCAGCCAAGGTGAAGAAGACGAAGCAGCCGGTGGCGCCCCCGTTTTCGTAGTTCTGGAAGCCGTCAGAGTTATCGGGCAGCACGCCGCCCCCGACATGCAGCTCTTTATGGACGTAGTCTTCTAGGGTAACCGCGACCAGGTTGCCGGGAAGGCCCATATTGAATTTGTCGTAGCCGACCTCTTTCATCTTGGCCAAGAGCTTATCCATGATGGAATTCGCTTGCGGCTTCGGCACGAGTCCGTAGTGGATCGCAATGCCGTTCACCCACAAAAAGTAATAGTCGTGGAGTTGTCCGTCGGCGCTGCGCCAGCCGCCAAGCACGCCGGTGGCGGGATCGAAGAAGTTTTTGTAGTAGATGTCGCGCAATTTTTCGGCTGCTGCAGTGTACCTGAGCGCGTCGTTGTGCTTTTGCACCTTGGCGGCGAGCGTGGACATGTTGCGGAGAGCGCGGTAGGCCAAGGCGTTTGCGTAAGCATCTTCGTGTCCGAAGCCGATGGTGTCCCACCAGTTGGATGGCCTCACCTTGGGAAACCCATCAGGCCAGATGCCGGAGTTGCCGCTGATGCTGTACTTGACCAGGCCATCGCCGTTGATATCGGTTGCGAGCATGGATTCAGCCCAGCCGCGAATGCCATCGTAGTTTGCGGCGAGCCAGGCGTCGCTTTGGCCCTGGCGCACGCAGTTCGCCGCTGCAATCAGCATGGAGGGCATCGTATCGGACGAGGGTGTGGGGAAATTGCCGGGCGCAGGCAGGCCATAAGCCAATCCGCCCGCGAGAATCCGATCGAGCGTCTGGCGAACCACGTCGAGTGCCGTGAGACCCGCAGCCAGCGGCGGGGTGAGTGCGGCAACATCGGCGTATTCGTAATAACAGAAAGCGCAGCTTGTGCTTGAAGTGTTATTTGCGAGAGCTTTCACCGCGGGGTTCAACTGCATCACGTTGAGCCAATTTCTTCTGAAGGCGTCAAAGCGCGGATCGTCTTCAATGCCGGGAACTGGCGGGTGGATTGCCGTGATTTCGAGCGTGTATGCGATGCGCTTCGCGGCTGAAGTGGCAGCGGGCAGCGTGAGGGTCGCGAGAGTCGATCTGCGCTCAGAATGGTACCCAACGACGGCTCCTTCGGCATCGTTGGTTGCCAGGCGCATGGAGCCTTGTCCGGGGAGATGAACGAGCGCCGGCAGGCGAAGGTTGCCATCTTCGGCGAAGATTCCGAGTACGGTGGAATGACACTGGGCTAAATTGAAGCGAAAGACGAATGGCTCTGCCGTTGGTTCCTGGCGCCATTCGGAAGTGAGCTGGATGCTATGGTCGGAGAACTCTATCGTCCACGCTGGAGGGATGGTTGGGCTCTCGCCGACCAATCGGTACTCGATGCGATGGGTCGCGCTGCCTGGCGATGGGGTAGATGCCGTGAATCCTGCCATGCCCGGTGGCTGCATGATATTGGAGCCGCGCTTGCCCTTGCCCAGCCCATCTATATTGAAGCTGACAAATTCAGGAGCTGCCGTCGATAGCTGAGCGGCGATACTGTTCGATGTGAATGCAAGCTGAGGATCCGCATCCGCGGCAGCTTCATGATGCGGCAACAGCGCGGCGGCCGTTACGCCGCCCACCGTTTTCAAAAATTCTCTGCGTTTCAACCCATCACCTCATTGCGGCAAGGCTTCTGACCCGCGCGTCTTTCTAATCTTCCCCTATACCATCTCAAATTATTGAAACGCGCGACTGAGTCTTGTCATGTCGAGACCGGCGAGGAAGTTTTGGGCCTCATCTGAAAGTTGACTGAAGATGACGCTTCTCGCCTTGTCGGAATGGAGCTTATCGATGCGAAGCATGATGGAGACGGGGTGTGTTCCCGTTCCGGAAAGTTCATCGGTCTGTGGTTTAAGGAACAGGAAACCGAGCCGCTGGCTCGGAGCGACCTGCTGAAATTGCATGCAGGATGAAGGGGTGCAGGTTGCGTTGAGCACGATGCTGTCAGTGATTCCGTCGTTATACAAGCCGGCGCTGAGCGGAACGGATTTTTCGCCGGCGGTGAGAAACGAACGGGACGTGAGAATCTCCGGATGCAGGCCACGGGCCAGCCAGCATTGTTGCGCGTCGTGGAGATAAATGAGCGGCGCAACCCAGACAGCGAGAACGATCTCTTCGGATCCAGGCGCCGAGTAGGCTCCGCTTTCGATGACAATGTTGCCGTCCTGTTGCTCGTACCATGTGCGCTTGAGCGAGAAGCTGCCAATTTGCTTCGGCATGCGTGCAGCGAGGGATTCGGGCGTGGGCGCGGCCCTTCGGTCGTATCTGAGAGCGGAGGACGGCAGTGAAAGAGCCGCAAGCATTGCGACGGCAAATGCCGCGCACTTGAACAAAGTCATCCATGTTTGCGGCGGCGAACCTGCAGGATCAAGGGGAATTTCTTCCGGCGGAGGGCTCTGCGGCGCGGTGCGGGCGAGGCCCATGAGAAGAAGGGTAGCAACCAGAAACAGGCAAGCCCCGATCACGTAGTCGGCCTGCTTGGCCAAGTCCTGAAGAGAAGGATGACCCAGGGCCACGCGATAGTAGAGGATGAGAACGCAAAGCCGAATGAAATTGAATAGGTAGCCGAGAAGCACAGCGCCGGAAACGTACGCTGCCCAACGATAGATGGAGACGCGCTTGAGATAGCCGAGGATCAGGGCCACATAACCCATGGCGACCGAGCCACGAATGCCATCGCAGCCGGGCGCAATAAACATGCCGAAGTCCGGCGAAAACATGAGGCGGAGCTGGGGAGTGGTGGGGACGAGGCCGATGAGCGTAGCGAAGGAGCGCGCGACCCTGGCAGAAATGTTTTGCAGCGGAATATCGATCAGTCCATTGGAAAGAATGGGCACTGGTTGAGAGAGGAGCAACAATCCCAGCGGAAACCACGCCTTGCGCCACACGCGTGTTCCGGCAAAAAGCAGGATGATGCCGCTGCCATAAACGTAAACGGGCAATGAAACCGGAATGAACGAGATCATGACTCTACCGGCGACTGCCTGGAGGGCAGCGTTGAGACGGAGCAGGCTTAGAAGATAAGAGAACGCGATGACCAGCAGGCCCCACCATGTTCCGCGCAATTCCCAGTTGTGCCGGCGCCACACCAGAAGTGTGAGCACAATGCTGGCAGGGGGAATCAACATTCCGATGGAACGGAGAGGGTCGTTGGTCCAGAAGGACCAAAGAAGCATGAGCTCGCGATAGATACCGAGGCATCCAGCCGCGGCGAGGACGGCGATGCCGCACCACAGCGCAAGCGGCGCCGGTGCAGGCCGGTCAGATTCCGATTCCAGAGCTATGCCGCCTGACAGTGAGACCAAGCTTGCCTTCTCCGCCATTGCGAAAGCCGATCCTTTCCTCGTTATGATTTCATCCTTTGGCAGAACGGCGCGACCCAATTTTGCTATTCTCTTCGCGGCAGGACGCCAAGCCGTCAACGGAGAGACGCCCGCCGTTTTAATAATGCGAACGCCGTGAGGTTACGGTTGCTGCGGCGGGCCAGCCATCGGAGTCTTTACCGGCGCAGCGATCCCGATGAACTGCGTAAGCGTATCGTTGCCGAAGTTCGAGACCCAGACATTTCCGCTGGCGTCGACAGCGAGGCCGTAAGGTTCAAACAAAGCGGCGTCGCGCCCGAACCCAGAGGATGGCGAAGTGAATGTACCAGGTGTGGCGGCTGCTGATCCGGCCATCTCGGAGATTGAACCGCTGTTGTAATTTGCCACCCAGACGGTTCCAGCGCCGTCTACGGCAATTCCCTGGGGATGGTCGACGCCGCCGCCAGTCGCGGCGTCGACCTCCAGTGTGCCGCAGGTATTAACTTCGCTGATGCTGTTGCCGTAATAGTTGGCGATCCAAACATTGCCACCCCGGTCGGTGGCGATGCCGGATGCCCCATCGCAATCGCAGTTGAAGTTGGTAACCTGGGAGCCATTGCCAGAGATTTTTGTGACAGGAAGGATGCCTGCCTGGTTGGCGACCCAGGCGTTGTGGCCGGAATCGACGGCCAACGCAACCGGGAATGAGAGCGATGATCCGCCCCAGCCGGTAGTTGGGGAAAGAGGCGAGCCGGAGCTCGAAAAGAGTGTGACCGTAGAGTCGCCATAATCGACAATCCAGATATTGCCGTTGGGGTCGGCGGCGGCTGCGATTGGAAAATTGATGCCTCCGCTGGTCAAAGCGGGAGCTAGTGCCACGCCGGAGGAGTTGAGCTCGGTGACGTCACCGAGGCCGTTGTTGAGGTTGGTTTGTTCGTTGGCAATCCACGCATTGCCTTGTATGTCGAGCGCCATGCCGTAAGACTGATTGATGCCGGCACCGGTAATGCCTGACGGAAAGGCTGTTGCGCCACTTGGCGTGAACTCCGAAACCGTGCTGAAGTAGCTCGATACCCAGACATTGCCTGACGCGGCAACACTGACGGAGGCGGGCGACGCCATGCCTCCACCAGAGACAGTGTTGTGGAGCATCCAGTCAGGTGGCGCTGCGGAAAGAGCCGGTGAGAAAGCCGCACTGCCAGAAGCGAGCGCATAGATTGCCGCGACATTGCTTGCGGGGGCGCGCGCGATATTGAGCGCCGCATCGAGCGTATCGATGGGAACGGTTTTGCCGGAGGCAGCGGCGTTGAACAAGGTGGAGCAGGAGCTGCCGCCGCTCGAGCTCGTGCAGGAGGCCAGGATGTTGGCGAGGGTGTTCAGCTTTTTGGTGGGAACGGCCAGTGTGGAAGGATTCCCCGCGCCAGGCGACGTGCCTGTGGAGGGATTGACCAGGTTATTCGCGGTCAGGAATGCATTGTCGAGGCCGGCCGCATTGGTGCAGGTGGCGCCCACATTCCCGCCGTTGGACATAAATGAAGCCAGCGCAAAGACTGAAGCGGCGGTTGTAACTTCATTGAGAACGAATGTGCTGCCGGCGCTGGTGCTCCCGCATGGGCCAAGCGCGGTGATGAGCCAGAGAGATGAGTTGGCGGAGCCAGCGCCCACCTGGCCACCTTTGGAGAATAGATAGACGGGAGTTTGCGCCGAGGGGCAGGAGTATCCGGCGGGAACGGTGAAGCTGCCGTTTGCAGCCGATATGAGAGCGGTGTTGAGCAGCGCTGAGGGCGCGGAGCCATTGCCGGAGATGCCAGTGGCATAAAGCTGGACCGATGCCCCGCTGACAGGCTGCGAAGCGGCGAGAACTTTTCCTGCGAAAGATACCCCGGCCACCGGTGTTCTGGACGGGCACGAAACCGGCGTAGTGGTGACTGGGTTCGAGGTGCAACTGTCTCCTGATCCGCCACCGGACCCACCCGAACCGCCGGAAATGGAGATGCGGCCGCCGCAGCCGGCAAATGCCGTCAAAAATACGGAAAGGGGAAGGATATAGAGAATGCGGGGCGCGTTCACCATCGTATTCCGGATCCGGATGACATAGCCCTAAACCGCACCGATGCAGCTTCCTGGAACGTGCGCGAGAAGCCGGATGAAAACTACGATTTGCGCCTGCGAGCCGCTCTCAAGCCGACTGCGATTACCCCGATGGCACCGACCATGGCTAGCACGACTGTGGGCGATTCAGGGGAATCGAGACATCCGCCTTGCGCGCGGACGGGCAGAACAACGACCAGGAAAAACACGGCCAGGAGAAGACGGAAACGGGGGATCATCAGCATCTCCTTCACTCGATCGCTCTGTTGCCAACGCGAATACGGCTCTCGCTACGGCTCATTCCGCGGCGAGTGTACATAGGATACACAGAAAATAGCCGTTTACGCGGAGTGGGGAGTATCGTTCGTGGTTACGAATGTGGGATATACGAGACGTTGGTCTTATGGCAGCGAGCCGCTGCCGGTTTATTCGCGAACGACTGCTCCGTTAAGGGCCTGATCGATCTACTGAAGGTCTTCGGTCGAGAGGGTTACCCCGATCGCGCGGACGTTGTCGGCGATCTGCTCCGGACGCGACGCTCCGATGATCGCCGAAGCGACTTCCGGTCTGCGCAGTACCCACGCCAGGGCCATCTGCGGCATGGTGAGGCCGAGATCGGCGGCGATGGGCTTGAGGCGAGCGACGGCGGCAAGCAGGGAATCGGAGCGGTAATGACGGCCGGCAGTTTCCATGAACAGGTTCATCTTGTCGTTGGCCGCACGGCTATCGGGCGGAGGCGGCTGGCCCGGCACATACTTTCCTGTGAGCACGCCATGCGCGAGCGGCGAAAATGCCAAATTGCCGATGCCGTGACGCGCGCACGCGGGGAAGACCGATACCTCAGGCCGACGCCAAAGCATGGAATACTGCGGCTGGCTGGAAGCGAAGGGAACGAGGCCGGCGCTGGAGGTGATCGCCGCCGCCGCTTCGACCTGCTCCGCCGTCCACTCGCTGAATCCAATCGCCCGCACTTTGCCCATCTTGACGGCCCGATTCAGGGCGGCCAATGTTTCTTCGAGCGGAGACTCCTTGTCATAGCGGTGGCACTGGTAGAGATCGATAGTTTCGACGCGCAGTCGCTGGAGCGACCGGTCCAACTGCTTCTCGATTTGCGCGGCGGAAAGGCCGTGGTCCGGTTCGTCGCCGACGGGAAAATACAGCTTTGTCGCGATCAGATACCTGTCACGCGGATAGCCTTTGAGCGCATCGCCAAGAACAAGCTCGGCCTCGCCGGCTCCATATTGATTTGCGGTGTCAAAGAGGGTGATGCCGTGGTCAAGGGCCGCTTGGATGCAGCGAATTGCCTGTTCGCGCGCGATGCCTCCAGCCACCGTGAGCCAGGTGCCGAAGCTGAGCTCCGAAACTTCAAGCGGACCATTGCCTAAGCGGCGAAATTGCATCTTCTCACTTTCGATTGATCGCGAAATAAATGGGAACCGGAGGTTAGGTAGTCGCAGCCGTCTGTCAGATCGGCTGAACCGTTCCTTTACCCACCAACTCTTCGACGCGATCGACCCAGCCGCGATCGGCGGCCACGCTCATGCCTTCGGGCTCAAGCACCACCGCGTACTCGCCCTTCTTTTCGAGCTGGAGCATGACTTTGCCGGGTCCGGGGGCAGCGTCGGCCGCGCTCTTGAGTCCCGCAAGCATTTCTTCGGTGGCGCGATCGAGATTGATGCGGATGCGGACGCCGGACGGAAGCTTGACCTGCACGGCCTCCAAGGGTTGGATTGCACTCACCGAAATCTTCGGCGCTGAGTCTTCGTCGCCTGAAAGTGTTCCGCGAACGAGCACCGGCGCTTCGATCTTCAACTGTTCAGCGAGCCGCTCGTAATCGCGCGGAAAAGCAATCAGGTCGATTTTCCCGGTTGCGTCTTCGAGCGAAGTCTGCGCATAAAGCTTTCCGTCGCGGCGCGTCTTCTGCACGCGCAATCCGTGCATTATGCCGGCCACCTGGATCTCGTCGGCCGGGTCCTGCTGTCCACCCCAGCGGCGCTCCGGCGGCTTTCGTTCCAGCGCTTCAGCCGTCGTGATCACGCCGGTGAGATTGCGCAGTTTCTCGGCGTACTTGTCGAGCGGATGCCCGGAGACAAAAAATCCGAGCACTTCTTTCTCATTGGCGAGGCGCTCACCTTCTTCCCAGTCGGCTGCGGGCGGCAGACTGTCAGTCTCGCGCCCACGCGCGGGTGTTTCGTCGAAGAGCCCGAACAAACCGCTCTGGCCCTGCTCGGCATCGCGCTGCGTTTTCTGCGCACGTTCCATCGCTTTATCGACAGCCGCAGTCAGTTGTCCACGCTTGCCCAGCGAGTCAAGCGCGCCCGCTTTGATCAGCGATTCAATGACACGCTTATTCATCAAGCGCAGGTCAACTTTTTCGCAGAATTCCCAAAAACTGCCGAACTGCCCGCCGGCTTCTTTGCGGGCATTCAAAATCGAATCGATGGCATTGCCGCCGACGTTCTTTACCGCAGCCAGGCCGAAGCGAATAGCTTCGCCGTGGGGAGTGAATTGGGCGCCGGAGACCTGCACGTCAGGAGGCTCGACGGGAATGCCCATTTCGCGGCACTCGCCGATATACTTCACCACGCTGTCAGGCTTCGATGTTTCCGACGTGAGCAGCGCTGCCATGAACTCGACGGGGTAATGCGTCTTGAGGTACGCCGTCTGGTACGCCACGAGCGCGTATGCCGCCGAGTGGGACTTATTGAATCCGTACCCGGAAAATTTCTCCATCTGGTCGAAAATCTCGGCTACCGCGGCCTTGGGATGCCCCAGCTTTGCCGCGCCGCTCATAAATCGATCTCGCTGTTTGGCCATCGCCTCGGGATCTTTTTTCCCCATCGCCCGCCGCAACAGGTCAGCCTCGCCAAGCGAGTAACTCGCCAGCACGTTGGCGATGCGCATGACCTGTTCCTGGTAGACGATTACGCCCAGCGAATCTTTCAGAATCCCTTCGAGCTCGGGAAGCAGATATTCCACGTTTCTGCGTCCCCACTTGCGCTCGACGAAGTCATCGATCATGCTCATCGGTCCCGGCCGGTAGAGCGCATTCAAGGCGGTCAGCTCCTCCACCGTATCTGGCTTGTACCGACGCAAAATATCGCGCATCCCGCTCGACTCAAACTGAAACACGCCGGAAGTAAGTGCGGTGTGAAACACACGCTTGAACGTCTCGGGATCGTCGAGCGGCAGCAAGTCGATGTCGAGTTTCTCCCCGCGAGTCTGCTCAATCAGCTTCTGGCAATCGGTAATCACCGTCAGCGTCGCCAGGCCAAGGAAGTCCATTTTGAGGAGGCCCATCTTCTCCACGGACTTCATGTCGTAGGCCGTCACAATTTCGTCGTTCTTGGTGCGGTTGAGCGGCACCAGTTCAGTGAGTGGACGCGGCGCAATCACCACTGCCGACGCATGCACACCCGCACCGCGCACCAAACCTTCCAGCTTTTTTGCGGTGTCAATCAGCTCGCGAATCTGCTTGTCGTTGTCGTACACCTTGCGCAGATCGGGCACATCCTCAAGCGCCTGGTCGATCGTCATTCCCACCGTCGCCGGCACCAACTTGGCAATCCGGTCCACATCGCCATAGGGCATATCAAGCGCTCGGCCGCAATCCTTGATGGCCGCTTTTGCCGCCATGGTATTAAAGGTGATGATCTGCGCTACCTGCTCGCGGCCGTACTTGCGGGTGACGTAATCGATCACCTCGCCGCGGCGGTTCATGCAGAAGTCCACGTCGATGTCGGGCATGGTTACGCGCTCAGGATTGAGAAAACGCTCGAAGAGCAGCACGTTTTGCAGTGGATCGATGTTGGTGATCTCCATGGCGTAAGCGACCAGCGATCCTGTCGCCGATCCGCGTCCCGGGCCAACGGGAATCTCATGATCGCGCGCGTACTTGATGAAGTCCCAGACGATGAGAAAGTAGCCTGAGTAACTCATCTGCTTGATGATGCCGATCTCGTAATTGAGCCGCGTCTCGTACTCCGCGACCGTGGAACGCAAGACGTTTCGCAGCTCCAGTTGCCGGACCGCAGTGTCGAGGCGTTTCCGCAATCCCGCGCGGCACACCTCCTCAAAGTAGCTGTCGATGGTGTGTCCCTGCGGCACAGTGAACTCGGGGAAGGGATTGTCGACCGGGTGCAACTTCAGGTTGCAGCGCTCGGCAATTTCCATGGTCCGCTTCAATACATCGGGCGAATCCTGGAAGAGGCGCTCCATTTCGTCGGCGCTTTTGACGAAGAATTGATCGCCGTCGAAATGGAAACGGTCCTTGTCGTGAATTTTGGCGCCGGTTTGCACGCAAAGCATCACGTCGTGTGCGTGGGAATCTTCGCCGCAAAGGTAATGTGAGTCGTTTGTGGCAACGAGTGGAATTTCGAGCTCACGCTCCAGCCGGTAGAGATCGCCGCGAATCCTCGTCTCATCTTCCAGGCCCTGGTCCTGAATTTCCAGGAAGAAGTTTCCTTTGCCGAAGATGTCCTGGTATTGCTCCGCCACGGCCTTGGCTTTCAGATACCTCGCCGCCGGGTCTAAATCTCTGTTGTTCAGCGCCTGACAGAGTTCGCCGCTGAGACAGCCAGAAAAGCCGACCAGACCTTTGCAGTTTTCGGCGAGATACTTCTTGCTCACGCGTGGTCGCCGGTAGAAGCCGTGCAGAGACGCCTCCGACGTGAGGCGGATCAGGTTTCTGTATCCTTCCTCGTTTTCGGCCAGCACCAGCAGGTGGTTGTACTCGTCTTTCGGCGTGTCGGCGCGATGGTCCTCGGCTTTGCACACATAAAGCTCGCAGCCGAGGATTGGCTTGATGCCTTTTTCCTTGGCTGCATTGAAAAAGTGCACCGCTCCATAGATATTGCCGTGGTCTGTCATGGCGACGGACTTTTGCCCCAGCGCGGCCACGCGATCGACGAGCTTGTAGACGTCGCAAGCGCCATCGAGGAGGGAGTACTCAGTGTGCAGATGCAGATGGGTGAATTCGGACATGACTAGATTGATTTTAGCTGCGAGAGCGGAACCGCGAAGCCACCAAAGCTGCGGTTGAAATCGAGGGAGATTGAGGAAAAACCCGACACGATCTCGACCGCATGATTGCGCGAAATAAGAAAAACGCCAAAGAGGAGCGGGAAATGAGTCAAGGTCTCAGGTATAGCTTTTGTTCCAAAGCGTCGGGAACAACATTAGCCACCTGGTGGATGGCGAGAATCTCACTGCACCTCACAGGATCATGAATTCATCGCCCACGAAACGGGGACGGATGATCATGGGGCCGGGCGGCCAGCATGCTCCTGCGCTCCCCCAAAAGACAGATGCCCTATCCTTGACGCGTTCTTCAGGGTAACAGCCCGCGGGCAAGGGTGGGACAATGGAATTTTTCGCCGATTACTGGTTAAGGCGGAGTTGGTGGTGATGATGATGGTGGTGATGGCGGTGGTGCACGACCACCACGACCTGCGCCTGCGCCGCGTACGGTACCGCGAGGCAGAAGATGAGAACCAATCCAAGCAGAATCTTTTTCATGGCTCAGTATGACGCTCCGCATGTCCCTTTACAGAGCAATTCAGACCACGCCGTTTCAGCGCCCGTTTCTGCACGGCGATCCAGGTTTTCCTCATTCGGAGGAACCCTAAGTTTTCGTCAAATCTCCCGTGCATTCGGGATGACCGCAACGGCACAGTACCTCGGTTCGATTTCCGATCCCTTCGCAATGGGCGCTGCAGTATTTTGATCCGTCGGACGGCACGCAGCTACAGGCAGCGTTTGCGCATTTTTTCTTGTTGGCCATGGCTCACACTCCCGGTCCGCACCGGCTCCGGGCCCGCAACGGACCTGACGCATTATAGGCCGGATTCAAATGTGCCGGAGCAGGGAAACGCGGTCCTCCCGAATCGCTCCCGCCGGTAGCCATTCGACCCCGTCCAGACGCTAGCCAAGCCCGAGTTAAATTGGTGACCGGTCACTTGCCAGCCTTACCCCGGCACTCCCTGGGGCCCACGTGGAGTTCACGCCGATCCTATGCGTGCAGGCCGACGCTGCTTTCACTCTCCACTTCGCTCACATCTCCGTGGCATTCCGCATGTCCGCAATGGCAAACCACATCGGTGCCTTCCTCCGCTCCGGCACAGTAGGCGCTGCAATATTCCGACCCGTCGGTGGGTGTGCAATCACACGGTGCGTTGGCACATTTCTTGGCTGCAGACATAAAATCACTCCTCATTCCGCACCGGATTTTTCCCTCCAGTCGCGGGTATTCCGGGTTCGATGCAGACTGTGCTGCGCGGGATGGAACGCCGCCCCCGGAAACTTTTCTGGGGCCCCACACTATAATCGACAGGGTCTTGAGAAGGGGAGTTTTGACGATGCGCCAGCACTGGCTTGGGTTGCGGAGGCGGGAGTTTTTGAAGGTATGTGCGGCCGCGACCGTAGGAACGGTGGCGCCTTTTGGCGGCCTGATGAAAGCAACCAGGGCGTTCGCCGCGGAGGCCGTCGAGGGGGACGGACGGTCAGCTACCGAGGCCGTCAAGAACGTTCGCCCGGAGATCGGTACCGGCTGGCGCGGGCACATGTTTCCGGGAGCCGTGGCGCCGTTTGGCCTGGTGCAACTGAGCCCGGACACGGCCGGGCCGCCTGAGACCCGCTGGAATACGAGAGGCGATTACACGGGATGGGATCACTGTCCTGGCTACTACTACCCGGACAATGTCGTGATTGGTTTCAGCCACACTCACGTGCAGGGGACCGGAGGCGCCGATCTCGGCGACGTCCTGGTGATGCCGGTGGTGGAAGGGAAGAACTGGTCGTTCGATCCAGGCATTCCCCAGGATCTGGCCGAGGAGCAGATTGAGGCGCTGGGGCAGAACTCAGGCTGGGTGTTTGACAATGCAGTGCCAGGGTACCGGTCGTTCTTCACGCATGAACAGGAGACGACGCGCGCGGGATATTACAGCGTGCATCTGCTCACTCCGGACGTACAGGCAGAGCTGACCGCGACCACACGCTGCGGCATGCACCGGTATAGCTATCCAGAAATGCCAGCCGGGACGCGCCGGGGAGTGATTCTCGATCTTACGCATGGCATTGGCTGCAAGGTGTATCACGCCGAGCTGAAGATTGAGAGTGCCACGCGCATCAGCGGCATGAAGGCTACGCATGGATGGGCGCAGGACAAACAGGTTTATTTTGTCATCGAGTTTTCAAGGCCGCTCACTCATATGGATATGAGCGTGGACGGCGCGATGAGTTCCGGCGCCGTGGGAAGCGAATACAAGGGAACTGAGATCAAAGCCATCCTGGGAGACGCGCCGGGCGGTGAACCGCTGGTGATGCGCGTGGGCATATCGTGCACCAGCGTTGAGGGAGCAGCGAAGAACCTGGCTGCCGAGATGACTCACTGGGACTTCGACGCGCAGGCACGCGAGGCCGAGATGGAGTGGAGCAAAGTGCTGGCGGTGCTTGACGCAGAGCTGCCCACCAAAGAGCTCGCTGAAACTTTTTATACGGATGCGTACCGCGGCCTGGTGGCCCCGGCGAGCTTCAACGATGTGGACCTGACCTATCGGGGGCAGGATCGGCAGAATCATGCCGAACCCGGCTTTACAAAATACACGACGCTCTCAATTTGGGACATCTATCGCGGCGAAGTTCCCTTCATCATGCTGATGCAGCCGCACCGGGCCAGCGATATTGTGAAAACGCTGATCGCCGATTATGAGCAGCTTGGCTTGCACACGCTGCCCATGTGGCCGCTGTGGGGGAACGAAACCTGGAGCATGACGGGATTCCATGCGGCCGGGATGATCGTGGCGGCGTACACGCGTGGCTTCCGCGACTTCGATGCCGAAGCCGCTTATGCGGCGATTCGCGATACTGCGCTGGGCGCCAGGGATACGACCCCGGAGGGCGCCAGCAAAAGAGACATCAATCGGGCGCAGGACAACGGAAAGCTGCAGGAGTCGTTTCGTAAATACAGCTACGTGCCGATGGACCTGCATGGCGGATCGGTCTCGTGCACGCTCGACTTCGCATACGACTACTGGTGCGCAGGCGCGATGGCCGAGCTATTGGGCAAAAAGGACGACGTGGCGATGTTCTATAAGCTTGGCCAGAACTACAAGAATGTCTACGATGCGTCGACCGGTTTCATGCGACCAAAAACTACGGACGGAAAGTGGCGGGATCCGTTCCAGCCGAATATTCAGTATCCGGATTATGTCGAAACCGATGCTTGGCAGGCCAGCTTAAGCGTTCCACACGACGTGCAGGGGCTGATTGAACTGCACGGCGGTGACGAGGCGTTTATTGCCAAGCTCGATGCGCTGTTTACGGCGCCGTCTTATGTTGCCGGGCCGCCGTGGCCTCAGCCGGATATCAGCGGCATGGTGGGACAAGATGCGCAGGGCAACGAACCGAGCAATCACAATCCATATCTTTATCCCTTCGCGGGCGCAGCGTGGAAGACGCAGTACTGGGTGCGCAAAGTAGCCGGGCTCTATAACAACACGCCTGCGGGAATCCCGGGCAACGACGACTGCGGACAGCTTGCGAGCTGGTTTGTTCTTGCAGCGCTGGGATTCTATCCGGTGAATGCCGCAACGGGGGTGTACGTGATCGGAAGCCCGCTGGTGAATCGCGTAGCCATCCGCAACCCGGAAAGCGGAAAGACCTTCACCATTGTGGCCGAGAACAATTCGCCGGAGAACGTTTATATCCAAAGCGCGGAGCTGAACGGCAAGGAGTGGACACGTTCGTGGCTGACGCATGCACAGATCGTTGCCGGAGGCGAGATGCACTTCCGCATGGGGAGCAAGCCCAACAAGGATTGGGCTTCAGCGCCGGCTGACCGGCCACCTTCAGGGCTCGTCAAGGCTGAGACGTCGGCGGGCGGTTGATTGAGGCCGGGGCGAAGTGGCGCAGACTCAGTAGGAAGAAGGATACCCAGCTATCTATCCTGTTGTTTCATCTCGCCTGTTGGTATACTTAGAGATGTGACGACGACTGCGCTCGAATCCATCCCCCACCACGGCTCGGCCGGGCATTCTCCCAGCAAAAAGAGCGTGTTACTGCTCAAGCCCCGCGGCTTTTGCGCGGGCGTGGTGCGGGCCATCGACATTGTAAAAATCGCACTGGAGACGTTTGGCGCGCCCATTTACGTTCGCCGCGAGATTGTCCATAACCGCTATGTTGTGAATGAGTTGGCGGAAAAGGGCGCGATTTTTGTGCACGAAATCGACGATGTGCCCGACGGACAGCGCGTGATTTACAGCGCCCACGGCGTTTCGCCGGCGGTGCGTGAGCGCAGCAAGGGCCGCAATCTGAAGGTGATCGATGCCACCTGTCCGCTGGTGACCAAGGTCCACATCGAGGCGGTGAAGTTTGCCAAGCAGGGCTATTCGCTGGTGCTGATCGGCCATCGCGATCACGACGAAATCGAGGGCACGCTGGGCGAGGCGCCCGATGTGACCCAGGTGGTCTCAAATGTTGCCGAGGTCGAGGCGCTTGAGGTTCCCGACCCCAACCGCGTTGCCTACCTGACCCAGACCACGCTCAGCCTGGACGAGGCGCGCGACATTATCCACGCGCTTGAAAGTGAAGTATCCCAACATCGTCGGGCCGCACTCGCAGGACATCTGCTACGCCACCGAGAATCGCCAGGTGGCGGTGCGCAACGTGGCCCACAAGGCCGGGCTGGTGCTGGTGGTGGGGTCGACCAACAGCTCCAATTCCAACCGTCTGGTCGAAGTTTCGCGCAACCTCGGCACCATCGGGTATCTCATCGATAACTCCCAGGCCATCGACCCCGAATGGCTTGTAGGGGTTGAGAATGTGGCAGTAACTGCCGGCGCCTCGGCCCCCGAAGTTCTGGTCGAAGACGTGGTAAATTATTTGCGACTAAACGGCTTCGAAAACGTCGAAGAAGTAGAGGTTATGCCGGAGAATGTTCGCTTCGGTCTGCCTCCGGAGATTGTGCAGGCCATTGGCAGCGCAGGTGGCGCCGAGCCTGTTCCGGTACGCTGAAATGTGCCGATCGGCTGCAGCCCAACCAGGCATGCTTTGCGCGAATGCGCTCCCAGAGCCGGAGCTGAACGAGAATTTTCATGGTTCCGGAGAGGAGTTGAGACATTTCAGACTGCATGACTCCTGAGAAGCAGAAGATACAAACCGCGGCGCCGCGCTTTGGGCGGCTCGACGCAGATATCGCCGATGTCGAGTCGGCGATCGTGGGCGCGCGGGATTTTCTTCTCTCCTTGCAGCATCCCGACGGCTACTGGTGCGGCGAACTCGAAGCCGACTCGATGCTCGAGGCCGACTACATCTTTCTGCACACGCTGCTCGAAACCGGCGATCCGGGGCGGCTGAAGCGCGCGCTCGCCGAGATGATGCGCTACCAGAACGAGGACGGCAGCTGGAGCATCTATCCGGGCGGACCCGGCAATATTTCGCTGTCAGTCAAGTGCTATTTTTCAGCCAAGCTGATGGGCGTTAGCGCCGACGATCCGCGACTGGCGATATGCCGCGAGTGGGTTCTGGCCCATGGCGGCGTAATGGCGTGCAACACCTTCACCAAGATGTATCTCTGCGCGCTGGGCCAGTACGACTACGACGCCGTGCCTGCCATTCCGCCGGAGATCGTTCTGTTTCCCAAGTGGTTCTACTTCAATATCTACGAGATTTCGTCGTGGTCGCGCTCCATTCTCGTTCCGCTGGCGATCATTTACGCCAAAAAGCCGTTCAAGAAGATTCCGCCAGAGCAGGGAATTGACGAGCTATTTGTCGGCGGCCGCGCCAACTCGATTCTGCGACTGCGCATGGATCGCAAGAAGCTCTTTTCCTGGCGCAACTTTTTCATTGTGCTCGACCGGGTGATGCACTGGTCTGAAGCCGTTCACATTCGTCCGCTGCGCAAGCTGGCGATTAAGCGCGCGGAGAAGTGGATGCTGGAGCGGCTGGAGATGACCGACGGCCTGGGCGCCATCTATCCGGCCATGCTGAACGCCATCATCGCGTTGCGATGCCTGGGTTACTCCGAGGACGATCCGCAGGTGATTCGCGCGCGCGACGAGTTTGAGAAGCTGGGCATTGAGCAGCCGACCAACTGCAGCTATGCCGGAACCGACCTTCCGCATGCAGCCGTGCGTGTCGTCCGGTGTGGGACACGGCGCAGGCGGTCTATGCGTCTGGGCGAAGCCGGCATGCCGCGCAACGATCCGCGCATGGTCAAAGCCGCCGACTGGATGCTGGCCAAAGAAGTGCGCCACAAGGGCGACTGGGCGGTGAAAGTCGCGCAAGTCCGATCCCGGCGGATGGTACTTCGAGTTCAACAACGAGTTTTATCCGGATACCGATGATACGGCGCAGGTTTTGCTTGCGCTGAGCAAGGTGGACAATCCCCGCGAGCGCTACCAGCACCAGGTGGCGCAGCGCGCGGTCGAGTGGGATATTCGCCATGCAGTGCCGAGAAGGGCGGCTGGGGCAGCTTCGACAAAGACAACACGAAGATGATCTTCCAGTACATCCCGTTTGCCGATCACAACGCCATGCTGGATCCGCCGACGGTCGACATTACGGGAAGAATTCTGGAGATGCTGGCCACGCTACGGCTACACGCGCGACGACAAGCGCGTGGAGAAGGCGATCAAGTTCATCTTCGAGGAGCAGGAGCCGGACGGAAGCTGGTTTGGCCGCTGGGGCGTGAACTATCTTTACGGGACCTACTCTGGTGCTGCGCGGGCTGGATGCGATTGGCATCGATCACCTGGAGCCGCAGATTCAGCAGGCGGCGGAGTGGATCCGCATGGTGCAGAATCCGGATGGCGGCTGGGGTGAGACGTGCGGCAGCTACGACGACCCGAACACCCGCGGCATTGGGCCCAGTACCCCTTCGCAAACGGCGTGGGCGCTTCTCGGGCTTCTTGCGGCGGGCGACGATCGCTCCGATTCGATTGCCAAGGGCGTGCGCTGGCTGCTGACGCGGCAACAGACCGATGGCAGCTGGGATGAAAGCACGGGCGAAGGCGCGGCGCGACAGGCTTTGTTCACTGGAACCGGCTTCCCTAGAGTTTTTTATTTGGCATACACCATTTACCGCGATTACTTTCCATTGCTCGCTTTGACGACTTACAAGCGGGCCATGGAACGTAGCAACGGCTTGTAGCTGGGAGCCGGTAGCTGCTTCGCGATTGGTTGGATTGAACGCAGAAGAAAGCAAGTGAATTTGAAGTTACCGGGGTACGAGCTAAGAATTACCGGGGCCATCGCCCCTGAGGGAAAACGCTGATGGCAGTTCCAATTTCGCAAATGTGGACGGTGGCGACCTACGTCATCAAGAACCGGCTCAAGGGCAACAAGCGGTATCCGCTGGTGCTCATGCTGGAGCCGCTCTTCCGCTGCAACCTGGCTTGCGCCGGATGCGGCAAGGTGCAGTATCCGCCGCACATTCTGAAGAAACAGCTCTCGCCGGAGGAGTGCTTCGCCGCGATTGAAGAATGCGGCGCGCCTATGGTGTCGATTCCCGGCGGCGAGCCGCTGCTGCATCCGCAGATCGTGGAGATCGTCAACGGCCTCGTCGCGCGCAAGAAGTACATGTACCTGTGCACCAACGCGATCGAGCTCAAGCGGCGGCTGCCGGAGTTTACGCCTTCGAAGTACCTGACATTCTCCGTGCACCTTGACGGTCAGCGCGAGCAGCATGACTTCTCAGTTTGCCGCGAAGGTGGATACGACATTGGCTGTCGAAGGCATCAAGGAGGCCGTCAGGCGCGGCTTCCGCGTAACCACGAATGCAACGTTCTTTGATGGCACCGATCCCAACCACGTGCGCGGATTCTTTGATGATGTGATGGCCATGGGAGTCGAGGGCATTGTGCTTTCGCCCGGCTACAGCTACGAGATGGCGCCCGACCAGAATCGTTTTCTGGGTCGCGCGCGCGTGCGGCGGCTCTTCCGCGCCGTCCTTTCGAATCGCAAGAAGACGTGGAAATTCAATATGTCGCCGTTGTTTCTCGAATTCCTGATGGGCGACCGCAAGTACGAGTGCACGCCGTGGGGTTCGCCGGCCTACAACATCTTTGGCTGGCAGCGGCCTTGCTACCTGTTGCAGGACGGCTACACGGAGACATTCAAGGAATTGCTTGAAACCACCAAATGGGAAGAGTACGGCGTAGCGAGCGGCAACCCGAAGTGCGCCAACTGCATGGTGAGCTGCGGTTACGAGCCTACTGCGGTGATGGATGGGTTCGGTTCGCTGAGTGGCATGTGGAGCATGATTCGCGGAACGTTCAGCACCTATCCAGATCAGCATGCGCTCAACCTGTTGAATGAGCCGATGCCGCACGGGCCTTCGTCGCTAGTGCAGATTACGCGTGGGGATCGCGCCTTTGAGGAGACACGCGCATGACGGCCGAAGTGCAGAAATACACTCTCGCACAGATTGAGGCGCTGGAACTGGCGCCCGGGACTGCGCACGAGGCGCTTGAGGGGTGGGTTCCCGAAGTTGCCGGCGATGAGGATCTGTGCCAGGCGCTCGAAAAGGCGTTCGACTACCGCGGAGATGTAACGCTTACGCTCAAGTCGGGCGAGAAGATCGAGGCATACATCTTCAATCGCCAAACTGGCGCTACTCTCGCCGATTCGTGGGTGCAATACTTTGCGTCCAATGCGACAGACAAACGCAAGGTTAGCTACGCCGAGATTGCGCGGCTGGAATTCAGCGGCAAAGACCGCGCTGCAGGCAAGCATTGGGAAGACTGGGTGAAGGCTTACACCGAAAAGAAGGCCGCGGGTGAAAAGAACATCGCACTACACCCCGAAGCGCTGGAATAATCGTCAGATTCCAGACCGTACCAAGTTCTGCGGGGTCCTCCGAATTCTGTTGACATGCGTTGTCGGCGGCTCCTAGCATCCCCTGCTATGGAGGTCGTTATGGCTCACACAGGTGTGTCCGCAGCAGAACTAAGGGCCTTCGGCAAGCCGGACGAGGTCCGTGAATTCCCGAACGGTCGGCTGGAATTGGTGAGGATCGGCGGCGCAACCGTAGGGCGCGCTATTCTTCAACCTGGATGGTCGTGGTCGTCCTCAGTAAAGCCCATCGCGAAAACAAAGAGCTGCGAAGCAGCTCATTTCCAATTCCATGTCTCTGGAACATTGCGCGTGCGCATGGATGATGGAAGCGAGTTTGATTGCAAGGCAGGCGAGGTCTCGCTGCTTCCTCCTGGTCATGACGCCTGGGTTGTGGGCAACGAGCCGGCTGTCGTTGTCGATTTCCAGGGAATGTTGGATTACGCAAAAGCAAAGTGAGAATCCCATTTAACCGGCTGATCAGCCGAGCAGTTTAGGCTTTTGCCCAAGCACGACGGCGACAGGGAAGGCGTTTTTGTCAAAGGAGACGAAAGTCTCTCCGCCCAGCCATTTCCCCTCGTGGGCGATGATGCCGTCGGCAAAGTCCCCTCCCGCATTCATCACCGCCATTCCCGCCTCTGCTGCCGGGCGATTCACTTCGACATTCCTCGCGTTGAGCAGCGCGCGGAGTGCGGCTGTGATGTCGTCACTTCTAAACTTGTAAACGCTGCGCAGTACCGATACGAACTCGCATAGACAGGTCAACGAGACCGCAATGACCTCGGCGTCCCGGAGAAAATTGGCCGCAACCCTGGCTTGCTTGACGTTGTCGCGCACTACGGCACGGATGAGGACGTCGGTGTCGACAATGACTTTCATCGCCGTGCCCCCCATACGCGCTCTGTGGCTTTCCCGATTTCCTCGATGGTCGCGGTTTTCCTGGTCCTGCCGTCGAGCGCTCCAATAAAATCTTCGATGCTGCCGGCCTTGCGGGCTGCACTGACCACTCCCTTGCCGCCCGGCATTAGCTCGAGCTCGATCTTGTCTCCCGACTTCACGCCGAGGTGGCGAAGCACGTCTTTGCGGAAGGTCACCTGTCCGCGCGCGGTGACTGTCAAAATGGCCATGACAATTTCCTTAAAATTCCTGCAATCAGGTCAGTGTAATGCAAATCTGCATGAAAATGGAGGAAGGATTTGCACAAAAGTAATAAGGCAATTGTGCATGAAAAGCAATGCAAATCTGCATGAAAGCCAGCTGGGGAGATTGAAAAAGGGAAAAGTATAATGCAGTTTCGCATGAAGTAATGCGACATTACATTAACCATATAATGCAAAAACGCATTATCTAGTAATGCGGGTGAGCATGTAATGGGTAATGCAAAATTACATGAATTCGTCGCGTCGATAAAAGTAAGAAGGAAAATAAGAAGAGAGGAGTGGCAGGGCTCCAGGCATGCCGCATGCAAATCCTCCAACGAATCGCTGAGACGCAGGCTCGTCCGCCCCGGCGCTTAGAATAGAGCAGGTTCCCGCGCGAATTCTATTCTCTCTGCGAACTCCGTTATGAAGATCTTTGTTACCGGCGCAACCGGCTTTGTCGGACACCATGTTGCCAAGGCCTTGGCAGGCGAAGGCGCCGATCTGCGGCTGCTGGTTCGCAAAAGCAGCAACCTGGCCAATCTCGACGGCATTCGCGGCGACACGCATGCGGGCGACCTGGCTGAGCCGGAATCGATCAAGCCAGCGCTTGCAGGCTGTGATGCGGTAGTTCATGTTGCCGCCGATTACCGGCTCTGGATCCCCGATCCCGCGGCGATGTATCGCGCCAACGTGGACGGCACGCGCGAGCTGCTGCGAATGGCTCGTGAGGCGGGCGTCAGGCGCTTCGTTTACACGTCGTCGGTCGCCACCATGCACTTTCGCACCGATGGCATCGTCATCAACGAAGACACGCCGGTGTCGCTGGCCGACATGGTGGGGCACTACAAGCGGTCGAAGTTTCTCGCTGAACAGGAGGCAATCAAAGCCGCGCAGGGCAGCCAGCAGGTCGTCATTCTCAACCCGACCACGCCGATTGGGCCGAACGACCGCAAGCCCACGCCGACGGGCCGCATCTTCGTTGACTTCCTGAACGCCAAGTTTCCGGCCTATATGGATACAGGGTTGAACCTCGTCGATGTGTCGGAGGTGGCGCGGGCCCATGTCGTGGCGCTGACAAGGGGCGCACCGGGCCGCCGCTACATACTGGGCGGCGAAAACCTTACGCTCAAACAGATTCTCGACAAGATGTCGGCGATTACCGGCATTCCCTCGCCGACGGTCAAAGTTCCTTTCGCGGTCGCTGCGACTTATGCATTTTTCGAAGAGTGGATCACGGGGCGCATTCGCGGCAGGGAACCTAGGGCCACGCTCGAAGAGGTGCGCATGGGGCGCAAGAAGATGTTTGCCTCGAGCGCGCGCGCACAGCAGGAGCTGGACTTTCGCATCGTCCCGGTCTATCCGGCGATGCGCGCCGCCATCGACTGGTTCCGCGGCAACGGATACGCGCCGTAAGATCACTTCGAGGAGTCCAGATGCTGAGTTTTGGGAAGCCGCCAAAGGAACAGCGCTCCACAATCATCTTCCCTGCGCTGATGGCCTTTTGGTTTGCTTATTGCATCCACGTTCTCGATCGCATTCGGCTGCATCCTAATCCGATCGATCTGGCGCTGGCAGTCATTATGGGCCTACTTGCAGGGGTTGCGTGGCTGGTCACCACTCCGGCCCAATTGGAGCAGTTGAATCTCAATAAAGTATGGATCGCTGCTCTCGTGGCGCCCTTTGCGTTGTCGATTCTCGCCCTCTGGTACAGGTGGGACATCGTGGGTTGGTCGATGCTGGCAGCTGGAGTGCTCGCGCAATGGTGTCTTGTCTTTCTCGTGCCGGACGCAGACGCCGCGTTGGCGCAATCTAATGGTTCAAGCGAGCCGTCCGCATGACCCGCGTCGCCATTATCGCCGCCATGCCGGGCGAGCTGAAGCCGCTGGTTCGCGACTGGCCGCACAGCGAGCGAAACGGTATCCGCTTCTGGGCGCAGCGCAGCGAAGAGGAAGAGTGGATTGCGGCGTGTGCGGGAGCCGGGCAATCGGCCGCCACCCGCGCCTTCGCGGCGATTGAAGAGGGCGGTCCCATCGATCTCATCTTTTCCGTCGGATGGGCCGGAGCGCTCAACGTGAGCGTTGCGAGAGGCACAGCTCACAACATGGCCGGCGTCATCGATGTGCTTTCAGGCGAGCGCTTTGCTTGTGATGCGGGTGCGGGAGAGCTGTGGCTTGTGACCAGCCCCAAGGTGGCTGACGAGGCCGAAAAGCGTCGCCTTGCCGCGACATATGGCGCCGCTCTGGTCGATATGGAAGCAGCGGCCATCGCCCGGCTGGCGGCCATGCGCTCCATCCCGTTTTACTGCATCAAGGGCGTCAGCGACGGCCTCTCAGACCATTTACCCGATTTCAACCGGTTCCTCGCACTGAACGGCAAATTCCAACTCGCACGATTTACTCTCTTTGCCACCCTTCGGCCGTGGTACTGGCCAGCGCTCATCCGGATGGGCGAGAATAGTAAGAAGGCTTCCCAAAGTATTGTGGAGTCGCTGCTCGGTTTTCTCGATGGGCGAATTTCCGACGAATGAGGTCATGTAAAAGAAGGAATGGCAACCCAAACTTCAAGTCCTAAATTCCAGGTTGAAGAAACGCTCCCATCCACCATGCGCGCGGTAGTTTATCGCGGCATTAACGATATGCGCCTGGAGGCCGTGCCGGTTCCGCGCATCGAGCCGGGCGAACTACTGATCAAGATCGCGACTTGCGGCATCTGCGGCACCGATCTGAAGAAGATCCACCTGGGCTCGCATTCAGCGCCGCGCATCTTTGGCCACGAGATGGCCGGGGTGGTGGCGGAGGTGGGTGCGCGCGTAAACGGCTACGCCGTGGGCGACCGCGTCATGAGCTTCCATCACGTTCCCTGCGGGGAGTGCTACTACTGCCGCAAAAATACGCCCGCCCAGTGCCAGCTCTACCTAAAGACCGGCGCCACAGCCGGATTTGCGCCTTCCGGCGGGGGCTTTGCCGAGTACATCCGCGTGATGGATTTCCTGGTTGCCAAGGGTGGTGTGGTCAAAATTCCCGATGGCGTGCCGTTTGAGCAGGCGGCATTTGTTGAGCCGCTGATGACGGTGGTCAAAGGCACCAAACTGCTGAAGCTTGCTGCCGACGACACAGTTCTGGTGATTGGCCAGGGCCCGATCGGCCTGATGCATGCCGTGATGGCCAAGCGTACTGGGGCTCGTGTGCTGACCTCTGACCTGTTCCCTGAGCGCCATGCAATTGCCGCTCGATTTGGGCTCTCCAATCCGATTCACGCAGGCACGGAGAATGTGGTGGAACGGGTTTTAGCGGAGACAGAAGGCCGCGGCGCGGATGCGGTGATCATAGCGGTCGGCGGCAACGCGCTGATTCGCACGGCGATGGATGCGGTGCGCCCGGGCGGCAAGGTAATGCTGTTTGCCCAAACCCAGCATGGCGAGGCAACTATTGATCCGGCAGCGGTTTGTGTGGACGAAAAGACGCTAATCGGCTCATACTCATCATCGTTCCCGCTCCTGAGCGAAGTCACGGGCCTGGTTTTCGACGGTTACCGGAATGGCTTCGACCTGACGCAGTTGATTTCGCACCGATTTCCCATGGAAGAGGCAGTGGAGGCTATCGAGATCGCATCGAATCCTCAGCCAAGCTCAATGAAGATTATGATGGAGCCTGTGCCCGGAGCAGGAGCAGAGTAGGGGGAGTCAGATGGCGAGTACTGTCAAAGCCGCGATCCTCCGAGGCCGCAAGACCGTTAAGAACGTTGTTGAGGGCGGCCGCAAAAAAGTCGAGAACGTTGTCGAAGGCGGCCTGAACACAGTTGAGACGGTCGTCGAGGTCGGCCTGAATACGGTCGAGACGGCAGTGGTGAAGGGCCGCAAGACGGTCGAAACCGTTGTCCACCAGGGCCGCAGAACCGTCGAAAATGCGCTTCTCTCCGGGCGCGTCACAATGCGCGCCGCCATCCTGCACGGCCGCGAAGATGTCCGCATCGAGCAGGTTCCCATCCCAAGGGCCGCCGTGGGCGAGCTGGTGGTTCGCGTTGGTGCAGCGCTCACCTGCGGAACCGATCTGAAGGTTTTCCGGCGCGGCTATCACGCACGCATGATCGTACCCCCAGCATTGTTCGGGCACGAGCAAGCCGGAACCGTCGTGGAAGCAGGCGAGGGAGTCACCGATTTTGCTCAAGGCGAGCGGGTGGTGGCGCTGAATTCCGCGCCATGCGGCAAATGCTATTTTTGCTTGCGCGGCCAGGAAAATCTATGCGACGATCTGCTCTTCAACAACGGCGCGTATGCGGAGTTCATCCGCATTCCGGCGCGCATCGTGGAGAAAAACACGCTGCATGTACCGGACAACGTGCCGCTGGAGCACGCGGCTCTGACCGAGCCGCTGGCCTGCGCAGTGCACGGATTCGAGGATTCGCGTCCCCGCAAGGGCGATGTGATCGCGGTCGTTGGCGGCGGCCCATTGGGATTGATGATTCTGCATGTTGCCGCACTGGCGGGCTTTGAGGCGATCGCCATTGTGAAACACGACGGCCAGGTAGAGGCGGCGCGCCAACTTGGCGCGACCCACGTGGTGCAGGCAACTACGATTCGCAAGGCTATCCGTGAGACACGCGCGTTGACGCCGAACGATCGTGGTGTGGATATCGCGATTGAGGCGGTGGGGCAGCCCGAGACCTGGCAGGAAGCCGTTGAGCTGGTGCGGAAGGGCGGAACGGTGAACTTTTTTGGCGGGTGCGCAGCAAACACGAATGTAACGCTCGACACCAACCGCATTCACTATAGCGACATTACTTTGCGCGCCACGTTCCACCACACACCGGAGATCTGCCGCAAAGCGCTGGCGATCATCGCCGGGGGACGGTTCCAGGCGGGCGCGTTCATTACCGGGCGCGCTCACCTCTACGAGCTCAACCGCGTCTTTGAGAAGTTGATGAACCGGTCGACTGAGATCAAGACCGCGATTGTGCCCTGAGGCCACCCGATGAACGCGACAACCGTGCAACCAGACCACCACTTGCGGAAGAGTGAAACGCCGGGCGAGCAAGAATTGATCGCCAGCGGCTGGGCTGCGCTGCCGGCAAGCTATCGCATTCCCGAAGTTGCGCCGACGCTCGAAGAGGCGCGGGCTTATTGCCGGCGCCTGGCGGAGACACACTACGAAAACTTCCACGTTGCCACGTGGTTCCTGCCCAAAGCGCTGCGCCCGCACTTCCAATCGATTTACGCGTACTGCCGCATCTCCGACGATCTTGGCGACGAAGTTCCCGACCACTCCGCCGCTCTAGCCCTTTTAAATTTGTGGGGAGACGAACTCGACGCCTGCTATGAGGGGCGGGCGAGCCACCCGGTTTTTGTGGCGCTGGCGGAGACAATTCGCGAGTGCGCAATTCCGAAAGAACCGTTCGCGGATCTGCTGGTTGCGTTTCGCCGGGACCAAACGGTCACGCGATACGCCACGATGGACGATGTACTCGGCTATTGTCACTACTCGGCGAATCCCGTTGGCCGGCTCGTGCTGTACGCCTGCGGCGAAGTATCCCCGAGAAAATCGCTGAAAATTTCCGGCTCTCCGACGCGACCTGCACCGCATTGCAGCTCGCCAACTTCTGGCAGGACGTGCGCGTGGATTTCGCCAAGGGCCGCGTTTATCTGCCGCAGGATGACATGCGCCACTTCGGCGTGAGCGACGAGACGATCGCGCAGGGTATTTCCACGCAGGAGTTTCGCGAGCTGATGCGCCACGAGGTGGATTTCGCACGAGGACTCTTTGCACAGGGATTGCCGCTGATCGGCAGAGTGAATCGCGACCTGGCCCTGGACCTGGATCTTTTCAGCCGCGGCGGCCTGGAGATTCTAAACGCCATTGAGCGGCGCGATTATGACGTGCTGAGCGCGCGGCCCGCAATTTCAAAATGGACGAAGCTGGCGCTGGCGCTGCGCGCCCTGGGCGGCAAGACGCTGCCGTTTCTGCGCCTCCATCCTCAATCCACAGGAAAGGCCGCTTGACGCAAGAGGTTCCATCTACCGGGTACGATTTGGACCAAGCCTACAAGGTCTGTCGCGAGATTTCCAAGCGCGAAGCCAAGAACTTCTACTACGCTTTTCTGGCTCTTCCTCCTGCACGGCGCAATGCAATCTGCGCCATCTACGCCTTCATGCGGCAGGCCGATGACCTGGCCGACGACGAGAGCCTGTCGCGCGAGGAGCGCCGGCGCCTGCTGAATGCCCGGCTGGCTGCGTGGCATGAAGCCGCGAGCGGCGCAGCGACGAACGATCCAGTATTTGTGGCTGTGCGCGATGCGACAAGGCGCTTCAAAATTCCGCTTGAGTTGCTGGATGAGCTGGTAGCCGGCGTAACGACGGATCTGGACCACGCGAGCAGCGGCGAACCGGACACCTACGCGACCTTCGAGGATCTTTATCACTACTGCTACCTGGTGGCGTCGGTGGTTGGCCTGGTTTGTATTCGTATCTTCGGCTACCATGGCGCGCGCGCTGAAAACCTGGCCGAGGAGACGGGGATTGCCTTTCAACTCACCAATATTCTGCGCGATGTGGCGGAAGATGCCGCGCGCAATCGTGTGTATCTTCCGCTTGAAGATCTCGCCGCACACGGAGTCGCGTTGGAGTCGTTGCTTCACCGCACCCCGGGTGCGCCGCCCACTGCCGGAGAACTTCCGTTGCTCGATTCTATGGCGCAACGCGCGGAACAATACTATCGTTCCGCACGTGAGCTGCTGCCGCTGATCGATCGCGAGAGCCGGCCCGCGCTCTGGGTGCTGGTGACGATCTACCATGCGCTGTTGAAGCGCATTGAACGCGCTGATTACGACGTGTTCACGAAACGGGCCAGTGTGCCACTTATCAAAAAGCTTGCCATCCTGGGTGTGGGCATGGCGTGGATGACGTGGGCGCGCACGTTCGGCTGATTGGTTCGGGACCTCCGGTACGACCCTGAACACATTGCATGCGATAAGCTGGTGCGGGGGTGTTTTCGATGCAACTGCGCGCCCTGCGGCGTCTGACTGTCGCTATTGTCCTGCTTGCCATCGGGCTGGCTGGAAGTTCACGAACACTGGCGGGGCAGGGAACGGGCTTCAATCCCGCGCTGCCGCTTACGCATGTCGACAACGGACCCAACTCAGAGTGGGCGCAAAGCCAGCATTACCTGGTGCTGGTTTCGCTCGATGGATTCCGCTGGGATTATGCGAAGCGCGTTAATGCCACGCATTTGCTGGCGCTGGGCAAAGAGGGAGTGTGGGCGCCCGAAGGGATGTTGCCCAGCTATCCGTCGCTGACGTTTCCCAATCACTTTACGATCGTCACGGGTCTTTATCCCGAGCATCATGGGCTGGTCGCGAACAGTTTCGTCGATCCCGCGCGCGGGTCCCGGTATTCCATGAGCGATGCGAAGGCCGTGATTGATGGCTCGTGGTACAGCGGCGTTCCTCTATGGAGTCTGGCCGAGAGTCAGGGAATGCGCACGGCATGCCTGCTATGGGTGGGATCGGAAGCTGAGATCGCGGGATTCAGGCCAACGTACTATGCGCACTTCGACGAGAAGGCACAATCGACGCCGGAGGGCCAACAGGCGCGAATCGACGACACGGTGGCGCTGTTAAAGCTGCCTGCGGCAGATCGTCCGCATTTCATCACCATCTACTACTCCGAACCAGACCACGAGGGCCACGAGTTTGGGCCCGATGCGCCTGAAACGCGAGCCGCCGCATTGAAGATGGATGCGCAGATCGGCAAGCTCGAAGCGGCGCTGAAAGCCACTGGACTGCCGATTGACACCGTCGTGGTGAGCGATCACGGCATGGTGAAGTCACAAGGGGATTGGGTCAACCTGGACCAGTTTGCCGACTTGACTGGATTCGATGTTTCGGGCTCGCTGCTTTACGGCAAGACGGAGCAGGATCGCGCGAAGGCTTACGATCAGCTCAAGCATGCCTCTTCGCAGTTCATGGTTTTCCGGCTCAAGGATGTTCCGGCCAGCCTGAATTTCAACCAGAATCCGCGCGAGGGCGATCCGGTGGTGGTGGCGACGGGACCATTCGCGATTCGCGCCCGGGCCCCGGCCGCCGCGCAAACGGAGCGCCCGCCCACAAAAGGGATGCATGGTTTCGATGCGCGGACGATGCCCGAAATGAAGGCCAGCTTTTTTGCAGCCGGACCGGACTTGGTGCGAGGAAAGACCGTGGCTCCGTTTGATAACGTGAATCTGTATCCGTGGATGGCGCATCTGCTCGGCCTCAATCCGCCAAAAACCGACGGGAGCCTGAATATCCTGTCTGCAACTTTGCGTGACAATGGCGTCGCGCCGGAAAAATAGAAGGGAAAAAAGAATGAGTGTGGTTCTTGGAATAGATGGCGGCGGTACAAATACGCGGGCCGCCATTGTTGCCGATGGAAAGATGGTGGGCAGCGGGCAAAGCGGATCGATCAAAAGATTGCGCGTGGGCGCGGAGGCGGCGGAAGCGAATCTACAGGCGGTCTTAAAAGAAGTGTTCGCGCAATCCGGTGTGAAGGACATCAATGCCGCTTGCTGCGGAGTTGCCAGCGCCAGCATGCCGGGCATTATGGAATGGATTACCGCGGTCTTCGACGATTTTGGTGTTGATCGATCCGAGGTTGTGGGCGACCACGTGATCGCTCTCGACGCGGCCTTTCAAGGTGGGCCAGGAATCCTGCAGATCGCCGGAACCGGCTCGAACTGCGTAGGCCGCGCGCCGGATGGCAGCCTCGAAACCGCCGGCGGATGGAGCTCGCGCCTGGGTGACGAAGGTTCGGGATATTGGATTGGCGTCAACTCGATTCGCCGCGCGCTCCACGCTCTCGATCGCGAAGAGCCCTGCCAGGTGATCCCCACGGTGAGCAAGATCTGGGGCACGAAAGACATGGACGAGTTCATCGACCTGGGCGACGGAACTCCGGGTCCGGACTTTGCGGCGCTGGCGCCGGCGATCAACGCGCTGGCCGAGGCTGGCGACGCGGTAGCGGTCGGTGTGCTGCGCCAAGCCGCCGCAGACCTGGTGGGTTTCATTCTGTTGGTGCGCGCCAAACTTCGGCGCAAGCACCACATCGCCGGGGAGGTTCCGGTGGCATGGACGGGCAGCGTGATTGAGAAGATGGCCATCGTGCGCGAAGGATTTTTTGCAGGACTCCACGAAGGCGCGCCGGAGATGCCGGTGGGGAAAGAAGAAGTGGTTGCGCTGAAAGGCGCGTTGTGGCGGGCCGAGCGGATGGCGGAGTCGGCGCGTTAACGGGTATCTCGGAACGCGCCCCATGCCTTCCGGGCTACTTGTATTTGCGCAGCACTCCAAGCACGCGGCCTTGAATGGCCACTTGCGCGGCAGGCACGTAAATGGGCTCCATCTCCAGATTCGCTGGTTGTAGCCGAATCACGTTTCCTTCGGGATAAAAACGCTTGAGCGTGGTCTCGCTGCCGTGGACGAGCGCCACCACAATCTCGCCTTGGCGAGCCGTTCGTGTGCGCTCCACAAGCACAAAATCGCCATTGATAATGTGTTCATCGCGCATGGAGTCGCCGCGCACCTCGAGAGCAAAGACGTCGCGGTTGCCGACAACATCGTGCAGCGAGATGGTCTCTGGCGTTTCCATGGCCTCAACAGGGGTGCCTGCCGCAATGCGCCCGGCGAGCGGCAACTTGAGACTGGAGCGGGTGCGTGACCCAGGCGGCAAAAGATCGATCGATCGGCTGCGGTTGTGCACTCGGTCCAGCAACCCCTTCTTTTCCAAGTTGGTGATGTGCTTGTGCACGGTAGCCAGGCTCTTCAAATTCATGCCGCGTGCAATCTCTTCAAAGGAAGGCGAGTAGCCGTTTCGGGCTACAAACGTCTCAAGAAAATCGATGACCTCTTTTTGTCGCCGTGTGACTGCCATGCGGGCATTATAGCGAATAAAAAGCGAAGCGCAAGAGCCGATATTTTCCAGCCAGTTACTATTTGTGTGCGTTTGGGACTCAAGTGCCCTTTTCGGGAATTGCAGGACGGCGGATACTCATGGGGCCAGCAGCCAGGGGGATCTAATTCCCCATCTGCTATCGAGATGCGAGGACGAAAATGAGCCCCAACATCGATCTTGACGGAGCTCCGAGCGCTCAATTCGAGCGAAGCGGATCTTTGACCACTCCACCGGAGCTTACACGGCCATCGCCCCGGACCGTTCGGATGACGGGAGACGGGACCACCACAATGGTGTATGCGCTAGTATTGCTGGCGCTTGCTGTCGCGGGTTTCGTCTGGTTCAGCATGCGAGCAGTACAAGGATTGGAGCTTCGAGACGCATTGCGCCGGAGTGGAGTTGTGGCCTCGGGCGAAATCACGAGGCTCCACTATGCAGGCAAGTCAAGAATTTTGGTCGTGACTTACACCTTTTCGGTCGGCGGCACGTTCTACAGAGGTGAGGCACCGGCGCCGGGCAGGCTTAGGCACACATTCCAGGAGCACGATTTTCTCGATGTCCGCTATCTATCGAATAACCCAGCCTTGAACCATCCTGCTGCCTGGGAGCAATCAACCCTCTCGGCCTTAACGCCGTTGATTGTGCCGTTCGTACCTGTGCTTCTGGCGTACCTGTTCCTGATCGATCTTCCCTTTGAGAAGCGCCTGGCTGCGGAGGGCATGTTTGCTGCAGCGACGGTTACAAATACCTTCAGCGCGAGAAGCGGATTTGGAGTGAAATATGAATTCCACACCCCGGACGGGGCAACGGTGGAGGGGAGTAGAGTGTGTGACAGCCGACGCGAAATCGGCACGAAAATCCAAGTGATCTATCTTCCCCAAAATCCCCAGCGCAATCAGATCTATCCGCTGCGTTACTATCGCGTTGCAGGATGATGCTGCAACATTGCGCGGTGATCTTTGGCGTCAGAACATCGTCGTAAAGCCCTACAATCAAAGCATGATCCTTGAGTCGTTTCCCGTGGGGCCTTTGGCCTGCAACTGTACAATTCTTGGCGATGAAGAGACGCGCGAGGCGATCGTGATCGATCCCGGCGACGAAGTGGGCCGCATTCACCGCAGGCTTTCGGGACTGGGCTTTACGCTGAAGCAGATTCTGGTGACGCACGCGCACATCGACCATGTGGGCGGGGCACTGAAGCTCAAGCGGCTGACCGGAGCGCCGATTTTTCTGAATGAGAATGATCTGCCACTGCTGAAGATGATGGAAGCGCAGGCGGCTTGGCTCGGGATCAATACTCCGGAGACCGCCCCGCCAGACGAGAGCCTGAAGGACGGCCTCGTAGTGGGCCTGGAGCACTACCCTGCTCAAGTGCTGCACACGCCCGGCCACACGCAGGGATCGGTTTGCCTTCACTTCGTTCCGCTGAAGTTGCTGGTTGCGGGCGATACGCTCTTTGCCGGGAGCGTCGGGCGGACCGACTTGCCCGGCGGCGACTTCGGGCAGATCATCGATTCCCTTCATTCGCGGGTTCTCGCTCTCCCCGATGAAACGCGCGTGTTGCCAGGCCACGGACCTGCCACAACAGTGGGAGAAGAGCGAATTAACAATCCATTCCTACAAACAGGACAAGGGAAACTCAAGCAAAATTAACTTGTTATATATCTGTAGGAAATAATAAATACATCAACTAACTATTCAAGTCGCTACACTTTAGTGTTACTCGTCTGATTCTTTGTAAAGTAGTCAATCAGGATATCTAAGCCGTTACTGAATTCCTGCTCTTGCGCCAGCAGGCTCACCACGAGCCAACCCGACTCTGGCATCCCGAAAAAGTAGCCAGGGTGCAGCCAGACGCCGCGATCCAAGAGCGCCAGCGCGGTTTGCTCGTCGGGCTGCAGCGCGGGAATGCGAAGGATTGCATACCAGCCGCCCTCAAGCTTAAGCCGATGGACGGCGGGTAGGCTGATAAGCCGGCAATCGAGCTCGGCAAGGTTCGCCATTACCCGGTTTCGAATCTGCTGCTGGATGCCAGCTCGGCCCGTAAGCCATGCATGCAACGCCCACTGGATGGGCGCATTCATGGAGAGGAGAGTGTCGGCGATGATTTCAAGACGCGCGAGCGCCTGTTGCCAGGCCGGCCCGGTGGCAACGATCCATGCAGCTTTCATCTGCGGCAGGCCGGCAATTTTGCTGAGTCCGCTTACCACGAAAACCGGAATATCAGTTAGACCCGAGGCGAAGCTCGAGGCAAAGTTCGAGGCCTGGGCACCGATGCCGTAGTCGAGGAAGACTTCGTCGACGATGAGGGAGAGGTCGAACTCGCGACAGAGGCGGGCAAGCTCCGCCGACTCCCAGGGCTTGGTAAAGTGCCCGGTGGGATTGTTGGGGTGCACAAGGACGATGGCCCGCGTCCGAGGCGAAATCGCCCGGCGGATTCCATCGGGGTCAATCTGCCAGCCGTCCGCGTAAACCAGCGGTGCGGCCTTCAGTTGCACGTCGTCGATCGTGGCAAGGAAGTCAAAGAGCGGATAGCCGGGCTGGGGGATGAGGATTTCGCTTTCCGGGTCGCAGAGCAGGCGGAACAGGAAACTGTACGCTTCGCTGGTGCTGGTGGTGAGCACCAGTTGGCCGGGGTCGAGAGCGACGTGATGCGCGGCGTAGTAGTCACAAACGGCCTGTCGCGCAAAAGGAATGCCGTTGGGCTGCGGATCATAGTCCAAGGCGCGCGGATCAGCGAGCGTGTTGAGCAAGCCAGCCGGGTAGGTAAATCCACTTCGAGTCGGGTTCGAGGCGGTGAGATCGGCGATTGGCAGTCCGGCCAGTCGCCGCCGGCGGTGTGCGCGCGCCAGCTCGCTCTCCTCCGTATTCCAATCCGTTCTCCGCGAAAAGCGCATTGAAACCGTCCGCAAGGCAGTTCGGCATGCAGCCGCCGGCGTTGTGGCCGGCGATCGTGCACAATAAAACAGGCGCCCCTCTCAACAATACAAGGGTGTCAAGGGGGAGCTGGGATTGGCGCTGCGCGCGGTGGTTTTCGACTACGGAATGGTATTGACCGGTCCACCGGACCCGTTTGCGCATGCCGCCCTGGTGCGCATCATCGGGCTTCCCGTGCCCCAACTCGATAGCTTTTATTGGGCAGACCGGCACGCATTCGACCTGGGCGAGCTAACCGGACATACCTTTTGGCGGAAGGTTGCAGAGAAGGCCGGGCTCACGCTGAGTGAATCGCAGATCGAAGAACTGGTTGTGTGGGATGCCCGGATGTGGATGAACGGGAACGAGGCGATGCTTGACTGGCAGGATGAGTTGAAGCGGCGAGGGCTGCTTACGGCCATCGTTTCAAACATGGGCGACACGATACATCGGCAAATGGAGCGAGACTTTGCGTGGCTCTCGCACTTCGATGTGCTGGTGTGGAGCTATCAGCTTCGCATTGCCAAACCGGATCCTCGGATTTACCGGTATGTACTTGAAAAGCTCGGCGCTCATCCCGGAGAAACACTCTTTATCGACGATCGCCCTGCCAATATTGACGCCGCGCTCGCTCTTGGCATGAAGGGTTTGGTTTTTTCGACTGTAGAAAAACTTCGTGACGACCTTTTGACCTCGGGAATGGCTTCAGAGTTGCCGCTGCCAGGAAACGATCCTGATGAATCGAACGGTTAATGCGCCCCGTCTCGTCTGCTCCCGATGTGGTATGTAAGCCCCAGCGTTGCATTCATCACATCGAGGCCTGGGTCGATCGCTGTAATGAACCCGTTGGAAAAATGAAAATCGCCAAACAGGCCGAGCCGCAAATCGAAGCGGTCATTCATTTTCACTTGCAACCCTGCAGCGGTCTGCAGGCTGAAGTTTTCATAGGTTGCTTTTGAGGAGATCGCCTTTTGCGTAAAGGCGAGGAAGCCGCCCTTCGCAGTGAAGTAGGGCTTGATGGCTCCCTTGTCATTCCATAGCAAGCGAACGCCAATGGGTGAAATATCGAGGCCGGGCACGGTTTTCCGCGAGGCGGATTGAGGGCTCCCCCAAATGGACATTTGGGTCGGCTGGTTCAAAAGGAGCATGGGTAAAATCTCAGCCACATAGTCTCGCCGCGCCCAGAGAAATCGGTCCCAGGAGTGACGATCGTACTCGATGCCGATGTCGTAAAGTTTGCAATCTTCACTCGACGCAAGAACTCTGTAGTTGCCGTAAGAAACCAATCCTTCCACGGTCAAATCGCTTTCGACCGAGCGCCTGGATGGGGCCGGCTTTGAGCTTACGACTGTCGCAGAGTCGAAGGTCTCGGCAGGCATGGAAGCATCCTGCGCAAGCACCTCATGAGGCACGGCAAAACAAAGCGCAAACAGGGCACAGAAGATTGCGCAGAAAAATGCGCGATACGAATGGCTTGTAGCGCGAGAGCGAGTTGGCGCCACGAGGTGAAACGAGCCGGCCCCTCTGCGACAAACGAGAGAGCGTGCCATCGCCCACAATCGCCGCATGGGTCTGCAGGAGGGGACCATCAGTATTGGGGTCAGTCTAATCACGATCCCGATCCCTGACAAGACACTTTCTTGACACGCGGCTCTATGGCTGGCGGCTCCACGAAGGCACGCGATGGAGACTCAGTCAGAGCTGAATATCTTGACGGCAGTCCGATGAACAGGATTACGATGCCATTCCCAGGCCCACCATGTTGGCGGCCACTACGATGACGAGAATGCCGACCCAGAGCAGGCGAACAGGTCGCCTGCCAACGCCCTTCCACTCGCCGAGCGCGAGGCCAACGATCCCGCCACACAACACGTAAAGGCTCATGTGCAGCATCCAGTTCACGTAATCAAGCTTTTGGGGGATATGGGCCTCGCCCCAGGAGTAAAAGAAGAACTGCAAGTACCACATGACGCCGGCGGTTGCCGCCAGAGCAGTATTTTTCGCGATCACGCCGCGAGGTTGTCCCAGATCGGCGCGCAGTGAAAGGCTCTTTTTGAATGCCAGCCGGCTGAAGCAGTAAACCATGTTCACGATGGCGCCGCCACCCATGATGAGCACGTAGCAAGGCATTCGCGCGAAAAGCGGGCTTACACCCAGCGTGAGGGCTGCGCTACGGATAGGCTCTGCCGCATAGAGCCCGAAGTTAAAGCCCGAAGAGAAGATGCCGCACATCACCGCGAGCGCCAGGCCGAGCACAACGTGAAACTCTTTCGCTTCCGCGCCGATTTGCATTTCTTTCTGGTGGCCGGCATAAGAAACCACAGCGATCCCGACGAGCGCCACGAGTATCCCGGCCATATTCCAGTGCCCGCTGCGGGAGGAAATCAAATCGGCATATTGGCCCTGAATGATCTTCGGCATCACCGTGCCGAAAACCAGCGTGACGCCGATCGCCACGCCAACGCCGAGCGAGATGCCGAGGTGACGCATCGTAAGTCCGTAGCTCACGTTGCCCACGCCCCACATGGCGCCGAAGAGTGCAACCATCCACATCGTTTTGGGGTCGATTGAGGCATAAAACGCGTGAAAATTCGGCAGCACGAAATAGCACAGTGAGAGGGGTAGCAGAATCCACGAGAAAAAACCCATCAGGGCCCAGGTGGTCTCCCACGACCACTTCTTCACCTTTTCAATCGGCGCATAGAACGACGCAGCGAACGCCGCCCCGACGAAATGCCACCCAATTCCTGCCAGGATCAATGTCGACATTCCTGCTCCATTTCTAGAGCAGTTTCGGAAATACTGTGTTCGGTCAAAGCGTTCACGAATTTCGTCGCTCCCTGGTGGCTGCTCCGACTCAGATGTCGTGAATGCGGATACACAATTTCCGAAACTGCTGTAACTATCCTGAGCGACGCACACAACTTTTGCAGGCAAACTCAAAGCCTATCGGTTGCATGTGTACTTTGTACAGCCGTGGGGAAGGCGATTGCTACGAAATCCCAACCTGAAATGTATAACTGCCGGGCGCCAACTCAAATCCGCTCATTCCGTTTCGTGAAGTTGCGTGGGCAGACTTGTTTTGCGTCAACGGCGCGTCGTCGAGCTTGTAGTTCGCGGCTTCGTCCGCGGCTACGGGAAGCCACCCCATGGTGTTGGCGGGAATCGTCACGTGCCATTCGGCGACTTGTCCCGTCACCGTCCAGTCAGAGTGTATGGGGCCAGATGGCGAATCGTAATCAAAAGAGATGTGCCCGAGCCGCGCGTCGAAGACCGGGTGCAGCACGATGGTATGAAAGCCCGGATCGAGCGCGGTGGTATCGATTCCAGCCGCGTAGCGATAAATCCATTCGGCTACCGCGCCATACGCATAATGGTTGAAAGAATTCATGGCAGGATCGCCAAGCATCTGGTCGCCATTCCAACGCTCCCACATGGTGGTCGCGCCGTGCGTGACCATGTAGCCCCACGACGGATAACGCGTATCGAGAAGCAGGGTGTAAGCCAGTTTGGTGTAGCCGGCCTTGGTCAGCTCTTCAAGAAGGTAGGGTGTGCCAAGGAAGCCTGTGCCCAGCAAATCGTGGTTGGCTTCAATTTTGTCGGCCAGCCGTTTGGCAGCCGAAGCGCGCAGCGAGTCGGGCAGCAAGTTCATGTGAAGAGCCAGCACATAGCCCGTTTGCGTATCGCCGCCGCTGCTCTTGGCGTTCGGGTTATTGATGATGCCGAACTGCGAAGGGCCGTTGTCGGCGCCGGGCACAAAACCATCTGGGTGCACAAACTGTTTTTGAAATGCGGCGCGAATCTTCTCGAACAACTGCGCGTATTTTTCAGCGTCGGCAGTGCGGTCGGTGGCGCTGGCCATCTCGCGCATCAGAGTTGCGTCGTAAGCCCAATACGCTGTGGCGATGAGCACCTCGTCCGTCTTGCCCTCGGGCGAGAGCCAGTCGCCGAACGGCTGGCCGTAGTCGTTCTTCCACAGATAGTCAGGATTCTCGGCCGCGATCGCCTCGAGATACTTTGTCATCGCGTCCCAATTCTGCTCGATGATCGCTGTATCACCGGTCTGCAGCCACGAGGTCCAGGGAACAATCACGCCTGCATCGCTCCACGCGGCGGCCCAACCGGCATTCTGCGACACGGTGCCTGGCGAGAAGATACCGTAGAACGGAGTCCCGGATTGCGTGCCGCGCATATCGGCGGCGAACTTGCGCGAGAATGCCGCGAGGTCCATGTTGTAGCTTGCTGTGCGCCAGAAGACCTGCGCGTCCCCCATCCAGCCCAGGCGCTCGTCCCGCTGCGGGCAGTCAGTAGGCAAACCGACAAAGTTCGAACGCTGGCCCCAGAGAATATTGCTCCAGAGCTGGTTGATCATCGAGCTGCCGGTGGTGAGCTTTGCGGTGAACGGCGCGTCGGTGTGGATGACCAGGCCGCTGACGGCGTTCTTATCGGGCGCGCTCCGCAAGCCAGTGAGCTCGGCATAACGGAAGCCATGGAAAGTGAATTGCGGTGTGAATTCGTTAACGGATCTTCCGTTGAGCATAATGTGGTCGGTGGCCTTTGCAGTACGCAGATTATCCGTGTAAATCGTTCCATCGGCATTGAGAATCTCCGCAAAGCGCAGTCGTATCACGCCGTCCGAGTCGTGCAGCAGCACGCGCTCTACCCCGGAAAAGTTTTGTCCGAAGTCATAAACGAAGACTCCCGGCTTGGGCTCTGTGAGCGATTTGGCCTGCAGGGTTCGCTCGACACGGATGGGCGGGAAGTCCTGCGCCTCAATCCTGACGGGCTTGGGTTCGATCACCTCGGCACGATTCCATCCGACCGGAATGCCGGGAATTTCTCCACCCGATCCTGGCGTAGAAGCGCTGCCAACCTGCGTCTCGCCGTCGTAAATCTCGGATCGAAAAGAATCAGGCGAGGCTGCCATCCATCGATTATCTGTATTAATCCACTCCACGCTGCCGTCGGTATGCTCGATGCGCAACTGCGCACGCAGGGCTGGGGGCGTCAAGCCGTAGTTATTCGGCTGCTGGAACCATTCGAGCGGCGCTTCGTACCACCCCGGCGCAAGCCACGCGCTGATCGCATTATTGCCCTGAATTACCATGTCGGTCACATCATAGGTTTGGTAGATCACGCGTTCGCGATAGTCCGTCCAGCCCGGCGCCAACACCTGGTCACCCACGCGCTTGTCGTTCAGGAATATTTCGTATGCTCCCAGCGCTGTCGCATACAGACGTGCTGATTTCACAGGTGCGACCACTGTGAATTCACGCCGCAAAGCTTTCACAGAATCGGGAATCCAGGGTTCTCCTAACGACTCAGACCGGCGCGCCGAAAGCGGCTGCCAGGTGATCGCTGCCTTCCATTCGGAGTCGTCGACTTTCGCCTGTTGCCAGCCGCCGGCCGCGTGGATTGCCGTCTTCCAACTAGGTTCGCTCGCGAAAGTCGCCCAATTGCCGTCTTTGTATTCCACCACGAGAGTAGCGATCAACGGCGGAGCATCGTCGGTGGCCATGCCGTTCGGATTGACGACGTAATGCAACGATTCGATGGCGATGGTGTTGGCACCGGTGCTCAGATTCGCAGTCACTGCGGCGCGGACGAATTTCTTCCACGGCATCTGTTTGTAAGGCGGCAATGGATTTTCAGAAAGGACCTGCGTGCCGTTCACCCACGCGGAGACAGTGTCCTGCCCGGCGGCGTAGAGCGCAGCAAAGCGCACCGGCTTTGTGAGATCGACCGTAGTTCGGTAGTCAAAGCGCTGTTCGGGGCCATTTCCCACGGCGGGTGTCTTCGCCTCTGGATTGGCAATCCAGACGGCGGGCGCGTGACGAACCGCGGCCTCTTCCGGGGTCTCGTAGCCAATCCATTGCGCGCGCCAGGCATCCTGCGTCATCAGACCGGTTTCCCACCAGCCAGTTTCACTTGCCGGATACGATTTGCCCCCGGCGCCCCGCAGCGCGATACGCCAGTAATAGCGCGTGAAGGGCTTGAGCGCAGGTCCGCCATACGGAATTCCGATGGAGCGCTCGGAATCGGAAGCGGTGGTTGCCCACACATCCGCTTGATCAGATTCCAGAAGCTCAGGTCGGGTAGCGATGTGCAGCGAATAGGAAGTTTGCTTTGCGCCCGGAGTGGGATCGCGCAACTGCCAAGAGAAACGTGGCGCCGGATCATCAAGGCCGAGAGGATTTGTCAGGTTATCGACCTGCAGTCCCACCGCTCCCGCGGCGGCGGCTTGCTGCGCTGACGAACTGATTGGGGTTGTGCTCAAAACCACTCCCAGGGCCATCAAGCGCATCATTTCATAACTCATATGATTCCTCGAATTCTATAAAGCTGGTCTGCATGTCTTCAGATTTGGACAATCGATTCGGGAGCCAGCCCCTCGTATGAAAGCCCGGCCTGACTCATCGCATTGATTGGGCGTCAGGAGCAATGAAAATTGTTTCGGGCGGAACAACCTTATGCAACCTCTCTGCGCTTTGTCAATGCGCTCAATCCTTCTCATGTTCATGCAAACGTCTTAGCCTATCTTCGGAAGCCGAGCGGTACGGCCCATCCCGTTACACTTTCTGCATGGCCCTTCGCCTGTATGCCGCCACCACCAGCGCGGGCAAGCTGCGTGACTTTCGTACGGCCGCGCAGACCCATGCCATCGTCGTCGAGTCGCTGCCTGGAATCGAAAACATCTCCGCTCCTAAAGAAGACGGAGACACATTCCTGGCCAACGCGGCGACCAAGGCCGTCTACTATTCGCGATTTGTTCCCGGCGAACTGGTTGTGGCCGACGATTCCGGCCTGGAAGTGGATTCGCTCGGCGGCGCACCTGGCGTGCGTTCGGCGCGGTTTGCGGCAGACGCCGGCCTGGTGGACTCGCCCGACGCCAACGACAACACCGACGTGTGGAACAACATGCTCTTGCTGCAACGAATGGACGGTATCCCCGCCACGCTACGGACGGCCCGTTACCAATGCACTCTGGTCGCTGCGCGCGATGGCGAGATCTGCCAGATCGCCGACGGCACAGTCGAAGGAGTAATTCTGGATGCGCCGCGCGGTACCGGGGGGTTCGGATACGATCCGCTGTTTTATCTGCCGGAACTCGGCAAAACCATGGCCGAGATCGATCTTGAAACGAAGTTGTCATTGAGCCATCGCGGGCGGGCGATTGCTGCCCTTCTGCCGATGTTGTCGCGCTGACCTTCCACCGCACTTGTCCAAAAGCTCAAAGCGTGGGAGTGCCGTCTTGACGAGTGCAGCATTGGACTCGAATAATGCAGGTGGATCAAAACGCGAGCTTCCGTCCCTCAATCTAAGACTGCTTCAGCTTGTATCGTACCCAGGAGCCAAATTCTCCATGGCAACAGCTCAAACTTCTGCAGCGCCTCAAGTCCGCCGCGGCGTTGAACCTTTGCGCGCCGGCGAAGGTACCAGCTTTATCTGGCGCAAGCTGCACTCGCTGCTCGGGATTATTCCCATCGGCGCATTTCTGCTCGAGCACCTGCTCTCGAACTTCGAGGCGCTGAAGGGGCCGGTGGCTTACGGGGAGCAGGTGAAGTTTCTGAATAGCCTGCCGCTGGTGCGAGTGCTGGAGTGGGTTTTTATCTTCCTGCCCATCCTTTATCACGCGATTTATGGCGTCTACATCTGGCTGCGCGGCAAATCGAACATCGTGTATTACCCGTGGGCCGGCAACTGGATGTATCTGGCGCAACGGTACACTGGCATCGTCGCCTTTGCGTACATCATTCAGCACGTGCTGCGGCAGCGGTTCATGGGCGTGATGCTGCCCGAGAATCCCGGCGCCGCCTTCTGGAAGGTGCAGCACGAGCTTGCAAATCCGTGGATGGTCGCCGTCTATGTGATTGCGATGATCTGCGTCTGCTGGCACTTTGCCTATGGCGTGTGGCTCTTCGCCGCCAAGTGGGGCATTACGCCGGGAGAGACTGCGCGCAGACGCTTTGGCTATGTCTGCCTGGTGCTGGGCGTGGCTCTCGCTGTAATGGGAATCGCCAGCATCTGGGCGTTTATCGAGCCGAAGTACCAGAACACGCCCGAGACAGTCCCATTGGCGCAGGTGCAGCGCAATGTTGATTTGCCGCAATCGCCCTGCTTGATGGTGCGGTCCCTTTAGCGCAAGAAAGGATTTAGCAGACAATGGCATCACCCAGGATCATTGTGGTTGGCGGGGGGCTGGCGGGGCTGGCGGCGGTCATCAAGATTGCCGAGGCGGGAGGGATAGTCGATCTGTTCTCCATCGTACCGGTGAAGCGCTCGCACTCAGTGTGCGCGCAGGGCGGCATTAATGCCGCCAAGAACCTGAAAGGCGAGGGCGACACCACCGCGCAGCACTTTGACGACACGATCTTCGGCGGCGACTTTCTGGCCAACCAGACGCCAGTGAAAGGCATGTGCGAGGCGGCGCCGGCCATCGTGGATCTGCTGGATCGGATGGGAGTGCCATTCAACCGCACGCCGGAGGGGCTGCTTGACTTCCGCCGCTTTGGCGGCACGCTTTACCATCGCACCGCGTTTGCCGGGGCCACCACTGGGCAGCAACTGCTCTACGCGCTCGACGAGCAGGTGCGTCGGTACGAGGCCGAGGGCAGGGTGCACAAGTTCGAGGGGTGGGAGTTCCTCTCGGCGGTGATCGATGGCAAGGGCGTGGCGCGGGGCATTGTCGCGCTCAACCTGCGCTCGATGGAGCTGCGGGCTTTCGCGGCGGAGGCGGTGATTCTGGCCACGGGCGGTATCGGAGCCATCTTCGGCAAGAGCACCAACTCCGTAGTGTGCACGGGATCGGCGCAGTCGGCCATCTTCCAGCAGGGAGCGTACTACGCGAACGGCGAGTTTATCCAGGTGCATCCCACGTCGATTCCCGGCGAGGACAAGCTGCGGCTCATGTCGGAGTCGGCGCGAGGTGAGGGTGGACGGGTGTGGGTTCCGCGCACAGTGGGCGACAACCGCGCCGTCAAGGCAATCCCCGAAGCGGAGCGGTTCTACTTCCTCGAGGAGTGGTATCCGAAGTATGGCAACCTGGTTCCGCGCGACGTGGCGACGCGCGCCATTCACAAGGTGGTGTATGAACTGGGTCTCGGGCTCGACGGCCAGCCGATGGTTTACCTGGACCTGACGCACATCGACCGGGAGACGCTGGAACGCAAGCTTGGCGGGATCCTCGAGATCTACGAGAAGTTCGTCGGCGTGGACCCATGCCTGGAGCCGATGAAGATCTTCCCAGGCATGCACTATACGATGGGCGGACTCTGGGTGGATGTGAACCAGATGACCAATATTCCGGGCATCTTTGCGGCCGGCGAGTGCGAGTACCAATATCACGGCGCAAACCGGCTGGGCGCGAACTCACTGGTCAGCTGCATCTACGGTGGATTTCAGGCGGGGCCGAATGCAGTGAAGTACGCGAAGAGCGTAGCCGCAGCCGAAGGCGATGGCGGCGCAGCGTCTGAGATCGCGCGGCAGGCGGAGATTAACGACAACCTGATGCACAACGAGGGCGGCGAGAATCCATTCAGGCTGTGGCGCGAGCTGGGCCGCGAGATGACCGAGCACGCGACGGTGATCCGCTACAACAAGAGCCTGAAGCAGGCCGACGAGAAGATCGTGGAGTTGCTAGACCGATACAAGAACGTGAACCTGAGCGACAAGAGCCAATGGGCGAACACGAGCTTTGCGTTCGCTCGGCAGTTGAAGAACATGCTGGAGCTTTCACGGACCGTTGTGCAGGGCGCAGTGCTGCGCGACGAGTCGCGCGGTGCGCATTACAAGCCCGATTTTCCGGAGCGCAACGACGAGAAGTTCCTGAAGACCACCAAAGCGAGTTTTACGGGCGAGATTGCGGGACCGCGATTTGAGTTCGAAGAGGTCGATGTGCAGTACATCAAGCCACGACCGCGACGTTACGACGCAGCGAAATAGCATTGCACGCGGGCATTGCATGCAGGCATTGCATGCAGCAGACTTTTGGATGAGAGTCGTGAGGGTGCACACGGTGAATCGGTAGAAGGGGACCATGGCAAACAGGACAGTCACTTTTGAAATTAAGCGCCAGGCCAGCCCGGAGGCGCCGGCGATTTGGGAGCGGTTTGAGCTGGAGTGGCGGCCGGGGATGAACGTGGTGTCGGCGATGATGGAAATCGCCACCAATCCCGTGACCGCGGACGGCAAGCCGACCACTCCCATCACTTACGACTCCAATTGCCTTGAGGAGATCTGCGGTTCGTGCGCGATGCGCATCAACGGCAAGGCACGCATGGCATGCTCGGCGCTGGTGGATAATCTGGAACAGCCGATTCGCCTGGAACCCCTGTCGAAGTTTCCGCTGGTGCGCGATTTGCAGGTCGACCGATCGGTTCTGTTTGAGAATCTGATGCGCGTGAAGGCATGGGTGCCGGTAGACGGAACGTACGACCTGGGCTCGGGGCCGCGCGTGTACCCACAGGAGCAGGAGGCGAACTACCCGCTTTCGAATTGCATCAGCTGCACGTGCTGCATGGAGGTTTGTCCGCAATTCAATGACGCAACTGGCTTTGTTGGCGCAGCCACCATTGCGCAGGTGAAGCTCTTCAACAACCATCCCACAGGCAAGGTCTTCAAGGAAGACCGTTTGCGCGCACTGGCCGGCGACGGCGGCATCCAGGAGTGCGGCTTTGCGCAGAACTGCGTGGAGGCCTGCCCGAAACAGATTCCGCTGACCAACGCCATCAGCGATGTGGGCCGCGACGTAATGACGCAGAAGGTGAAGGACTGGTTGAAAAGCTAGAGAGCAGGAAACAGAGAACAGGGTACAGAGAGCAGAGAAAAGCGGAGCTAGCGCAGTTAGCTTGTAGTCGGTCGTGCGTAGTTGCCAGCAAGTGCTCGTTCACCGGGTTCGGTTCACGATTCGTTGGCATTCATGCACCTGTGACGGTATGTTTACTCTTCGGTACCCCCTCCCCATCCCATTGCTGTCCAAAATAGCGGATATCTGTTTGACCCGAGAAATGTTTGAGGAGGCTGATCCCCAGTTACTCTGAAGTGGGTTCCCAGACAGGACCACATTCGGAGAAGAGAGGATCAGCCATGCTTCAAGTATGCAGTGTGTACTCGCAGCTTTTGCAACTGTTTTCGCGCGGGCAGTTCGCTCGGGCAGTCAAACACCACGAGGCGGAGCGCAACGCCAAGGGGTTCAGCAGTTGGGAGCAATTTGTGGCCATGCTGTTTTGCCAGTTGGCGCATTTGAACTCACTTCGCGAAGTATGTATGGGACTGGCCAGTTGTGAATCCCCGCTGAAGCATCTGGGCATCAGCGTCACGCCGAAGAAATCGACCTTGGCGTATGCCAACGCCAACCGTCCTTGGGAACTCTACGAGTCGATTTTCATGCAGCTGTTGGAAAAGTGTCAGATGGAGACGGCGGCGCACGGCCGTCGCAAGTTCCGTTTCAAGAACAAGCTGATGAGTCTGGATGGCAGCGTCATAGAGCTGTCGGCGACCATGTTCGACTGGGCCAAATACACGCAACAGAAGGGCGCGATCAAGCTGCATCTGTTGCTGGACCACGACGGCTACCTACCTTCGTTCGCGGTGGTGACGGAGGGCAAGCATAGCGAGTTGAACGTAGCGCGGGACTTGCGCCTGAAAGCGGGCACGATCCTGGCCGTTGACCGCGGCTACAACGATTATGTGTGGTTCAGGCAATTGACGCGGGACGGGGTCTTCTTCGTCACGCGAATGAAATCCAACACGGTCTACACGACTGTTGAAGTGCGTGCGGTTCCGGAAAAAGGCAACGTCCTCAATGACCAGATCATCTCTGTGCCCTTTTTGAGCAAGAAAGGCGAAGCGCCGGTCCTGTTTCGGAGAATCGAGTACTGGAACGCGGACAAGCAAGAGGTTCTGGTCTTCTTCACCAACCTGCTCCACTTGGCAGCCTCGACGGTGGCCGCGATCTATAAGGACCGCTGGCAAATCGAGCTTTTCTTTAAGGCGCTGAAACAAACCGCAAAAGTGAAGTCGTTCCTGGGCACCAGCGCCAATGCAGTCAAGACGCAGATATGGACGGCATTAATCGCCATGCTGATCCTGAAGTACCTGCAGATGAAATCCAGCTTCGGTTGGTCGCTTTCCAATCTGGCCGCCCTGCTGCGCCAACAGTTGTTCATCTTCAGAGACTTGTGGGCATGGCTCAACACTCCTCTGGAAGGACCGCCAGCCGCAAAGAAACTCTGCGAACAGTTACCGATGCCGCTGATGTGGTAGTCAAGAGTTGGACAGCAGCGAGAGAATCAAAGTCAGATGAACCAGAAGCTCAGCACTTATACGCCAACTCCTTGGACAGCAGGGATACCCAACACATAGAAATCCATCCAGACCGAGTCATCGGCCAAACCTGCCACTATCGGTGGGGAAGATGCCTATGTCGTATGAAATCAACTGCGCAAATTTACTGAATCGCTTGTCTTGGACAAGGCTGTCCCCATCCCCTATTCCCCCCGCCGGGCGATTCTTTTGTTTTCAGCGCGATGCGCTGCACGGTTCACCCGCAAATCCTCTATTTTTGAGGAACTTCAAAGACAAATTCTTCAAAACAGAGATTCTTGCGACCGTGTGCGGGTGCCGAGAGCAAGCGGGACTACGCATATATGCGTGACTGAATCGATCCCAGTACCAGAGTAGCGCTTTGCGAGAAATAATCTGCAAAAACGAGGGCCAAAGATACGAGGGAACAAGGGGTCGGGAAAACAACAACTTAAGTCAGAGATGGTGGGCTTGTTTCGGGTCCCGGTGCTTGACACGCGAGGAGCGGCCCGCATCTGATTTGAGGTTGAATATTTCTGGAGCTGTGGGAGAGACGCGATGAAGGCAGTAGTGCTGCACGAGTACGGGGGTCCCGAGAATCTGAAATTTGAAGACAACGTTCCCGATCCGCAGATCAGCGGAAGTACGGTGCTGATTGCGGCAGCGGCCGCTAGCGTGAACCCGATCGACTGGAAGCTGCGTTCGGGGGCGATGCAGAAGAATTCTCCGCTTACGTTTCCGGCGATTCTGGGCCGTGACGTGAGCGGCGTTGTTCGTGCCGTGGGCGCAAATGTGATGCACTTCAAAACCGGCGACCGCGTTCTGGCGCTCACCAACAAGACCTATGCGGAGTTGGTCGCAGTGGACGATTCACAGGTGACCCATTTGCCCGATGGCGTGGACCTCAAGGACGCGGCGGCGATCCCGCTGATTTCGCTCACCGGAGACCAGCTCGTGCGCGTTGCGACAAACGTGAGAAAGGACCAGGTTGTTCTGATCACGGGAGCCCTGGGCAGTGTTGGGCGCGCGGCAGTGCACACGGCGAAGAAGATCGGCGCGCAGGTGATTGCAGGCGTTCGCGGGAAAGAGGTGGAGGACGCCCGCTCCCTCGGGGTTTCTGACGTGCTCGCGATTGATGACGATCAAGCCATTGAGAAATTCAGCCTGGTGGATGCAATTGCAGACACGATTGGCGGTGATGTTGCAGTGAAGCTGATCGGGAAAGTAAAACAGGGCGGCTCGTTTGGTTACACATCCGTGCTGCCGGAAAGTGCGGCGGCCAAAAACCCCACGGTGAAGATCACGCGCGTGCGTGCTCAGCCTGATCCATCCAAGGTGCGCGAGTTTGCCGATGACGTGCGCGATGGCAAGTTCGTTCTGCCTATCGGCCGCCGGATGCCGTTGCGTGATGCGGCTGAAGCACACGTGCTGGGGGAGAAGGGCGGCATTGGGAAGATCCTCCTGCTGGCGCCAGATTCTACAGGGTGATTTGTTCGTTCGCGGGCATCCACGAACGGCCACCGCGGGTATCCACGAACAGCTACAGAGACCCACCTTCGGGCCAATTTCGCCAATGCGTGTTGGGAGAATCGCGAGGGCTTGTACAAGGTAACATTTCCCGTAGCGAGGGCCTGGGCGAGTTGTTGGAAAGTTTCGGAGCCGCTTGGGCGGTCATCGGGTTTTTAGACATCTGGATGGTACCAGTCTTCCAGTTGCAGAATCTGGCTCATCCCCGGCAGGATACTGTGGCGACGCTCCTGCACGGTTGCGAGCACCGAATCACGCGCAACGTCTGCGACGAACCTACAATAGCTCATAGACCTTTACGTGGGGTGGCTCCTCCAAGGTAATGCCGCGCCGCGCATATTCGTCGTGAGAAGGAATGGCGAGCTTGTGGCCGCGAAGGATCAGTTCCTTTGCATCTTTTGCCACGCCTTCCTGATCGTCTATCCATTCATTCCCGTCTATCGGGTAGACGGCGCGAAGCTCGTTGTTCAGGTGGTTCGCGAGGTATTTTTCATAGACTTCGCCGGTGCCATAGATTTCGACAATATCGCGATTGCAAAGCGTGCTTGCGAAGGTTTCGATAAAGAGGTTCGGTTGCCCGGTACGAGGCGAATAGCCAAACTTCTCGAACACCATCGCCCAGTCCGCTGCTGAACGATGAAGCGAGAGACGCGCTGCCGCCAGATAGAAATACCCGTTATCAAGCATCGGGAATGTAAAGTTGTCGCAGCAGCGGTTGAGAACAGTGAGAATACTTTCGGCCTCAATCGACGTGGTCCGATTCTTCAACAGAAGTGACAATTTGTTCATTTAGCTTCGATCGATAGGTAATTTAGCATCTATCTCATCGTGATCGTTCTGCCGCAGTTCCACCCGCCTGGTTTGGTCCCGGTTCTCTTCACCGCGCTTTTAGTTCCAATGTTTACCTGCCCGGCGCACGCACAGGACAGAACTGACAGTCTGCCCGAGGCGCCATCTCCGCAGCTTCAGACAAACGACAACCCTGTCACGGTCGGCGGCACACCGCGCCGAGTCCTTGAGGACCAGGAAGCCATCTGGACCAGCCCCGCACGCCTCCGCGAATCCAACGCCCTTGGCCCAGCGTTGCTCGTACTAGGAACCACGCTGGTCATCACTACCGATCACCAGGTGATGTCTTCTTCCAGATTGCAGAACTCCTCACTGAACGACAAGGCCTCCACTGCCTCCGATGCTCTGGCAGGCGGATTTGTGGCCGCTCCGGCGACAATCTTTGCGCTGGGAGCACTGCATCACGACGATCACGCAACCGAAACAGGCATTCTCGGCGGAGAAGCCATGCTCGATAGTCTCGCCGTTTCTGAGGTCCTCAAGGCCATCTCGATGCGCGAGCGCCCGACCGTAGATAACGCGAAGGGAAGATTTTTTCAATCGAGTGTCGGCTTCGATTCATCCTTTCCTTCGAACCATGCGATTATCGCCTGGTCGTCCGCTGCGGTCATTGCGACTGAATACGACGGGAAGCTGACGCAGATTGCTGCTTACGGCCTCGCGACTGGTGTGAGCGCAGCACGCGTACTGGCGCGTCAGCACTTTCCTTCTGACGTTCTCGTGGGAAGCGCGGTGGGCTGGATGATTGGACGTTATGTTGCGCACAAGCACCATCACACGGGCTGAGTCAATTGCGCTCGGATATCAGTCCTGCATCGAGGGAGCGGGCGTACCGTCTGACCACTGGCCAGCGTAGACCATGAAAATCGTCACGCGTTCTTCTGGGTCATTCGCCGCAATGACCGGCGAGCCCGGCAGATTGGCTCCCCAGTTTTTCGCCTCGTCACCCGAAACAAAGAACATCACATGCGGATGCCAGCTCATGCCGCGGTCATTCAGATATTGCTGCTTCGACATCATGTAGCACATGGCTCCCGGCTCGAGCGTGGGCAACGCCTTTTTATCCAATGCCGAATTGGTGGCCGCAACAATCTCGGTCTTCGCTTTCCCTGCCAGTACCAACTTTGTCTTCATCAGAAAGATGGGCGCAAAGGTCCTTGCCGCTGCCGGATTAAAGCAAATGGGGGCGCGAATTTTGGGGTTCCAGAATTCCGGCTCATCGGTGGCGGCGCCCCATGACCGCTCCACGAAGCAGACGAAGCCATTCGTGCCTTTCACGGCGGTCGTATATCCGTCCCGACCCAGCACCATCACCTCGGCTCCCTCCGCAATGGATGCCGGAGCAGCACTGCGTGCCAACTCGATTTCAGATTTCTCGTCGGAAATCAAGTACTGCTCGAGCGGGGCCATGGCGGGATATGGCGTTTTAGCCTGCTGCGCTTGCGTCCGATCCGCCAGGCCGGCGACCTGCGCGAGCATTGTAAGAGCGATGAGGGGAACGATGTTGGTGTGCATTGAGCTCTCCCAGTGAATGCGATTCCTAGAGTGTATTTCAAAAACGGGCTCGCGGATTGGGAACGAATCCAGGGATTGAAACTTCATGTTTTAGGGCCAGTTTCGGCCGGACTGAAGCCACTTCAGCGGCGAGGACCCGTCGCCGGGGACCTTGGGGAAAGTCGTGCCCTTGTTCCAAAGCTTATTCTTGAAACGAGTGATCTGCGCGAACTAACGAGAAAGTTTGGCGGCAAATCGTCCCAGCCAAACCTCGCGGGACAGCACTTGCAGGGAGGCAGTGAGAAGCAGGCAGCTTGCTCCGTAGGTGGGAACGATCTCCATGACTTTCCATCCTTGAATGCGGGCTTTGTCAACGAGGTTGGCGACCTGAGCTTCGCCGCAGGGCCCGACTTGGGGCGCGTAAAGAGTGAAGATGTCCTGATAGCGCACCTGCCCAGGGCCGCGCACCGCAACTTCAGAGATGATATTCCCGGCTTTGACCCCTTCGACGGCGAGCGCGACGACGCCCTCGGAGACGATCACGTAGCGTTCTCCTGCTTCCGATGCCAGAAACACGTAGACGGCCTTGCCGTCGATCCACAGGCCTTCAAAAGTGCCGTGGTGAAAATCGCGAAAATTGCTCATTCGCTAAGATTCCCTTCGGTTTGGTTCCGGATCGCAGTGTTGGTGCTTCGAGCAGTTTTTCGGAAATCGTGTGTTTTCAGAGACTGCTTTGGCCCGGCCCGGTCGATAAACCTCCTGCCAAAGAAAGTTTGGCCCGGAATCGGGGGGCTTGTATGTGATCTACGCAACACGATCTGGCGCCATTGGAGCCGGCACCGGGCACGCGAAATGGCGAAAATGCCAGGAAGAAAATGGCTTGCGCGCGCCGTTTGCAGCCGTTACAGTCTGTGGAGCAGGATTCCCCGTTATAACAAGCGATTCAGGAGAAAGCGGGTCCTCGAAAGAGGCAGGGCCGTCATTTTCTCGAACCTGGGATTGCCGGTTGGCAACTTGCAGGCGCGTGTATGCGACTGCGGGTACGCCGATCTCTCGATGGGGACTACATGGACAGGAAGCTCAGAACTGAGTGTGGGATGGATCGGGGTTCTATCCATCGAAGCGGAAGGCGCTGATGGCCGCGCCCATGGGCTCGTCGGTGAAGATGCGACGGCCCGGTGCGTCGCCGCCTGCTCCGGCAGCGACGAACAGCGGAACGAGGTGTTCTTCGCGAGGATGGGCGAAGGCCGCATTAGGCGCGCTGCGCCACGCGGCGAGTGATGCATCGCGGTCGGGCGCAGGCGATTCGATGGCCTGGGTGAGCCACGCATCGAAGGCCCGGGCGCGCGGCACCGTTTCAGGGCGCATGTAGGCGCCGAGATTATGGAAGCTCATGCCGCCCGCCACGATGAGCACGCCTTCATCGCACAGCGGGGCAAGGGCGCGGCCGGCCGCGAGGTGCAGTGCCGGATCGAGCGAAGCGGCGAGCGACAGTGTGACGACGGGGATTTCGGCTTGCGGGAACGCGACCTTGAGCGGAATAAAGACGCCGTGGTCGTAGCCGCGATGCGAGTCAATGGCGGAGGGAAGGCCTGCGGCGGCCAGAAGTCCGGCGACACGCGATGCGAGCACGGGATCGCCGGGCGCTGGCCAGGTGAGGCGATAGGTTTCGGGCGGAAATCCGGAATAATCGAAGATTAATTGCGGGTGAGCAGCGGAGCCCGCGTTGAAGGCCTGCGCCTCCCAGTGTCCGCTGACGACCAACAGTGCTTTTGGCGGCGCGGGAAGCGTGGCGGCGAGCCCTTCAAGAAAGCGCTGGGTGCGATGCCAGGTGTCGGGTGGACCCCATGTCCAATCGATAAAAAAAAGGGCCCTCCGCCGTGGGGAATGAAGAGAGCGGGTTGGCGCGTGGAGTTTGCGGGCATGGAGGTCTCTAATCTGTGAGAATACTCCGGCTAAACATGCTGCGGTGCGCGCCGATGAAGGACGAGGAGGGTGAAACCGTCCGAGGAGGTGCGCCATCGCTACGCCGCTGCGGTTGGGTGACCTGTTGATCCGCGGAAAGGTGGTCACGGAGGAGGAGATTAATCGCGCGATCGCGTGCCAGCAGGCGCACGGTGGACGGCTGGGAGAATGCCTGGTGGCGATGGGCGCGATGACGCAAAGCCAGCTGGATGCCTTTTTGCATCGCATGCCGGCCGAGCCAGCCGACATTGACGCGACCGGAGTGGAAGCGGCGGACCTGATGGGGTTGTTGATGAAGCTAATCCACGCGGGGCGGCTGGAGTCGATGCGGCAATTCGCGAGCGCCATCAAGCTGCCTTACCAGATTGTGCTGGACCTGGTGCGAATGGCAGTGGAGCGCAAGCTGCTGATGACGTTGGGCGCGCGCGAGGGGGGCAGCCTAGCCGAGGTGAGCTACGCGATGACGGAGGAGGGCCGGCGGTGGACGCTCGATTTGCGCAACCGGTCGGGTTACATTGGGCCTGCACCGGTGACGCTGGAGGAGTTCACGAACCAGGTGAGCTTGCAGAAGCTGACGAATGAAGTGGTGACGGTGGATCGAATTCGGAAAGCGATGGCGGGATTTACGTTCGAGGACGCGATTCTTGAAAAGTGCGGGCCGGCACTGAACTCAGGGCGCGCTACGCTGCTCTACGGTCCGCCGGGGAATGGGAAGACTTCAGTAGCGCATTGCCTGGCGAGAGTATTCGAAAATGTAATCTATGTGCCGTACGCGATCCTGGTCGAGGATCAGACGATCAGGGTCTTCGATCCGAGCGTGCACACGGCAGTTGAGCCCGCGGGACCGGACGACGATAATCCGCTTTCGCTGGTGAGGCGCGAAGTATTCGACGCGCGCTGGGTGGCGTGCCGCAGACCGGTGGTGATCGCCGGCGGCGAGCTGACGCTGGACATGCTCGATCTGCGCTATGACTCGACGGGGCATTATTACGAAGCGCCGCTGCACGTGAAGGCGCTGGGCGGATGCTTCATCATCGACGACTTTGGACGCCAGATGGTTTCACCTGCCAACCTGCTGAACCGCTGGATTGTACCGCTGGAGAACGGCGTGGATTATCTGAAGCTGCACACCGGAAAAACTTTCTGTGTTCCGTTTGAGGAGCTGATTATTTTTTCAACCAACATGGAACCGGATGAATTGATGGACGCGGCGTTCTTGCGGCGGCTTCCGTACAAGATCGAGGTGGGCGCGCCGACGCTTGAATCCTACCGCGTCATTTTTGAGAACGAATGCGCGAAGCAGGGATTCGATTTGACACGCGAAGTGTTCGAGACCATCGTGTACAAACTCAAAAAGGAAAAGGGGCTAGAACTGGCACGCTACCAGCCGAAGTTTATTGTGGACCAGGTGGTGGCGAGTTGCCGGTTCATGCAGCAATCCAAGCGATTTGAGCCAAGGTTTGTGAGTTACGCGCTGGACAACCTGCGCGTGGTGCAGCATTCCGCGAAGCCTGAAGAAATGGCGGCTTGAGGGGCGCGGCAATTTAGCAAGTCAGCAAGTCGGCGGGTCAGCGTTCTACCCCCCTGGCAGAGCTAGAACGGGGCATCCAGTTACGGTATGCGGGCCGCCTAGGGTTTTGTGATGGAGTGGATCAGGCGTGATCGCCGGCGAGTGGTTCGTTGCGGCCGCCGGTGTACTCGACGCGCAACACAGTGATGTCGTCGTTCTGGCCGAATTGCTGCGCGCGGCGAACGATTTCGTCGAGGGGTTCATTGCAGTGGATGCGCGCCCTCTCGAAGCCGAAGAGCTCGCCCTTGGAATTTCGCGCCTCGGCAACGCCATCGGTCATGAAGGTGAGCTTATCGCCGGGGCGCAGTTGAAAGACCTGCCAGGAGGGCTCAATTTTGACGGCGAGACCGAGTGGCAGCGACCCGGGCAGGGCCAGCTCCGCTCCGTTGAGGTAGGGCGCCAGGTGGCCCGCGTTGGCGATGCGCAGTCGGCCGTCGGGATGGAGCTGGGCGGCGAGACAGGTGGCGAAGTGGCCGCCTGTACGGCCGATGAGGCGTTCATTCAGCACGGCGAGCATGGAAGCGGGATCAAAGGATTCATCGGCGCGGGTGCGCGCGGAACCCACTAAAACCGCGACGAGCATGGCAGCGCTGATGCCTTTGCCGGAGACGTCGCCGACGACGATGAGGAGACTGTCATCGAGGCCCAGTGCGGTTTGAAAGAAGTCACCTCCGACGGTTTGGGCGGGGTGGTACTGGGCTTCCACGGTGAAGCTCGGCGAGTGAATCTCCCCAGGGAAGAGCACATTCTGCTGCAACTCGCGGGCCTGCTCGAGTTCCAGCTGGGTAGTTTGGCGGGCCAGTTCCTCGGCAACGCGACTGCGCAGGAAGCGGCGCAGGACGAGCGCGCCGATGACAAGGGCCATGAGAATATTGGAAAAATCTCCGGCGTCAATGAAGAAGCCATACAGATGGAGGCCGGGATAGGGAATATTGAATAAGGGCGAGAGGTAGATGAAAAACGCGGCGATCTCAAGGAGCACGATGGGAGCCAAAGCCAGCAGCGCTTCAGTCCGGTCGCGGCGAAAGCCTTCGACGAGAACGACGAGCAGCAAAACGCACGTGGCCAGGAGCAGAACCAGCGACACATTATTGAGCGAATGCCGAGCCGTCAACGAAGAAATGCCGAAGATGCCGGAGGACGACAACGCACAGAACTCGATGAGGACGTTGGCTGCGGTCATGATCCAGGCGGCGAGCGGAATCCAGCGCTTATGAGTGAGGCCGAACCAGTGCCACCAGACCATGATCCACACGGGCAGCCAAAGCGGATCGAGGACGACGTTGAGCCACAGTACCGCGGCGCTCTGCGATAACCAGAAAGTGGAGTAAGAGAGCGCACTGAATGCGCTGAAGAGGATACTGGACGCGAGCGCCAGGGAGAGCCACAGGAAAGTGCGTTCGCGACGATTCTGCAGCCAGAACCAAAGTGCTGCGGGGGCGAGGAGAAGAAACAAAAGCACGGCGGGCAACGAACCGAAGCGGCCGTTAGCGAAATTCGTTTTCTCTGCGGACTCGATCAGTTGCAGAGAAGAGGGGAGACCGAGAACGGGAGGGGAGTGCATGCCGCCGGCGCTGGAAGTGCTCATTGGGGTCGCCGGAGACATGTAGAAACGCAGCGCCAGCTCGATGCCTCCATTCGCGGTGGGCGGAGGCAGAATGAATACCACCGGCCTCGAAAAAAACGATGTGGGAGGAATGGAGTCGAATTGACCGAATTGGCCGACCAACTGCCCGTTGGCGTAAACCTGGTAGGCGTCTTCAAAATCGGCGGGCATCTTGATAGAAAGAGGCTGAGTGGGATTGGAGACGCGGACGCGAAGCCGATACCAGGCGTAGCCGGACAGGTCGGGAAAGCCTTTCGCGGTCCAACCAGGGACGTACCCGGCCGTGTTCATTGTTGGGTCGAAGGAACCGGGCTGAGGCGTGAGATCGATCGTGCTCCAGCTCGAGTCATCGAAGCCGGGCTGCGCCCAGGCGGGAGAATCGTTAGCCTCGGGCGAGTCGCCGGGAGAAAACTTCCACGGGCCGGTTAGCGAGATTGCGGAATTGCCGAGGGAAATGCCCGGTGCCGGCGGCGGAGCCGGAGCTTCCTTGTGCTTATGCGACGCACCGAGCAAAAGGGCTGGGCAGAGAGCGAGCAGTGCAGCGCCAAGAAGATAGGGGGATTTCCCGCGCATGGCTGTGAGCGTAGCATTCGCACGCAGAGACGGGAAAGACAAAATGCGAGGTGGGAGAGCATTTGGTAACGGGGAGGGGGCAGCAGGTCAGCGGGCTGGCAAGTCAGCGAGTTAGCGGGCCAGCGGGCCACGGCGCTAGCAATTTGTGCGGGCCTGGAGGCCCACAGGGCAGCCGGTCGGGAGACCGGCGCTACATAAAGAAGGCGCGGCGACGGTGGGCATTCGAAGGATTGGATGTGCGTCAGCGATGTACCCCGCCCTGGCAGAGCTGGAACGGGGCGCCCAGTTTTGATACAAAAACGCCAATCGGTTAGAGGAGCTTGTTGTCGATGGTGTCGAGGGTGGTATCGGCGGCGGCGCGGCTCCAGCCGACGCGAAGATCCTTGACGTTGTGCAGCGCGAAGGCTCCGCCTGAATTGCGCGGCGCGGTGATGGCGAAGAAGTCGGCGCGCTCGACGTCGAAGAAGGAGAAGGCAGGACGCGCGTCGGGCGTGGCGTTGGCAATTTCGACGTGGCTCATTTCGAGATTGCGAATGTGGCGGAGGAAGAATCCCGAGGAAGGCATGTTGCCGAAGCGGCCGGGCTCGGGATAGCCATCCTCCTGCTCGGGAGGCACGACTTGCGCCATATCGGCTGCGCCTCCACCGATGGTCTGGACATAAATGTTCGAGAGCTTGAGGTCTTCAATCGGGTAATTGGGAATTCCGGAGAGGATTGATCCCTGGCGCGTGGGCGCGTTGTAGCACTCGAGGTTGTTGATGAGGACGCGCTGGAGCGTGCCGACCTTGGTGGTGTCTTTGGGGCCGCGAAGGCGCGCGCCGAGACGCAGGAAGAAAGGGCCGCAGCCGAGATCGCGCATGGTGGTGTTGCTGATGGTGATGTCTTCAAGGAGTGCGCCATCGACGGATTCGAGCGCATAGCCGAGGCAGCCCTCGAAGACGCAGTTGGAGATGGTGATGTTGATGAAGCCGCCGTTGGACTCGGTGCCGCACTTGATGCGGCCGGTGCCGAAGGCGCGGCGATCGGCGGGAAATTTCTTCCAGGAGCCGTCGAGCACGGTGCCGAGCTGATAGCAGCCGCTGACGAAGCAATTCGTGATGGTGACATTGCGCGTGGCGCGAGCGTAGCCGAGAGCGTAGCTGGACTTGGGGCAGATGCCGTCGTCCCATGGCGAGTTGACGGTGCAGTTGGAGACGCGAACGTTCTGGCAGCAATCGATGTCCATGCCGTCGCGGTCGGTATCGATCTTGAGATTGTCGATGGTGAGATTGTCGACGCCGGTGAGCAGCAGGCCAAAGTGGCCGCCCTTGAGAAGGGAGAAGTCGCGGAGCACGACGTTGTAGCAGTTTTTGAGCGCGATGGATTTATTGCCTACGCCGGGCTGCTCGGCCTGGTACATGGGATAATCGCCGCGGGCCATGCGCGCGGGATTGAAGGCTGGGCGATTGGCAGGCGGCGCGGGGGCGCCTTGCTGTGTCCGAGCGTTTGCGTCTCCCGTCAATCGCGCCATTGCTGCGGCGGTCCCGCCGGAAGGTCCAGGTCCCGACCCTTCCTGCCCGGCGACGGGCGGTCGCCCCGGACCTGCGCCGAAGCTGAGACCTTTGCCGTAAATGAGCCCCGTGCCGGTGATGCTGATGTCGTGAATGCTTTCGCCCCAGATGAGTGAGTTGTGCCAGTGGTTGTGGCCGTAGTCCTGATAGGCGTCCCAGGCGGTGTTGGGTTCGGCGGCGTCGTATGTGCCGCCGTTGTAGCCGGTGGTTTCGCCGGGCTTGGGAGATTCGGCGGCAAGGATGGTAGAGCCCTGTTCTAGGTGCAGATGAACATTGCTCTTGAGATGGATGGAGAAGCAGAGATAAGTTCCGGGAGGAAAGATGACCACGCCGCCATCAGCGGCCGCGGCAGCTTCAATGGCGCGATTGACGGCGTCGGTGTCGAGCGTTTTGCCGTCGCCCGTAGCGCCGAATTGGCGCACGTTGAAGTCAGCCGGTTGCGAAGGAGCATTCTTGGTTTTTGACGCGGCGAAGGAGGCCGCGGGAATCGCCGCTCCGGCCATGCCAAGGCTGCCAACGCGCAGAAAATCTCGGCGCACGGAACTGAAGTCATTCATTGGGGATCCTCCTGGATTTCAGGCGTGGTTTTTTGACGGAACTTGATGCGTAGCCATATTACAGTCCGCAGCGTGCAGGCTGCATCCTCGCGCGGCGATGCTGCAAGCGTTAGTCGAGGTGGAAGACTTCTTCGAGGGTCAGCATCTTGTCGTCGGCGGTATGGCCGTTTGAAGACTCAAAGAAGGGCGCCATTTCAGCTTGCCACAGCGCGTTGATGGGCTGATCTTTCATGGCTGCGTGGCACTTGGCAAAATCGTCGGCCTCAACGTATCCGACGACGAGACCGTCCGGCTGCAGGAAGAGGGAATAGTTGCGCCAGCCTGCATCGCTGAGGGCCTTGAGCATCTCAGGCCAGACTCGGGCATGACGGGTCTTATATTCCTCGAGTTTTTCAGGGCGAACTTTAAGCAGAAAGCAGGTGCGCATTCTTTCCCTTTTCAACTGCGAAACTATTTCAAGTGCAGCGCGAAAATATCGTAACACCTTCAGTGCGCGGAGGGGGAGAGAAAAATCAAGGGCAGGGAACAGGGGTAGGGAATAGGGGAGTAGGAAGATAAGGAGCCGGGGAGCTAGACACCGATTAGTGGGCGACGAGGCTGCCGAGGAGCGGCACGTAAGCGAGCAGGGAGACGGCGATTCCTGCCAAAACGGCAAGGGCGAGGCTATGCAGGAACACGAAGCGCAGGATGGAGCCCTCCTGCCGTAGGTCTTCGTGGCGGTGCTGGCGACGACGATGCTCGGGGCGGCAATCATTTTGCCCATCACGCCGCCGGCGGCGTTGGCCGAGCCCATGAGAACGGGCGAGACGCCGATCTGGCGGGCGGTGATTTTTTGCAGGCTGCCAAAGAGCACGTTGGAGGCGGTGTCGGAGCCGGAGCTGGCTGTACCGATCCAACCGATGAGGGTGCCGAAGAAGGGATAGAGCGCGCCGGTGCGCGCAAAAGCGAGGCCGAGCGTAGCGTCGAGACCGCAATAGCGCGTGATGTAGCCGATGGCCATCATGGCCGCGATGGTGACGATGGTGTAGCGGATGTTGAAGACCGTTCGCGCGAAGGCGGAAGCGAGGGCCACGGGGCCGAGGCCCATGAGCAATCCAGCGAGCATGGCGGCGAGCAGGATGCCTGTACCGGTGGCGCTGAGCCAGTTGAGATTGAAGATCGCGGCCTCCGAGGTGGCTGCAGCCACGACGGGCGGAACACGCTGGACGATATTGTGGAGGCCCGCAACCACGATTTTGGTAGTGGTATTCGCGTCCATCCAGGCGGAGACACGCGGCAGGCCCCAGACGAAGACGACGACGCTCAAGACCAACCAGGGCAGCCATGCTTTGAAGATGGTTGCGCCCGTGTGGCCGTGCTGCAGCCGGGCGTGGCCGGAGATGTCTTCGAGGTTGACGTTGAGAGTGCGCCGGGGCTGCCAGAAACGCAGCAGAACAACGAGGACGGCAATGGTGGCCGCGGCAGCGACGACGGCGATGAGCGAAGGCCCGCTGTAAATGGCCATGAGGAGCTGCGCAATGGCAAAGGTGACGCCCGAAGCCAGAATTGCTGGCCAGACTTCGATCATGGCGCGGAATCCGGCGTAGGCCCAGATGAGCCAGAAGGGAACAAGGATGTCGAATGGGAAGAGAATGAAGGCGGTGGTGCGAGTGAGTGAAAGAACGTCAATGCCGGTGACGCCATGCAGGGCGATGAGAGGAATGCCCATGGCTCCGAAGGCGACCGGTGCCGTGTTGGCGAGCAGTGAAAGGCCTGCGGCCTGAAGCGGACGGAAGCCGAGACTGATGAGAATGGCGGAGCAGACGGCGACGGGAGTTCCGAAGCCGGAAGTGCCTTCAAAGAACGATCCCAGCGCGAAGGCGATGAGGAGGAGCTGCAGGCGGCTGTCGGCGGTAATGCCGGTGAGGCTCTGCTGCAGCGTGACGAAGCGACCGGTTTTGCAGGTGAGATCGTAGAGAAAGATGACGGGAAGAATGATCCAGCAGATGGGGAAGACCCCGTAGCCTGCTCCGTAGGCGGCAGCAGTGAAGGCCAGCCGGGCAGGCATGTGGAAGACGATGATGGCGGCGAGGAGAGCGGTGACGAGGCCGGCAATTGCTGCGACGTGAGCTTTGAGGCGCAGGATCGCCATGGCGCCGAGGAGAACGACGACGGGCAAAGCAGCAACGAGCGTGGAGAGCTGCCAGAGTCCGGTGGGGTTGTATTCCTGCGCCCATCGGCCGGCGGCGGGATTGGTTTTGAAGAGATAGATGACGCCGGCGATGAGGGCAAGAAGGATAACCGCTTCAACGGCGAGCGAAGCGGAAGAGTTGGTTTTGGCAGCGGTTATTTCGCTGGCCGGTGCGGGCGTATTGGTTGTCATGAAACCTCGTTCGAATGCGCGCCTGAATTGTACGTCAGCTAAGCGAAGGCCCGTGTTAAGAGAGCGACGTGTGTCCTGGGCTGACGGGGATATTCGCGATGAATGCCGCCGGCGTCAGCGTTGGGCGCAGCATTCTGAGGCGACGAACGATTCAGGCGTTCCACGGTACAGGAGAATTTAGCACAGAGAATCGGACTTACGCTGCAACGGCCGCGACCTGGCGGCGGACGGTCAGGATCGTGATGTCGTCCTCCTGGCCGAAGGTTTTGGCAGCTTCAGCGAGGTAGAAGGCCGACTGCTGGCTGAGATGGCGGACGCGGTCAAAGCCGAAGAGCTCGCCGGAGGAGCGGCGCGCTTCAACGACTCCGTCGGAGAGCATGAGAATACGGTCGCCGGGATGGAGATAGAAGCGGGCCTCTTCGTAACTGATTTCGGTGAGCACACCTAGCGGCAGTCCGCCGGGCAGGCTGATTTCCTGGCTGTTGAGGTAGGGCGGAGGATGACCGGCGTTGGCGACGATCATTTCGCCGTTGGCAGCAAACCAGATGGCCTGGCAGGTCGTGAAGCTTTCGGTTCCGGAGAGGACACGATTGAGTGAGGCTAGGATTTTCGCTGGGCTCCGCTCCTTGGTGCTGCGCAAAGCGCCCATCAGGAGGGAGACATTCATCGCGGCCTTGAGGCCTTTGCCGGCGACGTCGCCGATAACGACGATCATGCCATCGAGGCCGACGGGTCGAACGTGGAAGAAATCGCCACCGACTTCGTTGGCAGGGCTGTAGATGGAGTCGACCTCGAAGCCGGGCGTGGCCAGTTTTTCCTGGGGGATGAGCAGCTCCTGCACGGTGCGCGCGGCGGCGAGCTCGTTTGTGGCGCGTTCCTGATCGCGCTGCACGCGCAGGAAGCGGAAAAAGATGATGAGCACGATGACGAGGATCCCGGTGTAATCGCCGATGGCCGCGAGGTGAATGGGAATGGGACCGGCGTAGAAAGTAAAGGGCGAGCCAACCGGGCTTCCAGTGTCTTCGCTGATGGTGGATGTGACAGTGGGTTCGATGATGCCCGCCACGCTGAGCAGTAACGGGATGAGGAGAAGGCCTGCCTCAAAATTGCGCTTGAGCGCAGCCGCGATGAGGGTGCTGAAGATGAAGATCGACCATCCAAACATCCAGAGGATTGTGAAAAATGCGATGGTTAGCAGCGGCACCGCGATGGATTTGCCGTGACCAATGAAGAGAAGGATCGGTCCGACCCCGGCGAGGGCTGGCGCGGTGTAGCGAAGCCAAACGATGTACCAACGGCGGCGCAAAGCGAGAAACGCGACCAGAAACTCGAAGAAAAGGTAGGCCGAGGCGATGACGAGCTGCAAAACCAGCGCCGCATACCAAAGGCTATCGATCCGGGCGGAGCTGCCTGCGAGCTCAATAAAGGCGATGGGCGCCTGGACGAGCTCGTGCAATGCGAGCCAGAGGTACTCGACGTGGCCTTTTTGCGCGAAGTAAAGAGCAAAGAGGAAAATGGCGAGAACGGCGAGAAGGACCGAATACACGAGACGCGGCAGGCGTTCGTAGAGGCTCCTATCGGACCACAGAGTGAGCTCGCGCTGAAGATCGCCAGGGTTGCCAAGAGAGAAAGCGTGGGCGGCAAAGAAGCCGGTATATGCGCCGTAGCCGTGCGAATTGTACAAGGTGCGTACGGCCAGGGTGAGAGATGTGTCGGAAGGCGCAAGGTCGAGATTGTAGATGCGGGAGATCTGCTGGTAGTGCTCGGGGGCGTTTCCATTGGGCCCTTCGGGCTGGATCTTTTTGCCGTTGGCGAAGACGTCAGGGTTGACTGCGGGTGTGCCGAGGACGATGGAGGTGGTTTGCGAAACCGGCAACTCGATGAGGAGTGCGAGCGGCCCATGATTGGGAGCGAGTTGGATGTGAAGACGGAACCAGGCATAGCGAGCGGGACTTGGAATTCGACGCACCTTTGACGGCCGAGCCATTCCCGGGCGTTGCGGCGTGGATATCCTGATCGGGAATGTTGGCCATGGAAGGCTGGGCGTCGCGAATGGCCCATGCCGAATCGTTGAAGTGCCGACATTGCGGCGGCGGGATCGGAGGTGATTCCAACGCGCCAGTCCTTGTCGAGGGGGAGCGGCGAGCCGATGCTGGTGGCGTCAATGACGACCTGCGGACTCGATGATGTGGAGGGCTGTGCCTGCGCGGTGCGAGCTTGGAGTTTGGCCACGGCCGCGGCGAGAGGAATTGGGAGAAGCAGGCACAGGCTGGGCAACCAGGGGTGTTGCCGCGCAGACGGCCAACCAGACTGCCGCGAGAATCTTCAGCCGCAAGGCGCCTCCACAGTAGTTTCTACACTGTACTCGCAGGGGGTTGGAAGCTCAAAGAGTTGCTTAAGAAGAGCGATAGTGAGGGAGTGAACTGCCAGGCAAACGGGAGCCGGGCAGGGCCGCGCGACCTATCCTGCAGAAATGGCGCTTTCCTTTGTTGCCAAAGTGGCAGATACTGACGTCTAAGAGATTGGGCGAAGTGCGGCTGCGCGGCGGAGGTAAGGTCATGAAGGCATCGGATCGCATCGGCTTGAGATTGGCGGTTCTGGCAGGATTGGCGCTGGCTCTGAGTGCCGGAGTTTGGGCACAGGCAAGCGCGCCCGCCGCGGGCACAGATCAGCAATCGAACCCGTCAGCGACGACTCCGACGCCTGCTCCTGCAAACGCGCCTGCGGCACAAAGCACGCCTGCGGCGACGCCTGCCGGCAGTGGGCAATCGACACCTGCGGCGTCTCCTGCTCCCGGAACGACGCCGGTGGGCGGGGATATTCCGGCGCCGACGAAACCGGCTGATCAAGGATCGGGTCAGGGATCGGGTCAGGCATCGGGCACCGCGGCGAACACAAGTTCAACCGATAGTGGGCAACCGGCTCCTTGCCCCGCAGCGGCAAAATCTGACGACAAGAAAGACAAGAAGGATAAGAAGGATAAGGATAAGGACCAGGCCGATCAGGCCGGTAGCGCTCCGGTAGGTGGCGATTGTGCAGCGCCTGCGTCCGCAGAAGGGGTGAATCCCGACAAAGTGGTCGATCCCGGCAGCCAGATGATCAAGGTGAAGCCGGGCAGCATTGAAGACGTGAGCGCGGTGGGTAACCGCGACATCGGCGAGCGCGGGTTGGGCAACTGGTACTCGACCGACGGCGAGATCAAGATGGGCAAGCAGTACGCCGATGAGATTGAGAAGAGCACGCAGTTTATCACCGATCCCGTGGTGGACGAGTATGTGAACCGCATCGGGCAGAACATTGTGAAGAACTCCGACTGCAAGGTGCCGTTCACGATCAAGGTGATCGATTCGGACGAGATCAACGCCATGGCGCTGCCGGGCGGATTCTTCTATGTGAATTCCGGGCTGATTCTGGCGGCGGACGAGGAGGCGGAGCTGGCGGGCGTGATGGCGCACGAGACGGCGCATGTTTGCGCGCACCACGCAGCGCGCGAGATGACGCGCATGAACTACGCGCAGATCGGCATGGTCCCGCTGAGATCATGCTGACCGGGTACTCTGGACGGGGTACGGAATTTACGAGGCGGCGCAACTGGCGATTCCGATCACGTTCCTGCAGTTCTCGCGCGAGTTCGAGGCGCAGGCCGACTACCTCGGCGTGCAGTATATGTACCGGGCGGGCTACGATCCGCAGGCCTTCATCAGCTTCTTTGAAAAGGTGCAGGCGCTCGAGAAGCGCAAGCCGGGACTGGTGGCCAAGGCGTTCAGCGATCATCCGCAGACGCCGGACCGCATTCTGCACACGCAGGAGGAGATTGCGCGCATTCTGCCGGCTAAGGATGATTATCTCGTGACGACGTCGGAGTTCGACGATGTGAAGGCGCGGCTGGCGCGCATCGAGAACAAGCGGCGGCTGACGGATACCAAGGGCGTCACCAGACCTTCGCTGCGCAGGGCGAGCACCAATCCGGATGACTCTTCGGGATCGGGATCTGGTTCGGGTTCGGGGTCGGGTTCGAGCACCCAGGCAGGCGACAGCTCGGGCGATACGAATGACGGTCCACCGACGCTGCATCGACGCGACGACCAGAACTGAAAAGCAGGGAATAGGCAGTAGGGAATAGTGACAAGGCCCGCGCGATCGCGCGGGCCTGCTTGTTTGTGCCGCTAAAACAACCAAACATTTGCCAAACGGCAACGGTTCGCCTGTTTCCATTAGTTGTGGGAGGAGTTTATCTGCATGGCCCCTGCATCAGCAATTGCATGGATGCTTACCGCGAAGTAACCTCCGAGTAGCCCATTGCTATCCAAAATAGCGGATATCTGTTTGACCCGAGAAATGTTTGAGGAGGCTGATCCCCAGTTACTCTGAAGTGGGTTCCCAGACAGGACCACATTCGGAGAAGAGAGGATCAGCCATGCTTCAAGTATGCAGTGTGTACTCGCAGCTTTTGCAACTGTTTTCGCGCGGGCAGTTCGCTCGGGCAGTCAAACACCACGAGGCGGAGCGCAACGCCAAGGGGTTCAGCAGTTGGGAGCAATTTGTGGCCATGCTGTTTTGCCAGTTGGCGCATTTGAACTCACTTCGCGAAGTATGTATGGGACTGGCCAGTTGTGAATCCCCGCTGAAGCATCTGGGCATCAGCGTCACGCCGAAGAAATCGACCTTGGCGTATGCCAACGCCAACCGTCCTTGGGAACTCTACGAGTCGATTTTCATGCAGCTGTTGGAAAAGTGTCAGATGGAGACGGCGGCGCACGGCCGTCGCAAGTTCCGTTTCAAGAACAAGCTGATGAGTCTGGATGGCAGCGTCATAGAGCTGTCGGCGACCATGTTCGACTGGGCCAAATACACGCAACAGAAGGGCGCGATCAAGCTGCATCTGTTGCTGGACCACGACGGCTACCTACCTTCGTTCGCGGTGGTGACGGAGGGCAAGCATAGCGAGTTGAACGTAGCGCGGGACTTGCGCCTGAAAGCGGGCACGATCCTGGCCGTTGACCGCGGCTACAACGATTATGTGTGGTTCAGGCAATTGACGCGGGACGGGGTCTTCTTCGTCACGCGAATGAAATCCAACACGGTCTACACGACTGTTGAAGTGCGTGCGGTTCCGGAAAAAGGCAACGTCCTCAATGACCAGATCATCTCTGTGCCCTTTTTGAGCAAGAAAGGCGAAGCGCCGGTCCTGTTTCGGAGAATCGAGTACTGGAACGCGGACAAGCAAGAGGTTCTGGTCTTCTTCACCAACCTGCTCCACTTGGCAGCCTCGACGGTGGCCGCGATCTATAAGGACCGCTGGCAAATCGAGCTTTTCTTTAAGGCGCTGAAACAAACCGCAAAAGTGAAGTCGTTCCTGGGCACCAGCGCCAATGCAGTCAAGACGCAGATATGGACGGCATTAATCGCCATGCTGATCCTGAAGTACCTGCAGATGAAATCCAGCTTCGGTTGGTCGCTTTCCAATCTGGCCGCCCTGCTGCGCCAACAGTTGTTCATCTTCAGAGACTTGTGGGCATGGCTCAACACTCCTCTGGAAGGACCGCCAGCCGCAAAGAAACTCTGCGAACAGTTACCGATGCCGCTGATGTGGTAGTCAAGAGTTGGACAGCAGCGAGAGAATCAAAGTCAGATGAACCAGAAGCTCAGCACTTATACGCCAACTCCTTGGACAGCAGGGATACCCAACACATAGAAATCCATCCAGACCGAGTCATCGGCCAAACCTGCCACTATCGGTGGGGAAGATGCCTATGTCGTATGAAATCAACTGCGCAAATTTACTGAATCGCTGTCTTGGACAAGGCTGCGAGTAGCCGGTCATTCGTCCGGAACCATCAAAATTCAGGGTTACAGTCGCAAAGCCGACTTTCCATTAGTAATTCTTGTTCGCCGTTGCCCTTTGCTGGGGTACACGACCCGAACCGACCTACAATACAGGGCTTGGAGCATTCCTGGAGGATAAATGAGCCGCAGGTCAGTTTTGATTATGGTTTGCCTCACGCTTTTGTCCGGCGCGGCCTGCTTTGGTCAATCTATTGTCATCAACAGACCCGCCCTGCTGCAAACACGGCTGATTCAAACGACGAAAGGTATCGGCACTGTCTTTGTTGTGAACGTCGACAACCGCGAATACTGGATCACCGCGAAGCACATCTTTACGGGCATCGAGAATGCACCGCCCGGTATCTTCACGACGAAGACTGTTCAGGCCAATATCCTGCTGCCCTTCAGTAAAGGTGATAAGGATCAGGACAAGAAGTGGGTAACGGTCACATTCACGACCATCGATCCCGGCAAAGACATCGATATCCTGGTGCTTGCGCCCGACCACTCCCTGACCAAGTATTTGCCCCCGGGCAGCATGAAATTAGCGAGCGACGCCGACCCTGCTGATCAACACGCGCTCGTGCCCATTGGGGGAGATTGTGACTTCTTAGGCTACCCTTACGGCAGCGGCTGGAGGGCGAGCATACCGTTCTACACCCTAAACAAAGGCTCAAAACCGGCTGAAGGTGGCAAGTTCACATTATCGCAAGCCACGAAAACCATTGACTGGGCCTGGTCGCCTTTCGTAAAGCGCTGCACCCTTTCCGCCTCCATGGTCCAGAACGGCATCACCGTCTTTGTCCTCGATGGCATCAACAACCTCGGCTTCTCCGGCGGCCCAGTGGTGACAGGAAACGGTACTTCACTGGATGCCTTCGCGGTAGTCTCGGGCTTTCACGCCGAGCCGCTGCAAGTGCTGCCCGCGCCAGAACCAGGGCAAGCTTACATAAGTCCGATCCCGCCGCCGCCTCCACTTCCAGGACAAAATCCGAAACAGCAATCAAAGCAAGTTGTCGAATCGAACTCCGGGCTGATCCTGGCCTACGACATCACTCCCGCGATCAAAGCAATTCACGACAACCCAATTGGCCCTCCGCTTGCCAATCCGGACGGAAACATAAAGTGACCTCGTTCGATTTCCTTTTCACAAGCGGAGCACCATTCGACCCGTCTTCAAGACTGTTTCGTCAATCAGCGTCAGCTCTTTCATTCAGTCCTGTGAAACGTTAGGTTCCTATCGGGACTGCCCTGGCAGACGAGGCGAGGTTGAGCCCGGCGCATTCGTCCGGGGCAGTTTCGATAGGATCGTTTGAACTGAGCCTGCGGCGTTTGCGGCGGATGCGGTGATCTACTTATGTACTTTCAATCGCGTCGTCCCGCCGATCGTGGCTATTGCGAGCACGGAGCCGAGCCAGCCGAGGGAGAAGAGCCTTTTCAGAGAGCGGAGTTGAGTGCTGCAAGGTGTGCGCGAGTGCCGTATACAGGGTGCGTGAGCAGCGTGCGGGCATAGGATAGCGTTGCAAGCGCGAGCATGCCATGGGGCGACCGGGGTAGATGCATCGTGGGCCATGGATGTTTTATGAGCTGTCAACGCTGGACCTCCGTGGGGTGGCGAGGCTCGGGTGGGACTGGAAGTAAAGTTGAGCACTCGTGAATCGTTCTACGACCAGCATGGTTGCGAAGCAGGCGGGGCAACGCAGCTGGTTGGCCGCATCTGTTGGATCAGTGCGTGCAGTTGCGCCGAGCAACTGGCGGCAGCGTTGGATCTCAGCACTGCGTCTTCGGTTGGCGAACAGTCCGAAGTGGCGGATGCGGACCAGGCCTTTGGGCAGGACGTGAAGAAGGAATCTGCGCAGGAACTCATCGGCAGAAACGGTCATGATCTTCTTCTTGCCGCCGTGAGCGTAGTCCCGCCAGCGGAATGACACGCGATCGTTCTCAAAGGCCACGAGTCGATGGTTGGAGATGGCAACGCGATGAGTGTAGCGAGCCAGATAGTTGAGGACATGTTCGGCGCCGCCGAAGGGCGGCTTGGCATAGACGCCCCAGTCCTTCTGGCCGAGTTGCCAGAGGAAGTGGCTGAATGCGCCAGGTGAAGCAAGCTGTAGCAGTGAACCGTGGAACTGCAGTCTATCCTGTTCAAACAACTCACGGAGTTGGTCGCAGAACTCGTCGCGGAAGACACGGCTGAGTCGCTTGACGGGCAGGAAGAATCGGCGCGAGGAATCTATCCATCCGGAACCATCGGGGGCGAGGCCGCCAGCGGGAACAATGTAGTGAACGTGGGGATGATGCTCAAGGTTCTGTCCCCACGTGTGGAGCACGCCGAGAAATCCGATATCGGCTCCCAGGTGTCTGGGATGGCGAGCCAGTTCGATCATCGATGCGGCACTGGTGCGGTAGAGCAGATCGTAGAGCAGTCGCTTGTTCTGAAGGATCAGAGCGGAGAGTTCGTGCGGCAAAGTGAAGACGACATGGAAGTACGGAACAGGCAACAGTTCGGCCGAACGAGCGGCCAACCACTTGGCGCGCACGTTGCCCTGGCACTTGGGGCAGTGCCGATTGCGGCATGAGTTGTAAGAGGCGGTCAGATGGCCGCAGCGGACGCACTTATCACGATGACCACCCAGTGCCGCGGTGCGGCACCGGACGATGGCATCGAGCACCTTGCGATGCACCCATGCAAGGTGAGACTTGTGCCCTTCCCAGAATCTGTTGCCCGCTGCGCGGACGATGTCGGCCACCTCGAGGGTGGGCCGGCTCACCGCTTGATCTTCCTCCGGGACCGCTTTACCTCGCTGGGACTGGATACCTCTATCGCTTCCAGCGGACTGGCGACTGCCTGCAGATGGCGACGGGACAGATGCAGGTAAAGTGCTGTATCGCCGATCTTGGCATGACCAAGTAGAACCTGGATGGTGCGCAGATCGGCGCCGGCTTCCAGCATGTGGGTCGCGAAGCTGTGTCGAAGCAAATGAGGTGCAACGCGCTTACTGATGCCGGCGCGCTTACCAGCCTCGTTCACAGCCGCCCACACAACCTTCGGGGTAATCGGCTTATCTGCGCGCCAGTTGTTCACAGTGCCTGGGAACAGGTAGGTCTTGGGCTTCATCCAGCGCCAGTACTCACGAAGAGTCTCCAACAGCTTGGGACTCAATAGAACATCGCGGTCGCGTCCGCCCTTGCCCTTGTGGATACGAATGACCATCCGTTCGCTGTCGACATCCGAGACCTTGAGATGGCACAGTTCCGAGCAGCGGATGCCGGTTGAGTACAGTGTCATCACCATGGTGCGGCGCATCAGGTTCTCTGCTGAATCAATCACCCGCTGAACCTCTTCGGGGCTGAGCACAACGGGCAGCTGCCTGGGGCGCTTGGGAAAGGGGATGTGCTCGGGAAGATACGGGCGTCGCAGCGTCTTGACGTAGAGAAATCGCAAAGCTGCGGTGCACAATGCAATCGTCCCTGCCTGGAGCTTGCGTTCTCGAAACAGATAGGCCTGATACTGCCGGATATGATCCGGGCCCAATCTGTCTGGCGAGCGGTGAAAATGCCTGGAGAAGTCTTCTACCGCGTGCAGGTAGGTGTTGACAGTGTTCTGTGAGTAGTTCCGACGCTGGAGCTCATCCAGCATCTTCTGCCGAAGATGGGTCACAAAAACCTCCTTGTGACCCAAAACTTAAATGGCCTGAAAGGCTGGGGGACCACTGCTGCCGCAGCATCCGCCGCGCCGCAGGCTTAGTTCAAACGCCGCAGGGTCCTGGATTTGGGTTGAGTCTGGATCGTCGCCAATCCTTCCCTATGCCGAATCTTCGCCCCCCTGAAAGCAACCGAATGCGGCCGGGATTTGAGTAAGGGAAGGATTGCCGGTCACTCGCCGAGCGCCGGGATAAACCGGCATGTTGTAGGGGATGCAGGAGCCCTACAGGAAAGGAAGTAGCGATTCCATCCTGACCTCTAGTCTTGCAGGCGTCATCGTGAGGTGTCGCTTGAAGCGTAGAACGGAGGCATCGGTGGGCGGGGCTATTGAGCTTCGAAAAACCGGTAGTTCAGGACGCTGACTCCATGGTGAGTAGGAGGAAGGCAACACGGCGGCCGCGTTATTCGCGAGTGGCTGTTCCGGTCCTGCGTAGTCGAAGAACCCGCGCACGCTGAGAAACAACATGCACGAGAACCGGGAGATCTCCAGCACGCCTTGGTGTGACGACCAAGGCCGGTCCGTAAAGGCCATAAACCGCACAGCGGACATGCACGCGCTGGAGAAGTCGGACTGTGTCGTACTACCTGTGAACCAGCCGAACAAGGGAGCGGAAGCTTCTGCGGAGGTCGGGGAGGGAAGGACACAGCCGAGGGAGAACATCGTTCCATCTCACATGCCCCCGACACAGAGCGGGAAACGCATGTCCCAGGGACTGAACGGTGTGCGGAAAGCAGCAAAGGGGAAAAAGCAGGAACGGTTTACTGCTTTGCTCCATCATCTAGAGCATTTTCTTTAATAGTGTAGACTTGTCGTGGCGATGATCCGCGGCGAGTGAATCGATGGCGAAGCCATATGGGGATGACCTGCGCCGTAAGTTTCTGTTTGCTTACGATCAAGGCGAGGAGACGCTGGAGGAACTTGCGGATCGGTTCCTGGTGAGCGTGGGCTGGGCGAAGAAGATCTCCGCACAACGGAACCGCACCGGGCAGGCCGAGCGGGTGCGGCACCAGCCCGGGCGCAAGTGGCGTGCCGGTGTCGCGGCGCAGCGACAGGTGATGGATTGGGTGGCATCGAAACCCGATCTGACGCTGGCTCAACTGCAGGCCAAGTTGCATAGTGAGGCGAGCATTTCGCTCAGCTTGGGTCGGATCTGGCATCTGTTGAAGAAGTTGGGTCTGCGGCTGAAAAAAAGTCACTCCACGCGGTCGAGCGGGACAGCGAAGCCAACCGCGAGCGACGCGAAGAGTTCGCGGCGCGCATCCAGTCGATCTCACCGGAACGGCTGATTTTCCTTGACGAGAGCGGTGTCACTACCTCGATGACACGGCTCTACGCACGCGGTCCGGGAGGCAGACGCATCCACGAGGCGACGCCTGGCGGTCACTGGAAAATCATGACGATTCTGGGCGCCATGAGCCTCAGCGGTATGGTCGCAACCATGACCATCGAAGAGCCTACCGACACCGATATCTTCCTGGCCTACGTTGAACACCTGCTGTACCCGGTGCTGAAGCCCGGCGACGTGGTGGTGATGGACAACTTGAGCGCGCATAAGGCGCCTGCAGTTTGCCAATGGATCGAAAAAGCCGGCGCGGAGCTGCTCTATCTGCCGCCCTATTCTCCCGATCTGAACCCCATCGAGAAGGCCTGGGCAAAACTCAAACAACTGCTTCGCGCAGCCCAGGCTCGAACCAAAGAAACTCTCGATCAGGCCATCACAGAAGCCCTGCCATGCATTACTCCCGGCAATGCCCAGGCTTGGTTCAGACTCGCACTAGATGGTCTACAGTAAAACAGAAAATGCTCTAAGCGTCGATTTACTCCGCGACAGCTTCTACGCGCTTCAGCGTAAAGCTTCGCCGGGAATCGATGGTGTGAGGTGGCAGGAGTATGAAACCGGATTGGAAGATCGGCTTATCGATCTGCACAACCGGGTTCACCGTGGAACGTACCGGGCACAACCCTCAAGGCGAGTCTATATACCGAAGGCTGACGGACGGCAACGTCCGCTGGGCGTCGCGGCGCTGGAGGACAAAATCGTTCAGCAGGCCGTGGTGACGATCCTCAACCAGATTTACGAGGTCGACTTCAAGGGCTTCTCTTACGGGTTCCGGCCCGGTCGTAGCCCGCATCAGGCGCTGGACGCGCTGACGGCGGGCATTCAATGGAAGAAAGTGAACTGGTTGCTCGACGCGGACATTTTGGGCTTTTTCGATAATTTGAGTCACGAATGGGCCTTAAAGTTCATCGAGCATCGGGTGGCCGATCGGAGGGTTCTTCGCCTGATCCAGAAATGGCTGAAGGCGGGGGTATCGGAAGACGGCCAGTGGTCGGAGACGAATCAGGGAACGCCGCAGGGAGCAGTGGCTTCACCACTGATCGCTAACGCTTACCTTCATTACGTATTCGATCTGTGGGCTGATGTCTGGCGCAAGAAAGTGGCCAAAGGCGATGTCGTCATCGTCCGCTACGCCGACGATCTTGTGGTGGGCTTTCAGCACCGAACGGACGCCCAGCGTTTCTGGAGAGCGTTCAGGGAAAGGCTGGCAAAGTTCGGCTTGGAACTACATCCTGACAAGACACGACTGATCGAGTTCGGGCGCTTCGCGGCCCGAGACCGGAAGCAGCGGGGAGAGGGAAAACCAGAAACCTTCACGTTCTTGGGCTTCACCCACTACTGTGGGCAGCGCAGCAGCGACGGGCAATTCATCGTATGGCGGATTACGGCGAAGAAGCGGATGGTGGCCAAGCTCAAAGCTCTCAAAGCGGAGCTTCGCAGCCGGATGCATGATCGCACGACCGAAGTCGGTGAATGGCTCCGGAAGGTTGTTATGGGCTACTACCAGTACCATGCTGTCCCCGGCAACACAGCTCAGTTGCGCATCTTCAGAAATCGCGTCTGCCGGTTGTGGCGGGGAGTGTTAGTCCGCCGCAGTCAGCGCGCACGGATGCGATGGGAACGTCTCAACCTTGTCTTGGATCGATGGGTTCCAATACCCCGAGTCCTACACCCTTACCCTGATGCCCGCTTCGCCGCCACACATCCTTCGTAAGAGCCGTATGCGTAGACGCGCACGTACGGATCTGTCCGGGGGGCGCCCTGCGATGGGCGTCCCTACCGGGACCGGGACTGGTCAGTCTTTGAAGAAATCCTCCGGGTGGGCATCAACGTATTTCTTGAAATAGGGAAAGAGGCGTTCTTCGACGCCCGATCCGTCATAGAACCGCTCTGTGATGGCGTCCAGCTCTCCGGTGTCGTCCTCGGTGAGAGCGTCAAGCATCCTTCGTCCATTCTCTTCGTCACTCGGAGGGGCTTCCCCTTTGCAAACCACGGCGAGCCCTTCTGCAAATGCTTGCTGCATTTCAGGGAACTGCAACAGGCTGAGAGCATCCGTCACTTCTGAACAATAGAAGGAAGCACATTCGAAGAAGCTCTTCAGTCCGCCGCCATCCACGAGTCTCGCGAACAGCGTCATTACAAAGAGCGCGCGCTGGCCCGGGGTGCCTTGGGCAACGTACGCCTTGTCCTTTTCAGTACCCGTCGGTCCCCAGAAGGATGTTTCTATATCGCAGAACAGCTGGGGGTAACTTGCCCGGTTGGCCTCTGTTCGCCGAATCCGAAAATCACATTTGCTTGTCATCGCTTGAATTCTAGCAACCGCATGTGGCGCCGACAACCCGATCATCGACCTGGGCTTCGTGAGAAGTTCGGTTCCGGTCGAGTGGTCGTCCCCCCGGAAGTTATACGTCAGTAAACATTGTTGGCCGACGGATCTTCGCCAAATTGCGGTCACAGAAGGGAAAATTGGCAAGCCTTGCTTGAAAATCCCAGATCGTCGATTTGTAGTTTCGTTGATTCTAATGAATTCGAAGCAGCTATGTGATTCTCGGAGGAGGGCAAAGTTTTGGTTGTTTTCGCATGGGTGGATTCTCGATGAAGATGGGGGCCGGGGATGGCGTGGAATTGCCGCGTTCTGCAGAGACTAGTTGTGACTCGGCGTTCTTCACGCTAAATTGGTTCTGGATTCACACCTTCTCCAGCGCGACCGTTGAAGAGGGTGACCGTTTGCCATGAAGAAGATTGCAATCTTCGCAGCCGTGTTTGTCTTTATCCTGGTACTGACCAAGATCGCCGACCAGATGCCCGTCGAGCCGCCTGCCGGATACGCCTTCTGGCTCTATGCGCAGCACATTGTGCAGTGCTCCCCTACTGAAGTCACGCTGGTGGATAATCACCAGACGGAGACGCATCTCGACAAGGACTCCAGTTGGCCGGACTGCGCCGTGTTTCACAAGGACGATGTGATGGATTTCCACCTTTCCCGGGGCGAGAAGACGAGGTTTCTGAGCGACGAGGCGACGGCGTGGTGGCGCAAGGCGATGTGAAAAGAGCAGGGTATAGGCAGTAGGGAGTAGGGAATAGGAAAGGCGTCGAGAGGAGTTGGGACGAGAGGGTTTGAGTGGGTAAGGGCTGGGCGAATTCCGGGGGGAATCAAGTTGTACACTCTCCCGACCGATTGGGTAACGTGACGGGGACGACCGCAATTGATTGCGCTTCAACAGGAAGGCCGCTGGCGTGATGGTCGGGTGGGGTCGGGAAACGGGGTGAATTTCCTTCAACTTCCGGAAATTCCTTGAATTACCCGATAAACTCGCGTTATAAACAAGAGCACCGGCAAGTTCGCCGGAACCTGGCCTCCTGCATCTCTTTTTTTCCGAGGGCAATCATGCGCAACGCTGCAGTCCGCTCAAACCTGCTGGTTCCCGAAGTGCGCGAAGTGATGGACATCCGTCAAGCCTCTGGCTACCTTGGTATCTCGCCCGACACACTTTACAAATATGCGTCAGAAGGTTTTGTGCCCGCATTCAAGCTGGGCAATCGCTGGCGCTTCAAGCGTTCGCGGCTTGACGAGTGGATGGACCGGCAGAGCGAGCTGCACGCACCGGGCCAAGTGGACGCAAGCAAGAAGAAGCCGGTGCAGCGAGAAGCAGCTTCCGGCATCTAGCTACCAGCTTTTCGGAAGTCAGCTTTTCCTGGCGTGGGTCTTCTTTCGGGTGGCGTGCAATCGATCTTCGCGACGACCTCGCGAGGATCGCACATATCTCAACACACGCGTTTTTAGGTAAGGTACCCTGTGCTGTGGGGGACTGAGATATGCGGACACGTGTCGATCGGCGGACCGTCGATCTTTCCAGCTACCCGGACCTGGTTGCCGTTTATCTGGGAATGCGGGTGAATCGAATCACCGGCCTCAAAACGCTGTTTGGGTTTGGCCCAAAGATTTCGTCTTCAGTCTCTGCCAAGCCCGAAGGACTTCTGCACCACGAAACATTTCTTTTCTCTTTCTTTCCCGCGCATCTCGGCATTCGCCAATACTGGCACGATGTCGACACGCTGCTTGCCTGGACACGGTCCGATCCGCACCGGCAATGGTGGCAAGCCTTTCTGAAGGATTCGGGCGGCACCGGGTTCTGGCACGAGACGTATTTTCGACGCGGAGGCTTTGAAGCCATCTACGACGATCTGCCGAAGCCCATCGGCATGATGAATTTTGCCCCCGTGGTTGCGGCGCGTGGCCCGATGTTTGGCGCTGCGACGAGGCTGGAGAAAGGTTTCGCAGGGCAACCCGTGCTATCAGAGGAAGAGATCTATGGCGACCAGGCATAGATCTTGAAGGATGTGCTTGCCATTCAGAGCCGCATTTTTGTGAGCAAATGGCCGGGCGCCGGCCGCCATTCGCTGTGATAAAACTGAGCGCGTGGACCACTTCCGCCGCATGGGTGCGCTACGCCGCAAGCTGACGCGTGCCGGGCTTCCCGGGCTCGTTGTCACCCATCCCTTTGACGTTCGCTACCTGACTGGATTCACCGGCTCAAGCGCCGCGCTGGCTGTGACGCGCAGGACGGCGCGTCTGTTTACGGATGGACGTTATACAGCGCAGGCGGCCGAACAAGTGCAGGCGGCGCAGGTGCAGATTGTGCAAGGATGGCCGTCGATTGCGGCGGTGCAGTGGCTGGCCGCGCAGCCAGGCGTGGACTTTGCCGGGTTCGACCCGGCGCGGACAACCGTGGCGGAACTGGGGCGGTGGAAGGCGGAGCTGCCGAGCCGTCTGCGGCGCAGATTCTTTCAGCCGGTACCCGCGCCATATGTGGAACTCCTGCGCTGTGTGAAGGATGAGGAGGAGCTGACCTTGATGGCGGAGGCAGCGATGATGGGCTGCAAACTTTTTGAGCACCTCCTGGGGTTCATGCGGCCGGGCATTGCAGAGATGGAGGTTGCAGCGGAGCTGGAGCACCAGGCGCGGATGCTGGGCGCCGAAGGGATGTCATTCGAGACCATCGTTGTGTCGGGGGAGCGGTCAGCGTTGCCGCATGGACGCGCGACGGCCGCACAGTTGCCGCGCCGGGGTTTTGTGACCCTAGACTTCGGTATAATCCACAAGGGTTACTGTTCTGATATGACGCGGACGGTCTTTCTGGGCACGCCAAAGCCCAGGGAGCGAAGCGTCTACCATGCGGTGCTCGAGGCCCAGGTGTCCGCGGTCGAAGCCGTTGCGCCGGGCGTAAGCTGCGCGGAGGTGGACGAGGCTGCGCGGAGCGTTTTGCGCAGGGAGGGTTTGGCTGAGGCATTTACCCACTCGACGGGCCACGGCGTTGGCCTGGAGATTCATGAGCCGCCGAGGGTCGGCGCCGGGCAGACCACCCGGCTACTGAACGGCATGGTAATTACGATCGAACCGGGAGTTTATCTGGCAGGCAAGTTCGGCGTGCGCATCGAAGATATGGTGGCAGTGACACGCACCGGGGGACAGGTGCTGACCCCGGCGCCCAAGGCACTGATTGAACTTTGAAATCCGCCTGCATGGGGAATTTTTGCCCGGACTGGCGGAGAGCTAAGGAACGAATGAAAAAACAAGATATCGAAGATCTGCGGGAACTGATTGAGTTTTTGAAGCAGCATCAGGTGGCCGAGTTTGACGTGGATCGCGGCGATTTGAAGATTCGGCTCAAATTCAACCAGGAGAGCGCGCCGGCGGGATTGAGCGAACTGGCGCGGCTGCTGCGGACCGCGCCGCCTGCGGGCGCACCGGCCGCATCGGCGCAGGCAGGATCGAGTTCGGCCGGAGCCGCGGCGGAGCCTGCAGCGATTGCGGATGCCGGGCTGCACATTGTGAAGTCGCCGATTGTGGGCACGTTCTACGGCTCGCCTTCGCCGGGCGCCGCGGCGTTTGTTTCTCCGGGCGATCACGTGGAAAAAGGGCAGGTGATTGGCATCATCGAAGCGATGAAGCTGATGAACGAGATCGAGTCCGACGCGGCCGGCGAAATCGTCAGATGCCTGGTAACGAACGGGCAGGCGATTGAATTTGGGCAGCCGCTGTTTGCGATTCGCCCGGTGTAGCCGGGCGGACGAGCCCCGATAACTCCGCTTTCTAAGGAACCCATGTTTCGTAAGGTATTGGTTGCCAATCGTGGCGAAATCGCGATGCGCGTGCTGAATGCGTGCAAGGAACTTGGCATTCGCACTGTTGCGGTATACAGCGAGGCCGATCGCAACTCGCTGCATGTGCAATTTGCCGACGAGGCAATCTGCATTGGGCCGCCACGCGCGGCGGACAGCTATCTGAATGTGCCTGCGGTGATTTCGGCTGCGGAGATTGCCGATGTGGATGCGATTCATCCCGGTTATGGACTGCTGAGCGAGAACGCGAATTTTGCGGAAGTGTGCCGCGCATCGAATATCAAGTTCATCGGGCCGCCGCCGGAAGTGACGCGGCTGATGGGCGAAAAGGAAAAAGCGCGGCAAGCGATGAAGAAGGCCAAGGTGCCGATATCTGCCGGGGTCGGACGGCATCCTGAGCACCGCCGAGGAAGCGCGAGAATGGGCCGAGCGCGTGGGCTATCCGGTGATTTTGAAGGCGAAGGCCGGCGGCGGCGGACGCGGCATGCGTATCGTGCGCGACTCAGACGAACTGCCGAATTTGTTTCATGCGGCATTTACCGAGGCGGCGAACGCATTTGGCAACGGCGAGCTCTACATGGAGAGGTTCATCGAAGACCCGCGGCACATCGAGTTCCAGGTGCTGGCCGATGAACACGGCAGCGTGGTGTCGTTGTTTGAGCGCGAGTGCTCGATTCAGCGGCGGCACCAGAAGCTGATTGAAGAGGCGCCGAGCCTGCAGGTGACGCCGAAGATGCGCGAAGAAGTGGGCCGGACTTTGTGCCACTGCCTGACCAACATCGGCTATCAGAACGCGGGCACGGTTGAGTTCCTGATGGATGCGAAGCATCAGCTCTACTTCATTGAGATGAATACGCGCATCCAGGTGGAGCATCCGGTAACGGAGGCGATCACCGGCGTGGATATTGTGAAGGCGCAACTGCGCATTGCCTCAGGCGAGAAGCTGGAGGCGATTTTGCCGCCGAAGCTGGAAATTCGCGGGCATGCGATCGAGTGCCGGATCAATGCTGAGCATCCGCAGAAGTTTACGCCGTCGGCGGGGACGATTACGGCCTTCAACGTGCCAGGCGGAAACGGCGTCCGCGTGGATACGGCACATGTATGCCGAGGGCGTGATTCCTCCCTATTACGACTCGTTGATCGCGAAACTGATTACGCATGGAGTGGACCGCGCAGAAGCGATTGCGAAGATGGAGCGGGCGCTGGGCCAGTTCATCGTGCGGGGAATCGACACGTCGATTTCGCTGCACCAGGAGATCTTTCAAGATGCGGGGTTCCGTGCCGGCGAGTTCGACACGGGATTCATGGAGCGATTCCTGGCCGCACGCGCCGAAGCGGAAAAACAGCCCGCCTGAAATTCCACACCGGAGTACCCAAACTCAAAAATCTGACCGCAGATTTTGCTTTACGCCACAGCATTTGTGCGGCTAGAGTGGTATGACCACACCTGAAAATCTGGAGGAGTTCATGGGGATACTTCAGAATCTGCCGAGCATTATTACGGCAATGGGGGGATTGGGGACTGCGGCCTTTGGGCTTGTGGATTCGACCAAGGTGTTTTGGGGCGGGGTGAACCGCATCGGATTCACGTCGATCAAAAACACCGTGACCAGGTTGACGCCGGGAACACCGGTGAACGGACTGAGCCAGGCGAAGATTCTTGAGACGCTGAGAGCCAACTGGTACAACGGCCAGGATCTCGCAAGTCAAAAAGCCGTGGCGAAAACGCTGATCAAGTTGGGATTGAATACAGGGAATGCAGTGGCTGTGGCAGATGCCGCGGGAGTGGATCGCGCGGCGCTGCAATCGATTGTGACCAAGATGACCGCCGGGACCGCGCTCACGTCCAGTGAGAGCGATGTGAATGGGCGATTCGATCTGATCCTGACGGCGATGCTGGATGAGGCCTACCAGGACGGCGATCAACAGTATACGAACTGGACGCGTGTGGTGGCGGCAATCTTTGCCGTGCTGCTGGCCTTCTTGGGTGGATGGACATTGAAGGGCGGCGTGTTCGGCGATTATCTGATGTCGAACGATCTGTGGCGCGCGTTGATTACAGGGGTGCTTGCGATACCGCTTGCACCGATCGCCAAGAATTTGTCGAGCGCGCTGGCGGCGGCGGCGAACGCGATACAAGCCGTGAAAAAGTAGGCGCCGATGACAGCGTTTCTCGATCTTCGAATTCAGCCGGTCGGCGGTGAGCTTGCCAAGCAGATTGCAATTTGCCAGGGCACGAGTCTCGTCAACTACACCGGCATGGTGATGAGCGATCTGCTGAATGCGGTCAACGGTCAGCACGTGCTGCTCGCGACGCACGGCTTCAATGTGAATCGCGCAGACGGGATTGCGAGCTTATCGAATTGGGGGAGCCTGCTGCAGCTCGGGCCGGCTTCAGCTTTTGTGGGCGTGCTGTGGCCGGGAGATTCGATCTGGGCGCGCGGACTGGACTATCCCGGAGAGCCGCGGGTTGCCGATGATGCGGGCGCCTTGCTGGGACCGTTTCTGGACGCGAACTTTCAAGGAGCGGCGAGCATTTCATTCGCTTCGCACAGCCTGGGAGCGCGGGTGGTGCTGGCGACGATTGCAAATATGAAAACGCCCGTGCGGCGGCTGACGCTGATGGCCGGAGCGATTGACGACGACTGCCTGACGACGGAGTTCGAAGCCGCGGCGGCGAAGATCGGAACGATTTCAGCGCTGGCGTCGATGAAGGACACGGTGCTTTCGCGGCTCTTTCCGCTGGGCAATTTTGTGGGTGGAATTTTGACGGTGGGACACCCGTGGTGGCACGCGGCGATTGGGCATTGCGGGCCGACGCAGGCGTGGCCGGAAAACTTCGAAGCGCCGTACATGATTCCGGATGGCTGGGGCTTTGACCACGGGAACTACCTGCAGATCAATCCGCCACCGGTTCCGGCGCTCACGGTACCAATCAATGTGCCGGGGCAGGGCACGGCAGAGCCGGGAGGGGGCGCAGCGGGCTGGCAGGAGGCGTTTACGGCCGGGTTTGAATCGAGCCGCTTCAAATAAGGGCGGGACGGATAGCCGCCCGGCAAAATTCACAGGTTATTTCGTTTTTTCTTCGCCTTTCTAGGCTGAGATCGGCTATGCTGTGTGGGCAACGAGGAGGTTGCACGTATGGATTATCAAAGGGACTTAATCGCGGAATTTGATCGCGAAACCGCGAAGACACGAAAAATGCTGGATGCCATTCCGACCGATGCCGATATGAGCTACAAACCCCACCCCAAATCGATGACCCTAGGTCATTTGGCGGGCCACCTGACCGATTTTTCAGGTGATTGGGCGCTGACGACCCTAACGAAGGACAAGCTGGAGTTTCCCGCAGACCACAAATGGGATCCATATGTACCGACGAGCAAGGCGGCTGCGCTGGAGCGGTTCGATAAAGAACTCGCAGGAACGCGCGCGGCACTTGGGGCGACGACGGGAGCCACCTGGGACCGGCACTGGCAGTTCATCTTTGGCGGGCAGACGTGGATCGACGATCCGAAGCACCAGGTTTTCCGCGATATGGTGCTCAACCACATGATTCACCATCGCGCGCAATTGGGTGTGTATCTGCGCCTGCTCGGCGCGAAGATTCCCGGGATGTACGGGCCTTCGGCAGATGAGATGTGAGAAGCGCAGAGAACGAAAGGACAGGGAATAGGGAACAGGGAATAGGAAGAGCAGCTTCTTCCCTATTTTGCAGCTCCCTACCTGTTCCGCATCTTGTTCCTTGTTCTTTCGTTCTATCGCTATCACATCGTTGCTGCCGCTGATCGGCTAGGCTGGTTTCATGGCCTTTTCTTTTCCGAAGATTTACCCAATTCTTGATAGCTCCGTCATTCCGCAGGCGGGCCGCGGGGAGTTTTTGCGGCGGCTGGGCGGCGAATTGGCCGATGCGGGCGTCACGCTGCTCGAGTACCGCAACAAGACTGGCGCGGAGGCAGAGCTGCTGGCTGATGCAGCGGTTTTACGCTCGGTGCTGCCCGCTGGTCAGGTAAAGCTGATTCTCGATGACCGGGCTGATCTGGTTGATCAGATTGGCTTTGACGGTGTGCACGTCGATGCGGGAGACGCCGTTCCTGCGGAGGCGCGGCGACTGCTGGGGCTGGAGCGCATTGTGGGGACTTTTGGCGGGAGCGAGGCGCTTGTTCCGGGGATCCTGCGTGAGCCGGTGGATTACCTCTCGATCGGGCCGGTGTTCGCGACGACTACGAAGCAAACGACGAAGGCGCCAATTCGAGCGGAGGGCGTGCGCAGGCTGCGCGATCAGGCGGGATCGAGCGTCGTGCTGGTTGCGGTAGGCGGCATGACGCTGGCCACTGCACCCGCGATTCTGGCTGCGGGGGCGAGCACGATGGGTGTGGCCGCGGCGATCTTTCGCGCCGCCGATCCGGCGGCCGAGTTCCGGCGGTGGGTGAAGGCGCTCGGGTAGGAGCGAGTCCGGAGGAGTGTCTCAGAACGACGCAGTTTTTGTTCGGAAGCGGCACAAACTTTGTACGAAATTAAGACAACTGTTGGTTAAGTATAAGAGTGCCCTGATGACCAGTGAGCCGAAGCGAGGCGTCGCGCGCGAAAACGATTGGCGCGGGCTGCCGCGATTTCTTTCGTATGATTGCGATACGAGCCACTGCACGTGAGACCAGCCAGGCATTGATTACCCCGTCGAATCCAACAGGGAGGGAGTCGTTCATTGAAATCCAGTCTGCTGCGCGTTAAACCCATGTCGATGCTCTCGCAGGAGGCAGGCGAAGCAGGGCGAGCACACACTGAAGCGTTCGCTCGGCGCCGTAAATCTGGTGACACTGGGCATTGGGGCCGTGATCGGCGCCGGAATTTTTGTGCTGACTGGCCAGGCCGCGGCGCTTTACGCGGGTCCGGCCGTGGCGCTTAGTTTTGTGCTTGCGGGCATTACCTGCGCTTTCGCCGGGCTGTGCTATGCCGAGTTCGCGTCGATTATTCCTATCGCCGGGTCGGCTTACACCTACGGTTACGCGACGCTGGGCGAGCTGGTGGCGTGGATCATCGGCTGGGACCTGGTGCTGGAGTACGCATTCGGCGCATCGACGGTGGCATCAGGCTGGGCAGGGCTATTTCAACAGCCTGATGCAGCAGATTGGGAATCGTGATTCCGCCGCAACTGACGGCGATCACGGGAACCGAGCTCGTGCTTTACCACGCAGCAGTGGATGCCTGTGATGTCGCTGCCGCCGGGCGTGAGCGATGCTGGACTGCCGCATGTGACCGCTGCGTTTAACCTGATCGCCATGGTGATTGTCATGTTGATCACGGTCATCCTGGTGATCGGCATCAAGGAATCGGCGAACTTCAATTCGGCGATTGTCTTTATCAAGTTGAGCGTGGTGGCGATCTTTCTGGTGGTCGGCGGGTACTTTCTGATTCGGCATCCCTGAGGTGGCGAGGACGAACTGGCATCCCTTTATTCCGCCCAAGGACGCGAATGGGAACTTTGGATGGGGCGGGCATATTCAAGGGCGCGTCGCGCATCTTCTTCGCCTACATTGGATTCGACGCGGTGTCGACGGCAGCGCAAGAGGCCAAAAAGCCGCAGAGGGATATGCCGATCGGCATCCTGGGGTCGCTGCTATCTGCACAGTCTTGTACATCCTGGTGTCGCTGGTGCTGACCGGCCTTGTGAGTTACAAGACCCTGAACGTAGGCGCTCCGGTGGCGTTGGGCATTGACGCGACGGGCGTAAGCTGGGGCGCGATGCTGGTGAAGATCGGCGCGATCTTTGGGCTGGCCTCGGTAATGCTGGTGATGTTGCTCGGGCAGACGCGTGTCTTCTACTCGATGTCAAAGGACGGCCTGCTGTGGAAGTGGGTTTCGGTCGTGCACCCGAAGTTCCGTACGCCGTGGATTACCACGATCAGTGTTCGGGATCTTTGCGGCCGTGTTTCCCGCGTTCCTGCCCATCGAGCGGCTGGCCGACCTGGTGAACATCGGAACCCTGCTGGCATTCACGATCGTGTGCGCTGGAGTATGGGTGCTGCGCGTGCGCCATCCAGAGCTGAAGCGGCCGTTCAAGACGCCGCTGGTGCCACTGGTGCCGATTCTTGGCATCGTATCAGCGGTTTACTTGATGGCCAATCTTGCGCTGATTACCTGGGAAGTGATGATCGGCTGGCTGATGCTAGGACTTCTCATCTATTTCACGTACTCGGTGAAGCACAGCAAGGTGCAGCAAATGGCCAAGGCGGCGGCGGCGGACTGAGCGGACAATTGCCAGGGAAAATAACGACGGCCTCCCTTGCGGGAGGCCGTTTTGCATGCATTTAGAGTGTGCTTGCGACTCGAGCAAAAGTAAACTAAACTAAGTGGACTTAGTTTACCGGGAGACGAAATGCGGATCTTCAACATTCATGAAGCGAAAACTCATCTCTCGCGGCTCGTGGATGAAGTCGAAAAGGGCGAGCCGTTCATCATCGCCAAGGCGGGGAAGCCCAAGGCGCAGGTGGTGCCGATCAGTACTTCGAAAAATAAGCCGAAACGGCGGATCGGCTTCATGAAGGGCGCGTACACGCTGCCCGGAAATTTCGCAATGATCGACAAACAATTGGATAAGGAAATCGAGGAGTTGTTTCGCGGCAAGGACGCTGAATGAGGTTCCTTCTCGATACGCACTTCATCCTATGGCTGCCAATCGGCGGTCGTGGAATCAATCGAATCGCCCGAAGTCTTCTGGACAATTCTGCAAATGACTTTGTTTTCAGTGCCGCAAGTCTGTGGGAGATTGCCCTAAAGCGGTCGCGTCGTCGCGTTGCCTTTCCCTTCGAACCGCGAGAAGTCAGGAGACAGATGCTCGAAAACGGCTATGAGGAATTGCCGGTCATTGGCCAGCACGTGCTTGCCGTCGATTCCCTTGCGTCCATACACAAAGATCCCTTCGACCGGCTGCTGATTGCGCAGGCCATCGTCGAAGAGATCACTTTGCTCACTGTGGACGCGACGGTGGCCCGTTACCCGGGCCCAATTCGCAAGGTTTGACGAAAACGGCTTACGCGGTCGTTTTGGCGCAGAATTCGTCGAAGGCGCGGACGAGTTCGGCGGCGATTTCCTGCGCGGTGGACTGCTCGATGACAGAGCGCTGCATGAGATAGACGAGCTTGCCGTCGCGCAGGATGGCGACAGAAGGCGAGCTGGGCGGATTGCCTTCAAAGTAGCTGCGGGCGCGCTCGGTGGCTTCGCGATCCTGACCGGCAAAGACAGTGATCTTGTGATCGGGTTGGTTGGCGGAGTTTGTCAGCGCGAGGCGGATGCCGGGACGGGCCTTGCCGGCGGCGCAACCGCAGATGGAGTTGACGACGACGAGGGTGGTGCCCGGCTCGGCCAGCGCTGCGTCTACTTCTTCGGCTGTCCGGGTTTCATTGATTCCGGCGCGTATAAGTTCCTCGCGCATGGGAATCACCATCAGTTCTGGGTACATGTTCGCCTCCGGCAGGGGAGCTGCCTGTAGCTATTCTACTAGGTTTCCGAAGGCAACACTGGGGAGCGAGCAACTGCGCGTCCCAAGTCTCAAAACTTGAGACCCGGGGCACCCACGGTTACTACGAGCGCGAATCTATTGGTCGGCGAAGGTGCAGCCGCGGTTTCGCTCGACGTTCTGGATCTGCATTAGTTCGCCGGTGCGCATCTGGGTGAGCATGGTGCCAAAGCCGGCGTCGTGGTCGTTGGGGAAGACCTGCGCAAGAAATGCCGTCCACGCATCGCGCATGGCGATCCACGAGCGTTGTTCCGCGCGCAGTTTATCCTCACTGACGGGAGCGTTGGGCGGGTCGCCGGGAATGGGCTTGGTGAGGCAAGGCGAGGCGATGATGGCGCGGAAGGCCTGGTTCAGATGCAGATCGGCTTCTTCAAACTGGTCCTGAGTGGACACGCGGTTGCGCTGCTGCATGCGGAGCTCAGAGGAGAGCTGCTGCACGATCTGCGCACGAAATTGTCGTTTTGCTGCGCTGGGTTCGGCTTCGGCGTGAGCTTTCGCGTAGGCGCGGATGGCTGCGTCGACGGGCTTGAGGGCCGCGTCGAGCTGGTCGGGAGTAAGGCCGGTGACGAAGCGGGCGATCAACGGCTCGATGGACTCCTCGGGTATGGCAGCCCCGGTTGCGCTCGACATTCTGGAGGCGGCGCAGATCGGAGTCGCGCTCGTTGGTCAGCATCCAGGCAAAGCCCGCCGGGTCGCTCTGAGGGAAGAGCTTGGCAAGGAAAGCTGTCCAGGCATCGCGCAAAGCGAGCCACGCAGTCTCTTCGGCGCGGAGACCGTCTGCGCTGGATGGCATGGAGGGCGGATCGCCGGGCTGCGGCTTGTTGAGGCAGGGCGACGCAGCGACCTCGCGGAAAGTCTCGTTGAGGCGCAGGTCAGCTTCCTCAAGTTGTTCCTTTGGCGGTAGCCGCATCTGCTGGATCATGTGCAGGTCGCCAGAAAGGCGCAGGCGCACCTGGCCGGCAAAGGTGTCGTTCTTGTCATTGGGCGAGGCGGCAGCATGTGCTTTGGCGTAAGCGCCGATCGCGGCTTCAACGGGCTGCAGCGCCGTGGCGAGCTGCTCGGGCGACATGCCGGAGACAGTTTTTTCGATGAGCGGCTCGAGTTCGGCTGGGTACATGGAGCGATTGGGAACACCGCGACCCTGCACCATCCGATAACCGTCAGGGAGCTCAAACCACTCCGTGCCCGGATCGCCCAGCTTGAGGTCGGTGACTTCGAGTTTCTGCGTGCCGTTGCGCGGATCGAGGCGCGTGACAGAGAGATCGAACTGCAACTGCGGCGAATACCAGATTTCTTTTGTGACCACGACCGGCTTGTCGTTGCCAAATGCGCCGGGATTGAACGTGCGCGTTTCACGCGTGCCTACAGCTTGAACGCCGTCGATCGTCTTTGTGCCGAGATCGTCGCGTGTGAGCACGGACTTGCCGTCGCTCGATGCGCCCGTAGTTTCTTCGACAGGATGCTGGGTGGGGTCGAAGGTCATCTGGCGGCAGATGCTCTGGCTCGGGGTACACGTTGTGATGAGGGAAGTTTTGGGATCGTACACTCTGGTGCTGACGATGGGCGGATCGCGATCGGAGTCGGCCGGAATCAGGTCACGCGCCTCCCGATATTCGCGGCCGGTCGCGTCGCGCGCGACAAGCGTGTAGTACTTTTGATCGACCTCAGTGCCGTCGGGCAGTGACACGCTTGATGGTGACTGCGACTTTGGCGTGGAACGGTTGGCCGGTGACGAGCGGGATGAAAAGGCCTTCGACATGGCCGCTCATGCCGCTATCGGGGTCAGGTGTGTAGGTCGAGCCTGCGGCGCTTGCCGGCGCGGCAGACGGGCTGGTGGCCTGGGCAACGAAAGGCCGGACTGAAACAAGGCAAAAAACGAGCAAAGCGAGGCGCCAAATCAGGGTACGCATAAAGGTGCTCCGCGAGAGTCGATAGCAGTATACAGAATGATTTGACGGAATGTTACGAATTCGTTTCGATCCTGTAATCTTGGTCTTTGGACATTCGTGCGAACATTCCGCTGGGCCCCTTCACGACCCTTGGCATTGGCGGGCCGGCGCAGTGGTTTGTCGAGGCGAGGAGCGAGGACGACGATTGCCGAGGCGAGCGAGTGGGCGCGGCGATGCGGGCTTCCGCTGTTTGTCCTGGGCGGCGGGAGTAATGTGCTTGTGGCGGACGCTGGATTTGCGGGTCTGGTGGTCCATGTTGGCGTGAAGGGCATCGAGCAGGATGGCGACCTGTTCCGAGTGGGCGCAGGAACCGACTGGGACAACTTTGTTGAGCGGGCGCTTGCGGAAGGTTGCGCGGGGGTTGAGTGCATGGCCGGGATTCCGGGTACCGTGGGCGGAACTCCGGTGCAGAATGTGGGCGCGTACGGGCAGGAAGTTTCTTCGGTGATCGAGCGGGTGCGGGCGTTCGACGCAGAGACACAGAAGTTTGTCGAGTTCTCGAATGCGGCGTGCGGATTTGCGTACCGGCGAAGCCGATTCAATCGGCGGATCGGGGACGGTATATTGTGACGCGCGTCGACTACCGGTTGAAGCCAGGCGGAGCGCCGACGGTGCGCTACGTGGATTTGCAACGCGCAGTAGCAACGAGCAGGGCAGCCGGAGTTGAGCCGGATCTGACTCAAATTGCCACGATGATACGACGCATTCGCCGATCGAAGGGCATGCTGCGCGTGGTGGGTGATCCCGATTTGCGCAGCGCAGGCAGCTTCTTCAAGAACCCTGTGGTCAGCAAAGAGCTTGTTGAGAAAATTGCTGCACGCGCCAAAAGCGCACCCCCAGGTTTTCCAGTAGGAAAAGGGGCTGATGGCGAGGCGTGCGTGAAGATTTCCGCCGCGTGGTTGATCGAGCAGGCCGGATTTGCCAAGGGATACGCAATGGGTGCGGCGGGGATTTCGTCGCGGCACACGCTGGCGCTGGTCAATCTGGGAAGCGCGAAGGCCACAGAGATCCTGGCGCTCGAGAGAAAGATTTCGGCAGCCGTCGAAGAGAGATTCGGCGTGCGGCTTGAGATGGAACCGGAAATGGTGGGGTTTGCCTGAAGCGCAGCAACCGCCCTCCGCGGCGCAAGAGACGGCTCTCGAGTAGAATCCTACTGGTCCCCGCAGATGTGAAGGAGAGCGTGCTGGCATGCGTCTGGCTTGTCCATCCCTGGTGCGCTTCGTTCGCGATCAGATTGTTTACATCGTCGTTTCTGTCGTTGTCGGCGCCGTTTTCTGGGCCATTGGCATGCCGATCAATTCGGGCACGGTTTTGGTATACACCCTCTGCTACGGGAATCTCCTTTCTCTCGCAATGGATCGGTCGCAGGTCTTTTTTTCTGGAAAACCATTTCCTTTTAACTGGATGATTTTTCTATCGATGCTCCTCATAGCGGCGGTTCCGGTTTACCTGATTTCGAGCGTCATTGTGTGGCTTATTGCTCCGCCGAGTCCGCAGACGCTTTCTCATCTGGTCCGAACGGGCTGGAAGTTCCCGATTCTGGTCACATTCATCTGGGGCTTTATCTCGTTTTTTTACCATACGACGAAAGGTCGCCTGGAGCGGCGCAACAAAGAGCTGGAGCGGTCGGTGGAAAAGGGCGCGAAGCAGCTCGAGATGCAGGAGCAGGAACTCGAGCGCGCGAGAGAGATTCAGCAGTCGCTGCTGCCCAAGGAGATTCCTCAACTTGCAGGATTCGAAGTCGCGGGAGCATGGCTCCCGGCGCGCACGGTGAGCGGGGATTACTACGATGTATTCAAGCTGGACGAGCCGCCGGCTGGGCATCTGCATTGCGGACGTGGTCGGAAAGGGCGTGTCGGCGGCTCTGTTGATGGCCAACGTGCAGGCGGCGGTGCGCGCTTTCGCAAGCAGCGCGGAGAGCGCCGCGCGGTGTCTGCGCCAAGGTCAACAGTCTGCTGTGCGAGAACCTGGCGACGGAAAGTTCGTGACGTTTCTCTATGGCGTGCTGGATGCGGAAGTGCAGACGTTCCAGTATTGCAACGCCGGACATCTTTATCCGATTCTATTACCGACGGCGCGTGCGCAGATGCTGAACAAGGAGGCGCCGTGCTGGGCGTCTTTCCGGCGTGGGAATACAAGGATGCGTAGATCGCGTTGCAGCCCGGCGACCGGCTGTTGCTTGTTTACCGATGGCATTACTGAAGCCGCGACGGCGGACGAGAAGGAATTCGGCGAGGAAAAGCTGGCGCGCTGCGCGCTCGATTACAGAGTGCGCACCTGCGGCGGAGATGAGCAAGCTGTTGCTCGCGGATGTGTCGACGATTTTGCGAGTCGCGCTTCCACGACGACGCGACGTTGCTGGTGATCGCGGCGAAGTGAAGGATGGGCAAGGATGGGCGAAGTGAAAAACGTCGGATCAGCTTTCCGGCATTTGAAGCCGTCCCTGCAGGCGCTCGCGCTCGGCGACGAGCACTTCGGCGGCGGGGCCCAGGGCGGCGAGACGGCCCTCGCGCAAGCAACAGGACTTCAGCGCGGATGGCGAGCGCGTCCGTGACGTCATGCGTGGCCATGACGGCCTGCACGTTGATTTTCTCGCAGCCACAATTGCAGGCGCTCGAGCAGCGCATCGCTGGCCACGCCGTCGAGCGCGGAGAAAGGCTCATCGAGCAAGCAGCAGGCGGGGCGCGGGCGCGAGCGCGCGAGCCAGAGCTACGCGCTGCGCCTGGCCGCCGGAGAGATCCTGCGGACGGCGGGTCGGCGAGGTCGGTTGCGCCAACGAGAGCGAGCATTTCGTCGACGCGGCGTGCGCGGACCGCGCGGTCAAGATTGCGCAGGCCATAGGCGACGTTGGCAGCGGCGTTGAGGTGAGGGAAGAGCGCGGGCTGCTGCGAGACGAGCGAGGTGTGGCGATGGCCGGGCGCGACGATGCGAGTCCGATCGAGGTTTCAGTGAGCGCCGGTCATCGAGGGCGATGCGGCCGCGCGCGGGCCGATCGAGCCCGGCAAGCAGGCGGAGCAATGTGCTTTTGCCGGCGCCGGAGGGGCCGAAGATGACGGTCCAATCGGAGGCGAAATGCGCACTCCACCTGAAGGTGGAAGCTGCCGCGGCGCGCAGTCGAGAGAAAACTAAGCACGTCGCCGCGCTCCGCGCTTTTGAGCTTGTGGAGTAGATGAGCGCGAGCGCGAGGACGCTCAAGCCCAGGAGGATGGCCGCGGTGCGGTCGGCGGCGGCGTAGTCGAAGTTCTCAACCTGGTTGTAGAGCACGATGGAAAGCGTGCGCGTGGCGCCGGGAATGTCGCCGCCGAGCATGAGGACGACGCCGAACTCGCCGATGGTGTGCAGAAAGCTGAGCACGACAGCGGCGAGAAGCGAACGGCGAGCGAGCGGAACAAGAATGCTGGAGACGAGGCGCACGGGACCGGCGCCGAGAAGACGCGCGGCGTCGACGAGAGCGGTGTCGACCGATGCGAAGCCGGCGACCAGCGGCTGCACGGCGAAGGGCAAGACTGTAGATCACCGAGCCGACGACGAGGCCGCTGAAGGAGAAGGCGAGTGGATGGCCGAGCAGGGCAGCAATGCCGCGGCCAAAGGCCGTGCGCGGGCCGAGCAGGACGAGAAGAAAGAAGCCGAGCACGGTGGGCGGCAGAACCATGGGCAGCGTGGCGAGAGCTTCAAGCGCGGCGAGCCAGCGGCCGCGGCCCAGCACGAGCAGCGCCGCGAGCGGCACGGCGATGGCGAGGAGAATCGCCGTGGTGACCGCGGCCAGACGGAGCGAGAGTGCGAAGGCTTGCCAGTCCATGAGGTTCACTTCACCGGCGTGAGGCCGGCATTTGGCGAGTTCGGCCTGCACGGCGGCGAGAAAGGAGAAAGTCGAGCAAGCTTATGCACGGCGGCGCGCTGCTTGGTGTTGCTGACGATGACCGCGCCCTGCTCGATGGGCGGATAGAGATCGCGCGGGATGACGAAGTACGAGCCGTCGGCGCGAGGCGCGGCGTGAGCGCGGAGGTGAGCGAGATGAGGCCGGCGTCGGCGTTGGCGGAGTCGACAAACTGCGCGGCCTGGGCGATGTTTTCGGCGGTGACGATGCGCGGCTTGAGCGTGTCGTAGAGCTTGAGGCTCTTGAGCGCGGCAACGGCGGCGCGGCCGTAGGGCGCGCGATCGGGATTGGCGATGGCGAGGCGCTTGAGACGTCGGGCGAGCGCAGCAGATCGAGCGACGGCGGCGGCAAGATGCGAGTCTTTGCGCTCCCAGAGGACGAGCGTGCCTTTGGCGTAGGTGATGGGGGTTGTGGAATCGGCGGAGCCGGCGGCGTCGGCGAGTCCGGCATCGATAAGGCGCTTGGGATAGCTGAGGTCGGCCGAGAGAAAAAGATCGAAGGGCGCGCCGTTTTCGATCTCGGTGGTGAGCATGGCGGAGGCCTGGTAAGTGACTTCGGCGTGGATGCCGGTGGCGTGCTCGAACTCGGCGAGGATGGGCGGCAGAACGGGCTCGAGATCGGCGGCGGCGGCGACGCGCAGCGGAGTCTTGCGCGGCGAGCGGCGCGACGAAAAAGCAACGCGAAGATGGCAGCGAAAAATCGTTTCGACATCGGCAGGTCAGCCCTCCATCCACAGCAGAATCGCCGTACACCTGCTAGGCTAACACCAGAGATATGAACGACAATCTGCATCAGTTGCGCTGTTTCGGATGCGGGAGCCGGATCGCGGGCGCGGAGGCGCGGCCGGATTTTCGCTGCGCCCATTGCGGAGAGCTGTTTGAGGTGGAGTATCCGGGCTGGAGCCAGCGCGGCGGGACCGACCGGCCGAATCCCGGCGCGCTGAAGTGGCTGTGGCGGGAGCGGCGCTGCTCGGCGAGGCGCTGGACCAGTCGGGCGTGTGGCGGTTCCGCGAACTGCTGCCGATTCTGGAAAGCTTTGGCAACGCGGTTTCGCTGCGCGAGGGAAATACGCCGCTCTATCATTTGCCGCGCTCGGCAAAGGCGCTGGGAATCGATCAGCTCTTCGCCAAGCACCAGGGCATGAATCCGACGGGCTCGTTCAAAGACACGGGCATGACTGCGGCGCTGAGCGTGGCGCGCGAGCGGGGATTCGAGTGGGTGGCGTGCGCGTCGACGGGGAACACGTCGGCGTCGATGGCGGCCTATGCGGCGCGCGCCGGGCTGCGCAGCCTGGTGTTGATTCCCGAAGGAAAGATTGCGTGGGGCAAACTGTCGCAGGCGATGGATTACGGCGCGGTGACCTGCCAGTTGAAGACCGACTTCGACGGCTGCCTGCGCGTGCTGACGGAGATGGTGAAGCAGGCGCCGATCTATCTGCTGAATTCGGTGAATCCCTACCGGCTGGAAGGGCAGAAGACGCCGGCCTTCGAGATTGCGGAGGCCATGGACTGGAACGTGCCCGATCACCTGATTGTTCCCGGCGGCAATTTGGGCAACAGTTCGGCGCTGGGCAAGGGATTCCGCGAAATGCGCGAACTGGGACTGGTGGCGCGGCTGCCGAAGATCTCGTGATTCAGGCGGCGGGGGCGAATCCGCTGGTGCGGAGCCTGGCCAGTGAACCACGGCGCGACGCTGGAGCCGGTGGAAGCGCACACGCGGGCGACGGCGATTCGCATTGGGAATCCGGCGTCGTGGCGCAAGGCGGCGCGGGTGATTCAGGAGAGCGGCGGCTGGTGCCTGGACGTGACCGAGGCGGAGATTGCGATTGCCAAGGCGGAGATCGGCGCGGAGGGGCTGGGGTGCGAGCCGGCTTCGGCGGTGACGCTGGCGGGGCTGAAGAAGCTGCGCGCGCAGGGCGTGATCCGCAGCCGGCGAGACGGTGGTGCTGGTGCTGACCGGGCACACGCTGAAGGATGCCGATTACACCATCGACTTCCATCGCGGAACGCTGCTGACCGATGAGGAGAAGAAGGGCCACGAGGCGGAGATTGACGCGCTGCGGCGCGATGCGGTGGCCGTGGATGCGACGCCGGCCGCGGTGCTGGCCGCGATCGAAGGGCAAGGTGGGATGAGCGGCAGAGGGAAGAGCGATCAGGCAAGCCGGACGTCTTCGGCTCCGCCTGCCTGCAACTTCAGCCAATCTCGGTCCTGGATTTGACGCGGTGGCCGTGGCTCTGGATTTTTTTCTGGAGATCGAGGCCGAGCCGGCGCAGGAGTTTTCGATTGCCGCGACGGGACGCGATGCGGAGCGTTGCGCGCGGCTTGAAGACAATCTGATTCTCGAGACGTACAAGAGATCCTGCACAGCCAACGAGCGGCCGGTTGTCCCGCTGGCGATTCGCATGGTCGAACGCAATTCCTCTGGGCATGGGATGCGGATCGTCGGCGGCTGCGCGGCTGGCGGCGATCGCGCTGGCGGTGCACTTCGGCCAGCTTGACTGGAATACGGATCGCAGTTCTCGAAGAGGCGTACGCGCTGGAAGGGCATCCGGACAATGTGGCGGCGTGCTGGCTGGGCGGATTTGTGAGCGCGGTGTGCGAAGGCAAGACGAGTGCACGTGGCGCGAGTCGATCCGCCGCAGGAGTGGCGCGCCATTGTGGTGCTGCCCGCGGAGCCGCTGGCCACCAGCAAAGCGCGCGCAGTGCTGCCGGCGAGTTATCCGATTGAAGACGTGGTGGCGAATCTGCAGTCGGTTGCGGTGCTGGGGCTGGCATTTGCGCAGGCGCGTGGCGATCTGCTGCGCCTGGCGATGAAGGACCGCATCCATCAGCCGTATCGCGCGCCGTTCTGCCCGCTGCTGCCGCTGCTGCTGCCGCTGGTGGGAAAGAACGGGATTCTGGGAGTGGCGTTGAGCGGCGCGGGACCGGCGGTGCTGGTGATTGTCGAGCGCGAAGAGCTTGCTCGGTGCGGCTTCTGCGGCGATCGGAAAGGCCATCGAAAATCAGCATCTCGGCGGAGCTTGCTGATTTGCCGGTTTTCACGGACTTGGAGCCAGCCAAACTATTGAAAGTAAATGAGTTTCAGTGTAGGATCGTGTTGGAGCTGCCACGGCAAGCGCTGTGCGTTATCAGTAAGTTAAGGTCATTACCTAGGTGAATAGTCATCACTAATTTGATTACTACTACCTATTACCTAAGTTTGCTTGCTATTTATCCATTGAACACCTACATTCGCTGCGTGAGCAGTTCTGGGGGAGGGCTGCTCTAGCGCCCGCGATCCTTATGGGATCCGGGCGCTTCTCTTTGCACGCAAAGCATTGTGCAAATTCGCAACAGAGCCGCGGAATTTATGCGCGACGAGAAGGATTTTTCGCGCTGCGATCAGGTGTGGAACTTCCTGCTGTAAGAGGACGTGCAACCGCGAGGCAGTCTGCGACTTTGAGAGCCTTTGCGCATCGGATGAGTAAACGGTTTCCTGTACAATGAACGGGTGCGGGTCCGCAAGGAGGATCATGGCTGGATTGGGTGTTTTGGAAGTGAACGATGCGAATTTTGACCAGGAAGTGCTGAACAGCGAGCAGCCGGTCCTGGTGGATTTCTGGGCCGTATGGTGCGGTCCGTGCAAGGCGATTGCGCCGATTGTGGATGGCGTGGCCGCAGCCTACGCGGGCAAGTTGAAGGTGGCCAAGGTCAATGTGGATCAGAATGGCGCGACGCCGTCGCGCTACGGCATTCGCGGCATCCCGGCGCTGCTGTTTTTCAAGGGCGGCAAGGTGGCGGACCAGATTGTGGGTTATCGTGCCGCAGGAGTGATTGAAGAGAAGGTCAAGCGCCTGCTGGCGTAATCCGCGCAGAAAGCTGCGGAGGAAAGTTGGAGCAGAAGGCCCCAGACTTTGTCGGGGCCTTTTGTTTTGCGCGGAACTAATCGCCCCGGCGAGAATGCTAGCCGCCGCGACGAAATTGAATGATGCGTCTGCGCTCGCGCTTGCTGGGCCGGCGATCGGGCAGAGGTGCGAATTGCTGCATGGCCTTGCGCTCCTCCGCAAGACGAAGGCGGGCCTCGCGGCTGGCGTTCGGTTTCACGATAAAGCGATTGCGCTTGAGCGACAGGACCGCGTATCTGCGCTGAACGCGAGAACATCGACCTCGAAGCGGCCGCCCTCATTCTGGATAATGAGTTTGTCGCCGGCGCGAACTTCCCGGGCGGGCTTGGCCTTGAGGCCATTGGACTCAATCCTGCCCAAATCGCAGGCGCGCGATGCCAGCGCGCGCGTTTTGAAGAAACGCGCCGCCCAGAGCCACTTGTCGATGCGCATTGAATTCATTGGCGGGCGCTGGCTTGCTGGAGCGGCCCAAGATATTCGTCCAAGAGCATCAGGGCTTTTCTGCTGTCTTCCAGATATAGAGGAATTCCGCGTCGCTCGAGGTTGCCACCTCGATCCCCTTCTGGTGCGATGCGCGATTGAGCGCGGAGCGGACGTTTTCTTTCGAGTCCGGCAGGGCTTCCAACGGCACCTTGAGAGCAGTCCCCGGCTTCAGCCGGGCAATATCAGCCAACAAACGCACGACAATTTGTTTATGTTTTCCATCGCGCCCTTTAGGGACGTCACCTTGAAGAATCGCTGGAAAACTTTGCCGATTGGGTTCCGAGTTATCAGTCCTCGATGAACCGAGATCACCTGGCATTGTCATTCACCCCCGGGGAACTTCGCGCATAACGTATCGCTAAACTTGCGAAAACCTAACCCAATTCTGGCAGTGTATTAACGGGGCGACGATTTGGCAAGCTTTATGTTTTGTTTATTTCTGGCGATGAAGCTACGCTCTTCGGAACCTTGGCCATTCATTCTCCAAAAGTCGCAATTTCAAAAGACTTAACCCGTATTAACGGAAGCGTGCTACGGTGCAAGCCAGAGGTGAAATTCACATGCCAGGAAAGCGAAATTCCCCAGTTGTCCCAATTGCCGAAGTCCCGCCCGCGGATACGAGCGCGTATCGCCCCTATATCCTTGTTGTTGACGATGAATCCGCCATTGCCGATACGGTCACTGAGATCCTTTCCCGAAGTGGCTATGCGGCGATTGCGACCTATGACGGGAGCGAGGCGTTGGAAGCTGCGTTGATTACGCCGCCCGAACTGCTGTTAACCGACGTGGATTTGCCGGGCATGAGCGGTATTGAGCTTGCGATCAAGATCAGGCGTATCTTTCCCGATTGCAAGATCCTCCTTTTTTCCGGCCACGCATCCACAATGGGCCTAATGGCTTCTGCAAGGGAAGCAGGACATCACTTCAGCCTGCTTTCCAAACCGATTCACCCGAAAGAACTATTGGCACGAGTGGCGGCTAGCCTAAAGCTCGCCGACACGATGGCTAGAGCATTTTCTGTTTTACTGTAGACCATCTAGTGCGAGTCTGAACCAAGCCTGGGCATTGCCGGGAGTAATGCATGGCAGGGCTTCTGTGATGGCCTGATCGAGAGTTTCTTTGGTTCGAGCCTGGGCTGCGCGAAGCAGTTGTTTGAGTTTTGCCCAGGCCTTCTCGATGGGGTTCAGATCGGGAGAATAGGGCGGCAGATAGAGCAGCTCCGCGCCGGCTTTTTCGATCCATTGGCAAACTGCAGGCGCCTTATGCGCGCTCAAGTTGTCCATCACCACCACGTCGCCGGGCTTCAGCACCGGGTACAGCAGGTGTTCAACGTAGGCCAGGAAGATATCGGTGTCGGTAGGCTCTTCGATGGTCATGGTTGCGACCATACCGCTGAGGCTCATGGCGCCCAGAATCGTCATGATTTTCCAGTGACCGCCAGGCGTCGCCTCGTGGATGCGTCTGCCTCCCGGACCGCGTGCGTAGAGCCGTGTCATCGAGGTAGTGACACCGCTCTCGTCAAGGAAAATCAGCCGTTCCGGTGAGATCGACTGGATGCGCGCCGCGAACTCTTCGCGTCGCTCGCGGTTGGCTTCGCTGTCCCGCTCGACCGCGTGGAGTGACTTTTTTTCAGCCGCAGACCCAACTTCTTCAACAGATGCCAGATCCGACCCAAGCTGAGCGAAATGCTCGCCTCACTATGCAACTTGGCCTGCAGTTGAGCCAGCGTCAGATCGGGTTTCGATGCCACCCAATCCATCACCTGTCGCTGCGCCGCGACACCGGCACGCCACTTGCGCCCGGGCTGGTGCCGCACCCGCTCGGCCTGCCCGGTGCGGTTCCGTTGTGCGGAGATCTTCTTCGCCCAGCCCACGCTCACCAGGAACCGATCCGCAAGTTCCTCCAGCGTCTCCTCGCCTTGATCGTAAGCAAACAGAAACTTACGGCGCAGGTCATCCCCCTATGGCTTCGCCATCGATTCACTCGCCGCGGATCATCGCCACGACAAGTCTACACTATTAAAAAAAATGCTCTAGTTGAGATTCAATCGGCTCGCAGCTTCCCGCCAGATACGATTGCCGTCGTGGAAAATGTCAGACCGGAGCCAGACAAAAGCGACACGAAGCTGTGACGCTCCGGTCGACAGGCCATCAAATTTTCCTCTCGAAGCTTATCCCAGTGATCCCAAGTGGGCTTCGCCTTGAGTCCGTTGCACGCGATTCTTCCTGAACCGCACGACTGCGATGCCAGCGAGCGTGTTTTGAAAAAACGCGCCCCCCACAGTCGCTTGTCGATCCGTACACATTCCACTTAATTTGTCCGCGATGCGAAAAAAATCGCATCAGGATTTTCTGGTCGTTTTCCAGATATAGAGATGTTTGGAGTCGCTCGACGTGGCTACGGCGAGGCCGCTTTTGCGCGTGGCGCGGTTCAGAGCAGCGCGGATATTTGCCTTTGTGTCAGGCAGGGCGGCAAGAGAAACTTTGAGCGCGGTGCCGGGTTCCAATTCATTGATGTGACGCAAGAGTTGCTCAATGATCTTTTTGTGTTTTCCTTCGCGGCCTGTGGGAACTTCGTTCTGGCGAACTGCATGAAACCGAAGCTGCGTGGTATCGGGATTATGGTCGCTTTCCACGGTTTTGCGCCTCTCGTGCGATCAGATGCAGGAGAGTGGAGGGTGTATGCCTGTGCGTAACGCTGGAGAATTTGTGGCGTACGCTTGAAGTAACGGAAAAATTTTGCCCGGGTAAAAATAACCTAACCGGGTAAAAAGTTCACGGCACTTTGCGAAGAAATTACTATTCGTGGCGAATGACAGTCTATAAAATAAAAGCCTCTAATGGCTGGGAGATAAGACAACGTTGGCCCGAATGGAATGAGAGTTGCAAGAGTTGCAAATAGAGGTACCGAGGTATTGCTATGAGCGGAACACGAAACTCCCCTACCGTGTCGACAGAAGAAGTGCCGTCGGCCCGCCGGAACGGACTTCGCCCGCGAGTATTGGTCGTCGACGATGAATCCGCGATTGCGGACTCGCTTGCAAAGATCCTGTGCTTGAGCGGTTTTCCCGCGATTGCAGCTTACGACGGGAATAGCGCCCTCGAAACTGCGTTGCTGAAGCCGCCCGAGTTGCTCATCACGGACGTGGTATTGCCTGGGATGAACGGCGTCGAGTTGGCCATCACGGTCAAACGCGTCTTCCCTGACTGCAAGATCCTGTTGTTTTCAGGGCAGGCATCGACAGGCGACTTGCTGGCGACAGCCCACCGCGATGGGCATCGCTTTACGTTGCTCAACAAGCCTGTGCCGCCGCAGGAACTTCTCACCATGGTGGCGGAAAATCTTAATGGCATCCGCGTCGGGCACCCAGCAACAGTCGCCTAGAGTGGTTTCGGAAATCCCCAGCCCGATCAAAACGTCTGCGAAGGCGGTCGCGCCTTGATGTTCGCAATCCAACGGCTCTCGCTCTAGCCGAGGGTGTTGGGGCTGCGCGCACACTCCTATTCAGTGAGTGCGGATTCACTCCAAAACTGCAGTCGCCGATTCCAGTTCATGATGGCATGACTACGCCGTCAGTGCTGGCTGACGGGCCCTCCGTGCATCAGGGCCTGATAGCGCCGTGCATATTCCGCTTTGTAATCTGCGACGGTGCGTTCGTAACTGAGGTGAGGAGTGTCAGGCTTTATGCCCCAGTGAAGTTCAATGGTTCGCGTGGCAGCGGGAACCGAAAGCGCGCCATTGGCGGGTTGAACGGACTTGCCATCGGCGGTTGCCGATCGCAGATCGATGCACCACGGCAGGTGCACGAGCATCTGCCGGGGCGCAGTGGAGAAACTTGTATTCAAGTGGAGCACCGCCTCGCCGTCTTGCGGCTGATCGAGTGTGAATGAAACGGAGCCGAAGTTCGTGGGAGCCTGACGAACGGCGATCGTCTTCCCTTTGCCAATCCACGCCGGCGAGATGACCGAGAGCAGGTGAAGCTGATCGCCTTGCTCGCGGACGAGCATGGTGCGCAGCAGCGTGCGATACTCAGCCGCGTACCAGCCGTGCGGCGCAAGGTTGCTGCCGAAGTTGCGGTCGCCCCACGGCCGGATGTTGTATTCGAATCCGGCGTGCGCTGCGCTGGTGTGCAGAAGGAGCGCATAAAACTCATTGACCGCCTGCTGCTGGTCGCCGCGAATAGTCTCGGTCATCGTGTTTTTGATGGTGAGATAGTCGTGGAGAAATTTTCCATCGGCGTAGGTCATGATGCCTTCAGCGTACTTGGCCTGAGTGGCTTTGAGAGTCGCCGTGACGCGGGGATCGTGAGGATCGAGAGTGGGCTCCGGCACGACCGCTAGCAAGTTACCCCAATCGTAGCCTCCGGTTTGTCCATCGAGAGCGGGTGGAATATAACCGTTATGCGCGGCAGCCTGCGCGTCAAGGACTTTGAAAAAAGCCTGGTGGAAGTCGTCATATTCGGTCTGCCACTTTTGCGCGAGGTCGGGATGGCCGGTTTCGCCGGCCATTTGAATGGCGACTTTGAGGCCGTCGAGCGCAAGGAAGTTGTAGCCGGTAAGATGACCGGGAACATACTCGTTGTCGCGGACATTGCTCGCGGGAACGAGGTGCAGCGCGTCGGCGGCGCGCGCCTGGTGAAGCCAGTCGACCGCGCGATCGATTTGCGGAATTGCCCACTCGGCAAATGCCTTGTCGTGCGTGATGCGGTAGTGCTGCGCGTAGCCCCAGACGGCCTCACCCCAACCGTCGTATTCCTCACGCTGCGACAGGAAGTTGCCATCGGGCTTTTGCGACTTGGCGAAGAACTGGAGGCACTCACGTGCGATTTGCGGATAGCCGGTGATGTCGTAGCTGTGCATAATGTCGGCGCTGTCGCGGAGATAGAAGGCGTGATAGTGAAGTTTGTTGACGGTCTGAATGTAGTCTGGGCCGATGTGGTCAATGGCGATGAGGTCGTAGATGAGGTTGGTGTAAAAGGTGTCGACGGGTTTCGCTTCGGGCAGTTCGATCTGCATGCCCTGGGCGAGGATGTGGTTCCAGTAAGCGACGGTCTGGGTTTTGGCGGTGTCGAAGCTGGTCTGATCGATGGCGGTGACGGCGGCCGGATCAGCAGTGGGGATGAGGGGCATTTTGAAATCGAGGGTCCATGCCTCGCCAGGCTGGAGGAGGCTCGAGTAAGTGACGATCCCGACGGGAGTGGTCTCGGTCGCGTTAAGCCGCGTGGGCCGGGTGACGTCTGACATGGCGCGCGCGGTGTCCTGCTCGCGCAGCGTAAAGGTGCGGCTGGCATAGCCACCGGGGAAACTATAGAGATCGCGGTCGGAACGGAGGAAGTGGGAGCCGTCGAATGAGTTCAGCCAGGTGGGATCGAAGGCTTCGCCGATCTGGCGGTATTCGCCTGGGGATTTGCCCTCGACGGGGCGCGTGAAGCGGTTGTCACCGTGCGGCAGGCCAGTGGTACTGGGGCCATCGTAGCGGATGCCGGTGGCGAAAATGGCGCGATTGGGCTCGTGGGACTGATTCAGGAGCTCCACACGAATAAAGTTGACCAGCGGGCCTTCGCTGGGGGCGGTGGATGCGGCGGCTGCGGGCGGAGTCGCGCTTGCGTCAATCCTTGCCTCGAAAATCGTGAACCGGTAGGCCATGCCATCGCGAACGAACTCGTAATGGACGATGGGCAGGTGGCCCTGCTCGAGCGTGCGGATACGGACGCTGGTCGGCTCGAAATCGGGGCCGGCAAAGAACATCATCTCGGCAAACCCAGTGCGCAGATAGCCCTCGGGAGTAATCTCGGTGGCAGCCTCGGCGCCCATTACGCCGATTTCTCCGGTGGGCTTGGAGAAATAGGAGAATGGCTGCCCTGGCTGGTCGATCGAGGGGGAGACCATCTGGGCGGTCAGGCACGAAGCGGCGGAGAACGCAAGGGCAATCGAGAGCGAGCCAAGGATCGAGCGGCGAAGATTTTTCATCTCAGAAAGAAGGATACAGCGTGTGGTGTGGATTATTTTGTGTAAACGCCGTTCCTGTTGTGATGATCCAAGGAAAGTTTTTCTTTTTTTGCTTATGCGTGCCTGATTGGATTATTTAGACGGATGCGGCTGCAGGAATGGCGGCACGTTCTTTGCGAGCCGCTACTGCGTTCGCCGACTTTCCGGCTGTGTCTTTACCTGCACGGCGACCATCCGTGTGATTAGCTTCTCCATATATCCATCGCCGTTGAAAGCATCGTCCGGCAGTACGCCGATAAAGCGGATCACGCCTGTATGATCCACCAGGATCGCGAGCGGATAATAGCTGGTGCCAAAGCTGCGCGCCGTGTCCTCTGAAATTTCCATCACGTCCGTGCCGAGCAATTCTTTCTGCAAGTCCGGCGGCGCTTCTTCTCCTTCCTCTTTGAAGATGAGCCCATAGGCGTGAACGGGAGTGTCAGAATTTGTCGCGCCAAACTGCGTCATTGTTGGCATCATTTTCCTGCACTGCACGCACCAGTACGGAAAAATGACCAGTGCTGTCGCAGCGCCATAACTTGCATCGATCCTGGCCCTGGCTGTTGCCGATTTGAAAGACCGAATGACTGGAATACGCTCAAGCTCAGTGCCCAGCAGGTGATACTGCAAATTCGTACTGTCAATCTCCTGCCGGTCCTCGCCTGTCAAGGCTGCATTTTGCGGCAACGCTCGCTCCACGTCCTCCTCATACATCGTCGCCTGCGCGTCGTCGCCCGCGTACCGCTCAAAAAAAGCTGCCTCCATGGCCATCGCATACAGCACCCCAACATTCACCACCGCGTCGCCATATTCCGCTTTCAACGGCGTCGCTTTGCTTAACGCATCGATGATTTTTTCGTGCTCCTGCACGGCCAGCCGCAGTGCGTCCGGGCTCCCTGCCGTCTCCAGATCATCCTTCATATAGCGCACCGTGTATGCCACCTCCGCGTCATAGGGCTCGACGCGCAGCATCTCTCGCGTGGTCGCGAGCGCCAGGTCAAGCGCGTGCAGGTGGACAAATGCACCCACGCTGATGGCATAGGCCTGCGCCCTGTGTTCGGGCGCCTTGCTGGCAAGGTAGCGTTGCGCTGCAGTATTCGCGGGGTTCCAGTCCTGTCCGAATGCGCAAAGGTGCGCGAGATCGTACAGGTCGTCTTTGCTGTAATCTTCCGGCTTCATTTTGTCGCAAGCCTCGCGCGCCATGCGCATGCCAATACTGAGCGCGCTGAGCTCAGAATCCGACCAGTTATCCAGCGACTGGCGCACCACGTCGAGAGGGTGCATCGCCTCTTTGTAAATGGCGCCTGGCAGTTCGGAATCGGCTGCTGTCTGGGGCGTGACCAAATCCTGTCGCGTTTGATGCGACGTGTCTGTTGCCGCAGCCGCGGTACCCGTTTCGCTCGGCGCCGCTGCCACGCCTTGTCCGCCGGCGACGACCATTCCGCTGCCCAGCGCCAGCATCGCCGTAGTCATCGAAACCTGTGTCAGAAGGACCCGTAATCGCAAGTTCTTTCCTCCGATGGCTCTTTGATCGACGTTCGCCGCGCCGCGCAGTATGCACGCAACTTCAAAATGAAATGAAACACAAAGAGGCATCCGCCGGGATGAATCACTGAGGAAGCGGCGATGCCTGTGAAATTAGACACCGCGCAATGCGAAATGGTTCCAGGCGTTTGCCTTGCGGGCCGGCGGATTCTTAGGAAGCGGCTCCGGGCGCCATCAAACTGCAGCAGCCTCATGGAAGTGCCGCCAGATCGTATTCGCTGTCTTGCGCGAGACCACGGCGGCCAGCGACTCTGCGGTCGCCTGCTGCACGTCGCGCAGGCTGCCGAAGTGCGTGAGCAGCCGCTGGCGGGTTTGCGGGCCGACGCCGGGAATGTTCAGCAGCTCGGAGTCGCTGTCGCGCATCGCCCGGCGCTGGCGGTGATAGCCGACGGCGAAGCGGTGGCTCTCGTCGCGAATGAGCTGCACGAGATGGAGCACCGGTGAGCGGCGATCGAGGACGATGGGCTCGTCTTCGTTGCCGTAGAGATAGATGACCTCTTCCTTTTTTGCGATGGAGGCGAGCGGCTGCGAAGTGAAGCCGAGTGACTCGAGCGCTTCGGCTGCGGCGTGCAACTGGCCGAGGCCGCCATCGATGAGGATGAGCGACGGCATGGTCGTTGGTTCATTGGTTTTGACGGATTTGCCCTCGGGAACCAGCACCGCCGATTCCTCACGCAAGTTTGCGGCGCCGCTGAATTCCTGCCCTTTCAAAACGATCGGATCCGAAGGCTTGCATGCGCCGTCGCGGATGCGGCGATAGCGGCGCTCGACCACCTCGCGCATGGAAGCGAAGTCGTCGACGCCGCGCGACGGTCTTCACTTTGAACTTGCGATAGGCTGACTTGTTCATCTTGCCGTCTTCCCACACGACCATGGAGGCGACGGTTTCAGCGCCCTGGATGTGCGAGATGTCGAAGCACTCGATGCGGCGGGGAAGCTCGGGAAGCATGAGCGCGTCGGCGAGCGCCTCCTGAATGGCCTTGCGCGAGGGCTCGAGCACGCGGAAGCGCTGTGTGTAGGATTGCTTGGCGTTCTGGCCGGCGAGATCGACGAGGGATTTCTTTTCGCCGCGCTGAGGCACGGCAATTTCGATGCGGTGGCCGGTGCGTTCGGTGAGGAGTGCGGCGAGGGATTCGCGATCGTCGAAGTCGACGGGGACGAGGATGGTGCGCGGGACATATTGCTGGTCAATGTAAAGCTGCTTGAGAAGCGCGGAGAAGACTCGCCCGGCGCTGAAGACTCGTCATCTCCAACCTCTGGCCCCTGATCTGTTGGCTTTTTCGATCTCCTGGCGCCCTTGGTCCCTCTGTCCCTGCCTGCTCGACGCCTGCATCGAGCGGGCTCGGCAGGTCTTCCCAGAAGAACTCGCGGCGGTCGACGATTTTTCCGTTGCGCATGTGGAAGAGATTGACGGCGAGCGAGCCATCCTCAAAGTGATAGCCAAAGACATCGGCGTCATCGTCAAGCTCGGCGGTGGCGATGCGCTGTTTTTCCTGCAGCTGGTGTACGGTGGAGAGCTGGTCGCGCAGGCGCGCAGCGGCCTCGAACTGCTCGGCTTCGGCGGCGGCCATCATGCGCGCGGTGAGGGCGCGCTCCAGCTCGGCGTGGCGGCCTTCGAGAAAAAGCTGCGCGTCGCGGACGGCTTCTTGTAGGCGTCGGGAGTGGTGAGGCCCTCGACGCAGGGGCCGAGGCAGCGATGGATGTAGTACTGCAGGCAGGCGCGGGGGTGGTAGCGCGAAAGATCGACCTTGCAACTGGGCAAAAGAAAGCTGCGATGAATGAGCTCGACGACGCGATAGGCGAGGTTGCCGGGGAAGTAAGGGCCGTAGTAGGCGGCGCCGTCCTTGCGCAGGCGGCGCGTGACAAAGACCTTGGGAAAACGGTCGGCGAGAGTGAGCTTGACGTAAGGATAGGTCTTATCGTCGCGCAGCAGGATGTTGAAGCGCGGCTTGCGCTGCTTGATGAGGTTGTTTTCGAGAGCGAGAGCCTCGTGCTCGTTGGCGACGAGGATGTATTCGATGTCGACGGCTTCGCGCATGAGCGAGCCGGTTTTGGCGTTGGCCTGCGAGGCCTCAAGCAGGTAGGAGCGCACGCGGGAGCGCAGGTTGTTGGCCTTGCCGACGTAGATGACTTCGCCCTCGGCGTTTTTGTAGAGATACACGCCGGGCTGGGTGGGGAGGGTGCGGATTTTCTCGTAGAGATCCATGTCGCGGGCCGGCAATGAGAGGGCCAGTTCTTAGCATAGCGGGAATCGCAGCAAGGCTCTTTGGCGGGGAGCGTTTGAGCGGCGGCTTGGGTTCCGTCCAGATTCGAGACGTAGAAAAGACAGCGCAATCCTTACCGATCTCTGTAAGAATTACACGATCGAAAGGGTGGGGAGAAATCCACAGAAGCAAAGGAAGATGTTTAATTTTCAAATGCTTACGCGATCGCTCGCGAATGGTTCGCGGCGTGCACCTATTTAAAGCAGAGGGAACAGGCATCTCTGCCGGGCGTGCGTCAAAAAGCATTGGCAGAGGCGGAGAGGTGATGAACAATGACCATCCAAAGATCTCAGATTTGCGTTGACGGCTGCGGCGCTGGTGTTATTCGGAGTGACCGGATGCGCCACCAAAAACTACGTACGTACACAGACAGGACCGATTATCGATCACACCGAGCAACTGGACCAAAAGACTGCGGACAACAACCGGCAGATTCACGATGTAAACGATCGTGCGCAGGCGGGGATCAGCAAGGCGCAGGGCAGTGCTGACCAGGCCGCACAGAACGCGCAGAACGCCACCCAGGCGGCGAGCGCTGCCGATACGGCTGCCAACGATGTCGCGCACCGCGCCGACTCGCTGGACAGCGTAGTGAAGGGACTGGACAACTACAAGCAGGTGGCGAAGGTTTCAGTGACTTTCGGCTTCGACAAGGCCATGCTGACCAAGGATGACAAGGACCAGCTGGACAATTTTGCCGGCAGCTCGGCTCGGCGAAGAGCTACATTCTTGAAGTGACCGGCGGAACGGATTCGGTTGGATCCGCGCAGTACAACTACGATCTGAGCCAGCGCCGCGCCGACGCCGTGGTGCAATATCTGGCTGCGAAGTACAACATCGCCCCCCACCGCTTCTACCTGATCGGGATCGGCAAGGACCAGTACGTGGCCGACAACAAGACCGCAGCGGGACGCAAGGAGAATCGGCGCGTACAAGTGCAGCTGCTCTCGAATATGAGCCCCGATGCCAACCAGGGCGGCCAGCCTTCAGCGTCTGCTGGTCAACCTGCTGCTCCGGCGACGGGCCAATCGACACCGCCGGCGAACGGACAGGCGTCAACAGTTCCACAGGAGTAACGCGAACGTAAACGCGCGCCAGGTAGCTTGTTTCATAGAAGCCAGAAGGCAGACCCAAAAGTTTGGGTCTGCCTCTTTTCGTTTAGGAGCGGATTACGATGAAGCGGCGGAAAGCTGTTTTACGTGTTCCGCCCGAACCTGGCTGGCGGTAAAGAGGCGCAGAAAGGGCGCATGTTTGGATCCGGGCGGCGATGACCTGTCACGCTTGCCGCCATTGTTCGCGGCAGCCTCGACGGCAGGGCGGCCGTTAGCCTCTTCGCGCTCGACGATGCAGACCACGGCGGCGACGATCATGCCGGCTTCCCGCGCTGCCTCAATGGCGGCGATGGTGGAGGCGCCGGTGGTGCAGACGTCGTCGACAATGACCACGCGCGCGCCCTCGCGGCAGAAGCCTTCAATGCGGCGGCCGGTGCCGTGAGCCTTTTCGGCCTTGCGGACGAGGAATCCGTGAAGCAGCGGCGCACCGGGATGGGATTGCGCGCGCCAGGCGCTGGCCGTGGCGACGTTGGAGACGATGGGATCGGCGCCCATGGTGAGACCGCCAACGGCTTCGGCGTCGATTCTGTTTGCTTCAAGCAACTCGAGGATGGCGTGCCCGGTGAGGCGGCCGCCTTCGGCGTGCAGCGTGGTGGTGCGGCAGTCGATGTAGTAGTCGCTGGTGCCGCCGGAGGAGAGCTTGAACTGGCCGAGGCGGAAGCTGGTGCGGGCGAGAAGAGAGAGAAGCTGCTGGGAGTGGGTGAGTGCGGGCATCATGGACGATTGTAAAGGGAGCTCAAGAGCTCAGAGATTCAGTGGAACAGGGTATAGGGAATCGGAGCTCAACTCTCGCGCATGGTCGTTTCGGTAGTTTTTTCATCTTGCGACCAACACGATGATCCCTGATCTCCGAACTCCCTACTTTCCTCACATTTTGTCGAGATGGCGGAAGCCGCCGGAGCCGACCAGCATGAGCGAGAAGAGGAGAAATTATAGAAGGCGTGCACCATCACGCTGGCGGCGAGAGAGCGCGTGCAGATCCGCACGCGCAAAGAACCAGGCTGACGCCGACGAGGAGGAGAAACGGCCCAATCGCGTAGCCGGTTTGCTCGGCGTGCATCCAGGCGAACGGGATGCTGGTTGCGATGGAGCCGACGATCATGGCAGCGAGGGACCACTGAGGATGGCCATTGGGGCCGAGCGGGGGAGCAGCCTTGTGGGTGATTGTCTCGACGATCCAGTCATACGCGGTGCAGAGCGACGGCAGCAGAAACCCGCGGAAAAATGTTTCTTCAAAAAAGGGCGCGAAAGTGACTCCGAAAGCGAAGAGGAACCACGCGGCTCCCGGAGCGCGAAAGACCTTCTCGATGGGTGTATTGGTGGGCTCGGGTATCAACACGCCGTTGATGACGGCGATGAAGCAGCAAACAACAGCGGCGCTGAATAGCCGCCTGCGTACACGCAGCGCGGTTGCGCCATTCCATTGCAGGCCGGCAAAGAAGCTTTTGTGCCAGAAAATGGGGAAGACGAAGTATGCAATCACGAAGGAGACGATGTAAAGAACGCCTTCGCTGCCCAGGAGGTAATGAATGTTGCCGACCGCTTGCTGCGTTGTGGAGATGCCGTAGAGATGCTCGTGCAGAGCCAGCGCCAGGAGTAAGCCGGTGGCGAGAAGCCCCATGGGCAAGATCACCAGCGTGAGAAAGAAGAAGTGCCCAATATGCGGAATGCGCTCAGGCGCATCGGGTTGGGCAACCATCCGCAGAAACGGCGGGACTTCGGGAGTGGGTTGAGATGCCGGCTGCCACGACTCGATCGAGGAGCCTGCAACGGGTTCTGATATCGCCGACAGTGAGGCTGCGGGATGAGTCGGCTCCCAAGGCTGTGGAGCAGGTGTGTCGCCAGCACCCCAGGAAGCCGAATCGCGCTTTTGGGAACCCTGGGTGGCAGGAGCTTCGGATTCCCACCCTTGCAACGGCGGTCTGTCGTCGGGGGCTCCGGATTCGCCGGCGTGCTCTTGCGGCCAATTCTGCAGGTGGTCTGGTTCGTTATCCGGCGAAGTGCTCATTGAGGTCCAGTTCTTTTCTGTGGGCGTGAGGATGCAGCCACCAGGCGCTTTTGGCTTGGATGCTTTGCGCCCGGCCGCGGCGCTGAATTGGGTTGAGGTTCGCCGGACAGGGAATGTTCAGGGCCTGCGCCGTTTGTGGTGGAGGCGCCATTCAAGGTGGGAGCAGTGACTGGCTCGTCGCTTAAATCGGCGGGCACGAGGCTGCCGTTGGTGGACTTGTAGTAGCGCTTGAGGAATTGGCCGGTGTAGGAGCCGGGCGTGTCGGCAATTTTAGCCGGACGGCCCTCACCGACGATACGGCCGCCGTCTTCGCCGCCTTCGGGGCCGAGATCGATGACCCAGTCGGCGTTGCGAATCACGTCGAGATTGTGCTCGATGATGATGACCGAGTTGCCGAGATCCACCAGGCGATGCAGCACCTCAAGAAGTTTGCGCACATCGTCGAAGTGAAGGCCGGTGGTGGGCTCATCGAGCAGGTATAGAGTTTTGCCCGTCTGCCGTTTCGAGAGCTCGCGTGCCAGCTTCATCCGCTGGGCTTCTCCGCCAGAAAGCGTGGTGGCGCTTTGGCCGAGACGCACATAACCGAGGCCGACATCGACGAGCGTCTGCAACTTCTGGCGTACCTGGGGTACGTCAGCAAGCAAGGGCAGCGCGTCTTCGATGGTCAAATCGAGCACGTCGGCGATGGAGTGGCCGTGAAATTTGACGGCGAGGGTCTCCTGATTATAGCGGCGGCCGTCGCAGACCTCGCACTGCACGTAGACGTCGGGCATGAAGTTCATCTCAATGCGGCGCTGGCCATCGCCCTGGCAGGCTTCGCAGCGGCCTCCCGTGACATTAAAGCTGAAGCGGCCCGGCTTGTAGCCGCGTTCGCGCGCCTCCGGCAGCATGGCAAAGAGATCGCGGATGGGCGAGAAGACCTGGGTGTAGGTGGCGGGATTGGAACGGGGCGTGCGGCCGATGGGGGACTGGTCAATGCGCACAACCTTGTCGATTTGCTCGGTGCCCGTGAGCGCTTCATGAGCGCCGGGCTCCTCGCGCGATCCGTAAATGATCTTGGCCAGTGAGCGATAAAGAATGTCGTTGATGAGCGTGCTTTTGCCACTGCCGCTGACTCCGGTGACGACGGTCATGACGCCGAGGGGGATGCGCAGGTCGAGATCCTGCAGATTATGTTCCCGAGCGCCGGTAATCGCGAGCCACTTGCCAGTCAGCGTGCGCGGATTGGTGCGTTGCAGCATGGTGGCGGCTCCGCTCATGTAGCGGCCCGTGAGCGACGCGGGCGAGGCCATGATCTGGGCCGGCGTGCCCTGCGCGACGACGTTGCCGCCGAGGCGACCAGCGCCGGGGCCGAGATCGAGCACATAATCGGCATGGCGGATGGTTTCTTCATCGTGCTCGACGACAAGGACGGTATTGCCGAGGTCGCGGAGTTTTTCCAGAGCTTCAATCAGGCGGTTGTTGTCGCGCTGATGGAGGCCGATGGAGGGCTCGTCGAGGACGTAGAGAACGCCGCGCAGGCGCGAGCCAATCTGGGTGGCGAGGCGAATGCGCTGCCCTTCGCCGCCTGAAAGCGTGGCTGCGTTGCGGTCAAGCGAAAGGTAGCTGAGGCCGACGGCGCACAGAAATTCAAGGCGCTCGGCAATTTCGCGGCGAATGCGCTCGGCGACCAGGGCTTCCCGCTCAGTGAACTTGAGGTTGATGGCCGCCGAGAGCGCGCGGTTCAGCGGTAGAGCCGTGAAGTCGGCAATGGAGAGTCCGCCAATTTTGACGGCGAGGGATTCAGGGCGCAGGCGCTTACCACGGCAGACGGGGCAGGGCGCGGCTGACATGAAACTCATCATGTACTCGCGGTAAGCCTCGCTGCGTGCGTCTTCAGCATTGTCGCGCAGGTAGCTGAGGATGCCGTGGAACCCGGTGCGTGGCGCTTCGCCTTTGGGCGGACCGTAAACCAGGATGTGCTGCTGTTTTGTCGGGAGATCTTCAAAAGGCGTATCGAGATCGATCTTATAGCGCTCGGCGGCGAGCTGGATCAGCTTGACGAGGTATTGCGAGGAAGAACCGGGGCCGAGCCCGCCATCGAGCAGCGGCTTTGACCAGTCAGTGATGACCTTGGCGGGGTCGAAGTCGTAAAGCGAGCCGAGCCCGTGGCACTCGGTGCAGGCGCCGAAGGTGGAGTTGAAGGAGAAGCTGCGCGGCTCCAGCTTGGGCACGTCGAGGCCGCAGTCAGGGCATGCCATGGAGGAGGAGAATAACTGCTCCTCGGCGGTATTGAAGGCAACGAGAACGAGGCCATTGGCGAGCTGCAGGGCTTTGGCGACAGCCTGTTCAAGGCGTTTTTCGACGGAGAGCCTGGCAGCGGCAGGTTTTGCTTCGCGGCTTCCGCCTTTCGCCGCAACAGGCCGCGGCGAAGGCAGGTTGCCCTCAGGTTTGAGCAGAATGCGATCAACAATAGCTTCAATGGTGTGGTTCTTGCGGCGATCGAGGTAAAGCGGCTCGGAAATGTCGCGCAACTCACCATCCACGCGTGCGCGAAACCCTTGCTGATCAATTTGATCGAGCAAGTCCTTAAACTCACCCTTTCGGCCTCGCACAATGGGCGCCATGATGGTGACCCGCTCGCCGCGCGACAGCTCGAGGATGCGCTGGACAATCTGTTCGGCGGTCTGGCGGGCAATGGGCCGGCCGCAGTTGGGGCAGTGCGGCGTGCCGATCGAGGCGTAGAGGAGGCGCAGGTAATCGTAAATCTCGGTGATGGTGCCGACGGTGGAGCGAGGGCTGCGGCTGGTGGTCTTTTGTTCGATGGAGATAGCCGGGCTAAGGCCTTCAATGGAATCGACGTCGGGGCGCTCGATCTGGTCTAGAAACTGGCGCGCATAGGCCGAAAGCGTTTCCACATAGCGGCGCTGGCCTTCGGCGTAAATGGTGTCAAAGGCGAGCGAACTCTTGCCGGAGCCAGAAAGACCGGTGACGACAGTGAGGGCGTTGCGCGGAATACGGACATTGATGTCGCGCAGATTATGCTGGCGCGCCCCTCGCACCGAGATGTGTGTGATGGCCATGGTGGATCAGTCAGGTACCGGAAGGCAATTTCAGGCGCCGCGGCTGTTGATTAGCAGCACAACATTACTAAGGTATTCTATTGGTCAATAGAAATCAGGGTCAACGCAGCGTATCTAATGCGACAATCGCATAGGCGCTTGAGAAGCCGTGTGAAGAATCCCATCAGACGGCACCAAACGCAGAGCGCAGCCAGAAGCGCATCTAAGTCCTTTAGGTGGTAGGAATGGCAGGTACGTTAGATTTAGTCATGTTGATTTGCGCATCGATCGGTGCGATGGGATTCGGCATCTGGGCCGCTTATGCGATTTTGCGTATGGCCTTTGCGCTTTTACGTCCCCGGCGTCGGCCGGCGGATGTCAAGGCAGAGCCAGAAACCGCGCGAGTTTCGTAAAGATATAGCTTTAAGCCGTCAGCATTCAATTCCCCAGCCTGCATTGTTTAGCCGTCACACCTGGTAATGAGCCGGGCGCGGCCTCGCTGCGCCTCAATTCTGGGGATTCTGTTGCTGCTGTTGCATTTGCTGGAGTTGGCGCTGGCGCTCCTGCATTTCTTCAATCATTTGCTGCTGAGTACGCACCGGAACGGGAGCGGCGTTTCCGTTTTGCTGCGGCGGCGGTGCTGGTGGCTCCTCAGGCTGTGGCTGCTGCGAAACTTCCTCGGCCCCGTTATCCTCGTCGCTCGGTGGGGTGGGGTTGGCGTTGCCCGTGCTCGGCGGGCCACCCGCGCGGACGGTGAGCACAACCTGGCGCGGGGTGCCTTGCCCCTGGTCGCCGATCATGAGGACGTCGTAATTGGTGCCATCTAGAAGCTGAGACAGCACATTGCGTGCCGGTCCCGGGCCGTAAGTGCCAAATATCCGCTGATCCTGGTTTAGGCCTTCCACCTTGGCGCCGGTCTCGAGAGAAACCGCTTTCAAAATCTGCTGCAGGCTGGAGTTGGCAGCAACCACAAAGAGGCCGTGGCTATCCCAGACCACTGAGGCGTCCTTGGCGGGATCGTTAGCGGGCCAATCTGGAGGGGGTGGCGGAGGCGGCGTTAGCACCGGTGCCGGTTGGGGCTGGGCCGCAGGCTGGGCGGTCTTTGAGCCTTTGCGCGTGTGGGCAGCCTTACGCGCGGGAGCGGGCGTAGCGGCTGGCGCAGAGGTACTTTGCGCAGGCGCTGTCTGCGTGGCGAGCAAGGGGCTGGTCAAGAACGACAGAGTCGCAAGCAGAGATGCGAGGGCGAGAGACATCGGCGAGACGCGATGCGCACTCCCATCAAGGCCCAGATGCGAAGGCACACTGCGCAAGGATTCCGTTTGCCGGTTTGCGAATATACGCGTCGGTATCACCTCATTCGCCAGTCCCTGAGAGCCATATTCGCGGCCTGCTGCTGCCACAACGGACCGGCGCGATGCACTGCCGCTCACTGTACTAGACTAGCAGTGATCCGTGAACGCTCGAAAGACTTTCAAGAGGGCGAGGAAGTTGGCAGGGATGGGCTTGCAGTTGAGGGTTTTAGCGGCGGCTGCGTTGCTGCTGGCGCCGTTGGCCAGCCGGGCAGTGAGCTGCACCGCGCAGGCGGAACTGGGGTCGCTCGATCGCGATGCGCTGACGACCGTTGCCGGCCGCCTGTCTAGTGCGGTTCTGGGACAGGATTATGCCGCGCTGCAGGCGGCCCTGCTGCCCGCGGAAGCATCGCAGTGGGATGGCATGCGCGCAGCAGTGGAACAGGGCGCGCCGCTGGTGAAGGGCGGCCATTTTCAACTGCGCGATGTGTATCTGCTGGACGCAAGCGAACAGACCGCGCCGCAGAATACTCAGTTTTTCTGCTCGAACTCATCGGGATCGCTCACTGTCACCGTCAACATGAGCGCTCTGCCGCCCGGCCGTTATGCCGTGGTGCTGGCCGATGCGGTGGGCGCGCCATTGGCCGGGCAAATGGGATTGGTGTTGGCGTGGGACGGCGCCGCGACGGCATGGAAGCTGGCGGGATTAACCATCAGGCCGGGCGCCTTCGACGGGCACGATGGCGTGTGGTATTGGGTGCGCGGGCGACAGTTGGGCACGGCGGACCCATGGAGCGCGTGGTTCTGCTACGAGACGGCGCACTACCTGTTGCTGCCGGTGGATTTTCTGTCCTCGCCGAATCTCGACAAGCTGCACAAGGAGCAGTCGGACATCTCGCCCTCGCCGCTAAGCGCGCTCCCGCTGTCGCTGCCGGATGGCGATCGCACGTGGAAAGTTGAATCGGTAACGCTCGAGCCCGTTCTGCACGAGGCCGATCTCGGCGTGGTCTACCAGTCGACGGGAGTCTCGGACCCGGCGGCGCAGCGCACCGAGGCCACGGCCGTCATGAGCGCATTCCTCAAGGTCCAGCCGGGAATTCGCGCAAACTTTCACGGGCTTTGGGCGATTGCCGACGTGAACGGAAAGCAAACGCCGGTGATGGAACTGCCGATGAAGCAGATCCCATGAATGCAGTCGCATCGGCTGACTATTTGCAGAGTTTAGATTTTGTGCTATTACGGTATTGATCTGTCTCTTTTTGGGGGAGACAAGGTTGCAATGAACGCTGCTTACAGAGCGGTGAAGGAAACCGTGGAGCACGTCTGCGGGTGCCACATCTTTCATAACAACCTTCCACATGGGACGGATTGCTTTTTCGATATTTCAAAAAGGTTTGGTCGTGCCGGCATCAAAGTTGTCTTTGACGTCGGTGCGAACGTGGGCCAATCGGCCATCGTTTATTTGCGCGAATTTCCGCAAGCCGAGATTTACAGCTTTGAGCCCGTGGCGGCGAGTTACCGGGAACTGGCAGCGGCAACACGGACGTTCCCTCGGGTTCACGCCTACAATCTGGGCATGGGGTGGGAAGCGGGCGAAGGAACCATTCACGTCAATCCGATCAACAGGATCAGTTCCCTCGTGCTGGAAAGGCCGGAGGACCGGTCAGAACCAATTGCTTTGGAGACAATTGCAGGATTTGCAAAGAAGCACCAGATTGAGCATATCGATTTCCTGAAGACCGATACCGAGGGATACGAACTCGAGGTTTTGTCGGGAGCTGAACCGCTCCTGCGAGAGCAGCGAGTGAGTTTTGTTCTCAGCGAATGCGCCCCGTTGGCGTGCTCGAGCGGCCGTAGCGATTTTTCTCTTGTTCATTTCGCAGGTCTGGAGGAGTTCTTCGCTGATTTTGGTTATCGTCTCTTTGGCATTTATGAGCAACAGCCAGAATGGGATGGTACCAACGCACTCCTCTACTGGAACGCGCTATTTATCTGTCCAACGCTAACCGTTTGTGGCGCACAATTGCCGAGAGCTTCGTAGCTCTTGCCGCGAAATGTTCGGCGTCCGCGCCTCGCTGCCTGCGGAAGGTGCGTCAGACCCAGATCGTTTGGTTCGGGGCGGGCGCTTTCACCATCGGGCAGACATCCCGATGGCCTGAGAAGGAGAGAAAAAACTTGGTAAAAATCATCGATCTGCGTTCGGACACAGTAACCAGGCCGACGCTCGAAATGCGCGCCGCGATGGCCGCAGCCGAGGTGGGCGACGATGTTTACGGCGAAGATCCGACTGTCAATCTACTGGAGCGGCGCGCGGCGGAAATGTTCGCTCGCGAGGCGGCGCTGTTTGTGCCCACGGGCACGATGGGCAATCAAATCGCGATTCGCTTGCTGACGCAGCCCGGCCAGGAAGTGATTGCGGAATCGCGCGCACACATTCTGGATTACGAGATGGCGACGACGGCAGTCTTTTCCGGCTGCCTGATTCGCGCGGTGCCGGCCGAGAGCGGAGTTCTGACGTGGAAACAGATTGAGCCCGTGATCAGCCCCTACGGAGGTTTCCGCGCCGCGACCGGACTGATTGAAATTGAGAACACGGCGAACCTTGCCGGCGGTCGCTGCACGCGTGTGGATCTTTTGGAAGAGATTTGGGATGGTGCCCGCGCGCACAAACTTCCCACGCATCTCGACGGAGCGCGGATCTTTAATGCCACCGCGGCGCTCGGCGTTGATGTGAAGACGCTCACGCGAGGGTTCAATACGGTGATGTTCTGCCTGTCGAAGGGATTGGGCGCGCCAGTGGGATCGATGCTGGTGGGTTCAGCAGAGTTGATGACACGAGCGCGTGTGTTCCGGAAGGCACTCGGCGGCGGCATGCGGCAGGCAGGCGTGCTGGCTGCCGCCGGGCTGATTGCGCTCGAAGAAGGACCGGGGCGGCTCGGCAAAGATCACGCCAATGCGCGATTGCTGGCGGAAGCGCTGGCCAGCACTGAAGGTGTGTCGATCGACCTCGATACGGTAGAGACGAACATCGTCATCTTTCGATTGACGGCGGGGCAGGGCGCTGCGGAACTGGTGGCGCGGCTGAAGCAGCGCGGCGTGCTGGCCGGCGCATTTGGGCCGGATGCAATTCGCGTGGTGACGCATCGCGACGTGAGCCGCGAAGACTGCATCGACGCGGCCCAGGCACTGACTGAAGAGATTGAGGCAGGAGTCGCGAGACCGGCATCCTGAAAGCAATGGCCCAATCTCCGCAAAGAGATTGGGCCCTGGCGTACCGGCGAGAGCCGCTTAGAACAAATTCCACAGCGACTGGTTGTAGACCGCGTGGTGGAACTGCACCTCAGAACCCTTGACGATGGTTCCAAGTTCGTGCGGTGAGCGGTTGGCGGCGGCCTGCTTCAGGTCGACATAGCGGCCCTGGACATCGGAGCCGAGAACCTGCGCAATCCACTTCGAACCTTTGAAGTCGTTGATCGCCTTCTGGATGTTGTCGGGCAGGTAGCGGCCACCACCGCGCAGATCCTTCGCCTTGGAAATCTGCCCGTCGATGCCGGTCTTGAAGATACCGTAGAGCGACAGGTAGGGGTTGGCGTCCGGCGCCACCGCGCGCACCTCTGTGCGCATGGAACGGTGGTTGCCGATGGGCACGCGAATCATCGCGCCACGGTCGACTGCCGAAGCGCGAATCTGGTTCGGCGCTTCAAAGTGAGGATCGAGACGCCTGTAGGCGTTGACGCTGGAGTTGAAGATCAGGCAGAGATCGAGCGCGTGGGTCAGAATGCGGTCGAGGAAATCCCACCCGAATTTTGAAAGCTGCTCTTCGCCCTTCTCGTCCCAGAACAGGTTGGATTTGCCCTTGGAGACAGAGACGTTGGTATGCATGCCGCTGCCGTTGACGCCGACGATTGGCTTGGGCAGGAAGGACGCCGTGTAGCCCATGTTGTTGGCAATCTGCCGGCACAGCAGCTTATAGAGCTGCATCTGATCGGCTGCAGCCACCACCTCAGCGTAACTGAAGTTGATTTCAAACTGACTGGGCGCGACCTCAGGGTGGTCCTTCTCGTTCTGGAAGCCCATGGCGCGCTCAACCTCGGCCGCGGTGTCGATGAACTGGCGCAGGGGATCAAGCGGCAGAACGTGATAGTAGCCGCCACTATTGACGAACTCGAACTTGCCTGTCTCGTGGTACGTCTGTTCGGCTTCCTTGCCTGCGAAAAGAAAGCCTTCGATCTCGGCGGACGCATTCAAGGTGTAGCTCTTTTCCTTGAACAGTTTGTCCGCGTAATTTTTCAAAACGCCGCGCATGTCGCCCGAGTACTGGCTCCCGTCCTTGTCGATGACATCACCGAAGACCAGAACCTTGCCGGTGCCGAAGACGTCGGAAGGCACCCAGTAGAAGGCGGCCCAGTCAATGCCCAGGCGAAGATCGCTCTCCTTCTGCGCCGTGAATCCACGAATGGACGAGCCGTCGAAGGTCAGGTTTTCATGGGAGCCGAGCAGGAATTTCTTGTCGTAGTCGAGCAGGTGCAGGCGTCCTTCAAGGTCGGAGAAAAGCACGGTGACAGCCTTAATGCGCTTCTCGTCTGTAAGATATTTGAGGCGTTTTTCGCGGACATCACCGGCGGCTGCGCGCTTGGTGCGGTCGGCCTTGGCTTGCAGGTTAAGCGTCTCCAGCTCCTCGTAGGAGAGGGCGAGAAAATTCCGTAAGTCGGTGGACATAGAACTCCTTTTGAAATGCGAAGTGAAATTAGTGTGGAAGCCAGAGGTTCATCGCGGTGGGGTGCGAGGATGTGTTGCGACTCGAGATACCGTTGCAGTCTCGGCTCGGGCGAGACCCGCGCCGCAGCGACGGAATCTGGACCCGACGGTACCACCTGACATAATGCTCCCCAAGTTTCGAATTCGCGAAGTACCTACCCTGCAATGATTCTAGCCGGTCGATGGTGCGAGGCGCCTGTGGAGATGAGGGTGGGCGGGCATGATGTGTGCAGCATCAGGAACGTGGCAATCATCCTCCGCGAGAGCCGGTCCAGAGCGATTCGATCTTCTCTGTCGCGCTCAAGGGCAAGGCAGTGCTCGCAACTTTGTTCCGCACGGGAAGTTTCGCGCGCAGCCTGCAGAATTGTGGATGGGAATCCAGGGCTCATCGACTGGAAGGATGGTACGATGAGCCCTTCATTGCGTCGTGCATCACGGCTTCTATTTTCAGAGGCTCCAGCGATCACAGGTCGTAGTAGAGGAAGAACTCGTACGGCGCTGGACGTAGACTGACCGGAGCGAGTTCCTTCTCGCGCTTGTAGCTGATCCATGTTTCGATCAGGTCCTGAGTGAAGACGCCGCCTTCGAGCAAGAATTCGTGGTCCTTCTCGAGGGCCGTGAGAACCTCGCCCAGCGAGCCGGGCGTACTCTTGATTTTCTTGGCCTCAGCTGGCTCGAGCTCGTAGAGGTCCTTATCCAACGGCGCGCCGGGATCGATCTTGTGCTTGATGCCGTCGAGGCCTGCCATGAGCAGTGCCGCGAAACAGAGGTAGGGATTGGTTGAGGGATCCGGGCAGCGGAATTCGATGCGCTTGGCCTTGGGGCTGGTGGAGTATACCGGGATACGGCAGGCAGCCGAGCGGTTGCGCTGCGAGTAGGCCAGGTTCACCGGAGCCTCATAGCCAGGGACAAGGCGGCGATAAGAGTTCGTAGTGGGCGCAGCGATGGCCAGCAGTGCCGGAGCATGCTTGAGTAAACCGCCGATGTAGTACTTGGCGGTCTGGCTAAGCAGGGCATAACCCTTGGCATCGAAGAAAACGTTGGTGCTGCCCTTCCACAGGCTCTGATGCACGTGCATGCCGGAGCCGTTGTCGCCGAATAGCGGCTTGGGCATAAAGGTGGCCGTCATGCCGTGCTTCTTGGCGATCATGCGGATGATGTATTTGTAGGTGAGAAGATTGTCGGCCATCTTGGTGAGCGTGCCGAAGCGCATGTCGATCTCGCACTGGCCGGCGGTACCCACTTCGTGGTGGTGCACCTCAACCTTGACGCCCATATCCTTGAGAGCCAGGACGATCTCCGAGCGGATGTCCTGCAGGGAATCGGAGGGCGGTACCGGGAAGTAGCCTTCCTTGTGGCGCAGCTTATAGCCGAGATTTGGGTTCTCCTCGCGCCCAGTGTTCCAGATGCCTTCATTGGAGTCGACGTAATAGTAGCCGCTGTGCGCGGTCTGGTCGTAGCGCACGTCGTTGAAGAGGTAGAACTCCGCCTCTGGACCCCAGTAGCTGATGTCGGCGATGCCGGATTTCTTTAGATGGGCCTCAGCCTTCTGCGCCACATGGCGCGGATCGCGCGAATAGGCCTTGCGGCTGATGGGGTCGAAGACATTGCAAATGATGTTCATCGTTGGCACCGACAGAACCGGGTCCACCACCGCTGAATCCGCATCTGCAATCAGCAGCATGTCGCTCTCGTGAATCTGCTGGAATCCGCGGATGCTCGAACCGTCGAAGCCGATGCCTTCGCTGAACAGATCGTCTTCGAGGTCCTCAACAGGAATGGAAAAATGCTGCCACATGCCGGGCAGATCGACAAATCGAAGGTCGACAATTTTGACCTTGGCATCTTTGGCCATTTTTTTCACTTCATCGGGAGTACGCGGCATTCTTAGTTGTCCTTTCGCAAGATGTGGTGGGGTTCACGCACAGGTATCGTTGTGTACATTGAGCCAAATCACGATAGCGGGCGGGGAAGATGCAATTTGGCACAAGGCTCAAAACTTTGCTGCGCGAGAACAAAGCGAACATAGGTCTGAAGCGGCTACCGGGCACAATTTCAACGCTCGATGGATAGACGCCCAGGATTCACACGGAATCCTAGTGCCACCAGCATAAAGAAGTCGTGAGGATTCGGAAGTTTTGCGATGTGGAAAACGCAGATTCTTGGCCGTTTTCCAAAGACCGCGTTTCCGTCCCTGATTCCGCGAACGTCGCAGCCGGAACCGAGCAGTTTTTGTCGCATTGCATCGGAAGCGTCTCTCGCCGTTGGCGGACGAAGGCGCCCTGTCGCTGTAGATCCGTCACGGAAGTCCGTGGATCGGAAAGAACAGGTGCGCCTTCGGAGGCTACAATGAAGCAGCCGACCGGCAAGAAGGCTATGGTTAGGCGGCAACCTCCGGTGGAATGCAACGGATCGATCGTGTGGGATGCTCTGCGTGCTGCAATCTCCCGAAATCCTTCAGTTCTCAGAGCGCTGAGATTCCTTTTCCAAAACGCAGATGAGAGCTTGTCCTTTCAGGGATTGCGGATTCAACCCCGGGTTGCGGCACATCGCAACCTTTTCAGCGCGGAACCTTTTCTGCTGCCTAAGAAACGATTCGGGGGTTCCCAGAACGTTGCGATGGCTCCTTTGGTCCACAATGCTGTGGATCAGACTCTTCGGGCTTACGCGTCTACGAGTCCACATCTCTTGGAGTACGTGGGGAAAACTCCCATTTCCCCTTACGGGAGCATGGGCTTGAGTGTCAGCCGGTGGGGGCAGTTGGATTGGGATTACGTACGCGATCTGGATTGGCGAATCTTTTTGCCTCCCGAGATCGGTCATCTTTCCGGCTTCAAGTCAGATTTGGAGCAGAACCTGACGGAGGAGCTTCACAAATACCATCTTTTTCCGCAGCTGGGTGGGAAAGATGCTGAAGGTCAGCCCCAGGTGCAGCTACTCGACAAGCAGACTGAGGAGGTCCACGGGTTTCACTTTTTTCTGATCGCGATGAAGCGCGGGTTCGTCCGGGGAAATCTTCATCTCGGTGGCGGCTATTCTCCGCATTTTGCCTACTTTCCCGAAGACTCCCTCGATCAATACCTGGAATCGGCCAAACTGCGGTGGGTCGACGTGATCGCGCAGCAGCGGGAAGACTACATTCAAATGTTCAACCAACTGAGCTTCAATATTTTTGGTGAAAATACAGGAAGGGACCGTCTGTATAAAACTCGCGGGTGGTATCTGCTTAAAGCATTCAAGTGGTATGCAACACTCGCACGGGTCCGGGGGCTCTCGTCGCTTGAAGAAGATCTTCTCTATCAATATGAAAATTTTCGAGGATCGGAGGCGGAGCTTTCCTATCTGGCGAGATATCGATACTACGCTCGCATGTCTCCGGGCCCACAGCACCTGGATGACGTTGATCGGGATCTGGCCCGTGCCGCAAGCAGCGCCTACGCGCGGGCGAGAAACTCTCAGGACCCCTTGGTCGGGCAACAACTCAGCGCTGACGGCACCGATATCATACTTTTGGAAACGGTGCCAGAGGATTTCGCAGCGGCGGTCGGGAGGCTTCTCAAGGAGGTTAAATCCTCTTGGCCTGGTCAGTTGAAGCACATCCCAAATACCGCGCAGATCCGCTTCGCTGACAATATTTCTGTGCCTTCGGGCGTGCGCAACGACGGCCAGAGGCAAACTACCTTGATTCCAGCCGAATGGTCCATGGTCTTTTGTGATTCTTATATCCGTCAGGTCGCGAAAAAGGGTGCAGGAGAGAAGCGGCCCATCGTAGAGCAGGACGTCCGCCAAGCCCTCGTGGTGCTGCTCGCTTTTCTTCTCTGGCGAGCGTCGCAAGTTCCCGGCTATTCCAGCGGCGCGTCCCAAACTTAGCCGCTCGACGTATCTTCAGTTCGCTCTGCGCGCCGGGATCGTCGCAACCCAAGGAAACAATGCAAATAGGGAAATGGAGAGCTGACGCTGCTCTCCATTTCCCCAGGGTTCTTCGAAATTCCGGAGTTGCCTACCCGATCTTGCGCTTTGTCAGGCAGCCACCGAGACACCGACGGTGTTCACGGTCTTGAGAATGCGCGAGACAATCTGGTAAGGATCGGCTTCAGAGTTGGGACGACGATCCTCAAGATAGCCCCTGTAACCGTTCTTGATAAAGTTGACCGGCAAGCGAATGGAGGCGCCGCGATCGGAAAGGCCAAAGCTGAATTTGTCGATGGCCTGGGTTTCATGGAGGCCGGTCAAACGCAGGTGATTGTCCGGTCCGTAGACGTCGATGTGGGCGGAGATATTGTTTTCGAAAGCCTTCATCAGGTCTTCGAAATACTCCTTGCCGCCGGTCTCGCGGAGATACTTGGTTGAGAAATTGGTATGCATGCCCGAGCCGTTCCAATCGCCCTTGACCGGCTTGCAGTGCAGTTGGAGATCGACCTCGTATCTCTCGCACAAGCGAGCCATGAGGTAGCGCGCGGTCCACAGATCATCGGCAGCCTTGTGCGTGCCTTTGCCGAATATCTGGAACTCCCACTGGCCCTTTGCCACCTCGGCGTTAATGCCCTCGTGATTGATGCCTGCGTGGAGACAGAGGTCGAGATGTTCTTCAACGATCTGGCGGGCCAGGCTGCCCATGTATTTGTACCCGACTCCGCAGTAGTAGGGGCCTTGCGGTCCTGGATAGCCCTCTTCAGGGAAGCCGAGCGGACGCCCGTCTTTGTAGAGGAAATATTCTTGCTCGAATCCGAACCAGAGGTCGGGGTCGTCTTCCGCTGTGGCGCGCATGTTGGTCGCATGCGGCGTGCCGTCAGGATGCATGACTTCGCTAAGGACGATATACGCACCTTTCCGGCTCGCATCCGGGTAAAGGGCCGCAGGCTTCAGGATGCAGTCAGAGCTCTTGCCTTCAGCCTGCATGGTGGAACTACCATCAAAGCCCCAGAGGGGCAGGTCAGCAAGAGTGGGAGGTTTCTCAAAGTCCTTGATCGTGGTTTTGCCGCGCAGTTCAGGAATCGGTTTCTTGCCGTCGAGCCATATGTACTCCAATTTGTACTTTGCCATGGGACTCCTTTGCGAAGGATGGGGTAATTGAGTATGCAAGTGAATCCTAGGTGGTCAGGCATAAGGATTCCGTGAAGATCCAGGACCAGATTCTGAGGAAAAACGGCAATTAACCCCGGTGAGCAATCAGGACCATCACCAGCAAGATGACGACGGGGATCATTGCCAGCGCGGCGTAATAAAGAATCTTGCGAGGAAGATGAGCTTTGCGCTTTTGCCAGTCGCGCAATTCCGGACGGTCCTCAACACCCACCTGATCCGGGTGCTCGAGGTCTACAAGAAATTCGCGGGCGTTGGCATACCGATTTTTGGGATCGCGCTCCAGGGCCCGGTAAAGAATTTCCTGCAGTTCAGGGGACACGGAGGGATCGGCCACGCGCGGCGGCAGGGGATGGTTTAACAGGCGGTCGTTCATCGCCGCCAGGGGCGAGGGGCCGGAGAAGGGCAGCTTGCCGGTGAGCATTTCGTACAGGATGACGCCGACGGAGTAGACGTCCGTGCGCCCGTCGCCGCGCTTGCCCTTGACCTGCTCGGGAGAGATGTAGTCAGGCGTGCCCAGCGTTGCAGTGAAGTTGGCGTAAGTAAGCCGTCGCGAGGATGAGTCACCGGCGATGCCGAAGTCGATCAGCTTGATGTTGTCATGGTCGTCAACCATGATGTTTTCCGGTTTTAGGTCGCGGTGGACGACACCGTTCGAGTGAATATAATCCAGCGCCTCAAGAATCTGAATGGCGATGCGGATAGCTCGTTCCTGGGGAAGCCTGCCTTCGTCGAGGATGCGGCGCAGAAGACGGCCATCGCACCACTCCATCACCATGTACACGCGGGACCGCTCCTCGTCGCCAAAAACTTTCATGACGTGGGGGTGGTTGAGCCTTTCACCGATGGCTGCCTCGCGCTTGAAGCGGTCAAAAAGGATGGGATCGGCTTCCATGTCGGGATGCGGAATCTTGAGGGCGACTGTGCGGTTGTCGCGTGAGTCTGTAGCCCGGTAAATGGTAGCCATGCCGCTGCGCGCCACGGGCGCGTCAATACGGTAGAAATCGACTTGACTGCCTGGCTCGAGCGCGTCGTAAAAACTCATCGTGCGGTAAACTCCACCACGTCTCACTCTACTGTACCGGGTAAGAATCAACGAAAAGTAAGGAATCTATAAGGCGGGGACAAAGGGAACGAGAGGCCGAGGGAACAAGAAAGCAGGCGTCCGGACGCACTCAAGTGGGAAGCCGGTAGGGTCGGCCGCGGTACATGCCGACCTGTTCCACCGAGCGGACACGAATGACCTGAGCGGTGGTATTGTCGCCGCCATCGATTTCCACCGCGCGAGCCACGAGCTCGCGGGCAATCTGCGCTGCGTCCTTCTTTTGCGAGGCGATAGAAGCGATCTCGTTCTCGCCTAATTCGTCGTGAAGCCCATCGGTGCAGAGGACCAAAACATCGCCCGGCAGCAAAGTGAGGGCGGTGGTGTCGGGGGAGACAAACATTTCCGTGCCGATAGAGCGGATGAGCACGTGGCGTGCATCGGAGGCGGCAATCTCGCCTGCGGAAATGAGGCCCATCTTCCGCTGTTCATTCACCAAGGTATGATCCTGGGTGACTTGCCGGGCCCGGCCGTTGCGGACGAGATAGCATCTTGAATCGCCGACGTGTGACACGACGGCCTGGTCGTAACGCAAGGCGCACGCGACGAGGGTGGTGGCCATCTTCTTACCGTTGTGCTTGGTCGAATGCGCGCAATCGTGCACCGCAGCATTTGCATGCTGGATAAGCTTGGGCAGCAGGCCGATGAGCATGGCTCCGGATTGTGCCTTGGCAAACTCCCCGGTCAGGACGGAGACTGCTGTGCCCGAGGCGACTTCGCCGAGGTCCAACCCGCCAACTCCGTCGGCAACCACAAAGAGAAATCCGTGAGACCGAGCTTGCTGACGCGAGCCTGGGATAAAGGTTCCCATGGCGTCTTCGTTGTTGGTTCGGACTTTTCCGAAGTCGGTTGCCTCGCCGTACTGTATGTCCAACATATGCGCCGCCGCATGAGGCATCTCGCGCATTCGCGCATTCGCGCGGCCGAGATGCTGTTCTTTAAAAATAGTGGAGTCCTAGCCCGAAAACAATGATCGGGTGGTCGCCCCTCTCCAGCCTCTCATAACGAGGCTGAAGAGAGGACCACCCTCAGTTTTAATCCGCTTGAGGTGACGTTACGTGGTTTGCTCCTGTTTTGAACTCAGCAAGACTGCTTTGCCTTTGGACTTGGAAGAGCGCATGAAGTAAACAAGTCCGTACAGGCCCCAGACGAAGGAGATGAGGAGCGCGAGAAGTGGTTCCTTGAACGTGCCCAGCCCGAATATCGGGCTGATCAAGTAGAAGGCCATGCAAACCAAGTTCGCCAGAAGTCCAAAGCCGGGGATGAGGGTGTGAACCAGAAAGTTGTGGTCGGGACGCTTGTTGTACGCGATGATGCAGAGAAGGCAGCTCAACGCATACAGGATGAAGGTGCCGAAGTTCGACGTGAGCGTAATGGCCAGCAGCGAGTTTGGCATCGCAGCCATTTTGTCGTGCGTGGAATAGCCGAAACTGGACAAGAGGCCGTGAGGCAGCGCTGCGATGGAGGCATCAGTGGGGGCGCTGGCGTCGCCGAAGGGCATGGAAACCGCGATGATGCCGATGACCGCTGAAATGACGGCCAACGTCCAGATGGCGCGCCGTGGCGACAGCGACTTGGCGTGCAACATGCCGAAGTGCTCTGGAGCCTCGTCATCCTTGCCCATGGCATAGGTGACGCGCGCCCCGGTGTTCATGCAGGCCAGGGTGGTTCCGATCAGAGCCAGAAAGACCGTGATGGCTTCGACCAGCATGAAGTACTTGCCGTGACCCTGACCCAGCAATTGATCGCCGACGATGATCATCATGTCGCCGATGGGCGCAGCCGAAGTGACCGCGCTTTGCATGGTATAGCCAGAGTTGAGAAAGTAATTGGCGCAGAAGTACTCAAATAAGTAGCAGAACAGCCCCTGGATCAGCAGCGATGCAATGACGGCGATGGGAATATGCTTGGTCGGATTTTTGGCCTCGCCTCCCATCGAGGTAACCGATTCAAATCCTACGAGGATGAGAATGGCGACGGTTGCCTGAATAAACATGAAGTTGAGCTTGTGGATTCCAATCACCGAAGCGGCGTTGGGATGGGTGAGGAAGTTGCCACTGGAGTCGGAGGTGGGATAGGTGATTTGGAAGGGAACCGGCTTGCCGTCGCTGCCGAGCAGCGGCAGAGGCGTGCCGCTGGCATCGCGCATGATGGAGCCGTCTTTGGGACTGGTCGCGAACTGATAGGTGTACGTGGCGAGCGTTTGCCCGTCGTACTGGAAGCCCGGTGTGCCCGAGGGGTGGTTGGCGCGATAACCGAGCGCTAGGACGCTGAAGACGACGAGCGCCGAAATCTGCACGATGTTGATGGCGATATTGACGGCCGTGGAGGCGCCCGCGCCCTTTGCAGCAATCCAAGCCACGAAGAACGAGAAGACGACCGCTATGAGCCCCATGAAAACCGGCCCGGGGTTGGAGCCGCTGAGGAGGTTGGGATAGAGAAAGCCCACCACGTAACCTACAAAGATGCCGGTGACGGCAACCATGACGCCGGGATAAACCCAGTAGTAGAGGTGCGAGCCCCAGCCGACGACGAACTTGGCGACGCGCGCATACTTGAAGGCCTTGTCTTTGGACAGCATGGCCTGCTCAGCGTAGTAGTAGCTCGATCCGGTGCCGGGATACAGCTTGGAGATCTCGGCGTACGCTACCGCGGTCGCCAGGCACAAGAGCAGCGCGGCGAAGATGCCGATCCACATGGACGGGGAGGTGGTCCCAGTTCCAGCCTGAATGACGAAGGTGAGCCAGAGAAAGGCGCCGGGGGCGATGAGCGCCATTGCGTTGCTGGTCAACCCGGTGAGACCCAGGGTGGCCTGCATCTGAGGTGCTTTTTGATCTGCCATGAGCATTCTCCTGAGATTTGAAGTTCGTTTTGACGATCCCGGCGGTTGCCCCCGGGAATTTCTCCATCTTTCGGTTGCGGACTGTCATCTAACGGACGCCCGATCGAGTGCATACGCCGATTGAAACGGGAGGGCCAATCGTCCGCTCAACTGTTGACCCGACCTCGTATCTGTCCTTGCGGTAAGGCGAGTCTATCGGTGGTCCCATCAGGGCGAAATAAAAAATCGAGATTTACCCTTAGCGAACGTCGCGACGAGAGAGTGCACTTAAACACCACAGTTTCAGTGGCGTCGGCGTTGACCTTCCGGGCAATCGAACCCATGGCTAGAGCGCCGACGTCGCACACCCTCTCAAACTGTTGAAGCTGCGTTACTGGTGCGGTGCGAAGATCAGGATCAAACCGACAGTGACGGTGGATTGTCCGTCAACCATGCTCTTTGCGTTCTTGTGGAAGAATGGCTCGTCGGATTGGTCGTGCCGATACTCCGCACGGGTCACTAAAGCCTGCGGCATTTTGGGAACTTTGTACTCAAATGTGCCCGTGAATTCGTTCAGATGTTGAGCCGTTCCCGTCTCGAATCCGTTGGGATCGGTGAAGAATTCATAGCGTCCGGCGATTGCTGTCGCCGCGTTGATTTGCTGGTGGGCGGCAATCGCAATGCCCTGCCAGGTGTTGATGTTCGTGTCCCCGCTGGCTGACTTGCCAGTCCCGACAATGGCGTCGTGGTTCCTGCCGTAGTCGTAGTTGAGATAGGCGTTGAACTTGCTGTTTGGCGTAAGCAGCAAAGTCGTGTCGATCAGGTTGCGATAGCCGTGGCCGGCTAGCGCATTCTCAGGGCCTGTGTAGAAGTTCAAGTCCCAGGTGTACTTGGTCTTCACCAGAGCGCTGGTCAATCCAACGGTCGCCCAGCCGTTGTTCTTCGTAATTACGTTCCAGCCGTCGACAACTTGCACACCGATGGTTTCAGTTTTCGATACGGGCATCGAGGTGCGGAGACCGAAGTGCGTGTAGGGAATTGCCCACGCGAAGAGCAGCGAACGAGAGTAATTCCAGTTGTCCTTGGCCTCGATCACTTCCGCTCCTGCCGAGGTGACGAACCGGCCGAAGTCGGCTTCAAATCCCTTGGCAGCTGGCGGCTTCAGGCTAAGAAATGCCTGCTCGATGTAGTCGCCCTGCAGACCAGCCGTGACAAGGCCATTTGTCCGGCCGTAAAAGAAGTCAAAGTGTGCACCGACCGGAGCCGGATCGTGATTCAACGTGAGCTTGACCGCGCTCAGATCAACAGTGTCGGTCTTGTCGTTGAAGTTATAGAGATCGTTAATCTGGCCGTTCGCTGAATTCGTTGGCTGGTTGTAGTTATAGCTGAAATAGCCATCGATAAACCCGGTAACCGCCATGGGCCCGACTTTCCAGGGAAACTTGAGGGGTGCGGCAGCCGGAGTCGCAGCCGGTGCCGCGGCGGCTGGGGCTGCGGGCGCCGGGCTTTGTGCTGGCGTCGCACTGGGTGAAGAGTCTGACGATGGCGCAGGTGTTTGTGCACCAGCCACGAGCGCGATTGCCATCGCAGCTCCGGCGATCGATTGGAGTACGACATTCGTATTCAAATTCATCGGTGCGATACCTCCAAGAGAATTTTTGGGAATGACAAGAAAGAGCCTCGCGCCAAGAAGGGCGTTCTAGCGCGCCCTCCGTAGTCCAGAGAATTGGTGCGACAAGGGTGTGCTCCAACCCGTGAGCACCCGTAGCGGATTGCTCAAGGTGAGGTTGGCGAACGCGTTGAAGTGACCGGCGCCGAAACTTGAGTGAAGCGTGCTGCCATTAGTAATGCAAAGAATGCATAAAGAAATTATGAGGAAGCCATGAGGATGGCGTGAGGAACTCAAATAGAATTCACCCGGATGATCGTCGGCGGAGGATTTTGCTGCCTGGTTTATGTTCTGGGGCGGTGCGCGAGCGGAAGCGAACGACCGGGAAAGTGCGGCTATGGACCTGATAGAATTCTCGTTACCCCACTCAGGCCCCGGCAATAAAGGGCAACTCCCCGTTGATTCGGGTTCGAACGATCGAACTAAAATGGTCGAAGTGCAGGTAACAGTGTTCTCCAATCTTGATCCTTGCGCGGAAGCACTTGCTTTGGCTTCGTAAATAGAAGGTGAGTTTCTGGTTGTCTCTGAGCTATCAAGCGCGTTCTGTCCCCCGGCTTGGGCGCTCGCGTGGCTCCGCTTCGCGGGTGCTCCTGTTCACGGCGGAGTGCGCCTTAGGTGTGTCTGCCGTGGTTTTGGTCGCGGCGTTGACGCATTGGTCCAGTTGGCTGCTTCCGGTAGCGGCGCTGCTCTACCTGCTTATCGTGGTTCCAACCGCGCTGCTGTACGGGTTCTGGCAAGCCGTGGTGGTGTCATTGTCGGCGGTGGTGGCACAGAGTTGGCTTACGGCACGCCAGTCGGAGCTTGCGAATGCGGCCAATCCGGCAAACTCAGTTACCCTGCTGGTTTTTGTAATGGTCGCGCTTATCGTCAGCCGGCTCTCTGCCAGGGTGACCGAACATGCGCAGGAGGCAGAGTCTCGCGGCGGTCAGACGGAAGATCTCTACGAGTTCACGCGGCGAACTTTGCAGATGGATCTTCACATAGAGCCGGGCCAGCAATTGGCTGACCTCGTGCACCAGATTTTTGATCTCGAAGCCGTTGCGGTTTTTGACGCCGACCTGCACGAGGTGTACCAGGCGGGATTCTGGGCCCAGGACCCGCAGGAGATGGCGCAGAACGTCTACTACTTCGAGACGTCGGATGACGATCCGGAGTCTGGAATCGGCCGCCGGGTCGTGCGCCTGGGGACCGTGCCTATTGGCAGCCTGGTGGTGCGGGGAGAAACCGGCCCGCTGACGAACAATGCGATCGCGTCGTTGATTGCGATCACCTTCGACCGTTATCGCGCCTTTGCCAACGAGAGCCGGATCGAGACCGAACGCCGCACCGAGCAGCTTCGCGCAACTGTGCTGGACAGCCTGGCGCACGCATACAAGACGCCGCTCACGGCGATTCGTGCAGCTTCAACGGGACTGGGGGAAATGGGGCGCCTTTCACCGGGGCAGAAGGAACTTGCGGCGCTCATCGACGAACAGACGAGCCTGCTGAGCGAGTTGACCACGCGTTTGCTGACCACAGCGCGGTTGGGCGCCGAAGAAGTCGCCATTCATATTGGACAGGTGAGCGTGGAGACGCTGATTGAAGAAGTGCTGGCCGGTTTGAAAGAACGGTTGGCCAGCATGAAGGTTGTTGTAGAGATCGAAGACACTGACGTGGTTTTGAGCTGCGACGGCGAGCTGATGAAGATGCTGTTGACCCAGTACATCGACAACGCGTGCAAGTATTCAAACTTCGGCACGCCGATCACGATCCGCGTCTTGGTTGCCGGGGCAGAGGTCCTCTTCTCAGTGCAGAGTTACGGGCCCGTGATCCCGAAAGCGGACCATGAGCGCATTTTTGACCGTTATTACCGTTCTTCGGATTACTCGAATAGGGCTCCAGGAACAGGAATTGGACTGTCGGTGGCCAGGCGCGCGGCGCAGATTCATGGCGGTTATGTGTGGGTGACCAGCGATGAAGAAGAAGGCACCACGTTTTTTGCGGCGATTCCGCATATCAGTGAGAAGGAGAGTTTGTGATGACGCAGCAAGGCATCCGCGTTCTCGTGGTCGATGACGAGCCGGCCATCCGGCGGGCGCTGCGGCCTCCGCTTGCTGAACTTGGGTTTCAAGTGTCCGAGGCCTCGCGCGGCGAGGAAGCATTACAGGCGCTGCGCGCCGCTCAGTATGACGCTGTGCTGCTGGACATCAACATGCCCGGGATCGGAGGCATTGAGACGCTGCGCCGGATTCGCGCATTCGCGCCGCGGCTGCCCGTGCTGATGCTGACGGTGCGCGACGAGGAAGAGGACAAAGTGCAGGCGCTGGATATGGGCGCCGACGATTACGTGACCAAGCCCTTCAGCACGCGTGAACTCGTGGCCCGAATTCGCACGGCAGTGCGCCGCGTGCATGCGCCGGCCCGGCCAGAGGACGCCCCGATCGAGATCGGCGAGATTCGCCTGGAGCCCGTGAAGCGGCGCGTGACCAGGCGAGGTCAGAGCGTTCGCCTGACACGCAAAGAGTTTGACATCCTCTATTGCCTGATGAGCCGCGCTGGCCGCGTCGTGAGTTACGCCAAATTGCTGACCGCCGTCTGGGGCGCGGAGAGCCGCGAAGAGGTGGAGTATTTACGCACTTTTGTCCGCCAGTTGCGGAAGAAGATTGAGGATGACCCTTCCAAGCCCCTCTATCTGCTTACCGATGTCTACGTCGGCTATCGGTTTGTGGACCCGCAGATGTTCCTGGAAGAGTCTGCCCCGGAAGGCGAAGTGCCTCCGGAGGAAGAAGTGCCGGAAAACGGGGCGTAGTGTGGCGGAAACCAGCGATTAACAGGCAAGAGCTGGCTATTCGTCATAGTGCAGCAGGCTGAAGACGTCGTACTCCTTGAAGCGATCGCGCCCTTTGAGGAAGTCGAGCTCGACGGCGAAGCCCAGCCCGGCAATTTGACCACCCAACTGTTTGACCAGTTTCACAGTGGCCTCCATGGTGCCGCCGGTGGCGAGCAGGTCGTCAACCAGAACGACACTTTGCCCGGGAGCAATGGCATCAACGTGGATCTCGAGCGCGTCGGATCCGTATTCGAGATCGTATGTCACGCGCGCTACAGGCGCGGGAAGTTTACGCGGTTTGCGCACAGGAACAAAGCCAGCGTTGAGACGGTAGGCCAGCGCGGGTCCGAAGATAAATCCTCGCGCCTCAATGCCCAGCACCAGGTCGATCTTGCGCTCGATGTAATGCGCGGCGAGCGCATCGATGAGCTGCGCAAAGCCCGTCTTGTCTTTCAGCAACGTGGTGATGTCATAGAAAAGGATTCCCGGTTTGGGGAAATCGGGTACCGTGCGGACCAGCTTTTTCAGGTCCTCCACGTTGATAGGCTTTGCTTCGGGCATGAATCCATTATAGGGAAGAGGGAGCAGCGAATAGGGAGTAGCGAATAGGGAATAGGGAATAGCACGCGAGTTTAGATCGAAGCCGAGGTGGCAATTTACAAGAATTCATGACGGCGGAATTTTGCGAACTTCGCTTCGCGGGTTTCTATTCCCTATTCCATATTCCCTGTCTCATCACCATGCGCCATCAATCTGGAAGGACGAGAGGCCTTCGACTTCGTTTTCGTTCAGATGATGCTCCACGATGCGATCCACGCGAGCGCCACGCGGGCCGCGGCGAAGGCTGTTCCGCAGCTCGGAGAGATCGCGAGCTTCGCCCGATGCGACGACCTCGACGTCGCCGTCCTCGGTGTTGCGCACCCAGCCGCGCAGCTCAAGCTCGCTGGCCTCGCGCTGGACGAACCAGCGGAAGCCGACACCCTGTACGCGACCTTGAATGAGGAAGTGGAGAACCATGGCGACTGACCATGCCAGTTTTGCAGATGAGCGGCGCGCGGTGCAAGACGCTAAGTCTCCAGGGTATATGTCGATACACCCTATGCACTTTCAAGGAGGGTCCTCAGCTTGGAAATCGCGGCGGCAATGGCAGCGCGATCGACAGATGATGCCCGCTGCAGCGCGGCGTAGAGCGGACCGCGAACCAGAGCAGGGACCTGGCGGGCAACATAGTTGACGACTTCTGGCGTGGGTTGAATGCGCATGACGCGGCCGTCGGTGGGGTCAGGCTGTCGCGTGATCATTCCGGCTTTCTCCAGCCGGTCTGCAATGCCACTGACGGTGGAGTGTGCAAGACTGAGCTCGCGGCTTAGCTCTTTCAAGTTGATATTTTGGCGGGCGACGACGACACGCATGAACGCCACCTGGGGGACGGTGAGTTTTGCCCGCGCAATCTCGGCTTCAATCGGGCGACTCAATGCGCGCCGAATGGCGCGGAGGTCGTGTTCCATTTCCCGGATCAACGACGAGAGCTTTCTTGCGGGAGCGAGTTTCTTTACGGCCATCCTGGTCCGCCTCCGTTTCAAAGAATACCGGGGATCAGCGCTTTTACCCGCTTGCGGTAGGCAGGATAGGTGTCGGGAAATGCCTGCAGCATGACTGGCTCTTCCTGGTGGATCTTTGTCACGAAGGCGAAGACGACCAGGACCAATCCGATAACGCATCTCCACTCGCCAATGGCGACCGCCGTTCCCGCGGCGGCGAGAATCAACCCGGTGTAAATGGGATTCCGGGTGAGCGCGTAGGGCCCGTTGGTGATCAGTTCGTGATCCTGCTTTAACTCGACACGGCCGCTCCAGTTGGCTCCCAGCGTGAAGCGGGCCCAGACGGCGAACAAACAGCCGCCGAAAGTTATCGCGAGGCCGGTAATCCATGTCGCAGGTGCATCGGGTAGAAAGCGCTGGCCAAGCCAGCCGATGGCGAGCCTGGCATCGACAAGGAGAAGATAACCCGGCAGGACGGTGATGAGGTGAAGCGACCGGGCGCCCAGGGACTGGGTTCGCGCCGTGCGCTTTGTGAAGGCCATGGTGGCGAGCCAGAAGGCGCCCAGGGCGACCCAGGTGTAGAGAATGATCGAGTCAATGCGGGCAGCAGTTATATGAACGTCCGTCGTGTACGATACGTCGTACACGACGCATATTCGCAATTTCGCCGGAAAATGTCAAGCGCAAGATTGCGACCGGCTGTTTTCTGGCGGGTAAGAGTTCATATGAAGGGTGATTGGGTCCACGCCATTGGGCCCGACGGGAAGATCCGAGGAGTTCGCCGCGATACACTTGAATTCACAATGGTCTTTGTTCTCGACAACTACGACTCCTTCACGTACAACCTCGTGCAATACCTGGGCGAGCTGGGCGCGGAGGTCGTGGTGCGGCGCAACGACGAATTGACGCCCGAGGAAGTGGAAGCCATGAAGCCGGAGCGGATTCTGCTTTCGCCGGGACCGTGCACGCCGCATGAGGCGGGAATTCTGGTGCCCCTGATCAAGCACATGGCAGGGAAGGCGCCGATTCTCGGCGTCTGCCTTGGACACCAGGCGATTGGCGAGGCATTCGGCGGCAAGGTGGTCCGCGCGCACACGCTGATGCACGGCAAAACCAGCGCCGTGGAGCATGACGGCAAGGGCATTTTCGATGGACTGCCTTCTCCGCTGACCTGCACGCGCTACCACTCGCTCATTGTGGAGCAGGAATCGCTGCCGGCGGAGCTTGCCGTCACGGCGCACACACACGAAGCGAATGGCCCCGGCCCGGTGATCATGGGTTTGCGTCATCGCAACCTGCCTGTCGAAGGCGTGCAGTTCCATCCCGAGAGCGTGCTCACCGAGAGCGGTCACCAGATGATTCGCAACTTCCTGGACATGTAGCCGATGCGGTTTCGAACGAAAGCTACGACTCGCCGAACGATTCAGGTGCGCGGGCTGCGGTGGATTTGTGTATCGGCTTTCGCTGTAATTTTCTTCGCAGCATCTGTGCTACATGGCCAGAGTTCGGCGCCATCCGGGCAAGCTCCTCAAACTCCCGACACAGCGCCCATGGTTCAAGCCGCTCCGCCTCAGCAGCCTCCGGCATTCAGCACGCCGCCCGTCGCCATCGTTCCACTCGACAAATCGATCCCGGGCGCGGCGCTATCGGTTGCCGGATCGCTGCAGGCTTGGAATGGCAGAGCGTACCTGACATCAAGCGGCACCGTGACGGCCGGTGATGGAACGGCGCAGGTGACGCTGCCCTATCGCGGAACGCTGCGCGTCTGCGCCTCGAGCGCCGTAAAACTCGCGGCAGACGCGAGCGCTCCTGCGGGCCAGGTGCCCGGACTTCTGATTGCGCTCGATCATGGCGCGGTGGAGATGAGCTTTGCGGCAAGCGCAGCCCGCGAGAGCAATGCCGACACTCTTCTGACGCCGTACTTTCGCATTTTGATCGGCGGTCCGCACGCGACCGACGTGAAGGTGCGCATGGGAGACAGTGGAGACACTTGCGTTGAGAATGCCGGTTCCGAACGCGCCCTACGTGGTTGTGACCAGCGTGTTTGATGGCGGAGTCTATCGCGTGAGCCGGGGCAGCGGGTGATGTTCGAGCACGGCAGCTTGCAACAGGTAGTGGACCAGGAGAAAGAGCCGTGCGGATGCCCGCCTCCATCCAAAACCGAGGTGAATGAGTTTCCGCTGGCCGAGAGCGAAGGCCTGGCGCCAACTCCGCCGTCGCCGCAGGCGAGTGCGATCAAGCAACCGGCCGCAAACGATGAGGCGGCCACAACACTGGTTCACAATGCCAGTGAGAACACGCCGCAAACAGTCGCGATTCCTCCACCACCGCCGGCGCAAATTGCCACGACTACAGCAAGCTTGCCGGCGCAAGAAGCGGGCGCAGAAGAAGAAGCCGGGAGTTTTCAGAAGGATCGGCCGATTCTTCAAGCGCGTGTTCGGGGCGGAGTGAAAGAACAGGGATCAAGGGCGCAAGAGGGCTGGAGCCTGGCTCATGCCTGCCCGGCCGGGTGCGGATCAAATCCCTCGTTGCTTTCGGCCTATGGGTTCAGGTTGGCCACAGCGCAGGGGATGCGCCGAATCACATCGCCCGGCCTGTTGAGCTGGAACATAAAACTGCACTGCAGCTCCGAGTTGCCCAAGGTCGCTCCGTGATACACGTAGATGGTCTTGTTCCTTGGCTGGTAAACGAGCAGGGAACTGGTTTCGTTCACTCCTGTCAGTTGAAACTCCACGTCGCCGTACGAGTCATTGCTCGATGCTTTTACCGCACCGCAGGTTCCGAGCCAAAAACCAAAAGCCAACACTCCCGCGAGCGCCAGACAAGTTTCTCGTCCACACCCATACTCTGGCCATTGCATCCTCCTGCAGATTTCTTTCTCCAACGACGCAGGAGGCCTCTCGGCCGCTCAAAGATTGTGGATTCCGCCGAATGTGGATTTCGCCACGCGCAGACGTCGTTACATCTCCCGTGCACGCTCGATGGCGCGGATGACGGCCTGCGCCTTGTTGATGCGACTCCTGGTGCTCGAGCTCGGGCACGGAGTCGGCAACAATGCCCGCGCCGGCCTGCACGGAGCCTTTCCGCCGACGGACAGCATGGAGCGGATGGCGATGCAGGAGTCGAGGTTGCCGGAGAAATCGGCGTAGAGAACCGCGCCGCCGTAGGTGCCGCGCCGCGCGGGCTCCAGCTCTTCGATGATTTCCATGGCGCGAACCTTGGGCGCGCCGGAGAGCGTTCCGGCAGGGAAGCAGGCGCGCAGAGCGTCGACGGCAGTGAGCTCCGGACGCAGACGGCCTTCGATGGAACTCACGATGTGCATCACGTGCGAGTAGCGCTCGACGAACATCAGCTTGTCGACCTTCACGCTGCCGAAGCGGCTGACGCGGCCCACATCGTTGCGGCCCAGATCGACGAGCATCACGTGCTCGGCGCGCTCTTTTTCGTCGTGGAGCATCTCTTCGGCGAGCGCGTGGTCTTCGGCCTCGGTGGCGCCGCGGGGGCGCGTGCCGGCGATGGGCCGGTACTCGACTTTGCCTTGATGCACGCGCACCAGCAGCTCGGGCGACGAGCCCGCCAGCTCCACCGTTCTCCGATGGTTTCGACTTTTTGGAGGAGTTTGGCCGTCCGGCTCGCGCCGCGCCAGCGGTCCTTCCGGCGCGAAGCGCAGGAAAAACATATAGGGGCTGGGATTGACGGTGCGCAGGGCGCGATAGACCTGGAAGCTGTCGACGCCGGGCTCGACGTCGAAGCGCTGCGAGATGACGGCCTGAAAGGTGTCGCCGGCGCGCGATGTATTCCTTGGTGCGCTCGACAGCGGCCATGATAGTCTTTCTTCGCGGTGCGATGTTTGACCTTGAGCTTGGCAAGCTTTCGCGGACTTCGCGTTCGAGGCCAGGCAGCGGCTGCGCAAGGCGCTTCTCCAGCTTGTCGAGGCGCTTCACGGCGCGATCGTATGCGGCACCGGCGTTGCCGCGCGAGACGTCGGCCGTGACCACCAGCCAGATCTCCTTGCGCACATGGTCGAAGGCCAGCACCTCGTCGAAGAAGAGCAGGCAGGCGTCGGGAACGCGCAGTTCGTCTTTTGCGCGAACAGGCAGCCGCTCGATCTGGCGCACGGCGTCGTAGGCGAAGAAGCCGACTGCGCCGGCGGTGAACGGCGGCAGGCCCGGCAGGCGCGCGGGCTTGTGGCCGCTGAGCGCGTCGCGCAGCACGGCGAAGATGTCGCCCTCGATATCGGGTGGTTTTGCGGCCCTCGGTGATGGCGATGTCGCGGCCCGCGCGCCACGATGCGCTTGAACGGCGTGAGGCCGATGAAGGTGTAGCGGCCCACCTGCTCGCCGCCCTCGACCGATTCCAGCAGAAAGCACTCGCGCTCCGGCCACGCCGCGCGCAGAAAGGCCGAGACCGGCGTTTCCAGGTCGGCCATGAGCGTGCGGCAAACGGGCACGAGCGTGTGCGTCCTGGCCAGGGCCAGGAACTCCTTGCGGCTGGGCTGGGCTGAGCGGGAAGAGGCTTTCACAGCCTAAGTGTAACTGTTCGCGATCAACTGCGGCTGCGCTGTTCCCGCATCGGGGCCGAGAGTGAGAGAAAGGATTGGTTCGGGAACAGACTGTGGCGCTCGCTCGCCTCCAGCTTGACGCAGGGCGCGGCTAAGCCTAGACTCACTGAGGTTTGGGCTGCGTGAGCTGTTGCGCGAGAACCCAATGCTCCGGCGCGAAGGAACAGCGAGCTGTGCCTGATGCGGGATGGGCAAGAAGGACTGCACAGAATACCGCATCCTTTATATTCTGGAAGAGCGGAATCACATTCCGATCTGAAGGGGCTGGACGCGGCGAAAGATGGAGAGATCGATATGGCAACTGGAGCCAGCAACGTCACGTTGGACCAGGAGATCAATCCCTGGGAAGCGCAAAGCGCGCGCTTCGATTTTGCCGCGCGCAAACTGAATCTGGATGAAGGCCTGTGGAAGGTGTTGCGCTCGCCGTCACGGGAAGTGATTGTTCATTTTCCCGTGGCCCTCGACAACGGCATGATCGACATGTTCACGGGCTTTCGCGTGCAGCACTCCATGGCGCGCGGGCCGTGCAAGGGCGGAATCCGCTACGCGCCCGATGTGACGCTGGACGAAGTGCGCGCGCTGGCGAGCTGGATGACCTGGAAGTGCGCGGTGGTGAATATTCCCTTTGGCGGGGCCAAGGGCGGAGTTATCTGCGAGCCCAAGAATATGAGCCGCGGCGAACTGGAGCGCATGACGCGCCGCTACACGTCGGAGATCATCGAGTTCATCGGGCCGGAGAAGGATGTTCCCGCGCCCGACGTGAACACCAACGAGCAGACCATGGCATGGATCATGGACACCTACTCCATGCACATGCGGCAGACGGTAACCAGCGTGGTGACGGGCAAGCCGTTGAATATCGGCGGCTCGCAGGGACGGATTGAGGCCACCGGGCGCGGCGTGATGGTGGTGTGCGGCGAGAGCCTGCGCTACCTGAATATGCCGATCGAGGGCTGCCGGGTCATGATTCAGGGATTTGGCAACGTGGGATCGAATGCCGCGCGGCTGATGCAGGAGCAGGGATACAAGATTGTCGGCATCGCCGAGCGCGATGGCGGCTTGTACAACTCGGCCGGCATCGATATTCACGCAGTTGCTCGAATACAAATACCGCAACAATACGATTCTCGGATTCCGCGGCGCGGAAGCCATGCCCAGCGAGGAGTTGCTGGTTTCGGACTGCGAGATTCTGATTCCCGCGGCGACCGAGAACGTGATCACCAGCCGCAACGCCGACAAGGTGAAGGCGCGCATCGTGGTGGAGGGCGCCAACGGGCCCACCACCGCCGTGGCCGACGAGATTCTGGCCGAGAAGCGCATCTTCATCGTGCCCGACATTCTGGCCAACGCCGGCGGCGTAACCGCCAGCTACTTTGAGTGGGTGCAGGATCGCCAGGGATACTTCTGGAAGGAAGCGGTTGTGAACGAGCAGCTGGAGGCGATTCTGCGCGACAGCTTCGACGACGTGGTGCGCTACGCCGAGGCGCACGACGTGAACAACCGCATCGCCGCGTACATGCTGGCCATTGACCGCGTGGCGTTCACCATCAAGCAGCGCGGGTTTTACGCATAAGGCATTGCAGTTTTCGAATGGCTTGAGGCGAATGGAGCAATAAGCTCCAGAAATAATATAAGCGTGTCTGCGTAAGCCCCGATGCAAATGTGCCGCGCCCCTGAAAATGGGATATATGGCCGAATTGGGGCTGCCGCTCCCCAATCACCTCACGCGGTCCAAGAAGAGGGGTGGAAATTCTCCTCCATGCGCTCCGGTGCAATAATAGTGTCACGCCACCAGAGACTCGAAAGCGTGGCCCCCGAGCGCATGAATCTGCCCAACTCCATCACGATGAGCAGGATCATCATGATCCCGCTCTTCCTGTGGATGCTGTCGCCTCATTTTCCATGGCGGGCGCACGGCGAGCAGGAGATTCTGGCATCGATTTTGTTTGTGCTGGCCTCGATCACAGATGGGTTGGACGGGTACCTGGCCCGTAAGCGCGGGCAGATCACCACGATGGGCATGCTGCTTGATCCGCTGGCCGACAAGATCATGGTAACGGCCGCGTTGATCGCGCTGGTAGCTTACAATCCCGACGTCGTGAAGGTTTGGATCGCGGTGGTGATCATCGGTCGCGAGTTCCTCATCTCCGGGCTGCGGTCCATCGCATCATCAGAGGGATTCACGATCACGGCCAGTGAGTTGGGAAAGCTGAAGACCGTGGCGCAGATTGTTTCGGTGGTCTCCGCCATTCTGGCGCATCGCTGGGATCACTGGCAGATCGGCGTGGTGGTGATTCCGTTGAAGTGGTACGCGATCGCCGCCATTTACTTCACTGTCGTCGTTTCCTGCATTTCAGCGGTCGATTATTTCGTGGGCTTCTGGAAGAAGATCGACCACGCCTCGAAAGATCGCCGCAAAGCCGCGGTGCTTTCGCGCGGGAAGAGCGTCCGCATCTCGTAAGAGCAGGGAATAGGGAATAGGAAATAGAAAGACCCTTTGACGGGGAATCGCATCTCAGATTCTAAAACTTAGTTGGACACCGACGACTTCCGTACAGACCTCCCACAGCCGAGAGCTGTTCCCTATTCCCTGCTCCCTTTCTTTATCACTGTCCAACCTCGTAACGCACGACCGCCAGCGCCGTCTGATACGAATAACGTGCGTTGGTATTGGCGATCTCCGCCTGTGTCTGATTCAGTTGCGCCTCGCTGATTTCGACGATTCCGCTCAATCCGATCTTGTAGCGCGCAGAGGCCAGATCGAAAGCAAAGTTGGCCTGGTTGAGCAACTCCTGCGTAACGGCGATGCGCTGATAAGCGGTTTGCGCATTGAGCACCGCCGTGCGGACGTCGCGTGAGATCACGTCGCGCATGTTGCGGACGTCTTCCTGAGCTGCCTGAGCGTGCAGCTTGGCGTCTTTCTCCTCGGCGTTGAAGAGAAAGCCGTTGAAAAGGGGAATGCTGATGTTGGCGCCCGCAGCGCCGTACCAGGAAGACAGAATCTGGTCCGCGCGGACAGGTGTGCCGCCCACCACCCCCATCGCCGAAACCGTGGGCATCCACAAATCGCGCTGTGCGGTGCTGAATTGGCGGGCGGCAAGAAATTTGTCGTTGAGCGCTGCGAGGTCAGGGCGCGCCGTCAGAGCGGTTTGCACCATCGCTTCAGGATTGTCGGGTGCGGGCGGAGGATTGCCGTTCGTCTCGTCGACGAGCGTGTACTGCTGATCCTGTTCGGAGCCGAGCACGTTATTGAGGGCGGCCATGGCAGCCTGCTCGTTGTTCTGCGCGTCGAGCAAGAGCAGTTTCGCCTGGGATATCTGCACATTCGCAAAACTCAAGTCGAGATCGGATTTGATTTTTGCCTTGGTGAGGGCGCCGACCTGGTCACCCGTATCTTGCCGCTCTGCGACAGTTTGTTGTGCAACCTTGAGCACAGCTTGCGCCGTGAGCGCCTGATAAAAAGCCTGGTCGACGGTCAGGGTGATATCGAGCTCCGTGGCATGTTCGCTCTCAAGCTGCGCTTTGGCAGTCGACTGGGCGCTGAGCACAAGGTTGTGCGTACGGCCAAAATCAGTAATGAGCTGGCTCACCGTCAGTCCGCCGGCCGCGCGATCGTAGATGGATGAATTGGAAAGAAAGCCGGCCGTGATGCGGCTTCCATCGTGCGCGTCGACTGCGGTGAGAGCACCAGTTGCCAGGGGCATCTCAGTGGAGTGGACCTCGCGCGTGACCTGCGCCTGGGCGAGCGCCAGCAGCCGCGCAACGCTCACGTTGGGATTGTGCTGGATCGCCAACTGCTCGGCTTGCGCAAGAGTTAGCTGGGGCCCCGTCGGAGCTGGCGAGTTTGGCGTCGGCCCAACCATCTGTGAATTTGCCCTCTGCGAGTTTGCGGCAGGAGGCTGTGCTTCGATCGCGGGCGTCTGCGCCAGCGCGGCGACGATGCGAGCGGTCGGCGCGTCTGGCAGCGATTCCTTGGGCGATTGTGCGAAGGCGGGAAAAACTGCGAGCCCTGCCGCGACGAGCGCTGCAAAAGTGCTGGAAAAATGTGCAATCAAGCTGTACCTACTCATCGCCAATGCCCTCCGCCACAGCAGCCTGTGGCTCTCGCCGGCCATGGATGACGAGATACACTGCCGGTACCAGAAAGACGGTAACGACCACAGACAGCGCCAACCCACCGATGATGGCGCGAGCCAGTGGCGCGTATTGCTCGCTGCCGGCTTCGAGACCCACCGCAAGAGGAATCATGCCCAGCAGCGTGGCGAGCGATGTCATCAGGATGGGCCGCAGCCGCACCCGGCACGACTCCACCGTCGCATCGAGGAGAGGCTTGCCCTGCTTGTGCAGAATGCCCGCGAACTCGACGATCAGAATGCTGTTCGACACCACGATTCCGGCCATCATGATCACGCCCATGAGCGACATGATGTTGAGTGTGCTGCCGGTTGCCAGAAGGATGAGGACGACCCCGACGAGTCCCGGCGGAATGGCCAGCAAAATGATGAACGGATCGACGAACGAGGCAAACTGCGCCATCAGGATCAAGTACACCAGGAGCACGGCAATGATGAGCCCAAAGCTGAAATCGTGGAAGGCATCATTCATGCTGATCACTGCGCCGTGCACGTCGATCACGGTATTGCGGTCATGTGGAAATTGTGCGAGAACGCGATTGATTTTTGCCCCCACAGATTGCAACGCCTCGGTCCGGGTGGCAACAAAAATGTCGATCACTCGGCGGATCTGGTAGTGGTCCACTTCGGTCGGCGTATTGATGCGTTGGATATCCGCTACCTGGCCCAACGGCACATACCCCGAGAAATGACCGCCGGAGAGCAATGATGATGAATCCGGGCTCGCCATCTTGCCTTCCTCCATGGGGGTATAGCCGGGAGGCTCCGTCCCACGCAGCGGAATATTGCGGAAGTCCTGCATCGACATATTGTCGATCCACTTGTTCGCGTACTGCACAGTGACCATGTAGTTGTTGCCGGTCTTGGGATCGATCCAGTAGCTGGGAGCGACCTGTCCGTCGGAAGTGAGTGCGGTGATCACATCGTCGACCACGCCTTTTGCGTTGAGCCCCACGAGGCTCGCTTTCTCGCGATCGATGTTGAGCGCGAGTCCGGGATAGTCGATGCTCTGCGGAATGTACACGCTGCTTACATTTGGAATCGCCTGGATTCTTGTGGCAATCTGCTGGGCCAGCTCGTAGGACTTGTCCATATCCTGCGATTGAATCTGGATGTCGATCGGCGCAGGCAGGCCCTGGTTAATCACGCCATCCACCAGGCCGCCTGCCTGAAAATACGTCGAGAGTTCAGGCATTTCGCGCGAGAGTTTGTCCTGCACGCGACGCATGTACTCATAGCTGCCGATGCTGTGGCCTTCCTTGAGGCTGGTTTGGACGAAGGCTGTATCCATGGAAGCGTTGGTTGTATAAATCGCAGAGAGATCGGGATAGACTCCGATGTTGGAGACGATCATGTCGAGGTCTTTCGGCTTCACCACGCTGCGAATGATGTCTTCGACCTTGGCGATGTCATCGTCACTGACCTCGAGCCGTGAGCCGCTCGGCATGTGTACGTCAATGACGAACTGGCCGGGATCGGTGCGAGGAAAGTAGGCCCGTCCGAGAAAGGGAAATGTGACCGCGAGCAAAACTGCCATCCCTGCGCAGATGACCAGCGTGGTGACTCCGGGTCGCTTCATTGTTCTTTTCGCGAGCTCTTCATACCAGTCCAGCATTGCCTGGAATTTCGCATTGAATTCGCGATCGAATCGGGCGAAGATGCCGCGGCGTGGATTTTCCGCGCGCTCGCCTTCATCCTTGGGTCGGATGAATCGGGCACAGTAGAGCGGCACCACCGTCATGGCAAAGAAATACGACGCGAAAATCGAAAACACCACCCCCAGCGCCAGGGGAGTGAAGATGTATTTGCTAACGCCGCTGAACGAAGTGACCGGGAAGAAGACGATGGCCGTGGTGAAGGTGGCGGCCAGCACTGCCATGGAAACTTCGGCGCCGCCTTCTTCCGCGGCAACGCGGGGCGATTTGCCGTGTTCCATGTGGCGAAAGATGTTTTCGAGGACGATGACGCCGTTATCGATCAGGCGTGAAAAGACCAGCGCCAGCCCTCCCAAAACCATGGTGTTGATGGATCCGCCCATGAAATTGATGATGAGCAGGCACACCAGCATGGAAAGCGGAACGGCCAGCAACACCGCGACAGTCGCGCGCATGCTGCCCAGAAACACAAGGATCATTACGCCGGTCATCAGCAGTCCGATCGCTGCTTCGCGCGTGACATTCGCAATCGCCAGCTTGACGAAGACCGACTGGTCGAAGACCACGGCGGTTTTGAGCGAGGCCGGAATATCGACCAGGTGTTTGATTGCGGCCTTGATGCCGTTCACAATTTCGATGGTGTTGCTGTCGCCGCCCTGCTTGAAGATGGGCACGTAGACACTTCGCTGGCCATCGATGCGCACGATGTTGTACTGCAAGGCCCCGGCATCGACCGCCTTCCCGATGTCTCCCACCAGCACCGAAGAATTGCCCACCGACTTGAGCGGCATTTCGTTCATCGCATTCGCATCGGCGAACTGGCTGTTGGCTAGGATGTTGAAGTCTTTCGAGCCAATGCGCACGTCGCCTGCGGGAAGAATGAGGTTGGAATTATTGACTGCAGTGACAACGTCGTTCAGGCTCAGGTTGCGTGCTTCAAGCTTGAGCGGATCGACGTAAATCTGAATCTGGCGGTAGGTGCCGCCATAGGGCTGCGGGATCGACGCTCCCTGTACACTCGAGATCTGGTTGCGTACTTCGAATTGCGCCAGATCCTTGAGACGGGTTTCGTTCAACCCCTCGCCTTTGAGTGTCACCAGGCAAACCGGCTGCGTTGAAGCAGTCATGCCCAGCACCACCGGAGGTAGCGTGCCCGGAGGCAGGCGCCGCAGGTCGGCCATGGCCAGGTTGGCAATATTGCTCAGTGCCGCATTGGGGTCGGTGCCTGGCTTGAAGTAAATCTTGATGAGGCTCACCCCGGTGAGTGAGCGCGATTCGCTGTGATCGACGTTGGATGCCAGCGTGAAGAATCGTTCGAACGTATCGGTGATGTCGGCTTCAATCTGCTGGGGAGGCATGCCACTGTAAAACGTAGCCACAACAACCACCGGCATATCGATTGGTGGAAAGAGATCGACCGGCATGCGCGCGACGGTGACCGTTCCTACCAGCGCGACAATCAGGCACAGCATAAGGATGAAAAAGGGAAAACGTATGGCAAACTTCGGCATTACTGACTACCCCCGTTTGCGTCGGCCTTCATGTCGATCATGCCCCCTGATTCCTGCACGGTTTCAGAAGCAGGAGTGGAGGCTACGATGGCGCTGACTTCTTCGCCCTCGTGATACTTATCCTGACCGCCGATCAGCACGCGGTCACCCGGCTCAACACCGCTCGTGATCTCAGCCAGCTTCGATCCTTCGAGCCCCACCTGGACCGGCCGAATATGAATGTGATGACTCGAGTCGACCGCGTACACTGTCTGTTGCTGCTGCGCATTCAGCATCAACGCTTCAACGGGAATAGTGATCACGCCGTGGTCATGCGCCAGTTGCAGCGCAGTGTTCGCATACATGCCCGGAGCGATGGATAGATCCTTGTTGTCCACGTCCACTTCGGTCTCCATAGTGCGCGTTTCAAAGTTCACACTTCGCGTAAAGCGAACAATTTTACCCGTGAAGGACCGGTTGATGGCATCGACGCGGACTTGAAGCAGATCTCCCACGTGAACATACTGGATGTCGTCTTCCGGCACGGGAACGCGCAGACGAAGGAGTTTGCTTTGCGAGATCCGGACGATGGGAAGAGTCTGATCATTGGAGTTTGTGCCGCCCTGGATCAGGGCGCCTGTGTCGGCATACCGCCAGATCACGACGCCTGCGATGGGCGCGGTGACGGTGGTGTAGTTTTCCAGCGCCTGAACACGCTCGTTGTCGGCACGAGCCGCCTCCGCGTGTTGTTGAGCCGCGGCCATGGCGGCTTTGGCAGAGTCCACCTGCGCCTGCGAGCTCAGATCCTTGGCCCGCGCGTCATCCAACTCCTGCTGCGCAATCAGGCCGGGGCGCGTGGCAGCGGCCTGCTGCAAACGATCCGACTCTGCGTGCAGCGCGGAATTCAAAGCTTCGGCGCTCCTGATTTCGTGCTGCGCGCGTGTAATCTCCTCCTGAGTTTGCTTAAGCTCAAAGGCGGATTCCTGCACCTGCGCCTGGAGTTCCGGGACTTCAAGAACTGCCAGCGTTTCTCCCTGCTGCACGATGTCGCCAATGTCGACATTGATTTTCTTCATGTAGCCGCTGACCTTGGGATGAACATCGACTACCTGATAAGGCTGAAACTGGCCGGCGAGAGTAAGGACGTGGGAGATGTCGCCCCGTTGTGCGACCGCAACGCGCGCCGATGGCTCGGTGGCAGCATTGGCCTCGGAGCCGGAGCTTCCGGAATGGCAGGAAGTCACTCCCAGGGCAACGCACAAGCCTGCTCCAGCAGTCATGGAAAGAAAAAGTCGTTTAGGCATTTCGATCTTGCTCCTGATTCATGACGCCGGCTACCGTAGCGGCGCATGAAATCGACTGGCAACTTACCCGATGGATCGTGGGTAGCACTGGTTTAGATGTAATCGTGCCAAGGCCGGTTGACCACGGTCGAGCAGCGGGAACAGGCGCATTCAATCATGATTCCGTGCAGTGCTTTCAAGCACACATCCGGTTCGAGCATCCCTGGCATGCGCATTGATCCGAGTTGCACGGCTGCTCAATCTACCGCACGTAAAAACATCCGCTGGGAGCTTCAATCGCTCCAACGCCGCCGTCCTGTGAAAGCCGCCAAGCTTCATGCAAGGATGACAGATGCAGAATGAAAACGCGACGAAAGAAATGCTAGATAGCTGGCGGAGGGCGGAAGAAAGCGGAGGGAGAGAAATGAGCTGCAGAGAAAAACGGAAGATGATGGCGCAGGATTGCGTCGCCCGAGTGAATTCTTGTGAAAGCAAACCACGCGGCTGTGCTTGCCGGAAGATAGACAAACGCAATGCTTGGATGCGCGGGATCGGCCGCGGGCACACCGTGCTCAACCAGCTTGAGTAAGCCTGCGGGCAGTGCTTTTGCTGCGCGAATATCGCTGCCGCGGCCAACCGCCGGCCCGTACCAGGCAGTCTTGGCTTCAAGCGCAAAGAGAATTGCCAGCAGGCAAAGGCCAAGGGCCAGAGGAGCGCGCCGAGGAGGCAGGAAAGCGGCGAACAACCCGTACATATCGCTATTTTAACATGCGGCGGCAACTGGCCTAACTCAAGCTGCGTTGAGAAAGATGCGAGCGCAATCACGACATGCGAGTGTGGCCTAACTGCGGGGAACAATGGCCTTTGTGATTGCATCGACCGGCAAGTATTTTCAAAACTGCGTCAGTCGGCGACGGCGACGCGATTTGCTAGAGAGGTCGTGACCATGGTGCGAATGGAATCGATCACGAGATCAGGCTCGTCGAGATGAATCCAGTGCTCACTCTTTGCGGCGATCACCTGGCGCGCACAATCCCCAATGCGTTCCAACTGCTCCTGCGAAAGCGGCGACGCGTTGCCGGGTGTGAGCACCGTGACGGGAATTTCCAGGATCGGCTCAGCAACGTGCATTTCGCGCACCGTGTCGGGAATCGATTGAATGTGGCTGCGCAGACCGGCGTAGAATCCGGGCCGCGACCAGTGCGCCGCAACCGCAGGCCAAACCGTGCGCGGCATCTTTCTCACTTCGGTCTTGATGCGGCCCAGCACATGGCGCGGGTGGGCTCCCGCGGCGCTGGCCACATGGTCGGAGATTTTTCCTGCACGGCTGAAGAGCAACGAGACCAAAAGGCGCGTCAAACCGCAGTGCGCAACCGGCATCGCGTAGCGGATGAGACGCCGGCCGAGATCAATCTGGGATTGCTTTGAGCCGTCGATCGGCGGCCACTCTTCGCAACGCATGGGGTCGATGAGCACCACGCCAACGACGTCATCAGGGTAAAGCAGCGCGAAGCGGCGCATCACCAACCCGCCAAACGAATGGCCAACCAATACGTACGGCGGCTCAACACCCGCTTGCCGCAAAGCCTCGCGCAGTTCAGGTGCGATGTTGCATGGAGTGCGCGGGGTGCGGCATGGACCGCTCCAGCCCAGGCCGGCGCGATCGTAGGAGACTGTGCCCGTGAACTGTGCGATCGATTCCTGGATGTGGCGCCAGTTGAGATGAGTTGCCCCGATTCCGGCTTCGAACAGAACGGTCGGTTCGCCTTCCCCATGCTCGAAGAAGTAGAGGCTGCGACGCCGTCCCACACGGACCCAGCGGCCATCCGTATATAAACGGCGATCGCGGCGGCTTCCGAAGACCTGGTACACGAAACCGGCCGAGAGGAGAACAACTGCGAACGCGAGAATCGAAAGAACGATGACCATTGTTTTCCTAGAAATGTATCAGCAGGCCAGGGTCAAAGTCGTTGAGCTTGAGATTTGCCTTCGTGCTGCCGCGGTCGATGATGAGGAGGCTGGAATCCGACTGACCGCGCGTTTTTACTTCAATCTGGTGTGCTGACCAAATGCCTTCCTCGTGACGGATTCCGAAGTAAGTGAACTGCTTGACTGCTCCGGTTTCCTTGACTGTCTTCTCGGCATAAACCGGGAAGCCGATGGTGGGATCAATCCAGGTCTTTACCTCAGCATAGTATGTTCTGTCGGCAGCACTGGGCGTGCTCTTGAGCATTTCGCAGTCACGCGTGCCAAACTTTGCTTTGCCTTCAATGGATTGGCCCGGCCAGAAGTATTGCTGCTCCAGAAGATCTTCGTAAGTGAAACCCGGGGTGAGTGGATGGACATTCCACTTTTCAAAGGTGAGGATGTGTGCGGCGGTATCGCCGGGACTGGCGATGCGAATCGTATTTTCACCGTTAGGCCGCATCTCAAGAAGAATATGCTCGCGTACGTCGCGGTGTATTGCGGCCGGCTGACCCATGTCGGCGCGGATGCGCAACACGCCGGGAAACCAACGCGCCTTTATGGTGATGGGATAGCTGACGCGGGGTCCGTTCGCGGGCACCCATACAAGGTGCCCCGTAGCCCGCAAGTCGGCTGACTCGATGCGTTGATGGGCGCCTGCGAGCAAATCGTGCACAGAAGAGGTCTGCGCGCACAAAGGCGAGATCAGCACGGCCAGCGATACCGCCCGCGTCGCTCTCATGCTTCGATCCTTCCGTCGCGGATGCGAATGTGGCGCGGGGCACTCATGGCGATATCGTTTTCATGCGTGACAATGATGAGCGTCATGCCGCGCCGTTCCTGGATGCCGCGCAAAATCTTCATGATGTGCGCTGAATTGACGCTGTCGAGGTTGCCGGTGGGCTCGTCGGCCAGCAGGATGGTGGGCTCGTTGGCAAGGGCGCGTGCAATGGCCACGCGCTGCCGCTCACCGGCCGAGAGCTCGTTAGGATAATGGCGCATTCGATCCTGCAGGCCCAGTTCTTCAAGCAGGGCCGAGGCGCGTTCGGCGCGATGGTTCGCACGCCCGTTCAAAGCCAGCATCGCAACCTGCACGTTTTCGACGGCCCGCAGCGTGGGCAAAAGATGAAAGGCCTGAAAGATGAAGCCGACTTGGCGCGAGCGGTAGGTATCGAGATCGACCGCCGTTCCCAGCGGGGAGCCGCGGAAAAGGACCTCGCCGCTCGTAGGCGAGTCGAGGCCGCCGAGCATATGAAGCAACGTGGATTTGCCGCTGCCGCTTGGACCGCTGATGGCGACGTATTCGCCTGCGTCGATCGAGACGTCAACGCCGCGCAAAGCCACCACGCGCCCATCGTCATAGCTCTTTACGAGTCCCCGCGCATCCAGAAGGGAACTACTCATAGTGCGGCGCCTCCGCGGGTGAGAGGCAAACGCCGAGCCACGCAGGACATTCTCGCGCGGCGAGCCCTGAGGCGATGGCCAAGCCCTACGGCGGATGCGATAGTGAGCGATTCAAACAAATGATTGGGCGAGACAGAAGCAGAAACGACGCTCGCCGTTCGTGGCAGGATGGGTGTTTTGAAACGCCCGCCCCTGAGCTTTTTCCCTGCGAATCTCGTGAACGAGAGTTGGACGGACATGATAATGAGGTAGGTCCTCGTTCAATTTTCAGGGAGCGAGCCTTGAGCGTAAGTTTATCGGGTGGTGCCCGTTCTGTCCATGCTTGATGTGAGGGATATAGAGCGTCAGGTGCTGACTAAAATAACAGGCCGGTGACTGAGAGATAAACCATCGTGTTCACACGCTGGGCGCTCTGAATCGTACACCCTGTCGATCGTTGCGCATCACGGCAGCGGCAAGAGGTGGGACCAGAAACGCAGAGAAACCAGCGGTTAATTGCTGATGTGCGATTCGCGAAAAAGGCGGACTACAGCCTGTGACGGACTGCCAAGCGAAATGCGACCGCGACGCCGGCCGCCGTGTAGCCTTCCCTCAGCTGACGTTGTCGCGCCTGGCGATTTCACTCCTGGATTGACGCGCAGCAAATCGCAGTCCGGACGGCGAAAAGCACTCCGGCAAGCGAACCGCGTTGTTTTGGGATTAGCGATCGCGCCCGCGCGACCCGCCGCCCCCGCTGCCTTTGCGCGCCGTGTAACAATCGCGGCAATAAACCGGACGATCGCCACGCGGCTCAAATGGAACGGTGGTTGGCTGGCCACAACCCGAACAAATCACAGGAGTTCCCTGTGAAGGAGCCGAACGGTAGCCGGATCCACCCCCCTGGTCGTTCTTCTTTGCCTGACGGCAAGGCTTGCAACGCTTTGGAGTCGAGTAACCGCGTTCCTGAAAAAAACGCTTGATCGGCAGAACTGAAGGTGAATTCCTGCCCACAGTCACTGCATGTAATTTGCATGTCTCCGGCCATAGATCTCCTTGTGGGGATTGTACAGCCCATTTGTCAATTTTCTGCAAGGATTCTTTTGAAATGGAGAAAGTTAGAGGGAATTTTGGCCTGAGTTTGTCTTGCTCCCGGTCGAGGCCGTCCCTGTATAGTTCATCCTGAGACGGGCAAAACACCGTGCCGGCGGCTGGTCCCGGGTTTGCGCCAGGATGAAGACAGGACCCAATCCGGAATACGAAGCCGAGTGCATCCGCCGCATTCTGGCCGGAGAAAAGCAACTGTTTCACGAGCTGATCCGGCCCTGCGAGCGCGGCATTTATCTTCTCCTGTACTCCCTGCTGCGCAATGAGGCGGATGCGGAAGATGCGGCACAGGATGCGGTGCTGAAAATCTACCGGAACCTGCACTTGTTTCGCGGAGAATCGCAGTTTCGCACATGGGCGCTTTCCATCGCGCGGAACGAAGGTCTGGGCCGGCTGCGCAAGGCCGGAGCGCGCCGCGAAGACTCGCTGGATGCGCTCACCGAAGATCAAGGCGGCGACTTTACGCCGGCCATCCTGACCAGCTGGCGCGAGGTGCCGGCGCAGGCTCTGGAGCGCCACGAGTTAGGCGCTCTGCTGCGCCAGGCAATTGAAGGCTTGCCTGCGATTTACCGTAACGTCGTGCTGCTCAGAGACATCGAAGAGATGGATGCCCGCGAGACCGCCGCCGCCCTCGGCATTACCGAAGGCGCCGTAAAGGTTCGCCTCCACCGGGCGCGCGCTCTGCTGCAACGGACCCTGACGCCTAAGCTGAAGGGATTTGCTCCCCAGCGAGGAAAGCTGTTTGGGTGGGGAAGATGAGGATCGACTGCAAGCACGTGTGGGAGCACATCTCCGCCTACATCGATGGCGAAGTGGACGCGGAGTTGCGTGCCGAGATCGATCAGCATCTGGAGACCTGCGAAATCTGCTCGGCCGTCCTCGACTCCACGCGCAATGTCGTCGTTTTGGTCGCGGATGAACGCGTCTTCGAAATTCCCGCAGGCTACAGCGAGCGGCTGCATGAAAGAATCGCCAGGGAATTGGAGAACGCCGGGCCTTAGACGACGCCGAAAGCCCGGCTTGATCAGGTGAAGCCGGGAAATGGGTGTTCGATTGATTAGAATTGGAGCGCTGCGTTGCCCGCTCTCAAAACGCCGACGCTCCGTGATTCACAATCGGGTGCGCCCAGACCTCAAGCGCCACGAGAACGAGCGTGAGAACAGCCAGGACCATCTGCAGCCGTTCTGAACGGCGTTGCTTCTTCGTGATCTCCTGCCGGCGCCATTGCGATTCGGGCCGGGCGCGCAGATGCCGGATCCACGCGAGCACAAGCAGATTCACCACCGCGCCCACCACGGCCAGCGTGAGCATGGGAATGCGAATGGCGTCGCGGTGAAACGAAAGAACCGGCGTGGCAATGCTGCTGGCGGCGAGTGCGGCGAGGCCTATCCCAAGGCGGATGCCGTTGACGGTGAGGATAGCTGTGCACAAGCTTTGCAGCAGTGCCAACACCACACCGGCCCCTGATACAAATTCCATTCCTTTTGTGCTTTCCAAACGACCCCCTGATAGAGCAGAATGCATCTCAAGGCTAGAGCAGAATGCGTCTCAAGGCCTAAACAGAGTAGCGCACCGGCTGCTCAGCCGCCAATCGGAGACCGCGAGTTGTCCAGGGCCCGCAAGCGGCACGCCACATCAAAAATTCACAAATTCCGATCGGAATTCGTTGTAACCATTTTGATGGACTTGCACTCCAAGGTTGCGTACCACCGATTCTGCAGGATGGGCACGCGGAACCCCCTGCCTTCCCCAACATGCGGAGATCCTCCGCCCAACCCCAATGAGAGGTCAAGAGAATGAGAAACCAACTCAATGCGATGCTTCTGAGCGCAGCCCTTGCCGGCATGACGGGCGGAACCGTTGCGGTTCATGCTCAGACAACGAATGGCGTAAATACCGTGAAGGCCGTCAAGGCTGGCCTCCGTTACAACACCACCAATGCCGACACAGCCAAGCACTCCTGCAAAGGGAAGAATGACTGTAAAGGCCAGGGCGGGTGCAAGAGCGGCGACAACGGTTGCTCGGGCAAGAACAGCTGCAAGGGCAAGGGCGGATGCGCCACCGATGGCTCCAAGATGCCGGGCCTCGTCTAGAAACAGTTCTCAGTTGTCAGTGATCAGTGGTCAGCACATATTTCACACAACTCTTCGTGTCGTTTTGGTGTGCCTCCCGCTTTTCACTGACAACTGATCGCTAATCGCGCTCAACTGAGAACCGTGAACTGACAACTGAGAACCCTTTATGCCGGGCAATCGCTTCAATGCGTTCCAGGATCACGGCGTCGGAATCGGTCTGCGCATTCCGCACTACCAGCACATCTTCTCGCGCAAGCCCGTGGTCGACTGGTTCGAAATCATCTCAGAAAATTTCATGATCGATGCCGGCCGCCCGCTGGCGACGTTGGACCGGATTCTGGAGCAGTATCGCGTCGTCCAGCACGGGGTGTCGATGTACTTCGGCTCGGGGACAGCGCCGGACCCCGAACATCTGCGCCGATTGAAGGAACTCGTACGCCGGACCAAAACTCCCTGGCTGAGCGACCATCTGTGCTGGGGATCTGTCGACGGCACCTACACCCACGATCTGTTGCCGCTTCCCTATACCTGGGAGGCCGTGGAACGCACGGTCGAGCGTGTCCGCATGGTGCAGGATTTTCTAGAAATTCCAGTGGCCGTCGAAAACGTCAGCTCCTATGCCGCGTTTACCGGATCGCAGATGACCGAGTGGGAGTTTCTGACCGAAGTGGTCGAACGCGCCGACTGCGGCATCCTGCTCGACGTGAACAACATCTACGTCTCGGCGATGAACCATGAGTTCAACCCCATGGAATATGTGAATGCAGTGCCTGCGCATCGCGTGGCGCAGGTTCATATCGCAGGCCACTCAAAATACGAGAAGTACATTCTCGATACACACGACCATCCAGTGATCGATCCCGTCTGGCAGCTCTACGCGCGCGCCATCGAGCGTTGCGGCCTGACGCCGACGCTGCTCGAGTGGGATGACCACATTCCCACCTTTGACGAAGTGCACGCCGAAGCCCAAAAGGCCAAGCGTTATCTGCATCGTTGCGAGGCCGAAGTTGCGGGAGCGGCTCGATGAATCCTCAAAGCGCCGAGCGCCCGATGGATTTAGAGCATTTGCAGCGCGAAATGGCCGCAGCGGTCATGCAGCCGCTGACCCCGGATGAAGAAATGCGCGCGACCACGCCCGATGGCCGTCCCATGGCATCCGTCGCTGAGTCGTTTATTGCGCCCAATAGCCGCCTGACGGCCTTTGAACGGCTCGAGATCTACAACCGCCAGTACTGGTTTCGCGTGCTGGGTGCTTTGGCTGAGGATTTCCCCGGTTTGCGCGCGGTCATAGGCGGTCGGCGCTTTGAAGCGCTGAGCATCGCCTACCTTACAGAGCACCCCAGTCGCTCGTTTACGCTGCGCAATCTCGGTTCGGTGCTTCCCGCCTGGCTTTTGGCACATCCCGAACAGGCGGGGCGGCGTCACCGTCTCGCCGTCGATGTCGCGCGCATCGAGTGGGCTTTTGTCGAAGCGTTCGACTCGGCGGAACGGCCGCCGCTCACGGTTGACCAGATCGCTACACTCGACGGCGATTCCCGGCTCGCCCTGCAGCCGCATTTGCGCCTCATCGCTCTCGAGTACGGGGCCGACGATCTCGTTCTCGGCCTCCACAACCAGGATAAGCGTCAGGCCAGTGAAGCCGGAGTGGGGCACGACGATGGCCCCGAGCCACCGGTCAGCCTGGGGCCGCTGCGCCGCCGGCCCACGTGGCTCGCCGCGCATCGCCTGGACTATTCGGTTTACTATCGCCGCATGGAACGGGAAGAATTCCAGATGCTGACAGCGATCCGCGAGGGATTGCCGTTGGGCCGGGCGATTGAAGCGGGATTCATCGGCTCGCGCATCGGCAACTCTCGCCGGGCCGCGCGAGTCCGCGAGTGGTTCGCCAACTGGGCTGAGCTGGGCTGGATCTGCGCGCCAGAACTTGAATCTTTGCTTTAGAAATAAGGCGGAAATCCATGGAAAAACTGATCGCTTTCGTGCGCGCGTCCTACAGCGCCGCATGCACCTTCCTCAATCGCCTGCAAAGCTTGCTGCTGCTCGCCATTCGCCTTTATTGGGGCTGGCAATTTGCGCAGGACGGCTGGGGCAAGCTCACGCATCTGGGGCGCGTGACGCAATTTTTCACATCACTGGGACTTCCTGCGCCGGGTGCGACTGCCGCGCTGGTCGCAACGGTCGAACTCGTCGGTGGCATCCTGTTCGCGTGCGGCTTTGCCTCTCGGCTGGTCTCGCTGGTTTTGTTCGTGAACATGACCATGGCTTACCTCAGCGTCCCCGACGACCGGGTGAATTTTTCGCACATTCTTTCCAACCCCAGCGACTTTTATGGCGCGACACCTTACACCTACTGGTTCGCTGCTCTGCTCATCCTGATTCTTGGTCCGGGATTGTTTTCTCTCGACACCCTCATCGGCCGCCGTTTTTCCCGCTCGGCAAAGGCGGTGCACTCCGCAGTATCATGAATACGAGCGATATATAGGTAAAGCGTTGGACCCATGCGCATCATAACCGTGCTCACCTCCCTCGGCATGGGTGGAGCAGAAAAGCAGGCACACGCCGTTGCGGAGCGAATGGCGAAGCGCGGGCATGATGTCGCTTTGCTTGTGCTCAAACCGAAGGCGCCGGACGAGTGGCCCACAAACGCTCTCACCATTCATCTCGACATACGCAAGTCGCTGTTCAGCTTCTTCACCGGTACTCAGTGCGCTCGCCGTTTTCTGCTCGAATTCAAGCCGGATTTCGTGCACAGCCACAGTTACCACGCAAACATCTTCGCCAGGCTGCTCAAGATCGCTGTTCCTTCCGTCCGGGTTTTGTCTACCGTTCACAATGTTTACGAGGGTGGACCGATACGCATGCTGGGTTACCGGCTTACCGACTCGCTTAGTCGCCGCACGGTTGCGGTAAGCCGGGCGGCAGGCGATCGATTCGTCCGCATCAAAGCCGTTCCTCAACGCAAATGCGTCGTGATCACGAACGGCATTGACGCAACCGAATTTGCGCCAAGCGCCGAGCGCCGGAACGCCGCACGAACGTCGATGGGCGCCGGTGCCCGCTTTGTCTGGTTTGCCGCGGGGCGGCTTGTGGCCGCCAAGGACTTTCCCAACCTGCTGCGTGCCTTCAGGCAAGTGCGAACGGAGTTTCCCGATGCGGAATTGTGGATTGCAGGAGCTCCGGTAGATCCGAAATTGAACGGCTCCGGCGAAGGCGTCTCGCGTTATCTGAGCGTGTTGGCGGTGGAGCGAGGTTGCGAGGAACAGGTGCGATGGCTTGGACTCCGCCGCGATATACCCGCACTTCTCGACGCAGCCGATGCGTTTGTGCTCGGCTCGGCGTGGGAGGGGATGCCGTTGGCCGTGGGCGAGGCCATGGCGATGGAGAAGCCGGTCGTAGTGACGGACGCCGGCGGTGTGCGCGAGCTGGTGGGGGATGTGGGGAAACTGGTTCCGACGAGGAATCACGAAGCGCTTGCGCAGGCAATGATCGCCATGATGCGGCATAGCAGCGGACATCGCGCGGAGCTGGGACACGCGGCGCGTGCGCGGATTCTGGAGCAATTCAGCATCGACGCAGCCGCCGATCACTGGGAAACCTTGTACCGAAGCCTGATGGTGTGACAGCGTGATGCGCTGAGCGAAGGGCGATTGCAAAAATAATGGGCCGGAGCAATGTGCTCCGGCCCTTAGCTTGTTTGCCGCCGGCAGCGGTCAGAAAGTGAATGCGGCCAGGACGTAGACTCGCCGTGACGCCGTGCTGCCCGGTGAAGAGAACATGCCCGGCGCCAGGCTCGTGGATTGGTTGAAGCTCTTTGCGGTGACGTTTCCCACCGGAGTTCCGAGATTGATGTCGTTGAACAGGTTCAACGCCTGGACGCTGAACGTGAGCGAATATTTGCGGCCGGTATTCGACATCCCTCCCCGCATTCCTCCGCCTCCGCCAAATCCGCCACCGAAGCCTCCGCCCCCGCCCCCGCCTCCACGCCCGCCGCCCCCGCCGCCGAAGCCTCCACCAAAGCCTCCGCCTTGACCGCCTCCTCCACCCCGAGACGGGCCGCCTGAGGACTCCACCTTCGGACCAATGCCCCAGGCGCGGCTCACGCGGAGATTGACTGCGATCGACGTCGGACTATTGCCCAGATTCGGCGCGATGATGGACTCTCCAGGTTGCGGAATGGTGTCGAGACTACCGAAGCTGGTGTTGACCACGTTGCTTGGGTTCGACGCTGAGGTGGCAATCGAAGGCCGGTTGTTGAAGAACGCATCGCCGGTAAGATCGTACGGAGTCGTCAGATTGAAAGGCCCGCCCTCCTGGGCAACTACAAACGGATTAAAGCTGATGGCCCATGGACCCGTGTAGTTCCCCATGAGGAAGAGCATCTGCGGCTGAATGAAAAAGGCGCGCCCGTAGTCCTGGCTCAGGTTATACGAGTTCGTAGGTTCCGATCCGCCGCCGCCATCCGAGTCGCCCCGGGTCCAGTTGTAAAAGCCCTGCACGCCGAGGTTGGGCGAGAAACGGGCGTTGATGTTCACGATCAACTGATTCTGCTTGAACACCGCCTCGGGGAAATACTGCTCCACAATTCCAAGGCTCGGGTTGGGCCGCGCACCACTCAGTGTGGTGCTGCCATATTGATAGGTTCCGGGCAGGTACGCGTTCGAGTCGCGCATCACGAGTTGATGCGGGCCAAAGGAATGCAGGTAAGTAAACGTCAACGTCATTCCTCTGGTTACCTGGCGCTCCAGGCTGGCCCCGAACTGTTCGGCATAGGGCGCGTGGTAACCGGGCGAGATCGCGTAGATCTCCGGCGTTGCGGTTTTAGGAGTGCCGCAGGAGGAGATATTGATGGAGCTGAAGCTTGTGCCGTTAAAGCAAGTCGGGTTGGTGATACTGATCTGCGACTGGCTCTTCGCGGTGCCGTTGAACATCTCCAGGTCCATCAGGTCCCCTACGGCGAAGCGGTCGTAGAAGAAACCGAACCCGCCGCGCAGAACGGTCTTCGAAACTGCGCCCTTCTTGTGTCCGTCAAGGGCATACGCGAAGGCAACACGCGGACCCCAGTCGCTGTGATCGGCGGTATGGTTTTGCGTCTCCCAGCGCAAGCCGCCGGAGAGAGTCAAGTAAGGTTTGTCACTTCCAGTCGTCCTGGAAGAACAGGGCGGCGTCGAAGACGTTCCCTTGAAACGCCTCATTGCCCTTGGTGTACGTGAGGTTGGTAGGCAGGCATCCGCCCGTCTGCGTGGTCGGGCAGGCGGCGGCGATCTGCGCGAACGTCTGGCCCGCCGTGACGCCGTTCCATGTGTCGACAAATGCGGAGACCGACGGGAAGGTGAAGCTGCCGTTGAAGTTTCCATTCGTGGACTGGGCTTCGCGGTTGTCGCGCATCCAGGTGCCGAACTTGATGGCCTGCTTGCCTTTGGTCGTGGTTGTGATGTTCTGCAGCTCAAAATGGTCCGAGTGGCTGTTGGAAAATTGTCCTCCGTTGCCGCCTCCCGAGAACGCGCCCGGCACGCCAAGGGATGGCGCAGTGCTGGCGGGTGTCGTCGACGTGTTGGCGCGCCGGTATTCAAAGCGCGTCTCATTCACCACGTGGTCGTTGATGATCTGAGAGTCGCTGAGTTGCACGGTGTTCTCATTGGAGAAGGAGTTGCTCGCCACGCTCGGCAACGATGTCGACCCGCGCAGCGAGTCAGTCACGTTGTTGCGCTAGAACTGGTAGCGCAACGTCAGCGTGTTCTTCTGTCCCAGCTGCAGATCGACGCGCGGCGAAACCTCCAGATGCGATCGCCGGGCTGAAAAGACTGCCCGACACGGACCCTGGACTGATGGAATACGTGTTGCTGGCGCTATTGAAGACCGGCCCGTTCAGGATGGTGTAGACGCTGTCCGGTCTGGCTGATCGCGCTGTTCCACGCTGACAAAATACGATGCCGTTTTGGAGATCGCTCCGCTGACCGTGCCGTTGTATTGGAAGCTGTAATACGCGGGCAGTACGGTGGTGAACGGGTTGCCGGTATTGAAGACGTTGTCGTTGCCCTGGCCGAAGGCCCGTCCATGCAGCTTGTCGGTTCCCGGCTTGGTAAGAATCTCGATGCGCCCGTAGCCCAGCCGGTCGAACTCCGCCGAAAACGGATTCTGATTGATGCGAATCTCGCGGATCGCGGACTTGGGCGGCAATTGGCCGCCGGTGAATCCGTCAATGTAAATCTGCCCGCCGTTCGGTCCTGCTGAAGGGCCGGCCAGCGCCGTCAATTCATTGGACAGTTCGTCGGGATCGTCTGAGAGCGCATCCAGATCGGAGCCCTTGAGCACGATCGCGCTCGCATTGCTGCCGGCATCCGTGCTCACCGTCGGTCCGCCCTCGTCCGATCACCACGACCTCCTGCTGCGGCGGCCTCAATCGCCATCTTGATGTCGACGTTCTTGACCTGGCCTGGCGCCAGGTTAATGGGAGCCGAGACGAACGGCGCAAAGCCTTCATAGGTGGCCTGCACCACGTAACTTCCCGCAGGCAGTCCGCGTACCTGGTAGCCGCCGGCGGCATCCGCAGTTGCATTGCCCGCGGATTTACCGGCTGCGGTTGATACGGTCATCTGCGCGCCGGGAATCAGCGCGCCCGGTGTGATCGGTAATGTGGCCGTGCAGCGTGCCCGTCGCCGCTGGACTTCCCTGCGCCGGAGAGTCGCTAGTCGAAGACGCCGGAGCCGATGCGGCAGGCTGGGCCGGTGCTGACTGTCCGCGCGCCGCCGCGCTGGCCAGAAACAAGGCAATTGACAATAAAAACGTGATAAAACAATGCAATTTTAGAATACACGAATTCCACTCGCTTTCGAATGAAAAAGACAAATGCTGTTACTGGGCCGACGCATCGGACGCGCCCTGGTTCAGGCTCCAGCTGGAAAGCAGGTCTTGCGCTTCCGGTGCTTCGAGCAACGGCTCGACTCCGGCCAGCAGCTTGATCGCGTTCACGCCGGATGCGTCCTCGGTGGCCACGATCATCACCGCATCGCCTTTTTTCAAGCCGGCGAGTTGAATCTCCGGCGCACGGTCCAGCATCGATTCCAAGTCCATCCTTCCCTGGCCGCCGCCCCCCTGGCTGAACGTGCGCTGCGGTCGTGCTTCGCCCGAGCCGTTGCCGGCAGGACGCCCGCCTGCCCCTCCCTGTCCCCCTTTGAGCCGCGCCGCGAGCATGGTGGCAACGTTTTCGTCGAGCCGCCGCAACTGCGCGTCGGCGGTCACGCGAACGGTGACGGGCTTCTTGGTGGCCAGGTCTTTCACGGTCACCGTTGAAGCGGCCGGGTCGGTCGAGATAATGGTTCCCGCAATGCTGCGGAAGCTGCCCGATACGATTCCTTCCGCCGCGATGGAGTCGCCATCGGCGCTCTTGGTTCCGCGCGCCCACAACTGGTCGCCGGGTTGGATGGCAGCGATGGGTGCAGGCTGCGCCTGATCGAAACGCACCGAGCCGGGGGCGTAGCGCTTGAGCACCGTCGCTTGTGTCGTATTCACGGTCACCGGTTTTGTCTGGGCACCGACGCGCATGTTCACGACAATCACGCCCGTCGTGGGATCGACGCTCTTCACCAGGCCATGCACGCCCTGGTTCCACGCTTCGATCTCGGTCTCCTGCATCTTGGCAACGTCGGCCTGCTTGATGGCGATGATCCGCGCCGCCTGCGGCGTGCCGCTGGTCGCGTTGGGATCGAGCGTAACCAGCACGCGATCTCCCACGGTCAGGCTGCTGAATTCGAGGGTTTCGGCCTTGCTCAAATCTGTTTGCCCGGGCTCGATACGTTTGAGCTGCGCGGTCGACGGTACCTGGACCTGGTGCGCGTCGCCTGCGTCGGTCTTCACGGTCAGGGTGTCGCCGCTGATGGCCGTCACCGTGCCCAGATAGCGCGTAGCCTGCGCCTGCGCCATGCGCGGCGCTCCGAGAAGCGCTGCCAGTGCAACGATGGCAAATGCACTGATGGCCTTTCCAATTCTCATAAAGTCTTGCTCCAAAGTCCTGGGTTCTGGCGCCTCGCAGGTTCGCCGACCCTACTTGCGTAGACGAACCACCCCCGCAAAAGGTTGAAAACGGTATCTTGTTCTCTGCGGGAAGGGTGCCAAGTCCCATACCGCCCTCGGGTTCAGTCGTGCAAAGAATCGATGGAATCGGCCCCTGACTCCTACCGGCGTGAGTGCTCCTCAGGGAGATCCGCCGGCCTGAGTTGCCGGCAGCCGGGCTCGCATTCACGCGGTTGCCGGCAGCGGCGCGGAAGCAGCAGAGAAAAGAGAACAGAGAGCAGAGAACAGGGATCAGGGGGACGGGGATCAGGGAACAGAGAGCAGGGAACAGAGACTCAAGCGCGCGCCGTTATCCATTCACTATTCCCTACTCCCCGTTCCCTGTCTTTTCACCATGCCCCCAGCAGGCGGCGCAACAGAACCAGCTCGCCCAGGTGGTAAGCATTGTGGTCGGCCAGAAGAAGCGCCTCGCGCAGAATCGTCTGTCCGTTGCCATGCGCGATAGGGGCGCAAAGATCGGTGGACTTCGCCTGGACCAGATCGCCCATCGCTTTCAGGTCTTTGCGGAACGCGCGAACGCTTTTGTCCCACGCCTTTTCATCGGGAGGCGCGGGCTTGGTGGGCCAGTAGCCTCCCGGCCAGTCGGGCGATTTGTGTTTCGCATCGCGAGAAAATTCGAGGATGTCCCATTGCGCGATCCGCAGGTGCTCCAGCACCTCCCATGGCGAATGTTCGGCGCCTTTGGGGCGTTTGCCGCGTACTGCGGGAGGGAGATTGCGGATAGCGGTTTCAAAGTCGGCGTGGGCGTGGCCGCCCGTGAGCAGGCTCAGCAAGATGTTGCCGCAGAGAGGCGTCGCGATCCGCGGTGGGTTTTTTCCTGGGCATGAGAATTATTCTCCCCTAGCAGAGTAGGCGATTTAAGCCCAGAGTGGGCAAATCAATCCGCCCCGGGGCACTAGATTCTCGGGCCGCGCGCCGCGACGCAGCAATTTTTTTTGGCCGCGTCGCATCGAGCCCCGAAGTTCTCTTGCGGACCGCCCTTCTATTCCCTATTCCCTGAGCTTTTGAGCACTGCCCGCTGCGCGGCGAAGATCTCTTTGAGCCCCGCCTCCGCAAGATCGATCAGGCCGTTCAATTGGGCGCGCGAGAAACTTCCCCTTTCCGCCGTCGCCTGCGTCTCCACCAGGCCCCCATCGGCGGTCATCACCACGTTCATGTCCACCTCGGCCTGCGCGTCTTCTTCGTAGCAAAGGTCGAGCAGCGCTTCGCCGTCGACGATCCCGACCGACGTGGCGGCCACCAGTTGCTTCAGCGGCGAATGCTTGAGCGTTCCCGCCTTGACCAGCGCTTCGAGCGCCAGCGCCAGCGCCACGGCCGCGCCGGTGATGGCCGCGGTGCGCGTGCCGCCGTCGGCCTGGATCACATCGCAGTCGAGGATGACCGTGCGCTCGCCCAGCGCGTGCATGTCGACCACCGAGCGCAGGCTCCGGCCGATCAGCCGCTGAATCTCGTGCGTGCGTCCGCCGATCTTGCCGCGCTCGCTTTCGCGCGGGGTGCGGGTAACGGTGGAGCGGGGCAGCATCGCGTATTCCGCCGTCACCCAGCCGCGGCCCGAGTTGCGCAGCCAGCCCGGAACGCCCTGCTCGATGGTGGCGCAGGTGAGCACGCGGGTGTTGCCCAGCGAGACCAGGACGGAGCCTTCGGCGGTCTGGACGAAGCCGGGCGTGAGAGTGAGCGGTCGAAGCTGGGCGGGTCCTCTGCCGCCGGGACGAAAGGAAACGCCAGATTTGTTCCCGGACGAGGATGCGGGCGTGGACGGTGCTTGCATAGACGGATTGTAAGGGAGCGCGGCCAGACGCCGGGACGGTGCCGGAAGGGCGGTTCTATCTCGGGAAAATCGGGCTTTCCAGGTGCCGGAATAGGAATTCGAAGCTAAGTCACGGAAACAGCATTGGTTACGTTGGCTTCATTGGAGAGGTAAGTCCCGTTTTGGGATATTCTGAGGAATGGCGGCAACTCCAGTTCCGCAGCCGCAGGCCATCGATCCTTTCCGTTATCAGGAACTTAGACGAGCTGTTCTGGTTTGGCACGCGGCGTGTATCCATACAGGACAAAACCCAGCGGCCAAACCGAAAACGGGAACCCGTGCGGGCGATCCGAGACCGGGAACAGGAATACGGAACCGGGCGCAGCAACGACTGCCCGTTTCTGATTCGGGAAAGGGAACAGCTCATGCAGCAGATCGAAGAGACAGTAACAGCAATCCACGACGCAACAGATAGCCATGAGGGGGCGGGTCCCAACCGGGATGGCGTCGAGCGCAGACGGGTTGAGCAGTCGTGGAGACGCTGGCGACGCTGCGCAGCCACAGCGAGAGCCTGGCCGAAGTGGCCCACGATGCCCGCAATATGGTGACGGCGCTGGGGCTTTACTAGCGATCTGCTGGAGGAGCCGGGCGTGCTCGCGATTCCCTTCACGCATTACGGACAGCGAGTTGCGGCTGGTGGCTGCGGCCAGCCGCCGGCTGGTGGAAAAGCTGGTGGCGCTCGACGCCCAGGCGGACCCTCAAACCGACTCGGGAGGGTTTCCCCTGCACGACTCCGGTAGATGGCCCGTGCTGACGGAGGCGGCCAGAAGTCCCGAGCGGAGTTCCGGGCGGAACGATGGCCCGGCCCCTCAACCGGCATTGGAGAGGATCGCCGACCGCAACCGGCGCTGGGATTTGCTGCCGGCGTTGCCGGTCACGAACCTGGCCGCCGAGCTGCTGGCCAGCCGCAATCTGCTCACCGCGCTGGCCGGCCCTTCCATGCCCTTACCGTGGATGCCGAAGGCGGCGCGCTGCCCGTGCGGCTCACGGCGAAGACCTGACCCGGGTGCTGGTGAACCTGGTGAAGAATGCTGCCGAAGCCATGCCCTGGGGCGGGCGTATCCATATCAGCCTGCGCGAGCGTCCCGCGGCAGCGGGTGCGGCAGCGTGCCTTGCGCTGGCCATCGAGGACAACGGGCCGGGAATTCCTTCGGATGGCGCTTGAAAAGATCTTCACGCCGGGCTACACCACGCGAGACAAGAGTGAGCCGGGCAGACGGCTGGCCGCTCAGCCACCGCGGTCTGGGACTGTCCATCACGCGCTCCATTGTCGAAGCCGCCGGCGGACGCATCTCTGCTGCCAATCGTGCGCAGGGCGGCGCGCGCATCGAGATCGAGCTGCCAGTGAGACAAGCTGGCTTCTAGGGATCAAGTTTCAGAGACAGGGATGCAGGCGAACAAGGAACAAAGAACAGGGAATAAGGAATAAGGAATACGAACAGCATCAGGCGCGGTTTTCTGACCACTGACCCCTGAGCACTGTTCTATCAAGCACGAGGCGAATACAATGCTGGATACAGTCTTCAACACACGGGCGATGGAGTTCATTCCACAACTCGCCGAGCCGGCGGTGCGGCTGCACCTGCTGGTGGTGGATGCGGACGCAGCGGTGCGCTCGGCCTGCGCCGAGATCGCCGCCAGCCTGGGCTACGCGGTCGAAAGCACGGGCGACCTGGGCCAGGCGCGGAGCCTGCTGCGCGGCCACACCGCCGATATTCTGCTGGTCAACCTGCCCGCAGGGTCGAACGAGGGGCTGGAACTGGTCTCCGAGGTCAAGCTGCTCTATCCGGACACGTCGGTGATCGCCATGACCGCGACGGGCTCGGTGAACGCGGCCGTCGAGGCCATGCGCTGCGGCGCCTCGGACTACCTGACCAAGCCCTTCGCCATGGACGAGCTTTCGACGGTGCTCGACCGCGCCGCGCAGAACCACACCACCGATACGGCCACCCGGCAGTTGCGCGAGCGGCTGCGGCTCTCGCGAGGGGCTGGGCTCGATGATCGGCCGCTCGCCGGAGATGGAGAAGCTCTACCGCATTCTTTCCAAAGTCGCCCAAAGCACGCACCCGGTGCTGGTTCTGGGCGAGAGCGGCACCGGCAAGGAACTGGTGGCGCGGACCATCCACGCCTACGGCCCCAACGCGCAAAAGCCGTTTCTGCCCGTCGATTGCGGCTCGCTGGTGCCCACGCTCATCGAGAGCGAGCTCTTCGGCTACGTCAAGGGCGCCTTCACCGGGGCCAACCGCTCCAAGGACGGATTGCTGGTTTCGGCCGAGGGAGGAACCGTGTTTCTCGACGAGATCGGCGAGCTCACGCTCGATCTGCAGGCCAAGCTGCTGCGCGCACTGCAGGAAAAAGAAGTGCGGCCGGTCGGCGCCACGCATCGCGTGCCCATCAAGGCGCGCATCGTGGCCGCCACCAACCGCGATCTGGCGGCGATGGTCGAAAAGGGGACCTTCCGCAAGGATCTGTTCTACCGGCTCAACGTCGTCAACCTGCGGCTGCCGTCGCTGCGCGACCGCCGCGAGGATATTCCGCTGCTGGCCGCGCATTTTCTTGACCGCATCAGCCGCGAGCACGGCCGCAAGTTCACGCTCAGCGACGAGGCTCTGCGCACCATGATGCGCCACGACTGGCCGGGCAATGTGCGGGAGCTCGAAAACTCGGTCGAACGCGCCTGCGCGCTCTCCTCCGGGCCGGTGCTGCATCTGGGCGACCTGCCCACCCAGCTGCAGCAGCAGGGCCTCGAAGACGCGGCGCGCCGCCAGCGGCCGCCGGTGAAGCTCCGGCGAGCCCGGCGCACCTGAGGTGAAGACGCTGGCCGATCTGGAGCGCGAGGCCATTCTCGGCGCCATCCGCACTCTCAACGGCGACAAGCTGCAGGCCGCCAAGCTGCTGGGCATCGGCAAGACCACGCTCTACCGCAAGCTGAAGGAATACGGCATCGCCGACCCGCTGCAACGAAGAGTGAAAAACAGGGAACAGGAAACAGGGAACAGAAAACCCTAAATTGGACCCCCGCCGCGGATCGTGGTTGACGAGCTGCGCACTGTCCAATGTTCACTGATCAGCACTGATCAGATCACTAACCACTGACAACTGACAACAGGCTTTTGAGATCGGGAGATTCAAAATGAGCATTCTGATGGTGACCGGAATCGAAGGCGCACGCAACTGCGCCGACCACGGTGGGCGCACAGTTGGGCATGGACGTGGAAGTCGCGCAGGGCCGAAAGGACGCGCTGGCAGCATTGCGCCGCAAGGAGTTTCTGGCCGTGGTTGTCGACGAGACTCTGGCCGAGTGCGATCCGGCTGCCGCCGAGAAGATCTGCGAGCACGCGGGCCTGGCCATTCCCCTGCAGGTCAACTTCGCCGTCTCCGGAGCCGCGCGCCTGATTCGCGAGATTCGCGCTGCGCTGCACCGCCGCGAGCGGGAGCAGACGCTGGCCCGCCGCGCCGCCGCGGCCGCGATTGAAGCTGAGTTGAAGACTACGGTCGCCGGCCTGTTGCTGCACTCGCAACTGGCGCTCAATGGCGGAGGGATTCCGGCGCCGGTAGCCGACAGGCTGCGCGTGGTGGCCGATCTCGCCGGCAGCCTGCGCCAGCAGTTAAGCGCGCCGCTCGAGGCGCGCGCCCACATCGCCGGCTAGTGTCATGAGTCTGAAAGAATTAGCATAAGTATGCGACACTTCCGCATCGAATAGAGTAGAGGTTATCGATGCGTTTAGGTCGCCCCGTAGCGGTTGTCACGGTCAATGATGAGCAGCGGCTGGAACTGGAGGCTTGGAGCCGGCGGCCCAAGACCGCGCAGGCTCTGGCCATGCGGTCGCGGATTATTTTGCTCGCCGCACAGGGCGGGAGCAACAAGTCGATTGCGCTGAAGCTTTCCACCACGCCGCATACGGTGGGTAAGTGGAGGAAGCGCTTTCAAAGCGCAGGCAACGACGGACTTCTGGACGAGCCGCGTCCAGGCACCTCGCGCAAGTTGAGCGACAAGCAGGTTGAGTTGGTGTTGACGCGCACGCTGGAGAGCCAGCCTGAGGCCGCCACCCATTGGTCGACCCGGGATATGGCCAAGACCTGCGGACTGAGCCAGTCCAGCATCAGCCGCATCTGGCGCGCCTTTTCCCTTGCGCCCCATCGCAGTGAGACCTTCAAGCTTTCTCGCGATCCGCTGTTCATCGAGAAGGTGCGCGACATCGTTGGTCTGTATCTTGACCCGCCCGACCGCGCCCTGGTCTTATGTGTGGACGAGAAGAGTCAGATACAAGCGCTGGATAGAACCGCACCCCTGCTACCCATGCGTCCAGGGCAGATCGAACGCCGCACACACGATTATGCGCGTCACGGCACCACCAGTCTGTTTGCCGCACTGAATACCAAGTCGGGTAAATTGATCGGACAGACGCAGCGCCGCCATCGCTCGGTCGAGTTTCGCAAATTCCTCGACACCATCGAGCAAAACGTTCCCCGCAACTTAGATGTCCACCTGATTCTGGATAACTACGGCACGCACAAAACACAACTGATCCACGACTGGCTGGCGAAAAGGCCGCGATTCTATCTGCACTTTACGCCCACTTCGGCCAGTTGGCTCAACCTGGTCGAACGATGGTTTGCACAACTGACCGACAAGCAACTTCGCCGCGGCGTACACCGCTCAACCAAAGAACTGGAATCAGCTATCAGGAATTTCATTCAGCATCACAACAAGAACCCAAAGCCATTCGTCTGGCACAAAACCGCAGATCAGATTCTCGATTCCGTCGCCCGATTTTGTACGCGAACTTTAGACTCAGGACACTAGGGCGGATCGACATATGTCGGCTCGACATATGCTGGTGCGGCGGCGCAAAAGTGCACTGGAGTTCCGTTTGCGTCCGGCCGCAGGCGCCGCCCGCCGCCAGTCTCGCGAACTCCGCGAACACCGCCAACTCCGCTGGCGCCGCAAACACCGCTAACTCCACGAACACCGCTAGCTCCGCTGACCCCGCTCTGCCCCAAAACATGCAAGCCCTTGCTTGAAAGAATCTTCATAACCCGCTGAAAACAAGCCGTAGAAACTCCACGCCATTTTGCAGATCATTTCGCCCCACTGGCGCACAATCGTCCCATGATGTTCCTCGAAAGCAGGGCCGCTCGGACGGCAGCCCGGCGCGACCCATCAAAATGTTTACCGAAGAGAATGATCATCCCGATCACGCATGGTGGTTGATTGGTAAGATGTGGAGATGTGCGCGAAGACAGCAGTGGAGAAGAGGTTCGACGCGATACTCCGGCGGATGTTGCAGGCCAAGCCGCTGTCGCGATCTGAGGTCAGCGCGAAGCTTCAGGCGCGACGGAAGGCACGCAGCACAGGCAAGTAAGTTGAAGTTGACTGTTACGGGATCGAGTTAGAACGCAACCAGCGTCTTGTACGGTAAGGGTGTTCGACTGACCATACTTGTGAGCGCCATGTCGAAGATCGCCGCCTGCATGCGCCGCCGGTTGTACCGCCAGCAGAACTCGCGCATATAGCGATCCAGGTGCCAGGGGCTGAGCTTGTGGTAGTTGCCGACGATGGCACGCTTGAACAGCGAAAACGCATTCTCCACCGTCTGCGTAGTTGTCCAGACGCGCTCCCGGAGTTCCTTGGCGTGATTGCCTCTCGAGTGTTTCTCTCTGGGAATCAGACCCTTGTAACTGGGATTGCCATCGGTGACAATTTCTTTGGTGTTCTCCGCCAGTTTGGCATCCAGCACTGGCTTGATTGATTCGAAGCGGCGGTTGGACATCGACTCCAGGTGAATCCGCCCGTTGCGTTCGGCCATGCCGATCACCGTGGTTTTAGAGGCTTTGGCCACCTTGGACCCCTTGTGGCGAAGTTGGCCTCCAATATATGTTTCGTCGATCTCAACGGTGGTGTCGGGGTCTCCCAGTTGAACATCTTTGGCTTCCCGCATGGCTTCGCGAATCCGATGAGCCACATACCAGGCCGTCTTGTAGGTCATGCCGATGTGACGCCCGAGCTGGCTGGCCGAGATGCCCTTCTTGGCATCGCTCATCAGGGAGATCGCCGCGAACCATTTAGTAAGCGGAAGATGCGAATCATGGAATAGGGTGCCGGCAGTCGCACTGAACTGAAGCTTGCAGGCAGCACATTGAAACAAGCGACGCGGTCCGCCAGTCTTGTTCGTAGACTCGATCAGCCAGCACATGCCGTGATCGCACGCCACGCAGCGAACGCCCTTCGGCCAGCGCGTTTTGACTAGATGATCGAGTGCATCCTTTTCAGTTGAATACCGCCGCGTCAGAGAGTACAGATTCATCGCATGCCTCGGTTCCACCTATCATGCCTCTAAAATGAACATGTGTCAACGGGATAATAATTTCAACTAGTAAATACCTGGCAGCCCGGCCACTCGCTTCTGGCCCGTTGACTTGCCGACTCGCTGACCGATCCCCCATTCCAACCAACCCGCGATTCTGCCGCCTGTACCGTCTCCACTACAGTCTCCGTTACAGGCCAGCACCCCACAACCTGAAACTTGGCTGTGAAACTGTGAAATTGTGCGCGCCGACCCATTACCCTAGAGGGTTAAGCACGTTGAGGAGTTGGGCATGACTGTCATCCGGCGGGAAGATTTCATCGCGAGCGTCGCAGGCGCGTTGCAATACATCAGCTATTACCATCCAGTGGATTACATTCGCAGCCTGGCCAAAGCCTACGAGCGGGAGCAATCGCCGGCAGCGCGCGATGCCATGGCGCAGATCCTCATCAACAGCCGCATGTGCGCCGAAGGCCATCGCCCCATCTGCCAAGACACCGGCATCGTGAACGCCTTCGTGAAACTGGGCATGGACGTGCATTTTGAGGCGGGCCCAGGCGAACAGCCGATGGACCTGCAGCAGATGGTGGATGAGGGCGTGCGGCGCGCTTACCTCGATCCCGACAACAAACTGCGCGCGAGCATACTGGCCGACCCTGCGGGCGCGCGCAAAAATACGCAGGACAACACGCCGGCCTGTGTGACGGTGGAGCTGGTGCGCGGCAACACGGTCGATGTCACTGTCGCGGCCAAGGGCGGAGGGTCGGAGGCGAAGTCGAAGTTCACCATGCTGAATCCCAACGATTCCATCGTCGATTGGGTGCTGAAGACGGTGCCCACGATGGGCGCCGGCTGGTGCCCGCCGGGAATTCTTGGCATCGGGATTGGCGGCACCGCGGAGAAGGCGATGCTGCTGGCCAAACAATCGCTGATGGACCCGATCGATATTCAGGACCTCGTTGCTCGCGGACCCAAAACCACCGCCGAAAAACTTCGCGTCGAACTTTACGACAAAGTAAACCGGCTCGGCATCGGCGCGCAGGGATTGGGCGGGCTCACAACCGTGCTCGACGTGAAGGTGCTCGACTACCCCTCGCACGCGGCTAACCTGCCCGTGGCCATGATCCCCAACTGCGCTGCCACGCGGCACGCTGAGATTGTGCTCGATGGGTCGGGGCCGGTCTATCTCGATCCGCCTTCGCTCGACGACTGGCCGAAGTTGACCTACGACGTCTCCGGAGCCCGGCGCGTGAATCTCGACACCGTGACGCGCGCGGAAGCGGCCACATGGAAGCCGGGTGAAGTGCTGCTGCTCTCGGGCAAGCTGCTCACCGGGCGCGACGCAGCGCACAAGCGCATGAGTGAAATGCTCAAGCGCGGCGAAAAGCTGCCCGTGGATTTTCGCAACCGGTTCATCTACTACGTGGGGCCGGTGGACCCGGTGCGCGACGAGGTGGTTGGTCCGGCGGGCCCGACCACGGCTACGCGCATGGACAGCTACACGCGGCAGATGCTCAGCGAAACCGGCCTGCTGGGCATGGTGGGCAAGGCCGAGCGCGGTCCCGAAGCGATCGCTGCGATTCGCGAGTTTGGCGCGGTGTACCTGATGGCGGTGGGCGGCGCGGCCTACCTGGTTTCAAAGGCGATTCGCGGTTCTCGTCTCATAGCATTTGAAGATCTCGGCATGGAAGCAATTTATGAATTCGAAGTGAAGGACATGCCCGTCACGGTGGCCGTCGATGCAAAAGGAACGAGCGTGCACCAGACGGGTCCGGCCGAGTGGCAGCAGCGCATCGCCGGAATTCCGATCCTGCAGTAGACGCGATTAACGGAGATTTGTGCTTTCCCCGGTCTCGAAAGCGAGACCGGGGGCACCCGCACCCGTTGCCGGGTACTGGCGCGAACGGGGTTAGCCGGGCTAGAGCATTTTCGGAATACATGTAGACTCCTTGAGAGCTGTGAAAGGTGGCTTTTCCTTGAGGAAAAAGCCACTTAAGCGAACAGCTTCGGTTTACAGTAATTCCGAAAATGCTGTAGCGGTTTTGGCTTAGTCAGCGGGTTGGTGGGATGTTTACTTTGTCGGTACCCCCTAAGGGCCGCCCCCCTATTTTTGGGTTAACGGGTTTGTTTTCAGCGGCTTGCATCTTGAAACCCCCGTCCCAACTGTCTGAAAACAAACGAGTTGCAGTCTAAAGTCCGGCGCTCAAAGGAGTTCGAGGCGCGCTTCTAGTGCCTTTTGCACCGATTTGTGTGCATTCGTCTGAAACTGCTGCAAATGTGCGACGAATCCGGTCGCGAGCCTGGGACGACGGGCGGGCGGAACGGGGAGGCCGGCCTGCGCGTCGGCCTGCCCGATTCGCTCGCATTCGTATCGCAAAGATGCGACCTGAAACCATTCTAGCGATTTGGAGGAATTAACCTGCAAAGAAAATGGGGATGAGGGAACAGGGGGCAGGGGTCAGAAAAGCAATGAGTTAGGGCGGAGTTGGCGTCGGCATTGAGGCGCCGGAGAGCTTGACAGCGCGATACCCCACCCAAGCAGAGCTTGAATGGTGCACCCCGGTGGTGGGTAATGAGCATCCCGAGAGGCGGGTCACCCGCCCATACATGGACGATAGCGCTATGCGGGGGAATAGGTACCATGTCCCCTATTTCCCCTATTCCCGGCTTGTTGAGGTCGATGGAATCCCCGGTCCCCAAGTGCGAGGGACCGGGGGCACCCTCATCTGTGGTTTGACAAACTGGAAGGACCGGGGCTACCCGCCCGGGTGATGAGCATCCCGAGAGGCGGGTCACCCGCCCATACATGGACGATAGCGCTATGCGGGGGAATAGGTGTAGGCCCTCTTGTCGTAAGCGTAGTCCCCGGCCCCCAACCGCGAGGGACCGGGGGCACCCTCAATATGGTCGGGAACGATCATAGGGACCGTGGCCACCCGCCTGGTGTGGTGAGTCCGAAGTTCATTGAAAAACAAATTCAGGTCCTTCGACTCCGTTTGGCCGAAAACGGCCAAACTTCGCTCAGGATGACCAGATTATTTCAGGATGACCGGATTATTATTGAACGAATTTCTAACTCAGGACCCTCGCTCCGCCGTCTTTTCACGCTTTCGTGAGGTAACCCATCCCGCGCAGAACTCCGCGCATAAACGCGAAGCTCTCGATGACGCCGGGCATCGGGTCGTCGCCGTGAATTTCGTATTCGAGATCGACGAAGCCGCGATAATTGATCGCGATCAGCGACTCGAAAATCTCGCGGAAGGGAATGATGCCTTCTCCCACAGCAACCTGACTCTCCTTGCTCGAAAAATCGGTCAGGTCCTTGGAGTGCAGGTTAAAGAGCCGCGGGCCCACGTCGCGAATGGCCCGCGGCACGTTGGCGCCGGCGCGGCAGGCGTGGCCAATATCGATGCAGCAACCGATTCCCGGATCCATATTGCCGACGACCTTGAGCACATCATAGGGTGAATGCCAGATCTTGTCTTCCGGTCCGTGGTTGTGGATGGCGAGGCGGATGCCGTATTCCTTCACGAATTTCTCAATGCGCGGCAAGGTTGTTGGCGCCGGATCGCCGGCCACAATCACATTTACGCCTGCGCGCTTGGCATATTCGAATTTGGAGCGGATATCGTCGTCTTCGTCCTTGGGGAAATACACAGTTCCCACGGCGTGCAACTTGATGCCGTTGGCGGCATAGTCGGCGACCGCTTGCGCTTCTTGCGTGGGATCCATCGGCAGATGATCTTTGGCATCCTTGCAGTTCAGGTCGGTGAGGTGTAGCTGCTTCATGAAGCCGATGAGTTGCGCGCGTGTAAAGTTTCGAAACGTATAACTGGCCAGGCCAAGGCGAACGGGCGAAGGCTTGCCCGAAGCCGGAACGGCCTCAGCCAATGTGGGAGCTGCTCCGGAAGCAACACCGGCAGCCGCCATCAGCGTTCCGGATTGAATAAAATTGCGGCGGGACATGGTTGGTTTCATCAGTGGGAGACTCCTCTTGTTCTCCGATGTTAGGGCCATTGGGCGAGTCAGCGAATCAGCGAGTCAATGTGCAACGCGCCTAGAGCCAAGCCGCACCAGGATGACGCCGTGGGGCGGGACTTGGGAAGAAAGGTTCTCGGTAATTGAACCCAGATCGCGCTGCCGCCAGATATCGCGGACTGTTTGCGTCCCCTTCAATCCGAGATCGTGCCAGTCTGCCGATATAGTACGCGGCTCGGTAGTCAGGTTGAAAAGACCGACAGCGACGGATCCGTCTTCAAGAGGTTTTTCGAGGATGAATTCGTCGTCAGTCTTGCGGACAATCGCAGCTTGCTTGCCGAGCGGATCCTGATCGACATCGATCACCTCGAAGTTGCAAAGCACGTTCAGGGTGAAGGGGTCCAAGTGAGTCATCTCGCCGGAAAAGATGAGCGGCGCGGCCATCAGAGACCACATGGACATGTAACTGTACTGCTCTTCATGCGTGAGCGCGGTCAGTTGGCCCGGCGCATCGATGTGATGAGCGTCGCCAACGGTTCCGATCAGGATATAGTCGGGATCGTTCCATCCGCCCGGACCGGCATTCGCGCCGTCCGCGGCGTTGGCAAAGCCAATTCTGTAGAAGCCGGGCAGCGTGTCGCCGCGCGCGACGCCAACGTCGCCTGTAGTGCGCCAGGAGTTGCCACCCACTTGCCGTCCCCAGTTCCAAACATCGCCCATGCCGTACTGGCACATGTTGAAGACGACATCGCGATCGAGGCCGTGGAGAATACCGCCCATTTTGATATAAGGCTTCTCATCTTCTGCAAGCGTCTTATCTTTGGCGATGCGGCCATACGAGCACCAATCGTACTTGAGCAGATCGAAGCCCCAAGCGGCGAAACGATGCGCGTCGGCCTCGTCGTGCTGATATGACGCCTCATACCGGGCACAGGTCAAAGGGCCGGGCCCACTGTAAATACCAGCCTTGAGGCCCAGCGAGTGAATGTAGGCGGTGAGCGCGGGCATATCAGGGAAACGGGCGTTGGACAGGATGTTTCCCTGCGCGTCCCGGGCGGGTCCCTTCAAGGCCGGGTCGTCGGAGCCTGGTTTCCTGGCCCAGCAATCGTCGATATCGATGAACTGATAGCCAAAATCGGCCATGCCGGAGGAGATCATGGCGGCTCCGGCGGCGCGGACATCGCTATCGGAGATGCGATCGTAGTAGCTGTACCAATCGTTCCAGCCCATTTGCGGCGTCAGGCCGATGGTGTCGCCGACGACGATCTTCAGTTGACGCGTGTCTGTGCCATGTGCATTGGAAGCCTTGAACGTAATGGTGAAAACGCCCGGCCTCTCCGGCGCGTTGCCGGAGATGATACCCGACCGCCGATTGAGCTTGAGCGGCGCAGGCAGGTTCCTGGCCGAGAACTTCATTGGCCGGTTTCCCGTGCAGGGGATGCGATAGAGGAACGGATGGCCCGGCCGCACGCCGTAGACCCTGGGACCGTTCAGATGAGGTGTGGACAGTGGAGGCGGAGTGCGCAGATCGGAAGTTGGCTGGACGGAAGCGGTGCACTGTCCAAGGAGCAAAGCCGTCAGGAAAACGGCAAATCCGAGCGCAGTGGGCCTTGCAAACAGCGCCATTTTAACGAGAGTCTCCGGTCACGGATTCAAGCCGCCCAATTATATCGCTGCGGGGCGATACGAACCTCGCCTCGCAGCGGTTCGGCCTTCGTTCCGGTCGACTGGTCCCGTTTCCGGCACGCTTCTGACCGGGATATTTCCCGGTTTCAGCGCTGGTACCAGGTTCCGGCCTACTGCTTGCCGAAACGATAGATGATGCCGATGGTGAAACCGCGGCTGGCCTGTACCGTCGATCCGAAACCGTTGAAAAAGTATTCGGGTGCGAGTTTGAAGCCGATGCTTGGAGTCAGATTATATTCCCCGATGACGGCTGCGCTTGCGGCGTAGGTGTAGCCCGTGTGGTAGAGCAGACAACTACTGGCCGTTTGACAAATGGAGCCGAAGCCATTGGTGTCGCCGGTGAAGTTGCCGTAGGCTCCGCCGGCCAGCACGCGGCCGGAGATAGAGTATTTCGGTTGCAGATAAAAGCGGTAGACGGGACCGACCATCAGGTCGTACTGGCTGATCGCCGGACGGGTAATGTTGGAGTAGTTCAGCCCCACATAGGCGGTGCCGTAGTAGCCGCGCCCGTCGAGCGTGTAGCCTAATCTCTCGTTTGAAAACCGCGTGAGGCCGGTTTCCCAGGCATAATCAGTGACGCGTTGCCGCGAAGGACCAGGCGTAAAGCGCAGATAGCCCATGTCCATGTAAGTTTCCCAGCGGTGATCGTAGGCATCGTGGATGGCGGTGGCGCGGCGTTGTGCGCGGCGCTGCCGAATGCGTTCCTGTACGCTGATCTGCGACTGCGCTTCGGCGGGCGTCTGCTGAGCCTGACCAGCTTGCGAGCTCTGACCGGCACTCTGGCCTTGGTCCTGCGATGGGTTGGAAGGGGAGCTGTCCGAGCCTTGGGCCAGAACGGCGGCGAATGCGGGCAAAGTGAACGCCAGCAAAAGAGCAAAACGGCGAAATGCGTGCATCGGGTTCGGATTTCCTCCACGGGAGTACGGAAGCACATCCGCCGGCCATCTCAACAAGCAAGGATCTTTCTTTCGGACCCTGTTTTGCGGCGGACTGGACGCAGTGCTCCCCCCATTTGGTATTAAACCACCTTGGGGGAACCTTGTGCCGTAGCCTTTGATTTGACTCGCATAGATTGGACGCATGGCGAGGCCAACCGGCTTTGCGAATCGACGGATCAAATGATAGGAGAGACGGCTCGCGATGATATCTGATCCGTGCCGGAGAATTTATGCCGCCGCTGACAGGTGCCGGGTTGGCTATCTCCGCGGGCGGCTGGATACTCTACGATGAATGGAAACGGAGGAGTGAAGGCAGATGGGAAGGATCGTTTTTGGGATCGTTCTGGGCTTGATTCTGGCGCCGCTGGCGGTGCTGGGGTGGTTTCGCTGGGGGCATCCGCCGGTGGCCGTAGCGGATTCGCCGCTGCCCATGGAGCGCTGGATCACGCATATCCCATTGAATGCGCGGATTGATCGCGAGAAGCCCGAGGCCCCCCTTATTCAACCGGACGAGAACAATTTTGTTGCCGGCGCGGAGATCTACCGCGACCAATGCGCGGCCTGTCACGGCTTTCACGGCAAGCCTTCCACTTTTGCCGCGCACATGTATCCCAAGGCGCCGCAACTTTGGGAGAAGCACCGGAATGGCACTGTGGTGGGTGTAAGCGACGACCCACCGGGCGAAACTTATTGGAAGGTGGCCAACGGCATTCGTCTCGCGGGCATGCCGGCCTTCAATGACGTGCTTTCGACGACACAAATCTGGCAGGTGACGCTGCTGCTCGCGAATGCAGACAAGCCGCTTCCGCCAGAGGCTCTGCAGTTGGTGCGCGGCGAGCAGCCGCCGGTTGCTTCCGCAGCCCCCGCCACGCCAAAGGCGCCCGCTGTCCCGAACAAATAGCAAGCGCTTTCGACCGCGGCGGTTTTGCTGTGCAATGAATGGGAAGTGGAACGATGAACGTGCTCGATCTGCTGAAAAAAGGATTTGGCTATGTACTCCTAAGCGTGGGTGTCTCGCGGCCCACGCCGAAGCCGAAGCCCGCGGCGAAGCCCGATCCGAAAGGGGAGCCGGGCCAATAGGTTGTACCTCGCTTCGCCGGAAGGTAGACGTCGGAATCCTGCACGCTAGCTCCGATCCCAGTCGGTGAGCGTTTTCGGTTCTTGGCGATGGGGAGTTCCTGCTTCTGGGAAAATCCGGCGCTACGCCGCGGCAATTAACTGCACGAGCTGATCCTGTTCCCTGATCGATTCTGCGCCGATGGTAAAGGCATCCAGGACTCCAGTTCCCAAGGCATAACGCACTGCCTCGCCGGGCCGTTCGCGCAGATCGCCCTGGCCGAGAATCTTCATGCCGATGATTCCTTTGCCTTGTTCTCTCATCTGCTTGATCACGGGAACGACCGTGGCGGGATCGCCGTCCATGTAAGAGCCGATGGGGTTGAGGCGCGCGAGATCGACATCGACCCAGTTGGAAGCCGCCGCAGCGCGAAGTGCCTGAATGGTATGGCAGGAGCAGCCGTGAGCGCGGATCACGCCCTTCTGCTTGGCTTCGGACAGCACATCCATAATGCCCTGATAGCGCGTGGTCCAGTCCGCCTCGGTCACGCAATGGATGAGCACGATATCGATCATGTCGACGCCCAATTCCTTCCTGAATCGGTCAAGGTCGGCGCGCATGCCCGCCGGATTGCGAGTGTCGCTCTTGGTCATCACGGTGACCTGGTTTCGCGGCAGTTGCTTGAGTGCGGCGGCGACATCGGGATGGCTGCCATAGGAGTCCGCTGTATCAAAGAAGCGCAACCCGTTTTCGTGGTAGCCGTTGAGCAGCAAATTGACGAAGGCAGCCTTGCCGATCCGGGTCTGCTGTGAGGCGCCTCCCCCGCCGAGAGTTCCCGACCCCATAGCCAGACGGCTGGTGCGGATCCCGGTACGGCCAAGAACAACCTCGTCCTGGGCTTTAAACTTGTTCGGCAATGGCTCTAAATGGAGCCATGCAGCATTTGCAGTGGCAGCTTTTGAGAGCCAGGCGGCTCCAACGGCTTGAGCAGATCGGCGAAGGAACTCTCTCCTCAGCATGGCGGTAGCTCCTTTCCATTAACATACACAGACGGCGGCCGACGCTCAAGGTGAATCCAACTTGGGTGCGCAAGCATCTCTCCTCGTACAATAGATATGGAAGCGCACCCACCCATTCAATGGCGGATAAAGAGGAAAAGCAGGCTGGCCAACCCGGCTCCCAGGAGAACCGGCGCAAGCCCGACGACGAAGTAGTCGGCAAAGTATACGATGCGCGGCTGATGCGGCGCCTTGGCCGTTACGTGCGCCCCTACTGGCTGCAAGCCGGCGTCTCGTCGCTTGCGGTATCGCTTAAGTCGCTGTGCGACGTTTCCGGACCCATTCTTGTGATGGTGGCCGTTGATCGCTACCTTTCTCCGCAAGCAAGCGCACAAGATCCGTCCAATGCCGTGGCTCACTGGGTGGCCAACAATAGCCCTCTGGCCCGGCTGCTTCCAACGGCGCCTGTTCAAGGCGTTAGTCGGCTTGCCTTGATTTACCTGGTCCTACTCGTGTCGGCCTATGCCCTCCAATTCGTCCAGGTTTACCTGATGCAGTGGACAGGGCAGAAGATCATGTTCGATCTGCGCCGCGACATCTTCCGTCACATGCAGCGGATGCATGTGGGTTTCTTCGACGTCCACCCGGTGGGACGACTGGTAACGCGCCTAACTTCAGATGTGGACGCGATCAACGACATGTTTACAGATGGCGTCCTGGCCATTGTGAACGATTTTTTCATGCTCACGATCATGGCCGCTGTCATGATCGCTATCAGCTGGTGGCTGGCGCTGCTGGCCTTTGCAGTCCTGCCGCTCATTCTCATCGTCACGCGCATCTTCCGCGATCATGTTCGCGAGAGCTACCGCAGGGTGCGTACCGCAATCGCACGGATCAACAGCTTTACGCAGGAACACATTTCGGGCATGAGCGTCGTGCAGCTGTTCAACCGCGAAGATCGCGCCTACAAGGATTTTGAAGCGGTCAACCGGCAGCACATGATCGCGTTCATGGACACGATTTTCGCGTATGCGCTGTATTATCCCGCAGTCGATTTTCTGTCATCGGTGGCCATCGCATTGGTAGTGTGGCGCGGCGGCTTTGGCGCGCTTCATTTGCCGCCCACTGTCACCATCGGTGTGCTGATCATGTTTACTCAATTCTCACTGCGGTTCTGGCGGCCGATCCAGGATCTCAGCGACAAATACAACATCCTCCAGGCGGCAATGGCCGCGTGCGAGCGTATCTTCAAGCTTATGGATTCGGCGCCGGAGATCGTGAGTCCGGCGCGGCCTGTCTCAGGAGATGGCTCCAACCGTATCGAGTTCGATCACGTATGGTTCACCTATCAGAAGCTGACCGAAGCGCAGCAGGCGGCTGTTCAAAAAGCCGAGCGGGGTGCGGCAGACGGCGCAGAGCTGGCGAAATTGGACGACATCGATTGGATCCTCAAAGACGTCTCATTCACGATCGAGCCAGGGCAGACAGTGGCCATTGTCGGTCATACCGGCGCGGGGAAAACCACGCTCACCAGCCTGATGATGCGCTTTTACGAAGTCACCGCGGGGCGCATTCTGCTCGATGGCGTTGATCTGCGCGAGCAAGATCTAACCGCGCTGCGCCAGCATTTCGCCGTGGTCTTGCAGGATCCATTTTTGTTTTCGGGCACGATCAGCGAGAACATTCACTTTGGGAACGACCGCATCACTGATCAGATGATGCGGCGGGCGGCGCGCGACGTAAATGTGCTGGACTTTATCGAGAGCCTGCCGCACGGCTTTGACGAGGTCGTGCGCGAGCGCGGCAGCTCGCTTTCAACTGGTCAAAAGCAGCTCATTAATTTCGCCCGGGCGCTCGCCTTTAATCCGCACATCCTCATACTGGATGAGGCAACGTCGAGCGTCGACACGGACACGGAATTGCGCATTCGCGGCGCGCTGGAACGCATGGTTGAAGGCCGGACCAGCGTTCTGATTGCGCATCGGCTCTCTACGGTGCAACGGGCAGACACGATTCTAGTAATGCACAAGGGCCAATTGCGCGAAATGGGCTCGCACCAGGAGTTGTTGGCGCAGCGCGGACTTTATTGGAAGCTCTACCAGTTGCAGTACAAGGACCAGGAGCTTGGCGCCTTCGCGCCGCCCTCGCGTGAGCCTTCTGCTGCGCCGGCGGTTTAAAGGCAGGGAACAGCGATTAGCGTCCCGGAATCTCAAATTCGTCGTCCATTCGTATCGGCGGTGTGAGACAGGTTGTGAAGCAGCGGTCGGGATATGATGAAACAGTAGGAATCGTCCAGGCGGTCGGCGTTATTTGCGCAACGATTCCCCAAATGAGCGCAAAAGCATAATGGAAAGCAGAGCCCCCAAAGTCGAGCTCTTCGACACCAGTCTTCGTGACGGCTTGCAGCAGCCCGACCTCGAAATCTCGGTGCCCAACGCTGTGCTGCTTTTGCAGCGCATGGGCGCGTTCGGTGTGCACTACGCCGAGATCGGGTTTGCCGGCGCCAACCAGTTCGTGAGTGATCTGACCGGTGCATTGGCTTCAGTGGATACGGGCGCGATGAGGCTGGCTCTGTTTGGTCGTACGCGCGGACGCGGGGCCAAGGTCGATGAATGGCCCGACGTGCAGTTCATCGTGCGCCACAAGCGCCGCATTCCTGTCGCGGTGATTGTAGTCAAGTCAAGGTTGCTCGACGTGGAGCGATCGCTTGGTGTCACCGCGGAAGAGAATCTGCGAATGACGTGGGAAACCGTCGAATATCTTCACGATAACGGCCTCGAAGTTCTTGTCGATCTCGAGCATGCCATGGACGCAATGTGCGGCCGGTGCGAAAACGGCAACCCCTGCAACGATGACTTCGCAAGGCGCAGTCTGGACCATTTTCACCACCTCGCCGAACAGTGCGCTCGCCAGGACGTGAGCCGCATCGTGGTGTGCGACACCAACGGCGGAGCAAGCCCTGAAGAAGTGACGCAGGCGATGGCCGGGCTCACGCGAGATTTCCCGACGGCGCATTTTGGGTTTCACGGCCACACCGATCGCGGCTTCGGAATTGCCAATACGCGCGCTGCGATCCTGGCTGGCGCATTACACGTGCAGGGCACGCTGATCGGTACGGGAGAGCGCTGCGGCAACGTCAATTTGACCACTGTGATCGGCGGCATGCAGCTGCGCGGCGAAGCGGAGTTTGTTCCCGTAGATGCATTGACCGGGCTTACCAACCTGGCGCACTCGGCCTATGCGGCCTTCGGGCTTGAAGTGCCGCACGGAGCGCCGATCGTAGGTCCGGGAGCATTTGGCACGTGGGCCGGCATGCACGGTTCGAGCGAGCGAAAGAACCCGGGCGCGTACTTGTGGTGCGATCCCGCGTTTGTTGGCGCCAGCCCCACCATCGGAGTGAATGCGCAGTCAGGGAGGGCGAACATTATCTTGCTTTCCGAGTCTCTCGGCGTGCCGCTCGATTCCGCGCAGGCGCAGGCGTTGATGGATGCGAACCAGGCGATGGTCGAGGGCGGCGGCTTTACCGCCAGCGAAGTCTCGTTCCGGCTCGCATGCATGAGGACGCTGGGAACCTTGCGCAACTGGTTCACCGTGAAAAGCTGGCGGGTCTTCGATGAGTCCGACGAAACTGGCGGCCGCTTCGTGCAGGCTTTCATGACGCTGCTCATTGGCGACTCGCACGTGGCGACGACACGCGCGGAAGGCGCAGGCCCGGTGGATGCGCTGACCAAGGCCATGCGTCACGAGCTCGACAAGTGGTATCCCACCCTGGCCCAGATGCGCCTTGGAACCTTCACGGTCGCAGCGATTGACGTGAGAGCGCATGATTCGGCGGCGCACGTGCGCGTGACTGTAAGCTTCATCGCCGACGGCCACGAACCGTGGATTACCGCGGGCGTGAGCAGCGACTTGAACCAGGCTGCGTTGATGGCCATCGTCGACGGCTTCCACTACTGGCTGTTGCAGCAACCAAGTGAGGCGAGCGCAGCACCGGGCGAGGCCACGCCCCAGGTCTCAACTGAAGTCGCGTAATGGCGGCTACCACCAAAGTTGCACCTCGCTCAAGCAATGATTCCTGCACCGCAACTGTCTGCGGCAAATGCCGTCTATACCAACAAACTTACGGCGGAAATCTCTAAGGCGATTGGCCGCGGTCATTGCATACTCCCAAAAATATGGATTTGACTGCGGTTGATCCATTGCGCGAGTTGCTTCAGTTTGTTTTATTGCTTTTGCAACAAGAATAGATTTGCAGGCCCACCCAGCGCAGCCCTCAAGAGATTTCGAGCGAAAGAACGTGTGAATATGGGCTCGGGAGTTTGCATATTCGCTGGAATCTCATTGTCGCGATGCATTTTCTCGCGAATTGCGCCAATTCTTGTGATCGCGGGCGTTTACCTTGCCGCAGCGGGTTGTGGAGGCGGTTCTTCGGCTGGTACCACACAAACTCCCGGCAGTGCAACGCTTGCTTCAATCACTGTTACGGGCACAACTTCAGTTGCCGACAATGGCACCGTCCAGTTCACTGCAACGGCGAAAGACAGCAGTGGGAACAGCATGAGTGGCATCACGTTTACGTGGGCAAGCAGCGCCGCCAGCTTTGCTTCCATCAATGCGAACGGCCTCGCGGCTGGGGCTGCGCCGGGAACGACACAGATCACAGCATCAGCGCAGGGCATCACGAGTGCGCCGGTGAGCTTGAATGTTACGACTGGACCTGTTGCGAGTATCACGGTTTCCGGTGCGACTTCCGTTACTGTCAATGGGATGGTTCAATTCACCGCAGCAGCAAAGGACAGCGCGGGCTACGCTATCAGCGGAGCCACGTTCACGTGGGCAAGCAGCGCTCTTAGCTTTGCTTCCATCAACAGCAGCGGTCTTGTCACCGGAATTGCGCCGGGCACGACGCAGATTACAGCGTCGGTGAACGGAGTGACGAGTGCGGCGGTTGGTTTAACAGTAATCGCCGCGTCAGTGCCAACGTCGCTTTCGTTCAGCGGACCCGATGCGCTGAACCCACTGGGCCTGGCGCTTTCACCGTCTCTCACGGTGTCAGTTCTGGATCAGAATGGCATGCTGGACTCCGCGGCATCTGGCGTTGTGACGCTGGCGCTGGGAACGAATCCCGCCGGCGCGACACTCTCAGGAACGCTGCAGGCTTCGGTTGTAGCAGGAGTAGCCACGTTTTCGAATCTGTCGCTGAATTTACCCGGTGCGGGTTACGCGCTCACAGCGTCATTCACAGGTGTGTCGTCCGCAACTTCGAGCGCCTTCACCATGCTGGCGGACCATTCCAGCCTTTTATCGATCGAGGGAGAGGCAACGACACCCACGAATTGGTGGACACACACCAACGCCAGTTTTACGGCCATAGCCTCAACGAGCGGCGGCCTCGTATCCTCGTCGCTTGAGTCTCAACTCGATAGCCAGGTTGCGGTTCCATGGACGCAGCAGCCGCAAGAGACGGTGAGCTATTCGAACCTCGCCAGTACACCGCACACCATCACACTGACAGCGCAAACGCGGAGTGGCTCATCAGATGCTTCGACATTGACCTGGGTGGATTGCGCCAACCTTGACACGGCTACAAGCCAACCGATGCCCCCAACCAGTTCCACCTGTGCCACGCTGACAGTGCCACAAAGTCCGGCGACCGGCGAGTTCAGCGGCTTCGCCGATCCCACGATACGTAAAGATCCATCAACCGGCACCGTTTGGCTCGGGTATTCGTGGCCACACGCATGGAATCCAGGCGCAAACAGCACGGATGCCGTAGATCTTTACCTGACATCGAGCAACGACAACGGCGTTACATGGGGTACGACAACTCCGCTTTGGGCTTCATATGAAACGACCGACCCTTCCAACGGAAACACTGCGTATACGTCGAACGAAATCCTCAACATCCTCCCCGGCCAAGTGAATGGCCAAAGCGGCAAGACGTGGTTCAGCATTCACTTGTCGTATTACGTGGATCTTCACACTCCGATTGTTGATGCGCTGGTGCGAACGAGCAGTATGGTGTTCACCTGGGCCACATCTCCGGGCGGGCTTGCAAGTGCGCCAGCATCCCAGACCTTCACCTTCATCGCCAATGGCGCTTCACAGATTGCGGCGAACCTGAACCTGACGACTCTCGACCCCAGCCTGGCCAACTGCGAACAGTGGGGCGAACCCGCGTTGCTGATGAAAAACGGCGATCTGTACATGGCGCTACTTTGCAAGTACGGCACATCATCCACTTCAATGCAACCTGCAAAGAACTTTTACGGCGTGTTCGAAGCCACACCCAATCTCTCTGAGCCGCCGGCAAATTGGGGATGGCAATACAATGGGGTGCTGGCCGGTCCAGCGCAAGCAGCGCTGCTCGAAGGCCACCAGTTCTTCTACGAGATGGATCTGGCTACGCGCTCCGACGGCAGCATTGTGGCGACAGTGAGCCCGGCCGACGACATTCCGAATCCCAGCGATCCGGGTACCTCTATCCAATACGTTTATGGGTGCCGCGTGCTTTTGGTCGAGAGCCTCGACAAGGGCAGCATTGGCTTGGCGCTCGATGTCAATGGTCAGCTCGAAGTGCTGGCCAGCATCACTGCGTCGGATGTTAGTCCCGCAAACGGCGACTCTTCTTCAGGCGCCTGCACCTATGAGCCACAGACTAGTAACGGCGTGGTGTTTGTTCGCCAATATAGCCAGGACACACGATTTCCCAGTCTCGGCAATTCCATCAACATGTTTAATACGTATGTGATGCCGTAACCAGCGCAGTCCGGTGCAGTCCGCTATCTATTGATGTTTCAGCAGTTTCGCTCCCAAAGCGATTATTTCTCGTCGTGTGCAGCGATTTTGGGTCGAGTGATTTGGCTCACAGCACTGGACTGAATCCAGCATCAAACTAGGTGACAATTCAGCGGGAAAGTGCATTCTTCCGGTTCCGCGCCGGTGCAATTGATGCCGTTCTTGTTCCGCCGATCCGTATTGATCGACCCCCGGGGAAAACCCCGGAAGGAGGACTGCCGTGTCCACGCAAACTCTTTATGCAGCACTCGACCCAGCATCAACTAGCCCGGCGTCTCCCTACATACGCGAGTCGCGAGAGACGCTTTTGGCTTACGAAATCGAAGAGCTGGCCGTTTTGCGTTTCTCCATCATCCTCACAGCAAGATGGGAAGGGTCTGAGAACGAGGGACCGCAACGCCGTAAACAACTGCGCGGCGAACTTGCTCTGCTGCGCAAGCATTACGGCGACAAGATAGACGACATCGCCATGACCTTCGGCATCGAGCACGCGATGACAGCGAAAGAAGAAGTGGAACGCAGCGTCATTGTGCCGCCCGAGATCAAAGTGAGCGGAATGCCGAGCTACTGCCAGGAGGAAGAACCAGAAGGCACCGACATCGATTTTGAGGCTTGAGTATTGATGCGGCGATGGCTTTGAAACATGCGGGAACACACGCAAATGCGCCACCCCGTTATGGAGTGGCGCATTTGTGTTTCCGTTGATCGCAGTCGCCGTCGAAAATTACCGGGCTGCCAATGAGGGCCTCGGATCGAGGGCACCGGACTGGTAGCCTTTGGCCATCTCGGTTATCGGAATCGGAGCGTAATCGCCAGCGTGGCCGGCCTGGCCAAATTCGGTCATGCGCGCAGCGACAACCTTGGCCATGGCCTCGCGAGCAGGCTTCATGTAGTCACGCGGATCGAATTTCTCGGGCGTTTCGGCGAAGACTTTGCGGATGGCGCCGGTAATGGCAAGCCGATTGTCGGTGTCCACGTTGATCTTGCGCACGCCATTGCGGATGCCAAGCTGAATTTCTTCGATGGGCACGCCCCAGGTTGGCTTGAGCTTGCCGCCGAACTGGTTGATGATATCCTGCAGATCTTTCGGCACCGAAGAACTGCCATGCATCACCAGGTGAGTGTGGGGCAGGCGCTTGTGGATAGCAATGAGAATGTCCATCTTGAGCACAGAGCCGTCGGGCTTTTTGTTGAACTTGTAGGCTCCGTGGCTAGTACCGATGGCAATGGCCAGCGCGTCGACGCCGGTACGCTCTGCGAACTCGGCCGCCTGGTCGGGATCAGTGACATGCTCGAGGCCCGTACCGCCTGCGCCATGGCCGTCTTCGATCCCGCCGAGTACGCCAATCTCGCCCTCGACTGTGACGCCGCGCTCATGCGCGTAATCGACAACACGACGCGTGACATCGACGTTCTCTTCAAATGTCGATGGGGTCTTGCCGTCTTCCTTAAGTGATCCGTCCATCATCACTGAGGTGTAACCAAGCCCGATGGCGCTTTTGCAGGTTTCAAAACTGTTGCCGTGATCCTGGTGCATGGCGATCGGAAGGTCAGGATTGAGCTCGGCAGCTGCCTGGATCAGACGGAACAGATAGAGATCCTCAGCAAACGCGCGAGCGCCGCGGCTTGCCTGGACAATGACCGGCGACTTCGTTTGCCGAGCGGCCATCATGATGGCCTGAATCTGCTCCATATCGTTGACGTTGAACGCACCGACGCCATATCCGCCCTTGGCAGCCTCATCGAGGAGCTGTCGCATGGAAACAAGAGGCATAAAAATCTCCTTTTGGTGGCTCCGGCTGCCTTTGCGCTCAGATCCAAAAAAGTCAGGAAATCAGCTTGGCGTCGTGAACCGTAATCATCCCTATGGTAGCAGAGGTACGCAAAGAAGAACTGCGCTCAAAGATACGCGCAATCATCCTCGTTTCCCGATTTAGTCGTTGGCGAGTTCTGCGGTTTCCAAAAAGGTATAACTCCCCCGACGGCAACCAGCAAGCAACAACAGCAGTGCCCCGAGCGCAAGCGCTCTACGCGTACGTCGCCTGTCCCAGGATTACGGCCCTTTTGGCCCCCGTGGCCGCGGGAACGTTGCCCGGAAGCCGATGCCAAGTTTGCCATGCGAGCAGCGCAAAAGCTGCTGCTTCTTTGGCGGCGGCTGGTATTCCGAACTCTTCGCTCACGGCGAGCTCGCAACCCATCGGTGTGAGCTGTGAGGCAAGCATGGCCATGAGTGTTCGATTCCGTGCGCCACCGCCCGAAACAACGAAGTCGACGCTCTGTTTCTTCATCCGCGGTTTCACAAAATATTCGTAGCTCCGCGCGATGCTTTCAGCCGTGAGCGCTGTGGCCGTCGCGAGCGCGTCGTTCGGGCTTCTGCTCTGCTGCCGGCACGACTCCAGGAATTGCCGCGCATAGTCGCGGCCAAACTGCTCGCGTCCCGCGGTCCGTGGCGGCTTCATCCGGAAATAAGGATTGCGCAACATTACCGCCAGCACCGGCGTGAGCACAGCGCCTTTCGCTGCCAATGCGCCATTGCGATCGAAACGCTTGCCGAATAGTTTTTGCGCCAGCCAGTCGATGACCATATTTCCCGGCCCCGTATCGAAGGCAATCAACACTTCCGGCGCGGCACCGGCAGCAATAGCAGTCAGGTTTGCGATGCCGCCGATGTTCTGGAGCACGCGCCCGCGCTCTGCATCTGCGAAGAGCACGTAGTCGAGCAGCGGTACCAGCGGCGCGCCCTGTCCGCCAGCAAACATGTCGGCGGGCCTGAAGTTCGATACCACCGGCACCTGGAGTGTGGCCGCGATCGATTGTGCCTCACCCGCCTGCCACGTGCACGCAAATCTTCTCCCGGCATATGTGGCGGCGCGCGGCTGATGGTAGAGCGTTTGCCCGTGGCATCCAACGAGATCGAGGAGTAAGCTATGGCGCCGGGTGGTTTCCTTTACTGCTTCTGCATACGCAATGCCCAGCCGCCAGTTGAGGCGCGCCAGCTCTGCCGTGGAAGTGGACCGCGCATTCATGGCGGCGAGTACCGATCTGCGCAGTGCGGCCGGAAATGCGAAGCCCTCGTGCGCCAGGAGTGTGAGCTTGGGACGGAGCTTTCCTGGCACAATGCGCACGACCGCAACATCGACACCGTCCGCCGATGTACCGCTCATCACGCCCGCCACCGTCATCGCCTTGGCACTCATGCTCTCCAGCCTTTCTGCACGGGCTCACGCAGTTTCCACAATCGTTGGCGGCTTCGGTGCTGCCTGCACATCGCGTGGAACGATCTTCTCAATCGTCTCGTTGAAGCGCAGGATGCGCGTCCGTAGAGCGTCAAACTGTGTTGCACTCAATGCCGGCGGCGCAGACTTCGGGAAGAATTTGGCGCGCAGCCTTGTTGTGTGCTGCGATCGCTCCAGTAGAATCTTGGCGAAAGCGCGGGACCGCTCAGCCTCAGTAACGAGCGCTTCGTAAGCGCGAAGGATTGGCTCCGGGTGATGGCATATTTCCACAAGATCCGATCCTGTGCGGATCGCAGCTACTGCGGCCTCGTCGATCGGCATGAACTTCAGAATCCCGCCCATCTCCAAATCGTCGGAGAGCACGATTCCCCGGTAGCCAATCCGCTTGCGCAGTACATCGCCAATCCAGAAGTTCGAAACGCTGGCGGGCAGCTTCCTGCCCGGCGTTTGTGGGTACGCTGCGTGGTTCATCATCACAATCGGGAGTTCGCCGCACAAGTCCCTGTACGGCTCAAGATCTTCGCTCCACATCGCGCGCCAGGTCCGCTCGATTGCCGGAGTCTCTACGTGGGTGTCGAGCGCTCCTCCTCCCAGGCCGGGAAAATGTTTGCCGCAACCAACGATTCCACGTGATTTCAGGCCGGCGAGAAATCCGCGCGCATATTCCACGACGTCAGTAGGCGCCGGCGCAGGGCAGCGCGTACCCAGCACCTCCGCCGACTCAGGCAATGCCAGGTCGAGCATGGGAGCCAGCGAAGTATTAAAGCCGAATGCGCCCACCGCGCGCGCCACCAGTTCACCATGTTCGCGGGCCAGCGCCTTTTTTCCTGTTCGCAACATCGCGGTGGTCACAGCCTGCGCCGAAGGAATCGGCGCGAGCGCTAAGTTCAGCCGGTTCACGGTGCCCCCCTCTACATCGACAAACCGAGGGCTGTGCGGCAGACAAAACGAAGTTGCTTCGCTCAGCATCGCGCGCGTCTGCTTCGCGTCCGTGATGTTGCGCCTGTAGAGAATGACCCCGGCCGGCCGAATCAGTCTCAGCCATGCGCGTTCCATCTCCGTGAGTTCCGTGCCGCCAAGCCCGACGACCAGCAAACTTCCTGCCGCCTGGCGCAATGTGGTTGTCATCTCTACCTCATGTTCTGCGTGATTTTATTTTGCTATCCGCTATTCCTTGCTCCCGGTTTTTTTAACTCACTCTGCAACTCCTCAATCAGATTCAACGCCTGCAGTGGAGTCAATGAGTTCACGTCAGTAGATTCAATCCGGTCCACAATCCTCTGCGAAAGCGGCGTAAAGATGGTCAACTGCATTGGCTCGGCGGCCGTCTCCACCTGTACGCTCTGGCGCTCCTGTTTTTCGTGCTGGCGCAGCACGTGCTTGGCACGCTCGATCACTGCTGCCGGCAAGCCGGCGAGCCGCGCCACTTCAATGCCGTAGCTTTTGCTTGCCGCACCGGGCTCAATGTTATGCAGAAAGACGATCCCGCCTGGCGCCTCTTTCACGCCCACCCGCAGGTTGCGGACCCGTGGAAGCTTTTCGGCCAGCATTGTCAGCTCGTGATAGTGCGTGGCAAACAGCGTGCGCGCGCCCACTTCGGCGTGCAGATACTCCACGGTGGCCCATGCCAGGCTAAGGCCGTCGAAGGTCGCCGTTCCGCGGCCCATCTCGTCGAGCAGAATCAGCGATCGTTTGGTCGCGGTGTTCAAAATCGTTGCTGTCTCCGTCATTTCCACCATGAACGTCGAGCGGCCGCGCGCAACGTTGTCGCTAGCGCCGATGCGCGTGTAAATGCGGTCGACTAATCCCAGCCTCAGGCTCTCTGCCGGAACAAAGCAGCCCATCTGCGCCATGAGCACCAGCATCGCGGCTTGTCGAAGGTAGGTGCTCTTGCCGCCCATGTTGGGGCCAGTGACCAGCAACAGGCTGGGACCCTCATCGCCCGAGTTCAGATAGATATCGTTGGCAATAAAGCGTCCTTCGCGCGCCTCCTCCATCCACTGCTCAATCACCGGATGCCGTGCCGCCACGGCTTCGAGAACCGGTTCGCCGGTCAGTTGCGGTCGTGCATAGCGGCGCCCGGCCGCCAGGTGCGCGAAACAAGCCAGCAGATCCGCCTCGGCCACCGCCGCGGAGCTGCGCCGGACGCGGCCGGCATTTTCGACCACAAATTTGCGGAGCTCTGAAAAAATACGTTTCTCGATCTCGATGCAGCGATCATGCGCCGTAAGAATCTTTCGTTCGTACTCTTTCAGCTCTGGAGTGGTAAACCGCTCCGCATTCACCAGCGTCTGCTTGCGCTCGTAGTCGGCCGGCGCGTGCGCCAGGTTCGCCTTTGTGATCTCAATGTAGTAGCCGAAGACGGAGTTATAGCGCACCTTCAGCGAACCGATTCCTGTGCGCTGTCGCTCACGGTCTTCGATCGCCGCAATGGCCTGCCGCCCCGTAGATGAGATGGCGCGCAACTCGTCCAGCTCCGCGTCCACGCCGGCCGCGATTGCGCCGCCATCCACCAAAGTAAGCGGCGGCTCTGCCACCAGCGTTCCGACGATTCGCTCTGTAAGGTCGTCGAGAGGGTCGAGATGCGTTTCGATCGCGCGCCACTGCGGGGCGGCCATTGCATTCAGCGCCGTCTTCAAGCCGGGCAGCCTCGCCAAACTTGCCGCCAACGCGCGCACGTCGCGCGGACCGGCAGAATCCAACGAAATGCGTGCCAGCAACCGCTCCAAATCGAGAATGCCCCCAAACGCCCTGCGAATCTCCTCACGCGTGAGCAGATTGCCATGCGCTTCCGCCACTGCTTCAAAGCGCACTTCGATGGCTGGCGCATCGTTGAGCGGGCGCAGAATCGTTGCACGCAGCAGACGCTTGCCCATGGGCGTGAGGCAGGCATCGAGCGAGCGAAAGAGTGTCGTCCGGTCATCCTGGCCCGCAAAAAGCGGCTCGACCAGTTCTAGATTTCGCACTGTCACCTGGTCCAGTTCGAGCGCCGTGGAATGCTCTTCAAATTTCAGGCTGTCAATGTGCAGGGCTTCATTCTTCTGCGTGGTACGCACGTAGTGCAATACCGCACCTGCCGCAATCGCCGCCGGCTCGTGGCCGTCCAGGCCAAACCCTTCGAGCGACCGCACATTCAGTTGTCGTTCGACCAAGGGCACGGCGAAATCCCGGGTCCAGACCCAATCTTCCACGCGTGTGCGTGCGGGAATCCGCTCCAACTGCGGCGGGCACTCAGCGCCGGCAGCGATAAGTACTTCGCTTGGGTTCGCCAGCAGTAACTGGTCAACGGCCTGCGCTCGCGCGCTTTCGCCGTGAAACTCTGAGGTGCGAAACTCCCCGGTCGACACGTCGAGCAGCGCCAGTGCACTCACCGCATCGCGATCGCGCGCAGACCTCGGCGCGATCTCAAACAGTGCCGCCAGAAAATTGTTCTGCTCCTGTCCCAATGCCGCGTCCAGCGCTGTGCCGGGCGTCAGAACACGCGTCACCTCGCGCTTCACCAGCTTTTTGGTAAGCCTGGGGTCTTCCATCTGGTCGCACAGGGCGATCCTGTAGCCCTTGCGAAGCAGCCTTGTGATGTATTGCTCTACAGCGTGATAGGGGACGCCGCACATTGGCACATTGCGCTCTTTGTCACGCGCCGTAAGCGTCAGTTGCAGTTCCCGGCTGGCAACGGCAGCGTCGTCATAGAAGAGCTCATAGAAGTCGCCCATGCGAAAGAACAGAAGTGCATCGGGATTCTGGCGCTTCGCAGTGGCCCATTGGCGCATGAAAGGCGTCAACTCTGCGCCGCGGTTGTCCGCGGCGCTGCTGCCGTTCGGTGGGGAGCTATCAACGGAAAGGGGAGTCAGCGTAAAGGCCTCAGCCGGAATGCTCGCGTCCGAATCGGAATCCAGAGTGGACACAACCGGGACAGGGCCCTCATCGAGGAGCGGAGAGCGCGGCGCGGCCGGGCCGGATTGAAGATCGTTGCGGATCACGCTGGTTCTAAGAGTATCGCGGCGGTAAGCTGAAGGGGTAGCCTCGCCAGAGCGAATTCACAGCTCGGCACGGTGGCAAAGTGAAGTCCAGGATCGGCAACTCGAACTCCCGGCAAGATAGGATAGCCAGCCTTCAGCACGTGCGTGTACAATCGCACACGGTCCATCGGGCCCAAGCGGATTCCCCGCGGAGGAGATTCGGAATGAAAGCAATGAAGCAATACGTTTTTTGTGCGTTGTTAGCCATCGCTGTGCTGTTAGCTGCCGGGGCTTCTCAGGCCCAGTCGCCATTCGATGGCACCTGGCGCGTGGACCTTTCGCAAACCAAGTTCAGCCCCAAACCTCTCAGCTTTTACATCAGCCAGGCCTGGTATCACTGTACTGGGTCCTGCAACCCGTCCTATGACATTGCGGCCGACGGTCAGGATCACCCGGTTTCCGGCCACGCCTACGATACGCTGAGCGTCACCATTGTTGATCCGCATACGATCTCCGTCATTGCCAAAAAGGGCGGCAAGTCGATTTATGAACAGACCCGCACCGTCTCTGCCGACGGAAAAACGCTCACTGTCAAAACCACTGAGCACCCGATGAACAGCGATCAGCCTGTAACCTTTGTTACAAGTGGCAAGCGCAGCGGCATGGCATCTTCGGGCGTACACGCGACATCGGGCAACTGGATCATCCAGAAGCAGAGCGGAAGCGACAACGCCCTGCTAACGACATACAAGTTGAATGGCGACGAATTCTCAATGACGGAACCTACGGGGGAGACATACACGGCAAAGTTTGACGGCGCTGATTACCCGGCGAAGGGCGCATACGGTTATGACGCAGTCTCACTCAAGAAGATCAATGATCACTCCGTCGAAGAAACCGACAAACGCGCTGGCACTGTCGTCGACGTCTCGACCATGACCGTCTCGGCCAACGGTAAGACTCTCACAGTGGTTGACAACGACAAACTCAGCAACCGGACGTCAACCTACTTCGCGACCAAACAGAAATAGAGTGTGTCCCAGCAACTGCTAACCCGGTTTTGGCGTCCGCTCCCGCGGGCGCCGGGGCTGGTTGCCGTTCTGCCGCGCTGGTTTTTGTGCGAGGTGGTCTCTCCTTATCGGGGGCTGCCTTTAGGCACGCCGCAAACACAGCCACGGCGCTCATCTGCGCCAACCTATCCGTAAGATCTTCTGGCGATCAGCAGGCATGCCGTCGATTAGTGGAGTTCGCGTGATTCAAATCACTTTCGAGAGACCGCCCTCAGGGGAAACTGGAAACCTCAAAGATAAAGGGGCCCGAATGAATTCCACTGTCCTGCTTAAGAAGCTGATTGAAATTGAAAGGTCGATTGGGACTGCGAACAACTTAACGCTCCGCGACCAGCTGCACGATGCACAGGATTACCTGCTCGGAATGCAAAAAGAAACCGCCGATAGGCTCCTCGCCCGGTGCTGGCGCGATGTGACACCGTAGATGGATTGGCTCCAAGAAGCTTCGTAGCACCCCTCCCGCTAATTGCGCCGCGATTTCGGTTCCGATGCAATTCACCCGCTGGTCGGACAAAAAGGCTGCTCGGGGGCAAAAAACGGGCATCTTTCTCTCCTTTCGTTTCCGGGCTTGCATCATCTCGAGGTGATCTACATCACAGTATACTGAGGGGTTACGTCATAAGGTAAAAGTTGCCATGTACCTGCTTTGGCTACGAGTTGCGGCCATTCTCTATGCGGCGGGATGTGTCGCGATCTTTCCGGCTGTGCTCTACCACTCCTTGCCGTGGCGCAAAACCTGCGTGCACCTTGGAGGGCTGGCATACTTCTTCCATTTTGTGTCAGTGGTGGAGATGCTGGTTGTGGCGCACCGGTGGATGCCGGTAGGGATGCGCGAGATTGAGTCGCTGCTCGGATTTGCCGTTGCCGGCCTGTTTTTCCTGATCTGGTGGCTCTACGACGCCATTTCATTGGGAATCTTTGCCCTGCCGGCGACTTTCTTCCTCGTCTTTGCCCCAGCTCTCGGCGAGAGCACAAGCCGTTTTCCCTCGCATCGTGTGTGGATGAGCTGGCTAGTCGCCCACATTATCGCTTTGTTGCTGGCCTATGCAGCGCTGTTTTTAAGTCTTCTGGCGTCGATGCTCTATCTCGTGCAGGAGCGGCGGATCAAATCCAAGGTCAGGCCGACAAGGTCAGGATGGTCCCCGGCCGATTGGATGCCGCCTCTGGACACACTGGAGCGGATCGCGCTGGCAACGCTGGAGTTCGGATTTCCTTGCATGACAGTTGGCCTGCTCATTGGCTTTGTGCTGGTGCAGCAGACATCGCTGGGCTCATCGTATTTTCTCGATCCCAACATTCTTGCTTCCTTCGCAATGTGGATCGTGTACGTCACGCTACTTTTGTTTCGTCGGGGCGTGGGACTTCGCGGTCGAAGAGCCGCCTATGTCTCGGGTGCCGCACTCGTCGTGATGATGGCGGTTTGGGCGGTGAACTTCTTCAGCCAGGTACACAGGTTCGGTCCCCAATGATACTGACCTTCATTGGCGTGAACCACAAAACGGCGCCCATTGCGCTGCGGGAGAAATTCGCCATTGGGCGCGAGGAACTGCCCGAGGCGACGCGGGCGCTGGCGACGATACCGGGAGTGAGCGAGTGCATGATCGTTTCGACATGCAACCGCGTGGAACTGCTGGCGGTAATCGAAGATCGCGATGTTCAGCTTAACAGCTTTTTTGCGCATCACTTCGGGGTTAAGGAAGAAGTATTGCTTCCACATTTGTTTGAGTACCGGGACAAGGAGGCGGTGAACCATCTATTTCGAATGGCGGCCAGCCTCGATTCGATGGTGGTGGGCGAGCCGCAGATCCTGGGCCAGGTGAAAGAGGCGTTCGCCGTGGCCAAGGCGGCGGGGACTGTTTCAGGTCAACTAGAACACCTGTTGCAGGGTGCCTTCGCGGCTGCGAAGAAGGCAAGGTCCGAGACGGGCATCGGATCGAATTCCGTGTCAATTGCTTCGGTGGCCGTGGAGATGGCGCAGAAGATCTTCGGATCGCTGCAGGGACGCACGGTGTTCCTGGTGGGCGCGGGGAAAATGAGCGAGCTGGCGGCGCGGCACCTGGTGCAGCAGGGTGCGGGCGCCATCCTGGTGAGCAACCGGACCGAAGAGCGTGCGCGGACGCTGGCGGGGCAATTCAACGGGCGCGTAATTCGCTTCGACCAACTGTACGAGGCGGCGAGCGAGGCAGACATCGTGATCAGCTCAACGGGAGCGCCGCTGCCGATCTTCCGCAAGGAGCACGGGCAGGCGTTTTTGCATAAGCGGCGTAACAGGCCGATGTTTTTTATCGATATAGCCGTTCCGCGGGACGTGGATCCTGAGATGAACAAGCTTGACGGCATTTTTGTGTACGACATCGACGACTTGCAACAAGTGGCCGTGGCGCACATGGAAGAGCGCAGCCTACAGGCGGTGGATGCCGAAAAGCTGATTGCTGCCGAGGTCGAGCGGTTCCATCAGCGGCAGCGGACGGTGACAGCAGCGCCCGCGATTGTAGCGCTGCAAAAGCGGGCCGAGGAGATTCGCGTGGCCGAGATTGAGCGGCTGCACGCGCGGTTGGGCGTGCTGACGCCGGAGCAGATGGCCGCGGTGGAGGCGCTGACACGGGGGATGGTGAACAAGTTCCTGCACCCGCCGATGCAGGCGTTGAAGCAGGCAGCGCGCGAGGGCGATTCGGCGAAATTGGGTACGCTGTGCGATGCATGGGCCGTGTCGCCTGTCGCCGCGGGCGAGACTGACCGAGAGAGTCCGGCGCACGCGGCGACGCCTGATCCTGGTGACAGCAAAGGCGTGGAGAGTGTGAAGGTGAGCGAGAGCGGCATGGAGGCGCGGCGATGAAGTTGCGCATCGGCAGCCGGGGCTCACAACTCGCACTGTGGCAGGCGAATCACATTCTTGGGTTGCTGCGCATGCAGGGACACGAGGTCGAGATCGAGATGATCAAGACCACCGGGGACCGTTTGCAGGAGATTACGTTTGCGCAGGTAGGATCGAAGGGAATGTTCACGAAGGAGATTGAAGAGGCGCTTGCGGAGCGCCGCGTCGATCTTGCTGTGCATTCGCTGAAGGATTTGCCGACTGAATTGCCTCAACCATTTGTGCTGGCAGCCACGCCTGCAAGGGTGGATCCGAGAGATGTACTTGTGTCAGTGAAGCACGCGAGCCTGTCCGCGTTGCCGAAGGGTGCGCGTGTGGGAACAAGCAGCCAACGGCGGCGTGCACAATTGAAGGCGCTGAGGCCGGATATTGAGGCTGTAGAGTTTCGCGGCAACGTGGACACGCGGTTGCGTAAGCTGGCCGAGGGACAGGTGGAAGCAATTCTTTTGGCGGCCGCGGGGTTGGACCGGCTAGGCAAGACAGACTGGGTGCGGGAGCGGCTTGATCCTGTGGATTTTTGTCCGGCGGCCGGGCAGGGGGCGCTGGGGATTGAGACGCGACGGGATGATGGGGCGACGATCGAGGCGGTCGCGTTTCTCGACCATGCCGATACTCGGTTTGCGGTGACTGCAGAACGTTCGGCTCTGGCTGCGCTCGGAGGCGGATGCCAGGTGCCAATCGGGATTCATTGCAGGCCGAGTGCATTGCAGAGGGCCGGCGAACAGGGAGTATGGGACGAAATCTTTGGCGTGGTGGCATCGCCGAAGACGGGCGCTGTGGTTCGAGTGCATCTGCATTCACCACGCGAGAACTCCGATCCGGTTGCCCTTGGCCGCGAGGCTGCTGAGGTGCTGATGGAAGAAGGGGCGGGCGCGCTGCTCGAGGGCAGCGATGGTGCGGGCGCCGAGGCTGCGGGCGGAGCTGCCTGATGTCGACGTTGCCGCTCGATGGAAGGCGCGTGCTGGTGACGCGCGCTGCGGACCAGGCTGGCAAGCTGAGCGATGCGTTGCGGGAGCTGGGCGCGGAACCGGTTGAGGTTCCTGTGCTTGAGATTCGGCCTCCAGTGAGCTTTGAGCCTCTTGATCGTGCGCTGCGGTCGCTCAATTCCTATGACTGGCTGATTTTGACGAGCGCGAATACGGTGCGTGCGCTTGACGATCGCGCTGAAGCGCTTGGATTGCGGCTGGCTGCTGCGGCGCGATTGAAAGTGGCGGCAGTGGGAGAAGCGACGGCAACGGCGGCGCGCAAGGCGGGCTTGCCGGTGACGATGGTTCCCAAGAGCTATGTTGCGGAAAGTCTGGTTGACAGTCTCAAAAGCGAAGTTGCCTCGAAGAGGATTCTGCTGGCGCGGGCGGAAGTTGCGCGCGACGTGATTCCCGATGCGCTGCGCGCTGTTGGCGCAACTGTCGATGTGGTCGACGCCTATCGCAATGTGCTGCCGGAATCTGCGCCGAGGCTTTTACGCGAGGCGTTGGAGAAGGGAATTGACGCGGCTACTTTCACCAGCTCCTCGAGCGTGACGCATCTGGCCGAGGCTGCGAAGGCGGCTGGGTTGAATTTTCCGTTCGCGGGCGTAGCTGCGGTTTCAATTGGGCCGATCACGAGCAAGACGCTTCGCGAATTTGGGTGGGCGCCGGCGGCGGAGGCGAGGGTATCGGATGTTCCTGGGCTCGCCGTGGCGGTTGAGCAAGTGCTAAGAAGCTGACCGCGCCATCGGTCGCAATGGCCGATTGAGAAATGCGGGCCACGTATTGGGCAAGCATTTTATGGTCCGTTATCAGGGATTGTTTATCTTTCGGTAACCCCTCCCCCCATCCCTTTTTAGGGTTAAGTGCTTTTCCTGCAGCGGTTTGATCTTCGATCATTTGCTCCAGGCCGCTGATTTCAAAAGGGTTATTTCGCATGATCCCCAATTCAAAGGACTTACGAGCGTTTTTTCAAGGCGTTTGCACGATGCGTGGTGCAATTGGTTCCGAATTCGGCTGAATTTGCGCGTGTACTGAGGTTGTACAGGGTCTCGTCATCGCATCGAAGTCGTTCATTTTCTGCTGGTTGGAGACAGTGTACTGGGATACTGACTCAGTATCCGGGCCGGAGTTGGGGCGGTTTGCCTCTGGATTGATGCTGACGGCGATGTTCTTGCGCTCTTTTTGCATGTGCTGGGCTCCGGAAAACAGAGAACAGAGATCAGGGAACAGGGATCAGGTAAGATCCTTGCGCCAAGCCGCTGTTGTGGTGATGCTAGGTTGATTGTGCGCCAGAAGGGGGAAATTCTATGCAAAAGAAGGGAACAAGGGAACGAGGGAACAAGGGATCAAGAAAGCAATAACTTAGAGCAGAAAAGGCCGGCTCGTTTTGAATCGAGGGCTTGACACGGCTTGGGGTGCAGTCCAGCAAGGGGTGTGGAGGGGTCTTACGCCCGCCACGCGGGCTGGACATGCGGATGGCTTGATTGACCCCCAGGCTCGCGCCCGGGGCTACATTCTGTTGCCCCGCTTCGGGGGCTTCGCGCGGGCGAGTTTGCGGATCATTTATAGAGAGGCTGCGGCAGTTGAGTTAGCACCAGGATGAGGAAACTGTGCGATCGGGGCTGATATTGTGCTTGCATGCGTTTCGTTCGAAGTAAATTTGTGCTCCTTGTTGCTGCGGCTGTGATCGCGCCGCAAATTTGTTTCTGCCAGACGGCTCAAACGGCTCCGCAGATTATTTCAGCGGATTCCGAACTGAAACAGAGCGACGTGATTGTGGGCTTTGAGTGGGTGGGCGAGGAGAGCGCGTATCCAACTCCGGGATCCAGCGACGATGTGGCGCCGGTCGATCCGGCCGCGGGACACGGGGTACCGGCCTACGGCGTTCGATTTGGGGATACGTTTCCTATGACGTGGGCCGACGATGACGAGATCTACGCATCGGCGGGCGATCCAAACTGGGGAGCAAAGTGGGACGGGCTGGACATTGAGAAGTTCAGCGGAACGCCTCCGCATTACACGATTGCGCGGGTGAACGCGATGCCGGAATACCACGGCAGCGGCGGGGGTGGGCCGAAGCCGACGGGCATGATCTCGGTACATGGCGTTCTGTACCTTGCGATTCAAAACCTGCTGGGGAAGAAACCAGCCGCATATGGGATGAAGAGCCAGCACGGCGATGACGCGACGATTATCAGTTCTCGCGATCATGGGAAGACGTGGACTCCCACCCGCGCGAGCATCAAGACGCCGATGTTTCCCGGGCACAACTTCGGCGGGCCCGCTTTTGTGAATGTGGGCCGGGACAATGTGGGCGCTCCCGATAAATATGTGTACGCGATTTCAACCGACCAATGGGACAACGGAAGCAACTTGCGCGTGGGCAGGGTGCCTGCAGACAAGATTGAGGACGCGACGGCGTGGCAATGGATTTCAGCATTGAAGAACTACAGTCATCCGCGCTGGAGCAGCGACATGAACCAGGCGACGCCGGTTTTGACGGATGACCGGCGGATCAGCCTGCCAGAGATGGTCTACAGCGCGGCGATCAAGCGCTACGTGCTGCTGACGTGGAGACTCTACAAAGATTTTTCAAACAGCGATGGAACAGAGTTGATGATCTACGACGCGCCGCATCCGTGGGGACCGTTCACGCTGGTGCATCACGAGACGATGTGGGAGTCGCAGGAGATGAATCCCTACTGCCCGCGGCTGCCATTGAAATGGCTGAAGGTGAATGGCGATGAGATTGACGGGTGGATGCAGTTTTCAGGGAGCTGGAGGAAGACGAGCGCGGACTACCGGTCGCACGTGCGGGAGTTCAGGATGAAGATTGCGCGGCGATAGGCACGGCTCTGAAAACAACCAGCTCATGGCCGAAGCGGCGACGAGTTGTCCGACTCCAAAAGTAAGCGATGACCACAGGTGCGGGGCGGGAGAGGCAGCAAATGCATTGATGTTTATTACAAGGTAACTTCCGAGTGGCCGGTGATGCGGGCGTAATCACGGATAGACGTGTTATCGCCGCTGAAACTGCGGCGGTACAACAAAATCGCGATCTCTATCGTTTGCCAGGGCTCGAAGGGAAAGACTATCAAAGGCGCAGTTCCCGTGGACGAGTCCCTGCGCGGGTGCGGCGGAGACGGCGCCGCTAATTGCTGCAGCCCGGCGGGAGTCTAACGGTTGCCGGCTTTCCTCCGTTGGTCTCGCTCGGTTTGGCCTCCTGCGCGGCCTGAGCGGGAACACAGAAGTCGCCGCGCAACGCATCGGGCACGAGGGTCCGGTCGTACGGGTCCTGCGTCATGCCCTTTTGATGCGCTTCGGGACTGTTTACTGCGTTGGGATCATCCTTGTGCTGCAGGAGATACAGATAGCTTTTGCTCAGGTATTGCGTGCCGAACACCTGCTTTTGCCCGATTGCCTGCAGATAGCGGTCGAGCGTTGCCGCGGCAATCCACTTGGATGAAGCGTCGCCTTTGACAATGGCCTCAATGGCGAGGATGTGCGCTAATAGATAGTCGTCCGGCGAATGGCCGTGCTGAAAGATGAAGGCTGCGTCCTGAAAGTCCTGCGCGGTCTTGAGCTCGCCGGCTGCGAGCAGCAACTTGGCTTCGGCGCGCCGTAGAGCGTCGCGGCTGTTTACGTCAGGCCCGTATCCAAAAATCGCGCCGCGAACTGTCCGCTCCGCCTGATCGTCGATGAATAGCTGATGGATGTTCGTGGGGACTGCGGTGGGGGGATTTTGCTGGGGAGCAGGCGATCGCGCGAGGACAAGGTTCGGTGGAACAGAGAAACAGAAGACGAGCAACGAAAGCTCAACCGCAGACTTCATACCGACGAGTATACGGCGAATCCGGCCCGTCATTGGCCAGGCAGTAATAGATGCCTAAAAGTGGCCATGAACCCGTTAGAAGCGTTCGCAGTACGCTGTCCCAAACCACTTTGTCAGGAATTTGTATTCAGGCTTATCTGACCACATAGACGCATGCAGACTGATCGTGCCTTGACCGAAGATCCTCCCCTGAGTTCCGGCGCCAGTGTCACCAGGCCACACGATCGGCACTTCGACCACATGCGAGCCACGCTGGATTGGAATGCGAACCTCAGCAACAGTCGCGACTGTGCCGCAATTGTCTACGTCGCCCTTCGGGGGTACGCAAGAAGTCTTGTCGGGGAACTGATCAACGCCCAAAGCGAGGATCGCAGTTTCACGCGAGGTGAGACCGTAAGCAACGCGCACAATCAGGCGTATCGGTTTTCCTCTCCGAAGAATTTGTCCGTCTATCTGCCGCACCGTAATCAGCTGAATCGAATCCCCGGCCAGCTCGGGAGCGGCTGGGTGGGTCACCGAAACCCGTTTGCATCCGGAACCCAGCCCAATCGCGGTGAGCATCACGAATACCGCGCAACCTATTTGAAGGCGCCTCGAAAATTGAAAACGCGACATAAGAAGCCTCGACCCGGAACTCGGGAGACCGTTACTTCGCTGCAAGTGACCGGGGCACAAAGAATAGCGTCGATACCCTAGTTTTCTGACGGCATATCGACATGGTCAACGACCAACGCTTGGGCAGGGCGTTTTTCTTCCTGCAACTTCAATCCCAGTTGCTCCTGAATGGCGGTAAAAAGACCGGGCAGAGAGTTGTTATTATCGCCGCCCTGGCGACCGCCTTCAGTTTGCAACTCGTCGGGTGTCCATCGCAGAGACAAATCGTATTTGCCGGTTATTCCTGTGCCATCGAACACGGGACGATCTGTAACGAAGCGCTGCAAAAATGCTGCGAAATCAGCTATAGTGGCGTTCGCTACCCCTAGCTGACCTGGCGAATAGCCGACTGTAGGAATCCCATTTGGCGGCCTAATACTCTTGTTCAGTTTTGGGCCGCCCTTCGCAGGCACGATCTCGAAAACTGACAGCTCTCTGATTTCATAGTGAGCCGCGAGGTGGAAGCGATCTGTTAGAAGATTTTGCACCATCATTTTGAAATCATCCGATGATGGTCTGGTTTCGGTCTCTGGATCGCCAACGAGGTCAAATTTCTGCGTTTCCAACCACTTGGGCCCACCAACAATTTCCTGCTCATGAAGTCCGTAGGCATACTTGAGCAAATCGACTACAGATGTATCGCTAGTTGCGAATCGGTTGCCTTGAATTTGCACAGTTCGAGTCTCTTCTGGACGGCTTGGTTTGATCGTGGCTATCTGAAACCTGGGAGTTCTTGTGGAACTGTCGGGAGACCGAGAATTGGGAATCTGGCCAAATGCCGCTACCGTCAGCACACCAATCGCTAAAGATCTAAGCATCATTCAATCCAAGCAGGAAACGCGCTTCATTACGCAATGCTATCAGCGCGATCGACGAGTTCCGAGCGGTTAGTCGGCCATGCTGACCTTTCACGAATCTTCGCCTCGAAAATCCCAACTTCACCATAGCCGGTTCTTCGTCCACTTGCCGAGGAAACAGATCGACCTGAGTGGCTCAATGAGTGCGTCGTCCGGTTGGCCTCAATTGAGGATCATGCGGAGGCAGATCGGCGAACGCTTGCCGATTTGCCGTTAGAAATGGCGGTCCAGATGAGCGGTACAGCAAGCTCGCTTGTCAGATAACGATCCCCTCAGAGCCGAAAAGCGCTTTGCGTCGGCTTTGCAGGAAGCTGTTCGAAAGCGGACATCCGACGCACAGATGGACAGTGTGTTGGCGGAGCCGAGAGATATGGCCCCAGCCTATGTCGATGGCGGATAGAAACTTACAGTCATCCGTGTTTTGGCACACTGCGTGCACATCCTGAAAGGGCAATACTCTGGTTCCCCAAGATCAAACTTCGTTTGAGAGAGGTGGGCGTGAGAGGGCTGCTTCAGGATGTTCGTTTTGCCTTGCGGCAACTTCGCAAGAATCCGGCATACACGGTCGCGGCTACGGTGATGTTGGCAGTGGCCATTTGCGCCAACGGCACGGTGTTCAGCTGGATTGACGGAACGATGCTGCGCCCGATACCGGGAGCGCGAGATATGAGCTCGCTGGTGAGCGTGATGCGCGGGCAGTGGAATATCTCGCCGAGTCCGCCATTCTCATATCTCGATTACCGCGATCTGCGGGACCAGAATCACAGCTTCGAGGGAATCACCGCGTATCATCACGATTGGCTTGCGTTGACCGGAGGAGCCAGGCCGGAACGGATCTATGTTGCCAACGTGGCGGCGAATTACTTCGATGTGCTCGGCGTGAAGCCTCTCTACGGGCGTTTTTTCCGGCCGGAAGAAGAGGCTGCAGGGCGAAGCATTCCGTACGTTGTTATCAGCTACTCGCTCTGGAAGACGCATTTTGCGGGCGACCCCGGGATTGTGGGCAAGTCGCTGGAGATTGCTCGCCACCAGGTGACGGTGCTCGGCGTGGCGCCGAAGGGTTTCGTCGGTGCGGCGCCGGGGCTGCGGCACGATATGTGGGTCACGCTCGATCCGCTTGGAACGGGCGGTTGGCGGATGACCGAGCGCAGCGCGAATTGGCTGAACGTGGTGGGAAGGCTGCGGCCGGGCGTGAGCCGCGAGCAGGCAAACCAAGATCTTGAGACCATCATGCGGCGGATTGTGGCCGCGTATCCTGGCGATCACCTGGGCGCGAACACGATCACCCTGGATCCGATGTGGCGGTCGCCGTTCGGCGCGAACGGATATATGGCGATTTCGCTGCCAATCCTGCTGGCCATTGCGGGAATGGTGTTGCTGCTGACATGCGCCAATGTGGCCACGCTGACACTGGTGCGGTTTGTGTCGCGGCGGCGCGAAATCGCAATCCGACAGTCGCTGGGCGCAGGTCGCGTGCGCGTCGTCCGGCAGATGATGCTCGAAGGCGTGATTCTTGCCCTCTGCGCGGGAGCGGCGGCGTTGTTATTGACTCTGTGGACGGCGAAGACACTCGCACTGTTCCTTCCGCGGAACGCGATCCCAACCGAGATAAACGGCATGGTCGATCCCGGCGTTGTGATCGCAATTGTGGCACTGGCAGTTCTGGCGAGCCTGCTGTGCGGGGCATTTCCGGCTTGGCGGTCGTCGCAGGTGCCGGCGGCGGAGGTGCTCAAGGAGGAATCGGCAAGCGTATCGGGCGGGAAGCACAATCGGCGGCTGCTTAGCGGCCTGGTGGTGGCGCAGGTGGCGCTCTCGCTCGCTCTGCTGGTTAGCTCCGGACTATTTTTGCGCACGCTCAGGAACATTGCCCATGCTGATCCGGGATTTGAGCAAGATCGTGTTTTGACCGCGTCCGTGGGATTGCACATCTCCGGCTATCCGAATGACCAAAGGCGGTTGATCCGCGACAAAATTCTCCAGCGCGTGGAGGCATTGCCCGGCGTGACCGTAGCTTCACTTACCGACTGGATCCCGCTATCGCTGACGCGAAAGACGGAGGACGCGTATCCGGAAGGATATGCGCCACGGCCGCATGAGTCGCTGGAAGTAGGGAGAGCGGATGTATCGCCGCGGTACTTCGAGACCATGGGGATACCCATTCTGGAAGGGCGCGACTTTACGCAGGACGACAATGAGAATGCGCCGCGCGTACTGATCGTGGATCAGACAGCGGCGAACCGGTACTGGCCGGGGCAGGATCCGATAGGGGAAAAGCTGAGCGTATTGAGCAACCTGTTCACGGTGGTTGGCGTGGTGAAGAACTCGAAGCACCTGATGATGAGTGAGCGGCCCGGGCCCATGATCTATATGAGCTATTATCAGCAATCGGGCCCGGAACTCATCGTACAAATGAAGACCATGGGCAATCCGGCGGATCTGGCGCAGGCGGCAGAGCGCGCGATCCAGGAGGTTGACAGACGGCTCCCGGTTTATGACGTGCGCACGATGAGGGAGAACACCGCGATGGCGAGTACCTTCGTCGTCATGCAGAGCACGTTCGCGGGGATATTCGCGGTGATCGCGCTGGTTCTGGCGGCCACGGGCATGTATGGCGTGATAGCATACCGCACCGAGCTCAGGACGCACGAGATCGGCATCCGCGTCGCTTTGGGGGCTTCGCGAGCGGATGTGATGAGGCTGGTGCTGCTACAGGGAATGCGGCTGACGGCAATTGGGCTGGCGCTGGGACTGGCTCTTTCGTTCGGGCTGACCCGCTTTATCGCCGGTCTGCTGTACGGCGTCGGCGCCAATGACCCAGTGACGATCTTTGCCGTGCTGATTCTGCTCGCGGCGATGTCCCTGCTGGCGTGCTATCTTCCGGCACAGCGAGCGATGCGGGTGAATCCGGTGACGGCGATCCGCGAGCTCTAAGCAATATAATCCGGGTGCTTCATCTACTTTCAGCGAGAGGCAAGGCGGTTGAATGAAGATCGTCCTGTTTTTTGCTGCCGCCGGGCGCCGCACAGAGGGGCGCGAGAACGGGTCCAGAAAAAAGTGCGAGCGTTGGGCGGCTTCTGAAGCGATTCCGAGCATCCAATCTTATTCGTAATTCGAGCTGCATTCGCGATTCGAATCTATTTGTAACTTGAACCTCGAAAATCTGTAAAGAAAAGCCTCTTTCTTCGGTGAATAACCAAGATTTCACATTGTTTCAGGTTGCTAAGCCCTTGGCACGGCTTGTTTCATCTCACACACTCTGTCCTGTTCCCGAGCTCTGCCTGAGAACGGGATTGTTCCTCCCGATTTCAAAGCGATTGGACGATATGCCTTTCCCAAATTCCCTTGGAGGTCAAGAAAAATGATTGGCGCAAACTCTTGGAAGGACGCGGCCCGCCCGCTAACGCGGCAACTCCCCACCTGGTTATGGGTGCTGCTTTTTACGTTGGCCGCCGCGCCCGTCTCCCAACTTCTTCACGCGCAGACGACCGGGCTTACCGGCACGGTAACCGATCCGTCGGGCGCGGTGATTTCCGGCGCGCAGGTGACATTCAAGAACGAGGCAACCGGGACCGTATCGAAGTTTGCAACCTCCTCAGCAGGAGTCTATTCCGCCCCCGTCAGTGCCGGAGGTTACGACATCACAGTCGAGGCGCCAGGCTTCCAGAAGTACGAAGCCTCGCATGTGGCAGTCGAAGTCGGCGCGACGCCGACCTTGAATATCAGGCTCACGGTGGGCGCCAGCAGCCAGACGGTGCAAGTAAGCTCAGCGGGAGCGCTTCAACTGGATACGACCAACCCCCAACTTGACACCATGCTGCCCTCGCAGGAGGTCACCGACCTTCCCATCGAGATCAACGGCAACATGCGCCAGATCACCAGCTTTGCCACCTTGGCGCCGGGCGTACGCAACGGGTCATATGGGAGCGTGGTGGTGGAAGGAGGCGCCAACGGCCAGATCAACGCGGCCGGCAACTATTACAACGGGCTGCTGCTGGTTACGGCTTCTGACATCAATTCCGACCCGCCGTATGAAATGGTTGACCAATTCCGCATCATCCGCAATTTGTTCTCGGCGCGGAATGGCATGGTGCAGGGCGCAGTCGATTACAACATGCGCACGGGCACCAATCAGCTGCACGGCGACGGATTTTTCATCGACCGCAACAGCGCATTTGACTCGCAGGGTTTTTTCCCTGGCACCTTCAATTTAGCCGGCGAGGCAGTTCCTCCCGTCGATCGGGAGACCGACTGGGGAGGCACGATCGGCGGCCCCGTGGTGATTCCGCATTTCTATAACGGCCACAACAAGACCTTCTTCCTGGGCAGCTTCGACATTTACAACAAGAACCAGGGCCTGGCGTCGTACGGCACGGTTCCCACCGTAGCTGAGAAGCAGGGCGACTTCAGCAACTTTGTCAACACCAATGACCAGGTGATTCCCATCTACGATCCGCAGACGGGCAAGCAGTTCATGGGTTGCAATGGGAACCAGCCGAACGTCATCTGCCCCATCCGCATCGACTCGCTAAGCAAGACGCTGCTGCAGTACATTCCCGATCCCGACTCCCCAGGAACCAACTACGGCATGGACAGCAACAAGTCTTCTGCCGTCAAGTCGGTTCCCTTCCAGACGCAGGCCTTCGGCGTCACCATCAATCACCAGCTTTCGCCGAGCCAGAACCTGAACTTCACGTGGTGGCGAAACCACTACTACGTGATTCAGGAAGAAAGCGTTACGAACGGCTCGTTCAATACTTCCACGGCCATCGTCGCTCCCAGCAATCCGCTGAGCCCCGAGCAATGGGGCATCGACAACGCCAACATCTGGCTGGGAAACTACAGCAAGACCTTCACTCCCAACCTGGTGATGACCGCCGGTGTTTCTGCGCAGAACAAGATGCAGAACTATCAGAACACCAGCAGCCCGAGCTTCGCCGGCGTCGTTAACGGCTCCCCTTACATCAGCTTCAACGGGCAGAACGCACCCACCAGCTTTGGCAACGGCAACGGCGAGCACGTCCAGAATTATGTGGACAACATCGGCTGGAACCTGTTCGACAACTTTCTGTGGAACAAGGGCCGTCACACCTTCAACATCGGCGGACAGTTCGACCACTATTGGGAGTACTCACTCAGCAACTACAGCCTCGGCCACTTCGCGTTCAGCCAGGCTGAGACCTCCATCCAAAACACCGCCGATCCCAACTTCTCGGTGTATGGCAGCTCCTTTGCCAGCTTCCTGCTGGGCCTGCCCGACTCCGCCAGCCGCACGTCGATCACCAAGGTTGCTCTTCACACCAATGCCCTGGCCGCGTACATACAGGACGACATCAAGCTGACCAACAGGTTGACGCTGAACCTCGGCCTGCGTTACGACCTGATGATGCCCTACGTCCTGACCCAGAACAACAACGTGTTTTTGAATGCGAGCGCTGCAACGTCGGGTGCAGTTAATCCGGCTACTGGTAACGGACTGCCCGGCTGGGCCACCGAATACGGCAATTGCGCGGCGTGCGCCGGATTCAACCAGATCGGCATTCACCATCTCAACTTTGGTCCGCGCGTGGGCTTTGCCTACAGCCTCGATAAGGACACCGTGATCCAGGGCGGCTATACCATTACCTTCCTGGGCTATGGCGGCGCTTACGGTCAGGGCGAAGGCCTGAGCGGCAGCCCCAATAACATGGCCGGACTTCTCGGTGGCAGCTTCACGGTGAACGGAACCGGCGGCTATGTGTCCGGCTACGGGCCGTGGACCAACCCCACAACCGGGGCAGTGAACGCGATTCCAACCGTAAATCCCACGCCCTTCAGCCAATCGCTGGGGCTGGGCCAAACCATCTACTACCTCGACGACCAGCACAACGGCGAGGCACCAATGCTGCAGATGTGGACCTTGAGCGTGCAACGCCAGATTCCCTGGCACACCATGCTCACCGTCGACTATACGGCGAACCGGGTCACGCACCTGTCGGGCTCCAACATCAACCCTATCGAACAGCCCAACCCTTCGGTGCTGTCGTACGGCACGTGCCTCACCGATAAAATCACCGCCAACCTTACCGGCACTCCCTGCGCGGGAATCACGGCTCCGTATGCTAACTTTGTGAGCAATTTCGGCGGTGGCGCCACGGTATACCAGGCGTTAAAGCCCTTCCCGCAGTATTCGGGCGTGTCGCGGGCGTGGGATCAAGGAGGAACTACGTACTTCAGCGCCTTCCAGATCCAGGCCGACAAGCACATGTCGAACAACCTGAACTTCCTGGGTAACATCGAGCTGCCCAGGTTGTACGACAACCTGGCTACAGCCGTGAACAAGTACAACCCGCAGCAAATGTGGGCCGAAGATACCACCGGCTCCTTCGAGTCTAAGTTTGCGGGCACCTACGAGCTTCCCTTCGGTCAGGGTCAGCGCTGGCTCAATAACGGCCGGCTGATGAACAACATAGTGGGTGGCTGGCAAGCGGCGGCCATCCTAGAATACAACAACTCTCAGCCATTGGCAATTACGCAGAGTGGCGAAAGCTTCATGAACGGGACGAATGTGCCTAACATCAACCCCTATGTCCCGATGTGGTCGGGCGGCTACGGCAATATCACGAAGTTCTTCGATCACAAGATTGTGTCGGCGCCTTATTTGTTCAGTACCAGTGCGTGGACCAACACCGGCAGCCAGTATGTGCTGGGCAACGCCCAACGCGGCTATACCAAGGTTCGCGGGCCGTGGTACCCGGTCGAAGATTTGAGCGCCAAGAAGGTGTTCCGTATCATCGAGGGCCAGACGTTCTCGTTGCGTATGGACTACTTCAACGCCTTCAACCGCGTGCAAGCCCCCTTCCCCACCACCTCGCTGGGCTCGACCAACTTCGGCCAGGTGACCAGCAAGTTCACTGCCACCAACCGTGAAGGACAGATCCAGGCCATCTACAACTTTTAACACTAGCGAACGCGCAGAGCTCCCACGGGCACGGCAGCATAAGCGGCCATGTCCGCCAGAAGCCGCAGAAATCCCACACACGACTGGAATATTCGGGTCTCTGGCGCTTGTATCGTTGCCGTTCGGCGCGAGCAGCGGGGATTCTGCGTCTTCTTCCGATTTTGAGGTCCGCTTGATCCGATATCTTGAGATCATCCGTTGATTACGCACGACGAAGGCTCATCTTATGCGTTTGCAAGTCCTCACGCGGTGGCTATCGAGGCTTCAATTCTTAAAGCGGCTCACTTTTGCACTTCTGTTCGTCTTTCCCTTGGTGGGGCTTGTCGCTGTGCCGCGTGTATCCGGACAGAGTGTTCCGCAGAGCGCGTACGGGCCGTATAACGCCATTTTTCTTCCTGATGGGCTTGGTCTTATCAAGCCGCTCGCTCCGCCTCCGCCGCTTGACCCGCGCTACCGCAGCGCCCAGCCGCCCGACCCGCTGACCGCCGGTGCAGCGCAGTGGACGCTTGCCTTCTGGTTTCATTCTTCTGAACCGCTCACGGGCACCATGTTGCTTGCCGGCTTCGGGGACCCCGAAGGCGCTGATGCACGATTCATCGCAGTCGAGAACGGTCATCTCGGTCTTTGGCTGGGCACGGCGCTGGGCACGGCGCATCTTCTCATGGGCGACGCACCCCTTGACCGAAGCGACTGGCATTTCGCCGCGGCCGTGAGCGACGGCGAGAGGGTAACGCTTTACAGCGACGGCGCACATTTGGCGACATGGCCCTTAATGCAGGGCACCATCGCCGCGCAAATTCAGATCGCACCCCAGACGCAATCTGCGCTCGCACTGCGAACGCTTCCGTCACCGCAGCTATCACAACCGGCGCTCACCACACATTTCGGTGGCCGCATTGCCGCGCTCAAGATCTATCGCGAACCACTCAGCGCCGATCAAATCAAGACGATCTTCGACGCGCCGCCCGACTTCAATATTCCAACCTATGAAGAAGCGTCGCCGCATTGGGGCGTGCAGGTCCGGGGGCAGGCTGGCATGAGCGAACCGCAGGATCCCATCACCTTGCCACTCAGCAAGGCGCCCTTCGAGAAGCCAGTCGCCCGAGCATTGCATGCCGCCGATCTTAAGACGGAGTTGGTGGGCGATAATCCGTGGACGCTCCACGGCGGCTGGACGGCTGCTGGCGGCGCCGCAGGTGAAAGCGACGGGCGAGGAGATCTCGCAGGCCGGGATTTGCCGACAAGGACTGGCTGCTCGCGACGGTGCCGGGCACCGTGCTGACGACGATGATCGATCGCGGCATCTATCCCGATCCCGATTACGGCCTGAACAACCTGGCCATTCCGGAGAGCCTTGCGCACCAGGACTACTGGTATCGCGTGGAGTTCAAGACGCCTGCCGCTGCGCGCGGCCGGCGCCTGGCGCTCACTTTCGAGGGCGTGAACTACGCCGCCGAAGTATGGCTCAACGGCAAACAAGCTCGGCGATTTCAAGGGCGCATTTCTGCGCGGCACATTCGACGTGACGCCATCTCGTGACGCATGCCGGCGAGAATGCGCTCGCGGTGCGCGTTTCATCCTCCGCCGCATCCCGGCATTGCCGCATGAGCAATCGCATCAAGGCGCGGCCCGGTGAAAACGGAGGCATGGAAGTGATCGACGGGCCGACATTTGCTGCCGGCCGAGGGCTGGGACTGGATCCCCGGGATTCGCGACCGCGAACCGGCATCTGGCAGGACGTGACGCTGACTGCAACGGGCGCGGTCGAAATCGGCGATCTGAACGTGGTCACCACGCTGCCCAAGCCCGACCGCAGCGAGGCCGACGTCGAGATCGAAGCTCCGCTGACCAACACCAGCCGCAAGCGCCGATCGAAGGCGAACTGACCGCCAGCTTCGACGATGTGAAGATCACCAAGCACGTGCGTCTTGCGCCCGGCGAAAACGATCGTTCGACTCGAGCCTGCGGACTTTCGCGCAACTCAAAGTGCAGAATCCGCGGCTGTGGTGGCCCAATGGCTACGGCGATCCCGCGCTGCACACATTGCACGTCAGCTTCGCTATCGGCGAGCAAGCATCAGCGATCAGCGACAAATCGAATTCGGCATGCGGGAGGTGAGCTACGAACTCTCGCTCTTCGATGCGACGGGCCACCTGCATCGCGTGGAGGTGCTGCCGGCCGCACGCACGATGAGGCAATGCCGCTGATCGACGGGACGCCACGAAGGCATCCGCCAGATCGACGACAAAACGCCGAACCTGCTTGCCGCCCGGCCAAGCGCTGCCGAGACTGGATTCTGCACACGCTGGGTGCAAACACTCGAGCCGGGTGCGCTGGATTCGCCGTCGATCCGCCCTGTCGAAGGCGGATGGCCCGGCACCGATCTGGTCATCAAGGTGAACGGCGTGCGCATCGCCGCGCGCGGCGGCAACTGGGGCATGGACGACATGCCGCAAGCGCGTCAGCGTCGAACATCTGGAGCCGTATCTTCCGCCTGCATCGCGACGCCCACGTCAACATGATCCGCAACTGGATGGGCCAGGACACCGAGGAGAGTTTCTACGCGCTCGCCGACAAATACGGCCTGATGGTGTGGAACGATTTCTGGGAATCGACGCAAAACTACAACCTTGAAGCTGCAGGACCCGGCGCTGTTCCTCAAGAACGCGCGCGATACGATTCTGCGCTTTCGCCATCATCCATCGATCGTGGTGTGGTGCGGGCGCAACGAGGGCGTGCCGCAGCCCATCATCAACGAGGGACTCGCCGAATTGGTGCGCACGCTCGATCACACGCGCTATTACACCGGCAGCTCGAACCAGGTGAATCTGCGCAACTCCGGGCCCGTACCAGTGGCAGCCGCTCGAAACCTACTTACCGCATCAATCGCGGCTTCAGCGTCGAACTCGGCATTCCCAGCGTGCCCACGCTCGAAAGCCTCGAGTCGTTTATCCCCGAGCCCGACCGCTGGCCGATCAGCGACACCTGGGCTTATCACGACTGGCACCAGAGCGGGAACGGCGCGCGTGGCGCCCTTCATGGCGCACATGGATACGGAGTTCGGCGCGCCCACCAGCCTCGAAGACTTCGAGCGCAAGGCGCAGATGCTCGACTACGCTGGGCCATCGCGCCATCTTCGAAGGCTTCGCCGCGCATCTTTGGCAGCCCAACTCCGGCGCGCATGATCTGGATGACGCAACCCGCGTGGCCGAGCATGGAGTGGAACTTCCTGAGCTGGGACTACGACACGCAATCGAGCTTCTACGGTACGCAGAAAGGCCTGCGAGCCGGTGCACGCGCAGCTCAATCTCGACGATCAATCCGTTGACTTGATCAATCTGGGCGAGGCACATCCGTACAGCGTGCGCACGCGGGTCATCAGCCTCGAGGGCAAAACTCTAAGCGACCAGACAAACCAGGTGCAGGCCGGCTGCGACGATCGTACATCCGTGACCAAGCTCGATCTCGACGCGCTCGGCGGCGGTCACACCGTCTTCGTCGCGCTCGACGTTGCCGATGCCTCCGGCGCGCCGGTTAGCAACAATTTTTATTGGTGGGCCGCAAAAGAGGGGACGCTACGCGAGCTCGACACCCTTCCGACGGCCCCGGTCAAGGCATCGGCTGTGGTGCGAATAGAAAACGGCGGACGCAAAGCCACCGTCACACTCACGAATTCCGCGGCCGTGCCGGCCGTGCTCGTCAAGCTCACGCTCGAGGACGCTTCCACCGGGCGCCGCATTTTGCCGGCCTACTACAGCGACAACTATGTCTCTCTGCTGCCGGGCGAGCAGCGCACGATAACTGTAGAATTCGCCGCCGGCACCGAGCCGCTCGCGTTTAGCCTCCGCGGCTGGAACCTTGAGGCCCAAGTCATCATGGTGCGACCTTCTCCCCCGGATCGCCGACCTTGACGACGCATCAGTCACAATCCAGCAGGGATTCTCCGCACGCGGCGATCCGGATAAATACAGCGATACCGAACTGCAATGACGTTTGTAGAGGCCGGCGTGCAGATATCCTGGCTTGACGTGCCTGTCACGTCCACTTGCGACGCGTCAACGGACTGGCCCGAGATTAAGCGCGGAACCACGGCGGCCAGCGCGAATGCAAGCACTGAAACTCATTTCATCCAAGACCCTCAATGTTCTGCCTGAGGAAAATATTCGATGCGTGCACGCCAGAACCCTGGGTCGCCGCAGAGATTTCGAAAGCCACAAGCAGATAAGCAGTTACCCGACCCGCAGACAATCAGAACCCCGTTACTTCTGCATCTTATCGGCAGGCTGCTTCTGGGGAAAGTGGAATCATTCGATTTTGATAATCGATGAAATCGATGGCGGGGGACAGCGCCCCTATGAATGTGACTTATCGATGCCCCCTGGTGGGAGTCGTCGGCCGAATCTTCGAGCATGCAACTGGGCCCACGCCCTCTTCGATGCAATAGAAGCGATCGGCAGCAAGGTTCGTCAACGTTTCTTTGGCCCCCGAAGGCCAGACGATTTCAATCCTGTCAGCCTGAACGTGGTTTCCAAGGCCGAAATGTAGTCGCAAATCACTCTGTGACATATAGCTCCCGCCGCTTCGTACTTCGTCGGTCTGCGTCAGGGGACCCGCAATGACTCTGACCTGCGCATTCAACGCGAGCCTGTTGCTTCTTGTTCCTTCCAACTCAAGGCTTATCCAGTGATTGTGAGACAGCCCCTCGGGACGAAGGATCATCGGTTGTCCTTCGAGATTTTCGATGACCAAATCGATTCGGCCATCGTTAAAGAGATCACCTGCGGCCACTCCTCGGCTTACTTGCGGAATCTGTAGAGCTTCTCCTGCAACGTTGCTGACATCCTTGAACTGTCCGTCGTGCTGATTCATGAAGAGTAATTTGGGTTCTTTGTACTTTGAAACGAGGGGCTCGGTATCAACCTGCGGGTAGACGTGGCCGTTAACCAGGAAAAGATCCGGCCAGCCTTCATTATCGAGATCGAAGAAAACATCGCCCCAGCCGACGTAAGGCAAGGTGCTGTGCGCGATGCCCGACGTATACGAGACGTCGGCGAACAACAGATTGCCGTCATTCCGCCAGAGCGTGCCGTAGTCCTCGCTGAAGTGGCTGACAAAGATTGACTCGCGGCCAGTATGGTTGAAGTCCGCTACAGCGATCCCCATATTGGCTTGCTCGTTGCCATCCTGGCTAAAGGCAGTTCCGGAGTTATAACCGGTCTCTGAAAAGGTTCCGTCACCATTGTTTCGGTATAAGTAATTCGGTCCGCTATCGTTCGCTACGAACAGATCGATATGGTCGCCGTTGTTAAAGTGAGACCAAACCGAACCGAGGCCTAGTAATCCCTGCGCATCAGCCACGCCAGCGCTTTGCGAGACGTCGGTAAATGTGCCGTCGCGGTTGTTGTGATAGAGCGCGTCAGGAGATCCTGGCAGGCCGCGTGGTCCACATTGAACTTTGATCTTGTGGTAAGTACAAGTAATCTTCGATCCAAATTCCGGAAGGGCCGACAGATCGAGTTTGGCGTAGTGCGGAACAAACAAGTCAGCCCAACCGTCGTTGTCATAATCACCAAAGGCGGCTCCGGTCGCCCACCCGTCATCCTTATCCAAACCAGTCTGCTTTGTGACATCGGTGAAAGTTCCGTCTCCATTGTTGCGGTATAACACAACACCGGTGAAACAAGTGACGAGAAGATCAGGCCACCCATCGTTGTTGTAATCGCCGACGGTGGCACCCATGGCCCAGCAGGGAAAACCGACGCCGGCTTGTTCGGTGACGTCGGTAAACGTGCCATCGTGGTTGTTATGAAAGAGAGCGCTTCGCGCCTTCTTTCCGGCCAGTTGCATTTCGACATCAGGCGCGTTGGTGAAGTAGATATCGGGCCAGCCGTCGCGGTCGTAATCGATCAGCGCCACGCCGCCACTCATCGATTCGACAATGTACTTCTTTTCGGGCGCAGATCGATGATCAAAGTGAATCCGTGTCGACGCCGTGATATCGATGAGCCGAGGAATTGCTGCATGAGCTTCGGATGCACGCTGGGCGGAGGCTTTTTGAAGTGAGGCCGAGTTATGCGACTGCTGACCGGACGATGAAGCTTGAACGATGAGGCAAAGAATGCCGCAAAGTACGGTCAGGATCAGTACGAGAGTACAGGTCTTCATCGCCACAGCATGCGTCTTTATAACAATTCCAGTGAATTAATGTGTCGACGGCTTACCGGTTATCTGGGGCGGCAGATCTTGCTGACGCATTTGCCGAAAGACCTTGCCCAGGTTATCTCTCATGGCCTTGTATTGGGCAAATTCGTCCATTTCGTGTTGAGCGTCAGCGGTTTTCCCTGCTTGCCTGTAGAGTCCGCTGAGCTGATAATGTGCCACGCTATTCGTAGGGTCGTCCTTCACAGCATTTTCCAAGAGAGATGTCGCAGCCTGGTTGTCGCCTTGTACGACGAGTAACTTCGCAAGATCGGTCTCCGCATCGGAATCTTTCGGGAACAGTGCGAGAGCCTTCGCGTAGTCTTCTTTGGCCGCAGAGGAATTCCCCTTGTCTGCCATGATCTCTCCCAATCCCCGCCAGGCCTTTTCGTCAAATTGGTTCAAGGAAAGGGCAGTTCTGAATTCACGCTCCGCCTCGGCCTTCAACGCAGGATCTGAAGACTCTTTAAGCTGCACGGCCAATTCAAAGTGGACTCCTGCTAGGCTGAGGATTAAGACGGATCGCCTCCCGATACTGTGCAATCGCATTGTCCGAGTCGCCCTGAAGCACAAATTCGTCTGCCATCATCATATGCAGTTCTGCGGAGTTGGGCGCTGCGAGCGCCATGCTGAGGAGTGTCCGGTCAACGGTCTGCAACGAGATCTGATAAGCGGCAAAAAGGATTTGCGGATCTTGCGGCGCGATCTTCTCCAGTTTGCCAACCACTTCGCCGGCCCGGTCGAAATCCCCGGAAACGGACGCTATCTCGATCAGTTCGAGGCCGGCTTCCTTCTGGATTTTCACGTCGTCGATATTAGGGAATGACTGCTCCAAGTCGTTTTGCGCCGCTGAAAGGTCTCCCGTCCGCTTTTCAGCGATGCCGAGTAAGGCCTGGATCCTCCAGAGTTGCGAATTCAGTTGCAGCGCTGCGCGCATTTCCGTAATCGCTTCAGCGTAGTTGTTCTGGAAGAACAAAAGAACGCCCAGATTTCCCCGAGCATCCACGTCTTGCGGATCACGCGAAACGATCTGCCTGAAGATGGGAATGGCAAGTTGGGGCTTTTGCTGTTGGAGGTATTGCAGAGCTTGCTGCTTCAGATCGGCGACCTTCTGCCTCTGATCGGATGCATCTTGCGCGGCAACATTGACCGCGCTCAAAAAAATCAAGATGCCGAAGAGAATCTTCATCATGAAACGCTTCATTTCCGTCATTTACGCCACATCGGCATTCCGCGCCGGGCTCTTGCCGCTATGCTCGCGAGGTGCGCTGATTTCCAGTGCTGAGCGCGAGAGTACACGTTGCAATAGCCCGAAGTCCAGACACCGCAAAGGAATTTTGCGCTTGACAGTCGGAAAGTAAGTAGCTAACGTGCTTTTTCGGTAAGCGTTTTCTGCATATGTTCATTTTGAAAATGTATCGATCCTCACATGCCGATGGCAATCGAAGGCTCGGCGACACCCTCAAGCAAACGATTCGAGCAACCACGAAGGGAGAAACAACTTTGAAATCGAAATCGGAAGAAACTCTTTTGCTCACGCGGCGCGACGCACTGAAGCTTTCGGCGGCGGCGGGAGTAGCTTCGGCGTTGTCCCACCCGGGCCATGCCTCTGACAGTATCAAGACCGGGGTTCATCAGCAGGAGCCTCCGTTCTGTTCGACACCTCGCTCGGCCGTCGCAAATACGCAATATGGCAAGGTGCGCGGTTTTGTCTCTGGCGATGTTTTCACCTTCAAGGGCGTTCCTTATGGCGCGACCACCGCAGGCGAGAATCGCTGGCTTCCAGCGAAACCTCCAGCTCCATGGAACGATGAGTATCCCGCTTTAGTCTACGGCGCGAACTGTCCGCAGAATCTGCACACCTGGACAGGAAATGAGCAAACGTTCATTCAAGACTGGGACGATGGATGGCAGAGCGAAGACATGCTCAAGCTGAACATCTGGACGCCGAGCCTCTCCGGGAAGCGCCCCGTGATGTTCTACATCCATGGCGGCGGATTCAGCTTCGGGTCGTCGTACGAACTTCCTTCACATGAAGGCGCACAAATGGCGCGGCATCACGATGTGGTGCAGGTTTCGGTCAATCACCGCCTCAACATCCTCGGTTTCTTCGATGTCTCCGAGATCGGCGGCTCTGCCTACGAAGACTCGGTCAACGTCGGCATGACGGACCTGGTGGCTGCGCTTCAGTGGGTCCATGAGAACATAGCGAACTTCGGCGGCGATCCGGATCGGGTGATGATCTATGGACAATCGGGCGGCGGATCGAAAGTAACGACCCTCATGGGCATGCCCTCGGCTGTCGGGTTGATCCATCGCGCATCGGCGCAGTCGGGCGGCGGTGGCAATATCCCCTCCAAAGAGCAACAGCGAGAAGTGGCACGCCAGGTGATGAAGGATCTGGGACTCGCATCGAACGACATCGCAGCCTTGCAAAAGATGGAATGGTCGCAGCTCGTAGCTGCGGGCAATGCAGCGGTTGCCAAAATCAATCCGCCCGGGGCGCCCATGATGGGGCCGGGGGCGCCAGGCCATCCGCGCGTGGGGTGGTCACCAAGTGTGGACGGCAAGGTCATCAACTGCCGCTCGTTCTTCGATGTGGCGCCCGATGTTTCGAAAAATGTGCCGATGCTTGTCGGCTCGGTGAGCGAAGAGGGCAACCATATGAGCTCGCGGCCCACCGAAGAGGAGTGGCATGCAAACCTCGCAAAACCCTACGGTGACGACAAGGCAACCGCGATCGTCGCCGCTCTGAAAAAGGCCTACCCACAGAAAGCGATCCAGACTCTTTCGTACATCTGCGCAGGTGCCGGCGGTCTGAATGGCCTGGGTATGCGGAACAACGTGGTAAAGATGGCGAAGTTGAAGCATGACCTGAACGCCGCGCCAGCATACGCGTACTTCTTCCAGTGGCAAACGCCAATTCTCGACGGCTTGCCGGGCGCGTGGCACACCGCGGAGCTGCAATTCTGCTTCGACAACACCCACCGCTGCGAACAGGGCACCGGCAACACGCCCGAAGCACAGGCGCTCGCGCAAAAAGATGGCGGCTTCGTGGGCGGCATTTGCAGCCACCGGCAACCCGAACATTCCGGGCGTGAAATGGGAACTGACCGACCCAGATAGCAACAGAACGATGGTATGGGACAACGAGATCCGCATGGAAAACGATCCGCTTGCGGAGGCGCGCAAGATCATCTTGAGCTGAACGCGGGCGCGGGGCAGAAGCAAGCGGGTTAATGCCTCCGCGCCAGGTTTTCTTTTGCGCATAACGGTCAAATTTCAAAAGAGTTAATTCACCGGAGTACTGCTTCAGCTGACAACAGTGCAGGTGGCTCATGCCTCTCCGCGCAAGCTACATAACTCCCTGCTCAGGCAGAAGGCAAGGAGAGATCATGCGAAGGCCCTTTCATTTACTCATCCTTTTGCCGGCGGTCACATTTTTGACCGGCGCTCAAACAAGCGTTGTCACGACGACTGGGATCCGGTAAGCGGGTTATCTGAAATGAATTTTGTAGCTCCAGCGCGACTCGCTGAATGGCACGGATCCCAGCTTAAATTACTTCCAAGTCTCGATCCCCGCCGAACCTGTCTGCGAGATAGTTCTTTTCCCGGCCAGAGGTATCGAATTCGCGAAGCACGAGAAACATGCGAGCGAAGCGTTCGCCGCCCATGGGAAGCCGCAGTCCCACTAATTCACCGGAGTCGAGATAATTTTGGATTCTGTAAACCGGAAGCCAGCCAAAGCACATACCGCTGCGCACAGCCTCGATTGCTGATTCAATTGAAGCGACAGACAGGTAGCGCTGTGATGGTGCATGTGGTTGCCGTCTGTGTTCAGGGTCCGTGGCTCCTTCGATGAGTACCGCAAGACGTTGCGCCAGGTCCATTCGAGTTAACTGGCGTTTGCTTGCGGCGAGCGGATGATCCGGTCGTGCAACAGCTCTCATTCGTATATCCAGGATTGGCTTGATCATGTGCTCGCCCGTGGGAGTACCAGCGACACAGATGTCAGCGTCGAAGTTCGCGAACTCGAGGGCCGCAGTCAGCAGAGTGCCCCGATGAAGCTTCAGATGAACATGCGGAAAGAGCTCCGAGAACTCAAGGAGAACTGCAAAGAGCCGGTTATCGGGAAAGACACTATCAACCGAGAGATGAATCTGAGTCTCGCCACCTGCGGCGAGCGATGCGCCACGCTGCTCCAGTGCGCGAAACCCGGTCAGCAGTGGTTCCGCATCAGCAAGCAGTGCTTTTCCGGTTTCAGTGAGATGAGCTTTTCTTCCCTTAAGCTCGAGCAGGGGTACTGGAAGTGATCTTGCAAACGTGAAATGGCATAGCTGATCGTGGATTGCGAGCGATTCATCTTCGTGGCCGCGGCCGCAAAGCTCCCTAATGCAACAATCGCTTCCAGAACTTCCCATTGGTCAAGGGTCGTATTCATGAGGTGATCTCCTGCGTAGCGGTTTGCGGGCCTGGAAAGCCGGAAAAGGCTAAGATACATCGAAAAAATCGAAGTGAAAAGTTCGAAAAATAGCTCTTGCCAGAGATATTTTCTATCAATATTATCCCGGTTGATCTGAAAGTGGACAGAAATAGCCCACTTCAGTAAGCGTTTCCCCATCATCAAATTCCTTTCCGCAGGCTGAAGCGAACGAGAAAGCAGTTCAGTTTCAGTCAAAATTTTGCAACACGAAGTAAATCGATTTGGAGGTGAACGTGAACATCCGAATGAGCGTGCCAGTAACGCTGCTGGCGCTTTCCGCAGGTATCGCTTTTGGCCAAGCCACAAACTCAGCCGATGTTACGGGTACCGTCACTGACTCCACAGGAGCGGTGGTGCCCGGCGTGACGATTGCCATCAAAGACGTCGACAAGGGTGAGGTGCGCACCATCACCTCGAACGGAGCCGGAGCCTACGATACGGCCCGGTCGTCCCGAACGACAACTACACAATCACATTCAGCAGAGAGGGATTTGAATCCGTGCAGCGCGGTCCGATGCTCCTGCAGGTCGGACAAATCGGTTTGAACGTGCAGTTGCCCGTCGGACAATCCACCCAACAGGTTGTCGTGAACGAGAATGCGCCGCTCCTGCAGACGACCAGTGCGGAACTTTCAACGACAATCCCGACCGATACACTGCAAACATTGCCTCAGTCCGGAAACCCTGACTGGCAGTCGTTCCTTCTGTTGCTGCCGGGTACCTCAGGAAACGCAGGAAGCCAGGCGAACCCTGGGATGGGCAGTTTGGCTGCAAACGGAAGCATGCCGTTTTCCACAGCCATGCTCGACGGCTCTACAATCAGCTCGCCAATGAGCGACAACGTAATCAACACGCCAATCTTCGACGCCATCGGCGAAGTGAAGATGAGCGACTCGAACTTCTCGGCGCAGTATGGCACGGGCGGCGTCATCTTCAACCAGATCAGCAAGGGCGGCACGAATACCTGGCACGGTCTGGGCTACGATTACTTTGAAAACAACGCGTTGAACGCCGCGAACTATGGATTTGGCTTCGGCAAGGTTCCCGTTCTCAAACTGAACAATTTCGGCTGGCAGGCCAGCGGCCCGGTGATCAAGAACAAGATCTTTTTCCTGATCGACTGGGAACACAGAATTCAACACGCGGCGGGCTCGGTGAACGTGACCACCTTGCCCACTACCGCCATGAGAACGGGTGATTTCACGGGTGCAGGGCTGAATACTCTTTACGATCCAACCACGGAGACGATGAATCCGGTCACCGGCGCTGTGACTCGGCAATCCTTCATCAGCGAGTATGGAAGCAATAAGATTCCTGCTGGAATGATCGATCCGGTCGCCAAGAATATCGAGGCGCTGTTTCCCACCTTGCCCGCGACGACTTTTGCGATCAACGACTTTACATACGGCCTACCAGCCGTCCCCTCGACGGAGCAGAAATGGTTTGGCCGATTCGACGCGGACATTTCGCAGAACAACCGGCTGACAGGGTCGTCGGCTTATAACTTTCCGACGACGTTCAAGCCGCCAGCATTGTCTTTCCGCTTAACGCCACGATCGTCGATGTGGAGAACATGAGCGGCCAGCTCTCTGACGTTCACACCTTCAGTTCGCGCACCATCAACGAGGCGCGCGCGGGGTGGATGGGAGAATATGACCTGCTCAAGTCCCCGACAATCGGCGAGGGTTACCCTACAAAGCTGGGCTTGCAGTATGCCAAGTACGACATCATGCCGACCATCAACATCACGAATTACGGGCCGGGCAGCGGCTTTTCCCTGGGCCCCAACTCCCCCAGCAAGGCGAACTACAGAGAAAACATCTTTAACGAGTCGGACGTGGTGACGATGATCCGCGGCCGCCACACCTTGCACCTCGGCGGCGAACTCGTCGCTTTCCGGGCCGACTCAACGCAATGGGGCAACCTCAACTCAGCCAACCTCGGGTTTACGGGTACTTATACCCAGTCAAGTAATGCTTCTGGAACCGGTGGCGATCCATACGCCGACTTCCTCCTTGGCTATGTCCAGAACTGGTCAGCCGGTGTTACGCCCACCTACTACGGCAGACTGAAGAGCCCGGCGTTCTTTGTTCAGGATGACTGGAAAGTCACTCCGAAGGTGACGGTGAACCTTGGCGTGCGTTGGGAAGGCAGAACCGGTTGGTCGGATAGAACGAACAACGAGCGTGCGTTCGACCCGACCATCACCAACCCGGCCACCGCCGCTCCGGGCGCCATGTGGTACGCGTCCACCCACACCAACGGCAGGACCCAGTTGCAGCAGGATCAGTGGAACAACTGGCTGCCTCGAGTTGGCGTTGCTTATCAGCTCGGCGCCAAGATGACAGTCAACGGTGGCTTCGGAATGTACACCTTCCCGTGGAATGTGGACAACTATGCCAGCTGCTGCCTGGGCAATGCGATCGCTCAATCTGGTAACGAAAATGATTCCACCGGTGGTGTCGCGCCCGTGGCTTTCTTGAGCGGCACCGGCAATGAGAACCCCCAGGGAGCGAAGGGCGCCAGCGTCAACACGCTCTATGTCAACTCACCCACCGCTCCGCAGGCTTACAACGGCCAGAATGTCTCGTATATGCTGTACAACCAGCCGATCCCGCGCCTTTACAACTGGAACCTGACGGTCCAACGCCAGGTCGCCGGAAATATGGTGGGTCAGATTGGCTACGTCGGCGCACACGGGACGAACCTTCTCTACAACAACGACGTCAACCAGATTCCGGCGAGCGAACTCGGCCCGAACGATGCGAGTTCGCGTCCATATCCGGAGTACCAGGCCATAAGCGGATTTTCGACGGCGGCTACCTCGAATTACCATGCGTTGCAGGCGGTGATCGAGCGCCGCATGAGCAACGGCCTGACATTCAACGCCAACTACACCTGGTCGCACATGACAGACGCCCAGGATTCTTCCGGCTGGGGATCGGAAGAAGGAACTTCTGTGTTTCAGAATTCCTATAGTCCCTGCTCCAACTGGGGCGCCGCGAACTTCGACACTCGCCAGATGTTCAAGGCTTACGGCACCTACGAGCTGCCTTTTGGTATCGGTCGCAAGTATCTAAACACCAACAGGGCATTGGATGAAGCTATCGGCGGATGGACGTTGTCTCTCACTTTTGTTGGGCAAGGCGGGCATCCATTCACACCGGTCATGGCAAGTTCAGCACTTTCCTATGAGAACTCGGGAGCAAGCGACTTCAAGTGGTACCCGAACCAAGTGGGAAGCATCATGGCGTCAGGCCAGAGCAAAACCATCAGCCAGTGGTTCAATCCCGCTGCGTTCGCGCAACCCACTCCTGGAACACTCGGCAACAATCACCGCAACGACGTGTATGGGCCTGGCCTGCATGTAATCAACGGATCGCTTCACAAGACATTCCGGATCTTTGAGCGGGTGAGTTTCGATTTAGCTGCGAATGCAACGAACCTCATCAACCATCCGTCGTTCTCCGATCCCGATTTGAATATCGGCACTGGGCACCACGCGCAAGTCACCGCCGTGAACGAGGGCGGGCGTACCGTCGAACTCGTCGGCAAACTGAGGTTCTAAGAGAACAGAATCAGCGAGCAGACGAGCAAACGAAGAGGGTGGCCGTGTGGGGCAATGGCAAAAAAACCGCACGGCCATTCTGTTACTCAAGCCAGATAGAGTGAGCTCTGACTCGGTTCGTCCGGAGCATGGCGGGTGTGGTCGTGTCGGCATCACGAATCTGCTCATCACTCAGCTTGGGGATGATCCAAGAAAGTGGCACGTGAAGATTTCCGCAAGAGAGAGCTGCGGAATATTGGACTCGCGGTAGAAACGTCGCATCGATGACCGCATACGTTGAAGGAGACCGGAATGCATGCGCGAGTCCTTCCAGCAGTGGACAGGGAGATTCGAGCGAAAACTCAAATGGCTCAAGTTGAACTGTTTCTCGTAGGCCGAAGAACCCGGAGGAGTGAATGAGGGCATGTATTCCGCTTTTTGCGGCCGCGGCTTTTTACGCGGTTCTTTCCGCTGCGGCACAGCAAAATGAGCCAGGAGCGGCAGACCAACTAAAGGTAAATATCGACACACAGCAGATCGCGGCTCCGATTTCTAAATATCTTTATGGCGGATTCATCGAGCACGGCGGCACGCTGATCTATCGCAGTCTCTGGTCGGAGATGATTGATGACCGGAAGTTCTATTTCCCGATCTCATCCGAGGATGCACCCGAGCCGGCAAATACTTCGGCCAGGCCGTTCAGGATGCCGCTTCGTAAGTGGCGGCCGGTCGGTCCCGACGAAGCCGTCGTGATGGACAAGGATCATGCGTTTGTCGGCGAACAGAGTCCGCGCATTCAAGTTGACCCTTCTTCTCCCCATGGAGTTCGGCAAACCGGCCTGGCTTTAGTTGAAGGCAAGCGGTATATGGGCCGCATTTATCTTCGTGGCACTTCGGGCAGCAAGGTCACTGTATCGCTCGTCTGGGGTGATGGCGCGGGCGACCGGCAATCCGTTTCCTTCGCAACGTTGACGAACGAGTACCGAAAGTTTGCGCTTAGCTTTACGGCAAAGGCCAATGCAGCAGCCGGCGCAATCGAAGTTACCGGCACAGGCTCCGGGAACTTTCACATCGGCGCGATTTCGCTGATGCCGGCAGATAACGTTCAAGGATTTCGGCCCGACACCATTGCGCTGCTTCGCGATCTCCACGCCGGCATGTGGCGGTTGCCGGGCGGCAACTTCATCTCCGACTGGGATTGGCACGACTCGGTTGGCGACATCGACAGACGTCCACCCATGTTTGACCATGCTTGGAACGCGATGCAGACGAATGATGTGGGTATGGACGAGTTGATGACCCTTTGCAACTTGATTGGTGTTGATCCTTACATTACCGTCAACGCGGGTTTTGGCGACGCCGATTCGGCTGCGCAAGAAGTTGAGTATATGAATGGATCAACCGCAACGCGGATGGGAGCGTTGCGCGCAAAGAACGGACATCCTGAGCCATACCACGTAAAGTTCTGGGATATCGGCAACGAGCCCTATGGATCCTGGCAGCTTGGTCACACGTTCTTGAAGTACTACGTTCTCAAACATAACCAGTTTGCCAATGCGATGCGGGCGGTTGATCCGTCGATCACCTTGTTTGCATCCGGTGCAATGCCCGACGAAATGACAGTGGAGGGCCAGCCGCGAACGATGGGGATTGCTGACCCTGAAGTGCATTTCGGCGACGAAGAGCTGGATTGGACTGGGGGGCTTCTTGCTCACTGCATGGGCAACTTTGAAGCGCTAACCGAGCATTGGTATGTACGCGCGGGAAAGCGTTTCGATTACGAGCACGCCAAGAGCATTCCGCTCGATTCGCCGATCGAAGGGGGATACGTGAATGTCGACGAGACGGAACTCGAATGGGTGCGCCATGCTGCGAACCGGGTTCATAAGAAGGCTGAAGAGTGGCATGAGTACGAAAAGCTTTTCCCGGCGATGGTCGACAAAAAGATTTTTCTTTCCATTGACGAATACGGCTACGGAGGTGGAAGTCTCAAGTCGGCGCTGGCCTACGGTATGGTTTTGAACGAGATGTTTCGCCATACCGAATTCGTCAAAATGGCGGCGTACACCATGGCGATCTCGACACTCGATTACAACAGCACCAGCGCCACGTACAACTCGAGAGGGCTTCTTTACAGGATGTACCGGGATCATTTCGGAACATTGCCGGTCGATCTCACCGGGAATTCTCCGCAACCAGCGCCGAAGTATCCGCCTTATGGGGATCAGCCGGAAACAAGCTCCGGCAGCCCAACCTATCCGCTCGATATGGCGGCTGCGCTGACCGAAGACCATAAATTTCTTACCATCGCGGTCGTCAACGGTACGGCTCAAGAACAGAAGTTCGATCTGAACGTAGCGGGTAGGCGGACTGAGGGGCCAGTGACGCAGTGGCAGCTTACAGGAAGCAGCCTCGATGCTGAGAACCATGCCGGGCAGCCTGCACAAGTCGAAGTCAAGGAGACCGGATTGAACGATGCTTCGAGGGGCATCTCGGTCGCACCCAATACCGTGAATATCTATCGGCTTCCAATACAGTAAGCGATTGTCGAAATACTCGTGGCCTGATCATTGCGCAGCGCTGGTTGGAATGCTTTGACAGGACTCGACGGTGCGAGCTATGAAAAGAAACCGGCAGTACAGGTAATGACAAGACGAGGGTTTATGAAAATGTGCAGTGCAATCTTTGCCGTTGTAATCATTCCGATCGGTTGTGTGTTTGCAGCGAGCGCACTGCAATCCCAGCCATCTGTTCCGGATCATCTGATGGTCACCATCGACGCTCAGCAGACCGCCGACCCGGTTTCGAAATACGTCTTCGGCAGCTTCATCGAGCATATCGGGAACCTCATCTATCGCAGCGTATGGGCGGAAATGCTCGAAGACCGGAAGTTCTATTTCCCGATCGTTTCCAAAGATCCCGAACCTCCGGCTCGTCCGCAAGGCAACCCGATGCGCTTGCAGCTTCGGAAGTGGCGTCCTGTAGGCCCAGATGAAGTGGTTGTCATGGACAAAGATCAGCCGTTTGTCGGCGATCAGAGCCCACGCATCGCGCTCGATCCTTCAACTCCCCATGGGATTCGGCAGTCCGGATTGGCTCTGGTGAACGGCAAGCACTATGCCGGCCGAATCTACCTTCGCGCGACGCAGGGCGGCAAGGTGAAGGTTTCTCTGGTTTGGGGCGACGGCGAAAGTGACCGGGAGACGATCGCGATTGGCGCGCTCTCGCGGGAGTATAAGAAGTTCCCGCTCAGACTTCACGCGCGAAGGCGGATTCTGCCGACGCGGCGTTAGAGATCACTGGAACTGGAACCGGAGATTTTCATATCGGCACGGTTTCGCTGATGCCCACGGATAACGTTCAGGGCTTTCGGCCGGACACCATCGCGCTGCTGCGCCAGTTGCACTCAGGCATGTGGCGTTTGCCTGGCGGGAATTTTCTGTCTGACTGGTCCTGGTACGACGCGATCGGAGACGTCGATAAGCGGCCGCCCATGTTCGACTATGCTTGGAATGCCATGCAGGTGAACGACGTGGGTATGGACGAATTCATGACGCTCTGCAAATTGATCGATGTCGAACCCTACGTCACCGTGAACGCGGGTCTCGGCGATGCCCATTCGGCAGCGGACGAAGTCGAGTATCTGAACGGCTCGGTGAACACCTATTACGGCGCGATGCGCGCCAAGAACGGTCATCCAGAGCCTTACCACATTAAATACTGGAACATCGGCAACGAGCCGTGGGGGACATTTCAGATCGGTTATACCGATCTGAAGTACTACGTCCTCAAGAACAACGAGTTCGCGAAAGCGATGCGAGCGGCAGACCCAACCATCACGCTCATCGGGTCGGCGAAGATGATGGAGCCGATGTGGCTGAAGGGTGAGGATCGTGCGAAGTACGTCGACAATCTTGACCCAATGTTTGGTTCGGATACAGACTGGACCGGCGGTCTGCTGGCCAAAAGCTGGGGAACCTTCGACGGCATCGCCCAACACTGGTACGAGGGGGCGGGACGGCATTATGACGTGAACAAAGCCAAGGCTTTGCCGCCCGACGCACCGAATGACGGCGGATACGTAACCTACGATCCGACAACTCTGGAATATGCGCGCTACGCCGGAGATGTAGTCCGTCGCCACGCGGAAGAGTGGGAAGGGTATCAGAAGCGCTTTCCGCAGATGATAGACAAGAAAATCTTTCTTTCGATCGATGAATATGCTTATGGTCTGGGCGGGGGCGGAAGAAACATGGGACCGAACTCTCAAGTCGGCACTGGCATACGGAATGCTCCTGAATGAGATGCTCCGGCACACGGATTTCATCACCATGGGCGCGCACACGATGGGTACTTCATCGATCGATATCAGCCCAACCTCATCAACCATCAATGCGGTTGGCCTGGTTTACGAGATGTATGGCGAGCAGTTTCCAGGGACGATCCCCGTTGCACTCTCCGGCAATTCACCGCAACCGCCGACGCAGAATCCGCCATACCTGGACGAGCCGAAGACCAGCTCCGGCAGCCCTACCTATCCGCTTGACATGATCGCAACGCTTACGCCCGATCACAAGTTTCTGAAACTGGCAGTCGTAAACGCGACAGAAAAAGGAACAGAAATTCGATCTCAGTGTTGCCGGAGTCAAGCTGTCAGGGCCATCAAAATTGTGGCAACTGACAGGGAGCAGTTTGGATGCCGCAAACCACGTTGGGCAGCCTTCGCAGTTGGAAGTGAAAGAGATTCCGATCGGCAATGGTCCGGGCACAATTACTGTTGCTCCGATCAGCGTAAACATTTATCAGTTTCCTGTAACAAGCGGGCAGTGACCGCCGTGCGAAGCAGCCAGGATTGATTCGTCAGCGAACAAATCGTAGGAAGGCAGTTGAAGAACAGTGACGCCGAAACCAGGGGAAAATGATGACAGAACATAAGGCTTTTATTGGATTGATTGTGTTGGCGGTATTGATCGGCGCCAGTTCGACGTGGGCACAGGTACAAACGATCGTGCCTGACGTCGTTCCCGGGGCAAAGCCAGTGACGGTGGAACAGATCAAGATTCATGGCAAGTCACTCGAGGGCAACCTGGAAGGCGACGCCGTCGATCACGACGTCTTCGTTTTTCTTCCGCCGAGCTATCAGCAAGACAAGCACCGCCGGTATCCGGTCGTCTATGCATTGCATGGATATTCGATTGGGGCTGAGCAGTGGACGCACGAGATCCATGTGCCGCAGACAATTGAGGGAGCATTTGCTCTTGGCGCGAAAGAAATGATCGTCGTGATTCCCGATTCCAAAACGATCTATGGCGGTTCAATGTATTCCAGTTCAGTGACGACCGGGGACTTTGAGCGCTATATCGCTCATGACGTGGTGGAATACATCGACGCCCACTATCGAACTATCCCGAATCGTATGAGCCGTGGACTGGTGGGACATTCGATGGGCGGCTACGGGGCAAGCCGCATTGGGATGAAGCACCCCGACGTCTTCGGTGTGCTGTACATCATGAGCCCCTGCTGCATGTCTCCGATGGCAGGCGGTGGGCCAGGTCCCGCCGATCAAATCGCAGAGCGGGCGATTGCCAGCGAGAAAAAGGTTGCGGCGGCCAAGTCGCCAGCCGATTTGGCCGCGCAGTCGCCCGGATTTGCCGCCGCCCAGTATGCGACGGCCGCGGCGTGGGCTCCCGACCCAAAGAATCCTCCGCTCTATTTCGATTTGCCGACCAAGGACGGCGTCCCGCAACCGGACGTGGTTGCGAAGTTTACGGCCAATGCGCCGCTCGCTTTTGTGGATCAGTACATGGAGAATCTGCGGCAGTACAAGGCAATTTCGATGGATGTGGGCGATCAGGACGGACTAAGAGTCGATGCCGCAAAACTTCACGACTTGTTTGATAAGTACGGAATCGCGAACGGATTCGAGATCTATCACGGTACCCACACGAGCGCTGTGGCTGATCGTTTTCAAAATCACGTGATGCCGTTCTTCAGTCGGAATCTTTGTTTCCAATCAACTTGCCAATAACTCCATTTTGCGGCAGAAAGTGCGACGTGAAGATGCTGTTCGTTCCGCAGATCGCGAAGTTCAGGAGCAGCGCAAAATCCTCAATGCCAGTGCGTCACTGGTCTTGCGCGAAACCATGAAAATGCAGACTCCGATCCACATTCAAGAGGAGAAACCGATGAAAAAAGTGACGATCATATTGCTCTTTCTCGCATCAGGGATCTGCTGGGCGCAACCGCCGGCTGATTGCAAACCTTCTTCGTTGAACATTCCGGGGGCTCCGTATCCGTGTGTGTTCCCCGACCATCGTGCCATGTTTCGCGTGGCCGCGCCCGACGCCCAGAAGGTGCATGTCCGGGTTGGAACCGGATTCGATATGGCGAAGGAAGCAGACGGCCTGTGGTATGTCACAACCACTCCCCTGGTCGAGGGGTTCCACTATTACATGATCAACATCGATGGCTCCAGCGTGTCGGATCCGGCGACGTCGACCTTCTTCGGCGGCGGCGAGTGGAGCAGCGCCATCGAGATTCCGGCAGCCGATGCAGACTTCTACAGCCATAACGACGTGCCCCATGGACTGGTGCGCGATCAATGGTATTTCTCCACCGTGACGCAACAGTGGCGTCGCGCGATGATCTATACGCCTCCCGATTACGACACCAATTCGACTGCTCGTTATCCGGTTCTTTATCTCTTGCACGGCTGGGGAGAAAACGAGTTGGGTTGGACCTTCCAGGGTCATGTCGATCAGATCATGGACAATCTGATCGCCGCGGGCAAAGCGAAACCGATGCTGATCGTGATGGACAATCTGAACGCGGTGAAGCCTGGCGAAGATGGGACGATTTATAACGCTCGCGGCGTGCTGACCCAGGCGGTTCCGCAACCCCAGGCCCCAATGGGCGGAGCGCCTGGCATGCCCGGTTCAGGTCCGGGTGGACAGCGCCCTGCCTCCGCGGGAACTGCGCCGCCGCCCCGGCCGGCGATTCACCTGAGCGGGACATTCACTGAGATGATGCTCACCGATCTGATCCCGATGGTCGAGAAGAGCTATCGTGTTGCGCCGGGTCGAGAAAACCGCGCCTTGGCGGGTCTTTCGATGGGCGGATTGCAGACCTTCACTACCGGACTGCAGAATCTCGACAAATTCGCTTATCTCGGTGGGTTAAGCGGCAATTGCAGCGGGTTTGGCGGCGGCTCGTTCGATATCAAAACCATCTGCGGCGGAGCCTTTGCGGATCCGGCCTCATTCAATAGCAAGGTCAAGGTGCTGTTTCTTTCCACGGGCTCTGTCGAAGGGCCTCGCGTAAAGCAATTCAGCGATGCGTTGACGGCAGCCGGCATCAATAATATTTATTTCGAGTCGCCGGGAACCGCACATGAGTGGCTCTCGTGGCGGCGAGCGTTGGCTGACTTCGCTCCGAGACTTTTCCGCTGAAGCTCGAACTGACCCTGGTCCTTAATCGCCGATGAAGTTAAGAGGGACCGCCGGAGGAGAGAAACGATGCCAGTGAATCGACGCGAATTTATCGCGGCCTCTGTGGCCGGAGCCGTTGTGCTGCAGCGGGAGATGAAAGCGTTCGCCGCTCCGGCAGGACCCATCCAGGTGACGGTCGATGCGACCAAGAGTGGCGCGCCAATCAATCCCATGATTTTTGGCGGCTACATGGAGCCGGCGACAACGCAAGTGTGGGCTGAGATCCTGACCGACAGAAAATTTGCCAACGCGATTACCAGCGCGCCAACGCCGCCGCCGGCGAATCCCTTTTTCCGGCGCTTCTTTGGCGAGCCCTTCAAGCCGGTAGGGCCAGAGGGAACTGTCGAAATGGATACCGCGCGGCCCTTCGTCGGGAAACACAGCCCGCGCGTGAAGCTTGATTCTTCCGAGCCGCACGGGATTCGACAATCCAAATTGCGCGTCGGTGGTGGCAAGGCCTACGAAGGTCGGGTGATTCTAGCCGGCGATCCCGGCACGAACATTACAGTTCGTTTGGCGTGGGGGCCCGGCGCCGGCGACTCGGAAACGATCAAGATCCCTTCGTTGTCTCACGAGTACCAGAAATTTTCGCTCAAGTTTACACCCGCTGCTGACACCGAGGAAGCAAGCCTGGAAATTGTCGGCACCGGGACAGGCGAATTTCACGTGGGCGCAGTATCACTGATGCCCGCTGACAATGTGCAGGGGTTTCACGCTGGGATGATTCGGCTCTTCAAAGAAGAAGGCTTCAAGATGTTCAAGTGGCCGGGCGGCAACTTCGTTTCCGCATACGACTATCGCGATGGCCTTGGCGATCGCGATAAGCGCCCGCCGCGCCTGCAACCGATGTGGTCCGACAGGGTGGAATCGAACGACGTCGGCCTTCATGAATTCATCGCTCTGTGTCGGCTGGTCGGAGCTGAGCCCGACTTGGCAATCGACAGTGGATTCGGATCGGCTCGCGAAGCGGCTGAGCAGGTTGAATACTGCAACGGTTCCGTCGAAACCCGGATGGGAAAAATGCGCGCGGAGAACGGCAGCCCCGAGCCATTCAATGTTCGTTGCTGGACCATCGGCAACGAGATGTACGGTCCCTGGCAGTACGGCCACATGTCGCTCGACCAGTATTGGGCAAAGCACAACTACATCGTCGAAGCCATGAAGGCAGTTGACCCGGACATCAAGGTCACCCTCTCCGGAGCCAGCATATGCGAAAAGTCAGTGGGCGGTGCTGAAAAGAAAGGGAACTTTTTCCCAAGCATTTGGGAACCGCCCATCACCGAAAATCTGCCTTACGAGTTCGGCTCGATTTACGACTGGGATGGATGGCTTCTTGAAAAATGCGCCGGCAATATCGACTACCTTTCCGAGCATACTTACGCTTATCCCGATCTGGCCTTCGACGAAGAGAAGCAGCTATACGTGGATGTCGAGGATCCGCTCCAGTTCAGGGCTCGCAGACTTGCGAATCGCGTCGGCGGCGCCTTCGATTGTTGGAACAAGTACATCGAAAAGATGCCATCGTTGAAGGAGAGCAACATCAAATTCATCTTCGATGAATGGGGCAATCGTGCTCGCTCAGCAAGCCGCCAGAACCACCCGCTGCCGGGAATGCTTACGGCCCTTTCCTATGCGCTTTGTCTGCATGAAATGTTCAGGCACTCCGATAAGATCGCAGCCAGTTGCGCGACTGGAGGCCTGCGATTACTTACCGATATTACCGGCGACGCAGTCGGCTTTCCTGCTGAGGGAGTCGTCATGAAGCTGATGCAGACCTGCTTTCTGGACGCGTTTCCGATTGTGGTCGATGGAGATTCGCCCCAGCAGCAAGTACCCGGCACTAATTTTGTCGACAAAGGGCCCAACGCCTACTGGAAGCCCCACTTATCCTCTGGATGTTCTCGCGGCGTTTTCGGGCGATCGCAAGCAATTTCTTTTGTCGGTTGTGAACCCTACGGAGGACGGGCACAGCTTTGCTCCAAGTATCAGCGGAATCAAGCTGCGCGAACGGGGCAAGCTGTACCAGATCGCGCCCCCCAGCGTGAATTCCGCTAATGAAGCAGGCAAGGAGCCGGTGGTCAAAATCGTTGAGACCGAGCAGGCTGCATTTCCGCAGTCGGTGGAGGTTCCGCCGGTCAGCGTGAGCATCTACCAGTTTGAAGTTGAGATCGGTTAAACGCTTCACAAAAAGACAGCAACCAGGCGAGGAGACAGAACATGCTCGTGAATCGACGCGAATTTCACGCGGCGTCCATGGCGGGCGATGCGATGCTCCAGCAGGACATGAAGGCGTTTGGCGCCCCGATAGTTGGAATCCGAGTTTCGATGACGCGGCACGTGGTTAGATCTCTTTCGCGCATCGAAACAGAGTCGGTGCTACCTGCGCAATCCGTAGACCCTCTCGGGCCATATGTACTTCTTTTCGATTCTTAATGATAAACGTTAGGTTCCTATCGGGACTGCCCTGGCAGACGAGGCGAGGTTGAGCCCGGCGCATTCGTCCGGGGCAGTTTCGATAGGATCGTTTGAACTGAGCCTGCGGCGTTTGCGGCGGATGCGGTGATCTACTTATGTACTTTCAATCGCGTCGTCCCGCCGATCGTGGCTATTGCGAGCACGGAGCCGAGCCAGCCGAGGGAGAAGAGCCTTTTCAGAGAGCGGAGTTGAGTGCTGCAAGGTGTGCGCGAGTGCCGTATACAGGGTGCGTGAGCAGCGTGCGGGCATAGGATAGCGTTGCAAGCGCGAGCATGCCATGGGGCGACCGGGGTAGATGCATCGTGGGCCATGGATGTTTTATGAGCTGTCAACGCTGGACCTCCGTGGGGTGGCGAGGCTCGGGTGGGACTGGAAGTAAAGTTGAGCACTCGTGAATCGTTCTACGACCAGCATGGTTGCGAAGCAGGCGGGGCAACGCAGCTGGTTGGCCGCATCTGTTGGATCAGTGCGTGCAGTTGCGCCGAGCAACTGGCGGCAGCGTTGGATCTCAGCACTGCGTCTTCGGTTGGCGAACAGTCCGAAGTGGCGGATGCGGACCAGGCCTTTGGGCAGGACGTGAAGAAGGAATCTGCGCAGGAACTCATCGGCAGAAACGGTCATGATCTTCTTCTTGCCGCCGTGAGCGTAGTCCCGCCAGCGGAATGACACGCGATCGTTCTCAAAGGCCACGAGTCGATGGTTGGAGATGGCAACGCGATGAGTGTAGCGAGCCAGATAGTTGAGGACATGTTCGGCGCCGCCGAAGGGCGGCTTGGCATAGACGCCCCAGTCCTTCTGGCCGAGTTGCCAGAGGAAGTGGCTGAATGCGCCAGGTGAAGCAAGCTGTAGCAGTGAACCGTGGAACTGCAGTCTATCCTGTTCAAACAACTCACGGAGTTGGTCGCAGAACTCGTCGCGGAAGACACGGCTGAGTCGCTTGACGGGCAGGAAGAATCGGCGCGAGGAATCTATCCATCCGGAACCATCGGGGGCGAGGCCGCCAGCGGGAACAATGTAGTGAACGTGGGGATGATGCTCAAGGTTCTGTCCCCACGTGTGGAGCACGCCGAGAAATCCGATATCGGCTCCCAGGTGTCTGGGATGGCGAGCCAGTTCGATCATCGATGCGGCACTGGTGCGGTAGAGCAGATCGTAGAGCAGTCGCTTGTTCTGAAGGATCAGAGCGGAGAGTTCGTGCGGCAAAGTGAAGACGACATGGAAGTACGGAACAGGCAACAGTTCGGCCGAACGAGCGGCCAACCACTTGGCGCGCACGTTGCCCTGGCACTTGGGGCAGTGCCGATTGCGGCATGAGTTGTAAGAGGCGGTCAGATGGCCGCAGCGGACGCACTTATCACGATGACCACCCAGTGCCGCGGTGCGGCACCGGACGATGGCATCGAGCACCTTGCGATGCACCCATGCAAGGTGAGACTTGTGCCCTTCCCAGAATCTGTTGCCCGCTGCGCGGACGATGTCGGCCACCTCGAGGGTGGGCCGGCTCACCGCTTGATCTTCCTCCGGGACCGCTTTACCTCGCTGGGACTGGATACCTCTATCGCTTCCAGCGGACTGGCGACTGCCTGCAGATGGCGACGGGACAGATGCAGGTAAAGTGCTGTATCGCCGATCTTGGCATGACCAAGTAGAACCTGGATGGTGCGCAGATCGGCGCCGGCTTCCAGCATGTGGGTCGCGAAGCTGTGTCGAAGCAAATGAGGTGCAACGCGCTTACTGATGCCGGCGCGCTTACCAGCCTCGTTCACAGCCGCCCACACAACCTTCGGGGTAATCGGCTTATCTGCGCGCCAGTTGTTCACAGTGCCTGGGAACAGGTAGGTCTTGGGCTTCATCCAGCGCCAGTACTCACGAAGAGTCTCCAACAGCTTGGGACTCAATAGAACATCGCGGTCGCGTCCGCCCTTGCCCTTGTGGATACGAATGACCATCCGTTCGCTGTCGACATCCGAGACCTTGAGATGGCACAGTTCCGAGCAGCGGATGCCGGTTGAGTACAGTGTCATCACCATGGTGCGGCGCATCAGGTTCTCTGCTGAATCAATCACCCGCTGAACCTCTTCGGGGCTGAGCACAACGGGCAGCTGCCTGGGGCGCTTGGGAAAGGGGATGTGCTCGGGAAGATACGGGCGTCGCAGCGTCTTGACGTAGAGAAATCGCAAAGCTGCGGTGCACAATGCAATCGTCCCTGCCTGGAGCTTGCGTTCTCGAAACAGATAGGCCTGATACTGCCGGATATGATCCGGGCCCAATCTGTCTGGCGAGCGGTGAAAATGCCTGGAGAAGTCTTCTACCGCGTGCAGGTAGGTGTTGACAGTGTTCTGTGAGTAGTTCCGACGCTGGAGCTCATCCAGCATCTTCTGCCGAAGATGGGTCACAAAAACCTCCTTGTGACCCAAAACTTAAATGGCCTGAAAGGCTGGGGGACCACTGCTGCCGCAGCATCCGCCGCGCCGCAGGCTTAGTTCAAACACCGCAGTGTTTACCGATTTCCAGTGGGTGACTCTCCACTTGGACGAAAAGTCGGCTGTTCGGAAGTTATAACTTGGGAAACAGTGAGGATTGGTTATTTTTGTTGAGGTCGACTTTGCGGCCAGGCATTGCTTGAATCGGCGAGTATTTGGTTGCTTTCGCAACTGCAGCTCGGGTTTACGGAGGGGTAGCAGCTCTGGATTTTTCCCTTGTCTCAAATCGAGATCCTTCGGCTTCCTTCAGGACAGGTTCTGGGGCACCCGTAAGACATCTCTCAAAGGCTAAAGCCCCGCTATTTATGGGCCTTTAATGGCGCGACTCAATAGCGTGGTGAAAAAGTGAATTCGTGGGCAGGCGGGTCGGCAGGGGCTGAAGCCCGATGTTGATAGTGACGCTTTTGCGGCCCGGCTCACGTCACCCCACGAACGAGGACCTGTCCGTGGGGACCCCGACAAGCCGTGTCCTTGTTACAGAGCTCTCTTGCGCAGGGCTTTTTCACTAAGCTGTCAAGTCGTGGCCCTTCAAGATGCGGTTTATGTAACCAGTTCTGGTCTCCTGAGTCATTGATTTCTTGCATAGACCGAGGTCCGGAAACGCAGATCTTTCGACTCCGTTTGGCCGAATCCCGTCCCAACTCCGCTCAAGATGACAGCCCTAACTTGGCGCGGATTCTGGATTCACCACATGGGCGGCATTCGTACTGCCTCATGAACTCCAGGTTTTGTCTTTGGAGCGGCAGAGCGGCTCGAGGTTGCACATATTGCATTTGGGGTTGCGGGCAAGGCAGACCTGGCGGCCGTGATGAATCAACTGGTGTGAGAAGCTGATCCAGCGGTCGCGGGGAATGACCTGCATCAGTTCCTGCTCGACTTTCTCGGGCGTGTCGCCTTTGGCGAGCTCGAGGCGGCGTGAGATACGGAAGACGTGCGTGTCAACGACGACGCCCTCAGCCAAGCCGTAGGAGACACCGAGAACGACGTTGGCGGTTTTGCGGGCTGCGCCGGGAATAGTGATGAGCTCGGTGAGGGTTTGGGGAACCTGGCCGTTGAAGTCGGCAATTATTTTGCGCGCCGCGCCCTGGATGGATTTCGCTTTATTGCGGAAAAAGCCAGTTGTTTTGATGAGAGCTTCGAGCTCCGGAAGAGTGGCCTGGGCCATGGCTTGGGGGGTAGGGAAGCGGCGGAAGAGCTCAGGCGTGACCATGTTGACGCGCACGTCAGTACATTGCGCGGAGAGGATGGTGGCGACGAGAAGCTCCCAGGGCGTGCGGTGGTTGAGCGCGCAGACCGCATTGGGGTAGGCTTCGTCGAGGGCCTTGAGGATGGAGGTGACGCGGGCTTCACTCGTACGATTTGGGGCGAGCGGGCCGCGCGGCGGCGGCGTCTTTTTTACACCGAGGCTCGTCTTTTTCGGTGCGGGGCTCGATTTTTTCGGTGCTGCCGTGTGTACGGCGGCCTTCGTGGCGGGTACCGGCTTTTGCTTCGTCTTCTTTGGTGCCATCATTGTTCTCAGAGGTGCTGCTGTTTCATGGTACAAGGGCTCGCCAGGGAGTTGCGCTGTGGACGGAAGCGCCGCCGATCCGGCACGCCCTGCGCGCTTCTGATCGCCGCACTGTCGATCCTCTGTCTTTTTGGACAATCGGCCACGCCCGTCATTGCGCAGGAATCGCCGGCCACCACGACCGCAGGCAGGCGACTGGCCTTCGAAGTGGCCGCAGTGAAGCCAAGCAGGCCCGGCAGGTGGGGCGACGATCTCGACGAGTCCGGCGATCGCCTCACCATCCAGAACTACACTGTCCGCCGGCTGATTCGCGAAGCCTACGGTCTCAAGTCGGATTCGCAGATCATCGGCGGCCCGGAATGGATCGGCAACCAGCGATTCGATGTCGTCGCCAAGGTGGATGACGCGGAAGCAGCGCGCATGAACAAGATGACCGACGACCAGAGCGGTAAGGAGTGGGCGCTGATGCTGCAATCGCTCCTCGCCGATCGCTTCCAACTCAGAGTCACGCGGGGCGAGCGCTCCTTGCCAGTGTTCGCCCTCGTAGTCGCCCATTCCGGTCCAAAGATGAAGCCTACGCCCGCAAACGGCGCGAATGAGAAGGGCGGCGATCCCGGCATTGATATCAACTGGGGAGAACTTGCCGCCCGCGCCGCGTCAATGGACGGCTTTGCCGACGTGCTGACGAGTTTACGTGATCTAGAAAACCGCGTGGTGGTGAATCGAACGGGTCTGGCCGGCAGCTACGACTTCCAACTGGACTGGGCGCGCGACCGCGGAGACGGCGCTTCGACAGATTCGCCCTATCCCGGTCTCTTCACCGCTCTCGAAGAGCAGCTCGGCCTCAAGCTGAGGTCCGAACGCGCCACCGTCGATGTGGTTGTCGTGGAATCTGCAGCCCAACCGTCCATCAATTAGGAGAGCACGATGTCATACGACTTCGCTCTGCCGGCTTGCCTTGCACCGGAGATCGGGCCGGCATATTGCCGATCGTGCGAAGATAGATGCGCTGGAGGGAACCATGAACATTTCACGCCGAAAATTTGTCGAAGCATCTGCGTTGGGCTGCGCGACTGCGCTACTTCCGGGCATGGCCTTCGCTGAAACCAAACAGATGCCGAAGCGCGAGTTCGGCAAGACTGGTGAGAAAGTTTCGATTCTCGCTTTCGGCGGGGGCAGCCGGTATCTGACGTATCAGGACGCCGATGAGGCAATTGCCGTGCTGAACCATGCGATCGATCTCGGCATCACCTATATCGATACGGCCCACGAGTACGGCGAACATGGCGAGAGCGAGATGCGCATCGGCGAAGTATTGAAGACGCGGCGCAAGGAGGTGTTCCTGGCGACCAAGTTCAGCGGGCGCAAAGCTGACGAGGCTAAACGCATGATCGAGACCAGTCTGCAGAGGTTGCAGACTGATCATGTGGATGTGCTGCACATTCACGGGCTGGGAGGGCCTGACGAGCTGGCCGAGATTGAAGCGCCGGATGGTGCCTTGAAGGCGCTCTACTGGGCGCGCGACCAGAAGATGACGCGCTTTGTGGGCGTTACCAGCCACAGCGATCCGCAAACTTTGGCCGCGGCACTGGAGCGGCACGACTTTGATTGCACGCAGATGGCGCTGAACGCGGGATTGACGCGCATGGAATTCGGAGTGAAGACTACGGCGATTCCCATGCCGCAGGGCAACTTTGAAACCGTCGCGTTGCCGGTGGCCAAGCGCAAGAATCTCGGTGTGATTGCCATGAAGGTTTTTGGGCAGGACTGGCTCAAAGACAAAGCGCCGGTGGAGAAGCTGATTTATTACTCCATGAGCTTGCCGGTGAGCGCGGCGGTGATTGGAATGCCCAAACGCGAGTATGTGGAACGCAACGCCGCGCTGGCATGGAACTTTGCGGCGCTGCCTGAAGAGGAGATGCACCGGATATCGAGCTCGATCGCCGATGAACACAAGGTGGCGATGATGGAATTTCTCCGCAACCATGTTGACGCGTGAGGGGCGGGGATGGGGCGCGGCGCTACAAGTTGCCGTTTAGCCATGCGGGCAATTTCTCTACAGGCAGGCGCAGGCCGATGTAGAACTGGCCGAAGAGAGCATAGATGGCGCTGACTTCGTCGAAGCGCATTTCGTAGATGAGCTTTTTGAAGACGACGGGATCGTCGGCGAAGAGCGAGACGCCCCACTCCCAATCGTCATATCCAATTGATCCGGAGATGATCTGCTTGACCCGGTCGCCGTAGCGGCGTCCGATGAGGCCGTGCTCGTGCATCATGCGCTGGCGCTCGGCGAAGGGCACGGTGTACCAGTTGACCTGCTCGCCGCGCTTACGATCCATGGGATAAAAGCAAAGATATTTACTGTCGGGGATGGCGGGGAAAAGGCGCGTGGCCATGGCGGAGGAGGCGCGGTCGAGAGATGCCGAGATTTCGGCGTTCCATTCGGGAGAGTGGGCCTCGAATCCCTTGGATGCGGCGGCTTCGTATGTTTTGCGGGTGGACTCGTAGAGGCCTAGCTCGACGACCGAGACGTAAGAGTGTCGTGATTCGAGAAAATCGTAGAGCGGCGTTTGGGCGAGGTCGAGTTCGACTCGATTGAGGGCTTCGAGCGAATCGCGAAAATGGATCAACATCAGATCGCCTTTGTGGCCGAGCTGCGAGTAGAGCGCGCTGTGGAAGGGGGCATTCGCGTCTTTGCGCTCGAGCTTCTGGAGGGTCGCAACGGCGTTGGCGATGATGTTTTTGCGATCGCTGTCGGAGCAGGCCCGCCAGGCCTTCCAGTCGAAACGGAAGAACTGATGAAGTACGCTGGAGCCTTCAAGAGTGAGCGGAACTGGGGGGAAATCGGGCACGGAGCCTCCTGCCATTCTGGGTGCGATCACACCTCATCCTAACAAATGAGAATTGCAGACGTGTGCATGATTGTTTTCGCTCAGTGGCGGCACAACGGGCGGTCGAAAGCGAATCTGCGGCCTATATACTGAGAACGCTCATGAGTGAAAAGATACTGGCCCTGCTGGTGGAGTTTGTGACACGTGTGATTGGAGCCGGAGGTTATGCCGGCATCGTTGCACTGATGGCGATCAATTCATCGGGCGTTCCGCTTCCTTCAGAAATCATCATGCCGTTTTCCGGCTACCTGGTTTATCTCGGGCGCTTCAATTTGTTCCTGGTGGCGACGGTGGGGATGGTGGGCTGCAATATTGGCTCAGCAATCGCATATTGGATTGGCGCGAAGGGTGGGCGGCCGCTTGTGGAGCGCTACGGCAAGTGGGTGTTGATGAGCCAGCACGATCTGGATCGCATGACTTGGTTCTTTGGAAAGTACGGATCGATCGCGGTTTTGCTGGCGCGCATGATGCCCGTCGTGCAGACATTCATTTCGTTTCCTGCGGGAATTGCGCGGATGCCGCGACTGCGTTTTCACATTTACACGTCGCTTGGCTCGTGGATTTGGTACATCTTTCTGGCTTACGCGGGCATGAGGCTTGGGGAGAAGTGGCACACCGATCCTAGGTTTTACGCGGCGTTCCATCGCTTCCATCTTGCCGTGGAGATTGCGCTGGTGGTGGGGGCAGTGTGGTTTGTGTGGTCGCATGTGAGCCGTTCGCGACAGGCGAATGCGGCGTGAAAAAGCCGGCAAGTCAGCCATTCAGCGAGATAGTTGGTTAGCCAGTAGGCGGAGTTGGCGAGGGCGCAGGGATTCCAGGCGCTTGACGGAAAAGTGAAACTGATTTCGAAATCATTTGCAAAGGACGGTCAGGAAAAAGAATGGCGATGAAGAAGAAGAGCAGCCCAAAGAGCGCCGCGTCGAAGATTGCGCCCGCTAAGGGGAAATTGGGCGTGATGGTGGTTGGGCTGGGCGCAGTGGCTACGACCATGATTTCCGGCGTGGAAGCGGTTCGCCGAGGGCTGGCGAAGCCGATTGGCTCACTGACGCAGATGGGGACGATCCGGCTGGGGAAGAGGACGGATAAGAAATCGCCGCGGATCAAGGATTTTGTTCCGCTGGCGAATTTGAACGATATTGTTTTTACGGGATGGGACATTTTTGAAGACAACGTCTATGAAGCTGCCGCGCACGCGCAGGTGTTGAAGAGCGAGACGCTGCAGGAATTGAAGCCGTATCTCGAAAAGATCAAGCCGATGCCGGCGGTTTTCGACCGATATTACGTCAAGCGGCTGAACGGCACGCACGTAAAGAAGGGCAAGAACAAGCGCGACCTTGCCGAACAGGTGATGGCCGATATCCGCGCATTCAAGAAGACAGTGGACCGCGTGGTGATGATTTGGTGCGGATCGACGGAGATTTTTATGGAACCGGCGGCGGTGCACCAGTCGATTGCGGCATTTGAGCGGGGACTGGAGAAAAGCGATATCGGGATTGCGCCGTCGCAGATTTATGCCTACGCGGCACTCAAAGAAGGCGTGCCGTTTGCGAATGGCGCGCCGAACCTGACGGTCGATATTCCGGCGTTGATTGAACTTTCGAAGAAGAATGCCGCGCCGATTTGCGGGAAGGACTTCAAGACCGGGCAGACGTTTATGAAGACAGTGCTGGCGCCGGCATTCAAGGCGCGGATGCTGGGTGTCAACGGATGGTTTTCGACTAACATCCTGGGCAATCGCGACGGGGAAGTGCTGGACGAGCCGCAATCGTTCAAGACCAAGGAAGAGTCGAAGCTTGGTTCGCTCGAGTACATCTTTCAGCCGGAGATTTACCCGGATTTGTACAAGGACATCTACCACAAAATTCGCATCAACTACTACCCGCCGCGTGGAGACGAGAAGGAAGCGTGGGACAACATCGACATCTTCGGCTGGCTGGGCTATCCGATGCAACTGAAGATCAATTTCCTGTGCAGGGATTCGATTCTGGCTGCGCCAATCGCTCTCGACCTGGTGCTGTTTCTCGATCTGGCGAAGCGGACGCCGGAATTGCGCTCGATCGGGATTCAGGAATGGCTGAGCTTCTATCTGAAATCGCCGCAAACCGCGCCGGGTCTATACCCTGAGCACGATCTCTTCATCCAATCGATGAAGCTGAAGAACACGCTGCGGCATATCATGGGCGCAGACTTGATTACGCACCTGGGGCTCGAGTACTACGACTGACGAAAGGCGAGCGGGGCTAGCGGAGTTCGCGGTGTTAGCGGAGCTAGCAGGTTCGCGTGCGCGGTGTCGTAATCTGAAATGGAGATGAAGGATTCCGCTGTTCTGCTGATCGATTGCCCAGACCGCAAGGGACTGGTGGCGCGCGTGTCGGGGCTGCTGTACGAGCGGGGCGCGAACATTTTGCATGCAGACCAGCACATCGACCGCGACCTGGGCCTGTTTTTCATGCGCGTGGAGTGGGGTCTTGCAGACGGCGGCCCTTCGGACGACTTGAGTGCCAGTGCGGCAGGTGATAAAAGTTTCGATCTGGAGGAATTCAGGCGCATTTTCACCCCAATTGCCGCCGAGCTCGGCATGAGGTGGAAGCTGACGTCGAGTGCACGGCCGGCGAGAGTGGCACTTTTCTGCTCACAATATTTGCACTGTATGGCCGACCTGCTGCACCGGTGGCGGACGGGCGAGTTGGTCTGCGAAATTCCAGTGATTGTTTCGAACCACCGTGAAGTGGAGAACCTGGCGAGGTTCTACGGCGTACCGTTCGAGTATGTGCCGGTTTCGGCCGGGACGCGCGCGGACGCCGAAGGGCGACAGCTCGAAATTCTGTCGCGCTGCGAGGTGGAACTGGTAGTGCTGGCGCGGTACATGCAGATTCTGTCCCCGGAGTTTGTTGCGCACTATCCTGCGGCAATTATCAACGTGCATCACTCATTTTTGCCGGCGTTCACTGGAGCGCGGCCATACCACGCGGCGCATGCGCGCGGCGTGAAGCTGATTGGTGCGACGAGCCACTATGTGACCGAGGTGCTCGATGACGGACCGATTATCGAGCAGGATGTGGCAAGGATTTCGCACCGGGACCAGGTGGAGGACCTGGTGGCAAGCGGACGCGATCTGGAACGCATGGTGCTGTCGCGGGCGGTGCGGTGGCATCTGGACCGAAGGATCCTTTGCTATGGGAACAAGACGGTGGTGTTTGATTAAAACAGGGAACAGGGAGCAGGGAATAGGGAACGGGGGCCAGGGATGTCAACGGATCGAGGTTGAGGAGTGGCATGGCGCGTGTAGCGATAGTCGGAGTTGGAGCGATTGGTGGTGCCTTGGCATCGTTGCTTGAGACCGCCGGCAAAAATGAGATCACTCTTTGCACGCGGAGGCCGCTTCCGTCGCTGACGGTGGATACGCCCGCCGGCCCAGTCCAGGTGCACGCTCGGAATGAGAGCAATCCGAAGCTGGCGAAGACAGTGGATTGGGTGCTGGTGGCGACCAAAGCCTATGACGCGGCGGGCGCGGCAGAGTGGTTTGCAGGGCTGTGCGCAAATGGTGCACCGGTTGCGGTGATTCAGAACGGAGTGGAGCATCGCGAGCGGTTCGCGCAGTTTGTGCCAGCGGACCGGCTGCTTCCGGTGGTGATTGATTGCCCGGTCGAACGGAAGGCCCAGGACAAAGTGCACGTGCGCGGCGGCGCGCTGATCAAAGCGGAGGATTCGGCGTTGGGACGGAGTTTTGCGGAACTGTTCAGCGTCGAGAGTGCAAAGCCGGATTTGAAGTTGGAGCTGACCGGCGATTTCATCACAGCGATGTGGTGGAAGCTGTGCGTGAATGCTCCTGGTGCACTGAGCGCGCTGACGCTGAAGCCAAGCGGCGTGCTGCGCAACGAAACGATGGGGCAGCTCGCACTGGGCATGATAGCGGAATGCGCCGCGGTGGGACGAGCTGAGGGTGCGTGCCTGGCGGAGTCACTGCCGGAAGAGATATTGGCACAATACCGGAAACAACCTCCGGACTCAGTGAACTCTCTACTGGCTGATCGCCTGGCGGGCCGGCGGACCGAATGGGACGCGCGGAATGGTGCGGTTGTGCGGAAGGGCAGGAAACACGGGATCGTGACGCCGTTGAACAACATGGCGGCGGCCTTGCTGGAGGCGATGGAAAGCGAGGCTGTATGAACGAATCGGCCGAATCTGTTGCAAAGACTTTTGTGCGGGCAATCAACCGCCAAAACGTTGGATAGATGGCAGGACTGACGACCAGCGAACATAATTATCGATTCTCCAGGGAGCGTGACTGAAGGCGGGGAAGCGATCGTCACGGGCTGGGAGAGAAACTTCGGCATGGTCCCGGACCACGCGATCGCCGAGGAAGAAACATTCTGCGATGGTCCGCTGGTGGTGATGTTGAGTATGGCGCAAGGGACGCTCGCGCATGGCGGACAGGTGGGCGTCGGGAAACCGTGGCAGAGCCCGGCGGCCATCATGGCCCCCGTTGAAGAGGGCACAATTGCGAAGTGGCGAGTCTATGCCGACAACGACCCTGCCCGCCGCCTTGCGAGGCCCGAGTTGAACCGTTGACGGCATCCGTCAGAAAAAAAGAGGCTTAAGAATTATTTCAAGTGAGGCAGACGATGAGGGCTTGCCAGAAGAGCTCGATTTAATGTAATTTACTAACCAGTTAGTTAATTATGACACCGCATTCCACAAATGAAGCCCAGGCAGAGCGTTCCGCGGAGACGCGGGCGCGTATTTTGGATGCTGCCTTGCGAGAGTTCAGCGCCAATGGTCTCGCTGGGGCGCGCACGGAACAAATCGCTGCGGCGGCAGGCGTGAACAAGGCGCTGCTCTATTACTACTTCGAGAGCAAGGAGAAGCTGTACGCAGCCGCGTTGGAGATGGTGTCAGGGCGTATACGCGACAGGTCGATGGCGGTATTTTTGCGGGAAGCCAGCCCGGGAGAGCGGCTATTGAGGGCGGCGCTCGAACATTTCGACCGGATTTTGACGCAGCGCGAGTTCCAGAGCTTGATGCAGCAGGAGATGATGCGGCTACACAAAGGCGAAGAGGGGATGCTGCCCATCCTCGTAAAACGGATCTTCGCGCCACTGCAGGCAATGTTTCTGTCGATGGTGCGAGAGGGAATCGCTTCCGGCGAACTGATCGAGGTGGACTGGATGCAAATGATCCTGTCGGCGCTGGGAGGGAACGTCTTCTATTTTTTAAGCGCGCCCGTGTGGCGGCTGGTGGCGCCGATCGAACCGTTCGATCCAGAAGTGCTGCGGGCGAGGCGAGTGGCGCTGGTGGAGTTTCTGGGACAGGCGATCTTCATCGATCGGAAGCGCGGCGCGGAGTTGGCGGCGCGTGTCCTGAGTGATACACCGATGCCCGATTGCGCCGATTTTAAAGGATTGAGGTGAAGAAGAAGTGAACGCACGCAACCGAGTTTTTCTGATTCTGGGCCTGCTGACCGTGGGATCGCTGATCTGGTACCTGGCGACGGTGCCGCGCGGCGGCGACCTTCAGCTGATCGGCACCGTGGACGCCAATGAAGTGGTGGTGAGCTCGAAGATACCGGGGCGCATCCAGACGCTGACGGTGGAAGAAGGCCAGGATGTGAAGGCCGGAGAGTTGATCGCGACGATTGAGAGCGAGGATCTGGCGGCAGCCGCAAAAGCGGCTGAGGCGACAGCGGCGAGTGACAAATGGAAGTTGAGTGAAGCGGAGGAGACGGAACACCAGAACCAGGGCGAGACCTCAAGCGCAGCCGTAAGCGCGGAGGCGCAGGTGAGGGCGGCGCAGGCGACTTTGGCCCAGGCGGAGGCCAATCTAGCGCATCAGCAGGCCGACACCAGCAGGACAGTGGCATTGGCAAAGCAGGGAATCATGAGCGCGCAGGCACAGGATGAAGCAGAGACCAGCCTGCAGGCGGCGCAAGCGGCAGTGAATACGGCGAAGGGAAATGTGGCTGCAGCGGAGGCTGAGTTACGGCAGGCGAAGGCGCATGAGTTGTTGACGCAGGTTTCTGCACGGACAGTGGACGAAAATCGCGATGCTGAGGCGAATGCCCGGGCGCTGGCGGAAGAGGCTCGGGTTGAGGAAAGCTATGCGCAAGTGGAGTCGCCGATCGCAGGAAAAGTGGATGTGTGGGCGGCGCGGCAGGGTGAAGTCGTCACTGTGGGCGCTCCGATCGTAACCATCATGGACCTCACGCAAACCTGGGTCTATGCACCATTGCCGGAGACGCAGGCCGACAGTGTCGAGCTTGGCGATTCGCTGCGCGTCGTGATGCCAAGCGGTGAAACCGTGTATGGAAAGGTGATTGCCAAAGCGGCCGAAGGCGACTTTGCGACACAGCGCGATGTCAGCGGCATGAAGCGCGACATCAAAACCATTCAGCTAAAACTGCTGATTCCCAATCCGGGCGAAAAGTTTGTTCCGGGCATGACAGCCCAGATCTACATTCCCAAAGCCAAACTGGTGAAGCAGTGAGCGCGGCGTCGAATTACGAAGTGACGGCGAACGGGAATGGTGCGCCCAGGCCCATCGCGATCGCTGTCGAACATATCGTGAAGAAGTACGGCGATTTTGAAGCGGTGAAGGATGTGAGCTTCAGCGTTTCAGAGGGAGAGATCTTCGGACTACTGGGTCCGAATGGAGCGGGGAAGAGCACGCTGATCCGCATGATGACGACGCTGATCCCAGTGACAGCGGGGAAAGCGATTGTGGCCGGACACAACGTCGCGGACGATCCAGACGATGTGCGGCGCGCGATTGGGGTGATTCCGCAGGCGCTGACCAGCGACCAGGATTTGACCGTGGAAGAGAACCTGGTGATTTACGCGAAGCTCTACGGGGTGCCGCGCGGAACGCGAGAAAAGAACATTGCCGAGGTGCTGGAGGCCGTAGATCTGACCAAGTGGCGCGACGCGCAAACCAAGACACTTTCAGGCGGCATGAGACGACGGCTGGAGATTGCACGCGGACTGGTGCACAACCCACGGATCTTTTTTCTCGACGAACCAACGACGGGGCTCGATCCGGTTTCGCGCATCGCGGTTTGGGAAATGCTGGACAAGCTGAAGAAGCAACGCAACCTGACCATGCTGCTCACGACGCACTACATGGAAGAGGCAGACAAGCTCTGCGACCGCATCGCCATTGTGGATCACGGCAAGTTGGTGGCACTGGGCACACCCGTGGAACTGAAGAACAGCGTGGCGGGCGCGAATGTGGTGGAAGTGCATTTTGACCGCGAGACGGAAGAGTGGCAGGAGCGGTTGAAACAACTTGAAGGTGTAACCAGCGTGGAACCGGAAAGCGCCGGCTTCTATCGCGTGCTGACCACGTCGGGATCGAAGACCACGATGCAACTGGTGGAGATGGCGGCGAGCCTGGGCGAGACGCTGACTTCGCTGAGTGTACAAAATACGACTCTGGACGATGTGTTTATCCACTACACGGGGCGGCAGTTGCGCGACGAGCAGGTGAAGCCGGTTTTCACCATGCCGCCGCGGCCGGGAGCGCAGCCATGAACAGAATGTTTGCCATCATCGAGCGCGAGATGCGCAAGTTTTTCCGCTCGCCCACGTTGATGATCATGTCGCTGATGTTGCCGATTCTGCAGCTAATTATCATCGGCAACGCGTTCGGCGGCAAGATTGTGGGTACGCACGTGGCCGTGGTCGATCACGATCACGGGCCTGAAGCGCGAAAGGTACGCGAGGCCTTCGATGCCGTCGCCGTTAACATTAAAACCTTCACCACCATCGACTATCCCAATGAAGTGCAGGCGCGCGAGGACGTGCGCACCGGCAAAATCGACGCCGCGGTCATCATCCCGGAGCGGTACTCGCGCCGCGTTTACGCGCAGGACGCGCCCAAGCTCGGCATTGTCGTCGACAACTCCGACCTGTTCACCTCGTCGACTCTCGAATCCGAGATGCAGTCGCTGGTCGACGCGATCAACGCGCCGCAGATCCAGGACCGGCTGTCGAAGTCGATCGCGCTGGAGATCGTGGAGCTTTACCCATACGTGAATTATCTGAAGTATCTTCTGCCGATGACAGTGGCGCTGGCGATGTATATCTCGGTGATGATCGGCGGCGGCATGCTCTACATCGACGACAAGGCGCGCGGCGTGCACGAAGGCTACCTGGTCACGCCGATCACCAAGCTGGAGCTTGTTTTCGGCCTCAACATCGCCGGCGCCGTCAAGGCGACGCTGAGCGGAATGTCAATCGGGGTCATCGGGTCGCTCATTGCCGGCCTGGGTGTCGTCTTTCATCCCATGATCATGATGCAGATGTTGAGCCTCATCATTGCAGGCTCCATTGCCTTCAATGGCATGATGTTTCTGTTGATGGTACGTGTCGATGATCCGCTGGTACCGCGCGCCATGTTTGGCGTGCTCAATGTGCTCCTGTTATATCCCTCAGGCGCGATGTATCCCACGGCGTCTTTCCCCAAGTGGATGCAGGCGATGTCCGTTGTGGATCCTTTCACCTACGCGATTCATGGCTTCAAGGCCGTTCTTCTCAAAGATGGCGGATGGGTTGCCATCAAGGGGGATCTCGCGTTCCTGACCTTCTTTGGAATCACCTCTTTGCTGATTGCGACGCCGCTGTTCAAGCGGACGCTTTAGAAGGGCAGGGAACAGGGATCAGAGATCGGAGAACAGGGATCAGAAGACAAAAACAAAATTGGTGCCTGGGGGCGGCAGCGGTGGATTCCGGTGCCGCCTTTGATTTTTTGGGCGGGATTACTGGGCGGGTGGTGGGGCAGCCGGCGGGGCAGCATCCGCTGGAGGAGCTGCGCCGGCGGGTGGGGCGCCGGTGTCGGCCTGCTTGGTGAATTCGAAACTGCAGGGGCGGCCGAGAATGCCGGCGCCCTCGTCGCGCTTGCCCGTGCCTGAAGTGTCAGTGAACTTGGCCTCGATGTTGTAGTCGTATTTATTGCCTTTGAGTTGGGTTACGAGGCCTGCCTTTCCTGCCTGCACTGTGCCTTTGGCGTGCAGCTTCGCGCTGCCGTCGGCGTTGACAGGGCCGTCGATGACGAGGTAGCCGGGGCCTCCCTCCTCGCCGTGCTGGGCGTGGAAAGCACCGTTGGTAATCGTGCTGAGGAATTTCCACTGGTAGGCAGGCATGTGAGCGCTCGCGTCACATGCCATCGTCGTGGTCCAATTACCGTCAAAATGGCTTCCAGCCTGGGCCCAAAGCAGCATGGGGGAACAGATCGCAACAAGGCACAAGAATTTCCTAAACTTCATGGATGACCTCCGGTGGAAGCAGGATATGCCGCCGGGCGGTGCTTTTGACAAGAACTATTTGAGGGATTTGCAAATTTTTTTGGAGCCGCGCGGGTGGTGAAGAGCGTAAGGGTTCAGCCTCGACATCCATCCTTCCGGGGGCGGAGCGGGAGGCGGGAATATTGTGGAGATTCGCCTAGGCGCCCGATGTTTCCAGTACCTGTTCGTAGTAGCGGATGTAGTGGGGGACGACGAGATTGGAGCAGAAGCGTTTTTTCGCATCTTTGCGGGCGGCTTCGCGCATGGCGAGGAGGCGCGGCGGATCGGAAAGAAGCTTCAAAGCCCCTGCGGCCATGGCATCGACATCGCCGACGGGATAGAGCAAGCCGGTGACGCCGTCAGAAATGAGTTCGGGGATGCCGCCGACGCACGTGGCGATGGAGGGGACTTTGCAGGCCATGGCTTCGAGTGCGGCGAGGCCGAAGGATTCCAACTGGCTTGGCAGCAAGAAGAGATCGGCGAGGGCGAGAAGATCGCTGACGTGCTCCTGCTTGCCGAGGAAGTGGACGCGGGCGTGGATGCCGAGCTCGTGGGCGAGCCACTCGGCGGAGGAGCGATCGGGTCCGTCGCCGATGAGGAGCAATTGGGCGGGGACTTCGCGGGCAACGCTGGCGAAGACCTTGACCACGTCGGTGATGCGCTTGACGGGGCGGAAGTTGGAGAGGTGCATCAGGATGGATTCACCCGGTCGGGCGAAGCGTTTGCGCGCTTCAGCTCGTTGGGCCTCATCGGTGATGGGAGTGTAGACATCGCAGTTGACGAAGTTGGTGATGGTCTCAATGGGACGGGTGACTTCGAAATCTGCGATGGTTTTTTCGCGAAGGTAGTCCGAGATGCTGGTGACGCCGTCGCTTTCCTGGATGGCGTAGCGGGTGATGGGGAGATAGCTGCGGTCGAGGCCGACGAGAGTGATGTCGGTGCCATGAAGAGTGGTGATGAAGGGCAGGCGGCGGCCGCGGGTCGCAAGCATCTGCCGCGCGAGGAGCGCGCTGACGGAGTGGGGGATGGCGTAGTGCACGTGGAGCAGATCGAGCGAGTAATATTCGGCGACTTCGGCCATGCGCGAGGCAAGAGCGAGGTCGTAGGGAGGGAACTCGAAGAGCGGGTAGTTGGAGACTGGGACTTCGTGATAAAAGATGCCGTCGTCACGGCCGTTGAGCCGGAAGGGCTGCGAATAGGAAATGAAATGGACCTGGTGGCCGAGAGCGGCCAGCTCAATTCCAAGCTCGGTGGCAACCACGCCGGAGCCGCCATATGTGGGATAACAGGTAATCCCGATGCGCATGAAGCCTTCTCTTATCTAAAAGAAAATTGCCGCTAAGGTTTGGACGCGCTGAGGTTGAAGGAAGATGCAGCAAGTGAGCGGGCGAAAGCGTTGGGGCACGGTGCGCGCGATTAGCCGGTGAGTGGGGCGGGCTCGGCAAAACAGGCGTAGGAGGCGAGCTGAATGGCAGGGAATTCCTGAACAGCGTGCAGGGACTGACGCTCGATGTCGCGCGAGGCGCGGAGGCGGGTATGGACCTTGGTGAGGCTTGCGTCGTTGTAGCCGGGATGGGTGACGAGCTCCCATGTGCCGGCAGGGAGTTTCTGGAGCAGGGAACGGAGGGTGGCGGCGTCAAGGATTCCAGTACCCGCCACGGCGATGGTGCCATCGGTACTGACGAATCCTTCTTGCGCGATCATTCGGCGGGAGACAGGCTCCAGCCACCGCAGGACACTGACCTGGGCGACGCGAGCCAAGGCAGCGCCATGCGTGGCACGGATGGCCCATGCAGGCTCGAATGGGTTGCGTATGGCGCGAATTCCGCAAGCGCGAGCGGCGCGCAAGACGGGACGAAGTACGGCGGGAAAAATGTGCAGGTGTTTGTGCGTGTCAACGTGGGTGAGGCGAAGGCCGCCACGCTGGAGCAGGGTAATCTGCGCTGCGACTTCAGCCTCGATTTCGGTGGCGCGAATGCGGCCTGCGAAGAGGTGCAACAAAAAAGTCGAGAGTGATTCGCGGAAGCGGCCGGTTCGCGAATCGATGAGTGTGGGGATTTGATGCGGCGGGAGCACGGGCTCGCCGTCGATCAGCACGACGTGGCATCCGATGCCGAGCGTGGGGGTGGAGCGGGCGATGTCGATGGCTTCGTCCACGGCCGCGGCTCGCGCCATGAGCGACGTGCTTTTGACGGCGCCGGCCAAGTGCAATTCGAGGATGGCCCGGTTCACACCCGACGTCAGCCCAAAATCATCGGCATTGACAATGAGACGGCCCACTGGGTGAGTTTATCAAGCGAGGTCGGCGGAGATGGCAGGGCTGGCGGAGTATTCCGCCACAGCGGACGAAGGCTGGTGGGCAGTGAGGGACTCGAACCCCCGACTTCCTGCTTGTAAGGCAGGCGCTCTAACCAACTGAGCTAACCGCCCACTTCGCCGCATTGGGGTAGCGGCCTGCTCACATGATACCAGCGCGTCATTCCAACCACACGCTCGCTCGCATCAGTCCCATTACTAGGGCTTGGCTGGCTTCACTTCGCTGAGTCCCCTTAAAATTAGGTCGCCGTTTGCTACTCGGTGCGCGAGCGGAATTTGCCACGATCGCCGCACATGCTGCGATGCAGCGGCATGGGCGATCATAGAAGAGGAACTTATGCGGAGCGGATGAGAGCGTGGGCGAGCCAGAGGCTGTCATAAGCAAAACGGTGGTTGTGGTTGGCGGGGGCGTGGCCGGCATGAGCGCGGCGTGCGCGCTGGCCGAGGCCGGGCTGCGCGTGAAGCTCGTGGAGCGGCGCGGCTACCTGGGCGGGCGCGCGAGTTCCTATCGGCATCCGGGCGTCGATGAAGTGATCGACAACTGCCAGCATGTGCTGTTTGGCTGCTGCACGAATCTGATTGGGTTTTACCGGCGCATCGGCGTGGCGGAACGAATCCACTGGACGAGCTCGATGACGATGATCGAGCCAGGCGGACGGCGGACGCTGCTTGGGCCTGTCGCGGTGGTTGCCGGCGCCTTTGCATGGGTTGCCAAGACTGCTTGCCGCGAAGGCATTCACGCGTGCAGACAAGATCGCGCTGGCGCGCGCGTTTCGGGCGCTGATGCGGCCGGTGCCAGCGGATTCACAGGAGACACTGGGCGCGTGGCTCAAGCGCAATGGGCAGACGCCGGGCGCGATCGATCGCTTCTGGCGGCTGGTGATTGCGAGCGCGCTCAATGCGGATGTGGATGTGATTGCGCTGCCGTACGCGGCGAAGGTGATCCGCGAGCTGTTTTTGAATTCGGCGCAGGCGGGCAGCATGGGGATGAGCACGCGTGCCGCTGAGCGAGCTGTATGGCGGGCGCTGAGCAGTATCTGCGCGAGCACGGCGGCGAGGTTGTCTTCAACGCGAGTGTGGAGAGCGCGGAGTGGGACGAAGAGACATCGCAGTGGACGCTGACGACACGAGCGGGCGTGCTGGTGGCGGATTTTCTGGTGCTGGCGCTGCCGTTTGAGGCCACGGCGAAACTGCTGCCGCACATGCCGCCGGCCGATGGGGCCGAAGCGCTTGCCGAGCAGATCGAGCGCCACGAGCACGGGCCGATCTGCAGCGTGCATCTTTGGTTTGACCGCGAGATTACGGACGCTGGATCATGCCGTGCTGCTGGACCGCGAGATTCACTGGATGTACAACAAGAGCCGGCTGCAGCCGTGGCGCAAGACGAAGGGCAGTTATCTGGAGCTGGTGGTAAGCGCGTCGCAGAAATTTGCGGCGCTGAGCCGCGAAGAGGCGATTGAGCTGGCGGTGCGGGAGCTGGCGGAGTTCTTTCCCGCGGTTGCCGAGGCGAAGCTGGAAAAGGCGGCGCTGGTGAAGGAAGTGCGCGCGACGTTTACCGTGCCGCCGGGGATCGACGCTGCAAGGCCAGGGTCTGTGTCGCCGTGGCCGAATTGCGTGCTGGCCGGCGACTGGATTGCGACGGGATGGCCCTCGACGATGGAGAGCGCGGCGCGCAGCGGGCATCTCGCGGCGGAAGCGGTGTGCGCGGCAATCGGCGAGCCGCGAAGCAATTCTCAACGCGGACTTGAAGCCGCGTGGCCTGATGCGATTCTTTCAGTAATCCTCGGCAAGTGGGCAATCATGGCGCAGCTTGCGGGCTATTACTCAATGCGCGAGCAGATACACGCCGATGCAGACCAGCACGGCGGCGGCCCAGCGGCGGCGGTCGACATTTTCCTTGAGGAAGATTTTGCCGGCGATGGCGTTGGTGACCAGCGTGAGCGAGGCGGAGGCTGGGGCGACGAGGCTCAGGTTCAGATGATTCAGCGCGAAGAGCAGCGAGAAAAAGGCCAGCAGCAAGAAAGAACACTCCGGCGAAGAAGAGCGGGCAGGTGAGCGACGGCGCGAATGGCGCCTTTCAGTCCGGAGTGCGCGCGAATCTCGTCGAGGTCGCCGATGGATTTCATGGCGGCGGCGGTCAGCACTTCGCCGGTGGTCGAAGTGAGAACGACGGCGGCGATCATCGCAGCGGCAAGCCAGGGATTCAGGGTTGCGGCAAGAGCGACGGCAGGGAGGGAGATGCGTCATCGCGCTTCGACCTCCTGACTGCGGGCTCGACTGGCTGCGGACTCTTCGGCGAGGCGGAGTTGGATGCTCGGTGAGCGAAGGCCCCTGCGCGACGAAGCCCACGCCGAGGGTGATGAGCACGATGCCGGCCCAGCGCTCGAGCGAGATGGTTTCGTGCAGCCAGAAGCGCGCGAAGCAGCGCGACGATGACGTTGCCAAAAGCCGTGGCGGGCAGGACAAAGGTGAGATCGGCCCAGGAGAGCGCGGTGAGATAGCTGGCGAAGAAGCCGATCAGCAGGGCGATGCCGAGCGCGATCCAGGGCGTGAAGACGGCGGCGATGAGCGCGCCGGGATGCGCGAGCGAGATTGCCGGAATCGCCGTCATGCCGCGCGCAAGGCAACTATCGCCCAGCGGGGCGCAGACAGCAACCAGACCCAGGATCAGATATTGGCGCGGCGAGAGTGTGTGATGAGCCATCAGTCCAGTATCTGCTGCAGTTCCGATGTAGAAGGTCGTAAAGAAACTGAGGGCGGACGCAAATGCGCCGCCCTCGATTGACTGGGATCAGAGTGCCGCTTACGCGCCGGCGCCGACGGGAGCGGGTGGCTTGGCCTGCTGGCTGCGCGCTTCCTTCACCATCTTGTTGCGCTGCGCGCGCAGCTTCAGGAACGACTTGGCTTCGACGTAGAGCCGAGGCAGGTCGCGGTTGACGATCGCCTTCCAGACCACGCGGAACGCCGCCTTGGGACGGAAGTAGTACTCGTCGTAGAAGCGGTGCACCATCTCCATCACGTAGTCGGTGGGCAGGCCGGGATACTCGATGTGCGCCATCTGGTGGCCGCCGCCGTCTTCCATCTTTTCGTTGGTGATGAAGCCGTTCTTCGCGGCGTAGTCGTAGAACTCGGTGCCGGGATAGGCGTGGGCGATGGAGACCTGGATGGTTTCGCAATCGAGCGACTTGGCGAAGTTGATGGTGTTGCGGATCGACTCCTTGGTTTCGCCGGGCAGGCCGAGGATGAAGTCGCCGTGGATGGTGAGGCCGAGGTCGTGGCAGTCCTTGGCGAAGTCGCGCGCGCGCTCGACGGTGGCGCCCTTCTTGATGTTCTTGAGGATCTGCGGATCGCCGGACTCGAAGCCGACGATGAGCAGGCGGCAGCCGGCTTCCTTCATGGCCTTCAGCGTGTCGTAGTCGGTGGTGACGCGCGAGGTGCAGCTCCAGGTGATGCCGAGCGGCTTCAGCTTTTCGCAAAGCTCGATGGTGCGCACCTTCTGGATGTTGAAGGTGTCGTCGTCGAAGAAGAACTCCTTCACTTCGGGGAAGTTCTCCTTGGCCCACTTCATCTCGGCGGCAACATCGTCGGTGGAGCGCTTGCGCCAGGCGTGGCCGCTGAGGGTCTGCGGCCACAGGCAGAAGGTGCACTGCGCCGGGCAGCCGCGCGTGGAGTAGAGCGCGATGTAAGGATGCAGCAGGAAGGGCACGTTGTAGCGCGTCACGTCCATGTCGCGCTTGTAGATCTTGGTGGCCCAGGGCATCGCGTCGAGGTCTTCGACCTGCGGGCGGTCGGGGTTGTGGACGATCTTGCCGTCCTTCTTGTAGCTGATGCCGAGGATCTCGTTGAGCGGCTTGCCCTGGGCAAACTCGACGACGGAGTAAGTCGAACTCGCGGCGGCAGATGAAGTCGAGCGCGGAGCACTCGTTGAGGGCGCGGTCGGGGTCGGTGGTGACCGGCGGGCCGACGAAGGCGATGCGGATCGAGGGATTGGCCGCCTTGATGGCTTCGGCCAGGCGCTGGTCGCCCTCCCAGCCGACGGTCGAGGTGAAGAGCACCAGGAACTCGTAGTCCTTGCAGATCTTGATGGTCTCCTCGGCGGAGACGTGGTGCGGCGGCGCGTCGAGCAGCCGCGAACCCTCCAGCAGGCCGGCCGGATAGGTGAGCCAGACCGGGTACCAGTAGGACTCGATCTCGCGCGTCGCCGGCCAGCGCGAACTTGCGCCACCGTCGAAGTTCTCAAACGAGGGCGGGTTCAGGAAGAGTGTTTTCAGTGGCATAGGCATCTCCTTCAATTCTACCATTCGCGCTGTTTTGTTAGACGCGTTATGCACGGAAAGACGATGCAGGGTGATATCTGGCAGGAATTGCGTGCAGGTTTTGCGCCATAAACTCTTGCAGAATCAACGCGGCTTTCGCGCAGTCGAGTGAATGTCGGCCGTTGGCACGGAGGGGTTCGATTTCGGGGTTCCCGCTGACGGATTGAGCGGATTCGTTGGCATGAAGCTCGTCGAGCCAGTCCTGCATGTGGCCGAGAGCGCGCAGCAGGTTCAGGCGCGCTTTGCTCAGGTCGAGCCCGGCGTCGAGCGCGTCAAGGTATTTTTGGCGCTCGTCGATGCGGGCCTGCTGCTCGGCCGTGGGCGAAAGCTGCGGCGGCGCGCCGGGCGCGTTGCCCGCGCCGTTGCCCAATTCCAGTTGCGCCAGGACGCTCTTCAACTGCTCGTCGGCGATCTGCTGCTTCAGGCTGGCGATCTCAGCCTGCGCATCCAGTTCGCGCAGGCTGCGCGGTGAGCTCGGCGATCTGAATATCGTTCTGTTGCTGCGCCTGCTCGGCTTCGACCTTCGCGCGCAGCGCTTCGGCGGCGGACTCTCTTGACTTGGCGTGGAGCGCCGGCGTCGAAGAAGGGAACGCTGATCGAAAAGCCGGTGCTGAAGTTGTTGGCGGGAAGGGGTTGCGCATAAGTAGTTGTTGATGCTGTTCAGCAGCGTGGTATTGCGGTTGTATTGGGCGCCGAAGCCGACTTCGGGGATGCAGCCACAGGTGCTCCTTGTCGCCCTTTGCCACCCGCTCTCTGGAATGCGCCATTGCCTGCGCCGAATCAATGCCCGGCGTCGAGGCGGGGCTTCGTCGGCGTGACACGGCGGGAATCTCGGGAATGCTGGCGTGATCGGGCGTGATGGAGCCGACGGGCAGACCAGTGAGCGTGGCAAGCTGCTTGGCCAGCGTCGCGGTGCGGGTTTCCAGATGCAGCCGATTGAGCTTGAGTTGCGCGGCGGTCAGCTGCGCCTGCAAGAGCGCAGCTGAGCGGATCGACGCCGGCCTCGGTGCGCTGCTGCTCGATGGCGACCAGGCGCGCCGCATCCTGCTCCTGCTCGCTGACGGCTTCGAGTTCGCGGTTGACCGTGTCCATCTCGATGTAGGCCGTGGAGGCATCGAGGGCGACCTGTTCCTGTGCATCCTTGAGCGCGAGTTGCGCGGCCTTCACGCCCGCGCGTGCCGCCTGGATGTAGCGATACTGCGGCATGCTGAAAACCATGGACTGCATGGTGCCGTCCCAGATCGATGGGCAGGAGCCGGTGAATCCGACTTCAGGAAACGCGGGCAGTCCCGAGCCGAACGAGAGCGATGGGATGAAAGCGTCGTGGTTTTGCGCCAGCTCGGCCAGAGCCTTTTGCACGTCGGCCTGGGCCAGGTGCACTGCCGCGCTGTTCTGCTGCGCCAGCTCCACGACCGTGGTGAGCGAGACCTGCGCCGAGCGCCAGCGATCTGCGGCAGCGAAGCGGCGAGCGCCAGCGCGGCGAAAACCGAGCGCTCGTGAGCCTGCGCAATTCGCTGTCTGTCATGAATGTCTGAATCTTCTGTGATTCAAGCTGTGTGATAACCTGCGCCGGATTAAATTCGTGCGCCATCTGCGGCGGCAGTGGCCAGTTCCTGCTTGGCGCCGGCAGCATCGCCGAGCTGCTGTTTCAGGCGCGAAAGCCGAATGTGGGCGATAAATGCGGGTGCTTCCTCGTGACAGCGACGAGCTGGACAAGATAATTCTCGAGCATCTGGCGCGGCAAGCGACGGATTCCGTTTGGCCGCAATGAGCACGCCGGCGCCGTCGTAGAGCGCGACGCCTGGAGTTCTTGTCCTTCGCTGCCGCAGCGACGCAATTCTGAATGGCCGCGTCCAGATCGGACCATCGCTGGCGGCCACGATAGAAATTGGCCAGCACAGTCCAATAGTCGGCGGGCTCGGGGCTGACGGCGCCGCCTGGCTTGTACGCACTGTTCGGCCGTGGTGTAGTCTTTTGCTGGCCATGGCGATATCGCCGCGCAACTGGGCAGCTCTGGCCGCATCAACTTTGTCCAGTTGCGAAGCGATCGCCTGCGCCTTGTCCGTTCCCCCGCCCGCAATGCCGGGAGCCTGCGCATAATAATCGCCGAGGTCCGACAGAGCCGGGCCATTTTGCGGATTGAGTTTCAGCCGCCGTCTGCATTTCGACGAGCGAATGTTTGGCAATACCGAGTGCAGAAAGAAAGCTGGCGTGGCTGGCCTGCTGGCCCAAAACGCGCGCCAGCCACATGTGATAGTCCGAGTTCTGCGCCGTTGAGATTGACTGCCTGCTGGCACTCGCCGGCAGCCTGGCGTCCATTGCTCGAGCATGAATCGCACCCGGCATAAAAGATTCTGTGCCTGCGTCCGCGCCAGTTCCCGACGGCAGGAAGCGGCGTGAGGATGGCGAGAGCTTTATCTGCTTCGCCGGCCTGCAAATATGCGTTCGCCTGGGTGAGCGTCGCGGCGGGAATCTGCGCGAGCTCCAGCTGTACGAGCTGCGGCCGATCCAGCAGCCATACCACAAGCAGCGACACACGCCACTGCGAGCAGCCGCCTCACTGCTCTTCCTTGATCGGTATGCCCTCCTGCAAGGGCTGCCCGTTGGTTGTTCCGGTGGCCACGATATCGCCATCTTCAAGCCCGGAGAGGATGGGGACCTGGGTGAGATTGGGAGTTCCAATCGTGACCGGGACACGCACGAGTTCATCATTGTCAACTTTGAAGACGAAGTATTTTCCGTTCTGTTCGTGAAGGGCCTCGCGCGGCATGGTGAGAGCATTCGGCTCGCTGGAAATGGTGACAGTAACGGTGACATTGGTGTCAGGCAGCAGACCGTCTTCAGAGTCGTCGAGATCGACCAGAACCTCGCCCACATTGCGCGTGGTGTAGGTGACCACAGTGACGGGAAGGCGGACGATGTGGCCGTGCCATTCGCGGCCCGGCTTTGCATCCCAGCGAATAATGACACTGCTGTCCCGGTTGCCAGGCGTCCCAGGTCGGGTTCGTCGAAATATGCCGCGCACGCGCTCATGGCTGCAGATCGGCCATTTGCAGCAGCAGTTTGCCGGCTTCGGCGAATTCTGAGGGCGCGGCGTCCATGGTGTAGATGGTTCCGGCGATGGGAGCGTAGATGGAAGTTTGCGCCTCGACATGCCGGGCGGCGGCCAGTGCCGCCTGCGCGTCGTGCCAGCGCAGCCTGCGCCCGCGCCACTTCGGCGGGCGAGAATAGCGATGTTGCGCGCTCTGTTCCGCGGCATTCAGGCTGGCCTGGGCCGTTTCCAGCCGCTGCGGGCCGCAACCACTTCGCCCGGTGCAGCCGCGCCGGTAGAGGCCAGTCTTGTGAGCGCATCCAGATCGTGCTGCGCCTGGTCGCGTGCCAGCCGATCCTGCTCGATCTCGGCCGCGGATGCCTGCTGCTCGGCCTGGGTGCCGTTGTGCGTGGCGGCATCCAGCAGCCGCCTGCGCGGTCTTCACGCCGCTCTCAGCGCTCGCCACCTGTGCGCGGCGCCTGCACGTCGTCGAGCTGTGATGAGCAGCTTGCCGGCCGGGACCTGGTCGCCCTCCTGCGCATACACCGCTTTCACCGTGGTGGCGATGGGGCTGTAGAACTGGATAGGGCACGACCGGCTCTACGCGGCCGTTGGTGCTCACGGTGTTCAGCAGCAGCGCGTGCCCCACTTGCGCCACGCGGATCGGCAAGCCGGTCGCGCAAGAAAGTATCGCGCCGTGAAAAATACGGCAATCAAGGACGACTACTATTCCGGCCCAAAGCCACCGGCGGCTCGTTTGCGATCTTGCTTCAGCCATGCAATTAACCAGAGTCAGTATATAAGACTCAAAATGCCTCAATCAGGAGCAGAAGAAATATGCGAGGAGCGCACGAGGACATGACTGCGCGCGGTTTGCAACAGGCGATTCTCAGTGCATTCTCGTCGCAGCACACTACACTTACCAGAGCGGGCTGGTCGCCGGATCGTTGGTGAAGTGCCGCATCACAGCTTTGCAGCCGATTGAGTGGGGAGGTCTGCGAGCTTGATTTCCAGGCTCGTACAATACTGCATATGGCGCACGACCGCGCCGATACACCGACGAACACGCAAAGGCCGGGCTGGACTTTGCCTTTCCCTGCCATCGAGACTTGGCAGAACCAGTTTCCCGGATACGAGATTCAGATCGACGATCCGGAACTGACTTCGGTCTGCCCGAAAACCGGCCTGCCCGATTTTGGAGAGCTGACCATTCGCTACATGCCGCAGAGACGTTGCCTGGAGCTGAAGTCGCTGAAAGAGTACCTATTCAGCTACCGCAATCTGGGCATTTTTCAGGAAAACATCGTGAACCAGGTTCTGGAAGATGTGGTGAAGGCTTGCGACCCGGTGTGGGCCGTGGTGAAGGGCGAATTCCGGCCGCGAGGCGGGATCGGCACAACGGTGGAAGCGCGCTGGCCGCGACCGAAGGCGTAGAAATTTGCAGCGAGCCGGCTGGGCGGATGTCAGCCGCTTGTGGTATTTCTGGATTTCCCACGGATTGACTCTGGTGGACTCTGCTTGCCGACTCTTCTCCGATCGCTCGTCTCCGCATCAGCCCGGCCCTGGGCACGGTTCTGCTGCTGCTGGCGCTGAACCTGCTCAATTACATTGACCGCTACATTCTGCCCGGAGCGCAGCCACTGGTCCAGAACGAATTTCACGCGACGGACCAGCAGATGGGCGCGCTGACCACGGCGCTTTTCTTCTTCTACATGTTTGCGGCGCCTGCGAGCGGCTGGCTGGGCGACCGCTTCCGGCGCAAGCCGCTGATCATCACCGGCGCGGTGCTGTGGAGCCTGGCGACGCTGGGCAGCGGCTTTGTTCACAGCTATTGGAGCTCTCTATATCCGGCGCGCGCTGGTCGGCGTGGGCGAGGCGACATTCGGAATCTATGCTCCTGCGGTGCTGGCGGATTTCTACCCGGAGCGCGAGCGCAACGGATCCTCTCGATCTTTTATCTGGCCATTCCGGTGGGCGCGGCGTTGGGCTATGTTGCGGGCGGGGAGTTGGGCAGCCTGTGGGGCTGGCGCGGGCCGTTCCTGATTTGCGCGATTCCCGGGTTGATTGTCGCTGCGCTTTACGGTGGGCTTCGGGCGCGAGCCGGAGCGCGGCGGCATGGATGAAATCCGGCCGACCTACAATCGTTCGACATTCCGCGGCATACTCAAGAACCCCGCGTTCCTGACGGCGACGTTCGGCCTGGCAGAGATCACGTTTGCGCTGGGCGGCATTTCGGCCTGGGTGCCAACGTTTCTGCACCGCGCTAACGGGCTCTCTGTGGCGAACGCCAGCCTGGTGGTGAGCGCGATTACTGTAGTTGACGGAATTGGCGGCACGATTGTGGGCGGGTGGATTGCCGAGCGTTGGCAGCGCACCGACCATCGCGCTCTCTACCTGCTCTCGTTCTGGAGCGTGGTGCTGACGCTGCCGTTTGGCATTCTGGTGTTCTTCGGGCCGCGCGCGACGACGATTCCCGCGCTGTTTCTGGCGGAGTTCTTTATCTTCCTCAATACCGGTCCGTTGAATGCCGCAATCGTGAACTCGGTGGGCGGCGCGGTGCGCGCGACGGCGATCTCGATCAACCTGTTCTGCATTCACGCATTCGGCGATACGTTTTCGCCGCAGATTATTGGCGCGATCAGCGACCACTCGACGCTGAGCATCGGGTTAGGCGCGACGCTGGTTTCGCTGGTGATCGCTTGTGTGATCCTTTGGTACGGCGCGCGGTTTGCGCCGGCATTCGCCGAAGACGCCTAAGAAGCCCGCTTCGGCGGGTGATAGAAAACACCACCAACAGGCTGGGTCCAGAGCTGCGGATTCCGTCCTCTATTAACGGCCCGGCGAATCCTCCAAATGCAGGAGCAGAAAGAAAAGCGCTGTGAGCCCGGCCGCCAGCAAAACGATCATCAGCAGCCGCAGCAGACCGAGGCCACTCATTGTTGGAGTTAACATTTGTAAGCTCGGAGCCGTTTCCCGGGCCTCGCCACCATTCTCCTGCGCCGCAGCCTCTGCCCCTTCAGGCTTCACCAGCACATCGGGCGTCACCGGCCCCTTCACGAGATAACGGTAGCCGCCCGGCAGACGGCTCAATGCAGGGAACCAACCTGTAGACCGCAAGACGGTAAAGAAACCGCCTTGCGTCACGTTCGTTTCCCGGCGATTCCACGAATGGGAGCCTGGCATTGCACCCTCCCGATCCACGGTTCGCGGGCCGCAATTCCCCGCGCTGATGTTGAGCAAAACCTCGGATGTTGAACTTAGAATACGCCGATTCCTCTGAAATTTTCGCGCCGCCCCTCTACATTCTCATTTTCGCGGCACCGTCTGCTGCTCCTTCGTGTTCATGAAGGCGCGGCCACCGCCCTGGGGGCGCAAGTTCGGGTCGCCAATGGGAGGGCGCTCTCTGCTCGGCGCTGAAGCCGCGGGCGAGCAGGGGGTTAGGCTTGAATTTGGGCGGCCCGCCGTAGAACTGGCGGACGTGACTGAGCACCATTCCGGCGCGGCCGTGCATGGGCTGGACGATGCCGCGAATCTGTACGTCGGCGTCGCGGTACTGTCTGAGCTCGCCGACTTCGCTGCGATCTTCAGGGAGGCTGATGACGGTGAAGCGGCATTGGTCGTCAGGGGTTTGCGGCGAGCAGACATCGAGGAAGCGAGTGCCGTCGGAAGTTGCACCACTTCATAAATATGCGCTGAAACACAGATGTCTTTATTGAACATTTGCGCAGCCTGGTCGGCGGGGAAGCACGGCTGCGGTTTGCCGGCCGCATACAAGAGGGGTTACGCAGAACGCAAGCGTCGCGAGCGTACGGTGGAGTCGGGGCCACATATCGAATCTCCAGGGAGTATCGGAGATAGCGTAGCGTGAGCTCGTTCAATCGGGATGTGACGACTGTCGCAGCTGCGGAGTTCGAGTTAACTTGTTGGCCAATAAAATCGCATCGGCGACCCGCGGATCTGGATTTATCCGGGGTTCGCGAGTTCCGGCTAATATCTTCTGAGTGGTGTTGCGCGCACTGACGCTTTCGCTTTTCGCAATGGCCGCGAGCCTGGCGGCACAGCAGAATAAGCACGCATGCGACGCAGATGCGCAGAGCCCGATCGCCACTGACCGGCCACAGATTACCGAATCGAGTGTCGCGGTACCTTGCGGGAGCTTGCAGTTTGAGAATGGGTTTGCGGAAACCGGCGAGGGAGGCCGGCACGGGCTTGATTTGCCCGAGACGTGGATGCGATTTGGAATCCCGCGTAAAGGCGAACTACGCTTGGCTGTTCCTGACTATTTCGCCAACGATGACACTGCCTCCGGGTTCGCGAGCGGCGCGAGTGACGTGAGCGCGGGATATAAACAGCACGTTGGCCCGGTGCGCGGGTTCGATGTTTCGCTGATCCCATCGCTGAGTCTTCCTACCGGCACGAACAAGATTTCGAGCGGCGGCTATGATCCGTCGCTGCAGATTCCGTGGTCGCGCGCGTTCTCAAAGAACTGGACAGCAGCAGGGATGTTTTCCGTTGCGGATCCCACGCAGTCAGCGGGCCGCAACGTAACGGGCCAATCGAGCTTGTATTTCGACCGGCAACTGACAGCACCGTTGGATGCGTGGGTCTGAATACTCTGGCAGCTTCCCAGAGCGTGGGGGGCCAGAGCACATCCTGAACTTCGGCGCCTGCTACAAGCCTTCGCCGCATCAGCAGATCGATTTTCATTGGAGCGTCGGCTTATCGGCCGCGGCGCCGGATTATTCCGTTGGACTGGGGTATTCGGTGCGGTTCCAGGTGATCCACGGGCGTTGACGTTAAACGGAGTCCTGTAAGTCTACCGGTATTTTGGGCGGTCACGATATGTGTCGACGGCGATCGACCCAACGTGGTGAATCCGAAGTCCGTAGAAGAACAACCGCAGGTCCTTCGACTCTGTTTGCCGCAAAAACGCGGCAAACTCCGCTCAGGATGACAAGTTGTTGTGTGCAGCTATTTAAGAAACACAACGCTAATGCGCGCCGACGAGTTCGCCGCTCTTTGCGCTCTGTCCGTAGTGGCTCTCGACGTAGTGGTCGAGGATCTGCTTGAACTCGGCGACGATGGTGTCGCCGCGCAGGGTGGTGGAGAGCTTGCCGTCGATGTAGACGGGGGCGACGGGATCTTCGAAGGTGCCGGGCAGGCTGATGCCGAGGTTGGCGTGCTTGGATTCGCCGGGGCCGTTGACGACGCAGCCCATGACGGCGAGCTTGAGCTCTTCGACGCCGGGATACTTCTTGCGCCACTCGGGCATGGAGTCGCGCAGGTAGCTCTGAATCTGCTCGGCGAGCTCCTGGAAATACGTGCTGGTGGTGCGGCCGCAGCCGGGGCAGCTTGTGACCTGCGGCATGAAGCTGCGGATGGAGAGCGACTGCAGAATCTGCTGCGCGGCCTGGACTTCTTCCGTGCGGTCGCCGTCGGGCTTGGGCGTGAGGCGAGACGCGAATGGTGTCGCCGATGCCGGCGAGCAGCAGCGGCGCGAGGCCCGCGGTGGAGGCGATGAGGCCCTTCGAGCCCATGCCGGCTTCGGTGAGGCCGAGGTGGAGCGGGTAGTCGCAGCGCGCGGCGAGCTCGGTGTAGACGTCGAGCAGGTCGCGAACGCCGCTGACCTTGGCGGAGAGGATGATCATGTCGTGGCCGAGGCCGTAGCGCTCGGCGGCGGCGGCGGAGTCGAGGGCGCTGGCGATCATGGCTTCGATCATCACGTCGCGCGCGGGCGACGGCTCAGGCTTGCTTGCTGTTCTCGTCCATCATGCGCGTGAGCAGCGCTCTGATCGAGCGAGCCCCAGTTGACGCCGATGCGGACGGGCTTTTGATTTTCGACGGCGCACTCGACCATGGTGCGGAAGTTGTCGTCGTCTTTGCGGCCGATGGACACGTTGCCGGGATTGATGCGGTACTTGGCGAGGGCGCGGGCCGCGGCGGGATATTTCTTGAGCAGGATGTGGCCGTTGTAGTGGAAGTCGCCGATGATGGGCACGCGCAGGCCGCGCTTTTCGAGGCCTTCGACGATGTGCGGCACGGCGGCGGCGGCGTCTTCGTTGTTGACCGTGACGCGAACCAGCTCGGAGCCGGCGAGCGCGAGGGCGGCAACCTGCTCGATGGTGCCCTGCAACGTCGGCGGTGTCGGTGTTGGTCATCGACTGCACGACGACGGGAACTTCCCAGCCGACGCGAACGTGGCCGATGTGGACGGTGGGGGTTTTTCTGCGCTGAATCTCCGCCATGAAGACAGTTTACAGAGAACAGAGAGCAGAGAACAGAGAGCTGGGCGGCGGAGTTGGCGGAGGTTAACTGCCGTTCGTTTTCACAGTTTCACAGTTCCACAGTTTCACAGGACCCCTCCCCCCATCCCCTTTTGGGGTTAAGTGCTTTTCCTGCAGTCGTTTGTACCCGTGATCATTTGCTCCAACCCGCTGATAACACAGGGGTTAATTGATATGATCGTCCATTTAAAGGACTTACGGGACGTTTTTAGGCTTATTCTCTGGCCGACTTGCCGATGCGGCAAACGGCGGGCGGGACGGGGCGGCTGGCTTGCGCCAGCCTACCCGCCTCGCACGCATTCGTACAGGTCTCAAGCGACCTGAGATCAATATAGAGAATTGGCGGAAATAATCTGCAAATGGAAGTCGCGGGGATGGAAGGATTTAGGCGTGCAGGGTGTTGACGGCGCAAAACCCCACGCAAGCGAAGCTTGAATCCACCCAACGAACGGTGACCTGCCCGTGGGCACCCCGGGGACGGCACCCCGTCTCCGCAATCGATAGCCGTTGTAAGGAGGAAGCTGAGGGGAATCGATCTCAAACTTCGCCCCGACACGCCCAATTTCGCAAACGACGAAAAACCTGGACTCAGTAATCCCATTGGCCCGTTAAGGCTATGTAGGCTGTGCCGGTTTGATCGCAGTTGCCCCCTGAAATGCTGTAGGTCCCGTTGATGCCCGCAGAGACCGGGTCGACCGTACCGACGAAGTCGATGGTGCCGTTGTTCGTGTCGATCTCAAGAGAGAAAAGAGTGCCCAGGAGGAAGCTCCCGGATGGAAACGACCCCGCACTGATGGTCTGGGCGGTGAAGCACGGCGTATCAAAGGCGGCGGTTCCAGTGAATCCAAGACTCCCCTCGGGGCTGGCGCTAGTACCTTGAGCGAAGGTGCCAGTTACGATGAATGTCTTTTGAGCGGAGCTGGTAAATGCGCCGCTCCAAGCGTCAGCGTCAGCGACGGAGAAGCTCAGGCCGGTAACGCTTCCCTGGTCGCCGGAATCGCATCCGCCGGTGACGCTGTATGTCCCGGTGAAGTTGGAGGTGGTTAAACTCCCAGTGAAAGTGACGACCTGTCCATTGAGGGGGGCCGAGGTCAGGGTGGTCATGCCATTGGTCACGGTGCCCGTCAAGGCCATGATGGCCATTTGATCGAAACAACTTGAACCATCGACATGCAGTGCAGTGGTGACCGCGTTGCCAGTCTCGACGATATTGCCGCCTATCGCAAGGGTAGGATTGCCGGGGACACTGGAGACCGCGCTGAGCTGCCAATTGCCGGCAATGGTGTTGGTAGAGTTCACGGGAGGTTGCGTTGAGGGAGGTGTTGTTGCTTGTGTTGCTTGTCGCGACGCACCGCACCCGGAGAGAAGACCAGCGACTGAAAGGGCAAGAACAGTTGCCAGACATTTCATGAGCTTCCTCCCGAAGGAGAATTTAAGTTTTTGGGCAGGCTATGGGAAGGGCCAGGTCGTGCGTGGCTGGGCCTTGATGACAAGTATGGGCGGTAATGTGCTATAAACAAGGGTCCTAATAGGCCCCTGATTAGGCTCCCCAACACCTCCGCAACCTCATGCCGGGAGGTAAAAACGTGCGCTATCGTCCGATGCAGCCGCGCGACGTTCGCGAATCCGTGGAAATTATCGCGAAAAATCCTGTGATCGCCCCGCGTTATGGGAGCGCGATCGCGGATCTGCCGGCAGCCTGGCTGCGCCTGCTCTCCTGCGAAGCGGGTGACGCCTGGGTGTTCCAAGCCGAGGAAGGCCAGCACGCACCGATCTGCATGGTCGGCGTCGGCGTGATTGTGAATGACGATTTTGTGCGCGACCTGAAGACCCCACCGCACTTCTGGCTCGGCCCGGAGCTGACAAAGAGAATCCTGCGCGGCGAATCTCCCCTACTCTCCGAGAAGCAGATCCGCGATGCGAACTCAAGCGGCGGCCTTAATCACGTCGTCTGGGAGGGCTGCGCTCTGCGCGAATTTGAAAACAACCCCGAACTGTACCGCTTCGCCATGGACGCATTTATCGGGATACATCGAGGATATCTCTGGAAAGAAGTGATCAGCCAGCAGATGGACAGCGCAGAGCGGCTGCATTGGACGCTGAAGACCGGTGGATTGTTGTGGGACGACGCGGCGGATTGTTGTGGGACGACGCGGCGGATCGTTATGTCGACACGGTGAACGGCAATGCAGAAGATATCGTGCGCAGACCCCACGTGGTTGGCGTTGCGCGAAAAGAACTGCTTGCGCGACCCGGCCTGGCTGCGGCCTCGTGGATTGGCTGCCTCTTCGACTATCAAAGGCCGGTTCTCGGCTTCAGTCGCAGCGAACAACGCGTGCTGACTGCGGCGCTGACGGGAGCGACCGACGAGCAAATGTCGAGCACGCTGGGGGCCTCAGTGCCGGCGATCAAGAAGGCCTGGGCCTCAATCTATCGCCGCGTCGCCGATCATTTGCCTGAGCTGGTGCGCGACAACTTGCGATCGGATGTTGGAGGGGCGCCACGCGGAAGAGAAAAAAGAAGAGATCTTCTGGCCTACTTGCGCGATCACCCGGAGGAGCTGCGGCCGGTATCCCGAAAGCTTTGGTAGATCTTTGGGCAAGGTGCTAGAGGACGCGGCGGTAGCGGAGTTCGTTGCAGGCGACGCCCCAGACGGTTTCGGTGCGCTCGCGGCCGTCGTGGGTCCAAAGATCTTTGCGATAGAAGCGGTCGGCGCGGCGATTGCCCTTGAGAAGCCACAAGTAGGCTTTGGTGATACGGAGTTCAAACATGTTGGCGCGGGCCACGGAGAGCAGCGAGGCGCCGACGAGTTTTCCCCAGCGGTCGGGATCGACGTAGAGGGCGCGGAGCTCGCCATGTCCGGGCAGATCGGCGTCGCGCGAGGGTCCGGTGGTGGCGAAGCCGACGATGGCATTTTTTTCGATGGCCACAACGGTGCACAATTGCGCCGGGTCGGCGTTGGAAAGGTCGTAATGCGGGGCGCGGTCTTCAGGGCGAAGCTGATCGAGATATTCGGCGGGAAGAAGCTTGCGGTAGGCCTTTTGCCAGGAGCGAACGTGAACTGTGGCGATGGCGAGGGCATCGTCGGGCACGGCGAGGCGGATGTCCATGGGGGAAGTATCGCATGAAAAAGACAGGGGAAAGACGGGGAGAGACAGGGAATAGAGTAGGGAATAGGGGATAGAAGAAGGTGATCTTCGGTCTCGGTGCGCTCCGCTCCGAATGACAGCGCGGAAAGTTTTTTATCCCCACCCTAACCGGTGCGCATGAATGCGCGCCGGTTAGAATGGGGCACCCAGATTTTGGGTTTGAGTGAGGCGGGCGAATCTCCTGTTAACACGCCCAGCTTTTAGGAGCTGGGGGCTTCTCTTTGCTTCAGGTTGGTTGGGGATTTTGCGTCAGGTTGGGGATTCGTCGAGACGCGGGATGCCAGCGGATTCGCTGCGGGCGACAGCATTGTCGAGCCTGTCGGGTTGCGGCTTGCCTCGATGTTCGATCATCTGCGCTAAAAGAGCTTCGATGCGCTCGACTTCGAGGCGCCGGAGCCGGGCAACACTTCTCCACTGCTCCATGCGTTCGCCGTCGGCAGAGGGGTCCGGAGATAATTCCATCCACCTCTGCTCGTTCTCGCGTGCCGCGCGGAGCGCAGCGGTCAATGCGTCATGTCTGTCAATGGTTGTCATCATGCAGCAATCCCCCCGGTTGCTGATGAGTCGCAGCCCCTGATGGGCTTCCTTCTTTTACCACCCCGTTCGGGATGTCCGGCCAAACAAACTTAGCACATTATTGGTGCGGTTGTACCTGTGGATCGCGCAACGGCGGGGGGGGCAGTCAAGTTCCGGATTTTTGCCAGCAGATCTGCCGGGCCGACAGGTTTCGCGAGAAGTTCGAAATCATGTCCGTTCACCCTGGCTGCTTGAAGCAGGTGCGCGGTGGCGGCTTGACCGGAAAAGAGGAGCACTTTGCAATCCGGGCAAAGCTCGCTCACCTGAATTGCGAGATCGATGCCGGAGAGCTGCGGAATGACCACATCTGTAATTAGAAGGTCAGGAGCTTCAAGCCGAGCGGCCTCCAAAGCCTCAAGAGGCTTGGTGAAGGCTCTGGCGCGGAAGCCTCCGTGGAAGCGCAGAATCATTGCCAGACTTGAGGCGATGACTTCTTCATCGTCGACGACAAATACGCTGGGCTGATGGAGCGGCTGAGGCACAATCGTTCTCCTTACTGCAGATATAAGGAACGACGAATTTTTTAAACAAAAGGTGAGGACGCCCTCTTTCTGGATCCCCGGTGAACTGAGCGGGTGGCGTCCACCCCATAGGACGAGGATCCATTGAAAATGATTCAGCCTGCGCGACCAAGAGGGACAAGACGCGGGTGGGGGAATGCTGTTCGTTGTTCCCGTGCGGTGCGCGGCAGCTTTCTGCCTGGGGCAGCGGGCCCCTCCTGGCTCAAGGGAGGCATTGCCATCCGTGCCAAAGATTCTTCAGCATTAATCAGCACTTCTCTTATGCCCCAGAGGAGTGCGCCGGGATCGCTGCCGACTGTGACACCAGTGACAGTTTCGTTTGAGCCCGATTTCGGCGAGACGGAGACGACGGGAATACGCGCGCCGGAGGCTCGGATCAAACTGGTCAGGCGATCCTTTTCTTTGGCGGGAATGGACTCGCACAGGAGGACAAGATCAAAATCGCCCCCCTGGAAGCGAATGACCGCCTCTTTGATTGAATAGGCTGAGACGACGAGATAACCCGCAGATTGCAAGACGAGGTTGCGGGTACCCAACAGCTCCGGATCGAGGCCAGCGGAGAGAACGACAGTTAGTGCCATAGAACATTCCTGAGGTAGGAAGATCAACGCCTTAGCGTTTTTGAACAATCGATCTTTTCACTTTTGGACAACGTTCTTCTTGCGATTTGCGTCCCACGGTACGCCCCCAGCTTTTGGAGGGCCGAAGGTTGAGACACAACAACATCGGGCCTTCTTACGAAGGTCAAAAAGATTGAGTGTGGAAGCGCAGGGCGTCTCACTCAGTTTTTAGCCACGTTGGCGATTTTCAACCACAGCAAAAACAGCCAACCGAGGACTGGCAATTGTGGGTGAAAATTCTCGTACCCTGCAACTTCAGACACAGAATAACCGGCTCTTTTCCGGCGTGTCTGTCGTCTAGCGAACATTCACGAAAATTTAGCGGTGAGTAGACTGTGACTGCGGCACACCTTTTAACAAACGTTTCCCCGTCCCTGGCCGAAACGGAACTCCAGGGCAGCTCCCCTTTGCATCCGAGGGGATGCCTTTTTGATTTTGCTGCGCAAAGGAGACCCATGGAACCGACTGCTGCTCCGCTGCCGTACAAAAACCGAGTGTTGAGTTTGCTGCCGGCGGCCGTATTGAAGCGCCTTGCACCCCATCTTTCCCCGGTAATCCTGAAGGCCAAGCGAACCTTGCATGAGGTGGGCCAAACGATTGATAGCGTGTATTTTTTGGAAGGCGGCGTTTGTTCCGTGGTGTTAGAAATGGAAAGCGGAGACACCGTGGAAGTGGGCATTACCGGGCGAGACGGATTTGTGGGGGTGCCCGCCGTGCTGGGCACAGCACGCTCTCCGCACCGGGCTTTCATGCAAATTCCGGGGTATGGCTTTAGCGTGAAGGCGAAGATTTTGCGAGAGCTGGCCGAGGCGTCGAGCGAGCTGCGGATGTGCCTGCTGCGATTCGTTCAAGGATTACTGGCACAGACCGCTCAGACGGCGGCGTGTAACCGAATCCATGAAGTGGAAGAGCGCCTGGCGCGGTGGCTGTTGATGTGCCAGGACCGAATGCAAAGCGACCGTCTGGAGATCACGCACGAGTCTCTGGCCATGATGCTGGGCGCCAGCCGATCGACGGTGACGGTGGCGGCTGGCATGTTGCGCAAGGCTGGACTCATCTCCTATTCGCGCCGGTATGTGACGGTGCAAAATCGCGAGGGCCTGGCAAGAGCTTCGTGCGAATGCTATCGGACCATCCACCAGCAATTTGTTCGCCTGGGGTTGTTTGAAGCTCCCGGGGGAGCCTGAGCAGGCAGGTTGCGCAGGCGCGGGCAGGAGCCTAGGAACCATTCAGCGCTGTCCAGGCAGCTAAAGAGTCCATATAGTCTCTCCAATGGACAATTTTTCTGTTTTCAATTGTGACAACCGAGATGAGCCTGTTGTTATAGGGAGCATCGCGCGAAAGAACCTTGCCGTGCACTTCATATTCGAGGATCACGACGCGCCGATCGTCAGAGCGATGAACAACAAGGGAATTGCCCGAGTGAAGCTTGATCGTTTTCCCGTATCCGGAGAGGCTGGCCATGAGATTGGCCCGCCCGTGAATCTTTAGCGGCCAGCCTGGAAAGTGATAGCGGGATTCGAAAATTGCGTCTTCGGCAAAGGTATCGAAGAAATGCTCTCCATCGACGAGGCCGCTGAGCCCTTTGAGGACGACGTTAAAGAATGGATCGAGGGCTTCAAAAACTTCATCTTGGATTTTCTTTTTCATCACGACAACTCCTGCACTTACCAGCCGGTTTGGCGCATGCGTTCGAGGATGAGCGCGCTGTAGTGATTCATGCGCTCGGGACGGCGCTTGAGGGGAGACGGCAGAATGGCGGCAAGGCGCGCCGATTGATCCCGGCCGATATTTCGGGCCGGAATTCCGTAGTAGTAGTGACACGCGGAATCGGCGCCATAGATGCCGGGACCCCATTCGACCACGTTGAGGTAGAGCTCAAGAATGCGCCGCTTGCCGAGGACGAGTTCGGCGACGGGGACGAGCGTGAACTCCGCGCCCTTGCGAAGGATGGAGCGGCGCGTTCCGAAGAAGAGGTTTTTTACGAGCTGCTGCGTGATGGTGGAACCGCCGCGAATGCGACCGCCTTCCATATCTTCGTCAGCGGCGATTTGGATGGCGTGCCAATCGAAGCCGTGGTGCTGGTAGAAACGTCCATCTTCGGCGGCGATGACAGCGTGCTGGAGATCGGGCGAGATTTGGCTGAGAGGAATGAATTTGTAGCGCTCGTGATACGGCTTGCGGTGAAGGAATGCCTGCACGCGACGCTCGATGTGCACGGCGGTGGTGGGTGGGTCGATCCAGCGAGCGGCGACAAGGGTGAGCGCGGCAAGCGACCAGGCGAGCGCCAGGCCGAGGACGAGCCAGTGCAGAAAAGTGCGAAGAGGGCCCTTGCGATGCGCGGTCCTGCCCTGTGTGTTTGGCTTTCCGATCACATTCCAGAATAGAAGGCGGGGCATAGGAGCAGGGAATAGCAAGGCAGGGAGTAGGGAACAGGGAGCAGGGAATAGGGAATAGCACGGCAGAGAGCGAGGGAGTGGGGAGGATGGGGATGAGGGTGCAGCGGGTGCGATAAGGGCCAAGATGCAGGGCCTTCTACTCGGTCGCCGCGGCGACCTCCGGTCAGGATGACAGCGTTGATGGCGGCCTACGGGTTGCAGGTGGTGGGCGGTAAAGTTGCGGGCATTCCGGCCATTCTATAGAGGTCGTAGCTGGCTAGGTTGTAGTAGTCCTGCAGCGACGGCGGGGCCTTGGTCATGCTGGGGAGATAAGTCTGGCAGGCGTTGGCTGGATCCTGCGCGTACTGCAAGTCCTGAAAGTCGACCTCGACGTACTGGATGGGCGCGTTATTGATGGGCGGGATGCTGGATGAGCCGCCGAAATCGGCTGCGGCCGGCGTGGCATCAAAGAAGACCGTGAAAGTGTTGTAGGCGGCCTGCTCGGGCGTGAGATTTTTGCAGTCGGGCGGATTGGGATCTTTTGGGGTGTAGTTGGGGCAGCCCTGCTGCTGAATCATGCTTGAATTCGAGACCGCTAAATCGAATTCTGCTCCGCCGAGAATGGGAGGATTTGGCGAAGGTGTGAGCGAGGTGAGTAACTTAATCCCGGGGACGCCGATGTCGCCGGTGTTGATGTTGCTTCCTGCCGTCATCCCTCCCACCTGCGTGGCCTTCTTGTTCCGCCCGTTGATGGCTACGAAATAGGACAGAATTTCTGTCTTCGCTTCGCAGGAAATTTGCTCGCCGGTGTCAGTGGAACAGTCGACGGCATAGAGCGTGTTGTCAGGATGCACGAAGACGGGGTATGGCGGCTCTGGGAAATCATCGGCCGCATCCGGATTGCTGAAGATGGTGATGCCGGAGAAGATTGCCTCGTAAGCGTCGATGGCTTGTTTTCCGGTATCGATGAATACCTGATCGGAGTTTTCGTATCCGGGTCGCAGCGGGAAAGAGTGGTGGATGAGAATCTGCCACGCCAGGTCCGCGGGCATTCCCGAGGCCTGCGTTGAGCCATTGTCTGTGGTGGGAAGAATCATTTCATTGGATGCGCACGCGGGCCCGGCGATGGAGATGCTGACGAATGCGGGATTGGAGTTGTAGCGCGCGTTGAGATTGATGAGGAAATCATCCCAGGCGAGAAGGTAGAGGGGATTCCAGGGGAGCGGCAGAACGGGAGGGTTTCCGTCGGCGCGCTGAATCTCAGGGAAATTCAGGAAGGTCGCCTTTCCGCAGTCGAGCGGGGCTGTGCCGCTGCCGGTGAATAGGCCATCGCAGGAAGGGATCAGATTCAGGAGCCAGCTGGGAGAATCAGTGCCGGGCGTAACGATGAGCTGCACGGTCTTGTGCGCGGCGTTTGCCTCGGCAAAAACGTCGTCGACATAGCTCCAATCGAAGCCATCAGGGCTGACGCTGCACGAGTGGTTGAGGGCACACAGCGGGTTGTCGAGCTGGATTTGGTCCCAGTGCAAGCCGGCTGCGATGCCGGAGATGGCTGTGTCAGCCAGCAGTTTCGCGTAGAAACAGCGGAGATAGGTGTGGAGGTCCGATGCAGTTTGCGCACACCCTTGATCTTGCATAGGCCCACCATACAGCTTGATCACGTCAGGAACGACGACGTGGACATAGACGCCGAGAGGCGAGCGGGCGGATGCGGCATTCTGCGCGCGCGACGAAAGCGAAGGAGCGACGAGCCACACAAGACAAGCGATGGTGAAGGCGATTGCGCGAGGCGGGATGGAGATGGATGGGGAGGAGCCGGGCTGACTGGCGGCGGCAGAGCTGTGATTGTTGGGAAAAGATGGGGGATGGTTTTCGGGTAGGGATTTCATGGCAGCCTCCCGGGGATGGGAAAGTATATCGTGGATCTGCTTGAGTTCAGGTGAATTATTTTGAGCCTTCGGGCGAGGACGGTGGAGGCACAGCAGCGCTTGACGCCTGGGAAGTGCGCGCCTGTATATTTGACTCATTCCGCGAATCCGGAAGAGATCGTCCCCCACCGAGTCCGGATTGCTGCAGGTTCCCCGAAATCTGAAAATGCGAATTGAAATGAAAGAGGAGGTTACTGTGGGCGAGCATCCGACACCGGAACAGATTATGCAGATTGGCCTGGGATTCTGGGCCTCGAAGACACTGCTGAGCGCGGTGGAGATGGGATTGTTTACCGAGCTGGCGAAGCGGCCAGAAGGCTTGGAAGCGGTACAGGGCGGCTGGGACTGCATCCGCGATCGGCGCGCGATTTTCTGGACGCGCTGGTGGCGCTGGGATTTCTGGAGCGGCGGGACGGAAAATATACGCAACACGCCGGAGACGGATTTGTTTCTGGACAAGAAGAAGCCGTCGTACATCGGCGGAATTCTGGAGATGGCGAACCAGCGGCTGTATGGGCACTGGGCCCATTTGACGGAGGGGCTGCGCACCGGGCTGCCGCAGAACGAGGTGCGAGGCGGGGGCGCGCCGCTGTTTGAGACGCTGTACGCCGATCCGGCGCGGCTGAAAGAGTTTCTTGAAGGCGATGACCGGGATCAGCCACGGTTCGGCGACTGGCGATTGCGGCGAAGTTTCCGTTGAAGGATTACAAGACGTATTGCGATGTGGGGACGGCGCAGGGCGATACGGCGGCGCAGATTGCCTTGGCCAATCAGCACTTGCAGGGGAGCGGGATTCGATTTGCCGGAGGTGGGGCCGATCTTTGAGGAGTATGTGGGCGAGCTGGGTCTGAATGGGCGACTGAAGTTTGTGCGCGGGGAGTTTCTTCAAGGAGCCGCTGCCGAAGGCGGACGTGATTGTGATGGGGCACATTTTGCACGACTGGGATTTGCCGACGAAGCGGATGCTGATCGGGAAGGCGTATGAGGCGCTGCCGAAGGGCGGGGCGTTCATTGTGTACGAGGCGATCATCGACGACGACCGCAGCAAGAATGCGTTTGGATTGATGATGAGCCTGAACATGCTGATCGAGACTTATGGCGGGTTCGACTACACGGGCGCGGATTGCCAGGGATGGATGCGCGAGGCGGGATTCAGCGAGACGCGCGTGGAGCATTTGGTGGGGCCGGACTCGATGGTGGTGGGGATCAAGTGACAGTGGTCAGCGGCTCAGCGTCAGCAATAGCTGGGACTGTGGGAGTAGCGGAATAGGCAAGACAGGGAGCGTGAAGGCAGGGAATAGCGGAAAAGGCGCACATCGAAAAGCGGGTGCGCGTGAGGCGCGGCTCCTTTCGGGAAATGACAAATGGGCTAAGCTGAGTCGAATGAGTGACGCGATGAAATCCGCGGTGAGCAGTTCTGCGCTGGAGGCGCGAGCAGTGCCGCGGCGCTGCTGATTCGCGGGCTGAGGAAGGCGTTTGCCGATGTGCAGGCGGTGGATGGGATCGATCTGGAGGTTGCGCCGGGCGAGTGCTTCGGGTTGCTGGGGCCGAATGGGGCGGGGAAGACGACGACGATTGAGATTTGCGAGGGGCTGACGGCGGCGGATGAAGGGGACGGTGGAGCTGCTGGGGCTGAACTGGCAGACGGCGCGCGACGAGCTGCGGCAGCGGATCGGGATTCAACTGCAGGAGACGCAGTTTCCGGACAAGCTGACGGTGGAAGAGGTGCTGCGGCTGTTCCGGAGTTTTTATCGGCGCGGGATTACGGTGGATGAGTCGATCAAGCTGGCGCAGCTTGAAGAGAAGCGGCGGGCGCGCGTTGGCGGGCTGAGCGGCGGGCAGAAGCAGCGGCTGGCGATGGCGACGGCGCTGGTGGGCGATCCGGAGCTGCTGTTTCTGGATGAGCCGACGACGGGGCTCGATCCGCAGGCGCGGCGGCACTTGTGGGACCTGGTGGAGGAGCTGAAGCAGGCGGGGCGCACGATCATTTTGACGACGCATTACATGGAGGAGGCGGAGCGGCTGTGCGATCGCGTGGCGATTATGGATCACGGGCAAGCGTGATTGCGCTGGGCACGCCGAAGGAACTGATTGCGACGGTGGGCGGCGAGGACATTGTGGAGTTTGCGGTGAGCGTAAAAGCAGCCTCAGGTCCATCGACTTCGGTCGCCGCGGCAACTTCCGCTCAGGATGACAGTGGGTATAAAGTGCGTGGTGGTGTGGACATTGAGCGGCTCACGGCGATTCCGGGAGTGCAGTCGCATCGCGTGGATGACGGACTGCACCAGCTTTCAGTGAGCGAGCTGCACACGACGGTGCCGCGGATTTTTGCGGCGCTTGAGGAGCAGGGGCTGCACTTGAGCGAGTTCCGGACGCACTCGGCGACGCTCGAAGATGTGTTTGTGCGGCTGACGGGAAGGAACTGCGCGATGAATAAGCTGGAACTGAGCAGCCTGTATCAGTTGACGGTGACGCGGTTCAAGCTGACGCTGCGCGAGCCGGAGGCGATCTTCTGGATTTTTATGTTTCCGATTCTGCTGGCGGTGGGGCTGGGGATTGCGTTTCGGAACCGGCCGGCGGACGTGCTGCCGGTGGGCGCGACGACGCCGCAGCTTGACGCAGGCGCTGGCCGCGGACAAGGGACTGAAGGCGACGCAGATGGATGAGGCCGCGGGCGCGCACGCGCTGGCGACGGGAGACGATTGTGCTGCTGGCGGAGCGAGAGCGGCGATGGTGTGGTGTACCGGTACGACGACACGAATCCCGATGCGCGGACGGCGCGGATGATTGCGGACCGTGCGATTCAGATTGCGGCGGGGCAGCGGGATGCGGTGACAGGCCGGAAACGAATTGGTGCACGAAACGGGCTCGCGCTACATCGACTTTGTGGTGCCGGGGTTGCTGGGGATGAATCTGATGGGCTCGGCGATGTGGGGGCTGGGGTTTTCGATTGTGGATGGGCGGCAGAAGAAGCTGCTGAAGCGGATGGTGGCTTCGCCGATGCCGCGATGGCAATACCTGGCGGCGATTTCTGCTGTCGCGGCTCGGTGATGCTGGTGATTGAGGTGGTGGTGTTTCTGGGATTTGCGCAGGCTGGTGTTCGGCGTGCCGTTTCGCGGGCCGCTGTGGCAGCTTGCGGTGCTGTGCGTGCTGACTTCGCTGGTGTTTTCGCGCGCTGGGGCTGCTGGTGGCGTCGCGCGCGAAGACGATGGAGGCGGTGAGCGGGTTGATGAACCTGGTGATGCTTCCCATGTGGATTTTGTCGGGAGTGTTTTTCTCGGCGTCGCGATTTCCGGCGGTGATTCAGCCGCTGGTGAAGGCGCTGCCGCTGACGGCGGCGATTGACGCGATGCGCGGGAACATGCTGCAAGGGATGCAACTGGGGCAGATGATGGCGCCGGTGGGGATTCTGCTGGCGTGGCTGGTGCGTGCCGTTTGCGGTGTCGCTGCGGATCTTCCGGTGGAGGTGAGAGAGACAGGGAATAGGGAGTAGGGAATAGGGAATAGGGAATAGCAGCGGGGACTCCGGTGCGAAGCTCTTCACTCTATCTTTTCCGATCGGTCAGCATTCTTGAATTTAGTCTGTCTTCTTCAAGATGGTCCAGATCCAGCCTATGAAGGTTAGGACGAGGAAGGGATACGCGACATAGGGCAGCGGCTTGGTGATGGGCAGGATCTGTTCGCCCCAAAAGATTCTTGCCGAAGTGATGGCGAAGAGGATGGCGGCGATGAGGCCGGCGATGCGTGTCCAGATAACGAAGGTTTTGGGAGCGCTGGTGAGGAGGAGGCCGGCGGACCAGAGGGCGGTGCCCGCGGCGAATGATGGAACGCTGGCTTCGAGAGTGCCGGCCGTGCCGCCGAGCATGACGGCCTCGCCGATGGCGTAGACGAGGAAGCCGGCGGCGACAGAGTCGTTGCCCTTGCGGAAGAAGAGCAAGGCGAGGATGGAGGCTGCAACGACGAGGGCCGTGCCATCGATGGCCCAGGAGATGGCACGCACATTTTGTTGGGCGACCATGGTTCCAAGCATGCCGAGCACGGCGCCAAGAGCGATGCCTACGACGGCGACAATCTTCAAAGGGTTTTTCATATGGAAGCCGATGCTACAAGAACTGGGGCGCGGGTGGCGAGAGGATTGTGAGCGGTGGTTCAGCCGGTGAGATGTGGACCCAGTGCCTGCAGCGAGGATTCGTGTGGTATTTCCAAGGGTCGTCGCATCGATCCAGCATCCTAAATGCAGGTCCTTCGATTCGCTTTGGCGCTAGAACGCGCCAAAACTCGCTCAGGATGACAAGATCGTTTATGATGCGCACTTCAGTTGAAGGACGCTAGTGGCCGGGGTCGATGACGCTGGGGTTGGCGTAGTAACCGTCGCTGGAGCGCGCGATGAGATCGCGCTGGTCGAGCTTGATTTCGATGTGGTGATACTCGTTGGGCTTGTCGGAGGGCGGAGGATCGATGCCGATTTCGTACCAGGATTGCACGTCGGAGAGGCATCGCTGGATCATTCCTGTGACGTCGCTATTGGACCCGAGGGCGAGGCCGCCGCTGTGGATGGCGAAAACCTGAACGCCGAGGTTGCCGAGCTGCACCTGGCTGGGCTTGGCGATGCCGTTGAGGAAGGTCTCGAAGTAATCCTCGCGCTGCAGGGACTCTGTAACGCCGACGGGATTGATGTTGTAGAGGGTCACATTGTCTCGCCGCATTTGTGTGGAGTAGTTCACGATGGTGTCGAAGGTCTGCTGCTCCTGCTTTGCGGAGAGGTAAATACCGGGTCCTGAGACCAGAGGCCAGCCGGGCGAGATCCAGAGAATGACTTTGCGGCCGGGGAGGGTTGAGGTAAACCCCAGGATTTGATGTAACGCATTCATGCAGATTTGAAGACGTTCGGGGCCACTCCACTCGGATGCGCGGTTAATTTGGCGAAGGCCGATCTCGTGATGCTGGAGGTCGTCGTTCAACGCATTGCCATTGGTAGAGAAGCCCGAATCAATTTGCGCGCCCTGGTCTGTGAGGACGGCAACTGTGGTGGGATTAGCCAATGTGCCTTCGTTTGCTTTGAGAAACTTTTCGACGCCTTCGCGCACATAGGCGACCGTTTCGTAGGGAGTGTTGACGGCATCGACAAAAAGGATGACGCGGACCGGCTCCTGGGCGGGCGTCATGATTTTGAAGGATGTGATGGGACGCGGCGTTTTGTTGTCGAGGACGGTAAAGTCCTGTTGATGGAGGGTCGTGACCGGCTGACCCGACTTGGTATTGACCGCGACGTCGAATTTGAAGGATTGAGAAGGCGGCGCGATGGCGGGCAAGGACATTTGCGCGTGCGCGGCGAAGAAAGGAGGCAGCAAGGCAGCGAAGAGAATGGCGGCGAGCCTCGCGATGTTCAACTTAGGGAAGGTCATGTTGGGGAAGGTCATGGAGAGCCTCCGATCGGAGTCTTGCGGGGAGAAAGAATTGCGCGCTCTGCAGCAGGGTAATCATACAGGACGCGGGGCTGGCCCCACCTCAACGACTAAAAACCATCGTCGGGGACCCCGGTTAGCCGCGTAGATTCAAGCGCTGAGATTTCGGGGAGCGATCACTCTGATTTTGATATAGGCCGGTAGAATGAGTACCTATGGAATCAATTCATTTAGGCACTGAGGCTGCGTTAGTAGAGATGCCGAAAGGAAGCCGGTTTGTGCGCGCGTGCCTGCGGCGACCGGTGGATCGCACGCCAGTGTGGTTTTTGCGCCAGGCCGGGCGCTACATGCAGGAGTACCGCGACGTGCGCAAGCATCACACGCTGGTAGAAATTTGCAAAAAGCCGGAACTGGCGGCGGAAGTAACGATTACGGCGGCGGAAAAGCTGGGCGTGGATGCGGCGATTATTTTTGCCGATTTGCTGCTGCCGCTGGAGCCGATGGGTCTGGATTTTGAGTTTGCGGCCGGCGAAGGGCCGGTGGTGCACAAGCCGGTAAGAACTGCCGAGGACGTGAAGGCACTGCGTACCGACCGCGCCGGCGACCTGGCGTATGTGGCGCTGGCGATTGAGAAGGTGGCGGCGCACTTTCGCGATCGGATGGGTGTGATCGGGTTCTGCGGCGCTCCGTATACGCTGGCGAGCTACATGATCGAGGGCGGCGGCTCGCGGAATTATGTCTACACCAAGCAGGTGATGTATCGCGACCCCATTGCGTGGAGCGGGCTCCTGGATAAGTTAGTCGCGGTGCTCACGGAGTATTGCCGGATGCAAGTACAGGCGGGCGCGGACGTGATTCAGATTTTCGATAGCTGGGTGGGATCGCTGGGGCTGAGCGACTACTGCACGTACGCTTTCGAAGCATCGAGGCGACTGGTGCGCGCGGTGCAGGCGATGGGCGTGCCGGTGATTTATTTTGGCGTGGAGACGGCAGGGCTGCTGGAGAAGATGGCGGAGACGGGCGCCGACGTGATCGGGCTGGACTGGCGGCAGCCACTGGACGTGGGCTGGCGCGCGGTGGGGCATGGGCACGCGGTGCAGGGAAACCTGGATCCGATTACGCTGTTTGCGCCGTTGGAGATTCTGGAATTGCGCGTGAAGGAAATTTTGCGCGCGGCGAACGGGCGAGTGGGTCACATCTTCAATTTGGGTCACGGGATTGTGCCGGGCACGCCGGTGGAGAACGTCCAGGCGGTGGTGAAGATGGTGCGGGAGTTCCGGGTTGAACAGGGAATAGGGAGAAGGGAGTAGGGAATAGGGGGACGCCCCTGAGTCAGAGATTCGTTGAAGGATTTGGCGATGGAAATGCAGGTCCTTCGACTGCGTTTGGCGCGGAAATGCGCCAAACTTCGCTCAGGATGACAGCGTTTTTTATTCCACGAATAATGACCAAGGACACAAGGGACGCGGGGACTAGAGAAAAGGCGACTCGGTGGTGGGGAGCGGTGGAAATGCGATTCGCGATGGAGACGCGTTGAATGCCTAAACAAGCGGTGTTGCTGCTGGCGCACGGAACTCCAGAGACAGTGGAGCAGATTCCCGAGTATTTGCGCAACGTGGTGAGCGGGCGGCCGCTGCCGCAGAGCGTCGTAGAAGAGATTCAGCACCGGTATGCGCTGATTGGGCGGAGTCCACTGACCGAGATCACGATGGCGCAGGCGCGGCTGGTGGAGAAGGAGCTAAGGAACGGAGACGAGACGATTCCGGTGTATGTGGGGATGCGAAACTGGCGGCCGTATATTCCCGAGGTGGTGCGACAGATGCGCGCCGATGGGATTGAAGAAGCTGCGGTAATTTGCATGGCGCCGCAGAACTCGCGGACCAGCGTAGGGCTTTACCGGCGCGCGGTGGAGGCCGAGGCGGCGGGGCTGCGCATCGACTTTACTTCAGGGTGGGCGCGACATCCGCTGCTGGCGGATGCGTTTGCCGAACGGCTGCGGCCGGCACTGGCCAAGCTGAGTGCGGAGGTCGGCGAGGCGGTGCCGGTTTTGTTCACGGCGCACAGCGTGCCGACGCGGACGGTGGAGGCGGTCAGTGGTGGTAGAGCTGACTCCGCTCCCAACCCTAGCGACAAAGACAAGAACGTCGCTAGAACGGGGCACCCCGTTTGGCCGGGACAGGGCACCGATCCGTACGCCGAAGAGGCGCGGCATACGGCGGAACTCGTGGCGGAGCGGGTCGCGGAGATTCCACGATGGTGGTTCGCGTTCCAGAGCCAGGGCGCGAGCGGGGGCCCGTGGCTGGGTCCAAGCGTGGAGGAGACGCTGGACATGGTTGCGGCCGAGGGAGTGAAGGCGCTGGTGCTTCAGCCCATCGGGTTTCTGTGCGACCACGTGGAGATTCTGTATGACGTGGACAAGCTGTTTCGCGGATATGCAGCGGAGCGGGGTGTAAGGCTGGAGCGGCCGGAATCGCTCAATGACTCAGCGACGCTGGCGAAGGCGGTTGCGGACCTGGCGCGCGAGGGGCTGAAACGACTCCAGAAGATTCCCTCAAGTGCATGAAAATCAAGCGAGTCGTTCGTTGGCAGGTTACCGGGGCTTCCACGGGCAGGTTCCGAAAGGCACGTTGCCGGCTGTTTTTTCCCTTCTGAGAAGCGCCATTCAGAATTAAGATCGTGGCGTAGCTGAAGACAAACTCGTACAACTTCTGGATTCTGCTGCGGCGTGAACGGGCGAGTGGCTTGTGCCGGCGCCCAAGCGAGCGGCGAAAGCTGCAGTGTGCGCTCGATGCGAACCAGGAGGCTCTCTGAAGAGAGCGCAAGGCCCCAACAGAGGGCCGACCAGATCTTCGCAGGAGAATTCGCTGAGATGGAGAATGCGAAGGAGCTGACTTGCCGATTTTGCGGCAGCGATAAGATCTTCCGGCTTGATCGACGCGGTTTTTTACGAGGGCGGATCTATCCACTGTTCGGGTTTTATCCGTGGCGATGCAAGGGCTGCGCGTCAAGCATGATGCTTCGTAAGCGTCGCAAGACGAAGCGGAAAATGCACGCGTGACAGGCCTGGCTCCGGCTCGGGTCAGGAGCGGAAGAAGTTTTTGGCGAGGAAGAGCACGTTGGCTGGCCGCTCGGCCAGGCGGCGCATGAAGTACGGGTACCACTCCGTTCCAAACGGCACGTAGACGCGCACCTTGTAACCCTCGCTCACCAGCTTTCGCTGCAGGTCGCGGCGCACACCATAAAGCATTTGAAATTCGAAATGGCCAGGATCGATTCCTTGCGCGGCTGCGTGCGCCTTGATGGCTGCGACGATGGATTCATCATGCGTGGCCAGGGCGTGATAGAGCGGGCTTGAAAGAAGCAGCTTGCTGAGCTTGATGAAGTTTGCGTCGACATCAGACTTGTGCGGAAAGGCCACCTCGTGCGGCTCGTCGTAAGCGCCCTTGCAGAGGCGGACACGAATGCCGTCGGCGAGGAGTTGTTCGATATCGGCCTGAGAGCGGTAAAGGTAGGCCTGGATGACGACGCCGACAGCTCCGCGCATGCCGGCTCGCGCATGAATGCGGCGCACGATGTCGAGTGTGACTTGAGTAAGGTGCGAATCCTCCATATCGATGCGGACGAAGCTGTTGGTAGAGCGGGCGTGCTGGACCAGGCCTCCGGCGATGGTCTCGGCCAGCTCAGGAGATTGGGCATCTTCTGTATGTAGACCCATCTGCGTGAGCTTGACGCTGATGTTGGCGTTGAGACGGCGCGTGGCGATGGAATCGAGCAACTGGTGGTAGACATCGGCGGCGCGGTGCGCTTCGCTCGCAGAGGTAACGCTTTCACCGAGGGAGTCAAGCGTGACGGCAATGCCCTGGCCGTTGACGGCTTCGGCAACGCGAAGCGCATCATCGATTTTCATGCCTGCGATGAATCGCGAATTGAGGCCGGTCCCCAACCTGGAATGTTCGAAAAAATGACGCAATGGACGATTGTGGGAGAGTGCAATAAAGGCGGAACGAAGAATTGGCATGAACTTGCCTCTGCCGGAGAGCGCGCTGCCGGGAACGCGCTTCGCAGACAGATTAGTGTCGCACAGGTGACGGGGTGAACAATCTAACACCTTCGTGGAAGAGGGTGGCTGCGATAGTGGAAATTGACGCGATAACTCCTTCGCTCACAGCTAGTGCAGTTCAAACAAGGCACTGCCGTGGGGCGCGAGAGTGACGTTGATTTCCTTTGAATCTTTGGTCGTGGAATCGTTCCAGACATTGCGGGCCGAGTGTTTTGCGCCGTCGAGGCCAAGCTGCTTCCAGGTGGTGCGAAGCGTCACGGGGTTGTCGGCGAGATTGAAGAAGGCGAAATACTCCGCGTAGCCGCGGTCGCCGGGCTGGCTGATGGTTGCGCGCCAGACTCGGGCATTGTCAAAGCCCGGGCCGAGAGTGGCGGGGTCAACAGGGCGACTGTAGTTGGAAGTCTGGTCGATGAAAAGCAGAGTTTGATTGGTAAGGAGCGAGCGGGTGAGGGCATCAAGCCTGGTGAGGTTGCCACCGAAGATGAGCGGCGAGCGCGCGATGCACCAGAGTGTGAATTCGGTTCGCTGCTCGTCGGGAGTGAGGCGAGACTGGCGCGGAGAACCCAGGCCGGGGTTTGGACCGAGCCATCCTTCGGGGAGCATGTCGGCATCGGGCCAGTTGCCCGGACCTGTGTAGGTATACCAGAGCGCGAGACGGTCGAAGTCTTCTTTCAGGTCGAATGGAAATTCTTCGCCAGGCTTGTGCGGGAGGGTCCAACCGTCCCAGTGGTCGTTGGAGATGCGCCACATCTGTGCGTACTTTGCAACTTCAGTGGCATCGTCAAGCGCGGTAGGACCGGGCGAAAGGCTGAGGACAATGGGGCGGCCCGTTTTGTGGATGGCTGCGGCGATCTGGCGGATTTCAGATGGGCGGTAAGGATGGGTGGCGATGCAATCGACCTTGAGAAAATCGACACCCCAGGATGCGTAGAGCTTGAGCATGGAATCGTAATAGGCCTGGCCCGCGGCGTTGTCTTTCACGCCCCAGTTACCCTGATCCCACGGACACGGGGATGTGGTGTCAGCGGCGTCTGCGGCGTGGAATGAAGTGCCGGCGATGGGCAGATTGGCGGCGACGACCTGGCGGGGAATGCCGCGGACAATGTGAATGCCAAACTTGAGGCCCTGTGCGTGAACCCAATCGGCGATCGGCCTGAAGCCTGCGCCGTTGACGGCTGAGGGAAAGCGGACGGCCGCGGGAATCAGCAGGCCGTTGCCGTTCCAGAGATAGTGCCTATCCTCGAGGGCCTTGCCGGCCGGGTTGGCCATGTACCATCCCTCGTCGATGACGGCGTACTTCCATCCGTACTCCTCGAGAGAGACGAGGACCTTGGCGTTGGCTTTGAACTGATCTTCGTCGATGGTGAGACCGTAGGAGTCCCAACTGTTCCAACCCATGGGCGGCGTGGGGGCGAGGGCCTGCGCGTGGGAGTGGGGAACCGAGAGGAACATTTCGGCGATGAGAGCGGACGAAAGAAAGAAAGACCTTGCCATGAGGAAACGTATAGCACAAGAGAGCGGTGTTGGCGGAGTTGGCAGGGTTAGTGGAGTTAGAGGTGTCGGCGAAGTTGGCGCGTAGTGAAGCAATTATGACGGCTGGTTGACAAATGTCTGGAATCGGGCGGGTTATCCTAGAGCAGTTTTGGAAATACTATGTCCGGTCAACGCGTTTACCAAGGTCGTCGCTCTCTGCCGCTCCGAGCCCAGCGACGAAGACCTGTCGCTGGGGGCCTGGGCAGGTCACGCCGACTGAAATGTCTTGAATGCGGATCGACCATTTCTGAAACTGCTGTAGTCGGAGTGCGCGTGGTGGTTGGGGAGTTAGAGAAAGAGGATTTGGAATGAGAGGGATCTGGGAGGCCGGGGTGGTGCGCGGATTTTTGACGCTTGGCATTTTTTGTGTCTGCTGCATTGGGTTGCGCACAGCAGGGCGAGCGCAGGCTGTGGCACAAGCTACAGTGGCGCGTGATGCCGAGGGCACCCAGGCGGTACATGCGCTGTTTGTCAGCGACATTCACTTCGAGCCGTTTTGGGATCCGGGGAAGGCGGCGAAACTGGCGGCTGCGCCGGTAACGGAGTGGAAGGCGATTCTGGCGTCGCCGGACGGGGCGGATCGCGGGGCGCGGTTCGCGGATTTGAAGCAGGCGTGTCCGACACGGGGAGAGGATACGCAGTATGCGCTGTATGCGTCGAGCTTAGGGGCGATGCGGGCAGAAGCGGCCGATGCAAAGTTCGTGATCGTGAGCGGGGATTTGATGGCGCACTCGTTCAGCTGCAAATACGCTTCGCTGTTCAAGAATGCAGCGCCGGGCGAATATCGTGTGTTTACCGAGAAGACGGTGGAGTTTGTGGTGCGCTCGCTGCGGGAGGCGCTGCCAGGCGTGCCGGTTTACGCGGCGCTGGGAAATAACGACTCCGATTGCGGCGATTATCAGCTTGATGCGGACAGTGAGTTTCTGGCTGCAATCGCCGGCGAGTTTACGCATGAGATCGCCGGGGCGAGTCGGGAGCAGGCCGCGCGGACGTTTGCGGTGGGAGGGTATTACAGCGCGAGCTTGCCGGCGCCGTTGGAGCACACGCGACTGCTGGTGCTGGACGATCTGTTTATGTCGCGACGGTATGAGACATGCGGGGGCAAGGAGGATCCGGCGCCTGCGGCGGCGCAGATTGCGTGGCTGGAGCGGCAACTGGACGCGGCGCGGCAGAATAAAGAGAAGGTTTGGGTGATGGCGCATGTTCCGCCGGGTGTGGATGCGTACTCGACGGCGACAAAGGGGAAGAATATTTGCAAAGGAAATGGGCCCACGATGTTTTTGTCGTCGGAGGCGCTGCCGGAGACGCTGGCGCGATATGGGGATGTGATCCGGCTGGCGATTTTTGCGCACACGCACATGGATGAGGTGCGGCTGCTGGAGCCGGCGGGTTCGGATCCGACGGAAAAGGGCGTCGCGGTGAAGATGGTGCCGTCGATTTCGCCGGTCGATGGAAATAATCCTTCGTTTGTGGTGGCGCGAATCGATGCGCGGACTGCGGTGATGAGGGACTATCGCGTCGTGGCGGCTTCAAATAAAACTGGCGTGGATACGGCGTGGGCGGAGGAATACGATTTTGCGAAGGCGTATGAGGAGCCCGCGTTTTCGGCCGCGACGCTCGATGACCTTGTTGGACGGTTTGCAGCGGATCGCGGCGCGCAGACAAGCGTGAGCCAGAGCTATATCCGTAACTACGAGGTGGGTCAGCCGATGCGCGCGCTTGGGCTGGTATGGCCGATGTATGTTTGCGCTTTGAAGAATGATGAGGCGGATGCGTTTGCTTCGTGTGTGTGCGGGAAGTAGAGCGGGGGAGTTCGCGGAGTTCGCGGAGTTGGAAATCCCACCCTAAACGCAAACAGCGCGTTTAGAATGGGGCACCCCCTTTGGTACATAACCAGGCAAACAGAGCGACTGCGAATCCCAGGTCTCAGAAGCGAGACCTGGGGCACCCAGTGGAGTTGGAAATCCCACCCTGAACGCAAAAAGCGCTTTTGGATGGGGCACCCCTTTGGGTGTAGGACCGGACGGCTGGAAACTTAGGATTTGTCGTCGCCGCTCTTTAGTTGGGGAATTGTGGTTTCGTTGCCGATTGTGAGCAAGCCAGATTGGACGTAGGTCATCAGCTTGTCGCGCGTGTCGGTGATGTCGAGGTTGCGCATGGTGAGCTGACCGATGCGATCGCGCGGCGAGAAGGCCGAATCCGTTTTCTCCATCGACAGACGCTCGGGCTTGAACGTGAGATTGGGCGAGACGGTGTTGAGGATGGAGTAGTCGTTGCCGCGACGCAGCTCAAGCGTGACTTCGCCGGTGACAGGCTTGGCAACCCAGTGCTGGGCACTTTCGCGGAGCATCATGGCCTGCGAATCGAACCAGCGGCCCTGATAGAGCAGGCGGCCGAGCTTGCGGCCGTTTTCACGGTACTGCTCGATGGTGTCTTCGTTGTGGATGCCGGTGATGAGGCGCTCGTATGCGATATAAAGCAGCGCGAGGCCAGGGGCTTCGTAAATGCCGCGGCTCTTGGCTTCGATAATGCGGTTCTCAATTTGATCACTCATGCCGAGGCCATGGCGCCCGCCGATGCGATTGGCTTCGAGCAAGAGTTCGACGGGATCGTTGAACTCCGCGCCATTGAGAGCGACGGGCCAGCCTTCGTGGAACCGGACGGTCACTTCTTCGCGCTTGATGTCGACGTCGTCGCGCCAGAAGGCGGCGCCCATAATCGGCTCGACAATTTTGATGCTGGTGTCGAGGTGTTCGAGGTCCTTGGCTTCGTGGGTTGCGCCGAGGATGTTGGAGTCGGTCGAGTAGGCTTTCTCGGCAGACATTTTGTATTCGAAGCCAGACTTGCGCATGAATTCGGACATCTCTGCGCGGCCGCCGAGCTCGTCAATGAATGCATCGTCGAGCCAGGGCTTGTAGATTTTGAGATCGGGATTGACGAGCAGGCCGTAGCGATAGAAGCGCTCGATATCGTTGCCTTTGAAGGTGCTGCCATCGCCCCAGATGCTGACGTCATCGGCTTTCATGGCGCTGACGAGCATGGTTCCAGTGACGGCACGACCGATAGGGGTGGTATTGAAGTAGGCTACGCCCGCAGTGGTGATGTGAAACGCGCCGCTCTGGAGAGCAGCGAGGCCTTCGCGGACGAGTTGCTCACGGCAATCGATGAGGCGCGCCTTGGCAGCGCCATATTCGAGAGCCTTCTTGGGGATCGCGTCGTAGTCGGACTCGTCGGGCTGACCGAGGTTGGCCGTGTAGGCGTAGGGGACGGCGCCTTTGAGCTTCATCCAGTGGATGGCAGCGCTGGTATCAAGGCCGCCGGAGAAGGCAATGCCGACCTTTTGGCCGATGGGAAGATGTTCGAGGATGCTGGACATGGTGACGTTTCTATTTTAAGCGGTGGTAGGGGATTTGGCGGGCTATTCGGACCGCGTCGTCTCCCACTCATGGCGCAAAGAACACGCCATGAATGGGGCACCGAGACATTGTGGGAGATCGGCACCACGAAATGCAGGTCCTTCGACTCGTCGCCACGGCGACTCGCTCAGGATGACAGATCGGAAGGTAGTAGGCCCGCTTTCTAGCGGGCGGAGACGGTAGCGGAGCGGCGCGTGCGGTCGTGGGGCTCGGACTTTTCTGCGAGGTAGTGATTGACGGCGGCGGCGGCTTTGCGGCCTTCAGCGATGGCCCAGACGACGAGCGACTGGCCGCGGCGCATGTCGCCGGCGGCGAAGATGCCTTCGCGCGAGGTCATGTAATTGGTGGTGGCGATGTTGCCGCGGTTGTCGAGCGCGAGGCCGAGCTGCTCGATCATGCCGTTGCTGACGGGGCCGAGGAAGCCCATGGCGAGCAAGGACGAGATCGACATCGAGAGTGAACTCGGTGCCGGATAGGGCTTCGAATTTGGGCGGAGGGCCGACGCGGACGGCGTGAAGCTGCTTGACGTTGCCGTGCTCGTCGCCGGTGAACTTGACGGTGTTGATGCTCCAGTCGCGGATGCCGCCTTCTTCATGCGAGCTTTCGGTGCGCAGTTGCAGCGGCCAGAGCGGCCAGGGCGTGAGAGGCGGCGCGATCGGCCGGCGGCTTGGGCATGATTTCGAATTGATGCACGTTCTTGGCGCCCTGACGATGGCTGGTGCCGAGGCAGTCTGCGCCGGTGTCGCCGCCGCCGATGATGACGCACGCGCTTGCCGGTGGCGAGGATGGAGCCGGCAGCTTTCATGTTGGCGAGGAGCGTTTCTTCCGCGTCGCCTTCGTTGCGGCGATTCTGCTGGGGCAGAAACTCCATGGCGAAGTGAATGCCCTTGAGCTCGCGGCCGGGGATGGGCAGATCGCGAGGATGCTCAGCGCCGCCACAGAGCAGGATGGCGTCGAAGCCTTCAGTGAGCGATTCGACGGAAACATTGACGCCGACGTGCGCGTTGGTCTGGAAGACGACGCCTTCGGCCTTCATCTGCTCGATGCGGCGATCGACGACATGCTTTTCAAGCTTGAAGTTGGGAATGCCGTAGCGCAGCAGGCCGCCGATGCGGTCGTTCTTCTCGAAGACGGTGACGGAGTGGCCGGCGCGGCGAAGTTGCTGCGCGGCGGCGAGGCCGGCGGGTCCGCTGCCGACGACGGCGACGCGCTTGCCGGTGGCCTGCTCGGGCGGCTCGGGATGAATCAAGCCTTCGTCCCAGCGCGCGCTCGACGATGGAGCGCTCGATGAGCTTGATGGAGACGGGCGGCTGATTGATGCCGAGAACGCAGGCGGCTTCGCAGGGAGCGGGGCAGATGCGGCCGGTGAACTCAGGAAAATTGTTGGTGGAGTGGAGGCGGCGAATGGCTGCCTCCCAGCGATTGTTGTAGACGAGATCGTTCCAGTCGGGGATGAGGTTGTTGACCGGGCAGCCGGTGTGGCAGAAGGGCACGCCGCAGTCCATGCAGCGAGCGCCCTGCTCGCGCTGCTTTTCTTCAGGGAACGGCTCGTAGATTTCGAACCAGTCGCGAATGCGCTCGTCGGCCTTGCGGCGCGTGGCTTGCTCGCGTTGAATTTCAAGAAAGCCCGTGACCTTACCCATGCTGCACCTCGCGCGGTTGCCGTGACCAACGACGGCGCGACGATTGGGGAAGCGTAGACGGCTTCAGCGCGCGCAACACCGAGCACGCGCTTGTACTCGTGCGGGAAGACCTTGATGAACTTGGGCTGCGCGTCGGCCCAGTGCTCGAGGACCCATGCGGCGCGCGGGCTGCCGGTGAGGTCGCGATGGCGCGCGAGCAGGGCGCGGACTTTTTCGATGTCGTCGGAATCGACGAGCGGCTCGAGATCGACGCTGGCCTTGTTGCAGCGGCGCGTGGAGAAGTCGCCCTGATCGTCGTAGACGTAGGCGATGCCGCCGCTCATGCCGGCGGCGAAGTTGCGGCCGGTGGAACCGAGAACGATGACGAGGCCGTTGGTCATGTATTCGCAGCCGTGGTCGCCGACGCCTTCAACGACCGCGGTTGCGCCGGAGTTGCGGACGGCGAAGCGCTCGCCGGCGATGCCGTTGAGAAAGCTTCGCCGCTGGTTGCGCCGTAGAGAACGACGTTGCCGACGAGAATGCTTTCTTCGGGCAGGAAGCTGGAGGTCTTGGGCGGATAGGCGATGATGCGGCCGCCGGAGAGGCCTTTGCCGAGATAGTCGTTGGAGTCGCCTTCGAGCTCGAGCGTGACGCCGTTGGGGACGAAGGCGCCGAAGCTCTGGCCGGCCGAGCCGCGGAATTTGAAGTGGATGGTGCCGTCGGGCAATCCGGCAGAGCCGTAACGGCGCGCGATTTCGCCGCCGAGCATGGCGCCGACGGTGCGGTGCACGTTGCGAATGGCGAAGCTGGCGGTGACAGGCGTTTTGCGATTCGAGCGCGGGCTTGGCCTTGGCGATGAGCGCGTGATCGAGCGCGGGGCCGAGGCCGTGATCCTGGCACGTGGTGCGGCGGCGCGCGACGCGCGAGGGAAGCGTCGGGCGCGTAGAGGATCGACGAGAGATCGATTCCTTTGGCCTTCCAGTGCGCGTCGTCGATGTGAGACGTCGATTTTTTCGACGTGGCCGACCATCTCGTCGACGGTGCGGAAGCCGAGCTTGGCCATGTGCTGGCGCATCTGCTCGGCGATGAAGAAGAAGAAGTTGATGACGTGCTCGGGCGTGCCGGTGAAGCGCGCGCGGAGGACCGGATCCTGGGTGGCGATGCCGACGGCGCAGGTATTCAAGTGGCACTTGCGCATCATGATGCAGCCCATTGAAATAAGGGGCATTGTGGCAAAGCCGAACTCTTCTGCGCCGAGCAGGGCGGCAATGACGACGTCGCGGCCGGTCTGGAGCTTGCCGTCAGTCTGCACGCGGATGCGGCTGCGAAGATCGTTGAGGAGCAGAACCTGCTGGGTTTCGGCGAGGCCGAGTTCCCAGGGAAGGCCGGCGTGCTTGATGGAGCTGAGCGGCGAAGCGCCGGTGCCGCCGGTGTCGCCGGAGATGAGGACGACGTCGGCGTGAGCCTTGGAGACGCCCGCAGCGACGGTGCCGACGCCGACTTCAGAGACGAGCTTGACGGCGATGCGCGCCTGCGGGTTGACGTTCTTGAGGTCGTAGATGAGCTGCGCCAGATCCTCGATGGAGTAAATGTCGTGGTGCGGCGGAGGCGAGATGAGGCCGACGCCGGGGATGGAGTGGCGGATGCGCGCGATCTCCTCATCGACCTTGTGGCCGGGTAGCTGGCCGCCCTCGCCGGGCTTTGCGCCCTGCGCCATCTTGATCTGCAGCTCGGTGGCGTTGACGAGATAGTTGGTGGTGACGCCGAAGCGGCCGCTGGCGACCTGCTTGACGGCGCTGCGGCGCAAATCGCCGTTGGGATCGGGCTTGAAGCGCGCTTCGTCTTCGCCGCCTTCGCCGGTGTTCGACATGCCGCCGAGGCGGTTCATGGCGATGGCGAGGGTTTCGTGCGCTTCTTTGCTAATGGATCCGAAGCTCATGGCGCCGGTGGTGAAGCGCTTGACGATTTCCTTCGCCGGCTCGACTTCTTCGATCGGAATCGGCTCGTCGAGGTATTTGAGCTTGAGCAGTCCGCGCAGCGTGCAGAGGTTGCGGTTCTGATCGTCGATGAGGTCGGTGTATTCCTGGAACGTGGCGGGATTGTTGGTGCGGACCGCGTGCTGCACCTTGCTGATGGTGAGCGGATTGAGCAGATGATATTCGCCGCCTTCGCGGTATTGGTATTGGCCGCCGACGACGAGATCGGTTTCAGAATCGGTGAGCGGCTGGAAGGCGTACTCGTGCTTCATCTGCGCTTCGCGCGCGAGCACGTCGAGGCCGACGCCCTCGATGCGCGAGGCGGTGCCGGGGAAGTAGTCCTCGATGAGAGAGTGGTTGAGGCCGACCGCTTCAAAGACCTGCGCGCCGCGATAGCTTTGCAGCGTGCTGATGCCCATCTTGGAGAAGGTCTTGAGCAGGCCTTTGTTCGATGGCCTTGATGAAGTTCTTCTCGGCGTATTCGGCGGAGACTTTGTCGGGCAACAGGCCGCGGCGCTTGAGATCGTGAACGGTCTCAATGGCGAGATAAGGATTGATGGCGCTGGCGCCATAGCCGATGAGCAGGGCGAAGTGCATGACTTCGCGCGGCTCGCCGCTCTCGATGATGAGCGCGACCTGGGTGCGAGTTTTCTCCTGGACCAGGCGATTGTGAACGGCGGCCATGGCCAGCAGGCTGGGGATGGGCGCGTACGTTGCATCGACGCCGCGATCGGAGAGGATGAGCAGCGAGTAGCCGGAGTCGACGGCGTGCGAGGCGCGATTGCTCAGGTCTTCGAGCGCGTGACGCAGGCCTTTTTCGCCATCTTCGGCGCGGAAGAGCGCGGGCAGCGTGGTGGCGAGCAGATCGCCCGAGGAGACGCGGCGCAGCTTTTCGAGATCGCGGTTGGTGAGGATGGGATGGGGCAGCTTGAGAGTATGGCAGTTCTCCGGCTTCTCATCGAGGATGTTGCGCTCGGTGCCGATGTAGCTGATGAGCGACATGACCAGCTCTTCGCGGATGGGGTCGATGGGCGGATTGGTGACCTGGGCGAAGAGCTGCTTGAAGTAGTTGAACAGCGGCTGCGGGCGATCGGAGAGACAGGCCAAGGGCACATCGGTGCCCATGGAGCCGACCGGCTCCTCGCCTTTGGCGGCCATGGGCGTGAGGAGGATGCGGAGATCTTCTTCGCTGTAGCCGCAGGCGCGCTGGCGGCGCAGGAGGGTTTCAGGATTGGAGGCGATGGTGCGCGCAGGCTCGGGCAGAGAGTCGATGGTGACCTGCTGCTGCTTGAGCCATTCGCCGTAGGGCTGGCGCGCGGCGAGACTGCTTTTTGATCTCGGCGTCGGAGACGATGCGCTGCTGCACGGTATCGACGAGGAACATGCGGCCGGGCTGAAGACGGCCTTTCTTGAGGATGTCCTCGGGCGGAACTTCGATGACGCCGGCTTCGGAGGCGAGGACGACGAGATCGTCCTTGGTGACGATGTAGCGGCCGGGCCGCAGGCCGTTGCGATCGAGCGTTGCGCCGATGACCTTGCCGTCAGTGAAGGCGATGGCGGCGGGACCATCCCACGGCTCCATCAGCGAGGCGTGGTACTCGTAGAAGGCGCGCTTGTCCTCGTCCATGTCGGGATTGCCGGCCCAGGCCTCGGGAATGAGCATGGCCATGACGTGGGGCAGGGAACGGCCGGACTGGTAAAGAAATTCGACAGCGTTGTCGAGCGAAGCGGAGTCGCTGCCGCCGGGGACGACGACAGGATAGAGGTCGCCGATTTTGTCGCCGTAGAGCGGGCTCTCGAAGACGGACTGGCGCGCGTTCATCCAACTGACGTTGCCGCGAATGGTGTTGATTTCGCCGTTGTGCGCGACGTAGCGATAGGGATGGGCGAGCTTCCAGCTGGGAAACGTGTTGGTGGAAAAGCGCTGGTGAATGAGCGCGAGGGCGCTGGTGACGAGCGGATTGGCGAGCTCGAAGTAAAACTTTTCAATCTGCGGGGCCAGCATGAGGCCCTTGTAGATGATGGTGCGACAGGAGCAGGAGGGGACGTAGAAGGTTTCCTTGTCCTCGATGTCGGAGGCGGCAATTTCGTTTTCGGTGCGGCGGCGAACGCGGTAGAGCAGGCGCTCGAAAGCCTCTTCGTCGAGGCCCTGCGGGCGGCCGAGAAAGAGTTGCTCGATGTAAGGCTGGGAGCTGCGGGCTTCGCGGCCGATGGCATCGCCGTTCACGGGCGTGTCGCGCCAGCCGAGGAGCTTGCAGCCCTCTTCCTGAGCGATGCGCTCGAAGACGCCCTCGCACTGCAGGCGGCTGTGGCGCTCGACGGGAAGGAAGCACATGGCCACGCCATAGGCGCCGGGCTCGGGCAGCTTCATGCCCAGCTCGCCGCATTCGCGAACGAAGAAGGCGTGAGGAATCTGGATGAGGATGCCGGCGCCGTCGCCGGTCTCTGGGTCGCAGCCAGCCGCGCCGCGATGGGTGAGGTTGATGAGCACCTCGAGGCCCTTGCGGATGATCTCGTGGCTCTTTTCGCCGCGGATATTCGCGACCAGCCCCATGCCGCAGGCATCGTGCTCATCGCGAGGATGATAGAGGCCTTGCGGTTGCGGAGTGCGGAGACGGTGATCTCGAGTTTCCATGGCAGCCCTTGTGAGCAGTTTTTTCGTTGCGGGAGCGTAAACATTTCGAAGTACACATCCGCTCTGCGATTTTCGCTTGCGAAAATCGCCTTGGCGTGTGGTTCGAGAGGTTTGCGTGAGCAGACCCGGCCGCATCCGGGAACTGCGCTGCTTTTAATATAACGAAAAATCGCTGTCAATGCAGCACTTCCTTTCAGGATGGGGGACGGCCGCCAGGTGCGTGGAGGTAGCTTCAACGCAGCGCATGTTACGTGTTTTGTGCCGTATACTCGGTTCGAATGAACCAGATGAACGAAACGATCCTGGTGACAGGCGGGGCAGGATTTATCGGCTCGAATTTTGTTTTGAGCTGGATGAAGGCCGGCGGGCGAAATGGTGGTGAATCTTGACCTGCTGACTTACGCGGGGAATGCCGGCGAACCTGGCGACGGTGGAGGGCGACGGGCGCTACACTTTTGTGCGCGGCGACATTTGCGATGCGGAGCTGGTGGGGTCGCTGCTGCGCAAGCATCGGCCACGAGCAATCGTGCATTTTGCGGCCGAGAGCCACGTGGACCGGTCGATTGTTTCGCCGGAAGCGTTTATCCGGACCAACGTGCAGGGAACGTTTACGCTGCTGGAGCAGGCGCGGGTTTACTGGGCTGGGCTGAGCGAGGAGGATCGGGCCGCGTTCCGGTTTTTGCACGTTTCGACGGACGAGGTGTATGGGACGCTGGCTGCTGACGATCCGGCGTTCAGTGAAGAGACTGCCTATGCGCCGAACAGTCCGTATGCGGCGTCGAAGGCAGGATCGGATCATCTGGCCAGGGCATATTTTCATACGTTCGGGCTGCCGGTGCTGACCACGAACTGCTCGAATAATTACGGGCCATATCAGTTTCCGGAGAAGCTGATTCCGCTGATGATTCTGAATGCGCTGGAGGGCAAGCCGCTGCCGGTTTACGGCGACGGGAAGAACGTGCGCGACTGGTTGTTTGTGGAGGATCATTGCGCGGCGATCCGAGCGGTTCTCAAGAACGGGCGGCCGGGAGAAACCTACAACATCGGCGGCAACAGCGAGCGGGCGAACATCGATGTGGTGACGACGATCTGCGATCTGGTGGACGAGATGCGGCCGCAGGCAGGAGCCGGGGCGCGGCGAAGGCTGATCACTTATGTCGAAGACCGGCCGGGACACGACCGGCGGTACGCCATCGACGCGCGGAAAATTGCGCGCGAGCTGGGATGGAAGCCGGCGGAAGAATTTGAGAGCGGGCTGCGCAAGACGGTGCGCTGGTATCTGGACAACGGCGACTGGGTGAACAGCGTGCGGACCGGCGCTTATCGCGACTGGATCGCGAAGAATTATGCGGAGCGGCAGGCGTTATGAGGATTGAAATATGAAAGGGATTATTCTTGCCGGCGGATCGGGGACGCGGCTGTATCCCGTGACTCATGTGGTGTCGAAGCAGCTTTTGCCGGTTTACAACAAGCCGATGATTTATTACCCGCTGAGCACGCTGATGCTGGCCGGGCTGCGGGAGATTCTGATCATCTCAACACCGCAGGACACTGCGCGATTTAAGGATTTGCTGGGCGATGGAAGACACTGGGGCCTGGAGATCAGCTACGCCGTGCAGCCAAGCCCCGATGGGCTGGCGCAGGCGTTCCTGATCGGGCGGGATTTTATTGGCGGGGATTCGAGCGCGCTGGTGCTGGGAGACAACATTTTTTACGGGCAAGGATTTTCGAAGCAGTTGCAGACGGCGGCACAACTTGAAGATGGCGCGACGGTGTTTGCGTATCCGGTGGAAGATCCGCAGCGGTACGGCGTGGTGGAGTTTGACGACGCGGGCCGGGCAGTGAGCCTGGAAGAGAAGCCGGCAAAGCCGAAGTCGCGGTACGCGGTGACGGGATTGTATTTTTACGATCGCGATGTGGTGAAGATCGCCGAGACGCTGAAGCCCTCAGCGCGCGGCGAACTGGAGATTACGGACTTGAACCGGCCGCTACCTGGAGGCAGGGAAGCTGAAGGTGGAGATCATGAGCCGCGGCATGGCTTGGCTCGACACGGGCACGCACGATTCGCTGTTGGAGGCGGCGCTGTTTGTGCACACGATCGAGCGGCGGCAGGGACTGAACATCGCCTGCCCGGAGGAGATTGCGTACCGGCAGGGATTCATCAACGCCGAGCAACTTGAGGCGCTCGCACAGCCGATCGCGAAGAGCGGGTATGGGCAGTACCTGCTGGCGATGTTGCGAGAGCCATATTTTGCGGGGAAGTCGAATAAAGGTCGATAAAGGCACGACTTACAATTTTGCTGGATTCTTACCGTAATGAAGATTGAAGCGACAACCTTGCCGGGCGTGCTGGTGCTGACCCCGACGATCTACCGGGACGATCGCGGCGCGTTCTTGGAGACCTTCAATTTGCGACGAAATGGCGGAGGCGGGGCTGCCGGCGAATTGGGTGCAGGACAATTTTTCGATTTCGAAGAAAAACGTGCTGCGCGGGATTCACTACCAGATGACGCAGCCGCAGGGAAAGCTGGTGCGGGTGACGCATGGCGCGGTGCTGGATGTGGCCGTGGACCTGAGGCGCAGCTCGCCGACATTTGGGAAGCATGTGGCTGTGGAGCTGAGCGGGGAGAACGGCAAGATGCTGTGGATTCCCGCGGGATTTGGGCATGCGTTTCTGGTGCTGAGCGATGTGGCCGGATTTGCGTACAAGGTGACGGATTATTATGCTCCGGCGGGCGAGCGGACGATCGTGTGGAACGATGCGGAGCTGGGGATCAACTGGCCGGTGGCCGCCGGGGACGCGATTGTTTCGGAGAAGGACCGGAAGGGCGCGAAGCTGCGGGACGCGGAAGTATTTGCATAGAGCGTGTTTCAAAAATGGCTATGTGGATTCCGATTGTCTTACTCCAGGGGTTAAAACCCGTTGTTTTTATGGCCTCTTTCGGCCCGGCTGAAGCCGTGCCCTTGTTACAAAGCAGATTTTTGAAACCTGCTCTAACGATTGCTCCTTACAAACCGCCGCGTGAGCGATCGACTGTTCTCGCGGAGAAATGAATCCAATGGCAAATGCTGACAGGCTCGACGAAACATCGCGAACGCGGCGGTTCTGGCTCAGGGTGTTGTTGGCGATCGGGATGTTGTGGGGATTCCTGCCCTTTGTCATGACGCCTTTTATCACCAAGGGCGCAAGTGACAGTTCTTTCGATATCTTCGCATCGGTTCTCAATTCGCTTACAGTTTTGCCGGCATGCGCGCTGGCGCTTCGGTATCGACGGATTGCGTGCGTCTGGCTCAGCATCAATGCGGTGCTGATCGGGACTGCGCTGGCGACGTTTATTGCGCGAACGGGCAAGTTCGAAACGATGATGATCCTCGAGGTTGCCGGACCGATCGCGATCGCGGTTTGCCTGGACATTGTGGAGGCGCTCAACTGGCCGCGGGCTTTGGAAACGCGGGTAGCGAAAGCGCGCCAGGGATGACCGGCGAAAGGGCTGTGGGAGTAGCCGGCTGGCGTATCTGGCGCATCGCCGCCGATGGTATACTCAGCAGGTCAGGTGGGTGCGAGCCCCACTATTTTCAACGCTTTTGAGGTCCTTATGTCAGGCCACTCGAAATGGGCCACCATCAAGCACAAGAAGGGCGCGCTCGATGCCAAGCGCGGCAAGATTTTCACGCGGATTATTAAAGAGATTTCGGTCGCAGCCAAGGGCGGCGGCGACCCTGACGGAAATCCGCGGCTGAGGACGGCGATCCTTGCGGCCAAAGCGGAAAACATGCCGCAGGAGAATATCAAGCGGGCGATTCAGCGCGGAACCGGTGAGCTTGAGGGCGTCAGCTACGAAGAGGTAACCTTCGAGGGGTATGGACCGGGCGGCGTGGCTGTTCTTGTGGATGTGCTGACGGATAACCGCAACCGGGCGGTGAGCGAGATCCGGCACGCGTTCTCAAAAAATGGCGGGAACCTCGGTGAATCGGGATCGGTCAAGTTCATGTTTGCGAAAAAGGGACTGATCGCAGTGGAGAAGTCCGCGGCCAACGAAGAGCAGTTGACGGATATTGTGCTGGAGCACGGGGGCGAGGACCTGAGAGACGAAGGCGATACGTGGGAAATCATCACCGAGCCGAGCGCTTATGAGGCAGTGGCCAGCGCCGTAAAGGCGGCAGGGATTCCGACGGTGATGAGCGAAGTGACCATGGTGGCGTCGACGTACACAAAGTTGGAGGGCAATGCAGCGGGCCAGATGGTGCGGCTGCTGGAAGTGCTGGAAGACCTGGACGACGTGCAGAATGTTCACTCGAATTTTGATATGGATGCAGAACAGATGGAGCATGCCGCCGGATAAGCGGCCCCGAGGCAGGCAGGAAGAAGGCCGCCCGGTAGTGGCGGTCTTTTTTTGATTGAAGCAGGGAACGAAAAGACAGGGAATAGGAAGTAGGAAATAGGGAATAGGAAATAGAAAGACAAAGACAGTAAGGACGAAAGACGGGATCGGGTGAGGATGGGAAAGGCTTTGACGCGAGCGCGGGGACTTGTATTGCTGTTGTTGGTGGCTGGGGCGGTGATGGCGGCAGCGGAGATGCCGGACGGAGCCGTTGCAAATGGAGATGATGCGGCGAATCCGGTGGCCCAAGTGAGGAACGAGCGGAGCTGGGAGTACGGACCGTTTGTGAATTGGGGCACAGGAGTCGGCGAGCGGTCCAACTACAAATTTCTGTGGGCGGGATTCGAACTGGGCAAGATTCTGTCGCCTGCAGTCCATGCGGGATTTCTGAGCGGCCAGTTTCAGTTCGCGGGGAACGTCATGCCGTTATGGCAGGCTTACACGCCGCCTCCGCACGAAGAGAACTACACGTGCGTTACGCCGGGCGGACAGTTGATTGGTTGCCTTTTGCCGACTGGCGGCGGCACGTTTTACGGGGTGAGCCTGACGCCGGTGATCTTTCGCTGGAATTTCCTGACGAAGTCGAAGCGGGTTCAGCCGTGGTTTCAAGGCGCAGGCGGGCTGATTTATACGACGCACAAGTTCCCGCCGAATCTCCTGAGCAACAAAGCAGAGGGAATCGATGGCGGGACAAGCGTGTGGAACTTTTCGCCGCAAGGCGGCGGAGGGGTCCACATTTTTCTGCGGCCGAAGCGATCGATTGATCATTGGTGTCAATGGGGTGCATATTTCGTCGGCCTCGCTGGGCGACCGCAACCCCGGCGTGAATGCCAGTATTCAGGTACAGGTGGGCTATACGTTCTGGAGATGACGAAAGACAGGGAACGACAAGACAGGGATTAAGGAATAGGGAATAGAAAAACAGGGAACGAGGGACGAGGGGCCAGGGAATAGAAATAAGGACCGGCGCGGAGAAGGGTCGACAGGGCGGGAAGCGCGAGAGAGCAAGGCAGTGATGAACGGACCGCTAGTAGAGTGTGTTCCCAACTTTTCAGAGGGCACGGATACGAGGCGGATGGGAGCGATTGTTGCCGCCATGCGCGTGGATGGGGTGCACCTTCTGGACTGGTCGATGGACGCGGACCACAACCGCTCCGTGGTGACGATTGCGGGGGAGCCGGCCGCAGTGGTGGAAGCAGCGGTGCGCGGCGCCGGCAAAGCTGTGGAGCTGATCGACCTGACCAGACAGCAAGGGGTTCATCCCCGGATTGGCGCTGCGGACGTGATTCCGTTTGTGCCGGTGCAGGGGATCAAGCTGGAGCAGTGCGTTCTGCTGGCGCGGCAGGCGGGGTTGGAAATCTGGCGTCGGTTTGGAGTTCCTGTCTATTTCTACGAGGCGGCGGCATCGCGGCCGGATCGCGTGAACCTTGAGGATGTGCGGCGGGGACAGTTCGAGGGACTGAGAGACGCGGTAGAGAAGGAACCGTCGCGGCGGCCTGACCTGGGTGGCCCGGCGCTTCATCCGACGGGTGGGGCGTGTGCGGTGGGGGCGCGCAAGTTTCTTGTGGCGTACAACATCTATTTCGATTCTGCAGATGTGGCCATGGCGCGAGCGATTGCGCGAGAGATTCGCGCCGCATCAGGCGGGTTGAAGGGCGTGAAGGCGATGGGGGTCCTGGCCCATGGCCGGGCCCAGCTCTCGATGAACATCACGGATTTTGAGGCGACGCCGCTCTCCCGGGTGTACCAGGCGGTGGCTAGGCTGGCTGCGCGCCATAAAGCGGCGATCGCTGAAGGGGAAGTGATCGGCCTGGTTCCGGAAGCCGCCTGTGAGCGGGAAAGCGAGTGGATGCGTCAATTGGTAGAGTTCGATGAGCAGACCAAGATCCTGGAACGACGGCTGGCGCATCCACTGGCGTGGCCGGGTAATTGAAGCCGTAACAAAGCTGGTGCGCGAGCAACGACGAGAAAGAAACAGACGCGTAAAATAGAAGTAAGGAAAAGGACGCGGACAGCACGGATCGTCCGGAAGCACGGTCTGCATTGCAGATTGCACTGATGTAATTATCCCAAGCGATGCGTTTAGTTTCGGGAGGATGAAATTGTTAAAGTATTTCATTAAGTCTCAGGTTTTGGCCATGCTGTTGGCGGGAGCGGGGCTGGCATCGGCAGCGCAGTTGTCGACGGATGCGCGCGGAGCAATTCCGCACGATGTGCAGCAACTGGTGGTGATCGACTACCGGGCGATGCAGAATTCGACGGCAGCGATGGATCTGCGCGGCCGCGTGATGCCGCCGGAATTGAAGCAGTTTGATGAAGCGCTGAGCAAGTTCACCGTGGGCAAGTCGGGTTCGGGCGAAGGCGAGGAGACGATCGATCAGTACGTGGACGAGCTGGCGTTCGCATTGTTCCGGCCGTCGCCGGGAAGCGACGCACTGCAGACGGTAGGAATCGCGCAGGGCCAGTTTCCGATACAGGACATCCTGGCCAGATTTACGAGGCAGAAACTGAAGCCCACGATGGTGCGGACCAACAGCGTTTATCCGATGGCGCGGACAGGGATGGTGCTTTGCTTTGTCGATCCATCAACGATGGTTTTCGGAAGCAAAGACGCGGTGAACAAGGCGTTGGATGCGCGCGACGGTATGGCGTCAAGCATGCTGACCAACGGATCCATGATGAATGCGATGCAGAGTGTGGACTCCAACCCGCTGTGGAGCATTCTGGACAACAAGGGCACGCAGACGATGATGAAGCAGCTCCTGGGCGAGGCCGGGTCGGTGACGGATTTCGACAGCGTGAAGCAGCGGCTGGATGCATCGTGGTACTCGATGGATTTTACGCACGGCGTGAAATTCGATTTGACGATTGCAACCGGCGACTCGTTCGCGGCGGCAACCATTTCGTCGCTGTTGTCGGCGGCGGTGATGCTGCGCAAGATGACGGCATCTGACACTGAGAAGCAGGCGCTCAGCCAGACGGATATCGGCTCGAGCTCAGGAAACCTGAGCATTCACTTTGCCAGCTCGGACTCGGATTTCGCCGCGTTGCTGCAGTCGCCGCTGTTCCAGAGCATGGTGCACTGACGGCGCATGCTGCAGGCTCGTTCAGGGCCAGCGGGGTTGTTTCATCGATCGGAGAGAAGCTTTAGGGGCGGCGCATATCGCGCCGCCCTTTTGCTTTTCTGAATCTTCGAGGACTTTTGCCGGCCTGGAGCAGTCTTCACGAAGCTCGAGGGCGGTGCCCTCTCAAAGCACCCATTTTGGTACAAAGCTAAGCGGTCACGGGCCTGGCTGTTTCGTGAGCTGTTAAATCTTGAGGCGGTATTGTCTTTCAAGCTGACTTGATTGTGATCGGAGCAAGACGAGATTTTGCTGAATCGTCAGGCGCATCGGGCGGCTGGTAGTTACAGGCGCGATTGCGGCCGGTGCGCTTGGCCTGGTAGAGAGCCTGATCGGCGCAGTCGATGAGAGAAGCCGCTTGCTCTCCCAACTGGGGCACGAGGGTGACGCATCCGGCGGAAACGGTGACCACGCCAACGGCGTTGGCAGGGTGAGGAAGTGCCGGTTACTGACGGCCGTGCAAATGTCGCGCGCCATCTGCAATGCGCCGCTATTGGCGGTGTTGGGCAGGATGACGGCAAACTCTTCTCCGCCGAAGCGCGTGACGAGGTCGCCGGGCCTGGCGACGACAGCTTGAACGGCCGTGGCGATCTGCTGAAGGCAATTGTCGCCGCGCAGATGGCCAAAGGTGTCGTTGTAGGACTTGAAGAAATCGGCATCGATTAGGAGCAGAGAGAGGGGATGGCGATCGCGGAGGCCGCGGCGCCACTCGGTGGCGAAGCATTGGTCGAAGCGGCGGCGATTGGCAAGGCCGGTAAGGGCATCGGTGTCGGCGAGGACTTCGACGGCGTGATAAGCCTCGGTGAGTTTCTGCTGAGAGAGCTTGTCGTCGGTAATGTCGCGAAAGAACCAGACGCGGCCCCGATACTGTCCGTCCTTTGTGCGGACGCAGGTGCTGTAGCGCTCCAGCGTCCGACCGTCAACGAGCTCGACTTCACAATGATCTTTCTCGTCGGGATTCGCGTAGAGCTCCTTGAGCCGGTTCTCGAAGGCGTTCCGATCCTTCAGGCGTGTGAGGGCTTGAGAAAGGAGCTGTCGTTCGGAGAGCCGAGCGGCGCTGTCGAGATGACCGGGAACGCTTTCCTGCAGATCAAGCTGCCACACTTCGGCGAACCTTCGATTGCACGAGACCACGTTTTGCCGGTCGTCTACCACGAGAATTCCATCGAGCGAAACTTCGTTGATGGCATCGATGAGGGAATGCTGGAGTTGCCGGGCTTCTTCGGCGAGCTTGCGGTCGGTGATGTCGCGGACGATTTGCAGGATTCCTGTGCGGACCGCGGTTCTGGAATCGCGCAAGATGTGCAGGCTGCCTTCCACCCAGACATGTTCACCGTTCCGTTTTTTCACGCGGTATTCGAGGGTTCCGGTTTCAGAACCCGCGCGCAGAGCCTGGACCAATGCGGCCATCCTGGGGAGGTCGTCTGGATGGATCACGTCGGCGAAGCCGCGGTGCATGGTTTCGCGGGGATTGTATCCGGTCAAGAGGCCGACCGCCGGCGAGATATAGCGGGGCATTCCATCGAAGTCGGCGAGCATGATGATGTCGCGGGAATTGTCGGTGACGAGTTGATGGAGCGTCGCAATTTCCTGGAGGCGGCGTTCCGCAGTGCGCAGGTTTTCAAGCACGACGGAGACGCTGTAGAGCGTGAAGATTGCGACGGCGATGAAGATTTGCAGAAAGACTGCCGGCTCGATGGGGGAACGCGCAATGAAGGAGGAGAACGGGCCGAGGTGATGCACGGTGTACCAGCTTGCGATGGCAGCGACAAAGAGAGTGGCCAGGGCGGCCCATCCGAGGTCGAGGCGAAGGAGCACAAGGATCAAAAGCGGGAAGAGAATGAAGGCCAGAGGCATTGTGGAGTTGGAAAAGATCATGTACGCGACAACCACAACCGGAAGGATGTGGGCCCAATGTTTGAGAGAGAAGAGCGATTTCCGCAAACGAGTGCGGAAGATGGCGACGCAGGCCGGAGTGACAACGCAGGCTCCGAGCGCGTCGGCGGCAACCCATTGCAGAAACTGGGCGCTGACTGACGAAGCGTGCAGAGCGGGGAAGCAGCGTGCAGGAGCGGGGAAGGAGCGTGCCAAAGCGGCGAGCCAAAATGCCAAAGCGGAGAGAGCAGGGCGTCGGCTGCTCCGGTGATCGCCGGACCGGCAAGGACGCCGAACAGGAAAAACCGGGTGATGTAGGCGGGGCTGGTGAAATCAGGGAGGTCGGAGGAACGGCGGCGTAAGAGCGCGGCGCTGATGAGCGATTCAGCGAGGTTGAGGAAGGTGAGGATGAGGCCGCTGACGACGCCATGATGGCCGATGAGCAAGCCGGCGGTGAATTGCGCGACGTAGCCGGCGCCGAGGTAGGCGGCCCAGCGGTGGCGCGGCGCCAGGAGCAAATAGGCGAGCATGACTCCGTTGGCGACCCAGATGAGATTGGCTTCGGGGGCGAGGCCGACGAAGACTGTGGCCAAGGCGACGGAGAAGAAACATCCTGCCAGGCGCAGGGCGAAACCATGCTTTCGCAGAGCGCTGATCAAGAGACGAGTAGCTCTGGATGCAGCCTTGGCGCGCAACTCCAGCCTCCTGAAGTGTCTTATCGGACGGATTCAGCGCAACTTCAGGAGGTTAAAGCGGGAATGCATCGGACGTTGCCGGATCGGGGCAGCGCAGGCAGGCACGCGCGTCAGGAAGGCGAAGTGAGCTGAGGGTGGAATTCGGCCTTGCCACCGGGCAGAAGCACGATTTGCAGGTGTCCCTGCTGGTGCTCGACCAGTGTGGGGCCGGTGATCTGGACCTGCCTGTGGTCGGGGCTCGTGTACTGGAGCTTGAGCGGGCCGCTGCCGCGGACCTGGAATCGATAGTGGAAGACGGCGCCGGTGGCGAGAGTGTCGGCGCCAAAGCTCGCATCGGGGTAGTCGACCTCGAGAAGCTGGATGGGGGCGCCGGTGCGGTTCTCGATGGTGGTGTCAATGTGGTAGGAGTGGCAGGCGGAGGCGGTGAGGAGAAGGGCGCGAGGAGAACGGCGACAAGGAAACGAAGCGGATCGCGCCGGTGCGTCACTTTGAAGATTCCTCGCCAGCTGCATTGGCTGGCGAAGCGCCAGAGCCTAGAGCTTTCTCAACGCGCGATTCGAGGCGCTCGAGTCGTTTAGCGAGCTCGGGCAGGCGCTGAAAGATGGTGACCGCGCGGAGCCAGATGCGATTGTCGAAGCCGGGCGAGCCGGAGATCATTTTGCCGGGCGGGACATCGTGCGAGACGGCGGATTGCGCGGTGAGGATGACGCCGTCGCCGACGGTGCAATGGCCGGCGATGCCCACCTGACCGGCGAGAATGACGTTGTTGCCGATGACCGAGGAGCCGGCGAGGCCGGTTTGCGCGCAGAGGAGCGTGTCGTTGCCGACGCGCGAGCCGTGGCCGACCTGGACGAGATTGTCGACCTTGGTGCCGTCGCCGATTTCGGTTGCGCCGACTGTGGCGCGGTCGATGGTGGCGTTGGCCTGCACATCGACGCGGCTGCCGATGCGGACGGGGCCGGATTGCGGGATTTTTTCCCAGTGGCCCTGATCGTTTTTGGAGAAGCCGAAGCCGTCAGCGCCGATGATGACGCCGTTTTCGAGCGTGACGTGGTCGCCGAGGATGCAGTTTTCGCGGACGACGGCGTGCGCGTGCGCGAAGAAGTGGCTGCCTATTTGAACGCCGGGATAGAGCACGACGTGCGGCAGGAGAGTGGCGTGCGGGCCGAGGCGAACGTTGGGGCCGACGACGGCGTAGGCGCCGATGTGCGCGCCGGGGCCGATGTCCGCCGTGGGATCGATGACGGCGGTGGGATGAATGCCGGGCGGGTAAGCCGGCGGCTGATAGAAGAGGCCGAGCGCGCGCTAGAAGGCGTGATAGGGATTCTTGATGCGGAGAGTTGCGGCGGAGATTTCCTGGAACTCGGGCTCGACGAGGACGGCGGCGGCGTGGGTGGTGCGGGCGAGAGCGGTGTAGCGGGGATTGGCGACGAAGGTGATTTCGGTGGGACCGGCTTCTTCAATGCCCTTGACGCCGGTGATTTCGAGGTCTGCGTTGCCGCGGAGTTCCGCGCCCAAGCGGCTTGCCAATTCACCGAGCTTCATTGAGGTGATTGTAAAGGAACGGGCGAGATGGGCGTCCTGGCGAACCGGGAATCCCAGGAGTTCGATTTGGAGGTCTGCATCCCAAAATGCAGGTCCTTCGACTCCGTTGGGCCCGAATTCGGGCCCAACTCGCTCAGGATGACCGCAGTATTTTTTATTGCAAAAATTAGGGACAGATACTAGTGTGCGGGCGGTGCGGGATCGGTGCCGGCAGGTGCGACGGAGAATGGTGTGGACTGCTGCGGTGGGGCTTGCAGCGTGTGCGCGGCGGACTGAGCGGCGTGGAGGGTTGCGCCGGGAATAATGCCGAGGACGAGCGTGGCGGCAGCGGCGAGAAGAAGGGCTGCACCGACTGCGACGCCGACCTGGGGCCTGGGAGGCGCAGTGCGGGCGACCGGTTGTGGCCGTCGAGCGGGCGCTGCGCGGAGACGAGGGCGAGACGCAGGTAATAAGCCGCGGCCAATCCTGAGTTGAGCAGGCCGATGATGGCGAGAGCGATGGCGCCGCCGCCGACCGCAGCGGTGAAGGAGTAGAACTTGCCGAAGAATCCGCCGGTGAAGGGAATGCCGATGAGCGAGATGAGGAAGAAGATGAGCAGGCTGCCGAGGAGCGGCGAGCGGTAGACGAGGCCGCGGAAGTCGTCGATGAGGGAAAGATGTTCGTCGTATCCGGCGACGAGGGTGATGACGGCGAAGATGCCGACGTTCATGGCGGCGTAGGCGGCGATGTAAAAGCTGGCGGCGGCGATGCCGATGGCTAGCCGGATACTGCCGGCGAAGGCGGCGAGCAGATAGCCGGCGTGGGCGATGGACGGAGTAGGCCAGCATGCGCTTGACGTTCTGCTGGCGCAGGGCGGCGAGGTTGCCGACGGTCATGGAAAGGACGGCGACGACCCAGAGCAGCGGCGCCCAGAGCGAACGGAGATTGGGGAACATTTCATAGACGACGCGGAGCAGCAGGGCGAAGGCGGCGGCTTTGGGCGCGGTGGAGAGCAGGGCGACGACGGGCGAGGGCGCGCCTTCGTAGACGTCGGGCGTCCAGACGTGGAAGGGCGCGGCGGAAACTTTGAAGAGAATGCCGACCAGCATGAGCGCCAGCGCGGCGAGAACGAGGGATTGATTTTGCGCGGTGGGCGCGAGGTGGGCGATCTCGTAAATCTGCGTGGTTCCGGTGGCGCCGAAGATGAGCGCGATGCCGTAGAGCAGGAATGCGGTGGCGAAGGAGCCGAGCAGGAAATATTTGATGGCGGCTTCAGGGCCGCGGCCGGTCTGCTTGCGGTAGCCGGCGAGGATGTAGGTGGAGATGGAGGAGATTTCGAGAGCGATGAAGACGACGAGCAGCTCGACTGCGCCGGTGAGCAGGCACATGCCGACAGCGCCAAAGACAATGAGCGCGTAGAACTCGCCCTGGTGATGGCTGTGTTCGGGCAGCGTGTCGAGCGAGAGCAGCAGGGCAACGAGAACAATGCCGCAGATGAGGACGTGGAAGAAGACGGTGAAGGCGCTGGTTTCGACGGTGGAGAAGAAGCCGGTTCCCTGAGGCAGACGAGAGCTGCCAGAGGCTGGCCCAGAGGGCGAGGGTGGTGCCGATGGCGGCAACCCAGCCGAGCGGGCGGCGCGGCCACGCGGGCGGGAGCGAGGCGTCGATGAGCATGACGGCGACGCCGGTGAGCGTGAGGATGACCTCGGGGAGGATGCGGTAGATGTCGGGAACTGGAGTTCACCGCTGGGCCTCCGCGTGTGGCGGAGATGCTGGGCGGCCTGGCGTGCGAGAAAAGGCAAATGCAGGTCCTTCGACTGCGGCCGGCTGGCGTGGACGGCCTTCGCTCAGGATGACAGTGGGTGTGACGGATCCTTCGACTCCCTGCGCTGCGCTCCGGTCGCTCAGGATGACAGCCGGATTTTGAGTGTTCTGACTGGTAGCGGATTTTAGTGGCGGGGGATGGACGCCGGTTTGGATGGTGTTGAGCCAGAGATTCGGCGCGAGGCCCATGACGAGCATGAGGACAACGAGCGGCGTGAGGACGGCGAGCTCGCCGAAGCGCAGATCGGCGGAGGGCTTTGAGGCGGCGAGCGCGCTTTCAGGTCCGTAGAAGAGGCGCTGCACGAGCCAGAGCATGTAGGCCGCGCCGAGAATCACGCCGAGCGCAGCGGCGACGGCCCAGCCGCGGCTGACTGCCGGCGAAGGTGCTCGAGAGGATGATGAACTCGCCGATGAAGCCGCTGAGCATGGGCAGGCCGATCATGGCCAGCGTGGCGATGACGAAGTAGGTGGCCGCGCGCGGCAGCTTGGCGGCGAGACCGCCGTAAGCAGTCGATGAGGCTGGTGGCGTAGCGAACTCGAGCGCGCCGAGAAGCAGGAAGAGCGCGCCGTCGACGACGCCGTGCGAGAGGATCTGGTAGACAGCGCCGGTCCAGCCAGTAACGGTGAGGCCGTAGATGGCGAGAACGATGAGGCTGAGATGGCTGAGTGCGGCGAAGGCCAGCAGCCGCCAGAAATCGCGCTGCACGAGAGCGAGACACGCGCCGTAGAGAATGCCGATGACGGCGAGCGCGATGAGCAGCGGAGCGATGGCGCGGGCCTGGGCAGGGAAGAGCCCGACATGGAAGCGCAGCATGGAGTAGAGGCCGAGTTTGCCGGCGACGACCATGGCGAGCGCGACGGGAGCTTCGTTGTAGGTGTCGGCGAGCCAGCCGTGCAGCGGGAAGACAGGGACTTTGACGGCGAAGGCGAAGAGGAAAGCGAGCGCAACCCAGAAGAGCGCTCCGGCGGGAAGAACGCCGGTGGCGGTTTGGTATTGCAGGTCGGTGAAGTTGAAGGTGTGCGGTGCGCGCGTAGAGCCACAGGATGGCGACGAGCAGCGGGGCCGAAGGAATGAAGGTGAAGAGGAAGAATTTGAGCGCGGCCTTCGGGCCGTCTTTGCGGCCGTACATGGCGATGAGGATGGCCATGGGCACGAGCGAAAGCTCCCAGAAGCCGTAGTAGAGCATGAGGTCGAGCGAGATGAAGACGCCGAACATGGCGGTCTGCTGGACGAGAAAGAGCGAGTAGAAGACTTTGCGGCGGGTCTGGATGGCGTTCCAACTGGCGACGACGCCGATGGGCGCGAGCAGGCCGGCGAGGACGACGAGCCAGAGGCTGAGGCCGTCGACGCCGACGTGGTAGAAGATGGCGGGATTCTCGATCCAGGGAATGATTGCTTTCAAATTGGAAGCCGGGCTGGCCGGGGACGAAGTGCGCGGGAAGATGCAGCGTGAGGAGGAAAGTGACGAGCGTGGTGGCGAGCGCGATCCAGTTGGGGAGCTTGGCGCGGTCGGGCACGAGCGCGACGAGGATTGCGCCGGCCAGCGGGACCAGCAGGATGAGGGTGAGAATGGATTGGTCGAGACTGGTCATATTCTCAATGCCCCACCGCGGTGATGAAGATATGCGTCGAAGTGGCGTAGGGGCTCCGGGACCCGACGACCAGCATGAAAGAGGAGGAGTGCGGCGCCAGCAGCCAGCCACGCCGCGTAGGAGCGCAGATTGCCGGATTGCCAGCGCTGAAGGATCATGCCGGTGAAGGTGGCCGATGCCGCCGAGCAGCCACGCGACTGCCGCCGAGAATTGCGGATCGACTACCCAGCCTAGGACGTATTTCGAAAAGGCGAGCAGCGGCTTGACGAATGACTGCGCCGTAGATTTCGTCGACGTAGTACTTGTTGGAGAGGAGCTTGTAGCCGGTGGGCATCGCGGCGGCGAGCTGTGCCGGGCGGTCTGTCTTGCGCCGGTAGTATTTGTCGGCGATGAGCCAGCCTTCGAGCGCGACCAGCAACGGCAACGAGGCTGAGGAAGAGTTCGAGGCGCGGCACTGCCGGAAGATGTGCCAGGGTGCAGGCCGACGGCGGGCGCGAGATAGGCAGCTGAAGCGCTCGATGCCGATCCAGCCGCCGCAGATGGAGAGCAGGCCGAGAATGACGAGCGGGACGAGCATGGACCAGGGGCTCTCATGCGGATGGGCGTCTGGCGTGCGCGACTCGCCGAAGAACGTCATGTACCAGAGGCGGAACATGTAGAGCGATGTGAGCAGCGCCGTGACGAGGCCGACGAACCAGAGGATTTTGCCGAGGGTGCCCTGGAGAAATGCGGCGTAGAGGATGGCGTCTTTCGAAAAGAAGCCGGCGAAGGGCGGAAATGCCGGCGATGGCGAAGACGGCCACGGTCATGGTCCAGAAGGTGACGGGAAGTTTCTTGCGCAGGCCGCCCATCTTGCGCATGTCCTGCTCGCCGCCCAGGGCGTGAATGACGGAGCCCGCGGCGAGGAAGAGCAGCGCCTTGAAGAATGCGTGCGTGACGAGATGGAAGATGGCCGCCGAGTAGGCCGCCACGCCGCAGGCAAGAAACATGTAGCCGAGCTGCGAGATGGTGGAGTAGGCGAGCACGCGCTTGATGTCGTTCTGGACGAGGCCGATGGTGGCGGCGAAGAGGGCCGTGGCTGCGCCGACGATGGCGACAGTGCCGAGCGCGAAGGGCGAGCGGTCGAAGAGGAAATGCGTGCGGGCGATCATGTAGACGCCGGCGGTGACCATGGTGGCGGCGTGGATGAGCGCGGAGACGGGCGTGGGGCCTTCCATGGCGTCGGGCAGCCAGACGTAGAGCGGAAGCTGCGCGCTTTTGCCGGCAGCGCCGATCAGGAGGCAGAGGCAGATGACGGTGAGGACGCCGCCATGCCAGGGAGTGGCCATAGCGAGTTGGACGGCGATCTGCTGAAGCTGAAGCGTGCCGAAGTTGGCGAGGAGAGGAAGATGCCGATCAGGAAGCCGAAGTCGCCGATGCGGTTGACGATGAAGGCTTTTTTGCCGGCATCGGCGGCGGAGTTCTTCTGGAACCAGAAGCCGATGAGCAGATAGGATGCGAGGCCGACGCCCTCCCAGCCGACGAACATGAGCAGGACATTGCCGGCGAGGACCAGGACCGTCATGAAGAAGAGAAAGAGATTGAGGTAGCTGAAGTAGCGCGCGTAGCCTGGATCGCCGTGCATGTAGCCGACGGAGTAAACGTGGATGAGGAAGCCGACGCCGGTGACGACGAGCAGCATGACGAGCGAAAGCTGATCGAGGACGAAGATGAAATCGACATGGAGAGGCCGAGGGCGAGCCAGGGATGAGGGAAGGTTTCCGCATAAGGCAAATGTGACCGCGGTGGCTGGGCCGCAGCCTGCGCACGTTGAGGCGGCGGAGATGGAGCTTGCGGCGAAGGCGGCCAGAACGAGGACGAGGGATCCAAGCGGAGCAAGCACGCCGATGGTGCTGACAAGCCACCGCGGCAGCCGAGAGCCGAGGATTCCGTTGAGCAGGAAGCCGGCGAAGGGCAACAGCGGAATCAGCCAGAGATGGAGGGACTCGTTCATAGTTTCATCAGATCGATGCGGTCGACGGCCAGCGTAGCGCGGGCGCGGAAGACGGCAATGATGATGGCGAGGCCGACGGCAGCTTCAGCGGCGGCGACCATCATGACAAAAAAGACAAAGATCTGGCCTTTAACCGCGTGCCACTGGTAGGCGAAGGTGACAAAGGAGAGATTGACGGCGTTGAGCATGAGCTCAATGGACATGAAGACGGTGATGAGATTGCGCTTGATGAGGAATCCGATGACGCCGAGCGAAAAGAGCACAGCGCTCAAAAGCAGATACCAGGTGAGAGGAACGTCCTGCTGAAAGAAGGCTCACTTTTCGACCGTCCTTTCTGGCCGCCTTCGCGGTGCGCGATGGCGACCGCGCCGAGGATGGCGATGAGGATGAGCACCGACGTGACTTCAAACGGCAGAAGCAGCTCGTGGAAGAGGACCTGGCTGAGAACGACGAGATTGGACTGGTTGGGCGCGTTTGTGAGCCCCTCGCCGAGATGCGCAGAGCCGATGCCCTGGGCGCGAAGAATGACGGTGGCGAGAACAGCCAGGAGCGCGACGACGGCAGGAAATCCGACGGAGAGCGCGGCGCGGCTGCCCAGCGTGCGCTCTTCGCGGCCGGCATTGAGAAGCATGACGACGAAGGTGAAGAGGACCATGACAGCGCCGGCGTAAACGATGATTTGCGCGATGGCGAGGAACTCTGCGCCAAGCAAAAGGTAGAGCACGGCGAGCGAGGTCATGACCACGATGAGCGAGAGGGCGCTGTTAATGGGATGGGTCTGCAACAGGAGGTTGACGGCTCCAGCGAGGCAAAATCCGGCAAAGAGGAAAAACAGGATCAGGTGCATATTTTTCTACTGTTCGAGCTTGTGATGCATTCAGGCAGTTGGACAGGCGTTGTGAAAGCTGACTGACCCAGCGAATATTTTCGGAAAGTCCCTTCCGATTGTAAATGAGCACGGCAGCTCGTAAGGGTTGGCGATACTGCCCATGCGAGCGGAAAAGCAACTGCAGATCCTTCGACTCGTCCGCTGCGGCGGACTCGCTCAGGATGACAGCGGCGGTTTGGAAACAGTTCTCATCGGTAAGCGAGCCAGAGGCTTGTTCCCACAATGTTGAGGATGGCGAGTGGGAGCAGGTATCGCCATCCGAAGGTCATTAACTGGTCATAGCGAAAGCGAGGTAAAGTTCCCCGCACCCAAACGTACAGACAGAGAAAAGCGAAGACCTTGATCACAAACCAGAAGATGGGGAGAAACGAATTGACCACCGTGTTCTGGAGCGGCGGCATCAGGTCGCCGAGCGGGCTGGTCCAGCCGCCGAGAAAGAGGAGAGTGGCCACGCCGCCGACGTTGATCATGTTGCCGTACTCAGCCATGAAGAACATGGCGAATTTCATGGAGCTGTATTCGGTGTGATAGCCGCCGGTGAGCTCGCTTTCGGCTTCGGGCAGATCGAAGGGCGAGCGGTTGGTTTCGGCAAACGCGGCCATCAGGTAGATGAAGAAGGCGATGAATTGCAGGCCGCCGAAGATATTCCACGTGACGACGCCGAGCGGGGCCTGCTGCTCGACGATGACACGGAGATTGAGCGAGCCAGCGCGCAGCACGACGCCGACGAGAGAAAGTCCGAGGGCCAGCTCGTAGCTGATCAACTGCGCCGAAGAGCGGAGCGAACCGAGCAGGGAATATTTATTGTTCGACGACCAGCCGGCAAGGGCGATGCCGTAGACACCAATTGAAGTGATGCCGAGGATGACGAGGAGGCCGATGTTGATGTTGGAGATTTCAAAAAGGTCGAAGCCGTGAGGGCCCATGCCGGGCGCACCGAAGGGAACGACGGCAATGGAAATGAGCGCGCAGCCAAGAGAGATGATGGGCGCGAGAAGATAGACGGGGCGGTAGACGGCCGTTGGGATGATGTCTTCCTTGAGGAAGGATTTGGCGCCGTCAACGAGCGGCTGCAAGAGGCCGAAGGGGCCGACGCGGCTGGGTCCCCAGCGATTTTGGATGCGGCCCACCAGCTTGCGTTCGAGGAGCACGGTGTAGGCGATGCCCATGAGCATCACAACCGTGACCACGGCAACTTTGGCCAAGCTCCATAAAAAGAATTCAAGTAAGGTCACGCGCGTTTAGCCTTCTTTGAAGAATCCGAAGTTGACTCAGGGGCTGAAGCCCCCGATTTATTTCTGGCCGTTTTCGGCACGACTCAAGTCGTGCCCTGACACTTCTTGCGCATGCGGAGGCCGCGGTTAGTCCGCCGCGGATTTTGCGAGTTCGTGCGTCTGGTGTTGTTCAAGTTGCTTGAGCGCTGCGCTGTAGCGGCCCAGCGTTCCGGAGGTGAAGAGGGTATCGTGTGCGGGAACGACGAGATCGGCATCGGCCAGCGCAGAGACGGGAACGAATCCCGGTGAGGCTGACTCGGTGTGTACGTCGTTGCCTGCAAAAAGATTGACCCGGTCGAGTGTGTAGCCGGGGACGAGCCGCTCGATTTCATCGAGGGCGGCGAGCGGATCGAAGGGGCTGAGGCGCGGCTCCAGGCCGTTGGCTTCAAGCCAGACAGCGTGACGATCGGCTTCGCCCGATTGGGCGCCGCGGGATTGGCCGAGATCGGCGCTGGTGCCTGTGCGGCCGAAGGGAACCAGAGATTTAATGCCGGCGCCCATGGCTTCAGCGATGCGCACAAGGATTTCGAAGTCGGGCTTGACGCCGGCGCGATCGGCGGCTTTGCGCACCATTTGAATATCGCCAAAGGTGTTGGTGACGGTGCCCGATTTTTCGTACAGGCTGGCGGCGGGAAGGACGACATCAGCGAGCGCCGCGGTTTCAGTGAGGAAGAGATCCTCGACGACAAGGAATGTATTTTGCAGCGCGGCGGGGTTGAGTTTGGCGCGCGAAACCGGGTTGGCGCCGACGACGAGCAACGCGGCGAGCTGGCCAGTGGAGGCGGCTTCAAGCATTTGCGGCAGGGTTTTGCCGGGCGCGGCGGGCAGATTGGGATATTCAGAGAAAGCGCCCGGCGAAGTGACGGGTACATAGCCGGGGAGCAGATCGGGGAAGATGCCCATGTCGGCTGCGCCGCGCGAATTCGAGTGATCGCCAAGGCAGGCAAAACGGACGTTACCGCGCCCGATGCCCCAGGCGACGAGATCCTCGATTGCTTTGCCGCGAATTTCTTCTCCGAAGATGACGATGAGCGATTCTTCTTCGAGCAGGGCTTTGCTGAAATCGGTTTCGCCGGAACCGAGAGCAGTGGCGAGAGTTTTGTATTCCGCCGGCTTGAGCTCAAGGGTGGCTTTTGCCTGGCGCGCGAGCTTGATGGGCGCGGAGTTGGCGACGTAAAGGCGGGCGCGATTGAGGCGGACGCCAGTGCGAAGCAACCAGGCGAGGAGCGGGTGCTCGTCAGTGGGATTGCCGCCGATGAGCAGGATGGCGCAGGCAGAACCGATGTCGCGCAGGCTGGCAGTTTTGCCCGGGTGACCGGCGAGGGCGCGGGCGAAGGTTGCGTAGTCGGTGGTGCGCTCGTGATCGATGTTATTGGTGTGCAGAACCGTGCGCGCGAATTTCTGCAGCAGATAGTTTTCTTCGTTGGTGGTGCGATTGGAGCCGATGACGCCGATGGATTCGCCGCCGCGAGCGTCGCGAATCTCTTTGAGTTTGGATGCTGCGTGACGGAGTGCGTGTTCCCAGGTAGCGGGCTCGAGCTTGCCGGCGGAGTTGCGGACGAGCGGCTGGGTGAGCCGATCGGGGCTTTCAACGAAGTCGAAAGCGAAACGGCCCTTGGCGCAGAGGAAGTCGTTGTTGATGCCACTTTTGTCGCGGTTGTCGCCGCGAATAATTTGCGCGCCGTCGTTGGTGGAGCGGACGCCGAGCGTGACCTTACAGCCGTCGCCACAGTGCGTGCAGACAGTGGAGACGTGATTCATCTCCCAGGGGCGGGTTTTGTAGCGGTAGCTGCCGCTGGTGAGCGCGCCGACCGGGCAAACGTCAATGCACATGCCGCACTGCTCGCAGTCGAGCTGATTGCCGTCGTTGGGAGCGATGACGGAGTCTGCGCCGCGGTTCTGGATGCCGAGCGCCCACACGTCCATGCCCTCGCCGCACATGCGAATGCAGCGATAACAGAGGATGCAACGCGGGCGATCGTAGAAGACGGCGGGAGACCATTGCTGCTCGTCGCGGTGGTGCTTGGCCTCAGCATAGAGGCTCTCGCCGGCGCCGTATTTGAAAGTCATGTCCTGCAGTTCGCACTCGCCGCCGGCATCGCAGACGGGGCAGTCGAGCGGGTGATTGCCGAGAAGCAATTCGATCGTGGCTTTGCGCGCCTGTGCGATTTCGGGCGATTCGGTGATGAAAACCTGGCCTTCAGCGACGGTGGTAGTGCAGGCGGTTTGCAGCTTGGGGACTTTTTCCTGGCGGACGACGCACATGCGGCAAGCGGCCTGGAGCGAGAGACCGGGATAGTAGCAGAAGGCGGGGATTTCAATGCCAGCTTTGCGGCAAGCGTCAATGAGCAGCGTGCCGGCGGGGGCCGTCAGTTTTTTGCCATCGACTGTGAAGGTGACGTCAGGCATTTTTCTTTTTTACTATTTTCTCCAATCCCCAAGAGTGTTGTCGTTTTGTGCCGACTGATAAAGCAACCGCAGATCCTTCGACTCGCTCCGCTGGCGCTGTGCTCGCTCAGGATGACAGCGCATTATTTTCGTTACACCACGGTCAATTGCGGTACGCCTTCCCTTGCGAAGGGGCAGGGCTTGCCGTCGAGGTGATCTTCAAACTCCTTGCGAAACTTTTTGATGAACGCGATCGTGGGCATGGCGGCTGCGTCGCCGAGCGGGCAGAAGGTGCGGCCCAGCATATTCTCGGCGAGGTAGCGAATGTTGTCGATATCGCTGGGCGCGCCGAAGCCCGCATGAAAACGAGTGAGCGACTTCTTAAGCCAGTCAGTGCCTTCGCGGCAGGGGATGCACCAGCCGCAACTTTCGTGCGCGTAAAAGCTGATGGTGCGCAGGGCGAACTCGACCATGCAGGTCTGGTCGTCGATGATGACGACGCCGCCTGAGCCGAGCATGGAGCCGGCTTTGCCCACCTGGTCGAAGTCCATGCCGAGGTTTTCGATCTCCTCAGGCAACAGAACTGGAGTGGATGAACCGCCGGGAACAATGGCCTTGAGTTTGCGTCCACCGCGAATACCGCCGGCGACGTCGTAGATCATCTTTTTGAGACTGTATCCCATGGGCAGTTCGTAGACGCCGGGTCGTTCTACGTGGCCGCTGATGCAAAAAAGGCGCGTGCCGCCGTTGCGCGGAGTGCCGATGGCTGCGTAAGCCGCCGCACCCATGGCAATGACCTGGGGCACGGTGGCGATAGTTTCAGCGTTGTTAATGACCGTCGGGCCGCCGTAAAGACCGACGACCGCCGGAAAGGGCGGCTTGATGCGTGGAATGCCGCGCTTGCCTTCGAGCGACTCCATGAGCGCAGATTCTTCGCCAACTTCATAAGCGCCCGCGCCGGTTTGGGTGATGATTTGAAATTCGGTATCGGAGCCGAAGATATTTTTGCCGAGGAAGCCGCGCTCGTAGGCATCGGCGACGGCGCGCTCCGTGATTTCGAGGAGATAACGGTACTCGCCGCGCAGATAGATGAAGCCCATCTTCGCGCCAACGGCGAGGCCGGCGATGATGGTGCCCTCAATGACGGCATGAGGATCGTGGAGGAAGATGAGGTGATCTTTGCAGGTGCCGGGTTCGCTCTCGTCGCCGTTGACGAGGATGTATTTGGGTTTTGGCGATTGCCTGGGGACGAAGGACCACTTCATGCCGGTAGAGAAACCTGCTCCGCCACGGCCACGAAGGTTCGACGCCTTCATCTCGTTGACGATCCAGTCGGGAACCTGCGCGAGACATTTTTTGACGGACTCGTAGCCGCCGAGTTCGAGGTAGCGGTCAATCTTTTCCGCTCCCATGCCGAAGCGGCGCGAGATGATTTTGACCTCATCGGGATGGGAGACAAGCCTAGGCATGCGGGTCCTTGCCTTCCGGCTTTCGCTCTTGCGACGTAGATCCGTGGCCGGGAGCCTTGGCCTTACCACGATAGCCGCTCAGGATGCCGGGCACGAGGTCAGGCTTGATCTCGTCGTGGAAGTCGTAGTTGACCTGGATGGCGGGCGCCCAGCAGCATGCGCCGATGCATTCGACCTCTTCAACGGAAAAAAGACCGTCGGCGGTGACGCCGTGGGGTCCGACGCCGAGTTCTTCCTGAAAGCGCTCGTAGACGTCGTATGCGCCGCGCAGCATGCAACTGATGTTGGTGCAAACCTGGATATTGAATTTGCCCGCAGGCTTGAAGCGCAGCATGGAGTAATACGTAGCGACGTTGCGGACTTCAAGCTCGGTGACGCCAATGCGGCGGGCGACCTCGGCGACGACTGCGTCAGAGAGATAGCCGACCTCATCCTGGGCATAGATCAGCATGGGGATGAGCGCGGAGCGCTTGACGGGATATTTCAGGACGAGCGCGTCAAACCGCGCCGCGAGTTGCGGCGAAAAAATCGACGTGCCGGCGGTATTTGCATTCTCTGCGTTCATTCGATTAGTTCCCGATTTGCACCAGGGGTTCGCGGTGCATCAGGTCGCGCGCCCATTGTTCAACGACCAAATCCATTGGCTCATCGCCTGCATCGCCGCGCAGCGTTCCATGTTCCGTGAACTCGAACGCCCCGCTCATTCCATTTTCTCGCGTCCAGGTGACAATTGCATGATGACGCTTGAGGATGAGCCATTTTTCAGCCTGACGGGCGATGATGGTCGCCCCGGCCGTCTCAATCTCAGCCTGACGATTGTCGCTTGCTCCATGCAGAGCGGTGTAGCTGCGAAGCAGGGAAGCGAGCGAAATCCAGAACTCGGCAAAATGCGGTTCGTCGAGAGTTACTGGCGCAGGATCGATCGGTTGGGCTCGTTTTTGGGTCAAGCGAATTCCTGTTTCGAGAATCTGGGAAACAATGGCACTGGCGACCGCCGCGGGACCGTACGAAATGGTGTGGTTACGGGCACTTTGGGTGGATGCGACTTCCAGTTTCGCGGGTCCCCGACTGAACGGATATTCCTTTCTTAAAATTTCTCTGCGGTTTGGCGGACCAACGATGACAAAAGTGGTTCGCCCTTTCGAAACCTCGAAATCGACGCAACACATAAGGGCGGTTCCAAAAGTCAGGCAAAGCCTGCCCAGGTAGCACGGGACGAGAACCCTTTCGATAGAGGCCAGCCCACGCTTGTGAAGCTCGGCATTCGCCTTCTGGACCTCCTCGATGATATGTGCCTTAACTTGTTCAAAAAAAGCGGCAGGATCAAATTCCTGTCTCACCGGGTCCCTGCTGAATCTTTCTTCCGCATAGCCCGAACTTCTCAGCATTTCTGCCAACGTACCGTAGCCGTTCACGGAGCCCTCTTGCTTTACCGATCTATTTCCCCCAAAACAATATCGATGGAACCGATGACCGCGACCAGATCGGCGATCAAGCGCCCCTTGCACATGACCTCCAATGCCTGCAACGTGGCAAAGGACGGATAGCGCATGTGCACGCGATAGGGCTTGGCGGTGCCGTCAGAAACCACGTAGTAGCCCATCTGGCCGTGACCGCATTCAATGCCCTGATAGACCTCGCCGGCAGGAACGGCAAAACCCTCGGTAACGATTTTGAAGTGATGGATGAGGGCCTCCATCTGGGTTTTCATTTTTTCACGATCGGGCAGGACAATCTTAGGCGCATCGGCTTTGACTGGGCCGCCGGGCATTCCCTCGAGAGCCTGCTCGATGATCTTGACACTCTCGCGCATTTCGACGAGGCGGACTTCGTAACGCGCCCAGGTGTCGCCGACGGTGGAGGTGGGCACTTTGAAGTGAAACTTCTCGTAGCTTGAATAGGGCATGTCGCGGCGGAGGTCGATATCGACGCCGGAGGCACGCAGGGGTGGTCCGGTGACGCCGAGCGCAATGGCATCTACAGCAGAGAGATAGCCCACGCCCTTCAAGCGATTCATAAAGATCGGATTGCCGGTGAGGAGGTTGGAATATTCGTCGATTTTCTCAGGGAAACCGTGAACGAAGGCCGCGACACGATCGAGGAAATCGAGCGGCGGCTCGAGCGCGAGGCCGCCAATGCGAAAGTAGCTGGTCATCATGCGCTGGCCGGCCACGGCCTCAAAGAGTCTTAGAATTTCCTCACGTTCGCGGAAGCAGTAGAGAAACACGGTGAGGGCGCCGATGTCCATGGCGTGGGTGCCGAGCCAGATGAGATGCGAATTGAGGCGGCTGAGCTCGGTGAGCAGGACGCGGATCCATTGGGCGCGCTCGGGAATTTCGAGGTCGAGAAGTTTTTCAACGGCGAGGCAATAGCAGAGATTGTTCGACAGGGGATCGAGATAGTTGATGCGGTCGGTGAGGGGAACGACCTGCTGATAGAACTTGGCCTCGCAGGTTTTCTCGATACCGGTGTGCAGATAGCCGATGTCGGGACGGATGCTGACGATGACTTCGCCATCGATTTCGACGACCAGGCGCAACACGCCATGCGTGGCAGGGTGTTGCGGGCCCATGTTGAGGATCATGCGGCGCTCGCCGGTACTTTCGATGGAGGGGAGCTCGAGGACGGGTGCTCCAGGGTTCTCAGTCATCAGCGGTATCCCTCCACCGGGTAGTCCTTGCGCAGAGGATGGCCTTTCCAATCGTCGGGCATCAGGATGCGGCGAAGATCGGGGTGCCCCGAGAAGTGGATGCCAAAGAGATCGAAGACCTCGCGCTCAAAGAAGTTGGCGCCGGCCCAGACGGGCGTGATGGAATCGACGCCGGGGTCGGCCTCATCGATCATCACGCGGAGGCGGATGCGCTCGAAGTAGGCGTGCGAGAGGATGTGATAGCTGAGCTGGAAACGCGGCGAGGAAGGGAACCAGTCGACGGCCGTCATGTCTTCAAAGAAGTTGTAACCGGCGGCTTGCACGGCAGAGCAGGCGGCGCGAATTTCCCCGGGGGCGATGGTGAGCGTAAGCTCGCCGAACTCAAATTTGGCATCGGTGAGAGCCTGCGCGTTCCACGCGAGGACGGCCTTGATGGCGCGATGATCGGGCATGGCGTCGAGGACGGCCTGTTTACCGAATAACGTGAGCGATTGGCCAGTCATCCTCGGGAATCCGCCTTGTCAGAGATCAGCTTGATCAAAGGTCCGCCTTATCAAAGATTCGCACGATTAGAGGTTCGCACGATTCAAGGTTCGCTTCATCAAAGATCCGCTTTGTCCTGGCTCCAGTTAAGGATGCCTTTACGCACGATGTAGTAGAGGCCGACGGCCACAAAGCCCAGGTAAACGAGCATTTCCCAGAAGCCGAAGAGACGGGAGCAGCCGGTGAGTTCTGGCAGGCGACGGTAGACGACGGCCCAGGGCATCATGAAGACCATTTCGACGTCGAACAGGATGAAGAGGACGGCGACCAGATAAAAGCGAACGCTGAAGCGGCCACGGGCATCGCCAACGGCCTGAATGCCGCACTCGTAGGGGGCGAGCTTGACTGCGGTGTTGCGATGGCGGCCCACGAACCAGGAGGCGGTGACAAAGGCCACTCCGAGGAGAATCGCGGCAAGAACCTGCATCAGCAGCGGGAGGTATTGCCAGTCGTAAGGAATTGAATTCATTACCGCTCAGCTCGAAGAAGTTCGATATCATGACAGCTTTTGGTCGAGAAAAGGACATCTCTGCCAAAAGCTAAACCTAGTTTGAGATTAGGTTTTCGGCCTCATCACGTCAAGGAGACGCAGAAAGAAGCGCAATTCGCGATGATTGGTTGACGACGGATGCCGATACGGGCAAGGGGTATCGAAGGTAATTCTTTTGTGCGCGGGCGTGAGCATTATCACAGGAATTCCCAATCTGATCCTTCATAACTATGTGTGTGTCCCACTTTGGAACAGTACTTTTGTTCTCTAAAGGAAAGTGGACGACGCGCCGAAGAACGGGAAGAGGATAGATTGCATGGGCACGGTTTCAGCAATAAGCGACTACCCGGTTGTAGCTTTAACTTCCAAAACGGACAGAGGGCGCGAGGGCACGCGGCGCCGGCACATCTCGCCAGAGGCGGGCCGCGCCCTGGAGATTCTGGGTCACGCGATCGAATACCTGGCCGACGAGTTCATTCGTTCTGGAGAATCGGTTTCGGCGGACAATGGGCAAGTGGAGTCGATCCAGTTGTTGATGGGCATCAACCGGCAGATTTATTTTGCCTGCCCGGAAGTTCCTACATTGGGTGAGCGCTTCCGTGCTTTCCTGCATCCGCGCACGGCGTAACCTGATGCAATAGACTCGATCCCGTTCGCATCATCGTCATTCCGAACGAATTGTCACTGCGACGGGTCGAGATAACTGTGCGAGCCTTCGCTGCGGGCGAAGACCTCGGTCCGAAGTTCTGTCCCCGGGGTGACTGGTCTATTCCGGTCAAGCGCCAGCTAAAAATCCTGAACAGAAAATTTAACTGAGAAGCGCCGCTACAAATCAGCGGACGGCGAAAATAAGACCGCTGCAAAATTGCTGAGGGCCGCCGAATCAACGTCGCAGCCTGATTCGGTCGAACCCCGGGAACATTCGTGCGCATCCAACCTGCTAACGCCACTGCTTGAGGGAGTGCACATGAAAGGCAACACTGCAACCGCGCTGATCACAGGAGGAACGAGCGGCATCGGCTTCGCGACTGCCAAAGAACTGGCCCAGCTTGGTATTCGTGTATTAGTTGTGGGGAGGAATGCGGAGCGCGGCAGGAAGGCCGTGGATGAAATTCGCGCCGCAGGAGGCAATGCAGACTTTATTTCTTCCGACCTCAAAGACGCAGCCAGCGCACGTGAAGTGGCGAAAAGGGCGATCGAATTGGGAAATGGCCAGGTGGATATTCTCATCAACAACGCTGGGATTTATCCCTTCGGGCCCACGCATGAGATGACGGAAGAGCAGTTTGACCGTGTTTTTTCAGTAAACGTGAAGGCACCCTATTTCCTGGTGGCTGAGCTTGCCCCATTGATGGCCAAGAGAGGCAAAGGGGCAATCGTAAATCTTTCGACGATGGTCGCCGATTACGGGGCGCCCGGCATGAGCCTCTATGGCGCAAGCAAGGCCGCCATCAATCTGTTGACGAAAACCTGGGCTGCCGAATACGGACCGAAGGGGGTCCGCGTGAATGCGGTGAGTCCCGGGCCCACGCGCACTGAAGGTACCGACGCCATGGGCGAGGGTCTTGATCAGCTGGCAGCCCAGGCGCCAGCAGGCCGTTCGGCAACAGCCAATGAAATTGCAGAGGCGATTGTCTTTCTGGCGACGGACCGAGCCAGCTTCATTCACGGCGCAAGACTCGCGGTGGATGGAGGGCGCACCGCCGTCTGAAGAACAATCAGCAGATCGAAACGGCCAACTTTGCCGCTTTCAGTCGCGCAATGTAGAAGGGAGCAGAGCCAATGGCGAGTCTTCAGGGGCGACCGGAAGAATATGACGTGGTGATACTCGGGGGCGGCACGGGATCGACCGTCGCCGCATGGACGTTTGCTGCGGAAGGAAAGAGGGTCGCAGTCATTGACCGAAAATACATTGGAGGATCGTGCCCCAATATTGCGTGCTTGCCGAGCAAGAACGTCATCCACAGCGCGAAGGTCGCGTCGTATTTTCGTCGCGGCAAGGAATTCGGAATCATTCACGACGGCTTCACGATTGATATGTCAGGCGTACGTGAACGCAAACGTGTGATGGTGCGCGGGTTGAATGAGATGTACTTGGAGAATTATGGGAAAACAGGAGCCGAGTTCATTCTCGGGACAGGGCGGTTCATCGCTCCAAAGGTGGTGGAGATCGCTCTCACTGACGGCACTATCCGTCGGCTGCGCGGCAAAGACGTGATCGTCAGCACTGGCACGAGAGCAACAATCGAAGCAATTCCAGGGCTTGTCGAAGCTCAGCCGCTTACGCATATCGAGGCGCTCGAACTCGACCAGGTCCCGGAGCATTTGCTTGTAATCGGCGGCGGCTACGTTGGCGTCGAATTCGCGCAGGCGATGCGCCGCTTCGGCAGCAAAGTGTCGGTCATCGATCGCAACCAGCGGTTGATGTCGAAAGAGGACGACGATGTTTGTGATGCTATTCGCAGCCTCCTTGTAGACGAGGGCATCGATATTCTTCCAGGCGCACGGGTCAAGCAGGTGTCGGGCAAATCGGGAGCCTCGGTGAGCGTTTTCGTCGAACACGATGGAGCCGAGACGCTCCTCATGGGGAGCCATGTGCTGGTTGCGGCAGGCCGCACTCCGAATACCGATGGACTTGGGCTGGAGTTGGCCGGCGTCGAGTTGACCGGCCGCGGCTACATCAAAGTCAACGAGCGACTGCAGACGACCGCTCCCGACGTTTGGGCAATTGGCGAAGTTGCCGGCAGCCCGCAGTTCACACACATCAGTATCGATGATTTCCGCGTGGTCCATGCCAATTTAACCGGCGGCCATCGCGTGACGACAGGCAGGCAGGTTCCATACTGCCTGTTTACCGATCCTGAACTTGCGCGGATCGGCCTCAGTGAAAGCGAGGCGAAAGCGCAAGACGTTTCTTATCGCCTGTTCAAAGTTCCGATGGAAAGCAACCTGCGTGCGCGCACGCTTTCTGAGACCCGCGGATTTCTCAAAGCCCTTGTCGAAGCTGATGGCGATCGCATTCTTGGTTTCACGGCCTTCGCCGTCGGCGCGGGAGAGATTATGGCCGCCGTGCAGGTTGCGATGATCGCGGGACTTCCCTATACCGCGCTGCGCGATGCGGTTTTGACTCACCCCACTCTGGTCGAAGGCCTTGCAGCGCTGTTTTCATCCCCAGCGACGGTGCGCGGCGCCACAGGGTCGGCAGTCAAATCCGCTGCATGAGGCAAAACCTTGCACCATCTTTGAGGCGAGATCGATAGACGACGTGCAGAGATGCCGGACCGTTCGTGAACGAACTGCGAAACGCTGCTCTCTTACTGCCCGAGCACCAGAACTCCAAACAGAATGAGCCAGGCCAGGCCCATGGCGTGCCAGAACCATGCGGCTGAGTCAACGGCAATCTGGCGGGACTCAACGCGCTTGAAGCGGGTGAGAGCGCAGAGGCAGAAGAGCAAAGCCAGCACACCCAGAGCCAGGTGCGCGGCATGCAAGCCGGTGATGACGTAGAAAAAGTAGCTGGCCGGCGTGGACCAGCGATTAAAAGCAAAACCCTGCGCGGTCAATTGTTTCCAGGCCATGAGCTGGCCGGTGAGGAACATCAGTCCCAAAACGAGGGTAAGGGCGATCCAGGGCAGGGTGCGGCGCAAGGCCGGGCGGCCCAGTCCGAGCCATTCTTCGAGGACGTCGAATTCGCGGAAGATATGCTGCCGGGCCCGTTCGATGGCGAGGCTGCTGAGCAGCAGGACGGCGGTGTTGAGGAAGAGGATCGGCGGCAGCGGCACGGGATGCCAATCGCCGATCGAGCGAAAGGATTCAGGGTCAATGCGCATGCTTGCCTGGCGCGCGTAAAAGAGCGCCACGAGCACGACAAAGAACATCATGTCGCCGGCCAGTGCACAGAAAACAAAAGCGCGGGTGCGATGCAGGGCTTCGCGCGGGCCGCGCCGCGGACTTCTCCACTCGTCGTCACCACCGCCGCCACCTCCTCCGGTGGGCCGGCGGTCGACGGGCGGTTTGCCACCAGTTCCCGGCGCCTTGCGTTCGATCTCATGCGGGACGGGCGTAAAGATGGACGGCATCGAGACCCCCCGTGCAGATGAGATTACCGCACAAATAGTTGGACGCGTGCAAAACCGAACGAGAGGGCTGGCCTCTGGAGAAACTTCAGTGCACTCCATCGATGCGGGAGGGGCCATCCCAACTGTCTTCAATTTTTTGCGCCCGCTCATCGCAGTTTGCGAGCTTGAAATGCAGGAGCGCGCCGTGGGAATTGCGGCGGACCGTCGCTCCTATAAATTAGCCGCGGCAGTTACCAGCCGCGGGTTTGCAGAAGCTGCGATTCTTCAATGGCTGCAGCAGCCAGGCCCTTCATAGTTCCCGTAACCTGTTCGCTGACCTCGGCCAGGATCTTGGGGTCATTGTAATGCGTGGTGGCGATGACGATCGCCTTGGCGCGGGAGACAGCCTCTTCGCGCTCCTTGGGATCGTTTTCGACGTCGAGCGGAGTGGCACGCTCCTTCATGAAGATTCCCGAGCCCACAAAGATGGCTTCAGCGCCGAGCTGCATCATGAGAGCGGCGTCGGCGGGCGTTGCGATGCCGCCGGCGGAGAAGTTGGGCACGGGAAGTTTGCCGTTGACCGCAACCATGTGGACGAGCTCGTACGGCGCCTGCAGGTCCTTGGCGGCGGCATAGAGTTCCTGCTCAGTGAGAACGGTGAGGGTGCGCATCTCGCGCGTGATCTGGCGCATGTGCTGGACGGCGTGGACGACGTCGCCGGTGCCGGCTTCACCTTTGGTGCGGATCATGGCCGCGCCTTCAGCGATGCGGCGCAGAGCCTCGCCCAGGTTGCGCGCTCCGCAAACGAATGGGGTGGTGAAGGCGTGCTTGTCGATGTGATGGGCTTCATCGGCTGGGGTGAGCACTTCGCTTTCATCGATGTAATCGACGCCCAGCTCCTGCAGGATCTGCGCCTCTGCGGTGTGGCCGATGCGTGCCTTGGCCATCACGGGAATTGAAACGGCCTGGATGATCTGTTTGATGAGGCTGGGCTTGGCCATGCGGGCCACGCCGCCCTCGGCGCGGATCATGGCGGGCACGCGTTCGAGAGCCATGACCGAAGCGGCGCCTGCCTCTTCGGCAATGCGCGCCTGCTCCACGCTCATCACGTCCATGATGACGCCGCCCTTGAGCATCTCGGCCAGACCAACTTTCAGTCGCAGAGCGGTTCCCGAAAAACTCTTGCTGCCGTTTTGTTCTTGCATGATTTTGACCTCGAATGGGGGTGCTTGCAGGCCGGTCCGGCCAGAAAGGCGGGCAAGCAGCACCGAGACTCCAGTTTAGCAGCGAAGCTGGTTCGCTGCGCGGGTGCGGTGGCAGAAAGGGGAAGGCGGGCGCATTTCTTAGACCATTCCAATCCTCTTGTTCTCTTTCTGGTCATTTTTCTGCAGGGGATGCGGTTGCATGGCAACGGCTCATCCACTACCGGCACCAGCGGGTCAGCCGCCGGTGCGCGGCGCAGGTACTCGAGCGGCTGCGGCTGAACCTGCGGCGACACAAGCTTTGGTCCCGGTTCCGCGGCCCGTGGAAGAGGACGGCGAGATGGAGTTCAGCGCGCCCGTGGCGCGCCTGCCGGTGGAACTGGACGTTGCCGTTCCGGTGCGCGAGTTTCGTGTGCGCCATTTGCTGGCGCTGGCGCCGGGAAGCGTGATCGAGTCGCAATGGGGTATGGGGAGCGACATGCCGCTGGCGGCGGGCGAGGTGCAACTGGCGTGGACCGAGTTTGAGGTGGTGGAAACGCGGCTGGCAGTGCGGGTGACGCGGCTGGCGTGAATGGGCAGAAGGGGGAGAGGCGGGGGAATGGCAAGGCGCAGGACGGAGAGCGAGAGCGGTGGAACGGGTGTGCGGGATGGCCCGGTGGAGTGGCCGGATGGCTGATGAAGCGGCTGCGCAAACCGCAGTCCACACAGCCGCGCCTGGCGCTTCTCGATCGCATCACGCTGGCGCCTCGCCAGTCTCTGGCGCTGATCGAGGCCGAAGGGCGGCGGATTCTGGTGGCCACCTCGGCTGAGGGCGGGCCAGCGTTCTATCCGCTGGATGATGCAGCGCGGCGAATGAGCCAGGGCGCAGGGAATGCATCGGCGCACAGAGCGGCGAGGATTTCATGGTAGCCGGGATGACGGCGTGGCTGGCTGTGGCCGCACCAGCCAGCGTGCCGCTGCTGCCCGATCTGAACGCGAAGCTGCATCCTTCGGACGCGACGCCGTGGACGATTCTGCTGGTGCTGACGCTGATCACGCTTTTGCCCGCGATCCTGATGGCGATGACGCCGCTGGTGCGGCTGCTGGTGGTCTTCCACTTCTTGCGCCAGGCGCTGGGCACGCAGACGGCGCCCTCGAATCCCACGCTGATGGGGCTGGCGCTGATGATGTCGTGGTTCCTGATGACGCCGGTACTCAATCAAGTGGACCAGCAGGCCGTAGAGCCTTATCGCGGCGGACAGATTACGGGAATGGAAGCGATCGACCGCGGCTCCGAGCCGGTGAAGCATTTCCTGCTGCGGTACGCGCGCGAGAAGGACCTGGCGCTGTTCACCGCCGCGGGGCAGATTCCGCGGCCCAACACGCCGGACGATCTGCCGATGCGCGTGGTGGCTCCCGCCTACATTCTCTCGGAACTGAAGGCTGGCTTTGCGATCGGCGCGGTGTTGTTTCTGCCTTTCCTGCTGATGGATATGGTCACGGCTGCGATCACGACTTCGATCGGCATGTTTCAACTGCCGCCGGTGGTGGTGTCAACGCCGTTGAAGATTCTGCTCTTCGTGATGGTGGATGGCTGGAACCTGCTGGCGAGGTCGTTGCTGAAGAGTTTTTGAAAGGACTGCGGATGACGCCGGACCTGGTTGCCGAACTGATGCGCCAACTGATGAAGGAGGCCATGATTCTGTCGGCGCCGCTGCTGATTGCGGCGGTGGCCGTGAGCTTTGTGCTGAGCCTGATTCAGACGCTGACCAGCCTGCAGGAGCAGTCGCTGACCAGCGTGCCGCGCCTGGCCGCGATGGCGCTGATTCTGCTGGTGGGGATGCCGTGGTTTCTGGGCCGCCTGGCGGAGTACACCGTGCGGTTGCTGGGAGATTTCCATCGCTATCTGGGATGAAAAGGCAGGGGACAGGGAATCAGGGAACAGACGAAAAAAAGCGGGGCCGGAGGATGGCGCGGGCGATGAGCGAATGGAGCAACTTTCTAAGTGCGATGACGCTGGCCCTGGTGCGGGTGAGTGGAATGGTCGCATTCGCTCCGTTCTTTTCGTCGACCGCGCTGCCGATGCGCGCCAAGGCGGTATTTGCGGGCGCGGTGGCATTTCTGCTGGCGCCGCTGGTGGCGGCGCTGCCGAACGCGCAGGCTTCGATCAGCTGCTCCGCGATATTGGGCGAGCTGGCCGTGGGGCTGGTCTATGGGCTGTCGCTCGCGCTTGCTGAACGAGATGCTGTTGTTTGCCGGGCAGATTGTGGGCATGCAGTTCAGCTTCTCGCTGGTGAATCTGCTGGATCCCGACTCGGCAATCCAGACACCGCTGCTCGGCGAACTGTTTCAGCTGATGGGCACGCTGGTGCTGATCACGGCGGGCCTCGACCGGATTCTGCTGGCCTCGATGGTGCGCAGCTTTCGCGTGGTTCCGCTGGGGACCTATGCATTCGGACCGCCGGCGGCGCTCGGGATTGTGCGCGCGGCGGGAGGAGTCTTTCTGGCCGCGCTCGAACTGGCCGCGCCGGTGCTGGCGGCCACCATGCTGGTGGAAATCGCAGTGGCGCTGGTGGGCAAACTCAGCCCGCAGTTGCCGGTGATGTCGCTGACGGTGCCGCTGAAGACGCTGACCGGATTCGTGATTCTGATGGGCTCGCTGGCCCTTTGGCCGCGCTTTATCGAAGCGCGCTTTGCCGGCTTGCTGGACATGGCCGAGCGCCTGATCGCCGCACCGGGCACGGCGCCCGGACTGGGAGGCTAGCCCATGCCCGGAGAGCGCACGGAACAGGCAACGCAGCACCGCCGCGAAAAAGCGCGCAAGGAAGGCGACATCCTGCACAGCCGGGAACTGGCGGCCGCGGCGGGAACCCTGGCGGGAGTGATGACGCTGGGAGCGTTGGGCGGCCGGGCAATGGAGGCCTGGCAGAGGCGCCTTCGCCGGGTTTCTTGCCCTGGGAGCGCCGGCGCGCTGGGAGCCGGCGAACACTCGCAGCCGACGCTGATTGCGATGCGGCGGCTGATGATCGCGGTGCTGGGCCCGCCGGCCGTGGTGATGGCCATGGTGGCCGTAGCCGCACTGGGAGCGGGAATTGCGCAGACCGGAGGCGTGAACGTGTACGCCGGGGCCATCGCATTCAAGCTGGAGCGCATCAATCCCGTTGCCAATATTAAAAACCTGTTTTCGCTGCGCGCCGCAGCGCGACTGGGCAAGTCGCTCATCCCGGCAAGCTTTCTGGCCGTCTTTGCCGTGCAGCGCATCGCGCGGCAGTTGACGATTCCGCCTTTTTCGACGGCGCGGCTGGAGTTGCTGGGCGAGGACGTGTACGGACTGCTGCTGGCCGCGGCGTGGCTGCTGTTTGGCTGGTCGGCGATCGACTATCTCGTGGAATGGCAGAGCCGGGAGTCGCGATTGAAGATGAGCCGCCAGGATCTGCGCGACGAGTACAAGGAAACCGAGGGCAGTCCGCAGATCCGCAGCCGCATTCGCAACTTGCAGCGGCAGATGCGACGGAAACGCGTCAAGGCCAACGTGGCCAGGGCGGCGGTGGTGCTCACCAATCCCACGCATTATGCAGTGGCGTTGACCTTTGACTTCGTAACCATGGAAGCGCCCAAGGTGATGGCCAAGGGACGCAACCTGCTGGCCGAGGAGATCAAGGCCGAGGCGCGCTGGGCGGGCGTACCGATTATCGAGAATCCGCCGCTGGCGCGCTCGCTCTATCGCACCGTCGAGGTGGGCCAGGCGATTCCCGTGGAACTGTATGCGGCGGTGGCCGCAATTCTTGCTTATCTCTACCGGCAGCGTGTGGAGGCGGAACTGAAAGAACGTCGCGCGCGCGAAGCCGCGACCCGCGCGCAGTCGTGGCAAAGGGGCCCGGCTGCAACAGGCCGCTCTGCGGCTTCTGGTTTTGGAGGTTTACCGAAATGAGTAGCGCCGCACTTACGGCCGGGCCCGCCCCGGCGCAATCGATCTGGCACCAGGTGCGCGACTACGTGCTGCCGATGGCTGCCATCAGCGTGATCTTCGTGATGCTGGTGCCGGTGCCGGCCGCTGGACTGGACCTGTTGCTGGCGCTCTCAATGGCCGCATCGGTCATCGTGTTTTTGTCCGCGGTGCAGATTCGCCGCGCCGTCGAGCTCTCGGTTTTTCCCACACTGCTGTTGCTGCTCACACTTTTCCGGCTTTCGCTGAACATCGCCTCGAGCCGGCGCATCCTGCTGCACGGGCAGGAGGGAACGGGCGCGGCGGGAAAGGTGATCGAGGCCTTCGGGCAGTTTGTCGTGGGCGGCAATTATGTCGTCGGCTTCGTGCTGTTTCTGGCCCTGGTGGCGATTCAGTTTCTGGTGGTCTCGCACGGCGCGGTGCGCACCGCGGAGGTGACGGCGCGATTCACCCTGGATGCGTTGCCGGGCAAGCAGATGGCGATCGACGCGGACATGAACGCCGGCCTGATCGACGAGGCCGAGGCGCGCCGGCGGCGGCAGGCGATTGCACGGGAGGCCGAGTTTTACGGAGCGATGGACGGCGCAGCGCGGTTTAACCAGCGCGATTCGCTGGCCACGATCCTGATTACCGCGATCAATATTGTGGCCGGCCTGCTGATCGGGACGTTGCAGCAGGGAGTGGCGCTGGCCGACGCCGCGCGCACCTACACGGTGCTGACGGTGGGCGACGGACTGGTGACGATCATTCCTTCGCTGCTGGTTTCGGTGGCCGGCGGAATTACGCTGACGCGCGCCAATTCGGCGGGAATGCTGGGCGGCGAGATCCGGCAGCAACTGCTGGCCCGTCCCGCGACGCTGTACATGGCCGGCACAGTCTCGGCGGCCATGTGCCTGATTCCGGGGTTGCCGAAGTTTGCCTTTCTGGCCGTGGCCGCGGGGCTGTTCGTGGGCGGGCGGCGGCTTTCAGCGCAGGCGCCGGCGATGGCAATGCCGGAGTTGACGCCGGCAGAAAAAAAGAAGGCGGAAAGCGCCCAGGGCTCGGACCTGGCATCGCTGCTGCGCCTTGAGGATCTGACTCTCGAGATCGGGTTTCAACTGATTCCGCTGGTGGACGAAAAGCAGGGTGGGCAACTGCTGAAACGCGTGAAGGCTCTGCGCAGGCATCTCTCCGGCGAGATGGGCTTTCTGGTGCCGCCCGTACACATCTCGGACAATCTCCGTTTGAAGCCGAGAGAATACGTGGTCTCGCTGCGCGGAATGGAAGTTGGCCGCTGGCAGACTGAAGGAACGCACCTGCTGGCTGTTTCCGGCGACTCGGGCCGTCGCCCGCTGGCAGGCAAGGAGACGCGCGAGCCCGCATTCGGAGTTCCCGCCATCTGGATTGCCCCGGCGATCGAAGAGCAGGCCATCGCCGCCGGCTACTCGGTGGTGGATGCGGTCACGGTGATGACGACACATCTCGGCGAGCTGATCCGCCAGCACGCCGGCGAGCTGCTGGGCCGGGCGGAGATCAAGCGCCTTCTCGATGCCTTGAACGATAGCCATCCCAAACTGCTGGAAGAGCTGGTGCCCAAGCTGCTGACACTGGGCGAGGTAGCGCGGGTGCTCGAACAACTGCTGCGCGAGCGAGTGTCGATCCGCGACCTGGGCGCAATTCTGGAGGCGTTGCTGGAGACGGCGCCGGTGAACAAAAGCCTGGTGGCGCTGGTGGAGGCGTCGCGCCAGGCGCTCGGAAGAAGGCTGGTGCGGCCGCTGCTCGACGGCGACGGGCAACTGCCGGTCCTGCTGCTCGATCCCGGGCTCGAAGAAGAGATTATGGCCACGCTCGCGCCCGAGACGGGCCAGCGTCTGCTCACCGCCGCGGGCGCGGGAACGCCTGTCGTCCGGCGCCTCACCGATTCTGTGAGATCTCTTATCAGTTCCACCTCATCTGCGGCGCCGCCCGTGCTTCTAGTCCCAAGTCCGGCACGTTACTCGGTCAAGCGCTGGCTCGATCCGGTGCTGCCGCGCCTGGCCGTGGTTGCGGCCGGAGAGATTCCGCCGGAGATTCGGTTACGCCCCGTGGGCACGGTTCGCTGACGGCACGCTCGATCGACGGCACTGTTTTTCGGGGGCGCATCGTTATTGGGCCGCACGATTCTTCGGCGGCACGGTTCGCCAAGTGGGTTTGGGAAATCGGGGGAGCAGATGGGACTGGAAGCGGCGGTTCAAGCAAGAGAGCCGAAGAGCATGCGGCGCCCCGCGGCGGCGAGCGGGTATCCGCCACCGGCCGCGGCCGCAGCAGGACTCTCGAGCGAGCAGGAGCGGGTCCTGCTCGAACACCTGCCGATCGTGCGCTACCTGGCACGGCGCATTCACGAGCGGTTGCCCCAGCATGTGGATATCGAGGACCTGGTCTCGGCGGGCGTGGTGGGCCTGATGGACGCTTTCACAAAGTTCGACCCCGAGAAGAAAGTGCAGTTCCGCAGCTATGCGCAGTTTCGCATTCGGGGCGCGATTCTGGACAGTTTGCGCACCCTCGACTGGAGCCCGCGGGAGCTGCGGCGCAAGGGCCGCGCGGTGGAAGAAGCCATCCGCAAATTGACGGCGCGGCTGGGCCGGGCGCCCAGCGAGCCTGAGATCGCCGCCGAGATGGATCTGGTGCTCGACGACTATCAGCAACTGCTGGGCGATCTGAAAGGCCTGGAGATCGGAACGCTGCACGTGGAGCGCAACGAAAACTCGGGCGAGGAGGAATTGGCTTATGTGCCGGGCAAACCGGAGGAGGATCCGCTTTTTTGCTGCCTCCGCGGCGAACTCGAAGAGCGGCTGACCGAAGCCATCTCGAACCTGCCCGACCGCGAGCGCCTGGTGATGACGCTCTACTACTACGAAGAGATGACCATGCGCGAGATTGGCCTGGCGCTGGGCGTGGTTGAATCGCGCATCTCGCAGGTACACGCATCGGCGGTGGTGCATCTGCGCGCCGCGTTGCGGGATCTCGCCACCGGAGGCCAGGTGGCGCGAACGGACCCGCGCAAGAAAACGCATCCGGCATAATCGCGGCGAGCGCGCGAGGAACAGCACGGCGCGGTGGGGAACAGGATTTCGGGAGAGCGGAAATTGATCGAAAAGACACTTAAGCAGGATGAAATTGACGCACTGTTCGAGGCGGCGCGCAGCACGGCGCCGGAGTCCGCGCGGCCCGAGACGCGGGCCAAGGTGGTGCCGTACAACTTCTCCTCCGCCGGGCAGATTTCGACCGACCAGATGCGCGCCATCAGCATGCTGAACGATTTGTTCGCGCGCAACCTGACGCACAACCTGGCCGCATGGCTGCGCACGCGATTCCAGGTCAACCTGGTTTCGGCCGAGCAGATCCAGTTCAATGAGTTTCTGCTGAGAATTCCCGAGATCAGTTACGTGGCCTCGGTGCGGCTGGAGCCATTAGGCGCGCTCTCGGTGCTGCAACTGGATCTGGGACTGGCGCCGCCCATCATCGACCTTCTGCTGGGAGGCGACGGCAAGGACGGCCCGCTGAAGCGAATTGACGGACATCGAGGAATCGATTCTCGGCAGCGTGATCGAAATTGTTTGCCGCGAGTTGACGGTGGCCTGGCAGCCGGTGGGGCTGAGCTTCATGCTTCGAACGGCGCCAGATGCAGACCCAGGTGGCGACGCATCATTTCGGTGGCCGAGAAGACGCTCTGCCTGAGCTTTGAGATTCGCATGCCGCACAGCTCGGGATTGCTGAACCTGGCCTTTCCGGCGGTGGTGGCCAATACCATCCTGCGCCGGCTGACAACGGACTGGGGCCGGCGCCGCCGCCACGCGGGCGAAACGCGGACGCAGATGGCGGCGCTGGCGCGGCGTATCCGGTTTGGCTGTTCGCTGCAGCTGCCCACGGTGCGTCTTGCGGCCAGCGCGCTCGAGCAGGTGCAGCCGGGCAGTGTGCTGCGCCTGAATCTGCGCAGCCAATGCGCTGTCGCAATGGACGGTAGCGGGCGAGCCGCTCTCTCTGGCTCAGGCCATGCGCCACGGCGCGCACCGCGCGGCGCGGATCGAACGCGGCCTCGGCGGAGGTGGGCAGTGAAGACCTATTTCGATTGCTGGGCGGGCGTGGCCGCGGCACTGTTTTCTCAGGCGCTGGCGGGAGAGCCGGAGCTATCTGAATCGTTGCCCAAACCCCTGGACGCAGGAGCGTTCGGCTGGGCGGCGACGCTGGATGGCGACGGGGAAGGCCGGTTCTCGGTGCTGCTCGACAGCTCGCTTCTGGAGACATCGCTGGTGGGCGAAGGAATGGACCAGAAGGCCGGATGGAGCGAGCTGCTGCACGAAATCGCGGATGCTGCAGCCGGCGACCTGCTGGCGACAACCGGCAAGAAATGCCAGGTGGTGAAGTTCGAGGAGATTGAGGCGGAGAGCCAGGTCTCGCAGGATCAAGTCTTGCACGCATTCCAATTGCGGTCGGGCGAGCGGGCGTGGACGATCCTGGTGCGGGACGAGGTGCAAGATGCCGGATGCGCCGGCCGATACCCAGGGCGATGAAGCGTCCGGCGGCGCAGCCGCAAGGCGAGGGCGAAGATGAGAAACAAGCTGGCGCACCGGTCCTGAGCTCCGGACTGGAGTTGCTGCTCGATGTGGAGCTGGAGGCTTCATTGCGCTTCGGCTCGCGGGAGATGCCGCTGGGCGAGATTCTGGATCTGGGTCCGGGCGACGTGGTGGAGCTGGACCGCCACGTGGCCGATCCTGTGGACCTGATTGTGGGCGACAAGATTGTGGCGCGCGGCGAGGTCGTGCTGGTGAACGGAAACTTCGGGCTGCGCGTGACTTGAGGTTGCAACGCCCAGAAAAAGACTGGAAGCGATCCGATGCCTCTTTTAAGACCCTCCATCGCTCGGGCGCCGCGCCAAGCCGCGCGCGTGAATGCCGCGCAGACGGATGGAGAGCGCGATGCGCCGGACTTGGGCGGATCGCCGGCTTTGCCGAAGTGGCCCGGAAGCATGGCCACGGGAAGACGGGCAGGGATCTTTGCGACGTGCGCCAATCCGCGATGCCGGTCGGGATGGCTGCAACTTTGGCGCCGCCGGGAAACGCCGGTCTTCGAAGGCGGATGGTGCTGTTCGGAAGCCTGCACGGCGGCGCGGGTGGAGGCAGCGCTGGCGCGGGAGATGGATGCGCGGGGAAGCGCGCGGGAAAGTCATCGCCATCGCATTCCGCTGGGCCTGGCCATGCTGGAACAGGGCTGGATTTCGCCCGAGGATCTGCGCAAGGCGCTCATCGCGCAGAGAAGCGCGGGGACGGGCAAGGTGGGATGGTGGCTGGTGCGGCAGCGGAGCGCAAGCGAGGAACTGGTGACGCGGGCCCTGGGCCTGCAGTGGGGCTGCCCGGTGCTGGACATGGAATTCCGCGACTCCGAGGGACTCACTGCGCTCGTGCCGCGGCTTTTTGTGGACGCCTTCGGGGCGCTTCCCTTGCGCATGGCGGCAGGAAAGATTCTCTATCTGGGATTCGAAGACCGTCTCGATCCGGCGCTGGCGCTGGCGATCGAGCGCATGGCGGGGCTGCGGGTGGAAAGCGGGTTGGTGGAGGAGTCGCGCTTCCGGCCGGCGCATGCCCGCATGCTCGAAGCGCAGTTTCCCGCGACGGAACTGGTGGAAGCGGCCACGGGGCCGGCTTTGGCTGCTGCGTTGACGAAAGCAGTAGAGCGGGCCCGGCCCGTGGAGGCGCGCCTGGTGAGGGTGCATGACTGCCTGTGGCTGAGGATGTGGCTGCGCCCGCAGAACGGGCCTTTGCCGGAACTCGCGTCGATCCGGGACCTGATCGGCTCGGCGGCATCGCATTGAGTTCGACGCGAGATCGTGTGCGCGAGATCGGGTGCGAAGGAGCGCCGCGGGAACCGGGGCTCTTGAAGAATGGAAACGTGCCGATAACTTGAGCAGGGGAGGAGCTTGGGAATGAGCGAGATTCGAACACTGATTGTTGACGACTCCTCGGTGATGCGCAAAATCGTGGAGCGAACGCTGCGCCAGGCCGGCCTGGGACTGCTGACCGTGCACGAGGCGGGAAGCGGCATCGAGGGGCTGGAGGTTCTGAAGACCAAGCCGGTTGACCTGATTCTCTCCGATATCAACATGCCCGCGATGGACGGACTCGAGTTTCTTCGCCAGATTCGCGCGCAGAACCTGGCTCCCGGCGTGCCCGTCGTGATGATCACCACGGAATCGAGCGAGGAGCATGTGAAGCAGGCCATCCAGGCTGGAGCGCAGGGATATATTCGCAAGCCCTTCACGGCGGAGCAGGTGAAGGAACGGGTACTACCACTGATTCATGTGGCATAGGTTCGCCAGGTCCGGCAGGTTCGGGCGAAGTCCGGCAGATTCGGCGACGTGCGGCGGAATGGGCGACACGCGGCGGAATGGACGACGGAATACGCAGATGGACGGTGCGATGGGTAGACGGCGGGATGGGTAGACGGCGGGATGGGTAGACGGCGGGATGGGCAGGCGGCGGGATGGGCAGGCGGCGGGATCGGTAGATCGGCCGCGCCATCGGTGAACGGGACGTAACAACCGGAAGGTGCTGCGCTGGGAAGCAGGCGCGGAAGCGGGAGGGCGATGTGTTGTTGAACGGAGTACCGGGGACCGCGATTGCGGGCGAGAGGGGCAGCACGAGCGAAGCCGGCGGAAATGCGGGTGGCGCCAACGAGAGGGAACGTAGAATGACGGTTTCGTTGCGCGAGTCCATCGAACGCATCTCCGATCCGCGAAACCTCGATGCCAGTGTGGAAGAGGTCTTTCGAATGATGTTGGGCATCGAATGTCAACGTCATGCCGGGCCGGTACCCATGGAGGCGGAGTCAGTAACCGCAGTGGTAGGTTTTGGCGGTGTCTTGAGTGGTGCTTGCGTCTTCCGGTCGGGGGCCATGGCGGCGATGGGGATTGCCGCGCAGATGACGGGCATGGAGTTCACCGGGATCGACGACACGGTGAAGGATGGGATCGGCGAGATCTGCAACATGCTGGCCGGATCGTGGAAGGGCAAGGTTCCGGAGTTGGCCGCCAACTGCGGCCTGTCGGTTCCCGCGGTGATCACGGGACGGGACTACAACCTGCATGTGCAGGCTCCCGAATTTCAGCTCCACCATGTCTACCGCTTCGGAGATGCCTGTTTCGAAGTGACCATCATCTGCGATGGGCTGCGCTAAGGCGGTTCTCCAGGTGTGCCATTGCCGCAGTACTTCAGGGCGGGTTTTACTTCCACTCCAGCGAGCAACAATCGCTCGCCGGGCCCCTCGATGATGAAAAGTCACTCGGCGGTTGCACCCTGTTCCCGATCGAATGGGGAACCGCTATCGTCTCGAGTTTCCCGGAGCGATGCTCGTTGCCTCGATCCCTAATTCTCTCTAATCTTTCTTCCCCCCTTTTCGGTCCTTCTTCTGCAACTCTGCCCGAGCGTATGGACAGTGGCTACTATGCGGCAATGACGGGATTGGTAGCGCGCACCCAGGCGCTGGACACGGCCGCGGCTAACCTGGCCAACGCGCAGACGCCCGGATATCGCGCCGAGCGGGAGTTCTTCCGCTCCGTGTTGCTGGGTCCGGATGCAGCGGATTCCGAACTGGGCCAGACCGTGAACAACTACGGACTGCTGGGTGGCGACCGGCTGAGCATGGCCCAGGGCGCGCTCGAACAAACCGGCAATCCGCTGGACCTGGCCATCGAGGGCCAGGGATTTTTCATGATGCAAACGCCGAACGGCACGCGCTATACGCGGGATGGCGCCTTCCATCGCGCGCAGAGCGGACAACTGGTGACACAGGCAGATGAGCCTGTGCTTTCCATAGCCGGCAAGCCCATTCAGATTCCGCCCGGTGAAGTATCGGTGGGCGCCGATGGCGCGGTTTCAGTGGCGGGAGGCGTGGTGGCGCAGGTGGGCGTTTTCACGTTTCCTGCCGGCACCGACCTGACCGCCGAGGGCGCCAATCACTACGTCGCTCCACAGGGCGCGGTGGCGACACCGTCGAAAGGCGCAACGGTGCACCAGGGCGCAATCGAAGCGGCCAATCAGGATGTGGTTGAAGGGTCGCTAAATCTGATCATGATGCAGCGCCAGGCGGAGATGATGCAGCGGGCGCTGACCGTTTTTCACACCGAGTTCAACAAGTTTGCGACCGAAGATCTCCCACGGATCTGATCCGAGACGAGGAAAAAGATGATTCGAGCCTTGTATACCGCGGCAAGCGGCATGAGCGCGCAGCAAATGAATCTCGACACCATTGCCAACAATCTGGCGAATTCGTCGACCACGGGATTCCGCCAGCTGCGCCTGCAATTCCAGGACATGGTGTACCAAAACATGGTGACGCCGGGCGCGGCCCAGAGCCAGAACACGGTTTCGGCCGGCCTGCAAATCGGATTAGGCACCAAGTCGGCGGCCACCGAGGTCATCAACACGCAGGGCGCATTGAACGAAACCGACAACCCACTGGATGCGGCGATTCAGGGTTCCGGATTCTTTCAGGTACAGCGGCCCGATGGCACCATTGCCTACTCGCGCGCCGGCCAGTTCCATTTGAACAACCAGGGAACGGTGGTGACGACGGACGGCGATCCGCTGATTCCCACGATCACAATTCCGTCGAATGCCACGGCGGTGACGATCACCGAATACGGCGTGGTGAACGCGACGCTGGCCGGGCAGCAGAACCCCTCGCAACTGGGGCAGATTCAACTGGCCACCTTTCCTAACCCCGGAGGCCTCGAGAGCATGGGCAACAACCTGCTCGCGGCCACACTCAGCTCCGGCGATCCGGTGCTGGGAAACCCCGGCGGCACCGAAGGATTGGGAACGCTGCAACAGGGCTATCTCGAAAACTCGAATGTGGATGTAGTGACGGAGTTTGTGCAGATGGTGCTGGCGCAGCGCGCCTACGAGTCGAACTCCAAAGTCATCAAAGCTGCCGACGATATGTATTCGCAAGTGAATAACATGACGCATTGATCTGCAGGTTGCGCATGAACCTGGGCGGGCATGGGTCAAATGTGGGGCGGCGAACAAAACCTGGGCGGGCAGCAAGCAAATGCGCCGGCGGCGAACCAAACCTGGGCGGGCAGGAAACGAATGTGGGACGGACGTCGAGCAAAGATGGAGCGGCGAAAATGACGCGTGTAGCAAAAAGCATCGGGCGAATGGCGATGGCGGGATTTGCGGTGCTGGCTTTCGCATCGTCGTTTCCGGCGAACGGGCAGGCCGGGATCGCTAGCTCCTCGGGGGTGGTATCGGGCGCGATTCTGCCACTCGGAAATGTCATTCGCGAGATCGACGATCCGCATTCGGGAGATTGCTGGCTGCTGCTTCGAAACCCAAATCACCCGGGCGGGCCGGGACGGCTGGTGCTGGCGCCGCAGCGCGCGGATGCGCGGGGTGAAACGGCGACGGGGCGCGCCCGCACACGAGAGACTGACGAGAAGTCGCCGGTGATTCACGCTGGCGATGCCTTGATGGTGGAAGAGCACACGGCGGTCGTGGATGCGCGGCTGGCGGCGGTGGCGCTGGGGGCAGCGGCACGCGGCGGTGAGTTCAGAGCGCAATTGAAGATCGGAGGCAAAGTGGTGCGTGTCATCGCATCGGGACCGGGCCGGGCGGTCTTTGCTCCGGAAAGCGAGGCCAGGCCATGAACTCCGGCTGGAAGGTGATGGTTCTGGTGTGCGCAGTGCTGGCTTCATCTGCAGGAGCGCTGGCGAAGAAGCACAGCGCGACCACGGAAGCGAGCAAATCGACTCCGCCGGAGGAGGCGCTGCGCGCCTACATTACGCGCGTACGCGCCAAACAGGCGGCCGAGGTGCGCTCGCCGGGATCGATCTGGAGCCCGGAGGGCCAGATGGTGCGCCTGGGCACGGATGTGAAGGCTTTCAGAATTCACGACGTGGTGTCGATCGTGGTGACGGAGAGCCTGGCCGCATCGACCGATGGGCAGGTGAAAAACACGCGCGCCTCCAATGCAAATTCCGCCATCACGTCGCTCTTTGGCGCCCTCAAGGCCTCGAATGCGATGCAGAACCTGCTGGGCGCGAACGCGAGCTCGGGATTGAGCGCGCAGGGACAAAGCACCACGAATTCAAGTTTGGCGACGACTTTCGGCGCCGAGGTGCTGGACGTGCTGCCCAACGGACTGCTGGTAGTGCAGGCGACACGGCAATTGACCTTCAGCCAGCAGACACAACTGATTACTTTGCGCGGCCTGGTGCGGCCCGAGGACGTGAGCAACCAGAACCAGGTGATGTCGACGGCCATGACCGACCTGGAACTCGAGGTGACGGGCAAGGGCATCGTGAATGACTCGACGTACCGGCAGAACCCGCTGGTGCGGTTGCTGGAAAGAATATTGGTGTTTTAAAGACAGGCAGCAGGGAACAGGGAGCAGCGCGCGGAACGAAGCGGCGATGCAGGAGACGAAGGCAGACAAGTGAAACCGGGAATGCGAAAACGGCTTGGGTGGTGCGCGGCTTTCGTTGCGATATGCGTGCCGGCGGCGGGTTCGGTCTTCGCACAGAATCAGTCCATCAAGACGCGAATTAAAGACGTCGCCACCATTGAAGGCATTCGCGACAACCAGCTGGTGGGTTACGGACTTGTGGTAGGACTGAAGGGCACGGGAGACAGCTCACAGACGGTGTTTCCCGCGCAGACACTGGTTTCGGCATTGCAGCGGATGGGCGTCACCGTGCCGCAGACAGGATCGAACAGCGCCAGCAACATGCAGGTAAAGAATATGGCGGCGGTGTTTGTCGTGGCGACGCTGCCGCCGTTCAGCCAGCCGGGCTACAAAGTGGATATCACGGTCTCTTCGGCCGGCGATGCGCGCTCGGTTGAAGGCGGCATTCTGCTGATGACGCCGCTCTATGGCGCGGACGGCCAGATCTACGCCCAGGCGCAGGGGGCGCTGGTGCTGGGCGGCTACATGGCTACAGGCGGAGGCAATACCAAGCAGATGAATCATCCCACCACGGCGCGCATTCCCGGCGGCGCGCTGGTGGAGCGGCCGGTACCCTTCGATCTGAAGCAGATGCATACCGTGAGTGTGGTGCTGAATGACGCCGATTTTCATACCGCGGAGCAGATGGCGGCGGCGATTGATCGAGCGCTGGGAGCGGCGCGTGCGCACGCGATGGATAGCCGGACGGTGGAGATCGCAGTTCTAGCAAGTGAGGATGTGGCGGCGCTTTTGGACAAGGTGGAAGCGGTCGAGATCGAAGTGTACCCGCGGGCCAAGGTGGTGGTGAACGAGCGGACCGGGACGGTGGTGATCGGGGGCACAGTACGGCTGCAGCCGGTGTCAATTCTGCATGGCGGTCTGAGCGTGAATGTGATTTCCACCGTGGAGGTGTCGCAGCCCAATGCAATGGCCGCGGGAACAACCGAGGTGGTGCACCAGACGACTGTCCAGGCTCAGGACAAGCCGGTGAACGAGATTGATCTGAAAGAGGGCGCGACGGTGGAGGATTTGGTCCAGCAATTGCAGCGAACTGGAGCAGGAGCCCGGGACGTGATCTCGATCCTGCAGGCAATGAAGGAAGCCGGCGCTCTCGAGGCGGACCTGGAAGTGCTGTAGAGACAGGGAACACGAGAACAAGGGAACGAGGGAACAAGAGTTCGAGGGACCACAAGGGAGCGGGAAGCTGGGGCGGGGCGCGGAGCGCAAAAATGCTGACGACAGCAACGATCGAAGATGGAATGCGGGGACAGGCGGGAAGTGGCGTCTCGCCGCGGCTGGTGCGGGCAGCGCACGAGTTTGAAGGGCAGATGATGAAGGAGTTGTTGAAGCCGATGACGAGCGGGGATCCGCTCACAGGCGTTGAAGATGATCCAGATTCGGGCATGGGCTCGGGCGGCGCGCTCGGTGAGTTTGCCTCGGAAGCGCTGGGGCAGGCTCTGAGCCAGCGAGGTGGATTGGGAATTGCCAACAGGATTGTGGGAGCACTTTCCCAAACCGGTAACAAGAACGAAAGCGGGAAAGTAACCGGAAATGTGCACGGGAATACCGTGATAAGAGCTCCTGAATGACTACAGTGATTAAGGAAGCTGCCGATAGACCCAGCAAGGAGAGATGCGTATGGATATTCGCAATAGTATGGACGGACTGAGATCGCTGCTGGGGGTGAATCCTTCGGCGCCTTCGGCGCCGCAAGGCAAGAGCAGCACAACTGCCGCGCCAGGCAGCGCGTTCGACAGTGACCGGGCAACGTTGAGCAGCGCAGGAAATGAGATGGCGCAGGCGGCATCCGGTGAAGGTGTGCGGGCGGAGAAGGTTGCGGAGGTGCAGTCGGCGTTGGCTGCGGGAACCTACAATGTGCCGGCGTCGGCCGTGGCCACGAAGATGGTGGACGCGATGCTGAGCGGCGACCGGTAAACGACGCGCTGTGTAGACGCGCTGTGTAAACGACGCTCTCGAGGAGAAGGCAAGCGATGCAGGAGCTTGGCGCGGGCAGTCCGAATCCGAAGCTCAAGGAGCTGGTGGCAGAGGCTTCATGCGCCCTGTCGCGCCTGGATACTGCACGGCTGGAGGAGCTGGCGCTCAGCTGCGAGGCGCTGAACCGGGGGCTGGGCCCGATGCCTGCCGAGGAAAGAAGGGAATTGGCACGCCAGGCGCGGGAGGCGGCATCGGACATGGCGGTATTTGCGCGGGTGCTGGATGCCACGCGAGCCAACCTGAGCGTGATGAAACGATTGCGAGAGCTGCGAACCGGGCGAATCGAGTACAGCGAGCGGCAGGCACGAGGCGGCGCAGGGTCCCCATCGACGGGTCTTTGCCGATGGGGTGAGGGAGCGGAGGCTGGGCATGGGAACGATTAATGCCGCGCTCAGCATGATGGGCGGCGCTCTCGACGCCGATCAGGAGGCGTTGAACGTGGTGGCCAACAACGTGGCCAACGCCAACACGCCCGGATACACGGAGGAGACGCCGAACTGGACGGAGAACGCGCCCATTACGATCGGCGAGATTTCGATTGGAGATGGAGTTTCGGAGACGGGCGCAGCTTCGCAGCGCGATCGCGTGCTGGAGGAACGGCTGGATCAGCAGCAGCAACTGGCTTCGGCTTCGGGAACGCGGCTGGCCGGACTGAACAATATTCAGGCGCTGTTCACGCCGAATTCGGGTTCGTCAAGCGCGAGTGCGGGAGACATCGGCAGCGACATCACGAGCTTTTTCGATTCATTTTCGTCGCTCGAGAGCGATTCCACGGACAACGCGTTGCGCGAGCAAGTGCTTTCGTCGGCATCCACTTTGGCCGGAGATATTTCGAGCGCCGCGAGCAGTCTGAACGGTCAAAGCGCGGCGGTTGATCAGGAAGCATCGGGTGTAGCGAGCCAGGTGAACTCGCTGACGGGCGCGATCGCGCAGTTGAATCTGGCGATCCAATCCACTTCGCCGGACGGCGACGCGGGAACACTGGAGGATCAGCGCCAGCAGGATCTCAGCCAGCTCTCGCAACTGATAGGGATCAACCAGGTGACGACGGAGAACAACGGCCTGTCGATTACGACGACCTCGGGACAGTTACTGGTGTCAGAGGGGCAGAACTTCCAATTGACGACGGGAACGGTAAACGGGGCGACGGATTTTTTTCTAAGTGGAACGGACGTCACTTCGATGCTGGCATCGGGCGGTGGGCAACTGGGAGGTTACTTGACGACCAGGGACACGGACATTCCCGGCGCGCTCGCTTCGCTCGATCAATTGGCGTACAGCATCTCGACCTCTGTGAATGCACAGAATAACTCCGGCACGGATCTCAATGGTGTAACCGGGACGGCCGCCAATCCGCTTTACATCTTCAACGAGCCGGCCGCGGTGGCCGGCAGCGCGGCCAACATGGGGGTAACCATGACCGATCCCAGCCAGATCGCCGCCGCGAGCGCAGGAAACGGAACCGGTGACAACTCGAACGCCGTAGCAATGGCGAACCTCGGCCACGAGCCGCTCGGAGCACCGACGACGAGCTTTAGCCTCACGCAAAACCTGGATTCCGCCACTCCCGCGAACGGCACGACGACGGGAAATGTGCAGGTCCACGACGTGCTCGGTAAAAGTTATCAGGCCACGGTGACCTATACCCAAGAAGAACCGAACCCAGAAGGCGACGACACCTGGGGCTACTCGGTTGCGCTCCCCGCTTCGGCCTTTGCCTCAGGGGTGTCAACGCCAGTAACGGGAACCATGACGTTTAATGGGGCGGGCAACCTGATCCAGATCCAGCCTGCCGGTGCGGCCAATCCAGAAACAGTAGGAACCGGCGTCGGCGACGTCTCTTCGATTCCGCTTGGCTTTACAGGGCTGGCCGACGGCGCCGCGGATTTGAACATTGGTTGGAATGTGCTTGCCGCCAACGGGTCATCCATCATTAACGAGAGCGCAGCGGCCTCAACCCAGTCTGGACAAATCCAGAACGGGTTTGCGGGCAACGAGCCTCCTATCGATTCCTACTCAAACTTCGTTTCCACACTGGGCTCGACGGTCTCAGGGGTGCAGACGGAGAACACGGCGCAGAATGCTTCGGTAACGCAATTGCAGGCGCAGAATAATGCGCTGTCGAGCGTGAACCTAAACGATGAAGCTGCAGCGATGTCGACCTTGGAGAACAGTTATCAGGCCGCTTCGCAGGTCTTCACGCTACTGAATACCGTGATGGCCGCGGCATTGAACCTGGGCGATCAGACAGCGGTGTCGTAAGTACCGGGAATAGCGAGTGGCGGGAATGGGAAGAGGGAGTAGGGAATAGGGAGTAGGGAATAGGAAGTAGGGAAGAGGGAACAGGGGATAGGGAACAAACAGGACGCACGGAACTGGGAGCAGAAAAACAGGGCACGGGGATCGGGCGCGAGGCAAAGCGTACAACGGTCCGCGGTAACGGTGGAGCAAGGCGATGCGGGTGGATCCGACATACATTACGAATCTGGTGAGCTCGCTGGATCAAACACAGGCCAGCGAGCAGCAGTTGAGCGCAGAGTTGTCGAGCGGCGCGAGCATAACGTCGTTGAGCCAGAATCCGGTGGGCGCGGGCGAGAATGTGCTGCTCCTAAGCCAGATTCAGCAGGACGATTCGTTCACACAGAGCTCCAACCAGGTGACCGGGCAGTTGCAGGTGTCGGATTCCGCGCTGGGCAGCGTGGTAAGTGAGCTGACGCAGGCGATCTCACTTGCAACGAGCGCCAACAATGGGACGATGAACGCGAGCGACGTGCAATCGATCGGGAACCAGATTTCCGGAATTCTGGACGAGGTGCAGTCGCTGGCCAACACCAGCTACCAGGGCCAATATATTTTTGCGGGCGGGCAGACGGACGCGGCACCGTTTTCGACATCGACGGCGACCCAGCCAGGGGTGACGAGCTACAACGGCGGCGAAAACGTGAATGATCTTGAATTGCCCAACGGACAGAAGATTCAACTGAACGTGCCCGGCAATCAGATTTTTCTGGGCAGTGGAACGAGCAGCGTTTTTGGCGCTCTGAATGCACTAATAGCGGACTATTCAAGCGGCACAGTGAACACGGCGCAGGCGGTGAGCGACACGGAGGCATTGAACAGCGCGCTGAATTTTGTTTCGCAGCAGCGGGTGACGATCGACAACTCGATGACGCAGCTCAGCGCAGCGTCGGGCGCCGTAACACAGGAGCAGACGCAGCTGACGACCGCTCAGACCAACCTGATGCAAGCGGACATTCCGACGGTTTCGACACAGCTTGCGTCAGCCGAGACGCAGCAGACGGCGCTTGAAGATGTGATTGCCCAACTGGAATCGCCGTCGAACAGCCTTTTCAGCAAAATGCCGGTTGGCTAAAGGCGTTTTGCGCGCGGCTGCGCATCAAGCGGCTCCAGCTATACTCGAGGGGAAAGGATCCCCTTTGATGGGCGCACTCCGCTTTATCTGGAATGCAACGCGCGGGCGCCGGCTGGCTCCGTGGCGGAGCCAGTACCTGCGCTGGCGAGTGGAGACTTACTCGGGTCAATGGGCCGAGAAGCTGACCGCAAAAAAGATGTTTGGTTTTATGTGGTCCATGCGATGGGAGCTTCTGCGTTTTCTCGTCTGGACGGGACAGATGGAGCGCGAGGCGAGGAAGCGCGTCTGAGCCGGGGCGGACCAGGGGATTCCATGCTCAAAGAGATTTTTCGATCCTCACTCGCCTCCGTCGGATTGAAGGGCAGGAAAGAACGGCGGAAACATGCGAAAGCGGGCATGATTCCGGATGCGGATTTGTATTGTCCATTATTCAGTCCCTGGTTGGGACAGGGAGAGTTTGGACGACTTTACGCCCTGGCTGCTCCGAAGACCCTCGTTTCCCGAGACCGCTGCTACGTGCTTTGGAGTCTGCTTCGCCAGGCGATGCGGATCAGCGGAGATATCTGGGAGTGTGGCGTGTACAAGGGCGGCACCGCGGCGATGATGGCTGCGATGGTGCGGGAACACGCCGAACAAAAGAAGAAGCTCTTTCTCTTTGATACCTTCAAAGGAATGCCGGAGACGGAAGCGGAGAAGGATTGGCACGAAAAAGGGGACTTCGGTGACACGTCGCTTGAGGCTGTGAGCCGATATGTGGGAGCCGACGAGTTCTGTGTGGTGCGGCAGGGTTTGATTCCCGACACCTTCAAAGGCCTTGAACGGGCGCAGATTGCCTTTGCTCATATTGATGTGGATATCTATCGGTCTGTCCTCGATTGTCTGGACTTCATCTGGCCGCGGCTCACGGTCGGAGGCTTTGTGGTGTGCGACGATTATGGATTTTCCACTTGTCCTGGGGCGCGAGCTGCCGTGGATGAGTTTTTTACCGCCGAAGCATGTGTACCTCTGTGCCTGCCTACAGGTCAGGCGGTGGTCTTCAAGGGGATTGCCTGAGATGGGGTTGCTGCCGGAATGAATTTCAGACCCTCCCGCCTGCTTTTTGGTGTCGCATTGTTGAGCCTGATTGCGGTTTCAGGCTGGGCGCAACAACTTTCGCCCGCAGTGGCTCCCCAGCCGATGCCGAACGACCAGACGGAGCAGCCGAGCCTACGGGTGACGACGACTGAGGTGCTGGTGCCGACGCTCGTTGAGAAGCGCAACGGAGAGATCCTCTACGGGCTGAAGCAAGGCGACTTTGTGCTCGAAGACAACGGTGTGCCGCAAAAGATCAAAGTGCAGGAGGAAATGGACACAGCTCCAGTGGCATTAGTGGTTGCTGTGGAACTGGGCGGCGTGAGGGTGCTGGAGTTCGACAAGCTTGCCAAGCTGGGACCGCTGCTCGATGTATTTCTATCGGACCCGCGCAGCCGGGTCGCGCTGGTCGGGTTCGACTCTGTGCCGCACCTGATACAGGACTACACGCACAGCGGCGACCAGGTGAATACCGAGTTGCAGCAACTGCAGCCGGGCGACGGCGGCGCAGCAATTCTGGACACGGTGAATTACGGAGTGACTCTTTTGGAGACGCAACCCAAGGAGTTTCGCCGCGTGCTGCTGCTGATCAGCGAGGAACGCGACCATGGAAGCAAACACACCAAGCCGGTGCAACTGGTTCGCAAAATTGGCGAGTCGGATGTGCTGGTACTGAGCGTGTCGTTCTCTCCATCGCTGGCCGAACTGGGACACGATGTGAAGAGCTCTGAGGTGGACGACCGGACCATGAACATGGTGTCGACGCTGGTGATGGCAGTGAAGGCGTTCAAAAAGAATGTGGCGAAGGAAGTGGCGGAGATGAGCGGCGGGGAGTACACCACGTTTGTCGGCGACAAACGCTTTGAGGCGCGCGTGGTCGACGCGGCAAAGCACGCCCGCAACCGTTACCTGATTACCTTCAGCCCTTCCGATCCGACGCCGGGATTGCACACGATCCGGGTACGGACGGCGCAGGATTACGGCGCGCGGATTGTGGCGCGGGCAAATTATTGGATCGAAGCACAGCGTTAACGCGTTGAGGAGCTTGAGTTTTTAAGTCGGCTCTCCTGGTCGCGAAAGTTCCCTCGGTGGTGGGGTTCATGGTAATCTCACAATAGACACTGAAGAGTGGACACGAGAGAAGACGAGGAGTAACTTACGCCGTGCTGGCGACTCAAAAGAAAACAGACCTGATCAAGCGCTTCCGCACCCACGAGACGGACACCGGGTCACCGGAAGTCCAGATCGCGATTCTGAGTGAGCGGATTAGCGACCTGACCGAGCACTTCAAGGCCCACAAGAAAGACCATGCTTCCCGCCGTGGGTTGTTGATGCTGGTCAGCAAGCGCCGCCGCCTGCTGGATTACCTGAAGACGCACGATACAGATCGCTATCGCGACGTGATCGGCAAACTCGGAATCCGCAAATAATCAGAAAGCCGACGTTGAACCGGAAGCAGCCCAGACCGGACATTGGTCGCGGTCCCCATCCGACACGGAATACAGGACCAAGGCGCCCCTGGCGGCTCGCAACAGCTGCGGAAGGGTGCGTGTCTGTATTTTCCATGCCCTTGATTGGGCATCCCACACAAGTTTCCCAAGCGAACAAAATGAAACGAGGACAATATGTCTACGAAGCATGAAGTAGCCGTCGAGCTTGCCGGCGGCAAGCGGTTGGTCTTTGAGACCGGCCGCATGGCAAAGCAGGCCTCTGGCGCAGCCCTGGTGAGCACGGGCGAAACCGTTGTTCTGGCAACGGCTGTGGCTTCTCCCGACCCGCGCGAAGGCATCGACTTCTTTCCGCTGACAGTGGATTATCGCGAGTACACGTACGCAGGCGGGCGCATTCCCGGAGGCTTCATCAAGCGCGAGGGCCGGCCCAGCGAAAAAGAGATTTTGACGGCGCGGCAGATCGACCGCCCGATCCGTCCGCTGTTCCCCGACGGATTCCGCAATGAGACGCAACTGATCGCGCTGGTCTTCTCTGCTGACAAGGAGAACGATCCGGATGTGATCGGCATCAACGCCGCAGCCGCGGCGGTAGCTCTCTCCGACATTCCATTTGGCGCCACGATTGGTGCGGTGCGTGTAGGCCGCGTGGATGGCGAGTTTGTGGTGAACCCGACCTATACGGAGCGCGCTGCGACCACGGTAAACATCATGGTGGTGGGCCACAAAGACGGCATCGTGATGATCGAGTCGGGCGCGAAGGAGGAGACCGAAGAGGTGATCCTCGCCGCGATCGAGTTTGCCCATGGTGAGATCAAGAAGATTGTGGCCGCGATTGAAGAGTTGGTGGCCAGGGCAGGGAAGCCGAAGCGGGCATTTACGGCGCCGGAGTTCGACGAGGCCTATTACGGGGAGTTGAAGGCGAAGATCGGCGACCGGCTGAAGGATGCGCTCGACACCAAGACGCATGGCAAGACAGAGAGCTATGCGCTGGTCGAAGGAGATCAAGGAGGAGCTGGCCGCAGAGTTACCCGCCGACGATGCCGCAGCGAAGAAGAAGCTGGCGCATTATTACGAGCATCTGCGCGAGCGGATGTTCCGCGAGCAGGTGACAAAGGATCGCATCCGGCCTGACCGGCGCGCTTTCGACGAGATTCGTCCCATCAGCATTGAGACGGGCGTGCTGCCACGGACGCACGGATCGGCGCTGTTTACGCGCGGCGAAACGCAGGCGCTGGTGACGGCGACACTGGGCACCATGGACGACAGCCAGCGGCTGGAGTCTTATGAGGGCGAGCAGCGGAAGAGCTTTATGCTGCACTACAACTTTCCGCCGTTCAGCGTGGGCGAAACGGGCCGCATGACCGGCGTGGGACGCCGCGAAGTGGGCCATGGAGCATTGGCCGAGCGCGCGATCAGCGCGGTTCTGCCCGGCGCCGACGAGTCGCCATATTCGATTCGCATCGTGTCCGACATTCTGGAATCGAATGGTTCTTCGTCGATGGCCTCAGTGTGCGGAGCGAGCCTGGCGCTGTTCGACTCGGGCATCAAGCTGAAAGGCGCGGTAGCCGGCGTGGCGATGGGCCTGGTGAAGGAAGGCGACGACTACGCCATCCTGACCGATATTGCCGGAGCGGAAGACCACTACGGCGATATGGACTTCAAGGTGGCGGGAACGCGCAAGGGAATCACGGCGCTGCAGATGGACATCAAGATCGGCGGCCTGACCCGCGAGATTCTGCAGCAGGCGATGGAGCAGGCGCGCCGTGGGCGGCTTTTCCTTTTGGATAAGATGGATGCCGAGCTCGATGGCCCGCGCGTGGAGCGTTCGAAGTACGCGCCGCGCATCGAGACCGTGATGATTCCGACGGACAAGATTCGCGACCTGATCGGCAAGGGCGGCGCGACGATTCGCGGCATCGTGGAGCAGACCGGCGCGAAGATCGATGTGGACGACACCGGCAAGGTGAGCGTGGCATCGAGCGACGCCGAAGGTCTGAAGAAGGCGCTGGCGATCATCAGCAACCTCACGGCGGTTCCTGAGATGGGCAAGACGTACCTTGGCAAGGTGGTGCGACTCGCCGAGTTCGGCGCGTTTGTGGAGCTATTCCCGGGTACTGACGGCTTGCTGCACATCTCCGAGATCGCCGAGCATCGCGTGAAGGAAGTGAAGGACGAGCTGCGCGAAGGCGACCAGGTGATGGTGAAGGTTCTGGCCATCGAAGGCAACCGCATCAAGCTGAGCCGCAAAGCGCTCATCAAGGAGCAGAAGGCGAAGTTGATGCAATCGGCGCCGGCAGAGACCGAAGAGTTGGAAGCCGCACCCGCACCCGCACTCGCACCCGCACCGGTGCGCACGGCCGTGGCTCCGGTTCGCCCGCGCAACGAATTCGACGAGCGCCAGCCAAGCTCGAACCAGAGCACGATTCTGATCGAGGGCGGCGACGATTTCGAAGGAGACGCAGGCGGCGAATTCGACGAGGAGACCGAGCCGAACTTCAATCGCGTGGATGGCGCGCCAGCGCCAGCCGCACCACATCCCAGCGGGACCGGGCGGCCGCCGGATAACAACCGTCGGCGTCGCCGGCGTCGTCCGGGCGGTCGCGGCCCCGGCGGCAGGTAGGGATCGCAAGCTTCCGCGCACGAACAAGGACCCGGACTGTTCGTCCGGGTCTTTGTGTTTCAAGAATCAATATCTATTGAGGTAAAATTCGCAGGTTTAGCGGCGTCCAGTGACGGATCATTCTGCGGTTTGCAGGTTCGGCTGCGCTTTTCTTACCGGATGCGCGGTGGGCCGGAAGACGGGCTGAGATTGCGCCGCGATGCCTTCCTTGGCTGCATTCTTGCCGGCGTACATGCGGAGATCGGCGGCGATGCACAGGGATTCGGCGTCGCAGGCGTCATCAGGAAAAACTGCGATGCCGATGCTGGCGCCAACGTGGACGGTTTGGCCATTCACGTCAAGTGGTTTATCGAGGAGGCCAGTCAGGACCTTGCCGACACGTGCAGCATCTGCACGGGTCATGGGCTCTTCGAGGATCACTGAAAATTCGTCGCCGCCGGTTCGCGCCACAGTGTCAGAGCGGCGCACGCGCCCCGTGAAGAGAGTGCCGACATGTTTGAGCAGCTGGTCGCCGACATGATGACCCACGGTGTCGTTGACCCGCTTGAAATCATCAAGATCGACCAGCATCAGTGCGACCTGCGCGCCGGTGCGGCGGGCGCGAACGAGGGCGCTGGCCAGGCGGTCCTGAAACAGGCGGCGATTGGGCAGACCGGTTAATTCGTCATGCAATGCCAGGTACTTGTTGTGTTCGATCTGGTTTTCGAGCAGCAGCAGGATCATGCCCACGGCGACTACATATTTGGGTAAGTTCCAAACTTCGCTTTCGAGGTGGAAATTCGGGAAGAGTGCGGCCAGCGATGGGGCGACGACGAACACGGCTGCCCAGGCAAAGAAGCCGGCGATGGTGATGAAGGCCCCCGTGGTGACCCTCCGGTAGGCGTACCAGAAATGGATGCAGCAGCCGAGAAATACGGTGAAGAATACGGCGTTCATTGCGAAAACGGCCCCGGTGCCGGGCCGGCGCTGAAAGATCAAGAGGAAGATCGACAGGGCAGAGTAGAGGGCAACGATGGTCCAGCGCAGCGAGTGGTTGAACCGGCGCGCTGTCAGGAGCGCGATAAACAGCGGCAAAGCACCGAAAAGGATGGCGGAGGGCACCAGGGCCCAGGAGGCAACCGGATCGATGATCAGAAGGCCCAGATAGAGAATATTCGTTCCCAGGAGGGCAAAAAGCATCCACACGCTCGAGGTTTTCTCCCGAAAGGGCACAGCAGCCCACATGAAGAGCACTCCCGCGCTTGCGAGGGCGGTTAGGCCTACAAAGGATGCCACGGCGTTCCATGGGGCGGGGGCTGGCAGGAAGAGGAAGGCGGCGAAGTGGAGCACAATCATCGCCCAGCCAAGCAACCAGAGGCCAGACAACGAATTATGGGCGCGCCGCGCGACGGATGCGAAAGCCGCGGTGAGGAACGTAACAGCAGCTATGTCTGGAAGCTTGCTCCAATCAACCAAGGCACACCTAAGGCTTGCAAAGGGGGTGATCTAATGCCAGCTATCGATAGAATCGTTGATTTCTGTGAAAGCGCGATAACGCTTTAGTAGAACGCGTATCAACGTTAGTTTATACGAAAGTAACCCAACTGTGGGGTTTCAAACATTACTTTTTTGTGAACCTCTTCTTGCGCTGCTTTTTTGGGGGGAGGGCTTTGCGGCTCTAAAGCATTGAAATGCGCCGCCGATGTTTAAGGTTGCCAGGTGTTTGCGAGCAACGAGAGAACAAGAGCAGTTGTTGAGGAGCAGATGATCTCGCTGAAAAGGTATTTGGATTCGTCGGACGAGGCCGCCCAGGCGCAGGTGGGGTCGCCAAAGAAAGATCTGCTTTCAGTGGCGATCGAAGCGTATGGATCTGCACTGGTGGAGATGGGCAATTGCAGCATGGAGGCGTGTCCTGGCGTGGGGGGCGAGCTCAAGCAGAAGCTTGGCGATTTCAGGACCGGCGTCTCCCCGGGCATGAACAGGGGCGCGCTCGCCGCAACGGACGCTGGGACGCGAGACGCATTGCGTGTTTGGAGTCGCCAGGCTGCGCGGCATTTTCAGCAGAAGGCCTGCGAGGTGAAGGATTTGCTTTTGGCAATGGCGCGGACTGCGGAATCGGTGAGCGCCCGCGATCAGCGTTCCGCGAGCCAGATGAGCGCGGTAACGGAGCGATTGAAAGCGATCGCAAGCCTCGAGGACCTGACGGAAATTCGGGCGTCGATCGAGATCAGTGCGACCGAGCTGAGGATATCGATCAATCGCATGACAGAGGAAGGCAAGGCTGTTCTGGATCAACTCCGCGGGCAGGTCGCAGGCTATCAATCCAAGCTGGAAGAGGCCGAAAAGCTTGCCTCGCGCGATGCGCTGACGGGGCTCGGCAGCCGTTTGTATGTGGAGGGGCAGATCGAGCGCCGGGCGGCGGCCGGCAGTCCATTGTGCGTTGCGGTAATCGACATTAACGACTTCAAAAAGGTAAACGACGATTACGGGCACCTCACCGGCGATGAGTTATTGAGGCAGTTTGGCACGGAGCTGAGATCTGCCTGCCGCGCAACGGACGTGATTGGGCGGTGGGGAGGCGACGAATTCATGGTCTTGTTCGATTGCGCGATGGCTGAAGCCGAGGCGCAAACGGAGCGGCTGCGCAAATGGATTTGCGGCAACTACGCGATAAAGGGCAGAGGGGGCGAGCTCAAGTTGCGGGTGGACGCGTCTATCGGGCTGGCGGCGCGCGCGGCCGATGAAGACATGAAGAACCTGCTGGAGCGGGCCGATGCCGCGATGTATGCCGAGAAGGCGAGATCGCGAACGGGGCCGGCCCGGGTGGCGTGACGGTGGGCCACGAAACCGCGCCAAGCGCAATAAAGCGCGGCTGAAAATCCGACCGTCCGTTTTTCTGTGCCCGCCATCACAAACCACCGTTCGTTATCCCATCCGTGAACTGCTGACTTGGGCGAACCCAATTCCGAAGTATCCTTTCAATCTTTTCGCGTTCTTCTCTTGAGTTCCTTTCCTGCTGGCGTGAAGGTGGGAGTGTGCCTTGCTTAGCACAAACTAAGCGAAGCGCGAAAGCGGAAGAAAACAAGTGCTCGACGCAGGGCGTTCCGCCAAATGAGAGAAGGCCTTTATGAGATTACTCATTGCCGAAGACGATAAGGCGCTGGGATTATTTTTGAGCCGCGGCCTGGAGGCCGATGGGCATCGCGTTCGCATGGCCTGCGATGGCGGCGCCGCGGTGGAGGCATTTCGCGAGGAGATGCCCGACCTGACGATTCTCGACCTGAATATGCCCGTGAAGGATGGCGAGCAGGTGCTCGAGGAAGTGCGCGCGCTCGATGCCGATCTGCCGGTGCTGGTGCTGACGGCGCGGCAGGAAGTGGATACGCGGGTGCGCTGCCTCGACCGAGGCGCCGACGACCTGATGACCAAGCCCTTCAGCCTGCACGAACTGCGCGCGCGCTGCCGGGCGCTGCTGCGGCGCAAGCGGGAGACGCGGCTGCAATTGCGCGCGGGCGATCTGGAACTGGACCGGCTGGACCACACCGCACGGCGCGGCGGCCGCCCGATTGTCTTGACCAACAAGGAATTCGCTCTGCTCGAGCACCTGATGCTCAACCGCGGCCAATGCGTTTCGCGGGTCGAGCTGCTGGATTCAGTGTGGAACCTGGAGCCGGCGCAGACCACCAACATTGTGGACGTGTACGTGAACTATCTGCGCCGCAAGCTGGGGGATCCCGCCGCCGGGGCAGCTGATCTGCACGGTGCGCGGGCGGGGCTACATGGTGCCGTCGGAGGCTGAGTTGGCACTCGCTGCGGCTCCGGCGGCCACACGAACGATGGCAGCGCAAAGCGATGCGGCGATTGCCGCGCAGTAGCGATTCTTTTTGCTTCCAGAGTTCCGGATTCAACGCGTTTCAAGGAGACCTTCGATGCAGCCATTTTCGGTTCCGGTTGTTCCTTTCCACCCTCGCATCCGGCCACGCACGGCGCTGGTAGCCAGCGCCGATCGCAACTTTCGCCAGCGGCTCACCAATGCTCACCGGATTGCGCTGGCAGGTTCGAGAAGCGGAGGTGGCGCGGAGGCCTGGGCTGACGCAGAAGCCGCGCCTCCCGAGGCGGTGATCGTCGATTCCTGGCTGCCGGACCTGGATCTGAGCGAGTTTCTGAGCGACTTCAAGGGGAGTTTTCCTGGCGTGGACCTGGTGACTGCTTCGGGGCCTGGCGCCGACGAGAGCCCGCGCGGGCCCTACCGCCAGGAGCTTCTCTACGCGCTGCACCAGAGCCAGGAGACCGATACGGCGGCGTGGAACACGGCTCCCGCGATGCACGCGTCTCGCGCAACAGCGGAGCCGGCGCCGGAAGCTGCAGCTCGCGCCACAACCCTCCCTGACGATCCCGACACGATCGTGCCGAAGATTGCGGAGGCAGAGAGGAGCGCCGGCACCGTGGTTCCGGTCGGAGAAGCGCGTGAGTCAATGCACCGCCGAGTTCGGATCCGAGTTCAGATCCGAGGAGCGGCTGCCGGAACTGGTGGGCAACGCTCCCTGCATGCTCGAGATCAGCCGCCGGGTGCGGCTGGTGGCCCCGCGCATGACGCCGGTACTGATCGAAGGGCCGACGGGTTCGGGCAAGGAGCTGGTTGCCGAGGCGCTGCACCGGCTCTCGACGCGCAGCCGCAAACCGTTTGTCGCCATCAACTGCGCGGCCATTCCGGAAGCGCTGCTGGAAGCCGAACTCTTCGGCCACACCCGCGGCGCGTTTACCGGCGCCGTGCAGGGCCGCACGGGGCGCATCGAGGCCGCCGACGGAGGCACGCTGTTTCTGGATGAGATTGGCGAGATGCCGCTGGCGCTGCAATCCAAGCTGCTGCGCTTTGTGGAGTGCGGAGAGCTGCAGCGGGTGGGCGACAACGAGACGGTGAAGGTGGACGTGCGCATTATCGCCGCCACGCACCGGCCGCTGGCCCAGCAGGCGCACGACGGAGGCTTTCGCTCCGACCTTTATTACCGGCTGGCGGTTTTTCTGATCCGCACGCCCGCACTGGCTGAGCATCGTGAGGACCTGCCGCTGCTGGTCGATCACTTCCTAGAGAAGATGGGCCGGGACGAACCGCTGAAGCGTATCGATCAGGGGGCGCTGGCGAAACTTGCCGCGCACGATTGGCCGGGCAATGTGCGCGAACTTGAGCATGTGCTGGAGCGCGGCGTCATTCTCGCCGGCGAGAGCCCGGTGCTGACGGCGCGGGAGATCGACTTCGGCTTCACGGTGAACTGAGGACTGAAGGGGGAATTCGAGAGACGTCACCGGAACTTGGAACAGAACGCGGGTGAAAGCAGAGCGTGGGAGTCCGGTGAGTGCGAAGAGGGACGGGAGCAGGAGGACGGGCGGATGAGCATGGAGATCGAAACGCAGATGAGCGACCAGATTGCGCGCTATCTGGATCTGGCGGCAGTGAGGCCAAGCTGACGGCGGCCAACATGGCCAACATGGATACGCCCGGCTACCGGACCGTGGGCATGGATTTCGAAGCCGAGATGCGGGAGGCGATGGACGATACGGGCCGGGGAAGCTCGCCGCGGAAGGTGCGCGTCACAGAGGTCGACGGGCTGATTGCGCGGCCGGACGGGAACAATGTCTCGATCGACCGCGAAAGCCTGAACCTGGCCGAAGCGCAACTGAAGTTCAAGACCGGCGTGGCCCTGCTGCGCCAGGAGTATCAGCGCGTGATGGATGCCATCCACGCCGACAAATCGTGAACAGATAAGAGCGCACAGATCACAGCGCGCACAGCGGACAGCTAGCAGAAGGGAAGAGGCGCAGGATGAATCTGTTTGGGATGATGGAAACTTCGGGCAGCGCGATGCAGGCCGAGCGGATGCGCGCCGAGGTGGTGGCGGCCAACATGGCCAACGCGGAGACGACGCGCACGGCCACGGGCGGTCCGTACCGCCGCCAGGAAGTGGTCTTTGCCGCCGACCAGGGAGACGCGGGATTTCTCGATTCCATGGATGCGGCGGCGAATACGGATACGAGGCACGGTGTCCTGCCGCAGCTCTGCCGCAGCTTTCATTGCCGGGAGCGCCGGCGGCGGCGCCGGGAGTGCATATCGCGCAGGTGGTCGAGGACCCATCGCCACCGCTCAAGCGCTACGATCCCGGGCATCCCGACGCCGGACCGGATGGGTATGTCTCCTATCCCGACATTAATCCCCTCACAGAGATGGTGGACCTGATGGGGGCGACGCGTGCATATGGTCTGAATGGCTCCGCCGTGCAGGCCGAAAAGGGCATGATCACGTCGGCGCTGGAGATCGCGAAGTCGTGACGGAACCGGCGACGCACGATGGCGGATACGTTTGAGTAGAGGACGATTGGCGCAAAGGGACCAGGAGAATCAGCGCGGGAGGTGCAAGTTGATATCGGCAGCAATGAATGCGATCGCCGCGATTTCCGGTGCAGGAACCGCCGGCACCGGCGCAGCGAGCATGACCTCGGCGGGTGGCGCGCAAAGCCGCAGCTCCGTTCGCCGATCTGATGACCGACGCGGTGGGCCAGGTGAACCAGCTTGAGGCCCAGGCACACGCAGCGGTGAGCGGCCTGATGACCGGCTCCGGCGTGGATGTGCACCAGGCGATGATCGCCACCGAAAAGGCCGACATGGCCTTCGAATTGGCGCTGGCCGTGCGCAACAAGGCAGTGCAGGCCTACCAGAGCGTGATGGGAATGCAGTTCTGAAACCCAGCTTCCAGCTTCTAGCCGGTAGCGAACAAAGAACAGCGGGAAACGAAACGCAGCGGGAAATGAAACCATGGCCACGGGAACACAGTTGGAAAAGAGCCCGCCACGGCTCCCGGGCAGCTTCAGGCGGGGCGGCAATGGGCCGGGCTGCTGGGGACTGGCGCAGGTACGCTGGGCACAGATGGCCGCGGCGCAGCGCGCCTGGGTGGTGGCCGCGACGTTCCTGCTGATCGCCCTGATCGGCGGGCTGGCCTGGTACGCGATGCGCCCCGACTGGCGCACGCTCTACGTCAATCTCGACCCGGACGACGCGCGCCAGATGGGACAGATCCTGGCCCAGGCGCAGATTCCCTTTGAGGCAACCGCCGACGGCGCGGGCATTCGGGTTCCGGCCGCGCAACTGGACAAGGCGCGCCTGGCGACCGCGGCCAAGGGCGGCGTCGAAAAGCGGCCGGCTGGGATTTGAGATCTTCGACAAGCCCAACTGGGTGGGTTCGGAGTTTGACGAGCAGGTGAACTACCAGCGCGCTCTCGAAGGCGAACTCGAACACACGGTCGGCACGCTCTCCGATGTCGAATCGGCGCGCGTGCACCTGGTGCTGCCGCACGACTCGCTTCTTTCGCGAAGAGGAGCGCCCCGCCAAGGCCTCGGTGGTGCTCAAGCTGCGCCACCGCACGCTGGCCGACGGCGAGCCGGAGGCGATTCGCAACCTGGTCGCTTCGGCCGTCGACGGGCTGACGCCGGATCACGTGGTGCTGGTGGACGCTTCGGGCAATCTGCCGCTGGGGCCGAAGACTGCCGAAGCCATGCAGTTGAGCGCCGAGCAGGCGCTGGAGGACAAGCTGGTCGCGACGCTCGAGCCGGTGACCGGCGCGGGCAACGTGCGCGCCTCGGTCACGCTCGATTACGATCCGACGGCCACCGATGAGACCCAGGAGACCTACGACCCGGACAAGACCGTGACGCTCTCGATGCAGCGCACCGAGCAGACCACGGGCGCGCAGCCGGTGGCCGCCGGAGTTCCCGGCACGGCCTCGAATGCGCCCAACACGCAGGCATTGCCTGTCTATCCGCGCGAAACCACTCCACCCGCAGACCGCCAAGACCGAGTCGGGGACCTACGGCGTTTCGAAGACGGTGCGGCACATCGTCAGAGAATCCGGGACGGGTGCGGCGGCTGACGGCGGCGATCGTGGTGAACGACCGGCTGGTGCAGCCCGCAAGCAAGAACCATGCGGCAGTGTGGCAGCCGCGTTCGGCCGACGAGCTGCGCAACCTGACGGCGCTGGCCCAGGCGGCGGTGGGCTTCGACGCGACGCGCGGCGACATGCTGACGGTTGAGGATCTGGCCTTCGACGACAATCGTCCGCAGCCGCCGGTGGCCATTCCGCAACAGTTGCTGAATACGGCGGAGAATCTCGCCGGTGCTGGTCAAGTACGCTGGCCTGCTTTTGGGTTTGCTGGTGGTGGTGGCGTTCGGCGTGCGGCCGGCGATTCGCCACGCCGGAACTGCGCTGGCGGTACGTGGGAACGCGAAGGCGCAGCCGGGAACTGCCGTCCGCAACCGGCGTCGCGGTACAGAGCACGCTGAGCCCTCCCGCGCCGGCGGAGGTCGATCCCGAGCGGCTGCGGACCCAGGAGATCTTTGAGCAGGTGACAACGCATCTGAAGCGCGAGCCGACGCAGAGCTCGCGGCTGCTGCAGAGCTGGATTCACTCCGATTAGTGTCCGCGCCGGAATGAATCGGGCAGAACGCAGGAAAGGAATTCGGCCTTGGCCGAGCAGGGAAACGACAGCGGAACAGCGCGGCATCACCTGTCGGCGAAACCTGTCCGGGGTGCGCAAGGCGGCGATCCTGCTGGTCGCCGTGGGCGAGGATCTGGCCAAGGAGATTCTGCGCGCGCTGCCCGAGCAGGACGTGCAGCGGATCACCGAGGAACTGGCCGATCTGCGCGGCATTACGCCGGAGCTCTCGGCCGAGGTTCTGGAAGAGTTCTGGGAGCTTCTCGAGACGCAGAACTTCATGGTGCACGGCGGCCTGGACTATCGCCAGCCGGCTGCTGGTCGAAACCTTCGGCAAGCAGCGCGCCGAGGATCTGATGGTGCTGGTGCGCCGCTCGCAGGAGGCGGCGCAGGGCAATCTGGCCAAGCTGCAGCGCACCGATCCGCAGCAACTGGGCAAGCTGCTCGACTCCGAGCATCCGCAGACCATCGCGCTGGTGCTGGCGCACCTCGATCCGCGCCGGGCCTCGATGGTGCTGGACAACCTGAGCGAAGAACACAAGGTGGTCTCCATCCAGCGGCTGGCCGAGATGCGCCAGTTTTCGCCGGAGATGGCGCAGAAGGTGGCGCTGATTCTGCACCGGCGCCTGGAAAGCGTGGGCGACACGGCGCGCCGCAGCTACTCCGGGTTCAAGGCGGTGGCCGACCTGCTGAACCGGCTGAATGCCGAAGAGTCAAAGAAGATTCTGGAGACGATCGAGGAAGGCCAGCCGGAGCTGGCCCTGAGCATTCGCAACCTGATGTTCACCTTTGAAGATCTGATCACCGTGCCGCCGGCCACCATTCGCGAGATCGTCTCCGGCGTCGACAAGCGGCAACTGGCGCTGGCCCTGCGCGGCGCCAACGAAGAACTGCGCGCGCAGATCTTCAAGGCAATGAGCTCGCGCGCCGTGGAGATGCTGAAGGAGGACATGGAAGTGCTGGGCCCGGTGCGCTCGCGCGAGGTGGCGCAGGCGCAGCAGGAGATTCTCAACCTGGCGCGGCGCCTGGAGGCCGAGGGCAAGGTGATTCTGAAGCTGGAAACCGGCGACGAGATGCTGGCGTAGGCGAAAACGGGCAAGAGGAAACAGCGAGCGGGAAGCGAACACTCCGAAGCAGGCCCAAGGTAGGAAAGTTGTGGCAGAAGATGGCAGCAGACGGGAAGGACGCGGGAATGTTCGCCGGGAAGGCCGGCAGCGCCGAGATTGAGATCCTCGAGTATCCCGCTTGTCCTGGAGCAGCGCCGTTGCCGGAATGGACGGTTGGCTGGAAGCGGAGGAAGGGGACGCGACGGAAACCGGCGACGGTCACGCGGAGCCGGTGCTCGGACGAAACATGCGAGCAAGCGCCGCCTCAGGAACTGTGGCCGAAGGTCACGGGGAAGACGCCCGGCAATGGTTCGAATCGGGCCGCGAGCGTGGCCGTCAGGAAGGGCGGCAGGCCGAGCGCGACGCCCAGGCGAAACCGCGTGCGGCCGAAGAGGAGCGCCGCAAACGGCAGCTTGCCGGGCTGGTAAGCGCTTTGCCGAGGAGCGCGACCGCTATCCTCGCGTGCGGTCGAGCAGGAGGTGGTGAAGCTGGCGCTGGCGGTGGCCGCGCGCATTCTGCGCCGCGAAGCGCAGATGGATCCTCTGCTGCTGACCGGGGCGGTGCGGGTGGCGCTGGGGCAGTTGGCGGCATCGTCCGAGGTGCGGCTGCTGGTTCCGCCGGCGAAGCTGGATTTGTGGACCGAGACGATTGCGCTGGTGCCGAATCTGGCGTTAAAGCCGGTGGTGGCGCAGGGGACGGAATGCGGCTGGGCGATTGCGTGATCGAGAGCAAGATGGGAACGGTCGACCTGGGAGTTCGCTCGCAGCTGGGAGAGATCGAGCGCGGCTTCTTCGATCGTGCAGGCAGGTTCGAACGAGCATGAATCAGGCTGCAGTCGCGCAGAAGGATTTGCGGCACAGCAGAAAACGCACGAGGCGCAGCCGTGACGCCTCTGCTCGAACGCTACTTTGCGCGGCTGGAGCGCGGGCAGCCGTGGCGCTGGCGCGGGCAGGTGCTCGAATCGGTGGGCCAGACCATCGAGTCGGCGGGGCCGCCGGCCTCGGTGGGCGAGTGCTGCGAGATCGAGGACCAGATCGGGCGCGCGCACTCTGGCCGAGGTGATCGGGTTTCGCGGATCGAATGTTCTGTCGATGCCGGTGGAGACGACGGAGGGCATTCGCTTTGGCGATCCGGTGTGGGCGCTGGGAGTGAGGCCGGAGATCGAGGTGGGGCCGGCGCTGATGGGCAGGGTGCTGAACGCGCTGGGCGAGCCGATCGACGAAGGACAGCCTCTGGCGGCTGCGACAACATTGCCTCTCGACGGCGCGGTGCGCTCGCCGCTCGACCGCGTGCCCATTGGTCAAGCCGCTGGGCACCGGCATTCGCGCCATCGACGCCCTGCTGACGGTGGGCCGCGGGCAGCGCGTCGGCATCTTCGGCGGATCGGGCGTGGGCAAGAGCACGCTGATCGGCATGATGACGCGCAACACCGAGGCCGAGGTGACGGTGGTCGGCCTGGTGGGCGAGCGCGGCCGCGAGGTGGGCGAGTTTCTGCGCGATTCGCTGGGCGCGGAGGGACTGGCGCGCGCGGTGGTGGTGGTTTCCACTTCCGACCAGTCGCCACTGCTGCGCATGCGCGCGGCGCTGGCCGCGACCACGGTGGCCGAGTTCTTTGCCGCCGCAGGGAAAGCATGTGCTGCTGGTGCTCGATTCGCTGACCCGCTTCGCCATGGCGGCGCGCGAGATCGGCCTGGCTGCCGGAGAGCCGCCGACAGCGAAGGGATACACGCCCTCGGTGTTTGCGCGGCTGGCGCGGCTGGTCGAGCGAGCCGGGCGCTTTCGCACGGGCTCGATCACCGCGTTCTATACCGTGCTGATGGAGGGCGACGATCAGCAGGATCCGCTGGTGGACGCGGTGCGCTCGCTGCTCGACGGGCACATCGTGCTCTCGCGCGCGCTGGCGGCCGAGGGCTGGTATCCGCCCATTGAGGTGCTGGATTCGATCAGCCGGCTGATGCCCGCCGTGACCAAGCCGGAGCACCGCGAGACAGGCCGCGCTGGTGCGCAAGCTGATGGCGGTCTACGCGCGCTCGGAAGACCTGGTGCGCATTGGCGCCTACAAGCCGGGCGCCGACCCGGATCTGGATCGCGCCTTGCGCGCGCGGGACGCGATGCGCGCCTTTCTCACCCAGGATGCGCGCGAGCAGGTGCGTCTTGCCGATGGGCTGCGCCGTCTTGCCGCCCTGGCCGCGGAGGTGTGAGCGATGGCGGTCTCGCGCGCGATGCGACGCCTGCTGCGCGTTCGAGAAGTTGAAGAGGAGCAAATGAGAACGGCGCTCGCGTCGGCGGTCGGTGATCTGAGGCGCATGGAAGGCGCTCTGGCGGCAACGCAGGTGCGGGAGCGCGGCGGGCGGCGATTGATCGCGGCGAGCGCGGTGACGGGCGAACTCGTAGACCGGACGGCGGGGGTGGAGGAGACGCGCGCGGCGCGGCATCATGCTTCTATGCTGAAGCCGAGGATCGCCGCGGCGGCGGCGGTGGTCACAGCGCGGCGGCAGGAGTTTCTTTTGAAGCGCATCGAGCGGCGGCAAGTGGAGTCGCTGATCCGGAAGATGGAATCGGAAGATGCAACCGAGGCCGGACGGCGTGCGCAAAGGGAGCTGGATGACTGGTTCCTGAGCGGAATACGCCGCGACGCAAATGCGGGCGGTGATCAGCGGCAGGATGCGGCAAAGGAGACCTGGCAGGGAAAGGGCTGCGTGGATGAAACAAACTTGAGCGAGAATGCGCGCGCGCGTGAGGCGGATTCCTGAAACGGGAGAGCCCGTCCCAAACCTGACAATTTTCTAACCCTCTCCAACAGTCTTTGGCATGTCTTATGCACATCAACCTCGCATGACCATGGCCCTGAACATCGAGAGCGGCGAAGAGATTGCGCCGAGTGGTCGCGCGGGATGGAACGCGGGCCCGGGACAGGCAGCTGCGATTTTGTTGGGCAAGGAGCAAATCGCAGGCTGGCCGAACGGCGCAAGAGGGAATTCGACTGCGGCGTTCTCCGGGAACATGAGTTTCCAGTCGAACTGGCAGGCGATGCTGCGTGCATCGGGCGCCGGGTTGGCTGGGAACGGCGGGACTGCAGGAGCGACGGATGAGATCCGCACGGCAGGCGAAGACGAGGAAGCCTATGGCACAACCGAGGATCAGGCGAAGTCCTCGCTTGCGGATGCCGGCGTTCCAGAGCAATCCATGATGCGTCGGGGGCAGAGCGGCTTGCAGGCGATCGCCACGAACACGCAGATGCAGATTCGATTGCAAAGCGCCGTCGCCGGTTGGAGCGTTCCGGCGGCATCTCAAGATGAAATCGTGAAGGAGGGGGAAAGCGGGCAGGCGACTGTTCAGCGCTCCGAAGCTGCGGCCGATGCGCACCTGGGCCGCAGCGAGAAGAAAGACAGTCGGGAATATAATTCCCTCGATCCGGACACAGCCTGGCAAGCCGCAATGCCGGGCAGCGCGCTGGTTGAAACAGCGAGCTTGTTGGCTGCCGGTCAAGTTGCGCAGGAGATGGCGACGCAGGGCAGCGCACTACGACTGGAGTCGCGAACGGGTGTTCCGGATGCTCCCTCAAATGGAGACAATCTCCCATTTCGCTCCAGTCCCGGGCAATCAGTTGAGACGATTGCGCTGAACGGTCCAGCGACGGGCATCGGAAGACAGACACACGGCACAATCGAACCGGCAATTCCGGCGTCACCTTATGCGCGAGCGCGAGGCGAAGCGCGAACCATGGTGACAGCAACGGAAAGCGAGTCAATCGATCTCGCAGCAAACAAGGCTTTCATTGCGAAATCAAGCGAAGCAGGAAAGGGCTCTCGAAACCAGCAGGCTACAATGCCGAACGAGGCCGGAACAGCGAACCAAGGCAGCAGGAGGAATTTCGACTCAAGCGATTACCGCGCAGCCAGCGCCGGGGCCGTTGTGGAAGGGGCCGGCATGACCACAGCCGGCAACGCCACGCGTCGTGGAACTGCGGCAAGCTTTCCGATTTCAGCGCAGCCGTCAAACGCGGCTGCTGACGCAACCTTGGAAAGCGGCAAGCAGGCGCTCGATAGTACGAGCACATTGTTCGCACATGCAGCCGGGCCCGGCGAAACGAGTGCAGTGGCCGCACACGCCACGGCGTCGCAGCAGGTGGGCGTGATCACGGATGGATCCGCGTCGGTACGCGTTCCCGCGGGTGCTCAAGGGGCGTTGGTCGCGATGCCGGGCGACGGTCATGCTCTTGCCGGCAGTGCGACCAGCGCAATGGATGGAGCGCCGGCGCGAGCCACATTTGCCGCGCTCGATGCGGGAACCGGGGTGGGAACGCCAAATTGGGTCCACGCAGGAGCACGGCAGGCAGAGGCGGGATTCGCGGATCCCGCGCTGGGCTGGGTGGGTGTGCGGGCAGACTTGAACGGCGGCAGCATTCATGCTTCGCTCGTTCCCGGCACGAATGATGCGGCAGAGGTTCTGCGCAGTCACATGAACGGCCTCAGCGCGTACCTGACGGAACAGCACACAACGGTTTCGACGTTATCACTGGAAGATTCCAGCGGGAGCGGTGTGGGAACGGGCCCGGGCCAGCACATGCAGCAGGGTGCGGGACAGGATGCAGGCGATGGCAGATCGCCGCAGCCGAGTTCGCAGACGGATGCGCAAGCGGCAGCGAATCCACTTGCTCAGCGGTCGGCGCAACGAGGCGGCGGGTTTGATGCCATTGTCCAGGCTGGAAGCTCGAGCGATGGACACATTTCGGTGATGGCCTGAAGGAGACACAGAAGTGGGGCGGGGAAGATGGGAATGATGATGGCGCGCCGCGAGGAGGACGGGCGGGAAAACGGACGTAAAGATGGCCAAGGAGAACGAACCGGAAAGACGACGGCCTGACAAAAGAGAGACACGGAGCGGGGAGGGAAGATGGCGGCAGCGGCAGCAGGAATCTTGAATCATGCGATGACGGCAGGACAGGTGCTGACGGGGAAGTCGGCAGCGCCGATGGACAGCTCCACTACGGGAACGGGAAGCACCGGCAGTTCCAGCGATACGGGAAGCGATTCGGCGACGATCTCGGCCAATGATTTTCTGACGCTGCTGGTGACCGAGATGCAGAATCAGGACCCGACTGCCGACACCGATCCCAACGAGTACATCAACCAGCTTGTGCAGGTAAACAGCCTGGAGCAATTGATCGACATTAACCAAACATTAAGCGGCGCTGCCGGAGACACGTCCACGGGCACAGGCAGCGACACTTCGGGACAGGTTGCGGGAGCGCCATCCGGCGTCACCGGCGCAAGCCCCGTAAGCACACAGGCAGCAACACACTCGGCGACGCAGGTTGCGGGAGCGACGTCGACGAGTCACCCGGGAACTATTGCAGGCGGCACGGCAGCGCAGAATCAGGCGGCTGTGCGCGCTCCTGGCAATCTCAGCGTGCCTCACGCGAATCCCGCGGCACAGCGCGTAGCTCATTCGCTCGATGGGCGAGCGCGCACGCAGTCTGCAGCAGGAAGCGCTTTCGCGATCCACTAACTTTTGACCACTCGCCGGCCAAATGGGCCGCTGTGACACAGTGAACTTGAAGAGGAGATTGACCATGGCAAGTTTCTCTATTCCATTGACCGGCCTCGAATCCGATTCGACCGCCCTGAATACGATTGCGAACGATTTGGCAAACATGAATACGACGGCCTTCAAGGCGGAGACGACAAATTTTTCCGATCTCTTTTATCAACAGATCGGCTCCACAGGGGCCGGTAATCCCATTCAGGTGGGTGCGGGTGTACAGGTGGCCTCGAATGAGCTGAACTACTCGCAAGGCTCGATCAATTCCACCGGCAACGCCACCGACGTGGCTTTGAACGGCAGCGGATTTTTCGTGATCAGCAATGGAGCGGGCGGTTACGAGTTGACGCGCGACGGCAACTTCACGCAGGCGGCGAATGGCAATCTATTGTCGAATGGCATGAGCGTCATGGGCTATCCGGCGGTGAACGGAGTGGTCAACACGGAAGCGCCGCTGACGGCGATCAACATTCCGGTCGGCGCGGTGCAGGAATCGAAAGCAACCGCAACGATGAACATGACGGCGAACCTGGATTCGGCAACAGCCGCAGGCACGCAGTTTCCCGCGGAGGTCACGGTGTACGACTCTCTCGGCCAGGCGCATACCGCGACCGTGAACTATACGGCCGAAGGCAACAACACGTGGGACTACTCGGTTACATTGCCGGCGGCGGATTATTCTGCCGCACCCCCCGCTCCACTTATCTCAGGAACGATGAACTTCGATCCGAATGGCAACCTCTTGACAGTTGCCCAGGGGGCAGGTCCCGCCACGCCAGTAACCGGGCCGGGCGCCGTCTCATCCATTACCCTTAATCTCAATCCCGCCGGCCCGCCGGCCTACCCGCTGGCAGATGGCGCGGCAGGGTTGAACAATATTCAATGGAACCTGCTTGGCTCGACCGGCACACCGAGCATCAGCCAGGTGGATACGACATCGGCGGTTTCCGCAACTTCGCAGGATGGCTTTGCCAGCGGTCAATATCAGAGTTTCGCGATCGGCTCCGACGGCACGGTCACGATCTCCTATTCGAACGGACAAAAGCAGAACGTGGGTCAATTGGCGCTCGGCAATGTGACCAATCTGCAGGGCCTGGAATTGATGGGCGACGGCAACTATACAACCACGCGAGCGAGCGGACCGATCTCCTTCGGGGCGTCTGGCACTTCAGGCCTGGCGACATTGCAGGACGACGCGCTGGAGGCATCGAACGTGAACATCTCGACAGAGTTTTCCGATTTGATCATTGCGCAGCGAGCCTTCGAGGCGAATGCCAAGTCGGTGACCACTTTCGACACGGTCACGCAGGACACGATCAACATGGTGCATTGATTCACACTGATCTGCGTGCATTGATCTACGGTTCATTTGTGCAGTGCCGGGCGGTCGTTGGGCTCAAGTTGATCCTGGGACCGCCCAGATTTTTGGGATCTTTCAGAAATTTCAATAAACAACCCATTACACTCAGCCAGCACCTCGCCATCCGCATCGAGAATTCGGGATTCGACCCAATGCTTGCGGCGCTCATTGCGCACGACCCGGCCCTCAATGCGAAGCGGGACGCCGCTGGGCACAGGGCGGAGATATTCGACCTCCATCTTGCGCGTCATCGACAATCGACCGGTGGCACGCACCGCTTTGCTCATGGCTTCATCGAGCAGCGTCGCTATAATTCCGCCATGCAGAAAGCCGGGGTGGCCGTCGAAAGCATCTGCGATGACGGGAAGAGAAACCACCGAGCCGTCGGGCGCGAGCATGAACTTGAGCTGCATCCCTGATGGATTGGCCGGGCCGCAGCCGAAGCAGCGGTTGTGGGCCGCGTGCGCAAAGGGAGTGAGGTGCTCCTGGCTGCGGGTCATGCTTGTCTTGCAACCTGGAAAGCTCCAGTGAGCGCTCCGATAAAAGTTTCGCGGTCCACGTTCCCGCCAGTGAGGACGATGCCAACCCGCTTGCCAGCCAGTGAGTGCTTCTCCTCAAGGGCGGCAGCCAGGGATGCGGCGCCCGCGCCCTCGGCAACGTTGTGCGTGTCCTGGTAATAGGCGCTCATGGCTTCGGCAATCGCCTCGTCGGAGGCCTCGACGATGCGGGCGACCTCGTTCCAAATGATCTCCATCGCCTGCAGATTCGGTGTGCGGCAGGCCTGACCGTCGGAGATCAACGTACGCGCAGGCGCCTCGACGAGTTTGTGTTGCCGGAAGCTGAGCGCGTACGCAGGACATTCAGCGGCCGCGACGCCGATAATTTCTGTCCGCAGATTGAGCGCATTGCGCGCGGCGGCTACGCCGCAGATCGAGGAACCGAGGCCGATCGGAACGTAGATGCGATCAAGCTCAGGCGCTCCCTGAAAAAATTCCAGCGCATAGGTGGCCGTGCCCCAAACCAGGCGCTCGTGGAACGATTCGACGAAGGCGAAGCCGCGCTGGCTCGCCAATTCACGTGCAAACTCGAGCGACTCCTGAAAATCGTGGCCATGCTCGACCAGCTCTGCGCCTTGCGCACTGATGGCGCGATTCTTATCGGGACTGTTTCCGGATGGCACGACGATCACTGCCTTCAAACCGAGCAGCCGCGCTGCCATTGCCACTCCGTTGCCGAAATTGCCACGCGTGGCGGCAATCACGCCCTGCGAATCCGGCTGGGTTTGCTTGAGCCACGTGGCGTATACGATGGCACCGCGCAATTTGAATGCGCCCACCGGGGTGTGGTTCTCGTGCTTGATCCATGCCTCTGCGCCTAGACGCTGATTGATGAGCGGCCAGCTATATTGAGGCGTAGCCGGCATGTAGCGATAGATCAGGGACTGTGCTTCGCGAATCTGATCAAGAGAGGGAAGCTGCATCCAATAAGAATAACTGTTTGGCCGGTCGGGAGGGGTGGTTCAGAACTGGCGATGCGGCAACTTGACCGGCCCTGCGCCCCCCGCACAGACTGAAGATGCGGATTCCAGAACGGCATCCGTTGCATTGAATTGCGGGACCAGAGTTTTCCGGAGGATTCCTCATTTCGTTTCTTCCACGCCGTGGCGATACCGTTGACAGTAAGAGGGCGCCCCGGCGCACAGAAAGATGGATTCCATTTTGTGCCATAGCCGCCGCGGGAGTGAGTATCGGCGTAGGCGGTTGCCACTCAGCGCCAACGCTCACGCCGCAGCAAGAGGAAGGTAAGCACGTTTACGAAGTGGGCTGCGCGCACTGCCATGAGTACAACGATCAGGGCCTGAAGAAAATTCCACCAAATCTGCACGACCTCTTCGACGAGAGCAAGCTGCCTGACGGCGAGACGGCAACGGACGCCGAGGTAGAACACCTGCTGATGTCGGGAAAAGGTCAGATGCCGTCGTTTCAGTACCAGTTAACCAAGGAACAGATGAGCGCGCTGCTGGCTTATCTGCACACAGGAATGAAAGACGAGCCGGGCAAATAAGAGGAGGACGAATATGAAGGTAGGAGTTCTGGGTTCAGGCGAAGTTGGCCAGACGCTCGCCGCCGGGTTTCTGAAGCTTGGGCATGAAACGATGATTGGCACGCGCGAACCGGCAAAGCTGGAAAAATGGCAGCAGAAAAACAACAAAGGGCGGATTGGCAGTTTCAGCGAGACGGCGGCGTTCGCCGAGGTGGTTGCGCTGGCAGTGAAAGGAGCGGTTGCATCCGAGGTTCTGAGCGCAGCGGGAAGCGCGAACCTGAACGGAAAGCTGGTGATGGATGCATGCAATCCAATCGCAGATGCGCCGCCCACGAATGGCGTCCTGAAATTCTTCACCACGCTCGATGAGTCGCTGATGGAGCGGCTGCAGCGTGAATTTCCGAAAGTACATTTTGTGAAAGCGTTCAACTCCGTGGGCGCGCCGCAGATGATCAATCCGGAGTTAAAGGCGGGCAAGCCGACGATGTTTATTTGCGGCAACGACGACGGATCCAAGGCCACCGTTACGAAGATCCTCGATCAGTTCGGCTGGGAGACAGCGGACATGGGCAAGGTGGAATCGGCGCGGGCGATTGAACCCTTGTGCATGCTGTGGTGCACCCTGGGTTTTCTGCACAACGAGTGGACGCACGCATTCAAGCTGCTCCACAAATAAAAGGGGACGAATCAGCAGGGGATCAGGAGTGCACGGACCTATCCCGAAGATGGGAGAGGGCGAAGAAAGCTGCGTCCACCGTATACTAAAGGTTGTTATGGACTTTCCCCCGACGCAGAAAAGTTCATAGCCGTCCCCCCTGGAGGCCAATGGCAACCGACAAAACATTTTATTTGGAGACGTTCGGCTGCCAGATGAACGCCCACGACTCCGAAAAGGTGATTGGCACACTTCGGCAGCAGGGCTACCGGCAGGTGGAGACGGAAGAAGATGCCGGCCTGATTCTTTACAACACCTGTTCGATCCGCGACAAGGCGGAGCAGAAGGTTTTCAATCGCCTGAACGACTACAAGAAGCTGCACAAGCAAGGCAAGCGCTTCGGCGTGCTGGGCTGCGTGGCGCAGCAGGAGGGCGAAAAGATCTTCGAGCGGGCGCCCTACGTATCGCTGGTCTCTGGTTCGGCCTCGTATCGCAAGTTGCCGGAGATGCTCACGCGGCTTGAGGCAGGGGAGAACCGCATCACCGGGCTCGACGACCGGCAGACCGACGAGACCTTCGAGACGGAGTTTACGGCGCGGCAGAATCCGTATCGCGGCTATATCACGATCATCGAAGGATGCGACAAATTCTGCTCCTACTGCGTGGTGCCGTACACGCGCGGCAAGGAGCGCAGCCGGACTTCGTCGTCGGTGCTCGATGAGGCGCGGCGGATTGCCGACCTGGGCTACACCGAGATTCAACTGCTGGGCCAGAACGTGAACAGCTACCGCGACCCGGAAGGGAAGCGCAGCTTCGCGGAGTTGCTTGCCGCTGTGGGCGAGGTGCCCGGCATCCGGCGCGTGCGCTTCACCACCAGCCATCCGCGCGACTTTACGCGGGACATTGTGGAAGCCATCGACAGCGTTCCGACACTTTGCGACCACGTTCATTTGCCGGTGCAGTCGGGATCGGCGCGGGTGCTACGGCAGATGGCGCGCGAGTACACGCCGGAGTGGTATCTGGAACGGATTGCGTGGATCAAGGCAGCGCGGCGGCCGATCTCGCTTTCGACCGACATCATTGTCGGCTTTCCGGGCGAGACCGACGACGATTTTATTGAGACGATGGACCTGCTGGCCAAAGTGCAGTACGATTGCGTTTTCGCATTCAAGTACTCGGCGCGGCCGAACACGCCGGCGCTGGTCATGATCGATGTCGATTCCTGATGCGGAGAAGTCGATGCGGCTTCAGAGTGTTGCTTGACCGGCAACGAGAGATTCAAAGAGTGAACTATTCGAAACAGATCGGGGAGATTGTTGAGGTGATGGTAGAAGGCGCGAATCCGGCGCGTGGGCAGATCGCCGGCCGCAGCACGCCAGAACAAGCCGGTGAACTTTACCACCGGGCAGCCCATCGCTCCGGCGCCGGGGAGTTACCTTCGCGTGAAGATCACCGGAGCCTATCCAAACAGTCTCGTGGGAGAGTCCGTCTAACGGCAAAGAACAAGGGACCAAGGTGCGCGGAAGAGGGGGAACCACGAAGTAGCAGGCCGCCGGTAAGGGAAGTGGGGGAGCAAATGGATATTGAGGTTCGGATTCGTGGCCTGATGATGGATCCGGCCACCAACATGCCGATCGTGGTGCTGAAGGATGTGGCATCGGAGGCGGTGATGCCGATCTGGGTTGGAATCTTTGAGGCGAACGCGATTGCGCTGGAAATCGAGAAGATGCCCGCCGCGCGCCCGATGACTCACGACCTTGCCAGAAATCTCGTGCGAAACTTGAATGGTGAGCTGGAACGCGTTGTCATTACAGAGCTTAAAGACGATACATTTTATGCGGTTTTGTGGCTGCGGCAGGGAGAGGAGCAGGTGGCCATCGATGCTCGGCCATCCGATGCCATCGCACTGGCTCTTCGCGCCGATTGCCCGATTTTCGTAGCAGAAAAGGTAATGGAGACGGCAAAGCTCAACACCACGGGTCCACCCGAAGGCCCCACTGCAGAACAACTGCGCGGCTGGCTCGAGGGATTGAACGACGAGGACCTGGGCCGCTACAAGATGTAGTCCAGCCAAAGATTCCAGAACAGAGTGGCCGCCTTGACGAGGGCAGGAGCGTATTTGCGCGCGTCGGTGCGCAATTGCTGAACGGGGATTCGCTTCTGGCTCAACTCACAGGCGTGGCCAACGTACCAGCGCTCGAGTCCAATCTCAGTGACTTCAGGGTGAAACTGAAGCGCCAGGGCATAGTTTTCCAGAGCGAATGCCTGATTTTCGTAGAGCTCGGTACGCGCGAGACGAAGAGCGCCTGCAGGCAGATCGAAAGTGTCGCCGTGCCAGTGGAAGAGGTGAAGGCCGTCGGCGAGGAGTGGGACGAACCAGGCCGGTGGAAGCTCATTTTGGGGCGAGTGGATGGGGAACCAGCCGATTTCTGGCCCGCGTGAGCCGGGATAGACTTGGGCGCCTAAGGCCGCGGCCATGAGCTGCGCTCCCAGGCAAATGCCAAGGGTCGGCTTGCGCGACGCAAGGCGGTTGCGGAGGCAATCAATTTCCGAGGTCAGGAACGGGTAATCGGCCGAATCGTAGACGCCGATCGGCCCGCCGAGAACAATCAGCAAATCGCAACGCTCAGCCTGGAGCAAAGGAAACGAGGCGATAGCAACCGCGACGGTTTCGATCACGAAGCCGCGTTGCTCGAGTATGGGTTGCAGGGAACCAAGGTCCTCGAAGGGAAGGTGGGACAGGACAACAGCTTTTAAGGTTCCGGCAGACATAGGGTTAGGGTAAGCGATTGGTGCATGGCTTTAGTTAACAGAATATCTGTTATCAGACATGCCGTATCACGCGGACTGATCTTGCCTTGGGCTGGCCAGGATCTTGCGCAGTACGACGAAATGCAGATCGTCACGCTTTGGTATGCCGAAGCGAGTGTCTCCGTAAGGAAACGGCTTCGTCTGCCCTGTCAACGAATAGCCGCGCCGTTGGTACCAGTCGATGAGCGCAGTGCGAAGGTTGACGGTGGTCATTTGGATCTCGGTGGCTCCGCGCTGCTGCGCCCAGTTCTCCGCCGCCTCAAGCAGCTTGCGGCCCAGGCCGGCGTTTTGTTCCCGAGGCGGGATCGCGAGCTTGCCGAGATACCAGACTCCGCTTTGTTGCGGTTCGAGCCAGACGCAGCCAAGCAAGGAATTGTCGGCCAGGCGCCAAAGCAGCATGGTCGCATGGGGTTTCGCGGCCATGTCTTCTTGCAGCAGATCCGCGGTGATCCGAGTGCCATCGATGTATTGCTCCCTGGTGCTCCATCCCGCGTCTTCGCCGGTTCCTCGAAAGGCCATGTTAATGAGGGACACGACTTCGGGCACGTCGGCATCTGTCGCGACGGTCAGCCTCGGGGCTGCATCAATCGGCTGGCTGCTCACGCTAGTTCCGAATCTGGGCCAGGAGGCCTTCCACTTCGGCTTTTTCCGCGGCTGAGAGGCCGAGAAGCGGCGCTCGCGTACGGCCACCGTAGTAGCCGTTGAAATCGCATCCGTATTTGACGCCTGCGATTCCCAGATCTCCGACAATGCGCTTGTTGGCCGCAGTGATTCGCTGCTGTTTCTGCTCTGCGAGCTTCAGGTCGTGTTCCTTCCATGCAAGGTAGATCTCCTGGCAGGCCTGCGGTGCGCAGGCGCCGAATGCGAGGATGGCGCCAGTGGCGCCCACCTGCAGGGACTCATAAACCGCGCCTGCCGAGCCGCAAAGAACCTGGAAGCCGACTTCCCTGCTGCGAGTTTTGATGGTGGCGGGCGGCGGTGGCACAGCAACGGCCGTACCTCCGGCCAGATGGTCCGCCGAAACAAAGCTGCCAGAAGTCTCGGCGCGCGGAATGAGCATGCGAGCAGTGACTGCCTCAAAGACCTGGGTGACGGGCACGGTGCGACGCGGAGCGCCTTGCGTTGCCTCTACGGACGCCCGGATGCGCTCGACGCTGCCGCTCGAATCCTTGATTCCAATGATGTTGGGATGATTTGCCAGTTCGGCGATCAGTTCGATCGGAATCTGATACGGGACACATTTGGGTATGTTGTACAGAACTACCGGAAGCGGCGAGCGGTCCGCAACGCTGCGAAAGTAGTTGAGCACGGCCGCGGAGGAGAGTTGACCCGAATAGTAGCTGGGCGGACGGACAAGAACGGCGTCGTACTGGAGCTTCGCAGCTTCCTCGGCCAGCGCGACGGTGGCCTTGACGCTTTCGCGACCAACCCCGGCAATCAGGACTTTTTCCGGAGTTGTGGACTCGACGGAGGCGCGCATAACATCGCGGGTTTCGGCGTCGTCCAGCTGGATTGCCTCGCCTGTTGAGCCCAGAACAACCATTCCGGCCAGCAGGCCGCGCGAGTAGCGGGCCATGTTGGCTTCAATTTTGCGAAAGTAAATGCTTTCGTCGGGGTAAAACGGCGTGGTGACCGCGGCAAAGATACCTTCCATCAGCATTGGCATATTGTAGACCGGGTTTGACCGCTTCAGGTATGGCCAAAGCCAAGACAAGATTCCGATTCGCGTATTGCAATCGAAAAACCAACGAAAAACGGACGAATTATAGGTCGCCTGCCTCGTGTGCGCAATTACTTTTCAGGCACATTTTCAGAAAAATGTTCCACGCGGAACGCGAATTTATAGGTGTTTTTCCGAGTTTTTCCGGTTTTCCACAGGCCAGAAGGCAATTCGAGTGCGCCTATTTACTCATCGCGGACGTTGCGCCCGATTGGCTGTGCCGGCACGGCAATTTTATGCTACGAATTTAACGATATGTGGATTCTTGAAGACCGATGAACATTGAGGAGATGCAGCTTGAAGTCTTTGCTGCAAAGCGAAGAATATAAACAGGAAGATCAACACATCGCGACGCTTTCAGGGCAGGCGCTGTGGGTTTTCCTGCATACAATGATGGCGCTGGGGTCCTGGCTCGCCCTCATGCTGGCCGGTTATGCGCTGAATCCGGGCAATGTTCCACAGTGGGCGATTCTCGTGTTGTCGGCGGCTGTACCGCTGGCGGTGGGCCTGATTGTGACCAGGATTCGCCCGGATGAGATGGCGACCGTCGTTTGGCTGATCGGGGTGATCTGGGTGCTGGTCTTCAGCTTGTATCTGCTGGACCTGCCGACGGGGCCAAACCAATGCTTCCAATGCACAGCAAATGAGAAATTAGCGCGCGCATTCCTGAGCTTGCCGCGGCCCAGCGGACTGATCGATGACGATACGCCGTTTCTTGCCACGTGGCCGGCCGCTGCGCTGATTGGCTACTCGATTGGAGCGAAGCTGGGAATGCGGCGCAGCGGGTAAGCCTCAAGCGTCAGTTCCCTTCTCCAAATTTCCGGCTGATCTGCTGCCTAGCCTTCTGAGCGCATTCATCAACCCGCATTCACCGCCCGTTGGCGGAGTGCAGGTGCTGCAGGGCGAAGACCGTGACGCGATGCCGTTGCATTGCGGCAATTCCTTCGGCCGCAGCCTGGGCGGCGGCGAGCGTAGTGATGGTGGGAACGCGCGCCAACACCGCGGCGCGGCGGATCGCCTTCTCGTCGAAGAGCGCGTCCTGGCCGCGAGGCGTATTCACGATGAGCTGAATGCGTTCACCCTTGATGAGGTCCACTGCATTGGGCCGGCCCTCATCGACTTTGAACACCCGCTCGACGATGAGGCCCGCGCCTTCAAGCACATTGGCGGTGCCTTCAGTTGCGACGATTTTGAAGCCGAGATCGACGTAGCGGCGCGCCAGCGGAATGCCAGCCTGCTTGTCGTGATCGTTCACGAGTGAAAAAGACCGTGCCGCCGGTAGGCAAGATCTGGCCTGCCGAAAGCTGAGCCTTGGCAAAGGCCTCGCCAAAGGTAGAAGCGACGCCCATCACTTCGCCCGTGGACTTCATTTCAGGGCCGAGGACCGTGTCGACGCCGGCGAATTTCGACCAGGGGAAGACGGGCGATTTCACGTAGAAGTGCGCGCCGGTTCCCAAATCTTTGCCGGAAGCGACTTCGGCCGGCAACAGTTCGCGCAGAGTGCGGCCGGTCATGAGGCGCGCGGCGATCTTGGCGAGGGGAACGCCGGTGGCCTTCGAGACATAAGGCACGGTGCGCGAGGCACGGGGATTGACCTCGATGACATATACATGGTCGTTGCCTTGATCGTCGCGCTGAATCGCGAATTGCAGATTCACCAGGCCAATGACTTTGAGAGCAAGGGCAAGCTTGCGGGTGTAGATGCGCAGGGTTTCGAGCGTCTGCTCGCTGATGCCGACGGCGGGCAGCACGCAGGAAGAGTCGCCGGAGTGGATGCCGGCCTCCTCAATGTGCTGCATGATGCCGGCGATAATGACATCTTTCGAATCGCAAAGCGCGTCGACGTCGACTTCGATCGCGTTTTCGAGGAAGTGATCGATGAGGACGGGGCGCTCCTGCGAATATTCGACGGCCTGGCGCATGTAGCGGGTCACGGCCTCGTCATCGTACGCAATCACCATTGCCCGGCCGCCGAGCACGTAGCTGGGGCGGACGAGCACCGGATAGCCGATTTGCGCGCCGACAGCGAGCGCCTGCTCCACGCTGGTGGCCGTGCCGCCGCGGGGCTGCGGAATCTGCAAGTCTTCAAGCAATTTTCCGAATTGCTTGCGGTCTTCAGCCAGATCAATCGACTCGGGCGAAGTGCCAATGATGGGCACACCGGCTGCGAGAAGGCGTTGCGAGAGGTTGAGCGGCGTTTGACCGCCGAACTGCACGATCATGCCGATCTTCGCGCCCGATTGCGCTTCGTGGTGGTAAATGGCCAACACATCTTCAAGCACGAGCGGCTCAAAGTAGAGACGGTCGCTGGTGTCGTAGTCGGTGGAGACGGTCTCAGGATTGCAGTTGACCATGATGGTCTCGTAGCCATCGTCTTTGAGCGCGAAAGCGGCGTGGCAGCAGCAGTAATCGAACTCGATTCCCTGCCCGATGCGATTCGGTCCTGAGCCAAGAATGATGACCTTGGGAGTTTTGGTCGGCGGCGCCTCGTCCTCTTCTTCGTAGGTGGAGTAGAGGTAGGGCGTCATCGATTCGAATTCGGCGGCGCAGGTATCGACCAACTTGAAGACGGGGCGAATTCCATGGCCTTCGCGCAGTTCCCTCACCTGCTTGATTCCGTCATGGCCGGCAAGCTTCCACTCCGTGGCAATGCGTTCGTCGCTCAGGCCGATGCGCTTGAGGTGGCGCAGGTGCTCCGCACTCATCTCCTTTGGAGGAGTTTGCGCGATCGTCCGCTGCGCCTCGGTGATTTCGCGGAGCTGGTACAGGAACCAGGGATCCATGCGGGTGAGGCGCGCAACCTCGCGTACGCTCATGCCGCGCTCAAAGGCGTAGCGGATGTAGCCGAGGCGCTCGGGGCGTGGCGTCACCAGCATTTGCGTCAGGCGGCGCGGGTCGAGGATTTCTGTTCCGGTCTTCTTACCGGTTTCGAGCGCGCGCCAGGCCTTCATCAGCGCTTCCTTGAAAGTGCGGCCGATGGCCATCACTTCGCCAACCGACTTCATCTGTGGCCCGAGTGTGTCGTCGGCGCCGGGAAATTTCTCAAACTGCCACTTGGGAATTTTGACGACAACGTAATCGATAGTGGGCTCAAAGCAGGCGGGCGTTTTGCGCGTGATGTCGTTGGGAATCTCATCGAGCGTATAGCCAACGGCGAGCTTGGCCGCAATTTTCGCGATGGGAAAACCGGTGGCCTTGGATGCAAGCGCCGAGGAACGCGAGACGCGTGGATTCATCTCGATGACAACCATGCGGCCATCTTGCGGATTGATGGCAAATTGCACGTTCGATCCGCCGGTTTCGACGCCGATTTCGCGCATGACGGCGATCGCAGCGTCGCGCATTTTCTGGTATTCGCGGTCTGTGAGCGTTTGCGCAGGCGCGACGGTGATGGAGTCGCCGGTGTGCACGCCCATGGGATCGAAATTTTCAATGGAGCAGATGATGATGACGTTGTCGGCGAGGTCGCGCATCACCTCGAGCTCGAATTCCTTCCAGCCAAGAATGCTTTCTTCGATCAGACATTCATGGACGGGCGAAAGGTCGAGACCGCGGGCGAGCACTTCCATCAGTTCTTCGCGGTTGTAAGCGATGCCGCCGCCTGTGCCGCCAAGCGTGAAGCTGGGGCGGATAAGTACCGGAAAGCCGAGCTTGTTCGAAAAGTCGAGGCCGTCGCGCAGATTATTAACCAGCACGGAGCGCGCCACCTCGAGCCCGATGCGGATCATCGCGTCTTTGAAGAGCAGGCGGTCTTCTGCTTTCTTGATGGCCTCAAGCTTGGCGCCGATAAGCTCGACGTTGTAGCGATCGAGAACGCCGGTATCGGCCAGGTCGACAGCGAGATTGAGCGCGGTTTGGCCGCCGACGGTGGGCAGCAGAGCAAATTTTCCCGAAGGCCCGCCCGTGCGGCCAGCACCGAGCATCTCGGCTTCGATGCGGATGATCTCTTCGACGTACTCGTGGGTGAGCGGCTCGATGTAGGTGCGGTCGGCCAGTTCCGGGTCGGTCATGATGGTGGCCGGATTCGAGTTGATCAGCACTACCTCGTAGCCCTCCTGCTTGAGGGCTTTGCAGGCCTGTGTGCCGGAGTAGTCGAACTCGGCCGACTGGCCGATAACGATGGGGCCGGAGCCGATCACCAGGATTTTCTGAATGTCATTTCTGCGTGGCATTTTTCCTTGTTATTTCCCGTTTCTCAAGATTACTTGTGCCGCGATTCTGTCTTGAAGGGGCATGACTTCAGTCGTGCCGGATTGTCTCTCCATCTGTGGATCTCCTGGGCCTTGAAGGGTACGGGCTTCAGCCCGTACGCCTTCGGCTTCAATGTTGGAGGGCTTCAGCCCCCTGAGGGAAAGCCTGATTTGCGAAACAGATGTACGGGAACGGCTTCAAATCCTCGACCAGCCGAGCATTGATTGGATTGGTCCGAATGTACTCCAAGTGTCGATTCCAATCTTCTTCATCGCGAATTCGATGGTCGGTGAATCCCGGTTGCCAAATCTCCCCTTTCCATGACAATTCGCGCTTTGCGCGGAAAGAGAAACCGCCTTTGATCAACTGCACTGATTTCTCAACAGCCTCAGAAGGGCTGATCAGCAGGTGCATATGATCGGGCATCACAACGAATGCGTGAAGAACATAATCCTTTTGTGCGTAGCGCTCAATCGTCGCGATCATCAATCGTGCCCAGCGCTCGTGACGAAAGAATGGCGTGCGGCCCACTGTCTGCGTGGAGACGAAATAAGCGAATTCGTTGGTCCGATTTGTTTCTCGCCTTGGCCGCATCGCTTTCCTTCAGGGGCTAAAGTGTCTGCGTGAGAACGCCGTTGGCCCTGTGCAGCGGCGGTCTAGTTTTGAGTTTTCGCCGCCAGCAGTGGCAGGGGTTTTTTTCAGGCTGCGCAGCATGCGTGCAGCCGGGTGATGTTGTAGGCCAGCGTGGCCAGGGTGAATTCGTTGTTTACGTTTTGCAATCCACGGGTACGAAATTGGCGCATTCCACGTTGTTGTTTCAGGACTCCGAATACCGGTTCGACGACCGCCTTGCGCCGCGCATAGGCGGCCTGCCCGGCCGGACTTCGCAACTTGGCGCGCATGCGGCGATGGGCTGCGGCGCAGGCCCTTGTGCGGCAGCGCGTGCCCAGATTCAGATGCGCGCGCCAGATTCGAGTCCGGTACATAAGCGTCGATGTTGCGCTGTTCCATCTGTTCGAGGTTGTCGATGGAGAAGAAGCCGCTGTCGGCCAGAGCCGCGCCCGGCGGCGCGCCGCAGCGCTGCTCGACCTCGTCCAGCATGGGCTGCAGCGACGCGTTGTCGGTCGCGTTCTGCGTCACCCGCTGGGCCACGATCAGATGATCGTCCGAGACGGCGATCTCGCCCGTATAGCCGAGCACGAACTGCCTCCGCGCTGGCGCAGAAAGCGCGCATCCTCGTCGGTCCGCGACAGCTTCTTCAAGCCGCTTTTCTTCAACCGCTCCATGCGCCGCGGCATCTCGGCCAGAGCCTGATCGAGCTCCGCAATGGCCACTTCCAGCCCGCCCGGCTCCTGCGTCGTCGCGGTCGGCCGCCTTTTGCCAGGTGCGCACCTGGCGCCGCAACCGCGCCCGCGTATCGCGCAGCGCCTGCTCCGAGTCCACACGGTCTTTGCTGGCGTTGGCCGCGATGCGCGTCGAGTCGATCGCCACCCGCCCCAGCTTCACCATGCCCTGCCCTGCGCCCACTCCAGCACCTGCGTAAAGGCGTCGTTCAGCGCGCTGGCTGTGACGGCGGCGAAACGCGCTCAGGGCCCAGTTGTCCACCCGCTCGCCGGCAGCCAGATAGCGAAACGCAAGATCCTCCACCAGCCGCCGCTCCACCTGCCGCGCGCTGGTGATGCCCAGCGCGTAAGCGTAGAGCCACACGCCCAGCATCAGCTGGGGCGCATAAAGCTCCCCGCCCTCGGCGCTGTAGCTCTACTCGAACACGCTCATATCCAACCGCTCAACCACCTCGCGGACGAAAAAGCAAAGGTGCTTCTCACCCAACTCATCCCGCACGCTCGGCGGCAGCAAATAAGCCTGATCCGGGCTGTAAACTTTGAATCGCGACATACTTCTCTTGTCGCTCAACTCCGATGTGGATTACAAGTACCTCGTGTAGTTCTCACGCAGACACTAAAGCCCCGAATCTTTTTGTAGAACCTTGGCGTACGGGCTAAAGCCCGTACCCTTCAACTAAAACCCTTACCGTTTCAACTGAAGCCCGTACCATTCAGCTCAAAAAACAGCGGAGCCAAAAGCCCCGCTGTTTTGAAATTTCAAAAATGTTGCGCATCGCGGGCGTCATCCCTTCCACTCCTCCATCATCTGGCGGAAGTCGCGGAACAGGTAATGCGAATCGTGCGGGCCGGGGGCGGCTTCGGGGTGGTACTGCACGCTGAAGAGCGGCAGTGTCTTGTGGCGCAGGCCTTCAAGAGTCTGGTCGTTCAGGTCGACGTGGGTCAATTCGACCTCGTTGGCATTGATCGGAGTCGGGATCGACGGCGAAGTTGTGGTTGTGGGCGGTGATCTCCACTTTGCCGGTGGCGTTGTTGCGGACCGGATGGTTGCCGCCGTGATGGCCGAACTTGAGCTTGTAGGTCCGGCCGCCGAGGGCCAGGCCGCAGAGCTGGTGGCCTAGACAGATTCCAAATACAGGCACGCGGCCCATCATGTTGCGAATGGCGCGGACGGCATAATCGACCGGCTCGGGGTCGCCGGGGCCGTTCGAGAGGAAGACGCCGTCTGGCTTGAGCGCAAGCACTTCTTCTGCCGTGGTTTCGGCCGGGACGACCGTCACGCGGCAATCTTCACGCGCTAACATGCGCAAAATGTTCTGTTTAATGCCAAAATCATAAGCCACTACATGAAGTTTACGCTCTTTCATGCTCTTTGGATTAATGAGCTTAGGAGAGTCAAGTAGCGGATCTCCCATCTGGTTGCGCGGATCGGAGGCGTCGAATTCGTAGTTCGATTTGGTTGAGACAACGCGGGCCAGATCGGTGCCGTCCATCTTGCGGATGTTTCTGGCTTTCTGGACGAGGGCGTCGGCATTGGTCTCGGTTGTGGAAATAACGCCGCGCATCACGCCGTGGGTGCGCAGGTGGCGCACGAGGGCGCGGGTGTCGATCTCGGCCAGAACCGGGACGGCATAGCGCTCCATGTACTCGTCGGTGACCTGCTCGGAGCGCCAGTTGGAGCTGATGGCGGAGAACTCGCGGACAATGAGGCCTTCAATGTAAGGGCGCGCAGCCTCGTTATCGGCACGATTGGTGCCGTAGTTGCCGATTTGGGGGTTGGTGAGGACGACAATTTGCCCGGCATAGGAAGGGTCGGTGGCAATTTCCTGATAACCGGTAAGAGAAGTATTAAAAACGACTTCGCCCTGGCATTCGCCTGGGTGTCCATGGCCGTGCCCACGGAAGATGCGCCCGTCTTCGAGCGCGAGGATCGCCTGCATCGCCTCTCCGAGGAGTGGATTCAATCGATTTTAGCAGGTTTGCGGCGACGGATTCTGGCCGCTGTTTTCCACGGGACCGCAGTAGATCGGCGGCCGACCTTGAAATCGCCTAGTGGACGACGCCAACATCGCGGGCCGGCCAGTAGACGAAGACGGCTTTTCCGTAGATGAGCGAGCGCTCGACGGGTCCAAAGTCGCGGCTGTCAGAGGAGATGGAGCGGTGGTCGCCCATCATGAAGTAGCAGTCCTCGGGAACGGTCATCTCTGCCATGGAGCGGGTGTCGCGGTACTCCGCCGGCACGTAGGGCTCGCGCACGAGTCTGCCGTTGACCCAGACGTGGCCGTGGTCGATGCGGAGATCGGTCGCCGGGCAGCGCGATCACCCGCTTGATGTAGCTCTTCTCCGGGTCGCGCGGATAGTGGAAGACCACGACGTCGCCGCGCTCGATGGCGGCGAAATGGTAGACAAATTTGTTGATGAACAGCCGGTCGCGGTCTTCAAGACGCGGCAACATGCTGGTGCCTTCAACGCGCACTGGCTGGTAGAGAAACGTGATGATGAGGACCGAGGCCGTGGCGGAGATCGAGCAAATCGCGCAGCCAGAGCACAACACCCCGCGGTTTTTCGGGGCGATTCGCGCTGGCGCGGCAGGGGTGGGAGGGGACTGGCTAAAAGTTCGCCTGGGAGTGGCCGCGCATAAATCTGAACTCGTGGGGATAGGTGAAGCAGTTTCCATCAGTTTCTAGATTACTCGCAACCGGCCGTCAATTGCACTTGGGGTACCGACTGGCGCACTGAGGAAAAAGCGGCTGCCTGGGCCGGCCCATTCGAGTGACTGCCGGCCGAAACGAAATGATAGCGCAGGTCGCTTCGAGCTACGCGCGGTCAGGTGCAGCGGCGGAGCAAAATCACGGGTTGGTAATCACCCCAGATGACTCTTTTGGTGGATTGATGAGTTACCGCAATAGAGGTTCAATATACGAAAGTACTCGATCCATGGAGGGAAAGCGGCGTTTCCGGCTGCGCAAACACAATGGCTGATTCCACACAATCTACCGAAGTCCTTCCCGCATTCAAAAATGGCCTTATGGTTCTTCCGCAACCCCCAATCGTTCGACTGCCGCAGTCGGTGATCTACGCCGGGATAGGCGTGGCGCTTGGAATTCTGACGGGGGCTTCGCTGGCGCTCGCAGGCCTTCCGAGTGGCTCTTCGTCGGCGCTCGCTGATTCGACGCCCGCGAACTCAACAGGACCTAAAGTCACAATGAGTGCGACCGCACAGCCCAGCCAGATGGCAACTTACCGTCCGGTGGCTTATGTCCAGCCGGTCGCCCATATCGGCAGCTCGGCGGCGGCTCAACCCGTTGCGCCAGTGGTTCGGACGCATCGAGTGGCGAGGTCAGAGCGTTCAACCAAGATTCAGACTGCCCCGGCGATCAGAATTCGTGAAGTCCCAGCGAACCACGTTCTTCCGCTGTCTCCTGCTGAAGTGCAGCCAGCGAAGCCCGTCGCTCATCCGCTCACCAAGCCTCACCGGACCATGTTGGCCAGCGCGCCTGAGGTTACCCCCGTACCCATGGACGACGAGCAAATGAGCATCGACGAGGGGGTTAAGCCTTCGTTGTTCTATACCGAAGGCGACCTGACGGTCGCGGCCTATGACGCTGCCGGCAATTCGATTGAGACCAGCGATGGCAGAACCTTTGTCATCGGTGCATCAGTCACCGTTAGCAGCGCGACGCCCTGGCAAGACTACCGTTCCGACGTGCACTATCGCTGCGACCAGAGTGGAAGCTGCACTCTGATGCGCCCAGGAGCGATTGCACTGAACGCAAGGCTTATTTAGAACCGTGCTTATTTGAAACCAGGCTTATTTAAAACGAGGCTTATTTAGAAATAGAGGATTAAAGCAGGCGCCGGTACGACTTGGCAGCGAGTTCGTTTTACTCGCAGCCAAGTCCTCCTGGCGGGCACAGGATGCGCGGACGCCGGGTAGAAATTGGTTTTGGCTGATTGGCGGAAGGCACCAAAGCGGGGGCAGTTCCGGGTTGAGCAACTCCGGCGAGATTCTCCTCTTCAAGCATAAGCGGGCGTTGCAGCACCATCTCAACCTGAGTGCCTTTCGGAATATCGACATCGGCGTTGCGGGTGAAAAGCGAAACCAGACCCACAGTAGCGAGGCCAGCACCGAGGCCAGCCAGACCACCCTCGATAGGATGTCCTGACGCCGCTCCACCGATGGTTCCAACCCCTGCTCCGGAAGGGAGGGCAATTTCGGCAGTTCGGCCCGCGTTGCGGCCTTTGTCGCCGTTTTGCTGGATGGTTCCCTCTCCGTCGTCTTTCACGGTCTGGTCTTTTGAGCCGGGGACGCTGTCGACAACGCCGGGGATCTCGACCACCGAGCCATTGGGAAAGATGATGGAGGTGAAGTGCATGTCGAGCTGCGCTTTGCCCTTGACGTGGCCGCCGCGCTGCACGCGATCGACCACACCCTGCACGTAAACGCCGTTGGGGATCATGACGCGATTGCCGACTACGACTGGAAAGGTGGAGGACAGGTAAACGCCATCGCCGGGTTTGGCGCTTTTGGTGTTGATGGCGCTGCGCAATTCCAGCAGAACCTTGGTGCCCGCAGGGACGGTGTAGGTTGTTTTCGCGGTAGTTGCCGTTTCGGCAGGCGCCGATGCGGTTGCGGCGGCCTCGTCTGGACGTGGCACATCGATGGTGGGCCTCGCCGCGGCAGGCGAGTCAGGAGATGTCTGTGCTGGCGCAGGGCTTGCCGCCTGGGCCGGAGTGCTCTCGGCCGGCTGTGAAGACGCGGGCGCCTGGGCCGCGGACAAAACCGGTCCGGAAGCGATGAGGCCGGCCAAACTTGCTGCCCGCAACCAACCGCACGGCGTAGACATGCAATCCTCCTGCACCTGATGGATAGACGAGAGTTCTCGCACACAAGGATAGCTCGATTGCTCCCTGCCCGGCGATGAATTGTACGGCCCGGGGCAACGAGTGTCCGGAAGGCGCGTTACCATGCGAGAAAGCGATGAGATCTCAAGACAAACTGCCCGTTTCGCGGACGAGCCAGTCGCCTGATCGATTTGGCGCGGCGTACCGGGTATTGGAAGAAGCGATTGCGGCGCGCGCCTTTCCCGGATGCGCATTTGGCGTTTTGGCGGCCGGCGAAGTCGCTGCTCCAGGACTCGGTGGGGCAAGTTTACCTATGAAATGGAGTCCCCCGAAGCGACGCCGGAGACGGTTTACGACGTGGCCAGCCTGACGAAAGTGGTGGCGACGACGGCTGCGGCGATGTTGCTGGTGCAGCGCGGACAGCTCGACCTGGAGACGCCGCTGGGCGAGTTGCTGCCGGGATTCGTTGCGGGGCGGCGCCGCTGATGATCCCGCACGGAGGGTGAAACTGCGCCACCTGCTGGCGCACAACTCCGGCTTGCCGGGGTACGTGGAGTTGTTCCGCACAGCAGCCACGCCGGAAGCGTTGCTTCAGGCTTGCCTGGAGCTTCCGCTGAAGGCCGAGCCGGGCACGCGGGCCGAATACTCCGACCCCGGATTCATCCTGCTTGGGCAAGGCGCTGAAGTTGCAGATTCGGCGAACCACTGGATTCGTGGACACATGCGGGAGATCTTTCGCCCACTGGGGATGTACGGCAACGGGATTTTGCCCCGCACCGGCCGAGCGAGCCGCGATTCCTCCAACGGAAGAGGACACGACATTTCGCCATCGGCTGATCCAGGGCGAAGTGCAGGATGAGAACGCGTTCGGTGCTGGGTGGCGTGGCGGGGCACGCCGGGCTCTTCTCCAATGTTCCGGACCTGCTGCGTTTTGCGGGCGCGATTCTCAGGCGCGTGGGCGGCAATGACTTCAAACTACAAGCCGCACTCTATTTGATCAGTCAACTAGTGAAGCGATTTGCCCAACGGCAAGGGCCGCGAGGCAGTTCGCGCGCGCTGGGCTGGGATACGCCGTCGGAGAACTTCGTCTTCCGGCAAGCATTTTTCGCCGCATTCGATCGGGCACCTCGGCTTCAGCGGCTGTTCGCTCTGGATCGATCTGGATGCGGCCATTGCGGTGGTTCTGCTGACCAACCGCACCTGGCCCGATCGGAAGAGCCAGCTGATTCGCGAGGTACGGCCGGCCTTTCACGACGCAATTCGCGAAGCGCTGTTGAGTGTGACGGTAACGGTTACGTCGGTGCGGATGAGGCACAGCAGGAATTTTGTTGTAGGGTTGCGCGGTTTTACAGATACAATAAAAGATGGGGACTGACGCGATGCTACCAAGCACAACGCTGCAGGAAACGGCCGGCACCCAGACAAAAGACAACAATAACGACCAGGCCAACCTGCTTCAGCAACTGATCACCGAGAGCCAGAACGAGGCCTCTCAAGGACTCGACACCAAATCCGCACTGGAAATCGCTCGCATCATCAACCACGAAGATGCGAAGGTCGCCGCGGCGGTAAAGAAGGCGATCCCCGAGATTGCCGAAGTCATCGACCAGGTGGCGCGAAGCCTGCGCGACGGCGGCCGGCTGATCTACATCGGCGCCGGTTCCAGCGGGCGAATCGCCGCGCTGGACGCTTCGGAATGTCCACCCACTTATTCCACCGCTCCCGGCCAGGTGCAGTACATCATGGCCGGCGGACCCAAGGCGCTGGCCTCCGCGGTTGAGGTGAATGAAGACTCAGAAGAACTGGGCCAGCGCGACATCGCGCGGCGGCGTCCCACGCGCAAAGATGTGGTGATCGGCGTTTCCGCCTCAGGCCGCACGCCGTACGTGGTGGCGGCCGTGGCTTATGCACGCGCTCGCGGAGCGCACACCGCAGCCGTGACCTGCAACCAGGCAACGCCGCTGGCCGATGCCGCCGACATTACGATCGTGGCCGAAGTGGGCCCTGAAGTGGTCTCCGGATCGACGCGCATGAAGGCCGGCAGCGCGCAGAAGATGATCCTGAACATGATCACCACCGGCGCCATGACCCGGCTGGGCTATGTGTACGAAAACCTGATGGTGAACGTGCACATGCAGAATTCCAAGCTGGTGGAGCGCGGGATTCGCATTCTGATGCGCGCCTGCAACATCGACCGCGCGACAGCCGTGGACACGATCAAGAGCGCCGGGCGCAGCGTGCCCGTGGCGCTGGTGATGCTGAAGGCCAAGGTGGACAAGCCGGAGGCGGTGCGGCGGCTGGCCAAATCCGACGGCAACGTGCGGCTGGCGATCGAAGACACCGTTCTGGAACTGTAGCGCCAGTCGCAATTTGAGCCGCACACGGCTCGCTTCCCTGCCCCGAGTTTAGAACACAAGCCCAATACACGCATTCAAGCGCACGCGGCAATTCCTCGTCCGCGCAATCGGACTCGTTTGGAATCGAAATCGTCGTCGAATCAGAGCCCCGTTTCAGGGCAGGACGCGTTGAACATGGAGAAACAGGATCAGGTTAAGCAGGATGCCGATTGCCAGCAGACCGATTCCCACAACGGCGACAACCTTGACCTTGTTGCTGAAGAGTTTGAGATCTTCGAGCAGTTCCTGCTGCTCCAGAGTATTGCGGTCGGTGGCTTCGCGCACCATCTCCAACTGATCTTCGACCCGCTTGAGCGAAGTGTTCTGCTCGATGACCTGCTCGCGCAGATCGCGATGCTGTGATCTGAGCGCGGCCAAGCTGTCCTCATGGGCGCCAGATCGACTTTGGGCGCCGGCGGCGGCAGGTTGCGATTGCTGCGCGATGCAGCAAAAAGATTGGCGACTCGCGGTCCCAACGTTGCCATCGAGCAGGGGGAGAAGGCGTTGCACGATGGGGAGCGCCGCGCGAAAAATATTCATGGCGCGCTGCATGCCGGAGGACTCATCCGAACCGAAGCCGAGCCAGGCAAGGCGCGGCCGGGAGGTCTGACAGCAATGTGGTTGCCATTGCCTTCAGCGGGATTGATGGGCGAACGCCTGGCGCTGCCGGTTGGCAATGGCGATCCGATGGCGCGCGGTTGTGGCGCCGTCGCTCTTGGCTCGTACGGATTGCGGTCGATGGATTCAATACCTCGGGGTTCGCTCATTCACTTCCTCTGCACTCACTAATCATAAGAGGCAATCCTTCATATATAGCTGATTTTTGAGGCCAGTGGAAAAAGTTTTCTTCTGCCGGTCATCTTCGCGCTGCGCATTGGCCAGGGTATGCTCTTAGCTATGCACTTAACTGTGTTCGTAAACGAGGAGAGGCGCGTGAAAGCACAGTTCAACCGCACGCCTGCGCAGCGTCCAGCGAAGTATTCTGGCCGGCATCATCACCGTCGGCCCGCTTTTCGTCACCTACCTGATCTTCAGCTTTCTGCTGGAAGAGCTGGCCAAGGCGGGATTGCCGGCGGTGCATCTGCTTGCCGCAGTTTTTCCCGAGGCATGGTTCGCCGAACCGTGGATGCAGTCAGTGCTGGCCATTCTGCTCACGCTGGTGGTGCTGTACGTCGTGGGCCGCGTGACTTCGCTGGTGGTGGGCCGCCAGGCTTTGGGCTGTTTGAGTCGCTGCTCGAGCGGTTGCCTTTCGTGGCCAAGGTCTACACGTCGGTGCGGCAACTGCTCGACTCGATGATGGCGAAGAAAGGCGCGAGCCAGCGCGTAGTGCTGGTGGATTTTCCCGATCGCCGGCCAGAAGAGCATCGGCTTTCTGACGCGCACAATGACGCGATGCCGCCAGCGGACGGCCGCTGGCTGCAGTGCTGGTGCCGAACGCCATCAATCCCACATCGGCATTTCTGCAGATTCTGCCCATGGAGCGGGTGATCGAGACGGATCTGACCATGGAGCAGGCGATGAGCATGGTGATGACCGGCGGCGCGGTGGGGCCGGAGACGATCCAGTATTCGACAGCCGAGGCGGCGAGGCTGGAATCGAGCGGAAGCAGAGACAGCGCGCCGCGCGGTCTTGAAGTAAGGACCGAAACGGAGGCGACTGCGAGTGGCCGTGGAAACCAAAAAGAAAGCGCCTCAATTGTCGATTACGATTCTCAGCTGGCTGTATATTGTCTGTGGGTGCTTTCTCGGACGATCGCACATTACGTGACAGTTCTGGATCGCAACGATCAACCATGAATGCGAACGAAGCCCTATGGATCACCGCACTGGGTGTGGCGGCGGTGGTTGCGGGCGCTATTCATGTTGCGGCCGCAACTGGGCGCGTTGGCTGGCGCTGGCGTGGATGGCGGCACATGTTGTGATCAGTGTATTTCACTCCAAGCAGGAGTTGATCATCCACTGCGTGCTGCTGGTGCTGATTGGCTATCTTTTCTTCCGGCGAACGGCGCAGGAATATTTCAACCCGGCGTAGAGTCGGCGTCCCGTGCATTTATGGCACGGTTGCGGTGTCCGCTTCGCCGGATTCTGTTATGACTTCTTCGGCGTGCTCGCTTTCGAGCGTGACTTTGCGCAGGCTCACGTGTTCGAAGCGGGCCCAGATCAAGCCCGACGGGAACGATGCTGAGAAATGATGACGAGCAGAAGCGTGGCGGCGCAGGCAGTTGCAGCCTCTGGCGTGGCGCCTACGATGCCCGTGAACGGCCACGGCGACAGCGCCGATTTGCGAGAACCAACCAATGACCGGCAGCTGGAGAACGCTGGCTGCGCCGCTGGCAACCATCAGCAAGACGCACTTTGAAGGAGCAACATTCGCTAGCTGCGGGCTGGCGACAAAGGCCCTGCAGGTGTCAAAGTAGGCACACGCGATCAAGAGCCACATGCTGAGAGAAAGACTGGCCACGACGGCGAAGTCGGACCACGAGCGCATGGCATCGAGCCCGGACATGAAACATGCGGATCTTGTGCGCGACGACGTGGCCCGAGATTTTTTGAAACCATCCCTGAGGCTGCGCTCGAAGAACGCGGCAACCGCGCCTCCCGCCAGGCGTACGGCGAACAGGAAACCTGTGCCGAGCAGGGTGAGGATCAACGCCGCCTATCGTGCGACAAATAACGCCAGGAGCGATGATGAGCGGCGCCAGATGCGCGAGCGGCCGGGTGTGCGCCATGGCGTTCAGAATCTGATCTCGCCGGAACCCAGATCATGGCGATAGAAAAAATCAGCGCCATCGAACCCGCGTCCAACAAGCGCTCCACGATATAGACGGCGATCTGCGAGCTCAACGGTGAGGTCGGTTTTCCTTGACACCAGGTACGGCCGAACCGGGTCCGCGACGCGCCCGATGAGCGCCACCGCGGTAAACCCGATCACTTGCGTTCCCAACAGCGAAAAGGGCGGAACTTTTTTGGTGTGCCGGACCAGCCGGCTCCATCGCACAGCGCGAAAGACAAAAGTCGAGTAGATGCAGGCGGCGCCAAGAGCGATCTTGCTCCAATCGGCTTGCGCCATCTGCGCGGCAAAGACATGAAAATCGAAATGAATTCTTGTGCGTACCCACACGAAAAGTACGATGAGGGCAACCAGCACAACGAATGCCCAGAATCCATTGATTCTTCTTCAAGCGTTCTCCGCTCCGAGGTCAGCTCGTGGTCAGCTTTGGAGGTCTATTCTTATGTTCTCACGTGCGCATCAGATCGAGACACTCGGAATGCCGAAGGCAGTCTATCGCGAAGTCAATGGATGTTTTGTAACTGAGAGACATTACGGGAGGCGCGACAGCCGATCTCGAATCGGATTAGCGAGATGAGACTGGTTGCGAGGCGGTCGGCGTGCCGGCGCGGCGGGCCTGCGCTTCGCGTGCCAGGACGCGGCGATTGAATTCGTGGATCACGCGAGCGACGTAGGCGTGAGTTTCGCGGTATGGCGGAATGCCGTGGTACTTGTCGACCGCTTCGGGGCCGGCGTTGTATGCAGCCAGCGCCAGACGAAAGGTTGTCGTGGTAGCGGGTCAGAAGTGCATCGAGATAGGCGGAGCCGCCGCGCACGTTCTGTTCGGGCTGAAAGCTGTCGTTCACGCCCAGTCCGGCAGCGGTTCCGGGCATCAGTTGCATCAGTCCCCTGCGCGCCGGCCCGGCTCACGGCGCGAGCGTTGCCGTCGCTTTCGGCTTTGACCACGCTGGCCAGCAGATCGACGTCGAGGTTGTGCTCCGTTCCGGCGCGCGCCAGCATCTCGTGCAGATCAGCCGGGGTCAGTTTCGCTTGTATCTTCGCTGCAGCTGCCAGCGGAGCCGGCGCAGCGGGCGCGGGCGGATCGGGAATCACTTCGAATGTCGCGATCTCAGCTCGGAGCAAATTCAATGTAGTTGTCTTCGCCAGCGCTCAGGTAAAGACGCATGCGGCCATCGACCTGCGCGTGATGGTCGCAGCGCAGCGACGAAGCCGTTGCGGAGCGTGACGCGTTCGGCCGCGCGCGCCTGCGGCGCTGAGGCGACAGCCACAAGAGCTCCGAACAGCGATGAAGAGCATTTTGCGCAATTTCCGCCGTGCACTCCATTTCGCCGATCATGCTTTTGCCGCAGCCAATCTTGGCGAGCGCCGCTTCGAGCACCACCGCGACGCCGTCCGCGTCGTTTGACGGCGCTCTGCTTCCAGCCCTGCATTTTCGCCAACGTGCGCAGTTCCATGGCAGCATTGGCCATCACAATTCCCTGCCCCGCCCACTCCAGCATACCCACATCGTTCCAGTTGTCGCCGATGGCCATGGTCTCTTTGCGATCCACACCGAGGCGCGCAGCCAGCCGTTCGAGCGCCCAACCCTTGGAGACGCCTGGCGGCAAAAGATCGAGGATCGACAGATCGCGCGCCGGATACTCGGTGCGCGCGCCTTCGCATTCCGATTGCCCACTCGCTTGCCTTCAACGCCTTTTCCGCCTGCTCTCATCTTCGCGACACTTCCCGCAGCCATGCCCTGAATCGGATCGTCGCCATCCTCAGCGCGAGTTCCAGAGGCTTGATCACCTCAATCGCATTGCGATTCGCCTCGACCCACATGGCGATGCGGCCATGCGCCTGCTCAAGATCTTCGAGAACCAGTTCGCCGCGGCCCGGCCGGTCGAAGGTAAAAACGACTGCACCAAACGGGCGAAGCAGGCCGCAAAGGCCCCGCGCGACGCGCGCTGCCATATGGCAGCGGTCGATCGGCTCGCCGCCCAGAGTGCAGGTCACTGCACCATTTGACGTAATGAGGGGCATATCCGCTCGCAGGCCCAGACCTTCAAGCAAAGGCACCGTGTAGGCTGCGCGGCGGCCGGTGGCGATGGCCACGGTGATTCCCGCTTCCTGCGCCGCCCGCAGCGCCCGCAGCGTTGCGAGCGCTTACTTCTGGCGTCAGACGTCGGCAGCAGCGTGCCGTCCATGTCGATCGCCACCAGGCGAGGCGGGGGGTGCATGAATTCAGTGTACCGGGCCGGCGAGAAAGCTCGAGTGTGCTGTTTCGCAGCGGTCAAAGTGACTGCATCCAGCGAAGATGCCCCCGATCCGGTAATCTTTGTCTATGGAACGGATTTGCAGCCAATGCCACGCGGTCATGGGCGAGGAAACGAAGGCGCGACTGGTGCCCGGCCTGCGGCGGTGCGATTATGGAGCGAGCAGAGTTGCCCGCAAGCCTTGCAGACCGCGAGCGCCACGGCGGAGGTAGATCATCGCGGCATTGTGTTGCCGCGGCGCCATGCGCTGGGCGGGATCATCACGCCGCAGTAGGTCTTTACTCGTACCGCAGCGCCTCGGCGGGCAGCAGCTGTGCCGCGGACGACGACGGATAAAGCGTCGCCAGCAGCGAGATTCCGATCGGAAACACACGGAGACGATGACGCCATCGAGCAAGCGCGGCGCGAAAGGCAGCGTGTCGATGGAATAGACCTCGGCGGACAAATGGATGAGGTGATAGTGGCCTCCAGCCCAGGAGGCGATGTAGCCGAGCACAAGCCCCAGCGCCGTGCCGACCACGCTGATCAGAAAACCCTGCAACAGGAAGATGCGCCGCACCTGGCCGGGTCGACGCCGAAGCTCATCATCACCGCGATGTCGCGCGTCTTTTCCATCACCATCATGGTGAGCGCGATGAGAATGTTGAGCGCGGCCACGATCACGATGAGCGCGATGACGATGAAGGTGACGATCTGTTCCAGCCTGAGCGCGCGGAAGAGCTCGCGGTTCTGCTCCGTCCAGTTGGTGGTCATGAAGCCCTTGCCCGCGGCCTGCTCGATGGCCTGGGCAATCTCTGGCGCGCGGTTGAGATTATCGACTTTGAAGCTGATCACCGAGATCAGGTCCGGCTCATCGAAGAGGCGTTGCGCGTCGCGCGAGGCGCATGAAAGCCCATTGCCGAGTCGTATTGGTAGAAGCCGGAGTGGAAAATGCCTGCTACCTGGAAAGGTCTGATATTTGGGAACGATGCCAATCACGGGGTGAGCTCGCCCTGCGGGCTGGTCACCATCACCTGATCTCCCACATGGCATGCCGAGCTGATCGGCGAGGTCACTGCCCAGCACCAGTGGCGGCACAGCGGGGCCGCGTGACTGCGGTATCGCCGCGCTTGCGGGTCGAGAGCCGCCGGCTGAACCGGAGACGATGGAGCTGAGAAGATTGCTGACGGTGCGCTCCTGGCTCGGGATGATGCCTTCGATCAGCGCAAAGCCCGCGCGCGGCCGTGCGAGACCATCACTTGCTTCGAAGATGCCCGGCGAGGCAGCGGTCACATGCGGAACATGGCGCAGCCTTTCCAGCAGCGGCGCCAGTCGCGGATGCCATCCGATTCGACGCGCATCAATTGAACATGCGCCGTCGAGCCCAGCAAGCTTGTCCTGCAGGTCGCGGCTGCATGCCGTTGGTGATGGCGAGGGCGATGATGAGCGCGGCCACGCCCGCGGCCACGCCGGCAATGGAGATGAGCAGTGACGACGCCGACGACAGCCTGCCGCCGCTTGGCTTTCAGGTACCGCGCCGCAACATAGAGTTCAAATCGCATCAATCTTCGCTTTCCGGGGCATTCGCTTTCCGTGCGATCAGCTCTGCGTGGGCTTACTGTTGCTGGGCAGGAATCACTGTCTTGGCCACGCCGACATTGTCGTAGCGGTCATAGGCGCGCACGGTGATCAGATGCTCATTGATCTTGCCCGCCTCCGCGTCAAGCGAAGATGTGAAATTCATAGTGCTCGCGCTTGGAATCGGAGAGCTAGCCGACCGGATCAATGTACTGCCAGGGGCCCGCGTCGAGCGAATATTCGGCATGAGCGATTGGCGAGGTGGCATCCTCTGCGTCGAAGCTGATGACAAACGGTTTGCGGCAATGGGACTCCTCGCAGGTCGCGGGCTGCCCAGCGGCCTTGACGTTTGTCATGTCTGGCGGCGTGGTGTCGATCTCGAAACGGTCGCTGACCTTTTCGCCGGTGAGCGCGTCGCCGGGAGTATGGGACGGCGCGTCGGAGGCGACAACTTTGATGCGGTAGCCGCCATCGGGAATGAGCGCGGCGTCGAAGCTGTAGGCCTTGTCGGTGATCTTGTCTTTCAGCGGCCGCCATACACGTCTCATCGTCGCCGCGCAAATAGAGCGAATAAATCAAGTCGTCGCCATCGTCGTCATGCGCGGCCCAGCGGACAGTGACGGCAGTGCGGTCCTTCGTGGCCTGGATGGAACTGCTCGATCCGGAGTCATATGTGACCGCGAGCTCTGGCCCGAGGACGGGAAGTTGATATTCACGGTCTGGCTCTGGGAGACTGACGACTGCGCATTGAGACGCGCGCCGGGAACCACGACCAGGTCGTCGACCACGGGCGCAGAGTTCACGGGCAGATAGTTGACGCCCACGCTGCCCAGCTCGCCATCCGCATGCAGCACAGCCTTCCATTGCAGAAAGCGACCTGCCGGCGAGGCGACGGAGCCATCTTCGAGCGGCTGCCAATCGCTCCAGCCGCGCACAGGCTGCTCGATGTTGCCGGTGCGCGTGAAGATCTCATAGCCCGACGAGCCGGGCTCGATCTCGATGCGGCCAAAGCGGGCGAAGGCGCCGGCATCGAGAACATCGCTGGCGTATTCGTGCTTTTCAGACGCGCCAAGCAGATACACCTTGCCGGTGTTGCCGGTGCCGATGAGCCATGCCTTGGGCACCCTGCACGGCGGCCAAACTCAGCCCTTGCTGCGCCTGCAGATGGCCGATGTCGGCGTAGCTGCCGTCGTCCTGGATGCGGAAGATGTGTCCGCGATTGCCGCTGATCGCGAGCAGGCCGTCGGAGCGGGCCGCAAGCGCGTAGACGATGTCGTCCTTGCTGGACCAGAGCTTGCGCGGCGCCTGGCCCTCAGTCCAGGGCGTAGATTTCGGTTCCTTCGGGAACGGAAGCGCTGGCGTTGGCGGCCTGCAGCGACCGCGGCTGAACGACGGTGATGGTAATTGACGCGATTCCCTGCACCGGCAGCGGAGGCAGAGGATTGCGGCTCTTGTCGCCCACACATGCCGCATAGATGGTCCCTTTGGCAGCCGATCGCGATCGAGGTGATTTCGCGCCGCGGAGCTTCGAAGAGCACATAGCCTTTGCCGCTGGAGTCGATGCGGTAGACCAGTCCGGAGCCATCCGAGCCGGCAATCAGGTTTCCCTTTGCGTCCCAGGCCAGCGTGCGGATATGCGCCTCGTCGCTCTTGAAAAACAGCTCTGGCGTGGCGCCCGGTTTGGCAGGATCGACGCGATAGACGGCGCCGGGATTGCCGGTGGCGATGTAGAGCCGCCCGGCCGAGTCAAACGTCAGATCCCAGATGTAATGAGTTTCCGCACTCGAGGTCGCCGACGCAGACTTGGGCTGGCCGGGAGCAGTCTGGTCCGCTTTGGAGGCATCGAAGACAACCGTGGCGCTGGATTCGTCGAGCTTGGCGGAAGCGTCGGGGTTGAGCTTATAGACCTTGCCGCTGGGCACCGTCGCCGCGTACAGCGCCCCATCCGGACCCAGTTTCAGGGCCTGGACACTCAGGTCTCTGCTTTCAAAGAGCGTAATCGGTTTCTCATCTGGCCGCTGGCCCAGCCGCAGCACGGTGGCGGGCGAGCCGGTACCGGCGAAGATGCGGCCATCTTTCCCGGCGGCGAGCGACCAGACGAACGTGGACGGGGTGGTGAGCTCTTCCGTTAAGCCGGGACTTTGGCGCAGAAAGCCGTCGCTCTCGATGGCGACACCGTCAGGTGTGCCTTTTTCAAAATCCTCCAGCTGCGATTGAAGCCACAGGTGGGTGCCTTGGGCATGGGCAGATGATGAAACGGGGATTACGGCCGCCACAAGCGCAGTCAGAATGGAGGCATGAACCAGGACGGACGGGGAGCGGAAGGGAAAGCGGAAAGAACGAAACATTCTGCCGTTGAGTCTACTAGACTTTGACGTTGTTCACCGATTCTGGCGTCGCAGTTTCACGTGTGCCGGCGAGAGCCCTGATCGTCGTGTTCTCCAGCTTTGAAAAAACACGCGGAATTCAGGGTGCCCGATCGGTCGAGATTGACTTGGAGCCGGGCAGTCAGCGGGAACCGCAAAACTGGCGTGTTTCGGCAAGATCCGGGTGAGCTGGCACACAAAGTTCATGCAGTGAATTATTAATTTGATTTCATAAACACGACTTTTGCACAAGGCGCTACGTCCGGCTCACTTTCCCTACTGAGGTGTTGCCAGTCGTATTTTTAGGGGTCTAGTATTCCGGTTAGTTTATGAGGCCGCGACCGCATTTCCGTCCTGCCTTAGTCCCACTATGCATGCAGTTGTTCCCTCGTTCTCAGAGCTTCATCAACCGGCGGCGTTTGGCAAATTGAGCGCACGCGGACGGAGTATCTCGCCATGGCATGGTATGCCTACTGCATCGGTGAAAAGCAAGCTTTTCCGGAATTAGCGCGGCATCGTAAACCGGTTCCCCTGGAATCGGTCTTTGGAGTCAGTGGAAATCAGGTTTTTCTCTACCCCGCAAGCGATCTGGCCGTGATCGTGAGCGAGCACAATCCCCAGGAAACCCTTAACCAGCGCTCGGGCGTGGATCACGCACGCGTAATCTCCGACTGCTTTCAAGAATCCACGGTACTTCCCTTCCGGTTTGGCACCATCTTCAATGACGATGACTCGCTGCGCAAGTCAATTCGCTCAAATCAGCGCCAATTTCTCAACAACATTGACAAGCTGCGCGGCAAAACGGAGATGCATTTGAAGATCTTCGTCGACGATTGCTGCGCCCGCGAGATTGAGAAGCGCCTTGTCAGCGAGGGCGTGGGCCGCGAATATCTGAGCAACCTGAGAGAGAATGCGTCGCGGGCGCGCGAGCGCCAGACGCGGGCTCGTGCCGTGAGCTTCCAGATGCACCGTCTGTTCCTGCCCATCGACGAGGAAGTAAGCTGCAGGCTCACCGAAAACGGCAAGATGATGCTCGACGTCGCTCACTTGATCGACCGCAAGTGCGTGGAGCGGTACCAGAACAAATTCGTCTCGACCAGCGCCTTGATGCGCGACTGCCAGATGCAACTCTCTGGCCCTTGGCCGCCCTACCATTTCGTCCACCGGTTGACGCGTACAGTTCATGCGCAGTCTCAAGCCGCAGCAGCGGCGCCAGCCGCAGCATCGGCACCGGCTGAGGCACCGGCGATTTTGGCGATGGAGCCGGCAGCGGCGCTTGCATAAGAAACTTTCTGAGTCGGCCGCCATCACGCGAAGCGGCCGCATCTCGGGCGCAGACCCCATTTCAATTAGCTAGAACTGGTTGCATCTATACCGCTTTGAAGGGGCACGACTTTAGTCGTGCCGTTAAAGGCCCATAAATAGCGGCCTTTAGCCCCTAAGGGATGTCTTGCGATCGCGCCAAACCATTTATGCGACCAGTTCCAGAGACTCACCATTGCGATCGTCGGACCGTCGAGTCCCGTGCTCCCTGCAACCCGGCAAAGACGGATCTCGTATCCTTTTGGCATGCTGATCGCTGATCCACGCTCCGTGCGAGTTTTGTTCACATGAGCGAGCTTCCGCCGCTCCCTGCAAACCTTCCCAAACCAGTGGACGATGGCGCCGCGGCCCACCTGGCTGGAATGCGCATTCCCAGCATTTCGTTGCCATCGACCCTGGGTACGCTCGTCGACCTCGCTGCTCTCCACGGCCGCTCCGCAGTTTTCGCCTATCCGCGCACTGGCCGACCGGGCGCGCCGTCGCTCACTCCTGATTGGGACATGATCCCGGGTGCGCGCGGCTGCAACCGGCAAGCTTGCGCCTTTCGTGACCTGAACGCATCCTTTACAGCTGCCGGGGCGCGCGTCTTCGGCCTGAGCACGCAGTCGTCGGACGATCAACGAGAAGCTGCGGGGCAAATGCATCTGACGTTCCCTCTACTCAGCGATATCGAGCTTCGTTTAGCAACCGCGATACGTCTTCCCACCTTTGAGGTTGCTGGCTTGACCTTGCTCAAGCGGCTCACCGTGATTCTTCACGATGGAATCGTCGAGCGCGTTTTTTACCCCGTCTTTCCGCCTGACCGCGCTACCGAAGACGTGCTCGCTGCGCTACGCGGATAAACGTGGCTTGGGTCATCAGCACGATCACTTCTCTCGAAGCCCCAGCCCAGCAGCGCGATAGCCTAATCTAGGAGCATGGACGAACAAGCATTGGATGCGGCGCGGGATATCGTGTTCGACCTCCTGGTGATCGGCGCAGGGCCAACCGGACTCGCTTGCGCCATTGAAGCGCAAAAGGCCGGTTTTCGCGTGGCGCTGGTGGATAAGGGCTGCGTTTGTAATTCGATCTTTCACTATCCCGCGCACATGACGTTCTTCACTACCTCGGAGCGGCTCGAGATCGGCGGCATCCCCTTCCCCAGCCCGAACGCCAAGCCCACGCGCGGTGAGGCGCTCGAGTACTACCGTCAGGTAGCGGCCTACTACCACCTGGAGATCCGCCAGTATCATCGCGTGGAAACTGTGACGGGGGCCGATGGCGCTTTCACCGTGCACACAGCGGACCGCTTCGGCCGGCCGGGAAAAATCGAAGCCCGCAAACTTGCCATTTCCACCGGCTACTATGACCTGCCCAACTGGATGGACATTCCCGGCGAGACTTTGAGCAAAGTGCATCACTATTATCACGACCCACACCCGTTTTACGGCATGGACGTCGCGGTCATTGGCGGCAAAAACTCCGCTGCCATCGCCGCCCTCGAACTGTGGCGGAGCGGCGCGCACGTCACGCTCATCTACCGCGGACGAGGGATTCAGCCGCATGTGAAGTACTGGATCAAGCCGGACATCGAAAACCGCATCAAAGACGCCGAAATCAAGGCCTATTTTTCAACTCAGGTTGTGGAGATCACGCCGGACGCGGTTGTCGTCGATACGCCAACGGGTCGCGAGACATTGCACAACGACTTTGTCTTCGCCATGACCGGCTACCACCCGGATTTCACTTTTCTTGAGCGTGTCGGTGTTCGTTTTGAAGGGCACGACCGGCTGCCTGTGTGCGATCCGGAGACTCTGGAAAGCAACGTACCCGGTATCTATCTGGCCGGCGTGATCGTTGCCGGCTCGCGCACCAGTGAAATCTTTATTGAGAATGGGCGCTTTCACGGCAGGCAGATTGCCGCGTCGCTGGCGTCGAAAATGAAACCGCAGGACGAGATGCGCGACGCAATCGGTGCAGGCAATCCGATAGACTAGAGCAGTTTAAGGAATGCTGGGCGGTCAAAGCGCTCGGAGGGTCGACGCGGCCTCCTCCTCACGGACAAGAGCATGTCCGCAATGCCTCAAAACTTGAGGTTGCTCAGACTTGAATTGCACGAGGGCCATCAGGCCATCTCCGAAGCTGCTGTGGCACTAATGATTTTCCGGCGGGGGTAGATCTTTGAGTGTGCGCTGGTGGCCGCGATCCATTCGCTGGCAAATGCTGGCTGGGCTTTTGCTGGTGGAAGCGCTCTCCGCTACCCTGTTTGCTTTCCTGCTGGTGCAGCAGGAGCAACGCGGGACCTCTACACGCGCTCACCGGCGACTCGCTTTTGAGACCCGGTCGCTCGCCGTGCAAGCGAGTGAAGCTCTACAGAAGCAGGAACCAGGGTGGGTAGGCCTCTCAGTAAGAATGATGGGTGGCTCGCCCACAGTTTCTATGGCCAAGGTGACGGACCCCGCGGGAAACGTACTTTTCATCAGCAAAGGTGATGCGGATGAGAGTTCGCTTGAGTCGGGCGAATTAGCGCAGATTCCGCAGATGCGTCGCGACACAGCGAACTGCTTCACACTTCCGCCAGACCGATGGGAATGCGCCAATCCAATCTACACCGAAAGCGATCTACGAGGCTTTGTCTGGGTTTCGTTCAATAAGCAACCGATGCAGGAGCAAATCGACTCCCTCTTTCGCGACACGGCCATCTTCAGCGTGATCTGGATGCTCGCCTCAGCGCTGCTGGTGCTCCTCATGGCGCGGTCCATTCTGCGGCCCCTGGCGCTGTTGCACGCTGGTACTGCGGCACTGATGACCGAACAAGAGGGTGGTCGTTTCCCGTTGCCTGTGGTTGTTCACAACGAGATTGGCGACCTGATTGAAACATTCAATCGAATGGTTGCCTCGCTGGCAGAGCAACGAGCGGGATTGAATGACACGCTTTCCCTTCTCGACTCCATGCTGGCGAATGCGCCAATCGGCCTGGCATTCCTCGACCGCAATGCGCGGTTTGTGCGCGTCAACCAGGTCTTCGCCGACCTGACCGGGGTTGCCGTCAGCCGCCATCTCGGGCGTACGTTGCGGGACCTGCTGCCGTCACCTGTAGCCGGAGAGATGGAAACCGCGGTGCAGCGCGTGTTTGCGAGCGAGGAACCGGTGCGCAACCTGGAGCTGAATGGCGAGGGTGGCAAAGCCCACCGGCCGTGGACCTGGCTGATGAGCGCCTATCCGGTTCGGACTACGCCGAACCAGGTACGCTGGGTGGGGATTATTGCGCTCGATGCAAGCGATCGCAAGCGCAGCGAGGAGGCACTGCGCCGCAGCGAAAAGCTGGCGGTCACCGGGCGCCTCGCCGCTTCCATTGCGCACGAGATTAACAATCCACTCGAAGCCATCACGAACCTGCTCTTCCTGCTGCGCAACTTCAGCGAGCTTCCTCAGGCGGCGCTGGAGTACGCGACGATGGCCGAGTACGAAGCGCGGCGCATCGCAGAGATTACGCAGCAGACTTTGCGCTTCTATCGTCAGCCCACGCAGCCCGCCCGGACCGCCCTGGCAGAACTGTTGGACTCGGTGCTGAGCCTCTACCAAAGCCGCGTCAACTCGCTCGAAATTCGCGTTGAAAGAGACTACGACCGGGAGATGGATTTGTTCTGTTTTGCCGGTGAGATCCGCCAGGTCTTCGCCAACCTGGTGGGGAATGCGATCGACGCAAGCAGCGCAGGCGGCCGTTTGCTGGTGCGCGCCCGCCGCTCGCGCGATTGGAAACATCCGGCGCAGACTGGAATTCGGTTTGCCATTGCGGATACGGGCGCCGGCATGGAACCGGAAGTCCGCAGACACATCTTTGAGGCCTTTTTTACCACCAAGGAAGTGACGGGGACAGGGCTTGGCCTCTGGGTCAGTCACGAGATCATCCTGAAGCACCACGGGCTGGTGCGTGTGCGGAGCCGCGCGGCGTCTGCGCAAAGTCTATCTACAGCGACGCCTTCAGGAACTGTGTTCGAAGTCTTTATCCCGGACGATCCGCATCTCTCTGGCCCGCCAAATTCGGCTGCAGGCTAACTCAGATTGCCCATCACCAAATGAAGCGGAAGATTCTGCCCCAAAAACGACTTGCACAGGGATGTTACTGCGATGCCAAATCGTCAGGATAGCGGAGCGCTGCCCACGAACGTGGTGATGCTCTGGTCAGACAATGTATAAGTGAAGAAACTACCCGTTACCGTCACATTCGATTGTGGCGACACATTCAAAGTCGCAGACGTCACGTAAGGTGTAACTGACGCAGGCGTGGTCCCCGAAAAGGAAAAGTTTACAGCCGAACTTGACGTATTTTCATTGATTGCGACGATAGCAAACTGGCCTGTCGAAGGGTTCTTGAAGGCGGTTACGTCCACGCCGCTTACGGGATTCGCCGTGGCGTCGAGGCGCACCCAACCGGGGCGAACAAATTTCGCCCATTGCGCAATGGCATAAGTGCGAATTGAAATCGGCGTTGACATTGCCGGATTGATAAGTCCGGAGTTCTCATTGGCACCGGTCGGATCAACATACCAGAAGTAGTGCCACGCGGTGACTCCGTTCACCAGGTTCGTATGCACGATCCCGGCCCACATCAAAGCATCGGCAATCGACGGGTCCCAACAGCCGTTACAAAGCGAAGGGCCGTCCGGTGCGCTGACTTCAGTCTCCCAGAACTGGCTGGTGCTGTATGGATTCGTGGGCGAGGACGCATTGTCATAATCGTGAAAAGCGGTAATTCCAACATAAGAAGAGCAACTCGAATCTCCCATACAGGTATCGGCATAAATGGAGAGGTCGCTGTATGATCCTGTCTCGGGCATCATGATGAGCGTGCTTGATTGCCCATTCGCCGCCAGGGTCGGCCCCAGATTGGACCCGATAAAAGTATCGAGGTTCGCGTCCGACATCGCAGAGAACGCTTCCGACTGCGTTCCAGAAAAGCATGTATCCGGTTCGTTCTGTGGAGAGATCGCGTAGAGAGAAATATTGTAGTAAGTCTTCAAACTCGCAATGTAATTCGACATATAAGTAGCGAATGCCCCGTAATCGCCAGGAATCAGCGTCGCACCAACGACGGTACACTCCACACTGCCGTTTGTTTTCATGTCTGCCGGAGGGCTTGATACAGTAGCCCAAACCTTGCAACCGTTGGCGACACAGGACCGCATGTCAGCAATATTCGAATCGCCTATAGCACAGAGGTTGCTGATAAAGTCACAGCTATCATCTAAAGGCAGGCTTGCTCGCAGCAAAGAATAGCCCAGCGTAGAAAAAAGCAGGGTATCGTATGGATTGACAGCCGTGCCTGCAAATGCATTGTATGCTCCAAAACCCTGCATTGTCTGGTGAACATCCGTCCAGTTGACGGTAGCTGTCGGCCCCTGTGGAATCACGGGTTCGACGCTTTGGCGATCGGCGGTTCCCCCGCATCCGCCTAAAGTTGAGCAGCAAATGACGAACAACGCTCGAGCGAGCTTTAGCTGAAACGATCGAATTTGTTTCTCACGCATTGAGTCCCGATCTCTGAAGTCGAGAGATTGCGATTGCACTCTCATAAGCATTGACGATAGAGGCGCTCCGAGGTTTAGCAACCGCCGGTCAAAGTGGAAATCCCCTGTTAGTCCGTTCTCGGGGAGAGCACGCAGATCGCTTACAGACCGGTTTGGTTGAATTCCGCGGCTCGTCCCGTTACTCCCGACACGGTTAGCACGCCGGAAAAATATTTTTACTTTGCCTCTTGACGGTTCACCGGTTATGTGTGCTACAGTCAGTAACACTATGACGAGTAACACTCACTTCGATCACGATCCCGCCGAACTCGGAGAACTGGAGCGCAGCATCCTGCTGCTGGTCTGGCGTCTTGGCGATTTGACCGCCGAACAGGTGCGCGAGGAACTTGGGCGCCCGCTTAAAGATTCAACGATTCGCACGGTATTGCGTCGGCTTGAAGAAAAAGGCTACCTGGCGCATTCGGTTGAAAATCGCACCTTTGTTTATCGCCCGGCAGAGTCTCAGCAACGAGTGGCGAGCCGCGCAGTGAAGCGCATTGTGGACTGGTTTTGTGAGGGCTCGGTGGAGGCGTTGCTGGTTGGCATGGTCGACTCAAAGGTGCTGGACCAGGCTGAGTTGCAGCGCCTGGCAGAGCGCATTGCCGCGGCGCAGCAAACAGCCGTGGCTCGAAAAGCCACGCACAAGAAGGAGGGAAAGCCATGATTCCATCCCCGTTGCCCGTCTTGCTTGAAGCCACTTTGCGCGCGCTTGTTGCGGCGCTTGCAGTTTGGGCCGGCCTGCGCCTTTTGCGCGTTAGAAATGTGTTGGCGCAAAAGGCCGCGTGGGGACTGGTGCTGATTGCAGCCCTGGCCATGCCGCTGCTGATGCGCTGGCAATGGGTTCCCGCCTGGGCAGCCGTAAAGCTGCCGACTGCTCTCTGGGCAAATGCGATGGATACGCCGCGGTCCTCCGCTCCCGCTGCTGCGGGTTACGTTTCGGCATCGGCGGAGCCAGCAACCATCACGCAGTCGGTTCCTGAAGCGCAGGATCCCCTCCCTACACCGACGGCTCATGCAGACGAGCTTCATGCGGCGCCCATCACCGATTTTGAGGCCGCACCGATTCCAGCGCCTGCTGTTGCGCCTGATTCCAGATCCGTTGCGATGAATGCTTCAAAGCGCTTGCTCGCTCTCGGCTGGATTCTCTACCTCGGCGTGTGCGCCACATTCCTGTCCCGGCTGCTCTGGGGGCTGGCATCGTCGCTCCGGCTTTGGATGCAGGCAAGACCCGTCGCTACCTCGTCGAACCTGGACCTGCCCGCATCCATCCCAGTGCGCTGGAGCCCACGCATTGCTTCGCCGGTCAACATCGCTCTGGGCATTCTTCTCCCCGCGGATTATGCGGAGTGGGACGAGGAAAAGCTGCGCGTCGTCGTAGCTCACGAATACTCTCACATACGCCAGCGCGACTTCTACCTGCAGATCCTGGCCGGCCTCTACGCCAGCCTCACCTGGTTTAGTCCGCTGGGCTGGTGGCTCAAACGCAAACTCTCTGAACTAGGCGAAGCCATCAGCGACCGCGCCGGCCTTGACGCGGCAACGAGCCCCTCAGCCTACGCCGAGCTTCTTTTAGAATTCGCGGCACTGCCGCGCCCAACCCTTAGTGGAGTTGCAATGGCACACTCGACGAACCTGCCTCAGCGCATCGAACGCCTGTTAAACGACGCGAGCTTCCGTCTCGCCTTTGCAGGCGGCCGGCGCGCACTACTCGCCGTATTGGTCCCCGCCACGCTCATCGTTGCTACAGCCATGGTTCGCGTGCAGGCTGCTGCAACGCCTCACCAATCTGATCCTGCGCAAATTGCAAAACTCTCGCAGGATCAGGCATCGTCACAACCCGCCGCAACGGTTCAATCAACGGGTCAGGCATCGGGTCAGGCCAATCCCTTACCGGCTCAAGTGAGCGATTCGGGCCCCGCCCAGGCGCCGGAAGCAGCACCGGCTCCCCCACCGGCTCCATCCGCGCAAGCTGCACCGCAAGCCATGCCGGCCCCGCCAGCGCCGCGAGCTCCGGCTGCTGATCCTCAGGAGCCCTCGCCGCCGATGCCCGCTATCCCGCCCATCGATGTCCAGGTTCACATTCCGCCGATGCCGGCAATGCCCGAGATGCACGCCTTCGCATTCAAGATGTTCTGCTTTGGAGACGGCGACTCTTACGCACTTGTGGGCGACCCCGGAACCAAAACCGAGTTCTGCGGCGACTGGGGTCCTGAAGGCTCCGCCGCGGTCGACAAGGCGCGAAGCCAGGCTCACGGACACTTTCTCCTCTTCCGCCACGATGGCAAGACTTACATCGACGACGATCCCGCAACTGTGTCGCAGATTGAAGCCATGGATAAGCAAAGACAGGATCTCGGCGACCAGATGCGACAGATCGGGAAACAGATGCGCGATGCCGGCCAACAGGAACGCGAGGCAGCCCGCAAAGCACGTGAGACCGCAGCCAATATTCCCACGCCCGATTTGTCCAAGGAGATTGCGGCCCTGGACGCGACTGCAGCCAGCCTGAAGGAGAGCCAGGGCGGCACAATTTCGCGCCAGCAACTGCAGGAAATTCAGCGCGAGATTTCGGCAATTCAAAGCCGCGTGATTCGAGCTGAAATGGGCGTCGATATGAAAGGGTTCAACATCGACATGTCGAAATTTGGCGAGGAGCAGGGAAAGTATGGCGCCGCAATGGGCAAACTCGGCGCACAGATGGGACAAGCTGCGCGTGAGAGCAACGAGAAAATCAGGTCGGTTATCGACGAAAGCCTGAAGGACGGCAAAGCACGGCCGGTTAACTAATCTTCTTCTCGCTCGTTCTTGTTTTAGAGTGGCGGAATGCGGCGACCCCTTCGCGCATCCGCCACAAACAGATCGTTGAACTAATTCGGACAACTCAACCCAGCGTCATGTGACTTACATGCGGAGGATCCCCTATGCTCACGATTCGAAGAACAGCCGGAACACGACGCGAAGACCAATGCGCAGACGAACGCATGGAGCGGCGCATTCATCGCATGGAACGGAGACAGATCGCCTTGTCGATTCTCTGTGCCGGTCTTGCCATCGCGCTTGCATTCGCCTCGGCGAAGATCTTTCCGACCCGAGTGAGCGCCGCGGAAGCGCCCTCGGTACTTCACCTGAAGGGCCTCGTGATTGAGGATGGTCAAGGCCGCGCCCGCATCCTGCTTGGCGCTCCCTTCCCCACCGTTCCCGATCGCACTCGCCAGGACGACACGACAACAGCATTGCTTTTCCTTGATGAGCAGGGACATGATCGCTTTTCCATCGGCGAGAAGATGACACCACAGATTGACGGAACGGTGCCATCGAATTTCCACAAACCTGGCACCGGGTATGGGCTCACCCTCTTTGACCAGGTCGGAAACGAGCGCGGAGGCATGGGATTTCTATCGAACGGAAGCACCGTGAACCGCGCCGTGTTCAGCCTGGATCGGCCGAAAGGCGACGCGATCGGCGCCATCGTGGACGACGCCTCGGGTTACGCGGGCCTGGTGGCGATGTATCCACCTCGGAACATCGGAGTGGAGGCGACCGGCATTTTGCTGGGGACGCAGGGGAACAAGGCTTACCTTTCGATGCAGAACACGAGAAATTTGCCGAGCGCATCGCTTTCTGTGGCAGACGAAACGATTCCCTCGCTGCAGATATTTGATTTGAAGGGAAAACCCGGACCGAATCTCCTTAAGCCTCCGGCAAGCGACCGAACCATCACAGAAACGCAATGAACGAAGATGCTGTCCACGGCGAACCTCCAACAGCCGCCACCTAACCATGGCCAGAGTCGCGCTGACGAAGATCGGCAGATCAATTCACGAGGAACGGAAAAGGCAAAGGGGAACTCTGGCGAAACTCTGAACGTATCCGTGAAGGACGACGCGATGCGCGTCGCGAGGTCGCCCGAGCACCAGCACGCAAAGCTGCGGCGGTTGGAATTCACGCCTCCTCACTGAGATTCTGCATCCGTGCATGAATCTGCTTGCGGATAAAGAGATAGATCGCGCGCAAGCACAGACCGCACGTTGCGGATTGTTAACGGAAGAATGCGCACCTTCGTTTGCCTGTTGAACGGTGTCCACACAACGTCTCGCGATCTTTCGAGACGTAACTTTAACAATCGGGTCACGGAACAAGCCGAATAGCACTAACCATCCGGGAGGAAACGATGAGCCGACTCCTGCAGGGAATCCTTGTCTTAACATTGGCCGGCACGGTTGGGGCCACTCAAATCCGTCCGGCGATTACGCCACAACAGGCGGCGGAAGCAGATAATAGCTCTCCAAGTCAGTTGGATAGGGCGGAGCTTCTACAGCGAATTGAACGATATGATGCGGCAGCTCGCAACGCAGAGACTGCGCGCCCTGATCACAATCGACTGGCCAAGCTTTATACCGATCTTGGCAACCTCTACGCCGCGGCAGGCCTGTATTTGAAAGCAGAAGACGCAATGAAGCATGCGATTACCAACCTGAAGGACGGGTCACAGCCGGATTTAGCCGATGAATTCGACCAGCTAGCCGTTGTGCATGCCGAATTGAAAAACTTCAAGCAGGCCGAGCGCGATGAGTTGGAATCTCTTCGCATTCGCGGATCGGTGGGCGATCCCGTGGGCTCTGCTTTTACGTGGAGGGATCTCGCCGGCATCTATGGTTTGCAGCGGAAATTCGACAAGGCGGCGGATTACGCGCAACGGGCCTACGACGTCCTGGGCAATCGTTCGGATGTGAGCGTAGACGATCGCATCGCAGTTCGGCAGACGCTCGGATATTCCTTGACCAGTGTCAGGAAATGCGGAGAGGGCATCCCGATTTTGAGGGACGCGCTCGACCTTGCGAAGCACAGCTTTGGAGACCCGGGACTGCAAGTCGGATATGCAAGATACCTGCTGGGACTGGGGTATTGGCACTGCGGCGACAGAGATGATGCCGCCAAATTGCTGGCAAGCGGCACGGCAGAAATGAAGGCGGACTTTGGCTGGGATCACACGATCTATCTGAACGCCATGCGCCAGTACGCGCGCTTTCTGCGTTGGAATGGCCAAGTGGAGGCCGCTGCCGATGCAGAGGCTGTGGTGAACCAGGCGGGTGCGACAGTGGACGCGCAAAGCTTGACAGGCATGGCCGAAGGATTCCGAAAGAGCGGCGCAAAGTAGGGCTCGCACCTTGGAGCTTGTTTCAAAAATCTGTTTTGTAACAAGGGTACGACTTTAGTTGGGCCAAAAATGCAGGGATAAAACGGCGGGTTTTAACCCCTGCTGGTTGACAATCGACACAACCGTTGTTGAAACATGCTCTGGGAAAACTACACCCCGAAACACGCGCCTCGAAACGCGCGAGCAGAAAGTCCGCCACAAGTTGACGAAATGCGGATTAAAACAGATTCAGGCCGCGCAGCTTGTGGGCCTGGAGTGGGTCGAAAGCAGCGGGGTTGCTTCCCGCCCGATGCGACATGCAGTGGCCCTGTCCGAGAATTGACCCAGTGAGGTAAGAGCGCGTGGTATGCAGCCGGTCCATGATGATATATCGCGTGCGCAGTCCGCTGATGGTCGCAGGAAGCGTTCCGGGTATCTGTTTGCGGTCGACGTAGATGACGAGGGCCGCTTCTTTGGGATTGTCGAAACTCTGTCCCACGCCCACTCCGAAGAAGGCCGGGTTCTGTTTCATCAGGCTTTTCGCCATCTGCTGCTTGGCCGCGACCGCCTGGGAGAGCACTCCGGCCGCAAGGGTCGGCACGGCGCCCGACTCGACCGCGGACCGCGGCGCAGAACCTGCTGCCACGGCGTCTGCTGTTGTGGGGATCACTTCTGTGCGGACGCCATCAATCACTTGCGGCGCAGTGACGTTCGCGCTTTGATCGACATAAAGAATCACCGTCGCTTCGCCGGCGTGGTCGTTGCTTTTGCCCGTGGCCGCGCCCAGAATGCCCGCTGACGGATTGACCAGCATGCGCGCCTCGTAAGCGCCTGCTGGGCAAGTGTCGTCTGCGCGCTCGTAAGTGTGCGCGCCTGCGCTGCTGTCACCGTCCCATTGCTATAGTTCAAGCAAGTTACTGGATGGTCGGTTGTGCCGACAAACGTGTAGTTAGTTCCCTGCTGCGCGCCCAACTCCGCGAGCACCGTTGGCGCGGGGTTGGCCACGCCTTCGCTCATGCCCGATGTTGTGACGCCGCCCGCGAAGAACAATCCCACGGGTTCGGCATCGCCGGCATCCACAATCAACGATCCCGAATCGCCCGCATCGCTGAACTGGTTGCCTTCAATCCCGATCTGGTTGGTGTAGGTCTTGGTCAGGTACGGTTCGCTACCAGCGCAGTCCTTGTAGTACGAGACCTCCACGTCGAGGTTGACCGTCGAGATGCTGGCGCAGGTGAGCCCGGTAGTGCGGCCGCTCTTGGCCACGGTCATGCCGACTGATCCAGCTTTCGCCCTTGCCGCCTGTTGAAGAGATACCGGGAGGCGCGGCAGCCAGCGTGCCGTTCGCTTGCGGCAAACCCAATTCCTGAATCTCGCCGCTCGTGTTCACCGCGCCGGAGTTCACCTGGGCGATGGCCGCGTCCACATTCGTTGTGCTAGAGCTAAGCGGAAGCCAGGCAGTGAGGACGCCTACAGGCGTGATCGCCGCGCCTGGTTGCCCATATGGCGTGCAGTTGTTGTCAATGAGTCCGGGCTGAACGATTGATTCGCCGGCGGCTGGCCTGGTCGCTGCGCGCCAGCACATGGTTGCAACTCAGCAGATATTGCGTCCCACCGCTGTTCTGGATCAATGAGCCAAGCGTGCCGCCGCAGCAATCGATAATCTGATTGCCTTGCGTGTCGTAGTCGTTATTGTTGCCGCCTGAGCTGACCCGAGCAGAATTGGCGTCGTCTGTTGCGTCTCGTGCGTAGTCAGGATTGCTGGAAATCCCCGCAGTGTTCAACAGAACTTCGCATCGCAGTCTTTGAAGTCGACGTGCCGACGGTCGCGACCACATAGGTGGTGCCGTTCGCAGAAATTGTGCCGGGAGCGGTGTAGGTGACGGTGCAGTAAGTGAATGCGCTGGAACTCCGCGTGCAGCTCGGCGAGCCCACTGAGCCTTGTCCGCCACTTGAGCCGGTTGCACGTGTTCGAGACCGCATAACTGATTGCTGTGCTGCCGCCCGATTCTGCAATGTAGCCGGTGACGGTAACGGTCCCACTGCCCCCGAGTGCGACATTCTCAGGCGTAAGGGGTTGCAGGAATCCTGGCGTGACCGTGACGGTTGCGCTTGCCTTGGTTGAAGGGCTGGAGGTGAGCGCTGCTGTGACCGTCACCTGCACGCTATTTGCGGTGAGATATTGAGGCGGAGTGTACTGGCCGTTGGTGCTTATCGTTCCCGGGCCGGAGTTCGCGTCACCGCCAGAGACGGTCCAAGCGACAGCGGCCGTGCCGCCAGCATTGAGCGTCGCAGCGAATTGCTCAACCGGGTTGCCCGAATTGCTGGTGGCGTTGCACCCCGTGCAATTGGTGTCGATGGCCGACGTGCCGGGTGAGACGGAGAAAGTACCGTTGGATGAGCTGGTAGACGCCACTCCGCCGCCGCAGCCTGCAAGCACAAGTAACACCGGCAGCCCGGCGATACCAAGCATTCGCACGGACCATTGCTTCAGCGCACAGCAAAACCACCCGCTGCCCCCAGGGCTCGTGGTGTGCCACGCATCCGATGTCAATGCCGTGCTTTCGCTCAAGTCTTCCGGCGCCTTTCTGGCGGTTCTGATCCCTCGTTCCTCGTTAGACAAATAAATACCGACTCCCGTAAGCGCCGGAGCATACAAGAGTGCCCTATCATCCCCCGTGTAATGCAATGTTAGACCCGAATGGGGCACCGATAGTTGTCTGGCTGGGTACATGCTGAAGAAATCCAACCACTTAGATCCAATCACCTTTACAGGCATAGCGCAACGTACGAAAGTACTTTGCCCGGTGTCGATGCCTGTTCATCCCCCCACCGAGCAGGAAAGCCACTCGCGTAAGACCTGTTGATGAACAGGGCCACCATGCCGCAATAAACTGGAAGCAGGAGAAGCAATGGATTACGTCAATCTGGGCCGCACGGGACTTAAAGTTTCTCGCATCTGTCTTGGGTGCATGACTTACGGCAGCCAACCCACGGGCAAACTGCTCCCCGGCCGACAGGCGTGGGCGCTGAATGAAGCAGACAGCCAGCCCTTTCTGCGTCAGGCGCTTGACGTGGGGATTAATTTTTTTGACACCGCAAATGTGTACTCAGGCGGCGACAGCGAAGTGGTCGTGGGCCGTTTTTTGAAGGCCAACACGCGCCGTGAAGCGGTGGTAATCGCGACCAAAGTACAGGGCGTGATGCGCGAGGAACCCAACGGGCGCGGGCTCTCGCGCAAGGAAATCCTGTTCGAACTTGACCAGAGCCTCAAGCGCCTCCAGACCGATTACGTGGATCTTTACCAGACTCATCGCTGGGACTACGAGACCCCATCGAAGAAACGCTGGAAGCGCTCCACGACGTGGTGAAGGCGGGAAAGGTGCGATACATCGGCGCCTCATCCATGTACGCGTGGCAATTCGCCAAGGCGCTTTACCTTGCCGACCGGCATGGATGGACGCGTTTCGTCTCGATGCAGAACCACTACAACCTGCTCTATCGCGAAGAAGAGCGCGAGATGATCGGACTTGTGCCGTGCGGAGGGAGTTGCGGTGATTCCCTGGAGCCCGCTGGCACGGGGCGCCTGACGCGCGCCTGGAAGGCCGAGAGCACCAAGCGCTCGGAGACCGACGTCTTCGGAAACGCGATGTACTCGCGGACTGAAGAGGCCGATCAGCAGTGGTGGACCGGCTGGGTGAAGTCGCCGAAAAGCGCGGCATTCCCCGCGCTCAAGTGGCGCTGGCGTGGCTGCTGGCCAAGCCCGGCGTCACCGCTCCGATTGTGGGCGCGAGCAAGCCGCATCACCTGGACGATGCAGTGGCCGCGCTCTCCGTTCGCCTTACGTCGGAAGAGATGGCCGCGCTGGAAGAACCGTACGTGCCGCATCCCGTGCTGGGATTCAGCTGAGGATCGCGCCAAAGTGCTGTGCTGAGAAATCTCGCCCGGCTCTACCTAAACCAGCTTCATCGCATCCGGGTCCCAGTTCACAATCGCGCTCGCGATCCATGCTCAGGTTGCTGAGCAGCGCAGCCCCGGCTGCGCGAAAGCCGAAACTCGCATCTTCCACAGGCTGAGTGCGTGAGCGCACAGAGCTAAAGAAGTTCTTGAAGTGGTCATAGCTGTCGCTATAGCCCGCTGGCGCAACGTACTTCTCAAAACCGGCCGCCGGAGCCCCTTCAGGATGCGTCGCCGGATACTTTCGCTCGTACTCTTGCCAGAATCACTTCTGAGTGGCCTCGGTGAAGCTGCCGATCATCAGGCCAGGCGCCTTCTCGCGCGGCACGCGATTCACACTCACTGTGTTGCCGGCAATCTCCATCGTGCCCTCGGAGCCGGTAAAGATGAGCCCCTCACTTTCTTCGCCGCCGTCGACAAAATTCACGCGCAGGCTCAGGTTGAATCCTTCACGATAATCAAACAGGCCGAGCATCACGTCGGGCACATCGCGTCCATCTTTCCAGAAGCGCAACCCGCCGGTCGCCATACCGCGCGTAGGCCCGTTCGATCCGGTGATGAAATGCGTTCCGCTGAAAAGATGCACGAACAGATCGCCGGCCACTCCGCTGCCGTATGCCTTCCATTTTCGCCATTGGAAGAATTGTTCGCGCGTTGAAGGGGATCTTCGGCGCGGTGCCGAGAAAGCGCGGCCAATCGCAGGATTCGGGCGAGGCGTCGGGAGGAACGGTGTAGTCCCATGCGCCGATAGCCGAGTTGCGATCCCAACGCGCTGTGACCATGTTAAGCTGACCAATGGCGCCCGACGCCAGCAGCTCTTTGGCCTTGGCGTAGATGACTGAACTCACGCGCTGGCTGCCGACCTGAAGTATGCGGCCCGTTGCTCGTGCCGCCTCGATCATCTCCGGCCCGTCTGCGTAGAGATGAATCATGGGCTTTTCGCAGTACACATCTTTGCCAGCTTTCATCGCATCCACCGCGGCCTGCTTATGCCAGTGGTCGGGCGTGGCGATGATGACGGCGTCAATGTCTTTGCGCGCAAGGATCTCGCTGTAGTCGCGGGTGGTGAAAACATCGTCGCCCCAGATTTCTTTCGCGTGTTCGAGGCGGCCGTTGTAGCAGTCGGCCACCGCGACCAGTTTGACGCCCGGAACCTGCACGGCAGAGCGCGTGTCGCCCTGCCCCTGGCCACCTGCGCCGATCAGCGCGATCTGGATGTGATCGTTGGCGGCGACAGGCCGCGCGGTTTCCTCTTGCACGGCCGCCAAAGCGTAAACTTTTTCGCCCAGCAGCGTTGCCGCCGAGGCTGCTCCCGCGATTTGAAGAAATGCCCTTCGATTCACTTCGTGCATTTGTGGCCCTCCCGGCGCTCGCGCCGCTCGCCGGATACAACGATACAACGCCACGGTCCACCCGGCCTCACGACGGACACGCGTCGAATTGCAAATGCGGATTGATCGGCCTCCGGAAAACTCCGCGCATTTCCGGAATCACTTTGCGGGCAAAAGAATGCGCACCGCGTTCGGCACCAGGGAAACCTGCATCGGCAGACAGCCAAGCCACTCGCCATCTGCTTGAATATGGGGCGCAGTTCCGTCGAGCGGCCGGCACGTGAAAGAGGCCGCCTCAACAGTGTGGAGAAACGGGCTGCTGTTCAGGTTGAGCCATCCGGAGACAAACCACATGGGCAACGAAAGCAGCGCGGGCGGACGAAGGATATGGAGACGCAGAACTGCGTCGTGAACGGAAGCCTGCGTGCTCGTAAGACCGTCAAAAAGCCCGCCAAGACTCGCGACGCGCACCGTCATCACACTTACTGCTCTGCGGGTAACGGGAGGACCTGACACGGCCGGCGCAAACTCAACATCGAAGGAGCGAAAGCGGCGCGTCGCAAACAAGCGCGCGGCGTGAAGGTAATACGCCAGCCTGCCCAATTGCGACTTGTGTTGCGCCAGCAGGCTGTAGACAAGCGCGCCATCTGGGCCCGCGCCCGCCATCACCACAAAATACCGAGTGCCTGAATCGCAGACGATCTTGCCCAAGGAAATAGTGCACGGTTTGCCACGCACCTGCTGCAGAGCTGCCTTGCATGGGTCGGGCGAGAGTTGCAGATGACGAGCCAGCGCGTTGGCACTACCAAATGGGATGACTCCGAGAATGCAAGCTGGCTCTGCCTTCTCCGACACGAGTCCTTGCAGCACTTCGTGAACTGTGCCCTCACCTCCGCAGGCAAAAATCACGTCAGCAGAAGCGGAAGCCTCCCGGGCCTGGGCTGCGGCCGATCCAGGACCGGCGGTGCAAACGATCTCCACTTCATGGCCTTCTCCACACAACGCTTCCCCAACTTGCTTCACCTGCGACTCACGCAGGTTCCGATTGCGGCCAGAGGCAGGATTGTAGATCAGGACGCAGCGCACCAGATCATCTTAGAACTTGTTGCCGCGGCTCTGAGCTCGCAGCTCGATTCCCGGTTTTCCCATTCCGTGCACAGCGGAGAGCTCGGAAAATACGATAGCATCCACATGTGGCTAGCCTCGGCGATCAAGTGCAGTATGTGCGCGGCGTTGGACCGCACGTAGCGGAGATGCTCGCCGCCAAAAACATACAAACGGCCGAAGACCTGCTCTATCACCTTCCTTTTCGCTATGAGGATCGGCAGCACCCGCGCAGCCTTGACGAATTGAAGCCGGGCGAAACAGCCAGCATTATCGCGGAGGTGCGTGGGTCGATCCTACTGCGGACACGCCGCATGCCGCTCTTCGAATTAACCATCGGGCAGGGGCGTCACGCGCTCAAGTGCATCTGGTTCAATTCGCCGTATCTGAATGGCAAGTTTCTGGCCGGACAAACGGTCGCAGTGTATGGCAAGGTCGAGCCGTCGCGATCGACCAGCAACTTCAAGATGATCCAGCCGCAATTTGAAATCCTGCCAGACTCATCGGACGATGCGGAAACGCGACTGCTCGAAGTCGGGCGCATTACGCCGGTGTATGAATCGCTGGGCGGCAGCCGCCTGGCGTCGCGATGGCAACGCAAGGTGATCTTCAACCTGCTCGAAAGCATGCGCGGAGCAATGCCGGAGTGCCTGCCGCAGGCCCTGCTCGAGCGGCTCGATCTGCCTGACCGCGAAACCGCTCTGCGCGAAGTGCATTATCCCCTCGAGGGCACGCCTTTCGCCGAGTTGCAAAGCGCGAGCACGCCGGCCCATCGCCGCCTGATCTTTGAGGAGCTGTTTTTTCTGGAGCTGGGGCTGGAGCTGAAACGCAAGAAAATGAAAGAGCGCAAAGGCATCGCGTTCGCCACCAACGACAAGGTGCGCGAGGCCATCCGCGAGGTTCTTCCCTTTCACCCCACGACGGCGCAGAAGCGCGCGCTCGGCGAAATTGTGACCGACATGCGCGCACCCGCGCCGATGCGCCGCCTGCTGCAGGGCGATGTGGGGTCGGGCAAAACGATTGTCGCGTTTCAGGCCATGTTGGTGGCAATGGAGAACGGCTACCAGGCAGCGCTGATGGCGCCCACTGAAATCCTGGCGACGCAGCATTTTCTGGCCGCGCGCAAATTGCTTGAGCGATCGTCGCGCAAGCCGCGCATCGTGTTGCTCACCGGCTCGCTTGACGATGAGCGCAAACGGCACACTCGGGGACTGATCAACCGCGGCGAGGCGAACCTGATCATCGGAACGCATGCGCTGATTGAAGAGAAGGTGGAGTTCGACCGGCTGGGGCTGGTGGTAGTGGACGAGCAGCACCGCTTCGGCGTTTTGCAGCGCTTCAAGTTGATGAAGAAGCCGAATCAACCGGAGCCGGATGTGCTGGTGATGACGGCTACGCCGATTCCGCGCACGCTGGCGCTCTCGCTTTACGGCGATCTTGACCTGAGCGTTCTGGACGAGCTGCCGCCCGGACGCATGCCCATTGTGACGCGGCGTGTAGCCGGTGAGCGCGCCGATGAAGTGTGGGATTTCGTGCGCAAGCAGGTGGCGAAAGGGCGGCAGGCCTATATCGTCTACCCCGTGATCGAGGGGGCGAAGGATGACCAGCCGGAGCTGGATTTCTCGCATGACGAGCCGAATCCTGAAGCTCGACTCACAGCTCCGCCGGTACGCACGAAGGCCAAAAAGGGTAAGACAGCCGATCTCTTTCCGAAGGCCGTGCAGGAGGCGGGGACGAACACCAGGTCGGCCCTCAAGTCGGCAGTCGAGATGCATGAGAAATTGCGGTTGGGTCCGTTTGCCGGTTTGCGTGTCGCACTGTTGCACGGGCGATTGGATGCGGACGAAAAGGAAATCATCATGCGCCGTTTCCAGCGCGGCGAAATTGATGTGCTGGTGTCAACAACGGTTATCGAGGTCGGCGTGGACGTCGCCAACGCTACGGTGATGGTCGTGGAGCACGCGGAACGGTTCGGCTTGTCGCAATTGCACCAGTTGCGCGGACGCGTCGGGCGAGGCGCCGCGAAGAGCTACTGCATCCTGATGACGGGCCAGCGTGTCTCAGAATTTGGCGAGGAGCGGTTGAACGCCATGGTTCGTACGCAGGATGGATTCGAACTCGCCGAGTTGGACCTTTCCATGCGCGGGCCCGGAGAGTTTTTTGGAACGAGGCAGGCGGGTCTTCCGGAATTTCGTGTGGCGAATTTGCTCCGCGACCGAAAGCTCCTGGAACTGGCGAAAGAAGAGGCAGCTCGATTTGCCAGTCAACCAGACGCGACCGTAACTGAGCCTGAACGCGCGCGCGTCTGGGCACGACTGAAAGATGCCTGGCAGCGGCGCTATGGATTGGTCGAAGTGGGCTGAGCGGTTCGTTCGAAATCGCTGCAACCGCTCTTTCACGACGGCCCGGGCACATGCGCTGTGCCAAGCTTCTCCACCGGAAAAGTTTGAATCTCGAGGTCGACGCTGGCGATCTCGGTGCTGCAGTCGCGATGGTGACTGCGGGTGCATTGGCAAAGCTCTGTAAAGCGAATATGCCCGCCCTGGCTCAGTTCCAGCCCAGCCCCGATCAGCACGCTGTAAATGTCTACGCAGGCCTGGCGCTCGAATTCGAACAGCATGTTCACCAGACCGGTGTCGTCTGCCCCGCGGCTCAGCACCCAGCCGCCGCAGCCGAGGATTGCGCCGGTGAGAGACTGGACCAGACGCGAGGGCTCCTCGGCGGAGACCGCTTTCATCTGCATTGCCCATGGAATGGTCATTGCCTGACCTCGCTTCTGTTGCGGCATGTTTCGCTCCACAAGACGTTTATCGGTGGCGTACGTGTCTGGATGAAAGCTGTTGCGGAGTCGAACGACTATTGACCATCTTTGCAACACCTTAGCCCCGCAAGGGAGTCGCAATGCCGTGCGCCGGTAACTTTGATGCGATTCGCGATGCTTCACCGGGCGCGAACCCTCGGAGCAATCCCCGGCCAGCCAAAAGAAAACGGAATGTTGTAGTTTGATAGACAAGATGATCGCAGGTTCTGGAATCGACGTGGTAGAAATTGGGCGCATTCGACACTCGATCGACCGTTACGGTCAGCGTTTTCTCAATCGGGTTTACCTCCCCGCGGAGCAGGCGTACTGCCTGCGCAAGCGCAATTCTGCCGAGAGCTTTGCCGCGCGGTTTGCCGCCAAGGAAGCCGCAGCCAAGGCGCTCGGCACCGGGATCAGCCACGGCGTGAACTGGCTGGAGATCGAGGTGGTGCGCGAGCCAAGCGGAAAGCCGAGCCTTCGCCTTCATGGCCGCGCCGCGCAAATTGCCGAACATCTGGGTGTCGTCGCCTCTGCCCTGTCGCTGACCCATACGGCCGAGATTGCTGTGGCCAGCGTCGTGCTTGAGGACGGGCATTCGGACAGTTCCGGAAAAGGTCAGTAAGCGTTCTCGAAGTTCGATGCCAAGCGGCCCCCAGGTTCGGGGTCTACCCGCAACTACTGGTCTGCTGAATGGAAGAAGCGAAGAACTTTCTGAGCGCCGGGACTATACAATATTCTCGAAACTGCTCGATAGCGATTCCCAAAATTTGACGGCTTGCGAAACCTGATTGCCAGGCGGCCTTTTCATGAGAAGAGAGTTACCTTCATGAACGCCTTAAATACCACATAAAATTGGAGAAGCGCCGAAAATCCGCCTGTTCTGCTATCCTCAAAGGCGTCGTCCCGCTCATTTCCGTTAGAGGAGTCAAGTGCCAAGCCGCGAAGAGATTCAGTGGTCGCAACTCAAGGTGGGGGCGCTGGTTTTAGCCGCCTTTGCAATCCTGATTGGGCTCATTTTTCTAATGAATGGATCGTCGGGCGGCCTTTTTGCGCACAAAATCACCTTGCGCGCATACTTCGCGAATGCCGGCGGAGTGAAAGACGGCGCGCCAGTGACCCTCCAGGGTGTCACCATTGGCAATGTAGTACGGATGCGCGTCGTTCCCGATCGGAATCCCAGTCCCGTCGAAGTGGTCATGCAGGTGGGCGAGAGATTCGGGCGCGACCTGCATACCGACTCCACAGCCTCCATCACGCAAGCCGGCGTCCTCGGCGATAGCTACGTTGATATTGACTCAACGCACGCGTCCGGCCCACCGCCTCTGAATAACGCAGAGCTGCCCGCATCGGGTGCACCCACGATTCAAGACGTGATCAGCAGCAGCCAAGTCTCGATTGAAGAGATCAACCGGCTGATCCACAAACTCGAGGTCTTGACCGACACGCTCAACACATCACGCGGCACCATCGGTGCACTCATTAACGATCCAGCGCTTACCCAGAAGATCAGCGGGATTGCTGCAAACCTGCAGACCATCACGGGATCTATCGCGGAAGGGAAAGGCACGGCTGGCTCACTGCTCAACGACAACAACAAGCTCTATAACAAGATCGATGCCTTCGTTGACCATTTGAATGAGATCACCGGCGACGTCGCCGCGGGCAAAGGGAGCGCCGGCAAGTTGCTTAAGGACGAAACGTTTGCGAATAAGTTGACGGATGCCACATCGAACCTGGACCAATTGCTGGCTTCGGCCAACGCCGGCCACGGCGCCCTGGGCAAGATCGCCAAGGATCCTGCCTTCGCTCAGAAACTCGACGACTCCCTGACCAATCTTGACAACCTTCTCAAGGGCATCAACGCAGGCCAGGGAACGGTGGGGCAGTTCGTGAAAAACCGCTCCGTCTACGACCATGCCGATCAGACTCTGGACCAGGCTCAGCAACTGATCAAAGGCATGCGCGAAGACCCGAAGAAATACCTCGTGATCCAGCTGAAAGTGTTCTAGCGCTCACCACGGCTATTCGCGAAAGGAGCGGCACCGTGAAGAAGTGGCCTTGGCGCAAACTCCTCGCAATCCTCGGGGTTGTCCTGATCGTCGTGGGGGTTGTTCCGCTCGCACTCCTTCTCTGGCACGGAACGACGCATAACTTCCAGCCGCTCTCCATGCAGCTTCCTCTCAAACAGGGCGAATACACATCCCAGGTTTTCAAAACGGACCTTGACGAAGACTACATCGTCCAGATCGAATTGATGGATCCCAACAACCGCGCGATGCGGTTGAACCCGGACGCCATTCTCAATCTCGATTGGAAAATCGTAGACGCGACAAGTGGGAAATTGATTCAGCAGGGCGCGCAAAACACGGAATTAGCGTTGGCGAACAACGTCAACCTTGGCGACTACCATCCCAAACGCGGCCTCTCCCAGAAAATGATCGTCGATGTTCATCAGGACATCGCGGAACCCGACGGGTCCAAAATCACGCTCGAGGTGAATTCCACTGAAGACCCCGAGGGCGTGGCTTTTGGCTTTGTCCTTTTCGCCCGCTGGGCGTGGTTCGTCGCCGGTCCCGGCGCGCTTATCCTGCTTGTGCTGCTTTTTGAGAGAGTCGGTCGCCGCCGTTCCCTCGATAAACCTTCCAGAACTCCACAAACGCCTTGAGCCGCACCACCTGAAAGAAATCGTTGGCCACAAGATAGACGACAGTGGAAATGGCCAAAGCCGCGTGCAGCGCGCCAGGCCCAAGTTCGTTGGCGAAGGGGACTGGTGCGGCAGACAAGACCAGGGCCATCACAAGCAGCGTCAGCTTGACGATCCCCATCACCAGGTTGATCTCCGCCAGCTTGCCGGTAAATATCTTCCCCAGCTTCAGGCTTTGCCCCAGGGCCGACAACACCGACCGCTTTTCAAGCAACGCCAGAAACGGCGCGATGGCGAACGGCCAGCTGACCAGCGCGAACGCCGTGAAGAAACCCAGCGACAGGAAGATGGTCCAGATGAAATAGCCAACCAGATCGGGCTCGCCGCCCGTGGAGATATGGGTGGCCGCCGCCCATTGCATCGAGAAGTACCAACCCCACATCGTGAGACTCAGCAGAATCAGCCAATCCGCTTCAAACACAATCATCGCGCCGGGACGGAACGGCGCCGGCGGGATCAAGCTTTCTGTATTTCGGGGCGCGAGCCGCATAAGTACTAAGCTGCGGCCCAGCCCCGACACCACCACCCAGCCCAACGCAGCCGCCGGCAACAGCCAGCGCAGCACCGGCAAGACATGCGGCGCATAATACGACGCGACGCCCGCGACCTGCAGCGCGGCAACCCAGGGATTTTCGAGATTGATGGAGTTGAAGCCGGATGCTTCGAGAGGAAAGGCAGCGAGAATCTTCTGGATCTGCTCCCAGCACACAAGAAGAAACGGAATGCCAAAGATCCAGCGCCATCCAATTTCAATGGCGATGAGCGAAGGGCTCCGGAAGACATCGCTCATGTGCTCGACCAGCAACTGCGTTCCGCGCACCGGCGAGTTGGCGTGAACATCCGCCATCGAAACCGCCATCACTTCACAACCAGGTTGACGGCCCTGCCCGGCACCACAATCACCTTTACGACGGTTTTGGCGGCCGTGCGGGCGCGCACTTTCTCGTCGGCCAGCGCCGCAGCTTCCATCGTTTTGGAGTCAGCGCCGGCAGGCACCACGATCACCGCGACCAGCTTGCCGTTGATCTGAACCGGAATCTCGAGCTCGTCCTCTTTTGCCAGCCCAGGATCGCTTTTGGGCCAGGGCGCGCGCAACACCGCACCCTCCCCACCCAGTTCTTCCCATAATTCCGCGGCAAGAAACGGTGCGAACGGCGCCAACAATAGAACCAGCGTGCGCAGCAGCTCCTGCACCGCCGGCGCGGGAATTTCTCCCGTGGCCAGTTGCGTATCCGCGGCTTGCAGTTCGTTCACCAACTCCATAATCGCTGCGACACACGTGTTGAAGTGCCATCGTCCTTCGAAATCCAGCGTGATCTTGGCGATGGTCTGGTGCAGCCTGCGCCGGAGCGCGATTGCGGCTGTCTCGGTCCCGCGTCTGCCGGCAGTGTCGGTGCTCTGCGTCCAACGCGCGAGACCGCGGAGCGCCATGCTTTGTCACCAGCCGCCATACGCGCCCCAGGAACCGGCTCACGCCTGCTACGCCATCTTCCTGCCAGTCCAGGTCGCGGTCGGGCGGAGCGGCGAAGAGCGCATACATGCGCGTGGCGTCGGCGCCATAGCGGGCCACCATATCGTCGGGCGAAACCACGTTGCCTTTCGACTTCGACATCTTCGCGCCGTCTTTGATCACCATGCCCTGTGTGAAGAGGCGCGTGGCCGGCTCATCGTTCGTGATCATGCCCAGGTCGCGCATCACCTTCGTCCAGAAGCGCGAGTAAATCAGGTGCAGAATCGCGTGCTCCACGCCGCCGATGTACTGGTCGATGGGAAACCAATACTTCGCTATCGCCGGGTCAAACGGAGCTTTGGAATTCTTCGCGTCGGTATAGCGGTAGAAGTACCAGCTCGAATCGACGAAGGTATCCATCGTGTCGGTTTCGCGCCGCGCCGGTCCGCCGCACTTGGGGCAAGTCACGTTCACAAAATTGGCCACGCGTGCCAGCGGCGAACCACCCTGCTGCGTAATGTCGATCTTCTCGGGCAACAGCACCGGTAACTGATCGTCGGGGACAGGAACCAGGCCGTCGCGCTCGCAGTGAATCATGGGAATCGGAGTACCCCAATAGCGTTGCCTGCTTACGCCCCAATCCTTCAAGCGAAAAATGATCTTCGCTTCGCCGAAACCCCGGTGGGTGGCGGACTCTTGGAGGAGTTTAGTGGCAACTTGGCAGGTCTTTCCGTTGTACTCGCCGGAGTTCACCAGCACCCCATCCTCTGGAGTGAACGGCAGCTCCGGCTCTTCAGCTCCAGCCTCGGCCGGCACAATCACTCGCCGCACGGGCAGCCCGTATTTCTTCGCGAACTCAAAGTCGCGCTCGTCGTGCCCCGGCACGCTCATGATGGCGCCGGTCCCGTAGTCCATGAGGACGTAGTTGGCCACCCAGATCGGCAACCGCTCCCCGTTGTAGGGATTGATGGCAAACTTCCCCGTTGGCACGCCATGCTTTTCGATCGCACCCAGGTCGCCGGCTTCCCTCGCCTTCTTCTGCTCCCCAAGCAGCATATCCACCTGCGCCTTCAACGCTGCATCAACCGAGGCAAAGAACGTCACCAGCGAATGCTCGGGCGCCAGCTGCACACTCGTCGCGCCAAAGATAGTGTCGACGCGCGTGGTGAAAACGCGGATGCGCACCGAGTCGGGCTTCGGCGAAAAGACGGCTGGCGCGTCTGTCGATCCGGCAACGATGTCGTCGGGCGCCAAGAAAAAGTCGACCTCCGTGCCTTCGCTGCGGCCGATCCAGTTGCGCTGCATGGTGCGCACTTTTTCGGGCCAGCCTTCAAGCTTGTCGAGACCATCCAGCAGTTCCTGCGCGTACGCGGTAATGCGCAGGAACCATTGCTCCAGGTCGCGCTGCTCGACCAACGTATCTTCGTGGCGCCAGCAGCAACCGTCGACAACCTGCTCGTTGGCCAGCACGGTGGCGCACTCCGGGCACCAGTTCACTTTGCTTTTTTTGCGATAGACCAGACCTTTTTCGTACATCCGCAAGAAGAACCACTGATTCCAGCGGTAGTAGTCGGGCAGGCAGGTCGTCACTTCCGTCGTCCAGTCGTAGCTGAAACCAATACGCTGCATCTGCCGCTTCATGGCGGCGATGTTGCCCAGCGTCCACTCACGCGGAGGCGTGTCATTTTTGAGCGCTGCGTTTTCTGCCGGCAGCCCGAAGGCATCCCAGCCCATGGGGTGCAGCACGTTGTAGCCGCGCATCCACATCTGGCGCGCCAGTGCATCGCCGATCGAATAGTTGCGCACGTGGCCCATGTGCAACTGGCCGCTCGGATAGGGCAGCATCTCAAGCACGTAGTATTTGGGTTTGCTGCTGGTCGCGGGCTCCGCGGCATAGAGCTTGGGGCCCGCGTCCCAGCGTTGCTGCCATTTCTGCTCGATCGCCGCCGGATCGTATCGCTGTTGTTCTTTCTCGTCCGCCATCACTCTTCAGTGTAAACGGCGGATGAGAGGCGCACACAGGCGACCACTAAGCAACTGAGCGCAGTTCCCGGGCGCGATCAATGCGCTGGCGCCTTGAGGGTGTATGCAGTGCCTCCCACAACTCTGTGCGACGCTGCGTATTCAGCCAGAATTCCGGCGTGTTCCTGAAGACGCGTGCAAGCATTAGAGCGGTGTCTGCCGTTACCGCGCGGCGATTGTTGCATAGCTCGTTCACATGCTTTCGCGGTACGCCCATCGCCGCTGCCAAACTGCTTTGCGTCAGCCCAAATGGTCTCAGGAATTCCTCCACGAGCATTTCGCCGACGCTCACGGGCTTTCGTTCTGTCTTTAGCATGACGCCACCTCACCGGTAACTGTGATCATCGAGGTAAACCTGGGCAGCTTCGCCCCGGCTACCGTTCCATTGGAAAATCAGGCGCCACTGGTCGTTCACGCGAATCGAGTGCCACCCAGCGAGGTTACCGCGCAGCTTTTCAAAATGGTTGCTCAACGGGATCCGAAGATCGGCATCCGAAGTAGCGTCGTCGAGCAATTGCAATTTTCGGAACAGCCTGTTTTCCAAATCTGGCGGAATATTTCGGCCGGCCCGATCATGGATAAAGAATTCCTGTAACCAACGGTCACGGAATCCCACGATCATGCCGCTGCCCCTCTTTCATACCACTGTACCGCACAATGGTACAATATGCAAGATCATTTCACCAGCCTCTTGAGCGCCCGCACATTGCGTTCCTCGTCGCCGGGCTCGTCCACCGGCGTCTCCGCAATAAAGGCGCAATGGTCGAATCGCGGATCGTTCAACAGCCAGCCGAACGGTTCCACTCCCATCATTCCCTCGCCAATGTGCTCGTGGCGATCGAGCTTGGAACCCCGCGCCGCCTTCGCATCGTTGCAGTGCCACACGCGTACAGCATCGAATGTCACGGTCGCAGCCACCTGCTTCATCGTTTCCGAGTAGCCTTCCGCGGTGAGCAAATCGCATCCGGAAACGTGCGTGTGACAGGTGTCCAGACAAACGGCCACCGGCGCGTGGCTCTTGAGGCGCTCGACAAGCACTGCGACCTGCTCAAAGCTGCCACCAAGCGAAAACTCCGCGCCGGCCGTGTTCTCAATCAAGATATGGAAGCCAGTTCCCTGCCACGGCAACCCGTCGATGGCGCGCTGGATCGAGTCGGCCGCGAGCTTCAAACCCTCGTCGCGCGTAAGCCCCTTCCAAGAGCCCGGATGCAGGACGAGATACTCGGCGCCAAGAGTCAGCGCCCGCTCGATCTCGCCGCGGAACGCAGCCACGCTTTTCTCGCGAATCTCCGTCGGTCTGGCTGCAAACGTTCACCAGGTAGCTGGTGTGGATGACCAGGGGGCCCACGTCCAGTTTGGCGCGCAACTCCCGCATGCGTGCAGCCTGTTTGGGATCGACTTTGGGCGCACGCCACATGCGCGGGCTTGAAGAAAAGATCTGAAAAGTATTGGCGCCGATCTCCCGGGCGCGCTCGACGGCGTTGGAAGCACCGCCAGCCGTCCCCAGGTGCACGCCGATTCGCTTGGCCATGCGATCAGTCTACAAGGCTGAAGTTCGCGTAGAAGTTGCCGCTGCCGCCGCGCCTCCGCATGGCGGCCGGCCATTGCGGCATTACCCAAGTAATTCGTGTGCAGCGCGGCGCTTCCAACTCGGCTCGCTTTTCTCTCATCGCAATCTGAGAGCGATCCAAAATTATGTTGCAACGAACGTGGCCTCAAACTCACTATCTCCCGAAGTATAGAACCACGCATAAGCGAGTTGAGAGTTACGAATTGTCTTTTTAGAAGATGAGATCCCCGGTCGCTATCTTCCTGGAGGTTAGTGTGCGTCCAAACCAACTGTCGATCCTGTTTGCCACATTTTCAATCGCCGTTCTCGCCGGGTGCAGCGGAGGAAGCACCAACGCGAGTGGAACTACACAAACGCCCAATCCGACGACGGTGAATTACACCTTCACGGGTGGTACGCCCACCGCGGTCGCCGTCCAAATTGGCACGGGCACGTTCGCCACATCAACGCTGCAGGCCGGCAAGCTTTCCGTCTCTGTTCCCAACGGGACCACGACCTACGCGATCGCCTATGTTTGCCCCCCGGCCGCAGGCTTCGGCAACACCGTCACTGCAGAAAATGTGATTGAGGCAAGCACGCAGGATGGCGCCTCGTTTACCGTGAATTGCTATGCCTCCGCCGGAACAACCGGCAGCGCGACCGGTACCGTGGATGCCTCCGCAATTCCCGGGGCGACAAATGTGATGATTCGCGGCAATCAAAGCTACGGCACCAGCGTCGGCGCAGCCACCGGATCATTCAACGCGAGCCTGCTCACCGGATCGAACGACATCGCTTTTCTCGCCGTCAACTCTTCCGGCACAGTTCTCGCGGTGAAAATCCTGCGCAGCCAGACGGTGCCCGGTGCCGTCAATGGCGGCAGCAACATCGTCTTCGCAACCACTGACGAAACCACTACCCAATCGCTCACCGTCAACGGCGTTCCCGCTGGCGATGTAACCCCGCCGGCCGAAGCTGTTGAATATTTCACCGCCGCCGGAACTTCGTTCTATCTCTCCACCAATGCGACCACGCAATATCCAGGCATGCCGTCGGCTTCGGTCGCCACCGGAGACTTCTACAGCTTTGAAGCCAACACCAACGATACGGCCACCCACACCGCTGCCGTGGGAATTACACAGGACACCACAACCGGAGGATCGGCCACTATCGATCTTCCCGCTGCCTGGACCTATGCCGGCCCCACCGCCGCTGTTTTGCCCACATTCAATTTCAGCTACTCGGGATTCTCCGGCATGGCAGCGACGGCGCAGGAAGGTGAGATCGAGTGGGAGCCAACCGCGACCACGCTCGACACCATCACGGTCCTGGCGACGAGCACCTACCAGGGCAGCGCAACGTCCATCACCATTCCCAATCTGAGCGCGCTCACCGGCTTTCTGGGTTCAGCCACGGCAGGCGCAACGGTTTATTGGGTCGCGGATATCTACGGCGGCAGCGCACAGGAATTTGCCTTCTACTCAACCCCGCCCTCCTCGGGTTCAGTCTCGTTCGTGCAGAAGACCGGCACGTTCATTCAACCCTGATAAGCAGCTCAGGAGCGTAACTGCAGACGCCGGCTACATATTCGCTTTTCCTTCGCTTCTCTGTTAAAATCGCAATATGGACTTTCAGCTCGTCACCAGCTACAAGCCCAAGGGCGATCAGCCGCGCGCCATCGACCAGCTTATGGAGGGGCTTGGCGGCGGGCGAAAAGCACCAGGTGCTGCTCGGGGTAACCGGCTCGGGCAAGACCTTCACCATGGCCAAGGTGATCGAGCAGTCAAACCGGCCGGCGCTGATCCTGGCGCACAACAAGACGCTGGCCGCGCAGCTCTATCACGAGTTCAAGCAGTTCTTCCCTTCGAACGCCGTCGAGTACTTCGTCAGCTACTACGACTACTACCAGCCCGAGGCCTACATTCCCGCCGGCGACCTCTACATCGAGAAAGAAGCCACGATCAACGAGGAGCTCGACAAGCTGCGGCTCTCGGCCACGCGCAGCCTCTTCGAGCGGCGCGACGCGATCATCGTAAGCTCGGTGAGCTGCATCTACGGTCTCGGCTCGCCGGAGGCCTACTACGGCATGCTGCTGCTGCTCGAAAAGGGCCAGCAGATCAGCCGCAAAGACATTACGCGGCGGCTGGTGGAGATTCTCTACGAGCGCAACGACACGGATTTTCGTCGCGGGACGTTTCGCGTGCGCGGCGACGTGATCGAGGTCTTCCCCACCTACGACGAGAACGCCTATCGCATCGAGATGTTCGGCGACGAGATCGAATCGCTGTCGCAGATCGATCCGCTCTTCGGCACCGTGAAGCAGAAGTATTCGCGGCTGCCCATTTATCCCAAGAGCCATTACGTAGTCCAGCCGGAGCGCAAGATCCGAAGCCATCGATTCGATCGTGACCGAGCTGAACGAGTGGGTCGCGCACCTTGAGTCCGAAGGCCGCATGGTGGAGGCGCAGCGCGTTCACCAGCGCACGCGCTTCGATCTGGAGATGATCAAGTCGATGGGCTACTGCCACGGCATCGAGAACTACTCGCGCCACTTCAGCGGGCGGCTGCCGGGCGAGCCGCCGCCCACGCTGCTCGACTACTTCCCGCGCGATTTCTGCTCTTTGTGGACGAGAGCCACGCCACGATTCCGCAGGTGCATGGCATGTGGCACGGCGACCGCAGCCGCAAGCAGACTCTGGTCGACTACGGATTCCGGCTGCCCTCGGCGATGGACAACCGGCCGCTCAAGTTCGACGAGTTCGAGAACCGCATGCATCAGACGATCTACGTCTCGGCCACGCCGGGGCCGTATGAGCTGACGCGCTCGGCGGCGTGGTCGTCGAGCAGGTGATCCGGCCCACCGGCCTTGTCGATCCCGAAGTCGAGATTCGGCCCGTGAAGGGCCAGATCGACGATCTGCTGGCCGAGATTCGCGACCGCGCCAAACGCAACGAGCGAGTGTTGGTGACCACGCTGACCAAGCGCATGGCCGAGGACCTGGCCGGCTACTACACCGAGGTGGGCGTGCGCTGCCGCTACATGCACTCCGAGATCGAGACGCTGGAGCGGGTGAAGCTGCTGGCCGGCCTGCGCAAGGGCGAGTTCGACGTGCTGATCGGCATCAACCTGCTGCGCGAGGGGCTCGACCTGCCCGAGGTTTCGCTGGTGGCGATTCTCGATGCGGACAAGGAAGGCTTTCTGCGCTCGGCCGGCTCGCTGATCCAGACCATGGGCCGCGCGGCGCGGCACCTCGAGGGCAGGGCGATTCTCTACGCGGACAGGATCACCGACTCCATGCGGCGGGCGATGGACGAGACCGATCGCCGCCGCGCGATCCAGCGCGCCTACAACGAAGAGAACGGCATCACGCCGCAATCGATCATCAGCCAGGTGGAGATGGGCCTGGCGCACATTCTGAAGGCCGAGTACGGCGAAGTGGACGAGGAAGAGAGCGGCCGGCATTCCCGAGTTCAACTCGCAGGCGGAACTCGACGCCTACATCGCCAAGCTCGAAACCGAGATGCGCGAGGCGGCGAAGAAGTTCGAGTTCGAGAAGGCTGCCCGCCTGCGCGACACCATCAAAGAGCTGCGCGAAAAGGAATTTCTCTTCGGGTAAGACGGTTTGGAGAGCCCGCCGCGGGCAACCGGATGCCCGGCCTGAGCCATCCTAATATCCAGATAGTTAATAGTGGATAGGTGCGCCTCTGCGGGCTCGAGCGCGCCATATCAGGGCACATGGCAACATTCTTATGGTGGACGACGATCCCCTCCAGGCATCCTTATAATGTCGCTCCTGGGTCGCCAATTCGGCAATGTGCGCCGCGCGACCGATGCCGCCGAGGCACTTTGCCTCATCGAACAGCCGGAGTTTGCCGGCAAGCTCGGCCTGGTCATCTCCGGCACTCACTGCCGGGAATCGGCGGGCCGGCCTTCGTGGCCGAATTGCACGCGCGGATGCCGGCTATGCCGGTGCTGGTGCTGGGCGCGGCCGACTCCAGACCCGCCGATTACACCGATGACCGGTGGCATTCTTCCCCGCCCTTTTGTCGCCGAAAATGCTGGCCGTTACCCGCCAAATGCTCGAGAGCAACAGAAGAATGCCGTCGCCTGACAGTAAAGTATCTTCTACGCGGCCATTGACCCTTCACGATTCTTTGCGTCTGAGCGACCTCGGCCGCCCGTCGCCGAGCGAAGCCTCTTGCGAGCAATGTGATGCTGAAGTTTCGCCGAATCTGCTCGATGTCTCCTCCTCGCGTCGTCCACGCCGTACGCTGTGTGAGCCAAATCACACCGAAAGTCCTATCATGGATAGACAATACCTTCGTCGGGAAGGTCTACCGCCTTCCCTTCGTGCGTGCAAGAATGATCCTGGAGTTCTAATGGCCACTTTCGGCAGTTTTTGTCTTCTTATCGCTTTAGCTCTGGCCGCTTACAATCTTTTGGCAGGAGCACTGGCGTTGCGGCTGATTGCCACCGGACAGCCGGCACGAATTTCGCCGGAGCGGCTGGCCGATACCGCGCGCCGGGCCGGAATCGCCGGTTTCTGGGCGATCACCGGGGCCGCTTTCGCGCTGCATCTGGTCGGTCTTTACCAACGACTTCTCCATCACCTACATCCTCGAGCACTCCAACCGCGCGCTGCCCATCCCGTACAAATTTGCGGCGCTGTGGAGCGGCCAGGAAGGTTCGCTGCTGCTTTGGGCGTGGCTGCTGGGCACGTATGGCTTTGTGCTGCGGCTGCGGCATAAGACCGATGTGAAGCTCTACGCCTACGCGGGCTCGATTCTGGCCGGCATTCAGGTTTTCTTCCTCCTGCTGTTGAATTTTGCCGCGCCGCCGTTCGCTCTGCTCAAGGGCGCCATTCCTGACGACGGCAACGGGCTGAATCCCCTGCTCCAGTATCCCGGAGATGGTGATTCATCCGCCCATGCTTTACCTGGGCTACGTGGGGTTCTCGGTTCCCTTTGCCTTTGCGCTCGGCGCGCTGATGATGCGCTACCCGGGCGAAAAGTGGATCAGGATTACGCGCGTCTGGACCATGGTGACCTGGCTGTTTCTGACCTGCGGCATTTTTCTCGGCATGCACTGGGCCTACGCCGTGCTCGGCTGGGGCGGCTACTGGGGATGGGACCCGGTGGAGAACGCGAGCTTCATGCCCTGGCTGACCGGAACCGCCTTTCTGCACTCGGTGATGATGCAGGAGCGAAAAGGCATGATGAAGAGCTGGAACGTGTGGCTGATCTTCTCCACATTCCTGCTCACCATGCTGGGCACGCTGCTCACGCGCGCCGGACTGGTGAGTTCGGTGCACGCCTTTGCGCAATCGTCCATCGGAACATGGTTCGTTGTCTTCATGGGCATCGTGCTGGCGGTGTGCATCTTCACCTACATCCTGCAGCGCGGGCACCTGCAAACGGAGCACCACCTGGAATCGCTGGTGAGCCGCGAGTCGAGTTTCCTCTTCAACAATCTGGTGCTGTTGACGGCTTGCTTCGTGATTTTGTGGGGCACGCTGTTCCCCATCCTCTCGGAGTATGTTGTAGGGCAGCAAAGTCACGGTGGGCGCGCCGTTCTACAACCGCGTGGCTGTGCCCATCGGGCTGTTTCTCGTGTTCCTTACCGGCGTAGGTCCGCTGCTGCCGTGGCGCTCCACATCGTTCAAGGCCATCAAGCGCAATTTTGTGCTGCCGGTCATCGCGCTGTGGGCCACGGTGATTGTTTGCCTGGCCGTCGGCGTGCGGCCGTGGAAGGACGGTTCTCTCGACTCAGGCAGCTTTTATGCGCTCGTTGGCTTTTGCCGTCTGCCGCGGCGGTGCTCACCGCGATTGCGGCGAGTTTCTTCGCGGCGCCGGCGTCATCTCTCGGCAGACCGGCCGCAATCTGTTTCGCGGCCACGTGGCTGCTCACGCGGCGCAATACGCGCCGGTACGGCGGCTACATCGTTCATATCGGCGTGGTGGTCGTCGTGCATCGGGCTGGGCGGCTCGGCCTTCAATCGCAGCATCGGAAAGCGAAATGGGCTTGCACAGCAAGATGAATATCGGGCCCTACACGCTGGAGTGCGTCGGCTTCACGCAGGACTCGAACCCGAACTACAACTCCGACTACGCAATGCTCGACGTGTCCAAGGGCGGCAAAAAGCTGTTTCAGATGACGCCGGAGAAGCGCTTCTATCTTGCCAGCGGCCAGCCGCAAACCATGGTCGCCATTCACTCGGTTCCAAGCTGGGACTTGTACGTGGTGTATGAAGGCACGAATCCCGATACCGGCCAGCCGATTATCAAGGCATTTCTCAATCCGCTCGTGGGCTGGATCTGGGTTGGCCTGGTCGTGATGGTCGTTGGCACATTCATTGCGCTGGTTCCCAGCCTCTCGCCGGCGACTGCGGCCTTGCGCGTTCCCGCGGCGCAAGCGGCGCCTGCCGAGCCCGCGCTCAAGGGAGGCGACTGATGAAGGGTGTGTTGAACCACGGCTCTGTATCAGGACGCGACTTGACAAGCCACGGAAAAACCCATGGACCGGAAAGTTCTGTATCAGGGCACGAGTTTACTCGTGCCGAAGTCGCCGCAAAATCAAAATGGGCTTTAGCCCCTGCCGGGCGTTTCTCTTTTTGGCTGAAAGCCGTGGAAGCGGCGGTGCTGGCCGTCGCCGTTTGTTTCTCACTCGGCGCGACTAGCCCGACTTCACGGCTGAATACCCTGAGCCACCAGCTCATGTGCCAGTGCGGATGTGCGCAACTGCTGGGCGAATGCGATCACGTCGGATGTCCCGACAGGGATGCGGAATTGTCCATCCTGAGCACAGACATCGCGGCGGGCATGAACGATCAGCAAATCTTCGATGCTTTTGTCGCCAAGTACGGCGCCACCGTTCTGGCCGCGCCCACAACAAAAGGCTTCGACCTGGTGGCTTGGATCGCTCCGTTTGCCGTGTTTGCCGCGGCGTTGCTCGGGACGATTCTGCTCATCCGCCGCTGGGGCGGGTTGGGCGGCAAGCCTCAGGTTGCGGTAGCGGGGGACGCGGCCGCTGTTGTTGATCCGGCGGAACGCGGGCGGCTGGATCGCATTCGCCGCGAGACGGATATTGATCCGGCAGCCAGGGAGGGTTTTAAGTCATGACGGAAACTGAAGGCCTGATTGCCGGACTGTTTCTTCTCTTCGCGCTCCTGCTCTACACGTTTTGGCCGGAGAACGGCTTCGCCAGCCAGAGAGAGAAGACGCGCCTGGATTATCTGCTGGAACGCAAGGAACAGCTTTATGAGAATCTGCGCGACTTGAACTTCGAGTACCGCGCGGGAAAATATCCTGAAGAGGATTTCCAGGCGCAACGTACACAGCTTGAACATGAGGCCGCTATGCTGCTGGCCGAGATCGACCATTTACAGCAGGCATGAAGGCCACCCTCCGCAACACGCTGTCATCCTGAGTGAAGGTTGCTCGCTGCTGCGAGCATTCGAAGTCGAAGGACCTGCGGCTGCCTTTCGCACAAATGATTCAAGGCACGATGTAAGGAATGAGATCACCGTCATGAGATCGACAAAATTCGCAATACTCTTTGCCTCGCTATTGTTCATCTTCGCAGGCGCGCTCGCACAAGCCGCAACCGTCTCTGGAACCGTGACCGACAAGACCACCGGCAAGCCTGCCGTTGGCGACGCCGCAGTGCTGGTTGAACCCATGACCGGCATGAGCGAGGTGGGACGCACAACCACCGACGCGCGAGGCCACTATTCGCTCAATTTGCCCGGTAGCAATCCCTATCTCGTTCGCGTCACGCACCAGGGAGCCGACTACTTTATTCCCACGCCTCAGGGCGGCGGGACGGGCGACGTCTCGGTGTACGATGTGGCAGCCAAAGTGAGCGGAGTTTCCATCGGCGAACATGTCACCGGAATTGAGAGCGACAATGGCCAACTTCGCGTCGTTGAGCGCTACGAAGTGCACAACGCCAGTACGCCGCCGACAGCGCAGTGGAGCAAGCACTCGTTTGATGTGGTTCTGCCCGACGACGCCGTGCTCGGCGACGTGTCTGCGCAACGGCCCGGCGCCGGGAGCCTGCCCACCAGCGTGAAGGTCGAACCTGACGGCCCCAAAGGCCGCTACTCTTTCAACTTCCCTATCCAGCCCGACGAGGGCGGCAAAGGCACGCTCTTCCAGGTTCAGTACAATCTTCCCTACAGCAGCTCGAAGTACACTTTTCATTCGCTCGTGTCGCTGCCGACGCAAACCGACTGGATTGTGCTGCCGAAGTCGATGACCTTTACCGCGGCCAGCGGTTCGACTTTCGAGCAATCTCCGCAGGATCCGTCTGTGCAGACGTTTGTGACCCGGGACGCCACTCCGGGCAAGGCCGTCGAGTTTTCAATTTCCGGAACGGGGTCGTTTCCGCGCGAGGATCAGGGCGCGCAAGGCAGCCAGGGCGACAACGGCGCACCGGCTGCGGTTGGCCCCGGTAGCGGGCCCGGCGGCGGCATCGGCGTGCCCATCGATACACCCGATCCGCTCTCGAAGTACAAGTGGTGGATTCTGGGCGGACTCGCACTGCTGCTGGCGGCCGCAGCAGGCTTCCTTCTGCGCAAGCCTGCGATGGCTGCAGCGGGAGCCCCAGTTGCCATGGGCACAATGGCACTGCCGCCGGCCTATACCTCGCCAACTCACTCCGCGCCGATCACCCACTCAACGACCGGCCCTCCCGTCAGGAATTCCGCGTTGCTGAACGCGCTCAAGGAAGAGCTGTTTGCTCTCGAGAGCGAGAAGATCGCCGGCACATTGCCGCCCGATGAATACGCCGAACAAAAGTCGGCACTGGAAACGGTCCTGAAACGTGCGTTGAAAAAAAGCTAGTCTCCCGTTCCAAAAGTTTGTATCAAAAATCAGCCTGTCATCCTGAGCGAAGTTTGGCCCGCTCCTGGGCCAGACGGAGTCGAAGAATCTGCGGTTGTTTCTCCGCGTTCTCCTAATGCCCACGGACCCCAAAACCCGGTTGTCATCCCGAACGAAGTGAGGGATCCGCGGTTGTTCTTCCCCATTCTCCGACCGCACCCAGGCCCCAAAACGCAGTTGTCATCCCGAACGAAGTGAGGGATCTGCGGTTGTTCTTCCCCATTCTCCGACCGCACCCAGGCCCCAAAACGCAGTTGTCATCCCGAACGAAGTGAGGCATCCGCGGCTGTCTCTTACATCACATTCCATTCCGCAGTTTCAGTTTACGATCGCAACATGCACGAGGGCTCTTACGTCACCTACATCATGGCCAGCCGCAGCCACACACTTTACGTCGGCGTAACTGGCGATTTACACAAGCGCACCTTCCAGCGCAAATGGAAAGAGCACGGTGGCTTCACCGCACGGTATAACTGCGATCGCCTGGTTTGGTTTGAACGGCATCAGGATGTGCAGAAGGCCATTGCCCGCGAAAAGGAAATCAAAGGCTGGAGGTGCTCAAAGAAGATCGCAATCATCGAGTCGGCCAATCCCACGTTGGACGATCTCAGCCGGAACTGGTACGAGTATGAGCCGGCCGATTTCCGCCGCGCTCGGGACTACATGGATTCGTAAACAACAGCCGAAGGATCCGTGGTTGCTTTTCCTCGTTCTCCCACCGCACACACGCCCAAAACGCAGTTGCCATCCCGAACGAAGTGAGGGATCTGCGGTTGTTCTTCAATGAACTTCAGACCCACCAGGCTAGATTTCGCTCCTCGCGGCAGGTTTCCGGCCATCTCACGGCTCACAGAACGATTGCGCATTCCGGAACACTTCCTGAATTGCACGATTTTGCGTCTTTCAGTTCTCTGTTCACTGATCGCTGCTCGCTGCAGGCTGTAAGCTGTTTTCATGAAGACCTTGCTTCGCACACTGCTTTCTCTTGCACTCATCGTCTGGTTAGGCGCGGAGATTTTCTTCCCCGTCGTTGCGGCCATCACGTTCACTTCGCTGCAGCCCGATACGCATGCCGCCGGAATGATTGTCGGCCAGTTGATTCGCATTTTGCATGGGATGGGGTTGGTCTCGGGGATGGTGGCGCTGGCAGTGATGGCTCTGGCTCCGGCCTGGGGTATTTACAAGCCGCGCACCGTGCTGGCGCCCATGATTCTTACCGTGGGAATGCTCGCCTGTACCGTCTACTCGCAATATGGCATTATTCCGGCGATGGAGCGCGACCGCATTGCCGAGGGTGGAACCATCGACACCACCGATCCCTCCAACGCCATCACGGCTCACTTCAACAAGCTGCATAACCGCAGCGAATTCGTTGAAGAAGCGATTGTGGTGATGGGATTGGCAACCGTTGTGCTGGTGGCGTGGGCTGAAACCACGCGCAGTTGACCGTCGCACGCCGCGCAATCAGGAAACGCCGAGAACCATTCCTGTATCATCGAAGAGGCTCAACTCACAGGTTGATGCTGTAAAGCTGCCGCAACGGACTCATCTATGAAGACTGGTATTATCGGCCTGCCGCAGGTGGGCAAAACGTCGCTGTTCAAAATTCTGACCAAAGCAAAAATTGAAGAGCACGGGCGCTCCAACCCGCGCGAGGCGCACATTGGCGTGGCTCGCGTCCCCGATGAGCGACTGGAAAAGCTGTCGGCCCTCTACTCGCCAAAAAAGACCACCTTTGCGTCGGTTGAGTTTGTCGACGTCGCGGCAATCGGGCAGGAGGCGCTCAAGGAAACTGCATTCCTGACCAATCTACGCAACGTGGACGCTCTGATTCATGTGCTTCGCGCTTTCGAAGACGACGCCATTCCCCACGATGGACCCATCGATCCGCTGCGCGATGCGAAAAGTGTCGAATTCGACCTGATGGTGAGCGACCTGACGCAAGTGGAAAAACGTCTGGAGCGCGTAGAAAAAGACATGAAAAAGGGACGCACCGGCGAATTGGAGCGGGAGCAGGCGCTGCTGCTCCGCTCGAAAGAGTCGTTGGAGAAGGAGATCCCGTTGCGCGAGCTGGAGATGACAGCGGAAGAGAAGAAACTCATCAAAGGCTTCATGTTTCTGTCGCAAAAGCCGATTCTCTATGTGCTTAATGTGACTGAAAGCACGACCCTGGGCGCCGATCTGGACGCAGCTGTGGCCCGCTACAAACTTGATGCAGCCGCCCAGCGGCCCAACGCCGGCGCGACCGCCATCTGCGGCAAAGTGGAGGCGGAGCTCGCAGACATGGACGACGCCGAGGCCGCGGATTTCCTTGAAAGTTACGGCCTGAACGAAAGCGGCCTCGTGCGTCTGATCCGCAAAAGCTATGAGCTGCAGGGGTTGATCAGCTTTTTTACCGCGGGAGAAGACGAGTGCCGCGCCTGGACCGTTCCACTGGGTTCAAAGGCGCCGCAGGCCGCAGGAGCAATTCACACCGACCTCGAGCATCACTTCATCCGCGCTGAAACCATTCGCTGGGACAGCCTGCTCGACGCCGGCTCCGAGGCTGCGGCGCGCGCCAAAGGCACGTTGCGCCTTGAAGGCAAAGAATACGTGGTGCAGGACGGCGACGTGGTCCACATCCGGCACAGCGGGTAAGAGCCGATGCTCAAACTTTCCTTGTTCCTCGGCGTGATCGCCGCGCTGGCCGACGTGGCCGGCGGGTTGGTGCTGGTCCGCGCGCACGGCGTGGAGCGCTATCTCCGCTACTTTGTCGCGCTCGGGGCCGGGTTCCTCATGGCAACGGCGCTCCTTGAGATGGCGCCCGAAGGCATGAAGCTGAATCCCCGCATGGGCGCCATCCTCATCATGGGCGGCTATTGCGTCATGCACCTGCTCGAGCACACCATCAACGCCCACTTCCACTACGGCGAGGAGACGCATCACGCCGAGTTCGTCTCCGCGCGCACAAGCTACTCTGTGCTGGGCGGCCTCAGTTTCCATGCGCTCTTTGACGGCGTCGCCATCGGATCGGGCTTTGCGCTTTCCGCGTGGCTCGGCTGGCTGATCTTTCTCGCCATCCTGCTGCACAAGGCGCCGGAGGGATTCACGATGGCCAGCGTGATGTTGGCGAGCGGACAGAGCCGGGCGGCAGCTTTCTGGTCCGCGGTTGCGTTAGCGGGCGCCACGGTGGCGGGCGTGCTCGTCATTCAGCTCGTGCCTGCCTGGGTGCCCCTCGGATTGCCGCTCGCCGCCGGAGTTGCTCTCTACGTGGCCGCCACTGACCTCGTGCCCGAAGTAAACCGCGAGCCTGGCATCCGCATGGCGCTCGTTTTCTTCGCCGGGGTGGGAGCGTTTCTCCTGCTGCGCATGCTGCTGCCACAGCTCTAGCAGGCTCACCCACGCCGCCCCGATTCGAAACGGTATGCTAGGCAATGTGGCGCATTGCGTAGCACCTGTTCTCGAACCGATCCGCGAAGCGCGGTTGCCGCGCAAGCGTTTCTCTTTTGAGCTTCCCGGTGTTTTGCTCTTCACGGTTCTGGGATTTCTGGTCATGGGCTACCACCCCGGCCTTGAAGACGACACGATCTACCTGACCGCGGTCAAAGCCGATCTGAATCCCGCGCTCTTCCCGCATAATGCAAATTTTTTCCGTCTGCAATTGGAAGCCACGCTCTTCGATGGCTGGATGGCCCATTTTGTCCGCTGGACCGGTATGCCGGTGGCGTGGGCGGAATTGTTCTGGCAGTTCGTTGCACTCTTCCTGATCCTGTGGGCTGTGAAGAAGATCGCCAACCGGCTTTTTCGCGAAGAGTGCGCTCGATGGGCAGGCGTAGCGCTGGTCGCCGCCATGTTCACGCTCCCCGTGTCGGGAACTGCGCTCTACCTGGTCGATCAGCATCTGCATCCGCGTACGCTGGCCACGGCCATGATTTTGCTGGCCGTCTCCCTCATCCTGAACGACAAGCGCTGGCAAGCGGCGCCGTTGCTCGTTGTAGCTTTTCTCCTGCATCCTCTGATGGCCGCGTTCGGCATTTCATTTTGCATTTTTCTCACGCTCGCATTACTTCCCGACCACCCATTCCGCTTCCGCGCATGGGGAACTTCGGCGGCTGCGTTGATGCCGCTGGGATGGGTCTTCGAGCCCGCAGATCTCGCGTGGCGCAAGGCCCTCGATACGCGCACCTACTACTACCTCTATAAATGGACCTGGTATGAATGGCTCGGCGCGCTGGCCCCGTTGTTTTTCTTCTGGCTGCTCTGGCGCATCGCGGGCAATCGCGGGAATCATTTGCTGTCCCGGTTCGCTCTCGCCGCTTTTGCCTATGGCGTCTTTCAGCAGGCGCTCGCGATGCTCCTGCTATGGCCGCCATCCCTGGTGCGGCTCACTCCGTTGCAGCCCATGCGCTACCTTCACCTCGTGTACTTCCTTTTCGTTCTGATAGCCGGCTGCCTGCTGGGAAAATTTCTATTGAAGCGGAGCGTTTGGCGCTGGGCAGCGTTTTTGCTCGCCGCGAACGCAGGCATGTTTACCTTTCAGTGCGCCGAGTTTGCCGGCAGCCAGCATCTTGAGCTTCCCGGACGTGAGCCCTTCAACCCATGGCTGCAGGCCTTCGCGTGGATCCGCACCAATACTCCCGCCAACGCATTCTTTGCGCTTGATCCGCACTACATGGCTGCGCCTGGCGAGGATTACCACGGATTCCGCGCGCTTGCCGAGCGCAGCCAGCTTGCCGATTCCGTGAAAGATGCTGCGGTCGTCACGCAAGTGCCCGAATTAGGGCCGGTCTGGCTCCGCCAGGTGCAGGCGCAGGCGGGTTGGAGCCGCTTCAATCTCGCGGACTTCGAGCGGCTGAAGGCCGAGTTCGGCGTCGATTGGGTATTGGTCTCCTATCCGCAGCCGCAGGGCCTTGGCTGCCGCTGGCACAACCGCGCGCTGGCCGTTTGTCAAATCCCGTGATTCCGGCTCTGCAATCTGTTCTCTCGAGCGCCGACGTTGCAGGTTGAGGCTACATCCGCGAGAATGGGGTTGTCCCCTTTTCACGGGTGCGGACACCTGTCATGCTCAACCTTACTCAGCGACTTATTCTCGGCTGTGCGCTCCTCGGCTGCCTGACGGCAGGCCTGGTGGCCATCACGCACAAGACGCTGGCAGCGGGCGGGCACCTCCATTTGGCTTACGTCGTGGCCGCGGCTTCGCTGGTGATTGCGGCGGCGACCATCTACTCTGTGCTCAGCCCGCTTCGCGCTCTGGCGAGCGATGCGCATCGCATCGCGCAAGGCAATCTGGAGCATCGCGTGGAGTGGAACGGCCACGACAGCTTTGGCGCCATGGCCAGCGACTTGAGCCGGATCTCCGTGCGCCTGCGCGAGCTGCGCGACACTGAGGCCGGCCGGCGGCAAATGGAATTTCAAATCTCCGACGCCGTGCTGCAATCGATCTTCGAACCCATTATCGTCACCGACGGCAAGGGGCACGTCATCAAGGTGAACCAGGCGGCGGAAGAATTGCTGGGCGAGGCCGTCGGCGATCGCATGGCATTGACGACTACACCGGGGGGAGAAAAGATTCTGAGCGCGATTCGCGACGCCGTGTCGATGCAAAAGGCAGTGGCGGCTGAGGACGAAGCTTCGATGTTGCCCATGCGCATTGGGCAGCAGGAGCGCAGCTACCGCCTGCGCACCACGCCCATGCGCGATTCTGACGGCAGGCTGCTTGGCGCAGTCACCACGCTTGAAGACGTGACCAGTCTGCAGGACACCGATCGTTTCAAAACGCAGTTCATCGCGGTAGCCAGCCGCAAGCTGCGCGACCCTCTGCTGCAATTGCGCCGCGGACTCTATGCGATCGCCCAGGGATTCAGCGGCGAAATGACCTCGCTGCAAACCGAGCTGGTGGATTCGGCCAGCAAGGAGGCCGAACGGCTCGACGATCTGATGAGCGATTTGATTGAAGTGGCGGAGCTCGACACGGGCAAGCGCGAACCGAAGCTCGAGCGGGTGCGCCCCTTGCAGGCATTGAACGAGGCCCGCGATCGCTATTGCGACGAGGCCGTCAAGAAGCATATCCGACTCGAGGTGAGTGCCTATGCCGATCTGTCCGCGGTACAGGCCGATCGCCGTGCTCTGCGATCGATTCTCGACAACTTGCTGTCGAATGCGCTGCGCTATACACCCGAAGAGGGTGAGATCCTGCTGTCCGCAGAAGAGATCAAGAACTTTGTCCAGTTCAGCGTGCGCGACACCGGACGCGGCATCGAAGCGGAGCGGCTCAGCTCCATCTTCGACCGCTTCAACACTCTTTCTGACAAAGGCACAGGCCTGGGCCTCGCGCTGGCAAGGCGGCTGGTAGAGTCGCTCGGCGGACAGATTGCCGTCGAAAGTCGCCTGGGTCACGGTTCGACGTTCCGCTTCACAATTCCTGTGGCCGTGTCGGCCAGCGTCCATCATCCTGTCGAGGTGGGCTGAGCCATGGCCGAGATCACAATCGAGAAGACCAGGGAACCCGCGAAGTTGCGCATCTACATCGGCGCGGCGCCCGGCGTAGGCAAAACCTACATCATGCTCAACGACGCCTACCTGATGAAACACCAGCAGAGCGTCGACGTGGTTATCGGCCTGGTTGAATTCCACGGGCGCAAGGAAACCGAAGCCCAGGTCCGCGACCTCGAGATCATTCCGCAAAGAGTGATTCCCTATCGCGGCGTCAATCTGAAAGAAATGGACGTTGACGCGATTATTGCGCGCCATCCGCAAACCGTGATCGTCGACGAGTTGGCCCACACCAATGTGCCCGGCAGCAAGAATCGCAAGCGCTATGAAGATGTCCTGGAGCTGCTCGACGCCGGCATCAACGTCTTGACCGCCGTCAACATCCAGCATCTTGAAACGCTCAACGACGCCGTCAACCGCTCCGCAAACACCACCATCCGCGAAACCGTTCCCGACAGCTTCTTCAAGCGTGCCGATGAAGTCGTCAATATCGACATCACTGTGGACGAGCTGCGCAACCGTCTGCGCCAGGGAAAAATCTACGCGCCGGAAAAGGTCGAGCAGTCGCTGGCTAACTTCTTCCGCAAGGGCAACCTGAACATGTTGCGCGAGCTGTCGCTGCGCACCACCGCGGAACAGGTGGGCAACCGCGCCGCCGAATATCGCCGCACGCAGGGGCTGGAACAGGCGCCCATTCCGGAAAAGGTAATGGTTTGCCTCAGCACACGGCCAGGGACGGAGCGGCTGCTACGCGTTGGCGCACGCATCGCCGGCCGCCTGGCAACAAATTGGTACGCGGTTTACGTCACCCCGCCCGACGACAAGGGCCATGGTGATCCCGAGGCGTATCACCGCCTCGAAGAGTACACCAACGATGGCGCGCGACCTCGGCGCAAAGGTGGTCATGCTCACCGACCGCAATGTTTCCGATGCGCTCATCCGCTTTGCGCAGCAGGAGAACATTTCGCACGTTGTCTTTGGCCAGTCCGCGCGCTCGCGCTGGGACATTCTGTTGCGCGGCTCGGTGCTCAACCGCTTTCTCTCTGAGGTGCGCGACGTGACGGTTCAAGTGGTGCCGATGAACAAGCCCTTGCGCCGCGGCCAATAAACAGGTGCAACCAGCTAGTCTCCTGAGTCTGTAGTTCGAAAGATAAATAACGCGGTCATCCTGAGCGGAGTTTGGCCGGTCATCCGGCCAAACGGAGTCGAAGGACCTGCATTTCCGGACTTCGGAGTATGCAAGAAATCAATGACTCAGGAGACTAGAACCTGCTACTTTATTCCTTGTTCTCCGTTCCCTATTCTCTTGGTCCGTAGAACTGGTTGCCTGTATACCGCTTTGAAGGGGCACGACTTCAGTCGTGCCATTAAAGACCTATAAATAGCGGGGGCTTTAGTGTCTGCGTGAGAACGTCGTTTGCCCGAGTTCAGCGGCGTTGCTGTTTTGAGTTGTCGTTACCGGCAGCTCTGTTTTTTGTTTCAAGCTGCTCGCAGGGCATGCAGCCGGGTGATGTTGAAGGCCAGCGTTGCCAGTGTGAATTCGTTGTTTACGTTTTGCAATCCACGGGTGCGAAATTGTCTCATTCCACGCTGTTGTTTGAGGACTCCGAAGGCCGGTTCGACGACTGCCTTGCGCCGCGCGTAGGCGGCTTCGCCGGCCGGACTTCGCAGCTTGGCCCGCATGCGCCGGTGAGCCGGGGCGCAGGCCCGGGTGCGGCAGTGCCCGCCCAGGTTCAGTGCCCGCGCCATGTTGGAGTCCGGTACATAAGCGTCGATGTTGCGCTGTTCCATCTGTTCAAGGTTATCGATCGAGAAGAAGCCGCTGTCTGCCAGAACCGCACCCGGCGGCGCGCCGCAGCGCTGTTCGGTCTCGTCCAGCATGGGCACGAGCGAGCCGTTGTCGGTCACGTTCTGCGTCACTCGCTGAGCCACGATCAGATGATCGTCCGAGACGGTAATTTCCCCCGAATAGCCGAGCACGAACCTGTCGCCGCGCTGACGCAAAAAGCGCGCGTCTTCATCGGTCCGCGACAGCTTTTTCAATCCGCTCTTCTTCAGCCGCTCCATGCGCCGCGGCATCTCGGCCAGCGCCTTGTTCAGTTCCCCGATGGCCACCTCCAGCCCGCCCGGCTCCTGATCGTCGCGATCGGCGGCCTTCTGCCAGGTCCGCACCTGACGGCGCAGCTGCGCCCGCCTATCGCGCAGCGCCTGCTCCGAATCCACACGATCCTTGCTGGCGTTGGCCGCGATGCGCGTCGAGTCGATCGCCACCCGGCCCAGCTTCACCATACCCTGCTGCTGCGCCCACTCCAGCACCTGCGTGAACGCGTCGTTCAACGCGCGCCCGTGACGGCGGCGGAATGCGCTCAACGCCCAGTTGTCGATTCGCTCGCCGGCAGCCAGGTAGCGAAACGCCAAGTCCTCCACCAATCGCCGCTCCACCTGCCGCGCGCTGGTGATGCCCAGCGCGTAAGCGTAAAGCCACACGCCCAGCATCAACTGCGGAGCGTACAACTCGCCGCCCTCGATGCTGTAGCTCAACTCGAACTCGCTCATATCCAACCGCTCAATCACTCCACGGACGAAAAAGCACAAGTGCTTCTCGCCCAACTCGTCCCGCACGCTCGGAGGAAGCAGATACGCCTGGTCCGGGCTGTAAACCTTGAATCGCGACATGCTTCTCTTGTCGCCCAACTCCGATGTGAATTACAAGTACCTTGTGTAGTTCTCACGCAGACACTTCAGCCCCTGAGGGATGTTTCTCGCTGGCCGAGCAGTATTTATGCAACCAGTTTCAACCCCTATTCCTTGCTCCCTTTTCCCTGTTCTTCATTCCCTATTCCCTGCCTTATTCGCAAAACACCCGAACCTTCGTCGAGTTCCCTTCCTTGCCGTCCACATCCACGGTCAAGTCTTCCAGGTGGTCGATCAATTCCTCGAGGTTCTCTGGCTTGATCTGCGACAGCGTCAACGGCACACCATGCCGCTTCAGGGCTTCGTCGAGTTCGTCGTGCGCCTGTAGCGGAATCAGGCTCGCCAGCCTTACGCCGGCGCGCAGTAATTGCATCGGGACGCGCACGTTCACCGTGGTGGGACCTTTCATTCCAGTCATCGACTCGTCGGCCTCAACCAGCACGCGCAGGTACTTTGCGCGCGTCTTCACGGTCGAATCCTTCGCGCCATTTCCTCCGGGGATGCTTCCTGTAAACGTGCCCACGGTTGCAGTTGAATCCGGTTCCAGAGCGGCCAGCAGCCGTTCGGCTTCGTCCGCGGTGATCTTGCCCGCGGCCAGTAATTCCAGAATTTGACGGCGATTCTCATTCATAAAAATTCTCCCGAAGATGAATTTGTTCGTAGTTCGTAACCTGTCGCAAAAATCTCGCTTTCAAGCCGCTCGGCATTGCATTCGGCGGAAAATCCGGTCGCTTCAAGAGCCGCGGAAAACCATTTCGGCGCAGGGTCTTGTACCAGGGCCTGTCTTCACAAGCTGCGGAACAACTCTGGGCGGAGGAGGCGGGGGTTTCACAGGCTGCGGAAAAACTCATTCCTGCAGACGAATTCGGAGGTTTTGTAACGAGGGCACGACTTTAGTCGGGCCGCAAAAGCCTCAAAATCAATGTCGGGCTTTAGCCCCTGCTAATTTGGTGCCACCGCTAAAGCCTATTTCCGCGGCCTGTTTAACCCCCGCATAAGATCCGCAGAACCATCTGGGCCTTTAGGCCCGGAGCGAATTCCATCAGGAAATCCCCCTCTCTTCCCCATTTTTCCCGCAACCTTTTTAGCCGTGCCGCAAAAAGCTTCACGATCAACTTCGGGCTTGAGCCCCTGCTGCCTTCCCGCCTGCCCACAAAATCACTTCTTCACTAAGCTGTTCAGCCGTACCGCAAGCGCCGCAAATTGATTGCGGCTTTAGCCGCCCACTGCGACTCCTCCGCACTTTCCATCCATGCCGAAATCTCCAGCCACATTTCTCTTTCAAGCCGTTACAGAATCCGCACCGAAACCTTCGCTCCATCGGCAACCACGCGCACATTGGTTCCCGGCAAACTGCACACCAGGTTCCAAGGCAATGCCATCGCGCTCCACGGATTCACTCTGCCCGCGATCGAGAGTCCAAAAATAACCAGAAAAATCAGCGGCGACAAAATGATGGCGGGAATCCACAACAGAAAGAGCGGAATCCAGAGCGGAATGCACCGCCAATGCGGAGTTTGAATATGGACAACAGCAATGTTCGGGGTCACCGGAGAGCCTCCAATGCGCGAATGGCCTCGGCGGGCGTGATCTCTCCCTCTTTTAGCTGCTCAAGCACCTCGGTGCGCGAGGGAGAAGGGTTGGTTTCGACAAACTCCAGTTGGCTGGCGATGCGATTGAGCCGCGCTTTGATGGTCGGGTAACTCACCCCGAAGGTTTGTTCCATCTCCTTGATCGAGCCGTGGGAGCGCAGAAACGCCGTGACGAAGACCTGGTCCTCAAGGTTGAGCCGGGCCAGCTGGGGGAGGGTGAATTCGCCTTCCACGGCAATCTGCTTCTCGGGGATGCGCACACGCTCGATCACCAGGGGCGCGCCCTGGGCGATTCGCAGCAGGTCTTGCCAATCTGTAGCGGGTTTGGGGTCAGATGCCATCGCAGAAATCGCATTTCTCAACTACATTTGCAACAATAATTAAGATTATTAATTCTGTCAAGAGAATTTATTGATTTCTAACTTCCTATCACTTTTTTCGGATTGCCCCTGAGTAATGTGATTTAGATCACATTTGTTGGGTTCTCGTCGGGGTATGCTCCTACCAATGCGCGCCACTCTGACCGTGGCCCGGACAGGGAAGAACCCGAGAAGACTTCCGGGTTCGGCGCGCAACTTATTTAGTTGGGGGTCCCTTTGGAGTCTCTTACCGATAGATTGGAAATCAGTTCCCTGACCGCCCAGGTCGAAGCCGCCCGGCTGCACATCGCGGATCTTGCAAGCAAGTTCGAAGCAGCCACTACCAGTACGAAAAAAACGAAGCTCGCATTCGAGTATGACCAGGCCCTGAAGCGGGCGGATGCTCTTCAGCTCCTGGTTGATTTGCTGCAACGGAAGTTTGCCGACGAAAAAGCGGCATAAACATACTCGACAGAATCAGGAAAAATTGCGCCAAAGGTCAAAGCACTTTTGCGCGAGATAGAATTGTGCGCCTTGTGCGCCTTGATAGATTCACAGGCAGCGCCGGCCAATCTCCCTGAGCGATGTCAAGAGCCAGCTATCCGTATCCGGGCGCATCTCCTTGAGTGCATTGGAAAAAACCTCCGGCAGAGATTTGCAGAGAATTTACCCTCGAATCGTTAGAATGAGTTCAGGCTGCGAAAAGGTCTATGGGCAGGGCGTTCCTGGCCCGGTCGAGCACCGCCTCGTGCGCCCGTAACTCCTTTAAAAGGACGATCATACGCTCTAACCCCTTTGGAATCAGTGGGCTGGAGCAAATGATCCGAGGTACAAACGACTAAAGGGAAAGCACTTAACCCCCAAAGGGGATGGGGGGGAGAGGTTCTGTGAAACTGTGGAACTGTGAAACTGTTAACTTCACTTACCTCTTAGTAGATCCTCGGCGCCGACGCCGCGGATGGATGCATCGAGCAACTCAACCAGGTGAAAGGCCGGCATCGTCTGCATCCCGCGCCGCCGCAGCCCGTTCATCAGTTGCATCAGGCAGCCAGGATTAGCCGACAGCACAGCGTCTGCACCCGTCGACAACAGATTCTCCACCTTGCGCGCGCCGAGCTGGTTCGCCGCGTCCGGCTCCAGCAAGTTGTAGATGCCGGCCGACCCGCAGCAAAGCGAGTTCTCGGGAATCTCCGCCACTTCGAGCCCCGGAATCCCCGCCAGAAGCTGGCGTGGCTGCTTCTGCACGCCTTGCGCGTGCTGCAAATGGCAGGCATCGTGGTACGCGACCCGCATCTTGAGCGCATGCCGCTCGGCCTGCGGCTCCGCCTCGCACAAAATCTCTGAAATATCGCGGCACTTCGCCGAAAAGGCTGCCGCCCTTGCCGCCCACTCCGGCTCGTCGCGCAAAAGATAACCGTATTCCTTCATCGTCGATCCGCAGCCCGCGGAATTGATCACGACGGTTTCAACCTGCGCCGCTTCGAAGGCAGCAATCATCTTCTTCGCCAGCTTCGCAGCGTCGGCTTCCAGTCCCGAGTGCAGCATCAGCGCCCCGCAGCACGGCTGATCCTCGGGAATGATCACCTCGCAACCCTCAGCAGCCAGAACGCGCTCTGTGGCCGCATTCACATGCGGAAAGAAGACCTGCTGCACGCAGCCGCGCAGCATGCCCACTCGGCGTCGCGGACCGGAAGAAGGACGCACATCCACAGCAACTGGATCAGCCTGTCGCGGCGGCACTTCGGGCAGCAGCGCTTCCATCGCCACGAGGCGCTTCGGCATGATCTTCAGGATTCCCGATGCGCGAACCAGCGCGCGCAACCCACTCCTCTGGTAAAGGCGCAACGGCATCGCCAGTATCCGCAGACGTTTGGGATGCGGGAACGTGGCAAAGATGAGCTTGCGGAAGATCCGGTCGCCCAGCCCACGCGGAATATTGCGCTCCATCTGCGCGCGCGTCGGCTCGATCAGCTTGTTGTACTCCACGCCTGAAGGGCAAGCCGTCATGCAGGCCATGCATCCCAGGCAATTGTCCATGTGAAGCTGGAATCGTGCGTCGAGCGGTGCCTGACCCTCTGCCGCCTTCTTGATCATGTAGATCCGGCCGCGCGGCGAATCCATCTCTTCGCCCCACAGCACGTACGTTGGGCAAGCCGGCAAGCAGAAGCCGCAGTGCACGCAGTCGTCAATGTGCTCCCGCTCCGGCGGATGGTGCCCGTCGAAGCTGGAGGGTCGAACTGGATCTGCTGCCGCCGTATGCGCCATAACTGGTCAGATTCCTCCCACAAAGCGCCCCGGGCTCAGCACGCGGTTGGGGTCGAAGCGCCGCTTGATCTCTCGCATCAACGGCAGCGCATCGGACTGGCAACTCCATACGTCTACCCTGCCACGCATCGCATCCGGCATCCGCAACACCACGGCACTCCCACCCGATGGCCGCAGCCTCGCGCGTAAACCCTCAATCAATCCAACGACCCTATCCACGGCACCGTCCTGGGCAGGCCCGACCGCAATCGTCATCAATCCCGTCGCCTGTCCAACAAGCGCAACCTCGAGTCCTTCGCGAACCGCAATTTCGTTTATCTCCATCGCGATTGGACAAAGGTGCGTCGGCAGCACTGAAGCCTTCAAGATCACAGCGTCTTCGTTCAGGAACAGCTGTTCGCGCGCCTGCCAAACCGCTTCACTCGCCTCTGTGATCGCAAACTGCTCGAATATCTTGCGCAATCGCGATGCGTGCTCATCGAAACACTCAGGACGCGTGCAAATGCGCACATGCAGTGAACATTGGTCCCCCTGCGCGCAAAGCTGAATACCCGAAAGCGTCATCTGCGAGTGCAGCAATTCGCGTAGCGGCCCGGCAAGCAACCCAGTTTGAGCTTCGACCGCCCATGTGCGAACATGCCGCTCAATCGGATGCAGGCGGAAGTTGACTTCGGTAATCACGCCAAGGGTGCCGAAACTGCCGATCATGAGCTTATGCAGGTCATAGCCCGCAACGTTCTTGACCACCTTGCCACCAGTCTTCGCGATGGTGCCATCGGCGAGCACAATCGTCATGCCAATGACGAGATCCCGCAGCCCGCCATACTTCAATCGCAAGGCGCCACCGTCATTCGCGGCGATCACTCCGCCCACGGTTGCGAGTTCCGGCCACAAAGGGTCGGCCGCCACCATCTGGCTATGCTCCGACAATTCGTGCTGCATCGCCGCCCATTTGCAACCGGCCTGTACGGTGCAGGTCAGGTCCTGCCACGCGTGCTCGCGCAATGCAGTCATTCGGTCCAGGCTCAACTCGGTGTGCGCGGCGACCGGATTGCCCCAGGCTTTCTTGCTGCTGCTGCCGAGGGGCAGAACCGCGAGTCCGTTCCCGCCGGCGAAGCGCAAAATGTCTCCAATCTCCTGCGCGCTCGACGGAGCCACTCGAATCATTTCCGCCGCGACTCGTAAATGCTCATGCCCAGCAATTGCAGCCAGCCGTTCAAGAGCCTCTTCGCGAGTGATGGTTGCGGTCGCGCTCATCAGAAGATCTCAGCCACACCGCTTGCCTCCAGCGGATGCGGCGTGTACGGACCGGGCCTGTCGGCACACAGGCGCGGCCTTGGAAAGACTTTGTCCGGGTTCGAGAGATTCTCAGGATCAAACGCACAGCGCACGAGTTGCATCGTATCGAGATCCGGCTCTTGAAACATGTATCCCAATGCCTGCTGCTTTTCCCTACCGACTCCGTGCTCGCCGGTAATGGAGCCGCCATTGTCGACGCACAGATTGAGGATGCGATAGGAAAGATCGAGCGCAACTTCTTCCTGGCCAGGAATCGATCGGTCGTAAAGCACGAGCGGATGCAGGTTGCCATCACCTGCATGAAATACGTTCGCGACCCGCAGACTTACAGCTTTCGACATGCGCTCGATCTCTGCGAGCATTCGCGGCAACGCCGTTCGCGGAATCACGCCATCCTGCACGATATAGTTGGGCGAAATGCGGCCCATCGCCGCAAAAGCCGCCTTGCGTCCCTTCCAGATCAGCGTCCGCTCCTCATCCGACTGGGCGACCCGAATCTCCGACGCACCATTCTTGTCGGCGATCGTCTGTACCTCGCGCATCAATGCCGCCACTTCGTCGCAAGGCCCGTCGAGCTCCACAAGGAGCAATCCACCACACATCGGATAATGCGCATGCACCGCCGCTTCGGCAGCCTCGATCGCAAGTGTGTCCATGATTTCGAGCGCGGAAGGTAACATACCCGCTGCAATGATGTCGCTCACCGTTTGGCCTGCTGCCGAGGGAGTAGCGAAGGCCGCGAGCAACGTCTGTACGAGCTCAGGCCGCCGAACAATCCGCAACGTTACCTTCGTTGCCACGCCGAGCGTGCCCTCCGAGCCTACAAAAACGCCGGTCAAATCGTAACCGGGCGTGTCGAGTGTGGCCGAACCAAAGTGAGCGAGCTCGCCGTTGGGCAGCACGACTTCGAGACCAAGGGTATGTGTCACCGTGAAGCCATACTTCAGGCAATGCGCGCCACCGGAGTTCTCCGCGACGTTCCCTCCAATGGTGCACACAGACTGCGACGAAGGATCGGGCGCATAGAAGTAGCCCTCAGGCAGAACACGCTGGGTCACGTGCGCATTGATCACGCCCGGCTCAACGACGACATATCGATTCGTAATGTCCACGTGAAGAATGCGATTCATTCGCGCCAGGCTGATCACGACGCCGCCGACAGCCGGCAACGCCCCGCCGCTCAAACCCGTGCCCGCACCGCGGCTTACGAAGGGAATCTTGTGGCGCGCACAGACGCGGACTATCGCCTGGACTTCTTCAGTAGTTTGCGGCAGTACAACCGCACCCGGCAGCGCGCGAAAATTGGTCAAGCCATCGCACTCATAGGTCTGTAGCTGGCTTTCCGCGGTAATCAGGCCGGTAGGGCCCACTGCAGCGCGCAACTCGGCGATTTGGCTCTGGGAAAGCACTTCGAACATCAGCTTATCTGATCGAGCTATCCATTGGCGCATCCTGTTTCCGGAGGAAGTCTCGAGCTTCCAAGTCCGTTTCTGCTTATGGCACAGTGAAGGGGCGGAAACCCTCCCAGGGAAAGAGGCCGGTGGGAGAAGTGGCAGAGGAGGGCTGCTCGCGGAATGTATAACGCACAAAGAATCCGGCTGAGGCGAAGGAGTAGTTGCGTGTGTTGTTGGCGGCAAGATATGCGCCTGCGAACCAGTGCGTGCCGATCTGGTAGGCGACCTGGCTGCGCACGTCGTAGTTGGCGCTCACGCTGGTGACGTTGGGAAGCATGGGATTGTTCTGGCTGATCTCGAGGAGCTTGTCGCCAGCGAGCGGCCAGAGCGGCGTTGCATCCTCCTGGAATGCCTGAAAGCCCAGGGCACCCATGATGTTGTAGTGCCAGTGGGTTTCGTAATGGCCGGACCAAGTGATGGGAACGTTGCCCAGGAAATACGCCTGGGGGCTGAAATAGCCGCCCATGCCGTGGGTAAAGGCGTTTTCGTTGTTGGCATAGTGCATGGCGAAGAAGTTGGCGCCGACACTGAGGTCGCCGTACTCCGGCGAAGTGAAGACGCGACAATAAGCGCCGCCGGTGCCGTCGACACGATCGTTCTTCTCGACGTTGGAGCCGGTGAGATAGTGACCGCCGGCAGCAAAGTAGAAACCGGATTGCGCGTCGCCATGCGCAACCTGGACGAGACCCTGATTGTCGACCACGCCGCCCCAGATTTGCGAGTTGGCGGCGGGGTCGCGAAGGCCTGCGTAAGAAAGCTGGGAGTCCTTCTCAGAGTCGCGTGCAAAGCTGAAGGTGAAGGGGCCGGTCCCAGGCGACCACTTGAAACGCGCAGTAAAGGTAGATTGCAAGAATTCGGCTGGGGTGTATCCGCCGGCGATGGCGAAATGCGGAAAGGTCAGCTGCAACTCGCCGCCGAGGCCGACCGAGTTTTGCTGCGCGGGCGGCGCGAGGACTCCGATCGTGGGCGCGGTGCATGGAGTGAGGCTTTGCGAGGCTGCGTAGGTACCGATCGGCTCCGGAATGGTGACCAGGCAAGTGACGCCCGACTGCGATTCCTGCACGGAGATGTTGGCGGTTCCGTTGGCCTGGGCCGAGTCAAGAAACACGGGCCTGGCAATAGCGGCGATGCGCGCGTGATAACCGAGCGGAGCGGACGCCTCAAACGGAGACTCAATGGCGGTCAACTGAGAGTAGCCGGGATTGCCGCTGCGATAGTTGACCATGGATGTGCCGCCGAGCCAACCGCTGTATCCGCTCTCGATGGCGTGCAACTGCTCCTCAGCTTCTTCGCGCGGGCTTATTGGATTGGCCTGACGCTGGACACGCACCCAGGGTCCGCGCAACGGTGGCAGGCTGCGCTGCTCAAGTTCCTGATCACTGACTCCGGTGCCATTGGTGGTCTCTGCGGGGTTTTCTTCTTGCGCTCCAGTTGATGGCTGAGGCTGGACTGGGGGCGCTGTTTCGCCTGCGGTAGGTGCGTTCCCTATGGGCGCGTTGCCGAGCGTCTGCGTAGGCTGCTCAGCGGGTTGCGGTGCGGGCTTTTTGGCACGCCTGTGTTTCGCGGTGGGTGAGCCGGCCTTCGGTTTTGCGGGTGCGCTGGCGGACGGCTGCGGTGCGGGCTGTTGCTGAGGCGAGGGCTGCTGTGATGCAGGCTGTTGCTGCTGAGGCGCGGAGAAAGCGCCGGTCGCAGCGTCCTGAGCGGAAGGCGTATATTGCGCGTCATCGTAGACCCCAAGGTCACGGGAAGCGGACGGCTCCGCCGCAGGCTGCACTGTAGAGGGACTGTTGGGAACGGTGTGAATGTGGGTCGCAGAGCCTTGTGTGAGCTGGCTGTCAGTCTCATCGGAAAGGCGAGACTTTGTTTGCGCAATTGCGGTGTTCATCGGCTCCGATGCGATGCGCGGGTTTGTCGGCGGAGGTGAACTGGGCTCGGCGCCATTCGACGGCTGGAGCTCAGCGCTTTCTGCCTCAGGGTTGCCGATGGAATTGCTGTTCGCCGGTGATGAAGAAAGATTCACCCTCCCCGTGAGCTGCGTCGACGGCGGAAGTTCTCTGGATGCGCTAGCGCCGGAATTGGACTGGGTGAGGACCTGCGGCGTGGCACTCTGATCAACCATGACCGGTCCGGATGGAGCGGTGTTGTTGCTGGCTGCTTGAGGAACATAAACCGGAGCGTTGGTTCCCTGCCCTGATGGCGCGTAGCTGGAATTGAAAGACGTGGACGGAAGTGGAAGCGGATTGTTCGAAGGCGAAGTGAGATTCTGCGCGGGCGCGGCTTGCGGAGGCGGCATTGCGATGGCGGCCGGCGACGACGGCTGGGTTTTGAACGACGGCAGCGGCGCGAGCTCGCTCGGCGATGAGGCAGGATTCGGGTGCGGATCAAGCAGACGCCTGGTGTCGCCGAGTGCAGGTGCGGGAGTGGCTCCGGGTGTTGCCGAGATGCCGGTGACAAGAGTCGCTGTGCTTGTAACGGGAGGCGCCGCGGCCAATGCTGCGCGCCAGAATTCTGTTGCGCGCTTGTTGTTGCCGCGAGCTCGCTCAAATTGCGCGGCGAGGCCGAGAATGCTGGGATCGTTGGGAAATCGGTTGAGCGCAACGCGAAGCCAAACTTCGGCCTGAGCCATGTCACGGGCCGTAAGAGCCGCGCCGATTGCGCCCTGGAAGTCGCTGGAGCCGGCGTCGGTCATCGGAATTGCTTTGTAGAGAGCGAGCGCGTCCTGCACGCGGCCGATGCGCATGGATGCTCCCGCGACAGCGAAGCGCACATTGAGGTTATCGGGAAAATCCTGGGAGGCAGCCTGAAGAATCTCAACGCCGAGCTCAGGGCGACCGTTGTCCATGTCTTCAGCAGCGCGGCGAACGGCCCAATCTGCCCAAAGGGTTTGCACTTGCTGGCGCTGATCCAGCGCCAGGTCAGGCCGCGCATCGAGACGCCGCAGAACAGGATAGAGCGCAGCGTCGTTCTTCACGGTGTAGAGAAGCCAGGCGTGTTGGAGCTCGACGGTCGCGGGAGCGACACCTCGATGCAGAAGGTAAAAGTTGTCGACGCGCTTCAGGTAGTCATTGGCATCGGGCATGTCGCCGACGGAAAAATAGAGGCTGGCTAAACCCTGTACCCATTCGATATCGGAGTCTAGCTGACGCCGGACCTCGGGCGGGATTTTTGACAACTGAGCGAGTGCCTCAGCATTGCGATTGGCAGCCATGAGCGAAAAGATGAGTCCCTTCCATGCATCGGAGGCAAGCGAGTGGGGAGGGTTGAGAATGATTTCCGGCTGGTCCGAGGGTTGTGCGGCGGCCTGGATGATTGCAGAAGCGGCGGATGTGTCGCGAAGAGAGTTCGAGCGCGTCGCGGCAACGCGCCGTGAAATTGTCAATGAGGCAAGGACGAAGTGGGCATTCTGCGTTGTGAAGTGAACTGCAGGTCCGCGGTCAAGCGATGCATGAGGAACCGGCATGGGCGGCGGCAGGTCTTGTGTATCGGGCACGGGGTTGCCAGCGGGAGAGATTTTGGGTGACGGTTGTTCCTGCGGAGCCACGACTGGAACCTCGCCGTCGTAGGGGTCGGGGCCATAAGGAGGCAATGGCGGGAGCTTGGTGGTTTTTGCGAATGGCTCGTAGTCGGGATCGAGCAAATGTTGGAGGTCTGCCGCGGTGACGGTGCGATGGGACTTGGTGTCCTGCTCGGGATAGTCAAGCTCGTGAGCGAGTCTGTCGACGGGCGAGACAGATGGCATTGCAGCGATGGAGGCGCGGTAATAGTCAGCGGCACGCTCGTTGTCGCCGCGGGCCTGCTCGTATCGGCCGGCGAGCGTGAGCACAACGGGATCGTGCGGATAGCGCTCGAGGGCCTGGCGAAGCCAGAGCTCGGCCTGGTTTCTATCGTTGGCAGCAAGCGCAGCGCCGACGGCGCCTTCATAATCTCCGGCAGTGGCATCCTGCATGGGAATTTTTTTGTACAGCGCGAGCGCTTCTTTCGCCCGGCCCACGCGCGCGTAGCCACCGGCGACGGCTTTGCGCACCGTCAGGTTGTCAGGAAAGGCGAGCGACGCAGCGTCGAGAATGTCGACTGCGTGGCGAGCATAGCCGTTGTCTATTGCCGCAGCCGCGCGGCGTACACTCCAGTTCGCCCAAATGTTCTGGACGGTCTCGCGCTCGGCGAGGGTGAGGTCGTTGCGGCCGCCGATGTGCATCAGCGCGGAGTAAAGAGGGCGGTCGTCGCCGAGATTGAAAAGCAGCCAGGCATTCTGGATGGCGATACCGGGGGGCGGCAGCGTAGCGCGCTTTGCGTAGTACGCCTGCACTCGATTCATGTACTGGAGCGCGTGCGCGTTGTCGTCAGTCGCCGCATAGACGCCGGCTTCGGTTTGAATGAAGTCGATGTCAAAATCAAGCTCGGCGTGCACCGGCTGAGGAATCTCACTGATCTCCTGGAGGGCCTGCGGGTTGCGATTGGTCGCGGCAAGCGTAGCGATGAGGCCCTTCCATGCGCCTGCATTCTCGGGATGACTGGTGAGAATCTGGTGGTAGAGGTCGTAAGCCTGGTTAGGGTTGTTGCGGAGCAGATAGATGCCGGCTAGCTGCAGTTGCAGATCGATGCCCGGCTGCTTTCCGGCAGTGATCTCCAGCTTTTGAGCGCGCTCGAGCATTCCCTGGGCAACTTCGAGTTGATTGGCCTGCTGATAGATTGCTCCCAGCTCGGATAGGAAGCTGGGGTCGCCCAGCGCCGATTGATAAGTGGGCGCCGGCATTCCTTGCACGTCAGCAAGAGCTTGCGCTTCACGGCCAAGCTCATGATGGGCGCTGATGAGGCCCATCCAGGCGGAGAGATCGGAAGGATCCTTCGCGAGAATTTGCGAGTAAAGAGCTGCTGCTTGATCGAAACGCTTCGCCTGCATCAGAATGCCGGCGTATTGCATTTTGGTGCTGGCCTGGAGCGTCGATCCATTACCGGGAAATGGCAGCGCGAGCGCCCGTGTAAGGACTCGCTCTGCATCGGCGGTTCGGCCTTGCGCCGTATAGATGGCGGCGAGATTGCTCAGATAGTCCGGGTCTTTGTCGAGCGCGACACGGACCGGAGCGGGCGCTTGCGCGGAGATCGCGAGGGCCTTGTCGTTTTGGCCAGCCTGCGCGTCGGCAAGGAAGAGTCCACGCCAGCCGTCGATCGACATGGGCTGCAATTTGATGAGCTGCCCATAGACGTCCGCGGCAGCAGTGTGCTGTTTCTGCCTGAGGTAGAGTCCAGCGAGACCATTGAGCGCGTCGGGGCTACTTGGATTCATGTCAAGTGCAGCGTGGAATTTGACTGAAGCTACGTCGAACTGATTCTGATCAATGGCCTGTGCAGCTTCCGTCAGGGCGTTCCAGAAACGCGAGGTCGCCAGCGCATCTTCGACGATTTTCGCTTTGTAGCCATTTTGCTCAGCCTTGGTGAAATAGTCGATGGCGTCGGCAAAGTTCTTCTGTTGCATGCGAAGAAATCCCATGCCAGCCTGGAGCCGGCCATCATTGGGATCTTTTTGCAAAAGATCGGTGAAGCGCATTTCCGCGTCATCAATGCGGTGCGCGTTGAGTGCAGCAAAGGCCGCGCGCTCGGCCGGAGTACGCGCGATGCCTGAGTTCATTTGCGCCAGCTTGGCTTCGTTCTGTCTAAGGTGAGAGGCCAGCACAGTGTCTTGCGGATGCGCTTTGAGATATTGGCTGAGCTCGGCGGCGGAGCCGGGATTCGCCGAGTCCCATATCAACGCCTGGCGCAAAGGAGCCTGGGCGTTAGGATCGGAAGAATGCGCCTCGAGAATGTGAATGCCTTCAGCGCGCGTACGCTGGTCATAAGTGAGCATGACCCCAAGCTGGACGTCATAACGCGCGTCGCCGGGGTTGTGTTCGACGAGAGCGCGCATACCGGCTATGGCTGCCTGCTTGCCGCTGGCTGTTCCATAAAGCGTTTGATAGTAGCCGAAGGCAATGTCGCCATCGGGCGGCTGGTCACCATAAAGCTGGCGATAGATGCGCATGGCATCTTCGTTGCGTCCCTGGCGGGCGAGCTCGCCGGCCTGGCGAAGCTGATCGCTCTCTGCCTTCGTGCTCGACATGGCCTCAATCCTGGCGATGTTGGGGTCGCTGGGGCTGATCTTGCGCAGACGATCGAGGGTCTCATTTGCTTGTTGGGCTGCGCCAGTGAGTTTGTAGTCACGCGCCAAACCGGCTAGAGCTTCAGTATTGTCAGGAGTCGACAGAAGAACCTGCTGCCACAATTGGATGGCTATATCAGGCCGTCCGCGGGCTTCAAGGGCGTGTGCTTTATCCGCGAGAATTGCGCGCGCAGCATCGGCGGAATTGGCCCCGGATGTTTTTTGAGCATGAGCTATTGGGAGCGTCAGCACGAGGCAGCCCGCTAGGATGAAACTCGCTCTCCGAGGCCCCCAGCCCACCCTCATTGGCGCTTCCATTCTACTTTTAGTTCGCCGCCGCGACCATACTGAAATCTGGCGTCGAGAAAACCTGTTGCGAATAAGCTAAGACTTTGATCGTAGTATGCTTTATCTTTTCCATACAATCCAGTTTCGGCCCCCTTTTCCACATCGAGCCGAATCAACTGCCGTGCTGCAGGACGGGAGAGATCGGGAAACGCTCGCAAGTAAGGAAGCACTGCCGCTGAGAACCCAACAGGTCCGCTTGTTTCCGATGGAATTCCATCCTCATCGACTTTTTCCGGCGGCGAACTGTGGCTGGTCAGATAGACGCTCATGGCGGGAACGGCATTAAGGATCGCGGCGCGCGCCGCATCGTCACGATCGAGCATGCCGGCCCAGAGATAGACACGAATGGCGTCGTAGCTGCCGCACGGGCCATCGCTGGTGGAGCCGCCCTGCGCTGCCGCGCCGGGCTTTGCCGCCGGATAAAAACCATCGCCGGGAAAGTAATTCACCCAGTCCATGGCATATCCGTGACGAGCACTCTGCTGCAGCAGGCGCGGGATACCGAGCTCGATCTGCCGCCAGGGACCGGCTGGGTCAACGGCAGCAAACCGCTCAAAGAGAAACAAGGGCATGTAGCTGGGGTTCAGCGTCCATGTGTTGGCCTGTTGAAAACCGGCCGCACCCGGCAGCAGCATCGGACCGAAACCTGGAAGATTGGCAACTTCGCTCCGCGCAATCAGCGCGAGCATGGCTCGGCCGAGATTTGTGTCACCGGAGGAATTCCACAGGCGTCCGGCTTCGAGGAGAGAATACGCGATCCAGATGTCCGCATCAGAGGCAGAATTAGCGTCTAGAATTTTCCATTGACCTGCTTTGTTCTTTCCCCAGAGCCATGCTGGTAGGTGAGTTCCGAGGTCGCCCTGCGCCAGGTTGGTTTGAGTCCAGGCGAGAACGCGATCGAAGGTTGCGCGATCGTCGGCGGCAAGAGCAAAGAACAGAGCGTAGGCCTGCCCTTCGGAGGTTGAATGCTGATCGCCGCTGGGGTCGAAGACTCTACCGCTTGCGGGGTCGATAAAGCGTGCCGAGTAGGAATGCCACAGCGGCCAGGAGCTATCCTTGCAACCACCGGTCACCGCGAGCATCGTTAACGCCGCAATCAGGATGAAGTGCGTTCCAGCGCGGCATGCCGAAAAGCCCATCGCAAGTGTTCTCCACCCAGGGGCAGTCTGGAACTACCAGCTTTCAGTTCCTGGCGTCTCTTTTTATTCGCAAGTCACCGTGGTGAGAGAACAAACAATCCGCGCACAAGACTGCAAGAGGCTAGTCCTTGATCATCGTCAGTCGCGTTCTGGCCTTGGCACGGAGCCATTGTCTGGTCCAAATGGCAAGTAAAAATGCGAGAATGACAACCACAATCGCCGCAAGCCATGGCACCTGCGTGAACCACAGCGTCAGCCTCGTCCACCACGGCAATACTCCCACATGATAGACCGCGGAACCGATGCGGAAGGACTCGAATTCTGTTCCGTGGAAAACAGAGACCGAACCGGAGATGTCGCTGGACTGTTGCACGTTCAGGAACGTGCTCATGAACGGCTCGAAGACGGATCCGTCCTTGAGATGAATGGCAACGATGCTGTGATTGCCGGCGACGTCGTACGGAGATTCGATGCCCTCAATAATCGCGTCGGGAGTGCCGCTGACGGCCAAGATTCCGGAATCAGTGTGTTCGTTGGATTGAAGCTTCCACCAGGCATTGTGGAGAATCCGGACGAAAAAGCCTTGCGTATCGCGCACCTGAATCTGCCCACTGGTCAAGGAGACGGGAAGATGGTTCCCGAGTGTCGAGAAGGCGGGCTGGTCATCGCCTGCGCCAATGATCAGGAAGTCAGTGTTCGCGCCGCTGCGTAAGGCGTCGGGACCGGCAACGGTGACGCGCAGACCGGGAAAGCCGGTTTGGCGGCCGAAGTGGCCCATGAGAGTAACAAAGGTCTCGATCTCTTGCTCTGTGGGCGCCGGCGGAAGCACGACCATGGTCTCACTCAGATCGGCTAGGCGCGTGAACGGAAATCCAGCGTTCGAAAAGAGTTCGAGATTGGGCATCGGCGCCCAGTGGGGATAGCCGCGCAGATCAAGATAGGAGTCGCGCAGGATGGCGCCCTGCATATTGATGGGCGTTGTATCCTGGCAGTTTTGCTTTTTGAGCAATTGGAAGGTGAAATCGAATGAAAGTGAGTTGGAGAAGGGGCGCAGATTGACAACGGGAACAGGGACGTCGGTTTGCGTTTTGCGCGAAGTTTCCTGCCCGGGATCAGTGGCGTGGAGCCGAGAAAGGCGTCGTTGAGGCGCACCTGCATGCTGGAGATGGGGCCGATGGGAACGGAATTGTAGCGATAGGCGAGATGGAGCGTGGCGTTGTTTCCGCCGGTGGAATAGTAGAGATCGGGTGGGATGCGGAAGTAGGCATTAAGCGGTGCGGTTCCATCGCCCTGAAGTTCGTCGGCGGTGGCGTAGTCCCATAGAGGGACTTGCTGGTCAGTGCGCGCCCAGCGCGGGGCGGCGTCCGGCGCTTGCTTGCCGGGCAGCGTGAGATTTTCGATGGCCGTCCGACCGCCGTTCAGCATGTCGCTATGCAGCGCGATGGCCTGAGCAGCAGCCACGGCGTCATCGGCGTTGGCGCCGGTGACGATGAGAATTTTGCCATAGGGATCGTTGGGATTGGTGCGCATGGCCACGGTGGGCGAGTGACCGCGGGAAGATTCAAGGCCGGAGGAAGACTGGCCGGGTTCTCTGCGATGACGATGACGTTGCCTTGCGGAATGGCTCCGATGTGCACCGGGAAACGCACCGGGCGGTTCTCGGAGACGAGGCCGAAGTAGCTGGTGACGATGCCGGCGGCTTGAATGGCTTTGAACGAGGGCGATGCGGGAAAGACAGACGGGAATGTTGACCGGCTGAACGACGGCAGGATCGACAAACGGCATGGGCAAGTTGCTTGAGATCGTCGGCGAGACGGAAGCAGGTCGCCGCGGATATCGATGATAGGTGTTGCGGTGAACGCGCGCCCACAGCGTGGTGTTGGCCGGATCTTCGCAGGTCATGGTGTAGTGGCCGATGAACTCGATGGTGAGGGTGTTGTTGTGCACCAGCAGCTCGGGAGGAATGTCGAAGTCGCCTTCGGATCGCTGCCGTCGGAGCCGCCAAACTTGCCCGGCGTGGGCTGGATGGTGGCGAAGAGCGTTCCGTTCAGGATGAGCTTGAGATGGCTCAATTGCGGAATGAGCGAGGGAGAAAAAGCGTAGTAAACGTGAATCTTCGCGGTGCGGACGACATGGGTTTGCGGCAGCGTGAAGTAGATATTGTGCAGGCTGTCGATGCTGTGCAGCTCGATTTGCGGCGAGCCAGCGTCGGCGAGAGTGAAGGTGTCGTGATACTGGCCCGGAGCGACAGGTGTAGTTTCGCCATGCCGGCGGAGGTCTGCGGCGCACTGGCATTTGCCTGCGCCTGGCGCATGCGATTTTTGGAGCGCAGGCTGCGAGCGTCATGATCAGAAAGAAGATCAGCAGCTGAGCCGCGATGGAGAGCGAAGTGGATTTCCGCGCCGGCGAAATCTCTTGTCGCCGACAACACTGAGGAGGGTTGCCTTCAGGCCGCGCATGGAGATCTGGAAGATGCGGCCGAGGCTGCGCAGCACATTGTCGGTTTCGCGGGACTCGCCCCAGCCAAGCCACGAATCGGCGCGTGAATAAAGAGCGATGGTAAGAACTTCCTGTTCTGCGATCGACAAGATCGTCAAAACGAACGCGCAACACCGAATCCTCCAACGAAACCACGGTGGCAGGCAGATCGATTTTTACCGCCGGAAGCGGAAAAGCCAGGCGCACTTCTGCTGGAGTTCGTGCGTCGAGTGGCCTCGCTGAGACGAATGCCGGCGCCGCCGTTGGACATGTCGATGGTTTCGCCGGCGATCGATCTTCCATCGGGCAGCTTGACAACGAGCGGCGTCACGACATTGATGCGGACGGTGGTGCGGCGCTGCATTAGCTCGCGCGCAACGGCCGTGCAGACGCCGAGAATGACGACGTTGAAGCAGCACCACATGACATTCATCAGCACCGTGCCGCGCGGCGCGGTATCCCAGATGAAGAAGCGCGGAATGGCGACGATGAGCCCGGCGAGGTTAAGAGCAAGCATGACCAGGAACGGCTGCGCGATGCGGGAATCGAAGAATGTGCGCTTGACCACGCCGCCCTTCGCGGTGACGTTGAACTTGCCCAGCTTGGGGTTGATGAGCGCCATCATGGTGGGCAGCAGAATGTACGGCGACAGCACGGTTTCGTAGATCTCATTCCAGAATGAATGGCGGTGCTCGCCCTGAATGCGCGAGTTGGTGACGTTGGAGAGCACGAGGTGAGGTAGAGCGTAGGCCAGGATGGCCGCCCAGTAGCCGGGAATGTTGGTGTGATTCAAGAAGCAGATAGATCAAGCGGCGCGGTAAGAAAGATGAGCCGCGGCACCGCATAAAGAAAATGGCCCATGGCGTTGAAGTAGCAAAGCCGCTGCGGGAACTTGAGCCCGGGAGCAAAGAGCGGATTGTCGGTGCGCAGGACCTGGATCATGCCGCGCGCCCAGCGGATGCGCTGGCCGACGTGGGCGGAGAGGCGCTCCGTCGGCGAGGCCCGCTGCCTGCGGAATGTTGATGTAGGCAGTGTTCCAGCCGCCCATCTGCATGCGCAGCGAGGTGTGCGCGTCTTCGGTGACGGTTTCGTTGGCGATGCCGCCGATCTCGTCGAGAGCCTCGCGGCGCAAGCACGGCGCAGGAGCCGCAGAAGAAGGAGGAATTCCAGAAGTCGTTGCCATCCTGAACCACGCCGTAGAACAGCTCGCCTTCATTGGGAATGATGTGGAACTGCTGCAGGTTGCGCTCAAACGGATCGGGCGAATAGAAGTGGTGCGGCGTTTGCAGCACGGCCAGCTTGGGGTCGCGCAGAAACCAGCCCACCGTCATCTGCAGGAAGCTGCGCGTGGGGACATGATCGCAATCGAAGATAGCCACCAGCGGCGAGCAGACATGGTTTTGAGCGCGGCGTTGATGTTGCCCGCCTTGGCGTACTTGTTGTCGGGGCGGGTCCTGTAGCCGATGCCGGCCTCGAAGGCGAACTGCTCGAATTCCTTGCGGCGGCCGTCGTCGAGGATGTAGACGTGCAGTTTGTCGGCGGGCCAATCCATGTTGAGCGCGCCGAGAGCGGTGTAGCGCACAACGTCGAGCGGCTCGTTGAAGGTGGGAATGAGGACGTCGATGTCCGGCCATTCGTCGGGATTCTCAGGCAGCGACACCGGGGCGCGGCGCAGCGGCCAGATGGTCTGGAAGTAGCCGAGAAAGAGAATGACGAAGGCGTAAGCCTCGGCGAGAAGCAGGCAGAGGATGAAAAAGGCGTCGAGAGCTCCCCAGTGATTGGCGGGGTCCTGAAGAAACTTGAATGACCTGCGCGACGCGCCAATATCCGTAGCGGAAGGTGCAGAACATGGACAGCATCATGAGGGTGAGCGTGACGAGATAGGAGTCGGAACTGCGCGCCATGACCAGCGCCACGACAAGGCTCAGGAGCCCCAGCACCGCCTGTTGCGGCCAGTTGAGCGGCAGGATGGCCAGGAAGCAAAGAATTGCCGCGGCCGCAACGAGAAAAAGCAGGCGGAGGATCCTGGTGAAGAGATTTTCGCCTGCCCCGATGTCCTGCCAGATTCCCGACGCCGTCATCGTTCGCTCCAGCGCACGCCTCGGAAGCCTGTGCTCGCGGGTGCGGAAAGGCTTTTGACCCATCCCGCCAGACTGGCAAAGTCTTCGGCCACGGTGGAATTGGGAGCGTAGTCCATGACCGTCATGCCTTCGGCCAGGGCCTCGCTGACAGCGGGAGCGCGGCGCAGGGCAAAGGGGAGCAGCCGATCGCCCAACTGTTCGCGGAGCACCTCTCGCACATCCAGATGCAGCGGGAGCGAAGGATCAAACTGGTTGAGCACGTAGTGCGGGAGCGAGGGCTTGCCGGGTGCGCCGCCATTGTGGTCGAAGAAAGCGTCGATGGAGCCGACGCTGACCACGGAGTTCATGTCGGGAATCAACGGCACCAGGATCTGCGGTGACAACCGCATGACGCGGCGCGTAGTGGCGCCGGAGGCGGTGGCCAGATCGATGATGATGCGGCCTACTCCGCGCGCATGCTTCGAGATCTCTGTGGTGAGAGCCTCCTGAGCGGCAGTTTCAGGAGCATAAGTTTCGGGATCGAGCGTGATCATCTGGATGGGCGCATCGCCGCTGGCAGCCGGAGGGCTGAAGGTGCGCAGCATTCCGGGACGCTGATCGCAGGCGCCGAAGAAAAAAGGCAGCAAGCCATATGCGGCCGTATCGACGAGTAGAACACGCTCACCTCGGGCAGAGAGCGCGCGGCCGAGGGTGGCGACCAGGCTGGTTTTGCCTACGCCGCCAGCCAACGAAAATACGGCGATGACAGGTGCGCGCGCCATGGCTGGAGCCGGCACGGCTTGCGCGGGAGGCACGCTACCTTCAAAGACTCCTCTCAGCGCAAACCAGCGCGTCGCCAGGCGGTCGCGCGATCCCTGTAGAGTGTCCTCTGGCGCCGGCGGGACCCCAGGCTGGCTTGGCGCTTCAGCATTCTCAGGCATCAACCATGCGGGACGGCCGGAGACATCGTTCACATCCGGGCTGGGGCGGGGATGACGCGGTGGAATGTAGTTTTCTTCGCGCATGGGAGACTGCGAGGTCCGCGGCAGAGTTGACCGATACTGCGGAGGTGCAGTGAAACCGCGGGAGATGGCAGCGAGATCATCGCGATGCGAGGGTTCGGATTGGGGCGGCTGGGCCGCCGAATCGAATCTGCGCGTGTCCGCGTCGGGGCGGGCGCCTTCTGCAGTTCTTTGAGGTTCGCTCTGCTGCGGGGCCTGCGGACGGCCTTCTTCCGGTCCCTGCTCAATGTGTTGCCGGGCCTTCTCGCGCGTTTGCGCCCGCGATGCAGAGAAGTCGCGATACTTTGCGCCATGCAGGTTCGCCCAGGAGTATAGCGATGCCACGTCTTCCGGGGTCTCGTTCGGATCGAACTGCCCTTTGCGCTCCGTCATGGGTTATCCAAGCAACTTCCGCCATCGTACGATTTCCCAAGCTACATAGCCCAGAAGCGGCTGTTGCAATATGGAACACCTGGAACACGCACCCGGATGGCGGGTTTCCTTACCGGTAATCCTAGTGGCTTTCTAGATACCTGAACAATAACACTTGCACTACGATCACGCTAACACTTTTCCGCCATCCAGAGAGCTCCAAGCGCCTCATTTTCTGTGCGATGCGCGTGCAATCCCCAATCAGTAATCGGTCAATCCATCTATCGCGGGTACCATCGTACCAGCAGCATTGATTACTGTGACTGAAGAGCTCGTCGGGGATCATCATGCGATTGGACGCGGTGTCAATCGGAACCGCGCGAAGGCCGCGAAAAGTTGTGCAGTTTCCCAGATAGGCAGTACCTTTGGACGCGCAGGTGTCGCCCGTCGCCCTGTGTTAGTTTTGAAGCAGCGGCCTTAACGAGCTCGTAGCTCAGTTGGTAGAGCAACGCCCTTTTAAGGCGTGGGTCGTGGGTCCGAATCCCACCGAGCTCACCACCCCTGGCCGTAACGGTTCCTGCAGAAGCAATTCCCTCACCCGGTCTTCTATCGGAAATGCACCGCTCAGGGCTCGAGGTCGAATGCCGGCCGCAGGCTGCCATCCATATAAAACGGGACGGAGTTGTGCTCGTGGACGATGCACCACGTTCCGTCAATGCGCTCGAAGCACATTGTCGCCCGCATCCAGAAACTCACTGCCCGTTCAACGCCTTTCTTCTTTCCAGCCATCCGCAGGTAGCCGTAACCGTGGGCGTGATCTCCGCTAACCACCACCTTGAAATTCTTCGTCGCGAGGTCGATCGGTGTCTCCCAGGTTTCGAGTCATTTGCGCTTGCGTTCAACGGAAACTCCGTCGTGGGAAAGTGGCGGCTCGAGATCGTATATGACGGCATGGGGAGCGTAAGGCGCAGCAATCCCTTCCGCATCTTTGTTGGCGTGGGCGATGTGAAGAGCATTGCCGAGGGCCAAGATTTCGGCCTCGTCGGTTGAAGCGCGAATCTGCAGATCTGTGGGGGACATAGCGAATTCTCCTTGAGTTGGAATGTTCGGGCGACGGTAAATTATTTGTCCGCATCTCAACGTCCGCAGAAGCTGCGCAGAGGGAAGAGATCAAGCAGCCGGCGCTCGCGTAGAAGGATCCCAGACCAAGCCAGAATGCCAAAGATAACTGGAAACAGCATTTCAAAGAGCGGGCTGCTTGCGCGCATTTGGATGGCCACTGCGCCGGCGAAGAAGCCTGTAACAAGGACCGTGCCGAGAATTGCAGTGCGTGGAATGAGATAGAGCAGCGTGCAGACAAGCAGGAGTACTCCAACTCCAGGAATAAGGCTCACGGGGAAACCAAGACGGCCGGTAGCCTCGACGACCGGCGGCGGCATGACCAATTTTCCGACTGCGTCGAACAGCAGAAAAAGAGCAACAAGCCCAGTGAGCGCCCGGCCTGTCCAGAGTTTGCCTCGGGAATTGGCTCGTGGACCGGCCGGCGAAGCTGCGGGACCTACAGGAGAATCAGCAAATGACAGTGAGGGATTTGCAGTGGATGACATAAGAAATCTCCAAGGTGATGGGTTGAGCGCGACGGTGACTATTGAGAGAGAGCACGGTAGACGTGAGCGACTGAGCCTTTGGGGAACGAGGTTGCGCTAACCAGTTGAAGGTTGAGCGGTCGAGGAAGTCCGGCGAATGGGGAAAGGCCGGACCCGCTCGCGACTGGATGCGTGAGAAGGTGGAACTCATCGATGAGGCCGAGTTGAACGAGGCTTTTCGCGAAGCCTGCACCGCCGTGGGCGAAGATGTCCTTCCCGGGCTGCTGCTTGAGGTGAGCGATTTCGGTGGCGAGGTCTCCCGTTAGAACCATAGGCTGAGCCCAGGAACGTGCGATTTGCTCGGTCGGCGTTGCAGCTTTGGCGGTGGAGCGCGCGCGGGCCGCGTCTTTGACGGCTCGCGTTGTTTCGCGAGTGCGGAGCATCTCGGCTGCGGTGCGTGTGGTGGCGACTGCTTTGGGGATTTCGTTCATGACCGGTGCGAAGACTTCAGTTGAGGTGGGCCACCAGGCAGCCATGTCGTAATAGGTGCGGCTGCCCATGAGGTGCAGACCAGCCTGCCAGAGCGTATCGACCGTCCAGCGCGCGGCTTCCTCGTCCATCGAGCGGAAGACCCAGTCAACTTCGCCGTTGGGACCGCCGACGAAGCCATCAATGGAGATAGACATTTTGAGCACAAGTTTTCGCATGGGGACCTCCCTGCCGCGTCTGTTGCGGGCCAACGATCAATTCATCGGACTGATTCGGTTATCGGACTCATCAGGCGCGAGGGTCAGGCCGTCGGGAACAGAATGGCCGTGACGTTCTGATCTGCAGGTGTGTTTGCAGGATCAGTCAGGTAGTGCTCGATGTTGAAATCGTCGCGAAGGGCGATGTTTTTCTCGGCAACGATGCCAAAGGCGCGGGTATTGGCTTCAGGCAGTCGATCGAAGGGACCAGTAAGGGTGAATCGCGCATACTTGCCGCCGGCGAGTTTTTCGTAGGTCAGCTCAGCGGGAAGATTGGCTGGTGGAGCGGCGAGGAGGAAACCTGCACGGTAGATTCCCCTAGTCGGGTTGTAGAGTGCGGCGGCTCCGGTAATTCGGTTGGACAGGGCGAGTTTGGCGGCGTAGGGTTCTACGGTCTTCCAGGCTTGCGGAGCGTTGGTAGGAATGTTCCCGACACGCTCAATGAAGACGTAATGGGCTGCGGGAAAATCGATGGTCTCGGGCTCGTCCGTCAAATTCAGAGTGGTAGTCATCGCGAACCTCCTATGCGGTTTGGATTGTGGGACTCGGTTGAAGGCGATCGGGTGGATTGGGGCATGTGAAGAGAAGCTGGAGATAGCGGTGCAGATGATCGAGACAGCTGGCTGCAATTTCGGCGCTGTGCTGCGCTTTTGCCAGAATGAACGCTCCCTGGATTACGGACTGCGTGTAGTAGGCGAGGCTTTCCACGGTCCAATCACCCCTGATGCCATACTTTCGAGTGGCGGCTTCGATATCGGGCACTAATGTTGCTGCGTGCGCACCAATACACCGGTCGCAGGCCTGGCGAATCAAGGGATGAGTGTCATAAGCTTCCTGCACCATCGTGCCCAGCAGGCAGGTGTAGTCCGGGAGCTCGCCTTGGAGAATTGCCTTACGAAAATCAACGTAGCCCAGCAGACGATCCAGCGGATCGGACAGCTTTTGATATGGCGCAATCGAGAATATCCCGTCCGCCATTGCTGAAAAGTGCTCCGCGGCCTCTAGCGCCAACTCTTCCTTGCTGCTGAAGTGATGAAAGAAGCTGCCTTTTGTAAGCCCGGCGGCTTCGCAAATGTCTTCGACCCGGGTCGCCGTGTAGCCCTTGGCGCGGATCACGTGGACGGCTGCATCGAGCAGCTTGGTCTTCGATTCGTGTTGTATTTCCATCGTTTGCATAGCATACCTACCAACCGGTATGAAGATACCAACTAGTCGGTCTCTTGTCAACGGTTATTTTTCCACAGGGGATTTTTCCCTTCCCCGGGAGCTTCCGTCAGGTGCGATCCTTTCTTCTGAGAACATCCCCGTTCTACGATGGAGCGAGCACTCCATAGCCGCCGCACGGCACAAAGGACAACTAAAGATGGTTTCGGCAGAGAAGATTGTGGCCCTGCAGGATCGGCTAACCCGGGCATGGCACGTGCAGCCGGACGCAGGAGTCGGCGGCGCGGCACCCGGCCCGGAGAATGGAACCCTCGACGCGGAAAAGATGCGAGATGATTGGCTGCAACTGGTATCACTTCAGCACCGCGCCAACTTTGATCTGTGGCACATTGAGGATGAAGCGCGCGCACCCGGCGCAACCGACGCGGAGGTTGCCGCAGTAAAGCGCCGCATCGATTGTACAAATCAGCTTCGCAACGACCTAATTGAGGAACTGGACGTCAAGTTACTCGCCTGGCTCGAATCGCACAGGCTACTGAACGCCGAAGCGCCTCTCAACTCCGAGCCGCCGGGCATGATCGTCGACCGTTTGTCCATAATGGCGCTGAAGATCTACCACACACACGAAGAAGCCGAGCGGAAAGGTGCGCCTTTGGGACACGCCACGCGCAACCAGGAACGACTTGAAGTTCTAAAAGAGCAGCGCACCAGCCTTGCAGGCTGCCTTGACTCGCTGTGGCAGGATATCCTGAACGGGAGAAGGAGCTTCAAAGTTTATCGCCAGCTCAAGATGTACAACGACCCATCATTGAACCCGGCGATCTATGGGAAGTCAGCCGGCAGGCAACGCGGATAAGTGCCGAATCGAGAACCCCATTGACGGATTGCGGGGTTCTGCGTATAAAGATGGCCTAAGTAGCGTTGTCCCAAGAACCAGGGCTCCCGGCCGGCACCCACACGGCGCAACGGCGAAAGGAATGCGCGCTTCCGGTAAAAACCATGACGCAAGAGGCTCGATCCGCGGCGCCAAGCCGCAAGAAGACTCCGTCCCCGGCCGGGAAATCCGAGGGGCGCGCCCGCACCGGCACGGAGCCTGTCTTTCAACACTATCAGTCTGCCGTGCAACTGCTGCAGCAAGGGAAATATGAGAAGGCGCTGGGCATTCTGGAGAAACTGCTGCCCGAAGCGCCTGCAGAGATCCAGGACCGCTGCCGGATGTACATCACCACATGCCGCCGGCAAATGGCGAAGGCCAGCTTATCGTTCCTCACACCCGAGGAACATTACGACTACGCCATCTCGCTGTTGAACACCGGCTACTACGAGGAAGCGCGCGAGCAGTTCAGCCAGATTCTGACCGCCCATCCCAGGCCGACTATGCGTTTTACGGGCTGGCGGTTGCTGGAATCGATCACCGGGCGCGCGCAGGACTGCCTTGCCAACCTGGCGCGGGCCATCGAGCTGAATCCCGAAGAACCGGCTTCAGGCACGCGTCGACAACGACTTCCAAAACATGGTGGACGATCCGCGCTTCACCGAATTGCTTTATCCTGAGATTCCGTAGGGCTGTTTTGAACTCAGCGATTCTCCCCAAGCAACGAGTCTCGCACCGACCGCCTGATCCTGGCGCGATCGGATACGTCCGCCACGCATCCATTGCGCGTTGTGGCGATTGGTGGCGGAACGGGACTGTCCACGCTGTTGCGCGGATTGCGCCGGCATGTTCCTTCTCCCGGCCAGAGCCCTGACGCAACCAATGCGCATCGCCGATCTGGCCGCCGTGGTCACGGTGACCGACGACGGCGGGTCGTCAGGCCGCTTGCGCCAGGACTTCAACATGCTGCCGCCAGGCGATCTGCGCAACTGCATGGTGGCGCTCAGCGAAGAAGAGGATCTGCTGTCGCGGCTTTTCACACATCGCTTCCGCGGCGGCAATGGGCTGAAGGGCCACAACTTCGGAAATCTGTTTGTGGCCGCGCTGACCGAGATCACCGGCGATTTTGCCCAGGCCGTGCAACTGGCATCGAAGATTCTGGCCACGCGCGGGCGCATTTATCCGGCCACAACGGCCAACGCCACGCTGGTGGCGAACATGGACGACGGCTCGGTGGTGCGCGGCGAGACCAAGATCACCGCCAGCAAGCGGCGCATCGTGGAGCTCGACGCTCGATCCGCCGAATCCGGCTCCGCTGCCGGAGACGCTGGAGGCGATCGAGCGCGCCGACCTGATCACCGTGGGGCCGGGCTCGCTGTACACTTCGCTGATCACCAATCTGCTGGTGGATGGAATTCCGGCAGCGCTGGCGAGCGGCGCAGTGGCGTGCGCGTTTACATCTGCAACCTGATGACCCAGGCCAACGAGAGCCTGGGTCTGACCGCTTCGCGAGCACATCGAGCGCATCTACGAGCACACGCGCACGCCGATCTTCGATTACGCGATCGTGAACACGGCGACAGTTCTCGCCGGAGACGCTGGCGCGCTACGCGGCCGAGGGCGCGGCGCCGATCGTGCCCGATATCGAGCGCATCGAAGCGCTGGGCGTGCGCTGCATCGCCGGCAATTTTGCCAGCGAAGAGAACGTGGTTCGCCACGCTGCGGATCGCGTGACGGAAGCACTGCTGGCGCTAGCTGCCGGCAATGCATCTCATAGAAATTGACTGGATATACTGCTCGCCAGGCCCCAAATGTGCATTGTAGGATTTGTGGCGACCAAAGAGCAGCTATACCAATTCCTGGGTGTGTTCGTGGTTGCTGCCCCAGTGTTCGCATCGACTTGAGTGTGGGCGATTTGAGTTGCAATAATCCAGGGTCTCCACAACAGACCTTTTAACCGGAGTTCGCTATCCCGAAATGGAGATTCGTCTTGAAATTTGAAAAATGGTTATCTTTGTTGTGTATGGCATGGGCCGTGGCGCCTTGCTTTTCGCAAGTGCCGCCCTCGACTGCTCAAGATGTCACTCGCGCGACTCTCTCCAATGGAATGCGCGTCGTTATCATTCCCAATAAGCTCGCCCCTGTTGCCACCGTCGAGGCCAACTTCAGGGTTGGCGGAAACGAAACCCCGGACGGCTTTCCCGGCATGGCCCACGCGCAGGAACACATGGCCTTTCGCGGCTGCACAGGCATGACAGCCGACCAGACTTCGGCCATTTACGCTCTGCTGGGCGGCGAAAACAACGCGGACACGCAACAGAACATCACGCAGTATTTCACTACAGTACCGTCCGCTGACGTGGACGTAGCTTTGCAGGCGCAGGCCGCATGCCTGCGTGGCGTAGACGACTCACAGGCCCAGTGGGATCAGGAGCGCGGCGCCATCGAGCAGGAAGTCCAGCGCGATCTTTCGAATCCAACCTACAAGTTTGTCAACCAGTTGAATACCGCGATGTTTGCCGGCACGCCCTACGCACACGATCCGCTCGGCACAAAGAGCTCGTTCGACGCTACCACAGGCGCTATGTTGAAGTCGTTTTACGAAAAGTGGTATTCACCCTCGAACATGATTCTAGTTGTGGTCGGGGACGTGGATCCCGCAAAGACGCTCGCGGAGATCAAACAGCTCTACGCAGAGATCCCCTCTCATCCGCTTCCAGCGCACCCGGCCATTGAATTGCAACCGTTCCAATCGCAGACGTTCACCATCGACAGCAATCTGCCGTATGTTCTCGGTTTCATTGCGTACCGGATGCCGGGCACCGATTCGCCAGACTTCGCGGCCGCGCAAATACTCGCAGATGTGCTGGCAAGCCAGCGTGCGGACCTGTATGGGATGGTTCCCGCAGGCAAGGCCCTGGCTGCTGAATTCGGCATCGCAGAAACGAATCGGAAAGCCAGCGTCGGTTTTGGACTGGTAGCACTGCCAGCGGAAGGCGATGCCACCGACGCCATGAGCGAGATGAAGCAGATCCTCATGAAGTATGCGACCGACGGCGTACCGGAGGACCTTGTGGATGCCGCAAAGCGGAGCGAGATCGCGCAAGCCGAGTTCCAGCGCAACTCCATTCCAGGCCTTGCCGAAGTTTGGTCAGCCGCCCTTGCGGCGGAGGGCCGCAACTCTCCTGAAGAGGACATCGACGCGATCCGCAAAGTGACACTGGCCGACGTGAATCGCGTGGCCAAAGAGTATCTGCTGAACACGAGCACCATTACCGCGACATTGAAGCCTGTGCCGAGCGGAGAAGCGGTCGCGGCCAAGGGGTTCGGCGGCGCAGAAGAAGTGACCTCCGCGCCGACCAAGCCGGTGGAATTGCCGGAGTGGGCGGCCGGGCCCCTCGCTGCAATTCAAGTACCGAAGAACACCATCTCAGTCTCGGACACCAAGCTGCCAAACGGGATCCGATTGATTGTCCGCACCGACACCACCAGTCCAACAGTAACGGTGGTCGGAGAAGTAGAGCATAATTCCGATTTGCAGACTCCAGCCGGCGAAGATGGCCTGGGGGGCATTCTCGATAACCTCTACTCCTACGGGACCCAGACAATGGACCGGCTCACATTCCAGAAGGCTCTCGACGATATTGCCGCGAACGAAAACGCCGGCTACCGGTTTTCGCTCAGCGTCCTTAAGGAGTATTTCTCGCGAGGCGTGCAACTGCTGGCCGATAACGAACTGCATCCCGCACTACCTGCTCAGGCATTTGAGATCACACGCAGACAGACCGCGCAGTTTGTGGCGGGTAATCTGCAAAGCCCCGGATACCGCGCCTCGCGCGCACTCAATGTCGCGCTTGTTCCCACAGGCGATCCGATTCTGCGCGAGACGACTCCGGCCACGGTCTCGAAGCTTTCTCTGGACGATGTAAAGCAATACCACGACGCCACGGTCCGGCCCGATCTGACCACAATTGTTGTGATCGGCGACGTGACGCCAGAAGAGGCCCGCACAGTGATCGAGAAGTCGTTTGGGAATTGGAATGCTTCGGGCCCCAAGCCAAATACCACTCTGCCGCCGATTCCTGAGAACAAACCCTCAGCGGCAAATGTACCCGATCAACAGAGCGTCCAAGACACCGTGACGCTGGCCGAGGAACTTCACCTGAACCGTTTCGATCCTGAGTACTACCCGTTGCAGCTTGCCAATCACGTGCTTGGCGGCGGTTTCTACGCGACACGTCTCTATCACGATCTGCGCCAGGTGACAGGATACGTCTACAACGTGAACGTCAGCTTAAATGCAACAAAGACACGGGCGACGTATTCGGTACAGTACGGCTGCGACCCGCAAAACGTATCGAAGGCGCGAGCGTTGATCGTTCGCGACCTGGAACAAATGCGAACAGAGGATGTCTCACCAAGCGAACTACATCTGGCCAAGTCGCTGCTGATGCGTCAGATCCCGCTGAGCGCCTCGAGCGAAGATGCGCTGGCGGGAGAGTTGCTGGGGCGCGCTGTAATTGGCTTACCTCTCGACGAGCCGGTGCTCGCAGCCAGAAAATATATGCAACTCACCGCCGACGACATCAAGAACGCCTTTGCGAAAGAGGTTAATACCGGAAACCTGGTGCAGGTAGTCCGCGGCCCGGCGCCGCAGTGAGCTCCGCGGCTGGGTAAACGGTCGCGAATTTATTGAGCAGCGACCCGATACAAGTGGGACTGAACAGCTCCCCGGCGGATCTGACGATAGAGTCGACTTCCGTTTACAAGGAAGCCGATTGCGGCAGCGTGAAGCCGATGCCGATCCTGACAGAGAATTAGAAGAAGCTTTCAGGTCAGCGGGATTGCGCTTATTCTTCTACGGTGCGCTTCAACTGCCCGCACGCGGCAAAGATGTCGCGGCCGCGGGGTTGGCGCAGGTAGACCGGAATTCCCTCACCTGCTAGCGCGTTCCTGAATGTTTCGATGGCTTCCGGTTTTGGCGTTGTGAACTCAATGCCGGGGCCAGGATTCCATGCGATCAAATTCACTTTTGCCGGTAGGCCGCTGCGGCGCACGAGACGCGCAACTTCACGGGCGTGCTCCGGTCGATCGGTGACGCCTCCGAGCAGCACAAATTCAAAGGTGATGCGCTCGCGTGGGCGCAGCGGGACACGACGCACGGCTTCGATGACCTTCGCAATGGGCCATTTGCGATTGATGGGCATAACTTCGGCTCGGATTTGGTCGTTGGGCGCGTTGAGGCTGATGGCGAGCTTGGGGCGCAGGTTCGCTGGTTCCTTGGCAAAGCGCTCGATCCCGGGAACGATGCCGGAAGTGGAGACGGTCATCCGCTGCGGGCTGATACCGACTTCGCGTACCAGCAATCGCACTGCGGCCATGAAATTGTCGTAATTCAAGAATGGCTCTCCCATGCCCATGAAGACCAGGTTCACACGATCACGACCGACGCGTACGGCGTGTCGCTCGAGCACGGCAACCACCTGGCCGGCGATTTCGCCCGCCGAAAGGTTGCGCTGCAGGCCCAGTTTCGCGGTTAAACAGAACTGGCAATTGACCGCGCAACCGATCTGGCTGGATACACAGATTGTGGCCTTCCGCCGGTCTCCGGGCTCACCGTCGCTGGAATCGCCCGCCTCCCCGCCATCACCCTCTGGCATCCACACCGCTTCCGCGGTTTCACTTTTTAGTCCAGAGCCTTCAAATTCAATAAGGTAACGCTCTGTACCGTCTGCGGATTGAAACATTCTTGAAATCGACGGGCGGGCGATCTCCCAGCCCTCCGCGATTAGTTTCTGGCGCAGAGCCTTTGGTAATGTAGTAATTTCAGAAATATCTGTAATATATTGACAATACATTGCTTCAGCAATCTGATCAGCGCGATAGCCTGGTTCGCCTGTTTCTTTCATCCGTAGCCCCAGATATTCCTTATCGAGTCCAAAAAGGGATACCTTGCATCCTCCCAGCTGGCCCGTAGCGTCTAATGGAACGAGTTGGTTGGATTTTTCAGGCATGAGCGGGCCGTGGCCTAAACTATCTTAGCCGTTGACGTGGCCTTGGCACGGATTGACGCGGCCCCACGAATCCGGAATCAAGCACTTGGGCGCCGAGCGGTGTTAACTGCCCTACAATCGAATTTTGACCGGTTGCCAATGAACGCTGAGCGAAATCTTCGTCGCACAGTATTGCCAAATGGACTGATTGTCCTGACCGAGCGCATGGACTATCTGCACTCCGTAGCAATGGGAGTATGGATTAAATCCGGCTCGCGTTGTGAGACCGCGGAGGTTAACGGCATCTCGCACTTTGTGGAGCACATGCTCTTCAAAGGCACTCGATCCCGGTCAGCGCAGCGCATTGCACGCGAGATGGATTCAATTGGCGGTAACCTTGACGCCTTCACGAGCAAGGAAACGATCTGCTTCAACGTGAAATCGCTCTCAGACCATGTGCCCATCGCGCTGGACATTTTGACCGATATGGTACTGAATCCGATCTTTGCGCCACCTGACATCGAACGCGAACGCGGTGTCATTCTGGAGGAGATCAAGATCGACGAAGACAATCCCGACGTGCTCGTGCATGAACTGTTCACTCAAAGCTTTTGGAAGGGGCATCCGCTGGGCAAGCCCATTCTGGGCACGACGGAGACCGTAGCCAGACTGGGCCAACAGCAACTCTTCGACTATCACGGCGACCGATTTCACGGCGGGAACATGGTTTTTTCCGCAGCCGGCAATCTGGATCACGACCTGTTCGCCGAGGCTGTAGCGCAGAAATTCTCGGCTCTTGACGGCGGTAAACCTCTGCATGAGCAGTCGGCGCCAGAGCCAAGCGCCCGCATCGTTCTGCGCAACAAGAAAGCGCTGGAGCAGGTACAGATATGCCTGGGCGTGCCCGCGCCGCCGATTACTGACGACAATCGCTACGCGACGCTGATTCTGAACACCGTTTTGGGCGGTGGCATGAGCTCGCGCCTCTTTCAGACCATCCGCGAAGAGCGCGGCCTGGCCTACTCGGTCTACTCTGACCTCAGCCCCTACCGCGACACGGGAAATCTCTGCGTCTATGCGGGAACTTCCGCAGGCAAAACGCTGGAGGTCGTGGATCTGATTCTGGCGGAGTTCAGAAACCTGAAAGAGGTCCCGATTGGCGAGGAAGAACTGACGCGGGCCAAGGACCAACTGAAGGGCAACATTCTGCTCGGTCTGGAGAGCTCAAACTCGCGCATGGCGAACCTGGCCCGCCAGGAGATGTACTTTCACCAGTTCTTCGATACCGACGAAGTCATCGCGCGCATCGACGAGGTGCATGCCGGCCAGGTGCAGGTCATGGCACAGCGGCTCTTCCAACCGGAAAGCATCGCCGTCACTTTGCTCGGACGGTTAGATGGCGTCAAGCTGACCAGGGCAAGGCTGGTTTGCTGAAAACAGCTCCTGACTTCCGGTCGATGGCTCCTGGGAATCCGCTTTTCGAGCGATTCATTTCCCTTTCGCGTCGGTAAGTTGTAGCATTTTCACGAATGGGCCGGGAGACACCGGTCTGATCCATGAGGGATTGGGAATTCAATGAATCGTAAGACTTGGTTTGCCGCCCGCGATCACGCGCGCTCTTCTGCCCGCTTTAATGGATTTACTTTGATGGAACTTCTGATCGTGATTGCCATCATCCTGATTCTGATGTTGATGGCCATCCCAACGATCGGCGTAATGAAGAAGCACGCGAACGAAGTGTCGGCGATCAATTCGCTGCGCGCCATCACGCAAGCCGAGATTCAATACGAATCCACTTATCCCGCGAATGGGTATGCGTGCGCGCTATCGTCTTTAGGGGGCGAACCAGGCTCCGGCGCTCCCACGCCTACCTCGGCGCAATTGATCGGGGCCGATCTGGCTGCCGGCTACAAGTCGGGCTACCTTTTCAACATTACGAACTGCCAGAAGGTGACCATCAACGGCACGGACAAGATTACCGCCTATACCATCACGGCGGTTCCGCAAGCAGTGGGCAAGACAGGCGATCGCGGATTCTGCACTGACCAATTCGGCGGCGCACCCAAGTACGATCCGGCCGGCGGCAACAGCTGCACGCAGCTGCTGCAATGATGCATTCCGCCCTTCCTGGCCGCTCGAGTGGTTCGCCCGTATTGCGAACGTGTGTTTTTCTCTTCCTTGGCGCTTCCACTGCCGCAGTATGCGCATTTGGACAAGCTTCGCCGGCTCTTAGCGCGCATGAACTCGCACAACGTGTTGACCATTATTACGACCATCTGCACACGCTGGAAACAGGGTTCAGTGAGAGCTATGCCGGAATGGGAATGCAGCGAACCGAAAGCGGCACCCTCTACCTGCGCAAACCCGGCCAAATGATGTGGCGTTACAGCTCGCCGCCCGGGAAGATCTTTCTCCTTGACGGCAAGTACGCGTGGTTCTACACCAACGGCGACGCACAAGTGCAACGCTTGCCCGCAAAGGAACTGGACGATCTTCGTTCGCCACTACGTTTTTTGCTGGGTCACACGGAGCTTGAAAAAGAGATCCCTGGCCTTAAGCTGACGGATGCATCATCCGGCCACTTTACACTCGCAGGCGAGCCAAAGGGCCAGGAACAACGTGTAACTCGGCTTTCGCTCAGTGTGACGGCCGTGGGCGCGATCACCGCGATCGAAGTGGTAGAGACTGACGGAGCTGTCACGCGATTCACGTTCACCGACGAACAGCCTGACGCCCCGATTCCAGCCGAGGCGTTTCATTTCACTCCGCCGCAGGGTGTGCCGGTGGTAGACGCCACACCGCCTGCCTAGAAGTCGCAGGTAACCCATTCTTCAAGTTCCAGAGCAGCGAACAGCTTTACCAGTTCAGGTGACTTAGCGCACTCACGGCTCGTTTCGGCAGATTATTCCTCGGAGAAATAATCGCAACCATTCTGAGGAATAGCGAAATGAGGTGGTCGAACTTGCAGAGCTTACTTGCCGGGCTTGGCTGGGGCGCTCACCGGAGCGGAGTGGGAGCCTTCAAGAACCGAGTGCGAGCCGGTGGAGCGCTGAAAGAGCACAACAAGAGAAATCGATGTACACATAAAGATCACGGCCGACACGGTAGTGAGCCGAGTGAGCACGTTGGCGGCAGCGCGCGGACCGAAGGCTGTTTGTGAGCCTTGGCCACCGAATGCGCCGGCGAGATCGGCCGAGCGGCCCTGCTGCAGCAGGACGACGCCGATGAGGAAGAAGCACACAATCACGTGTAGGGTAATGACGAAATAGAATAGAATCTGCATATTTCAGGCTGCTTTCATGAATTATCCGGTTCTGCCGGACGCAACGATGTTTGGTGCGGAAGGCGGGACTTGAACCCGCATGCCTTGTGGGCGCCACCCCCTCAAGATGGTGTGTCTGCCAATTTCACCACTTCCGCTCGCCAAGTAAGTATACCAAATGCTGGATTGACCTGGATCGAACTGGCGAGCGTTCGGACTCGGGGCGAATGGGCTGCGTGCCGGTATACACTCATCGCAAGCTTATGCGCACGTTTCGCTTGTTCACTCTGCTCTTCGCAGTCTTTCCCATCCTGGTTTGGGGCCAGAGTTCAGCCAGCCGATCTTCCGCCATGACCAAATCCAAAATGCAGAACCCTGAAACGGTACATCAGTCCGCGCTCGTCATCGACACCCATGCCGATACGCCGCAGCGCTTTCTTGACGAGCACTTTGACCTGGGCGATCCGCTCAACGGGGGCGACTTCAACCTTGAGACAGCGAGCAAGGGAAACCTGGGCGCGGAGTTTTTCTCGATCTGGGTCGACCCAGGTCGGTTGAAGGGTCAGTACGCTCGCCGTACGCTCGAGCTGATTGACGCCGTAAAGCAGCAGGTAGCCAGGCACCAGGACCAGATGGAGCTGGTGACATCGGCGGAGGGGATTGAACGGGCGCATCGCGATCACAAACTGGCCGCGCTGATGGGGATCGAAGGTGGGCATTCGATTGAGGACTCGCTCGGTCTGTTGCGGCAGTACTACACGCTGGGCGTTCGCTACATGACGCTCACGTGGGCCAACTCGAATGGTTGGGCCGACAGCTCCGGCGACTTTAACGACGCGAGCGTGCAGCACACCAAGGAGGGGTTGAGCGAGTTCGGCAAGGATGTGGTGTACGAGATGAACCGGCTGGGGATGATGGTGGATGTTTCGCACGTCTCCGACAAGACGTTTTACCGAACACTGATTATCTCGCGCGCGCCGGTAATTGCATCGCACTCGGCTGCCCGGGCGTTGTGTGACGCGCCGCGCAACATGACGGACGACATGTTGCGAGCGATCGCCAACTCGGGCGGACCGGAATCGAAGGGTGGTGTCGTGCAGGTGAATTTTTACTCGGGATTCATCTCGCAGCAGTACCGCGATGCGCTGCTGAAGATTCAGCCGGAGATGGACAAGGAGATTCAGGTGTACAAGGACAAAGCCAAGGCCGAAGGCCGTGAAGCTTCGCCGTTGGACATTGCCAGGATCCAGCGCGCGGCGGCCGATCACATCCCGCGACCACCACTCTCGATGCTCATTGACCACATCGACCACGTCGCCAAGGTGGCGGGAGTGGACCACGTCGGCCTGGGATCGGACTTCGACGGAATCAACGGGCAGTTGCCGGAGGGGATCGACTCACCCGCCGATCTGCCGAAGATTACTGCCGCATTGATGGCGCGGGGCTATTCAGTGGAGGACTGCCGGAAGATTCTCGGCGGTAACCTGCTGCGCGTTTTCCGCGAGGTGGAGGCCATATCAAAGCAACTGCAAGCGGAGAACCGGCCGAGGATTACAGAGAAGCAGCCGTTCGACAAGCCGGCGAAGTAGAGTTTAGAAATTCGACATCTGAATTTGACTCTCGGCTTTTACCAAGCTAAGAAAACGCAGAGGAACCGGAAATTCCCCATTGGCATCGCGCTATATACTGGCTCATTGTCTGATTCCAGTTCTGGAGATTCTCCAATGCATTCTCTTCGCTGCCTCCTGACCTTAGCCCTCGTGGCGCCCATTCTGGTTTTGCCCTGCTCTCTGCGGGCACAGGACGAAAAACCGGCAATGAATCCTGCCACCGCGACGTCTGATAAGACAGCTAAGCCAGCGGAACTAATGTTACCTGCTGACGCCACCACGCAGGGATCTGTCGATGTCAACGGACAGCATATTGCCTACACGGCGACCGCCGGGACATTGACTGTGGGCGCAACCGACGCGCAGGACGCGCAACTCGGGCCGGACGGAAAGCCGCTGCCGGGCACGCAGCTCGCAATTTCAGTGCCCAAAGATCCGGCAGACGCATCACCCGTGGCCCACATGTTTTACGTGGCATATTTTAAGACTGGCACCAAGGCTGAGGAGCGCCCCATCACGTTTTTCTACAATGGCGGACCAGGTAGCTCGACCATGTGGCTGCACCTGGGCTCGCTGGGACCCAAGTACGTGGAGACAAGCGGAGACACGCACCTGCCTGGAGCTCCCTACAAGTTAGTCGATAATTCCGACTGTCTTCTCGACGTGAGCGACCTGGTCTTCGTCGACATGCCGGGCACGGGGTTTGGCCGCCTTGCGGGCAAGGACGCGGGCAAAGCCTTCTGGGGCGTGGATCAGGACGCGGACGCCTTTTCCCGCTTCATCACCCGCTTTCTTACGAAATACAATCGCTGGAACTCTCCCAAGTATCTCTTCGGCGAGAGCTATGGAACGACGCGCTCCGCAGTATTGGCCAACGACCTTGAAACCGACAAAAACATTGACTTGAATGGCGTGATGCTCCTGGGCCAGATTCTCGATTTCCCAATGGGAATCGGCGTGGGCGGAGGCCGTCCGGGCATGGACCTTCCTTTCGAGCTAGCACTGCCAACCTATGCGGCCACGGCCTGGTACCACAAAAAATTATCTCCGCAACCACCCGCGCTTGAGCCGTTCCTGAAGGAAGTGGAAGATTTCGCGCTCGGCGACTATATGCGCGCACTGGCAATGGGAACAGGCTTAAGCGACGCGGAAAAGCAATCGGTCGCCGACAAAATCCACGACTATACAGGACTGCCGGTTGCCTACATCATCAAGGCCAATTTGCGTGTGAACGGCGGCGAGTTTGAGAAGACCTTCGCGGACGAACAGGATATGACCACCGGGCGTTACGACACGCGCTTCCTGGGCCCGACCATCGATCCATTAAGCGAAGGGGCGGAATACGATCCACAAAGCGCGGCCATCTCATCGGCGTACGTGGCACTGATCAACACTTACTTGCGCAACGACCTGAAGTACGGCGCGGGTCAAACCTACCTGCCGAGCGCTTTGTTTGGCGACGTCCGTTGGGATATGTCGCGCGGCGGCCGCGGCGGCTTCAGCGCGGCGGGCGGCCTGAACGTGAGCAACGATCTGGCCAACGCCATGAAAACCAATCCGCGATTGAAGGTCATGGTCAACGACGGTTACTACGACCTGGCCACTCCGTTTTTCGCGGCACATTATGAAGACGAGCACCTGCCCATTCCGCAATCGCTGGTCAGGAATATTGAATACGACTGGTACGAGTCAGGACACATGGCCTACGTGAGGGACGAGTGCCGCAAGCAACTGCACGATCGCGTAGCGGCTTTCATCAAGAGGGCAGAGAGTAGCGCACAATAATGCGCTTCGGCATCAGGCTCGCGATCTCTTAAGCGGTTTCGCGTAGACCAACGCCGGCCGGTTTCGCGCGTAGTAGTGCTCTTCCCTGCCCCGGCCGACATAGCCGTGGCTTTGGTACAGGTGAATGGCGGCGGGATTCTCTGAGTCGACATGAAGCCAGATCGAGCCCGCATTGGCTGCCCGCGCCGACTCTTCTACGTGGCGCAACAATTCGCTGCCGATGCCCTGGCCACGGCGATCCGGGACGACTTCGAGAGTTTGAAGATAAGCGACGAGCGCACTCGGCGGTGGCGCCCACTCGACGATCGCGAAGCCGATCAATTGATCGCCCTCTTCCGCTACCCAGGTGGCCGAATGAGGATTCCCGATCAATTGACGCATATAAGCGCGGCTGAAGCGAAAGGGCGGCTCGAAGCAGATCTCCTCTACAGCGTAAAGAAATTCGAAGTCGGAGGCCTGGTAAAGACGGTAGCGCATCGTGTGAATCGACCCGTATACAAAGCAAAGAGCCACCCTTTCGGTGAGGATGGCTCTTGTGCGTTATGAGGCAAAAAGCTAGACCTTCGCTTCGAGATCAGCGATCACGTCGAAGAAACGCTGGTCGAGACGCCGGTTGGTGGCGATGGCTTCCTTGATGGGGATGTCGGTGATTTCGGTACCCCTGAGGACAGCGATGCGACCCCACTTCTTGTCGTGAACCATGTCGATGGCATGCAATCCGTAGCGCTGGCCAAGCACGCGATCGAATGCTGTGGGAACGCCGCCGCGCTGCGTGTGGCCCAGGTTCACTGACCGGGTCTCATAGCCGGTTTTCTTTTCGATCAAATCGGCCAGCGCCTCGCCGATTCCAGACAAACGTGCGTGCCCAAATGAGTCAACCTGCGCGGAGCCGATGACCTGGCCGACTTCGGGCAGATGGCAGCCCTCGGCGACCACCACCACGCCGTAGTGCTTGCCATGGTCGTAGTTGTACTTGAGCAGGGCGCAGACGTGGTCGATGTCGATTTCTTTTTCAGGGACCAGGATGACATGGGCTCCGCCGGCGACGCCCGAAGCGTAGGCGATCCAGCCGGCATCGCGGCCCATCACTTCAATCACGATGACTCGATTGTGCGAGTCGGCAGTGGTGTGGATACGATCGACAGCCTCGGTAGCAATCATGACCGCGGTGTCGTATCCAAAAGTCTGGTCGGTGCCGCTGATGTCGTTGTCGATGGTCTTGGGAACACCCACGCCTTTCACGCCGTTCTCGCAAAGGAATTGTGTCACCGACTGGGTGTCGTCGCCGCCGAGAGCGATGAGCGCATCAATCTTGTTGATCTTGAGAACTTCCTGTACTTTTTCGATGCCGCCCGGAATCTTTTTCACGTTGGTGCGCGAGGAATGAAGGATAGTACCACCCCTCAATTGAATGCCGTCGATGATTTCAAGCGTGAGCGGAATAAAGTTGTTATCGAGCACGCCTCGCCAGCCATTCAAAAAGCCGATGAACTCATCCCCGTAGTGATTAATCCCTTTTCTGACTGCCGCATAAATCACAGCATTCAATCCGGGGCAATCTCCGCCGCCAGTCAATAATGCAATTCGCATCTTGGAATCTCCTCGTAAAGTCACATCGGCTTCTCGAGCCGGACCAACCATCTTGCGCGTAAAGGATGCACCGGGGGCGGGGAGAATCACCGGCCTTGACGCTTTAATCAGTGTATCGCGGCGCTGTCAACGGGAGTGGTGATGGGGCTCACGGGGCGGCGTCTCAGCATTTCCATCTTGGGCCGAGGCCAGGCACAGTGTTTCAATAAGGTATGCCTGAAAGCGGCGCTGGATTTCTGCTCGCATTTGTCGGATTAGTCGTCGTCGTGCTGCTGGTCCTGCTGCAGTTGACGCGCCTGGGCTATCTCATCCGAACAACCATTCCTGACAGGCCACGTCAACGGATGTTTCTCGCCTCGCTTTCGTTCCTGATCACTTTTGCTGGAGTAAGGATTCTAGTTCACCGGATCGTGAACCACGAGGGGCACTTGCAGTTTGTGACGGTGCGCGGAATGCACATTCACCACCTGGTTTGGGGGATCCTGATCCTGTTGTGGGTGGGATACGGCTGGCTGCTCGATCTGGGATGGTCGCAATCGCAGATGTCGATCTTCTTCGGGAGGCTTATGGCGGTGAGCTACGGCGTCGGCGCCGCGCTCACGCTGGACGAGTTTGCACTCTGGCTGAGCCTGGAGCCCGATGCCTACTGGACGCGCCAGGGCCGGCTAAGCATCGATGCCGTAGTGATTTTCGGTGCGGTGTTATCGGTGGGAACGTGGGGTGCGCCGTTTTTCAGCGCCCTGCAACGGATGTGGGGCAAGCGCGCAGTCATGCGCGGGCGCGGCGGTCGCCTCACCCCACCGATCCACCGCGCGCGGTCGCTTCGTCCGCGTAAAGTTCGGCGATCGCCGCCGCATATCGGGCCGTGAGAACACGCCGCTTGAGCTTCATCGACGGCGTGAGATCGCCGGACTCCTGGGTCCATTCGTCGGGCACGATGCGGAACCGCTTGAGCGTTTCAAAATTGGCCAGGGTCCCGTTGACCTCGTGGACGACTTCGTCGTAAAGCGCATTGACTCGAGGGTCGGCCACAAGCTCGTCGCGGGACTTTGCCGGAACGCCGTGCTGGCGGGCCCACTCTTCCAGGGCAATGAAGTTGGGCGCAATCAGCGCAGAAATGAACTTGTGCCGGTCGCCGACGAGCGCGGCATTCGCCACAAGCAAATTGTTCTTGAGCTTGTTCTCAATCGGTTGAGGCGCCACCAGTTTGCCGCCAGAAGTTTTCAGCAGTTCCTTCTTGCGATCGGTGATGTAAAGAAAGCCATCAGCGTCAATATGAGCAATGTCACCGGTGCGAAACCAACCCTGGCTATCGAAGCACTCAGCAGTGGCGGCGGGCTTTTGCCAATAACCGGCAAACACTGACGGACCACGAACCAGCAATTCGCCATCTTCAGCAAGCTTGAGTTCTACATTGCTCATCGGCATGCCTGCGGCTCCCATGCGGTGCCGAAGGGGAGTATTGAGGGAGATTACCGGCGAGGTCTCTGTGAGGCCGTAGCCCTCCCAAAGCGCAATGCCAGCCGAGGCAAACCAACGCGCGGTATCCATTCCCAGCGGCGCGCCGCCAGAAACGAAGATGCGCACGCGACCGCCGAATGCCTCTCTGACCTTGGAATAGATAAGCTTGTTGGCCAGATTCCAAAAGAGCGAATTGGGCCGACGGCCGTCGTAGACAGTGGCGGCATGACGTGAGCCCAAACGGACAGCCCATGCCAGCAGGCGTTTCTTGATCGGCGATAGCGCGGCCTTTTGCTCCACGGCCTGGCGAATCTTCTCGTAGACGCGGGGCACGCCAACGATGACCGTAGGCCTGACCTCGCGCATGGCCTGAGGAAGCTTGTCGAATTGCGCGCAGTATGCCACCTGTGCGCCCGAGTTGTACATCACGTAATCGAGGGCGCGCGCGGTGACATGGGAAAGAGGCAAAAATGAGATGCAAGCGTCGCTTGAGTTGAAGCCAAAATCCGCCGCGGCCACGTTCTGATTGGCGGCAATGTTGCCGTGGGTAAGCACGACGCCCTTGGGTTCGCCGGTCGTGCCGGAAGTGTAAATCAGGGTGGCCAAATCCTGCGGTTCGACAGAATGGGCCAGGGCATCGAAGACAGGATCGCGCTCTGCGCCGTGGGCATCGGCATCGTCGATCAACGCGCTCATCGAGATGGCGCCCTCCGGAGTGGGGGAATCCATCGCAATGATGTGTTCCAACTGCGTCTGGCCGCGGACGGAGGAGAGTTTGTCGTACTGCAGACGGGTGGAGACGACGGCAATGCGGCAGCCGGCGTCGCGCACCAACGCCGCCACCTGCTCGCCGGTGAGCGTGGGGTAGATGGGAACATCGGCCGCGCCGATGGCTAACGTGGCAAAGTCGCAAACGGCCCATTCCCAGCGATTCTCGCTCACGAGGGCGATGCGGTCGCCCTTCTTCGCGCCCAGCCGGAGAAAGGCCGAGGCCAAAGCGCGAACACGTTGATAGATCTGATCAGAAGAGATCGATTGCCATTGGCCAGCCTCGTCTTGCCACAGGACGGCGCGCGAATTGCGTGCCGCAGCGATGCGAAAGAAAAGGTCATTGACCGTCGAGATCGTAGGAACAGAAGTCATTGCAATGTCAATCGGAACGGAAAATATCGTTGCATCCGGGCCTCCGAGAGTGTATCAGAGCGGACGGCCGAGCAGCGGTGAGGCTATAAACGATGTTGCGAACGGTCATCGATTGCCGTTTGGCAGTTGCCTTCAGCCGATTGAGGAGCAAGCCACGAGCTGACGCGCCCAGGACTTACTGCTTCTCGAACTCGATGGTGCAGCTGCGGCCTTCGACGCGAGTGCCGTCGCCGTGTCTCTTATCGAAGTGGGATCGGATGTGATAGCCGTATTGGGTGCCCTTCGCCGTGTCGTTGCCGGGCACATACTCTTTCGAGCCGGTCATGCCGTTCGCGTAGAGTTTGCCGGTGCCATCGTCGAAGATCGTCCCGTCAATCCGCAGGAACCCGGGCTGATCTTCAGTGCCGTGCAGCCCGTGAAATTCGCCGTTTTTGACCACGCTGATGAACTGGTATGAGAAGCCCAGGGCGCCTCTCAAGGGCTCGCAGGATACGGTGGTCTGCCACTTGCCGTCAAAGCGGACCGTGTGGTCGGGAACGTCGCGATTGGGATGGTCAGATTGATCCTGTGGAATAGCTGACGCCGGCAAAAGCAGCACGATAGCAGTGAGAAGCAAGCCTGGACTTCCCAATGAAAACATCCGCATTGAGTTCCCTCGTGGAGATATAGTAGGGAAACTCTGCTCGGGTTGCCAAGCACAATGTACAGCCGGTTGATCGCACTTCCAGCGCGAATAAGGCTGGGAAATTGGTATTGACTGCGAGGGCTGGGCGGCGCGGAGCCTGGCGCGCGCCAGACTCCGCGCGCGCATCCGCTATGGCAACGAATAAATGGTCTGCAGAACTTTTTGTTGCAGGCTTTCAGGAAGGGGCGCATAGGAGAGGGTCGAAACCTCGCCCTCGCCCGACTTGATGCACCAGCTCAGAAGGTCCTTAATGACCTTCTCCTTGGTCATATCGGTGGGCTGAGCGGGAATGAGCAGGTAGGTGAAACTGGAGACGGGATAAGCATCGTGGCCAGGTGCATTGGTGATGGAGACGCGATAATCTGCAGGCATCTTGGCAGTGGCTGCGGCCGCCGTCACGCCGTCGATGGAAGCCTTGACCCAGTTGCCGTCAGAATTGCGGATTGCGCCAAAGTTGATGTGGTTCTGCAGTGCGTAGATCAGCTCGACGTAGCCGATGGCGCCTGGATACTGCCGGACCGAAGCTGCGACGTTCTCATTGCCCTTGCCGCCAATACCTGTTGGCCAGTTGATCGCGGAGCCCTTTCCGGGGCCGCTCGCCCATTCCGAACTGACCTTGCTAAGGTAATCGGTCCAGATAAACGTAGTGCCGCTACCTTCGGCGCGATGCACCACGATGATTTTCTGGTCGGGAAGATGGACGCCGGGATTGTCCTTGGCAATTCGTGGGTCGCTCCAGTTGGTGATCTTGGCCAGGTAAATGTCGGCCAGGACGTCAGGGCTGAAGCGCAGATCGCTCGCACCTTGCACGTTGTAGATGGGCACAACGGCGCCGAGAACTGTGGGAATGTGAATGAGCTTGACTTTGGAGGCAGCGAGCGCTGCGTCGGTCATGGGCATGTCAGAAGCGCCGAAGTCGACGGTTCCGGTTGTGACTTGCTGGATTCCGGCACCGGAACCGATGGATTGATAGTTGATCTCAACGCCGGGATGCGCGGAGCTGTACTCAATGAACCACTTGGAATAGATGGGATCTGGGAACGTAGCGCCGGCGGCTGTGATTTTTTGCGCACGAGCCGCGCTCAGGGTCGACAGAAGCAACGCAATGACGAGCAACGATTTTTTCACAATGAGCTTCCTTTCTAGTGTTCCTGCCGTAAATCATTGTCTAGGCTGAATGTTACGGAGAGTTAAAAAAGCAGGGAATAGGGCAAAGGGAATAGGGAATAAACAAACGACCCCAAAATCTCCGTTCTACGCGGGAGCTGCCGAAGGAGAGCCTGAAGCCGCTCTTGGAAAGGCTTTGCCCAGCGCGGCCAGTTGCTCGAGAAACGGATCTGTGATGGTTCCATTCAGCGTGACCGGTACATCCCAGGTTACCGACCCGCCAAAGTCCCGAATTTTCTTTGTGTACTCGACGACCTGATCGGCCGTGAAGCGGGGCGCGCCCATGCCCCACTTCTCTCCGAGAAAACTCAGCATGTGAATCTGGGTCCCGTCGATGCGCCCGTCAGCGCTGCGCCGTACCGTCACCTGGTCTGGCTTATCGACCTCACCGGCAGTGAAATCTTCGTCCGGGCTCATCGAGATCAGCCGGTAGATGACTCCCGGGTTGAACGCCACTGCCGACTCCGGATTGCCGGCGCGCGCCGCCGCGGCGAAGCTCGTGAAGTTTGGCGGCTCGACCGAACGGTACATCGAGTTCGGAAAATAGCAGCCGTCAAACCACCACCCGGTCACCTTCGTTCCCCACGCTCTGGACCACTCGGCAATCACCTGCTCCCACTTGCGCTGGAAATTGCGGTTCGGATACGGGCCGTTCTGCCATTCGAGCGCTTCATGAGCCACGCGATCGCCGCCGGGAGCGCCCGACGGCAGGTAGACCATCAACTTGATGTCGTGCTTGTGCAGCGGCTCGTAGATATCGGCGACGAGATCGCGATGCGAGCATTTGCCCGGCTCGATGCCAACGAACTTGTCATAGACCGCATTGGGCGAGAGGTAGTAACCCGAATTCTGGCCGATGCTGAGCTGGTAATGCCCTGCTCCGACTTGCTCCAACCGTTTCGCCATAGCCTCGACATCGAATCCGTCGACCATCTTGTTCCACAGGTCCACGGTCATCTCGAGGTTGTTGACGCGGGCCTGCCAGTCGGCCAGGTAATGTGTCATCACGCCCCAGGCGTAGTGTGGATTCTGCATCCACGCGGCGCGGCCCGCTCCGGCGTTGGGCTGCTGTGATTCGTTCGCTTCGCTGTGCGGCCGCGTCTGCGCCAAGGCGCGGAACGGAAGCGAAGACATCAATGTTGCTTGTGACACGGCCACAATCAAGTGTCGCCGCGATATTTTCTTCGTGCTCATCTGCGTCAACGCTCTTGAACGCATCTCGGATACCTGGAACATTTTCACTCGGCTCACTGCGTTATTTCAGGAGGAATCCGGTGGAAAAGCGTTTTGAAGAAAGAGAACAGCTAACAGCGGGCAGCAGAGTTGGCGGAGTTAGCCCGAAGCTAGCAGCGAGTGACCATTCACAGTCCTCGGTTCCGAGTTCACGGTCTTCAGCCGGCAGCGACGGCATGTTTACTTTTCGGTACCCCTCCCCATCCCCTACCCCGCGGCCGGGGGTGTTGTAGCTCTTCTTTTGTTTTCAGCGAGTTGCGTGGCATGGTTCACCGGTAGGTCCTTTATTTTTGAGGAATTTCAAAGGCAAATTCCTCAAAACAGAGCTTCTTTCGACCGTGGCGCCGGTACTGAGGGCGAACGATAGCGCGGGAGTCTGCATGACTGAATTGATCCCAATACCAGAGTAGCCGTTTGCGAGAAATAATCTGCAAAAAGAGATCAGCGATCAGGAGCCAGTCATCATTCCCCGAATCAGCCGGTTAGCGGGTGCGCGGATTTGCGTTTAAGGGCGCGAGGGGTTGACACGACAGAAGTTTGATTGAAGCGGCGGTGGCGCAAAAGCAATGCGGGGATAGAATGACGGGCTGAAACTGGTGTCCTTCACGGCCGACCCGGCGGCGCTGCTTTGGGCACCGGCGTCATTCCGCTCTGCTTAACAAGCCTGCCTTCTTCAGCGGACATTAGCTGCGCAACAGTAGTGACAATTTGAAATCCATCAGGGATCAGAAACTTGCTGGGACTGGGGTTGTTTAGAGCATTTTTTTTAATAGTGTAGACTTGTCGTGGCGATGATCCGCGGCGAGTGAATCGATGGCGAAGCCATAGGGGGATGACCTGCGCCGTAAGTTTCTGTTTGCTTACGATCAAGGCGAGGAGACGCTGGAGGAACTTGCGGATCGGTTCCTGGTGAGCGTGGGCTGGGCGAAGAAGATCTCCGCACAACGGAACCGCACCGGGCAGGCCGAGCGGGTGCGGCACCAGCCCGGGCGCAAGTGGCGTGCCGGTGTCGCGGCGCAGCGACAGGTGATGGATTGGGTGGCATCGAAACCCGATCTGACGCTGGCTCAACTGCAGGCCAAGTTGCATAGTGAGGCGAGCATTTCGCTCAGCTTGGGTCGGATCTGGCATCTGTTGAAGAAGTTGGGTCTGCGGCTGAAAAAAAGTCACTCCACGCGGTCGAGCGGGACAGCGAAGCCAACCGCGAGCGACGCGAAGAGTTCGCGGCGCGCATCCAGTCGATCTCACCGGAACGGCTGATTTTCCTTGACGAGAGCGGTGTCACTACCTCGATGACACGGCTCTACGCACGCGGTCCGGGAGGCAGACGCATCCACGAGGCGACGCCTGGCGGTCACTGGAAAATCATGACGATTCTGGGCGCCATGAGCCTCAGCGGTATGGTCGCAACCATGACCATCGAAGAGCCTACCGACACCGATATCTTCCTGGCCTACGTTGAACACCTGCTGTACCCGGTGCTGAAGCCCGGCGACGTGGTGGTGATGGACAACTTGAGCGCGCATAAGGCGCCTGCAGTTTGCCAATGGATCGAAAAAGCCGGCGCGGAGCTGCTCTATCTGCCGCCCTATTCTCCCGATCTGAACCCCATCGAGAAGGCCTGGGCAAAACTCAAACAACTGCTTCGCGCAGCCCAGGCTCGAACCAAAGAAACTCTCGATCAGGCCATCACAGAAGCCCTGCCATGCATTACTCCCGGCAATGCCCAGGCTTGGTTCAGACTCGCACTAGATGGTCTACAGTAAAACAGAAAATGCTCTAGCACAACTTTTTCATAATGCATATCCATCTCATCGCCGTTACCTTGAAGTACGTTCTGTACCCAGATTTGTCTCAGTTCAGGGGAATACCAAATCTCGAAAGTAGTAACGCCAGAATCAGGAACAGGCGATTGTGTCCCGCCACGTATAGACCCCATGACAGCCCCGCCGTCCAGCTCTTTTGAGGTGAATCTATACCCATGAATTTTGATGCCTTCCAGAACCTTTACTCCGAGATCGACTCGGCTCGGATCTTCCTTATGAAATGGGGTTCCGGATAAATCAGCGGGCTTTGAGTTCTCGTCTGTACTCGCGCTCATTGTCGGATGCGGTAACAAGGTGATTCTCGCCTTCCGCGTCCTACAGTTAAGCTCAATGGCTTTCAAAGTAACAGGATCAAATATGTTTACAGATTGAGAGGGGCGCTGTCATCTAGAGAATCCAGTTTTGTCCAGCGCTCACGGCCTTCGGAATCCCGGTCATACTGTCCAAAATGAGCCTCAGCCGGTAGTCCACTGCCGGCAGGCTGATACGTCGTCACGATGGTCGCAGAGAAAGGATGTCCGGTAACAATATAGGGATTAGCCTGATGACTTGACTGCGCGGCTGAGCAGAGCGTGTAACAGCACAACATTGTCATGAACCGGGCAATAAGTCGACCTTTCATGTTTTCTCCTCTCATCAGCATTGTTTTCACAAACGCCAAAATCAGGACTTACCGGCGACTCCCTATCAGGGTACACAATGCTTCTATATCTGCGTCCGCTGATCTTGCAAACCTGGCACGCACACTGAAGTCTTCTGTCGGTAATCCGCACTCTGCCATGGCCCTTGACAATCGATAGTCGATTGTCTACCATCGGTTCTCACGTGAGGGTCGAATGTCTTCCATGGCAAAACAAGCACAGCAACGGGCCGGGCTTCTGCAGGGAACTCTCGACATGCTTATCCTGCGGACCCTTCTTTATGGACCTGCTCATGGTCATCAGATCGGCAAGCATATTCAGAGGACCACCAATGAATTTCTCCAGATGCAGCACGGCTCACTCTATCCCGCGTTGCATCGGCTGGAAGAAAGAGGATGGGTTGTGTCGAAGTGGGAGACCGCTCCGGACCGCAACCGGGAATTCAAGTACTACCGGCTGACGGAGAAGGGCCGGAAACAGCTGGTGGTCGAAGAATCGCAATGGAAGCAGATGGCAGAAGCCGTGGCGCGTGTGATGTGGCCCGCCGCGGAGGAGAGCTGAAATGCGATGGTGGCAGACAAAAGGGCGAGATGCAGATCTGGAGCGGGAGTTGCGTTCTGACCTGGAGCTGGAAGAACAGGAGCAGCGCGAAAATGGCCTGCCACCGGAAGAGGCGCGCTATGCCGCTCAACGGGCGCTTGGCAACGCAGTCCTGATAAGAGAGCAAGCGCACGAGGCATGGGGTTGGGCGCCTTTCGAACGGATTCTCGAGGACGTTCGTTATGCGCTGCGGCAATTGCGGAGATCTCCGGGATTCAGCATCGTAGCGATGTTGACACTTGCGCTTGGCATCGGCGGCAACACGGCCATCTTTTCCATCGTGAACGGCGTGCTGCTTAACCCGCTGCGGTTCCCGCAATCCGACCGGCTCGTATCACTGCATGAAAGCAAACCCAACTTTGCCGAGGGCTCCATCCCCTATCCAAACTTTCTCGACTGGCGCCGCGAAAATCGCAGTTTTTCGTCGATGGCTCTTTCGCGAAGGTGGTCATTCAGCATGACGGGCCGCGGCGATCCTGAGCAATTGCAGGGGCAGTTCGTTTCCAGCGGTTTCTTTACCGTTCTCGGCGTTCAACCCTTGCTCGGGCGAGAATTCACGGAGAATGAAGAACAACTCCACGCCGCGCCGGTGGCCATTATCAGCGAAGGCCTGTGGCGAAGAAAGTTCAGCGCGTCGCCGGAAATCATGGGCCAAAGCATCATGCTCGAGGGCAAGAGTTTCACGATCGTCGGAGTGATGCCAGCCGGTTTTCGCTTGCCGTTCTCGAACTTCAGCGAGAGCGACGTCTATGCTCCGATTTTGCAGTGGGACAACCCGCTGCTCATGAAACGCGGCGGAGGACTTGGGTTCCATGGCATCGGGCGGCTCAAGCCTGGCGTCACGATCAACGAGGCGCGCGCCGATATGGAACGGGTGACGCGCAACCTCGCGGACGCGTTTCCAGACGCCAACCGCGGCATCGGCGCAGCACTGAAGCCGCTGAAAGAGCAAATTGTGGGCGAAGCAAGGCCGTTCCTGCTTGTGCTTCTGGGCGCAGTGGCATTCGTACTGCTCATCGCGTGCGTGAACGTGGCCAGCCTGCTGCTGGCGCGTGCGCAAGGGCGCGAGCGGGAGTTTGCGGTACGCGCTGCACTGGGCGCAAGCCGAGGCCGCGTCGTTCGCCAGTTGCTTACCGAGAGCCTGCTGCTGGGGCTTGGCGCCGGCGTGGTGGGCCTGAGCGCCGCGTTCCTGTTTACGCATCTCGCCATCAAGGCTCTGCCCGCGGCGCTACCCCGCGCCGATGAAATCGGGATCGACTTGCGCGTTTTGGCGTTCACGTTTTTCATTTCCCTGGTTACGGGAACCTTCTTCGGTTTCGCGCCGGCTCTCAAGACCTCGCGTACAAATCCGCAGGCCGCGCTGAAGAACGGAGGGCGCACTTCGACGGGCGCGCAACATCGTACGTTGAGCGCACTGGTCGTGGTGGAGATGGCGATTGCTCTTGTGCTTTTGACCGGAGCGGGCCTGATGATTCGCAGCCTGGAGCGGCTATGGGACGTCGACCCCGGATTCAATGCGCGCGGCGTGCTCAACTTCGGGCTGTCGCTGCCGCCGTCGATCAACAACGCAACAGTCGACGAGATTCGCGCCAGACTGCGAGAGCTGGATCGGACCTTTGCATCTGTGCCTGGTATCCACGCGGTCTCGCAGACATGGGGCGCAATTCCCATGGGCGGTGAGGACGACATGGTCTTCTGGCGCGATGATCAGCCGAAGCCCGCAGACGACCAGCACATGAGCTGGACGCTCGATTATATTGTGGGCCCCGGCTACCTTCGCGTCATGCAGTTTCCGGTTCTTCGCGGGCGCTTTTTCACGACGCAGGATGACGAACATTCGCCGCTGGTCGCTGTGGTCGACGATGTTTTCGCGCGCAAGTTCTTTCCCGACCAGGACCCCATCGGCAAGAGCATCGATCTCACCAATCCCATCCGCAAGCTCGGAGTCGTGGGCCATGTGCGCCAATGGGGGCTGGATGCCGACGATGCGCAGCCGCTCCGCGCCCAGCTTTACCTTGCGTGCATGCAGATGCCGGACGTCTACATAGCCGCTTCGCCAACCAAGACCAATATGGTTGTGCGCTACGAGGGCGATCTCTCCGCGGTGCTGGCCGGCATGCGCCGCGCCAACAAAACCATGAGCGAGGACCAGGTCATCTGGGGCGAGCAAACCATGCAGAGTATGATCTCCGATTCGATCGCTTCGCGTCGTTTCGCGATGATGCTGCTGGGGGCCTTCGCCGCGCTTGCCCTGATCCTGGCAGGCGTGGGAATCTACGGCGTCATGGCCTGTTTCGTTTCGCAGCGCACGCAGGAAATAGGAATCCGCATGGCTTTAGGCAGCCAAAGAAAGGACATCCTGACGCTCATTCTCAAGCATGGAGCAGGTCTTGCGATGCTTGGCATCATGGTCGGTTTGGGAAGCGCTGTTGCGCTGACGCGGTTGATGAAGAGCCTTCTTTTCAATATCAGCGCGACCGATCCCGCCGTGCTTGGCAGTGTGAGCATTGCGCTCACCTTGATTGCACTGGCTGCCTGCATGCTTCCTGCGCGGCGCGCGGCATCCGTCGATCCGATGCGGGCATTGCGGATGGAATAGGTATACCCGCCCAATCGCATCGGCAATGGGCACCGACTTAACGACGATTACATCCGGGATCAGATGCAAGGATCACATCATCGCAGGCCTGCCGTCTGAAACGGCAATCCAGTGGCCGGCGAGCGATCCGGCTGCGCGTCCACATTAGGCGCCACTGAGCCGCCCGCAAACGACTTCGGAGCCACGGTTACATTCCAGCCATCCAACACGATGAGCGCGTCTTCGCCGTTGAAATCGCTCACGGCCGCTTCGATGGTGACGGTCCTGGTTTCATTCGGCGTCAGCGAAATGTAGTTGTCGCTGTAATAGACCGGCAATATGCGTTGACCGGAATGGCGCCGCAGTTGCAGATGCGCCATTAAGGCAATGCTGTTCGACGGATTGTGCAGAATGATGGTCAGCAGCCGTTTTCCGTCCTGGTCCTTGCGCTCGGCTTTGGCTTCAAGCGTGACCATGGGTAGCCGGTTCAGCGCAGTCAGATCGTCGGGGTGGTCGGGCAGGGCGCGCCAGTAGAAATTGCTGGAGAGCAGGTTCCCTTTCGCGTCATGAAGCTCAAGCTTGAGGAAATGGACTGCGGAGAGCGTCGCCGGAAACTGGACTGGGCCAAGATCGGTGGCCACATCGGGCAGCGCTGTCACTTTGGTATCGTGCTGGTAAGCGACAGAACTGTCGAGGTTGTAGATGGTAACGCGCGCTACGGCATCTGACAGCGGCGCGGGAAGATTGTTGATCACATGCAGTTCGCCATTTGCTTCATTGAATTGGATGTGGACCAGCTCGGAAGCGTGCATCACGGCAAAGAGAGATGACATGGGCTCGAGATCGTAGTGGTAAAGCTGCCACACGAAGCTCGGCTGCGCCGGGTTGCTCATCCAGGTGATGACGGCCGTGGCGGGATGGAAGAGGAGCGCATTGCGTCCCTCGTACATAGCGCGGAAGGCCTCATAGTTCGCCATCTGCGCCTTGCGCACAAAATCGGCAAGGTTGCGGATGGTGCCGTAGCGCGCGGCAATCTCGCCAGGATAGAGGTCGCCCTTCTGCGCGCCCTTCGCGAAATCATGCTCGGCCCAGTCGTCGCCGATCACTTCCCAATCCTTGCGGGGCATCATGCCCTCGATTGATTCGAGAGTGGGAACAGACATGCTGCCGGTTTCGGTCTTGAAGTAGTCGTCGGTAATGCGATAGAAGAAGCGCGGGGCGCGCCAGCGATACGGTCCGTATGAGCGCACTCCGCCGCCATCGGTCGAGCTGGGTTGATAGAGTCGCGTAGGATCCAGCTCAGCCAGCAACTTGCGCAAAGCCGCATCGATCTCCGGCGGGGGATAGCTCTCATTCCGCCCGCACCACAGGGCGATGGAAGGGTGATTGCGGAAACGCAAAACCTTCTCGCGCACATTGGCGATGTAGGTTCCAGTGTCGGTTGGATCCGGTCCGTCAAGCTTGTTGGGCTGGAAAAACTCATCCCATACCAGGATGCCGTATTTGTCGCACAGCTCGTAAAAATCCTCGCCTGTGCTCTGCCCCACCCAGTTGCGGATCATGTTCATGTGGGCCAACTGGTGCATGCGAATCTCAGCGTCGAGGCGCTCGCGCGGAATGCGCTTCATCGCCTCATCCAGACCCCAGTCACCACCGCGAATGAAAACCGGTACGCCGTTGACAGAGATCGTGAGCGTGTCAGAGCCGGGAACCGAGTAGGAGATTTTGCGGACCCCGAAGTCGAGGCTTTGCGCGTCAGAGACCGTGCGCTGAATCCTGAAGTCAAGGCTCAAATGGTAGAGATTTTGCGATCCGTAGCCATTCGGCCACCACAAGCGCGGATGCTCGAGGTGCAGCACCGGCGTGCTCTTTGCGTCAAAGCTCACCAGTTGCCGAGTGTGCGGCGCGAGCTCGACCGCATGGCTGAAATGAATTGCTTCGATCGCACCTTCGAGCACGCCCGTTACTGTTTGATCGCTGACATTTTCGACGGTAGCCTGCACCGTGACATCGCTCGAGTCGGTTCGGGGCAACGGAAGTTCGGTCGTCACCAGCGGATCTTCAACAACCACTGGGCCGGTTGCGGAGAGAAAGGCCTTTTGCCATATCCCCGCGTCGCGGTCATGGATAGCCGGGATCCAGTCCCAGCCAAGCGTGCACAGGAAGGTGGGTCCGTCGATCGCGCTCTCGCCGCCGTTTTGCCCAACGCCATTGCGCCAGTCGTGCTCGTGGGCAACGCCGGGATGCGGTTGCGGCGTAATGAGAACGGCTACGACCGCCTTTTGACCTGGCCTCACCAGAGAGGTGATGTCGAAGATGCCGCGGGTAAACGCCCCGCGCATCGTGCCCACCTCGGTTCCGTCGACCCACACATCTGCCGAGTAGTTGATGCCGTCAAAGTTGAGCCAGACGTGGCGGCCCTTGTAAGACTTTGGCACCTTGATTGTTGTCCTGTACCAGTAGGAGGTGCGCGCGAGACTCTCGGGAATGATGTCGGCGCGGTCATTCTCTCCATACAACGGCTCGGGATAGACGCCGTCGTTGACCAGCGACGTAAGAACGGTTCCGGGCACCGTAGCCGCATACCATCCGCTGGTGTTGAAATCCGCCACCGCAACTTTCGCGCCGGTTTGCGGCACTTTTGACCCATCCTGTAACTGCCAGCCAGCAGCGAGCACAACAGGTTCAGGAGGGGTGGATTTTGCCAAGGCAGCAACAGGTGCCAGAACCGCAAGGACCGAAAGGATAGCGGAAGAAAATTGTTTACCGATTCGTAATTGCATTGCGTTCGTACTCATTTCTTTTTCACGAGCGCGCCTGCGCGTCTCGCAGAATATTTTTGTATTCAGGGCCGCTGCCCTGGAATTTGAACTTGATAAGCAAAGCGCGTGTTGCGGACCTTTAAAACATTCGCGCGGTCCTGACTCAAGTCCCGCTGGCTACGCAGCGCAGGGTAAGGCAGGCCGCCGGTCAGGCCCTTCCAGAGAATCTGATTAAAAAGCACGGCCGGCACGCGATCTTCCTGGGACCAGTCGAAACCGCGCGTTTGGCGCGCCCAATATGCGGCGGGTTGCGCATCGCGGAATTCCGGCGCCAGTTGGCCCTGCAAGCTTGCAGGAGACAGTTCCCCTGCAATGGGCGCAGGCACAATAACGTTGTAGGTCCAGGTGGACTGATTGAGATCGAAGATCGAGGTCATCGGGCGCTGGTATTCATCGTTGAGATTGAGATGACCCAACCCCAGCACGTCTTCGATGGTGCGAACCATATTGACAGTGGAGTAGCGCTCCTGGACGACACTGCCCTGCTTGACATAAGGGCCAACTACGAAAGCGATCGTGCGATGGGCGTCGACATGATCCGGGCCACTCTGCGCGTCGTCCTCAATGATGAAGATGAGCGTGGAAGAGGCGTAGGGGCTATGCGCCACCCGGTCGATGAGCTTGCCAACGGCGTAATCATTGTCGGCCGTCTGTTTCTCCGGAGTGTTGATGCCATCGATGGCGGTTGCGAAATTGCCCTCGTGATCGTGCATGAAGCGGACGAATTCCAGATCCGGCAAGTCGCCATGGGCGACATACTGATCGAATTCCCGTTCCCACTCGCGCTCGCGCCGGAAATCTGGATAGTTGTTGTCAAAGGCGCGGAAGTACGGATCGGTGACGCCAATGAGGTGCGGCCATACCGGAATCTCGACTACGGTGTGGCTCGCAAACGGGTCAACCACCTGGGGCGCTCCGGGTGGTATACGAGTCTCAAAACCGTAATTGCGAATGGTGAGATTGTTGCGCAGCGCAGAATCCCAGATATAGCCTTGCTGCTTTTCACCGTTGGGTCCATCGGCCGCAGAATCGCCGCCAGGCGAGCCGCGCCCACCATAACTTAAAGGAACGGTCTTGACGTTGAAATCCGTTTCGCGCGCGGCCGTACTCCAGGGCCAGCCGTTACCGCTTACCTCGCCACTGCAAAGCGTATTGTCGAGATCGACGAACTGGCTCGCCAGGCGGTGCTGGTTCGGCGTAACCACGTGCCCGAACTCGGCAAGGCTGGGATCGCCGTTGCCGCGATCGAGATCGCCGAGCACCTGGTCGTAGGTTCGATTCTCCTTGATGATGTAGATGACGTGCTTGATGTGCTGCCGAAGCGCGGCCATTGTCATCTCGTCCTGCGGGTTGGGCACGGTGTCGAGGAAATCGTTGGCAGCCACTTTTTTGGTGAGCCACTCGAGCTGTTTTCGATTTGGAACCGGAATGGCCTGCAGCCCAGCCTTTTCGAGTTGCAAAATGTATTGATTGGGTGCTTGATGGGCAAGGAATCTCGCGGCAGGAACGGACACGCCGTCATAAAGCAGATTGGGGCCGGGGTCGCTCTTGCTGTTCACGTCATATAATGTTTTACCGTTGCGGCTGACGCTGATCGATTGAGGGTACCAGCCGGTTGGAATCAGGCCCGTCACGCGATGGGGCTGATCTGGAATGAGCGAAATGACTGCGATTGCGTTCATGCCTCCATTGGTGACGTAGAGAGTTTTTTCGTCAGGCGAGAGAGCCAGACTGTTGGGCGCCGCGCCCGGCAGCTGTGCCGGTCCGCGCACCACGCCTGCAGGCGCAGTGGTGCGAATCTCTTCGATCACACGGTTCGTGGCCGTGTCGATCACGGACACCCTGTCGCTATTGTCGGCAGCAACGTAGAGGCGAGTCTGCTCCGTGTTGAACACCATATTGTTCGGATTGCCCGCAACCGGTACGCAGGCAACGAGCTTTGGCGCGGCAGGCTCCGCGATATCGACTATGTCAATTTCCCGATCGCGTTCGCTGGAGATGTAAGCCGTTGCGCTTCCCTTGATGGCGATGCCAAAAGGCGACTCGCCATGAGCTGCGCTGCCGGCATCTCCGCCTGCAGACACCGCGCCATTTTCAGCCGCGGTGTGGATGCTCTGGTCAACTTCGGAGCGCCCGTGAAGGGCATCAAGGTCAACTGGTCGCAGATTGAGTTCGCCCACCTTTGAGTTGGCGGTGAGATCGACGACCGAGATGGCGTTGTCAGAGATATCGGCGGCGACTAGGACCTTTCCGTCTGCCGTGACGGCGACGTTTGCGACCATCGGCTTCTGGTGATAGCCGGCCCCGACAGTGTGGCCGAGCGCTACCGGTGCGTCCGTTTCGCTCCAGACGCCATCGGCGCGCGCGAAGGTATGGATGTTGTCATCGACTCCGCCGGACACATAGAACCGATTGCCGCCTGGCGCGAAGGCAAGACCGAAAAAAGTATCGGGCACCTGGACGACCTGCTTCTGACGCAGGCTTCCATGACTCAGATCGAAGACAAATACATACTCGTTGGAGTCGGCCGCAACCCGATGCCCCTGATCGTCATTGAGCCGGTTAAAGCCGCTGGTGAGAACCAGCAGCGTATTTCCGTCGGGGCTGATCGCTGTCTTGACTGCCTGGCCGACGGTGTAATCCGGAAAATCGCTGAGACCTGGATTGAGCCTGGAGAACACCGAGCCCTTTGGCGCCAGTGGCGTAATGAACTGACCCGACGGCATTCTCTGCGGCTGCGCAGAATCGTTTTGTGCGATTGCAGAAGCAGCCAGCAAAGCAAACAAAACGGCTGCGAGCAATTTGCTAGCCAAGCGCATTTGAATACTCCTATTCATCGATTCATGTGCCCCGGTTTCATTGCAGTGTTATTTTTGAACTTTCTCTTTCTCCGGCATTGACGCGCAGCGCGATGACGGGCCCGAACCGGTCATTTTCAGCAGCCCAGTTTTTGCCGACGCTCAAAACTGCGTCGCTCGATTGCGGCAGCTTTTTGCCGTCGATGCTGACCCGCCGAGCTGCAGCATGAATCCTGAGCAGATAAGTGCGAAGGGAGCTTCTATAATTCCCTGCCGCCGTGGCGACCGTCACCGCAATGGAATTGCCTGAGCGAACAGCGTTGATCTGCTGGCTCAGGTCTTCGCCTTTCTCGTACTTGTAGGTCTCGCCGTCGTCGTCGTAGACCAAGAACGAAGCTACCGTTGATGAGGGGAAAATATCGAGGGTGATTTCCGTAACCGAATGCTGACCCACGTATTGCTCAAGCGGCTGGGTTGCTACGATCGAGCCACCGCGAACGAAAAGGGGAGTGTCTTTCCATGCCGTCGCGTCGGCGGGAAGCGAGATTGTCTTCGACCCTGCATAATGCCGGCCCGTCGCGTAGTCAAACCACTCTCCGGCGGGCAGGTAGATGGATTGCGCGGTCGCACCCTCGGCCACGATCGGGGCCACCAGAAGCGCATCGCCGAACATCCACTCCGCTTCCAGCGCGGACGCTCGATCATCCGATGGAAACTCCCAGAAGAGCGGACGAACCAGGCCAACTTCGCCATCAGTGTTGCGTCGCTCGTAGGAATAGATGTAGGGGAGCAACTGGTAACGGAGGTTGATGGCGGCGCGGGCGGCAGCCTCGGCAGTCGGCCCGTACACCCACGGCTGGCGCTTTTCATTCAAACCGCCGTGAACGCGCATGATGGGCACGAAGGCAGCAAACTCGATCCAGCGCGCATAGTTTTCGGGGCTGGGGTGCCCGGAGAATCCGCCGGTGTCCATGCTCCAGTGAAATTCGCCGGTATCGAGCGCGGCCATCATGCGGCGGCGCTGAAATGCCATGCTGGCGAAGCCGGTCTTGATGTCGCCGGACCATCCGGCATAGCCATAGCGGGTTGCGCCGAGATAGAAGTTGCGGTTGATGGACCACACACGCAGGTCCGAATCGGAGCGCTGGCCGTCATAAAGCATACGGCCCATATTGAGAAACTGGAAGTTGTTGAAGATGGTTTTGCCGGACACATCCGCTTCGTCATTCCACCAGGCCACGATTCCAGAATGAAACGCGGGCAGCAGATGCTGCCAGTACCAGGCACGCTCCGCGGGAATGTTGAAGTCCAGATTGCGCCCCATGCGATGTGAATAATAGTCAGGGATCAGCGCCTCATCGGGATACCAGAAATTGTGCGCGGAGGCATACGCAGCAGCCTCGGTGGGTTGATCTGGATTGCCCGCAACCGTGGTGAGAATGCGCGGCTTGAGAATCCCGCTCAGCTTGATGCCCTCGCTTGCCAGGCGCTGAGCGAAGGCGCCGGAAGCGCCATCGGGAAACTTGCCGGGCGCAACATTGCCCGGTCCTGACGTGCTGTTCCATCGCCACTCGCCGTAGTTGTCTTCGCCCCATGCTTTCCAATCGAAGTCGAGGATGAAGCCATCGATGGGGATTTGTTTCTGCCGGTAGGTGTTGACGATCTCTTCCACTTCGGACTGCGATGAGCCCCACTGGCTGTTGAGAAAGCCGAGGGTCCACTTCGGAGGCAGAGGTGGCGAGCCGACGAGTCGAGAGAGAGCAGCCATGGATTGGAGCGGAGGGCCGGCGAGAACGAAATACTCCACGTCGGGACGAGAGTCGTGCGCGAAGGTGAACCTGCCGGGCGCGGCTGTGAATTCACCACCGTCAGAATCGATAAGAAGACCGTAGCGGGCCGAGAAGATAAACGGCGCTCCGCTGTCGCCCTGCACACCCGCTGCAACCAGGCCGCCCTCGTTCCGCGTAAGGCCGACGTTTGTATCATCGCGCCCCAGGCCGTGAATGCCGTAGAGAGTGTCGCCGCTTGCGTGCAGCATGGTCAGGCCACCGCCGCGTGCCTCACGCAAGGGATCCTGGTTCTGCAAAAGTTGTTGGCCCGCGGAATCGAGAAAGGTGATCCCGTAAGGTTCGGCCTCCTGAATGCGCACGGCCATGGCCGGCGTCGAGAGAGTGTAGACGCCATCGCGTTCCGACCGCATGACGGCGGAAAGCTGCCGCAACCGCGGATGCGAATCCAGGACCGGAGTTCTCGGTGTCGATTTGCCGTCGAGGATTACATGGACACAGACAACCTGGTTTTCAAGAATCTGAACATCGAGCAGCGAAGAACCAGACACCAGCTCAACGCCATTCTGAATGTGGTGTATGGGCTGCGCCACAGCGAACGCTGGCAAACATACCGCCGGCAGAGCTAATGCAATCATCAGACCAAACGCGGCTGGACCGGCCAGATGTCGAGGCTTGCAACGTGTGAATTTGCGCTGCTGTGTCACTGATACCTCGCCTTGCGTTTTCAGAGCAGTTCCGGAAATTCTGTCCCCGGCCATAACGTTGATGAAGGTTGCTTCTCCAACTTGAATTTTACGAACGCGGATCTCCCAGTTCCGAAACTACTACAGCCGGAGCTTGAGTAAGCGAAGCATGAGGGTCCGGTGAGGAGCCGGCGTGCTTCGAAGTTAGAGTTCGCTTGCAGCGTGGTGCGAGCCTGGAGACCGGCGAGGCGGATCAAACTGGGCGGCGGCCAGACAAGCCGGCCGCCATCCCTGTTGAAGCTCCAACAGCCGCCCTAGAAGTTGAAGGTCGCTTCGATCTGGCCCTGGCGGTTCGTAGCAGAGAACTTGCTGGTGACCTGACCGAAGTTAGTAGCGGTGCTGTTGGTGGTTGGGAAAGGAGCCTGAACGCGGTTGAACGCGTTGAAGTAATCCATGCGCACCGAGAAAGACGTGCCCTCGGTGATATGGAATATCTTCTTGGCGCTAAAGTTCTCAACCGGGTACCAAGGTCCGCGAACGGCGTTATAAACGCGGCTGGCGTTGCCCAGCACATACTGGCTGGGGGTGTTGGTCCATGCTTTGGTGCTGAACAGCAGTGGCGCCAGCCCCCTGTTTTCGAAGTACTTCGTGATCTGGTTGTAATTACCCGACCAGAGGGAGACCAGAGGATTGAAGTTGGGACGATTGGTGCCGTTGAGGAGGCTTTCCCCGCTCTGCGTGATCGCCAGTGGCTGGGAGTTGTTGTAGGTGAGAATCGCCGACACTTGCCAGCCGCCGATCAAGTTGCCAGTCTGGCCGGAATTGAGCCAGCGCTGTCCCCGTCCGATTGGAAGCTCATAGGTGCCGGCAAACTTGCTCTCAAATGAGCCAGTGGTGTCTTCCCCCCACGAAGCTTTTTGGTTGGCCTTATCCACGACTGTGACCATGTTGTCGTACAACCTGGGCAGCTCGATGTTCGCCAGCAAGTTCAGATTGTTCGACATGTGCTTGTCGGCCTGAATCTGGAAGGCGCTGAAGTACGTGGTCGCCGACTGGTCGAATGCACGCGCCACGTTGGAGTATTGCGGATAATTCTTCAGGGACTGGTATACCGTGGCACCAGCGCCGTACTGGCTGGCAAAGTTGGCATAGGGAGTTGTGAAGCCCGCAGCCTGTGCCGCCGCCGAGGTGATGTTGGCCGTCAGCACCGCTCCATAGTTCAGAACGGAAGCGTTGGGCTGGCTGATGGGGTTGATGGTGTAGCCCGATAGGTGCGTGTCTTTGTTGGCGGTGTAGGCGAAGGTCAGCATGGTGTGCCACGGAATCTCCCGCTGCACGCTCAGGCTCCATGATTGCAGGTGCGGAGCCTCGCCGTTGTGGGCATAGTCGAGATAGTTGATGGTCTGGGCAACGCCGAGCCCCGCGCTGAAGGGTGTCGCTGAAACATTGGGGAGCGGAACAGCCGCGCCCTGGGTGTTCGTCCATTGTCCGTAGCCAGAGGTGTAGCCGCCGGTTCCGTTCACCGTGTAGCTGCCGGCCAGCAAACCCGCCAGGCTGGTCGGGCCGCCTTCGCCTTCACCCTGCCCGTAGGCGCCATTGAAGCCGAGGTAGGCGATGTAGTATCCGGCCTGGATCACCGTCTTCTTGTCCAGGCTGTAGGCAAAGCCGACATGCGGGCCGAAGTTCAGATCGTGAATGGCGACGCGGTTATAGCCCGCGCAGCCTGTGCAGTTGCCAAATGCAGTGGCAGCGCCAAGTGGGCCACCCGTGCCGACCAAGGGGTTTACGGCAGCAGGATCCAGAAACACGTCGTTGTTCTGGGCCATTGTGTAGGGCAGCATCAGGTCGTAGCGCAGGCCGACATTCAAGGTCAGCTTGTTGTTGATCTTGATGTCGTCTTGAATGTAGGCCGAGTAAGCCTGGGTGTTGAACGCGGTTTCGGTTCTGGCAGTACGGCTGGCAGAGTCCGGCAATCCGAGCAGGAAACTGGCAAACGAGCTGCCGTACTTGGAAAAGTTTGCATTCGTCGTGTTGGGAATGGAAGTCTCAGCCTGGCTGAAGCTGAAGTGGCCGCTGCCGTAGTTGCTGATGGTGTGCGCCATGTAGTGGTGGAACTCACCGCCGATATTTAAGGTGTGGCGGCCCTTGTTCCACATCCAGTTGTTGAACAGGTTCCAGCCGATGTTGTCCACGTAGTACTGGATGATCGAGCTGTTGCTGTTACCGTACGGCGTAGGCGCGTTCTGGCCGTTAAAGCTCAGGTAGGGCATGGTGGTGCCGCCCGTGAGGCCCGCAAAGTTCACCTTGGTGTTGTCGTTCACATAGTTCTGCATCTTGTTCTGCGCTGCAAAACCAGCCGTCATTACCAGGTTGGCCTTCATGGTCTTGGAATAATTGACCAGCCAGACGTTGGCATTGTCGACGCCGGACTGCTCGCCGGTCAGCGGGTTGGTCTTGGGCACAATGGGAGCATTCTCTTCCTGCACCACGTAGTAGTGGTTACGCCACCAGGTGAAAGCAATGTTCTGGTTCTGCGTGAGCTGATGGTTGAGCGTGAGACCCCAGGCCTGCGTCTGGAACGGAACTGACTGGATCACCGGGTTCATGTTGCTGTCCATCCCATAGTTGGTTCCCGTGGTGTTGGGGTTGGGAATGTACTGCAACAGCGTTTGCGAGAGCGGGTCAAAACGGTTTTGGCAGATCACGTTCAACTTGCCGTTGCATTGGAACTGCTGTCCGGTCTGCGGGTCGTAGATGGGAATCAAGTTGTCGTTGGTGTCGACAAAGTTGCTGAAGTCGCCCTGCTTCTCAGCCGCGGTGGGAACGGTGCCGACCGTGGTGACACCCTGGTTCTTGTTGAAGATGTCGATGCTGCCCAGGAAAAAGGTCTTGTTGTGGCCGTTGTAGAGCTTTGGCAGAACTACGGGACCGCCGATGGTTCCTCCCCAGTCCGTCTCCTGGTCGGCGGGCGCAATGGCCGTGCCGGCAGAATTGAAATTGGTCGGGAAGAAGCCAGCTGAGTCAAAAATGCTGTTACGGTCGATCATGAAGGCATCGCCGTGGAGCTTATTGGTGCCCGAACGCATGTTGTAGTCGACCGCGCCCTGCACCATGCCAAACCGAGCCGAAGGAACAAAACGGATGATGCGAAACTGGTCTACCATCTCGTACGGTGGGTCTGAGTTGACGTCCGAAGCGGTGTCAATCTGCAGACCGTTGTAATAGTTGCCGGCCGAGTTGATCTGACCGGGAGCGCCGCCTTCCACAGTCACGCTGCCATAGGAACCGGCCCTCACGCCCGGCGCGAGCGTGGCAAAGCTGGTGATCTGGCGCATGTTGCCGTTAATTTCCAGCGGCAGGTCGGTGACTTCTGCGGGCGGCAGCATGGAGTCAAGCTGCGGATTGGTGGTGTTGAGTTCGAGCGAGTCGGCGGCCGACACCCGCACTGTCTCATTGCCTGCGCCGACGACGAGCTTGATATTAAAAGTTGGCGTGGCCCCTATTTCTACCACTACGTGAGTGGCATCGAACTTCTCAAAGCCCTGGGCATTAACGGTTATTTCATAGATGCCTGGGGTCAGGGTTTCTGTGTACAGCCCAACCGACGACGTCGCCGACTGTGCCGTGATCCCGGTAGCCACATTCCTGAAAGTCACCGGTGCGCCGGCAATGGCCGCGCCCGACGGGTCCGTCACCGTCCCGGTGAGACCGCCTATCTCCTGTGCCTGAACCAGTTGAAATGCCGAGCCTACCAAGATGAAAAGTAGCACCCACGTCCAAATAGCAAACCGCTTAGCCTTTGGCCCGCCATCTGTAATTTCTAAAGAATCGTCTGCGTAAGTCATTCACTGCCTCCAATAGCACTCGGAGCTGTTCCCCAGAAAGGCGCACACATCCGCGACCACCCGAAACTCCATATCTTCGGGTTGGAAGCATCATGCCTGCCTGGGGCCCTGAGCGAGTTTCGGAGTTCCGAACTCGCTTGCCAAGGGATTAGCCCCCGGAAAACAATGTGAAATCTTTCTGCTTACCGGCGTGCTCGCTTTATGGGAAACATTATGCGGGATTCATATGAATTGCGTGTGACTTGGATCACCCGACGCAATTCGATCCGGCTGAGATGGCCTTCGCCATTGAGTCTAAAGTGGGTTGCACCCTGGAGTTGCGGGGCCATTCCACCACATAACATAGCGAGCCAGGCATCGGCAACGACTCTCACATCTGCTGTATATAATTTGATTCGCATATGCCCGGGCCTCAAATCATGCCGGATCCACGGAAATCGAGAGATGTGCCGGATTCCGACTTCCGCGCCGATCCCCGATGGCATCTTGTCGAACGCATCCTCCTGACCGGACCATTCCAGAAATCCACCAACCTGCATTCTCTGCTTTCTTACCTGGCGGAATATTCGATCCTGGGAAAAGCCGACGCCCTGACCGAGCGGCAGGTCGGCATGGCTGTCTTCGGCAAACCCACCGGCTACAGTCCGGCTGAGGATAGCGCGGTCCGGGTACACGTGCGTCAGCTTCGCCTCCGCCTCCATGAGTATTTCGACCAGGAAGGCCGCCACGAAATTCAGCGTGTCGATATTCCCAAAGGCTCTTACCGGCTGGAGTTTCAAAGCGAGGAGCCTGAGGCCAGGCCGTTGACGCTGCCAACTCCAGCGCCGACGCAGGAGACCGCGAAGGCCCGGCGAATTGGGATTCGAGAAGTTCTGTTCTGGCCGGCACTGGTGGCAGCAGTGGTCTGTGCTCTTGGCTGGTACCATGCGGCCCACTCAACCGTACCGGCGCCCTGGCCACTGAATGCCGTGCTTCAACCAGATCGGCCGACAAGAATCGTGGTCTCCGACAGCAGCACGATGCTGCGACTGCTCGGCTCGCAGGAAACCACGCTCGACAAGTATTTGCAGCCCGGTTACCGCCAGAGCCTGATTCCTTCGCATTTACCCGAGAATTTTTCCCGCCTCCTGGACTACGTTTCAAATTCGCAGCTCACGTCCTTTGCGGACCTCACTGTCTATTCGACAGTTAACAAACTGGCTGGGCGTCTCGATAAACAGCTTGTCCTTACCTCCGCGCGCGATCTCGGCGAACGCGATCTGGAACGGGGAAACTACGTGTTTGTGGGCAGTCCAACTTCGAATCCATGGGTGTCGTTGTTCGCGGACCAGCTCAATTTCCAGGAAGTGGAAGACGGCGTGGGCGGCAAGATGTATTTCCTGAACAAGAAACCGTCGCCCGGCGAGCAGAACATCTATCAAGGTTTGACACAGACCGGCTCCGGCGGTCAGGACTACGCGACCATCTCCCTGCTGCCCGGAAGCTTAGGCCAGGGAAATGTTTTGATTCTTCAGGGCCTGCGGCAAGAGGGCACTGAAGCATTGGGCGAGCTCCTGGCTAACCCGAATGATCGGGCGCAACTCGAGCGGGCACTCGGTGTACGTGACAACTCGCAAAATTCGCCGTATTTCGAAGCTCTTATTCGCGCGCAGGCGGTCGCAGGCGCGCCAGTCTCTATCCAGATCGTAACCGTACGCACGATCCACCGCTGATCCGGGCCGAACGGCCACGAGCCGGCCTCGAAGAGCACAAAGCAACCAAAGTGCATTTCACAGATAAGAAGCGCGTGCCCAGTCTTTCGCGCTTCAGTGGCCGGCCGGGCATACTTTGTACAGGAGAGTGATGATGAAAAGCAGGAATTTATGGGTGGCGCTGGCTGTCTGCGTGTTGTTCGCGAGCATGGCGCAGGCGCAGGACCAGAACACGCTCACACCCCAGGAGAAGCAGGACGGATGGCAGTTGCTGTTCGACGGGCACGACATGAATGGGTGGCACTCGTACCTCCAAAAGGGGACGGGGAGCGACTGGTCGGTGGTGGATGGTTCCATCCAATTGAAGAAAACCAACGAGGACCCCCGAGCCGATTTTGCGGACCTCGTGAGTGACACAGAATACACAAATTTCGATCTCAAGCTCGAATGGAAGGCGCAACCCTGCATCGATAGCGGCGTGATGTTCTACGTGCACGAATCACCTGAGTACCGCAACACCTACGATACGGGCGTCGAGATGCAGATTGCGGACCTGGCCTGCACCGTTCCGGACAGCCGCGTGCTGATGGAGCGCTCAGGCGATATTTTTGACATGATCTCGGACAAGTATGAGTGGGTGAAGGAGGCCGGCGAGTGGAACCAGTTTGAGATCATCGCGGACCACGGTCACCTCCAGCTGTTCCAGAACGGCCATGAGGTGATTGACACGCAGTTGTGGGACGACAACTGGAACAAGTTGATCGCCGGAACGAAGTTTGCCCGGATGCCGGGTTACAGCAAGTACCACACCGGACATGTCGCGCTGCAGGGGACCGAACCGAAAGGTGACCCAGGCGTGAAACTCTGGTTTCGGAATATCAAGATCAAGCAATTGTAGCGGCGCGGCGATTTGCTTTTACAGACTAAAAGCGGTGTACACTGATTGCGGCGCGCAGGGCGCCACCCGTCCGCGGACAGGACCGAGTCCACCTGTGAAATGCAAAATCTCAAATTTTTCGCGAATCTCCTTTTCGCCCGGAACAGCGGACCTCGGGCACACCACGAAGGAGGTCCGTCATGGCGAATCGCCACTTTCCTGTCCGTCCCAATCTTGACCAACTCAGAAATCAAGCGAAAGATCTGCTGCGTGCCGTTCGTCGCAACGATCCAGATGCTCTAACCGATTTTCGTGTGCATCACCCCAAGTCCATCGATCCCTCGTCGGCTCGGATCTCCGATGCGCAGCTTGTGCTTGCCCGCAGCTATGGGCTGCCCAGCTGGCCTCGCCTGGTGACCGCGTGCCGCATGACTGACGCGATCTGTCGCGCCGAGGTCGAGACGGTTCGCGCGTTGGTGTTGCGCGATCCGCGCCTGCTGGATGAGGATGCGCGCGGAGTGAAAGGCAATTGGGGTCCACCGATGTCGTATGCCGCCAATCTTGGCCAGGATGCAATCATCGAGATGCTTCGCGGCCTTGGCGCATCGGACATGCATTATGCTTTCGGACGCGCCTGCCTGCAGGGCCAGATCGCAACGGCACGCAAGCTGCACGCCATGATGGATGGGCCGCGGCCACCTGACTATGAATTGAGCGGCCCCGCATACACACTGAGTGCGACAGGCACAGCGCTGCTGCTTGAGCTTGGCGCACGTCTCTACGACGAGAATGGAAAGCGGATCGCACCCGTCGATGTGCTGCTCGAAACCGATAGCCGCAACCCATCGGCCAAACATCGGATCCTGGAATTGTATGTTGAGTATGGATTCAAGCTGCCCGGCACGCCGGCGATGGCCCTTCACCGCGGCCGCATCGATTTGCTTGAAGAGCATCTGCGGCGCGATCCAAATATGCTCAAGAGAGCCTTCACGTTCGAGGAGATCTACCCGCCTGAACTTGGCTGCCACGATGCGGTGATTGCGACTCACGGAACACCGCTTGCAGGCGCCACCTTGCTGCACATGTGCGCGGACTATGACGAGATCGAAATCGCTCGCTGGCTGCTTGACCGCGGCATGAACGTCGATGAGCGCGCTGCGGTGGACTCTGACGGATTCGGAGGCCACACGGCCCTCTTCGCGACGGTGGTTTCGCAGCCGAATTTCTGGATGAATCTTCGCGGCCGGACGCCCGACGCGCCGTTGACTCAGTTGCTGCTCGACCGCGGAGCCAATCCGAATGTGCGAGCGTCGCTGCGCAAGGAGCTGCATCCGGAATATGGGGTCGAAGGGATGCAGATCTATCGCGACGTGACTCCGATTAGCTGGGGTGAGCGATTCAAATTCAAAAAGCTGGTGAACCCAGCGGCGTTGCACCTGATCGCTGAACGCGGAGGGCTGCCGTAGCGCTGTTGGCCCTACGGAAGCGAGTTGGCTGCAGTGGGAGCGGACTGCGGTGCGGGTTGGGGCGCAGTTTGCGGAGCGGGAGCGAGTGGCAGCGTGAAGTGAAATTGCGCGCCGTTGCCGAGCTCGCTTTCGGCCCAGATGCGGCCGCCGTGGGCCTGCACGATGTGCTTGACGATGGCCAAGCCAAGGCCGGTGCCTCCGGATTCACGCGAGCGGGCTTTGTCGACGCGGTAAAAGCGCTCGAAGATGCGCTCGAGATGCTCCGAGGCGATGCCGGGGCCGAAGTCCTGAATGACGAATTCAACCTCAGATGCGAGCTGGCGCGCACTGGCGCGGATGCGTTTGCCGGCCTGCGCGTACTTGAGCGCGTTCTCCATGAGATTGCCGAAGACCTGGTGCATGGCGTCGGGATCGGCCATGACGAGGGCGTCGGGCGCGCCGCCGGACTGAAGCTTGACGCCGGAGTCGACGACGATGCCGCCGATGGAGTCGACGGCGTCCTGAAGAAGAACGCTGGCGCGGACCGGCTGCAGAGAAAGCCTGTAGTCGGGGCTTTCGACGCTGGCCAGTGCGAGCAGGTCCTCAGTGAGGCGATTCATGCGGCTGGCGTTTTTGAGAATGACGCCGAGGAATTCGAGAGTGGTTTCGGGGTTGGGGTTGGGGTCCTCGATGAGAGTTTCAACATAGCCCTGGATGGAGGTGAGCGGCGTGCGCAACTCGTGGCTGACGTTGGCGACGAACTCGCGCCGCGATTTTTGCGCGGCCTCGATGCTGGTGACGTCGTGGAGAACGATGAGCGCGCCACCGGATGGCAAGGGCGCGGCGTTGATCTCGAAGACGCGGCCGGGCGCAAGCAGGCTGGCGCGGCCGACGCAAAGTTCGCGCCCCTCGAGCGCGCCGCGAACGCAAGCCAACAGCTCGGGGTCGCGGACGGAGTGAACGAGCGGGCGGCCGGGAACAAGCCGGGCGCCGGCAATGCGTTGCATGACGGCGTTGGACCAGCGCACGGCGCCCTCGGCCGTGATGGCGACGACCGCCTCCTGCATGGAGTCGAGCATGACGGCCAGTTCGTGACGGCCGCTTTCGAGCTCGGCAAAGTTCTTGCCGAGGCGTTCGGCGGTTTGATTCAGAGCCGCCTCCATGCCAGAGAGCTCATCCTTGCCGTAGGCAACGAGGCGCGCGCTCAGGTCGCCATCGGCGATGCGGCGGGCGAAATCGACCACGTGACTGAGGCGCGCAGAAACGCGAGCGGCCACCCATGCGGCCAGAGGGATGGCCACAGCCAGCGCGATGAGGCCGGACCAGAAAGCTTCGCGGCCGATGACGCGCAGCGTGCCCACTTCCGCATGCTCCACAAAACGGTGAAAGACGAAGACCATCACCAGCGTGTAGAAGACGAGCAGGAGGATGAAAAGCCCGAGCAGCTTGGTGAAGACTTTGGGAGTCATGGGAAAGCAGTTCTCAGTTCACAGCCCACAGTTCTCAGATATCAGTTTTCAGCTTCACCCGAAAATCGGGGCCACTCGCACTTGGGGGCGCGGACCGGAAGCAAATCAAAAAGTTGCTCAATGCTCGCCGTTGCAACTCGGAGGCTGAGGGCTGAAGGCCGAGAGCTACAGGCTCGTTTACTCGCCTTTGGGCAGTTCGAAGCGATAGCCGGCGCCGCGCACGGTCTTGAGGTAGCGCGGATTTTCCGGGTCGATCTCGATTTTCTCACGGATGCGGCGCACATAAACATCGACCGAGCGGGGAGTGACAAAGCGGGCATCGCCCCAGACGGCGTCGAGCAGGTGGTCGCGGCTGAAGACGCGGCCGGGATGGCGCGCGAGATAGTCGAGCAGGCGAAACTCGGTTGCAGTGGTGGTGGTGAGCTCGCCGCGAACTTTCAACTGCATGGCGCCGGCGTCGATGATGACCTCTTCAAAGCTGATGACGGAGGGCGTTGTGGGCCGCTCGAAGCGGCGCAATACGGCTTTGACGCGCGCCACCAGCTCGCGCGTCGAGAATGGCTTGGTGATGTAGTCGTCGGCCCCCAGTTCGAGGCCGAGAACGCGGTCGTTTTCGCCGGCGCGCGCGGTGAGAAAGATGATGGGGATGGTGGAGAGCCCGGCGTGATTGCGCAGGCGGCGGCAAACGTCGAGGCCGTCGCCGCCGGGAACCATGATGTCGAGGAGAAAAAGGGCGGGCGGCTTGCGCTCGGCATCGGGAATGAGATTAGTGGGGGTGTGAAAGAGGCGAGCTTCAAAGCCCGCTGCTTCAAGGTGATGCTGCACCAGCCTGGCAATATCGGCGTCGTCTTCCAGAACAAATACGGATTGGCTCAAACTGTCAGTCCTCGTCCCGCGGCCGTTTGCTTTGCTCGGGAGGGTGAAGACCGCAGGGAACCAAGAACAGAGTAATGCAAGCAGGCAAAGGGATTGCAAACGTTTGATGAATTTGGAGCGGCAAGAGGCGGCGAGTTGGATGCAAATCGATGAGGCTGTTGCACATCGTGAGCGGGCACACTATGGGAATTTTGAAGTCAGGCAGCAGAATCGTCCGTCGTGAGTTGCGCAGGGTCAGGAGGCCCGGGGTCAGCGGGATTGCCGGATTCAGAAGGCCGCGATGAATTTGCAGGCTCAGGCTGCGAAGACGAAGTAAGACGGCCGGATCGTCGCTTGCGGACCTGACGGATGGCGACAAGGAGCAATACGGTGAAGGTGACGACGAGCAGGATGTCAGCGGTAACTCCGTGCAGCTCTTCGGCGGGGCCAGGAACATCCTGGCCAACGTCGCGAACCAAAAAAGCAAGGCCAATGAAGACGAAAACAACGTGCGTGCAAAACACGTGGAGCGACGCCTTGCCCAGGGTGAGAAACGGCTCGATCGCCACCCACCGCAGCAGGTATTTGCGCAGCCAGTAAAGCACGATCGCGAAAGTAACCATGTTGACCACGCGCAAGGGGCCGAGTTGCCACTTGTCGAGCTGTATGCCGAGAGCCTGCTGGGTGAGATGGGGACCCAGCCAGCTATACCGGATCCCCAGAAAGAAGAGGCAAATCATACAGCAGCACGCAGCCACCCAGCCGGGCATCTTGCGCAAAATGGGTTGATGAGAGGCGGAACGCGCGCCGAGCCAGAGGCCAAAAATCCAGATGGCTTGCCAGGCAAAGAGATTGAATGAGCCGGTCTCCTGCAGCGGGATCTGGAGATGCGTGAGGTAGACGATCCAGTTATGGACCGTGTCGCGCAAGCCGAACTGGGCGAACATCCAGAAAGCGCCACTTGCGAAAAGAATGCGCTTCCACCCAAAGCGCAAGGCACCGGATAGCAGCAGAGGCGTGAAGAAGAGGAACGTAACGTACATGGGCAGGATGTCAAGCAGGGGCGGGCAATAGAGCAGAAAGACGGAGCCCACGATGGCCACCACGGGATGCGCGAGATAGAAATCGAGAAGATTGCTGATGGCTGCCCTGTGGGAGTGGACGGCGAATGCGGCGGCGATGGTAAACGCCAGCGCAAGCATCACGAGGTGATAGCCATAGACTTGGAGCGTGCGCTTCCAGAGGCGGTGACGGACGCCGGTTGCATTCTCCTGTGCCGCTTGAATCGTCAGCCTGCCCACCAGCACCGCCGAGATCACGACAAAACCCTCGGCCGATGAGACAAATCCGAAGGGATTGTTCATGAAATCGCTGAAGTGCGTGGGCAGATGCGTGAGCGTCATCCACACGAGGAAGAGTCCACGCAGAGCGTCGAGCTCGGGCCGGCGTTCGAGGTAGGGGAATTGCATGCGACAAATTCGCGGCGAAGATGCGGCGCTTCTGAATTAGACGCCAGACGAATTCTCGCGTTGCCCCTTGGAGAAAGAGCCGGGAGGAATGCATTTCACGCAAAAAGACGGCGGGATCGTCAAGTTCCGGAATTGAGATGGTTTCTGAGCAGTTTTGGAGGTGCTGAAACTGCTTCAGCGCTTCTTTGCCGGCTTCGATGGTTTGGCGGGCGCTTTTTTGGCGGGCTTGGCGGCCGGGTGAGCAGGCTTGGCCTTGGGCGCCGGCTTCGCGGGCTTTTTGGCGGGCGCTTTGGCAGCGGCTTTCGCCGGAGGCTTGGATTTGGCGGCAGGCTTGGCCGCCAGTTTTGCCGGAATTGGCTTTTTTGCCGGTGTGGGGGCAGGCTTCTTGGCGACCAGAGCGGGCTGGGATTTTGCGGCGGCCGGCTTGACCTGGGCCGCAGTCACCAGAGGCTTGGCCGGGACCGTCTTGGCAGGGACAGCTTTGGCAGGAGCGACTTTTTCGGGGGGCTTTCCTTTTGCTGCTGAGGCCGGCAGCGGCTTTTCCGTCTTTGCGTGCGCAGACTTTTGTGCCTTCTTCTCAGCAGCGGAAATCCCCTTTTTGCCTGCTGGAACGGCAACAGCCTCTTCGTCATCCAGATCTTCTTCTTCGGATTCCTCTTCGTCCTCGATGTCCATCGCGAGCGCGCCCTTGGGCAGAACGGCTAGATCGAGTTCCTCATCGTCTGCGCCAATCGGCTCGATCTCTTCATCAGCGGCCAGCCCCTCTTCGCCGTCTGCATCCTCGTCGAAGGCTGGTTCCTTGATCTTGGCCTCAGAGCGCCGGACGCGCGGCCTTTTGATGGTCACTTGAGGCGGAGGCGCGGGAGGCGAGTGCGGCTCAAGATAGGCGCGCATCTCCTCAGGAGTGGTCAGGTGGCCATCGATTAACTCAAGAAAGATGCCCTGCACAATTTCGGCGTAGGTGGGCAGTTCGGGGGTGATCCGCATCTCCTGCATCAGCGCGTAGGGAATGCGCTGGTGAGCTTCCGGCCAAACCTTGAGGAAGTTGTTAAAGCGTTCCTGAACAGCCTTGTCCTTGCTTGTAAATCCAAGCCAGAGAATTGCTTCCGGATCATAGCTCATGAAGAGCTTGAATGTGGCCGAGGGCTTCGCATTCTGCTTGGAGAGCAGGACTTTGGCAAAGGCCGACGCCTGGCGAATCGAGATCGTTCCACTCCGCGACAAAGCCCGGGCGAAGCATGGACTTCTTGAGGGCCGACAGGTCCTTTGAGGGCATTTTGGCGGTGAGCAATTGCATCTGGGCCGCGGACATGTCGGGATGAATGCCTTGCACGAGCAGATTCACCGCCAGATCATGAAGGGCCGTCAGCTTTGCTTCATCGGCCTTGGCGGAGGTCCAGGGCGGGAAAAGTACCTTCATCCAGCCTTCAGCCTCGAGGGCGCGCAACACCTTGAGCCCATCTTCCTCGTGCCCGATCTGTTCCAGTTCCTGGCTGCGCGCATGGGGCGAGAGGTACTCAATGGTTCCTTCGCCCTTGGAGTTGTCATAGCGAGCCTGGGTTCTGGGATCCATCTCCCATCCCAGCCGGGCGCGGTAGCGGATGGCCCGAATCATCAGCGATGGGTCCTCAATGAACCCGTAATTTGAGACAAGACGCAGAAGGCGCGCTTCGATATCCGCAGCGCCGTTAAGAGGGTCCATAAACAGACCGAACGATCCCTCGTTGAGCGAAATTGCCATGGAGTTGACCGTAAAGTCGCGACGGCGCAGGTCTTCCTGGATCGATGCGAAATGAAAGACGGGCTTGCCCGGCTTGGGATACTCGAGGCGGTGGGTGCTGACGACGTTTACGCGGACGGTGCCCGGAAAGCACAGATAAAGGCTGCGGGAAGGCTCGTCTTCGCCCCAGACCTTTCCGCCAAGCTTCTCCAATGGTTTCTTGAGTTTAAGCGCGTTTCCATGAACGGCAACTTCAAGCTCGCGGACGGCATGGCCGCTGGTGAGGTCACGAACGGCGTCTCCGGTGAGGAAGAGGATGTTTCCGGCGTCTCGGGCGGCGGTGCGCAACTGCGAAAGGGCGTGGCGCTGGTCTGGCGAAAGCCGGTTTTCCAGCAGGTAGATGTAGTCGGGCATGCACTATCCTGTTTCCGCCGGCTCACCCTTTGCCAAATACTTGATGATGTTGCTTTTATGGCGCGGTTTATGAAAGCTGGCAAACCAGTACATTAACACAAGTTGCGGTGGAAGACTAGTTTTCCTGCACCAGATTTGGAACTTTCTCCAGCTTCGGAACTGCACGCGCTGTGCGGCCTTCCGAGCACGAGTGAGCCACCGGAAGCAACAGGAGGTGCCAGCGTTCGAGATGCAACACGTGCGACAATCCAGAGCGATGGCCTCGGCACGCAAACCTGTCATTGTGCGCAAGTTCTCCCGTGACTGGTTCGCCGGCTACGCGGGAGTGGACTTCGGGCAGCAGAAATCCGAACTTGAGATTCTGGACCTGACCGGCAAGGTGGTGCGCGTGGGTTGGGAGCAAGTGAAGTGGCTCTGCTACGTGCGGGATTTGCCTAACTTGTCCTCGGACCAGGCGAACCCGGAACGGCTCGTACGCAAGCGCTTTTCTCTGCGCCCGCGGACGGCGGGGCTGTGGCTGCGACTGACTTTGGCCGACGGAGATGAGCTGGAGGGGCTGGCCGCCAACGACCGCACGCTGGTGGACGGCGCGGGCTTATTGCTGACCCCGCCCGATACGCGATCGAATACGCAGCGGATTTACGTGCCCAGGCAGGGGATCCAGACGCTGGAGGTGCTGAGCCTGATTGGTGCGGCGAGCCGCAAGCGGGCTGAGGCACCAAGACCGGACGGCGAGCAGCCGGATTTGTTTGGCGGGGATGGGGAAACGAATTAGGCACCCTCAAGCTGCGGAACGGCAGCCGTAACCAGAAGGGCGCGATAGTAGTCGACGGCTATGCCGAGAACCTGAGCCTCGAGATAATGATCGAGGGCCCATTGGCGCGCTGCGCGACCCATGCGCCGGCGGCGTTGGGGATCGCGAACGATTTTGAGCACGGCCTCACTGATTGCTTCGGGATATCCAGGCGGAATGAGCAGGCCGGTAACCTCCGGGACAACGGAATCGCGCGCGCCGGTGCACTCGGTGGTGACAACGGGAATTCCGGTGGCCGCAGCTTCAAGCACGACGTTGGGGAAACCCTCCCGCCAGGTGGGCAAAACGAGCACATCCATGGCACGGTAGAAGGGCGCAACGTCGCTGACAAATCCGGTGTAATGCATTTGCGGGTGGTTGCGGATGCGGACGCACAGATCGTTATCCAGCGCGTCTTCAGAGGCGTCGAACCAGCCGACGAGGAGCAGGCGCGTGGATGGTTCAGCGCGCAGGATCAGATCAAACGCCTCGACGAGTTCGGGCAGACCCTTATCGCGTGTCAATCGTCCGGCGAAGCCAACCACCGGGGCCTCATCGGGAATCCCCAACTGCGCTCGCACATCGCTGGGGCCCGGTGAGAACCGCTCGATGTCGACGCCGTGACTGCTTCCCTCCCCCAGCACGCAGAGCTTGCCTGCCGGAGCGAGGCCCAACGCCAGCGCCTCAGCGCGAAGGCTTTCGCTGTTGCAGAGCACGACATGCGCGCAGGCTGAGGCCAGACGCTCGGCAACCAGCAAAATGCGACGCTTGAGACCGGTGCATGTTTCGAGTTTGAGCCCGCGCAGCATATAAACGCGCCGCGGCACGCCGCGCAATTTTGCGGCAAGTGAGCCGAGCAATCCGGCTTTCGGTGTGCTGAATTCGACGAGATCAGGCCGACGACTGCCGATCAGGAGCCAAAGCCGGAGCAAGGCTGCCAAATCTGCCATTGGTGCTATGCCGCGGCGCATGGGAATCGCGAATCCCTCGATGCCTTCGCGCGCTGCAGTGTTGTCAAGCAGTTCGCCGGGACTGGAGACGAGCAGCACGTGAAAGCCTGCTTCGCGCAGCGTGCGCAGGCGTGCGCTCATGACGAGGCAGGTTTGCGGGTTTGTGACACCTACCAGAATCGTGGGCGGACCGCCGACGCGCAGCGGCGAAGCATGCACCGAGAAGGGCCCGAAATTCCACATATTGCGCCAGCGCTGGCTCAGATTCTTCAAGTGACTATTGGCGAGAAAAGTAACTGTACCATTTGAAGACACTTGAGGAGGGTGACACCAGGCACATTTGAGCCCATGCACATTACTAAAGTGGACGTCATCGCAGGATCGCGAAAACGTCCTGAGTGATTGTAGGCACAAGCGAAAAATCAGCAAGGGTGGACAATCGGTTTAATTGGTGAGAGTTGCATTCACCCGTTCGACGGGAGAAGCCCCAATGCAACGTGTTCGGCTCCTATTGCTGATCCCACGCCTGGACGAAGGCGGGTCACAGCATGTCATGGCCCTGCTGTCTCGCGAATTATCGCGCGAAAAATACGAATTGCATCTGGGGTTGGTGACGGCTCGCGATGCCGGCTCGACAGTGTTGCCGCCATGGGTCACGGTTCATGGGCTTGGCGCCGCGCGGAGCAGGGGCGGAGTATTTCCACTGCTGCGCCTGGTGTGGCGGCTTCGGCCCGACGTGGTTCTGGCAGGTGCGGCCGAGGTGAATTTTCTGGCGCTTCTGCTGCGGCCGTTTTTCCCGGCGAAAACCAGCGTGCTGATTCGTCAGAATGGCACCGTATCTTCCGCTTTGGCGTTCGGCGGAGTTCCGCGTTATACTCGGTGGCTCTATCATCTGCTCTATCGACGCGCCGACCGGGTCGTTTGCCAGTCGCGCGCCATGGCAGAGGATCTGGCGCGAGAAGTGAATCTCGAAGAAAAGCAAATTGCGGTTTTGCCCAACCCGATAGATCTCAATGGAATCCGCGCGGCGATGGATGCTCCTTCAGCGCGGAGCGGCCGCGGCCCGCATCTGCTCGCGGCAGGAAGATTAGCTCCTGAGAAAGGCTTTGACTTGTTGCTCAGGGCGCTCGCGATCGTGCGCGATCGGTTTCCGAGCGTCGACTTGATCATTGCCGGCACAGGACGCGAAGAGGCTGCGCTGAAGGCGCTCTCCCGTTCGCTTTACCTAGAGACTGCGGTCAGCTTGATCGGACACGTCGACCGGCTGTTTGAATTTTTTCCCGGAACTACGCTTTTTGTGCTCTCTTCCCGCTATGAAGGCATGCCCAATTCACTGCTTGAGGCAGTAGCAGCAGGCTTGCCGATTGTGGCGACGCCTGCGTCAGGAGGAATTGTGGATTTGCTACGCGGCAAGCCCGGCGCGTGGCTTGCGCCTGAGATTACTGCGGAAGCGCTGGCCGAGACGATGATTGCAGCGCTCGAAGCGGTCCAGCCCGGGGATCGGTTTTGTCATGCGTGCTTCCCATCGAGCGGAGATTTGGCAAAGCAAACGGTTGGACCCCGCACGGAAGTCGCAGCCGGGTGATGGATCGAAAAGGCTCGCCCAAAGTAACCCACACTTCGATTTTGCATGTGTGTCTTCGTCGCTTGACATTCTTTCGATAAAGGTTGTCTCCTAAAAGTACAGTTTTCCACCCCAGTCAAGCGCCCGCTAACAGGGCCGCTCGTGCGTTGTCGGGGAGATTACGCTCAGACGAGAGAATCGGCGGGCCGGGTCACCATATCTTAGAGCCTGGTTTTTAGAGCATCGCCCACACGGTTGAGCAAGTTCCCTGCTAAAGCATTCCCAGAATGCATGGTCCGTTCGCGCCTTGCGAAACGGTATTCACCGCGTTGAGTTCGCGGCGTGCCGCGTGACTTTGGATCGCCGCATTTGCAGGAACGCTTTGGCTGCTACCGCGCCGGTTTCGGTTCGGGATGCGACATTGAGTTGCCGAGGGACCCATATGCTTCGCAGCTTGGCTCGTCATTGGTGCGATGGATTGCTGTTTGTTTGCTCACTTTCTCTTATAGCCTTCTCTCTCTTCATTGCCTGCTTTGGCCTCGCGGCGCATGTGATTCGCCGCCGATTTCGCGGGCACCAGAGATCCGGCGATGCGGATCTTCAGCGGCGCTGGCCTGTGGATGAATTCCAATTCGAGGGCGCAATCGCAGTGTATGAAGATTTGATCGATGCGAACTCTCGGAGACGGCAATGAGCCACGCAGTGGTGGCGATTCCCGGGCTGGACCGCATTGGCGGCGCCGAACGGCAGGCAATGCTGCTGGCGCAAGGGCTGCACAAGCGCGGCTGGAAGGTGAGTGTGGTGGCGCTCTCGGGTACCGGCGGGGATGCTGCCTCTGAACTGCGGTGCGCGGGGGTTGAGTTTGTGAGCCTGGAAATGCGCAAAGGGCTCGCAGACCTGCGCGGATGGATTCGCTTCAATCGCTGGCTTTGGAGCGAGCGGCCCGACGTGGTGCACGCACACCTGCCCCACGCCGCATGGATGGCCCGTTGGTCGCGCCTGGCAGCGCCTGTGCCAGTGCTGATCGACACGCTGCACAGCTCGCACACGGGCGATACTGGCCGGCGATTCGGCTACAGTTGCAGCCGGTGGTTGCCGGACCACGTGACTGCGGTGAGCCACGCGACGGCTGCATCGCACCTTTCTGCCGGGATGGTGACCGAGGATCGGTTGACGGTAATGGGAAATGGAATCGACGTCTACGCGTGGCGGCCGGATTTGGAGGCGCGGGCCCAGGTTCGGGGAGAACTTGGGCTGACAAATGAGTTTTTATGGCTTGCCGTGGGAAGGCTCGAGGCGGTGAAAGACTTCCCTACCCTGCTGACAGCGATGGCACGTGCGCCGGAGAATGCGCAGCTCGCGGTGCTGGGTGACGGGCCGATGCGAGCAGAGTTGAGCCGCGTGGTCGCGCGGCTGGGTCTTGAGCGCCGCGTGCGCTTCGTTGGCTTCGAGCCGAAAGTGAGGCGCTGGATGCAGGCAGCAGATGGATTCGTGCTCTCGTCGCGCTATGAAGGTCTGCCCATGGTGCTGCTGGAGGCAGGCGCGTGCGCTGTGCCTGCGGTTGCCACCGATGTTGCCGGCACGCGTGAGGTGATCGTGAACGGCGAGACAGGCTGGCTGACGCCTGCGAGCGATGCGGAAGGACTGGCCGCGATGATGGCGGGGCTGATGTGCATGCCACTTGATGAGCGCAGCGGGATGGGAATGCGCGCGCGGCAACGGATAGTGGAGAAGTTCAACTTGGAAAGGGTATTGGACGATTGGGAGGGGCTTTATGCCGACCTGCTCGAACGCAGCGGCAGGCGCGGGATTCGATTGACGGCACGCGAGGCTTTGGCGCGGGAGAGCGCAATCTCAGAGTAAACGCGCTCCCAAATGGACAGGGTGGCGGGTGGAAATTCCGCGAGGACACGGTCAACTGAGGTGAATTGAGCGGCGTTTGCGTGTAGGAAGGCGCGCAAACGCTCGATGTCGTCATGGCTGACCGTGTTCGGGTGGGTGCAGATGGTCCAAAGACCCGCGTTTTTTTTTACGGGACCCCAAAGCTGCTGAGGAATCCAGGTGACGCCGCTGCGGAGAAAAGACGCGCGCGCGAAACCGTCGGATAGCAGGTAAATTCCCTCTGAACGCACCGCTTCGAGCGTGTGCCCGTCAAATCCGTGGCGCGGCGCGACCCAGATTCCTGGGCTGAAACCGTGCCCGCGCAGAATTGAGAGCCCTTCATGAATCCACATTTGCTGCGTGGCGGCGGCCACCCCGGCAAACTCCGACGTGCGATGGAGCGGAAAGAGGCTGCGGCCGTGGCTTGCGCAGAGATGACGGTAGCCGTGGAGGCCGATCATGGCGCCGGCTGATTCGAGGGCGCGCGTCTGTTCCCAAAAAGTCGGGTCAGGCGGCGAATGCTCGAGGCCTGAATCGCAGTTCAAGGGAACGACTGCGAGAATCGGCTTGATTGCGAACTCCTCGATGAGTGATCGAATGGCAAGCCATCGTTCGTGCGAGACGGTGGGGCAGAGATCGTCGACACGCAGAAGGTATTGGGCGGGCGCGGGAATCATGCGGCGAACTCCATTGCGGAAACTTGCGCGAGAAGCCGTTTGCTCCAGAACCAAAGATAGAAAAGCGTGGTGACAGTCCAGAGAGAAGTTGCGAGCGCGATTCCCGCGACGCCGAACCGGCGCATGAGGACCAGATTGAGCACCACATCGAGGCCCAGGTTGAGAATGCCGCAGTAGAGGACCAGATCGGTGCGGCGCATGGCGACCAGGAAACGGTAATAGACGCGGCTGGTTACGTAAAACGGAATCTGGATTGCATACATGGCGAGGACCGACGAAACGATGGCTGTGTCGCGGGAACCGAAGTGGCCGTGCTCGAAAGCAACGCGAACCAGCGGCCGAGCGCCTGCAATGAGAAGAATTGCAACGGGAACGGAGACGAGAGCGGTGAGCCGGACCCAGGTTCGGATCGTTCGCCGGCATTGGGCCCAATCGCGGTGCGCGATCATGGTGGAGAAGTAGGGTACGACCGCGGTAGAAACCGCGCCGGCTAGCAGCGTGAGGACTACGCTAACGAAGCGATTGGCATAGACGAGCGCAGAGACACTCCCTGAAGGCAGCATGGCGGCCATGGATTGATCGACGAGCAGGCCGCCTGAAGCCACAAGCGAACTGAGCAAGACGGGGCCATATTGGCCAGCAACCTCGCGCGTGGCCGCATTCATGCCGTGCCAGTGAAGGCGGAAACGATAGCCGCGCCCATCCATCATCCATGTGACCGCAATGGCGTGCAGCAGCGAACCGGCCAATGTGGCATAGACCATGGCCCAGATGCCGCAACGTGCGGCGAGGAAAAGTGCACCGAAAATTACAGAGATCGAAATGACTGTCGGCGCAAGAGCCGGAAGCGCGAAACGGTCGAGCGTGTTCAAAACCGCGGTGCAGTTGGTGGCAACGCCCGTGATGAGGACAATGGGCAGCAGACCATAAAACAAATGGATGCTCAATTCGAGCTTGGCGGGCGGAAAGTGCGACGCGATGAGCGGAAAGAAGCCATGCGCGGCGAGGGCCATGATGGCGGACACGGCGCCAAGCAGAAGGCACATGACGAGCATCGAACTCGAAAGAAGCTGCTGAGCGTGCTCGCGGCCTTCCAGTTCCCTCTCCCGAACGAGCGTAGGAACAAGCGCCTGGTTCATCGATTCTGAAATCAGATTCACGAGCAGGCTGGGAATCAATGCGGCGGCGAGAAAGGCATCCATGGCGTCGGAACGGCCATAGACCGAAGCAACCGCGACCTCTTTGAAGGCGGCGACGAGCTTGACGATGATGCCTGCGGCGCCGACGGAGACGGCAGCGCGAAAGATGCTGCGATTGATGCTGCGGGCTGCAAATGGCGCGGCGATGGAGGAGGCGATCGACATGTCGGCGTGCGTAACTTTTAAGAGTTTGGTTGCACAGTGAGCAGTGGGGGCGAAACGATCACGGGACGCGGCGTTATAGACGGAAAACAGGCTGCCAGACCGTCTGGTTCTTCGGCGGCGAGGCGGCCGGCGACGGCGATCATTCCCAGGAGCAGCCAGGTGGTACGGTTCTCTTCGACGGTGGCGACAAGCGATGTGACTGCCCACACGAGCAGAGCGGTGACGAGAGCTACGCGCAATGGTCCCGAAGTCTGGAGTGCTTCGTGCGCGGCCAGCGCCACGAGGATCGAGGCGAGGAAGAGAGCGCAAAGCCCTCCGCACACTGCGATGGAAAGCATGGTGTTGTGCGCGGTGTCGATGGGGGCGAGGTGCGCGGCGCTCACAAAAGTGCCGGCGCCGGTGCCGAAGAGCGGAGCGTGCACGAACGCACGCCAGCCTGCAGACCAGATGTCGAGGCGCTGATTCAGATCTCCGCTTCGCAACTGCTCGGGGATGGTGGCGATGCGGTCGAGGGTTGCGCGGGGGATGATGAACCACAAAGCGGCGAGAAACGGCGGCAGGGCGAATACTCCGGCAACGATACGGCGGACGTGCCCTTGGGCAAGGAGAACGGCAGAGCCGGCCAACCCGACGATGGCGGCCAGGAAGCCTCCGCGCGACGCGGTGAGCAGGACCGCGACGAGGCCGAGCGGCAGAAACCCGAGCGCAATGAAGCGCGCAGGCCAGCGACGTTCGCTGTGTAGGAGAAGTGCGGCGAGGGGAAAGCCGAGATCGAGAAATCGGGCGACTTCGTTGGGATCCTGGCCATAAGCGGCAAAACGAATCTGTCCTGCGGCAATGGCTTCAGGCGAGCGAAAGGCAACGAGCGTGAGGATGGCCAGCACCCACGAGCCCGCCACGGTTGCACGCAACAGATCGCGCAGTTCGGCGGGACTATCGACAAACTCCCACAGCAGCCAGACGATCATCATCTCCTGAAAATAGGCGCGGATTTTGGTGACGGTGGCGAGAGAATCAATAGTCCAGAAACAGGAGCAGCAGAGCCAAAGATAGAAAGCGAGCGTGATCCACAAGAAGGCGCCGGGAGTCCGCATGCGGCCGGCCTGGAGCACCGCAGGTACAGCCGCGAGCAGCAGGAGCAGGCCAGCGATGCGGGCGACGTTGCCCAGTGGCTCGCCGAGGTCGAGCGAGTATTCCCACGGGATGGTGAAGGCAAAGAGAAGAAGGAGAAACCACGTGATTCCTCTCATCGCCTAATACCTCTGCGAATAAACCAGTGCAGAGTAAATGGTGACGCCGATGGCGGACTGGATGGCCGATTCCATGGTGCGGTTGACGAGATTTTTGGCGACGGAGTCGGGGACGAAGATGATATCGCGGTCCTGTACGGGCTGGTCGGGCTCCTGGCCGCGCAGCATACGCTTCACGTTGAGGGTGACCATGGTGCGGCCGTCTTTCTGCTCGCGGATGAGCACGGCCTTGGCGCTGGCGTTTTGCGAAGGGCCCCAGGCCAGCGCGAGCGCTTGAACGATGGTGAGTCCCTGCACCGGATCGACAGGGAAACCACCCGGACGGATCACGTCGCCCACCACATAGACGAGTCCTGCGCGGCTCACCTCGACCGTGTCACCGGGGCTCAGTTCGGGATTGTGATCGGACGCGGCATCGGTTCCGCTGGGGCCGAGTACCGCAGAATCGAGCGTGGCAGGATCGAGCGCGACCGGGTGCGCCGTTTTAGGATCGGCCTGGTGGAAGATGTTGACCAGGCGGCCGGCATTCGGCGAAAGACCGGATGCGGCGGAGATCAAGTCGAGCAGCCGGTGGTGATAGCCGTAGGGATAAACACCGGGGTGGGCGACCTCGCCGAGTACACTCACATCCTGGCCGACATAGGCAGTCACCAGCACCGAAACCAGCGGATGCAGAAGCATACCTCTGGCCAACAGCGCCGCTTCAATGGCGTGTGCCGCGGTCTGTTCATCCATTCCGGAAATTTGCACGGCGCCGATCATAGGCAGCGTGACCGTGCCGGCAATGGAGACGCGCACGGCGGAGTGAAATTCTGGCGTGTGGTACTCGCTGATGTCGAGAAAATCACCGGGAGCAATGGGAGCGGGCATCGGCGTCGCAGATTGCGATCCTGCAAATGGCGACGCGACCGCTGTCTCTGCTGCGCCGGATTGATTCCAGACCGCCGGAGCTTCCCTGGGGTTGGGCAGGCTTTTGGTTTCCTGCGACTGCGGGAAGGTGGCCACGCCGGTGGGCAGCCCTGAGGTACTGGGCGTTGGGGCTTGCGCGCGAAGACCTGCACCGCCTGCGATGAGCGCGAGAAGTACGATGGCTGTGCGCGCTGCCTGGGCCGAAAGCGACTCGCGCAAAAGCGCGGCTCCAACCGCGATCCAGAGTCCCACGAAAAATGTGATGGCGAGATAAAGGGGCAGATCGGGAGCGACCGGCTTCGCCGGCTGACGTGCGGAGTCGACGACGGAGATGTTGGAAGTGTGAACGCCGGCGGCGAGGCCTGCTTCTTCAGATTTCTCGAGCACGCGCATGTATAGATCGTGACTGGCGTTGGCCTCCTGGCGCATGACGACATACTCGGTTTCAGCCCGGTTCAGCTTCATGCCGTCGCTTGTGGTTTGCCCAAGGCTCTTGCGCACCAACTGTTCGCGATCGAGGGCGGTTTGCCAGTTGCTGTGGAACCGGTCGACGAGTTTCGCGTCTTCCGCCTGCTTTTGCCCGTCGAGATCCTGCAGTTGGCGACCAATTTCGATAACGCGAGGAAAATTGGGGCCATGTTCGGCACTGAGCTGGGCCTGCTCCTGTTCGAGATCGCTGCGGCGGGCGCGAATCTGCTGCAGCAGCGAGGTGGCGAAGGCACTGCCTTGAGCCTGCAGGCGCGGATCGGAGGCGATGACTGATTCGGGGTCGCCCTCGGAGGCGGCGTGATATTCCGCTTCGCTCAAGATGCGGTCGGTTGTGGCGGCGACGAGCTGGCGGCTGAGCTCGTCGATTTCAAGAGGCGCTGACGTATGCTCGGTTTCGCCGGGACTGGCCGCTTGAAAGAATCTCCGGCGTACTGACGATCCCGTGCCGCGCCTCAAAATCGGTGAGGTGCCGCTGATCGGCGTCGACGCGCACCTTGAGGCCGACGAGTTGCGAGCTGAGCCAACCGGAGGCCTGCGCGGTGGCCTGAATCTGGCTTTCGTTTTCCTGCTCGTCGTAGGCGCTGACGAGTGCGTTGACCACGGCGGCGGACAGCGCGGCGTCACGGCAGCGAAAACGCATTTCAACCAGCAGCGTGCGCGGCATGGCCTGGACGTGCAGGCGTTGCGAGAATCTGTCGAGAAGCCAAGCCTGGGCATCGGGCGCCGGGTTGTCGGGATTGAAGCCGGGAAAATGGCGGGCGAAGCTGTCACGGAATCCGGGCGCCTGGTAGAGCTTGAGGCCGGTGATCACGCGCCACGCCAATTGATCGCTGCGCAGCACGCTGGCCAGAGTTTCGAGCGCGATGGGAGCGGAGAGAATCGACGACGAGCCAGAGGATTCTGAAGAATCAAGGCTGAGCGAGGAGGCGGGCGTAGTGCGCAGCTCTACGCGGCCAGTCGCTTCATATTGATTGGGCGCGATGAGGCAGTAGAGCAGGCACGCCAACAGAAGCGAACCCTCTACCGCAGCGATGAAGCGGCGGCGACGCCAGAGAACTTGCCAAAGGCCGCGGAGCGAAGTGGAGGAGAGCCGAACGGATTCTGTTTCGGCGCGCGCCTTGGAACCCTTTGAAAGTTCTTCTTCGATGGAGAGATGGCCCGGCAAAAAATGGAACCTCGATCCCGAAACATGACGATGCAGACCGGCGAGGGGTCAGAGACAGTACCGCAGTGTGACAGAGTGTTCCTTCGTAGTGTCAATGATTCAAACGGGATTGTTAGTGTTTTGTGTCACACAAGGAAGGGGGCGCAGAGAGACGCCGGCGTGGGCTGGGCGACGAATTCCCCCGACTTCAGGCGCTTTGGCGGTACCAGTCGGCAGTGCGGCGAAGGCCCTCGCGGAAATCCACTTGCGGCGTGTAGCCCAGCAGCTCGCCCGCGAGGCGAATGTCGGCCAGCGAGTAACGAATATCGCCAGAGCGCGGCTCGGCATAAGCGGGCTTGCCGCGATAGCCGGTGAGATCACAGAGAATTTCGAAGGTCTGGTTGAGCGAGATGGCTGTACCAGTAGCCGCATTCATTGCGCGGCCTGAGACTTTATCCGCCGGCGCGGCAGCAGCCAGCAGGTTGGCGTGGACGACGTTATCAATATAAGTGAAGTCGCGGCTCTGCTCGCCGTCGCCATAGATCGTGGGCTGCTCGCCGGCCAGCATCTTGCGGCAGAAGATGGCCAGCACGCCGGAGTAGTGCGAAGTGGGGTCCTGGTGTGGGCCGAAGACGTTGAAGTAGCGCAGAGTAACGGTCTCAAGCCCGTAGACACGGGTGAACGAGCGCATGTAGTGCTCGCAAGCCAGCTTGGCGACAGCGTAGGGGCTCACGGGACTGGGCAGCATCTGCTCGTGTTTGGGCAGGGTGGGCGTGTCGCCGTAAACGGAAGACGAGCCGGCATAGATCACGCGGCGCACACCGGCAGCATGGGCGGCTACAAGGACGTTAAGCGAGGCGTCGACGCAGTTGCGGTTGGTGGCCACGGGATCGGCTACTGAGCGCGGGACCGACGCCAGCGCGGCCTCGTGGAAGACAATTTCGATGCCGGTGCAGGCCTGGGTGCAAATTGCCGGATCGGCCAGGTCGCCCTCGATGAATTCCATGGATTCAAGACCGACAAGGTTGGCGCGTTTCCCCGTAATCAGGCTGTCAACGCCGCGGACGGTTTCTCCGCGCTTGAGCAGGGCTGCGGCGATGGAGCGACCGATGAAGCCGGCTGCCCCGGTAACCAGATACTTAGCCAAAAAATTGTCTCCTGTAGATGGATTGTAATTGGGATGGAGGACGTCGTTGAGGAGTGCGCGGGCCGGAATGCGGGATTGGTGGTCAGTTTAGGCAGTCTGCGCAAACGAATCTTTCGCTAAACGGGCCACACGGCGGCAGCCAGCGCAGCGAGAAAGATCAACTGGATCACGAGCCTTACACCGAATTGCGGTACCGGGCGCCCGCCGATCGTCAATTTTTCGCGCGCGGCCTTGACGTTGGCCGGAAAGATGCACACAAGCATGAGTGCAGCCAGCACAGCAACCGGCATGGCCGCGGCTGGAATCTGCAAGCCCACCGCAATGAGCAATTCCGCAATGCCGGTGAGCGTGACCCATATTCCTGCGTTGCCGAAGCCCGGCGGGACCATGCGCATGAGATCGGCGCGGCGCCGGCCCCAATGCGCTGAAGCCGTGAGCAGAAACATGACCGCGAGCGCGGCTCGCAGGGAAAGTTGCCAATGCGCAAGATACGGCAACCAGATGCCCGCGAGCCGGAAGGCCGCAAACGAAACTGCGAGCACAATCACCGGGATCACGCAAATTCCTCCTCGCGTTCGGCCTCCCGCATTCTTCGGGGCGGCTCTATCGTGTATCGTGACATAGTTTAATGATGATTGCCTCACTGCCAACCCTGGCTGAACCTCAGCACTTCGCAATCTGGGAAAAAGCGCTGTTTGCGGCGCTGGCCCTTGCGTCGGGTTACGGCTTCTGGCGGCGATTCGGGCCGATTCTCGGCAAGATTCTTGCATCGAAGAAAGATTCGGATTTTCACCTCTTTCCCATCGGCAGGCGTGCGTGGGATTTCATTTGGGAGGTGATGCTGCAGGCCAAGGTGATCCGCGAGCGGCCGCTGGCGGGTGTGGCCCATGCGCTGGTGTTTTGGGCATTCTGCGCCTTCGCGCTGGTCACGCTGAACCATTGCGCAACGGCGTTCGGGCTTGGGTTCCTGGATCCTGCGGGACTGGTGGGACGAATTTACTTTTACTTTGCGGCGGCGTTTGCCGTGGCCTGCGCAGTCGGCATCTTCGGTCTCTTCGTGCGGCGGTTTCTGGTGCGACCCAAATGGCTGGGCGAGCTGTCGTGGGAGTCGGGACTGATTGCGCTGCTGATCTTTTTGCTGATGGTGACGTACCTGGCAGCGTTCTTCGTCGAAAGCGGCAGCGAGGCGGCGCGGGCGTTGTGGTGGGCGCACACGCTCACGCTGCTGGCGTTTCTGCCGGTGATTCCACACACGAAGCATTTGCATTTGATATTGAGCCCGGTAACGGTATTTTTGTCGCGCGGCGGGTTCAGCCGGATTCCGCCACTCAATGGCGATGAAGATTTCGGGCTCGTGGCCGGCAAGGATTTGACGCGGCTGGTGAGCCTGCAGGCTTACTCGTGCGTGGAGTGCGGGCGCTGCACCGAGCACTGCCCTGCCGCAAACACCGGCAAGCTGCTGAACCCGAAGCAAATTGTGCTGGGATTGCGCGCGTACCTGAATGAGGTTGGGCCTGCATCGGAGGAGCCGCTGCTGGGCAAATACAATTCGCAGGAAGCAGTGTTTGAGTGCACGACATGCGGCGCATGCGAGTTCCAGTGCCCGGTGGGCATCGAGCATGTGCCGATGATTGTGGGGCTGCGGCGGGGCGCGGTGAACACGGGCGCGTGGGAGGACGAGCGCGGGGCGAAGCTCTTCCTGGCGCTGGAGCGTGGGAGCAATGCTCTGGGAATGAGCACAGCGGAGCGCGACAAGTTTGTGGAGAAGAATGCGCTGCCGATCTTCGATGGGACGCAGGAGTATTGCCTATGGCTGGGCTGCATGGGTGGGTACGATCCCAAGGGGCGCGAGATTGTGCTGGCGCTGGTGCGCGTGATGCAGCACCTGGGCGCGAGCTTTGGCGTGTTGCGCAAGGAGAAATGCACCGGTGATCCGGTGCGCCGGCTGGGCAACGACCTGGTGTTTCAGCAATTGGCTGAGGCGAATCTCGAGGTGCTGAAGCAAAGCAAGGTGAAAAAAATCGTGTCGATCTGCCCCCATTGCGTGCGCACGATTCAGGAAGACTGGAAGGCGTACGGAACTGCGCCGGAGGTGGAGCATCATAGCGAGTTTTTGGCGCGGCATCACCACCTGCTGCCTGTCCAAGACCAAGAAACAAAGGAAAAGATCGTGTTTCACGATCCGTGCTATTTGGGGCGGTATCGCGGAGTATACGAGGAACCGCGGCGGGTTGCGGCGTTGGCGGGCGAGCTGGTGGAAGCGCCGCGATCGCGGGAGCGGGGATTCTGCTGCGGCGCCGGCGGAGGGCTGGCCTTTCTGGGCGAGGAGAAGGGCGAGCGGGTGAGCCACGTGCGCGCGGCAGAGCTGGCTGAGACGGGCGCGGGCGTTGTGGGTGCAGCCTGCCCCTTCTGCAATACGATGCTGCGGGATGCGCTGGCAGCGAGAGGCGAAGGTGCGCCGGAGCTGCTGGACATTGCCCAGTTGGCGGCACGCGGATTGCCTGAATGACATCTAATAGGAGCAGGAGCGTTCAACTATGAAGATTGTTGTCGCTATCAAGCAAGTTCCGGAACGCGATGCTCCGGTGCGAATCGCCGCGGGCGGGAAGTGGATTGATGACGCCGACCTCCAATGGGCGATGAACGAGCCGGATGCCTACGCCCTGGAAGAGGCGTTGCAGCTCAAGGAGAAACACGGCGGCGAGGTGATCGTGGTGAGCGCGGGACCGGAACGCGTGGGCGCGACCATCCGCGAAGCGCTGGCAAAAGGCGCGGACCGGGCTATTCACGTGGAGAGCAACGACCTGGGCGAACGCGATGCGCTCGGCGTTGCGCGGCTGCTGGCCGGCGCAATTAAGCCCGAAAATCCTGACCTGGTACTGACCGGGTTGCAGTCAGAAGACCTGGGCTACGGCCAGACGGGTGTGATGGTTGCCGAGTTGCTGAGGCTGCCGCATGCGACTCTGATTCTGCACGTGGAAAAGACCGACGCAGGACTGAGGGTGAAGCGCGAGCTGGAGGAGGGGTGGTTCCAGTCCGTTGAACTGCCGCTGCCTGCGCTGCTCACGATGCAATCGGGTGGGAGCAAGCTACGCTACGCCACGCTGATGGGCATTAAGCGCGCCAAGACGAAAGATCTCAAAAGCGTGAGTGCGGCAGAGGTCGGCGCGGATGGAGCGAAGACAGCAACGCTCGAACAGATCGCAACGCCAAAGAAGCAGAAGACCACGCAGATCTTGCCCGGCTCGCCAAAGGAGGCGGCGGCGGCGCTGGTGGAAAAGCTGAAGACGGAGGCGCGCGTTTTATGAGCATTTTTGTGGTTTTGGAAGAGAGCGCCGGAAAGATTAAAAGGGCGAGTTGGGAAGCGCTCGCAGCGGCGATCAAGCTTGGGCCCGCGCAGAACGTAACGGCGGTGGTAATGGGCGCGCAGACGGAGGCGCCTGCGGCTGAAGCGGCGACGAAGGGTGTGGGCAAGGTGGTGCGCGTGGAGCATTCTCTGCTGGAAAAGTACACGGCGGATGGGTACACTCTTGCTCTCGAGCAACTGATTGCCGCGGAGAAACCGGAGTACGTGGTCTTTTCGCATACCTACCAGGTCCGCGATTACGCGCCCGCCCTTGCTTGCCGCATGGGCCAGGTGCTGATCGGCGACGTGATCGCAATCGAAGACGGGCCCGTGTTCACAAGGCAACTGATGCAGGGACGGCTGACCGGAAGCTACCGGCATACCGGCAGCGGTCCGTGCTTTGTGTCGGTGCAGGCTGGAGCGTTTCGTGCGGATGGTGCGCAGAGCGCGGGGACAGCGACGATCACGACATTTTCTCCAAAGATTGAAGCGGCGCAGATTCGCACGAAGCCCGGCGAACCGTTCCGCGAGTCGGCGCAGACCGTGGATCTGGGCTCAGCTCAGAAGATCGTGAGCGTCGGACGCGGCATCAAGGAGCAGGAGAATCTCCCGCTGGTGCAGTCGCTGGCCGAAGCGCTGGGCGCAGAGCTCGCTGCGTCGCGGCCCATCTGCGACAACGGATGGCTGCCCATGGAACGGCAGGTGGGCAGCTCTGGACACACGGTTTCGCCACGGCTTTATTTAGCAGTCGGCATCTCGGGAGCGATTCAACATCTCGTAGGGATGAAGGGCTCTCAGTGCATCGTAGCCATCAATAAAGATCCCGACGCGCCCATCTTTGAAGTGGCTGACTATGGAATTGTCGGCGATTTGTTCGAGGTAGTCCCGGCGCTGACGGAGGCTGTGAAGGCTGCTAAGGGATAGCGCCCGCTGGACTGCGAATCCTTCCCGACCGCTTCAATCACGAACTATAGTCGTGCGACTTCCAGAAGACCGTGCGATCGATCTCGGCAAGGCGCGTGCGCCCCGTCATGGCCATTGCAGCCTCAAACTCGGTTCGCAGAATCTGGACCACATCCCTCACCCCATCCGGTCCGGACACGCTGAGGCCATACAAATAGGGCCGACCGATCAGAACCGCCGAGGCTCCGTAAGCCAATCCCTTCAAGACATCCGTGCCACGCCGAATTCCTCCGTCGAAAAGCACCGGCAAGCGCCCGGCCACGCGGTCCACGACCGCAGGAAGCACTTCGATGGTCGCCGGCTCGGTGTCCAAAACCCGGCCGCCATGATTGGAAACGATAATGGCCACCACGCCGCGATGCACCGCCTCATCGGCATCGTTGGGGTTGAGGATTCCTTTCAGTACGATCGGCGTCTTTGCGAACGACTGGATCCACTCGAGATCGCTCCAGTTGAAATGCCTTCGAGAGCGTCCGCGCGCGCCCGGCGCCCCTTCCACACCAAGGTTTGGGAATGGAAGCTTAGGCATTTGCGCACTCACGCGCTCTTCTCGGTTCCGCGCGAACGCAAGCGGATTGTCCGCCGTGATCACCATCGTCTTCGATCCCGCAGCCTCCGCACGCTCGATCAAGGCGCGCGTCACGCCCCGATCGTCGTCGACGTAGAGCTGAAACCAAATGGGCCCCGACGCCGCTTTGCAAATATCTTCAATGCTGCGATTCGAGTTGGTGCTCGCAATCAGGATCGCTTTGGCTTCCGCCGCTCCCCTGGCCGTGGCCACCTCTGCATCGGGATGCGCCAACTGATGAGACGACGTCGGCGCCAGCAGGATTGGATGCTCGAGCTTGTACCCAAGCAGCTCGCAACTCGTATCGATCCGCCTCACATCCACCAGGACCCGCGGCTTCAGTTGCAATCCGTCCAGCGCCGAGCGATTCCGCTTCAGCGTAATTTCATCCGCCGAACCGCCGTTGAAGTACGCCCATGCTCCAACCGATAACTTCTGCTTCGCCGCCGCCTCATAGTCGTAAACCGAGACCAGGGGCATCCCAAGCGCAGCCTCGCCCACTCCATCCGGTTCCTCCGCAAACGAGGGTTTTGTCGAGATGCGCATCGATGCAGCCCCGGCTAAACTCGCCTTCAATACCTCTCTTCTATCCATTGGAATCACCTGCTCGGGCTATGCTCAAAATCGCACGCGATTGAGCGTACACTCGATGCTTTCCGGTTGTATCACGCCCTGCATCGCCATGGAAACAGTTTGCATCCGCGTTTGCTCACCCTCTCAAGGAGCCTCTCGCTTTTGAGACCCAGAAATCGCGAATTTGCTTGCCACTACCCTCGCGGGTTATGGTTCCTTGTCTGCCGAAAATCGGTGTGTCAACGGAGGGAATCGCAATGCTCGTTCCCGAAACGTATCTGGCCGCGCTGTGCCTGATGATCCTGACCATGTTGTGCTGGGGATCGTGGGCAAACACGCTCAAGCTTTGCCCCGGCTTTCGTTTTCAGCTTTTCTATTGGGATTACGCCATCGGCATGGCGGTGGGCGCGATTTTTTGGGGAATCACCGCTGGCAGCGTGGGCGATACGGGGTTGCGATTCCTGGCCGACATAAGGCAGACGGCGGCCGGGCCGATGATCTACGCAATGATTGGCGGCGCAATCTTCAACGTTGCGAATTTGCTGCTGGTGGCTGCGATCGATGTGGCCGGATTGGCGGTGGCCTTCCCTGTGGGAATCGGTCTGGCGCTGGTGATCGGCGCAATTTCAAATTACGTGATCAAGCCGGAGGGCAACCCGTTGCTGCTGTTTGGCGGCGTGGTGCTGGTGGTGGTAGCGATTGTTCTGGATGCGGCAGCGTATCGCGCCCGCGAGGGCACTGCGAAGGCAACGACCAAGCGCGGCATCGTCATCAGCCTCGCGTGCGGCGTACTGATGGGATGCTTCTATCCGTTTGTGGCGCGTGCGTTGAATGGCGAACCCGGACGGCCTGCTCCCGGCGCGTACGCGGTAACGCTGTTCTTCACCATTGGACTGCTCATTTCTACCGTACCTGCAAACTGGCTGCTGATGAAGAAACCGCTGGACGGCAAAGAGCCGGTAGATGGCGGCGATTACTGGAAGGCGCCGTTCGGCTGGCACCTGGCGGGAACGCTTGGCGGGGCGATCTGGTGCACGGGCGGCGTGGCGAACTTTCTGGCTTCGGGAGCGCACCTGGTGGGACCGGCAGTTTCATACAGCATCGGCCAGGGCGCGACAATGGTGTCGGCATGCTGGGGTGTATTTGTGTGGCATGAGTTTGCCGGGGCTCCGCGCAAGGCTAATATTTTCCTGGTGCTGATGTTCGTGGCTTTCCTGTTGGGGCTGGGCGCAGTGGCGCTAGCTCCGCTGTATTGAGGGTTGACGCATGAGTGATACTCGCAAGCCGATTGTGATTGTCGGCAGCATCACGATGGACCTGGTGACGCGGACGCCGCGCATCCCTGCGATTGGGCAAACGCTGATCGGGACGGGATTTGAGACAACGCCGGGCGGCAAAGGTGCGAACCAGGCAGTGGCCGCGGCGCGACTCGGCTATCGCGTGGCGATGGTGGCCAAGGTCGGCGATGACGCCTACGGGCCGGCGCTGCTTGAGAATTTGCAACGATCGGGCGTGGACATCGCCGGCATGACGCAGACCGCTGGGTCATCGGGGCTGGCGCCGATGTTTGTCGCCGAGGATGGCTTGAACGCGATCGTGGTGGTTCCGGGCGCGAACGGCAAGATGGATCGCGCGACGGTAGACAGCCATGCGGAATTGATTCGTTCGGCGGGGATGGTGCTGTGCCAGCTGGAGATTCCCCTGGACACGTTGAGCTACACGCTGGAATTTTGCGCAAAGGTGGGCGTGCCGGTGATGCTGGATCCCGCACCTGCGGCGGCATTGAACGATGCGGTGTGGGGCCAGGTGGCGTGGTTCACGCCCAACGAGACTGAGGCGGCGTTTTATGTTGGTGATGGAGCGCAAACCGAAGAGAGCGCGGAACGGCTGCTGGCCAAAGGGCTGCGCGGCGTGGTGCTCAAGCGCGGCGGAGACGGCGCGTATGTGGCCGTTGCAGGTGGGAAAGCCGATTGGGTAAAGCCGTTTAAGGTGGACGCTATCGACACGGTGGCGGCGGGCGATTGCTTTAACGGAGCATTTGCTGTGGCGCTGCTTGAGGGCAAAGACCCGTGGCAGGCGGCGCGGTTTGCCAACGCAGCGGCGGCCCTCTGCGTCACACGGAAGGGCGCAGCGGCCTCGATGCCGATGCGGGCGGAAGTCGATAAGTATTTGGCAACCTATAAAGGATGAAGCGCAAGCCGGTTTTCTCGAGCCACGCAAAGATCATTCGCCCGGAGGGCCCAGATGCAGAATGAATCGAATGAAATGCGGCGGAGAGATTTTTTGCGCCTGAGCGGGGCGAGCGTCGCGGCTGCCGGGCTGCGAACGTTGCTGCCAGCCGCGGACGGGCAAACGGCAGAGCCGACGGGAACGCGCAGCGCGCCGGCTCATCCCGTTGTTTTGGAGTCGGACGAGCTTGAAGTGACGCTTGATGGCGACGACGGGTTGCCATATGAGTACAAGTGGCAAGCGAACGGAGCGCGGCTGCGCGGAGAAAACTTCGGGCTGAAGATCAGCGCCACGATATGCGACCGAGCTGCATGGCGTTTTTTTAATGCGTCACTCGATTGTGCCTTGAGCCATGGGCTTTATGCGGCAGAGGGAGCCGTGGCAAGCGCGGGGATCTTCGATTTCAGGGCGAAGGATGGAGCGAAAGATTGCGCAACGTTCCAAATTTCGTATGAATTGCAGGATGCGTCTCTTCGCATTTCGATGCTGGACGTGAAGGAACTGAACGGATACGAGTTGATTGACGTGGCCATGCCGCGGCTCGTAACGGTGCGCGAGCAGGATGGCCCCGCATGGCTGGTGCATGGCGATTCGGGCGGCCACTTTGTGATGCTTGCCGATGCCACGGCCGGAGCGCCGGCGCCAAACAGCTTCTGGGGGCGAATCAACGGCCAATTGCCGGTGAACATGGTGGGCACAGATCACTTGATTTGCGTGCAGGAGACGACGGCCTTCATGGACACCACAGAGGTCGAAGTGACCGGAACGGCCGGCAGCCGTCGCGCAGCAATTGGGTCCGGCCGCGTACATCGCGTGAACGGCCATGACTGCTACAACCTTAACCTGGGCGCGGGAGCGCCGCTGAATTGCGGCAATGCAGCAACGCCGAATTTGCTGGTCGAGGACATGGAGAATATTTCCTCGTGCCGGCTGGACTTTCTGCCCGGGACCGGTGATCCGCAGGCCGATTGGATCAAGGCGGGCAAGTTGATTCGCGATCGCACGTCGGCGATGCCCAACAGCTTTTATCACGACAAGTACATGTACGGGATTCGCTGCGATGAGCCGCGCTTTCCGCAGCCGATGTCGGCCTTTGCGCAGTGCGAGCAAATGATTGCGGAGATTGCGGAATTGATCGATGGCACGCCGCAGATCGTGCACCTGTGGGGATGGCAGTTCAAGGGCAAAGACACGGGCTACCCGGCGGTCAACGTGGTGAATGAGCGCATCGGTGGCTACGACGGCATGATGGAGTTGATGGAGCACGGGCGCGCGCACAACGCCACCGTGACGCTCTCAGACAACTACGACGACGCCTACAAAAGCAGCCCGGCGTGGGACGAAGCGATGATCGCGCGGCGGCCTGATGGCGATCTTTGGCAGAGCCGCGCTTGGACGGGCGAAGTTTCGTTTATCCAGGGACTGGCCAAGTATATGGATGGACCGGGCGTGGAACGCGTGCGCTACACCTGCGAGCGCTACAAGCTGCCGCAGACGGCGCACATCGACGTGCTGTCTTATTACGCTATTCGCAACGACTGGGATCCGAAGCATCCAGCGAGCGGAATTCGCAATTTGCGCCAGGGTCGCTACCGCGTGCTGGAGGAATTTGCACGCCACGGCGTGGACGTAACGTCAGAGGGGTTGCGCTACCCGATGATCGGGAAGATCAGTTGCTGCTGGTACGCGCAAACGTCGGAGACAAGCCCGTTTGGGGGCAAACCGGTTCCGCTGCTGCCGCTGGTTTATGGCAAGAGTGCAATCTGGGGGCTGAATGGCAGCACGCGGGGCGATGCCTTTGAAACGCGGGCGCTGTATCTGTTCTGGGGCGCGACGATGCACGAGATTCTTGGCGCGGCGACGGACCGAGAGCAGATCACGGATCTCTTTTATCTGAATCTGATTCCGTGGATGCACCTGCACCAACGCGAAGTGGAAAGTTTCGCGCGCGATGGTGAGCGGGTGAAGATTGGGCTCGAAAACAATTGCCGAATCGAGATCGACAACGGGAAGAAGACGTATCGCGTGGCGGTTTCGGGCGCGGATGTGGCGGATGAATCGGGAGTGTTTTGTCCGATGGATGCGGACCGGCTGTGCTTTTATTCTGTCGCGGCACGTAAATTGAGTGCGGCATGGCCGGCAGGATGGAAGGAAGCTGAAGCTGCTGCGGTTGCGCTATCGATTGGAAAGCGGGACCCGGTTCAATTCCATGTGAGGGAAGGGCACGTGAATGTCAGCGTGACCGCACAGCAGCCGGTGATTCTTTATCGCAACCGGAAACTCGCACGAATCTGACGACGGCGCACGTCGCGGTCCAGGAGCGGTGAGACGCCGATGCGTGGGCGACGCGCACTGAGCTATCGGCACGGTATGGCCAATCGGCGAAAATAGAAAACGTGAAGAATTCCGTCTGTGATGGCCGCCGGCAAGGTGCAGCGAATCCCTGTTCGCTGAGCCGGCGTAGATTTCTGCGCGACGCACCCCTGGCTGCTTCGGCGTTTGCGTTGGGCAGGCGAGCGAGGGCGCTATCGGGATTCGTCCCTTCCCTGCCCGCGTCAGATTACGTTGCCAAACCCGATTACACACTCGAGATTGCCGAGATCGAGTGGGAGCTTTCACCGAAAAAGAAGATTCGGACGTACGCCTACAACAATCAGATTCCGGGCCCGCTACTGCGCGTGACCGAAGGCAAGCCGGTGACGATCGAGATTGTGAACCGGTCAGGCCACGACGAGATTGTGCACTGGCACGGACAGTCGATCCCGGTGGACGTGGACGGCGCGATGGAGGAGGGATCGCCAATGATTGCGTCGGGTGCGCAAACGCGGATTTCCTTTACCCCGAAACCGGCAGGGCTGCACTGGTATCACACGCACGCGATGGCGCACCGCGACCTGAAGCGCGGGCTGTATACGGGCCAATTTGGCGTGCTGCTGGTGGACCCGGCAGGCGGCGATCCAGGGCAGTATGACCAGGAACAATTCATCGTCCTTCACGATTGGGAGCCCTACTATTTTGGCGGCGGCGACGGCTCGCTCATGGTGAACTACGTTTGCGGATCGGTCAACGGCAAGGTGCTGGGCCACGACGCGCCGATCACGGTGCGCGAGGGGCAGCGGGTGCTCTTTCAGATTCTGAATGCGAGCGCGACCGAGCCGCACTGGCTGGTGCTGCCGGGACACAAGTTTCAAGTGCTCGCGCTGGATGGGGCGCCCGTGGCGACGCAAGCAACAGTCGACGTGCTGCGGCTGGGGCCGGCGGAGCGTGTTACGGCACTCGTAACGATGGATGCGCCGGGTGTGTGGGTGCTGGGCGAGGCGCAAAAGGAATTTCGCGACGCAGGCATGGGCAGAGTGGTGGAATACGCGGGGCGCACGGAAAAGCCACAAGAGCCGGGCGAGACCAAGCTGCAATGGGATTACAAAGTTTTTGGCGCTCAGAACGTGGCAACGCACACGCCGGACGTGACCATTCCGCTGGTGTTCACCTCGCGCTTCAAGGGGCACGGCGCGCTGGATCAGTGGATGATCAATGGGAAGTCGTATCCTGAAACCGGCGGGGTCGTTTTGCGCGAAGGCCTGCGCCATCGGCTGATCTTCGACAATCGAAGCGTCGACGACCACCCCGTCCATCTGCACCGGCATAATTTTGAGCTGGTCTCGATCAAAGGCGCGGCAACGAGCGGCGTGCATAAAGACGTGGTGATCGTAGAAGCCGGAACCAAAGTGGAGGCGGATCTGCTGGCGATGAATCCCGGCAATACGCTCTTCCATTGCCACCAGCAGGACCATATGGATATGGGATTCATGGCAGTTTTCAAGTATGCATAAGACGCCATTCACAACAATCACTTCTGCGATTTTCGAGGAGTTTACTTGAAGTTCTGGCTTGTTCTCATTGCCGCTCTCGGTGTCTCGGTGGCCGTGGCGCGCGCCCAGAATAATTACGAAATCCAGGTCTATGGCGCGGATACGGTGGCCCCGCGCAGCACCATGGTCGAGCTGCATTCAAACTTCACTGCCGATGGGTTTCACAACACGGTTGGAACTGTGTTGCCCGACAACCACGCCGAGCACGAGACCATCGAGATTACGCAGGGCCTCAACGACTGGTCGGAGGTGGGCTTCTACATCTTCACCAGCGAGCGCGACGGGCAGGGTGTGCAATGGGTAGGCGATCACATCCGCCCGCGGGTGCGGGTTCCTGATAGCTGGCGCTGGCCGGTGGGTGTGAGCCTCTCGACGGAGTTTGGCTACCAGCGCGCGCGCTATGCGCCCGACACTTGGGACTGGGAGATCCGGCCCATCGTGGATAAAGCGATCGGGCGTTGGTATTTTGCCGTGAACCCCGCACTGGAACGCGCCTGGCACGGCCCGGACGTAAAACTCGGCATTGACTTTTCGCCCTCAGTGAAAATCAGCTACGACTTCACGAAGGAAATCAGCGGCGGCGTGGAATATTACGCCGATTACGGAAGCATTACGAATATTGCCAGCCTGCACGATCAGCAGCAGCAGATTTTCCCTGCCATCGATCTAAACGTGTCACCGAAGTGGGAGATCAACTTCGGCGTGGGTGTAGGCCCCACTGCGGCGACCGATCACTGGATTGTGAAAGCGATCATTGGGCGGCACTTCGATTGGGGCCACAAGTGAACACGGTGCAGGTCGCTGACTGCGCGGGTTCGAATCTGAAGCTGCGTCGGATCTCTTAGAAAGCCCAGTGGTCAGCAATGCAGGCATCGTCGCTGTTCACCGGAGAGCGTCAGCCTCACCAAACGTGGCAGGAGTCGACCGGCATCATCGGCTGACCCACCTTGCACCCAAATGCTTTGCCAAAATCGGGGAGATTCTGCAGCACGCCATTGGCTCGAAATTGTTCCGGCGAATGTCCGTCGGTCTGCACGATCAAACGAATAATCTGGGGTCGCCTGTTACTGCACCAATTCTGCCCGTAGGCAAGGAAAAACTGCTGGAGGGGCGTGAACCCATCCTGCTTCGCGTTCATGTCGAGGCCCTTGCGCTTGGCATCTGCCAGAAACGCGATCAATGCCAGGCGGGCGCCGCCGTTATCGGCCGTGTTCTCGCCCAGGGTCAGCTTGCCGTTGAGTTTCAAATCGTCGACGGCCGTGAAGCTGCCATACTCCTTCACTTCGCAGTCGGTCATGTCATCGAACTTCTTGCGGTCGTCTGCCGTCCACCAGCCGGAGAGATTGCCGTGGCCATCAAACTGGCTGCCCTGGTCGTCGAAACCGTGGGTCAGCTCGTGGCCGACGATCGAACCAATGTGGCCGTAGTTTTCCGCGTCGCTGGCGTTGGGATCGTAAAACGGCGCGTGCAGGATGGCGGCGGGAAAATTGATGTCGTTCATCGACGGATTGTAGAAGGCATTCACGGTCGCCGGCGTCGTGATCCACTCCGCCCGATCGACGGGCTTGTCGATCTTGGCCAGCTCGCGCTTGTTCTCGAAATCCGCCGCCCTGAACGCATTGCCCACGGCATCGCCGCGGACTACCTCAAGGCTCGAGTAATTGCGCCAGTGATCCGGGTAGCCAATCTTGTCGGCCACCATGTGGAGCTTAGCTTCCGCGGTCTTCCTGGTCGGGTCGCTCATCCACGTCTGTGCGCTCAGCTCAGTGTCCATGGCAGATTCGATGTCGTGAACCATCTGCAGCATGTACGCCTTGCTTTCGGCGGAAAAGTTTTTCTCGACATAGACCTGTCCGACGGCCTCGCCCAACGCAGCATCTGTTGCCGCCACGCACCGCTTCCAGCGAGCTTTCTGCTGCGGCTGCCCAGTCAATTCGTGTTGATTGAAATTGAAATCCTCGTCGCTGAGCGCCTTGGGCAGTGCATATTCCGGCACCGCATTGATGAGTTGCCAGCGCAGATAGGCCTTGATGGTGTCGAGGTCGGTCGACTCGAGGACGGCCTGCAAGCCCTTGAAGAAATCGGGTGCCGCAACGTTCAACTCGGCAATCCCCTGCACGCCTGTGTCGGCAAAAAGCTTCGTCCAATCGATCTCCGGAGTGAACTCAGCCAGTTTGGCGACGGGCAAAAGGTGGTAGACATTCTCGGGCTGGCGGCGCGACGTCACGTCCATTGACACCTTGGCCAGTGCAGTCTCCAACGCCATGATTTTTTGCGCGTCAGCGGAGGCCTGGTCCGCCGGCTCGCCCACCAGCCCGAGCGTCTTGGCTATATGCTCCACATATTGCTTGCGGGTTTTTTCTGCTGCATCATCGGTGCGAAAGTAATAGTCGCGCTCAGGTAGACCGAGACCCGCCTGATCCACCACGGCAATCTGTTTTTGCGCGTCCTTGAAATCCTGCTGTTCACCGTAGCCGAAAAACGCAGGCACGTTGATCATCTGGTAATGCGCAAGCAGATCGGTGAGATCTTTCTTGTCGTGGAGCGCGGCAATGCGGTCGAGCTCAGGCTGCAGAGGCTTTAACCCCGCCGCTTGAATCGCTTCTTCGTCCATGCAGCTCGCATAGTAATCGCCGATCTTCTGCTCATTCGGAGTGTGCTGCGCACTTCTGGCGGCGACTTGATCGAGCACGCCGTGCAAAATGGCCTGGGTGTAGTCGGAGAGGATGTAAAACGCTCCGTACGATGATCTGTCCGCCGGAATCGGATAGAGCTTGCTGAAGTTCCCGCACGCGTACTGGTAGAAATTCGTGCAGGGGTCCGCAGTCGTATCCATGAGTTGCTTGTCGAGGCCGGGCAGGAGCTTGACCGGCTTTTCCGCGTCACTCGACTGCGCAACTCCGGATTGAGCATGAGCGGCAGAGTGCAGCATAGCAAGCGCCATGCCGCCGACCAACAAAACGACTGCTGTCCGAGAAAGCAGATTCATCTCGCGTGCCTCCAGGCAAGTTTGTGGAGCTTTCTTACTTCATCAAAACCGACATCTAGACATTGTATGGCCCGGAGCCGCCCATTTTGTCCGCCACCGTTTCGATCGAATAGGGAATGTCCGGCTTGTCGCTCCTACCGGCGTTCCGATTGTCAAACAGGATCAGACGCCGCTTTCTTGCGAGCGGCTGAATGACCGCTTCTCGTCGGAAATATCGTTGCCGAGGCCGCCAATCAGGAGGAGCGGCTCGCCTTCGCCGTGGGTTCCGTAGTAGAGATTGACGCCGATTACATGAATCGCGGGCATGGCGGAGGATTCAATTCGCATGTTTCAGAATTGTGCTTGCGTCCGAACCCGCTTCTTAGCCGGTGGCCGGCGCCGCGACCGCGGCCATTTTGCGAAGGCGATCGCTCGCGAAATACTGCGCCTGACCTTCTTCGACAGCCTGGAGAACGAGGCCGGCGATGAATTCGGGCTTGTTCCCTTCGGCGTAACGAGCCGAGGGTCCGCCACCTGCCGGATTGCCCATCCTGTTCTTGCCGAAGTTCGTCGCCGTGATGTCTGGATAAACTTCGCTGACGACGATGCGGTCCTTTTCCAACTCGGCGCGCGCGGCGAGACTGAAGCCAAGAAGCGCACGCTTCGAGGATGTGTAAACACTGTATTGAGGTATCGTCATAAAGGTAGTTCCGGAGTTGATGTTGACGATGCTTCCGCCGCCTTGCGCACGCATCACCGGAATCACGGCCTGCATGGCCACAATCGGTGCCAAGACATTGAGATGGAAGATTTCGTCAAACAGCGCGGGTTTGATCTCCTCTATTGCGGCCGCATAGCCACGGCCTGCGTTGTTTACGAGACCGTCGATGCGGCCGTAATGCCGGTGGACAGCGCCGACGGCTTCCGTCACTCGATCAAACTGCGTCATGTCTACCGTGATTGGCAAGCTGCCTGGAAGTTTCTGAGCCAGTTCCTTCAGCGCCTCGGTACTGCGAGCGAGGAGGGCGACTTTCGCTCCGCGATCAGAGAGAGCGACGGCTGTCGACAGCCCTATCCCCGACGAAGCGCCGGTCACAATAAATACGTGATCTTTGATTTCCATCGATTGATCTTCCCAATTCCATTCTGAAGCAATCAAATACGCATTTGCTACTCATTTGCGTCAGCTTGATGATAGGGAATTCAGCTCGCCTCAGGACGCTCAGGGTCCAGCGAACTCGGGTCCAATTGCCAATGCGGCAATGGACAGATCGAACGCTATCGAAATGCAAAACGCTGCGGTCAGTTCTTACCTAAGCAACCAGAGCCATGGCACGAATGGTTTCTTTGCGCGCGGTGAGTCTTTCGATCAGATCGGTGCGCACCTCGTAGCCGCGGCCGGGAGTGTCGGGAATCGCAATCTCGCCTTGCGGCGAGACGGTGACACTCGGGCTCGATGATGTCGTCAGCAAAGTAGCGCGCCGAAGCGGAGACGTCGCCGGGCAGCGTGAAGTTTTCGAGCGTGGAAAGCGCAATGTTGTGCGAGCGGCCAATGCCGGACTCGAGCATGCCGCCGCACCAGACGGGAATGCCGCGCTCCATGCGCCGCGTTGTGCACGGCAATGGCCTCGGAGAAGCCGCCCACGCGGCCCAGCTTGATGTTGATGATCTTGCACGACTCCATCTCGATGGCGGCCAGCGCATCGCGCCGGTTGCGGATGGATTCATCAAGGCAGATCGGCGTGTTCAGGCGCTTTTGCAGCACGGAGTGGAAGTAGAAGTCGTCGTGCCACAGCGGCTGCTCGATCATGAGCAGGTCGAAGGCGTCGAACGATGCGATGTGATCTTCGTCGCGCAGGCGATAGGCGGAGTTGGCGTCGCAACTGAGCATGATGCCGGGCCAGCGGTTGCGCACCCGCTCGAAGACCTCAACATCCCAGCCCGGCTTGCACTTGAGCTTGATGCGCTGATAGCCGGCGGCCAGTTCGCGCTCGATGATCGAGAGCAGCTCGGGAATCGAAGGCTGGATGCCGAGCGAAACGCCGCAGGGAATGGTTTCGCGCACGCCGCCGAGCAGCCGGGAGAGCGAGACGCCTTCGCGCTGCGCCTCGAGATCCCAGATGGCGTTTTCGAGCGCGGCCTTGGCCATGGGGTTGCCGCGCACGGCAGCGAAAGATGCGCGGGCAATCGCCGCCGTGCTCCGGGGACTCGGCGGCCAGCATGGGCCCAAGCTCGTTGACCATGCACCTGCCACGCGGTGTCGGTCGATTCGCCGGAGAAGAACGGACGCTCGCCGGCGGTGCATTCGCCCCAGCCGGTCAGCCCTTCAGACTGGATTTCGGCGAGCACGATTCTCCGGTTGCGGGTGACGCCAAAGCTGGTTTCAAACGGGCGCACCAGGGGCATATGCAGTTCGCGCAGGATGATTGCATCAATTCTCATAAATTTCCTCGTCTTGAACTTGAGGTTGCTTCAGCGAGGCGAGGGGACCCAGTTCGAAGACTCCGTTTCCTTCCGCATCCCGGGAAAAGCCAAGTACAGCCAATCCCCGGGAAAATGCCTGTTGAAACTTCTGTCGATTCTCCAACTGAACAGCGAGAGCCCTGTTCCCGGCTTGCTTCGGTTGGCCTTCCACTCGTCGATGGAGGCCGGAACCAGAATGCGTTCTTCGATCGTGTATGCGGCTGCCGGGTCGCCGAGCAAGAATTGCCTTCACTCTCGGGGAATCCAGCTCCCACTCCGCCAAAAGGCGGTCCGTGGGGAGCCCACCCTGCAGTCGAGATGAGGATACACCATAGAAATTCACGCGATAGTCGCGTGGCGACAGCTCCCAGCCTGTGGATATTGAGGAAAGCATTTTTGATCTCCAGCGGATCGAAGGTCCACTCCATGTGCCGGATGCCGCGCGAAAGCGCCTCACGTCGTTGTTCCCATTTGAGTTGCGCGCCAAGGCCGCGATTGCGGTGGGACTCGCGGACGGCCAGCATGTGGGAGTGCAGATAAGGCAGCGGGCTCGCCTTCGTATGCCTTGATGCCGGGCAAAGACATGGCGAAACCCACCAGAGTCTTGGCCGGCCTGTCGCCCGTGCCCGCGGCAAGCTCTGTGTCAAAGGCGCCGATCACCTGGCCGCCGATTTTTTGCGCCAGCAGAAATGTCTTGCGTGGAATCACATCGCTTTCGTCGTAGCCCCACGTCTCGATCTGGAGCTGGACACAGGCTTCCAACTCGTCGAATCCCGCACTGGAACGAATCTGGATCATGGCTGCGCCTGCGCTGCGTCGTTGGCGGTTGCATCCGAGATCGATGCCCGATCGGCCGCGAGTTTCCGCTTCGCCTGCTCCCAAAGCGCTTCCAACTCGACGGGCGAAAGATCTTCGAGCGGACGCGGCGCGGCCAGTTCCATCTCAGTGAAGCGCTGACGGAAGCGCAGATTGCAGTTGCGCAGCGCCATCTCCGCATCGACGCCCAGATGGCGGCCCAGATTGACGACAGTGAAGAGCAGGTCGCCCAGTTCCGCTTCGATTGCCGGCGTGCGCGTCCGGATCGCCGGATGCGGCTTCGGCCTCCAGCTCCGCCGTCTCCTCGGCGACCTTGGGCAGCAGATCGCGCCAGCTCGGCCAGTCGAAGCCGGATTTCTGCGCCTTGGCGCCAAGCTTGGCGGCCTCAGCCAGCGCCGGCATGCGCGCGCAGCACGCCATCGAGCCGCGACTGCGGTTGCTTCTGCGCCGATGGCGCGTCCGCTGCGTGCAATGCTTTTTCGGCGGCCTTGATCTCTTCCCAGTTGCGCAGCACGGCCGCCGCAGAGCCCTCAACGTTCGGCATCCACATCGGCGCGGTTGCCTGCCGCGCGCGAAGCCTCGTCGCCGAAGACATGCGGATGGCGGCGCACCAGCTTGCGATTCAGGTGGTCGAGCACATCGGCGATGGTGAAGTGGCCTTCGTTGGCGGCCATCTCCGCATAGAACAGCACCTGCAGCAGCAGATCGCCGAGCTCTTCAGCCAAATGCGCGAAGTCGCGGCGCTCGATGGCGTCGAAGACCTCGTAGGCCTCTTCTAGCGTGTATTTGCGGATGGAATCGAAGGATTGCTCGCGGTCCCACGGGCAGCCGCCGGGAGCGCGCAGGCGCGCCATGATGGCCACCGACTGCTCAAAAAGCTCTGCCGCCCGCGCCGGGTCGGTGATGGTTCGCGGCGCGGGATTGTTTGCACTGGAACTCTCTGGCGGAAGGTCCATGCAGTTCCAGTTTAGCGTGGAATGCTAGAGGGTCGTCCCACCGCCATGTACTCGACCTCTGCGCCGTATACTCGACCTCTGAATGATCCGCATTTGGGGAACCACGTTTGCCGGCTTACTCGGGCTGGCCTTCGGCAGCTTCCTGAACGTGTGCCTGAGCCGCTGGCCCGCCGGCGAAAGCATCGTCCATCCGCGGTCGCACTGTCGAAGCTGCGGGAGGACGCTGGCCTGGTGGGAAAATCTGCCGTTGATCAGCTGGCTCGTGCTCGGCGGCCGCTGCCGGAGTTGCAAAGCGCGGATTGGTTGGCGGTATCTGGTGGTGGAGCTGGCAGTGGGGGTGTTGTGGGCGACGGTGGCGTGGAGATTCTCCACATTGGCCTCTGATCCTGAGCTCCCAGGGGTCAGCCTCCTGGCTTCGCTGATTTCCGCGATCGGCCAGATGGCGCTTTATTGGTTACTGGTTGGATTGGCAGTTCTCGATGCCGAGAATCTATGGCTTCCGAATCGGCTCACCTGGCCGGGTATCCTGATCGGATTGGCTTTTTCGCTTTTGAACCCCGCCTTTGGGCTCGAATTTGACTCAATCACCAGATTGCCGCTGACCTACAGTTCGGAATATCTGAGATCTGGCCTCTGGCGCGCAACCATCGTATCCTTGCTCGGGACTCTCGCCGCCGCTGCGCTGATTCTGCTCATCCGCTGGACCTATAAGCTGATTCGCCGCCGCGAGGGCATCGGCCTGGCCGACGCAAAACTGATGGCGCTGCTGGCTGCGTGGCTTGGGTTGGCCGGGGCGCTGGTTGCATTTGTCCTGGGCGTGGTCCTGGGTTCGCTGGCTGCGATGGTTCTGCTGGCAGCGCTGTCATCACGAAAGCGGGGCGAGGTCTGGAAACTCACAAAGCTGCCCCTGGGCACTTTTCTTTGCGTGGGCGGAATTATCAGCGGCTTGTGGGGAGAGCAAATCATTGCTGCTTATCTGCATTGGGCGGGGTTTTAAAGTTCAGGGCCGGCGAGAATTATTTTTGCGGCTGAGCCGCACGCTGTGCGGATGAAGCCGGCTTTGCGTTGGCGATCTCAGGATCCTCGAGGGCTTTGCGAGCTTCTTTGGCGTGGCGGCTGCCAGGATCGTATTCCATCACCTTCTGGTAGTTGCCGCGCGCATTGGCAAAATCGCCCAGGTGGCGCTGGCACTCGGCTAATCCCCAGTAGACGTCAGGGTTATCGGGATCGAGCACCAGGGCCGACTCGAAGCGCGAGAGCGCGCCTTTCCAATCTTTGTTGTCGAGATAATATGCGCCGACGTGCTCGTCTTCCTGGGCTGTCTCGTGGTGCTCGGGCTCGACCACAGTGCCGCCTTTGTGCTTCTTCCCCGGCTCCGTCTCGTCGTCCGAGCCAGGCAGCAGGCCACTCATTCCGGAGAGGCTCGAGCTGGAGCTCTTTTCCTGCTCCTCGGCCGCAGCTCCCGCCTCTTCAGGCGTACGAACGGGATCGAGATCTTCAGGCGGCAGCGGCACGCGGTCCGCGTCGTCGCCCGCTCCTGGCGGCAGGTCGGGCGTGTCCGAAGTGGGCATTACTGGAACCGAACTGGTGTCTTCAGGAAACGGATTGGCGGTGGATTGCTTCTGCACGCGGCCCGGCGCCTGGCCGGACTGGTTATCTGGAGAATTGGCTGCCGGCTGGTTTGGGCTGGAGCCGTTGTTCTGACCCGAGCTGTTTTTCTGACTGGAGCCGTTATTCTGATTCGCTGCGGGGGTGTTGTCGGGAGCAGCCTGCGCGCGCAGCTCCGGCGCCGTTGCCGCCAGGCAGCCAAGAACCAGCGCGACTCCAAACAACCGTCTCATTGCAAAACCCATACGCCTCACGTCACGTGACGATCCGAAAGCAGCGCCGTCCACGGAGGGATACACTTCACCCGCCTCTCTTACCTATTTTATTTGACTCGGAGCCGGCGCGATGGTTACAGAGCGGCGTGCGGTCGGCCGCAATCCGTACTGGCTGCAAATCGCGCGAGAGGAGATCGCTTACGGCCCGCTTTCACGAACTCAAATTCGATTTTCATTGCATCGCGGCCTTGGCCCTGTTACCATTCGCCACGATTCAACTAACAATTCCCCCGCAATGGAGTCCTCATGGCAACGACCCATCCAGCTCGTTTGAGCGGGCACACTCATTTGTCTAAACCGGTGCGGCTGCTGGATAAATACTTCTATTTCGCCATGTCATTACTCGTCGCGGTGGTCGTGGTGTACGGGTTCAGTCACACCATCAACGACAACCTTCTTCATCCCACCGTTCCGCGCCCGCTCATCCTCACTTTTCATGCCGTCGCGTTTTCGACATGGGTGATCTTCTTCATCTTCCAATCCCTGCTGATCAGAACGCACAATGTGCGGATTCATCGCCTGACGGGGTGGTTCGGGGCTTCGCTCGGAGCGGCGATGGTAGTTCTTGGCTTTGCCACCACAGTCGTAATGGGACGCTTCAATTGGCACACCCTGCATGAAGCCGATGCCGTCCCTTTCATACTCGTTCCCTTCAATGACATGGCGGCATTCGCTGTTACAGTCGCGCTTGCCATCTACTGGCGCAGGGAGCCGGAGTTCCATCGCCGCCTGATCCTGATCGCGACATGTGTGCTAACCGCTGCGGGTTTTGGACGTTTCCCAGTTAACTTTCCGCCGCCGCTCAACTTCTACTACGGTGTCGCCCTTCTGATCTTCTTGGGCGTGATACGCGACCTTATCGTGAATCGCCGGATCCACAAGGTCTATCTCTACGCGCTGCCGGCGCTCATTGTATGCCAATCCGTCGTCGTATACATCGTGTTTCACAACGTGCCATTCTGGGTCAAAATCGCTCGCGGCATTCTTAGCTGATCTGCACGGCCGCCAGAGTGCCAATGGCGGAGCCAAGGCGGCTTTTCCACCCGGCGGCTCCCTGCCCCGGAACGATAGAATCTCCTTCAGGGCTGCATCGTTTTGCCGCCGACAGGGAGCTTCGTTCGCATGGGTTATCAGGTTCTGGCCAGAAAATACCGTCCGCAGCGCTTTGCCGACGTGGCCGGCCAGGACCACGTGACGCGCACGCTGCTGAACGCGCTGAGCCAGAACCGCATCGCGCACGGGTACATTTTTTCCGGCCATCGCGGCATCGGCAAAACGACCATCGCGCGCATTCTGGCCATGGCGCTGAATTGCCGAAACGAGGTGGGCACGCCGCAGCGCCCCACGCCGGAGCCTTGCGGCATCTGCGACGCCTGCATCGAGATTCGCCAGGGCAATGCGGTGGACGTGATCGAGATTGACGCGGCCACCAATCGCGGCATCGACGAGATTCGCGAGCTGCGCGATGCGGCGCGCTACTCGCCGGCGCGCGACCGCTACAAGATCTACATCCTCGACGAAGCGCACCAGATTACCGAAGCCGCTTTCAACGCGCTGCTCAAGACGCTGGAAGAGCCGCCGGCTCACGTCATCTTTATGATGGCGACCACCGAGCCCGAAAACATTCCGCAGACCATCCGCTCGCGCTGCCAGCACTTCAGCTTTCATGCGGTCAAGTTCGACGACATTCTGGCGCAGTTGAAGATGATCGCGGCCGCGGAGCAGGTGGCAGCCGAAGAAGACGCGCTGGCGCTGCTGGCCGAGGCCGGCGACGGATCGATGCGCGACGCGCTCTCCATCATGGACCAGGCGATTGCCTCGGCGCCGGTTCGAGGACGGCCGCCCGATGCTCTCGGCCGAGCAGATTCGCGAGCTGATGGGCGCGGTGCCCAACACCGTCTTCGAGCGGCTGCTGGAAGCCGTGGCCGCGGGCCAAAGCGCCGAGCTGATGGAACAAATGAACGTCCTGGTGAATGCCGGGCACAGCCCGCTGTCGCTGGCGCGGCAGATGGTGCGCTATCTGCGCAATGCGCTGATGGCCAAGCTGGGCGGCGAGCAGACGGAGCTGCTGCAGATTTCCGCCGACGAGCGCGCCCGCGCAGCGCGCACGGCGCTGCTGTTTACCGAAGAGGAACTGACGCGCAATCTGCAAATCGTGCTGCGCACTTTTGACGATCTGAATTACCGCCAGGAGCAGCGCTTCCATCTGGAGCTTGGGCTGCTCAAGCTGATTCACGCGCAGCGGCTGCTGCCGATCGAGGAGTTGCTGAGCGGCGTGGCCGGCGGAACAGGCGCACGCACGAATGCGCCGCCAGCCTCGCGCACCGCGCCGAGCAGCACGCCGCGCGCAAGTGCGGGCGTCGTGCGGCCGATCGACGGGCCTGCACCGGCGATTAGCAAGGCGGGCGCACGCAGCGAGACGACGGTCCGGAATTCGGGACCCGTTGCAAGGGATAGTGCGAGGCCAAGAGCTGTCGTGGAAGCGGGCTTGGCATTACAGGAAACGACAAGCGAATCGGCGAACGGCTCGGCCGTGGCGCCGGCGATGGCAAGCAGCGCAGTCGCACGGGAGGCGTCGCCCTTCCCTGCCGTGGCCAGCCACGCGAACGGTTACGAGGCTACTGCAACTTGACCGAAGGCGCGCTGGCCAAGGCGCCTGAAGCCGCAACCGCATCCGGCGGGGTGAGCGTTGAACATATCCGGGAGGCAATTGTGGCCGCGCTGGCAACCGCCGGGCACAGCTCCGCCGCGCAATTGCTCGGCGCAGGCGCGTGGACGCTGGATGGCCAGACTGTGCGCATCGCGGTGCCGAGGAATGGGCAAGAAAATGCTCGGCCTGACGGTAAACGCGGCGGCGGAAAAAATCATCCGTCAGGAACTGCAGCGGCTGGGCGCGCCGGCGCGTTTCGTGGTATCGAATGCCGGAGGTTCGGCTTCGGCTGCGGTTGCTGCACCCGTTGCGGCCGCGGGCAGCGTGCAGGAGGCGGCGCTTGCGCATCCAATGGTGAAGCGGGCGCAGGAGATCTTCAAAGCCGAGGTCCGCAGCGTGGTCGATCTGCGGCAGAAGTGAGAAGGCAGCCGCCAGCTGTTAACTGTTAGCTAGGAGCTTTAAAGCAAACGAGGGTACAAAGAATGATCAACCCGCTCAAAATTTCGGAGATGCTTTCGCAGGCAGGCCAGATGCAGGAAGAGATTCAGCGCAAGCTGGGCGAGACGGTGGTGGAGGCGGCAAGCGGCGGCGGCGCGGTGACCGCGACCATGAACGGCAAGAAGGAACTGCTGAAGCTGCACATCGATCCGTCCGCGGTGGTGAGCCTGAGCGGCGGCCAGGCAGACGTGGAGATGCTCCAGGATCTGATCGTCGGCGCGGTGAACGAAGCGGGCCGCAAGGCCGATGAGGCCATCAAGTCGAGCGTGCAGGGAATGCTGGGCGGGCTGAAGATTCCGGGGCTGAGCTGAGGGCCGGCTCGCCAGCTACCGGTGGACACAGGGAGGCAAGAACATTGTCACGCTATGCCGAGCCGATGGCCCGGCTCATTGAAGAACTGAAGAAGCTGCCCGGCGTGGGCACCAAGAGCGCGCAGCGCTTCGCCTTTCATCTCTGCGCTCGAGCGACGAAGATGCCGCTGCGCTGGCCGAAGCGGTGCGCGGACTGAAGGCCAGCCTGCGCCTCTGCTCCATTTGCAACAACGTCACCGACATCGATCCCTGCGCCTACTGCGCCAGCCCGGCGCGCAACCAGCGCCTGGTATGCGTGGTGGAGGAGCCCACCAACATCGAAACGGTGGAGCGCACGCGGACTTACCAGGGCGTCTACCACGTGCTGCACGGCACGCTTTCGCCGCTGCACGGCGTGGGACCCGACCAGTTGCGCGCGGGAACGTTGATCGGCCGCGTGGAGCGCGGCGAAGTGGACGAAGTGATTCTGGCCACGAGCCCGACACTCGAAGGCGAGGCCACAGCCGACTGGCTGGCCGGCGCGTTGCGTGGTTTTCCGGTGCGGATCACGCGCATCGCCACCGGCGTTCCCGCGGGCAGCGACATTGAATACGCCGATGAGGTGACGATGGCGCGGGCGATGGAAGGGCGCAGAGATATTTAGCCAAAGCAAGTTGGCGAGTCAGCAAGTCAGCGCAAAGGACACGCGGCAAGTGCCCTTCACTTTCACATGGGACGTCTCGATGCTTTCTCGCAAAAAAAACGGGAAGAGCAGGATGGCCCTTCCCGTATGCTCATGGCTCGTGGAAACCGCTGTGGCTTGGGAAGCCGCTGCGTTGAAAACTATTTCGACATTGATCGAGCGCGAGATTCAGCTCCAGCACATTCACGCGGGGCTCGCCGAGGAAACCGAGCTGGCGTCCCGTTGTGTGCTCCTCGATCAGCTTGCGAACCGCGTCCTCGTGTCAGCCCGCGCGCCTTCGCGACGCGCGGAGCCTGGAAGTAGGCGTTGTCGGGCGTGATGTCGGGGTCGAGGCCGGAGCCGGAAGTCGTCACCATATCGATGGGAACCGGCTTGCCGGGGTTCTCTTTCTGCCAGCTTGTCGATATCGCCCTGAATGCGCTGACGAGCTTGGCATTCGACTGCGCCAGATTCGAGCCGCCGGAAGATGTGGCGTCGTAGCCGTTGCCCGCAGCCGAAGGCCGCGGATGGAAGTAACGGTCGGAGGTGAAGCTCTGCGCGATCAGCTTGAGCCGATCACCTGGCCGTTGCGCAGGATGAGGCTTCCGTCAGCTTGCCGCGGAAAGAGGACGTCGGCGAGGCCGGTCAACAGCAGCGGATAGCCCAGGCCGAACAGAACCGCGGTGACGATCGTGAAGAGAATCGACGTCTTCCAAACCGAATGGACTGCCGGGGTCTCCTGCGCATGCGCTGCACCCGGTCCAGAGTGAATCTCTAAATCCTCGTGAGTTGCCGAAGTTGAATGCACGTTCAATCTCCTTTGCCCGCCCCGCGCTCTTACGCCAGATGCAGCGCCACCAGACACAGGTCGATGGCCTTGATGCCGATAAACGGGATGATGATGCCGCCCACGCCGTAGATGAGCAGGTTGTTGCGCAGCAGCACATCGGCCGCCTTGGGCTCGTACTTCACGCCCTTCAGCGCCAGCGGAATGAGCGCCACGATAATGACCGCGTTGAAAATGACCGCCGACAGAATCGCCGACTGCGGCGAGTGCAGATACATGATGTTGAGCGCGCCGAGCACCGGAAACACGCCGGCGAACATGGCCGGAATGATGGCGAAGTACTTGGCCACGTCGTTGGCGATGGAAAAAGTGGTCAGCGCGCCGCGCGTCATCAGCAATTGCTTGCCGATCTCGACGATTTCAATCAGCTTGGTGGGATTCGAGTCGAGATCGACCATGTTGCCGGCTTCTTTTGCGGCCTGCGTGCCGGAGTTCATGGCCACGCCCACGTCGGCCTGCGCCAGCGCGGGCGCGTCGTTGGTGCCGTCGCCGGTCATGGCCACCAGCTTGCCCTTGCCCTGCTCGCGCTTGATCAGGTCCATCTTGTCTTTGGGCTTGGCTTCGGCCAGAAAATCGTCGACGCCTGCCTCGCGCGCAATCACGGCCGCGGTCAGCGGATTGTCGCCGGTGATCATGATGGTGCGAATGCCCATGGCGCGCAGCCGCGCCAGGCGCTCCTTAAGCCCGCCCTTGACGATGTCCTTGAGATAGATGACGCCCAGCGCCGATGAATTTTCGGCCACCACCAGCGGCGTTCCGCCTGCGCGGGCAATTTCTTCCACGTTTTCGCGAACCTTTTGCGGCAACGAGGAGCCCTGCTCTTCAAGGAAGCGCGCGATGGCATCTACCGAGCCCTTGCGGATGCGCGTGCCCGGCAGGTTGACGCCGCTCATGCGCGTCTGCGCGGTGAACGGAACAAACTCCGCGTGAATGCCGCCAAGGTCGCGGCCGCGCAGGTTGTATTTTTCCTTGGCCAGAACGACGATCGAGCGGCCTTCCGGAGTCTCGTCGGAAAGCGATGCGAGCTGCGCGGCGTTGGCCAGCCGCTCGTGGCTCACGTCGGGCGCGGGCATGAATTCCGTTGCCTGGCGATTGCCGAGCGTGATGGTTCCGGTTTTGTCGAGCAGCAGCGTGTTCACGTCGCCGGCGGCTTCAACGGCGCGGCCGCTCATGGCCAGCACGTTGTACTGCACCAGCCGGTCCATGCCGGCGATGCCGATGGCCGAGAGCAGACCGCCGATGGTGGTGGGGATGAGGCAGACCAGCAGCGAGACCAGCACGAAGACCGTTTGCGGCGCGTTGGAGTAGATGGCGAAGGGCTGCAGCGTGACCACGGCCAGCAGAAAGATGATGGTGAGGCCGGAGAGCAGAATGCTGAGCGCGATCTCGTTGGGCGTCTTCTGGCGCGTCGCGCCTTCGACCAGCGCGATCATGCGGTCGAGAAAGGTTTCGCCGGGATTGGAGGTGATCTTCACCTTGATCCAGTCCGACAGAACCTTTGTGCCGCCGGTGACGGCCGAGCGGTCGCCGCCGGCTTCGCGGATCACGGGAGCCGATTCGCCGGTGATGGCCGACTCGTCCACCGAGGCCACGCCCTCGATGACTTCGCCGTCGCCGGCGATGTAGTGGCCGGCCTCGACGTAGATGACGTCTCCGGCGCGAAGCAATCCGCTGACAACCTCTTCAAAGCTGCCGTCGGCCTTGTAGCGCTTGGCGATGGTCTCGCCCTTGGCTTTGCGCAGCGTGTCGGCCTGGGCCTTGCCGCGGCCCTCGGCCATGGCCTCGGCAAAGTTGGCGAACAGCACCGTGAACCACAGCCAGAGCGTGATCTGCAGGTTGAAGCCGAAGGCGACGCGGTGATGGACGGAGTTGTCGATGAGCAGCGCCGAGGTGAGCACGCTGCCCACTTCCACCACAAACATCACCGGGTTCTTGACCATCCAGCGCGGATCGAGCTTGCGAAGGCTGTCAATCGACGCCTGGCCATGATCTGCGTATTCCAAAGACTCGTTTTTTCAGCCATGACAGTTCGTTTTGCCTTGTCTTGTTCGGTTGCCTACGCGGTTAGAACAGCTTTCCTGCCTGCAACAGCAGGTGTTCGAGAATCGGTCCCAGGCTCAGCGCCGGGAAGAACGTGAGCGCGCCGACGATCAACACCACGCCGACCAGCAGCACGGCGAACAGCGGCGTATTCACCGGGAAGGTGCCCGGCGAAGGCGGAACGCTCTTCTTCTGCGCCAGATTGCCGGCCAGGGCCAGCACCGGAATCATCATGAGGAATCGGCCGATGAGCATGTCCCAGCCCATCGCGATGTTGTACCACCAGTTGCGGTCCAGGCCCGCAAAGGCCGAGCCGTTGTTGCCCGCGCCGGAGGTGAACGAGTAGAGGATTTCGGTGAATCCGTGCGGCCCGGGGTTGGTCATCGCGGTTAAACCCACCGGCAGCAGAACAAAGATGGCCGCGAAGGTGAGAATGATGAGCGGGAAGATGAGCGCGTAGAGCATGGCCATCTTCACGTCGTAGGATTCGATCTTCTTGCCCAGATACTCCGGAGTGCGGCCCACCATGAGGCCGGCGATGAAGACCGCGAGCACAACGAAGATCAACATGCCATACATGCCGGCGCCGACGCCGCCGAAGACCACCTCGCCGAGCATGATGTTGGCGAGCGGAACCATGCCGCCGAGCGGAGTAAAGCTGTCGTGCATGCCGTTGACGGCGCCGCAACTGGCATCGGTGGTGATGGTGGCGAACAGCGCGCTTTCGGCGATGCCGTTGCGGACTTCCTTGCCCTCCATGTTGCCGCCGGGCGCGGTTGCAGTGCGGGTTTGCTGGGCGCCGTGAATCAGTGGGTGCGGATGCGCCTCAGCCCAATAGCAAACTGCGAAGCCGGCCGCAAACAGCACATACATGGCGGCAAAGACAGCCCAGCCGTGGCCGGGCGAGCCGGTCATGCGGCCCAGCGTATAAGTCAGGCCCGCGCCAATGACGAAGATCGACAGGATCTGGATGAAATTCGAAAGCGGCGTCGGATTCTCATAGGGATGGGCGCTGTTGGCGTTGAAGAATCCGCCGCCGTTGGTGCCCAGCATCTTGATGGCTTCCTGCGAAGCCACCGGCCCCTGCCCGATGGTTTGTGCCTGGGACGGCTGCTCGAGCGGATGCGCGACCGTGTAGGCGTTCAGGTTCTGCGGAACGCCCTGCCAGACCAGCAGCAGCGCGTAGAGGATGCAAGCCGGCGTGAGGATGTAGAGCAGCGTGCGCGTCATATCGACCCAGAAGTTGCCGATGGTGCTCGACCTGGTGCGCTTGATGCCGCGAATGAGCGCGATGGCCACCACGATGCCCGCCGCCGCCGACCAGAAGTTGTGCGTCGCCAGGCCGACCATCTCGGTGAGATAGCTCATGGTGGATTCGGGCGTATAGAACTGCCAGTTGGTGTTGGTGGTAAAACTGGCCGCGGTATTCCAGGCAAGATCCGTCCCCACGGCGGCCAGATGCTGCGGGTTCCATGGCAGGTAGACTTGCAGGCGCTCAATGGCGTAGGTGAGCACCATGTCACGGCCGAGAAGCCCAGCATGGCAAAGGCGTACTCGCGCCAGTTCATCTCTTGTCGGCGTTCACGCCGCAGAGCTTGTAGATGAGCCGCTCAAACGGGCGCAGCACCGGGTCGAGCCAGGTGCGCTCGCCCTCCAGCACGCGCGCCAGATAAATGCCCACCGGGCGAACGGTAGCAAGCAGGATGAACGAGTAGATGGCAAATTGCAGCCAGCCGTTGACGGACATTTCAGAATTTCTCCGGGAAAAGCAGCGCGATGGTCAGATAGACCATCAGGAGAATGGAAAGAAGCAATCCGGTTGCTGTAATCCAATCCATGTGCATGGGCTACCTCAACTTCTGGCATGCCTTGACGTAGAGAAACGCCACGGCGAAGAAAACGACGGTGAACAGCAACATCACGGCGTCTTGCATCTACGATCTCCCAGTTGCGGCTGGAGCGGCACTCGCTCCGGCCTGGCAACAGAACTTCTTCCGCGTTGCGATCCGGCCCTGAGCCGAACCAAACGCTCAACCGAACTCTATTCTGTGCCTGACCTGGTTTGAGGAACAAAAGATTTTCTAAAGAAACCGTAAGGACCGGCTCCAGGCGCCGATAAACTTAAGGGAATCAACAGCGCAACGACGAGCGCACGCCGATCTATTCTTCGTTGCCTGTCCAGCCCTCGGGAATGAAGCGGTAACCGACCCACGGTTCGGTTTGAATGTACTGGCGGCCGGTTTCCGTCTCGAGTTTCTTGCGCAACTGGCCGACAAACACGCGCAGGTATTCGGGCTGATGCGCCGATTGCGCACCCCACACGGCGGTAAGGAGCGCGCGATGCGTCATCACCTTGCCGGCGTTGCGGGCCAGGTGCAGCAGCAGGTCGAATTCTTTCGGCGTCAGGTGAATCGGCTTGCCCTGGACGGTGATGGTATGGGCCTCGGCGTCGACCACAAAGTCGCCGGCTTCAATGGCTGCCGTTGTGCGTTCCGGGGCGCGGCGCAGGTGGGCCCGCACGCGAGCCAGCAGTTCCTGAATGCTGAACGGCTTGGTCACGTAGTCGTCGGCGCCGGCATCGAGCGCCTCCACCTTCGATCGCTCGTGCTCGCGAACCGAGAGTACAAGCACCGGCGTTGTGCCTTGCGACCGGATCATGCGGCAAACTTCCACTCCGCTCATGCCCGGCATCATCAGGTCGGTGATCACCAGGTCGGGCGGCCAGTCGCGAAAGACCCGCAGGCCCTCTTCGGGATCGTTGGCTGTGCGCACATCGTAACCCTGCGCGGAGAGTGCGGCGCGCAGCACGCGCGTAATCTGCGATTCGTCGTCAATTACCAGAATTCTTCCGGGCATGTCTTTCTTCTTTTCTCTCTTCTTTCCATCGGAAGCTTACATCATGGCGGCATAGCGTTTCATAAAGGGCGATGGGCAGGTATGATTCCCGTGGGGAAGACGATGGGCGCACAAGCCTACACATGGCAGGCTCTTCGCTGGCTCGCGGCCACGGCGGCGGCGGCCCTGACGACGTTCCTGCTGGTCTGGCTGGGCGCCAACTCGACCACCGCGGGGATGGTGTTTCTGGTCCTGGTGGTCTGGTCGGCCACGCAGGCCGGCACCGCTCTCTCGATCTATGCCGCGTCGCTCTGCGCCCTCTTCTTCGATTACTTCTTTCTGCCGCCCGTGCACACTTTCTGGCTGGTCGGCGCGCAGGCATGGGTGGCAATGGTCTCGTTTGTTGCCAGTTGCCTGGTCGTAAGCCGCGTGGCGGAGCGGGCACGACGCCAGACGCAGCAGGCTGAGCAGCGCCAGGCGGATGTGGAGCGGCTCTACGCCCTGAGCCAGGAGATGATGCTCTTCGAAGACGCCGAGCGGCTGCTCCACGACCTTCCCGGGCTTATCGACCGCATCTTCGCGCTCGACGGCGTGGTTCTTTACGTTCGCGACCAGGATCGGTTCTACTCCTCAACCGGCGACCCAGCGGCCAGCGTGCAAGCGCACATGCACGCGATGACCGAAGGCCTCAATCCGACCATGGCGCCGCTCGCCGGCTATCACACCGCAGCGCTGATGTTGGGATTGAGAGCGCTGGGAGCTCTGGCCTGGCGGCCTTCCGAAGCGCTTTCGCGCGAGGTTGCGGCGGCCATCAGCGCACAGGTGTCGATTGCAGTGGCGCGATCCATCGCCATGGAAACCACGGCACGCATGGAGGCGGCCCGCGAGGGAGAGCGGCTGCGCACCGCGCTGATCGATTCCCTGACCCACGAGCTGCGCACGCCACTCACCTCAATCCGCGCCGCTGCCACAACACTGCTTGAATCCGAAGGGCTCGACGAGGCGGCACGGCTGGACATGGCGAGGATTATCGACGAAGAGGCCTCGCGGCTCGATCTGCTGATTGGCGAATCTGTGGAGATGGCCGAGATCGACGCCAACGTAGTGCAGGTGAAGATGGTTCCGCAGCATCCGCGCGCCTTGCTCGACCAGGCCGTGGAGGAGTCGCGCAAGATTCTTGCCGCGCACAAGGTGAGCATCCAGGCGGACGAGCAGGACCACGCGGGCCAGGATGAGCCCGCGTGGTTCGATCCGCACCTGTTGGGCCGGGTGTTGCGCCATTTGCTCGAAAATGTGGCCAGCTACACGCCTACGGGCACGCGCGTGACGCTGAGCAGCAGGCGCAGCGGAGACCGTTTGGAATTTTGCGTGGAAGATAATGGTCCGGGCATCGATGCCCTTGATCTGCCACTGATCTTTGAGAAGTTTTACAGGGGCAAGCGAGGAGCCAAGGTGCGAAAGGGCTCCGGCATGGGCCTGGCGATTACCCGCGCCATTCTCGCCGCGCACGGCGGAGGGATCGAAGTTTCCAGCGCTCCCGGCAGCGGCGCGCGCTTTCGTTTCTGGGTGCCGCTGGTGGAGAAAGAGCCAAACCGGCAATAAACGATCTGTGGGGCGAATAGCGATTCCGGCAGCTGTGCAGCTTCGGATTGGCGACTAGATGGGCAGGACGAAACTTCTTAGCGACTATCCGCTTCCACTCGGCGATGCATGTCGTTCCAATATCGCACCAACTGAGCGTGCTGTTCATGGCTGATCCAAATCTTGTTCTGATCCGACGACGGATCACCGCCGAAAACCAGCGGCCTCTGGTACCACTTGATCTTCCCAGTGAATCGTTCATCGGACCTCCAGATCTCATCCACTTCGGGCATTTGAAATGGCGCCAGGAACGTTTTACTGACTGGCACGGTGGGAACAGTCAACAGATGGCCTGCGGTGTCACTGACGATAAAGTCGTCCCAGCCTCGCAGTCCGAGAATCCTGTAGCCAGGCAGTAACTCTGGGAAGGAATAGTTCGCGGACGCAACCTCCTGTTCGTCGTCCTCGAACAGAATCAGATAATCGTCTCGAACCCAGCCTTCTCTCACGAGAGAATTGTAGCGAACTGCTGACGGTTATTGACCGCTGGACGAGCAAAGAAGCGACTCAAGATTTATTACCGGCCAACCGGAAACTGCACGATTACGGCGATTCCGGCTCCTCACTCCAATCGCAATTAATCTCGCAGCGCTTCTCCGAGCTTTCCGCGGCCCAGTCGAGCAGCCGCGCCGCGCGCCAGCCGTCGAGGCCCGTCACCGGTGCAGCGGCTTTTCCCAGCAGCGCATCGCGAATGCTCGCGTAGTAAAGTCTGTAATCCCCGACAAGCGCGGGCAAAGGACGGCTGACTGCACCGCCATCGATATCCACATGCAGCACGCCCCACGACGACGACGGCTCGTGGCCCCAGCCCGCATCCGTGATCCTGGTGATTTTGTTTAACGCTGCCTCCTGCGGGTCGACACCAAACTTCAAGTAGCCGCCCTTGGTTCCGCGAAGGTGAAAGCGCGGCGCGGCAGGCAATGAAAGACTGTTGGCACCGAGCGTGACCACGAAGCCGGGATAGCGCAGACGGATCGTAAAGGCGTCGTTCACTCCCGGACCATCCTTCTCGCGCAGCACGTCGGCGCTCACCGCTTCGGGTTTGCCAAAAAGCGCGAGCGTCTGGTCGCCGAGGTGCGGTCCCAGATCGAGCAGCGTGCCGCCGGCATCGGCGCTTTCTTTCCACAGGCGCTCAGTGAGCGGCAGCGGACGCCACCGGTCGAAGCGCGATTCAAAGGCGACGAGCCGGCCCAGCGAACCCTCATGCAATAGTTTCTGAACCGTCAGAAAGTCGCTGTCCCAGCGCCGGTTATGAAATGGAGCAAGAAGGACTTCGCGTTTCTTGGCCAGGCCAATCAGCTCGGCTGCTTCGGCCCCGGTCGTGGTCATCGGCTTATCGACAACGACATTCTTCCCTGCGCTGAGAATCTCTTTGGCGAGCGCGTAATGGGTTCCGTTCGGCGTGGCGACGACGAAAAGTCCGAGCGAAGAATCGGCGAGCATTGCCTTGAGAGAGCGGTAGACGGTGATGCCGGGATAGCGCTCTGCGGCTTTGTTGCTGGTGCGCTCCATGACCGCGGCCAGTTCCAGCCCCTCGACTGAAGAAAGCAGCGGCGCATGAAAGACGCGGCCGGCCATGCCGAAACCAACCAGACCCACTCGAATCATTGGAATTTTCCTCTGATCGTCCAAATCTGCTTAGCCTTCGAGTTTAAACCGCGTTTCGGCAAGCCGGTAGAGCCTGCGCCACACCAGACGGTTCATCGTGACGACCATGAGCGAGATGAGGATGGTGGCCAGCAGCAGCATGGCGAAACGTCCACTGTCGGTGGCAGCATCGATCTGCGCGCCCAGGCCGATGGTTTGGAGCGTCTGGTCTTTCACGTGCGAATACTCGGCCATCACGGATGCGTTCCACGCGCCGCCCGAGGCCGTGACCATTCCGGTAATGAGGTAGGGAAAGATGCCGGGGAGAATAAGCCGCGTCCATCGCTGCCAGCGTGTGAAGCGATAGAGCGAAGCCACTTCGCGCAGGTCGGATGGGATGGACATGGCTCCCGCGATCACGTTGAAGAGGATGTACCACTGCGTGCCCAGCAACATCAAGGCAATCGACCCGATGCCCAGACCGCCGCCAATCTTCACCAGGCCGATAAGCAGAATTGGAAATACTGCCGTGGCCGGAACCGAAGCCATGATCTGCGCCAGCGGCTGCACAATGCGAGCAAGCCGCGGATTGAGCCCAATGGCCACGCCGACGGGAATTGTCCACGCAGCGGAGATAAGCAGCGCAGCGTTGACGCGCAGAAATGTAGCTGCAGCACCCTCAAGCAGCAGACGCAAATCGGGCCAGGTGATGGTCTTGAGCATAACGACGGTTTGCGCAGCGGCCCAGCAGCCCGCAAAAATTACTGCTGTGGCCAGCGCCCAAAGCGCGGGCGACACCCGGCCTGACTTCGGCTGGTCAAGCGGCTTGATCACGCGGCATTCCTCGGAGTGCGCCAGGTGCTCGTAAACAGGCTCTTCCACGCGGCTCCAGATGCGGCCGGGCAGCGATTGCCAGATCTTCGACCGGCGCAGAACTTCGAGGATTGGCGATTTGACCTGGTCGGCAGACTCAACCTGCTCGAATTTGAACTTGTCGCTCCATGCAATCAGCGGCCGCCAAACAAGCTGATCGGTGGCAACGACGATCACGATCACGGTCGCGATGCCGGCAAGCAGTGCGCGGACATCGCCGTTGTTGGTTGCGGTCTGGATGTAGCTTCCCAATCCGGGCAGTTGGAAGTTGCGTTCGCCCATGGTAAAGCTCTCGCAGAAGATGAGCGCGAACCAGCCGCCCGCGACAGAGACGATGGAGTTCCACACCAGGCCGATGGTTGAGAATGGCATCTCCAACTGCCAAAACCGCTGCCAGCCGGAAAAGCGGAAGATGCGCGAGGCTTCAATCATCTCGCGCGGAATGGACTTCAACGACGAATAAAAGCTGAATGCGAGATTCCACACCTGCCCCGTAAAGATGAGCAAAATGACCCCCATCTCAATGCCGAGCTGGTGCCCGGGGATGAGCGAAACCATGGCCAGCACCACAGGAGGCAGAAAACTGAGCACGGGAATGGATTGCAGAATGTCGAGCATGGCAACCATCCACGGCTCGATGCGCGGATTGTAAGCAGCAACGTAGCCGTAGGTGACGGCGAAGGCCAGGCTAAGCAGATAAGCGATGGCCATGCGCACGATGGAGTAAAACGCGTAGACGGGCAGAGCGCTGATGGAGCTCGAAATCGCCACTACGGGAATCGGCTTTTGAAACCAGTACACTCCCGTGCTGACGACGGCAAAGAAGAGCGCGAGGGCGCATCCGGCCAGCGCCAGGTCAATAAAGAACGGCCAGGTGCGAACGGTGACGAGCGATCGCGCGAACGGCTGAGGCAGCTTCACTTCGCATCCTCGCCTTCGGCTACCTGCTCTTCCAGTGCGTCGGGCATCACGAAGCGGCGGCGCGCGGCATCGAAATCGAACAATTCGGCGTAGCGGCCCCACGTCACCGCAGTTTCCATCTGGTGCCGGCTCTCCTCTTCGCTGAATTGCTCATCGAGCATGTCGAGGAAGAATTCCTCAGGCACGGTGTGATCGCTCTTGGCCTCAACAGCGCGGCGAATCTGGCGCAGCAGCAGCACGTTTTCGATCGCTGCGTTGCGGAAGAGCTCCTTCTGGCGAAGGATTTCGGAGTTGGCAAACTCCTCACCGCTCGGCGTGATGGCCGCATCGCCCTCTTCAATTTTGAGGAAGCCGAGCAGTTGCGCGGCGTCGACGATGGGCAGCAGGTCGTCGATCTCGAAAGCCAGATCGTCGGCGAGGCGGTAGATATCGTCGCGCCCGCCCTTGTCGAGCAACAACTCCAGCAAGCCTGCAATACCGCCGGGCCGTGCATGGGGCAACATCTGGTAGCGCATCTGGCGCTGGTCGCGGACCTGCGGCCCGGCCACAGGACCAGGCGCTTCAGCCGGCACCGTGTCGGGCCGCGTGAGCACTTTGTAGATGTAATCCACCAACTGCGTAAAGCCCTCTGACTTGCGATCACGCGGCTGCGGCAACTGCACCGGGAAGTCGGTGCGGATATGACCGGGGTTGCGCCCGAGCACGATAATGCGATCGGCCAGCAGCACGGCCTCTTCAATGTTGTGCGTCACCAGAAAGACCGCCTTCGTGGGCATGGTCTTTTTGGTCCACAGCTCAAGCAGTTCGCTGCGCAGGTTCTCAGCGGTCAGCACGTCGAGCGCCGAGAAGGGCTCATCCATAAAGAGCACTTCCGGCTCGACCACCAGGGCGCGGGCAAAACCAACCCGCTGCCGCATGCCGCCGGAGAGCTCCTTGGGATACGCGGCTTCAAATCCGTCAAGGCCGACCATGTCCAGCATCTTCATGCTGCGTTCGCGGCGCTCGGCCGGCGCCACACCGCGCGCCTGCAGCGGCGCCTCAACATTCTCAAGCACCGTAAGCCAGGGAAAAAGCGCAAAGCTCTGGAAGACGATGGAGACATTGATCTCCGCTTCGGCGATCGGCTTGCCATGCCAATACACCTGCCCTGCGGTCGGCGTGGAGAGCCCGGTCAACATGCGCAACATGGTCGACTTGCCCGATCCCGAGGGGCCCAGCAGAGCGAGAATCTCGCCAGCCACAATGTTCAGGTCGGTCGCCGAGATCACCTGGATGCGGTTCTGGCTCGGCTGCGCATAGTACTTCTCGATTTTTTCGGCGCGAATAATCGGCTCGACGGCTGGCGGCGCGTTAGGGGCCGGGTTCTCAGTCCCGTGGACGAGGACCTGTCCATTGAGGCCCGGGTTCGGGGTGCCCGTTTCCTGCATATCCGGTGCTCCAGTGGGGGCGTCCTGGGGAGTTCTGTGTCCTTGGTTGCCAGTATATGTTTGAAGAATTGACTTCAGATGAATCGGCCGGGGCAGCTTTCAACGGGCACTCGCGCGCGAGCCGCCGTATTTCCAAAATCCCCGCGAAACTCCAATTTGACAAGGAGTTCGAGGAGCGCCGTCAGGTAAGCGTATCATTCAAACATAGGAAGGCGCAGCACTCAGAAAGCCGTCCTGCGCAGCACGCAAAGCTAGTATGATGGTCTGGTCGTAGTTTCCCTTCCCTGAACGTCTAAAAAATTATGCCGAACACAGCAAAATCCAAGGTTTTGGTCGCGGACGACGAACGCGTCATCGCCGATACTCTGGCCATGATCCTGAACCAAAGCGGCTTTGATGCTCGCGCCGTCTATTCCGGCGAAAAGGCCCTGGAGCTGGTCGAGACTTTCCAACCGGACATGCTGATCTCCGACGTGATCATGGCCGATCTGAACGGAATCGATGCCGCCATCCGCATCCGCGCTTTGTTGCCGAACATCAAAGTTCTGCTGTTTTCCGGCCAGGCCGCCACAGCCGATCTGCTGGAAAAGGCGCGCGCCGACGGCCACGAATTCGATATCCTCGCCAAGCCCGTCCACCCCCAGGATTTGCTGACCAGATTGCGCGGATAGCTCAGTTTGGCCGGCGGGACGATTCCGAATCGCCGGCCGGCTCGCCTCCACCGGCGCGTGATCGCTTCGCCGCTTTGCCTCGCGAAGTTCGCCGCCGCTTGATCTCGGGCTCCCTGAACAGCGAAAGTAATCGTACGATGACAAAGGCACTTCGCTCCACGCGTGTATTGACACCGGAAGGCCTCGCGCCCGCCACGGTGATTGTGGAGCAGGAGCGGATCGCAGCGCTACGAGGATGGAACGAAGTTCCACCAGACGCCGAATTGTTCGACTTTGGCGAATGCTTTTTGCTGCCGGGCCTCGTAGACACCCACGTACACATCAATGAGCCCGGCCGCACCGAGTGGGAGGGCTTTGAGACAGCCACGCAGGCAGCGGCTGCAGGCGGCGTAACCACGCTGGTGGACATGCCTCTGAATTGCGCCCCCGAGACCATCGACGTGCCGGCTTTGGAGGCAAAGCGAAACGCAGCGCAAGGGAAAGCGTGGGTGGATTGGGCCGCGTGGGGCGGCGTGGTGCGCGGCAATGCCGACGCACTGCAGCCTCTGGCGCGAGCCGGTGTCGCGGGCTTCAAGTGTTTCCTCATTCACTCTGGTATCGACGGCTTTGCATGGGTGGATGAAGCGGATCTGCGGGCGGCGCTCGAGAAGCTGCGCGGGACAGGGCTGCCGTTGCTGGCGCATGCTGAAGTGGCAGGACCCGTCAATGCCGCCACGAACGCGTTGAATGCTAACCAGGCCAACTGGCGCAGCTATTCAACCTATCTGGCCTCGCGGCCTCCTCAGTCTGAAATCGAGGCGATCGAGACGCTCATCCGCCTGGCCAATGATTTCAGGACGCCCATCCATATCGTGCATTTGTCCAGTGCGCATGCGCTGCCGTTCCTTGCCGAGGCCCGTGAGCGTGGATTGCCCATCACCGTCGAAACCTGCACTCACTATCTTTGGTTCGCAGCCGAAGACATTCCAGATGGCGCAACGGAATATAAATGCGCGCCTCCGATTCGCGGTGCGGTAAATCGCGAGATTCTTTGGAAGGCGCTCGAAGAAGGCCGGATCGACATGGTGGCTACCGATCATTCGCCCTGCCCGCCCGAGATGAAGCGCCGCGACACCGGACGCTGGGACCGGGCGTGGGGCGGAGTTTCGAGCCTGGGACTCGCGCTACCCGTGATGTGGACCGCCATCGAACAGCGCGGCATCAAGCCCCACCGGCTCGGCGAATGGCTGGCCGCCGCGCCTGCGCGACTCGCAGGCCTGAAGGGGCGCAAGGGCACGATTGCTCCGGGCGCTGATGCGGATTTTGCCGTCTTCGATCCTGACGAAAAGTGGACCGTCACCGAAAAGGATCTCTATTTCCGTCACAAAGTTTCGCCGTACCTGGGCGCCGACCTGCGTGGTCGCGTGCGGGAGACATGGCTGCGCGGCGAGCCGATCTTCCGCGCGGGCATATTCCTCGGTAAGGCACGCGGCAGAGAGCAGGTACGCCCGTGACGGCGCAATCGCTGACAGAACGCGCCCGTCGTGCCATTGCGGAGTGCCGGCACATTGCCGCCATGAGTGAGGAGTCGGATCGCATTACGCGCCGTTATCTCACGCCGCCGGTGCGCGAGGTGCATGCGCTGCTGCGCCGTCGCATGGAATCGCTCGGGATGGCAGTGAGTGTCGACGCAGTCGGCAATCTGCGCGGGCTGTGGCAGCCGCCGGGGGCAGACGACAAGCAACTAAGCAAAAGGCTCATTGTGGGCTCGCACATTGACACTGTGCCCGATGCCGGCGCGTTCGACGGCGTGCTGGGCGTAACGCTGGCGCTCGAACTCGCTGAAATCGCACAGGACCTCAAGTTGCCGTTGCCTATAGAAATAATCGCGTTCTCTGAAGAAGAAGGAGTGCGATTCGCTGTTCCATTCATCGGCAGCCGCGCCGTAGCCGGACGTTTCGATTCTGCTCTGCTGGAAATAAAGGATCGGGACGGCGTCACACTTGAAGCTGCGATCCGCGCCTTCGGACTCGATCCCAGCCGCATCGGCGAAGCGGCACTCGACACAAACATCCTCGGCTTTTTTGAACTGCACATCGAGCAAGGCCCTGTGCTCGAGTCGGAAGGGCTGAGCGTTGCGGCAGTTACGTCCATTGTCGGACAGACGCGATTTGCGTTGAACTTCATCGGTCACGCAAATCACGCCGGTACCACGCCCATGCGCCTGCGCCGCGATGCGCTGGCGGGCGCGGCGGAGTGGATCAGCGCCGTGGAAGCGCTGGCGCAACGCACCGAGGGCCTTGTAGCCACCGTCGGAAGGCTCGATCTGGAGCCCAATGCGGGAAACGTGATTCCTGGCGTGGTACGCGTCGGTTGCGAGGTACGCCACGCCGAAGACTCCGTGCGAAATGCTGCGACTGAGGCCCTGCTCGAGCAGGCGAATACGATCGCCGCGAGGCGTAAGCTGATTCTCGAACACGCGCGTCAAATGGATCAGCCGGCTGTTCCGATGGACGAGCGGCTCACCGCATTGCTGGTTGAAGCCATTGAGGCCGCAGGATTGCCCGCGAAGCGAATGCCGAGCGGCGCCGGACACGATGCAATGGTGATGGCCACTCGCATGCCAGTCGCGATGCTCTTCCTGCGCAGCCCCGGCGGCATCAGCCATCATCCTGATGAGACCGTGCTTGAAGAAGATGTGGCAGCCGCACTCAAGGTGAGTGGAAAACTTCTGGAACGTCTGGCCGCTGCAGTCCGATAGAATCGATCAGCGTATTTGATTGATCCCTTGAAACGAGGTTGCACGTGCACCATTTAGGATCAACGCGCAGCAGTTTGAAGTCCGATCATCTGCTGCAGACTCCGGATACTTTTGTCCGCGCTCCGCTGCCTGGCGCAGATGGAGTTGAGTTCATCATCCACGCAGCGCCGCAACTGGGCGCGCGCTTTACGCAAATGACAGCAGAGTTCGTTGCCAGTGGATCGCTCAGCCCTGCCGCGGCGCAGCGTTTTCTCTATGTCCTCGACGGCAAGCTGGAAGTGAAAGCCGGGGGAAAACGGCGCGTTCTCACGCCGGGAGGATTTGCCTATCTACCGCAGGGAGCTCCGCACACGGTCCGCGCTCCAGGAATTGCGCGAGCAGCACTGATTGAAAAATCCTATGAGGCGCAAGCTGGCACAGCCGTTCCCAAAATTGTGATGGGCGATGAAGACGAGGTCCATTCCACCGCGCTCATGGGCGATACCGCGCTGCGTGTGCGCGCGCTCATGCCCGACGGCCCGCCTTACGACTTCGCCGTGAACACCATGACTTACGAACCCGGCGCGTCGCTGAGCATGGTGGAGATTCACGTGATGGAGCACGGCCTGCTGATGCTCGAGGGCGGCGGCATTTACCGCCTCGGTGACTCGTGGTACCCGGTCCACGCCGGCGATTTTATCTGGATGCGTGCCTATTGTCCGCAGTGGTTTGGCGCGCTGGGCAAGCGTCCCGCAAAATACCTCATCTACAAGGATTGGCGCCGGCATCCGCTGGAAGCGTCATCACGATGACAACTGCTCGCCCGCAACTTAAAATCGACAGACTGATGGCGGAGCTGATGGCCCTTGCGCAAATCACCGAGGCCGAGCCGCCGGTGGTGACGCGCGTGGTGTTCGGCGAGGCGGACATGCGTGCCCGCGCCTACGTGAAGGATCTTTGCACAGCGGCGGGGCTCACCGTGCGCCAGGACGCGATTGGCAACACCTTCGCCCGCTGGGAAGGCAGCGATCCCGCGCTCGCGCCCATCGGTACCGGCTCGCACATTGATGCGATTCCCAATGCCGGTCTCTATGACGGATGCGTCGGCGTGCTGGGCGGTCTTGAAGCGATTCGCGTTTTGCAGCAGCTTGGACTGAAGCCGCGGCGTTCCATTGAGCTCGTTATCTTCACGGCTGAGGAGCCGACACGCTTCGGCATCGGTTGCCTGGGTAGCCGTATGATGGCCAACGTGCTTTCTCCGCAGCAGGCTCTCGCGCTACGTGACAAGGAGGGCCGCAGCCTTGAAGATTGGCGCGCGCAAGCTGGATTCACTGGACCGCTCGAGTCCGTTATCGTGCAGCGCGGACGCTTCCACCAGTTTGTCGAACTGCACATTGAGCAGGGACCGTATCTCGAGCAGGAAGGAATCGACATCGGCCTCGTGACGCACATTGCAGCGCCCGCCAGCCAGCGCATTGTAATCGAGGGCGAAGGTGGGCACGCAGGCGGCAAGCTCATGCCGGGGCGCAAGGATGCGCTGGCCGCTGCAGCCGAGCTGATTCTGGCGCTCGAAGCCACGGCGAAATCGACCGGAGCGATCGATACGGTGGGCACGGTGGGAATTTGCGATGTCTTTCCTGGCGCGGTGAATAGCGTTCCTTCGCGCGTGCTGATCACAACTGATGTTCGCGATATCGACCGCGAACGGCGCGATGGTGTGCTCGCCAAGTTGGATAAGGCGGTGAAGGAAGTGAGTGCGCGGCGCGGGGTGACAATCACTACCGAGCTCATCAACGCCGATCCGCCCACGACCTCCGACGCAGCGATCCTCGCGGCGCTTGAATCTTCTGCCATTGCGGCGGGCAAAAGCTACAAGAAAATGGTCGCGCGCGCTTATCACGACTCGTCTTTCGTCTCTTGCATTGCGCCGGTCGCCATGTTGTTTATTCCCTGCCGCGGCGGCGTGAGCCACCGTCCCGACGAGTACGCATCGCCCGAGTGGATTGGCAGCGGTGTGCACGTGTTGGCGCGCACGCTGGCGCAGTTGGCTGAGTAGGTCCCCGCGCTTTCAATTCCCTGCTGCGCCGTTGTATTCTAGGCGTCAACCCGATCGGCAATGTCGGCTTTGGCAACCATGAACACGCATGCGACAACCCGCATCGTTGGCGCCTCTGTTCCCCGCAAGGAAGGCGTGGATAAGCTTCTGGGCCGCGCAGTCTATGTGGACGACATGGAGCGCGAAGGAATGTGGTACGGAGCCACCGTGCGCAGCACGATTCCCCGTGGACTCATCCGCTCCATCGCCTTCGATCGCCGCATCGACTGGAGCGAGTTTGCGATCGTCACAGCCTCGGATATTCCCGGCGAAAACTGCATTCAGCTCATCATCGCCGACCAGCCCTGTCTCGCCGACGGCAAGGTGAATCACTGCGAGGAGCCAATAGTCCTGCTCGCGCATCCTGACAAACACAAGCTGCGTGAAGCCGTTGGCGCAGTGCACATCGAGTACGAACCGCTGCCGCCGATCTTCACCATCGAAGAAAGCGAGCGCCAGGACCTGATCGTCTGGGGCGCCGACAACCTGTTCAAGACTTTTTTGCTTGAGAAGGGCGACGTCGATTCAGCATGGAGCCGTGCCGCACACATCGTCGAGGGCGAATACCGCACCGGCGCGCAGGAGCATCTCTACATCGAAAACCAGGGCATCATCGCGGAGTATAGCGCGGCAAGTGGCGTAACGGTATGGGGCTCGCTGCAATGCCCTTACTACGTCTTCAAATCGTTGCGCGCTGTTTTCGATCTGCCCGAAGAAAAAGTGCGCGTCATCCAGACTGAAACCGGCGGCGCATTCGGCGGCAAAGAGGATTTTCCCTCAAATGTGGCGTGCCACGCGGCTCTGCTGGCCATGAAGAGCGGTCACCCCGTAAAGATCGTGTACGACCGGCTTGAAGATCTTGTCGCAACCACAAAGCGTCATCCCGCGCGCGTGCGCCATCGTACGGCGCTCGATCGCGACGGCCGACTGCTGGCGATGGAGATCGATCTCGCCACCGACGGCGGCGCTTACGCAACGCTTTCGTCCACCGTGCTATCGCGCGCAACGCTGCATGCAACTGGGCCGTATGTGTGCCCCAATGTGCGCTTGCGCGCGTGCTCCTGGGCAACGAACCTTGTTCCCTATGGCGCATTTCGCGGTTTCGGCGCGCCGCAGGCCATCTTCGCCATGGAGCGGCACATGGATGAGATCGCAGCAGTTCTCGGCATCGATCCGGTGGAACTGCGGCGCAGGAATTTCCTCCATGAGAGTGACACGAATGCGACCGAACAAGTGATGCGCGAGCCGTTAATCCTCGATCAGCTGCTCGATCGCGCGCTCGTTGAAAGTGATTACCATGCCATGCGTGCGCGATTTGCCGGAGAGAATGCCGGCGCCGCAGTCAAGCGCGGCATGGGAATCGCCGCCTTTTATCACGGCTCAGGATTTACCGGCTCGGGCGAGGTGTATCTCAACTCGCTGGCCGGCATTGACGTCACGCCTGATGGTAAAGTGCGCGTGCTTGTCTCGAACACCGAATTCGGCCAGGGCACGAACACGATTCTCACGCAGATTGCTTCTGAAGCGCTCGGTATTGACTACAGCGATGTAACCATGGCCGCTCCAGACACCGGCCTCGTGCCCAACAGCGGGCCGACGGTAGCCTCGCGCACTTCGATGGTGATCGGCCGCCTCATCGAGCGGGCCGGCTTGCAGCTCATTGCGTTTCTGCGCGAGCACGCGGGGCTTGGCGCGAACTACACGCGTGAGGATTTTTTCGCTGCCTGCGAGCGCTACCGCGCCACGCAAGGCGAAGTCATCTCGCTATGCCGCTACGAGGCGCCACCCGGCATCCACTGGGACGATCAGACCTATCACGGCGAAGCCTACGGCGCGTACGCCTGGGCAATTTACGTGGCGCAGGTTGCTGTGGACACCGTCACGTACTCCGCCGAGGTGGAAGATTTCTGGGCAGTGCAGGAGGTGGGCCGCGTGCTGCACCCGGTATTGGCCGCGGGGCAAATTGAAGGCGGCATCGCGCAGGCTGTCGGCTTCGCGCTCTACGAAAAGGTCGTCCTGCAAAACGGCCGCATGGCCAACGGCCAAATGACCAACTACATTATGCCCACTGCGGCAGATGTTCCGCCGATTCACGTCTACTTTGAACAAATTCCCTTCCGCTACGGCGGATTTGGCGCCAAGGGGATTGGCGAGCTACCTCACGACGGACCCGCGCCCGCAATTCTGAATGCGATCCGTGATGCGACGGGCGTTGCGTTCAACGCCATTCCGCTCTTGCCTGAAGATCTCTACGCCGGGCTTGTCGCCGACCAACCGGTCGAGGAGCCGGCCATTCCATGAAAGCAAAGGTCGGCCCGCGCCAGAATGTTCGTTGGCCAGCGATCCACTTCATCGTGAATGGCGAATGCCGCACGATCAATGTGCCGCCCATGAAGCGGCTGCTCGATGTGCTGCGCGAGGATCTGCGTCTGACCGGAACCAAGGAGGGATGCGGCGAAGGCGAATGCGGATCCTGTTCGGTGCGCATGGACGGCGAACTAGTGAACAGTTGCCTCGTGCCTGTCTTGCAGGCCGAAGGCGCGAACATCCAGACAGTGGAAGGACTCGCCCTTAGCGGCGAACTCCATCCGCTGCAGGAGGCATTTCTTCAGCATGGTGGCGCGCAGTGCGGCATTTGCACGCCAGGCATGTTAATGGCGGCCGCGCAGCTTCTCGACCATTCTCCGCGCCCCAGCGGAAGCGAGATTCGCGAGGCGCTTGCAGGCAACCTCTGTCGATGCACGGGTTTCATGCGCATCTTTGAATCGGTAGCCGCTGCCGCCGACGCGCAGCTTGCAGACAAGGGCAACAGGCGCACTGTGGAGCAAACGCACCATGCGCGGTGATCCCGCAGCGCACGAACTCATCGCGCCCGGCAGCCTGGCGGGCGTGCTCGATCTGCTTGCCGCTGAGCCCGGCAAGTGGACTCCGATTGCGGGTGGCACGGAGTTGATGGTCGCCTTTTCCGCAGGCCGGCTGAACGCGCCAAAGCTGGTGAACCTGTGGGGCATTCCCGAATTGCGTGGCATCGAGGTTAGGTCCGCGAGTGTCGCAATCGGCGCCGCCGCTACATTTCTCGATCTTCGCAAACATGCCGTGGTTGTTGCGGAGTTGCCGCTGCTCGCCAAAGCCGCAAGCTGGATCGGCTCCATCGCCAACCAGACGCGCGCCACGCTCGGCGGAAACCTTGTGAACGGCTCGCCTGCCGCCGACTCCTCGCCCGCGCTGCTGGCTTACGACGCGGAGATTGAGATGATTTCCGCGCGCGGCAGCCGCAAGATTCCCTACTGCGAGTTTCACACCGGCTACAAGCGAAATGTTCTCGCTGCCGATGAACTGCTCTACGCGATTCACTTGCCGCGGCGATTCGCGCGCCACAGGCAATACTTGCGCAAAGTGGGACACGCGCGCGCCATGGCCATCGCAAAGGTCGCGCTGGGCGCAACCGCGCTGGTCGAGGACGGTGTAATTGAAGAGATTCGCCTGGGAGCGGCAAGCCTGGCGCCGTATCCCACGCGGCTTTCGCAGACCGAGGCGGCATTGCTCGGCCAGACCATCACGCGCGAGACAGCGTTGGCGGCGCGACAACGCGCTCTCGCCGAGGGGCAGCCGATCGACGACATCCGTTCCACGGCCGATTATCGGCGCCGCGTGGCTGCGAATCTGCTCGATGAGTTTTTGCTCGAACTGCGACACGAGGACGCGCGACCATGAATGCCAACTCTCGCGGCCTGGAATGCAGCGGACGAAGCCGCGGCCCTCGAAGCGATGATGGCCTGCTGCGGCTCGAAGCGATGGGCTGACGGCGATGGTCGCGCTTCGTCCCATCGGCAGCGTGCAGGAGCTGAGCGAGGTGGCGGACCATGTGTGGAGCACCATGCGGGAGCCGGATTGGCTGGAAGCCTTCGCCTGCCATCCGCGCATCGGCGAGCGCAAGGCCGGCGCACGCAGAGCGGCGCAATCGGCCGCGTGGTCGAAACAGGAGCAGTCGTCAGACAAATACGGCCAGCGAACGCGTGCTGGCCGAGCTTGCCGCGGGCGAACGAGCTCTACGAGGCAGCGCTTCGGCTTCACTTACATCGTGTGCGCTACCGGCAAGAGCGCCGAAGAGATGCTCGCGATTCTTCAAGCGCCGCCTGGCCAGCAACCGCGATGCCGAGTTGCGCGAGGCGGCCGAGCAGCAGCGGCAGATCATGCAGATTCGTTTAGGAAAATGGTTGATCGAATGAGCGCAATCACAACCCACGTGCTGGACACTGTGCTGGGCAAGCCGGCCGCCGGCATTGCTGTGCGCCTCGAAAGAATGTTGGGCGGTTGGGTCGGCGAGGGTGCCGAGCGAGTGGAAAAGATCGACTGGATCGAGATAGCCACCGGCGTCACAGATGCCGACGGCCGTTGCCGCGATCTCGCCCAAGATGCTGCGCCGGGCGTCTACCGGCTCACTTTTGCGACAGGCGCCTATCTCAAGCGCAGCGGCCGCGCCAGCATCTATCCGGAGATTTCCGTCACCTTCACCTGCGGCGGCGAGGCACATTATCACCTTCCCGCTGCTGCTGAGCGACAACAGCTACACAACCTATCGAGGAAGCTAAGGATGGCCAGACTAGGGTGAAAATCGCTACGGAAAATCGCGAGTGCGGCTTTCGCGCATCACGCGCCTTGAAGATCGCAACGAGTTCAACGAGTGGACCGTGAACGTGATGCTATACGGCGACTTTGAGACCAGCTATCAGGGGGCGACAACAGCAAAGTGTTGCCCACCGACACGATGAAGAACACCGTGTACTTTGTCGCGCGCGGCTCAAAGGCAGCTACGATCGAGGAGTTTGCCATGGAGCTCGGTGATTATTTTCTCGACAACAATGCGCAAGTAACCAAGGTGAGCATCGATGTTGAAGAGAAAGCCTGGGAGCGGATGATCGTCGACGGGGCACCTGACGGCGACCACCTTCAGGATAGGCGGGTCGGAGCTGCATACCGCGCTGGCCGATCCGCGAAAAAAAAGGCGCGTGGGAAATGACCTCCGGCGTGGATGGGCTGACGATCCTGAAGACCGACACAAGTCGGCCTTTACCGGGTACGTCACGGACAAGCTGACTACATTGAAGCCGGCTACAGACCGCATCCTCGGCACACGGGCCACGGTCGACGTGGGACTACGCCGATGACGCGCCCGATTACGCGCAGGTCCGCGCGCGCATTGTCGCCGCTATGCTGAAAGTATTTCGCCGCGCACAACAGCATGAGCGTACAACACACGCTCTTTGACATGGGCAAGGCCGCACTCGATGCCGCTCCTGAGATTGCGCGCATTCATCTTTCCCTACCCAATCTGCATCACCTGCTTGCCGACGCTGAGGCACCTTCGGACTCGACAATCCCAACCACATCTTTGTGCCCATCGACGAGCCGCATGGTACGATCGAGGCCACCATCGAGCGGTAAGCAAGGTCTCGGCAGTCAAAAGGCAAATCAGTGACCGGCACCACCACCACAAAGGGCATAGCGTCTGCGCCTGAATGGCGCAAGCGAAAGCTACGGCCTGCGCGCCGGCGTGCTTGGACCTGTGGAAACACTGGCGCAGTCGGTCTCTGCCGTCGCGCCCAGCACAACCGCGTCGCTCACCATTCCGCTGGTCTTCGCCCTGGCCGGCAATGCCACATGGTTTGTCTATCTGCTGGCCACCGGCGCCATGCTGCTGGTCGGCTTTTGCGTCAGCCGGTTCGCGCGGCTCTCCGCTTCGCCGGGATCGCTCTACACCTACACGGCTGACACGCTGCCGCCGGTATTTGGCGTCGCGGCCGCATGGGGACTGTTGCTGGCCTATCTGGCCACCGGCGCCTCGGTTGCTGGCGGAGCGCTTTACTACGCGACTGTGCTCTGCGCAGCAGTTTTTCCATTGGGCGCCGCCTGCGATTCCCACGCTCGCCGCGGTCTGCGCCATGGCCGGCTACATTGCCTATCGCGACGTCAAGCTTTCGGCCGAAGCTGATGCTGTGGATCGAAGCCGTCTCGGTCGAGCCTCATCCTGATCGTGCTGGTGCTGCTGCCGTTTCACATGGGCCTGCAGTTCGACACGAGTCAATTCCGACTCAAAGGCGCTTCATTCTCCGCTCTGGGCCCGGCGCTGGTGCTCTCCATCTTCAGCTTCGTCGGGTTTGAGAGCGCCACCACGCTGGGCGGCGAAGCGCGCGATCCGCTGCGCACCATTCCCCGCGCCGTGCTGCAATGCGCGCTCTTCGCCGGCGTCTTCTTCATGCTTTGCGCGTACTCTGAGGTGCTGGGTTTTCGCGGCGAATCCGGCGCGCTCAGCAACTCCACCAGCCCCTTGCACCTGCTGGCCGCCAAGGCCGGCGTTTCGCCGCTCGGCGTGGCCATCGACTTCGGCGCGTTCGTCAGCATGTTCGCCTGCGTGCTGGCCTGCGCCACAGCGGCGGCGCGGGTGCTGATGCGCATGGCGCACGATGCGCTGCTTCCCGCCGCACTCGAACGCACCAATCCAGCGCCACGGAACGCCAGGAGCAGCCGTTGTGCCTGTCTGCCGCGCTCATGTTCGCCGCCACTGCAGCCATGGCGCTGCGCGGCGATACTGGTTTCGCGATGTACGACCTGCTCGGTTCGCTCTCGGTCTTTGGATTTCTCACCGCCTACGCATTGGTGGCTCTCGCGCTTCCCTTCGCTCGGCGCGCGCTGGGCCAGCATTCGCACCTGGTGGCCGCCATCAGCGTCCTTACCGTTGCCGTCATCGTCATGATAACGATCTTCGATCTCAACTCCGCAGCCGATCCCCTCCATGCACGAATTCTCTATCTCTATCTCGGCTACATCGCGGCGGGGCTCGCCTGGTATGGCCTGTGGCGAAAAAGGGCTCCGGCTCGTTGACATCTTGTGGAAAACGCTGACTCTTGAGAGCCGGAAGGCGACAAATCCTTATGGCGAATTTATGACTCGGCCGTTAAGATTTTGTTTAACCCGCAGCGCGCGCAGGACCAGGCACAGAGTCGCGTATGACTCGCAGCGATTTCGGTTCCCCTGTTTGGTATTTGAACGCTTTCGCACGTCAGATTTCTCTTTTTCCAACCGATTCAGTCGCGACACCCAAGAGCTGTGGAGGAAATCTCTTCTTGCGAGGTCATTCCTTTGAAGCATTCCATACGCATCTTCCCTTCTTGCATTTCAAGCCTGCTGGCAATTGCAGCGGCAGTTGTACTGTGCAGCCCGCTGCGGGCACAGCAAACCCTGGGCGGAATCACAGGCGAGGTGACGGATGCCTCTGGCGGTTTGATTCCCAACGCGAAAGTTACTGTCATCGACGAGCAAACCTCGCTGACCCGCAGCACGACGACGAACAGCTCCGGAAGCTACAGCTTCGTTAACTTGCCGATCGACAGCTACACCCTCACTTACGAGGCTCAAGGCTACCAGGAGCAGAAAACGCCACACATCACGGTGCAGGCCGACCGCACGGCCACGGTAAATGCGTCGCTCAAGGTGGGCCAGACCACCACCACCGTTGAGGTGGACGCCGCACCTCTGATGAATGCCGTGGACACGACGAACGGCTACGTGATGGAGAAGCAGCAGATCGACTCGGTACCTTTGCCCACCGGCAGCTTCACGGGACTGGCTATCCTTTCACCTGGTGTGGACGCTGAGTTGCCCGGCGGCACTGGCGCCGATTCCGGCCTCGGCAATGCTCCCATCTGGGCCAACGGCCAGCGCGATACGTCAAATGCTTTCCTTCTGAATGGTGTGGATGGCAGCAATCTCTTTAACGGGAAGACCACCAGCGAGGTGGATTCGTTTCGTGTCTCGAACAATACCGGTCAGGCCAACAACGCTGCCGGTGGCGTGGTACCCAGTGCCGCTTCGGTCTACCTGTCCATCGGCAACGCCATCCCCACACCTGCGCCCGAGACGCTCGAAGAAGTCCGCGTGAATGCCTCAATGTACGACGCACAGCAAGGCTCCGACAGCGGAGCGCACATCGACATGAGCACCAAGTCGGGAACCAACCAGTTGCATGGCGACCTCTACGGGCATCGCGGCACAAATTGGATCAACGCCGCGCCCTTTTTCTTCAAGAAAGATAACAACATCCCGGCCTCCGACAAGAATCCGGAACTTCACCGCTTCACCCTTGGCGGTGGCCTGGGAGGACCGCTCATTAAAGACAAGCTTTTTGGATACGTCAGCTATCAGCATCTGCACATCTCCGACCAGGAGACCGGCGACGAGCTTCTGGTGGTCCCCCCGGGGTTGAATTCGGGGCCGCTTAATTCCGGGACAGGGCGCAGTGCGTCGAACCTGATTTCGGCCGCCGAAAACAACTGGACGTCGAATATTGGATTTGAGCAGTCCAACGGTTTCGATCCCACATTTGGTGGTACTTTCAACGGCTTCAGCGCGTCGGCAAACCCGGTCGCCTATACGCTGTTCACCTTGCCGGCGCAGCCGGGTGAGCCGGGAAACTACCTGGTTCCGAGCGCGCTTCCCACCGCCAGTCCAAATGTCTTTTCGCCCTATAACGCATTTCTGCCCGGAACGGCACGGTTCATCTCCGACCAGGCCGTCGCCGACCTCGACTGGAATATTGGAACCAAAGATATCCTTGCGGCAAAGTACTACTATCAGCACGATCCGAGCAGTTCGCCGTCTTTCAATTACCCACAATTGTGCACTGAATCTGCCTGAGTATTGATACCCAGTATTCGGCCTCAAGTCAGGTACTTACATTGAGAGATGGGTCATGGCGCAGTGGAAGCCATGAGCCGGAAGCCGCTGTTGTATGGTGTCGAGCGTGAGAGAGCATGCGATGAAGCAGGAACGGATGCATGGATAGACAATGAATTGATGGGATGCGAGTTTCCGGACGCGCGCCATGGCAAACGGCTGCGACAACTGCTGAAGCAATTGTCGAACAGAGTGGGCTCGTCCACTCCGTGGGCATGCCAGGACTGGGCGAATACCAAGGCCGCCTATCGGTTCTTTGGGAATGATCGAGTCAGTGAAGCCAATATCCTGGCAGGTCACTTCGCTTCGACGCGGGAGCGGTTCGTGACGGCAAGCGATTCTCCGGTTCTTATCCTTCACGACACGACGGAGTTTTCCTATCGTCATGAAGACTCGGCGTCGATCGGAATCCTGAACAAGATACCTACAGGAAACAAAGGACGTTCGGCGCTTTACACCAATTGCGGCATTTTGATGCACTCCAGTTTGGTAATGACCCGCGAAGGGCTGCCATTGGGTCTGGCGGCAATCAAATTCTGGAATAGAGACAAGTTTCATGGTGCGAACGCTCTGAAGCGCAGGATTAATCCGACGCGGGTGCCGATCGAAAAGAAAGAAAGCATTCGCTGGTTGGAAAATCTGCGTCAAGCCACCGAGTTGCTGGGCGATCCGAAGCGCTGTGTTCACATCGGGGATCGGGAGAGCGATATCTATGAGCTGTTCTGCCTGGCACAGGAATTGAACACACATTTTCTGGTCCGCACTTGTGTGGACCGGCTGGCCGGAGAAGGCACGACCACAGTTGTCACCGAAATGAAGAACTCGGATTTGCGAGGCTTGCACTCGCTCCAGGTACGCAACAAGCGTGGGGACATTTCGACTGCCGTCCTTGAACTGCGCTTCCGTCGCATGGTGGTTCGTCCTCCAATCAGCAAGCAGAAGCATTATCCGGAGCTGGTCCTGACCGCAATCCATGCCACCGAAACAGACACCCCGAACGATCGCGAGAAAATCGAATGGAAACTGCTCACGAATCTGCCGGTGCGCTCCTGCCTGGATGCGATCGAGAAGTTGGAATGGTATGCGCAGCGATGGAAGGTCGAGACTTTTCACAAAATTCTCAAGTCCGGCTGCAGAGCCGAAGAGGCCAAACTCAGAACCGCCGAACGGCTCGTGAATCTCATCGCCATCCTGACCATCCTGAGCTGGAGAATCTTCTGGATCACCATGCTCAATCGAACTCGACCGGGCGCGACGCCGACTGAAGCCTTCACGGAACTCGATCAATTTCTTCTCGACGAACTGGTCCCGAACAAGGGCTCGCCTCCTCCAGCTCCTTCGCTGGGCCACTACATCGTCAAACTTGCCCGCCTTGGAGGTTATCTCGCCCGAGCGCACGACCCGCCACCAGGCAACACCGTCATCTGGAGAGGTATGTCGCGCCTAACAGATATCGAACTGGGCATCATGATCGGAGTTCAACTTGTGGGTAATTGAAAGGTTCGCCGTACGCTTACTCCAACGTGCCCGGATTCACCGGGCATATGGATACCGGATCACAAGTGGTTTCGCTCAACAATGTGCAAACCATCGGGTCAAGTCTCAGCATCTCTGAAACGATTGGCATTCTCCGTGAAAAGGTGTTCGCCACGAACGATCAGCCCTTCACGCCAACCTCGGTGGGCATGTCCGGAGCATTTGGGAATTACTTCCCTGGCTTCACCATCAACGACGCGATCGGTGATGCGTTTGACTCGTCGACCGGGCCGCTATACGGCCTGACTGCGCCATCACTCTCCATCGGCCCGGATGCTGAATACCAGGGCGCGAACACCGGGGTCTTCCAAAATCGCATCATGCCTTCGGGTTCTGCCATCTGGGCCAAAGGGCGTCACACGCTGGCTTTTGGCGGTAGCTGGTCCTATACGCAGTTGAATTTGCGCGATCGCCGCACGGGGACAGGTAATGTGGCCTCACCCGACTATGTGGCCTTCCTGGATAACTGGGTCACGCCTTACTCCACGCAGAACTTTACGGCCTCTACGTTTTTGCAGGGCAATGCCGACCGCTATCTCCGCGCCAATGAGACCGGCTTGTTCGTCCAGGACAAGTTCCAGATGACTTCGCACTTGAGCGTCACCGCCGGCCTGCGCTACGACTGGAACGGCGGCCTGACGGAGAAATACGGCAACCTCTTCAACTTCGATCCCAAGCAATATAGTTACAATGCCGTGTCTGACACGATCACCAGCACCGGCTTCATCATCGCCGGCAACAATGCCAACGGCACCAAGGGTGTAAGCAATACGACGCTCACCGGTCGCCAGTGGGGCATCGCGCCCCGCTTAGGCTTCGCGTGGCAGCCGACCAGTTTCCACTCCAAATTTGTGGTTCGCGGAGGCGGCGGCTTCTACTACGATCGTGGCGAACTCTTTACTTATCTCTCGCCTGGTTATGCCGCCGGCGAAGTGGAAGGCGGGCCATTCGGCATTGTCCAGACCCCTCCATTCGTGACCCAGCAACACTGCCCGTATTCCTCTTCATTCCAGGCTGCCGACCCAACTTTTCTTTATCTGAATTACATTCCAATTTGCGGCGGCGACGATTTCACGCCACCCACTCCCGGCCCCGGGGAGCCTTATTCGCTCGCATCACCATGGGGCAGCACGCGGGGACCCGGTCCTTCCAGCCCCAAGGCCTCCGACATCGCCAATTATCTCCCCAACGCCGAGGAGATTATCGACGGCACCGTGACCGGCTCAAACAGCCAGCAGCCATTTATTCTCGGCGTTTATAATCGCGCCAATAAATTGCCGTACAGCATGAACTTCACGCTCAACATTCAGTACCAGCCGCGCAACGACCTGATGATCGAGATCGGCTATGTCGGTAATCTCGGCCGCCATCAGATCATTCCTGTGCCTTTTAACCAGGCCCAGATTGCAACTCAATCCAATCCCACCCACCCCGGGGGGAAAGTTTTTCCTCAATACAGCGGCGCCTCGGTCACGCAGTACTACAGCTATGGATATACGGTGTATAACCCCAACAATTTTTACCCCATTTGCGTCAACCTCGACGTCAACTGTACTTATGGCGCCATGATGAACAATTATGAGGGCGGCAATGTCGATCTTCGCGTGCCCTACATTGGTTATTCATCGGAATCCGAGTCCTACACCGCAGCGGGAATCGCAGGATACGACGCCCTCGAGTCTCATCTGGAGAAGCGCTTAAGTCATGGATTTCAAGCCGGCGTCTCCTACACCTACTCGCACGCGACCGATGAACAAAGCGGACTGGGCCTCTTTTACAACGGCAACAATCCAACGAATCTGCGCAGCGGCTATGGCTCCGCCGACTTCGATCGCACTCATGTGCTGAACTTCACCTATGGCGTCACCTCACCAAAAGTCTTTGCTACGGACACATTGCAGGGCAAGGTGCTGGACAGTTGGTCGTTGCACGGCATCGCGGTCATACAGAGCGGTCAACCGTACAGCGTGATCGACTACTCGGGAGCCGTTGGAAGCATCTACTACAGCACCTTCAACGGCATTACGAATCCGATCGTTCCCCTGGCTCCGGGCTGCAACCGGAAGAATGCGCTCACCGGCCAGAACGGCGCCTTCTACAATCCAACGACTCAGACGGGAGCCGCACTGAAGGCAAGCTGCTTCACCCTTCCACTCATCGCTCCGGGCACAATGGGCGTGCCCAGCGGCGACCCCTTCGAAACCAACTTCACCAGTGGCCAGCGCAACATCTTCCGGCAGTCGTGGCAGCGGCGCGTCGACGCTTCACTGGTCAAGGAGCTTCCCATCCACGAGCAATACACACTGCGCTACACGTTCGACGTCTACAACGTGTTCAACACCGCGAGCTTCGATATTCCTCAGAACAACGTCAACCAAAACCAGGCGTTTAACAACGTTCCGGATGAGATCGGGCTCGGCCCCACGCAGGCTGCGCCGACCAACAACTGCCAAAGCAATCCTTATGGAGTCAATACCGGTTTTTACAACTGCCCCGCTGCTCTTGGCATCACCAAGCACACCATTGGCAGTCCACGGCAGATTCAGATGTCGTTGCACTTCGATTTCTGATTCGGCTCTCTCACAAAGCTTGATGGGGTGGCTCTCAGCGGAGCCGCCTTCCCATCTCGCCGCTCAGCTTTACGCCCGCTCACTTGCCGCGGACTCGACTCCAGTCAAAATCATTTCCAATCGAATTGAGTTCCCGACACCCGGTCTTCGAACCCCTACAATTTATCTATGACGCGTTCCGACTCGACCATCCGTGGCCTTCGTGCAGCTCTTGCTAACGGAGCGTGCCGGCCTTCAGAGCTGGCCGAGGTCGCGCTCGCCAACTCAAACCAGAATGCCGGCCACAATACCTATCTCTGGCAGGATGCAGCCTGGACGCGCGCTGAAGCCGCCCGCGCCGAAGCCATGCCTCGCTCGGAAGGTGGCCCGTTTGGCGACGGCCGCGCGGCGCTGTGGGGGCTGCCCGTCGCGGTCAAGGATTGCTTTGACCTCGCCGGCTCGCCAACAAGCTGTGGAGTGCATTTCTACCGCGATGCAAATGGCACGGCCGCGCACGACTCATGGCTTGTGGAGCAGTTGCGCGCCGCGGGCGCTGTCATTGTGGGAAAGACCCATCTGCATCCGCTCGCCTACGGAATCACAGGCGAGAATCCCGAATTCGGCGACTGCCTGCAGCCTGCGGATCCAGGTGCGCTCACCGGCGGCTCCTCAAGCGGCGCGGCGGCCAGCGTGCAAGAAGGCTCGGCGGTGGCTGCAATCGGCACTGACACCGGAGGCTCCGTCCGTGCACCCGCGGCTCTCTGCGGTCTGGCCGGGTATCGCTCCTCGCTCGGCCGCGGCGATTGGCGAGGCGGCGCGCACCTGGCTGAATCCTTTGACACCATGGGCTGGCTCTTCAGCGACCTTGAAGACGCTCCTCTGCTGGCAGCGCCCTTTGCCCCGGCTGCGACCCAGGCGCCGCAGCCCTTCACCCGTTTTGCTTTTGTCGCGGATGCGTTTCTCGACGACTGCGAGCCCGAGATTGTGAAGAGCTTCCGCGGCCTGATTCGCGAGCTGCAGGCTCTCGGCCTTGAAGCGCGCGCCATCGATGTCACCTGGTGGGCCGATTCTGCCGAGATCTACGTGCCGCTGCAGGCGGCGGAGGCGGCGAAGTTGCACGCCGGCAACTTCGACCGCTTTAACGCGGTCCTTCGCGATCGTCTGCAAGGGGGCGCAAGCCTCACGCCGGACGAGGTCGCAGCTTTGCGCCAACGCCTCGACGATTTCCGCGCGCGCATGGACATTCTGTTCGCCGCGAACGAGCTGGTCCTGCTGCCATCGATTCCCGTGTCGCGCCTCGCTGCCGGCGCGGACCACAGCCAGACGCGCAGCCGCTTGCTGCGCTACACCTCGCCGTTCAGCCTGGCGGGAGCACCCACAATTTGCATTCCCTGCGCCCACGGCGGCATGCAGATTGCTGCGGCTCGCGAAAGGGACGAATCACTGCTCCGGCTCGCCGCGCAGATTGGCGCGCATAGAAGAGCTTCGCAAGGGCAGTGATGATCCTTACAGAAACAGCCAGTGGCTGGAAGCGTTGATTTAGGTTATGAGGACTTTTCTGTCGGGAACGGCTCCGCCTTCATCGATCCGTCGCGCTGCTTCACCAGCATCTGCACCTTGCCCTCGGCTGCATCCAATTCTTTTTTGCAGGCTGCCGACAGACCCACGCCTGCCTCGAAGAGCTTGAGCGAATCTTCCAGCGCCAGATCGCCTTTTTCCAGTTGATCGACGATTGTTTCCAGCTTTTTGAGCGATTCTTCAAACGACGGCATGGCTATAACTCCATCCTATAAGTGTCCACAAGATAATAGACCATGCCCGCGTCGTGAGGAGCAACATTCCGAGGTAGCTCCTGCGATCAAATCAAGGCTCGAACTTACCCATGGGTGGACTTGAGGATGAAAACCAGGCAAAAGAGCGAAGCAAAAGTCACTAATGCGGCGGTCGCGATAAATCCGGCGGCCCGCACTGTTTTGCGGTCATTCTGAAAATCCTCGTCGTCACCCGCGAGATGGGCATATTTACTCCACCAGCGCAGAGACCAGATGGGAAATGGCGACGATACCATGAGGACCAGCACGCAAAAACCTAGAAGGACGTTTTGAAATCCAACGCGCTCAATAAAGCGAGGATTACGCAAGATCCCGAGCACAATTCCCACTGGCAAACAGAACGCAGTCACTGCCGCGTATCGAAGAATGCTCGCGTCACTGCATGCCTGGTCGACCCTGGCAAGAAGGTGGGCTGCCTTTTTCCGCCGCCTCGTGGTTGATTTTCGCGCCGCAGAATCGGCACACGTCTGCCGATACATCAATCGTCTGCTTGCAGTTCGGACACTCGAAGACATCGAGATCTTCGGTGGGTCCGTCAAGGATGAGTCCGTCTGCCATCGGCAAGCACCTCCTCGGGCGAATCGACTACTCAAGAATCGAGTGAAATCAGCGCGAGGATATTCCCAAGATGGCACAAGCTTGGGCAATTTGCACTTGAACAAAAGTGTTAGACGGCTGAGGGTGCCTTGGCCAGCGCGCTGGAATCACTTCGCCCGCGGCCTGGTAATTGCCGAAAGGCGCACTCACCTGCACGCCCTGCACATGGGGCCGCACCGCCTCCAGCATTTCCTGGGCAATCTTGATTCCCTCCGCCCGCGCGGCTTCCGGCGTATCGGCCTGCGCCATCCGCAGCATGATCTCCTCGGGCATGGAGATGCGCAGATCGTTCTTCATATACTCCGCGTTGCGCAAGCTGGTCAGCGGCCAGATGCCGGCAATCAACGGAATGCGGTGGTCCTTGATGCGCTCCAAAAACTCCTCAAGCAGGCGCAGGTCGAACACCGGCTGCGTAATCACGTACTCGGCTCCCGCCTCCACCTTGTAGGCAAACCGCCGCAGCTCGTGTTCGATATCGGGCACGCCCGGATTGGCCGACACCCCCACGGTAAAGTTCGTGCTCGCGCCAATGGAGTTTGACCCGACGTCGAGGCCACGATTGAGCCGCTGCACAATGTTCACCAAACCGATGGAATCTACGTCAAATACCTGAGAAGCGTCAGGATAGTTTCCCTGCTTGGCCGGTTCGCCGGTCACGCAAAGAATATTGTGCAGCCCAATCGAAGAAGCTCCCAGCAAATCCGATTGGATTGAAAGCAGGTTGCGATCGCGACAATGGTAATGCAGAACCGTCTCCATCCCTGTGTGCTGCTGAATCTGGATGCAGAGACTTTGCGCGCTCATTCGCGCCGAGGCCTGGGGCGCATCGTAAACGTCGATCGCGTGCACACCCAGGCGCGCCAGCGGTCCGGCAGCTTCGATCTCTTTCGAGCAATCGATGCCGCGTGGCGGCAGAGCTTCCACCATCGTGATGAACTTGCCCTCCGCGATCAACGAACCGAGGCGCGAGCGTTGCGCCAATGGCGCCGGAGGCGTCTCAGAGCTGATTGCCGGCGCGGTTCCGGTGACTTCAACGCGCGCCTGTGCATCCATGGCCCGAATGGCCGAGCGCATGGCCCGAATGTGGTTCGGCGTCGTCCCGCAACACCCGCCCACAATCTGGACACCTGCGTTGATGGCTTTGCGCGCGAAGCTGGCCATGTATTCAGGCGAACAGAGATAGACGTTGCGGCCATCCACAGCCCGCGGCAGGCCCGCATTGGGCATGGCCGCCAACGGCAGCGTCGAAGCCGCGCGCATGGCCTCCATCGCAGTCAGCACCGTGGCCGGCCCGGTGGAACAGTTCACGCCAACCGCAGCGGCTCCCCACTCAGTCAGCTGCGCCGCCGCCTGTGCAGGCGAGGCCCCGTCAAGGCACTCGCTCTCATCGTCCACCGTCACCATCACCAGAACGGGCAAATCCGGCGCCACGGCTCTGGCTGCTTCCAAAGCTTCCCGCGCCTCGTTCAGCGCCGGCATGGTCTCTACAATCAGCAGGTCGACGCCAACTCCCGGGCCGCCCTTGGCCAGCACGGCAATCTGTTCGGCAAAAGCCGCGCGCGCTTCGTCCAGGCCGGTCTTGCCCAGCGGCTCCAGGCGCACTCCCAGCGGCCCCACCGAGCCGGCAACCCAGGCATCGCCCGCTTGCTTCTGCTTCAGGTGTTCCACGGCCTGGCGCGCCAGCTTCACGGCCGCGGCGTTGATCTCTCCCACTTTTCCGCTCAACCCGTGCCGCGCCAAACGGAAACGGTTTGCTCCGAAAGTATTGGTTTCAATAATCTCCGCGCCCGCCAGCAGATATTCTTCGTGGACAGACAAGATCAGATTCAGGATCCGAGAGGTTCAATTCTTCATAGCAGCGGTCGGTCAACACGCCCCGCGCGTACAGCACCGTGCCCATGGCGCCGTCGGCAAGCATGGGGTGGTCGGCAAACATCTCGGTAAACCGGCTCATTCTGTTGTCATGCTACCGCATTGCCAGCGCGGTTGTATCTACCGGGCGCACCGTTCCGGCAACCGCCCGCAAGCGCCGCTCGCAAGGCGCAACGGGCTGCGGCAAGCAAGTAGGAAGGGCGACCTGCCCCGTCGCGCAGGCGCCTCTTTCACCGCCCGTCCATTGCTCCATGGCACTGGGTCGCTTTGTTATACTTCGGGAGTCATAGCCTGGATGGAAACCGGTTCTAGTCTCAGCGTTTTCGAGCCTTCCAGTGCGTCTGTATCGTCATTTATCCGTCTACGCTGCGGTTCGTTCCGCGCTACCGATCGAGGGTTGGGATTTTGAAGAAGAGAAGTCTTTGGATTTGCGCCAGTGCAGCTTTGGTCGTCGCAGTTGCGTTGGCAGGTTGCGGCACCGAATATTACGTTGACGGCCGTGTGTTGCCCCCCAGCGGGCTCAAGAACCGCGTCATGATCGCCATCCAGAACCCCGGAGTTCTGGCCAAGGGATCGCTCGAGATCGTCGACGCTTATTATGACGAGCGCAGCGCCTACAATGGCAAGCCCGGGTCTTTCTCCCTCTCCGGCTTTGGCGGTGCATTGCCCATCACCATCCAGAACATGCCCGAGGAACAGTTAGGCGCCGTCTATGGATCTGGCGACGGCAGCCTTACCCTCGGCGATTACGCCACTGAAAAGACCACGGGGACGGTCAGCGGCCTCAATGGCACCTCGTCCAGCATTTTCATTACCCGCAACAGGGCGTATGTCTTCGCAGCCAGCCAGGCCGCGCACACCTTCACAATCGTGAACCAAAGCGGCACCGGCGCTCCTTCTGATTACTTGAGCCTTCCCGGTGTTTACCGCGTGAGCGTGAACCCCGGCGGGTCGGTAGCAATGGGGTTTGTTCAGAATTCCAATTACGCCTACTATCCGCACCAGCTTTCGGTGGCGCAATCTCTCAGCTACTCGGGTGGCCCCACTACGTGGCCCAAGGCAGCGGTCGATTGCGAACCGCAGAACGCGCCTACCTGGTGCCTGTTTCAGATGCAGAGCCCGGATCATGTCGACGCAACCGGCAATTACTATGGCGCTCCGTTAGCCTTCGACCATCCCGTCAAGGCCCTGTTCTCAGCGGATGGCAGCACAGCCTATATCCTTAGTTGCGGCCCCGAGTGCGGAGGTACCACGGCATCCATATCGTTGGTTCCTGTGGCCCCGTTGATCTTTCTCCAGGGGCAACAGTCCGGCCTTCTTCCATGCAATCTTCCCGCCGACGCGCCTTGTCCCAACACCAGTGCCGCCCCGATGGTGAATATTCCCATCCCCGGCGGAGCCAGTAATGCCCTGGTCGATTCTTCAACCATGTATGTCGTGGGCCAGCAGCCGCAGGTCATCCAGGGGCAGACACTCTTTGCCGGCAACCTGACCGTGGTCAATCTGGCCACCAATAAGATCGCAACCAGCGCCGCAATCAGCGATGGCCAGCCCGGCGCCATGAGCCGCATGATTGAGGCTGACGACAATACTCTCTGGATTGGCATGACCGGCTGCACGACGGGCGTTCGCTACGCAACCAACCCGACCAGCGGCTACGGCTGCCTGACCATGTACAACACTTCCACGAATAAGGTCGTCCTGCTGGAGCCGTACATCGGAGACGCAACGGGAATCGCCGATGTCCAGGGATTGCACAAGATCTACACGGCTGAGGGGGGGCAGGTGTACATCTACTCCACCGTGGACGGCTCCTCGATCGACAACCAATACGTGACCGTCACCGGCACAGCCTACGACGTGGCCTATATGGACGCGACCACCGACGCCGACAACACAGTCTACTAATCCCATGGCCGCCGCTCAGGTTTCAGACACGCCGGCGGCCGATGTGCTGGCCATCGCCGCTCATCGCGACGACGTGGAACAGACCTGCGGAGGAACTCTGCTGCGCATGGCGGCCCGCGGCCTGCGCACCGCAATTCTCGACCTTACACAAGGCGAATCGGGAACCCGCGGCACCGCCGATGAACGCGCCCGCGAGGCCGATGAGGCTGCCCGCATCCTTGGCGTGGGCTGGCGTCAGGCGCTCGACTTCCCCGACGGCGCAATCGCCAACACGCGTGAGAATCGCATGGCAATCGTCCGCATTCTCCGTTTGCTGCGCCCTCGCGTTGTCATCCTTCCCTATTGGCAGGCGCGCCACCCCGACCACGCCATCGTTGCAACGCTCGGCTATGAAGCGTGCTTCCTTTCCGGTCTCAGAAAAATCGAAACCGGCGCTGAGATCCGAGGTCCTCAGGAAGCGGCTTCTGCTTCCCGGGGTGCGGAGCCGCATCGGCCCTTCAAAATCGTCTACGCCAGCCTATACGCCGATGTGCGCCCAAGCTTCATCGTCGACATCACGCCCTTCATCGAGCAGCGCCATCAGGCGCTGATGGCCTACCGCTCGCAATACGCCAACCAATCCGCCGGCAGCGGACTCTTTGTTCCTGAAGAGGAGATTCGCGAGCGCACATTCGCTGAAGCCCGCCACTACGGACTGCTCGCCGGCGTTCGCTATGGCGAGCCCTTTGTACAAAAAGAAGTCGGCCTCGTCGACGATCTCACCCTGCTGCCCGTACAATCACTCTGAATCATCCGGCTTGGCCGCGCGAATGATTCCTTGTTCCACAGAATGAGTTGAAACGGAATCGAGTTTAATCGTATATGCTCGATGCGGTTGGAATTCCCAATTGAGTTGGAGGCTGGTTGTGCCGCAGTCCTGGGACCCCAAGACCTACGAAAAAAATGCCGCTTTCGTGCCGGCGCTGGCTGAAGGCGCCCTCGAATGGCTCGACGCCCAGCCCGGCGAACGCATTCTCGACCTAGGCTGTGGAGATGGGCAACTCACGCAGCGCATCGTGGAGACGGGCGCAAGCGTAACCGGTATCGATGCCTCGCCGCAAATGGTCGCTGCAGCGCGCGCGCGCGGATTGATGGTCGATCACGGCGCTGCCGAAAAGCTACCCTATCCGGACCATATCTTTGAAGCTGTGTTCTCCAATGCGGCGCTGCACTGGGTCCGTGGCCAGGACGACATGCTCGCACAGGTGCGGCGCGTCCTTCGCCCTGGTGGCCGCTTCGTCGCCGAGATGGGCGGCCACGGCAACATCGCCGCCATCCGCGTGGCGTTCGCAGCCACGCTCAAGCACCTCGGGTTTGCCAAACTGGGTGAACGCGACAATTACTATCCCACGCCGAGGCCTTCGCACGCCGCCTCGAGCGGCACGGATTTGCCGTCAAGCGCATCCTTCTCTTCCCTCGCCCCACTCCGCTGAACGAGGTCGGCATGGAAGGATGGTTGAATACCTTTTATCGCGGCGCCCTCGATGCCCTGCCGGAGGAACTGCGAAAAACTGCGGTCGACGAAACCGTCTCCCTGCTCGCTCCGGCTCTGCGCGGCCACGATGGCCGCTGGACCGCGGACTATGTGCGTCTGCGCTTCATCGCCACGGTGTGATTGACCGCACGGTTCGTTGCAGCGAACGCAAAGATTCCATTTCAGCGGTTCCACAATTGCTTTACCTTGATGCGGCAACTGCCGGAAGCGGCGCATTGTGGAACCGCATGAGTCGATTCCGCATTCGTCAATCAGCGGCAAGCAACTTGGTCCGGAACAACAGCCCCGCCACAACGCCGCCCACACTGGGCACCACCAGGAACAACCACAACTGCTTAAGCGCCGTCACACCCGCAAACAGCGCTGGCCCCAGGCTCCGCGCCGGATTCACGCTCACACCCGTGATGTGGATGCCGAAGATGTGAATCGCCACCAGCGTGATGCCGATCGCCAGCCCCGCAAACCCCGTCGGCGCGCTCTTCTGGGTTGAACCCAGGATCACAATGACGAAGATCAGTGTTGCAAAAAACTCGAACAAAATAGCCGACTCGACGTTGTACTCGCCTTGATAGCCGGGACCCCATCCATCCTGTCCCAGTCCGTTTACCGCAAGCTTGTACCCCGCGGTGCCGACGGCGATCACGAGCAATACCCAGGCCGCAAGAATCGAGCCGATGAACTGGCCCACCCAGTAGCCGATCATGTCCTTCACAGACATGCGTCCCGCGACACAGACGCCGAGGCTCACTGCTGGATTGATATGGCAACCGGAGATGGGACCGATCCCGTATGCGGCGGCAATCAGGCCCAGTCCAAACGCGAATGCGATGCCCAGAATGCCGACTTTGTCACCGGCAATCACGGCTGTTCCGCAACCAAAAAGCACCAGGATGAAAGTGCCCACAAGTTCTGCGAAGTATTTCTTCATGATTCCTCCTTGGTGAACTGCGAATCGTTGTCAAGGGCCTGTGCCGGACTCAACGGCGTGCGCCGATCTCCAGCCAGGACTGCTGTGCCGTGTTGCAGAGGAAGAGTTCAGTTGCCGAAAAAGCGCCAGGAATCGCGCAAAATGCGCCCACGCAGTCTTGCAGAAGCGCAGCGGCAGAGTCAAGAAAAAATCTGCTCCGTCAACCGGCGCCCTTCCCCCGGCAAGCGCAGACCCCGGTCGAACTATGCGCCTGCGGCGGAATGAAGCCGAATTTACCGGCCGTTCATGGTTTTTTCCAGTTCCTGTTGTGCTAAGTTTCAAACGTGAGCGTTGGCGCGCCAGGCAAAGCCGGAATCAGAAAAACCAAGCCGCGTCTCCTGCCGGGACTCGCCGTAAAAGATGGGCTCATCCGGCATCCATTCGATCTTGAATTTGGGGTGCGGACCAGCGGCCTGGTGGCGGGGCGCAACCTCAATGCGGGCTGCCGCAACGACCGGCACGTGACGGCTTACTACGCGGTCGCGCCATCGGTATTTCAAGGCATCATCGTACGCTGGCGGCGCTGCCCTGCGGCTGCGCCTATCGATGCGTACACATTTGTCGACTTGGGCGCAGGCATGGGCCGCGCCATGCTGCTGGCCTCGACCTACCCATTCCGCGCCGTAGTTGGAGTTGAAATGCATCCCGCGCTGGCGCGCATCGGCCGCAGGAATATGGCGCTGTGGCGAGCGATCGGACGCGCGCGTGTACTTATGCGGATGCACTGCCGCGATGCCGCAGAGTTCCCTCTTCCAGCGGGTCCGTGCGTGGCTTTTCTCTTCAATCCGTTTGCCGCGCCAGTGCTTCGCCGCCTGCTTCGCGCATGGGCTCGCAGCCTCGCCGCCCGCTCGGGCCAACTCGATATTCTGTACGTCAACAACGAGCAGAAGAGCGTTTTGCAGCGCGAGCCAGGATTCACGCGTCTCTTTCGCGGACCAATCCGGCGGTCGCACGCCGATGCTGTTGCCGATCGCACAATTCTGAAACGCCAGCCGGGCGCTGAATACGCAGCCACGCTCTGGGAGGATTGCTCAATTTACCGCTGGGTGGGGAGAGACGGGGAGTAGGGAGTGGGCAATAGGGACTAGCCAGTTGGACCGAACGAGAAGTCGGCGAGAACAAGAGTCGGGGTTGGCGGAGCAGTCGAGCACCGCAGCGGATAGTCTCCGCCGAGTTCCAGGTTTTTCTATTCCCTGTTCCCTGCTTTGGAGGCACTAAAGTGAACGAACGACATCTGATTCTAGGAATTGGCGAGTTGCTGTGGGACATGTTGCCGGAAGGCCCGCGGCTGGGCGGCGCGCCGGCCAACTTTGCCGTGATGGCAGGCCGGCTGGGCAATCGTGCCGCAGTGCTGAGCCGCATTGGCCGCGACGAGATGGGCCGGGATGCAGTCAATCGGCTCGGTTCGATGCCCGTGGAAACAGGTTCTCTCGAGGTTGATCCTGCGCATGAAACTGGCCGCGTCACGGTCAGCTTCTCTGCCGGCGAGCCGCACTACACCATCCATGAACCCGCGGCATGGGATTTTATGGAGATCACCGATGAGTGGCTCCAGTTGGCCGAGCGAGCGGACGCAATCTGCTTCGGTTCGCTGGCGCAGCGCAATCAGCAGTCGCGGCAGACCATCCAGACATTGGTCGCCGAAACCTCCGCAACCTGCATTCGCGTCTTCGACGTCAACCTGCGTGCGCCGTTTTACTCCGCCGAAGTGTTGCAGGAGTCGATGGAATTGTGCACCGTGGTCAAGATGAATGAAATTGAAGCGCCGCTGGTGCTTCAACTCCTCGACCTGGAGCTGGATGTAGAACTCGCAGCGAGTGGTCCACTTGCGGAAGCCGAGCTAATGCGCCGCGTTGCCGACCGTTTGCTCGACACTTTTCCCACGTTGCACATTGGTGGCCATCACAAAAGGCAGCCGAGGCAGCATGCTCGCCACGCGCGACGAGTGGGATGAGCACCCGGGATTCCCCGTTAAGGTTGTCGACGGCATCGGCGCCGGGGATGCGTTTACCGCGGCCATAACGCACTATCTGCTGCGCGGCGCCGGCCTGGCCACGCTCAACGAAGCAGGCAACCGATGGGGCGGTTGGATGGCCTCGCAATCGGGCGCCATGCCCGCACTGCCCAACGCGGTGCGCGACGCCATTGCCGCGGAGATTGAGAAGACCGCGAACTGAAAAACAATAGCAGCTGGCGATGCGCCGAATCACATTAGCGCTGCAAGCAACCGTTTTCCAGATTGTCAAACGGTACGCCCAGCATTACGATGGCGAGGTCATGAAAAAGTCAGCCTTTGTTGCCGGATTTCTCGCCGCCTTCGTGTTGTCGTGCAGTCTCGCCGCGCAGGCCCCGTCGCTCACCATTCAGGTTGATCACCCCACGGCAAAGGTCAGCCCCATGCTCTACGGCCTCATGACCGAGGAGATCAACTACTCCTACGACGGCGGCATCTACGGCGAACTGGTGCGCGATCGCGTCATCGGTCGCGGCTTCGGCTCGCTCGCGCATTGGCCCATGGTGGCCCGTGGCAACTCGATGGTCAACGTTTCTTCCGATGAAACCACCGGACCCAGCGAAACGATCTCGCGCAGCCTTAGGGTCACAGTGTCGAAGGCCAGTGCAGCTTCACCCGCCGGGGTCGAGAACGATGGCTACTGGGGCATTCCCGTACGCCCTCACACGGTCTACAGCGGCTCGTTCTACGCGAAGACCGACAACCCGGGCCTGTCCGTCACGGTTGCGCTCCAGAACGATCAGACCGGCGTGGTTGCAGCTACGGCCACCGTTGCCGGGCTCACCGGCGACTGGAAGCAATTCACCTACACGCTCAAAACCGGCGACGTGCCGGTTTCATCGAACAATCATCTGATTCTCACCATCGCGCAACCCGCAACAGTGTGGTTCAACCTGGTCTCGCTCTTCCCGCCCACTTATCACGATCGGCCCGACGGCAATCGCGTCGACATCATGGAAGCTGCTCGCCGCCATGCACCCCAATTTTCTGCGCCTGCCCGGCGGCAATTATCTCGAAGGCGACCACATTGCCGACCGCTTCGATTGGAAAAAGACCATCGGCCCTTGGGTCGACCGGCCCACGCACCAGAGCCCCTGGCGCTATCGCTCGTCTGATGGCATGGGCCTGCTCGAGTTCCTGGAGTGGTGCGAGGACCTGAAGATGGAGCCGTTGCTCGCCGTCTACGCCGGCTACTCGCTGGCACAAGACCATGTCGATCCCGGACCCGCGCTCGAGCCCTACGTGCAGGACGCGCTCGATGAAATCGAGTATGTGACCGGCGGCACGGACACGAAATGGGGCGCCGAGCGCGCCAAGGACGGCCACCCCGCTCCCTTCCCGCTGCACTATATCGAGGTCGGCAACGAGGATCAGTTCGATCGCTCCCGCTCCTACGATGGGCGATTCGCACAGTTCTATCACGCCATCAAGCAGCACTATCCCGATCTGCAGATCATCGCCACCACACCCGTGAAGAGCGTAACGCCCGACGTGCTCGATGAGCATTTTTACATGTCGGCCCAGCAGTCGTTCTCTGAAGCGCATCACTACGACGCCGCGAGCCGCAGCGGACCGAAGATCTTTGTCGGCGAGTGGGCCACGCGCGAGGGCGACCCCACGCCAAACCTTGAAGCGGCCCTGGCCGATGCCGCCTGGCTCACCGGCCTTGAGCGCAACAGCGATCTGATCATCATGGCCAGCTATGCGCCGCTCTTCGTCAACGTCAATCCCGGCGGAATGCAGTGGGCAACCGACCTGATCGGCTACGACGCGCTCTCGAGCTACGGCTCGCCCAGCTACTGGACGCAGGTGATGTTCTCAACTCATCTCGGAACCGAGATCGTCGATTGCACGCTGGCGAACGAGCCTCCGCGCGTCTTTGCCTCCGTCACACGCGATGAAGCGCGGCACAAGCTCTTCGTCAAAGTCGTGAACGCTACGTCGACTCCCGAGCCACTCGCCATCTCGCTGACAGGTGTAAAAAAGCTTGCGCCGCAAGCCAGCCTGACCACCATGAGCGGTAAAACGCCCAATGCGACCAACGATATTACGCATCCCAATGCTGTTGCGCCGGTGACGCGCACAGTTGCCGTCGCCGGCCCGAAATTCACCGAGAGCTTCGCGCCCTACTCAGTGAATGTGCTGGAACTGAGCTACTAACTGTTGGTTGAGCGTTGATCGAGGGCTCCGTTTCCGGAGCCTGTCGGATTTTTGTATTTTCATCTTGCTCGTTCTGCTTCGGCCACGGAAATTCACCTGAGAAACAGTTTTCAACTGTAACGCCGGAGGTGTATAAACTTCTGGCGCGCCTGTTCCGGGTGAAATGCCCATCCCAAAAACCCCCGCGCACCGCACTTCCCCGGCCCAAGGAGTTCATCCAAATGTCGCAACTAGTCCGTGCCGCCCTCGCCGCCCTAATCCTGCTGCCCATTGCCGCTCGCGCCGCGGACGACGCTAAGCCGACTCCGCCGAAGACGTGGGTCGACAAGGACACGGGCCATCGCGTCTGGCGGCTCAGTGAAGAGCCCAACTCCGGCGGCTTCTATTTCAACGTGAACGGCTACACGCCTGACCAGAAAACCATGATCTACACCGCGCCCGACGGTATCCACGCGATGGACATGGAGACGATGAAGACCCGCTTGATTGTTCCCAACCCGGGGCCCCCGACGACAGGTCCTAGTCGTGGGGGTGGCAATCCACCGCGCCCTGCGAACGCGCCATCGGGTCCGGGTGGATTCTTCCGCTACGGCGTTCACGCGCTCGTGGCTGGATTCAAAACCAACAGCGTCTTCTATACGCAGACCGATCCACAAACCAACGTCACTTCCGTGTACAAGGCAGACGTGTACACCGGCCAGATCCGCAAGCTGGTCGATCTTCCCGCGCACCGCATGATCGTCTGCGTCAACGCCGACGAAACCCTCGCCGCAGGCACATTTCTCGTGGATGAAAACGCGCGCGACTACGGCCAGAACATGCCGGCGCCCCCGCCTTCATCCACGGGTGGCGGCGACAATCGCGTTGCCAGCCCCGAGCAGGGCCCCCACTATCAGCCTCTCGACAAGGGCCAGATGATGGAGCGGCGCCTCGCGGCTCACTACCCGCTGGTGCTCTTCACTATCCGCCTTGAGCCGGGCCCGAACGGCGAAAAGCCCGGCGACATCAAGGAACTTCTCCACTCCACCGACTGGGTCAACCACCTGCTCTTTTCGCCCACCGATCCCGAGCTGCTGATGTACTGCCACGAAGGGCCATGGCAAAAGGTCGATCGCATCTGGATGATCCACACTGACGGCACGCATAACACACTCATTCACAAGCGCACCATGGTGAACGAGATTTTCGGCCACGAGTTCTGGGGACTCGACGGCGAAACCATCTGGTACGACTGGCAGTTTCCCAAAGGCGAGGACTTCTTCCTCGCCGGCTACAACCTCAAGACCGGGCAGCGCACCGCATTCCATCTGCAGCGCGATGAATGGGGCATCCACTTCAACCTGACCGGGAACTCGATTTCTTCTGCGACGACGGCGGCGATCCCGGCCAGGTGGCGCACTCAAAAAACGGCGAGTGGATCGAGTTGCTGCATCCCGAAATGCAGAAAGTGTCAGAAGGCGCGCTCAACGACCCCGGCTTCTGGCAGCCCGGCGTCTTCCACTCCGAGCACCTGGTCAACATGTCGCACCACAACTATCGTGAAGAGCCCAACGTGCGCTTCTCACCCGATAAGAAGCTCGTCATCTTCACCAGCAACATGTTCGGCCCCAGCTATGTCTTCGGTGTCGAAGTCGCCAAGGCCGATCCGTCAGCCACCGATGTGCAGTCCACACCTGAGCTGGCTGCGCAATTCAACCCTGCTAACCCAACGCCAACCAACACTCCGCGATAGTTGTAAGATTGCGAGCCACGCTTTCGGTCGAATGAGTGCGCGGCACCGCTACGGATAAAGCTTCGCCGGAACAATCTCCGGCTGGTCTTCGCCCGCCTGCGCCATCAACTCCTTAAGCTGATCGCGCAGGCCATCGGCAGTCTCGCGGTACTCTTTCCGCCCGGCCAGATTCACCAGTTCGTGCGGATCGTTGCGTTGATCATAGAGCTGGTACTCGTGATAATTCGTGCTCGCAGGCTTGTCGGTCGCACCTGTTGGGTCCGCAACGCAATAGGTCCAATCCTTCGTCCGGATGGCGCGGCCCGTCATGGACTCGCTGATTTGTATCAGTTCTTTATTGGGCCATTTCTCGCGTGCGCCCGCATCGTGCACCAGGGGCATGATGCTCCGCCCCTTCATCGTTTCAGGCACAGCCACGCCTGCAGCCTCAAGTAGCGTCGGCGCCACATCGATAATTCCGACAACTTCCTGCAACTGCCGCGCGCTTTCAAATCCCGGCCCCGAAAAAATCAGTGGAACCCGCAGGCTGCTGTTATGCGTGCTGCGTTTGTACTCGGTGTTCCGCGTCATAAAGTGGCAGCCGTGGTCGCTCATAAACAGAAAGATGGTGTTATCGACGAGCCCTTCCTCTTCCAGAATCTTGCGCACGCGCCCGACCGAAGCGTCGATTGCCTCGCAGCAACCGTAATAGTCCGGCAGTTGTTCGTGCCAGTCGCCCGGAAGCACGCGCAGGTCGGCGGGCACGAACGAATTGATAAATCGCTCTGCCGATCCCTTCGGTCCGACCATGCGATGCAGATCGTTCTGCTGGTGCGGCTCCAGTTGCGAAATCATCAGCAGAAACGGACCAACCTGCTTCTGCCTCAAAAACTTTTCCACGCGATCGGTAATGAAATCTACGCGGTACTCATCCTTGAAGTTGATCGGATTTCCGTCGCGGTCCCAGATCGTTCCCTCGTAAGGATGCGTCGCGAACTCGAGTGCGTTCGCCGCTTCCCACACGTCGAGAAAACCTCCTCGATGCTCGGGCTTCACCGGCCCACGGCCGCCACCTTGAGCTTCCGATCCCGGCGCCATGTGCCATTTGCCGAAGTAATTTGCCGTGTATCCCGCCTTGCGCAGTTCGGTCGCAATGGTCGGCAAATCCTCTTTGAGCCCGAGCCCGTTATGCCATACGCCCGTCTCGGTCGCGTAGCGGCCGGTGATGAGCACCGAGCGCGACGGCGCGCAAACCGGCTGGTTAGTCACCGCGTGTGTAAAGTTTGTACCACCCGCCGCCAGTGCATCCAGGTTCGGCGTATGCGTGGAGCTGTTCAGCCCGTTGGCGCCTACAAAGTCCCAGCGAAACTGGTCCGAATGGTAGATCACGATGTTTGGTTTCTGCTTCCCCGCCGCACTTTGCGCGTCCTCCCGCGTCGCCGCCTGCGGTATCGCAGCCGCTACGCCTGCCTGCGCTGCAGCCGCCGCCGTGCCTAATAGAAAATTGCGCCGATTGACTCTGCTCATGGTCTCCTTCCGCCACACCAAATATACACGCCGCAAATTCCTTCCGGTCTGGTGTCAGACTCGGGTAAAGTAAAGTCATTGTGATTATTGACCTTGCACGGCGCGCCCACGATCACAACTGGGAAATGGATCCCATTACGCGCTCTCTGCTCGACACCGATTTTTACAAGCTCCTGATGCTCCAGTTCATCTGGAAAAACTTTCCCCGCACACGCGCCACGTTCAAGCTCATTAATCGCACGTCTTCAGTTCACCTGGGCGAAATCGTCAGCGTGGAGCAGTTGCGAGAACAACTGAATGCGACACTTGAACTTCGCTTTCGCAAGTCGGAACTGGTCTGGCTTGCCGGCAACTCGTTCTATGGGCGCCGCGGCATCTTCGAGCCGGCATTTCTCGATTGGCTGGAGCACGGCTTTCATCTCTCCGACTACGAACTATCCGTGAAGGATGGTCAAATCGAGTTGCGTTTCGAGGGGCTCTGGTCGGGAACTTCGATGTGGGAGATCTACGCGCTTTCAACGATCGGCGAATTGAAGACCCGCGCTGCGCTGAAGTCTTTAAGCGAACTCGAGCTCGACATTCTCTACGCGCGCGCCAAAACACGGCTTTGGGAAAAGATGGAACGCCTGCGCGGGGTTCCGGACCTCAGCATTAGCGATTTCGGCACGCGCCGCCGCCACAGCTTTCTTTGGCATGAGTATGTCGTCAACGCCATGCGCAACACCATCGGCGACGGCTTCACCGGCACTTCGAACGCATTCCTCGCATACAAGCACGACCTTGAGGCCATCGGCACTAACGGCCACGAGCTACCCATGGCCATGGCCGCCCTCGCCAACAATGACGACGAATTGCGGTCTGCGCAGTACAGACTGCTTGAGCTGTGGCAGCAGAGCTACCAGGGCGAGCTGCTCATTCTTCTGCCTGACACCTTCGGGACCACGCAATTCCTGCGCGGAGCACCGGCCTGGGTGGCGAACTGGACCGGCCAGCGCATCGACAGCAAGGACGCATATGTGGCGGGCGACGAATATATCGCATGGCTCGAGCGCCACGAGCGCGATCCGCGCTAGAAGCGGCTCATCGCCAGCGACGCGCTCGACGTGGAACAGATTCTCGGCCTTCACGCCTATTTTGCCGGCACGCTTGCTCAACGGCGCCTCGCCCGACGACTTCCGCTCGGCCAGTGATTTTCGCGACGCAACTCGCTGGATTCCCGAGCGCCGCATTCGCTTCAGCGCCGGATGGGGTACGCTGCTGACCAATGACTTCCGCAATTGCAATCCCCAGGGCGACGACGGATTCAATCCCGTCGGCCTGGTTTGCAAGCTCGACTGAAGTCGACGGCAGACCCGCAGTCAAACTCTCTGACAACTACTCGAAGGCCATGGGCGACCCCGACGGAAGCCGAGCGCTATCGGCGTGTTTTCGGCGTAGCTGGCGTGGCCGATGCACCCGTATTGACCTGACAACAACTGATCAAATCAAAGCGGCCGCGTCCACGATGGTCTCCTCAAACGCGGCCGATGTTCTTTCAAATTGAGGTTACTGAACGTACGTTTATTTCTTCGTTTCCGGCGCAAACCCGAACGTTACCGAAACCGAAAAGCTGCGGCCGGCCATCAGGCTGGGCGTGTCGCTGACCGTTGATGGGCGTGGGTCCAGCCGTGCGGAACGCATCGCAAGGGTTAGAGGCGGTTGGGGTCGTACACGTTCCTCCGCCATTCAGGTAGATCAGATTCGGCGATCCGGCCAGTGAATTGCTCTGAACGTAATGGGCATCCAGCAAATTGGTCCCGCTCAGCCGGATCTTGGTCTGATCGAACAGCGAGTGGTTGCGCACCGTGTAGTTCAAGTACGCACCCAGCGTGCTGAACTGGGGAATGATTTGCCTGGTTGTGATACTGGCCGTTGTCCAGCCGTTCATCGCCAACCCGCTTGTTGAAGATGTCCAAGATCGAAGCCGCTCCTCTCGATACGTGAGCCCTTCCATCTCGGTATCGGTCGGGGTTTGCGCTACCCAAAGGCCTGAGGGAGCTTGCTCGTAAACGGGGTTCGTTTGCGAGGTGCTCGTCGTGTTGGCGTTCAACGATCCCTCGTAGTAGGCGTTGTCCACGGTGCCATTCAGATACAGATTCACGCCCGGAACCAGAACCGCCGTCGTTTCGAATTCGATACCTTCGGTAATCGAGCTGGGCTGCAGATAAAAGATCGTGTCGCCCTGGTCCACGTCACCTGGAATGTTGTCGGTAGTCGAGGAGTAGCTGTTCTGGAAGCGGACACGAAAAGCATCGGCGTCGAAGGCTAGCCTGTTCGCTTTAAAGACCGAGCCGAATTGGTAGGTCGTAGACTTCTGCTGCTTGGGAGGCGTTTGGAGCTGCGGAACCGCGGCACTTGCCGAGGCCGAGGTCTGGTTGTAGTCGTAGACGGCGCTCGGCGGGACGATACTTCCCGTCGCGCCTTGCACGTACGCCGACCAGTTCGGGGCATGAAGCGGTAATTAATGTCGAGCGAAGGCAGCCATGCGGTAAACGTCCCCTTATCGACGACCTGGTTCTGGCAGGCCGCTGTTGTACTCGCGCAGCCAAGTTCGCCCACTGTCGCCCCGTCGTCGGCATGGTGCCTCACCTCGATCGTGTAACCGGCAAACTTCACTCCCGGCGTAATGTTGAGCCCATGAAACAGGTGAAACTCATACTCTGCGTATGGCTGGTAGGAATTGGTCCAGAACTGCTCATTGAACTTCGGCAAAGCTTGATCAGCCCGTCCGTTCACTGGGTCGCTGGGATATTGATGCCTGTTGGTCTTGGCCCACTCATACCAAAGGCCGGTGCGAAGTACGCCCAGGTTCGACGTTTGCGTAAAGAGCAGCGTCTCGCCGTATTTGCGATAGCTGTTGTACTTGTCGATGCCGCACGGAATAGCAGACACGCCTTTCTTTACGACGAAGACGTTGCACGGCGCAACGGCGACTCCGTCGTAATAATAGGACTGCTTGCCGCCTGCAGTGGTCGAGGCCGAAATCGCTCCGGGGACCGTCGTTGAATTGATGGTCGAAGCATCGGTAATCGCCGTCGCGTTCGAATAGAGCTCACCGTTGTCGTAGTTCAGCGTGTACGGCTTCAATTCCATATACCAGCCCTTGCCCAACTCACTCTTCAGGCCGATGTACTCAAAGTCCGTGTACACCTGGTAGGTGTTGTACTTGTAGTCGAACCAGCTCGCCGGATCGGAATTATTCGTCAGCAGAAACTTGTAACCCGCCCCCGTATAAGGCTGGTTGAACGTCATAGCGGTGGTGCTCCCGTTCACAAACAGACTGTACGCGCACTGTGAAGCGTAAGCGGGCTGCGAACCATAGAGCATGCAACGTGAGGAGCTGATGTTCGGGCCGTTGGAGTTCAGATGGACCACTCCCGCGAAGCCGGTGAGCACCGTCTTGGGCGAAATCATGTACTGATAGAGCAGCGAACCAGCGCTGCGCGTGTTGAAGTTGAAGCTCTGGTAGCCGTCCGAGGTCATATGATGCACATCGACAAACAGGTTCGACTTCGCCGGGCCGCCAAACACTCCAAAGTTCCCTGAGTTGAATGCTCCATCGTACAGTTTCGTGTTCCACGTGCCGTAGGAGCCGGTCAGGCGGTAGTCGCGCTCACTCGAAAGCGGCTTTGACAGGTAGTGAATGGAACCGCCAAAGGGCGTAGGCCCGATCGTGGCCGCCGAACCAGGGCTGCGGTCAAAATCGACGCCGCCGATCCACTCCACGGGAAAGAACGACCACGAATGGTGCGTGGGGGTATTAGTGTCGTAAAACGGAATACCGTCGAAGTCGATATCGTAATCGCCGTCGGGGAATCCTCGGAAATAGGTCTTGCTTTGGCCCAGCCCGATGCCATCGGAGCTCGTTGTAAATGCTCCCGGAACAATCTGCACCAGTTCACCGTAGTCGGCAACGGGCGAAGTGTAGTTCTCGATATAGGAATTCGACACCAGCGATTGCGCAGACCGCTCTTCAAGGTAGCCGCCGCTGGGCGCGGACTTCACGGCAACGGAATCGACGCCGGCATTCACGGTCACTTCTTCCATCACAGCGCTAATCTGCAACGTCACAGCGACATGCTGTGTCTGCCCTTCGCCCAGCATGATGCCAGGCTTCGAACTCGCCGCGAATCCAGTGCCTTTTGCTTCCAGCGAGTAGGTTCCGGCTGCAAGACCGTCGATCGAGTAGCTGCCATTGGCGTCAGCCTGAACAGTCTTGCTCGCCCCGGTCGCGGTATTCGTCGCGGTCACCGTCGCATTTGCGACAATGTTACCTTGTGCATCAACAATCGTTCCTTCGAGTTTTGAGCTGGCCCCCTGGGCGTTCAACTGCGAAACGGCAAACATGAACAACGCGAGAATCGAGAACGCGAGCGCACTGAAACGAGTGCGTCTGCGCGCAAAATGATGTGCCACGATTGACCTCCGAATGCATGAATTTGGGATCTTTCTGAGCTTCGTTGTAGGGGAAAGTTGGATTGCGATGCTGGTCTGAACCTAGCAATCGAATGTTGCTGCGATATGAGAGGTGTGTTGCGGCGAGGTTACAAATTGGAAAACTTGGCCCACGCGGAGGCTCTTTTCCACAACCGGAACCTGGAGCGCAGTGCCTGGGTACCTGGAACTTCGCGGTGTAGGCTGCTCTTTATGGCATTGCAGGCGGGCTGGTACGCGGCGCAACTCAGGCAGGAACTGATCCTGCGCAATCACGCATACGCGCGCGGGCGCGCGCATGTGGAAAGCTACGGCGGCGCTGCAGTCATCGTGTATGAGCCTGCGGAAACCCTACACGGCAATTTCTTCGATCCAGCCTATTGCGCCATCACGGCAAACCCCGAGTGGATGCGCCGCTTCGACAAGGTCCATGCGCAGGCGGCGCGTTCGCTGCCAAAACCGCAACTCGAGCCCACGCGGCGCTGGCGCGAACTCGACTCCTCCATGAGCTCCGATGCGCTGCTGATGAACATCTTCTGCACGCCAGGCGTTGCGGAGTCCGCCGCGGTGCGCAATGCGCTCGGCGTCGAGAACGAAGCTCGAGCCAACTTCGGCTGGAAGGCACGCGTTCCGCTCGCCAACGGCCGATTCGACCGCACCGAAGTGGATATGCGTCTTGGCTCGTTGCTGGTCGAGGCAAAGCTGACTGAAATCGGCTTCCAGACGCGCGCCGCTTCGATCGTTGAAGCCTACCGCGACTTCGACGCCGTATTCGATCGCGATCTGTTGCCGCGCGTCGAAATCGCCACTGCCCGATGGATGCAGGCCAGCGAATTTCCTGAGAACGACCTCGCAGGAGTTTGAAAGCGTCATCGCTGATCCCGGATTCCTTCGTTCCCCATCGACACCAGCTTTCGCCCGCCCGGCGAGCCCGGCTACGCAAGCTATCAGCTCATCCGCAGCGTGCTGGCTGCGCACGCCGCGAATTGCAGCTTCTGCGTCATCCACGACGAACGCCGGCCCGACCTCCGCGAAGAATGGTTCGAGGTCATGGCTGCGGTCAGGAGCGCCGCGATGCGCGTCCGGCTGAAGGTGCTCACCTGGCAGGAGCTGGCTGCGCTTCTCCCCGATCCGCTGCAGCAGTTTCTCGATCTGAAATATGGCATCGTCGCGCCGGGAAGAATGCCGTCACCGATCGGTGAAGCTGCGGAAATCGACGATTGAAATGGCCCGCGGACCTTATAAGCCTAGTGATCTGACCGCTTGGTTTTGTATCAAAAGGGGTGCCCCAGGTCTCGATTTTGAGACCTGGGATTGGCGACCGCCGGGCTTGAAATCATGCGGTCAGAGCCCCAGAATCCTTCGATTCTTCGCTCCGTCCGCGCCCCCGCCGGCAAAATCATCGAACGCCCGATCCGTCACGCGAATGATGTGCTCGCGCACAAACTTCGCGCCTTCCGCCGCGCCTGCTTCGGGATGCTTGATGCAGCACTCCCACTCCACTACGGCCCAGCCCGGATAGTCGTATTGCGCCATCTTGCTGAACACCTGCCCAAAATCGATCTGCCCATCGCCCAGCGAACGGAACCGCCCCGGCCTGTCGATCCAATCCTGATAGCCGCCATAAACGCCCGAACGGCCGCTCGACCGGAACTCCGCATCCTTCACATGAAATGCGCGCACGCGCTCGTGATAGAGATCGAGAAAGGCCAGGTAATCCATCTGCTGCAAAACCATGTGGCTCGGATCGTAAAGAATATTCGCGCGCGCATGATGATTAACAGCCGCAAGAAATCGCTCGAAAGTCGCGCCATCATGTAAGTCCTCGCCGGGATGCAGCTCAAAGCATACATCCACGCCAGCTTCGTCAAAGACATTCAGAATCGGCAGCCATCTCCGGCCCAATTCCGCAAATGCTTCGTCGATCAATCCTGCCGGCCGTCTGCGGCCACGGATAGAAAAACGGCCACGCTAGGGCGCCTGAAAATGTAGCATGTGCCGTCGAGCCCCAGGTTGCGGCTTGCCTTCGCCGCCCACTGCAATTGCTCGACGCCCCACGCGGCCTTGGCCTTGGCGTCACCAGCGAGCTTCGCCGGCGCAAACGCATCGAGCAGCGTGTCGAACGCCGGATGGCTCGCCACGAGCTGGCCCTGCAAGTGCGTCGAGAGCTCCGTCACCGCCAGCCCGGCACGCGCGGCAATGCCCTTCACTTCGTCGCAATAGGCCTGGCTCGTTGCGGCGCGCTCAAGATTGAACAGCCTGCGATCCCAACTCGGAATCTGGATGCCAACATAGCCGTGCCCCGCCGCCCATCCCGCCATGCCTTCGAGCGTGTTGTAGGGCGCCTGATCGCCGGCAAACTGCGCCAGAAAAATTCCCGGGCCTTTGATCGTCTTCATCGCCTCTGCTCCTCACTCGATTCAATTCGCTTCGGGCTGCTCCGCGTGGTCGATCACGATCACATCCACCGGCGCCTTCTTCCCTTCAAGCTTCAATCCGAGCTGTTGCGGCAAAGCTTCGAGAAGATTGGGTGCAGCAGCAGTATCCGGCAGTTGCGTCATGCCCAGCGCATCCGGCTCCTCACGCGTGAATTCAAAAGTGCGCATATCGTAGACACCCGTCAATCCGGTCTCGTCCACAATTGGCCTGTTCATCACAATGCGTTGCAATTCGCCGATAAAATCGCCAATCGAGGCATTCATCGCCATTTCCATACATCGTCTGCCCGGGAGCGCCGCCGAAGCCCATGTGCTGGTGGACCTTGACCTTCCCATCACCTGGCTTGAGTTTGGGCCCGCCTTTGGCGATCACCAGCGCGAACGCCTGCATCTCTCGCTTTTCGTGATGCAACTGAATTTGGAATCGGTCGATCAGGAGCTTCTGCACAGCAATCTTCCACTGGCGGTCGGTCGGAGCGCCATCGCCGTCGATCTCGCCGGTGATATCAAAACGTGCATCGTCCATCCACGGCGGACCTCCCACCACTTGCTTCGCCTGCAGATCTCCACGCCCACTGGATCAGGTACTTGAGGTTCATATTCGAAAGTGAAGAAGCGTCGGCCGTCGCGCCACCCAGTTCCGAGCGCAGCACTTTGCCGGATCGCTCGCGTTTGATCGTCGCGACCTCGAACGCCGGTTCGCCTCCGTTCGGTGAGCTCCACGGGACGAGAGGAGCACGGCGTCTCTTGAGTACGCTGGCGGGCCGCCAGCGTTCTGGGCGATCACTGTCGACGCCGCCAGATAGGAGACCGATCCCGGCGATGATTGCACAAGATTCGCATCTGCGGTATCAATTCGCTGCTACGAAACGATGGCTGAGACCTGAGAGCTGACATCTGGCTCTAGAATTCCACCCAGCCCTCCTTGCGGTTGCTCTCAATCGCGCGCTCGATAAACCGCATGCCGCGCACGCCAGCTTCGATGCCCGGCAGCGTGGCCGGCAGCGGATTCTTGTTGCCCTGCTTCCACGCAATCAGCGCATCGGCAAACTCGCGATAGAGCACCGCGAACGCTTCCAGATATCCCTCGGGATGCCCCGCCGGTACGCGCGCCACTGCCATCGCATCGCGCGCTCAAGATAGCCCATCGCCGCGTGATGAATCTCCTCCGGCTTGTCGAGCCATTTCACGATCAGCCGATTTGGATCCTGCTGCCGCCACTCGAGCGAACCATCTTCTCCATAGATGCGCAGATGCATCTCGTTCATCTCGCCCGCTGCCACCTGCGAGCAGGCCAGCGTACCCGCCGCGCCGTTGTTCAATCGCAAAAATGCATTGCAATCGTCGTCGAGCTTGCGGCCTGGAACCACGGTGCGCAGCGTGGCATTGATCGCCGTCACCTGCAATCCGCTGATGTATTCGAGCAGATGAAACGCATGCGTGCCGATGTCGCCAATAGCCCCGCCCGCGCCGCTGCGCGCGGGATCGGTCCGCCACTCCGCCTGCTTGTGCCCTGTGCTTTCAAGCGGCCCGCTCAGCCATCCCTGAAAATATTCCACCGCCACTTTGCGAATCTTGCCCAGCTTGCCCGCCGCACACATCGCCCGCGCCTCGCGCACCATCTGCGTAGCCCGCGTAGGTGTGCGTCAATCCATAGGGCAGCCCGGACTTCACCACCGCGGCCTCAAGCTTCAGCGCCTCTTCGTAGGTCGCCGTCGCCGGCTTGTCGCTCATCACCGGAATACCCGCTTCCAGCGCAGCCAGCGCCACGGGCAGATGCAGATGGTTCGGCGTCACGATCGCGACAAAGTCGATTCCATCCGCGCGCTTGCTGCTCGGCCTCGATCATCTGCCGGTAATCTGCATACGCGCGCGCAGGATCGATGCGGAAGCTTGCGCCCGCCTCGCGCGAGCGCTCCGCCGACTGCGAAAACGCGCCCGCCACCAGCTCGATCTTTCCATCCAGCTCCGCGGCAATGCGGTGCACCGGACCGATAAACGCTCCCGGCCCTCCGCCCACCATCCCCATGCGCAGCTTGCGTTCCTCCGCCATCGATCCCCTTTCCACTCCCTAGTCCCTGGTCCCTGTCTTCAGCAGTTCACTCCGCTGGCCAGGTAGCCGCCATCCACGGCAATCACTTCGCCGGTCACAAACGCCGACGCCTCCGACGCCAGAAAAATCGCCGGCCCCACAACTTCGTGCGGTTTGCCAAACCGATGCATCGGCGTGCGCATCAGGATCTCCTCGCCGCGCGGAGTGCCCTCCACAAGCGGCAAGCTCATCTCCGTGGGAAACACACCCGGCGCCAACGCATTCACATTCACGCCCGTTTCCGCCAGCTCAACGGCCAGTGTTTTGGTCAGCGAAGCCACCGCGCTTTTGCTGGCCGCATAGGGCGCCACACGATAAAATCCGCGAAACGCCGTCACCGACGCAATATTAATGATGCGTCCGTAACCCGCCTTCGCCATGCTGCGGCCAAAAATCTGGCAAGCGCGCATTGTTCCCGTCAAATTGGTCTCGATAATCTGCGACCATTCGGCCTCTTCCACTTCAAGCGTGGGAATCTTCTTTGTCAGCCCGGCCGCGTTCACCAGGATGTCCACTTTGCCGAATGTCTCAATCACCGCATCGTGCAAGTGCTGCATCGAAGCCCGATCCAGCACATCGCTCACCACGCGCAGCGTGCGCCGGCCTAGCGCCTCAATTTCGGTGGCAATGGCGTCTACCTGCTGCTGCCGCCGCGCACTGGCCACCACATCGGCGCCTGCCGTGGCAAATCCGAGCGCAATCTCGCGGCCCAGGCCCGTCGTTCCGCCCATCACCACCGCAACTCGCCCGCTTAAATCAAAAAGCTCCTGCCCTTTCAATCTACCCTCCGGCCGGCCGCATCGGCAGCCCTATATATTGGTTCGCCGCCGCCACAACCTGCGGCGCAGCCCTGCTGATCTAGAACACACCTAGCCTAAATGATTGCTCGCGCAGCGGTCCCGCATCGAGCCGCATCACAGACCGCTGCAGCCCCGGTGCGCTAAATTATTCATTGACCATGAACACACTATCGATACCCGATTCCAAACGCCGCTGGGACTGCCTGAGCCTGGGCGAAGTCATGCTTCGCCTCGATCCCGGCGAGGGCCGCATCCACACCGCGCGCCAGTTCCAGGTGTGGGAGGGCGGCGGCGAATACAACGTGGCCCGCGGCCTGCGCCGCTGCTTCGGTCTGCGCACCGCCGTCGCCACCGCGCTCGCCGAAAATCCCGTCGGCCGCCTCGTCGAGGACTTCATCCTCCAGGGCGGCGTCGATACCTCGCTCATCCGCTGGATTCCATACGACGGCGTGGGCCGCACCGTCCGCAACGGCCTCAACTTTACTGAGCGCGGCTTCGGCGTGCGCGCCGCGGTCGGCTGCTCCGATCGCGGCCATACCGCGATCAGCCAGGTCAAGACCGGCGATTTCGATTGGGAGTCCATCTTTGGCCCATCTGAACGGCTCGCGCTGGCTCCATACCGGCGGCATCTTCGCCGCGCTCTCCGCAGTCCACCGCCGAGGTCGCCGTCGAAGCCATGGATGCCGCCCGCAAATACGCGCACGCCCATCTCCTACGACCTGAACTTCCGCGATTCGCTCTGGAAATCCATCGGCGGCAAAGCCAAGGCGCAGGAGGTGAACCGCGACCTCGTGCGCAAAGTGGACGTACTGCTCGGCAACGAAGAAGATTTCTCGCGCCATGCTCGGCATCGCCATCAAAGGCGTCGGCGAGGACTTCGCCGAGTTGCCCATCGCCGGCTACGAAGAGATGCTGCGCGAGGTTGCGGCGGCGTATCCCAACCTGAAGCTCGTGGCCAGCACGCTGCGCACCGCGCAAACCGCCAGCCGCAACGCCTGGGGCGCAATCGCGCTCTATGAGGACAAGATCGTCCACGTGCCGCAGCGCGAAATCGACATCCTCGACCGCGTAGGCGGCGGCGACAGCTTCGCCTCCGGCCTCATCTACGGCATGCTCGCCGGCAAAGGCATCGAATGGGCCGTCAAGTGCGGCGTCGCTCACGGCGCGCTGGCCATGACCACTCCCGGCGACACCAGCATGGCCACGCTTGCCGAAGTCGAACGCTCATCAAAGGCGGCTCGGCGCGCATTGCGCGTTAAATGTTTTCGGAGCCGACTCGCGGACTTGCCAACTCGCTTACCTGCTTTTTTTACTCGCTCCGCCAACTCCGCTAGCTCCGCTGAAAGGAACAAATGTCCGAAACAACCCAGCAAATCATCGAGCGCGTCGGGCTCATTCCCGTTCTGCGCGCCAAGAGCGTCGCCCAGGGCCGCGCCGTCGTTGACGCCATGATCGCCGGCGGCGTCACCGTCGTTGAAGTCACCATGACCGTCCCAGGCGCCATCGACCTTCTGAAGGAACTCACGAAAGAGTACGGTCCGAAGGACTCCTGCTCGGCTCCGGCACCGTCACTACCGCCGATCAGGCGCAGGCCACCATCGATGCCGGCGCGGAGTTCGTCGTCAGTCCCAGCCTGCATCCTGAGGTGATCAACACAACCAAAGCCAACAACAAAATCTCCTGCCCCGGCGCGCTCACGCCCACTGAGGCCATCACCGCGTGGAACGCGGGCGCCGATTACGTCAAGATCTTTCCCTGCTCCGCCATGGGCGGCGCAAGCTATCTCAAGTCCCTGCTGGCGCCGTTTCCGCATCTCAAAATCATTCCCACAGGCGGCGTCACGCTGCAAACGGCCGAGAGCTTTATCAAGGCCGGCGCGCGCGCCCTCGGCGTGGGCAGCGACCTTGTCAATCTCGCCGCCGTCGACGCCGGACATCCTGAAACCATCACCGAAACCGCCCGCGCATATTTGAAAGTCTTGGCCGCCGCCCGAAAAAGTTGATGCTGCCCCCTCTTGACGGGTCCATACTGAATACTTGTTTACCCCGGCGACGGTCGCACACCCATCCGGCGGCCCGAGCTAGGGGATCTCCACACCGGGCCCCTTAAAATCGCACTTGCTCGCTTAAGCCGCCCCTTCGCTCGAACCATGCTCTAACCTTCACCGTGCAAACTTCGTCATGACTGATCCGTCGACATCCTCCGCGTCTGCTCCTTTTTCGCTTGATGGCCGTATCGCCCTCGTCACCGGCGGCGCAAGCGGCATCGGCGAAGCCACCGCAAAAGAACTCGCCCGCGCCGGCGCCCAGGTCTGGATTGCCGACATCAATCTGCCCGCCGCCGAAGCACTCGCTGCTTCCGTCGGCTCCGCCCACGCTTTGCACCTCGACGTCACCAGCCCCGACTCCATCGCCGCGGCCGTCGCGCAAATCAACCGCCTCGACATTCTCGTCAACAACGCCGGCATCGGTCACGTCGGTTCCATCGAGACCACAGAGCCTGAAGACTTCGACCGGCTCATAAATGTAAACGTTCGCTCGGTCTACCTCGTCACGCGCGCTTTTTTACCGCTGCTGCTGGCCGCGCGCGAGCATCACGAGGCCGTCGGCTCCATCGTCAACGTCGCCTCTGTTTCGGGCCTTGTCGGCATCAAGCAGCGCTTCGCCTACTGCACCACCAAGGGCGCCGTCATCGCCATGACCCGCCAGTTGGCTGTCGAATACCCGAAGACCCTGCGCGTCAACGCCGTCTGTCCCGGCACCGTACAAACCCCGTTCGTCGAGGGCTACCTCGAAAAATTTCACAAGCACAACAAGGAAGAGATGCGCGCAGAACTTCGCGCGCGTCAGCCCGTCGGACGCCTTGGGCGTCCTGAAGAAGTGGCGTCCGCCATCCGGTATCTCGCATCTGACGAAGCCGCTTTCGTCAGCGGCTCGTTGCTCACCATCGACGGCGGCTGGACGGCCGCATAACTCCGGCGCGATGCGCCGATTAAACAGCAACATCGGGGGTGATTGATGAAGCTCGTGTCGTTTTCCGTTGCCGGCGGCAAAGTCCTGCCCGGCGCGCTGGTTGAAGAAGATGCCTTGGTTGTCGATCTCACGTCGGCCGGATACGCTGACACTCTTGCAGCCATCGCCGCAGGCGTCACCTGGATCGACGATCATGGCGCTTATCCCAGCCACCACCTGAGCGATGTCCGCCTGCACGCGCCGCTCGCCAACCCTCCGCGCATCTTCGCCATCGGGCTCAACTACCGCGACCACGCCGCAGAATCCAAGATGGCGCTGCCCACCTCTCCTGTTGTTTTTTTCAAGATGCCTACCGCAATCATCGGCCCCGGCGACAACATTGTTTTGCCCAAAAACTCAACTGAGCCCGACTACGAGGCCGAGCTGGCTTTCGTCATCGGCAAGGGCGGCTACCGCATTCCCGCATCCGCGTGGCACGACCATGTATACGGCTACACCATCGTCAACGACGTGAGCGCGCGCGACGTGCAGCGCGCCACAACACAATGGTCGCTGGCCAAGAGCTTTCCCACCTACTGCCCCATGGGCCCCGCCATCGTGCCAGCTGGACAGATCGCTGATCCGCACGTGCTGGCCATCAGCCTCAGCATCAATGGCGAAGTCCTGCAAAACTCAAACACCCGCGAGCTCATCTTTAAAATCCCCGAACTCATCGAATACATCTCTTCCATTACGCCGTTGCTGCCCGGGGACATCGTCTCCACCGGCACGCCCGCGGGAGTAGGCATGGGCCGCAAGCCGCAACGCTGGCTTCGCCCCGGCGACACGGTCACCGTCACAATGGAAGGCCTGGGCTCGCTTACCAATCCTGTCGTTGCGGAGTGATCTCGAAGAACGCCCTCAATCAGCGTTCACTCTGCGACGCATGATGCGCGAAATCGACTCAATCGGTTCCGGAATTGCAATACCCGGAAGCCTGAATGCCAAGCGGCGTTTTCCTCAAGAAAACGCCACCTTTCACCGAACTGCATGGGGCATGAGAATTCTGGAAACGCCCTAAGCGCTCTCCGCAGCAATCTCTTCCGGGTCCATTTGCGACCCAAACCAGGCGTAAAGTGCGATGCCCACAAAGCAGATCACGGGCACAATATAGGCAGCTGCAATGCTCACGCGATCGGCCACCCGCCCCATCGCCAGCGTAATCAGCGCTCCTCCAATAATCGCCATCACAATGCAAGCTGCGCCGCTCTTGGTGTGGGCCCCCAAACCCCTGGTGCCCAGCGCGAAAATCGACGGAAACATGGTGGACATTAGGAAGGTTGCAGCAACCAGGGCGTAGACGCCCAGCCATCCTGGCCTCATTACGGCCACGCAGCAAATCACTGTGTTGAGCGCAGCATAGCTCCCCAGCAATTGGTGCGCAGGTACGAAGTTCAATAACCACGCGGAAAAGAACCGGCCCACTGTAAAAGCAACCAACGCACCTGTAAGCCAATATCCCGCCTGCCGCTCCCCAATCCCAGTTCCCGAAATCACATAGGGAATCATGTAGCTCCAGATGCCCACTTGCGCGCCTACATAAAGGAACTGCGCCCCAACAGCAAGAACGAAATGCTTTCGCTTCCATAGCGATTTGGAATGATCGTTGGCGAGTGCGTCCTCGGAAAAGTCAAGACCCGTATGAGGAAACGGCGTGCGCGCAATGAGGACTGCCCAGAAGAGCACAATCGCTCCAAGAATAAGGTAAGGCGCAATCACGCGCAGAGTCTCTGATTTAAGATAGGCCTCGTAAGTTCCTGCCAACCGCATGGCCGCAACCTGGGCTGGTTTCAATTCGATCCCCGAAAAAATGAACCGGCTGCCAATCAGCACCGCAGAGATGCTCCCCAGCGGATTGAACGCCTGAGCAAAATTCAGGCGCCGTGCCGCGCTGCGAGGATCTCCGATCTGCAGGGTAAAGGGGCTCGCCGCTGTTTCAAGAAACGCAAGTCCGCTGGCAATCACGAATAGCGCGAACAGAAAGAACCAGTACTTGCCGACAATCGCAGCAGGCCAAAACAGAATGCATCCTGCGCCGTATAAACAAAGGCCAACGAGAATTCCGGCCTTGTAACCGGCCCGCTTCATCAATTGTGCAGCCGGCATGGCGAGGAGAAAGTAGCCCAGGTAGAATGCAAACTGCACCAGACCCGCTTGAAGCCGATTGATTTCGAACGACTTCATGAATTGGCGAATCAGGATGTCATTAAAATTGTTGGGCACCCCCCACAGAAAGAAGAGTGCCGTCACGAGAATGAACGGCAGCAATCGCCCCGCGGGAATCAGCGGCGCTTCAATATCTTCAAGCTTCAGCGATGGCTCGTTTCCTTGCCCGGCCGGCGGAACGGAGATGCTCAAGGTGGTTTCTTCCTCCCGAAACGTAATCTTCAACCAGATGCAATTGGACGTGGATCGTTGACATTGTCAGACGCGTCGTCGGATCCCGTTGAAAAGGCTTTCACCTTTCTACCGAATCCGCGCCCTCGCTGGCAAATGGGCTTCGATAACGTTAACAACGCGGTCGCCCGGAACCCTCAATCTCTCCGCTCACAGCGCACCACGGCACGCGCGAGCCTATAATCCCTGCGTAAGGCGGCGCCGGTCTCACAAGTGTTCGTAGCCACGGCGCCGGTCAGCGCGATGCAGCCCTCCATAGCCGATTCAATCGAATCCGCGCGGCGCTTCTACGCCGAAGAGTTGTGCCGGCACAACCACATCTCGTCGCCTGCCATTCTTGCCGCCTTCGCCACCGTGCCGCGCGAGCGCTTCGCGGGGCCCGGCCCATGGATCATCCAACGCAGCGGCACAGCCACTGGTTCACTGAAGATGCCGATCCCCGCGCGCGTCTATCGCGACGCGCTCATCGTGCTCGATGAGGCCAAGCGCCTGAACAATGGCCAGCCCAGCCTCTGGGCCATTCATCTTGACCTGCTCGGCGTGCATCCCGGCGATCATGTGCTCCATCTCGGCTGCGGCACCGGCTATTACACGGCCATCCTCGCCGAGCTCACCGGCCCGTCCGGCAAAGTCGTCGCGGTCGAAATCGACGAAGGCCTCGCGGCCCGCGCGCGCATCGCGCTCGAGCCGTGGCCGCAAGTCACAGTGATCCATGCCGACGGCTCGCGCGGCCCCTTCGATCCTGCCGACGTCATCGTCGTCAGCGCCGGCGCCACGCATCCTCTCGCCGCATGGCTCGCCGCCGTCAAGCCCGAAGGCAAGCTTCTCTTTCCCCTCACCTCCACGCGAGGGCCGGGAACCATGGCGCACCTCATCCGCAAAAGCGCGGACCTCTTCGCGGCCACGCTTCACGGCTCAGTTTTCTTTGTCGATTTTGATGGAGCGCGCGACCCGCGGTGAGCGATGAGCTTGCGCAAGCGCTCAAGCGCGATGAAGGCTCGAGCGTGCGCTCACTGCGCTGCGACTGGCACCACGCAAGATGCAATCCTGCTGGCTGCACGGCCACGGCTGGTGCTTTTCGCAACGTCCGGCGCATCCCGGTAGCAAACTGCGCGCTGATCCAGCTCACAGCACCCGCGCCAGCCACTTCCCCGTATGCGAATGCAGATTGCTCGCAATCTCTTCCGGCGGGCCCTCGGCCACAATGCGTCCGCCGCCTTCGCCGCCCTCCGGCCCCAGATCGATCACCCAATCGGCGCTCTTGATCACGTCCAGATTGTGCTCGATCACAATCAGCGAACCGCCGCCGTCGATCAGCTTGCGAAACGCCGTCAGCAGCTTCGACACATCGTCGAAGTGCAGTCCCGTCGTCGGCTCGTCCAGAATGTAGAGCACGCGGCTGGCCTGCGAGGGCTTGGCCGTTGCATTCACCGCGCGCACCTGCGCCAGGTGCGCCGCCAGCTTCACGCGCTGCGCCTCGCCGCCTGAAAGCGTCGTCGCCGACTGCCCCAGCCGCAGATAGCCGAGCCCGATCTCATCCAGCACCGCCAGCTTTTCCAGCAGCTTGGTCTGCCCGGCAAAGAAGCGCAGCGCCTCCTTCACCGTCATCTGCAGCACTTCGTGAATGTTCTTGCCCTTGTACTGCACCTCCAGAATCTTCGCCTGGTAGCGCGTGCCGTTGCAGTCCTCGCAGGGCAGCTCCACGTCGGCCAGGAACTGCATCTCCACCGTCACCGTGCCGTCGCCCTCGCAGGTATTGCAGCGCCCGCCCGGCACGTTGAACGAAAAATGTCCCGGCGTGAGCGAAAGCCGCTTGGCCTCGGGCTGCGCGGCAAACAGCTCGCGCACCAGGTCGAATCCCTTGATGTACGTAATCGGATTCGACCGCGGCGTGCGCCCAATCGGCGTCTGATCCACCAGCACCACATCGTTCAGCCGCTCCACGCCGGTCAGCGAAGTGAACACTCCGGACGGATCGCTGCCATCGCTCTGCCCCAGCGCCCGCGCCACCGCGCGATACAGCACCTGGTGCACCAGCGTCGATTTGCCCGATCCCGAAACGCCCGTGATCGCCACCAGCATTCCCAGCGGAATCTCCACGTCGAGCCCGTGCAGGTTGTTCGCCCGCGCCCCGCGCAGCACCAGCTTCTCGCGCCCCGGCACGCGCCGCCGCGTGGGCACCGGAATCGAAATCTTCCCGCTCAGATAGCGCCCGGTCAGCGAAGCCGGATTGGCCTCAATCTCCGCCAGCACGCCCTCGGCCAGCAGCTTGCCGCCAAACTCGCCCGCGCCCGGCCCCAGGTCGAGCAGATGATCGGCCGCGCGCAGAATATCCGCATCGTGCTCCACCACCAGGATCGTGTTTCCCAGGTCGCGCAGCTCTTCAAGAATGTGAATCAGCCGCGCCGTATCGCGCGTGTGCAGTCCGATCGAAGGCTCATCCAGCACATACAGCGCGCCCACCAGCCGCGAACCCAGCGAAGTCGCCAGTTGAATCCGCTGCGCCTCGCCGCCGCTCAAGCGTCGACGCCAGCCGGTCCAGCGTCAGGTATTCCAGCCCCACCGCATCCAGAAAACTCAGCCGCTGCCGCACCTCGTCCAGAATCGGCCCGGCAATCTCCTCCTGCATCGGCGAAAGCTTCAGCGCGTCGAAGAACTCCTTCGCCTGCGCAATCGTCAGCGCCGTCGCCTGGCAGATGTTCTTGCCCGTTCAATGCCGCACCGCCCGCGCTTCGGCCCGCAGCCGCTGCCCGCGGCAATCCGGGCACTCCGCGTAGCCGCGATACTTGCTCAGCATCACGCGCACGTGCAGCTTGTACTTCTTGCGCTCCATCTGCGCAAAGAATCCCGTACACGCCTGCGAAGCCGCCTTTGCCGCGCAGCACGGTCTCGCGCGCCGCTTCGCGGCATATCGCGCCACGGCACATCCAGCGGCACGCCCAGCTCCGCCGCGCGCTTGCGCAGCTCGCGTAAACCACGGCCGGTACTTCGGCCGGTTCCACGGATCGATCGCGCCGCCCGTCAGCTCAGCCCTGGTCGGGAATCACCAGGTTCAGGTCGTAATCCACCGTGTTGCCGAATCCCTGGCAGCGCGGGCACGCGCCAAACGGATTGTTGAAGCTGAACAGCCGCGGCTCCGGCTCGCGCCCCGGCCGGTGGCAGTTCGTGCACTCGTACGCGCCCTGAAAACCGCAGCCGCTCTGCGCTCCGCACGTCTTCGTCGCGCGGCAGCCTCTTCAAAGATCACTTCGCCCGCCTCGCGATACGCAATCTCCACCGCGTCCACAATGCGCGCGCGATTCTCTGCGCTCACCACAATCCGGTCCAGAAGCACAAACACCGGAGCGTGAAGTCCAGATCGAGCAGCGACTCCGGCGTCGAGAACTCGAAGATCCTTCCCTGCTGCCACAGCCGGTTGAATCCGCTCGCCCGCAACTCCGCCAGCCGCGCCTTCAGCGCCTCCGTATGCGGCGAATCGCCCGCCTTCGCCGCGGCCTTGGCCTTGCCGCTGCTTTCGCCGCGCGACCTCGCCGCCTTCGCCGCCGCCTTCGCGTCCGGTCTCCGCCGCAGGCGTCCGCGCTCATCACCGGAAACAGCACATTCAGCCGCGTTCCCTCGCCCAGCGCCAGAATCGCCTCGGCCGCCTCGTCCACCGAATCGCGCTTCACCAGCCCGTCGCAATAAATGCAGTGCACCGTCGCCGCAGCGCGCGTAAAGCAGCCGCAGGTAGTCGTAGATCTCCGTCGCCGTCGCCACCGTCGAGCGCGGATTGCGCGTCGTGTTCTTCTGCTTGATGGCGATCGCCGGCGCCAGGCCGTCGATCTCGTCCACATCCGGCTTCTCAATCCGCTCCAGAAACTGCCGCGCATAGGCCGAAAGCGACTCCACATACCGCCGCTGTCCCTCGGCATAGATGGTGTCGAAGGCCAGCGAACTCTTGCCCGAGCCCGACACGCCGCTGACCACCGTCAGCTTGCCGTGGGGAATCTCGCAGGAGAGATTCTTCAGGTTGTGTGTCCGCGCGCCGCGGATGATGATGGCATCGTTCAAAGGGAAAGGCACCGGCAGTAATCAGTTCCGGCGGCGTCACAGTCGCCTCAGCGAGGCTCAGGGCGCAACCAGCCATTCTTTATTATAAATTGCGCGGCAAGCGGTGCTTTCTCCGCCCTCGCGATCGATCGCGTTGCGACTCCCGCGAAGCAATCGGCACAAGGGCAGCCCTCGCCCTCAGCGCGACCGGGGCGCTCTATTCCTGCCTGCTCGTACTCGCGCAAAAAGCCCACACCTCCAAAACGGAGGTTTGGGCGCGAAACTGGATGACTGCGAAAGTGAAGAACTATGCCGCCAAGGCGTGTCCGCCTGAGTAGGCGAATTCCAATGAATCGCTTTCGACCCCGCGATCCAGAATGTTGGCTAGTGCCAAAAGGGTGTGCGAAGCACAAGCAGGGCATTGCTCCGCGCAGTCACCAATGCAGTCGCAGTTCGCGCACAAGTACGCAGACGTCAGGGGGATATGCTGCATGGTCTTGAAGTTCATGGTTTCACCTGTTGTACTGGCGTTCGACAAATACGTAAAGTTATGTGGCCTTATCACGCATCTGTACTGTTATTAAGATGCCACGTGATGCTTCAAAGTTGCACTCCCAAATCGTTGTGCGCCATGGTCCTTTAGTTGATTCGCTCCGTTACCAGTGCGCACTTGGATTGTTACGCAAGTGGCATACTGGGTCCGGCTGCGAGGCCGCCATTCAGGCTAAAAGAGTCTAAGCACATATCTTATCGATTGTGGATTTCTCGGACTCGTTTTGCCGTTCCCGCGTTACCTGCAAACACATTCCTTGTTTGTGTCGCGCATTCGCCCAGGATTCTTTGTTCGCTTAGGGCGGAATCGGCGCTTGTCCGCGCACAGAATTCCTGTGGCGCCAATCGCAATCCGTGCGGAATCTCGTGCAAGAGGTCAGGATCGATGCAGTTTATGCGGCCAGTTTCCGCATCAGGAGCAACTTTGCTTCAGCAAGTTTTCTCCGGTGATTAAGCACCCTCGCAAGCCCCATCAAAACCCCCGAGGCGCACGCCGGGCAATGCATCGCATTATTGCCCACCGAGTCGCAGTCCTGGCAAAGGTAGGCGGAGTTGAGTGGAATGTGGTTCTGCACGGTTTTGAACATGGAATCACCCCATATCCCTTGTGCTCGGCAGTTTTTCCTCTTTAATGCAAGAGGCCTTGGAACGCCGGTCACTTCGAAAAGATGGGACGATCCTGATCGGACTTCTGTTCCGTCTTTGTGGATCTTGTGGCAGCCTTCTCAGCGATATATTCGATCTTCTTTTGCGCTGATTCTTCCGAGACCATCGCGTCTTCCAGTTTCGTGGCTTCCGGATTTTCAAATTGCTCAGGCATAGTTATTCTCCTCGCCTGACTATGAACTCTCTTCGCTCCCAGTTCTGGTCACTTTTGCTCTGCGCCCGATCTTGCTTCGCCCACCGCGCCGGCGCGCTTTCAACCTTTAGCCTGCAGCGCTCCAACCAGTAAACTGTTCATCGAGGGATTTCGTGCTTCGTTTCGCTTTCTTCGCCCTGCTTTTCGCCTCGTTTGTTGTCCCGCCCTCCGGCTTAGCCCAGGATTCCTCGTCGACCTCCGGAGCCAATCCGCAAACCACGGGCGTCCCCACCGCAACCAGTCAGCCTGTCTCCGATCAAGTCGCAGCTGCCGAAGCCGCCATCGCCAGCTCCGATTGGAAAACCGCCGAAGCCAGACTCGATCCATGGCTTGCCGCTCACCCTGCTGACGCCCGCGCTCTCTTCGACGCCGGCTACGTGGCCGACGCCCAAAATCGTCTCGACGATGCCGCCTGCTCTCTATCGCCGCGCCATCGCCGCCGATCCCAAATCGTTTGAAGCGCACATCTCGCTCGGCCTGCTTCTCGCGCGACAAAACAAGCCGGCCGACGCCCGTCCCGAACTCGCCACCGCCACCACTCTCGATCCCGGCGATGCCGGACCCGCACTCAAAGCTCGCGCCTGGCGCGCTCTCGCCCGCATCGATCGCAACTCCAATCCCGCCTCCGCCTCAAACGATCTGCTCGAGGCCCTCAAGCTCACGCCGGAGACAGCCCCTGACACGCTGCTCGCCGCCGAACTGGCTGAGAAAACCGGCCAGAACGACGCCGCCGCAGCCGCCTATCGCCGCGTCCTCGCCAAAGATCCCAATTCCGCCCCCGCCAGCGCCGGTCTCGCGCACCTGCTCATCCTGCGCAAACAGTATGCCGAGCGCCGAGACCCTGCTTCGCGCCGCGCTCCAAAAAGCTCCCGACGACCCCACCCTCACCGCCGCAGCTCGCCACCGTACTCGCCGACCAGGACAAGGCCGAGGCGCTGCCGCTGCTGCAAAAGCTCCACGCCGCTCACCCCGCCGACACCGCCATCACCCGCATGTTGGCCGCGGTCCTGGCCGACGCCGGCGACTATGCCGGTTCCGATCAGCTCTATCTCCACCTCCTTGCCGCCGCTCCCGACGATGCCGAATTGCTGGTCGCGCACGGCCAGAATCTTGTCCACGAAGGCCAGCTCGCCTCAGGCCTTCGCCGTCTTCGACAAGGCCACCCAAATCGACCCCGCCAACGTCGACGGCTGGAGCGGGCTGGCCTTTGCCGCCTCGCGCACCGGCCGTCCCGACGTCACCTTGCACGCGCTCACCATGCGCTCCCGCTACCTCCCTGAGAACGCCTCAACCCTCTTCCTCTGGGCCACCGCCTACGATTCGCTGCACCAGAAAACACCAGGCGGCCACCTACTACCACCGCTTTCTCGATGCTGCCGCCGGCAAATTCCCAGATCAGGAGTGGCAGGCCCGCCAACGCCTCCAGATCCTCGGAAAATAGGCTTCGAATCTCCGCGGGCTACTAGCCTTCGGGTCGCGCCTGTTTCACCCCTCCTTGCCTTCTCGGTACCATGGCATTCCACAAAATTCGCATCTTAGTTCTTGCGGTTCGCTGTGAAATGTGCCTAATATGGTGACAACTTTTGGGGCAGAACCGCATCGGCGGAGGTCCCTTATGCGGACTGTGGTTCCAATCGCCGCGTTCCTCGTACTGGGCCTGAACGTTGGCCCCGTGCGCGCTTCTTCCCCTGACGACAGTCACCCGACCTGCAAGGCCATCGAAGCCCTTGAGGCAAAGGCCAGCCAGGCCAACCGCGCGACCAATGCTTCCTCTACGCCCAGCTCGTGCAGCAGATGACCGAGCTGAGCATCCGCCAATACCAGGCCGGCGACGTCGCCAAGGCCAATGGCCTGCTCCAGCGGATCCAGAGCATCGCACAGAAGATCCATCTCTCGCTGGCAGACAACGACAAGCGCCTCAAGAACGCCGAGATCATGCTGAGCCAGACCGCCTTCCGGCTCAGTGAGATGCTCCACTCCAGCAGCATTGAAGATCGGCCGCTCGTGGCAGCAGACCCTCTCGCAGGTGAACCAGGCGCAAAATGCTGCCATGATGCAGGTCTTCCAGCAAATAGCACGCCGCGCGCCACACCTCTCTTCTCTCAGAATTCGGGAATCACTCGCCCACCCCCGCTCTGCGCCGCACCCCAGTCATTTTCACTGCCTGCTGTTAGCTGTTTACTATTCCCTATTCCCTGTTCCCTTTTCCCTCCGTCTCCGTCCTGTTTCTAATCCTGTTCTCTGTCCTCGCTACCTATTCTCTATTTATGCTTGAATAGAAGCGCCGAAGGGATGCCATCATGCGCACTCTCGCTGCCATTCGTTCTCTGCCTGCTCGCTGCGTCCCCACTCACTCCGCCTGCTCCGCGCGCAAAAGGAAAAACGCGAGCCGCTGACCCAGGACCAGTGACCAGATCGCCGAGGCCGGCATCGATCCCGTAGCGCGCGTCAACCTTTACGTCAAATTCATCGATGAACACTCTGAAACCATTCAAGGCTTGATCAAGCGCGCCAAGGGCCCCGCCCGCAGCCAGCGTCTTGACGGTGAGCTTCAGGATTTTACCGCCCTCATGGACGAACTCGGCGACAACCTCGACTTGTACTCCGAGCGCAAAGCCGATATTCGCAAGTCTCTCAAAGGGCTCAACGACGGCGTCGCGCGCTGGCAAGCCATTCTTCACGACCTGCCCAGCGAACCCGGCTTTGAAGTTTCGCTCAAGGAGGCCTTCGACAGCGTCGGCGATCTCGCCATCAAAGCAAAGAGATCACTGCCGACCAGGAAGCCTACTTCAAAGCCCATCCCGACGAAAAGGTCAGGACCGCGCCGAACCAAATTGAAGCAGGGGACAGGCAGTAGGGAATAGGGAATAGGAACAGCGAGTTACGAGACTCACGAGAAAATCTGCGATGGCGATGTTAGCATCTTCCGCTGGACTTCTTATAAGCGGAGGGTGCAGCGTGAGTGACTGGCTCATTCAAGGATCTCGTTGTGTAACAAAGAGCCGTTGAGCTCAGCTTCGCAATCTACAGGCTCACGGCCTCCTTTCCTGCATCTGAGCAATTCGGCCTCACAAACTCAGCTGCGAAGAGCCTCGGTTTCAATTGCCAGCAACATCGCTGAAGGCTATGGCAAATCAACAAAAGGTGAGTATGTTCAATTTCTCGGTCATGCGAGGGGGCTCAAACTCCGAGGTGCAGACTCAACTCGTCATCGCAAGTGGGCTCGGTTTCGGCTCAGAGTCGAATAGGCACGCCGCGGAAGGTCTTTGCGATGAAATCGGCCGGATGCTGGTTGTCATAATGAGAAAACTCAGGCAGTGAAACCTACTCTATTCCCTACTCCCTATTCCCTGTCCTTTGTTATTCTGGCTTCGGTGACCCCCGACGTCGTTCCCATCTTTCAGGAGGAGTATCGCGCCCTCCGCCCACGCGCGCCCATGCCTCCCATTCAAGTGCGCTTCCGGCGCTTCACCTCGCTCAACACCACCATCCGCCTGCGCGAAGGCAAGATCTTCGTAAGCCTCTCCGATCTGCTCGAAGGCGCGCCGGAGCCTGTCCTCCACGCCATCGCGCACATCCTTCTCGCCAAGCTTTATCGCAAGCCCATCACGCCGCGCACAATCTCCGCTACAAGCGCTTCTCTTCGAGGCCGCGGTCACGCGCCAGACCGAACTCATCCGCACGCGCGCGGCAGCAAGCGCTACTTCGGCCCCGAAGGCCGCTACTACCATCTTGAAGAAGTCTTCGACTCGCTCAACATGCGCTTCTTCGGCGGGCTGCTCGGCCGCCCCGAACTCACATGGAGCGAGCACAATGCCAAGCGCTCGCTCGGCCACTACGACGCCGCCCACAACACCATCGTCGTCAGCCGCGTCTTCGATCGCCCCTCTAGTCCGCGCTACGCCATCGAGTACCTGCTCTACCACGAGATGCTGCACCTCAAGCATCCCGTCAAGACGCGCGGCCTGCGCCGCTGCGTCCACTCCCGCGAATTCAAAGCCGAAGAGGCACGCTTCCCGCAACTGGCCGAAGCCCTCGCCTTCATCAAGCGCCTTTAGCCAAAGATCGCGCGCGTTCATCCTTTCTCGCGCGCGATGCTCCACTAGGTCGCCTGTAGTGATAAAAAGAATGCGAAGACAATCATGAAAATTCATCAGCCTGGCTCGCTGCAATCTGCAGCATCGCTCGCCTCTCGGTTCTCACGTCGCGATTTCCTCAAGACCGCCGCAGCCGCTGCGATCCTGCCCGGCAGCGCCTTGGGTCAGGCTGCTCGTTCGTTCCCATCCGGCCGCATCACGCTGGGCGTCATCGGCTGGGGCATGATGGGGCCGTCCAACACCAAGGTATTTCTCGAGCAGCCGGACTGCCAGGTCGTTGCCGCCTGCGATCTGGACAAGAATCATCTGCAGGCCGCAGTCGACACCATCAACACCCGCTATGGGAACAAGGATTGCAAGGCCTATCACGACTATCGCGAACTGCTGGCGCGCGACGATATTGACGCGGTGATGATCGCGGTGCCCGATCACTGGCATGCGCTGGTAGCGATTGCGGCCGCGAACCGCAAAAAAGATATCTACGGTGAGAAGCCGCTGGCCCGCACCATCGCCGAGCAACAGGCCATCGTGCGCGCCGTTGAACAGAACAATGTCATCTGGCAGACGGGCTCGTGGCAGCGCTCGCTGCCTTCCTTCCACAAAGCCGCCGAAATCGTCCGCAACGGTCTCATCGGCACGGTGATGCATGTCGAGGTCGGCCTGCCCGGCGGCCATCACGACTTTGCCGGCACTGAACCCGCGCTGCTCGCCAAACTCGCCTCGCTTCCCGGCAAAATCACTGATCCCGCCCTGGTCGTTCCCGGCACTGCAGCATGGAACCTTGCCGTCACCGATCCTCCGCAGGAACTCGACTTCGAAACCTGGATCGGCCCATCGAAAATGGAGCCCTACATCGAAGCCCGCGTCCACAAGAACTGGCGCTGGAATTACAACACCGGCGGCGGCCAGTTAATGGACTGGATCGGCCACCACGGCGACATTGCCCACTGGGGCCTGGGCTTCGATTCGACCGGCCCATCTGAAATCGAAGGCCATGGCGAGTTTCCCGCAGCAAACGCCCTCTGGAATACCTCGACGATCTACCGCGTCGAATGCAAATACCGCAAGGAAGTCACGCAATACCCAGGCGACGTCACCATGACCATCGCCGGCGGCCATCCGGCCATCGCCATGGGGGCCAAATGGATCGGCACAGACGGCTGGGTATGGGTCGATCGCAGCGGCTTCGATGCATCCAATCACGACTGGATCAAGCCCGATTCCCTTCCCGAATCGATGCGCAAGATCAAGCTCTACGAGTCCGCTGAGCATCGGCGCAATTTTCTTGACAGCGTCAAGTCGCGCAAGCCCACCATCACGCCGGTTGAAACGGCGCATCACTCCACCATTCCCGGCCATCTCGGCCTCATCTCCATGCTTGTGGGCCGCAAGCTCGAATGGAATGTCGCAGAGGAGAAAATCGTCGGCGACAGCGAAGCTAGCGCTCTACTCTCGCGGCCGTATCGCGCGCCCTGGAAGCTGGCCTGAATCGGCAACGAACATCGTCCGTCAACCGCGAACCCAACCGTGCGCAAACGTAACCTTTCGCGCACACGTCTACACAATCATGCAGCTCACAAATTTTGCATGTCGTCCTTTGCATTGCCCCGTCTTTCTTACTGCCCCATCTTTCCCATTGCCTCGTCTTTCGCAACGCTATCGACAAGAAAACTATTGAAGCCTGAGGGTCTCCGGCCGCCGCACCCGGGAACACTCCCAACGCTCGCGGTGTCTAAAGAAATGAGTGCCCACAACGCGTCTGGTCACTCGCAGAAGCCCGGTCGTCACCACGCACACGTTTTTTGTCTCCATTGTTACAGTCGCGTCAACAGCATCGCCGATCGACGTCCTCGAGCGACTCGTCACTTGAAAGCAGGCCAACGGAACCATTTCAACGTGCCGTGCGTAGGTATTTGTTAACCGGTCGCCTCGCGCAGCGTTTTACGTTCGTAAGCACCCGGCAAGCTCTCTTTTGGTAAACGCTTTCGTCGAACAAAGTAAGTCAACCTTCCCCGGTGTAGTGGCTCTCCTCCAGATGTAGACCAAGGCACGATCGCAACGTGGCTTTTTCACCAGGAGAAAGCCACCCTGAGACAAGCCGGAGATGACACATAGTTGGAGGAGAACCGCCATAACCAGGAGATCATGACTCTCAAGTTGCGCATCCTTGTCGTCTTGTTATTTTTTATCGCTTTGGTTCTGCCCTCGCGAGGTGCAGCGCAAACCGCCGCTTTGCACGGCCAGGTGCAGGATCCCAGCGGAGCCGTCGTGCCTGGCGCCGACATTTCGCTCACCAACGGCACCCAAACCAGCCAGGTTAAATCCTCCGCCGATGGCCAGTATTCCTTCCACGCTCTCGCTCCCGGCTCTTACAGCGTTACAGTCACCGCGGAAGGCTTTGCACCACTCACTCTTTCTGACATTCCTCTCACCTCCGGCCAGTCGAAAGAACTGAACCTCCCTCTCACCATCGAAGTTGAAAAGCAGCAGGTCACTGTCGAGAGCGAGGATCAAAGTGTCAGCATCAGCCCCGATCAGAACGCAGGCGCCATCGTCATCAAGGGCAGCGCGCTCGATGCGCTCTCCGACGATCCTGACGAACTCCAGAATGAGTTGCAGGCACTCGCCGGCCCCGCCGCAGGACCCAACGGCGGCCAAATCTACATTGACGGATTCGAGGGCGGCCAGATTCCACCCAAGTCCTCCATCCTCGAAGTGCGCGTCAACCAGAATCCCTTCTCCGCCGAATTCGACCGCATCGGATACGGGCGCATTGAGATCATCACCAAGCCCGGCACGCAGAAATTCCATGGCAGTGTCAACGCCTATGGCATCGACTCGGCGCTCAACACATCCAACCCGTTCATCGTGCAGCAGCCCAGCTATTATCAGTACGGCCTCTATACCGATATCAGCGGCCCGCTGGCGAAGAACGCGAGCTATTTCTTCCACGCCACTCGCTTCGACCGCCAGAATCAAACCATCGTCAACGCGCTCAATCCGCAAAACACAACGCAGAATATCGCCGAGCCCTTCCCCACTCCCAGCACCTATCTCTCCATCGGCCCGCGCGTCGACTTCCAGCTCGGCAAGAACAACATGATCACCGTCCGCGAAGCGTTTTATCGGCTCACGGAGGCGGGCACCGGCGTGGGTACGCTCAGCCTTCCCGAGCAGGCAACTAGCGGCACCACCATCTTCAACGAGCTGCAAACGGGCGACACCATGATCGTCAGCCCGCGGCTCCTCAACGAGCTTCGCTTTGTTTGGAGCCGCACCAGCAGCAACAACACTCCGGCATCATTGATCCCCTCGGTCACGGTTCAGGGCGCATTCTCGACCGGCGGCAGCGGCTCGGGGACCACGCAGAATCACGAAGACCAATTCGTGCTGCAGGATTACTGGACAGCAACCGCCGGCCGCCATGGCCTCCGCTTCGGCACGCGCCTTCGCGCCTATCGCGATGCCAACTTCACCACCGCCGGCTCCAACGGCAGCTATTTCTTTTCGAATGTCGCCGCCTACCTGGCAGGCACGCCCACGCAATACTCCGCCACCGTCATCAACAATCCTCTTGCGCGCGCCATCCTCTTCGATGGCTCGCTCTTTCTACAGGACGACTGGCGCTGGAAACCAAATCTCATGATGGGCCTCGGCGTTCGCTACGAAGGTCAGAACCGCATCCGCGATCGCGCCGACCTTGCGCCGCGCGTCTCTCTCGCGTGGAGCCCTGGCCACACCACGGGCAAAGCTCCTGCGAGAACTGTCATCCGCGCCGGCTATGGATGGTTCTACAACCGCTTCACCGTGCCCAACGCCTTCAATGGTGGAGGCGCCGCGCCCTACCTCATGCAGACTATCCACGACAATCGCATCAACCAGAAAAGTTATGTCGTCACCAATCCCGGCTTCTACAACCCCAACGCCCCCGAACCGCCATCCGTCCTTACTTCGCTCGCCACATTCGTACCTTCCTACCACACCATCGATCCCCACTTCCACGCCGCACTCGACATGCAGGGCGGCGTCGGCGTCGATCGCCAAATCGCAAAGCACATCATGGGCAACGTCACCTATCTCTACACACAGGGAGTTCACCAGTATCTTTCCAACAACGTCACTGCGCCCATCTTTGACACCGCCGATTACACCGTCACCGGTCCCACGCCCGCGCTCTACAATTACCAGTTCCAATCCGGCGGATTCTATCGCCAGAATCAGCTCATCGCCTCTTCGAGCATTCAGCTCAAGCACCTGACGCTGAGCGGCAACTACACGCTGAACGAAGCCAAGAGCGACACGCAGGGCGTCAACTCATTTCCATCCATTGCGCAGGATCCCGGCTTCGATTATGGCCGCGCTACCTTCGGCATCCGGAATCGTGCCATGTTCATCGAGAGCTATACCGCCCCTCATGGAATCGTCATCGCCTCCTTGTTTGCCGCGCAATCGGGCACGCCTTACAACCTCACCATCGGCAACGACCTCACCGGCAACAATCAGTTCAACGCGCGTCCCGCTTACGGCACATGTGGCGCCGCGGGAGTCATCTCCACGCAATTTGGCTGCCTCGACACCGACCCCGTCGGCAAAGATGAGCCCATCGTCCCTTATGGCATCGGGCTGGGACCGGCCAACGCCGTCTATCATCTGCGCATCAGCAAGGTCTTCGGCATTGGCCCAAGAATTGAAAAGGCAGGTGAGGGCCAGACCTTCACGCCGGGAGGCGGTGGTGGTGGTGTTGGCGGGCGCGGTTTGAGCAGTGGTGGCGCGGCCATTCGTCTCGATGCCGCTGCTCCACGCCGCTACAATCTCACCCTCGTTGCGGGCGCCAACAACCTCTTCAACATCGTCAACCTGGGCACGCCCAACGGCGTTCTGCTCTCTCCCCTGTTCAATCAAACGCAATCGCTCGCCGGCGGACAGTTCGGCAACCCCACGCCCGGCAACCGCACCATCGTCTTCCAGTCAACTTTTACGTTTTAAAAGATTGAGAGATTTCGGGCAGCAGGCGCATCGAATTTCTAGCGCTTCGATTCTCTTCTCGCCCCAGACTCCCCGTTCTGATTTAGCCCCAATCGCTGAATCCGCCGCCCACATTTCAACATCAAGATGAATCGACGCAGGATCAACTGTGACAAACAAAATGAAAAACCAAAGCGCGCCGATTCAGCGCAGACTTCTATGTTCGTCCGCCGTGGAGGGTCTGCCAGGCTGGGAGACTCGCCTGTACTTGATTGAGTATCCCCCTGGCGCCGATGGCAGTGGGCATCGTCACCCGGTGGTTGGTCTGGGCTACATGCTCAGCGGAAACTTGCTTTCGGCATTCGGCGACGATTCGGCCGTTGAGATCCATGGTGGCGAGGCCTTTCGGGATGCTGCGGAGCGCCTTCACACAATTTCCCGGAACGCAAGTGAGACCGAGCCCGCGCGTTTCGTAATTGCTTACACGGTGAAAAAAGGAGAGCCCGTTACGGTGCTTCCTGCCTAACGGTGCATCGGTTGGCAGTGGCGAGTTGGGGGTTGCTCCTGATGAACGGTCAAAGAAAACCCGCTATTAACACGAGCCGTCAAAAAGGCGCCTCGCGAGTGGGGCCTCTCTTTGCGACAATCCCCTATTCCGTTTTCGCCTGCTTCTCCATCGCTCCCGTCAAGCTCGCCACCCTTGCCACATCGTGGCTCTTGCACCACGACTCTAGCCCGTGAGCCAGCCGCTCCGTCGCGCGCGGATCGGCGTAGCTTGCAGTGCCCACCTGCACCGCCGTCGCCCCCGCGAGCATGAATTCAACCGCATCTTCCGGCGTCACAATTCCGCCCATGCCGAGAATAGGAATCTTCGCCGTCTGCGCTGCCTCGTACACCATGCGCAGCGCGATCGGTTTGATCGGCCGGCCCTGACAAACCCTCCGGTCACATTGCTCAAGCCGCGGCCGCCGCTCCTCCGCATCAATTGACATCGCCAGGAACGTATTCACCAGGCTCACTGCATCGGCTCCTGCTTCGGCGCAGATCCGCGCCATCAAACCGATGTAGGTCACATTCGGTGAAAGCTTCACGATCAGCGGCTGAATCGCAACTTTCTTCGCCCGGTCGACGAGTTCTTCAAGCGAGTAGGGATCCGAGCCAAAGGCCAATCCTCCGGCCTGCACGTTCGGGCACGACACGTTCAGTTCGTACGCCGCAATCCCCTCGGCGTCGTTCAGCTGGTCGATCACCCCGAGGTAGTCGTTCGCCGTATATCCAAACACATTCACAATCACCTTGCAGCTCGGGTAACGCTGCATGGACGGCAACTTCCGCGCGATGAACTCCTCCACTCCAATATTCTGCAGTCCGATCGCATTCAGCATTCCCGCCGCGGTCTGCACAATACGCGGCGCAGCGTGCCCCGGCATCGGCTCCAGCGAGATACCCTTGGTCACAATTCCGCCCAGCCGATCGAGCGACACGATCTCTTCAAATTCAATGCCGTAGCCAAAGGTGCCGCTGGCGGCGATCACCGGGTTCACCAGCTCAATTCCCGCCAACGAAACTCTCATATCGGGCTTCATGCGCGGATTCCTTCCCTTTTCTTTCGATGATTCGCCCGCTCCACAATCGCTATCGCCAGCTCCTGCGGGTCTCCGTTCATAATACCCGCCCGCCTGGCCGCGCCCTCGCGTAGCGCCGGATTCCAACCCCGAGCCCCATCTTCCCGTAGCGCCGGTCTCCCGGCCGGGGTCCCCGGCAAGCCCGCTCTTGGCTTGTTGGGGTGGCTGACCGGCTGTTGTGCGGGCGTCCACGCCCGCACCGCAACGGGCTCATGGAAAATCTCCAAATTGCCATCCCGAACCGGCACTCGCAAAAACACAAAGGCCCTCCGGCGCAAGCCGGAGGGCCCAAGTCTTTCCCTATTCCCTATTCTCTATTCCCGACTCCCTGTCCTTACGCCGTCACCTCTTCGCTGGCATCCACCTTCACCGGCGTCAGCCAGCCAAAGCGGTCCGGCTTCAGTCCGTTGGCAATGCCAAAGAACTCGTCCGCAATCTTCTTCGTAATCTCGCCCGGCTTTCCGTCGCCAATCACGATGCGGTCGATCGAGCGGATCGGTGAAACCTCCGCTGCCGTCCCCGTAAAGAACACCTCGTCGGCAATGTAGAGCAGCTCGCGTGGAATGGCCTGCTCGGTCACCGGCAGTCCCAGGTGCCGCGCGATCGTCAGCACGCTGTCGCGCGTAATGCCTGAGAGCGCCGAGTTGGCCAGCGGCGGCGTATACAGCACGCCGTTGCGCACAACGAAGATGTTCTCGCCCGATCCCTCGCTCACCAGTCCGTTCACGTCCAGCGCGATCCCCTCCTGGTAGCCGTTTGCTTCGGCTTCCATGCGGATCAGTTGCGAGTTCATGTAATTCGCGCCCGCCTTGGCCAGCGCAGGCATCGTGTTCGGCGCCAGCCGGTTCCAGCTTGAGATGCACACATCCGCGCCGCCGTGCCCGCTGATGTACTTGCCCCACGGAAAGTTCGCAATGTATACCTCGATCGGCGAACCCTTGGGATTCACGCCAATCTCTCCGTAGCCGCGGAGGACGATCGGCCGGATGTAGCACGGCGCCACGCCGTTCGCCTCAATCGTATCCACCACGCCCGCGCACAACTCCTCAAGGGTGAACGGAATCTCCATGCGGTAAATCTTGGCCGAGTCCAGCAGCCGCTGCATGTGTTCCGGCAGGCGGAAGACCGCCGATCCTTGCGGTTGCCCGTAGCAGCGAATTCCCTCGAACACGCTCGAGCCGTAATGGACCACGTGGCTCATCACGTGAATCGTGGCCTGCTCCCACGGAATCAGGTTGCCGTTGTGCCAGATATTCTTAGTCGTTTGGATAGGCATGGGGGTCGAGACACTCCTTGATTTGCGCAATTCGCGCGCCTGCTTAAAGGTTGTCATGCTTTGGCATGCGCTGGCAAGCGCCGAGCCACCCGGATGTAGACGCCTTCGAACTGCCTCGAAAATGGGCGGTTCCAGCCGTACTGAAAATTCCCCAGCCGCCTTTAACGCCACCGCGAGCCTTAGCCGCTTACTGGCTCTGCCCTCGCAGCCATCCCCATCGCGTCCAACACTCCCTGCTCCAACCCACACCGCTCCAGTTCCATCCGCGCCTGTTCCGCAATCACCACATCCGCGTTCTTCATCCGGCTCCTCAAATAGGACAGCCGCAGCAGTTCGAGGGCATTTTCCTTCCCATGTTTGCCCAACCGCACCGTTGTCCAGCCCGAATCCGGCAGCCAATGATGCCGTTCCGCCCGTCCCGTAGCGATCAGCGCATCTCTGATCTTCACAGTAAATGGAATATCCGCAATCCCAAACCAGTGCACGTGCCCGATCTCGCGCCCACCCACGCGAAATTCCAAGCCGCCAAACCGATGCTCATGGGCCCTCACCGACGGCCACGCCGATACCTGCGCAATCAGGTTTTCCATCCACTCCCGCATCTCGTCCGCCATTAGCGCCTATGCTCCCATGCAGTCTTCGATTCCCCAGCCCCGCCGGAGGGTGCAGGAGACGGCGAATTTCCGCTCTGCGGTTCTGCTTTTCATCCCTGCGCAAATTCTCCAGTTTCTCCAGCCACAAACGCTGTTTTCTCTATCGCCATATGTCTCGTCTGGGATACACTGCCCGGAACCCGGTGCCAAAAAAGGAGATCCCTGTTTATGAGCAAGTCAGGTCGGTGTGTTGCTGTGTTCTGCGCGATCGCGGTTCTGCTGGCCGGCTGCAAGTCGACCCCGGGCACAGCCTCGGCCGCCGCCACAAGCGGTTCAGCAGCGCAGCCGGCCGGGAAAGCCGGAGCTGCGACCTACGTCGCCGCCACGCCGCTCTCGAATCAGTTCACCACGGCGACCATTACCGATCCATCGCTGAACAACATGCCTTCGGCGACGCTGACCATTCCTGCGGGATGGCAATTGCAGGGGATCACCATGATCAGCCCCTGCACATTTTCGCCGTGGCCCGTATTCCGCGCCTTCTCGCCCGATGGCCTGATGCAGATGCGCATTGAGCCGGTGATCGGCTGGCAGTGGCACCCCAATGCGAGAGGCACGTTCAATAGCGGGTGTGCGAATATCTCCGGACAGATTTCGGCGGCCGCCTTCCTGCAGTATTACGTGGGGACGATGCAGGGTGGCGTGCACGTGGTGGGGCCGATGACAGTGCCGTCGCAATATTCTCAGTGGGCGCAGGGGCTGGCGGCACAAAAGAACCAAATGGCGAGTCGCGCGCCGGCCGCGATGCAAAGCAACAACACAGCGGACACGGCGGCGTTGCGCATTCAAACCGTGAATGGGTCGTTCGTGGTGGAGGAGCGGCTGCGGACGGTGGTGGAGTGCACAATGAACAACGACCGGAGCACGGCCATGAGCAACGCCCTCTATGGTGGCACATGCTGGGCCCGCGTCGACGTCCTTACCGCGCCGCTCGGCGGCCTCGATGCCCTGGTGCAGTTGGTCGACAGCAACAACCTGCCGCACGGCGTGAACTCGCCGCAGTGGATTCAGGCAGCGTTAGCGCGCCAGCAGCGGCAAGGCGCCCAGGCAATGGCCCAGCTTACGGCCCAGGAAAACCAGGAGAGCAAGATGATCTACCAGCAGTTCCAGCAGATCATGCAGCGTTCGGCGGCCGAGCACCAGGCATTTATGCAGCAACAGGAGTCGCAATTTGAGAGCGCGATGAACAACGCCAACGCGTCCATGAACGCCCAGAGCACGGCTGCTTCCGACTGGGTCGATTACTCGCTCGATCAGCAGACCGTGATGACCTCCAACGGCAGCCTTGCCAAGGTTTCCAGCGCATATTCGCAGACTTGGACCAACGGGACCGAGTGGTATCAGACCAATTATTCCAATTCGAATCCCAATGGCGTGCTCAGCGGAAACTGGACCCAGACCACGCAGGTTCACGGTAACGGAGCGCCAAAATAGGAAAGGCTTCGCACATATGTGGTGGATCGTTTTCGTAGTGCTGCAGGGAATCATGCTTCTTTCCGGCATTCGCAGAGAGGAGCGGGCCGGGTTGTGGAGCTGGTCGAAGTTCGTCTTTGCGCTTGGTTTCGCCGCTCTTGAAGTATTGATCATCAGCGCCCCGCTGGCGTTGATGGACTTGAAGAACCGCTATTTTTGGCCGCTCTATATCGCGGGCTGGGTTGTGGCTGCGGCGAACTTTGTGTGGTTCATCATCGTCGCGCGCCGCTGGAAACTTCCCGATGGCAGAACTTCACTTGAGGCCGACCGGGACCAGCGACAGCGCTAGGCGGAATCGTTCGATCTGCCGGCCGCAAAGCCACCGTGCATCGTGTAATATCCCTCAGGGGCGGTTGAATTCAACCGAATCGGATCTGAATGAAAAGATTCCGATTGGAGGAGAAAAACATGAGAAAGTCTTGGGGAATTTCTCTCGTGACCGTTGTCGTCGGTCTCGCAGCCTTTTTCACTGGACCACTGATTTGGCCGATGGGACCAGAAATTCCCGCGCCGCCCGCAAATCTTTTGCCCTTCTATATCGCGCTCTCGGCCATCGAGGCGCTCGCCTTTGGTTTTGCGGTTGCGTTCGCCATCTTCGGTTGGCCGGCAATCCGCCGCCTGGATCTGGGCGCGCCATGGCTCAACAAATGGTTGTTCGTCACTCTTCTCTGGTTCACGGGCAACTGGTGGATGCACGACAATCTGCACATGCACAACGGCCTCAACATGCATGGATTGCTCTTCATTGAAGTTGCTTTCCATATCACCATGCTCATCTGTGGTGTCACCCTGGCAATCAGCCTCTTGCGTCTAGCCAGGCACGCGCCGGCCGGTGAGGTCGCCTGATCCATTCGCAGCCGATCAGGCGGCCTGATCAGGGTTCCAATGAAGTACACAGCCGTGCCTGCTTTTCTGCTCGGTTGAAGCTTCATGAGCAGACTTCGAGCCGAATCGCTCCGCACCCGCTCATGACTCGTCCCACCCGGAGAGGCTGTCGTGGAATTCACGCCCAGGGACACCAAACCCAACGCCGCACCGGCCGCGCCGCGACAGATCGGCCCGTATCAGGTCACCGCCAAGTTGGGTGAGGGCGGAATGGGCGAAGTGTTCCGCGCCCACGATGCCAAACTCGGCCGCGACGTGGCTCTCAAAATCCTGCCTGCGGCCATGGCGCATGACAGCCAGTCCCTCGCTCGCCTGGCGCGCGAAGCCCGCACTCTCGCCTCGTTGAGCCATCCCAACATCGCAGTCATCTACGGCCTTGAAGAATCCGAAGGCCTGCGCGCGCTGGTGATGGAACTCGTGGAAGGCGAGACGCTGGCCCAGCACATAGGCGCACATGCCGCAGCGGCTTCGAAACCTCTCACCCCAGACGAAGCTCTGCCCATGGCCCGGCAGATTGCCGAGGCGCTCGAGTACGCACACGAGCACGGCGTCATCCATCGCGATCTCAAGCCGGCCAACGTCAAGATCACGCCCGAAGGCACAGTGAAGGTGCTCGACTTCGGTCTCGCCAAAGTCGTCAGCGATCAGGACTCGATGGCGCCAGTCACCCCGGCAAACTCGCCCACCATCAGCGTGCTCGCGACCCAGGCCGGAATCATCCTGGGAACAGCCGCCTACATGGCGCCGGAACAGGCCAAGGGCAAGCAGGTCGATCGCCGGGCCGACATCTGGGCCTTCGGGTGCGTGCTGTTTGAAATGCTCTCCGGAAAGAAAGCGTTCGATGGCGAGACGATTTCCGACGTGCTGGCATCGGTGCTTAAAAGCGAGCCCGATTGGTCGGCGCTTCCCGCAGACACGCCGCCGGCAATCAAGAAACTGATTCGTCGCTGCCTGCAAAAAGACGTCCGCCAGCGCTTGCAGGCCATCGGCGACGCGCGCATCGCCATCGAAGAAACGCTATCCGGCACAGCCATTGATGCCGAAGGCTCCGTCTCTGCCGGCCGAATCCCTGAAGCAAAACGCGCCTCGTTCCCACGCCTCGCTCTGCCCTGGGCGCTCGGCGCCGTCGCAATCGTCTGTGCAGGTGTCGCAGGCTGGCTCCTGCTGAAGCCACAGCCCCAGCCAAACGTCTTTCGGTTTGCCGTTGCGCCGCCTGAAAACATGGTTTTCATCGCCGGCGGAGAGATCAGCATTTCACCCGACGGCCGCATGCTGGTATTCGTTGCCCAGGCCGAAGCCGGAACAAACAAACCCACAGCCCTTTGGTTGCGTCCGCTCGATAGTCTCACCGCCCAGCCGATTCCGGGAACGGAAGGCGCCGTCGGGCCGTTCTGGTCGCCCGACGGCCAGCAAATCGGGTTCGGAGCAAACGGCAAGCTTGAGAAGATTTCTGTACAGGGCGGCACGCCACAGACGCTTTGCGACGCGATCAGCTTCGGCGGTGCAACCTGGAACCGCGATGGCGTGATTCTGTTTGGGAACGAAGGCGGCTTTTACCGTGTGCCCGACATAGGCGGTACGCCCACGCTCGTGCTCGCCCCGGATCCTTATCATAACTATTGGTTCCCGCAATTTCTCCCCGACGGCAAACACTTCATCTTTAACGAGTCGGGAGAAGTGTCCGAAGGCACCTTCATCGGGGCCGGCTCGCTGGACTCAAAGACGGTGGAGCGTCTGGCAGACGTGAATTCCGAGGCCGTCTTCTCTCCGCCTGGCTACCTCTTCTATGCAGATAGAACTACGCTCATGGCGCGGCCCTTTGATGCCAGTGCGTTGCGATTCACCGGCCCCGCTGTTTCACTGGCACAGAACGTTGGCAATACCCTGTACTCGGTTTATGCATACTTCTCCGTCTCCCCCGCCGGCGTTCTGGCCTACCAGCCAGCAACAGGAGTGACCTCAAACCAGATGACCTGGTTCAACCGCGCCGGAGAGAAACTAGGTACCATCGGCCAGCCCTCTTTTTACACGGCGCCCGCGCTCTCTGCCGACGGCTCCAGGCTCGCACTCTCAGTGGGGGCTTTCGGCAAGCGCGACATTTGGGTGTATGACCTGAAGCGCGGTACCGCCTCGCGCCTTACGTTCAACCCCGCGGATGACACCAACACCACGTGGTCGGCCGATGATAAACGAATCGTGTTTTCGTCCAATCGCGCCGGGCAGTTCGACATCTACCAGAAAGCCGCAAATGGCCTGGGAAGCGAGCAGCCTGTTTTTCAGTCCAAGCAGGAAAAGCACGTTGACGACTTGTCTTTGGATGGCCGTTACGCGATCTACGACACGGCGGCCGGCAACACACAGCACACGGAGCTTTGGGGATTGCCGCTCTTCGGTGATCGCAAGCCCTTCGCCTTCGTCCAGGGCAACTTCAATGCGATTTGCGCCCAATTCTCGCCCAACAGCCGTTACGTTGCTTATGCGTCAACCGAGACGGGGGGCCTGGAAGTGTATGTTCAGACCTTCCCTGACCACGTGGGCAAATGGCAGATCTCTGCCTCGGGCGGAAATGAACCGGTATGGAGCCGCGACGGCAAGGAACTCTTCTTTCTCGATCTCGATGGCAAGTTGATGGAGGTCGATATAGATACCATTGGGGCAACATTCCAGGCCGGCCTTCCCAAGCCACTTTTTCAAACCCAACTCAACGGGAGATATCCAGGGAGAACCATGTACGTGGTATCGCCCGACGCCCAGCGGTTTCTCATGATTGTGCCGGCGGGAACAGCCAAACCCGAGCCCCTCACGGTGGTGGTCAACTGGCCGTCGCTGTTGCGGCATGGCAGCAGCAAATAATCACGCAGCGCTGTGCTGTGCAGGGTTCGTGCTCCGGGAGCCTTAAGCCAGCCCCGCACGCCGGACCAGGTCCGCAAACCGTGGGTCGCCGCGGATTGGGTCGAAAAATGGGTGAGTTTTCAGGTACTGCAGGATGTTCGATTGCTCCTTGTAGGCCTGCTCCAGCCAATAGAAGGCCTGATCGGTGTCGCCAAGCCCCAGATATGCGTTCACAAATGCGCCCGCTGGAATATATCCCACGTTCTTGCGTCTCTTCAATTGCTCAAGAAGCTCGAGCGCATCGCCGCGCCGGCCTGCATGGGCGTACGCCCTGATCAGCACACCTGTCACGGCAGGACTACCTGGAGATAGAGACAGAGCTTTCTCCAACACAGGAATGGCATCTGCCGGTTGATTGTTGGCAATCAACGCAAATCCCAGGTCCATCAGGGTAAATGCGTCGTTGGGTTCGACGGCAAGCGCGCTGCGCGATTCGCGGATAGCTTCGTTGTATCGGCGGGCCTGAAAAAGAAACCAGGATACTCTGCTGCCGCTGACGGCGAGAGGATCCAATTCCCGAGCTTTCTCCATCGACGCGATCGCTTCATTGGTACGCCCCTCACAAAGCAGCCACATCGCAAATCGAGTGTAAGCATCGGCGTCGTTCGGGTCCAATTCGAGAGCGCGCCTGTATTCCGCCTCAGCTTCTGACCAGTGCAATTCTTCTTGAAGATCGTTTGCCACCAGCACGTGCGCTTCAGCCAGGTCCGGGTCGAGTTCCAGCGCCTTGCGCGCCAGGCTCAGCACTTTCGGCCGCGTCTCTGCTGGCGGATCTCCGGCAAACACCGTCCCCAGCCGGGTGTAGGCCTCGGCCAGCCCCAGGTAAGCGGGCGCAAAAGTGGAGTCTTCCTTGAGCGCGTCCTCAAAATAATGGATGCTTTGCTCCGTCTCAGCTCTACCTGCGTGGTTCAGGCCATACCTGCCTTGCAAATAGCTCTCGTAGACTTCTGAGGCGACGGGCCGCTGGGCGGCAAGCCGCTGCTGTTCCTGTCCGGTGACGGTTACTTCCACTTTTTCGGCGATGGATTGCGCCAATTCACTCTGCAAGGTCAGCACATCGCGCATCTCGCGGTCATAGGTTTCTGACCAGAAATGCTCGTCCGTTGCTCCTCTGATCAGTTGGGCAGTGACGCGAATGCGATCGCCCTCTTTCATCACGGAGCCTTCAACCACAGCATCCACGTTCAGAGTCCTCGCGATCTCCGGGACGGAAAGTTGCGAATTCTTGAAGCGCATCACCGAAGTGTGAGAAATCACCCGCAGCCCGTGGATATTCGCAAGGCGTCCAATGATGGCCTCCGTGACACCGTCGGCCAGGTATTCCTGCGCCGGGTCGCCCGACAAATTCCGCAGCGGCAGCACGGCGAGCGACTGGATCCTCGGCTGAACCATAGCCGCCGTGCGATGCCGGATCACGAACCAGCCGGCAGCCAGCAGGCTCATGCAAAGAGCTGCCGCCATAGCCAACCAAAGGCGAGCCCTTCGCGCGGGCACTGCACCCTTGCCGCTCCCGATCGTCGAGGATGTTTCCGCCTCAGCCTTTGTTTCGGATGCCTCCAGGCTTAAACTGCGGCTCTTCACCCAGGCGTCCAGCTCTCCCGTCAGGCAATAGACCGAACCGCGCTTCTCATGCGCGTGCCGGTGAACCGGCATCCCCTCCCGCTTCTCCCAGCGCTGCACCGTCGTAACGTCGCGGTTCAGATACGCTGCGATTTCCTTCCAGGAATCCAGCCGCTTTCCCGGCGGCCTCTCCACAGGCGGGATTTCGGTCAACCGTTCACCCATCGCGATCTCCCGGTACCCCAATGTCGCAGGAGAGATGAGCCGATTGTAACCCTGACTTTCAGAACGGCAAAAGACCGCATTTGGCGGTATGCGACCGTTCCGCGTGTTGCTGCTTGACCCGTCTGCCCAAATACACCAGTGTGTTCACAGTTCAGGCGCGTGATTCGCTGAAAAGATCGCTTCCGTTGCATCACTCCGCGGCCTGCACGGCCTTTGGGCGGCTTGCGAATCTTCAGGGGCTCAGGCGCCAACCTCAAAACTGGAGACCTTCATGAAAAGCAAAACCATCACCTCGTCAGTACGCGTGCTTTCACTCCTCCTGTTGGTTTCATGCGCCTGCGCTTTGGCTCAAGATCGCAGGCCCATGCACTTCACCGGTGCCCTCAACGATTTTTCACCCTCAACCGTTAAAGGCGGCCCATGGGAAATGCATGGTCAATGGTCGTTGGACCTGCACAAAGATTGGCAGACCGCCGACTTCACGGCGGATATGACCATGTCCGACCTCGGCCTCACATCAAATAACACACCCGATCCAACGCAGCCCGGTCAAAACTCGCATACCCACCACATCAAGTTGACCGGCGTTATGGTTACCTGGGACATGACCGGTTGCCCAGCCGTCAGCCCCGCCACCCTCATGGGCTTTCAGATCAACGGCACGGTCAGCCTGCTGACGGCCAATGGAAGCAATGCCATCTTCGAGACCAATCCACCGTCATCCACACTGCAGGTCTGCGTCACTGGAGGAGATAACATCCCGTATTCGGTCACGAGTTCGAACGTCTCGCTGGTGTTCCTGGGACCGGCAACCGGGCATTTCGGCACGCAGCCCATCCATGGCGTCGTGCGCAGTGTGTCAGTTGACTCGGACTCAAGAGACCGAGACCCGCATCGCTGAATGACCAAGAAGCCCTGCGGTTGCCCCATTCAGGCTTTGCTCGGGTGAGCCATCGCGTAGTCAACCGGTCATTCGCCCAAGTGATTCCATCCAAGCGACTTCCATTTGCAGATTATTTCTGCCGTTCCTCTATATTGATCTCAGGTCGATTGAGACCCATACGAAAGCGAGCGTTTCGGGGAGGCTGGCGCAAGTTGGCTTCCCCGTTCCGCCCCCTCAAACCCTCGTACTGAACCGGATCACACCCGATTCCCCGCCGAAAATGGCGGAATTGGGCTGGAACGAACGTTTTAACTGGCTTGTAATCAGAAATCTGGCATTGAAGTTCTTGAAAGATATAGGATTTACGGGTGAACTACACCCCGTAACTCGCTGAAAAGAGAAGAATTGCTATGCCACTCCCGGCGGGGGAGTAGGGGATGGGGAGGGGGTAACAAAAAGGAATGATCATCCCGATCACGCATGGTGGTTGATTGGTAAGATGTGGAGATGTGCGCGAAGACAGCAGTGGAGAAGAGGTTCGACGCGATACTCCGGCGGATGTTGCAGGCCAAGCCGCTGTCGCGATCTGAGGTCAGCGCGAAGCTTCAGGCGCGACGGAAGGCACGCAGCACAGGCAAGTAAGTTGAAGTTGACTGTTACGGGATCGAGTTAGAACGCAACCAGCGTCTTGTACGGTAAGGGTGTTCGACTGACCATACTTGTGAGCGCCATGTCGAAGATCGCCGCCTGCATGCGCCGCCGGTTGTACCGCCAGCAGAACTCGCGCATATAGCGATCCAGGTGCCAGGGGCTGAGCTTGTGGTAGTTGCCGACGATGGCACGCTTGAACAGCGAAAACGCATTCTCCACCGTCTGCGTAGTTGTCCAGACGCGCTCCCGGAGTTCCTTGGCGTGATTGCCTCTCGAGTGTTTCTCTCTGGGAATCAGACCCTTGTAACTGGGATTGCCATCGGTGACAATTTCTTTGGTGTTCTCCGCCAGTTTGGCATCCAGCACTGGCTTGATTGATTCGAAGCGGCGGTTGGACATCGACTCCAGGTGAATCCGCCCGTTGCGTTCGGCCATGCCGATCACCGTGGTTTTAGAGGCTTTGGCCACCTTGGACCCCTTGTGGCGAAGTTGGCCTCCAATATATGTTTCGTCGATCTCAACGGTGGTGTCGGGGTCTCCCAGTTGAACATCTTTGGCTTCCCGCATGGCTTCGCGAATCCGATGAGCCACATACCAGGCCGTCTTGTAGGTCATGCCGATGTGACGCCCGAGCTGGCTGGCCGAGATGCCCTTCTTGGCATCGCTCATCAGGGAGATCGCCGCGAACCATTTAGTAAGCGGAAGATGCGAATCATGGAATAGGGTGCCGGCAGTCGCACTGAACTGAAGCTTGCAGGCAGCACATTGAAACAAGCGACGCGGTCCGCCAGTCTTGTTCGTAGACTCGATCAGCCAGCACATGCCGTGATCGCACGCCACGCAGCGAACGCCCTTCGGCCAGCGCGTTTTGACTAGATGATCGAGTGCATCCTTTTCAGTTGAATACCGCCGCGTCAGAGAGTACAGATTCATCGCATGCCTCGGTTCCACCTATCATGCCTCTAAAATGAACATGTGTCAACGGGATAATAATTCAAAAAGATAATCCCGCACTACAGACCTTACCGAGCCACTAGCTCTTCAAGGGCTACCGTGTACGGCGGCAACACTCCGCACTCGGCGGCCATGCGGAAAAATCCCTGCATCCCTTCCACGCACTCGTCGTCGAGCACGTAATGGATGTTGGTGGTCAGGTAGTTGCGAATCGTCTCCTCAGGGATGGGAAACTTTTTGGACCACTCGGCCACCAGCGCATCGATGTTTTCCAGCCCGTGATCGCGCGAGCGGACGAAGTCTTCGGAAATGCTCTCGTCCAAAGGGACGCTGCTCGCAACGCCCCAGACGGCCGAGACGAACGCCAGCCCCGTCAGCGTGCGCCACTCGCGGGCCAGGTCGAGATAAACAAGTTCTTCGCCGGTGCGCTCAAAACGGTTTGAGCGCTCTTCGAGAGCCAGCAGCGCCGGGTCGCCGATCAGAATTGCGGCATCGGCTCGCGCCAGCATCAGGTCGAGATCGGCGGCCATGGGCAGGAACGGAACATCCTTGATGCCCCATTTGTGAAACATGATGCGCGTGTAGGCAAGCGTTGTCCGGCTGGCCATGTCCGCCGCCACGCGGCGCACTTCGGTCAGCGGCTGGCTTGCCCGGTGCACAAGCAGCAGCGAGCGCACCCTGGTTTTAGAAGCAATCGTGCAGCCTGGCAGGATGCGCAACTCCGGCGTAGTGGCGAGCGCTGCAATCGGAATCAGGCCGATGTCGGCCGTGCCATTCTTCAGCCGCTCTGCGCACTCTGCGGGCGTCATGCGGTCGATTCGATAGCGCTTGGCCAGCACATCTGAAAGAGGCGGATGCTCAAAATCCCACATCAGCGGTGCGGGATTCAAAAATCCGATGGCCGCGATCCGCAGCCGTGTGTCCTGCTGAGGGTTCACAGCAATTAGATTACCAATTTGTAAACATCGATTCACAGCGAAATAAGTGCATGGAAGCCTGTTCGTTACCTCCTCCCGGCCCATGCTTGACACCTTCAACCCGCCCACGCGGATAATCGAGGCCATGCGTTGCATTGGGTTGTTCGCGTCTCTGGTCTTCTCTGCAAGCCTCTCCGCCCAGCAGGCCATTCAGCTTCCACCACCGCAGGCCGCCGCTGCGCCGGCCGCCGACACCTTCCGCTTCGTCTCCGACGGACCCACTGGCCCCGGCTGGAGCCGCCCCGACGAAATTGCCCGCAAATATTTTCACGAAAATTTGCCCGCGCTCTTTGAACGCACTCTCACTCTCAACGGCGACATTCCTCAGCGCGCCACGCTCCGCTGGATCTTCACCGGACCGCGCGCCGGCTTCACCATCGAGCTCACATCGAGCAAGGTTCGCATCGTCGAGCGCTACTACGATTCGATGGCTCTCTACGAAGGCCAGGGAAACTACCCCGAGAAGACCGTCTTCACCGCGGAGCGCCAATACAGCGGCGAAGCGCGAACGCTCACCGTCATCGCCGATGCGCATCTCGCCGCGCGCGTGCTCGTCAACGGCCAGCAGATCCTCGAAGCTCCCCTGCTCTTCGATGTCACGCGACACCAGTTGATGCTCGCCGCTTCGCGCACTGCGCACGAAGTGGTTGAAGGCTCCCTGCTCAAGCCCGATATCAGGACCTCAACCATCGTCATCAACCCCACTGAAGTTCACCAGACCATGCTAGGCTTCGGCGGCAGCCCCAGCATTCCCGCCTACTCCGAGCTGAGCGACGAAGGCAAGCGTGAGTATTGGCAGATTCTCAAGCGCTACAACCTCCTGCTCTTCCGCGAATACCCGATGGGTTCCGAACTCAAGTCCGACCTGAGCAACCTCGACGATCTCAGCGACGCAACGCCGCATTACTACGGCGATAACTTCCCCAACAGCGAAGTCTCCAGCTTCGACTACAGCCGTCACATCCTCTCTCTCGGCGGCAGCATCATCTACGAGCTCTGGGCTCTTCCGTCCTGGGCAACTGTTCCCAACACTGGCCCAGGCGCGACAGACACATGGAACAAGCCAATCAGGAGGGTTGCGAACCCCGATGAGTACGCCCGAATCGTCGTCACCTACTGCAGGAAGGCGCAGGCCGCGACCGGTTCCGCGCCGGCCATTGTCGGCATCGAGAACGAAGTGGATCAGCCGCCCGAGATCTACAACACCATGGCGACCGCCCTTCGCCGCGAGCTCGACAAGGCCGGATTCACCCAGACGAAGATCCACATGGCCGACGCCAGCTACATGTTTCTCGGCATTGACCGCGCCCACCAGTGGCGCAAGGATCCCGCAGCTTGGGCTGCGATCGACTACTCCGCCGTGCACGAGTACGACTTCCAGGAGTTCATCGCCAATCCCGATCTATACGACGCGCGCATGAAGGCCATGCACGAGGCCGCAGATGGCAAGCCCTTCCTCGCCACCGAGATCTGCATCAACGACGCGCACTACCAGGAGCCTTCATACCGCATCGCCTTCGCAGTAGCCCAGCTCTACCACAAGAACCTCACCGAGCTCGACGCCATAGCGCTCATGTACTGCTGGACGCTGCTCGATGTGGAGCAGCCTACCTTCGCCGGCTCACGCTCGCTGCTTGCGCCCGATCGCACCCGCGGATGGGTTCCAGTGCCCAGCAGCTACCAGTTGCGCGTGCTCGGCGCCTACAGCCGCCATATCGTCAAAGGCATGCAGCGCATCGGCGTCGAAACCGGTGATCCCGATCTACTGGCCACCGCGTTCGCCGGCGGCCAGAACGAAACACTGGTGGTGGTCAACCGCTCGTCCACAGCGCGCAGCCTCACGGTGCAGGGCGCTACCCATGCCTGGGCCGAGATGGAGCGCACCGGCCTCGAAGAGGTAAACGCAGTCTCCGCTGTCCCGCCCGAAGTCGTCATTCAGCCCGGAGAGATCGTCGTGCTGTCGACGATCAAGGCGGAATAGGCCTGTGCATAGTCCGACTGCCGGAACAGCGGATCACTTCGCGCGGTCTCGCAAGCAATACGGCGCACTACACTATGTTGAGCCTGTTGCTCCACGATTGAGGGATTCTGTGTCATTCATGCGGCCCGCATCCTGTTGCCTTGCGCTGTTGAGCTGCGCGTCGATCCTTTCCGCACAGGTGGTCATCGACCATCGCTACACTAATACCGACGCCCAGAGCCTCATCGGCCTACCCATGGGCAGCCACAAAACCATCGTCGACAAGCAAGGCAATCTGAAATGGTCGCAATGGAGCTTGAAGCGCAAGCCGCTCGATACACCGATTGGCTTCAGTGCGCAGATGGACGGCGAGCTCGCCATCCAGGCCTTCGCAGCTTCTGACCCGCTCAGAATCACGAGCCAGCTGCTTTACCGCGGCCGCTATCCATTCATCGTTTCGTCGGCGCGCGCGGGCGGCCTGACGCTTGAGGAACTTGCATTCGCTGTCGATCCCGATGCGAAGCCCGGCGAGATCCCAACCGCAACCTCGGGCGCCCAGGGCTTCGACGTTGTGCGCCTCACCTTCCACAATGACGGCGCGTCCGCGGCCGATGTGTCACTCAAGCTCAGTGGCCGTGAGCGCAATCTTCCCGGTCACGTCGTCGCCCACATGCTCGAAAACGGCGCAGGCGAAGATGTCGCGCTCGTCACCGACACAGCTGGCGCCACTGTCACTGCCGAAGACAACGGCCTCACGCTTGCGCTGCGCCTCTCCGTGCCAACCCATGGCGATAAGACAATTTGGATCGAACTGCCCTATGAGTGGCCTGTTGCTCGTAACGGCGAGCTCTCCAGCGAACCCGGCGATGCGTTGCTCGCAAAAGCTGTTGCGCAATGGGATGGGCTTTGGGCAAGCGGAGCAAAGGTCGAGTTCCCTCAGAAGCAGCTTACCGACTTCTACGATTCCTCCATTGCCTACGTGCTCATCCTCACGGAATATGACGCTCGCGGCGATCTGTGGGCGCTCGACGGACCAGCTGTCTACCGGCAGTACTGGGGCCGCGGCGAATACTTTCAGGCTCGCGCGATGGAAGTGGCTGGCTTCACGCAGCCAGCACGCGAGAGCGTCGAACACGCCTTTCACGAAATCGACGACGACGGCGAGTGGGATTTCCCTCCCACCAGCGGTTGGCCTGCGTGGGACAACTCCGGTGGCAATGCTGCGGCGGTTTGGGATTATTATCTTTTCTCGCGCGATAAGCAGTGGCTCGCGCAAGCATATCCTTATCTACTGCACTCCGCCGAATGGATACGCGATCACCGGGAAGAATCCACAGTCGAAGGCGTCGATGGCATTCCTCCGGGAGCGCGCCCCATCCATCGCATGATTCCGTCGCATTGCCGCACCGAGCCGGCGCCTCCGCTCAAGCCCGGCGAGAAAACTTACTGGTACGGTCTGCTTCCATGGAGCTATGGCGATTCCGGCCTTCCCGAGGGCCACTCCTTTTCGCACAATTTCCTCGCCGACTACGCCGTGAAAGTGACCAGCGATGCCGCGAATCTTCTCGGCCATCCCAACGATGCCACCTGGCTCGATCGCGAATTCGTAGACTACACCGCGGCGATTCACGACGATGTGCGCCGCGCCGTCACGCTCGAAACCATCACGCCGCCCTATCTACCGGCCATGCCCACCTATCCTGAAGGCGCGTACTCACAGAGCTTTCTCGCCGTCTATCCCACCGGCCTCTACGCGCCTGACGATCCGCTCGTCTCCGGCCTTATCACGCGCATGGAGCGCGAAGAGAAACAGGGCCTGCCAACCAACGTGGCGTGGGCCGGATACGCCAGGCGTCTGGGCCGGCGAGTCGATGAACATGGCTGAGACCTACCTGCTACGCGGTGAAAAGCAAAAAGCCGCTGACATGCTCACTGCCGCGCTCAACCACAGTTACACCACCAACGTTTGGAAGGAGGAGATTCTCGTCGATGTCGACGCGCCCCGCGCCTGCGAAACGCCGCACTCGAAACGCGCCAACATGGAAGGCACCGGCGATATGCCCGAAGCCTGGGCCAACGCGAACCTCGTCCTTCTTCTGCGTGACATGCTGCTCAACGAGCGTGACGGAAAACTGCATCTGCTCCCCGGGTTGCTGGCAAGCTGGGTACCCGAAGGCAAATCTCTCACACTCGACAATGCTCCAGTCACCACGGGCGGCGGGGTTGGCGTCCACGTTGATCACGTCAGCCCAAGACTCTGGCGCATCTCTGTGGACCCGCACGGCACTTCACGCGATTTCGTTCTTCACCTCCCGGTCGATTCAAGTGCGGTCAGTTCAATCCGCGTAGATGGCCATTCCGTCATAATTGCCTCGGCAATTCCTTTCACCGCGAGCAAGCCAAAGTCGATTGAGGTCGAATTGCGATGAAGCGCAGGACATTTTTGCGTGACGCAGGCGCGGCGGCAGCTTGCTGTATCGCGCCGCATTTCATGCCTGCGGAAAGCTCCGCGCCGCCTATCACGGCCACGCTGGCCATCGATGAATCCGCAACCTCCTCAATGGTGCCAGCGGATTTCATCGGCTTGAGCTACGAATCGGCACAGTTGGCCAATCCGGCTTTCTTCTCCGCGGGAAACACCGCGCTGATCGCCCTCTTCCGCGAACTTACAAATGACGGCGTGCTGCGTCTCGGTGGAGGCACCAGCGAATTCACCAGCATTCACCATCGAAGACTCCCCAGCACCGCCCCCATTCGATTCTGTCGGCCCCGACACGAGTAAAAACGTAAAATCGGATACTCCAATCACGCCCAGAAGTCTGCGCAACCTCCGCGCCTTTCTCGACGCAGCAAATTGGCGCTGCCTCTACGGACTGAACCTGGGCCGCGGCCCAATTGATCGAGCTACCGAGGAAGCATCCCAAGTCCAGGAAAAGCTGGGTCCGCGCCTGATCGCCTTTCAGCTTGGCAACGAGCCCGACGCATGGCGTAATCGCTATCGCCCCGCAACATGGACCTACGCCGATTACTGGAAAGAGTGGGTCGCCGCGCATGCAGCAATCATTGCGCGGGTCCCCGATGCCAAATTCGCCGGTCCCGACGTCTCCAATAAAATTGCTTACGTCACCGGATTTGCCGAGGATGCGAAGAAGAGCGCCCCCGACGTCGTGATGCTCACCTCGCACTACTACGCGATGGGTCCGGCCGGCGCGCCTGGAATCACCCTCGACAAGCTTCTCGGGCCCGATCCCAAACTGGAACGCGATTTGCAAACTGTCATGGCCGCAGCACGCGGCGCGGGCCTGCCCTATCGCATGAGCGAGGGTAACTCCTGCTGGAACGGTGGCCAGCCCGGCGTAAGTGATACGCTCGCCAGCGCGCTGTGGGTCGCTGATACCATGCTCAAATTCGCATCGGTCGGCTGTGCCGGGGTCAATCTGCACGGCGGCGGCAACGGCTCTTACACGCCCATCGCGGGCACTCTCGCCTCGGGATTTGTGCGCCGCCCGGAGTACTTCGGAATGGAACTCACAAAGCCATTTCTCGGCGCGACGTTGGTCCGCACTTCGCTGGAGTGCGCGAATGATCGCGTCCGCGCCTACGCAGCCCGAAACGCAAAATCAACGCTTCTGCTGGTGATCAACAAAACCGAACAGCCGGTGGCGATGAAAACGCCGCTGCACCAGGTCCGCCGCGAGTGGTTGCTCACGGGTCCGGCGATCGACGCCAAGCAAAATGTTTCTCTGACTGAACGGCGTCCGGAGTCACTCCACAAAAATATCCTGCGCGTGCCGGCGCATAGCGCGATCCTGATCGAGACGTAGGAGGAGAAAGTCATGGTACGAAAAAGACCCGGCTGGAGCAGACGGCAATTCCTGCGTGATGCGTCCATCGCCAGCGCGGTGCTGGCGCGGCGCGGCGGGCTGCCCGCATTTGGCGCAGAACTCGATAACGACTCGATGTTCGGCGAGCACGTCATTTTCTACGAGCAGCCCGCAGCCACCTGGCCCGACGCGCTGCCCGTGGGTAACGGACGCCTCGGCGCAATGGTCTTCGGCAACACCGCCAAAGAACGCCTGCAGCTCAACGAAGAGACAGTTTGGATCGGCGAGCTCCGCGACCGTAACAATCCGCAGGCGAGTCGCACGCCCGAGGTGCGCAAACTGCTCATGGACGGAAAAGTCCACGAGGCTGAGGCCCTCGCGGCCGAAGTCATGATGGGCATTCCCGACCGCCTGCCCTGCTACCAGACACTCGGTGACCTCTGGCTCGATTTTGATGATGTGCCCGCAGCGGTTGAGAATTACCGTCTCGAATTGAATCTCGACGAGGCCGTGGTGAAGACGAGCTTCACCGCCGCGAGTGCGCACTGGACGCGCGAAGCCTTCAGCTCGGCACCCCGCAACGTCATCGTCACTCACATTGAATGTTCCCACCCGTTCGCGGTCACAGTCCGGCTCGACCGTCCCGCACACAGCGAGACCAACGCAGCCGGTAACGATCGCCTCGTCATGACAGGTGCGGCGCGTCCAGCCAAGCCCACCACCGATCCCGTAACCGAGGAGCGCCAGGTTGGCGTCGCCTTCCGCGCTGAGGTGAAGGCGATCTCCGAAGGCGGCAAAGTCCACGCAATCGACAACTCTCTCCGCATCGAAAACGCTCGCGCCGTTACGCTGCTCATCACGGCCACCACCGATTTCCGCGAGCACGATGCCGCTGGGATGGCGTCAGCCTGCGCCCGCAATCTGCATTCCGCAGCGGCCCTCTCTTACAAGGATCTTCGCAGCGAGCACGTGGCCGATTACCGTCGCTATGCGGACCGCGCCAATCTTCGTCTGCTTGACGGGCCCGATCCGCTGCGCGATGTCGCAACCGACAAACGCATGATGCGCGTGAAAAACGGAAGCGAAGATGCGGGGCTGATCTCCACTTACTTCCAATACGGGCGATACATGCTCATCAGCAGCAGCCGTCCTGGCACACTGCCGGCCAATCTTCAAGGCATCTGGAATGAAAGTCTCGATCCACCCTGGGGCTCGAAATACACCGTCAATATCAACGCCGAGATGAACTACTGGATGGCCGAATCCGCCAATCTCGCCGAGTTGCATATGCAACTGTTCGACCTGCTCGATTCGACACGCCCATTTGGCTCCGAAACTGCTCGCAAATATTTCAACGCGCGCGGATTCCTCATCAATCACAACACCGACATCTGGGGCGACTCCATTCCCGTGGATCACGTGCAGGCAGGCATCTGGCCCATGGGCGCAGCGTGGATTTCACTGCATCTCTTTTCGCATTACGCCTACAACCTCGACACAGATTTTCTGCGTGACCGAGCCTATCCGCGCCTCAAGGAAATTGCAGAATTCTTCCTCGACTATCTCGTCCCCGCGCCCGACGGAACGCTCCTCAGCGGCCCCAGCCAATCACCGGAGAATAAGTACCGGCTGCCCGACGGCACCACTGCGAGCCTTTGCATGTCTCCGGCAATGGACTCTGAAATCATCCGCGCCGTCTTCGATCGTGTTGCACGTTCGAGCAAGATCCTCGGCGTCGACGAGGAACTTCGCGCGCAGGTGCAGGCCGCGGCCAAGCGCCTGCAGCCGTTCAAAATCGGCAAAACCGGCGCATTGCAGGAGTGGAACGAAGATTACGACGAGACCGAGCCGGGCCATCGGCACATCTCGCATCTCTTTGCGCTCTACCCCGATCACCAGATCACTCTGCGCGAAACGCCCGAGCTCGCCAAGGCAGCTCGCGCCGCCCTCGAGCGCCGCTTGACCAACGGTGGCGGCAGCACCGGCTGGAGCCGCGCATGGATTGTTAATTGCTGGGCGCGCCTTGAAGATGGCGAAGCCGCTTACCAGAGCGTGCTCGCGCTGCTGCGGACTGAAACCCGGCCCAATCTTTTCGATATCTGCGGCATGAAGGCCAACTCGCCATTTCAAATCGACGGCAATCTCGGCGGCACCGCAGGCTTGATCGAAATGCTGCTGCAAAGTCACGGAGGCGTGGTTCGCTTCCTGCCGGCATTGCCCTCAGCCTGGCCTGTGGGCAGTTTTCGTGGTTTGCGAGCGCGCGGCGGAATCGAAGTGGACTGCGCATGGCGCAACGGCAAACCCACTCTCGCCATGCTTCGTCCCAGCCTCGATGGCCGCATCTCGCTGGCCGCGCCGGCAGGTGCAAAGATCCTGCGCATCACAAGCGGAACGAAGGAAGTGCCATTCCGATCGGTAGATTCAAACACGGTTGAAGTGCCGCTTCAAAAGGGCGAACAGTATCGCGTCGAGTTCGCTTAGAGCCGGAGAAGAAGAGAGCCCGGAATAAACTTTTGTTAAAGTTCATCCAGGCTCTCCGAACTACCGAAAACAAATATGTCTCAGTGGTGGCCGCCGCTATTACTGCTGCTGCTCCCTCCGCCACCACCGCCCCCGCTGGAGTGGCTGCCGCCACCGCCACCTCCACCGCCAGAATAACCTCCGCCTCCACCACCGCTCGGATGCGAGCCACCCCCGCCACCCGAGTAGCCTCCGCCCCCACCACCGCTCGGGTGCGGGGACCCGCCACCGGAATTGCCGCCCGAAGAGCGATTGGCCGGGGCCGCACTGGAATTGTTCCGTCCGGCCGCGAACCCGCCAGGGTTCCCATTGTTCGGGTGATACCCGCCTGAATTTGCAGCCGGATTCGCGGCCACCGGGCGGCTATAGCCGGGCCGCAGGCCGTTCGACTGGCCCACCACCGTCCTCACCCCGGAATAGGCCGGAACGTTGTGTTGGAATCCCGCCCGCGAAGGTAGCGTACCCATCGGCAGCACGGACTTTCCCGCGATCGTGACCATCGTACTTCTATCTCGCGCAGGAAGTCCGGGAGTCAGAAACGTCGCCTTGCGATTCACTGCAACCATCGCAACTGGCCTGCCGGTGATGGGCCGGTGCGGCACAATCGGACGCGTGATCACGCGATAGCTGGGAGGCGCATAGCCAATATTGGGACCACCATAGAAGCCCATCCCCCACCATGGCGTGCAACCGCCCATTCCCGGCGCCCAACCCCAGCCGAAGCTGTTGTAGAAGTTCCAGGCGCCGCACTGGAAAGGAAGATATCCCCACGGATATCCCGACGCCCAGATATAGCCATAGCCAGGTGTGTACATCCAGTTCCCATTTCCGTAGGGGTCAAAACCGGCGTTCGATGCGTCGTATGGGGACCAGACATACCCTTGCCCCGGAACCTGATACCAATTTCCATTGGCATCCAAATCGCTCCATGCGGGATTTTGGCCCTGCCCCAGGCTGGCTGACGCCGGCGTCTGATTCGCTGCCTCGGTGGTCAGCGCCTGATCGCGGTCAGAGTTCCATGCATCCCACGAGTCCGGCTCGATCGATTCCGCAAGGGTGTAGTGGCTTGGATCTGTGGCATTCAGAGCAACGTTTTCGCCGCCGTGCAGGTCTACCGAAAGCGCGCCATTGCTGCCCTGCACATGTGCATTGCCCGAAAACACCGCAAGCTGTCCGGGAGCATTATCCAGGTCGACTCGGAGTACAGTGAATCCGCTGGTGGTGACAAGCGTATCGCCAAACTGTAAGTTCACCTGGCCCGCTTGCCCCCCGCCCTGCAACTCAAAGTAAGCCAGGCCGCCGTTGGCCGAAAGCTCGGTATCGGCCGTCGCGCCCGCTCCGCGCAGAACCTTCAGCGTGAGCGAACTGTCGGGCGATAGCCTGGCCACACTGCCATCCTCGAACTGGATTTCGGCCTTCCCGCTGTCTGTCGTGGTCACGTGCGTCCCTTCAAAGAGCGGCGTATTCGCAACCGCCTTGTCGGCAAGAACCTGGTTGCCTTGCGTGAGCTTCACCTGGCCATCCACGTAGCTCAGCCGTACTGCTCGCGACGGCTGTCCCGACGTTTGATCCACATCCTGCGCTCGCAGCGCCGAACCCAGACACACCACCCCCAGGGCCAATGCCCCCAGCCCTGTCAAACCTCTGCGATTCATCATGAGATTCATGGCGTCCCAGCCTTTCCTCCGCCTCGCGGCGACCCAACCCCGGCCATCGGGAGCCCAACATTCATTGGACACCCGCAGCCACCAAAAAGTCGCTTCAATTTACGTTGTCCCCTGCGCCAGCAAAGCCCTGGCGCGCTTCCTCACACGATCCAGAACCTGATCGTCCTGCGCCAACCGCTCAAGGATACTCCGAATCACGCACACCTGTTGTGCCCGGCCATCTCCGACGGCCCCAGTCAGATAATCCATCTCCTGGTCCAGGCCCAGCGGGTCATGCTGCAGCAGCATTTCAAGACGTGCACCCTCCAGAATTGTCTGCGCTACCGCCTGAAACGAGTCACCGAGGGTCTGAATATCTTTATCCTTCGAGTAGTTGAACGTGCAGGAACCATGGGTCTGGGGCCCGGTATAGGTCAGTGTCTTCCATCCCTGAAACGCTACTTTCAGGTGGCTTTCACAGGGTTCGTTGAACCAATTGCTCCGCTTCGCCACGTCAAAGACACGTTGCGCATACTGCGCGCTGACCTGGATATCACGGTCAACGCCGGGCGCTTCAATTTCCTTCAGGCCTCCGCTTGGTGCCTTGCCCATCTGCGAGCGGAAGTGGCCGCTCCCGTCGTGCCGCAGGATTATCGTCCATTGTGGAGGCGACAGTCCGGGGTTGGAAAAATCCACCTGAATCACCGGATCCGTCGCCGGAGCGGCCTGGCCGTGCGCCGCAAGCGCCAACGCCACAAAAACCAGCCAAGCCGCCTTCATCGCACCACTCCCTGGAGCAAAAGCGTCTGCGCTGTATGAATGTGGCAGATGGCGATCGCCAGGGCGTCGGCCGCGTCAGGAGGCTGCGGCAACTCGGCCAGACCCAGGAGCCGCGCCACCATGAATTGCACCTGCTCTTTTTTTGCCAGCCCGTAGCCCACCACGCTCGATTTGATCTTTAGCGGCGCATACTCGGCCACCGTAACCCGTCGATGCGCCGCCGCCAGCAGCGCCACGCCTCGCACCTGCCCCAGTTTGAGAGCCGATTTGGCGTTCACCGAGTAAAAGACCTCTTCGATGGCTACTGCGTCCGGCTGCCAACGTTCCAACTCGGCCGTCAACTCCCGGAAAACCTGTTCCAGGCGCGCGGGCAATGCACAGGACTTCGACAGCCGGATGGCGCCCATCCCCTGGAATTTGAGATGCGCACTACGCCCGTTGTCGTCCGAATCGACGACGCCGAATCCCGTAACCTCGGTACCGCAATCGATTCCAAACACCCTCATCGGGTCCAAGTGTATCGCAGACTGGATGTTCTTTGATCTCCTCGCACCCTCACGTTTTCACAGGGTTAGCTACCCGGCTTCTGTGCTGGCCTGGAAGAGGGATTGCGATCACCCAAGTTGGGCCGCGTACAATTTGCTTACCAGTTTGGTTCGCCCACGAAAGTTTTGTCTGGAGAAAAACAAAACGGCGTAATTCGTGTCGATAAGTTTGAGAGGACAGCTCTGATCCAACAGGAGGGGATTGTGCGCAGGATTTCGGCTGCAGCGAAGCGCAATGCCATCCTCTGGCTGAGCCAGGGGATCTCGGCGCGCCGTCTGGCCCTGACTCTTGCCCTTGGATTTGCCATCGGCTGCATCCCGGTGGTGGGCATCCCCACTCTTCTCTGCGCTGCGTTGGCCTTGGCACTTCGATTAAATCTACCTGCTATCCAGGCAGCCAATTACGCCGCATTGCCGCTTCAGTTAATCCTGATCGTCCCGTTCATGCGGTTGGGTCAATGGATCATCTCTGCGCAGCCTTCGCACATGCCTGCAGCCCGCGCGATGCTGCACCTTCCCGTTCTCAGCCTTGCCACTCAGTTCAGTGGGCTGGCGGGTGAGGCTTTATTGGCGTGGCTGCTGGCTGCCATTCCGGCAGTCTTACTCATGACGGTGACCCTCACCTTGATGCTCCGCCGCATCCCCATCATGAAAGTCGCCGAAGCCGCCGACTAAGCAAGGGCTATTCCCCCCCTCAAACTTTTTGCTGAAGAATTCGCAACAAGAACAGCGCTTCCATTCTTGCGCCGCGGTTTCCGGATCGTTACTTCCCAGCGTACGGATCGGGCACGGGCTGCGCGCTGTCGAGCCACGCCGAATAAATCATGTCGCGCAGCATGCTGGCTCCGGCAGCCAGCCGCTCGGCCGTGAAGTCGCGCGACTCTGGCGTGCCCGCACCCACAAAGCCGCCCACCTTTTCGAGTTGGTAGACTTTCTCGACGTAGTTGGCCGAGTGGCGCAGATAGGCCACATAGGCGTCAAACATGTCGCCGTCGATAGCCTTCACCGGCGTCATTTTGGCCTCCACATCGGGCGCGTGGATGTTGGCGGCGACAAACGGGCCCTCGAACTCGTGGTGAATTTGATGGCTGGTCGTGTATCCATTGGGGTTCGGCCCTGTCCAGCCGTTGTACTGGACGGTAACGTGCAGCGGCTGCGAGCCGTCGCCCACGTAGTGGCCGAGCCATCCGGCGTAGAAAATGATGGCCGCTTCAACGGGCTTGGTATCCTGTCCCGCAGCCGAGATCGTCCGGTACTCGCGCATGGCCGCCTTCAAACGCTCCCATACTTCGTCGGTCTCCCAAGGCTGCAGGCCGATCTTTTCAGGCCTCTGGCCGGCAGCGAAAACTTTCGCCTCGAAGTCGAGGCGCTTGTGGGGCAAGGGGCCGAGTGCGTCAGCGAGTTCCAGGTCAATAAAGTGTTCAGGGGCCTGGGCTGCAACCAGTTCGGGCTCCGCCGGCGAACGCCAGCGGTCCGGCTCCGGGCCCAGGTACTCAATCTCCTCGGCGGCGGCCTTGGTGCGGAGAAAGGCCGGCGTGTCGCCTGGGAGGGCCGCAACCGCCAGCCGATTAATCATGACATGGCCGTCGTGTTCCCATGCGTGTGCAGCTTGGGGTGGCAGGACGACGCAAAACATTGCAATTCCCGGCAGGACTATACGAAGAGCACGAAGGGATTCAGAAGGTCGGAACATTGAGCAAGTATACGGCGATTCGCGCCCCGCTTGTTCGTGATCGCACGCCGGCAGAACAGGCAACAAGGTCGCCTGCTCTGCCGGCGCTGCGACCACGTGACTTGAGTGCCCCATTCGCCAAAGTGGTGCACCGATTTACCTAGAGAGTCGCCGAATCAAACGCTTATACTACCTGCAATCGCACGAGCTCAGCTCCATGGGCTTGTTGTCATTGCACGGTTTATGCCGTCTGGGTGGCGCATCCTGGCAAAATCGCCGGCGCCGCGAATAACGGGATCAGGGTGGATAACGCCCGTGTCGGACGCCCACTGTATTCGTGAGCGAGACAGGCGTTCAGGGGGATCGAAGACCTGATGAGCGAGCAGTCGGAGCAGCCGGGAATCCGCCTGGATGTGCGGCCCACGCCAGCGAAACGCGGCGCTGTGTCTAAGCTCTGGCTGATCGTGCCCTGTTTCATTCTCGCCCTTTGGGCTGGCTCCGCGCTGGCTCGACTCGCTCCGTCTTTCCGCTGGGAGTCTTTGCCGATTCTGGCGGCGGCGATTGCCACGGCCATCTTTGCGCTCGCCCTCAACCAGCTCATACTTCGCCCGCAGACTGTGCCGGCTGCGCTGCCAATGGGGGATTCTCCGCGCGAATTGCTCGATTCAGCAGGTCCGGCAGTGGTCGCAGTGGATCTGAACGGCCAACTGATTTATTGCAATCCCGCCGCGGAGCGCATGCTGGGCTACCGTGCCGCCGAATTGTTGGAAATGTGGGGCAAAACAGAGATTCTGGCGCCCGGCGAAGCCGACCGCTTGGTAGCGGAGATCCAGAAACTTTGTCATGTCAATCAAGCGTTTCAGCCCACGCCGGCCGGGCGAATGGCCGCGTATCTCGATTGCGTGCGCTCCCTGCCCCCCAGCATGGTTCCCAGCTTCGACACGCAGGTGCGCCGCAAAGACGGCGTGCTCTTCCCGGTCACGCTTCACATTTCAGCGCTCCGCGATGCTGCGGGCGAGCTTTCCGGAATGGTGGCCGTCGGCGTGGACCAGAGCGCGGTCTTGCACCGCGACCAGGCGCAGCGCGAGTCGCAGGAACGATATCGCGACCTTTTCGAACATTCCAGCGAAATGATCGCTACGCTGAGCCCGTCAGGACAGTTTCTCTACGCCAATCCAGCATGGAAGCGAAGTTTTGGAATGGACTTTGCGGCGTTGATGACTCTGAATTCCTTCGAGGATCTGTTTTCAGACGGCACGCGCAGCACCGTGGCAGCCCTGTTCCGCCGCGCTCTGGATGGCGAGAGTGTCGACCGGGCTCCGCTGCGGCACCATACGCTTGACGGCCGCGTACTTGAACTGGAGTTGAGCTTGAGCCGGCGTCAGAAGGCCGGCATTCCTTTGGCCGTGCGTTGCCTGATGCGCGACGTGACCCAACAGAAGCAGCGCGAGAATCGCCTGGCGCTGCAGCTTGCGGTAAGCCAGATCGTTGGCGGAAATACATCGGGCGACTCGGCGGGCATGCGCATCCTTGAAGCGCTTTGCATCTCGCAGGGATGGGACGTGGCCATTGAATGGATGGTCGATGGCGAGCAAAAGCACCTCGAGTTCGGAACCGCGTGGGGAGTTCCGGGCCGGCACGCCGAGGCGCTCATCCAGGGCAGCATGGGCCTGACGTTAGGAAGCGGCACAGCGAGCTGCCCGAACGTGCCTGGAAAGACGGGCGCACGGTTTGGATCGCCGACTTGGCTTTAGCGCCCGCGAGTCCACGCATCGAGGCGGCCCTCAACCAGGAGATGGTTTCCGGCTGGGCGGTGCCGGTACGCGCCGGCAGCAAAGTGCTGGCGGTGCTGGAATTTTATTGCCACTTCCGACTGCGCGAGGACCGCGAAGCAATGGCCGCGGTGGAGACTGCGGCCGCTTCGCTGGGCCAGATGCTGGCGCGAACCCAGGAGCGCGGGCGAGCAGACGAGTTGAGGCTGCCAACAGGAGATACTGCTCGATGCAGTGACCGACGGCATCTGCGGGCTCGACCGCGAGGGCAAAGTGAGCTTCGCCAATCCGGCGGCCGCGCGCTTGCTGGGTGCGCCGCCTGACACGCTTACCGGCAAGCCGGTGCATGAGCTGTTGCACGGATCTGCGCCCGGCGGACCGCAAATGCGGCGAAGATTGCCCACTGCGCAATGCCAATGCCGCACTCGAACAATGCCAGCGGCGAGGAGAATATCTTTCGCGCCGACGGCAGCTCTTTCCCTGCCGAGTATGTTCTTACGCCCATCCGCGGGCACGGCCGTTTTTCGGGCTCGGTGCTCAGCTTCCGCGACATCAGCCAGCGCTACGCTCTCGACCGGATGAAGGATGAATTCATCTCCACGGTAAGCCACGAGCTGCGCACGCCGCTTACTTCCATTCGCGGGGCACTGGGATTGCTTACCTCCGGAATTCTCGGCGAGGTAAACGAAAAGGCAGCCAATCTGCTGCGCATCGCGCTCACCAACTCCGACCGGCTGGTCCGCCTGATCAACGACATTCTCGATCTGGAGCGCATTCAGAGCGGACGCGAGCCGCTCGCCTTCCGCCCCGTGCAGCTGGCCGACATCGTCAAGCAGGCCATCGAAGACATGCAGCCGATGGCCGATGCCGCTGGCGTCAAACTGATCCACGACTCCCACCAGGGTGAAGATTACCGCGCGATCCGGATCGCCTGCTTCAGGTCATCACGAACCTGCTTTCCAATGCGGTCAAGTTTTCGCCGCCCAATTCCCCGGTGAGCGTCATGCTGCGGCCAGGCGTCACCGGCGTGATTCTCTCCGTCATCGATCATGGGCGCGGAATTCCCGCCGACAAGCTGGAGACGATCTTCGGCCGCTTCCAGCAGGTGGACGCCTCCGATTCGCGGCAAAAAGGCGGCACTGGCCTGGGCCTGGCCATTTGCCGCACCATCGTATTGCAGCACTCAGGCCGCATCTGGGCGGAGCGCAATCCGGTGCGCGGATCGACTTTCCGCATTTTTCTTCCCTATCACCCGGCCCCCATGCCGTCTGCGGGCGGCGTCATGGAAACCGAACCGGGCCACGGCACAGTCGTGCTGGCCGACGCCAATCCGGAAACGCGGCCCCGGATTGCCGCGCAGTTGGCTCGCCACGGCTACTCCGTCGTGCAGGCAGCGCACAGTGGAGCAAACACTGTCTGCGGCGCGCCAGGACCCTCAGGCCATCCTTCTCGATACGTCGCTGGACGGCATGAACGGCTGGGAGATTTTGCCGCAACTGCGCCGCATGGACTCAGCTTCGCGAACCCCAGTCGTTTTGCTGAGCGTCGAAGATCCGCAAATCCGAGGACGAGTTGCCAGCCGGCGCCGAGGGATGGGTTTCGCAAGCCGCTTCAGGAAGATATGCTGCTCACTGAGTTGGCGCGCGTGCTTTGCGGAACGGGAGACAAGGCGCGCATTCTCATCGTGGAGGACGATCACGATCTGGCGCGTGTCATCAGCGAGGTCTTCACTCGCGACAGTATCACCGTGCAAACGGCGCACACACTCAAGGAGACGATCGAAGCCTGCTCTGCTTTCAAGCCGCATCTGATGGTGCTCGATATCGGCCTGCCCGACGGCGATGGATTCAACGTGGTCGATTGGCTGCGCCAGCACAACAACCTCGCCCAGCTGCCACTGGTGGTCTACTCGGGCCGCGAACTTTCACCAGACGAGCGAAGCCAGCTCACGCTCGGGCCCACGTATTTCCTGGCCAAGACCCGCGTGCAGCCGCAGCAGCTCGAAGCCCTGGTGCTGACCATGCTGCGCTCTTCGCGGCGGCCGAAGAGCCCGTACCGTCGGAAACGATCGTACCGAAGTCATAACCGGGTAGGTGCGCCTGACCCCATCGACAACGCCGCTCCGGCATCTGACAATGGTTCTGGAGGGTTTCTTCATTGGGCCGCAAGATCCTGATCATTGATGATGAAGACGACATTCGCGAAGTAGCGGCGCTGAGCCTGGAAACCGTGGCTGGGTGGGACGTGATCATGGCGAGCTCGGGCGCGCAGGGCATATCCCGCGCCGCCGAGCAGCGGCCCGACGCCATCCTGCTCGACGTAATGATGCCGGGCATGGATGGCCCGACGACATTTCGCGAGTTGCGCAAAAATCCGGCCACCGCCGCCATTCCGGTCTTATTGCTTACCGCCAAAGTCCAGGGCACTGACCAGCGCCGCTTCGCCGACCTTGGCGTGGAGGCCGTGCTCTTCAAGCCATTCGATCCGCTAACACTCTCCGCGCAGATCGCCCGTGCGCTGGGTTGGAGTTGACAGCTCGTTCAAATGAAGTCTTCTGCCCAATCCGGTGCCCAACCGCAGGCGGCCCTTAATCAGGCGATCGACCGCCTTTGGGTGCGCTTTCTGCCGGAGATCAGGAGCGAGTCGCGGTTCTTGAGGCGGCTGCTACTGCCGTTGCCGCAGGCAAGCTTGCCGCCGGGGCCCGCGAAACGGCACAAGCCGCCGCGCACAAGCTGGCCGGCGTACTGGGCACTTTCAGCCTCACGCGCGGCACCGTTCTGGCGCGTGAACTGGAACTGACGTTTTCCCGTGAAAGCTCGCCGGGCCCGGATTCCGGCGATCGTCTCGCTGCCATCACCGCGGAGTTACGCGCGATGATCGAGAATCGTCAATCCACTAGTTGATGCCTCGGCAATTAAACTCATCTCCAGTGACCCGGCACACTCCATCCACGTCCCAGCTCGACCTCACGCCCCAACTGGACCTGAAGTTCGACGACCCGCGCCCGGCTCGCCGCATCTGGCCCGTGCACGAGCTGGTTGCGCAGGTGCGTGAACTGGTCGAGCAAGAGTTCGGCGACATTTGGGTGGAGGGCGAAATCTCCAATTACCGTCCCGCACCTTCGGGCCACGTCTACTTCACGCTTAAAGACGCTGACGCGCAACTTCCCATCGTTCTTTTCCGCCGTCAGGCAATGCTTCTCCGCTTCCGCCCCGAAGACGGCCTGCACGTCCTGGTGCGCGGCCGCGTCAGCGTCTACGAGCAGCGCGGCCAGATGCAACTCGTTGCGGAAACCATGGAGCCGGTCGGCGCAGGCTCGCTGCAACTCGCCTTTGAGCAATTAAAGGAGCGGCTCAAGGCCGAAGGCCTCTTCGATGCTGAGCGCAAGCGGCCTCTGCCCATGTTTCCCCGCACCGTGGGCATCATCACTTCGCCCACGGGCGCAGTCATTCGCGATTTTCTCAACATCGTAGCCGCCGCCACTCCGGATTGAATGTTCTGCTCTTTCCAGTGTCAGTACAGGGCGATTCAGCGCCTGCTGAAATCGAGGCCGCAATCGCTGGAACTCAATGCCGGCAATCTCGTCGACCTCATCGTGGTCGCCCGCGGCGGCGGATCGCTTGAAGATCTCGCTGCATTCAACAGCGAGCGCGTCGCCCGCGCTATCGCGGCCTCGCGCTTGCCCGTCGTCTCCGCGGTCGGCCACGAAACCGACTTCACCATCGCCGACTTTGCTGCCGACTTGCGCGCACCCACACCCTCCGCCGCAGCGGAGCTCATCACCGAAGCGCAGCACAAAATCGCCGAGCATCTCGCTGCGCAGTCGCACCGCCTGGAGCGCGCCACCCGCTTTCAGCTCCTGCAGGCGCGCCAGCGCTTTGCCCACGTGGAGATTAGCCGCGCCGAATCGCGCGTATTCGCACTTTTGCATCGCTTTGCTCAGCGACTCGACGACGCGGTGCTTCGCATGGACTCCGCGTTGGCCGTGCAACTGCGCCTGCGCCAGAACCGAGTTGCCGAGTTGGCCACCGCCATCCTGCATCACGATCCCCGCCCCAACCTTGCCCAAGCGCGCGAACATCTCGCCGACTTTCGCGCCCGCCTTGGCCGCTCGCTCGAACGGCTGCTCCAGTCATCCGCGTCGAAACTGGGCGCTCTCGATGCGCGGCTGCATTCGCTTTCGCCGTTGGCGGTGCTCGACCGCGGCTATGCGCTCGTGCTTTCCGCTCAAGGCTCGCTCATTCGCTCGACCGCGCAGGTCGCGCCAGGCGACCGCGTCACCACGCGCCTCGCCGACGGCTCCTTTGCCGGCCGCGTTGAATCTATTGCACCCCGGACGCCCAGCGCAAACAAAGAAAGGCAAGAAATCATAATCATGACCGCAGGCAATGCACGTAAACTCTTCGGCACTGACGGCATTCGCTCCATCGCGGGCCAGGCGCCCCTCGATCCCACGACGATTTACGGTGTTGGGCTCGCCCTCGCTCACTCGCTGCGCAAGACCACTCCGCACCCCAAGGTCCTCTTCGGGCGCGACACGCGCGAGTCTGGACCGTGGATCGCTGCCACTCTCGCCGAAGGTCTGCGCCAGGCAGGTGCGCAGATTGAGAGCGCCGGCGTCGTGACAACTCCGGCGATCGCGTTTCTCGCCCGTACTCACGGCTTCCACGCCGGCGTGGTCATCTCCGCCTCGCACAATCCCTGGCAGGACAACGGCATCAAACTCTTCGGCGCCGACGGCTTCAAACTTCCTGACGCAGTGGAACTGGCGATGGAGGAGGAGATCCTCTACCACGCCGCGCAGGTGCAAATCTCCGATCCTCGCTCCTTCGCGCCCGTCGAAGACAATCCTGCTCTGCAGGCCGATTATATTCAGTTCCTCATTGATTCCGTTCCCGGCCTCAAGCTCGCGAACCTGCGAATCGTTGCCGATTGCGCAAACGGCGCCGCTGCAGCGATCGCGCCCGAGCTCTTCCGACGCCTGAATAGTGACGGCCGCGCAAAGGTGACGCTGCTCAACATTTCGCCCGACGGCCGCAACATCAACGCGGGCTGTGGCGCGCTGCATCCGGAATGTGTGGCCAGCGAAGTGAAGGCGCGCGGCGCGTCGATTGGCCTCATGTTCGACGGCGACGCCGACCGCTGCATGCTGGCCGGCGCCAATGGAAACGTGATCAACGGCGACGCCATCCTGCTGATGGCCGCACGCGATCTGAAGGCCCGCGGTATGTTGACTGGCGATCTGGTCGTGGCGACAACCATGTCGAACATGGGACTTGAAGCGGCGCTGAAACACAGTGGGATCCGCATGGATCGCGCACCGGTCGGTGACCGCTACGTGCTTGAGGCGATGCAGAAGCAGAACGCTGCCCTCGGCGGCGAGCAATCCGGCCACATTCTTTTTCCGCACCTGGCCACCACGGGAGACGGCCTGCTCACCGCTCTCGTTGTGCTCGACCTTCTGGCGCGCACAGGCAAGTCGGTTGACGAGCTCACGGCCGATCTTAAAGTCTTTCCGCAAGTCATCATCAATGTCAAAGTCCGCGAGAAGAAACCACTCCATGCCATTCCCGCGGTCACTGAAGCCATTCGCGACGCCGAAGAAGACCTGAGGGATTCCGGCCGCGTGGTCATCCGTTACAGCGGCACCGAACCCTTGGCGCGCGTGATGATTGAAGCCGAAAGCGAAGAAGCCATGCGCCATCACGCGGAGGCAATCGCTGCCGCCATTCGCAACGAGCTCGGCGTTTAGCAGCCGGCCTCCGCGTGGCCGGAAGCTGGAACCGAGCTGCACTCAACTTGTATCCTCGACCCATGCCCCGCTTCCCTGCCGGCCAAACCTTGCTCATCGACGCAGACGATACGCTTTGGGAAAACAATATCTATTTTGAGCGCGCGATTGCCGCCTTCATCAGCTTTCTGAACCACCATGAGTACACTCCCGAGGAAGTCCGCAAGACGCTGAACGCTGTGGAGCGGGAAACCATCCTGGCGCACGGCTATGGGCTTTCGAGTTTCAGCCGATCCCTGGTGGACTGCTTCGAGCGCCTGAGCCCCGCGCCAGTGACTGAAGAAAAGCGGGAGCGTATTCGCGGCTTCGCCCGCTCCATCGCTGAGCAGGAAATCGAGTTGCTGCCAGGCGTATCGGAAACGCTGGCCGGTCTCGCCGGCCGGAATCATCTCATCCTGATGACCAAGGGGAACCGCGCCGAGCAGGCCGATAAGTTGGCCCGCTCCGGGCTTGCTTGTCACTTTGACGCCGTCGAGATTGTCGCCGAAAAAGATTCGGCAACCTATCGCGCTGTGATTGAGCGGCACGAGTTGGCACCTCATACGAGCTGGATGATCGGCAACAGCCCCAAGAGCGACATCAACCCGGCGCTCGCCGCCGGACTGCACGCAGTCTTTCTCTTCCATAAAGACACCTGGGTGCTTGAACATGCCACGCTTGCCGCCGCGCCTGAAGGCCAGCACCTTATCGAGCTGGACGCATTTGCGAAGCTGCGTGAATTTTTTTGAAACTTGTGAGCGCGGCCAACCAGCCCAAAGCGGGCGTCTTGACGATCCGAACAGGGGTCGATATCATCGGCTAGCTTCCCGGAATCTTCCCATAGCTCGAAATTTGCTGGCAGCATCCGGATCCGATCATCGCCCTCAAAAAAGGAGCTCGTTTCGATGTCAACTCCGCGTGTCGTTGCCTGCCTCAGTGTGTTAGTTCTCTGTTCGCTCTCGCAAGCGCAAACGCCCCCGACTGCCTACACCATTACTGAAGCCACCGGAGACGCCGCCAGCCCCGGCACTATGACCATCTATCGAAATGGCGATCAGGCAGTGGTTGACACCAGCCAACCTGCCCAACCCGGGGGCGCTCCAGCAAATCACACCGTGAGCCTGTACGACCTGAAAGCAGGAGTCTCCCACGCGTGGAATCCTGCCGCCTCGCCCATCGTATGCACTGCCGGATCGTTCTCCGGCGACTGGGGCGATCCATTTGCCATGACCGCCGATCTATTGACCGAGATCTCCAAGGGCGACCTGAAGCCCGCAGGCAATGAGACCCTCAGCGGCATTCCCACGCAGGTGTACACAGGCAGCTCGCAGGGGACGAACATCAAAGCCTGGCTCGACGCAAAAGACGGCCTCGTAATGCGCGCTGAGATGAGTACGCAAAGCACACCGCCGGTAGCAGTGGTCAACGTAACCAAAATTTCCTTGTCAGCACCGCCCGCATCGTTGTTTCAGCTGCCGCCCGCGTGCGCAGGCGTCAATCCACCTCCCAGCGCGGCCGATCTCATCGCCGATGAGACCGGCGACGACCCCACAAACTATGTGAGCGGCATTCACGGGCCCGGCTCAACCAACTCGTGTTCTGTGGTTCTTCGCGTCGTCCAGGCCCGGACCATGACGCCGATTACGAACATCCAGGTTGCCATCGACACAAGCTACAAGCAGGACAACCCACCGCACTACGAATTTGGCGTGCGCAATGACGGCACACAATCCTACTCCGGCGGCAGCGTTCGCGAAATTACCAAGATGGTGCACGACGGAATCGTGAGCCTCGGGACTCCGCCGGCCTACTTCATGTTCGGCGTGAACATCGTCAGGCCTGGCCACGGCGGCGGCATCGGCCTCGTCTATCGCCAGTGCTTTGCGCCCACCACGGTCCTTCTCTACGTAGTCAAGGACTACGGCCAACCAACGGAGAACGCTGACCTCCTCTGGGTTAAAGCCGGCAAGTACGCGGTTCCCCCCGCGCCCTGATCAATCGCCGAATGTTTCGCCGTCTGCGCGACAGGTGGCCGTCGTCACCGCCCCACGCGCCAGTGCAAAATCCCAGCAACGCCTACAGGGTGAGCGCCATAGAGCGGCAGCAGACGAACCGGTGTGGAATAAACCGTAAACTGTGCGCCCAGCTCCAGCGCGCTCCAATCGGTCTTCCAAACGCGATGAGCGTAGCCGCTGGTATAAGCCTGCACGCGGCCCACAACACTTTCTTTCGACGGGGCCGCAGCGCCCAGCAGATCCGTTGTCCGGTCATCGTTTTCGATGCGTGTCCACAGCGATTGCCGCGCCCTCAGGCGCGCCTCAGCCTCCAGCAGATATCCGTTCGCATTCACATCGGTGCCCACAGTATGATTCCGGCCCCACACCGCTGTGGCATCGATCTCGGTTCCCGTCCACGCATGGTGCGCGCTCAGCGACGCCGTCTGCCGCAGCACGTCTTCCCCTGGATGCAACTCCTCAGGCGAGTGCAAATGCCCGAGCGAATACTGCGCGATCCAGTCTCGCGCTGGCGCCACTGTCAATCTAGCCGACCACGAATCCACCGCGCCGCCATAAATTGTCCAGCGATTCTCGCCCGGCTCACGTCCGTGGAAACCTGACGCTTCAATCCGCGCCGGGCCCCACGTCACTCCGCCCGTCACCACTTCGTATGCGATATGCGTCGAATCCTGCAGATGGTGGGCCAGTGGCGCCAGCGGGTCGCTCTCCGCGCTCATGCGATGCGGAAATGCCACGGGACCGAGAGCCGGATCGCCGACAGGAGCCGCGTAAAGCGATACCAGGCCTCGCTTGCCGAGGTTGAAGTCGTACATTGCAGCCAATTCCATGAAAAGATCGTGCGGGTGCTGTCCGTCGACGATCGCCTTCCCGAATGCCGTCTCTCCCTGTTGAAAGAGCTCGGGGTAGTAGCGGCCGGTCACCGTCGCCGGCTCCAGGCTGAACATACCCGCGAAGGTCCATTGGCCGTGCGCGGTTGCGCGCTGTGCCATCACCATTGCCCAATTCACGCTAAATAGCTTGCCGCGGCCGCGCGGCCCGGTCTGCTGCTGTTCAGCCAAGTTCACCTCGCCGTGCAACATCTCCATCCACTTGCCGCTCATGCGCATCAGCATCGGCGGCGCGCTCGAATCCGGCTCAAGGCTCGTGCCCGATGAGCTGTGCCGCAGTACATTCTCTTTGAGCGAATGTGCAGGGCCGCCCATCTGCATTTGGCCGATCAGGAGCATTGGTGAGCACGCCAGCAGCGCGCCCAGCAAAAACCACTTCATCCCAACCTCCTCGGGGAATCGCAGATTGAGTCCGATCCAATGCGCGGCCCGATCATGCCGCGCACGAGCTGGCGCTGCCCATATGTCGTCGCAGCGCGTGAACTCGTACTTCGAGACGCGGTCCGGCCCACAAATTATGCGAATGAAAAATTGAATGAGCGATCAGGTGCGAAGCAAGATCCGAGGCTGCGGGCGACCAGGCATCGCCGCGGGAATAACTCCTGATCGAGCTCCGCGGATTTCATCCGCCGCCGCGCAGGCAGTCGCACCGCCAGCCGATACTGTCCTAGCGTTGGATGTTTCGCCCCGTTCCAGCGGCGCTGCCGCCATCAAAGGCGAACAGCATACTGCGTGCATCGCCCGATTCGCAGCAACGCAGCAAGTGTGCGCGGATTCATGCAGCTGCAACACACCGCAAGCCGAGGATTGAGCCGGCGCCAGGCTCGCCACCAGGGCCAGAAGCATCACGAAGATGGCCAGGCGCCGCATTGCGTCATTTTACCTTCAATCCGGTCGGCGCACTTCTCACTGTGAGAAAATAAAGGTGCAACCGTTCTCCGGCGCGGCCTGCTTCGGCGCGCTGCATCCGCACCGCATCCCAGGCTCATTCGCCACTCATTGCCCGGCGCGCCTCAGCGGCTCGCGTGCGGGTGCCAGAATACTCTTAGGAAATCGCAAAGAATGATCAGTGTCAGCAACATCAGCATGCGCTACGGCGCGAAGATCCTGTTCGAAGACGTGACCACGACCTTCACGCCGGGTCGCCGCTACGGGCTCACCGGGCCGAACGGCGCCGGCAAGTCGACGTTTATGAAGATTCTGACGGGCGAGTTGGACCCCCAGAAAGGCACGGTCGTGCGCCCCCGCAAGCTCGGTGTGTTGCGCCAGGATCAGTTCGCCTTCGATGCTTTCCGCGTCATCGACACCGTGATCATGGGCAATGCTCCTCTGTGGGCCGCTCTTGAAGAGCGCGACCGCATCTACGCCAAGCCGGAAATGACCAACGAGGACGGCATGCGCCTGGGCGAGCTCGAGGGAACGATTGGCGATGAAGACGGCTACACTGCCGAAAGCGACGCCGCTGTTCTTCTCGATGGCCTGGACATCCCCGAAACAATCCACGAGCGCAAGATGGGCGAGTTGCAAGGCGGACAAAAGGTGCGCGTGCTGCTGGCGCAGGCCCTCTTCGGCAAGCCCCAGGCGTTGCTTCTTGACGAGCCCACCAACTACCTCGACCTCGACTCCATTCACTGGCTCCAGGATTTTCTGTTGAACTACGACGGCACCCTGATCGCCATCTCGCACGACCGGCACTTTCTCAACTCCGTCACCACGCACACCGCCGACATCGATTATCAAACCATCATCACTTACACCGGGGGCTACGACGAGATGGTGATGGCCAAAACGCAAATTCGTTCCACGCTGGAAGCGCAGAACGCGCAGCGCGATAAAAAGATTGCGCAGCTCAACGAATTTATCGCCCGTTTCGCCGCCGGCACGCGCTCCTCGCAGGTCACCAGCCGGCGCAAAGAGGTCGAGCGCCTGCAAACCAACGAGCTGGCGCGCTCAAATATCCAGCGTCCGTATATCCGTTTCGACCAGATCCGGCCCAGCGGGAAGCACGTACTGGAATTCAAGCATCTGACGAAGTTTTACGATGATCTGAAGATCATTGACGGATTTACAGCCAACGTTCTGCGCGGCGAAAAGATCTGCCTCATGGGCCGCAACGGCGCCGGCAAAACCACCCTGCTCAAGAGCCTGCTGGCCATCTATCCTGGCCTCGCCGACAAGGACTTCACTCTCGACTCAGGCTCCGTATTCTGGGGCCACGAAGCTCAGGTCGGCTACTTTCCACAGGATGTCGGCTCGACCATCGAGCATGGCCTCACCGTGGCTGAATGGCTGCACCAATGGGATCCGGCCGCGCACACTGAAGACATTCGCGGCATTCTCGGCCAGATGCTCTTCAGCGGCGAAGAAGGCGGCAAGCCGACCAAAGCTCTTTCGGGCGGCGAGCAGGCGCGGCTCGCGTTCTGCAAGCTCATCCTCACCAAGCCCAACATCCTCATCTTCGATGAGCCCACCAATCATCTCGACCTCGAGGCCATCAACGCGCTCAACATTGCTCTGCAGCGCTATGAAGGCACCGTCCTGCTGGTCACGCACGACCACGACCTGATCGACGAAGTCGCCACACGGCTTTGGATCTTTCACGATGGTGGAATCGAAGATTTTCAGGGCCCTTACGAGGAGTGGAAGGGCAAGCACAGCTAAGGCGAAGTTTCGCCCGCGGCAGCGGCCTAATGATTCGCCGGAGCGCCCAATGCTGTTCAACCAGCCAAATTCGCTAGCGCCTGTCGAGTCGCGCGTATCATTGCTCACCCCGCGGACAAAGCGTCGATTGAGCTACATCGCGATCTTCGCGCTGATCTCCGCCGCGGCGGCTGTATTGATGCTCTGCCCCTGCGACTTGGTTGGCATCGACGATCGTCGCGCCATTTCCCTGGTGGCGCTCGCCACCCTCTTCGGCATCGCAGCCGCGTGCCTCATTTACCGCCGCATGCGGCGCGATTCCGGAGCCACTGGATTCTTGAGAGCATTCGCTGCAACTGTCATGGTTGCATGCGCCGTCTACCTGGAGCTCTTCCTCGCAATGGAGATCGTGGCCTGGCTCGCACGACTTCACTAGTGACGAACTGGGCAGATCGATCGCACCCAGACGATTCAGGGTCTCCGCTTCGTCGTTTGCATTGAAGATGTCATCGTCGCTGCGCGCGACCGGCTGCGATGGCTACTTCGCGCTCGCCGGCGGCACAATTCCGTTCATCCGCAGGTACTCCACCATCTGCCCGTAGTGGTCGAAGGCATGGGCGACGGCGAACGCCGCGAATGTCGAGCGCGTCTGTAAACCCGGCTCCTGCGTCTTCACAACCTCAAATGCGTTGGCCACCGTTAAAGTCGCAATGGCCTTGTGGCCAAACGCAAAAGAACCGGCAAGCGCGGCCACAACATCTTCCTTCTTGGTCATCGTTGCCATCGCCCGAAGATTCGCATCCGGCTTCAGTCCGCTCAATGTCGAGAAGAAGAAATAGTTGGCCTGCGCGACGTGGGTCGCCTGCTGGGCAAACGTTCTCACTGTAGCGAACTCGGTTGTCTGTCCCGGAACAAAGATCGCTGCGCTGGGTGCAAATCCGAACTTTTCGTCCGGCATCGCCTTCACTGCGCTCATCATCTCGTTCTCAACCAGGCTCAACTCTGAATCAAGCGCCGCCGCCGGTGTGACGACGGTTCCGGCTCCAGATCCTTGCGCAGTATCACTCGTCTGCGCCGCCACAGGCAGCGATCCCAGGCCCAGCAAACAGCAAGCTGCAATGAACCGAAGAAGCATCGTAAACCTCCAGGAAACGTATCGTTCGTAAGAGTTCACAGGTTAGCAGACCGAAGCCGGTTTGCACTCAGGCTCGCTTGCGCGCGGCTTCCTCATACACCTTCACATATTCGCGCGCCGGTGTGGCCCAGCTGTAATCGCGCGCCATGCCATTGCGCATCAGCCGTTGCCAGCTCTGTTTGTCTTTGAAGGCTTTCAGGGCGCGGTCGATCTCGGCCAGCAGGTCCTTGGGGTTGAAGCCGGCGAACTTGAACCCCGTTCCCTTTCCCGTCTTCGCGTCCCACTCCTCAATGGTGTCGTCAAGGCCGCCAGTGGCGCGGACAATCGGGACGGTCCCGTACTTGAGCGAGTAGATCTGGTTCAAGCCGCATGGCTCGTAGTGTGATGGCATCAGAAACATATCGGCTCCGGCTTCGATCTTGTGCGACAGCGCTTCGTCGTACCCGATGCGCACGGCTATGCTCGCTGGATGCCGGAAGGCCCAGTCGCGAAGGAGATTCTCATAGTAGGGATCGCCGGAGCCAAGCGCCACAAGGACGAGATCGCGCCCGGCCAGCTCTTCGGAGATTTTCTCCACGATGTCAAAGCCTTTTTGCGTCGCCAGCCGCGAGACGATGCCAACCACCGGTGTCGTTTCTGCCACATCTTGCAGTCCGAATGCATGAAGCAGATCGGCACGGCAGGCGCTCTTGCTTTCAAGATGTTCCGGTGTGTAATGGGCCGCGAGGTTGCCGTCTGTGGCAGGATTCCAGAGCGAATAGTCCACGCCATTCAAAATCCCGCGCAGGTCGGCCGCGCGCCGCTTGAATATGCCGTCAAGCTGCTCGCCAAACTCTGCGGTCTGAATCTCCTCGGCATACTTGCGGCTCACCGTGGTCAGCATGTCAGAAAAAACCACACCGCCCTTCAGGAAGTTGAACCGGTCGTATTGCTCCACCTTCTCCATGGTGAAAAGCTCCCACGGGAAGAGCAGTTGCTCGGTCGTAGCCGGCGGAAACTTGCCCTGATACGCGGCGTTGTGAATCGTCAGCACAGTGGCCGCTCTGTTCAGACTGGGATCCGTCTTGTAGAGGGTTTCGAGATACACGGCAATGAGCGCGGCCTGCCAGTCGTGAACGTGGAAAACCTGCGGCACACCGAGCTGTTTTGTGGCTTCAATCACGGCGCGGCAAAACAGGCCGAAGCGCTCTGCATTGTCGGTGTAATCGCTTCCGCTTTGGCCATAAAGCTCTTGTCGATCAAAGAGTTCCGGGCAATCTATAAAGTAATGCTGCACCCCTTCGCGCTCGCCGGCATCCACCACACCTACAAACCGGTTGTAATACCTGAAAGGAATGGTGATCGAGCGAATCGCGTAGCGCGGCTCGCCTTCGATATGTTTGCGCACGCGCGCATAGAATGGCAAAAAGACCGATACTTCGTGGCCCAGCTTCGCCAGTTCCCGCGGCAACGCACCCACCACGTCGGCCAAACCTCCGGTCTTGGCGAACGGCGTGCCCTCTGAAGCAGCAAAAACGATCTGCATCCGGATATTCTCCCGTTGCGCAATCAACGCTCAGTCTACTACGCGCATCATCGGCGCAGCGGACCTCGCGCGCCAATGCAGTGAGCCCGAGAGATATGATGTGTTGGGCACGTGAAGCGGATGCAAGGCTGCGTCAACGGCACGCTCGAGGCGTCCGAAACTCTGAGTGCCGAGATTTGAATTTCTGAAAGCCGGCCTATGAAAGCCACTGGCAATTTCTTTTCCGCACTCATTCTCTCCGCCTTCCTTCCCGCTATTCCAGCAATCTGCCTCGCGCAAACTCCGAAACCGCCTGCCGATGGCGCCATGCCCCACTCGTTCCGCGCGGAGGGCGGCAAGTTTCTGCTCGATGGCAAGCCGTTCCAGATCATCTCCGGCGAAATGCATTACCCGCGTATTCCTCGTGCTTACTGGCGCGCGCGCTTTCATATGGCGAAGGCCATGGGCCTGAACACGATCACGGCGTATGTTTTCTGGAACGAGCATGAGCTGACACCGGGGAGATACGATTTTTCAGGCCAGCGCGACATAGCCGAGTTCATTCGCGAAGCACAGAGCGAGGGGCTGTACGTGATTCTTCGCCCGGGCCCCTACGTCTGCGCCGAGTGGGAGTGGGGCGGCTATCCGGCATGGTTGCTCAAGCAGCATGGCATCGTGGTACGCAGCACCGATCCAAAATTCATGGATCCGGCCAGGCGCTGGTTGCTCCGCCTTGGTAAGGAGCTGGCGCCGCTCCAGATCGGCAACGGGGGCCCCATCATCGCCGTTCAAGTGGAAAACGAATACGGCTCATTCGGAAATGACCATGCCTACATGGAGCAGATTCATCGCGACCTGGTCGACGCCGGATTCAACAGGGCCCTGCTCTACACGGCCGACGGCCCCGAGTTGGTACCGAACGGATCGCTGCCTGAACTGCCTGCGGTGGTCAACTTCTCACCCGGCAACGCCAAACAGGCCTTTGAGGCTCTGCACACGCTCCGGCCCAATGACCCCATCATGGCGGGCGAGTGGTGGGACGGCTGGTTCGATTTTTGGGGAGGACCGCACCATACCACCAATGCCAAGGCCGAAGCAGATGAGCTCTATTGGATTCTTTCGCAGGGCGACTCGATCAGCATTTACATGTTTCATGGCGGAACAAACTTTGGCTGGATGAACGGTGCGAACATGGATAAAACCCCGTACAGGCCAGACGTCACCAGCTACGACTACGACGCTGCTCTCGATGAGAGCGGGCGTCCCACGCCGAAGTATTTCCTCTTCCGCGAGGCCATTGCGAAGGCTACGGGAACCGAACCGCCGCCTGTGCCCAAAGTCGAAGCTCCAGTCGCATTGCCGGCCGTGCACTTCAAAGAATCTGTCTCGCTTTGGGACTCACTCCCGAAGCCGGTTGAATCGGCCCAGGTGCTCACCATGGAGGATCTCGACCAGGCCTATGGCTACATTCTCTACCGCACGACGATTCCCTCACCCGTCTCGGGCAATCTGGTCTTGGACGAACTCCACGATTATGCCCTGATCTATTTGAACGGCGAACTGGTTGGCCCGCTCGACCGCCGTCTCGAGCAGAACCATCTGCATCTTGACGTGAAGCAGCCCAACTCCCGCCTCGACATCCTCGTGGAGAACACTGGCCGGGTGAACTTCACCACGGCGATTCGCGGCGAACGCGCCGGCATTACGAGCCAGGTGACGCTCGACGGCAAACCGCTTACTGGCTGGCAGATCTATTCCCTGCCGATGACTAACCCCGACAAGCTTGCCTTCAGCACAGCCGATTGCACGGGAACCTGCTACTACCGAGGTACATTGCAAGTGGATCGCGTTGCCGACACGTTCCTTGATACCAGCAGCTTCACCAAGGGATTCGTTTGGGTGAACGGCCGGCCGTTGGGGCGCATATGGAACATCGGCCCGCAAAAAACGCTCTATCTGCCGGGACCATGGCTGCATCCTGGAGCGAACGACGTGATTGTTTTCGATCTTGCGGGGGCGCCCGGATGGACCATCGAGGGCAAGGCAGCCCCCGACCTGGGAAGCGTGACGGCACAGTGAAATCCAGCAGATCCCGAAACGATGACGCCGGAGATTTGATGACAGACCCTAATCCCCACTTGCCACTTCGATCTGTTTTGGAATCGCGACCGCGGCCCGCTCCCTGATGCGTTCACGCAACGTGAGAATTGCGCTGCACCCCAACATCACCAGCAACGGGTCAAGCGGCCGCAGGTGGTAGGGCTCGGGATGAGTGAAGTAATACAGGATCGGGAACAAAAAGAGAACGCCACTGTACCGCAGGACCTCGTAGGGTTTCTCGCTCCATCCCAGCAGCAGTCCCAGGAGACCAAGCAGCGTGAGGCTGGTTGCGAAGGGAATGTTGGCCGGGTCCATCGGTTCCAGCATCAGATAGTCACGATTAAAGCTCCAGAAACCGGTCCAGATATAGAAAGAGCGGCGCACGCACATCCACACGTACCACATCGGATGGTCGCGAATATAGACCTTGGCCTGCTGTGCTTTGTGGTCCATGTAGGCCAGTTCGCCCATCGAGTTGTAATCAGCCAGCTCTTTCGTGTCGTGCAGCGGGTGCAAGTCGTCGCTTGTCCAGCGCAGGTCGTACCCGTTGTTGCCCATCCAAAGTTCCAGTCCCATGCTGTCGCGCATCGGAATAAATCGCTGAAACACGATCGCATTGCGAATCAGCCATGGTGAAAGCGTCGCGGCCATCACCAATGACGCCACCAACCCAGGCAATAGCCAACGTTGACCGTCGTTGAAGAGTCTCCAGCAGGCGAGCGCAATCAGAAACGGAACGACCACCAGCACTGAAGGCTCCGTGAGCCCGGCGAAACCGGCAAGCAGGCCAAAGCCGGCCCACAACCCTAAGCGCGAAGACCGCTCCATATCCTGTGCGAGGTAGAGCAGCCAGCACAAGCAAAGCAGCAGAAGATGTGTGGACCAGGCCCACGCCGCGGAAAAGTAGATGCCGTACGGGAAAAACGCCCAGGCCCACGCTGCCCACCAGCCAGCGCGCTCTCCAAAGCTGCGCCGAGCCATGAGGAAGATCGGAATGCATGCCAGCGCATTGAAAAGGCAGTTGAGCGCATGCACGGCAAAGATTGATGCCGCCGTGTGGATCCCGAACAAATGGAAGAGCACGGCAACAATCAGCGGGTAAACCGGCGGCATCATCGCCGAAGGCTGGCTCGACATCAGGGCGCTGCCAAAGCCACGCCCGGCCAGCAGCGCCTCGGCCACATTTCCTTGCTCCCATGCATGGATGTGGTCGGCATCCATGAGATTTTCGAAGTTATGAAACGGGGTGACGGCCAGACGCAGCACCAGCGCCGCCAGAACGATCATGGCGAGCATCCGACCGGTCTTGGCCCAGTTTTCCTCGGAGAAGGCTGCAACAGTCTGAGTCACAGAGTTTCTTTCAACCGTCCGGAATTGCGGGTAATCACTTTTGTTTGACGCGTAGCCTAACTGGAAGATTACATGGGGACATTACTTTGGAGATTAGCTTCGAGTCCGTCAATATCCCGTAAAGAGAGACCACCCGCGCCCCCCTCCCAGCCAGCAGAACGCTCCCCCTCCCTCGTCCGTCCCGAGGGCTATTTGCATTCTCTTGCCCGGCGTGGAAAATTTGACGCCCTGATCCACTATCCTGAATCTGCGCCCGGAGGTTTACGGATGCTTTCCCTCGCCGTCACATCGCCCGCCACGCCTACGCCGCTCGAAGAGATTGCGGAAGCCCTCGATAACGTCGGTGCCCTGCACGGGCTCCCGTTCGAAGAGCGCCTCTGGCTTGCCCGCAACGGCCAGGAAGTGCGCGCCAACGCCGGCGACATTCTATTTGAAGAGGGCTCTCCGGCCGAGCACATGGTGCTCATCATCAAAGGCGAAATTCATGTGCGTCGCCAGGTCGGGGGCCCCATGGCGCTGTTTATCGGCCGCACCGGGCAAATGACCGGCGTGCTGCCCTTTTCGCGCATGAAGGGCTACGGAGGCCAGGGATTTGCTGTCTCGCCGGTATGGGGTCTGCTGGTTCACCGTTCCAAATTCCCTGAGATGCTCACGGCCATTCCCTCCATGGCGCAGCGCGTAGTGTCTACGCTGCTCGATCGCGTGCGTGAGGTCACCCGCATCGAACAGCAGGCGGAAAAACTCACGGCACTCGGGCAGCTTGCCGGCAATCTCGCGCATGAGCTGAATAACCCCGCGTCGGCCGCGCAGCGCGCCGCCGCCACGCTGCTCGCTGCCTTGCGCGCCAACCGCAGCAACCGCTACAAGCTCGTCAATCTCTCGCTCACCGAGGAGCAGATTCGCTTGGTCGAGGCATGGGAGGAGAAGATTATCTGCCGCAACCCCGAAGCCCTCGAGCCAGCTCACGAAAGCAGCGCGCTCGCCTTCATCGCGCGCGAAGAATCCATCCGCGCTTGGCTTGGCGGCGTCGGTTGCGGCGACGCGTGGGAGATCGCCGCACAACTGGCCGAGCAGGGCGTGACCACCGCCGACCTCGATGAGCTGCGCGGCGTGCTGGGCGGGGAAGGAGCCTGTGTCTCGCTCCAGTTTTTCGCCCGCTATCTGCGTTCCTCGCGCGCGGCAGAAACCATCGTGAACTCGACCGCTCGCATCTTCGACCTCATCGGCGCCGTCAAGGACTACTCCAACATGGATCGCGCGCCGATTCTCGAAGTCGACGTTCCGGCCGGGCTTGACGCCACCCTCCAAATGCTCCGCTCGCGCATGGATCACGTGGAGATCGAGCGCGATTACGAGCGGGGGCTGCCGCGCATCAGTGCCTACGGCGGCGAATTGAACCAGGTTTGGACGGCGCTCATTGAAAATGCCCTCGATGCCCTTGGCGACCAGGGGCGTTTGCGTGTGGCCTGCCGGCTCGAGGCCGACATGCTGCTGGTGGAGATCTGGGACACAGGCCCCGGCATTCCTCCCGAACTGCAGGAACGCATCTTCGAGCCGTTTTTCACCACCAAGGCGCCCGGCAAAGGCCTTGGTCTGGGCCTCGACAATGCCATGCGCATCGTCCGCAAGCATCGCGGACATTTGAGCGTGAAATCGGAGCCAGGCTCAACCTGCTTCCGCGTCCGCCTGCCGCTGGATCAGCTTCAGGCATATTGACCTGTCGAAGGAACACTGAAAACCGGCTGTTGCCCCTTCGGTTTCCGCACCCGCGTGATCTAGAACGCCGATTAGCTTCCGTGAAGAACCGAATTTCAGAAATGCGGTAAACTTGAGCCGCAATTTCGCGTCAATTCGGAGCGCTCTTATGCGAACGTTCATTCGAGCCGGTCTCATTTTCGGGTTGCTTGTTGTCATCACGTCTGTTTATGGATGCGGCGGGAACCCCGCGACCAGTTGCCAGAACAGTGTTGTAATCACCGTCAACCCAACCTCCGCAACCGTCAACCACGCAGCCGCGCCTCCGGGAAACCAGGTCCAATTTATTGCAGTCGGGCGGTACGCCGCGGCGCCAGGTTGCGCCGCACCTCAGTTGGCATGGATCGCTTACGGAAACTGGTCAAATCCCGATCCCATTGACATCACGATCAGCAGCGCCAATGACTCGACAAACGGAACGGCCGTTTGCAAGGCTCCGACGAACGGCTCGGTCACGCTCACAGGAGCCTTTACCGAGTCGGTGACCCCTCCCCAATCCGTCAACCAATCGGTGCAATTGGCCTGCGAATAACTGGAGAGGCAGTTGGTAGCTCGTTGCCGGTACCTTCTATTGCGGGGTCGGCGCACTCTCTCACACGCGCGAACGACTTAAAATCATTTGGCTACCAGCTACGGGCTCCGGGCTAATGGCTGCCTTCAGAACGACACATCCGCTGGCTCCGTTACCTGCATCACCGACTGGTCGCCGGTGAGCTGTTTCCAGGCCGTCCGAATCGCCTCGATCTTGTCGCGGTTTTCCGCGGAGTCGGGATAGTCAATAATGAGCAGCTTCGACCGCAGCCGCTCCGACGCAGGCCGACCCTCGCTTTTCCATTGGCCATACGCATCAACCACGCTGAGCCCATCGGGAAAGCGTGGCGTGACCTCTTTGTCGAGGAAGTCGCGCCATCCAGCTTCACTCACGCCTTTCTCGGGATGGTCTGCCGGTCCAAGTCCGAAGTAGAGCTCCGTCTCAACCCAGCCATGGGTGCGGCCGGGATGCGACGGATCGCCGGCGAGCGTCGGTGCTGTGGTTGCCGATGGCGGCAAAGACGGATGCGCGCAACCGGCCACGCACCCGAACGGCGCTACACACAGCAGCATGAAGAAGAGAGTGGCGCGCAAGCCCATTCAGTCTCCGCGCAAAACCGGCAGGATCCGGATCGTGAAGCCGCGGGCAGGAAGCTCTCCGCGCGAACCAGAACGGTCGGATCGGCGCGGCCTTCTTTTCCCTGCCGGGGCCCCAAACGAGTGGTCGTTGCTCGTTGGGGTGGCTATTCCCTGTTCCCTGCCCTTTCACTTCTCCACTTCGACGCCGCGCCAAAAGGCCACATAGCCCCTGATCTTGCGCGCCATCGGCTTGGGGTCGGGATAGTAAAAGGCGGCATCCTGATTGTCTTGTCCGTCAATCACGACGCTCAAAAAGCGTGCCTGGCCCTTTTGCGGATGGGTTGAAGTGGTGGAGCTGGGCCGAAAGAATTCGCGTTTCAGGCTGGACTCAGGGAAGTAGACATTCCCCATCCACTTCCTCGATTCGATCGCTTTCGGCAATCACTTTGCCGTTCCAAATTGCTCGCGCCATGGGTTTCCGGTCGTTTTCAGTCGATGCCGCCCAAGCTCAGTACGCAGCCTGAAAAGCCGGGTGCGCTGGGAGCCGATACGACATTGCCAGAGTTCGCGCGGCGTGACGAGTCCATCTGCGGACTCAATGATCTTTCCGATTCCTACTTCACGTCCGCAATGGAATCAATATGAACGCTCATCTTTGCTGAATCTGCTGAAGCGTTCACGGTCACGTGATCGCCGTAAAAGCCCTTCACCGCATCCGGGTTGTCGATGGTCCATACCTGTTTCTTGGCTTCATCCACAAAAACCGGCTTCATCCCACCCTCGATGCATTTCTTCACGCACTGCGCGCCGGTACCTGCGTGCTTGGCGCCGCACATCGAGTCCGAGATCCAGCCCTTTGTCTGGGAAGAATCGGCAGCCTGCGCCGCCACAACGGCAAGTGCGAAAGTTGCTGCTGCCAGGGACAATACACGCTTCATACCAACCTCCAGGGACGCACGGAATGCGATCCGCTCCTATCATGCACTGCGCGCCCGGTTTCCACAAGAGCCGTTCGTTTTCTGCCCGCCCTCAATGATTAGCGCCTGCTGCGCGAGGCTTCCACGCGCTTCAGTGTCACCTCGTAGCGCTGCGCCGCCGCCGAAAAGCGGTTGATCAGCTCCGAGGTCTTTGTCAGAAAGGTGGGATTCTTCTCCCGGATGGCTTCCAGGATCGGAGCAAACTTGGCCAGCAGGAAAAATCCTTCGCCATTGCAGTCCACAAACAGCTCCGCCGAGACCGCTCCGTGCAGGACCATCGCCGCCGCCATCTCCCAGTAAGTGAGCACCTGCCTGAGCCACGGATTGTGCGGATCGGCCGGATTCTCGAACACCGCGTAGAAGTCTTCCGCGGTCTTCGGCCAGAATTCGCCGCCAACCCATGCGCGCGCCTGGCGCATCACAGCCTCGGTGCGCAATTGATAAAGCTTCAGAATGATTTCGGCATCGGCCGGCGTGGCCAGCATTCGTTCCATTTGGCGTCTCCGCTGCCCATACTACAGGATTCGGCCGAAATCCTGTCGCGGAGCGGTTGCGCTCGTTCCCTGGCTTGTCTGATTCTCGTTCTAACGCCGGCTGCAGTTCGCGCTTCTCTTCCTTCTTTTCCACTACCGGCCCGTGCGTCTCCACGGTCGGCGGGGGCGGTGCATCGCCAATGCGCTTCGAGTACGTGCACACCACGGCCTTCTCCTCGTTCGGCCGGCGCCGGCTTTCTTCCCGCGCTTCTTCGTCGCGGCCTCTTCCTCGGCGGTCTTTTTCTTGTTCGGGCACTCCAGAAAGACACCCGACTTGAGCGTCTTCTCCACCAGGTACGGGCTGCCGCACTTCGGGCACTTCTTCGCCACCGGCTTCAGATTCGAAGTGAAGTCGCACTTGGGATAGTTGGTGCAGCCCCAGAAGACATTGCCCCTGCGCGCGCGCCGCTCGGCCAGATCGCCCTCGCCGCACTTCGGACACTTCATCCCCTCAATCAGGTTCTGCTTCACGTACTTGCACTTGGGATAGCCGGAGCAGGAAACAAACTCGCCATACGCGCCCTGGCGCAACACCAGCGGCTTGCCGCACACCGGGCAATCCTCGCCGGTCGGCTCGGGCGGCTTCTGCTGTTGCTTCTGGCTCAGCTTGCGGAAGGTCTTGCAGGGCGGATCGGCGTTGTAATCCGGGCACGCCATGAACGGCCCGAACAGGCCGCGCCGCATCACCATCACCTTGCCGCAGTTCTCGCAATACTCCTCGGTATCGCCTGCCTCCTGCGCCTCCGGCGTGTTCAGGTCGGGCTTGGACGCGATGTTTTCCTTGGTGAACGTGCAACTCGTGGGATCCTTCTTGTTGTAGGCCGAGCAGGCAAAGAAAGTGCCGAACTTGCCCCACTTCAACACCAGCGGCGACCCGCACACCTCGCACTTTTCGCCGGTCTTCTGCTCCATGCGCTTGATGTTTCCGCATCTTCTTGCCGGCGTACTTTCAGCTCGTCTTCAAAGTGGTCGTAGAAGCCGTTCAGCAGATCGGTCCACTTCTCCGTGCCTTCTTCAATGTCGTCCAGCTCCGTCTCCAGCTTGGCCGTGTATGCGGTGTCGAAGATGTACGGGAAGTTCTTCACCAGCAGATCGCAGACCACCACGCCGATCTCGGTGGGATAGAAGCGTCCGCGCGAGCCGCCGTGCTTGACCACATACTCGCGATCCTGAATGGTGTTGATGATCGACGCGTAGGTCGACGGCCGGCCGATGCCGCGCTCTTCCAGCTCCTTCACCAGCGAGGCTTCGTTGTAACGCGGCGGCGGCTGCGTAAAGTGTTCCTCGGGCAGCAGCTCGTCCAGTCTCCAGCGTCTTCACGCCGTCCAGGCTGGGCAGCCGGTTCGCGGTCTCGTCGTCTTCGTCCTTCTTGTCTTCTGAAACTTCGTACACCTTCAGGAATCCATCGAAGCGCATCACCGAGCCGCTCACGCGGAAATCGTAGGTCTTGCCGGTTTTGGCTGAAACCGCTGCGATGTTCGCCGTAGTCACGTCGTAGACCGCCGGAACCATCTGCGAGGCCACGAAGCGCCGCCAGATCAGCGTGTAGAGCTTGAGCTGCTCGTCGCTCAGGTAGCGCGCAATCGACTCCGGCGTCCGCGCGGCATCCGTCGGCCGGATGGCCTCGTGCGCGTCCTGCGCATCCTTCTTGCCCTTGTACGCATTGGGCGACTCGGGCAGATACTGCGCGCCCAGCTGCTTCGCAATCCACTCCCGCGCGCCCGTAATCGCCTCAGGCGCCACGCGCGGCGAATCGGTACGCATATAAGTGATGAGGCCGGTCGTGCCCTCGTCGCCAAGGTCGACGCCTTCATAGAGCCGCTGCGCCACGCCCATGGTGCGCCGCACATTGAAGCCCAGTTTGTTGGCCGCGTCGCGCTGCAGCTGGCTGGTGATGAAGGGCGCCAGCGGCCGGCGCTGCTGCTCGCGCGCCTGCACGCCGGTAATTGACCAGCTCGCTTTTTCGAGCGCCGCCAGCACCTCGTCCATCGACTTCTTGTCGGGCAGCGCGCTCGCAGATGAACTGCTCTTTGCCGTCCTTGTCCTTGCCGTTGGCCACGCGCGCCGGCTCGCCGCCGATGCCGATAAACTTGGCCTTGAACTTCTGGTCGCTCTGCTTCTCAGGATGAAGCAGCGCGTCCAGCGTCCAGTATTCCACCGGCTGAAACGCGCGAATCTCGCGCTCGCGTTCCACAATCAGCCGCAGCGCCACCGTTTGCACGCGCCCCGCGGAAAGCCCACGCCGCACCTTGTCCCAAAGCAGCGGCGAAATCTGGTAGCCCACCAGCCGGTCGAGCACGCGCCGCGTCTGCTGCGCGTCCACAAGATTCTGATCGATGTCGCGCGCATGCTTGAAGGCTTCCTGCACGGCCTTCTTCGTGATCTCGTTGAAGGTAACGCGGCGAATCTTTTTTCTCTCTTTGGCGTTGGTCCCCAGTTGCAGCGCCAGATGGTACGCAATCGCCTCGCCTTCGCGGTCCGGGTCAGGCGCCAGATAAATCTCGTCGGCCTTCGCCGCCAGCTTCTTCAGCTGCTCGACAACTTTTTCTTTGCCCGGAGACACGATCAGCTCCGGCTCAAATGTGCGATTCTTCAGCTCCACGCCGAGCTCGTTCTTGGGCAGGTCCATGATGTGGCCGACCGATGCCCGCACATCGAATCCCTTGCCCAGATATTTTTCGATCGTCTTCGCCTTGGCCGGCGACTCGACGATCACCAATGATTTCTTGTTGTTGCCATCCCGTGACCCAGATTCCTCTCTCTAACCTTTCACTGCTGCGGCGACCTCAAGCTTTAGCTGCGGGGCCCCTCACCGAGTTCGCGACTCACCGTTGGACTCGCCAACCAGTCTTCCGTTTTTGCTTCCCTTGCGGCTCAAACCTTCCCGCCGCGTGACCTCCCGATCACCGGTCCTGGAAAAAATCGGCCGCAAGTGTTGCACCCTACCATGGAACGCCACCTCATTTCCACCGCCGCAGCGCTTTTTTCTTTGCCCAACTTCCCGATTTCGGGTGCAGGCAACCTCTTCGCGGCACCGTAAACCACCGCGAATTCCATCCCTTTGCATCAATGGAGTGAAATGCATCCGAAAGGTTACTACTTATCGCTCCGAGCCGCGACGGCAGAATCGGAAGATCCCTTGGGAGTCCCGTGGCTATTTAACCACGGGCACCCAGTCAATTGTTCTGTGGGACCTTTGCTGGCCCCCGCAGCAACTGATTCCCAGCCTCCCGGCCGTTCACAGCGTCCGCACGTAATTCTTGCCCGGCAGTTGCCGCACCCGGCCCGCCATCTCCAGCTCAAATAGCGCTGTAAATACCTCGGAGGACGTGAGTTGCGTCTCTAGGAGATCCAGAATCTCGTCGATCTGCAGGCTCTCGTCGGTGCGCAGAACCTCAAGCACCATGGCTTCCTGCGGCCGCAGCACCGGGTCAGGCAGATAGGGATGCGCCAGCTTCCGGTTTGGATGCAGCCGGGGCCTCCGCTTCCAGCTCCAGCCGCACCTGCGAGGGCAGGTCCTCCCACACATCTTCCCAGGTGGCCACGAGCTTAGCCCCCTGTTTTATCAATGTGTTAGGCGTCCACGACCCTTTGTTGGTCACATTGCCCGGAACGGCAAACAGGTCCCGGTTCTGCTCCGCGGCGCACCGGGCGGTCACCCGCGTTCCCGAGTTCTCGCCCGCCTCCACCACCAGCACCGCCACGCTCAGCCCGCTCAGGATCCGATTGCGGCGGGGAAAGTTCTGCGGCGCGGGAAACGTCCCCATCGGCACCTCGCTCACGATGGCCCCGCCACGTTGCCAGAATCTCTTCCGCCAGCTTCCTGTTCTCCTTCGGATAGACAACGTCAATGCCCGTTCCCCAAACGGCCACAGTGGGCATGCGCGCAGCCAGCGCCCCCCTGTGCGCGCAGGAGTCGATGCCGCGCGCCATGCCGCTCACGATCAACAGGCGCCGCGCCGCCAGGTCCCGCGAAAGCATCTCCGCAACGGCCGTGCCGTAGGGCGTGGGATGCCGCGTTCCCACCACCGCGATCGCCGGCCGGCTCAACAGCCGCACGTCGCCGCGCACCCACAGCACCGGCGGCGGATCGTAGATTTCGCGCAGCCGCTCCGGATACTCCGCGCACGCGTAGCTCACCAGCGTTGCGCCCTGCGCAGCCACGCGCGCCCATTCCTCTTCCGCGGCGCGCCGCGCCTTGCCATCAAAGATGAACTGCGCCGCCTCCGCGGGAAACCTCAGCCCTTCAAGCGCCGTCAGCGGCAACGTGAAAATCCGGCTGGCCGGTTTGAGCTGCTTCATGGCGTCCAGAATTCGCTTGGGCCCCAATCCCGGCGCCAGCGCCAGCGCCAGCCACGCCAGCCGATCCTCATTCAGTATCGCCACGCCTGCATTTTCGGCGGCTACTGCCTGCGCGGCTGCCGATTCCCCACCACTGTCTGAAATCTGTACAGTGTCCAAAATTCGCACACTCCCGTTCCCTTCTTGGGAAAAACAAGCACAGCTCATGGGGATGTGCGCTCAAATTACCGAAGTGCACCCTTGAAGTCAAGGAGGCTGATCACCAGATTGTGGCGCAATCCAATTGCCGATGAAAAAAGCAGATAAATATGTCAACCACCCTTGACACCGCCTCCTTTGATGTGTAAAGGTACCTTGTCATCCGGTAGGAGGCGCATTTGTCGACCAAGTTCCCCGTCGAAACCAAGACCCGTCGCATCAGGATGGCCCTCGGTTTGATCGTGACTTCGGCTGTTCTTCAGTGCGTTCTCGTGTTCGGTATTTATGATCTCCATCTCAGCGCCCCTGCCGCATACCTTTTGGCGCTCATCTGCTGCCTGCCCATCTTCACCATGGTTGCCCTGGCAGCTCGCGTTAGAACAATGAGCCCGGACACCTTTCCACGCTCGTACTTAATCGGCATCATCTGCTTTGCAGCCATGCTCGTCGCGAGTAGTTCTTTGATAACCACGTTGGAGGTCTTGTTTTCTCCCAAATCTCTCTCCGCGGCTGGTCTTCTTGCAGCATTTCCAATCCTTGAGGGCGCTGTTCCCGCCGTCGTACTCCTGCTGCCCAAGCGCATGATGGGGGGCCACAGCCTCGGCGAATCGCTCCTGCCAGTACGAATCAAGCTGGCGACGCCTGCCCTTCGTCTCGCGTGTCGTCTGGCGGCGTTTCTTCTGGTCTATACATCCTGCGACTTTGCGGTCCGCATATTCTTCGATAATCATGCCGCCAAAGGCGCGCTCGCCTATGCAATCGCCCTGCTGCCGGTGCTGCCGATCTCCGCCCTGATTCCGATCTACAACAAATACATGGCAGAGGAACAGGATGAGTTCCAACGCCACCTGTTTAATCAATCCATCCTCTGGGCGCTTCTGGGAATATTAATCGTCGTTTGCGCGGTGGAACAGCTCGAAGGCAACGCACTCATCTCTCATCGCCTGCTCGTCCTCTTTCGTCCCGACTCGTTTGTTCTTCTCTTTTACTTCCTCCAGCTTGAGGCAGGTTTTGTGATCAAAGCGATTCATACGTCGCGGTTGAAGAGAAATCAATGAACAATCGGCTCCGTGAGCTTCGCGCCCAACGAAACTGGTCGCAACAGGAACTGGCTGACAGGCTCGAGGTTTCCCGGCAGTCCGTGAATGCCATCGAGACCGGCAGGTATGATCCATCACTCCCGCTAGCCTTTAAGATCGCCCGCCTCTTCGGCGCCACGATAGAAACCATCTTCAATGATGAGTCGGAGAGAAATTCAAGTCGGTGAGTTCCAACTTTTGCGCGAATTAAACTGACCCGGCAACGAAATTCACGACTCAGTCAAGAACCGATTTCGCCGAGCTGCTCTCGCAACCATTCCAGCATCGGCGGCGAAATACGCTCCAGCGAGACAAGATGGAAATGCAGTTTTTCGCCCGGGATGACGTGATCGTGCCCTGCCAGTGCCACCGACGCGTCCATGCGCTGCTCTATGTTGTCAAACGAAGCCTTTCGCTCCGCCCATGGGCTTGTTACCGCGCAAAGGCAGAGATCGGGACGCACGCAATCGAGGACGGTGTTCGACTCGAAGATTACTCCGGCCGGCGGCTTGTTCTCCTCAAGAATCTGCAGCACAACGGAGCCGAGCGCGGCTTCGGCCGCGGTAACTAGCAGCGCGCGGCGCGCTCCGGCGGAGAGGTAACGCGCAGTGTCAGTTTCCTGCCCTGCCGCAGTCTCCTCCCAGATTGGAGCGGGCTTTTCGTGCGCATGGCCCGAAATCTTGACTGCGATCCACGGGATCTCAGGCAGCGCGCGAATCAGTCCGCAAATCAGCGCTGTTTTGCCACAACCGCGCCCGCTGCCGCCTACAACAATGATCGCCATCGCGGATGCTCCTGTTCCCTATTCCCTACTCCGTATTCCCTTTTCCCTTTCTTCTTGCCATCCTCGCCAGCGTCGCCTGCTCGCGCAACACCTGCTGCAGCGGCCGCGCCGGCGTGCCCCAATGCACTGTCCCCGGCTTCAGTCCATCGTTGGTCACTGTCTTGCCGCTGAACACTCCGGCCTGCCCGCCAAGAATCACTCCCGGCCCCACGTGCACGTGATCGCCGATGCCCACCTGCCCCGCCAGCACTGCACCCTTGCCAATCGTGCTCGAGCCGGAGATCCCGGTCAGCGCCACCAGAATCGCGTCTTCGCCAATGTCGCAGTTGTGTCCCACGTGCACCAGGTTGTCGAACTTGGCGCCACGGCGCACGCGCGTTTCTGCCAGCGCGCCGCGATCGATGGTGCAGTTGGCGCCGATCTCCACATCGTCTTCAATCGCCAGCGTACCTTGCTGCGGAAATTGCGTGTACGCGCCCGTTGCAGAATCGCGTACATAGCCGAAGCCGTCTGCTCCCAGAACCACTCCCGCATGCAGAATTACGTGGTTCCCAATCGTCGTTCCCGGATAAATCACCACGCGTGGATAAATGCGAGACATCTCGCCGATGTGCACGCCTTCGCCAATCACCACGCCCGCTTCGATGCGTGTCCCATCTCCAATTTGCGCGCGATCGCCAACCACTGCGCAGGGGCCAATGGTTACATCTGCGCCGAGTTTCACCCCCGCGCCAATGACCGCCGACTGGTGCACTCCCGCAACGGGCAACGGCTTAGCCAGTAATCTCGCCGCGCGCGCGAACCACAGCCGTGGCTGATCTGCCTCAATCACGGCGATATCGGGATTCTCAGCGTAGCTCGCAAGGCAGCCAGGCTTGACCACGACAGCAGCAGCAGAACTGGCCAACGCCTCATGCGCCGACGCCGCGTCTTCAGCAAACAGCAATTCGGTTGCTGCAACGCGCTCGCGCCCATTCACGCCGGTGATCGTTCCCGCATCACCCTGCGCGATCTTCCCGCCCAGTCTTCCAATCAGTTCGCCGATCGTCATCGCCATTTGCTCACATACCGATCACTGACCACTGATCACTCTTCACTTCCCGTACAGTCCCGGCTCCCCCGCCGGCCGCGTCTTCCATCTTCGGTGAATCCACAACCACTGGTCAGGATAGCGCCGAACCCACTCCTCCAGAACGCCGGTGCAACGCTGCGTGCCTTTCAGAATATCGGCAGCTATATCGTCCGTATGCGGAATCTCGACCTCCGGACCGAAGCGCAGAACGTATTTCCGCTCATGCGGCTCCCAGAACATGAACCCTGGCAGGACGGCCGCGCCGGTTTTGCGCGCTACATGCGCGAGCCCTGTCCCGGTACAAGCATCGATGCCGAAGAACTTGACGAACTCGCCCTGCGGCGGCGTCATATTCGTGTCCATCAGGATGCCCACCGTTCCCCCGGTCCGCATCGCCGTCAGCAGCCCGCGGCCGAAATCATCTTTGTAAAGCACGAAGTTGCCGTGCAGGCACCGAATCGCGTTCACGTAGTCATCCAGCCGTCTGTTATCGAGCCGCCGGATGAGCATGCCCATGGGATAGCCCATCAGCGAGTGGTAGAAGCTCGAAAGTTCCCACGCGCCCAAATGACCCGTGATAATGAGAACACCTTTGCCGCGCGCCCTGGCGGCCAGGTAATGTTCCAGCCCCTCGGTGCGCATCCAATTGCTCGAATTCTCCCGCGTGTAGCGCTTCATGCGGCAGAACTCGACTAGTTGCCAGCCCAGGTGTATGTAAACCCGCTGCAGAATCTTCGTCCGTGTCTTGACTGAAAGTTGCGGCAGTGCCATTTGCAGGTTGCGCTCGCCTACGCGGCGCAGGCGGCCAAAGCCCCAGTACACGGCGAAGGCAATCAGGACCGCAAGCTGGCGCGCGATCCCGCGCGGGATGCGGCCCAGGCAGCGCGCTACGGCTACAACCAGCCCGTACTCTAGATTTTCCCGAATCATTTGAGGCAAGGACTAGTTTAGCTGCTCCACGCGGCCTCAGTTGCAGCGGAGCAACCGACTTCCGCTGTCCCATCCCCTCCGATTACCTGCCAGAAAGGATGGGCACGAAGTTGGGAGAATCTCGCGTTAGATTTGCGAATGCTCTCTTAGTGGCCGGCCTTTGCCTCAACAAAGTAGCGCGCAACATCGCGGACAAATGAAACTGCGCCTTCAGGAACAGCCACATCGCCCCTCAGGATTGCGTCGAAGTCATGCGGCTCGCCGTAATACAGGGTGGTGTCGTCTTTGTTCTGGCTCACGCTGGTGCCGTCCAGGTCGATGCCGGCAAAAATGCCCTTCGCGCGCGAGTAGCTTAGAAGCTCAGCGTTCATCTTCCAATCCGTCGATGCCTGGCCCGCACGTCCCACCGGGCCCGCTGCCGCCGACGCATCGCCGCCGATCTTGAACTTGTCCCTGAGCAGATCCTGCATCCCGCGATCATTCACCGCAACCAGGACGAGGTCGGTGGCTTGGCCGCCAATCTGGAAGCCAAATGATCCGCCTGCCATGCGGATGAAGACCGGCGCGCTCCAGCCATGGCCCGTGCGGCAGGTCACAACGCCCTGTCCGTACTGTGCGCCCACAAGAAAAGCGCCTTTCACCATTCCCGGGACGACGGCAACGCAGGTGGCAGAGCGGAGAATGTTGTTCGGAATCGGTCTGGTCCTGGGCGGCCATGATCTGGTCGAGGACAACCTTCGCCGAGTCAACGCGGGCCTGCAGATCCTCTCTTGAGGATGCGGCAAATGCAGTGGATGTGAGCAGAAAACTGAGGCAAATCGAAACAACGGTCTTTTTCATATCCATGTCCTTTCCATTCCGGCGGCGTTTGCCGCGGATACGGGAACTGTGAGTTGAAGGCGTGCGCTCCGCCGTGAGTGCAATTGAACCAGAGGGGACCAGGGAACGTTTGGCTCAGCGGCAAAGTCTACAGCAGTTTCGGAAATTGTGTATCCGCATTCACGACGTTTCAGTCGACGCGACCAACCCAGAGTTCCCCAACGATATCCCGATCGTTGGAGTGGGAATGACCAGGGAGCGACGAACTTCTAAACGCTTTGACTAGACACATTATTTCCGAAACTGCTCAAATCCCCCTCGAACAGCCTACAGCATTGGCGAACCAGGCCGCACACTCAACCTTTGCAAACACGCCACAAGCAGCAACCGGATGTTAAACATCCTTAAAGGCAAAAGCGCCGTGCGCCTTATGAACAATTTGAGTGGGAAGCAGAAACACCAGGAGCGGACACTGGCTCCTGGTCTTTGATGCCTGAATGTTGCGGGGGGAGGGCTGGGAGAAGCAACGTGGACTGGCTTTTGGCCCGACTTTCAAAAAATAGGAGTTCCCAGGCTTCATGGAAACATGCTGCCTGGGAACTCCTTTCCCCAGATCTGCGTTGTTTCTGTATACAGTTGTGGGAAAGGATGGTAACTACACAAGAGTACTTAGGGGCTATGCCTGAAAGTAACCATAACTATCCTGCTAATTGGTAACTTACTCGCGCAGTGTCGCATCTCCGTTTGCGTGGCCGCTATCGCGTTGCAGCAGATGAGCGGTTCAAGGCCGAAATCGAAAGCTTGACGCGGTTGTCGGCACCCGTTTTGCGCATCAGCCGCCCGACATATGCCTTTACGGTGCGCTGCTCGATGCCCAGCTGGGAGGCAATTTCGCGCGTGGAATGCGCCATGAGGATCAGCTCGAGCACCTGTTGCTCCCGCGGCGTCAGCTGCGGGGTTGGCAGCTGTCTGCGTTGCAGCTCGGGGCGTCTTGAGCAGCCGGTCGATCACTCGGCAAAGCAGGCGGCGAGGCGCCCAAATGGAGCCGGAGGTCACCACTTCAATGGCCTGGCGCACCAGCTCGGGACCCGCGCTTTGGCCCAGGTACGCCCTGGCCCCGGCAATGATCGATGTCAAAACCAGTTCATCGTCGCCTTCGGGCCCAATCACGATCGAGCGGATCTCGGGCCGCGCGCGGCGAATGGTCTCCAGCGCCTCGAGGCCGCCGAACGAAGAATGCAGATCGACGACCAGGTATTCGATCGTCGTTGACGCCAGCAACTCCTCTAGGCTCCCGACCACCGGGACAAGCTGCGCCTGATCCTCCTGCGCCGGGCAGATCGAAGATGCTGGCCAGGCCGGCAGCGCGCATGGGTTCGTCCGCGAGCAACCCAATGCGAATTGGTTGCGGGTTCGGAGCCTTTTGCAAGTCATCACGCCCTTCATTGGCACTCGCAGGCTCGCCTAACGCCAGCACGAACGGGGCGCCAACGGATGAGCGAAGGCGCGATCCAGCCAGCTGTCCTTCAAACCCGTGCGACCTGTTCCAATTCGCGAGCGTTATCTTCTCAGAGCTTGGGAGAACGATTCCCTGCTGCTTCTGATATTTGCCTTTGCGGTCGGCGTAGCTGGTCTCGCAGGGCTCGTGCCGCTGGAAGAACAGAATCTGGCACAGTCCTTCGTTGGCGTAGATCTTGGCCGGCAGCGGCGTGGTATTGGAGATCTCCAGCGTCACAAATCCCTCCCACTCCGGCTCGAACGGCGTCACATTCACAATGATGCCGCAACGCGCGTAGGTCGACTTGCCCACGCAGATCGTCAAGTACATCCCTGGGGATCCGAAAGTACTCAACGGACCGCGCCAGCGCAAACGAATTCGGCGGAACAATCACCGAATCCGCCTGGACCGAAACAAACGACCGCTCGTCAAACGCCTTGGGATCGATGATGGCGCTATTCACATTGGTGAAAATCTTGAACTCGTCGGAGACTCTCAGGTCGTAGCCATACGAGGAAAGTCCATAGGAGATGACGCCTGCTGGCGACCTGCTTTTCGCTGAATGGCTCAATCATGCGGTGCTTGATGGCCTGTTCCCTGATCCAACGGTCGCTCTGAATCGACATGCTTCTCCTGCTCCGGGGGTTGAAGTTGCCTCCGGCGAATGGCCGGCGTCAAGGTTTGCGTTCAGACCCTTTTGCTCAACTCGAAATCTCATCTTACGCAACGGTCGCGCCCATTGACAATCTCCGCAGCCGGGATGCCGCAGCGAGCTTCTCCGAAACGTCGATTCTCGAGCAAAAAATTCACACTGTTCTGCTTTCCGCTGTTCCCTAATCGCAGCAAAATCTGTAGTATGAGCGGTGTAGGTCGTAACGCGACGCTCAAACCAGTTCGCGCGAGCGAGGAGACTCCATTGATCAAGCAGGACATCGTTCATCAACGTGGTCGAGCGCACGGGCCTGCCGCGCACCAAGGCAGAAGCGGCAGTGGACACGGTCTTCGAGGGCCTGAAGCAGGCTTTGGCGGCCGGCGAGCGCATCGAACTGCGCGGATTCGGCGTTTTCAGCGTCCGCGCGCGCAAAACCGGCATCGGCCGCAATCCCCGCACCGGGACTGAGGTCAACATCGCTCCCGGCAAGGCCGTGCGCTTCAAGCCGGGCAAGGAACTCCATTCTCTGGAATCAGGCGCCGGCAGCTAGCGCCCAAAATCGCTGAAACTTCGATGGCCCCTCCACTGATGTGAAGGCACCTTGCTTCTCGGCGATGATGCCGAAGGCAGCTGCCCCACCGCAGGAGGCTACATCAACCTCAGCGCGTCCACATCCACAATCAAATTTCGTCGCGGCACTCCTGCCTCCACGGCGTGGGCCAGCATGCTGCGCAGCGTCGCGTTCAGCACCTTGCGCGACGACGCTTTCAAAATCAGGTGAAAGCGATAGACCCCCTTGATGCGCGTAATCGGCGCCGTGCAGGGACCCAGCACACGCACTCCTTCCGGCGCGGCCTTTTGCAGGTGCTTGCCCAGCGTTGCCGCCCATCCCGCTGCTTCTTCGAGCTTCTGCGACTGCACCAGCACGTTGGCCAGTGCGCCAAATGGCGGGTAATGCATCCAGCGCCGGTATTTCAGCTCGCGCTCAGCGAAGGCTGTGTAGTCGTGCGCCGTGGCCGCGAGAATCGCGTAGTGATCCGGATAATACGTCTGCACCACCACGCGGCCCGGCAGTTCGCCGCGCCCTGCGCGTCCGCTTACCTGCGTCATCAGTTGAAACACTCGCTCGGCCGCGCGGAAATCCGGCATGGAAAGCGCATGATCGCAGCCCACAACGCCCACTAACGTCACGCTATGGATATCGTGGCCCTTGGCGATCATCTGCGTCCCAACCAGCAGATTGATCTCGCCCGAGTGCAGCCGCGCCAGCAGGTGTTCCAGGTCGTATCGCCCTCGCACGGTATCGCGATCCATGCGGCCGATGCGCGCACCGGGAAAAATTTCCGCCAGCCGCTCTTCACCCTGCTGCGAGCCTGCCCCGAGATAGTAAAGATGTTCGCTATCGCACTTCGGGCAACGCGCCGGCACAGTCCGCCTGTAGCCGCAGTAGTGGCACTCCAGCCGCTGCCCTTCGCGTGCCTCGCATAAATCTTCTGCCGCCGCTTTATGGTGCGTCAGCGCAATCGCGCAGTTCTGGCACTCGAGCTTCTCACCGCAAGACCGGCAGATCACTGCAAACGAATAGCCCCGACGGTTGAGCAGGATCAGCGCCTGCTCGCCTCGTTCGAGAGCCGCCTTCGTCTGCTCAATCAATGATCGCGAAAAAAGCTGATCCGTGCCCGTCTCCTGGAACTCGCGCCGCATGTCGATCAGCTCCACCTCGGGCAGCGGCCGATTCATCACCCGATCGCGCAGCTCAATCCGGGTGTATTTCCCACCGACGGCATTCTGCCAGCTTTCCAGCGACGGTGTCGCCGAACCCATCACAACCACTGCTCCGGCGAGCTTGGCGCGCATTACAGCCACATCACGTGCGTGATACCGCGGTGTCTCCTCCTGCTTGTAGCTCTGGTCGTGCTCTTCGTCCACCAGGATCAGTCCCAGATTCGGCGCGGGCGCAAAAATCGCCGACCGTGTTCCCACAACGATAGGCGCTTCGCCGCGCCGGATGCGCCGCCATTGTTCGCTGCGCTCTTCCGGCGTCAGCGCCGAGTGCAACAGCGCAACCTTTTGGCCGAATGCCTGGTCGAGCAACCCCGCCGTCTGCGGCGTCAACCCAATCTCCGGAACCAGCAGGATCGACGACAGTCCGCGATCCAGCGCACGCTGCATGGCCGCCATGTAAACGGCCGTTTTCCCTGACCCCGTTACGCCGAAAAGTAAAAATGAACGGAATCCTCCCAGCGCCGTGGCCACCGAAGCCAGCGCCTCGGTTTGTGCTTCATTCAGACTCCAAGGTGCGTTCGCCGGCGCCAAGCCGCCTAGACGAAATGCTTCAGGCCGCTCTTCGATCCGAACCAGCCCGCGCCGCACCAGTGTTTGCAAAGTCGACGACGGCAACTCGCGCCGCCGCAGCTCCTTCAGCGGCAACTCGCCATCACAAGCCGCCAGCTCGGCCAGAATTGCCTGCTGCTTCTCGGTGAGCGTGGGCAGCCGCGCCTCTGGAACCAGTACGGCAAACCGCTCCATGCGCCGCGCGTCGCGCTCGGCCGCAGCGGTTTCGCGGGCAATCCATTTCTTGCGCACCATGCTGGCCAGCACCGCCAACGAAGCGGCCGTAGCCGTGCGCAGCGTGGATACTTTTACCGCTTCGCCCGAGGCCAGCCGCGCAAGCACGCGATGCTCCATGTCCTGGGCTTCTGCTGAAACCTTGCCGCGCTTTGCAGACCTGTCATCTCGAGCATTTCCATCGCTGTCATCCTGAGCGAGTTCGCCGAGCGAACGAGTCGAAGGACCTGCATTTGTTTTTCGCCCGCTTCTCCCGTCCCCATCCACACTCTTCGCCAGCACATCCCTCCCCAGATCCGTCAACCGGTAGTACACCGTCCTCCGTACCTCCGCCGCCAGCGGCAGCATCGCCCGCAACACTTCGCCGAGCGGGGCCAGGTAATATTGCGCGGTCCACTCGGCCAAATCCAGCAGGTGCTCGCTGAGCAACGGCTCTTCGTCCAGGACCGCTTCCAGATGCCGAATCTCGCGCAATACTTCCATCTCCGCCGGAGCCTTGGCGTTCAGAGCCGTCACTACCCCGATCAGCTTCTCGTTGCGGAACGGCACAATCACGCGTGCGCCACGTAGCGGCTGCTGCCCCTGCCGGATCGCATAAGTAAACGTATGATCCAGTGGAACCGGCAGCGCGACTTCGCAATATGCGGGCATGGGAGACAAGATTCAGTGTAGGGGATGCGGCAAGGCGAGGGCCGGTAGGCGACACGCCCACTTATCATGGAGAGGCGTTCGCGGCGGTACGAATTCGAACTCCGACCCGCCTTCAAGAACAATCAGAGAGATTAGCCTTGCCCTATGAACTTCATCCCATCGGTACGCGTGATCAGCTCCGCCAGACCTTTGACCGTGTGGCGCAGCAGTACGACGAAAATCGCCCGTCGTACCCTCCTGCCGTTTTCGATGACGTGCTCCTCATCAGCGACGTCACACCAGAATCGCGCCTGCTAGAAATCGGCTGCGGCACCGGCCATGCGACGCAGGTCTTCGCAGCTCGAGGCCTCCGCATTCATGCACTCGAGATGGGCGAAAACATGGCGGACCTCGCGCGCAGGCGGCTCGTGGCCTTCCCTCACGTCGCCATTGAAGTCGCTGACTTCGACCACTGGACCACTCCGGATCGCTACCACCTCGCCTACGCCGCAACTTCGTATCACTGGCTCAACCCGGCCACGCGCGAGCAGCAGATCGCTTCGCTGCTTCATTCCCGCGGCTGGTTCGCCACGTGGCGCAATCGCCATATCCGCAATGGCTCCTCCGACGCGTTCATCGATGAAGCGCACGTCATCTACAGTACCGTCGCTCCTGAGCTCGTTCTGGATCGCGCCCGACTCCCCGGCTCTCAAGAGGTCGTCGAAGCCGAACGCGAGGAATTCAGCTCCGGCCTCTACGATGAGCCCGTCATACGCGTCTACTACTGGAGCAAGGCCTACACCGCCGGCGAGTACGTCGCGTTGCTGAACACGCACTCTGACCACCAGCTCCTGCCCGACGAGCGCCGCTGTCAACTCTTCGACCAATTGTCTGCGCTCATCACCACGCGTTATAGCGGCTCAGTCGTCAAGGACTACGCCACCGTACTGCAAATGGCCCGCCTGCGCCAGTAAGCCTCACTCCCTATCCCCTATTCGCTGATCCCTGATCCCTCACCACTGTTTTACAATTCATTCCTGATGACACCCAAATCCTCTTCCGCCGCTCTTAAGCCCTCGACCTCCCAGGCATCCCCCGTCACGCTCTCCATCGACATCGGCGGCTCGGGGATCAAGGCCATGCTGCTGTCGCCTGCCGGCAAGCCGCTCTGCGAGCGCGAACGCATCCCTACTCCCGCCATTCCTACTCCGCACGCCGTCCTGCGCATTCTGGAGAAACTAAGAGCCCGCATGCCTGACTTCGATCGTGTCTCAGTGGGCTTTCCCGGCGTCGTCAAGCGCGGCGTAACCTACATCGCTGTCAACCTGCATCCCAAGTGGGCCAACTTCCCGCTGCAGAGTGAGCTCGAGAAACGCTGGAAGAAACCCGTGCGCGTGGCGAACGACGCCTCGGTGCAAGGCTACGGTGCAGTCAAGGGTCACGGCGTAGAACTGCTACTGACTTTCGGCACCGGCATGGGCTCCGCGATCTTCACCGACGGCAAGCTATGCCCCGGTCTCGAGCTGGCCCACCATCCTTGGCGCGAGAAAACGTACGAAGACTATCTTGGCCGGCGCGGCCTCGACAAGTACGGCAAGAAGCAATGGAACAAGCGGCTCAAGGAAGCCATCGCGCAAACAGAGGCCACCTTCAATTGGGACCATCTCTACCTGGGCGGCGGCAACACAAAAAAAATCGACCTCAAGCTGCCAAAGAACGTCACGATCGTGTCAAACGAAGACGGCATCTTCGGCGGCGTCGCGCTCTGGCGTGACCCTGCGCAAGCCTCCTGAGCTGCGAGGCCTGTGCAATGAGATCTCCGAAAACTGTATCGAGAATCGTACCGCGGCTACCGGCAGCTCACGCTCTCGGGGACCAGGTCCTGTCCCGTCCAGCGAAAGAGAACCGCTGGGGGACCGAGCCACCATCTGTTTTTGAAGCCAGCCGCGGCCAGGCCCACAGGTACCGGTGTCACCGGGTCGTGCAGTTCTATCATGCGTCTCTTCGCCACACATTCCGCCTCGTCGGTCACAAAGACAGTGCAGTTCTGGCATTGCTTCTTCACTACGAAGTCGAGCCACGTGCCGTCATGTTCATTGAAATACGATAGTTCAACCGTACCGTGGCTTATGGCATTCATATCTGGTGTCACAACAAGTGTCAGTCCGGCGTGTTCGTGACCGGCGACGGCAATCCAGTCGTTGATTTCGTGAATTGTCTGAGCCTCGGCTCTTGTGGTCATTACGTAGTGAATCCCGATGCCGGTCGACGTCCAACCCAGAACAAAGACAATTGCCAAGATCGCCACACCCACGGCAACATGTATACGCCTACCCACAAACTTGCTCTCCAGCAGGGAGGATATACAGGCAACGACCGCAATCGCAATCCCCATGCTCGCGGCATAGTTTTGCCGTGTGTCATAGCGTGAGATGAAACTCTGCAACACAAGTGCTATTCGCGATCCGGCAAAGATACTCCATCCCAAAACCAACGAATGCCAGAGTGGAGTTCCCCTCGAGATTAAATCGGTCGGGGGGAACCTCTGTGCCCAGGCGTAACAAAGTAGGCCGAGAATCGCGATCTCGATTGTGATGCAGAACCAGCCTGAGCTTGAGTTGAATGCCGTCCCTGCATTCATGAATGTCCAATGCCAAGCCGTGTCAACGGGCCATTGCAAGGCGCGCAGATGAACCATTGCAATTGAGCGTGGAAGCTGGGCGAGTGGCAGGTAAATCCTGCTTGCGGCGTCCTGGCTCGGAGCCACGAAATAAAGAAAGGTATACACGATAAAAGGCAGAGCCAACTTACCGTAGCGTCCAAAGCTCTCGCGGCCCTTCCCTAAAGGCTCTTCCTTCGCTGTCCCTCGATTGACCTTCTCGACTGCCCGGTAATACCAGACAAGCACCGCAAAGAAGATGAATCCACCGAGCCATAACTCGTACATCACTAAGCTAAGGAAGACCAGACCCGCATAGGCGAAGATCCAGCGTTTTGAATTGCTGTCTTGCCATGAGATCAAGCAATGCGCCGCTCCCAACACCAATATCGTCGCCCAGATTGTCGTTGCTGCCGACCACCAATACACGGCCTCTGACATCCATGGCATTGAGCAGAACAACATTCCCGCTGCAAGCGAGGCCGGCGTAGACCACTTGATGCGTTTCAGCAGAAAGTAAAACAGGAGGACACAAATGAGATGACTTATAAATTGCAGCTCGTGTGAATGACCCGGTCCCAACCAGTACCCTAGATACCCCTCGATTGGATATTTCAATAAACGATAGGGCGAGAAGTGTCCGCTGCCACCAATCAAAACCGCATTTCGCCAATCGGGGACCGGATTCGTGACACCAAACACCTCGTTGTAATCGTCGCTTATCCACCCGATAGATGTTCCGCACATTCCATATGCGAAAACAGACGTCGCGACTAACACCAGAACCGGAATAATCCGAGATAGCTTACTGCTTCCGAAATGAAGGCCGGGAACTACTGTCATGATTGATTTAGGATTCGCGCCCATTTTCAAACGTGGATACCATCGTACAGGGAAACCCCACTTTTTGACCGGCTGCCGCTGGCCCAACGTTCCTTGCACTTGAGAGACCCGGCGTCCTCAGTGGCCGTTCTCAAGCCTTGACTACCCTTGAGCCTCCCCCCAGCCCCCTAAATCATTTTGCATTCTTAATGATTTTTATGTTGAAAGTATGTTATATTTCAAATAGTTTTTATAATGAAACTATCTTCCAAAACCCGGAAGATTCACCGAGCCTTCGCGAACCGGCGGGAACTCGCTCGCCTCGTCGGCAGATTCTTAAAGGAAATGCATCGCCACGATGCCGGCCGCACCCTGCCCCTGCTGCATTTGGCGAGACTCAATACCCCGCAACTGGCCGTGCTCGAGTTTGTCCGAATGCCCCGCACGGTCTCTGCAATTGCCGATCACATCGGGCTCTCATTGCCCGCAACAAGCCAGCTCGTGAACAAGCTCGTCCGTCGCCGCCTCGTTCGCCGCTCTGAAGGCACAACGGACCGCCGGCAAAAGAACATTCTGCTCAACAGCGAGGGCTCTGAATGGCTCGAAAAGGTTGAGGCCGCGCGCGTCGCCCGATTTGAAGCCTCACTCGCCCTGCTGCCAGCGCACATCGGAACACGGCTCGCGCAAGCACTTGCTGAATCGGTCGCGGCCATGGAAAAGGCAAAATTGGCAGACCGCACGGCAAACCCCAAGCCCCATCCTCGACGCGGGACCTCAAAGCCATGAGTACCAAAGCTTTTCTCGTGCTTAACCTCGCGCTGGCTTTTTATCTCGTCGGCGCAATCTGGGCGCACGAGATCGACATCTTCCGATCCTGTAAGTTAGTAGACTCGCGCAGATTCCAGGCGGTCCAATCCGCTCACTGGCACAAACTTCCCTACTGGATCTTCACTCCCCTCGCCCTCGCGTTTGCCGGATCCATCGCACTCATCTGGTTTCATCCTGCCGGCTCGCCTACGTGGGCCATTTGGGGCAATTTGGCCTGCCAGCTCACCTCCCACATTCTCACCGCGTTCCTCTGGGGCAGGTGGCAGGCTCGACTCAGCACCGATCCTCGCGGCCCGGCAAGTCCCTATCTGGCCAGGATTTTGACCACGCACTGGATGCGAACGCTTCTCATCAACGCGTACGGCTTCATCCTTCTCGTCTGGGCGATTGGCTCTCTTGGCTAACGCTTCACCGCAATCTTCCGGTACCTCCGCGCCTACTTGAAATGCCTCTCGATCGCGCGCTCCAGCCGGTCCAGGTCTGAACGACGCTCTTTCAGATTCCCTCGGAATTTACGGTGCGGGAGGTTTCGCCCGATTCGCCGCAAAAATGGGCCTCAGCAACCCTCGCCACTCACGATTTGCATCATCGCGAATCTTTGAATGTCGAGTTGTTTCATGCGCCAGCACGGTACGCCTCCCCAATTCGGGGATCACCCCTTCACCGGCGCCTTCAGCCCAAGCTCCTTCATCGCAATCTGCAAATCGGCCCAGGCTTCCTTCTTCTGCCGCGGATCGCGCAGCAGAAACGCCGGGTGATAGGTAACGATCAGGCTCATGCCGCGAAACGCATGCACGCGGCCGCGCAGCCCGGCCAGCGGCTGCCGTGCCCCAGCAGATAGGTGGCCGCCGTGGCTCCCAGCGCCACCAGAACCTGCGGCCGCACCACGTCGATCTGCCGGAAAAGGAACGGCGAGCAGGTGTTGGCCTCCTCGGGCTCGGGCGTGCGGTTGCCCGGCGGGCGGCACTTGACCACGTTGGCGATGTAGCACTCTTCGCGCTTCAGTCCCATGGCGGCAATCATGTTGTTCAGCAGTTGCCCGGCGCGGCCCACAAACGGCAGCCCCTGCGCGTCCTCATCGGCGCCCGGCCCTTCGCCCACAAACATCAGCCGCGCGGTGGGCGAGCCGTCGGCAAACACAATCTTGTTGCGGCCCTTGTGCAGCGCGCAGCGGGTGCAGTCGCCGATGTCGTCGCGAATAAGCCTGCAACGCGGCGGCGCGCTCTTCGCGCGGAACCGCGGCGCGATTTGCGGCGGCGCGGAAAATACCTTTGCGCGGCTTGATGGCGGGTTCCTCTCCGAAGAATTGGCTGACGCTGTTGCGGATTGCCGCAGGCGAATCCGATTGCGCTGACTCCGGCTGAGACTCCGACAGCTCTGAACGACGCATTCTGCAATTTGCGGTTCGTCTGCGATCACCGGCGCATCCACGGGCCGCCGGTAAAAATCCGTCAGCCCCAGGTCGCGATAGAAGCGCAGGCGCTCTGCCAGAGCTTCGCGGGTTGCGGAATCGAGCGCGCGCGGTCAAGCTTGCTTACTCCACAATGAGCTGCCGGCGCGGCCGCGCTGACGGGCAACGCTCTCGTCCAGCACGCGATCCTGGACTGCCTGCTTTTCGCTCGCATTCACGTCCCGCTCTTCATCGAGTTCGAGCACAGGGTCGCGGCCGGCGCAGCGTGAGAATCTCGTCGAGAATGCGGTCGGCGAGCTGGCGCTTGGGCATCTCGGGCAGTTCCACGGCTGTAGCCGGCGTAAGAAATGTGGCGGCATTGGTGTCGGCGTCGATGCCCACGCCCTCGCCGGCAACATCGTTGACCACAATCGCGTCGGCGCCCTTCGCCAGCAGCTTGGCGCGGCCGTTCTCCATGCGATTTTCAGTTTCCGCGGCAAAGCCCACAATCAGCTGTCCCGGCCGGCGGCGGCGCACCACCTCCGCCAGAATGTCTTCAGTCGGCGCAAGCTCAAGCGTCAGCGGACCCGTGCGCTTGAGCTTCTGCTCGGAAACATGCGACGGGCGATAATCGGCCACAGCGGCGGCCTTGATCACCAGCGTCGCTTCGTTCATGCGCGCGAGAACCGAGTTGCGCATCTCTTCGGCGGTGGTAACCTTCACCAGTTCGCAGTGCGCGCGGCGGATGCAGGCCGACGGCCCGCTGATGAGAATCACCTTTGCGCCGCGGCTGCGCGCGGCTTCAGCCAGCGCGTAGCCCATTTTGCCGCTGGAGCGGTTGCCGATGAAAGCGCACCGGGTCGAGCGCCTCGCGCGTGCCGCCCGCGGTCACCAGCACCACTTCGCCGGCCAGATCGTGGCGCCGGCCGAGCGCGCCCAGCACCGCCTCGGCAATCGCCTCCGGCTCGGCCATGCGGCCCGCGCCCACCATGCCGCAGGCCAGATCGCCGGTTCCCGGCTCGACGATGCGCACGCCGCGCTGGCGCAGGATTTCAATATTCGCCTGCGTCGCCGGATGGTTCCACATATTCACGTTCATCGCCGGCGCCACCAGCACCGGCGCGGTGGTGGCCAGATACAGCGTGGAAAGAAAATCGTCGGCGATGCCGTGCGCAAATTTGGCCAGAATATTGGCCGTGGCCGGAGCCACCACCAGCGCGTCGGCCCATTGCGCCTCGGCGATGTGGTCGATGCCGTTCTGCTCGGCAGCGTGCTTCGCCCGCATCCGACTCCTCCCACAGGCTGGTGATGACCTTATGCCCGGTGAGCGCGGCAAAGGTGAGCGGCTGCACGAATTTCTGCGCCGCAGCAGTCATCACCACGTGCACTTCCACCGCCTGGCGCTGCAGGGCGCGCACCAGCTCCGCCGCTTTGTACGCGGCAATTCCGCCGGAGACGCCCACGGTGACTCTCATGGCTCGATTGTAGTTCAGTGGACAGTGGCAACAGACAGTCGGTCGGGCGATCCGTGCCGCTCAAGATCAGTGCGCAGATCAGACACACGCAACTCCAGCGCTCGCTGTCCGCGCCGAATGCAAGAAACTGCTGATTCTAGCTGAGCAGGATGGGGACGGCCGGACCTTCGACCAGCGGCTTGGTCACCTCGACCTCTTTTTTCACATAAGCGATCTTGCCCGCGTCGATCTCTTCCTGCGCAATGCGGCAAGCCTTGTTCGAGCGCGTGGCGACAAGCGCCTGGGAACCGTTCTGCAACTGGCGCGCGCGGCGAGCGGCGACCAGAACCTTGCGGTAGTTGGAATCGAAACTGGTCTCAATCGTCATCGGGATCATCTCCAAAGGGAAGTTGCTGCTGGCCGGAGTCGCCATCGATGCCGAAGGCCTCCAGCACAGGTTTGAGCCGCTCCTGCGAGTTCGCTTGCAGGCAGGCCGCGGCGACCTCCAACACCCGGCGGGAACGGAACGCGATGACTTCGCCATTGCGATAAAAACGTTCGGCCAGCACAATGGCTTCCAGTTGCGCTACCGCCCGGTCGAGAACGTCATTGACCAAAATATAGCCGTACTCGCGATATTTCTCAATCTCCCGGCTGGCCTCGCCCAGCCGGCGATAAAGTTCGCCCTCGTTCATCACGCCTTCGGCGCGGCTGCGGTTGCGCAGGCGGGTGCGCAGAACTTTGGGGTTCGGCGGCAAAACGAAGATGCTCACCGCCTCAGGCATTTTGGCGCGCACCTGCGCCGCGCCCTGCACGTCGATGTCGAGCATCAGGTCGTGACCGGCGGCCAGCGCATCGTCGAGCGACTGGCGCGCAGTGCCGTACAGATGTGCCGAAGACCTCGGCGTACTCCAGAAACATCCCGTCCTCGACCATGCGCTCAAACTCTTCGCGCGTGGTGAAGTGATATTCGCGCCCGTTCTCTTCTGAGCCGCGCGGCGCGCGCGTCGTCCAGGAAACGGCGAAGTCGACGCCGCTCACCTGTTTGCGCAGCTCGCTCACCAGCGTGCTTTTGCCCGAGCCCGAAGGCGCCGAAATGATAAAAAGAATTCCTGCCACGTATCTGTTCGTTCCTCTCAATGTCTTACGTTCATCTCTGTTCCCTGTTCTCACTCCACGTTCTGAATCTGTTCCCGCGCTTTCTCGATCTCCGCCTTCATGGCCAGCCCAAGCTCGGTAATGCGCGTTCCCTTCCCGCTCACGCCCGCCGTCTTTGAAAGCAGCGTGTTGGCTTCGCGATTCATCTCCTGCAGCAGAAAGTCGAGTTTCTTTCCCGCTTCGCCGCCCGTGCTGAGCAGCTCGCGAAAATGCTCGATGTGCGTTGTCCATCCGCGCCAGCTCTTCTGAAATGTCGCTGCGCTCGACGAGTACGGCAACTTCCTCAAGCACTCGTTGCTGGTTGAACTCCGGCCCGGTGGCCGCCGTCAAGCCGTTGCGCAAGCCGCTCCTGGTAGCGCTGCTCAATCTCCGGCCGAAGCTCGGCTATGCTGGCGGTGGCCGCGGCAAGCCGGTCGAGCGTGCCGCGCAGAATAGCCTCCAGCGCTTCGCCTTCGCGGGCGCGCATGGCCTTCAATTGATCAAGCAGCGGAGCAATCTGCTCCAGAACGCTGGCTGCAAGCGCACTCAGGTCGTCGCTGCCGCGATCTTCGCTCTGCAGGGCGCCAGGCAGGCGCAGCGCCGCATTCAGGTCCGGCTCGCCTTTCAGACGGTGTTCCCGCCGCGCCGCATCAAACGCCGCCAGATAACCCGCAATCAGCTCGCGATTGTATCCGGCCTTCGCCTGCGAGGCGCGATCGACAGAGAGGGTCAGATCCACGTGGCCGCGGACCAGATTCTCTTTCAGCATCCGGCGCAGTTCCATCTCCAGCGCGTCCAGCCCCGACGGCAGCCGGAACTGAAGATCGAGAAAGCGATGATTCACGCTCTTGACGGTCAGCGTGTAACTCAGTTGATCCTCGTCGCCAGCCGGCACGCGCGCCTGCACCCGCGCAAATCCGGTCATCGAAGAAATGGCCATGCTTACTCCTGCCCGCCTGTGGCGAGCGCAGCCCTTTCGTCGAACGGCAGATACAGCGCCGCAGGATCCGGCGTCTCGGCCTCGGGTGTTTCGGGCATGTCGATGAACTGCAATTGATAGAGCTTCTGGTAGGTCGGCGATGTGTTGAGCAACTCCTCGTGCGATCCGATCGCCGTAATGCGGCCGTCTTCAAGCACAGCAATGCGGTTGGCGCGGCGAATCGTCGAGAGCCGGTGCGCGATCACAACCACCGTGCGGCTCTGCATCAGGTTGGCCAGCGCTGCCTGCACCAGGGATTCGCTTTCGGAATCGAGCGCCGACGTGGCTTCATCCAGAATGAGGATCGGCGCGTTCTTCAGGATCGCGCGGGCAATGGCGATACGCTGGCGTTCGCCACCAGAGAGCCGGAAACCCTTTTCGCCGATCACCGTCTCGTAGCCTTGCGGCATCTTCAGGATGAACTCGTGCGCCAGCGCATTCCGCGCCGCCTGCTCCACCACTGCATGCTTCACATCCGGCTGGCCGTAAGCGATGTTGTTGCGCACCGTGTCGTTAAACAGAATCGTCTCCTGCGTCACCTGCGCCACCTGGCGGCGAAGCGATGCCAGCGTCAATTCGCGCAGATCGTGGCCGTCGATCACGATGCGCCCCGAGGTCACATCGAAGAAACGCGGAATCAGGTTCACGAGCGTGGACTTGCCCGCGCCGCTCGGTCCTACCAGAGCAAGCACTTCGCCGGCGTTCACCTCAAGATCGACGTTATGAAGAATCTGGTGCTCGCCCTCTTCCGTCGAGTAAGAGAACCCGACATCCTCAAATTTGATCGCCTGGCGAAAACGGGTCAGCGTTCCGGCACGTGGGCGTTCCACCACATCGTCCTTGACGTCGAAGTAGCCGAAGATCGAGGCCGAAGCACCCATCGCCTGCTGGAAGCTGTTGTAGTACGACGCAAACCTGCGCACCGGATCGTAGAGCTTGAAGAGCGCGATGATGAAGGTAAGGAAGACCTCAGCCGTCATGCGGCCGCTCTTGATTTCATTGCGGCCGATCCACAGGAGCGCAGCAATCGCCACCGAGCCGATCGTGTCCATGAGCGGCGAACTGATCGACTGAATGCGCACACTGCGCAAGTTGGCGCGGAAGAGCCGCCTGGCTGCGTTCTTAAAGCGCAGAATCTCCCACAGCTCCGTGTTGAAGGCTTTCACAATGCGGTTGCCCGTTACCGTTTCGTGCAGAATGTTCTGAATCTCGGCCAGTTTGTCCTGCCCGGTGCGGGTGCGCGTGCGCACAGCGCGGCCGATGCGCCGCGCGGAGGTGATTACTACCGGCACAAAAAGCAGCAACGCCCAGCTCAGGCGGCCGCCCAGCGCGATCACCAATGCCGACCGTCGCCAGAAAAGTGAAAAACTGCTGCAGAAAATCGCCGAGCACCGAGCTGAGCGCCGTCTGCACCCGATCCACATCGTTGATGAGCGTGGAGAGAATGGTGCCGGTGGGGTTCTGATGGAAGAACCGCGACGAGCGGCGAATGATGGTTTCGTAGAGATGATTGCGCAGGTCGGTAATGGTCCCGAATCCCGCGTAGTTAACCAGGTAGGTGCCCGCGTAATCGCAAAGCCCTTTGATGACAGTCGATCCGACTAGCGCCAGCGCAACAATATTCAGGACGTTATGAATGGGCATCCAGGCCGGCACCATCTGGTGCAGATCGAACTGCCAGCGTGGTGGAGCGCTGGGGAACAACGGCAAAGCCCTTGAAGTGTTCTCCGGCTTGAGAACCACGCCAAGAATCGGCACAAACAGCGCCACGCGCAACGTATCGAGCAAACCCACGACGGCCAGCAGTGCAACGCCGGGCAGCCACTCCAGCGTGTAGGGCAGCCCATAGCGCAGCAGGCGCAGAAAGTTCTTCATGCGGCTCGGCCCGCTATGCCCGTGTCGGGCTTGAATCTGCCCTGCATTTGCCTGCTGGAGTCCATCCCCGTATTGTATCCGGGTCCGGTACGATCCGCCCCTCGCCGCACCTGCTCTCACACGGGTCAGACTCTATTCAGTCACGTTCCGCCCGCACCGCATCTCGCAAACCAGTTGCTATGATAGCCACGTGATCCTCCCGGCAAATCAATCCATTCCCAGCGGCCTCCGCACCATCTTTCTCGACCGCGACGGAATCCTGAACGAGAAGATGCCCGAGGGTCAGTACGTCACGCGTTGGGAAGATTTTCACGTGCTGCCCGGCGTGCCCGAAGCTCTCCGGCGCCTGAACAACGCGGGATTGCGCGTCATCGTCGTCTCAAACCAGCGCGGCATTGCGCGGGGACTCTACACGCTTGCGGACGTGGAAGCGATCCACGCTGCCTTCGAGCGTCAGCTCAGCGGCGCAGCCGCACATATCGACGCTTTCTTCATTTGCCCGCACGATCACGATCAATGCAACTGCCGCAAGCCGCTGCCGGGCCTCTTCGAGCAGGCCGTTGCGCAGTTTCCTCAGATCACCGCCGACACAAGCGTGATAATCGGCGACTCCGTCTCCGATATTGAGTTTGGCCGCCGCCTCGGCATGAAGACGATCTATGTTGAAGGGGACGGCCGAACGCGCAAATCAGGCGCAGAAGAAACTGCAAAGCTGGCCGATCTGAGCTTCACGTCGCTGCCCGCAGCCGTGGAGCTCTGCTTGCCGCGCACTGACAGCACAGCGACCTAATAAGCCTTCAGCTCCACGATCGCCTTCAGAATGGTCTCCGGCTGCGGCAGAATCGCGTCTTCGAGCTTCGGCTGGTAGGCCACAAACGTGTCCATCGAGCCGATGCGCCGCACCGGCGCGTCCAGATCGTCGAACAGCTCATCGGCAATGCGCGCCGCAATCTCCGCGCCGTAGCCCCAGCTCAGCATGTCCTCGTGCGCCACGATTACCCGGTTGGTCTTGCGCACCGACGCGGCAATCGCCTCCCAGTCGTAAGGGTTGAGCGTGCGCAGATCGAGAATCTCGACTTCGATGCCGTGCTCGCGCTGCGCTTGCTGCGCGGCCTGCAGTGCGCGCGGCACCAGTGCGCCATAAGTCACAAGCGTGAGGTCGCTGCCGGGGCGAACGATCTTTGCTTTCCCAAAGGGAATGGCGAACTCCGGTCCCGGATACGCCGCGCGCCCGTAGGTTTCGCGGTAGAGCCGCTTGTGCTCGAGAAACAGCACCGGATCGTCGCAGCGAATGGCCGTGCGCAGCAGGCCATTGGCATCGAGCGCGTTGGAGGGAAACACAACGCGCAGTCCCGGGATGTGCGTGAAGATGCTTTCGCCCGATTGCGAGTGATAGATCGCGCCGCCGGTGAGGTAGCCGCCGATGGGCACGCGAATCACGGCCGGCGCGGCCCACGTCGCCGTTTGACCGCCAGCGCATAACGGCCAACTCATTGTGAATCTGATGCATGGCCGGCCAAATGTAATCAAAGAATTGAATTTCTACCACCGGCTTCATGCCGCGCAACGCATAGCCCACGGCGCGGCCAACGATGTTGGCCTCGGCCAGCGGCGAATTGAAGACGCGCTCCGAACCGAACTCGGTTTGCAGGCCCAGCCGTAAGCTTGAAGACGCCGCCCTTGCCTTTCACTTCGGCGAGCGCCTCCTCGCGGCTGGCGTCGGCCACGTCCTCGCCATAGACCACGATGCGCGGGTCGCGGCGCATCTCGTCGCGCAGGCAGACGTTGATCAGGTCGGCCATGGTGCGCGGCCCCGGCCACTTTTTGTCCGCCCGCTGCTCCATCCTTCGTGCGGCTCCATTCGCCTTTGCCGCAGGCTCGGCCTGCTCCGTGGCAAACGCGGCGCTGCGTCGGATCGAGATCCTCGGAGTAGACATGCCTGGTGATATCCCCCACCGCCGGCAATGGCGCTTCCAGCGCGCGCTCCGCGGCCTCGGCGGCTTCGCTTGTCCAGCCCGCGCTCCAGCTCGTCCAGCTCCGCGGCCGTCACGATTCCCTCGCCGATCAAGCCGCGTCCGCATTCTCGCGATCGGATCGCGCATGGCGTCGGCTTCGCGCTCGGCCGCGGACCGGTAGAGCTTGTCGTCGTCAGAAAGCGAGTGGGAGTACAGCCGCACGCAATGGCCGTGAACCAATGCCGGCCCAAGACCTGCGCGGCAGTGCGCCGCCGCCTGCCTGAAAGGCGCGCAGGCAGACCACGGGATCGTTGCCGTCGATCTCGGCAAAGTGGAAGTTGGGGAAGTTGGCGACCAGCCGCGAAATGTTCCCGCCCGGCGTGTTCACCTCGACAGGAACGCTGATGGCGTAGCCGTTGTCTTCCACGCAAAAGATCACCGGCAGCTTCTGATTGGACGCGGTGTTGATCGCCTCCCAGAACTCGCCCTGCGAAGTGGAGCCCTCGCCCACGCAGGCCAGCGACACTTCGTCGCCGTGAAAGTCCACGTCGTGAAAGGCGCGATAGTCGCCCTCGGCTTTGGCCGCAGCCTCGGGATGGCGGCTGAAGTAATCGGCCGGCTTCGGCGCAGCCCACGGCATGCAGCAACTGCGTTGCCGTGGACGAAGATGTGCTGACGATGTGCAGCGGACGGCTGCTCCAGTGCGTCGGCATCTGCCGCCCGCCGCTGGCCGGATCGGTGGCCGCGCCCACGGCCTGCAGCATCATGTCGTAGGGCGTAACGCCCAGAGCCAGGCACAGACGCGCGATCGCGATAGTAGGGGAAGAACCAGTCGTAGCCGGGCCGGAGCGCCAGCGCCGCGCCTACCTGCAGCGCCTCATGGCCCGCCGCCGAAATCTGGAAGAAGATCTTCTGCTGCCGTTTGAGCAGGATTTCGCGGTCGTCTACCGAGCGGGAGAGAAACATCAGCCGGTAGATTTCAACCATCTGTTGCGCGCTCAGCTCGTCCGAGGCCGGATGCGTTCCCGACACGAGGCGCTGGAAATTGCCACTTCCATTCCGGTCGACCCCCATTTGCACAAGCGCGGAACAGGAGACAGGCGCTCCGGTTCTGGCGCGAGCCCTATTCCGGATACCGCCCCATTCATTGTAACAATCCAGCGGGTGCCAGGGTATGTTAACTCGAACAAGCCCTTGTGTTTCTCTGCCTTGCCCCTGCTCTGAACCGTCAAACGTTGCACCCGCCGCCCACCGCGCTATAGAGGGGCGCGCGACTTCAACCAACACAGGATTTCCGAAAATTGCTCTAGTGCATTGGATAGACAACTTGAGGCGACGGCAGAACCGACTGCCCCTCCCCGACGGCCGAAGCCATTCTCTCCTTCACGCTGCGCGCCAGTTTCTCAATTTCGGCAATCTTATGGAGCTGCTCAGACGTCAGCGAATCGGTCTTTTCCGAGGCGACCTCAGCGTTCAGCTCCCTGGCAAGCTTCAGTAGCTTGTTGGCGTCGGAGACCATCTCCTTTTGGCGCTCGGCGTTGAGTGCGCGCATGCGCCTATCCATCATGACCGGGTCATAATCATCTCCATTGAGCGACCCCAGATCCGCCCGCGGCGGGAACGACTGGTGCATGGAGCCTTGACTACCTTGACTGCCTTGACTGTTACCGTTTCCATTTGAGGTCTGAGAATGGCCCGTCGGTGCATAGGCAAGCATCAGAACAAACATCAGGCACGGCACTGCCGGCAGGGACCGGCTCACGCTCCTAATCCTGCTTTCCGTCAATGTGCGCTTCGCTTCATGCATGTTCCATCGTCCTGGCACTGCGTTCCTTGGGTGCCTCAACTCTTGCCATCCCCAAATCTCACCTTATGGGCCAACTGCTCAATCTGGCTGGCCTTTCGGACCACCGTCACCGAGAGCATGTCCTTGTTTGACTTGTCGACCTCACTCTTCAGCGCCGTTGCCATCTGCAGCAGATCGGCACATTCTTTGGCGACCTCCTGCTTTTGCCCGTCGCCGTCCGTCGTCCCGGCTTCTGCCTTATTCGGCATGCCGGCCGCAGGCGAGTCATTGGTGGCCGCAGCTTTTGCTGGTCCGGCCGATGTTTTTGGAGGATCGATCGCAGGCAGCGGAAACGATGCCTGCGCTTGCGCATCATCACGCAACAGCCCCACCGCCATCGCGAAAACCAGGGCTGCAGAGCATGTCAGCGCGCAAAGCCACCCAGCCCGCTTCCGTGTCCGGCCCGCCAAGCTAGCCGTGCCGCCGCTACGAACTGGCCAAATTGACCTCATCGCCTTGGGAGGATTGTGCTGGAAGCCCGAAGCGGCTTCCGGCTATTCCTGCGCACAGTCTAGTCTAGTAAATGGAGTTTTGGCATGATTCGTTGTCTCCAGGTTGTAAATTTTTTGCTCGCCGTCCGCTGGGGCTGGTTCCAGGAAGGCCGGTTCCTGGGCAAAGTGCTGGACGAGTGGACCACCGATAGCCAGGAGTTTATTCGCGCAAAACTGCCGCGACTCATCGTGGTCGCAATTATCGCCTTTGTGCTCAGTCGCTTGCTGGGGATCATCTCCTCCCACGTGACGCGCGCGGCCGAGAAGAGCGGCGCAGGCCCCGGACGCCTCTCCGAAGTGAGGACGATGACCGGGGTCATCCGCGCGACGGGCGTGGCAATCATCGCCCTTATTGCCGGCCTGTATATCCTTGACGCCATCGGCTTCGACCTCGCTCCGCTTCTGGCCTCCGCCGGAGTGGCCGGCATCGCCATCGGCCTTGCCGCGCAAAACATCGTCAAGGATATGTTCAATGGATTCCTGATCCTGGTCGAGGGCCAATTCAGTGTCGGCGATACGGTCCGACTGGCCGGGGTCAGCGGAATTGTTGAGACGCTCACTCTTCGCAAGACCACTGTGCGCGATGGGGACGGAACTCTCTACGTGATTCCCAACTCGCAGATCACCACGGTAGCTAACCTGAGCGTGGGTTATTCCGTGGCCACGGTCAACGTCAGCGTAGATTTCTCCGCTGACCCTGACGAAGTGATAAAGCTGCTGCTGCAGATCGCCATGGACATCCGAAACAGCACCGAGTTCAAAAACCTCATTCTCGCCGACCCGCAAGTCCTTGGCGTCGACGCTGTCAAAGGATCGCAGGTCATCTATCCAGTCGTCTTCAGAACCCGCGCCACGCAGCAATACGCTCCCATCCGCGAGTTCCATCGCAGGGTACAACTTGGCCTCCTCGAGCACGGCCTGCTCCCGGGCGATCCCAATCGGGTCTTCAATCCAGCGGGCAAGCAGGGAACAATCGGCGCGCACCCGGAGACCGAATCGCCGCCCGCGCACGATCCCACCACGCTCAAGCCGCAGGAGACCAATCCATTCAGCGGCGAGTAAGCTGCCAATTCTGCTCATCCTTCCGCTAAGTATTTGACCGGATTGTCCGCTATCAAAATTGGTGCCCCAGATCCCGATTCCGGGATCTGGGACTGAAGATCGCCTGGTTCGGGATCGCGGATGCAGAAACCTACACAGGAAATCTGAGCGCGTCCGCCAAAGCTTCAACCTCCGTAATCGGAGGCAAACAAGTGTGCCCGCGGCAAACCAGCGCCCACGGAACTTCCCCGCTCAGCGCCGGTGCCTGCACCACCGTCTTCTCAAGCGCCTCCGGAACTCCACCGGCCACCAATTTTTCCGGCGCGATGCGCATCACGGTCTTGTTCACGGCGAATCTCGCAACAGCCGTAGCCTCCAGCCGCGCCGCCTCGGCGCCCCTGCCCACGACAACCACCTGCACTGGATCAAGTAGAAGCCGTTCCGCCGCCAGGCCGTAACTCCCGGCATAGAGGCCAAAGTGCTCCACAATCCCTGCAAAGCAAGCCAGCACATCCTGGGCAATGTCGCGATACTCCTTGCGCCCGCTGAGATCTTCAAGCCTCAGCAGCGCCGCGGCAGCCGTTGGATTGCCGGCAGGTGTCGGCGAATCCTGTAGAGGTTTCCGCCGCGCTGTCAATGCACCCAGTGGGATCTCTGCCGGCACCGCATTCAACGGCGCCGATGTGTCGAAGAACCCGCCAGAAGAGGCGTCGTGAAATTGCTCGATCATGTCGTCGGCAAGCTTTATCGCTGCGTGGTAATATTTCATCTCGCCGCTCGCCATCCACGCATCAATGCACGCGTGCACAGTGAATGCATAATCGTCCAAAGTGCCCGGAGCGCTTTCCTCTGGCGCAACGCCGTCAGGGTATGCGATAACATGCTTCAGTGTTGACGTGCCGTTCCATGCCTCGCCAAGCAGCCGGTCAATCGTCTGCAGCGCAAAATCCCGCGCCTGGTCCATGCGCAAAACACGCGCCGTTTCCAGATACGCCGTCACCGCCATCGCATTCCATCCGGTGTAAAGCGTGCGGTCAACGAACGGTGTGGGCCGCAGCGTGCGGGCCGCAAGCAACTTGGCCCGCGCCGAGTCGCGAAGTGCGCGCAAATGCTCTTCGCTTGTGTGCGACTCCACCGCCATCTCCGCCAGTGTCTGCTTCACCTGCAACACATTTTTCGCCGGGTTGTGATGCATGTCGCCCAGCTCACCGATATCCCAGTACTTCGCCGCAAATTCCAACTCATCCGGCGGCAGCACGGCGCGCGCTTCCTCAAGCGTCCAAGTAAAGTAGTCGCCATCGTCGTCCAGGCCAACGTCGGCATCCTGCGAACCGTAGAACCCGCCGCGTTCCCGGTCCGTCATCGTCGCGTCGAGCCAGGCCACGATCTCGCGCGCCGTCTCAAGAAAATCTTCGCGCACAAAACTCTGGTAGCCGTGAACGTAGTTGCGCAGCAGTTCCGTGTTGTCGTAGAGCATCTTCTCGAAGTGAGGAACTCCCCAGTGCTCGTCCACGCTGTACCGGTGGAACCCGCCAGCGAGCTGATCATAGACGCCGCCGCGCGCCATCTTTTCAAGCGTCGTCGTAAAGGCCTCTCGCGCCCGCTCGTCGCCGCGATTCATAGCTACTTCAAGAAGCAAGTCGAGCGCCGTCGGGTGCGGAAACTTGGGCTGCGACCCGAATCCTCCATTGCGCGCGTCAAACTGCGCAACAATCGCCGCCGCAATCTTGTCCACCAGTGCAAGGTTCAGCTCGCCGCTGCGTCCGGAAAAGCTCTCGTTGTGCTCAATGGCAGCCATCACGCTGCCTGCCGTCTCCAACGCCTCGTCGCGCCGCTCTCGCCACACCTCGGCCATTGCCAGCAACACGCGCCCGATCCCCGGCCTTCCATAACGGTCGTCGCGCGGAATATAGGTGCTACCAAAATACGGCCTTCCATCCGGAGTCAGAAACGCGGTCAGCGGCCAGCCCCCTTGCCCGCTGATGGCAGACACCGCTGCCTGGTAGCGCGCATCCACGTCGGGCCGCTCATCGCGATCCACCTTCACAGCAACAAAAAGCCTGTTGATCAACGCGGCCACTTCTGGATCTTCATACGATTCGCGATCCATCACGTGGCACCAGTGGCACCACACCGCGCCGATGTCGAGCAGAATGGGCTTGTCTTCAGCCTGCGCGCGCGCAAACGCCGCCTCGCCCCATGCATGCCACCGCACGGGTTGGTGTCGCGCCGACCGCAAATACGAAGAAGCTGCCTGTTCCAGTTGGTTCCCTGCGCCCGTTGTCGATGAAGTGACGTTGTCCATGTCGTCAGCATAACCGGAAATCGTGCTGGATCACGCGCCGCGCCAAAGACAACTTCATCCGGCACGGCAAAGACTATCTGGCCAATGGCCTCCAAATGCGGCTTGTCCCGGTGAACATTGACTGACTGTTATCGACCGGCCGAGACCAGCCGCGCTCCCGCGCCGTAGGCGCAGTGTTGGTTAGCCCCGCGCTTCAGCGTGGGGTAAACGCGTAATGAATGGTCTCGAGTCCCGTAGGGACGGCGCACAGAGAGGTCTCAGTTACGACACCCGACAGCCGAAAGCTCTGTCAGTTCTTCCTCAGCTGCTGCTCAATTGCCGCCACCAGTTCCGGCGCGTCGGCCGTCGTATCCGGCGCGAATCGTTCCACCACTTCGCCCTTCCGACTCACCAGAAACTTCTCAAAGTTCCACAGCAGTTCCGGCTCCTCGAGCGTCGGCACACCCCAGCCCGTCAGCTTTTCGCGCCACGAAGGCTCGTTCACCGTCACTGCCTTCGGCTGCGCCGCAATCAAATTCGCGTACAGTGGATGCTTCTCCGGCCCCGTCACCTTGATCTTGCCGAACAGCGGAAATTTCACGCCGTAATTCAACGAACAGAAGCTCTGGATCTCCTCATCTGTTCCCGGCTCCTGGCTCTTGAAATCATTCGCCGGAAATCCCGCAATCACCAGCCCCTTCGGCTCCAGTTGTTCATAGAGCTTCTCCAGGCCCTCATATTGCGGCGTCAATCCGCACTTCGACGCCACGTTCACCACCAGCACAACCTTGCCCTTGAACTCGGCCAGTGATGCAGTCTCGCCATTGATTTTCTTGAGAGGAATATCGTAGATGGATGCGGACATGAAGAATTCTCCTTCTTGTCCCTATCCTATCGAACCGCGGCCTCGCCTCATTTCAGCAGTTGGTGAGCTCCCGCTCGCTCAACGGAGCCAACCAACGCTGAACTCTGACCACTGATCACTGACATCTGACCACTGTCGTTATTGCACCAGTTTGATCGGCGCGCGCCAGAACGCCGCCTTCTGCGTCGCCGGGTCGAGCACCGTTACCTGGCAGTCGTATTCGCCGCGCGGCAATTGGTCCACGCCTAGATCGAAACTCAACGACATCGTTCCCAATCGGCTCGCGGCATCGGGAAGAATCGACTCCGGCTGCGTCTCGTAGAGCTTCTTCCCACCCTGGTACAAGCTCACAAACGCAAACAACGGCTTCGCGCTCGGCGTCTTTTGGCCCTCGGCCGGCGTCGCATCTGTCCCTGCCGGCTGCTTGTACGCCTGAAAGTACACATAAATCTGGTGCCCCGTGCCGAACACGCGCGTCACACTGGGAATGAGCCTCTTCCCGTCATGAACAAGAGGATCCACTGCGCTTTCTTTCGCTCGATCCTTTGCCTTCTCCGCGTCGCTGATCGCGTCTTTCAACTCCACGCGCTGGCTGCTCAGCACCACGGCGCTCAGCGGAATGCGCTTCTCTTCTTTATTCAAGTTTGGAATCACAAACGTCGTCTGGTACGTCCCAATATTTCCCGTCACATCGTCGCGCGCCAGGAACTTGATCATGTACTTGCCCGGCAGCAGCGTGAATCCGGTGTCATATTCGATCGGCACCTTGGCTAGCTGTGCGGCTGTCTCGTCACTCAGCTTGATGTTCCTGTTGTCGCGGACATTCTGCACTGTTGTCCCGCCGATCAGATCTTTGATCTCACCGATAAAGTCGATCCGCGTATACTCCGCGCCGCGGCGCTTGGCTTGCGCAAGTTCCCGGCCTGGAATCTTTGCAATCACGGGAACAAAATATTCCGCGCGGTTGAGCTGGAAGTAATCGATCTCCATCGCAATCGTGAGATCGGTAATAGGATCCTCAAGCATCAGCGCGTCTTCCAGCTGGCGCTCCCTATCCACGTCGTTGAATTTGCTGAATACCTTGTCGGCGTAATACCCCTGCCGGTAGTCGAGCTTTGCCTCGGCGTTTTGCGAAAGCGAAATTTTGATGCGCCGGAACTTGCCGTTCGGATCGCTATTCGTCGTGTAGTAACCCAGAATGTAGTAATCGGAAATCGCCTGCTGCGCCTGCACAATGCCGCGGTCCAGGTCGTTGTTATCCAGGAATGCCTTGCCACCTGTATCGCTGGCGATTGCGTAAAGCGTGTCCTGCGACGACTGGAAGTTCGTCGTCAGTTGCTGCGCCGATCCTCCGGTGTACATCGCTTGCCCGCCTGGCGAGCCTTGCGTCGCATCGCCCATCGGCGCCGACGCCACCAGCCCGCGCGCGTCTACCGTCCAAATCTCAACGCCGGCCTTGATTGCCGCGTCTGCCGTTGCATGCATCTGCGCTTGGTTGTCGATGCCCTGCAACTTCAACCCGCTGGCAAAATAAAGAAGCGATTTTTTCTCGCTGACTTGCCCCAGGATTCTTGCCGCTGTCTGCAGTGCAGAAAGCTGCCGGTCCGTGTTGAACACATTGAATTCGCTGTCGTCCTGTCCGAAGGCCGAGCCTGTGTCTGCGCTGCTGGCGTCATCCACGCTGTCGGCCGTCCCCTGCCCTTCCCCAACCACCATCGTCTCCAGAATGCTCAGCAGCCGGTTCCGGTCGCCGGAAAAGTCCTGCAAAATGTCCACCGACCCGCCGTTATAGCGCATGATCGCCACAAGATCATCGGTCGTCATCTGCGTTCGAACGAACAGTTCTGCGGCAGAAAGCGCACGCATTTGATCCGCCGGAGGCAGCGCCGTCATGTCGAAATAGAACGCCAGCAGCCTGTGATTCTTGTAGCGCTCGTTGTCCATCGTCTCTGGGGCGATCTGCGTATTCACCAAGCGGTTGTAAATCGTAACGTCTTCCGTGTTCGGCGTCTCCGGCGGCAACGGCTTGGCCGTCTCGGTCAGATCCTGGTGCTCGCAGTAGCGAATCGTCTGCGGCGTGCCGTCCTCGGTCAGCACAAAATCTTTCGCCGTCAGCCGGTGAACGAAATTCCCCTGCTTATCCTTCACCGTGACGGCTTCAATCACCAGGTTCGACCGCACCGTCAGCGTAAAGCTCTGCGTCTGGCCCGGTCCCTTGTTCTCGCCTACCTGCTGCGGACGCGAGCCCGCGGCAGCCGCAAGCACAAGCACGATAGCTGCCAGGTTTCGCTTCATTGGAACCTCAAATGCATTGTAAGTTGCAAACTGCGCATCGGATTCGTCCCTGCCGGCTGGCCGAACTGCGCGCTATTCACGTTGTTAATCCAACTTGAAAACGTGGCGTGATTCAGCGTATTCGTCGAGTTCACCACCACGTCGAGATAGATTTTCCCGTGCGGCCTGAACGTGCGCGCCAGCGAGCTATTCAAAGTAAATTGGTCCGGCCCTGTAATCGAGTCTCTGCCCGCCGTCCCCCATTGCCCGGCCGCAGGCGGTGCAAACGCCGCCGCATTCAGGTAAACGCCAGAACCCGAACGGTAAATTGGCGCTCCCGTCAAATCGGGTCGGATGATGTTGGTGTCTCCTGTGCCTGGAACAGCCGCCGGATAAAGCGGCGTCTCCGGCAATCCCGTTCCGAAGCTCAGGTTTCCCAGCACTGTCCATTCTTTCAGCGCTCTGCCCCTCCAGCCACCCAACAATGTGCCGCCCTCCAGACCCTGGCCGCTGGTGTATTGTGCCTGCACGCTGAGTAGCTGCCGCTGGTCGAATTTCGAAAGCGACCGCTCGGCCCGCGGATCAAGCCAGTTCTGTGCAATGCCGGATGAGGGCATCGATAAGTTCGCTGACTGCGCTTGCCCTCCGCTGCTCGCTACTGCATGGCCCTGCCCACCCAGATATGCGTCGTCATCGATCGACTTTGAGTAGGTGTATGCAAGCGAAGCGGCGAATCCGCCACGCAGCCTGCGCCGCAGTTGCAACTCGCCCGAATTGCGGATTGAATTTCCGTTCGAAGTCTCGTAGGCAAATCCTACCGGACAATTCGGACACGGATTCACTTCGCCCAACGGATAGGAGTTCGGCAAGATCTCCTGCGGCCCATGCGTCCCTTTGATTCCCGTATAGGTCGCCGTCATCTGCAGCGCAAAGGGCAAATCGCGCTGCACTGCCAACTGCCACTGTTGCGCATAGCCGATGCGGAAGGTCGGGTCGATCCCAAACGTGTCGCTGGTGACGGCCGAGCACGGCGTGAATCCGTTGGCCAGCGTCAGCGGGCAAGCCGCGCTGTTCTGCACGCTCAGACTCTTCGAGAGTGGCGCCTGCTGCACCATATCCAACACAATGTTCTGGTACACCGAAGTGTCGGAAGTGATGCCATACCCTGCGCGAATCACAATCGTCGACGCGGGGATTGGCCGCCAGCTGATGCCAATGCGCGGCTCGATCATGCGCCGGTCAGGACGAAGGAGCGAGCCCGGATAATGCGCGCCCGTCACCGGTCCCACCGGATCGCTTCCCACCACCGGCGCCGCCGCGCCAAACCCGCTTGCCACATCCAGGTTCACCAGCCGCCCGAACAACTCCGTCATCGGCGCACTGTATTCCCACCTCACGCCGGCATTAATCGTGAGAATGGGCATCACGCGCCAGTCGTCGTTCAGAAAGACATCGTACACCGGCTCGCGAAGATACTTGTCTGCATTCCCGTATGCGATGCTGCTTGTGTCGGGCACCCCAATCAGAAAGTCTGCGAGATCCGACCCGCTTCCCGCCCCGCCCGCTGGCCCCGCCGTCGCCGCGCCGGTAAACGTAAATCCTCCGCGCGGGTTCTGCTGGAAGTACTCGTTGTACTCCCGCTCGTTAAAATCAATCCCCGCTGAAATGTTGTGCTTGCTGCGGTAGTAGAGTATCGACGCCGAAACTTGGTCGGTGCGGGTGCGGTTGAACGAACTATTCGCGTCGCTCAGCCCCGCAAAGCCCGAGAAATTCAGTGCCGGCGGTCCCCAATTCGTCGCATCCTGGTCGTTACCATTGATTCCGGCAGCGCCGGAAACATTCACATGATTCGCAAAGTTCGGCGTCACCTCGGTACGCAGTCGGCTGAACGTATAGCTGCTGAATACAAACAGCCGGGGCTTCAAGCGATGCGACCAGTGGATGTTGCCGTTGATGCCCAGGTTACCCGTCTGATCCACGAAACCGAAGAGATTCACATTGTCCGCCCGCGTGCTCTGAAATGCGAATCCGCCGTTTAGCTGGTCCCTGCGCCCCAGGCTCTTGTCGAGCCGCGATTGCAGCGAGTCCTGGTGCGAGTTGTTTAACACCGCCGCCTGGTAGTTGTAGTTCGACACGTTGGCAATATTCGGCTGCGGGTAAAGCTGCAACAAGGCCTTCGCCTGCGGGCTCGCCGGAACCTGGTTATTTGCATACGGCGTTCCTGTCGCGGGATTGTAGATCGTCACCGGCTGGCCCAGCACATTCGTCAAGCCGGACAGGTTGCCGTTTTGTTCAGCTTGCGTCGGCACCAGCCCTTGCAGCACATTCGAGCTGCTGTTTCGCGTCCACTGGTACGAAACAGAAAAGTTAGGTCCGCGTGGCAGCACGTGCGGAATCCTGATCGGCCCCAGCAGCGTGGCCACTCCGGTGAATTCGTTGAACGCCGGCTTCGACGGCTGAATGCCGGACAGCGAATACTGCCGCGCATCCAGTGCAGAGTTCTCTTCTATGGCCGCAAACCCGCCTGTGTATAAGCCCCTGGCGCCCGAGCGCGTGTTGCCGAAAGCCGGGTTCGTGGCGTATACCGACGTCGCCGCGTTGTTCACGCTTCCCTGCACCAGGAATCCATCTGCGCTCTGCTCGTTCTCCTCCGGTGCCTTGGGCATCTCCGGCGCGCTATTTTGTGCGCTGCCCTGCGCTGGCTGTTCCGGCTTCTTCTGTACTGGTTCAGGCGCCGGCGGCACCTCAATCAACGGCGTTGCCACCTGCGCGTGCGTCGCCATTGCGCCCTCTGGTAGCAGCTTCATCTCAAACGTCGCTGCCGGCGTATTCGGCGCAATCGTCACCTCGGCCTGCTCCGCGGCAAACAGCTGCATCGAAACTTGAATCGTCCACTGCCCATCTGCCAGATTGTCAAAGGCAAAGGCTCCGTTCTGGTCCGAAACGGCCGTCATCGTCTTCGTTCCCTGTGTGGCCGTAATCGTCGCTCCCGGCAGCGGCAATCCGCCGTACGTCACAACCCCGCGATACGGCGAAGCCGAGGCAAGTGCGGTGAGTGCAAGCCAGGCAAGAACGCAAACAAAATGTCGAATTCGATGCATGAATCCTCGTCCCGTACCCTGATCACTGACCACTATTCCCTGTTCCCTGCCTTTTCAATTCTCCGTCGGAACCCTGTCTACATGATCAATCACAAACATCTCTACCGGGACTGTCGCCTTGTCTAACTTGAGTCCCAACTGCTCCTCAATCGCGGTAAAAATCGACGGCAACGAAGAATCAGTTGCGTCCAACTGCGCAAAGTCCAGCCGTAAATCAAAGTTCCCTTTTAAGCCGGTCTTATCCTCCACAGGTTGCCCCAAAGGAATCGCCAGCATAGCGGTCAGCCCGTCCAGCGACATCCCGACTGCGTCGATGCGGCCTGGCATCACATACGCGTGCGACTTGCTGCCTTTGGTCGCTTTCACCTTCGGCCCTCCCTTTGCAACCACTAGCGCGTAGCCTTTTACATCCATCGTCTCCCAATGAAATGCCAAGTGAAATCGATCTTTGAGAAGCTCCTGCAAGTACGGCTTGAGCTGCTTGTAGCTCAACCCCGCATCTCCCTCCGGCTTGGCCGCAACCTCGTAATACGTAGAGTCGAACCACGCCGGTTTTCCCGTAATCTGCGTCTCACTGTGAATTCCGTCGAAGGCCATCCCGATCAAATTCGCCAGCCGGGCATTGCGCACCGTAAACTCACCCGCTCCCGACGGGCTCATGGAATACATCTGCTGCGCCAGCGGCAGCTTGTCCCGGTCCTCCATCAACCGCACCGACGCAACCTCGAACTTCGGCGCTTTCCCAGCAGCATTCCCTGCCTGGCCCTCCGCACGCGTCGCCGCTCCCGGCGGCAATACGGCAAGCAACAATGTCAATCCGCATGCACAATTTCGATTTCGACCGATGAGCCCTTGTCTCATCTCTGTTCTCTGCTCCCTGTTCCCTAGTTTTCTGTGGGCTGCTCAAGCTGGTCGATCACGATCACATCCGCCGGCCCCTTCGTCGCTTCCAGCTTCAGCCCAAGCTGCTCCTGCACCGCCGTAAACAGCGACGGCCCCGCCGCGTCGGTCGAAGATGCATTGTCAGCGGCACTCGGCTCTCCGCCTTTGGTCATCGCCGCAGCCGCATCATCCGGCGTCCAGTCCAGCTTGTAGTCGAAATTCCCCTTCAATCCCGTCTCATCCACCACCGTGCGTCCAAGCTGTCCCGAGAGAACCCGCGCCAAACCGTCCATGCCGGTCCCTTCCGATTCAATGTGCCCGCGTCCGTGCATCATGAGCATGTGTCTTGCTGGTCTGGGGTCCTGGCCCGGCCCTGCGCTCGGAACAGGTCCATTGTCCGAAGGATCGTCAGGCTTCGACGCCTGCATCTTCGGTCCACCCTTGGCCACGACCAGCTCGTACACCGGCAACTCTTTGGTCTCGTGATGAAACTTCAGACCAAACCGCCCCTCAAGCAGCGCCACCCACATCTCCCGCCGCTGTTCCACCTTCATTCCTTTCAGCCTCGGCGCATCCTCCGGCGCAACCTTCGCTTCAATATCGAACATCGCAGTCTTCGCCCAACTCGGCATTCCCAGGAGATGATCGTCTTCTACCCCGAACGCTTCGCGCACATCCACGTTCAACGGCACGTTCGTGATTCTGATCCCATCGGGAGCGAACTGAATCATCGAACCCCGCGCGTCCGAACTGCTCGGCTTCACCGTCGACACATCCCACGCCGGCAGCGCATCTGCAGCAACCGGCGCTCCCGCTCCCGGGCCTTGCGCCGCCGGGTTTTGACCGGTGGAAGCTGGTGAAGTCGAAGGTGACGTTGCGCTCGCAGCCGCACTCGCCTGCCCCTGCATTCCATGCGCCGCAAAAAAGACACAGGCCGCCAACAGCAGCGTCATCCACTCTCGGCGGTACGAAGTTGCCGTGTCCATTCTGCGCGAGACCCCAAACTGAGATAGCTTTCGCGTTCCACTGCCGGCAGAAACCGGTTTCTTCCGCTGGGTTTTAAATGGCGTCACAAGTGAGACGCTCGCCACCTGGTTTTCGTTCGCAACCGCAGTCGATTTTTCCATCCGCCCTGCTCAGGTCCCTGCTCCTTATTCCTTATTCCTTATTCCTTATTCCCTATTCCCTGTTCCGTGTTCCCCACTCGCTATTCCCTGCTTTTTAGTTCGCCGATGGCTTCTCCACATGATCGATCACGATCACGTCCACCGCCGTCTTCTCCGCCGTCAGTCTTAGCCCGAGTTGCTGTTCGAATGCCTCGTATAAACTCGGCGCCGACGCGACATCGGGGGTCGAACTCTCTGCGCCGTCGGAAGCCGGAGCAGTCGGTATCCGCGGAGGATGTCCGTTGAATTGCGAATCGTCCGGGGTGAACGTGCACTTTAAGTCGTACTTGCCGGTAAGCCCCGTCCGATTCACAACCGGCCGATCAAGAACAAGTATCTGCAGGAAACCGGCTAAATCGTCCATCGTCGCATTCCCAGCACGCAGCGTGATTCCGCCCTGGCCGGCGCCAAACCCGAGGCCCGGCAGATTCCCCTTACTATCATTCGGCGTCAGCTTCTCCCCGCCCTTGCTCACTTCCAGCACGTACGCTGACATCTCCCGTTGTTCGTGATGAAAAGTCAGCTTGAACCGGTCAGCCAGCATCTTGCGAATCATCACTTGGATCTGCTTCGTATTTGGCACTCCCGGCGCATCAGGCAGCGCTTCAATGTCGTACCGATCCGAATTCATCCACTCTGGGCCGCCCACGATCTGTTTGGCTTGCACACTAAAACCGAACGACATCAAATCCTCCAGCGATGAAGCTCGCGTCAGAAACTGGCGGCCATGGATTACCAGGCCCTGCATCTGCGTTGCGCCGGAATTATTCGGCTTGATGGTCGCCACATCGAACGACGGGTCAGCATCCGCTGCCATAGGCTTCGGCGCTTCCGGAATAGGCCATGCATCGTCGGGATTTGTCCGCGCCAGGGAAATGGGTAACGGAGTCGGCCCACCGCCGTTAAATTTGCCATCAATTGTCTTTCCGTCCGCGCTCATCTTCCCTTCAATCGTCAAGTTTGCGTTCGCGAACTTTACGTCCGTGCCCTGCAGCGTCACTGCCGAGAATGACAGTGGTGGGGACCCTTGATCGGCGTTATACATCGCCCCCTTCAACGATCCGTCACTCCCCTTCGTGACCTTGATGACAAATCTCACTCCCTTTGGCGCATTGGGCGGCATCAGCGTTCCTTGCCAGATTCCCGCAAGGTCAGTTGCCGAAGCCTGCGCTCCTGCTGCCGGCGCCGCCGCTTGCGCTGCAGTTGCCGCCGCCGCTCCACTTTGCGCCGCCGCTGGCGCCGCCGGCTCGCTCGCCGCCTGCGCGTTCGCCACAACCCCGTTCGCCGCGGTCACAATCAAAAATACCAGCGCCGTAATCCCCGCCAGCCCTCGCAATGCCATCCTGCTGAAATACAGCTTGCACCCTGCCCGATTCAATCCCATTACAGAAACTTCCCTTCTGCGCACTTCGTCATCATCACGAAAAAACGCCAACCGCCGATTTTTTCCGATCCGGAGAAGAATACACCGGCGCGGTTGTTCCATCGCTACCCCACTTCGAAGCAGACCCAATCAAGTCGATGCGACCTCCCGCAGTCCTCATCAACCCGTATCTTTCGTTGCGGTAGTTGCACACCACGGGACAACGACGTTGGAAACATTCAAAAATTGCAATCATGACCCTGGAACTACTCTTAAGACGGTTGTACGTTTCCTTTGTTTCCTCCGTTCCCACCATTTTTGTGACCGGTCCCCAACCATTACGTGCCCCGCGCCTGTTTGAAGCACATCGACGGGCCTCGCCTCTGTTCTCTTTTCCCTGTCCTCTGGTCCCTTTTCCCTGTTCTCTGTTCCCTGTTCTCTCTTCTCTGTTCCCTGTTCCCTAGTTTTCCGACGGTCGCTCCACATGATCGATCACCAGCACCTCTACCGGCGCCTTCCGTGGTTCCAGTCTCAGCCCAAGTTGCTCTGTCAGCGCGGTCAGCAACGACGGCCCTGTCGCATCGGGGCCATGCCCTGCCGCACCCTGAGCGTTCGCGTTCGATTCCGCCGAGGCCCCGGATGCGCTACCCATCGGCGTCCAATTCAGCGTGAAATCGTAGTTCCCTTTTAATCCTGTCTCGTCCACTACCACGCGCCCGCCTGCGTCCGCATTGCCTGAGAGCCAGCCGGCAAAGAAACTCATCGACACGCTCGCCCCATGCAACTCTCCTCTCGATCCGCCCCACAGCCACGGCATGTGCTGCTTTCCGCTCTCGGTGGCCGTCAATTTTGGACCATCCTTCGCCACAACCATCGCAAAAACCGGCAGCACTTTTTCACGCGTGCTCACCTTCAGCTTGAACCGGTCGGCGAGCAGCGACTGCACCATGAGCCGGTATTGGTCGAACCTCTCCGCCGGAGCAAGTTTCTGCAGTGCGACCGCCTCCGCATCCGCGAGCTTGGCGTTAATGTCGAATCGCTCCGAGTTGGTCCAATCCGGCCCCTTCTGTAGCTGATCGTCTGCCCTCACGTCGTACGCCAGCTTGATGAGTTCGGCGACCGTTGCGCTCTCTGCTCTGAACCGCCCTTCGGCAATTCCATAATTCGTCGCGCCGCTGTTGCCGTCGCTTGGCTTCACCGTCGCCACTTCAAATGACAGCGTCTGCCCGTCATGCGGATGAAGCAACAGAGCCCCGGCCTGCTGCGCCCCGGTTTGCTGCGCCCAGCCCAGTCCGCCCGCCGCAAGCGCAACCACCAAACCGTAAACCGCTACTCCCACTCGGCCACCCTTCACCATCTCCCGTACTCTTCTTCGCCGCCTCGCACACATCTATGTTCGCTGTAAGCCGTTCTCTGTTCTCTGTTCTCTGTTCTCTGTTCTCTGTTCTCTAGTTTTCCGACGGCTGTTCCGCATGATCGATCACCAGCACCTCCACCGCACCTTTTTCCGGCTCCAGCTTCAGCCCAAGTTGATTCTTCAGCGCCTCGCGAAATGTCCCGCCGCTCTCTCGGTTATCCACTTCGCTCGTATCCTCCGGCGTCCACTCTATCCAGAAATCAAATCCACCCGTTAGCCCCGTCTTATCGATCACCGGCCGCGGCGTTGTTACCAATCCCGTTTGCGCCGGCATCGATGTCCCCAGCATCGCGAGGGTCACGTCGCGTCCGCCAAACCGATGGGCGCCGGCCTCGCTCGCCGGCAGATGAGCAATCCAGCCGCACTGGATGGGCAAAGCGGAAAGCACCGGCGCCGCATCCGCCGTCTTGCTCGCTGTGTCAGGCAGATTCGTCTTCGCACAATCGTCGCCCGCCGGATGCTGCTCCAGTTGCAGCCCCAGCTTTCCCGGCTTCGCTTCCACCAGCGCAAACACCGGCGCTTCCCGCGTCTCCCAGTGCGCCTGCAGCTTGAACCGGTCCGCCAGCAGGCCTTGCATCATCAGCCGCATCTGGTCCTTCGTCGCCGGCCCCGGTGCGCGCGCCTCGATATCGTAGCCGCTGTTCCTCACCCATTCCGGCACGTGCAATCCAAGCCCGCCATAGTAGTCGAACCGAAGCGCCAGTTCCTGCGTTCCGTTCAGTCTGTAAGCAAAAATGATGTACCTCATCAGCGGCTGGTTTTTCGCGGAAAACAGGCTGCCCTCCGTCGCTGCCACGTCGCTCTTGTTCATCACCCAGTACGCGTTGCTTCCGCCATCCAGATCCAGGTTGCTGTACGATCGCCCGCCATTTTTGTCCGCCCGCACGCTTGCGACGTCAAACTCCTGCTTGCCTCCCGCCGCCTTCTCCCAGCCCTGCCCCGCACTCTGCGCATGAGCTGCAATACCCATGCATGCGTGGCTCCCCGCTGCGAAGAGAAGCGCACAGACAACTGCAAACCGGTGGCGATCGTCATTCCGGCTCCGCATCATTTCTCGATCCCCCACAAAAGCGGCTGGTACCGACCCCTATGTAGCATTCTACTCTTCGGCCTGTCAAATCACTTCACCCCCATGAAGAGTCCGCATGGTCCACGCCGCGAATCAGGAAGTCAAATCGGAATCGATCGCGTGTCTGCAGAACAAGGCAAGTCTCCTACTTTAGACACCCACGCCACTCGCATTGTTCCCGTCGATCGTCTTCCCCTGTTCCCTTGTTTTCCGCCTTGCTACTCCCTATTCCCTGCTCTCTATTCCCTAGTTTTCCGACGGTTGCTCCGCATGATCAACCACAAGAACCTCGACCGGTCCCTTTTGCGATTCCAGCTTCAGCCCGAGCTGTTCCTGGACAGCCGTAAAGAGCGATGCGCCGTCAGACGAACTCGCCCCAACGTCGGAGTTGGCAATGTGTGTCGCCGCGGCGCAAGGACCTGCCTCCGGCGACCAGGAAAGTTGAAAATCGTATTTCCCAGTGAGGCCGGTAATGTCGTTGACAGGGCGGTCGAGTTGCACCGAAAGCTTGTAAGCCAGATTCGTCATCGTTGTGCTCGTGCCGATCATCTCGCCGCAACGCGCATTGATGCCGGCCGGTGAGCTTCCCGAAGCATTTTGCACGCCAGCCTCCGCCAGCTTCGAGCCATTCTTGCCCACCGCCAGAATATAGATCGGCAGTTCTTTCGTCTCCGTGTGGACCTTGAGCTCAAAACGAAGCGCAAGCAGCGCCCGAATCCTCAACCGCGTCTCGTCAATGCTCTCTTGCGAATTGCCGGCCTGAGATCCCGAATCGCTCGCTGCGCTCTTCGCAACAACGTCGAACTGTTGGGAGTCGATCCATCCCGGCCCACCCGTGATCTGAAAATCACGGACGTTGTAAGCCATTTCAATAATTCCCTTCAGCGTGCCGTTCGTCACTTTGACGCCTTCGCCGGAAGCAAACGCAAACGTCGATCCCACGGCGCCCGGCTTGCTGGGTTTGATCGTGGCCACTTCAAACTCGGGTGATTTGGCAGCCTCGCCGCTCTGCGGCGCTGCACCCTGCTGCGCATGCGCCAATCCGAAGGCAAGCATCGCCGCAGCCGCAATTGCCGCCGCTCCAGTCAATCGGTTTCCGTCGGGGTTCACTTTGCCCAAGTTTTCCTCGCCTCCACAGGAACGGCGCAGACAAGCGTACGGAGATTCTCAGCCGGCACTAATTCGGCGAAGGATTTTCTACGTGGTCGATCACCAGCACTTCCACTGGCGCCTTCTGCGGCTCCAGCTTCAGGCCAAGCTGCTCCTGCAGCGCGGTAAAGATTGAAGTCACTGACTCATCTGTAGTGGGTTGCATCGACACACCATTCAGCACAAAATCGTAGGTGCTCTTCAGGCCAGTCTTATCGACCACCGGACGATTCCCCACCTCGTCAAATCGCGACAGCCAATCCGCCGTCAGATTCATGGGCCACGCTTCCGCCGTGTATTGATTCGGCCCGGACCTTGCGATTCTCGAGTAATGCGCGCCCGGCGGTGGCGAGGTTCCGGGCAGTGTCCCCGGCGGCATGGTAGTTGCCTGCACCTCCTTGATTTTGGGCCCACCGCTAGCGACTACCAGCGCATACACCGGCAGTCCCTCGGTCTTGAAGCTCACTTGCAAGTGAAAGCGTTCCGCAAGTAACGACTGAACCAACAGCCTCGACTGCACAATCCGCTCCGGCTGGCTCATTTTGTTAATCGCTACAATGTCAGCGTCCGAAGCTTTCGCCTCAATGTCGAAGAATTTTGTCTTGGTCCAACTCGGTCTGCCGAGAATCTGGTCATCTGACTTCGTGTAGTACGCCCAACTGAGCAGATTGTTGACCGACACATGCTTGGCAACAAAATGTGCGGGATTCATTGAAAGATTGAATCCCGGCTTGTCCTCGACATTCGGCTTGATAGTCGCTACCTCGAATGACCGCCGCTCGCCCCCTTTTTCATGCAGCAATGGCATATTCGCCTGCAGCGCGTGCAACAGCCCAAAGCTCACCGGTCCCGCAACCACGACCAACGCCGCAGCCGCAAGAAGCATTTTCCCGCCAGGCCTCGTGGGGGTTCCAAGTCTCTGCGTCATGATGCGCGCGATCCGCCGTTTTAGATCCGCCCCTGTCACTCCCGCAACGCATTCGAGCGGCGACTCGATGCAAAACTTGCATACATTTAGAATTCCCTCGGCGTAATCCTGAGCCCCGCCTCCGGCTTCGACCACCGCCTCATCGCAAGCCTGCTCGCGCTCGTCAATTAGCCGCTTTCCAACCCACCACACCAGCGGATAAAACCAGAACAGTGTCTCCACCAGCATGTGCAGCGCAAACGTCATGTTGTCGCGCCGCCGCACATGCGCCAACTCATGCGCAACAATGCTCCGCAACTGCTTCGCCGTAAGTCGATCTATAATCCCTTCTGGCAAAAGCAGCACCGGCCGAAAAATTCCAAAGATCCCCGGCTCCATCAGGGTCGGCGAGCACAGCATCGGTACGCCCACCGCGATCCCCAATGTGTCGCAGCGAGAATCCACCAAACTCACAGCGCTTTCATCCTGGGCTACCAAAGATAGCTTGTCATCCTGAGCGGAGCCTGGCGCGTTTCCGCGCCAGGCGCAGTCGAAGGACCTGCGGTTGCTCGTTCTTGTCGCCGCGCGCTTCGCCGCATACACCTTCCGCCAGCCGCCCACAAAGCGAATCGCAACCACCACCGCTCCGCATGCCCACACCGCCAGCAGAAAGACCGGCAGCGCGTTCGCATGATGTGTCGCGCTCGGCAAGCCCGTCGCACCAAAGACCTGGCTCCCAGCAAACGGCTGCGCAATCTCCTCCATTGCATTCGCAAGTGCGGGCTTCGCGGCGACCTGCGTCGCAATCCATCCCTGCAGCCGCTCCCCCGCCGCTATCAATAATGAAAACGGCACCAGGAATTTCACGCTCGCCGCAAACCACACCCAATACCGCGCCCGCGCGTGATTCCTCCTGAGCGCCCACGCCAGCAGCCACGCAATCCCCACCACCACCGTCGACTGCCACAGATGATTGACCAACGCCGCTGACCAGTCCCCGCTCCAAAACGTTGGAACCGTCATGACCGTTTCTCCTTCTCAGAGAATTTGCGCAGCAGTTTTTCCGCCTCTTTCACGTCTTCCATGCTCAACTTGCCCGTTTCCACCAGGTGCACCATCACCGGTTGCGAGCGCCCGCCAAACACGGCCAGTAACTCGTCGATCAGCCTGCGCTGTGCGGCATCGCGCGAAATCGCCGCCGCAAATAGATGAAAATTTCCCACCTTCCTCACGCGCTTCACCACGCCCTTGGCTTCCATCCGGTACACCGTGGTTTGAATGGTGGTGTATGCGGGCCTGCGCTTGGAAGGCAGCGAGTCCAGAATTTCGCGAATCGACAACTCACTTGCCGATGCCTCGCCTTTCCCCCACAGCGCTTCCATGATCTGAAACTCGAGCTTTGATAACTTCGGTGCTCCCACCTTCGTCTCCTATCTGTGTAGGCATAATTACTACATGTATAGTAGATTGTCAAGAGCCTAAGCCCAGGCCCCAGAAAAGACATTAATTATTGGTGATTGGCGTATGTGCCGGTCACTTCGCCGCGCTCGCCCGCGGATACCCCTGCCACACATACTCGAGCGCCTCCGGAAGCGTCTGCTGCTTTACGCTGCGGTCGGTATGCCCGGCGTTGCGCGCAAACACAAACTGGTAGTGGTAGCCCTTCGCCGCCAATACTTTGGCCATATCTTCATTGGCGACCACCCAGTCGTGCATGCCCTCGTGTAGCGCGCCGGGATTCAGCAGATCGCGATCGCCCACCTCCATCCAGATGCGCAGCGGCATGCGGGGGCTGCCCGGAATCAAGTGCTCGTGATACTCCCACGCGCCATGCGGCGTCTGCGGATTGTACGGCCACTGCTGGTTCACATAAGTGCCGGAGTAAGTGAGAACCCGGTGGTAAAGTTCGGGGTGATACCACGCCATGCTCAGCGCGCACGACCCGCCGGAGCTCCCGCCCATCGTTGCGCGCCCGTCGGGGTCGTGCGTCAACTTCACGTGAAACTTCGACTCCACCAACGGAAGTACCTCATTTTCAACGAACTCCGCGTATAACCCTGACATGGTGTCGTATTCCAGTCCGCGCTCGCTTCCCTGTGCGTCGCCGCTTCCATTGCCGATCGAAATGGCGATCATCACCGGCACACGCCCCTCGGCAATCAGGTTATCGAGCGCCGTGAAGAGCAGATGGTCAGGACCGTCGGCGCCCACAATAAAGGGCGCGACCGTTCCCGCCACGTACTGCTGCGGCACGTAGACCGCCATGTGGCGCGTGTAGGCAGCAGGATGGCTCGTTGTCACGATGAGCTTCGCCGGGTCCGTAGGATCGACCGTGCCAATCGGTCCCGGATCGCGCGCGATGCCCGGATAAATCTTGCTGTCAGCCGAGCTCATCGTGAATTCGTACACAGTTCCCTGCGGAACGCCCTCGCGCACCGTCATCTCCGGCGCGGGGTCGTGCGTGGGCCCGATGATGAAGTTGCCATCGGCAGTCGCCGCGGGAACGGTGCCGTCCGGCATCTCTTTTGCCGCAACATATCCCGGCGTGTTGGGATCGCGAGTCGGCGGGGTTGGGCGCGGCGGCCTTGCCGTGTCAGTGGGTGCCTGCGGATTCGCCGTTGCAGCCGGCGCCTGCGCAACCGCCAAACCCAAGCCGGCAAACAAGCCGATCAAGAACGCCAAACCCGCCACGCGCAGCATCGCAGGCCTCGATATCAAATCAGACATGTGCATTGTCACCCTCACCGCATCGTCCATCACGATTCCCAGATTGTAGAGGAACCAGCCCGTCAGAATCCGGCTTGACTGCACTTATCCGCAACCCATTCGCTGAGCGATCAATAGAAAGTGAGCTCGACTGCATCCTTTTCCGTTGCCATGTCCCGCGTGAATCGCTTCAGTACCGAAGACCAAGCCTCATCGGGAAATCGTCTTCGCCTTCTTCAAGCGCGGGCATATTGCAATGATCGCGGATGATTCTCCGATGCCATTCACGAAGCGCCACATGAGCCGCTGCGATCGCCGTGACGGCCAGGGCAAAATGCAGCACACTCATTTCAATCCAGGGCTCCGCAATCATCGGCAGCACTGCCACGCATGGCACGAATGCAAAGTACTTGAGCAGTGACGCGGCCAGACCCGGCTGTTCTCTGGCCGGCTCGCCCGTGAAAGCGACGATCCTGACGTTCAGGAAGAGGAAGTCGGCGAGCAGCAGGCACATTCCGCCGGCAATGAGCAACTGGCTTGCTGTTGCTCGCCACGTAAGAAGTTGCGGCGGAGCCACGATGCGGAAAGCAGCACAGGCCCCGCCGGTAAAAATGAGCCCCCACAACAGTGCCCAGGTTTTAGCGGCCGTCAACTGCTCCAGCGCTGTTCGGAAATTCGGCGGTCTGCCGTGAATGAAGCGGAACACCCAGCTTCCCTGCTGGTTGCCCGGAGAAATAAACGCCATGCGCAGTCCGGCGATCACCCAGAACGCCACAATTCCAATCGCCGCGCGAATGCCATCGGTCGAGACTTCCACGTGGATCTCTCTGTGCACAACGGCCAGCCTGAGAACTGCGGCAACCACGACCGAAAGTCCGGCGCCCCCATAAAAAACAAGATAGATGCGATAGCGCTGCACCCTGAGCAGGCTTTGACTGACGAAGTGAAAAACTGCGCGGCGAATCGGAGTCCGGACCAGTGTTGCATGCATCGGCTTATGCAGCGGCAATTCCGCCCAGTTCCGCCGCGCACGCGCTCCCGGCCCTTCCACCAGTTGCCGCACCCTGCGGATATAAGCGATCGGATAGGTGAGCGCGGCCAAACCTGCCGTCGCGAGCAGCGCCACGCATCCAATTTGCGCCAGCCTGCTATACACCGGCAGCGCAGATGGGCCCTCCATCAGCCGTTGATAGATGCCCAGAAACCAGAACGGCGGAAAGCAGAGCGTATAACCGCTGCCCGACCGGAGCATCGCAGGAACTGCATTCGAGAGCACAGGAAACAGCAGCAGAAGCATCAGCAGAACAGTAATGAAGAGTCCCTGCGTCAAAAGTGAAAGCTTGCGGAAGAGCCGTTCTCCGAGGATGGAAAGCAGTACGCCCTCCAGCGCCAGAATAAAAATCGCTGCAAACAAACCGCTTCCTGTGACTGCCACTATGTGACCTGTGATAAAGCGCGGCAGATTCGGTGGATCGATGGCGGCGGGAAGAACGATTGGCGCCAGAATATTCGCGTCGAACAAAAATGCAGCGATAAGAACACTGATCGCCGCAACGCGCGCGAAAAACAACCTGAAATTCGGCACCGGCAACGTCGTCAACACATTGATATCAACCAGGTCTGGAAAGAACAGATCCCACTCAAAGACCGTGACGATGCCTATGGCCACAAATGAATAGAGCACGAAAAATAAGTGATGATTCACCTGCAGCCAATACGGCGGTCGGCCTCCATGCGAGCCCGGCGGCCATCCGATAAAGGGGTGGTATACGGGCCACAAATACATCGCAACCACCAACTCCGGCAGTCCAACCGAAAAGGCGATCAGCACCAGCCGCGCTTTGGCATCGCCATCGGGCGAGGCGGTTTCGTGGTTGAAGAACCGCTCAAGAAAATGACCCACCAGCAGTGAAAACTGACTGCGCTCCACCTGCACCTGGCCCAATGCCGCCTGGGCGTTCAACGAGAGCGCTTCCGGCTCCGCCATCATGAAGAGCCGCTGGAATTCCTCACGAATGGCCACTCTGCATCACCTCGACAATCTTTTGCGCAAGTGCGTGGGTATCCTGCTGCTGCACCAGTTGCGCAAAGACGCTCTCGAGATTCGGCAGGCTCATCAGATTCGCAAGGTCCGCCGGCCGCGCAGCGGCTACAATCCTGCCCTTCGAAATCACGATCACGCGATTGCAAATCTGCTCCACAACTTCGAGCACGTGCGAGATGTAGAGGATGGCTTTGCCCTGCGCTGCCAGCAATTCAAGCAAATCTTTGAACAGCCGACCCGAAACCACATCCAGCCCGGATAGAGGCTCATCAAAAATTAGAAGCTTGGGATCGTGCAGCAGGGCCGCGGCAATCAGCACGCGCTGGCGCATTCCCTTGGAGTAAGACGAGATGGGCGAATACTGCCACGATTCAAGATTCAGCAACTTCAGCAGCCCGGTCGCCTTGGCTTCAATCAGCGGTTCTCCAAGCCCGCGCAGCCTCCCCACCAGTTGCAGATATTCCAGTCCTGAAAGGTAGCTGTAAAGATGCGCCTCTTCAGGAACGTAGCCGAGCACTCTGCGAAACGCGACCATGTCCTTGCGAATATCCTCGCCTTCGAATAGAACGTGTCCGTCGTCGGGCCGCAACATGCCGGTGATGATCTTCACCGTGGTCGATTTGCCCGCGCCGTTCGGTCCCAGAAAACCCACAATTTCGCCGGGCGCAACCTTGAAGCTCACGTCCACAACCGCAGGAATGGTCCGGTAGCTTCGATACAGGTTTTTCAGTTCCAGCACAGCTCACCTTATCCCCTATGTAGCAATCGGCATATAATGTTGTCAAGTAGATCGCTACATAGGTACAATTCGCCATGGCCTTTGAGCCCAAACTCTCGCACACCGCGGCGCTGGTGCTTCAAGCGGTCGACGCCGGATTCATCTACGGCTTCAGCATCATGGCCATGACCGGCTTGCCCAGTGGAACCGTTTATCCCGCCATGCGCCGGCTCGAGCGCGATGAACTCATTCGCTCGCATTGGGAGCGCCAATCCATCGCAGATGCGGAGCAGAGGCCGCCGAGAAAGTATTACAAGCTCACCCCGGCAGGCAGGGCCACGCTTGAAGCGTCGCGCAAACGCTATCCGCTGCTCATCAGACTCATTCCTTCTGAGGAGGCAAATTCTCGATGACGCCACCAGTTGAGTCTGCCTGTCGCCGCTCGCAACTTGCCCTTCTCCGCGTCGCTTCTCTTGTGGTCCCCGCCATCCGGCGCGCGGATTGGTTAGAGGAGTGGCGTGCCGAGTTATGGCACGTGCGTCGTGCGTGCGCGCCCATGCGGACAGCCTCGTGGCACGCCGAGCGCGAAGTCACATCGTTCTGCCTGGGAGCATTTCAGGATGCTCTTTGCCTCAGGCGACATGCCTTGCGCGATGAATCATCGGCCACGTTGCGGGGATCGGCCGGGCACTGCATTTTCTGGCTTGCCGCTGCTCTCGCCCTCAGCTGCACCGTTGCACTTTTATTGCCCAGAGTCCGCACTGAAGTCCAGGCCTCGCGGTATCAGGTCAAGCCTGGGCTCATTCTGATTCAAGATGCCCGCTACAACAACGATTCGGTGCCTTCCATCACCGTGGAAGAATATCGGACATGGAAGGCGCGCAGGCAGCGGTATTTTGACGGCTTCGCCTTCTACCGAGTCGGCCGGGAGCCGATATCGGGCGCAATCGATGCCAAAGCCGTCTGGTCGGTCGCACACTCAAGCTCAAATCTCTTTGCGCTGCTCGGTCTGCCGATTCGATACAGGCCACTGGCCAGCGATGCGGATCGCAATTTGCCCCAGGTGGTTCTCAGCGATGCCGCGTGGAAGACGGAGTTCGGGAGCAATCCGCATATTGTTGGCAGCACGATGCGCATCGGCCTGCAACGCGCGACCATTGTCGGAGTCGCACCGCAAGGAGTGTGGAGGCTGCCAGGAAAGGTTGACGCGTGGCTTCTCGATCCGGATTCGAGCTTCGCCGCAGGCAAGCCCGGATTCTTGATCGCTCATCTCACGTCCCTGGGCCGGTCCGGTATGTGGACGGGGCGCGTCCATATCAACGCGACCAATCCCGACGACACCATCGAGGATCTCTGGGGCGTCTCTTTCAAAGAGCGCACCCAGGGACCATGGGACATCTATCTGTTTACGGTCATGCTCGCGTTCCTGGCATTGCCCGCCGTCACATCCGTTTCGATGGGTGAATCCTGCTTCAGTTCGCACCGGCCGTCATGGTCGCGCAGAGTCTGCCGATGGGGATTCTTGACGACGAAAATCGCACTCGTCCTGGCGATCGCCTGGTTTGCGTCGCTCGACCTGGCCTATTGGCATGCGACGGGCTATTCGATCGCATCGCAGTATGTTCAGCTCATTGCATCCTTCTCTATTTGCTTGTTCGGCATGCAGTGGGCGGCCCTCGATCAGCGCCGGCGGTGCCCGGTATGTCTCCGCCTTGTCACCAATCCGGCGAATGTCGGTTTCGCATCCAGAACCTTCCTCGGCTGGAACGGAACCGAGCTGATGTGCGCCGACGGGCACACGCTCTTGCACATCCCCGGTTTGCCCACCAGTTGGTTCAGTACGCAGCGTTGGCTCTACCTTGATACGTCGTGGGAGTTTCTGTTTGCCGGCTCCGGCGCGAATTGAGAAGTATAACCATCGCCAACTGACACTGCTACCCCACTAACTCCAATCCGGAGGTTTGCCCTCAGCGGAAGATCTCTGTGCCTATGTCCGGCAAACTCCGCTGCTCCCTTGCTCCCTGCCGGGGTCTCCGTCGAGCGATCCTTGCTCGACGGGATGGCTTGCTCCCCGTTTTGACGCAAAAGAGTCGGCGCGTGCCCGCCAGAGCGCGGCCCGCGCCAGCCAGCAAATACGGCTTAGCGGTTCATTTCAGCGTCGCCGAAATATTGCCTCACAGCGTGCAGAAATCCCTCGGCCTGCGGAGGCGGAGGAACTTCTTTCCGGAGAATATCGTCGAATCGATGGTGGGCGCCGTAAAGCTCATCGGTGTCCGAGGCATTCTGGCTCACCGTTGCTCCATTCAGATCGATGCCTGCAAAAATTCCGCGGCTGCGCGACCAGGTCAGCATCTCAGCTCGCATGCTGATGTCGGTCGAGGCCTGTGCGTCGCGTCCCACGGGTCCTGCTGCTGCCGACGCATCGGCGCCGATCTTGAACTTGTCATGGAGAAGGTCCTGGAATCCCTTCTCATTCGTTGCCACTAACACCAGGTCGGTGCCCTGTCCACCAATCTGGAAGCCGACCGACCCGCCGGCCAGGCGAATAAACACGGGACCGCTCCAACCCTGCGGAGTCCTGCAAGTTACCACGCCCTGCCCGTATTCCGCGCCCACAATGAACGCTCCCTTCACCACGCTAGGTACCACGGCAATACACTTTGCATGCCGCGCGATCCCATCGGGAACGGCCTTGTCGGGCACTGACATAATCGAGACGATCACGGCTCGGGCAGCATCCAGACGGCCGTCCAACTTGTCATGGTCGTCTGCGGCACGCGCCGCAACCCCGCAACTGGCAATCAACAACATCGCAAGCAACTTTTTCATATTCCCCTCCTTGATACCCACGCCTCATCGGCCCCTTGACAAACTTCAACAAGCTTCACGTCGGTATCTTTGCTTCGATGCAGATTATCGGGCGGCGGCAATTCGAATCCTGAACAAAATGCCGAAGTATTCGGCCGCTGAGCGAGATCCGGAGGATTCTCTAAGCAGCGCCCTATCGTGGATGCCTCACTTTTTCGTTGGTTTGAGGCAACCCCCACGATCTCACCAAACGGTGAGCGTGGGGCTTCAGCCCCACGAATACCCGCACCTTGCACCTTTTGAAAATGAAAAGCGCGGCGCAGCCACGCCCAAACCTGCGCATTAAAACCCGAGCCGACCCAGCCAGCGACCGCCAGGGCCCTCGAAAGCTCCCTTAATGCCCGGCTTGCCGGAACTCATCTTTCCGGACGAAACTGGCCTGTTCCAAGCTATTACTCAAGTAGTAATTGACGAATAGCCGGTTAACCGATCCAAATGCGATTTATCGATCGGTAGGTGACTTCCTTGCGGTTTCAGAAACGGCCGTGCCCGGCTTATCCCGGATTGTCAGGCAGGCCTCATGCGTCCAAGGCATCGCCGAATGAACCCGGACATTGACTGGCAGGGATGGCGTTCGGATTAATCCACCCCTCACGAGTAGGATGGGGCCGGTTCTCCGCAACGAAATCGGCCGGCAATTGAAATATCGAATCCTTGAACCATCAACATTGAGCCGTACGATCGGAAAGACAGGTCCTGAATGAATTCGAACGTCGAAGGCACGATTGCTACTGTCCTGGATGCTCACGAAACCATCATTTCGATGAAGCCGTGCTTCCTGGCAGATCGCCGGCTTCATCGAAACCGAATCATGGTTACGGTAGCATCGATGCTTCTTCTCGGCGCCGGAGCGTGCTCCTTTGCCTTCGCCCAGGCGCCTGCGGACCGCATGGATCAGGTTGTGCACTCGTATTCCGATAACCATCAATTCATGGGTTCAGTTCTCGTCGCGCAAGGCGACAAGATTGTCTTCGAAAAGAGCTATGGAGACGCGAATCTGGAATGGAACATACCCGACGATTCGTTGACCAAGTTTCGAATAGGCTCGATGACCAAGCAGTTTACTGCGGCTTCGATCCTTTTACTGGAGGAACGGGGAAAGCTCAACACCGACGACTACGTGAAGAAGTACATGCCTGACGCCCCGGCCGCTTGGGACAAGATCACAATCTACAATCTGTTGACCCACACGTCGGGCATTCCGAGTTTCACGTCCTTCCCGGATTACCACACCAGCGAAGCCAGCCCGACAACCCCTAAGGGCCTCGTTGACCGTTTTCGCGACAAGCCGCTCGAATTCCAGCCGGGAGAGAAGTGGAACTACAGCAACTCCGGTTATGTGCTTCTCGGATATCTACTGGAAAGGATCAGCGGGGAGAGTTACGCAGATTTCGTGACGGAGAACATTTTCAAGCCGCTGGGGATGAAGGACTCGGGATACGACTCGAATTCGGCGGTTATTCCTCACCGCGCCGCTGGCTACGCACCGAGCCCGCATGGCCCGGTCAACTCTGGCTACATCGACATGACGATACCGTTTTCCGCGGGAGCCCTCTATTCGACCACTCACGATCTTCTTCTCTGGGAGCAGGCGCTGTATGGCGGCAAGGTCCTTTCCCCCGCGTCATTGAAGAAACTGACTACGCCCTACAAGAACAACTACGGCTGTGGTCTGATGATCACCACCGCGGAAGGGCATTTGCGGTATGACCACGGCGGCGGCATCGAGGGGTTCAACACCGAGATGGCCTACTACCCGGATGACAAGCTCACCGTCATCGTGCTCGCTAATCTGAACGGCGGAGCGCCAGGTGACATTGCGGGGAAACTGGCAGCGGTCGTTCATGGCGAGAAAGTGGTGCTGCAGTCGGAGCGCAAGGAAATCAAGGTTCCGCATGAGATTCTCGCGAAATATGTCGGGAGCTACGAACTGGCGCCGGGCGTCTTCATCACGATGTCGCTGGATGGCGATCAGCTCTTCACACAATTGACCGGACAGCCGAAGTTCGAGGTGTTCGCCGAAACCGAGAAGGACTTCTTCTTGAAGGTCGTGGACGCGCAGCTAACCTTCGAAATGGACAGCCAGGGCAAAGTGACCGATTTGGTTCTCCATCAGAACGGGCGCGATCAGACAGCGAAGCGCAGCGAGACCGGCCCACCGCCTCCCAAGGAGCACAAAGAAGTGGCCATCGACCCCAGGATTCTGGACAACTACGTCGGATCCTACGAACTCGCGCCCAATTTCATCCTGACTGTGACTCGCGAGGGAGATCACCTGTTTACGCAGGCGACCGGACAGGGGAAGGTAGAAGTGTTTCCAGAGAGCGACCATGACTTCTTCCTGAAGGTTGTGGATGCGCAAATCACCTTTGAAACCGACAGCCAAGGGAAAGCGACTGGCCTGGTGCTGCACCAGCGCGGGGACCATCCGGCCAGCCGGATCCAATAAGCCGCGAGTCGTCACGTGGTTTGTTCCGGCGCTCATCACAAGTGAACCACTTCGTGATCGACGCTTGGAAAGCTGCGTTACTCCTGTGTGGTCGGCAATCCTTCCCTATGCCGAATCTTCGCCCCGGAAAGCAACCGAAACCGGACGGGACTTGAGTAAGGGAAGGATAGCTGCTCATCCAGGCGCAACTCGAGGAAAGATCACATCTAACTCGCGGCCGGCAGGGCCTTTAAAAGGCGCAAACAGCTTCCTCACCGCCTGCCTGCTGCCGCGTCTTCGATGACCTTTGCAACTTCTTTCGAGTGCGAAAGCATAGCCACATGGCTCGAAGGCAACACGGTAGTCGTGGCGTTGATCTGCTTTGCCATGCTCTTTTCTTGCTCAGGGGCGATCATGTTGTCATTGCTCGCCACGATGTACCACGAGGGCCTGGTGTGCCAGGCTGCCACCGTGGATTTTGCTTCGAAGATGGAGCCCGCGGTTTGAGGCTGGACTGCGACAAGCAGGGCCTTCTCTTCGGTGGTCAGGTCCAGGGCAAACGCCGTCTCAACACCCTCCGGGGACAGCAGAAGGAATCCGTCGGAGATCGGCCTCAGTTTTGTGAGACCGAGAGGAATCGGGAACGGCTTACTGATGTCCGTGATGGTCTGGTTTGCATCGGGGGCAAACGCGGCAACATAGACCAAGCCGGCGACTTTCGGGTCATTTTCAGGCGGGATTTTATGATCAGGCCGCTTTTACCCGAGCATTCAGCCGCAGCGAAAGGACCACACCGTTTCGCTGGCGCAAGTTGAACGCGCGCAATGGACGGGGGAAGCACTAGGGCCTTCGCTCGCCTGAGATGAAGCCGAACGCCTCACCCGGGCTTCGCTAGGGTGGGCCGCGACGAGCACCGGATTCAGCCCGAAATTCAATCGCTCCGGCCCGCTTCCCCCGCTCTTGAATCAACCCCCCCAAGCCGTGTCAACCCCCTGGACCCAAAACAAACTTCCCATCTCCGCTCTAAGTCGTTGCTTTCTTGGTCCTTTGTCCCCTTGTTCCCTTGTTCTCTGCTTTTGCAGATTATTTCCTGCAATTCGCTAGACTCATATTCAGTAGCGATCAGAGCGTTCCCATTGAAGGTTGGCGGGGGCCCCGTGATCTCCGGCAGGGAATGACCGGCGTTCCCGAGCCGCCGCCGTTTTGCGGGAAAGAGGACAGCCAAAGTGTCGAATTGCACCATTTGTGATGCAACTGTTCCGGGAAAGTGCCCGTAAGTCTTTTGAATTGGGGATCATGGTGGATAACCCCTTTGGAATCAGTGGGCTAGAGCAAATGATCAGGAGCACAAACGGCTGAAGGGAAAGCACTTACCCTCGAAAGGGGGTGGTGTCCTAATTTGCTATTTCCTCTTTTCCACAGGGGGTGGGATGCAGGGTATCTCGGGAGGGATCTGCACGGGCGCGGTCTTATTCGCGGGGTTTATAAGGCGATTAGAATCTGTCTGATTATAGGCTGCACATTTGGGATGGGGCATTTGACGAATTATTCCTTCGCTCATCACATCGAAGGAATGGCAGGACTTCACCCAGTGTCTGATGGCAAATTCGTCTGTGTAAGTCACTTCTCCATAAATCATGATGTCCTGCCTTCCAGCTCCAATGTCGGAAGCAAGTTCTGGAGTGACAGAAACAAAGTCGCCAGTTGTGGACTTGTAGGAAATGGCACCCGGAAAAAGCCCATTCGGGCCAGTCGAAAACAATGGGACATTTGGGGGCAACGTTGCTACCCCGAAGTTTGCGACCCTCTTTGGTGGATAAACAAACTTTGGGTCTTTTGTGCGCTCGACAAGTACGACCATCCACTTGCTCTCGACGTTCTTAGCAATCGTCTTCCCGTTATTCGTAAGTTGAATTGGGACATCAATCGAATGGCGAACCTGCACCTTGGGATTATTAATGAAGCTCATATCTACGAAAGCACTTTCGGATTGTGTAATCGCTGTCGCTTGGTCAATCGACCCAACGGCGAGGTTCTGAGTTGCGACGGTTTGATGTCGCATTTCATTGACCTGCTGACGATAAAGGCAAAGCAGATAATCGGTCTGTGCCCCTCCACTTTTCATTTCGCCAAGTTGACCGCTCATCGTATTCCATTGCAAACAGCCTACGATCACGGAGCCGAGAGCAAAAAGTGCAATGGCTGCAGTCAGACAAATCATCCAGATTTCCGCCGCCTTAACCCGATCCTTAATTTCAGCTACATCGGCTTGCATTTCGTTGTTGGCTATGGGCTCTGTATCTGGTGCATTTGGGGTATCTGGCACATGGCCTGTGTTTCCAGATTCGACAGTTGGAAGGTCTTTTGTAGAGGAATCTGGAGCTTGTTTCTCATGGTTCTGGTCGGGTTGATTCTCTGGCATGGCTTTTGCCTTATAGGTGACTGCCGTTAGTGTACCCCAAAAACACTTGACATGGAATGATTATTGGGGTACAGTAAATATATCAGAGGTTGACATGGCAAACGTCCTTAATACCGACAATAAAATCGCGGTAATCGCTGCCCTTGCGGAAGGTTCCTCAATCCGTTCCATTGAGCGGATTACTGGCATTCACCGCGATACGATCATGCGGCTTGGTGTGAAGGTCGGAAAGGGATGCACGAACCATGATGGATCGGAAGATGCAGAACCTCCCCTGCCAGCGTTTGGAACTGGACGAGATTTGGGGATTCGTCGGCAAGAAAGCCAAGCACCATTACCGAAGGCGACGAAGAAAATGGAGTTGGCGACGTTTGGACATGGTGCGCGATTGACGCTGAAACCAAACTAGTTCCTTCGTTCATGGTGGGGGATCGCACCCAAGCCGCCGCAAATGCCTTTGTGCAGGATGTTGCCAAGACGGATGGCTTATCGTGTCCAGATCAGCACAGACGGGTTCTATGCCTACACGCAGGCTATCGAGCAGATCATTCAGGCGCAATGTGGACTACGGCAAGATCATCAAAGTCTACGGAACCACAGGAGTTCGGAGAACGTCGCTACAGCACGTCTGGAGTTCTTTCCTCTGATAAGTTCTGTAGACTTTCGGCCATCCGGATTATGACCTGATTTCTACCAGCTATGCGGAACGGCTGAACGCTACCACACGTCTGCATATGCGCCGTCTGACTAGGCTTACGCTGGCATTCTCAAAGAAACGCGAGAACTTCGACGCTGCCGTTGGCTTGCACTTCGCCTATTATAACTTCGTGAAGCGGCATAACACCGTGAAGTGCACCCCGGCTGTAGCCGCTGGCGTCACGCAGTCGGCTTGGAGTGTAGGAGAGTTGCTGGAGGCCGTGGCGTGACAGCGATTGAGGAATTACAGCAAGCCATTCAGAAACTTCACTGTGTTAAGGCCACGCATCGAGCCAGCGTCCCGGTTAAGGAAACATGGAAGGGCAAGACGATGTGGGATGGAGTGGTCGAAGTGTTTGACCTACATGGGCATCCAGACACGAATACGGCCTATGCGTGGTTCCACGATACCGGGGACCAAGCAAATCCGCTCGCAGTGACCGTGCTGCACATCGACCCGGCCCTTTCGCCAGCCAAAGCTGTAAGAGCCTTCATTCTTCAGGAGTATGGAAATGCCGAAGCCTAAGAAACCCGGACGGCCACGGCTCCCTAAAGGGAACGCCAAAGCCGGGATGCTGCGCGTTCGCACCACGCCAGATGAACTCGCGGCAATCGAGAGAGCAGCAAAGGCTAATAACCAGACCATTTCTGAGTGGATTCGCGCCGCAGTGGCCAAAGCGATTGGGGGATGAATGAAGCAAATTAGGACACTACCCGAAAGGGGATGGGGGGAGGAGTAATCAATCAGAACATCGCATCCTGGTGAATTGAGAACTGAGGAGTGATAACGATGAGCGATGACCTGCGCACCCGAGCCGGCGTTTGCTGCCCGCTTCCAGCCATAGCCCAGCTCCGATGACATGCTGCCCGCTGACTAGCCGACTTGCTGACTCGCTGACTTGCTGACTCATTAGCCTGCCGACTCGCTGCCGTCAACTCGCCTGCAACCGGATCCGCACCTCTTTCCCCGCTGCCATCGTCACTGTCAGCGGAAAAGCCTCGAACCCCGGAACCAGGTTGAAGGTTTTCTCGTTGAAAGCCGCTGCGAAGCCCGCGGCCGCATCCGCATGCAATGTCACCGCACCCTTCGCTTTCACCACGCGAATCGTCTGCGCATCCACTTGCTCGGCTCGGTCTCCGTTCCGCGCAATCACTGGAACAATCAACCGCAGCGTCGCCGCGCTCGCACCCTCGCCGCTCGTGCTCGCTTGAATCTCCACGCCCGCTTCACTCAGCCGGTAGATCATGCGATAAAGAATCTCCCCCGCCTGAACAGACTTCCGCGACGCATTTCGCATCCTTCCCTGCGCATTGAAAACGATCTCGCCTCCTTCCTGGCTCGCGGTCAGCACCGCCTTGAAGTCGTTCAGATTGGTATACGTCTCGCCGCTCACATACTCGATGCGTGGCGTCAGGTCCATGTGTCTGTCGTCGCGGAACTGTTGCTGGTTGGCGATCTCTACCATCAGGTACTCGGTCATGCTCGCGGTGAAGATCGGCCCCATCGTCTCGTGATAGAGCATCGACAGCGCGCCGCCGGAAACGTGCCCGCCGCCCAGGTTTCCCGCGCCCGGCTGCACGTGCTCCGTGTATTCCCAGTCGTACTCGGTTACGGTTGCGCGCCACGGCCCAATCGCGGCCAGCCGCGTCCCAATCGTCGCAAAGCTCCTCAGCCCATACGCCTCATCGCGCGGCAGCTTGGGCCGCTCGTCGGAGTCCGCAGCAAAGCTTCCGCGATCCAGCACCGTGGCCAGCGCCTTGGCGTGCGTAAACGTGTGATGAATGCAAGGCAGATCGCCATGCTCGTAGTAGCTCGGCCCGCCATAAAGCAGACCGTCGTGCGTGCATGCCGCCATCAGTTCCAGGTTCCGCCGCGCCACCTCGCGAAACCTCGGTTCCAACTTCGCCATCAGCACGAAGCCTGGCTCGCATCCGTCGCTTGTCCGGCTGCCCCACCAGCTCCACTTGTAGTTGCGCGTGCCCCAACTGTTGTCCCATGCACCGTCAGGCAGCATGAACTCCATGTGCGTCTTCATGGCCGCCGCCACTCGCTCCTGCACAGGCTTGTCTTCGGCCAGCAGGCTGTAAAGCGCCAGCGACGGCAACGACTCCTCCACGTTGTACCCCAGATCCACAGGCCGGCACCCCTTCGCCGACACTCCCTTCAACGGATGCCCCTCCCCCGCCAAAAATCCATCAGGGGTGAACTGCCCCATCACTTCGTGCGCCAGGGCATGCGCCCGTTCAAAATAATGCGTCGCGCCTAGCACGCGTCCGCACAACTGAAACGCCAGCGTGGCCGTCACCGGATAATTCACATTGCCCGTCTCGATCGTGATAAACCCGTCAAGAAACTTGGCTGCGGCCGCCAGCCGGTCGGTCCACTTTGCCCGCGTGGCCGCATCCAGAACTACTCCGTGATGTTCAAGCGCTTCGGCCAGCGCGATCGTGTGAAACACGGTGATTCCCTGCCAAGTGCTCAGGGTCACGTCATTCACCCAGCTCCCGTCAGCCCGGCTCACTTGTGCCTGCGACCACTCGTGCACCAGCAGCGCCGCCCGCACATACTTCGCTTCGCCCGTCGTGTGCGCCATGCGCAGCAGCGGATACACAGCGTCGCCGCACCGTCCATGAATCAGCACGCAAGCCGGACACAGCAGCGCGCCATAAAATGCGGGATCGCGGAACTCCGTCACCTGCCGCGCCACCAGTCCGTCGCACCACGTCTTCAATGTCTCCGCGTAGAGCCGTTCCTCCCCCGATGCCGAGGCAACCCCGGCTGGCCCAAGCCCGCTCGCAGTCATTTCAGCCAGCCCCGGAAAAGCAACTCCCGCCGCCCAAACAGCAGCCCCACCGGCAGACCGCTGCAGCAATTCCCTGCGCGTCAGTCCGACGCGAGTAGTCTCCTGTTTCATGGGAGAAATACTATAGCGGCTTCACGCCCGATGTATACGTATCAGTTTTTGGGGATTCAAACAGACCATACCGGAACGGCGTGCGGCCGCTCACCTGCTACCAGCTATGCACCGCCAGAATCGTTGGCGCTCCGGTCTTACCCTCGATCACATTGACCTTCAGAACAACTTCGATATTGCGATTGGCAAACTCGCTTCCGAGGCTGTCCTTTAGCAGTTGCAAGTAGTGAGGACTCGTGGCGAATTGCGCTGCGGCCTCAGTTCCGTTTCGTCCTAAGCCAGCCAGCGCAACCACCCACCCATCGATCGTGGCGTCGCGAAAGCGCGCTACCAGCGCATAATCGTCCGCGCTCGAATAAGGGAGCGAGCTGTCGCGCTGCCAGTGGGTCCCAGGGTTCGCCTGGTCAGCGATGATTTCATCCGTGCCTTGGCCCTGTATGAAATGAAATCGCAGCGGGTCCACAAAACGAAGCGTCCACTGATTGTTGTAGCCGCCCAGGAGAGTGACCGAATGCTCGCGCAAATCGGGCAACGAGGTTGTGGGTGCTGACATCAATTGGGTCGCGGCCCCAAAATGCTCCATCACACTGCTCACTTGGGCAATCGAAGAGGCGATTTGCATGGAAACGAATGTGTAATCGATGTCTTTTCCCGCGGTCTGTACGCCGGAATAATTTTCTGGCGCGAATACCGAACTTCCCGTACAAATGATCACCGCCCGCTGATCGTGCACCACCGGCGACCAAAAGGCATCCACCGCCGATTGCGGCTGCACGACGCGGGACTTCCACCATAGCCCGCTCGCGAAGGCGGCCACAACTAGGATTGCCATGGCTCCCCATCGCAGGAGCTTCACGCCGGGCCGGGAGCGCACAGCAACCAGGCTGGCGCCAGGAGTCAAATTGCCTGCTTCAATCGTATCGAGTGCTACAGACGCCACCCCGTGTTCGTGCCCCTCGGCGCTCACACGCGCGTAAGCATCCGTATCGTGAAAATACGGCATCTCAATTTCCGGATCGTCGCTCGCCTCTTCATGGCCATTGTGCCCATGCAGAAACTCCGCGACATAGGAGCCGGCCGGGAGCGAAATGCGGATACCGCCGCTGCTTTCGTGTTCCGAGTAGTAGAGCAGGAGTCTTTTGCGCACCTCACCCGCGGTGTAGCGAACAACTGTGTCGGTGTTGGTGTCGTAGGTGGGTGGGCGTTCGAAGACTTCCACGCCAAGCGTGCGCTCTTTCAGCAAATCGAGTTTGCCCGCCAGGGTGTTTTCTACAATGTATTGCAGAAGAGTCGGGTACCGCTTGCTGTTGCAAAAGTGCGGGCTGGCCAGGACCGCTTCTAACTCTCGCAGGATCGCGTCATTGTCCTGCTTGGTCTGTGGGTGCCATGCTTCCCGTGTTGCATGGGCTCTGTTCATAATTTCATCGCATCATACTCGACTTTTACACCGCATTCAAGGACGTTTGGCACACGACGAAGCCTTCTCATAAATAGTTTATTATCAATGAGATCGTAAATGGCCTCAGGGCCAAACGGTGAGTCACTTGCCAAATCTACCACCATTTCTGCTAAAAGGCTGTCGATAGGCAATCCCTGCCTGCCATGCTAGTTCCCATCGTGCAAGAAATATGTCTGTTCCGCGAATGTGCGCTTCTCGCACGCGAAGTAACCGGTATCGAGCGACTTGTTCATTGAGTAGGAATCTCGAATTTCCCCCAGTTCGGCGCACCATCGCTGAATTGAAAATCGGAACAAGCTAGACAAATAAGACGAGTTAGACCATCAAGACCCGCTAGACCAGTTCGGCCAGCAAGACAAAAGGGGGCACTACGGTGCTATACCTTTTGGCGCACTCGTGACGAGCGCACTGGAATACGCTCGTCAGATTGTCCGCCGGGCAATTGACCGTGTAGATCGACTGTGCACGGGGGCGGTGCCTCGCGGTGTGCTCAGCCGCGTTTTCGAACTGGAGACCGAACGTGGCAAACCGTTCGTGGAGGCAACATCAGTGAGACGTGCAATCAAAAACCGATTCACAAATAAAGCACAGATTCTCAGAGGAGGAATTCCGATGAAGAGCATTGCAGAATGTCTGCTGAACTTGCGGCGCAAGACGATTGCACCTCTCGCTGCAATTGTTGTCGCCGCTTTGGCCGTTTGCGCTTCGATCGCCCTCGCGCAGAGCGGCGCCGGCGCCATTCAAGGCACAGTGACCGACTCGAGTGGGGCAGTTCTACCTGGCGCGTCGATCCATGTCGTGAATCAGGCCACGGGAGTTGCAGTCGATACGAAATCAAACAATGTGGGCTTTTACCAAGTCCCGGGACTCAACACAGGCACCTATGCTGTGACCATCACCGCGCCGAATATGAAGACCTACAATCGTGTGATCGAATTGTTGGTGGGCCAGACATTTGAAGCCGACGCTTCAATGACCACTGGCTCCGTTTCGCAGCAGGTCACGGTCTCGGCGAATACAGTGCAGCTTGAAACCACTGACAACGGCTCCATCACTTCCACATTGGAAAACGCCAGAATCAATGAGTTGCCGATGAACGGACGCAACATCATCTCCCTGGTCAACGAAACCACCCCAGGGTTGGAAAGTTGCCCAGAGTCCAGTTCTTGCGCCAACGGACAGGAGGGTCCCTCTACGGAGTACGAAACCGACGGCGCCACTCTGACCAGCCGCGAGTTTGGCGGCACCCACATGGGTTCACAGCAGATGGTCGATCCGGATTCGGTTCAGGAAGTGCGGGTGATAGACGAGGCCGGAGGCGCGCAGTATGCCTCCCCGAGCACGGTCATCCTCAATACCAAGTCTGGCACCAACCAATTGCACGGATCATTGTTTGAGACCGCTCGCAATAACGCCATAGGTATCGCCCGCGGCCGAAACAACCCCTCCAATTATGTCGCGCCGCAATATATCCGCAACGAATTCGGCGCATCTGTGGGTGGTCCCATAATCATTCCTCATCTCTATCACGGGAAGAACAGGACATTCTTCTTCTTTGCCTATGAGCGGTATTCGCTGGCCCAATCCCCTTTCCAGAATGAAGAGGTGCCGACGCCGCAGATGCAGCAGGGCGATTTCAGCCAGGCGACCAACAGCTCGAACGTCTTGCAGGAGATCTATGATCCGGCTACCACCGGGAACAGCGCGGCTTGCCTCGAGCCCACGACTGTCGGCTCCGCTGCTCCCGCCAACACGTACTGCCGGAAGAGCTTCACGGCTGAGTACACTGAGGGCCCCGGCGCGGGTCCCGCAAACTGCAATGGTGACACCAATTGCATTCCGGCCAATGAGGAAGCGGCCCTCACCAAGACCTTAAATGCCATGGTACCGACGACTACGGGCCCGAACGGTCTTCTTAACCCAAGCATCAGCCCGGTAGCCGCAAACAACTATACCGGCACGGTAAGAGAGCTAAGCGTCGAACCGCAGATCACCTGGCGTCTGGACCAGGTATTCAACGAAAACAACCGAGCGTATCTGCGCTATACGCAGAACCTGACCACCGGCTACAGCCCGCGCAACGACCCGGGCGAGGCTTCGTATACGTTGGCAACCACCGCGCCGGGCGGGGCGTCCATCCCGGCGCTGGCCAGCGGCGTCTCTTACAACCCTAACAACGTGTATGCCGCCGCGTTTGGCTACACCCATGTATTTTCGCCTACGTTCTTTGCCGAAACGGTGCTGAGCCAGACCTGGATCGGGGAGCACAACTACGCCGGAGGAACTCCGAATGCGGACTTCGAAAAGGAACTGGGGCTCCCCAATAACTTTGGCGAGCCGGGTTTCCCCGAAATCACAGGCAACTTCGCCGAATTCGGCGGTACTCAATTTCAGTACAGTGTCACCACAACAACTTACGATGCGGACGAAAACCTGACCAAAACGTTGGGCAAGCACCAACTGCAGTTCGGAGGCCGCTACCGCTTCGAGCACTTCGGATCGGTCCCCGACGAGGTCAAGGATGCTTTCGAGTTCGGCGATTACGCAACGGCCCTCCTGAATCCCTCCACTTACACCTCTTCCGCTGCCACTGCCTACACGGGCTCGGGCCAGGCCAATGCCGACATGTTCCTCGGCGCAGCATACTCCTACAGCAACAACATCGAACCCCCCTATCAACACCTACATGATATGGAGCTCGACGCCTATTTGCAGGACAACTACCGTGTGCGCAACAACCTCACCCTCAACCTCGGCCTTCGCTGGGAGGCGCATCCGGCTATGTGGGAGGGCCAGGGCGCCATGATGGGCTTCGACTTGAAAAACGATGCGCTTGTGACCTCCGGCACGCCTTCTCAACTGATCGCTGAGAATTTGACCACCCAAGCCGTCATCACCAACGACATGCTCAACGGCATGAAGTTCGAAACTCCGAGTCAGGCCGGTCTGCCTCCCATGCTGGTGAACAGCTACGACGCTACCTTCAGCCCGCGCGTGGGAGCGGCCTGGCAGCCCTTTGGCAATCGGGGCACAGTGCTGCGCGGCGCGGTGGGCCGGTATATCTATCCTGTCCCGATTCGCGAGGAAGCCCGCTTGATCAACCGCAACAATCCCTTCACAGTCGGCTATTCCGAGAGCTATACCAGTACCAACTACACGCCGCATTCCAACTACATGATGCTTTCCTCGGCGAACAGCTCCTCAAGCTTTAACTACAACACCACTACTCCGACAACCGGAGCGGGCTGGCCGATCATGGGCACCAACAGCACGAACCTGATCAACAGCACCAGCACCACTGCGATCACGCCCGGCTCCAGCATTGTCAACATCAATCCCGATAATCCGCCCTCCTACGTCGACGAGGCGAATTTCACAATAGAGCAGCCAATCAAATGGGGCTCCGTGCTGCGCGTCAGCTACCTCTATACGCACGGCACGAATCTGAACAACTCCTTCTACTACAACGACCACCCCTCCACATACAGTTGGGAGGTCCAACAGGGCTCGGAGACACCCGCCAATCCGGGGAGCGCGGTCTCACCCTATAACTCAAGCACCGGCGAAGGCCCGTATGACAACCTTACCTACGGCTCTGGAAGCTACCAGATTCAGAAATCCGGCTGGTCCAACTACCACGCCCTCCAGGCCGTCTACCAAAAGCTCTACCACAGCGGCTCTGCCTGGCAAGTCATGTACGTCTGGGAAAAGAACCTGAGGGCGGGCGGCGACTACGGCGGCGAAAATGCCGATGACGTCGAGCCCTACGCCAACTTCGTGAATTCCTACGTCGGCAACTGGGTCGGCGCTGGCGCGAATACGGTGACAGTCCTGCCTGCAGACGCCGGTTCCGCGCTGCCGGGCCCTGTGAATCTTCCGCCGCCTCCGGCCAGCGGCGTTCAGCCCTGGCAATACTACAGGGCCCTGAATCGCTGGGAGAATTACATGGTCGACACCAACACCCCGCCGCAGCACGTGCAATTCAACGGCCTCATCGACCTCCCGTTCGGGCGCGGTAAGCGCTGGCTGGGTAGTGTCGACAAGCCCTTGAACGAACTAGTGGGCGGCTGGCAGCTTGCCGCTGCGGGCAATTTGACTGTAACGGACTTCGCCATCACCACCACAAATTGGGGACCAACCAGCAAGCTGTCCAAATTCAAGAAATCCGCGCCGATCACCGACTGCACCAGCGGGCAATGCGTGAAGGAATATGAATGGTTCAACGGCTATATCGCCCCCACGGCGCTCTCCGGTAACACCTGCTCCGCGGGGCTGAATACCGTTGTCAGCAATCTACCCACCAGTTGGTCGTCCTATCAAGCGCCCCTGGACACAACCTGCAGCGCTCCCGTTGGCGGCAAGACTCAGACTGACAAGTACTACGGGGACAACGACGTCGCCATGAACGGGGTCACCGGAGTCTCCTACCCGGGCGCGAAGGCGCAGGCGAATGGCACCGTGATTGGCTACGGCATCGTCCCAAGTACCTCAGATAATGGCGCTTCGGAGAGCGCCATCGACGTCGCTAATCCATTCGCCCACACCATTCTGAACGGGCCGTTGAACTGGGGCGTCGATGCTTCGCTCTTCAAGGTGTTCCCCATCAAGGAATCCATGAACCTGCGCATCAATTTGGACGCGTTCAACGCCTTCAACAACCAGGGTCTCGCCAACCCCAGCGCGACCACGGGCGAGACGTGCGTGCAAGCGGGAACCTCGGTCTGCAGCTCGCACAACACGCCTCGCCAAATACAAATCTCAGCGCGCCTAACCTTCTGAGCATATGATCGATTAGTTTTGACGGCCTGGCCGAAATAATGGCCAGGCTTTCTTTTCCCTCTTTCTGCCGGGGCACAGTCCCGGGGACGGGTTCTTGAAGCCTGACCATTTGGGGTCGCGGCGAACGCCCGTATCATAAGAACAAGGGACGAGATGCCAACCGCATCAAGCACGCCGCCGCCCAAGGGCGCGGAAAACTATAGCTCCATCACCATCGGTGTGCTCGCCTTGCAGGGCGATTACGAGGCGCACGCCCGCGCATTTGCAAATGCCGGCGCGCGCACGGTACTGGTGCGCAAGGCTGAGCAACTGTCTGGCGTCGACGGACTCGTCATACCCGGCGGCGAATCTACGACTATGCTCAAGTTCCTCGAGCAGAACGGCTTCTTTGACGCACTCGGCAAGTTTGCCGCAACAAAGCCCTGTTTCGCCACCTGCGCCGGCTGCATCTTACTGGCGCGCGAAGTATTGCATCCAAAGCAGCGCAGCCTCGGTTTACTCGACGCGACCGTCGAGCGCAACGCCTACGGCCGCCAGATTGACTCCGCCATCCTCACGCTCCCGACCGAATTACCCGGCGGTCCGCTGGAGATGGTCTTCATCCGCTCGCCGCGCATCACACGCGTGGGCTCGGGCGTTCAAGTGCTCGCCCGCCGCGACGACTTCCCTACCCTCGTACGCGAGGGCGATCTGCTCGTCGCCACCTTCCATCCCGAGATGACCACCGATTCGCGCGTGCAACTGCTCTTCCTTGACATGGTCATCGCGCACAAATCGCGATAAGGGGAGTCTCTCCTGCGCTGACGCGCAGCATTCCCGATGGGTTCGCCTCAGCAGCTTACGTCCGCAGCTCACGCGTAGCGAAAGAGTGCTTTAAAGCCGTAATCCATGTGCTGCTGGATGTGGCAGTGGAACAGTGCCAGGCCGGGCTGATCGGCAGTGAATTCAACCACGGCGCGGCCAAAGTAGGGTACGACCACCGTATCTTTAATTACGCCAGAGGTTTGCTTCCCGTTGATCTCCTTGAGTTCCCAACGATGCCGGTGCAGGTGCATCGGGTGCGCATCGTCGGTCCGGTTCCGCATCACCAACCGATAGCGCGTGCCCCGCTCGAGCACAAACTCGCGCTCATGAGGGTAGGGCTTGCCGTTCACGAGCCAAAGGTTGAACTTGCCGGCGCCCCCTGGAATCTTCTCGAAGATCATTTCGATCGTCTGCAGCTGCGCCAGCGAGTTGGAGTTGGCAACCCCGAAGATCGTGTAATCCCACGGATCTTTCGGCGGGTCAATCCATTGCGGCTGCATGTGCTGGCCCGCGTACTCCACCACCACCCCAAGCCCCATCTCGCGAATTGGCTTTTCCGTCGAGCCCAGGATCCAGATTCCGGGGTGATTCAACTCCACAATCGCATCGATTCGCTCGCCGGCTCCCAGAAAAATTGAGTCCACCATCCGCGGTGTCGGCGCTGGATTCCCATCGAGCGCAATCACCTTCATCTTGTGACCGGCCAATGCGATGCGCCGGTTTTCGATCGCGCTGGCGTTCAAAAAGTGAATTAGCAGCCGCTGCCCTTCCCTCACGCGAATCGGATCGCCCGACCCGAGCGCCTTGTCGTTGATCGAATATGTCATCGAACCCACTTCCAGGCCGTCGGGCTCTGTATTCATCACAGCCGGCTTCTCCAGCAGCGGACCATCGTGGGTGTCGTCGTCATCGTCGTCCATGTTCTTGGTGAAAAATGGCTCCCAATCACGCACCGCAAGAAAAAGTTCCTGGTCGTATTGGCCCGGATCGTTGCCGCCGTCCACGTAAACAAAGCCAAACTGACCCGTATACGAGCCCTTACGCAGGTCGTCCATGGCCATGGCGTGCGAGTGGTACCAGCGGCTTCCGGCTGGGCCAGGCGTCAATCGGAAACTGCGTCTTCCGTGCGGCCGGCACCAGCGGGGAACCCTCCTCTTCCGTCCCATCCACATCGGGCGGAATCAGCATGCCATGCCAGTGCACAAGCTCCTGCGTATCGGTATCGTTAATCACCTCAATGGTCACCGGCTTGCCTTCGCGCATGCGCAGAACTGGCCCGGGCGCCGTGCCGTTGTAGCCAATGGTCGAAAGGATATGCGAAGCATCCAGTTCAACCGTCACTGGCGCGATACGAATCGAGTAATCCGCCTTCTCACCAGGCGCGCCCTGGGGTATTGCCATGCCTGCCTGCGCGCCGCTCCCAACCTGTGCCGCGATCTGTGCCTCATCCTGCGCTCCGCCTCGCAGCCTTCCTGCTGCTGCCTGAGCCAATGCCATCCCGCCAAGTTTGAGGAGATTGCGTCTGTTCACAATTCTGCTCGCCAACACCGCATCTGCCTGCATCGTCTCATGCACCAGACAATCGCCACAAGGCCGCTCCGCGCTGGGTCGCCTGCAACCAACTTTTGGCCGGTTTCGTCTATAACATCAATAAGGTACCCCTGGGTTTTCGCGCGCGGTTCCCTTCCGCGGAGGTCCCAATGAAGCTCTCCAAGGCCGCACTCGTGACCGTCGCTGCCGCAGCCTGCGGTGCAGGACTCTGGGCCTTGCAGCGCACAGCCGACTTCGGCTTCGGCAATGACGATTCACCGACCAACGTAAAGGCCGAATTCTATTGGTCGCGGCTCGCTTACACCTCCAGCATGCAGAGCTTCGGCGGATTCGGCGGCTACGGACGTCGCGGCTGGAGCTCCTGGTCGCGCGATTACCCCAAAGCTGATCGCCAGTTCCTCATCGCCATGCACCGCCTCACGCGCATTGACGGCCGCCCCACAGAGCAGGTGGTCTCTCTCGACTCCGACGAAATCTTCAACTATCCGTGGATCTATGCCGTGCAGGTGCAGAACTGGACTTTCACCGACGCTGAGGCCAAACGCCTGCGCGAGTACCTGCTCAAAGGCGGCTTTCTCATGGTCGACGACTTTCATGGCACCGATGACTGGGAGCGCTTCATGGACGGCATGCGGCAGGTGCTTCCCGATCGCCCTATTGAAGATCTGCAAAGCGGTGATGAGATTTTTCATACCCTCTACGACATCGACGACAAGATGCAGATTCCCGGAGAGCAGTTTGTGTGGACTCACCGCACCTACGAGAAAGACGGTTATCAGCCCAAATGGCGCGCCATTCGCGACGACAAAGGCCGCATCATCGTCGCTATCTGCCATAACATGCACCTCGGCGATGCATGGGAGTGGGCCGACGACCCAAACTACCCTGAAACCTTTGCTTCAATGGCCTTTCGCGTCGGACTCGATTACATCATCTATGGCATGACGCATTGAGCTTTCCGTGGCGCGGTTGAGCAGGTTTGGAAGCGGCAGTTCTAAGTTTCTCCAGGGTTCGCAATCGGGCCCTGGGACCGGAAGAGCAAATGTTTCAGCTCCTCTTCAAGTACCCGAGCACGGTCTTCATCAAGGGTCGGTTCATGCTGCTCAGCGCGTGGCCTGCATGGCTCCTGCCGATCTTGATTCTTGCGGCCGCAGGCGGCCTTGCATTGCTCCTTCGCTCGCGGATGCGCGATGCCGTGCCCATGCTTCGCGGCTGGCGCGCCACTGCCGTCTGGGGAATGCAATCGGCGCTCATCGCCCTCATCCTGTTTCTTCTCTGGCAGCCCGCGATTCTGATTTCGGAGCTGAATTCCCAGCAAAACATCATCGCTGTCGTTGTTGACGACTCGCGCAGCATGGCAATTTCTGACAGCAGTGGCAAATCGCGCGAGTCTGCGGCGCTCGCGGTGCTTGAGGGCGGTCTTCTCGCAGGACTGCGGAAGCGCTTCCAAACGCGCATCTACAAGATCGGCAGCCAACTCACACCAGTGAATGCAATCCAGTCAATTGCTCCGGTGGAACCCGCCACGCACATCGGCGACGGCTTGAAGCAACTGGCAACCAGCACTGCCGATCTTCCCGTGGGCGCAATTCTTCTTCTCAGTGATGGCAGCGAGAACTCCGCCGGAATGGGCGGCTCGGGAATCAGTGTCGACGCTCTGCAGGCGTTGGGTAACCGCCGTTTGCCCGTGCACACCATTGGCTTCGGCAACACCGAGCCGACGCACGATTTGGAGTTGGAAGATGTCAGTCTCGCCGCCACAGCAGCCGCGAGCGCGCGCGTATTTGCGACCGTCAGCCTGATGCAGCACGGCTACGAAGGCCAAAAAGCAATGCTCACTGTGCGCAATCAGTCGACGACACTCGCCGAGCGCGAAATTACCCTTGCGCTCGATGGCCACGTCCAAACTGAGCCGCTTTACTTCCCTGTTGGCGGCGCCGGCGCCAAGAGCCTTGACTTTTCCGTCGACCCGCTTCCTGGCGAAGAAAACCTCAAAAATAATTCCATGACGCGCCCCATTCTCGTCAGCGACGCCAAACGCCGCATTCTATATATAGAGGGCGAGCCGCGCTGGGAGTACAAATTCATCCGCCGCGCCGAAGACGACGACTCCACCGTGCAGCTCGTCTCCATGGTGCGCACCAGCGAAAACAAGATCTATCGCCAGGGCATCAGCGATCCCAGCGAGTTGGCCAACGGATTTCCGGTGCGCGCCGAAGATCTCTTTGGCTACTCCGGAATCATCATCGGGTCTGTTGCCGCCGATTACTTCACGCCCTTGCAGCAGGAACTGCTCCGCGAGTATGTCGATCGTCGCGGCGGCGGCATCCTCTTCCTCGGCGGTCGCGAGTCGCTCAGCGACGGCGGTTGGGCCGCATCCAGCTTGAACGATCTGTTGTCGACCTTTCTGCCTTCCGGCAATCACAACTTCCACCGCAACCGCGCCACGGTGGAGCTGACGGCCGAGGGTGTCGATTCACCGATCACGCGCCTCCTCGATGATTCTGAAAAGAATGCCGAGCGCTGGAAGAAGCTCACCTACCTCGCCGACTACGAAGATCCAGGTTCGCCTAAACCCGGCGCAACTGTGCTCGTGACGATGAATGCAGGCCTTCGCAAACTCCCGCTGCTCGTTACTGAGAGTTACGGACACGGCCGCACCGCCATCCTCGCGACGGGCGGCACGTGGCGCTGGCAAATGAGCGAACCCCTCGCCGATCCGTCCCATGATCTGTTCTGGCAACAGCTCCTGCGTTGGCTCGTCGCGCAGTCTCCCGGCCCAGTTGCCGCCGCCATACCGTCACGCCTGCTCATGGATCAAGGCAAAGTGCAATTAACCGCACAGGTGCGCAATCGCCAGTTCCAACCCGCCGCCGGTGCGCAGGTCACCGCTCACATCGTCGGGCCCGAAGCTGTAAACGTGGTGATCGATCTCACTCCCTCGCAGGACACTTCGGGTGAATATCAAACCGAATGGACCGCGGAGAAGCCCGGCACATATCTGGCTGAAGTTACGGCGGAATCCGCGGACAATCCGTCGCAGACGCTCGGCAGCGATGTGCTCACCTTCCAGCGCGAAGACGGAGTCGCGGAGAACTTTCACACTGCGCAGAACCGCCGCCTGCTCGAGCAGCTCGCATCCGAGACCGGCGGCAGCTATTGGAAGCAGTCGGATTTGAACAACCTCCCGCGAGATATCTCGTACTCTGAAGCCGGCATCTCAGTCCGCACGACAAAAGAGCTGTGGGATATGCCCATTGTCTTCCTGTTCCTGCTTGGCCTTCCCAGCGCAGAGTGGCTGCTCCGACGCAAGTGGGGTGTGCTATGAGGAACGGAATCATCGCGGCGATCCTCTGCGCCGTTTCCCTTCAGGCACGTGCCGCCACTTATTACGTCATTGTGGCGGGCCTCGGTGGCGAGCCCGATTACGAACAGCGCTTCACCGCGAATGCGAACGACCTCGACCGCATCTTCAAGTCCGAGGGACCTTCGGCGCACGTCACCACACTCACCGGTGCACAATCTACTGCGGCCCAGTTGCGCTCGGCGCTTGCCTCGGTCGCGCGTGACGCCAAGGTAGACGACGACTTTGTGCTCATTCTCATCGGCCACGGAACATTTGATGGCACCGAGTACAAATTCAATCTTGTCGGACCCGACCTGACAGCGACCGAAATCGCATCGCTCTGCGATCGCATTGCCACGCGCCGTCAGCTCATCGTCGATGCCACCAGCGCCAGTGGCGGGGCCATTCCAGCTCTTGCCAGGTCGGGACGCGCAGTAATCACAGCGACTAAATCAGGTACCGAGAAGAACGCCACCGTCTTTGCACGCTATTGGGTCGAGGCGCTTCACGACCCTTCTGCCGACACCGACAAGAGCGACTCCATCAGTGCAATGGAAGCCTTCAGCTACGCAACAAAAAAGACCGCGGCCTTCTACGACTCGCAGAAGCGCCTGGCCACCGAGCACGCAGTCTTCAATGACGCAGGCACAGGCGAGCCGGTGCGCGAAGCCGGCAACGGCCAAGGCACGCTCCTCACAAGCTTCACACTGCTGCGGCTAGGCACAAACCCGCAGGCTGCAAACAATCCTGCGATGCGTACCTTGCTCGATCAGAAGGATGATCTGGAGCAGAAAATCGACATGCTGAAGTACCAGAAGGCGGCGATGGACCCCGCGGAATACAAGACACAACTCACCGCTGCGCTTGTCGAGCTCGCGAAAGTGCAGGAGCAGTTGGATCAGGGAGTTGCCAAATGAGACGTCTCGCTCCCATCTTCGCGCTCCTGCTTGCCTGCTCCGCGATCGCCCGCGCCGCAGTCCCCGCTGACTGCTGGAACCTGCGCAAGCATGGCGAAACTGCCAAAGCGCAGGACTGCTTCCAAGCGCTCACACGCAGCTCCGACACCTACAACCGCGCTGAAGGCTTTTGGGGTCTCGAAGAATGGCAACAGGCGAACTCCGAATTCCGTCTCGCCACGCAGCCCGCCGACAGCAAGGCTCTTTACAAAGTTCGTTGGGGAATGCTGCTTCACGAGCGCTTCAACGATTCTGATGCGGCTGCTCTCTTTCACGAAGCCCTCGCCAAGGATCCCACCAGCGCGGATGCGTACGTTGGGCTCGCTATGATCTCTGCCGATGGGTTCGACGGCCAGGCTGCTGCGTATGCAACCAAAGCCATCGCGCTCGATCCAAACTTAGCCGAGGCCCATGAGCTTCTAGCCGACTTCGCGCTCAGCAACGATGACCGCGACCTTGCTGCGGTTGGAGCTGACAAGGCCATCGCTCTCGACAACGATGCGCTCGATGCAATGACCATTCACGCCGCCATCGAGCTCCTCGCCGATCGCTCGCCCGATGCATGGTTCGCCAGGATTGCAGCCATCAACCCAAATGATGGCGAAGCCTATGCGCACGTCGCACAACAGCTCGAAAGTCACTATCGCTATGAGGACGCAGTAACCTACTACCGCAAGGCTGTTGAACTCGAACCGCAGCTCTGGTCCGCACACTCCGCGCTCGGCATCGACCTCATGCGGTTGGGCAAGGAAGACGAGCCTTACAAGGAATTGGAGCTCGCTTACAATAACGGCTATCGTGACGCGGCTACCGTCAACAGTCTGCGCCTGCTCGATAGCTACAAGAACTTTGACACTTTTCGAGACGACGCGACCATACTCAAGCTAGACAAGACCGAAGCTCCCCTGCTGCTCCCCTACATACAGCCCGAACTGCACACGATTCTTGCTACTTATGAGAAAAAGTACCGCATGACGTTGCCGGGTCCCGTCCAGGTCGAGGTCTATCCAAACCATGAAGACTTTGCCGTCCGCACCACCGGCATGCCCGGCCTCGGAGCTTTAGGCGTCACGTTTGGCGAAGTCGTTGCCATGGACAGTCCCTCCGCACGGAAACCCGGCGACTTCAACTGGGGCTCTACGCTCTGGCACGAGATGAGCCACGTTTTCATTCTCACGGCTACCAATCATCGCGTGCCTCGCTGGTTTACCGAGGGACTGGCCGTGCACGAAGAGGGACAGCGTTCGCCCGAGTGGCGCAACCGTGTTACGCCTGATGTCCTCATTGCCATCCGCGACACGAAGTTGCTGCCCGTCGACAAACTCGATCGCGGCTTCGTTTTCCAAGATTACCCGGGCCAGGTCGAAGTTTCCTACTTCCAAGCCGGCACAATCTGCGACTTCATCAGCGAAAAGTGGGGCGAAGGCAAGCTGCTCGATATGGTCCACTCCTATGCGCAGCTTCAGACTACGCCACAAGCGATTGCACAGAATCTCGGACTCGCGTCGGACAAGTTAGATCAGCAGTACTTAGCCTGGATCGACCAAAAGTATGGCGCCGAGGCTGCACATTTCGACGAGTGGCGCGAAAAACTCAAAGCGCTCGTTACCGCCGCAGAGCAAAGACAATACGACACGGTCCTGCAACAAGGGCCCGCGGCTCTCGCGCTCTATCCCGAGTATGTCGACGATGCGAATGTCTATGAGCTTCTTGCGGACGCCGATCACGCGCGTGGCGACTCCAAATCGGAGGTTGCGATCTTAACCGCATATGAGCATGCCGGCGGCCAATCGCCCGACATGCTCAAGCGTCTCGCAACGCAGGAAGCGTCCGCGGGTCAGCCCGTCGACGCCATTGCCACGCTCGAACGGCTGAATTACGTCTACCCCGTCAAAGATCCAGATCTGCATCACCGTCTCGGTGATCTGCTTTACGCGCAAAAGCAGTTCGACGGCGCAATTCGTGAATACAACGCGGTGCTGGCATCGAATCCCGTTGACAAGGCTGGCGCAGAGTTCAATCTTGCGCAGGCTTATTTCGCCGCGGGGCAAAACGGCAAGGCGGAAGACACAGTGCTGGCTGCGCTCGAGGTCGCGCCCGGATTTCGCCCTGCGCAGAAGCTTCTATTGGAGCTACAACAACCACCCTCAAAATCGAAATGAAGTGGAAGGAACTCGATGGTCTCAATTGCGGGATTGAATCAAGACGCGGCACTTCTCCAGGAGCGCGTTGACCATTTTCACGCGGTGCGTGAAGGAATCCTCAAACAGGTGCGTGAGGTGATCGTCGGTCAGGAAGAAGTGCTTGACCAGATCCTCATTGCCATCTTCGTCGGCGGCCATTGCCTCCTAACCGGCATGCCCGGCACGGCGAAGACACTCATGGTGCGCACCATCGCCGACGCACTCGGCCTGCAGTTCCGTCGCATTCAGTTCACGCCCGACCTTATGCCTTCCGATATCACCGGCACCGACATCATCGAAGAAGATCTCACGACCGGTCATCGCAAATGGACCTTCGTCGAGGGTCCGATCTTCGGCAACATCCTGCTCGCCGACGAAATCAATCGCACGCCTCCTAAAACGCAGTCGGCCCTCCTTGAAGCGATGCAGGAGCATTCCTGCACTGTGCGCGGCCACCTTTACCAACTCCCCGCGCCATTCTTCGTATTGGCGACGCAGAACCCTATCGAGCTTGAGGGCACCTATCCGCTGCCTGAGGCGCAGCTTGACCGCTTCCTCTTCAATTCCATCCTCGGTGACCTCAGCGCCGACGACGAAATGAAGGTCATCGACCGCACGACCGCAACGCGCGTTACAGACGTAAAGGCCGTCACGTCAGCCGAAGATTTGCTCGATTTTCAGCAACTGGTGCGCATGGTGCCCATTGCAGAAACGCTGGCACGCCACGTAATCAGCTTCGTGCGCTCCACGCGCCCAAAGAGCGAAAGCGCACCGGATTTTGTGAAGAAATATGTCAACTACGGCGCCAGCGTTCGCGCCGCGCAATTCATTGTGCTGGCCGCCAAGGCGCGCGCCCTCTCGCACAAGCGCTATCACGTCACGTACGACGACATCACCTCGATCGTCACGCCGGTTCTGCGCCATCGCATTCTGCTCAACTTCCATGCCGAGTCCGACCGGATTGACACGGACGAGATTCTTAGCCGGCTTATCGCGCACGTGCAGAGGCCAAAGGAGAGCTAATGCCACGGTTCCTCGATCCTGATGTGTTGGCTGGCATCTCTTCGCTCGACTTGCTGGCGAAGACGGTCGTGGACGGCTTCGTCGCGGGTCTGCACCGCTCGCCCGATTTCGGCTTCAGCCAGGAATTCGCTGAATATCGCGCCTACACGCCCGGAGACGATCTGCGACACATCGATTGGAACCTTTTTGCTCGCACTGAGCGCTGCTATTTGAAACGGTATCGCGGGGAGACGAACAGCCAGCTCACGATTTTGCTCGACGCGAGCAATTCGATGCAGTACACCTCCGGCCCTCCAATCAAAATGGATTACGCACGCTACATTGCCGCGTCGCTCTTTTATCTCGCCATCCGCAACCAACGCGATGCGGCCGGCCTCATCGTATTCGATGACGAGGTTCGCGAATACATCCGGCCCTCCACGCGACCAGGCCAGCTTACGCGACTATTTGCCGGTTTGGAACAAGCCGAACCTCGGGCCCGCACCGATTTTGCCAAACCGCTCCGCCACTTTCAAAACTTTTTGCACCGGCGTGGCATCGCAATCGTGATCTCCGACTTTTACGAGAATCCTGAAACCATCGTCCACACCATCGCCCCGCTGCGCTTCCACGGCCACGAAGTGGTGTTGTTTCACATTCTCGATCCGCAGGAGCTTCGACCGGTGATGAAGTCTTCGTCGATCCTCGTCGATCTCGAAACCGATCAAAAGATCGAAGTCATCCCCGACTACGTGAAGACGGCGTATCGCGCCAAGATCGACGCGCACATCGAAGACCTGCGTTCGCGTACCTTGGCAGCGGGCATGGATTATCAACTGCTCGTAACCAATCAACCTCTCGATACGGCTTTGCGCGAATATCTCACTCTTCGGCAGGCAGGTAACTGATGGGATTCCTCGCCCCATGGTTTCTCGGCGGCTTAGCGGCGTTAGGCGTGCCGGTCTTCGTGCACCTGTTGCGCCGCCACGTCTCTACTCCGCGCCCGGTCAGCTCTCTCATGTTCTTCGAGCGAGGTACGCAAAGCTCCACAAGGCACCGCCGCCTGCGTTATCTGCTCTTGTTCGCCCTGCGTTTTGCATTGGTGCTGCTCGTCGTGCTCGCATTCGCCGCCCCCTTTGTGCGCCGTGCCGCGGCCGGCGCCAACGACCGTATGCTTCTCATCGTCGTTGACAATTCCTTCAGCATGCGCGCAGGCTCGCGATTCGCTGACGCGAAACGCCAGGCCCTGGCCTTGCTGGCTGAAAAGCCGCGCGCGCAAAAGGCGCAAATCTTCGCTATAGGCGGCCAGATTGAAGCCATCACTCAGCCCATCGACGATAATGCGCAGTTGCGTGCGGCTCTCGAAAGCATCCAGCCAGGCGATGGCCACGCAAACTTCGGCGAGCTCGGTCGCTATCTTCGCACCATGAGTGAAACGGTTCGCTCGCCCATCGATCTTCACCTTTTCAGCGACATGCAGCGGTCGGCAATGCCGGCCAACTTTGCTGACATGGTAATGCCCGGCAACGCCAAGCTGGACCTGCACTCCGTCGCGCAAGGCACTGCACCGCCCAACTGGACGATCGAGAGTGTCAATTCGCCCGCTGAATTAGCCGATCCCAAGGATCCCAAACGCTCGCGTGTTGAAGCGGTGGCCGCCGGCTTCGGAACGCCCGCCGCAGCCAAAACCGTGTCGCTCGTGGTTAACGGCAAAGTAATCGGTTCAAAGAAGGTAAACATTCCGCCCAACGGTCGCGCCACCGTTGACTTTGCACCATTGAACGTAGACTACGGTTTCAACCGCTGCCAAGTGCGCATTGAAGGCGGTGACTCCTTCACCGCCGATGACGCAAGTGTCTTTTCGGTGCGCCGTTCGGACCCCGAACGCGTGCTCTTTGTGCATAACGCGAGCGACACGCGTTCCCCGCTTTACTTCGGCGCAGCGCTGGACGCAGCGGCCCACGCATCCTTTGTTCTGCAATCCGTCGCAGCGGAACAATCCACCGATCTTGACCCATCGAAATTCGCTTTCGTCGTCCTCTCTGACACCATGGCGCTGCCTTCCATCTTTGAGCACGCGCTCTCAGCTTACGCAGGCAGGGGCGGCAACGTGCTCATCGCGCTCGGCACCTCCGCCGCGCACAGTCAACGTATTCCATTATGGGGCGCTAATGCCCATGATGTACGCGACTATGCCCGCACAGGTACGCCCGCGTCCATTGGCCAGGTCGACTTTAGCTACCCGCCTCTCGCGCAACCACAGCCGGGCCGCGACAACGGTGGCTGGGCCGATGTGAAGGTCCTCTACGCTGTGCCTGTCGATCCCGCACAGGCGCGCGTAGCGGCGCGACTCTCTGACGGCACACCGCTTCTGCTGGAAAAGCAAATTGGTGAAGGCTGCGTATTGCTGCTCACATCGGGCCTCGACAACCTGACCAACGATCTGCCGTTGCATCCTGTCTTCGTCGCGTTTGTCGATCGCGTAGCGCGTTATCTCTCGGGTGACGAGCAGTTGAGTGGATCACGACTGGTGGACTCCTACGTGCAACTGCGTTCGGCGGCTTCATCCGCGGACGCCAAAGGCAGCGTGGAAGTGGTCGATCCCGATGGCCGCAGGCCGCTCTCACTGAGCGAAGCACGTACCGCGCAGTCCCTCCGCCTCCAACGCGCCGGCTTCTACCAGATTCACCTCGCCAATGGACGCGATGCTGTCATCGGCGTCAATCCCGACCGGCGCGAGTCCGATCTGCAGTCGATCCCGCCCGATGTGCTTGCACTCTGGAGCGGAAGTTCGTCCGCTGCGGCGCCGCAATCCGCCAGCCCCGCTTCCGATGAAACAAAATTTCGCACCGTAAACCTCTGGTGGTACGTTATGCTTCTAGCATTGGTCGCCGCATTGGCGCAGACGGCAATCGCCAGCGGATACATGGGCACGCAGCGGGAGGAACTATGAGCCACTCCAGCGAGCTCAATTCCTACATTGCGCAGCTACGGAAACGGTTGCGCGCGGGAGCGTGGCTCCGTGGCGCGGCCATCTTCACTGGCTCTGCGCTTGCCGTCACCATCGCACTCGTGTTAGTGCTCAACCAACTTGCGTTTCCCGCGCAAGGAGTGACAGTTGCGCGATTGCTAATGATCGTAGCTCTCGCGGTTGTAGCCATTCTCGGCCTCGCGTTACCCGTCCTGCATCTCACAAGCGCACGCGCCGTCCGCCACGCTGAGGTTGCCAATCCCGACCTCGAGCAGCGCCTCACCACCTTTCAGGAATCCGAAACCAAAGAAGCCAGCCCAATCCTCGAGTTGCTCGCTGCCGATACGCTTCCGCTTGCGCAGCAGACTGAACCAGCCTTGCTGGTCCCTGACAATCGCTTGTTCGCGCTCGGTGGCGCGGCCCTCGGTTGCGTCGCTGTTCTGTTCTGGCTAATCGCTGCCGGACCAGGTTTCCTTGGATACGGCGCGTCGCTCATCTGGACAGGCCCAAAGCAAAATGCTGTCCCGCTTTACACAATTGCTGTCAATCCAGGCAACATAACCGTGCGTCGCAACAGCGACCAGCTCATCGTCGCCCGTGTCGCAGGCATGAAGCCCGACAAAGCCCAGCTCTTCGCGCATTACCAAAGCGCAGCCGGATGGGAACGTGTCGCCATGCAGGCCGCACCAGACGCGGGAAGTGGCGCCACTTATCAGTTCGTCCTGGCTGGATTGCCGGAGAACGTCGAATACTATGTGGCCGCGGGTCCGCTCGTTTCTCCGCACTACAAAGTTCACGTGGTCGATCTCCCTTCCGTGAAGGAAATTCGCGTCACCTACCACTATCCAGCATGGACAGCGATGAAGCCGGTCACTGAGGAACACTCCGGCGATCTGCGGGCAATTGAAGGGACTGACGCGCAAATCGAAGTTGAGATGGATCGGCCTTTGCAGGACGGTCAGCTCACGCTCGACGATGGCCAGACCATTCATTTTGCAGGCGGCGCGAGCAACAAATACCAGGGCACCATCCACATGGAGAAGGACGGTGCGTATCACGTAGCCGCTACTGACGAAGGCCAGCCCGTCCGTCTCTCTGAGGACTACTTTATCGCCACCGATAAAGCCAATCCTCCGCAAATCGCCATCGAACGTCCTGCCGGCGATTATCGTGCAAGCCCCATTGAAGAAGTCACCGTTGGGGTCAAGGCGGCGGATGACTTCGGTGTGCGCGACATGCATCTGCACTATTCGGTGAACGGCGGCCAGGACCACGATCTGAGCCTGCTCAAAACTCCCGGCTCAAAAACCGCGGACGGCTCGTACATGCTGCCGCTCGAAGACTTCAAGCTTGTACCCGGCGACGTCATCAGCGTCTATGCCACCGCGCGCGACGGCCACAGCGATGCTCGTACCGATATCAGCTTCATCCAGGTCGATCCTTTCGAGCGTGAGTTTTCGCAGTCGCAACAGAGCGGAGGCGGAGGAGGCGGCGCTGGCGGCGGCAACGATCAGACTGAGATCTCTAAACGCGAAAAGGAACTGATCGCGGCAACCTGGAAGCAACAAAACGACAAGAAGGCGACCCCGAAGGATGCCGCGGCGCAAGGCCAGTTTCTCTCCGATGCTCAACAAAAGCTTCGCGACCAGGTAAACGCGCTCAATGTCCGCATGCAGAGCCGCGACATCTCTCAAGCCAACGAAGAATTCACCGACTTCGACAAGGACATGCAATCCGCCGCTGCAGTCATGGGGCCCTCGGCCGACAAGCTGAAGGCCACACAGTGGAAGGACGCCCTTCCGCTGGAACAGAAGGCGCTGCAAGCTTTGCTGCGCGCTGAGGCTACCTTCCGCCAGATTGAAGTGGCTTTTGGGCAGCGTGGAGGGGGTGGTGGAGGCGGAGCCAACTCCGGCCGCGACCTTGCCAGCCTCTTCGATCTTGAACTAGACACGGAGAAAAATCAGTACGAGACAGCGCAAAGCGCTTCGCCAGCCGAGCAGCGCGAAAAGGACGTCGAAGACGCACTCGAAAAGCTCGACGCTCTGGCGAAACGGCAGCAGGATTTGGCCAATCAACCTCACGATCCACAGCAAAGCTTCGAGGAACGCTGGCAACAGGAGATGTTGCGACGCGAGGCTGAACAACTTCAGCGTCAAATGGAACAGCTCGCCCGTAATGGCCAGCAGGGCCAACAAGGCGGGCAAGATCAGGAAGGCCAGCAAGAATCGAGTGATTCCAACGCATCCTCTTCCGGCCAATCGAACACGCAGCAGAGTTCATCCTCGCAAAGCGGCGATCAAGGTGAGAGCGGTTCGCAATCATCGCGCCAGCAGACTCGCGGCCAGTCTTCCGGTTCGTCGTCAGGCCAATCGGCAGATCAGCGAGTGCAGCAGGCATTGAGCCGTCTGCAACAAGCAACCGACATCATGAAGCGCGGCGACTCGGCGCAGCAGAACGCTGAATCCACGCACGAGGCCGCTGACCGGCTGCGCGACGCGGCCAATTTGCTCGCCGGGACGCAGCAACAGCTTACCTCCGGCAAACTCAACTCACTCTCGCGCGAGGCTGGCCGCCTTCAACAGGAGGAGCGGGAGCAGGCCGATCGCATCGATAAGCTCGCCGCTCAGCGTGAAGATTCCGGATCGAGTGGCTCCAGCTCCGCCGACTCCGGCATGCCCGATCTCCAGAGCGCGATGGCTCGCCTGCGCGAGCGCGATCAACTGGCAGCGGAACGCCAACAGCTCTCCGATGATCTCGCCGGTTTGCAGAAGAACCTGCGCGATGCCGCCCGTGAAATGGCTCCCAATCAGCCCGTCACCGCGCAAAAGCTGCACGATGCGCTCACTGAGATGGATGATTCCGACCTGGGTAATCACGTGCAAAGAACCGCAGACTGGTTGCGCAGCGGAATCAATCCAAATTCGAACGGCACCGAGAATGAGATCGCGCAAGGACTCGCCAAATTGAACCAGCAACTGCAACAAGCGCAGAGTGCAAAGAACACGGAAAGGCCTGGACAACAGGGCTCGGCGCAGAGTGACGAATCAGAGGCACTCAACCAGATCGAGCGACTGCGTAGTCAGCTCGAAGCCTCAGGGCAGTCGAGGAATGGCAACAATGGCCCGCAAGGCAATGGCAACCAGGGTAACCAGCACGACGGACGACCGACTGGCAACGGTGGCGGAGCCAACCGCAACGGCCAGCAACCAGGTTCGGGCCCGGAAAATGGTCAGCAACGGGATTGGGCCTCTGACCAGCAGCCACCGTCCCGCTCCGGCCAGCGCGGTGGCAACGGCTCCGCATTCGGCCCCAATCCTGGGGTTCGCAATGACGGCGGGGCGAGCGGTGACAACCGATACGGCGGTGGCGGAGCCAATGGCACCGTCTGGGGTAACTTCGATACCGGCAACAACACCCCTCGAGCTCGCGGACAAAATCAGCCTGCACCGACTGACGCCTCCGGCAATCCGTCAGACACGGAGCGCGCCTTTGAGCAGCACATGCGCGAGCTAAACCAGCTTCGTCAGATGGTCGGTGATGATCCGGAGGCCGCGAAAGAAGTCGCGGATCTCACGCGACAAATGCAGCGTCTCGATCCCAACCGCTTCCCAGGGAATCCTCAAATAGTTGAACAGATGCACAAGGAGATCCTCAATTCTGTCGACAAGCTTGAGCTGCAATTGCAGCGTGACGGCGCTTCAACCGATGCCCGCACCGGAAAGCCCGACGCAGTTCCGGCTGGATATCAGGACTCCGTCGCCGAGTATTATCGACGACTGAGCAAGAATCCCTAGCTGCTCAAGGATCTGTCCTGGGAGTCACGCAAATCGTAACAACGAGGCCAGAGTTTGCAGTGAATTTTGCCAGAGTTTCCGATGCCAGAGGTAATCTTCTGCCGAAGCGAGCGCTATTTGGCGCAATTCTAAAATGCTGCTGCTGAAGTTGCCGCGTATCCTGAAGTCGACCAGGCTCTCGGTGCAATCTGGCCTGTGTGTCGTTCGCCAGAACAAGCGCATTTTCCGTTGGTGGCGGAACCGATAGGACCCGTAGATACTTAAGGCAACGCGACCCGCGGCATAATGATCGAGCCGGTAGCCGTTGCCGTGCTCGCAAGCCACAACCTGCGAGCCGGCCTGCTGGCCGGGGATGCAGATCCATGCCTCGAGATACTCGGGGACCGTCAGCGCCTGGCAAATGCGACGCGTATCTGCGTTCACTTTGATTGCCATCGCGATATTCCAGCTTGGCTTGCATGCGAGACCCACACTGCGGCTATTTTTCGGAATCTCCCGCTCAATCAAATCCAAACCAGTTTCCATCGCGATGTAATTCTCCGCCCTGGGACAATGCACGCTGAAGCCCAACTGGTGTATTCCGCGAGAAAGTGTGACAAAAGGGATATCTGACGTGTTGAGCGGTTGCCCTCCGCAATGAACGGGTCCTGAAGAAGCAGGCTCTTTGCGCGTGCCGGGAACTTTCATTACCTCGTTGCAGAGTTTCCCGGTCCTCGCCTCCAGAATCAAAGATTCTGGGGCGGACTGTTGACTATCCGTGATGAACTACGTTTTTCCGATGGCGAACATCGGTCTCACTCGAATAAAAATCGAGAGAGTCGCAGACAATCCTTCAGGAATCTGGATCTTCAGGACTAATGAAGCTGATCGTTCAGAAGGGAGCGATAACTACGCCCCAGCGCCACCTTGTGACCGCTGTCCATGACCACAACGGAATCACCGTTGGGTTCTCTCCGCACTTCCTTTACATATTTCAGGTTCACAATAAAGGAGCGATGCACTCGCAAGAATCCCCGCGGATCTAGTCGTTCTTCGAGGCGAGCCATGGTCTCTCGCAGCAGATGAGACTCAGTGGCCGTGCTGAGCCGGACATAATTGCCCTCCGCACCGATCCAGCGAATGTCCGAAACAGGAAGGAAGAGAATTCGGCCTCGCGATTTGAAGATGATCCGATTGGTGTAAAGGTTGACAGCTTTGCTGGCGCCAATTGCCGAGCTCACGGTCTGCCGAATTTGAGACTGTTCGCGAACTCGTTGAATCGCAGTCCGCAGCCTCTCCACCGTAAACGGCTTCAAGAGATAATCAACTGCATTCACTTCAAATGCGCGCACCGCATATTGATCGTAAGCCGTCGTGAAGATAACGCGAGGCGGCGGAGTCTCTGTCTGGCTGGACAACGCCCCAACGACATCGAAGCCGTCCATACCAGGCATGTGGATATCGAGAAACAAGAGTTCCGGGCTGGCCGCGCGCACTAGCTCAATGGTCTCAAGGGCAGTCGCAGACTCACCCACGATCTCAATATCGTGGTCGTCGCGCAGCAATTGCCGTAATTTCTGACGCGCCAGAACTTCGTCGTCTGCTACCACTGCATGAATCATCAGGCACCAAACCTAGTCAGGCTTTCAGTCAGCTCCGTCGAGAGCTGCAATGGAAAGGAGATCGAGGCCTGCACGTGCGTTGGATCGACCTCGAATATTGAGAACTCGCAATTATCTCCGTAATGCAAGCTTAGTCGGTTTCTTACGTTGGTCAGGCCAACGCCGTGTCCTCCCGAGTATTCGTCTTGGTCTGTGCTCAGGCCCACGCCGCTGTTGGTAATCGTTGCTTTCACCCTGTCGACATCTCTGGAGACTTTGATCGAAAGCGTTCCGCCGCGGTCCAGCTTTGAGAGTCCGTGTGCATATGCATTCTCCACGATCGGCTGCAGAATCATAGCGGGAACCAATGCGTCATGCAGGTCCGGGTCAACCGAAAGCGTGCGTGTCACTCGGCCCAGATAGCGCATGTCCTGCATGGCCAAATAGGTCTCAGTGAACTCGATTTCCTCGTGCAGCGGGATGAGCTGAACATCCTTGCGCTCGAGAGTAATACGAAGCAGGCTGCTGAGTTGTTCCAGCAACGCGTCGGCGGCCTCAATGTCGCTGCGCATCAGGCTGGAAATACTGTTCATCGTGTTGAATAGAAAATGCGGGTTCAATTGCATTCGCAGCGCAGCGATCTTGGCATTGGCAAGCTGCGTCTCAAGGTGTGCTGCGACAGTCTCTTTTTCGCGGAGCTCGTGATAGTACCCCGCTCCACGAAAGAAGAAGAAGGCACCCCAGAAAATGGTCATGCTCTCAGCCAGATCTCCCTTGAAGGTGTATATGACGCGCGGCCAATACGGCATGGGCGGACGCATCTTTGGAAGGTGCGGGAAAAAGATCACCCATATCATTTCTTCAACAAAGCAGGTGATGATACTCACCGGGAGGACAATGCTGAAGATGTGAAAGACTCTCGCGTTTTGAATGAACGAATGAAAGAAGCGCCAAAGCACCCAGGCAGTAATACCCCACAAAAAGTACTGCAAACCCCATCCTTCGAAGATCGTCGCGGCATCGATGTCATAGCCGGAACTACTTACGTGCGCCCACTCCTGCAAGGCAAACAAGGTTCCAAGCAGCGTGAATGAGGCAACGAAGACAACCGGGTGCATGAGCACCGACCGGCGACGAGTCGAGCGCGCCCAAACCTGATCTGAAGGATATTGCTGCAAGCCTTTTGGTGTTGGCACAAGCCTCCGCCTTGAACGTTACCTGCGATGCAATTCGCAATGCCTGGAATCGTCAGTCGTCCGTCAGATTCATCATTTCAAAAATCGGGGAAGCGTTCAATCGGGGCAAAAGACAAGCCCGACGGTGCTGGCATCAAGTTGCCGCCACTTAAGAATCGCGCTGCTGCCGCTTTTAGTCGGGCATTCTGGGAATAAGCTGCGCTACATGTGTTCCGGGTTCCGGGGCAGCGAGGGCGTAGGCGGGGAACCCGGCCTGGTCTTGTCCTTCTTTGTAGACGAACAAGAGAGCAAAATGGTGGTTTTGGCACCAATTCTCCGCCTGAGAATCGAAGGTGGAAACTTGGCTCGGACCGATCTTTGATGAGAGACGCTGAAGGTCGTTTTCGAGTAGTTGCTCTGCATCGCCTCCGCTTTGTAACAGGGCGACCCGAAAATGATAGTAGGCCAGACTGTCTTCAACCGGAACTCCTCTACCGTCGCGGGCAAGCGCACCGAGGATCATCGAGGCCCTCCAAAAGCCCGCGTTCGCCGCGTCGTTGAGAAGCGTGACGGCCTGCTGAGGAGATTTTGCCAGTGCCGGATTGCGGACCAACAGCAGTCCGAGGGCATACATGGCGGGAACATATCCGGCTGCGACCGAATCCCGAAGGAGTGATTCAGCTTCGCGAAGGTCATGTGGATGATCCTTCACATCGAAGAGCAACAAGCCAAGATCGTACTCTGCGCGGGGCTCGTGAAGCTTCGCGGCTTTCCTGTACCATTTCTCGCCCGCGGCCCTATCCTGCGGAACGCCAACCCCCACGTAATACATATCGCCAAGGTAGCAATCCGCGAGAGCGCTACCTTTACCCGCTGCTTCCAGCATCAGCTGAAACGCCAACTGCTCATTTTTATTCACACCGGTTCCCCACAGATAAACTATCGCCAGATTCACCTTGGCGTTAGCCAGGCCGCTTGAAGCCGCAAGCTGATACCAGTTTGCCGCGCGCGCCAGATCTTTTGTCACCCCAATGCCAGCCTGGTAGAAATAACCCATTTGCATCTGCGCTTCCGGATCTCCGGCATTCGCCGCCTTCTCAAACCAGTAGGCCGATTGCTCGAAGTCCTGCGCAACTCCGCGGCCCGCGAAGTAATCATCTGCAAGCTTGATCTCCTGTTCAACGGAGCGCGGCTCAGGTGCTGCTTTGTGTGATGAGAGATCAGGCTCTCCATTGGGGGCGGCTGACACACTCGTGGCCAGAACAAGAACTCCCCCGATCAGCAATGCGGAAATTGCGAACTGTCTACGATCACTCCTTTGTACCCGCAGCATGAGCATTCTCCCATGTGGGTTGGTGGTGCGCCGGGGTTGTCGTCCGCAATCGAACGACGACGCAGCCGCAATGGTATCGTGTAGACGCTCGCATCGGGCGAATGTTATTTTCTTTCAGTGATCTACAGGCTTAACTCAACTTGCTGGCAAGTCCACACAAACTCGCCTGGGAGCGATTTGTCCCCGCAAAAATGCAATTCGTCACAAAATCAAAAAATGTGATGACACCCCTGCGGCAACCCTCGTCCGGCAATGCCTCAGCCCCGTACACTACAGAACAATCTGCCTCCCGTTGCCGCTTGAAACAGCGTGTGCGTCAAGCTTCGCCGTCGAAGTTCCTCGATCAACGCAAATCACTCCAACCGCGCTTAAAAGGTCACCTTGCTGGCGACGATCAGGAAACGGTTCCCCGAGGTGCCGCCGGGAATCGTAGTTCTCGAGAGGTTGAAGACAGCTGCTGTCTCCGTTGTTGGCATCGAAGTCGAGAGGTTGGAACGGCGTATAGACCTGGCAGCTGGTGAAGCGGTAAAGGCCGCTAAGATAAATGCGTTCGTCACCGTTGAGATAAAGTTGTTGCGATGGATAATGGCCGGGAGGTCATACGTAAAGGCGAGGCCCACGACATTCGTGAAATCGCTTCCGCTCGGGCCACGAGCAACGCACAAAGCCTTTCCGTCTTCGGCATCCTGCTAGCTCCGCAGTCGCGCTTTTCTTCGAGCGCCGCAGCAAATGAGGAAAATGTCTTTGCCCTCTAATCGACGTGACACGAGCCGCAAATCTCGGAGATCGCGCCCCGATTCGCAATCCCTCGCCTGACTGTCTCCGGCAGCTTGCGCAACTTTCGAATGATCGCTCTCAGCCTGCTTTTGTGTAGCTTAAAGTACCGTAACTATCATTTCCGTGGTCAGGCGGCTTCGTAAAACCACCCTGTGCCATCGCACACTCATATGCAATCTCGAGTGTCTCTTCGACAGGGATCACATAGGCTTGGATTGGCGATCTGTCCGTAGACAACCGCCCTTCCACATCGATCAAAACCCCATTCTGCTCTGAATCCATTTCCAGTCCGCACCAGTGCAATCCATCGCACATCCGCTGCCGTACCAGGCTCGTGTTCTCCGCGATTCCGCCGCCAAAGATCACCGCATCGGCGCCCCCCAATGCTGCCAAATACGAACCCACAGCCTTCAGCACCCTGTATGAAAACATCTCCATCGCAATACGTACTCGTTCATTTGCGTCATATGCGCGCATTAGCACCCGCGTGTCCAGTGATTTGCCAGATACTCCGAGCAGGCCTGACTTCATCTCGAGCAGTTCGATTACGTCTTCCGTTGCCAGCTGTTCCTCACGCGATAAAAAGGCAACCAGCGCCGGGTCAACGTCGCCCGACCGCGTCCCCATCATTAGGCCCTCCAGCGGGGTCAGACCCATGGTGTTATCCACGGATCGACCTTGTGCAATGGCCGTAACGGAGCAGCCACTTTCAAGATGCATGGTTACGAGGTTAAGGTCACTCGGTCGCTTGCCCACGATTGTCGCGTACCGTTCGAGGAGATAGCGATGCGAGATGCCATGAAATCCATACCTGCGAATCCTGTGCTTCTGCGTGAGCTCAAATGGAATTGCGTAAAGGCCTGCCTTGACAGGGATGGTTGAATGAAAGGAAGTGTCGAACGCTGCATAGATCGGGAGCCGAGGAAATTCCCGCTTCAGTGGGCGGAGAATCATTACTGAACGCTGATTGTGAAGCGGTGCCCAGCGACCGAGCGCAAGAATCTCCGCCTCGACCTAAGCTGTCATCTCAACAGGCTCAGTGAATTTCCAGCCGCCATGCACTACCCGAACGCAGATACAGTCCGTTTCGCTTAATTTCCAGGGCGATTCGCGCGTGTTTGACTTATTGTTTAACCAATCGAGGGCGCTGGCCGCCGCTTCTTCGAAATTGCTTGCTGAGACTGCCTCTGTGCCCACCGTTTTCTTTCCCTGGTAAACAGAAAGCTTCGCCTCTTTACCGATGCCTTCAACGATTAATTCGACAAGTTTGACACCCTCTGATGCACTCCGCTGATTCGAGCGACAACGCACAATACCCACTTTCAGCGAGTTGCTGCCCGGATTGAAAACCAGAGCGTTCAAACCGGCCTGCCCAATGCGTCCATGCATTCGCGTGCCATTGCCGCGCATCACCCTTCATTTCAGATGCGACGCACGTCAGGCACGATGTCTGAATGGGTGGGTGGTTGCGCTGGCTGGCTTCGGACGAAACGGAACCTGCCAGCCGACGGCCCATGAATGCCTTTGCAACCGAGGTTGATGTCACTTCAGGGGAACATGGATCGCGCTGATCTCACGGTCAATTACAATTTGCCTCGACTTGTAGAGGAAAGGGCGTACTGGACACGCTGCCCGTATCGTCGGCGGCAAGCGAGCCCGCGCCAGACATTCCGGTGCCCGGCAAAAAAACCCTGAAACAGGTGGTGCATTTCCCGGCGTGACGATAGGTTCTAAATGCAATTCGGCCGTTATACTTCTGCACAATTCCTTTGCTGATCCAGAGCCCCAAACCTGTTCCTTTCGTCGATTTGGTGCTGAAGAACGGCTGGAAGATTCTCGGAGCGTCCTGAGCCTGGATTCCCGCTCCGGTGTCCACGATCGAAATAGACACTCCGCGCCGCTGCATGGTCCAGTCGGTCGCCAGGCGCACGCGCACACTAAGATCGCCCCCGTTTGGCATGGCCTGGACGGAATTGCCGATCAAGTTCAGGAAAATTTGGCGAAGCTCGACCGGAAATCCCTGCACAAAGCACGAAGAAAAGATCGGTTTGCGCAGTTTGATTCGATTGTCCTGCAAGGCGCGTTGCTGCAGTGTCAGCACGCTCTGTAGTAATTCAGAAATGGAAACAGAAATGGGTTGTTTCGATTCCCGATAAAAGCTGAGCGTTTGCCGGGTAATGTGACTGACGCGCCGCAATTCATCTTCGGCCAGGACGGCGCAATGCCTCGCTTCATCGTCCAGGGAGGAGTGGTTGCGAAGAAGATACACGAGATTCGTAACTGCCTCGAGTGGATTATTAATCTCGTGGGCAATAATACCTGCGACGCGTCCCATTGCGGCGAGTCTTTCAGTCTCACGCAACGCCTCTTCGGCGCGTAACTGATTGGTAATGTCGCGTCCAACCTCAAGAATTCCATTAGACTCGCGATTCAGAGTTTTACGGTATGCCACAACAATCTCTGAGCCATCCTTTGTTGTCTGGATCAGATTGCCTTCCCACCATCCGCGCTTGCGCAACTCGGCTTCGACCTCTTCTCTTGAAACAGGGAAGACCGTCTTCAACATGCTGTGAAGGTCCTTTTCCAAGATTTCGTGCTTGCGCCAACCGAAAATGTTCTCAGCTCCTGAATTCCAGAAGTGAACAACGCCGCTCATATCTCGAACCATAATTGCCTCGGACGCAAGTTCTACCAGCTCCGCGCGCATGCGAAACTGCTCTTCGCTCTTCTCAAGTTCCGCTGTGCGATCCTGGACGCGCTTCTCAAGTTCGTGATTCAGCGATTCAAGCATCCTGGTTTTTCGGTGGAGTTCTGCAAAAATGCTGATTTTTGCACGCAAGACTTCGGGAACCACAGGCACCGAGATGTAATCGACAGCGCCGCTGCGATAGCCCTGGATTCTGTCTGAGTCAGTGAGGTGAATGCCGGAGATGAAGATGATCGCCGTCTTCTGAAAGCGCGGATGCTGCCGGATCACGTCCGCCAATGCGAAACCGTCCAGATCCGGCATGCTGACGTCCATTAGAACTACGGCGACGTCGGTTTTCAGCAGAATGTTCAGCGCGTCGCTGGCCGATGATGCTTTGAGGAGATTTTCGCCCAACTCCGCAAGGATCACTTCGTAGCTGAGAAGCTTAGCTGGCTGATCGTCGACCATCAAAATGTTAATCTTGCCGTCGGGCGTCATTGATTTGTCTCCCAAACCTCGCGCATGACTGGGCTCTAACAGAATTAGCGATGAAGCCAAACACGCAATGCTGACAACAGCTGGTCAGTATTAACCGGCTTGGCAAGGTATTCCGATGCCCCTGCTTCGAGGCATCTCTCCCGGTCTCCCTTCATTGCCTTGGCTGTCAGGGCGATGATCGGCAAGCGGCGTAATGCGGAGTTTTGACGAATGACCTGCATGGTTTCGTACCCGTCCATCTCCGGCATCATGATATCCATCAAAACAATGGCCAGGTCCGGTGTAGATTCGATTGTTTCGATTGCTTCGCGTCCGGTTCCTGCCGAGAGCACCGTCATACCCCGTCGCTCAAGAACGCTGGAAAGCGCGAAGATATTGCGCACGTCGTCATCGACAACGAGCACCTTGCGGCCGGCCAATGCATCGTCGGAGCGGTGCAGGCGGTCGAGCATCTGTTGTTTTTCAGGCGGCAGATCGCCGATGATGCGATGGAGAAACAGTGCAGTCTCGTCAAGAAGCCGCTCCGGCGATTCAACGTCCTTCACAACAACACTGCGTGCAAGCGTATGCAGTTGAGCATCCTCATCGGGGCTGAGCTCCCTGCCTGTAAATACGACAACAGGAAGGTCTTTGAGCTTGGGCGTGTCACGCAGTTGCTCGAGAACTTCGAATCCACTGATGTCGGGGAGACGAAGATCCAGCACCATGCAATCATAATTGCCAGTATCCAGAGACTGCAGTGCGAGAGCGCCGGAATCGGCCATATCGATATCGATATCCTCGTGCCACAGAAGTTCTCTGACACTCATCTGTTCAGCCGGGTTGTCCTCGACCACCAGGAGCCGCTTGCGCCGCGGCTTCGAGTACTCGCGAATGCGCGTCAGCGCCGAATCAAGATCCTCTGTGGTTGACGGCTTGGTGACGAAGGCAAATGCGCCGCGCGACAGGCCGTGATGGCGGTCTTCGTCAAGTGTGAGCATCTGCACAGGGATGTGCCGCGTCTTGGAATCCTGCTTGAGATGATTCAACACCGTCCAGCCCAGCATATCCGGCAGAAAAACATCGAGCGAGATTGCGGTCGGACCATACTCGCGCGCCAGTGTCAGGGCCTCGCTTCCAGTATTTGCGACCAGAATCTTGAATCCCTTGTCGCGAGCCAGATCACAGAGAACGCGGGCATAGTGAGGATCGTCTTCAACGATTAACAGCACGGCATCGCCCTCGGCGATGTTGTTGCGATCATCCTCAATCCGTGCTTCTTGCTCTACAGCCGTCACAGTAGTGAGGAAAACCGGCATAGGCGCCGAAGAGCTATTCTTTTCGCTCTTGGGAACATTTGGAGCAGCGGGGCCCACATAAGTTTGCGGCAGATAGAGCCTGAAAGTGCTCCCTTGTCCGGGTGCGCTTGTGAGTTGGATTTCGCCACCCAGCAGGCTGGCCAATTCGCGGCTGATTGCCAGCCCCAATCCGGTACCGCCGAATTTACGGCTGGTGCCAGCATCGGCCTGCTGAAATGCCTCGAAAATGATGCGCTGTTTTTCCGGTGGGATCCCGATGCCCGTGTCGCTGACTTCGAAGGCAATTACTGAACCGGCGCCGCTAAGAACGGGATGCCCCGGGCTCCAGCCGTCTGAAACGCTGGATACAGCGAGGTGCACTGTGCCATGCTCAGTGAATTTAAAGGCGTTCGAAAGCAGGTTCTTGAGTACCTGTTGAAGCCGTTTCGAATCGGTGACCAGGCTTCTCCCCATTTTCGGATCGCTTGTTACCTCGAAGTGAAGCTTGCGGTTTTCTGCCTCGTGTCTGAAGGGCCGCGACACCGCTTCGATTAATGCACCGAAGAACACTTCCTCAGCGTCTACCGAAACGGTTCCCGATTCGATTTTCGAGAGATCGAGGATGTCGCTGATGAGGTTGAGGAGGTCGGTGCCGGCGCCGTGAATGGTGCGCGCGAATTCCACCTGCTTTGCCGAGAGGCTGCCATCGGGATTGTCGGCAAGCTGCTGACCGAGTACAAGAATGCTATTGAGCGGAGTGCGCAGCTCGTGCGACATATTGGCGAGGAACTCCGACTTGTACTTGGACGTCAGCGCCAGTTCCCTTGCCTTTTCTTCCAGTGCACGTCGTGCCTGTTCGATCTCCTGGTTTTTGCGTTCGACTTCATAATTCTGTTCGGCGAGCTGCTGAGCTTTTTGTGCCAGCTGCTCGTTGGTTTGTTGCAACTCTTTCTGCTGCGTTTGCAGCTCTGTGGCGAGTTGCTGCGACTGCTTCAACAGGCCTTCAGTCTGCATGGTGGCTTCAATGGAGTTGAGTACGATACCGATGCTGGCAGTGAGCTGCTCGAGGAATGCGAGATGTGAAGCGGTAAAAGCGCTCAGGCTCGCCAACTCGATTACTGCTTTTACTCGGTCCTCAAAAAGCACAGGAAGCACGATGACGTTCTTAGGTGTCGCCTTGAACAGTCCCGAACGGATGGGTGCGGTCCTCCTCGGAAACTCGGTGATCAGCATCCGACGCTTCTCTGCGGCACATTGGCCTACCAGACCCTGGCCGATTCTGACTTCTCCGATGTAACCCTCCGGCGTGTCGGCGTAAGTGGAAAGCAGCACCAGCATTCCTTCGCCAGACGCAGTCTCCGCGCCCATCTGATAGATCACGCCCTGTTGGGCGTTCACAAGAGGTGCCAGTTCGGAAAGCAACATCCTGCCCACGGTTGCAAGGTCGCGCTGCCCCTGCAACATTCCCGTGAACCGGGCAAGGTTGGTCTTGAGCCAGTCCTGCTCCGTATTCCGGTCGGTGGTCAGGCGCAAGTTATCGATCATCGTGTTGATGTTGTCTTTCAATTCGGCAACTTCGCCGCGCGCTTCCACCTGGATCGAGCGAGTAAGATCGCCTTTGGTCACGGCCGTCGCCACTTCGGCGATGGCGCGCACTTGGTTTGTCAGGTTATCGGCGAGCAAATTAACGTTGCCAGTAAGATCCTTCCAGGTTCCCGCAGCGCCGGGCACGTTGGCCTGGCCGCCGAGCCTGCCTTCCACGCCTACTTCGCGGGCGACCGTTGTAACCTGATCGGCAAATGTCGCCAGCGTGTCAGTCATGTTATTGATCGTCTCAGCCAATGCGGCAACTTCGCCTTTGGCGTTCACGGTTAGCTTTTGTGTAAGCGCACCGTTTGCCACGGCCGTGACGACCTTCACAATGCCGCGGACCTGCTCAGTCAGGTTTGCGGCCATCACATTCACGTTGTCCGTCAGGTCCTTCCACGTGCCCGCAACACCCGGCACCACTGCCTGCCCGCCTAGTTTTCCGTCAGTGCCGACTTCGCGGGCCACGCGCGTCACTTCTGCGGCGAAGGCGTTGAGCTGATCCACCATCGTGTTAATCGTGTCTTTAAGTTCTAGGATTTCGCCCTTCACGTCGACCGTAATCTTGCGCGAGAGGTCGCCGCGGGCAACCGCGGTCGTCACTTCGGCAATGTTTCTCACCTGCGCCGTCAGGTTACCGGCCATTGCGTTCACTGAGTCGGTAAGGTCTTTCCAGGTTCCGGCCACACCGGGCACATTGGCTTGCCCGCCCAGGCGCCCTTCAGAACCGACTTCGCGGGCCACGCGGGTAACTTCAGCGGCAAACGAGCGTAGCTGCTCCACCATTGTGTTGAGCGTTTCTTTCAGTTGCAGAATCTCACCGTGGACGTCAACTGTGATTTTGCGCGAAAGATCGCCGTTGGCGATGGCCGTTGCCACTTCGGCAATGTTTCTTACCTGCGCCGTCAGGTTGCCCGCCATAAAGTTCACTGAGTCGGTCAGGTCTTTCCATGTTCCCGCGACGCCCGGCACCTGGGCCTGGCCGCCGAGTTTGCCGTCGGTGCCTACTTCGCGAGCGACGCGCGTTACTTCTCCGGCGAACGCGTTCAACTGGTCCACCATCGTATTGATCGTATTTTTCAACTCCAGGATTTCACCCTTCACATCGACCGTGATTTTGCGCGACAAGTCGCCGCGGGCAACGGCCGTTGTTACTTCGGCAATGTTTCTCACTTGAGCAGTTAGGTTGCCGGCCATCGAGTTCACTGAATCGGTAAGATCTTTCCAGGTTCCGGCCACACCGGGTACGTTGGCTTGACCACCGAGCCGTCCCTCAGTGCCTACTTCGCGGGCAACGCGCGTCACTTCACCTGCGAAGCGATTGAGCTGGTCCACCATGGTGTTGATGGTTTCTTTCAGCAGCAAAATCTCGCCACTGACATTCACAGTGATCTTTTTGGATAAGTCACCGGTCGCAATGGCTGTCGAAACTTCGGCGATGTTTCGCACTTGACCGGTAAGGTTGCTGGCCATTGAATTCACTGAGTCGGTAAGGTCCTTCCAGGTTCCAGCTACACCGGAAACCTGCGCCTGGCCACCCAGTTTGCCGTCGGTACCCACTTCGCGCGCTACGCGCGTCACTTCTCCAGCGAACGCGTTCAGCTGATCCACCATCGTGTTGATGGTGTCTTTCAGCTCCAGGATTTCGCCTTTCACATCCACTGTGATCTTGCGCGAGAGATCGCCGCGAGCCACGGCAGTGGCCACTTCTGCAATGTTTCTCACCTGGCCTGTCAGGTTGCTGGCCATGAAGTTTACGTTGTCGGTCAAGTCCTTCCAAGTGCCGGCCACGCCCGGAACAACTGCCTGCACACCGAGTTTTCCGTCGGTTCCTACCTCGCCTGCCACGCGCGTCACTTCGCCGGCGAACGCGTTCAGCTGATCCACCATCGTGTTGATCGTGTTCTTCAATTCCAGAATTTCGCCCTTCACGTCCACCGTGATTTTGCGCGACAAATCGCCGCGTGCTACCGCGGTCGTCACTTCGGCAATGTTTCTCACCTGCGCTGTGAGGTTACCGGCCATCGAGTTCACTGAGTCGGTGAGGTCTTTCCATGTACCCGCTACGCCCGGCACATTGGCCTGACCACCGAGCCTTCCCTCGGTGCCTACCTCGCGCGCCACGCGCGTTACTTCACCCGCGAACCGGTTCAGCTGGTCCACCATGGTGTTCAACGTCTCTTTGAGCTGAAGAATTTCACCGCGCACGTCGACCGTGATCTTGCGCGAAAGATCTCCATTTGCGATGGCCGTCGCCACTTCAGCAATGTTGCGCACCTGGCCAGTCAGGTTGCCGGCCATAAAGTTCACGTTATCCGTTAGATCTTTCCAGGTGCCAGCCACGCCTGGAACGTTCGCCTGGCCACCAAGCTTGCCCTCTGTTCCCACCTCGCGCGCGACGCGTGTTACTTCGCCGGCAAATGCGTTCAGCTGGTCCACCATCGTGTTGATGGTGTCTTTCAGCTCCAGAATTTCGCCCTTGACGTCCACCGTGATTTTGCGGGACAAGTCGCCTCGGGCTACAGCCGTCGTCACTTCTGCGATGTTTCTTACCTGGGCAGTCAAGTTGCCGGCCATTGCATTCACTGAGTCGGTCAGATCCTTCCAGGTTCCAGCCACGCCCGGGACCACCGCCTGGCCGCCAAGTTTGCCGTCTGTGCCCACTTCGCGCGCGACGCGCGTCACTTCCGACGCGAATGAACGCAACTGATCGACCATGGTGTTAATGGCTTCTTTCAGTTGCAGGATTTCCCCGCGCACGTCCACGGTGATCTTCCGTGAAAGGTCGCCGCTGGCCACAGCCGTTGCAACTTCTGCGATGTTTCTTACCTGGCCGGTGAGGTTGCTGGCCATCGAATTCACAGAGTCGGTCAAATCCTTCCAGGTCCCAGCTACGCCCGGTACCTGCGCCTGGCCGCCAAGTTTGCCGTCTGTGCCCACTTCGCGCGCGACGCGCGTTACCTCGGCAGTGAAAACTCCAAGTTGTTGAATCATCGTGTTGACGATGTTCGCGGAGCGCAGAAACTCCCCTTCCAGAGGTCGGCCGTCCACATCGAGCCGGACCGTCTGCGTCAAATTGCCCTGGGCGACGGCTGCAATTGCGCGCGTGACCTCCGCCGTGGGACGCAGGAGGTCTTCGACCAGGGTGTTCACTGAGACTTCCATATCGTCCCAGGCGCCGCGGCGTTTCTCCACGCGAAGTCGTTCGCGGGTCTTTCCTTCTTTTCCAACGGCTTGGCCGACGCGCTTTAACTCAAATGCCATCTGTTCGTTGGCACTCACAATCTCATTGAAGTTGTCGGCGATCTTTCCGGCAAGGCCGGTCCACGAGCCAGGCAGACGGGCACTGAAATCGCCATTCTTCATCGTTTGCAGACACTGAAGAATTGTGGCCAGATGGTCAGGCTCGACATGTGCGACGTCGGAAAGGGGCAGATAGTCCTTTCCGGCTTTCCCAAGGCTGTGCTGCTTCACGGTAGTCTGCAACGGAGTAACTCCTGTAAGTAGGAATCTCGAATCAACCATTGGTATCGACAGGGCGACACACTTCTGGGGATGCAGGGTTGATGCGGGCCCAGAATTAAAGGTTGCTTGCCCTGCCTCCTTCGTCAGAAAGAGGCAAAATCCGGTGAAATTTGAGCCCCGGAATCGTGCCCTGAGCAGAGGAGAGAGCTTGCCTGGCGGTCATCCACGAAATAAGAAGTCGAGTATCGTTGAGCGATGTCCCTATGGGAGCGATGTGCGTATGGCAATCGTCGCCGAAGCGTAACGTCCTCGAAATCTCAGCGGAGCGCCGGGTTTTTCCGAAGGTGGAGGCCCTGCTCGCCCGGCAAGCGCGGAAATGGAGGAGTAAAGGAACTGGGTCCGCACGCTGTCGGCTTGGACCTGCATCGGCCGGTGAAATCACCAGGCGTGTACAACGAGGAGAGTTGAAGTGCGCATCAAAGTCAAGATAGCCGCGAAGATGGATCTGTTGCTCGCGTGACCGGCACCCTCGCCTGAAGGGCTACCAAGTCCACCGCATTGAGCCATTCGACCCGATGCGGACCGCCGGCGGCAGGTAACCACCGAAATAAGCGAGTCAAGTGGTCCATTGTGATTTCATTGGCCTCGATATCTTCGGTTTCTTCGGCTCCGGAACCTGGCGCCACGAGCTATCAGCATGCGAATTTGTTTCCTCCTTGGGCCACGGTATTCGGAAGTGGAGAATAATATGAGAAGAATTGCTCGAACTCACCGGCCCATCTTTCCCCACAAGCGAAACCTTGATGGGACAATCGTGTCAATCTGCAGCGAATGCTTTTCAACGGTTGCTTCAGCCGATGCCGAACATGAATTGCAGGTGGCCGAGAGCGCTCATGTCTGTAAGGGACTCAAGTTGTCAAAGGTTCTTCGGCCTTTGGATCGCAATTAGGCGTCCATCCTTCGGCGGTTGAATCGGAGACCATTGCTTACGTGCCTTGCGGTTTTCCACAATTCCCCCGCGCAAGCACGTGCGTGAAACAGAGGCAAAGGAGCCTGTGACAAAATGCAAAATAGCAGGGGAGTTGTTTTCGTTGTCGACGATGAAAGACTGATTGCGGAAACTTTGAAGATGATTCTCGTCCAGTCGGGCTTTGCCGCGACCGCCTTCGAAGATCCTTATAAGGCCCTGGAAGCAGCGGCGAGTGGCCCGGTGCCCGACCTCCTCATCTCAGATGTAGTCATGCCGGGGATGTCCGGAATCGATCTTGCCGTTCAATTCCGCCGCGATTATCCCGGATGCAAGATCCTGCTCTTTTCGGGACAAGCAGCCACCGCAGACATGCTGGCAACTGCCAAACTTCATGGACACGATTTCGAGGTTCTCGCCAAGCCGGTTCATCCTTCCGATCTCCTCGCGAAACTCCGTACCCTCACACAGAGCGAGGAGTAAAAAAGCTCCAAGCTCAAATTCACGGGATTTCAATTCGCCCGGAAGTTTCCTCAATCCAATTGGTCGCTCGGCCCGATTCATGGCGTGCCAGCGGCCCTCCGGGCTGGCCCGTCCTTTCGACAGTTTCTATTGACAACCATGCATTCCCGGTCCATCGTTGATTCCGCTCCAATCTCCTGATTCCCATTTCATTGGACCTTGGAGGTGTCCCAGGCAGGGCAAGGCACGTTCGCCTTGGCATGGCGCTCATTTCCTCTAAACCGGCCATTCGGTCAGCGTTGAGCTCTCCGGAAGTGCAGTCGTTGTTCATGAATTCGGCGGGCGTTCGAATCCTGCGATCCACCCAACTAAGGTCGAGTCTGCCCTTTGGTTCGCGAGCCACCGGTTGAAAAATGCGCTATCAGGCTGCGAGACTTCCGCTAAACTGACTCTTTACTGAGACATACGCTTTTGGTATGCTGCATCCTTCATCGCACATTTCGCCAGGAGGATATCGTGAAACGCTTGTTGGTGGTGGAGGACCAGGAAAAAGACCTCCAATTCGCCGCAAATACAGCTCTTTCTCTTGGAATCACGGAAATCGACGCCCGCACCACATCGAGTGCGGCCCGCGCCTATCTTGAAAAGGCGCTTGATGGGAGTGGTCCAGTGCCGGACGGTATCGTCCTGGACCTGAATCTCGGTTATGAAAGTGGCTACGAGCTATTGAGGTTTTGGCATCGCACTCCCGAATTATCAAAGATTCCTGTCATCGTTTGGTCCATCCTTGGTGACGAGCAGCGCGAGATGTGTAAACTCTTCAAAGTAAATAGCTTCGTGGGCAAATGGGAAGGTGAGGAAGCATTTCGCCAAGCTCTGGCAAACCTTACCTAGTCTTCGTCTGTAAGTCATTTTTCAGCAAATGTCTTCTGGAAGGTCATAGTCGGCATCCCACTACCGAGAGCAAGCAGGCGGATGCGTCATTCGATTCAACCCCTGAGGCCACGACTTCCCCGTCGAACTCACGAAACGAGAACCACGCTCATAGGAGATCGCAATGAATGAGTTAGCTCAAATTGTCTCCCAGAACGAAGAACAGATCCGCTCCGAGTGGATGCGGGATATGGGGAAATCCGCTCAGCGGACAGACCTGATTGGCAAAGCCGAATTGGAAGAGCAATGCCGCACGCTGTTGAGCGCCATTGCGGCGGGCATCAAAACCAGTGGCCCAGCCGATATCTCCGCGGCAGGCTGGGATACGGCGCGCGATTTTCTGCAGGAAATCTCCACATCTCGCGCACAGCAGGGATTTTCGTCCTCAGACGTGGCGACGTTTGTGCTGTCGCTTAAGCAACCGCTTTTTTCGGCCATCCGGCGCGCTCTCTCTGGCAGTCAGGACCAGATGTTTGAGATGGTTTGGACGGCGACACAATTACTGGATCGGCTGGCGCTCGTCACCACCGAAGCATTCATGGCCGCGAGGGAAGAACTCATCTCGCGGCAGCAGCAGGAACTCCTTGAGCTTTCAACCCCGGTGGTCAAGCTTTGGGATGATGTACTTGCGCTTCCCATCATTGGCACTCTCGACAGCGCGCGCACCCAGGTGGTGATGGAGAGTCTGCTGCAAACTGTCGTGGCAACAAATTCGAAATTCGCCATCATCGACATCACAGGCGTGCCAACCGTGGATACGCTGGTCGCTCAGCACCTGCTGAAAACGATCACGTCCGCAAGACTGATGGGCGCGGAATGCATCATAAGCGGAGTACGGCCGCAAATTGCCCAAACCATTGTCCACCTGGGGATCAATCTTGAAGATGTTGTGACCAAGGCCAACCTTGCGGATGCGTTCGCTCTTGCATTGAAGAAAAGCGGCAGGAAGGTCGTCCGCGAAGCATCGGCCCAGGTAAACCCGATGAGCCGGCTGTTTGCCAAGCGGGAGGACTAAATGGAACGAATTCCGGTTCTTCGCATGGGTTCGCTCTTGTTGATCACAATTCAGGTCGACATGCACGACAAGCTTGCAATGCAATTGCAGGATGACGTAACGCGACGAATCTCCGAATGGGGTTCTACCGGAGTTTTGATCGATATCTCATCACTCGAGATCGTCGATTCGTTTATCGGGCGCATGCTCGCAAATATTGCCGCCATGTCGCGGGTGCTGGGAGCAGACACCGTGGTGGTTGGAATGCAGCCGGCGGTGGCCATCACGCTTGTTGAATTGGGTATGTCGCTGCCCGGTGTTCGCACCGCGCTGAGCGTAGAGGCTGGAATGGAGCTCCTGTTTAGCGCCAGCGATCTTGCGCAGTCTGGAATTGGCGATGAACGTTCTGAAGCGTGAATTGCTTCCCTTGAGGAATTCGAGCGATATAGTGATCGCGCGGCAGAAGGTGAGGCAATCATCCATTGGGCTTCGCTTTAGTCTCGTAGACCAGACCAAGCTTGTGACTGCCGCGAGCGAGTTGGCGCGCAATGCCCTTGATCACGGCAAAGGCGGCGAAATGACCATTGAAGAGCTCGCCAACGGGTCCAGAACGGGGCTCAGACTGACCTTCGAGGATCATGGTCCAGGAATACCTGATATTGACAAAGCCCTTACTGACGGATTCACGACCGGCTCGGGCATGGGCCTCGGTCTTGGCGGCAGCAGACGCCTCGTCAACGAATTCAGCATCGAATCAGAATTAGGGAAAGGCACAAGGGTCACAGTTGCGCGATGGAGGTAGCATTCACCGAATGCGTAGCCGTAACCGATCAAAGCTCGGTCGGTGAAGTGCGCCGCACCGCGCAATTTGCGGCGCAACGGCTCGAGCTCGACGAGACCTGTTCGGGAAAGCTTACGCTTCTTGCTACCGAAGCTTCCCGTAACACGCTCGTTCATGGCGGCGGAGGGCATGTGATTTTCGTAGGCGCAAGGGCGGGCGAGGATTCGCTTGTTCGCATCCTTGCCATCGATAAGGGCTTGGGAATTTCCAACATCGCCGATGCGATGAGCGACGGCTACTCCACGGCAGGCACCATGGGAGGCGGCATGGGCGCCATGAAGCGGATGGCGAACAAGCTTGAGGTATTTACCGGCCAAAACGGAACCATCGTCATGATCGAGTTGGGTGTTGCGCCTTCCGACGAACTGCTGATTGCCGGCGTGGCGGTGCCCTATCCAGGTGAGCGCGTTTGCGGAGATGGGTGGGCTGCTCACCAAACGCCGGAGCGCACGATGGTCGCGATTGCTGACGGACTGGGCCACGGCGTGGGCGCTGCCGAAGCCGCGCAGGAAGCACTCGCCACCTTTAAGAAGCAATTGAATCTCGGTCCCGGCGAAATTCTGAGCCACATGCATGATGCGCTTCGCAAAACTCGTGGGGCTGTTGCCGCAGTCGTGGAGATTCGGCCCAAACACATGAGTCTCCTCTATGCCGGGGTGGGAAATATCTCTGGCGTCGTGCTGGCCGGCGCCGATTCGCGAAGCCTTGTTTCGCACAACGGAACGCTGGGAATAACGGTGCCCAGGATTCAGGAGTTCCGCTCCGCCTGGTCTCCTGATGCAGTCCTCGTTTTACATTCTGATGGGATTCAGTCCAAGTGGGACCTTTCCTCATATAGAGGACTGCTCGCCCGGCATCCAGCCCTCATTGGCGGTGCGTTGCTTCGCGACTTCAGGCGCCAGCGCGACGATGCCAGCGTCATCGTTGTGAAGGCTGCGTAACCCATGGCTGTCCCCATCCTCCATCTCGCCCTGGTCACTGAACGCGATGTGGTTCACACGCGGCAAAGAGCCCGGGAAATTGCCGCTGAACTAGGCCTGGATAACCAGGATCAGATCAGGATGGCGACGGCTACCTCGGAAATTGCTCGCAATGCCTTTCGCTACGCGCGGAATGGCAAAGTGACGTTTTCGCTCCAACTGGAACCGCCGCAACGGCTCGAAGTCACGGTTGCCGATTCGGGCGCCGGTATCTCGAATCTCGATCAGATTCTTGGGGCGCGGTACAAATCTGCCACGGGCCTCGGCATGGGCATTATTGGCACCAAGCGCTTGATGGATGAATTTCGCATTGAGACCTCCGATGCTGGCACGGTCGTCCGCATGGCGAAATTTATTCCACCTCACCGGGATATATGGACCCTGCGAACTGCTGACGATCTCCGTCGCAAACTGCAGGAGCGCTCCCCGAGAAGCCCTTACGACGAAATTGAGCAACAAAACCAGGAGCTCCTCAAGACGCTCCAGGAACTGCGCGCCCGTCAGGAAGAGCTGGAATTGCTGAATCGCGAGCTCGAAGATACGAATCGCGGTGTCGTTGCCCTTTACGCCGAGCTTGATGAGCGCGCCGACTATCTGCGCCGCGCCTCCGAATTGAAGACCAAGTTCCTATCCAATGTCTCCCATGAGTTCAGAACGCCGTTGTACTCCATCATTTCCCTGGCCCGCCTCCTCATGGACAGAATGGATGGGGACCTTTCTCGTGAACAATTGAAGCAAGTCAGCTACATCGAGTCCTCCGCTCGCGACCTTCAGGAAATGGTGAACGACCTCCTTGATCTCGCCAAAGTGGAAGCCGGCAAGATTCGAATCCGCTCCAAGCGCTTCGAAGTTCATGAGCTTTTCAGCGCACTGAAAGGAATGTTGAAGCCGTTGCTGGCCGACAACAATTCCGTGGACCTTGTGTTCGAGGACGCGCCCGAGATTCCCCCCTCCGAACCGATGAGGGAAAAGTATCGCAAATACTTCGCAATCTGATCTCCAACGCTCTCAAATTCACACCCAACGGGAAAGTCACGGTATCTGCGGAGATGCTGGATAATCGCGATATTCGATTCACGGTTGCCGATACAGGGATTGGCATCGCCGCCGAACATCACGAATCCATCTTCAAAGAATTCAGCCAGGTCGAAAACCCTCTTCAAGAGCGGTATCGCGGCACCGGCCTGGGTTTGCCGCTGTGCCGGAACCTGGCCTTGCTTTTGGGAGGCAGGATCTGGCTGGACAGCGAACTCGGCAGAGGCTCGACGTTCTTTGTCAGGCTACCGGCGGTCTATGTTGGAGAGCTGAACCTGCCGGATGGTCCAACTATGCCACCTGCGCCGGAATTTCATCGCACGCCCGTCCTCATTCTGGAGGACGATGAGGAAACCGCCCACCTGATCGAGTCGGATCTCCGCGACACGGAGTTTCAAGCCATCCTCACCTCCACCGTCGCTCAATCCGAAGTTTGGACCGCCAGGCATACACCGGCCGCAGTGGTGGCCGACATTTATATTGGGGACGATCAATCATGGGGATTCATCGCTCGTCTTCGCGAGCGGTTGCCAGAATTGCCGATCATTGTCACCAGTGTCCATAACGAACCGCAAATCGCGATCGCACGCGGGGGAAACTTATTCTTACCCAAACCGGTTGCACCCAATGTCCTTGTTCATGAACTCCGTCGACTTACTTCGAACATGGGCACCCGGCAGGTTCTCCTTGTTGACGACAATGAAGTTGCCCGCTACATCCTCCGCGACCTCCTCAATCAGCCTTGGATTGATATTCGCGAGGCTTCCAGCGGCACCCAGGCGCTCTCTTTGCTGAACGAGAGACTTCCCGACGCGGTGATTCTCGATCTGTTGATGCCCGACATCAGCGGATTCGAAATCCTGCGGCAGCTTCGGACACAGCGGGCAACCCAGGCACTGCCCGTGTTGATCTATACGTCTAAGGTGCTTTCTGAGTCGGAGAAAGCCCTCTTAGCCTCGTGGGAGGTAGGGATCATACGTAAGGAGGACATTTCTACGCGCCTATCTGCACAGCCCTTCATAGACTGGATTCGATCCGTCGGGCTCGCTCCGAACACGGTCGACAGGCAACTGGATGCCTGACAAGCCCCGGCCGCGCATCCTCATTGCCGATGATCGTGAGGAGAATCGGTATATCTTGTCGCGTATCCTTAACCGTGCCGGCTTCGATTGTGTGCACGCCAACACTGGATACGGAGCGATAGAAGTCTCGCTCATGTTCCCCGACGTAATCATCCTCGATGTCAACCTGCCCGATATTTCGGGCTATGAAGCCTGCCGAAGAATTAAACAGGATCCAGGTACGGCGGCCATCTCGGTTTTGCAAATATCCGCGTCCTTCGTGTCCCCCGACGACCGGGTTCGCGCCCTTGAGGCAGGAGCGGATGGATATCTCCTTTATCCCATCGACCCAATGGTCCTCGTGGCAACTGTGCGCGCCTTGTTGCGGCTGCGACAGGCAGAGGCGCAGGCGCGCAAGGCTGCGGATCAATGGCAATCCACCTTCGATGCAATGCAGGAGGGTCTGGCCATCGTTGGTTCGGATGGCCGCCTGACTCGATGGAACCACGCCTTTGCTCAGATCTGTCAGCCGAAAGTCCAAATCGAGCAAGACCAGGACGCGGCAGAGCTGCTTGATCGGCTGATTGGAACCGGTGATCCAATTCGGCAAAAAGCACCGCTGCCTGCCGCAGAATTCACAATCGCCAGGCGAACTGTGCGGGTGCTGATCAATCCTGTGAACGCTCAAAACGCAGACAGAGTTCTCATTCTGACGGATGTTACTGACCACAAGCTTGCCGAATATGCTCTGCGCACTGCGGAACGACTCGCTGCAACGGGGAAGCTGGCGAACGCTATCGCCCACGAGATCAATAATCCGCTCGAAATTCTTACCAATCTTGTCTACCTGGCACAAAGGTCTTCTTCAGATGAAGGGACTCGCGATCTACTAGTCCAGGCATCCGGAGAACTCGAGCGGATTGCACGCATCACCAAGCAATCGCTCGCCTTTCATCGCGATTCGCAAGAACCTATTCCCATCGACATCGGCAAGCTGGTCTCTGAAGTCGCCTCTCTCTCTGAGAGGTCTGCAGCGCATAGGCGCGTCCGGATTTCCTGCGCGGTGAATCCTACAGCAACCATAACTGGTTTTCCTGGGCAATTGTCCCAGGTTTTCAGCAACTTGATTCGTAATGCAGCTGAGGCGGCTCCCCCTGGATCCGACGTCGTGGTTCGAGTCAAACCCACTCATCGCGGTAATCGTGGCGGCGCAAAAGTTTGCATTCATGATCGCGGGCCGGGCATCCCCGAGGAAATCAGAGACAAGCTTTTCGACCCCTTCTTTACAACCAAGGGACTCAAAGGCTCAGGTTTGGGATTGTGGGTGTCGAGAACAATTCTCATGCGGCACCAGGGGACCATCCGGTTCCGCTCATCCGTTCGCAAAGGTACGACCGGTACTACTTTTGAAGTCTTTCTTCCGACACGCGAGTTGGCAATTGGAGCATAGGTTCTCCTTAGCCAACTAATGCCCAAAAGTGAGCCTGTCCGGAGGTGTGGGGCGCAGTGAAGCCAATGTCCAGCGTAACGCGCGCTCGATCGACGCATTCCATTCTGAGAGTCCCCCGAACTGATTCGAAATTCCATCAACCGAAAATCGATCGCTCCTCAGCGCGTCTTCGAGAATCCAGCGCCCCCAATCGACCGCGCAGGTCTCCTATTGAATTCGCAGTCAGAACGACGCAGTGCGAATGGAACCTGGTGCAGCGAGCGCCCGCAGGTTGCCACGAGCCACTGACGACTTAATCGAGCCTACTTCGAATTGCTTGGCTAACAGGCGTTTGATTCCCGCAAGCAGTTCAACCGGGCTCGGTTCGACGCTTACTTCCGAAAAGAAGGCCTGTTCTCCCGGTCTTCCAGAAACAGAGGCTATCGGAATACGGGACCCAGACGCCCGGATCAAGCAGGTGAGACGTTCACGGTCTCTCACTGGAAGAGTACCGCACAGGATCATGAGATCGAAATCGCCATCCTGAAACAAGTTAAATGCTTCTTTGATCGACATCGCTGAGACAACGAAAAAGCCCGCCGATCGTAAGATCGTCTCGCGAGCATACAGAATCAACGGATCCAAACCAACTGAGAGAACAAGTGTTTCGGACATTGTGTGAATCCTCATCCTTTGCGCATATCGTGTGATGCGTCGTTAAACGGATCGATCTCCGTAGTCCCCGGCACATTCGCCTCTTCCCACCTCTCGGCTTCTCTTCCGCTTCGGTTGATGTCTGCCTTGCTTCCCCAATCTCTGTCAGGAAGGACTGGCCCTCCCGCGGTTCCGGGCGACGATTACACCGCTATGACCCGAGTCCAGGAACATTTCGTTTTGGATCTGCCGCAGAGTTACGGCTAATGGGAAGATGCAAATTTGCCTTAGTGGGTTGGCCGATTTGCGCATCGATCGTTCAGCCCATTGACCTTCTCGGCTCAATACGAATCTTCGGGCTCTTTCAGATCTCGTGGAACTTTGGCCTGCAAAGCAAATTCTGTGTCGCCATCGTGATGCAAAATGACAGCCGGAGCATGGAATCGCTCGCCATCCCGCATAAACCCACGGCCGCGAGGTCTACGATCAAGAAAAGACCGGCAAACCGGATTCGCTCGAACTTGCCGAGGACACAGTGGTTGAAAAAGCGCTCTCAAGAGCATCCCGCATCGCCTGATAAGTCATCTAACCACATGGATCGGAGTCGCAAGCGTATGGAATGCGGCTCACTCTTATTCCTGCTCGCGCGTAGCCCAGCCAATTTCACCAAGGGGCAATTGGTCGCGAATGGAGGATGAACGAGGGCCCAAAACAACGGCGGTGTCGCCGCGTCAGGTTCTTTTGAAGTCCGCCTATGCCACGATCCCCTTCGTCCTCCTATCGACTTCAGCTCCATGGTGCGTTTACCTTCGATGATGCCGCGAGAGTTGCCCGATACCTCAAAGATTTGGGAATCTCGCACGTCTACTCCTCGCCTTACCTGCGTGCCGCAGCGGGAAGCATGCATGGATACGATGTTGTAGACCCGCAGGCAGTGAACGCCGAGCTGGGTGGTGAGGAAGGACACTCGCGATTCTGCCGCGCGCTCGAAGCGCTCGATATGGGCCAGGTGCTCGATATCGTCCCTAACCACATGGCCGCGGGCCAGGAGAATCTGTACTGGTGGGACGTGCTGGAAAACGGGCCATCCAGTCGATTCGCTGCATGGTTCGATATTGACTGGAACTCTGCCGAGGTCAAGCTCCAGAACAAGGTGCTAATCCCCGTGCTGGGCGAACAGTATGGACGGGTCCTAAGCGCCGGCCAGATCAAAATCCACTATGACGGCCGATCGTTTCAGTTGCGCTACTTCGACAATCGCTTTCCCCTGGCGCCGCGTTCACTGGCGATCCTCTTGGGCATCGCTGCCAACTATGTGAATGCGCCAGAACTGGGCTTTATCGCCGATAGCCTGGCGCGACTCCCCTCCCCGGACTCGAGCGAAGAACAAGTCCTATCCGCGCGCCATCGCGACAAAACCATTCTTTACGAGTTCTTGGAACGCGCCATCAGGGAGGAATCCGGTGTATCGGCTGCGATTACACGCGCCGTCGATGAGTTGAACACAAACATCGACGCGCTCGATTCACTGCTCAACTTGCAGAGCTATCGGTTGGCGTATTGGCGTACGGCTGACCAGGAGCTTGGATATCGCCGCTTCTTCGACGTCAACACGCTGATCGGCGTGCGAGTCGAGCGATCACGGGTATTCGCCGCGACCCACTTTCGCATCATGGAGTGGTTAAAGAAGGGCATTCTTGATGGAGTCCGAGTCGATCATCCAGACGGATTACGAGATCCCCAACTATATTTCGAGCGGCTGCGCGCGGGCGCACCTCGAGCCTGGATTGTCGCGGAAAAGATCCTGCAGCCGGAAGAATCATTACGAGCCGGCTGGCCTATCGACGGCACCACAGGATACGACTTCCTGAATATATGCAATGGCCTTCTTGTCTATGGCGAAGGGCTGAATGAGTTGACGGAGGTTTACGCGGATTTCACCGGGGAAACTGTTCAATTCGATTCGATGGTGCATACCAAGAAGTTGAACGTACAACATGAGGCTTTAGGCAGCGATGTGAACCGATTGGCACAACTATTTGTGGAGATATGCGAGAACAATCGTGATCGCCGCGATTACACACGTGCCGAGATCAGGCGAGCCATCCGCGAAGTGGCAGCAAGTTTTTCCGTATACAGAACCTACGTTGCACCCGGGCGTGACGAGGTTACTGAGGAGGATGTAAAGCAAATCTCGAATGCTGTAGCTCTCGCAAAAACACAAAGATCCGATCTTTCGCCCGATCTTTTTGACTTCATCTGCGATGTACTTACATTGCGTGCGCGCGGCGACGTCGAAACGGAATTTCTACTTCGCTTTCAGCAGTTCACCTCTGCCGTAATGGCAAAGGGGCTGGAAGATACGGCATTTTATTCCTACAACCGAATGATTGGCCTGAACGAAGTGGGCGGCGCACCAGAGCGTAGCGGAACGACCCTTGACGAATTCCACTTGCATTGCAAACGGATGCACGCCGACCATCCGCAGACGATGAACACTCTTTCAACACACGACACCAAGAGATCGGAAGATGTGCGCGCACGATTGGCAGTGTTAACCGAAATGCCGCGAAGCTGGCGCTCGGCGATGCACCGCTGGTCGCGAGCGAACCAGAAGTTCAAAACTGGAGGATTTCCGGATCGTAATACAGAGTACTTTCTCTATCAAACACTGATCGGCGCTTGGCCGATTACGATAGATCGCATGACATCCTACATGGAAAAGGCCGCGCGGGAAGCCAAACAGCAAACGAGCTGGACACAACCAAATAAAGAGTTCGAGAGCGCACTCAAGCTCTTTATCGAACGAATCCTGGCCTCAAATGATTTCGTTCCGGAGCTCGAAGCCTTTGTTGAGAAAGTGCTCCTGCCTGGGCGCATGAATAGCTTGACGCAAACCCTTCTCAAATGCACCACGCCGGGAGTTCCGGACACTTACCAAGGCAGCGAAATATGGGACTTGCGGCTCGTCGATCCGGACAATCGCGGCCCAATCGATTATGAATCGAGACAGGCAATGCTGGCTGACCTCGAGGCCGGCATGAGCGTCGAAAAAATCATGAATCGAGCGGACAGCGGGATGCCAAAGCTATGGGTTCTGTATAAAGCGCTGCACCTGCGACGTGAAAAACCCGAATGGTTTGATCGGGAAGCCGCATACATTCCGCTTCACGTCGAGGGGCAGAAGAAGGCGCACCTGATCGCATTTTCCCGCGGCGATTCAGTTGCGGTCCTCGCTCCGCGATGGAACCTCAAGCTTGGCAGCGGGTTTGGTTCTACGACCGTCGAGCTGCCCCTGGGAAACTGGGCCAATGTTTTCACCGGCGAAATAGTGAATGGTGGGAGCGTTCGCGCACAACACTTGTTTCGGAGATTTCCGGTAGCGCTGCTGGTGCACGACGGAGGGACGAATGCATCAGTTTAGAGTATGGGCTCCGTTTGCACACCACGTGTCGGTCGAATCCGGTGGCGTTGCATATGCCATGCAAGGACCGGACGATAGAGATTGGTGGCGTTGCCATGTCGAAGACGCCGGACCCGGAACGGACTACGGTTACCTTCTCGATGACGATCTGAGGTGCTATCCCGATCCGCGCTCCCAATGGCAGCCGAACGGAGTGCACGGACTTTCACGTATCTACGATCAAGCGGCATTTGAGTGGGGCGACACGCGTTTTCAGGCGCCTCCGCTGGCGAGCGCGATCGTCTATGAGTTACATATCGGAACCTTCACGCCGGAGGGTACACTCGACGCCGCAGCCGGCAAGCTTGCTTACCTGGCCGAGCTCGGCGTGACGCATGTCGAACTGATGCCTGTAGCTGCCTTTGAAGGAAATCACGGCTGGGGCTATGACGGCGTGGCGCTCTTTTCCGTTCATCAACCTTATGGTGGACCCGATGGTCTGAAGCGATTTGTCAATGCCGCGCATCAGGCGGGACTGGCCGTACTGCTGGATGTGGTGTACAACCACTTCGGACCGAGCGGCAATTACACAGGTAAGTTCGGACCGTACGTTGTTCCGTCGCACCAGACGCCTTGGGGCGGCGCAGTGAATCTCGAGGATGCTGGATCCGCTGAAGTGCGCCAGTTCTTTTGCGACAACGCATTGATGTGGCTGCGCGACTTCCACGTAGATGGGTTGCGCATTGACGCTGTCCATGCGTTCGTCGATCGCTCCGCCATTCACTTTTTGGAGCAGCTGGCTATTGAAGTAGATGCCCTGAGTGCAGTCCTTGCGCGGCCGCTTGTGCTGATCGCGGAAAGCGACCTGAACGATCCTCGTTTAGTAACAGCGCGTGACGCGGGAGGCTTGGGTATCGATGCGCAGTGGAACGATGACTTTCATCACGCGCTTTTCACCGTCCTCAATGCGAACGAGAGGCAAGGCTATTATGCAGACTTCGGCACACTTGAACAGCTTGCCAAGTCGCTTGAGCAGACCTTCGTGTATGACGGCATATACTCCCGCTATCGGCGCCGCGTCCATGGCCGTCGAACCTACGCGCTGCCCCAGCATCGCTTTCTCGGTTACATACAAACGCACGACCAGGTAGGCAATCGCGCGGTCGGTGATCGGATCAGTCACGTCGCCGGTCTTGAGCGCGCCAAGATCGCGGCCGCGCTGTACCTGCTTAGCCCCTTCGTCCCGATGCTTTTCCAGGGAGAAGAATGGGCAGCTTCAAGTCCGTTTCTCTACTTCGCCGACCACGATGACCCCGAATTGTCGCGTGCAGTTTCTGAGGGAAGAAAGAAAGAATTTGCCGCCTTTGGATGGGATCCTGCTTCGATTCCCGACCCTGAAAGTCAGGCGGTCTTTGAAACTTCGAAACTGAAATGGGGAGAGGTCAAGGTTGGCCAGCACGCCGAGATGCTTTCGTGGTATCACGCCTTGATTCGCCTTCGCCGGACCACGCCATGTCTCAATAATGGAGCCATCGGCAATGTCCACGTGACATTCGATGAGCAGGCAAAATGGCTGCGAATGAAACGTGGAAACATCACCGTGATTTGCAATCTCGGCGATCGGAAACAGGTTTTCGGCAGTTCAAAAGAGAGCTTCGTGATCCTCGCGTCACAAAGCTCAATTCGTCTGAATCAGGACAAATTGCTTGTGCCGCCCGATTCCATTGCCGTGGTGAACGAATCCCCTTCTAAAAATGCCTGATTGACCGGGTGGCGGTCGGGACTTCGTCAGGAACGTGCGGCCGCTCGCCAGTGTGCTCGACGTGGCTCTCCAGCGAACGGCTGACGAGATCGCGCGAGCCGAGGCCCACCGCGAGTGCAAGAGTGAGAACGATCCCGCCGAACAAAATACCAAACGCCAGCTCGACGATATTTCCCCCTACCTGTAAATGATCGAGCACCATGGCCGCCGTCAGAACAAGAACAAGCCACTTCACGCCCAGAGAAAGAATCCTTGCGTATTGCAACTGCGCGTTCACGGCGCTGATCAGAACTGAACGGGCAAGAAACCTCGCGATCACAACGCCTGCAATCAGCAGTAGGGCGGCACCGACGGCATGAGTTAAGTACGGCAACAACGAGATGGGCAATGGAGCACCCGTCGCATACGAAGTATCGAACGCCGAAACGCCGATGATGAGACCGAGCAACACGCACATCCAGAATGAGGCGCGGGCGACAATTTCTGTAGGCGAGCTGGCCGGAGCCCAATCAGTGCCGCTCTTTCGCGCTACGCGAAGATCGAACTTCACCCACGTGAGGCATCGGCGCAATACCCAGGAAAACAGCATGCCGGCCAGTGCAAATACAAGCAGCGCAACAAAAAACGCAAGAATCCCGGGCAGCACGGCGATGAGCAGAGTGAGCACACGGTAAAGTGACTGGTGCAGCGCCTCAGACATGTGATGCCAGATTGACGCGTCTTCGTTATACACCGGTGATGCAGTGATGCTTCGTGTTGCCTGTTGCACCGAGTTATCGATCAGGTTTTGCATTGCATTCCCTCCTCACCTGCACGCCTGATTTACGCTTACCCTTTGGCGTGAACAGTGATTAAGAGTTGAACCGGTCTGGCCAGCGCCAGCGTGCGACCAGATACGGTTTTTCCGCTTCGAACGCTGCGGCAACTGCTTCAATGTGCCGCTCTGCCGGGGTTCCAGAAGTTGTAACGTTGATATGGCCGGCAACCCAGGCCAGATACAGCGGGATCAGTGCTCCCAAAAGGTGCCCACGATTGATCGTGCGAAGCCGGTAAGCGACAAGAAAGTCGTAAACAATCCGCGCCCAAAGACTATCAGGCATACGAAAGGCGACGGGATCAAGCATCGAGCAGCGTTTAAGTGAAAGCAAGGAATTGGGCGGCAGGACAAGCGACCAGATCTCCTGCAGATTCGCATTGGCCAATTGAAATGCAGCAACCATGCGCGGAACATCCGCGCTTCCGTCGCTCGGCCCAACTTCAGCCATTGGGCGGCGTATGAGCGGAGGCCTGCGAGGCCGCTGCCAGAGAGCCGCTTTTGCCTCGATATCGGCAAAGAGCGATCCCGTCACCAAGGCGAGAATTGAGTTGATATCGGGATCGGAGGGCTGCGGCATCGCGCGCGAGCCTACATCAACTTCATCCGCGGCGAAACCCGCGACAACTGCTTCGTTCACCGGCCAAACAAGAGCCTCGGCTTGGTTGGCCGCAGAAATTCGTTCAGCAGCGCCGCTAAGTCGCTCTGCCATCCTCAGCGACATGCCAATATCAATCGACAACGGGAACCGGACGCGCGAAGCAAACAGCGCGCGCGTCAGCGGATAGAGGATGGCCGAGTTGATCAGACCGGCATGCGAGGGCAGTGAATAATGCGGAACTGCCAGGTCGATCGACGCTCCTAAGACCGCATCGGCAAGGCCGCGAAGCGCAAGCGGACTGAGCGAATCGGCTTCGGGGCCGAGCATTAGAAATGCCTTTGCTCCGTGTTCGCGGCCACACTGCGCTGCATTCACAAAGTCGACCGGCTTAAGGGACCATGCCGCATTTGACTGCGGTGTGGGGACGACGCGCAGACTCGAGGGGCTATCGGCTGGCAATTCGTTCTGCGTCGCTACGATTAACTTCTCAGGAGAAAATGCAGACGCCAGGTTGCTCAGAACCCCCCTGAAATGTTCTGGAGCCATGGCTGTGACCAGGACAAGCAGATCGGCTGCCGTGTTGTCTTCAGCCAGGGTGTTGTCGCGAATTGGATTCGCCGTTGCCATCGTTCTCCGGAAAATGCCGCAAAGAACTGAATTCCTTCGCCAGCAGAAATTTCTTGTTGCAGAATCCCTATAAACCCAGCATGCTATTGAGCGGAATCCGGACCCACGAGGGCCGGTTATCCAATTCGTATAGCAATTCGTACAAAGCCTTTTCAAGCAAATAAGCGTCGAGCAGAATCTGGGCTTCCCTCGGCGGCGGTAACAAGTCTGGATTCGCAGCCATGCCCTCGCGGTAGGACGTAAGGAAATGAGATGTTGCGGAATCTTGCCAAAGCTGCGCCCAGCCGATCAGTGCGGTGCGATCGATGGAACGTTCCTCGCCTCCTTCGCCTGCAACATAACGATCGACTGCGGCAAATGCTGCGTAAGCGAACGAGCGCATCATGCCCACAACATCCTTCAACGGCGACTGTTTTCTCCGTCGTTCTTCAATGGGGCGCGCCGGTTCGCCTTCGAAGTCGATGAGGATGAAATCTCCCTTTCGATCTTTCTCCGCCGCAGAGCTACTGCCCGTACCCGCTACCCGCAGTGTCTGTCCCAAATGATAGTCGCCGTGGATTCGGATGCGCTGCCCCGCTGTTGCGACTGCTTCAATCGAACGTGCCCGCTGGATAAGCTCGGGCCGGCGGGATAAAAGCAAGCCCGCTTGATCACAGGTCGCGTCATCCAATTTGGGGAGCTTGAACTTAAGAGCTTCGAAGGCCGACTTGATTTGTACCTCGATGCGTTCCGCGTCGTGGGCAAGCTCAGCACTTGTAAGCGGCTCAGGAACGAACGCAGCGAGCGTCGAGCTGCTAGATAGCGCCAGGTGGAGCTCGGCAGTGAGGGCACCCAGGAGTGTTGCCGCGTCAAGCGTTGATCGAATCGGTTCCAGAGATTTCGGAATCAGTTCGCGCTCGCTCAGCCATCCGTGAGCGAGCGAACGTTCAGGAACCGCTCGCTTTCCCGCGGCGGGGAGCCAACTGGCGAGTTCGTCAAGATACCACTGCCATCCGTCGCCCTGGTTCGGAACCAACCCTTGGAGCAAGGCCACCGTTGCTTTCGCTGCACTACCCGAACTAATGGAGATTTCGCCGAGGAAGGTTGGGATTCTGTTGAAATGTACGACTTCCGTCAGAAAACGGCCAACTTCCACGTCAGGATTTTCCTCCGGCTGCAGTCGTCGGTAAATTTTGAGAAACAGTTGTCGGCCGTAGATGATTGACGTGTTCGATTGCTCCGCAGAGCTAACGTGCGAAGGCAGTCTCTGAGTGGCCAGAACGGACGGAAACGCGCTGGATGCACTCGCGTTAAGCCGGTGACTGGCGGAAAACGAGTCGCCCGCTGAAGGAGACTCGCGCGGCTGCAATCGTGAAGCTCCCGTCGACTGGACTGACGGGATGTCGATCCGTGGCGGCGTTGCTGTGTCGCCGGGCTGAGCGCTGAGAGGAGCTGGCGTGACTGCGGCGCCGGCAACGACAGTTTGTGCTTCATCGTCGATCGACGGCGCCTGAATGAACCCATTTTGAGCCGCCTCTGTTGACTCTCCGTATTCTGAAATTGGAAGAGTCGCATCGCTCGCAATCAAGCTCAAGAGTCCATGGCGAAACTCCTCGCTAACAGTCGCATCATGCAGAATTGCCGGTCCAGCGCTCGTCGTCAGTTTGGCAATGATGCTCTCCGGCTGATCCTGGGTGATTTCGTCCAGAGCCGCACCCGAACTCACCGCGAGGGGGATCTGATAGACATCCGGTAAACCGCTGAAATACGTCACCTCGAAGAAGAACAGTGCACTGGGAATTGCCGCCGGCTCTGATGTGACGTCCGCTGAAGGAATCGCAGCCTTCGCATCCGGTGAAAGTTCTACCCAGTTGCGGACACGCACAGATTCGATCTTGCGTGTCTTGGCGCCAAACCATCGCTTGCGCGGCAACCAGTCAAGGAGCGCCGGCTCCAGAATAGCGGCGCCGCCACCGGCGATGAACTGCGCCCAGCCATTCGCGAAGATCGGTTGGACACTTGTGTCATCTCCCCGCAGTGCCTCTTGAGTTTCCGCTTCAATTATCGGACGGCTCCTCATCGGACGGCACCTCATCGACCGCACTCGGCGCTTGCAGTTCAAGCCAGATAAACGAGTATGGAGCCACGGTGAGCGAGTACGGCTCGCGTGTTACGGCAGGAAACCGAACGTAGCCCAGCATCTCCACTGGTTCGTAGCCTGCATAGTTTGCGAGATCGAGCGTGACCGGCTGGGCAAATCGGCTCAGATTCGCAACGCAGAGCACCGTTTCACAGAAACCGTCGCCTTGGTCCAGTTCGCGAAGATAAGCAAGAATCTTGCGGTTCGATGGATTCAAGAACGTGAGTGTTCCGCGGCCAAATACCTGAAAAAGTTTCCGCAGCGCAATCATATTCCGCGTCCAGTGCAAGAGGCTCGACTGATCGCTAAGTTGTGCTTCCACATTCACGACCGGGTAGCCATATATGGGGTCCATCACGACAGGCAAATACAGCCGCGCGGGATCGCATTTGGAAAAACCCGCGTTTCGATCCGAGGTCCATTGCATTGGAGTGCGAACACCATTGCGGTCGCCGAGATAGATGTTGTCGCCCATCCCGATCTCGTCACCATAGTAGAGAATCGGCGTGCCTGGAAAGCTGAGCAGCAGTGAATTCAATAGTTCAATTCGGCGGCGATTGTTATCAACGAGCGGAGCCAACCTGCGCCGGATGCCAACGTTGATGCGCATGCGGGGATCGGCCGAATAGGCGAAATACATATAGTCGCGCTCGTCGTCGGTAACCATCTCAAGCGTGAGCTCGTCGTGATTGCGCAGGAACAGTCCCCACTGGCAGTTGTCGGGAATCGGCGGCGTCTGCGCCATGATATCAGTGATCGGGAGCCGGTCTTCCTGGCGAAGCGCCATGTAGATGCGCGGCATCAGCGGAAAATGGAACGCCATGTGGCACTCGTCGCCGTCGCCAAAATATGGGCGCACGTCCGCCGGCCATTGATTGGCTTCCGCAAGAATCAGACGATTCGCATAGTCCGCATCAATCGCCCCGCGCAGGGTCTTCACCACTGCATGAGTTTCGGGCAGATTTTCGCATGAGGTTCCATCCCGCTCGCAAAGGTATGGGATCGCGTCCATGCGCAGCCCGTCGACTCCCATGTCAAGCCAGAAGCGCATCGCCTTCAGCACCTCTTCCATCACAAGCGGGCTATCATAGTTGAGGTCCGGCTGGTGCGAAAAGAACCGATGCCAGTAATAGGCTTTCGCTGTCTCGTCCCATGTCCAGTTCGATTTCTCCGTGTCCGTAAAGATGATGCGCGCGTCCTTATACTTCGCGTCGCTGTCTGACCAGACATACATATCGCGTTCCGCCGAACCTGGTGGGGCATGGCGCGCGGCTTTGAACCATGGATGTTGATCGCTGGTGTGATTCACCACCAATTCGATCATCACCTGCAAGCCGCGATGGTGAGCAGCGTCGAGGAACGCCTTGAAATCGCTCAACGTTCCATACGAGGGGTTGACATCGGTGTAGTTGGCGATGTCGTATCCATCGTCGCGCAATGGCGATGGGAAGAACGGCAAGAGCCAGATGCAGGTGATCCCCAGGTCCTTCAAATAATCGAGACGCGACAGCAGTCCCGGGAAATCACCGATGCCGTCGTTATTCGAATCCGCAAACGCGCGAACATGGAGCTCATAGATAATCGCATCCTTGTACCAGAGGGGATCCGTTGTGCTTGCGATCTTCTTCACGCTTTCGCTCTCCCGAAAACCTCGGTCGGTACGCCGTCATTGAATTCGGCTCACGCGAAAGATGTGCGCCGGTTGAACCCCCGGCCGCAGCGCCACATAATTGCGGGCTCGCCAAGTGTATTGAACACCGTTCAGCAGGTCGTCGACAAAAAAACTTTCACTTGCGGAACAGCCGATCTTGTTGAGGTCGAGATTCGTCCAGCCGCTTTGCTCGTTGAATGAATCGAGATTCACCACCACCAGAATCGTGTTATCGAAACCAGGCGTCGTCTTCGAATAGCAAATCAACTGCGGATTTTCGACCGAGTGAAAGTGCAGTGACGCATTCGATTGTAGCGCGCGGTTCGTATGACGGATCCGATTGAGATTGGTAATGAGTGGCACCAGCGAATCCGGTAGATTACGGTCGCGCTGCCGGATTTCATATTTCTCGCTGTTCAGATACTCCTCTGATTCCGCTTTGCCGGTTGGCGGTGCGGCCGGAGCATTTTCTCCAAGCTCGTACGCAGGACCATAAATGCCGTAGCTTGAACAAAGGGTCGCGGCTAAAATCAAGCGATGCATAAACGCTGGGCGCCCACCTTCCTGGAGCGTTTTATGCAGGATGTCTGGCGTATTCGGCCAGAAATTTGGTTGGAAGAATTCGCTCACCGGCGGCCCTGTCAGCTCTTCCAGGTAGCTTTCCAACTCGAACTTCGAGTTGCGCCACGTAAAGTAAGTGTATGATTGCGTGAAGCCCCGCTTGGCCAAGCCGTACATCACGCGCGGCCGCGTGAATGCTTCAGCGAGAAAAATCGTATCGGGATAGCTCGCTTGCAGGGTGCTCAGGCACCACTCCCAGAAGGGCAGCGCCTTTGTGTGCGGATTGTCGACCCGAAACACGCGCACGCCACGGTGAATCCAGAATTCGAACACTGAATAGAGTTCGTCCCAAAGGCCACGCCAGTCTGGCGATTCAAAATTCAACGGATAGATATCCTGGTATCTCTTGGGAGGATTCTCCGCATATTGAATCGATCCGTCAGGCCGGATAACGAACCAGTCAGGATGTTCTGTGACCCAGGGATGATCCGGTGAACACTGGAATGCAATGTCCAGAGCGATCTCAACGCCTTGGGATTTGGCGGCGGCAATGAGGTTGTCAAAATCAGCAAACGTGCCAAGTTGCGGGTGAATCGACTTGTGGCCACCCAGATCCCCCGCAGCCTGCGCGCCCAATGCCGAGTTTGCGAAGGCCTCCTTGTCGCCGATCGCCCAGGGGCTTCCTGGTGCATTTGGCGGTGCGTAGGTGGCGTTGTTTGGGCCCTTGCGGAACGAGCGTCCTATGGGATGAATCGGTGGCAGATAAACGATGTCAAACCCCATAGCGGAAATCTCGGGTAACTGCCTTTCAACATCGCCAAATGTACCGTGCTGGCCTGGAATTGGCGACGCGGATCGAGGAAAGAGCTCATACCACGATGAAAATCGTGCGCGCTCCCGATTCACCCTGACCGGTAATTCGATCTCGTAACGCGTAGCGTTTGCCAGGTCGGGATAACTCCTCATCAGCTGCAAAATCTCTTCGTCGCATGGATCATCGTAGTTCGATCGATTCTCATCTGCCAGATTTTCGAAGCCACGCGCTATCCCGTGCAGTCGTTTCGAGTCAATCGCTCGCGCCCGTCGTGCGGCTGCGTCCACCAGCGCCGCTCCAGAGCGAAGCGCAAGCGCAACTTCCTGTGCACCGCCATTGGATCCAACGTTCAGTCCCGCATCCGATCCTGGCATTGCACCCCGTGCCATGTCGGTAATTTCAGCATCGTTTTGCGCAGCGATCCGCTTCCTTAGTTCGCGGGCCCAGGTGGTAAAGTGATCCACCCAACCGAGAAGGGTGAAGCGCCACGTGCCGAGTTTATCGACAGAGAACGCTCCAGTCCACAAATCGTTGCCCGTTGCTTGCATCGGCACAAATGACCACCGGCGATCACTCGAATGACGATAAAGCACCCGGGCCGCCAATTCATCCTTGCCGTCAGCAAAGATTGTCGCCGTGACGGTAACTTCATCACCAACAACCCTGGAGATGGGATGACGGCCGCCATCGATTTGCGGGTCGACGTCTTCGATGACAACACGCCTGCGACCATTGGGGGGTTTCAATGGCATGCGGGTCCTCAACAGAGAGTACCACTGCCACAGATTGGCCGTTCAAAAGCCTGTGTTGGCCGCACATTGAACGCCAACGGGTCGCCAATTGAGCAGCAATAGGTGTAAAGATGCACAAAAACAGAGATGGGTTTGATCAGCCGACACAACGAAATACCCTTAAGTACCACATCTTCTGAGAGTTCGCGCAAGATCAATCATCAAGGTGGCATCGCGCCTACTGGCAGGAGCTTACGGAGAGATTGAATCTCCCAGCCTCGCTGGTTTGAATATGGTAGTTCGAACTCTGCTTTCAGGTGCGCTCTCAATCATCCGTTGCGATCTGTGCGATCCAAATTTGAATTCATCCGTAAGTTATTGATTCAAAATATTCACCCTGGTTCGAATCCCGCTATGGGCTCGCCCGCAAGCTGCTAGCCGTTTGCTGAAAACTGCGCACGAAGACCCCCCGCAAGATTCAGCAACTAACCCCAGAGCTTAGATGGATAGAATGGTCGCCTATCAATTTTTGCGAAGTCATTTATTTTCTCAAATTTAGAAAAACTAGTAAATGTCGCACTTGAAAGCGAGTAAAAAGATTCACTCGGCAAGAGCGAAGGTGAAGCCATTGCGGCGTTTTTTGAGCAGCAACTTTATTAATGGGCCATTGCCTTGGAAGAAAGTATCGGTCCATTCAGGCAAAGTAGACTTGAATCCAGCGTCGGGCTTTAAAGGAACACCACGAGCGCACGAGTAAATAGCTTCTCAAATCAAGCTGATTTCATGCATGTCGCGCCCGGGTGCGAGCAGCTTTCCTCGCCGCAGTCTCAAGGCCTCTCTTACCTTTTGTCTTGACCGCTCTCCTGGCTGCATTGTGTCGACTCTGGCTCCCCGTTCCCGGAATGCTATCCGAGTCTGTTTGGACAGCGCTCGATGCAAGCCGGCAGTGTGAGGTTCGTCATCCGATTGAGATGTGAACTCATGCCCACAGTGTTTTCGTGGGCCTGCAGATTTGCTCCAGGAATAAAGCGACGATTGCGAATCAATTTCCGCGCTCATCGCGGATTGATTGCTTAAGCGTGTGCAGAAGCCGGCACGCCGACGTTATCTTTGCAGCCTCGGTGCAACATCCACTTCTGCTGCTTTGGAATCTAAGCTTTGCATGCCCGTTGAACTACATTGGTCCGCAATTGCGATCCGGCTGCTCCTCTCGGTGGCGGCGGGAGGGTTACTTGGCATGGAACGAAGCAAGACCGGCCATGCTGCAGGACTGCGAACGACGCTGCTCGTTACTCTGGCTGCATCTGTATCGATGGTTCAAATGAATCTTTTGATAGAAACAAACGGGAAACCACAGAATTCCTACGTGGTGATGGATCTGATGCGCTTGCCGCTGGGCATCCTGACTGGAGTGGGCTTTATTGGGGCTGGCGCGATCGTTCGGAAGAGCGAACTTGTTATTGGAATTACAACTGCGGCGACGATGTGGTTCGCGACGGTGGTTGGGCTTTGCATGGGCGGCGGCCAGCTTATCCTGGGTTCCGTGTCAGCGGCGATTGGCTTCGCCGTCTTGTGGTGGCTGCGCTCATTCGAAACATGGGTTGAGCGTTATCGGGCCGCAGAGTTGATCGTGACGATTGCGGGCGAGCAGCTATCGGCGCAAGTGTTGCGAGAGCGTCTTCGCGCCGCGAAGATCCAAATCCGATCGCTCTCGATGGTTCATGTTGCCGGCGAACACAATCGAAAGTTTGCTTGCGAGGTGCGTTGGCCTGCCACTCGGGGGAACGCAGAAATTCCGCAAGTGGTGAATGAGCTCGAAGCACTGCCTGGCGTAGTCGGATTGGAATGGAAAACAAACGGCATCGGCTCACAGTAGCCTGTTTCGCAATTTGTGAATCTTTGCCGTTGTCATCAAAATGTGTTGGATTTCCGGTCCCGGTTTTGCCATTCAAGCGAACTCGATGCGAGAACGAGGAATCCCATCGCGCAGCAAAGGTGCAGCAACATGATCGGCGTCCGGATGCGGAGCTTTCCTGGCGCCCGGGCACGCCATGAATGGCGAGAAGTTGGGTGCAGAGCAACCCGCAATGCTGCCACGGTAGAAAAGTAGAGGGAATAACAGACCGAACCTGCCTCGTCTCTTCCTGCGCAAACACGTTGCGGCTCGGCTGCATCCAACGCTTGCAAGAGGGATCGCCAATGCGTGCCACGAAAATTGCAACAGAGCCAAAAACGTTTGTGATGATCCTTGAAACGGGCGATGAAATCCTTTCGTCGCTCAAGAGCTTTGCCCAGGATCGCCACTTGTCAGGCAGTAGCTTCAAGGCAATCGGCGCGCTGAGCCAGGTGAAGTTGGGATGGTTCAACTGGGAAACAAAAAAATACCAGACGGCCGTTGCGCTGGATGAGCAGGTGGAACTTCTCTCCCTTATCGGCGATATTGCACTCAAGGACGGCGAACCGCAAGTTCACGCGCATCTCATTGTAGGGCGCGCAGATGGCACCGCGCACGGAGGACATCTGTTGAGCGCGACCGTTCGCCCCACTTGCGAGTTAATTCTGACCGAGAGCCCGCAACATCTGCAAAAGGAAATAGACCCGGAGTCGGGAATTGCCCTCATTCGCATTTGAAAGCGGCAGAACGCGGCGTGTTCATTTTCTTCACTGCGCCGAACTCGAGCGAGTTGGGCTAGCGACGGGATATCTGTGGCATTAGGGGACTTTCTTAAAGCTGAATCTGAAGAAAAAGTTCGCTGCGCAATCGTAGGATTGGGCGATATTGCACAGGAAAACATGATGCCCGGAATTGAGCATACCGGAAACTCGGAGATTACCCCGCTGGTTACTCCGGACGAGTTCAAAGCGGCAGAGGTCGGGAAGAAATACGGCGTGGAAGCCACCTACTCTTATGGGGAATTCGAGGACGCGCTCAGCTCAGGCACATTCGATGCGATCTACCTTTCGACTCCAAACTGTCGGTATGCGGAATTCATCGTCCTTGCTCTGCGGTCGGGCATCCACGTGTTGGCGGAGAAGCCACTCGAGGTTTCTACAGCGAAGTGCCGAGAGATTCTGCATGCGTAGGATGAATCCGGTGCGAAGTTGATGGTCGCTTACCGCCTGCACTTCGGCACCCTCGTTTCTCTTGAGAATGTCCCTATCTGTCTTGCGCGGCAAAGCGGTTGGTGCTACGGCCAACGATCGTGGCACTATAGCCTCCTCTCTCATTGCAAACAATTACAGTGTCCGCGGGCCGCTCCGAAGTGAGAATTACTTTCCCATCGCGGCTTAATTCGGAGAAACCGCCGCAACTGAATTTTCGTACTTCACCCGCCTTATCCACTTTCAGCGCGCAAACGCCTATATAACTCCCAGAAAACTCCCGTCCTGCCAAATTCACCGCGAATGATTTGGCTTGATTCGTTTGCCACGATGTGAAGTCGGTAAAAACAACCGAACCGTCTTCCATGAATGCACCGCCGTCAAGCAAATTGACCTGTGCGCCGAGCCTGGAAATTGCTTCCACATTAAATCCGCGCACCGTTGACTGCGAGGCGAGTTTTTCAAATCGACTGCTTATTTCGCGGCCATCGAAATCGTGGGTTGCTTCTCCTTCCAGCATCAACTTGCCGCCACGCCGGACGTATAGCTCAAGAGACTCCAGCGTCGTCTGCTTTGCATATTGCGGATAGAGAAAAACCATGCACTCGAAGCGATGACCATTGATGATGGGATAGCCTTCGGCTCCGATAGCAATCTGGCCGCTATCAATAAAGTCGCTCGGCAGCAAAGCGCAGGGATAACCCGCATCCCATATCGCCATTGCCTTTTGTTCAATTCCCAGCTTGCCGCGAAGGTCCCACACGGAGCGGGCTTCGTAGTCGGGAAACCAATTGATAAGCGCCGGCATTCCGAACACAACCAGCACAGGCAGTTTCGGTGCGGCGGGATCAAATTGATTGAGCAGGCGGATTTTCTGTTCTACATCGCGGATGGTCGCATACTTGCCGTCCACCACTGCCTGCGTCATGTTGATGCGCCCATTCCTCGTGTCGTTCCAAGCCAGATAATGGGTGCGGCCGCCAAAACGCGCTTCGCGAAACGCCTTTTGCAGAAAAGCTTCCAGGTTGCCGCCGTAATATTGGTCGAATGTCACCGGCTGGCTATGCGCCACAATTAGTCCCATGCGCTCCGGCATGCGCCAGTTCTCGTCACTTTGGCCGTACTCGCGCGGCACGGTCCACCAGTTGAGTCCCACGCGCCACAAGTCGTCCGACTCCAAACCGTTGTGATACGTATTGTGGATGCCGGCGAAGGTTTTTGGACCGAAAATCTCCTTCGACATTTTGTAAAAGTCCTTCTCCACCCGCAGCGGCCCGTCGCGCATCACGTCGAAGTACGAGTTGATGGCGCGGATCCGCACCTCTGGTTTCCCCTGAGGTGCAAACCGCATGTCGAACAGGGCGCGTTCCAGCGCCATTCCGGTGCGGCGCTTATATTCCTTCGCAAATGCGCGGCCATAAAACCGTTCGCGAAAAGGGTTCTCGGGCTTCGGCTTGAGCATCATGTAACCGAATTCATCGAGCGCGGTGCCGTCGAAGGGTATGTCGGCGTAGTGTTTCAGTGCGTTGCGGAACGTGTCTGTCATTACGCTGTTAAACAAATCCGGATAATCGTAATAATGCGCCACCATCACATAGACTGTGTGTCCTGCCAATTTCGTGGGCGCATCGATCGCCATGGTCACGCTCGCTGGATCTGCTCTCGCCGTTTCCGCTAAGTCGGTAATATCGGCCAGCGAGCTTTCAGCGTAGAACCCATCGGCGGTCTTACGGAATGCAAGGACTCTCAACACTTCGCTGTGAAATGGCTGGCGGTCGCGCCCTTCGGTCGAGGTAACGGAATAATCCGCGTGGCCGTGAGCGTCGAGGACAATTTCGCCTTCCGTGACCAGCGCCAGGGATTGCGCGATTGGCAGTTGTGGATGTGCCTTGGTCGCGGGATCATTGATGCGCGTGAGCGCCCAGAACTCCCAGACTTGTAAGCCGATTTTCAGGTTGTGCTCGTGCGCTGCGCGGACGGTTTCGGCAAGCGGTTCGTGCATCTTTTTAAAGTCATAGAAATCCACGCCCATCCCGGGTGGGTCGATATTCTCACGGGAGGTTGCGATTGCCATGGTGAAGGAACTCCTCTTCGCCATGTCCTCCACGTCGCGGAGATATTGAGCGCTGATTAGCGTATCCGGGTGCCAGAACCAGTAGACTAACTGGGGGTGCCGGGCTGGCGGCATGGCTTCCACGTATTGACGATCAATAGATATCCCCGGGGAATCATCTTGTTCCGCTCTTAATACAGGGTATTTGACGCAAGCGCCTGCAGCAGTAAGAGCTGCAAGCCTGTTGAAGGCTCGTCTATTCATTATTCTCAATTCTCTATTCATGGCTTTCTCGCACCCTGCTCCAACCTTTGGTATCTTGGGCGAACCCATGGCGTCTCGGATACCTTTTCGATGCTGAGGGTACGCTGCTTAATGCCGAGGATGAAATTTGCGCGGCGCTCCGTTAAAGGGGCAAGCATGCGAAAGGAGACGCCGAGAGCCGGACGTCGCTGGATCGGCCAGCGAGTTGATTTCCGCTCCATCGTCACGAGGATTTGGCAAGATACACCCGTACCTCAAGAAAAGCCTGCCGCGCTGCCGCGCAGTTAGCGTAGCAGCGCGATGGACCACGATTAGAAGTTGAACCGCGCGGTAAGTTGGCCTACCCGCGGGTCGTTCGCCTGAGTTAGTGTCACTTTGCCATAATTGGTACTGCCAATGCCGGTGCCGGGGCCGCCGAAGTACGGTGTATTGAGGACGTTGAAGAACTCGCCACGGATCTCAAAAGTATCGCTTTCATGGAGCTTGAAGACCTTGAAAAGAGAGACATCCGCGATAGGATGTACGCGATCTCGGACGCCCGTCATGTCCGGACCATTGTTATTGAAAGTGAAGCTGTCATGCTGCTGGAATGCCGGCACGGATGAGGTACTGTCGCAGGCTGGCGCAGTGGCGCTCGTCATGACCATCTGCCCTGCAGCATTTAAGTAGCAGGTGTTGAAGTACCGTTGATAGTTAGGGTTTGCCAGCTTGGGATTTGATAGCCAGGTAACGCTGCCCGGATTGCCAACCAGGGGGCCGTTCGTGGTACGGAGTATACCGTTGGCCTGCCAGCCGCCGAGAATCTCCCGCCCGTAGCGCGGCATAGCGGAAAAGACCGGTAAACGATAGATCACGGCGAGATTACCGATCAAAGTGGGGCTGCCGTCCTGCCAGCGTTCGGGATTGGCATCAGTCGCGTTCAGGTATTGAGTTGAGTCCATCTCGTGATTCCAGTTAAAAGTTCCGAGAACGCTCACGTCGTGGCCCATCGGCTTGTTAACGGTGACCTGAAGCGCGTTGTATAAATATCCTCCGCTCGGGATGTTGATCTCGGTGAGAGTCCCGAATTCCGGAAATGGAAGGTCTAGATACTGCTGCTGGATGGTTTTGCCGTTGATGGTTGAGTCAGTGGGGATCAGGCCGGCCATAGGATTGGTCACAGCGGTTTGCAGAGCCGTGACATTCGCTTGCTGAGCCGCGTAACTAGCCGTGGTGGGCGACAGAAGGTACTGCGCCGGCAGCGAATTTATGTTCTTGCTGGCTTCGAAATCCCAGACGCGATTGCCGGCGTAGGCGACTTGCAGAGTCATGTTCAATGGCAACTGGGCCTGCGCACTGGCGCTGTATAGCATCATTCTCGGCCTTTGGTAGTTGGAGGCATTGAAGCTCAGGCTCGATCCGATATTGGTCCCAAGACCGAGGGAACTGCCGCTCGGCTGAGTCACGCCTCCTGGAAAGGGGCTCGCGAAACTGGTCGCCGGATGTGTGCCGTCAACCGTGTCGGCATAGTTCGTAACCGCGGTGTATCCATAATTCTCAAGGCCGTCAACGGTGGTGAAATAGGCAGTTCCAAAACCACTATGTAACACGATACGCGGAGTCAGTTGATAAGAAACCCCGAAGCGTGGCTGCCAGTCAGACAGTTCCGAGTTGTACATTCCGCGATTGGTAGGAGATGCAAATTGCAGGCCACCATGCAAGACGAGGCTGGTCGCCGGTAGGGAGGTCTGGAGTGGATTGGTACAGGTCGTGCAGAAGCCAGTGTCCAACGCATTCGTGCGCTCCGTGTAAGGCAACTGATCTTCCCAGCGCAAACCGATGTTGAGGGTCAGTTTTGCCGCGGCGCGCCAATCGTCCTGGATGAAGTAAGCCTGGAATTGCTGCTGGATCGCAGGGTAGGCCTCAAGTTGATAACTTCCCGAGGTGGGATATCCCAACAAGAGCGAAGCAATCGCATTTCCGGAGTTCGGGTCTTTGCCGTCTGCAGTGTTGATGGAATTCTGCTGCGTGAACAGGCGGTCAAAGGCAAAGGTGCCCAACCCGCTCTCTGGATTCACCACATTGTAGCGGTCTACGTAGCCTTCAAAGCCAAAGCGCAGATTGTGCTTTTGAATCGCCTTGGAGATGACCACGTCGATGGTACCGACAGTGGCCTCGCTAAATTGTCCGCCCGAAGATGCCTGGAGGCCAGCGTAGCTGTCGGAGAACGAGGTACCGGGGAAGGTTTGATAGGCCAAGCCGGCCGGGCTCATGCCGATTTTCGAGAGATCAAACGAAGGTACAGGAAGATAGTCGCCGAACGGGTGATAGATGATTCCGAAGCGGGTGTCGGCCAAAAAGCCGCGAGGAAGTATGCTTATGTAATCCAGGCTGCCTCCAACGTTGTTGCGATAAACAAGACTGCCCGTGCCCGTAGGCCCGATGCCCAGTGGGAACCCTTGGATTGACTGAACCTGGGCTAAATTTTCTTTATAGAAGGTTGCAAAGAATTTGTTGTTCTGGTTGATGGATTGATCGACGCGCGTCACGAAGGACCAATAAGTCTCAGGAACTACAGAGTTGGCGCTGATATAGTTCACGACTGAAGACAGCGTCGAATTAGGAGCCGGATAATACTTAAGCAAGGCTGCGCCAACAGGGTTAAAGCGACCAGATGGTATCTGGTTTTTCGGAAAGGGCGTTCGGTTATTGCCCGCGTTCAGCGTGAGAGGATCGTATATCTGTACGCCGCCACCTGGAACGCACACTCCGGTGCTAGCGTTAAAACCTCCTGGACAAAGGGACGAAAAATCGCCCGTGGCCATTGCGGGAAGAGGAACAAGATCGTCTATTCCATTCGCGGTATGACCATGCTGTTCGAGATGCTCGTAGGCAACCATAAAGAAGGTCTTGTCGCGTCCGTTGTACACGTGAGCGATACGGACCGGGCCCGCGAGAACACCTCCTGGCTGGTTCCAGGTTCCGTTCGTACGGGGTGTTGCGGACGCGCCAGTTATATCCTGGGTGGGAACCCGTTGAGCAAAGTTGGCGTTGAGATAGGTGTTTTGGAAGACATAATACGCGGCGCCGTGAATAGCATTCGTCCCGCTGCGCAAGATCAAGTCCGTGTCGCCGGCGCCGCCTCCAACTTCGGCATCATACGGCGCGGTTTCGCTTTTGACTTCCTGGACTGATTCAGGAGATGGAGTAAAACCGGTGTACGTACCGGAACCGGTGGTGCCGCTTCGCTCCTGAGGGTCGTCAGGACTGCCGTCGATGTCGACATGAGTGTGCCCACTAATGCCATTCATTGTGGTCGCGGTAGGCCCGCCTCCATAAGGCACGAGTGTGGCCTCGGGTGTCCCAGTGAGATACGTGGCATCGTAGGCGCCAGCGGCGAGCGCCGCAACCATGAAAGGAACCCTGCCTTGGTTCGGAAGTTGGGCCGCTTGCTGCTCCGTGAACGTTGTTCCCAGGCTTGCCGACGCGGTATCAAGTAATGGAGCGGTCGCGGTTACAGTCACAGTTTCGGTGGACGCACCAACCTTGAGGGTAAAATTGACCGCAAGACTACTGTCGGCGGTTAGCACAATACCTGTTTGGGTTTCCCTACCAAACCCGTTGGCCTCCACCGTGACTGTATAGGTATCCGGCGTGAGGAAAGGGATGCTGTAGCTACCGGAGCTATTCGTGACAGCTTTGGATGCAAAGTGCGTGGTGTTGTCTGTCGCCGTCACAGTCGCACCGATGATTTTGGCCCCGGACGTGTCGGAAACTGTCCCGAGGAGGCCACCTAGGTATCTCTCTTGCGCGTGAACAGATAAGACACAGAATATGAGGAATAGAGGCAGAATAAGGAATAGCCGTCGGATTATGTGCGCCGAGCCGCCCTTCCCGCCGAACGTCAGATTTTGGCTGATTGCGTTGATTCCGTTCATAATCCCTCCTGAAAAAGAGCTACCTTGTCGTTAAGCTGCGGTTAGGGCCTGCCTGCACAACGCTGCGTCCTGACAGGAAAATGCGCCAATGACCCAAGGGCATGGCGGGATACCGGATCCTGATTTCAGATCTTGTGGTCAGAGCTGTTCATTACCGAGGGAGAACCGTAGTCAATGAGTGACTACAAAGAAAGAGCAATCTCGGCCTGGGACGGTTTTTGCGATGAGCGCAAGGTTTGCCAAACAAAAACGTGGCCTTCGAACCTGCCGAAATTTGCTGAGGCAGTCAGTCGCCGGCCTCGGCCGAGGGTGTGAACGTGTCCTGTGGATAGAACTCATCGACGTTTTTGTGTGTAAGGACTTGTACAGGCATATACACTGCCGGCGGAGTTGTTCTTTTGTTCAATATGTCGAGAGCCAGATGAACCAAATTCTCGCCGTATCGCTCGGGAAAGAACGCGACAGCAGCGGCCAGGCGGCTGTGGGGAAGACGCAACTCGCGGCGCGCCTCGGGCCCGCCACCATGGCCTACTCCTATGCACAAATTGCTGCGGCCTGCTTCTTCGAAGGCACGCAGCGCACCAAGAACTACCTCGTCATTGATGCCTGTGAGAAGCGTGCGGCGGGGCGGCACCGTTTGCAAGTGACGGCGCGTCAGTTCAAACGAGCGCATAAACTCGCCGCGGGAGTCGAGGTGCGCGAGCGCGCATTCTCTGCCCAAACCGGTAAGCAGGATGTTTTGTGCGCTCGAGAGACGAAGGTGCGGAAGGGAACCTGCAATCTCCAAGTCCAAAAAGAGGATCTCATCGCATCTTCCGCTCCACTGTTTTTGCGCAGACTTGAGCAGCACTTTGCCCGCGGCCACACCTGCGCGCTGATTATCCACGCCCAAAAACACCGCATTTGGATGAGGAATATCGACGGCGATGAGAGGAATACCAGCCTGCGCGAAAATGTGCGCCAGTTTGTTTGCAATGCGTTCGTACGTTTGAAACTCGATTGCGAGATCAACGCGTTGGCTCACCAGTTGCTCGGCGTTGCGGAGCGCTGTTTTCGCGCTGTACCGGTTCTCGACTTCGATCAGATCGATGGGCCATTCTGCGGCTGCCCATCGCAGTCCCTGTGCGAGAGAAGTGCAGAACCAACTACGGTTCTGCGCTGCGTAGCCGATGCGGAAGCGTCTTCCGCTCAAAATCCGAACATTCGACGCATACTTCCGCCGCTCGCCCCGGCGCAAAAACCCGCGCTCCTCCAGCGTTCGCAATAGCCGATAGCAGATGGTCTGCTCCAGCCCGGTGCGGTTCACAATTTCGGTCAGCGACAGGAGCTGCCTTTCGCTCTCAAAGAGCTGAAGAATCTCGCACGCGCGAGAAACACTTTCGAGCGTGTAGCGCGGGGCGGACGCCCCTGATCGGCGAGGCATATCAGGAATTGTACCGATTCCTTCATATCGCATGAACTGGGAGCTGATCTTCGATTGCACCCAAACTGCTGCCATGTAAGAACTTCAGAGAGAGTCAAAATCTTGCGGTGAACGCAAAGTTCGGACCTCCGGGTATTAGCGCTTGCTTGAGTGTGAGGTTTGCGATTGACTGTGCTCCGTATTCGTTAGCGCCACTCGAATTGCCGGAAAAAGATCGTTGAAATTCGGCTTTAGAAAATCGGCGCCGGAAATCCAGGAAAACGAGGGGCAGAGTTTGGCAGATCGCAATACGGGAGCGGGGCTGGCAGACCCATGCCTTTATCGCTAGGTGGCTGCGTTGCGGCCCAAGTTTGACGCAATCCTCTGCAAGCCCTTGCGGGTAAACGCTCGCGTCACACCTCCTGGTGCTCCTGGATTTGGTGTGGGATTTAATTGCGATCTGCTTAAACAAAAAGAGCCTTGAGCCGCGACGGCACCTTTAGGAGACAGTCGTGAAGGGAAAAATCAAGTGTGGGGTACTTGGTGCAGGCTGGTGGGCCACCTACGCGCATATTCCAGCGCTGCTGTCTCACCCAAATGCCGAACTCGTGGGCATCCAAAAAACGAATATTGATCGGGCTCGTAAAGTGGCTGCCGATTTTGGCGTGCCACGCGCGTGTACAAATACGAGCGAGTTGCTCTCGATCGACGGCCTGCAGGCGGTCGTAGTAAGCAGCAGCGCCTATCTACATTACGAACAAGCAGCCCTTGCTTTGCGCATGGGCAAGCACGTTCTTATCGAAAAGCCCATGACCCTGACGGTTGAGCAAGCGAGAGAGTTGCTTGACCTGGCCGGTGAACGCAATCTTCAATTCCTTATAAGCTGCCCTTGGCATTACACGTCGCATGCTGCCACTGCGCAGAGCTTGATTCGCGACGGAAGCCTTGGCCAATTGCGCATGATTAGCGTGTTGATGACTAATCCGGTCAGTCATTTACTGCGCGGCCAAAACACATTCCCGACTCACCGTCCCGAGATTTTTTATTTGGACCCGAATATCGGCACCTATAGCGATCCAAAAATCGCAGGTGGCGGACAGATCTACACGCAGGTGTGCCATGTCGCTGCCTATCTCACGTTTCTTACTGGATTGTCCGCGATCGACGTGTTCGCGCGATTTCATAATGACGATGCGGTGTTGGATATCTATGACTCGCTCAATATCCGTATGGAGGACGGCACCCTTGTGAACATCGCCAGCACCGGCGCCACGAGCCTGAATCTACGCACATACGAAGTGCGGATTTTTGGAACAGACGGAATGCTTTACATGGATCTTTGGCGCGGCACCATGGAATTTACGAGCATGAACGGTGACAAGCAGATCTTTCCTGGCCTCAGTTTCAAGGAGATTTACCCCCATCAAGCCCCGGCGATCAACCTTGTCGATTCAATCTTCGAACCTTCCCGCAATCGATCGCCGGCTTCGCTTGGCGTGGCAGCGATGGAGGTGATTGAAGCTGCCTGCACTTCGGCAAAGAGTGGTCGGAATGTTCTTGTACCGAGCTTGATGGAGCAAAAGGCGTAAGCAGCGTATGCGTAGGCTGCAAGTCGTGGAATCACAGCCGCGATCTTTGGAGAACTCTCGGCGTTGGCGGAATCCACGACTTCGATCCAACAGCGGAGCAATCGAGTTCCATCCAGTGCTGGCCGTCGCCCATAACCAGGGACAACTCTTTCAAGGAGGATCCAAGTAGTAAGGTGGCGAATAGATTTGCAGGCAATGCATAGGAGCCAATATTCATGAGTGAGCCTGCTCGATTCTGGAAAACGTCTCTTCTTGTTCTCAATCTGATCACTGTTTCAGTCAGCATCATTGCCGTTGCCGTTCTTATCGTTAACTTCATCCTAAAAACTGAAAGGCAAGAGCAGATGAGCTGTGAATGTTCTCTTCGCGCCGGTCCGGGGATGCAAAACCGCAATTGGCGAGCCTTTCGCAATTGGGCAGTTGCGGCAATTTTCTTGTTACTCCAAGCCTTGCCCTTCGCGGCGCGTGCGCAAGTTTCCAATTCGCTTGAATCCGTCTCCTCACCCGGACCGATGAATGGCAACACCGACCATTCCGCGCGTATGACGACAGGTTATATTGACGCTAAAGTTTCATTGGACTATCCAGGATTCGAAGGCTTGTCTCTGGACAGTCTGGGCAAGGAACATTTTCCGTTGGTCATCATCGATCCGCCGGCGAAACCCTGGCGGCCGACACAGGCAAGACGCCGTGGCTCGCAGCTGGAATACCGGGGGACCGGCATTTCCAGCTCGAAACCGGCGCGTTGGACGATTCAAATTAAGAAGAAAGAAATCCTGCTCGTTTCCCATTGGACGGCTGATGATCCGCCCGAACCTCTGGTTTTGAATACAGAGACTGGCGTCAGTCATGTCACATTGTTGGGATTGATGGAAGCGAATGGTTCGATTCAACTTCCTGCCATCATGCACTTTCCAGACCAGGGAACGTTTCGAATCTCAGCCGAACCAACATCGGTGAAATCGCTGGGTTACGCAGCGAAGTATGCGGCCAAAGTCGTGCAAATCACTTTCCCGGGGGCGACTCAAGAGAATCCAACGTTGAAGTACCAATGGAAACTTGTTGTCATCCATCCGTCGGTTGCCGGCATCGATTCAGACGTGCGGTTCGACGGTATTCGCCGCGATTGGTTGAACATTTTCCAGCTCAGTCCCCACTTCCATACGTTGGCCAACAATGTCAATGGCGCGACTTGCGCCTTTGTGTATTACGAATATGCAGACATCGCCAAACAGACACCGCCATTGACCGGTAAGCTGACAGCTCTGGACATAATTCGCCAAACTCTGGACGGTATCATCGGTGGAACCAAAACTTATGGGATGCCGGGGATGGGAGCTTATGGTGAATATGCGGCAGACACTTTGCCATCACTTTTGATTGCCGCGGAAGATTACGTCGAAGGCAGCAAGGATCATCAATGGCTGGCTGCTAATTACGGACAGCTTAAGTCCTGGACCGACAGAATGCTTGCGACCGATCATGAAGGAAACGGTCTGGTCGAATATAGCTTGAGCGGCGACTCCAATTCATTTCTTCACCCCAAATATCGTCCGTCGAATTGGTGGGATGACATCGGCTTCGGCCACGAGGACGCCTATGCGAATGCCCTCGCCTATCGCGCCCTTGGCGGTGTGGCAAGGCTTGCCGCACAAACGGGCCATAGCGATGACGAACTATGCTATCGCGCCGCTGCGGCGAAGCTGAAGGAGTCTTACTTCAAAACCTTCTACGATCCGGCGACCGGCGTGCTCGCCGGTTGGCGGAGCGCTGACGGCCAGTTGCATGATTATTATTTCCTCTGGGTAAACGGGATCGCCATCGATTATGGACTGGTCCCACAAGACCGGGCGAATGACATCATGAATCGTTTGCTCAAGAAAATGAAAGAGGTTGGTTACTCAACTTTTGAGTTGGGCCTGCCCGGTAATCTCGTTCCCGTGGCGAGAAAAGATTATTTTGCCCCGCAACTCCGATGGGGCGGAGGAATCAAGGCGGACAACTCGGACGGTTTTCAAATTTACGAAAATGGCGGTGCGACGGCCTCTTTTGCCTATTTCACGGTGGCCGCGCTCTACGACCTGGGAAGAATTGACGACGGCGATCGCATCCTGTTTCCGATGCTGGAATCGTTCGCCAAGGGAAATTTTCAGGGTTATTGCGCGAATAAAAACAGCAAGGATTGGAAAATGTGGAATGGCGATTGCACAGGCTATGAAGGCCTTCTCGTGGATAATTATTACGCGTTGCTTGCCGTGCTGGACCGTGAAGCCGCGTTGAAAAAAATGACTAAATGAAAACGAACCGAATGTTCTCTATTTTTTGTGATTTCCATTATGATTACCAGAAAATAAACAAGATAAACTGAGTTGCATGTGTGGTCATCCGTTGGCCGGTTTGTTGCGTTCTTGCAGGATTTAGCCCGATGGATAGTAAATCAGGATAGTAAATTCCGCCTCTAAATTCACGTGTCTATTGTTTGGCGTTTCGAGCCCGTGCGTTCCCAGCCGCTGATAATCCATGCGCTCTGGTGTGAGAACGGCCGTTTCCACTAGTTGCAGCTGCGTAACCCCGAAGCGCCCGCTCCAAATGAGCCTGCATGGCTGCGCCCGCAGCGTCAGCATCGTGACGTTGGATCGCCCTAAAAATTGCAGTGTGTTCTTTCAAGGAGAGCGGTATGGCATTCGGAAGGCGAAGAACCTTTGACAAAGCCCTCGCCAGTTGACTTCGAATCATAGAGACCATGTCCGAGAGCAGGGAGTTTCCGGAGGCAATCGCAATCGTAATATGAAATTCCAGATCGAGAGCAGCAAATTGCGGTTCGTCATCGATAGTTTCCTTCATTCTTGCGAGGAGCTTCTTCAACGCATCCATATCTTCCGATGTCCGGTGAAGAGCAGCGTCCGAGGCAGACTTGCCTTCGAGCGCAAGTCGTACTTTGAGCAGATTTTGAATGTCGTGCTGCTCTGTAATCAATCGCCACTCCATAATCTTCCGGAGGAATTTTCCGCCGTCGACTGCCACTGACGTGCCCTCTTTCACGCGCGCATTCAACACGCCAACAATCGACAAGCAACGAAGGGCTTCTCGCAGGGATGAGCGGCTTGCTCCGAACTGCTTGCACAAATCCCGCTCCGAAGGCAGACGCTGTCCAGGTTCAAGGTCGCCGCTGGAGATCAGGTCCATGATCTGTTTGGCGATCTCTTCACTGATCGAGATCTTCGTCACGCGTCGAATCTTCGATTCGATAGCCCTGGTGTGAGATTGCTGAGTCTCTTTCATGCTGTACCCTTTAGCTCCCTCGTTTAGCGCCGGCAGGTTTGACTCGAGTCCTCGTTGGATATTCCCCGCCTGCCGATTCCGTCCGAACACATGAATCAGAGGGCCAATTTATCGATTTTAGGTGATGGATACCGGCTGTCTTTGATCTGTGGACGCCCCAGGGACTTCGGTAAGCGACGTGCACTGCCGAAGCACCTCGCCCCGCAAACATGCCGTCGTCGACTGGCCGGGCTGAGGTCGAGGGGACAGAGCGAATCGTCCCTCAGTTCATGATTGCCATATGATCGGCGTCTTGCATCATTGAGTGGACACACGCCATGACGACTTTTGCCCACAGGATGGTCCAGCCCACGAGTGACACGCATTCTAAACATATGGTATGACCATCGTCAACTCTGCGATCGACAATTTTGGCGAATTTTGCCAATAGCAGCGCACCGATCCCTGGGGCCCTATCCGTGATGCATCAGTCTGTGCGCTCCACTGACTCTCTAAAAATTAAACTATTGACAATGGTCCTACCATAACCTTAATATTCGCGCCATTCGGTTCCATGCTTCCGATCCGAACTTGATCGGTTTCCAATTGTTGCGTTTTATTCAGACACCTTCAGTGGCCGAAGCGTCCCACCGAAGTCACTGCGGCGTCAGAATCAAACAACCGACGAGATAGAGTATTACGCGCCAGCTTTCGTCCTGGCTTTCCCCGCCGTCCCGCAAGCCCAGTGAAACGTGGAGGCCCCTACCGCCGCCGGAATCGGAACGATGGAAGGTTGTTGCACGTTTGTGCTCATCAACGTTCCGGCATTGAAGCATGATTTCCGGCGGGAGGCACTCCAGAGGTTCGACAGCGCTCTTGGTTTCTCAAAAGCACTTAGGAGGAATCCCCATGAAATCGACTGGAATTCGAGCGGTCCTGACCCTGTTGGCTGCCGCCTGTCTTGGCGTTTCGGCGCTCGGGCAGTCCACAAATGCAACCCTTTCCGGAATCGTGCAGGATGCTCAAGGCGCGGCAATTCCCAATGCCCCAATTCTTGCGACGCAAATCGATACCGGGCAAAGCCGAAGCACACAGAGCGGCCCCGACGGCCATTACGTCATCACCGATCTACCCATCGGCCGGTACAGAGTGACGGCATCGTCACCCGGTTTCAAGACCTTGATCATTCCTTCCATTACTTTGCAGGTCAATCAATCGGCAGCGTTGAACCTGACCTTGGCGGTTGGATCGAGAACAGAGGAAGTCACCGTAACGGAAGAAGTTCCATTGCTGGCCACCGACGATTCCTCTGTCGGTCAGGTTGTGCAGAGTCAATCGATCGAGAGCACGCCGCTCAACGGACGCGATTTCTGGCAGTTGGTTGCCCTGGTGCCGGGCGCCGCCTACGCTCCGGGCGGCGAGGCTTACTCAACCGGCGGGGGTGAACTTCGCGCATCCGTGGTCAATGTGCAGATCAATGGCACCGGATATATTTGGAACGGCTGGCTGATGGACGGCGCGGATATCACGGAGTACGAGCAGGGTGGCACGAACATACAACCCAACGTCGATGCGCTCTCGGAGTTCAAGGTCTTTTCGGCCAACATGCCCGCGGACTATGGTCACACTCCCAACGTGGTCAGCGTCAACATGAAAAGCGGCACTAACGAATTGCATGGCACTGTCTATGAATTCATCCGCAACGACATCATTGACGCACATAACTACTTTTCAACCACCTCCAAGAACATTCTGAAACGGAATCAGTACGGCGGAACTGTCGGCGGACCGATCAAGAAGGACAAGGTCTTTTACTTTACGGATATCGAATCGACGCTCCAGTCGCAAGGCATCACGTTTGCGGAAATCGTTCCCACCGACGCCCAACGCACTGGGCAATTCGCCAAGACAATCAAGGACCCGTTCACCGGCGGCACGTTCGCGAACAACTTGATTCCACCGGGCCTCATTTCCCCGGTTGCCCTCTTCTTCCTGCCCTACATGCCCACAGCGGAACAAGCGGACTTCAATGCTGCGCAGGGAGTGAACATCATCAAGGGCGATCTCAAAATCGACTCCGCGCTTACCAAGGCCGACCACCTCCTCGGACGCTATTCCATTGCCAATAACCAGGAAACGGATCCCGAACCATTCCCTGCGCTGAAAACTCAGTCGCTGGAAAGCCGGGCGCAGAATGTGGCCTTCAATGAGACGCATCTCTTTGGGGGCCACTGGCTCAACGAAGCGCGAGCGAGCTATTATCGCGACTATTTTCTGTTCAGCCAGATTCTGCCGGGAACGAATTACACCCTCAATTCAGGGATTACCGGTTTCCAGGAAACGGAAGCGAGTCCGAGCTTCCCTTACATTTCGCTCTCGGGCTATTCGGCGTTCAACGGCTCCGGCAACGGAGACTTTCCCAAGTCAAACAGAATCCGCACCTGGGAATATGCCGACACAGTAAGCTACACAAAAGGGAAACATCAGGTCAGGTTTGGCGGTCAGATGTGGGTACAGCGCCACAGCTTTTACAACGGCCAATACCAGGAAGGCGAGTTTGCGTTCACTACCGAGTTCACCGGCGATGCCTTCGGCGATTTCCTGCTCGGTCTGCCTGCAACTGTCGGCCGCTCCTATCCCATTACGCTCTACGGAAATCAAGCGATTCAATGGGCAGCCTTTTTACAGGACGATTACCGGGCCACCAACAACCTCACACTGAATCTCGGCTTCCGCTGGGAATACGATCCCTTCTTCCGGGGAGTCGACTCCGAGACCTCCGCGTTCGAACCTGCCACCACGACAGGCTTCAACACCACCGGAGTTGGCGACGTGATTATTCCGACAAATAGCGACGGGACCCTGCTCGATCCAACCGCGCAGCCGGAGACATCGCAGCTTATCCCGCTCTTCAGCGACCGAATTCAGGGAACTGCTCAACTGGGCCTGCCCCAGTCCATCCGGAAGACCGGGCCGGGCCTTTACGTTCCTCGCGTCGGCTTTGCCTTTCGCCCCCAGAATAACGACCTGACGGTGATCCGCGGCGCCTTCGGCATGTTCCCCATCTTTCTGGACACGAACATGGCGTTGCAATGGGCCCACGTTCCTCCCATCCTGATTCAGCAATCCATCAGCAATCCGGTCCCAAGCCCCACATTCCAAAATACGGCCGCAACTGGCGAGTTTTACTGGAACAATCCGTTCCAATGGGTAGGAGCGTCTCTGGTGGCTCCCAATCCAAACCCAGGCTCCCCCTGCCTCGGCGCCTCCAACTGGCCCGGCGGCGTCGGCCCGGTGTTGAAGAGTTGTCAGCAGCCGGCAATCTCCTCGGCGCCGTCCACATTCAATCACACCATTAGTTATCAGTACAGTCTCCAAGTGCAACGGCAGCTCATGAGAGATATGTCTCTCACTGTGGGTTATGCCGGAAACAAGACCGCACATAATCAGTTGAATACGATTCCCGCCAATGTGCCGTTGCCCGGACCGGGAGCAGTTCAGCCACGCAGACCCTATCCCCAGTGGGGTCAGACGGGCATCAGTATGAGCAATGGGGTCGCGAATTATAATGCTTTGCAGGCAACGCTGGAGAAGCGGCTCAGTTCAGGGATTTACGCGCTGGTTTCTGAAACGTGGGCCAAATGCCTCGACAACGGCTCAACCGAGAGCGGTCCGCCGACGATGATCCTGTTGGAGCAGAACTACGGACCGTGCAGCTACGACGTCAAAAATAATTTGACCATCAGTTCTGTCTATCAGCTTCCGTTTGGAAGAGGGCGCGCACATCTGAACAATTCCAATGCCGCGACCAACGCAATTGTGAGCGGATGGGAACTTGCCGGTGTCCTTACCGACCGCACGGGTGAGCCTTTTACCCCGGTTCTGTCAAGCGATGTGGCCAACACCGGAATCTCCAGTGAATTTCCCAATCGCATCGGCAACGGCAAGCTGGCCAATCCAACGCCGAAGGAGTGGTTCAACCCGGCGGCATTTACATCCCCGGCGCAATATACTTATGGCAACTCGGGACGCGATATTCTGCGTGCGGATGGCGTGGTTGAAGTCGACGCAACCCTGAAGCGAACCTTTCAGCTAGGCGGATCGAAGGAACGGCAACTGGAGATGCGTTTCGAGAGCTTCAACCTGGCCAATCATCCCACTTTTTCTCCACCCAACGCGACGATCGGTTCTTCTGCTGCCGGCACCGTCACCAGCACGCTCAATTCAAATCGCATCTTTCAGGCAGCAGCCAAAATCTTCTTTTAACGAGGGAAACTGATGTCGGGAATCGATCGTCGCAAGTTTCTGGCCGGAGCAGGCTCAGCTGTCGCTGCGCTGGGAAGCGGTCTTGCCCAACCTTTAAGCGGGCTTCACGAATCGTCAGACGCAATGCCGGGCGCTGCGCAGGCGGCCGCAGCGCCTGCTTTGCCGCCAAAGCCGGTCATTGGCATTCAGATCGATGCCATTTCTTTCCTGGATGAGGGCACCGAGAAGGTGCTGGACATTCTTCAGGAAAAGGGTGGCGTCAACGCACTCTTCATGGGAACGTTCAGTTACGGAACCGGAATCACGGGAAGGCAAATTCTCGGTCATCCCTTTCCCGATCATGGAGTGCAACAATACCAGGACTTCTCAAAGGGACATGGCGGCGACTACGCCACTCCCCATTTGCAGTACTACAAAGACGCGGCTCTCAAGCCGGTAAAGGCCCCGGACTACGGCGATGTTGATTGCCTGGAACTGGTCCTTCCCGCGGCAAAAAAGCGCGGCATGAAGGTCTATGCGTGGAGCGAGGACGTCTTCGGTTCTACGATCCCCGGGATTGAGAAATTTCAAGAGCGCGATCTCTATGGACGAAACGCGCAGACCGTATGTTTCAACAATCCAGACACGCACAAATTCTGGCTCGCGTTGCAGGAGGACCTGATCCGGTCCTACGACATCGACGGCATCATGTGGGGCTCCGAGCGCTACGGCGCCTTCGGCAACATGGTCGAGTCGGTGCACAACCGTAACGGAAACGATCCTTCGCGTGTGACATGCTTTTGCCAGTTCTGCCAGGACAAGGCTAAGTCCAGAGATGTAAACGTGGCCCGCGCTTTCGAGGGATTTCACGAGCTGGAGAAGTGGGTAAAAGCCTGCCGCGGAGGACAACGACCCAACGACGGATATTACGTCACACTCTGGCGCATCCTCTTCCGCTATCCCGAGATTCTTGCCTGGGAGACTATGTGGAACGACAGCGTTCACGAAACGTACGAGGCCATCTACAAGCAGACGAAATCGATCCGCCCTGAAGCGAAGGTCGGGTGGCACGTGTGGCACGCTCTCAGCTTCAGTTCGTTTTTCCGCGCGCAGACCGATTTGGCCAAGATCGGCAATTACTCCGACTACATGAAGATCACGGTCTACAACAACCTCGGCGGCACGCGCATGGAAACATATATTACCAGCACCAGCAAGACGATCTACGGCGATATGCCCATCGACGAGGCTCTGCAATTCGAATATCGGATCATGAATTTGCGAGAGCGCGGTTACGCAGAACTTCCCTACACCGGCCTTTCTCCGGATTACGTCTTTCGTGAAACCAGCCGTGCGGTCGAAGACGTAAAGGATACAAATGCCCAGATTTGGCCCGGGCTCGACGTCGACATCGCCAACGTCGACCTCCAATTCAGCCGCTCCAGTCCGCCGGTCGTCAACGAGTGCACCAAGGCTTGCTTTCGTGGAGGCGCAAAAGGGCTTGTCATTTCCCGCAAATATTCCGAGATGAAGCTGGCAAATCTGGCGGCTGTCGGCGATGCACTTCGCGAGATTGGGATCGCCTGATGCTGCGCTGGGTTCTGCCGCAACATCATCTTTCCCGGGGTGCGTCATGACCTCTGATCCGTCGACGCGATCGTTGTCCGGCGTGATCGACATTCACTGCCATAGCGGTCCGGACAGCCTTGCCCGAATCATCGACGCAGTGGATCTCGCACGCATGGCAAAGAAACGCGAAATGCGCGGAATTGTTCTCAAGAATCACTTTGAACCGACTGCATCTCTTGCGTGTCTGGCTCGAAAGGCAGTGCCAGGAATTGAAATATTCGGCGGCGTAACCCTCAATCTGGCGGTGGGCGGCATGAATCCCTACGCCGTTGACCATATGGCCAGGGTCTCAGGAGGCGCCGGGCGGTTTGTGTGGATGGGATCGTTCGACACTGAAGCGCAGGTCCGCTACTCCAAACTTTCACGGCCGTTTGTATCGATAGCCCGGGACGGTGAACTCTTACCGGAAGTAAAGAATGTGCTCGAATCAATCGCTCGTCATTCCCTGATTCTGGAAACAGGTCATTCAACTTCAGAAGAGGTTCTCATGCTGATTCGGGAAGCTCGCAGGCAGGGGATACGTCAAATCGTCGTGACTCATGCCATGATCGCTCCAATTCATATGCAGACGGAGCAAATGAAGGAAGCGGCATCCTATGGAGCCTGGATTGAATTTGTTTATAACGGCCTCATCGGCGCCTACAAGGAATTCGACTTCGCCGACTACGCCCGCGCAATTCGTGCGGTGGGTATAGACAAATGCGTTCTTTCAAGCGATCTGGGGCAGCCCGCGAACCCGCCCCACCCGGACGGCCTGGCTGCGTTCTTCACTGGTCTTGCGGAAGAGGGCTTTACCTGCTCGGAAATTGATCTGATGTCGAAGAAAAACCCCGCCCTTATCCTGGGCCTCGACTAACTTCACGCTGGAGATGAATCACCATGGACAGAAGAACATTTATTCAAAACGCATCCGCCGCGGCGGTGGCTGCAGCGGTACCAGCTTCGCACGGGGCGGACGCACAAGTTAACTCCAAGATGATCGGCCTGCAGGTCGGTGCGGTGTCGTTCGTCGATGAAGGCGTTGAGAAAGCATTAGATGAATTTCAGCGCGATGCCGCAATTAACACCTTGTTCATTGCGACCTTCACCTATGGGCGCGGAATTGCGGGTCGCCAGGTGCCTGGCCAACCGTTACCCGATCATGGCAAGCAGGAATATGACACCGATACATTCCATGGCGGCTGCTTCACCGCGGTAAACCCGAAATACTTTGCCGACACAGTGTTCAAGGACTTTCGCGCGCCTGATTTCGGTAATTACGATGTGCTCGAAGCTGTGTTGCCCTCTGCCCGCAAGCGCGGCCTCAAGACGATCTGCTGGTTTGAAGACGTCTTTCGCAAGGATCTACCCAATATTCAACAACTCGAAGAAGTAGAGCTGTCGGGCGAAAACGCCGTCACTCTCTGCTTCAATAATCCAAATTATCGCAACTGGCTCCTGGGCATGTCAGAGGACTGGGCGCGGAGCTACGATATCGACGGCATCATGTGGGGATCGGAGCGCCAAGGCGCCTTCTCGAACATGCTTGGCGCCAGTGCCGGCCGTGCAGAAGGTGGCCATGTCACCTGCTTCTGCCAGTACTGTGTCGCCAAGGCGAAATCGCGCGGCATCGATCCGGATCGCGCGCGCCAGGGCTTTCTCGAATTACAGAAATTCGTGACCGCCGCACATCAAAGTCAGCGCCCCGTTGACGGCTATTATGTGACCATGTGGCGCCTTATGCTGCGCTATCCCGAGTTGTTGGCCTGGGAGATGCTCTGGACTGACAGCCTCCGCGATACCTATGCGGCGATCTATGAAAAGGTCAAATCGGTCAAGCCTTCCATCCAAGTTGGCTGGCATATCTGGCATAACAACTCCTTCAATCCCATTTATCGTGCCGAACAGGACCTCGCGGCCATCGCGCCCCACTCCGATTTCCTGAAAATGGTTATGTATCACAACTGTGCCGGCGAGCGAATGGCCGGCTACATCGACAATGTCGGCTCATCCATCTACGGCGACATTCCCAAACAGGAGTTACTCGACTTCCATTACCGCGTGCTTGACTACCAGGAAAGAGGGCTTGCGGAAATTCCGTTTACTGGTTTTTCCGCCGACTATGTTTTGCGTGAGACAAAACGAGCACGTGCAGGTCTCCAGGGCACCAAGACGCTCCTGTGGCCTGGAATCGACGTCGACATTCCTACTGCTGAAAACCACAGCAAATGTACGCCGTTTGGAACCGAAGATGCTGTCCTCGCTGCGTTTCACGGAGGAGCCGACGGCGTGCTTATTTCGCGCAAGTATTCTGAGATGAAATTGGCCAATCTCAAGGCCGTGGGGTCTGCGATTCAAAAACTCGGTTTCGCGTAACTGTTCCGCGGTAAGGCAGTGAAACCTCATTTTGCCGTCTCGCTGGAAAGCTGAAGCTGCAGATGAAACGCACGCTTCAGCCTTCCGGACGCAACGCCGTATTCTCTTCTCGAGGTCGAATGGTAGCGTCCGGCCTGAATGCACGAAACTCAACCTTGGCGGGCGATCCGTGGCTCGGTTCGTTCGTGTGCGCTTTTTCAGGCTGGGCTCTCGACGGATTCGATTTCTTTCTCGTCGTTTTCAGCCTAACGGCCATCGGCCACAGCTTCGGCAAAGACGACAAGACCATCGCGCTGGCCCTCACTGCGACTTTAGCCCTGCGCCCGGTAGGGGCCTTCATTTTCGGCATGATTGCCGACCGCTATGGCCGGCGCCTCCCCCTGATCATCAATTTGCTGGCGTTCGCCGTCGTTGAAGTCCTTACTGGCCTGGCACGCACCTTCGAACTATTTATCCTCATCCGCGCACTCTTCGGCATCGTGATGGGTGGTCAATGGGGCGTGGGCGCTTCGCTGGCTATGGAAAAGGTCCCCATTCGTCTTCGCGGTGTGCTTTCGGGGCTTCTTCAGGAGGGCTACGCGGTAGGTTACCTGTTCGCAGCCGCGGCCTACTTCCTTCTCTATGGCCATTTCTCCTGGCGCACGCTTTTCTTCTTGGGTCCTGTTCCGGCTCTGGGCGCGGCTGCTTTTGTCGCTTTCAGCGTCACAGAGTCAGCGGTCTGGAAACGAACTCATCAAACAAACTGGCGGAGCCTCTGGCACTCGCTTGCGAAGCACTGGAAGCTTCTCGCCTACGTCACGATCTTCATGATGACCATGCATATGACATCTCATGGGACCCAGGATCTTTACCCGACATTCCTCGAGCGCCAGTGGGGAATCCCGGCCAAAGAGCGCGCCTTTCTGTCGGCGCTCTCGATGATTGGCGGCATAGCGGGCGCCCTCTCAGTCAGTTCAATTTCCAATAAGCTCGGCCGTCGCCGTTCGATCGTACTGGCCCTCGTCGCCGGGCTCTGCGTCATTCCCATGTGGGCATTCTCGCATTCGCTCCTGCGCCTGATCCTGGGTGCGGTCCTCATCCAGTTCTGCGTGCAGGGCGCCTGGGGAGTGCTACCCGCTCACTTATCCGAACTGTCCCCCGACTCAATCCGGGGATCACTACCCGGTCTCGGCAATCAATGTGGAGTTTTGCTGGCCAGCGCAGTCGTCTACGTCGAGGCCGCCCTTGTTCGGAATGGCCGCTACTCTAACGCAATGGCCGGCACTGCCGCCTTCGTCTTTGTCTTTGCGATCATAATGGCGATGCTCGGCAACGAGCGACGCGGCATTGCGTTCGGAGAGACAATCTGATTCAAACCAGTACGGGTAAGTTTGCAGATTCATTTCGGGATTTTGCGGCGGCGCTTTTGCCTTTTTCGGAAGGGGGATGTCTCGCGCCCTCTTGTTAGCAAATGGCGCATTGGCTACGGTCACCAGGGCGGCGATGAGGTCTTGCGCAGCGTCGCCGAACGCGTGCAACGGTCTATCCGGTCGTACGATTCTGTCGGTCGTTACGGTGGTGAGGAATTCCTGGTCGTCTTCCGCGGTTATGGCCTTGAACAGTGCGCTCAAAGCGCTGAACGAATCCGGCAGGCTATCGAGAGCGAGCCGGTCTGGTTATCCCAGACCAAGACTCTAATCACAGCGAGCTTTGGGATCAAAGTCGTCGATACCAGCATCGATACGGATCAACGCCACCGATTGGACGGGCGGACAAGGCGCTCTATACAGCCAAGAAGAACGGGGAAGAACGGGAGAGATCGCGTCGAAATTCACCTCTCCGAATCACCCTCGACTTCTCCCTTGTTAGCTTGAAAACCTCTCAGCGCGGCTGACAAGGGATTCGCCCCGCCGCGATCCGCCCCTCTGTGGACCGCTCCCGACATCCTTTCCAGATGACGTTTAAGGATGATTCGCTGCTTGAGACCACGACTTTTGCCGATATGGTTCATTTGCACGGGTTATGATACGAAAACTGCACAACGAAAAGGGCATTTCGTGGCACGGATCACGCCTCGACGTTGATTCGTTTGATGACCTATGTCTTCCTTTTTGGGCACTTTGGCAGCAATGGATGCTGCACCGAACTATTCCTGCCCTTTGCGGCCCGACCCAGATGCCTGGGCGAAAACGTGGGTGTACGAAAATGCTAACTGACCCGTTTCGATGCATTGCCGTCCGGAAACTGCGCGATCTCTCAAGCACCGCTAATTCCCTTCCCGGCTTCGTTCGGTGGGCGCGGATCCTTGCTGCGCTTGCTTTTGTCGTCCTTCCCTGCCTTCGCGTCTGCGCTCAGCCGGCTCCTGACCTTGCCCAGAAAAGCATCGAAGAACTGATGAAAACCAGAATCAGTTCAGTCAGTAAGAAAGACGAGCAGTTGCTCGACACTCCGGCAGCGGTGTACGTCGTCACTCGCGAGGAGATTCGCGCTTCGGGCGCGCGAAATGTTCCCGACGCCCTTCGGTTGGTGCCGGGGATGGATGTGAATCAGATTGATGCGAGTACGTTTGATGTGGGAATTCGCGGATTCGACGAACGCTTCAGCAACAAGATGCTGGTGATGATCGACGGCAGAAGTCTTTATTCACCGATCTTCGGCGGAATTTACTGGGACAGCATCGACTTAGTCATGGACGACATCGATCGGATCGAAGTGATTCGTGGGCCGGGCGGATCGCTGTGGGGAACCAATGCGGTCAATGGCACGGTGAATATCATCACGCGCTCTTCGCAGGCCACGCAGGGTGAACTGTTCAGTGCAATTTCGGCCAGCGATATGCCGGTGACGCTGACGGCGCGGTATGGCGGCTTGATGGGTACGAGTGGCACATATCGCATCTTCTCGAAATACACTGACGCATTCGGAAACCAGGACGCGGCGGGGCGCTGGGCAGGAGACGGGTGGCATCTCCTGGATGGCGGATTCCGCTTGGACATGAAGTCAAGGGAACACGACGCGTTCATGCTCGCAGGGAATGCCGAAAGCGGAAGCTTCGGCGAGCCGCTGACTGAGCCCCTATTGGTTGCTCCGTTCACAACGAAGGTCGCTGGCTTCAACTCAGTTTTGGGCGGATCCATTTTGGGACGCTGGACGCACACTTACTCCGATGGCCAGGAATCACAAGTGCAGGTTTACTACGCAAAGGAAGACCGCGACGCAACCGAGCGGCCGGACAACCTGAGTACGGTGGACGTCGACGCTCAGGACCACTTCCACATAAGCTCGAGACATGACCTTGTGGGCGGGGCAGGCTACCGCTATTCGCAGTTTTACGCTCCACCCACGCCGTTCTTGACGATTACGCCGGCAAGCCAGCACTACCCCCTGTTCAGTGGCTTTATCCAGGACGAGATTGCGCTGGTTCCGAAGATGCTTTCGCTGACCGCCGGCGGAAAGACCGAACACAATCGCTTCACAGGTTTTGATTTTCAGCCGAGTTTGCGGCTGAATTGGAGACCAATCAAGAACGCGGCGGTGTGGACTTCGGTATCAAAAGCGATGAAAATTCCCAACATCCTGAACACATCCATGAATCGCATGTTGAATGCGAGTCAAGGCCCGGACGGAGTTGACGCTACAACCCTCGTCGGCAACCCGAAATACAAAGACGAGCATCTGCTGGCCTATGAAGCCGGCTATCGTCTGCAATTCAAGCGCGCATCGATCGATGCGACGGGGTTTGTCAACAACTACAACGACGTCGAAACCAATGAGAGTGTTGCGCCCGTGGTCCACGTGGGATACACCGAGTATCCGGTGCAATGGGCAAACAACCTGTTTGGCAAAAGCTTCGGCGCAGAATTTGCGACAAAGTGGAACGTGACTTCTTCCTGGAGGATGACGGCCTCGTACTCGTGGCTGAAGTTGGAAATGCGCGCAAATTCACAGAGCAACGATACCAGTACTGCAGTCGGATTTAATACGGGTACGCCGGCCAATCACTTCGCAGTGCGTTCGTCTTACTCGCTCAAGAAAAATCTGGATTTCAACATGCTGGCGCAATATACCGGCCCGTTGCCATCCGGTCTGGGCGGGCAATCCGCGCCGGCACTCCCATCGTACTATCGCGTGCAGACCAACTTCCAATGGGACGTCGCAGAGTGCGTTCACATGGATATTGGTGGACAAGACCTGCTTTATCCGCGCAGGGAGCAATACGTCGGCGGCGGTTCCGCCATCCAGACCCTGACCACCCGCAACATCTTTGCAAGGATCGCGTATGTTTTCTGAGGCTGGATGTGAAGCGAACGCGCGTGGCCCACAAACGGAACTTCTTCGCCCGGACCGTCCGGCAGCTCAGATGAGGAAACGGTATTGAGCTCTAGAACCAAAACGAAAGCAGGACAGGCAGCCCTGGATCCGCGTTCCCGGCTCCTCCCATCTCTGCGGGTCGGCCTTTCCCCGTTTTGGTCGGTCATGCTCTTCGCATCGGTACTTTCTATGACAGGGTCAGTCACCGCTTGGGCACAGCCGGCGGGCGATGAATATCAGCTGAAAGCTGCGTTCCTGTTTCACTTCGCCCAACTCGTTCAGTGGCCTGCCGGTGCTTTTGACGACAATCGCAGTCCGCTTGTCCTTTGCACCCTGGAAGACGATGCGTTCTACGACGAATTGGAAAACACAATCCAGGGACAGCAGATCGCTTCGAGAACCATTCGTGTTCGACACGTTCATCTGACCCAGGCCGCACGTGGCTGCAACATGCTCTTCATTAGCAGGAGCGAGGGCAAGGTTCTCCCGCTGGCGGCTCTTCGAAATTTGCCGGTGCTCACTGTTGGAGAGTCAGATGATTTCCTGGGCTCCGGCGGGATGATCCGCTTCCGATTCGAGCAGAATAAAATTCGCTTCGACATCAACCTGGGAGCTGCCGACTCGGCTCATCTCAAAATCAGCTCGCGACTGCTCATCCTCGCCTCTTCAGTGACTCTTGGCGACGGAACGAAAGGCGGAATTTGACCTCATGCACCCGAGGAATCTGCCCATCCGCATGAATCTGGCCCTCCTGATTCTCTCAGCGAGCGCGCTTGCGGTACTGCTCGCTTCTTTCGGGTTTGGCATCTATGAGCGCGAGAATTATCGTTCCAGCGCCGTTCGTGAATTGACCGCCCTGGCCGATACGCTCGGTGCCAATTCAGCGGCGTCTCTTGCATTCGACGATAAGCAGACAGCCCAGGAGATGCTCAACGCACTCGCTACCGAGCCGCACGTCCGGTTGGCCCGCCTCTACGACAACGAGGGGAATAGCTTCGCGGAATATCGCAGTCCCGGCAGCCCTCAAAGCGGGCAGATCCTTGCGGGTCTGCGCTCCGACGGTGCCTATTTCGACCGCCGCTCGCTCACACTTTTCCGCGGGGTCCTGCTCAATGGCCAGCGCACTGGGTCAATCGCTCTGGTTTTCGATCTTGGTGATCTTCGCTCCCAACTTCTTGAATACGTCAAAATCGCTACTCTGGTCCTACTCCTCTCCGTCCTGGCCACATTCCTGGCTTCTTTGCGCCTTGCCGTCTCAATCGGAGCTCCGCTCGTGCAGTTGGCCGCCGCCGCAAGTTATGTCTCAACTCAGAAGGATTACTCCATCCGCGTCAGAACACGCGCAGGCGGCGAAACTGGGCTCCTGATTCGTTCGTTCAATGAAATGCTGTCCCAGATCGAATCGCGTGAACAAGCACTCAACCTTGCCCTCAAGTCCCTTCGAGTCAGTGAGGAGCGTTATGCGCTTGCCGCCCGTGGCGCCAACGACGGACTCTGGGACTGGAATCTCGCTACGAACGAAATCTACTTTTCTCCCCGCTGGAATCATATGCTTGGCAACTCGGCGAGCGAAACCTGGTCTGGCCCCGAACAATGGTTCAGTCACATTCATGCCGACGACCGGGAAAGGGTTCGCGCCGGAATTGCCGCGCATTGCGAGGGAAAGACTCCGGAGTTCGTGTGTGAATATCGGATGCGCCACAAATACAGGCGCTTACATCTGGACCCTCAGTCGCGGTGTTGCAGTGCGCGACTCTTTCGGCAAGCCCCTCCGCATGGCCGGCTCACAGACAGACATCACTGAAGGCAAGATCGACGATCCGCTCACCCATCTCCCGAACCGCCTGTATTTCATCGACCGCCTGGAATCCGCGATCGACGCCGCGCCCCAGCAAGACGCCCCTTTCGCGGTCCTTTTCATCGACCTCGACCAGTTCAAAATGGTCAACGACAGCCTTGGACATGCGGCTGGCGATGAGTTGCTCATCGATGTTGCCAGGCGATTGCGCTCGAGCATCCGCGGCAATTCACGCGTGGGTGGCCCCGCGCAGTCCATCGCCGCGCGCGTCGGCGGAGACGAGTTCGCCATCCTCCTCGGTCACGTGCAGCACGAATCAGACGCCGCGATTGTCGCAGCGCGAATCCTGGAGAGGCTTAGCGAGCCGTTTCAGTTCGAGGACCGCAGCATGTTTGTCTCCGCCAGCATTGGAATTGCCCTCGGTTTTACCGGCGACACAGCAGAAGAACTCCTGCGCAATGCCGACACCGCCATGTATCGCGCCAAGACCAACGGCAAAGCTCGCTTCGAGTTCTTCAACGAGGGGATGCGCGAAATGGTGGTCACTCGCTTCGAGGTCGAAAACGGTTTGCGCGAGGCCATCGAGAAACAACAACTCGTCGTCTATTATCAGCCGATCGTGTCGCACAACGAGCATAAGATTTGCGGTTTCGAGGCGCTGGTTCGCTGGAACCATCCGAAACGCGGACTCATCCTCCCCGGCGAATTCATTCCCATCGCTGAAGAAAGCGATATCGTCGTTCTCCTCGGTCGCTGGGTCCTGCGCGAGTCTTGCCGGCGCATGGCCGAATGGCAAAGGCGCTTCGCTCACCTTCATCCACTCACGGTCAGCGTCAATGTGTCCGCCCGGCAATTGAACGATTCTCGCCTGATTCAGGACGTGAAATCCGCTCTGGTCGATTCCGGACTGAACCCCGAATCCCTGGCCCTGGAAATGACCGAAAGCTCGATCATGGGAAACGCCCAGCAAACCCTGGCCACCCTCAACCGCCTGAAGTCGATGAATGTCCGGTTGGAATTAGACGACTTCGGGACTGGTTATTCTTCGCTGAGCTACCTGCAGCGGCTTCCCTTCGACACGCTCAAGATCGATCGTTCCTTCATTCGTGAAATGACCGCCGGAAACGGCAGCCGCGATATAGTGAAGGCGATTTTGCAAATGGCGCGCTCCCTCAGACTAGAGGTCATCGCCGAAGGCGTGGAGACGGAGCAACAGCTTTACACACTCCGGGATCTGGGCTGCGACTACTTCCAGGGATACCTGTTCTCGAGACCTGTCGATGCCGGCACAGCTGAGAGGCTATGCCAGGAGTCGCGCGAAGATAACTTCGCCTCCCTTGCATCTGCCTTAGAGGCTGCCGGCTAGCCCGAAAGATCGGAAGTACCCGCAGTTTGCGCCCCTTCAATTTTTGGACGAGACCGAAGGGAGGTTCAGAGAAAATTGCCATTAGGATCGCTCGTGCAGCTCTGAGACCGATTTCCGGACGAATTGTCGGCGATCTGGACATAACTCCATCTTGGAGTCATCTCCGGAATGGCGGTCATTCGCCCCGCATGAACTGCAGAGACTTATCGGACGGTTAAGCCTGTTGCAAACACTTCATAAAGAGAGAACATCTCAGGTATCTGATGAAGGCACCGACTTTTTTGTCAGGCGAGCCGCGTCAGGCTTGTCGGCGGCGGGAATGGCAGGGCCAGGTTCAGGAGTGCTGGTGTCGAGCTTGTCCATTAGCAGTGCTCCAAGGCTCTCAAGGACCCCCTGATTGCCCCCGCCGCCAACGACCAGGATTCTGGGAACAAAAGCGCTGTTGCCGACCGCGAGTGCCTTGATGGCATTCACAAGCGACGTGGGCCCCTTGCCCAGCGCCTCGACTTGTTTTTGATATGCCTCGGCGTTAGCCAAACCCACCGCACGAACCTCGGCTCCCCTCGCGGTGCCGGTTTGCTCAATATACGTCGCCTCGCCCTGGGCTTCCTTCATCCTCGCCTCGGTTCTGTTTGTCTGGATGTCTACTCCGACCTTCGCCTTGGCAAGGTCCACCTGCATGTCGGCGGTGCCACGAGCCTTCTCCGTCTCGATCCGCTGATCCTGGGCCTGACGCTGCATTTTGAATGTCTCTACTTCTTGATGCGCGACTTCACGCTGCGTCAGCACAGCAACCAGCTGCTCGGGGTAGACGACATCCTGGATATAAACTCCCCTGGTCTCGATTTCATACTCGGCGAGTTTTCCCTGGATGTAGCTGAAGGCCTCTTCTTGGACTTTCTGCCGCGTCTGGATGAACATAATCGCTTCCATGCCGCCTATCCGATCGCGAAAGAGATTGCCGACGGCCGCCTGCAGAACTTCGTTCACCAGGTTCTCCATGGAACCGACCATGGAAATAACGCGTGGCGCGTTTGTATCCGGGACGTGAATGAGAACCTGCAGATCAATGCTAAACACGAAGCCCTCATTGCTCTTTGCGATGATTGGCTCAAGACGTGCATCAAGCCCATGAGCTCCTGTCACGTCCTTCGCCCAATCAAGCTTGAGTATTGACGTGAGAACGAGCTTCGCGTCGTAAATCCGCGGATTGATCGGATACTTCCCCGTCCTCAACGCCTCCTGCCAGATGCCTTGGTGGCCGGGGCGAACCAGGCTGCCGAATTTGAAATTTGCGCCCGACGTGTCCTGTGTGGGCAGTCCTACGTATGCCTTGATCACGGCGACCTGTCCCTGTTCCACAACCAGCATTGGTACTTGTTCCACTCGAACCAGAAACGGATTGAGGTTGTAAGCGCCATAGAGCAGCGGGTCGTGCTGGAGTCCGATTTTTCCACCAGCCTCCAGGAACTTCTGGAAGTCCTGATAGTTGTTGTGCTGATCGTTCTTGCTGCCGAGGATCAGACTCATCAGCTCGAAGTCAGTGACGCCGGCTTTCCCTTCAAAGTCACTGACGTCTTTGAATCCGCCAAGCCGGCTGGCAATGGCGCCAGCCGGTAAGGGTTCGCCGTCCAATGCAGTGACCACTCCGATCATGTCCACAACCTTGCTGCCTTCGCCGGTCGGTTTGGGTGCAATTCGCGTGACGTTAAGCTGCCACTCCTCCACCCCGAAGGCATGAAAGTCGAGTTTGTTGCCGACGGCGAGTCTCCTGTACTCGTCTGAAACCGGTACGCCGAAGACTTGTGGCTTGGTGATGACCAGGAAAGCTACCGGATGAATCGGTGCCAGTGTGCCTGGAGAGAGAACTGGTCTTTGAACGCCCTTCTCCCCGCCCTTCTCAACGAATGTTCGAAAGTCGGTGAAATTGCCGAAAGCCGAATCGTACCTGCCTGACTTGGCGCCGATGGGCGTGGGCTTGCCGACCTGTGCGATGACAACGCCAATCTGTCCCGCCGGCACCTGCACCCACGGGTGTTTGCTCACAGCGAAAAACGGCTTGAACTTGAAGCGCACCCCAGGCATGAGAAGTTCGGCCTGATAACCGGCTTCGCCTTCAAAGGCTACAGGGTTGTTGCCTGGCAACTTCCCACCAAATCTCTTTCGCACAAGCCCGATCTGGGTCGGGCCAATACTGTAAAACGACGCGAGGACCGGGGCAAGCAAGAACAACACCACGACAACCACAGAAAAAGTCAGCATCAATCCAACACTCCCTGACATCCCGCATCTCCTTTTTTAACGCTGAGCCGCTTGAATTGTACCGCTCGTGGGGTAGGGCAGCGTCAATAGCGTGTGCCTCTCTCCAAAAACAGATTGCCATTCCGGCAACGCGCAACAATTAACCGACCTGCTTCACGCTTCATGAACCCTTGCGTAGTCGCGGGCGAACGTCGCCCGATGAGGAAATAACCTCGTTTGGGAGTAACTTCCCAATAGCGGTCTGCAACCATTTGAACTAACTGGAAGGATGCATCTCACAAGCGAATTCGTCGGATTGCTGTCGGGTCGCCACCATCGCAAGCAGTGTGAGAACCAAGCGTCCTTGTGACTCGGTATGGATTTAAGTCTGAATGCGGGAGTTAGTTTTCGCTGGAAAGCTTGGAAAGATCAATGCCATACACATGCTGTGCAGCTGTAAGGACGAGCAGTTGATTGCGTTCCGGAACGAAGCGCGCGGCAATGACCGCCTGATCGAGCAGGTAGTGCGCCAACACTTTGCCGTGAGCGGTCTCGTAAATGTTCAGTTCCTGAATCCGGTTGGTCGCAGCGACCATTCCGAGTGTGTCATCCCCCGCGAGGGCGCGCCCGAAGAAGGCGATAACGCGGGAGCCGTCTGAAACCCGATAAACGGTCGTATCGTTGTTGTTGCCGTAAACCGCCAGCAGGCTTCCAAACAACCCTGCGGGCGGTTCATTGCTCTGCCCGTTGCCCACAGAAAGCTGGGGAGCAAAAAGAACATGCTCAGGTTTACCCGTACGATTGGACATGACTCCGACGACAGTTCCCGCTGGGTTGATGAACTGGAGAGGCAGGTCGGAGGTGTGAATCAGTTTCCCGCCGCCGGCCCAACTCGTGCGATCCGTGATAAACAGGGTCTTATCGCCGTCGGCTTGAACCATCTCCGGAACTGGCCCTGGATAGGTCTTGGACCATAGCTGCGCTTCGGTCCTGGCATCGTACGCCTCCATTCTGACTTCACTATTCATGAATTGCTGAATGCTGAGAGGCTTGAAGAGAACCCGAACCGTTCCGAGTTGCAAAGGGTCAACGTGCGGAGATAGCCCAGGGACATACTTGTGCGTGAGCTTGTCAATGCCGGGATCGACGGACGGAATGAGTTCGTGAGGGATCAGTGCGGCCTCCAGATTGCCGGTATCGTCGATGGCAACGGCGCGGAACGGCCTGGTGATAGTCATCCGTTTGCCGGTGGATAGATCCCACTCGGCCCCGCGCGCGCGGTTGGAGACAGCCAGGTAGCGTCCGCTCGGGCTAAAGGCGCTGGCTTCGATTGTAGTGAGCGGAGTAACCGGCAAAGCGACGCGCTGGGGATTCGCGCGCACGTTCCCTGCCTGGATGCCTCCATCGGGAATTTCACCTGCCAACTCGTCGCCGCGCACATCGACCGTCTCGTCTGGAAACTCTTCGTCGACCTGTTCATTTGCCGGATTGAGAAGCGCAGCGGCAGAGTGCGTAAGCGGTCCGAAGAGCAGGCGATCTCCTCCTGCTACGCTCGCGAGCCAGCCGGCCGGCAACTGGAATTTCTTCACGCCTTGCCCGGCGGGAAACGTCGTGTCGCACATGGTGTACGTTTCGCCGACGCTTCCAGTTTTGTTGTTCCAGTCGCAGGTGGAAACCATCTTGTCCGATCCGAGAAAAGCAAATCTCTCCTGCGCGAGATTTGAAAGAGCGCCCTCCAGGCGGACCGTCGCGTGATTCGTGAGATCGTAGGCCATGGCTGCGGTGCCCGATGTGGCGACGAAATAGCGACCGTCGCGCGACCAGCGCATCAGGGCCTGAAAATTCGGGGTGATGTGGACGTTGGAGTTGCCGAAACTGACGCTTTTATCAAAGAAGTGCAGATTCTGATAAAGCATTTGGCCGCTATGGATGTCATAAAGCTTCAACCAGACGGAGTCTCCAAACTGGCTGACACAGGCCACCGCATTGCCATCGGGCGACACGGTCGTCTGCACGCATCCCGCATAGTCAACAAAGTCCTGAATATCCGACGGCTTACCAGTAGCCAGCTGCCATTGCTCGACATGGAGATCGTTGTAATTGAACACGAGGCCCTGTGAGTCCGGTGTAAATTGGGCCATCTCTGCCCCGAGCGCATCGACGGAAAAAAGCAATTTGAGAGGCGAGGCAGAGAGCACGTGAATCTGGCAGGCATCCTGAGCGAGAATGAACTTCCCGTCGGGGCTGATGACGACGTTTTCCAGCGCCGGATTGATGGGCTGTTGGAGAGCAAGGAAGGTCAGCCCCGGAGTGGCGGGAACAATGGGGTTGATTCGCTGCTGCTGAATGGCCTGCTGAAAAGGCTTGAAACCCGATCGATACAAGGGGCGCGGATCGCGGCAACTTCCGGGAAGCGCGGAGACAAGCTTATCTGCCATGCGCACGCGCAAGCTGATGAGGGGCGTCAGATCAAAAGCGTCGGTGAATAGATTGCCAGTGAAACCGCCGTTGTTATTGACGCGATCGAGAAAAGTGGCGAAGGCCTTCGGATCGTAGTGGGCCTTGATCATGGCATAGAGGCCGACGCGATCCCCAAGCAACTCGTCATGTTCCTGCTCGGATGCATCAAGAAACGCGGATTGGTCGGGAGGCATATTCAGCATCCGCTCAAACTTGTCGTACACGTCGGCGCGGTCACCAAGCTCCTTGACATGCGTGAGCTTCTCCATGCGGCGCGTGACAGAGGAGGCTGAATGGTGGATATAAATCCTGCCGATTTCCTGCGCAAGCATCGCGGCAAGCTCGTCCTCGTTGAGCGCATCCATGATCAGTTTGCGGCTGATGTATACATGCCCGCCAGCCAGCGAGAAAGCACGCAGATCGGGCGACTCGAAGATGCGAAACGTGTAGTGAATGGATGTAGGAGGAAGTTGTTTCAGGAGCCGCTGTCCGATTTCGTCAAGGTAGGTGCTTTGATCGGCTGTCAGCAAGGTGTACCGCGGCTCGATCATGTCGGCCTGTGCATCGCCAAGCCATTGCTCTTGCTGATCGGTGAAAATGTCGGGGCGTTTTACCCGTAGAGCGGGAAGGGACAGCGAGCAAGCCGGTTCCACTGCGGCCGCGCCGTGCGCAAACATGATCAGCAACAACAGGCCAGGGAGTTTTCGCTTCATCCGAAGGTTCTACACAGGAACACAAACGGGAGCTATGGTAACTCGCAACACCGAAATGGGGCAATCAAGAGCATTTCTTGAGGAACCGCCGGTAACAAGGCCGGAGCTGCGTTTATAACACCGGTGAAATGACAATGATTGCGCAAATTTAGATCGCGGACACCGCAACAGAGGTCCCGCCGTTTCCGCCAATGTAATTCTCGAATATGCGATCCTTGGCACAGCCCGTCTTTCAGTCATAGTTTCTGTTGATGTGGCGTCGCATGGTTTCGTCCTGCTTGATTGTCGACCAGGCGCGACGATGTTGGTACCGCCAGCCCAAAAGTATGAGTCCGACAAGAACCACCGCCAAAGTAATCCAAATATAAATTTGCATGTTCACACGCCATCCCTCTCATTATCGCTCAAACCTGGAAGGGCTGTTTCTTGGATTCAATTCAAGAAAGGGGACAAGTTGCCAGGTGCCCCATCCTGGCTTCGCTAGGGTGGGCTTTGAAGACCACGGTCGCATCGGCGTCCCCAACAATGGGTCCGTGATTGTTGGGGTGATCGCCAGCCCTACCTTCCAACCCCGCCCTGCCTCCTTGCCCCAGCGCTTTCCACTCACCCCTGATCCCCGACCCCTGAACCCTGTCTTTCCCAGTCAACCCCTCGCGCCTCTGAACGCCAACTCGCGCACGTGCTAACTCCCTCATTCGCCGCCAGATCCCTGACCCCTGATTCCTGCTCCTTGTTTGCATATAATTTCCCCCTATTGGCGCACAATCAACTTAGCATCACCAAAACAGCGGGCCATGGCGCGGGGGCCTTTTCTGATCCCTGTTCCCTGATCCCTGTTCCCTGTCTCTCGGAGCCCAACGTATGCGAAAAAAGCGCAACATCGTGACCGTCGGCATCAGTGCGGAGACGATTTGCCCCAAATCCGGCCCGGATACTGAGTCAGTACCCCAGTACACTGTCTCCAACCAGCAGAAAATGAATGACTTCGATGCGATTACGAAACCCTGTACAACCTCAGTACACGCAGAAAATCAGCCGCTCTCAGAGCGAATTGCACCATCCGCTGTTCAAACGTCCTGAAAAACGGCACCTAAGTCCTTTGAATTGCGGATCATAGCGAATAACCCCTTTGGAATCAGCTGGTTGCAGCAAATGATGGGGGGTTCAAACGATTGCAGGGAAAGCACTTAACCCCAAAAGGGGATGGGGGGCGGGAGTTACCAGAATATAAACAGCATCGCCTCTCTCCATAATGAGATTCGCTCCTTCCCGGCGACATTCACAAATTCGGTTCTAGATTACTTGCCATCCACCCTTGGAGTGGCGCATGTTGACGGTCTTGTCTTCGCCTTCAAGTGCCAATATGTAGTCTCCCATCGGCAACGGCATTGAAACCCAGTCAATTGCATACCGACAATCCTTGCTGAGCCGGGTGCCTAGCAGGGTCACCCTCGTAGCCGACACCGTGCATCTCGCCATTTGCCGTTGGCCGCGCAGCATCCCTGACATTCTGACGGGTTCGCGCGTGAAAGTCATGATCCCACCTTTTCAAGTGTAGGAACGGAAACTATCCGGCATTGTTTCGAGAATGGAATCACTGACTCGCAGGCGTTTACTTTTAGCTGTGTACTCTATGAGTCCTGCGGCCTCAAACTTCTTCATGAAAGCGCAGATCCTGGACCGCGTGGTTCCTACCATTTCCGCCAACACCTTATGGCAGACTCTCTCCACCTTGGTCTCAGGTGAGGAGTACGCATCCAATTGGGCGAGACGTAAGAGAACGCGTGCCAATCTCGTTTCGGCGTAACTACACCGCTGATCCAATAAATCCTGCTGAAGGCCGGCGTCCCGAGCCAATAGAGATGCACAAAGCGCGTTCGACAGCATCACTTCTCGCGCAAGAGTGCGCCTCATCGCCATTTTTTCAATTCGTAGAAGCCGGCAGTCAGTGAGCGCGCGGGCGGACGCAGGGCGAAAGGTCTCACCCGCAATCGAGCATTTGCCGACGAAGTCCTTCGTGCCGAATATATCGACGACGGCTTGCCTGCTCGTTTCCTTGGTTCCCTGGGGTCTTGCGCTGAGAGTTACCAATCCCGTTTGAACGACGAACACCGCGTCGCTTGCATCGCCCTGAGCGAAGATCATCTGTCCCTTCCGAAAGAACACCATCTGCCTTCCATCGCCAGGGGTTGTAAGGAAAGCGCGCAAATCGAAAGACTGACTTTTCGGGGCCAACGGATTCACTCCCCAACGGACGGTTCGGTACATTCCACCACAAGGACGACAACGGCGTTGGTCAATATTGCTCACAGAAGTCAGAAACGCGGCATTTACCGATCACCGGACTTTTCAGGTTCTAAGAATTGCTTCCACGGCCTCTATTTACTTCGAGAGATCGATTGCAGGATCCGGATGCGTACTCAGATATTCGTCCGACGTCTCAAACGGCTTGCCTCCCGGCGCCAAGGTGCTCTCATTCCCCGCATGATAGACCTTTATTCGCCGCTTCGCCGCTCTGCAAGACAGAAGGACATCCCCGATCACACCCACATATTCGTCGAGCTGCGCAGCGGTCATATTTCCCAGACTTGGCTTTCCCGAAACTACTCCGCCATCAAATCGGAGCTCGCATTTATCTAGCTCCGACCACTTATCAGTTACCGTTGCGGAAATTCGGATTCCGCTCCGACTTCATTGATCTGCTTGATCTGTGATTCGCAGTGCGCGGCGACGTGAAAATAAACCCACCCTAAATTGCTGAAAATACGAGGGGAGAAAAAAGTCACTTTTTTAGGAGGCGCGGAGAATTGCGCCGGTAGGTCGCTCGTTGTATTCGGGGAGGAGCCTCATACAGGCGCGCGTGCCCAGGACCTTCAAAACCCCCGGGGGTAGGAGGCACGATCGCGGGCGATGAAGGGAAGGGACTGACCGTGAAGCATACCGATTTTCACAATCTTGTGTTATGCGGGTGTGTGATGGCTCTGGTGATCGGGTGCAGTCAACCCGCGCCTCAAAGCGCAGGGAACACGCCCGGAAATGCCCCACCCGCCAATTCCCTGCCACCAACCTATTCCGTCGGTGTGAGCCTTGGCCGACCAAGTGTCATCGTCGGGACAAACGGATGGGCGCCCACCCTGGTTTACAACGCGGCCGATAACGGCAGCGCTCCTTATGCATCGCTGGAAGGCTGTCTTCCGGCGGTGGACGGACAAGGGAATGTTTATTTGCTTGCCTTTCAGTTTCCGTTCGGCTGCGGAGATAACCTGTCAAGCATCGATGTGTACACACCAAATGCTGTGGGTGGGTCACCGATACGGTCACTGTCCGTTGGGCCCGGGACGACGATTGCGAACGTGAACGACATGGCAGCGAGCCCGACGGGAGAAATCTTTGTGAACGACGGCAACGGCGTGGCGGTTTTTAGCGTCACGGCGAATGGGTCTGACGCACCGGTTCGCTACATTCAATGGAACGGCGGTGGAGAAACGCTTCTCACGCCGGGTTATATTGCTGTGGATGGCAAGGATAACTTGTATGTGCAGAACGGATCGTCGATCGCGGTCTTCGGACCACAGGACACAGGGCTTGTCGTTCCGTCGAGAGTAATCAACGGTCCACATACACAGTTAAGTGAGCTCGGAAGGATGACGACGGACGTCCAGGGAAATCTCTACGTGACGACAGGCGCAGATGAATTCTTCGGGGTCGCTGTGGTGGAGTTTACTGCCGATGCCAATGGCGATGCAGCCCCGCTACGGATTGTGAGCTCGACCAGTATGTGGAATTTCTCGGGCTTTCTGGGCGTAGCTGTGGATTCGTCAGGTCTGATCTACGTAAGAGCAACGGATCCCTACTGCGGAGCCATCTTTGTGTTTCCTGCAGATGCCTCGGGGAGCACGACTCCATTGAGCGTTCTTGGAGGGGGCTGCCCAGCCTACGATCCCGACGGAACGATCGCGGTCTTTTAGTGCAAGCCCGGCTTCATAGAAGTGCACAACCAGAGCTGAGACAAATTACAATCCAACGAGGAAGAAAAATAAGGTAGTTCACGGGTGGGTTTTTGGGCTGGACTGAGATTCAGACTGAGTACCCGTGGGATCAATTGGGTTATCGGCCCGCTGTCCATTCTTCCTTGCCGTGAGGCACTGTGAAGGATAAAAACTCAACGTTGCTGCAAATTGCTCTTGATAAAAGTGGCCCCGTAGCTCAGATGGATAGAGCAGCAGTTTCCTAAACTGCGTGTCGGCTGTTCGAATCAGCCCGGGGTCACCACGATTTTCTCGCCGCTTCTCGGGCCCTCTTTTCGAGCAGCTTCTCGATCGTCGATCGATTTCTTTTGCCCCCGCGGCTCCCGCGATCCTGTTCCGTTTGCACCTCGGCACGCACTTTGACATCGTGACCCATTCGGGCTATAAGTGTTCATGTCATGGAAGTCGTTTCCATGACATCACCGCCGCAGCCCCGCTGTGGCTCAACTCATCACTGCGATCGCCAGGATGCACGGGAAGGCGGTGAAACTCCGCCACTGCCCCGCAACTGTGAGCGCGTCTGCTGGAGTTACCGTCCTATATTGGCGGGAACGATGCAGAATTTCAGCCTGGGACCGTCCGCTCAACGCGGAAGTGCCCATCGAGCCACTGGAGTCGAACCTATTCGGTTCAACTTTGGGAAGGCGGCTGAAATCAGCGCAAGTCAGGAGACCGGTCCGAGGCGAACTCAACCGCTTTCGCGTTCCGAGGGGAACGAAGGAGCTCACATGCCGACTCCCAGTCTCTTGCGCTTAGCCTGCGGCCGCGCCATCGCGCGCGTGCTTACACCGCTCCTTGCTCGCGCATTCGCCGCACTCTTGCTTGCTTTGTTCGTCGCCGACTGCCCCGCAGCCTCCATCCGCGGCGTTGTCTCGGATGCCACGGGAGCCAAGGTCACCGGTGCCAGCGTATCTCTTTTCAGCAATGGCCAGGTCATTGCCTCGGCCGTCTCATCGTCCGACGGCAGCTTCGAGCTTCTCACCGGTTCCAGTGGCCGATTCTTTCTGATCATCTCGGCCAAGAGTTTTCGCCAGTTGCAAACGCCCGACTTCTACGCCGGCCAGTTTGATTCCGTCGAGCGCAACCTCGTGCTTGAGCCGGCCTGGGTGCGCGAGTCCATTGTGGTCACCGCCACCGGCACACCCACCCCACAACCACAAACCAGCTCCGCGACCACGGTTCTTGGTCCACTCGATCTTGCGTTGCGCGGCGACCTCACGAGCGTTCTGCGGCTCATGCCCGGCACTACAATCGTCCAATCAGGTCAGCTCGGCGCCCAATCTTCGCTTTTCGTGCGCGGCGGCGACTCCGACGATAACAAAATCCTCATAGATGGCGTTGATGCGGGTGACCTCGGAAATCAGTTTGACTTCGGGCAGCTCTCCACCACCGGAGTCGAAAGTGCTGAAGTCTATCGCGGGCCCGATTCCAACCTGTTCGGCGCAGGCGCTGAAAGCGGCGTGGTCAGTCTCACCACCCCGCACGGCACCACCAACTTCCCTTCCGTGCTTCTCCAAGGCCAGGGCGGCAGATTCTACACTTCGCGCGAGCAGCTTGAAGTCGCCGGAGCTTACAAGAAATTCGACTACCTCGGCGCTTACAGTTGGCTCCAAACCGCCAACGATCTGCCCAACGATGAATTCCACCTCGGCACGGCTGCGGCAAATCTCGGCCTGGCTCTCAACAGCACCACGCAGATTCGCGGTACCCTCCACTACGGCGTCTCTGCCGTCGGCGTCCCCAACGCCATCAATTTTTATGGCGTCGCCGACAACGCAACACAGAAAAACCAGACCATCTTCGCCAGCGCTTCCATCGACAACCAAACCACGCCCACCATTCACAACAGTGTTCTTTACGGCCTCACGCGTAAACGCGAGCAGGAAACTCTTTGGAAGTTATCGGGCAACTATCAGAGCTTTACCGACTACTGCTTCGGTCCTGGAACTCTCGGCGGCACGGTAACCATCAAAGGTGCAAACGGCTACACGGCCACCGGCCAGGCGGTCCTCGATTGTGCGTCCAGCAATACCGGATACGTCGACCAGAGCCAGATCGTTTCCGACCGCGACCAGCTCGTTTACCGCGGCGACATCACGATCACTCCCCACTTGGTAGGCCTCATCGGTTTCCAATATGAGGACGAGCGCGGCGCCGAACCGAACAGCTCCTTTTACCCGCCTGTCGAACGCTCCAATTATGACTACCTAGCCGGCGTTCACGGCGACTTCAAGAATCGTTTCTACTACTCGCTAGGCGGCAGCCTCGAGCATTATTCGCTCTTTGGCGTCCAGACTCCGCAGCGAGCCGGAGCATCCTATTACGTGCTTCGCCCGCGAAGTGGCGTCTTCAGCGGCACACGCCTGCTGTTCAATTACGGTGAGTCCGATCGTGAACCCACGCTCCCCGAGCAGGACGAATCGCTTTACGCATTTCTCTTGAGCAATGGCGCGCAGTCGACCATCCAGCAGCTGCACATCGGCCAAATCTCCGCTCCAGAGGCGCGCACCTACGAAGGCGGCGCCGAACAGACCTTCCTCAGCGATCACGTCATCTTTCGCGCCAGCTACTTTCACAATGAGTTCGGGAAACAGATCGAATATGTCGGCCTCGACCTGATCCCCGAGCTTCTACCCAACCTCACCGCCGCTCAGCAACAGCAGCTCGAGCAAGTCCTGCAAGCCAACTTCGCCTACGAATTGACCGTCAATTCCGAGGCGTATAGCGCCCAGGGCATCGAGTCTACCGTTGAGAGTGGAATTGGTAAGAATCTTTTTCTCCGTGGTGGCTACACCTATCTCGCCGCCGCCGTGCAGCGTTCCTTTACCAACGACGACGCCCTGCTTCTCGGCCCTGTTCCCACCTTCGACGGAATTCCTGTTGGACCGTATTCGCCGCTCAAGGGTGCTCGCCCGTTTCGCCGTGCGCCGCACACGGGCTTCTTTACCGCAACTTTCGCTGACAAGAAGTTCAATGTGTCCTTCACATCAGCATTCGCAAGTCGCAGCGATGACTCCACTTATCTCGAAGGAGAAGACGCCAACGGCGGCAATAGCCTGCTTCTCCCCAACCGCAATCTCGACTACGGCTATGCGAAACTCGACCTGGGCGGCAGCTATCAGTTGTTCAATTGGATGGATGTTTTCGCGCAAACCGAAGATATGCTTGACGATCAGCACATCGCGCCCATCGGCTACCCGAGTCTGCCCTTCACGGTCCAGGCCGGAGTCCGCCTTCGCTGGGGCCCCGGCAGCGGCCACTGATCCAGTTTCATCCCCACGAGCCCTTGATTGCGTTCAACAAGAAACGAATGCGTCGCGTCGCCAACCTATCCGCCTCATTTTCAATGGATTGGCGACTGTCCGCCCATTCCTCCACGATCCCACCCGGTTTTCCCGTATTTCCCCCTTGGAAAACCCTGTTCCACTGTCCTACAATGTCATTTCCCGAGAGATTGCCATAACCCGCGATCGACGGATCGGGGCCATATTTCAGTCCATGCTTGTGGCAAGGCTGATGTGGACAATAGATGCAAGCAGGCAGCGATGCGAGGGCGTCATCGAATTTTCGAAAAGCCCAGTTGCTTCAGGCGGCCACATTACTTGCATTCCTCGAAGCTGGTGTTGCTCGATTTGAAGTGCATTTGTGTGAGGGCATGACTGCAAAATATCGACGCCGACCACATTGGCCCAGATATCCCCCATCCAAATGCCCCGCTTCGTCCCCGAGCGCTTCATCGCTCGGATATATCGCTTTTCGCACGCGCGTTTTTATTGCATCATTTACCAGCTATTCATCGAAAATTTGTAAGCTTGGAATTTGGGGAAATCGCAACCGACAAGGCCGCAATCCTGCTCGTCAGGCCTGAAGCTTTCACGCACTTGCGCTAGATTCTTGCCGCGTTCCGCGCGCTGCACTCAATGCGGATTGACCGCACAGGCAGCAGCGATTCTTATTCACGTATTCATTCGTCGATCGCAAATTACCACTTTGGAGGACCCTAATGACTTTACTTCGAATCCGCCTGGGGCTCGGTGCCCTGGCTCTCTTTCTCCTCGCCGCGTGCCTGGGCTCCATTACCCTGAATGCGCAAACCAGCACTCAGGGCGGGGTCACCGGAACTGTTGTGGACCCGTCCGGAGCAGTGGTTCCTGGCGCCGTAATCACCATCCAGAACAAGGCAACCAATGCGATTGCCAAGGCGACCACCGACGGCAGTGGATTCTTCAACGTCCCTTTGCTTGATCCGGGCGACTACCGGGTTTCTATCACCGCCCCCGGCTTCGCCCATTACACGGCCGACAATGTCGTGATCGTCGTTGGTCAGGCCACCAGCCTGTCGCCCCACCTCGCTCTCGCTTCGTCCTCTTCCGAAGTCGTCGTCACTGAGCAGGCTCCCGTCGTCAACACCGAATCGCCCGATTTCACCGCCAGCATCGATCAGAGGGCACTCGCCAACATTCCTATCAATAATCGCCGTTGGTCGGCCTTGGCCATGTCCACTCCTGGCATCGTTGCCGATTCCAGCGGATTCGGCCTCATCAGCGTTCGTGGCATCAGCACGTTGCTCAACAACGTCGAGATCGATGGCGCCGACGACAACAATGCCATGTGGGGCGAGGAACGCGGCCGCACCCGCGAGGCTTATTCCACATCCGGCATGGCAGTCCGAGAGTTCGCCGTCAACAGCGGCGTGTACGCTGCCGAGTATGGCCGCGCCGCTGGCGGCGTCGTCACTTCCGTCACCAAGAGCGGCACCAACGGGATCCACGGCGTCGGCTATTTCTTCGATCGCGAAAGCAATTGGAACGCCTATAACGACTTCACCACTCTCACCAAGGCTAACTACACCAGCGGCAACCCGATTCCGACGAGTTTCACCACATCCCCGTTCAAACCCGAAGACCTGCGCAAAATCTACGGCTTTACCGTTGGTGGTCCCATCATCAAGGACAAGCTTTTCTGGATTTACACCTACGATCAGCACACTCACATCAACCCAGGCGTTGGCGTTCCTTCTGTCTCCAGTACCACCACTGGCTTTTATGCCACGCCGGCCGCAGCTCTGCCCACCGGAGCAAGCTGCAACGTGACCACCGGCTATCTCAGCGGCGATAGCAATACCACTGATGAATCGGCCTGCACCCTTGCCGCTCGCGAGGGCCTTGCCAGTTATGCCGCGGGCGCCTCGGCCTATACCGCGGGTATCGCCAGCTTCCTTCCCGACCTCGGCCTTGTGCCGCGTGATGGCTATCAGGAAATCAACACCCCCAAGATCGACTGGCAGGTGAATCAAAAGAATCGCGCCAGCTTTCTCTTCCATCGCCTGCGCTGGGACGCGCCCGGCGATGTGCAAACCAACACCACTGCGGATTACGCAATCGATACCTGGGGCACTGACTTCGTCAAGCTCGATTACGGCTTGGCCAAGCTCGATAGCGTCATTACTCCCTCCATCAGCAACGAAGTCCTTTATCAGTACAGCCGCGAATTGGAAGATGAGGGCCTTCAGCCCCTCAGCGCCTATGACAAAGCAAATCTAGTCGGCACCGGGGGCAATGTGCCGGAGGTTGCTCTCGATACCTCCATCGGTTTCAACCTCGGTATACCCTATTACTCCTTCCGCACCGCATATCCACGCGAGCAGAAATGGCAGGTCGGAGACAGCGTGTATTGGGTCCACCACAACCATACCTTCAAGTTTGGTGTCGACATCGTCCACAATTTCGATTACACCAACGTGCTCAACAACGACCCCAACGGCTACTTCACGTACAACTACATCGGAAACTACATGGCCGATATTTATAGCCATCTCAATGGCAAAGCAACGGACTCCTGCAATAGCGCGGGCTCGCAGTTCGCTACGGCGACTTTGTCAGCTGTCGGACCTGACCCCTGCTACTCATCCTTTGGCCAGAGCTACGGGCCGCCGGTCTTTGCCATCGCCACCACGGACTCTGGCTATTACGGGCAGGACAATTGGAAGATCACTCCGCGCCTGACCATCGAGCTCGGCCTGCGCTACGATTACGAAGCCATTCCGGCTCCGCCAATTCCCAATTCCGTGCTCCCGCAAACCGCCAACCATCCCAGCGACAAAAACAACTTTGGACCCCGGCTTGGCTTTGCCTACAACGTCTTTAACGATGGCAAGACCGTCCTGCGCGGTGGCTACGGCATGTACTATGGCCGCATTCCCAACAGCCTCATCCTCCTCACCTACCAGAACTCCGGCAACCTCACCGGCGGTCAGTACACCACAACCTTCAAATCAACCGCCCAATCCAATACCCCGCAGGGCCCCATGCTGCCCTATCTGTTCACAGGTGGCGCCACCACTGCACCCACACCAGCCGTCCTCTACCTGGCCGGCAATCTGCAGAACCCCATGGTCCACGAGTACGATTTGGCCCTGCAGCAGGAGTTCGGCCGCGGCACCGTCTTCTCGCTCAGCTATCTCGCTGCGCTGGGACGCGAACTACCCAATTACCTCGACGTCAATCTCGACCCCACCACCGCGCAGTCTTCCACCATCACTATCATCGACACCACCGGCAAGGGTCCCCTTCAAAACGGAGCTCAGTACAACGCGAAGACCTACATCAAATATGGCAACGCCGCCTTGTTCGGCTCAGTTGGCGCCACCTATCAAGGCATCACTGAGGTCCTCAGCGACATCAACTCCAGCTACAACGCCATGGTTGCTGAAGTCCAGAACCACACTCTTCGCAATATCCAGTTCGACGCCAACTACACCTGGTCGCATTCTCTCGACTTCAATCAGAACGCCTCCACAACCCTCAGCGGTGGATCCGAAAACTGGCTCGACCCGTATTCCAACGCCCGCACCAACTACGGCAACTCCACTTGGGATATACCCAACCGGTTCGTCGCCTACGCCATCTACTCGCTTCCCGGCGTCGACAAATCCAGCCCCCTCCGCTATCTGTTGAATGACTGGAATCTCGACACCAGCTTCCAGATGTCGAACGGACTGCCCTACTCAGCGGCTGTCTCCGGCTATAACTCCAATAACGCCGTGCTCCAGGGTTGGTACGGCGCTTCGGCCACCTCGTACGTCCCAATCATTGGCCGCGATACCTACGCCTATCCTCGGCACATCGTTGACGATATGCGCGTCTCCAAGGCCATCGCCGTCAAGGAAGGCTACAACCTCGAGCTGATGCTGAACGTCTTCAATATCGCCAACCATCAGAACATCGATGGCATCACCAGCACGGCTTACAAATTCTCCGGCACGAGCGCCACCGCGAGTACGCTCACCTATCAGCCGTCTTTCCGCGCCATCACCAGTTCCAACAACAGCGGTTTCCTCTTCACCCCGCGTAACGTGGAGATCGCCGCGAAGTTTACCTTCTAACCACAAACTCGATCCCAATGCAACGCGGCGACTTCGGTCGCCGCGTTTTTCTTTGACCTCCCATCTTCCACAAGTAATGCCTACTATCCTGTTTGTGCTTCAATAACTTACGCCTGACACCGAAAGTTTCAATAAATAGAGGTGCGTTTGCATCATGCCAAAGGAAATATTACTTTCGTTTACATTCTGGATAGTTACTGTTGAAAACTGTACTAGAACTCCGCTAAATTGAATTCCTCCCTCAATTCTTTTTTGGGGGGCTCTTTAAGGTTGAGTCTCCTGAGGTGTTTGCATGATGTGCCCGAAGTGCCAATCGGCCGCCGTCTCTGTTGTCCCTGCGGAAGTCAGGCTGTTTCGCAATAGCCCGCGTACGCTGAGTCATCCACCCATGACGCCTTCTCCTGACATCTGCGTCTGCATCGACTGCGGCTGGTCCGAGTTTGTGATTCCGCATGCCTGGCTTTCCGCCGGTTGGTTGCGATCGCTGCGTCCGGAGCCTGTCGCCTCTGCGCGTGTCGCGACTGAGGCGCGAGCGGTACCCGTCCCCGCACCCGTCATCGTAATGTAGTGCGGTAACCACCCGTTTGACCCGGTCTCGTTGCAATCGATTGCCAGGTTTGCTTCAGAGATACGTTTGAACCTCATCATCACTGCACAATTCCACAACCACAAAAAAGCCTCCAGCCGAAGCTGGAGGCTTTTTGCTTTCAACTTGTTTCCTGAAAATCGAGAGCAGGCGCTTTCTATTCCCTGTTCCCTATTCCCTGCTCTTAGTACATCCCTTCCATCCCACCACCATGGCCGGCCGGTGCCGCGGCCTTGGGCTCGGGCAACTCGACTACCAGTGCTTCGGTCGTCAGCAGCAGTGCCGCAATCGATGCCGCATTCTGCAGCGCCGTCCGCGTCACCTTTGTGGGATCGATGACACCGGCCTTCACCAGGTCCTCGAACTTGCCGGTCAAGGCGTTGTAGCCGTAGTGCGGTTCCTTGGAATCGAGAACCTTGGCTACCACCACCGCGCCCTCTTCGCCAGCATTGGCCACGATCTGGCGTAATGGTTCCTCAAGCGCCCGATACACGATCTGAGCGCCGGTTCTTTCGTCGCCGGTCAGCGACTCGATCAACTTGTGCACCGCCGGCATGGCACGAACCAGGGCTACGCCGCCGCCCGGAACAATGCCTTCCTCCACCGCTGCGCGTGTCGCGTGCAGCGCGTCCTCCACACGAGCCTTCTTCTCTTTCAGCTCGGTCTCGGTCGCCGCGCCCACCTTGATGATGGCAACACCGCCCACCAGCTTGGCCAGCCGCTCCTGCAGCTTTTCCTTGTCGTAATCGCTCGTGGTCTTCTCAATTTGAGACCGGATCTCCTTCACACGGCCCTCGATGTCGCTGGCCTTGCCCGATCCATCCACGATCGTCGTGTTGTCCTTGTCGATGGTGATGCGCTTCGCCTTGCCCAGGTCCTCGAGCTTCACGCCTTCCAGCTTGATGCCTAGGTCCTCGGTAATGGCCTTGCCGCCCGTCAGGATCGCGATGTCGCCCAGGATTGCCTTGCGCCTGTCGCCAAATCCGGGAGCTTTCACCGCCGCCACGTTCAGCGTGCCGCGCAGCTTGTTCACCACCAGTGTCGCCAATGCCTCGCCTTCCACGTCTTCGGCGATGATCAGCAATGGCTTGCCGCCACGCGCAACCTGCTCGAGCAGTGGCAACAGATCCTTCATCGCGCTGATCTTCTTCTCGTAGATCAGAATGTAGGGATCTTCCAACACCACTTCCAGCCTCTCTGCGTCCGTCACAAAGTACGGGCTCAGATAGCCGCGGTCAAATTGCATCCCGTCCACTGTCTCCAGACCGGTATGCATCGTCTTCGACTCTTCGATGGTGATCACGCCGTCCTTGCCCACCACCTTCACCGCCTCGGCAATAATGTCGCCAATTTCCTGGTCGCCGTTGGCCGAGATCGCGCCCACCTGGGCCACCGATCCCTCGTTCACCGGCTTTGACAGCTTGCTCAGCGCGCCGTCCTGGTTCCACTTGCCATCCTTGTCGCGCGAGCCGATCACTGCCGTAACTGCCTTTTCGATTCCGCGCTTCAGCGCCGTCGGGTTTGCACCCGCCGCCACCGTCTTCACGCCTTCGCGGAAAATCGACTGCGCCAGTACCGTTGCCGTCGTGGTGCCATCGCCGGCCACATCGCTGGTCTTCGAAGCAACCTCGCGCACCAGTTGCGCGCCCACATTCTCCATCGGATCCTTCAGGTCAATCTCTTTGGCCACCGTCACGCCGTCCTTGGTGATGGTGGGCGAGCCAAACTTCTTCTCAATCACAACGTTCCGGCCTTTGGGCCCGAGCGTCGCCTTCACGGCGTCTGCGAGGATGTTCACCCCGCGCAAGATCGCCTGACGGGATTCCTCACCGTGCAGAATTTGCTTTGCCATGTCTTCAACTCTCCTAATTCGGTTTTTCAGTGAACTGTGATCAGTTCAGTTGTGAACACTGCAGAATTCCTGACTCCGCTAGCTCCGCTAACACGTCCGCATGGGCGGACGGCCAACTCCGCTCGTCAGGACTACTTCTTCACGATGCCGAGAACTTCTTCCTCGCGCATGATCAGAAACTCTTCGCCGTCCAGCTTGATCTCGGTGCCGGAGTACTTGCCGAAGAGGATCCTGTCGCCCGCCTTTACGTCGAGAGGGAAGACTTTGCCTTCGTCGTTTGACTTGCCCTTGCCCACGGAGATGACTTCTCCCTCCTGGGGCTTTTCCTTGGCGCTGTCGGGGATGATGATTCCACCACGAACCGTTTCGCCCTCCTCCAGACGGCGGACGAGGATGCGGTCGTGAAGTGGGGTAAATGTGGTCGCTACAGTATGTGCAGTCGCTTTTCCTGTTGCTGGCATTGCTTTACTTCTCCTTGTACGCGAACCTGGCCTTGCCCGGCTCGCGGGTCTCAGTGGTTGTTGAATACAAAAGACTTCGGAGGTCACGGGGTGCTGACCGCCGCAGGTGCCGGCGGATCTGGTGGACGCTTCCACCAGCCATCTTCTAGCACTCTCGCCTTCCAATTGCTAAAGATAGGAGATGAATGTGGGTTTGTCAAGAGTTTTTGCATCAAAATATGAGCGTTTCTCACTCATAAATTGTGACAATTGCGTTAATTCTTCGAAACGGCCTCGCACAGTCAACTGCAACTTCCCCAAACCGGATGCTGACACCCAAATTCTCGTTCCATCGCTTCCCTTGCCTCGACCCTCGGACGCGCATGAATGAAAAAGAAAGAAAATCACCCTTCATTTACTGATTGACAGACGATTGCGCTCACTCAACGGCCACTCAAATTGCCTCGTTCATTGCTGGCGAGCCAGCGCACTCCACTTCCGTTTACAATGAAGTGCATGTTCCGCCGTTCCATTCTTCGTTGCAGCATCGTTCTCGCTACCCTCGCTCTCTTCGCATTTTCCTCCGCTCTCCGCGCCCAGGACGACGACTCCCATCACGGCCGCAAATACAAGGCGCCGCCGCCCTCGTCGCATATCGAAGTCACAATTCTCAAGGCCGACAATGGCAAGCCCATCAGGGAGGCCCACGTCGTCTTTCATCCCATCGAGGGCGACAAAGACAAGGGATCAATGGAACTGAAAACCGACGAGGACGGCAAGATCAGCATCGACGTAATTCCTATCGGCGACACCATCCGTCTCCAGGTCATCGCCAACGGCTTCCAGACCTACGGTCAGGACTACAAGGTCGAAAAGCCCAGGATGTCCGTCGAAGTCCGCATGAAACGGCCCGGCGCGCAATACTCCATCTACAAGAATTCCACTGCGAACTCCGCCCCGGGCAATGCGCCGGGTTCCGACAAGAGTTCCGGCAACAGCTCCGACAGTGGCAAATCCTCCGGGCCCCCGGCTCAACCGGATCCGCCGCCGACCGCCGGCTCATCTCCGCCCCAATCCAACTAAGCTGCATCGCACGACGGAATTCGCGGACAAAATGCGCGACTTGCTCATCGTTTCCGCATGTTCAGCGGAAAGCTTGCGACACAACTTCTCCACACTGTCGAATTCTCCCTTGCGCCACGTGCCTGATCTTGCCCCCAAGGCAGGCACTTCCTGACTCCGCTGACTCAGCTAACCCCGCCAACCCACTACACTGACCATGTGACTTCCGCTTTTCCACTCGCCGGCAAATCCGCCTTCGTCACCGGCGGTGCCCGCCGCATCGGCCGCAGCATTGCACTCGCCCTCGCCGGCGCCGGCGCCGATGTAGCCATCTCTTATCGCTCTTCTCAGGTCGAGGCCGCTCAAACCGCCGCTGAAATCGTCGCCCTCGGCCGCCGCTCTCTCGCCATCGCATGCGACGTCCGTTCCGAACCCTCTGTTCGCGCCGCGGTCGCTGCCGTCACTGCCGCGTTTGACCATCTCGACATCCTCGTCAACAATGCCGCCGTCTTCGGCTCCGCCGCTCTCGAGAGCCTCACCCTCGAGCAGTGGGACACGGTCTTTGAAACCAATGCCCGCGGCCCGTTCCTCGTCGCGCGCGAGGCTCTCCCGCGGCTCCGCGCCGCGCGCGGACGCATCGTCAATATTGGTTCCCTCGGTGGGATTCGCGCCTGGGCCGGACACGCCCACTACTGCGCCTCAAAGGCCGCTCTCCATATGCTCACGCAGGCCATGGCGAAAGCCTTTGCGCCCGAAGTCAGCGTCAATTGCGTCGCGCCCGGCTGGATTGAAATGGAGGATTCGCCGGATTTGCCCCAGGCAACTCAGCCCTCAGAAAGTTCCGCATTGCCCCAACCTTCACGCAGCGCAGCGAAGCGAAGGGCAAGTCCCGAGGCGGTCGCCCCACCGTTTCCGGCGTCTCTTGTCGGAAGGGTCGGTTCAGAGGCCGCGCGCTTCGCCGCCAAGACTCCCATGGGCCGCAACGGCGCCGCAGACGATGTCGCTCAGGCCGTCCTCTTCTTCACCACAGGCCCGCACTTCGTTACCGGCCAAATCCTCTCCGTCGACGGCGGCCTCAGCCTCTCATAATCCTCAATCGACCCGTGCTCCCCCGAATGTTAAGCTCGCTGCCTCGTTATTCCCCGCTCCCTATTCCCTATTCCCTGTTTCCTATTCCACTATTCCCTATTCCTTGCCCTTCCAACATCGACGCAAAAATCCCCCACCCGTCCGCTGACCCCAGCAGCGCTTCGCTTGACCGGTCCGGATGCGGCATCATCCCCAGCACATTTCTTCCCTCGTTCAATATCCCCGCAATGTTGCTCAGCGATCCGTTCGGATTCGCTTCCCGCGTAACGTCTCCCTGCGGCGTCGCGTAGCGGAACGCAATCCGATCCTCAGCCGCCAACCGTCGCAACATCTCCGGCTCGCAAAAATAATTCCCCTCCATGTGCCCAATCGGGATGCGCAGCACCTCGCCCAGCTTCAGTTGATTCGTGAACGGGCTTTCTGTCGTGTCCACGCGCAAATGCACATGCTTGCAGATATACTTCAGCCCTTCATTGCGCATCAGCGCGCCCGGCAGCAGCCCCGCTTCAGTCAATATCTGGAACCCGTTGCAGATTCCCAGCACCAGCCCGCCGCCGTTCGCAAACTTTTTCACCGACTGCATCACCGGCGAAAAGCGCGCAATCGCGCCTGTTCGCAGGTAGTCGCCGTAGGCAAATCCACCGGGAACCAGCACCGCGTCCACGCCGTGCAGATCCTCGCTGTCATGCCACAGAAACTCGACCGGCTGTCGCGCAACCTCGGCAATCACGTTGTAAGTATCGTGATCGCAATTCGAGCCAGGAAAAACCACCACTCCGAATTTCATGAATTCAGGGTATCAGCTAGCCGGCGAAGGCGTAACCTGCATCGAGCAAATCAAGACACGAACCAACCGGTTCAAAGGCAACCGGGCATTCGCTTTCCTCTTGCAGGCATATTCGCGAAAGTGATCACGCGAGCAGCTTGCGTGAAAAGCTGAATCCCCAGGGTTCGATTCCGGCGCAACAACCTCGCCCTAAGATTCCCCGTGGTAATGCAGTTCCCGGGCCAGCACATAGGTTATTTCGGTTGGCACTTCGTCTTTGAATTTCACTCGGAGCAAGACCTGGTAGTACACCGGCATTCGGCCGCCGCACGCTTGTTTCAGCTTGGTCACAAGCGGTTGCACAAACTCCGGATTCGTGAATGCCTTCACCGCTGCAACGTATCCGGCAGAACGGTTGCTGGTGAAACTCTCAACATCGTTGCTCCCCATCGGACCCGGAAAGTGCGTCACCAGCGCATAAGCAACACCCTCCTCCGACGGCGCAGTTGAATACTGATCGACGAACAGCGCCGGCTCGTTTGGGCCGGGATGTAAATTACGAATGCCCTCACGGACAGGCTGCAAGGGCGCCTCAACCGGGGCGGCCTGCGCCTGCTCGGTAAAAAAGATGTTCTGTACTCCGACGAACAATACGTTGTTATCGGCCAGTTGTTGCAGCGAAAGGTTACTGGTTTTTACAACAGTCAGATTTTGCACTTTGGGACCAAGCAATTTGGCAATGAAAAATGAAGCTTCAACTTCGCCGTATGCTGTGTAGTATCGGCTCGGCTGAATCAATTTGCTCTTGAGTGCGTGTTGCACCGCCGCCATGCTGGGTGACTGCAACACTGAGTTCCAATCATTGAGCTGTTTGTCGCGATAATAGATTCCCGGGCTCCCATTCAGCTCAACAAAAAGCGGATCTTCAATGGCGACAATGAGCGGACGTTTCGTTGTGACGAACGGCCGCCAGAGAGCCTCCATATTTGCGTCCCAGCCGGCAGTGTAGGCAGTGTTTGTGGCTTTCGTCTTCGCCGGCCGGAGCCAGTAGAACCAATAGCCAATCGCTATGCCGATGACGACGCCAGCCGCCAACAAAGCGGCGGATCGGGCATGTCGCGCGAGATCCTTGCTTACAGGCTTTGGTTCCTGTGTAGTCGCAATAAGTGACGGACCCGCAGATGCAGTCAACATCCGGCTGGATCTCGTTATGGAACCGTCGCGGAATTCAAACTTAAGCTTGAAGCGACCCTTCGGGACGTCAATAATGACCGGATCTCCCCGGCCTTCTTTGCGGTAATAATCTGCCATCTTTTGCCGCAACCTGCCAACCTGGATGCGCACCGCTGAATTCTGGCGCGGATCGTAAGTGGAAGGCTTGCCAAGACCGTCAATCGCGACAATGTATTCTTTCAATTCATCCGCTTCACCGTACACTGACTTGGTCGCCAGGAACTTAAGCAGCCGGCACAGGGCTTCGCATCCGCGTAACTCATCGCTTCGCAAAAGCCGCTCGACCTGGCTGAATACCGCATCGTCTTTTGCCCAATGCGGCCTCGGATCGTGATCATCCAGTGGCGCCGAGGCCCCAAGCTCGAAGCCCTTGAAAGATGTCGCTTCGGAATCAAGTACACTTCCATTGGTTGTGCGTTGCTCGCTCATAGGAGTCATTTCACCGATCGCAGGTCGAGTGAAACCTGCCCGTCCCGCCAAGGCCCTGTCTGCTCGTCAAATTTCCAGCTTTGATTCGGCAAGGGGCAATGGGGAAGCCGTCAAATCAGGCTGGCATCACGGTCAACATCGAGTTGATACACCTTTGATCCGTGCTTGTCAATCTGCCGGTCGTTGGCTGTCCTGAACCAACTGACTGATTAATAGGGGAAATTCCAGGTCGGGAAGGGAGGAATTGCGGTGGTGCCGACGCAGAAGGAGGCAAGAAAATCAACTTTCGCCCGTGATGGATGACGTGAACCAAACGAAGCGAGACGCAAAGCGTTGTCTTGTCCGGATGTCATTCCAGACCCAGCAGACGAGCCGGATTTTTCTTTGACATTTGGTCGATTTCAGCCTGCGAAAAGCCTTGCTGCTTGAGCCCTTCAAAGAACGCCACCAGGGCATCGGGGTGAAGGGGATTCCCAGGTTGTCCCATATCGCTTGAGAGAATGCAGTGCTCCACGCCCACGGCTCGAATGGCTTTCGCGTAATCGGTGAAATCGAATTCTTTGCTCTTCCCGATGAGTCCGTTATAGGTGAATTCAATATAGGCGCCCAGGTTTGCCGCTTCAACCATCTGCGGCAGCGTCATGTGGATCGGCGCCACCATCGGATGCGTGACCACCATACGCTGCACGCCTTGCGCGCGCGACTCACGAATCAGCAGCAAGTCGTCTTCAGGACTGTTATGCCCGGTGGCCATCACCAGGTTGTGCTTTGCGATCACCGCGATCACTTGCTTCGTTTCAGGCAGCAATTGCCCGTCATGCGAGACCGGCACGAACGGACGATTCTCGTGGTTATACCGGACCTGCGCTTCGGAGTCGTAAGTGGACATCCACACAAATCGTCCGTAATTGCCGGTGATATTCGCCATGTGCTCGACTGCCGACGGATTCATGCCGCCAACCGTCAAATTCAGATCGATGCCGCCGAAAACTTCCAGGCCCGGCACCACCTGCCTTACCAGATACGCCATCGAGGCGGTAGGCTCATAGTGACTTTTGAAGACGAGCGCTCGCATGCCGCGTTCCTTCGCCATGAGAGCAAGGCTGATGGCATCGATGGAGCGCGGCGTGCTGTCTGGCGCGGAGTGAACGTGGATATCGATCACGCCCGCAAGAGGATTGTCCTGCGCCACCGCATTGAATGCCAGCATCCAGCAGAACGCGAGCGCAACAAAAGCTGCTGTTGGCTTCAATCGCGGCCTTCCGGTTTGCGAATTTTGGACGCGCCGCATCAGCCTTGCGACCTTTGCGCGAAGATTTCGCGCAGCGTATCGCCAGCCGATGTCAGATTTGCCAGCCACATCTCGGCGTATTCGCGTGAGAGCACGACACCATCGGCTCCCGCGCCAAATGCCGCTTGAATCGCCTTACGCGCATCTTCCGGCGAAGTGCGTTTTTCCGGCGATTTGGCGTTCGTGAGTGTCGGAACATCGATGTCGATTCCGGGATAAATCTTGACCATTCCGGCGACCCCGTCCACCGCCCGTTTGGTTTCGCGCGCAACGTAGTCGGCTGAGAGTCCTGTTGAGGCTAGTTGGTCGTACGGAGCCTGCGGGTCGGCCATGATCTTGTAATAGAACTCGAGGAAGTCATTCGGTTCAGCGTCATGAAAAATGGTTTGGCTCAATCGCTTCAGGTAAGCGGCCATGCGCGGACCGCCCGCGTTGTTGTACGTGGCTGGTTTCAAAAAGTCGGCGAAGTTTCTGCGCTTTGTGTAGTCTTCTTCCGCGCGATAGAACGGACTGAAGGTGAAACTCTGCATGATGTGAAAGCCGAACGGCTTTTGAGGAGCGATCGCCTTCGCTTCGCCGTAAAGCTGCGCCTCGAGTTCCTGGTAACTGTCGGTCCACAGTGTCTCCCAACTCAAAATCTCCGGATACTTCAGCAGAATTCTCCAGAACGTGACAAAGTAGCCATCGGCCGGCCGCTGATCGGCGGCGGCCGCATGCAATAGCTGCTCGAATTCACGATATCCCGCCTGCGCGCGTGTGACAGAAATGCCGCGCTCGCGAGCTTTTGCCTGGCAAAACTGGCAGAAGCACGTGGGAGAAACCATCCGGCCGATCAGGTTTTCAAATGGCCCTGTGCGCTCTGAGCCCCAGGCAATTCCATCAACCAGGTCGGGATAGCCGAGAAGCAAGCTTTCCACCTTGCCACTCAGGAATGCGCGATAGTCCGGGTTGTTAAAGCATGGGCTCGCCGTGCGGCGGCCGTTGATGTCGATCTCAGATACGTCAACATAGTTTGGAATCGTACGATTCAAGCCGGCGCCCGGGTTATTGAGATCCCAGGCGAAAAAGTCCATGCCTCTCGCATGCGCCTTGGGCGCAACCTCCTCGATGACATTGAACTTTCCGTACACATCGCAGCGAAAATCTTTCAAAATGGTGTTCTGAAAATATTTGGGGTCGTAGTCGTAGAACGCGCCGCCCGCAATCGTGTCGCCGGACTTGCCATGATCGGGCAGCGGAATCGGACCGTCTTTGCGCAGGCGTGTTTCGCCATACGAAAACGTGTAGGCCCAGAGAGTGTTCACGTCCCCCTTCTTCTGCAGGTTATCGAGTACCGCGTCCACGCCCTCGTCAACCCAGGAAAAACCTCTCACCTGGATGCCAACGAAGTCTTTCCGGTTCTTGACGCCGAGACGGCCAGCAGGCGGAACCGGTCTCGCCTGCGCGGGCGCGCGCTTGGCGAGAAGAAAAGCGAAGGCCGAAAAGAGGCCCATGAAAGTTCTGCGATCTACCATTGAGTTCACGAGGTACCCTCCGAGATCCGGGCAAAGGCGCGTTGCTGTGCGGCCAGCCCTGTCTTTCTAAACCAGCCCTTCGTCTCCGTCAAGACAGCGGCAAGATCTTTTTGCCTTGCGATTGACTCTCCAAAAATGCTCCCCTTGGATTCTAAGGGCGCACGCCAGGAAATCACTGCACTAACTTGACGATTATGCTGACGTAACAAGTAACTCACGTACGAGTAGCGACTCGGCTCTTGCAGCCGGCGCGGAAACCGCATAGGCTTCTTGCTAACCCGCTCAATTCGCCGAGGTCGCTCAAAGTGAATATCTCCTGGAATCGCCGGTCCTTCCTCAAGCTTTGCTCCGCATCCGTGGCCTTTCTGTCCCAGAGTGCCCATTCGCAGACTCAATCGACACCGCACGCAGCGAACGCCATGCGACCAGGAGGACGAAAGAATTTTGTCGCATTGCAAGTGAAGCCCTTTAGCTGGGTCGATGAAGGTGTGGATCGCGTGCTCGATAACTTGCAGCAAAAAGGAAACGTCAACACCATCTTCGCTTACACCTTTGACTACGAAGAAACGCGCCTGCGCAAAGGCGGCGCGACACCTTTGCCCGATCATGGCGTAGAAGGCGGTCCGCTTGTCGGCGGTGCTTTCTACGACTACGATCCGAAATACTTCACCGGCACAATTCTGAAAGACTTCCGCTCCAGGGATTTCGGAACCTTCAATGTCATCGCAGAGGTCGCGCCCAAGGCGCATGCGAGAGGCATGGACTTTTTCGCCTGGGACTACAACAACGCCGACCCTATCATGGCGCGCAGCATGCCCGGCATTTCCAACGTGGCAGAGGTCGATGTGTACGGCCGAAGGACCACAAGCCCCTGTTTCAACCATCCGGACTATCGCGCTTTTCTCATCGGCAAAATCGAGAGTGAGCTGAACGGGTATCCAGGAGAAATCGATGGCCTTTGCTGGGGCTGCGAACGCATGGGCCCTATCAATAATATGATCGGCGGCGGTTGGACCACCAACGGCATCTGCTGTTTTTGCCAGTTCTGCCAGGCAAAGGCCCGCGACCGCGGAATTTCCGTCGAACGCGCAACAATTGGATACCGTAAGCTCGATCAATTCTTCACCGCCGCATCGAAGGACCAACGCCCAAACGATGGATATTTCGTTACCTTCTGGAGACTGCTCCTCGAGTATCCCGAGATACTCAGCTGGGAAAACCTTTGGACCGATAGTTACCACGAGGTCCGTTCCGAGTTATATGGCGTCGGAAAAGCACTCGCACCGGCAAAACCCTTCGGCTTTCACATCCAGCAAAATATGACCTTCAGCCCGTTTTATCGCGCTGAAGAAGACTACTCAGAAACTCGCCTTTACGCCGACTTTCTCAAGCTTGCCACTTACAACAATGCCGGCGGACCGCGCCTCGCCACCTTTCTTGACCGCCTCAGCGCGACCATCTTTCACGACGCGTCGCCGCAGGATTTCCTGGCGTTCTACTACAAAATTATGGGCTACCAGGAGGCTGCATACGATCAACTTCATCTTGCGGGTCTCTCGGCAGATTATGTCGCTCGCGAAACCCGTCGTGCGCTGGCTGGGACGGAAGGCAAAGTGCGGATCTATCCCGGCATCGATATCGACATACCCACCAAACCCACAGACCATCGCACCAAACCAGAGGACGTGCACCAGGCGATCCAGGCGGCTTTCGGCGCCGGCGCCAACGGAGTCGTGCTCTCGACCCGATATGAAGAAATGTGGTTGGCTAACCTCGCTGCTGCCGGCGATACCTTGCGCGAAGCCTTCGCCCACTTGGAAAGCTAATTTGTTTGCGACACCTCCGAGTTGGCAGCCTGAATAAGTGCCTTGATATAGCCATAGGCAAATGCGTACCCCTGTAGTTTGCCTGGATCACCCGGGCTTGCCGGAACATGATCCGGTAAAATCCCTCCTGAATATCCGGAGTCTCGTAGAATGCGAATGATACGAAATAAATTCAGCACGCCGTCATCTGGATATACTTCGGCAAAGTCGTTGAGCCCTCCATGAATAGCGCGCATATGAATCTGATGAATCCTGCCGCGATCCGCCAGCCACTGCACAAGCGGTGGAATCTGCTTGTTCGCGTCGGTTGAGCCCTCCGCGAGAACGCCGACATCCATCTGAAATCCATTGTGCGGATCGTCCACGATCATGGCGTAGCGCTTATACGCATCGAAGATTGATGGAGAATCGAAGTTCTCCACCCCTTCATATCCCCATGGCAATCCGGGTGGATCATATGGATGATTGGCCATATTCACGTCATATTCCTTGCACACCGGAATCACGCGGTGAAGAAACGCCTCAATGCGCTCCCAATATTCATCGAAGCTCACAGTGCCGTATGGTGTCGCCGGCAAATTCTTCCAATTCGATTCGAGTTTGAATGTCGTGTAGACCGAATCGCCTCGTCCAGGCTCCGTTCCATTGCGACGGATCGGGATCGCCGTCCAGTGCTGGCTGATCAATCCCACCCCGACAGCGCGAGCCTTGCGAACGTTCTCGCAAACCTGGTCGAGCTTGCGATCCCGCTCCGGTCCGGGCTTCATGACGATATAGCCTGAGTCCATGCGGAATCCTTCGATGGTCATCCCCATGCTGTCGCACAAATCCCGCATCCGCTTCAATGCGTCCAAATCAAATGCACCTGCCTGCGGACCTTCAGGAGCGATAAAGTCACCCCAGCCACTCTTCTCTGTCACCTTCGGCGGCCCGCTGCCGGTGGAGACAAGCACCGGGTCGGGATTGATATGCGTAACGCCAAAGCGCAGGTTGTAATCCATGTTTTCTTTGGAGACGAATTCCTTGCCTGCGATCACGTGATAGTCGCCGCTCACGTGCATCTTTGTGTTGATGCGATGTACTTCCGCCGATTCGGTATTCGGCGCCATCCTTTCCCCAAATGTACGCGTGCGGCTCAGGCTGGTGCCCGCGGCCGCCCCTAGGAGTGATTTTCCAAAATCTCTTCTTCTCATCCGTCCCCCGGGGGATCTCTCCTGCACTCCGAAAAGCGTCAATGCAGTTCGATCGGCCTTTGCGTCAATCAGGCCCTGCGGCAAAAACCTCGCGAGTTGCATCTCCCGCGGCGGCAAGATTCGCGAGCCACATCTCTGTATATTCTCTCGAAAGAACCACGCCGTCGGCGCCCGCTGCGAATGCTGCCCGCACCTCGGCCTTTACCCCTTCCGGCGTGGTCTTCTTCCAACCCGCTTGAATCGGCACGTTGATGTCGACGCTCGGATAGACCTGAATCGAGTGCCCTGTATCGGCGATTGCTCGTTTCGTTTCTCGGGCAATGTATTCGACCGATAGTCCGCTTGCGGCCAATTCGCCGAAAGACGCTTCGTCGTAACCCATGATCTTGTAATAAAACGGAGTAAAATCCTCGGGTCTCGCATCGGCGAAGACCGTAGAGCATAGTCTGCGAATAAAACTCGCCATCCTGCCCCCGCCGGCGTTGTTGTAAGTAGCGATCTTGATGAAGTCGGTGTAGTTCTTCAGCTTCGCATAGTCATCTGCCGCGCTATAGAAGGGGCTGAAAGTGACATTTTGGACGATGTGGAAGCCGAAGGGCTTCTCGGGCGCGAGCGCTTTCGCGGTGCCGTACAACTCCGACCGTACTTCATGATAGCTGTCGTTCCAAAGAGTCTGCCACGCAAGTACCTCAGGATATTCGAGCAGGATCCGCCAGAAGGTAACAAAGTAACCATCGGTCGGTCTCTGATCTTTCGCGGCGGCCTGGAATAACTTATCGAGCTTGATGAACCCTTGCTGCGCCCCCTCGACTGGGATGTCACGCTCGCGGGCCCTTGCGAGGCAATAACGACAGAAGCAGGAAATACCGGTCGTGGCCCAACCTCCACCGATCATGTTGTCCAGCGGGCCCATTCGCTCGCATCCCCAAATGATGCCTTCAACCTGTTCGGGATACTGAAGCAGATACGACTCGATGCGGCCGGTCAATTGCGCGCGATAATCAGGATTGTTCCAGCAGGCGCTATCTGTGCGCTTGCCATATACGTCGATCTCTGCGACCTCGGTAAACCCGGGAATGAGCCGCATCATATTGGCATTCGAATTGTTATAGTCCCAGGCGAAGAAATCCATACCCCTGGCCTTCATTTTCGGTCCCACTTCACTAATCACATTGAAGCTGTTCTTGGCGTGAAATTGCTTGAGCGTGGTCCCGGCAAAGTATTTCATGTCGTAATCGTAGAAAGCTCCGCCAATTTCCGGATCTGCTTTGGAATAAGTTCCGTGATCCGGGAGTGGAATCGCGCCGCTTGCATCCGTTGGCTCCGACAGAAACGTAAATGCGAATACCGTGTTTACGTTCCCTTTATGTTGCAAGTTATCCAAGAGCGTATCGATTCCCTCGTCCTGCCAGGCATAAGCCTTTACTTGGGTCGCCACGACATTCTTTCGGTTGCGCGTGACTCGGGGCGAAAACGACGGTACAGGTCGCGGCGCGTTGCCGGTCTGCGCTCCTGTGCCGGCTGCCGCGCTCGCCGAAAGAGCGCTAAGGAACTCGACAAACTTGCGGCGTGTTACTTCGAGCGTCACGAGGATTCCCTTCTGATTGTTCTCACGGAAGCGCAGGGAGCGATGTTGTTCGTTTCACCATCCCACCCTGCACGCCTTTGAGCTTGCAGCCTAGAAAGTGTACTTCGCCGCGAGTTGCATAATCCGCGGAGGATTCGCCGCCTGGATCTGACCGAATCCGGACGAGCTCAGCGAGGTGACCGGCGCCTCAAGATTCGGATGGTTAAAGACATTGAAGAACTCGAAGCGAAGCTCCAGGTTCTCTTCTCTGAAGGTCTTAAAAAGCTTCCTGATGCTCACATCTGAGTCAATGAAGTGGGGTCCCAGAAGCGAGTTCATCCCCGTCGTTCCAAACGTACCCGGGCCATTCGCCGTGAACGCGCTCTTGGTGACCCACTGCATCACACCGGGAGTCGTGTTCTTCAAATAGGGGTTCACGCCCGCAACCGTATTTGGGCGATCCAGACCGATTGCTGTAAGGGACGCATCCGTGCCAGTTAGCGGCGTGAAAGGATAGCCATCGTTGTAGGAAACCAGGAAGGAGGGCGACCATCCTCCAGCGATCAGATTGACCATCTGATTTGAGAAGTTATAGCCCTGGTAGACAAACGACGCGTTCATGTTAGTACGCAAGTCGTAGTCGCATGGCCCGTAGTCGAACCTCATATTCGTGGGATTCGTCTGTGTGTTTCCCTGGAGCTTGTTGCCCAGGGTTTCCGTGTCCTGCAGGCAATGAGAATAGGTGTAGTTATACAGCAGTGTGAAGCCATGACTCAGGCGATGCCGGGCTGATACTTGCAGTCCGTTGTAAGTGGTATTGACGCCATCATTCATCATGGTGATGGTTGAATAGTATGCGCCCTCGGTTGCACTAATCAGAGACAAGATGCGACGCGCCTGCTCGTTCTTCGCCGTGGCTCCAGTGGCGTATTGAGGTGAATTCTCTTCAAAGCCGGCGCGGAGGTGAGTGGCCTTGTTGCCGATGTAACTCGCGGTAATGGCCCAGTCCGCTCCTAACTGACGCTCGAGGCTGAGGTCCCATTGCTGCATATAAGGATGGTGAAGGCTGAGCGGCAGATTGACATAAGTTCCGGCCTGATTGAAAGCAGCGCTTTTCGTCGGCGGAAATGGATTCGGAAATGGATTGCCGCCGGGGTATCCCTGGAAGGGATTCGCGAACCCGCCTGACGGGACCGACAACGTGAGCCCATTTGCCCAGGGAGGGGCGAGACTGAATGCGGAATCAGTGAACGTTTCAGGTTGATCGAAAAAGACTCCGTAGGAACTGCGAATGCTCTCTTTACCCTGCCCCGTGGGGTCCCATGCGAACCCGATGCGAGGGGCAAAGTCGTCGTAACTGCCATTTGCGTATCCCTTCGGGATTCCCTTGTCGCCATAGAAGAATACTCCCGGAGGCGCGTTGGGAAATACTGTAGAGACTGTACCGGCCGTAAATGAGGGGAAATCAATGTGGTCTCCCTCGTTGTACTGCTGAGTCTCTGGAAGGGAAGGCTCCCAACGCACGCCACCGTGAACATTGAGGTTCTTGGTTAATTGCAGATCATCTTCAAAGTAAGCGGCAACGTACTTCCCGTATGAGTTGCTCACCTGTTGGCCGGTATCAGTGAAAGAATCAAGACTCCCCGTGAGGAAGTCCGCCAGGGAATCCTTTGTCTCCGAGGCGTTGAAGGTAAACAGGCCGTTAGAGTCGTAGACGTTGGTTTGATACATCTGGCCAATGATGTTTTCCGCGCCGAAGCTGAAATGATGCTTTCCCCTGATCCAGTCGGTATCGTCCGACCATTGATATTGATTTCTGACAAATTTCGCCGGTGCGTTGGAACCGCCTCCGATCGTGAAGTAGTTCGACAAGGTAATGTAACTGAAGTTTGGTGAGCCGTCGTAGATATTAATGCCTTCCTGGGTTGGGCTCGGCATATTAGTCGGGTCCGAGCGGTGAACCGCCAGGCGCGCATAAGTGAAGTGGATCGAGTTGGTGATTGTCGGGGAAATCGTCATCTGATCGCCAATCACGACTGACTGTGAGCGATCAAGAAGACTCGGACGAGTCAAAGTAAGGAGGTTGTTTGAGTACACTGCTGGATTTGCATAGTCCAGAATGAAGTAACGTCCGAAAATCGTGTTCCTGGGGGTCCGTACCCAATCTACGCGCGCGACGTCCTGATATTCATTACTTGGGTTGGATGCAGGGTAAGTCAGCTTGCCACACGGGTCGGTGGAAACAGGTATCAATTTGACATAGGCTAGTGCCGCAAGGTTATAGGAGGACGTTGGGATCTGGTTGCCTGTATAAGGCGTCGTAGTTCCGGGATGCACTAACTGTCTGCCGCCGGCTTCGCAGATTTCACCGGTACTCGTCGGCGTGCCGCTCTCGATGGCCGACCAGTCACCGTTGAGAACGGCTTGTGTTGGCACATAAACGATATTGGCTCCCGATATATTGCGGATAACGGTTTCTTGATAGCCGCCGAAGCTGAAAACTTTGTTTTTGACGATGGGTCCGCCAATTGTCCCTCCATACTGATTTCGATGCAGTGCATCCCTGCTGGTCGGCGTGGCAAAGAAATTCTGCGCATTGAGGTCCGGCGTGCGGACGAATTCAAACAGGTCGCCGTGGTAGCCGTTTCCCCCTTGTTTGGTAACCACATTGATCACCGAACCCGGATGAAGCCCATAACGTGCCGAGATGCCGTTGGTCTGCACGCTGTACTCCTGAAGTGCGTCAGGAAAAGGAAACGGCATGTTGATATTGGAGTGTGAGTCGTTATTGTCCCCTCCGTCCAGCAGGTAGTTGTTCCCGTTGATCTGGCCTCCCGAGACGGATATACCGACAGAGTTGACATAGTCATGAGTGGTTACGACGCGGCTTGCGGCATTGGGCGGCTCAGCAGCACCGCCGGAAAGTAGGATCAGGTCGGTCGCCTGCCTGCCATTCAACGGAAGGTCGACGATGCGCTGCTGATCCATTACTTCTGAGATCGATGTATCCTGTGTCTCGACCATCGCTGCATCGGCCGACACCTGAACTTCCTGGCTCGCCGCGCCGACCTTCAGTGAGACGTTCACCGCGACGTTTTGGCTGACCTCCAGCACGATACCGGTCTGCCTGTACTTCTTGAATCCAGTTGCAGTGACCTCAAGCGCGTAACCGCCTACTTGCAAATCCGCAAGGACAAATGTGCCGTCAGATCCGGATACAGTCGATCTCGTTGCCCCGGTTTCCGTGCTGGTCGCCACCACCTGGGCCCCGGTGACCACAGCTCCTGACGGATCCTGCACCACGCCGTGGATCTGTGCGTTGTTGACTGCCTGCCCAAAGGTCATGCCCTGCAGCACGAGAGCCAAACCCGATATTGTCATCCATTCTGCCAGTTTGCGTCGAAGCATCTGCGTCTCCCTTCAGTTGTCGTCCAACTTGGTTTGTTTTCGAGTCAGCTTGCCTTCTTTGAGAAAACCTCTCTTAGCGCATCTCCCGCCGCCGAAAGGTTGGTCAACCACATCTCCACGTATTCGCGCGATAGAACAACTCCATTTGCGCCCGCGTCGAATGCGGCCATCACCGAACGCCTCACATCTTCCGGCTTCGTCCTTTTGTCAGTCGCTTTGGTGGGCACGTCGATATCGATTCCGCTGTAGATCTGAACGTTCGTGCCACTTACACCTTCAATTGCCCGCCGTGTTTCGTGCCCAAGATAGTCAACGGAGAGTCCGGCCGTATGCAGCTGGTCGTATGGAGCCTCGTGGTAATTCATCACATCGTAGAAAAATGGCAGAAAGTCCTGTGGAGTTGCATCATGAAATATCGTCGCACTTAGGCGGTCAAGAAAGCTTGCAAGCCGCGGGCCGGCCGCATTGTTATACGTCGCAAGTTTCAGGAAATCCGAGTAATTCCTCGTCTTTGCATAGTCTTCTGCGGCGCGATAGAACGGACTGAAGGTCATGTTCTGCATGATGTGAAATCCGAATGGCTTTTCCGGCGCGATTGTCTTTCCGGTCCCATATACTTCTGCCCGCACTTCGTGATAACTATCCGTCCACAGCGACTCCCAGCCCAGAATTTCGGGATACTCGAGCAGCAGTCGCCAGAAAGTAACAAAGTAGCCGTCTGCGGGCGCTTTGTCGCCGGTGCTCGCGTTGAACAACTCATCGAGTTTGCGATAGCCAATGCGAGCTCGGTCGGCTGAAACGCCTCGATCACAGCCCTTGGCAACGCAGTACCGGCAGAAGCAGCACAGCCCGAGCGTGCTCCAGCCGCCGCCAATCAAATTGTCCAGCGGTCCCATCCGCTCGCAGCCCCATGCAAATCCGTCGACCAGGTCCTCATAACCTTCCAATACGCTTTCCACTTTGCCGGTCAGGAAAGATCTGTAGGCAGGGTGGTTGAAACACGGGCTGGTTGTCCGTCGGCCATAAATATCGACCTCGGCAACATCCACCAGATTCGGGATGCGACGCATGGCGACAGGGAAAGCGTTGTTGTAGTCCCACGCAAAGAAATCCATGCCCCGCGCTTTCACCTTCGGCGCCACATCGCGAATCACGTCGAACTTGCCGTAATCCGGAGCACGGAAATCATGCAGGATCGTATCGCTGAAGTATTTGGCGTCGTAATCGTAATATGCGCCGCCAACAAATAAAGGCGCGCCGGGGACACCGTGGTCGGGGAGTGGGATAGAACCGTCCCGGGTCATATGTGCTTCGTCGAAGTCGTAGGTATAGGCCCAGACCGTATTGACGGCACCTTTATTCTGTACGTTGTCCAGGAGGTGATCGATTCCCTCGTCGTTCCAGGCAAATGGCTTCACCTGGATGGCTACAAAGTTGCTGCGGTGCTTGGTCGCAGAACGGGACGGACGGGGCGCCTCTTGTGCTGACTGCGAACGCAGCGGATTCCCAAGCAGCAACGCACACGCTGAGCAGAGACGGAGAAAACCTCTGCGGTCCAGCATAGGCTTCATGCAAAAATGCCTCGACTGTCGACTCACTCAATCGGGTGCGTTCTGGTTCACGCTGTATCGGAACCGGGGATCTTCGAACAACGGCTCTTTGGGTCCGGCCGCTGCAGGCACAAAATTCCTGCGGCTTCCGGAACCGAGAGATATTCTTCCTATTGAATGGGGCTCGTCAATGAGTTACGGGTAACAAGCGATGTAACACTGTGTTACCTCCCACCTGTAAGTAACTGCAATATCGTCAGTTAATTCGCACCGTCTGCTCCATCCGATCTTCAAATCGGGAGCGACGGTCCGGCGCTGGAACACCCTGGGACTGCGATGTCCCAGCGCCGTCGGCTGGCGGTACATCTACGAAAGCGCAACTTTGCCGCGCAAGCGAATGTCTGCACTCGACGAGCCGACGAGCAGATCCACACTGCCTGGGTCATAGGTGAATTCGTTCTTTGCCTCGTCCCAATAGCGGAGGGCGATGTGTTCGTGAGGCAGCGAGAATTCGACGCTCTGCTTTTCGCCGGGCCGAAGCGATACACGTTGGAATCCGGCAAGCTGCTTGATGGGGCGTTGCACCGTGCTCTCCGCATGCACGTACAGCTGTACCACTTCGTCGCCGGCGAAGGCTCCGGAATTCTCCACGTCGACCGTTAATCGAATCGATCCACCCGGAGCAAGTTGATCGTTGTCGACATGAAAGTTCTTGTAACCAAAACTCGTGTAACTCAAACCATGCCCGAAGGGATAGAGCGGATCGCCACGAAAATACATATAGGTCCTGCCGTGCTTGATGTCATAGTCGTGAAAGTTCGGCAGTTCCTCGACTCCGTGGTACCAGGTCGAACATAGCTTGCCGCCGGGGTTAAAGGCTCCAAAGATCGCGTCGGCGATTGCGTTCCCCTGCTCCTCACCCGCAAACAGCGAGCAGAGAATAGCTGGCACGCTGTCCTTCTCGGCGTTAATGGCCACGGGGCAGTTGGAATTCACAACAAGAATCGTCCGCGGATTGGCTGCCAACACTGCTTTGATCAGATCGTGTTGAGCGCCCGGCAGATTTAGGAGAAAGCGATCGCGGCCTTCGTCGGAAAGCAGTCGATTATCTCCTGCAAACACAATCGCCACATCGGCCTTGGATGCCGCTTTGACGGCAGCATCGAACAGCGCATCGATCTTCGGCCCATCAATGGAGCAGCCGGGGGCATAGACGAGCTCCTTCGAAGACGCTTTCACCGGCGTCGACGGGAGTAACTTGAATGACCGCAGGTTCAGAAAATTACCGTGGGCAGCCGAAGTGAAGCGAAGAAACACAATGTGCTCATCTGTAATTCCATTGAGCGGCGTGCTGACCGTCTTCCATGCATCCATCGAGCCGGTTGACGAGATATGCGCGGTGAGAGAAGGGCTGGCATCGAGGCTATCGAGATAGAGCGTGACATCCCCATCGGCCACGCTGGCGACATCAAAGTCCATCGATGATTTCTGAGTGAAATTGATCGGTCCATATTGTGCCCAGTTATTGCTTTTGATACTCGTGAGAAACTCATGCCCGTCGTCCGAAAATCCAACCACCGGGCCGCGAAAGTTGGAAGTGCTCAAATATTCCCCGGCCGGGGTGCCGTCCGCAAAGAGCGTAACGCCCAATGCAGCCGCGATGCCCGCGTACGGCGAGACAAGGTGTGTAGCGCGTCCGCTGTAGCCGCTCAGATGGCACGATCCACCCATGGGCCCGATGACGGCAATGCTCTTGATCTTCTTCTTATCGAGCGGCAGCAGATTGCCATCGTTCTTGAGAAGCACCAGGGATTGCTGGGCCGCTTCACGGGCCAGCTCACGATTCGGGCGATCTTCAAGGATCGACGCCTGCAGATTGCTCCACGGTATAGAAGCAGGCGGATCGAATTCGCCCAGCAGAACGCGCCCCGTAAGAACGCGAACCAGCGCACCGCGTATGGCTTCCTCGGTAACGAGCTTGTCTTGCATCGACGTCATCAGGAAATTGGAAAGAGTTCTTCCGCAATTCAGATCGGAGCCCGCTTTGATTGCCAGGGCAGCGGCTTCGGCGCCGGTCTCCACATAATGGTGCGTGCGGTAAATGTCTCCTATGGCGTCGCAATCCGAAACCACATAGCCCTTGAAGCCCCATCGCTTGCGAAGAATATCCGTCAGCAGCATCGGATGCGCGGAGCACGGAATACCCCACAGTGAGTTATAAGCGCTCATCACACTGAAGACTTGCGCTTCAGTAACCGCGGCCTCAAAACCGCGAGTGTAGTATTCCCAAAAGCTGCGTCGGTCCGGGGCGGCATCAGCGTAGTCGCGATCGGTATCAGTGTCGTTGCAGGCATAGTGCTTCGCGCAGGCAACAGTTTTCAGATACTTCGGATCGTCGCCCTGCATCGCGCGAATGGTTTCAACGGCGAGCCTTTGCACCATCCATGGATCTTCGCTGAAGTTTTCTTCCACCCGCCCCCAGCGCGGATCGCGCAGTCCCATGTTGACGGTTGCAGGTGAAAAGAAAGTGAGCCCACGCCCGGTCTTGTTGTGATAGGCACGCGCTTCGTCGGAGACAGCGGTATAGACGCGATGAACGAGTTCCGGATTCCAGGAGCATCCAAGTGCGATCGGCTGCGGAAAAGAGGTGATGGGTCCGTTGGCATTCACACCGTGGAGCGCTTCGGTCCAATAGTCGTAGCGCTCGATGCCCAGCTTCGGCAGCGCCAGAGAATTGTTTCCGAGCTGGCCAACAACTTCCTCCGCGGTCATGCGCCCCACCAGTTCCGAAGCACGCTGACGCGCGTGGTCGAAAACGTCGTCTGATATTGAGCTCCCCTCACCTGGCAAAGGAGCCGCGAATGCATGCCTTTCGAGAGCAACTGCTGCGATAAGTGTCGCTGAAGCGGTAAGAAAATTGCGTCGAGAAAGTAGAGTCGAAATCGTCCCTTGTTCAGATTTTTCCAGTTCCATTGGCAAATTCCTTTTGAAGAGGTTCTCCAGATCGCCTTCGCACTGCCTCAAAAGCGATTTACTGGAGCGTATTGAAGATATCAGATAGCTCGCGCTTGGAACGAACTGGGCCGCAAAATTTACCGGTCGCCGTGAATGCTGACGCGTCCTCTGGAACCGGAAGGCGTATGGTGTGGACTGACATGAAACATCCGCAATCACAAATACGGCCTTTGCGTCGGCTGCTGTTGGCCGGCGGAACGCTCGCGGATTGGGCGAATACAGACGCGGCAACAAAAGCGAAGTGGGAAATGCCGATAACTGTCCGCATCATCATTCAACCCCACTCGAGGTTTCGGCCCGGGCCAGCACAAAAGGGATCTCCGCCCAGTTAAATCCAGGCATATTTATTTGCACGCGCTGCTGGCGCACTTGTTCCTGGCGACGAAAATTCTGGACACGCGGCAGATGCACGCTAAGGCGGTGGTGGAGGCAGGCGTAGCGGTTGGCCCGCGCTGACCAGAAATCGTCGTGTTCTATTTGTCCCATCCGGATGATTGAAAAGTCGTGCCCATCCGTTTTCCCATCACTCCGCGCGCAACGCCTGCATGACATCGGCCTTTGAGGCGCGCGCGGCAGGCAGCCACACGGCGAACAGAGCAATTGCAGTGAGAATGAGTGGCGCCCATACGAACACGGCTGGATCCCAGGGCTTGACGCCGAAGAGCAACGTGGATAGCAGGCGGGTAAGGCCAAAGGACGCGGCGATGCCGGCGACCACGCCGACCAGGGCGAGCCGCATGCCCTGCCATACAACCAGCCTGCGTATCGTGTCGCGGTCCGCGCCGAGTGCCATGCGGATGGCCATCTCCTGCGTGCGCTGCGCGACGGAGTAGGCCGTCAAACCGTAGATGCCGATGGCGGCCAGCAGCAGCGCCACCGCGCCGAAAACCGTCAGCAGCAGCATGTTGAAGCTTTGCCGCGCCGTCGACCGCCCCATCACCTCGTCCATGGTGCGGATGTGCGCCACCGGAAATCCCGCGCTCGCGACGCGCAATTGCCCGGTGATGGCGAGGATCGACAGCCGCGGGTCGCCGTGCATCCGTACCAGCCAGAAGAGCGGCTGGATATTCGAGTAGGCTGCGGTATAGCTATCGGAGACCTGCGCAATGGGAGACATCATCATGGGGTCGGCAGGCCTGACCAGGCCGCTATTGTGAAAGTCGGCCACGATGCCGATGACCGTTTCAATCCTCTTTCCGCGCTTGACGTGCTGCCCGACGGGATCTTCGTTGGGCCAGAATTTCCGGGCGAAGGCCTCGTTGATCAGATCGACTCCGGGCGCGTCGACGTTGTCGTTTTCAGTAAAATCGCGTCCCAGCAGAATCGGGATCTTGAACAGGCTCAGGTAACCCGGCGTAATGCTCATCCACTTGGTTACACAGCAGCCCTTCTCGGTCGTTCGCCCAACGAATCCGAAAAGTGCATCATCTTCAACGTCGTCAGGTAGCCAGTACCCGGCAGCCGAAGCCTCCACTCCGGGGATCGCATTCACGCGCTCGCGCCCGTCACGCAACAGTTGCGCCACGCCGTCCGTCTTCTGGTACCGCTCGCCGTTCAGCGACATTTCCATCGTGAGAACGTTGCGCGTATCGAAGCCGGGGCCAACACCGCGCAACGCGATGAAGGTGCGAATCAGAAGCGCCGCGCAGATCAGCAGTACCAGGGCCAGCGAGACTTCGCTGATCACCAGCAGCGCACGGGCCTTGCCTTGGCGGAATCCAGTTCCCGCGCGGTTGCTGCTTTCTTTCAACGTGGAGTTCAAGTCGGAGCGCGAGGCGCTGAGCGCAGGAAAAAGTCCAAAAAGAATGCCCGTGAGCAGCGACACGCCCAGAGTGAATCCCAGCACGCGCCAATCCACTGCAACAGCCGAGCCATCTTCGCCAATGCGAGGCAAGCCTGCGGGGCTCACAGCCAGCAGGGCCCGCACACCGGCAAAGCCAAGTGCGAGGCCAAAAACGCCTCCGGTAACAGAGAGCAGCACGCTTTCAACCAGCAACTGCCGCACGATTCGCCCACGCCCGGCTCCCATCGCCGCGCGGATGGCAAACTCGCGTTTGCGTCGCGTGGCGCGCGCCAGCAGCAGATTGGCCACATTGGCGCAAGCGATCAGCAGCACCAGGCCCACCGCGCCCAACATCACCAGGAGCGAATTGCGTGCGTCGCCGATAATGCTGTCGCGCAGCACTTCCACTGCAAATTGCCGCTTTGGATCTGTCATGGGGAAGTCGCGGCGGAACTGAGCCGTCGCCAGCTTCAACTGCGCGTTGGCCTGCGCCACGGTGACGCCGGGCCTGAGCCGCGCGGTCACGCGAAAAAAGTGGTTTGCGTCGTTGCTGGCGGGGTCAAACTGAAACGGCAGCCACAGATCCGCAGCGGGATCGGAGAGGAAATCTTTACCAAGCACTCCCACGATGATGTAGGACTCGTTGCCGAGCTGCAGTGTGTGTCCGACGATCGATGGATCGCCACCGAACCTCCGCTGCCAAAGGCCGTAGCTCAGGACCACTACCTTGCCGCCGTGGGGCAAATCTTCCTGCGTCGTGAAAGTGCGGCCCAGCTTCACCGGCGCGCCGTACTGGCGGAAGTAAGGCTCAGTCACGTGAATGCCATGGAGCTGCTCGGGCCGGTCGCCAGTGAGATTGTAGCCGGGACCGGCAATGTCGTAGGCGGCAACATCTTCAAGGATGCCGGTCTGCCTCTGATAGGCGTGAAGCTCGCGAACGTTGGTCAGGTTGTTGGCAAGTAGAGTCGACGGGTCAAGAAACTGGACCATGCGATCGGCGTTGGGATAGCTGAGCGGCTTGAGCAGAACCGCATTTACAACGGAAAAGATGGCGGTATTCGCTCCGATGCCGAGCGTCAGCGCGGCCAGAGCGGCAATCGTGAAGCCGGGGCTGCGCCGCAACTGACGCAGTCCGAAGCGCACATCCTGCCAGAACATCTCCAGGCCCGCGCCGGCGCGCTGGTCCCGCACCGCCTGCTTCACCTGCTCGATCCCGCCGAACTCGGCCAGTACGCTGCGCCGGGCCTCGGTCGCAGACATGCCGGCCGCGATCCGCTCCTCCGCGATCATCTCCACATATGCGCGAAGCTCCTCTTCCAGCGGATCCCCTTTAAGCGAATCATGGACACGACACTTCTCAAAGAGATTTCGATAAATGCTCTTGAGGCGAGGCCAGAGTGCCATTGCCATCCCCTATGTTGCTTTCAGAGCATTGGTCATGGCCGCAGCCACGGTCGTCCATTGCTCGGTTTCCACTTCAAGCTGGCGCTTCCCCGCTTTGGTGAGCCGGTAAAACTTCGCGCGCCGATTGTTTTCACTCTCCCCCCAGAACGAACTCAGCCATCCGGCTTCCTCCATGCGATGAAGCGCTGGAAACAGCGAGCCGGGCTTGACCAGAAATGTGCCTTTGGTCATCTGCTCGATGCGCCGCGAAATGCCCAGACCGTGGAGTTCTCCCGGCCCAAGCGCCCTCAGCACCAGGAGATCGAGCGTGCCCTGCAGAAGATTTGCCTGTTTTGGATTCATTTGCTCCTTCATATCGAATGGCGATACGAGTATAAATCTCTTACATGCAGAATGACAATAGGAGAGGAACAATCGCTGGATCACAAAGCTGACAAATCCTGAGTGGACAGTCGCCTCCCCGGGCAGTGCCAAGTAGTAATTTCAGGATAGCCGTCACTCGAAACTCGGAACCAAGTGGCTGCTGGGTCTGTGAGCATAACCGTATAAGTGCATTGGCGATAACGCGTCAGTCACGGTCTCCAGCCTCGTCGAGGGCCCTGCATCGTAAAATCGGAGGGATCCGGAACATCATTTAAGCTTCGCGGAGGCCGAAACGATGCAGCGAATCCTCCTTTTGGCAATTCTCCTTCCGGCTCTTTCCGCCACACAGGAAGAGCATGATCACCCTGCGCCTGAAAAACTGGGCACGGTCTCGTTCCCGACCTCCTGTCAACCTGGAGCCCAGCAGGAGTTCGACCGCGCGGTTTCGCTCTTGCACTCCTTTGCATATAAACCTGCGGAGGAGGCCTTCCATCGCGTGGCCGCTCAGGATCCTCACTGTGCAATTGCCCATTGGGGTGTCGCGATGACGCACTTCCATCAGTTATGGGAGCCGCATCTTCCATCCGAAGGCATCTCCGCTGCCCAGAACGAGATCAGGCTGGCTGAAATGCTCAACGCGGCCACCGAACGCGAGCGCGGTTTCATTCATGCGCTCAGCCTCATATTCAACGATCCCGCCGTTCCATACAGCACACGCGCGTCAAACTATGAAGTCGCGATGCACGACCTCGCTGCCGCGAATCCAAAAGACGTTGAGGTTCAGGTCTTCTACGCGCTCGCGCTCATCTCCAACGCATCCCCAACCGACAAGACCCATTTCAAGCAGAAGCAGGCCGCCGCTCTGCTTGAGCCTCTCTATCGCGAGTTTCCCGATCACCCTGGAATCCCGCACTACCTGATCCATGCCTACGACAGCCAGGAACTCGCATCCCGCGGTCTCGCAGCCGCCCGCGCCTACTCCAGGATCGCTCCCTCGGCTCCGCATGCGCTCCATATGCCTTCGCACATCTTCACTCGCCTGGGTATGTGGGACGACTCCATCGCATCCAACCTCGCTGCAAGGGCTGCCGCACATCAGCAGGGCGATACCGGTGAAGAGTTGCACGCAATGGACTACCTCGTCTACGCCTACCTGCAAAGCGGACGCGACCAGGACGCGGCCCAGATCATCCAACAGCTAAGCACACTTCAAAATCTGGACATGGGCGACTTCAAGTCGGGCTACGCCGCAACCGCGATGCCCATCCGCTACATCGTCGAACGGCGCCAATGGAGCGACGCCGAGAAGGTTTCCTTACCGCCCGCCTCAGCTCTGCCACAGGTTCTCGCAACCGCCGTATGGGCGCGCGGACTCGGATTCGCCCGCGACGCCCACCCCAAAGAGGCTCGTACGCAGGCCGAGGCGTTGCGCCAAATCGAAAAAAGGCTTCGCGCATCGGGAATCGACTACTGGGCAACCCAGGTCAATATCATGACCCGCGAAGTGCTCGCTTGGTCCGCCCAGGCCGAGGGCCGATCCGATGAAGCGACTGCCGTCCTACGCAGCGCAGCCGAGGACGAGGACGGAATCGAGAAACTCCCCGCCACTCCCGGACCGATTATTCCCGCCCGCGAACAACTCGGAGACCTGTTCCTCGAACAGGGCGACTTCGCTTCAGCCTCCAGGGCATTTCAGACTGCGCTGGTCAACGCTCCCGGACGGCGAGGGGCGTTGCAAGGAGCCGCTCGCGCGGCCCATGCATCCGTACAGAAATAGTCGTCGCGCCCAAATGGGAGGACGGTGCAGCGAAATGGCCCCCATACAAAGGCGCCTGCCCATTGGAGCTTTCCGAAGTCACATAGCCGTAGCCGTGGTAGCACATGCTCAACGGGGAACCGCCCTTTCCATATTTCACCTGGCGATATCAGTGAGATAACCGGCCAATCGCCTGGATCAGGCCTACAGCCTGTAGGTAAGAAGTTATATTTTCTTTCAGCTGTATTTTTCTTCAGGAGGCGGGGCTCCGCTTCCGGCGATGATCTTGGCGGGTCGGAACCAGAGGCGGAACCCCTGTGAGGTACGATCCTCTTTGTCTCAGTTTCCGCCGGGCCGGGCAAGCTTGCCACCGACTGGGCAGAAGACTGCGACAAGATCATCTTACGCCGATGTTCGGTTTGTGAACACGATTCGATCGTCGGTCATGGCCGTCGCCGCAAGCAGGCCCACGACGAACATCACGACTGGGTTTGGATCCATCGCGGCCGCTGCTCCGATTGCGGGACGACCTTCACCTTCCTTCCGGTGCTCTCTCTTCCTTACACGCATTTCAGCCTGTTGGCGCGCTGCCAAGCACTGTGGCGGCGCTTTGTGGAGCACTGTCCGTGGGAGAAGGCATTGCCCAAGTTGAAAGACCCTGATCGGTTGCCGGATCCTTCCACTGTCCGCCGCTGGTCGAGCGGTGTGGACTGTTCCCAGCCGGCGCTTTCCTTTCTCCGCCAGGTCGTTGCCCGCGTAGCTCATTGGCTGGCACGCAGTCATCATGCCGATGGCGAAGCGGGGCCATTGCCCTGGATAACTCCGGTTCTGCAAAACCTCTGGCCTTTGCGTGTTTAAGAAAAACCCTTTCACCCACCATCCTTACCTGGGATTGGGGGCGTCTTGCTACTACGCTGTGCTCCGGAGGCGAAAAAGCGTTGTGGGTGAAGACGTCGAAGCACTCAAGCGGCGACTGCCGCTGATTGAGTATCTGCGGCAGCATCACTGGAAGGGCTCACCTGTGGGTCGCTCCGAGTTCGTCGGACTCTGTCCGTTGCACGAGGAGATCCGGCCCTCGTTCTATGTCAACACGCGCAAGGATGTTTTCTACTGCCACGGCTGCGGGCAGGGTGGAGACCTGATTCGCTTCATTCAGTTGTCCCGCCGACTGTCGTTTCGCCAGAGCCTCGCCTATCTCGATCCGCAGGCCAGTCCAACAGTCGATTCCGCCGCGGTGCTAGAAAAGGCTGCCGTCTTTTATGAGCAGCAACTCGATCACTACCCCGAGGCACTCAGTTATCTCGGCCGGCGAGGACTGCTGGATTCCGCCCTCATCAAGGAACTAGGGATCGGGTATGCCCCCGGCGGAAGTCTGCGCCGTCATCTCACAGCACAGGGTTACGCCTTCGATCTGCTGCGGCAAGTCGGCTTGGTCAACGTGAACGGATTCGACGCTTTCTATCAGCGCATCATTTTCCCGGTGCGACAGAGCGGGAAGATCGTAAACCTCTACGGCCGTAGCATCGGCGCCGCCTTCGCTCATCGCTTTCTGCCTGGCGCCAAGGGCGGCTTGTATGCATGGGAGAAGGTGCGGCATTGCTCCGAGTTGATTCTTGTCGAGGGGCTGTTCGACTATGCCGTATTGCGGCAGGCGGGCTTTCACAACGTCACCTGCTCACTGGGCACACATCTCAACACGGATCAGTTCCGTCAGTTGTGCGAGGGTTCGCTAACTGTCTATCTCGCCTTCGATGTCGATGCCAACCGGAGCGGCCAGTTGGCCGCCGAGCAGTTAGCGCATCGTCTCGGCGCGCACGGCATCACTGTTCGACGCGTCCTCCTGCCAGAAGGACAAGATCCTAACTCCTTCTTCGTCCAGGGCGGAGACGCACGGCAGTTCCAGTCTTTCGTGGAGGCCGCGCAGCCATGAAGTTCCGCGTCATCCATCAGAAAACCCCATCGGGCGCACACAGCCCGTATCAAGTAGTCGAGGAGCTGACCGGCCGAGGCGTCGCCTGGATCAACCGCTTTCTGGATCGCGAGTATGTCCGCCGCCTCGCAAACACCTCCCTGTATAGCTACGCGCACAGCCTGTTGCACTTCGTGCGCTGGTGGGAGAGCGTCCACCACACCGGCGACATCTCCAGGGAAGACCTCGCTGATTCGACCCTGCTCGATTACCTGCGCTTCCAGTCCAGCCGGCAACCTCCCCCTTCTGCTGCCACTATCAACGATCGCGTCGCTTGTGCCGACCGCGCCATCCGCAACGAGTTCCCGGACGCTCCCTGTCAGGCCGCGCCTGGCTTCCAGCAGATCTACCTGCACCGCAGGCCGCTAGGCCTGGGCCGCCCCAGGTTCGAACTCAGCAGACTGAGAGTGAAGGAACCCAGGCTTACCATCGTCCCTCTCTCGGTCGATGAAGTGGCGCGCTTCTGGTCCAGTTTTCGCAACGCGCGCGACCTGGCCATCGTGGGCTTGATGCTCATGCATGGACTCCGGTCCGCCGAAGTACTGGCTCTTAATCCGGAAGACGTGTTGCTTTCCGAAGGTCAGCTCCGCGTGCGCGGCAAGGGTAGCAAGCTGCGCTTCCTTCCTCTCGCACCTGAGACCACTCAACTGATCGATCACTATCTGCGCCTGGAACGGCCCGATCCATGCTCCGCCGCACTGTTCGCCGTGCTCAAGGGTCCTGCACGCGGCACCCGCATGACGCCCGCCGGATTACGCTCCCTGTTCCGCTATCATCGCGGCACCACCGGCATCCAACTGGCCAACCCCCACCGCTTCAGGCATACCTTCGCTTCGGATATGGTGCGTGCCGGCATCAGCCTGCCCGCGCTGATGCAACTGATGGGTCACGCCGACATCCAAACAACCCTGCACTATGTGCAGGTCTCCCCACAGGACGTCTACCTTCAGTACGCCCGCGCCGCGGCACTGTGCATTCGACCTCAGTCGAGGATCCCGTCGTGAAGCGCTGGCGCCGCCCTCCGCTCCAGCATCCGCTGGCGCCGGCCTTCGCGCGTGCCGTCGAGTCCCTCTCGACCGCGCTCAGCCCTTCCAGCACTCGTCACTACAGCTCAACGGTGCGTAACTTCCTCGTCTATCTGGGTGCCGAGCATCCTCAAGTTACTCGGCTCGAGCAACTGCGCCGCGATCCGCACGCCCTCGGATGGATGTCACGCCTGCGTGCGCAAATTCCTCCCCTTGCGACCGCAACCTGCATCGCCAGGCTCATCGCTCTCCGCGCCGTCTTCAACGAACTGGCATGGTCAAGCAAACTTCCTGAACTCGCCCACCTGTTGCGGCGCGAAGATATCCCCCGCTCGCCGCAGAGTCTGCCACGGCCGCTCACCGCAGAGCAGGATCAGCTCCTGCAGCAGGAGTGCCTTCGCCGTAACGATCTGGGCGGAAACGTCTTCCTGTTGCTCCGCCACACCGGCATGCGCATCAGCGAATGCGCTGACTTGTCTTATGACTGCCTGCGCTCCACCGGTCCTGATCAGTGGGCCATTCATGTCCCTCTCGGCAAGCTCAAAACCGAACGCATGGTCCCAGTCGATTCCTTCGTTCGTGAACTCGTTCACCGCCTGCGCTTCTTCCGCTCGCTGGACCCGCTGCCTGCCGATGGAAGGCTGCTGGCATGGTCTGGAACCAAAGTAGGTCTCCTTGCTCGGCTCCGCGATTACCTGCATATGGTCTGCTACTCAGTCGGCCTTCCCACAGCTATCGTTCCTCACCAAATGAGGCATACCTACGGAACGGAAATGCTTCGCGCCGGCATGGGATTTGCTGCCGTGATGAAACTGCTCGGCCACACCAGCCCTCGCATGACCATGCGCTATGTCGATGTGACCTTGACCGATCTGCAGCGGGAGTTTCAACTGGCTCGATCCAAACCCAGGCATCTGGCCCCGCATCCCAAAACCTCACCAACGCCCGCGCACAAAGGCCTTGAAGGGCTCATCGATTCTTTGCTTGCCACGCAACATGCCATGGAGCTTTTCAGTCGATCACTCCCAAACGGTCCAGCACGATCCTGCCTCAGCCGACTTGCCAACCGCCTCTCCAAGATCCTCGTGGTAATACGAAAACTACTCACCACCTGAATGGAAAATGGGCAGAGATTGGCCGGTTAACA
>CAVWXA010000003.1:0-1771460 GCA_963758785.1 uncultured Acidobacteriaceae bacterium
GGCGCATTTGTCCGGCGGATTGCGCGTCTTTGAATTCGAGCCGCACTTCGCCGGAGTTATCAAGCGCCTTGAGGAAGTCGAGAATGTAGGTGGAGTTGAAGCCTACAGCGATGGCTTCGCTCGAGTACGGCGTGTCGATGGTGTCTTCGCTCTCGCCGGACTCGTTTGAATTCGCGCTGATCTTGAGTTCGTTGTCTTCAAGCTTCATGCGAATGGCGCCGGAGCGCTCGTCGGCAAACTGCGCGACGCGCTGGATGGCCGCGGAGAGCTCGCTCGACTGCACCACCGCGAACTTGGTGTTGTCGCGCGGCATCACCGCTTCGAAGTTCGGGAACTGCCCGGTGAGCTTGCGGCTTGAGAGCGTGCGATGGCCGACGCGGAAGAAGAGCGTGTGCTCGTCGTCGGCGAATTCGATCTTTTCTGCGTCGGTGTTGCCGAGACAGCACTTGCAGCTCCTGAAGCGCCTTGCGCGGAACGAGCACGCGCTTTTCGCCGCTGATGCCTTCGAGCGTCTCATTCGGCTTTTCGACAAACGAGAGCCGGTGGCCGTCGGTAGCGACCATGGCGAGCGACTCAGCTTTGAGGACGAGCAATGCGCCGTTGAGCGTGTAGCGCGATTCTTCGTTCGAGATGGCGAAGATGGTTCGTGCGATGAGCGTGCGCAGCGCAACGATAGGGATGCTGGTGACCGAGACCGTGGGAAACTCGGGAACCTGCGGGTAGTTGGCGCGCGCCATGCCGACCATCTTGGTGTTCGAGCGGCCGCTGCGAATCTGCACCCAGTGGTTCTCAAGCAGCTTGATGGAGATGTCGCCGTCGGGCAGAAGCTTGATGTAGTCGTAGAGCTTGCGCGCAGGAATGGTGCAGGAGCCAGGCTTCTTGACTTTGACGGCAGCGCTGGTGCGGATGGCCTGGTCGAGATCGGTCGCGGTGATGTTCAGGCGATCTTTTCGGCCTCGATGAGGAAGTTGGACAGGATCGGAATCGTGGTTTTGCGCTCGACCACGCTCTGCGTTGCCGTGAGTTCCTTCACCAGATCCTGGCGGCTTACGGTAATCTCCATCGCTGCCCCCTGAGCGGCCGGCTTCTCGACTTCCGTTTCAACACTTGGCATAACCCCTACCCTCGCTTCGAGCATCTCCATCCCGGAAATGCGCTCCAAAAGCCGCGTTCCCTTATGCCCCCACTGTACAACAGCTTGCGGCACTCGGAAACGGCTGCTTTTCTTCCCCCTGATTGTAGTCACCTGTAAGAAAAAGGCGCGTGGAAAACAGGGCGGTTCTCTGAATTACAGGGAGGCCCAGGCTAGCGAAGGCTCTCTCGGGTGGATATCCCTCAGCGACTCTGCGGAAGTATTTTTGGCGGTTCGTGGTGGTGCGACGGGTAGATAAGTATAGAGAGAGATAAAAGAAAACCAGAAGCACCCGTAGTGAGGTAGGAAAAGTGGGAATTGGGCAAATAGCGTACTGGAGCGGAGTTCCGAGGTGCGCGTTTTCTAAAACGTGGCTGTGGAGATGCGGACATTTGGAAAACCGGTGGGAGAGACCGGAAGCGGCGTTTTTCCATGACTCCCACAGGGCATCTAAGAAGGCTGTGGAATGCGTGGAGTTATGTGGCCGCGGGTCAAAGCTTATGCAATCGATTGCGACGAGCCCTTCTTCCACATTCGGATGTATCAATTAGCTTCGACCCGCGGCAGCAGTGGGGGCTCGTTCGGCGCTCTTATACTGAACTTTCGTATGTCCTACTCCGCAGCCATCGAGCAGTTGAACACCATGGTGCCGGAGCTTACGCACCCGGCCAGCCACGGCGCAAATTCTCACTGGAAGAGGTGCGGGTGCTCCTGCGTGCGCTGGGCGATCCACAGCGGCGTTTCCGGCGGTGCTGATTGCGGGAACCAACGGAAGGGGTCGACAGCCTCGACGCTGGCATCGATTCTGACGGAAGCAGGCCTGCGCACGGGGCTTTATACCTCGCCGCACCTTGAGCGTCCCAACGAACGCATCCGTTGGACCGGGAGGAGATTGCCGACGACGATTTTGCCCGGCTCTTCTTCCGTGTCAGCGATAAGGCGCAGGACCTAGTGCTTGAGGGTGAACTCCCGCAACAGCCCAGCTACTTTGAGATGCTGACGGCGCTGGCTTTTCTGTATTTTGCCGAGAGAAAGGTAGAGATTGCCGTGCTCGAAGTGGGGATGGGCGGCCGGCTGGACGCGACGAACGTCGTCGAGCCGCTGCTTTCGATCATCACCGACATCTCACTCGACCACATGGAGTGGCTGGGCCCGACGATTACCGCGATCACCCGCGAAAAGGCGGGCATCCTGCGCCGCAATGGAACCATGATCACGCTGCCGCAGCATCCTGAGGCCAACCAGGTGCTCGGCGAGGTGGCAACGGAGCTGGGCGTGCGCGGGGTGAGTGCGGTCCCTTACATGCCGGACGGGAACCAGGGGCCCCTACACCGTCAAAGCTCTGGGAACGCAACATGGTGGTAGATTCGCCGCTGGCCGGCGCGCATCAGCAGAGAAACGTAGCCCTGGCCATCGCCGCGGCAGTAGAGCTGGCCGACCACCATGGATTTCGTGTGCCTCCTGCTGCGCTTGAAGAGGGCATTCGCCGCACCCGCTGGCCGGGACGCCTGGAACGGATCGCAAAGGGCGGTGTGGAGTGGGTGCTCGACGTGGCGCACAATCCGGCCGGCGCGTGGGCTCTGCGCGCGGGTCTGCGCGGCATTCTGGAAGCCCGCGCGCCGCGCGTGCTCATTTTCAGTTGCCTGCGCGACAAGCCGCTCGACGAGATGGCGCAGATTCTTTTTCCGCTCTTCGACCGCGTGATCATTGTGCCGATCCATTCGGCGCGGGCAGCAGCCGTGGACGATCTGCTCGCTGCTGCCAACACGACAGGAACGCAGCAGTGGCGGTGGATTCGGTGCGCGAAGCCTTGCAGAATGCGCAGGACCGTCGCAATGGGCGGCGTGGCCGTGGTTTCGGGATCGGTGTACCTTGTGGGCGAGGCGCGCACGCTGCTGCTTGATCGAAAGAGTAAGTCGGCATGAGCGCGCGCCCCAATCCGCTGCCGCGGTTCTATCGCTGGCTGACCAACGTGTTGCAGGCGCCGCTGCTTCTTGTGGTTACGCGGTTTGCGCCACCAGCGCACTGGCGTTCGTTGTTTGACAAGAACGGCCGCGTGCAGCACAGCATTGCGCGCTCGTGGGCGCGCTGCGCTGTGCGCATTTCGCTGTCGAAGTTGAAGGTGGAAGGCGCGGAGAACTTCTGCAAATATCCTGTCGCGGTGTACGCCGCGAACCACACGTCGTACATGGATACTCCGGTGATCTTTGCGGCGCTGCCGTTTCAGTTCCGCATTCTGGCCAAGAAAGATCTCTGGCAGTGGCCGTTGATCGGCTGGTATTTGGTGCGCTCGGGCCAAATGCCGATCGATATCGAGAACCCGCACGCCACGCTCTCAAGCCTGGGCGGCGCGGTGAAGGCGTTGCGCGGCGGAATGCCGCTGTTTGTTTTTCCCGAGGGCGGCCGCACATCGACTGGCGAGCTGCGCCCATTTCTCTCCGGCGCGGCTTATCTCGCGATTCGCGCGCAGGTGCCGCTGGTGCCCATCGCGCTCAAAGGCGTCTACGATCTGCTGCCCATTCACACCCGTCATTTCTATCCCGAATCTCACGGTGCGCGTTGGCGAACCGATCGAGACCAAAGGAATGACCGTGCGCCAGAATGGCGAGTTGACAGCGCGGCTTCGCGAATCGATTGAGGAATTGCTACAGCAGCAAACGCCGGCCAGAGACGAAGTTTCTGCTCAGCGCCTGTCTCTTGAAACCAGCAGCGAACTCTTGCCACTTTGCGGTCGAATGATTGCGCGATATCTTAATCGGCGCGAGGATTCCGATTGGAGGCGATGGGATGATTATCGAAATGCGCACCTACAAGCTCAAGCCAGGGAAGCGCGCGGAGTTCCTTGAGATCTTCCGGACAAAGTCGGTTCCTGCTCATCGCGAGATCGGGATGAAGATCCTCGGGCCGTGGCTCTCGATTGAAGACGAAGACACCTTTTTCTTCATGCGCGGATTCCCAGACCTCGCCTCACGCGAACCGATGAAAGCGAAGTTCTACGAGGGAAAGCTGTGGAAGCAGGAGCTTGAGCAGGCGCTGATGCCGATGATCGAAAAATACGATGTTGTGCTCGTCGACGATCCGGAAGACCTGGTGTGCTGGTAACGAGTGCAGCATTGAGCCGATGCAGCGGGGATGCGTGAAGCGATTCTCTGCGATGTGCGAGCGCATTACACTGAGTTCATGGCCATTCGCATTGCCATTCCGGTGCCCACCTCGAGCGACCCCGAATACAACCAGCGAGCGTTGCCGCCGTACGTCGACGCGCTGAAGGCCGCAGGCGCGGATCCAGTGGTGGTGCCGTTGAATGAGCCGCAAGAACGTGTTGCCAAACTGCTGGCGAGCGTGCAAGGGATTTTGCTGCCAGGCAGCCGCTACGACGTCGATCCGCAACGCTACGGTGAAGCGCGCACGCCAGAGTGCGCCGAGGACGATCCCGCGCGCACCGCAGCCGATGAGCTCTTTCTGCAAGACGCTTTCAACCTGCAGAAACCGATTCTCGCGATCTGCCACGGCGCGCAAACTCTAAACGTCTGGCGCAACGGCTCGCTGGTTCAGGATTTGAAAACTCCAGTGAATCACAGGCCGGGCCGCGATGTGGTCGAGGCGCACCCGGTGCGCATTGCGCAGGGTTCGCGGTTGACAGGAATTTTGACGCGGGCCGGCGATGCAGGGGCGAAGGTCAACTCGAGCCATCACCAGGCGATTCGCGCACCGGGGGACAATTTGAAGGTCAGCGCAATCTCACCGGAGGACGGAGTGATCGAGGCCATCGAACTCGACGCGGCGAATCACTTTGTGGTTGCGGTGCAATGGCATCCCGAGCGCACCTACGCGGAGAGCGGATTTTCGCGCGCCATCTTCTCGGCGTTTGTGGAGGCGGCCGAAGCATGGCAGCCGCCGCAAATCGGGCAGAACGGATCGTGAACGATGAGCGCTGAAGCCGCGGGCCCGGGGCTCAATGAGCTGCTAAGAGAAGCCGAACTGGATCCGCTCGACAGCGAGACAGCAGGACGATTCGAGGCTTATCTTTCGCTTTTTGTTCGCTGGAATGAGCGGCTGAATCTGAGTTCGGTTCGGGACGAGGATGGCATCATATCTCGACATCTTATTGAATCTATTGTAGTTGCTCGCGCGCTGCCGGTCGGCATTGGCACCTTGCTCGATTTCGGATCAGGCGCTGGCTTGCCTGGGATCCCCATCGCACTTTGCCGGCCGGAGATCGCTGTCACGTTGGCAGAGTCGCAAGGTAAGAAAGCAGCATTCCTGCAAGAGGCGGTTCGCGTGCTTGGAATCGCAGCCAAGGTACGCGCGCAGCGCGCTGAGACACTTCGCGACTCATTCGATTGCGTGGTTCTGCGAGCTGTCGACAAGATGCCGAAGGCCATTGCGGCCGCGGTGCCACTGGTTGCGCCGCAGGGATGGCTGGCATTGATGACGACGGGCGCTTCGGTCGCTGCGTTGCTAGCGGCCGCCGGCGCGTGCTTCGAATGGACAGATGCGGTTCGCTTGCCAGGAAGTGAATCGCGGCTCCTTGCCCTGGGCAGGAAGATCGGTTCTTAGACCTGAGCTCGGTGCCGATACCATTAGGAAGTCTGAATCAAGACCGCGCTCAAATAGGGGACATAGCATGTTAGCTGCATTCCGCTTGCACTCAGCGTGTAGGCAGCTGCGGGCGTGAAAGATCCGTCCGTGCCCACACTTGCACCCTGTATCGTCACGCCCGACGTTGCGCTGAGGCTTGGCCCGGTGGAGCCCGAGGTCAGTTGAGTCATTTGAAGCAACGTGGCAGAGCTGGCGCTCTGCGGAAGCTGGATGGTGAGCTGCAGATTTTGCGCGCTGTCTTTGTTGACGACAACAATGTTGAGGCCGTTCGCGGTCTTTACGGCATACGCCGTAATGTTGAGGCTTCCGATGCCGGAAAGGCTTGTGGTGTACAGCGTTCCCTGGCCTGCAAGTGTAAACAGGAGAATGCCATAGAACTCGGGCCGCGCTTCGACAACGGCCCCGCCTGAGTCCGCAAGGGGAGTGTAGCCGTCGCCATTCCCGCCGCCATGAAAGTTGGTTCCCGCGCACCCGTTCAGTGCGCAGTCGAAGAGGAAATCGACAACCCAGAGCGAAGAACAATAAGCGTCGCTGATGCCATCGGCTCCGCCGTTGTAGTAGGAGTTGCATTCAGACATGCGGAAGGGAATGCCGATGCCTTTGGCTCCGGTATTGAGAATCGAGAGGTCGCTGACGAGGGTCGCGTCGGGGGTAATAAGATTCGCCGCCGTTGAGCTCGATGACTGACCGTCCCCACGGTAATAGTGCTGGGTAAGGAGTGTGATGTTGCTTTTGGTCGCCCACTGACCGAATGGGACGGTCCATGAAGACTCGTTGTCTGCGTCGGCAGGCCCGGTCACGTTCACGCCAGGTGTTTGTGCCACAATCGCCGCCCGGAATTGGCTCCAGAGGGTTTCGAATGCGGAGAGATTCCACGTCGTGCCGCTAAAGTATGAGCTTCCATAGAGATCGCATTCGTTGCCAATCTCGATGCCGAGCAGGGCGGATCCGAATTGCGAGGCCACGTAGGCGACTTCCTCTGCTGCCAGTGCGGGCGTGGTGGCAGCGGTGACGGAGCCACTCGTGTATGGAACGGGACCCGCCCCGCCGAGGTTGATGCCGTAGAGGCATTGCCAGCCGGCGGCTTTCACAAAGGCAGCAAGCGCATTTACGTCGCTGGGAGCGATCTGGCCGGTGGTATTTCCGGCTCCATTTGGGGTCCATACGTTGCGATCCACGGAATTTCCGCCAACGCGCAGGACACTTGGGCCCAGGAGCTTGAAAAGTCCGATCAGATTGCTGTTCGAGCCCGTGAAAAGGTATGGATTCTCGTTGACGGAGCTCTTTTCATAGGAAAGGCCGGCAAAGGCTGGGTCAATGCTCCCTGTCGCGGTGGCAGAAACCATCAACGAGGCGTTGGAAAGCGGGGCGGAAGGTGTCGGCTGCGGGTTGCCACTGGGCGGCGTGGTCGTGGTCGTCGTTGTATTGACCTTAGAGCCACATCCTGGCAACAGCGACGACGCGGCAAGCGCGAGCGTTCCTCGAAGGGCCTGACGCCGCGTAAGGGAATTCGTCGATCTTGAGAAGGAATTCGTCAAAGGGAAGCCACAGCCACTTCGATAAGCTCGATTACTGGCTCAAATGGAGACGGCTGAGAGGTTGGATTCGGAGCCTTGCGACGAGGTTGGTTGGCCCGTTTGAGGATCTGCCCGTGACCTGTTCCACGTGGAACGTGGGAAGCTTTGATGACGAGGATAAGCTGAATCTGTTCCACGTGGAACAGGCGTTCCTTCTCCGACAAAATATGGGTCTCTGCCCAAATTAGAATGCCTCGCGCGAATAGCTGAAACGGTCAGAAAAAATCGGTAGTTTTCCACCGAGGGCTCGTTTTTCAGCCTCCAGGTATCTCTTCGAGGTACCTGGCCCAAACCTCTTTCCCGGCAAGGGCTTGCTTCGATACTCCGTGCCCCGGAACGAGACGCTTTCCACAGCTGTGCCCCGTTTCCCACAATGCAAGTGATTCGCTGGAGAAGCCCAATCGCTTTACTCTGGAAGGCCATGGGCAAGATCGTCGGACTCGTCAACCAGAAAGGCGGTGTGGGCAAAACCACAACTGCCATCAACCTGGCCGCATGCCTGGCGTTGGAGGGTCTCAAGATCCTTCTCGTTGACAGCGATCCTCAAGCCAATGCCACTTCGGGCCTGGGTCTGCAGCGCGATAACGAGCGGCATTCGGTCTATGACGTGATCGTAGGAGACAGTCCAGCGGAACAGGTGATTCTGCCTACAGAGATCGACAAGCTTTGGCTGTTGCCTGGCTCGAAAAACCTGACAGGCGCGAATGTTGAGCTGGCCAGCGCGGATGACCGCACCCTCCGCCTGCGGCGCGGCATTGAGCCCATCCAGGGCAACTTTGATCTCATCTTCCTCGATTGCCCGCCCGCCCTCGACTTGCTCACCTTGAACGTCCTCTCTGCCGCTCAATCGCTTATTGTTCCCATGCAAGCTGAATACTTTGCCCTGGAGGGGATCTCAGAGCTGATTTCCACGCTTGAACGGGTGCGCGCCGCATACAATCCCGACCTCACCATCGAGGGCGTCTTGCTGACCATGTATGACGATCGGACGAACCTGGCCCAGCAGGTGACGGATACGCTCCGGGAGTACTTCCGCGAGATGCTTTATCAAACCGTGATTCCACGCAATGTACGCCTGGCTGAAGCGCCCAGCCACGGCAAACCGGTGGTCCTCTACGATCCCCGCTCACGGGGCGCTGAAGCGTATTTTGCATTGACCGAGGAGTTTTTGGCCCGCAACCACATGGAAAGCCCACGCGCGGCTGAACGCCGGGCGATGGAGGGTGAACATCCACGGGCCAAGGGCGCTTTTTGGCCCTATTCTTGATCTGCAGCCGTCCTGTGGATCTCGCCCGTCACCGCCGGGCTTGATTGAAGTTGCCGGAATTGAGGGATTTGCACGATGAACGTCTCTGTTACCGATATCAAACGCCGCGCCCTGGGCAAAGGACTCGACTCCTTGCTACCACGGGTCCACGCTACTCCCGCAGGTGAAACCGAGGGTGGAAAACCGCGTGAGATTCCCCTCGACCTGATCGACCAAAACCCATTTCAGACACGCTCGCAGGTGAATCAGGAACAGTTGGCCGAACTGGCCGCATCGATCGCGTCCAATGGCGTGGTGCAGCCGGTGCTCGTTCGACCGCTCGCGGGAGGCCGCTTTCAGCTCATCGCCGGAGAGCGGCGATGGCGTGCTTCGCAACTAGCCGGCAAAACTACAGTGCCGGCGATTCTGCGCCAGGTGTCGGACGAACAGGCAATGGAGATCACCATTGTCGAAAATCTGCAGCGCATGGATTTGAATGCCATGGAGCAGGCTCGCGCCTTCGAGCGCCTCTCGCGCGAGTTTCATATGACCCAGGAACAAATGGCTCAGCGCACAGGGAAGGACCGTGCGACAGTTGCCAATTTTGTTCGTTTGCTCAAGCTGCCAACTTCTGTCCAGGCTCGCGTCGAAATCGGCGAACTGACATTCGGCCACGCGCGAGCGCTGCTGGCTTTCGAACACGCTGAGGAGATGGAAAAGGCGGCGCAGCGGATCGTTTCACTTTCGCTTTCTGTTCGCCAAACAGAAAGCTACGTACAAGGGCTCATCGACCCCACTCGCAAGTCGAAAACAGAGCCCAAGGTTGCACCGCCCGTCGATCCCAACGTCCGCGACGCGCAGGAGCGCCTGCAACGTGCACTCGGGCTGAAGGTGATGATCGAGGACAAGAATGGCCGGGGAAAAGTGATTATCGAGTACGCTCGCCTTGAGGATTTCGATGCGCTGATGGGGAGGTTCGCCGGCGAGTGAGGTTTGAACATCCTTTGTTAACAATGGTTTAAGTAAGGCTATGAAAATCTGATAATCTGATTCTATGGAATCGGTCGCGATCAGTGTCACGGAGGCGTCCCGCAATTTTTCCGACTGCGTGAACCGTGTGCGCTATCAAGGCGCCTCCTTCATCCTGCATAAGGGCGGCGAACCGGTCGCGCGCATCGTGCCGATTGCGCAAAAGCTTTCGAAGGGGCGCGACCTGGCTGATGCACTTCGCAAAGCCCTGGACGGAGTCCACGTGGGAGAGAAGGAAGCGACCTCTTGGCTTCACGATCTTGAACAGGCTCGCGGTTCGTTGCCGCCGCAAATCAATCCATGGAATATCTGATCGCTGCCGATGTCATCGTTCAGGCCGAGCGCAAGCGGCTCGATCTGGATGCCTGGCTGCGCGCACACCCCGACGATGATATAAAGCTCGCGGCGATTACCGTCGCTGAGCTCTGGCGTAGCGTGGAACGCGCCTCTGGCGAGCATCGCGCGAAGCGGGAGGAGTTCCTGCTGACCGCTCTGAAGGTTTTTGACGTGGCGCCCTACTCAGAAAGAGCAGCCGCTCAACATGCGCGCCTGTGGGCAATCCAGGAAACGACGGGCCAGCGAATCAATTTGCTGGATCTGATTCTTGCGGCGACCGCGCTCGAACGCGGCGCCTCAATCGTCACATATAACACGCGGCGTTTTGCGGCCATCCCCGAATTGACAGTGATTGCGCCGTAGGACGGCGAAAGAATCGACCCGGCATTGCGCTGCAATGTCATTCAGGCAGGACCCGCCTGCCGATGGAACGACACGATAGAATTCTCCTTCATATTGAAAAGGAGTTCCGTTGCAACTTTCCTGTCTGAAGTCTATTTGCTGCCTTGCCGCTGTTACGCCATTGATCGCTCTCACATCTGTGCTCCACGCACAAGCCGCCGCTCCCGGCGAGCGATGGACCGAGGCGCAGGCAAATGCGTGGTATGCGGCGCAGCCCTGGCCGGTGGGCGCGAATTTTCTTCCTTCCACCGCGATCAACGAACTGGAGATGTGGCAGTCCGATACGTTCGATCCCAAGACCATCGATCGCGAGCTCGGGTGGGCCGAAGCGATTGGCATGAACACGATGCGCGTTTTCCTGCACAACCTGCTTTGGGAGCAGGATCCGGCGGGATTCAAGCAGCGCATCGACACATTTCTGACCATCGCCGCGCGCCATCATATCCGGCCGATGTTCGTGCTGTTCGATTCCTGCTGGGATCCGTATCCCAAGCTCGGCCTGCAACATCCGCCAATTCCTGGCGTGCACAACTCGGGATGGGTGCAGGCGCCGGGGGCGGCGATTCTTGAGGATCCGTCGCAATACCCAAAACTCGAGGAATACGTGAAGGGAGTGGTGGGCGCATTCGCCAACGATCCGCGCGTCCTGGCCTGGGATGTATGGAACGAGCCCGACAACGGCAACGAAAGCTCCTACGCGAAAGGCGATCCTCGGAACAAGAACGAGATCGTGCTCAGCCTGGTGCCGCAGGTGTTTGCCTGGGCGCGCAGCGTGCATCCCACGCAGCCGCTGACGAGCGGCGTCTGGCATGGCGATTGGAGTTCGCTCGACACGATGCTGCCCATGACGCGCGTGCAGATTGAACAGTCTGACATCATCAGCTTTCACGACTACAACTGGCCCGAGCACTTTGAGAATAGTGTGCATGAGTTGGAACAATTCCATCGGCCGCTGATTTGTACCGAATATATGGCGCGTGGGAACGGCAGTACTTTCGATACCATTCTGCCCATTACGCACCAGTACCATGTGGGCGCAATCAACTGGGGACTGGTTGCAGGGAAGAGCCAGACTTATCTGCCCTGGGATTCATGGCGGCGCCCGTACGTGCTTGAGCAGCCGCCCATCTGGTTCCACGATGTTTTTCATCCGGATGGGACGCCATACCGCGAACGCGAGGTCGAGATCATTCGCGACCTGACCAGCGGCAAGCAGCCGCCCCTATGACGGCATTGCGGCGCGCCCTCCGGCACTGCACTTCGCGATTGCGCCAGGGTTCGACTTCTGGGGGAACCGCTATCAACGCCCAGACCTCGAGATTCCGCGGTTGCTTTGCGGCTGCCGGAGATTTATCCTTTTCTTTCTGATGGTTTCTTCTATGCGGCTCCTCTGCAAGGCGGAGGAGCCAGTCTTTTTTGTTCAATCAGGGTTTTTCAGTACAGTTTGCGGAGACAGGAATATGGCCCTCCAACCCGTAACATCCACAAACAACGGGGCCCACGCTGTGCAGCCGATCCCGGTGGTCCTGAACGGGCGCACACTCGAACCCAACCGGCGCATTCCGCTCAATCTGGATTGGGTTGAAGGCGTGCGCGTGAACACCAGCGCGGTGGAGCGCCGGGCGGCGACGCACGTGGCGCGGCGCACCGTGAAAAAGGAAACGCAGGCGGCGTGGCTGCTGCGCGCCATCGCCTGCATGGACCTGACCACGCTGAGCGGCGACGACTCGGCCGACCGCGTGCGGCGGCTCTGCGCCAAGGCGCGCAACCCGCTGCAGCGGCACCTGGTGGAGGGCCTCGGCATTGAGGATCTGCATCTGACCGTCGGCGCGGTCTGCGTCTATCACGCGTTTGTCGAAACGGCGGTGAAGGCGCTCGAAGGATCGGGCATTCCGGTGGCCGCGGTTTCGGCCGGGTTTCCCGCTGGGCTTTCGCCGCTGGCCGAGCGCGTGGAGGAGATTCATCGCAGCGTGGAAGCGGGCGCGCAGGAGATCGACATTGTCATCACGCGCGCGCACGTCTTCAACGGCGAGTGGCAGGCGCTCTACGACGAAGTTGCGGCGTTCAAAGAGGCTGCGGGCCGGCGCACATGAAGGCGATTCTCGGCACCGGCGACCTGATGACGCTGCGCAACGTGGCGCGCGCCAGCTGGGTGGCGATGATGGCCGGCGCGGACTTTATCAAAACATCGACGGGCAAGGAAAGCGTGAACGCCACGCTGCCGGTCTCGCTGGTCATGGTGCGCTGCATCCGCGACTACGCGGAGCGGACGGGCATGGCGGTGGGATTCAAGCCGGCCGGCGGCATTCGCACGGCGAAGCAGGCGCTGGATTGGCTGGCGCATGATGAAGGACGAGCTGGGCCGGCCGTGGCTGGAGCCGTCACTCTTTCGGTTCGGCGCCAGCGGAATGTTGGGCGATATCGAGCGCCAACTGGAGCATCATTTAACTGGGCGCTACTCGGCCACGTACCGTCATCCGATCGCGTAGGCGGTCTTTTGAGGATCGTAAGGAGACGCTGTGAGCATTGCGGAAAAGTTCTACACCATGGAGTACGGCGCCGCGCCGGAAGATCCCAAAGAAGCCAATCAGTGGCTCGAGCGGCATCACCGCCGGTTTGAGGAGTTCATCGGCGGCGCGTGGGTTGCGCCGGCAAGCGGCGAGTACCAGACCACCAGCGATCCTTCCACCGGCGACGCGATCGCCGAAGTGGCCAAGGGCAACACCGACGACGTGGAAGCCGCCGTCGCCGCCGCGCGCAAGGCTCTGCCCGCATGGCAGGCGCTGAGCGGCCACGAGCGCGCGCGCTATCTCTATGCTCTCGCCCGGCAGGTGCAGAAACATTCGCGCCGCCTGGCGGTTCTCGAGACGATGGACAACGGCAAGCCCATCCGCGAGAGCCGCGACATCGATATTCCTCTCGTCGCGCGGCATTTCTATCACCATGCCGGCTGGGCGCAGTTGCTGGAGTCGGAGTTTCCCAACTACACGGCCTGCGGCGTGGTCGGCCAGATCATTCCGTGGAATTTTCCGCTGCTGATGTTTGCCTGGAAGGTGGCTCCGGCGCTGGCCGCGGGCAACACGGTGGTCATCAAGCCGGCGAAATATACGCCGCTCACCGCGCTGGCGTTTGCCGAGCTGGCCATGGAAGTCGGCCTGCCGCCCGGCGTGCTGAACGTGCTCACCTGCGACGCGAAGACCGGCCAGGCGCTCGTCGAGCATCCCGGCATCGACAAGGTCGCGTTCACCGGATCGACCGAAGTGGGCCGCATCATCCGCAAGGCCACGGCCAACTCGACGAAGAAGCTGTCGCTGGAGCTCGGCGGCAAATCGCCGTTCGTCGTCTTCGACGATGCCGATCTCGACTCCGCGGTTGAGGGACTGGTCGACGCCATCTGGTTCAACCAGGGCCAGGTGTGCTGCGCGGGCTCGCGCCTGCTGGTGCAGGAGCGCGTGGCCGAAACGCTCTACGCAAAAATCCGCGCGCGCATGGAAACGCTGCGCGTCGGGCCGCCGCTCGATAAAGCCATCGATATTGGCGCGATTGTTTCGCCGGTGCAGCTTGAATCCATCCGCAAGATGGTCGATGCCGGCGTGGCCGAGGGCGCGAAGTGCTGGCAGCCGAGCAATCCGCTGCCGGAGAAGGGCATGCTTCTTCCCGCCGACGCTGCTCACCGACGTGCATCCGGCGGCGACCGTGGTGCAGGAAGAGATCTTCGGACCGGTCCTCGTCGCCATGACCTTCCGCACGCCGGCCGAAGCTGCGGAGCTGGCCAACAACACCGTCTATGGCCTCGCCGCAAGCGTCTGGAGCGAGAACATCAACGTGGCGCTCGACCTGGCCTCGCAGGTGAAGGCGGGCGTGGTGTGGGTGAATTGCACCAACCAGTTCGACGCAGCCTGCGGATTCGGCGGCTATCGCGAATCGGGCTACGGGCGCGAAGGCGGACGCGAGGGCATGCTGGAGTACCTGACGCCGAAGTGGCTGCACGCGCTGCCCGCTGCGGCAGTCTGCAGCGGCTCGCGTGGCTGCGCCTGACGATCAGGACGAGCATTGAGCCGGCTGCCGCTCCCATTGACCGCACCGTGAAGCAGTACATCGGCGGCAAACAGGCGCGTCCCGACTCCGGCTACTCCTTCCCGGTCTACGGGCGCGACGGCGAACTGCTGGGCGAAGCGCCGCTGGGCAACCGCAAAGACATTCGCAACGCAGTTGAAGCCGCGCGCAACGCCTCGGGCTGGGCCAGGACCGGCGCGCACAATCGCGCGCAGGTGATCTACTACATCGCCGAAAACATGATCCAGCGCCGCGACGAGATCGCGCATCGGCTGGCCCGCGCGGTTGGCGAGGAACAGGCTGCCGTCGAAGTCGATCTCTCCATCGAGCGCATCTTCACCTATGCCGCATGGGCCGACAAGTACGACGGCCTGGTGCATCATCCGCCGGGCCGCAACATCGCCATCGCCATGCATGAGGCGGTGGGCGCCATCGGCATTCTTGCGCCAACTGAAGCGCCGCTGCTGGGCCTGCTCTCGCTGGTGCTGCCGGCCATCGCCGTCGGCAACACCGTGGTCGCCGTGCCCTCGGAACGCTATCCGCTCATCATCGGCGATCTGTATCAGCTGCTCGACACCAGCGATCTGCCCGGCGGCGTGGTGAATCTGGTGGCCGGCCGTCCCGCGGAGCTGGGCAAGACCCTGGCCGAGCACGACGGCATCGAGGCCATCTGGTGCTTCCGCAGCAACGAGGAAGCCGACGATGGTGCGCGCCGCTTCCATCGGCAACATGAAGCAGGTGTGGACCAACGACGGCCACGAGTACGACTGGTTCAATCCCGCGCAGGCCGAAGGCCGCTGGTTCCTGCAGCACGCCACGCAGGTGAAGAACATCTGGGTGCCGTACGGGGAGTAATGGCTGGAACCACAGGAAGCGCCGGGTATTCGCCGATGTCTGGGATGGCTGAGTGATCGTGGTTAATCAACAGAAGCCAGGCGTCCGTTCTTCTCGAGCATTTCGCGCTCTTGTGTATCTCGGGACTTGGGAAATTTGCGAAGACCGAGCAATTGGCACGCGATGAGCCAGATAAATGCGGGGTTATTCCGCAGATAGCGTTTACCCAAGCGCTTTGGATCCTGCATGAGCCGATGCAGCCATTGCAAACCTGCACGCTTGATCCAGTCGGAACAGTCACGAAGATTCCCGGTGTGAAAATCGAAGGCCGCGCCGACGCCAACCAATAATGGAACTTGAAGACGGTCGACGAATTCAGCCATGAATCGTTCCTGCCTGGGTGTACTCAGCCCAACCCAGAGGATGTGCGGCTTGGCTTGCGCGACTTTTGCCACCACGTCTTCTTCTTCTTCCGGAGTGAGTGTCCTGAACGGCGGTGTATATGTGCCGACGATCTCGAGACCGGGAAACCTTCTTTGCAGTGTTTCGCCGAGTAGGTCGGCAACACTCGGCTTGCCGCCATAAAGGAAAATCCGGTAGCCGCGCGCGACGGAAAGCGAGCACATGGCGGCCATGAAGTCCGGTCCGAACACGCGGTTCATGTTTTTGAAGCCCTGAAACCGGCCAACCCAGGTCATTGGCATGCCGTCGGGAACGTTGATTGCCGCGCGATTCAGGATCTCGCGCAGTCCACGATCTCGGTGTGCCTCCATGACTCCATGTACGCCACTAACGCAGATGTAACCGGGATTGGCTGCGGTAATCCATCGGTCCGCGAAGTTGACCGCATGCTCCAGATCGACCGCCGAGACTCGAACGCCGAGCACATCTGCGTGCTCAGGGGCGAGCGGAGAACTCTGACTCGAGGCTGCTCTCACGCACGAGTCGATGCGACCGGCATGCGGGATCGCGTTTCGACTGGCTGTCGACCTGGAAGCGAACTCGGTCATATTCCTCCGCTCATGGCGAACAGCAAAGTGTGAACAAGAATGGCCACGTCCATGAGAAGACCCCGGTTCCGAATGTAGTAGAGGTCGTATTCGATGTTCTGATGAATCGGGAAGGCGCGATCGGCGCTGAGTTGCCAAAGGCCGGTGATGCCGGGAATCGCCTCAAGACGTTCGCGATGCCGGGCGTTATAGCGCTCAACAATGAACGGCATTTCTGGCCGCGGCCCCACCAGGGACATGGTTCCCATGAAGACATTGAACAGTTGCGGTAATTCATCCAGGTTTATCCGGCGAAGAAGGCGCCCAATGCGAGTAATCCGTGGATCGCTTGATGATGCTGGCGAGACAGAGTACTTTGGCGCGCTCACATACATTGAGCGGAACTTGAAGATATCAAAAACTTCGCCATTGCGCCCGATTCTCTTCTGAACGAAGAGCGCAGGCCCCGGCGAGTCAAGACGAACTAGGAGTGCAATCAGAAAAAGAATGGGGGCCAGCAAAACAAGAAGCAGGGAAGACACAACCAGATCGACGATTCTTTTGGTGACGGCATAGTGCCAGGGGATGGCGCGTTCTGTTGTGGAAGTGAATAGAAGGCCATCAATGTCGATGAATTCAGAGTGGTGGCGCCGCGCGGTAAGTCCGGTGAAGAACGCAACCTCCAATCCCGCCTGGTGCGCGGCGCTTTTGGTAGCAGCAAGCTCGTGCGCGGATGGATTTGGTTTTGAGATCAGGAGCAAGTCGCATTGCAACGATTTCAGCAGTGACGGGGTGACGGGCCCTGGTCGAATCGGGACCGAGCTGCGTCCCCGGTATCCCATGCCAGACATGGAACCGCTTGACCACGCAAGGTTGTCATCGATCACCGCGACGGGCTGGAACCCAAGCCGGGGCGAATAGAAGAGGGTGGATACAACACTTCTTCCCGTGTCCTCTCCTCCATAAATCACCACGCGGCTGACGACCTTCTCTCTTGGCAGCAGCCTGTTGACCACTGCGAAGAAGATCATCTTTTGCAGGACAAGGAGCGTGGGAATCGCGACGATGCCAACAAGAAATGCGAAGGATGAAATGCCCTGGCCCAACAGAATGCTGATGATCAGGAGGAGAAGCAGAGACTGCGCAGGAATGCGAATCGCGTGCTCCGTCTCCCGAATCCGCAGCAGGCCACTCCCGTCGCGGTAACCACCGTCTCTGTGCATCAGAACGATCACGAACAGTCCGAAGATGATGCTGAGAGCGACGACTTCCCGGATTGAATGGTAAGAGAACGCATCAATCGGCGATGAAGCGCAAAGAAAACAGACCGCCAGCAACCCAAGTGCCGAAGTGAGAAAGTCGATCGCTACCTCGGCGAAAGTCATTGTGCCCTTGAACAGGCCTATGGAAATCGCCCGCCTTTTGTTGCGCAGAGGTGCGACTCTCTCCGCGTACAAGTTCTGGGCGACAAAGTCAGGCGCTGCCATACTTAACTCCCTCCGCGCAGCAGTGCGGAATGGCCGTGCAGAGCATTCATAGCGATTTGCTCTCTGAGGTTGCAATGTTGATTGAGTTGGCTACTCTCGCGTTCTGCACCGACGCAGCAGAGGTGACGAGGTTGCGATAAACGGCCATGTACTCTTGGGCGAGCATTGGAGCTGAGAACTGCGCAAGCGATATGGGCTCCCTTTTTGGCTCCTCGAGCGTGTCCACGATCGCCGCTGCGAGCGCCTCCACGGCGTAATCGCGCAAGGTCACGAATCGGCAATGCCCATCACCTATCTCCCGATGTGCCGGTATATCCGAGCAAATGACCCGGCAACCCGCCAGGAGGCCTTCGGCAACGGGCAAACCAAAGCCTTCGGTGAGAGAGGGCGCGACGAGCATCTCACAATGCAGATAACACCAACGCAACTCAGGCTCCGTAAGGCCCTCAAGAAAATGAACTCTTTGATCGAGGCCTAAGGTAGCCACAAGCCGAAGAATCCTTCCGCTTTCAGGGCCACGAATCCCAACTACAACCAGCTTCGACTTTGGTTCGATCTCGCCCGAACCCAACAGGCGGTCGAAGGCTTGAATCAGCAAGGGTATGTTCTTATTTCGCCGATGCTGCGCAATGCAGAGCAGGAACGGTTCATTTCTCCAGCCCGGAATCGGGGACTCTGCAGCCGAGGTTGGCTCGGGCTCGACACAGTTATAGATTCGGACTGCCTTTTTCCAAACGGCAGGCGGCGCGTACTGCTTCAATCGAAGGCGCGTCGCGTCTGAGACGCAGGCGATCTTATCGACGGAGTGAAGGCACTGCCGGAGAGTGATGCGATTGAAAACGAACTTCGGAAAGCCGAAGTTCATGGGAATCTCGTAAGGATACAAATCATGAAGCGTCAGCACCGTCGGACAATTGAAAGCTGTCGCGTCGCATGGCATGGGAAAGGAAAGATGAACGAGGTCGACCTGAAGTTGAGCGGCAACCTGCGGAAGCCTGCGGAAGTACCAGAGATTGCGACTGAGCGAGCTTCGGTTCATGTCGGCAATGTGAATGTTGAGGCGAACATCGGCGGGCAGCCCCGCAGTTTGCGCAAGGTCAAGCTGCCATGGCGCAACCACAAGATGCAGCGCAGAAATTTCGGGCCGCAGCAACAGACAGCGGACGAGGTTCAAAGCATGACGCTCTATCCCGGAAATACTTGAGGAATACGACGCAGCTGCGATCAGAATCTTCATCCCTGCGATCCTTCCTGCGCTTCGAGAGGAATCGCCAGCGGCGAAACGCGCTTTCCTCGTTCCCTTCCGGTGGTGAGCAGCCGAAGCAGCGGTAGATACACCAACAGTGCGACCGAACCGTAACAAAGGCGGGACAGGGCGAGCCCTTGGAGGCCCATGCGATGCATCAGTTCGATCATCACGAGCAACATGGCCGCTTTGCCGGCGAGGCTGATGTACGCCACGGTGCGGAAATGACCAAGCGCCTGCATGGTATAAGTTCCGGTGACGCTGAGGCCCATGAGGGCAGATCCGATCACGATCGGCGGAAGAATGCGCGCAGCGCTCTGCGCAACCGCACGACCAGCCCAGATCTGAATAAGGCGATCTCCGACGAGAAACAAAATTCCCGCACCGCAAGTCACCAGCAGCAGGTTGCAAGTGAACGCCTTCAGCACGGTTCGCCTTAGCTCAGGGACCGAGATCGTGCTCGCGCGCGAAGAAAGATATGGAAAGAGAATATTGAGACCGGAAGCGTTGAGGCCGAAAATTGGATGCGCGAACTGTACGCAGAGGGAATACGGAGCGACGACGAGCGCGCCCAGGGAAACGCCGAGAAGAATCCGGTCAAGCTGCGAGAAAACGACTCCTCCCAAAGTTTGCAGCCAGACAAAGACCCCTTGCCGGAACAGAATTCTTGTCTCGGCGAAGTGGAAACTCGGCCATAGGCGAGCGTTGGCAAGTAGTTTTCGAGACTGACGAAATTGCAGCCAGGCGCCCAAAGCGAGAAAAGCGGCGGTCGCAATCAAGATGCTGACTGTCCCATGGCCGAACAAAGCAAGGATTGCGGCAGAACCGAGGGTAAGGAGGCGGATTGCGGTGCTGATCTGTACCGTGCTTCGGTACTGTTCAAAGGCGCGCTGCACGCCGACGGCGACGCTCTCAATCGATCGCAAAAGGATTGCGACACTCGCGATCCGAATCGAGATCAGGCATTCTTTGGACGGTATAAGCGCGGAGACGGCGATATGAGGAGCGGCGTAGGGAGCGGCTATCCATGCGGCGATCGCAAGCACTGATCCGAGCGCGAGGTTGATTCCGAGCATGCTCCGAACCGTGTGAGGCATCAGGTCGAAATCGCGAGTTCCGCGCAGATAGGCGACGCGCTGAATGCAGGCGTCGCAGCAGCCGGAAGCGATGATCCCTCCGGCGCTGATTACAGCGGTGGCGATCATCCACAAGCCGTACTCCGCCGCGCCGAGCCTGTGCAGAACGATCGGCGCCACCAGCAGCATTCCGATGGGATACGAAACATAGTCCAAAACGCCAAACCCGGCATTTGGCAGGTGCTGTCTCATGCGGCACCTCTTCGCCATCCACCGATGGAGCGAAAGCGACTCCGAAGCACCGGAAAAATCCGCTCGGCAAGCTCTTTGCGAGGATCGTTCAAAGCCATCGCCGACCAGTAATAGCGCGCCAGGATGAGCGACGACGCAATCGCGAAGGAAAAAAACGTGAGCAGCAGCGCAAGCAAGAGGCGCGGGGGAAATGACTTCTTTTCCGCGATTCCAGGAGCATCGATCACGCTGACAGACGGCACGTCCTTGGCCTCCTCGATGCGGGCCGTCTCATACTGTTGCGTGAGAAGCTCGAATACCGCCTCCTGCACTTGAACGCTGCGATAGAGGTCGGCGTACGGAACTGCAAGTCGGGGAAGCTGACGCAGCGGTGGGTACAGCTCTGCTTTGTCGCCGCTCGAATCGGAGCTTGTTCCGGCATCTACCGGATCTGCCGCCGCAAGAGGCGCGGGCGAGCCGGTCATCTTGGCAAGCTGGGCTTGCAGGCTTGCAATGCGGGCCTCCGACTCCCGCACCCGTACGTTGTGATCGCCATAAATCTGGCGCAGCGATTGCATTCCCGACTGCTCGACGATCAGTTGCGCCTGCACACGTGCGCCTGCATCGACCATGGCGCGGGTCTGTTCCCTGATGTCAACGGCACTGTTATTGCTCGAGAATTCCCCGAGCTTCACCTCTGCGTTTTCAAGGTTTGCCTTCACCTGATCCAGGCGCTGCTCAATAAAGACCCGTTCCCGATGAGCCGCCGAGGTGTTGGTTCGCGTCACAAGCTGGTTCAGCTCGTCGAGATACCCTTGCGCCAGATCGCGAGCGCGTTCACGACCCGTGTCCTGCACCTGGATTGTGATGACTCCACTCTTCTTGTTTTCTGTAATGGTTGTGATCCGCGCGAGATGTTTAGACGCATCGATGCGATAGCGCTTGTGATAGATGCGCATTAGATCGAATCGGTCAATCAGTTGGTCGCTGACGGTTCCACTGCGCAGGAGATCAATGAACAGATCACCGGAGGTGTGCGCGCCGGTGAGACCGCCGGCGAGGCTGCCCAAAGCTCCAAGGCTGCCCAAATGCGAAGTGAGTGCGGCCAGCATCATGGCACTGGCGTTGGGTTGATCGGGCGGCATGATTCTCGCCGTGGACTTGTACTCTTTGGGAATGGCAAATGCGATGCCGAGGCTGATGACCAGGGAGATTGCCATTACTCGCGCCAGCATGTGGCGATGGTCCCAAAGCAAGCTGACATGAACCACCCATCGCGGCGCAGCAGCCGAACTGATTGCCTCATCTGGTTCCGAAATTGCAGGATAGGCAGCAGTAGTCACTTGCTCTTCCTCCCATCCGGCTCATCAAAAAGCCTGGGAACAAAGTCCCCATTGTGCCTGGGCATCACCAGAAGCACAGGGATGCGCCACTCCATCCGCCGCATTGCGCCTGCAGACGCATTTGCCGGCGCCATGCCTGAGATGCGAATCTGCCGTGCATCTTTGAGATCGTGAAGTCCGGCGGGTTGGGGTGTAAGTGTCATGTCGAAGTCAACAAGAACGAACCTGATCATTTGAGTCGTCAAGCTCCGACGCCTATAGCGCCGATGCCGCGACGCCGGCAGTGATGGCGACGGAAGCAGCGAGTTGTCCCGTGGTCAACAGGTTTCTCCAAAACAGAGAGCCGCCAATAATTTTTTGGGGGACGACAACAACGTCACCCGGATTGAGCTTGGTTGAGAGAACTTCACCCTCTATCCACTCTCCGGAGCGCCGGCCAACCACCGTCCCATTGGCGCGAATGATGAAGATTTCTTTCCGGTTGGCCGTCGAATTTGCGCCTCCGGCGTGGGCAAGATACCAGGCGGCAGTTTTGCCGGGGATATACGTGAGGGCGGTTGCGTTGTATACCTGGCCGGTAACAAGCACGAAGCCGGGTTGCTTGGGAATGATGAGCTCATCGTCGCGCCGTAGTTCGATATCGTCGGGCGTATTCGCCCAACTATCAATGTCGGCTGTGATGTGAACGACCATCCGGCCGGCTGGCGGATGAGACTTGAGATCTGCAAGCACCTGATCTTCCTGCGCCTTGACCACCTGCAGGGAGCCTGCTGCATTTGACCCGGAAAGACCAGGCGAAAGCCTTGCCGCCGCCGAGTTGGTTTCAATTTGGCGGATGAGTTCGTCGCGGCTGCTCTGCTCTAGATCTTTGACCTGCGAGCGGACGAGCACTGCGCCCATTGGATACGCGGTGGGAAGAAGACCGCCCGCCCTGCGCAGTACGGAGCTGAGGCGCTCGCCATCGTGAAAGCCATAACTACCTGGAAACCGGACCTGGCCTTGAATCGTTACGGACTGGCCAATGTCGGTCCAATTTGTGATCTGATGAATGGCAAGAATATCGCCGGGCTTGAGTGAAACATCCGCGTTTGGATCGGTTCCCGCGACCGCAGCGCCGATTGGCACCGAGGCGAGATTCTCGACAACCCGATTCCCGTCCCGGAGTTCGTAACTTGTGAGGTCGGCCCTCTCCACAAGCGCATCGCGTTTGAACCCTCCTGCCATGCGCACGAGCTGCGCAGTCGTCATGCCTTTTGACATGGGATAAGTGCCCGGACGCAACACTTCACCGCGAATCGTTACTGTGGGGGCATCTGCCTGGTAGCGCCCGAAGATACGGATGGTATCGAATGGCTGCAATTGAACGTTCGCATTGCCATCCAGGACATCCGGAACATTGAAGTTGATGGTTTCCGCATGAAGGTCGGGAGGAATAAGGCGAACGATTTCACCGCGAGTCGCAGGCTCGGGCAGAACATCCCGATAACCGCGAAGCACATCGTTGAGCCGCATGCCGTCGGTATATGCGACGCGACCCGGGCGAACGACGTGGCCCGCAAGGTAGACGGTACGCTGGCTGTACGGCAGAATCGGCTCAACGCGAATCCGATCACCATCTTTCACTGGGAATATCGCAACCGGGCCGTGATCTGCTGGAGGATCCTGCGCACCGCCATCGGGCAAGGTCACCGTTACCCGTTGCTGGTTGGTGTCGATGCGCTCAATCCTGATGTGGCTGATCGAGGCCGCAGCAGTCAGTCCCCCGGCGTCAGCAATCACTGCGTTCAGCGTTGTCTCGGCGGGCTTAAGCTCATAAATCGCGGGGCGCTTGATGGCGCCGGAGATAGCAACCTGTGGGCCGGCAGGTGGCACAAGTAAGGTGTCGCCGCTCTCAAACCGGGCACTCCCGTTGCGAATGCCATGGAGGAGGAAGTCGTAAAGATCGAACTCTTCAACGAGCTGCTTCGAGCGATAATGAAGCACCGTTCGAAGCGAACCCACCGCCGTCGGGCCGCCGGCTGCATACAGCGCGGTCAGCGGGGTCGCAAGGGAGCTGATATCGTATCCCCCCGGGCGCTCCACGTCGCCCACGACGTAGACGCGCACCGAGCGCACGTCTGACAGAGTGACTGCAACCTGCGCGTCGCGGTACTGCTGTTTGAGTTCATCCTCAATCAGGCTCTGCGCTTTGCCCAGCGGGAGACCCGCGATCGCCACCGCGCCGGCCTCAGGCAGGAAGATGCGGCCATCACGATCGACAGTTCGAGTGAGGCTCTGGGTAACGCCTCCCCACAGATCGATTGTGAGCTTATCTCCGGCGCCGATGACGTAGTCCGGACCTAGTGACACGTCAAGCGGAGTAGCCCGCCCCAAAATTCCGCGGCTCGTCGTCGAGAGCGCACGATTGACAAAAACGTCAGAGCCAAAGCGGACCAGGTGCGCCGTCTCGTTGGGAATCTGGGCATAAAGATCGCGCATGGATTGCAAATTCATAGGCACAGGCTGATGGACGACCACGGGTAGGTCGGTGGAGGCACTTGCATTCTCATGCGCCCGCGGGTTCGCGATAGAAGTTCGACGACTCAAGCCTGGCTGGCTCGATAGCGGAAGTGTTCCCGCGGAGGTATCTCCCGCGAAGGAGCCGGTACCCTGTCCGATTCGGCCGCCAGCTCCAGCGTCCATGCGGGCTAAACCGTCGGCCGGCGAGAAGGGGACCTGGTCCACGTTCAGCGATTCCAGCGCGTCATCGCCAGTGCCGCTCGACCCAAAGGAACGGAGATCGTCATCAGGAACTAATCCGCGCGCGCGTAAAACCGTTGTGATATAGGCTCGCAGCTTGGGGTCTGTAGCGATCTGGTTGTAGAGCGCCTGATCAGAGATGTCGTTTGAATCGATCTGCATCCCCTGTTGCGCCATGAGGTCCGCCAACTGCGACTTCAACTCATCAAGAAGGTCGGGATTCTGATCGAGGATGGTGATGATCTGGTCAGAGGGGAGCGCGACGGTCTGCGTCTGGCCGCCAAGATTCGTTGCAGAAGTGCGATCGTTTTCGGAGACATTGCCGTCATCCGGCGAAAGCACCGATGCGGACGCGGATTCGCCTGTTCCTGACGGTCCTTCGGTCTGGCCTGAAGCGGACCCAGATGCAATCTGGCAGGTTGCAGCGTGTTCTCCCGCGAAGAACAATGCTGACAGGACGACCGACCCACAGAAAAAGGCTCTCAGGTTCCGTCTACGATTCCTTTCGACGAGATTGGCAGTGTTGGGGAGACGGGGCATTGGTGTTTGCTCTTCGTCTTTGACCGTAGCGGAACCGCGCTTGCAGGTGTGTCACGTCGCAGTCAGTGAATTGTCATTCCTTTGTTGGCCGACGATTGAGCAACTAGCTATTGCGTAGATTCCAAATGCGGCGAGTTTCATTGGCTGCTTCGCGGCGCGCGCGACAGGTCGGGTTGTCGATTCGACGTGATGACATTCTGCAAACAATTACCTGACATCTCGGGCTTGATTAGCTGCTATCTCAAATAACGGAGACCAAGTATGCGAGCAACAACTGTCGGGTGCGGCAGTCTGATTCAGGAGATAGCTGCTCCAACGAGTGAGATATCTCTGTCTGGCAGGCCGCAGGATGCGCTGCTCAGCGATATGGCCTTGCCGCTTCGTGGACGCTTCTACCCGCTGGGTTATTCGATCGAAATCATCACCAATGAGCCAGACGTTCTCACGGCTGCAGAAGAGAGCTTTGGCCACGCGCAGCCGGCGCGGAGCAACGCAGGAATGCAGATCCGTGTCGGCGTTAGTTGCGGGACTAGCCAGCGATGCCCACCCGAGCCAACGCGGCGCGAATTTAACCATCTCTTCTCCCTGGTTGCCGACGTTAATAACCAGGCACTTCTCGACCTCAAAACGGGCACCAGCTTTATCTGGCTGACGCAGGCCGCAGTTGAGAACAGGCTCTATTTCCGTAATAACTTTCTGGAAAAGACGGTGTACTTATTGCTTGGCGCCTCAGTGGTAACTGATTTGCACGCGGCCTGCGTCAGCAAGAATGAGAAAGGTATCCTTCTATGCGGAGATTCCGGAGCGGGTAAGTCAACACTCGCGTACGCATGCGCACGCGCAGATTGGACCTACACCTCAGACGATACGAGTTACCTTATCAATGACTCAGATCCGCCCCGGGTGATAGGTCACTGTCATCGGGCTCGCTTTCGTCCCACGGCTAGAACCCTGTTCCCAGAACTCGAAGGCCGGACGTTGACTCCACGTCTGGAAGGCAAACCTTCCATCGAAGTTCCAATCTCAGAGCTTCCGGTTCTGCACACAGCAAGTGAGGTTGCGGTCCACTCGATTGTCTATCTGAACAGGCATCGTGCGGCCGCGGGGAGGCTTATAAGACTGCCGGGTGGAACGGCAACCGAACGTGCGCGTCGAGAACTCTACTCTGCCGGAGAAATTCGCGAAATGCACGAAAAGATCCTGGAAAAACTCTGGGATATCCCCACTTATGAACTTGAATACTGCAACCTGGACGATGGTATTCGAACGCTCAATCTTTTACGGCAATTCCTGAGTTGATGTGGCCTTTCTGGGTATTGCAGAAGGTCGCCGCTCCTTGGGGTCGCGTCGATTTGAGTGCAGCGACTTCGGGATACAGTGACTCAGGAATTGCGCTAGCGCGCGTGGCATGAGAGCGCTTCAGATTTGTCCGCAGTTTGATCGTGGATGGGATCGAGCCACTCTGCCGGCCCCTTAACCTCAGTCTTGAGTGCATGCTTGCGTAGAGCGTCTTCAATAACGTCTGCGGCGCAGTCCGACCCTCGGGTCCGCAGCATGGTCGCCTGAATTGCTCGCGCTGCATCGCCATAACTTGTGTCACTTAGAACCTTTGCAACAGCAGCTCGAATCCTCTTCGGCGAGAGGCGCATTACGGGCAGAGCCTCCGCGATGTGTAGCCGCGATAAACGCGCTGCAAGTGCGGGCTGCTCGTATGCCAGAGGAATCACGATCATCGGCTTTCCTTCCATCAAGGCTTCGAAGACGGTGTTGGAACCGCCATGAGTGATCACGATTCGAGCAAGCTTCAAAAGTTCAAGCTGCGGAGCATATTTCGTTACTAATGGCTGACCAGGCAAGTCGTCCATCGACTTGGGGTCGAACCGATTTCCTAAAGATATGACTAACTGCACATCGAGATCCTGACAGGCCGCTGCGATCAGGAGAAAGATGCCCGGCTGGACATTTCGCGTGGTGCCCAGAGATGCATAGACAATGGGGCGGCCATCAAGCCGATGCCACGGAAACGCGATGCAAGAGTTATCGGAGCGGGATGCAAACGGTCCCGTGTAATGAAAGTTGGAAGGTAGCGACCGGCGCGGACGGTCAAGGCATTTTGGCATTTGTGTGATATGCGCCAGGCAAGGGAACTCTCTCGGGATCGTGCCGACTGGCCGTAATCCAACTTGCCTCCGGTATCTATCGAGAGAACGGCGTATTGGACCCCTCACACGCAGCACAGATAGTTCAAGAAACAAGCCCTGCATCCACGAGAGGCACGAAGCTGAATAACGGTAGCCAGAGAACCACGAAGCGAATCCCCATCCGAAGTAATGCGGCGCGGAAGTGGAGATGATGAAGTAAGGTAAGCGGAGCAATTGAGCTACAGTCGGTCCGGTTAATGCGATCTCATCAATAAGCAGCGCATTCACCCCTGCGCGGACGAGCGCCGGAGGCGTATTTTCGAGGTAGCCCCACGAATCTCTACAAACGCGCGCCAGATTGAAACGCAGTGTCGAAATCTCCGGCCATATCCCCGTATCGTTAGCGAGCGGTTTTTTGTGCGCAGGAACAGTGGGTGCGCAGAGAGGAACAAATCCGAACCCCGCTTCACGCACTCGAGATTCGATCTTGGGCTTGTCGAAGAATGTAACTCTATGTCCTCGGCGCACAATTTCCCGCGACAACGACATCAGAGAATTCACATGCCCGGTACCGGAAACTGACAGCACGCCAAAGTGCCACTTCATCTCCTCAATTGGCATGCCGTACCTCTGCGGGAGCCGCCGAACGGACTGTTCTTGCTCCCAGCCGCACCTCATCCTTGCCTAACACTTCCTCGGCCCTCTGCAGCAGATCTGCAACTGGCGCCCGCAGCCAGCGAATCGTCGTGCCGATCGACAGTGGCTCGAGGCCTTGCATTGCTGAAGGCGGAAGTCGATTCAGGATCGTCTGCGAAGCTAACTGTACGCATCCTCCAATCATGACAAGTTTGATGTCGTCCATAGAAAGAGTCTGAATTCTTTGCGCTGCATCACGGCCCGTGTCTCGAATGGCGACCAGGTCCCCAAAGGCAGATTCTCTGATAGATCCCTCTGAGTCCTTTAACCGAAGAACTTGAGCGGCAACTGTTGTCACCATCCGATAGGCTTGCAGGGGCGAGAGCTTACAAACATGGATTGCAAATCGAATTTCGTCCAGCAAGTCTCCCGCTGCCGTAAGTGGAGAATCATTGCCAAGGGCCACGCGCTTAATCCCACTCATCAGGCGGAGGCCAGGAAGCTTTCGAAAAAGAAAATAATTGGAGGATGGGCAGACGATAAGTGAAGCTCGGCGCTCATTCATCAAGGAGACTCCTTCCTGATCGACGGCAAGCCCATGAACAAGCACTGTGCCCGCGTCCAAAAGTCCCAGCCTGTCCAATGCCCAAAGCTCTTCGCGCGCGTCCGCGTCAACTCCCTCACATGCGTGCAGAATGAACGCGCGGCCTTGCGGCGTGGCGATACGCGCCGATTGAAGATCGCCTCCGAGAGCTAACGAATGGCCCCAACCATATTCGCGAACAACCCGGATTGGGAAATCACTTCGCAGCAACTGGGGCCAGAGAGGATTGTGATGACTCACAGTCGTGACACCGCAAAGCAGATTTCGTATTCCACCCCACCAGACGCGCACATCTTTGGGAACAGCGTGATGTTTTGCAATCACCTCTGGAAATTTCTGGTGGATGTCCTCTCCCCAGTCAACGTAATTCCGATAAGGCCGATCACCCAACCGCGGGAAAAGAGCGTACTCCAGATGGTCATGCGCATTGATGAGTCCAGGTAGCAACAGATAACCGCTGAGATCGACCTCGTTCTCATTGGGCATCGCAGGCGGGGAATTTGCGCCTGGCTGAATGGCAGTGATGATGCCGCGGCGAATGTATATGGACCTGTGCGTACTTTCGTAAGGTCCGAGAGCGCAGCGCGATCCGCGAATGACGACCGTCTCGTCGCGGCCGGCTCCAGACGTGAATTCAGAACCATTCATGCGGAGACTTTCTGTGCGACATAGATGCGAAACCTCGCGGGTTCACGCCTGCCCCGCAGTTTTGCGAGGAAGGGGCGCATCGCCCAGCGTAAGCCGTATCTCGGCGAGTAGGCTTCAAAGCAAATCGACAAACGTTGCTCCAATAAGTGCAATCGATCGTCAGTAAGGTATTCCATGCTGTCGAGCGATGCGGAAGGAGTTCCAAAGCGTCGCCAGAAATTGTCGCGGCGTTCCGTTACCATTTGCCTGCCGCTTTTCTCGCTGGAATACCAGGGGGTGTCGCTGATGATCACCATGCCGGAACGCCTGACACATCGGAAAGCCTCGCGCAATGCGCCCTCAGCGTCTTCAACGTAGTGAAAGGACGCATTGAATATTACGGCGTCGAATTGATCGTCCTGAAACGGCAGATTGGCATGCTCGGCCTGGAAGCGCGGAAAAAGGCTAGGCAAATCGCACCGATAGTGGCGGGCGGCGCCGAGGCCATCATCCTCATTGGTGAGTAAGTCCACTGCGCAAGGCCTGAATCCAGCGAGCGCGAGACGATAGCTCAGCCAGCAGTTTCCGGCGCCAAGATCGAGAATCCGTCTGCCGGAAAACGAGCTGGGCTTCAACAAACGCTCAGTCAAGCAGCGATAGGTGCGCGCTCTAATTTGCCACTGATCGTTATGTCTGCCGGAAGCATCCCGATAAGGAAGGCCGCGATAAAAATCGTCGTCTTCGCTGCCGCGCCCTTCCGCCGCTCTTATTCGCTCGTAGTCCTCAATGAACTGCGAGTAATGTGCGACTCGATCTGGCGACAGGGCACGCACAATTCCACCATTGACCCGTAGTTCGAACCCGCAGTTTGGACACGCGAACCCCGAAGTATTGACGCGGCAGCTTGGACACCGAACGCGAATGTCGAGGCTGGGACTGTCGTCGATAGAATTATCTTCGGCTGCGTCCGCGATGACGCCTTCTCGACCCCGCAGCGCTTGCATTTACATTCTCCTGGCAGACACAAGTTGCTCAACAGGAACGAGAGTGGACGAAGGAAACATTACGACACTCTCAGATGGCGCGAAGGCGAACGCGTCTGCATCCCGGCACACGGGCTCGAGCTCGTTGACTCTGCCCCACAGCGTCTCAAGCTCGCTTTTTACCTTGCCATTCTCAGACAGTGTTCCCCAGGAATCCACCTCAGCATGCAAGGCATCGCGCACCGCGCGATAGAAATCCGTTTTATAAGCCGCCTTGAACATGATGCAGAGATCATCGCTGTCAGTCCAGTTGCGCTTCGGCCCCAATTGCTCGCGCACGCGCTCATAGAACAGAGTGCCTGGCAGGGGATAGGAGAATGACACTCCAATGTCGTCAGGACGTGTGCTTCGAACGAATGCGATCGTTTCCTGTAACTCGGCCAACGTTTCACCGGGATAGCCAAACTGGAGAAAATAGCAGGCCCGAATGCCCGCGTTTCCCAGACGTTCCCGCGCGGTTACGACAGACGAAAGGTTCAGCCCCTTGTCCATCGCGTTCAAGACAGTTTGCGAGCCGGATTCAACTCCCATCCACACTTCCGAGCAACCTGCAGTTTTGAGGTGCAGGACGGTCTGCTCCGTCATCAAATTGGCGCGTGATTGAATTTTGAACGGAACAGCCGCTTCGTTTTTCACCGTCTCCGCGGCGAATTCGCGCACCCACTCATGGTCGAGCGCAAAGATATCGTCGCCAAACCAGATATGCGTGGCTCCGGCAGTGACCTTCAGCAGTTTCATTTCAGCGGCAACTGCTGCGGCTGGGCGTAAGTGGAACTTATTACCGGAAATAGGCTTCGCACACCAGTTACAGTGATAGGGGCATCCCCGGCTGGAGACCATGTTGACCGAAAATTGTCCATGAGCCTCGATCCAGGCGTTGCGATACGGCTCCAGGTCGATAAGATCGCGTGCAGGGAAGGACAGCTCAGTCCACGCGGGATTTTGTGCCAGCCGCTGAGGGCTCCGGATAAGTTGCCCATGCCCGTCGAACCTTACGAGCCCATCGAGGTTGGGAGTTTCCTCACCTTGCAAGATGGATTTGCATAATTGGACGAGAGTCTGTTCAGCCTCTCCACAACATACATAGTCGAAACCGTTCTCGAGAAACAGAAAGGGATTGTCTGTCGAGTCGGATCCGTGGACGATGGTGATTGCGCCTTCTGCCCGCGCGGCTTGCGCCATCCTCCACGCGACCTCTCTCATGCACGTGAGACACATCTTGGAAAGAAAGTTGAAGTCGTCTTCATAGACGGCGAGGATCTTCGGCCGCTCTTTCAAGAGAGCGATGGGAAACTTCGAAGACGGCTCCTCAAGCATCGCGTCAAACACTGCGACAGAAATGCCGTTCTCCCGCAGCGCGGTAGCAGCGTAAAGTGTCGCGAGCGGCAGGTACGGCTGCATCTTGCGCAGTTGCTTTGGATCGTAGGGGAGATGATAAGAATGCGTGACTAAGACATCCGCCAAGAGCCACCTCGGCAATCTGCGCTGAGATCACTGCCGTGACCAACTGCTTCTGCGCATGATTCGGATAACAATGTGCCGCCCGCCGCGCGATCCTCAAAGCCGAATGAACCCACCGGCGGATTGGAGAGATGCCCGAGCCTTTCGCGTTTCGTGGCAAGGTAGTGAGTGGAATGAGGATTCCACGGAACATCCGCCCCCACTCGCTCGACAATTTGAATTCCTGAAGATAGAACGGCTTTGATTTTTTCGGGGTTGTTCGAGATCAGCCGGAGCGAACGAATCTTCAGCAAATGAAGAATCTGAATGGCAAGCGCGTAGTCGCGCAAATCGACGGCATGGCCCAGGCGTAGATTTGCCTCAACGGTGTCGAAACCCTGATCTTGAAGCTCATAAGCGCGCAGCTTTTCCATGAGCCCGATGCCGCGGCCCTCCTGCTGCTCGTAAAGAAGCACTCCTGCGCCTTCTTCCGCGATGGCTTGCAAAGCCAGTTGAAGCTGATCGTGACAATCACACCGAAGCGAGTGAAAAACTTCGCCGGTGGTACATTGCGAGTGAATGCGAACCAAAGGTGGGAAGCTGGAGATGTCTCCGAGAACCAAGGCAAGAGCGGTTTCAAGGGATTCATTCGCGGTCTTTCTACTGGCGTGAAGAGCCTCGAAAGCCAACAAACGGAAGTTCGCCCAACGGGTTGGGAAATTTACATCGGCGATTTGCTTCAGGATCATGTTTGTCAAATGCCTTTCACACTCGTTCATCGAAGAAGAGCCATGAGTCGGCTCGTGAAAGAAGCGTAATCCGCTGCCTTTTGCGCTGTGTCTCCAGAATGTCTTGGTGAAGTCATTCCATTGTCCAGACGTGGAACGACCGATCAGAAAAGAAGAAATTCCGGTCACGATGAATGCCGGAGTGTGACCGCACATTCACGGTTGCGAGTCACTGGATACGATTCGGTATTGTGCCTTGGTTCGACGAAACCGTGGTACGACGAAATTGATAGAGGACATGGTCGCCCAGGATTGCGAGTGGTCGCGAAAGGACACGGTCCAGTGCTTCCATGACGGCAAGCAGCCGCGGCCACCGTGTGATCCAGGGCTCAGCGGCGCTTGGTGGTACGGATACACCAATCCCGAAGCGCTTTTCCAATACAAACCAGGGGGCAAAGGCACGCTGCAGCGCGGTACGCCGGTGATAGACGACGTGAAACTCGCGATTGGCGAGCCGCGCCGGCATTTGACCACGCTTAAGGCGGCGCAACGCTAGACCCGGCCGGCCTCGAAGCACCTCTGTCACCATCTCGCCCGGGCAGACAGCGCCGAACAGGACAAGCATGGCCGGTGCGCCGGGCTTGAGCAACCGCGCCAAACCGTGCGCCACAGGCGTGAGGTCAGCGACACAATTCAGTGGAGCAAAGTTAGAAAAGGCGCCATCGAATAACTCGCGGCCACAGGAAAGATGCCGAGCAGCGAAAGCATCCATCTCTTCTGCCGCGGCCTCCTCAGCCTTCGCGCCCAAGGGCGCCAGCTTCGCAGTTGCGAGCGCCACCATGGCGGGTGAGGCGTCAGTCAGGAGTACATCAAAGCCGCGCGAAGCCAAAAACGCAGCGTCCTCGCCGGTGCCTCCTCCGAGTTCGAGGATTTTTCCTGCCGCAGGAAATTCGCGGATAAGGGCGGCGCGAACCGCCCGGCGTTGGGCGGCCACGCTAGCCCAGGCACCGAAGCGAGAATCGAAATCCGTTGCGATTGCGTCGAATGCAAACGCTGCGCGGCTCAAAGGCAGCGTCATCGGTTATTCCGATTGAAGTGTCGCCGCCACCGGCGGAACTCCCACGCTAAGCGAAGTCCTTCAACAACGTGGAACCGCAGACGGCTCAAGATGAGGTTGACTTGCATTCGATACCGTCCAAGCCGCACGGACATGGCTTCATTGGGAAACGCTCGGATCACAGGAGGAGGCAAACATGAAGGAATGAGTAACCGTCGCACGGGCCTCTCCGCCATGACACCGACGGCCTCAAGTTCCGTTTGCAGCAGCACGTAAAGTTTGCTGCCAGGAAAGCTCCCCAAGACTGCGCGATGACCGTACCACTCCACCCACAACTTTGCGGATCGACGGAGACAGCGGACTGTCCATCGCGTCAACGCTTCAGGAGCAAACTCGCCCATGACCTGCGAAATGAGCAGCGTAGTTACACCAAGACCTACGCATACTCGTGGATTCTGATCCCCCGCCCAACGAAGCTCCTCCCAAAAGAGCTCGTCGTGAAAACGAAACAGGACGTGCCGGCGAAACTCCACCAGGTGCGCTACGCGCGCGAATTCGCTGCATATGTGCTTGTAGGCATGGAGGCCCTGCCGCAGGAATAAATCGACGGGCGAAAGCGTCGGCATGGGGAACCCGGAGAGCCCGCGCCATTCCAGGCGCTCCAATATCGGCGCGGAGTATGATCCACTTGGTTCAGCATGCAATTCAACCACCCATGACCCAGTGTCCTTGTACATGTCCTTCAACCTAATGCCTGGTTTTTCATTCCGCTTGAACTCCCAACTCCTTCCGTTCATGCCGTAAAGACGATAGCCTCTACGCGCGAGAATTTTTCGCGCCTCGGGAAGATCGTCTTCCGCAACCAGGAAGTCGATATCAAATTGCGACCGCAGTTCCGGCTTTGAAACGGAGCTCGGCCAGAGCGACAAACCTTTCAGAATGGCATAGCGGAGTCCAGCCTCCTGGAATTGCTCCTGAATTGCGATGGACTCCGCGATCATTCCGTGCGTCCGCTCGGTATTGTCATGCAGGTTCTGCCGCAGGCGCGCGAACACGGATGCGGGCAGCGAGTCGCCTAGTTGTAACTCGCCAATTCGATCGAAGAAGTACAACGCCAAGCCGCTCAGATCGAGCCAGCGCAATAGATGCTGCCATTGGCTACGCGAAAGTGTCTCGAGCTCCAGGCACGGTTGAGGGAAGGCGTCGAAGAGAGTCAAGAGCGCAGCATGGCGAATCCGCTGTTCGCTCAGGAGCGACTTCGTCTTGACCTTGGAATGCGGGGCAAAGACTGGTGTGAAAGTTTTTACATCCCCCGGTTGCTCGGCCTGCGCAGGGACGACACAGGAACGTTGCGACTCGAAGCTTCCAGAGTCATGCGCGCGAGCTCGACTGGAAAGCTGTGGCAATGAAATATCGCCTTTCGTTGGTCTCTTCCGGCAGTCATCCCGAAGGGAACGAGTCGGATTAAAGCGTAGCCAACAAGAAGTGCTGCGTTGTCATGCCGGTGTAAGGCGATTGTCATAGCATTGTTGGCCGCATCGGGCATTTTCAGAATGTCCACTTCGGCAAGCTGGCTGGGCCGCTTAAGGCGACCGCCGGAATGTCATGAATGACATTCGAATGACAAAGAAAATACGCGAGAGGGACACATCGCAACTTTGCAGTGGCTATGGTAGCTGCTATGCGATATGCGCGTTTTTCGCTTAACGGCTCAACGGAGGGAAAATGAAGCCATTTTATGAACTTCAGGCATGTGATCTCTCTGCGCGCTCTCTGCGAGCTCCGATGCGAAGAAAAGGCTACGTCCTTATTCGCGGGTTACTGCCGCAAAGAGATATCAGGCAAGTGCTCAGCGAGATTACACGAATCATCTCCGCCGAAGGCTGGTTATTGCCCGATTTCGACCCACTGGAGCGCGTCGCGAACGTCAGTGCAGCATGCGGCGATCCCGACCCGGGATTCAAGCAGACCTACCAGGAAGTATTCAACCTTGCGGAGGTTCACACTTTGCCGCATCATCCCGCGCTGCAACGGACGATGAAAATGCTCGTGGGTAATCGGTTACTGATTCACCCCAAACCGATTGGACGCTTGATCTTTCCTCGCTGCGAACGCCTCACGGTCCACGCGCACCAGGACTACCGGTTCATGGGCGGAGATCCCGAGTGTTTCACCGTCTGGATCCCGCTTCATGACTGCCCGCTCGAGGTGGGTCCGTTGCAAGTTTTGGAAGGCTCGCACCGTTTCGGCTTCGTAAGCCATGAAAATGAAAACCTCCATGTCCCCGAGATTCCCGCAGAAGCCCAGGTTGGCGGGGAATGGGCGGGAGGCCCAATTTACGCAGGAGATGTGCTGATCTTTCATAGCCTGACCGTCCATGCGGCTTCGCCGAATCTTTCAAAGCAAATGCGCATTTCATTGGATTGCAGGTTTCAAGATTACGCGCGGGCCCTCGATCCTGCGAACCTGGCGTTTGCCGGGGAATCAGGAAAATCATGGGAAAAGACATATTCCGGTTGGCGATCCGACGAGCTGAAGTATTACTGGAAAGGATTGCCCCTCAGATTAAAGCCTTCGAAATCAGAGCTGCGGCAACTATCAATGAATGCGGAGTCCGAGGCCGTGCGGGCTAGATATGCGAGGATTTTGAGTCAGTTGAATTGACTGTTATTTACGGCGAGGGAGGTTCCGGTTCGGTGTGTAACAAACGCACCGATTCGTTTGCCGTGAAATCGCGCTTTCACTTTGGGCCAGGAATTTGGGTTCGGAACATCCAGCAGGGTCGCGTGCCCTCAACAAATGAACTTCACAGTTACGGTCCGGCCGCTAGGCGGTCATCGAGAGCTCGTCAAACCCAGCCGAAACTATAGTGCCGCTTCTGCGGTAGACGCCTCGCTCAGTCGCCAAACGATAGTCGATCAAATCCGCTATCGTGATCATCTTCAGCCCGTGCGACTCACAAAACCCAATCAGGTCGGGCACTCGCGCCATGGTGCCATCATCCTTCATGATTTCGCAAATCACCCCTGCCGGTGTCATACCCGCCAGCCTGGTTAAATCAACGGCCGCTTCAGTCTGTCCAGCTCGCACGAGCACCCCGCCCGTTTGCGCGCGCAGGGGAAACACATGTCCGGGCCGGGCCAAATCGGAGGAGCAGGTGGCCGGATCAATCGCGCAAAGAATGGTCTCCGCGCGATCGTAGGCTGAGATTCCCGTTGTCACTCCGCGTCCGAGCGCATCAATCGACTCGGTGAACGCGGTTCCGAAGCGTGCCGTGTTCCGCCTGCTCATGGGCGGCAGGCAAAGGTCATCGATGCGTTCCGGCGTCATGGCGAGGCAAATGAGCCCGCGACAATGTGTAGCCATGAAATTAATGGCTTCCGGAGTGATCTTCTCCGCCGCGATAGTGAGATCACCTTCGTTCTCGCGGTCTTCATCATCCACGACCACGATCATGCGTCCGGCGCGAATCTCCTCGATTGCGCTCTCAATGTCGGTGAAACGGGAGTCAACATTCATGCGATCGCCTCGCTTCCCATTGGGGGAACAGCAGGTTGTCCTGTCAGCTCGAAAACGCCGCCAAAACAAACTAATGGAACTGTAGCGGGTGGCGAGCGTGGAGTTGTCAACGCGCTGTCATTGCATTGTCATCCACGATGGAAGCGCGCCGTCTATGCGCAGCTTGCGGCGGCCGCAGCGCATCACGGCAATTGGAGATCCCGGCGCTAAACAAGACTGGTATAGATATCGGGCGACCCGGGGGTTTTAATAGGGCGATTGAGGATCTGTATCGTAACCTTTGCCGAATTTGTTGGTGTGTGTCATGTTCCCGGGTTTGGCAATCGGAGCGTCGAAGGTTCCAAGATCAACGTCGCGTGAAGAAAAGTGTACGGCACGGCTCAGGCCAGCGAGAACGGATTGAGGTACGCCCTCGATCCAAAGATGCAACTTGTAGTCGCCCGGCGGAATGTTGCGCAAGACAAACGAATCTTTGGCATCGGCAATTGCATAGAGCGGCGTGGAAAGAGCTAATACGACCGCGCTCATCTCCGGATGGATATTGCAGAAGATATAGGACACTCCCTCGCGCTGAAACGTCACCGACTTACTGGAGCCGGCTTCGTACAGGCCCAGGTCGAACCGTTTCCCCTCAAACAGAGAGAAGACGTTGTGAAAGAAGGGGTCGGCGTTTGGAAACTGAACCACACTGCCCACGGGGATGACCTGCAGATGGGGAATGAAGGTGCGATTCTTTTGTAATAAGGTGTAGTGCTCCTGTGGAACGAATGAAAGAGCAGGTGTTCCCGGAAGGGGCTCCAGCCAGACGACCGCGGGCACAGCGAGATGATCTCCGGGCAACGACGAGACGACGCGCAGCCGCAGTTCCGCCGATGATTTCTCCGGTGGTTGATCCTGCGCACTGGTCAGCCACGGCGCGATGAGAAAAGCGCAGAGCAGCCAACCGTCGATTGCCCGCCGTTTCATCAGAACTTGTACCCCGCTCCCACGCCGATGATGTTGCTTTGAGCCGGGAGGCCGGTGACCGGGAAGCTCTCCAGGCGCCGGTATTCCAAAGAGAAGAGCAAATAGGCGCTGGGGCTATAGATCACATTGCCGGTGAACGTGCGGTTTCTGGCGAGATTCTGAGCCATCGAATTTCCTACCGCAAAATAGCGCCGCAATTGCCCCGCAAAGACATTGTCCTCTCCAATGGCCCCATTGAATTCCAGGCGCTCACTGACTTTCTCCTTGAGCTGTGCCCAACCGCCCACATCGTCGAGCGCACGGAAATAGTAGCCGCCCGAATTATTGGCGGTATAGGCGAAATCCTTATAGCCTCCTCCGCCAAGCCCTCCCAGGGCCAGGCCGCGATAGAAGCCACCAGTGAGTTGCAGACGCGCAAAAAGAAGCAACCGCGTATCGGCAGTCGCCGCCCAGGAGTCGTAACTGCGGCCCAGCGAACTTTGGTGAGGAGCAACGTATCCTCCAAGGCCGAAATGATTGTGGCCCTCCCGGCCATCCGATCCCAGCACCGCGATGCGCGCCTCAACGCCGGGACTGGAGCTCCTCTCCGCGCTGCTTGGCGGTGTGACTACGAACGTCGCAGAAGGCGAGAGCAGTGGCGTCAGCGGCGCGTCTCCGGCATCGATCAAGGCCGCTTGCAACTGCACACCATGAGACCCTGTGGCACCAAGGTTCGCGGTTACTCCAACCTGGGGGTTCCATGTCCACAGATTCCCCGACCACGCAAGAGCAGGCTCTGCCACAGCCGTCAGAGAGGTTGGCTCTTCGGGGCTGATGATGGGGCGATCGAGCGAGAAGTAAACCTGGGTATGTTCCCAGTACAGGCCGGCATGAACCGTGCGGAGCCGCAGGAACGCGGTATTCGAGTTGTAGCCGGAATACGTCGTTGCCGATGTAGTTGAGGATGGATTCCCGTAAAAGTCCACATGCAGATCAGCGAAGCTATGAGCGCCGAATAAATGGGGGCCCTGCGCATCAAAACCGAGAATCGTTTGCCGGACAGAAGCTCCAGCGCTGCCAGAACCCTGAAGCGCCATGGTAGGCGTCGCCGCCAGATCTACAGCGCTGGTATTGACAAAGCCGTTCAGGAGCAACATACCCGTGACCTTTATCGGATACTTCGATTCGCTCTCCACTTTTGCCTGGTCGTGAGTTGTAATCTCAGACTCTGCAACCGCCAGGCGGTCTCGAATATCCTGAACCGAGGCATCCGTCGATTCCGAGGCGGGTGGGGCTGAGGTCGAAGAGGAATTCTGGGCGGTGGAAGGCGCCGGCGCTGACGAAGCTGTTCCGTCCTGCACCATCTGGCGTTGTAATTCGCCCAGTTGCTTCCGCATTTCGTTCAATTCGCGTTGCGATTCGTCCACCCTGGCCTGGGTTTTCGCCATCGCATCCGTCAGTTGCTGAATTTGTTGCGCCAGGCTCTCCTGGCTTGCAGCCTGCGCATACGCCGGGAGCGCCGACGGCAAAATGAACAGCACGAGAATCGACACAGTTGTCCATCCGCCGCAAAGGCACACGCCAGAATGCCAATTTCGCTTACCTCGGAACATTCTCATCTGGGATCACCTGCTCATGACGCTCAGCCTCTGACGCGTCTGCCTGGTCCAGCGCCGAAAGCCCCCGCGCCACCTTCATCTGAAAGACCGTCTCGCCAGGGTGGCTGCTCACCAGGACAACCTCGCCCCCATGTTCCAAAGCAATGCAATGAGCAAGGGTAAGGCCAAGTCCAGTCCCCTTTTGTTTTCCTTCACTCACAAAGGGTTCAAAGAGGCTCTTGCGGATCCGCTTGGGAACGCCGGGGCCGTTATCAGTGACGTTGACAATCATTTGACTCTCCTGCGTTTCCACGGTCACCGCAACTCGGGCTGCCGTGCCCATGGTGCGAGCCGATTGACAGGCGTTCAGAAGCAAATTGGAAATAGCTCTCTCGATCTGCTTCCCATCTACGGCGACAACCGTATCCGCGGGCTTGCCGCAATGTGTCAACAACGTCACGCCCTCTGCGTCGGGGTGCGTGCGAACCAGCGCGGTTGCCTGCTCGACGAGCATCGCCATCAGCTCAGGTTGTCTTCTAACCCGGGCGCCCGTACGGCTGAAAATCAGCAGCGACTCAATCATGTCTGTCGTTCCGCCCACGGCCGCGCGGATTTCTCCGAAGATGTCGGCGCGTTCCCTGGCGGTAAACCGGTCGGAAGCAAGAAATTCCGCGTTGGCGTAGATCGCAGCCAGATAATGGCGCAGATCGTGAGAAACCGAACTTGCCATTCGGCCGATGGTCGCCAGCCGCTCCGATTCCAGCACTTTGCGGTTGGCATCCTGAATTTCGCTTCGCATGCTGGAAAAAGCGGCGCTCAACTCGCGTACTTCCTGGGTGCCGTGGCGTGGCACATGGTATCCGACATCGCCGAGCCCGAAGGCACGGACGCTTCTTGAGAGCTCTTCAAGCGGGCGCGTCACCAGGCGCGAGACGATCATCATCAGGGCCGTTCCGGAGAGCAGGGCGAGAAGGCCACCAATCAGCACCATCCTGTCGATGCGGCTGATCGAGCGCTCTGCCGGTTCGAAGGATTCGAGAACAATCAACTGCAAGGGTGAAGTTGCAGCCGCGGAAAGATCTTCAGAAGCCGAAAGAAAACGCGTGTCGCCGAGCTTCACCGTGGCGGGCGCTCGCAGCGCTTCTGGCGGAAAGGGAGATTGCCGTGCCAGGCTTGCCTGCACTTCAGGGGCAAGGGTGCTGGCCACAATCTGGTCCCCGCTGAGAAAGGCAGCATCGACGCCGGTGGGCTGGCTGATTTCTCGCACCGTGCGCTCAATTGAAACGCCGCTGACCACGTATCCGAGCAGGGTCCCTTCCTGCTCGCTCCCAAAGTAAAGAGGTCGGGACGCGCAGGCATACAACGAGCCGCCGGCAATAAGATAATGCTTGTTTGGCGAGGTCAACAGAACCTTTAAACCCTGGCGAAGAGTGGCCTCGGCCGTGGCATTTCCTGAATAGACCGCAACGACGCGGCCGGTCGAGTCGGCCAGAACAAATAAATCCGCACCGCTCAGGCGCCAGAACTCCGCTGCCTCATTTTGAATCGTGAGGTCGTCGCCGCTCGTCATCAGCGCCTTCAAGGTGGGCAGCCGGGCGAGAAGGGTATTCTCACGTTCCAGCATGTCGAGCCTTTCGGCTTGCAGATTCTGAAAAGCAACGACCGAATGATCAAGATCTTTGGATAGGTCATCCGTCACGTCGTTGCGCAAGCGGTGACGAATGAGCAGAAGACTCAGCGCAGTCACAACCGCGATGACCACGGCCATGGTTATCACAAGTAGGACATGCGTTCGAACACCCAGCTTGTCGCGCACGTGTTCCACTCCCTGCGGCGCTGGGTTCCCCGACGGCTGAACCGGTAACTCGTTACGGGACAAATTTGTATCCCGCGCCATAAATCGTCAGCAGGTGTTTCGGGTTGGTTGGATCCGGCTCCAACTTTTGTCGTAACTTCAGGATCTGATTATCTACAGTCCGCGTTGTGGGATAGAAATTGTATCCCCAAACCTCATTCAGCAGGACATCACGCGTGAGCACTCGTTCGGCGTTGTCGGTAAAAAACTTCAGGAGCTTGAATTCATGCGCGGTGAGCACAACCGGGGCTCCATTCCGCAGGGTGGTCATCTTTTTGAAATCGACGACGCAATCGCCAAAGTGATAGGTCGTGGGAGCTGCGGGTTTGCGCTGCCGGCGAATCGCTGCCTGAACCCTTGCAGTAAGTTCCCTTGGACTAAATGGCTTGGTGACGTAATCATCAGCGCCTAACTCGAGAAGCAGTACCTTGTCGGCGACTTCAGAGATCGCGCTCAGCACGATAATGGGAGTTTCATTTGAAAGCTGCTTGAAGGTGCGGCATAACTCCCTGCCCGAGATATTGGGAAGAATCAGATCGAGCACGACTGCCAGCGGATGTTCATTACGAAACAAATCCAGCCCGCTCTGGCCGTCTCCTGCGATGAGGGTAGCGTAGTGTTCCTGAGCAAAAGTTCTCCGGAGCGTCCGCTGCATACGTGGATCATCCTCGATGATCAGGATCGTGCCCAGATTTACGGCGGGCACGACGACGCCTTGGGTTTCCGGTGCAATTTCCATGGCATTAACCATAACTTATTCCCTCTCAACCTGTATTGTCATTGACTTATGTCCAAATCCGCCTGACAATCACCGAGAAATTACAATGAGATGACAATTATTGCGTGTATCGCTTGCAATGCCTGGAGCCTGCTCGCTCAAGGTTTGCCGACGCTGTTTCATCGTGCGTCAAACTTCAAGGAGTCGATACTCCAACCAAGCAATCATGTGGCCTCCAACGGTAGCTGCGACTGCGTCGCAAGCTCAGATTGGTTCCCCGGTGCATTGCGCGCATCTTCGATCAGAAGGCCGATCATGATCAACGCCCACATCGGCAGCGAGAGATCGAATCGCTCGGTATCCGCGAGTCCGCGCACCAGAACGAACAGCAGGAAGGCGAAAAAACACGTTCTCGATGGCCCTTTTGCGAGCCTGCGAATGTGACGGAACAAGCTGAGGTATATTCCCGCAAACATACAGATTCCGGCCAAACCGTATGCATAGAATTGCTGGATAAGTTCATTGTGCGCATGCGCTGCTTCGAACTTTTCGGCACCAAACGGCGGCACCACGTTCCACACAGAATCGAATCCATGGCCGAGCCACGGTTGCTGAACGGCCTCGGCCAGCATGTAAGCCCAAATTCCGAGCCGCCCCGTCAGTGTTTCCGCCTGGCTGCTAGCCGTCGTGTAGACATCGTAATAAGCCTCAAAGAGCCCCCAGAACACGAAAGTCAGCGCAAATGCCGAGGCCAGGAGAAAAACCTTCGTTCTGCGGCGCATCGATTTGTCCATCACAAGCAGGAAGCCTTCGCTTATTAAGAACGCAATGAGCGTAGTCTTGCTCAGGCAGCGCAGCATCGTAACCACCAGCAGCGTAGCCGGCGCAACCAACCGCCTCTTCTGTTCCCGCATCAGGTACTGCGCGAAGAAGAAAGCGAAACCACAAAGATAGCCAATTTGATTGGCTCCCAGAAGCTCCTCGTCGCCCAGGCGAAGGTCCGACTGTGCCGGCATGATCCAGGCAATCACTGCGACAACGCAGGCGCCCCACACATACCCGTCCATCAGGCCGCAGCACGCGCTCTTCAGCGGGCCCGCCCGAACCAGCAGGATCACGATGGCAACATCGCTCACCATTGCGCACCAATAGGCAACCGACGTCGACAGCGACGCCGAATCGCTCCATAGCAGGCTCAGGCCGGTGAAAATGAGAAAGATGAAGGCCCACCGCACTTCGGCCACTCGCCACATTTTTCGGATTGGAACGCGCGCTTCCGCCAACGTACCGAACCCAACAAGAATCAAGAGAAAGTAATCGCAGGCCAGATCGATCGCGGTCCCGGTGCGTGGGTCCGTGCCCAGTAGATGGACAGACAGCACCATGATGAAGGAGCGAAAACCAAAATAGAGACCGGCCACAAACGGCAGAGCTGTCGCAGTCGCCACGTTCTGGCGCTCGCCTTCGAGGATCAATCCGGCGGAGTGCATGTGCATCCTTCTAGTGCGTATACATGTCCGGGGTCCCCAGGCTACCTGCCGGCGGCAAGTGGCGCAGGAACCGCACGATCGACCAGAGCTCGTCATCGCTCAAAGTTCCCTTTGAGCCCGGCATGCCGGACGGCCAGATCCCGTTATCGAGAATCCATTTCAACTGTCCGTCTGAATAGGTCTGTACATCCGGCGATGCGAGTGAAGGAATCGGCGGCGAGATGTGGTCAGCGAACGGAACGCCGGTATTCTGGCCATCCAGTCCGTGGCAGGCAACACAGTAGTGTGAGAATGCTTCCTTGCCGTCTGCCAGGGTTGCTGGGTCGTCGGGCAGCGGATTGCGCACTTTTTTGCCGCCGATAAAGAAGTGGTGCTCGGCAAAGTTGACAGTCGCTGTCTCTGCCTTGCCGGGCGGAGTGGCTTTGCACCCCGCCACGCCGGCGAAAGAAACTGCGGCAGTTGCAATAAAGAGCCTCCACATCGCTAAGCCACCACGTGCAGCAGGATTGTCATCGAGCCGTGGCCGGATCCGCAAAACACGGAACAGTGGCCGACGAAATCGCCGATTTTGTCGGGTGTAAACGTTACTTCCGCTGTCCCGCCGGCTTTCACTTTCACATCGACGTTGAAATCGCGAAAATGCATTCCATGCCCGACATCCGCGCTCTTGAGCACCAACATCACGGGCTGCCCCTTCTTAACGGTGATCTCATTCGGAGCGAAAACAAATCGCTTGGCTGTAATCTCAATGCGCTGGGGCGTCGTTTGTGCCTGGTCGACAGGCGCATAGACTCCCCCTGTGAGCAGTCCCGCAATCGTGACCAGCAATAAGAGTTTGGATTTCATGCATTCTCCTCAAGTTCTTCTACGATATCAAGTCGCGAGTTCAATGGCGATCCGAATGCCCATTCACTGCGACGGCATTCCAGTGCCGCTCTGACTACAACCTACCGGCGCAGGTTGCAGGAGTTGTCATGTCGCAGTTCTTCAATTGTCAGGATGTTGTCATTAAGGTTGGTCTGCAATTTGTTCTGCGGAATACGATCTACGGATTGAGGAACTTGCGGAGCGCTTTATAGTCTTCGTCACTGAGCCCGGCGCGCACGCGCATGTGCCTGGCGATTGTGCCGGAAATGCTCGCCGGAAATCCTTCGGGAGACTGGTGGCACCGCGAACAATTTTGCTCAAACACCTGCTGTCCACGATCTGTACCAGCGGGCGCCGGCCTTTGCGAGGAAGCCTTCGGCTGTTGCTGCTGCGGTGTGCTGCTGCTCATCTGGCTAACGGCCACTGTTGCTGCGAGCACCATGCATCCCACCGCCAATCGTCCCGCGCGCTTTATCATTACTCCTCCTCGAAAATCAAAATCCGGCAACGGGCTCGTGATCCGCGAAAACACGAATCCAACCGCAACGCGCCCAGGGGAAATCAGTGCTCCGGACTCTTCGAACCGTGCTGCATGTGCACAGGCTAAGTTCTCTCCTGGCGTGTCGTGTCACGAGAGCGTCTTAAGGTTGTCATCAGATTGTCTCGGCAGCCGAGCGTGGCCAGGGGTGATGAAATCCGGACAGATGCGCGTGCCAGGGTCACGCCCATCAGGGAATAAGCATGCGCAAATCCTCATGACAATCCGCTGACATTTCAACGACCTGTGCCTGACAACTCCCGATCGCGTGCGTGCGTAGTCTTGAGGCGAGAGGAGCCGGCTGCGCATGCGCTCTGTTGAAGATGCGGAGATCGACTCCGACTCTCCCGAAATCGGGCGGTGGCAGAGAGCCATAAGGCTTTTGGGAATACGTCAGCGCGTGCTGTTCGCATTCCTCACCGTGGCCAGGATCGCGGTTGGCTTTTGCGATCTTGCGCTGGCTGCCGCTATGTACATGCTCTTCCTGCTTCTGCAGGGGCACACTCCCACGCATCATTCATGGTGGACGCCGAAGTCGATACTCGTGGCCGCGTTGCTTACATCGATCCTGGTCGTGGTTCGCGCCGCCGTCGATATTTCTTCGGCCCGTTCCGTCTACTGTTACATCCAGAGTCTCTACGTGGATTTCCTGCTTCGCCTGGCTCAGGGCTATAGCGAGATGCAGTGGATCCGGTTCGTCGAGCGGAATCGCAGCGAACTTTCGAATCATGCCTTCCACACGGCGCACGAAGCCGCAGATTTCTATCACCGCTGCATTGAACTAACGGCAGGGGTCGTCATCGTCGCGGCAATGGCCGTTGCCTTCGTCTATCAGAGTCCCATGGTGGCATGCGGTTTCGGCTGCGCGCTTGCGGCGTTTTATTGGATGCATCGCCTTCTCGTTCGCAGAAAGGTGCGAGAGGCTGCATCGAGCCGGGAGAAATTCCTCACCAAGCTCCAGAGGGACCTGGCCGACCTGTTTTCGTCAGGGAAGGAGATTCGAACCTACGGCAACTTCGCCTTCTTTCATACTCGGATCCGCGACGAAGCAGAGGAGCTTGCAACAAGCAATCGAAAGGCGGTGTTTCTTCCGCAAGTCGCGCGAATCATCGCGGAACAGGGAACGGTGTTGCTCTTCCTCGCTTTGATCGTTGCTGTTCAACTGCGGCAGGGGGACACTCGCGAGATTCTTTCGCTTCTGGCGTTCTATTTCGTCCTTTCCCGGCGCCTGCTTCCGTTAGTCAGCCAAATTTCACTGATTGCCGGCCAGATGGAGAGCTCGTACGAAAACGTCTTGCTCATTGATTCGGAGTTGAACGACTGCCGCAGGTTTCGTTCGCTTGCGCATCCGGCGCTCGTGCCGCGTCGAGGCATGGTTTTGGAGCTGAATGAGGTGAATTTCTGGTTCCATGAAGATATGCGGATTCTGCGCAACATAAACTTTTGCGTGGGCAAGGGCGAGATTGTAGTGCTGCTCGGCTCTTCTGGAATTGGCAAGAGTTCGCTGCTGAATCTGATCGCCGGCGTTTCGCAGCCGATCACGGGTAACATCCGGGTCGACCGCACCGCTGTCGCGTATGTGCCGCAGGAAATCGTGCTGCTCGACGACTCGATACGAAACAATCTGCTTTTTGGACTGCCACCGAAGAACGACGAAGAACTGATGAAAGCCTTGGCGACAGCCAAGCTGGCCAGCTTTGTGGCCGCACAACCACTGGGGCTGGAAACTCGCGTTGGAGATAACGGAGCTTTGTTTTCAGGAGGGCAGCGGCAGAGGTTGGGCCTGGCACGTGCGATCCTTCGCGGGAGCCAGCTCCTGCTGCTGGATGAGGCAACTTCAGCGTTGGATGAGGAAAATGAAGGGCAGGTCCTCGCGAATCTGAGCGCCCTCGGCACCGCCATTCTCCTCGTAACTCACCGCCTGCATGTTCATCGACTTGCCCAGCGCGTGTACCGGCTTCACGATGGCTATCTCGTGCAGGAGTTGCCGCTGCATGTGAGGAAGGATCTGCCCAGGCCGAGAGCTGGGATATCCATTGCAGAGCCCGGGCGCACATTTCAGCCGCGATCGAAGATGCCTGGTAACTAACTCCATGCTAAGGCGAGCAGGCTTAGATAAGTGCCGCGAATACGACTAGTGCAACAATCGAATGACCACGGAGTGACAAGCGGCTGACAACCACCGAATCATTTCCTAAGACGATTGAGCGTGACTCATCCTGAGCGGCATCGCATTGTCAGCCGGACCGAGCGTGGCGTACTTTTCCTGCTGATTCTCTATCTATGTGTCCACACCATGCCGAGGGCCTGGAAGAGCCTGGTCACGGATTTCCCAAACTACTATCTGGCAGCGCAGTTGGCGCATGAGGGGTATGACACCTCGCAAATGTACGAATGGGATTGGTTCGAACGCGAAAAAGACCATCGGGAAATTCCGGTTCGGGTCATTGGATTGCTTCCCATCACGCCTTTTTCAACGTTATTTATATGGCCATTCACCGGGCTCAAGCCCTTGGCCGCGAAGCACGCATGGATCCTGTTCAACCTGTTGTTGCTGATTCCGATTTGTTGGATGTTGAGTTCGATGACTGGACTCAGCTATCGGCGGCTTGCGCTGGCCTTTGCGTTGAATTTTCCGCTTTACCGGAATCTCGAGTTCGGCCAATTCTATGTGCTTCTTCTGCTGCTCATCACGGCCGCATGCTGGACTTACCTGCGAGGCTTTCAGGCGATAGCAGGCGCGCTAGTGGGAATCGCAGCGGCCTGCAAGATCTTTCCGATCCTCTTTCTGGTCTTCTTTCTGCAGCGCCGTGCCTGGCGTGCGCTTGCATCGGGTGCGCTTGCCGCAGCCGCAGCCACCGCTCTCTCCATTGCAGTCTTCGGATGGAACGTGCATCGCACCTACCTCTTCGAAATTCTGCCATGGACGCTGCACGGGGAAGCTATGCCGCCGTACGTAACAAATGCTTCCATTTCCGGCATTCTGCACGTTCTATTTCTCTCTGAACCGCAGTGGAACCCCAGCCCCTGGCACAGCTCCGTGCTTGCTTTCTCGCTTCTCCTGCCGATTCTATCGATGCTCCTGTTAGCGCCGGCCATTCTACTCATCCATAAAGAAGACAACTCGCCTCGCGGCATTCTGTTGGAATGGTCGGCGCTCCTCACCGCATCGCTCGCAGTGTCGACCATTCCGGCCTCATACAATTTCGTGCTCATGGTCCTGCCTGCGTGCGTGCTCTCGGCGATACTGCTCGAGCGCAAATTATACGGTTGGCTGGCCGCTTTTCTCGTCGCCTACGTCGGCATAGGGTTTCCCATGCCCAATCCTTCGAGCGTAAAAGGATTGGCGATTTTGCTCTACACTCCGCGACTTCCCCTTATGATCGCCGTGCTCATGGGAATCTACTGGATGCTTGGCCGCGGAACTTCGAGCAGGGAGCTCTTTCGCGACTGGACCCGCTGCGCCTGGGCGGCCGCGATGATCCTTTCCGTCGCCTTTACCGCGCATTCCACTTTCATCCGTGAGCGTGCCGTGCGTCAGGAGTATGCGTACCGGTTAACGCTCGAGCCGCAGGGATATCTCAATGCCAATCCACAATCCGACGGTGCAGCCGTTGACTACGTTGCATTCACATTGGACGGCTACCATCTCATCGCGAACGGTCAAGACGCAATCTCACAAGATCCCGCTGCTAATTCTCCCGACGACGATCTATCGTTCGCTGCCGGCAACAGCCAACGACTGGTGGAGCGCGCCCAAAGTTCACATTCTAAAATCATCGATCTCAAAAATCCTGCGTTTGCACTCGTTGAAGACGCCCGCAGCCCAATGCTTTCTAACGATGGGCAGGCCCTTGCGTTCGTGCGCGACGATCATGGCCGGGGACGACTGATGTTGCGTGCTGCGCTTCACTCCAATGTTCCGGCCGATGTCGCACTCACTCCCCTTTGGCTCGACGTTTACGAAGCATCATTCCTTTCGCAGGAAAGCTATGCGTTTGCGGCCTCGGGCGAAGGCCAGCCGCCACAGATCTACCTCCATTACGCCACGCGCTCTAACGCGCCGCTTGCACTCGGCCTGTCACGCTATCCCGCGCTATCGCCCGATGGCGCCTGGCTTGCCTACAGCCACTTTGACAGCGGTGTATGGAATCTCTGGATTCGCGATGAGAAGACCGGGACAACGCGGCGCATAGGCAATGTGCCCTGCAACCAGATCCAGCCTTCCTGGGAGGGCGACTCAAAGACGTTGCTCTACAGCACCGACTGCGGACGAAGCCTGTGGTTCACCGCCATCGCGCGCCGCAGAGTCATTCCCTGACCGGTGCTGGCCTCGCGCCGATCCGCAAGGCCACCGGACGCAGCAACCTCAATTGGCTTTGCCTTTCCACGTTGGAAAGAGGAAACGATAGACGATGCCCGTCTCCCAGATGTTTACGTCCTTGCTGGCAGTGAATTGCCGGGAATAGCTGGTGAGAATCCTTACCTCGTGCGGCAAGTTATAGTCCAATCCAAAGTCCGCGCGCTGCGTATTCACTGAAGGCAGGCTATCGCTCGCGAGGTTGTTAATTCTGAAAGTTTGTTGAATGCGAAACACCGGCTCGAATCGGCCAATCCAGTTATCGGGCCCACCCAGCGCATGCGTCCTGTAATCGGCTTCGATCCAGTAGCCCTGCGCATGTTGACCGCGTCCATATTCCGAGCGCATACGCAGCCCGGTATCCTTGGGCTCCCACCAGACGTGAGTGCCGAAAAAACTCTCTTGTTTGCCCTGCAAGAGGTGATCGTAAGAAACGCCAATCTCCAGCCGGCTCTCTGGCAGATAAAGACTTGCTCGGCCGCCAGACGATCGCTCGGAATTAAAGTAGGAATTTCCGCTCCGCGCAGAAAACCAGGCGTTGTAGCTCAGCGAAGCTTTGTCGTTTGAAGCCGCTGATCCGCTCAGCATCCCGCCGACCCCTGTGCCTGAAGCCATTGTGCCGAGGCCGGCAATCAACGGCCCGTCTTGCAGGTTCCCAATCCAGATCGGCGACAATCGATCGTTGTACGTGTTAAACGGCAACAGGAAGCTGCCCGCAACCACCGTCAGGTGACTCGAAGCCAGATAATCACCCTGCAAATAGATCAGGCTCGCGTAATGCGAGTGGTCGTATCCCGTCTGGCCGCTGCCTTTCGGCGAAATGCTCTCGAGCAGAATCCCGCGCGACTCAATCATTAAGGAATTGCCGATTGGCGCGGCGATCAATGGCTCGATGTGCGGCTGGTATGTTGTCGTTCCGCCGTTCGTGCTGGTGAAGAATCCCACGCCGCCCGAAAGCAGCGGTGTATCCTGTGCCGTCCCGCGTTGCACCGTACACACGAAGGCCAGAGAGCAAAGAACGACCCCGAACAGCTGTATCCGTCGGGAAGTTTGAGAGCGCAGTCTTGTATGCTCCATAACTGCGAACATAGCGAGATGCGGTCGGAATCGTGTCTCCGGCTCGTCTGTCCTTTGTCAATTGATTGTCATTTTCAGCCTTGGCGAAGGCGCTCGGCTGTCGCCGCACTCAAGAATTCAGCCTTCTTCGGAGGCTCCTGCAGGCTCGAAATTGCAGCCGGAAAAGAATCTGCCTACGCCCGCCCAGCCTCGCACGGAACGACGGACCGATAGCGCAGGCATCATCATTTCGCGGACGGACTGCAGGAATGTCCAGGATCCAACCAGCGACTTCTGGCGAGAAGCCGACATTCAAGGCCGATCTGCTCCCTCACGAGCGAGCGCCCCGGCATTTCTGCCTTCACTCTTGGTACCAATCCAACGTCGCCGAGATGGCATACAGTCACGGCTGAGGGGTTAATTTAGCAAGAGTGCCAGTTGTCGCGCGAAGAGACGTGCGCCACTGAGAACTAGAACAAGAAGCGCGTCGTAATCGCAATCTCGTGGTTGTAGCTGTGAAATTTACTTGTAGCGATTTGTTCTCCTGCTCCCACACAAAACGCCAGCCTGCTTTTCGTTTCTACTGGGCGGAGCTTGTGTGTGAAGAGCAAGCCCGGGGTGGCAAATGTCTGGTTCTTTCCGTCGTTCGCGCCACCCTTGAACCAGGTTGAATTGAATTCAACTTCGGGCCACAGGTATTTCGCCACGTGAGCCTGCATGGCTGTGTTCCAGGCGAGAGTGCGTCCCAGTGTGGCCGTGTCCATTACGGCGAGGCTTGCGCCGAGCGTGCTCTGCACGTCAAACCATCCGAATCCTTTGCCGACACCGATGTTCGGTGAAACCGTCGCATCGGCGCTGCCGTTCTTGTAGCTGCCCGTTGGAATGGTACCGGAGAGAAAAGCGCTGGCCACGTAGCTGCCATGGCTCGCGTTTCCCGCAAGAAAGCGATACTTCAACACGAACGACATGTCGCCGGCGCCATTCTTCACTGTGGGCGCATCGTGCAAAAAGTAGCCGGGAAGATTGGTATCCACTTCCGTATTGGCGAAAGGAATGAGATTGAGCCCCTTGGTGCCATCAAGGTTCCACGTTTGCACGTGGTTCGAAGCGGTCTGGCGAATGAAATCTGCGCGGTCCACCTGAATCAATCCAACAAATGTGGTGATAAGGGGAGGCGGCCACGCGGGCTGTTTGGATTGCGTCGCGCTGGTGCGTTGTGCCCAGCTCGAAAAGAAATTCTGCTGCTGGCCGTTGTCGGGTTTGGTTGCAAAGCTGTCCTGAGCCGGGAGCGAGGCACTGGCAGCTAGAAGCGCCGTCATTACAATTAGGCTGCGTCGCATTTTTGACCTCACAAATGTTGCGGGGAAACAGCAGGAAGGAGCATGACAGGACTGAGGTGAGCGAAACAACCAACTAAAGGTTGAGATGGTCTTCCATCCTCCGGGAATCGCACCGGAATCGGCGCGGGCAAATCCGCTTGATGACCGTTCCGGTGCCGCATCTCCACCGAAAGGTGGAGGCAGGGTTCGCACTTTCAGCCCACTCAAATTGTGTCGATTCTCAAGTACACTTGGTTTCGATTTAGAGACGTCCCCGGTCTCGTTTCCCTGGTGAGGTCAACAAGAATGGCTGCATCCGTTCCCAATGTTCACGGTCACGTTCTGCCCGCGTCCTCGCGGCCCACGCTTTCTGAGAAACTAAACAGCCAGTGGCACGAGAAGGCCCTGTGGGTCTTCATGGCGATTGTGCTTGCACACTGGGGCGAGCATCTGGCTCAGGCCTACCAGATCTGGGTGATGGGCTGGCCCACCCCCAAGGCAAACGGCATTCTGGGCCTCTGGTATCCGTGGCTCATCAAGTCAGAGGCATTGCACTACGGCTACGCGCTGGTGATGCTCATCGGCCTCTGGGTGCTGCGCAAGGGATTCACCGGCCGCAGCCACACCTGGTGGATGGTCGCGTTCTGGATTCAGTTCTGGCACCACATCGAGCACCTGCTGCTGATTACCCAGGCCACCATCCATCACAACCTGATGGGCAAGCCGGTGCCCTACAGCATCATCCAGTTCATCATTCCGCGGGTCCAGCTTCACCTCTTCTATAATGCGATTGTGTTCATCCCCATGGTGATCGCGATGTACTATCACATGTTTCCGCCCGAGGGCGAGGCGCCGGGCGCCTGCACCTGCTCCTGGTACAAGGATGACGCGAACGAAGAAACGGACTACCGCGCGTAACACATACGGCAACTACTTGCATTCTGGGACACCCGGGATGAATTGGGCTGATTCGAGAGGTCGCCGGAGCGCGACCTCTCACCGTCTTCGCGCTTGGTTGATGCTGGCTGCCTTACCATTGCTCATGGCTGCCGGCTGCCGGAGGCCGGCAAATAACGAAGGCGGCATTTCGATCGAAGAGACCATTGCGCCGCAGCCTGTCCGCGCTGGAACCGAGACCATTTCGTTCCGGCTCACGAATGCGACTCATGAGCCCGTCGCAGGTGCGCATGTGCAGGTGGAAGGCGACATGAACCACCCCGGCATGGCGCCTGTATTCAGCGATGCCGTTGAGGTCTCGCCGGGCAATTACAAAGCGCCGCTTGACTTCACCATGGGTGGCGACTGGGTGGTGCTTTTCCACATTACTTTGAGCGATGGCGGCAAGGTGGAACGGCAAGTGGATGTGAAGGGGGTCGAATCGAATTGACCAGGCCGTCACCAGCGCTCTCCCCAGCCACGGAGCAGGATCGTCTCGCCGAAGAGGAAGAATTCCTTGAAACGCAGCCATTCGATCTTCTTGTGGTTCCAGTGATTGGGCCGTTGCTACGCTGGCGCCACTCGCGCACATTCCTGCAGATACCGCTGTTCGCAATCAGTGTTGTCATGATCTTCGAGGGGCTGCTCGGCCCCACGCTTTCGCCCAAAAACCTTGCAACCGTGCTCACGTGGGTTCATTTTCGTGGGGCGCTGGTGCTGGCCATTCTCTGCGCCGGCAATCTTTTCTGCCTCTCCTGTCCGTTCATGCTGGCCCGCAATTTTATGCGCAGGTGGATTCATCCGCGCTTTGCGTGGCCGCGGCGACTGCGCAACAAGTGGATCCCGATTGCGCTTTTTGTGGCCTTGCTCTTCTGTTACGAACTATTCGGCCTCTGGGCTTCTCCGTGGCTCACCGCGTGGATCATCGTGGGTTACTTTGCCGCGGTGCTGATTATCGACGGCCTGTTCACCCATGCCACTTTCTGCAAATATGTCTGTCCCATCGGCCAATTCAATTTCATCGCCTCCACCACGTCGCCGCTTGAAGTCGCCGTCCGCGATCACGAAGTGTGCGATGTTTGCCGGACGAAAGACTGCATACGCGGCCGCCGCGAGCCTTCGTCATCCCTCGTTGTGTTGCAGCGCGGTTGCGAACTTGCGCTCTTCCAGCCCGCCAAGGTAGGCAACATGGACTGCACATTTTGCCTCGACTGCGTCCACGCCTGCCCGCACGACAACGTTGGAATTCTGAGCCGCCTGCCGGGCGGCGAGCTGATGAGCGATCCGCAGCGCTCGGGCATTGGCCGCTTCTCGCGCCGCAACGACATCGCGGCGCTGGCCATTGTCTTTTGCTTCGGCTCGCTGATGAACGCATTCGGGATGGTCAGTCCCGTCTACACCGTCGAGGACTGGCTCAAGCACACGCTTCACATCCACAGCCAGGCTGCGGTGCTCGGTATCCTGTTTACCGCACTCGTCGTTGTAGAGCCTGCACTGTTGCTCGGCCTTGCTGCATGGATCACACGCGCGTGGGCAGGCTTGAAGAATGGCTGGCTCGCCATCGCCGTTCGCTACGCCTACGCGCTCTCGCCGCTCGGCTTCGGAATGTGGCTGGCGCACTATGGCTACCACTTCTTCACCGGGCTCTATACCATCGTGCCCGTGACGCAGAATGCCTTCGCTGAGATTGGCTGGCCCATCCTGGGTGACCCGCGGTGGACGCTGGTTGGGCTGCCCAAGACCGTGGTCGAGCCGCTCGAATTCGGATTTCTGCTGCTCGGCCTCGCCGGCTCATTACTGGTTGCCTGGCGAATGGCTCAGGACGACTCAGAAAAGCACCCCGTGCGCGCTTTCGTTCCCTGGGGAGCGCTGTGCATGATCCTGTTCTTCTGCTGCGTGTGGCTGATGACTCAACCTATGGATATGCGAGCGACCATGGGAGCCGGATAAATATCATGCGTTCTCATTCAAAATTTGTCGGGATCTGCTCTTGGCCGTCAGCCCCCCCTCTAATGACGGTTGGAGCTCGCTGGGCCATTGTGTTTGTTTTTTTTGCGATCTGTGTTTGCGTGCCGGCGCGAGCGCACATTGGCCCTCCATATCCCATCATGCAGAACCGCAAGGTTGGGCCGTTCAACGTTGAAGTCTGGAGCAACCCCGACGTTGGCACCGGCAGCTTCTACGTAATCATCGACCCACCCAAGGGCAGCGGGCTTACCGTTCCTCCAGACATGAAGGTGCAGGTGGCCGTGCAGCCGGTGAGCAAGCGTCTGCCGGTGGCTGTCTACAACACCTGGCGCGAAAAACTGCTCGATCACGTCGAGTTCAAGACGCTCGTGCCCTTCGACAAGGAAGAAATGTGGCACGTCCACATCGCATTCTCAAGCTCGACGGCGAGCGGCGCAGCCGACACCGACGTCTCCGTTACGCCCACGCTCCTGGGCCGCTGGGACCTGTTGCTCTTCCTTCTGCCCTTTGCCGGGATCGGCGTTTTGTGGTTCAAGGCAGCAACCGTAAAGCGCACTCGACGGCGGCGCGCGCGAACTCGGCGGCCCGGTGTGGCGCAATAAGTTCAGCTATCAAGTGGAACACATGAATGATTAGAATCTTCCTCAGCAAGAACGAGATGAAATCCATTCTTCTCCACTCCTCATCCCGGCTCGCAGCAGCAGCTTTTATGGCTGCTCTTGCCTTGGTCGCCGCATGTCACCGTGGCCTACCCTCGCCATCTTCGTCGGGCTATCACGAATTCATCTCGTCGTTTTATGTTGGCCTGGCCGCGCTGCAGGTGGGCGACGATGTGCGGGCGGAAAGCTCACTGGCCCATGCCGCGCAACTTGCACCTGGGGAGCCTGCAGCGTGGGCCGACTGGGGAATCCTCGCGTTGCGCCAGCGTAATTTCGATCTCGCCGCCGAAAGATTTGAACGCGCGCGCAAGCTCGCTCCCAAAGACGATCAAATCTACTACCTGCTCGGAATTCTTGGCAGTGATCGCGGCGACCCGGTGAGCGCAATCTCGAATCTGCGTCAAGCCGTGAAGCTCAACCCCTCGAATCTTCAAGCGGAGTACCAGCTTGCGCTCGAGGTTGAGCGCCAGGGCGGCCAGGGAAGCGAAGCTGAATTTCAGCAGCTCATTTCGCAGATCCTTAATGTGCAGCCAAACAACCTGGCTGCGCTTCTCGAGTTGAGCCGCATCGCCGCCAAGCGCGGAGACACGGCAATGCTTCAATCCGCAGTCGACCGCATCGCAACGCAATCGGCCGCGTGGCCTCAGGATGTTCGCGACCAGCTCGTCCAATTACAAACCGCGGCAACCTCCGGCCCTCCCGCGGCCGCTGCCATTCGCAGCGTGTTTTTGCGCAATGTGCTCATGCAGCTCCCCGCATTCCGCCAGCAGCTCGCTCAAATCAAGCCGGCGCCCGGCGACGAGGCCCAGCCCTTCACGCATCTGCTGCGCCTCGAGACCCCGCCGGGCCAGCCTGCGCCGCCTGACACTGCATTGCACTTCGAAAATCAGCCGCTCGCGAACCCTTCGGGGAGCAAATGGGATTCGATCGGCGCTGTCTCGCTCAACGGTGAAGGTGCGCCTGCAATTGTTACCGCGAGCTCGCACGAGGTGCGGCTTTCAACGGGCGCGTTGTTTCCATTTCCCGGCGGTGCGGGGAATGCAGCTCCATCGCCCGAGTCCGTTCTGCCCGTTGATTTCAACTACGATTTCAAGACCGATCTCGTGCTGGCCGGCGCGGGCGGCCTGCGCTTTATGCGCCAGGACGATCCACCGAAGTTCACCGACGTGACCGCGCAAACCAAATTGCCGAAGGAGATTCTCGGCGCGCCCTACACCGGTGCGTGGGCCGTGGACATCGAGGCTGACGGAGATCTCGACATTGTGCTCGGCACGGCCAGCGGTTTGCCCACGGTTCTGCGCAACAACGGCGACGGCACGTTCAAGGCAATCCATCCCTTCGCCGCGATCTCGGGAATCCAACAGTTTGTATGGGCTGACCTGAACGGAGACGGTAATCCCGATGCATCGCTCATTGACGGTGCGGGCCGTTTGCACGTCTTCATCAATCAGCGTCTCGGCAACTTTACTGAATCAGCGCTGCCAGCTGGCCTCGGCAACGTAAAGGCGATTGTGGCCGCCGACGCCAATCACGATGGCGTTCTTGATTTACTGGCCGTACAGTCGAGCGGCGCGATCGTGCGCCTCTCCAATCTCAATGACACCTGGGACATTGGTGAGATTGCGCTGGTGCCCGACGCCGCGCACGCGCTGGCCGGCGAGGTACGTCTGCGCGTAGCCGATCTCGACAACAACGGCGCCTTCGATCTCTTGCTCGCAAACGTCGGCGCTCAACGCAATGCACCTGGCGCACTTATCTGGCTCGCCGATGAGAATCGGCATTTTACGTTGCTCGCATCGCCCCAAGGTCCCGCGCGCGTGTTTGATGCAGCGCCAGTAAATGTCGAAGGGCGGCTCGATCTCCTTGGACTTACCGTCGATGGCCAGCCCATCGACGCCGTCAATCGCACCACGAAGAATTACCACTGGCAGGTCATTCGTCCGCGCGCGCACCAGGCCACCGGCGATCAGCGCATCAATTCCTTCGGTATCGGCGGCCAGATCGAAATCCGTTCCGGGCTGCTTGTTCAAATGCAGCCGATCAACGGCCCGCAGCTTCACTTCGGCCTTGGCAACGAGACAGGCGCGGAGGTGGCGCGGATCGTGTGGCCCAACGGCACGGTGCGCGCCGAGTTCGCGCTCAAGGCCGATCAGGAGGTGCTGACCGAGCAGCGCCTGAAAGGCTCCTGCCCGTTCCTTTTCGCGTGGAACGGCACGTCGATGCAGTTCGTGAAAGACACCGTTCCGTGGGGTGCGGCGCTTGGTCTGCGCATTGATTCGATGGGTCCCGCGCGCATCGCGGCAACACGAGGAGTGGTACAAGATTCCCGGCTCCGCGCTCGTTCCGCGCGACGGCTCGCTCGATCTGAGCATTACCGGCGAGTTGTGGGAGACCTACTACTACGACTACCTCGCGCTCATGGCCGTCGACCATCCCGCCGGCACCGAGATCTTCACCGACGAGCGCTTCGTGGTGCCGCCGGTCAAGCTGGCGGTGACCACCGTTGCCGAGCCGCACGCAATCGCACACGCCACCGACGACCTTGGCAACGACGTAACGGACACAATTCGCAACCTCGACGGTAAATATCTCGACACCTTCGGCCGCGGCCAGTACCAGGGCGTCACGCGCGATCATACCGTTGAAATCGATCTGGGCGACGATCTGCCTGCGAGCGGTCCGCTCTGGCTTATTGCGCGCGGCTGGCTGCATCCTTCCGACTCCTCGATCAATGTCGCGATGTCGCAGGGCGAGCGCGTTCATCCGCAGCCACTGAGTCTTGAGATTCCCGACGGCCACGGCGGCTGGAGAATCGCGCGCGCCAATCTCGGCTTCCCTGCAGGCCGCAATAAGACTTGCCTCATCGATCTCACTGGCCTGTTCCACGCGGGAGTGCCGCACAAGCTGCGTCTGCGCACAAATCTCGAAATTTACTGGGACCAGATCGAGTGGGCGCAGGGACTGCCCGATGCCGCAACCAGGATCACGCATCTGGCTCCGCAAGCGGCCGACCTGCACTATCGCGGGTTTTCAGTCATTCATCAGGCGAACGCATCGTCGCCCGAGATTCCTGATTACAACCAGCTCGCCGCGACCACGCAGATCTGGCGCGATCTCGAAGGCTACTACACGCGCTTTGGCGACGTCCGCGAGCTGCTCAAGGCGACAGACGACCGCTATGTGATTATGAACGCGGGCGACGAGCTCGCGCTGCGCTTTGCCGCGCCTCCGCCTCCGCCCGCAGGCTGGGTGCGCGACTACGTGATCGTGGGCGACGGCTGGGTGAAGGATGGCGACTACAACTCGACCTTCTCGCGCACCGTGCAGCCGCTGCCCTACCACGCGCGTTCAGAATACGACACACCGCCTGGCGCGCTCGAAGACGAATGGGTCTATCGCCACCATCCCCAGGACTGGCAGAACTATCAGACGCGCTACGTCACCGCGGATACCTTTCGCAGTGCATTGCGAAACGGGACGACGCAATGAAGAGAGTTCCAATCGCGCGAATCCTCGTCACTCTGTTTTTCGCATTGCTGCTCGCGGTGCCGTGGATGGTGCGCCATTTTTCTGCTCCGGCGATGACCAACGCCAGTCCCGGCACCCAGGCTGCGCTCGCTCGCTACGGTTTTTCTCTTCAGGAAGTCGCGCACGCGGCCGGGATCGACTTTGTCCACCAGGCGCCCACGCTCGACTCGAAGCTCGACGGCATCATGCCCGAGGTCGCGTCGATGGGCGCGTCCGTCTCCATCGTCGACTACAATCGCGACGGCTGGCCCGACATCTACGTCACCAACAGCGCCATCGGCAGCAAGAATCAGCTCTACCGCAACAATCATGACGGCACGTTTACCGACGTTGCCGAGCAATTGGGCATCGCCGACGTGAACCAGCCCGGCACCGGCGTCTCAATGGGCGCGGTGTGGGGTGACTACGACAACGATGGGATACGAGGATCTGTTCCTCATCAAGTGGGGCAGGCCTGAGCTCTTTCACAACGACCAGGGCAAACGGCTTTACGCGCGTCACCGAACAAGCCGGGCTGCCGCCGTGGATCAATGCCAACACCGCCGTGTGGTTCGACTACGACGGCGATGGCAAGCTCGATCTCTTCGTCGGCGGCTACTATCCCGAAGACGTGGACCTGTGGCACCTGCGCAATACGCGCATGATGCCCGACAGCTTTGAGTACGCAAACAACGGCGGCCGGAAATATCTCTTCCACAACCTGGGCAACGGCCACTTTGAAGAAGTCAGCGCAAAGGTCGGCATCAGCAGCCGCCGCTGGGCGCTGGCCTGCGCGGCAGCCGATCTGGGCGGCACCGGCTATCCGGATCTCTTCGTCGCCAACGATTACGGCGTCTCCGAGCTATATATCAACGACCACGGGCATTTTCACGAGGCAGGCAAGGAGGCGGGCGTCGGCTTCGCGCCCAAGAGCGGCATGAATGTCTCCTTCGGCGACATCTTCAACCAGGGCAAGTTCTCCATCTACGTCTCGAACATCTCCGAAGAGGGCGTGCTGATCCAGGGCAACAATCTCTGGGTGCCCCAAGGCAGGCCCGGCACTCAAGTACGACAACATGGCGCGCGATCTCGGCGTCGAACTCGGCGGATGGAGCTTCGGCGCGCAGTTCGGCGACTTCAACAACGACGGCAACCTCGATCTCTATCTCGCCAACGGCTATATCTCGCTCGACCGCCAGCGAAGCTACTGGTACGACTTTGCAAAAGTGGCCGGCGGCAACAGCTCCATCATCGGCGATGCCGCAAACTGGCCTGCATTCAACGGACGCAGCCTCTCCGGCTATCAGCAAAAGCGCGTATGGCTCAATGACGGCGCGGGCAAGTTCGTTGACGTTGCACAGGCCGTGGGCGCAACCGACATCTACGATGGCCGCTCCGTCGCGCTCGCCGATCTTTGGAACACGGGCGCGCTCGACATCGTTGTCGCGAACCAGCGCGGGCCGCTGCTGATTTACAAGAACACCGTTACGCCCGACAATCGCTGGATCGAGTTCTCGCTCGAAGGCACAAAGAGCAATCGCAGCGCCATCGGCGCGGAGATCACGCTCTATTGGGACGGCAAAGAACAGTTGCAGCAGGTTTCCGGCGGCAACGGCTTCGCTTCGCAAAATGACCGGCGCGTGCATTTCGGCCTGGGCAAGAATCCGAAGATCGAAAAGGCAGTGATCCACTGGCCTTCGGGAATGGTGCAGACGCTCGACAATCTCACACCCGATCGCCTCTACACTGTGAAGGAACCATGATGAGTCAGCCAGTCGCGCAATCGAACCCGCCGCTGCCGCAGAACAGCGCCCAAGGCACAGTCGACGGGAGGGACGCCCTCTGGCGAATCGCATCAATCCCTTTTTGCCGCCGATCTTCATCACGCTGATTCTGCTGGTCGGCAATTTTTCGTTCGGCATTCTCGAAAGCTACTCGAAGACGCTGCTGGCGATCGCTACCGCGATCGCAGTCGAGATGGTTCTGGGCCGCATCTTTCTTCAGCAAGTGGCCGCATCCGGCCAGCTCTTACATCACCGGCATCAGCGTTGGCATTCTGCTGCGCTCGCCGGCCTTCTGGCCCTACGCGTTGTGCAGTCTGCGCTCTCCATCACATCAAAATATGTGCTGCGCGTTCGCGGCCGCCATATCTGGAACCCCTCGAACTTCGGCATCTGCGCCATGCTGATTCTTGCCTCGCAGGCCGTGGCCTCGCTCAGCATCCAGTGGGGCAACAACTTTGCTTCGCTGGTCGTCATCTGGGTGCTTGGCTCGGTGATTGTGTGGCGCGCCAAGCGACTTCCACATCACGCTGACTTACGTTGTGTGCTTTATTGCGCTCTCATTTCTGCGCGCGCACATCGTCGGTGATCCCTGGCAGTCGGAGATCTCGCCCATCACGGGCCCGATGTATCAGCTCTTCATTTTCTTCATGATCACCGATCCGAAGACGACAGTGCGTTCGCGCATGGGCCAATGCATCGTGGCCGTCGCCATCGCCGTGCTCGAATTTTTTTTCCGCCTCGATAGCAGCATCTACGCTCCGCTCTATGCGCTCTTCTGGGTCGGCCCCGCCGCGCTGTTGATTGAGATGTGGATCGACTCGCGCCGCGCTCGCACAAGCCGCGCTGCGATAGTCTCCGATCAGAAGGCGGCCCGTGCGTAGCCCGTTGATGTGCCAAACTCCGCTTACTTCCGACTGCAGACGCGTTGCAAAATCGCGCGTCTTGCGCCTCGGTGCGTTCATTGCGTTCACTGCCGCGATCCTGAGCGGCTGCAAATCGAATATCGCCTCAGCAGCATGAACAAAGCATGGCGCAGCCGGCTGGAGCTGCGTTCTCACCTGTGAAGGCCGCACAAACCGCGCCGCCGCGCCCATCGGGCCCCATTACATTCACCGATGTAACCGCGCAGGCCGGCATTCATTTCAAGCACAACAGCGGCGCATTCGGCGCCAAGTATCTGCCTGAGACCATGGGCAGCGGCGTCTGCATCATCGACTACGACAACGATGGCTGGCAGGACATTTTCTTCGTCAACTCGATGGACTGGCCGGGCCACGCGAAGGGCGAAGTCCTATCCTGCGCTCTATCACAACAATCACGACGGCACATTCACCGACGTGACCCGCCAGGCCGGCCTCGACGTGGAGATGTACGGCATGGGCTGCGCTGTGGGCGACTTTGACAACGACGGTTACGACGATATCTACATCACCGCGATCGGCGGCAGCCATCTCTTTCGCAATCTGCACAACGGCAAGTTCGCAGACGTGACCGCGAAGGCGGGCCTTGCCGATTCGGGCTTTCCTACCGGCGCCGTATGGTTCGACTACGACAACGACGGCAAGCTCGATCTGTTCGTCGCGCATTATGTTGAGTGGTCGCAGAAGACCGACCAGTTCTGCTCGCTCGACGGCAAGCACAAGTCCTATTGCACGCCCGAGGCGTACAAAGGCGAAAGCTCGCGGCTCTTTCACAACCTGGGCAACGGAAGATTCGAGGACGTGACCAAGCGCGCCGGCCTCTACGATCCGAGCGGCAAAGTCGCTCGGCGTCGCGCTGCTGGATTACGACAACGATGGCTGGCTCGATCTTTTCGTTACCAACGACACGCAGCCCAACAAGCTCTACCGCAACAATCACAACGGCACATTCTCCGAGGCCGGCGTTCGCCGCCGGCGTCGCCTTCAGCGATGCAGGCCGCGCGCGCGCCGGCATGGGCACAGACGCCGGCGACTACGACAACTCCGGCCGCCAGAGCCTGGTGATCGGCAACTTCACCGACGAAAGCATGGCGCTCTACCACAACGACGGCTCCGGGCTCTTCACCGACCAATCAGCGAGCGCCGGGAATCTGCTGCGCCGTCGGCGCAGTCGCTTACCTTCGGCTGCTTCTTCTTCGACTACGATCTCGACGGCCATCTCGATATCTTTGCCGCGAACGGCCACGTGGCCGACGACATCAGCGTCGTGCGCCCCAACCTTCATTATGCTGAGCCGCCGCTGCTTTTCCGTAACAAAGGCCAGGGCAAGTTCGAGGATGTTTCAGCCGATGCTGGCCCTGCGCTGCGCCGCCCCATGGTTGCACGCGGCGCGGCTTACGCGGATTTCGACAATGACGGCGATCTCGATCTGGTCGTGACCACCAACAACGGCCCTGCGCATCTGCTTCCGCAACGACAACGGCAATCGCAACGACATGCTGCGGCTCAAACTCGTGGGCACAAAGTCCAATCGCGACGCGATCGGTGCGAAAGTCACGCTTACGGCGGCAGGCGGGATGCGGCAGCTCGCGATGGTCAAGTCGGGATCGAGCTATCTCTCGCAGAGCGAGCTTCCGCTAACCTTCGGCCTGGGAAAACCGGGTAGTGTGAGCGAGGTGAATCTCGAGATCGCGTGGCCGAGCGGCCGCAAGGAGGCGCTCAGCCATGTCAAGCCGGATCAGCTTCTCGTCATCGAAGAAGGCAGAGGCATTGTTTCGGCGCGTCCGATTGCATTCACGCCGAAATCTAAGCCATAGCTGCACGATTTGAAGTTGGCTCGCACACAAAGCCACAACGGTTGAGCAATGCCTGCACCTCGTCGCGGCTGGCATCGAGTTTCGCTGCGGCATTCAGAATATCGTCGGCTTCAACCGGATACCAGTTTCGCCGCTCGGGATTTCCCAGACCGGCCACGTTGATGGGGTCGATTGCCGCATGAATCCTGGCGATCAATGCCTCTGATTCGGCTTCAGAGAGTCTCTGCCGTGCGCGCGCGCAGATTTCCTCGCAAGCCGGACCAAACTCTGGATGCGTGCAGAGAAGAAACGAAGTCGCGAGATGCGGCTTTCAGGAGCCTTCGTGCCGACTCGGCGAAAGCTGGCCGCAGCGAAATAGAGCAGCGTGAGCTCGACAAACACGTCAAAGTCGATTCATGTTGGCGTAGAGCGCTCCGATGAGCCGCGCCGTCGCCAGCAATTCCCGATCGGTTTGTTGAGCGTAATCCTGTAGTCGCGAACCAAAATGCTCGGTGCCCCACGCGCTCTCAATGATTTCCGCAACTCGCGTAACTCCGAGCAGCGTAAGCGGAAAGCCGGTAGAGAGCAGAGGATCGACAAAGCCAGCAGCCGAAGGAAGCAATGCCCAACGCTCGCCCGGCGATTGCGGAACTGCGAAAGGCGAGCCGAGGAATATGCGTGAAGGCCCGCTCGGCGTGCGCGTTCGCAAACTGCGCCTGCAAAGCCGGAATGCCTATCAAGCAACCGCTGCCACGCCAGCCGCGCCTTCTTGAAAGCCAAGCTGCGCCGCGACCTCGTCCGTTGCCGCGACGCCCGCGCTCGTGATTCCGTTGTTAAATTTGAGAACCCAGATCCAACCGCCGTCAAAGACATGGTGGACAGCGGCATCATCGATCGGATACGGCGGCTGACCGTCGACGCGGCTGAACTCCGAATTCTCCAACCGGCTCTACTCCGGAAAAATGACTGTAGAGGCTCTGCGTAGCCGGATAATCGGGAAGTGCGATTCTCTCCCAGATGCAGAGCGCGATGAAGGAACCCGCGCGGGCCGGTGGCGTCGACGACAAACCGCGCGCGAAATTCCACGCCACCGCCGTCGCGTTCGCCGCGCAATCGAATCCCGTCTTCTTCCTCTTCGAATTCCCGAAGCGCGACATGATCGAAGTAGTCGACCCCGAGCTGCTCGGGCTTCCCGCATAAGAAAATGATCGAATTCGGCGCGATACCAGTGCATGTCGGCGATTTCGTTGTGCGGGCTGGCGGCGACCAGCAACTGGTCCCGGCGTTCGGGGTCGAAGGAAGGCGCGCCGCCCAGCAGATGATGATGAAACGTAAATCCGCGCTTGAGCCCGCAGGCAATCTCGGGATGCGCGCGCTGCCAGCTTCCCCACTTGGCCAAAGGCTTGAGCACTGGTAGATCGTAGCGAACACACAACTCTTCAAAAAGGAAGTTGGCCAGCGGCGTCGATGACTCCCCGATCACAACGCGTGGATGTGAGCCCTTCTCGATGAGAACAACGGAATGTCCGAGCCGGCGCGCAATCATCGCGAGCAGCGATCCTGCAAAGCCTGAACCGACTACCGCGATGTCGTGATGCGCGTTCATGCCTCGCCCTTGCACGTTTCGCAGGAGATGGCTTCGACGATTCTCTGCTCAAGATTCATGGCCTGCAGCCGCGCAATTCGCTGGCCGCGGCAATCCGGGCAACCCGGCCATGTCTCCGCGTCCCAGAGATCAGCGAAGACTCGTCCCTTATTAAGCAAAATGCCTTGCTCGAATGCCATTTCAAGCGTTCGCAGCGCTGGCGGCGAGAAATTCGCCGGTGGCAGCCAGTTCTTCCATCGCGCCATTGCCGCCGCGCGTCGGAATCAGCGTCGCGGCGGTGGCTCCGCACTCAAACGCAAACTCGAGCGAGCGCACCGCCCATTCAACCGCTTCTTCCTCGGCATAAAAGGTGGCTTCACCAGAATAAAAGCACGCAGATCGATCTCGTTTTCCCGCAGCAATCGCGCCGCTCCGCGAACATCGTCAGCGTCATGCGCTTGTTGAGCCGCTCGAGAATCTCAGGATGCGCCGTCTCCAGGCCCATGGCAACTTCGAGCTTGCCCATGAATCAGATCCCTGAATCGAAGGCACGCATCGCCCACCAGCGCCGGATGACACTCGACGATCACGCGCTCGAATGCGTTGAGACGCTCGCGCGATTGCTTCGTAGTCTCCCGTCGGAATGGCGCGCGGATCAAAAAAGCTGCCACTGTTATAGAGCTTGATTTGTCGCGCCGCGGACAGGCGCTCCAGCGCGTAATCAATCTGACGAGGAATCGCGCCGGCCGGGACCGTTTCCTTAACCGTGTTGCGCCAAAGGTCGCACATCAGGCAGCGCCACGGGCACTCGCGATTGGTAAGGAAGACGGTTGCCGCTGGCTACGATTTCGCCTGCGGCGGTGCGCTCGTCCTCGACGAGAAACGCGTAGGGAATGCGTGGATCGACGGCATTGCGCGAGCCTCGCCGCGCCAGAATCCACTCATCGCGCTCGTGAGCGGCTTTGGGATAGGCAGAAAGCAGCGGAGGCATCACTGCGTAGAGCGAAAGGAACTGATTGCGGTATTCGGCTTCGCGGTAGGGCAGTCGCTGCCGCAGCGAATCTTCAGAGAGCGCGCCATGCTGAAAGCGCCGCTTGGCAAAGACCGGCATTTTCATCCCCGTCACAGCCTCCACTCCGCGCGAAACTATCTCACCCTTCAACGCGTAGAGACGCTCCACATCGTAGTCGGTCAGTTCGATAAACGGAATCGCTTCGGCAACGGCAATTACGGCCGGCATGGTGAAAGGGCTGAATCCACTGAAGCCATACTGGCGCGCAGTCGCGTAGGTGCGCACATAGGAGCGGCTGAGTCCTCCGCTGTAGGTGAGCGAGTGTTTGATCTTCCCCACACCCCAACCTTCCTGGTACAGCATCGGGTTGTTGATGACGCTGCGAATCGTGAGCTCAGGATTAGCCTCGATCGGATAGTCCTTCAGGTTTTCGTCGCCCCCGTCGCCATCGATCAGATAGCGCCAGTCAGGGTAGCGCGCCCGAATTCCTTTCGCCAGGGCAAGCGCCATCGTGGCCGATTCAATGTCGAGCGGCTTGTAGTCTTCAATTACGCGGATTGTCTCGCTCACATCAAGCGCCGAAGCATCACCCTCGATCGGCTTCGAGAAACAGCGAGAGCCCGAGCGGTTCGAGGAACGCCCGCGCCTGGCGCACGTCGGGTCCGTCGCCGAGGTCGAGCACGAAACGCCTTCAGCCTGCCGGGATTCATGCCGAGTTTACGCATCACATGATAGGTGACGAGAAATACGCTGCCACTGTCGATGCCGCCGGAAAAACATGCACCGATCGGTTCATCGTGCGGAAGAGAGCGGAGCCACTGCGAGATCTCGTCGGCGAGTGCGGAGATATATGCCCGGCCGATCACATCGAGATCGGCGGGCAATGCGCCTGCCGTGGGTGTAAAAAAGCGCTGGTACACAGGATCCGGGTCGGGGCAGCCCACCAAGTTGCAATTCAACGACATAATGTGCAGGCACCATGCGCGTGTAGTTGGGCCGGAACTGCTCGTGCAGGCCTTCGCTTTTGAGCCAGTCGTAAATGCTGTCGATGCGATCGGAGACGATCAGCGCTGGGCCCTCTTTGCGCTTGGCCAGAAAGTATCGCAGCGGCCTGTCGAGCGAGCGCGCCATTCTCACCGTGCGGCCGCGCTTTGCAATCAAAGCAAAGGAGCCGCGAATCCGGCTCACGCTCTCTGCCGATCCCTCAAGCACCAGCGCCCTTGCGTCTTCCACGCTCATGGCGTAGAGGTGATTCAGTGCCGGATCAGTAAGATCGATGACGCGTTCAATCTGCTCGTACACACGGTCAAGCATAGCACTGCTTTTGGGAACTCTCAGCATTGAGTTTCCCGTGCCCACGCCCCGCCGCCGGATGAATTGACTCGCTGCGTTTCATCGATTCTTGGGGTCATTCACCGGCGCATTGGTCCCTCACAGGGAAAATCGGGGCGCGAGGTTTGAGATACCGGCGCTCTACGCCGAGCTTCCCATCAGCGGATCACTGATGCTGGGTTTGCCAGTCTCTACGCGGCCCGCGTAGCGAGCTTCGGATTCTGCTCCTTCAGCCTTCACCGTAAAGTCATACCAGCCATTGTTCAACCGCAGCGGCAGCACTATGGTTGTGCCTTCGCCGGATTGTAATTCCTTGCGCACAATGCTCGCGCCATAACTACGATCGGCAATTGTCACTGATACAGGTTTTCCGCCGACGTTGTCGAGTCGCATCTGTAGATTGCCGGTCAGCTCGGACGCATTCTGCTCGTAAGTGGTACGCACCTCGACGGCATGAGGCGAAGGAATGCTTCCGGTGAAGGCGCGGTAGAACCCATTGGGCCCGTGAACTTCGATCGAGTATCCCTCTGCGCCAAACATGGCGAGCGGAAACTGCCGGGTGAGCGTGTCTCCGGCCTTGACGGCGAACGTGGCCGCCTGAAAGCCTTGGCCGCCCTTTAGTTTACGCAAATAAACGTTGAAAGGTGCGCCAGCTGAGGCCAGCCCGTGTACCTGGTTTCCGGCGGCAAGGCGAAGTTCCCAATTCGAGCCATCCTTTGTGATCTTTCCGTCGGCGTAAAGTTCGTAAGGTAGCGCGCAGGCCGGCCGAATGCCTTCTTCCTGATGAGCCATGAACTCGGCCTGAACCGCCGTGCGCTTGATCTGGTTAATCTGTTCGTTGGTAAGCTTCCGATAGTTCGACGGAATCTCTTTGGACCGCGCTCTTTCGATGCCGACCACGAACTGATCGCGATGAAGGAATGGTAGTTTGGATTCCCTGGGATCGTAAGGGCGAAAAACTGAGGTGAGGTCTCCAACAATGGTGCGCCGCCACTGGCTGATATTGTCCTCGCGGACCGTCTTTCCGTATCTCGCCGCCACAAAGCGCTCGAGGAACATCATCGTAGACGTGTGATCGAAGAGCTGCGAATTCACCCAGCCCCCGCGGCTCCACGGCGAAGCAAGAATCATAGGGACACGGAAGCCGATACCGATGGGGCCGCTGCGCGCGTCCCCATCCGCTACACCTTGTGCCAATTCGTCATTCTTATAGGAGTACTCAAGCCCGGTATCGATGCCGGCCGAAGCTCCTCCGGTTTCTGGGCGCCTGGGATCGGCAGCCACAAATGACGGAGCGTGGTCGAAGTAGCCGTCATTTTCGTCGTAGGTGAGGATGAAGATTGTCTTTTTCCAAATCTCGGGGTTTCTCGTCAGGATGTCCATGACTTCGGAAACATACCAGGCGCCATACCAGGGCGCGCTGGGATGGTCTGAGAAGTTCTCCGGCGCAGTAAGCCACGAGACGGCGGGCAGGTTGCCATTCTCCACGTCGTTCCGGAACTGATAAAGGATGTCGCCCTCGGGCACCATCATCGTTCGAAGGGTATGCCCCATCTTTGAACGGCAAGGGGCAAAGCGTGCGGCAGTGTGGATCTTCGCTGTTGGTGACAAACGCGGCGTGGATGCAATGCTTTCTGCCGTTCGGTGAGTTGCCGGTATCGCACTTCACCGCTTTGCGGCAGAATGCCCTCGATCTCCTCGATGCGGTTGCGAACTTGTCTCAGCTTAGTACGCGCTCGCGCTGCCTCAGCGGGAGTCTTTGCAGCTCCGATGGCGGCTCTCGAGCTTTTCAGCCTCTTCTGACCATTCCGATAGCCAGAGTTTCGCCGCCAGTGGAAATCCCGAATATGCCTCAACATTGTATGCATCGAAGCATTCCAGCGTGTTGTCGCTGAAGTTCGAAAGCCATGCGTCTTCTTCGCCAGAGAGTCCAGAGCGGGTCAGTTCGTTCTGGTAAGACTTCCAAGGGATACCCGCCTCCTGCAGGCGTTCGGGAAAAGTCTTCCATCGCATGCCGCCGCCGTCGATCTGCTCATTCCGGATGTGAACCCTCGAGTCGGCACTTTGCCGGTCGCGAATCGTCCCGGTCCACAGATAACAGCGGTTCGGCGACGTGCTGCTCAGCACAGAGCAATAGTTCTGGTCGCAGACGGTAAATGCATCAGCCATTGCGTAGTAGAACGGCAAGTCTTCGCGGGTGTAATGGCCCATAGTCAGCGGCAGATCAGCGTATTCTCTCTTGCCCGAACGCTTCGCATCGAGCCAGCCGTCATGGCAGCCTTCATTCCAGGCGTCAATCTGGCTGTTGCGCGAGTGCGGCAGCGAACCCATCCATGTGATGCGCGTGTCCTTGATGTCCAAGCGCCATGGCGCGTAGGAATCACCAACCGCATCTGACTGCACGAAAACGGAGTTGCCGTTGGGCAAACGTATGGCGCGCGGATCGTTGAAGCCGCGTACCCCGCGCAGCGTACCGAAAGTGTGATCGAACGAGCGGTTCTCCTGCATGAGGATGACGACGTGCTCGGCATCCAGCCAGGTCGAGCCGGGATCTGGCTCGATCGCATATGCGCGTTCAATTGACTCAGGAATCCAGCTGCTGAATCCGGCTCCAGCTACAATCGAGGCAAACTTGAGGAAGTCGCGTCGCGTCTGCATAAACTCTCTTTGTTCATTATCCCGTTTCGGCTAAAGCTGCGACCGCTCGGGAATCGCGGCCTCAAGTTCCAGCATACGATTCCACAGGCTCTGCTGCACGGCCGCATAGTTCGGATTTTCATGGAGGTTCATCTCCTCGCCGGGATCGTTGGCGAGATCGTAAAGTTCGAATTCCTGCGGCTCCTCGTTCAGGTAATTGATCAGCTTGTACCGTCCAGTGCGGATGCCGCGGTTTTGAGGGCTCTCCAATTCATTGCGCGTTCCACGACCAGGTCGTCGGGATAGACACCCATATATTGCTTTTCCGCACCGACTTTGCCGTCGCAGCATTCTTTGAAAGTCGGATTCCCGAATTCGCGTGGACCCCGTTGATGCGGTTCCTTCGCGGGGTCGACCACACAATCATTCGTGCAAGCATCTCCGTCGGGGTTGTATCCTCATCGCACGAGAGGAGACAAGCGAAATGGGCCACATGAATCGCCGCGAAATCATAAAGCTTGGCTCCGTTGGTTCGTTGGCTGCGATTGCCCCAGCCGCGTCCATGGCCGTCCAGTCCAAGATGTCGACAACCGCGCACGCGCCCGTGCCGCAGTGGGAGGTTTTCGAATTGGCGCTCCCCGGTCCGGCGGAAGGGAACCCATTTACCGACGTCCGCTTGTCCGCGACATTCACGCTTGATCATCGCTCGATCGCTGTCGACGGGTTCTACGACGGCGACGGCCGTTATAAAGTGCGTTTTATGCCCGACACGCAAGGCGCTTGGTCCTACGTCACCCAGAGTTCGGTGCCTGCGCTTTCCGGCAAGAATGGAGAGTTTTCCTGCACTGCGCCATTAGCGGGAGCTCACGGACCGGTGCGAGTGAGCAATGGCCACCATTTTGGATATGCGGATGGCACGCCCTTTTTCCCTTTCGGCACAACCTGCTATGCGTGGGTGCATCAGTCCGAGGATCTGCAGCAACAGACCCTCCAATCGCTCCAGGCGGCTCCCTTCAACAAGATTCGTATGTGCGTCTTTCCCAAAAGCTATCAGTACAATCACAACGAGCCGCCCTACTATCCCTTTGTGCGCGACGCAGCCGGCGTCAGCGACTTCGCGCGTCCGAATCCCGAGTTTTTCGCGCACATCGAGAAGCGGATCGCCGATTTGCGCGCGCTGAATATTGAAGCCGACCTGATTCTCTTTCATCCCTACGACCGCTGGGGCTATTCCACCATGTCTTCAGAGGCCGACGATCGCTATCTCAAATACGTTTTGGCGCGCATGTCGGCTTACCGGAACATCTGGTGGTCAATGGCCAACGAATACGACCTCATGCGAGCGAAGACCACGCAGGATTTCGACCGGCTTTTCCAGATCGTGCAGCAATACGATCCCGTCGGTCACCTTCGGTCCGTGCACTATTCCCACACGATGTACGACTACGCGCGGCCCTGGGTCACGCACGCCAGCCTGCAGAATTCAAAGTTTGACCAGGCAGAGGAATGGCTCGAGGCTTGGCAAAAGCCAATCTGTTTTGACGAGGTGATGTACGAAGGCAATTTGAATAGCCGGTGGGGCAACCTATCCGGCGAGGAGATGGCGCGGCGATTCTGGCTGGGCGTCATTGCCGGATGCTACGTTACTCACGGCGAGACCTATCTCGATCCGGATTCATCGTTTGACGAAAGCTCAGCCCCCACAATTTGGTGGGCACACGGCGGCAAACTGCATGGGACCAGTCCTGCGCGTATCGGATTTCTGCGCAAGCTCGTAGAGGGCGTAGTAACCGGTTCGACTTCGGTGCGCGCCGGCCTTGAGGCACAGCCGAGTGCCTACTACCTGAACGCTTCGGTCTTGGACCAGGCCAGAAAGGCGCCGGAGAATATCCTGTATTATTTCGACTTTCACCAACCGATCTTTTACGATTTTCCCCTTCCGGAGGGAAAGTTCACGGCCGAATTGATCGACCCGTGGGAAATGACAGTGACGCCGCTGCAGGGAACCTTCAGCGGAAGGGTGAAGCTGAAGCTCACCGGCAGGCCATTCCAGGCGTTGCACTTCCAGCGAGCCTCGTAGTGGTTGCCGGGGCTGCCGCGGCACGTAGCGCTTCTTCTCGAGTCGGCGACTCAATCGCATCCCTGCTCTTAGACGAGAAAAGGAATTCAATCCCGAGGATCATTGCCGAGAAGCATGTGCGTGATCGCCAATCAATCGCGTCCCCCTCAATTCCCGATGCAAAAGGCAAGAATGCGTCCGAACCCGGTGCTTTTGCGGGTTTCAGCGACCCCGACTGATTCTGGAGACTAACTGGAGGCTAGGAATGGCCGCCCGATGAGATGCTCATCGCAGCAGGCCAGTCTCGGGCGGAACGCCAAAGTACCGTTCCAATGCATCACTTCGTTAATGCCAAATCGCCCTTCATTCGCTGTGGTTTGTCTCATCCCTCCCACTTCGAAGTCGCCTTGCCGGCCCAGTTTCCCAGTTTCTCCCGCCCTTCACCATAATTTGACAATGCAAACCAATTGACACGCCAAATCGCCGGTGCTAGATTTGGCAAACGCGCTGGCACTGTAACTCCGGCGACCAAATGCGATTTCCCCATTGTCAGCGCCACGGGTGCGGGCCCCTTTTCCCCGTCGGCGAGTAAATCGCGGCCACTGCGCCGCCTGAACCGACTGAAGTACTCGATCCCCAAGATCGACGATAGCGGACACTCCTGGTTTCAATCGACTCGCAAAATGGCGATTCCTCGTGAGAAGTACAACACAAGCGTTGCTGTCATAGCTGTCTCGGGGCAAGCACCGATGAGGCTCAATGTGTGACAAGCGCGGGTCCTGTTGCACCCGGACTGCGTGCGGAAATATTGGTTCAGACCCTGCGACGCGGAGATCCACGCGCTCGATGAGGGTCGCTTACTCCCGTGTCATATGACACCGGCGTTTTCTGCCTCGGATTTCCCGATCCCCCGACAGGAGATTCCAATGGAAATAAAGGTCAACTCCTCCGCAAGTCAGATCGTTCTGCCGGCAACTCCCACGACAGTTAAGCCATTGCCAACACAATATGTCGGACGGCCGTTCCCGAAGCCGGTTTTCCAGCAGTGGGCTCCAGCCTGGTTCTACAGCGCGCTTCATTGGCTCGGAAAGTCCTACTTCGATGCCAGTGGCGTGCAACAGAGCTTCAGCTCCTACATGGCGGGGTCGAGCGTGGACCCCTATGCGCAGTTGGGCGCGACACGCCTGTTCTTCATCCTTTACGAGCGCGAAGAGTTCCGCATGTCGCTGGCCGCGGATGCGAATTCGTTGGCACCAATGTCGGGGGGCAAATTCTACCCCAACAGCGATGCCGGGATTCTCTCGATGTACAACGACCTGGCGGCAAGCTCGATCTTCTCGGCGATGAACTTCTGCTACATCCCCGGACGCATTGGCATCGATCTCGACGCCAACGCGCCGAGTGCCTTCTCGACTGGCTACGATCCCGCGACGGGGATGCGCACCGTGGTGCTCGGTTCTGCTGTCTCTCAAATTGTTCCGCTCAACGAGTTCATCAACACGCACAACCAGCAAATCTACGATGACTCGCCGTCAATTATCCCTCTGGCAACTTCCCTGGTCTACGACGTCACGCAGAACAATTCGCTGGGTGCCACCACCTTCGTTCTTCCCATGCTCTACACCCGCGACCAAGTGTCGTCCGGCAACTTTTATGTGAGCAAACTCGGTTGGTCCACGGCGCTCGCCGGCGGAACTGTGAATTACGGCCAGACCGCGGTCTTTCCCGGTGGTCCGGGTTACAACAGCACCGCTGCAACCGCACTCACGCTGAAATCGACCTCGGTGCAGAATGCGCAGGGGCAGAACTTCACCGACTACGATTTTGGAACGGCGACCGTGGTCACGACATCGACGCTGAGCCCCGAGGTGATGACGGGGGTCATGTCCCTGACCTATTCGGGTGCGGCGCCATCGAGCGTCTTTGCGAACCAGCAGATCATTGGTTTCTACCGAGATGCGAGCTGGGGAACCTGTCTTGGCATTCCTATCTACGATTACGGATCTGCGAATGCGAACTTGAGCGCATCGACCGTCTCCCTGAACGCGCCCGTGCTCATCTACTCGCCGACGACTCCTTCGCTGAATGGCGGTTCATTGCAGAATGTTGCCCGCAAACTCAGCCAGGCAACCTATCTCTACTCGTCTGACCAGCTTGTTTCCATCTTGAATTCGGCCATCGCCGTGAAAGGGACGGCTAACGGCGCGGGTCTCAGCGTGACCACCGCGGCACTCGACTTCAACATGAGCTCAGCCGCAGCCGCACCGGTGGTGAATCAGCTGACAGTGCCCGTCACAGTCTCAATAACTACTACGCCGCCGCAAATTATCATCCCGGAACGTCCCGGGAATAATGCGACCCTGCCTGGCGCTGCGCCTGCCGCCGTGGCAGCCCCTGTAGCGGCAAGTGCTGCACCGGCTCATCCCGCGGCGGTTGCTGCCGCTCCCGGCAAGTCGGTCAGTCAAACTTTGAATACCGCGACTCTGCTGCAGACCATCGGACTCGGCGGCAATACTCCGACGCAAACTCAACTGGCTCCCGTTACCGTTGAGGTGGGACTGGATGCCTCCATCCCACGGGAAGCCCTGAGCGGCACAGGTATCACCGGCATCGAAGCAGGAACCAGTTTCTTCCAGCAGTCGCTCGGTGACGGAGGGGCACTGGAATCGCTGACGGCGGGGACTGTGGTGAACCTGATGAACCGCAACCTCCCTGCGCCGCCGTTGGCTCCGTGCAATCTGGCGACAGCAACGGCAGGCGTGGCTTTCACAGCCGGGGTCTATTACGTTCTTTCCCTCACCGGAACCAGCCTGAATGTGCGCGGCTCAGACGGATCTTCGACATCGAGTACTCCAACGTTGCTTGGCCCCGCCGATCCGAATCACACCTATGTGGGCGCGATGGTTTATGCCAGCGCAACCACATCGGTTCAGCTTTTTCCGCTGCTGCAGCTCACGCTGTCGGCTCCCGCAGTTGGCACTCAGGGAGTTCAGCAAGGCGCATCGTACAGCGTGCGGCTCACCTACGGCGACAGCAACAGCACCTACGACATCCTGGATTCGACGCAGACGGTCATCGCCTCGAACATCTCCGTTCCCAACCCCCAACCAACCGACGGGTCGCACCCGAGCCAGGGTGACATTTACTTTGGCAGCTTCGCCGGTGGCTCAAGCCAGATGACGGTGTGGTCGGTGCCCGTGTTTCTCACGGTTGTCCCGTCACAACTAACGGGAGCCAGCTTCTTTGGTTCCATGACGCTCGGCGCACAAGCCACCGGCGTCCCGAACTATCAACTACAGATTACGGACAGCTCCCTTTTTGTTTATTCGAACATCAACATCGACACGGGCACAGTGGGTTCGGTCAGCTCGTCCAACGTTTTTCTTGCCAGCGCCGCGATCAATTCCTCGCCCGACAACCAAAGTGCCGCCGCCTTTACTCCCTGCAAGCTGCTAATGGGACTGATCCGGCAGGTCCAGATGGGCATCCTGCTCGAGTATGTGTTTGTCCCTGAGGACGACAGCGTCGTCATCGGCGGCACGCGTTACATGGTCAGCGTGGTCAACCTGGGCGACATCGGCCTCGATCCGAATTCCCTCCCTTATCCGCCGGTTTACTGGCCGCAAACTCAGTTCTGGCAGTTTGCCAACCGGCATAACCCCTATCTCGCCGTGCAGTACACCGGCGAGACTCAACAGGCGCGGCTCAGTCAGGCCCAAACCGATACGGCGCAGATTGGTCTTCAGATGTCGCAGGCACAGGAACCAATGCAGATGTACCTGGACACGAACTCCCGCACAATGACCGTCTGGCCCATCTTCGAATTCCCGTATGCCGAGTCGACACAGTTGGTTGACATCGGGCAGTTGAAAGCGATCACCAGCAGCATCCTCAGCATCCTCGGCACAACGTTTTCGTCGTCGGCAACCTCAACCGGGCTATCCGCGCTCGACGCCGAGCAGGTTTCTGTGCCAGGCGCACTGCAGCAGAACAATCCCTATACCGCCGACGCGGCGATAACAACCAATACAAACGCGACGGTCAGTTCGCCAATCACGTCTCAGGTGATCGAGCCGGCTGTTGCTTCCGGGGTGGCTGTAACCAATCTGAGCCCAGGGGCGGCCGCAAACACGGCGGTCGTGGGCCTGGATGCGCAGCGGAGCTTCGATGTCCTGCAGAACCAACATGCGGCGGCCGATCTGGCGACAACCAAGAGCATGGCTCCCACGGTCCAGGTTACGCAGGCTCAAAGCGCGGCTGGCACTGCAACCGCAGCGACCGAAATCGGACTGCGCCAATTCCTTTCGATCTTTGGCTTCACCGTCTATAACCCGGGAACCGGCGAGGCCTACATCGTCGAAGTGGTCAACGCGGACCTGAATGTGCCCAACCAGATTCCGGACGCGACGCAGAATGTAACCTACGATCCCTATTACGTTCGTGTCGTCTTTCTCAACACGCTCACCTGCTACAACATGTCCATCATTGTGCCTTCGATGGTCTATGACCAATACAATCATCTGGCCCACCAGGGTATCGCTTACCAGAACATTCTGAGCAAGACCGACGAGCTTGACATTGGGTATCTCTACTCCCTCTACGACTCCTCGAATAACTTCGACAATCTGGACTTCAGTCCATACCCAGCCACGGCCGCGCTGGCATTCTCATCCTCCCAGTCCTATCTCTTCACCAACATTCCCTACTCAACCGAACAGAAGGCCATTTTCAATCCCGGTAGCCTTTTCGGCAATTTCACGGGCAGCTTCACGCTAAATGAATCATTTGCGCCGGAGGTCGAAGCGTCGCGCCTGGAAAAAGCAACACCCAACTTCAACGCGACACAGATTATGTATCTGAACTTTGCCACCCCTCCAGCCTACTTTGTGTGCCGGCGCCTGAACTGGAATGCGGACTGCCATCTGATGCAGGCGACGAACCCGTCGGGAACATCGGTCTACCTGGCCTTCGGCGGCGGCGACCTGATTCCGTTCCGGCTTGATGCCAGCTTTTCGGTTGACCACCGCCTGCCGGCTCACATGTCGCAGCTCACCTACACGTTTGCCGATCAGCAGTACGACTCTGCGAAAACCATCTCGATCAGCAACACTCCCTACTTTGTGGCCGTGACGACTGCCGGCAATGTCGCGCAGTACACGAACTTTTCCATCAATGCCACAGCGGGCACGGCGCAGGTGCAGACGACACCGAATCAGATTCTGCAGTTTCCGACCGAGTGTTACATCGTCGGCCAAACCAGCGCCACGCTGACCTCGATCGACACGATCAACACCCAGGCCCAGACCGCATTCACCGACACCGGCGGCTTTGTCAACCAGGACAGCAACGGAAATATCCTTCCGCAGCAATTCCAGCTGATCACCTACAACAATCTCGTTTACATGATTCGCGCGGTTACCAACGTCTCGGCGCTGGGGATTGTAGGCGGACTCGGCATCACCTCCGGGCTCCTGGTCGATACCTTCGTTCCCGCGACTTCGGGAAATCTTGTCCGCGCCCAGGCCGCGCGCTATCAGCGCAGCGGAATGCAATATTTCGGAACGACCTACACTCCCACCACCATGGTGGATACGCTCGACACGTTGAACTTTACCAGCATTTCCGGGGAAACCTTTTACGCCCCTACGATCTTCATCCCTATCGCTGAACTGGATTCAGCCAAGGGATTTATTGCCGACTTATCGAACTTTCTCGGTCAGGAAATCTGGACCTTCATCTATCCCGAGATTACGGCCCAGGCCGGTGCGACAGTCAACGGCGTCCCCTATCCCAACGGCTTCAACGTCGATGTCCAGGGCAAGCCGATCCTGTCGTTGCAAAAATTGCAGTTCGTCTACGATTCGCTGGCCGTCATGTTCACCACAAACGACCTAACCCACAAATATCCGCTGCTCGCGAAACAACAAATCCTGGCTCTCACCAATGGGCAGATTCAGGAAGGCATCTGCTGGCGCTCGGCCAATGCGGAACCTGGACGGCTGCCCCCGCACAACATCTGTGCCCAGCAAATTCTGCCCACTGGCCCGGGCATGGACCGGCCCAACTTCATCTACTCACCCCAGAACCGCCCGGTGATTACCTCCATCGCGCAGAACTACACGGGCATGTCGGTCAACAGCATCGTGTCTGTTTCCGGCGCGGTGTACAACATCGAGGAGTCCGCGCTGTCCAGCGCTGTGACCAACGATCCCTCCGGATCGGGCTTTATCTCTTCGGTTTCGTCTATCGCGAACATGGTCATCGGCGTGCTGTTCGATTACGACAACAACGACCTGGGGACGCTGAATCCATATGACCCGAGCACCTCGACAAAAGGCGTCGTCTTCCTCAATGGATATCTCAGTGCCTCCGGTTACGCGTTTTCCAGTCCTGACCACTTTGACGTGAACGACGTTCTGCCTGAACAGGTGCCGCTGCTGGAACAGATTACGGGCATCATGGGAACGGACTGGGACATTTCGTTTTACAACATCGACATGGCATTGCCCAATCAATATTGGAGCCTGGTCTACGACACATATACAGCCCCGGGCCTGCCCAATTACATCCCCAACGTCCCGCCTTCCGTGGCTGATCCGACGTTTATCAATCGCACTCGCTCGCTGATTCTCAGCCTGCAGAATCCGGTGCGCCCACAGGAACTCGGCCTGATCGACACCTACGAATCCGTCGTCTCTGCCAATCTGCATCTGCAGAACGGCATTACAGGTGCAATCTTCCTCAGCAAGAAGGCCGACCGGGATATCGCTTCCATCGGAACCAATCCCGCATTCCCGTCGCCACTGAGCACATCGCTCTATGGCCTGCCGACCAAGTATGACTTCTTCCTTTTCTCGCGCAACCATTACTGGACGTTGAAAGGAGCCATATTTGAGCTCATCGACATGGGCTACGCGATGTGCCTCGTTGATGACGGATCAGGAACAGGAACGAAGATCGCTCAGTATTTCATCGACTCTGACGGCAATTTCTACGAACTCTACTATTACGTTCTGTATTCGCCGAATGGTGGAATCATCGAATCATCCACCTTCACGCTGAAAGTTACACTGGGCGCTCCAGCGAATCCGGGCGCAACCCCGCCCCTTGCCGAGACTCCGAATAACGTCAATCCGCAGGATCTGGTGACGCAGATCAACAAGGTTTCCAACCTGATCTATGCCGCATTTGGCCCATCCAGCCCCGGACAACCACCCGCCTATATTCCCATCCAGGCAGTGGGTGGCGAGGTCCAGGCTGCTCCCATCTCCGGGGCTCCGGGCTTCAACGGCTACAGCCTCAACGTCGTCACCGCGAATCGTCAGCCCGTACTGATTTCGCAGATCTACTCCGCAAACATTACCTATCCCATCGCCGGATCAACCACGATTGTTCCCTACAACGTGAAGGCCGCCAAAGCGGTGCCCTTCTATGGTTCTCTCTCGCACGGCCTTGACAAGCAGGTTTCGGTGCCGCTGCTGCAATCTGCGAATCTCACTTCTTTCATTCCGGCTGTTACCGTCCCAGCGGGTCCATCGGCCGGCATTTATGGCGGAAACGGCCTTGGCTCGCTCATTGAAACTCCGTTCAGCTGCGCCTTCCAGGGTTCGGGCGCCATTCCTCCGGCCATAGCCAGCGACCCGACGCCGGGAACCGTGATCAAGGGCGATGCCGCCGTCTTCTATACGTACAACGCGGTGACCAACATCGTGATGGACTCGACGGCCAAATCCGTCACCGCGGCCGGCGGGCAGTACTTTATCGACACGACGGATCCCAACAATCTCATCTACGCCGTGGTGACTCTGCCCAAATTCCTGCTCAACGGCAATACATGCACAGTGAATCTGAACACCACGCTTTCCGACGGAGTAACCTCCCGCTACACGCTCGTCATCGAAGGAAAGAGCTACCAGTTTGGCCCTGACAATGCCCACGTCACGGTGGACCGCACGGAGTTCACGTTCAATCCGCTGGCAGGGGGAATCTATACGGTCACCTACGCGGCATTGGATGCCCCCGCCGAAAGCGAGGCGCCGACGCCGATCACCCTCACGCCGTTCTCGATCACCGCGGGCGGACTGACCCTCCCAGTCGACGTGTTCAACCTTGCCGGCGAATTGAGCAACATGATCCTGGGAGTCAACGGCAGGCAATACACGTATAACCCGGTTGCCGGCACAGTGACCGTCACGCAGGGCGCAACCACCACAACCGTGCCTCTCGCCACGGGCCTGGTTTTCGCTTCGAACAGCGGATACGGCTACGTGATCGGGTTCAGCAACGAACAATACACGGTGAACGGCAGCCCGATGTATCCGTATTTGGCCTCCACCTCGGGCGCGCCGGCAACCTATGCGCTCATGACGTCGCCTGAAATGTTTACCATCGGAGGAAACTTCTACACCTTCGATCTGGTCAATGGCGCCTATGTCAGCGTCACCGGAAACGGGCAGGCCTATCCCATCAACCCATATCAGTTTTCCATCAACGGCGACGTATACATCATCAACACCAACGTCCAGCCCTACACCGTTGTCGGTGGCGGCAATGTGTACACCATGACCGCAGGTAACACGCAGTTTCTGCTGAACGGCGTGCAATATACCATCACCCTGAAGAGTGGCTCACTCAATGGCGCAACCATCTCGGGCCAGTTCAACATCACCCAGGGCAATGTCGTGGTGCTCGAGAATTATGTGTATCAGCTGGATACGTTAAATGGACAGATCGTCGGCAACGGCACGATCTATCCGCTCACGACCTCGGGATTCACGTACACCATTACAACTCTCAATAGCAGCTTCACCGTCACAACCGAGCCCAATGCCGCAACCGTTACGATCGGCAACGTTAACTACGTCATCAATAACACGACGGTCGTGGGCGACGGCATCATTTATCCAATCCTGACGTATCGAACATTTACCGACGGTTCGAATACATTCAGGATCGGATTCGACGGCACAGTTTCCGTTGGCTCGCCGCTTCCGCTTTCGGGCACGGCTCCCTATACCGGGGCCACCTTCACGGATACCGAGTCGTACACGGTCAATGAACTTGCTGCCTTCGATGGGACGAACTATTACGTGCTCACCGGCACGCCGTCTCAATTCACGGCTGGAGCCATCACCTACACGCTTCGCACCGACGGCGTTTCGATCACCGCCGGTTCCACCCAGACGTATATTGTGAACGCGACCGGACCGCTGAGCCCCAATCAATTCACCTTTGGCGCCCTCACGATTTACTCAGGCCGTCCCACGGACATCGCCGCTTTCGATGGTGAACACTACTATGCGATCAGCAACGGCCAATTCGAGGACACCAACACGGGCCTCACGTATACCCTTAGCGGCAACACCGCCGTCAACCAGGGAAACAGTTACGAGATTTACAGCAACCTTGGCCAGAACCCGTATTTTCAAGTCCCCGGCGGCCCAACTTATTTCGTCAACGTTCCCGTGGCTGACACCGGAACCGCCAGCGGCGACATTCACAGCGTCTTCCCCATCTCAGGCGGGCAGTTCACCATTCCGCTCGACTATACCATCGCGGTCGCCGGCAGCGACGTCACCGTGGATGCTTCTACCTATACAGGGGGAGCAACTGCCGTTTCGACTCTGACCGCGGCAGGAGGCTCACTGACCGGCGGATATTTCCAGGATCCGGTTACGCAGATCGTTTATACATGCGTGGTCGACGCGGGTGTCATCACATTCGTCGATTCGAACAATACTGTGTATCCATATCCCGCCCCCGCCACTACCAATACGTTCGTGGCCAACGTCGTCGTTACAACGGCGGTCACCTTGGCGGTCAACAATGCGGGGACGCCGGTAATCTATCCCATCTTCAGCAATCAGTTCACCGTGGGATCGACGACCTACTCGGTAAATGTTCCGGTGGCCTACCACAATGCGGCCACGGGACCGATCTGGCCCATGGTTAACGGCCGCTTTATCGTTCCCCAGACAGCACCGATGTCGAACATTGCCTACACCGTGCAAGGCGGAAGCGTCACCAAAGGCTATGTCCTCTCGGCGGATGATGAATTCTCCGCCGATGGAAACGTAATTTACACCGTAAACGACGTCAACGTGGTCAAGGCAACTAATCAGTCCACCTTAAGCGGCACTGCGCCGAACCAGACGCTCGTCTCCGGTTCAAACACTTACACCCTGAACAGTACATCCTCGCAGGCGTCCTTTCAGCCAGCCGGCGTCAGCTACAACACCACCACGAAGCAGTTTGCCGTCACTTACAACGGCATTTCGGTCACTTACACGGTTGGAGCTTCATCGGCAACCGACAGCCGCAATCCAACCAGCACGTTTCCCACCACCGTCGCCGGCTCTCAGGTGAGCTTCACCGACGCTCTTACCGGGGTCCTGTTCACTTTCGACTCGAGCGGAAACAATCCAGTAACAGCCGAATTTATCTATTCGAACGAATTCTTCGTCGATGTGATCGATGGAATCACTTACTACATCGACGTGCCGGCCAATACGGTTGAAGCCCTGTCCTACCTACCGGAAACGACGCAGTATGCCTTCACTCCGGCGAATGGCACCACATATCTCATCGACTACAGCACCGTGAACGTCGTCTTCCCGGTGATCGCCGGCCCCAATGTGAATGTGGGCGTGGCAACGGTTGGATCCGACACATTCACAGTCGACGTGGACCAGGTTCAGCCGGCCGCCGGAGGCTCTCCTGTTCCCATCAACCGCAATTCATTCGAGATCAACGGCAATCTCTATACCATCGCCGGAACGCCCTCGGGCGCCGATTACTCTTCGTGCCAGGTGGTGGGCGCGGCCATGGCGCCCAAAAACTTCCTCACCGCCAATACTTTCAAGCTCGGTGATCCCAACGTGGTGTACACGCTCCAACTTGACGCCACAAACCTTCCCGTCGCGGTGGTTGCCGAATTTGCCGTGCTGCCGAGCCGCGACCTGATCGACATCAACGACGACGTCTTCATTCTCACCTACAACACGGTCAGCTCGGGGTCATTGCTCGGCCAGGGGCAGGCCGCAATTCCCATCACCAACTCAAGCTTCACATTGACCAACCCATTCGATTCCACCAAGGCGAAGTTCATCTTCGATGATTTGGATATCTATGACGCAGGGTCGGTGGTTGGGCAATTCTCCGTTTATCTGGCGCCAACGTTTTTCATCGGCAGTGCCACCTATACGCTCAACACGACGACGATGTCGATCATCGACAACAACAAGCGGCCGTACCCCTTGATTCCCAATCCCACGATGTTCAGCATCAATGGGTTCAACTACGTCATCGACACGAACCGCGTCCCCCACGCCATCGTGGGAAACAACAATGTCTCGCCGCTATCGACCGATGTGCTCGTCCAGGCCGGACAAGCAGTGCCGGCCACGACCTTCACCCTGAACGGCCAGATCTACGCTTACCTGGAAGATGCTCAACACAATCTGCTGGCGGTTACGGCGACCAAAACCACCATGATCAGCCAGCCAGGGCTGACCTTCAAGCTGAGCTCGAGCCTCATCGCAACAATCAACAATGCGGCGCCCGCTGCCGGCAATTACGCCGGGCCAACCGTTCCCATTGGAACCATTACTTCGGGAACGCTTGTGCTGAACATTTATGCGGGGATACCGGAGTCGGGCAACGCCCCGTTCTTTATCTACAAGAACAATCTGTACACGCTGATCCAGTCAGAGGGCACCTATGTAGCCGTTCAGCAAACTTACACGATCTACGCATCCGCTCCTATGTCCGATCAGCAGCAGCTTGCCGTGTTCGACCTGAATGGTACGACCTATATGGTCACCGATGGTTCGACAACCGGCGTTGGCTCGGCGGCTGGGATCAATTCCGGCACGTTATGGTCCGAGACATCCATCTCTACAGTGGAAACGCAGTTCGGCGTGGTCTACGGGTTTGCGGCGCAGCCGGTAAGCGTGACGCAATCCGGAACGGGCGTCTTCCAGTTCCAGGCAGTGAATGCCAGCGGCGCCAATACCCTCTACAACATCCTGTATACCAAGGGCGGCAACGCGAATGTCGTGCAGGTCGACGTTCCCGATACGCTGCCGGCGTTCATGCAGTCAGCGCCCTTCACGTTTATCACTTCTTATCCACTGACTTTTGAAACCGGGGGCTACAACGCATTTACAACCTTCGTTTCGGAAACCTCGACTCCAAGCGAGAGCTTCTCCGGCGCCTATCGAACGCCGATCACATCGACCGATACACAGCATGTGGATTCGCTGATGAGCAAACAGGGCGATTTCAGCCTGGAGTTCTGGCACTCGCTTCCGGTCGTCACCTACGTTCCCGATTACCATCCGTTCACATACTCTGCCAGTACCGCAGGGCCGCCGCTTGTCTATTTCGTCGATGTCGATTTCAACAGCACGTCCGCCATCTATCTTCAGATCAACAAGACCGTCATGCAGGCAACTGCGACGCCCCCGGTATTCTCTTCGGGCTGGCGGCATTTCGCCCTCACCTACACGCAACCGTACGTCATTCTCTGCCAGGGTGCCGGATTTGAAGTGAAACAAGGGTCGAACTACGACCTTACCCGGGACTTCAGCATTGTGATGACCGTCTCCGCGTCCGATGTGACGACGGAACAGTGCCTTCTGTATAAAGGAACCGGATCCAACATCACCACGCCTGAGTTGGCCATGTCTTACCGAGTGATGTTGAGTGGGGGCGCGGTAACTCTACAGCTCTTCGACGGCACATCGGGCGAGAGCCCCATCTTTACAGGACCGACGATCGACAAGAATAAGTTCTACGAAGTCGTCATCGTCAAAAATACCGTCACTCCCGCAGGCAATTCGTCGAGCACAGATCCTTACGCTCCGCCCACCGATATCTCGGAGTACAGCGGCGCCGCTTCAGCGGGCGCGAGCTTCCAGGGAAATGGAATTGGATCGGGATCGGGACCCATGTCATTATCCGGCGTTGGCCTTGGCGATACATCGAGCGCACCGAATATGACGGCGTTTCTCACCAAGATCCAGACGACGCCCAAGAACAGCTACACTTACGCGGTCACAATCTCCGTCCGGCTTATCAATGACGATGGATCCACGGGCGGCTGGACATCCGTCCCTTGTCCGACACAGACGTTCAACACGCCGGCCGGATTGCTGGTCAATCCAACCGGGCCCGCGCACTTGCTGATTGGGTCGGGCTACGACGACAACGGGACGGAGATGCCGTTGGGTAGCTCGCCCGGCAGTGCCTCGCCCAGCAGCGGCAATATCCGCGATGTGTATCTGTTCAACAGCGCGATTACAACCGATGGACAAGTGAACAGCCCCGCCGGGCCGATCGACGTGGCGGACGCAACTCCAACTCAACTGGCGCAGGCGGGAATCCTTGGTTACTGGTCCGCCGCTTACGATCCCGATGGCGTTGTCAACAATACCGTGACGCAATCGGACGTGGCTGTCTCCACCAATGCTTCCCTCGCTTATCTTGCTCCGCTCACGGGACATGAGCTCGAAGCCACCGCGCTTTATATCAACGGCTATGCCATGACGCTGCAGCCGGCAAGCGACGCCCCATCCTCCATGACCGGATACGTCTCCGGCACCTCCCTGCTGAACTTCAACGCGGGATTGTACAAGCTTGAGGAGATCAGCATTTGGAGCATGGCGCGGCAACCCTACCAGATCATCGATGACATGTTTGGCAGGCTTGTCCCATCGAACGAGCCGTTCCTCGTCGTTTATCTGAGCGGATCGTTCCTCGTGCCGACGGTCACCGGTCCCATCCTGCCGATGAATCAGTACATCGACAACACGACAGTGACCAATCCCATCACGTCGATGGATTTGATCTTCACGCCTGCCTCAATTGACCTTTCCGGATGCCCCGACGTGGGACGCTGCGGCCCGTTGATTACCCCCAGTCTCTACACTCCACCGGGCGTGGCGCTTACCGTTAGCGATACGGTTCCTTATCTCACCACGTATTCGGTCACGCTGAACAGTGTGACAGGAACCCTCGCCGGCGAAATCAACGAAGCATATGTGTACATCAACAACAACATCCTCACGCTCTTTGCCGGCAAGAAGGTCGGCGATCTTGTACTGACATGGGTCTCACAAGAACAGGGCGATGCCCAGGTCATTGGATACATTGAGGGCGCGCCTCCCTGCCCCATGGCGAACCTGACCAACAAATCCTCGTACTCCGGAGCAACATCGGTCACGTTCACGGTGCCCAATTCCGTCTCGGTGAAATATCAACAGAGCAATAACTACTCAAATGAGAACAAGTCTTCCCTTGAGTTCGACCAGGGAGCAGGCTTCGGTCTTGGCATCAATGCGGACCCGATCGGATTCGGGATCAATTTTAAGGAGAAGGCTGTGGTGGATCTGACCGCAGCTTGGGGCGCAGGCGATACGACCACGAAGTCCAATGAGAACGATACGCAAAACTCATCGACCGACAAGCTGGAAGAATCCACCAAGTACACGGTCAAGATGGAGGGTACGCTTTCGCCGTACACGAATGACCAGTTCATGTCGAGCTTGAATACGCTCACTACGCCAAGCAACACGGCCGGCAACCCGAGTTCCAAAACCGCCATCCTGCCGAATCCGAATCTCGGTGGATTCACGACCTCTAATCCCCCGAGCTCGACTGCCAAAGACGGCTCCGACCGAGGAGAAGTTCGGGCAGCGCATGTACGTTCCGTCGCCCTACGGCCAGGCGTTCGTAGTTTCGGCGACGCTGGATGTGTACCAACAGACCCTCGTGCAGACCAACACAGTCTATGGATTCGTCGCGATTCCCAACACGCAGATACCACGGGACCTGAATATTGTTTCGTTCCGCATGAACAGCAGCTACATCCGGCCAGGATGCCTGGACGGCGTCGATCGGCTACGTCTACAATCCAGCGACCCTGGCGAACGGAAGTCAGACGTACACCACCTCGACTGGCGAGATGCAGACACTCTACGACGGAAATTTCTCGCCGGGCGATGGTCGGGCACGACGCCAGCTACATGCGGGTCGTCGAGGCCTATCAGATTAAGAAGCAGATCGACCAGCAGGCATTCAACGCTCTCGCGCTCTACAACACGCGCTTACCACAACGACGACACTCTGCCAGATCCGGCACTCACGCCTGCGCTCGATTTCTACAACGAGTACGTATGGTCTTCAAGGGGCGGCTCGCAGGAGGTCAAGCACACCTACTACGACGTCGGTACGAAGAGGTCTATACCACCACGAACGTCACAACTGACGCGCAGCGACACTATGTTCAACATCAAACTCACGGCCATCACGATCACTGGATTCGACATCAAGGACGAGTGGACGAACACGACGAAGAACACGGTCAAGTACAGTTACACCAGTACAGGCCAACGCGTCATTTGACGTCGCGGCTTCCTTCAGCGGAATCGAGACCGACACGCAGATGCGCTACGCAATGCAACAACGATGCGCATTTCGTGATGAACTTCAACTCGATGTTCAATCCCAACAACCAGAGCGGACTCAACCTGGTGATCGGCTCCGATGGGCTGGTATACAACATCGTGCCGTCGGTAACTTCCGGCGCTGGGCTCCCGGTGTCGAACAACATCGACACGAGCCAGAGCTACACCCAGCCCCAGCCGTCGTATACCACCGGGAACGCCAGCGGGACAACTGGCAATCTTGAACCCTATGACCGGCCAGGGAAAACCAACCTTTTCCGCACCTATGTCTTCTTCCGGCAGGCGGCCAGTCAAAACGACAACGACTTCTGGAACACCGTGGTTGATCCCATCTGGCTGGCCAACAGCCCGGATGCCGATGCGGTTACCTTGCGCAACGTTCAGCCGGGTAGCTCTGTTCCGTGGCGGCTTCTGTACCGCGTCACGTATTCCGAGAGATTCCTGCCTCCCATTTCCAACGCGGCGGTTATCGTTCCGCAGATCACGCCTGTGATGGCCGTTCCCGTTCTGAACCCGGTAACGGATTTCATCTTCCAGAACATCTCATTACCCCAGCCACGCCCAGCGCATAATCCAGCGAACGACATCGAGGCCAACGTGGTGCTTGCCGCGCCCACAGCGTCAGGATTGAGCGCCGGGACCACCCCCACGACCGGGCCCAGTGCAGGGATACCCATCGTTCCCAATAACGTGATCCCGTTCGACCTCGTCAAGAGCACCAATCCGGTCGTCACCTGGGGTGACACCGAAAACACCAAGCTCCTCACGCAGTTGATTACCTCGGCCTTGGGACAGAACACGGTGCCCATGTCAGCCAACGTTCTTCCCGGTTCAACGCTGATGGCCACAGTCACGGATCCAGCCAGCGGTCAAACGCTGTACAGCATCTACACTGACCCCAACGGCCTCACGGTCAATGTCCCGCTTAATTTCGGCGTCACTGTCTACCAGGACGTAAATGGAAATCCCATTCAGTATTTCGATGGGCATATCTTCCATTCCCTGCAGGCTGACTATGTCGCCAGCCCTGACGGGACCATCATGTATTACATCGAGCCGCCCTCGACCTATGATCAAAGCGCTTTCAACCTGCTCGGCGACTACGATCTCTTCGGCCACCCGGGCGATGAATGGCGTTATTACCTGGTTTCGGGAGCCAGCGCCAATATGACATCGGAAGCGACGGTCAGCGACGTCGCGCCCTTCTTTACCTCAACCGGCGCGTCGGCTTATACGGGATTTACCATTGCTCCCACGATGCACGCCAAGGGCAGCGCCACCCAGGTGCAGGGGTATGTCCTGGTGCAGGGTGTTCTGCAATGGCCGAATCTCAATACGTCATCCGAAACGTTTGCGGATGTCCAGGTGTACAAGACGATGAGCCTGCTTGACACATTCCCGATTGGCGATGCGGAGGTTTTGATCTCTTTCCTTGAGGCACAGTATCCAAGCGCGCCGTTTACCGGCAACGCCGAGATTAATCTCGTCTTTGCCAAGAACATTCTGTCGTACTTCAACTCGCTGCAGCAGATCCTTGCTCCATAATTGCGCGAGGGTGAGCGTGGGACTCCGGCGCGGTGCAGCAAAGGTGCGGGAACTCTCGCTCGAAGTCGCCGGATAAATCGATGTATAAGATTGATAATAAATATCTTATCAATCACTTGCCAATGCAGAAAGTGGAAATACGCCCAGACCCCTGTATTTATGCGGGTTCAAACAACACTAGCCGCTTATGGAGACTAACTGGAGACTTACAGCGATCTCGGTTCGTCGTCACCCGGTACCCATGTGGATAGCGAATGAAGGACAACATCAACGTGCGACGGTTCGGAAACGATCAACATTGCCATCGGATGGCAGTGAATGATGCAAGGATAGGGCGCCTCAGGTACGAGCTTCTGCGTGCCATCGGGTAGAAGTCGCAAAGCGCGTGTGCCAGTGAAGGTTTCGCGGTGGGAGTTGAATGGTAATGTGCAGGTCCGATCTCTCACGCTTGCGCTCTGTACTTAGATAACGAAACCCGGTAAAAACAAACGGATGCGGCTCATTTGCGAGCGAATATTACGATTCGTGCTCAATTTTGCCAGCTTTCGCCCGCAATGCTGATTCCATAAAGGATAGAGAGTCGAGCTGTCGTTGGCTTGGGTTAGCTGCCGTACTTCAGTGCAGATTCGGATAGATACGATAGGCTTCGACTTTGGCGGTAAGAGCTGTTCCCAGTACCTGGGAGACATCGAGAAGAACCTCAAAATAAGATAGCTTTCCGACGTTCATTTGTCGTTGCAATTCAGACAATCGGTCATTTGATAAGAGAAACTGCCCGCCCGCCTCCGTTGCTTCAGAAGTCGTTCCCTGGATTAGCAGCATGTCGCCACTATGATCTGGCTTAGGCAGAAAATCTACAACGCAATAAGCATGAGATTTATCCCGGCTCGTATAGACGGCGCTTTCGCCTGCCTTCGGCGAGCGATTGATGACTGGGCTGTCTCCAACCGAGGTTGGGGTCTCAACAAAATTCAATGTGTTTTCGAACCACTGGTCCCACGGATTCGATGTGGGATTTCCCAGCAGGACGATGTTGTCGTTTTCCAGAAGGCGAGGCGTATACTCTCGCGCATTGTAAAAATGCGTCCTGGGGTTCTGCGGGTCAAGTGATTTGATGCCCAGTGCCACCCTGAAATCAGATGCCTTGCCAAGCGCCTTACGCGACACCAAAAGGAGATGGTTGCTTGTTTCCGGATCGGCCCCCTGAATTAGCGGCGCTCCAAGGTAGATTTTGTTGATGTAGTCGCTCAACGTGATGCTCTCTCTGCTCATAAGTTGAACAAGCAAGACAGAGGAGTCTTCCATCACGACGTCAGTATCTCGGTTGCCGTCGAGGAAACCGGACCAGAGAGAGGAAAGGGCGGGTTCATCTTTCCACGGGTGCAGGGATTTCTGGGCGTCACGATTCTGGTGCCACAGCATGAGGCAAGTAACTGAGAGGGCCGCAATGCAAGCTCCAGAAACCCACCGGAAGTATCGATCGAGCGCTTTGGGCTGCTTTAATTCGACCCCTGGAAAAGGATCGGGAGGGGAAGTGAGAGAAAGAGTCTCCGGAATGGATGTCTGCAAATCGCGACTATAGAAGACCGGAATGTATGCCCCCCGGGGGATCTCCATGATGATCGGCTCATGGAGACCTTCAGCGGCAAAGTACGCATCGATTCGTTTACGGAGGTCGCTGATTGTGGTGCGGACAATGCTGTCGTTGGCATTGTCATAGGTGTCAAGACGGCCAAACACCTTGACTCCAATTTCCTGTTCGGGGATGTGATCGCATCCATCCTTGAGAGATCGTTGGCCAACGTACAACAGTAGCTCGCGGAGGCGGGGAGCGCGCCGAAAATACGAACTCGCCGCAACCCGCGTAAGGATCGTCCAACAAGTTTCCGGATCGAGCTGCTCGTCCTGACGCAGATGAACATTCTCAAAGCTCAGCATGAATGGACCGCCTGTTCGGGGCCTGAATTCCAGCCTCCCGCGCGAAGCCTGTGACCTTCGAGACTCCGCTCTTCCGGGGCACCGGAAGCCGAGCAGCTACCCGCCAACCCTGCTCGGGTGCGCCCCAGAATTGCTACGACGCGCTTGAGAGCCGGCATGACTAGACGTTTGTAACGGGCAACAACCACTTTCTAAGGTCCGACCGCTCGATGATCGCCGGGGAAGAGGACGGAAATCGTGACAATCCTACACCCCGCGAAGGTACGTGTTCAAATCAGCATTCAACTCTCAGATTCTAGCTGCCTTACGCCACACACAATTTGAACTTCCTTATCGGAAGTGTTCTCAAAAACTGGTCATCCCCTCTGTGGTCCCTCAGTTAAGAAACTGCCAATTGACTTGTGCTCCCAGGGCATGAACATGAGGATTGCGTGTGCAACAGAAACCCTGGGGAAGAGGAACCAGAAAACGCAGCATGGGAATCGTGCCCGCAGTTCGCCGCTTCGCCGGGCGGAGCTTAATGCAGCCGGGACAAGCTCATTGACGGCGACTGCGCGGCAAGGCCTTTGCTCACAACTTCACTTCACGTCACATCCTGATCAATTGGCAACGGGACTTTTGGCCGTTGGCGTCGGGATCTTGCCTTTAGAAGTCCAGCAATCGACGGCATGGAGAGTCGGCGAAGCCCCAATTTCGAAAACCCGACCTGTTGTATTGATTGAGAACTATCGAATTTACGCCAGATTCATCGCCTCGACTCTTTAGGCTCAGGCGCAAAAAGCATGTCGACATGAAGTTGATCCTGGAGGTCAAATATCTTGATTCGGGTGAGGACTATCGCTCTCGTTATTTCCTTCTGCACCCTGTTTGCGGCTGTTGCTCTAAGCCAGCAGGTGGGCGGGGTCAGCGGACTGGTGTCGGATACATCTGGGGCCGTGATTACAGGTGCACAGGTGAAAGCGATCAACATCGCGACGGGGGTGGTCTCCACCGTGGAGACGACGTCAAGCGGTACATATGCGCTCCCTACGCTTGAGGTCGGTCAGTATATGTTGGAGATCTCGAAGCCAGGCTTCTCCACGGTCCGGCAGCCGGATATCACGATCAATATCAACTCGGCGTTGACGGTCAACATCAGCATGTCGGTCGGCAATGTGAGCCAGGCAGTAACTGTCACTGGCGCGCCTCCGACGATTGACACCGAGAATGCAGAGTTAGGGAATTACCGCTTCTCGACGCAACTGGAGAATCTACCCTTGATCGTTCGCGAGGTGCAGACCGTTGTTGGTCAAACACCCGGTGTCCCGTACGGAACAGGCGTTAAAGTTGCTGGCGATACGGATACAGTTGGAGGAACGTTTAATCCAGGCGGATCGAGCAGAAGCGCGATGGTGGTCCTTTCTGACGGCACTCAATTGAACTCCTTTCAAACAACTGGTTATCCAGCGATCGACGGGATCCAGCGCCGCGCCGACTTGCCTGTTCCAAACATCGATACAATTAGCGAGTTCAAACTTGTGACGAATGGCTCGTCAGCTCAATATTCTTCACCAGTAGCCATCATTATCGCGACGAAACCCGGCGGTAACGAACTGCACGGCAGCGCATATGACTTCTACCAGTCTGGAGGATTGTCTGCCCACGTCTGGAGCATTGCAAAACCGCAGTCGTATGTCCGACAGCAGTTCGGCGGGGCGGCCACAGGCCCAATCAAGAAGGACAAACTGTTCTTCGCGGCTGCGGCGGAAGAGTTTAGTTTCGACGAGGTCAGCAACACGAACGTGCGCTGGCCTACGCAAACTGAACTGTCAGGCAATCTTTCGGAGTTAAGCAACCCCACGCAGATCAAGACGCCGGAGTATATCTATGATCCGCTGACGGGGCAACCATTCACCAACAATACGATTCCGTCGAACCGGATCAGCGCCGTTACCACTGCACTATTGCAATTGATTCCAGCGGCGCCGACACCGTCAACCCTGACCGCCTTCAACGCCGTGAGTTCAAAACCCGAATATGACCAATCGCAGAAGTATGACGGGCGGATCGATTGGGACCCAAATCCAAATAATCTGATTTTCGGGCGCACCACAATCGGCCGCATTAATCAAGCCTCGGTCTTCAAGGGCACGGTTCCCGGTAACTATGGATTTGAAGTCAAGAACTATTACACCCAGGTATTCACGGCATCATGGACCCATATCCTCAATTCGACCTCCCTTTTCAAGCTTACTTTTTCGCGACGGAGCGAGCCATTTCAAAACACACCCACCTATGGTTCCACGGCGTTCTCTGTTCCAATTCAAGAAGTGATCCCATCGCCACCATTTGCAGGACCTCCTGCGGTTACCAATGGGTCAGACGGAGCTGGCCTCAGCGATCTGTACGATCGGGATTTTCTGAATTTCAGCCAGGATAATGACTATCAATTCAGCCCCATGTACCAGAAGACGTTTGGCAAGCATGCGTTTGCTACCGGGCTCTTTTATCTGTATGGGCACAAGGCCGAAGATCTCGGAGCGCCACCTTGGGGCCAGTACACGACGGCCTCGAACTACAATACCTCGCCCACCAAGTATTCAAGCTCGGCAACATCGGCTACTGGCGATGCCTTTGCCGATCTCCTCCTCGGCCTGCCGGGAACGACGGACGTAACTGTGGGCACTGCAGGTGGCTACCTGGCGAAAACAACTTGGGCGCTTTGGGCTCAGGATGATTGGAAAATCGCACGGAACCTTACCGTCAATCTGGGCGTGCGCTACGACCACCTGGGTTACTTTTATCCGACGGACGGACGCGGTTCGAATTCCGACTTTGCGACCGGCCAGATTGTCGTTCCCGATGGCAGCCAGAGTCAAATCAATCCAGCGTTCTCGTCGTATTCCAACGAGTTCATCACCGCCAGCCAGGCGGGTGTCGCAAGAGGGTTTACAAATCCTGATAACCTCGCATTCGCGCCGCGCATCGGTTTCGCCTATCGCCTGCAACCGAGTTTTGTGATTCGCGGTGGTTTCGGAATCTACGATAACGATTTCAATTACAGTGCATTCAGCGCCGAAGTCAATGATCCTCCATTTACCTATCAGGCAAAACTCACGCGCGCTCTCCTGTCAGCCATAGGGATCAATGTCAATACCGGGTATAGCTTTCAAAATCCTTCGGCAAACGGCAGTTCAGCCGCCGCATCGAGCGCTCTTGCGGGCTTTGCGGGCTTCAATCCGCACTATCCCGTGCAGAGAGCCTATGAATTCAACCTCACAGCCGAGAAACAGATCGGCGTTTACTCCTTTACGGCCAGCTACGTTGGCAATCTGGGATCGAACCTTGATCGGCAGATATTGGTCAACGCGTGTCCTCCCGGCCCGACTCTCTGTACTGCTGTTACCGCCGGGTCCAGCGGTGCACGTAAATGGTCTCAATTTGGAACAACCTTTGGAGAAAACTCCGGAGAAGGCACTTCCAACTTCAGCGCAGGCAATGTAGAGGCTAGTCGGCACTTAAGCCATGGAATTCTCATAGACGCGAATTACTCGTGGAGTAAGTTGTTGGCGCTGCAATATATCGCCAGCAATCCTGTCGTCAGTCCGGATTGGAGTTATGACTACGGCCCGGTATCGAACCAGCCCTATCAGGTGTTGCATTTCAATTACGTGTATCAAGTTCCAACGCTACGCAAAATTGCTGGCTCCAACAGCACGGTTAATACTCTGGCATCCGAAATTCTGGGAGATTGGAAATTCGCAGGCGTAGGGACATGGCAGTCCGGGCAGCCGCTCACGGTCCTTGCTGGAACGGGCTACAGCCCTACGGATGCTACTTCGAATCGCGCAGATCGCACATGTGGAGGCAATCTGGCCAACAAGTCCCTGGGTGAGTGGTTCAACACTTCGTGTTACTCGGTGCCGGCACTCATCAGCCCCAGCGCACCCAGTGCCACACAGCAGTTTGGCACGGCCGGTATTGGAACGGTGATCGGCCCGCGGTGGTTCAGCTTCGACGCCAACCTGCAAAAGCCGATCCAAATTCGCGAAGGCATGACGCTTGAGCTGCGCGTTGAAGCGATCAACATCCTTAACCATCCGGATTATGCCACCCCAGACGTAACAGTCTCAGACGGAGCACTATTTGGCCAGATCCGATCTGCAAGCGCCAACTACATTCCGCGCGCTTTTCAATTCGGTGGTAGATTCGATTTTTAATGAAATCAAACAGCGCACCATGCATCGGCAGGACCCGATGAGAGGGATGACACACGATGATGATGAATCGAAGAGAGATGATTAAAGGAACCCTAGCTGCCGTACCGGCAATTGCGTTGCGACCGAAGGCCATTTCAGCGAATGGCCTTGCAGCCGATGGGCCGAGCGGAAGCACCGTCCTGCTGAAGGACGATTTCTCAAAGTTGCCTTCAAAATGGCTGACGTTTCCCGTCGGCGTTCAGGGTCCGGCGATTCAGGAGAACCAGTGGATCGACGCTCGTGCCGACGAATTCGGCGGCGTTTGGAGCAACGGGGTCGCAGACCAGGATGCCTGGTTGGTCTCGATGGAGATGGCCGACGAAAAACCTTATATGATGCAGCAGTTGTTCCACCCTCCGCATGGAGTGAGCGCGGTGCTGGTTGCCGGACGGGAGCAATGGGTGGATTACACGTGCCAAGCCTTGGTAAGGCCGCTCTCCTTCGAAGGGGTTGCTGGAATTGCCTTTCGCTACCAGAGCAATCTGCAGTATTACGTTCTCGGCTTGATAGGCGGCGATACGGCGCAGATCAATGTGCAGCATCTGCTCGGAGTGAAGATCCACGAGCCGAACTGGGAAACAGTAGCGAGCGCACCGTTCAAATATGACACCGACCGGTATTACCTTCTCAAGGTCGAGAATCAGGGATCGACGGTCCGGGCATTTATCGACGGCAACAAGGTTCTTGAAATCTCCAACGCCATCTATGCAGGTGGCAAGATCGGCCTGAGCGCGAACATTCCTGCGCGTTTCCAGAGCGTGATGGTTGAGGCGGACCCTTCAGCGTCTGCGACAATCCACGACGCAATGCACAAATTCGATATCGCCGTTGCGAAGCTTCAGGATGACAATCCGAAGCCGAGGCTATGGCGCAAATTTGAAACGCACACATATGGCACAGCGAGCCAGGTGCGATTTGGCGACCTCGATGGCGATGGCCAATTGGAGATTTTGCTGGCACAGAATATCCAGACGGTCTCGCGCGACGCCTTCGACATGATCAGCTGTCTCACCGCAGTGAAGCTCGATGGCAGAGTGCTTTGGCAGGTTGGCAAGCCGAATGCCGGCAACGGCGTGCTGACGAATGACAATCCTTTTCAGATTCACGATATCGATGGCGATGGCCGCAATGAAGTTGTAACCATTCGCGACTTCCAGTTACAGATTCTCGACGGTCGCACGGGCAAGGTAAAGCAGTGGAGATGGATGCCGGACGCTCCAGCGTTGCCGGCCAAGCATCCGGAATCGGTGATGCGCCCCTACGAGAGAGAACTGGGCGATTCTCTTTTCTTTGTCAACATCTCGGGCAACAAGAACCGCCAGGAGATTCTGATTAAGGATCGGTACCAGTACTTCTGGATTTACAACAACAAGCTCGAATTTCTCTGGAAAGGCGAAGGCCAGACAGGGCATTGTCCTTATCCATTCGATGTCGACGGATACGACCGCATGATGGTCGGCTACTCCATGTGGGATCACACCGGGAAGAAGCTCTGGTCGCGCGATACCGAGCTGAAAGACCACGCCGACTCGATTGCCTGCGTCAACTTCAGCGGCGATCCAAACCAGCAACCGCGCGTTTATTCCACCGGAAGCGATGAAGGCTTTCTCATGTTCAGCTACGACGGCCAGATTATGAAGCATTTGCTGGTCGGACATGCCCAGGCATCGAGCATTGGCAAGTATCGCATGGATCTGCCCGGCCTGCAGTTCATAATGATCGATTTTCACTGGAATCCAGGCGTAATGCTGTTGTTCGACTGGGAGGGTAACATTCTGCAGACTGCCGAGCCGATTCACAATGGCAGCAAACTTTTCCCAGTGAACTGGCGCGGCGATGGGGAGGAATTCTTCCTGCTTTCAGGAAGCGCGAAACACGGAGGCCTGATGAATGGCCGGTTCGAGCGAGCTGTGATGTTTCCTGACGATGGGCATCCCGACCTCTCCTGCCAGGCGCTCGACCTTACCGGTGATGGAAGAGACGAGGTTGTGCTATGGGATGAAAAGAGCGTGTGGATCTATACGCAGGACAGGCCTTTCAAGGGCAACAAGATCTATGCGCCAATTCGGAACCCTCACTACAACCAGTCAAATTATTCATGCATTGTCTCTCTCCCGGGATGGAAGAACGTTTGAGCATGGCGGTGGATCATAGAGCTTGCGGCGAATTCTAGCTTCCGATCTGAAAAGACAACGTTGCAGCGGCGGCGTCGCTGGCAACCCAGAACAAGAACATCGCGGGGAGTTCCCTGATTGTTCTTGATCCGTATCTCCAAATGTCATGAATTCTCTGCGGACCCTCAATCGGGATCGAGTCTTCTGCGAACAGAGAGAGGATAAGAATGGTTTCCAGGCGTAAGTTGCTCCACTGGCTCGGCGGAGGCACAGTCGCGATGTACCCGGCGCTGCGCATGGGCGTTTGCTACGCACGGGCTGTTACTGAAGGCAACGTTCCCATTCGAGCGCTGACAAAAGGGCCCAAGTTTCACCTGATGGTGAAGAGAGCGGCGGCCTTCTATGATGCATTTAAAGATACCGCTGGCCAGCTCGTAGACCGGCGCGAATCTGCAAACCGGCACTGTAAGATTTACCGGGCGATTCGCGATGGGAAGCCTGAGGATGCAAGTAAAGCGACACTGGATGATATTCGGCGCGAATATGCCGTCTATAAGGCGCAATTTTCTTCCGCAAACTCCTGCGTAGAGGAGCGCTGAGTGACACACACAGGACATACGACTTCGAACTGGTATGATCGACGCTCATTCCTGAGAGGAGCAGCTGTAAGTGCAGCCGCCATAGCGGTGGACGGCTTCACCACCGCAGTAAGCCAATCCGTTGAATCGAAACCGAACGTTTTGCTTATTTCGACCGATCAGCAATCACTTGCGACAATGAGTTGCAGGATCGGCCGGCAGTTCATTCATACGCCAAACATGGATAGCCTGGCTCTGAGCGGGATGCAGTTCGTTCGGGCCTATGCCGCGAACCCGCTCTGCAGTCCTTCTCGCACGTCGATGTATACCGGCCGCTACCCCGTGGAAACGGGGGTCGAGACGAATCCGGGAGAGGAAAGCAACGTTCACAACAACCATGAATCCCGCGTCGAGCTGGACCCGAAGGCGTTTCCCTGTATGGGTACGATCTTCAAGAACGCTGGGTATGACACGGCGTACTTCGGTAAGTGGCATCTTCCTTATCCAGTCGAAAAGCATGACACTCACGGCTTTGATGTGACCGAAACGAGGGCCAAGGATGTAGTAAAAGCTGAAGAAGTCGAGACGTTTCTTGGGAAACTTCATAAGCAACCATTTCTTGCGGTGACCTCTTTTTTGAACCCGCATAACATCTGCGAATGGGCCCGGGGTGAAGCGCTATCAGAGGGACCAATCGGTGAGGCTCCCCCTCCCAGTGAGTGTCCACCGTTGAGAAAAAACTTCATGGTTCAGAAAAACGAACCAGCAATCATGACCCTTATGAGGCAGTCGTACCAGCGCACTCCAGTCTTTCCAGTTGGCTCATTTGGTGAAGACAAATGGCGACAGTATCAGTGGGCATACTATCGTCTCATCGAAAAAGTAGATACCCAGATCGGCCGGGTGTTGCAAGCGGTCAAATCGAACGGACTGGAAAGGAATACGCTGATTGTATTCGTGGCGGATCACGGAGACTGCCAGGGGGCTCATCACTGGAATCAAAAGACGGTGTTCTATGAGGAATCTGTTCAGGTACCTTTTATTTTTACCTGCAAAGGAACTGTGAAAGCCGGGAGCTCCGATCGGCTGGTGAACACTGGAACGGATATGCTTCCCACGCTTTGCGATTTCGCCGGTATCGCCAGGCCGCAAAACATGCCGGGACTGAGTCTCAAGAACACTTTATTGGGGCGAGAGAGCCATGATCCGAGAGATTTTGTCGTTTCATCCAACGATTTTGCGCAGGGAGGACCAATTGACGGTATTACACCTCGCGCACAAGGACGCATGCTCGTGAGTAAGCGATACAAGTACTGTGTCTACACCTCCAAGGATCCACAGGTGGCCGGTGCTCCGCGTGAGTCACTCACCGACCGGGAGAAAGACCCTTGCGAACTGGTCAATGTGGCAGACTTTCCTGACTATCGAAAAAGTGTTGCGTCGTATCGTATGATGCTCGGCGAGTGGTGCAGGAAATATGGAGATAACTTCCCTGTGCTTACATGACACGAAAATGATTTCGTGTTGGAAATATTGCGGAAGACGATTTTGGCCGATAGAGGTCGAATTGACACGGGCCTCAGGAGCACTGTGAGTTTCCAAGCAAAGGAGCTGAATGAATAGGCGAAGGTTCATCACAGCTTCGGCCGCCGCCTGCATCATCTCGGCGCGCGCGCAGCAAGCCCCTCCCCGCACTATCCAGCTGCAAGCGAGTCGTTCAGGTGTTTTGCCGGAGATGCCAAAAGACTTCATCGGATTGAGTTACGAGTCTGCTCAGCTTACAAATCCAGAGTATTTCTCGGCTCAGAATGTGGACCTGGTTGCAAAATTTCGAGCACTTTCAACGGACGGCGTGCTGCGGTTGGGCGGCCACCTGAGTAATCTGACCGCATGGTCAGCGGCAATCCCCACTGAAGCCGAAATAACTGTGATAGACAAGGCGAAGAATGCTTATGAGTGGCTAATGGTTGACCCGATCGTCAGGAAGGATCGCCGCGGCATCATTACGCCACAGTCAATCGAGAACCTGGGTGAATTTCTGAAAGCGACGGGCTGGAAACTCATTTATGGATTGAATCCACTTACTGGGTCTCTTGCGCGCGCTGCCGAAGAGGCCAGTCTTGTGCAGCGCGCTGTCGACGATCGACTCATCGCATTCCAGATTGGCAACGAACCTGATCGATTTCATGGCGCGAATCCAAACGACGATATAACGTTCGATGAGTATTGGGAGATGTATGAAGCCTACGTGAAGGCGGTCCGACTAAAAACTCCTGGAGCTCGTTTTGCCGGGCCGGACGCGACGCGCCGTGCAGTGGATTGGGAAGCAAAATATGCGCAGCGTGCCAAAGGGGATGCGGTGCTCGTGACCAGCCATTATTACGACGGAACTGGAACTGGAGACCTTGACGGCGATGCAGAGCGCTTGTTGCAGACCGACAACAAGCTCATCACAGTTGACATTCCGGCAGCGATGGCGTCGGCGCGGGCTATCAATGCTCCTTATCGCATGAGTGAAGGGAATTCATTTGCGCACGGCGGAGAAGACGGCGTGAGCAACGCATTCGCGTCGGCATTGTGGAGCGCGGATTATTTGCTGCTGATGGCACAGGCCGGGGTATCAGGAGTGAACCTGCATGGCGGAGGGGACGGCAATTATTCGCCGATCGTTGGCGACGAGAAGTCAGGTTTCACCGAACGCCCAGTCTATTACGGCATGCAATTCGCGGCGCACTTCTGCGGCAGCAAATTCAGTGAATGCAAGCTGGATGGAAATGAATGGAACGTTTCCGCTTATCTTGCGCACCGGAAAGGCAGAGGTTATCAGCTAGGCATCGTAAACAAAGATGGTCACGATGTGAATGTCCGTCTGGATCGGGAACTCGGCACTCCGCTCCGAGCCATGTTATTGAGTGGACCTTCGCTCAGCGCAAAATCGGGTACGCAATTCCAGGAGACTGCTATACCTCGAGGGCCGATGTTGAATGTACCGGCATACTCTGCATTGCTGTTGGAGCTTTGAACCTGGAGAGGCATCGCATATGACCTCCTTTCGCGTCGCACTCCTCGCTCCCTTGGTATTGAGCCTTCTCGTTCATGCCCAGCCCCCAACTCCCTCGTCTCAATTGGTACTGTGGTATTCACACCCGGCGCCTTTGGATCATTGGACGGAAGCGCTTCCCATTGGCAATGGAAGGATGGGTGCAATGATCTTCGGAGGAACCCCAGAGGAGAGAATTCAATTAAATGAGGATACGATCTGGAACGGAGCACCAAAGAATCGAGAAAATCCTGAAGCACACGTGGTATTTCCTGAAGTCCGCCGCCTGCTCCTGGCTGGAAAAGTAGACCAAGCCGAGGCAGTTGCGGGGAAGTCGTTCGATGCGATTCCGCCGGATCTGCCGAATTACGAAACTCTGGGTGATCTGTCCATCAACTTTGCTGAGAAGGGCGAACCAACTGCCTATCGTCGCCAGCTTGACCTGGATTCCGGAATCGTAACCATCTCTTATTCGAAGGGTGATATCAAATACCGGCGGGAAATATTCGCCTCGGCAGTAGATCATGTCATCGTTATCCATCTCTCGGCCGATCGGCCACGTAGTATTTCGCTAGTTGCTAAACTGTCACGCCCTTCAGAGGGAATAGCTCTGTCTTCAGCGGATGGTCTCAAGTTAAGCAGTTTGCCGAACAGCGGAAACGCCATACGATTTCTCACTGAATTGCGAGCGTTTTCTGAAGGAGGCACAACGAGCTCGACAGGAGGCATACTGCGCGTCGAACGAGCAAACACGGTGACGCTGCTAATTGCGGCTGCGACTTCGTTCGAAACCAGCGATCTGGCGCGTGCGTGCGATCAAGCGATTACTCTGCATGGCGGATATTACTCTCTCCGATCGAGGCACATCGCCGACCATCGAAAGTGTTTTCGTCGAGTGTCGCTTCAAATCGGGCCGATTTCCGATCCGCTCTCTTCGGTTCCGACAGATGAGCGGTTACGTCGAGTCATTGATGGCCAGACAGATCATCATCTCGAAGTGCTTTATTTCCAGTTCGGAAGATATCTCCTGATGGCGAGCAGTCGCCCCGACTCGTTGGTTCCAGCGAATCTTCAAGGTATCTGGAATGACCGAATGCGCCCCCCATGGGGAAGTATGTTCACGATCAATATCAACACTGAGATGAATTACTGGCTCGGAGAAGTCGCGAACTTACCAGAGATGCAGGAGCCACTTTTCACTCTTATCGACCGGATGAGGGTTTCGGGCTCCAAAGTTGCCAGGGACTACTACGGCGCGCGCGGCTTTGTCGCTCATCACAATACGGACATTTGGGGCGATTCGGTACCGATCGGCGGGCTAACGGGCATCTGGCCGATGAGCGCTGCCTGGCTTTCGCTCTCTTTATGGGAGCATTACGCATTCAGCGGGGACAAGCGCTTTTTGGCGGATCGAGCTTATCCTGTGATGCGCGAGGCTGCACAGTTTTTCCTCGATTATCTAGTCGACGATGGTCATGGCCATTTGGTTACGGGACCTTCGGTTTCTCCGGAAAACAAGTATAAGTTGCCCGACGGGACAATCCACTCACTCAGCATGGGACCAACCATGGATATCGAAATCTGCCGGGCGCTATTCGCTCATTTGGTTGAAGCGAGCGATATTCTGCAACGGGACCCGGCATTCCGCGAGGAAGTGGAAGAGGCGCTTAAGCGGCTACCGCCTTTCAAGGTTGGAAAGTATGGTCAGCTGCAGGAGTGGTCGCAGGATTACGAGGAAGTGTCGTTGGGACACCGCCACATCTCACATCTTTGGGCTCTCTACCCTGGAGACCAAATCGACATTTATCGCACACCGTCACTAGCGGCCGCCGCCCGGATCTCGCTCGAAAGACGGCTTGGGAATGGCGGGGGACAGACGGGTTGGAGTCGCGCGTGGGTGATGAATTACTGGGCCCGCCTGGGTGATGGCGATCAGGCATATGCAAGCCTTCAAGTTCTGCTGCGCAACTCAACCTTCCCCAACTTGTTTGATAATCACCCCGTCGATGCTTTCATCCTCCGCAAAGGGGAGGCTACCCAGGCAGAGGGACATGTATTCGAAATCGATGGAAATTTTGGCGGGGCGGCTGCTATCGCAGAAATGCTTCTCCAGAGTCAGAGCGGCGAAGTCAGACTTCTGCCTGCGCTCCCCGCCGCTTGGCCCTCTGGAGAGTTCAGTGGGCTTCGCGCACGCGGCGGATGTCAAGTCGGTTTGCATTGGCGCGATGGCGAGGCCGTTTCGGGATCGATCGTCGCGTCTTACGATGGCCCATTGCGTCTCCGTCCTCCGCGAGGACAGGAGATTGCGGCGATTAACAGCGGAAGCAGAGCAATCGCAATCCAACAGGAGGGAGACAAGCCAGGTGAATTGGTTTCCTTCAGAATGGTACGCGGAAACCGCTATCAGATCTCATTTCGAGACGCTCAAGAGCCGTCACATTGAAAGTGACCGGCCGCAAAACTCACTTGAAGAAGGGCTCACCCGGCCGCGCATATTTCCGAGCGACCTCCTCATTGAGTGTCACTCCAAGGCCAGGTTTTTCGGGAACTTGAATATGACCGTTTCTGATGAGCGCACGATCTCCTTCGATCAGCAAATCCGACCAAAATGGGACGTCGTATGCGTGGAACTCGAGCGCGAGAAAGTTGGGAGTGGCAGCACAAAAATGAACGGCGGCAATTGTTCCGATGGGACTGCTGATATTGTGCGGCGCAATTACGACATTGTAACTATCGGCAAATTCGGCAATGCGGCGCGCCTCATTCAGTCCGCCCACTTTTTGAAGATCCGGGCAGACGACGCTGAGGGCCTGTTCCTGTAATAAAGTGCGAAATCCCTCGAACAAATAGAGATTCTCCCCGGTCGCAACTGGAGTCTGGGTGGACATCTTGATTTCTTTGAACTCGCCTACGCTCCACGGTGGAACTGGATCTTCCAGCCACATAAGGCGAAATTCCTCGAGTCCAGCGGCGAGTTTGCGGGCGTCGCTGACATTAAAACGCCAATGGCAATCGACAGCGATATCCACGTCGTAGCCAACGGCCTGCCTTACGCCCGCGATCAAACTGCAAAGGTAATCGGTCTCAGGATTGCTAAGACAGCGATTGGACGGATCGCGTTGATGTGGGTTGGGAACATCGATGTCGAATTTCAACGCGGTAAACCCTTGCTCGACCATCTGTATGGCCCGCTCCCCGTACATCTCGGGTGTAAAGACTACGGATGCCGGACCATTATCGAAGTATTCTGTTGGCTCATGCGGCACAGATTTGCTCGCCCAGGAGGCAGGACGGGAGCGAAGAACAGCATCGAGGCACTCGAGTCCGTCGCCAGCATGGCAGTCGGCGTAGATGCGAATTTGATCGCGAAATTTTCCTCCCAGTAAGCGATGGATCGGAAGGCCGGCGTGCTGACCGAGCAGGTCCCAAAGAGCCATTTCAATGCCAGTGATTGCGTTGTAGACGATTCCCGCCACAGATCCCGCTCCAGAAGTCGCCATCTGGAGCCGCCGGAACAGGCTTCGAATGTCACGCGGATCACGATGAAGAACGATCGGAGCCAGTTCGCGAAGAATTGTTGTCAGCCCGGGGGCGAAGAAGCACTCCCCAAGCCCGGCCAGCCCTTCATCCGTTTCAATTCGGACAAAAGTCCAATCGAAGTTTCCTTCAACCACAGCTGTCGTCAATCTGGTAATTTTCATTTTTTACATCTCCGATGCTTACCGGGCCCCATCATGTCGGGGCATGTTTGGTCGTCGCCATTGGATAACCGCATGCTTAATAAAATACCATTTGGTACATCCATTTTAGAGACACCCCCGCATCTTCTAAGGCCGACGTTTCGATCGACAATATTCAGAAAAAGCACTTCCCCAAAGGGTTCAAGGTGGGAAATGTTGGATTTCCTTGCAAACTCCTCTTGACAGCGAATTTGAAGTGCTGCTAACGTTCTGCGCTAATGGTTGAACCAATATAAAATCCTTCCCCACTGCGGAGGCCAGACAATGAAGCGTATAAAAGCATTTCCACGAAGGGCCGCAGTTGCCCGTCTATTCGTGGTGCTCTTCGGTGCAGGACTCGCTGGCTTGGCACACGCGCAAAATTCGACAGCGAGTGTCTCAGGCACAGTTTCGGACGCGTCCGGAGCTTTAATTCCGGGCGCAAGAATTGTCCTGCGTAATACGGAAACAAATGTGGCGCGCGAGACCGTCTCCAACGGGGTCGGCGCGTACGACTTTGTCAGCGTGCAGCCGGACGGCTACACGGTCACGGTTTCCGCACAAGGATTTCAGACGGAGAGCGTCGCGCAGTTTCAGGTTGAGGTAGCACATCCGCTGATTATCGATGTGTCGATGAAGCCAGGCAGTGTCTCGAGCAAAGTGATCGTTGAGGCAAGCGGCACGCAAGTGGAAACGACAACTGCACAGCTAGGCACGACGATTGGCACTCACGAAGTGAATGATCTGCCCTTAAATGGCCGCAACTTCACACAACTTCTCGAACTCACACCGGGCGCGACACCCATCAGTACCGCGCAGAACGCTCCGAATGCCCTGCCATCATCTGAAGGCGCCACGACGGCCTCAGATACGAATAGTCAGTTCATGTTCCCGGCTGTGAACGGGCAGGGTAATCGCGAGAATAACTACCTCGTTGACGGAATTAACAACAACGATAGCAGTGAGAATACTTATGCTGTTCCTCCCATCATCGATACAGTCCAGGAGTTCAAAATAGTTTCTGACGCCGACGCCGCCTATGGTCAGGCTTTGGGCGGGGTGGTGAACGTCGTCACTAAGTCGGGTACGAATGAGCTACATGGAAGCGCGTGGGAGTTCGTCCGAAATAACGACCTTGATGCTGCGACATACTTTCCCTCTGCCTCGGCGCTTTACCACCAAAACCAGTTCGGTGCGCAGCTTGGCGGTCCGGTGAGAGTTCCCAGGCTCTACGACGGTCGCAATAAAACATTCTTTGAGTTTGGTTATGAGGAGTTCAAGTTCAGTCAAGCATCGCAGTCGTACTTCCTGCAGCCGACAGCGGCGCAACTTGGTGAGCAGACATGGGGCGGACCGCAGAGTCTGATGGAGTCCGGTGCAACAGTCCCATCCGCAGATTTCAGCAGCGCTACGACTGGCGTGACGAAGAATGGTGCATGCAATTACGGGAGCACCAGCGCAGGAAACTGTCAACTATACGACCCGACTGGGAGCCACAATCTCAATTCCAACCGCCCAGCGTATGTCGGCAACCAAATCCCCGTTTCGGAAATGGATCCTCAAGCCGTTGCATACGTTCAAGCAATCTTCAGCGCTCCAATCACGATTCCCGGAATTGCTCCGACGGTCGATAATGGCCAACTGACAGGCCCGCTGATCAACACTTCCTATAACTACTCGGCCCGCTTCGACCAGCACATTGGGACACGCGACTTTATCTACGCCCGATTTGCCGATTGGCAAGAGCTTAACAGTGGTCCAGTCAACATGCCTCACCTCTTTATTGGTAGTCATCTCTTTGCGATATTGGGCGGGGTAAGCTGGCTGCATACGTTCAGCCCGACCCTGACCATGCAGGCGCAGTACGGAAGGAACCGGGTCTCATACGACGTTGCAAGTTACTTTGATCTCGCAAATATCGCTTCGATCTACGGAGTATCGACATCCTACTCGCAATCCTTCACCGGTGGCGGGACATATATGCCGAACATCACCATCACCGGTGCATTCAAAGGAAAGTTTGCGGTCTCGCCGACGCCTGACTATGACGAAACGCATGAGTGGCTGGGGTCAGTAACTAAGGTGATCGGCCGGCATACAATTCAGGCCGGCGGAGGCTGGGACGAGATAGGATTTACCGGGATTGTCCGGCAAGGCACCTTCACATTCAGTGGGCAGGCCACCGCTGACTTTGCGGGCAATCCTGGCTCTACGATCGCCGCCGGGCAGTCCAGCCAGTCTGGATTCGGATTAGCGGATTTCCTGTTGGGAGAGCCGAACAGCGCCACCAAAGTCGATTCGATCCAAACCGAGCGCCCAGGAGGCATCGGTAGTATCTATATCCAGGATAGCTGGAGGATGCATCCGAAACTCACGGTCAATTACGGCATTCGCTACGACCGCACCGCGATTCCCCAATACGGAACCAATGCAACGATCGGCGAACAGGGCAGTATCGAGACGGGCGACTGGGACTTCAACACCGGTCAATACATATTGCAGGTTGCGCCTCCCACCTGTGCTGCGCGGGGACATGCGCCATGCCTGCCTTCCGCAACGCTTCCTCCCAACGTAGTCGTGTCGCTGAACGGTAAGATCATGAAAGGTACAAAGACAAACTTCGGGCCTCGAGTGGGATTGGCTTACCGCTTTACCGACAAACTCGCGGTACGCGCGGGATTTGGAATTAACTTTGCAAACTGGGCCGGTGTAACGCAAGGCTATGAAGCCTACAGCGGGTCCTGGCCGGATGTTGGCACATTGACAGCCAATAATTTGAATGTGCCAGGAGTTGTGCACAGCTCTGGCCAGAACCCATTTGGCAACGCTTCCGCCACCTTGCCTGCAGCAAACCCGTACACAAATGCTGGTAACTTTGTCGATCCTGAGTCGAAGAATCCCTACTCGGAGCAATGGAATTTCGGCTTTGAATATCAGGTTGGGCAGCATTCGGTTGTTGAGGTGAACTACGTGGGTTCAGAAACCCATCGCCTTGACATCGGTGGTCAATACAACACCGGCACGCTCTCGACTACGACGTTTTCGGCTCGGCAAAAACTCTATGCTGGCAGTCCGTCCCAATATGGCAATGGGCCCGCCAACAACCCAACCGGTCAGCCTTGGCCGTATATGGTGCCTGCTGTATGGGATCATTCGGGCGGAAGCGGTGACTATCATGCGCTGCAAACCGCATTTAACCACAAAAGCTCATTTGGACTTACTTTCAACGCGGCATACACGTGGAGCAAGGCCATCGACGATGGAACCGATGGATGGTTTGGCGAGGATACAGTACCGGAGGATCCATACAATTGGAGGTCGAGCCGCAGCGTAGCCGGATACAACATCCCGAATCTGCTTACTCTCGGCTTGGTGTACGCGGTCCCCGTTGGCAAAGGACTCGCGTATTCCACCGGCAATCGATTTGCCGACTATGTTCTTGGCAACTGGGAGCTCGATACGATTTTTGTTGGAAGGTCGGGTCAGAACTTCACTGTCTTCTCGAATGGAGACATCGGAAATACCGGAAACTCAGGACTCTATGAGAGAGCAAATCTAACCGGAAACCCTCGCGCCTCGAGCCCAAGTCAGACAGAATGGTTCAACACATCTGCCTTCTCAACGCCCGCTCCAGGCACACTCGGCAACTCGAGCCGCAATATTCTTGAACAGCAACGATTTCTCGATCTCGATGCGGCAATTTCAAGAAGATTCCCCATTCGCGAGCTTCTCGATTTCGAACTCCGCTTCGAAGCATACAACGCGTTCAACCACCCGGTCCTCGGTACGCCCGGAAATATGACGACAAGCCCAGCCGCACTTGGCGTCATTACCGGCGTTGCGACAGGAAATAACCAGCGCTTAATGCAATTGTCAGCGAAGATTCATTTCTGATCACACAAGAGCCGGGCATGAAAAGGACTATCGGAATTATTTCTGCGGCTTTGGTGATCATCGCAACGGCTGGACTCGTGGTCTGGCGGGACCGGCCGGCCATTCAGCGTGTCGGGATCGTAATTGGAGTTCGACCAGACAAACTCAGCGCCTATGAAGCTCTGCACGCGGCGTCGAACAAGGGCGTACGCAATCTATTGGAAAAATACCATATTCGTAACTTCACGATTTTCATCCGCCGCCTTGACGATGGCCGCTACTATGAGTTCGGATATTACGAATACACCGGCCGTGATTACCAAGCAGACATGCAGCGGCTCGCCAACGAGCCGCGAAATCGTGCCTGGTTAAGTCTTACGGATCCTATGCAAATTCCGCTCTCAGGAGAAAGCTCATGGGCGCCCATGCAAGAGATCTATCACAACCCCTAACCATCCTCCGCTCGAAATGTGCGCGTGCGTGTCAGCGCGAAGGAGATCGCGATCGTGACAAAGGCGGCTTTTGAATGGAACAGACGAGAGTTCGTCGCTGGCGTGGTCGCGCTTGCGACGGCTTCGTCGAAGAGTCCATGGCAAATGCCAGCCTCGGCCGGCAATACTTCCGAGCCGATTGAGATCTACATCGTCCCTAACTTCCACCCCGCAAGCTGCGGATGGCTTGTCGACTTTTCCGGCGAACGCAACTATTGTGCGAACAATTATCTGGACCACCTCGACCGTGTAAGAGACGATTCAAACTACGCGTTTGTGATTTCGGAAGCTAACAATATTATAGCGATCAGGGATTTGTGTCCTGAACGTTTCGCCGAGCTCAAAGGGCGAATCCGAGAGGGACGGGTGGAGATCGTCAACGCATACTTCCTGGAGTCGACGATCAATATCGCAGGCGGTGAAGCTCTCGTAAGGCTTGGAATCGAGGGGTTGCGCTGGTTTCAAGCGACGTTTGGAGTTCGGCCGCGGTTCTCCTGGAATATTGACGTATGCGGAACACATGAGCAGATGGCGCAGATCGTTCATGGGTTGGGGCTGGATGCCCTCGTCTACACGCGTTGCAATCCAACGGATAAAACGATGTTCTGGTCAGTGTCGCCCGACGGAACCAAAGTGCTCACTCTGGTCACCGGGAGTTATAGCCGCGCGAAGATCGTGTTTCGGACGACGGCGCCGCTCACCAAATCCCAACTCGATATGCTGGAGCAGGAATTCGTGACAAAGAAGGCAGAGACTCCGTCGGGGATTCCGGGACTCGTACTCGGAGGCAGCGGTGACTACTCGCGGGCGCCTCTGTTCCACGAATATCCGTCGCTCTTTCTTGCGCAATGGGCCCAGGAGAATCGTCGAAGGCTGAGATTTGCCACGTTATCGCAATACGTCGATGCAGTGATGCCGGCCATCAAGGTCGGCCACGTGCAGTTGCCCGTTTTTGACGGCGGCACGGAATACGTCTACGGAGCGTTCTGGATTGAGAACGCACGAGTGAAGACCTGGTATCGACGCATGGAGCATCTGCTGGCAGCGACAGAGGCGCTGAGCGCCGCTGCAAGTCTGGAGAACTCCTTTCAATATCCGGGAAAGGACATCTATCACTGCTGGGTGTTGATGTTCCTGAATATGGATCGCGACACGTTGTGGGGCGGGGCAGCCGACGTGGTTTACGAAAGCAAAGACTCGTGGGACGTTCGCGATCGTTTTCAGTGGATTGAGACGAAAGCCAACGAGACAGTCCAGGCAGCTGGCAAGAGCTTCGGACCGGAGGGGCGCGAGATCGCCCTCTTCAATTCTCTCAATTGGGCTCGTCAATCGCCATGCGCTCTCAATTTACCGGCAAACCACAGCCTTGCCGGGATAGCGTGCGAGCAGCTTTCGAATGGACGTGTATTGGCAATGCCCAATCTGGCGCCCATGAGCATCAATACCTGGAGCCTGGATCCACTACCACCGCAAAGCCCAAAGCCGATCGAACGGCGTACTCCGATATTCGAAACTGCATTCTATATATTAACGATGGACCCGGCCACAGGCGGCATCGCGAGTTTGAAGTTAAAGCCAGACCGGCGCGAACTCTTAGGCGGACCTGCGAACATCATCTTCGCTGAGCGGCCGCTCAAACGACCGGACGAGCCCGGTGACCACATGCCGCCGACATCCGAACAGCGCATCCTGGGCACCTCAAGTGATCAGCCCTCCCTCATTACCGCTTCACGCGGACCAATCAGCACCGTAATTGAAGTGACCGGCACATTTCAGGGCTCACGATTAACGCGCAGCATCCGGCTGTATCACGATCATCCTCGAATTGATTTCGAGACCGAGCTGAACAATGTTCCTGATTACACGGTTGTCTACGCTGCATTTCCGCTTGCGCAAGATATTACGGAGGTGCGCCGAGGAATCCCTTATGGCTTCTCTCACGGAGCCTGGAGCACGCCGAACCCCGCACTGCACGGCTGGACAAGGGGCATTCTCCCTGCAGTGCGCTGGATTGATTTTCAAATGGATGGTGTCGGGAGTTTCACGCTTTTGAACCGAGGTCTTTGCGGACATGAGTTAAATGGAAGGACGCCGCTTATCTATCTTATGAACTCCGAAGAGAAGTACTGGGCTTATCCCAGTCCGTGGACCAGCGGCAGGGGGAAACATGCCGTTGAATACGCCTTGTTCCCGCATGAGGCTGACTGGCGAAGCTCAGGGATTCCGCAGCAGGCATGGGAGTACAACCAGGAGCCAGTGGTTGTGTGGAATCGCGGCAAACTGACGGCTGGCCCTTTCCTCGAAACATCAGAGAATGCAATTGTTGAATCGATGCGCCGAATCGATGATGCAGTTGAAGTCCGGCTTGTGGAGTGCTTTGGCATTGCGGGAGAGATCGAGGTTGCCCTGCATCTCCCGCACACCGATTTCGCCCTGACTGACTTCACGGGCAAAGTCATTGCAAAGCGGCCGAAGGCTGAACGCTACCGAATTGCAGTGAGAGCGCAGCAGATAGTCACCATGCGTTTTGGTACCGAGAATCGGGTGGACGTACCGGAGGTCATTGCAAGTTGGGACCAATTCGTACCGGCTGAAAAGCGGGAAGCGCTTTATGCGCATCATCCAGAACTGGTGGGTCATCCACCTTTTGGTGATCATCCGTACACATTTCCGTGAACTTGGCAGGCACTTCCGCACAGGTTCCCTACGCAATTTCGACCGCGACGATCTCATAAATATAGATACGGTCGATGTCGAGCGATATCCAACGCTTCGACATCGAAGACGGAATCGTCTTGTCTGCATGCAAAAGGCGAACTGATCGAACCGATTTGCCTTCTGGAATACGAATCGACACCCGAACCGATTCGAGTGGAAGATAGGATTCATTCACGCGTGCTTTCTTTACTTTGTTCCCTGTGTTTGCAATCAGATGCAGGAAAAGAACGTTGGGTGATTCCGTAAAGTGCGCCATAAGCCCGGCATTTTCAGGGATTCGGTATCGACGTGATTCCTTGAGATGAGGCTCGAGGAGGCTTAGGATACAATCGCGAACCGCCGGCATGCGCGTCTCTTCATAAACGGATTCGAGATTCGAACCAATGTAAATCGCCCGACCGCTTCCGTAGTTTCGCTGTGTGATTGCCGGTCCCAGTATCGTGCGATGTGCCAGATCGAACGTACTGGCAATCACTTTCGTATCCTGATCCACTTGAAATTGCACAATCTGCGGATCTTGAGGGATCAAGGGGAAGGTGTCAGAAAATCGCAGATACAATTCGGGATGCTCGATTGGCTCATCGTTTAAGAAGCGAATCCCGAGAAGATCATGCAGCGGTCTCTCCGTCTGCGTGCGGCCGAATTCATCGTAAAGTCCGCTCAGGTGGGTGGCGATGAGTGTTCCACCTCCATGCACAAAACTGGCTAACATTGCGCTTTGCATCTTGCTCAGGCAGGCAGCATTCGAAACGTAAATCAATGAATAGCGCTGCGAAAACGCCGCGTCAAAATCAAAATCCAGAAACGGTTCGCTGGCAAAGCTCAACTCCTGCATTACCCGCCAAATCCCATGAAATCCGTTTTGATACGCAGCAGGAAGATAGCTGTCTGCGCTACACCACTCGATGGTTTGCGAACTGACGAAAACGCCACATTGGGGTGAGATTTGCCCCGCTCCAAGGTCCGAGCCACACTTCTGCATGAGATCGAAGATCTCATGTACATGTCTCCCTTCAGCATATGCTTCCGGTGGTTGTGGCATCGCGTAAAGTCTGCTGAGACTCCAGAAGACGAGTCCGACCGAGGACGCGATTGCGACATCGCCATCCATCAGAAGCTCATCGCCATCGACCGGATAGCTGAACCAGCCTCGGATGCTCTTGTCTCTGAGGTGCTCCCGGTTATATTGCGAGTGGTAGCCAACATAGGACCACACGACTTTGTTTGTGCTTTTTCCAAGCTGAAGAGTAAACAGCTTGTCTTCCGGCGTGTCTGCGCCTTCAAACATGAATCCGTCAGCCGCGGAGAATGCGTGGCTTCTGCACCATCCGCGATTCAAAATCGACGTATTGTTGTAGAAGACCGGGAGTCCTCGAAGGCTGCGCACCGTGTTCGCCAGTTCCTCAAGCATGTCTTTCGCAACGCCGTTGATCCAAGTCGTGCAGGAGATGATCGCGTCAATCGGCGCTCCCTGGTCCGGGATTTCGCGCCCAGTGGCTTTGAGATAGGCGGCTCGACAGAAGTCGCAGTGGCAAAATTCCATTCTGTGATCCATGCCCTGATACGGGCCATCGAAGTAAACGAGGTCAACGTCGTATTCAAGTACTTCGTGGAGATAGGAGAAGATTACGTTGCGAAGGGGAGAGTTCAGGCAACCCTCGTAATACTTCGAAAATCCCATGTGCGTTGTGATGAACGGCCGCCCGTTGGAATCGCGCCTTTGCCATTCTGGATAGTGCGGATTCTGATCATGAATTTCCATGAAGGGGTGATTCACCGGAAGATAGGCGATCGTCTTGATGTTTTGCGCGCGGCAGAGCCGGATCGTTTCACGCATGGGATCGCCCATCAGTGCTGGGTGGGTTGGAAACTTGGTCCGCGTAGGGTAATAGGCGAAATAGGACAGCGCTGGATAGCGAAAAGCATTCGCATTGAGGGCCTTTGCCAGCGAAACGGCCTTTTCAGGATCGTAATCCAGCTCCGGATAGAACGGTGGGTTGTACGCTTCTGCCACCATGATGCGCGCGGTTCGAATCCACTTGGTATTCTTCAGGCTTGATTCAAGTGGTGAGGCGGAGCTCGGGACTGGCTTGCCTGCGGCCATACCATACCTTGAGGCAGCAAGGGATAATCCTCCGACAATCAAGTCGCGTCGCGATATGTCTACCATTCGTGTCCTCCAGGAAAACGCACCCTCTGCTCTGGTGACTGAATGCTGGATTAACCTGGTCGACCCCGCATCGGAGTGCTTGTGTGTCGATACCAGCCACTGCCGATCAGCAGGAACTAGTGGCCCGTATCGAGGGGAACGTCGCGTTCAATAAGATGAAGAAAATTTCCTTCCGGATCGCGAAAGAAACGTAAACGCATGCCGGGGATAACAATTGGCTGATCAACAAATCGAACACCGGCGGCTTCAAGATGCGCGCACGTCTCGTCGAAGGTGTCGACGGAAAGCGCGATATGACGCAAGCCGGCGTCGCGAAGTTGAGGAAGAGGCGTCTGCTTTTCAGCATTGACCAACTCAAGAACTACGCCCTTCCCGGCGCAAAGATATGTAGTTGAATCGGTCTGCAGGACGGTGCGAAAATTCAGCGTTCGAATATACCAGGCGGCGAGTCCCTCCCGGTTAAATGTCGCGATGGCTACATGTTCAATGCCGGTAATCACTCTGCCTCCTGGTACGCCTTAGCAAGACGCGATTTTCGCCTGAGCGGCGCGCTTGCTGCAAGGCGGACTGAATTCCCGTCCGGAGACAGGAGATATCGTTTCCGCAGAAAAGCAAGTCAACTTGCAGGTCTACGTAGAACTGAAATTCGGCTGGCGAAGCGCCTACCGCGACAATCTTGCCGGCGCCCCTTTGCAATCGGTTCATACCTTCCTACCTCGAGTTCTGATTGAGCTTGTATGCGTTCATTGCGGTTCTACACCAAAGCTTTTCTTGTTCATCGTGAGTAAGGCGAGCTGTCGCGAATTCAACACAATTTACCCAGCGGTTATACGGTGCGGCGAGCGTGAGAACGGGCCAATCGGACCCGAACATGAGACGATCCGCTCCGAATGCCTCCAACACAATGTCGAAATAACTCCGCAAATCGTCATCGCACCATCCTTTCCAATCTGCCTCAGTGACCATGCCGGAAATCTTGCAATACACATTGTCCCGTTGCGCGAGTTGTCGAACGTTGGACTTCCACGGTTCCAGCATCTTGCTTCTGATTTGAGGTTTGCCGATGTGATCGAGCACGAATACCTGGCCCGGATGACGATCTACGAACTTGATGGTGTTAGGAAGGTGCCGTTCAAACACGAGGAGATCATAGACAAGATTGAGATTCCTGAGACACGAGACGCCACGATTGAAATCGTCGCGGAGCATATAGGCATCATCCGCCTCGTCATGCAAAACGTGCCGCATCGCCTTTACTTTGGGCAGCGCCGCAAGCGATTCGAGAATGGGAAGAACTCCGGCGTCGGTTAAGGGGGCCCAGCCAACCACTCCAAGGATGAGCTGGCTGTTGGCGGCGAGTTCCGATAGCCAGCGCGTTTCCTCTAGACATTGACGAGCCTGCACGACGACAGTGCCACTGATCCGAGAATCACGCGCAACGGACGCCAGGTCCCCCACAAGGAAATCGCGCCGAAGCGCGGCCATCTCCTTCGTCATCCACGGATACTGGTCAGCAGCGTATCGCCACAGGTGGTGGTGGGCATCGATGCGTGGGTAGTCCATTCTTCTAGTTATTCTCCGGACGCCCCACAAGCCATCCGCGGTCTGCGATTGGACGGAGGATCTGTAACACTGATGCCAGCGCTTCCTCATCCATGGGTTCTTTCGCCCACTTCACATTCTTTTCGATGTTCTCAGGACTTGCTGTTCCAACCAGGGTTGTTGCAATGTCCGAATTACGGAGTGAAAACTGCACGGCAAGCTGGGAAATGTCCACACCCTGAAACTGACACCACTCAGCAGCACTCGCGCAAGCCGCCTTGATTTCAGGAGAAGCTCCATGCCATTGGGGAGTTCCGCGATTCGAGAGCAATCCCTGTGACAGGGGGGAAGCGTTGATTACGCCGATGTTCTTTTCCTTCATGAGTGGAACCAACGACGTAAGCGTCGTATCGTTCATCGAGAAATGGTTATAGGAAAGAATGGTATCGATATCGATACGTTGACTGACATATTCAAAGATTCGCAGCGGGTAGCCGGTAATGCCAACAAAACGAGCTTTCCCGGCATGTTGAATGTCTCGAAGCGAGGGAAGGGTTTCTTCGACAATTTGTTGAAGATTCCCATACTCGATGTCGTGAGCCTGGATCAAATCGACGTAATCTACGCCGAGACGGCCGAGACTTTCGTCGACGCTGGCGGCTATTCGCTTTGCTGAAAAATCGAAGTCGTTGTCGCCGTAGCGCCCGACTTTCGTCGCTAGATAATAGCGATCGCGTGGAATATCCCGCAGGGCTTTTCCCAGAACTGACTCCGCACGAGTAAGGCCGTAGAATGGCGAGACGTCGATAAAATTGATGCCGTTATCTATCGCCAGATGTACCGTGCGAACTGCGTCGCGTTCTTCAACATGGCGGAAGACGCCACCACCGAGCGAAGAGGCGCCAAGGCTCAATGCAGAAACTTTCAAGCCGGTCTTCCCGAGAATTCGATACTCCATGTCGGCCTCCCGAAGGGTCAGCGGAAAATGTAATAAAGGATAACCATAGTTGAAAAGAGAAAGCCTGCAAAAATGCGGGGATCACTCCAGGAAGCCATTGGGCGGGCGATGATATTCGCAATCGGGTGCTCCCATGTCAATCCGCGAACGTTCTCCTCAGATGGTGCCGGTGTCGCTAAGCTCACGACAATATAAATGACACTGCAAATACAGAACATCCACCAGGCCTGCATCAGAAATGAAATTCCAAGGCCATCCGTAATGAGCTTTCTGGTGCCGAATGCAGGCAGGTCAGCAAGAAACGCGGCGACTCCCATGAGGAACCCCGCGATAAGCGTCGCAATGGATGCTTGTTTCGTGCCTCTGCGCCAAAAAACGCCAAAGAGAAACACGGTAGTGATCGGCGGCGCGAGGTCAGAAGCAATGACATTGATCGCTTCGAAAATACTTGAAAATCTGCCGCCCTGCGTTGACCAGGCAATTGCAAGGATCATGATGACAACAGAGCTGATTCTGCCTGTAAGTACAAGGCGAGAATCGCTGAGGTTTGGCCTTATGCGACGCGCAATGTCCACCGCAACAAGAGTTCCGGAGCTGTTGAGTGCTGCTGAAACGGCGCTCATCAGTGCAGCCAAAATTGCAGCTGCGATTACGCCGCGCAGTCCAACTGGCATAAGTTGTGTAATCAGGGTGGGAAGTGTTTGATTGCTATCGGTCCCAATTTGATCGCGAAAAAGCACATATGCAATCACTCCAGGAAGCACCAGCAGAAAAACCGGAAGTATCTTTAGGAACCCGGCCATGATCGGGCCGAGTTGAGCATCGTTCTCGGTACGTGCGCCCAGAACGCGCTGCACAATTGTCTGATCGGTACACCAATACCAGATACCGAGAACCGGGTATCCTAGAAAGATCGCATACCAATTGAGTCCGGCATGACTATGGGTCTGAAGAATGTCAAGCTGTTCTGGTTTCACTGCAGCTCGAAGTTGCGTCAACGTGTGGATCCCATGACTTGGCAGCGCTGCCAACGCAAAAATCGTGATGCAGAATGCACCGACCAGCAGCACTGCGGTGTTAATCGTCTCGGTGAAGACAACCGCCCGTAAACCTCCCAGAACCGTGTAGATCGAAACTGCCACCGCAATAATCAGAATCGAAAGGTTGACGCTGATGCCGAAGAATTGGCGAAACACGACTGCGCCCGCATATAAGCTCATGCCAATGTGGATGAACAGCGCTGCGAGAATTGCCATGAACGCCAGGATAGAGCGCGAGGCCGGACTGTAGCGCCGTTCGAGGTATTCGGGGAGGGTCGCAATTCTGCTCCTAAAATAGAATGGCGCGAAGACCAGAGAAAGCAGGATGAGGGTGAATGCCGCCTGCCATTCAAAGTTCCCCCATACCAGCCCTTCGTTGTACCCGGAGGCAGTGAGACCGACAAGATGGATCGTTGATATGTTGGAAGCAAAAAGCGCAGCTCCGATGATTCCCCATGGGAGGGACCTGCCGGCGAGGAAATAGACCTGCCCGGTTACTTTCACTTTGCGGGCAGAGGCGATGCCCACAAAGATAATGGCTGCAATATAGGCCACAACTATGCACAGATCGGGGAGGGAAATGCGCGTTTCAGAAGTCATTTACGGCTCCGAAATCATTTGCAAGCGCCCCATTCTGCACATCTATTATGGCCTTTAAGAGGCCCGTTTTTTGCGGGAGATCAGCGAAATGCGAGCAGACTTCAGCGAGCGTTAGGCGATCAGTGATCCAGCGATCGGTGTCAATCTGGCCTTGTTCGATCAGCTTGATGATCCGAGGAAATTGGTTGCAGCTGTTGCGGCTGGCCGCCAAGGTAATTTCGCGGCGGTGGAAGAGGGCATCATCAATCGAAACGGGGTCCCGCGTCAGACCAACGAACACCAGCATTCCTCCCGTGGCCACAAGAGATAAACTGTTGCCCATCGCTTCGGCATTTCCGGTCGCATCAAAGACCACCTCGGCGCGAACACCCAGAGTCGAATCAGAGACGGCAAAACCAAGCTGTTCCGCAAACATGCGTCGCCAAGCGTTCTGCTCAACAATCTGGACAGAGGCCCCGGAAAGAGCAGCGAACTGAGCGACACCCAGGCCGATTGGGCCGGCTCCAACGATGAGGGCCGATTGCCCCGCGCAGAGGCCGCTGCGCGACACAGCATGAGCGCCAATCCCGAGCATTTCTATCAACGCCAATTGTTCTAAAGAAAGCCGGTTTGAAGGGTAAAGTTGAGTGATCGGTACGGAAAGGAATTCCTGCATGGCACCGTCCACATGAATACCAATTACCCTCATATTTTCACAGCAATTTGGCCGCCCTTGCTGGCAAGCTCTGCAGCTGCCACACGAAATGTAAGGATCGATCACACACCGATCTCCGGTACGTATTCTGTCGTTCTGCGGCACTCTGACCACCGTGCCTGAGAACTCATGACCTAGTACACGGGGATACGAGTAAGCAGGGTGCCGCCCTGCAAAGGCATGGAGGTCGCTTCCGCAAACGCCGACCTTTTGAATTTGCACCAGCGCTTCCCCCAGTGCAGGTACTGGAATTGGAACCTCGCGCTCGGCGAACTTGCCGGGCGACTCTAGCACTACCTGCTTCATGAGTCCCCTCTTGGAGGTTGCAAAATGGTCCAACCAATGATGTTCGGACAGTATAGGGAGGTTGCTCCATGAAGTCAATAGGTCCAGTGGAGGCAAGCTTTACCTCTCAGAGATATCATGTTAGTATTGCTGTACCATTTGTTTGCGTGCTTCTCGGCTGGCACCGCCGTATCGAGGCGATATATTGAGCCGGATGTATGATGTGCCAGGCCACAAGGAAATCTCGTTCCGGCACGGAGCAATAGGAGCAGTGATTAATGCAACGTACGAAAGTCCTGTCCGCTCCCCCTCAAAGTGATACGAGGATTACTGCAAAACTGATCTCTCGCATCAAGGACCTGATCTCTAGTGGGGCGATTGCACCTGGTTCCAAACTTTCTCCCGAGCGCGAATTGGCGAAAGAATTCCGGGCGAATCGTGCTTCAGTCCGGCAAGCTCTCAAAGTCTTGGAAATTATGGGAGTCTTAAGTCAACGCGTCGGCGACGGTACCTATTTGAGCGCCAGCGCCGAGACGATTCTTAATGAGCCGCTCGATTTTCTGGTCCTCCTCGATGATTTGTCGCATCACGAATTGTTTGAGACAAGATTAATTGTTGAGCCTGAACTCACGGCTCGCGCAACGGAACGGGCCACTGCGGAGGATCTGTCCGCCTTGCGCAATGCGATTTTGTCGCTTGAGCGCTGCAAGACAACGCGCGAACGGCTTGACGCCGATCTGGCATTTCACGAAGCTATCTTTCGCGCGAGTGGCAATCGTATTTGTCATCTGCTCTTTCGGGCAATCCACCGTACTCTACTGACGAGCATGTCTTATCTTTCAAGCCGGGTATCGTTTGAGCAGCCGCTGATGTACCACCGCAAGATCTATGCAGCGATCCGCGCCAGAAAACCCGAAGAAGCGCGTCAGGCCATGTTGGATCATATTCTGGACGCTCGCTCGTTGCTGACTCACCAGGAAGAAGAAGAGCAAGCGTCCCGTGCATCGCGAAGATCCCTAGTGGGCTGAAAGCTCAATCGAAGTAGGCTCGGTTGCCTTGAGCTCGATCCAGATAATCAACTTCATGCCCTCCAGTGTGTCGACAGTTCCGTAGCGGGCTTTACTATCCCATGCGCGCTCGGCCCCGTCTACCCTCAGATGGGGTTTAGCCTCTCCCCAGTTCTCGAGAACGAAGCATGGATTGAGTAACGGCGAGTCAGCGCTCGCTGCAATGTCTATGTGCAAGGACTCGTCCGAAGAATCGTTTTTTCGTTCAAAAACGAATGCACGCTGCGCCGGATCATAACCATCCGACACGAAGCCCCCGGATTTGACGACGAGCGGAGGAGGTGTAATCCAAGATTTTGCCAGCAGCGACAATTCGGAGGGAGGAATATCTGTGAGTCCATCCAACATAATCTTTGTGACGGAATCTGGAGTCTCGCGATAAGGCTGACCCTCGATATGGGACAACGAAGAGTGAGAAGGTCTGTCTGGCGCGACCGCCGAGATGCCACTCGACTTCACCTGCGCGACAGGCCAGTGGTTCCACCACTCGAACATCGAATAGGTCTTTTCTCCGAGATAGGTCGAAATGAGAGGCTTGTCCGGGAATACAATCTGAAACGGCTTATATTCAGACTTGAGATTGACTACCTGAATATTCGCACCCTCGGGACTATTGATGATTGCTGGCGGATGCGCCCACGAATAGGTTGCACTTTTCCCACTCATATTCACGAAAGTCAATGCGTTGGTCTGGATATTATCCTCCGGCCTGGTTCCTGGCGGATTGATAATGATTGTCTCCTGAAACTCGGGAATCTTTGTGATGTTGGATGTCCATGCAACGGATTCCCGCGCGGCAACTCCATCTGGATACACGGTGTAGTAATCGTCTGCTACATCGGTCCATCCAGTGAACGGATCAGGGTTGGCGCAAACGTATTCCTCGACTTCGCATTGGCCATATCGAACGTGAATCACGGCGCGTGCCGGCGAGCTCTCGAGAATTCGAACGTGAGCATAGCGGTTTTGTTTGTCCGACATGGGTTCGCAGTCGGCGCCGAGCGGACAGCCGGGCCCTCCACTTTCGACAAACTCATCGGTGTACCATTTGCCATTTTCGGTAACCCAAGCGGGAATATAGTTTGTTCCCTGCCAGGAGACCAAACGGATGGGCGATTCATCGAAGCGCACAACGACGTCCGAACCAGGTGCGACTCGCCTCGGTGCGTCCCACAACTCGTCGTATTTTAACGTTGCATAGTAGGCGCCAAACGGGCCGGCCCCGGGAGGGCCTGACGGCAGTTTGGGAAAAGGCAACACATCACCCTTCGGTGCATGCACCCTGGAATAATCTGCAGCGATTTGCTGGGCACTTAGGGCTTCTCCAAATATGGCGATTTCGTCCAGAATGCCATCAAAGGAATACCAGACCGGAAACTTTGGGTGTAACCATTGAGCGGGCAGCATCGCATTGCGCACCCGCCCGATAAGTAGATCTTGACCGGTCGCCGGAACGAATTCTCCGGCCGCTCTTCGATTTCTGACTTCCTTTCCATCAATGAACAACGATATCCCGCTTCGCGGACTCAAGGAAACGGCGACATGCGCCCACTGTTTCAGCGGCAATTGTTCGCGGCTCACGATGAACTCCCACGCACCACCGACCTTCACCTGGAGCCCCAAGTGCCCGAATGAGTCAACGCCGAACAAGAACCCGTCTTTCTCGCCAGATCGCTGATCAACGATGGGGGCCCAGTTCCACGGATATGCGTCGATCGCAACCCAAGCTTCGATCGTGAACGAAGATCCAAGAACGGGGAGCTTCTGCGCGGATACGACGATACTCGATGTTTCCCCGTCGAGGCGCAGGCCGCCGCCCTGAACGCCGGCCACGTGTTTGAAAACACCTGAAATCAACCCATCCGCGTGATGAACATCTTCGGCAGCTGAGTTGCCGGCGCTTTCATTGAAATGCCAGCACAGAATGGGCGACGGGTTCTGCGCCGCCGCGTGAATTGCCAGCCAGACAAAAGCAAACAAACAATGAAGCCAGCATCTTCGCAAGGTTTGTTTTGGAAGCATTGATTTTGGATGAGCCAATACGCGCGAAGTATAAAAGTACACTTTGAGTGAAGTCAAGGCGGTGACCGTAGGCGCTCCCGTTTCAGGGAAACATTGGAGTGTGAGATCGCCTTGACTGCGAGATTTCCGTCCGGTATGGTTCAGCCTATGGGGGAATTCATTAAGCGCCGCCATTTCCTGCAGGGACTAATTCTCGCGGGCATGGCGCCTTTTGCCGCGCCGCTTTCAAGAGCTGCTTTTCCTCTCGCGTCGCCCGCAAGGCGGCGTCTAAATTGCCGCTGGCAGGAACGGAAACATGGCAGCTATATCAGCGATTTGACGCAGAGTGGGCCTGGGCCATTTGATTTCACGCAGCTGTTTATCGATGGCCAACAGCAGATTCTCGCACGCTTTCCCGATGCTCAACCTTCAGGTCTTCCGAATTACACGAGGGCGGTTCGTTTTCTTCCTTCGGCTTTGATCCTTCCGGATTTTCAAGATGAGGGAGAAGGGCAAAACCTTGTAGCCATCGAATTTGATCCGGCTACCTTTACTACAAAGAGGTGGGGTAGTCCAGAGCTGGCAACATTGTGTTTGAAAGCAAACGGCGACGACATGCGTTTTTCCGTTCGCGCCGTCGATTACGACGAGAACCTGATCTGGATTACGGTCGGCGGCGGCGCAAGTCAACCTGATCTCGAAAGTGTGCCCGAGTTTTACGTGGAAAATGTGTACGAAGAGTTGAATTCGCCTCACGAATGGTACCTGGATCGGAATCAAGGATGCCTATTTTATCGACCAGCGGGCGCATTGGAAATGGATTCGGCGGTCGTCGAGGTCGCCTGAATCAATCCAAGTTAAAGGCATGGGTTCGACAGGATAGATGCTGCCTGATCGGACGATTCTGAAGACGCATTCACCTTCGAGATTGAATCGACACCGTGACGGGCTTGGTGCTTTCGCATTGGAGCCACAAAACGAGATCGGTCCCTTCAAGGCGGCGCCGATATCCGAGACGAAACTGATCCTCGGCCAGCAGCTTACCATCGATACGGATCGATACGGGAGCCTCGCCCCAGTCGTTGATTACGAAAGCCGGATTGTAGACCGGGGATTCTTCGCTTGCAAGTAACGTGAAGTCCAGTTTCCGATCAGTCGGGCCGGAGCTGGCGATGTACGCTCCGACATAGGCTTTCTGGGCCCGGTCATAACTGATTGCCGCATTTTCAGTAGTAACTCTGATTTGCGGAGCATGAAGCCAAGATCGATCGAGAAGAGCGAGATCGTTGATTGGCTTGTTAGTTAGACCGAAAAGAAACATCGTTTGCTTGGTTGGTCCAGGTCCGTTTATCCAAGTCGCATTTACGTTCGGAGACATCACAGCAGCGCTTGCGAAGTGGTCCGGAAACAGGGCGAAGCGTCCATCGGAAGGAATCTGATTTACGGGCCAATGATCCCACACCGGAAAATGCGAATAGCGGGGACGGAGCTCAGGAGGCCATCCGTAAGGACCAAGCTCCGTTCCCGGCGGGTAGATGTAAAACGGCTTGTATTCGGATTTCAAGTTCAGCATTGCGACGTTTGCACCGGTGGGCTGATTCGGGAATGGGAATGGGGGGGAAATCGGATCCCACGAATATGTGCGCTTCTCGCCATCTGAATTGGAAACAGTTACCGCATCGAGCGAGATGGCATCTTCCGGCTTCATCCCCGGTTCAAGAAGGATCGATGGTTCCGTAAAACTGTAATGGGACCGGGTACCACGGATCGTTCCATCCCTGACGGCAACTCCATCGGGATAAACATAGAAGTACTCGTCAGCTATGTCACCCCAACCGGTGTCGGGGTCAACGTCGGAGATGTTTCCAAGCACGTCGACCAGAAGATAGTGCCAATGGAGTACGATGCGGGCGTCACTGTCCTCCACGATGGAAATATAGGCGTGAACATCATGCTTGTCGTTCATGTGCTCGGCTGTACCAACTTTTGTGCTTGCCTCGAAGCTCTGGTCGCCAACCCATAGACCATTTTCGGTTACAAGGCTGGGGCCAAAGTTGGCGCCGCGCCAAAATACCAGGTGAACGGGCATCTGTTTGAAGCTGACGACGACGTCTGAGGCAGGACCGGTGCGCCAAAGAGCATCCCACTGCGGATAGAGCTTAAGGCTTGTGTACGCGGCATTCAAGCGAGCGGATTGAGCTGGCAATATGGGCCAATGACGTGTCGGAAGATCGGGCGCCGCTGTAGGAGTTGCCACGCGAAACTCGTTCTCAACCTGATCAGGGGAAAGAGCTCGGTCGAAGATCTTCAATTCATCGAGAATTCCATCCAGCGAATAGAGTGCAGGGTATGATGCCTTGGGTCGAACAAGACCAACCGGCGCGAGGTCGCGAAGGTTTCTTCCGATTCGCAATGGCGTGTCCGAACGTGGTGGAGTGAAATCCCCGACCACCGGCAATTCTCCTTCGGCTTTTCCATCGAGATAGAGGTGAATTCCCGTTGCCGGATCGTATACGCCAACAACGTGAGTCCATTGCCGCAGCGGAATGCGAACTTCCGATTTGCAGATCTCCCATTTGCCCCAGACAGAGACCTCCAGACCCAAGCGACCTTCAGCGTCAATTCCGAAGTAGAATCCGGCATCTTCACTTTGATGCTGGTCTACGAGGGCAACCCAGTTCCAGGGATAGGATTGAAGCGCAACCCAAGTTTCGATAGTGAGTGCTCCGTGCAGCTTTGGGGTCTCGCCTGCTGATTGTTCGATCAATGTGGTGAATCCATCGAAATTGAGTGCACCGCCTGAAACGCCCGTTACCCACGCATACTGATTTTGAATGGCATCCTGATGACCGCTCACGCTTTCGGTAGTCTGCCCGCCCTTCATCTCATCGAATTTCCACCATGCGACGGGCACGTTCCCGGTTGGCGCCTGAGCAATTGCTTCTTGCATTGAGAAAGGCAGCGTCAGAACGTTCCAGAGCAACAGGCATCGGGTAAATTTCATTGAGACTTCCTTGAGTACCTTCAACTCAGTATTGAGATTTCCACGTAATTCCACCAAGGCCATGCGCACGATCTTCCAGTAGAACACCGGAGCGACAGGCGACTGCATCTCCGAGCATCAAAAATTCCGATTTGGGTTAAAAGGAAATCGAATTGCGTCGTTTCTGACTTCTTGACATTGGATGGACCAATTATGCATCATGTGCTGGATTGAGAAAAGAGGGAGAATTGGCATGGTGCCGGGCAAAAGGAAAGCCTGCGGACGGCAAACGGAGAGAAATTCCTGGCGCTGCCTTGCTCACAAGATGACTAGATCGTGAAACATCAATGTGCCGTACCCAGCCTGAGTCGCGGCGAAAACCGCAGAATCTGAACTGAACGAACGAGCCGTTCCATCGTTCAAGCGGGAGCTAAGGTGAACCGAAGAGAATTTCTTTCCACGGCCGGCATGGTTCTTGCGGCACAGGCAATCACGAGCCCGCGATCTTCGGCGGCTGCAGATGGGCCGGATTCATTTGATTTCGTCTTCCTGACGGACACGCATATTCGACCGGAACTTGCCGCCCCTGCAGGTTGTCATACTGCGTTCGCAAAAATTCATTCTCTGCGCCCGGATTTCGTGATCCAGGGAGGAGATCACATCGACGATGCCCTTGAGGTCTCACGCGTGCGCGCGATGGAGCTATTCGATCTGTACGCGAAAGCGGAAAGTTCTCTCGAAGTTCCCGTGTACCACACCATCGGAAATCACGATGTGTTCGGCGTTGCAAATGCATCCGCCCATAGTGACCCGCTTTTCGGAAAGCGCATGTACCAGGAGAGATACGGTGACACCTATTTCTCCTTCAATCACCGCGGCTATCACTTCATAATCATTGACTCAATTCAGATTGTGGACACAACGTATGAAGCTCGGGTCGATGCGGGACAGCTCACATGGCTCGAGAGAGACCTGGCATCGCTTGCTCCAGGCGCTCCCGTTGTCGTCGTGACCCATGTTCCACTGGTCACCGGTGCGTCCAGCTACGCAGCGCCGCGTGCGGACAAGGCCGGGAAAGTGTTCGTTCAAAATGCCTGGCAGATTCTGCCATTGCTCGAGAGACGCAATGTCCTCGCTGTCTTTCAGGGGCACACGCATATCAACGAGGTCGTTACGTTTCGCTCCATCCCCTACGTGTCGTGCGGAGCTGTTTGCGGTAACTGGTGGCACGGCCCACGCTGGGGAACACCGGAAGGTTTTACCGTGGTCAGCTTAAGGGGCGGAGCTTGCACCTGGCGTTACGAAACCTATGGCTTTCGCAGCATCGACCCGCAAGCCTCGTAAAGCGCGGAGGGAAATGATTCTGATGAGATTCAGCCTAAACTCGCACAGGTTTTCCATGAAGCCTGTCGTTTTGCCGACTGCCGGCTATCTGGTAGCTGCCTTGTTCCTTTTCCACGCGGTTCTGGGAGAAGCCCAAAAAGTGAAACTCGCTTCTCATGACACGACAATCGACGTAGAGGTCGACGGAAAACTCTTGACTACGTATCACTTCAATGACGACTACTTCCACTTGCCGGTACGACCGTTTCTCTATCCAGTGGTGGCCAGCGACGGCACCGTGGTGACAACGGATCAACAACAAACGGATCCTTCGCATGGATATCAGCGTTCAATTTGGATTGGGCACGCCGATGTAAACGGAACGAATCACTGGAAATTCACTCAGCCATTGGCCGAGCAAAAGCATGTTCGATTCGATTGGATACGTCGTGACGCGTTTAAGGAACAGCTTGTCTGGACAGACAAAGATGGGGCGCCGATGCTCCACGAGACTCGCACGCTGCGCTTCCACGCCTTTCGCGATGGAGTTCGTTCCATCGAATTCAAGATGGAGATGACACCTGCGTCCGGCGATGTTCTTTTTGGGATTCGCGGCGACCATGGGTTGCTTAGCGTGCGCGCAATTGAGAGCCTTTACCATACGCCGGTATTTACTGCGTCAGATGGTTCGAATTCCTGTGAGGCGCCCCCACTGCCCAGGCACACCGTAAGTGACCAATCGCCTGATGGAGCAGCTGGGAGTTTGATTCCAGGAGTGCACGTGGCCTGGTGTGATGAATCGGGCCAGATCAACGGGAAAACATACGGCATCGCGATTTTCGATCACCCTTCAAACCCGCGGCACCCACCGATGTGGCACGCCCATCCGGATGCAAGATTAGCCACCGATATGTTTGCGCTCGACAAATCGGCAACGGGCGATCAGCGCCAAGGGCCCTTCACGATTCGGGCTGGCAGTTCAGTCACGTTTCGCTACGAAATCCTCATTCACGATGGGCCTGCAGCACAGGCCAACCTTGCGGGCAAGTTTGCCTCATTTGCGGCCTCAAACTAGCGTTTGGCGGACGTACTGATGATCAGGGAGAGATTCAGGTTGCTGGCCGAAACGAAGCTGCCTTCGAATCGCCCAACGAAAAGAGCGCCGTTGCCCCTCTCCGCCCAGATTCCAATTCTTCCATTGATCTATGGAGCGAAGCCTCTTGTTCATTTGATCTCACTTAAAGCCATCGGACCAACCAATCATTCGCGCCATGGCGGAAGATTCCGAAGTCACTTCAACAAACCAGCTTTTGCGCCTGGCGCCGAGAATTTACGGAATTTTAAAGGACTTTTCGCGGATTACGACTGACCATGGATTCCTGCTCAGGCCTCGAATTCAGGCGATTGATTTTTAACTTGACAGGCATTTGATTACTGGTAGGATGGATAGGCTGAACCAATGTGACACAGGCCCTGCAGTTTTCATGCGATCTATCCCGGAGTAACTTCCCCGCAGCGGAATTCACTCTATCGTGCGCACTTCGTGCGCGTTTCGGAGGTTGAAGTGAAAAGCAAAATTCAAGCCATCACGACGCTCGCCGAGCATATGCTTGCCGGCGATCCTTCCTGGACTCGACTCATGAGGACCCTGATACTGATCCTGGCGCTAATGGTCTGTTCCCTGCATGCGTTCGGCCAAAGTACGGCGGCATTGAACGGCACAGTGATGGACCCCTCAAAAGCGATGATTGCCGGGGCCACAGTTACTCTGAGAAACGTCGAAACTGGAGTCGAGACCGTCGAGCAGACAAACAATGATGGTATCTACACCTTCGTGAACGTGTTGCCGGGGCACTACACGGTGCAGGCGAGCGCAACGGGATTTGAAACACAAGTTCAGTCGGCTTTCGCACTCGAGGTAAATCAGTCGGCGACTGTTAACTTCGGCTTAAGAGTGGGCGCACAAACGACGCAGGTCAACGTTTCCGGGAGTGCCGTGGAACTGGAATCGTCCACTGCGGAACTTGGTACTGTTGTCGATACGGAGGAGGTTCGCTCTCTCCCCCTCAATGGCAGAAATTTTACAGAGCTCCTTCTTTTGACTCCCGGGACGAGCTCGGTCAATCCGCTGCAGAATTCAGGCGGCCCGCCCGAGGCTATTGGAGCCGTCGTCATGCCGGCGCTGAACGGGCAGTCGAACCGGAGCAATATGTTCTGGCTCGACGGCGTCTCGAACTATGGAAGTTCTAATGACTCTTACGCGCTGCAGCCCACCGTCGATGACATTCTCGAGTTCAAGGTTCAGTCGCATAATGACGATGCGCAGTTCGGGCAGGTAAATGGCGGCATAGTCAATATCGCAACGAAAAGTGGCACAAATTCTCTTCACGGAACCGCATGGGAGTTTGTGCGCAATGGTGACTTCGATGCAGCCTCCTATTTTGCGCAGCAGTCGGAATTGACGCAGAATCAGTTCGGCGCGGCCGCCGGTGGCCCCGTCGTCGTGCCGCGTTACAACGGCCGGGACCGCACATTCTTTTACGGGTCGTATGAGGGATTCCGCAAGAGTGCTCCATCTTCCTCGCTCTACATCACGCCGACTCCGGCGCAGTTGGGTGGGGATTTCAGCGCGACGTATCCTACGCAGACTCTGTATAACCCCTACAGCGATCATGCGGTTACTACTAAGGGAGTAGTCAGCTACGTCAACAATCCCTTCTACTGCGATACCTCGGGTAATCCATTGCCGGTGGCCTCTAATGGCACACAAGCCACCGGCGTGCCATGCAACAAGATTCCATCGAGCCTGATTGTTCCTCAACTGGTCTATTACGCGAAAACACTCTTTCCGGCGCCCGCTACAACGGGCAGTCCGCAATACAACGGTGTCGACAACGACGCAGGAACCACTGTATCCAACCAAATGTCGGTGCGTATCGACGAAACGGTTACAAAGTCAGATCGGGCATTTGTTCGTTACACGGCCAACTGGCAGCCAGACTTATCTCCCAATGGTTTTCAAGGAACAACCGTGACGACCGATTCGCAGGGCTACGATCTCGGCGTCAATTGGGTTCACGCATTTGGGCCGCGCGCGGTGTTGACAGGCGTCTTCGGAAGGGTTTCGGAGTCAAACAGCAGTGTGCCCAACTTCCCCAAGGCTCCCGCCGATTTCATCGGCAGCCTCGGATTCACGCCGAACCTGTCCACGCACATTGTGGACGGCAAATCGTCGCCTCTGTTCACCTCTGCAGATATTAGCGGCTATCTGAACGCAAGTAATTTTGTCAGCTCAGAGCTGGTTGCAGATATTTGGGAGTACAAGTTGGATACCGCAATCACCGTGCGCCGCCATCTGTTGAAATTTGGATTTAGCTTCGATACCGACAATCAGATTCAACCGTTCTACGGAAGCACAGAAACTTTCAGCACGAACCAGACTTCCACGGGTACCGCATCCGTTGGCGGCGACGGATTTGCTTCGTTCCTCCTTGGCATTCCCAGCTATGGCGAACTCGACAATGTGGTGGCAGTTCTTCGTGGTGGGAAAATCTACGGCATGTATGTCTCCGATCAGTGGAAGTTCAATAACCGCCTGACCATCAATCTTGGTCTCCGCTACGACATTACTGACTGGCCCCGCGAAGGCAATCGATACGATGGGACAGACGTCACCGGGAACATGGATCTGAACAATGGGACCTACGTTCTTCAGGTCCCGGCTCCCGCATGTTCAGCCACACAATCCGCTCCTTGCATTCCGGGCGGCACTTTACCCGCGGATGTTACCGTTTCGACCGCAGGGAAGCTCATCGGCAATACCTACGACAACATTCAACCAAGAGTCGGTCTGGCGTATAGGATCGACTCAAAAACGGCGTTCCGCGCGGCGTATGGCCGATTCTTCGATAACTGGGCCGCCGTCGTTGGATTTGGATCGAATTTCACTGAAAGCTGGCCCAACGTTGCCTACCTGGCTACGCCCAGCACTCTGAATAGTGCCGGAACGCCGATCGTCACCTACCAGGATCCGCTCGGGATCGGTACCGGCGCGATTATTCCGGCGGCAACTCCATTTACCCAAAACGACGGCTTCCTCGATCCGCATCTTCCCAATGCCTACTCTGACCAGTACAACGCGGGATTCGAGCGGGAGTTCCATCACGGATCGTTGATCGACGTGAATTATGTCGGTGCGAAGAATCGTCGGGAGATGATGCAGATGACGGGCAACGCAGCGTTGACCCCCGGACCTGGTACGCCACAATCGCGTGCGCCTTACACGTACATCATGCCGCAGAAGGGTTACGTGCAGAGCATTGGAACCAGTAATTACAACGCACTGCAGGTTTCTTCAAGAGGAAGAATTGAAGCAGGAATCACCTATCATGCGGCGTGGACCTACTCAAAGCTCATAAATTTCGGCTGCGATGAATATGCCTCGAGCTGCGATGTGCAGGATCCCTACCATTGGCAAAACGACAAGGGAGTAGGTGGATCGAACCTCGGGCAGATATTTGCTGCCGGAGTGCTGTTTGATATCCCGGTCGGCACAGGGAAGCTTTTCAGCACAGGCAACCACGGTCTGGACTACGTGCTGGGAGGGTGGCAGATCGACGCGATTTCGCGGCTGACGAGCGGCACGCCATTCGACTATCGTGCGTCAACTTCGATTACCAACACTGGTAACTCCAGCGGAGTGGAGCGCGTGAACATTGTGGGAAATATTTACACTGGCGCTACCCATCTCGCACCTTACAATAAAGCGGCATTTGCGTCACCGCCGACCTACACCTTTGGCAATGAATCGCGCAACATGCTGCGGACCGATTGGTATAAGGGGCTCGACCTCTCGCTTGAGCGTATGTTTCCCATTCACGAGGAAAAGCGGTTTGAAGTTCGACTGGACGCATTCAACGCTCTGAACACACCGGTCTTTGGCAAACCGCAGACTACCATCACAAACAAGGCGTTCAACACCGTATCGTCCACTGCGAGTTCGGCTCGGCAGCTTCAAGTGGCGGCTAAGTTTTACTTTTGAAGACGCAACTTGCCGTTGTATCTGAGGATCTCGACATGTTGAACAGATTGCGCGAAGCATCTCCGACTGATTGACACACCGCACAGCTTTCATTGGACGGAGTTTGTCTTCGCTCTCAAGTGTTCGGTTTAACCCGAGGTGAGAATTCGCCGGGGAGTTGCCAACCCGCACGGGTAATCCCTGCAGTTCGATCTTGCCTTCAGAGGATGCGCATACTATTTCTGCGCAACGCCAATTACCTCAGCCGGAGCTTTCGGACGTGCTGTTCGTCGCGCGCTCTAAGGTCTCCAACCAAGCCGCTCGAAGGGTCGACGAACGGCCTATCTATTGTTGAAACTAAACTAGTTATAATCATTTTCCGATGCAGAAGGTGGAAAAGATCAGGTTGAGAATATCGTCGGGAGTGGTCTGGCCGGTGAGCGAGTCCAGGGCCCAGAGCGCGCGGTAAAGGTCGAGCAAAATCATTTCGTGCGGAATGCGATCGGCGTTCGCCTTTGCGGCGTCGGCCAGCGCGCCAAGCGCAGTCGTGATGGCCTGATGCTGGCGAAGATTCGTCAACATGCCGGGCTCTGCTGCGGCTCCGCCAGTAGCCAACGTCAAAATCCGTTCGCGCAGCGCAGGAATGCCCTCGCCAGTCAGCGCGGAGGTCGGCAGCGCGGCGAGTCCCGCGAGCGCGGGTTCGCTTGTACAAGCCGCTGCTTCCTCGCGCTTCAACAGGTCGAGCTTGTTGGCCGCGACAATCGCCGGCCGGCCCTCAACAGCGGCGAGGATACGATGCTCTTCTTCATTCAGCGGCTGCGTTGCGTCGAGCACCACCACCACAAGCGCCGCATCGGCCAAAGCTTCGTGGCTGCGGAGGATGCCAAGTTGCTCGGCCTCTTCCAGGCCTTCATGAGCGACCCCGCGAAAACCAGCCGTATCCACCAGTTCAATGGGAATCCCGCCGAGCGAGATGCGTTCAGTCACCAGGTCGCGCGTTGTGCCTGGAGTTGCAGTTACGATGGCGCGGTCGCGCTCGACCAGCCGGTTGAAGAGCGAGCTCTTGCCCACATTGGGACGGCCCACGATGGCCAGCGTCAATCCATCATGAACGATGCGGCCGCGCGCGAACGACGCTTCCAGTGCGGACAGAGGTGGCATCAACTGTTCGACGCGCCGCGCAATTTCGGACTGCGGCGTCACGTCCACATCGTCCTCGCCGAAGTCGATGCCGGCTTCAAGCAGCGCAATAAGTTCTACGAGAGATTGCTTCACCGGAGCAACGCGAAGGCTGAGCGCGCCACCCATTTGGCTCGCGGCTTGTCGTGCCTGCGTGAGCGTCTGCGCGTCAATGAGATCACGGATGGCTTCAGCTTGCGTGAGGTCGAGCCGGCCGGACAGAAATGCTCGCTGGGTGAACTCTCCCGGCTCAGCCAATCGTGCGCCAAGCTCGAGCGCGCGGCGCAAAAGGAACTCCAGAACCACCGGCGACCCATGCGCGGCAATCTCCACCAGATCTTCAGCGGTGTAGGAGTTCGGCGCGGCGAAAAACGTCACCACCGCCTCATCAATTTGGGTGAAATTGGCGCGTGCGGAGCCAGTGTCCTCTGCATCGAGCACGTCCGCCAATCGTGCGCGAGCGTGTTCGAGCGGCTGCCGCAGCTTTACGAGCTGCACTGCGATCGACGCAGCCTGCGGTCCGCTGAGGCGTACGATCCCAATGCCGCCCCGCCCCGGCGGCGTGGAGATCGCGGCAATGGTGTCGGTAGCGTTGTCTGGCGCGGCCATTGGTTGTGCTCAGTGTAGTGTGTTGCGCCTCGAAACCCAATCGCAACCAGCGGATCGGCATGAGGGCGACACGCGACAAATCCTTCTCGCAACGCGCATTGTTTTTGAGCGCATGAACAGGAATCCCGATAGTGGCGAGTCTTGTCGGATTTTGCTCTACACTTTCAGATGGAACGTCTTTCTCGAATCCCTCTGCCGTCTCGGCGCTAGAACCTCGGCTGGCGTGAGGTAAAAGCGATGAAAACTGCGAGATTAGGCACTCTCAAGTTCTTCGCTCTGCTGTTTCTCCTACCCGGTTTGGCAGGCCTGATCAGCTCCGCTATGATCTCCACGCATTACCTTGACACCATGCCTACGTGGCCGGCGCCCGAGGTGCATCGCATTGTGCCGCGAGGTATCCACGGCATCACCGTGTATCAGACCCCGGCGGAGAACCGCAAGCTCAACCTGGTTGAATATTCTTCGGTCGGAGTCTTTCTGGTCGGCCTCGCGCTGGGGGTGGTCTACCTGGAGAAATGGGGTAGCCTGCAAACGCGCGAAGAAGCGGAGGAAGCCGAACTCGCGCGGCGTCCGAGCTAGGGAACCGATCCTCACGCGATCCGCAAGCCGCGATCTTCTACAATGAAGCGATGCCGGAACTCCCAGAAGTGGAGACGATCGCCCGCGGCGTTCATAAACGCGTGCGTGGCGATCGCATCCTCCAGGCTTGGTTCAGCAGCCATCCTCAGCCCTTCAAGACGCCGCCCTTGCGGCAATCCATTGGTCTTGCTGGCCGCACGATATTGGCAGTACACCGCACCGGGAAACATATCGTCTTCGAGTTGGGTCCATCGAGCGCAACACCCGAACCCGTCGCGCAGAAAACCGGCAAACGCGCCGACAAGAATGCGGGCTCGCCCGCAGCGCAATGGATCGTCCACCTTGGCATGACCGGTCGGCTGCTGGTCACAAAATCCGACAGCCCCGTTGCCCCTCCATACACATGCGCGCCTCGACCTGGCCGGGGGGCAGGAGCTGCGTTTTGTGGATCCGCGCCGCTTTGGCCGCCTCGAATTCCGTGATCTTCGTCGCAACAACGCGTTTCCGCCACCCGGCGCCGAGCCGCTCACAATTGGCGAAGACGAATTCGCCGCGCTCTTCCGTGGACGACACCTCCCGATCAAAGCAGCGTTGCTCAATCAATCGCTCCTGGCCGGCGTGGGCAACATCTATGCCGACGAGAGCCTCTTTCAAGCCGGCATTCGACCACGCCGGCGGACCAACCGGCTCACGTTAGCCGAGCTCGACCGGCTCCGACTGGCACTGCGCGAGGTACTCAAGCATGCCATCCGGCTGGGCGGCTCATCGGTCTCGGATTATGTCGACGCCGACGGCGAGCGCGGTTTCTTTCAACTCGAGCATTGCGTCTACCAGCGCACCGGCGAGCCCTGCCGCCGCTGCGAGACGCCCATCCACCGCATCCTTGTGGCTGGCCGCGGTACGCACTATTGCCCAAAATGCCAGCACTGATCCTGAGACATCAATCCGAGGAGAGTGTTCCTACGGTTTTTTGAAGGAATTTCGCCTTCGCACTTCCAGAATTCAGACAATCAGAGTCCATGGCCATCTTAAGTTATTGAAAATAATTAGTGTTCCGAACGGAACTCCGATTGCTAAGTAATTTACGCCAGTGATGTATTAGCGCCAGTGATGAATCGGCCGCTGAAGAACACACAGTGAGCCTGAGCAACACCGGGTACCCGGCACGAGCAAAGCCAACGAGCATCCCTCAAAAGGGAAGAGCCGGCCGGGAAGCCTGCAGTCAGGGTGACGGAAATAGCTGTCGCTCTCTATTTGGCTGGGAGGCCAGTGACCTACGCAGGCCCAACGCTTGGGTTGAAGCGCCACTCTTGAGAGTGGCGTTTCTTGCATCAGGCGACTCCCCCCATACGGTTATTACCTAAGAGGCTTCCCGTTGCAGGGGCCACTTGCCACGCGTAGGGCTTCGCTGTAGTATCGGAGTTGCCTATCAAGCGGCTGACGCGGGCCACCCAGGGTTGGGTAGAGCAAGCTCGCCGCCGAGCAAGCAAATTTCGCCAGCCAGTTCTGTTCTTACCAATCTGTACACGGCGAAAGCTCACATAGGAAAGGGCATCACCTGAGAAAAGCAGAGGCCGCGCCGAATGTGTTTCGGCGACCTGATGGGGTTGGATTACGACTCCCGCGTAAAGAGCGGCAATCGCGTTCTCACAGGGTTCAAGTGTTGGAACCACGGAGGCCGAGGCACGACGATCGGCTCGGTGACGTTCCCGGCTGCAGCGTTTCCCCGCATGGGCGGACACAGTGGCGCCTCCTTTTCAAGAGGCACGTACGCTCCGGCATAACGATCGCGCATTTCGGCTAGGCCGGAGAGAGCGCGGTCACGGGAATAGCAGCGCCGTAACCATTTGCAGCACACGCAACTCAATGCAACAGAGAGCAAAGCACCAGGAAGTACACGCATCATGACAACAGAAACGACGCAGCCCCAGCCTGAACAGGGGCCAGCTCCTGACAATGGTCAGGTGCAGTCGCACGGGCATCGCCGCCGCCGCCGCCGCCGCAAGAACAAGTCAAGCCAACAGGCCGGCATGCAACAGCCCCAGCAGTCACAGGGGGCGCCGCAGATACAGGCCGAAGCGCCGCCGCAAGCGGCTCCGCCGAAGCCCGTTCATCAGCATCAGAATCGCAAGAAGAAGAAATTCTTCCAAAGGCCCGCGCCTCCCGCCCACCAGCCGGGCAACAGCATCTCAGGGCCTCCGCAGGGCAAGCGCAAGGGACGGCAGAAAGGTCCGCGCACATTTGTCGGACCCATGGACCACAGCTACCGCGCCGTCAACGGCAATGTCGCAGACGGTCCTCCCTCAACGATTCCCACGGCCGGCAACGGCCATGGCGGCGGTTACTATCCCGACGTCTATTCCGCGCAGCCCCCGGCGCCGATCCGCGAAAACGCGCCCACACGCATTTTCTGCTTTATCGAGGATCTCTTTTTCCTCGCCAAGATTCAGGAGACTGCGCGCAAGCTGGGCGTAAAAGTGGAATTTGTGAAGGGCGACAAGGACGCCGTCGCGCGCATCTACGACGCTCCTGAAACCGAGCGGCCCGCGCTGCTGGTTTTCGACCTCAACAATTTGAACGCCAAGCCGATGACGCTGATTCCCAAGTTCAAGGCCAAGTTCAAGAAGGCCGTCTCCATCATTGGCTTCCTGAATCACCTGCAGGGAGACCTGAAGATGAAGGCCGTTGAGGCGGGATGCGACTCGGTGATGCCGCGTTCGGCCTTCTCGCAGAGCCTCCCCATCCTCCTCCGGCGTTACGGAGTGGAAGAGGAAGAAGAAGTCTCGCATCAGCCGATGTAAAGCGAGCTGCAGGCAAAAGCAAATCGGATGGGCGCACTCATAACGAATGCGCCCTTTTCCTTTTCAGGGATTTTTACGCGGAATTCGAAAGTGCAAGACCGTGGAGGACCGGCGCGACGACAAGAGCCTCAAAGCAAATTCAAACTCGGCTAATTCAAACTCAAAGCCATCGCCTTGAAATCGAGCGTCACAGTGTTCGCCTGTCCCAGAATGTCGTTGCCCAGATTGCCATCCCACTTGCCAAGGCTGTGCGAAACGAAGACATGAGGCGCTTTGAGCGTGATGTCCCGGCCGGGAAAATGAAAGACCACCGGTCCCAATAGAACCGAATCGTACTTGTTGCTACCGCCCAGGCCCGTGATCGCGCGTCTCTCCTTCTGGCCCGCTGCAACCAACTCAGGAAGCTTTTCTGCAAACCCCTGGTTCAGATCGGTGTCCACTGCGCCCGTGTCCAGGCTGAAGGTAAGCAGCTTGTCCTGTATGCCCACTTGCACAATGGGGCTCGTTCCATGAAACAACAAATTGCGCGCCACCGGCTCCTTGAGCCGCGCAACTGACCCGAACTCAAACAGGCCATCCTGCGTCCAACGCACGGCCTGCATCGCGATTAGAACAGGAAGCCCAATCAGGCCTCGGCTGCCCACTGGCACTTTAGCGAACGGCTCGCCCGTATCCTGCAAAACAAAAAAGGGGACATTGCGCAGATGTAACCCGCCGATGATCAGGTCTTGAGCGACCGCGAGGCTGACACCTGGAATATCGCTTCCGCTCGCCTCATTCAGGCTCGTCCCCGTTGTTTTCACTGTCAGCCCAAGCAGCTTGGCGTCCGATTCCCCCATTACCGACAAGGCCGCGCCCGAATCGAATCCGTACGTCACCGTCTTGCCGTTGATCTCCACCCGCAACGCACCATGGCCTTCTCCAACTCTGAACAGCCGGGTACTTTTTCGCTGGATCACGATCATGTCCGGCGATTCGGCAAGTGAGCGGAAGAGAGGCAACATATTGTTGACATCCGCCGAATCTGGCTTCTCTTTGTGCGCCGCTTCCATCTCGGCGAGGGCTTCGCCATAGAGACCATTCTTGAAGCAGAGATTTGTCAGAATCTCGTGCGCGTCGAACACATCCGGGGAATGCGGGTCAGCCTGGATTGCTGCGCGCAGGTACTTCTCGGCCCTGCCAACTTGATTCATCGATTCGGCGACTGCGCCACGGTAGAACAGTGGGGCGCGGGTGTGCTCGACCGCATCGCGCAAAGCGAATGCCTGGTTCGACTGATAGAGGACATGCAGGTTATCGGGCACCTGTGGCCATAAGGCCGCGGAACTCGTCAGGACCAGTGCGCACAGCGTGGCTGCAACGTTGAGTCTCATTCCGTCTGCTTATACCGAGCGTAACGCAGTACCCGTCTCTTGCGTTCGATCACGGAGGCATGTCGTAGCCGTGAACTACGGGCTTCGAATCGCGGACGGAAAAGGTAAGAAGCGAGCCGAGGAGATCTTCTATTTTCTTGTTTTCCCTTGCATTCTGCTTCATTACCCTGGAGGCCAGGAATGCGGGCGGCCGCCAAGCAGGTGCAGGTGGAGATGATCGACGGTCTGGCCGCCGTGCTCGCCTGTGTTGACCACAACTCGATAGCCCTCGCCAAGCTTCTTCAGACGGGCAATCTCTGCTGCGGTCCACAACAGGTGACCGAGCAGGGCCTGCTTGTCTTTACCCACCTCATCGAGCGAGCTGATGTGTTCGCGCGGCACGACCAGCACGTGCACAGGCGATTTAGGGCTGATGTCGGCAAAGGCATAAGCAAGGTCGTCTTGATAGACCGCGGTCGACGGAATCTGTCCTGCGATGATCTTGCAGAAGAGGCAATCCATAGCTTGTTCAGTGTACATGGGGCCTGAGCGATCAGCTTAAGGAGCGAGATTAACCTAGAATGGTTCTATGGCCCCGGCCGCATCTTCCTCGCCGTTTCGCGTCGTCCACACGGTCTGTTCGCACGATTGCCCGGACTCGTGCGCGGTGCTGGTGACGGTGAATGAGGAAGGCCGCGCCATCAAGGTCGCGGGTGACCCTTCGCAGCCGATGACGCAGGGCTTTCTGTGCGGCAAAGTTGCCAAGTATCTCGACCGCGTCTACGCGCCCGATCGCATTCTCTATCCGTTGCGCCGCAAGCCCGGCGTGCCGAAAGCACCACTCCAGCGCGGCCGCGAGCATGAAGCCTTCGAGCGCGTCAGCTGGGACGAAGCGCTCGACGCCATCGCCGCGCGCCTGCAGCAGATCAGCGATCAGCACGGCCCGGAATCCATCCTTCCTTACAGCTATGCGGGCACCATCGGTGTGCTTGGCTACGGCTCGATGGATCGACGCTTCTTCCATCGCATGGGCGCAAGCCAGCTCGACCGTACCATCTGCTCTGAGGCCGGCGGCGAAGCGTGGAAGCTCGTCTACGGGAAGAAACTCGGGCTGCCCAGTGAGGACTTCCGCCTGGCGAAACTCGTCCTGGCGTGGGGCGCGAATATCCACGGCAACAATATTCATCTGTGGCCCATGGTGGAGGAGGCACGGCGCAACGGTGCGAGGCTGATCGTCATCGATCCCTACCGCACGCGAACCGCTGCCGTCGCTGATTGGCACATCGCCATCCGTCCCGGCACTGATGTTGCGCTGGCGCTTGGCATGATGCATGTGATCCTCAGCGAAGGCCTTGAAGATCGCGCCTACATTTCCGCAATGACGCACGGATTTGAGCGCCTGGCGGAACGCGCGCGCGAATATACGCCCGAGCGCGTCGCATACTACACAGGAATGACTGCTGCCGAGATCGAGCAATTGGCACGCGAGTACGCCACCACGCGCCCTGCAGCGCTGCGCCTGAACTACGGCCTGCAGCGATGCGAACAGGGCGGCGCTGCGGTGCGTTCCATTGCCATGCTGCCTGCGCTTACGGGCGCATGGAAGGTCCGCGGCGGCGGCGCGCAGCTTTCCACATCCGGCGCCTTTGAGTGGGACGAGAACGCCGTCCGCAGGCCCGATCTGGCGCAGGCTTCGCCGCTGGGCCGCCTGGCGCGCACCGTGAACATGTCGGAGCTTGGCCGCGCGCTGACCGAGCTCGGCTCGCGCGCTGAAGATGGGCCACCCGTGCATGCGTTGTTTGTCTACAACTCGAATCCTGGCGCGATCGCACCGAATCACAACTCGGTTTGCCGAGGCCTGGCGCGCGACGATCTGTTCACGGTTGTGCACGATCTCTTCTTTAACGACACCACTGATTACGCCGATTTTGTCCTTCCGGCCACCACGTTTCTTGAACACAACGACATCCAGGGCGCATACGGGCACTATTTTGTGCAGCTCTCAAAACAGGCCATCGAGCCGCCCGGCGAAGCGCGGCAAAATGTGTGGCTCTTTGGAGAGCTCGCACAGCGCATGGGCTTCACTGAGCAGTGCTTTCGCGACAAGCCGGAAGAGATCATTCGCCAGGCGTTGGCAATCGGCGCGGATGGCCACTCGACCAATCCGCAAATGGAGCACATCACGCTCGAAGACCTGGAATGCGACGGTCACATCCCGCTTGCGTTTCACGCCGACCCTGAAACGCGGCCATTCCGGCCGTACGCGTCCGGCGAGGTGCCCACACCTTCAGGCAAAGTCGAGTTTTTTTCAGAGAAGCTGGCCGCCGCTGGTCTCGATCCGCTCCCGGGCTTCGTTCCTCCTGCCGAATCACGATGGGGCGAAGCGGCAAAGAAATTCCCACTGGAACTGCTCGGCCGCAAGAGCGATAACTATATGAACTCGACCTTCGCCAATCTGCCGGGCCATCGCAAGATGGAAGCCCGGACCAGCCAGAAGCTCGAGATTCACCCGCAGGATGCGCAGTCCCGTGGCATCTCCGACGGCGATCCAGTGTCGGTCTTCAACGATCGAGGCACGATTCAGCTCACGGCGATGCTAAGTCCGAGCCTGCCTGCCGGAGTGGTGGCGGCGCGGCTGGACTGGGCCAAGCTGCACCCGGATGCCGCCAACGTAAACTCCCTCACCAGCGAGCGGCTGACAGACATCGGCGGCGGACCAACGTTTTATTCCACTCTCGTTGAAGTAGCCAAAGCCTGACCGGCTTCAGCGGCAATTTTGTCTTTGAATCACTCGCTAACGTTTGGCCGCGCGTTCGCGCTGCAGCTCGCGATAAAGCTCGCTCTTTGACCGGCCCAGTTCGCGCGCCAGCCGTTTGAGAGCTTCCTTCTCATCCACGCCGCTCGCTTCCTTGATGCGCGCAACACGGTCCGCAATCTTTTCCATTGCGGTTCCTGAATCTCGCGCCCCTGCGGACGATCCGGCCCGTGTTGGCGCTTCAATCAGCAGAGTGATTTCGCCGCGGATGCGATCTCGGGCGGCGAGTTCGCTCCGGACCTCGGCCACATTACCGCGCACAAACTCTTCGTGAATCTTGGTGAGCTCCCGCGCGACAACGACGCGCAACTCCGGACCGAACACGGCCTCGAGATCTGCCAACGTATCGAGAATCCGGTGCGGCGCCTCATAAAAAATCAACGTGCGCGCTGCCTCACGCGGTTCAGTAGCGAGCTTTTCCAGTTGCGTGCGGCGCGCACCGGCCTTCTCCGGCAGAAAACCGAGGAACTGGAACTCGCCGGCCGGCAATCCTGACGCGACCAACGCGCCGAGTGCGGCATTCGCGCCGGGAATCGGAATGACCGGAACACCCGCGGCAATAGCCTCGCCGACCAGCCATCCGCCGGGATCGCTGACAGCAGGCGTTCCGGCATCGGTGACGAGCGCAATCCGTCCACCGGCCTTGAGAGCCTCCACCAACGCGGTCGCGCGCTCGCGCTCGTTGTGCTCGTGGCAACTGATGGTCCGTGTCGTGATCTGAAAATGATTGAGCAGCTTTTGTGTCTGGCGTGTGTCTTCGCACGCGATGCGGTCAACGTTGCGCAGCACGTCGAGCGCCCGTAGCGTGATGTCGCCCAGGTTGCCGATGGGAGTGGCAACGACATAGAGCCCCGGCGCGAGCGTCGCGGACGGTTCCGACTCCCAGGTCGCAGATTCGGACCCCGGGGCACTCCCTGGTTTAGGGCCGTCCGCCATGGGAGCCTTCAGTTTCCCGATTCCTGGCGTTCGATGCGCCGCTGCTCGGCGAGCAGCGACATGGAACTCATCAGGTTCTGTACGCTCACAATGCCCACCACGCGCCCGCTTTCGGTGATGGGAATCAGCGCCAGGCCGTGGCCGGCGGTCAGGCGGCGGATGGTCGTGCCCAGCGTGTCTTCGGGCCGCGCCACCTGAAAGGCGCGCGACATCACCGACTGCACATAGCCATTGCCCTCGTCGCGCAGTGCGTCCACAATACGCTGTCGCGAGACGATGCCCACAAGTTGCGGGCCGCGCACCACGGGAAAATCCTCCTGCAGCGAGTGCACGCAGCGGTACAAGGCGTCGGCCAGCGTGTCAGAGGGCGACAGCGTGGCAAAGTCAGTGAGCATCACCTCGCGCATGCGCACGGTATCCACGACCGACTGAAAGAAGACGCCCTGATCCTCAACCTGCGCGCCAATCATGATGAAGAAGCCTGCGAGGATGAGCCATGGATCCTGCATCAGCATGCCGCCCAGCATGGCAGCCAGCGCCAGCACCTGGCCCAGGCCGGCGGCGGCGCGCCCGGCGGGAGCAAACCCGTGCTTGCGCGCAAATGCATTGCGGATCAGCCGGCCACAATCCAGCGGGTAGGCGGGCAACACGTGAAGCACTCCCAGAAAAGCCTGCATCCAAACCAGGCTGCGCAGCAAATGGGCGGGAGTGATAAAAGGGTGGTCGAACAGCCGCAAATCGCCGCTGGCGCCCAGGATTGCGCCGGCAGCAGCCACCGCGGCGCCCCAGTTTGCCAACGGACCGGCGAGCGCCAGGGCAAATTGCCCGGCTCCGCTGTTGGCTTTCTCCTGGCTTTCGGGGTTGGCGTAGGCAAACAGCCCGCCAATGGGCAAAAGCAGAACAGCGCGAAGCCTCAGTCCCAGCCACGCCGCAACCATCAGGCGCGCGGTTTCGCGCACAGCTACGGCAGCCGCCAGCATGAAAAACAGGGCCAGTCCGCGAGGCCAGCCGTCCGCGCCGCTGACCGCGAATAGCACCAGGACCAGCAGCGGGAAAAAGATGTGGACGCGCATCTCCACGCCCATCCATCGGCCCAGCGGGATTGACCAACCTCGCATACTCCGATTGTAGAGGGTTGCCCCGGAAAAGCAGCCTCCAGCCCTCCCAGGCGGGGTGCGGACGACTCATTCAGAGATGGCTCGTTCATTCACAACGGGGGTTGCAATCCGGAAGCCGGTCCTTTCATTTTCTGGCGGATTCCAACGACCGGGTCCGTTATGCTTGTTGGCGATGCGCATCATCGCAGGATCGTATCGCTCGCGCGTACTGAAAGCTCCGCCGGGATTGGACACGCGGCCAACCAGCGATCGACTGCGCGAGACGCTCTTCAATGTGCTCGCGCAGCGCATTCCAGGCGCCGCATTCGTTGATCTGTATGCCGGCTCAGGCGCCGTAGGGATTGAAGCGCTCAGCCGAGGGGCCCAGCATGTCAGCTTTGTCGAACGAGCCCCAGCTGCGCTCAAGGTGCTTCGCGATAACCTCGCGCGCCTTGGAATCGACAGCGGATTTCGTGTTTATGCAGAGAGTGCGGGGGCGTTTCTCCGGGCCGTCTCAAAAGCCAGTCCAAAACCAGAACGGTATGAAGTGCTCTTTCTTGATCCGCCGTACGACGCGGCGCAGGAGTATGCGGTTACACTCGGGCTGCTTGGCGGAGCAGCTCGGGGAATTCTGGCGCCCGACGCGCTGGTGGTGGCCGAGCACCGGCGCAAACATCCACTTGAAGAGCGGTACGGTAGTCTCGCACGTATGCGCCTGCTCGAGCAGGGCGACGCGGCACTGAGCTTCTACGCGATCGAATCGAGGCTGAGTGAAAGCGACGATCCTGAAAAGAAGTCGGAGAAGATACGCACAATTTCAGGCCTCAGACCATGAGGTTTTCAGCTTCTCACAGCTAATTGGCAAGATTGTGAGCGGGGTCACTTTCAACTGGATTGACAGCCGTCGAAAGTAGGAGAAAAATGGCGGAGCGAAGGAATTCGAGCCGCATCAATCGGTCTACGGAGGATACGTGAAAAACTCGGTGAAGTTGCAGGCTTTGGGAACATTGGTTCTCGTGTGTGCGGGTTGGGGGCTTGCCGGCTGCAAGTCAGCGCCCGAACTGACGAAAGACCAGGCGTTGGAAATGATCCAGACCAACGAAAGTCAGGCACCCGCTGCGCCGATTGCCATTACGGTGAACGATACCGGCATGCAGCAGGGCGTCGGAGCCAAATATTGGCTCGAAACCAAAAGGTATCCCAACGGGTATTGGGGCGACTTTACCCTGACGCCTGATGGCAAAAAGGTGATTAAGCTGACTGACGGCGGCGACGTGATGCGTTGGCGCCCGGACAGCCCGACCGATCCGCACTTTGTGATTGTGGTGAACACCATTGCTGCCAATCATCCCAAGGTCAGCAACGTCGGTGACGTGCAGACCGTAGGAGACACCAGGACTGTCTCGTTCACCGAAAATACGAATTTCGATGGTGTGCCGGATGCACTGCAAAACATCGCCCATAACCCCGGCAACCAGCTCAGCACGTCGCGCGTGGCCACCTTCGTTCTGACCAACGGAGCCTGGACCCTGCGGTCGATGGAGTAAACAAAATAGAAATCGAGGCGAATGGGACTCCACTTCGCGGGTTCCATCCGCTCTTTTATGCGCCCGGCCGCAGGAGCAAGAAGAAGGCCGGACAAGAAGAACTTGTCCGGCCCGAATTTTTGAGGCAACACCTGATAGCTAGAAAGTAAGCCGCCCGCCAACCTGGATGATGCGTGGGCTGGCCGCGCCGGTGATCACGGCAAAGCTCGAAGACGTCGGAACGCCCCCGGCCGTTGTTGGAGGACCGCTCGACCCTGGACCGTTCAGGCTCACGAGGTTAAAGGCGTTCGTGGCTTCGCCGCGGAGTTGGAAGGTGATTCCCTCTCCGAAGTGAATATCGCGGAAGATGCCCAGGTCGACATCGCGGTAACCGGGATTGCGCAGATAGTCGCGCGGTGCGTTACCGTCGGCGCCGCCGGGCCCAATGCCGCCGGCCACGCCCGGTCCATTGGCAATGAACGCTTCTGTGTTGAACCATTCGGCGGCAGCCGCCGGACGGCCGCGGTGGGGATCGAGAAACGCGTTCGTGCCCGAGACCAGGTCGGGACGGTTGGCGTTGGCACTGTCATCGTTCTTGTCCGAACCAGTTGTGACACTGAACGGGGACCCGCTTTGCAACACCCAAACGGGCGAGATGGTCCAGCCGTTCACTACTTGCGTCATGAAGAAGTTCTTCCCGTGATAGTAGTCGATGTTCCAACTGCCGTTGATGTTGGCTACGCTGCGCCGATCCGCGTCCATCGGGCCTTTTTCTTCCCACAGATTGTTAAAGTCCTGCGCGGTCATTTGTCCGATCGCCGACTCGTTGGAGCTTTGAATGGCGTGGCTCCAGACGTAGAAGCCGCCGACCATGACGTGGTTAGTCATCCGACGGTTCGCCATGAGCTGGAGTGAATGGTACGAGGCGGTCTGGTTGGTGATCAGGAAGATATTCTGACCCAGAGTGCCGGTGCCCGTAGCGTTCTGGTCGTAGGGACGGCGCGCGTTGTACCCGCCTGTTCCCGCGGAACCGGAACTTTCGCCCGCGATACCCGGAACATAGGGAGCGTAGTTGCCGTCAGTCATGGTCGGCACATCGCGCGAGAGCGTACCCACGTACGCTGCAGTCACGGCAATCTGCATTGGCAGTTGCCGTTGCACAGCTAAATTGAACTGGTAGATGTAGGGCCACTGCACTTTCGTTCCAATGGACTCGATGCTGGCTGGAAGCAGGAAGCGCGGGCTCTTGGGATTGAAGGTGTACGGGAAGGGATCTCCAGTTGGAAATGAAGAGGCGGTCCCATTCACCATCGTGGTGGCATACGGGTTCGACATGGAGTTCACGGAGCCGAAGGTTTGGCGAACCGCATACGGATTTGCGTTGCCAGGCTGGTTCCATTCGTTGCCGCTTGTGGTTCCGTAGAATACGCCCGCTCCAGCGCGAATTGCTGTCTTGCCATCGCCGAACGGATCCCATGCGAAGCCGATGCGCGGTGCAATGTGGTGATATTTGGTTGAGATGATGCCGCGGCCTACGCCCGAGTCTCCCGGAAAGAACATGCCGGCCGGAGCGCTGGGAATCACTGTGGATTCGGTGCCGCCGACGCCTCCGCTGCTTGTCAGCGCCGCTTTGCTGGGGATAAAGGCAGCCGTCAAATTCGACGACTCCACTGGCGGTGTATCAATATCCCACCGGATTCCCAGGTTCGCGGTGAAGCGAGGCGTGATGCGATAGTTGTCCTGGAAGAAGACTGCCGTGTGCCATGCGCTCATGAGCGTGTGATACGGCGTGTCCTGTTCCATTGAGGAGAGCATGCCGGTGGCGAAGTCGGACAACGCGTTCCCAGTTGTTGTAGGTGCGGAACTGGCAAAACTGAATTGCCCGTAGTTATACAGGTTGCCAACGAACATGCCCTTGTCGAGCGCGAGCTCGCCGCCATAGAAAAGCGAGTGTTTGCCCTTGGTCATGCTGACCATGTCGCGCAATGAGTAGAAGTCAGACGCAGTGACCGGTCCGGCCAACGATACCCCCGCAGTGAAATACCCAGACACCGCGAGATTCGGCAACGTTGAGGGCCCCTGAATGGTGTAGGCGGAGCCAAGCTGGCCGACATTGACTGTGGGTAGATTGACGCGCCCACCGGCTGCGCGAGTGTACGAAAGCCATGCCTGGTTCGCCGTGGTCGGGCCAAAGGTATGAACATCGCTGACGTTGGCGTTGGTCTGGTTGGTGTACGACTCATTGATTGTCCAGGGAGCGACGTTGCCGCCACCGAAGCCGTTTTGTGTGGTGCGGACGAAGAAGTACGTTGCCGCGACGTGGTCCTTGTCGCTGAGCACCTGGTCGTATTTCGCCAAGTACTCGTTTTCATTGGTTGGGCCGGTGAAATAGCCGATCCACTGGAGATTCGTCGTCGAGGTGCCCAGAGGTGCGTTGGGCAGCGGAATCGATGCGTTCGAATTGGTGCCACCCATGATGGCGACCGCAGCCGGGTCGAGCAAGCTCTTCGGAACGCAATTGAGCGCGGCAACCGTGCAGCCCGAGGAAGCGTTGGTTCCATCCACCTGCGTCTTGGTGCCGGGTGTATCCACGGTGAACGGTGTTGACCCGTAATTTGATACCTTCGCATTCGACGCGCTGGGCAGATCGCCCGTGAAGTCGCCCAGGCGCTCGGCTGCCGTGGGAACCCTGCCGCCGCTTTCAAAAGCGCCGACCACCTGGCGCAGGCCGCCATAGCTGAAGAAGAAGAACGCCTTGTCTTTCATGATCGGGCCGCCGATCACGCCCCCGAACTGATTGCGGTGGTACGGCGCATTGATAAATTGGCCCAGGTTGTTCTTTGGCGCGTTCCAGGGGAACGCGTTGAAGTCGGTGTTGCGGTTGAACTCAAAGAGGGCCCCGTGGAACTGGTTGGTTCCCGACTTGGTAACCGCCGTGACGACAGCCGCGGACATGTGGCCGTATTGAGCTGAGAAGTCGCTTGTCTCAACGCGGAACTCTTCGAGAGCATCGGGATTCGGAAGTTGGTTGCCGTAGTTGCGGATGCCGTTGATATTCAGGCCGCCATCCAGATAAAAGCTGACTTCAGGATTGCCGCCGTCGATCGAGCCGTTTACTTGCACATCGGTTGAGGGAAGGCCGATGACGAAATTCGGCGTGCCGCTGGGGTTGCTTTGCTGGCTCATGCTGTTGGCCATCACACCCGGCGTCAGCGATAGTTCCGCGTACGCGTTGCGGTTCACGAGGGGCAGGCCGACGATCTCAGCCGCCGAGATGGTTCTCCCCATTTCCGCGTCGCTTGTGTCTACGGTCGGCGGAGCTTCCGTGACGGTGACGGTCTGGGTTTGTGCGCCAACCTCCAGCAGGATTTCCAGGGTCTGCGTCTGGTCGACGGAGAGAACGACATTCTTCTGCACAAACTTCTTGAAGTTGGGAGCGCTCGCTTCCACGGTGTAATTGCCCACCGGCAGATAATCGACGCGGAACTCGCCATACCCATTGGTCGGCACCGTCCGGGCAAAGCCGGTATCAGCGTTTGTTGCTTTTACGTTCGCGGAGCTCACCACGGCTCCTTGCGGATCCTTGACCGTCCCCACGATCGAACCGGTGATCTGCTGCGAGAATGCCAGCAAACTTGTGCCTGCAACGATAACGAGCAGCACTAACAGTCTCGTGCCCGCGCCGAAAAACCGGCGTCTTGCCAGATTCTCTTGATTCATACTGTCCTCCTGAAGGTTGACTTACCTGCGTTTAGGGAACGCTCTTCGTAGATTGCGAGAGCGCCCTGCCTCTTGCTTTTACTCGGCAAAGCTCCGCGGCGATTGTTGCCTTTCGTGCGCGAATCCTGTCGTCAGATCAGCCCTTCCCAGCTGCTTCTCTGGCCGAGCCCGAAAAGGTTGCGGCCAAACAGGTCGACCCCGTTTGCCGCAGAGTCGAGCTTGAAGCACAACTCTCGCACCAGCGGCAGTTTTATCAGTTTGGATTCCACAACTGGCAAGTGACTTACGGTTTGGCTCAACAGAAGGAAGTCTATCTATCTGAAAATGCAATAGGTTAGTCCAGCATGTTTCGGTTGTGTCAAACGTTTTTTGGGGCGAATTTAAGAGCGGACGTCAGGCGTACACAATCGATTGCCTTCACAGAGGCAAGCAGTCGAGGCTATCGGTGTCGGCCTGCATTGAGGCTAAGTGCAGCAATCCACGCCGCCAGGCACCGAAATCTGTCGTCCGGCATAGCCAGACTTGGCGGGTCGGCGTTACTGCGGCGGAGCGTTGCGCGGCCCGCCTTGCCCTTCGCCGCCCATCATGCCGCCCACGTTCACCGTCGTTGCGGCAAAGTTCCCATCCTTCACTGCGCCATCCACGCGCACCGTGTCGCCCACCTGGATGTCGGCGAGGGTCACGGGATCGCGGCGCTTGCGGAATGTCGTGTTCTCATCGGCGATAACGGTGTGAGGGGCGTTGTCCTGCGAGCCGGTGAGTGTGATTTTGGTGCCATCAATGGCTGTCACCTTGCCCTGCAGCCAGGTCTTGCCGAAGTTCGCCTGCATCTCCTGCATCCGCTTGGCCATTTCAGGGTCGAGCTGCATCACGCCGGTGGCGCTGACAGATTTCGACGTAGCGTCTACATCGCCCATTACGCGAATCATGTCGCCGACCTTGATGTCGGAGGCGTTGATCTGTTGCGGTGGGTTGCCTCGTCCCATGCCGCCGCCCGAGCCCGTTCCCTGTCCACCGCCCTGCCCGCCACCGCCGCCCTGGCCGCGCATCCCGCCACCGCCGGCGCTCATCTTCATGATGCGCGTGTTCGAGTTGATGTGGACCGTATACACGTCGCCTGTTTCGGTCTTGATGGTGTAGTGATCGGCCGCCGCTTCAGTCACTGTGCCTATCGTTCCGCGGCCCATCATCCCCATGCCGCCGCCGCGGCCACCTCGCTGACCGTAGCCCCCGCCGTTCCCTCCACCGTTTCCCGATCCGGAATTCTGGGTGGCCGGCGCAGCAGAGCCGGCATCCTGGGCGCCGGCACAACAAGTGAATGCAAAGGCGGCAATCATCGCCAGCAACATGCGTGTCTTCATCTGAAACTCCCACGGCCTCCCAAAGGAGGCCTGTGAGCATAGACGTGATACCTGACGCGAAGGACGACGCGGCTCGCCTCAACCGGCCGGCTCTTGCCCCCGGCTCTTTGTCGATGCGCTTTACTGGAGGGTTTCTTCCTCGAGAAGCTTCCGGAATCTGGGGTCGCCGCTCAGCGTGGCAAATGCCGTATCTTCAGTGACCTTTTTGGGGTCGGTGTAGCCTTCATTCAGCGAGATGCGCAGGTACTCAAGGGCGCAGTCGGTATTTCCGGCGCGCACACAGGCCGACGCAATGTAATAGTTCATCGCTCCGCGATCGCGCGCTGAGGTAGGGTACTCGACCTTGGGACGCTTGCTTGCGGCGAAGATATCCGGATCGAGAGCCATCGCTTGTGCATAGGCCTCTTGCCCTTGTTTGAACTTGTGCTGGGCGATCAGATTCGTGCCGAGGTTCTTGTAGGCCAGCGCGAAATGGGGTTTTGCCTCAATCGCCTTCCGGTACATGCGGTCCGCCGCGTCGTAGTCCTTCTGAGACTGGTACACCGCTCCCAGGTTGTTCAAGACCAGGTAATCGTTCGGATCGAGCTTCAGCGATTCTGCAAAGCAATGAACGGCATCGTCTGAATCGAACATCAACTGGTAGGCGATGCCCATCTTGTTCCAGATCCTGGCGGTCAGTTCAGTCGATCGCGCGTAGGCTGCGATTGCGGCCTGGTAGCGTTGCTGCGACATGAGCAAGTCGCCCGTCTGGCTCGCGGTCAGCGAGGTTCTGACGGAAGTCTCAGCGGCAGGCGGAGCCACCATGGATGTTTCGACTGGAGCTTGTGCACGAGCCCCGGACTGGAGGTTCGGGCGCACAATCACGCTCGCCACCACGAACGCAGACAGGCAGGAATATCCATTGAGCCTTAACATCTGTCCTCCCGGAGAGCGAATCGAAGGGGCGATTCGGTGCTCCTAACGCCGGATGCATCTCAGCTCGGTTGTGTGATTAAACCACTAAACCAATTTGTAGGAAAGAGAAATCGCGTCGCAACCCGGCAGCAGCCAAATTCGGCCCTCGGTTACAGCGCGGCCCGCATGAAGCCGGGATCACTGGCTGCGTTGCTGTTCTGCAAGCAACTGCTTAAAGGCGGGGTTGTCGCGCAGGCTGGCAAACTCTGCGCTCGAAGCAATCTTCTTCCGGTCCGTAAACCCTTCATCCAACGCCATGCGCAAGTATTGGACCGCGCAGTCGGTGTAGCCGGCGCGCGCGCAGCCCAGGGCCATGTAGTAATTCATCGCACCTCGCTGCTGCACCGAGCCCGGATCCTCGACCCTCGGGCTGCCATGATCTGCAAAGATTTGCGGATCGATGGCGAGGGCCTGCTGATAGCTCGCCCAGCCTTTGCTGTATTTGTGTTCCGCCAGCTCATTGGTGCCAAGATTCTTGAGTATGACCGCGGAGCGCGGGTCGAGTTTGAGTGCCTTGTGATACATCTTGTCGGCCTGCCCATACTCCTTCTGCGAGGCGTAAACCGTGCCTAGATTGTTGAGAACCTGCGAGTTTTTGCATCAAGCCTGAGCGATTCCTTGTAACAGCGGGTGGCGTCTTTCGAGTTGAGCATCATCTGGTAAGCGATACCCATCTTGTTCCACAGATCCGCCGTTTTTTCCGGCGCTTTGGCGTACGCGGCAATGGCCGCCTGATAGTGTTGGTGCGCTGCAAGGGAGTCCCCAGCTTCTTCGGCAGTAGGCTGTTTGGCTGAAGCGGGTGAGGGGGCCGGTGCAGCGGGAATGATCGGTTGCCTGGCCTGGCAAAGTCCTCGGGACTGGCCGGTACACCAAGACCGCTACCAGTAGTGCCAGAATCAAACGGCCGACGCGGTTCCCATCGAACCTGGACATAATCCCTCCTGTCGACGCGGCCAGGGGGTGGACAATAATTCGGATCGTCCGCACGAATTATAGATCAATATTGCATGGCGAATCGTCAACCCTCGCTGGACATACCGCGTCGCTCACCCGGAGGAACCGCCATCAGGTATGATTGCCGTTTTACCCGGGGCACGGCCATTACCCCAGGTTTGGTGCGACATTCAGGATCAATCCCATGAAAGCAGGCATCCTGCCATCCAATTGAACCGGTAAGGCAGTCAATTTCATCGAAATAGGCTACACTCACCCGGTAAGAGGAGCGTACCCTTGAGCGCAACCATTTCCCCGATTCTGCAAACCACTCTTGCCATGCGATTTCGCGCCGCGCGCCGGCAGACGCTCGAGCCTCTGCGAGCCGCTCACGCCCGAAGACATGATGGTGCAGTCGTGCCCTGAGGCCTCGCCGGCCAAGTGGCACCTGGCCCACACCACATGGTTCTTCGAGTCGTTCGTGCTGCGGGAGTTTCTGCCCGGCTACCGCTCTTCAACGCGGACTTTCCGTGGCTCTTCAACAGTTATTACGAAAGTTTCTCGGCGTTTCCTGAGAAGCGGCTGCGCTCGTCGTTTTCGCGGCCCGGGCTGGATGAGATTCTGCGCTACCGCGAGCATGTGGACGCGGCGATGGAGCGGCTGCTCGAGCGCGAGCCGGAGCCGGAAGCGCTGCGCCGCATCGAACTGGGCGTGAACCACGAGGAGCAGCACCAGGAGCTGCTGCTCACCGACATTCTGAACGCCTTCTTCACGAATCCGCTGCGGCCGAAGTACAGGGAGCAAGGATCGCAGGGCGCCGAGGACAGCAGGCGAGGCAAGAAGCGGGCGCGCTCGATCGAGATTTCAGGAGTTTGAAGGCGGACTGCGCGAGGCGGGCCACGCCGGCGACGGTTTCTGCTTCGACAACGAACTGCCGCGGCATCGCGTGTGGCTCGAGCCGTTTGCTCTGGCCAACCGGCTGGTGACCTGCGGCGAGTATGCGGAGTTCATGGCCGATGGCGGATACCGCAGGCCGGAATTGTGGCTTTCGGCCGGATGGGATGCGGTGAAGGCAAACGGCTGGCGCGCGCCCGCTTTACTGGACCGAGCGATAGCGGCGGCTGGAAGCGTCTTCACCCTGCGCGGCGAACGCCGCTCGAGCAGCTCGCAGCCGCGCCGGTGAGCCAGGTGAGTTTCTTATGAGGCCGACGCCTACGCGCGCTGGGCCGGCTACCGGCTGCCCACGGAGTTCGAGTGGGAAGCCGCGGCCGAAGGCCAGCCGGTCGAAGGAAATCTGCTCGATTCCGGCCTGCTCATGCCTGCTCCCGTCCACAGAACTCGTCCAAGACGAGAACCCCACGAAGTGGTATGGGGATTGTTGGGTGTGGACGAGCAGCGCCTACCTGGGCTATCCCGGCTTTCATCCGCTTGATGGCGCGCTGGGCGAGTACAACGGCAAATTCATGAGCGGGCAGATGGTTTTGCGTGGCGGATCGTGCGTCACCCCGGCCCGGCACATCCGCTCCAGCTACCGCAATTTCTTCTCCCCCGAAACTCGTGGCAGTTTTCCGGTATCCGGCTGGCGTCGTAAGCCGCGCGGCTGCATCCAAGTGAGAGTCCATGAGCGTCGCAGCTTCCCCAGCCACACTTGTCAGCATCGATGAACGTGTAGCCGCCGCGGTCCAGGAGGGCTTCACTTCCCGGCCCAAGTGGCTGCCTGCCTGGCTGTTTTACGACGCGGCGGGCTCGCGGCTCTTTGAAGCCATCACCGAACTGCCCGAGTATTACCTCACGCGCACCGAGCGCGGAATTCTGGCCGCGCACGCCGGGGCTATGATCGCCCAGGCAGCGAATGGCGCGCGCCTCCGCATCACCGAGTTGGGCGCCGGCTCGGCCGAAAAGACGCGGCTTTTGCTCAAGGCCGCCGTCGAGCGGCAGAGGACGGTGGTATACGAGCCGGTCGACGTGTCCGCCAGTGCTCTCGATGGAGCCCGAGAGCGGATCGAGCGCGAGATTCCCGGCGTCACAGTGGCGCCGCGGGTGATGGATTATACCGACGGAGACGCGCGCAGATTGTCTTTCAATTCGGCAGGCGTGGGCGAGCGACGCATGGTGCTCTACATCGGCTCGAGCATCGGCAACTTTGAGCCGCAACAGGCCTCGCGCCTGCTGCGAAGGGCGCGCGCCGGGCTTAAAACCGGAGACAGCTTCCTGCTCGGCGTCGATCTGGTAAAGGACGAGCCAACGCTGCTGGCTGCCTACGACGATGCAGCAGGCGTAACCGCGGCCTTCAATCGCAATGTGCTGGTGCGGCTCAATCGCGATCTGGACGCCGACTTCGACCCGGGAGCCTTCGCGCACCGGGCAGTGTGGAATCTCTCGAAATCGCGCATGGAGATGCATCTTGTTAGCCGTGCAGCGCAGCGCGTACGTTTTGACTCGCATCGACCTGACGGTCGATTTCGCTCCCGGCGAGACCATCCACACTGAGAACAGCTACAAATACCGGCCCGGCCAGGCGGAAGCGCTGCTAACCGAAGCGGGCTTTACTGCAACCACAACCTGGACCGATGCGCGCGGATGGTTTGCCGTGTGTTTGGCGCGTGCGAGCTGAAAGCCGGTCAGCGAAGCGACGATGGGAATTTTGCATTTGCCCCGGCTCCTGTTCACCACTGCACGCCGGGATACAAACTGGGCAGCCGGTAGACGTGAAATTGGTCGGCGTTGGGCGTGTAACCCTGCCACACCACTTGCGAACCCTGCGGATTCAGCTCCTGCACGATTGCGCCGCGCAGCGTTGCGCAGAAATTCACTTCCATATCTCCGTTGGCGAGCGGTTCGGCATTGCCCCCGAAAAAGCTGAAAAAAGTGTCTGGCGGAACATAGTGCGTAACCATGGTTGCGGTCATGTCGGTTTCGTCAATCTGGAGCAGCGGCATCGTTGAATAACATTGCGCCGTGGTGGCCGCGTAGGGCTGGCAAAGCACCTGTCCGGTCGGGAAGAGGCGGTCGTTGCCGTTATCCATCAGCCCGAGGCGAAACACTCCGGTAGTGTTGGGCGTAAAGTAGCTGGCCCCGTGCTGCGCATAGAACCAGTCGGTGGGATCGGTGGCGCCCACCAGCTTGAAGTCCCCACCCTCGCCCAGGTGCCACATCACGTCGCCCGATCCCGTGCCGTCAACGAAGTTGATTTTGATCATCCAGTTCTGGTGGCGCATCGAGAGCAGCAGATTATGATCGTCGCTCGAGTAGAGCATGCCGTTCGAATGCGTCCAGTCAGGAAAGTTCATCGGACGCCGGTTGATATCGAGATGATCGAAGGTGTTCCACACCCAGTCGGGATTGAAGTTCTGGTCTACATCCACCAGCGCGTCGCCGATCACAGTGGTGGAACCGGTGGTTCCCTGCAGGTCGCTGAAGGTTCTTGCGTAGGTGGCCAGCAGCACCATGTGCCCGTTGGGCAGCGGCAGCACCGCGTGATGGAAGCTGCCAAGCTGGTACACGTTGCCTTCCGCATCACGGAAGTTTCCCGCCGCCAGCTTCTGGTTCAGCGTGCTGATGTTGAGGCTGCTTATCGTGTTTCCCGCCAGGTCGATCTCTCGCACTTCGTTGATCACGCTGGAACTCTGCGCCGTGGTCATGGACGAAAGATACGAGATGACCATCAGCAGATTGCCGTTCGGGAGCAATTGGATGCCCTGAATGTAATCGGTTGCTGAGTGCGTATAGGAATAAGTCCAGATCACGTTGCCGCTCAGATCGGTGGCGAACGCTTGGCTGTCGCCGTCGGGAAGAATGGTGTTCCACATCTCAATGCCCGGTTGCGGTGCTGCTCCCGAGGGCGTGGAGACTTGAACAGCCGAGGTTTGCGGAGGTGCATCCGTCGTGCAGGTATGGTCCGCATCGTTATAGGTGGCGCCGTTGTTGAGCGTCACCTGCGCCCGCATGTGATAGAGCGTCTGGCCGAGCATGCCGGCAACGTAAATCTGCACATCTCCGCCATTAGGCGAGGGCGAGGGCGCCTGCCAGGTATTCAACCCATAGCTCGTCGTCGTGCCAAACTGCACGTCCATCTTTCCCGGAGCGGGAAGATACAGCGAGTACTGCGCCACCTGCGGGTTCCCGAGCTGGAACGGACAGGTCACCACCGCGGGTGCGATGATCGCCACGATCGCCGTCGCGTAATTCTGCTGAGGCGACGCCGTCAGCGCCACGGTCACCGTGATGTTTTCACTTTGGGTCACACTTGCCGGCGCCGTATAGTTCCCGCTGCTATTCACCGTACCCGTCGACGCGCTGCCACTCGTCACACCGTTCACGAACCATTCCGTCGGCGCTCCGCCGGCGCCGCTTACGGTGAACTGAGCTGTCTGCCCCGTTCCCAGCGCCACATATTGTGGCGAAATGCTCAGCGAGCCGCCCTGGGTTGCAACGCCCGGTGGGCCGGATGGCGGTGCGGGAACCGGACCCTGCGGTAGCAGGCTGGCAGATCGGAAGGTTCCGTTGCACCCGGCGAGCAGAGACACGGACACAACAAGGCACAGCCACCCCGCAACCGCGGCTGACCTCGCGCTGCGGCCACAATGGCTTGCCTTCGACGCGCTGCGTCCTTGCATAAGGATTCGTATCGCTGTCCCGAGCGGACATGAGAAACAACGAACCAGCTCGGAATGCAGCCTTGCAGGATGAGGGGAAGATCACGCGTTGCGGACTCTCGATGGTCGCATACGCAGATTTACGGCGACTGTCTCCACTCTGCGGGCGCTTATCCGGCCCATGCGCTCGCAGTACACCGGGTTAGACTGTTTGGCCAGGATTATGGATGCTCTCGCAGAGATGGTCGGATCTGCATCGGGCCGCGTATTCGAGAGTGAGATTGTTGCAGGGAGGCACCCCCGTTTCGCCTGTGGACAGAAAGCGAAGAGCTTCGTTGTCCGATCCTGATAAAGCCAGGAATGCCGCGCCAACCGACGGCCAAAGCAAAGCGGTAATGGTTATCGCCGCAAATGAGCATCGAAAAGAACTTTTCGAAGAACAGCACGAATCGTACCAAGCCTTCGTTGGTAATCTTCCGCCACTTTTCTATTCCCTATTCCCTATTCCCTGCTTTTCTCACTTCGGCGCGGGAATCCTCACCAGCAAAATGTCGTGGCTCGCGACCTCGAGCGGAATATTGTCGGTGAGCGTGATGTCCTTGCCGGTCCACAGATCCTTTCCCTTTTGCGGCCCGTGCAGCCCGAGCTTCGCCAGGCTCAGGTGGAAAGGATGCGTGGAGTACCGATCGGAGCCGGCGTTGATCACGGCAATCGCCATGGCTCCCCCGGAAAGATGCCGCGTCCATACGTCCACTTCGCCCTCAGAATATTCGCGCGTCGCTTCGTGCCCCAGCCGATCCTGGTCGATGGCGATCACGTCGCGGTTGGTGAGGATGTCGCGGACTTCCGGGGTCATGTTGGCCAGGTCGTTCCCGGCCAGCAGCGGCGCGGCCAGCATGGCCCACATGGAAAAGTGCGTGCGATTCTCGGCTGGCGTCAAGTACCGAATACTTTTGTCGGAGCCTGTTGCCTGGCCATTGCCTACCTCGAGCATGTCGGGATCGTTCCAGTGGCCGGGCCCGGCGTACTTCGCCAGTCCCGCCTGCTCGTTCAGGATGGAGTAGATGCTCTGCCAGTTGGGCTGGATGTCGCCCGTGGTGCGCCACAGGTTCGCGCCTACTGAGGGCCCCCACTCCCACACCGCATCCCATCCGTATTGGCACAGAGAATAGACGATGGGACGGCCGGTTGCCTTCAGCGCCTTGTCCATCTTGGCGTAGGCGGCCACCATCAACCGCATCTGCTCGGCCTTGTCGTTCGGTGCCTGGGCTGTCATCACTGCTTGGCGAAAGGTGCATAGATCGTACTTGAGGTAGTCGATGCCCCACGAAGCATAAAGCTGCGCGTCCTGCGCCTCGTGGTCCAGCGAGGCTGCGAACCGGGCGCACGTCTGCGGCCCCGGCGACGAGTAGATCCCGATCTTGAGCCCTTTCGCGTGCACGTAGTCGGCAAGCGCTTTCATGTCAGGAAACTTGGAATTCGGATGCAGTACGCCGTCGGCGTCCCGCTCGCCCTCCCAGGTGTCGTCGATGTTCACGTATACATAGCCCGCGTCTTTCATGCCGGTAGACACGAGCGCGTCGGCGGCCTGGCGCACCACCTGGTCGTTCACGTCGTGATGAAAGTAGTTCCAGCTGTTCCAGCCCATGGGTGGAGTCTGCGCGGCGCCTTGCAGCGGCGCGGCCTTTTCGACGGGCCTCTTCGGGGTATGGGTCGCGGTCTGCGAGACGGCAGCGATTGTGCCCAAGGCAAGAAGGGCAACGGACAGGGCAGAGGTAAGACGCATGGTGATTTCTCCTGGATACTTTTTCATTGGAATCCTATCCTGCCGTTCCGGAGTTCGGCAATGGGCGCGATGGCTGACGGGCCATTCCGGCGCGAGATACTTTAAGCAATGCCTTTTACGCTATCTCACGCCGCTGCGGCTTTGCCGTTTCGACGAACGCATCTTGAATTTTCTGCGCTGGTGACCGGATGCTTTGCCCCGGATTTCGCCTACTTCATGTTTCTCAAGCCTCGCGGATTCTACGGGCACACGCTACCCGGTGTGTTTGTTTTCGATTTGCCGGTGAGTCTCATTGCACTTTGGCTATTTCATGCCTACGTTAAGCAACCGCTTTCGATGTTCCTGCCCCACGCAGTTCGCCGCAGAATCAGGCCCCAGCAAAACCGCTTCTCCTTCTGGCCGCCGGCGCGCCTGGCCTTGATCGTGATCTCGATCCTGATTGGAACGGCAACGCACATTCTGTGGGACTCATTCACGCACAGGTCGTTCTGGCCCTATCGGCACTTGAGCTTTCTCAGGCAGACCGTACATCTGCCAATTGCGGGAGATGTGAAGATGTACACGGTGCTGCAGCACTCAAGCACCGTGTTCGGCATCGCTGTTCTTGCGGTGTGGGTATGGTTGTGGTATCGCGCCACAGAGCCTGCCGAATCGCCAATCGTGGAGCCGTTTACTCCGGCACAGATTCGCGTCATCACTTTGGCGGTCCCGCTGGTGGCGATTAGCGGCGGGATTCTGAGGGCGTTTGTGGGCGTCGGAATTCCGGGCAACTTCATGTCCATCGTGCTATTTGTGGGCGAATGGGGACTGGCGGCGATTACCTTTTTTGCCCTTGGATTGCTGTTCTGTGGCGTGGCCTTTACTGGGCGTGGTCTTTCGGAAGCCTGAATCTGCGCAGGAGCGGGCTTGGATGATAGCCAAAAAGCCGTTCCAGAGGAGTGCGGCTGGGACAGTGGATTGAAGCCTGCGCCCGGCCCTGGCATCGCAAAGTTTCAAGCGAGCAGACTGTCGATCTTCTGCCGCAGTTCGGCAACTTCGAGCCGGATTTCAGCCACGGTCGCTTCCAACTGCGCGATCCGCTCGTCATGCGCGGAGTCATCGGGTGCGGCAGGCGGCGCGGCGGCGGGAAAAGAAATGGACTCGACTGGGCCCGAGAGCAGATGCGCGTAGCGCGGCTCCTTGGTGCCCGGCTGGCGGGGAAGCATGGCGGCCAAAGGCGGCTCGCGTTCCATCAGCTTCTGCAGTCCGGCGAGCACGTCGCCAATCTCATCGAAGCGGTAAATGCGCTCGGTACGTCCACGCAGCTCGCCCGGAGTTTGCGGACCGCGCAGAAGCAGCACGCACAGCAGCGCCCCCTCAGGCCGGCTGAAGTTGAAAGCCTCGCCAAGCCAGTGCTCATATTTGGTCACGCGGCCGTCGGCAGCCCGAGCGCGGCCTGCAAGTCCCTTCGCCTCCAGTTGGTGCAATGCCTGGCGCACGTCGTCTTCGTCAAGGCTCATCACCGGTTCACGGTTTGAGCGCTGGTTGCAGGCATTGATGAGCGCGTTGAGCGAAAGCGGGTAATACTCCGGGGTGGTCGCTTCTTTTTCCATCAGTGCGCCAAGCACGCGCGCTTCGGCAGAACTCAGGCGAATGGGATCGGAGAGCGGCATGGGTCTATTTTCCCATGCGCGCCGGCGGGTTCGCGCCCTACGGTCCCGGAACTACGCGATCATTTCCATTCGGTCTGCGCGGTTGCGCGTAAGCAGAAAATAAATCAGCGGCGTCACTACCAGGCTAAGCACCATGGAGATTGTCAGGCCGCCGATAACCGCGATCGCCAGGGGCTGCAGCATTTGCGAGCCGGCGCCCAGCGCAAAGGCCAGCGGCAACATGCCGCACACCGCGGCGAGCGCCGTCATCACGATGGGCCGCAGCCGCCGCTGTGCAGCGTGCAACATGGCCTCGCTTGCTGAGGCGCCCTGGGCGCGGAAGCGTTCGTCAGCGTCAAGCAGCAGGATGCCGTTCTTGGCCACGATGCCGATCACCATAATGAGTCCCATGAACGAGGCCACGTTGAACGTGGTTCCGGTGATCAGCAGCGCAAGAATCACGCCGGAAATCGAAAGCACCGACGAAGTAAGAATGGCAATGGGCGCGGGGAAGTTGCGGAATTCGGCCAGCAGCACTCCGAAGACCAGGGCCAGGGCCAGAAGCAGCACTTGCAGCAGCTCGCTGAAAGATTGTTGTTGCTCTTCGTAAGTGCCGCCGTATTCAACCCGCACTGTCGGCGGCAGGTGCAGGCCGGCTACAGTCTGCTGGATCTTCGTCATGGCGCCACCCAGATCCGAGCCCTCCAGGTCGCCCGTAACCACGATGAGCTGCTGCAGATTCTCGCGCAGGATTTCGTTTTGCGGCGGCAACTGCTGAATGGTGGCGAGCGATCCCAGGCTCGCGGTGTGCCCCGAGCTGCTGTTGAAGACCGTGTTCTCGATTGCGTCAAGCGAATGCGCTGTGCTCGTCGCCCAGGCGCAGGCGGATGGTGTATGGCCGGCCGTTTGCAATCAGCGGATCGGCGATGGGAATGCCATCGAGGATTGCCGTCGCGTCCTGTGACACCTCCAGCGGAGTGAAGCCGAGCCGAGCCGCGACTTGCGGGTCGACCTGCGAAGTTGGTTGCAGGGCCGCTGATGGTGTTGTCGATTCCGTTTTCGACGTCGACCACGCCGGGAATCTTGCTAATGGCGTCGCCGACACGCGGGCCAAGCTGCGAAAGCAGATTCGCGTCGTCAGAGAAAATCTTGATCTGGATGGGCTCAGGCGCATTCGACAGGTCGTTGATGTTGTCCTGCAGTACCTGCGTCAGCTCGATGTCGAGTTCTGGCTCCGCGGACTTCACTTTCTCGCGCACGTCTTCCATCACCTCGTCCACCGATCGGCTGCGTTTTGCCTTCAGCTTCACCGTGAAGTCGCCGGTGTTGGCCTCGGTCACCGCGGCCAGGCCCATCTGCAGGCCGGTGCGACGGGAGGTGGTCTCCACTTCAGGGATGGACTGCAAGGATTCGCTCCACGTGTTCGAGCACGCGGTTGGTCTCGGTGAGCGAGCTGCCGGCGGGCATGATGTAGTCGAGGATGAACCCGCCCTCGTCCATCTCCGGCAGCATGTCGGTGCCCAGCAGCCGATAGCCGCCCCAGGTTGCCAGCACCAGCAGCACGCAGATCCCGCCCACCCACAGCGGCTTAGCCAAAGCCCAGTCCAGGACCTTGCGATGAAACTCAAGAACACGAGTGAGCAGATTCCCAGCGTGATGATCGTGCGCCGCGTAATCTTCATGCTCCTCTATCGCGACTGCCTCTTGCGGTTGTGCGTGCTCGCGCAGCAGCACAAAGCTCAACCCTGGCGTCCATGTGAGCGCCAGCGCCAGCGAAGTCAGCAGCGCAGCGGTCATGGTGATGGCCAGCGCGCGGAAGAAGCTGCCGGTGACGCCGCTGACCGAGACCAGCGGGAGGAAGACGACGACCGGCGTGATCGTTGAAAAGACCAGCGGCGTCGTGATCTCTTTGAGTGCCTTGCGCACCGCTTCGACGCGGTGCTCGCCCGCGTCGCGATGCAGCACGATGTTCTCGACCACCACGATCGCGTCGTCGATCACCAGGCCGATGGCCGCGGCGAGTCCGCCCAGCGTCATCAGGTTGAAACTCTCGCCGATGAGCCACAGCGCCACGATGGTGACGGCAACCGTTACCGGGATCACGAGCCCGGCAATCAGCGAAGATGGTCCAGTCGCGCAAAAACAGAAACAGAATCACGCAGGCCAGCACAAGGCCGATGAAGATCGCGTCGCGCACGCTGGAGATGGCGTCGCGTACCAGTTGCGACTGATCGTAAAACACCTGGAGCTTCACGCCGGGCGGCAGCTTGCTCTTTAAGCTGGCCATTTCGGCGGCTACCGCGTCGGCCACAGCCACCGTGTTGCTTGCGGGCTGGCGCGCGATGTTCAGCAGCGCCGCCTTCTTGCCGTTCGCCGTCACCGTGGTGTACACGGGCATGGTGGCCTGCACCACCGTGGCCACGTCGGCCACCGCACCGGCGCGCCGGTGGGCGTAGTCTTCACCACCAGTTGCCGCAGTCCGTCGGCGTCGTGCACCTGCGCGCCTACCAGGCCAAGAATCAGTTCGTGGTTCGCCTCGTAAAGCCCCGGCGAGTCCACAATGTTCGAAGCCTGGATGGCGTTCACCAGGTCGGTAATGGTAACGCCGGTGGCCTGCAGCGAGCGCCAGGTTAGGGACAACTTGAAACTCCGGAACCTGCCCGCCCTGTACAGTTACCGTGCTCACGCCGGTGACGCGATTCAGCGGCGGCTTCAGGTCGTAGTTAGCGATCTCCCAGAGGCGCGTCTGCGGAACTGTGTCGGACGTGAGGCTGTAGCCAAGTATCGGAAACGTCGCGAAAGTGAGCCGATTGGTGGTGATGTGCGCTGTAGACGGCAGTTCCTGCTGCGCCTTGCTGAGCGCTGCATCCACCAGTTGCAGCGACTGCACCATATCCACGTTCCAGTCGAAGAACAGGCTCACTTCGGCCGAGCCGCGGCTGGTTGTGGAGCGAACGGTTTCGAGGCCGGGCACGGTGTTCACCGCGTCCTCAATGGGGCGGGTGACCGTCACCTCCATCTGCTCCACCGGCATCACGCCGTTATCGACGCCGATCACGACACGCGGAAAGTTAGTCTCGGGAAAAACGGAGATGGGTACCTGGAAGGCGAGATAGATGCCTGCCAGCGTGAGCAGGCCGGCGAAGAAAAAGATGGTTCGCGTGGACCGGGCCAGCCAGAAGGAACTTTGGCTGTCGCCGGCAGCTTCGCCGGGCATCAGTCGTTCCCTCCACCAGCCGCCGGGCCTACCTGCACCTTCGTGCCTTCATCCATTCCATAGGAACCGGAGGTGATCACCATGTCACTCGGCACGAGACCGCTCGTCACCTGCACGTCGGTGCCGTCGTCGATGCCCAGCGTGACCGGCTTGCGATGCGCCGCGCCGTCGCTGCCGATCACCATGACCGACTTCGTGCCATCATCCGCCGTCAAAATTGCGGAATCAGGAACCTTCCACGCCTGCGCCACGGTCTTGCCAATGATGGACGCTTTTACCGCCGTACCAACCTTGAGCTTGCCGGCCTTGTTGTCAATCTTCAACCAGACCTCGACAGTGGTGCTGCCGGGGTCAAGCGCCGGGCTCACCATGCTCACCTTCGCGGGGACGGGATCGGCGATGCCGGGCACCTTCATCTGGGCAGCGTCGCCAACCTTCAACTGCTGGGCAAGGCTCTGCGCAATATGCGTCTTGGCCAGCAGCACTGTAGTATCCATCACCGTGATCAGCGGCGATCCGGCCGCCGCGGTTTCGCCCGCGAATAAAGGCCGGTCCGTTACCACTCCGTTGATCGGGCTCCGAATCTCGGAATAATCCACTTGCGCCTCGGCGCCCTTGTACTTGCCCTCGGCTGAAGTCAACTGCCCCTGTGCCGCCTTGAGTGCGGCCTCGCGGCTCACGCCGCGAACTGAATCCAAATGCTTGGTTGCCGCGTCGTATGCTCCTTGCGCCTGCACCAAAGCGGCCTGCGCGGTGTCCAGATCGCGGCCAGGAATCGCTCCCTCGGCAAACAGTTGCTTGCGGCTATTCACAATGTTCTGGTTCAGCTCAAGATTGGCCTTGGCCTGCGCGAAATCCGACTCCGCCTTCTGCACGTCTTCCGGCACTTGCGCCTTGGTCGTGGTTGCATACGCGGCCTGCGCCGCCTCAAGCGATCCCTGGTTGTCCATCGCCGCCGCCGTCAGATCGCTGTTCTCAAGCGTTACCAGCAACTCGCCGGTGTGCACCCTCTGCCCGCGCTCCACATAGAACTTCTTCACGGGAGCGCTGATCTTGGGCGCAATCGCCGCCTGCGCAATCGGCGCCAGAATGGCGTCGGTGGAGACCTGCTCAGAGATCGTCCCTTGCTCGGGATGCTCGGCCTGAACAGTGACCTGAGTTTCAGGCGCGGCAGCTTTCTTGCAGCCCGGCAAAAACACCAGCGGCAGCGCCATCGCCGCCAAAACGATCCGCCGCCCCGTTCCGGTTGTGTTCGCGTTGATCATTTTGCTCTTCGCTCTATCCATCGTTCCCTGACCACTGACCCCTGCTCTCTATTCCCTGTTCCCTATTCCCTACTCCCTGTTCTTTTCACATCGTTCCCGTGATCGTTTGCAATGCAGTGCGTGCCGTCTCATAGCGGACACGACCGTCCTCGCGCGCATTTTCTGCCGTCACGTAAGCATTCTCGGCGTCCACCACTTCCAAAACCGTCGCGTCGCCGCCCGAGTAACGCAGCTTGGTCAGCCGCAGGCTCTCGGCTGCGGTGGTCACGCTCTGGTCCAGCGATGCGAGTTGATCGAGCGCCGCCTGGGCTTCGGAATAGACCTCATCCAGTTGCGCAATCAGCCGCCGCTGCGTGTTGGTTAGTGCAACCTGAGTTGCGTCGCGGCGAATTTCGCTTTGCTTCACTTTGTGCTCGCTCGCCATCCAGTCCCACACAGGAAGATTCACCGTCACGCTCGCCGAGTAGCCCAGGTTGCGCACCTTATCGGGGCCGTTTGCGGCAAACTGCGGCGCATCGATGCCGTACGTCACGTTCAGGCCCACATTAGGCAACAACGCACCCCATGCCGTTTGTACGTCGGCCTTGCTCGCATCAAGCGCAGCGAGGGCGCTCTTCAGTTCGGGATTGTTCTTGCTCGCGGCCGCATCCGCGTCCTCTTGAGACGGCAATGCTGAAACCGTGTCCGCCGCACTGAGCGCGTACGGCGTCCGCGGGTCGGCAAACAAAAGTACCCCCAGGTCAAGGTGCGCTTTTTCGGCAGCCACTTTGGCATCTTCCACATCGCGGTCCCGCTGCTGCTCCACCAACTGCGCCTTCACCACGTCAGCGCGGGCAGCCTCCCGCGCCTGCTCCCGTTCTGTGGTCTGTTTTGTAAAATCAGTCGCCTCCTGCCGGGCGCTCGCGGACACCGCCAACTTGTGGTCCGCCGCCAGAGACGCATAGAACAGCCCGGTCACTGCGGCCACCAACCCCCGCCGCGCAATCTCCTGTTCCGCCTGGGCCATCGCCGCCGCCGCGTCGGCATGCCGCACCGCAGCCATCGGACCCAGCCCCAGCGTCTCGTTCACAATCCCTTGGCTGAAGTATTCCCGCACCCCGTTGTTGGCGATGAACTTGGGTAAGTCCGCCGTATCCGAGACCTGCCCCACCTGCCCGTGCGCTCCGTTCGGTTCCGTGTACAATCCCTGGTTGAAATAGGCCACATTGGGCAGCAGGCCGGCCCGCGCAATCGACTTGTCCAGACCTGCGCTCCGGCTCGCCGCTGCCGCCGCTGCATACCCCGGCTCGCTGGCCTGCGCGCGCCGAATCGCCTCGTCGAGCGTGATCACCGGTACGCTTGCGGCCGAGTTCTCAGGATTGTTGCCGTTGTTTTGCGCCTGCGCGTGGGAAGCGGCCGACCCCGCCGTGAGCAGCAGGATCATCACGCTGCCCAGCAATCCTGAGCAGCGCGCTCGATCCCGCCCAAAGTTGTGCCGCGCATTCACACTCAGAAGCATACAATCCGCGGCTGAATTCTATCTGAACGGGAATTCATAAAAGTCCAGCGCGGCGAACTGGCGGTTCCACGACGCTCCTATCCGCGGTGGAGGCTTGCTGATCATGGCCACGCTCGCTGGCAGTTCTGACGGATTTCGATAAATCCGCTCCCATCCTCGCGCCCTCTCTGCGATACTTGTCTGTTATGCCGATTGATGACCTGCAGCTGGCTGCCCAAAAAATTGCACAATTCCTGAACACACTGAACAAGCTGGGCGGTATGCGCCTCAAGTACCGCATCACGGCCGGTGATGGGGCGCGCGATCCGCAGGGAATCGAGTCGCGCCAGATCTACGTTGAGCTGGGAGGCCCCGACGTGCCTCTCGTCATTCAGCACAACGGGGAGCTGTTGCGCGCGCTTGAAACTCTGGCCGGGCAGATGCTGCGCCTTGACCACCACGAGCACGACATGGTCAGCTTCGATGCCGCCAACTTCAAGGCCCTGCGTGCCCAGGAACTGCAACTGGCCGCCGAAACTGCCGCCGAGAAAGTTCGCCAGTCGGGCGTCCCCTATAGCTTTCCGCCCATGAACAGCCGGGAGCGGCGACAACTCCATCTCGCCTGCCGGTCGCTCCAGGGCGTTGAGACCGCGAGCGTGGGCGAAGGGCAAAATCGCTTTCTTGTCATTTATCCCGAAGGAAAAACCAACCTGCCGGTGACTCCACAGTTCAAGCCGAGAGGCTTTGGCCGCGATCGAAGATAATCGGGAGCAGTCGGTCCCGCGTGAATTTGTAGAACTGCTCCTTAACTTGAGGGAGAGCCTGATAGGAGGCCGCTATGGGCGGTCGTGGTTCATTCAGGTTGCGAATGATTGCTGACCTCATACTGATTGGCCTCCTTGTGTTTGGCGCGCCGGTGGCTCTTGCCCCGACGAGCAGGAGCTGGCCCACGCTGTTGACGGCATTCGCTGCATTGTTTGTTGCCATCGGATTTTGGTTCGACTTCATGCGAACTCTCCAACGATTCCGGAAGCTTCGCACTCACTGAATTAACATCCTGACATGAGATTTGCGACACTTCTTCTGCTTGCGCTGGTTGCGAGCGCGTCTCCCGCACAAAAACGCCTCGTGCTCATTGACCAGGATGGCTCCGGACCGGGCGGCTCTGACCAGATGGCCATGCTCGCCCTGCTGCAATCGCCCGATGTGCAGGTTCTGGGCATCACCATCGTTACGGGCGACGCATGGCGCGATGAAGAAACACTCCACACCTTGCGCATGCTCGAGCTCACCAATCATACCGACGTTCCAGTCGTGCGTGGCGCCGTGTTTCCCCTCGTCCGCACTGAAGAGCAGACGCGTCTCGAAGAGAAGCTCGACGGCAAGGTGACTTGGCTGGGTGCATGGGGCCGCGGTCCGGCAATGTCCACGGAATCCGGGGCTGCGCCTGCCAGGCTCGAGTCGCATGGCCCTTACGAAATTCCGCCCATGCCCGAAGGCATGCCGGCCATCAAACCACTCGACGAAGACGCCGCGCATTTCCTCATTCGTCAGGTGCGCGCCCATCCTCGCCAGGTGACCATTTACGCAGCGGGCCCGCTCACCAACATCGCGCTCGCCATCTCCATTGATCCGGAGTTCGCTTCGCTCGCCAGGGGCATCGTCGTCATGGGCGGCAGCCTCAATCCGCAAACTGCCGATCCTGAGTTCGCCACCAGCCCGCGTCACGAGTTCAATTTCTGGTTCGATCCCGAGGCCGCGCACATCGTACTGCACGCCGACTGGACGCGCATCGACGTCACCACCACCGACATCTCGCTCAAGGCGCCCTTCACGCAGCAAACGTTCGACGCGATCGCAAAATCACAGGCGCCTGCAGCGCGCTACATTGCCGCGTGGAGCCAACAGCGTTACTACATGTGGGACGAGCTCGAGGCCTGCGCGTGGCTCGATCCGACGATCATCACCAAAGAAGACATCATTTATATGGATGTGGATCTGAGCCACGGCCCGAGCTACGGAGACACACTCACCTGGCCCGAAAAGCTTAAGCCGCAAACTGGCGTCCGCCTTGTCCACGCGCAGATCGACCTCGATCTCGCGCGCTTTCAAAAAATGTTCGTGGACCTGATGACCCGCACGCCGTAGCGTGCCGGACCGCCGGCATCAGTCTGATTCACCGTCGTCGCGGTCGTGATGCTCGTACTGCCCGATTGTTTCCTTCAAATGATCGGGATCGACGGAAACCTGCACCACGTCGAGCTCGTGCCCATTGAGATCGAGCACGAACAGCCCCATCCGCTTGCCTTCAGGATGCGCGAAGATGAGCGTCTGCTCGTTTCCTTTGCGGCTTGTTTCGCGGATCATCCGCTCCCAGCCCTGGCCAAGTTTCTCCTCAACCATGCGGTTCAGTTCTTCGCCGTCCACAGGGCCAGAGAAATGCTCGAACTCGGCAACCTGCACGCCGCCCACGCCCCCACGCGTGGCTGTGCCCGCGATCAGGCTCGCCAGCCCCATAAAGGGGATGCGCGTGGCATGCACATGATACTGACGCTCAATCGAGCTAACCACGCCGTCAAACCCGCCGCCCCCGCCCGCCGCATGAGCGATCCACGGAACGACGACAAGGAGGCACAACGCCGCACAGCCGAGTGGAACAAGAAAATGACGCGTCATTGGTCGCCTCCCTTGTCCTTGGTCTTATCCTTGTCCTTGCCCTTTGCGTTCTTCTCCACGTCGCCCAGAGTTTTGTTCTTCTCCACGTCGCCCAGAGCGCTCAGTCCGCCGATTCCCTTCAGCATGCCCAGCTGATCCATGCGAATATTCCCCAGAATCAGCACAATCGAAATCTCCTTCGGCTCGGCGGAGAGAATGAACATGCCTTTGGTCTCGCCGTTCACCATCTTCACCATCACGTCGTTGATCTCCGCGCCTTTGCGTTCACGGTCGCGCACGATCGGCGTCCACTCCGGCGTCTCGATAGCCTGGCGAAGTTTCTCGATGTCGTCCATCGAATACTCGCCTTCCTTATCGAATTCATAATCGCGGACGTAGATGCCATCGAGACCCTGGATCAACTGGCTCACGGCGGCCTGATCCTTATCCTTGCCGTTCATGAACTTCGACGCGAAGCCAAGCATGTCCTTGTTCAGCGTCACCTCGGTCGCGTTTGTGGCCTTGGCAGCCAGCTCGTGCTCCACCAGCGGGGGCAAAAGCAGCGGTGACGCCGATGGCGTCTGCGCGTAGGCCATACCGGCCTCGGCGTTCAACGCGAGCGCCGGAATAGCCAGCGCCGCTGTACCCAGTACAAAAGCAATCATTCGGTTCTTCATGTCGATCTCTCCTCGTTCTCCAGATTGCGGAGGGTGCCCCATGTCTCGAATTTGAGACATGGGAAAAGCACAGCCTCAATTCAACCGATTGTTCTCACTCGTCCCGGTCGCGTGCCTGCAACTCCGCGTTCATCACTCCGAGCGCATGGTTGGTGATGCGCAGCGCGGTGAATACCTGGCGTTTCGCATCTTCGCCACGACGCCGCTCCTGCGCGTTGCGCCACAGAACCCCGCCGCTCACCACGCCGGCCAGCACGATTGAAGCTGCGAGCCGCTCAAACCACACCATGTGCCGCTGCCTGCGGCTGGCGCGCTCCCACAGTTGGCCAACAACCTTGGCCTTCAGCCCGTAAGGGGCGGGCCTGCGCTCCATTGCCGTGCGCAATTCGCCCTCAAACTCGTCCATCGGTTCAAGTTCGTCCTTTGGTTCATGCTCCACGCACATACTCCTTCAAATGCGTTGTGGCTTTGGCTCGTAGCAGCTTCAATCCGCGCTGCAACTGGCTCTTCACTGTCGCCAGCGGCGCGTCGAGTGTAGCCGCAATCTCATCGGGCGTCAGATCCTCCTGGTAGCGAAGGATCAGCACCGCGCGTTGCGCCTCGGGCAGCGTCGCCAGCAGGCCTTCCAGTCGGGATCCCAACGGAGATGCCCGTTCTTCATTGACCGCTCCGTGATGCTCTTCGATCTCGACCCACATGTTCATGCTGCGCACTCGTCTACGCCGCAACGCATCGGCCGACCGGCTCATCGTCACCCGCCGCAGCCAATGGCAGGCATGCAGCGGGCTCTCGATCTTTCGCAAATTCTGGTCCAAGGCAAGAAAAACATCCTGCGCAATCTCTTCTGCCAGGCCTCGGTCGCCGGTCATCCGCAACGCCAGCGAGAAGACCATCGATTGATGCTCGTCAACGAGATCTTCCAGGTCGCGCTGCCATCGGCTGGCCATAAATTTCGCTGCTACCTCCAAATCCGCAGGGGAGTGCGGTGCGGGATGCAGAGAGTTACGCAGAGGGGCCGAAAAAGTTCAAGACGGCAGGGAATTTCTGGCCCCTGACCCCTGATCCCTGCCTCTGGGCCTACACTGGTCGGTATGCGACGCCACGCATGGTTGCTCGGGTTTCTATTGCTGGCCAACGACGCGGCCCAGGCCCAGTGGGAGATGGAAAACTCCAACACAACCGCCAATCTCCGCGGCATCGACAACGTCGGCGAAGGCGTGGCGTGGGCCTCGGGCACAAACGGCACGGTGCTGCGCACTGAAGATGCCGGCTATCTGTGGCAGGTATGCACCATTCCGCCCGGCGCCGAACATTTAGACTTCCGCGGCATCCAGGCCTTCGACGCCAACACCGCCATCGTGATGTCGAGCGGCAAGGGCGATCTCTCGCGCCTCTACAAAACAACGGATGGCTGCCAGACGTGGAAGCTGGTGTTCACGAATCCGGATGAGGATGGGTTCTGGGATGCGATCGCATTCGTGCTGGTTCCGACGGGCCGGGCCGACCGCACTACAACCCTCCAAGGGCTTGTTATCGGGGACCCCGTGCATGGCGTTTTTCCCAGATTCATCTCTAAGGATGGTGATCACTGGACGAGGCTCGCTGGGGGCGAAGCAGGACTGCCATCGGCGAAAGAAGGCGAGGGCCTTTTTGCGGCCAGCAATTCATCCATCCTTCTTACTGCGGGTTGGGGACAATTGTTCGTGACTGGAGGCGCATCGGGAAGCCGAAGCCGTCTTCTCTCGGAATATGTGAAACATGACCCTCATGTCTCTTGGAAATACGTTGGCGGCGACATCCCTCTCGACACCGGCGAGTCAGCTGGAGCATTCTCAGTCGCGACCTCTTACTCCTTCGCTCCAAAGAGCCTCACCGAAGAGATTGCCGCTCAGTCGCGGGAGGGGCCGCGCGTCTACTACTTTCCGTCGAATGCGACCTGCATAGCGGTCGGCGGTGATTACAATGAACCGTCTAGGGCATCCGGCACTGCCGCGATCAGTCTCGACGGTGGACTGCATTGGCTCCCGGCGCAAACCCCACCCCACGGCTACCGCTCCGCCGTCGCCTACGACGCCCCAACCAAAACCTGGATCACCGTCGGCCCCAACGGCACCGACATCTCCACCGACGACGGCCGCAACTGGCGCGCGCTGCATCCCGATCCCGCGCTGCACGAGCCCTCCGAAGCCGACCGCAATTGGAACGCGCTCTCGCTCCCCTTCGTCGTCGGCCCGCACGGCCGCATCGGCAAACTCAATCCCCACTCGCTCGCGCCGGGCCGCTCTGATCACTGACCCCTGACCCCTGACCCCTGCTTTCAAAACAAATCCGGAATGCTGTTAAACGCAATGCGCGTCGGCGCGGCCTTGTAGGCCGTCAGCATCGCGGCGGGCGCCAGCGTGCTCATGCCGTATTTGTCGTTGAGCTGGTCCATCGTCGCCAGCAGCCGCGTGCGGCTCTGCTCTTCTTCGAGGCCGTCGAAGAGCGTCAGCGTGTGCAGCCGGTCGGGAACCAGGTTGTTCAAGTTGCACGCCAATGAAGTAGGGATGCTCGTACTGCGCTCCGGCAGGTCGCGACTCCCACAAACGGCGCAGCGCGGCGATCAGCGTTTGATTGTCCTGGCACTCGCTCAGCTTGATCTCGCTGCGCCAGCCGCGCGCGGCACGCCGAAGCGGCTCACCGGCGTATTCTCGCTGCGCGGCACCGCAAAGCCGATCGCCAGGCCGATGTTGCTGGCCCACAGCCCATGCCGCGCGCAGCCGCATGGCCGCTTTGTGCAGCAGCTTGTGCGCCACGGCCCAGGCTTTTTCCGCGGTGCGCATCTCCGGCGCCAGCACATGCGAGTGGCTGATCGACTTCTGGTGCTCGGTTTCCGACCATCTCGAAGTCTTCGCCGCGCAGCCAGTGCCACAGCCGCTCGCCCCACACCGATCCCCACATCTCGCCGGCCTGTTCGCAGTCGAGCGCCAGCAGATCGTCCATGGTGTGGATGCCTTTTTCGTTCAGCCGCTTCTCAGTGCGCGCGCCGATGCCGGGCAGATCGCGCAGCGTGAGCTGGCGCAGCGCTTCGGGCAGAATGTCCAGCGGCAGCGCCACCAGGCCGTCGGGCTTTTCCATGTCGCTGGCTATCTTGGCCAGATAGCGGTTGGTCGCCAGTCCCACCGAGCTGCGCAGCGTTCGGCCCGACTCGCTCGCGGATGCTCGCCTTCACCCGCATGCCCCAGATCGATGCGCCGCCAGCAGCGGCCGCTCGCGGCCCATCAGCCGGCAGGCCATCTCGTCGATGGAGCACACCGCGGTCACCGGCACGCAGCTCTCCACGGCTTCCACAACGCGGTGATGGTATTCGGTGTAAAGCTCGTGGCGCCCCTCGACCAGCACGATCTCCGGGCACATCCGTTTGGCGTCGGCGACGATGGTTCCCGTCCTCACGCCGAAGGCCTTGGCCTCGTAGCTGGCGGCGATGCAGCAGGTGGTGTCGGCCATCATGGGCACCACGCCCACCGGCCGGCCGCGCAGCTCCGGCCGCGCCTCCTGCTCCACCGAGGCAAAGTAGGAGTTCAGATCGACGAACAGCCAGTTCAGCTCGAGCCCATGATCCGGATCCGCATCAGACGTGTTCTCCGGCTCGCGTCTTGCCCCCTCGTTTCCAGGCATTAGGCTGGCAAGCTCTTCCGGCCACTCCTCGGGAACGGGAGACAACGCCGGATTGGAACCGGTGGCCATTCCAAGGTTATTTTCGCCTTTTGTTCTCTACTATTGCAATCAAATTCCATGAAATCGATACGTATCGACGGTAATGTATCCTCCCTGAGCCACCTGGGCTAAACTTTAAATGGACGGACGCCGTCCAAGTACTCCGAATCGCGTCGCGCCCGCCACCCCCCCGCATAGGGCCCTGATCGCACCAGAGGTGGTGACCAAAGATGCAGAACCTCGCGCATTGGCTCGTGGTGAACGGAAGCATACTGGCCGTACTGGTCACGGTGGGCGTAGCCGTGCTGCTTGTCTGCTGCCTGGAGTGCACGCAGTGCCCCAAGCGCAAGAAAGACGAACTCTTCAATCGCCACGAAGTCTGAAATTCGTCTATTGCCCGCCCGCAGCCGATACCTCCGGCTTCAGATACATCTCAAACTGCGCCAGGATCCGGTTGTAGAGATGCGTGCGCACATCCGGTCCCGCGATCGAGTGCGTCTTGCGCGGGTAAATCTGCAGATCGTAAGGGATGCCGGCCTCGATCAGCTTCTGCACAAACTGCACCGTGTTTTCGATGTGCACATTGTCGTCGCCGGTTCCGTGCGCCAGCAGCAGCCGCCCCTTCAAATTCGCCGCCGAGTTCACCACCGAAAAGTCGCGGTAGCCGTCCGGGTCCTCCGCGGGCAGGCCCAGGTAGCGCTCGGTGTAGATCGAGTCGTAGTCGCGCCAGTCGGTAACCGGCGCAACGGCCACGCCGGCGCGGAAGCGGTCAGAGTGCGTCATGGCATAGAGCGTGAACGTGCCGCCCCAGCTCCAGCCCCACCAGCCCAGCCGCTTCGGGATCCAGTTGCGGATACTTTGCCAGCGCCGCGTCCACCACCGTCAACTGGTCTTCAAGCTGCACCGGGCCAAAGTTGCGATACGCCGCCTGCGCAAAGGCGCGCCCGCGGCCGCCCATGCCGCGATTGTCGGCGTGGAGCACGGCAAATCCATGCTGCGCAAGCAGCTCATCGAAGAGCAGGGCGTCCTTCCAGTGCATTTGCTACCGACTGGTCGTGGGGCCCTCCGTAGGGATTCACGATCAGCGGCACGGTGGCCGGGTTGGTGCGCCCGCCGGCAGCAGCAGCGTGGCGTAGAGCGTGGTTCCATCGTGCGCCTTCACTTCAAGCTGCTCCGGCGCGTGCAGATGGTAGGAATCGAGCGCGTGCGTCTCCCAGAACACGCGGCAATGCTCGCCGCATCTGGCGCGCCTGCCCGGCCCGTGGCCTTGCAGATCCGCATCACCGGCGGTTGCATGCGCGTCGAATACTTATCGGTGAAGGCGCCGCCGTCGGGCAGAAAAGTGGCTTGATGAAATCCCGCGCCCGTGCTCAATTGCTTGCGCTCGCCGTTAAAGCGTTACCTGCCAAAGCTGCTGCTCCAGCGGGTTGCCTTCATTCGATGCGTAGTCCACCACTTTGCTCGCGGTGTCCACGTTATACACATCGCCCACTTCAAAATCGCCCTTGGTCAGTTGCCGCTCCAGCTTTGCATCGGCGGCAAGCGGCTTCTCTTTGTCGTAGCTGTAGAGATAAAGATGGTTGTGCCCGTCGCTCCAGTCTGTCAGCACGATGGCTCCATCGCCCACCGCTACGTCGTAGTTCTCATCGAGAAACTTGTCGTCGTTGATCTCGAGCACTTGCCGCGGGTCTCCGTATTCCGCGTCGGCAAAATACAAAGCGCGGTGCTTGTGATCGCGGCTCAGAGTCTCGATCCACACAGTCTTGTGGTCGACCCAGCCAAAGCGCGGAACGTAGTCGCCCTCCTGGATGGGCAGCTTCATCCACGTCGTCTTGCCTCCCTTTGCGCTCACAACCCCAACATGCACCTCGGGATTCGGGTCGCCGGGCTGCGGATAGCGTTGCCAATCCACGGTGGCGTGGACAGGAATCCAGTCGGTGAGCGGATAACGCGGCACCTGGGTTTCGTTCATCTGCAGATAAGCCAGGTTCTTTGAGTCCGGCGACCAGAAGTAGTTGCTGCGCACGTCGAGCTCTTCTTCATATACCCAGTCCACTTCGCCATTCAGGAGGGCCAGTGTGCTCGCTCCCTCCACAGGCGCCCTTGGAGCGACAACCGCCATGGGCGTGCCCGCTTCATGCAGCCGGATGACCGCCAGCCCGTGATCGCGGATGAAGGAGACGCTGGAACCATCAGGAGAAAACTTGGGATCGTCGCCGGCAGAAGGCCCGGTAAACCCAATTTGCACTCCGGTGCCGTTGTGCAGATCGTAAAGCCACAGCCGCCCGCTCGAATCGAAGAGCAGGTGCGTCGAGTCGGGAGCCCAAAAATAACTGGCCATGTTGTAGCGCTGAGCGGTGGTCGCGGTTCTGTTCTGACATTCCTTTCTCGTCGAGCGGAGCCATTTTGGCGGCGCTCACCAGTACGTGGGTCTTGCCCGTCGCCGCATCCACATCCATCAGTTCACCGCCCTCGAGATACGTCAGGTGGTTTCCATCCGGCGACCAGGTGAGCTCGTCAGGGAGCGAGCCGATGAGCGGTCCATGGCCGTAGATCGCCTCTACCGTCAGAGGCTTCCCCGGCGCTTGCGCGGCAACAGAACCGGCTGTGAACGCAAGCAAGACAAAAACCAAAGTGAGAAAGACGGTTCTGCGCGTCAACGGGGTTTCCTCCTGAAACGGAATTCGCAACGGGATTCGAGCCCGGCATGGAGGCATGGACGGAGGACGCCGGCGGCTCCGGATGACTCAGTGTAAATCACCTCAAGCCGAAAAGAATCGCCGGCGAAGGCGATTTATGCGTTGCTCTGTCACGGTCAGGAATCGAACTCCGCGACGCTCAATGCTTGAAAAGTTCGAGCGGTACGGCCTCGCCCATCGCCTTGTATCCCGCGGGTGACGGATGCAGATGATCCCCGCAGTCGATACGCCGGCAGCAACTGATCGGGATGCTGAGGATCGCGCACTACAGCATCGAAATCGATCACTGCATCAAAGTGACCTGGGGTGCGGATCCACGCGTTCACTGCCTGCCGGTCGGCTTCACTTAAAGGGCCGGGATGATAGTAATCCGATCCCACATAGGGAGTGATCGTCGCTCCGTAAACGCGCAGGCCGTGCGCATGCGCGCGCGCAATGATCTGCTCGATACGCAGCGAGCACTCGTTGCACCAGCGCCGCATGTTGCGCCGCAGGCACTTCGCCGTTTCGCGCCAGTCCGCCCAGATCGTTCACGCCTTCAAACACGATGACCCATCGCACGCCCGCCGGCGCCAGCACATCGCGATCGAAGCGCGCCAGCGCATTCGGTCCCAGTCCATCGGTCAGCAGGTGATTGCCGCCGATGCCCTGGTTCGACACTCCAATGTTGCGCGTTTTCGGCGAGTCCTGCAGCCTTGCGGCCAGCACATCGGTCCAGCGATCGTTTCCGTTCGTGGTGGCGCCGTGCCCGTCGGTGATGGAGTCGCCAAGCGCAACCACGGCTGCTGCTCCCGGCGCAGTCTCGCACATCGATCTCCGAGACCTGGTACCAGTGGTCCACATGCTTCGGCGCCGTCAGGTTGGCAGCGCTCACAAAGTCTCCATGCACGTAATAGGACGTTGCTCGCGACCCCGGATGCCCCGTCTCCCTGGCCGGCGGCGACATCCAGATGAAATGTCACTGCCAGATCCGACAGCGGCGCCACGGGAAACTCCACCGGGTCCGAAACAAACTCCGCTCCGGGAGGAATCGTCGACATCCGTGCTGCCTGCGAACGTCAGCGGCCGATCGCTCGCGGTGTCGATCGCCGGAGATGAAGGCGAAAGCGGCCGCGCAATGTGTACCGATGTGAAGTGCAGCGCCTCAGTTCCGAACGCATTGGAGAGATGCACCCGCAGCGCCGGGCCGCCCACCGACAAATGAAAAATCTGCCGCACCGTGGCGTCGTGCAAGATCGTCGGCCGGCAGCGCATTCTGCGGTTCAGGGATCTGCTGCGAAGCTCCCCAACTGGCTACCCACGCCGATCCGCTTGGTTGCGCAGTTGGCTGCCGGCCTGCGCCGCACACGCTGGCCCGCAAAGACGAGCGAATGCAACGATCGCCAAGAATTTCGTGCATGTTTCATACCGAAAGGTTTACCATGGGTGCCCGAAGTAAATCGCTTTTCAAAGGCGAAGCAAGCATATCACCCTGGAGCGTTTCCGTGCCCCTCTCGTTCAGGTCCGGTCTTCCGTTCCTTTGCCTCATCGGCGTGTTTCCCATCTGCGCTCCCGTGTTGGCGCAAAATTCTGCAGCGCCGCCCCCGGTCACCTTCACCGCCGATCAGGACCACCAGAACATGATGGATCAACTCGGAATCAAGGCTCTGCGGCCCGGGGCCAAGCGGGAACGAGAATGCTCCGAATCACGCCAACTACGACGAGTCCAAGGCCAATCCCTACCCGAATGTTCCCGATCCGCTCACCATGAACGACGGGCAAAAGGTGACGACGGCGAAGATGTGGTGGGACAAGCGCCGGCCCGAACTGGTGGAGATGTTCTCAAAGTATGTCTACGGCCGCGTTCCCAACAACGTGCCCAAGGTCAGCTGGACCGTCACCGCCGTCGATCACGAGATGATCGGCTTCACGCCGGTCATCGCCAAGGACCTCATCGGCGAGGTCGACAACTCGTCGTACCCGGCAATCAGCGTCAAGCATTCACATGACGCTGGTGACGCCCGCGAATGCAAAGGGCCCGGTGCCGGTGCTCATGATGTTCGGCCGCGCCGGCTTTCCCAATCCCAACGAACCACGCGGCGAAGAACTCGACCGCATCAACGCGGCATGGAAGGCGCTGCTCCTCCAGCAGGATCCGTCGCTCAAGGAAGTCTTCGCCCAGCATCCCGCATGGGAGCCGGTCAAGGAGAGCCCCCTGTTTCAGCCTCCGCAGTTGAACGCGGACGGCGACCCGCCTAACGACATGGCAGCTCGTGGCTGCCGGCTGGGGCTTTGTGCTGCTTCGATCCGGCCAGCGTGCAGGCCGATAACGGCGCCGGCCTCACGCGCGGCATCATCGGCCTGGTGAACAAAGGACAGCCGCGCAAGCCGGAAGACTGGGGCGCACTGCGCGCGTGGGCCTGGGGCGCGGGGCGTGGTCTCGATTATCTCGAGACCGATCCCGCGGTCGATGCGAAGCACATTGGCATCGAAGGCGTATCGCGCTACGGTAAGGCCGCGCTTGATCACCATGGCCTTCGATCAGCGATTTTGCCATGGTCCTGGTCGGTTCCTCCGGCAAAGGCGGAGCCACCCTGCTGCGCCGCAACTTCGGCGAGGCCGTTGAGAGCCTGGCCGGCGGCGAGTATTACTGGATGGCCGGCAACTTCATCAAGTACGGCGCCTCTGAGGCCACCTTCGGCAGCATGAATCCCGGCGACATTCCGGTCGATTCAAACGAACTCATCGCCCTCTGCGCGCCACGCCTCACCTTTATCAGCTACGGCATTCCGGAGAAGGGTGATGCCAGGTGGCTCGACCACGAAGGGCAGCTTCATGGCCACCGTCGACGCAAGCCGTGTCTTCACCTTGCTCGGCGCCAAGGGCCTCGATGTCGAAGGCGACTATCGAACCGCAAAGATGCCGCCGGTCAACCAGGGGCTTCTCGATGGACAACTCGCCTGGCGGCAGCACGACGGCGGCCACACAGATGCGCCCAATATGAAGTGGTTCATTCAGTGGGCCGACAAATTCATCGGCCACACCCCGCCGCAATAGAAGTGCAGCCGAACATCCGATATGGAGATCGAACCCTCGGCCCGATCATGTTTGCGTCGTTTTGCGCCGTAACGGGTGACGGTGTATGTTCCGCAGTATGCGTTGGGCAACTCCCGAAGAACGCCGCGCTCTCGGCCAGGCACGGCGCAAGCAGGTGGGCCGCCACCAAAACGATGCGCTGTACTGCAAGGACCGGCCCGTCTCCGCGCTGGCAATCGTGGAGAGATCCATGCGCGGCCGCATCCCCGCGCTCATCGCTCTCAAGTACCAGCTTATGGCCCAGTCGCCATTCGGGTTCTTTCGCGGAGCGGCGCCGGTCATGGCGGCGGACCTGGCCCAGCTCCCTTCGACCGGTATCGTCAGCCAGCTCTGCGGCGATGCGCACGTGCGCAACCTCGGCGCTTTCGCCGCGCCCGATGGCCGCCTTGTCTTCGACATCAACGACTTCGACGAAACCATCCGCGGCCCCTTCGAATGGGACCTGAAACGGATGGCTGCATCGCTGGTGCTCGCTGGCCGCGAAGCTGGACACAAAACCAGCCCGGCGCGAAAAGCCGCGGCGGCTTGCATCGAACGCTACGCCGTGCAAATGCGCACATTTGCCCGCATGCCGCTCATTGAAATGAACCGTTTCCTGGTGCACCGCCTGGGTTTGACCCGGCCAGTGCAGATCGCGTTCGCTAAGGCTGAGCGCGCCACGCCGCAGCACACGCTCCAGCAGCTCACCGTGCCCGTTTCGTCCCAGCCCGGAGCGCGACGGCGGTTCAAAGAATCCAAACCCATGCTTACGCGCGTCACAGGCGCGCGCGCAGCCGCCGTAATCGCATCGCTCGGTCCCTACCGCCAGATGCTGGAGCCGCAGCGGCAGCACCTGCTGGACTTCTACCGGCCTGTCGACGTGGCCTTCAAAGTGGTTGGCACCGGATCCGTTGGCCTGCGCGACTACTGCATCTACCTTGAGGGCAATGGCCCCGGCGATCCGCTCTTCCTGCAGATCAAGGAAGAGACCACCTCAGCCTACGCGCCCTATCTGCCTGACGCGCACTCAGCGCAGCACAACGGCCAGCGCGTCGCCGAGGGAGCAAAGTTCATGCAGATCCAGACCGATCCCTTTCTCGGCTGGACGCACATCGGCAATCGTCAATATCTCGTCCGTCAGCTCAAAGACCACAAAGGATCCATCGAAATTCAGGATTTGGCAGGCACAAATTTGAAAGCCTACGCCGAAGTCTGCGGCGAACTGCTCGCCCGTGGCCACGCTCGTTCCGGCGACCCGCAGGTGATCGCCGGCTACATCGGCGGCGGTGCTGCCTTCGCTGAAGCGATTGCGGACTTCGCCACTGCCTACGCCGATCAGACCGAAAGAGATTGGGAACAGTTACGACGGTCGGGCAGGGCGAAGCCGAAAGCGTAACGCCGGCGAAGTTTACCGTTAGCGGCGGTCGAAGATTCCGCCTGCCCAAAGAATTATGAGGAATGCAACACAAAATACGACTGTAAGTGAACCATCGAGATGTTTGGCGTATACCTCGGCGGGAAGCAAATGCCACTTCAAACCGTAGTACAAACTGCAAAAAACAGCGATCAGGGCGATACCGAATATTTCCTCGCCCAGGCTTTGATCCGGCAAAGAGCTCTTGGTTGCGAGTGAATTATACGAATGCAAGGCAACCGCCTCGCCGATCACGACGATGAGGGTGATGCAAACGAAAAAAGCGTGCGAGACCAAAGAAGATTTCGGATCTTCGCCGGGAAAATCCTGTCCCCACGTGAACGCGATGAACATTACGAACGAACCCAGGTACAAGAAGAACCGGAACACCGCCCTGGCTTTGCTGTGAACCGACCTTGAGCTTATCCGGCTTACGGATGTGTACGAGTTTGTTGGTGTCGTTGCATCGGGCAAGTGAAGCGAGCTACCGCAGTATGCGCAAATCCATGCGGCGGGGTCAACTTCGCAGCCGCACTCTGCGCAGTACACGCGCGGCGGTGCAGAAGGCTGTATCGGGGGCGAGCCCAATGGCATAACGCGGCAAGGATAGCAGGGCGGCGATTAGTCAGGCTTTGGGCCGCCAGCCTCGTCCTCACCACCCGCGTCGATAGGAATAAGGAGCGTAGTAGGGCATCGAAAACAGCGCCATCAGCAGCGCGACGACCCAGCCCACCAGCGTCCAGCCCAGAAAGAGATTCAGCAACAGGATTCCGGTGACATTGTGCGTGTGCCGCACCGCCGCGATGAGGCCAGGCAGGAAGTAAAGTCCAACGACGAAGATCAGGAAGTGCATAGACTCGCTCGCTCGTGTTCCAACATGATTACGGAAAGTGTACCGCCGAAGTTCCTTTATTCTCCAGGCTCCTGGTTGACGGGCGGCCAAATTCGGAAACACGATCCGGCGCCACATAACCTCCTCTGAGCCGGCCCGAAAATTCCCCGACTGGAGTACCGGAGCTCACGGAGAAATCTCCCAAAGTTCTCATTGCGCAGCCCTTCGCCCCCGGGTATACTCCCGTGGTCCCCCAAAATCCCCCAAGGAGCGCATCATGGGAAAGATCAATGTGGGTCGATTGATTCTGGGCGGCATCGTCGCAGGCATCGTCGGAGATCTGCTGGATTATCCAGTCGATGGTATGTGGCTGGCGAAAATGTGGTCCGGTCAGATGTCTTTGCTCGGAAAGACCGAGTTTTCGACCAGTCAAATTCTGTGGTTCAACCTTTTTGGAATTATCACGGGACTTGTCGCGATCTGGATTTATGCGGGGATCCGGCCTCGCTTCGGCCCCGGCGTCAAGACGGCGATCTACGCCGGCGTCGCTGTGTGGATTCTTGCATTTCTGGTGCCCAACTTCGCGCTGATGTGGGCGACCCATCTGTTCACTGGCCACCTTGTGGGCTACACGACGCTCGGAGCGTTTGTGGAGTGTGTTGTGGGCGCGATTGCGGGTGCGGCGCTTTACAAAGAGGCCTGACAGCCTTCTTCGGCGAACGGGTCCCGGTTCAATGCGTTACTGGCTGACCGCGCGGGTGCATCAACACGGCCTGCGCGGCATTTTCTGCCCATCCGCAAGCGGTCGCCATGCAACGAGAGACAAGTGTTTTCTTCGTGGGCGACCGATCTGCCGCGGAGTTGTTCGGCGCCGGTTACCTTTCGCCCCACTACAATGATTCGGTATGCCGACGGCCGTCCGCTCCCACGCAAAGATCAACTTGGGCCTCTTCCTCGGGGCTCCGCGTGCCGACGGTTTCCATTCTCTGGTCACTGTGTATCAGACCCTCGAAATCCATGACATCGTCACCGTCACAGCCCGCCGCGCAACTGAAACCCGCTTGACCCTCACTTCGAACGACATCCGTGTCCCCACCGATGACCGCAACACCGCCTGGAAATTGATTTCCCTGGCTCTGGAGCAACTGGGAATCAAAGCTGAAGTCGAAATTCATATTGATAAACGGCTTCCGGTTCAAGGCGGACTCGGCGCTGGCTCCGGTAATGCAGTGGCAGCCCTGGTCGGGCTTGAGGCGGAACTGAACGCGCCAATCCGCAGCCTGTTCACCCAGAGGCTCGAGATTCCTGCCAAAGTCGGCTCCGATGTGCCACTGTTTCTCATTGGTGGAACGATCCTCGGTGTCGACCGGGGCCAGGAAGTCTATCCTTTACCCGACATTGAGACGACCTGGTGCGTAGTCGCCGTGCCGGAGATCGGCGTTTCCACACCCCAGGCCTTTCGCGATTGGGATGCACTTTGCGCCGCAGAGGGTTTGACCGCGCAGGCCAGTGCCGATAGACTGGAGAAGTTGAGCCGAAACTATGCCAGCGCCTTTCGGGGAGAAGTTCCCCAAGGCGGGTTTGGAGCAGGCTCCTCCGGTGTCTTCTCCTTGGGAGAAGACCTGGCCGGACCTCCAGAGTCCGCGCTTGTCCGCACCGGGATCATGAGCTGGATTGAGAACGACTTCGAGCGTGTTCTCTTCCCCCAGCATCCCTCCCTTGCAGAGATCAAGCGTCTTCTTTGGGCTCCGGGCACACCGGAGGCAGCTCTCTTTGCCTCTCTGTCAGGTTCCGGTTCGGCGCTCTTCGGGTTGTACCTGACCCGCGGAGATGCGGAAGCGGCCAGGAACCGGGTTGAAAAACAAGTTCAAGGGGTAACCGCGCATGTCACGCGCACCCTGCCTCGACCCGCCTATTGGGATCAGATGTTGTTCACAAAAGCACGTTGACAGCCCTCTGTGGGGCAAGCGAAACTCACCCTCGGCTGTCGGTCTTGCTGGGCGATCGTTCAATGGTAGGACAATGCCCTTTGGAGGCATTTATCCAGGTTCGAATCCTGGTCGCCCAGCCAAAAAGTAGCTTTTAGCTATCAGCTATGAGCCACTCGCTTTTTCCACGGGCGAATCAGACTCGTCGCTCCCGGCAGGGAAGAGCTAGCAGCTAGCGGCTAGAAACTGGAAGCTCGCATTTCGGAACGCAGCCAATGCCAACCAGCATGGAGGTGCTCTCAAGATGGAAATGGGAACGTTGACGGCGACCTTGGAAGGCAACAAGCCGGGCGAACCAAGCCCGGATAAACCAGAAAGTGGCAAGGACGTACCCAAAAGCGGAAGTGGGGAAGCCGGCAAAGGCAAAGAGGCAAATAAGGCCCCGGCCCCCGAGCGCAAGAAATCTGGAAAGCTCAGCGAAGACAAGCGCTTCAAGCTCTTCAGTGGTACGGCGAATCCCAGGCTGGCGCAGGCCATCGGCGAGCATATCGGCGTGAAAGTCGGCGAGGCCAAACTGCAGCGGTTTGCCGATGGCGAGGTCTACTTCCAGCTTCTTGAGAACGTGCGCGGCGTAGATGTTTTTGTGGTGCAGCCCACCTGCTATCCGGTGGACCAGCACCTGGTGGAGCTTTTGATCATGATTGATGCCCTCAAGCGAGCATCGGCGGCTAGGATCACGGTGGTGGTGCCCTACTATGGGTACGCCCGCCAGGATCGTAAAGACCGCCCCCGCGTGGCCATCAGCGCCAAACTTATTGCCGATCTGTTGACGACAGCAGGTGCCAATCGCGCCCTCTTTGTCGATCTGCATGCCGCGCAGATTCAGGGCTTCTTCAACATTCCCGTCGACCACCTGTTCGCCAGCCCGGTGCTGGTGAGCTACTTCAACCAGCTCAAGCTACCCAATCTGACCGTGGTTTCACCAGATGCGGGCGGCGTGGAGCGGGCGCGCTTCTTCGCGCAGAAGGTGGGTGCGCCGCTGGCCATCGTGGACAAACGCCGCACCGACATGAACGTTGCTGAAGTAATGCACGTCGTCGGCGACGTGAATGGAAAAACCTGCCTGATCATCGACGACATTATCGATACCGCGGGCACGCTGGTGAAGACCGTGGACGCACTGTATGAATCCGGCGCTGCCGCTGTTTACGCATGCGCCAGCCATGCCGTGCTCTCGGGCCCTGCCATCGATCGCATTGCCAACTCGCGGCTCGAGCAGCTTGTGGTCACTGACACCATTCCGCTGCGCGAGACGGCGCAGAAATTGACTGTGTCGGCAAACGAGCCGGCGCAGAAGTTGCCGAAATTGAAGGTGCTCACCATCGCCGGCCTGCTGGGCGCGGCCATTGAGAGCATTCACATGGAAACCAGCGTAAGTTCGCTGTTCAACTGATTTCGCAGTTCACAGTTCGTAGTTCTTAGACTTGGCGCGCTAGCCTTGCCGAATGCTTGGAACTGAGAACTGTGAACTAAAAACTGAGAACTGCCGGCCAGCGGCCGGCCTTCACAAAGGGAGCGGAACTCAAAACGCCGTGCCCGATTTTTTTGAAGAAACGAGAAAAAGCAAAATGCCAGAAGTTGTCGTAGCCAAGGCCCGCGAGGGCAAATTCAACAAGAACGCAGCGCGCCGCGTGCGCGCCGCAGGCAAGATTCCCGCCGTGCTCTACGGTTCCGGGGGCGATCCCGTGGCCGTTGAGCTCGATCCCAAACAGATTACGCGGATCCTGTTCTCTGAGACCGGCCGCAACACCATCTTCGATGTCCAGGTTGCGGGCCATCCTACGGCCAAGGCCATGATCGTCGACTGGCAGCGCGAGCCGATCAAGGATGAGCTGATTCATATTGACCTGAAGCGTATCGCACTAGACAAGGTTCTGCACGCCCGCGTACGTGTGAAGCTGTTGGGCGTACCGATAGGCGTCAAGGCGGAGGGCGGCATCCTCGACCAGGTGTTGCGCGAAGTCGAAGTCGAGTGCCTGCCGGCAGACATTCCCGGCCACATCGACGTCAATGTGAGCGAATTGGCCATGTACCAGGTGTTGCGCGTGAGCGGCCTGCCCCACTCCGACAAGATCAAGTATTTAACCCCGGAAGATGCAACTGTGGCTCACGTGGTTTCGATCCGTGAAGAAGTGGTTGCGACGCCGGAGGTTACGGAAGCGGAAGCGGCAGCGGCCGGAACAGCGGCGCCCGGTGATGCGGCAGCTCCCACTGAGCCTGAAGTGGCGAAGAAGGGCAAGGCGGAGCCTGAAGCCGGAGCCAAGAAGGGCGACGCTGGAGCGAAGAAGTAAGCCTTGGCGGACGAACCTGAATTCCGCCGCCCCAGCAAGCAGGAGTCGCTCGCCGGGGACCTTGGGTCGAGCCGGAGCAGCTCTTTCCTGATCGTAGGGCTCGGCAATCCTGGCCTCGAGTATCTGTGGACCCCGCATAACGCGGGATTCATGGCCATCGACCGCATCGCCCAGCAGGAGGGTGTTGTGGTCCAGAACCGGCGCGGCCGTGCCACTACTGCAACCTGCAGAATTGCAGGGCGCCAGGTGGTTCTGGCCAAGCCGGAGACGTTTATGAACCTCAGCGGCGCAGCAGTCGACGCTCTGGTTCACGAGTTTCAAGCGGACCCGGCCCATGATCTACTCGTGATTTACGACGAGCTCGATCTGGTGCTGGGGACGTTCAAGATCAGGGAGCGCGGTTCGCCCGCCGGGCACAACGGAGCCCGCAGCGTGACCGGCGCCCTGGGAACGGAAGAGTGGTTGCGCCTGCGTATTGGCGTGGGACCGAATCTTCCGCCGGAAGCGATTGCAGCCGGTGGCGGCGCGCGCCAGGGCAGAGATTATCTGCTCTCGCCCATGCGCAAAGCCGATCTCACGGTGCTCGACGAAGTGCTCGACCGGGTGGCAACTGCAGTGCGGCGCATTCTCGAAGCTGGGCCGGCTGCAGCCATGAACGAATTCAACCGCCGCGATCGCAATGACGCGACGGAGGAGTAAAGAGGAACAGGGATTAGGGAGCGGGAAAAAGGAACTGCGCTCTATGAACTGTTTGCTGTGAGTGGAATCAATTCCCTCCGGCGGAAAAGGAATGCTGATGCCCCGTTTGTATGAAGTGATGTTTATCGTGCGTCCCGACGTGGACGACGAAGAAGTCGACAAGCTGATTGCCGGCTTTTCCTCCACGGTCACGACCGGTGGTGGTGTGGTCAAAACGGTTGAGAAGATGGGCCGCCGCAAGATGGCCTACGTGGTGCGCAAGTTCGCCGACGGCAACTACATCCTGCTCACCATTGAGGCCAACGGTGCTGTGGTTTTGGAACTGGAGCGTCGTCTCCGCGTCACGGAGCCGGTGATCAAGTTCATCACCGTGCGCATCGACGAGGAGGAGAAGCGTCTTGCCAAAGTAAAGGCAGCACGCGGCGTGCGGCGCAAACCAGGCGGTGAGACCGCAGCCCCGACTCCGGCCGTTGAAGCTGCTGCGCCTGCCGAGCCGGCCGCGGCTGCTCAGGCCAACGCTTGAGCGGCGTCGCATCCGGCTCGCAAGTCGTTTTATTGATGATTGCCGCCGCATCTTGCCATTCACCGGCGGCGGCCCAATCCAGATCTTCCCGAGCGCGCACCACGCGCCTTGCGGAACAAAGAAATGCAAAGAGGAAACACGATGCCTGAAGATACCCAAGCAAGATCGTCCGCTTCGTCGGACGCCCCCTCAGCTCCACAAGCCTCATCGGGACCAAGTTCCGGTCCGCGTGGCGGAGGCCGGCCCGGCGGTGGGCCCGGTGGCCGCGGCAAGTTCTTTCGCCGCAAGAAGGTATGCAAGTTCTGCACCGAGAAGATCGACGGGATTCCTTACCGCGATGTCAGGCTGTTGCAGCAGTTCGTGGCCGAGCGCGGCAAAATCGTTCCCCGGCGTCTCACCGGTGTTTGCACAACGCATCAGCGGCGTTTGACCCGCGCCATCAAGCAGGCCAGGAACATTGCTCTGCTGCCGTTTGCTACACATCACTAAACACGGCTCGAAGGCTGACTGAGCGAAGAACTGATCGAAACTTATGCGTCGTGTCGCTTGATTGCGCATGCTCTGGTCCCAATGACGAGAGCCACCATCGCGCCGTCGAAGCTTTACGACCTTGAAATCTGGAGAGTTTCTTATGGAAGTGATTCTGAAAGAAGATGTCGCCAATCTGGGCCTTCGCGGAGAAGTGGTGAAGGTCGCCGACGGCTTCGGCCGCAATTACCTGCTCCCGCGCAAGCTGGCGATGCAGGCCACTGATGCCAACAAGGCCGTCATCGAGCAGATGAAGGCCGCTGCTGAGCGGCGCTCCGCCAGTGAGAAGGCGCAGGCCGAGGAATTGGTCGCCAAACTCGATCCCCTCGTGCTCAGCTTTACCCGCAAGGCAGGCGAAGAAGGTCGTCTCTTTGGCTCGGTCACCTCGGCCGACATCGCCGCGCAACTTGCAGCGCAGGGCTTCGAGATCGACCGCCGCAAGATCCAGCTTGGCGAACCGCTCAAGAGCGTCGGCGACTTCAAGGTAGCCATCCGGCTGCATCGCGAGGTCACTGCGCGCGTCACGGTGAAGGTTCAGGGCGAAGCAAGCGAAGAAAAAACGGTCGCAACCGAGGCGCCCGCCGCCGAGCCGGAACCTGCCACTCAAGAAACCGCAGCCGAATAGTCTTTGCCGCAACCTGGCTCGCCCCAACGAAGGCACGTCCCGGATGCCAGGCACGTCACGGGTGAACTTGAAAGCCGTCCTCGCTGCATAACTACAGCAGTACCCCAGGTCTCAATTTAGAGACCCTGGGGTGCCGCGATCCTTCAGATCCAAATCACGCAGTCAGAGGCTTACGACGGAAATAGCGAGCCGGAAGCGGCCCGAATCGGCGCCAGTCGGCTGCGGCGCCGCACCGGCTGCTCTGCCGGGGAGCCAAGCAGGCTGGCAATCTCGCGCAACTCGGCGCGTGCATGGCCAATGACCGCAGTCACTGCATCAAGCTGCTTGCTCTGATCGGCCGCGATCGGCAAACTCGCCTGCGAATCATTGCGCTTGCTTGACTTGCGATGCCCTTGCTCAAGCACTGTGCGCGCGCCCGACAGCGTGTAACCCTGGGAGTGAACCAGGCGCTTGATCTCTAGCGCCAGCTCAACATCGCGGCGGCGATAAAGTCGCTGCCCAGTCCCGCTCTTGTTGGGTTTCAGTTGCGGAAACTGCGACTCCCAAAAGCGCAGAACATACGTTTCCACGCCGCACAGGCGTGCGACATCGCCAATCTTGAAGTAGAGCCGGTCGGGGATCGGCGGCGGAGAGTAAGCGCGCTTGCGGTTGAGTTGTGTTGACATAAAGTCGGCGAGATCGCTGCAATTGCCGGGGAGAAGATCTCGCTCTAGACGCAGTATAGGTCACGTTCTGCGATGTTTGTGAAGCAAAATCTCAGGGTGAACCTCACTTTGCAGAGGAAAACAAGGCGAATTAATGCGGGTTCAGTTTCCAGGCGGCGTTTCTGGCATCGGCGAAGGCTGCATTTCCTTCCACTCCAGCGAGCAAAGATCGCTCGCGACGCGTGAGATGAAAAAGCCACTGGGCGATTACGCGTCGCACTTCGCCAGGGAAAGCCGCTCTAGGCTGCAATCCTCGCCCCTTCACGATCTTGACCCGCCGGGATGCGCCAACGCCTTGCGCGCCGGCGAGCCTGGCGGAGCCGCACGCAAATACTGCTTTGGCCAACTGGCAGTCTCTCCCAGCGCGCTTGCGGCGTGGACCGCCCAGTAGGGATCGCGCAGCATCGCACGGGCCAGCATCACCATATCCGCCTCGCCTTTCGCGATAATTTCGTTGGCTTGGGCGGGTTCGGTGATCAATCCCACCGCTGCGGTCGCAATGCCGGCTTCCCTCCGGATGCGGGCGGCAAAACCAACCTGGTATCCGGGAGCGAAAGGAATCTGCGCGTCGGCAACGAGTCCGCCGGAGGAAACATCCACCAGGTCGACCCCGTGTTCGCGCAACAGCCCGGCGAGCTGCACGGATTCGTCGATATTCCAGCCACCCGCCGCCCAGTCCGTCGCGGAGATGCGCACGAACAGCGGCAGGCGGTCGGGCCAATCCCTGCGCACGGCGTCCACGACTTCGAGCACCAGCCGGGCGCGATTCATGAAGCTGCCGCCATAGCCGTCGGTGCGCCGGTTCGAAAGCGGCGAGAGGAATTCGTGTAGCAGGTATCCATGTGCGGCATGGATCTCGACGAAATCGAAGCCCGCATTCAGGACTCTCCTCGCCGCACGGCGAAAACCTTCGACGACCACGTCGATGCCGCCCTGGTCGAGCGCATTGGGAACACCGTAATCCGGCGCGAAAGCGATCGCACTCGGTGCCACAGGTTGCCAGCCACCTTGTGCCGGCAACACCAGCCCATGTCCGTCAAAGGGCGATGCTGTGCTTGCTTTGCGACCGGCATGAGCCAGTTGCATGCCCGCGCGAACGCCTTGCGAGTGCAGAAATGCCGCGATTCGTTCGAGCGCGGGGATGTGTTCATCTTTCCAGATGCCGAGATCGGCCGGAGAAATACGGCCCTCGGCGAGAACAGCCGCGGCCTCGAGCGACACCAGCGCAGGACCGCCCTGCGCGCGGCTGCCCAGGTGTACCAGGTGCCAGTCATTCGCGAAGCCGTCTTCTGACGAGTACTGGCACATGGGCGAGACGCCGATGCGGTTCGCAAACTCTACCGAGCGAAGCCGAAAGGAAGAGAAAAGCGGAACGACCATGATTGTATGGATGATTGCCACCCGCAACCGATTCAACTGCGTGCGCTAAGAACCGCCCAGAATGGGCCTGAAGCCAGCCTGGATGCCGCCCGTTCGCAACCTGCTTACTGCTTCTTGAGCACTGCCGTGGAAGATTTTCCCCGAGAATCTCTCGTCCTCGCGCGATTTTTTCAGTTGCGCGCGCTGCACGACTCCAGCATCCCGCAGACCAGCGCGAGCGGAAGGCCCATCACGTTGAAATAGCAGCCCTCGATGCGGGGAATCCAGCGGGCCGCGCCGCCCTGGATGGCGTAAGCGCCGGCTTTGTCCATCGGCTCTCCGCTGGAAATATATGCGTCAATCTCTTCATTTGAGAGCGTGAGAAATCGAACCGCTGTTGCTTCGGCGGCCACTTCCGTGCGTTCCGCGGTCGCCACGGCCACGCCCGTGATCACGCGATGCGTGCGGCCTGACAGCAGACGCAACATGCGCGCGGCGTCGGCTGCATCCTCGGGCTTACCCAGAATTGCATTGTCAAGCGTCACAGTTGTGTCGGCGCCAAGCACCACAAGGGGGGACTGGCCGTCCCCGCGTTCTGCGCCGGCCCGTTTGCCCTCCGCGGTCAATTCGCCGAAAACAGCCTCGGCCTTTTCTCGAGCCAGCCGCGTCACGTAAGCAATCGGATCCTCACCCGGCAGCGGATCCTCGGGAATATGCGCCGGGCGCACCTCAAATTGGTACCCCACCTGCGCGAGTAATTCACGGCGGCGCGGTGAAGCGGAGGCGAGAATCAGCATGGAGGAATTATGGCAGGAAGCGGTTTGGGTCTGCCTGCCCGTTTAGACTGAATTGAGGCCCGCGTCCGCAAGGACGCAGCCGGAATTGGGTTTCGATGCATTTTAATTTCAACTTTTCGGCGAACCAGGTTCTCTGGACGCTCACCTTCGCGGGGCTGCTCATCGTCCTGGTGGTATTGATCGGGCGCGATCGGGTGCGCCGCTATCCGTGGTTTACCGCCGCCATGGTCATGATGGCTCTGCGCATGATAGCCAGCCGCCTGCTCTTCGGCCGCATCGCGCCAGTCGTTTCCAGCGAAGTCTTTCTCGCCATGGCTGATATCGCTTCGATCATTGCCCTCATGGTGGTGGTGGAGATGGCGCGGCGTGCCTTCTCAGGCGCAAAGCGCACCGCATGGATTACGGCCACGCTCATCATGCTCGCCGTGGCCGGAGTGATCGTGGCAAAGTGGGGCCCGTGGCCCTCCGCAACGACCCTCTTTGCCGCCTCTCAGCTCTCCGTGCTGCGGTTGATGCAGCTCATCGCGCAGAAAACCGATCTGCTCGCCGACTTGCTCATCATCCAGCTCGCATTCCTGATCGTGCTTTTCGGCCGCCGCTTCGGAGCGGGCTGGCGCAGCCATACCCAGCAAATTGTGATTGGTCTTTCCACTGGGTCGATGGCGCAGTTGGCGGTGCGCCTCATATGGCAGGAAGTTGCAATGCACACAACCATCCACAGCCGGGCCGAATATGAGCACGTGATGGGCATGCAGGAGAAGTTCTACAACGCCAATAACGTGGTCTACCTGCTTGCGTTGGTGTGGTGGATCGTCTGCCTCTGGTACAACGAGCCGGGCGCCGTCTCAACCGCAGCAGACAGCGAGCAGCAAAAGGCCGATAGCAAGGATCAGTCCGCCGCCGCGAGCCTCACGCCTGACAACTGAGAGCTAAGAACCAAGGACTGAGAACTGAGAACTGAGAACCAGGATCTGTGGACGGATCGTGACCCAATCCTCCGCTTCTACTCCCTGCTCCCTATTCCCTGTCTTTAAATGTGGCAGCTCGCCAGTCCGCGCTTTTCCAGATACCGCTGATGGTAGTCTTCGGCGCGCCAGAAGGTCTGCGCCGGTTCCACTTTGGTCACGATGGGTCTCGGCTTGAAGCGGCCCTCCGCGGTCAATTGCTCAATCTTGGCGCGTGCTTGTGCCTCCTGCTCCGGCGAGTGGAAAAAGATGGCAGAGCGGTACTGCGTGCCCCAGTCCGGTCCCTGCCGATTCAGTGTTGTGGGATCGTGGAGCGAGAAGAACGCATCCAGCAGCTGCTCGTAGCTCACTTTTTCCGGGTCGAAATCGACTTCGACCACCTCCGCATGGCCGGTCTGGTCGGTGCACACATCCTTGTAAGTGGGCCCGTCGAGTTTTCCTCCTTCATAACCAACCGCCGTGGCCGTCACGCCTGGGATAGCCGCAAACGCAGCCTCCACGCCCCAAAAACATCCCGCGCCAAATGTCGCTTTTTCCGTGTTCATATTCCTCCGATGCTTTTATGGGATTGCAAGATACAGAATTTGTGGACGCTCCGCGCACGAGACAAAAAATTGCTTCCGCTCACGTCCCTATCTTTAGCCTCAGAATCATCGCGCGCAAAAGGTGCATCTATAGCAAGAATGACGCGACAATCCAATTATGCGCAATCCTTAATTGACAACGAAAATGATTTTCTCACCGTGGCGCCCAAAATTCTCTACTTCGGAACGCCCGTCGCCATCGTCAGCAGCGCCAACCCCGACGGCACCACAAACCTTGCGCCAATCTCTTCGTTCTGGGCGCTGGGATGGACTCTCGTCCTGGGCCTGTTGCGCGACACCAAAACCCTTGGCAATCTCGAATCGAACCCAGATTGCGTGGTGAACCTGCCGTCACCCGACCTTTGGCAACAGGTGGAGCGATTGGCGCCTCTCACCGGCCTCGACCCTGTGCCCGCTGAAAAAGCGAAAAAGTTTCGCTTCGAGCACGACAAGTTTGCCGCAGCCGAGCTCACCCCGTTGGCAAGCGAATGTGTTTCGGTGCCCAGGGTCAAGGAATGCCCGGCGCAGCTCGAAGCCCGTGTGAGGAAGATCCATGCGCTTGAAGGTGAGCCTCGCCTTCAGGGCTTGACTGGCGGTTACGCGGTCGAGGTGGAAGTCCTCCGTGTTCATCTCCACAAGGACTACGTTATGAACGAAAACTACGTAGACCCCGCCCGCTGGCAGCCGCTCATCTATAACTTCCGTCACTACTATGGCTTGGGCGAGGAGCTCGGAAAAACGTTTCGCGCGGAGGTCTGACGCAACATGTGCCCAGGTTCGCGCCCTGTCGCGCCTCCGTCGAAGCAGCCAAAGGGAACAAGACATAGCTAGCAGCTGGAAGCTGCTTTTCTCACGTCAGCGGCGCCAGGTGCTTGGTGTTCTGGTAGGTGTACACAACGCGATGAATGACCGTAATGGTTGAGAGCACGGCCAGCAGCCACAGTACGGGAGCCATCACGCCCCAATGGTTAAATAGCGCTCCCAACAGGATGAGCACAATGCGCTCCGGGCGCTCCATAAAGCCCACCTTGCACTGCCCGATGAGCGCTTCGGCGCGGGCCCGCGTGTAGCTCACCATCAGCGACGTCACCATCACGAAGGCGACAAGCACTACATAGCGGAAGCGATTGATGCGCCCGTAATAGACCAGCAGACCGAAGAACAGCACCACGTCGGAGTAGCGGTCGATCACCGAATCGAAGAACGATCCGAAGACCGTCACCTTGTTGATCCGCCGCGCCACGCGGCCGTCCACCATGTCAAAGATGCCGGCGCCGAAGATCACCAGCCCGGCAAAGAAAAACATCCAGTCGGCGTTGGTTGCATTGGCGTGTCCAAACAGGAAAGCGGCGGCGATGTTGATCACCAACCCGAGGAATGTGAGGACGTTAGGCGAGATACGGGTTAGCGCCAACCCGTACACGATGCGATCCAGAAGCCATCCGCAGGCACGGCCAAAAGCGCTTGTCCAGGTCATTCAGTCTTCCTTGCATGGGCCCCGGTAATCTCAACAGGCCAAACTGCCTTTTTACGCCACGCCAGCGGTAGACGCGCCTTCGCCCGCGCCGGCTTCATCGTGGATCGTTGTCAATTTCAGAATTTCCAGCACGCGCTTGCCATTCGGTGTCACGATCGTGGCCGTGTCGCCCACCCGTTTGCCCACGATCCCGCGCCCGATGGGCGAGGTCGTCGAAATCAGCCCCTTCGTCACATCGGATTCCTCGCTCGTTACCAGGCGATACTCGATCTCCTCGTTTTTGGTCGAGTCGAATACCACCACGGTCGATCCAAATCCGGCCTTGTCCTTGGGAATGTTCGACAGGTTGACGAGCGAAAGCTCTGCCATGCGCTTCTTCAGCTGACCCAGCCGCGCATTGACGAACTCCTGCCGCTGCTTGGCCATGTGATACTCGGCGTTCTCCGACAGATCTCCCAGGGCCCTCGCCTTCTTGATTTCGGCTGGAAGCTCGGTGGTAAGCTCGTACTCGAGCTGCGCGATCTCTTCCTGGAGCTGTTTTTTGATATGCTCGGGCATCGTGGTCCGGTAGCGGGGAGAGGGGCTGCTCCAGCCGCGCGAAATATGCGTTCCTGACTCTTCATTATACGCGGTAACCGCGCTCCTCCTCCACGGAGCAGATGCCGGGTTACTCGCCACTCATCGGCCTTCTGCTCCCAATATCCAAAAGTGAAGGCCGGCCACATCTTCCTCTCATCCAGAAGGAAAATATCGCCGGCCCTCGCTTCAGTTAGGAAATCGAACGCCTGTTAAAAATCAAACCGCCCGAGAAACTGCACTTGGCGCTCGCGGTAGATCGTGTTGCCGGCGGCGCTTGGCGTCCCAAAGCTTGCCTGGTAAGTAGCGGTGGTCCCGCTCAGTGTGTATGCCGTCGAGTTGTACGCGGTAAAGTTCTGATGATTCATTAAGTTGAACGATTCCATGCCCAGTGTCAGCTTATACTTCTCGCGGAAACTGAACGAGCGCGACAACCTTGCGTCAACGTCGTCGATACTCGCCTGCCGGGCACTGTCACGGCTGGGAAAGACCCCGCCGTTGAAAACATCCGAACTCTGGTATTGTGGATAAGCTCTGAAGTCAACATACTCACTCAGGGCTCCGCCCGTTCCACTCGCGCCCAGGCTGGCAGCAGTTCCGCCCGAGCCGTTATATGTGGCCGACCCGCCCGCAATCGACGTTCCTCCCGAGAGGCCGAAGCTGTAGGGAACTCCTGATTGAACCGTCCACACTGGAGCCAGTTCCCAACCATTCGCCACCTCAGAAGCTGCGTGGTTCGCAATCGTGAACTTCGGCGCGATGATCAGGCTTCCCACAAACCGTTGCGGCATATCGTTCACCGAGCGGCCGTAATCCGGCGCCGCTGTGAAGGGATCGGTTTGATCGTTCGTGTCGGCTTGACCTGACTGATTCATTCCGTCATCAAGCGCCTTCGAATAGGTGTAGCTCGCCTGAATCTGCAATCCCTGACTCAAGCGATGGTCGACCGTGACCGACAGCGCGTTGTAGTTGCTCGTGATCTTGCTCGTCACCAGGCTGAGCGCATTGTAGGCGGTGTTGATGCGCGCCGTGTACACCGGGACCGTCCATTGATCGCCCGCCAGTGGGCCGCCCGAGAACGTGTAGGTTTTGCTCCCCGTTGATGGAGCGATGTTTGAGTCAACCGATGTAGCCAACTGATGCCCAAACGAGCCCAGGTAGGCCACTCCGATCACCGTATTCCACGGAAGTTGCTGCTGAACGCTGAAGTCCGCTTCCATCGCAAATGGGGGCTTGAAGCCGGGGGCGAATGCGGTCACATTCGAAACAGCTGGCGGAGTGGCCGTGGAGACGATGTTGGGATAAACAGGGCTGGTTGCTGACGGCGACGAGTTGAGCTGAAACTGGGCCGAAGGCGAACCAGTGGAGGCGAGCGCCTTGTAGATCGTGCCGTTCTGGATGCGGCCGTAGTACATGCCAAATCCGCCATGGAAGATGGTCTTTCCCCTACCGAACAAATTCCACGCAAATCCGACGCGCGGAGCGAAACCCGCCTTCGCACTGGGCAGTTGGCTGGTCTGCGGCACTGAGCTGTTCGGAATCTGCGCCGGCGGTGTTGCCTCAAAGTCGTATCGCAGTCCCAGGTTGATCGTGACGTTTGTTCGCATCTTCCAATCGTCCTGAACGTAGCCGGCCCAATCGTTCGTATGGAACTTGACCTGCGGATGACCGAAGGCCTGCTGCAAGTTGGTGTAGCAGGGCAACGTGCCGGTCCCTGTATCGTGTGCCGAATCGCAGCTTGCCGTCCCCCCAATGGTGCGGGCGTAGTCCGTGAACCAGTCCGCAAGCCGCGCATAGGTGAATAGGCCGTGCTCGTAGTACACCTGGACAATCTTGTCCTGAGCCCAGCGCAGTTCGCCGCCGATATTAAAGGTCTGGCTGCCGTGCGAGATCGCCACGTTGTCCACGGTGTCGATTTCTTCTTCATTCGGATAACTTGTGGCCGGGACGTAGTAAGGCGTCCCCATGTTGAAGCCCGAGTTCGTCGAAATCGACACACTCGGGGGCAGTCCTCCTGCAGTTGTGGTCGGTTCGTTCGCGAGTGGAGTGTCGCCCGTCTCAGTGTCGAAGTCTCGTGCATATTCGGTGCGCAGTTCGTTCGAGATGCCCGGGGTTACAAACGTGTCGATCTTTCCGATGATTGAGTCAATTTTGAGATAATCGCTGCCCAGCGACGTGAGGCCTCTGCGGACCACTGGGTTCGTCTGAGTACCGTTCGGCGAGTTCCAGCGCATCCGGTTGTACATGAGCGATGCAGTGTTCTTGTCGTTAAACCGATAGTCCACTTTGCCAAAGTTGATCAGCTGATTGCCCTTCCTGGGGGCAACACCGCTTTGGTCGGTGAAGTATGCCATCGCGGATGCAATCTGCGACGCGGTCACGCCGCGATCCTCAGCACAGGTCACGGCGTCCGTCGTAGTTGTCAGGCCAGCGATCGTGCAGTTGTTATAAGCGGCGTTGGTGTCCTGCAGAAACTGTGGCGTGGGCACGGCAAGAATGGGAAAATCGCGCAGTTGCTGATCGATTGAATAGAAGAAGAACAACTTGTCTTTGATCGCTGGCCCGCTGAAACTCCCGCCAAACTGGTGCCGCTTATCCAGCGGCTTTACATAAACGATCTTCGGAATCGTCTGCAGGATGTTGAATGGGTTGGTCGCACCGAACTCGTTGTCGCGCCAGTACTCGAAGAGATCGCCGTGGAATTCGTTCCCACCTGAGCGGGTAATGGCATTCACACCGCCGCCGACGGCCCGACCATACTGTGCCGAGACGTTTGAAGTGAGAACCTGGAACTCCAGAATGGAATCTTGCGTTGTCGAGTAGCCGACACGAGTGTAGCCGCGCTCGACGGAATCGAACGAGTCATTATCGTCTGATCCGTCCACCATGAAATTGTTCTGCAGGTTGGTCGCTCCCCGGAACGTCACCAGGCCAAAAGCGCTATTGCCAAGCGTCACCCCCGGCGCAAGCAGCGCAAACGAGGTCCAGTGCCGGCCGTTGATTGGTAGCGTATTTAGCGATGTCGGCGTGAACTCGGTGGTGAAATCGGAGCTTTCTGCATTAATGACGGGCGTCTCAGAATTCACCTGCACCGTCACCGACGTGCCGCCCGCGCCCAGCTTGGGCGCGACTTCAGTTAGCTTGCCCACCTCAACAATCACGTTCTGCGCTGTGTATGCCGCAAACCCTGAAGCCGTAACTTTCACGGTGTAATCGCCGGGAACCAGTCGGGACACGTGAAAATAGCCGCTCGAATCGGATGTCGTTGTAGTTTCGGCATTTGTTGCCGTGCTGTGAACGACGATCTGAGCGTTTGGAACCAGCGCTCCAGTACTGTCGGTCACGGTTCCCGCAATTGCGCCGTCAACCGCCGTTTGCGCGCTCGCTCTCCATACCGGCAGAAGCGCCGTCAAAACCAACATTGCAAACCATGGAATCCAGCCAGATTTGGGAACGCGAATCATTGAAGAGGCTATCCGCTGCATATCTTGGTCCTCCAGAATGCTGCTGAGCGCAGCTTCGTATAGTTGGCCGGAGAATCGTCGACTCAGGCCACAAAATGGACACGCGACGACTCCGAGAATCGCCGGCGGTTTTCCTCTCTCAATCGCGCGGGGTGATTCTGTATAAATTGCATAATTTACTCGAATTGGCAAGTCGATTCATCACAGGGTCCCAACAGCCCATCGGACCTGAGTCAGACGCAGGCCTTTGAGTGTCGACTTCGATTCACCCGCGGGATGCCAGATTCTTAGTCGATTTCGCCTCGGCCGTCACTCGGCGTTCGGTCCAGAAACGACTGCAGAATCAATGTCGCCGCCACCTGGTCCACCACCTCCCGATGTTTTTGCCGCGCATGCCCGGCTTCGTAAAGAATCTGGTGCGCCTCGCGCGTCGTCAGGCGTTCATCCCAAAAATGAATGGGCAGGCCGGTGAGCTCGCCTAATTCCGTGGCAAATGCCTGAGTCTTGGCCGCTTGGGGGCTCTCAGCGCCGGAGAGATGCAACGGATTGCCCACCACGATCCCCACCACGCCGAACCGCCGGCAAAGCCGTCCCAGCGAGCGCAAATCCTCCCGCCGGTTTGACCTCCGCTCCAGCGTGAGTACCGGCTGCGCCGTCAGCCCAAGCTCGTCTGACACCGCAACGCCGATACGGCGGCTGCCGATATCGAGGCCGAGATAACGCGCAAGCACGCCCGCACCCACTATGTCACTCCTCCCTCTCAGCTTACGGCCTCTCCGCGCCTCTTCGGGCAGTAGCCAACCGCTACAATCGAAACATAAGGGAATCCCTGTGGGATTCTCAGCGTCCTATACCAGGAAGGTCTACAGCGGCAGGATGGCGCAGCGCAATCGGAGAGGCGGAAAACGGAAACGTTCCGGCGCGGCTGGCATCCTCTTGGGGATTTTTCTGCTCGCTTTGCTTGCGGCGGCCGGCGCGGCATGGGTTGTGCTCACACCCTACGGACCCGATTCGGAGACATTTGTGAATATTACGCCGGGTTCTTCCGTCGCGGCCATCGGTCGCAAGTTCGAATCGGAAGGAGTGGTGCGGACCCGCTTTGCCTTTGATCTGGTGCGCCTGTTGCAACACGGAACGCTCCGGGCAGGAATGTACCGCTTCGACCATCCTGCGCCCGTCACCACGGTTTATGCGCGCATTGCGCGAGGCGACGTGTTTACAAAAACTGTGACCGTGCCGGAGGGCGCAAACATCTTTGACATCGCGGCGCGCGTCGAACAGGCAGGTTTTGGCACACGCCAGCAGTTTCTCGATGCAGCGGTGAGCCAGAAGGACCTGATCGCCGATCTCGATCCCCGTGCATCGAGCCTCGAGGGCTACCTTTTTCCAGACACCTATCGGTTTTCACCCGCCCTCACTCCAGAACAAATCGCCGCCGCCATGGTGCGGCGCTTCCGTCAGGTGGCCGCCGGACTGGGGCTGAACCAGAACGTGCATCAAATCATCACAATGGCTTCGCTGGTTGAGCGCGAGACGGCCGTCGATCAGGAGCGTCCATTGGTGGCCAGCGTCTTTGCAAACCGCCTCGCCGCGAACATGCCCCTGCGCACCGATCCCTCGGTCATCTATGGGTTGGAACTTGCGGGCATCTGGCGAGGCGTGATCCACGAGAGCGATTTGACCCGTAATACCCCCTATAACACCTATCTTCACGCCGGCCTGCCGCCCGGCCCCGTGGCCAATCCCGGCATCGCATCCTTGCGCGCCGCCATGGATCCAGCCAAAACCACTTTTCTCTACTTCGTCGCTGCCGGGCTCGACCCGCAGGGCCACTCGGTTTTTTCGAGCACCCTCGACGAGCACAATCGCAACGTGGCCGATTACAGGCGCGCGCAAAAGAGAGCGGGCGAACGATGAAACGAATGCGCCTCCTCGGCTGCACGTCTGCTCTTGCCCTGCCGCTCCTGCTTTCAGGCTGTTCCTACATCTTCCCCACAAAGCGGCATCTGCCGGTTCCCATTGCACCGGCCATGGTCCAGACAATCTCGCCTGAAGACCTGGTTAAGAAGGTAAACGCTCGCTGGGACGCGCTCAACACCCTCACTGCAACCGTCGAGATTTACGCCACCCAGACAAAAACCAAGGAAGGTGTCGCCACAGATTTCCCCTCCTGCCGGGGATACATTCTCATGCAGAAACCCAAGATGCTCCGCGTGCTCGGGAAATACTTTGGCGTCACAATCTTCGACATGGCCAGCGATGGAAGCCAATTCACCCTTGTCATTCCATCCAGGAGCACGGTCATCAAGGGTTCGAGTAGCGTCACTGAAAAATCGTCAAATCCGCTCGAGAATCTCCGCCCCGACTTTTTCCTCGATGCGATTGCTGTGCGCGGTCTGGAATCCCACGATGAATTCATGGTTCCGTCCGATACCGAGACGGTCCCGGACGCCGCCAACAAGCATTTATATATCGAACCCGAATACACTCTGACCGTGATGCGCCCTAAACAAGGCCGCGAAATGCAGCCCGTGCGTACGATCACCTTCCATCGCGACGACATGCTGCCCTACGACCAGTACGTCTATGACAAGGACGGAGTGCTCGAGACACAAATCTTCTACAGTAACTATCAGACCTTTGCCGCCGGCAAGTACCCCTCGAAGATCGTTATCAAGCGGCCGCAGGAAGGAATTCAGCTTGTGCTCTCCGTGGAGCGAGTCGAAGAAAACGTCAAAGGTGGGTTGCCCCCCGATCAGTTCCAGGTGAAAATTCCCGACGGATTCACGATCAAAAATCTCCAGTAGGGCCACTGGGCGCCGTCGCGCGAAGATCGCCGAATTCCATCTGCGGGGAAAAATGCATGCGTGCCAGTTCGATCGAATTTCGTCTGCGGATGCTGATTCAGATCGTCATCGTTCTTTTCGGATTCTGGGCGCCGTGGATTGGAGAGCTGGACCTGGGGCGGCGCGTCTCTTCGTTGGAGTGGCTGCCGCTCGAGATCAGCCGGCTGGGCATCGCCAGCTTTACCGTTGCCTCACCCGTCGTGATCGTTGCCGGCGCGCTGGCCGCTGCCATGGGTGCTGTGCTGCGGGTGTGGGGCGCTGCCTACCTCGGATTCAACATTGTGCACCACGGGCAGATGCAGGCCGCCTCGGTCATGGCCGCAGGACCCTATCGCTACGTGCGGAATCCCCTCTATCTTGGCGGCTGGTTCATGCTGGCCGCTGTTTCGCTCCTCATGCCGCCCACTGGCGCGTTGTTCACCATGATCCTCATCACGGTCTTTTACCTGCGCCTCATTTTGGGTGAAGAGGCATTCCTCACGACGCAGCTTGGCGAGGGTTACCGCGAATATCTGCGCGCCGTTCCACGGCTCATACCGCGCTTGCGATCGCCACTGCCCCGCGCCGCTGCGCAGCCGCACTGGCTCATCGCTTTGCTCACTGAGCTCAACCCCATCGGCATCTTCGTTGCGCTGGCTTTTCTGTCCTGGACCTACAACAACCTGCTCATGATCAAGGCGATCGTGGTCGTCTTTGGAATCTCGCTGATCGTGCGCGCGTTCATGCCTCGCCGCGAAATCAAGCCTAAAGCGCTATCGGAAATGTCGTAGACCGAACCTATGCACATGACTGGCTTTTTCCTCCCCGGGGGCGGGGGGTAAAAGCCACCTTCAACAGCTCTCCAAGAGTCATCAGGGATTCCGAAAATGCTCTGGCATCCTTTCCGCTTGGTGCTCTACCCAAAGGGGTGCCCCAGGTCCCGATCTTTAGACCTGGGATGAGCAATCGCCAGGTCCGAAATCATGCGGTCAAAACCAGCGCGCCCTGATCACGCGCCTTTGCGGCCCAAACGCCCCAGGTGCGTATACCCAAATCCTTCGGAATACTTCAGTCCGTACCCCAGCAGCCGATCGACGCCGATATGGTTCGCCCAGATGAGCGCGATCGCCAGCGCCACCTGCGCATGCAGCAACAACGCCGCCAGCGCCAGCACTGCCGGCGCCACGTATGTGTGAAATGCGTTGTACACGCGCGCGCCACGGCATGGCCGTCCCAGGTATCCCAGCATCGAGAGATCAGGCGCCAGCCAAACCGCTGCAAACAGCCACCAGCTTGCGCCCGTGCGCGCATACAGCACCGCGGTCACGGCTGCCACTGCCAGACCTTCAAGCCGCAGAAAAAGAATGACCGAAGAACGCTCCGCTTGCGCAGCACCCGATTGCTCTGCCGTTACAGGAACCGTCGCCATGTCTCATTGGATGACCCCAGCGCCCATCGGTGTGCGGAAATCTTCCGCTCCGCTGGTCGAACAAACGAAAAGGGAGAGCGCGAGGCTCTCCCTTTTCGTTTGTTCGCTTTTCGCAGTCCGGGGAACGAACTACTTCTTCGGAGGAGCGATGACGTCCTTGGCGGCCTTGGCCACGCGGAACTTCACCACGGTCTTGGCCTTGATCTTGATGGCCTCGCCGGTCTGCGGGTTGCGGCCCATGCGGGCCTTGCGCTCTGCCTTCACCAGGCGGCCGATGCCGGGGATTACGAAGACGCCGTTCTTCTTGGTTTCCTTGATGGCGGTCTCTGCCAGCAGATCAAGGAAGGCTGCGGATTGCTTGTTGGTCAGTTCGAGCTTCTCGGCCAGTGTGCCGTGTCAGAGCCGTCTTGGTCAGTCCAGTTGCCATCGATTGTTCTCCTTCTTGGCGAGCCCTTCGGGCTGCCGGTTTTGAGGGGCTTCTGCCGCGGAAATACTTACCGCATGGGAGGAATGGCGAGCAAGACAGCTTGTGCGCGAAACCCCTGTATTCATGCGGCTACGAAGAACCCTGCCGTTCGTTACAATGCGGCTTTGAGGTGAGCAAAGTCAATGGGAAAACGCCTGATTTCCACAGTTTTCTTGGGTTTTTATGCCTAAAAACCGATTTTCACTGGTTTTTGCGGTATCGGCTCGCTCCGAGCCGCTATTTTCGCGGGTTTCGCGCATCAAGTCTGGTGCCCCACTCGCGACGTCACTGCTTGCGCTAGGGTGCGGCCTCACGCTCATTGCAGCCCGAAAAGCACCTTTCTCTTGGGCGCGAGGGCCGCGGCGATCGGCGTGTTCAGCGCGTCCACAACCGGCGCGGCAACCTTGAAGTAGCGGATCACCACGTCCGCAATATCCTTCTTGAGCGCTGCCTTCGCCGGTAGCTTCGCGGCCAGCCCCCACTGCCGGCAGCGGATCAGATCCAGCCCCGGATGCTCGCACGGGAACCCCTTCGGCGGCCGCGTCAGAGCGTTCCCTTCAAATTCGTCAAAGTGCTTCCGCACCTTTGGGCTTTTGCAGGAGTTTCCTGAAACTCGCGATGATGATCGAGCAGCCAGTGGCGGATCGCGGCGAGTTGATCCTTCTCCGGCATGTACGAGCCGGCGGCGATAATCACTTCCTTCGCGCTCACGTGGAAGTAGTAGCCCGCGCCCGAGGTCTTCTCCAGTCCCGTGTGCGTCCACCACGCGGCCACATGCGTTTTGTAGGGCCGCTTGTCGGTAGAGAAGCGCGTGTCGCGATAGATCCGGAAAAGCGACTTCTCCGCCGGCCGCACGTGGTTGGGCGCAAAGTCCACCATCGCATCGGTAATCTTGCGCACGATGGCCAGCATCGGCTCCTTCAGCTCCGCCTCAAACTGCTCCTTGCGCGGCTGAAACCACTCGCGATCGTTGTGCCTGGCCAGGTTGCGCAGAAACGTGAGAGCTTCGGGGCGAAAGTAGGGAACAGCAGGCGTAGGTGCGGGCTTCTTTTTTGGAGCCATGACAAATTGGAGTGTAGCGCGCGCAGGCCGCGGAAATCTTCACAGCGGAAGGCGCAGTCTCAAGCCAGATCTCGCAATCAACAAAGCATTCGTCATCCTGAGCGGAGCCGAAGGATCTGCAGTTGCCTTTCGCGAAGTATTCACAGCGTAGCGCCCGCACAAAAACGGGAGGAGTCTCGGAACAAAAAGCTACAAGCTCTCTCACCGAATCAGCTTCAGCGCCCCTCTGAACAGCCCATCGAAATCCGCGGCGAGAGCCTTATCCTTGGCAACCGCCTGCTCGATCGCTTTCTCGGCGGCCGGCCGCTGATAGCCAAGGTTGGTCAGTGCCGACAGCACATCCTCGACAGCCGGCCCCTGCACTGTCGCCGCCGCAGGCGCAACCGCAAAGTCGTCGAGCTTGTCTTTGAGCTCGACCACCAGTCGCTCGGCCAGCTTTTTGCCCACACCGGGAATGCGCGTAAGCTGCGCATGGTCGTGCGCACGGATCGCCTGCACCACGCGATCCGGTTGCAGGCCGCTGAGCATCTTGATCGCCAGCTTCGGCCCCACGCCGCTCACCGTGATCAGCCGCTCGAAGAGGCGCTTCTCTTCGCGATCCAGAAATCCGAACAGCGCAATCTGGTCGTCGCTCACCTGGGTATGAATGTGCAGCGCGGCCTCGGCGCCCAGTGAGGGCAGCGCCGTAAACGTAGGCACGGAGATGGCCACGTCGTAGCCCACGCCGCCAGCCTCGACAATGGCCTGGCCGGGCTGCTTGAAGATGAGTTTGCCGCGCAAGTGAGCGATCATTCCTGCCTATTGTAGAATCTCCATCTGCTTCGCCACCCGCTCCAGCGTTTCCAGCGCCCGGTCAAGCTGCGTCACGCGTGTGTTCGCTGGTCAGGATCAGCGCGGATGCGCGCCTTGCCTTCCGGCACCGTCGGAAATGCAATCCCCGTTGCCATCACGCCCTCCTCAAAGAGCGCCCGGCTGAAGTCCATGGCCGCGCGGCCCTCGCCCACAATGATCGGCGTAATGGGCGTCTCCGTGGCCGGCGTGTTCACGCCGCCGATGTTGAACCCGATGCGCTTGAGCTCGCCCTGAAAGTACCGCGTATTCGACCACAGCCGCAGAATCCGCTCCGGCTCTTGCTCCAGAATGTCGAAGGCCGCAATGCAGGTGGCCGCTACCGACGGCGGATGCGAAGTCGAAAACAGAAACGGCCGCGCGCGGTGGTAGAGATAGTCGATCAGGTCCTTCGATCCGCACACATACCCGCCCAGCGCGCCGATCGCCTTTGACAGCGTGCCCACCTGCACATCCACACGGCCGTGCATGCCGAAGTGATCCACCGACCCGCGCCCGTTGCGCCCCAGCACGCCCGAAGCATGCGCGTCGTCGACCATCATGATGGCGCCGTACTTCTCGGCCAGCGCGGCCAGCTTGTCCACCGGGCCAATGTCGCCGTCCATTGAAAAGACGCCGTCGGTGATCACCAGCTTGTGGCCCGGCTCGCCCGCAAGCTCCTGCAGCAGCTCTTCGCAGTGGGCAGCGTCTTTGTGCCGAAAGACCTTGATCTTCGCCCGCGACAGCCGCGCGCCGTCGATGATGCTGGCGTGGTTCAGCTCGTCGGAGAGAATGAAGTCATCTTTGCCGAGGATCGCGCTCACCGTGCCGGCATTGGCCGCAAAGCCGCTCTGGAAGACGACGCACGCCTCGACATTCTTGAAGCGCGCAATCTTCTCTTCGAGCTCCATGTGGATGCGCATGGTTCCGGCAATGGTGCGCACCGCGCCCGAGCCCACGCCGAAGGCGCGCGTGGCGGCGATGGCCGCTTCAATGAGCTTTGGGTGGTTGGCGAGGCCAAGATAGTTGTTGCTGGCCAGGTTGATCACCTCGCGCCCGTCGTAGTGGCACACCGGCGCCTGCTGGTCATCGAGAACGCGCAGCTTGAAATGCGTGCCCTTGGCGCGAAGATCGTCGAGAATCGGCGGTCAGGTGGGCAAGCTGCGGGCGCGAAGTAGCCTCAGTCATGGCAATTCACCTACGAATGAAAGCATAGCGCGATCGCGGGATGGCGTTCCGCTCGGTAGTGCGTCACAAGGGAAAGCAGGCGGGTTGGCCGTGATGCGCCCCGCCAGATACAATAGGGGTTTACGTTGAGGTAAAGGGCGAAGCGCTGTTGGGCCATTGCGCAATCTTTCTGGAGAGTTGGAGCAGGTGCACGTGAGAGGTATCAACTGCCGCAGTTTGCGGCTTCAATGGGTTGCGGGACTGGGCATGGCGCTGGCGCTCCCCGCGTTACCGGCCGCTGCCGCGCCGAGTATTGCAACGCAAACCAGCCTGAATGTAGATACCAGCGACCAAACCGGCCACACCCAGGCTACCGCGTCAATCACCGTCACCGGAATCGATGGCGTGCCCGCAAGCGGCATCGTCCTCCTCGAAGACGGATCCCACCAACTGGGAGAGGCGTTGCTCAACGGCGACGGACAAGCGACCGCGGCTATCTCGCTACTTTCAGGCAATCACGCGCTACGCGCGGTATACATAGGCGATGCGTCGCACCTTCAATCGGCCTCGACCACCAGCAACGTCACAGGCCTGGCGAGCTCGACCCCGAACTTTGCCATCACCCTTGCGGCCGTGGCGCCCTCCACCCTGCCGCTCACCGTTTCAGACGGTGGATCGGGCACCGTTGCTGTCACCATCACGCCCGAGGACAACGCAGCTCTCTCGGCTCCCATGTTCGTCACGCTTTCGTGCTCGGGTCTTCCCGCGCTGTCCTCTTGCGCCTTTACGCCGGAATCGATCGAAATTCTTCCCACCACGCCGGCAAGTTGCCCTGCTGGATCGCTCGCATCCGCTTGCCCGCCCGTCAGCTCCATGCTGATTCAAACCCAGCGCCAGGGCACCACCGGAGCGTTGACGCCCACCCGCCTCGGGCGCCGCCGCAGCCCAGTGGCCTGGGCGATTCTGTTTCCCGGCATGCTGGGTCTGGGCGGCCTGGCCTGGGGTGCGCGCAAGCGCCGCTGGCTCAATCGGCTTGCGCTGATGGCTTTGGTTGGCCTGGTCACAACGCTGGGCACCACCGCCTGCAACCCGCTCTACTACTACTACAATCACGGTCCCACGGTGACTCCAGCCACCCCGATCTGGCACGTTCAACGTCACCGTCACCGGACAATCGACGAACGGCGTCACTGCCATCACCAACTCTGCCCCCCTGGTGCTCACCATCCAGTAAATCCTCTGTCCTGGTCCACAGGCCCAAGCAGCTTGCGGAAAAACTCCTTCGTGGCGCGTTCTGTATCAGGGCATGACTTTCAGTCATGCCGCGAGTACCGCAAAATGAACCCGGGCTTTAGCCCCTGTGAGATGCCCAGCCTTGGGAATCGCTCGCCGCCCCCTGTATTTACGCAGCCTGCTGGGTCATACTTCCAGCATGAATCGCCGGCATCCCCTTCCCGCGGAAGTCTATGCGCTGGTGGAGCAGACGCCGGCCACGGTGCTCCTCGAAGGTGGAAAACCGAACCACTCCGAAGCGCAGCGAAAATCCCTGGACGCAACTGTTCACAAATCCGTTGCGCGTGTGCGCAGCCACTGCGGCGTCTGAGATTCCACCACTCTTCGCTGAAATCGAGAGCGCCGTCGCACAGGGCCAATGCGCTGCTGGTTTCTTCAGCTACGAGTGCGGAAATTGCTTTGAGCCGAAAGCCGGGGTCCCCGGCAACAGGTCTTCGTCGCTGGGGTGGAAAGCCGAGATGCGAGCGAAACGCTCCGATCTGCCCCTGGCCTGGTTCGGGATCTACGAGCGCAGCTACGCCTTCGACCACGCGACGGGAACATTCGAGGATGGCGATCCGCCCGAGCTATCGAGCCTCCACATCGAGTCGCCAAACGGCGGCAAGACGAAGGTTCCGGAGATCGCCGCGGCAGAATTTGCGCTCACTGAAGCCGAATACGCCCGCCGCATCGCCGCAATCCATGAATGGATTCGCGCCGGCGATGTCTATCAACTGAACTTCACCGCGCCGATGCAGCTTGACGCGCCCGCCAGCGCCGCCGCATCTCTACGCGCGGCTCCGCGCGCGCCAGCCGGTCGACTACGGGGCGTTTCTGCATTGGCAGCCTGGCCGCCACATCCTCTCGTTCTCGCCGGAGCTGTTCTTCCGCATCGATTGCGACAGCGCCCAACGCGGCAAACGCCGCATCGTCACGCGTCCCATGAAGGGAACCGCGCGGCGCGGCCGCACCACGCGCGAAGACCGCGAAATCGCCGAGTGGCTGCGCAACGACCCCAAGAACCGAAGCGAAAATGTGATGATCGTCGATCTGCTGCGCAACGATCTTGGCCGCGTGGCGCAATTCGGCACCGTGCGCGCCGAAGAACTCTTTGCGGTCGAGCGCTACCCCACGCTCTGGCAGATGACTTCGACCGTCAGCCGCCGATCTGCGGCCTGAGGTCGGGCTTCAAGACATCTTTCGCGCGCTTTTTCCTCCGGCTCCGTCACGGGCGCGCCCAAGGTGCGCGCCATGCAACTAATCGCCGAGCTTGAAGACGCGCCGCGCGGCGTTTATACGGGCGCCATCGGCTTCTTCTCGCCACGGCAAACGGTCTTCAATGTGGCCATTCGCACACTGGAACTCGAAGGCGCGCCGCGGCAGACATGGGCATCGGCAGCGGCATCGTCATCGACTCCGATCCGGCCGAAGAGTTTCGCGAGTGTTTGCTGAAGGCGGAGTTCCTCACCGGCTCGCGCCAAGCCGGCTGGCACGTGCCAGCCGAAAGTTCTCGCTTATCGAGACAATGCTTTGGGACGGGCCTACCCGTTGCTTGAGTTGCATCTCGACCGGCTCACGGATTCGGCAGAGTATTTCGATTTCAGGTGCGATCGCGCAGCGATCCGCGCCGCCCTCGCGCAGCACGCGCGGCAATTCGCCGATCGGCGCACGCCGCGGAAGGTTCGCCTTCTTCTCACCGATCCGGAAGGCAACTTCGCGATGAACAGCGAACCGCTCGCTCGCTCCAGTGAACCAAATCGCATCGGCCGCGTTTGCATCTCAAGCATCGCACCGATCCGGCCGACGCCACGCTCTATCACAAGACCACCCAGCGCCCGATCTACGCCCTCGCCTTCAACCAGGCATCACACGAGGGCTTCGACGACGTTCTCTTCCTGAATCTGCGTGGCGAAGTCACTGAAGGCGCCATCAGCAACATTTTTGTCGAGAAAGACGGCCGCTGGTTCACGCCGCCCATCGAATGCGGCCTGCTGCGCCGGCGTCTACCGCCGCCATCTGCTCGAAACCCGCCCGGACATCGAAGAGCGCGTGCTTGTCTCTCGATGATCTACGCCACGCCGACGCTGATCTACATAGCCAACGCCGTTCGCGGCCTCGCGCAAAATCAAGATCGACTGGCACGAAGGCCGGATAGTGCGCAACTGATCCACTGTCTTTATTCCGGCCGCATCACAACCTTGATCGCCTCGCCGGACTGCAGCAGCTCCATCGCCTTCTCGAACTCGCTCAACTTCAGCCGATGCGTGATTACCGGCTCCAGGTTCAGCTTGCCCGTGGCCAGCAGCGCCTCCATCTGGAACCAGGTCTCGAACATCTTGCGCCCATTGATGCCTTGCACAATCGCGCCTTTGAAGATGATGTCGCGGGCGAAGTCGAGCTCGAAGGGCCGCGAAGGGATGCCGAGCAGTGACGCCCGTCCGCCCGTACGCAGCAGCGCGAATCCCAGACGCATGGCCTCGGGATGGCCCGACATCTCCAGCAGCACATCCACGCCGGTGCCGCCCGTGGCCTCTAAAATCCGCTTCTCTACATGATCGGTTGCGGGATCGAGAGCCAGTTCGGCGCCCATCTCGAGAGCCACCCGCCTGCGGTGCGCGTTCACTTCAATCGCGAACACGCGCGCCGCTCCACACGCTTTCGCCACGGCAATCGAAAATAGCCCGATCGCGCCGCAGCCCGTCACGGCTACGGTTTTCGCGGCAATCGGTCCGGCCAGCACCGTATGCACCGCGTTGCCCAGCGGGTCGAGCAGCGACGCGTAATCGTGCGGAATCGAAGGCGAGAGCTTCCAGATATTCGATTCCGGAATAACGGCATAGCCGGCGAAGGCACCGTCTGCATCTACGCCCAAAATGCGAACGTGCTGGCAAACATGGGCCAACCCGGTGCGGCACTGCAGGCACTTGCCGCAGGCCACGTGCATCTCCGCGCTCACCAGGTCGCCCTCGCGCACTGTCGTCACGCCGCGGCCCACGCCTGCCACTGCGCCGCAAAACTCGTGCCCGGGAATCAGCGGCGGATGAATGCGTCCTTTCGCCCACGGGTCCCAATTGAAAATGTGCAGATCGGTCCCGCAAACGCTGGCAGCTTCAACGCTTTACCAGCACTTCACCGGGTCCGGCAGTGGGCACCGGCACTTCGCGCAGCTCGATGCCCGGTGCCGCCTCGGCTTTCACAACGGCTTGCATCGTGGTTGGCATCGCGTAAAGCCTCCCCCTTTAATGCCTGACCGGATGACCGGGTTGAAATCTTGAACAAGCAAGCATATCAACCGGAGCTAGCCTGCATTTCTCACGGGTCGCCTAAATTCGTAGCGCCGGTCTCCAGACCGGCTGTACTGAGGGCCTCCTGGCCCTCAGAGACCTCCTCTGACCTTGAATCCTGGAGAGTCCCGCCGTCTGTGAGAATTGCAGGCCAAGTGGTAGAACGTTGTAGGGGGCGGAAACATGAAAAAGCGGCCGGTAGCGCGCTGCAGAAAAATCGGTTTTTTCGCGGTTAGCCTGACCCCCGGGATCATCCTTGCGCTTGCCCTGGCCGCCGGGTTCGATTGCACGGCGCAAACTGCCGCCCATGCCTGGCTCAGGTACCACGGACCCGGTCAAAAATGGGTTGTGCCCCGCCATGTCCGCTCCCTCGGAAAGGATGCGTTGGAGCAGTCAGCTGTCCACGAACTGCAGTCCGGGATTACAAAGCTGTCCAGTACATCCACTGTTTGGAGTCCCAGCGCCTTCCAGGGCGAAACCATCGTGGGCACGCGAGACGAAATGCTTCATGCGTTTCCCAACCTGCCTCTTCCCGCGCATTTCGAGCCGGAAGGATATTGGCTTTATTGGTCGGGCTCTCCCAATACGATGCATGGTGATGTTGCGCGCCTCTTCGTGGTTGGCGCTGACGAACGCGGAATTCTCTATGGTGCGTTTGCGCTGCTAAGGCGAATTGCCACAGGCGAGGATCTCATAAGCGTCAATGTCGCCGATGCCCCGGCCATGCCCATCCGCTGGGTCGATGAGTGGGACAACGCCAATGGCTCAATCGAACGCGGCTACGGCGGACGCTCCATCTTTTTCGAGGACGGTCACGTGCGCGACGACCTCGGCCAGGTAAGCGAATACGCGCGCTTGCTTGCCTCGGTCGGCATCAACGGCTGCAACGTGAACAACGTCAATGGCGCCGCGCCATTTCTCGAGCCGCAAATGCTGCAGGGCCTCGCCCGCGTGGCCAACGCCATGCGCCCATTCGGCGTGCGGGTGGCCATCAGTGTCGACATTGCCAGCCCGCAGAAGATTGGCGGCCTCAAGACGTTCGATCCCCTCGATCCTGAAGTCAAAGCATGGTGGGCCGCGAAAGTGAACGAGATTTACACGCTCATCCCCGACCTTGCCGGCTTCACGATCAAGGCCGATTCCGAAGGCCAGGCCGGTCCCGCCAGCTATGGCCGCAGCCCTGCCGATGCCGCCAATCTTCTCGCCGCCGCCCTGCAACCTCACGGCGGCGTCGTTCTCTACCGCGCTTTCGTCTACAACAACCACCTTGACTCGAACGACCTCAAGGCCGATCGCGCCCGCGCTGCCTACGACATCTTTCATCCCCTCGACGGCAAATTCCTGCCCAACGTCATCGTACAAATCAAATACGGCCCCATCGACTTCCAGGCCGAAGAGCCGGTTTCGCCTCTCTTCGCCGGCCTGCACAAAACCGGCGAGGCCATGGAGGTCCAAATCACGCAGGAGTACACCGGCCAGCAGCGCCATCTCGTCTATCTCGCGCCGTTGTGGAAAGAAAAACTCGACTTCGACCTGCGCGCCGACAACCGAGCAACGCCGGTGAAGGAAATCATTGAAGGAAAAAGTTTCGCTCGCCCTCTGGGTGGAATGATCGGCGTCTCCTGCGTGGGCAGCGACTGGCTGGGCTCGCCGTTCGCCATGGCCAATCTTTACGCCTTTGGCCGTCTCGCCTGGAATCCAAATCTCCCCGCTGAACAGATCGCCGCAGAGTGGACGCGCCAAACCATCGGCCCAGATCCGCAATTCGCCCCCGAAGTCGTTGCCACTATCGGCAAAATGCTGATGCAGTCCTGGCCCACTTACGTCGACTACACCGGCTTCCTCGGCACGCAAACCCTCACCGACATCACCGGCAGCCACTACGGCCCCAACATCGAGTCAAGCGAGCGCAACGGTTGGGGCCAATGGCATCGCGACGATACCCACGGCATCGGCATGGATCGCACCGTGGCCACCGGTACCGGCTTCATCGGCCAGTACCCGCCGCAAGTCGCAAAGATGTACGAGTCGCTCGCAACCTGCCCTGACAAGCTGCTGCTCTTTTTCCATCACGTGCCCTGGACGTACAAATTGCACTCAGGCAAAACCGTCATTCAGTACGTCTACGACAGTCACTACCAGGGCGCAAAGGAGGCGGCCCAGCTTGGCGCAGAATGGGCCACGCTGAAAAATAAAGTCACCCCGGAGCTCCTCAACGTCGATCCGCAGTTCTTCAACGACGAAGCCGCACGCCTTGAGTATCAGGCCGCCCACGCCATCGTTTGGCGCGACGCCATCGTGCAGTACTTCCTCAAAGAAAGCGGCATCCCCGACGCTCTTCGCCGCGCCGGTCACTATCCTGGCCGTCTCGAAGCAGAAGGCGCGCGTCTCACCGGCTTTACCATTTTCGACGTGCATCCGTGGGAGGACGCTTCCGGCGGAAAAGCAGTGACCTGTGGGCCTGTGATTACGCCATCGCCGGGATTCTTCCGTCGCCAGGCTCAGGTTCCCGTCCCTGAAAAATCCTCCACCTGCTCCGCCGAGTGGACCTACACCGGCCACGCTGGCCACTTCAACCTCGCCGTCCAGTACTTTGACCTGCAGGGAGGCACGGCGCATTTCACGCTGGATGTAAATGGAAACGCCGTTGCCACGTGGGCCGCCGACGCAACACTTCCTTCGTTTTGGCCCAACGGCGACAACTCCACACGCTACACCGCGCGCGATATCGCGCTCAAGCCCGGCGACGTGCTCCGCGTCGAAGGCACAAGCGACGGGCGTGATCCCGCAGCCCTCGACTATCTCGAAGTCGACCCAACCACTGCAGCAGCCGGTTCTGCTTCGCGCGGCGCTTCAGCTCCGAAATAGCAGGTCGCACCTCAACACCGCTCTTGTCAGCCGCCCACGCTCAGCTGCGATTTCCCGCCGCCGCAGCCTCGGCTGGCGCGCACGCCGCGCGCATCTGCTCGATCTCGCCAATCAGCTCCACCACCTGCAGCCGCTTCCGCTCGCTCAAATCAAGAAAGCGAATCCCCACCGTGTTGCGGTCGTGGATCGCTTGGATGACGCCGCCAAGCCGGAACGGCAAACCCTCCAGCCGAAACTCGGTCTCGACCCGCGTATAAATGCCCACAGGAAATCGCTCATCGGTGCGGATGCGGCAACCGCCCAGGCTCAGATCCAGAATCCGTCCACTGAGCCTCGATCCAACGTTCACAAGAAGAATCGACGCAGAGGTCTCCACCTCCTGGCGTTCACTCCCGCGACGATCGCGTTTTGAAAACACCGGGGCCGCCGCCGGCTCCGTTCCCACTGCATTCATTCGCGCGGCTGGCCTCGGCTCGTCCCGTTCGCTCGGCGCTCCAGTCCCGCCGCGTTTCTCGTCCCCATCCATTGCCGCCACCACTCGTCCCGCTCGCTCGGGTCCCGCTTGTTCCGCCACCAGCCAGGTTACGGCTTTGGCACGAACCGCGGCGGTCGCTTCCATTTTGCAAATCACCTGGGCCAACTCCATCATGTGCTGCGGAAGCAGATTCACAAAACGGATCCCCAGCACGTTCCCCCCGCTGGCCCACTCCACGATGCCGTTGAACCGGAATGCCACTCCGTCGACGATGAATGAGATTTCGACCGGCCACCGCGCGCGTACAGAGAGCCGGTCCCTGGTGCGCATGCGGCAGCCTTCCTGGCTCAAATCGACAATGTGGCCCGGCTGGGCCATGCTATTGCCCGCAAAGCGCAAAATGGCATTCTCGTCCACCGAGTAGCGCCAATGATTGCGTTGCTCCGCCTGTTCAACCGTGCCCATGTTCCTTGCTTCGTACACGCTGACCTACCTTGATCGGCCGCGCTGTTCGAATCTTTAGCGGCCATCAGTGCCCGTCGGCCAACTCCCACGGCGGCTCCGGCTCCCCCTGCTCAGCTTCACGGCCCATCAGGCGATCATATTGATACACGTCGCTGGTGGTCCCCAGCGACTCGTTGTACAGGCTCACTTCGCCGATAAGCTGCTTCAGCTCCTCGCTGAACGCATGAATCGCCTGCAATTGCGTGGCCGTCGCCGGAAATTCATATTGGGAGGTTTTAATAAATTTCTGGTATCCACGATCCACAAGCCGCGCCACTTCCCCGTTCACCATCACTCCGGGATGCACCGCATAGGCAGCCGCCGGGTCGTCTGTATTTTTGGTCTTGCCCGCTGCCACCAGCACGGCTCCCGCACAGTCCTTGCTCACCAGCATGCCCCCGGCGACGCCCGGATAGGGAACGACATCGAACGAGTGAGCGCGCAGCAACTCCAGCATCTGATCGAAGTTCGGGTGGCGGGATTTTCGTTTCATGATCGCGTTCATATCTGCAAAGGCCCTTCTCCCCAGGCAATCTGCGAAGATTGAAGCGGATCGCAGTGCTTCATCCTGTCTCCAATCTCGCACATGCACGCTGCAGGCTGCAATTCCTGTGAACCAGCAAGTCTCTCAATCCGCACGCGCGTGCCCACAGCGCAGCAGGGAGCTGCCGTGACCGCACTCCACCTGCCCCGCTCCGTCTACGACGATCTCCGCCTGCATGGCGAAGAGGCCTACCCGCACGAGTGCTGCGGCGCGCTGCTGGGCCGACCCATCACCGAGGGTTGGCAGGTCGATTCGCTGGTGCGTGCCACCAACGCGCGCGCCAATGCGCGAACCGGCGCCCCCAGCCACAGCTACGAGATCGCTGCTGCCGAGCTGGTAACGATTGCCCGCGAGGCGCGCCGCCGCAGTCTCGAAATCGCCGGCTTCTATCACTCCCATCCCGATCATCCCGCCCACTGGTCGGCCACCGATCTCGCCCACGCCCACTGGCTCGGCTGTTGTTACGTCATTACCGAAATTGTCCGGGGCAAAGCCGCCATCACGAACGCATTCGTCCTCGCGGGGACGGCGGAAGAAGACAAGCATTTCGAGCCGCAAACCATCCGCATCGAAGATTCTTCATTTCATCCGCGCCGCGCATGATTCCCAACGCCGTGATCTTCATCCCGTGAAGAATCAAAAATTTCTTTACAGCGCAAACAATCCGGCCTCATAATCGCTCTACCTCAGAAAGCCTGCGCTTCCCGTTCTCCTTCCCCCATCGCTCGCCTTCTCCAGGCACATCAAGGAGGATTCCAGTACATGAAAATCGTCGGTCGTGTCCTGCTCGGATTGTCTCTCGCAGCCGTTGGAAGCTCATTCGCCGTGGCGCAAGACGCTTCTTCCACCTCTTCTCTGCCCAAGATTCTCCAAATCACAATTGAATACCCCAAGCCCTACAAAGGTGGCGCGGCACACGACAAGACGGAGAGTGCCTTCGTTCTGGCCCAGGCCCGTGCAAAGTTCCCCGTCTACTATGTCGCCATGAACTCCTTGTCCGGCAGAATGCGGGCGATCTATATGGCCCGTTATGACTCGTTCGCGGATTGGGAAAAGGACAACAAGATGCAGGACAGCAATGTGGCTTTCTCCGCTGACCTGGAGCGCGCAAGCATCGCCGATGGTGAGCTTTTGGATGAAGTCGAGCAGGGTGTCTATACCTATGACCCCGATCTGAGCTACCGCCCGCATGACGACATCCAAAACCACCGCGTCTATCAAATCTCCGTCTTCCACGTTCGTCCCGGCCACACCAAGCAATGGCATGAACTTGTGAAAATGGTCAGGGACGCCCACGAGAAGGCTGGAACCAGCGCCCATTGGGGCACGTACGAAGTTGCCTTTGGCGCGCAGGACGGCACCTTCATCGTGCTGACCGGAGATCCCTCCATGTCGGCGATCGACACCGGCTTCGCAGAAGACAAGAAATTCCGTGAGGCCATTGGTGGCGATGAAGGCATGCAGAAGCTCGATCAGCTCTTCGGAGAGGCGGTCGATTCTTCCCACAGCGAGCTCTTCACGGTAAATCCGAAGCAGAGCTATGTCAGCGCGGACTGGATCAAATCCGATCCGGCCTTCTGGAAGTCGAATCCCGCCGCTGCCATGGTCACCAAGCCTGTACCCGAGGCCAGGAAAGCCACCGGTCAGTAGCCCATCACCGCCGGCATTGCCAATCCACTTACCTTGCGCGGCTCCGCCATCGCCGGAGCCGCGCTTCGCCTGCGCATTTCCATTTGCTCGCGCCCTTTCCGCTTGCAACCATTCGAATGGAGGCGTGTAGCGCCGATCTGCGCTGTGAGTCTCCCAATTCGAGCCGCCGTATCCTAAAGTGAATTCATTATTCCTTTACTTCGCGTGGGCCCGGGCCTCATAATCGCTCTACCTCAGAAAGCCTGCGCTTCCCGTTCCCCTTCCCTATCGCTCGCCTTCTCCGGGCAAATCAAGGAGGATTCCTCAAAATGAAGATCGTTAGCCCCGTTCTGCTCGGACTGTCTCTCGCGGTTATTGGAAGTTCGTTCGCCGCGGCACAAGAAATGCAAGGTCCGCCGAAGGTTCTGCAAATTACTCGCGAGTTCGTCAAGCCCGGAAAAACCGGCGCTATTCACGACAAATCGGAAAGCAAATTTGTGGCCGCCATGGCCGCCGCCAAGTGGCCCACGCACTACATCGCCCTCAATTCACTCTCGGGCAAGTCGCGCGCCTTGTTTCTCACCGGATACCCATCCTTCGATGCGTGGGACAAGGACAACAAGGCCATCATGAAGAACACCACGCTCTCCGCCGAACTCGACAAGGACTAGCGTTGCCGACGGCGAATTGCTCGACGGCCTCGACCAGTTTGTCTTCACCTACGACGACTGACATGAGCTACCGGCCCGCCACATCTCTCGCCGATGCCGAGTTGATGGAGGTCACGTCGTTCCACATCAAGCCGGGCTACGGCAAGGAGTGGCACGAGCTCGTGAACATGGTCATTGAAGCGCACAAGAAAGCCGGCGACCAGCGCGCAATGGGCCACCTACGAACTCGCCTATGGCGGCGACGATGAATATGTCGCTTTCAGTGCCGACAAGTCGATGGCCGATATCGACACCGGCTTTGCCGAGGACAAGCAGTTCCACGATGCCCTTGGAGAAGAGGGCATGAAGAAGCTCCGCGAACTCGAAGCAGACTGCGTCGAAAGCTCCGATTCAGAGTTGTTTTCCATCAACCCCGCCCAGAGCTATCCGCCCGAAGCGTGGGTCAAGGCCGCTCCGGATTTCTGGAAGCCGAAGCCATGCACCGGCCGCCAAGCCGGCAGCGGCAGCCAAAAAGCCCGCACAGTAACCTTTCGCCGCAGCCCTCCCCTCTTCAACCAGCGCGGCTCCGCAATCTCCGGGAGCCGCGCTCAGCGCGCGTCTAGGCGTCCCTCTTTTGCGTCCCACGCGCTGCGCCACCCGACCGACGAACTCCCGATAAACTAAAGAATGACGGGAGAACCCGTTCCATGGCCGTCCCCATTTCCCCAGCCGCGCTGCCCGAGCTGACTCGCGCCGATCTCTCCCGCTACGCGCGCCATCTCATCCTGCCCGAAGTTGGCATCGAGGGCCAGCAGAAGCTCAAGGCTGCGCGCGTGCTCTGCATCGGCGCCGGCGGTCTCGGCTCGCCGCTCGCGCTCTATCTGGCCGCGGCCGGCATCGGCACGCTGGGCCTCGTCGATTTCGACGTCGTCGACGCGAGCAACCTGCAGCGCCAGATCATTCACTCCACACGCGACGTCGGCCGCAGCAAGCTCGACTCCGCTGCGGAAAAACTCACCGCGCTCAATCCCGCTCTCAACGTGATCAAGCACGAGACCATGCTCTCCAGCGCCAATGCCCTCGACATCATCCAGCGACTACGACATCGTCGCCGACGGCACTGACAACTTTCCCACCCGCTACCTGGTCAACGATGCCTGCGTCCTGCTCGGCAAGCCCAACGTCTACGGCTCGATCTTCCGCTTCGAGGGCCAGGCCAGCGTCTTCGCCACGCGCGAGGGGCCTTGCTATCGCTGCCTCTATCCTGAGCCGCCTCCGCCCGGCATGGTGCCCAATTGCGCCGAGGGCGGCGTGCTGGGCGTTCTGCCCGGCCTGGTCGGCGTCATCCAGGCCACTGAGGTTATCAAGCTCATCCTCGGCAAAGGGGAGCCGTTGATCGGGCGCCTGCTGCTCGTCGACGCGCTCACCATGCGCTTCCGCGAGCTCAGGCTCAAGAAGAATCCCGAGCTGCCCGGTTTGCGGCGCAGCATCCCACCGTTACCCAACTCATTGACTACCAGCAGTTCTGCGGCATCGTGCCCGAACCTATTCAGGAGAAAAAGTTGAAAAACGGTATCCCCCAAATGAGTGTGACAGAACTCAAGCAGCGCCTCGACGCCGGCGAAGATCTGTTCATCCTTGACGTTCGTGAGCCCTACGAATATCAGATCGCCAACATGGGCGGTACGCTCATCCCGCAGAGCGAGGTGCCACAGCGCCTCGCCGAAATCGACCGCAACCGTGAAATCATCGTGCAATGCCGCTCCGGCGGCCGCAGCCAGCGCATCGCCGAGTTCCTCGCGCAGTCAGGGCTACTCCAATGTGAAGAATCTCGCCGGCGGCATTCTCGCGTGGGCCGACCAGATCGACCCCAAAGTTCAGAAGTACTAGGTCCTGTTCCAAAAGCTCGGATCGAAATTGATCTTGTCATCCTGATCATTGATCTTGTCATCCTGAGCGACGTTTGGCCCCTTTTAGGGCCAAACGGAGTCGAAGGATCTGCATTTCACTCCGCCAATCTCCCACAACGCTTCGGTGTCCCATTCATGGCGCGCTTTCTGCGCCATGAGTGGGAGACGATCGGCTCGAACCGAATCGGCCCATCCGCTCACGATTGCGGCGTGCCATGCTTGAGTAGAAGGAGCCCCGAGTTGGAACCCGTAACCTTGTCCGGAAAGTCTGTTCGTCTTGAGCCACTCACTCACGCCCACGCCGACGCGCTCGTCGCCGCGTCCTCCGGCGATCCCGCGCTCTATCAGTGGAGCGCCGTCCCCATCGGCCGCGATGCCGTTCTGCGCTACATTGAAACCGCGCTCTCCTGGCGCGACGCCGGCACTGCCGTGCCCTTCGCGACTGTCCGCATCGCCGACGGCGCCGTCCTCGGCTCAACCCGTTTCTTTGACATCGAGCACTGGGCTTGGCCCGCCGGTCACATACTTCACGGTCGCCGCGATCCCGATGTTTGCGAAATCGGCTACACCTGGCTCGCGGCCGCGGCCATCCGCACCGCGGCGAACAGCGAGGCCAAGTTCCTCATGCTGACGCACGCTTTCGAGGTTTGGGGTGTGCTACGCATTTGCCTGCACACCGACGCGCGCAACCAGCGCTCGCAGGCCGCCATTGAGCGCATCGGCGGAAAGTTCGAAGGGGCTCTGCGCGCGCACCGCATGGCTGCCGACTTCACACCGCGCGATTCATTTCGCTACTCAATCGTCGCGCGTGATTGGCCCGAAGTGAAGCAAAGGCTTTTAGAGCATTTTCTTTAATAGTGTAGACTTGTCGTGGCGATGATCCGCGGCGAGTGAATCGATGGCGAAGCCATATGGGGATGACCTGCGCCGTAAGTTTCTGTTTGCTTACGATCAAGGCGAGGAGACGCTGGAGGAACTTGCGGATCGGTTCCTGGTGAGCGTGGGCTGGGCGAAGAAGATCTCCGCACAACGGAACCGCACCGGGCAGGCCGAGCGGGTGCGGCACCAGCCCGGGCGCAAGTGGCGTGCCGGTGTCGCGGCGCAGCGACAGGTGATGGATTGGGTGGCATCGAAACCCGATCTGACGCTGGCTCAACTGCAGGCCAAGTTGCATAGTGAGGCGAGCATTTCGCTCAGCTTGGGTCGGATCTGGCATCTGTTGAAGAAGTTGGGTCTGCGGCTGAAAAAAAGTCACTCCACGCGGTCGAGCGGGACAGCGAAGCCAACCGCGAGCGACGCGAAGAGTTCGCGGCGCGCATCCAGTCGATCTCACCGGAACGGCTGATTTTCCTTGACGAGAGCGGTGTCACTACCTCGATGACACGGCTCTACGCACGCGGTCCGGGAGGCAGACGCATCCACAAGGCGACGCCTGGCGGTCACTGGAAAATCATGACGATTCTGGGCGCCATGAGCCTCAGCGGTATGGTCGCAACCATGACCATCGAAGAGCCTACCGACACCGATATCTTCCTGGCCTACGTTGAACACCTGCTGTACCCGGTGCTGAAGCCCGGCGACGTGGTGGTGATGGACAACTTGAGCGCGCATAAGGCGCCTGCAGTTTGCCAATGGATCGAAAAAGCCGGCGCGGAGCTGCTCTATCTGCCGCCCTATTCTCCCGATCTGAACCCCATCGAGAAGGCCTGGGCAAAACTCAAACAACTGCTTCGCGCAGCCCAGGCTCGAACCAAAGAAACTCTCGATCAGGCCATCACAGAAGCCCTGCCATGCATTACTCCCGGCAATGCCCAGGCTTGGTTCAGACTCGCACTAGATGGTCTACAGTAAAACAGAAAATGCTCTAAAGCCCGCCTGCAACGCTGATCGTTTGAAAAAGAAATCCCAACGCCGCCCACTTCGGGCCGGCACAGCCCCATGCAAACCGGCAAAAGAAAACGGCTCAAAGGACTGGGGTTTTAGAGCCTGCGAAAAAACTCTTTCGAAGACGTACGAAGTGTCACGTGGGACCTTACCGGTTTCGGAAAAACTTCTTCGAAGACGTCCAAAGTGTCGCGTGGGATCTTACCGGTTTCGGAAAAACACCTTCGAAGACGTACGAAGTGTCGCGTGGGACCTTACCGGTTTCGGAAAAGCTTCTTCGAAGACGTACGAAGTGTCACGGCACGACCTTGCAGCTTCGTGAAAAAGGCCTCCGGAAGAGAGCTCTGTAACAAGGGCACGGCTTTAGCCGGGCCGCAAAAGCCCACTATCAACGTCGGGCTTCAGCCCCTGCCGTCCCGCCTGCTCACAAAATCACTTTTTCACCAAACTGCTTGGTCGTGCCGAAACGGAACGGAATCAGTCGGCCTTTAGGCCCTGAGCGAGGCTTTTCAAGAGATTCGCCCCCCTTAAACGCCGCCAAAAGCCTCTGCCGCCAGCCCCGCTTTCTCTCGCAATACGGCGGCTTCGGGCGCCGGGAGTTCAGATGATAGTTCCGGCATGGCTCGCAGTCGCCATGGCGCGGGCAATCCCGCTTCGGGCAGCTGCACACAGCCGGCCGCTCATTGACGAACGCGAACACTCTTCCTGTGGTTTTCATCACACTTCCACCGGCTTTCCGTTCTCGTCCATCTTGCCGAAGATCATTTTGCCGCTGGCTGTCTGCAGCACGCTCGTCACCGAGATGGCGACAGAGCGGCCGATCAGCTTTCGCGCGTGGTCCACAACCACCATCGTGCCGTCGTCTAAATAGCCCACGCCCTGGTTGTACTCCTTGCCTTCCTTCAAAATCAGCACGTTCATGCGCTCGCCCGGCAACACCACGGGCTTCAGGGCATTCGCCAGATCGTTGATATTCAGCACGTCCACGTGATGCAGGTGGGCCACCTTGTTCAGATTGAAGTCGTTGGTGACAACCTTGGCTTCCCACTTCTTCGCCAGCTCCAACAGCTTCAGGTCCACTTCGCGAATGGACGGGAAGTCGTCGGGCACGATCTGCACCTGGATCTTGTCGTTGGACTGCATGCGCTGCAGCATGTCCAGTCCTCTGCGTCCGCGCTGGCGTTTGGAGCCGTCGGTCGAGTCGGCCACGACCTGCAGTTCGCGCAATACGAACTCCGGCACCACCAGCGTGCCGTCGATAAAGCCCGCCTCTGCGATATCGGCAATGCGGCCGTCAATGATGACGCTTGTGTCCAGCACTTTGGCGCTGCGCCGCAAGGGTTTGTCCGACGCAAAAACCGTGCCCAGCGCCGCTGGATTCAGCAGATCGCCCTTGCTCGCGCCAACCAGCAGGCCGACATACGTCATCAGCAGGAGGACGAAGATCTGCAAAACGGCTGAAGTCGAGCTAGGCAGCGGCGCTGAGCGCAACACCAGGCAGAATAGGAACGCACCCACGATGCCGAGTACGCTGCCCACGACAGCACCGATCAGGCGCCGCAAAGTCAGCGCCCGAACCCGCAGCTCGAAAATGATCACTGCCCCCGCGGCGGCCGCTCCCGCAAGCGCCCCTTCCCACCCCGTCTGAACTCCGAAAGGGCGAAGGAAGTAACAAACCGCAGCAAGCAAAATCACAAAAAGAAGACGTAAAAGAACCAAGTCCATAAGGGCCTACTTTCGCCGTAGGCGCTGTGTCGCCGTCGGCATGGGGCACCGATGCCGAGTATGCCCATAGCCGCATACCATCGTCAAGAGGGAGCCGAAAATCGGGAAAAAGAAAACCAAAATCGGGAAAAAGAGACCATGGATTGGAAAATGGAGAGCAGGGGCCACTACAGCAGTTTCGGAAATGGCCTGGAGGCCTTCACCGCATTCAAGTCTCAGCGACCCTCAGGGAGCAAAGACCTCAATGAGCGCTTCGACTGCTCCGTATTTCCGCAACTGCTCTCGCCCGTCTGCTCTCCTTCTCCGGCCGTTCAAGCGCCTTTGCACGATAGCCCAAAGCGTGCACAGCGCCGGTGGCCCGTGAGCGGCCACTTACGCAACGGCCCCACCATCTTCGCTCCCAATTTTGTCCACAATGCTTCTCTCAGGAAGCCGCCGCCAGCTCCCTTTCCAGCGGCATCCGCTGCGTGCCCTTGCGTGGCCCGCGCTTGCGCGCGCTCATCACCTTGATACGCTCGAGCAATTCCTGCGAGGAGCAATTCTTCCTCGCCAGCATCGCATCGGCGGTGTGGATCTCGCCGTTCATCGCCTGCGCATCGCCGAGCAGGATCATGGGCACGTGCCCCGCCATCCGTTTCAGCCGCTCCACAAGCTGCGTCCCACTCATCTGGGGCATGTTGCCGTCGGTTAGCACCAGGTCGACTTGAGGCGCTGAAGCAAAAACCGCAATGGCCTCCTGGCCGTTCGAGGCAGACAAAACACGGTAGCCGTTGGTTGTAAGCATGAACTTGAGTACGGATAGCTCTTGTTCGTTGTCATCAACACACAAAATCACTTTCTTTGGACGCATGGTAGGGGATTTGCTCCTTATTTCATTTTCTTGAGCCGCCGTCAGAGCAACACATCGCCCCTTCCATTGCGGAAGCGGGTATAAGTGCGCATAAAGTTGGCCCTGTAACCGCGAGGGAGGCGTCCCTCATTCCAGCTATTTCCAAACCAGTGCGGCAGGCGTGTGCGCCCGTATCTATCGTGTACGGTCACGCGCGCATTGACGGCCAGCAGGAGACCCTCTCCAGGTCAGCCTTACTTCGCGGGTCAATTGCTTAACGTTTTGGCGCGTGTACGGGGGTCCATAAAACGCGCCAGTGAATTGTCAGTAACGAGATGGAGAGTACGGCTCCCGGTAGTCCATGAAAAGAGGGAATACGAAGCGAAGACGCAACTGAAAATCCGCCTGTAACAATTGGAGATTGGCTAGCATCAACACATGCCGTTACTTGCGCAGATGAATTTCTGTTGAAACCATGTGCATCACTGCTGGAAAAGCTGTCCTTTTGCCACAAGAACGGTGCTGCCCGCCACCCGTACATCCCGCACCCTCGCAGATTCGGTTTTCGCCGATACAAATAAATCGCTTTCCCGGCCGATTTCTACACCCTGTCTCAGGTGCACGCGCGTGGCTGACGGAGCCGCGCCCCGTGCCACCAGGTAGCTGATGGCGCATCCCGCCGCCGAGCCGGTCGCCGGATCCTCGCCGCCATAAAACTGCATGCGTGCCCGCCATTTCGCGCTATGCCCGTTTTGATCAGCGCTCGGTGCCAGCACGTAGAACCACCGCGCTCCCCGCTCGCGCAGCCACGCTGTAGCCTCCTCCTGTTTTACTTTGAGCTTCGCCAGCGCTTCCTTCGAACGCAACACCACAATCGCAAAGGCAGTTCCCGTCGAAACCACCTGTGGCCCCAGCGTAGGATCAAGATCTTCCGCTGCCAACCCCATCAGCCGAGCCACGTCCACTCTGTCAAGCTCCGCGCCAAACTCCGGATCTCGTTGCGTCATCTCGCCGAAAAGCCCTGCGGGATCGCCGCCCCGCTGCTCGAAGCGCACCGGCACAGCCCCAATGTTCAACGCCAGCGTCACCGTGTCGCCGCGCACCGTCTTCGCTGCATTCGCCTTCAGCACGCTCGCCGTACCCAGCGTGGGATGACCGGCAAACTGCAGCTCTTCTTGCGGAGTGAAGATACGCACTCGCACGCCTGCGGCTTGCTCCACCTCCGCCGGCCTTCTCTCCACAAAAGTGGTTTCAGACAAATTGAATTCGCGCGCAATCGCCTGCATCCGTTCCGCCGCCAATCCGCATGTGTTCATCACCACAGCCAGCGGATTACCCTTCAGCGGCGTGTCTGTGAAGACGTCCACGATGAAGTAGTCGAGTTGCGATGGGTTGCGGTTGGGCGCAGCGGGCATACGCCCATTATGAGGCAAGAACGGCTATCGTTTTTCCAACGCTCTTCCACTGCGAGCGCGGATGTTGTCAGCCCCAACCATGATCATCGAGCCTGGCGGCATCGAGTTCTGACTCCCTGGCTCGCCGCTCGCCCTTCTACAACAAAATCAGTGGCCGCGGCTGCCGCGTCCTGGCGCGATCCAGAAAAAGCCTCATACGCAATGCTTCGGCGCGCTCCACGGCAACCAGGCGCATCTGCCGGCGAATATGGTCGATATTGTCCAGCCGGTCCAATTGCGCTTCGTCGTTCACGGCGTCTCTCTCAAGATGCGCAATGCGCTCCTCGATCGTTTGCCGGAATCGCGGACTGATTTCGAAGTCTTGCTGGGCAGCGCATTGTGTGGCCATCGCGGGCACCTCGGTGAGACAAGATCTGGGGCCGGAGATTTTCCCGCTCACGGCCTCATGTTTTTTCTTTCGCTGCCGATACTAACGAAGTCCGGCTCTCTGCACCAGATTACGGCATTGCTCCACGTCGGTAACGTGTTGTCTCAAAATCGGACAGTTTCCAGCCATCGCTCGCAATTCACTCCACCCGCGACCAATCATCCGCTCAATTTTTTCAATTCTCGCTCGCCTACTTCGCCACGATGCCCAATTGCATCTGCGTCCCGCTCTCAAGCTCAATATTCTTCCTCGACGCCAGCAACAAGCCCGATGCCGTGCTGCTTCCCGCCAGCATCAGTCCAGGAACGCGTGTGGGACGAGGCACCGCGCGGGCTGCTTCCGCAGCATGCGCACCAGTATCCAGACCCAGGTCGCCATGACCGGCAGCTTCCACGGCGCCAGCGTCGGTTTTCGCGCCCAGCGCGCCAGTTTCCTGGCTATCTAAGTCGCCCGTAGTTCTGTCCGCCCTGTCTAACGTGCCACCTGCCGCGCCTGCCGCGCCGCCCGCGATGCCGCCAGCCCCATTCAGCGTTCCGCCTGCCAGGCCGCCACCGCCACCGGAACGGCCTCCGCCGCCCATACCGCCGCCACCCATCGCCGGTTGCGCGCCTCCCATTTGTCCACCCATCGCCCCGCCACCGCCGGCAAAGGAATCTCCTTCCGCCATCGCGTTTGTCTCGGCGACGCTTGGGCTCGGACTCACTCCCCGAATCAACGTGAAGATTTCAACGCTCTGCCCATTCTTCAACTCCGCGCGGTCGAGCGCGATTCCCATCTGTGCCGCGCCATGTTCTTTGCTGAAAGCCTGAACCTCGGTGATGTGACCGATCAGGTGCGAACCCTTCGGAAACAGCGTTCCATCGGCGGTCTGTATTTTTTCCGTTGTCTTCACCACTACCCGCTCGCCTGCCTTCGCCGTTTTCGAGTCCAGCTTGCCTTCGAGCTCGCCCGTCACTGAGGTCATCTCAAACGCGTGCGAAGCGGCCTCGTCACCGTAACCCACTGCCCCGCGTGTGCCGGCAGCCGCAGAACTGGCACCCGCCGTCCCGCTTGCCGCCCCGCTCGCCGAACCGCCTGCGCTTGCGCCCGCTGCGCTTGCATTGGCGCCGGCATGGGCCGAATCGCTCACCTGCGTTCCTGCCGCACTCGTCCTGCTGCTTCCCTGAGCGCTCGCGCCGGCCTCTTGCCCCAGCAGCGGAATGCTCGTCAGAATCGCGATTGCCACCGCGACGAACGTGGCGATTTTCATCCCGATATCCTCCATCATTGGCTCATCCTCCGGTCGCGTTGCCTCGGGTCGCATTCGCTTCGCCCGGCCAACACCTGCGGCGCATCAGCGCACGGCAGGCAACCCGTTATGATGCCAAAACATACTGCAAATGATGTGCCAATGCGACCACAGGCTGCACCAAGGTACTGACTCATCCCTTCGGTGGCCCCAAAACCCAACAGAGAATGCCGTTTGACTGCCCGGGGGAAACAGGGGCTCGCCGGTCGGCGCTCCTCAGCTCACTCGTCTCAGGCTCGAAAACTCTGAATGCACCGTGTAAATTGCTCGGCGCCATCGCAGCCTCCGCACCCAGGCGACATCGCCAGGCAGATACCGCAACATAGCCAGGCGCGAATCCTGCCTGAATGACCGGCGAACGACCGGCCCGCTCACTACCGGCAGGGCCGTTCTCAGTTACCGCCCGGCGCCGGCGCATAGTAGCCCTTGCGCACCTGCACTCTCAGGTTGTCGCCGCCGTCGCCTTTGCACTCCACCCCAATGTGCCGGAAAGTACCATCTTGCTTGGCGTTGCTGGGCGTGTAACTGGCGACGTATTGAGTGCGCAGCTCGTCCTGGATCTGCTGGAAGGCCGCCTGCAGTTTGTTGCCGTTGTTGCCCACATCGATCAGCCTGCCGCCAGTCTCATCCGAGATCCTTTTCGCCGCGGAATAGCCGCTATAGCCGAATCCAAATCCACCGTAGAATCCCCGGTCAGCGCACAGGATCACGTAGACGATGACGTTGTTTCTCTCCGCCGCTGCAATGGCCTCGCCAATCTTGGTGCGGCTGCCTTCGTCTTCGCCATCGGTCAGGATGATCATGGCCTTGCGGCCGGTCTCCTGGTTCAGCTTTTCATTGGCAGCCAGGTTGATGGCGTCGTAAAGCAGCGTGCCCTTGGGATCGCCCACCGTCGGAACGGTACCCCCGCCCAGCCCCGGAATGCCTGTGCCGTTGCCGCCCGCCGTGTTGATCTCCGCCTTGTCCATCGCGTGCGACAGCAGCCGGGGGCTGTTGGTGAAGTCCTGCAGCATATCGACGTTCACGTCGAACGACACCAGAAACGCTTCGTCCTTCGAGCGCAGCACCTGTTCCAGAAATTGACTGCCTGCCTGCTTCTCCAAAGGCAGCACGTTTTGCTGGCTGCCCGAGGTGTCGAGCAGTATGCCCAGGGTGAGGGCCTGGCTGGTCTCGGCCACAAAGCTCTTGAGCGTTTGCGGCACTTTATCTTCCAGCACTGAACAGGTGTCTTTGGTCAGATGCGGCACCAGGTTGCCGTTCTTGTCCTTGACGGTGAAGAACAGGTCCACCAGGTTCACAGTCTGCTTGAATGTGGCCACCGGGGTTTCGTCGGGAGGAGGCGCGGGCGCGGTGCTCACCGGCGGCGCATCCGGCGAGGGCGCAAGCTGTGCCCATCCCGTCGTCGCCACGATGGGCAGACCAACCAGGAGGGCGGCTATCCAATTCCGGAGATGCATACTTCGGCCGCTCCAGGGCAGCTATAACCCTTTTTCCGTGTTCTCAAGGTCGCTGTTTCCTGCTGGTCACATCGGCTTGAGTGATGCGGCTCCGGGAGAAGATGGTTCCGCAACCGCTATGGCAGATTAGACGAGAAAGCGACCCCTAAGAGAGCATAGCGCGATTCTGCCGCCTCAAACTAACTTTCGCGCCTGCGGCAAAGCTCGTTCGAGGCTCTAACCGCATTTCTCACACGCCGCCGAAAAATCGTAGCGCCGGTCTGCTGACCGGCTGTCCTGAGGGCCTTCTGGCCCTCAGCGATTTCGCCGGACCTTCAATCCTGCCCGGTCGCGCCGTCTGTTAGAAATGCAGGCTAACCTCAATAACAGGCAACCTGCGCGACTCTGGTGCGTCTGATACTCTGACAGGTGCGGTTTGTCTGCTGGCTGTCGCATGGCTTGGCGACACGCCCGGAGTGGCTCGAGGGGGACGAAATTTGAGGGGGACAAAATCGCTGTGAAAGCTGGTTGGAAGGTCGTTGTGCCGGCAGCACTTCTGAGCGTGGGATTGCTCTTGGATTCCGGAGTTCTCGCGCAACAGCAGCAGCCTGTTCCCGACGCGCCCACGCCGCAGGCGCCACCCTCGCTGCAAAACGTCAACGGGCCCATTACGCCCGGAATTGGCGCTTCTGGACCGCCTTCCGGCCCCAATTCATCCTCCGTCCCCGGCCAGCCCCAGCCACAACCTCAATCCGCTGAGCCGCCTAAGCCTCCAGCCCAGGAGCCTCCGGCCCAGGAACCTCCAGCCCAGCAGCCCATCGTCCAGCAGCAGCCTGATCAAACGCAGGCGACGGCGCCCCAGCAGGGCAGTGCAGCGTTAGCCACGTTCCGCGTGGAAGTGAACTTCGTCCAGGTTCCGGTCACCGTCAAGGACCCCAAAGGAAACCTGGTGCCCGGGCTCACGTGGCGGGATTTCAAGGTCTACGAGAACAACAATCCTGTCACGCTGAGCGTCTTCAGCGTCGATCCGGAGCCGCTCTCCGTCGCCTTCGTCATCGATCAAACTCTGCCCTCGAACATCATGGCGCAGGTGAACCAATCCATGGGCTCCATCCAGGCCTCGCTTACCAACTACGATGAGGCCGCGGTCTTCACCTACACCAACGGGGCCAAGGAGTGGACGGGCTTTACCGGGGCGCAGGGCGAGCGCCTGCCGGCTGTGCTCTCTCTCGCTCAAAACGTGGGTACCGACCCCATGGTGCCCATCAACGATGGTCCGCTTGCAGGTTGCAGCATTCGCCAGAATGGCAACTGTGTCGATCCCAACCTGCAGCCCGGCAAATCAACGGGCAACGACACGTTCATGACCATCCCCAAGGAGATTCACACCCTCAACGACGCCATCCTCCAGGCAGCCAAGGAATTGTCCACCCGCCCGAAAGACCGGCGCCGCGTTATCTACGTCGTTTCAGACGGCAAGGATTACGGCAGCAGAGCCACCTGGAAAGAGGTAGTGCGGTACCTGCAGACGAACAAGATTGCCGTCTATGCCACGCTGGTCGGCGACTCACAATACCCAGGCGAGGAGTGGCTCGACCGCTTCCACCTGCCCTTCACCATGTACAACAACATCCTCTACAAATATGTTGCCGCCACCGGGGGTGACATGTACGCAGAGGGCGGCGTGAACGGCATTGAAAAAAGCTACTTCAAGATCACTGAAGAAGCTCGCAACCAGTACACGCTGGGCTACCTGAGCCACGAGTCGATCTACGACGACAAGTACAGGAACATCAATGTGGTCATCGACCGGCCCAACATGGTGGTCACAGCCAAGCCTGGCTACTACCCCTCCGCACAGGATTACAAGTAGGCGTTCGTAACAGAACTGTCCGAATCCGCCAAAACCTTGCCTCAGCCCTCCTCATTGTCATCGCGAGCGAGCGGAGCCACGCGACGGGAGCTGAGGGACCTGCAGTTGTTCTTCACACCGCTTGGCAAATGCAAGTTTCGTTTTGGACTGATTTCTCGCGAGATTTCTCGCGTCGATGAGAACCGCTCTTGGCGGCGCAGCTACCACTTCGGATCGTCTTCCAGAAGGGCTGCTGCATCAACCGCATTCAGAGGCTTCGAAAAATAATATCCTTGCGCATATTCGCATTGAAGTTTTGACAAGATCGCAAGCTGCTCGCCGTTCTCCACGCCTTCGGCGATCACATCGAGTCGCAGACCCTTGGCCATGGGCAAAATTGTCCGCACGATCTCCATGCTGTCTCCTCCATGATCTAATTCTGCCGTGAAGGAGCGGTCGATTTTCAAAGTATCCAAGGGAAAGCGGTGAAGATAGCTCAGCGAAGAGTAGCCGGTACCGAAATCATCGATCGAAAGCCGGACGCCAAGCGATTTGATTTGTAATAGTACGTCCGCGGCCGCCGCCGGATCTTGCATGACGGCGCTTTCGGTGATTTCAAGCTTTAGATTGCTTGGAGCAAGCCCCGTCTCCCGCAATAAGTTTCCGATTGCAGTTGCCAGATTGGGCTGCAGAAGCTGTTTGACCGAGAGGTTGACACTTATCGTGAGAGGAGAGCTGTTGCTGCTTCTGCGGTCTGCATTCCAGGTACAAGTTTGCCGGCAGGCCTCCCGCAAGCTCCACCACCCGAGTTCGCGAATCATCCCGGTTTCTTCCGCGACGGTAATGAATTCCGCGGGTTGTACCAGGCCTCGAATGGGATGCTGCCAACGCAACAAAGCTTCGAACCCGACAATTCGGCCAGTGCCGAGGGATACGATCGGTTGATAATAATTGCGAAATTCTTCCCGCTTCAAGCCGTTCCGTAAATCCGTTTCTAACTGCAGGCGTGCGATCACGCTCGCCCGCATATCCACATCGAATACTTCGTAACGAGACTTGCCCAGAGACTTTGCCCTGTACATAGCGGTGTCGGCATCTCGCAGGATATCTTCCGAATTGTCATATCCAATATTGCTCAATGCGATCCCGATGCTCGCTGAAGTGAATATCTCTTTTCCACGCACATTGAATGAGGACGTCAGTACCTTCATGAGCCTCTTGGCCACCAACTCTACGTCGGCCGGCTCTTTGATGCGGTCGAGAAGAATCGTGAACTCATCTCCACCCAGCCGCGCAATTGTGAAGTCCTGCTCGATTCGTGTGACCGTATCGCCGGCACGGAGACAATTTTCCAGCCGATTTGCCACTCCAATCAGCAGTTGATCGCCGACTGCATGGCCCAGGCTGTCATTAATCATCTTGAACCCATCGAGGTCCAGGAACATCACCGCAAACAAGCAATTCTTATTTCGCTTCTGGTGTTCGAACAATCGTTCCAATCGGTCAAGAAACAATAAGCGATTCGGCAAGCCGGTCAGTGCATCGGCCAGCTTTCCTCCGGTGATGTCCGTCTGAGATCCGGCCATGCGCGATGCGTTTCCAGAAGCATCGCGTACCGCCAGGCCTCTGCTCAGCACCCAACGAAAGCTGCCATCTTTGTGCTCGATGCGGATTTCACTTTCAAAGTGAGGCGTCATGCCTTTTCGATGAGCGTCGATCTCATGCTTGACCCGTTCGCGATCCGCAACATGGATTCGATCCAGCCACTCTTCGGGACGGTTGCCGATTTCATCTTCGTGATATCCCAGCATCGTCTTCCAGCGTGGCGAGAAATAAATGAAATCGTCCTCCAGGTTCCAATCCCAAAGGCCATCGTTCGCGCCTTGGGCCGCCAGGGCAAAGCGCTCCTCGCTCACCCTCAATGCCTTTCCCACCTTGACGTGCGATACCTGCGTTCGGATGCGCGCCAGGGCCACGGAGAAATCGACAGGCTTCGTAAGATAATCGTTTGCACCCAGATCGAGCGCCTTGACGATATCCTCGCTTTGCTGCTTCGCGGTCACCATAATGATCGGCAATTCCGTAGCAGAGTAGAACTGGCGCAAGGTTTGCAGCGCATCGAGACCGCTGATTTCAGGCATCTCGACATCGAGCAGCAATAGATCCACCGCCTCTTTCTGGATGCGTTCTCGCAGGCAGCGCGCATTCTCCGCCACGCGGACCGAATAACCCTTCCGTTCCAGCCGGCGCGCAAGCATGTCCCGGTTCATTTCGTTATCATCCACAATCAAGACTCGGCATGCCTGAGAGTCCATGGTGTTACCTATCCCCCAAGATCGTCCCGATTTTCTCGGTCAGACGGCCGAAGTCTATCGGCTTCGTGTCGTAGTCCGCGCAGCCTACTTCAAATGCTTTTGCCTTATCGGTTGTCAGCACGCAAGCCGTAAGCGCAATGATCGGAATATGACGGGTGCTGTTGTCTGCCTTCAGCCTGCGCGTGGTCTCCCAGCCGTCGATCTCCGGCAGAGTGATATCCATGAGGATCAGGTCCGGCAGCTCCAGATGCGCTAACGAAATTCCCAGTTCGCCGCTTTCCGCCGCGACGATACGATACCCCTTGCGCTCGAGTCGCCTCGAGAGCATGTCCCGATTCATTTCGTTATCTTCAATTAAGAGAATTTTGGACATATGTCTGCCGAGTACGCCTTCGCAATAAATACGCCGCACAGGCTGCAATATTGCCCGCTATCACTGCCTTCAACCACGGATCGCCTCGCTGTGAGGACTGCTGCACTCTTCGCGGCTGGCAGAGCCGGCATAGTGTTCGACCAGAACGGCCAGGCGTTCACGATCCACCGGCTTAATCATGTAGCTGGACGCGCCCAGATCAATTCCCATCGGTTCGTCGTCCACGACGGTGACCATGATGACCGGGACTTTGGCCAATTCCGCGTCTGCCTTGAGTTGTTTCAGAACATTCCAGCCATCCACTTCCGGCATCATGACATCGAGCGTAATCAGCATCGGTCGGACCTCCTTCGCAAGCCGAAGGCCCTCCGCGCCGCTCGCCCCGACGAAGACACGGAAGCCCAGTTTCGTCAGAGATCGAAACATCAGGTCCCCGACGGCCGGGTCGTCGTCTATAACCAGGATCGTTCCCCGGTTTGGTTGCTCCATTTCGGATGCGACCAGGTGGCCGACCGCTGGTTGTGACCGTGCTGGTTCGCTGCCGTCCAACGTCACTTCAGCGGGAAGCAGTACGGTGAATGTCGAACCACGTCCTGCTTCGCTTTCGACGTTGATCGTCCCTCGCATCATCTGAATAAAACGATAGGTAATCGCCAGACCCAGTCCGGTCCCGCCATATCTCCTCGAGATCGAGGCTTCGCCTTGGGAAAACTCCCGAAACAGTTTTTCCTTTTGCTGCGGAGTCATGCCGATTCCAGTGTCCCCAACTTCAAACCGCAGCCAGTCGCGACCATCAATCGTCTGACGGTCCACGTTCAGCGAAATAATTCCGTGGTCTGTAAACTTGCAGGCGTTGCTCAGCAAGTTCAGCAGAATCTGCCTGACCTTTGTAAGATCGGCGTGCATCTCGCGTACGTTTGCCACGTTGATTTTGAAAGTACTGGCATTCTTCTCGGCGGCAGGCTGAACTGTGTTCACGATCTCTTCTATCATTTGGGCTACTTCGAAGGTTTCCAAATGCAGACCCATTTTGCCGGCTTCGATCTTTGACAGATCGAGAATGTCATTGATCAGCGCCAGCAGGTGTTTGCCGGCCGATTGAATCCTTTGCAGATCCCGCACCACGGTTTCTTTTCCCAGCCCTTGCGTCTCTTCCTCCAGCATCTCGCTGTACCCAATAATTGCGTTGAGCGGCGTCCGCAATTCATGGCTCATGTTGGCAAGAAAAATGCTCTTCGCGCGGTTTGCTTCCTCGGCTGCTTCTTTTGCATCAAGCAATTCTTGCTGTGTCTGGTTACGCTCGCGGATGTCCCGTATGAAGATACTGAATATCCATTGCCCACCGAACTCGACCGGCGAGATCGCCATCTCCACTGGGAATTCGTTTCCGTCGCGGTGCTGTGCGGTTGTTTCCGTCCGCTGTCGGGCCGTCAATTCCCCGCCCACCCCGAGGAAGCGCTGCAGATCTCGGTCGTGATCCCCTTGATACCGTCGCGGCATGATGAGTTCAGATAACTTCTGGCCAAGCGCTTCTTCAGCATGCCACCCAAAGATCTCTTCGGCCTCTGAGTTCCAATTCGTGATCAGGCCCTCCGCATTCACAGTGATCACCGCATCCATGGCCGTGTTGATGATGAGCCGAAGGCGTTCTTCGCTGGCTCCGAGAGCTGAGAACCGGCGGTCGATCATTGCGGTCAAAACAGCGAGACCGAGAACCATGAAAGTGACGATGGTGATTCCGGTGATCCCAAGTGTGGAAACGTTTATGGCATGGGTTAGATCGGGCGCGTGTCCTGTATACCTGAAGCCTGCCGCAGCCATGCCCGTGTAATGCATTACCGGGATCGCCGACCCCATCAATACGGCGCTCGCAATTTTCAGCAGCCACTTCTCCTTCACTTCATTGCGGAAATAGAACGTCAGCAAAAGAGCAACCAGAGAAATCACGATCGCCAGTACTACGGAAAGTGAAACCAGCGCGAACGAGAAATAACACATCGCGGGCAGCCGCATCGCGGCCATGCCGGTGTAATGCATGGCTGCGATCCCGCCACCCATGATGACGCTTCCCACCATGGCAGCCAACAGACCCATCTTCTCCCGGCTCACGATAAATAGCGCGATGGCCGAGGCAAAAATAGCGGCTAGAAGGGAGAGGAGTACTGTGGGCCAATCGTAGAACACTGGCACCGGCAGGCTGAAAGCCAGCATGCCAATGTAATGCATCGACCATATGCCGATGCCCATCGCCGTGGCTCCCCCCAGGAGCCAGGCGAATCGAATTCTGCCGTGCGCCGCGGTCACTCGGGCAGCAAGATCCAATGCTGCGTACGAGGCAAGCATCGCAATCAATACAGATAATGCAACCAGACGGTAGTCGTAGGAACCAATGATTACCGGGCCATTGCCAGTCATATCCATACATAAACCTCAGTCGTAGCGGCGATGGGGAACTGCAATGCGCATCGAACATGGCGCATGCAGGACGGATCGGCCATCAGCTGCAGTGAGCTATCAACTACGTGAGGGCTATCGGTCTCAAAAAGTCTAGCCAATTCGCGAAAAGAAGAGCATGGTCGGAATGGGTTACTATCGGGGTACTTAAGTGCTACCAATGGAGCGATGGAAATAGGAGCCTCTCTCGAGCAGCCGTAGAGCGGAAATCGGAACCTCTTTGCAGTGGCCGCGGAGCTTTCGAAACGGATTCGCAAACGTCACGAAAGAAAAAATAAACCATCCAGTGCTCGCCATCTCCTTTGCGGCCCGCGCCTTAGCCCAATCGGTGATAACAGATGAAACGAGAGGGCCGCCCTTCCCGTGGAAGGCCGATGCACGTCCACCTGGTTTGTCACCCATCAAATCCGGTCATCGCCAGATGAGTCTTCTGGGACTCCGAAGGGGCAAGAAAAGTCGCCAACCCTTCCGTTACCGGCCAGCAGTCATGATGGTGCGGCCGGTGACTCACCAACAACCGCGAGAGCGGTTGTCATCCCGACCGCAGCGGAGGGATCTGCAGTTGCTTTTTCCTCCGCCCATGAGTGATGTCCCGTTGGCCGGTCATCCAACTCTTGTTCGCTTCCAAATCAGCTAAACCTTTTCCCGGATTCCCAGGCTGCGCTTCGCCGGCGGATTCGCATCTAGGAGAAGGAAGGAGATTACCGATGGATCCAAGAACGGTAACCGTGATTGTCATCGTGGCGATTGTCGTTGTGCTGGCGATCGTTTGGTTCGCCATCCGCAGAAGGCGGACGGAAGCCTTGCGCCGGCGCTTTGGGCCGGAATACGACCGGATTGTGCACGAACATGGCGCGCAGCGTGCGGATCACATTCTGCTGGAACGAGAGCGGCGCGTCGAGAAATTCTCGCTTCGGCGGCTCTCTGCCGATGAAGACGAGCGCTTCGTCAGCGAATGGCGCGCAGTTCAGGCGCACTTTGTCGATGATCCGGCGGGTGCGGTCACTGAAGCTGACTTGCTCGTGGGCCGGTTGATGGAAGCTCGTGGATATCCGCTCGGCGATTTCGAACAGAGAGCGGCAGATATTTCGGTGGATCATCCACGAGTCGTCGAAAACTACCGGGCGGCTCATGAGATCGCGCTGCGCCACCAAAGAGGAGATGCGAGTACGGAGGACCTCCGCAACTCGATGATTTATTGCCGGTCGCTCTTTGACGATCTGCTCGAGACCAGAACGGCTGCTCCTGCAACAACATCGAGAAGGGAAGTCGCGTGAGGTTGCCCCATGTCTCGATCCCCATGTCTCGATATTGAGACGTGGGGTACTACGTTGCTTGAGAAACCCGCTTGAGAAACTAACTGAGTGGGTGCCCCATGTCTCGATTTTGAGACGTGGGATACTACGTTGCTTGAGAAACAAACTGGGTGGGTGCCCCATGTCTCGATTTTGAGACGTGGGATACTACGTTGCTTGAGAAACAAACCGAGTGGGTGCCCCATGTCTCGATATTGAGACGTGGGATACTCGTTTGCTTGAGAAACCTGCTTGAGAAACCAACTGAGTGGGTGCCCCATCCAAGCTCCGCTTGGGTGGGGAAGGACTGCCTCAATCCTCACGACAGTCATCCCGAGCGGAGCGCACCTCGGCGCCGAGTTCTCACGAGTGTCATCCCGAGCGGAGCGCGCCTGGGGTCGCCGCCCGACGCGGGGGGGAGCCGAGGGATCTGCATTTGTTTTTTTGTTCGCCCGTGGTGGAAATTCCAAAGCAATCTGCTTTGTATCAGAGTCTGACTTGAGTCATGCCAAAACCGCTGCCCCCGCAGCGAGGCCCCGCGCATCCCCAGCCTCACCTCTCACGAGCGTCATCCCGAGCGGAGCGCGCCTGGGGTAAGCGGAGCCGAGGGATCTGCATTTGCTTTTTTGTTCGCCCGGAGTTGAACCGGCAATCCAAGGCAACTTAAATTGCCCTCAGTCACGCCGACAACCCCGCGCAATGTCAAGCCCGCGAGCGCCCCACTCCGCAGCTAAAGCCAAGACCTAAAGCCGATTAGCCGTCACTCGCCTTTTGCATAGAATTTCCCCCTTTTGGCGCACAATCAACCTAGCATCACCAAAACAGCACATCATCAGGGCCTGATCCCTGATCCCTGATCCCTGATCCCTGATCCCTGATCCCTGTTCCCCTGACTGAGTCAGTATCCCAGTACACTGTTTCCAACCAGCAGAAAATGAACGACTTCGATGCGATTACGAGACCCTGTACAACCTCAGTACACGCGCCAATTCAGCCGGATTCGGAACCAATTGCACCACGCATCGTGCAAACGCCTTGAAAAAATGCTCGTAAGTCCTTTGAATTGGAGATCATGCGAAATAACCCCTTTGAAATCAGCGGGCTGGAAGAAATGATCGGAGATCAAACCGCTGCAGGAAAAGCACTTAACCCCAAAAGGGGGAGGAGGGGTACCCCTGCGAAACTGTGCAACTGTGAGATCGGCCTCGCCCCCCGCAGGGGCTGAGATCCGTGAACAGTGAACGACGAACTGCTCACAAACCAACGTCCACCGCCAGCTGCCAGCTGTTATCTGACCACTGACCACCGACGCGAAAAACACAAAGGCCTGTGCGTTGGCACAGGCCTTTGCGTTTTGCCAGAAGTCTCAATGCACCGCAGCCCAAATCTGGACACGGTTTCCACACTGGCGGCTGAAGCGGCCGCGCAGCGCTGCGCTCAGCCCTGTTTCGTCTCGACCGGAGCGTTCGACACAGGCGGCGGAGCCTGCGTCGCATTTTGCTGCTGTTGCGGAGGCGGCGCCGTAGGAGTTGGATCGGTAATGCCGCGGATCCCCTCCCGGAAGCCCTTCAATCCTTCGCCCAATCCCTTACCCAGCTCTGGCAACCGCTTGGCGCCAAATAACAGAAACGCAACCACCGCCAGCACGATCAGGTGCCAAGGCTGAAGTAGATCGCCCATCGATGTTCCTCCGCGCGCGAACCATGATCTGCGCGCTTCTTCAGCTTCCTATTGTCGCACAAAACCGCCCCGGAATGCTCCGTCTGCGGCTGGTTGTGGCAGTCCTGCCGCACCAGCGGTCCCGCCCATTAAAACCGTCAAGGCACCAGCCACGGCGGCCCTTTCGGCGGTTTTGGGGGCAGCAACCCCATGGCCCCGAACAGCAAAAACCCAACCACCCCCAGCACGATCAAGTGCCACGGGCTGAGAAACGGACCAAGGAGTTGCAGTAAATGTCGCGTCATGATCACTCATCCGCGGGCTCTAACCGGACCCCCGCATTTCCCCTATCGTCGCACAAAACCGCCCCGGCGTTTACTCGGCGCGGGAGTTGTCCAGGAACCTTCCGATTGTGGCAGACTGGGAGCAGAGGTGGAGGTCCCAATGAAGCCATTGAAGCTGTTCCTCATGGCGGGCTTGCTGGCGCTGGCCGCCGGCGCCGCCAACTCTGCCGATCGCGAAGTCTATCCCCCGCCCGCCCAGGCCAAAGCCGACCTGTCCGCGGCTCTTAGGACCGCCGCCGCGACCCACCGCCGCATTCTGCTCGACTTTGGCGGTAACTGGTGCGGCGACTGCCAGGTGCTCGAAATCTATTTCCATGACGCCCGCAATAAACCCATCCTCGACGCCAACTTTGTGCTGGTTCCTATCAACATCGGCAACGAAGATGCCAATCTCGACGTCGCCCGAAGGTATGGAATCGAGATTAAGAAAGGCGTGCCTGCACTGGCCGTCCTGGGCGAGCATGGCACGTTGATTTACAGCCAGACGAATCACCAGTTCAGTGCCATGCGATCCATGCAATCGTCGGCTGTCACCGACTTCCTGGTGAAATGGAGGCCAGCGCGGAAAGGCTGTTCGGCCGTGATGGTGAACTGCTGATCCCGCATCGCCATATAGATGCCGGCATATACACGCGCTCCGCTGCGGGCGCATGAGACTGCATGCGAAGAGAGGCCCGAGGAGAATGACGTTGGATCGAAGACGGTTTCTTTCCTGGACTGCGAATACACTGGGCGCACTGGGGCTGGGAGCGGAGAAGCTGGTAGCGCAGGGGAAGGCAGCCACGGGAGATGCGGCGCAGCCGAAGCCGCCGCGCCGTAATGTACTGCTGCTCATGTCGGACCAGCACAAGCGAACTTGCATGGGCGTGGCCGGAGATCAAGTCGCCAGTACGCCGAACCTGGACCGCCTGGCGGGGCAGAGCGTTCGCTTTACCAATGCGTATTGCTCAAATCCGGTGTGCGGACCGTCGAGAGCATCGCTCATGACCGGTCTCTTCACCCACCAACTGGATGGCTCTGGGAGCGCAGTTGGGTATTCGCCCCGGCATAAGACGGTCGCCCACGCTTTCAGCAGCGCCGGCTATCTGTCTGCGCTTATCGGAAAGATGCATTTCGATGATGCGCAAACTCACGGCTTCGATTACAAGCTGGACTTCAACGATTGGCTCCAATATCTGGGCCCGAAAACAAAACTCTACGCCGACGAGCAGGGGCCTCCTGGGTCAGGCGCTGGGTTTCCGGAGATTCCCGGGTTGTGGCAGAGTGAAGGCGATCCGTGGAAGCAAATGGTGAAGCCAGACGGCCGGCTGGGCCCGGTTGCGGTTGGAAGGCCGTCGCTGATGGACGAAAGTGACCACTTCGACAGCTTCGTCGCTAGGGAATCCGTGCGCTTTCTTGAGAATTATGGAAAGCAGGATCAGCCGTTCTTCCTGGTGACATCGTTCCTCAAGCCGCATGAGCCGTTCATGCCGGCCAAGCGCTTCGCGGAGATGTTCCGGCCGGACCAGATGCGGCTTTCTGATACATGGGGCAAGGCAAATCTCGACACTCTTCCAAAAGAAGTCCAGCGCTCAATCGAACGCAGCCCGTATACGCCGGAGCTGAGCGACCCGAACGAAGCGCGCAAGCGCATGGCGTATTACTACGGCAATCTGGCGCAGATGGACGACTGCGCGGGACAGGTGCTGAACGCTCTCGATCACTCGGGATTGGCCGACAATACCATCGTGATCTATACGGCGGATCACGGGGAGATGCTGGGTGATCTGGGCCTGTGGGATAAGTTTCAGTTTTACGAGGGGTCCTGCGGAGTGCCACTTCTGGCGCGCGTGCCGGGGCATGCGGTGGCCTTGTGCCATGAACCGGTGAGCTTGATCTCGCTGGCGGCAACGCTTGCCGACTTGTCCGATGTGGATCTTGCGGCGCAAAAGGACGGGCGGAGCTTTGCCGAGCTGATCGTGCGGCCTGGCTCGTCCTTCCAGTACGGTCCTGTGTTTGCAGAGTTTCGCGTGGGAAAGAATGATGCGAAGTTCATGATCCGCGAGGGCGATTACAAGTTCACAAACTGGACGGACGAGATCCCTGAACTTTATAACCTGCGGGCGGACCCAAAAGAGATGCATAATCTGGCGGGCTTGGCGGAGTATGAAGCGACAGTCAACCGTCTGCAACAACAACTGTTCGCGTGGTACCGACCTCCAGAGGCATAAGAATGGAGAGGGGCCGCGTTGCCGGCAGGAATGATTGATTCGTTGACGGTGTCGTCGAGCTTTGGCCTGACAGGGACCGAATTAAGAACCAGGGCCTGCTAAAGCCCGGGCTAATAAACATTGTGCCTCCGGCGAGCAAAGTTTGTGCGCTTCAAAAATCGGGTGGCTCAGCTCGCATCGGAGACCAGTTTGCTCTGACTGGATGTGCGGCGCAATTGAAATCGTGCCGTGGTGGAAGGCCTTTGGGTCATTTGCACCCCAGACGCAACATAACCCTGCGATGCGTAATCTGCTTTTCACTCGCGGCCGATAAAATGCTTCAGACGCTGCGTTCCCGTTCTCGCATTTCGCGCGAAACGCTGAGGGAGATCCAATGCATGAAGAAGGCAAGAGCGCCGGTACAGGCGCAGGCCGAACCATCACTACCCTTTCAAGCCGCGAGGTCTACCGCAACCACTGGATGCGCGTGCGCGAGGATGAGATTCTGAGGTCAAACGGCGAAACGGGAATTTACGGTGTAATCGACAAGCACGAATGCGCCATCATCCTGCCTATTGAGGATGGCCGCATCTGGCTGGTGGAGCAATTCCGCTACACCATTCAGGAGCGGGCTCTCGAGTTGCCCCAGGGCGGCTGGGAGCAGGAGATTGATGCCCCCGAAGAACTGGCGCGTGGCGAACTGCGGGAAGAACTTGGGCTGAACGCCGCAGAGATGACGCACTTGGGAGCCCTCTGGGTCGCGTACGGTTTTGCGCGGCAAAGAATGCATGTGTATTTGGCTTCCGGGCTCACTCCCGGCCAAACGGCGCCCGATGCAGAAGAGCATGACCTCATTCCGCTCTCCGTCCCGATTGCCGACTTCGAGCGCATGATGCTGGATGGCACCATCCGCGACATGTGCACCGTCTCTGCCTGGGGGCTCTATCTGCTTTGGAAAGTGCGCCGAGGCTGAGGCCAAGAGGCCGCCCAGTTGTTCTCCAGCGCGTGACTTGCGTCACAAACCAGCGCCGCTAATTTCTGAATAATCAATGCTGAACCAGGGCGTGGCGGGAACCGCGCCAGGCAGACCGCGCCGATCCCGCACCCCGGAGCGATCGCCTGGCTTCGTCGCGGAGCAGACGCCGTTTTTATCGGGCGCAGAGTTCCACGACAGTGTGGGTAGCTGGAAGCGGAAAGCGAGACTCGGACAATGTTCAGGATCGTAGAAGCCCGCACTGCCGGCCTCAACATTCGGCAGTTCACCATCGAGGCGCCGCGTATCGCGCACAAGCAGCGGCCGGGACAGTTTGTCATTCTGCGTGTGCAGGAACGGGGCGAGCGCATCCCGCTCACCATCAAGAGCGCCGATCCAGCGGCGGGGACGATCACCATCGCAGTGCAGGCCGTGGGTAAGACCACCTCGCTGCTCAACTGCCTTGAGACGGGCGACTCGATCCTTGATGTGGTTGGCCCGCTCGGCAAGCCTTCAGAAATCAGGAACTTCGGCACGGCTGTGATCGTGGCCGGCAGCGTGGGCACGGCCATGGCGCTGCCAACCGCAAGAGCGCTGAAAGATGCCGGCAATCACGTGATTTTTATCGAGGGCGCGCGCAGCCGCGAGATGGTGATCTTTGAGGATGAGGTGCGCGCAGCGAGTCATGAGGCCTACATCCTAACCGACGATGGCAGCTACCGTGAACAGGGCCTGGTGACCAGGAAGCTCGAAGAATTGCTTGCAGCGGGGCGCAAGCTCCATTTCGTTCTCGCCGTCGGTCCTGTGCCCATGATGCGTGCGGTGGCGCAGATTACCGGGCCGCTCGGCATCAAGACCATGGTGAGCCTGAACTCAATCATGGTCGATGGCACGGGCATGTGCGGCGGCTGTCGCGTGTTGCTCGGCAACCAGAGCAAGTTCGCCTGCGTGGATGGACCGGAATTCGACGCTTCGCTGGTGAACTTTGAAGTGCTGATGCAGCGCAATGCGATGTATCGCGGCCAGGAATGCCGATCGCTGAGTGCGTTCGACGAGCACAAGCATGAGGAACTCGCTGCACTGCGCGACGAAGTGGCCAGCAAGGAAAAAGAAACGGCACGGTTGCGCGCGAGGCTCGATGCATTGCACTCCGCCGAGGAGAAGCACCATGCCTGATGCGCGGCCCCTTCCCGCAAATCCTCTTCCTCTGAAAGAGCGGCTGAAAATTCCGCGCGTAAAGATGCCGGAGCTCGATGCGGAGGTGCGCGCGCGTAACTTCGAGGAAGTGAATCGGGGGCTGGCCGCCTCCGGCGCCGTTGCCGAGGCCACGCGTTGCATCGCTTGCTCGAAGCCCGACTGCCAGGTGGAATGTCCCGTCGGCGTCAAGATCAAAGAGATTGTGGCGCTCATCAGCGCCGGAGAATTTCTGGCTGCAGCCGCGAAGATGCGCGAAGACAACGCGCTGCCCGCAATCACCGGGCGCGTTTGCCCGCAGGAAAGCCAGTGCGAGGGCGGATGCGTAATGGGCAAGCGTGGCCAACCCGTAGCCATCGGCAACCTGGAGCGCTTCATCGCCGATTTTGAGCGCGAAAGCGGCCAGTTGGGATTGCCGGCAATCGCGCCGCCGACGGGCAAGAGCGTGGCCATCGTTGGCAGCGGCCCGGCGGGGCTCTCAGCCGCAGGCGACCTGATCCAAAAAGGCCATCGCGTGCGCGTCTTTGAAGCGCTCCACGAGCCGGGAGGCGTGCTGGTCTACGGCATTCCAGAGTTCCGACTGCCCAAAGCCATTGTGAAGGAAGAGGTCGAAAACCTCAGCCGTATGGGAGTCGAGTTCGAAACCAACGTGGTTGTAGGCAAAAGCGTGACGCTCGACGAACTGATGCGCGTCGAAGGATACGACGCGATCTTTGTGGCCACTGGAGCGGGCCTGCCGGTGTTTCTTGGCGTACCCGGCGAACACCTGAATGGCGTGTACTCGGCGAACGAGTTTCTGACTCGCACCAACCTGATGCGCGCCTATCGATTCCCTGAATTCGACGCGCCGATCTATGACTGCCGCGATTGCGACGTAATTGTCGTAGGCGGAGGCAACACCGCATTGGACGCTGTGCGCTCGGCGCGGCGGTTGGGCGCGAAGACTGCGACGCTGGTCTACCGGCGGTCTGAAGCGGAAATGCCGGCGCGCGCCGAGGAAGTGAAGCATGCCCGCGAGGAGGGCATCGATTTTCGTATGTTGACGAATCCCGTCGAGTTTCTCGGCGACGAAAAGGGCTGGCTTACCGGCGCACGCTGCGTGCGCATGGAACTGGGCGAGGTGGATGCAAGCGGACGGCGTAGGCCGGTGGCGATTGCGGGCTCGGAATATGCGCTGCCCGTCCACGTGGCCATTATCGGCGTGGGAACAACCGCCAATCCGCTGATCCAAGGCACGACGCCGGACCTCGCGATAAACAAATACAACTACATCGTGGCCGATCCAGAAAACCTGCGCACCAGCAAGCGAGGCGTATTTGCCGGAGGCGACATCGTCACCGGAGGGGCAACGGTGATTCTGGCCATGGGCGCGGGGCGAAAAGCCGCAAAAGCAATTGATGTGTATTTGAAGTCGGGGACGTGGGAATAAAAGTCAACGGACCTGCAAGCATCGCGGGTGCCGCGATCGCATTTTTCACAATTTCCGTAAGGCGAAGTGAGACAGTCAAGCGGCATTCTCCCCGGAGAAATGGCACCTTCCGCACTTCTCAAATGTTTCGTGGTGATCGTGAAATGCCTTAGAAATTGAACATCATCTGCAACGTCACATCGCGGTTGCCGGCCGTCGGCGAGGCAAAGAATCCACCCGCTAGCGTCTGCGATTTGCCGAAGAGCGTGGGCGCCGACAGTGCGCCATTCGGCTCGCCCAGGTTTTCATGGTTCAGGATGTTCGTGCCCCACGCTGAAAAAGTGAGGCTATACTTGCGTGCCACGGCCGCGTTCATCGGTCTCATGCCGCCCTGGCTGCCGCTTAGCCCACCTGCGAGCCCCGGAGGCCCGCCGCGACCAAAACCACCTCCGCCGCCTCCACCATGCCTGCTAGCGCCCGGCCCGCTACTCTCTATCTTCGGCCCAATGCCGATCACTTTGGACAGCCGCATGTTCAGACTCACATTTAATGGACCGGTTCCAAGTCCGTACGGAGCAATCTTTTCATTCGCTGCGTAGGGCTCAATCGGCGTGCCGCTCGCCGGGTTCTCCACGCCGTAGGGCTCGGTATCGAAGCAGCCCCATTGTGTTTGCAGAGCATTCGGCTCCGAGCAACTCGCCGCATACGTGGGCCGCGCGTCAAACTGGTTGTTTGCCGTCAGATCGCTGCCTGTCGTGATGTCGAACGGCGACCCCGAATTCACCACCACCATGGGCGACACCGAAACCGCCCAGGGCAGGACGACGTTTCCGAACATCATGAGGCGGTTGTGCACATCGAAGCTCGTCCGCCCGTAATCCAGTCCCGGATCGCTCGATACCGATGGGGTCGAGCTGACGCCGCTTGTGTCGCCCAGGGCGTTCGAGTAGGTGTAATTTGCGAACAGGCTGAACTTTCTGTAGGTGGCGCGGACCGTCGCCATGATCTGATGCTCGCGATAGACCCCCCCCGACTGATACTGAAGATTGTTTGTCGTGGGCTCTGGCGGCGCGGTTGCAGGATATGTGTCGGTCTGTGTGTTCACCAGCGGGAATTGCGCCGCCGCGCTCAAATTATCCGTGAAGTACTGGTGGATCCCTTGCGAGAAGACATACGTGACGTTCCCCGTGATCAGCTTCGTGATCTGGTGGTCCACCCCGATCGCCGCCTCCATGTCGTTCGCCGCATGAAGATTCGGCGCGATCGTGTAAAACGTCGGCGCATTCCTTCCCGTTGTGACGCCCGCTGAACTCGCGCTCAGCGGCGTTGTCGCGTACTGGTTGAACGTGATCCCCGAAGTCTGGATGTATTGCTGCTCATTTACTCCGTTCTCGTGGATTGTGTTAATTACGTAAGGCACATTGGCGCCGAATCCATTGGCAACCGTGAAACGTTGGTAAAACCATCCATAGCCTGCGCGCAAAACCGTTTTCGGCTGGCGGCCCGCGTTTCTGCCCATCGCGTAGGCCAGGCTAAGGCGCGGTGCCCAGTCGTCTTTGTCGCTGATCCAGTTCTGCGTCTCCCACCGCGCGCCATAACTGAATGTGAAGCGCTGATTCAGTTTCCAGTCGTCCTGGTAAAACAGCGCCGCATCGAACAAATCTGCCTTCGCCACCGCGCTGTTGATCTTCGTATAGGTATATTGCTGCGGCACGCAGCTGGCAGGCGGAGTCGTTCCTTGCGGCACATCGTAGCAGCCTAAGAACGATGCCGCGTTCGAAAATGTATACGCCCCATTGCTGCCCCCGGTGGTGGAGTTCACGTCGAAGTAGGCTCGCGCCCTTGCACCAAAATTCAATGTGTGCGCACCATACGCTCCCGAGAAATACTCCTGCAGCTCAAGATCGTTTTCGTGGTCTTGCAGGGACTGGGTCGGATTTCCGCCATCGGAGAATTGTCCCTGCAGTGAGAAGGCCGGGAGATTCGAGACCGATGACGCATCGTCGCGCACGCGCCTGTACTGAAAACGAGTATCGTCGACGAGCTTGGAGTTGATCACCCAGCTGTCCGAAAGCTGCAGCGCGTTTTCCTGACCGGTGCTGTTCGTCGCACGGTCCGGCAAAGTCAGCCCGCTCTCCCCGATGCTATTGGTGCTCACCGAGCGATTGTAAGTCTCATGTAGCGTAAGGGTGTTCGCCTTGCCCAGCTGCAAATCGAAGCGCGGGCTGATATCGAGCCGCGACGAAGGATTGCCGAAGGCTTCGTTGATCGACGTTCCGTTCAGGCTACTGGCGGTAATGCTCGCCGGGTTGATCGCCTCGACAATGTTCTCGTTTTGCTGATCCCGCCCGAACGCGCTCACAAAGTAGGACGTGCTTTTTGTAATCGGCCCGCTCACAAAACCGTGCATGTTCCAGGAGTAGTACGGTGGTTCCTGCCCTCCGACCAGCAGCGGATTCTGTGAGTTGAACGACGAGTCGTTCCCGCTGACCTGGAACTCACCATGCATCTGCCCGGTGCCAGGCTTGGTCAAAATCTCGATGCGGCCGTAGCCCAGGCGGTCATACTCTGCCGAAAAAGGATTCTGATTGATGCGAATCTCGCGGATTGACGATTTCGGAGGAAGTTGCCCGCCGGTAAATCCGTCGATGTAAATCTGGCCGCCGTTCGGGCCTGCCGCAGGTCCGGCGAGAGCCTCGAGCTCGTTCTGCAGTTCGTCGGGATCGTCGGAGAGCGAATTCAGCGCATCGCCCTTGATCACCACTGCGTTGGCATTACTCTCCGGGCTGGTGTTCACCGTATTGCTCTCGGCTTCAACCTCGACGTTCTGCTGCTGTACCTCGATTGCCAGCGTAGCGTTCACAGTGCGCGTTTGGCCCGCCGTTACGGCGATTCCCGGCTTTTCGAACTCGGCAAAGCCATTCGCGGTCGCAGTCAAGCTGTAGGTCCCGGGCGCCAATCCGTGAATGGTGTATGCGCCCAGACCGTCGGCATTTGCTTTGCCGGCCACTTGGCCTGACGTCGTCAGGGCCACTACGGTCGCTCCGGGAATCACTGCGCCGGAGGGATCTGCTACCTGGCCGCGAATACCGCCAGTCGCAGCTGGCGCGGCATTCTGGCCGAATGCACTCCACGCACACAGGAGCACCGCTGAAACGACCGACACTCCGGCCGTGCAAATGTAACGCGCAACTGCGCGTCTAAAGCAAAAAAGGTATTCGAGTTTCACAGCTCACCGTAGAAAAGTGGAGTTTCGTTCTACGGCGGTTTGGAATTTCACAAACCGCTTCTTGTCTGCCTTAGCTTCTTGCCAGCCTTAATCGAAATACAGCGTGCAATTTCTCGACGTTCGCTCTGACTGTTCGAGAAAATTGGCCTCCCGACGATCGGGACGAGAGAGCTTGCTCTTTCACTCTTGCTCGCTGAAGAGCGGTTCTTGCATCGGGCAGCCAGCAGATGATGATCTATGTAATCGGGTTGCCTCTAAATTAGAAACTTTTCATGCAGTGGCAACCTGCATCTGCATTGTCAGCGGCTTTCGCGCCTCTTTTCAGTCTGACGAAAGACAGCAGCCGAAGGTTGCAGTTGTCCTTCCCGCATTCTGATCTTCCATTAACCATTCCATTGGAGTTTGCGGGCCAAAAGAAAATGGGCGGCAAGGTTTTATCACCTTGCCGCCGCCCTGTCCCTGGGTTGTCTTGAAGTTGCTGCAGACTTACGAAACTTTGCTTACTGCAAGAGCTTGGTTACTTCCTGCTGCACACTATTAGCCTGCGCTAATGCTGCGATGCCGGTCTGGCTCAGAATCTCGTACTTCGACATATTCGAAGTGGCCGAGGCATAATCCGTCGCCTGGATCGCATTTTGCGCCGAAACCACATTCTCCTGCTGCGTGCTCATCACCTGGCTGATGGAGTTGAGCATATTAATCTGCGCGCCGATGTAACCGTCTTGGGCAGCCACATCGCTGATTGCCACGTTGAGCATGTTCAGTGCCATCTCCGCATCCGTCTGATTGCTGAGGTCGGTTGTATTCAGAGCTTCACCCGCGCCGTCGGTGTAACTCATTGTCGCCACTCCGCCTGACCCGCCGGAATTCCCAGCGAAGGATGCGGGAGCCGCAGCTGTCTGCCCGGTGTGAGCGTCGGCAACGTCTGGAGCGGCATCGGGAGTTCCTAGTCCAGAGTTCGTGATCCCGACCGTATAGTACCCGGGTGACGCTTGGAATGCAGCGACCCCTCCGTCATTGACATTTGCACCGGTGACGGTTACCGAGGAGTCATTCGATGTAAACGTCATGGTCGTCCCCGTTAGCTTAGCCGTGATCCCGTAGCCGCCATTGTTGATCGCGCCCAGCAAAGTCGTTTCGCTATAGCTCCCGCCGCCGTTCCCGTTGGCCAGATTAATCACGCTGGTGCTGCCGTCGGAACCTTTGATTGTGAGCGTGCCGGAGAGCGCATCGCCGACTGCTGCTGCTGTCACTGTGCCCACCAGGCCCGGAGTCGCACCATTGCCCACCCCCGCTCCAGTTCCTGTGATCTCGATGCCCGTATCCACGCCGGCGGCTGAATCTCCGGCTGCCTTTCCAGTGGTGAAACTGGCGGTCAAGCCGAGGCCTGAGCTGTTGATGGCGTTGATCAGTCCCTGGGCCGTATTGTCGGCACCAGCACTGATCGTCGTCGGTGTAACTACGGTGCCACCCGGTCCCTGTGCCAGGTAATCCACGTCGATCGCGGATGCAGGGTTGACAAGTGCATCGTTGGCCGTCGCAAGCGTGCCGCCGTTCGACAAGTCGATGAACACGTTGTTCGAACCGTTGCTGTAGGCCATGGCGCCACCGGTATCACCTACACTCGATTCCGAAAGCGTGCGAATGTTCAGGTCGTCGATTGAAGAACCCTCCGTTGACGAGTCCCCTGTGTAGATCGCCACCGTGTTCCCGTCAAAAACCTGTTCCTGGTTGTACGTGGTCGTCTGGCCGATGTTGTTCACCTCGGCAAGTATCGACTGGTACTCCTGGTTCGCCGCGCCTTCCTGGGTGCTGTTGAGAGTGCCGTTGGAGGCTTCGGTGGCCAGCGTGATGGCACGATTCAGCAGGTTGGTCACCTGCGACAGAGCGCCGTCGGCCACCTGCAGCAGACCTACGCCTTCCGTCGCGTTTGTCCCCGACTGCGTAAGCGCCGCTGAGTTCGCCGCCAGTCCGTTTACCAGCGAGAGGCCGGCTGCGTCGTCCGCGCCTGAGTTGATGCGCGACCCCGACGACAACTGCTCCAACACCGTCTGCAAGCTTGAGTTGGTGTTGTTTAAATTGTTTTCCGCGTAGATTGCCGAGAGATTGTTCAAAACACCGAGGGCCATGGAATTAACTCCTTCTCGGATGCCTTGCTGGCTCCATCTCCAGCGGCGCCTCGTTGCTTGATTCAAAGCTGCCGCTATTTTTGGATGGGCCTTGTTTGCATCCACCCCCTTCATCGGTCCCGGCCGGGATAACTTTAGTTATTTTCTTTAAGCCCGTTTCGTGGCATATCTGTTCTGCGTCGATTCAAAGTGCCACGATTTTGCTCAATTGCTGTCTCGATCCGCATCAAGCACTGTCGCGATATCATGCAACACTCTGTCTCACTTTTAGCCACACTCGCCACTTGCCCCTCCCTTGTAAACACCGGCTTTCTCAGGGATTCTCCTGCGTTTCCGCGACTATCCGCCCAAAACAGAAGGCCCTCCTGCTTGCCGGAGGGCCTGATCAACGAGTCGAGAACTCGCCTACGCTGCTAAATCGCGCTTCGGTTTGTACCCCGAAAGTCCGTAATACACCACAAACAGATAGCCCACAATCGGTATCAGAAAGGCGGCTTGGTAGTTGAACTTGTCAGCAAGCAAACCAAAGAGCGGTGGAAGAACCGCTCCGCCGACATTGCCAATGGTGATCACGCCGGATCCCTTGCTGGTTAACGGCCCCAGTTCCGCGATTCCCAGAGCGAAGATCGTCGGATACATGATCGAGTTGGCCAATCCGCACAGAATCAGGCACCAAATCGCAATCTGCCCGGTCGTGAACATGGCAGCCACAAGCAGCACAACACCGAGAACACCCAGACCAGCCAACAACTTCTCGGCTTTGATCACCTTCATCACAACTGTGCCGGCGAAGCGCCCGATCATCATCGAAAGCGGGTAGAAAGAGGCCAGCAGCGCAACCGTATCTCTGCTGCTGACTCCCTGGCTATTAAAAAACTTGATCGCGTTCGCTGCCAGGGCAATCTCCAGGCCAACATAGAAGAAGATTCCCACCATGGCCAGTACAGTGTGCTTGAAACTCCAGATGCTCCGTCCCGCCTGCGCAATATCCTTTTCGGCTTCGCTGGCGTCCCGCGCCATTGTGATCGCGGGAAGGTGCATGAACATGATGGCGAATGCCAATACCAGCAGTGCAATCGCGATTGCGACGTAGGGACCCTGTACCGTGTGCGCCACTGCAACCTTGTCTTGCAGCTTCCCAGGATCAGTGAGGATGAATGCGCCCACGACGAGTGGGGCCATTGCCGTGCCCAGTGAATTGAACGCCTGTGCCAGAGTCAGCCGCGCCGGTGCACTGTGTTCTGGTCCGAGAATCGAAACATACGGATTCGCTGAAGTCTGCAACATGCAGACGCCCGACGCCAGTACAAAGCTGGCTGTCAGGAATAGCGGAAAGTTCACTTGCGCAGCAGCCGGAACAAACAGCAGCGCGCCCACCACCATGATGAATAGCGAAATCACCATGGTCCTCTTGTAGCCCACCATTTCGATCACCTTGGAACTTGGGACCGAGAAAACAAGATAGGCGAAGAACCATGATGTCGCTACCAGGTTCGACCAGGCATGATTGAGGTTGAAAATATCCTCAAGCTTTGGCGACAAGTTGCTGTTGAGGTTAGTCAGGAATCCGAAGATGCAAAATAGGCAGGTGACGATAATAAACGGAATCAGGTAATTCGGCGCGCTCGCCGGCGCAGATTGTGTCGATCGTGTTGCCATAAAAGATCTTTCCTCCGCTTCCTCAAAGAAAACTCATCAAAATGGATCGCTCCCACTCTACGCAGGCGCGCCTCTCGACGTCCAGCGGAAAATGAAAATGTTTACAGCATTGCATGCAGCAGTCTTTTGGATTGGCTATTGAGGTCGATTCACGATTTACACTGGAAGTGTATGATTCCCACCCTTACATGGACTCCCGAAGGCGTCCGCTTTATCGACCAGACCAAGCTTCCGTTGGAAGAAAGCTATGTGCTCGCGACAACCTACGAACAGGTTGCCGAAGTGATTGTCACCATGGTTGTGCGCGGCGCGCCGGCCATCGGCGTCTCGGCGGCTTACGGCGTGGCCTTGGGTGCGAAAAACAGCCGGGCCAAAACTCTTGAAGAGTTTGCGCCGGAGTTTGAACGCATCTGTACGCGGCTAGCCGCGACCCGTCCCACTGCCGTGAATCTTTTCTGGGCCATCGACCGGATGAAGGCGCTTTTCGCCAACCTGGCGCGGTCCGGTGAACCAACGGCCCGCATCAAGGAACGGCTGCTGGCCGAAGCGCACTCCATGTACGAAGAAGATATTGCCGCCTGCAAGGCGATGGGAGCGCACGGCGCTGTGCTGCTGCCCCAGGAAGGCGGCGTGCTGACCCACTGCAACGCCGGCGCGCTGGCCACCTGTGGCTATGGCACCGCTCTGGGCGTGATTCGCGCGGCGGTCGGGCGCGGCAAGCGCATTCATGTTTTCGCCGACGAGACGCGGCCGTTCCTGCAAGGCGCGCGCCTCACGGCATGGGAGCTGATGGCTGACGGGATCGCCACCACGGTGATCTGCGACAACATGGCAGCGAGCCTGATGCAGCAAGGGAAGATCCAAGCGGTCGTTGTGGGCGCTGACCGCATTGCCGCGAACGGCGACGCTGCGAACAAGATCGGTACTTACAACGTGGCGATCCTGGCGCGCGAGCACGGCATTCCGTTTTACGTGGCCGCGCCTTGGTCCACGATCGATCTCGCTACCGCAACGGGCGATGCGATTCCTATCGAGGAACGCCCGGCAAGGGAAGTGACCCATCACGCAGGCAAGCAGCTCACACCGAATGGCGTGGGCATCTGCAATCCAGCCTTTGATGTGACTCCGGCGAAATACATCACCGCCATCATCACCGAGCGTGGTGCTTTGCGCGCGCCGTATGGCGAGTCGCTCAAGGAGATGGAACTGGTGGGTTCGTCAGTCGCAAACGCTTAGAGCGCGTTAAGATGGCACGCGCACTTCGCTCGACGTGCCGCCCGCCGCGGGAACGTAGCAATTCAGTGTGTAATCCATCACCATGCGATCTGCGTTAAAGCGCCACCCCAGCGTGCGGATCGTCCGCTTCATGCGCTTGATCCAACCGTGAGGCAGACCGTCGCGGTCGCACTGGTAGTAGAGGGGAATGACTTCGTCAAGAAGCACGCGGTAGAGCGCTTCGCCGTCGCGGCTGTCGTGTACGTCGTGGTTGGAATGCGTTCTGCCGGTGCCGATCGCGAATCCGTTGAGTCCATCGTAGGCTTCGGCCCACCATCCATCGAGAATCGAGAGGTTGAGGCCGCCGTTGAGAACCACCTTCATACCGCTCGTGCCCGAGGCTTCCAGCGGGCGGCGCGGATTGTTGAGCCACACATCGACGCCCTGCACAAGATAGCGGCCCACGTTAATGTCGTAGTCCTCGATAAAGACAAATTTGTCGGCGAATTCGGGATCGCGCATCATTTGCGCGATTTGCTGGAGCACCCTCTTGCCCGGCTCGTCGTGCGGATGAGCCTTGCCCGCGAAAACAAATTGCACGGGCCGCTTGGCATCGTTCACCATGGCAGCCAGCCTCTGCATATCGGCGAGCAGCAGATTGGCGCGCTTGTAAGTGGCAAAGCGCCGGGCGAAGCCAATCGTCAAAGCGTCGGGCGAGAGCGCTTTGTCGAGCAGCTTCAAGGCTTCAGCCGGTTCGCTGCGGCGCTCGGCCTGTTCGCGCATGCGGCGGCGCACAAAATTGAAGAGCTGCGTCTTGAGGCTCAGGTGCGTCTCCCAGAGCTCGCCGTTGTCCACGCTCTCGATAGCGGCCCAGGTATCCGCCGCGCCGCTTTGGCGATACCAACCCACGCCGAGATGACGGTCGTAAAGACGGCGCATCTGCGGCGCCAGCCAGGATGGCACATGCACGCCGTTGGTCACATGGCCAATAGGCACTGCGTCCTCCGGGCGATCGGGATACAGGCCTCTCCACATCGCGCGTGAAACTTCGCCGTGCAGCGAGCTCACCGCGTTGACACGCCGCGCCAGCTTCAAGCCGAGCACGGTCATGCAGAACGGCTCCTGCGCGTCGGTGGGATGCTCGCGGCCGAAACCCATCAGGTTCTCGTGCGAGATGCCCAACTGCTCGCGTAGCGGACCGAGGTGTTCTTCAATCAGGCCGGGACTGAACCGGTCGTGACCGGCGGGTACTGGGGTGTGGGTGGTGAAGATCACCTCGCGAGGAATCTGGCGGGCCGCGGAGTAAAAATCCAGCCCCTCTTCTTCCATGCGGTTGCGAATCGCCTCGAATACGGCAAAACCGCTATGCCCCTCGTTCAAATGCAGAACGCCTGGCGTAATGCCCATGGCCTTGAGCGCGCGGAAGCCACCCACGCCCAGCAGCAGCTCCTGGCGAATGCGCGTGCGCGCATCGCCGCCATAGAGGCGCGAGGTGGTTTCAAGATCTTCAGGCGCATTGCCGGCCACGTTTGAGTCGAGAAGCAGCAGATCGCAGCGGCCCACCTTCACCCGCCATACCTTGGCGCGAATGGAACTGCCGTGAGTGGCAATCTCCACTACCACCGGCTCGCCGTTCGCGCCGATTGCCGGCTCCATCGGCAGTTGATTGATGTCGGTCTCGAGATACTCTTCGCGCTGCCACCCGTTTTCATCCAGCCGCTGCAGAAAGTAGCCCTGCCCGTAGAAGAGTCCGACGCCGATGAGCGGAATATCAAGGTCAGACGCGCTCTTGATATGGTCGCCTGCCAGCACGCCCAATCCGCCGGAGTAGATCGGCAGCGATTCGTGCATACCGAATTCTGCTGAAAAATAGGCCACCGGACGGGGCCGCAGCACTCCCGCATGACCCGCGCCCCAGGTGCGATCGTCCTGGAGATACTCCTGCAGGCGCCGATACGCGTAGTTGATGCGGCCATGCAACACCAACTCCGTAGCGCGGCGGTCAATTTCGCCCAGCGGGATCTCGTTCAGAAGAGCGATCGGGTTCTGATTCAGCTGCCGCCAGCGCGTGGGATTCAGGTCGCGAAACAGGCCTGCGCAGTCCTGGTCCCAGCTCCACCACACGTTGCGGGCCAGATCCCAAAGCTTTTGCTGTGCCGGGGCAATAAAGCGATCGAGAGTACGCGCTTCGCTCACCACCGGCGCAACCTGGTTCGCCGCCTCCCCCAGCATGCGAATCTCCTGGTCGCGAAAAGCCCTCGGCTCCTTGGTCTGCACGACCAAAACGCCCTGCAGGACCCCGCGGTCGATCAATGGCACGCCGAGGAATGAGTGATAGTCTTCTTCCCCGGATTCCTTGAAGTATTTGTAGCGTGGATGTTTGCGCGCGTCATCAACGGCCACCGGAAGCAATTGCTCGGCAACCAACCCGGAAAGGCCTTCATGCAGTGGCATGCGCAAAGTGCCAATACATCGCGGATGCAGGCCCAGAGAGGCAGCAAGCACAAGGTTCGACCGGTCAGGCTCCAGCAAGTAGGCCGAGCACACATCGGTTCTGAAGCGCGTTGCGATGAGGGCCACCACGTTCATCAACGTGTCGGCGGGCTTGCCTCCCTCTGCCAGGCTGGTAATCTCCTCCAGAGTCAAAACCGGATTGGCATCAGTCGATTCGTAGGCCGGATTCATCAGGAAACCTTCGCCTTTCGCGCGAAATTGGGCATATCAATCCCGTGCGCCGCCTCCAATGGAGCACAAGATCGCAACGCGACAGCCGCGGCAACGAAAATCCAACTTGGAACAGGTTTTTTAGATACTGGGGAGATCCCGCCACTTGTTGACGTGAACTGACTTGACACTATCACACGCCGCGTAAGGACCGTATGAGGTTGAACGCCTGATGTTGCTCAGACCCTGATGTTGCTCAGACGTTGACAGCCATGCATTCGGTTCCAGCGCGCAATCAAGCTGAAACTATCGTCTAATTCGGATGAGCCCGGCGGGTTCCAGCTTCAGCGGTGAAACTGAAAGTAGAATCCCGTGACCGCAACGGCTCCGCCAACAGGCATCAAGACCAGTCCTGCATCCCTGGCTTCGTTGCATCCGCCGCTGTGCTCGTTTGCACAGATATCGGTTCGGCCAAACCCGTAAGCGACTGCACCCAGGGCAAGCGCCGTAGTTCCAAGCGCGGCCAATGCTATGCCGAGCGCATGATGCGGCGGCTTGGTCTTCGTAGCCGCCGGTTTTGCGGGAGCCGCGGCCGAAGGCGAGCTCTGTGAAGACGAGCTTTGGCCGCTGTCCTGCTCGAGCGACGAGAACGGATTTGCGGCAGGGCTCACCAGGCTGGCCTCTTCCATGTTCGGAACCGGGGCGGCGACGCCTGCGTCCGCGAGAGTCGCAAAAGCGGCGCTCGTCTTCGGGGTTGCAGTTGCGGTGTTTCGCGCCGGTTCGGGGATGTCGCGGGCGATTCGCATTTGGGCCGCCGACTGGCTTGCGGTAAAGAGTGCGGCGCAAGCGAGCGACGCCGCCAGAATCGATTTGAAGAGGCGCGCGTTCACGCGGCTCGGCCGGGTTCTGTACACGAGGAGATGCAAATTCATTGAATGACCTCCAGGGCGCGTTTCTTGGGGACTGTCAGGAGACTGCCACAATCCTACTCCTGCGGCAACAACCAACTCGTTTGCTGCTTGCCCGGAACCATATTTCTCGCTCGCGATCTTGGGTTTCACCGGCCGCGCTGCTCGCAACTGGCCGTGTAGAGCGCACACCGCAAGAGTGCACAGGCTCCGCGACGGCGTGATACATTCAGATTCCACGGAGGTCGGTATGGCATCGGACGCTCAGCTTGCGGCGGGCGGCGAGACCATCGAATTGCAGCAGCAGGTGGCGCGGTTGCAGGCGCTGCTTGAGGCTTCGCGCCAGGTGCATGGGACCATCCGCGAAGAAGAAGTGCTGGAGTCGGTTCTGCACATCGTGGTGCGTGAGCTGGAGATGGCGGGAGCGGCCTTTCCAGAATCCGGCCTCAAATATGGCGATATGCCTTCCGAGACCGCGGAGGCCGCCGGCGAGCAACTGCTGATCTATCCATTGGCCGACCGCGACGGCAAAAAAATGACGGACCTGGTAGTTGCGCCCCCAAACGCGCGGGAGCTGACTCTCTCCGAGGCCGATTTCCTCGAGGGTTTGGCATTGCAGGCGGCCGTCGCGCTCGAAAACGCCCGCAACCACAAGCGCAACGTCGAATTCGCGCGTCTGCAGCAGGACTTGGATGCGGCGCGGCAGATTCAGCGCTCGCTCCTGCCGCAGACGATGCCCGTCGTTTCCGGCTACTCGGTCGCCTTTCGCTCCGAAACCTGCTATGAAGTAGGCGGCGATTATCTCGATATTGTGGAGCAGCCCGATGGCAGCTTATTGATGGCAGTCGCTGACGTGGCTGGCAAGGGATTGGCCTCAGCCATCATGTCCACCAGCTTTCGCGCGGCATTTCGCGGCATCGCAGCCACGGGCATGCCTCTCGATGAGCTGGCCACGCGCATGAACCAGCATCACTGGGCGGAGGGCGAGGAAGCACGCCGGCGCTACGTGACTGCGATCTTTCTGCGGCTGCATCCTGAAGCGGGCGAAATCGAAGTGGTGAACGCCGGCCACAATCCGGGGTTCCTTGTTGAGCCGGGTGGAGAGGTGCGCCAATTTGACGCCGCCGGCACGCCGCTGGGCCTTTTGCCCGGCATGCGCTACGCCAGCGAGCGGCGCGGCTTCCTCGCTGGAGCGCGCCTGCTGTTCTATACCGACGGGCTGACTGAGGTCTTCAGAGGAGATGAAGAGTTTGGTCCGGAAAGACTTTTGAATGAATTTTCTACGTGTTCGTCGCGAAAAGCCGATGGTATTCTCGATGCATTGTGGGCGGCCATCCGGGCGTTTGCCGAAGGCGGGCCGGCAAGCTGACGACATGACCGCGCTGGCGCTGTGCCGCGGGGAGATAGCGGGATGACCGAGTCGAAGTCCACTACCGTCGAAGTGCGCCTGCCCACCAGGATGGGCTACGAAAAGGTGGCCATGAGCACGGCGTCGGCGGTGGCCAAGCTGATGGGCTTTCCCGACGACCGCGTCGAGGACCTGAAGACGGCGGTGGCCGAAGCCTGCATCAACGCCATCGAGCACGGCAACCGGCTCAATGAAAAGCTGTCAGTAGGCGTGGTGCTGCGCGCCGGTGGCTGACTCGCTCGAAGTGAAGGTGATCGACGACGGCAAGGGGATCAAGACGCAACCGGCCAAGCCTGACATCGACCGCAAGATGCACGGCGAGGAAGATCCGCGCGGCATGGGCATGTTCCTGATCCAGGCGCTGGTCGATGAAGCGGAATGGGTGACCGGCGCTGACGGCAAAAGCAGCTACGTGCGGCTCGTCATCAAGCTCGATAAAGGTTCCGACTAGGCAGAAGTTGTTGACTTAAAGAAAGCGGAGGCATTCCACAAGTGCAAAGCGAAACCAAGTCGCGTGTTGACCAGGTTACTTCCCCCTCCGGATTTCCTGTCGCTGTGCTCCGTTTCGAGGGCGATATTGCCAGCACCTCGAAAGAGGCAGTTCTGGGCGCCTATCAAGGTCTACCCAAGGAATCGACGAAGCTGGTCCTGCTTGACTTCACGGGAGTGGACTACATTAACTCAAGCGGCATCGCACTGGTGATCCAATTGCTCATCGAAGCCTCGCACGCTGGTCAGACGGTGTACGCTTTCGGACTGTCGGCGCACTTTACCAAGGTCTTTACCATGGTGGGCATTACCAAGTACGCGCGTCTGTTCTCGAGTGAAGCTGAAGCGCTCGCCGCGCTTTAAGCGTGACCGATTCAACACCCTCTCGTCGCGAATCGATTCGACAGGTTCCGTTCCAATCTTTATTGCGGTCCCTTGTCGCTCTTTGAGAAGAGCGGGATGTGGAATGGCGTCTCGGTCCCGGACGATTTCTTTTGCTTGGCGCTCGCATCTTGGCGCAGCAAGGTGCGCTGCGAGTTGATGCACAGCCAGCCGCCGTGCACGCGCTCAAAGACCTGGGTAAATACGCCCTTTTCGTCCACCTCGGCGGAATTGACCTTGTGGTGCAGGTATAGGTGCCGTTGGCGACGGCAATATCGCCCAGCATGCGCACCGTGATCACCTTTTGCGTGAGGTAGAGCGTCTTGTCCTCGCCGCTGATCAGTCTGCGCCACCTGCTGATTGCGCGTGGTCACGTCGCCGCTGGCTGAGACGTCGACAAACAGCGGCGAAAGCACCAGCTCCAGGCCGTACTGGTCGCGCCTGTTCACGGCGTCGGACCAGCTGTCTTCAATCTTCTGGAACTGCGCCATTTCGTGGGGACTGTCGGTGTGGTGACGCCGGCGAGTCGGCAGCCGGGCCGGTGCCGGATGCCGGATCGGAAGAGGGGTTCTGGGCGACTGCAGACGCAGCAGAGAAGGACGACAGAAAAACAAAAAATAGAACGATTCATACGCGATTTGAACTCCAGCCTGAAAGCAGGGCTCTCTCAAAATTATAGCTCTTGGACTTGGGAACGGGCGGATGGGAGCGGAAAAAGCAGCGCCGGACTGGCGGCTAATTAAGCAACGCTAGAGAGGCCTTGCAGCCGGTCGGGATTGATGGAGGGTCACGTGAGTCTTCGATGAGATCCAGCCGTCCTTGCGGAACTGGCCGAGGGTGCGGGTGACGGTTTCGCGCGTGGTGCAGGTCATCGAAGCCATCTCTTCGTGGGTCAGCAGCAGCGGGAAGCGGAATTCGCCGGCTTCGGTGTGCTCGCCGATCTGATGCGCGAGCTCGAGGAGCAGCCGCGCCAGGCGCGCGGCCACGGTTTCGGCCAGCGCGATGCGGCAGGCATCCTGCAACGCGAAGCGATACTCCTGGCAGATGCACTGCACGGCGCGCAACTGGGCTTCCTTGTGGCTGCGCAGAAAGCTGAGGAACCGCTCGCGCTCCACGGGCCGCAATTGCGCCGGCGTCAGCGACTCCGCGGAGACCTCGTACACGCCATGCGAGAGCACCGCATAAAGCCCGAGCATCGAGCCGGGGCCGGCGACGCGGACGATCATCTGCCGGTCTTCCGGCCGGCCGGCGGTCAGCTTGAGATAGCCGCTGCAAATCAGGTACAGGCAGCGGGCATCTTCGCCCTGCGTGAAGAGAGAAGCCTGTGCGGGCAGTGAGATGGTGCTGGTGGCCAGTTCCAGATCGGCCAAGCACGGCGCTGCCCAGCGAGCAGAACCAGCCGGGCCGGCGATTGGCGCAAGCCGCGCACCCAAAGGCGATGACCGGCCCGCTTGCGTTGCCGGATCTGCTCTTCCAACGAAATCTGCGTGTCCGCCATCGTTTTTTCCTGTCCGATCCCGACGCGGCCCGTCGCCTCGCCGCTTCCGAGCCTTGTCCAATCGCGCGCAGGGCCGCGGCTGAGACCGGGATGCCTGCCAAATTCAGGGGGATTCAAGGCACCCACGTTGAGTTTGCTTGATCGCCAGACCGCTTTGGATGTGATGGGCCTCACGTTTATCGGAAGCCGAAGCGAATTGCGTGTGACGGCACGGGTCGATCCGCGAGCCCGACGCGAGTCGCGCAAAAGCTAAGAGTTATAGACATTTCCGGTGCGACAACTAAGCACCTCTGACGCTGCTGTGATGACATCACCGCCCGACCTTATGCAGAAAACCGTAATCTTTCGTGCATATGGTGATGCTCCCACACCGGTAAGCGTTCGCCACAGTATCAACGGGCCATCGTCGGTGCTCACGCTCACAAGTCCGGAGAAATCCCACATTCAGCGCGGAATTAGCTGCTGAAGTTGGTTTATCAAGTTTTGCCAGGAAGTCTTTTTAAGGCGGTATTTTGCATGCATACGAATCGGCCGGTAACGCGAATGTCGATCGGTGCGGCTCCCGGGGAGCTACCGGGACTGCGAGTATTTTTGATGTTGCTGCTCGGCGCGGGCATTCTCTGCGCTACGGCGCTGGCCGCTCCGCCGCCCGGAGCCAAGAGCCTCTGACGCGCCAGCCAAGGGAGCCGCGCACGCCGAATTTGTGGGCGCTGACACTTGCGCCACCTGCCACGAGGAGGTGGCCAAGAGGTTTGCCACCAATCCCCACACCAAGATGGCCCTGATGCACGGCAACGACAACGGCGTGACCTGCGAGAACTGCCACGGGGCGGGCAGCGAGCACGTGGCCGGCGGCGGCGACGTGACCAAGATCTTCAATCCCGCCAAGGCCTCGGCCAAGGAAGTGGACGAGAAGTGCCTGAGCTGCCACGCCGGCGCGCATCCTGATTTCGAGCGCTCGCCGCACGCCAAGGCCAACGTCAGCTGCATCAGCTGCCACAGCATTCACGGCAGCAAGGAAGAGGCGCTGCTGAAGGCGCCGCAGCCCACGCTCTGCTTCCAGTGCCACACCGACCAGAAGCCGCAGTTCAACATGCCCTTCCACCACAAGGTGAACGAAGGCCTGGTCAAGTGCAGCGACTGCCACGACGTGCACGGCACCTTCAGCAACAGCAACCTGAGGTCCACCGCCGATCAGAGCATGATCTGCACCAAGTGCCACACCGAGATGCGCGGGCCGTTCGTTTACGAGCACGCGCCGGTCAAGGCGGAAGGCTGCCTGGCCTGCCACACGCCGCACGGTTCGCAGAATGCCCGGCTGCTGAACATGCCGAACATCAACGTGCTGTGCAACCAGTGCCATAGCGCGGTAGCTTCCGGCACGGTTCATGGTCAAGGGCAGGGATCGTCGGACAGCGTGCCCTGCACCAGCTGCCACACCTACATTCATGGTTCGAACATGAATGCGGCGTTTCTCAGATAGGAGTGATGGAGCCGTCGTCCGCAGCGATCTTTCACATCGGCGCGGCACGGCTCCCGCAACAGCTTTGCACGGGGTTTCAAAGGTTCGATGTCGGCAACGAGTTTTATTCAAGTGAGGCTTCATATGAAGAACGTCAAGCTGGTTTTCACGGCTTCTTAATCAACAGCCATCTTTTGCAATGTTCCTGGGCATGTTGGTGGCCATGTTCCTGGCGGCGGCGTGTCATCGCCGTGGCTCAAAGTCCGGCCGTGCCTGCTGCGGCGCCCGACCACCGATGAGCGTGCCCACCGGATATTCGATCCATGAGTCCGTCGATCTCGGCGGGCGCATGGCCGGCATCTCCGGCAGCGGCGCCATGTACGACACGATGGTGAACCTGCATACCGGGCCGCGCGTGCATCGGCGAAACCTTCGAGCTGCACGCGCTGCCCGGCACGAAGAAGACTCCGCTCGACGATCTGCGGGTCTTTGCCAGCGGCTTCGGCGGCGATCCCAACAACTTCGCCAAGATGGACTTCTCCAAGGGCAAGTACTACGAGTTTTCCGGCGATGTTCCGCCGCGACCGCCAGTACTTCGACTACGATCTGCTGGGCAATCCGGGAATCCCCAGCGGGTATTCCATTCCCATCGGGCCCTCCACGGCGCCGACTGGCTCCTATGCATGGCCGCAGGTGAATGCAATCGCCGTTCATGTTCAACACCGTGCGCCGCATGACGGACACCAGCCTGACACTGCTGCCGCTGTCGACGGTGACGTTCCGCTTCGCATATTCGCAGAACATCTTCCAGGGGCCGAGCCTGACCCCGAGCGGCAATCGGTGGCCGGACAGGAAGTCCTGCTCCAGGAGTTCCAGCGCAACAGCACGGACGATTTCACTGCAGCGGTCGATTGGAAGCCGGTGCAGGGCACCAAATTGACCTTTGAGGAGCAGATCGACCACTACAAGGGCGACTCCTACTTCACCATGGCTCCTCAGTTCCTCAATGTGCAGGAGGCGGACGGAACCAAGGTCGCCCTGCTGGACAGCTACCAAAGATTCCTGCCGTATGGATACAGCACGCACGGGCGCATTTGCTGCCAGCGGCAGACTGCAACGCCACCAGCATGATCAGTTCGTCCACGATTCTTTACGCCAATCCCAATGGCGGCTTGCCGATCATCGATCCGGCCTGCAACGTGATCAGCAGCTACTTCCGCTCGCAGCCGACGCGCGTCATCTTTCCCACCGAGATCTTCCGGCTGCAAAGCTCGAGCATCAAGAACCTCTCGATGAACGGCAATGTCCGCTACACCAACGCGAACATGAATCTGCCGAACTACTACGAGCAGTCTACCAGGGCTTGGACGGCGCGACCGTTCGCATCGCATAGTACGGGCAACGCGAGTGCCAAGCGGGAAGTGATGGCCATCGATTACGGCATCGTGTGGCAGGTTGCGAAGACGGTCAGCCTCGAAGACCAGATCAACTACTCACAACGCACGCCAGCCTGGAACTGCCAAGTCTAACGGGCGGGACCACTGTGACGGTGCCCACCACAGCGGGCCAGGAAACCATCAACAACACGGGCTCAAGCTGCACCACGACACCCGTCGACGCACGCCGGCGGCTGCGGCCCGGCATCGCCCTCTGAGGGCGGCCCCAGCATCGGCTCTCCGCTGGCCGCCTACTTCGGCCAGATGTTCACGACCAACGACGTCGACCGTGACGCTGGGATGCGACGCCGCGCAGCACCTTCTCGCTCACCTGGCGCTATCAGGATCACCTGATCTCCGAGGGCCAGGGAACATCACGGCGCACAATATTCCGATTCCGGCCAACAACACGACCTGCCGGCGAGGTGACCATCCACGAAAACGGCGGGATCTTCACCGCCGCCCTGCGCCCGGCAAGCAACTGGGACCTCAACGGCAGCGTCGAGGTCATGTACAACGACAACGCCTTCACCCCGATGGGATTCCGCCAGATCCAGCACTACAGGGTCCATACCATCTACCGGCCAAAGTCCTGGGCCACGGTCTCCGGCGCGTTCAATGACCTGGAGCGGCATAACAACACCAACAACAACCAGAACTTCCCGGGCAACACCACGGCCTACTTCGGTCCGCTCGATCATGTCGATCATTCGCGGGTCGTTAGCTTTGGCACCGAGCTGTTCCCGAACGATCGCTACGGGCTCGATGTCAACTACTCCTACAGCGACGTGTACATGGCAGACAACATCTGCTTCCAGGGCGCAGCCAGCGCCATGCCGGGCGGCACCGTCGCGCCTGCCGCTGCAGTCCAGGGCGGTTCGCTTTGCGGCGCCGTCGCGGCCGGCCATGGATCGAATACCATCCTCTTCGGGCCCGCCAGGGATTTCATGGATGCTCCCACGCAGTACGCGTCGGTGGCCTTCATGTACTCGCCCGACGAAGCAGGTCCACTCCAACCTCGGTTACCGCATCAGCTCGGTCAACGGCAGCCGCTTCTTCACCGATGCCGGCGACGTCAATGGTTCGCTGGTGTCCTCCATATCAGACTCCGTTCGTCAACTTCTCCTGGACGAGTCGCGTCCCGGGTTGATCTGGAAGGCCGAATACAACTACTTCGATTACGGCGAGGGTGGCCGTTCCGGCGCGCAGTATTGCAACGCCAACCCCAACCTTGCGGTGGGCACTACCAGGAACTGCGCCGGTTGTGGCGTGCAGTTCGGTGGCGAATACCGCGATGTCTGCCGGCTCGCCGATTTACGGGTTTACCGCGCCCCGGAACTTCCACGCCAACAACGTGGTTTTGGGTGTGCATTACCAGTTCTGACCGCTGCGTCCCGGCGTGCGATGCCGGGACGAACCAGCATGAAGACCTTTGATCAGCCACCCCTTCATTTCAACAAGGAAGGGACCGGTACCACCGGAAGACACAAATGGCCTTCCGGACTCAACCGAAGGAACGACCTCCTGGAAAAAGCCGCTCGTGACGAGAAAAGCCGCGCGCAGACTGGCCGGGAAAGTGAATCAGGAGTTATGCAATGAGCAAGACGATTCGATTTGCAGTTGTGCTGTCCGCAGCGGTTCTCTTCGCTGGCGCGGTGAGCTTTGCCCAGTCCGCTGGGGAAGCGACCTACAAGGCTAAGTGCCAAAGCTGTCACGGAGCCGAGGGCACGCCGAACGCAGGCATCGCCAAGCTGATGGGCGTCAAGGCGGTCAGCGATCCCTCAGTGAAGGGGCACAGCGCGGCGGAGATGATCGCCGATTACAAACAGTGGCAAGGGCAAGATGCCGGCGTTCAAAGGCAAGCTCACCGATGCGCAGGTCAAGGACTCGGTGGACTACTTCCGTTCCCTTGCCAAGTAAGAGCAAGCGTTTTTTGAAGCAAGAGTAAGTGAAAGCCAAGCAAGAGTAAGTGTAAGCGCACGAACAAACCTGCGCGGTCGCCGGGTTTTTCTTGAAGCCTCGATCGCGCCGGATTGTGTCAGGTTGTAACTGCTACGATGTCCAATGCGGTTCAAGCGGCCCCAGAACGATTCCGCTGGACCAAACACAAAATCTCGCGGCTCGCACATGATTTTTCGCATGGGCCCGCAGAAACCCAAGGAGTTTTCCATGACTAAGAGCTTTCGTTCCCTACTCGTGCTGGCTGCGGTGGTTTTGCTGGCCGGTTCCATGTGCTTCGCCGAAGACGGCGCGGCGATTTACAAATCGAAGTGCGCCATGTGCCACGGTCCCACCGGCACACCCAGCGCAGGAATGGCCAAGATGCTGGGCGTCAAGCCGGTCTCCGATCCTTCGATGAAAGGCCTGACCGACGCGCAGATTGAGACCGCGGTGAAGAACGGCAGCAGAACGGCAAGATGAAGCCCATTGCCGGACTAAGCGACGCGCAAGTGAAAGCTGTAGCTGCTTACTTCAAGACTCTCAAGTAGGAAGTACAATCGCCGCAGTGGTTTCGAGGCAGGGCCCGTCGTCAAACGGCGGGCCGCCCATGCATGGAGGCTGAGTCGACGTGTCGCTGTTTGAAAAACTCCAGGGAAGCTGGCTTCGTCCGGCGCTGTTCTTCGGCAACAACCCGATCAGCCTGGCCGGCGGCGCCATCACTACCGGCTCCGGCGTAACCATGATCAGCTACTGGCTGGCCGAGCTGTTCGGCCATCTCAGTGACAACCCCTACCTCGGCATCATCTTCTTTCTCATCTTGCCGGCGTTGTTCATGCTCGGCCTGGCGCTGATCCCGGTCGGCGTGTTGGTGCGGCGCAGAAAGCTGCAGCGAGCCGGCCAGGTCCCAGTCGAATTTCCCAGGATTGATCTCAACGACCCGATCTTTCGCCACGGACTCGATATCGTGCTGGTGGCCACGATCGTCAACTTTCTCGTCGTGGCAGCGGCCAGCTATCACGGCGCAACCTATATGGATTCGCCGCAGTTTTGCGGCCGCTCCTGCCACGTGATGACTCCGGAATACACGGCATACCAGATCGGCGCGCACTCGCATGTGGCCTGCGTCGAGTGCCACATCGGCGCCGGCGCCCAGGCTTATTTCAGCGCCAAGGTCAACGGCACCAAACAACTTCTTGAAGTTACTTTTCACCCTCTGGCGCCGCTGGCTCCCAAGCTCATCCCCAACTATCCCACGCCGATTCCATCGCCGGTAACCAGCCTGCGCCCCGCGCGCTACACCTGCGAGGCCTGTCACTCGCCGGGGCGCTTCGACGGCGACAAGCTGCTCGTGAAGTCGGCGTTTGCCGACGACGAAAAGAACACCGAATCTCAGACCGTGCTCATCTTGCACCTGGGTGGCGTCGACTCGCTCTCGCACTATACGGGTATCCATGGCGTGCACCTGGGTCACATCGAATACGTGGCCACCGACTCATCGCGAACCACGATTCCCTGGGTCGAGCGGCAGAACGCCGACGGATCGTTTGCTGTGTATAGCTCTCTGCCGCCTGGAAGCAGCCCTCCCAAAGGCGAGCGCAGGGTGATGGACTGCATCGACTGCCACAATCGCGCCGCGCACACCTTTGTCACCGCGGAAGAGGCGATCAACCAGGCCATGGCCAGCGGTGTAATCAGTGCCGATCTGCCCTGGGTGCACAAAGAAGGCCTCGAACTGCTAAAGGCGACGTACTCCAGCCAGGAACAAGCGCGTGCCGAGATTCCCGAGCAGCTCACGAACTTCTACCGCCAGAGCTATCCTGATGTGCTCTCCTCAAAGGCGCCGCAACTGCAAGCCGCCAGCCAGGAACTCGTAACGCTCTACTGCCAGAACGTGTTTCCGTTCATGAAGGTGACCTGGGGTACGCATCCCAACCACATCGGCCACATGAGTTATCCGGGCTGCTTCCGCTGCCACGACGGCAACCATACGGCCAAGAACGGCGCCACCATCCCGCAGGACTGTTCCGTGTGCCACAATCTGCTGGCCGTGGAAGAAGCCAAGCCGAAAGTGCTCTCCGACCTCGGCATCCAGTAGCCACGCTGCATTCCAAATTTAGTTTCAACCTCAAACGCTCCCTTGGCCACTCGGCAAGGGGGCGTTTGCTTTCTGAGGCGGGGAATTCCACTGATGGCCTCTTGCGTTGCGGGCGAAATGGTTCAGCGCCCGCGCGTGATACGCTGGCATTTCGCGTTCAGGAGAACGATCCTTCATGAATTCTTCCCAACCGCTCCACTTCAATCTTGTGGCTGCAGCGCATGCCTCTATGATCGAGCACGGATTTCAACCCGATTTTCCCCCTGGAACCGAAACCGAACTGGCCGCGATCCAGGCGCAGCCTGCGACACCCGCCGCCGATGGCCTCGTGGACCTGCGCAATCTGCTTTGGTCCTCCATCGACAACGACACCTCAAAAGATCTCGATCAGATTGAGTGGGCCGAGCAACTGCCCGACGGCCGCATTCGCGTGCTGGTGGGCGTAGCCGATGTGGACGCGCGCGTGAAAAAAGGAACTGTCATCGACACTCACGCTCAGTTCGAGACGACTTCGGTCTACACTGGCGTGACCATTTTTCCCATGCTGCCTACCGAGCTTTCTGAAGGCATCACGTCGCTGAATGAAAACCAGGACCGCGTGGCGGTGGTGGTTGAATATGCCATCGATGCGAATGGAACTGCCAGCGACGGCAAGGCCTACCGCGCGCTCGTCCGCAATCGTGCGCAACTGGCGTACCCCAGCGTGGGCGCCTGGCTTGAAGGCAAAGGCGACGCGCCGGCCAAAGTCGCGGCCAGCGCCGATCTGGCTGCGCAGCTCAAGCTGCAGGACACAGCGGCGCAGCGCATGTCGAATGGGCGATTCCAGCATGGCGCGCTCGATCTTGAAACCATCGAGACACGCCCGGTCACGCTCGGCGATCAGGTCGTAGAAATCGCAAGCCTCGAAAAGAATCGCGCCACTTCGCTGATTGAGGAGTTCATGGTGGCGGCCAATGGCGTCGTCGCGCGCGCCTTTGAAGCCGCGGGTGTCGCATCGATTCGCCGCATTGTGCGCACACCCAAGCGCTGGGACCGCATCGTGGAGATGGCCGCAGGCCTGGGCGCAACGCTGCCCGCAGATCCCGACTCGAAGGCTCTCAACGACTTTCTTCTCGTGCAGAAGAAAGAAGGACCCCGACCACTTTCCCGATCTTTCGCTCGCAGTGGTCAAGCTCATGGGTCCCGGCGAGTATGTGCTGGTCAAGCCCAATCAGCCGTCGCCCGGCCACTTTGGACTCGCCGTCCAGGACTACACACATTCCACTGCGCCCAATCGCCGCTTTCCTGACATGGTGGCGCAGCGAGTGCTCAAGGCCTGGATGGCCGGCACCGCTCCGCCTTACTCCAGAGGACACCTCAATTCCATTGCGCAGCGATGCACTGCAGAGGGAAGACGCCGCGCGCAAGGTGGAGCGCGAAATGCAGAAGCGCATCGCCGCCGTGGCGCTTCACTCGCACATCGGCCAGAGCTACCAGGCCATCGTCACCGGCGTAAACAATTACGGGACCTTTGTGCGCACGCTCAGTCCACCCGTAGAAGGGAAGCTCGTTCAGGGCGGCAAGGGGCTGGACGTGGGCGACAAAGTCACCGTCAAACTCATCTCCACCGATCCGCAGCGGGGATTCATCGATTTCGCTGCGTAATTTCCTTTGTTTTGAGCCGGTTTCTTAAAATTCGGCAAAAAAATCCGACTTTTTTGCCGTTTGTGTGTTTCTAAAGGTACCGGCGACAGCACCTTTGGGTCCGTGATCGACCTAAAAGCGTCTAACATAAAGAATCCGTGCGTCTGCTTTCGCTTGAAGCGCAGTCCACGCGAATGATCGACATTATTTTTGCGAGTGATCAACCAGACCTCCCCTCGGGGTGATCTTTCCGCGTAGGCAGATCGCGCGTCTCCAGATGGCTCTCGTCACAGGTGTAAGAATGCGTTTAGTTTCAAGGCGAGTCACTGCACTACTTTTTTGGATGGCCGTTTGCAATTTATCTTTCCACCTTCACGGACAGGAAGCACGTCCCACCGTGCCTGCGCCCGTCGCTGACGATTTCGCCGTATCCAACCTCCCCGACGCACCTGTCCCACAAGTTGAATTGGCTCGCATTGAACTGCAGTCTCCTTCTGCCCCGAACTCCGCAAGCCAGGACCCCCTGCAATCCAACTCTAGTTCGAATCCACCTTCGCCTTCTTCTGGCCCCCAATCAAGCAACGGCGCCTCGCAGAACAGCTCATCAACACAATCGCCAGCCCCTCTCCCGCAGCCCCAGCAGTCCCAACACGATAAGGCCGCCGAGCAAATCAAGGAGCAGGAAAAGCAGCGCATCGCGGGCATCCTGCCTTCTTTCAATGTCACCTATCGCAGCGATGCCGCGTCCATGAGCTCCCGCCAAAAGATCGGGCTCGCATTCCGTTCCGCCACCGATCCGTACACCTTTGGGATCGCATTTGTCGTCGCCGGTTTTTCTGAGGCGCAGGACAATGGCACGGGATTCGGCTGGGGTCCGGAAGGTTATTTCAAGCGCTCCGGCGCGGCCTATCTCGACGCCTTCGACGGCGCGATGATCGGCAACGGCTTCCTGCCCGCTCTCCTGCACCAGGATCCACGCTACTTTCGTCTGGGCCACGGCAGCTTTCACCATCGGCTCTTTTATGCCATTGCCACCAGTTACATCTGCAAGCACGACAACACCGGAAAATGGGAGCCCAACTACTCCAACGTCGGGGGCAACATCATCGCCGGTGCCATCTCCAATCTCTACTACCCTTCGCAGACCGCAGGCGTGGGCCAAACCATCGACAATGGCCTGATCGTCACCACCGAGGGCACCTTCGGTGGCGTTCTGCAGGAGTTCTGGCCCGACATCTCGCGCAAATTCTTTCACAAAGATCCAACCCGCGGTCTCGACGCACAGGCGCGCGCGGCGGACGCTGCTGGAAAGCAGAAAAAGCAGCAGGAGCAGGACCAGAAGTAGCCACACAGGCCAATTCGGCCGCGAATCTTTCTTCGTCAGAAGAGCATCTAAAGCAACGGTTGAGCATAAAAGGTCAGCTCTGTTGAGAGCGGCCTTTCCGCTGAAATTCAGGCTCTCCTTTCGCCTCTCGAAATAGTCAGAATGGATGTGAATTTTAGGACTCATGTTCTCCGAGTGATCCTCCTCATGCCTTTGATATTTCGCTCCCGGAGATTATTCCTCAAGCGCCTTTCCTCATTCGGAATGTGCGTCGTTGCGCTGGTCGACGTCAACACCGGCGCAGTTATGACGGCCCAGCAGGCCGAAATTGACAGTCGGGCCGCTCTTATAACCTCGACCGCCGCAGCTCCAGCGCCAGATTCAGCTTCGCAGGCAGACGTCGCTTCTCCACAATCCTCCAGCACCATCGGGCCTGCACCGCAGAATCAGCCGGCGCAAAGTGCGCAAGGGGATTCAAGTGGCCAGCAAACCAAGCGCATCCTCGGCATCATCCCCAACTTCCGCGCCGTCAGCGCCGACCAAAAGCTCCCGCCCCAGACCGTGAAGGATAAGTTCACGAGCGCCACTGAGGATTCGTTCGACTATTCTTCGATCTTCATTCCTGCAGTCATCGCCGGCTACGACATGGATGAGCGCGCAACTCCCCAGTTCCATCAGGGCGCAGCCGGTTACGCCCGCTATTTTTGGCATTCGGCCGTGGACCAAACCAGTGAGAACTACATGGTCGAATTTGTTTTTCCAACCATCACTCGCGAAGATTCGCGCTACTACACCCTCGGCCACGGCGGATTCGTCAAACGCACCGGCTACGCACTGAGCCGCGTCGTCATCACCCGTTCAAACTCGGGATCTGAAGTCTTCAACATAAGCGAAGTCTTCGGTGCTGGCGCCGCTTCAGGCATCTCGAATCTCTATTACCCTTCTGTCTCGCGGTCCGTCGGGAACACCGCAACCGAATGGGCCCTGGACGTCGGGATTGACGCGGCTTCCTACTGGTTCAAGGAATTCTGGCCCGACATCAATCGCCGCGTCTTCCACAACAAGTACAGCAACGCGCCCGCCCAAAAGTAACGTCTCGGGAAACGCCGCCGCATTCTGGTCCATCGGTCTCCTTTTGCAACTGCGCATTAAAGGGGCTGCGGTATCATTCCTCCATCGCAAAAACCGGGGCCCCACCAACCCTCAATCCACAGCTGTGCCCCGGAGCAAGAAAGGCCTTGTATGGATAACTCACCCTTCTTCGTTCTCCTTATCATCCTTGGCGGCATCGTGGCCATCTTCGTCCTTATCACGGTGCTCAAAACCATGTACACGGTACGCACTTATTCAGCCGGCGTGGTGGAGCGCTTTGGCAAGTTCAACCGCGTCGCGCGGCCCGGCCTTCAGTTTCTGCTGCCCTACTGCGAGACTGTTCGTCTCGTCGATCTGCAGGTGCGGCAGGCCGCAGTCAACGTTGAAACCAAGACCAAGGACAACGTCTTCGTTACCATTCCAGTCTCGGTGCAGTACCAGGTGGTCGAGTCGAAGGTTTTCGACGCCTATTACAAGCTGAGCGATCCGCAGCGCCAGATCGAAAGCTACGTTTTCAACTCCATCCTCGGTCACGTGCCCACTCTCACTCTCGACGAAGCCTTCGAGCAGATGCAGCAAATCTCTGCAGCCGTCAAGAAAGACCTCGACGAGGTGATGGACAACTTCGGCTATAACATCCTGCGCGCGCTGGTCACTGACATCGTTCCCGACGCCAAGGTGAAGGCGGCCATGAATGACATTAACGCTGCGCAGCGCGAGCAGATCGCGGCCCAGGCCCGCGGCGAGGCCGAAAAAATCCTGAAGGTAAAGCAGGCCGAGGCCGAAGCGGAGTCAAAGGCGTTGCAGGGGGAAGGAACAGCACGCCAGCGCCAGGCGATTATCAAGGGCCTGCAGGCATCTGTTGAGGAGTTCAAGAGCGCAGTCGAAGGTTCGACTGCACAGGACGTAATGGCGATGGTCCTTATGACGCAGTACTTCGACACCATGCGCGAAGTGGGCGTCACGGGCAAGTCGAGCACCATCTTCCTGCCCAGCTCGCCCGGTACCGTAAATGACCTCATGACGCAGATCCTTGCGGGCTTTCAGGGCACGAAATCTTCCTGATCTGCGGTGATGCATCGAGAATTTACGTTGCCCATCCTAAACGTGGATTTTGCGTTCAGGGTGGGAAAGATCACCGCAGTCCCTGCGTTTTGTCTTCCTGAGCGAAGGCCGTCCGCTTCGGCGGGCAAGCCGCAGTCGAAAGATCCGCGGTTCTGGGGCCGGGTGCCCCGGGTCTCGATTTTGAGACCTGGGATAGCACGAACCCATTCCTAATGGCTCCGCGTGGACCGCCACTTGTTGTCCTTCTGATTTTTTTCCGCGCGCAGCTTCCACGCCGTGTGCAGTGCGCCACGCAGCGAATCCTCGTCGGCAACCGCGAGGCGAATGTGCGTCATGCCCATCCGACCCCATCCGCCATGAATCGGCAGAAATAAATCCGGCCGCTCTGCAATGAACTCCGATTGAAGTTCCGGCGTCAACATCAAATTGCCGTAGCCCTCTTTCACTGACGCCAGCGTCGCGAAAATCCGCCCGCCGACGCGAAAATCCACCGCGCCCATGTGCGAGCCCTCTTCGGCGCCTTCGAGACTCAACGCAATCCGCCGAAAATCCTTCGCGGTCATATTCAGCAACCCGCAGTGACTATTGGCCCGGAAAATCGCGCACCGTCTTGCGTTCCGACTGGAAACGCAATAGCCGATTCGGAAAGTCTATTGCATCACGAAGACGATGCGCGATTTCGCAGGCGCGTTCCATGTCTCTTCAATCGCCGAGAGCGGCACAGTTTTTGTCGCAATCTGAAATTTGCCAGGTCCGGCAGCATCGAAGACATTTCTGATCGCGTCGAGTAGCTTGGCGAAGGGAATGCTCTTGAGTCCGCTGCCCATCAATTGAATAGCGGACGAACGCAGTGCAGCGCCCGGCAGTTCGATCGTATGCCCGCCGCTCGCCTCTCCGACGTGCACGAACCGGACAGGATGCGCATCCTCAGCCGCCTTTGCGATGGCCACGATGATTGTCTGTGCACTCAGTCCCCACAGGTAATCCACGACGATGTCGATGCCCCGAGCGAATTCATCAATCAACGCTTGCTCGTACTGCTTCGCTCCCGACGGATGGTCGGTATCCAGCGTGAACGGAATCGCAGCATCTGCTCCCAGAGCCTTGAGTTCCCTGAGCTCGCTCTCGTTGCGGCCTGTGGCGATGACCTTGCCTGCGCCGAGATACTTTGCAAGCTGCACTGCGAACCTTCCCGCGATGCCCGTCGCACCATTCACGAGGACCGTTTCACCGGGCTGCAGGGCTGCGCGCTCGACCAGGGCGCCCCAGGCCGACATACCGGGATTAGCGATCGCGGCCGCAGTAATATCATCCAGACTATCCGGAACGGGAATGCAATGATCCGGGCGAACGAGGCACATTTCGGCAAACGCTCCGTAAGGCGCTTCCGGCAGCGCGAAGTAAATCCGCTGTCCATCCGCAATGCATCCGATACCATCAACGCCTGCCACGGAGGGAAACTCGCCCGTGGAACTATAATGCGAACCTGAGGACCGGGACTTGCTTAAGGGGCTGAGTGCGGACGCCCTCACTGTGACAATTTCTTTTCCCTCTGAAGCAACGGGGGAGTTGAAATCTCCATAGACGGGTGTTGTGCCGGCCGCCCGAATGATTCCTGCTTTCATGGCCGTCCTCCTTTGCGTCCGACTGCGGACCGATCCCGATGGGTGGGGCTGGCTTTTGAAGCCCTGACCTGCGCACAAAAGTAAGTCCGCAGTTAGGAGCCAGCAGCTGGGGGCTGTCCTTCAAACTCTTCGTTCAGCCACTTTGCGAACGCCGCAAACTCCTCGTCGCGGCCGAGGAAATCGCGCACCATCTCGCGCCCCGGCTTCGACCCGCCCTGTTCGAGCACCGTCTTGCGGTAGCGCGCGCCGGCCTCGCAGCCCAGCAAATCTTCCGGATCGAACTGCCCGAAGAAATCGAGCGCGATCACTTTATCGAACGCATAGGTGTAGTAGTTCGACGAGTAGCCGGTCAGGTGCCCGAAGCTCGCGTACATCTTGTTGCCTTCGAGCCAGGTCCACGGCTGGAATTGCTTGTAGAGTTCACGCGTGACGATGTCCGGATCAATGCCTGCCGGGTCCTCGGTCGTGCAGATCGAGCGAGAGCGTCGTGTAGTAGAGCTGCGTCCGGATCCAGTCTGCCCGTCCGAACGCGCCAGCGCGCTTCATGTTCCGAATCAGTTCGGTCGGCAACACTTCGCCCGTTTCGTAGTGCCGCGCGAAAGCCTGCAGCAGCTTTTCGTCGCGGAAAAACTCTTCGAGCATCTGCGACGGCACTTCAATGAAATCGCCTTCCGTCGCAAATCCCGAGAGCCCCGCCCACTCCGTGTGCCCGCCGAGAATCGCGTGCATCAGGTGCCCGAATTCGTGGAAGAACGTGACCACATCGGAGTATTGCAGCAGGCCGGGATCATTCCCATCGCCGGCAGGGAAGTTGCAGATCAGCGCGGCCTCGGGCATCGCGCGCCCGCGCACGCCCGTCACTACCGGCGCGGCGGAAAACCACTTGTCTTTGCCCTCGCGCGGATGCATGTCGAGATAAAACCGCCCGACCAGCCGCCCGCCATCGAAGACTTCAAACACCGAAACAGCAGGATCCCAAGCCGGCGCCGTTCGACGGCCGGAACTCCACCTTGAACAGTCGTGCCGCCGTCTCCAGCACGCCCGCCTCGACGCGCGCATACGGAAAATACGGCCGCACCGACTGCGAGTCGAAGTCGAACTCCGCGCGCCGGAACTGCTCGTACCAATAGCCGCGGCTGGTGATATCGATCGCGGTCAGCCCGGGTTCGCGCTGCCGCGCAAACTCGAGCACCAGTTCGTGCTCGTGCCGCGCGCCATCGCGGCTGGCCTCGTCGAGCTTGGCCAGAAACGTGCGCACATTTGCTGCCGACTTCATCATCTGGTCGGCAGTCGCCAGATCGGCCCAGCTGCGGAAGCCCAGCACGCTCGCAATCTCCTGCCGCGTGGCCAGCAGATCGAGCAGGATTTGCCGGTTCGCCGGATAGGCGCGCGTGTTGTAGGCCAGAAACATGCGCTCGCGCAGCGCCGCGCTCGCCGCAAAAGTCATCACCGGCATCATGTCCGGCGGATCGGTGGTCAGCGTGCACGCGCTCCGCGCCGTCTTCGCCTTTCTGCGCAGGGTGCCGCGCAATGTAGTCGGCCGGCAAGCCCTCCAGCTCCTCCGGCGTGGCCTCAATGGTCTTTCCGCCCTCCTGAATGTTGCGGCTGAATCGAGCGAGAGCCGCGTCGCCTTCTCGTGCAGCGCCTGCAGCCGGTCGCGCGTGGCCTGGTCCTTGTCCACGCCGGCCAGCCGATAGCCGAGCAGCGTGCGCTCTACATAATGTTTCGTCGCCGCGCTCGCGCCCATCCAGGCTGATCGCCGACAGCGCGTCATACACCTCGCGGTTCAGGCTCAGTGCGCTGCCCGCCATCGCCACGCGCTGCGCTTCCATCTGCGCCTGGTCGCGCACGGCCTTGTCGGCGGCCACGGAGTTCAGAATTCCCGCCTGCGCTCCGGCCAGGCTCAGCTGCTCAATCGCCGTGTCGTACAGCCGCAGCGAGTTCTCCGGCGTGCGCGCGCCCTCTACGGCCAGCAGCGCGGCCAGCGCGCTCTCGTGAGCAGCCAGGCGCGCGCTCACCCACGCGGTCAGCGCCTCGGCCGACGCGGCGCCGCCCGCCTCCCACGCGTGAAGTGTTTCACTGGCAGCGAGTCGTCAGTGTTTTCTGTAGGCATTGTGGCGAAGTTCCTCCGAAACTCTAGACTAACAAGCCGCACTTGAGGCGTTTTGCGCAGCCGCGCCCTGCCGCACCAGTCTACGCCGATACAAACACGTCTATCATGCATTCGTACCGCAAACAGAGGAACAAGGACCTGAAATGCGCATAGTCGACCTGCGCGAAATCACAGCGCCCATCGCATCGCCCATCGCGAACGCCTACATCGATTTCTCTAAAATGACCTGCTCGCTGGTCGCGGTGGTCACCGACGTGGTGCGCGACGGCCGCAAAGTCATCGGCTACGGCTTCAACTCCAACGGCCGCTACGGCCAGGGCGGGCTCATCCGCGAGCGTTTTGCGCCGCGGCTGCTCGAAGCCGCAACCCGAAAGCCTGCTGAACGACGCCGGCGACAATCTCGATCCCGACCGCATCTGGGCCACGCTCATGCGCAACGAGAAGCCCGGCGGGCACGGCGAGCGCTCGGTTGCCGTCGGCACCATCGACATGGCCGTGTGGGATGCGGTGGCTAAAATCGCCGGCAAGCCGCTCTTCCGCCTGCTCGCCGGCGCGACCACGGCGCGAGGCCGATCCGCGCGTCTTTGTCTACGCCGCCGGCGGCTACTACTACCCCGGCAAAGATCTTGACGCGCTGCGCGCGGAGATGCGCGGCTATCTCCATCGCGGCTACACCGTGGTCAAGATGAAGATCGGCGGCGCTGCGCATCGACGACGACCGGCAGCGCATCGAAGCCGTGCTCGAGGAGATCGGCAACGAGGCCAGCTTGCCGTCGACGCCAACGGCCGCTTCGATCTCGAAACTGCGATCGCCTACGCGAAGATGCTGCGCCAGTATCCGCTCTTCTGGTACGAGGAGGCCGGGCGATCCGCTCGACTTCGCCTTGCAAGCCGCGCTCGCCGAGTTCTATCCCGGCCCCATGGCTACCGGCGAAAACCTCTTCAGCCACCAGGACGCGCGCAATCTGCTTCGCTACGGCGGCATGCGCCCCGATCGCGACTGGCTGCAATTCGATCCCGCGCTCTCCTACGGCTTCTGCGAATTCCAGCGCACCTTCGCGGTGATGCAAGCAGCGGGCTGGTCGCCGCGCCGGTGCGTTCCGCACGGCGGCCATCAAATGGCATTGAACATCGCTGCCGGCCTCGGCCTCGGCGGCAACGAGAGCTATCCCGATCTCTTCCAGCCCTACGGAGGATTTCCCGACGGAGTCCGAGTCGAGAGCGGCCACATCGTGATGCCCGAATTGCCCGGCATCGGCTTTGAAGGGAAAAGCGATCTGATCCGCGTAATGCGCCAGTTGGCGGAGTAGCGGCTTGCGCTAAGGAATTTCACGCGGGATTATCAGTTCGCGCACGCCTCATTTACCCGGATCCACTTCCGGCGGCATTTTCAGAAATTCGTCCGGAGGCAGCGCCTGGGGCGTGAACCGCGCCTCGAAGACAGCGCCCTTGAAGTAGTCGCGCCGGTCGATGCGGGTACCGATCGAGGAGTGGCCGGCAAGCTGCGGCGTCAGGTGCAGCTCGCCCTCGCCCTGCAACTCATCACCGACGTAATTGCGCAGCGTCTTGCCGTCATACACCGCCGTCACGCGATACCACTTTCCCAGCGGACGCAGATCGTTGCAGTTGAGTAGCGTGCGCGCGGAGCCGTTGGAGTAAGCGAAACTATCGAGGCACCACTCGCCCTTCACAATGCGAATCTCGAAGAGCATGCGGTTCTGCGTGTCTTTGCCGGTTGCGGGATCGAGCTCCGATAGATGAAAAAATCGTTGTGCCTGCGCTCCATCGGCATCGGGACGGAAGATGACTTCCCACGTGTAGGTGCTCGCACCGGCCAGCGGATGCACATCCACAAACAGCGCGTCGTCCACGCCGTTGAACGCGATGGCCTTGCCGTAGGGCGAGTCGATCAGGTGCGGGTGCCCGAGCACGTGCGCGGGATGGCCGTCGATCGAGTCGATGTTGTCAAACCGCCAGATCGTCGACTGCGAATCAATCGCCGCCGTCTGCGTCAGCCCCACCGCCATCAAAATCAGAAAAGCGCCAGCGAACGTGCACCTGACCCAGCTCAAACTCTTGGTCGAAAATCTCTTCACTCTCTCACCGTCCGCTTTAGTTTCAAACTAATCTCTAATCTCTATCCACTGTTCACTGACCACTCGCTCTTGTGCCCACTCCCGGCGGAAAATGGTCAAAGGTGCGGTCCACCGGCATGCCAAGCAGCCACTTGTCAGCAAAGGCCAGCAGCGCGTCCCAGTCGCCCTGCACCATTCCGTGCGGGCGGTTGGCCCAGCTTACGCCCAATTTGTCTGCAGCGTGTAGAAACGCATACGCGGGCCGCGCTGCCACAATCGATTGATAAACGCCGTTCGCGTTCACATTCTGGTCGTGATCGCCCTCCAGGCTGATGAACGGCCGCGGCGCCACCAGCGCGATGAACCAATTCTCGTCGAACGGCAACTTGTCCGGTTGTCCCCAGAATTGGTGCAGGTGCGGTGAAAACCAGTTGGGATACTTGCGCACCATCTCCGTCAGTCCCTCTTTGCCGCCGCGATCGGGCACCGAGCCGCTGAAACGATACGCGGGCGTTCCCCCGCCTGAACTGGCCACTGGCGCCACCATCGCAAAGCGATCGTCGAATGCACCGGCAATCAGCGCCGCCTTGCCCGTTCGCGAAACCCCGGTGATGATCAGCTTGTTCTTGTCGATCGACGGATCGGTGACGAGATAATCCACGATGCGCGACGCGCCCCACGCCCATGCCCGCAGCAAGCCCCAGTCGTAATTCGGATACGCCGGGAAAAAGCGAGTCGTCCGGTAAGCCCAGCTTCCATCGGGCAAGCGCAGCGTGGTGTCTTCGCCGCAGTCGTTGTTGTTGAAGGTGACAAACGCGAACCCATGCGCCAGCGCCGGATTCGTTTCAGCAATCTGCTCCGCCGTGCGCGGCCTGAAGAAGGCGCGCATCCGTTGCTCATTCGCGGCAGCCTCCGCCGGCGAAACAGGCCCCACAACCAAAAGCACATCCTGGTTGCGCCCCTGGTTGGCTCCGTCCGCCAATCGCGGCAGCGCTTTTGCTCCGGGCGGCGTGCCCGATGGCGACACGAGTGCAGGAAATGGTCCGCCTTGCGCCGGCGTAAAAATGCCGATATCCAGGCTCAAGCTCTCGTTTGGCCCAAAGGTCAAATGCACCAGGCGATACTTCACCTTGCCATCCATAAGCATCTGCGAGCTAATCTCGATGCCCTTCACATCGCCCGGCGGCGGAGGAGCCAGCCCCACTGCGTAGAATTCGAGAATCCGCTTCATTTGCTCGCGCCGTTCCGCCCATTGCTTCAGCGTCTTCACCTTTTTTCCGTTGTCCAGCGTCATCACGTCGGGTATCTCGGGTCGATTGGGAAGCTGATCTACGCCTGGCATGTCGGGCATTGACGTCTTGATCGGCGGAATCGGAATCTCTTTCGGGTCCGGCCGGTCCCCAATACCGGAGCTCGCCGTTTGTCCGCTCAGCCCACACGCCAACACGCCTGCTGCAAGCGCTGCAATACTATTGCCCATCATTCTCATTTCTCTTGTTCTCCCCGCTCAATCACTAGCCAGCTAACGTGCGACTCCCCGATCGTCTCAATGCAGTTGATACGGCTTCTCCGGCTCTGCCACCGGTTCCGGCACCTTTGGCAACTTCGCAGGATCGATCTTTGCCGCCCCGGTAAGCCCGACGCCCGTCACGTTGTCCACGCTCAGCAGGGGCCCGTCAAATCCCGTCACTTTCACGTTGCGAATCACCACATTCTTCATGTTCGCAAGCGCAATTCCGCTTTTGCATGTGCCCGTCACGTTAGTAAGTGAAAATCCAATCAGCGGCTTCCGCGGATGAATCTCTGTCGCCTGCACCAGCGCGGGCACATCCGTCACGCGAATATTTGAGAACCGAAAATTCCGAAAGTCGGGAATGCCGTCGTCGCCCGGAACAGAAAACTCATCCTGTTTGCCGCTGTTCAAATTGTTCAAACGCAAAAATCCTTGCCGCATCCCCGATACGTCCATGTCGTTCACCGTGACGTTCTCAACAAATGCGCCGCGTCCGGGCCGGCTCTTGATGTAAACGGCGTGGCTGCGTGCGCCCACACACTTGCAGTGCTCGACCACCACGTCGCGGATGCCGGCAGAAGTCTCGCTGCCAATACCGATGCAGGCAAAAGTCCGATCGCTGAATGTACAGTTTGCAATGCGCACGTCCTCGCAAGGCCGGTTGATCGTGTAAGCCTCTTCGCCGCGCCCCGATTTGAGCGAGATACAGTCATCGCCGGTGTCAAACGTGCAGCCGTCGATCACTACGTGCTTGCACGAATCCACGTCAATACCGTCGGCGCCGCTATTGACTGTCACATTTTTGAATGTCACATTCTCGCAGTACACCGGATGAATCGACCACATTCCCGTTTGGTTCGTAACGCAGTTCTCTACATTCACATTGCGGCAATTGGTAAATTCCAGCAACGCCGGCAGTCGCATCCCCGTTGACCGTTCCACGCGGCCCCTGATCGCAGCGCTGGCCATGATTTTCCCCGGCCCGGTAATGCCAAGATTCTCACTGTCGACCGCGGAAATGAACGCGCTGTACCCCTTGATCCAGCGGCCTTCCCAGCGCACTTCGGCAATCGGATAGTCGGCCATATCGCCGGAGCCGAGCAGGCTTGCGCCGTCCTGGATGTTCAGCAACACATTGCTGCGCAGCATCAGCGCGCCCGTCGCGTAGTCGCCCGCCGGAACCACCACTTCTCCGCCGCCGAGCACTGCGCAGCGTTCAATCGTCAACTGCAGCGCCAGCGAGTCGTTGGTCTTGCCGTCGCCGGTGGCGCCATAATCCTTCACATTCAGCGTCACCTTCGGTCCGCCTTGCGCTGCTTTCACGGGATGCGGATGAGCGGCAGGCGTCCCCCTCGACTCCGACGTCTGTGCCAAACCAAGCCCGCTGAACGATGCCACCACCGGCGCCGCCAGGACTCCCCGCGCCGCCGCCTTCAAAAAACCTCTGCGGCCCACAAATCTCCTCAATGTCCCATCTCCTTTAACTGTTGGAAGCAGATGCGCCCGACCCAGAGGTGCAGTGGTCAGTCCACTCCACACGCGTCAGCCATCTTCTCAGCCGCTACGCAGCCCCTGTCAAGCGCCTGCCTTGAACGCTCTTGGAAGTGCTGAATTCGCAGCAGATGCGCCGCGACCCAGGCGCATCAAAAGAGCCGAGGGCGGAGTCACGCGGACCCCGCCCTCGGTTTCGCTTGCTTGACGGATGGTGGATGGCGCGGCAGACTTAGCGGACAGGCGCCGTCGATGCAACGAGCGTGTGCTCGCCCGGCGGATTGAGTTTCGCTAGCTGCTTCTCGAACTTGCCGGGGAATAGCCTCTGCGCATAGCCGTGGACCCAGACCTTTTGCAGGACCCAGGTGTCGCCGAATCGCTGGAATTGCAGACCGTCAGCTTCATTCCCATCGGCCTCGTCCATCGACAGCGTGGATGCCACAGCGCCGGCGGGGCCGATCAGCATAACCATTTTCATGCCGAGATTAATCTGGACACGATACTCACCTGCGGGCACTGTCTTGTCTCCCGCCAAGAACGCGAACGGCACTTTGACGGGATTGCTCCTGACGGTTTGGGCGGAGGCTGAGAGCGCGGTGAGCAGAGCCAGCCCGACGATTGCTGCGATTGTCCTTTTCATGTGACTTCCTCCTCATCGATTCGGCGCCTCGTCCCGTTCGCGCCGTGTGATGAAAGGAGTCTGCCTCGCTTCTTGCCCGGACTCAATGAGCCGGCCATGAGTTGAACCTGAGTTCAGCGCCTCACTCAACTCATCGAAAACTCATCTAGGTTGGCCGCGACAAATGGTAGTCTGCTTCCCATGAATCAGAACCTCGCTGAATTATCAGAGAAGCAGTTGACCCGTTTGCGGGGATCGGTAGCCTGCCCGGTCCTTCCCAGAAAAGACCCGCAATATGATTCGGCGCGCCGCATTTGGAACGGCATGATCGACCGTAAGCCGTCCGTGATCATCCGGCCGACGAGCATCGCAGATGTCATTCAATGCGTGCGTTTCGCCCGCGAGCAGGGATTTTTGGCCTCGGTGCGCGGCGGCGGCCATAGCGTAGCCGGAAAGTCCGTAGCTGACGGGGCGATGATGATCGACCTCTCGCTGATGCAAGAAGTCCAGATCAACCCCGGCAGGAAAACTGCATTAGCCCAGGGTGGCGCCACCTGGGGAGAATTCGATCGCGAAGCTGAGAAATTTTCCCTTGCCACCACCGGCGGTGTCATCTCCTCCACAGGCGTCTGCGGTCTCACGCTGGGCGGCGGCATCGGCTGGCTCATGGGGAAACACGGCCTCAGTTGCGACAATGTCGTATCCGCGGATCTCGTGAATGCGGATGGCAATCACCTTTCCGTCAGCTCAACGCAGAATGAAGACCTTTTCTGGGCCATCCGCGGCGGCGGCGGCAACTTCGGCATCGTGACTGCGCTCGAGTTTGGACTGCATGAGCTCGCCTCCGTCCATGGCGGCATCGTATTATATCCGCGCCCGGTTGCCTTTGACCTTTTGCGGCAATATCGCGACTTGACTTCGCGCGCGCCCGATGAACTCACCGCGTATGCGGCACTGCTCGTGGGTCATGGCCATCCCATGGCAGCCATTGCGTTGTGCCACAGTGGATCGAAAGAGGATGGCGCCGCTGCGTGCCAACAGTTCAAGCTTTCCACCCCGCCAGTCGCCGACATGATCGGCGAAAAGAAATACACCGAGCTTCAAACCATGCTCGACTTCACGGCACCGGTGGGAGCGCATTACTACTTCAAATGCCCGTTCCTCCGCGAGCTCACCGACGAAGCCATCGCGGCCATCGTCGCGCATTCGGAACACCTGCCCACCGAACAAACTCAGGTGGTGCTTGAGCACATGCATGGCGCTGCCAGCCGCGTGCCGGTCGCGCAAACCGCCTTTGGCCTCCGGCGCGTGCACTACAGCATCAACATCATGCCAAGGTGGACCGACCCGGCCCAGGCCGAAAGGTGCATCGATTGGGCGCAGAGAATTTGCGTCAGCCCTGGAAGCCTTCGGAGCTTCCGATGCATACGTGAATTATCTGGGAGACGAAGGACCATCCGCGGTCAAAGCCTCGTACGGAGCTAACTATGCGCGGCTCGCTAGCCTCAAAAAGAAGTACGATCCCGACAATTTTTTCCGTTTCAACCAGAACATCCCGCCGGCCGATTAAACTCGAGCCCGATGCGATAATCCGATCGATGCCAGGAACCTGTGAAAGCGCGGATCGGTGTGGTGCGGGAAGTACTCTTCGTTGAGAACAACGAGATACATGGGACCCGACTTGAGCGCAATCGCCCGCTCCAGCCACTCGTACATCTCCGCGGCAAGATCGAGCTTGGCATAGATTGCTGCTAAGAGAAGTGCAGGCTCAGTTCTATTCTCAGCGGTTTTCACCTCTTTCGCTATATCGAGCGCGCGATCGTGGTCGCCTTTACCAGCCATTGCCACTCCCAAATAGGCGAGAGACTGAGAGGTCGTCTGGCGCCAGCGATAGTGCCTTTTGAAATGCTGCAATGGCTTCGTCATATCGACCGACCGCATTCAAGGTGCGTGCCGAGAAACATATACGATCTGTAATAACTTGGATCGAGTTCGATGCTGTCCTGTATCTGCCGAAGAGCAAGGTCGTACCGTCCGGCGAAAGTGTGGCAAATGCCGAGATAGACATTGACGCTGGCGGATAACGGTTCAATTTCGCGTGCGTGCTTCACTGACTGAAACGCCTCCTGATATTTCCCTATGGCAGCGAAGTAAAGTGATTGCCAGATGAGCGCGGTGATCTGGCTCGGATCCAGTCCCAGCGCCGCCTGAAACTCCCGCCCTGCGCCGGTCCAGTCCCAGTCATACCAGCTCTTGATCAGGCCCAGTGTGCAATGCGCTTCGGCAAGCGTTTGATCCAGGTCCAACGCTTGTTGCAGGTGCGAGTGTGCCTTCGCCAGCGCTTCGAGCGGCTTCATTTGGGACACTCGAATCGTTCCCATCTGCGCGTAGCAGTCTGCCAGTCCCGCGCAAGCCGGCGCAAATCCAGAATCGAGCGCGAGCGCCTCATTGAAATAGGTCATGCTGCGGCGTATGGCTTCAGCCGTCATCTTGTGCCAGAAGAAGCGCCCCTTCAGATACGCGTCGTAGGCAGCTGAAGATCTTGAATACCTGCGCGAGCCTACGGTGGCGCTGGGAAACAGTTCCAGCGCCAACGATCGGCTCACGCGTTCGCGTCACTTCTTCCTGCACCGCCAGCAGGTCGCGACGATTTGCGATCGTAAGTATCCGACCAGAGCACACTTTTATCGCGCACGTCGTGCAACTGGGCGCTGATGCGAATTTTGTCTGCCGATCGCCTCACCGAGCCGCGCAGCAGATAATCCAGATTGAACTGGCGCTGCAACAGGCCGAGCTGGTCGCTCGCGGAGTCGATGTCCGTGGGTCTGTGCACGGCGGTCACACGAAGCCGCCGGGGATCGATGCGCGAGAGCGCGGAGATCATGTCCTCGGTTAGCCCAGCGGCAAAGTAGCTTTCCTTCTCTCCCGAAAGATCTTCTATGGGAACCACTGCAATACGCAGGGGTTTCTCCGCCCGAGCCGCCTGGTGATCTCCACTCTTTTCGATCTGCGAAATGAAGCGGTAACCGAGGCGCGGCAGGGTCTCAATATGGCGAGGGTGGTCGGCTTGATCATTCAAAGCGAGGCGTATCTGCCGGATGCAGAAATTCAGTCCCTGCTCAAAATCCACAAATGTATCGTCACCCCAAATGGCGAGCCGGATCTGTTCGCGGGTGACCAGGGTGCCGCGATGATTGAGCAAAAACGCAAGAACCCGTGCCGGCTGCTGCTGAATGCGGGCAGGCGTACCGTTCTTGCGCAGCTCGAGAGTCTGCTCGTCGAGCTCGAATTCTCCAAATCGAATGAGAGGCATGGCGGAGAAGAAGAAGAATTGGGGCTGCGCGCCATTATAGCAATTGCGTTTCTCAATGAATTTGCGAGTCGTATTGTATTTGCTTCCGCTTCCGGATTCCTGTGAGTGCCTGGCGAAACAACCCCCGAGGCAAGGATTCAGTCTCAGCGGCAGCGCTGGGGAAGCCAATTCTTGGACGAGTCAGGCCATTGGTCCTGCGACAGACCCCATCCGTTCACCGCGCAAGCCCCGCCGCGGATTCGGTACCGAAATACCCTTTCAAATTGCACATTCTTGGTTGCAATGCGCGCTGAAGCCCTTTAAGATGCGTCAATTGAGGGAAATGCCACTCGCAGTCTCAAGTTCGACAGGTTCGCTGCCAGTGCCGGCACCGGCAGTCCCTCGCCTGCGCGTGGGCAAGCTCTGTATCGCGGTCCATGGGGCCTTGCCGAGCGAGCTTCTGGCCCATGCTGAGGCTGCAATTAAGGACTCTGTTTTCTTGGAGTTCCGCCTCGATACCTTGTCGAAACCTGCCGCCGCTTTCCCTGATATTAAGGCCCTTCTGAACCGCCGCCGCGACGTCACCGCCATCGCCACCTGCCGCCGCAAGTCCTATGGAGGCCGGTTCACTGGATCGCTGAACGCCGAGCTGGAAATCCTCCTGAAAGCCGCGGAAATCGGCTGTCAAATTGTCGATCTCGAGATCGAGTCGGCCGAGCAGGCCACGCGCCCCCAGCTTGCCAAGTTTCGTGCTGCCCTTCGCGCCGCTGGCTCGGCTCTCCTCATTAGTTCGCACGATTTCACCCGCACTCGGCGTCCCGAGGGCCTCTCCCAAACCGCCAAACGCATTGAGGCCTATGAACCGGAGTTCGTCAAAGTCGTCACTACAGCCCGCAGCCTGGCCGATAATCTCTCCATTCTCCGCATGGTCGAAGACCAGTCGCTCGGCACACACGTGGTCGGCATCGCCATGGGTGAAGAAGGCCTCATCAGCCGCGTGCTCAGTCCGCGCGCCGGCGCCGCCTTTACATTCGCATCGCTCGCTGACGGAGCTGAAACCGCTCCCGGCCAGGTGCCCGCCCGCACCCTCCTCGACCTCTACCGGCTCGACCAGCTTGACCAGGCGACGCGCATCTTTGGTGTGGCCGGCAATCCCATTGCCCACTCCCTTTCGCCGTTGATGCACGCTACGGCGTTCCGCCGCGAAAACGTCAACGCCATCATGCTCCCGCTCAAGGTGCGCACGCTCGACGATTTGCTCACCATGGTGCGCGACCTGCCGCTCGATGGTGTCGCCGTCACCATGCCCCTCAAGCAAGAAGTCCTGCCGCATCTCGCCAACATGGATCCGCTCACCGCCCGCATCGGAGCCTGCAACACTCTCAGGACCGGCGCCGACGGCAAGCTCTACGGTTTTAATACTGACGTTGCCGGCGTCATTCGTCCGCTTGAAAAGCGCATGCGTCTCCACGGCGCGCGCATCCTCGTTCTAGGCGCAGGCGGCGCAGCCCGTGCCGCAGTCTTCGGCCTGGTCGAGCAAGGTGCTGAAGTCTTCATCGTCAACCGCACTCACGAGAAAGCTGTCGCCCTTGCGCGTAAGGCCAAGGCGCATGTCCTCGGCCACAATGTGCTCGCCAAAAACCGCTTCGATGCCATCATCAACACCACGCCGTGTGGGATGACCGGCATGAAGCCGGCGCTACCCATCAAGGAAGGCGAGCTTAACGCCTCGCTCGTCTTTGACATGGTCTACACGCCGATCGAAACGCCTCTGCTGAAACTGGCCAAGGCGCGCGGTCTCGCAGTCATCTCTGGTTTGGAAATGTTTGTCCAGCAGGGCGCGCGGCAGTTCGAAATCTGGACCGGCAAGCCTGCACCGGAAAGCGAAATGCTCCACGTCGTCGAGCTCGAACTTCGCCGCCGTCCCCAGTAGTTCACCGCCCGCAAAGTTTTCAACGCTGATGGCTGGTCGCGCTACTCTGCTCCTCAGGGGACCTCAATGCGCGCGGCTGTCTTCGATTCCGCATCAGCGAGACCAGGCACATGGCTCAAGATCGAAGATCTGCCGCGCCCGGAGCCTCGACCCGGCGAACTGCTCCTCAAAGTGATGGCCTGCGGAGTTTGCCGCACCGATCTGCACATCGTGGAGCGCGATCTTCCGCCGCTCCAACCACGCATCATTCCCGGCCATCAAATTGTGGGTGAAGTCATGGAGGGCGCAACTGCAACGCTACCTGCCGGCACGCACGTTGGCGTGAGCTGGATCGGCGGCGTGGACGGCAATTGCTGGTTCTGCCGGCACGATATGGAGAATCTCTGCGACCATCCCGTTTTCACCGGCTATACGGTGAACGGCGGCTACGCGCAGTTCGCCACGGTGCGCGCCGACTTTGCCAATCCGCTTCCTAAAGGGCTCGACGCCATTGTCGCTGCGCCGCTGCTCTGCGCCGGAGTGATCGGCTTCCGCAGCCTGCGCGTTGCCGGAGTGGAGCGCGGGGAGCGCGTCGGGCTCTATGGTTTCGGCAGCTCCGCCTCGCTTGCCATACGCGTGCTTCACTCGTGGGATTGCGAGGTTTATGTGGTGACGCGTGGCGAGACCCATCGCAAGGACGCCGCATCGCTGGGCGCCGTGTGGGTGGGCGACGAAAACGCGAAGCCGCCAGTGGAGCTCGACCGCGCCATCACCTTCGCACCGAGTGGCAAGGTCGTGGTGACCGCGCTCGCGGCGCTGCGCAAGGGCGGAGTGGTGGCCGTCAATGCCATTCACCTGGACCAGATGCCCTCGTTCGACTACGACAGCCTGTTGTGGGGCGAACGCCAGTTGCGCAGCGTGGCCAACATGACGCGCCAGGATGCGCGCGACTTTCTCGCGCTGGCTCGCGATCTTAAATTCCGTCCCACTGTGCAGACTTTCTCGCTGGATGAGGCAAACCGCGCGCTGGAAGCCGTGAAACAGGAAACCGGCGATGGCTCCGCGGTCATTGTGCCGTAGCGAGCGTGGATAAATATTCGATTCATTGATAAGGTATGCGTTTGGTCGCGATGGGAACGACGCATGAACTGGGGGGCCGGCGGTAAGCAGGAAAAATTGATCGCAAGCGGGGTAGAGGGCAGGGATTAAAACCGGTTTCCCTTTATTTTCGGTCCGAGTAAACTCGTGCCCTTGTTACGAAACGGTTGACGGTCCGACTCCGGTTGTGCGCTTGAGACAAAACGGATTTTTGAAACACGCCAGGGAAATTAAGAGCTGAGCAACCGCGGCCTTCAGGCCCTACCTCTTCTTGCCCTTCTTCTCTGCCGTTTTTTTCTCGCCGGGTTGGTGCATGATGGGGATGGGCGCCGTGTCGGCTCCAATGCGCTGCACCCGCGTGTCGATCATGTCGTAGCTGATCGTCCTCGGCGCCGCAGGCCGCGTGATTCCCGTGGTGGGATCGGCCTTGACATCGTTGCTGCCTGCGATGAGAAAGCTGAATGCGGGAACGTCGCCCGTAGCCGTGTGTTGCTTGAATGTACGCACCGGCAGAAAGCCCTGAATGGGATGCAGGCGGAAGGCCGTTTCATAGCGATGGTGTTTGAGGCTCCAAGTAAAGACGCGAACCTGGTCGAAGTCGTACGGCAGCCCGTAGTGAAGTGGCGCTAGCACCGTCAAGTACTCGGGTTTTTCGTGGTCGGGAGTGTCGGCCTCCGGATCGGTGACCTTCGTCAGCATCCAGCAACCTACAAAGCGCTGATCCTCACCGTACTGGCCGACGTCGTCGGGCACATCAATATAGACACGGCTGGCGAGCAGCCAGCCGGTGTGACCCTGCGTATCGCGCGCCAGCCACCAGTCTTCCATCTCGGGCGGCTCGACTTCGGGCGTGCCGGCTGCCGCCTGATTCGATGGAGAGGGCGATTTGACTGAAGCGGTTGCCGGCACTTTCTTGCTGACCGGAGACGGCTTCACCACTTCGGGAATCGGCAGCGGACCAAAGGCCTCAGAGGGCTTTTTCGGAGCCGACGCCCGCGCCATAAGATCGACCCTGCTGTTTCCGGCGAGGAGATAAAACCGGTCTGTGTCGCGTCCGGGAAGGATGTGCATGGCTAGGTCGTCTTTGAGCGTGGCCGTGGCTGCTACGGGATCGTCCTTGTGCTGTTTCTCAAGCTGTTGAAACCCGTCGTAAGTTTTGGCGTCGATCACGGCGCGGTCTTCAATCCAGCCGACCTCGTTTTTGTCCGTCTTGACTCTGAGAAAGCGCCGGCCGTGCTCCAGCACCTCGAGCGGCTGCTCGTTGACCACCTGACACACTCGATTGGAGACGGGCGCGACGCGGTCATGCAGGTAGGTCTCGCGAATTGAGACATACACCATCTCACGCTGCTCGTGCACGAGACGGCCGCAGGACATAATGGTAGCAAGCGCGCACAAAGCCACCAGCAATGAGGCGGACCGGGCCGCAAAGCGACGGAGAGAAATGACTGAATGAATTGGGAGAGTGTTGCGCACAGCGGGTAGCGTTCTTCTTGAGGATAGCACCCTCGAGCCGGTTGCATAAATCGTTTGGGGCGGTCACAAGACGTCACTCAGGGACTAAAGCCCAGCAATTTAGGGGGCCTTTAACGACACGACTAAAGTCGTGCCCCTTCTAAGCTGCAAATATGCAGCCGATTTTAGTCAGGGCAGGGGCGCGACAGCGATGGCTCCCACGGGGTCAGTGCCGGTGACGGAAGTGAGTGCGGAGGTGAGCGCGCCGGAGCTCATGGTGTAGGCGTCGAGGTCGGGATCGCCGCTTGAGGTGGAGCCGCCGCTGGACACGGCCAGCACAAAGTTATCTTCACTATCTGCGGCCAGGCCAAGGGGTTGAATACCGGTGGCGATGCTGCTGCCCGACGCGATGGTATAGGTGGTTCCCGAGGCCGTGATGAGGAACCAGTCGATGTTGCCGGCCGCGGTATTTCCCTGGCCGTTGGCGACGTAGACATATTCACCAGAAGCGATGGGCAGAATCGCATTCGGCGCAAGCCCACCGCTCGCAATCGGGGAACCGGGGGCTTGGGTGAGCGTGCTGCTCAGCGAGCCGTAGTTGAAAACGCGCAGGCCGCCGGAGTTGGCTGAGGAGCTTGCCAGCGTCTCGCCGACATAGAACACGCGCGTGGAGGGATCGACGGCAACGGATAGGGCAGATCCGCCGCTCGTTGCCACAGGAATGGCCTTTGCGGTCGCGCCCAGAGGATTGGAATTGCCAGTAGCAAAAGGAACGACGATGGTCCCCCCTGTTCCGAGCGCGACAAAAAGGTTGGCGCCATCGGGTGACATTACCATCTGTTTCACAGCGGCGTTTGCAATGCTGAACGTCTGGAAGGGCGGCGTGCCGCCCGATCCGTCGTAAGCGCCGGTGGAAGTGTCGATGGGAATTGCGTCCAACTGCACACTTCCGCTTGCAGTCGTAAACGCGTCGACGAGCCACGATCCGCTGACCTGCATCGCGGAGGCAATGTCGTCGGAGATTGGGCTGCCATTGTTCGCCAGCGTGAGCGAACCACCGGATCCGACGGTGTAAAGATAGATGCCGTTTACGGTGCCGACATAAAGGAACCCGCCCGCGGGCGCGATGGCGATGGAATAAGGTGCGGCGGAAAGCGACTGCGTACCGTTGGTAAGTGCGGAGAGTTTTCCGGAGTTGATCACGTAGCCGACAATCTGTTTGGATGTCTGGTTGAGCACGTAAAAGTTGCCGCTCGAAAGTGTGGTCGGAGTCGTTCCGCCGCTTCCGGTGGATGCAGGGAGATCCCAGAACCCGGAGCAACCGGATAGGAGGATTGTGGATGCCAGCAGAAACCCCGCTCCAATTTCGACCTTCATCGTCACTCTCCAAGAAGCACCGGGCTATGGGGATCACCGGTCCGTGGCCAATTGCTTTGGTGCAAGTCATTTTATTTCAGGCAGAATCAGCGACGGGGCTCAATGAAAGAGTACCGTCATCGAGCAAGTTTTGTCCTGCCAATGGATTTTGACGATACGCAATCGGTGGAAAAAATACTGTCAGTGAAGAGACGCGGGAGGGAGGGATTTCGTTCGAGGATTCGGGTGCGCTTGCCGAACAGTCCAATGGTTTCCCATCCTTGCCACGATGTGCCGCGGCAAGGATAGGAACGTCGTCATAAACAGTGGCAGGCCGAATGTTTACTCGCCGCTCATTTGGCTCGTGCCGAGAGAAGCGATGGCCAGCGAGAGCTGGGTTTGATTCGAAAGCTTTACATGGTCTTTTTTGGCGGACACGAAGACGGCCGAGTTCTGATCGGCGATGCCGCTGTGGAGGTCAAAACCGGAGATGGCCCCCATTTGATCGACGCGGAGGCTTTTGCCATTCCAAGGCATTGGCGCTGCGTTATAGCTTTCATTTCCGACATCGCCATACTCTGGAGGAGCGATTGCGACGATGGTTGCCTCGATGGGAACGACCTTCCCACCTTTCAGATCAGCCTTGGTGAAACGCAGCGCCAACGTCGACGATCCGTCGGATTTCATTTTGTCGGTCGCGATTGTGCCAACGAGTTCAGTGCCCCTGGGCAGGTCAACTCCGTTCTTCAGATGGACCGTATCGGTGAGCTTGGCCTGAAACTGCTGGCCAGACTGCATTTTCTTCGCATCAATATCCTGCGCCAGAACGGCTTGCGCCGGCACCATCTGGTCGGCTTCTTGCTGCGCGACGGCGGAGGGCACGTTGTTGTCGTCGAAGGCTGGGGGATTATTTGCAGATCGCGCGCTGGCGGGCTTTGGGCAAAACAGAGCGCATGTAGCGAAAGCGATGGAGACGGCGAAGTTAGATTTGCTTGTCATAGAAACTCCTTAAAAAGGGCATGAGTTGGGCGGCGCGAAGGAATAAGTGTCTCAGCTGAGCGCCGATTTTGCTCGACATTGCAGGTCAGCCTGACAAACCTCCCCTGAAAGCCCAGCGTTCACGAACGCATGGACCCTTGCCTTGCTCGAGGGCCGCCATGTTGCCACCTTTCCAAGGGCAACATGTGCCACCGATTTAGATGAACTGGCCCCCGCCGAGGTTTACCTCGATCGCGGCGGCATTGAGACGCTGAATTTGTTGTGGTCAACAATCGTGAAAAGTTGATTCGAGAAAATTCCGCGAAAATTCTGCTAGATGAAAGGATGCGCAGGAGTGGAAGGGGCGAGCGCTGGAAATGCAACGCTCGCTTATCCAACGGTAGCTAGAAGTTCGGGATCATTATTTCTGACGTTGCCAACGCGGTTGCTGACCGGCCACGCAGTCATTCGCTCCGCTGGGAAAGGATGCAACAGATCGACGGGCAGTCGCTCTGGCGCCGCCGGCTGCAACCAGCGATCGTAGTCTTTGGGATCGAGAATGACCGGCATGCGATTGTGGATCGGCTCGACGGCTTCATTGGCGTCGGTTGTGAGGATGGTGAAGGTTTCGAGCGGTTCACCTTCCCTGGGCTGCCAGCTCTCCCAGAGCCCCGCGAAAGCGTAGGGTTCATCGTTCGCGAGGGCGATGGCGAACGGATGCCTGTCTTTCGGGTCGCTGCGTTCCCACTCGTAGAAGGCATCGGCAGGAACAAGGCAGCGCCGCTTGCGCAGCGCTTCACGGAACGCGGGCTTGGCCGCTACTTCTTCAGCGCGCGCATTAATCGTGGTGTAGCCGATCTTAGCGTCCTTGGCCCAGAAGGGGACAATGCCCCAACGCATTAGAGCAAACTCGCGATCACCGGTGTCGCGGCCAAGGCGCACCACGGGCTGAACGCTTTGCGGGGCAACGTTGTAACTCGGGTCGAACGGAGGGAGATCTTCCAAGTCGACGCCGAACCAATCGGCCAGAACTTCGCGGGTGGATCGGCGCGCAAATCGTCCGCACATAAGCGCTATGATAAGGCCGCTTCTGCGGCATGTCAGGCTGGGCTTACGACTTAGTTTGGCCGGCCGCCTGAAGCGGCACGCCGGCGGAAACGTTCGTCAACGGGTTGGCGACCCTGAAATCCGGCTTCGACGGTATGCCAGTGTTCGATGGCGGGTTCACCCATGCGCCAGCAGAGGAGAACTACCTCGTCGTCGACACGGCAGGGAAAGTCGAGCAGACCCGAGTCCAGGTCCTTGACCTGCACGCCGATCGCATCGATTTCTGCAACGCTTTCGCGGACTTGCTTCAAGTGGGAATCGAGTTCGGCACGTTGTTTGGCTACGTCTGCGGTACTCACCCGCATTCCGCCGGAGAAGTAGATACGCTGCGAAAGCCCGTTCAGATCCGATTCGACCGTTTGGGCAGAGCGCCGGCCTTCTATGGCGCGCTTAAGCAAGGATTCGAGAACCGGGAGTAGGGACTGCGCTTCGTCGATAGTAAAAGTTTTCATCGTACGAGTCCTGTAAATAGGATACGACGAAATCAGGAGAGAAGTGTAATTGCCTGTGCCGGATCAGTTGCCGTGGTCTGCCAAAGGAGCGCGAGGCTGGCGCGCGGCGTCATCTCGATGCAGCATCAGCGTGGAATGTTGATCACAAGCTGCGCGGATTTTCCCGACCGATCTCGATTTTCATCACGGCCGCACACCATGCAAAAGTTCGAAATGGGGAGCAATGTCTACCGGAATCCCCTTCGTGGCCTCAAGGGCCTTGGTCAACGAGGCCGGCATCACATCGTATTTCGCATACCACGCTTCCACGCCTGCACGGTCGCCTTGCGCTTCAAACATCAGCAGCTTCTTGCATAGCGCCGCAATCGCATTCGTCATGGCGGCATAGTCAACCGTGTACCGTCCATCCGCGCCGAGTGTTATCGCACCGTGCTCCTGCAAATAATTGAACTCCATCATCTCCGCGCGCCCGTGCGCTTCGCCCACGCCAAATCGCAATGTGCGCAGGTAGCCGGCGACATACGACGCGTAGATCACATCGAGTTCGCTCGCCGGCAGCAGTTTTTGATCTACAAGCCAATTGACGAGATAGATGCCCGTCACATCCGCCTTGGCCTCTTCGAGCCCGCTGTACGCCGGGCCAATTGCCTCGCGTATATCCACCTGTTTTCCGTTCATGAGCGCGAACGCCGGCCCCAGCCCATGCGAAATCTCATGCAGGATTGTGCCCGTCAGGTATCCGCTTCCCGTCACCTGCTTCGCTTGCGAGGGATCCATCATCGCCGCCGCGATGGGCAGAATCACCTGGTTCACGCGCTCGTCCATAAAGTTCTTGAAGAAGATCTTCTTGCTTCCCTTCTCTGCGTGGATGCGTGCGTCGTTGGGCAAGTTGTCGGCGACAGCCTGGTAACCGTATCGCAGATCGCCAGCTCGGAGCGGAGCGTCAGCCACTTCCATTGGTGTTGCCTGGCCCTCCTTCGACGGCTTGTCCTCATCCGGTACGGGCAGCGCGCGCTGCATCTCTGCCTCATGCTTCTGATACATGGCGAGCTTGCTGCTTTCGGCCTCATTGCGGATCAGGATCGAGCCCCCGTACGACGTCTTCACGCCCAGCAAATCGTCGAGATACGTTTCGTACGGCGCAAAAATGATGTCGATTTTTGGGTTCTTCAGGTCGAGCCACGCGATGTCGCTTGCGTAGTAATCGTCAGTGAGGAGTGCATCTGCCCGCAGATTGAGGAAGTGCGCGAATGCCGGATCCGGGCTTAGCTTGGCCGCGGCGCTGAGATCGGCGGCCATAGGTTGCAGCCACTCAGCGAAGGCTTCGTGGTAGGGCACCGTAGTCAAATGATCGGGCGTGCCCCGCACTACCGTCCACGGATTGTAAAGCGCATCTTTTGCAACGGGGTGTTCCTTGACATCCTGCTCAATCTGCTCGCGCTTCAGCGAATGTGGATACAATTCGTGGCCTGGCGGCATTGGCTCATCACCGATAAATGGAGCATTGTCATCGAGCAGATCCCAACGGCTGCCCATGACCTCAAAGAGCTTGGTGACCACAGCGTTTTGCGTGCCGTGATAGACCGCCAAGCCAGCGAGATCGCTCTGGTGCCAATAGATCTCGTCCATCAGACGACAGGCATCAGCAAGCTTGGTGACCATTTGCTGTTCAGCGGGCGACAGGCCTTCTCGATGGTACGGAATGACAACGTCCTTCCATTGCGCCGCGCGCGCGGCTACGTGATGAACCGAGATTCCAATCCTCACTTGAGCGGGCAGAATAGACGAGGATATGAGTGCAACCGTAACGAAGAAGCCGGCCATGATGAGACGCAGAAAGCGGACATTCGTTGCTGGCAGGGTGGATGGAGGATTCAAGGCAGGCACTCCATTTCAGTGGCGAATTGCATTTAATTCTTGAACCCAAGCCGAGGCGGGCCTTTTCACTATACACCCGCGTCATATCATTCCCGAGGAGGGCCTTCCCAACAATTGCCAACGAAATCCTGCCGGATTGAAGCGAGATCACCGCGAACCGCTCGCTTTGTGACGACGTAACATCAGGAGGATGGTTCGAGTGAATGCCCGATTTTGGAAGGAAGCTTCTGTTTGTCCTTTGGCATTTCGGCCCACGGATCATGCCGCAGCCGTGGCTTCCATTTTGCGAAATCCGAGACATGAAACGCCGGCGCTTTCGCGGCATTCAGCTCGCTCCATCGCAGCGGCATGGCGACAGGCGCACCGCTTCGGGCGCGCGGCGAATACGGAGCCACGGATGTTGCCTCCCTATCGTTGCGAAGATAGTCGAGGTAGATGCGATTCTTGCGCGTGGCCTTTGTCATTTTTGTAACGTACAAGCTCAGGATTCTCTCTCTCCATATCGAGTGCGAGATGATGGGCAAATTCCTTGATCACCGGCCACTCGTGATCTGGCCGAATGGGAACAACAACGTGAAGCCCTTTTCCGCCGGTGCTCTTGACGAAACTCTCGAGCCCCATTTTCGCAAGCCTTCGTTTGAATTCGCGAGCTGTTTCCGCCAGAGCCTTCCATTTGATCGGCAGCATCGGGATCGAGATCGAAGATGATGCGATCGGGATCGTTCGAGCGATTCATTGTGTGAGCCCCACGGATGAATTTCAAGCACGCCCATCTGCGCCAACCCAACGAGCCCCTCGCTGGAATCAACGGTGAGATAGTCCTCTTTCTCGTGGCTTTTTCGACTAGGAATCGAAACGCTCTTGACTCCAGCTGGCAATCCAAACCCCACGTGCTTTTGAAAAAAACAAGGCTTGCTGTTGCCATCGGGACACCGCACCATGCTTAGCGGACGGTCAGCAATGTGGGGAAGCAGATGCTCGGCAACCGCCATCGTAGTACTCGGCGAGCTGCAGCTTTGTCATGCCGCTCTCCGGTATCCAGCACCTTGTCGGGATGCGGTGATTGCCAGGTCTCTTCACTCGGATGTTGCGCCGCTTTCTGCCGCGCGAGGAATGCGATCCTGCGCTGCCTTTTTGGTCGTCGAGGAATGCATGCTTCGTTCTGTTCGTCGCGACGGCCGATTCCCGCGCCACTTCCTTCGCTGGTTTGTCCTCGCGCAACCCCTTGAATGCCGCCTGCCGCACCAGGTTGTCCCGTGTCCAGGTTGAGAACTCAATCTGCGCGACAAGCTCCGGCTTGACCCAATGCGCGCCACGCTGCATCTCGCGCGGAACATCGGCAAATGGAGAGTCTTTTCTTGCCAGCCGCTCGAGCTTTGCGCGCAACAATCTGTGCGTGGCCTGCGTGAATCCCGTCCCGGTCCGGCCCGCGTAGCGAAGCTTTCCGTCGTCGTAGTAGCCAAGCAATAATGCGCCGATTCCGACCGTTCCCTTCGACGGCAACGTGAATCCGCCGATCACGAATTCCTGTTCGAGGCGGCATTTTAGCTTGAGCCACGCGCCGCTGCGCCCTGAAGTGTATTTCGCCGAAGCGAGTTTCGAGACAATTCCTTCCGCTCCCAGGGCACATGCCTTTTTGAAAACTTCGATCTCCGTCGGCTTTCAAATCCTCGCTCAGCCGCAGAGGCGAATTTTCATCAGCGATCGCTCCGAGCAAATTGCTCAGAATCTGCTTTCGCTCCGAGCAGCGGCAAGCCGCGCAGATTGTGGCCATCCAGATGGAGAAGATCGAATGCGAAGTACGTGATGTATCGCTGCCGGCCTTCCTGAAATGCTGCCTGCAGATCGGCGAAATTACTCACTCCATGCTCGTCGAGCGCGACAGCTTCGCCATCGAGGATCGCGTCTTTGACGCTCAGCTTTGCCGCCGCGGCTGCAATGTCGGGCATGCGAGCGGTCCAATCGAGCCCCTTGCGAGTCAGCAGCCGCACCTTTGCGGGTTTTCGCACTCGCGTTTCCTTCGCCGGACTGATTTGAATTTGGATTCGATAGCCATCCAGCTTGAGTTCGTGGACCCAATCGTCGCCGGTTGGAGGAGATGAGGTTTGCAGGGCCAATTGCGGCGCGATGAATCCCGGGAATCGCTCACGTGGAGCGTGTCTTGAGGTCCGGCGCGCGTTTGGAGCGAGACATGATCCTGCTGCCTTGCGCGATCCGGCTGCGCAGCGGCTGCGCTTCACTTCTGTCGGGTTGCAGCGATTCGATTGCCGGCTTGTGCATTTCCGCCTGTCCGAATTCCAGACGCGGCCTTTCCTTGCCGCGATCTCTTCCATGGTTCGGCCGCTCGCCGCGCTGTCTGGCGCTTCCTCCGTAATTGCCTCGTCGGAACTCTCGCGCGCAAATTCGTCTTTTTCTTTAATCAGAAGCCAATTCGCTTTTCCGATCTCTCGCCTCCTGACCCGCCTGCGCGTCCGTGCATGCGGACCAGCACCCACTGCGCCCTTCAGCTTTTTGCCATGCAGCTCAAATTTCAGGTGCCCATCTTTCAGTCCCTGATCGACATCGCCAAGCGGGGTCCAGTCACCCTGGTCCCACACCATCACCGTCCCGCCGCCGTATTGCCCTTTCGGAATGGTTCCTTCAAAGTCGCGGTATTCCCATGGATGGTCTTCGACCTGCGACCGCGAGCCGCTTGTCGCCGGGATAGTAGCTTGGGCCTTTGGTCACGGCCCAGCTCTTCAGCACGCCATTCCAGCCCAGCCTGAAGTCGTAGTGCAACCGCGTGGCCGCATGCTTCTGCACCACGAATGGCAGCGTCTCGCGATTGTGTGCCTTGGCGCGACTTGAGCATCGCCGCGCGGCTCAGCGGTCACGCTAAAGTCGCGCATCCGCTGATAACGCGCCAGCGGGCGGTTTGCCCTCTGCCGCTTGTCTCGATTGTTTTCGTGAAGCCATGGCCTACGCGGCCCTGTGCTTGCGTTTACCGGCTCCCACAAGCACGGGCCCTTTCTTCTGGCTCGGCCTTGGTAGCTGATGCGGCGCTCGCTCGCCACAGGGTTCTTGGCCTTTGAAACACTTTGCCGCAGGGCATCCATGAGATTAATGACCTTGGCTGGCCTGGCCTTCTTTTCTTCAAGCGGCAGCGGCGCATTCTTTTGCTTTGCCTCAATCAGCTCGCGCAGCGCAGCTTCATAATCGTCTTTGAATGCGTCCAGATGAAAAGGATGCGAATAGGCCTCGATGAGCTGCGTTGCCATGGTGAGCTGCTTCTTATCGATTTGGTTTGGCGCGGCCGACCGGAATCTGCGAGAAATATTCGCCGCTATTCCGCAGCTCTTCACCATAACGGAGCAGGTAGGCCATCATTCCTCGCTGCGAGCGATCAGCAGGGACGGCAATCGCGACCAGATGCTCGCGTCCACCAAATGCGATCTCGCCGATGGCCGCCTTTCCGGTCTCCTCCATCGCTTTGCGAACCACAGCAAAGGCGTCGGGGGATTCCCTGGGCTCGGGAACAACGAAGTACGGTTTCTCAAATAGCGCGAGAGGCAGTTCGTCAAGGTCGACAAACTGCTGCACGTCGATCACGTTTTTCGTCTCGATGCGCAGGTTGGCAATTTCATCCGGCTCGACGATCAAGTATTTTCCCTTGGTGTATTCGTAGCCTTTGACAATCTCAGAGTTCTCAACCGGCTTATCGTCGTCGATCACATTCAAATGGCGGATTCTCTCGCCGGTTGAGCGATCGATCTGATGAAACGTGATTCCGCTCTGATAGTTGGTTGCCGGGAAAAGCTGAATGCCAAAGGAAACAAGCGAGATTTTGAATTGCCCTGACCAATAAGGACGACCAGCCATCTTTGCCTCCGCAAGGGGACACGAATCCCTCACCGATAATTGACTCAGATGCCACGCCAATGCAAGCGGTTTCTTTCAGGCGGGCCGCGGGCGCAATTTACTCAATGAATGCCGTCCGGAACTGGGCCGTCGCTCCCCGCTGCGATCAATCCTCCAGCACCCGCTGAGTTTTGCTGAGCGATGCGGGAACGCTAACGCCCCGCAGACGCCTTCAGTCTTTTCGCGGAGCTTTTCGCATGGCGCGACAGTGCGGAATGACTTACCGAATTCTTCGGTTCCTTTTTCATCGCTTTCATGCGGGCTCGCCCTCTCGGTGTTGAACCCTCTTCACGCAAGCGGGGAGAAGTCTGGCCCTCCTCGTAATCGCGTTCGGCCTTTTGCTTTGCCACTTTGCTCGTTTTTCCGGCTGCTGGCGGCTTTAACGGTATCCCGGCTCTCCGAGCTTCGCTCAAGCCAATCGCAATCGCCTGTTGCGGTGACCGCGCCCCGTGCTTCCCTTGCCGAACGTGATCAATCTCTTCGCGGACGAATTCGCCCGCTGCTGTGCTCGGCGACTTTCCTTCTTTCAGATCCTGCTTCGCTCTCTCGACAGTTCGCCTATCCGGCATAAGCCCTCCCGCGTATCCCGCATTTCTCAATCCGATGCCTTTGCCCGATAAGCAGATGCCCGAGCCCGGAAGCCACTTCGCCCGGAACTTCTGCTGTTTATCTAAGAGAATTCTGTAAGGCCCCCGATGCCCCTCCGGCGTTCAACTAAGCAGCCTTCGTCTTATTCCGTCCGCGCGCGGCCTCTACCCGCTCAGCCTGTACTCGCTCGGAAAGCAATTCTTTGGCCTTTTGCAGCTTCGCTTTGCGTGTCGTGCTCAAGTTCTTCCCGGCCCGGTTGATGAAGAACGTCAGCATCCTCATTCCCGAGGCTGGGCCCTTCGGTGAAACTCTTTTTGACGCAAGCAATCGCGCGATGGTTTCAGGATCCTTGGTAAATAATCCTTCCGGAGGATGTGTGGAATCGGTCGTTACTCGGCCCGACCATTTCTTCACTGAGCGAGGCATCGTGTTGTCTCCAAAATGGAATCAGCGTGCAATTGTTTCGCGCCGCGAGCGTATCACGATCGCGGCGCGGTTGCTTCGCCGTTCTTTAGTGCCTTTTGAAATACTGCACATCGCGCTCGTGCTTTTTGGCTTGTTCCAGGGTTGCGAATGTCCCCAGGTTGCGGCGCTTGCCGGTTTCTGCATTCTTCTTTCTCGAGTACAGGCGAAATTCTCCGGATTTGAGTTTACGAATCATGCCCATGTAGATGCGCTCCGCGCCAGCCCGGTCGCCCGTTCGCCGGACTGGGCATTCCAGATTGGGCATTTATACCTCATCGCATTACTCAATCCCCAGAGCAACAGGCTCATTCGCCCATACCTCGCAGCAACACCGGAACGTCAACACTTCTCAGGGGAATCGCAAATATCTCTCACGCAAATACAATCGAGCATCTGCCTGTTAAAGAACTGTAGGACCGTCATTTACGGGAACATCAAACTACAAACACTCCCCAAACACGTTGAAGCTTTATTACCGCCGGATTCGAAAAGCACCTTCGAACAACAACTACCGCCAACTTGAAACTCTCCTACCTTGTTGCCGTAACGTAATCGCCGGGCAGGGCCGTGTGCTCGAGCGTGTCGTAAAGCGGCTGGGCGGGCGTGACCGGCGGCTCTTCGCGCGCCACTGAAACGGCAAGAACGCGGATGTTGTCGTTGTTTGGCAGCACCAATGTGGCCGCGTGCGCAGGCATGTCGATGGCATAGGCGAACAGATAGCTGTAGGCGTATGGCTCGTTCAGCCCATCTGGCGTGTGATGATGCGAGGCATACCACGCCAGCGCAGCGCGCTTGATGTAGCCCTGCTGCAACCCGAAATAGTCATCGGGATAACGCGGCGACCAGATGGGCGAGCCGCGATACTCGATGTCATTCCACGTGGCGTGATGCGCGGAGACTGCCCAGTCTTTGCGCAGCGGGACTTGCTGGCCGCCGACCGTGGTTGAATCCGGCTCCGGCTTCCAGATGCGGTTGTCCCATTGCCCGATGAATCCGCCCCAGTTCTCGATGGTCAGTTCGGTGGAGCTTTCCCCTACCTGGAATGCAGCCTTCTGATCGCCATCGGCGGAGGCGGCAAGAATGTACACGCGGTTGAAGTCGCCGTGGGGGAGCTCGATCTTTTGGCCGTGCGCAATGAGAGTGTCGGGAGTCCCGGTAGCAGCCGGTGTGAGATGAAAATCGACTCCATTGAATTCAAGCGACGACGGTAGCATTTCTGCCGGCAACGCATCGCCTTTGCTGTCGAAGCCGCCGACCGATTTGGTATCGTCATTCGAGGCCGCCGCCAGATCGTACGGTAACGCGACAGGCTGCGAGGTGACGGCGCGAATCATCGCGGGAGGCGGACCAAGGCGCAGAGCGAAGGTGCGAGGCTGGTAGGGAGTAAACGACGTTTCGAGAGCGCCATCGTTGAGCGTGGCCGCGCCGACCGGCTGTTCCTGCCCATTCACTTCGCGGGCTGCGGCGATGGGCGCCGCAAACTTAACGTGGACATGGGGCGCAGCTTCTCCGTCCTGCTCCACCATCCGCAGAATGATTTCATCGCTCATCTCGGCCTTCTTCAGCGCCAATACGCGGATATGCGGATTATCGATGTTCAGCAGCGAGAAATTCTGCCCAAGCGGGCCCTCGTGTTTGCCGGTTGTGAAGGCAACGAGCGGCGCACTGAGCCGGTAGGCCTGCCAGTCGGTCTGCCCGCGACGCCAATCGCCAAGGTGCCCGGCAAGCCCGAAGAGAATGTCATGATGTCCCCAGTCCTGGTTGAGTTGATCGGAGTAGGCGCTGTGAACCGGTCCCTGGCTGGGCCCACGCGAAGGCAATCCGGGCGTGCGAAGCAGCGTGAGCCGGATGGTGTGATCGTCGCGCTTGTCGGATGCATTCTTGACATTGGTCAGGATGGTCGCTCCATAGCTGCCGCTCGTATCGGTCAGGTCGACCCAGTAATGTGACGCCACCTCAAACTGCCGGGGCTGCGCGGTGGGCCGCTCGATGGTGCCCACCTCCCAGTTGTAAGTGGCATCGGGATTGCTCGCCGTAAGCGGAAACACCGCTTTCAAGTTCGACGAGAGAGTCCGCCAGTCGACCGCGTCGCTGAATTCCACGCGGTTGCCGGCGTCCCCGGCGGAAAGGCGCACGGTTTCAGCAAAGCGCGAGCCCTCGGTTTCGCGCGACACTTCAATCGCCACCCGCACCGGACCCTGCTCGACGATGCGGACCTTTGCCGGGCCGCCCACATAGGCGCGAGGCGCGGCCTGCTCCTGATCGAAGTCCATGTTCCACGCCGGGTACTGCTGCGGCGCATCGTTGGAGATGGCAAGCCGGATGGGCCCCGCAAGCAGTTCCTTCCCTACCGCTTTGTCGAAGATGCTGACTACATCGCCGTCGCTATTGAGCGTGACGCGGTAGCGCGCATTTTCAAGCGATGACTGCGTCACCTTCAGATCTGTAGAGTGCGCGGTCCCGGGGGTGCGCCGCACATCGTAGACAGCGTATCCAATGGGAGGCGCGGTGGCAAGGAACAGCACCTTGCCTTCTTCAACCTGCGACGGTACCTCGCGGCCATCGGCGCCAACAACGCGAACGGCTTGAGGCGTCTCGCCGGTGAATGGGATCGCGGCTTCGACAACGTCTTGCCGGCGGATGTTGAGCGGGTTGTAAACGACGACCGGCACGCCCTGCGCCTGGGTGTCGAGCGCCGATGCAATTGCCTGGGTGGCGCTGGTGAGCACGCCGGCAAACTGGTTGAGAGCGATGACATCGTCATTCCATGCGAATTGATAGGCGCGCGATGTTGCCGTTCCCGCGGCTGTATCGTGGAACTGCCCAGCCAACACTAACATCCATGCATCATTTAGCCGCTGCTGCGGATAAGTGCGTCCACCCATCCACGCGGCGGCGACGGATGCTTTCTCTGCCTCATCAGCGAGGATTTCGTTCTTCCGGTTCCACCGCTTGTGATAGGCCTGCGAGGTAAGCGAACCGGCCGAGTGATTGATGAGTTCGAGGTCACCCTTGTACTCCGGCATCTTCGCGGTCATATCGGGCTTGATGTCGTTAAACATCTGATCGGCGGCCGACGAGATTACGCGCACGGGTCCGTCGCCCACACGCACCGGCTGACTGTCGCCCGCAGTTGGTGCGGAGTCGGATGCAGGAAGCGCGATCTCTCCCTGCGCGACGATGGCTTCGAGCATCTTCGCGGTCTCTTCGTCGGTAGCACCGCCGTTGTCGCCGATGCCAATGTAGTGGTAGTCCGCATAAACGCCGGTCAGTTTGCCGTCGCGCTCAATACGGGCGACCCAGTTGACATGATCCATGGCATCGCGCGCAGCCTGCGCCGGCGTCAGGCTAGCATTCGGCGTGAAGGCGGGCGGCACTTTACTCAGGTCGTAGCGGATGCGGCTTCCGTACCGGCTTGGATTCAGCGCGGCCATAATCTTGCTGCCATCGGGTCCTTCCCATAGCCCGACGTTGAAGGGAATTCCCTGCGGGGTATCTTCCGGCGATCCCGGGCCGCCAACCACTGGAGCCGGTTCCCAACCCGGGCTCAACTTCTGCGTGGAAAATCCTTTGACGCCGGCGTGCGCGAGGATCGTGGGCAGCGATGCGGGAAAACCGAAGCAATCGGGCAGCATATACTCCGTGCTGGCCTTGCCGAAGTCCTTACGGAAATAATCGTTCCCATAGAGTACTTGCCGAAAGATCGACTCGGCGCTGGGCAGGTTCACGTCGCCTTCTTCAACCGAGGAGCCGGCGGGATACCAGCGGCCCTGCTGCACGTACTTCTTTACCTGCGCGTAATCGTCGGGAAAGTACTCCTTCATCAGTCTGTAGCGATTCGCGCCCGTCCAATTAAACACGTAATGCGGATACTTCTGGATGTAATCGAAGTTGACGCGCATGGTTTTGAGCAGGTATTCGCTGATGGTTTGAGGAAACTCCCAGCGCCATTGCGTGTCAAGATGCGCATAAGGAACAACGTAGAGCGTTGGTTGTTTTGTGATATCCGGAGCCTGCATTATCTGCGCGTGCGCACTTATTGTCAGGGCAGCCAAAGCAGCCGCAAGCGAAACTTTTGTCCAACTCATCCGAGTTACTCCAAGTGAATCATGTTAAGGCGCGTGAGACGCGTTGCGTCGTTGAATGGTGCTTATGCTGTTGAACGCTAGTGTCCTGAGTCTAAAGTTCGCGTACAAAATCGGGCGACGGAATCGAGAATCTGATCTGCGGTTTTGTGCCAGACGAATGGCTTTGGGTTCTTGTTGTGATGCTGAATGAAATTCCTGATAGCTGATTCCAGTTCTTTGGTTGAGCGGTGTACGCCGCGGCGAAGTTGCTTGTCGGTCAGTTGTGCAAACCATCGTTCGACCAGGTTGAGCCAACTGGCCGAAGTGGGCGTAAAGTGCAGATAGAATCGCGGCCTTTTCGCCAGCCAGTCGTGGATCAGTTGTGTTTTGTGCGTGCCGTAGTTATCCAGAATCAGGTGGACATCTAAGTTGCGGGGAACGTTTTGCTCGATGGTGTCGAGGAATTTGCGAAACTCGACCGAGCGATGGCGGCGCTGCGTCTGTCCGATCAATTTACCCGACTTGGTATTCAGTGCGGCAAACAGACTGGTGGTGCCGTGACGCGCATAATCGTGTGTGCGGCGTTCGATCTGCCCTGGACGCATGGGTAGCAGGGGTGCGGTTCTATCCAGCGCTTGTATCTGACTCTTCTCGTCCACACATAAGACCAGGGCGCGGTCGGGCGGGTCAAGATACAGACCAACGATGTCGCGCACCTTCTCGATGAACAGCGGATCGCGAGAAAGCTTGAAGGTCTCACTGCGATGGGGCGCAAGGGAAAAGGCGCGCCAGATGCGGCTGATGCTGGACTGGCTCAGTCCGCAGGTCTTGGCCATATCCCGGGTCGACCAATGGGTGGCGGCCTCGGCTGGCTCTCCAGCGTGCGCGTCAACACCAACTCAACCTGCTTGTCGCTCAACTTGCGCGAGGTGCCTGGACGCGGCTCGTCCAGAAGTCCGTCGTTGCCTGCGCTTTGAAAGCGCTTCCTCCACTTACCCACCGTATGCGGCGTGGTGGAAAGCTTCAGCGCAATCGACTTGTTGCTCCCGCCCTGTGCGGCGAGCAAAATAATCCGCGACCGCATGGCCAGAGCCTGCGCGGTCTTGGGCCGCCGGCTCCAAGCCTCCAGTTCCAGCCGCTGCTCATCATTGACCGTGACAACCGCTACGGGGCGACCTAAACGCATCGATAACCTCTACTCTATTCGATGCGGAAGTGTCGCATACTTATGCTAATTCTTTCAGACTCATGACACTAGAACTGGTTGCATAAATGGTTTGGGGCGATCGCAAGACATCCCTCAGGGCTAAAACCCAGCTATTTATTGGCCTTTAACGGCAAGACTAGACAGCTTGGTGAAAAAGTGATTCTGTGGGCAGGGTGGGACGGCAGGGGCTGAAGCCCGACGTTGATAGTGGGGCTTTTGCGGCCCGGCTCAAGTTACCCCACGAACGAGGACCTGTCCGTGGGGACCCCGACAAGCCGTGCCCTTGTTACAGAGCTCTCTTCCGGAGGTCTTTTTCACCAAGCTGTAAAGCCGTGCCCCTTCAAATATGTATATATGCAACCAGCTCTAGTCTCCTGAGTCATTGATATCTTGCATAATCCGAAGTCCGGAAATGCAGGTCCTTCGACTCCGTTTGGCCGGATGACCGGCCAAACTCCGCTCAGGATGACCGCTGTATTTATCTTTCGAACTTCAGACTCAGGAGACTAGTTAGTTGATTGACTCGACTTACCAGCACTTACAGGAATCTCAATTTCGGCTGCGGGCATGTTTTGGGCGTGGGCATGAATGGTGATGGATCCGGGATGCTCCCCTGCCCGGACAAGAACCATCGCGAGACCGTGAAAAGCCTTACGCTGCGTTGCAACGTTGGACTCGTGGCTGGTGGGGTCTCCATTGGCTACTCCGGCAAGCGCGCCGGCGCCGGAAGCCGAGAACTCTATCTCATTGTCGGCGCTGGACACGACGTCTCCTGACGCGTCGAGTATGGCGACTTCGATAGGCGCCACATCTTCCCGATTGGCGCTGAGGTGAGAAATATCTGCCGTAAGTTTTAGGCGGGCGGGCGTACCCGCCGCGCGGACGACATACTGTGCTGCTACGCGGCCGCCTTTATACCCTAAAGCCATCAGGGTTCCGAGAGAGTAGGGCACATGCCAATCGACATATCGGTTTTTCGGCATATCTTGAATGCCGAGACTTTTTCCGTTCAGCCGTAACTCAACACGATCGCAGTTGGAGAATGCGCGGACCAACATGTCTTTGCCGGCTTCTTCGCGGGGAAGGTTCCAGCTTGGAAAGATGTAGACGGAAGGTGTGGATTGCCATACGGCTTTCCAATAGTAGTAGACGGGCTTGGGAAATCCGGCCAGGTCCATGGCTCCGGTCTGGCTGGTCACCGCCGGCCAACTGAAGGGGTTGGGTTCTCCGCGATAATCGAATCCAGTCCAGACATACTCTCCGGCGACGTAGGAATTTTCAGCGACCGGAGCCCATGAACGCCATGGACCGGTGTCGAGATTTGTGTCGCAACCATACCCCGAGCACAGGCCAAGAGGGCGAGAGGTATCAATGGTGCCGCGCGAAGTTTTGGCGTTGACATCTTCGCTGCCGTAGATCATGAGTTTAGGAAATTCTGCGTGTATTTTCGCGAATTCTTCGTTGTGGTAGTTCATGCCAAGAATGTCTTCGACGGGAATGTAGCCGCTGGGCGTATATCCACCGTTCACGGCCCCCGTGACGGGGCGCGTTGAATCGATCTTCTCGATTGCTTGTTTCATAGCGGAAAAGATCTGAGCGCCGTGCGGCGTCGTGCCCTCGCCTTCTTCATTGCAGAGCGACCACATGATGATCGACGGGTGGTTGCGAAGGCGCAGGACCATGGTCTTGACATCGCTGAGATCTCTGAACCCCGTGTCTTTCGCCGCTTTGGGGTTGTAGGTATCTCCGAGGTGGCGGTTCTCAGCCATGACGAGCATGCCCATCCGGTCGGCATCGTCGTAAAAAGCATCGGCAACGGGATTATGCGCGGTGCGATAGGCGTTGGCGCCCATTGCCAGCAGTTGCTGAATGCGCCACGGCCAAAGATTGTCGGGAGCCGCGATTCCCACTCCGGGGAAATCGGGGTGAACACACAAGCCGCGGATTTCGACGTGCCTTCCATTGAGGAAGAAGCCCTGGTTGGGATCGAAGCGGAGAGTGCGCACGCCGAAATTGGTCGACATCGCATCTTCCGTCGCTCCTGCGGAGCGTAGCGAAGTGACCAGACGGTAAAGATTGCGATGCTCCATCGACCAGAGCAGCGCATCGGGCAGCGCGGCCTGCTGCGTAAATGTCGACTCCTGCCCCGGCGCCAGATCCTCGGCAATGGAACTGGTCGCAGCCGGTTTTCCAGCGGAGTCCAGAACCTGCGAAACGAGCGTGAATTTGCGGTCGACGGCATCGTCGTTACGGACCGTGGTTTGAATGCTCAGTTGAGCCGGGGCGCGATCACCTTCGGGCATTCCGTGATGAATTTCTCCTGACACACGCGCATCGACGAAGGTTCCCCACGGCGAAACCTGTAACTTACCGCTGACGATAAGCCGTACATGACGATAGATGCCGCCGCCCTCGTACCACCAGCCCTCAAACCAGCGTGGATCGACGAAGACCGCGATTTCGTTTTTCTCGCCAAACTTAGCGGCAGAAGTGATGTTAAAGCGGAATGCGGTGTAGCCGCTGGCGTGCTGCGCGATGAATTTGCCATTTACAAAGACGATGGCATCACGGTAGACGCCGCCGAAGTCGAGCCACACAGCCTTATTACTGTCGGTGGCGGGAAGAAAGAAGTTTCTCTGATACCATGCGGGATAAACCGGCAGGTAGCCGTGCCCCCCATAAGCGTTGCGCCCGGGCCGGTTGAGATCTCCGGGGTGGCCCTGAGGCGGCTCCGAGCCGACTGGGCCGCATTCGCGTCCGCCAACTGGGCAGATTGCTCCGTCAGCGAGCAGTGACGGATTCGGTTCGGGCGAAAATGTTTCTTTCACGATGTAGTCATCGGGAAGCTGAACCGGCTGCCAACCGTTGCCCGCCGCGGGTACCTTCAACTGATCGATCTGGGCGGAAGTAAGTTCGGGCTCAGCAGGCCACGCTTGAAAATCGCGCATCGGATAGAACTGCCAGCCGTCATCGAGTAACGTGATTGCGCGCGAGGAGACTTGCTTAGGACTCAGGTCCCGCTCGACCGGCAGATGAGCGGCGGCCGAACCAACTGACATGAAGCCGATTGCTGCGAGCATCGCGCCGAGCGCGAGAAGTCGATTCATTGTGTCTCCTGCTTTGGGCAGAACGAATGAGATCCGCCTCAAGCGATCGTTCACTTTCTGGTAAAGGCGTCGAAGACCGTAATCACCGGCAGCACGTTTCCGTCGGTATCAAAGAAGCCTCGGTCAGTGAGCTGGTGTTCCTTGGGTACAGCCGGCTCCCACCAGAACAATCCGCCGCCAAGATGATCGGGTGTCTCTTCAACGATCTGATTGAGCGCCTGCAGCCATTGTTTCTGGCCCTCTGCGGTTTGTGGAAACGGCGCTTCGTCGGGCTGCTTCGTGTAGGGCTCCCAGGGATATGAAACCTCGGCGAGCACGATTGGCTTGTGATACGTGATCGCTGTCCAGTAAAGATTCTCTCTCAGATCGTTGAGGCTGCCCTGCCACCAAGGATGGTACGACTGCCCGATGACGTCGAAGCGGACGTCGGCAGCCTGCAGATGGTCGAAGAAGTCCTTGGTACGCTTCCAGTCTCCGCCCCGGTCGATGTGAACCATGATGAGAGGGCGCGGCGTATTTCCGTGCCCCGCATCCACGCCGTTGATTCCCGCTTTGAGCAGATCGGTGAAGTTATCCCAATTGTCGGGCAGATGGCCATCGGGCCATAGCATTCCGTGAGTAATCTCGTTGCCGAGCTGCACCATGTCGGGCAGAATGCCGGCATCGCGGAACGCGGCAATCGTGTCGCGGGTGTACTCGAAGACCTGGGTGCAAAGTTGCGCATGCGAAAGTTTCGCCCATGCATCCGGCGTATGCTGCTTGCCGGGATCGGCCCAGTTGTCGGAATAGTGAAGATCGAGCAGGATCTTGAAGCCCTTGCTCTTTGCCAGATGCGCCGACTCAATTGTGTAAGCCAGCGTGTTGGGCCGGACCGTCGGCTCGACAAACAGCCGCAGGCGCACCCAGTTATAGCCATGATCGTGAAGAATGTCGAGCGCCGGCTTCGGCTGCCCGTTCTCCTTGAAGACAGTTCCGGTGTCTTGGGCCTGCTTGACATAGCCAATGTCGGCGCCAATGATGTACTGCGCGCGCGCCTGCCAGCACACCAATGCAAGGAATGCCAGAAGCAGGACGCGCCGTACATTAGCGGCACGGCCAAGGCATTCATTCATCCGGAATCGTTCTGTCATTGAGTCACGAGGATCTTTGCGTTGCAGGTATCTCTGATCAGAAAGTGAATTTGGCAGCGATCTGCATTTTTCTTGGATCGCCGTTCCCCGAAATGATGCCGAAGCTGGTGGCATTCAGGCTCGTATTCGGGCCGCTCCAATTGGTGTGATTGAGAGTGTTGTAGGTTTCTGCGCGCAACTGCATTGTCGTGCCTTCCAGGATGCGAATATTGCGCAAGAGCGAAACGTTCACGACTTCAGACCCTGGCCCATAGATGGTGCCAACCACCTCATCGCCGGGGCGCGTCTGCGACGCCGGGACATAGGCAAAGGCCGATGTATTGAACCACTCCTGAATCGTTCGCGGGCCGTTATTTGGATCCCCGACGCGATCGGGCCGCGCGACGGCTCCGGTGCCGCTCGAGAGCAGTCCGAGTCCGGCGGGGTCCTGGTTGCTCGTGGTGGCGGTACTGAGTCCGCCGGCGGAAAGATTCAGGATGCCCGACAACTCATAACCACCCAGCAGGTGGCCGACAATTCCGTGCTGCTCCCGATAGAAAGGAAGGTTGTAAACAGCCTGCGCCACGAACATATTGTCCCTCTGCTGAACGCCATAATCGCCCAAGAGGTTATAAGTGTCTTGCACGCTGCCGATGCCCAGCGCCTTGGAAAATGTATAAGCGCCTCCCAACTCAAGGGCCGAACCAAGATGCTGCTTGAACTGAACCTGCAGACCGTTATAGTTCGTGGAGAAGATCGGCATGGATGCGCTGAAGGCACCATATCCGAGAAACGGCCTGATCCGGTTCAGGAGCATCGAGTTCGAAGTGGTGATGCCGCCGGCAGGGGCGATGCCCGCCGCCACGTAGGCACCGGGCAGCGGCTCGTTCAGATCGACGGCGTTGGGGAGGTGCCTGTCCAAATTTCCCACGTAGGCTACATCGAGCAAAATGTTGCCCGGAAGTTGCTTCTGAATATCCAGATCGAAACTTTCAACGTAAGCGATCTTGTAGGTTACGCCCAGCGATCCGATAGCAGGCGGAGTCGTTGAAGCAGCCACCGTTCCGCCAGGATTTTCGAAGGAAACATTCGAGGAATTGATTGTGGATATAGACGGCGGATTCCCGCTTGGATCGTCGGCCCATATCGATGGAAACATGTAATAGATGCCATACCCTCCGCGGATGGCGGTTTTATTGTCTGGAAAGGGACTATAAGCAAAGCCGAAGCGGGGTGCGAAATCAAGGTTCGGCTGCGAAACCATCTTCCTGCCGAACGGAGAGTTTTGCCCCGGGATGATGATGCCATTGAGGTAGTTATAGGACGGGTTGGGTGTTCCGCCGCCAGTGCAAGGAGTGGCAAGGCAGATGTAGCCCGTGGTTTGAATCAGGGGCGCCTGCGCTGAAGTGTAAAGCGCCGGGTCGAAGTTATCCGAATTGAGGATCCACTCGGTAGGATCGCGATAGTAGCTGTACCGGACTCCCGCGTTCAGCACCAGCTTTTGAGTCACCTTGAAGTTATCCTGCACATAGGCCTCAAGAACGCTGGAACTATACCCTTCCCCCGTGCCAAATGTCGACTGCGAGAAGCTGGTGACATAGCCGATGAGGAAATCGGCAAACGACTGGTTCCAGACTGCCTGGGCATTTCCGGCCGAGGATGGAGCCGTGAACGTGAAGCCGCCGTTGTTCCCGTTGTTGAAATTGGTGTAGGACGATTTCATCCTTTCCCAGTTTGCTCCAAAAAGAATCGTATGGCGGCCGATGGAGTGCGTAGCGTTGATAAAGGCCTGGTCGGTGGGATTGATTCTCTTGATAGGACCGGCGGAGTTGTACTTGGTGCCATCGATCGTAACGGTGGGTAGTTTACCAGTCAAATTGGTATACGGGAGATTCACGTTGAAATCCGGAGCGTTGGCCGGGTTCAGCAATCCAATAACCTGAGTGTTTTCGTAAGCTCTCAGATGCGAAACTCCTGCTTCAAACACCCAGTTTGCAGTCGGTACATAAGTGGCGTGAACCATGGTGTTCTGCGCACCGGACTGAGCAGAAGTTGTTGCCAGTCCGGGAATCGGATTGGTGTTGCCGCCGATGCCTTCAGGACCGACCGAGTTATAAGGATCATTGAGGAAGCGCGCAAACATTTTGAACTTCTCGCCGAAGGAATGATCAAGCCTACCTACGATCTGGCCCTCGTTCATGATCCCGTCAAAGGATGACAAAAGCTCCTGTGGGCTATTGGGATCGTTGGGCAACGGAGTTTTGTCGATGACATCCGTAAGCCAGGCCTTGGCGGCGGGATCCAAGTTTGTCACCGTCGTCGATGTTGAAGTGCATTTTCCCGCGGCGTTGTACGCGATACACACGGGCGCTGAAAAAATTCCCTGCCGCTGGAGGGCAGTGGGATCATTGGCTACGGACGAGGTAGCCGCCTGGGCACTGCGCAGAAGTTCTCCACCAACAAAGAAAAAGGCATTTGACTTTGCGCGCGGAAGGATTTTGGGAATGAAGAGCGGTCCGCCCAGCGTATATCCAAAGTCGTTGTAGCGGAATGGAATCCTGGCATTGCCGGCGAGGTTGTTAAAGTACCCATTGGCGTTCAACAACTGGTTTTGGAAGTAGTAAAAGGCGTCGCCGTGAAAGCTGCTTGTGCCGCCCTTTGAAACCAGGTTGAAAATCGCGGCGCCCTCGCCGCCGTACTGGGCCCCGTAGTTGTTGCGGAGAAGGTTGACCTCCTGAAGAGAATCCAAACTGGGGAACATTCCCAGAATATTGTCCTGGTCGTGGTTGATAAAGTCAGCACCGTCGAGATAGTAACCGTTGGAAGTACTTCCCTGGCCGTTTACCGAAATACTCATAGGGTTGTTTCCGCCCGCGACTGCCAGCGGTCCGCGGGTGATGGTTCCCGTGCCACCGTTGACGCCCGGTTGCAGAGAGATGAATTGCACGAAGTTTCTCTGGTTCATGGGAAGCTCCGTGACTTCTTCCTTTTCGATGAGCGTGCTCTGCGCCGAATCCTCGACATCCGGTCCGGTAACGGCTCCTGAGACCGAAACCTGCGCGGTAGCTGAACCTACTTTCAGCGTCGCATTCATGCGTAGTGACTGGTCGACGGCGAGAGTCACTGGTCCGACGACCTCAGTCTCAAACCCATTTGCTCTGACGGTGATTTTGTATGTCCCCGAAAGCATTGCCGGCGCCTCATAGCGGCCGCCGCTGTCTGTTTTGATGGCGCGCTCAATGACGCCCGTCTCCGCATTCGAGATGGTCACGGTCGCGCCCGGCACCATCGCACCGGAGGAATCAGTGACGAAACCATCGATGGTTCCTGTCAGGTTCTGGCCTGAGCAGATACCGGTTACTGAGAGGGGCAGCAGGCACAAAAGCAACATGAGCCGGCAACCACGACGCGGTTTGGAGGTCAAGAAGTGTCTCATTGGATGGGTCTCCTAGAATGGGTTTTGCTTTCGTGCGGGAGCACTTCCGTGGAGTTTTCGTTGATTGACGTCGAAACTCGATCGTTCGTGGGAAGCGCCGATTATCGATTGCAAATCTGTTTCAATCGATTACAAAATCGAAGTTGATCCTATTTCTCCTAAGAATCTTCTGTCAAGGCTTATTTTTCCAGGCCATGCTCAATTAAATGAAGGGTGCATCTTTCCATACGGACGCCAAGTAATACTCTGGGACTCCAGCCTCCTCCATGTAGCTTCGCATCCGAAGGTAGTGCACGTCGCAGGACCGCAAGTGATGAGGAGACTGATCGATTTGTGTCCAATATGACCGAATCGGCCCACGGAAACGCAGCGTTAACGGCAAGGAAAGCCGGGATGATTCGCCTTGACAAATTAGATAATTGAATTATCTAATTACGCTGCGCAGTACCATTCCATCACGTCGGCTGGCGAAGAGAATCTCGCGTCGAAAGGAATTATCGACATCCGCGCTCCCCATGGCAGCGCGGACGCGAGGTCGGCCAACGAAGACATGACAGGCCGGCGCATGAAGCCGGATGGTCAGAGATGAGGAAGCGTTGAATTCCGGATACCGCCAGGGCGTGCGTGATCGCAGAAACAAGCGGCATGTGCGAAGAAGGGCAGAGTCATCCCGTTCTTTCTCTCTTCATTCCATTCCGGGCGCCTCCCAGTCGATCTGATATGTCACCCTATCTCATACAAATCGGTTGCCACAAAGAAAATCACAATATTTTTAACTCGGCAATTCACATAATTCCTTTGTTTGCCGCAACCAATCTTTGACATACGTTTGATGCCGCATGTAAAGTGTGCACTCAATTGAGGATTGTCTACTGATATGTTTGAATGGCTCACCGGGATTAGCTGGGGCGAAGAATGAACCCTGGAAGAGACTTGTCTGGTGTCCCACTTGTTTCCGCTGAATGCAGAGACAGAATTCGCGGCAAATGGACAGCTTGATGAAGAAAGTGCGATTGGACTTTTCAGGAGGCGAGTTAGAAATGAGAGCGCTCAGATCCAAAATGCGGACATGGATTGTCTTGATGAGCACATTTGCCGTCGTTGTGTGGCTGACGGCTGGCCTGACAAATGCGCAGTCGACCACCGGCTCCATCTATGGCACGGTCGCCGATCCATCGGGGGCAGTCATTCCGCAGGCAACCGTCACGGTTGTGCAACTGCAGACAAATGAAACTCACACGACCGCCAGCGACGCTTCGGGTAATTATGTGTTTCCCTCGCTAACTCCGGGGAACTACCGAGTGATAGCCAAGAGGGCCGGTTACCAGACGGAGACGCAGACCGGAATCGAGCTGGATGCGAATCAGAATGTAGACGTCATTTTCGCCCTGAAGGTGGGTTCAGTCACGGAGAATGTGACCGTGGCCGCGACCACCACACTGGTGGACACGCGCGAGTCGCAACTGGGCTTAACCATCGACCAGGATCGGCTGGAAGAGTTGCCCCTCAACGGCAGAGATCCCTACGATCTCGTGCAATTATCGCCAGGCGTCACAAACTACTCTGCGGCTCAGAATTCTCAATACGTCGGCGACCCCGTAGGCGCAACGTTCAGTACCAACGGCTTGCGCGCCTATGAAAACTCCTTCTATCTCGATGGCGCCAACAACACCAGCTATTACCGGCCGGGTGGCAACTATGCTCCCAACCCGGATGCCTTGATGGAATACCGCATCTTGACGACAAGTTTCGACGCGGAATTTGGGACCATGCCCGGGGCCGTCGTCAACATGGTCACCCGCTCCGGTGCAAATGCCTTCCACGGCGTGATGTACGACTACGTGCGAAACAATATCTTCAACGCCAGAACAGATTTTGTCACGAGTGCCGCGGCTCATCTTCGGTATAACCAGTTCGGCGGCACCATTGGTGGACCGGTTTATCGGAACAAACTCTTCTTCTTCTTCGCATACCAGGGATTGCAAATCGCACAATTCCAGGTGTCGAACGCAGGCAGCGCAGTGCTTCCCACAGGGCCGGCGGGCAGCGGTGCTGGACAGACGGTGGGAGCGAGCACTGGCGGCGAAAGAGCGGGTGACTTCTCAAAGGACAAGACCATACCCAAGTGCGGCGCAGCCACTTATCCTTGCCCCGGCAGTCCCGGGAACCCTAACACTACTCCGGGCATCATTCCGTCGGCCTATCTCGATCCTGTTGTGCAGAATATCTTGAAGTCGATTCCGATCCCTCCGTCATTCAACGCAGTTTCGGGCGGCAATTCGGCACAACAAATTGGAGGCGCGCCGACGTCTGCAAACCAGTACCTTGGACGGGGCGATTATCAGGCGAGCAGCAAACACAAGCTGTCATATATGTACTTTCATGAGTACGGCACGAACGCAAGTCCAAACTCGGGCGGCGATACCGTCTTCGGTTACTCCGGGGACCTCCTTGTGGGCGATCAGACCAACGACGTTGGAACAGACACATGGACGATTTCGCCCAGTATATTGAACAGCTTTCGCGCCTACTATTCCGGCAATCACTATCATGCCGGCGACCTTTTCGCCGGGCAGAATACTTTCTCGCAGCTAGGCATCACTATCCCGTGCGCAGGATCTCCCTGCACTCAGCCCAATGTAAGAATTGCCGGCTATATCGCTTCGCTTGGAAACAGCGGGAGCGCGCCGAATCTCTTCGGACTGACAACTCTGGGCGCCGCAGAGACACTGATCTGGACGCGGGGAAATCACTCGCTCAAATTCGGTGGGGCCCTGGCACGGAACAAATATGCGTCAAATGGAGTAGGTCAGAGAGCTGGCATTTACACAATTGCCAACAGCTCTTGGGCCACGGGAAATCAGCTGGCGGACTGGATGTTGGGCAAATCGACAACTTATAACCAAAACAACTCCTACCCCGTTAATCTCCACCAAATGGATCCTTCTGCGTTTGCGCAGGATGACTGGAGAGCGACTCATCAACTTACACTTAACCTTGGCGTGCGCTGGGAACTCTTCAAACCGTTCTACGGGGAAAATAACATGGGGACATTTGTGCCCAGTCTGCAATCGACCGTGATCCCGACAGCTCCGATTGGCGTCCTTTTCAACGGCGATTCAGGAGTGCCTGACGGCGTGTTGCAGGAGACTTGGACAAAGTTCGCTCCTCGGCTCGGATTTGCGTACGACGTATTCGGCAATGGCAGGACCTCTGTCCGCGGCTCCTGGGGTGTTTTCTACTCCCAGATCCCCGCGTCGTTTTATTCGAGTTTGCTTTCCCCGCTTTACAGCGACAGTGTTGCCCTAACCGACACCAGTACCTTCGCTAATCCATATGGGTCGTCAATCGATCCTTTCCCGTATATACCAAATCTGAAAAATCCCACATTTGCCGCGGGGCTGGCATTTGCCGGCTTTCCGCCGGCCAACAAGGCTGTTCCTTACGTATTCGAAGAGAACCTTACGGTCGAGCATCAGTTCGCCACCAACTGGAGCGCGAGCGCTTCTTATGTCGCCAATTCCGGTCGCAAGTTCTATTCCACGCGCGACGAAAATGCGCCCGTCTACTCGTCAACATGTACATCTTCCGGCGCGGCAGCCTGTAATACCACGGCATCGTATCTCGCGCGGCGGCCGTATAAGCCGGGCGGATCTTATGTGTTCAATGCCATCGACGAGTATTACCCAGGCATCAGCTCGTCTTATAACTCGCTTCAGGCTTCACTGACCAAGCGATTTGCGCGTAGCTTCTCACTAAGCGCCAACTACGTATGGTCAAAGGATATGGCCGATGGTGTCGATCCGACTCCCAATCCTGTTACCACTTTTTCGGCGTCGGATGAGTACAACTTCAAAGCGGATTACGGCAAGGCCTCTTACGATATGCCGCATCATTTCGTGGCGTCGTATCTGTGGGTTTCGCCCACCGTCCATTTATGGGGTTATGTCGGAAGAGAAGCTTTAAGCGGATGGCGAATCAGCGGGATTACCACCATCAGCACCGGAACCGCGTTCAACATGGTTTCGGGGACCGACACGAATTACGACAACTATGGCAACGACCGGCCTAATCAGGTTGCCGACTGGCACATGTCTGGAGGTCAAACGAGGGCGCAGAAGGCCGCCGAGTTCTTCAATATAGGAGCCTTTGCGCCGGTACCCGTGGGCACAGCGACCGGTGAGGGTAATGCCCAGATGAATCTAATGATTGGTCCGGGAAAGAAGAATACTGACTTAACTGCGGCAAAGGACTTGATCCTTAAGGGCGAGAACAGAATGCAGTTCCGCGCAGACGCCTTCAACGTATTCAACAATGTCAATCTCGGCAACCCGACAGCACAGTTGAACAGTGCGAACGATGGGGTGATCAACAGCGCCGCTGCCGGTCGAATTCTGCAACTCACATTGAAATATTTATTCTAACGAAGCGCGAATTCGCCAAGAAAGCACCAGGGCGGGGACCCGCCACGCTTGCGATAGCAGTTGCTCAGGCAAAGTGTTTCCGGATGAATGCGGTGGCGAGCCGAGCGGACTCCGCTGTCTCTTCCGGGCGAGGCGGATGAGAAACTCCGAAATAGAATCCGTGCGGTGCGTTGTCTGGGAAATAGGTTTCGACGGCCTTGCCCGCAGCGAGCAGCCGGTCGCGGTAAACCTCCATCACCACGACGGGCGATGACGTATCGTTGCGGCCATTGATAATAAGGATGGGACAACGGGTTTGAGCGGCCTCAGTCAGCGGGGATTCATAGCCGTAGCACTCGGGATTCTTCGCGATCAGATCCATCGTCGCGCCATATCGTTTCTCGCCTTCGGTGATCGCATTGGTAATGGCTGAAACTTCGGGAACCTGTTTATCGCGAGCCTCAGCTAGTTCGATGAGATCGAAGATAGCGGGAGAGCAGAGGACGGCACAGCGAATGTTGGCTCGCACCACGACTTCGGAATAGACGTGGGCTCCGTGGCTGCCTCCCATGATGGCAATGCGGCGGCCGTCGATGAAGGAAAGATTGCGCACATCATCGATGCTGGCGAGCGCGTCATGCCACTCCAGTACTCCGCCGCCAGGGAGCTTGAGATGGCGGAAATCAGTGGCAAGAACGGCCCATCCTGCCTGCAAAAATGCCTGTGTTGGTGGACTCGTGCGCCCAGTGGAATATGTGGCATCTTCCGAGGGTGGACCTCCATGCTGGACAAGGACAATTGGGTGCGGGCTCGAGCCTTTAGGCCTGCGCAAGTAAGCAGGTATGAAAATCCCATCGCAACCGCGGAACTCGGAGATTCGTCCTACGGAGCCGTCGGGTAGAGCTTCGTCCTGGCTGCCTTCGAGAGGCCGCACCCAATTCGAATCATTCGCCGCCGATTTCCGGGCCGACGCATCGGCATAACGGGCCAACGGAGTAATCGAATTTGCGAGCCAGAAGCCTGCGGCAGTGTTGAATGATCGTCGACTGATGTGTGTTGACATGTCCTCTATCATCACGATTCTCGAAGAAGGCGGACGGCTGCCGAAACAATCACTTCGAATTTTCGAAAGGGCAGAACGATCGAAGCCGATCAACCAACGCGTGCGAAACACTTGCGGATAAAGTCCACCGCGTGCGAGATCGCTTCGTCGGTTTGTGGGTGGAGCGGCTTCGGATTCCCGAAATAAAATCCGTGCGGCGCATCGTCAGGAAAGTATGTGTCGACAGTCTTTCCGGCGGCGGACAGCTTGTCGCGATAAAGCTCCATAACGGCAACGGGAGACGAAGTATCGTTGCGGCCGTTGATGATGAGGATGGGGCAACGAACCTTGGCAACCTCAGTCATCGGTGTGTCGTAGCCATAGCACTCAGGATTCTTCGCGACCGCATCCATTTTTGCGCCGTATCGCTGCTCTGCTTCGGCCACTTTGTTCCTTATCGGATCAACCGCAGGCACTCCTGCATTGATGGCACGGGAGAGCTCAATGAAATCGAAGATCGCAGGAGAACAGAGAACTGCCGCTTGAATGTCGGCGCGCGAAACAACATGAGACATGACATAAGCACCGTGACTTCCGGCGATGACAGCTACGCGACGGCTATCGACGAACGAGAGACTTCGAGCGTCTTCAGTGGCTGCGATCGCGTCGTGCCATTCGATAGGCGAAAGAGCAGGAAAAGTGATGGCGCCACCGGGCCGGGCCAGCGGAACCGCAGTTTCGCGGAAATCAATGGAGAGCACCGCCCATCTCGCAGCAACGAACGCTGCTGTGAGCGGATTTTCGCGGCCCATGCTGTAAGTGCCCTTAGGAGAGACTCCTCCGCCATGAAGAACGACGACAGCGGGAAATGGTCCTTTACCCTTGGGTCGTCGAAGATAGGCGGCGATAAACGTACCTTCGCAGCCCCGATACTCGGAGATACGGCCAATGGAACCGTCAGGAAGATCCTCTTCTCCACTATCTTGCCCTGGCCTAACCCAAAGCGCGTCGTCCTCGGGGTTCCTATGTGCGCGGTGTCCTGGAGAAGTCGGCCCCGGTTTTTGCGGATTTGCGTATCCATCGGGCTCAGCAATGCCCGCCATCGCGGCGGTCATGCACAGGCTGGCTGCGATGCTGAACGACCGGCGGCTGATTCTGTTTTGGTCCATTCGCTCTTCCATTCTTTGCTCCTGAACTACGAGTGGTAGTGGAGATTTGATGTCGCGGCAGTGGAACGATCCAATGATATATCACAGCGCGTCTGGCCGAGACCATCCCGGAATGAAAATTCTAAATCTCTACCCAAAATCCTAATCTAGAAGCGACGCGTGAAGTGAATTATGATGGCAACCCTGTCCCCTTGCATAGTGATATGTCACTATAATGATCTGCGATCCAGTGCAAAGCCCGTAGAGCCTGGCTTAGATGTACGGGACGTGGCAGCTAATCTTCTTGCACCTGCCGACGAGCACGTCCTGTTTGTAATGTTCGCCGGATGAGACAAGTGATTTTCAGCCGGATCGCTTTGTAACTGAAAAGGGAGCCATCTTCATGCAAAAGATCGCACTGATGTTTCTATTAGCTGTGGTGCCACTATTCGCCCAAACCGAAGGTGCTCTCCTGGCGAAAATTCGTTCCCCCATCATCTTAAAAGGCGACGACACGACTGCTTACCGCGATCCTCTCCTCGCCCGGGTCGATCAGAAATTTATTCTCTTCTACTCTTATGTCTTAACGGATCCGGACCGGCGCGTCTATTGGTATACAGCGTGGTCCACGTCCACCGATCTGCAGCATTGGACAGCGCCGCACGTCTTCACACCAAAAAGCCAGAATCTGAATTATTCCTCGCCTGGTTCTCTTACTCGCATTGGCAAAGAATGGGTGCTGACTCTACAGACAATTCCCATGAACGACGTCCATATGACCGATGAAAAAGTCAAATATCCAGAGGATGCTTCGAGACTATGGACCATGCGTACGCGGGACTTTATCCATTGGTCGACGCCGGAGCTGTTGCGTGTGAAAGGTCCGGATGTGGCGGAAAAGGATATGGGAAAAATGATTGACCCATTTCTGGTTGCGGACAAAGATATGCCGGGGAAATGGTGGTGCTTTTTCAAACAGAATGGCCACATCTATGCCTCCACTTCGGCAAACCTCAGAGATTGGACCTTCCACTCCACTCCAATCGTGGCCGGCGAAAATCCTGAGGTGATCGTCGACCACGGCGATTACCTGATGTTTTACTCCCCCGGCAATGGCACCGGCGTCCTTCGATCCCATGACGGAGTCGACTGGCAAGAGGACCAGGCGCCGATAGTTCTTGGCCAAAAAGGATGGCCCTGGGCGGAGACGCGGATTACCGCTGGCTTCGTGACGGACATGCACAACGTTTGGGGAGTTAGAGAATATGTGTTTGTATGCCACTCCATGGGCCCCGGTAAATTGCGCTCAAATCGCAATGTCCTTGCCAATTGCAACATTATCATTGCCTGGAGCGATGACCTGAAACATTGGAACTGGCCGGGAAAAGCGATGTGACGCGCGGATTGCGTAACGACCGCGACCTTCGCTTCTTGCCTGTTTCATAATCCGAGGGCTGCGAAGGCGATTCCACTGAACTCGGAATTGGTGATTCGTATTTTTCCCTTGAATTCCATTGCAATTTGTCAGTCGTTCTGCGATAGTTTGGTCGTACCTTTACTGATATTTCACAAGTAAATCTCTGATTGGCTCGGCCGTAGAGGTCGCGATCGCTGGATCGGAACGCATAGCATGATATATGTGAGGTTACGGTGAAAGCTGAGTTGACGATGCCCGAAGAAGGCCGGACCAACGGTGCCGCAAAGCGGCTTTCCGCGCTCAACAGCCGACGAGGTTCGCTGGCAACGACTGCCTACACCCAAATCCGTGACGAAATTCTTCGCGGCACCTTCGCAATCGGCGACATTCTTTCCCGCCGCCGCCTTGCCGAGTTGCTGAACATGAGCTTCGTTCCGATCACGGAGGCGTTGCAGCGACTGGAAGCGGAAGGACTCGTCGAAAGCCGTCCACGCATAGGTACGCGTGTGCGCGTACCAACTGTTGAGGACATTCGTGGAACGTACCTTATCTGCGAAGCGCTGGAGTCACAATCGGCCAGGCTCTGCGCTGCGAACATCACGGCGAGTCAAAGCAAACAACTTCGACAAAGCGCTGAACATCTCGACCAGCTTTATCATGCCGGCCGGCTGGAAGGCGACGCACCGTTTCTGTTTTCCGTGCACACATATCACATGCAGTTCCACATGCGGGTTGCAGAGCTTGCGGGCTGCGTAAAGTTAACCAAAGCCATCGAAAAGGAGCGTGTGCTGGTCTTTAACTGGCTTTATGGCGGATCGAACCACCGCACCGTCTCTCAACCAAACTCTCATTCCAAACTGGCTGCCGCAATCTGTTCTGGAAACGTCCTGAAGGCAGATGAGGCTATGCGGACTCACATTCAACAGGGGTTCGACAAGGTACGCGAGCACTTCTCCAATCTTGAACTCAGCAGCGCATGGAGAACGCGAAGCGCCGCCTCGTGAGCCATTCATTTCTCAAGGCCCCTCAATCATGAACCGCAGAGACTTTATCAAGCTGGCAGGCGCAGCAGGAGCGGTGGCAACTGCCGCAGAGCGTCCCGTCTATGCGTTGAGCCCTGCCGAAGAGAAACCCCGCCAGGCAATCGTGATTCTCGGTGAGTCAGTCCGTTATGACATGCTCAACTGCAACGCCAAAACGGGTCTGAAGACTCCAAACTTCGATCGCATGGCCGCGCAAGGAATTCGCTTTGAGCGCGCCTACGATTGTCAGCCGGTCTGCGCACCCGCTCGATCCGCGATCTGGACGGGGCTGTATCCCCACACAAATGGGGTTTGGGGGAACAGCATGCCACTGGGCGATACGACGCATAGCATCGGCCAGCGTTTGTCTGATCTCGGCGTTCATTGCGCTTTCATCGGCAAGTGGCATCTGAGTGGAACCGACTACTTCGATACCGGACGTTCGGCTGCGGGCTGGGATAAGAACTACTGGTACGACATGCGTACCTACCTTGAGGAGTTATCACCGAAAGACCGAGTCCGTTCACGCGACCGGAAAACGGCCTACGATCCGACCTGGACGAAGGAATATTGCTATGGCTACCGCTGTACCCAGCGTGCCTTGGATTTTCTTGAAAAGCATGGCAGCGAGGAATTTCTCCTGGTAATTTCCTACGATGAGCCGCACGGCCCGGCTCTTTGCCCCATCGAGTACACGCAGATGTACAAGGATTACACCTTCCCCGCGAGCAAGAACCTGCAGGACGATCTGCACTATAAGCCGGAGGAGCAACGCGTTTGGGCGGGGCAACGACTCAATCACCTGATGCTGCCGGCCCACGATCCGCAGTATTTCGGCTCGCACACGTTTATCGACCACGAGATCGGCCGCGTGCTCGACAAAGCCAAATTGAGTGCGCCCGATTCGATGGTGGTTTACACCGCGGATCATGGGGTCTTCCTCGGGTCGCACCGCCTCTCGGATAAGGGACCTGCGATGTACGACGAGATCACGCATGTGCCATTTCTAGCCATGTGGCCTGGCCAAATTCCTGCCAATTCCACATCATCCGCGCTCGTATCGCACATCGATTTGAGTGGAACGCTCATGGAATTCTTTGGGTTCGAAATTCCGAAGACTCTCGAAGGCCGCAGCATGCTTGCTGCGCTGAAAGATCCCGCCTCGTCAGGGCGTAAGGAAGTGTTTATGGAATGGGGACGGTATGAAGTGGACCATGACGGCTTCGGCGGCTACCAACCCATTCGCTGTATTTGCGATGGCCGGTACAAACTCACCGTGAATCTGATGACGACCGATGAGCTTTACGACCTGCGCAATGATCCGTCGGAATTGGCGAATTTGATCGATTCGCCGGAACACGCGACCATTCGCAATGACCTCCATGACCGCCTGCTGAACTGGATGAATGTTTCGCGCGATCCCTTTCGCGGCTACTATTGGGGGCGTCGCGTTTGGCGGCCAGATTTTCCTGTTACCTGGGAAAATGCCGGATTTACTCGCCAGCGCGAAGACGATGGCTATCTGCCGCGGGAACTGGATTACGATACCGGCCTTACCATGACCTCCGCGACGCGCCCAAAGCATCTGTGACACTTGCACTCGGAACTTCGAGGTTATCGGGCGGGATCTGCAACACTCGTATCGCAGCAAAAATGAAGACTCGCGCCCCGGCGAGCGCCTGAACCTGGGTAAAATCGCGCTTGACAAATAGGTAAGGGACTTAGATAAATGATTGCATCCATGCCCGCTTGGATTTCACCGAACGTGGAGGTTGAGCGGACCTGCCGGCGAAGCTGTGGAAACTCGATCCAGGTGGAGTTCTTTTGGGCTACGAGCGAATGAGCTTGCGGATGACCGAAAAGCGGAACGTGCCGATTGCGATTTTGCGGACCTGGACGACACCGATCTGCCTGCTCGGGCTGCTTTCCGCAACAGCCGTCCTTGGCCAGCAAGCCGGGCAGATTGCTCTTGGGACCGCTCAAACGAATGAAGCGCTCGGAACTTCTCATGCACCTTTCGTTTTGCCCACGGGAGTCGTAGCAGAACGCGATCTGGTGTATACAAGCACTGAAAATGGGGACCTGAAGCTTGACCTGTATCATCCGGCTTCAGGCGCGGGGCCATTTCCCGGAGTCATCTTCATTCACGGTGGGGCATGGAGTGCCGGCAGCAAGGCTGATTTTCAACGCCAGGCATCATACTTGGCCACGCAAGGCTATGTATGCATCAGCATCAACTACCGGCTTTCGCAACAGGCGCCCTATCCGGCAGCTCTCTACGACGCAAAAGCGGCGGTTCGCTGGATGCGGGCAAATGCAGCAAAATATCGAACCGATCCCAACCGGATTGCAGCGGCGGGCGGCTCGTCTGGCGGCCAGTTAGCGGCGTTGCTGGGCACCACTGCATCTGTGAGAACAATGGAAGGCAAAGGGGAAAATCCAGGGTTCTCGAGTCGGGTGGAGGCGGTGGTCGCATTCAATCCGCCCACGGATTTTGTGAGCGCGTTGGAAAAGACGCAAAATCCTGGGGCGGTGACGAAGGCAGTGCAAGCGTTCCTGGGCGGCCCGCTGGAGAAAGTGCCAGAAGTCTATATGGGGGCATCTCCGATCACCCACGTGAGTACGACATCGGCGCCATTTCTTTTCCTGCACGGCACGGCAGATACGACGCTGCCTTTCTCGCAGTCGGAAGAAATGCGCAATGCGTTGCAAGCTGTCGGCGTACGGGCAGAGCTTTACAGCGCCGAAGGTGGAAATCACGGATTCTTCAATTCGCCCCCCTTCTACGAGCCGGCGCTCAGGCGGATGCAACAGTTTCTCGACAGCGTTTTGAAATGATTCCGCGATTTCGATGTGGGCAAACTCGATGAAACAACAAACGAAGCCAAATCGTGCACTGACGAAGAATTCATACTCCGGGCTCGGGCTATTTAGGTCGACAGACAAGATGCGCGCCGCGCGCACGATCATCCAGTGCGCATTGGTCGGCGTTGCCGGATCTACCCCGGTTGTCGCTCAGGCAGTGTCCTGCGCTAGCTTGAAGACTGCGGGGCTCGAGGATGCCACAATCACTTCGGCAGAAACTGTGGAGCCTGGCGCCTTTGTGCTGCCCACGACAGACGAAACCGTTCCAGCCGCACAGAAAGAGCGCGCTGTACAAGCGTTCGAGGAGTTGCCTGCATTTTGCCGAGTCGCTGTTACATTCAAGCCTGCTCCGGACTCCAGCATCAAGGTGGAAGTATGGATACCGGCGAGGGGGTGGAACGGCAGATTTCTAGGCGTCGGCAACGGTGGATGGGGCGGCGAGATCAACTACAACAGCTTGGCCGGAGGTCTGCGGCAAGGCTTCGCAACAGGCGCCAGCGACATGGGTACCGGAGGCTTCTCTGCACCCGACCGGTCGACGTGGACCGTGCTCGAATCCGACGACAGGCTGAAAGATTTCGGATACCGTTCCACGCACCTGATGACCTTGGCCGCCAAAACCTTGATTCAGGCTTTTTATGGAACGGGACCGAAATTCTCCTACTGGAACGGATGCTCAACTGGCGGGAAGGAAGGTTTGGCGGAAGCGCAGCGCTTTCCTGATGACTACAACGGAATTGTGGAAGGCGATCCCGCCAGTTACTTTACCCACCTGATGTTCAGCCTGCAATGGTACGGCGCGGCGGCGAGAAGCGATCCGGCCGGTCCACTTCCGCCTAGCAAATTTGCAGCCTTGCACCGGGCGGTGCTGAATGCGTGCGACGCCGCAGATGGCGTGGTGGACGGGATCGTGAGCGATCCTGAGCGCTGCCGTTTCGATCCTCAGACGATCGCGTGCAAAAAGGCCGACAGTCCCGATTGCCTGACGCCAGCGCAGTTGAAGACCGTGACAGCGATCTATGGCGGCGCCAGAAATCCGCGCAATAGCGCGCAGATATTCCCTGGCGAGATACCGGGCAGCGAGCTTGGCTGGGCGGGCATGCTGAACGTTCCCGGTCCCACGTTGACGAGTCTCTCCTATTTTCAATTCGCGTTGCATCGCGACCCTCAATGGAACCCACAGACTCTGAATTTTGACAGCGATGTTGCCTTTGCTGATCACGCAGATGGCGAAATTCTGAACGATATCGACCCCGATCTGAAGGCGTTTAAAGCACATGGCGGCAAGCTTCTCATGTTTCACGGATGGAGCGATCCGATCATTTCGCCGATGGAGAGCATCGACTATTTTGAGAACGTCGTCGATGCCATGGGCGGCATGGACAAGACCACCGATTTCGTCAGACTTTTCATGTTCCCGGGTGTGGGGCACTGCCAGGGCGGCCCCGGACCGGATATTTTCGACAAAATCGGCGCGATTGAGCAATGGGCCGAACAAGGTCTAGCGCCTGACGCAATTGTGGCTACGCGCACGGGTGGTGATGGTCATCCGATGAGCAGGCCGCTTTGCGCTTACCCTGAGTTTGCGGAATGGAATGGGAAGGGCGATACCGACGACGCCGCAAGCTTCAGTTGCAAGTTGCGCCCGGCTGCGCAGCAGAAAACGGGGAGCGTCAATTAATCAATGATTATCATCTCGCAAAGAGATGCGGCGTCGGCAGAAAGAAGCCGCGTCGACCAAAGTCTTCGAAAATATTTGGAGACGAACGTCGGCATTGTCTCGCGCGATGCTAGGCCGGTCACGCGAGATGTGCAACTCGATTCACATTCATCGCACATTCCCATCGGAGTACATCTGCTTTCGGAGATTGAATACGTCAATGCCTAAACCACAAGTTCACCCTCGGCTTCCACAAACGGTCACTCTAAAGATCCTGAAAACGGGAGCCTCGAATCACGCCTTTCGTAAGCTGCTCTACGACTTCTTTACCGTGTCCAGCCGCATGGAAGAGGTGCGGAGCCATATTGGTAGCAGGCTACAAGTTTCGGGTCCGCAGTTTACCTTGATGGTCGCCGTTGCGGAACTCGAAAACGACAGAGGAGTCAGCGTGGGGCACGTGGGCGAGTATCTCCATGTTACCGGCACTTATATCACGATTGAATCTGGCAAACTGCGCACGCGGGGGTATCTGACTAAGAGGACATCTCCCGTCGACCGGCGTGTGACATTGCTGTCTCTCACTCAGAAAGGCGTGGCGGCATTGCAGATGATCGCTCCCGAGTTGCAGAAAATCAATGACACGTTTTTCAATCTTGATTCGCGCAGGGAGTTTAATCTTCTTTGCAAATTGCTCGACCGCCTCATCGACAACAGCCAACGTGCCGTCGATCTAATCAGGGTTCCGCGTCGTCGCTGAACGACACCCCGTATGTGCTCAGAATCGGACCGGGAAAAAAGCTGCGGAACGGCAATTCTGTGCGCCTATTACCAGCCGCGGAAGCGAAGTGAGGCCCATGACGAATAAAGACAGATCAATGAAGTATAGGTTGAGGTCTACTGACTAGAAGACGCCGCAATTACGCGAGGCCACTCTTGTAACAATCGTTGAGCATCCTAGAAAAGCCCAACAGCCGAACGAATATAAGATCTGCTCCGACGGCATGATAACGCAGCGGCCGCAGAATGCAGCAATTGATTCCATCGATCAATATGACGGTTATGCGCGGCCAGCCACCTCTCGCCGGGATTGTAACCCCGCGAGACGCCGTGCCGACTAGAACGTCAATTCTGTGACACATCGTCGCAGCCAAGAGCCACAGCTGATTCAGTGCGTGATGCGCGGCGATTGGGTGAATGGAAATAATTTTGCTACTGCGTTACAAAGCGCAGCGTACGGACATGCTCCCGCCCGCGCCATACGTATCCCTTCTTTGCAGGCATCCGCACTTTGAGGTCTTTGATCTCCTGGCCCGGCCGAAGTTGCAGACTAAACTCCGCGCCAGTGCCCTTCCTTTCAAATTCTATATGGGCCCTGACGATGCCGTGGCCTGTCCAAATGGGCCAATTGGCAGCTTCCATTCCCGCCCATTCCGGCGGGATTCTGGGAATGATCTGCACGTGCCCGGGTATCAGATCATCGACGCCTAGGATAAGTCTTGCCGCTTTCAACGGTTCCGAAACGTTGACAAGATTGAGCGCGCCACATCCTTCTTCAAGCCTGATCTTTCCCACAGCATCGGGCGAGTAGGTGCGCTCGTAAAAGTAGTAGGATGAGGTCCGATGAAGTTGATACCCAGGCAACGGAGCAAACGTTGCATTTGCCAGCCATGACAAGGCCTTACCGGCCATTGCAAGCTTGTCGTATAGGAGCATGACCTGCGTGGCGTAGCCTTGGCCATACGATGGACTCGACCCCATTCCGGCTGCCAGAAGATCCGTTTGCGTCCAGATTCCATAGTGATCGAATTCAGTTTTGCGTAGCGGCGTGTTATATAGATCGTCAAATGTCTTCTCACTGTGCTTGACGCCGTCCCACGAGGATTCTAGCGGCAACAACCCCAACACGTCCGCATACATGGCACCCACCCCGTTCAGACTCCCCGTTCCGCGATTGACCGGATTGTTAAGAACGGCAGGATCGAGTTTGAGCGTCTTTGTGTCGATGGCCCAAATCCATGCGCCATCTTCACCAACTAGGTACTTGTTCATGCTCTCGCGGATCTTGGCAGCCAGGGACCGATCTTCGGCTGCATCTGCGGGTTTTCCCAACTCATCCGCCATGCGAGCCACAGACACGAGCGCAAGCATAATCAGATTGTTCTGCACCACGTTGTAGCACTCGCCCGGCATGTGCATACCACAGCCGAATTCTCCGGTCCCGGCGATGAGCGGATCCCGTTGCAGGGCGAACTTGAAATAGCTAAGGGGTGAGCCATCCCCGAATAGAAATTGCTGAATATCATGGCGTGTTGAGTCTCCTTCAGGCAGCCGCTCCCAGAGTGTCGTCATGGCAATCACAATGGCCGCAGTGCCATCGAACTCGCTTCCTGTCCCCTGCTCCGACCCTTTGAAGTATCGCGGGAAGGCGTAGAAGCCGTCATGGTTCTTCTCCACCATGTGCATCAGGCACTCGGCAATGAGTGCGGCATGTTGATAGTACCCGCGCATCACCAACTCACGCATAAACGTCCCGGTGTCGCGGGTCCACATCGTTCCAGCCCAGGGCATTCCGGCGGCCGACGCGCTGATGAATCCAGCCGGGAAGCCATCCCTGGACTTTGGATAGAAGTTCTCTTCGAGCACGCCGTTGAAAGATGCGTCCAATTCGCGCGTGAGAAGATCTGCCGTAGTCGAACCGTAAAAGCGAAGCGTTACAGGTTGATCGTCGTCAAGATGGACTGGCGCGGCAGGAGCCTGTGCACCTGAGGGCCGTGACGCCGCGAATGTGAGGCAGGCAAGAAATGAAGCCCAAAGCCAAGTGAATCCCGCAATCTTTCTCATGCTCTATCTGCTCCTGCGCCTATTCCATGTCTGCCGGCAGCGACCGAGGTTCTGCGTCCTTTGACGCTCGCGGGGTTAATGGACTGCGCCGTTTGAATTTGGGACCGCCTTTGTATCTGGGACTGCGTTTGCATTTGAGATTGCGGGCGAAAAGAGATCGGCGGTGCGTGCTGCTATGTCGGGCATTGTCGGCAAAGGCGCGCTCGGAGTCGGTTCATACCAAAAAGTGGCGCAAGACCAATCATCGGATCGGTTGACTAACCCAGACCCCTTTTTATAACCGATTTGCTGGATTGTGATTCGCCCTTCCTTCTGCCAATAAATCGGATCGGGCAGGTACCAGCGGTAAATCGAGTAAAAGTTGTTCTCGTCGAGATTGCACCCGTTGTAAAGGTAAGGCGTTGGTTGAACGCCCCAACCGAGGCCCGCATAATCCTCGGTCCCCGTCCCGCAATAACTGGGAAACTCCTTGTCGCCATCAAAATACATTTTGATCTCGCCTTCACCCCACCATCCATCGGTCAACGCGCGGATGCCGATGACAGACCCGATAAATCTACCGGATCCCCGGCGCTGGGGCAGGAGTTCAAAATCCTGCTTCGGCGTGGTTGGGTTTTCGCGCCGAAATAATACTTGGAGCCTGCCAACATCATGGGGGAGGTTATCTCCAAGCGTGTAGTCAATCTGGTAAAAAAGCGTAACGGGTTTATCACCTTCGTTGCTGAAGGTAATTCGGGCGTGCCTCGTAAAAGGCATCTGCAGCCACAGATTCATTCCCCTGTTCATTCCGACCGAGTGAATAGCCGATTGATAAGCCGTCACCTTTCCATGAGCGAACCCCATGAAATCACCCAGCGGACATTCGATGCTGGGATAAGGCTGGCCTTCCCAATAAGCACGCACCACGATGGAACGGAGCGATCTGGGCACATTACTGGTTGTCATCCAGTAGTGACGGATCATGCCGGGACCTTCGATGTCGCAAAGGCCGACTGTCTCGCCCGTTTGGGCAATGCGGCTCGCGGCTCCCTTACGGCCTATCCCGAGATCACTGGCGGCTTTGCCGCCTTGGCCCGGCGCCCCGGTCGGGTTTTCAAAGGAAATCGAGCGCGATTGCAAGCCGTTGTGGAGCAAATACGGTTCTCGCACAGGATCAGGTGTTGACGCGCCGCGTATTGACGCGTTTTGATGCGTCGGGGCAGCCGGACGTTCTTTTTTGGCTCCGGCAGTGCTCTCCTGCAGCGACGAGATGGCCGTTGATCCGCTTCCTTCTGTTTTCTCCGCCTTCAGGCCGGCCATGCCAGTTCCGGCAATCGCCGCTATCTCAATCGCGGTATTTCTAAGAAATGCGCGTCGTTTCATGGCATTTTCCTTATCGATGAATTCCCGGCAGTGTGCCCGGTGGTTCCGAAACCGATCTACGCACTCGCACCCGCTCAACGCTCCATCAGCACGATCGCGGAGCGCGGAGCAACCTTGACCGTCGCCGTGCAGGGAATAGCCTCTTGGGCTTCTGGGTTCGCACAGGTAAGAGACCGTCCAGACGGCGCATCGAACGCCACAGCCGCCGAAATCGACTGAGTCGCATTGTCGTTCGTCACCACAACTGCACGCAGCCCGTCGTTCCTGAGAAACACCGTGTAATCCTTGTAAGGCGCGCCGGCTACTTCCACATTCGCTCCGAGTGTGTCTCTAAACTCAGCATCCCACAGGTAATTTCGATAGCGCTTCCGTAGGGCGTCAACTTTTTCGCCATAGGCTACTGTCAAAGGAAAATCCTGGATGTTTCCCTTGAAATTGAAAGGCTCATAACTGATGATGTAGCGATCCATCAGAGCGCGATTGATCATCTCCCGATCGTTGAACCCTTTAACGGCAATCATCATGGGCCGAAATGGAAACGCGTATCGCTCCTCCGGGGTGTGGCCCGGATTGATGCGAAGGTAAGAGAGCGAATAAGCTTCCTCTAAAACGTCCTCTGGCTCCTCGCCGGAAAACAGGAAGTTCTTCTCACCCACTGAATCGCGAATCATCCGTCGATACATATTGGCCAGTGCGATGTCGCCCGACCAGATCGTTGCTGGTACATGGTGGCCATGATTTGGATTGAAGCACAGGTTATAGTCGGAGCTGTGGCGATGCTGAGCCTCGTCGAATAAAGCCCCGTTGGCGCCAAGGTCGATCACCTTTTGAAACTCTCGCGCCAGAATCGTGCGCCACGCCGCATCGTTCGGGCACGCCGTCGCGAGGTTGCGAGGATTGATCCCCGCCAATTGCTCCGGAGTTTGATACCGGTATCCCGCCCAGGTATAGGTGTCCCCGTAGGGATCGGTCGCCATATGCTTGTACAACTCTTTCTTGTACCAATCGGCCGAAGTATCGGCCCAGGCATATTTGGCAAAAAGAACAACGTGCACGCCCATATTTTCAATCTGTGCGATGGCGTCTTTTAGTTCGGCGGCTGTTCCCAGCCTCGGATCTGTTTCGTCACTCGGATTGTCCCGGTCCTGGCCGCCACGATTCCAGCCCACTAACTGGAGAGCTGTGATTCCGAGCTTGGCGTCATCGGCGACTCGCCGCGGAAGATCGACATATCGGGTGCGCAAATCGTCTTCAGACGAATTGATTTGCAGTTGCTGCCAGGCATGAATATCCTCGGCCCATGCCGGCATGGGAAGCGGATGAAACCAAGTTGTCAGCCAGCGCTTATAAATATCCACTCCCGAATGCCAGTCGCCGCGATACGGCGCCAAATCGACACGCGCGAGTGGGCCTGATTCTCCTGGATTCAAAAACGGGAAGTGCACTAACTGCATGGAGAGTCGAACCGGGTGGCCGCTGATGCTTGCAGTCTTTGGATTGACGTCGCCGTAGGAGTCTTCGTAGCCCGGCTTCAACTCGAACATGTAGCGGACATTCTCTTTCGCGTCGGGGTTGTGCGCCCCAGCGTAGAGACCTTGAGACGGCGTGGAAACGAGAACGAAGCGTCCATCGAGAATTCTCGTTGGATAGTTGGTGCCGAAGTATCCCAAGCTCTCCGATGTCGGATTCCAGAGAGGAAAAACTGCCAGGTTGCCATAGTTCCATGTCGAGAGCCGCATCACCGGCCGTGGTTCCGCGATTGAACCGATGATCGGCCAGCTTAGGCTGGCGATGGTGTGCGGCGAATGATTCGTGACCGTCATCTCGAAATGTGCGCTATCGCCCTCCAGGCGCACCGTCCCCTGCAGCGTGATGTCGAGCTTTCCCTCGTATTCGCTCTCTAGATTCGACCAGGTCAGGGTCAGCGCCTGGCCATCCGCCGATTTCTCGAATGATGCCAAGTGGTTCCGGACGCCCAGAACGGGGTTATAGGAGCGGTCAGCCGTGGGCACAAACAGGTTGAAAGATTCGCCGAGGCTCGAAGCCGTTTGCCAATGCCAGCCCGTCGACTTATTTGTAAAAGTCAATAGTGCGCCCGAGTCGCGATCGAAAGAAAGCGAAAGCAGGTTGTTCTCGAGAACGATCGGATTTCCGCTCACGGCGTACAAACGATCCGAGTCATGAACCGGCGAGTCCTGGCCGGATTTCCACTCCTGCGCGCGCACCACGCCCGAAAGCAACGTGACAACCAACGTGAGCGAAGCCAAACCGCGAAGGCATAGCAGCGATTTGAATCCATGTACCCGGCCTTGAGTTTCTTGAGATCCTGTACGAGATGAGATGTTCTTATGCATACGTTTCCACCTTACAGTGCCGCTGTCGCAATTTGGGTTCATGGGAACAGGCTTTCGTTCTTGAAATGATGTATTGGCTTGAACCGGGTTCTTCCTCTCGGATATTCCGACTTCTACGTTATGCATTCTTGACAAATAGGGTTCCGCGCATGGCCTCGCGAGAAGATACTAAGGCAAATGCATCCTGCGCGCGAGAGAGTGGCTTCCCCATCAGACTCCACCCGCTCCTTGGCACCGTGCTCTGTTGATGTTTCTGTTTACCTTCAGAGTAACGCGTGTCAAGTATGTATGGCCCATGCTCTTTCAGTTATGCCAAATGTGTGATTTCTGATTTCCTCTCAACTACGGGGCCCACTTCGTCTGATTCAGTGGGTTGACGACCCACCGTGGTACAAGCTCGATTCGCTCGCCCTAATGGCGCGCCCGCGGAGGTTCGGTCCGCAGGGCGCACTTTTATCAGAAGTTGAAATTCAGTGAGAGCTCGCCAATGCGCGGCTCCTTGGCGGAGGTAACAGTCCCAAAAGATCCATTGCCGAAGGTGGTATTTACACTCGTGGGTTCCGTGTGGTTGAAGACATTGAAGTACTCGGCGCGGAACTCAAGCTTCAAGGCTTCCACAACCGGAAACTCCTTGTGCAATGACATGTCGTGGTTCTGAATTCCCGGCCCATGAACAGTTCCATTGCCACTGGTTCCGTAATAGCCGGCGGCTGGCTTGGCGAAGACCGGAGTGGCGCCGGTCTGTGTTCCTGGGTTAAACCAGTAGTCACTCGACCCGTACTTGTACGCCTTCCAAGTCTTAGGATAAGTTACGTTGCCAACAATGTTCGGAGTGGTAGCAAGCCCGTACCCGGAGCCCGTCACCCCAACGGTCAGCGAGGCGCCAGTCTCTGCCGTGGTGATATCCGAATATTTCCATCCCCCCAGCAAAGTATGCTTCCATCCCGAGGACGCTTCAAAAATCGGCAGCGTATATACCACACTGACCGTAAAGAGTTGTGGCACGTTCTGGGCCGCGGTATTCGCACCGCTGGTTAGGGTGGAGTTACCCCATGCTGTGTGCAGTTTGTTTGGGTTCACCCAGCCGCCGATATTGTCAAGGTTATGCGACCAGGTGTAAGCCGCCGTCAGATAAAGATTGTGCCCCACTGGATGACGCAGACTGCCTTCGAGAGCAGCCCAGTTGCCCTTGAGAATCGATGTATACAGGCCGATGCTCGAATAACCCTGATAGGGTGCATAGTAAGCGCTGGCATACGTTGAGAGATTGAGGTTGGGATTGAAATCATACCCAACCCCTCCGACGGTCGTGGGCTGCGGCTGATTGAGGGGAAAGGGCGTCGCGTTTACGTTGCTGATCGGCATGTGCGCCGTTGCGTCGCCCGCTCCCGTCGCTGAAAGAATCCAGCCTTTGAATTGCTGTTGCACGCTCACGTTGTAAGACTGTACCTGGGCGGCCCGATAATTAAGCAGATCCAGAGAGCTTGACGAGTTGGCCGTAGGCGTAGCCGAGGCCGCTGGCTGCGAGAATGGAACGTTGATCAGTGCAGTTTCCTGAACCAGCGGGGGATTCACGCACAGTGAGGCACAATCACCCTCGATTTGCTTGTCGTAAGTAACCGCGTACCCGCCGCGAAGAGATGTCCGCCCGTTTCCAAACACATCCCATGCGAACCCCAGCATAGGCGAAAAATAATTCTTATGCTGATTGATTAATAGGTTCAACGGAACCCCGTTTTGCCCATTGATGATCATCCCGTTGCCCGCATTGTAAGTACTAGGTGCACTGTTGATGACGCCCGCGATCGATATAGATGCTGGAGCCTGTGAGGCTGTGAACTGGCTGGGCTCGAAGACCGCAGTGTCTCCTGCCTGCGTTGATGCCCAGGGCATATACATAAACCTCACCCCGCCTGTAATCGTGAGGCGCCGAGTAAACTTCCACGTGTCCTCAATATAGGGAGAGACAACAGGGTACTGCATGTATTTGCGAAAGGCACCGGCACTTTGTGAGAAGTTGGCCGTGTCGCCAAGGAGATAATCGGCGATGGAGTTGCCCGTGAATGCGCCGGTGAAAGAGAAGCTGCCATTGCTGAGCGGGCTGCCGGTGTTGCTTGCGCCGTTCCACTGGCGGGTGTGCCCGCGGAGATAAGTAAAGCCCGCCTCAATGTAATGTTTCCCGTGCAGCCAGCCAAAGTCGTCTGCAAATCCGTCGTAGAGGACGTTGGCATTCGGAACCAGGCAGCACGAACTGGCTCCGTACTCCGACCAGCCTCCAGAAAACGAAACAAAGGGAATATAGCTCTGGAGAAAATTTCCGGAATAGGGCAGTTTCTGCGTGAATCCCGTTAACTGCGAGAGCTGCGTGATTCCTCCAGCCAGGTGAGTCTCCGCCATGCTGCTCATGGAGACATTGGTTTCATTGGTCATGGAGGACGAAAGAATTTGTGTCAGCGCGATCTTCCCTATCTCGTCAGTCGAAATGAAGGTATCCCAGTTTGTCGAGAATGGAGATCCCATGCGGGAAAAATTCGGGTTTTGGGCGTTGTTGTTCTCGATATTCCACTCGCCAGACAGGCGTAGTTTGGGCGAGAACTCGTGGTCCACTTTGGCAAGAATATCCATCTGGCGGTTCAGTGCCGGGCCAGTATTTACATAGTTATTGAAGGCCGAAGTCTGGTTGTTCGGAAGATTGGCCATCGTGTTCAGGTAGTAAAGGGCGTTGTGATCGACTCTACTCGACGGAACAATCCAGTTGCCGCTCGCGTCCTGCTGAAAGCAGGAGGAGTGATTGGTCACTGAGTTGCAATGACCCGGGGTTAAGGTGGGGTCGGTAAGAAATGCCACGCCGTAAGGACCGCCGCCCCCTGCAATCGGAGACGCAGAAGTTCCGGGGAAAAGCGAGTTGCCGCCGGAAGTGCCCATGCCGCGCATGGATGCAGTTGGCGTTGCGCCGACGACCACTCCCTCTTGCTTCTGACGAATGAACTGGTTGTTAAAGTAAAAGTAGGTCTTCTTGACGCTGCCAACCTTCGGAATGCCGAGTGGGCCGCCCAGGTCATACCCAAAGATGTTCCACTCCTCGGGCGAGATACCCTGACTCGCGGGAACAAAGAAGTTGCGGGAATCCAGGAAAGTGTTGCGGAGAAATTCCCACCCGCCTCCGTGGTAGGTGTCTCCGCCACTCTTGGTCTGAATCACAACAACCCCGGTTCCGATCAGATCGTATTTGGTGCTGTAGTCGTTCTGCAGAACCTTGATCTCCGAGATCTCGTCAGGATTGGGCATGATGGTGTTTTGATTGTGCTCGACGGTATCAAAGTTCCATACCCCGTCGAGGATATATAGAGAGCCGATTGTTCCCTGTCCGTTGATGTTCAGAGAGTTTGTTGTGCCGTAGCCGCCGGAGCCCATGGCGGTCCCAACTCCGGCATTCACGACTCCCGGCATCAGTGCGCCAAGTCCTTCGTAATTCCTTCCGTTCAGCGGCAGCGCTTCCGCTTCCATCCCGGAAACGGTGCTGGAGACTTCGGGCGTAACGGTTTCTACTTGCATTTCGCTTGCGGTCACTGTCACCGTTGTGGCGACAGCGCTCGGCTTCAGCACTGCGGTGACGGTGTGGGTACCCGTGGGCTCAAGATAAATTTTGGTTTCGCGGTAGCTGGCAAACCCGGTCATCGAAACTGTGACCTCATAATGCCCCGAATTCAGGCCAACTTGGTAAAAGCTACCAGTTGAATTCGCCACGGTTTGAGTCACAGTATTGGTGTCTGTTTGTGTAATGGTGACTGTGGCAGCGGGTATTGCAGCGCCGGACTGGTCGGTAACCGTGCCATTAATGGTCCCTGTTGTCGTCAACTGGGCCTTACAGAGTGGGCTGGCCAGTGCTAGCCAGAGGATCAACGAGCAGACCGCGATGACGCCGTTCAATACAGTGTTCGTTATCTCAAAGCACCCTGATTTCCGTTGGTTCATCATCATGTGACGCCTCCTTGCGAAGTGAGCATTTGATTGTGTGCCAGTCCTCACGGAGCGAACCGGCGCAGGAACAACGTGGCCTGGTCGAATCGATGTCGCAGGCCATCAAGACCCTCTTTTCGACCCAGCGAGAGAGGGCCCTTCATTTGCTGGGGCTGCCTGCCAAGCGAAGCCTGGCTCGGCCACTACAATTAAGAGACCGGTCTCTTGCCGTTGCAATTGCATCCACGGGATCGGTACTTTCAAGGAGGGTATGTCATGTCTGGCAAGCTACCCCTGAATCGCGTGAATAAACTTGCCAAAACCCAACTCCTCCCCATCCTTTCGTTTGGTCAAGGGGATTTTTTGCCTCAGTTTTGATACCTGGACGGTCGAATTCACGTCATCCGGCTCGTGGATACCTGAGACGGTCGAGAATGGCCCTTCCAATCAACGACAATCAAGTTAATTCTCCGTTGTTCCACCGTGGCACAACTGTTGTGACCATGGTTAAGGAAAAAGAATTTGGGCTTGGGACATTCCTTCGGCCGTTATGATATTCGTCAATCCGGTATCTGCCTCTGCGACACTTCAAGGCCGGCCTGCCCCGATTCAACCGTGCGCGTCTCGTGATCAATCGCCATCACGTCAACTACTTGGAGCATTGTCGAACCTCTTTGAAGCGCTCGAATGTAGACGCGGAAGACTTCCACCGTGTCCCGGAGTCTACCCTTGTTGTTTTAAACTGCAACCCGGCGCCGCCTGACCGGGCGCCTCGTCAATGAATCGGTCAAATGTTGCCTTTTGTGCGCAGCGTGCGATATACCTGCCGGAGGCGGACGTTAAGATTGAGAGATTCGCTAATGCCTGAATCCACTATTCAGACCAGGGAACTGCCCGACACCGCATCATGTTGGGCACTCCTCGAACGTGTCGCTGCGAGCGCTCAACTGAAGAAAGCTGCCCGATTGCGAGAGCTCCTTTTTTTCGTGGGCAAGCGGTCCCTGAAAGACGGCTGTGACCGAATTCACGAACAGGAAATCGGTTTCAAGGTATTTGGACGACCCGATTCCTATGACACCAGTTTCGACAACACAGTTCGCACTAGTGTCAGCGACTTGCGGAAGCGGATTGAAGCCTACTTCAATTCAGAGGGATCGCACGAGACCCTGATCCTGGAAATTCCTCGCGGCAGCTACGTCCCGGTATTCCGGTACCGTCTTGCCAGATCTGACGTTGTGACGGACCCGCCGGTCGAAGTCCATGATTCCAACTCCAAATCGCCTGCGCTGCCCGCACATGGTTTTCATCACCGCGGTTGGATGCTTGCCGGATTGATCGCGCTCGTACTTGCCATCGGCTGCGCGTTTTTCTTTTGGGGTAAATATCGAGCCCTGCAGCGATCGTTGTATGCGTGGCATTACAAACCATCGGTGGCGGCTTTGTGGTCTGACATCCTGCGGGCCAACCCGGACACAGATGTCGTCATCTCTGATGCATCCGTTGGATTGGCCCAGGCCGTCAGTCAAAGTGCATTTCCCTTAAGAGACTATCTCAGCCGCAGATACATCAGTCAGCTTCAGGCTGACGATCTAAGCCCCGATACACATGCGGCTCTGGATCGAATTCTCGCTTGGAACCTTGGAAGCCCGGACGAATTCAGGCTTGCGCGTCGCATCCTCGCGCTGGATCCGTTAGACAGGAATATCCATCTATATGACGCTCGCAACTATACGGCCGATCTCATTAAACGCGACAACGTGATTCTGATTGGCGCGCGAAAATCAAACCCTTGGAATGAACTCTTCGATGGCCGTATGAACTTTATAACGAAATTCGACGGCCCCAGTGTGATAAACCGTGCGCCCGCCGCCGGCGAATTGCAGACTTACACTCGCACTGACTCCGTCGACTATTGCGTCATCGCTTACATGCCCAATCCAAACCGAAATGGGATCGTTATGCTCATTGAAGGTACGAGTGGTGAAGCGACTGAAGGCGCAGGGGACTTCCTCCTGTCGGAAGACCAGCTGTCTAACTTCAAGAAGATGTTACATGTAAAGAACTACCCGTACTTTGAAGTGCTTCTTAAAGTCTCATCGGTGAGAGGCACTCCGCTTACCACGACAATCGAAGCCTACCGCACCTACCTCGATCTGCATTGAAACCCTGTCGGAGAGGCAACAAAAACAATCCCTACTCGCCCGCTAGAGCATTTTTTTTAATAGTGTAGACTTGTCGTGGCGATGATCCGCGGCGAGTGAATCGATGGCGAAGCCATATGGGGATGACCTGCGCCGTAAGTTTCTGTTTGCTTACGATCAAGGCGAGGAGACGCTGGAGGAACTTGCGGATCGGTTCCTGGTGAGCGTGGGCTGGGCGAAGAAGATCTCCGCACAACGGAACCGCACCGGGCAGGCCGAGCGGGTGCGGCACCAGCCCGGGCGCAAGTGGCGTGCCGGTGTCGCGGCGCAGCGACAGGTGATGGATTGGGTGGCATCGAAACCCGATCTGACGCTGGCTCAACTGCAGGCCAAGTTGCATAGTGAGGCGAGCATTTCGCTCAGCTTGGGTCGGATCTGGCATCTGTTGAAGAAGTTGGGTCTGCGGCTGAAAAAAAGTCACTCCACGCGGTCGAGCGGGACAGCGAAGCCAACCGCGAGCGACGCGAAGAGTTCGCGGCGCGCATCCAGTCGATCTCACCGGAACGGCTGATTTTCCTTGACGAGAGCGGTGTCACTACCTCGATGACACGGCTCTACGCACGCGGTCCGGGAGGCAGACGCATCCACGAGGCGACGCCTGGCGGTCACTGGAAAATCATGACGATTCTGGGCGCCATGAGCCTCAGCGGTATGGTCGCAACCATGACCATCGAAGAGCCTACCGACACCGATATCTTCCTGGCCTACGTTGAACACCTGCTGTACCCGGTGCTGAAGCCCGGCGACGTGGTGGTGATGGACAACTTGAGCGCGCATAAGGCGCCTGCAGTTTGCCAATGGATCGAAAAAGCCGGCGCGGAGCTGCTCTATCTGCCGCCCTATTCTCCCGATCTGAACCCCATCGAGAAGGCCTGGGCAAAACTCAAACAACTGCTTCGCGCAGCCCAGGCTCGAACCAAAGAAACTCTCGATCAGGCCATCACAGAAGCCCTGCCATGCATTACTCCCGGCAATGCCCAGGCTTGGTTCAGACTCGCACTAGATGGTCTACAGTAAAACAGAAAATGCTCTAGAAGACCAAGAAGATGCTTCATGGATCTTTCCACGTTTCAGCTCCAGGAGATGCTGGTTCGAATAATCCACCGCAATCCCGGACACAGGTCTCATTTCTGACCTGCCCCCATTTTCCGCACGGTGATCTTACAACTTAGCCAGCCGCCGCAGTAGCTGTGGGAAAGTTGGAAACGCCATCGGCGTTTTCAAAGTGGGCGGAGCCCACGTCTTTTCCATAGCTTGCTTGGCGTGCGAACTCTGCTGGTGTCCGATAGTTCAAACTGCTATGTGGCCGTTGTTCGTTGTAGTCGCGGCGCCAGAAGGCGATCTTCCTCCTGGCGTCAAACAGGTTTTGAAACCAACTGATCCGCAAGCACTCTTCGCGCAGCCGCCCATGGAAGCTTTCGACATGCGCGTTCTGCGTGGGCTTGCCGGGTTGGATATGAACCAGCTCGATCTTCTTCTCGATACACCAGGCCAGAAAATGACGGCTGGTCAGTTCGGGGCCGTTGTCACAGCGAATCGACCTCGGTTCTCCGCGTTGTTCGATGATTTCGTCCAGCACACGTGTCACGCGCCGGCTGGCGAAGCTGGTATCAACCTCCAGCGCGAGGCACTCGCGCGTAAAAGCATCGACCACGCTCAACACCCGGATCGCTCGGCCTGCCGCGATCGCATCGTGCACAAAATCCAGCGCCCACTCCTGGTTGGCGGCCGTGTACTGGCGCAAGGGAGCGCTCTGCCTGACGCAGTGTTTACGCTTCTTCCGCCGCAGTGTCAAGTCCGGCTTCCCGATACACACGATGGACTCGCTTATGGTTCACCAACTCTCCGGAACGGCGCAGCAGCACATGCAATCGCCGATATCCGAAGCGAGGCTTCTCTCTGGCCAATTCCACCAGACGAGCCCGCAGATCTTCATCTGAGCTTCGTGCCTGATAGCGGACGCTCGAAACCGCGACCATCAACAGGCCGCAAGCTCGCCGCTGGCTGAAGGCGTACTGTTGTTCGACATGCTCGACAGCTGCCTTCATGGCTACGAGCTCCATCCGTTTTTTCGAATCACCGACTGCAGCGCTTCCTTGTCCAGACTCAGATCCGCCACCAGCTTGCGAAGCCGCGTGTTCTCATCCCGCAAGCTGCTTGGCTTCCTGAGCCTCGCTCACATCCATCCCGCCATACTTCGCCTTCCAGGCATAGATGGTGTGCTTCGAACGTTGGTGTCGTCGGGTTGCGCTGCGGGACCATGCGGCAAATTCCATGTGCCACCGGCGCATAAAATGATCTTCTTGCTCATGATTCCCCTCCGTGCCATCGCAATGGTCGCCTCACTAGCGATGCGACAGTCTCGCTATGGCCTGGTCCACGGAATCCGCCACGGTGCTTCCCTGATTCTTGAACTCGTCCTGCAAAGCACGATACTCGCTTAACGACTTCTGCTTATCGCCCGATATCTCATCGATGTTGGCCTTGATGAAGTCGTGAAGCGAGTGTTGGTACTTCGCATCCTCCCCCGAGGTCTCCTGGTCGTCGAGCCACAGGTAGGTCTGCCAAGTGTCGTCTGCGGAAACCGCAGAGAGCGATTCAGTGAGTTCAACGTGGTCAGTCACTCCGGGATCGCAGCAAAAGCCCAGGATCCTGTGCTTGGCCTCCGCGTTGATAGGCTCGCCGTTCTTGCGCATCTCGTTCACGGCCTTCATCAGGGCCGCTCTGGCGCCTGGCTCGTCCCGATTCTCAAGACCATCCAGTTGCATGGTTCTAACGAATGGGCGATCTTTCCCGCTCGCGACTGCACTGTCGAAGTGTTGCACCGCTTCAGTCAGACTTCCCCCGTTTTGGGTCATCCAGTTGCCGAGCATTGCGTTCGCGAAGACGTTTGAGGGATCAGTCGCCAGGGCCGCGCGAAAGTTCCGTTCCGCAGCCGCGTTGGGGGGAAACTCCCGCTTCGCAACGTGCTCGTTCAGCCAGTGCGCCCAACCCAGGTGAGCCTGCACATCAGCGGCGGCAGTACCACTTGTGCGGGCGAGAGCTGCGTCGAGAATTGCGATGATCTGATCCAACTGCGAGGCGACGGCCGCACCAGGATCCTCTTCCGGCTTCAGGTAGACGTGGTAGTTCTCGACCCACAGCATCGTGGACTGCAGCTGCTGGTCAAGCGCCGGCCTGTAAAGGGGCTCAGTTTTCAGGATGTCGGCGTAGCTCTGCACCGATGCCTGATAGTCCCCCTGGCGCGACTGCGACTGCGCGACGGCCATTTGCGAGTCGAGCTGAGTGTTGTGATGGAAATGACCCTGGATGTTGCCGAAGAATCCTGTTACGGCTCCGATGAAGCCCAGCACCGCTGAGATGCCGCCTATCCATGCCAGGATGACAGTCCAAGCTCGTTTTATGCGGGGTCCGGATTGTTGCGTATCGTCGGCCATAGGGAACTTTAGCGAGGATCAACCAGTCCGAGAGCGATCATGCCGAGAGCCGTGATGCTTGGTAGGAAAAAGTAGTCGCCGCCACGGAGTTCAACGAAATCAGGCAGTTGGCTGCATACAAAGGGCGGGTTTGTCGGCGTAGCGTCGCCTTGTATAACGAAATGTCCATGACCTCTATGGTTGCCCATCAGGACATCTTTGTCGTTACCCAAATGCGAGTCGTTGCCGTACTGGACCCATTGCTGCTGCACGAACTCGAACTGCCGGGAGAGGCTAGCGTTCAGCGCCATGAAGATCACACCGCGATCGTCCGTGTCCGCGACCGGCTGATCATTGCTGGCGAAGTGCCCATAGGGCAAGCCGCGACGCGTGATGCGGCGTCGATTAATTAGCCGCCCATTGAAGCCGAACGCATCGCGTGGATGAACACGACGAATGTGCGCGCCCATGGGACAGCGAGTGCCTGCCGCATCGGCGCCATAAGTGAAATTTGTGCTTTGATTGGGATCCCGCGAGATATTCGGGTCTGGCTTTTCGGGAGAAAGTTCGATCGGTGTTCCATCACGCCAGCGCCCGATGAGTTTTGCCGCCAGTTTCTCCTTACCACCGCCGTAAAGGTTTGACTGGTAGTCGAGCCACGACCGGAATGTGGCCAGGTTCTGATGAAGCTTGCGGTAAACCATAAAAGTCCCGTTGGCCGCGAGCAGATGAGGCACGGGCGCGACGGGGAGTTCGCCCGCTTCGTCCGCGTAGCCGAGCAGGAGTTCGCCGGTAGCAAGGGGAGCCCATGTCTTCCCGTCATCGAGAAGTTTTCCCTGTCCCGGCTGCGAGCTTCGCTCGACGCCGAGGTACTCAGGGTTGCCGAATCCGTCTGTAAAGCCAAAATGTTCGCTCGTCGTAGGCTTGCCGTCGATGACCTCGGCTGCTGCATACTGCGTGCCCAGCAAACTTGCTCCGCCGGTCTCGTTGAGAACTGATTGAACAGACGCCTGGCAGGCTTCGAGGTCCTCGTTGGCCTGGCCGTTGATAGCCAACCATACGTCGACATGCTCTTCGCGCCAGACTGGATCCCAGTTGACGGGCGCGTTGACGCCCGTGTCGCCCAGAAGCTCGGCGCGCTGCCGCATGCCTTGTTGAAATTCATCAGGAAACGTAATCAGCGAAGCCAGTGGGAGTTCAAGACGCTGGAGACCATCGAACGTAAAGCCAATATTGAGGGTACTCCGCGGCTTGCCCCCATCCCAGCGCTGGCCAGTGGTGATCTGGCTGAGCAGGAGGTGAACGAGGTTGCGTGCTCTCTTCACGTCTTCCAGCCGCAGGAAGAGATAGCGCGCCACGGGCAGGTTATAGCCGCGCAGAACGAATCCCTGAATGTCGGTGGCGTTGAGTTTACTCATTGTGCCCACCTGTCTTGATTGTCCGATGCGGCCCCATCGATCCAGCCGGAGGCGTGGGCAGAGTTTTGAGCAGCGCTGCGAAGTCGATGAAATCGCGCTGCAGCGTCGCCGGATCTGCTCCCTGGTGAGCAGCAATGAAGTCAGCCACTGCGGTTTGAACCTGCAGTGCTCTCAGCGTGGCCGGCACAGACTTGTCGTTAACCGCCGCGAAGTAAAAGGTGGATTCAAGCTGACACGATTTCATGTAAGCAATGAAGGCATCGCGGTCGGCCGCGCCCCGCGCCGGGTAGCCGACGCAATGGCTCCAAATAGCATCCAGGTGCTTGGGGATAGTGTCTGCCAAGCCTCCGAGATAGGTGTCGAGATTGCCGTCGCAGTTTGACTCAAAGACAAGATACTTTGACTTGAGATGTTCTTCGCAGGACGGCATGCCCACGTAAATGACATCATCCATCACCACCAACCGCGCGAGATGTGTGCCCGGCGCAACCGCAAACGGGCTGTCTTCGCGGGTGGAAAGTTGGGCCAGGTAGGCGCGAATCTGTAAATCGTGCGAGGGCGTCGCGCGATCATCATTGATGATTGGCGAGAGAATTGTCAGTCCGTATACGCTGCCGTTTTGATTAGGCATAAAATCTTTACCCGACTGCTGGGGCTTCACCGGTTTCACCGAGATGAGCCTGAACTTGCAACACAAACTGGAGATAGGCGGCGGCGAACTGCTCAGGGGAAGATTGAATAGCGACAGCACGGAGGCTGTCAAACGAACTCTGCACAATATGCGCCGACTTGAGATCGTTGGCCGAGGCGTGAGGATACGCAGTGTAGTAATAATCCGTGTCGAACTGGACGCGCGCAATGTATTCCTTGAACAGGGTCACCGGGACGGCCCCGGGGAACTTCTCACTCCATCGCCAGATCAAATTGAGTCCGCGGCTGAGCACGGCGGAGAAGGCGTCGATGTACTGATTCCATGTACCGTTGAAGTTACTGAAGAACAGCAGATAGTCGTACTTTAGCTCTTCGGGAACTTGTCCTTTTCCCAGGCAGGGAAACGCACGGCGTGGAATGATCACCCACCGGGCGAATTCAATAAAGGAAAGGTTGATGAGGTCGTTCTGTAATGGCTTGACGTGTCCCAGCACAAAGAGTGCCAGTGCGCAGAATCCACGTCTTCCACGGCTTCATTGGCGTGATGGCGTTAAGCGCGTAAACCTTGCCGTTAATGTTACTCATCGGACCTCTCGAAGTTAGGCCAGAATAGAAAGCAGGCTCAAGATTTCTGACTTCGAATCGGCTAACGAACCGCCGGCTATTTGGAGGACCTGGAAGGGCCGTCAGCGAATTATCCCATAGTCCTTGATCGATAGACACGACCCTGACACTAATTGTTGGGGACTCTTTGTAGTGCAACCCCGTTGCGCCTTGGCGTCTGCCGCCGGCATTCGATCTCAATCCAATGCCGATCGACATCAAGCCACGCGTCTTATCGGCATTGATAACGAAAGAAGATTCAACGGCGTCGCTTTCGCTAGCAATGGAAGTAGCAGGTTATTTCGAGCTTGACGCTTCCAAAGCAAAGGCTATAGCGAACGAAGTCGCCCAGCCGAGTACGAAATGGCGCAATGAGGCGGCTCTCCACGGCCTTGGGAAAGCGGAAGTTGACCGGATGTCATCTGCTGTTGGGTACGAGGACTTGAAGATGGCAGTGGCAAAATAGCCGGGTGAGAATCGCAAGAATCGTAAGTCAGATAGCTCATCAATTTGCCTCTGCCCTCGACCACGGCAAAGACGCGGTTTCCGATTGGCAAGATCAATTGGCCTTTCTTTGACCACGGCCAGCTAGTAGTCGCGAATGTCCGATAACCGTCCGAGGATTTTCAAGCTTCGGTGGCTCAGAGATGCCCTCGAAGGCTCGAGTCGGTTTCCATGGACTCAGAGCATACATGTGGGGCTCTCTCAAAAACTTCACTCCCTCGCTCCATGCGATGAGCATCCGCTTTCCGGTGTCTTTGAATCCAGCGAGGCGATTCATCATCTCACGAACTGGCGGGGCAGTGTCAGCGACTGCATCACTGATGCGCTCAACGAACTCCCTTTCCGGAACATTAAAGTTCGCGGTGTTGAGCCTCTTTAGGGCCTTGCCCGGTACACGACAAGAACCTCGCCGTCTTGCGACAGTTTGGTCTTTGCATCTTTTCCTCGCAATCAGATGAGCCAACAATCCGGCTCTGACTGAACGAATCACCTTGCTGACGGTTTCCTGCTCGATCAGCTTTGGGTAGCAGATCTCGCTGGTGGCATCGCTCACGATCACAATTAGTTCATCCCAGCGCTTATCCTCAAACCACCGTGATGGCAGCCGTCGATTTGCAGCAGCTTCCCCCGGCAAGGACGGCGTTCACGGCCCTTTGATGCACGCCACACTTCGATCGGAGATGGCGAGCGGTCACTCAAGACATCCAAATATGGCCCTTTCTCTCGAGTAAATAGCCAAGTGTTGTGCTACCATCGCAACGAATTGCAATCGATCCAGAGCATTACAACGATACGAGTTTGAATCAGTTGACCCCAAAGGCGCTGAGTCCAGGAAACCCTACCGGGTCCAACAGATTGATCTCATTCGGGTTTTCGAGGGTACTCTCAAATGCCTCAACAGAACTCAGCACAATCGGAAGTCCCGGCCCCCGACTCCAAAACTGACCCGATTTACGGCCGCCTCGAAGAGCAGATCGCCTGGTACGACCGCAACAGCCGATCTTCACAACGCATCTTTAAACGAATCAAAATCGTCGAAATCCTCGCTGCCGCGGCAATCCCCTTTCTGGCGGGACTAAACTACCCACACGACAAATCAGTCACCGCAGGCCTTGGCGTACTTATCACAATCCTGGAGGGCATGCTTCATCTCAACCAGTATCAGCAAAACTGGATCAATTACCGCTCCACATGTGAAGCGCTGAAACACGAGAAATATCTCTACCTAGCCAAAGCGGGCCCATACGCGACAGTAGCAGACCCTCGCGCTCTGCTCGCTGAGCGCGTCGAATCAACCGTCTCACAGGAACACGCGCAGTGGGCGTCGGTGCAGCAGCAGTCGCCAAAAAACGAGGGGAGCTGACGCCGCCTGTCGCGTCCTGACCATACGGGGCGAGAGGGAGGCAATGGGGGGAATAAGCCCGTAATAAACTCCACACCTGCGCCAGTTCCCCGACGAGCAACTATTGATTGTGCAAGTTGACTATGTCCGAATAGGGATGGAAGAAGGCAACGTGAGACTTCTGACCAAGTTCAATCTGATTCTTCTCGCAGTATTCGCGGCCGGCGGAATGTTGATCTCTCAGCTCGCTCACTCCTATCTCATCGGCAGTGCAAAGGAAGAAGTACAGGCGCAAGAGCGACTGATGATGGCGAGCGCTCGGTCGGTGCGCGACTACACTGCAGACGAAGTTTCGCCTTTGCTCCAGGAGAACCCACGCCACCGCCTTAGGTTCCTTCCCGAGACAGTTCCTTTCTTCGCGGCGACAACAACCTTCGCCAAGCTACGCAAAGACTACCCTGACTATTCATATAAGGAATCCGCTCTGAATCCTACCGATCCCGAGGATCGCGCTACGGGTTGGGAGGTCGATATTATCGATTGGCTACGCGACCACCGCGATGAAACTGAGAAGACTGGTGAGCGAAATACCCCAATGGGCCCATCGCTGTATCTTGCCAACCCCATCACGGCGACGAAAGAGTGCCTCGAGTGCCACAGCACGCCCGCGGCGGCGCCCAAGGCGTTGATTGCCGCGTACGGCTCGGCCAATGGTTTTGGGTGGAAGGAAAACCAGATTATCGGAGCACAGATTGTCTCGGTACCGCTGTCGGTGCCAATGGCCAATGCGGATCGCGCGTATCATCGGCTGCTGTTTTTCCTTCTGTTGATGATGATTGTAGCGATTGCGGCGTTGGATGCAGGAGTTTACTGGTTTGTCATCCGTCCGCTGCGGGTTGTCTCCGATTCCGCAGACCGCATTAGTCGCGGAGAGAAAAACGTGCCTCCAGTCCAAGTTGAAGGAAAAGACGAGATTGCAAAGGTAGCGTCATCCTTCAACCGAATGCAGGTTAGCCTGGCCAAGGCACTCAAGATGTTCGAAGAGGAGTAGAGACGGGACTTCTCGCGGCCTTTGGCAAATCCAATGCGGCTAGTTCTGGCACGACCTCAAGAACTTCGCTCGGTCCAACTCGAATTCGATCTCTGGCGCTACCATCGCACAGAGATCTTTCGTCGAAGTGCAACGCTTCGCCGCCCGCTTCACCACAACTTCCGCAATCGGTCCAATGAACACCGCCAATTCCTTTGTGACGCGCGCCATCGTTTGCGCATCAATTGTTGAGGCAACTGCGGCCCCATTGGTCGCCTCGCCTGAGGCCGGTGGCGCCGAGCCTAAAGTTCTAGTCGCACCGGGTCCCATCTCTCTATCTGCGCCCTCTGGGTAAGACGGGTCCATAAACGGCCGGAGCGCCTGGACCAGTACCTGGACATCAGACTTCCACCGTGCATGGGTCAGTTCGACGGCATTCCTATAAGCCAATTCCTTGAGGTCATGGGGTAGTTGATCAGCGCGCGGCATCTTCGCTCCGCGGACGAGCACAGGCACTACTGGTATATCGCGCCTGAGTGCCGAAGCCAGTTCGATCCGGACAAAATCGTTGCGTTCGTCCAGGCGCCGCCCACCAGAGGCGTCCTTTGCCTCCAGCCACTCCAGGCCGATCATCGCAAGGAGGACCGTGCAGCTCTCTACGCTTTGGTCGATCGCTTTTCTGAAGTCCCGCCCCGGCTCAATCGCTGCCACGTCCATAAACACCGACTGATCGCCGAAGCACGACGCCAGATCATCGAAGAGGCGACCTGCCTCGCCTTCCGAATCGCTCCTTCGATAATTGATGAAGATGGAGCGCAATGCAGACCTCCGGTATCGCTTGCAAAAGCCTTCGAAGAAACAAGGTTCCTGTCAAAGAGACCGCATCACTATTCTAAAACGCAGAACCTGAGTGTACTCTCCCGCTTCGCTGCGTTTCAATCGCGGGCCCCGACTCATCCCGGCAAATCCGTTCTCACATCTTAGGGGACTCGGCTGGCGGAATCACAAGAAAATCCAAATGGTATACGTTGCTGTTTCCCGTGACGACAATAGCGACTATCATTCAGAGTCATCGGATCAGGAGCTCGGAAATGGAGCCCCGAATGAGAAAGAGGTCAGCTATGGCGAAATCCCCGCTCACTAAGCGCCTACCCGACAAACCTCCGCGGTTCGCGGATCAGGCACGCGTCGTGCTCCTTGGGAGCGAGAAGGCCGCGCCTCCCAATGCAGTCCGGTTGAAGGCTACGCCGGCCAAGTCTAAGGTAACGGTCTCGATCATCGTGAAGCGCAAAGAGCCGCTGAAGATCAACCAGCGTGCCGGCCGGACCAGCGGGCCGGTTCGCGTGAGCAGGGCCGAATACAAGAAGCACCACAGCGGCGATCCAGATGCGATCAAGCAGGTGAAGGCGTTTGCGAAGGAGTTCAACCTGAAGATCGTGGACGATCCGACTCAGAGGGTGCGGCGGACAGTGCAACTCACCGGCACAGCCGCGGACTTTCAGAAGGCGTTCGGCGTGGTGCTGGAGCAAAAATTGATCAACAATGTTGAGTACCGCGTGCGCGAGGGCGGGATTCACTTGCCGAAATCGCTGGCGGGCGTGGTGGAGGCTGTGCTGGGACTGGATAACCGGCCTCAGGCACAGCCGCACTTTCGCCTCCGTAAGCCCCACGCCGGGGTCGCCGCACCCAGCAGCTACACCCCGCCCCAGGTCGCCGAGGCATACAAGTTCTCCGCGAGCTCAAGCGGTGCGGGGCAGACCATCGGCATCATCGAGCTAGGCGGAGGCTACCGGCAGACCGATCTCACCGCATACTTCAAAACGCTCAAACTCATCGCTCCATCTGTCACCGCCGTCAACGTGGACGGCGGGAAAAACCAGCCGTCCAAGGCCAGCAGCGCGGACGGGGAGGTGATGCTGGACATTGAAGTGGCCGGTTCGGTGGCGACTGGGGCGAAGATCGCTGTGTACTTTGCCCCCAACACGGACCAAGGTTTTATCGACGCTATTACCACTGCGGTGCATGACACCACCAATAAGCCGACCGTGATTTCGATCAGTTGGGGCGGCCCTGAATCGACCTGGACGCAGCAGTCAATGACCGCACTAGACTCGGCTTGCCAGTCGGCTGCGGCGCTAGGGGTTACGATTACCGTTGCGGCGGGCGACAACGGGTCGACGGACGGAGGTACCGGCAATAACGTCGACTTCCCGGCATCGAGTCCGCACGTGCTGGCTTGCGGAGGAACCAAGCTCGATGCCAACGGAGCAACCATCATTTCAGAGGTGGTGTGGAACGAGTTGGCCGACAAGGAAGGCGCCACCGGCGGCGGCGTGAGTAAAGTGTTTCCTCTGCCATCATGGCAGACAAACGCGCACGTTCCTGCGCCGAGTACAAGCGCGGGCGGCCGCGGCGTGCCCGACGTGGCCGGAGACGCCGACCCGACCACGGGTTACACAATTCGCGTGGATGGCGAGACGACCGCGATCGGTGGAACCAGCGCAGTTGCTCCGCTTTGGGCTGGTCTCGTGGCTGTGGCAAACCAGCAGCTCGGCGCGCAGGTCGGGTTCATTCAGCCGGCGATCTACGCAACAAGGGCCGCCACGTCCTTCAACGACATCACCCAGGGCAACAACGGGGCCTTTTCGGCCGGACCGGGATGGGACGCCTGCACGGGGCTTGGATCGCCGATCGCCAACAAACTGATTCCGCTGATGGCGCCGGCGGTTGCGAGCACCAACGGTCCATCTTCGAAGCGGAGAAAAACGGGCAAGAAACCAGCTATGAAGGTGGCCAGGAAGGGTGGCAAATAAACTGCCAACCGGGGACGAAGTGTCTTCCGGTATACGGCTGGCAAAGGGCTGTCAGAAACAAAAAATCTTCGATAACTGTCTCTCGTGATCTGCCCGATCTCTTGAGACAGTGCGAAAGTCAGTGTAGTGCACTTATCCGGTACGCTCGCTCCTCAAAGGAAGCTTTCCTCGCGCATCTCGAACATCCTAATCCCGGCGGCGTAGTGCATTGCGCGAACCGGGTTTAATGCAATACGGGCCGCGCGTCCTGATGGTTCATCCCGAAGTGCATGGGGAGGCGAAAGTGACTGGCATCCGTGTTGAAGACGTTCTCCAACAGGAACTCTCGCAAATTGAGTCCGCCCGCGATTTGCGGCTGGGCAAGGATCCTGAACGCCCGGGGGCGCAGAAAAGCCTCATCGGCCTCGCATTTTCGGGCGGCGGTATCCGCAGCGCAACCTTTAATCTCGGCGTGCTCGAAGCCTTGGCGCAGGCCAGACTCTTGCGTGTATTCGACTACGTTTCCACTGTCTCGGGAGGCGGTTACATCGGCAGTTGGCTGATGGCCTGGATGCATCATCGGCAGATCGGTATCAGGGAGGTAGAAGATCGTCTTTCCCCGCACAAGCACACACCCTCAAGCGCGGCCGATCCGCCCGAACTGCACTTTCTGCGCAATTACAGCAACTATCTCACCCCCCGTAAAGGCCTATTGGGGGCTGACGTCTGGGCATTTGCAGCCACTTACATACGCAACACCGTTCTGAACCAGGTCATTCTGATTTTCCTGCTTCTCTCCGTTCTATTGCTTCCGCGCGCACTGGTGTACATTCCAAATCGACTCGAAGCTCTGGAGAACGTTACACAGCATGCCCTTCCCGCGCAGGAGACTGCAGTATTTCTGGCGTTTCTTATGGTTGGGCTGGCTGTGACCTTTATGGGTCTGAACCTGCTCTGGGTCGACCCGCAGACAAGCGAGAAGCCCCCCTGGTATGCAAAGCAATGGGCGGTGCAGCTGGTGATCGTTGTTCCTCTGATCATTTGTGCCGCCTTGGTCAGCTATGGCATCAGCTACTACATCGGCTATGGGATTCTCGACAACCCCTTATGGGATCCGCCACTACTTGGCTTGGCTCTCTATTTCGGATTGTGGTCGGGCGCCCTCCTGATACGTAATCTGGTTCAGGCTACGCGCCGCATACTACCTATCGCATCCGCGCCCAGTGCAAGCCTCGTGCTAATCACGGCTGCCGTAACCGGCGCACTCGTCGGCTATCTGTTCCTGCCTTTTGGAAAGTTTCTGACGCCTCCGCCGCCGCCTCTGGACGACTACTTCAATTGGCGTGTTTTCGCCTTCGGCACACCAGCCTTCGTTCTGGTCATGTTGCTCGCCGGCATGTTGCATATCGGACTGATGGGCCGCGGGATGAGCGACGGCCACCGCGAATGGTGGGCACGTTTAGGTGGTTGGCTGATGATCTACATCATCTGCTGGGTTCTGCTGTTCGAGATGGCAGTCTATGTCCCAGTTGGCCTTTCCCGGCTCTGGGAAGCACACTTCCAAAAGCTGTTCACTAGCGGGACATTGCTTTGGCTGATCTCGACGGTATATGGCGTTTTATTCGGAAAGAGCCAAGATACCGGCGTGATCAATCCTGCGGCACCGATAAGAAGAAGGTGCTTGGATATTTGGCCAGGCTGACTCCTTACATCTTCATTCTAGGACTTCTCTCGGCACTTTCGCTTCTTGCTGCCAGGGTCGCTCTAATCCTCACGGGCGATTCAAATCCGATGAGCCAGCTTCCGTTTGCCTTCAGCGGACCTTCCGTGCTCGTGGCATGTCTGGTGCTATTCGCGGCCGCATTTCTTCTTTCGTGGCGCGTCAATATTAACGAGTTTTCAATTCACCACGCTTACCGCAACCGGTTGGTCCGCTGCTATTTGGGAGCTTCGGTAAGGAATCGGCAAGCACAGCCGTTCACTGGCTTTTCTCAGTTCGACGATTTGCCGCTGGCAGCGTTGGAGATCCCTTGCGGCTCGGTCGAACCAAAGGATGCGCGACCGCTGGCCATTCTAAATACGAGCTTGAACGTGGTGCGTGGCAAGGAGCTGGCATTGCAGACACGAAAAGCCCGTTCCTTTGCGTTTACCTCGCTTTACTCAGGATTCACGCGCGAAGCCATTGGCAGCACGGATTGGGAATCGGCTTATGCGCTGACGAAGGATTCCGGCGCTAAGCAACCAGGATGCGAAATGGGCATCAGCCTGGGAACAGCTCTCGCTATTTCGGGCGCGGCGGCCAGCCCGAACATGGGCTTTTATTCGCAGCCCGCGCTGGCTTTCCTGATGACTTTGTTTGACGTTCGTCTAGGCTGGTGGATCGCCAATCCCAGCAAGCAGAAAAACTGGCCAGTAGGTGGCCCTCGAGTGGGCTTTTTTTGGCTGCTTCGGGAACTGCTTGGTTCGACCAACGATGACAGCGGTTTTGTCTACCTCTCCGATGGCGGTCACTTTGAAAACTTGGCTGTCTACGAACTTGTTCGGCGCGGTTGTAAGTTGATAGTTGCCGGGGACGCTTCCTGCGATCCCAGCTCAGGATTTGACGATCTGCATAACGCCATGGAACGTTGCCGCACTGACTTCGGCGTCGAAATCGAACTGGACCCCATTGAAACCAAGAGGCAAAATGGCCTGGCGCAGAGCCACTTTGCAGTGGGCAAGATCCATTATTCCGGTTCGTCAATTGACGACGGGGTCATTGTTTATCTGAAGCCGACATTAGTGGCCGGAGACCCCACCGACGTCGTCGGGTATGCCACGACTAATTCCAGCTTTCCCGATGACACCACGGCAAATCAGTGGTTTGACGAAGCTCACTTTGAAAATTACCGCGCTCTGGGCCAGATCACCGGCAATGCGGCCGAGATGGCGATCCGCATAGCGGTGGACAGTCTAATGACCCGCAATCACTGACCCGAATGATGTTTTGACAGCCGAACAGAAGCCGCGCATCTGAAATCGCAGCTGTGACCATTTAGCTGCGATTGCAATAGACCGTAAACCGCGCTCTTGTGAGTTTGCTAGACCACGGATGCGGCTTGCGGATGTGGCCCTTTTCTATTTGGTCTATGATCCAGCCATGATCGAGAACTTTTAGAGCATGTCAGCGAAGGGTCACCTGAAGGCGTTCGTCAACTGTCTCTTTTACAAAGCAAAGCTGTACGATATGCTTTCGTTCCACGAGAACCCGATCGGCCTCGTCGAAGTGCGCCGGATCAGCAAGCGGAGCTTCAAGCCGGTAGTGCTCACCGTTGAGCAGTTTTGGCTCATATTCGGACTTGTCAAAGAACCCTACAACACGATGATCCTTGTGGCGCAATGTACGGGATTAGGGGTCAGCAAGGTACTTGCCCTAAGGTGGTCAGCGATCGAATTCGAACGACTTTTGTTTGTAGTGAAAGAAGCGGTCGTCCACGGCAGGATCGGTTTTCCAAAGACGGAGTATTCCAAGGACGCGGCTCCACTCGACCGCGAAGTTGGAACGGACCTTTTTGATTGGAATCGCAAATCGAACGGAACCGGGTTGCTCTTTCCGAGTCACATCACCGGGTACAGTTACGACGCCTCTCCCATCCAGCAGGATTGGATCCGCCGCGCGGGCTGGTGCCTGGTTGAGTCTCCGGAGTGCGGAGCAACGCCGGGCGTGGTCTGCACGATCACATCGCAAGGCCGCGGAGAGCGATATAACATCCCGGTGCACGACACCCGTCGTAATTTGGCCACTGAAAACGGGTTTGGCAGCATCGGCTGGCACACGTTCCGTCATGGCTATCGAGCGCTTCTCAGCAAGCTGGAAACCCCGCTCGATGTCCAGCAGGCGCTGATACGTCACGCCGATATTTCGACGACGATGCAATATGGTGAGTCACCGATGGACAACCGGCAAACGGCGAACACCAAGGTGGTCCGGGAGATCTTGGTACGGCGCTCGGCGCGATGACCCCCGAAAACTCGAAACCGGACGCCTGTGCGTCCGGTTTCCGTTGGGTTGGACTTTTGGGTTGAAGTCCATAAATGGTTGCGGGGGCTGGATTTGAACCAGCGACCTTTGGGTTATGAGCCCAACGAGCTACCGGGCTGCTCCACCCCGCACTCCCATCTTATCAAGCAGATGAGTGAGGGTCAATGAGACGCACGCAAACTGAGCGATTCAAAAAACAGGAACCGCCTCTAGGGCCAGCTCTTAGAGTGATCTTAAGGACTCAGCAGAGGTCAGATATTGCTACGAGTTGACAGCGAGTTCGTGCGTAGAAACTGGGAACACCTACTTGACGTCGGTTGGAGGTTCGTCTGGCTCTCCCTCGACCGAGATGCGAAGCGAGCGCAGGAAATGCAGGTCGTTCTGCGTGAAAGCGCCGACCTCGTCTCCTGACCCGTCAACCGCTTGGGCTGGGTCGTTCCCTTTTCCTGAAACCTCGTTGAGGCCAATCGTGGCTTCGAGCATGAGCAAAACGTCAAAGCCGTGCTTGCGGATGTCCTGCACCACCCCGGCTATCTGCTCGCTCTCGATCACCGACTCATGGATCGCCTCGCCAAGTTGCTGAATGAGTTCACGCAGGCGGGATGTCACGGTTACCTCCAGAAGCGGCGGCCCACACGGGCTAAGAGCACAGGCTGCGGCATGGAATCTCTCTACCTTAATTCGATTCCCGTTTGAGAGCAACCGGGAGCCGCGACAGACAGCGCAAATGCAGGCGCCACCAACCGCTGCTACCATTTTAACGGAATGAGACCGCAAATCATCGGCCGCACCCTTGGGATTGGAGTACGAGTCGCCGGACGCATTGTGGGCCAGCACCTGGCTGGGACAGCCCAGGCTGCCGCCGGCGCGCGCCGGGCTCAATCGACTGGAGCGATTGCGGGATCCGCGGTGACAAGCCGCGCTGCTGGACAAGCCGCGGGACAGTTCAGCAACCGAGCCGGGGGCTCGGTCAGCCGCGGAGTGGGGGGATTCCTGCGTCCGTTTCGCCGGGTGGGCGCAGCTCTTTGGCTCGAGGTCACCGGATTTTTTTTTCTGATCTTCGTGCCGGTATTTATATGGAGGGGAGTGTGGCCTGCTCGCGCCAGCTACGCAAGCGGACCTGACCATTTTAGGTTTCTGGTCTTCATTGGCCTGACGCTGGTGTTTCTTTACCTGGGGGTCAGCTCTTTCTGGCGGGCGCGGCGGCGGTAGCGGGCAGACCTCAGAAGTTAACCCTTCGCCGGCTGGCTCCGATCCTTCTGCAAAACCGCCCAGATTGTGGCGCCGATTGCGCCCAGGCCAATCAGCAGCCAGGCAGAACCGTCACGCCCTCCGCCGTGGAGCAGGCGCAGGCCGGCGAACTTTACCATTGCCAATGCATTCAATGCTGTCGTCAGCATGCTCTCCTCCTTCGGCGGGGATCGTTGTCCGGCCGTATCAGAAGAGACACGGAAATCGCCGTCAAGTTGTGCCCGATTGCCAGACCATTGTGTTACTCACTGGTGTTAGCGCCACCAGAGCCACGGCGCGATTGCGTGGTTCAAATGCACAAGCACGGACCCGTATATTTGCACTTGATCTCAGGGCAGAGGAGGATTCCGCGGCGGCGGGGGGTTGCGGGTGAGGTGCCAGGCAGCGACCGCGAAAGCGAGCGTACCGAGGCCATAGGCCAGCAATGCATTCTCGCCGCGATGAATCTGCCAGCCTTTCCAGATGGCCACAGCGCCGGCCAGCAACATCACGATGCCTCGCATCCGGTTCAAGTGCGCACCCTTCCGATGACGTGCCGGGCAAATGCGGCAATCCAATTCATCCTAACCGGTGGCTGCGGACGATTGACCGTGCAGCAGGCGAGTCCCTATGGTGAGTAAGTAACGCAAGACCTCGGAAAGGAATCTCTATGTCGGATCCCGTCGCATCTCCAGAAGCTTCCGCCGTAACTGTAACGCCACTTAAGAAAACGGCACTGAACGCTACACATCGAGCGCTGAAGGCGAAGATGGTCGACTTCGGTGGATGGGATATGCCTGTTGAATATCCTTGCCCGGGCGGCGGCCTGATTGCCGAGCACATGGCAGTGCGCACCGGCGTGGGGCTTTTCGACGTGAGCCATATGGGCGAGATCCAGTTTCGCGGCGCAGGCTCGCTGGCCGCAGTGCAGCACATCACCATGAACGACACGGCCAAGCTGCAGGACGGACAAGCGCATTACTCGGCGCTGTTGACGGCGCAAGGCACGTTTGTCGACGACATCCTGGTGCACCGGCTGAGCGCGAACGATTATCTGCTGGTGGTGAATGCGGGGACCAAGGATAAAGACTTCGCGTGGATCCGGCAGCAGGTTGGCAGGTGGCCTGGGATTCATGTGAGCGACTTTTCGAGCTATTACTCGCAACTGGCGCTGCAGGGACCGCGCGCGCTGGAGACGCTGAAAAAACTGACGAAGGTGGATCTGGCGGCGATCAAAAATTACTGGTTCACATGGGGGCCGGTGGCGGGCATTCCGAATGTGCTGATCGCGCGCACCGGCTACTCGGGCGAAGACGGGTTCGAATTGTATTTGCCTTCGGATGTGCCGACGACGGTGAAGATGTGGGATGCGCTGATGGATGCGGGCGCAGAGTTTGGCATTCGGCCGTGCGGGCTGGGCGCGCGGAATACGCTGCGGCTCGAGGCGGGAATGAGCCTCTACGGGCACGAAATTTCAGAAGAGATCAACGTGCTCGAGGCCGGGCTGACGCGGTGGCTCAAGCTCGACAAGGGTTCTTTTATCGGACGCGATGCGTTGATTGCGGTGCAAGCAGACGGCGGGGCGAAGAGGAAAATTGTAGGGCTCGAGATGGTGGAGCGGGGCATTGCGCGCGATGGGTACACGGTGCATTCACTCGACGGCGAACTGATCGGACAGGTGACTTCAGGCTCGCCGGCGCCGTTCTTGAAGACGAACATCGCGATGGCCCTGGTGCCGACGCCGGTCGCAGCGAGCGGCGCCGATGTGATCGTGCAGTGCCGCGCCAACCAGGTAAGGGCAAAGCAGGTGCCGCTGCCGTTCTACAAGCGGGCGAAGAAATAAAGGCCTCCACAGTTCCACAGTTTCACAGGACCTCTCCCCCCATCCCCTTTAGGGGGTTAAGTGCTTTCCCTTCAATCGTTTGTACCTCCGATCATTTGCTCCAGCCCACTGATAATAAAGGGGTTAGAACGTATGATTCCCAATTCAAAGGGCTTACGGCCGTTTTTTCAAGGCCGAAGTTGATTCTTCGCCATTTTTGTTGGCCCGGACGCCGTCCAGCGTGAGCCGACGACGAACGCGGTTCTTTGAGTGGATCTGGATCATGGAATCATTGTGCGCCAAAAGGCGGAAATTCTATGCAAATGGAACCGAGCGGGGCAGAACGAGTTAGCTGCTCGGAGGGTTGACTTATGCCGGTGCGCGTTGGAGCGTGGGGCGGCGCGCTCACGCCCTCGAGTAGAGAAGGAGAGCACAAATTCCCGTAATCCAGGCGAAAGTTTCAATCAGGACACGCAAGGGGCTCAATCGCGTCCATGTCCGAACCAGCCGACGGAGCGTCAATATGTCGATGGCGCCGGGTTTGGCAATTCGGCGCATGTAAGTCGGCACGAAATAACCGTAGGTTGCGATACTCTTCAGAACGATCGCGAGCGAAGACATCAGCCACAAGCTTCTCACCAGGCCTTCCTGATGCAGCCCGAGGAAGACATTCAGCAGGGCCAAAAGTGCGGATGCCGGAGAAATCAACGGCCAATATCGGCGCGCTGCACCCGCCTGGCCGGACGAGGCGAGCTTGTTGCCGAGTTCATCTGGAGTGTGCGCGTGCATCCAGTTCGGATAGACCACGCGAGTTTCATACAGGCCGCCTCCGATGCCGAGCCCCACGAAAAAGATGAACGCACAGAGGAAGACCTGCTCAGCGGCCGAAGGCATCGGTTTTTTTCTCCTAACTTTGCAGATCAATTCGATTATAAGATGATACGATCATCGAAATATTGAAGCAAGAGGAGAACATGCCAGCAGAGAAGCGCAATGCATTCGATTTTCGCGAGTTCACATTTGAGTTGGTGCGGCATCAACAGGCGATCGCAGACAAGCTTGGCATCAACCTGACAGATTTCAAAGCATTGGGCCTGCTGCACAGGAGAGGCGAGATGACACCGAAGCAGCTCGCCGAATCCATGGGCATGAGTGCGGCGGCGATGACAACGGTGATCGACCGGCTGGAGAAAGCCGGGTACGCAGAACGCAGGCGCCAGAATGCAGATCGAAGAAGCCTGACGGTGCAGGCAACCAATGAAAGTGAGCGCAGGGTGGAACACCTGTATGGATCACTTCGGCTGGCTTCTGAGGCGTTCACGGTCCGCTACAACAGGCGGGAGGAGGCTTTGATCTCAGATTTCCTGCTGAAGGCGACAGAGGTGCTGCGCACAGCCACGGCACGATTGCGGCGACCCTGAGCAGCGGCACGCGGCGCTCAATCCGCAGCTACGAGACCGCGCGTGTCACACCTGCATAACTTCGGCTTCTTTCTTCTGCGAGAGCTCTTCCATGCGGCGGATTTCGCCGTCGGTAATCTTCTGCACTTCTTCGAGAGCGCGCTTCTCGTCGTCTTCGCTGATCTTTTTTTCTTTGGCTAGCTTTTTGAGCGCGTCGTTGCCGTCGCGGCGGACATTTCTGACCGCCGTGCGGTGCTCTTCGAGGACCTTGTTCAAGTGCTTGCAGACATCGCGGCGGCGCTCTTCGGTCATGGGCGGAACGGGGACGCGGATCACCTTGCCATCGGAGAGAGGATTGAAGCCGAGATCGGCGGCCTGGATAGACTTTTCCACTTCTTTGAGGACGGTCGGATCCCAGGGTGAGATGAGGATAAGCTGCGGCTCGGGCGCGGAGAGCTGCGCAAGCTGATTGATGGGCGTGGGTGTTCCATAGTAGTCGACCTTGATGTGGTCGAGCATGTGGACGCTGGCGCGGCCGGTGCGCGTGGAAGCGAGATTGGCCTGGAAATCAGCGACCGCGTGATCCATACGGCGTTTGAGGTCGTTGTAGAGGTCTTTGAGCGCCGGATTGCCGGCCATGAAGAGTGCCATTGGAGATCGTCCTCGCTAGGGTCTGCGCAAAATCGTCAACGGCTATTCTACAACCCGTGACTGTGGTGATTGATCGCAATAGGCGTTAAAGCGGCGTCAGCGAGGGAGAATTTCGAATTGTTCGAGGGCGATGCGCGGGGCGATGAACTTGTGTTCGGTGTCGGGCAACAGCATCACGGTAATACCGGTGAACTTAAGACCTGGCGAAGTCACGGGGACCACGAAGTGAAGCGTCTCGCGCACGGGCTCAGTTTTGTAAGTGAATTGATCGGGGTCAGTGGATGCGATGGGCTGCTGGCCAAGGTAGATGGTGCGGCCATGGGGCGAATTGTCGCCGGTGAGCAACAGGGCCAGTGAGACGCGGCCGGCGAGGTTATCGCGGTTTTCGATTTCGACGTCGATCTCGCGGCATTGCGCGGCCGGGACAGCGGTAAACAGGTCCTGGTGAGCCTGCATGACTACGGGAGCTTCGTTGGAGGAGTGGATATCGACTTCGAGCGGCGTGCCCCGGGCCTGATGCGCGTCTGGGCCCGGCAGTCTATTGGGCGGCTGTACATAGGTATAGGGACCGTCGAAGCGAATGATGAGCGGCTGTTTATTGTCACTGCCGAAAACGGTGAGCGGCGACGAGATGGGCGGAACGATCTGTTTCTTCTGCGGCGGGGGCCAGAGGATCACGCTCTCGTAGCCACCAAAATTGTAGGCGACTGTAGCGACTTTGGGTTTTCGAATGCCAGATTTGCCTGCCGGCAGGATGCGGCTGTTGTCGAAACCCGCAGTGGCAGCTGCGGCGCGATTCCGGTAGTGAACGCCGTCGAGCAAGGCCCAGGCAGTGACCAGGATGGCGGGAATGACGACGATTGCAATCCGGGCAGCGGCGCGGAGATACTGTTTGCGGCTTTCACTCCAGTGCTCGGCGGGAATGGTTTTTCTCCATGCGAAAAGAGCCGCACTTGCGGCGAGAAAAGCTGCGGCGCTGTAATTGAAATGCATGACAAGCAGAGCCGCTGCAATATAGAGAGAAAGAGCAATGGAATATCCGACCAAGTCGGCGGGGGGACGGTAGAGCGACTCCGCAAAGAGGCTGGTTGAACCGGGGGTAACTGACGTGGGCCGGGGGGCGGCCGGTTCAGGGATGAAATAGGAAGCGCGTCGAAGACCCGCGACCAGCGTATAGGTTCCGATCATCGCGACGATGGCGGCGCCGGCAGAGAGTGACTCGCCGAAGATGAGCATGGATGGGACCCAAACCCAACCCGACGCGCAGACGAGTGCCAGAAGCGGAAATGGAATGGGAGGCTGCTGGTCTGTTGCCGTCCAGGGATTTTGCCAATAGACATAGGTGCCGATGATTCCTCCCGCAGCTCCCGCGGCAACGTAACAGGCAGCCCGGATGAGCAGCGAGGCAAGGGTGGGCGCGGTGTCGCCAGGGAGCCTGCAGACCATAAAACCTGCGATTAGTGCGTTCATCAGGCCCACAGCTAACATGAAGCCGATGAAACGGGCGGGGCTTACCTGACGTGTTATGGCGGCGAACGCCATTGTGTCCGACGCTGAATCGGATGGCAGGTCGAACTCGGACAGGCGCCGGCCCCGGCGTCGCTCTGAGGCGATGGGCCAGAGAGCAATGAGCAGCGCGAGGAGGTATGGAATGCGGATGAGGTCGGGAAGGATTCTGAGATCGGTGATCTGGCCAAGAGCGGTGCTGGCGAGTTTCGCATGAGCGAGGCCGGGCCAGGAGAAATAGTAGATGCCCGCCAGCAGAAAGATGATGCCGGCGATGGGCGGAAAAGCGAGGGTCGCGAGCCAGAAGGCGCGACGGAGATGGTTGCGAACAAGCGGCCGGCCCGCGATGGTGTGGGCGAATTGATAGACCAGCAAGCCGATCCAGAGAAAGCCTGCATGCAAAGCTGTCCAGCCGATCAGCGCGAATGGGAGCCAAAAGGCCCCCAGCATTCGCCATGCGGGTTCGAAGGCTAGTGGGTCATTCACGCGGTCGATCATGGTCTTCCAGGCTGGAGCGAGAAAAGACCAACCGAGGGCAAAGACGAGCGCCGGCCCGCGCGCGGAGAGGCTTTGGGACCAGGAGAGTACGCAGGAAACAGCTACCTGGCGCCAGTACCAGATATCGGAGCGGCCGGCACAGTAATGCTCCAGCAGATCCCCGGCAAGCGCCTCGTCTCGTTCGCCTGAGGTGAGATGATCGAGCGCCCAGGATGCAAGCGGAGGTGGCTCCCTGCGATTCATCATCCCTCCGTGCGTACATCCATTTTGAGGCCGGGGATGGTGCGCCAGAGGTTGGTGAGTACGCGACGCGTTTCGCGGACCTGGCGCAGACCTTCTTTCGTGATCTGAAAGTAGCGCTTGGCCTTTCCGCCACGCTCGGGTGTGGGATCGCCGAGGGTGGATTCGACCAACCCTTTGGCTTCAAGGCGCTCAAGGGCAGCATAAACGCTGCCCACCGAAACAATGCGGCCGCGGTTCAGTTCGAGCTCGCGTGAGATGGGAACGCCATAGGCCTCTTCGCCGAGATGAATCACTGTGAGCAGAAGCATCAATTCGAATTCACCGAGGTAGGATCGGTTGGTCATTAATTCAATAATAGCGAATAAATAGCATGTGTCAATACGTGAGACGCTTCAGTTCCGTTAGGCCACAGGCGCGGTGACCGACGCTTCCTGCTCGTCCACCGGGTCGCTGGAACGGACCGGTGCAGCGGGCACGCAAAACGGCCGGATCCAGAAGAGATCCGGCCGCCGAATTTCGCTGGTTATGAGCCACAGCGGGGACGATCAAAAATTACCAAAGCCATTTTGATCGTCAGCGTCAAACGGAGCGATGAGCCAAGGTGAGGTGGCCACGCCCTTTCCAGTCACGGTCGCGCATCCTCCCGCGGCCCCAGGTCCGAAGGGGCAGTTCCACCAGTTTTCGGTGGCATCGACGGTGGCGGCGCCAATGTTGTCCACACCTGTCGCCCTGCCATCGAAGTTGTTGAGGTGTACGTTCATCTGGCCGGAAGGCGCATTGAACGCGACATCGATCGATTCCTGTTCAATTACGTTCTGGGAGACCACGGTGCCCGAAACAGGAACCGTGCTGAACAGGTTGATGCCCGTGGGCCCGGATGTGACAGCGTCTTCAGTGTCGGCCCCGTTGCCGGAGATCTGGTTCCCGACGATGACGTTGTCATTCATATTTACGCCGGGCGCGGGCGGCGGAGCAGATGCATGGTTGTGCATGGTTACGCCGGGCAATCCGTTATCACGAAGAACATTGTCGATCACCACGTTGCCTGCATCCGTTGTTCCAGGGAACGGCGCGAAGATGCCGACCCCGGCACCGGCGCCGGGAACCTGATAACCGTTATGTGTCGACACGTTGTGCGAGATCGTATTGTCAGTCAGCCCATAAGGCAATCCGGCGGTAGGAATGACTGACGTGGCGGGGCCGTGCGAGGCAAGAGTGATTCCGCAGTCGTAGGGGTTGTCGTGGACATTGTTGCCGCTGATCAAATTGCCCTGGCTAGGGCCCGTCTCATCGGTGATCAGGATTCCGCCGGAGTTGTAAGCGGATTCATTATCGACGACCGAAACATGATAGGCCGCCATCAGGTGAATGCCTTCGCCGCAGTCGTCGCCTTCGTTGGTTTCGAAGGCAGGGATGCCGTTGCACGTGGAGGCGGAGATATTGAGGGCCTTGTTGTTATCAGTAACGAGATTGCCGGTGAGCGAAACGTCGGTGGCATTCGCGACCAGGATGCCCTCGAAGTTTGCGTTGCGCACGGTGAAGCCGGAGACGGTCACATTCGTGATGCCGATTTTGGGCGCAGCCGACATGCCGTTGACGAAGATGCCATTCGCGAGGCCCGAGGCGTCGATGACCGAGGCGCGAAACGTTCCAAGCAGCGCAACTGGTTTGGTGATGACGACATCTTCGTGATAGGTTCCCGGCGCAACCAGAATGGTGTCGCCCGATGAAGCCGCAGCCAGTGCGGCGTTGATCGTGGCCTTACAGCCCAATTTTCCGCCCGTGTTGACACAAAGGGTTGCCGCGTGAGCACCAAGTGCCCCAACGGCGCAGAGAACAGCGAGACTTGCGAGCAAGCGCAAGCATGTGCGGCTGCCTTTCCTAAGGCAGTTGGAACGCAGTGAAGAAGTCACAAGAACCTCCTGAGTTTCAGATGTGATTGGGCGAGTTACTCAAAATCCCGCCGTCTACAGGGAATTTCTGACGGGATTGACGGGGGCCGGAGAGAGGAAAGTACCGGTCCATGCTATTCCCGCGAGATAAGGAGTCGCAACCGGTTTATTCAACAATTCACACGGGGCTTGTGCGAAGTTTGACGGCAGGGGCGAGGTTGGAACTAGACGACGGCGGCAGCGAGGCCTGTTGAGGCTGCCTGCTCGTGTGCGTGGTAGCTGGAGCGGACCAGCGGGCCGGATTCGACGTGGCGGAAGCCCATTTTGAGCGCCTCGGTTTTCAGCTCGGCGAACTCGCTTGGGGTGTAGAGGCGCGCCATAGGCAGGTGGTCGCGCGAGGGGCGCAGGTACTGGCCGATGGTAAGGATGTCGCAGCCCACGGCGGCGAGATCGCGGAAGACCGCGAGCAATTCGTGGGTTTCTTCGCCGAGGCCGACCATCACGCCGGATTTGGTAACCCCTGCGGGGTTCAAGGTTTTGGAGTAGTGAAGCAAATCAATCGACCGTTCGTAGCGCGCACCGGAGCGAACGACGCGATAGAGGCGCGGGACGGATTCGGTGTTGTGGTTCAGCACTTCGGGTCGCGCTTCGACGACGGTGCGGATGGAGTCCCTGTCGCCCTGAAAATCGGGGATGAGGACTTCAACACGGCAGCCAGGAGCCTGGCGGCGAATTTCGTGGATGACGAGAGCGAAGGCGCGAGCGCCGCCGAGATTGTCGTCGTCGCGATTGACGCTGGTGACCACCGCGTGGAGCAGCCCTAATTTCGCGACCGCCTCCGCCACCCTCCGAGGCTCGTCGAAGTCGATGGGTTCGGGACGGCCTTTGGGCACGGCGCAGAATCCGCAGCGGCGCGTGCAGAGGTTGCCGAGCATCATGAAGGTGGCGGTTTTGTGGTGCCAGCACTCGCCGATGTTGGGGCAGTGGGCGCTTTCGCAGACGGTGTGGAGCGAGAGCGAACGGGCCAGGCGCTTGAGATCGTGATAGTTCTCGCCCATGGGAGCGCGCGCCTTGAGCCATTCCGGCTTGGGGGCCGGGGTGCGGCGCACAGGCTCGATCTGAACAAGTTCAAGCACGATCCCATTGTAGCGGCTGTGGAGTTGAAGGGCCTGCGGGAGCGAAATTGCAGCTTTCCGGCCCAAACCTTTTCACAGGATCAAGCATCTTTTCCAGTAAGCCGCATTTTTGTCCGTGGGCGGATTGGCATGCCCAGGGGGGCGGGGACTAGACAGGACCAGACGGGATTAGGCGAGAATTAGACAAGAATCAGGCAAGAATTACTCATGGGTGCGGCCGAGGGAAGGAGAACCTTATGAGACCCGACCGTTCTTTGATAGGCGCAGTGGCGCTGCTGGCAGCCGGTGTGGGTTTGATTGTCTCGTATTGCCAGGGGACGACCAGCATGAATGCGGCCTTTCCGTTTTCAGGTTCCGCGCTGCACATCGATCTGACCACCAAAGGTCCGGCGGCAGTGGGCGGATTGGCGCTGATCGCAGTGGGTCTTCTGATGATGGCGTGGGCCGTGCTTGCTGCCATCGTGTCCCAGATCAGCTTGATGATAGGCAGAGACGATCGGATGGACAGCATCCTGGATCGGGAGCGAGGATCTTCATTCGAAGACGAGCACTACCCCGATTCGCTGGGAATCAGCGAACGCAAGCACGAGGGGTAGGTGCAGTTTTAGAGCAGTCTCGGAAATAATGTGTCCGGGCGGAGTGGTGCCGGGGCCGCAGTGTGGGGACCTGGAGGTCCCCACGACAGCCGGTCAGGAGAGCGGCGCTACTGCGGGAGATGGCGCTCCCACAATGCACGCAACGGCGGGGGGCCCCTTCGCTGGTTTCGCAACTGACAATCACCGAGAGCAGCAGTGGAGCGTGCGCGAAGTTGAGGAGGGAGCGTTGGCGAAAGGCAACGGGCGGGTTTACTTCAGCTTCTCGCGCACACTGGTGCGCACCAGGTAAAGAAAGATGGCGAGGTTGAGCATGCCTTGCACAAGCGCAGCAAGCGAGTGCTGGGAATAGTACGCCCAGAGTGAAAGTCCCGCCAACATAGCCATTGCAGCGAGCGTGAGAGCCCATGCCCAGCGGAGCAACAGGAGCAAGCCGAAGGCAGCAGCGATAAAGAAGACGGAAAAGACAAGATAGATTGGGGAGAAGCGCCCGCTGGCAACGGTGAAGATGGCGCTTCCAGCGAGCAACAGCATGTAGAAGCTGATGGCGATCATGCCGGGCAAACGAAGCAGCGGGGAGGGCGGTGATGGCCGTGGTGGGTGGGGCCGCGCAGTGCCGGTCATGGGAGCGTTGGTGTCGGGGGTGGTGTTCATAGCGTGTGCACGTAGGCGAGCAGGTCCTGAAGCTGCTCATCGGAGAGCGGAGTGGCGGGCATCATCTGGCGGCCATTGAGAATGACCTCAGTCAAGCGCTCGTCGGTGGGCGGGGCGCCGGAGGGCATCGCCTTGAGCCTGGTGATCGCCTGCAAACCGGGCCCGTGCAGGGGACTTGTCGTGGTGGGATAGTGACAACGTGCGCATTTTGCCTGATAGACAGCCGCGCCGCGTGCCTCCTGGGGCGTCCACTCTGAGGCTGGCTTGGAAGGCGGCAACGAGCGGCAGCCAGCGAGCGAGAACGCAAATGCAGGAAGCGCAGACGTCATAAGGAGCCACCGAAGGCGCATTTGTATTCAATGATACAGCGGCTTCTGCACAGTTTGGACCTGCAACCGAGGACTGTTTTCCCTTTCGTAACGCCATGCATCAGAACAGGAAAAGCGCAATGTGCTGAAAGCGAAAGCGCAGCCTTCACTCTGCGGCGGCGATCGCCTCAGCGATGCGGTCGATGGCTTGCTGCACGGCGTCGTTGCCAGGCCGGCGGCCGTTGACGAGGATGGAAAAGGCCAGCGTTCGGCCGCTATCGGCGTTCAGATAGCCGGAAAGCGCGTCCACTTCAGCCAGCGTGCCCGTCTTGGCCCACATTCTGCCTTTGAGGGGCGAGTCCTTGAAGCGGTTGTCGAGCGTGCCATCAACACCGGCGACGGGCAGTGTTTGGCGCCAGGCTGCGCCCCACGACTGGCGCGACGCATAAGATAAAAGGCGCGTGAAGGCGCGCGGAGCGATCTGGTCATCGGGGCTCATTCCCGAGCCGTCATAGAAGAAGAAGTCGTTATCGTCGACTCCGGCGTCGATCATGAATTGCCGCACGACGCGCGTGCCCTCTTCGAAACTTCCGTCGGTGCCGAAGAGCTTTCCGAGGAGGCGAAGGACTAACTCCGCGTGGAGGTTCTGGCTGGTCTTGTTGGTGATGGTGAGATCTTCCGCAACAGGTACTGAGAGGTGCGCGCCGAGCACGCGACGGCCCTCGGGCGCACCGGAGATGGTATTGAGAGCAATGGGAGCGAGCTTGAGCGACTGGGCGCGCTCGCCGGCGAAATCACCAGTGCCAACAGGAAATTCATGGCGCGACTCGGCACTCCCGGTGACCTTGATGCCGCGAAGCATAAGCGCCTGCCGGAACGCCGCTGCAGTGAACTGAGCGGGATCCTCAACGGCCATATTGACATGAATCCCGCCGGCGGGCGCCGTGCCCCAGGCGCGAACAAGAACGGAGCCGGGGCGTCGCTCGAGGCCGGGATGAGCTACCTGACCGGGCTGCACAGGCATCATGCGGTTTTCGACCGTGTAGTAGTCCACATCGGGCGCCCATTCAGCTTGAGTTGCATTGGGCGAAGATGGATTGGCCGTGATAGTGAGCTGGTCGGCGTTGTCGTTGAAGGTGAGCGCAGAGACGGGCGCGCCGTAACTCCATTGCAGATCGTTCCAGCCCCAGCCTTGTCCGAAGGGTTGATTCAGGAAGAAAGTGTCGTCGCCCAGGATATCGCCGTCGATGGCGCGGACGCCGGACTGCTCGACCTGCTGAGCAAGCAGATCGAGCACGGCCATGGCTTTCGACGCAGGTGGTTTGGGAGGGGCAGGGCCAGGCTGAGGCTCAGGTTCGAGCTGAGGCGCAGCCGTCGGAGCGCCGGGCTCGAGATACGGATATTGGCGCCCGCTGAGGGTAGGATCGCCCACTCCAAGCAGGGCGAGGTCGCCGTGAAGCGTACCCGAAGCGTCGATATCGCCGTCGGCCACAACGAGTGTTGTCCACGTAAGCGTGTCGACGGGCAGCAGGGCGAAGGCCGCGGCAGTGGTGGCGAGTTTGGCGTTCGATGCGGGCGTAAACAGGTGGGCATCGTTCAAGCCGAAAAGAGATTGGCCGTCGAGGGTAGCGACGCTAATGCCGACGTCGGCATGGCTGAGTGCGGGGTCGGCGAGGATGGCCTGGACGCGGTCGGCGAGTGGGCCAGTGAGAGGTGGACGATGCGCGGCAAGGCGCGGATTTTGGCGCGCGCGGGCTGGTGCTTGCGCCCGGATTCCGAAGACACACACCAAGAGGCTGCCGAATGCAATTGTCCGTCGAAGGCGGGTCATGCCCGGAGTGTAACAGGCAACGCGCGGCGCAGCGTACCATCGGGAATGAGAACTTATGAGGAGCAGTTTAAAGTGGCGGCTGCGCACGCGCACGCTCGAACTCAGGGCGCGCACCTGGGTGTGCGGCGTGGTGAACGTCACGCCCGACTCGTTTAGCGACGGCGGCCAGTTTCTCGAAACGAAGGCTGCAGTTGCACAGGCGATGCGGCTGCTGGATGAAGGCGCAGATCTGCTCGACCTGGGCGCGGAGAGCACGCGACCAGGATCAAACGCAGGCGGCACGGTTGCGGCGGTCAGCACCGAGGAAGAACAGGAGCGGCTCGTGCCAGTCCTCGAAGGAATTCTGCGGGCGCGACCGAATGCAATCCTCTCGGCGGATACGTACAAGGCGGCGACGGCGCGCGCGGCGCTGGCGGCGGGCGCCGAGATCATTAACGACGTGAGCGGCTTTACATGGGACGCGGAAATGGCGAGCGTGTGCGCGGAGTTTGGCGCAGGGGTCGTGCTGACGCACACAAGGGGGCGGCCGGAAGAATGGCGCACGCAGCCGAAACTCGAATCGGACGCGCTGCTGGCCGCGGTACGCGATGGGTTGGCCGCACGTCTGGCGGCGGCGCGAGCGACGGGAGTTGCGGCGGAGCGGATTGTGCTGGACCCCGGCTACGGATTCGGCAAACGGTTCGACGAGAACTATGCTTTGTTGGCACGGCAGAGGGAGCTGCTTGCGCTGGGACATCCTCTGCTGGCGGGGCTGAGCCGGAAATCGTTTTTGGGTCACACGCTGGCGCCGCTCTTCGGCGGGGACGATGCGCCCATTGCCGCGCGCGAAACCGCGAGCCTGACTGCGATGACCGCGGCGATTCTGCATGGAGCGTCGATCGTGCGAGTGCACACGGTGAGGGCGGCGGTTGAGGCGGCGCGCATTGCCGATGCGATTCTCGCGGGCGGCTCGGCAACTCAAGATGCGCCTGCGATCGTGGAATAGCCGCTATCCTGTCAGGCCAGGTTCTTTTTCACTTCGCGAAGCTGCGCCAGCGACTCCGGACTCAGAAGGCCCGTGCGGTCGATATCCAAGTTGAAAGTCACGGGAACCTTTACCTTGTTGCACGCGCGCACGTAGTCCAGGACATCCGCCAGGCCATAGCGCGGAGCAGCGAGCGGCGTTTTGACGCGGCTATGGAGCCAGTCCGGGTTGTCAATGCAAACCCAGCGATGATCCTGCAAACGATCGGCAGTGAATTGAGCCGAAGGAACAGCAATCAGATCGCACGCTTCCCCGGCTGCGTAGTCCTGATGAGTGGAGTAAAGGTAATGCGTCAAGCCATCGCTGCTCAATGTCACCAGCCTGCCATCGAAACCGGTCCTCGCTGTCTCGACCCACTCGTCCCAGGGGAATTGGAAATCGCGCATGTCGGTGGCGGTGGAGTCGTAGACCCCGCGCGGATCGAGCGAGCTGCAGCTATCGAACCACCATCCGGACACCCTCGATCCATAACGCGCGCCCAGCTCGCGAATGATGTTCATCAGGTTGCTGGTCAGCCTCGACTTGTCAGGAGCGTGATAACCCACCGCATATTCCCAATCTGGATCGTTGCCGCGATTGCAGGCGTGATTGTAGTAAAGAATGAAACGCAATGCGCGCGCCCGGCAGGCATCGGCTAACTCTCCGATGAGATCGCGCCTGGTGGTTCTCCGTGGTGCGATGCGGTCGATTGCCTCGCAGGGCGCGGGCAGAATCTGCAAGCCGTGCGCCGCGGTGAAGATCACGTATTGTGCGCCCGCTTCGGCAATTTTGTCGGCATAATCAGCGGCGTTGAAGCGCGCCACCGTTTCTTCGAAAGGCAACCAGGCATCTGCGCCCACGGTTTGTGATTGCGCGGTCCAGTGCGTGGAGATGCCGAAACTGCATGCGGCCAACCAACTGGCATCGGCGCGGCGGTACTCAGAGCCGTGTGCGCCGCGGTTGGCCGCAGCAAACAATGCGCTCGCCCCCATTCCCTTCAAAACGTCCCGCCGGTTCGGCGAATCGTGATGCAACGTCATCTCGGTTTCTTCCCTTCGCGCCATTGTATTCGCTGCGCGTATCCGCAGGAATGTGGTCAGGGTCGGCACATTCTTACAGTCCCATCTACCCCCGCTGCTGTTGGGCAGATCGCGCATCCACGAAGAAATTAGAATGGGCCGATTCGGGCTGTGTCGTCTCCCACTCATGGCGCGATGGAACTGCGCCATGAATGGGGCACCCGGCTGCGGTTAGGATTGGGCACCGAGATTTTGTCGTGGGTCGGATGGTTCGATTCGGGCTGTGTCGTCTCCCACTCACGGCGCGATGGAACTGCGCCATGAATGGGGCACCCGGCTATTCGCTTGGATTGTGCGATCCCACCCTAACCGCGCGGTCGCCGGGGCGACACGCGGTTAGAATGGGGCACCCGGTTTGGTCCCGCACGTTTGGTCTTACACGCTGATGCCGACCTTGTTGCGTGGCCAGAGAGGACGCTCTGCCGCGTGATCGACGGTGGGCTCGCCGTCGCACTCCACCTCAATCACCGTTGCGGGCTGATCGGGCGCGGCCAAGGGAAGGCCGGTGAGCCTGAAGTTGAATTCATCCTGCGTGAACTCGACCTTCTGGCCAGTCTTGAGGACGCGCGCGGAAAGGACTTTGGGTTTGAGGCCGCCGATGGCGACAACTACCTCAGGCTTGTAGAAATCGAGCCACTCCGCAGCGGGCGTGTGGCCGGGCCACCCGTACACGTGGACATAAAGGGTGTTGCCGCGGCGCGAGTAATTGCAGCTTGCGTTGGGAACCAGTGATCCGCGCTCGGTGCCGTAAATGGCCTTGCCGTTTGTGTCGAGCCAGGCGCCGACCGCTTCAAGGACCTCGACGGACGCGGGCGGGACTGAACCATCTGGTTCAGGACCGATGTTGAGCAGATAATTGCCGCCGCCGCGCGCGCAAGTGATCACGTTGTCGACGATGGTCTTTGGCGTCTTCCATTGATCGTCGGCGCGATTAAAGCCCCAGCTATTATTGAGCGTCATGCACGACTCCCAGGCGCGGCCAACGGCCGAAGCTTCGATGCGCTGCTCGGGCGTGGCAAAGTCGCCGGGCAGAAGGTTGCGGTTGTTGACGATGATGTCGGGCTGCAACTGGAAGACCATCTCGTTCATGCGCTCCGATTCCCATTGCTCGGCGTTGAGGGGCCACGCCACGTCGTACCAGAGAACGTCGATCTTGCCGTAGTTGCTCATCAACTCACGGATGAGGCCGTGGGTGTAATCGACGAAACGGCGGCGGGCAGCCTCGTCCGTCTTGCAGGTGGCGCCGTCGGGATGATGCCAATCCATAAGCGAGTAGTAGAAGCCGACGCGCAGACCCTCCGCACGAGCCGCTTCAACGTACTCGCGAACGAGATCGCGGCCCGGTCCCTGTTGCACGGCGTTGTAGTCAGTGAGCTTGGTATCAAAGTTGCAAAAGCCCTCGTGATGCTTGGTCGTCATCACCATGTATTTTTGGCCGGCACGCTTGGCGAGACGCGCCCAATCGCGCGCGGCATTCGGCTTGGGATGGAAGTGCTTGGCGAGAATCTCGTACTGCAGGAGGGGGACGCCTTCCTGTTCCTTGGCCCATTCATGCTGGCCGATGACGCTGTAGAGACCCCAGTGGATGAACATGCCGAATTTGGCCTCGTGCCACCAGGCCATGCGCGCTTCGCGGGTGGCGGCCTGCTTCTGGTCGGCCGCCGTAGGCTCGGGTTGCGCAGCGGGCTGCCCACCGGAAGCCTGTGGCAACGCCAATCCACCTGCGTGAGGGGCAGCGTTCGCGGCGGCCAATGCCGCGGCACCCGCCGCGCCAAACTGCTTCAAGAACAACCGTCTCGTGCTTTCATTCCAATTCATGGATGTCTCCTAATCGGGGATTCTCTTTCGCGTCCGGACTTGGGTTTTCGTTAGCGTTTACGAAATAAGACCAAAATTACCGCGCAGCCACTATAGCAGACGCGTCTTCAACTGAGGGCTCAAGCGACGGACGCGACGTTGTGTACCGCGATAGCGACCACGATCTGGAAGAATCCAGCCGTTCCACCCATGACTTGTGCACGTAGCTTTCACACGGACATCGCGTTGCGGCGACCTTACATGCGACCAACACTGGGCCAATACGAAGTAAAATTCTTCGCGTGGGGAGCTACCGTTAACTAAACTGACATTATGGTTGTTCGGCTGAAAGACATCGCGGATGAACTCGGGGTTTCGGTGGTCACCGTCTCGCGAGCGCTTCGTGACCGGCCCGACATTGCAAAAGACACCAAGGAAAAAATTCTTGAGCGCGTCAAGCGGCTGAACTATCGGCCCAACCTGACGGCGCGCAGCCTGGTGACGGGACGCAGTTCGTTGATCGGGCTTGTTGTCCCGGACTTGATTCACCCGTTTTTCGCGGAGATTGCGAAGGGGCTTTCCGCCAAGCTGAGAGAGAAGGAATATTTCCTGCTCGTGTCTTCCTCGGAAAGCGATCCGCAGCTGGAGCAGGACGAGATTGAGCACATGCTCGCCCACCATCTGGATTGCTTTGTTGTGGCCAGCTGCCAAAAAGAGCCTGACAGCATGCGAAAGTTCGGCGAGGCGGGCGTGCCGCTGGTTCTGGTCGACAGAAGTTTTCCGCGTTTCCCGTGCAATTTTGTGGGCGTAGACGACTGCAAAGTTGGCGAACTGGCAACCGGGCATCTGATTGCGCAAGGATGTAAGCGCATCGCGCATATTCGCGGCCCCGCAACCAACGTGGGCAACGACCGGGCTAAGGGCTATCGCGAAACGCTCGAGCGGCATGGCATCGAGCTGCCTGCCAGCTATATTGTTGCGTGCGGCGAAGCTTCGGACTCCGATGGCGAAACCAGGGGAAGGAAGGCGATGGAGGAGATCCTGACGCTGAAGCCGAGGCCCGACGGACTCTTTTGCTTCAACGACACCGTTGCCGTGGGCGCCATGGACCGGGCACTTGAAGCGGGGCTGCGTATCCCAAAGAATATGGCGATTGTGGGCTGCGGGAATTTTCACTACAGCAGCAAGTTGCAGGTGCCATTGACGAGCGTCGATCAGAAGTCAAGGGAGATCGGGGAGCGTACCGCGAAAATGATCATGACGCTGCTCGAAAAGCCGGCATCGGCGCGGCCACGGACCGTGATTCTGGAACCGGAGCTGATCGTGAGGGCTTCTTCGCAACTGAAATAGTGTGCCGGAGTACTGTCCTTATTGTTTGTCCGCGCCCAGGTAGATGGCTACGCCGCCGAGAAGGGCGAGCGTGGCGAAAGCGGGGAGCAGAACCATCCAGTTCCAGCTTTGATCGAGAGCGCCTGCGGAGCGCAGCTCATCCCAATGCAGCGCGGCGGTTTGGGGAAGCTCCTGGAGCCAGGTAAGCCAGGCGATGCCGTTGCGGGCTTCAAAGACGGTGAAGCCGATGCCCGCGAGCAAGCTGACCGCGAGCGCAAAGATCTGGGCGCGAAGGAGCGGGCGGCCGATGCGTTCGACAGCGGCATTGCGGCGGCGCAGTTGGGCTCGCCACCAGAGGGCGCCCGCAGAGCCAGGGCGCGCCGCAGCGATTGCCTGGGCGCGCGCCCTCTGGAAGGCTTCAGAGACGAGCGCCAGATCGCTGCAGGTACGGCAGGTGCTCAAGTGGGCGCGGAGCTCGGGCGCGGTCGCCGCGGCGACGGGCCATTGGCCGCGGTTGATCAACTCGCGGACTTCGTTTTCGTATGGGCAGGAGGTCAGCGTCATGCTTGCCTCCCGATGGGCGCTTCCTGCGCGCGGAGGAGGGCTGCGATCTTACGTCGCGCGCGGAAGAGCAGGAGGCGGATGCTCGCCGAGGCCAGGCCTGTAATCGCCGCGATCTCGCGATGCGAGTAGCCCTCGGCGTGGGCCAGCCAGAGAAGCTGGCGTTCGCGTGGCTTCATCTGTGCGAGGGCGGGCCCAAGAAGAATCTGCGAATCGGATTGTGCCGCGTTACCGGTCGCCGCAAAAAACTCTTCCGGGATCTCTTCGATGGAGGCTGCGCGCGGGCGGCGCCAGTGGTCGCGCAGCAGGTTGGTGGCAATCCGAAAGAGGTAGAGGCGTGCGGACACTTCTCCGTCGGCCTCGAGCGATGGAGCGCCGGATGCGCACAGGAAGCGCACATAGCTTTCCTGCATCAGGTCTTCAGCCAGCGCAGAATCGCTGGACACGCGCACCAGGTAGGCCCAGAGCGGACGCGCGGAGCGCTCGTAAAAGGCGGCGAAGGCCTCGTTATCCATGGGAGGGTCAGAGGCGCGGGCGCCGGCGGCGTCGAGTGCGCCGCCTGCAAAGGCGCCCGGTAATGCAAAGTCCCAGGACATGCGTACCTCTGTTACGGCTGCGGCCATGATCCAGTTCCTTTCGGCTCATGGCCGGTCATGCGGGTTGAATTGTGCTGGAGCCGCGCCGTCGGCGTCGTCTTTCTCGGGCAGCATGCCAAGCCGCTTGGCGACGATCCAGGTGGCCCCTGCGGAGAGGATAAACCCGATGCCGGGCATGAGCGAGAGCGTGCCGAGAACGAGCATCGGCGTGGTCATATCCGGTTGAGCATTGCGCAGCAGGAGCAGGCCAATTCCCGAGAGCACCAGGACGATGCCTGCGGTGAGCGGTGTGAGCACGCGGGCGACCACATTCGGCATGCGGACCCCCATATCGGTGCCGAGCGCGGCGGGAGACGCCTCAAGGAAGCGCTTGCCGGCCTCAGTTTGCATGTAGGCGGCCAGTTCCTGGCTCGAGGTGAACTTGTCGATGAGCCGGCCGTGGACTTCGCTCTGCAATTTGAAGGTGCGGTTCCACCGGCGGTTCTCAACGAAGATGCGGACGACCCACACGATCGCCAGAAGGAAGGCCGGGAAGAGAATGATGGGAACCATATCGTGCATGACCGCGGAGACCTGAGAGGGCTCGTGGTCGGCCGGCACAAGATCAGGCCAGACGGCGCGCTCAAGGGCTTGATCGCGATGGCCGCCGCGCTGGTCGAGCCGGCTGAAGAGATAGAACTCGGGATTCTTTGCGATATCGGGATGGCTGGCCATGAACTGCGCCAGTTCGGGATTGTTGCGGGTCACGTACTGCTCATCGGCAAGCAGCGAAGGGTCACGCGCCACGACGGACGTCAGAACCGGGCTAAGGCGCAGGAGTTTCAGGAACTGTTCCTGCGTGGCGGCCACATCCTGATCGGTGGGGGCCGGCGGGGGCGCGTCCTGCCTCTGGACCTGCCGTTGCGACTGCCGGTCGGCCTGGCGCTGAGCGGCTGTGTTCACCGGAGCGCCATTCTGCGCCCAGATTGCCGGCGCGAGCACACCAGCGCACAAAATCCACGGGAATAAGCGAAGACGATGGTTCATTTCAGAATTTCCTCATTCAAGAAGGTCAGTGAGACGCTTCTGCACATAGAACGGACGAGCGGCGGCATTGGTTAACAGGGAGTGCGACGAGGCACACGGCGTTGCATGCACCGGGGGTTTAAAATTGAAGAGGTTGCGGGGAAGCAGACCGCATCCTCTATATGCACCCGCGCGCAGCGGTCAGAATTGACGGCTACGGCGGGTCGATGTGTGAGTGCAGGGTGTGAAATCAGGGTCTGGAATTGGGACGGCGATGCGAGCGAAGACGGCTGTGGTGCTGGGCGCCCAGTGGGGCGACGAGGGTAAGGGAAAGATCGTAGACGTGCTCAGCGAGCGGTTTTCTGCCGTGGCGCGCTACGCCGGCGGGCATAATGCCGGGCACACGGTCATCATTGGCGAGCATAAGTTTGTGTTGCAGCTGATTCCCTGCGGCGTGCTGCGGCCGGGATGCAAAGGCGTGATCGGCAACGGAGTGGTGCTGGATCCGATCTATTTTCTGGACGAGATCGACCGGATGCGCAAGACGGGACTCGATTTCGACGGGCGGCTGTTTGTCTCGAACCGCGCGCAGGTGATCCTGCCCTACCACCGCATGATCGAGCTGGCGGCGGAAACCGCGCCGGGCCGCAAGAAGATCGGAACCACGAGCAAAGGCATTGGGCCGGCCTACGAAGACAAGATGGCGCGCAGCGGGCTGCGCGTGGTCGACCTGCTGCACCCTGCGCTGCTGAAGACGCATATTGAGGCCGCCTGCGCAGGAAAAGAACGCCATCGCGCATGCGCTGTTCGGCACCGATCCGCTCGACCCGGCGAAGATGTACGACGAATACGCCGCGGCGGCGGAGAAGATCCGGCCGCTTGTCGCCGATACCGGCCGGCTGCTCAACGACATTCTCGCCAAGGGCGGCAGCGTGATGTTCGAGGGCGCGCAGGGGACAATGCTCGACATCGATCACGGAACGTATCCATTTGTGACGTCGTCTTCGGCGACGGCCGGCGGCGCGGCGACGGGAACCGGCGTGGGACCCACGAGCGATCGGGACGGTGATCTCTGTGACCAAGGCGTATGTGACGCGCGTGGGCGGAGGGCCGTTCCCCACCGAGATTCACGATGCTGCGGGCGATGTGCTGCGCGCACGCGGCCACGAGTACGGCGCGGTGACCGGGCGGCCGCGGCGTTGCGGCTGGCTCGATATTCCGATGCTGCGCTACTCCAACCAGGTGAACGGCGCGGAATGGCTGGTGGTGACCAAGCTCGACGTGCTGGACGAGCTGGCGGAGATTCCCGTGTGCATCGGATACGAGATCGACGGGAAAGTTACGGACGAGATTCCCGCCGATGTGCGCGGTCTGGAGGCGATCAAGCCGCGCTACACCACGCTGAAGGGCTGGCGCCAGTCGACAGAGGGAATCACCGAGTTCGACAAGCTGCCGCAGGCTGCCCGCGATTACCTTAGCTTTTCAGGAGCGCGAGAGCGGAGCGCGGATCGGCATGGTCTCCACCGGCCCGGACCGGGACCAGACCATCGTGCTTGCCGGAGTTTGCCGAGGCGCTCGACGCACTTGAAGTCCTAAGGGTTATTGACGGAAGCAAGAGAGCCTACACGCCAATGAAATCGAGGGTTCTCGAGGAATTTGCCGGAGGCAGTCGAGCGCGAGAGTCGCAGGCGCCTGCCGCGAAAATGGCGCGCTCTCGTATCGACGCTCTCCATCGTCTAATTGGCGGCTGATGGGGAAAGACCGAACGCGGGACGGGAATGCGGAAGGGCGGCAGGTGCGCCTTTATGAGAAATCTATTTGACCAACGCACCGTTCCGGGAATACCGTGGACGCGTATGCCGGGTTCTAGCCGCGGATCGATTGAGCCCCGTCTCTACCGCCGCCCCCGCGGTGCGTGGGCCATTGTCATCGCGCTTGCGCTGGGGGCAGTGCGATTCCGCTTCGTGCTGGAATGCCGCTGGCGCAAAAGCACGAGAGCCGCCACGAGATCGATCAGCTGGAAGATGAATGGCGCAATGCCATGCTCACCGCAAACACCAAGGCATTGGACTGCTTGCTGTCCGACGATTACATGGCCATCACGTCCTCTGGCAGCTGCAATCGCGAGAAGAAACGCTGGAGAATCTCCGCTCCGGCCGAGTGCATGTCACCAGCCTCGATATCACCGACCGCAAGGTGCGCTTCTACGGCACCACCGCGGTGGTTACCTCGCTGGCCAACATCGAGGCCACCAACCCCGAAGGCCCGGTCACCGGCGAATTACCGCTACACGCACGTCTACGTGCGAGATGCGCAGGGAGAGTGGAAGATCGTGAGCTTTGAAGCCAGCCATGTCCGCGAGCCTGGGCCCCACCGCAGGAGCGAAGCCCACTAAGCGGAAGTCGAACTGTCCCGTCGCATCCCGGGAAAACCCCTAAAAAGAAGCTCCGTACCCCAGGCGTAGAGTATCTGGAAGGGCGATGGTTACGGCAGCAGCCGCCGGGCCTTGAAAACAGATGGGTATCGGGAGTACACTCAACTAATATAGGACTAAATAAGTCCTATATTGCGGGATGACCGATTGCGCGGGTCCTGGCGTGGTTGCTGCAACGGTAAGGCGCCGAGGCCGCGATCGGGAATGCGCGATGACGCAGCAGGGCGCTTCAAGACCAAGTCCCGTGGAGGATGAATGAGTTCGAGTGTCGATACAATTCGCGATCTTGCGACAGGACTACAAGTGGGGCTTCGTCACCGAGATCGACGAGGACCGTGTCCCTAAAGGGCTGAATGAAGAGATGGTCCGGCTGATTTCGGCGCGCAAGGGCGAGCCGGAGTTCATGCTGGAGTGGCGGCTGAACGCGCTGCGCCACTGGTTCAAGATGGAGCGCGAAGAGGGCGAGCCGAAGTGGGCCAACATCACCTTTGGCCCCATCGACTACCAGGACATCGCCTACTACTCGGCGCCCAAGCAGAAGCCTGTGATCGACAGCCTTGACAGTCATGGATCCGGAGATTCTGCGCACCTACGAAAAGCTGGGCATTCCGCTCGACGAGCAGAAGCGCATATCGGGCGTGGCCGTGGACGCGGTCTTCGACAGCGTGTCGGTCGCGACTACGTTCAAGGGCAAGCTGGCGGAGATGGGCGTGATTTTCTGCTCGTTCTCAGAGGCGGTGCAGAAGCATCCGGACCTGGTGAAGAAGTACCTGGGAACGGTGGTGCCGCATACCGATAACTTCTATGCGGCGTTGAATGCCGCCGTGTTTACCGACGGATCGTTTGTCTATGTGCCGAAGGGCGTGCGCTGCCCGATGGAGCTGTCGACGTATTTCCGCATCAACGCCGCAGAGACGGGGCAGTTCGAGCGCACGCTGATTGTGGCCGACGAAGGCTCGTACGTGAGCTATCTGGAGGGCTGCACCGCGCCGATTCGCGACACAAACCAGTTGCACGCCGCGGTGGTGGAGCTGATCGCGCTCGACAACGCGCAGATCAAGTATTCGACCGTGCAGAACTGGTATCCCGGCGACAAGGAAGGTCGCGGCGGAATCTACAACTTCGTGACCAAGCGCGGCAAGTGCCTGGGCGTGAACTCGAAGATCTCGTGGACGCAGGTGGAAACCGGGTCGGCGATCACGTGGAAGTATCCGAGCTGCATTCTGCAGGGCGACAACTCGGTGGGCGAGTTTTACTCGGTGGCGCTGACCAACAACCGCCAGCAGGCCGATACCGGCACGAAGATGATTCACATCGGCAAGAACACGCGCTCGACGATTGTGTCGAAGGGCATCTCGGCCGGCTACGGGCAGAATACGTATCGCGGCCAGGTGAAGATCCTGAAGGGCGCGACGGGCGCGCGCAATTACACGCAATGCGACTCGCTGCTGATCGGCGACCGGTGCGGCGCGCACACCTTCCCTTATATTGATGTGCGGAATGCGACGGCGCGCATGGAGCACGAGGCGTCGACCTCGAAGATCGGCGAGAACCAGCTTTTTTATCTGCGCCAGCGCGGGCTGAAGGCGGAAGATGCGGTTTCAATGATCGTGAACGGCTTTTGCAAGACGGTGTTTCGCGAGCTGCCGATGGAGTTTGCCGTGGAAGCGCAGAAGCTGCTGGGCGTGAGTTTGGAAGGCAGCGTGGGGTAAGAGGCGGAGAACAGAGTAACAGAGAACAGAGAACAGAGAACAGGGAACAGATCGCGTGGACCTGAGGGTCCGCACGACAGTCGGTCGGAAGACTGGCGCTACATGGAATGGAGAGAGAAGACGAATGGCATTGTTAGAGATTGAAGATCTTGCACGCCAAGGTGGATGGCCACGAGATTCTGAAGGGCGTGAATCTGACGGTGAATGCGGGCGAAGTGCATTCCATCATGGGCCCGAATGGCTCGGGCAAGAGCACGCTGGCGCAGGTGCTGGCGCGGCGCGAGACCTACGAGGTTACGCGCGGCAGAGTCTTGTTCAAGGGAAGGATCTGCTGGAGATGAAGCCGGAAGAGGCGGCCTGCGAGGGGGTTGTTCCTGGCGTTCCAGTATCCGGTGGAGATTCCGGGGATTGGCAACGCGTATTTTCTGCGCTCGGCAATGAATGCGATCAAAAAGTATCACGGCGAGGACGAGCTGGACGCGATGGATTTTCTGCCTCTCTACAAGGAGAAGCTGAAGCTGCTGGAGATGGACGAGACGCTGATGAACCGCTCGGTGAACGAAGGCTTTTCAGGCGGGGAGAAGAAGCGCAACGAGATTCTGCAGCTGGCGATGCTGGAGCCGAAGCTGGCGATTCTGGACGAGACGGATTCCGGCCTGGATATCGATGCGTTGCGAATCGTGGCGCAGGGCGTGAACGCGATGCGCAGCCCCGAGCGGGCGTTTCTTGTGATCACGCACTATCAGCGGCTGCTGGATTACATCCCTCCGGATTTCGTACACGTCCTGGTGGACGGAAAGATCGCGCGTTCGGGCGGTCCGGAACTGGCGCTGGAACTCGAAGAGAAGGGATACGGCTGGGTGGAAACGGAAGCGCAGCAGGCGTTGCCGGCATGAGCACAATCACGAGCAAGGAGGCGGAAGCGAGAGAACGATGCTGAAGGCAACTGAGCGGCTGGGCAACTATTTTGAAGCTTACGGCGAGGTGCGCGCGCAGGGAGCAAAGCGCGAGCCGGTCTGGCTGCGGCAATTGCGCGAGGAAGCGTGGGGCCGATTTGACGCTAAGGGATTTCCGACCACGCACGACGAAGACTGGCGATTCACGAACATAGCGGCGCTGGTGCGGACGCCATTCCGGCGCGCGCCCCAAGGCGATGCAGGTTTCGACCTCGAAAGAGATAGAAAGATTCAAGGTTGCGGGCGCGGCTTGCCAGATGGTCTTCGTCAATGGGCATTTTGCGCCAGCGCTTTCGGAGATGGGGAACCTTCCCAAGGGCCTGGAGGTTTGCGCGCTGGCACGAGCGCTCGATTGCAGCGCGACCGGTTGCGCGCCCGAAGGCTGCGCTCCAGAGGGCATTGAGCAGCACCTGGGCCGCTATGCCGATGTTCGCCGGGATGTGTTTGCGGCGCTGAACTCGGCGCTGTGGGAAGACGGCGCGTATGTGCGTGTCCGCCGCGGAGCTGTGATCGAAAAGCCGATTCATCTGCTGTATGTTTCGGCGGGCGCAGGCAGCGAGATCATGACGAATCCGCGCACGCTGGTTGTGGCGGAAGAGGCAAGCCAGGCGGCCGTGATTGAAGACTACGTCTCGATTGGAACCGAAGCTGCCTTTTCAAACGCGGTGACTGAGCTGGCGGCGGGGCAGGGCGCCGTGGTCTCGCATTACCTGATTGAGCGTGAGAATTTTGCAGCCTTTAACGTCTCCACTCTGCGCACGGAACAGGCGAGGGGGACAAACATATCGTCCCACTCCATTTTGCTGGGCGGCGGCGTGGTGAGGAACAACGTGCATCCGGTTCTTGGCGGAGAAGGCGCGGAATGCCTGATTAACGGTTTGTTCGTGGGCGCAGGCCATCAGCATCTCGACAACTACATGCTGGTGGAGCACGCGCAGCCGCAGGGCAGCAGCCGCCAGTTCTACAACGGCATTCTGGCCGGGTCGGCGCGCGGAGTGTTTCACGGCCGGATCATCGTGCATAAGGACGCGCAGAAGACCGATGCCAAGCAGACCAACCGCAACCTGTTGCTGTCAGACAATGCGCGCATCGACACCAAGCCGCAACTTGAAATTCACGCCGATGACGTGAAGTGTACGCACGGAGCCACGATTGGGCAGCTTGAGGAAGAGCAGCTCTTTTACCTGCGCGCGCGCGGATTAGACGAGGCTTCAGCGCGGGACCTGCTGCTTTATGCTTTCGCCGCGGAGTGCCTTGAGCGCATGAAGGAGCCGGCAGCAAGGGAGTTCGCGGAAAATCTGATTCGACACGGCTTGCAGAAGCTTTTGCGAAACGAATCCGGCGCGCCGATAGTTGCATCTACGGTGGAAGACGCGCAGAACTGGGAGGAAGTGGGATGAGCACCGCGGCACATCGGACCGGCCTTGGTTCAGCGGCGCTGGATGTAGAGCGGATCCGGTGCGATTTTCCCATCCTTGACCAGAAGATCCATGGCAGGAAGCTGGTCTATCTAGATAGCGCAGCCACCTCGCAAAAGCCGCGCGTGGTTATCGACGCCATCGTGCGCTATTACGAGCACGACAATGCCAATGTCCATCGCGGTGTGCACGCGCTCAGCGTGCGCGCCACCGAGGCGCACGACGAGGCGCGGGAGATGGTACGGCGATTCATCCAGGCTGCCGATGCGAACGAAATTATCTTCGTGCGGGGCGCAACGGAGGCCGTCAACCTGGTGGCTGAGACCTACGGCCGCGCCAATGTGGGCGAAGGCGACGAGGTGCTCATCACCGCCATGGAGCACCACTCGAACATTGTGCCGTGGCAGATGCTGTGCCAAGAAAAGCGCGCACACCTGCGCGTGGCGCCGATCAACAACGCCGGCGAGCTGGAGCTGGACGCATTCGAAAGACTGCTTTCGCCGCGTACGCGTATCGTGGCCGTGGCCCATGTGTCGAATGCGCTGGGTACGGTGAACCCGCTGCGCAAGATCATTCAGCTTGCTCACGCACAGGGTGTGCCTGTGCTGGTGGATGGCGCACAGGCCGTTCCGCACATGGCGGTAGACGTGCAGGCGTTGGGCTGCGACTTTTACGCTTTCTCCGGGCACAAGATCTATGGGCCCACGGGGATCGGCGTACTCTACGGGAAAGAGGAAATGCTGGCGGAGATGCCCCCGTACCAGGGGGGCGGCGACATGATCAGCTCCGTGACCTTCGAAAAGACCACATACAATGTGGTGCCCTACAAGTTCGAAGCGGGCACTCCCGACATTGCCGGCGCCATCGGCCTGGGCGCGGCGCTCAATTACATTAGCGAGCTGGGCATGGACAAAGTTGCGGCTCATGGACAGGAACTGCTGGCGTATGCCACCGAAATGGTAAGCGCATTGCCGTGTGTACACCTGATTGGAACGGCGAGGGAGCGGGCCGGGGTGCTGTCGTTTGTGCTCGAGGGCGTGCATCCACACGATCTGGGAACGATTCTCGATCGGGAAGGGATCGCCATTCGCACCGGGCATCATTGCGCACAGCCTGTGATGGATCGATTCGGCATTTCCGCCACAGCGCGGGCCTCGTTTGGCATTTACAACACCAAAGAAGAAGTGGATGCGCTGGTGGAAGGGATTCGCAAGGCGCAAGGGGTGTTTGCGTGACGGCGGACAGGGGCGATCTCGGAGATCTTTATCAGGAAGTGATTCTGGAGCACAGCAAGGCGCCGCGCAACTATCGCCGGCCGGAATCGGCTAACCGCGAGGCTGAAGGATATAACCCGCTGTGCGGCGACCGGTGCTCGGTGTTTGTCGACGTCGAGGATGACGCCATTCGCGACATCGGGTTTCAGGGCTCGGGATGTGCGATCTCACGCGCTTCTGCGTCGATGATGACGCAGGTCTTAAAAGGAAAGAGCAAAGCAGAGGTGGCGCAACTCTTTGAGCAGTTTCATCGCCTGGTAACGGGCAACGAGGACGCAATGGCGCATGCGTCGGACTTAGGCAAACTGGCTGTATTCGCAGGTGTCTCGAAGTTTCCGGCGCGCGTGAAGTGCGCGACGCTGGCCTGGCATACCCTGCAATCGGCCCTCGAAGGCAAACACGAACCGGTTTCGACCGAGTGACGGCTGGGAATTGAGCAGTGGCTACTTTACCTTCCAAACAGGATGATGCGCCGGTTCCGGGGCCATTCCGCGATGAGATGATCTGGCAGCAGCTGAAGACGGTGCGCGACCCGGAGATTCCGGTCGACATTGTGAACCTGGGCCTTGTCTATGCGGCCGCGGCGACTTCGCTCGAGGGCGGAGGCAGGCGGATCGACGTGCGCATGTCGCTGACCGCTCCGGGCTGCAGCATGTCGGACGTGATCAAGGCGGAGGTCGAGCGCAAACTGGCACGGCTGCCTGAGGTGAACGAAGTCAAGGTGGAGATTGTCTTCGATCCGCCGTGGCACCGGGGCATGATGTCGGAGGCGGCCAAGCTGCAACTTGGATTCGACTCTGATTACGGCGCGCCGCCATCAAGTTCCGGAGCTTTCAAGATCGTTCGCTGACCAGGAAGCGATCACTCTGGCGCCTTCCAATTGCTTTAAGCGAATTCAACGTTTCCGGGCAGCGTCCTCCGCTGCGTATCGGCGGTCCCGGGATCGCCGGCTTGACGAGAGCACCCCAAAAGTAACGTTTGGCACAAGAGGAATTCGCGATATAACCCTTAGATTTTTCAAGTTGATAGCTTAACGCTCATGGGGCAAACCGTGAGTCACTTGCCAACTCAGTTCATTTCTCTGTAGAACCTCCAACGTAAATCGAAAGCAATGCGAATTCCACGCTCCGGTTAGGTTCAGAGTGGGTGTGGCGTCTTTCGAACGAAGTATTTTGCATGGGGAGTTGGAGGCAAAAAAGGGGTGTTCGGTGACCCCTGTCACCCACTCCAGTTCGAGCCGCCTCGCGCGGCTGGCACGACGGGACCTTGCTCGTCGAGACAACTATTGATGTGCAGCCTGAGATGGCGATTGCCGGATCAGCCGTAAATTTTTGGAGGAAGGAACGCAAATGAGAGATCTAGTTAAGCGCGTGTCGCGCACGCTCGTGGCATTGTGCGTTTTGTTCGCAATGACTACGTTTTGTGCAGGCGCCTTTGCGCAGAGCGGCGCAGGGTCAATTCAAGGCACAGTAACCGATCCTACCGGCGCCGTAATACCCGGCGCCTCGATCCATGTTGTGAACCAGGGCACCGGCATTGTTGTAGACACAAGATCAAACAACGTGGGCTTCTATCAGGTTCCGGACCTGTTCACGGGAACGTATGTCGTGACCATCACCGCGCCGGGCATGAAGACTTACAAACAGACGATTGAGCTGCTGGTGGCTCAAAACGCAGAGATCAGCCCCTTGTTGACAGCGGGCGCCGTCACGCAGCAGGTCACCGTATCTTCTGACACAGTTCAACTCACGACCACCGACAATGGCACCATCTCCTCGACTCTTGAGAACCAGCGCATCAACCAATTGCCGATGAACGGACGCAACATACTGAACCTGGCTGCTGAATCCACGCCGGGTTTGGGAAGCTGCAACCAGGACAGCAACGGGCAATGCGCCAACGGCCTGATGGGCTACGGCATGGAGTACGTTGCCGACGGCGTTACGCTGCAAGGCCGCGAATTTGGTGGCGGCCACGTGGGACAAGCGCAGTTTCCCGATCCTGATGCCATCCAGGAAGTGCGCGTGCAGACAGTGGGCACCAGCGCGCAGTATGCCACTCCGGCAACGGGCGTAATCACCACCAAGTCGGGCACCAACGCACTGCATGGATCGTTGTTTGAAACGGCGCGAAACAGCTATTGGGGCATCGCCAAGCAGCGTCAAAATCCCTCCACCTACGTAGCACCTCCTTACATCCGCAATGAATTCGGCGCTTCGGTGGGCGGCCCCATCGTGATTCCCCATCTTTATCACGGCAAAGACAAGTCATTCTTCTTCTTCGCTTATGAGCGCTACTCGCTGGCCAGCATCGCCGGCGAAACAGCGACCGTTCCCTCCAGTTTGTGGCGGAATGGTGACTTCAGCACCTTGCAGAACAGCTCCGGCGTCCTGCAGACGCTCTACGATCCCAACACAACCCAGTACAATGCCGCGACTGGAACCTGGACCCGTCAAACGTTTACGCAGGAGTACAGCGAAGGTCCCGGCGCTGGCCCAGCAAACTGCAATGGCGACGCCAACTGCGTCCCGCTCAGCCGCGAGTCTCCAACCGCCCAGGTGGTCAATGCAATCTCGCCGCTGCCGAGCCCTCAGTACGCGAGCGTGAATCCGCTGGTGCAAACCAACTTGAACGCGAACAACCCCACCGAGCTTCGCGCTCCGACATACACCTTCCGTCTGGATCACGAGTTCAACGAAAACAATCGCGCGTATCTGCGCTTTACCGACACTCCTGAAACACAGACAGTGCTGCGTAACCAGCCGTCTTCGCAGCCGGCGACAATTGCCGCCAAAGTGAACGGCGTCAACTACCCGGCGAACGCCAGCGGTGACACGTTCTACCAATACGACATGGTCAACGCCGCGCTCGGCTTTACGCACGTGTTTTCGCCGAGTTTTTATTCTGAAACCATCGCCAGCCAGCAGTGGTTCCAGGAGCAGAACAATGCGGGCGGCACGCCGTTGGCAAACTTCGAGCAAGAAATGGGATTGCCCAACAACTTCGGCGAACCGGGATTCCCGTATTTCGAAAACATTGTTTTCCCGGTTGACGGCACGCAGTTTATTTATGGCGTAACCCAGATCATCGATAACCTTGACGAGAACCTGGTGAAGACCATGGGCAAGCATCAGCTCATGTTTGGCGGGCGCTACCGTCACGAGCGCTTTGGTTCGCGCCCCGACGAAGCCCAGGACAACATCCAGTTCAACGGCTATGGCACCGCCTTGCTGAATCCCTCGACCATCAAGTCCAACGCTTACAGCAATAACGCAAACACCGGTCAATTGAACGCCGACTTCTTTATCGGCGCGCCGCAAATCTACAGCATCAACAAGCAGGCGTCGTATCAGCACATGCACGACATGGAGTTCGACGGCTATATCCAGGACAACTACCACGCGGCAAGAACGCTGACTGTGAACATCGGACTACGGTACGAGGCCCATCCGGCCATGTGGGAGAAGTATGGCCTGATGACGAGCTTCGATCTGAAGAACGACGCCATGGTGCTCGGCGCCCCGATCTCAACATTGATCTCAGAAGGCTATACCACCCAGGCAGCGATCAACAACGATGAGTTTGACGGCGCAAAGTTTGAGACGGCCCAGCAGGCTGGACTGCCCGACAAGCTCATCAATGACAACAATCTCGTCCTCGAACCGCGCGTTGGCGCCGCTTGGCAGCCCTTTGGCAAGTGGGGAACGGTTCTGCGCGGTGGGTTTGGAATATACGCGTTCCCGGTGCCGTTCCGTAGTTCCGTGAAAAACGTTGCCGGCAACAATCCATTCCAGATCAATTACCAGATGCAGTACAACTCCGCATCGCAGTCACCGGACGGATTGCCCAGCTTCCTGCTGCGTTCGCAGCAAAGTACCGCGGCCACGCTGCCCGGCGTTACCAATAACGTAGGCTACACGCCGGTGATGGGCGTCAACTCAACGAGCGTAGTGAACAGCGGCTCGACCACCTCGATTTTGCCGGGATTCGGCAACTTCGCCATCAACCCCGACTATCCGGTTGACCTGGCCAGCAACGCGGACTTCACAATCGAGCAGCCGTTAAAGTGGAACTCGGCACTGCGTGTCAGTTATGTGTACTCACACGGCGGCAGGCTTGACCAGTACTTCAACTACAACAATCACCCCTCGTCTTTCGTCTACGAGATGCAGAACGGTAAGACCACGCCGAACGGCGGAGCTTCCGTCATTGGAACTTCCCAGGCGAACACTTACTCCAGCACAGCCACTGGTCCTTACGATCAGACCACGTGGGGCGGCAACAGCATGAGCCAGAAGAGCGGCTGGTCGAATGACAACCAGCTCCAGGCCAGCTTCCAAAAGCTCTACCATCACGGAGTCGCGTGGATGGTGATGTACGACTGGCAGAAAAACCTGCGCGACGGTGGAAACTGGAGCCGCGACAACCAAATCGATCCCTACGCGAACTATGCCAACTCCGGGCTTTCCACGTATTCCGCAGTCGACGCGTTGTCGAGCCTGCCAGTGACACCCGCATTGCCGCCTCCTCCGCCCACGGGTACTCCGAATTGGGCTTATTACAAGGCACTGAACCGGTTCGAGAACTACGGAGTGGTCGATACTGCGACTCCGAAACAGCAACTGCAATACAACTACGTCGTCGATCTTCCTTTCGGCCGCGGCAAGCACTACTTCGGCAACGTCAACCGCCTGGTCGACGAGTTGGTTGGCGGCTATCAGATTGCCGGCGATGGCAACCTCTACTCGTCCGATTTCACGATCACCGCTACCAACTGGGGGCCGACCAGCTCTCTCAAAACCTACAAGCACGGCGTACCCATCACCGACTGCCGCAGCGGCGTCTGCTACAACAACTACCTGTGGTGGAACGGCTACATTGCCCCCTCTGCAATCACCGGCAATTCATGTCCGGGAGCGGTGGCGGCAAAGGAAGTTTCCAATCTGCCATCGAATTACACGCCATACCAGACGCCCACTTCCAACAATTGCACAGACACAACGTACTACGGACAAAATGAGGTAAGCATTCTGCTCCCAGGTGCTACATCGGGAAGCGCGATCGCCTATGCTCCAGGCCCAAGCACCTCATCCAGCGCCAGCTGGGCCGGCTCCAACCCCTTCGCGAAGACCGTCCTCAACGGACCGTTCAATATCGTCAACGACGCTTCGCTCTTCAAGGTCTTTCCCGTCACCGAGCGCGTCAACCTGCGGTTCAACATGGACGTCTTTAACGTGTTCAACAACCAGGGATCGGTGGCGCCAAGCGGCAGCGACGGCACCCAGAACCTGCATCTGTCTTCCAATAACAGTGCCCGTCAGTTGCAGTTCACGCTGCGACTCAACTTCTGACGCCATTCGAGGTCAGATCGCCGAGGGTTCCGTTTGTCTTTGCAAGATCGAGTCCGATGCAGGGCCTCCACATCGGGAAGGAGCGGACGAACGGAATCCCCGGATTGAACGGGAAACAACGCGCCGGCGCGGGCAGGCAAGTGGGCTGGTGAAGTACGTGAAAGAAGGCCGGGAAGTTTGGTGAGTGGCCGGGAAAGCGCAATCGCCGCAATTGCGAAGCGTAGAACGATGAGCTAGTTCATTTTCTTTCGTGGCCACATCGAGCCGGGAACGGTTTTGTTAAGGCATGCCGAGAAATGATTAACAGCCGAGACTGGGGATCTGTTTAAAACAACGAAATTCCGGCGCAACACATCTCGGGCGATGCCACAAAGCGAAATCCCACAAGAGCGATGGGCATCGATTCAGACTGCGCAAGGAGCTTCTTTTCAGAAAAACCGGCAAGCGCAAATCAGGTCCTTGGAATAGAGAATTTATGCCGCATTCATTAAAATATTTCACTCGCCGCCGTTTTCTGAAATCGATTGCGGCAGCCGCGGCAGCAGCGCAATGCAGCGCGCGTCTGCGGGCATCCATTGTGCGGCCGGTTCTTGCCAATGCGGAGGCCTGCTCGGACTCGAAGCGTCTTGACTCCGGGTGGGAATACAACCGCGGGGCGCTGGATGGACCGTGGGAGGTTTGGCGCGGCAACGAGATCGCCGATTGGGAGAAGGTCTCGCTGCCGCACTGTTTCAACCACTACGACGCCTGCGATCCCGACACGCCATACTATCGCGGCCACGGCTGGTATCGGACCCGGATTGCTGTGGCAAATCCGCTGAAGGACGGACGCACGCTGCTTTACTTTGAAGGCGCCGGCCAGACATCGCATGTATACGTTGCCAACACGCTGGCGGGCACGCACGTAGGCGGATACGACGAGTTTGTCTTCGATATTACCGACGCGGTTGCGGCGACCCGCGGCACGACGAGAGAGAGCGTGCCGATTGCGGTTCTGTGCGACAACTCAGAGAACCTGGAGCGGCCACCTTCCGACCTGAGCGACTTCAGCCTGTATGGCGGTCTCTACCGGCATGTGCACCTGGCATATGTGCCCGCCGTTTCGCTGGAGGCGGTGCACATTGCGCCCGCCTGGGCTCCGGGCGCTGAAGCGACGGCGACGGTGAAGGCACGCATTTATAACCCGGTGAGATTTTCAGGCAATGCCGTGGTGACGGTGGAGATTGCAGACGACAATGGCAAACCCATTGCCCACGTGGAAAAGACGCTTGCTGCCTGGGATGGCGAAGCGGAGATTGCACGATGCAGCGTGGCGTCGCCGGCGCTTTGGTCACCCGCCCATCCGCGTCTTTACACGTGCAGCGTGCGGCTGACGACGCCATACGGAGAGAGCGCCGTCGAAGAGCGATTCGGGATCCGGCACGCGGAGTTTGTGGACCATGGGCCGTTCAAGCTCAATGGCGAACGGCTGCTGCTGAAGGGGACGCAGCGCCACATGGATCACGCCGAGTTTGCTGCCGCGGAGCCGGATAATCTGATTCGCACCGAGATGGAGCTGGCGAAAGCGATGGGCGCGAACTTCGTCCGGCTGGGGCACTATCAGCAGGCGCGGCTGGTGCTGGATCTGTGCGATGAGCTCGGCTTGCTGGTGTGGGAAGAAGCGCCGTGGTGCCGATCGGGTGTGGGGGACGAAAAGTGGAAGGACCATATACGCGTCATGTTGGCCAACATGATCGACCAGCACTTCAATCACCCTAGTGTGGTGATGTGGGGTTTGGGCAACGAAGATGACTGGCCGGACGAGTATCCGGCCATCGACCAGGCGGCCATTCGCGATTTCATGCAGGAGATGAACGGACTGGCGCATACGATGGATCCGTCGCGCTACACGTCGTTGCGCCGCTGCGATTTTGCGCGCGATATTCCGGACGTTTACTCGCCGTCGATCTGGGCGGGATGGTACAGCGGCGTCTACACCCAATATGAGCAGGCGCTTGAGAAAGAGCGCAACAAGGTGAAGCGCTTCATTCATATCGAGTGGGGCGCCGACAGCCACGCTCGCCGGCACTCTGAAGCGCCGGGAGCGGTGGAGGCAAAGGCTCCATTCGACGCAGACCTGGTAGAGAACACCCCGGACTCGCTCGAAAAGGGAGCCAAGGCCTCTGTTTCGAACGACGGCGATTGGTCAGAGACATATGCCTGCGACCTGTTCGACTGGTACCTGAAGGTGCAGGAGACGTTGCCGTGGCTTACGGGATCGGCACAATGGTCCTTTAAGGATTTCACCACGCCGCTGCGCGTGGAAAATCCTGTGCCTCGCGTGAACCAGAAGGGCGTGATTGAGCGCGACATGACGAAGAAGGAGGGGTACTGGGTCTTCCAGTCGTACTGGAGCGAGGAACCGATGGCGCACATCTACGGGCACACGTGGCCGGTGCGCTGGGGAGCTGAGGGCGAGCCGCGCATCGTGAAGGTTTACTCGAATTGCCCGACGGCGGAGCTGTTCGTCAACGGTGAGTCCGTGGGGCAGCGAAAACGCAATAGCCAGGATTTTCCTGCCGCCGGTCTGCGCTGGATGGTCAAGTTCAAGCCAGGCAAGAATCATTTGCGCGTGGTGGCCGGCAAGAATGGCGCGACGGTGACAGATGAGGTCGATTGCGAGTACCAGACAGCGAAATGGAGAAAGCCAGCACGGCTCGCGCTGGCCGAGATTGCGCGCGACGCGGAGACCGCGACCATCGAAGCTACTTTGTTTGACGCCGCCGGGGTGCTCTGCCTGGATGCAAAGAACACGGTGCGCTTTTCAGTGGCGGGCTGCGGCTGCATGATCGACAACATGGGAACGTCAACTGGTTCGCGGGTGGTGCAGCTCTACAACGGACGGGCACGGATTTCCTTGCGGCGCAACGGCGGCGCGACCGATGCAGGCGTAACCAGCGAAGGCATCGCACCAGCGTTCGTAACGATCAAAGCCTGAGAGGTCGACAGCCGCGAAGGGGCGGTGCTGTTTTGCCGCAACCCCTTTTTCGCTTGCCGCAATCGGACGGCTTATTTCTGTTCCTCTGAGCTTTCTTCGTCGTTCGGCTCCGAAGCTAATTCCTGCAGCTGGTTGCGCCAGTCGAGCGACTCGATGAAAGCGTGGGAGTCGCGCCAGCCGGGCTCGACGATCACATGAAGCTCAAGATAGACTCGCGTGCCGAGAAGCGACTCGATCTTGCGGCGCGCGCCCGTGCCAATAGCCTTCAACTTCGATCCGCCCTTGCCGATGAGGATGGCCTTTTGCCCATCACGCTCGCAATAGATGACCGCGGCGATGCGCGTCAGCGGACTCTTGCCGCCTTTGGATGAAGGCTCCGGTTCTTCAAACTGCTCGATGACGACAGCCGAAGCGTAAGGAACCTCCTCACCGGTCTCGATGAGGATGCTTTCGCGTATGAGCTCGGCGACCATGAAGCGCACGGGTTGATCGGTGTATTGGTCCTTGGGGAAGTAGCGCTCGCCGTTGGGGAGAACCGCGACGATTTTGCGCAGCAGCACGTCGAGGCCGTCGCGCTTGAGAGCGCTGACAGGGATGACCTGGGCGAAGTTGTACTGGCGTGTGAGGGAGTCGATGAGCGGGAGGAGATGGTCTTTGCGCACCAGGTCGATTTTGGTGAGGACGAGGAAGACGGGGCAGTCGAGTTTGCGGACGAGCGAGAAGAGGAGTTCGTCTTCGCTTGATGCGCTGTGGCCGCGTTTTTCTTTTTTGCCGGTCGCAGGTTCGAGCTGGATGCGACGCGTCGCGTCCATGAGGACGAGGACGAGGTCGCGGGATTCAAGCGCCTCGTGGACCTCCTGCAACATGCGGCGGTCGAGTTGCGAGGCAGGCTTATGGACGCCGGGTGTATCGACAAAGACAATTTGCGCGGCGGGGTGTACACCCTTGCGCCCAGGAACTTCAACCACGCCGGCGATGCGGTTGCGCGTGGTCTGCGGCTTGGCCGTGACGATGGCCACCTTTTCGCCGATGAGGGCGTTGAGGAGGGTGCTTTTGCCCACGTTGGGGCGGCCGAGAATGGCGACGAATCCGGATTTCACGCGCGGTGCAACTCCTGACTGAGTGTACGGCATGTTGTAGGAGAAAGGGGGCAAGGCAAGGCCTCGATTCCCGGCAAAGGGAATTTGCCCGCTCGGCTGCCGTGCCCTATAAATAAGCTTTGCTCATTTTTCCCTTCACCTACGATGTCAATTCAATTCGGGCCGCGTGATTCCGGGCCACATCATTCTGGAGAAGATCGGCGTTTTTAAAAAGGTGCCGTATCGAGGATCTCCCATGAAAGTTCGACGATCATCGTTGCATTGCGTCTCATCAAGCGCCTTCTTCCTCGTGCTCGCGATCTTCCTGGCGAGTATGGTTGCCCTCGCCGGTTCAGGCGCACCGTCAGCAGACGCCCAGTCGCTTGCTCTCTCGCCGCCGATGGGTTGGAACGATTGGGCCCATTACCAATGTGGTTTTACCGGGCAAACGATCGTCGACAATGCCGAGTTACTCGTCAAGACAGGCCTTGCGGCCCGCGGATATAACACTGTGACCATCGACGACTGCTGGATGCTGAAGACTCGCGATGCTCAAGGCAATTTGCAGCCCGATCCGAAACGCTTTCCGAACGGGATGAAGCCGGTTGCCGACAGCATCCATCGCCTCGGCTTGAAATTTGGCATCTACGAGGACGCCGGCTACGAGACCTGCGGGAAATTTGCCGGCAGCGGGTGGCCCAATGGTGGCGGCAAGGATCACTTCATTGAGGACGCGCGATTGTTTGCATTGTGGGGCGTGGATTACCTGAAGCTGGACGGCTGCAACGTCTACGTGCCTGACCAGGGTAACAAGGTTGCGGTTTTTCGCAAGGCGTACGCTGCTGAGAGTGCGGCACTGAGAAAAGTCGGCAGGCCCATCGTCTTCTCGGAATCCGCACCGGCCTACTTCGACGATAGTCCGGAGTGGTACGACGTGTTGACCTGGGTTCGCCAATACGGCCAGCTGTGGCGCGAGTCCAGTGACATGGCGAATTTCCATGCGAAGAGTCCCGATACGCCGCGCTTCAAGAGCGTGCTTTGGAACTACGCCTACAACCTCCCGCTCGGACGATTTCAGAAGCCCGGCAACTGGAACGATGCAGACTTCATCATCGGCGGGGACGGCGGGATGAGCCAGGCGGAATCCCGCAGCCAGATGGCTTTGTGGTCGATGATGTCGGCGCCGCTGATCCTGAGCTCGGATATCGGCAGGCTCAGCCCGGAGGCGATAGAGATTCTTGGCAACCGAGCAGTGATCGCGATCGATCAGGATCCGCTGGGACGAATGGCCACCTTGGTGCGGCGCAGCCCGGTTGTGGATGTTCTGTTCAAGCCGTTGCAGGGCGGCGACTACGCGGTTGCTGCGCTCAATCGCGGCGATGCGCCGGCCCGGGTTCAAATCGATCCCGAGGATCTCGGCTTTGCGGGGGGCGCGAATTGCCGCCTGGAGAAGCAGAACTTGTGGAGCGGCGACAGCCAGTCGCCACTCACTACGTTGCAGGTTGAGATTGCAAGTCACGATACCGAGATATGGCGCATTCATCCCAGTGCTTCGTGTGGGACTCCGGCGCGTTCGGGGGCGATCATTGTGACTACTGGCCGAGCGCTCGGTTCGATCGACGGCTACACTCGTTGCCTGGTCTCTCCGGGCAAGGTTGAAGATTGTTCTGGTTCATCCACAGAGAAGTGGACCGTGACTGCGCGCGGAGCCTTGCGGTCAGCGGAAGGCTGCCTGGCCGTTGCCGACAGTAAGCCCATGGTCCAGAGATGCGATTCCGGCAAGGCGCAACGATGGAGTTACACGCTGGCCGGCAACCTTGTGAATGTCAGCGACAAAAAATGCCTCACCACCGGCGCCGCAAACGGGCCCGACCCATCCTTGAGCATGCAGGCCTGCGGACACAATCAGCCCGGTCAAATCTGGTCACTGCCGAACTGATCGAGCCGCCTGGGAAGCATCGTGGGGCTGCCTGGATTGCCGGGAAGTTGGCGACGTGTTCAGAACGCTACGAATCCCATGTTCAGAGGCGAACTGGAACGGCATGCCAATTGATATGATCGGCGCATGATTCGAGCAGGCGAGACAAAGAGGCTCATTTTGCAGCCACTGGAGGTTGGCGACGCCGAACAGATTCAGGAGCTGTTTCCGCACTGGGAGATTGTGCGCTATCTGCAAAATGTTGTGCCGTGGCCGTATCCCACGGATGGCGCGCTGAAGCACCTGCGCGATGTTGCGCTGCCTGCCATTGAACGCGGCGAGCAGTGGGCGTGGACACTGCGGCTGAAAACTGTGCCGGAGCACGTCATCGGAAGCATCAACCTGCGAAAAGCCGAGCGCAACCATCGCGGCTTCTGGATGGGGTTGAAGTGGCAGGGGCAGGGACTGATGAGCGAGGCGTGCGTGTGGGCCAATGACTTCTGGTTTGAGACGCTGGGGTTTCCGTTGCTGCGAGTCTCAAAGGCCGTAGAGAACACGGCGTCGCGGCGAATCTCAGAGAAGCAAGGAATGCGAATGGTGGGCACAGAGGAAAAGGACTACGTCTGCGGCAGGCGCGCGTCGGAGATTTGGGAGATGACGGCGGAGGAGTGGCGCAAGTGGCGAAGTTCAAGGCCAGACCGCTGAATTTCGCTCAAGCCCTGCGCTAAAAATGGCCCTGCACGGGCGCGGCGGCCACAATCAGGTCAGTCACGAATCAATCACGAAGCGCGCGAGTCTTCTTTAGGGAACGGCAGCCGCGCCGTCGGCGGAAACAGGCGCAGGCGCTCGATGCGGCGGCCGGTGGAGGCGACGATTTCGACACGCAGGCCGAGAGGCTCCAGCGAGACAATTTCGCCGGTTTTAGGGATGCGGCCGGCAATCTCGCTGACCAGGCCGCCGAGGGTCGTAGCTTCATAGGGCTCTTCGAGCTCAACGGGCTCGCCGATGAGGTTGGCAAGCTGATCGGCGCGGAAAGCTGCCGGGCAGGAGCCATGAGCCGGAAGGTTCGCGCTGCGGTTCTTCGATCTGCGTGTCGGTTTCGTGTTCGTCGCGGATATTGCCGACGATTTGCTCGAGAAGATCCTCGATGGTGACGAGGCCGGAGACGCCGCCGTACTCGTCGATGACCAGGCGCATGTGCTGCTTTTCGCGCTGCATCTCGCGCAGCAGCTCGTAGCCGCGTTTGGTTTCAGGGACGAAGGCAGCGGGACGGCGGATGCTCGAGACGGCGCGAGTGCGGGCCTCTTCGTCAGGAATCTGCAAGAGGTCGTGGGCGAAGGCGAGGCCGGTGATGTTGTCGAGCGATCCGGAAAAGACGGGGACGCGCGAGTAGTTGTGCTTGCGCAGAAGCTCGAGAAATCGCTCGAGCGTGATGGTTTCAGGGACCGCGAAAATCTCGGGACGCGGGGTCATCACTTCGCGCACCAGCTTGTCGCCAAACTCGACGGCGGAGCGGACCAGCTCGCTGTCGCTCTGCTCAAGGATTCCCTCTTCCTCGCCGGCTTCGATCAGCGCCTCGACATCGACGGCTGCTTCTTCTTCCGGGCTGGACGGCTGTTCAGCAAGGGAGCCGACCGAGAAGAAGAAACGGATGAAGACGGTAATCGGCGTGGTGACCCAGAGCAACACACGGATGAGCCAAAGGAGGGACGCCACCCAGAGGCCACGCGTGCGGTTGAAGAGCAACCACGGGATGAGCTGGTTGGCGAAGACAACGACCAGGATTACAGCGAGAATGGCCTGGGCAAGCTCAGGCATGCCGGGAGGCCCGAAGTGCGCGGGGCGAACGAAAAAGATCGCGCCAAACTCTAAGGCAATGAGGCCCAGGGTGAGCTGCTGAAGGACCGCAGCGCAGAGTGCGGCGTGCTCGCGGCTGAGGCCGAGATGAGGCTCGATGAGTTTCTCCCAGGCGTCGATGTTTTCCTGTTCTTCGCGGCTGAGGATTTTGCCGAACTCGGAGTAGACACGACGGATGTACGAGGCCAGGATGACGACCACGATGAGGAGAACGAGCAAGAGAATCTGGAGCGAAGTCATTGTGCGCGGCTCCGCTTTTTCGCGGACTTCGGTTGGGAGCGTTTGATGAGGCGGGCTGCGGCGGGGCGGGCGCTCGCAGCATGGCGGGCTTTTGGAATGGCTTGTTCGCCCGAGCGTTCGATCAGGCCTGACGGGAGGCCGAGGCGGGAGCGGAGAAGACGCTCGCGGCGGCGCATCCGGCCTGCGTCGGCCTCGTGATCGTAGCCGGCAAGGTGCAGGAGGCCGTGGAGGATGAGGACATTGATTTCGGTCGTGAGGGAATGACCTTGCTCGACGGACTTGGCGGCGTGCGGTTTCCACGCTGATGGCGATGTCGCCGGCGACCCGCTCCGCCGGCTTTGCGTTTTGGAGCAGATTTTGGGCCGATGGGAACGAGAGTACGTCGGTGGGCTTGCTTTTGCCGCGGAAGCGGAGATTCAAATCGCAGATGGTTGAGTCGGTGGTGAGAAGGACGGTGACCTGGCCGCGGAGCCGGACGGCGGCTTGCGCCTCGGCGAGAAAGCGGGAAAGGGAGCGAGTGGAGGGCAGGCGGAAATTCTTCTGGGGTTGTGAAGGCGCGGACGCAGCGATTTGCTTCGCTGCGGCGGATGCCGGCGCGCGGCCAGGCTCCAATTCTGGGTCGAGGAGAATCATCGTGATACGGCGGTCCTGTGGCGCCCCGCGATGATTCCGATTCTACGTGATGCGTACGGCTACTGCGGTTTGGCCGGATGGGGTGGTTGCGGCTCCTGGCGATCTACGCGTTGCGGAACGCCAACCTGAATCGCGTCGCCGAGGGTGAGGGGGAGCTCCTGCTGCCGGGGCTTGGCGGAGTCGTAAGCGCGAACGACGCGCTGAACGAGCGGATGGCGGACGACATCGCACTCTTCAAAGTGGCAGAATGCGATGCCTTCGACGCCGTCGAGGATGTTGATGGCGTCAACGAGGCCTGACTTGCGCGGGTTGGGCAGATCGATCTGGGTGATGTCGCCGGTGATGACGGCCTTGGAGTTGTTGCCCATGCGGGTGAGGAACATCTTCATCTGCTCGATGGTGGTGTTCTGGGCTTCGTCGAGGATGATGAAGGCGTCATTGAGAGTGCGGCCACGCATGAAGGCCAGCGGGGCGACTTCGATGACGTTTTTCTCGAGCATCTTGTCGACGCGCTCGGGATCGAGCATATCGTAGAGAGCATCATAGAGCGGGCGCAGGTAGGGATCGACTTTTTCCTGGAGGGTGCCGGGAAGAAAGCCGAGGCGCTCACCGGCTTCGACGGCTGGGCGGACGAGAACAATGCGGGCAACGCGCTTGGCGTTGACGGCGGCAGCGGCCATGGCGACGGCCAGATAGGTCTTGCCAGTGCCGGCCGGGCCTACGCCGAAGACCATGTCGCACTGCTCGATGGCTTCGACATAGTGACGCTGATTGAGAGAGCGGGGCTGCACCGTGCGCTTGATGCCCACCGAGCGCTGCTTGCCTGCTTCAGCAACCGAGCGCAGAGACGCGGCGGGATCGGCGACGACAAGGCGCAGCATGCCGTTGAGTTCGCCATTGTGGGGATTGATTCCCTGGCGGCGGAGGATCTCAAAGTCCTGAAAGATGCGCTGCACGCGAGCCACGCTGTCTTCAGTGCCTTCGACGTGCACAGCGTCAGAACGGAGATCGATGCGAACGCCGAGCGAGTCTTCCATCAATCTGAGGTTTTCATCGCGAGTCCCAAAGAGGGGCTCGAGGTTGGGTGTAATCTCCAGAGCGATCTTCAAAGGGTTCAACGTCCTCCAGGACGGTGGTTTGCAGTGGATGTGGACCGGCAGCGGCATGAGGAGGCCACGGCCGGAGGATTTGTATAGAAGCTATCGGGCATTCCTGGTGCGTTTGCCGGGCGGTATGAATGCGGACGGCGCCGGCGCACGCGGCGGCACGCTTGCGGGTAAACGGCTGAGATTGAAGGGAGCCGGAGAGCGCGAGGCAGAATCATGTCCAGGGTCTGGGCTGCCTTGCGGAACCGCGTATTGGGGTTGTCTACCAAATGTAGTATTGCGAGATTAGCGCGAGAGGAACGGCGCGTCAACCGGTGCAACATTACTTTTGATGCAGCAGTTGTCTTGGGAGATACGGGGCGGGGCGAGAAAAGTGCGCGCCGGGCCTCCGAACGAGGCTTGAGGCGCGGCGATAGAATCGGAAGCATGAGATACCGTTCACTCGGCATAACCCGTCGAGAGATGTTGCAATGGGGTGCGGCGGCGACCGCCGCTGTGTGCGCGAGGCGCGCTGTTCCGGCGTTTGCGGAGGCAAAACGGCCGGCGGCGTTCAAGGCTACGCTACTCGATCAAGTGGATTATGCGCAGGTAGATTTGGCGCCCGGGCCGGCGCAACGGCAGTTTGAAGAGAACCACGCGTTGCTGCTGAATCTGGATGAAGACGGATTGCTGCGGCCGTTTCGTGTGCGCGAAGGATTGCCGGCGCCGGGCGATGAGTTGGGCGGATGGTACAGCACCACCGGTTTTGCGCCGGCTTGCCCGTACGGGCAGTGGGTGTCGGCGTTGGCCCGTATGTACGCGGTGACGCGCGATCAGGCTACATACGACAAGATCGATCGCATGATTCGCGGATACGCTGCGACGCTCGATGAGGCCGGCAAGTTTTACCAAGGCTATCGCTTCCCTGCGTACATTTACGACAAGCTCTCGATCGGGCTGACGGACGCGCATGTATTTGCAAATCATCCGACTGCGCTCGATGTGCTGATGCGCGCGACCGATGCGGCTTTGCCGTATCTGCCGCCGAAGGCCATACCGCACAAGGATCCGCCGCTGCCAGGTGGGACCGACGATGAAAGTTACACCATACCGGAGAATCTGTTTCTCGCGTGGCAGCGAACCGGGGAGCAGCGCTACTACGATCTGGCGAAGCGATTCCTGTATGACGACTACTTCGATCCGCTATCGCGTGGAGAGAACGCGATTGTTGGCCGCCACGCTTACAGCCATGTGAATGCGCTGGGCTCGGCGGCGACGGCGTACCTGGCGATGGGCGATGAGAAGTATCTGCGCGCGGCAACAAATGCGTTCAGATTTGTGCAGGAGCAGAGCTACGCGACAGGAGGATGGGGTCCGCACGAACACTTCATTGCTCCGGGCAGCGGCGCGCTGGGCGAGAGCCTGATCAAGGATCATGCGAGCTTCGAAACGCCTTGCGGCAGTTATGCGCACTTCAAGATTGCGCGCTATCTGATGCGAATTACCGGCGACCCGCGCCATGGCGACAGCATGGAGCAGGTACTTTACAACACCGTGCTGGGCGCGAAGCCGATTCAGCCGGACGGGCGGTCGTTCTATTACTCCGATTACACGTACACAGGTGCGAAGATCTTCTTTCGCCAGGATTGGCCGTGCTGCTCGGGGACACTGCCGCAGATTGCGGCGGATTACCGCATCAGCGCGTACTTCAAGAGCCAACGGGGCGTGTATGTGAACTTGTACGTGCCGTCGACGCTGCGCTGGAATGGGCGTGGGGCGCAGTTCGCCTTGCGACAGACGACCGATTATCCCTACGACAGCCATGTTCGTTTGGATTTGACGGCGTCTTCGCCGGCGACATTTTCAGTCTTTTTGCGGATACCGGCGTGGGCGCAGGATGCGGCGCTCGCGGTGAATGGAAAGCGCGATTCGAGAAAGCTGGATGCGGGTTCGTTCGCGGAGGTTCGGCGGGAGTGGAAGACGGGCGACCGCATCGAGCTGGAGCTGCCGTTCACGACGCGGCTGGAGGCTGTAGATGCGGAGCATCCTGATGTGGTGGCGCTAAAAACGGGGCCGCTGGTGCTGATGGCGATGCACGGCACTGGCGCGGATGGCGGCCCTGAACTCGGTTTCGACGCGACGGAGCAGCACGTGACGCGTGGGATGCTGCTCGCGGCAAAGCAGACGGTGGTGCGCGGGCATGAGTGGACGGCAGGGTCTGGCGCGGAGACACTGCGGATGAAGCCGTTTCTCGATATTCAGGATGAGCCTTACACAACGTATTTAAAGGTCGCCCCGGTTTGATCGGCCCGGCGTTCGGTTCGACGGCTCCGCTGGCGACTGCTCTCAAAGCGGCTCTATGCGTCGGTCCGGTACACTGCTTGAAACCCACGGAATGACGTCGAGGCACGCCGCGGATGTCCGAACTCTATATCGTTGTCCTGATTGTGATCGCCTGCAGCTTGCTGGCTGTCGCTGTGTACCGCGCAATCGGGGTGAAAACGAAGGCCGACTACCTGGTGGCCGGGCGATCGTTGCCGGCCGTGGTGCTGGTGCTCACGCTGCTGACGTCGTGGATCGGCGCGGGATCACTGTTTGCCGGCGCCGAAAACGCATACCGCAACGGATTCGCCGCGCTGTGGCTGCCGGCCGGCGGCTGGCTGGGCTTGCTGCTGATCTACTTTATTGCGCCGCGCGCGCGCAAGTTTGCACAATTCACGCTGCCCGACCTGATTGAGGCCCGCTATAACCAGACGGCGCGCGTGCTCGCGACCATCGCCATCCTCTTCGCGTACGTGGCCATTACCAGCTACCAGTTCAAGGGCGGCGGTAACGTGCTGCATCTCATCTTTCCCGACGCGGTGACGCCCGAAACAGGCACGTGGATCATCGCCATCTTCGTCGTCGTCACTACGGCGATGGCCGGCATGTCGTCTGTGGCTTATATGGATGTGGCGATCGGCTCGCTTGTCACAGTCATCTGCATCATTGCGACACCCATGCTGCTGGTCAAGGCGGGCGGCTGGGCCGGCCTGCACGCCGCGTTGCCCGAAACGCACTTTGAGGTGCTGGGCAATCTAACTTGGGTGCGCGCGATGGAATATATGGTTCCGGTTCTGCTGCTGATGCTCGGCAACCAGGTGATGTATCAGAAGTTTTTCTCAGCCAAATCCGAGCGGGACGCGCGCGTGTCGGTCATTGGCTGGATTCTGGGCACGGTGCTGCTCGAGACGCTGATCGTCGCCATCGCGGTGATTGGCTCGGCACTTTACAAGACCGGCGAAGTCGCCGCGCAACCCTACGAAATCATCCCTTACACGGCGCGTCACGGACTGCCTGCTCTTATGGGCGCGCTGCTGTTGGGCGCGGTGTTTGCCAAGGTGATTTCGACCGCGTCAAATTACCTGTTTTCGCCGGCGACGAATCTTGTCGAAGATGTGTTCGTGCGCTACATCGCGCCGGGCGCGTCGAACAAGCGCGTCCTTATCGTTTCGCGGCTCGCGGTCGTGCTGCTCGGCTGCTGGGCACTCTATCAGGCCATCTATGCGCCCAGCATCCTGGCCAAGATGCTCTACGCGTACACGATTTATTCGGCGGCGCTCACGCCGGTGGTGCTGGCTGCGTTTTATTCAAAGCGGGCTACGGCGTGGGGTGCCGTGGCTGCGATTGCGACCGGGACCGCGGTGACGCTGGCGTGGGATGCGCCCCGCGTGCGGGGCCTGTTCCCGACCATTCTTGCCGAACGCGATGCGATCTTTCCTGCGCTGATTGTGGCGCTGCTGGCGCTCGTCCTCGTAAGCGCCTTCACGCCCAAGCCGACCGCCGCGCAACTTGCGCGCATGGCGGAGTGACCGGGCGAGCGGCGGCAGGCCGTTAATTCTCCGACGGACGCTCAAGATGGTCGACAACCAGGAATTCAAACGACGCCTTGGTCGGGACGAGCTTCATGCCAACCTGCTTCTCGAGTGCCTGCGCAAAGTTGAGCCCCTCGGCATCTGGTGGCGGCGTGCGTCCTTCGCGTTCGTCGATGAACTCCATCACCCAGTCGTAGGTACCCGTCAGGCCAGTCTGGTCAACAACCGGCCGGCCCAGGGCGCCCATGCCGCTGAACGTGCCGACAATCTGCGCCATGGTCAGATCGCGCCCGCCTTCGTGGCGCATGTAGGGCTGCGAGGGCGGCATGTTGACGTAGGTTCCGCAGCGCAGGGGAAAGCCGCCGGGTAGGAGGGTATACGCCCGGGGCTGCGGGCCCGCAGGCGCAGGCTCGGCGTTATTTTCGCCGTCAGCCGGAGGCCGTGCCATTACAGCAGCGGCTGCTCCGGTGCAGGAATCGCCGGCTGGGTGCGGCCGGAGATCCGGCCCGAACACTCCAGGTTTGACGAGCACCACTGCGTAGACGGGGACCGTGCGTTCCTCGTAGTGGATCTTGAGCCCGAAGCGGCTGAAGAGCATGGACTGCACCATGAGCCGCATCTGGTCCTTGGTCACGTGCGGGTGGTCGCTGCGTGCCTCGATATTGAATCCCTCGTTTACCGCCCAATCCGGCAGGGTGTCGTGGAATGGGTTATGCGTGTCCTTGAAAGCGAAGCCCATGAGCCGAAAGACAGGCCAGTTGGTCGCCTTGAAAACACCGCCAGTGTCGGTGTAGGTGTCCTCGCCGCCGTAAGGAACATTCACGCTCGAATCGGCATCCGGGTTCTTCTCGGGATGAATGGAGATCACGTCGAAGTCCATGTGACCACCGGCCGCGATTTGCCAGTCGGGCATATACGAGGCTTGCGCCGGCGATGCGGCCGGCTGCGCAATCGCCCGCACGGGCACGAAGGGAACAACGGCAAAGACGAAAACGCCGGGGAGATGCAGCCAGATGCGGGGTTGCCATTGAAGCTTGGGTTGCATTCGATGCGGGGCGCGAGGATTCATCCTCTTCCTCGGGCTTTACGATGAGCTTCCTATGAAATTGACGATACTCCAGCCAAAAGGTCGAAGTGTTGCACGCGACACTGTCCGTCGCACTGCGAAAATAATTGATCCGTGCGACTGGGATGGACTTACACTTACCGTGTCCACTCCAGACTCGTATGCCGGTAGCGCAACTGACCCTCGAGATTCGAATCGAGCACGCCCAGTCGCTCAAGGACAGGCGGCAGGTGGTGCGCTCGATGAAGGACCAGTTGCGACAGGGCTTTAATGTTTCAGTGGCGGAGCTGGACGAGGCGGTGACGTGGCAATCGGCGACGCTGGGCGTGGCGGCGATTTCGCGATCGCGGGATTACTTGCACGGGCTGATGGAAGAGGTGGAGCGCGCCGCCCGGCGTATGACCACCGAGCTGGGCGCCGAACTGGCCGATTCTTTTTGGGAGTACATCGAGAGCTGAGCGGCGAAAGGCTCAAGCGCGTTCGCATGCTACCCTGAGACTTCGAGTTTTGGAGAGATCGTTTGCAGTCCAGCGCCTTTCTCATTGCTGTCTTCGAGTTTGTTCTGCTGCTTTTCTCGCTCAGTTTTCATGAGTGCGCGCATGCCTGGATGGCGTCGCGGCTGGGTGACCAGACAGCGCGGCTGGAAGGGCGGATCACGCTGAATCCGATGTACCACATCGACCCGGTCGGCACGCTGCTGATTCCCGGGCTGGCCATCTTCGGGCCGTTTGTCGGGTTTACGTTCTTCAGCGGATTCCTGATTGGCTGGGCGAAGCCCACGCCGGTCATCACGCGCAACTTTCAGAAAATCGTGCGCGACGACAACCTGACCACGCTGGCCGGGCCATTCTCCAATCTCCTGTTGGTGGGCGCGGCATTTGCGGCCCTGGCCATCATTTGCGTAGCCGTTCCCGGCGGGCGCGAATTGGTGCACGCGAACCTGAATGGCGCACTGGCATTCGGCAGCGGGCTGCAACCCGTGGTTCTGTTGGCGCTGCTGGCGATTGAGGTCAACCTGTCACTTTTCTTCTTCAATTTGCTGCCGTTTCCTCCGCTCGATGGCAGTCGCGTCTTACGCAACATGCTGCCCTACAATGCAGTGCAGGCCTTCGATCGCATCAATATCTGGATCAGCTACCTTCTCATGATCGTCGTGGGAGGCTTTATCCTCAGGTTGCTGATTGGTCCGTCGATCGGTCTGATTTTTTCGCTCCTGATGAGCATTTAGAAGCGTCGCGACCCCGGTCTGCTCCCGATACAATGGAACGAGGTTCTTGAACGCTTTTTGAGAGAGGGCGGTCTCGTTTTTGGGAGCGCCAGGGAATCGATCCGCACGATGGCTTTCACGCAGAATTCAACTTCGCGCCCGCGCGTGCTCAGCGGCATGCGCCCCACCGGGAAGCTGCACCTGGGCAACTACATGGGCGCGCTGGCCAACTGGGTCAAGCTGCAGGACAACTACGACTGCTACTTCTTTATTGCCGACTGGCACGCGCTGACGACGGACTATGCCGATCCGAGCCAGATTGCACCGAATGCGTTCAAGTGATGCTGGACTACCTGGCAGCCGGGCTCGATCCTGAGCGCAGCGTGCTCTTTTTGCAGAGCCGGGTGCTGCAGCACGCCGAGCTTGCTCTGCTTCTGGGCATGAGTACGCCGCTGGGTTGGCTGGAGCGCGTGCCCAGTTATAAGGAGATGCAGGAAAATCTCACCAACCGGACCTGACCACGTACGGATTTCTCGGATACCCCGTGCTGATGGCCGCGGACATTCTGCTCTACCAGCCCGATTTTGTACCGGTGGGACAGGATCAGCAGGCGCACGTGGAGCTGACACGCGAGGTGGCGCGGCGGTTCAACCAGCTTTACAAGCTAGGCGAGCGCGAAGTGCTGCCCGAACCGAAGGTGCTGCTGACGCCCATCGCCCAAGCTGCCGGGCACCGATGGCCGCAAGATGTCAAAGAGCTATGGGAATACGATTCTGTCTGAGCGATCCCGAGCCGGTGGTGCGGCAAAAACTGAAGACCATGGTGACGGACCCAGCGCGCGTGCGGCGGACGGATCCTGGCGATCCGGACAAGTGCCCGGTGGGCGATCTGCACAAGGTTTTCTCGACGCCGGAGACGATGGCGAAGGTCTATGAGGGCTGCCGCTCTGCGGGGATTGGATGCATTGAGTGCAAGGGATGGGCCGCCGATGCGCTGGTGAAGATTTTGAGCCGATCCAGGAGCGACGGGCCAAGGTGACAGAGGCGCAGGCGATCGAGATTTTGAAGGAGGGTTCGCGGCGTGCCGCAATCCGCGCCGAGCAGACCATGGTTGAGGTGCGCGAGGCGATGCAGATGACGTTGACGACAGTAACAAGCGCGTAATCCCGACGCGACATGAATTGAAGAGCTGGAAACGAAGAATGTCGTAGAAGGGTGGATCGCGGAAAATGTGCGGTTCGCAGGGGTCGGGAAAGCGCGCAAGATGGAAGAGAAAGTCCCGTGGTGGCGCAGGGTGATCGAATTTGCGCTGGACGGAATCCGGAACGGGTTTGGGCTGTTCCGAAAAGATGGAAGGATTCGAAACCAGGCGCGGAGGCCGAACGCCGGAGTTGAGTCGAACGAGCAGAAGATGATTGCATCTGGGCTGGAAGTGCTGAAAGAGTTAGAAGAACGAGACGACGAGAGCACAGTGAAACAAACTTCCCCACATTCCGAAGCGGTTTCGCCGGACACGAAGCAGACCACCGGGCCCGGCACAGGCGCTGAAGGGGTGCCCGTGGCGGAACCAACAGTGGACGACTTCACCCGGAGCGGAGGAGCCAACGGCGATCCCTCTGCGCAAGCCGCGACCGCCGGCGAAGGCACGCCTGCGAATGGCGTGGCTCCGGCGGTTGAAGCGACGCAGGGAGCGGAAGCAACCCCGGCGCAGGAACCGCCGCACGCACTGCCGGATGAGGAGCAAACCGGTGGTGGAGCGCACGACTGCCGAGAAGGTCGCGGCGGCGCTGAAGGCGCGAGGCGAGGATGCCGAGCAGTCGCCGTTTTCGGTGATCGTGGGCCAGGTATACGACGGACCTCTGGATCTGCTGCTCGATCTGATTCGCAAACAGGACATCGATATCTACGACATTCCCATCGCCAAAATCACGGCGCAGTTTCTGGCCTATGTGGACCGTCTGAGGGCGAGCGATATGGATGTGGCCGGGGAGTTCATCTACACGGCGGCGCTGCTGATTCACATCAAGAGCAAGATGCTGCTGCCGCGCGCGCCGGCGGGGCAGGACGATGCCGCGGACGATCCGCGTCGCGAGCTGGTGGAGCGGCTGCTGGAACACGAGCGCTTCAAGAACGCTGCGCAGATGCTGCATGAGAAGCAGATGCTCGAGGCGGCCACGTGGACCAATCCCGGCGCGCGCGAGTTCAGGGAAGATGAGGGCGCGGAGCCGGAGATTGCCGCCGACACTACGGACCTGGTGCGCGTTTTCCGCGACATTCTGGAGCGCGCACGTAACCGGCCCATCCTCGATGTGCAAGAGGATTCGGTGACGGTCGGCCAGATGATTCAGTTTCTGACGCGGCGGCTCACAATGGAAGACAAGCCGGTGGCGCTGCGCCGACTGCTGAGCCACACGCGTTCAGAGCGTGCGCTGATCGCGATGTTTCTGGCGCTGCTGGAGCTGGTGCGCCTGCAGGCGATTCTGCTGCGGCAGGATCGGCAATTCAGCGAGATCTTCATCAAGAAACACGCGGCTTTGAGGCGGCGATGAACCAGGGGCTGGCGGACGCTCGCGACGATTGGCGGTAGCGTCACGCTGGGCGATGCTCCGCGTGCCTGGATGCGGGTCGTGGTTCCCTGATCACAGCACCGTTCCCGGTTCGCGGATTGTACACTGACGGAGATAATGTTCTTCACCAGGAATACTGCATCGAGTAGCCGTAATCGTCGCTCTGGCGGGCCTGTTGTTGAGTGCCGGCCCCGCTTTGTTTCGTGCTCAGGAGCAATCGAGCGCGAGAGCGAACTGGCGCAGGTTCCCATGCCGGAGCCTGCGGTGAATGCGCTTCCGCTGCCTGAAGACCGCGGAGCCGCTGATCTGGAGCAGACGCTGAAGCGGCTGGGCACCACGGCCAGCGTGCTGATGATCGTGCCGCATCCTGACGATGAGGACGGCGCACTGCTGACCTATCTGACGCGCGGGCTCGGCGTGCGCGCCACACTGCTGACGCTGACGCGCGGCGAAGGCGGGCAGAACGCCATGTCGGCCGGAGAGTTACGATGCGCTGGGGCTGATCCGCACCAACGAACTGCTGAAGGCGGACGAATATTACGGAGCGCAGCAACTGTGGGGCACTGAGGCGGACTTCGGATTCTCGAAGACGCAGGAAGAGGCGTTTGCCAAGTGGGGCCACGACCGCGTGCTTTACGACGCGGTGCTGGCGGTGCGCAAGGTGCGGCCGCAGGTGATCGTGTCCACGTTTGTCGGCGGCGTGACCGACGGCCACGGGCAACACCAGGTGTCCGGCGAAATTGCGCAGGAGGCGTTCAAGGCGGCCGGCGATCCCAAGGTATTTCCCGAACAGTTGAAGGATGGTTTAGAGCCATGGCAGCCGCTGGCGGTGTACTCGCGCGCGCCGTTTGCGCCCATCACCAACGGCCAGATGTTCGACTACGCGACAGGCAAGTGGGCGCCGGCGAAGTTTCACAATTATGTCACCGGCGAGTGGATCGACAGGCTCGCTGCCGGCCGACGTGACGATTCCGGTGGGCACTTGGGACCCGGTGCTGGGGCGAACGTATGTGCAGATTGCGCGCGAGGGGTGGGGCGAGCAGAAGTCGCAGTACGGCGGCGCAAACCCGGCGCTGAGCGAGCCGGATTTTAGTGGCTATCACTTGTGGGCCGTGACTTCGGCGGCTGGGGCCGGCGCCAATAGTGCGCGCCAACGATACCAGCCTCTTTCAGAATCGCAAAGTCAATATCGATACCAGCATCGAAGGCCTGGCGCGACTGGTGAAAGGCGAGCCGCCGGCGTGGCTGTCCGATGGGCTGCGTGAAATCCAGTCGGACCTGAATGCCTTTGAGAGCGATTGCAAGAATGAGAGCGGCGTCGAGGGCGCGCACAAACTGGCGCCGATCTACCGGCAAACGCTCGATTTGTACGCGCGGGTAAAGGCGAGCGATCTGAACGCGGAGGCAAAGGCCGGGCTGGAGTTGGAACTGGGCGCGAAGATCGCGCAATTCCAGACTGCGCTCAAGGATTTGCTGGGAGCTGGACCTGATCGCTTTCACGACTCGTGGACGGGGCGGCCAGGAGGCGGTCGCGACGCGGCGGATCGGCGGACGAGACGGCGCGCAGCGTGTGGCCGGGCGAGGAGCTTCGGCGTGCGCGTGCACGTGGCCCAGGGCAATGGACGCGGCGCAGCTGAGTCGTGCTTGGCTGGAGAGCAACGACGGCGCGCCGTGGAAGATTGAAAGCGCCGGTGGCGAGATTGACGCGAGAGCCGCGGCAGCGCCGGCGGTCGATCGAACTTTTCACGTGACCGTGCCGGACGACGCGCAGCCGACGAAGCCTTATTTCACGCGGCCGACCACCGAGCAGCCTTATCTACGACGTCTCGAACGAAGCATGGCGCGAGCGTTCGTTCGCGCCTTATCCGCTGACGGCGTGGGCGGAGTTTACCTTTGACGGCGTGCCCATCCGGCTGGGGCAGGTGGTGCAGACGCTGGCGCATGTGAACGGCGTGGGCGGCGTGTACGAGCCGCTGGTGGTCACGCCGGCGATCGGCGTGCGCGTCGAGCCGGAGGCGCGGATTCTGCCGCTCGATGGCTCGCCGCTGCCGGTGAGCGTGACGATTCATGCGCGAGCACGCCGCCGAGGGAACGGTGGATTTGAAGCTGCCGGAGGGTTGGCGCTCCGATCCGGCGCAGCGGGAGTTCCACCTGAAGAGCGCCGGCGACACGCGAGCCGCTGGTATTTTCGGTTACTGCCCGCCGGCGACGTGGAGGCGCGCGCCTACACCATCGAGGCCGTGGCGCACGCGGATGGAAAGAGCTACTCGATTGGCTGGCAGAGCATCGGCTATCCCGGATTGCGGCCTTACAACCAATACCAGGCCTGGCGGAGCTCCGCACGCGCAAGATCGATGTGAAGGTGGCGCCGGGACTGCGCGTGGGCTACGTGATGGGAACCGGCGACCTGGTTCCCGAAGCGATCGAGGCGCTGGGCATGACGCCGCATATTCTCAGCCGCGGCGAGCTAGCCTCCGGCGATCTGTCGCAGTGGAACGTGCTGGTGATCGGCATCCGCGCCTACTCGGCGCTGCCGGAGCTGGCAGCCGCCGAATCGCGGCTTGAAGATTATGTCGAGCGAGGTGGAACGGTGATCGTGCAGTACCAGGGCGGCACAGTTTCCCGCTCCGCTGCCGGTCGCGCTACGGCCGGATAGCCGAGCGCGTCGTGGATGAGCAGTCGACGGTGAAGCTCCTCGATCCTGCCAACCCGCTGCTCACCTCGCCGAACAAGATTACCGCCAGCCGATTTCGACGGCTGGTTCGAGGAGCGCGGCCACGGATTTCCCGACGAACTGGGATCCGGGCTACACAGCGCTCACTGAGACCGCCGATCCCGGGCCAGGATCCGCAACGAGGCGGGTTGCTTGTTCTCCATCGCGGCAAGGGAACCTATATTTATGTTGCCTACGCGCTGTACCGGCAGTTTCCCGAGTTAGTGCCGGGCGCTTACCGGCTGCTGGCCAACCTGTTCAGCGCCGGCAATGCAAACCAATTAATTGCGAGGCGGCCGGAATCGACATAAACCGCGGTCTTCATGCATTCGAAGCGGTCAAGCCAGCAGATCGCTTGAATGCATCATGCGCCGCCAGTCCTTTGTTAATAGCACATAAATTTTTCTAACTTTCCTGCTCTACATGAGCGCAGATAACTGGAATGTGAAATCTGCATGAATTCGTCAAATCTTAATCTTGCTCTGCGAGTCTTGGATTCGGAAGCGGTGAGGGGAATTAGCCGGCGCGAAATTCTGCCGCCTTTCGATGATCGTCGCGCCGAATGAAAATACCGCAGACTTTCCTATTCAATGCTGTCTGGATGCAGCAGGCAAGTGCGTTCATCGCGCGCGGGCGCATGCGACGACTCAAATCCACCAAGACGAAAAGAGAGGCCCAAATGAAATTCAGAGTGCAATTGGCTGCCGTGGCAATTCTGGCAGCCGGTCTTGTTGTTTCCCACGCACAAACCAGCGGCCACAGCCGCAGGCGAAGAAGACACGCCGCAGCCAGCGAAAGCCAAGACGCCGCCGGGCCCCACGGTCGAAGAGCAGATTCAAGCCCTGCGCACCGAAATGCAGGGCCAGATTGACGCGCTGAAGAGCGACTTTGCCACAAAGGATGACGCAGTTGCAGCAGGCGCAGCAGGCAGCGGCCGACGCGCAGGCAGCGGCAGCCAAGGCTCAAGCTGGAGCTGACGGCGCAGCAGCAGGCGTTCACCGAGAACACCGACGGCCGTGACCACGTTGCAAGAGCACGGTGACCGACCTAAAGGACAACCAGGCTGTCGCTGGCAACCACCGTTTCCGACGAGACCACGAGCATCAAGAAGCAGATCACGAACCCCGACGCGATCTACTTTAAAGGGATCACGCTTTCTCCGACAGGCTCGTTCTTGGCGGCAGAAACTGTGAACCGGACCGCTGCCACGGGCGGCGATATCAACACGGCGTTCACTGGCGTTCCACTGCAGAACTCCCAGGCGTACAACCTGAGCGAGTTCTTCGGGTCAGGCCGCCAGTCGCGAGCCGCGCTGAAAGCCACGGGCAAACTGGCCAGCGTGACCATGACCGGCTACTACGAGGCTGACTGGCTGAGCTCCGGCACCACCTCGAACAACAACCAGAGCAACAGCTACACCATGCGCCAGCGGCAAGTTGTGGGCCGACGCGAAGCTGAGCTGATGGATGGGATTTCTCCGGCGGGCAGGGATGGTCGCTGGCGACCGAGACCACGCAAGGACTGACCAGCGGGACGGAGATTCTGCCGGCAACGATCGATGCGCAGTACGAAACCGGCTTCGTCTGGACGCGGCAGGAGAGCTTCCGCATGAGCAAGGATGTGGGAAAGACGTTCTCCATGGGAGCATCGATTGAGAACGCCGAGACGCTGAACCTGGCCGGCCAGAACACGCCCACCAATTATCTTTTCGGTTCGACCGGAACCAGCGGCGGACTCTATAACTCCACAGGCCAACTACTCGTTCAACTACACGCCGGACTTGATGGTGAAGATGGCGTTGCAGCCCGGCTGGGGTCACTGGGAAGTGTTTGGCATCGAGCGCAACTTCCGTGACCGCATCTATCCCTGTGCGACCGTATCGGCGACCTGCACGGTGCCGACGACGGCGACGCCTTACAACGACAAGGAGATCGGCGCCGGCATCGGCGGCGGCTTCCGCGCCCCGCTCGGAACCAATGCGGTGACCATCGGCCTCAAGGGACTGTGGGGCCAGGGCGTTGGCCGATACGGATCTTCGACCATTGCCGACGTAACCGTGCGCCCCGATGGCCAACTCTCTCCGGTCCACGGCTTCTCTGCTCTGAGCACCCTGGAATTGAATCCGGCTGGGCGCTTCATGATGTACTTCAACTACGGCGGCGATTATATCGATCGCGACTACGTGCTCAGCGGCACAACCCAGGTTGGCTACGGCACGCGCAGCACGAACATGTCGGGCTGCGAGGTCGAGCCTACCGCCGTAACCGCAGGCGCAACTGGAGCGGCGCCCGTCGCACCGAGCAATTGCGGTGCCAGCACCAAAGATGTGCAGGAGTTCACGGCCGGCTACTGGTTCAACATAGTTGCCGGGGCCAAAGGCAGGTTGCGCCAAGGCATCCAGTACAGCTTAATCCGGCGCGATCTGTGGTCGGGCGCAGGCGGCACAGCGAACCCGAGCAACGGCGCTCATGGCGACGACAACATGATCTTCACATCGTTCCGCTACTACCTGCCATAAGCCGCAGGAGGTCAGCGCAAAAACAGAAGGGGCAGTCCGCGTCGCGGGCTGCCCCTTTTAGTTTGATTGTTGCGCGCGATCACTCGGCGGCTTCGACGGCCTTGGTCTGCGCCACGGTCCAGTCGGGCGCGCCCACCTTGAAGCGCGCGAAGCGGCGCACGGTGATGTTCTCGCCCAGCTTGCCCACCTTCTGCGCGATCAGTTCCTTGACGCTGATGGCCTGATCCTTGATGAAGGGCTGCTCGAGCAGGCAAACCTCTTCGTAGAACTTGGCCATCTTGCCGTCGACGATCTTCTCGATGACGGCGGCGGGCTTGCCGGTTGCGGCGGCCTGGGCGCGATAGATCTCCTTCTCGCGCTCGAGATCTTCGGCGGTCACGTCCTCGGGCTTCACGTAGCGCGGATCGCTGGCCGCGATGTGCATCGCGATGTCCTTGAGCAACTCCTGGAAATCGTCGGTCCGGGCCACAAAGTCGCTCTCGCAGTTCAGCTCCAGCAGCACGGCGATCTTGCCGCCGGCATGAATATACGATGCCCACCGCGCCCTCGTTGGTGGTGCGCGCCGCCTTCTTCTGCGCCGACGCCATGCCGCGCTTGCGCACACCACGAACAGCGGCTTCCTTGTCGCCCTTGGTCTCCTGCAGGGCCTTCAGGCAGTCGCCCATGGGCGCGCCGGTCATCTCGCGCAGCTCTTTCACCAATTTCGCATCAATCTTTTCGCTCACTGTCGTCATCTCTCTCATTTTCCCTGGCCGGAGCCGGCCTTGCGAACGAATCGCGGTTAAGAATTCACATTCAGATTTAGCGCCGGGAAGATTTCCGGCATAAGAAAAGCGTGGCAGCTAAAGCTGAGCGGCCACGCTTTTCCGAAGCATGCGCATGGACTCGCGCAAGGAAGATTACTGAGCCGCCTTCCGCCACTTCGATCCTCTTCCAGCAACGGCCGCAACCGCGGCAGGCGCCTTGCGGATGCCGCCGCCCAACGCCGCTTCCAGATCGACATCGACATCGTCGCCCGTCTTGGGCCTCCGCAGGTACCTCGGCAGCCGCTTCTGCCACGACAGGCTCGGGAGCCTCTTCCTGAAATGCCTTGTCGCTGAGGAGATTCACGCCCTCGGCAGCCGAGTCGGCAATCTTCGAGGTGAACAGGCGAATGGCGCGCAGCGCGTCGTCGTTGCCGGGAATCACGTAATCCACCACAGTGGGATCGCAGTTGGTATCGACCACAGCAACCACGGGGATGCCCAGCTTGCGCGCTTCCTTCACGGCAATCGTCTCGTTGTTCGAGTCGACGATGAAGAGCGCGTCGGGCAGCCGCTTCATGGTCTTGATGCCGGCCAGGTTGGCCTGCAGGTGCTTGCGCTCCCGCTCGAGGCGGATCACTTCTTTCTTGGTCAGCAGGTCGTAGCGGCCGTCCACGGCCATCTCATCCAGTTCCTGAAGGCGCTTCACCGACTTCTGCACCGTGACCCAGTTGGTGAGCAGGCCGCCCAGCCAGCGCTGGTTGATGTACGGCATGCCCGCGCGGGTGGCTTCTTCGGCAATCGCATCCTGAGCCTGGCGCTTGGTGCCGACAAAGAGAATCGTCTTGCCCTGCGAGCACAGGTCGGTGACGAATTTTGACGCATCCTTGAAGAGCTTGAGCGTCTTCTGCAGATCGATGATGTAAATTCCGTTGCGCTCGCCGAAGATGTATTCCTTCATCTTGGGATTCCAGCGCTTGGTCTGATGCCCGAAGTGAACACCCGCTTCGAGCAGTTCCTTCATGGTGATGGTGGCCAATGGTCCTCCTTCGTGGACTGCATCCGGGCATACGCTTCTGAGTGGCCCGGATTTATCCCCTTGCGGGGAGATTTGTGAAACCAGCTTCTAGCCGCTAGCTTCTAGCTTCGTCGTTCCCTGCCGGAACCACTCAGGAGTCCCAAATCTGTCGAATCAAGCGAGAAAGCTAGAGCTAGAGCTAGAGCTGATAGCTCGCAAGCGCATTAGCGCTTGCTGAACTGGAACCGCTTTCTTGCGCCCTTCTGGCCGTACTTCTTGCGTTCCTTCTGGCGCGCGTCGCGGGTCAGCAATCCTTCGGCCTTGAGCATCTTGCGCAGCTCAGGGTTGAACTCGACCAGTGCGCGGGCAATGCCCATCTTCACGGCATCGGCCTGCGCGGCCACGCCGCCACCGCTCACGGTGGTGACCACGTCGAAGCTCGCGGCCAGTTCGGCCACCACCAGCGTACGCTTGGCCGAGACGCGCTGCTGCTCGGTGACAAAGTGCTCTTCGAACTTCTTGCCGTTGACCTTCCACTCGCCCGTGCCGGGACGCAGAAAAACGCGTGCGATCGCCGACTTGCGCCGTCCCGTCCCGTAATACTGAACCAGATCTGCCATTCTTCTTAAGCTCCTAGCTTTCAGCTCTCAGCTTCTTCGTGCCGGCTCAAACCTTTCGGTCCAACGCCTGTGTTTCTCCCAGCAGGAAAAGCTGGAGCTGAAAGCTGACAGCTGATAGCTGCTTTTACCAATCTTCAATTCCACCGGCTGCTGCGCCGTGTGGGGGTGCTTGTCGCCGCGGTAGACCTTCAACTTCGTGCCCATGGCGCGGCCCAGCTTGCTCTTGGGCAACATGCCCTTGATAGCTTCTTCGAGAATCTTCTCCGGCCTGCGCTTGAGCAGGCGGGTAAACGACTCCTCGCGCAGGCCGCCGGGAAAGCCCGTGTAGCGCCGGTAGAGCTTTTTCTCGCTCTTGAGGCCGGTGAGGCGCACCTTCTCGGCGTTGATCACGATCACGTGGTCGCCCATGTCGATATAAGGCACGTACTGGGGATTCAGCTTGCCGCTCAGTACACTGGCGGCTTTGGTCGCCAGGCGGCCCAGCGTCTGACCGCTGGCGTCCACCACATACCACTTGCGGCTGATGTCCTTGCCGCTCGGAACAAAGGTCGACATGTCTCTCCTGCCTTCGAAAAATCGCCCGCTGCCGAACACAGAAAAACGCCGGCTGCCGAAGCAAATACGCCCAAAAATCGATTACGCACAGCGTATTTGCCCACGCAAAACGCGCACGGGCCTGAAATTCTACCCACTGCCAAACAAATCTGTTCGGGTGAGAAGCTGCGGGAGTTAGCCCCAAACGAGGCTTTGGCAAAATTGGATGACGTCCCTAGTCCAACCGCCGTCCGCCTGTTCCGGTGGAGCTCATTGAGGGCCTCCACCAGACCGGTCCGGGTGAGCACACACAGACCCCAGGCGCAACACCGCGCAAGACCTACAGAATACTGGAAAATAGGGCCCAAGTCAACGAAGGATAGGCTGTGGAACCCTGTGGATGGGAGAGGTAACTGGTGCGCCCGGAGAGATTCGAACTCCCGACCTAATGCTCCGGAGGCATTCGCTCTATCCAGCTGAGCTACGGGCGCGCTCTCCTAGAATACCGCATCTTTTGGGTTCCCCGCCCTGTGTTTGCGCGTCGTCCAGGCGGCGCCGAAGGCTTGATACAGACGGGTGTGGTAGAGTGATTTCCGCTGGATCTCTCCAGCACTGGATGGACAGAGTGGCTTTTTCCCCGGCCGATCGCCATCTTCGCGAGGCAGCTCATGCCGTTGGATGGAACCGCCGGGAGTTTCTGCGTTCGGCGGCAGGCTTAGCCACCGCATCTACCGTCTGCAGCCTTGCACCGTACCGCGCACTGGCGGCGCCGCGGAAAAGAAGAAAGACGGTGGTGGTGACGTTCGGCGGGGGCGCGCGCGACGAAGAAACTTTTGCGCCGGAAGGCCAGGAAAATATACCCCACCTTCTGAACACACTTGCGCCCCAATCCACGTTCTATTCGCAGGTTGTGAATCACGGCATTCTGGGGCACTACGTGGCGACGGCGAGCCTCGCCACCGGCATCTACGAAACATTCGATAACTTTGCCGCGGTCCCGCCGCACCACCCGACGGTCTTCGAATACTTCCGCAAAGGCCTGTCACGCCCTTCGACGGATGCGTGGGTGGTTGCGCCAAGCAATGGGTTCAATCGCATCGGGGAGAGTGATTCGCGCGGTTATGGGGCGGGCATGGGGGCGGGAGTGATTTTGCCCAAGCACCTGCTGCGGGCGGCGTTCCCCGGCGCGAGCGACACCGATTACGGCCACCTGCTGCGCGACAACTACGAAGATCCCTTTTACGCCCCTTCGCTTGCCGGCAATGAAGTGGAACTGCAGCAGCTCGAGGAAGTTTTGCGAATCTCGGTGGGCGATTTCACCAGGCAAGCGCTCACGCTGAGCAGTCCGGATGAGCTTTCGGTCTACGTGGTGCGAGAGCTCATGCGGCAAGCGTCGCCCAGCCTGCTTTGGATCACGCTGCACGACATGGATATCGCTCACTCCGGCGCCTATTCGCTGTATGTCGAGGGTATCCGGCGCACCGACCGCCTGTGCCTGGAGATCTGGAACGCGATCCAGGCCGATCCAGAATATGCAGGCAACACTACGCTGTTCATGCTGCCTGACTTCGGGCGCGACTCCGATGAGGATGCCGGCGGCAATGGTTTTCAGCATCACCGCACCGGCGATGCGCTCTCGCGCACTACATGGATGATGGTCTTGGGTCCCGGTATACGGGAAGGGGTGGTGATCAACGATCCCGTCGATTCACTCGACCTGGTGCCAACCCTGGGCGCGTTGCTGGGTTTCCCCACACCGCTGGCGCAGGGAAAGCCGTTGAGCGAGGTTTCGTAGTGCTGCCGTCAGAGCTCACACCTGCATCGTTCGCGCACTACCCGCCCAGGGCGCGCTCGCTCGCCATCCAGAATCTCGCGCTGCTGCAGCAACTCCCCATCGTCTTTGCCGCGTTGCTGTTGCGCGAACTGAATGGCTACGACTGGAGGTTCCCTGCCGAGCAGCGCATGCTCGACGATCAGTTCACCTACCTGCGCTCGCAATCGGTCGAGCAGCGGGATGAGACCCTGCGTGGATTCCAGGCCGTAAAGCTGTCTACGCAAATTGAACAGATGGATTGGGTCATAAGACCGCAGTCCTTTCTTGACGCCCTTACCGCGCAACTTTGGTCGACGCACCAGATCGGAATGTTTCACGAGGCGGCAAACGGCTACTTCGAGGCGTGGCGAAAGGCGATTCCGGAGCCGCCGCCGGCATTTCCGCGCTTCTGCGTGGTGGTACTCGACAAGAGCCTGTATCGCGCGGGTGCGGTTCTCTTTCGCAAATTGCGGCCGCATGGGGTGTATTTTCCTGCCGTGGATTCAACGAATGCGTGGGCCGACGCCCTGGCATTCGCAAACTCGCGCGCCACTGAGCACCCGATTGATTACGGGCATTGGTACATTGACGGCGGCTCGCCGGATGCGCTCGCCGATAGCCGCCTTAAGCGCGTTTCCTGGGCTGAGCTCAAACCTGTGAGAGCCAATGTTCTGGCGCGCATACAGAAGGTGGTTGACAGCGGTCACGGCGGCCCGGAAGAGGTGGCAACCCTCATGGGTGAGACCACACCCAGAGACCTTGGATTTACTGGCGCGCAGTTGGATGAGGTTCTGGCGCGATACCAAGTAAGCGTGTTGACCGAGGGGTCGGGAGCGCAGGTCTTCACCACGACGTTTGTGCAGTGGGCTGCTCGCGAGGCGCTGCGGCGCGCACAACCCAGCACGCTGCTGATGCGGTACCAGCCACGCCAGAGGCAGAGACCGATGAACGAACTGATTGCAGGGACAAGCGACGGCAATGCAATGGATCCGGTGGGTTCACTGGTCGATGCAGATATGGGCGCATTCTATACGTGGATCAATCAGCAGCGGCTTACGGGAGCTGACCAATCCGCGTTTGTAGTTTGGAGCGAGGCGCACAACCAGGCGGTGGCGATCGGACCGGGAATGCCAAAATCCACGACTTCGACGAGCGCTCCTACGATGAAACAGCTATTGAACTACTTTGTCTAAAGACCTGGCGCAAAATCCGAGCCAGGATTGAAGTTCACGGAATGTCAGCCACCCGGACTGAGTTCCTTTGACGGCTGCTTGCAAGCGGGAGCAGGTGTAACCTGCGGTAAAGGGGTGTAAACCGACCAATGGATTTGACGTCCACCAGTAGGTATCTGCAATAAATTCGACGAGGGGGCCGCTTTGTACGTCAAGCTGAAAGACAGATCACACTATGAAAAGACTACTGTTAACGATTCCTATCGCGCTCATCGCTATAGGCGCGATGCTGCTCTTTGAGCAGCGTGCCTATGCGTATGCCGATCCCGGTTCCGGGCTGCTGGCAATTCAGGCGGCAGGATCTGCGCTTGTCGCCACTGGATGGTATTTGCGACGGAAGATCTATGCATTTTTGCGCTACGTTTCCCCAAATAAGCAGGAGCCGGATCAGTACCGCGCGGTAACTGAAGACAAGGATTCGCCCCATCTGTGAGCAGTCTGGCCGATCTTCCAGATCGAGATTCCAGAGAGCTTTTGGATGCACAAGGCCTGCCGCAAGAGAAGGCACTGGAATTGACCTTTCGCGATCCGGCGGGCCAACTGCGGCTCACCCAAACCCATGCGCTGCGGCGGATCCATCCGGCGGCTGTGGATGAGACGCTGGCCTTTCTTGCATCGCCCCTCCGTGCGGCCCTCGAACGCAGCGGTGATCTCGTAGCAACCGAGATCGTGGAATCCGCAAGCGATCCATCGATCGATCATGCATCGATCAATCCAGGAGAAGGCCGGGATCTGTGGCTGCGGCACCCGCGGATCGACCCGATCTCGTATCCGTGGGAGTGGACAACCGGGCAGTGGCGCGCCGCGGCGGAACTCACGCTGCGCATCGCCGGTCAGGCCATCGACGCAGGCTGGACGCTTAAAGACGCAACTCCTCTGAATGTTCTGTTCGTGGGGGCGCGTCCGGTGCTTGTCGACGTTCTTTCGCTGGAACGACGGGATCCACACTCCACGGTTTGGCTCGCGTACGGGCAATTCGTGCGGACATTTCTGCTTCCATTGGTGGCGGAGAAACTGCTGAGCTGGCCTTTGCAGGCGACTCTGTTCGCCCGAGACGGGTATGAGCCACCGGCGCTATATCGAGCCATGCGTCCCTGGCAACGCCTGCATCCCGATCTGCTCGACGTGGTCACACTGGCGACGGTTTTCGATGGCTCCAAAGGGAAAAGCCACAAGCCTGGCCGGGCGCAGTCGACAGCAGACCCTGCGCTGGCAACGCATATTCTCCACAACCGCATCGCGCGCCTGGGCAAGCAAGTTCGCCGCGCTGCACGGCAAGAGACCCGGAGCCAGTGGAGCAACTACGAGCAGTCCGCGAGCCATTATCGCGCCCCCGACACCGAGGCCAAGCAGCGCTTCGTGAAAGACGTGCTGGAGCGATGCCGTCCCGCACGCGTTCTGGATATTGGAGCCAACACCGGGACGTATTCGCTGCTCGCTGCCGAGGCGGGCGCGCAAGTGGTCGCGTTGGATAGCGATGCTGCGGCGATCGAAAATTTGTGGCAGTCGGCGGCGGGGAAAAGCCTGCCAGTCACTGCTCTAGTGGCGAATATCGCTCGCCCCACTCCCGCGGCCGGCTGGAGAAATCGCGAACAGCTTTCGCTGCTCGACCGCCTCAGCGGGCAGTTTGACCTGGTGCTGATGCTGGCCGTGATTCATCATCTGATCCTGCGCGAGCAATTGCCGCTGGCGCATATCGGTGAACTGTGCGCATCGCTCACGCGCCGATGGCTGGTGCTGGAGTGGGTGCCGCCGTCCGATCCCATGTACCAGGAATGGCTTCGCGGTCGCGATCACCTCTATGGCCAACTGTCAGAAGAGGACTTGAAGCAGGCATTTGCTCCGTCCTTTCATGTTGTTGATCGCACGGTCCTGGGCAATCAGCGTGTCGTCCTGCTATTCAAGCGCAACCGCACAGCACCGGCAGAAACGTAATCACAGCCGACAGCGATCAGTTTTGAATGGGTTGCTGGAGTCCGAAAGAATCGAACTTGAGCCGCTTTGCGGGCGCAGAAGCGGAAGGCTCTATGAAAGTGCGGAAGTACCGGAGCGAGCGATCTGCGAGCATCTGCTCCATGCAATGGTGGACGCGGAAGGAATCGAACCTTCAACCTGTCGGTTAAGAGCCGAATGCTCTGCCAGTTGAGCTACGCGTCCTTGGGGTTCAAAAAAGCCGCGTTCGAGACGATCTTGCGCGACTTGCGGGGAGAAGAAAATGCCCCCTCACCTTGAAAAATATACCACAGGCACAGGTTGGTTCCCAAGGGCGGCACGGTGAGAGTTATGCGTGCCAAGCCGTGGCGTTCGCCGGTGTGCGTGACGAATTTGAATGCGTTGAGCGGGCTATTTGCAGCCGTTGAATTCGTGCACAGCGTCGAGCATGGCAGCGATATTTTTTACCGGAGTGCCGGCCTGCACGTTGTGGATGGTGTTGAAAACAAATCCGCCGCCCGGCGCGAAGATCTCGCAGCGGCGAAGCACCTGCTCGCGCACCTCTGCGGGCGTTCCAAAGGGCAGCACCTTTTGCGTGTCAACACCTCCACCCCAAAAAACGATGCGATCGCCGAACTCCGCCTTGAGGCGCTCGGGCTCCATGCCCGTGGCTGAGCATTGCACTGGATTGAGAATGTCGAAACCCGCCTCAATGAATGTGGGGATGAACTTCGAAACTGCGCCGCAGCTATGCTTGAAGGTCTTCCACGGCGTGTGCGCGTGGATCCAATCGTTTACCTGCTTGTAGTAAGGGAAGTAAAGATCGCGCAATGTATTCACCGAGCAAAACGCCGACGTTTGCGTGCCGAAGTCCGTGCCGCAGATGAAGACCGCGTGCACCCGGTCTCCGACGGCGGCGTAGATGCGGGCAAGATTCTCAAGGGCGATTTCGCACTGGCGTTCGAAGATTTTGTGAATGTAATTCTGGCGGCTACACGTGGAGACGTACCACTCGGTTACATCGCGAATGCCTTTGGGATGCTTGAGGAATGGCCCGGGAACGAGCGCGATATCGCCGAAGGCAGTGCCACCGAAGCCGGCGATGACACCTGTCCCCGTGGCGGCCGCGTCGCTTGCCGCTCGCGCCAGGTGGTCCAGATCGGGCTGCGTGATGAGCTTGAACTCTTCCAGATTGTCTTCAGGATTCAGCGTCTCTTCGTCGAATGGCGCCTGGCGAATGATGGAGTCAAAGAAGTAGCCGCCCTGCGGCATGCGTCCGCTGGGTGGAACGGTGGTGTCGCCCTCGGGATAGATCACGGTGTCGCCGCGTGCGTCGGTCGCAGTGTTGAAGTCGCCGGGCACAAGCACTTCGAGTCCGTTGAAGCTCCAGCTCTTCCAGCGTTCCGCGGGAAAGCCAAACATGGTGTTGCGCGAGAAAACGCCGACTACGTCGACGCCCATGACGGCGCGCAGATCTTCTTCGACAATGGCAAGCATCTGGAACGGCTCGTGCACGCGCACCGGACGCCTTTCGAGGCCGTAGTAGTCGCGCAGCGCGGCAACGCAACTGGCATGCACGCCGGAGACGGCCGTGCCGCCAAAGTCGATGGGAATGCGATCGGGTTGTTCGTGGCGGAGGGCCTTCAGGAGTCTGTCGCGGCAGGCTGTTTGAACTTCCAAAGCGGTGGTATCGCTCATTGCTTTCAGCTCCCTCCGCCAGCTCTTCCGTGGGCAGAGGTGCGGCACCGTGCGGCGCACTACTTAACCAGGCGGAGCGGAAGACGTCCCTTGGGATTTGAGAATGAGTATAAATCGCAATGGAGCTGCGCGGGAGGTGAGCTGACATTTGGTGAGTCCCAGCAACAGGGTCAGGAAAGGAGGGATCGAGCGGAGAATGCCGCGATGTCCTTATCGTGCAACGCGAATGTGCAGTTCCTTCAGCTGCTGCTCGCTCACCGTGGTGGGCGCTTCGGCCATCAGGTCGATGGCCTTGGCGGTCTTGGGGAAGGCGATGACTTCGCGCAGGTTGGCTGCGCCGGCCAGCAGCATGACGATGCGATCGAGGCCGAGCGCGATGCCGCCGTGGGGCGGCGTGCCGTATTCGAGCGCGTCAAGGAAGAAGCCGAAGCGCGCGCGCGCTTCTTCGTCGGTGATGCCGAGCGACGCGAAGATCTGCTGCTGCACATCTTTGCGGTGAATGCGGATGGAGCCGGAGCCGAGCTCGAGGCCGTTCATCGCGAGGTCGTAGCAGTTGGCGCGCACGCTGGCCGGGTCGCTGACAAGGTTGGCCATGTCGGCTTCGTACGGCGCGGTGAAGGGATGATGCGCGGGCATCCATGTGGCCTGAAGCCAGGTCGTACTCGAACATGGGAAAGTCGGTGAGCCAGATGGGATGGAAGGCCTGAGTGCCGTCGATCGGATCTGCCGGTGCGCTCCGCGCGCTGCGCGTTTTGGACAACTTCATCGGTGATCTGAAAAGCTCCATGCCGGTCGGCGTATTTCTTGGCCAGCTCGGTGCGGAAGTTGCCCGCGGCAGAGTACACGTTGATCTCGCGCTCGGAGAGGCGGCCGGGAAACTTGGTGTCGCTGGCCTTGATGGGGTGCGCAGGGTCGCCGGCGACGATGATGACGAAGTCGGCTTCGGCCGCACCCGCAAGCTCGCGCACTTTGACGGCGGCTTCAGGAAAGCTCTTGGCGAGCCGCTTGAAATCGTCGATGAACTTCGCGCCCTTTTTCTGGTCGAAGAGCGGGTGGTTGTCTTCGCGCTCCTTGCGGCTGAGCTCGCCCACGCTGGGAATGCGGAAGGCGACGACGGGCAGCGCGGGATCGATTTGCAGCGTGGCGAGAGCCGCGTCCGTGAAGGCGGCGCGCACGTCGGTGAGGCCGGGCAGGCGCAGGTCGGGCTTGTCGGTGCCGTACTGGCGCATGGATTCGTCGTAGGTGATGCGCGGGAACGGAATGGGCAGCGCGACGCCGGCGGCGGCAAAGGCGGCGGCCAGGAACTGCTCGACGACGCCGAAGACCGATCTCCTGGCGCGGGAAGCTCATCTCGAGATCGACCTGCGTGAACTCAAGCTGGCGGTCGGCGCGCAGGTCTTCGTCGCGGAAGCAGCGGGCGATCTGGAAGTAGCGGTCGAAGCCGGAGATCATGAGGATCTGCTTGAAGATCTGCGGCGACTGCGGCAGCGCGTAGAACTCGCCGGGATGCACGCGGCTGGGGACAAGAAAATCGCGCGCGCCCTCGGGCGTGGACTTGGTGAGGATGGGCGTTTCGATCTCGAGGAAGCCCTGTGCGCGAGGCTCTCGCGAATGGCGAGCGTGATGTCGTGGCGCAGGCGGAAGTTGCGCTGCATCTCGGGGCGGCGCAGGTCGACGTAGCGGTATTTGAGGCGGACTTCTTCGTTCTGGATGGCTTCTTCGGCGGGCGAAAACGGCGCCAGGCGCGCGTCGTTGAGGACGCGCAGCTCGGTGGCCTCGATCTCGATTTCGCCGGTGGGCATTTTGGGATTGATGGCGTCTTGATCGCGCAGGCGGACCTTGCCGACGGCGGCGACGACGTACTCCGGGCGGCACCTGCTCGCCCTTCGCGTGGCCCTCGGGCGTGAGCTCCTTGTCGAGAACGATCTGCGCGATGCCGGAGCGGTCGCGGAGGTCGAGGAAGATGAGGTTGCCGTGGTCGCGGCGGCGGTTGACCCAGCCCATCAGAACCACTTGCTTGCCGGCGTCGGCGGCGCGCAGCTCGCCGCACAGATGCGTCCGTTCGAGATTGCCTAAAAAGTCGAGCACTACCCTATCCTTTCATTCTTGTTCTTCAAACTGCAGGCGTCGTTCACCGCGGTCGCAGCAAGCTGCCACTCAAGATGACGTCACACGTTCACTGACCACTGGGTTCTGAGAGAGCACTCGCCAGTTCCGCGCGAGGAACCTTGGTCTGTATGCCTGTGGCGAAGTCCTTCACTGTCAGGATACCGGATTGGAGCTCGTCTTCGCCCAGGATGACGATGCGGCGGGCGGTCTTGTCGGCGGCTTCGAAGGACTTTTTGAGGCGGAAGCTGCCGTCGCCGAGTTCGATGCGCGAGGCCGGCGCGGCGCAGTTCGCGGGCCAGGGCAAGGGCGGCGGCGTTGAGGTTCTCGCCGAGCGGGGCGATGTACGCGTCCAGCTTCGCTGGCCGCGGGGCGGCAGCTTCTGGTCGAGTTCTGCGGCTTGCAGAGTCAGCACCAGCCGGTCTTCGCCCATGGCGAAGCCGATGCCGGGAGCTTTGGGGCCGCCGATGGCTTCGCTCAGGCCGTCGTAGCGTCCGCCGCCGAGCAGGGCGTTCTGCGCGCCCAGGCCGCCGTGCGTGAACTCGAAGGTGGTGCGCGTGTAGTAGTCGAGGCCGCGGACCAGGCGGTGATTGAGCGTGTAGGGCACGCCGGCGGCGTCGAGCGCGGCGGGGACGGCGGCGAAGTGTGCTTGCGAGTCTTCGTCGAGCGAGTCGGCGATCTTGGGCAGCGTGTCGATGATGGGCTGGTCCTCGGGAACCTTGCAGTCGAGCACGCGCAGCGGATTGGTGACGGCGCGGCGCTGGCAGTCGGCGCACATTCTTGGAGCGACCGGGACGAGGGCGGCGCGCAGCGCCTCGTTGTAGCGCGCGCGGTCGGCGGCGGAGCCGACGGAGTTCAGCTCGAGCGTCCAGCCTGTGATGCCGAGCTCGTCGAGCAGCGTGGCGAGCATTTCCAGGACTTCGGCGTCGCGCAGCGGCGACTCGCTGCCCGCGGAGGGCGGGCCGATGACTTCGGCGCCGATCTGCCAGAACTGGCGGTAGCGGCCCTTCTGCGGGCGCTCGCGGCGGAACTGCGGGCCGATGTAGTAGAGCTTCTGCAGCTGGCCGGTTTCGCCGAGCTTGTGCTCGATGTAGGCGCGGACGACGCCGGCGGTGTTTTCGGGGCGGAGGGTGAGGGACTGCGGCTTTTCCGACTGCGCGCGGGCGCGGTCTTCCCAGGTGTACATCTCCTTGGAGACGATGTCGGTTTCTTCGCCGACGCCGCGGGCGAAGAGCGCGGTGTCTTCGAAGATGGGGGTGCGGATTTCGCCGAAGTTGTAGCGGGCGAAGACCTGCGCGCGCGGTGGCCTCGATGCGGTTCCAGAGGGCCGTCTCGGGCGGCAGAAGGTCGCGCGTGCCGCGGACGGCTTTCAGGGTGGTCATGACTCGTTTAGTTTAAATGGCTGAGGATGCGCGCCTACGCCCTCTTCTTAATCGACTTGAGCAATGTGCTGTCGATGCGCGTCTGCCAGCCCGGGCCGGTAGATTGGAAGTGGTCGATCACTTCGGGAGACAGGCGCAGCGAGACGAGCTTTTTCGTTGGGGCCTTTTGCGGGCCGCGCTTGCCGCGGCGAATGACTTTGCCGTTGCGTATCAGGTCTGCTTGAGCGAAAAAGTCGCGCGTTGCTTCTGCGTCGTTCGGGTCGTAGGGACCGTCCTCGTGCTGATAGGGGATGGGATCGCCCTCCTTGTATGCCAGCACGCGCTCCCAGTCGGATTTACTTTGTGTCTTCTTCATACTGTTTGCGCTCCTCGCGGCTGGCGTGACGGAAAGAGATCGCGTGGACATCGTCTCCGCGTTCGGTCTAAACCAGGGTCAACAGGCAGCCTTTGACCACCGCTAGCGCCACATCCATCAGACGGTACTCGTCTGCGCGGCTAGCGTCGTAGGTGCACTTGTTCGGGTTGTCGTAAACGAGATAAGCGTCTTTGAAGTCGAGGCCGTGCTTCTTCAGGTTGGATTTCCGCTTGGCCTCGTCCCAGACGTACACAGTTTAATTGTAGCTACAATATGTGCAGTTTGCAACCACCTTCGAGCCGTCCGCCACCAACTAAAACAATTGCGCTCGATCCAAGTATTTTCCTCAAATGATTTGCAGGCCCGTAACCCATGACTCGGCTCGCACAAAAGTAATCATCTTACTCGAACTTTTGACACTGCTGACACCTTCGCATCATTACCATAGAGCTAACCAGACTGCGCATAAGTAATCAATAGTCGGAAATCTTCACCACTTTCGAATTCAGTCCAGGGGCTGCTACGGCACTCTCGTCCCTGCGTGCTGAAAGTTTTGGCGGTCCACGAATGGTCCAGCCGTTCGGGTCGCTGATGGTGCGCCGGGCGGGGAAGCATGCGCAGAGAGGCCGTGAACGGAGTCGCACATGAACTGTTCGACTGATCGCATTGCCAATAGCATTTTTCCTTGGGCAGACAGCCACGAAGATCCAACGAGCGATCTTTCCCAACACGCAATTTGGAGTGCGCGTGCCCAACGGGTGCGGCTCCGTGGCGTGGTCGCGAGCGCGGCCGTGCTGTTGCTGGCGGTTGCCGGGGCACAGGCACAGTTCGGCCCGCAACCGGTAGGCGCCATGACAGGCAACCAGGGCGTTACGGTGACGGCGACTGTTGCGGGCACGGTGAGCAGCGTTGAAATTTTGACACTAGGATCAGCCGGCGAAGACTTTGCTGCCGGCACAGGCTCGTCGAACATGCGCAGCGGCGACCCTCTCAGTCGGAAGTCAGTGCACGGAATCGGTCACGTTCACGCCGGCAGCGCCAGGTTTGCGGATGGGCGCGGTGGTGCTGCTGGGGAACGTGAGTGGTGTTCAAACGGTTTTGGGAACGGCCTATCTCTCGGGTACCGGGCGTCGGAGGGCTGGGTGTTCTGGTCTCGGGCAACGTTTTGCCGGTGGCCGGGCAGCAGGGTCTCTATACAGCGGTGGGTGATGGACAGCCCGCCACGCAGGCCGAGCTCTATCTGCCCAGCGGCATGGCAGTGGACGGAGCGGGCAACATGTACATCGCGGATAGCGGACATAACCGCGTCCGCATGGTGTGCGCCAGCGCGACGAGCGCCACGATTCAAGGGACGAGTTGCGCAGGCGCGGGGATCATCTCGACCATCGCCGGAAATGGCAACCCATCGGACACTGGCGACGGCGGAGCAGCCGCCAGCGCGACGTTGAACAATCCGGCAGACGTGGCCCTGGACGGCGCAGGCAACTTGTATATCGCCGATAGCGGCAACAACGTGATTCGCGCGATCTCGGCGGCAACGGGCGTGATCACCACGATCGCCGGCAACGCGAGCGGCACAGTTTGCGGCAAGCAGCAGCGACGCGGTTGGCGACGGTTGCGCGGCAACACAAGCAAAGTTGAATCAGCCGCAGGGCGTAACGCTCGACAGCAGCGGGAACCTTTACATCGCCGACACTTCAACCATCGCATCCGCGAGGTAAGCGCGGCAACGGGCACGATCTCGACGATCGCGGGCAACGGGTTCACCAACGCCAACGGCACGGGCGGATACAACGGCGACAACATAGCCGCAACGAGCGCGGAACTCAACTTTCCCTACGCAGTGGCCTTTGACGCCACCGGCAACATGTACATTCCCGACTCGCGAAACATCGCATTCGCGAAGTGATGGCGGTCAGTGGCGTCATTACTTCGATCGAGCACGATCTCCACGTTTGCCGGAACCGGAAACGCGGGCGCCACGCCCTGCACAGCGACGCCCGCGCCCGCGACGCAGGGGGATGTGTGGTCGCCTTCGGGCGTTGCGGTGGATGCGGCCGGAAATGTCTACATCGCGGAGACGCAAAACGCTGCCATCCGCAAAGTAAGCGCGGCCACGGGGCTTATTTCTACGCTGGCCGAGAATGGTTGCGGCAGACTTCTACTCCGGCGGGCTTTTTCAGACAGTGCAGCTTTACGGACCGGTCGGGCTCTTACCTCGATGGAAGCGGCAATCTTTACGTCGCCGACACGCTCGACATGGTGGTGCGCGAAATTCAGGGCAACTTTGCCGCGCTCGATTTCACGACGCCGGTTCGCGCAGGGCGAAACCTCCGCGACGCAAACGGAGACCGTGGAAAACGACGGCAATGCCGCGCTGGATCTGACCAGCATTACAGCGGGAACCAACGCCGCGACCGATCCAACAGTGGCCAACTCGTGTACAAGCGGGGCGTCATTGCCTGCGGATGCGGAGTGCGAGATCGGTGCGGTGTTTGCGCCGGCCTCGACGCCCACGCTCACCGGCAATCAAACCGAGACGCCCAACAATCACCGTGGGAGAAGATTCGCAGCCGAGTCTTGCCGCGGCCAATTCGCCCGCTGGATATTGAGCTCGTGGGAACTGCCGAACCGGTGAATTCGACAACCACCACCATCACATCCATTCCGAATCCGTCGGGATTTGGACAAAGCGTCACGTTCACGGTCACCGTGATCACCGGTGCGGGAACTGGGAGCCTCACGGAACGGTCAGCATCGCCGACACATTCAGCGGCAACACCACAACACTGGCTTCCGGTCTGGCCCTGAACGCGTCAGGCGTCGCAACATTCTCCATTTCAACGCTCGGCGGTAGGGCAGCACTCCATCGTCGCAACCTACGGCGGCGACACGATGCATTTCACCAGCAGTTCGGCGCCGGCGTTGATTCAGACCGTGCTTGAAGGCACGGCGACCGCCTGACGTCGAGCGTGAATCCCGTCCGCAGTGGGCCAGAATGTGACCTTCACGGCAACGGTGACCGTCTCCGGCGGCGGCGGTGTCACGCCGGACGGCAGCGTCACCTTCATGGACGGAACAACAATTCTGAGCCACGCAGACCCTGAATGCAGGTGGAGTCGCGACATACTCGACCACGACGCTGGCGAATGGTGTGCATCAGATCACCGCGGTCTATAACGGCGATTCGTCGAAAGAGATCAGGGCAGCACTTCGGATGTCCTCAGCCAGGATGTGCAGGCGGCATCGTCGATGGTTACTGGTGTCATCGCAGAACCCTTCGATCTACGGAAATCCAGTCACGTTTACCGCGACCATGCGTCAAGCGCAACCGCCGCGCCCACAGGGACGGTGAGTTTTCTTGATGGCGGCGCGCAGATCGGTACGGGAACGCTGACGGGTAACCCCGCCATCGCTACGTTCACCACGTCGACGCTCATGGTGGGCACGCACACCATTACGGCGAGCTATGCGGGAGACTCCTACAACGCGGCGAGCAATTCGCAGCCGGTGAGCCAGAAAGTAAATCAGGATCAAACCTCGACGGCGGTGTCACGGCCGCGCCGAGCCCGGGGATTGCCGGACGGACCTGAAACCATCACGGCCACTGTGCAGGTGATCGCGGGAGCAGGAACACCGACGGGCACAGTGACATTCACGTCAGGGGGCACGCAACTCGGCAGCGCGCACGCTCAGCAACGGAACGGCGACGATCACTCCGGCGCTAGCGCAGGGCAGCTATCAAATTGTGGCCACATATAACGGCGATGCGGACGATACGGGGAGCGCTTCGGCGGCGTTGCCGTTAACTGTGGTGCAGGCGAGCACGCAAACCGTAGTCGCCGTCACGCCCAACCCGGCGCTGGTGCTGGCTTCGATCACGTTTACCGCAAAGGTAACGGGGAACGGTGGAGCGCCGACGGGCAGCGTGAATTTTCTGGCCAATGGAAACGTGATCGGCGCGGGGAGCGTGAATGGAACCGGGAGCGGCTACGTTCAACACTTCTGCGCTGGCGGCGGGAACGTATGCGATCACTGCCGTCTACACGGGAGATGCAAACGATAGCGGCAGTACGTCGGCGCCGGTGCAACTTTCAGTGGTCCTGGCCACCACTGCAACTGCGGTGACGGTCACGCCCAGCCCGGCATTGGTGGGAGCGGCGATCACGATCTCCGCAAAGGTGACTGGTAACGGGGGAACCCCGACGGGAAGTGTCAATTTCCTGGTCAACGGAAACAGCGTTGCGTCCGCCACGCTGAACGCAGGGTCGGCAAGTTTTACAACCTCAACTCTGGCGCCCGGAGTTTATGCGATCACCGCAACCTATGGCGGCGATGCGGCCGACTCGCCCAGCACCTCCGCGGCGATGAGCGAAACGGTGACCCTGATTCCGACCACCACGAATCTGGGCACGTCGTCGACAACGGGAACCAATCCGCAAGTGATCCTGGTGGCTTCAGTGGTGAGAGTGGCACAGGACCCACGCCCACGGGAACCGTGACGTTCAACAACGGTTCGACGCAGATCGGTTCGGCGACTGTGGACTCAAGCGGCGTGGCAACGCTGACGCCGAATTTGACGGGCGGGGTGAATTACAACATCGTGGCCAACTATAGCGGAGACGTGGACCACAGCCCGTCGACTTCGCAGCCAGTTTCGATTTCGGGCACGGCGGCCGGATTCAATATTGCCGTGACGCCGCCCACGTGACGATGGAGACTTCACAGAACGCCACGATCACCATCAACCTGAGCTCGAATGGGAGCTTTACCGACAGCATCGGTCTCGGCTGCGCATCGCTTCCGGCGGGAGTGACTTGCCACTTCTCGAGCCCCAGCGTCACATTGCCGGCAAACGGCGAGGCGAGCGCGCAACTCACGATTGACACCAACAATCCGCTCAGCGGCGGCACATCGGCGATGAATGGCCGCACAGGGAGCCGGAAGGTTTCAATGGCCGGCCTGTTTCTGCCGCTGAGTTTGTTCTTCGGATGGATTTTCTGGCGGCTGCGCCGGCGCAATGCCGGGGTCCTGACGATGGCGCTGGTCCTGGTGCTCTCGGGTGCCGCGCTGCTTGCTACAGGGTGCAACAGCTACAGCGTAAACACCGCGGCGCCCGGCAACTACATAATTCAGGTAACGGGCACGGGCGCGAACAGCAACGTGGTCCACTACCAGAACGTCACGCTCGACATCACGAAGTAAATGCAGAAGCCGGAGACACGGCGCGGGCGCAGGAGAGAGATGAGATTTTGCCACGACAGGGATTGCCGGCGAAAAAGAATGCCGGGATTGCAGCTTGCAGTTGGCCCGATATTTGCGCTGATGGCCGCGCTCTTTTTTGTCGGGACGAAAAAGGTGAGCGCCCAGGTTGTGCCTCCGGGTGATCAGGGTGGATTCAAAGTCACTGCGGGCGCGACTGGCTCAGGGTATTACCTGCAATACGGCCAGCGAAAGATGCTTGGCACAGCGGCCGTTGTGGACGTCGATACGAAACGCCGGATCGGGGTTGAAGCGGAAGGGCGCTGGCTCGAGTACCACCAGACGGCTAACGTGCACGCTGAGACGTATTCGGTCGGCGGGCGCTACCACTTCGATCTTGGCCGGTTCCAGCCCTACGCAAAGGGATTGGTCGGATTCGGCGATTTCAACTTTCCTTACAACTACGCCAATGGGCGCTACCTTGTGCTGACGGTGGGAGGCGGATTGGACTTTCACTGGACGCGAAACATTTACGTGCGTGCCGCCGACGTCGAGTTCCAAGATTGGCCCCAATTCACATTCGGCAATATGACGTCCGTAGGCGTGAGCGCAGGCTTTCGTGTGCGCATTTTCTAAACGCCTGCGTGGCGTCACGCGAATACCGGGCGGATGCGACGCCTACAGTACCGTAATCGGGTAAATGCGAGCACCGGAGACGATTTGATCGTGATTCAGATCACGGTCGATGGGGCGGGGCGCTGTTTAGGCTCGAAGTGTGGGCGCGATTTGAGAGCGTGCCCCGATCGAGGAGCTAACTTCCATGGCTTATGTCGTCACCGATGCCTGCGTCAAGGATTTTGTCTGCGTAGCAGAGTGTTCCACCGCCGCTATCGCGCCCGCTCAGAGCGATCCTGCCGCCGCAACAGTCACGCAGGTTTATATCAATCCCGATGAATGCATCGACTGTGGCAACTGCGCGTCGCTCTGTGAGCAGAATGCGATCTATTCACAGGATGAGCTCCCTGCGGAGAAAGCCAGGTTCGCCGCGAGAAACAAGGATTATTTCAATTAGTCCAGGCAGATTTACCCTCGGCGAATTTCTTTGCCAATCGGCGCTCTCGCAGTTTCTGAATTGCGCTGCTAATTAGAGTTCGGCGCAGGCGTTGGGGTCTGTGAACCGCCGGCGGGCGGACCTTCCGCATTCGGTGCAGCAGGTGTGGACGGCCCGGATGAAGGCGGCTCAGACGTGGATGGCGCGGGCTTACTCGTTGGGCTGGTCTCAGCAGGTGGGGCGGCCGCAGGCGCAGCGGGCGGCGCGGCCGTGGGCGCAGCAGGTTCTTCGGCCGGAGCAGGTGGCGGGATCGCCGGAAGCGCTTTGATTGCGGCCGAGGGCAGAGAGATGAGCGTCACCGGCAAGGTGAACGTTTGCACCGTGGCAGGGTCGTCCCGCAGCTTGACATAGAGGACACCGTTTGCCGGGTGGGGAACGACGAACTGGATTCCAGTGAACTCCGGCGGCACTTCGACAGGATTGTCGAAGGTTGGCGCAGAAGCAAAGGACTCTGCCAGGAAGAGATTGCTTCCGCTTAACAAGCAGGGTTTGGAAACGGAGCGCGGGCAGCGAAGCTCCTTGAAGCCGGGCAGGCGCACAAGCGTACCCAGGGGCAACCAGTCGCCGGCCGCTCCATCATTTGAAATTGCCCGCACGCGGACCGGTCCAAATGCCGAAAAGCCGAATCGGGCGAGAGGCTCGATGCTGCCTTCGGCAGTGTCGGCGTTTTCAAGCATGAGGCTGCCGTCACTCAGTGCGAGCGTAGTCTGGAAGCTTCCGTCCGCTGAAGCGACCTCAACTTTTTCATCGCGCGGGAACGCCGCCGGCACGATGGATTTGAGAAAGAAAACCAGCTTGCCTTCAACGGGCAAGTCGTCGAGGCTGCCCAGTTGCACAGGCGTCGCCGACGCGTTGCTGTCGTCCTGAACGGCCTTGCTCAGCAGCGTCACCTGAGGCCGCGGCAGTTCAACCGTGACAGGCGCTTTGAGCGTGCGAGCGTCCTTGAGTTCCACGCGCGCAACATAAGGCTTGAAAGGCTCCAGAGTCGCTGTGGACCCGCCGGCATTCATGGCCAGCTGATCGTAGATTCTCCACGCGTTTAAGCGTGGAAGGAGTGAAGGTGATGCCGTTGACCCGGGCCTTTGCCACCTCGTCGAGCCGCGTGCCTTCGAGCAGAGCGGTCTTGTCGCCTGAGCTGAGCGTCAAGCGGACCAGGGATGCCTCTGCGTCGTAGGCCTCTACCGTTAGTCCGTCCGGCTTAGCCAACCCATACTGGTAGACGACGACCTTCACAGGCCCTGGCTCCGCATTTTTGAGAGGCACTGTGACCTCCAGTGTGCCGGCCGTGGGCGACTTCCAAACGATGGGTGTCGGATGGCTCCCCTGGGTCTGCGCTTCGACTTTGTCGACGCAGACCGTGCTTTGGCCATCGAGGCTCAGGTTGTCATCGCGGCCTACCACCAGCGCTGTTTGGTCGGCAGAAGTCAGCTTCCACATTCCCGATTGCGATGAGAACAGGCGATATTGCGGTCCCTGCCAATCGTCAAAGCCCCACTTGCCACGCACTACGCCGGTGAGTTCGCCGGCAGGCAGCGCCGGCACAGGTTGTGTGGCGATGAGCCCGCCCTGGCCCGGATCGGCCATCACCGGCAGGTCTACGGCAGGCGCCTTCGGATCGGCGACGCTTACCATGTGCAGTACAAGATCGTGAACCAGCCCGGTAGCGAAGACCAAAGGGCCGCCCTCGGCCGGCAGGGTAAGTTTTGGTTTCAATGCGCAAAAACTATCTTCGGGGCTTACAGGGTGCAGCGGCTCCGGGTGCAGAGTCCCTATGGGCGGCAGCGCTACCACGACGACGGACTTGGGATTGCGAAACGAAGGCGGCATGTTCAGCCGCAGATTCAGGCTGTCGGCCGTGGGCAGCGCCAGCGCAGGAATGTATTGGAAATGGGCGGTGTGGAGCGAGGAGAGGATTTTAGCGGTATCGACGATGGCGCCGACATAGGGGCTATAGACGCCTCCACCAGCGATGGCCGTGGAACTCAATTGGTTCACCAGGTCCAGGGCGGAGCCGGTCGCAATCTGGTTCACCAGCGATTGCGCGTTGGCATCGTCAAGCACCATGCCTTCAGAGTTCTGCGAGAGGCAGGAAGCCTGCTGGTCAAGGGGCTTGAGGAAGCAGCTTTCGTTGATTTTGATTCCCAGGCTGCGGGCGGCCATCTCGGCGCGGGTTTTCAGCGCGGCGGGATCGAACTGCGATGTGACCTTGACGTCGGAGAGATAGGTCTCCAAACGCATTCGTTCCCAGCTGGCGGCCTGCAGATCCTGGGCGGCGCGCACAAAGGAACCTGGCTCGTCCTGCACGGCCTTGCGCAAGGTCGTAAAATCGCCGCCGGTTTCCGGGGCCAGAAACAGCAGCGCCTGCTCCGCCTCGCGAGGAACGGTGACAAAGACGCCCTCGTCGTGCGCCTGGCGCGTCCAGGTTTCCACGCGAGTAAACCAATTGGGCGGCGGGGGATTCGTCGATCCGCGGAGGAAGGCGACCACAAGGACAAAGTGGGTGGCCTGGCTGTCGGGCAAGTCGGGATGAACCCAGAGCCGGTCTCCGGGCAGCAGGTTCGACACCTCTGAAATAGGCAAAGTGACGTCGCCACGCTTTACATGCACATCGACTTTTGGCCCGGAGAGGTCAAAGGGCGGCCCTTCTGCATATGAGAGCGAAGAAATCAGACAACAGGTAAGCAGAAACTGCAGGAAGCGGCGCATATATACTCCATTTTACGAATTTTCGGCTCTATGTGGGAACGGAGCACGCTTGCGAGGCTTGCGGAATATCCACAACTATCGAGAAAAGTTTCCAAAACGTTTGAGGCCCGCGAAACCAGGTTCCACTAAAATCTTTTCACAAAACCCGGGAAATATCTGTTGTCAGGCCGGGCGCCGGTGAATATGATGGATCATTAACCGCGGCTTTGAGAATCATTGCGGGTCCCTTTTACCCGCTGGCTGGATAAAAGCATTTGTATACCGAACCAGCCGTTGAAACACTGATAACGCAGTCTTTATTGCAAAGTACGAACGAGTTGAAGCCGGTCTCCCCCAATCCCCAGAGTTTTTAAACGCATTTATAGCTCGAAGTCTGTTACCTGGTGCGTTCGGCGCAGCGCCCACCCCCGGCCTCAGAATGGCGGAGAAGTTGCTGGCCCCGAAGCAGCAAACGGCAGTAGAGGGAGAAGAGAATATGAAATCGGCGAGAGCTGCGCATCAAAGCGTCGAAAACGGCAGCCTGAGCATCCCCGGGGCCGAAGAAATTATTGAAGAAGCATTGAACGAACTGGCATACACGCAAGACCCAGGCATGTTGCGGGCGCTCAGATTTCTGGCGCCGCCAGGATATCAAGCGATTGTGGAGCTGTGCAGCGAAAACGGCCGCAGCAAGCGCCGTACCGCTTCAGCCGACAGTTGGTCGCCCGAAGAAGACGAGGTGCGCATCTACTTTGAACGCATCGAAGGCGACGAACCTGCTCCGCGCCTGAGCCGCTCCTCGCGCCTGCGTGGCGAATCACGCCGTGGAATCGGAAGAAGAGGAAGCGGAAGCGGTGCTGCCTGCCGATATGGACGCGCGCGTGAAAGAGCTGTGCGGCGGCTTTAGCCGAAGCTGAGCGCGGCGGCCACGCCTTTATCGCCCTCAAATGGTTTCGCGATTCTTTTCTGCCCCGCAAGGCTTTTCGCTGGAACCAGCATCCGGAGACGCGGCAGGCTGTACTGGCTGAGGCAATCCAGCGCGGCACCGTGCTGACCAGCAAGATCGCCAACCCCAAGACCCCGGCGTATCCCACCACCACCATCCGCCTCAACCGCGCCGAGGCCGGGATTCCCGAGGAGACGCAGCGCTTTCATCCGGTGGAGGTGCAGGGGGAACCGGTTGGGGTCGCGATCGATGAGGAACGAGGGAGCGAGTGAGCTTTTATTTTCTTGAAGCAACGGCATTCGCCAAACTGTTTGTCCGCGAACCCGGAACTGAAGCGCTGATCCGTCTGCTGGAAAGTGCGGAGGATAACCGCAAGTTGATTTCATCTGCGACTCCGCTCGAGGTCTACGCGGCCATCCGGCGGCGCGAACGTTCCGGACAAATTGCGCCGGAAGCCGCGGCCAGTGCGTTGGAGGTTTTGCGTCTCGAAGCCGCGCGCATGGTGCAGCAGCCGCTCAACCCAGGGGTTCTTGAAGCGGCGCGGCAACTGCTGGACCGCACGACTCTGCGCTGGCCCGACGCCCTGCAACTCGGCTCCGCGCTTTCTGCGCGCAATATGTTTCCGGGTACCGAGATCATCTTCGTCAGCGCCTCTCCGGTTCTGCTGGAGGCGGCAAAAACAGAGGGACTGGAGACGGTCGATCCGGCGAAGCTTCAGGAACTGGAACCGGAGCCGGTCAGAGAGCCGGAAGCCGTACCGCAACCAGAATAAGCCGCTGCGGGCGTGCCTCGATCATCGGAGCACCCGCGGCGCGCTCCATCAGTCTAATCTCCTGATATAGAACAGGAGATCATGCTCTTCACACTTTCCCGCTTTGCGCGTGTTTCGATTTCGCTGGGCGTTTGTGTCGTGCTTCTGATCGCTCCCAATGGAACAAGCGCACAGACCAACAGTGCATCAAACGTCTCTCTGGCATCTCCGGTGGGGCGCTGGAAAACCGTTGACGATGCGACGGGCAAGGTCAAATCGATTGTTGCCATCCGGGAAGAAGGCGGAAAGCTTTACGGAACAGTTGAGACGCTCTTCGACCCTCCGGTTCCCCATCCCACATGCTTTCGCTGCGGAGGCCCGATGAAGGACCTTCCTTTGGTCGGCCTCGAAATTCTTTCGGGATTCAAGCAGGATGGCAATCAATGGTCCGGCGGCGAGGTCCTCGATCCGGAAAGCGGAAGGATCTACCACGCTTCGCTCATGCTTGAAGACGGCGGCAAGAAACTCCGGTTGCACGGCTACATCGGCATCCCTTTGCTGGGCCGCACGCAATATTGGCTGCGTGCGGAGTGAGGCAACCGCAGAATCAGGGCTGGTCTCAGTCCGTTATGATTTCCAAATACAGACATTGTGGTTTTGCGGTCTGCAGGTGATTCCATGACGATTCCGCAGCTCGATGTGCGCGACTCGAAAACGCAGTTGCGCAAATCGATGGGCTTCTGGGATGTGCTGCTCTTCAACATTGCAGCCGTGCTGGGGCCGCGGTGGATTGCAGCCGCCGGACACAACGGCACGTCGTCGATCAGCTTGTGGGTGCTGGCCGCACTGCTCTTCTTCGTTCCCGGCGCGCTGGTAATCAACGAGCTTTCGTCGCGCTTCCCTGAGGAAGGAGGCATCTACGCATGGGCCCGCGACGCGTTCGGCCCGTTTCACGGCTTCATCTGCGGCTGGACCTACTGGATCTACACCGTCTTCTACTTTCCCGGCCTGTTGCTGGCCAGTGCGTCTATGGCCGCGTATGCCTTTCCCGGCCGCGGTGCCGCGCTGGCCGACAGCCGGCCGTTTCTGCTCTGGGTCTCGCTGGCCATGTTGATGGTGGCGGTGCTGCTGAACATCATTGGCCTGAATATCGGCAAGTGGCTGCAGAATGCGGGGGGCGTGGGCACGTATGTGCCGCTGCTGATTCTCGCAGGCGTCGCCGTTCTGGTTTGTCTGCGCCACGGCTCCGTGACCCACTTCACGCTGGCGAACATGATGCCGACTTGGAATTGGGACACGATCAACTTCTGGTCGCAGATCGCGTTCGCGTTTACCGGGCTCGAGTTGGTTTCGTGCATGGCCGAGGAGGTGCGCGACCCGCGCAGAACGCTGCCCCGCGCAGTGATGGGAGGCGGCGCACTCATTGCGCTCATGTACATTGCGGGAACCTTTGCCGTTCTCGCCCTGGCTCTGGCGGCAGATGTCGATCCCAAGAGCGGTGTCTTCCAGGCGATCGCGGCGGGCTCGTCGCTGCTGCGCATTGGGTTTGTGGGAGTCATTGCGGCGGTTTTGGTTACGGCAGGCAATGCCGGCGGTGTAGGCTCGACTGTGGCGGGTGTTGCACGCGTGCCTTTCCAGGTGGGGATCGATCGCTACCTGCCCGCCGCGTTCGGCAAGATTCATCCCAAGTGGCGGACGCCGTACATTTCGATTCTTGTACAGGCAATCATCTCTGGAGCCGTTCTGCTGCTGAGCCAGATCAACGACAGCACGCGCGGCGCCTACCAGGAACTGATCGATGTCGCCATCATTCTCTACTTCCTGCCATTTCTGTATATGTTTGCCGCGGTGATCAAGCTGGCGCGGCGCGAGGATCGCAGAGAGAATCGGCATGCCGTGCTGGTGCCGGGTGGAATCGTGGGCGTGTGCCTCTGCGGCGGGCTCGGATTCGCAGTGGTTCTATTTTGCATGGTTGTGTCGCTGGTGCCTCCGGGAGACTCAGCAAATAAATGGCTCTTTGAGGTGAAGGTTGTGGCGGAGACACTTGTCTCCGTTCTGATCGGGCTGGCGCTGTACTGGCACGGAGCAAGGGCGAAACAGACAGAGCAATGACAGACGCTGATCGCTGACACGTCCCGCCCGGACATGCCGGCGAATCAGAGGATGTTTGCTGAATGCGTCCCGCGCCTACTGCTGCGCGACGTTAACGATCATGAAGGTATCTGGCTTCGGCGTGGGGCGGCGCGATCCCGGCGCGGGTGGCTCCAACTCGGCCGTTGGCAGGTAGAGCGTGTGGGTAGTGTGATCGACTCCCATGGTGCGTGCACCGGGCGGCGTCTTCACCACCTGTTCCACTACGAATTTCCCTTCCTTCCGGCCCACCACGGTCAACGTTCCGTCGCCGCAGCTCGCAAAGACCTGTTCGCCGTCCGTCTTCACGGCATCCACCCCCGCGCCGATGGGCAGGTCCGCCACTATCTTGCCGTCGTCCGTGCTCATGACGATGAGCTTTTGCGGATTGCGGCAGCCGATGAAGAGCAGATGATTCTTTGCGTCGAGTGCCAGCCCCACCGGGTGACCACCCGGCGCGACGGGCCAGCGCGCAATCACCTTGCGCGTCTTGAGCTCGACGACGGCCAGGAGGTCTTTGTCTTCCAGGTTGATGTAAACCTTGCCGGCGCCGTCGGCGGCGAGAAACTCAGGTGCCCCACCGAGATCGATGGGCGGATCGATCTTGCCATTTACAGGATCGATATCCGGCTTGAAGGTCATGAGATTGCTTCCGTCGCCGGAGACGGCGAGGACCAGGTTCTGCCCCTCGTCATAGATAATGCCGTCGGAATCGGGCATGGTGGCGAGTTTCCCGAGGACGGCGTACGTCTTGAGATCGAAGACCAGGATGGCGCCGTCGCCGCCGCCATCGGTGATGAAGCCGCGGCCGACCGCCGGAACAACCGCAGTGCCGTGCGACCGTTTCTGGCCCGCGATGTCGCCCAGCACTTTGCCGCTTGCGGCGTCGATGACCATGGTGTGCGTGCTGCGGGTGACAAACAGGCGATGCGTCTCTGAATCGACGGTGAGATAGTCCCATCCGCCATCGCCACCAATGTGCACGGTCTTCGTCGCGGCCCAATTCGCTTGTGCCATGGCCGGCAAAGAGCCAGCGAGCAGTACAGCGGCCATCGACAGCATCGTCATTCGCATGATTCGCATCTTATTTCTCCTGGGTGGGCTCAATGCAGCAGGGCAATCAGCAGGCATTGGATCGACAGCACACACGATAGTACACAAAACTGAAGAGAACATGAAGGCGACTGGATCGAGGCGCGCCCAAAGTACACTGATTTCGCATGACTCTGGCTTTGTTGCTTGCTGCGCCGCTGCCGGTTTTGTCGGACCCGCTTGCCCATTGGCAGGTGGCGGCTGGCTATATCGTCTTCGCCGTCAGCTACGTGGTGTTTGCGCTGGGCAAACTGCCAGGAATGAAGATCGATCGGCCGGGCATGGGGATCATCGGCGCCGTGCTGATGGTGGCCTTCGGCATCATGAGCGCGCGACAGGCGCTGCGCTTTATCGATTTTGGCACACTGGTGCTTCTGTTCTCGATGATGCTGGTGGTGGGCTGTCTCAGGCTGGCGGGCTTCTTTGCATGGATCACGGAACAGATTGTGGTGCGATTGAAACCGCGCCACCTGTTGCCGACCGTCATCTTTACCACCGGCGTCCTTTCGGCATTCTTCGTCAACGACATCATTTGCCTGGTGATGGTTCCCTTTGCGCTCGCGGCTACGCGGCGCATGGGACTGAAGCCGCTGCCTTATCTTCTGGCCGTTGCGACGGCGTCCAATATCGGCAGCGTCGCGACCATCACCGGCAATCCGCAAAATATGCTGATCGGATCTTTCTCCGGTTTGAGCTACGCCTATTTCCTGTGGCGGCTAGGCCCGGTAGCGCTCATCGGGCTGTTGCTCGATTGGGTCCTGATCCGATGGCTTTTCGGCGGCGAACACGTACCTGAAGAAGCAGCAGGGATCTCGGTCGCCGCTCCGCACATCGACATCCGCAGCCTGCGCAAGCCGGCGATTGTGGTTGCGCTGGTGCTCGCCGGATTCCTGGGCGGCGTTCCACCGCCGATGATGGCCGCCATCGGAGCGGCGCTGATGCTGATTACGCGCACGCGCGAGCCGCGCCTGGTGTATGACGAGGTGGATTGGGGCCTGCTGGTGTTTTTTGTGGGCCTGTTCCTGATCGTGGGCGGCGCTGAGAACGCGGGGCTCACTGGAGATTTGTTCGCATTGGCTAACCGCTTGAACCTGCAGAACGCAGGCGTGTTTACGGTAGTCACGGCGCTGCTATCGAACGTGGTGAGCAATGTGCCGGCGGTGATGGTGCTCAAGTCGTTGGTGCCGTCGTTTCACGACCCGCAAACCGGCTGGCTGGTGCTGGCAATGGCGAGCACACTGGCTGGCAATTTGACGATTACCGGGTCGGTGGCGAACTTGATCGTGGTGGAGCGTGCGCACGATGAGGTTCGCATCGGTTTCTGGGATTACTCGCGCGTGGGAATTCCGCTGACATTGCTGACGCTCGCGGTGGGGTGGGCCTGGTTGAATTGGGTTCGCTGAGCTGGGTGCGGCGAGGTGTGTTGCGAGGCGCGGGGCTACTCCCGGCGGAACTTGTTGGCCTGCTCGAATTCGTCGCGCAGCGCTGAGGTGCGGAGGTTTTCACGCAGGTAGGCGAGGCGCTGCTCAAGCGCGAGCAGGGCGCGCTCCACAGCTTCAGTGTTGGTGTGGGCAATGTCGCGCCACATGGAGTAGGGGCTTGAGCCGAGACGCGTCATCTCGCGCAGCGCGCGGCCGCCGACATTTTTGAGCTCGGGCGCGTCGCCCACTTCTTCTTCAAGAAGCGCGCTGAGCGCCGTGGCCGTGAACTGCGGCAGATGGCTGACCCACGCGACGAGTTCGTCGTGACGCATGGGGTCGAGATCGAGGGTCTTCGCGCCCATAGCAGCGACGAGCGAGCGCCAGGCTTGAATGAGTCCCTGAGCGCGTTCAGAGCGCACGGACCCCGGCGCATCGGTGAACAGCCAGACTGCGCCGCGGAAGAGGTTCGCGTCGGCCAGCTCGGCACCGCCGCGCTCTTTGCCTGCCATGGGGTGGCCGGGAAGAAATGCGGCGCGATCGATCTGATTGAAGTGCTCCATTCCGGCCATCGTGATCTTGAGCTTGGTGCTGCCGACGTCCGAGACAAGACGGTCGGCGCCGAGTCGCAACGATAGCCGTTCCATCAGATCCAACGTGGCGTAGATGGGAACGGCGAGGACTGTGACGTCGGCCTCGCATGCAGCCTGAATGGGATCAGTGGCGAGCGCATCGACGGCACCCATGCGAACCGCGGTTTGGCCGCCCTCGGACGAGCGGTTCCAGCCGATGATCGAGCCCTTGAAGCCAGACGCGCGCAGGGCCAGACCCACTGATGTGCCCAGCAAGCCTGTGCCGAGGATGGAGATGCGCGAGATCATGGTTTCTTTCAGATTACTTCGCAGAGCCCCAAGCTGCCTTGGGCGACTGAGGGTTTATTCGTCGGGAATAAAATGCATCATGTCCGGCTCGCCTTTGTGTTCCTTCCTTTGCCTGTTAAACAGCACGGCGAGAGCAATGCTGCATAGGACAAGCGGAGGCAGGCCGATTTCAAGCAGGAACTTTCCCACTCGGTAAGCGAAGCTGCTGGCGAAAGCAAAGTCTTCAAGAAGCGAGTTTGGATACGGCTGGTAGGAGTAGTACACCCGCACCGGGCCGTAGTTATCGCACGCGCCCGGTGCGAGCGGGGTGAAACAGAGTTTGCTGAAGTCATCCATTTTGACTCCATTGACGGTAAAGACGTATTCGTAGGTTCCTTTTCTGGTTTTGGGAACATGAACGATTTGCCCAACAGTCGCGACTTCATGCTCTGCTGCAATGCCATAGGAGTGCCCTTCTACGCACTCGTAGCAACCGAACCCGGAAGCCATCGCTCCGAGAAAGATGAAAGGCCCCAGCAATCGAATTGCGGTGGAAACATTCATCTTCAACCCCATGATCAGGAACTCGCCAACACGTGCGCAGCGCGGCTAACCCCGTTCACTCCGCTTGTCTGGCTTCAGGTTACAGCGTTCGGCCGACAGCTTCCGCAATCACGCGCAGCTCTGCGACCAGCTTTTCAAACTGTTCGAGGTAGAGAGTTTGCGCGGCGTCGGAGACGGCCTTGTCGGCGTTGGGGTGAACTTCGATGATCAGACCATCGGTTCCCGCGGCCACGGCGGCCTTGGCCATGGCGGGCACCATGTCGCGGCGGCCGGTGCCATGCGAGGGATCGGCGACCACGGGCAGGTGAGAGAGCTTTTTGATCACCGGAATGGCCGCGATGTCCATCGTGTTGCGCGTGGCAGTTTCGTATGTGCGGATGCCGCGCTCGCAAAGGATCACATCGTAGTTGCCGCCCGAGAGAATGTATTCGCTCGAGAGCAACAGCTCTTCGATGGTGGCGGCAATGCCGCGCTTCAGCAGGATGGGCTTGCGCACCTGGCCCAGTTCGCGCAGCAAGTTGAAGTTCTGCATGTTGCGCGCGCCAACCTGGAAGCAATCGACATAGGGGAGCATGGGCTCGATCTGCGCAATCTCCATGACCTCGCTGACGACGAGCAGCCCGTTGGCTTGCGCAGCATCGTGCATCAGTTCGAGACCGGGAATGCCCAGGCCCTGAAACGAGTACGGCGAACTGCGCGGCTTGAAGGCGCCTCCGCGCAGAAACCCTCCGCCGGTGGCCTTCACGCAGGCGGCGATGGAAAAGATCTGCTCGCGGTTTTCGACGGCGCATGGCCCGGCGATGACAGCGACCTGCTGCCCGCCGATTTTGGCGCCGTTGGGGAATTCGATGACCGTGCCTTCAGGGCGGAAGGCGCGGCCGGCCAGCTTATAGGGTGCGCTGATGCGGTGGACGTTGAGTACGCCGGGCAGCATTTCAAATTTGGTGAGATCGAGGCTGGCTGTCGGGCCGACGCCAGCCAGGATGGTCTGGAACTCGCCCGTGGTGCGATGCACATCAACGCCAGATTCCTCCATGGCGTTGATGACGGCATTGATCTGTTCTTCGGTGGCTTTCTCCTGCATGGCGACAATCATTTTTCTTTTCCTGTCTCGGGCGATGACCCGGGGTCCCCGGCGACAGGTCTTTGTCGCTGGGGTGCGGATGGGCCCGCGGCATGGCCGGGCGCGCTCTCAGTTGAGGCGGCCTGGGCGTTCCTTTGGGAAGCCAGCTCGTTCCGTTGCAATGCCCGCATCACGTCGATGATGCGTTCGTAGATATGCGTCAACTCGATGTCGGGCAGCGGGCCCTTGTTGGCCGCGCGCACGTTGGCGTAGATGATCTTTTCGCGGTTCGGTTCGTAAACCGGAAGCGAAGTAGCGGCCTTGAGATAGCCGATCCTCTGCGCGGCGCGTGCGCGCTCGCTGAGCAGTTCAACGAGCTGGCGGTCGAGTGCATCGATTTGGATTCGCAGTTCTTCGATGGTCATTGCATCCTCATTGAGCTGACAGCTCACAGCAAACAGCGAACAGCCTAACACTGCTCATGCGGGATCAGGCAGCCGCACTCGCCGCGGATCACACTGTTTGCTGAAAGCTGTTCGCTGTTGACTGCTTTCCTTACCGGGCCAGCGCCGCATGAGGCTGGCGCAGGCCCCTGATAAATCGGGCGACGGCGCCGGCGGCTGTGTCCGGTGTCGAGCGTTCCACCAGCTCGACGATGGCGCTGCCGACGACCGCGGCATCCGCGAACTCCCCCACCTTGGCGAAGTGTTCTGCGTTACTGATGCCGAACCCCACGGCCACCGGCAGCTTGCTCCATCGGCGAATTCGGGCGACCAGCGCGGCGGCATCGGTGGCGACGCTTTGCTGCTTGCCGGTAACGCCGACGCGCGAGATAGCGTAGACAAAACCTTTGGAGTGCGCCGCGATTGCCTGCAGGCGCACGTCAGGGCTGGTGGGCGCAGCCAGAAAGACAGGAGCGAGATCCACACGGCTCATCTCTGCGAGGTACTCAGCGGCTTCTTCGACGATCAAGTCGGTGGCGAGTACGCCATCAACTCCAGCAGCCTTGGCATCGTCGGCGAATTTGCGCAGGCCGTAGCGGAGGATGGGGTTGAAATAACTGAAGATCACGAGGCCGGCGGCGGGACGGGCGACGTGAACTTCGTGCGCCAGAGTGAGAACGTCTTTGAGGCGCGTGCCGCCGTGTACAGACCCGTGGGCGAGGGCGCGTTCCATGGCGCGCTGGATGGTGGGGCCATCGGCGAGCGGGTCGCTGAACGGCACACCCAGTTCGATCACGTCGGCGCCTGCGTCGATGGCCGCTATCGCAATTTCGCGCGTGACGGCCAGCGATGGATCGCCCGCGGTGAGATACACCACGAGTCCCGGCTTGTGATTGAATCGGATCGGCATCGGTGTGCGGTCACGCTCCCTGAATATGCAGCTCGCGGGCCAGAATGCTCATGTCCTTATCGCCGCGGCCAGAGAGGTTCACCAACAGTATTTCACGGGTCGGGAGCGAGGGAGCAAGGCGAATGGCTTCGGCCACGGCATGGGCGCTTTCGAGCGCAGGCAGAATACCCTCAGTGCGGGCGAGCTTCACGACCGCATCGAGTGCAGTGGCATCGTCGCACGAGACATACTCGGCGCGGCCGGAGTCGTGGAGCGCCGCGTGTTCGGGGCCGATGGAGGCGTAATCGAGACCCGCGGAAACGGAATGCGTGAGGGCAATCTGACCGTCCTCGTCCTGCAGGACATAAGAATAAGTGCCTTGCAGCACGCCGGGAGCGCCGCCGTGGAAGCGGGCCGCGTGCTCGCCGAGCGCAGTGCCGCGCCCACCGGCTTCAACACCGATGAGACGCACCTCGCGATCGGAGAGGAACTCGTAGAACGCCCCGATGGCGTTCGATCCACCGCCGACGCAGGCGATGATGGCCGAAGGCAGGCGGCCTTCCTTTTCAAGAATCTGCTGCTTCATCTCTTTGCTGATGACGCGCTGGAAGTCGCGCACCATGGTCGGGTAAGGGTGCGCGCCGAGGGCGCTGCCGAGCAGGTAATAGGTGGTGCGCACGTTAGTGACCCAGTCGCGCATGGCCTCGCTGATGGCATCTTTGAGCGTCTTTGAGCCAGACGAGACACCGCGCACTTCTGCGCCGAGCAGCCGCATGCGCAGCACGTTCAGCTCCTGGCGCGCCATGTCCACATCGCCCATGTAGATAACGCATTCGAGACCGAGCAACGCGCAAACAGTCGCCGTCGCCACGCCGTGCTGCCCGGCTCCGGTCTCGGCGATCACGCGCTTCTTGCCCATGCGTTTTGCGAGCAGGCCCTGGCCCAGTGTGTTGTTGATTTTGTGCGCGCCGGTGTGCAGCAGGTCTTCGCGCTTCAAATAGATCCTGGCTCCGCCGAGTGCTTCGGTCAGGCGCTTGGCGAAGTAAAGGGGTGTGGGCCGTCCGGCGTAGTCGGCGAGCAGCGCCGAGAGCTCCGCCTGGAAGGCTGCGTCGGATTTGACCTCTGCGTACGCGTGCTCCAGTTCATCGAGAGCGGCCACAAGTGTTTCCGGCACGTAGCGTCCGCCGTAGATGCCGAAGCGGCCGGGGCGCGACTCGGAGGGACTGGCTGGAAGAATGACCGATGCCATGAGGAACTCCTGCGTGAGGGCACGCGGAATGGGGAACTATCCAGTTTACTAGCCTGTACTGAAATATATTGGCGGGCCTGCCCAGACCGGCCAGACCGCACCCTGCTCACAGGTCTATTTGCGATAGTCAGGCACAGTGTTTTCGCAATCGGCTACCTGGACCACATTGCGTGGCTGCCAGGAGCGCCCCTTGCCGACGCGCGACTGGTTACTCACGCGGCAGGCCGGCCTACGACGACGGCTGTTCCTCAATTTGCTGGGACAGATACCGCTCATAGCCCAACTCCTTCACTTGATGCAGTTGAGCTTCGAGCCAGTCCACATGGCCCTCTTCGTCGTGCAGCATCTTCACGAAGAGCTCCCTTGACGCGTTGTCCCCTTCCACACGGCAGAGCTCGATGGACTTGTTGTAGGACTCTACTGCGTCGAGCTCCAATTTGAGCTGGCGCTCCAGTTGATGCTTCACGTCCAGGCCCACTTCGAGCTTCATCGGCTCGGTCAGGTTCGGCGTTCCATCAAGGAAAAGAATGCGCTCGATCAGTCCCTCGGCGTGGCGCATCTCGTCAATCGATTGTTTCTTGATGAATTTCGCCAGCCGGATATACTTCCAGTTCTCCAGCATTTCGGCGTGCAGGAAGTATTGGTTGATGGCCAGCAGCTCGTCGCGCAGTGCGGCGTTCAACGTTGCAATGACCTTGGGGTTTCCCTTCATAGGCCCTCGATTGTAGAGAGCACCTTGACCCGCGTCAAGCAATCCGGCGCGAGTCTACAATCTTCTTCGACGGCAGCTCATCAGGACTGTTTCTTTTTCCTGCTGATATCGCAAAGCATATCCGAATGAATGTTCAGTCCGATATTGGTCATGTTGTAGAAGTGTTCACTCGCGACCAGCCAGACAATTTCGCAGATCGCGCGCTCGGAATAATATGTGGCCAGCCGCGCAAAAGTGGCGGGCTTCACTTTCTTGTCGCGCGATCAACTCCGTCACATAGCCGAGCGCGGCTCGCTCCGCATCGTTGAACAGCGGGCTGGTGGCGTAGTCTTCGAGCGCATCGAATTTGGCTTCGTTCATTTGCGCCTTGATCACGAAGAAGCCGGCCGATATCGATGCAGAACAGGCAGACATTGATTTGCGCGACCCGTTCGCGAACCAGCATGGCCAATCTCCTGCGGCAGCTCCAGCTTTTTGTCGAGCTTGGCGATCTTCGAAACAAACATGCCGAAGGCAGCGGGCATGCGCGGGAGAACACTACTTTGATCGGCGTCATGACTTTGCCGAATTGCCTGCGCGACCTGGCATAGGCAAGTTATTGATGATCCCTTGCGGCTTTTCAATAGGGGGAAGAAAAGTATCTACAGTTAAAATTTCCATGGATGAACCCTCCGGGGTTGTTGGTTGCCTTCTAATCTTCGCAATCACATGCTGTGGTCAATGCGGTCCGGCACTATTGAACGGATGACGTGCTAAGACCGCAAACTGTGACACGCGGCCCTTATACAGATACGAGGCTTGCGGGCACGTTACAGGCGCCAACTCAGCGTGAACCAAAAAACTCGGGCGGCGCAATGCGATCGATATTCAGCCCAACGATAACCAGCTCTTCTGCCAGATTCGATGCATGAGGACGGCGATTCGACGCAGGTTATTTGCCCTGGTCGGCCGCGCGGGCGTTGGCGATAAAAGCGCGAACCTTGCCAGGATCTTTGCGGCCGGGCTCGGCTTCGACGCCGCTGACGACATCCACGCCCCAGGGATGGAGCGTGGTGATTGCCTCGGCGACATTTTCAGGCGTGAGGCCGCCGGCGGCGATGAGCTTACGTTCTTTTGCAAATTGATCAAGGTGGCGCGGGCGGCAGACCAGTCAAACGGAACCCCCGTGCCACCGACGGCATGAGTTGTTCCGAATCGACGAGAATCGCGTCGATGCTGGGTCCGGACTTTGGATGGAGCGCCGCCGTTGCGCCGCCGCCATCAAAGTGCACCACGCGGAAAATGCGGACGCGCGCCCCAAATCGAGTGCGGAGCCGCAAAGGCAGATCGCGTGGCGCGTCAAAGTGTAATTGCACGCCTGTGAGCGCGCAGCTTTCGACGACGTAGCTGATGTCGTCAAAAGAAGCATCGACAAAGACGCCGATCTTTTCAAGTGCGGCGGCAGGTGCGGCATAATGGCAGCCACCTGCTCCGGCGTTACGCGGCGCGGGCTGGGCGCAAAGACGAAGCCGACCGCATCGGCGCCTGCTTCGGCGGCGACCTGGCGTCTGCGAGCGAAGTGTTGCCGCAGATTTTGATCCAGAGACTCGATGGTTTGCCCGCTGCGCCTTTCAGCAGCGCCGCCAGCGCCACGCCGGGATCGGGTTGGCGCATGAGGCTTTCGCCGATGAGGAATGCGTGGAAGCCGGCGCGACGCAGGCGAACGATGTCTTCAGGCGTGGAGATGCCGCTTTCCGTGACGCGGACGACGCTGGAGGGAATGCGATCGACCAGCGCGAGCGAGGTCTCGAGGACTTACCTCGAAAGTTTTAAGGTCGCGGTTGTTCACGCCGATGGCGTCGGCGCCCGTTTCGCCCAGAGATTCGAGAACCCGATCGAGCTCGTCTGCAGGCGTGGACCTCGACCAGCACATCGAGGGCGAGCCAGTGCGCGGCCTGGGCCAGGTGCTTCAGCTCGGCTGCCGTGAGTGCAGCGGCGATGAGCAGGATGGCGTCGGCGCGGTGGGCGCGAGCTTCGACGATTTGGTACTCGTCGACGATGAAGTCCTTGCGCAGGCAAGGCAGCGGCGTGGCCGACGAGGCGAGCTCGAGGTTGCGTAGGCTGCCTTGGAAGTAGGGCTCGTCAGTCAGCACGGAAAGCGCTGCGGCGCCGCCGGTGCGGTAACGGCGGGCGAGCCATGCGGGATCGAATGCCGAACGAATGAGGCCTTTGGATGGCGAGGCTTTTTTGATCTCCGCAATCACGGCGGGGCCGTTGGCAGCCTGCCGGCGCAGCGCAGCGGCCCATCCGCGCGGATGGTGCTCGGCAGCGCGTCGCTCCAGTTCCGGCATGGGCACATCCGCCTTCGCTGCGGCCAGCGTGGCGCGCGTCGAAGCCAGAATCGTCGCCAGAAATGTGTCAGCGCGAGTCGTCATGCGTCTGCTTCAAGTATACGAGGGATGAAGTTGGGGTCAGGGTCAAACCCTAGCCACAGGAATGGGCGCTTCGATCCCGGCCAGCTCCCGAGCAGCCTTGCGGCCGAGGCGAATGCAGTCGGGAACTCCGATGCCATCGTATGCGTTGCCGGCAAGGCGAAGACCGGGCAGAGCAACAACGCGATCCTTGACGCGCCGCATGCGCTCTTTGTGGCCGACGCCATATTGGGCCATGGCACGGTGCCAGCGCGAAACCTGCGCATGTTCGGGCACCGCGGCAAGAGGGATGGCCGTTGCGCCGAGAATCTCGCTCATCTCGCGGCGAACGGTGGCGATAAGAGAGTCGTCGCTCTCGGCCAGGAACTCGTCGCGTTTCATTCCGCCCAGGAAGGCTCGAAAGACCGCCTTACCTGGCGGCGTGCGGCCTAGAATCTTGCGATGGACGAATGTGCAAGCCAGCATGGCGCGGCCTTCGACGGCCGGAACCAGGAATCCGAAGCCCTCCGGGAGCGGGCCGATGCTGTTTTCGTTGTAAATCAGGTTGACGGTGACGGATGAGGAGTAGGGGATGGCGCTGAGTTCGGCGCCAAGTGCGGGATCGACCCGAGCGAGCAGGTCGCCGGCAGCCCACGCGGGCGCAGCCATGATGAGCGCATCGAATTCCTGCTTCACGTCGTTCGCCTCAACAATCCACCCCGCGGCGGTTTTCTCAATTGCGTTGACTGGTGTTGCAGTGCGCACGCAAGCCGGCTTGAGGCGCGCGGTGATGGCGTCGACCAACTGCTGCATCCCGCCGCGCAGCGCCGTAAAAGCAGCTCCGCCGTTTGAGCCTTTGGAGGAATTTTTCTTCAGCGCCCGCATTTTGCGATGCGCTGCCAACATGCCGCGTGTGAGCGAGCCGTATTTCGTCTCCATCTCAACCAGGCGCGGAAGAACGGTTTGTGCGCTGAGTTGCGTGGCGTCGCCGCCATAGATGCCGCTCAGCAGCGGGTCGGCAAGGCGGTCGACGGCCTCCTGTCCAAAGTGACGCTCGACCAACGCAGCAACGGACTCGTCGTGACCACCGGGGCGCGGGGGATGCAGCAGTTCGAGCGCCATGCGCACCTTGGTGCGGAAGCTGAACAGTCGTGTAAGCGCGGTGGGAACCAGCTTGGTAGGCACCAGGAACATGAGCCCGTCGGGCAACGCAACAAGGCGATTGCGGACAACGATGAAAGTTTTGCGTGCCGCGTCGTTCGAGGGCAACAGATCCGCGCCGAGGCCAAGCTCGCGGCAGAGTTCGGCTGCCGCAGGCTTTTCTGTCAGGAAGGAATCCGGACCGCGCTCGAGGACCGTGCCGTTGACGATTTCAGAGGCCAGCGACCCGCCGAGTTGCGGGCGCGCCTCGTACAGCGTGTACTCGACGGAGCCGCCCGCGGCGCGCGCTTTTTCGAGCTCGAACGCGGCTGCCAGTCCCGCAATCCCACCGCCAATGATCGCAATCCGCATCGTGGTCACATATCCATCATCGCAGTATCGTTGACTAACTCGCCGGCGGAGGGGAATTGGAGCGACCCCGGCTGGTCTGCGAGTTCGAAACCCTGGAATCACCTCGAAATGAACCGAGTTATGTGATTTTAGTCACGGCGAGGGCTAGAATCATCCCGTAAATTAATAGCCGCTGGACTTCGAACCGCGGTGGTTTCATTGGTCACCCAGCTGACTTCACCAGGAAACTCAATCTCTGAGCGGCTGGTCAGTTTGCCGCTCGTCTCTGCTGCCCTAATAGCGATAACAACCCCCGGGGGCTCTCGATGGACGCAGAAGTCATTCACCGGCTTCATTTCGCCTTTACTATTACCTTCCATTATCTGTTTCCGCAGCTCACCATGGGCCTGGCGCTGCTGATCGTGGTGCTCAAGACGGTGGCCTTGCGAACCGGCAGCGAAACATGGGATCGCGCGGCGCGCTTCTGGGGCCGCATCTTCGCCATCAACTTTGTCTTCGGCGTGGTCACCGGCATTCCCATGGAGTTCGAATTCGGCACCAACTGGGCGCGGTTCTCGCGGCTCTCGGGCGGCGTCATCGGCCAGCCGCTGGCCATGGAAGGCGTCTTCAGCTTCTTTCTCGAGTCGGCGTTTCTCGGCCTCTTTCTCTACGGCGAAAAGCGCATCTCTCGGCTCATGCACTGGTTCTCGGCAGTGATGGTCTTCCTGGGCTCGTGGATCTCGGGTTTCTTCATCATCGTTACCGACGCATGGATGCAGCATCCGGTGGCCTTCGATCGCATGCCCGACGGGCGCTTTGAGGTGCTCAGCTTCTGGCAACTGCTCCTGAATCCGTGGGGGCTTCTGCAATACATGCACAACATGACCGGTGCGGTGGTCACCGGCTCATTTGTCATGGCGGCCGTGGGCGCGTTTTATCTTCTGGAGGGCCGGCGCGAGGAGTACGCGCACATCTTTCTCAAGGTGGGCGTGATTGCCGGCGTCATCTCGTCGATCGTGATCATCTTTCCCACCGGCGATTTGGCAGGCAAGTATGTAGCGCGCAATCAGCCGGCGGCCATTGCCGCAATGGAGGGGCTATTCAAGACCCAAACCGGCGCGGGAATCGTGCTGGTGGGCCAGCCCAACGAAGAGACAGGCCAGATCGACAACCCCATCGTGGTGAACAACGTGCTCAGCTTCCTGATATACGGGACCACGAAGGCCGAAGTGAAGGGACTGGACCAATTTCCGCGCGATCAGTGGCCAAGTGCGTTGCCACTGCTCTTCTACAGCTACCACATCATGGCGGGGCTGGGAACCTGGTTCGTTCTCCTGATGGTTGTCGCCGCGTTTCTGCTTTGGCGCGGGCGGCTCTACAACGCACGCTGGGCGCAATGGGCGCTGCTGCTCAGCTTTCCACTGCCCTATATCGCCAACACCGCCGGCTGGATGACCGCCGAGCTCGGCCGGCAGCCGTGGCTGATTTATGGGTTGATGCGCACCAGCGAAGGCTACTCGAATACGGTTTCGGCGAGCAATGGGTTGTTCACCCTGATCGGCTTCATGGGGCTTTACACGCTGTTGGGACTGCTGTTCACGGTGCTCATCTATCGCGAGATCAGCAATGGGCCGGAGCCGAAAGTCGCCGCCGCGGAAGCCGTTCACGCAGGTTGAAAGTTTTTTGAGAAGTGACGAAAAAGGAGCCTGCTGATGGGGTTCACCTGGTTTTGGCTCGTTGCAGTAATGATCGTCGGATACGTCGTACTCGACGGCTTTGACCTTGGCGTCGGCGTGCTGCACTTATTCCTGGTTCACACCGAAGCGGAGCGCAAGGCCACACTGGCAAGCATCGGGCCGGTCTGGGACGGCAACGAGGTCTGGCTGCTCGCTGGCGGCGGTACGCTCTATTTCGCTTTTCCACTGCTCTACGCCTCGGCGTTCAGCGGGTTCTATCTGCCGCTGATGATCGTATTGTGGCTGTTGATTCTGCGCGGCATCAGCCTGGAGTTGCGCAACCACATCGACGTCGGCGTGTGGCGCTCGCTGCTCGATGGCGTCTTCGGATTGGCGAGCGCGCTGCTCACCATCTTCTACGGTGCGGCGCTAGCCAACGTGCTGCGTGGCGTACCGTTAAACGCAGACGGCTACTTTTTCCTTCCGCTATGGACGAATTGGAAACCCGGTGTAGCGCCGGGCATCCTGGATTGGTACACGGTGATTGGCGGGCTCGTGGCGCTCGTCGCACTTACGCTGCATGGCGCCTTGTGGCTCTCCCTCAAAACCTCGGGCGATCTCGAGCAGCGCGCGCGAAAGGTGGTCTCGCCGCTCTGGCTGATCCTGGTTGCCCTCACCGTCGTGAGCCTGATCGCGACGATCGCTGTGCGCCCCGCCAGCCTCACCAACTACTTCCGTTATCCGGTCACATTCATCGTGCCGGTGGGCGTAATCGCGTGCGCTGGCCGCATTATGGTTTTGGAATCGGAGAGGCGAAGCTCTGAAGGCGTTTCTGGCCTCGTGCCTCTATCTGTTCTTCATGCTCGCCGGAGCCTGTTGGGGCGTATATCCCGTCCTGCTGCCTGCGACCACCGGCCCGGAAAACGACATCACGCTCAGCCGCGCCATCTCAGGCCCGCACACGCTGGCCGTGGGGCTGGCATGGTGGCTGTTTGGCATGGCGCTCGCCGTCAGCTATGTGGTGTTCGTCTACAGCCGCTTCAAAGGCAAGGCGGACGCGCACGCGGGCGGGCACTGAGACCCATATCTGAGTGGTCCCGGCGAATATTCGGAGCGGTAGCTCAGGGCCGTAGGTCAGGGCTGGTCGGTCGGGGCTGGTCGGTCAGGGCTGGTCGGTCGGGGCTGGTCGGTCAGGGCTGGTCGGTCGGGGCTGGTCGGTCGGGGCTGGTCGGTCAGGGCTGGTAGGTCAGGGCTTTAGCCCTGACAATCAACCCGCTCCCAACGGTCAGGCCTTTAGGCCCTGAGGCGTGCTCTTTTGCCGATGACGAGCAATTACGACACGTCGCGGAGATTTGGCGGCGCTGGGTCCATCCGGTCAAGGAACTTCGTGTGCACATGTGGGTAGTCGGTGAGATGAAGCTGCGCCGGGTTTGTTGCAATGTATTGAAGTTGATTGTAGAAATCAGACACATCGCGAACCCGATGTTCATGGAATCCAGGCTGCCAGACTTCGCCTCGAAACTGCGCTCGAAGGTCATGAGAGTACCCTCCCTTGATGCATTGAGCGCACCGTTCGATTGATTGATTTGCCGCTGGAGTGAGCAGGACGTGCAAATGTTCGGGCATCACGGCGAACCCGTGAAGCAAGTAGCGGCCCTGATCGCGGTATCGGAACAGAACGCGGATCAAGAGTTCGGCATTCGAAGTTGTTTGGAACAGCGATCGCCGTTCGTACGTCGCGGTCGTCAGCGCATAGGTTGACATCATCGAATCCCGGCAATTCACCTCAGGGCCTAAAGGCCATGTTCGAACTCTTCCGGGTTGTGCCGGGACTGAAGTCCCGGCCTACCAGTTCCGGCCCGCCAGCTAGCTCCGTAATGTCGGCTCAAGCCATTTGTCGGGCTGAGCAACCGGTCGCCCGATTAAAGCGTCACCAGGTTTCTCGACGCCACCAGGTGGCGATAGGCTGCGGCCTGGCTGTCGAGTTCCGAGTTCCAATTCTTGGGCTGGTAGATGCAGCAGGGTTCCTGGGCCAGCGGGTCGCCGGTGAGGGCGTAGGCGCGCGCTCGGGAGCCGCCGCAGATCTCCTTGAATTCGCAGGCGCCGCACTTGCCTTCAAGGCGGCTGGTATCGCGCAGCGCCTTGAAGATGGGCGAATTGCGATAGATTTCGGCGAGCGGGGTCTCGCGAATATTGCCGGCATGGATGGGCAGAAAGCCGCTGGGATAAACATTGCCCATATGGGAGATGAACACAAAGCCTTTGCCGTCGTTGACGCGCCGCGTGGCCCAGCCCATGTTGCGGGTTTTGGCGTCGGCTGTGGGCGCGCCGGGCTCATACGCCGCTCCATGCGGATGCCCCGAACCCTTTGTCGCCCCGTGGCCCATGCGGCGCTCTTCAAGGTTGTGCTGCAGCAGATAGCGCCGGTAGTGCATGGCTTCAGTGGTCTTGATCTGAAAATTCACGCGGTGCGAGAGCTCGTAGATTTTGCCGAAGACCTGCTCGAACTCCTCTCCCGATAGCAGATCGTCCAACTGGCCGCGTCCCACGGGAACCAGGAAGAAGACATTCCACATCACGATGGCGAGCTTCTCAAACAGGTTGCAGAGGTTATCGAGATCGTGCGCGTTGTGGCGGCTGATGGTGGTGTGCACCTGGATGGGAATGCCGGCCTCATTGGCCCACTCAATGGCCTGGATGGTGCGCGCCCAGGCGCCGGGCAATCCGCGAAAGGCGTCGTGAATCTCGGGGGTTGAGCCGTCGAGCGAGATGCCGAGCCGCACCAGGCCGGCTTCTTTCATTTTGAAAATCGCCTCGCGGGTGAGCAGCGGCGTGGCGCTCGGGGTGACGGCCACATGCACGCCTTTGTCGGCGGCATAGCGGATCAACTCGAAAACGATCTTTGCGCTTCAGCGGGATCGCCGCCGGTGAAAACGAAGATAGGGATGTGCATATCGGCGATCTGGTCGATAAGGGCTTTGCCTTCAGCGTTCGTCAGCTCGTCAGGGTGCGGAATGGGCTGGGCGGCGGCGCGGCAGTGCTTGCAGGCCAGGTCGCAGGACTGCGTGACTTCCCAAATGGCAAGAAACGGCGATTCGTCGAAGTCGATTCCGCCGCGGGCGGGAATGTTGTGCATCGGCTGCATAAGACCTCCAGCAGAATCGCGGCCAGGCAAGCGCTCCAAAACAGTCCAGCGCCTGGGGTGGAACGGCTTCCCGCTGAACATTTTGTGGTAACTCCCTTGTTTACCAACAGGGCCACCAACGGAAAACCATTCCGGAGGGCTGCGATTCCAACTAGAAGAACAGTTTTAGATTGGCCAGGCTGTGATTGGAATCACTTTATGTGTCCCAACGGGGGAGGGGCGGCCGAGGGTGGCTGGACAAAATTGGGAAACAGGGACACAATTTTCTCACGCGTTCACGAATCTTCATGGGCCCGCGCCTATATTAGCTATACCAAGATCGTCGAGTGCCGACTTGCAGGTACTCGACTTGCGGGGAGTGGATTGCGGCGAGGTGAGATATATCACCTTCTTCTGTGCGACATGACACCGCAAAAAGCGTTTCGGCCTGCAATCATTTGAACTCACCAGAAGGAGGTTCCCATGTCAGCCGCGATTGAAGCCAGGTTGGAGCAAGCCCTCCACGATTCTTTTTGCCTCCGAAATGCCGGCCAACGAAAGGGCCTTTTCGTTCGCGTTAGCACAAGCCAGGGAGTTCGGTTCCGATCTTATCCTCTTTCATGCTTATGACACGCTCGTGGTGGCCGCTTCAGAGGCATCGGGCATCCGCTACTACGACTATGCCGCCGCGGCGCGGACAGAGAAGCAGCATCTGGAGCCGTTGGCCAGTCGCGTCCGCGAAGCCGGCCTGAATTGCGAAGTCGTCGTGCGGCCTGGGCTGCCTGCGGACGAGATTCTCGCTTTCACGCGTGAGCGCTTAATCGATCGGATCGTGATGGGTACCCATTCTCCGGGACCGATCGGCAAGCTGCTGGTGGGTTCTGTGGCTGAAGCGGTTTTGCGCACCGCCAGCTCGCCGGTCTACATCGTCGGTCCTGATGTCGTGGACGGTAGTTATCGTAACTTTGCCACGCGCACCATCCTGTGCGCTGCCAGCCTGCATGAGGCCAGCACTGTGGTGGCAGCGTTTGCCGCGGAACTGGCTGCGCAACACGGCGCGCGCCTGATCCTGCAGCATGTCATCCGTCCGCAGGATCGCGCTGAATTCCTTGCCGGCCGATCGCTGGACGAAGTGGAAGCGGGAATGCTCGCATTGGTTCCCGCCAGGGTGCAGGGGCAGATTGCGATCCAGACCATCGTAGTGGCGGGTGACCCTACAGAAGAGTTGCTCTACCAGAGCCACGCGCAGCAGGCTGACCTGATCGTTCTCGGCGCGCAAGGCGCGTCCGCCTTTGCCGCCATCACCCGGCACGGCGTGGTCTACAAGACCCTGGCTCATGCACACTGCCCGGTGATGACGCTGTCGCCTGTGGTGCTCGCGAGTTGCGGGTCGAAATCGGAAAATCTGCGTCCGGCGGAAGCGTATATGGCCGGCGTCTTCTAAACTCCAAACGCAGCCTCGCGCCAGTCGTGTCGCTTCACGCGCGCCCAAATTCAGCGCACGGTAGAACCGTCGCAGGGTAGACCTGCAACGAGTCTGCCCTGCGCCGTTTCGTGCCTCGCCGTCAGATCACCCGCAGCAATAGCAGAATAACGACGATGGTGAGTATTAAGCTCACGCCGCCGCCGCCGTAATAGCCCCATCCCGGACCCACCCGGTAACCGCCATACCCGAAGCCGCAAATCAGCAGGATCAGTATGAGAATCAGAAGCATGTTTCTCTCCTTTTGACTGTGCAGAAAACTGCACCCGGCCTGCACAAATCTCATTCAGGAAATCAGCGCTCTGCGTCACTCTTGGCGGAGATTTACATCGCGCGCCCATGAGTGGCGGAGCGATGGAAGCTCCCCCAGGCTTTCTCGTCTGATGCCTTGTAACGGGATCGGGCTGCCTTCAATCGCGCGTGAATTTTTGAACGTGACGCGTTCGACATCAGCCTCAAGATGAGGCCGCCGGGTGATGCCGAACAGAGCTTGTCCGTTGCATCGAGGCGCTCTTTCGAATTACGCGACCGCGCGAACAACCCGCATCATTGGCAAGGCGTCCAAGGGTCTTTGTGGACGGATACGGAGGAGGAAGCGATGCTTTGGACAATCTTTGTGATTCTTCTCGTTCTTTGGTTGCTGGGAGTTGTTTCGTCGTACACCTTGGGAGGATTCATCCACATTTTGCTGGTGATCGCGCTTGTGGTTTTGGTGATTCAGTTGATCACCGGACGCAGAGCCGTTTAGGAACGGCAATCAGCAACGATAGCCTTCGCGCCGCTGGGTACTTGGCGCACTAGATAAACCGAAATTAAACCACCACAGGAGATGAATTATGAATAAGGATCAAGTGAAGGGCGCAGCGAACGACGCGGCAGGACGCGTGAAACGGCAGGTAGGCGAATGGACCGGCGATACCGATGCACAAGTGGAAGGCGCCGCCCAGCAAGTGAAGGGAAAAGTGCAGAAAGCTGTAGGCTCGGTAAAAGAAGCAGCACACGACGCGAAGACCGACATCGATCGCGAGCGGGAACGTAATCGCGAAGACGAACGTGCGCGCGAAAACGAACATGCACGCGAAAAGGAGAACGCGCACGCGGGCCACAACCACTGAGCGGCGGCAGCGGTTCTCCTCTGCATTCCCATGAAGGACCAGCGATGAAACTTGCCGGAGTGATCCTGATGCTCGTTGGAGTAGCCGCGCTTATTTATGGCGGCTTCTCCTACACCACCCACAAGAAGGCCATCGATATGGGCCCTGTCCAGGTTGAACGCACGCATCATCACGATGTGCCCATCCCGCCGCTCTTGGGAGTTGCCTTTCTCGCCGGCGGCGCGCTCGTATTCTTCACCGCCAGGCGTGGGGCTTGAGCCGAATCGGCGCAGGATGCGTGCAAAATTTTCCTTTGCGTTTGCGGTGAGGCCCAAAATCCCAACGCTCCAAGCCGAATGTCCTGCACGAGGTGGTGTCCTGACTCTGCTTTTGTAAGCAGTTTTCAGGACACCCCCGTGCTGGAAGGCCGAAATCGGAATGCGGTATACTTGGCGGAACGGGTTTGGCCCTTGCTGCAGCCCGTCGCGAGGTGCGTCTTCCACAGGGACTCAGGCATCCGCATCACGGACGTTCCCCCATTGCAAACAACGAAGTGGCGCGCCGTGGTTCGCTTTCTCCGAACTCCCATGGATAGTTTGAGTTGCGCGCTTCTGCCCGCCTCCTGCTCACTTTGCGGTTCTCCTCTGCCGCGGCTTTCTTCCATCCCAATTTGCGATGCCTGCTGGACGGAGTTTCCGGTCCAGGATGGACCTGTGTGTTCGTGCTGCGGCGACGCCCTGCATGCACCGGCCGGCCTTTCGCCAGCGCCGCTTTGCCGGGCCTGCCACATGGCCCCGCCTGCCTTTACAAAGGCGGTATCTTATGGGGTTTACCAGGGCCGCATGAGAGAAGCCATTCACGCCCTGAAGTACGATCGCCTGCACCCAGCCGCCCGCGGACTGGGCCGCATGCTGGCTGAAGCGATCGCGAAACTGGCAGCCGATGCGCCCGCGGAGATGCTGGTGGTTCCGGTGCCGCTGCACCGGTCAAAGTATGCGCAGCGTGGATTCAACCAGTCGCGGTCCATTGCCGCGGAAGCACTGCGATTCCTGCGCAAGAGCCACCCACAGTGGCGGCTCACAATGGCCCCGAGCACACTCATGCGGCTGCGCGCCACCGGGAGCCAGGCCGGTTTAACGCCGCGGCAGCGCAGGCTGAATGTGCGAGGAGCATTTTCCGTCTCCAATCGTTCGAAGATCGAGCACCGGCACATTTTGCTGATCGATGACATTTTGACCACCGGGGCCACGGCGCGCGCCGCCGCGCAGGCGCTGGTGAGGGCTGGGGCTGCTTCGGTTTGGGTGGCCACGCTGGCCCGGGCGCAGCGCACCGCAGCATTTGGGCGCGGCTTCGGAGTTGAAGACGCGGAAGAAAGTGAAGTGCAGAAAGGGACGGCAAGGCTCGCAGCGAGTTTGAGTTCGAATTCATCGTTGCGCGGACAACCATCTTTTTGACCAGGGGAAGAAGAGATGTCGTTGGGAAAAGCCATGATTCACGCGCGTAAGCAGAAGGCGATCGCGAAAGCCGTGGTGCTGTCGGCGGACCACGGAGCCGTGCAACATCCGCACATGCTGCAGATGCCGGTGCTGGTGCTGAATGCCTCCTATGAGCCGATCAATATTTGCGGCGCGCGGCGGGCGCTGGTGCTGGTGCTCAAGGGCATCGCGCGCACCGAGGAGGAGCACGGCCTCAAGCTGCACGCGCAGCGCACCATCATCGCCATGCCCTCGGTGATTCGTCTGCTTGAGTACCGCCGCATCCCCCACCAGACGCGCGCCCTCTCGCGCAAGAACATTCTGCTGCGCGACCGCAACACCTGCCAGTACTGCGGCGAGGCCATGCCGCCCAGCGAGCTCACACTCGATCACGTAGTGCCGCGCTCGCGCGGCGGCAACTCCACGTGGGAGAATCTCGTCGCCTGCTGCCACGAGTGCAACCGCCGCAAAGGCAATCGCCTGCTGAACGAGATCGACGACATGATCCTGCTGCGCGAGCCGCGCCCCTTCTCGCTGCACACCAGCCGCCAGATCATGCGCATGCTCGGCCGCAGCGACGACCGCTGGCGGAAGTACCTCTTTTATTAATTAGCGCTCCCTTCGGGCATGAGCGGGCCGGTTTCCGGGCCACCGGCAGCATCCGCTACGAAACAATCCTCAAAATTATGCAACCACGTGGTTGCATTTTGTCTGCGCCTTCGCTATTATGCAACCAAGAGGTTGCTTATGGCAGAAAACAAAATCGAGAAACACATCGAACTCAACGCGCCCGTCGCCCGCGTGTGGCGCGCGCTCACCGATCACCGCGAGTTTGGCGAGTGGTTTCGCGTCGCGCTGGAAGGACCGTTCATGGCGGGTCAGATTTCACGCGGCCACATCACCTATCCTGGTTACGAGCACCTGAAGTGGGAAGCTGTGGTTCAGAAGTTGGAGCCGGAGCGGCTTTTTTCGTTCACCTGGCATCCCTACGCGGTCGATCCCAATGCTGATTATTCGAAAGAAACGCCGACGCTCGTCGAATTCCACCTGGAGAAAACTGCAAAGGGAACACTGCTTACGGTGACGGAATCAGGGTTTGAGAAGATTCCCGCTGATCGCCGTGCTGAGGCTTTCCGCATGAACGATGGTGGCTGGATGCAGCAGGTGACCAATATCGAGAAATATGTCACGCAAAGGCCCTAGTCGAACGCCCGCAATACGACCGGCGCAAGCCGTACTGTTCGCCGCACTGGGCGACAAGACGCGGCTTGCGCTGGTGGCGCGACTCAGCGCAGAGCCGTCTGCGTCGATCTCGCAGCTAACTGCAGGCGCGCGCATCACGCGGCAGGCCGTTACCAAGCATTTGCGCGTGCTGCAGCGGGCGGGGATCGTGCACAGTGTCCGCGCTGGCCGCGAAAACCGCTTCGCGCTCGAACCGCGCCCGTTTCAAGACATGCAGGAGTATTTGAGCCATGTTTCACGCCAGTGGGATCAGGCCCTGGCGCGGCTTAAAACATTCGTTGAAGAATGAGCGGCTCCGGCGCGTTCTCCCGCCGCCAGTTAGATACCGTTACCTGCTTCTTCCGCATTGAACCGGAGCGTCTTCGCTGGGCCGCTAACCCCGTTTTTTATGTCATCGCATCTTACAGAACCCGCTGCCTTTCTATTCACTCCAAGAGAGCCGTCCCCTGGCGATCTTTGAGCCCATCCATCTCGCGCCACATCAAAAGAGCGTGGGATGTGTTTATCCAGATGAGGACATGAATGTCTGAAAGGCGTTCAAAAGGAGCAACAGCCATGTGGATTCAGAAACTTCAAATTGCTGCTTTGGTGGCGGCCGGATCGTTGCTCGCGGCTCCCTTGGTGATGGCGGCGGATAACAACCAATCGGGAGCGGGTCAGGTAGTGGTGACCGTGCTGCCCGGCTCGGAGGTTCCCGGCGGCGTTCCGCAGGATTCCCTGCATCTGAAGGTGAACGGCAAGGATTCGAATATCACCGGATGGACGGCGCTGCACAGTCCCGCGAGCGCGGTCGAGGTCGTAATCCTGATTGACGATGGCGCGCGCGAAAGTATCGGCACACAACTAGGCGACATCACGAAGTTCATCCAGGGGCTGCGGCCGGATGCAAAGGTCGCAGTGGCGTACATGGAAAATGGCCGTGCGGCATTGGCCGGCCCGTTGACCACCGATCACGCCGCCGTAGTGCGCGAGTTGCACTTGCCCATGGCGGGAATGCCCGGCGTGAGCGCCAGCCCGTACTTTTGCCTTTCGGATCTCGCGAAAAACTGGCCTTCGACAGTTGCCCACGCACGGCGTGAAGTGGTCATGGTGACAGACGGAGTGGATTACTATGAGCGACGCTACGATCCTGAGGATCCGTACGTCCAGGCCTCGATCAATGATTCAGTACGCGCGCATCTGATCGTATATTCCATTTACTGGCGCAACCAGGGCCGCTTCGACCGCACCGGTTACGCGGCCAATGATGGCCAGAACCTGCTGGCGCAACTTACACAGGCCACGGGCGGGAACAGCTACTGGGAGGGGTACGGCAATCCGGTAAGCCTCGGGCCGTATTTCGATGACATCGACCGGCGCATTCACAATCAGTATGAGCTCGACTTCATGACGCCGCTGAACGGCAAGCCGCAGATGGCGAACTTGAAGCTGAAGGTGAGCGCAAAGGTGAAGCTGGACGCACCGCAGCAGGTATACGTGCACGCAAGCGTGCAATAACCGGGGCTTCGATTGAGCACTTCTCCGCAGCGCCGGCCTCCTGGCCGGCCGTCATGCGGGCCTCCAGGCCCGCACGTGTTGGCTCGCGCGCAAGTGCTCCGAGTCTCGATTTCGGAGGACCGGAAGCGTCGTGCCGAGTCACAACATCTCGATTTAGTTCGAAATCTAGTAGGCCAGCGCGACCGCATCGCAGCGCATTTCGCTGCCCGCCGCATAAACACGATCTGAGCCCTGGTGGCGCAGTTCGATGCCTTCGTAGCGGCCGAATCCACCGTCGCTCGGTCCCATGGTCCAGCCGAGGTCGGCGAGCGCCTTGCGCGTCTCCGGCGGAATGCCCGCCTCAAGATGAAGAAGGCCTAGCGGTCCCATGCCGGCGCGGTCTTCTCCCATTGATTGCGAAGAGCCTTCATGGTGCCAGCGCGGACTGTCTGCGGCAGCTTGCACATCCAGGCCATAATCCACGCGATTGAGGATGATCTGCGTCTGTCCTTGCGGCTGCATATCGCCGCCCATCACGCCGAACGAGATCCACGGCACGCCATTCTTCGAAGCAAAGCCGGGAATGATGGTTTGGAACGGCCGCTTGCCGGGCGCGTAGATGTTGGGGTGGCCATCCTGCAACGAGAACAGTTGGCCGCGATCCTGAAACATGAATCCGAGGTCGGTCGGCAACCAGTCCCGAGCCCATGCCGCGGAAGTTTGACTGAATCTGCGAAACCATCATGCCGTCTTTATCGGCCGTCGTGAAATAAGTGGTGTCGCCGTGGCTCGGCGCCTGGCCCGGCGCCACTTGATCGTTGATCGCATCCAGCCGGATGAGTTTGGCGCGTTCCTTCGCGTATTCCTTTGAGTTGAGCCATTCGATCGGGATTTTGGCGAAGTGTGGGTCGGCGTAGTAGCGTGCGCGATCTTCGTAGGCAAGGCGCTTGGCCTCAATTTGCACCTGCAGCGATTGCGGCCGACTGGAAGCCGAAGCCGCGCACGTCGAAGTTTTCGATGATATTCAGCATCTGCAGAGTCGCCAACCCTTGCGTGTTGGCCGGCATGCCGTAGACATCCACGCCGCGGTAATTTGTCACCAGCGGCTCAACCCACTCGGCGTGGTGCTCGCGCAGGTCCTCGGCAGAGAGCCAGCCGCCGATGCGTTTGAAATAGGCGTCGATGGTTTGAGCGATGGGGCCGTCGTAGAAGGCGTCGCGGCCGCCTTCGGCAATCATGCGATAGGTGTGGGCCAGGTCGGGATTGCGCCGAACGTCGTATTCGTTGGGTGCGACACCGCCTGGCGTGTAGGTGGCGACAGCGTTGGCCGTCTCTTCAACCCCGGAGTCTGGGCGGAGAAACGCCGCCATGTTGCGCTTGATGTAGTAGCCAATGATCTGCGGTGTGGGATCGCCGTTCTCGCAGGCAGCGATTGCGGGCTCGAAGAGCTCAGCCCACTTGAGCTTCCCGTAGCGCTGGTGCAGCGTCCACCATCCGTCCAGCGCGCCAGGCGTTGAAACGGTTACGGCGCCTAACGATGGAAGGTGACCATTGACGGCGTGCGAACGCGCGGTGGCAAGCGAAAGGGATTTGGGAGACCGGCCGGAACTGGCCATGCCGGCCAGCTTGCCCACCTTCGGATCCCAGACAAAAGCAAAACAATCACCGCCGAGGCCGGAGCTGACTGGCTCGACAAATCCGAGTACCGCATTTGCGGCCACTGCGGCATCGACAGCGGAGCCGCCGCGTTTGAGCATCTCGATGGCAGTCTGCGTGGCCAGAGGGTGCGCGGTTCCCGCAGCGCCGGAACAGCCAAGCGCAGGCGAGCGCGTTGAAAAGCTGGCGCCCGAAGGCCGGTCGCCGGCATGAACGTCAGGGCGAATGAACCGCTCGGCGCCGGTGGGCTGGAATTTCGGCAATTCCGGAGCGGCCGCTGTGGCGCCGCTTTGCGCCTGGGCCGTTGCCTTGCTCTGCACACTGGCGGCTGATCCAACGGCAGCCAGTGAAAGTGTTTGGATGAAGGTGCGCCGGCGCATGGAAACCCCTTGAGCCTAAATTAGGGTCTGCAAACAGACTCTAAGCATGATCTCAATTTAAATGGGCGTGCGCTCTTCCCGCATATTGCTGCGAAAGAACGCACGCCCGAAGTTGGAAAAACGATCAGAACGTAAACTTGCCGCTGATCTGCAGCTGCCGCGATGAGCCGCCGTCGCTGGTGGCAAATCGAGTTCCGCTAATCTGGCCGAAAGTAGCTGATTGCACGTTGCCAGAGGGTTGACCGAAGTTGGGGTGGTTGAGGATGTCGAACGCATCGGCGCGCAGCGTGAACGACAACCCTTCGAAGATCTTCGTTTCTTTCTCGCCGGACATATCGAGATCCGCAAATCCCGGCCCCGTGAACGAATTACGCTGCATGGAGCCGAGGCCGGTGTACACCGTGGGCAATGTGGTTGCGGTGGCGCTGGCTTGTGTTCCCAGAATCTCAAGTCTGCACGCCGAGGTGTAGTTCGTTGTGTCGCAGATCGTGCCGCCGGCCCCAAGTCCGGTGCTCTGGAACAAGGTGACGTTGGTGATTCCTGCCAACTGTTGCTTCGACCGGACGACGGGTCCGACCTGCGTGGGACGCGGGAGGCCCGTGATTCCGTTAAAGCTTGAGTTGCCCGCAACGATGTTGACGGGGTTGCCGGTTTGGTACTGCATGATGCCGATCAGCCTGTAGCCGCGCACAAGTTCGTTCTTGTGGAACGGCAGTTCATAAATGGCGGTACCGCCGAAGTGCTGGCGCACATCGAAGTCCGATAGCCCATAGTTCTCGTAGGGGTTGGTGCTATCCGGGAAAGTTAAGCCTCCCTGCGACCCGAGCGAGTTGAGGTCCATTGACTTGGTCCACTCGTAGCTCGTCTTCACCTCAAGGCCGTTGCTCATGTTCTTGCTGAGTGCTACCCACATGGCGTTGTAGTTTGAAAAGCTGTTGCTGGTTCTGTAACCAATGTTCGAGGCAATCGCCCCTCCAGGAACCACGGGGCTGGTGGCAGCGAGCACTGTGAACGGGTGAACCTGTACTGCGCTCGTAGCGCCGGTCACCTGGTTGATGTTGGATTCAACTTCCAGATGGCGTCCGACTGAGCCGTCGTAGTATAGCTGGGCAACCATGCCCCAGGGCAGCGCCTGCTGCACGTTCAGGTTGAAGCTCTCGATGTACGCGTTCTTGTAATTGGGATTCACGCCATAGAGCGAGATGCCGGAGGCCTTTGCCGACGCATAGAGAGAAGACAGGGGAATCGGCGTGGCGCTGTTATAAGAAACTGCAGTGCTGAAGGGAGGGTTGGACGCCATCCCGGTCACAACGCCCGAGACCGGCTGGTCTACCAGGTAGGCATAACCTCCGCGCAGCACGGTCTTGCCGGTCCCGAAAAGGTCCCACGCAAATCCCACCCGTGGCTCCAGGTTGTAATTCTGCTTGTAGGCTGCGTTTGCGGCGAGGCCGTTGGTCCCAACCTGGGTCAGGGTCACGGTGGAGGGATTGAAGATCGTAAAGCGATTCTCACCTTCAACCGGGGTGCCGTTCCACTCGAAGCGCAGGCCGAGCTCGAGAGTGAGCGTGGGTGTGGCTTTGTAATTGTCCTGCACGAATCCTGCCGTGGAGTCCGCGTAGACGCGGCTCGAGACAATATTCGGCTGGATGCTGAACACTGTCGCCTCATCGGATTGGAACAAGCTGGTCGGCGTCGTCGAAGTAGTGAATGTCAACGTGCCGATATTCCCGGTGAAGCTGGCAACCAGATAGCGGCGGAACTCGCCGCCCCACTTAATGCTGTTCTTGCCCTTGAGCATCGAGACGGTGTCCGAAAGGACGCCGGTGGTGTCGTCGCGCCCCTGCGGGAAACCGGATGGCCCACCGAAGGTGAGGCCGATGTCCGACAGCGTCGTCTCGGGCAGCCCGACGTTGCCGGTCAACCCGTCGCCGAGCCCGACGCTGGTGGGGTTGATCAGATTGGCCGGGTTGAAGGCAATGGAGATGCGATTGAAGCCGAGGCGCGCTTCGTTCACGATGCTCGGATTGAAGATATGAGTCTCGGTGACGGTGCCAATCTGCCGATGCGCGGCGCGATGGTCGCCCCAGCCAGGAATGGTGTCGAGCTGCAATGCCGGCTCCGTGCGGACATCCTTTTGGAATGCATAAAAACCGTGCAGGGAATCGCTGGCGCCGAACTGCTGCAAACCGTCGCCGGTGTACTGGTCGATCTGCACCGGGCCCGGTGTAAACGAGACGTAGTTCGTGGTGCCGCTGTTCGGCAGTGGTAGCAGCGCGGCCAGCGCCGCCGCAATGGGCTCAGCAGTTTTATTGGCGGCAATCGCTGTTTGATTGGCCTGGGTGATTACCTGGCTGTTCTGCAGAATGCCCTGATGCTGCCGCAGACCCTCGTAACTTCCGAAAAAGAAGGTGTGACCCTTCCAGATCGGCCCACCCACTGAGCCGCCAAAGTTATCGCGCTTCAACGGCGCCTTGTCGCCTGTATTGGCGATAAGCGGTAATCCGGTACCGGGATTGAAGGGGCGATTGAAGTAGTTGCGGGCGTCGAGCGCTTCGTTGCGGAAGTAATCGAAGGCCTCGCCGTGGAAACGGTCTGTGCCGGAACGCGTGGCAACCGTCACGATCTCACCGTCGCTGCGCCCGTACTCGGCGCTGAAGGTGGAATTATCGATTTTGAATTCCCCGGTGGTGCTGATCGACGGCTGAAAGGTGATCTGGTTCTGGCTGATGTCGTTCAGGTTGATGCCGTTGATCTGGAAGTTCACCGCGTCTTCGCGATTGCCTGCGCTAAGGAACGAGTTGGCGCCGAGGCCGCGGCTGGCAGCGGTAAGGCTGCCGTTCGTGTCGGCCACAACCCCTCCGGGCGTGAGCACCGTGAGGTCAAGGAAGTGCCGGCCGTTAAGCGGAAGCTCCTGCACCGCGGTGTTATCGATGACTTGGCCGACCGTAATCGTCTGGGCTTCGATCTCTTGAACCGCACTCTCCACGTGGACCGTCTCTCCAGCTGTCGAGACGGTGAGCTGCATGTTCTCCGTCACCTGCCGATCGACTTCGAGCGTCATTTTGGGTACGACGTAGGTCCCGAAGCCGCTGGCAGTGGCCTGCACCTTGTAGTCGCCGGGATTCAGCGAGGGCACGGCATAGAGACCGTCCGAGTCAGTAGTGACAATCCGGTCGAGACCGGTTGCCAAGCTATGCACCGTTATTTTCGCATTGGGAACCACGGCGCCGCTGGGGTCAGTGACGGTCCCGGAAAGACTGGCTGTGGACTGCCCATATGCTCCAAGTGAGCAGATACCAAGCACGATAAGGTACGCAGGGATTTGTCTGAGTTTCATAGAGCCTCCAAAGTTGTCGTTCAATGAAGCCGGATATCGATGACCGGAAGCCCAACACACTGCCCTGGGCAATCTGGCATCGGACACTGTTTTATGTTTGCGATCAGGACAACCGGGCCTCAATGATGGATGAAGGCCCAAAAAGGGAAAGTGGAAGACTATCGCCGGTGCGCGAGCAGGGAAGAGCGCGGCATGCACGTTCAGGCGGATCGGGCTGGGGAATTACGCCTGTGTTGGCAACACGCCAAGTCAGCGAATTGAAAGGAGTATATGGGATATTGTTCATGACTGCAAGATTTTTCTATTGAAAGCATCGAATCGCACGAATCCGTGAACCCCGGGCGCCATCGTCCGAATCTAGTGAAAAGCAAGCGATAATTCGGAAGGGGCTGCGCGGCGCGTTTGATGTGCGCGGGCTCTCCTGAAGACCAAAATTCCCCGGCAATCGTACAAAAGACCGACCAAACCGACAGAGGAGATGACTGTTGTCCGCGATCGATTCCACATTGCCTGCCCCGGCCGCCGGCTCGTCCGCAACGGTGCAGAGGCGAGATCCCAGTCTCGAACTGCATGAACAGTGGAAGCCAAGGGTCAATCCGTGGCTGATCGCCATGACAGTGGCTCTGGCCGCGTTTATGGAGGTGCTCGATACTTCGATCGCCAACGTGGCTTTGCCGCATATCGGCGGCAGCCTGGGCGCGAGCACTGACGAGGCAACGTGGGTGCTGACGAGCTATCTGGTTTCGAATGCGATCATACTGCCGCTGGGTGGCTGGATTTCGAGCGTCATGGGCCGCCGTAACTTCTTCGTACTTTGCATCAGCGGTTTTACCGCCGCCAGCTTTCTTTGCGGCTCTGCGCCGTCACTGCCCATCCTGCTCCTTTGCCGCGTGCTGCAGGGCACTTTCGGCGGCGGGATGCAGCCCATGGCGCAGGCCATCATGGCCGATAGCTTCGAGCCTCACAAGCGCGGCCAGGCTTTCGCGCTCTACGGCCTTGTCGCCGTGCTCGCGCCCTCCATCGGCCCCACGCTCGGCGGCTGGATTACCGACAATTTCTCCTGGCGATGGATCTTCTTCATCAATATTCCCGTCGGCATTCTCGCTTTCATCCTCGTAATGCGCCTCGTTGAAGATCCGCCCTGGATCAAGGCCGATACCTCGCGCCTGCGCAACATGGATTACGTCGGCCTCGCCTTTCTCACGATCGCCATGGGCGGCCTGCAGATCATGCTCGACAAGGGCGAGGAGAACGACTGGTTCTCGTCGGATTTCATTCGCTTCTTCGGATTTCTCTTCATCGTCGGCATCATCGGTCTCATCGCCTGGGAGTGGAACAAGAAGGATCCGCTCATCAACCTGCGCCTCTTTCGGTACAAAAACTTCGCCATTTGTTGTTTCCTGATGATGCTGGTAGGCGGCGTATTGAATGCCAACACCGTTCTGCAGCCGCAGTTCACGCAGCAATTGTTGGGCTACACCGCGACCACGGCCGGCCTGGCTCTCACTGCCGGCGGCGTCACGCTGGTTTTCATGATGCCGCTGGCCGGCATCGCCACCGGCAGGATCGCGGCTCGCTGGCTCGCCGTCTTCGGTTTCACCATGCTCGTCGTCACCTTCTGGTACGCGGCACACATAACCAGTCTGCAGATGAGTTTCGGGCAGGCGTCCTGGCTGCGCGTCGTGCAAATGCTTCCCTTGCCGTTCTGCTTTATCTCCATCACCAATGCGGCCTACATCGGAATGCCCAAGGAGCAAAGCAACCAGGTTGCAGGCCTCATTAACTTTGTCCGTAATATCGGCGGATCCATCCTCATCGCCATCACCAATGCCCAGGTCACTTCGCGGTCAATGTGGCACGAACAGCACCTGCAGCAGGCGATGCAGCCAGGCTCGATCGGCTACGACCAGCACAGCCAGGCGCTCACCGGGCTTCTTAACGGATCCTTCGGGGCGGCGAACGGCAGCGGCCTGGCCCTCGCCCAGATTTATCACCAACTGATCCAGCAGGCTCAGACTCAGGGCTATCAGGATGTCTACATGGAGCTCGCGTGGGCTTCGATCGCCCTCATTGGCTTATCCTTCATGCTCAGCAAGAGCCGGCCGGGTGAAGGGCCGGGTGCCGGAGCGATGCACTAGATCCTTCCCCCATCCGCAACTCGCTCAGATCAGACCCCATGGTCGCCTCGGACCTTCGTCCCGTAACTTCATTCTTATCTCCTTCTTCCAGTTTGAAAATTCTGTTTTGGCGTGGCTGGTCCCCGCGTGATCTTCCTCATAGCCCTTTCCATTGAATGGGCCTATAATTCGTGGCAGAATTTCAACCTGAACAAGATGCCTGTTTGCTGACATCTGCTGGGGAGGGTCCCATGTTGAAGTCGTTTCTGCTTGTCTTGGCAGTTGCCTTGATTGCTATTGTTGCCATTCCGTTGTTGAGCCTCGGTGCGCAACAGTCCGCCCCGGCTCCCGCGCCCACTCCGGAGCAGCCCGCTGCTCCCGCCGCCCGGGCCGCGGCCGCCAGAAATCCCGTTAAGCCCACAGCCGAATCACAGGCAAAGGCGAAGAGCCTCTATCAAATGGATTGCGCCATGTGTCACGGCGATAACGGCAACGGCAAAACCGATCTGGCCAGCAGCATGAGCTTGACTCTCGCTGACTGGACCAACCCAAAGTCACTGGCTGACATGCAGGACGGGGAACTGTTCAGCATCATCCGCGATGGCAAAGGCGAAAAGATGCCTCCCGAGGCCGACGGTCGTGCCAAGGACGCGGAGGTCTGGAACTTGATTATCTACATTCGAGCATTCTCGAAACCGCAGTCATCGGCCGCTGCTGCGAAATAGGTCTGCAATCGAGCGGAACAAGGAGAGCGCCGGGCACCGTTGCACCGCATCGGTGGCGCCAGGCGCGAGTCTCTATCCCGTAATCGTCATCACCGGGCATGGCGCATTGGCGATGATGTGAAAAGCGCCCGAGAGGCGCGACTGCAGCCACAAGTGCGAGCTCTTTCGGATCGATAGTACCAGCAGATCCGCTTTCGTCTTTTGCAAATACTCCAGAATCCGCTCGTGCGCGGAACCGACCTCCACCACTCCTTGCGCATGCTGAATGGTTTCGGCATATTGCGGCACCAATTCTTCGAGTGTGGCGCGGAATTGCTTCTTCATCTCACTGAATCGGTCTGCCTGAGCGACATCGTCTGGATTCACAACGTGAAGCACTTCGAGCGATGAGTCGAACGCCTCGGTCACGGCCGCAGCGTAAGCAGCCCCACGGGCAGCAGCTGTGGAAAGCCCGGTGGCATACAAAACACGCTGAAACAACGGGCGCGATGGATCGCAGGTTGGAGCCGCCGGGCCGACAGTCAGTGACGGTCCGCCCGTAGTCCGTAATATTCGCTCCGCCACCGAGCCCACAATGCCGCGATCGACTCTGCCTCTTCCTTGTGTACCCAACACAATGAGTGACGGAGCATTCTCCTGCGCCAGCTCTGGAATCCGTTCGCGCGGATCGCCGTCAAGCAGGACCGGAAGCGCTCTCTTTACTCCTTCGCCAAAGTGCTTTGCAGTGGCCGCCAGCGCAATCTCCAGGTCTGTCCGCTGTTTGCTCTTTTCGGTTCGGCCGTCTTCGGCCTCCACCTGCATCGCCGGGTAAGCAAGCACGAAGGAATGCGCGGCCAGAAGCTCGGCATCGAATTTTCGCGCGAGCAAATTCGCGTAGCAGCCTGCGTTCTCAGAGCACGGCGAAAAATCGGTAGCGAAAATGATCGCCTTGAAAGGCAACGGCGAGGGATTGGCGGCGTTCATGCGGCGAAGGTCTCCAGGGCCCGCAACTTTCTTGAGAACCCGGCTTCAAGATGCTCGACGAGCGTCCTCGGAGATTTGGCGGGACTGCAGCGGCGACAAAGCCTGTCACGCCGACAAGGGGACGGATTCATCGTACTATGCCGATCCCGGGCGATGTTTCACGATCATTGATGTGGAACCGCTATGATGGTTTCGCCATGGCAAGTTCTGGAGATTTTCGCAGCAAATGGGCGCTGGTGACCGGGGCCAGCTCGGGAATTGGCGCGGCCCTGGCGCGCGAACTCGCCGCCCACGGCGCAAAACTCATCCTTACCGCGCGCCGCCGCGAGAGGCTTGAAGCCCTGGCAGCAGAATTTGCTGCAAAGGGAACTGAAACCCGCATCGTTGTCGCGGATCTCAACGATCCCGCCGCACCGCAGCAGCTTTACGACGCCACTGAAGGCGCCGGCATCACCGTCGACATCCTCATCAACAACGCCGGCCTCGGTCAGCACGGCGCCTTCCATACCAACCGCGCTGAGCAGGAAGCCTGGCAAGTGCGCGTCAACTGCGAGGCGGTAGTGCGCCTTTCGCGGCTTTTTGTGCCCCGCATGATCGAGAGGCAACGCGGCTGGGTTCTGATCGTTTCATCGCTGGCGAGTTTTCAGCCTATGCCGTACAACACAACCTATGCGGCAACCAAGGCGTTTGACCGGTTCTTTTCGCTGGGCCTGTCCGCGGAGGTGGAACGATTCGGGGTAAAGGTGACAGCGCTTTGTCCTGGACCGGTCGAGACAGAGTTCTTCACCGTCGCGGGCAGCGCCGGCGTTTTCCGCCGCTTTGGCAGTCAGACCGCCGAAGAGGTGGCGCACAAGGCCCTCGTCGCGCTCGCCCGAGGCCGACGAGTGATCGTTCCGAGCTTCAAAGGGGCTCTCGTGTCGTCGCTTGTGCGCTTCGTTCCCATGCCGGCGATTCTCGCGATTCTTGCGAAGAGCCTGCGGCCTCGAGGAAACTCTGTGCGCCCCTAGCAGAAAGCCTGGCTTGCGTTTAACCTACAGCGGCGGCGACAATGGCCGGCGGAAGGAGTTCCCTTGATGACGTCCCATCGTTTCAGCCTGCCCGTCGGCGTTTTTGTGTTCGCAACCCTGGCTGGCGCGGCTTTCGTGCAGGCGCAAGCGCCGAATCCCGCGGCAGCCGAGCACAAGACCACTCCCGGCCCCGGTCCTGATGGTGTTCCGCAAGCCAGGTTCTTTGTACATCGGCTGGGAACCGACCACGCCGAAGGCGTCACAACGCTCGACATGAACGGCGACGGCTACCTAGACATTCTGAGCGGCGCCTATTGGTACGAAAATCCCGGCCCGGATGGCGGCGAATGGAAACGGCACCAGTACCGCGAGGCTGGAATTCGCGGCGAGTTTGTCTCCGACTGCGGCGAATGGACCATCGACGTCAACCACGACGGCCTGCCTGATGTAGTGACCACGGGCTGGATGACTAATGGCATCTTCTGGTGGGAGAACCCGGGAAAGCTCGGCGCGCCGTGGAAGAAGCACTTCGTCACCGACAGCTATGACACTGAAGGCGGCTGGATGGCCGATATCAACGGCGACGGCAAGCCCGATCTGATCTTCGCGCACTACAACCACTCCGGCATTCTCTGGATCGACTTCTCTGGCCCGGAGCCGAAGGTGCATCACGTCGGCGGCCGCGAGCAGGATGGCCACGGCACCGGTGTGGCCGACGTCGACGGTGACGGCAAAATGGACATCCTCACGCCCAATGGTTGGCTCCGTCAGATCGACGCGGACAAGGATCAATGGGAGTGGCACCCCGACTGGCAAATGGGCGATGCCGGTTTTCCGATCATCGGCTACGACGTGAACGGCGACGGCAAGACCGACATCATCTATGGCCATGGTCACAGCTACGGCCTCTACTGGCTTGAGCAAAAATCTGATCCAAAAGGTGGAAGTGCGGAGCACCGTCACTGGATCAAGCACACCATCGATGAATCGTATTCACAGATTCACGCGCTCAAGATGGTGGATATCGACGGCGACGGCCAGCCCGAGCTGCTCGCGGGCAAGCGTTATCGCGGCCACAGCGGCAACGACCCCGGTTCCTACGATCCGCTGGTTGTCTACTACTACAAAATCGACAGGAAGACGGCCACGTTCACGCGTTACGCCATCAGCGTCAACGGCACGGCCGGCGCGGGGACGCAGTTTGTTACCGAGGACATGGACAAAGACGGCGACATCGACATTGTGACCGCCGGCAAGACCGGAGTGCATTTCTTTGAGAACCTGGCCATCGACCGCGTTCCCAAGGCCCAGCGCGAAAGAGAGATTCTGCTCGACACCAATTGGCCATTCCCAGGCGAAGGGCCTGAGGTGCCGCAGGATGAGGAACCAAAGAAATAGCAGGATGACACTGCGGCCGAGCAGGCGCACCGCGGTAAATCTCGGTGCGCCTGCCTCGCAGCCGCGGGCCCTCACCACCGGTAAAGAGTCAGGTTGTCAACATACGCGGTCGCCGAACCACGTGAGCCAAGGCCATCGAGCTGGAAGTTGGTGAGCAACGTTGAAGTCCAACCAAGATGGAACGCCGAGTTCCCGGTGGCGCCCACCAGGTCGGACTCCACGCCGTCAAGCACCGCTGTCTGATAGGTCACATTTCCATTGCTATCGCGCGAGTACGAAATCTGCACGTGATGCCATGCGTTCGGCGCCCATGTCTTCGGTGCGGGGCAAAGAGAGCTTGAGTGCACCCACGCGTCGACAGGACTGGTTGGCGTCCCCGAATTAATGGTGTAGTCCCACGTGCCTGTATCCCCATCGCATTGCACGCCGTAGATCACAGTGTTGCCGTTGCTCATCACCTGGTTCATATCCATCTCGATATTCGCTATCCCCGAAGGATTCGTGATCCAGATTTCGGCGTCATAAACAAAGTTGGTCGCATTAGGATCGGCTCCGAATGTAGTGTGAAAGATCTCGCCGCCTGAGCCGGTAAAGCTCATGGAATATTTCCGAGCAGATCCGCTCAATGACGGCGAACTTACAATGCTGCTTGAGCCGCTCGCGCTTCCCTGTGTGGCTGGGTCCCAGTTCCAGGCCCATCCTTGAAGGGTCTGGATGTCGTTCGTTGTGGAGACCGCGCCAGGCTGGGGCGTGGTAACAACGGTGAGATTCAAATCCGTATCGTCAGCCGCGCCGCTTGTTCCCCAGCATTTCACGTGCAAGGTGTGCAATCCGTTCCCGGCAATCGCCATGGAGCTGAACGAAGCTGGGACGATGGCCGTGGCGCCGTAGTCGATCGAGTAGCCCATTGCAGCCACGGGTTGGGAGTCGCAGGTGTCTGTGCCGGCAACCAATAGAAATGGTGAATTTACCTGGGCGCCGTTGGTTGGCGTTGCAACAGTAATGGCCGATGCTGGCGCGACGCTCAGTGCCAGCGCGAGAAGCGTGAGAAGTGTAGTTTTCATGGGATGCCCTCGGGGAAGTTAATTCCGCGAGCGCGCATCCGCACTTGCGCGAGGTCCAAGCGGCTTGCATCGGCAGGGTTGCTCGTCGGACAGGGCTTCCCCACGGAATTTGGCTCAGAGATTTTCGCGATGCGCGATTCTCGATGAAGGAATATGAGGGGAGGGTAGCGGTGGTTTTAGCCGGAAGATGTGATCGAGATGACACGAGATTTGAGTTCAAGGATGGAATGGATGGAATGGTGATGATTCTTGTGGAAAACTCAGCCGCCGACTCGCGGCCGTCGATTCGTGGCAGCCGGCTACTCACGCGGCAATCGCGTCGCGGCGAATCCAGAAATTGCGCAGGATCCTAGTCGCTGCTTGACGCCGGGGTCAGCGTGAACGAATCAAAGAAGCGGCTTACATCCTGGTCGCGCCGGGCGCTGGCGGCAGGAAAAGTAGCAATGAGCATGTAAAGATGAGTTCCGGCGAGGACCAGGCGCGCGTTCAGAATACCGCCATGATCGTTACGGGCCGAAAACTGGCGGACCGGATAGCCGTCAATCCTGCTGCGTGATTCTCCGGTTAGCACAGCCTGGGTGCGCGCGAGAGCGCCGTCCCGAGCAAAATCGAGTGTCTTCTCCGCATCTTGACTACTGGCGCGCTCTACGGGAGGGTGATCGGCCCAGGCTACCGCAAACGTAGTTTCGGAACCAACCGAGGCCGAGATCATGTTGACTTCTTCCACGCCTCCCAGTTCGTTGTATGCGGGGATCTGGCTTTCGTCTGTGCCGGTTGGCATCTGCACTTTGAAGCCATCCGGGCTGCGGTCCAGACCCTGCCATTCGATGTGCGCGGGAGCCGGAGCCACGTTCGCCTGGTCCGCGCTCTGGCTTTGCTGCGGTTTGCCAGAGCCGGTGATTCCCAAATCTGCGCGGTACACATAGATGCAGTACGCGATCGCCCCGAACACGAGAATGCTCAGGGCGATATAAACCGGCCTCTTCACAATTCAAAGAGTGCCCAATCTGGCCTCGGAGGTGCAAGCTGTTTGTCCTCTTTTGCATACATGGGGTGCCCGAGGGGTAAAAAACGGGCCATGCCGCAAGCCAACCCGGCGGATTGCAAGATTTCCACACTATGGGAACCATAGTTGCAACCTTTTCCGAAATCCTGCATCCTAACAAGTAATTAGCAGAGGCTTCCCCATGATGTCCTTCCAAAGCAAGGTAACAACTCTCTCTCGAGGGTTCTTCGGAACCTCTTCCCAAAAATCCCCCCTGGTCACCCTCCCATAATTGCCTCTCGAGCGGGCCTACCGGAAGGTAGGCCCACACGCTCTTCCACAGGGTCCACACTCCTTTCAAGGCCATCGAATCGCCGCTCCAATACAGTAGTTTTGCAGTTGCGGTGTGCCGAAGCCGTAATTGCTCAGTAAGTCTTTTTCTCAAACAAACGACCATGCATGCCGCCGGAAAATGCCCCCTGTGAACTGAAAACCCTACACTAGAATCAGGGGTGCGATGGGCTCTCATTCTGCCAAAAAACCATCACTGCTTGCGGATCTCAAAGCAGTCGATTCCCGTTTTTCCGACGCGGGACTGGTACGAAGCCGGCGCGGCAACGCCGCTGTGAATCCCCGCAATGCGCACTTTGAGCGTGCAGATCCTGAGGATCTGGCACGGCCCGCGCCGGTGCCAAACCGCGCCCCCAACGGCGTGGAATGGCTGGCTGTACCGGGCTGGTACGATTCCTGGCTGTGGTCGGGATTCAGCACCCGCAAAGGGGGAGTGAGCAGGGTGTATTGCGCAGAGGGCGCGCCGGGCGAACTGAATCTGGGATTTACCGAAGTCGACGACCGCAATGCCGTGGTTTCTAATCGTCGCCTGCTGGCGGAGGCCGTCACCGGAGATGCAGAAACTCCGCTCGTGGCTCTGCGCCAATTCCATTCGAATCTTTCAGTCGAGACCGCCCGCTCTGACGTCGCTCGGGAGCGCCCCCGAAAGGCGGATGGGCAAATAACCAATCAGCCTGGGTTCCTGCTCGCCATTCAAACCGCCGATTGCGTTCCCGTGCTCGTGGCGGACCGAAGACTGCGCGCAGTGGCAGCTTTCCATGCCGGCTGGCGGGGCACCGTGAAGAGAATCGTCGAATTGGGTGTGGGCCGCATGAGACTCGTGTACGGCTCCCGGCCGCAGGATCTGGTCGCTGCCATCGGACCCGGTAGTCGGAGCCTGCTGCTACGCCGTCGGCGAAGAAGTCCTGTCAGAGTTTGAATCGCAATTCGTTTATGCGCGCGAGCTCTTTCATGACGTGTACGACACTGACCCGGTCAGAAAGAAGTACCCCATGCTGTTCATGACTCAGCGCGCACCGGGGCACTCATCCGTCGGTCCCGGGTTGCATGTCGATTTGATTGAAGCCAACCGAAGGCAGCTACTTGCCGCAGGGCTCGCACCTGGAGCGATTGAGGTGGTTGGCGGCTGCACTCTTTGCAATCAGGATCTGTTCTTCTCGCATCGCGCTTCGCGCGGGCATGCGGGCCGGCTGATGGCCGTGATCGGCATTCGCCTGGGACGAGCAGACGCGTCCCAAAAAAGATGAGACTCGCCGCGGCGAGATCGGCCGATGCTCGGATGCACTTGAACGCGAGCTTGCGAAGATCCGGTAGGGGCGATCTTCTGCGTTTTCGCTATACAGGTTTACCTTACGAAGCCCTGGCGGCTTCACCCGGGTTCACAAGGTCGCGAAGCTCCTTCGAGGGCTTGAAGTAGGGAACTTTCTTCGCGGGAACTTCGACGCGCGCGCCGGTTTTGGGGTTGCGGCCAATGCGGGGATTGCGCTGGCGGATGCGAAACGAACCGAAGCCGCGGATTTCGATCTTGTCTCCGCTTTGCAGGGCGCCAATCACGGAGCCAAAGATGGTTTCAACGATCACTTCTCCATCGCGCCGGGTCAAATCGCCCAGGCCGGTCACCTTCTCCACCAAGTCCGCCTTTGTCATCTCGCACAAACCTCCGCACTCAGCATAAACGGATTTTGCCGAGTCAAGCGCGAAAATGCAAGCCCTTGTGAGAATTTAGCCTTTGTGCATCAGCAAGTTGGCCCAAAGTACCCCGGCAACGCCGGTAGCCGGGCCATCGCCCCTGGAGCCTCGGTCCGGAGCCAAGTCCGATACCACGGGGCGGGGAACAGGCTAGGCGCCGCCGGATTTAGGGTAAAGTTATCCTTGAATCTCAGCCGCAGAATGAGCTACCCACAATACAGCATCGTCATTCCCGCCTACAACGAGGGCGCCCGGATTGGGGGTGCGCTTGAACAAGTCGTCGGCTGCGTCCGCCGGCACGGTTGGTCTGCCGAGGTTGTGGTTGTCGACGATGGCTCGCGTGATCAGACTGCGGAACTGGTGCGCACCTTTGCCGCGAAGGCTCCGGAGGTGCGCCTGCTGCAGAATCCCGGCAATCGCGGAAAGGGTTATAGCGTACGCACTGGAATTCTGCAGGCCCTCGGTGAAGTGGTTATGTTCACCGATGCTGATTTATCGGCGCCCATCGAGGAGGCAGAGGGGCTGTTCGCCGCGATTGCAGACGGCGCCGACATTGCCATTGGTTCCCGTTGGCTTGAGCGCACCCGACAGACTATTCGCCAGCCGCTTTATCGCCAGTTCTTCGGCCGTTGCTTCAACGCCGTCACCCGCGCCGTCATGGGACTTCCCTTCGCCGACACGCAGTGTGGCTTCAAGGCATTTACGCGCGCCGCCGCGCAAACTATTTTCCAGCTACAGACCATCGAGCGCTGGGGCTTCGATCCGGAAATTCTTTTCATCGCCCTCAAGCGCGGTTACCGCATCACCGAAGTTCCTGTGAGCTGGGCGCACGACGAGCGCACGCGGATCAGCTACCTGAAGGACGGGATACGCATGCTCGAAGATATCGCCAACGTCCGCTGGAATGCCCTCCTCGGCCGCTACAACAAGCAAGTCGAGCGGATTCATCGCGCAGGCGTCGCGAAGTAGCGATTCCAACCCTGTCTGCACAAATGACGGTGCTGTTTCTCGCAATACTTGGCGCCAGGCGTGATTCTCTGCGTCTTCTGCCATTCGCGCAGCGTCCCTCATGAACAGGCGCAGGGTGCAGAATCCAGCGCATGAAGCAACTTGATTGTTTGGAGAGATTCACATGATGAAGAAACTAGGGCTCGCAGTTCTGTTATTTGCGCTCGGCTCCGTGACCGCACTGGCCGCAGACTTCAACGGCAAATGGACCGCCGAAGTGCAGGGGCGCAATGGTCCGCAAACCATCAGTTTTGACTTTCACGTGGACGGATCGACGCTGACCGGCAAGATCACTACGCCGCGCGGCGACATGGACATCACGAACGGCAAGGTGGACGGCGACAACATCTCCTTCGACCAGGTGATGAGCATGAACGGAAACTCAATGACTCTCAGCTACAAGGGAACGGCGGACGGAGATAACATCAAGTTCTCACGCACATTCGGCGGCGGCGGCGACAGGCCTCCGCAAGAGTTCGTCGCCAAGAGGGGTTCCGCTGGGGAAGCTCCGGCAGCTCCTGAACCTCCTCCACCTCCCGCAGCTCCACCGCAGTAAGCCAAAGGCTGCGTCCAGTTCACAGTGCGGGTGGTGGTGTGCTTACTTTTCAGCAGCCCACCACCCCAATTCCTTTGGGGCTTAAATGCCCTTCCTTCCAGTGGATTGACTTCCCCGGCCCGTTAAAAAAGAAGCTGATTGCGTAAGTCTGTTCTCGTACAGATAAGCTCTTGCATGATGCTTTACGCTGTCGCTGCCGTTGCCACGGCCTCGAGGCCGCGCGCTTCAATCTCGAACTCGCGCATCTTGTACTTCTGAATCTTGCCCGAGAGCGTCGCCGGAAACTCCGTGACAAAGCGGACGTGCTCGGGAATCTTGTAGTAAGCAATTTGGCCCTGGCAGAACTCCCTGATCTCGGCCTCCGTCGCGTCGAATTCCGGGCCGGGCCGTAGCCGCACCCACGCGACAACAATCTCGCCCAGCCGCTCGTTGGGAATCCCGATCACCTGGACCTCGCCCACTTTCGGGTTCGTGTAGAGAAACTCCTCGACCTCGCGCGGATAGATATTTTCGCCGCCGCGAATGATCACATCGCGTGAACGGCCTGTGATGTGGATGCATCCGTCCTCGCGCATCACGCCCAGGTCTCCGGTGCGCAGCCAGCCGTCTTGCTGGATCACTTGCGCGGTGCCCTCGGGGTCGCCGTCGTAGCCCTTCATCAGCGCATAGCCGCGCACGCGCACTTCGCCCTGCTTGCCACGGGGCAGCGTTTCGACGTTGTCGCTATCCCCTTCGGCCTGCGCGCCGAGCGACGCGATCCCGATCTCGGTCTGCGGCATCGCGCGGCCTACTGTATTCACACGGACTTCGAGAGAATCGGCGTCGTCGCTCATGGTCACTACCGGCGAGGTCTCGGTCTGCCCGTAGGCAATGACCAACTCGCGGCAATGCATCTCGTCGAGCACGCGCTTCATCAGCTCCACCGGACAAGGCGCGCCACTCATCATGCCGGTGCGCAAGCTGGTGGTGTCGTAGCTTGCAAAATCGGGCAGCGCGAACTCCGCCACATACATCGCAGGAACGCCGTAGACGCTGGTGGCGCGCTCCTCGTGCACCGCTTTGAGCGTGGCGCGCGCGTCGAAGGTCCAGTTGGGCAGGATGATCGCCGCGCCGGAGTTGACCGCGCTCATGGTTCCGATCACGCATCCGTAGCAATGGAAGAGCGGCACCGGAACCACGATCTTGTCCTGCTCGGTGTAGTGAAAGCCCTGCGCCAGGAACTGTCCATTGTTCACAACATTGTGGTGCGTCAGCATCACGCCTTTGGGCAAGCCGGTGGTGCCGCTCGTGTACTGGATGTTCGCTACATCGTTGATCGCCACGTGGTCAGGCAGGCGGCCCTCGGCCGCGAGAAACGCGGGCCAGTCCGGCGAGTCGAAATAGATGGTGTGCTCCAACTCCAGGTCAAGCCCGTGGCGTGCACGGCCCAGAATTTCTTCGTAGTCGGCGCGCTTGTCCTTGTGCCAGAGAAAGAGAGCCTTCATGCGCGAGCGCGTCAGCGTGAACTGCAGCTCGTGCGACCGGTATGCCGGATTGACATTGACGAGCGATGCTCCGGCGCGGGCGCAGCCCATGTGCAACATGATCCACTCGATGCAGTTCGTGGACCAGATGCCCACGCGATCGCCCCGGCGAATCCCCAGCGCCCACAGGCCGCGCGCGACACGATCGGCTTCCGCGCTCAACTCGGCCCAGCTAAGCCTCTTCCCCTGGTGGCGCGAGGCGACGGCCAAACGATCCGGAAAGCGATCGGCCGTGCGCTGCAGCAGGTCGCCGATTGTCAGTTCCAGCAGCGGCCTGGCCGGTCCCCGCGCATAGCTCTGGGTGAGGATCTCCTGGTCAACAGGTATGTGGATTGTGGGCATGGTTCTGCCTTTGTTTCTGCAATATAGGGCAGTTTACGCCGTGCATCCCGCCATCCCATGTGATCTAGCCCACACGTTAGGCGCGCGCGACCTGTGGTTAGCCGAGGCCCTCGAAGTCCGGTATCATCAATGCATGGGCTCGGAAACACAGGGCTTTCGCCAACCCGGCAGCGCCCCAAGCCACGAATTTCGCACCTACGATCCTCGCCTTGAGGCGGTGGCCGCCAAGGTGCTGGCCCAGCAGCGGCTCAGCGCGGACGATGGCCTTGCGCTCTACGGCTCGCGCGATGTGCTTGCTGTGGGCTGGCTGGCTAACCACGTGCGCGAGCGGATGCACGGCGACCTGACCTACTTCAATGTGAATCGCCACATTAATCCCACCAACGTATGCGTGGCGGCGTGCAAACTGTGCGCCTTTGGCCGAAAAAAAGGCGACGCGGGCAGTTACACCATGGCTCTCGACGAGGCGTGGCAAACCGCGGCCTCAGGCTACTCTGAGGCAGTTACGGAGTTTCACATTGTCGGCGGCCTTCATCCCGACCTGCCATTTGAATTTTTCCTCGACCTCATCCGCGGCCTCAAAGAACGATTTCCCAAGGTACACATCAAGGCCTTCACCATGGTGGAGATCGCCTATCTGGCGCGGCGCGCCAAGCTCTCTATCGAAGAGACGCTCATCAAGCTGCGCGAGGCGGGCGTTGACTCGATGCCCGGCGGCGGCGCAGAGATCTTCGCGGCGCGCGTCCGCTCCATCATCTGCGACCACAAGATCGATGGCGAAGAGTGGCTCGAGACGGCACGGACCGCGCATAAGCTGGGCTTCAAGTCGAACGCGACCATGCTCTACGGGCATATTGAAAACGACGAGGACCGCGTCGACCATCTGCTGAAACTGCGCGCGCTGCAGGATGAGACCGGCGGCTTTCAGACCTTCATCCCACTTGCATTCCACCCGGAAAATACGCCGCTTGACCACCTGCCCGTCACCACGGGATTAACCGACATCCGCCAGATCGCAGTCGGCCGTCTGCTGCTCGACAACTTTCCCCACATCAAGGCGTATTGGCAGATGATGACGCCCAAGATCGCTCAGATCGCGCTGCGTTTCGGCGCTGACGACCTCGACGGGACAGTGATCGAAGAGAAGATCTATCACGACGCCGGAGCCACCACGCCGCAAGGCATGACCCGCAAAGAGCTGTGTCGCCTGATCACCGAGGCCAGCCGCATCCCTGTCGAGCGCGACACGCTATACCGGGCGGTAACGCGCACCGAAGACACATTTACGGTTGCCGTGTAAGCTCTTACACTGCAACGGCTTAGCAATACATTTTCTCGTGGCGCGGGTTGTCAGCTTTTCCGCCGCCATTGATGTCGAAATCGGCTGCACCCCAGTGGTCCATTGCTTCGCCATCTGATTCTTTGGCGGATGGGAATCACGCCCAGACGAGCGCTTTTTTGCACAGGAGAAATAGCTTAAAATACCAATAGAGAAACCGCCATTCATCCTGTTTGCATTCGTCCGACCATCTGACTTGAACTTGTGCGCTTAATCCTTTCACGTATAACACTTTCGTGACATAAGGGTGCGCCCTAAGTTAGAATGATGGAAACGCAGTTTCCCCTAAAATAAGGACTAACTTCATTCTTATGAACTGTAGCCCACCCTAAAGTTTTCCACCGACTCAAAAACTGCAAGTTTACAGGAGATCCCTCTGCCGAGAGCCGCGTCATCGGTGCCAAGGATTTCGGAACTGTAAAGACTCAAGGGTGCAGATCGCGCATGGACCAGGTTCAAAGTAGCACGACAGTGCGGAAGTACAATCCGGCCCTCGATGGAATCCGGGGATACGGATTTCTTTTGGTTTTTATTGTTCACTATTTTTCCCCGAATCAGTTTGCGCAGGCAGGCAGCATTTCATCCAGAACCTTAAAAGGGATGGAGTCTGTTGCATTCTTCTCGGTCCCAATGTTCTTTGTGCTGTCTGGCTATTTAATCGGCGGCATCTTGTTGAACACGCAAAATCGCGAGGGCTATTTTCGCGTCTTCTATAGCCGGCGCGTCATTCGCATTTTCCCTCTGTACTATCTCACGCTCCTGATCATCGCTTGCATTGATGCCTCTCTCAAATTTCCCCTCCGATTTCAGTTCTGGACTCATTTTCTTTTCATTCAGAATCTCTTTCCGGACTTCCATCGTTATACGACTCCGGTCGTGCTCGTTCAGTATTGGTCTCTTGCGTCCGAGGAGCAGTTCTACATCTTGTGGCCTTTGGTGGTGTGGCTCTTCCCCCAAAAGCGGAAGCTCCTCGGAGTTGCAACCTTCCTGGTGATGATTAGTTTCGCGATTCGCCTCGCGGGCTCTCACCTGTTTTCTTCTCCCGACCAGGTTCGATATTTCAGCCTCGCGCGCGCCGATGCAATCCTGCTCGGGGTGATCCTCGGACTTGTCTACAAGGAAGCCTTCTTTGCGCAAATCAAGGCTCACGCGAAATGGCTGGCGCTGGTTGGTGTCGCGTTGCTGGCGTTCTGGTCCTTCTGGAAAGACTTATCCTGGCCGCAGTCGTTTCGAGGCCAGGCCATCGCAATCCCGTTGGCCAACTTCACTGCGGTTGCCGTGGTCATCTACGTCATGGAAGACAATAGCTGGCTGAGTCGAATCTGCAGCTTTCAGTGGATTGGTTGGATGGGCAGAATGAGTTATAGCCTTTATATCTTCCACTTTACTTTCGCCCATTGGTTTTGGAACGTAGTGATCCCTGACCTTTCCAAACATATGCCGCACACTTTCGCCGTATTGTTGTCGAACCTGCTCGCATTCTCTCTCACTCTCTCGCTGTCGATGTTGAGTTATCGCTTTATTGAGACGCCATGTCTAAAAATAAAACAGCGTTTTAAGTACGGCGCCGTCAAGGATGCTGGCAGTTATTCAAAACTCTACCGCCCGGTTTCGGCAGAGACTGTTTCCTAGCGCAGATATTCAGTCTTTGATTTTCCTTCCGTCCTGAAATTGCCGCGTCGCTCCCCATCCGGATCGCCCCTCCGTCGCGGTGTAGCATGTTGTAGATCGAGGGAGCAGCCGTTTCTTTCCCAAATTGATCGCCAATTATTCATCTCGAGCGGCGCTGCGGCTCGGGCAGACCGGGAGGCTCATTCATCTCCGCATGAACACTCTGCTCCGTTCCGGCCGCTGGATCTTCAGCTTCGCCATTGCAGCTCTGGGCGTTGAGACGCTGGTCTGCGCGCGGGTGGTACAGCAGCCGCTTGGGCCGGGCTACAACGGAATTCCAGTGCTGCCCTGGCTGCCTGCAGTTTCATGGCTAGGCTTCGCATTCGGCGCAACCTGGGTGTTCTGCGCAGTGGATCTGCTCTTCAAACGCAAAATGCGCGTCGCAGCCGTTTGGCTGGCGGGCGGATTTACCCTGTGTGCATTGATTCTGATCCTGCCTAGGTACATTTCTCATCCCGGCGACATGGGCCTGCGTACGGTGGTGCTTGAGCCGGTTTCATTGGCCTGCATTGCGCTTCTGCTGCCCGGCATCTCTGCTGTGCCCGCGTGGCTAGGCCGCACCTGTCGCGCAGTCTTCGCCATCGCCATGATCGTCTTCGGCGTCGATCATTTCCTGGGTCTCGTCTTTATCGGGTCCTTGCTCCCCGACTGGATTCCCTGGCATCTGTTCTGGGTTGCGTTCTTTGGGGTGGTGTTCATCGCCGGCGGCCTGGGCATCGGGCTTGGCATTCTGGAACGGTGGAGCTGGGCCGCGATTGGACTGATGTTCGCGATCTGGGTCATCACGCTGCACATTCCCAGAACGCTTGGATTCTACAGCATTCCTGGCGCCATCACCGATCCGAACGAGTGGTCGAGTTTGTTCATCGCCATCGGATTGTGGGGTGGGCCGTGGGCGATCGCGGCCGCCGAACAACCGGGCGGGGAAGCCTGACGAGCGCTATTTTGTCGCCATCGTTGCCGGCGATTTTTCATCGGCAGTAAACGTCGTCCATGGGCCAGCGATCATATCGTGCAGAATCGGCTTTTGCCAGGCAAACTGCGGGATGTGCCGCCAGAAACGGCGTGGCATGAAAACTTTCGCCGCACGGGTGACCCGCTCTGCCAGTGAAGCTCAACTTCGCGGCCATGTCCGAGTCCATCACCTTGCCTGTCACCGCGCCGCTCGGATTGTACGGCGGTTCGTCCCAGATTTTTCTCACCTACTGGCGATGTATCATCATGGCCGCACAGGCTGCGTTTGCCAGCGTCGATCTTGTGTTCATAGCTGTCGTAGTGATCTGACAGATACGCCTCGGCGAACGCGGTATCCAGCTTGCCGTAGTGCTCCTTGACGAATTGCTCCGCGCGAATGTGCCGCGCATTCATCGAGCTTTCTCCATCTTTGGGATTAAATCCCGGCGTATCGTCTCGAATCAATTCCGGGTCCGCGGCGAAATTCGACGACACAAAGTAGCCATCCTTCTTCTTCGTGAGTGGCGCGTGGCGCAGTCCCAGTTCCAGGTAGCCGATCTCACCCGTCTTGCGGTCGCCAATCAGCCACGAATTCGCATAACCTCCATTGTTGCCCTCGCGCATGATGACGGCGTACTCGTCAATCGACGTCGCATACTGCATCGCCTTGCGTGAGCGTTCGAATTCTGCAATGCCATTTACGTCGAAACCCTTCGCCATCGGCAGTGTCGTCTCGGTAATCATCAGTCCGCTTGCATTCACGCCGAAGTCGTCCTGGCTCGTGATCACGCCGGGCATGCCGTCCATGATGAAATGCTGCCCCTTCGCCGGCACAACGTCGAAGACGACCGTCCAGCGCTCGCCCTCCGCATAGCTGGTCCAGTTGCTGTGCGCGATCACGATTTTTCCGTCCTTTGTCGCCGATCCCGTGGCAACAAACGCGCTGCACTTGCCCGGCGCAACAGCTTCCGGCGGATTCGGTTTACCCTCTTTCGCGTTCAACAGCGGAACGTAGTAATCGCTCAGCTCGATGTAGCCGTTCAACGCCACAACATCCCAAAGGTCCAGCGCCGATCCCTGCGCGTGCAGGCCCTCGGCAATGCCTTTCAACTCCTGCTGGTACTCCGCATCCAAGTGCGGCCACAAAACGTTTTCTGCGGCGTCGCGAAAGAAGCTCCAATCGCGCTTTGCATGATGTGGTGCCTCTACCCGGTACACATGCACGTTGTCTTCAATCTCGCGCGCCAGCAGATACCCATGCTGAAAACCTACCTGCTCCGGTGTGCCTTGCAGATGCACATACGTCCATCCGCCTTCGTTGAACTTGTAGCTGCCTTTCAACAGCGGATTGGCCGATGCCGAAGTTGCGGAGAACGCGGCGATGGACGCAGTGGTAATCAGCAAAGCAACGAAGCGCATCATGTTGGCTCCTGAAACATTGATGGTATGAGCTGCGAGGAATGTGTGGCCGGAATCCCCAAACTGCCATTCCGGTTACAAGGGATTGTACTCCCGCACATCGAGCTTGTAATGGCGCCCCGCATCGGGCTCTGGCGATGCGATTATCCCGTCGCATGAGTCCAGTTTCAATCGGGCAAGTTAGACTTGATTTGCCTTCGCAATCTGAAGTTCGACCCGAGAACAACTTATAGTTCGCGCTATCGGCGCCCATACGATGACGCAGGCATATGGAGATATCGGCCAATCGGCTGGACGGATCAAGCTTCCGTTTCGTCCCGACATTGAAGGCTTGCGTGCCATCGCGATTGGGCTCGTAGTGTTTTCACATGCCGGATCGCCCCTTTTCCCGAGTGGCTTTATCGGCGTCGACATCTTTTTTGTTCTCTCCGGCTACCTGATCACGAGCCTGCTTATTCAAGAGATTCAGTCAACGGGCAGTCTCAGCTTTGCCCGCTTCTACGCGCGCCGTGCTCGCCGCCTGCTTCCGGCAGCCATGCTGCTCGTGTTGGTTGTTTGCGTTGTTGAAGCCATCGTGGTCAGCCCGATCATGCAGTTCAGGGTTCTCAAGGCAGCGTTTGCCACCGTCTTCTACTCCAGCAATATTTATTTTGCCCGCCTGGGCATGGACTACTTCGAAAAGGGAACGGCAAGCAATCCTTTGCTGCATACCTGGTCGCTCGCGGTCGAAGAACAGTTTTATCTTCTTTGGCCCATCCTTCTTCTGTTGTTGACGCGCGCCGGCAAAAGCCGCAAAGTCGCCGCGATTGCGCTCGCCGTGATTGCGGTCGCTTCGTTTGTGTTCTGCGTGCACCTTACCCGAATCGACGCGGCCGCCGCGTTTTTCCAACTGCCCGCGCGCGTGTGGGAATTCTGCGCGGGTGGCATGATCACTTATCTTCCTGCTGAACGCCTCGCGCGACACGGACGGATCTGCTCGTGGATGGGGCCGATCGGACTGCTTACATTGCTGATTTGCGCCCAGTTCATTCGCGCGTCATCATTTCCCGGATCTGTTGCGGCCATCCCTGTGCTCGGCGCCATGGCCGTTCTGCTGGCGGGCGTGGGAGCGCCCAATTCGCTTGTGCCGCGATTCCTCAGCACACCGCCCGCACAGATACTCGGCCGCCTGTCGTATTCGCTGTATCTGTGGCATTGGCCTGTGCTGGTTATCAGTCGGCAATTGTTTCCGCCCGGCTCCCTCATCGTTCGCATTTCCGCGATCGGCGTCGCAATCGTGTTGGCTGTTCTAACCCATTGGGCGGTAGAGAATCCGATCCGGTACAACTCATTCCTTGTCTCAAGATCGGGCATGACCCTTAAGCTTGCGGCCACCAGTGCACTGCTGTGTGCGTGCGGGCTAGCGGGTTGGCGATTGATGTTAAACCACTCCGCGCAATTCCATCAGTTCGATCAGGCGGGGCGCGATCTGCCGGCTCTCTATCGATTTGGCTGCAGCTCTCAAAGACCGGATCCGATCCCCAGGCTGTGTGATTTCGGCGAGACAAAGAACCCGCGATCGGCAGTCGTTCTCTTTGGCGATTCGCACGCTGCGGAATGGTTCCCGGCCGTTGAGCAGATCGCTGATGCGCAACATTGGAAGCTAGTGACAGTTGTCAAGACCGGCTGCACGCCCCTGATGCTGAAGGAAGAGGTTTCGCCGCAGATGAAGCGCGTTTGCGATCAGTGGCGGCGGCAAGCCATCGACGACATTCAGCGGCTGCATCCAGATCTGATCATCGTGTCGAGCGCCTCAATTCATCCGGGAGCAAATGGGCAAATGGTCACCGATGTTGCCGTCTGGGAGCAAGCGGCCCGCGACACCTTCATCGCTCTTACCCAGCAAGGCGCAAAGGTCAGATTGATTCGGGACACCCCGCATGCCGATTACAACGTGCTCGAATGTTTGGCGCAGGCCAAGTGGGACGGTCGCACGCGCTGTGCCCCTGTAACTCCCGCGGCTGCGCTTTACCCGGATATCTACGCGGCTGAAGTGCGCGGGGCCGCAGGCCTTGATGATGTGGGTTTTATCGACTTATCGGACGCAATGTGCGGGGCGGAGCAATGTTACCTCGAAGTTAGCGGAATGGTCGTTTACCGCGACGAAGACCATATGACGGCCACTTACAACCGAAGTCTGACGGGGATTTTATTTCAGCGGCTGAACAATAGCTTGCGCCCGTAACATCCCGCAGCCGCTCGCAGAGCCTCTGCCGCACGACTTCGCCGGAGTGCGCGTATTACTGCTCGGCAAAGTAGCCGGCATTGGTGCGCACGGTGAGGCCGGGTTGTTTTACGTCGACGCGCAGGGAGTGGTATTCGTCGAGTTGTGCGGCGGTGGCGGAGTCGAATTGGAGGACATAGTACGTCGCGGCATCGGCAATGCATTGCGCGATATCGCGGGAAAGGTCGGGGCTCTCAGTGCGGACGAGGCCTCCGCTTTCGCCGGCGAGAGCCTGCAGAGAGAGGTCGCTGGCGTTCACGGTTTCTTCGCTGAGAACAGTCCCGATTTTGTCCAGGTCGCGCATTTCCTGCGAACGGGCGGTCTGCCAGTCGTCGCGCGAGACGAGGTTGTCGAGAGTGATCTGGGCTTCGCGGAGCGTGTTGGTAAGTTGCACGAGATAGTAGAAGAAGTTTTGTTTGAGGGCGGCTGTGTTGGGGAGAAATCCGGGACCGGAGAGCCAGGGCCATCCAGCACCGAGCCAGATGAGGAGGATGCGGCCCGGAACCTGGGTCTGCTGGACAGCGAAGCGGTTGAGTGCGGTGACGGAAAGGCGGAAGCGCTGGTTCAGGCACCCGCTCTTTGTGCTGGAGGAAGTCATGATCGGAATCTTCTGATCTCCTTCTAAGGGCGTCCACAACTCGTGGCCGCCTTTGTCGCCGCTGCAGCGGTACGGCTGCAGGGTGCGGGCGAGGGTGCTGAGTTGGCCTTCAAGGAGAACGCGGTCCCTTGCAGCGGGCTTGACGCTGATTCCGGTGTCGGTCAAGGAAGCAATCGAGGTTGGATAAAGGAGCGGGCCCGAACTCTGCTCGAGAAACTTCTGAACCACGGTTACCTGCGAGACGATGGCGGTGTGAGGGTTGTTCAAGGCATCAATCAAGAGAATGACGTGGGGCGGTGTGAGCTCTCTGCTGCCCGTTGCAGCGCGAAAAGAGGCAAGGGGCTGTCGCTGGTTGTTATCGAGTAGCGTGAAGCTGTCTTCCTTGAGTTCGGCAACAGGTTTGTCTGCGCCGTCAGTGACAAGGACGTTCAGAATGATTCGGCGTTCGGAACGGAGTTGCTCTTCTCGCTCTTCCTGGGTGCGTGGAATGAGTCTGGGGGGAGGGTTGTTCGGGGGAGGAATTTGCTGGGCAACGGAGCCGAGCGCGAGGCACAAAAGGAGGCCGGTCATGCCGGTCGAGCCGCTGCGTCGCGCCATGTGTGCCGGCCTCCTGTTCTTACTGCCGCACAACTTCGCCATTCTTCATCACGAAACTTACCCGCTCCATCACAGAGATATCGTCGAGAGGATTGCCGGGAACGGCGATGATGTCCGCATAGTATCCGGGCTTGAGCTCGCCGATCTCGCCAGCCCAGTGGAGCAGCTTTGCCCCGTTGATCATATCGGCTTGCAGCGCGGCCAGCGGCTTCATCCCGTAATGGACCATCAACGTAAGTTCGTGCGCTTGCGTCCCGTGCGGGAACGGCCCCACGTCGGAACCCACAGCGAAGGGAATGCCGGCAGCAATCTGCTTTTTGAACTCGGCAATCTTGTAGTCGAGCATTTCCGATTCCGCTGCAGCCTGGTCCTGCGATTCGCGATGGTGCGCGAAGTAATCGAAGATGGTGAAAGTGGGCACGGCGAAGATACCTTTTTCCTTCATCAGGCGCATGGTCTCGTCGCTGAGCTGTGTGGCGTGGTCGATCGAGGCCACGCCGGCCTGCGCCGCATAGAGCGTGCCCGGCTCGCCCATGGCATGGACGCCGACAAATGTGCCCAGCCGGTTCGCCTCCTCCACCGCGGCGGCCAGTTGCGCCTCGGTGTATTGGTAGGGTGTGTGCAGCACGCCGTCAATCATGCGGTCCGGCCCCGTCTCGTAAATCTTCGCGAAGTCTGAGCCTTCCTTGTGCTGTTCGCGCATCACTTCGACAATCTGCTCGGCGGAGTTGGCATAATCCGCGTTCGACAGCACGTGCTGCGCAGGATTGAAGTGGTTTGCATCTTCATGTCCGCCGAGGATGTCGATGGCATTGCCGCTGATGCGCAGCCGTGGCCCGGGTATCAACCCCTGGTTGATCGCGTTGCGAATCGCCGTGTCAGCCGAGCCTGCGCCCTCGGTGCCCATGTCGCGCTCGGCTGTAAATCCGCCCATCAGATCGGCTTTCGCTGCTTGCTCGGCCAGAATTGTTCGCCAGGGAACGGACTCCAAAACGGTCTGCAAATCTTCTGCGCCGGGATGAAGAAACAGGTGCACATGCGCGTCGATCATGCCGGGCAGCAGTGTGGCGTCGCCGAGATCGACGACCTTTGCGCCCTGGGGATGGTCGACAGAGGTGCCGACTGCCTTGATGCGTTCACCCTCGACGAGGATCTCGCCCGGCTGCAGCACGTTGCCGGTTTCCACCTGGAGCAGCCGCACAGCGTGCAGCACAATCGGAACCGACGCAGGCTGTTGCGCAGAAACGAAAACAGCCAAACCCAGGAACAGCGACGCGGTGGCACAGCATAGCCAAAATGATTTACAGAAGGAACGCGGGAAATGTGGTGATCTTGGCATGACTAAGACTATGCCGCATCGGACCAACGTTGTCGACCAGGAAGATATTCGAGGGTGACGCCGAGCAGCGATGATCGAATGAATCCGGGCCTGGCAACTTGCCGCGCGATCGTCAGCTTCCCCCAATTTGACTCAATGGTCGTGAACCTGGGCGCCCCCATTCGCGATCGCGGAGATACGCGGCAACCAAATCCTGAACGCCGCACCGGTCGTTTCACCCTGGCTCGGGCGAACTGCAATGGTGCCTCCGTGGCGCTCGATAATCGCCTTCGTCGCCCACAAGCCTAGCCCGGTTCCTACATCTTTCTTCGTGGTGAAGAACAGTTCGAAGACCCGGTCGATATGCTCCGCGGCGATACCTGGGCCGTCGTCTGCCACCACAACCTCAATCGCCCCATCGCTGCCGTCGGAAACGGTGTGCGCGCTCACGACGATTCTGCCATCTCGGTCCACCGCATCAATCGCATTCGCTATCAAATTTGACATTGCCTGGCGAAGCTCTCCAAGCACTCCTTCAATCGGCGCGCAATCCGCAAATTCGCGTTCTACCTGAACGTTCTTTGCAGTCAATTTGTTCGAGTACAAACGCAACACCGACTCAACCAGCGCAGGAATCTCAACCGGCTCCGGCGCGCTCGAATCCCGATAGAATGCCAGCGTTTGCCGCGTAATGTGGGCAACCCGTTCCAGCTCCTGCTCGGTCTGCGTCAGTTGTTGCACCACGACGGCCGGCACTCCCTCTGTATGCTTGGCAATAAAGATCAGGTTCACTACGGCCGCTAATGGATTATTGATTTCGTGCGCCACGGTCGCAGAAAGCCGTGCCGCTGCGGCCAGCTTTTCCGTTTTGCGCAGCACTTCTTCTGCTCTGCGATCCGCGGTCACGTCACGGAATACCAGCACCACGCCGATCAGCGCGCCGCGATCATCGCGAATCGGCGCGGCGCTATCTTCAATCGGGATCAACATGCCATCGCTTCGCTTCAACACTGTGTGGTTGGCAAGGCCGATTACCGCGCCAAGAGTCATTACCTTTCTTACTGGGTCCTCAACAGGTTTCTCCGTGATCTCGTTGAAAATCGGAAACACTTCTCCGATGCTCTGGCCTGCGACATCCTTGAGAAGGCGCCCGGTGAGCTTTTCCGCCACAGGGTTCAGAAAGGTCACGTTTCCCTGCCGGTCGGTTGCAATCACGGCATCGCCGATGCTCGTGAGCGTCGTACGAAATAGCTCCTCTTTCGCGTGCAACTCCTGCGCATGTCTCTCGCGCAGCGTGTGTTCTCTAACAATGAAATAAGCCAGCAAAATCAATCCCAGCAACGCGGTCATCGTCGCCAGCCAGATGCTGGCCGTCGTCATGCGCAAGCTCTGCCTGTACTCAGCGTCGCGCTCCCCATCCAGCCGCGTCTCCTCCAAACGCATCTCGGCAAAGAGCAGTCGCAAGTTGTCCATGATCAGCAGTCCACGATCCGATAAGACAACCTTCCTGGCTTCATCGGGCTTGCCGGCGCGGTAGAGCGCAATGGTTTGCGTTAGCTCGTTCATCTTTTCTCGCGCCAGCGTGCGCAACTCTGCAATGTTTCTTTGCTCAACTCGATTGTCCGCGGTGAAGCGGGCGAGGCTGTCGATGCTCGCGTCAATATCGGTAGACGCCTGGTTGTAGGGCGCCAGGTATTTTGCGTCGCCCGTCAGAAGATAGCCGCGCTGGCCTGTTTCCGCGTCGACCAGCAGCGACTCGGTTTGCCGCATCTCGATGAGAACCTGTTTCGAGTGAAGTGCCCATTGCGCGTCGCCCGATTCCACCTCAAGCCGGTGCCTTGTCACCAGGGCGTTGCCCAGCAGCAACAAGCCCAATAAAACAAAGCCGGCAACAATGCCAAATCGCTTGACTGAGAATCGCATAGGAATTCGGATTCCTGGCAATGGGTACTGGGCGAGCTATTCCACGCAACATTTCGCGGCGGGCACTTCACTCCCTTTACGCGCTTGGGAAGTACATGGAACTTTCTATAGTGGGGCCCTGTCGAGCTGGAATTGCAGCGAAAGCGCGCTCAGACTACTGTGCGCTACTGGAGAATGTCAAGATCACCATTGGTCTGATGCATCGCTTTCATCTTTACTCATTTCAGGTCGTAACGACGATCCATCGTCAATAAGCCCCGATTCCCGTAAGGCTTTGTCCCAGGATCAATGTGTGAATGTCGTGTGTGCCCTCGTAGGTCTTCACGGATTCGAGGTTCATGCTGTGGCGCATGATGGGGTAGTCGTCGGCTACCCCGTTCGCGCCGAGAATGTCGCGAGCCAGCCGCGCGCATTCCAGAGCCATCCACACGTTATTTCTCTTCGCCATCGAGATGTGCTCGTGTCCGGCAGTTCCCGCGTCTTTCAGCCGCCCCACATGCAGTGAGAGCAATTGTGCCTTTGCGATTTCGCTGGCCATCCACACCAGTTTTTCCTGCACCAGTTGATGGCTCGCGATGGGTTGATTCCGGAATTGCTTCCGTGTCTTCGCGTAGTTCAGCGCGGTCGAGTAGCAATCCATCGCCGCGCCGATTGCGCCCCAGCTGATGCCGTAGCGGGCCTGGTTGAGGCACATCAGCGCGGCTTTCAGGCCATTGGCTCCCGGCAGCAAATTCGCCGCGGGCACGCGCACGTCCTGGAGCGTGAGGCCGCTGGTGACCGAAGCGCGCAGCGACCATTTGCCGTGGATGTCGTGGGCCGCGAAACCAGGTCGATCGGTTTCGACCAGGAAGCCTCGAACCGTTTCAGGGGCGTCGTCATCGGAGTCGCCGCTCGCGCCGTCGCTCTCCAGTTTGGCCCAGATAATCGCCACATCGGCGATCGAGCCGGAAGTGATCCACATCTTTTCGCCGTTGAGAATGTAGTCGCTGCCGGATTTGTGTGCGCGCGTGGTCATGCCGGCGGGATTCGAGCCGAAGCCCGGCTCCGTCAGCCCGAAGCAGCCGAGTTTTTCGCCCCTCGCCAGCGCCGGCAAGCCATGCGTTCTTCTGCTCGTCAGAGCCGAAGGTGAAGATGGGATACATCACCAGCGCGGATTGCACGCTGACAAAGCTGCGCAGGCCCGAGTCGCCGCGCTCCAGTTCCTGCATCACCAGGCCATACTCGACATTCGACATGCCGGCGCAGCCGTAGCCATCGAGGTTTGCGCCGTAGAAGCCCAGCTCGCCCATGAGGGGAACAAGTTCGCGCGGAAATCGTCCCTCGCGAAAACAATCCTCGATGATGGGAATGATGCTGGCCTCGACGAAATCGCGAGTGGTGCGGCGGACCAGCATCTCGCCTTCCTTCAAACTCGCGTCGAGGTGAAGAAAATCGAAGCCTTGGAATTTGAAGGCCATGATCGTGCCTGCTCTCTTCCCGCATCGCCGGGACAGATGAGCGTAGCAGCCCATGGCCTTCTTTTCAATCGCGCAGGCAGACTCTAGGCCGGCCGTTGCATCGGCTTTTCGTGGATGACCATCCAGTTGACGCCGAACTTGTCGCGAAACTGTCCGAACCGGTGTGCGAAGAATTGCTCGCCCATCGGCATAAAGACCTCGCCGCCCTCGGTGAGCGCCTTGTAGATCCGCTCCGCTTCCTCGTTGCTGTCGACGCTCAGAGCTCAGATAGGCGCTGCGCATGGGCTGGCACCTTTCCGGAGGCCCGTCGCTGGCCATGACCACCGTGTCGCCGATCGTGAAGCGCGCGTGCAGAATTCCATCACGATTCAGGCCCGGCGGCAGATTCTGTGGCGCACCGGTTGAGCTCATGTCAGCGAATGTCGATTTCATCAGGATTTTTGCGCCCAGATGCTTCTCGTAAAAGCTCATGGCTTCCTGGCAATTGCCAGGGAAGTTCAGATATGTATTCAGCTTCATCGTTTGAATCTTTCCTTTCGGGGAATTGGATTTTGTGGTTTTTGATTGGAGCTTGAAGGGTGGAAGCAGCGGCGTCGAATCGCGCTGCTTCCAGCGGCGATAAGTCTCCGCCATCATCGCGGCGCGGTTCTGTTCCATCTCCGCAATCACGGCGAGGGCGCATCGGTCTTCTCGTGGCGGCGCGCTCCAAATCAGCAGCTCAAGCAGAACCGGCGCCAGCGCGATGCCCTTCTCCGTGAGGCGGTAATAAGTGCTGCGGCCGTCTTCTGCCGACGGCTCGCGGAGAAGAATTCCGCCGGCTTCGAGCTTTTGCAGCCGGTCTGCCAGGATGTTGGTGGCAATGCCTTCGCCGGAGTGCTGGAACTCACGGAAGGTGCGGTAGCCGCGCACCATCATGTCGCGCACCAGCAGCAGCGACCAGCGGTCGCCCAGCAGATCGAGCGAGATACTGACAGGGCAACCGGAACGTCGTTTTGCGTTGGATTTTCTCGCCACGAAGAAACCTTAGACAGGTCACTTGCAATTTGCAAGTAAAATATGCTACCAATGTTCGAACGGCTGCCCCAGGCGCCCGGCTGCTCCCTCCGTGCCGGCAAGCACTTTGCCGAATTCCAGGAATTTCAGGTGGTTTCCCAATGAATATACTCGAAAGCTCCTCGCGCATTACGCCCTTTCTCTGGTTCGACTCGAACGCCGAAGAGGCCGTCGAATTCTACATGAGTATCTTCAAGAACTCGCGCCGGGTCGGCGAGCTGCGCAACACCGGAGACGCGCCCGGCCCCAAAGGCGGTATCCTCACCATCTCTTTCGAGCTCGACGGCCTGAGGTTCACCGCGCTCAACGGCGGACCCGCGTACAAGTTCACCGAGGCAATCTCATTCGTGGTGCGTTGCGACTCGCAGGCTGACGTGGACTACTACTGGTCAAAACTTTCTGAAGGTGGCGCCGAAATCCAGTGCGGCTGGCTCAAGGACAAGTTTGGTCTGTGCTGGCAGATCGTGCCTGCGCGTTTGCCAGAGCTTCTCAGGAATCCCAAGGCGATGCAGGCGATGATGAAGATGAAGAAGCTCGATATCGCCGAGCTGGAGCGCGCTGCGCAGGGATGAAGGCGAAAGATTCGATCCGGATCGGCCGCGCCTTGCGACCCCGATTCGATGACCCCGTCAAGAGGAGATCGATTCTGTGAAGAATTTGTTCGACGCATCGTGCTCTGAAGAAATCAGGCAGCGGCTGCAGCACATGAGGCCGGACAGCGCGCGGCAATGGGGCAAGATGACTCCTGCGCAGGTGCTGGCGCATTGCTCGGCGGGAGTGGGGATGGCAGCCGGCCAGATTCGTCCTCCTCGAGCGCTGATTGGGAGGATCCTGGGGCCTGCAGTCAAGCGCGTCGCCTTTCGCGACGACGCGCCGTTTCGCCGGAACTCGCCGACCGTCAAGGAACTTGTGATGACGGGTGAACCTGATTTTGAAGCGGAGCGCGTCAAGTTGAGCGGGCTGATTGAACATTTCTGCGAGGCTGGGCCGTCAGGCTGCACCGCGCATCCGCATGCGTTTTTTGGCGCATTGACACCGGATGAGTGGGCGATCCTGATGTACAAGCATCTCGACCACCATCTGCGGCAGTTCGGCGTTTGAAGGCAAGCTGGTGCGCAATGCGGTGGAGTGGGCAACGAACGAGGCTCCGCCCGTGACGGTCGAAGGCAAGGGTATTCTGGATGGAGCACTGTGGGAGCAGAGAGACTCGATGACGCTGCACCTCGTCAACCTCACCAACCCATGATGCTCAAGGGTTCGGTGCGCGAGATCATTCCCATCACCGTGCAAAAAATCTCACTCCGCGTTCCAGCGGGGCGGCGCGTCCGCCGTGTCCATCTGCTGACCGCGGCAAAAGACGTCCGCTATCGCGCCGGTGGAAACACGATTTTCCTTGAGGTGCCATCGATCGCTCTTCACGAAGTGGTTGCAGTCGATTTCTCGGCGTGATCTCCGATCGACCACGCGCGCGTCGAACGGAATAGTGGCGAAAACGGTTCCCACCCAGCTTTCGTTCACGCACTCTGTTATCCTGATGGGTTTATTCGGGTCGAGGAGGTAGCCATGCCGGAGCATAGAGCAAGAAAGCATCACCAGGACCGGGTGGCCGAAGCGCTGCGGGACGAGATTGGCGTCATGATCGAAGGCGAGCTCTCCGACCCGCGCATTGATTTCTGCCACGTAAGCGAGGTTGCGCTGAATCCCGGCGGAAAGTCCGCGCGCGTATACATCGCCGTCGACAGCGCGGCAAAGGACATCGGGAAGGCCGAAGAGGAGACCATCGCCGGCCTTGAAGCAGCAAAGGGCTACATCCGCCATGAACTGAAGGAGCGGATGGGCGTACGCCACGTGCCCGAGCTTACGTTTCTCGCCGATCGGTCCGGCCGTTTCAAGGCGCGCATTGACGAGTTAATGAGCCGGTCGCGCAAGCCCGCTGCGGCAGGTAAGGCTCCTGCGGCTCGCAGCAGTGAAGTGCAACAAGGCCCGACGCAAACCAAGCCTCAGACAGGACACGGTGCCTCAATCAGCTAGTTCGACACATCGCTCTTCCACCAAACTCTACGCCGAATCATCGGCAGTCGCAGTGGAGAGCGTGGAACCTCGCGACGCCGCTGCTGCGCAGGCCGATGCCATGGCCGCAATTCTTCACGCCATTCGCGAGGGCGAGCGCTTTCTCGTCTGCTCTCACGCACGGCCTGACGGCGACGCAGTGGGATCGATGCTCGCGTTGGGCATGGCGCTCCAGCAGATGGGCAAGCACGCCGACCTGGTTTCGGCGGACGGGATTCCGGCCGTCTACCGGAAGCTTCCGGGCGTCGATGCCATTCAAAGAATGGTGCGCGTCCGTGACCGATACGACGCGGCGATTCTCCTCGAGTGCGACGGCGTGGAGCGCACCAGGCTGCGCGGCCTGGAAGAGTTGTTCCAGATCAATATCGATCACCACGTTACTGGGCAGGAGTTCGCGCGCCTCAATTGGATCGACCATCGCGCGGTGAGCGTGGGCGAAATGGTGTACCGGCTGGCGATGGCCACTGGCGCGAGATTGACGCCGGAGATGGCGACCTGTCTCTACACCACCGTGCTCACTGATACGGGAGGGTTTTGCTACGGCTCGGTGAAAGAGTCGACGTTTGCACTGGCGCGGGAACTGGTGGCGGCAGGAGCGAAGCCCGTCGCAATTGCCCAGCAGGTCTACTTCTCCGCGCCTGCCTCCAAGCTTCTGCTGCTGGGCGCGGCGCTGCGCAGGCTCAAGCGCGAAGGAAAGCTGGCGTGGCTATGGGTGACGCATGACGATATGGTGCGGAGTTGCGCCTCCGAGGAGGATTGCGAGGGCATTGTGAATGTTGCGCTGGGCATTGCAGGCGTGGACCTCGCCGTCTTCCTGCGCGAGTTGCCTGAGGGGCTTGTCCGGTTGAGCTTGCGCAGCGGAGGCGGGGTGAATGTGGCTGCGATTGCAGCGCGGCTCGGCGGCGGCGGCCACGAAAATGCCGCGGGTTGCACGCTCGATGGACCATTGCCGCGGACACTCGAAGTGATTCTGGCGGAGTTACGCAAAGCGGTGGCTGACTTGACAATACCCAATCGTTGAGCGGCCTTGAGATTCCGCACAAATCTGTTAGCCTTGACCCTGTTGCAACGCTGGAGCCTGTTATTCACTTTCCCGTAGTCTGCACGAAAGTGAAAAACAGTCTCTTGGGGATCTTCACGCGCTTTTTCGTGTGGAAGGCGAGCAGGCCCGCCGCGGTCTCCATCCGTCCTGCGTAAAACCGAGACTTTCGCCCTGCGCAAAGCAGGCTGACGCGCTTCTTGGAGAACTGCCTGGGATGGACAATCCGGTAGAACCGTCGGGGCGGGACTTGAAGGCACGAATGCGTTGGCATATGCCTCGCTGGTCCACCATCTGCGAAGCGTTGGTTTTTCTGGCCTTCAGCGTTTTCTTCCTTGTCTATGGAGTTACGCCGGCACTGGGCGGAGACGGCCTGGGGCTGGTGGGAGCCGACGAGCCGCGCTATGCGCAGATCGCGCACGAGATGCTGGTGCGCTTTGACTCCGCCGACACGCTGAAGGATCGTCTGACCGCCTGCGTCACCCCATATCTCTACGGACGCCCGTGGCTTGAGAAGCCCGCGCTCTATTACTGGCGCGCAATGTTCATCTTCCAGGACTTCGGTGTGCACGACTGGGCCGCGCGATTGCCCTCGGCGACTTTCGCTTTCATCATGGTCGGCCTCATCTACCTGCACATGAAGCGATTCCGGCCTGGCGGGCATCTTGACGCAGCGCTCATTACGGTTGCTTGTGCAGGCATCATGGCCTTTTCGCGTGGGGCTTCCACCGATATGCAGATGGCGGCGCCGCTGGCCATCGGGCTGCTGGGCTGGTACGCGTGGTACGAAACCGACTCCAAATTCTGGCTCTACGACATTTACTTTTTTACGGGACTGGCGACGCTGGCCAAGGGGCCGGTTGCGCCTTTTCTCGCCGTTCTCATCATCGCCTCCTTTGCTTTTCTGCGCCGCGAATGGCACATTTTGCGCCGCTCGCTTTGGTGGCCGGGCGTGGTTCTCTATTTTGCCATGGTGCTGCCATGGTTCATTGCTGTGCAGCATCAGAATCCAACTTTCTTCCGCGAGTTCTTTTTAGAGCACAATCTCGAACGCTTTGCCACCGACCGCTACGAGCACCAACAGCCATTCTGGTACTACCTTGTGGTTATGGTGTTGGCTCTGATGCCGTGGACCGTGGTCGCGGTGCGCGCGCTCATTGACGGCATTCAGACTTCGGTCGCCGAGTGGCGGCTGCGCCACTCCAGGGCAGGCAAGCCTCTGCCCACGCGGCCAGGCGACGCTTTTCCCGAGTTTCTCGTTCTTTGGTGCGCTCATTCCCATCGTCTTTTTCTCCTTTTCGCGATCCAAGCTGCCCGGCTATATTCTTCCCGCCATCCCTCCCATCACAATCCTCACGGGAGACTATCTTTTCCGCCGCAGGCAGCCGGGACTGAACCGCTGGATTCTGCTGGGCCACGCCGCAGTTTGCGCTACAACAACAATGGTGGTGCTGCTGCTGCCGTGGTTTGTGGCCCATGGCAACGCCATGCCGCCTACCCACGCGTTGACCGCCGCTGTGCTGGCCGCCATTGGGGCCGGGCTGCTGATCCTGATTGTGACCAGGGGTTTTGGCGTCGCCCGGTTGCGGCCGGCCACTTGCTGGGTGCTGGTGGTGCTGGTGCTGTTTCTTTACGGCGTGGGCCCGGTCTTCGGCATTCCCGGCATTCCCGCCACCAAGCGCGTCATCCAACTGCTCGATCGCACCTACTCCGCGCGGCCGGTGGCCGATCAATTGGCGCAATTTGTGCCTGCTGACGAAACCGTCGCTGTGTTCCATGTGCGCCGCGATATTGAATACGGGCTTTCGTTCTATCGCAATCGCCAAGTGGTGAACTACGAAGAAAGCGGCGTGCCCGATGGGCAGCATATCCTTGTGGTGCGCGTCCAGGGGCGTCATGGCTCCGACCTCCAAACCCAGGCCGATCTCGAAGAATATCTTGAAGGCCGGCGCTACGAGCAGCTCTTTAATTGGCCCGAACAAGGGCTTGAAGTCTACCTCGTCGGCAGTCACTGACGCGGTGCCCGGATTGCTGCACCCCGAAGGTGCTTCACGCAACAGCTTGGGGAAAAAGACGTGCGGAAGAGAGCTTTGTAACAAGGGCAAGGCTTTAGCCGGGCCGCAAAAGCCTCACGATCAACGTCGGGCTTCAGTCCCTGCCGTCACGCCTGCCGACAAAATCACTTTTTCACCAAGCTGTCAGGTCAACACGGCTACCATGGCGGGTCCAGGCGATGGTCTTTTATCGTCGGGATAGGGGCATTCAAATGGGTTTAGCGATCCTGAAAACCGTCGTAACCCCCTCCTGACCTTGCGGTTGGCAGCGCACTCGTGTCAAAGTGACCGGGAGGGCCTTTCTGGGTGCGGGGCCCGGCGAGAACTTTCCCGCATGGTATTTCACTGATCCAGCGGGGAGAGCATCGCACCTGCGTAGCCGGGGCTACAGGAAGAGAGGAGAATGCGGGTATTGGGCACGTCCGTCGAAATTCTCGACCTGCGGCATTATCCGGCTTCAGTTCTGCGGCCTGTGCTGGAAGCGGAAGGCGAGCTTTGGGAGCAGCGCCTGCACTGGGACTACCAGGCTTCAGCGCGGTTGCTCATGCAGTATCTCGACAACCACATGTTACCCGGGTTTGCGGCGCTTGAATCCGGCCGCGTAATGGGCTACGTCTTCTGCGTCTATGAAGAAAACAAGGCAGTGATTGGCGATGTCTTCGCCCTGCCTGGCGGAGCGGATAACGCAGGCGGCGAATCGGGCGCGGCGCATACCACTGAAGAGACGCTGCTCCGGCATCTCTTCGAGCTGCTGCTCAACTCGCCGCACGTCGACCGGATTGAGTCACAATTGCTTCTCCATCCCGCCGGCACATATGCTGAGGTCTTTCGCGCAGCCGGGTTCCAGGTTTTCCGGCGGCTATTCCTCGTCCAGTCCTTAGCGGGACGGGGGAACGCGCCCCGCGCAGATTTGCCCGGCAACCTCGAATTACGTCCATGGCGCGAGGCAGACCTGGCGCCGGCCGCGCGGCTCATCTGCGACGCCTACCGCGATCATCCTGACAGTCTCATCAACGATCAATACCGCTCTGCGCAGGGCTCCATGCGCTTCCTGAACAACATCGTTCACTATGCAGGCTGTGGTAGTTTTTCTGCGCAAGCCTCGCACGTGATCGTCGAGCGCGACAGCCGCGAGCTGGCAGCGTTGGTGCTGGGCTCACGCGTCAGCGCGCAGAGCGGGCACCTGACGCAGGTCTGCGTTCACCCTGCTTTCCGGCGCCGCGGGCTGGCTCGCATGCTGCTCGCCCAGGCCGCCTTCAGCTTCACGCGCATGGGAACTTCCGAGATCTCTCTCACCGTGACTGAAGCCAATTCCGAGGCGATCCAACTTTACATGGACGAAGGCTACACTTGCTCGCACAGCTTCGATGCGGCAGTGTGGCAGCGAGACGCGACGGCCTGACGCAGCCTCAGAATCCGGTCTCATCCCATTTGTGAAAAAAATGTTCGTCACCGCTTTGATCGCGCCGAAATCGCGTGAGCGAAATCAGACATGAATCTAGAACTGGCCGCATGTGTACAGCTTGAAATTGGCACGACTTTACAGCTTGGTGAAAAAGATCTGCGGAAGAGAGCCTTGTAACAAGGGCACGGCTTTAGCCGGGCCGCAAAAGTGTCACTATTAATGTCGGGCTTCAGCCCCTGTCGTCCCGCCTGCCGACAAAATCACCTTTTGACAAAGCTGTTGAGTCGCGCCGTTAGAGCATTTTCTGTTTTACTGTAGACCATCTAGTGCGAGTCTGAACCAAGCCTGGGCATTGCCGGGAGTAATGCATGGCAGGGCTTCTGTGATGGCCTGATCGAGAGTTTCTTTGGTTCGAGCCTGGGCTGCGCGAAGCAGTTGTTTGAGTTTTGCCCAGGCCTTCTCGATGGGGTTCAGATCGGGAGAATAGGGCGGCAGATAGAGCAGCTCCGCGCCGGCTTTTTCGATCCATTGGCAAACTGCAGGCGCCTTATGCGCGCTCAAGTTGTCCATCACCACCACGTCGCCGGGCTTCAGCACCGGGTACAGCAGGTGTTCAACGTAGGCCAGGAAGATATCGGTGTCGGTAGGCTCTTCGATGGTCATGGTTGCGACCATACCGCTGAGGCTCATGGCGCCCAGAATCGTCATGATTTTCCAGTGACCGCCAGGCGTCGCCTCGTGGATGCGTCTGCCTCCCGGACCGCGTGCGTAGAGCCGTGTCATCGAGGTAGTGACACCGCTCTCGTCAAGGAAAATCAGCCGTTCCGGTGAGATCGACTGGATGCGCGCCGCGAACTCTTCGCGTCGCTCGCGGTTGGCTTCGCTGTCCCGCTCGACCGCGTGGAGTGACTTTTTTTCAGCCGCAGACCCAACTTCTTCAACAGATGCCAGATCCGACCCAAGCTGAGCGAAATGCTCGCCTCACTATGCAACTTGGCCTGCAGTTGAGCCAGCGTCAGATCGGGTTTCGATGCCACCCAATCCATCACCTGTCGCTGCGCCGCGACACCGGCACGCCACTTGCGCCCGGGCTGGTGCCGCACCCGCTCGGCCTGCCCGGTGCGGTTCCGTTGTGCGGAGATCTTCTTCGCCCAGCCCACGCTCACCAGGAACCGATCCGCAAGTTCCTCCAGCGTCTCCTCGCCTTGATCGTAAGCAAACAGAAACTTACGGCGCAGGTCATCCCCATATGGCTTCGCCATCGATTCACTCGCCGCGGATCATCGCCACGACAAGTCTACACTATTAAAGAAAATGCTCTAGAGCCCCATGTATGCAACCACCATCTACGATGCAAGCTCGAAGGCGCGAGCTTCGCCGATTCCATCCAGGGTTTCCTGCGGCAGCGTGGCGCGGCCCACCCGCGCCATGAGCCAGGCCCATACCAGGCCGGCAACAATGTCGACGCCATAATGCATGCGCAGCGCGACGGTCGATAGCGTGATGCCCATGCAAACGACCACGGCCACGGCCATCACGGAGCGCGGCAGCTTGCCTCGGCAGAGCCAGACGATGAGCCACGGATTCGCCGTGTGCAGGCTGGGAAAACAGTCATAGGCATAACGGAAATTGTTCATCAGGAACATGTAATTCGTCGTGTGCTGGATGAAAAGCGGCTTCGGCGTTGTGATCGTGAGCGGCCCCGCGACCGGAATGAGGATATAGCAGCAATAGCCGCAATAGAGTGAGATCAGCACCGTTCGCCTGATCAGGCGGAACTGCGCAGCATCGCCCTTCAGGAGGAACCAGCCGACGGCGATGATCGGAGTGAATGGATAAAGTGCGTAAAAGCTGGCCATCACGCGCTGGAAAAGATGTCCATCGAGTCCCCACTGTGCGAGCCACAGGTATGGAGTCTTGCCGAACAGCGCCATGTCGGCGGTCATCATCTGGTGGTCTTTCGGCTGGATGCCAAGCCATGCCGTAATGTCTTCAGCGTGCAGCAGCCTCAGGCTCGTATAGCCCAGGACAGCCACGACGATTGGCCCAAGCTGCAAGACGTAGTCGCGCAATCTCCGCACGCGCCGGCTGAATCGTGTCCCTGCCAGCAGCACTACGAGCAGAATCCCGGCGCTCCCAAAAACCACATGCGCCAGCGTCAGTCCTCCCGCGGTAGCAAAGATAGGCGGCCGCAAAATTGTGAGGACAAGCACCAGCAACAGGAACACGAAGGTAACGAGTTCGTCCAGGCGGCGCTGAAGGAAGTTCCACATTAAGCGGTCTCAGAGTTGAAAAGAGGTACCAGTGTATGCGGCGGCCAGCGGCGTCGGCAAGACGGCGCAGCCCGCGCCCAGGGCCAAACAACTCCCCAGCAGCGAACGCGACAAATTATCGGCATGCGTGTCCCACCATTGGGAGCGTTTCGGCATCCCAATCAAAGGGGGAGTGCAAGATGCGCGATCTCGAGTTCTCCGCCGAACGATTGGCCCCGCCAACTTCAATCGCAATCCCTTTCTTCCGTCAGCTTATTTACCCAACCAGGGGCATGGTTACTGCAAACAGCAGAGCCGCATACGTGCCTCTCGCCGCTAGTCAGTGGGGTGTTGGTCATGATTGGACGAAGTGTATCTCTTTCTTTCGTTGCTTTGGGAATCATCGCCGGACTGGCAGGATGCGGACCCGGAAGCGTGCCGTCTCTGAACCAGACGTCGCAGCAGACTCCGCAACCGACCTCCGTGATCTTCGTCTCCACTCCGCCATCGTCGTTGGCTGTCAATGCCTCGGCGACGATTGATGCGGCAGCAATTTATCCAATCCAGGTTCCAACCGCGCTAGAAAACAGCCTCGTCACATACGCCATCAGTTGCGGAAGCCCCGGGGCCTGCGGCACGTTGACCGCGAGCGATGAAGGTGGTGCCATCGTATTCACCGCCCCTCCTGCGATCCCTTCCGGCGGAACAGTCACGGTGACGGCAACCTCGGTTGCCAATTCATCGCTCTCGGCCTCGGCCGTCATCAAAATCGTTCCTCCCATTCCGATTTCCATCACATTCTTTAGCGCACCGCCGGCCTCAATGCAAGTGGGCTCGTCGCTGTCCCTGCGCGCCCTCATCATGAACGACGTGACGGCGAATCCCCAGGTGAAGTGGACGGTTACCTGCGGAGGCACAGCCTGCGGGTCGTTGAACCCGGCCACAACCCCGAGCGAGGTGCCGACCACCTATACAGCGCCGGCAGCGATCCCGCCCGGCAATACTGTCACCGTGACAGCGACGTCAGCTACCGACTCGACCAAGTCGGTATCGGCAAGCATCGTGATTACGGCCACAGCGCCCACGCTGGCGGATGGGACCTACGTTTTCCAGATTTCAGGCTCGCCGGGAAATGCCGGCACATTCGTCACAGGCACAATCGTGGCGAAAGGCGGCGCGATCACAGCCGGAGAGCAGGATGCGACGGCCGACGACGGAGAGGGAGACGAGTACGCACAGTTCCAGCAGATCACCGGCGGAAATTACTCGACCACTCCCGACGGGAATCTGGAAATCAATGTGCAGGTTGGGCAATATATAACCGAAACCCTGAACGGGACGCTGGCTTCAAACTCCGAGGGGCTCATCGCAGGTTTCGACGGCATCTCGGGGAGCGGCACGCTGGACCTGCAAACCAGTAAGGCTGCGCCTATCGGCGGCTACGCGATTTCGCTCTATGGCGACGATGTCTATAGCAGTTCGACGCGGGTCGAAGGCATTCTGAACATCGACAGCCCAGGAGGAATTTCAGGAAACGGCAGCGTGCTCGATGTCATCAATGGCCCTGTCTACCCTACCTCTACGCCTTCTTTAGCCGCCAGCACGGTCTCCGCACCCGATGCATTTGGTCGCGTGATGATTCAGTTGAACCCGGGCACAAACTCTTCGCTGCCGATACTCGACCTCGCCGGTTACATCGTGGACGCGACGCACATCCGGCTCAACCAGTTCAGCGTCCCGAACGAAAGCTATGTCTACCCTGGGATTTCTGGCGGGACCGCGCTTGGCCAGGGCTCAAGCACCGGCAAGTTCAGTGCAGCTTCAGTGGCCGGCACGAGTTATGTCTTCGCCGCGCAGGGCGAGGATCAGCAAGGTGCCTTGCAGTTAGCCGGTGCGGTGACCCTCAACCTGGGCGGAAGCGTGACGGGCACGCTCAACTGGAATGATCTGAAAGAGGGAGCGGCGCAGAATCCCCTCGCCTTCACCGGAACCTACACCGTCGATCCCACGGGACGTGTCACGCTCACCAATCTGACCGACGGCGCAAGCTTCAAGTATTCGCTGCATCTTTACCTCACTGGAAGCGGTGGAGGCCTCGTGCTCTCGAGCGACGCGGACGATGTGTTTGCAGGGCAGGCATTTCTAAAGCAGGCAGGCGCCTTTACCGCGGCCTCGTTCAGCGGCGGCTACGGATTGAACTCGAGCCTATACGGCTCAACGTCGAACGGAGAAACGGTATGGGAGAACGTGATTGGCCCGCTGCTTGCTGTGACGAACGCCGGTGCGGATGACGTGTCGGGATTTGCGGATGCAGGCAACGGAGGCGTGGATTTCGCAATCTCGGCCAGCTTTACGCCCACTCCGAACGGAGCGTTCACCGGAACCCTGACCGGCATGGACGTCGCATCGCGCACGACAGCGGACAACTTCACTCTGTATCTGGTTGACGGTACACAGGGAGTCGCAATCGAGACCGACAATACGCAGTTGACGCTCGGACACCTGGTGCTTGTGCAGTGAAGTCCCTCGAAGCTGTTTCATGCCTCCTGTTTTGAAAGGGCTCGGCTTTAGAACTTGCGAAAAAACTCTTTCGAAGATGCACGAAGTATCAGGGCACGACCTCGGTCGTGCCGCAAAAAACGCGTCAATAGCGGGGCTTTAGTGTCTGCGTGAGAACGTCGTTTGCCCGAGTTCAGCGGCGTTGCTGTTTTGAGTTGTCGTTACCGGCAGCTCTGTTTTTTGTTTCAAGCTGCTCGCAGGGCATGCAGCCGGGTGATGTTGAAGGCCAGCGTTGCCAGTGTGAATTCGTTGTTTACGTTTTGCAATCCACGGGTGCGAAATTGTCTCATTCCACGCTGTTGTTTGAGGACTCCGAAGGCCGGTTCGACGACTGCCTTGCGCCGCGCGTAGGCGGCTTCGCCGGCCGGACTTCGCAGCTTGGCCCGCATGCGCCGGTGAGCCGGGGCGCAGGCCCGGGTGCGGCAGTGCCCGCCCAGGTTCAGTGCCCGCGCCATGTTGGAGTCCGGTACATAAGCGTCGATGTTGCGCTGTTCCATCTGTTCAAGGTTATCGATCGAGAAGAAGCCGCTGTCTGCCAGAACCGCACCCGGCGGCGCGCCGCAGCGCTGTTCGGTCTCGTCCAGCATGGGCACGAGCGAGCCGTTGTCGGTCACGTTCTGCGTCACTCGCTGAGCCACGATCAGATGATCGTCCGAGACGGTAATTTCCCCCGAATAGCCGAGCACGAACCTGTCGCCGCGCTGACGCAAAAAGCGCGCGTCTTCATCGGTCCGCGACAGCTTTTTCAATCCGCTCTTCTTCAGCCGCTCCATGCGCCGCGGCATCTCGGCCAGCGCCTTGTTCAGTTCCCCGATGGCCACCTCCAGCCCGCCCGGCTCCTGATCGTCGCGATCGGCGGCCTTCTGCCAGGTCCGCACCTGACGGCGCAGCTGCGCCCGCCTATCGCGCAGCGCCTGCTCCGAATCCACACGATCCTTGCTGGCGTTGGCCGCGATGCGCGTCGAGTCGATCGCCACCCGGCCCAGCTTCACCATACCCTGCTGCTGCGCCCACTCCAGCACCTGCGTGAACGCGTCGTTCAACGCGCGCCCGTGACGGCGGCGGAATGCGCTCAACGCCCAGTTGTCGATTCGCTCGCCGGCAGCCAGGTAGCGAAACGCCAAGTCCTCCACCAATCGCCGCTCCACCTGCCGCGCGCTGGTGATGCCCAGCGCGTAAGCGTAAAGCCACACGCCCAGCATCAACTGCGGAGCGTACAACTCGCCGCCCTCGATGCTGTAGCTCAACTCGAACTCGCTCATATCCAACCGCTCAATCACTCCACGGACGAAAAAGCACAAGTGCTTCTCGCCCAACTCGTCCCGCACGCTCGGAGGAAGCAGATACGCCTGGTCCGGGCTGTAAACCTTGAATCGCGACATGCTTCTCTTGTCGCCCAACTCCGATGTGAATTACAAGTACCTTGTGTAGTTCTCACGCAGACACTTTAGCCCCTGAGGGACGTTTCGCGACGGCCGCAAGCTATTTGTTCGGCTGGCTCGATCTTTCGATCAGAACAATCGGCCCGCTCCTCATCACAAGCAGCGGGCCGCTCGTTTTTTTAGGTTTAGATTTAGCTTCTCGCAGCCGTCACGCAGCGGCATGATGCTGAGCCCGGCTCACGGTCTCAATAATTGCCTTGCTGAACGCTGGAATGTCGTCGGGCTTGCGGCTGGTGATGAATTGCCCGTCTACGGCCACTTCCTTGTCGACCCACGTTGCGCCGGCATTCACGAGATCGGTCTTGATCGAGGGCCACGAAGTGACGGTCTTTCCTTTGAGCGCTCCCGTTTCCACCAGTGTCCACGGACCGTGGCAAATTGCCGCCACCGTTTTTCCTGTGGCGACAAATTTGCGGACAAAGTCGACGGCTTTCGGGTCCATGCGCAAGTGGTCCGGATTCATCACTCCGCCCGGCAGCACGAGCGCGTCGTAATCCTGCGGGTTCGCCTGGTCCAGCGTCTTATCCACACGCACGCTGTCGCCCCAGTCCTTCAATTTCCATCCCTTGATCTCGCCATTTTTAGGAGCGATTACGACCGTTGTGGCGCCGGCCTGGTCCAGCGCTTTGCGAGGGTCCATCAGCTCGGATTGTTCAAAGCCATCTGTCGCAAGAATTGCGATTTTCTTGCCGTTTAAGTTTGAAGCCATAAAGATCTCCTCTATTCGTACGCATCGTAAGACGCGGCAAGGCGAATGCGGGTTGCCGATATGGCAGAATTGCGCCATGCTCACGAAGATCGCATCGATGGATTGTTTTTAAAAATCGGGATTGTTTTAAAAATCAGGAAAAACTCGAGCATTCCGTCAAGAAAACGGCCGCCCCTCGCAATGAGAAGCGGCCCGTTGACTTACAACGAGTTTGGCTACGCCTTCGCCGACGTCAGCGCCCCTAGATCGGCCGCCATCTTTTCCGTCGAGAAGGCTTCAATGGTGTCGCCTTCCTTGATGTCGGTGAGGTTGGCGATGCCGATGCCGCACTCCATGCCCGATGCCACTTCACGCGCGTCGTCTTTGAATCGCTTCAGGGACGCGATCTTGCCCTTGAACACCTGTTCGCCGCCGCGCATCACCTTCACCTCGGCATCGCGGCGGATCACGCCGTCCTGCACGCGGCAGCCGGCGATCGTGCCCACCTTGGGAATCCTGAAGATATTCAGGACTTCGGCTCGGCCGATGTAGTTTTCCTTGAACGTGGGTTCGAGCAGGCCCATCATCGCCAGGCGAATCTCGTCCTGCAATTCGTAGATGATCGAGTGCAGGCGGATTTCGACATTCTCCTGTTGCGCAAGCTCTGCGGCCTTGCGCTCGGGGCGCACGTTGAAGCCGATGATGATCGCGTTGGAGGCCGTCGCCAGAAGCACATCGCTCTCCGTGATGGAGCCGACGCCGGAGTGCAGCACCTTGACGCGCACTTTCTCAGTCGACATGCGAACCAGCGAATCGGCCAGCACCTCCACCGATCCGGTAACGTCGCCCTTGATGATGAGCGGCAGATCCTTGATTCCCGATTGGCGAACCTGTTCGGCAAGACCTTCGAGCGAGACGCGGGAACTCTTGGCGAGTTGCGCATCGCGCTCCTTCATCTTGCGGTACTGCGCGATTCCCTTGGCCTTGTCGCGATCGGCGACCACGAGGAAAGTGTCGCCGGCATCGGGAATGGCCTCGAGGCCGAGCACTTCCACGGGAGTCGACGGGCCGGCTTCCTCCAGGGCGCGTCCGCGATCATCGAACAAGGCGCGGACTTTGCCGAAGGTGTTGCCGACGATGTAGCTCTCGTTCAGGTGCAGAGTTCCGTCCTGGATAAGAACGGTAGCGACGGCGCCGCGGCCGCGATCGAGCTTGGCTTCAAGAACGCTGCCCACAGCCTTGCGGCCGGGCGTGGCCTTGGGCGCCTTGATGTCGCTCACCAGGCAGATCATTTCGAGAAGCAGATCGAGGTGAATGCGCTTCTTGGCAGAGACCTCGACGAAGACCGTGCCTTGCTGGCCCGCGCCCGCCCACTCTTCGGGAATCAGGCCTCGGTCGGCGAGTTGCTTCTTCACGCGGTCGGGATTGGCTTCAGGCTTGTCGATCTTGTTTACGGCCACGATGATGGGGACCTCGGCGGCCTTGGCGTGGTCGATGGCTTCGAGAGTCTGCGGCATCACGCCGTCGTCGGCTGCGACCACGATGACCACGATATCCGTCACCTTGGCGCCACGTGCCCGCATGCGGGTGAAAGCTTCGTGGCCCGGCGTATCGAGGAAGACGATCTCGCGGCCGGATGCAGGCGAACCTTCCTTGCTGAAGCGGACTTTGTAGGCTCCGATATGCTGCGTGATACCTCCGGCTTCCCCGGCAGCAACGTCGGTCTCGCGAATTGCATCGAGGAGCGATGTCTTGCCGTGATCCACGTGGCCCATGACGGTGACCACCGGCGAGCGCGGCACTTCAATCACATCGGTCTTCTCTACATCCAAAACCTCTTCGATAGCCTCGTTCTCCAGCTCTTCTTCGTAGCTGATGACGTTGGCTCCTGCGCCGAACTTCGATGCCACATCCTTCACCATCTCGGCGTCGAGCGACTGATTCACGGTGACAAATACGCCGCCCATCAGCAGAGTCGCGATGAGATCCTTGGCGCGGACGTCGAGCTTTTCCGCAAGATCTTTCACGCTGATGCCTTCGGTTACCGTGATTTCGCGCGTGATGGGCACAGGCTCGGTGCTGTATTGCGCGCCGCCGTAACGTGGCGGCGGCACAAAGCCCTTCATCGGGCCTTCCTTGGTCTTGGGGTATTGCTTCTGGCCTCGCCCACGGCCGCGCGAGGAGGCACGCTGCGGACGCGGAGCTTCGCCAGTCGGCGGTGCGCCGCCTGCGCCAGGGCGCTGACCACCGAAGCCGGGACGGGGCGCGCCAAATCCTGGGCGCGCGCCAAAGCCTGGCCGCCCTCCGGGAGCGCCCGGACCACCGGCCCCTGGGAAAGCGCCGGTTGTAGAGCGCGTGGGATGCTTGGGCCGCGGTCCGCCGGCGAACTGACCGGGAGCGCTGGGGCCGCTGGACATTCGCTGCCCCGGGCCGGGCTGATTCGAAACGGGCCTGCGATCGAAAATTGGTTTTCCGCGTTGCAGTCCAGGACCTGTAGCAGGGGCAGTGGACGGAACAATCGATGCCTTGTAGACCGGCCGCGGACCGGTTTGCGGCATCACCATGCGGCGCGCCGGAGGCTCGGGGTGCGCGCGGCTTGGTGCGCGCTGCGCGGGAGCGGCCGTGGACTGGGCAGCGATGGCTGGCACCGAAGCGGGTGTCGCTGCTTCGGGAACTGAAGCTTGAACCACTGGCGCAGCCGCTACGGGTTCAGGTGCGGCCGCGGGCGGCGCAGGCGGCTCGGCAATTGCATGAGCCGCAGCCGTGGGTGTCTTTGCGGCGGGGAGCTTCTCACCGGCGCGGGGCTGCTCTTCACGCGCAGCCGGGGCCGCGGGCGGCTTCGCAGCCGTTGCCCCGGGTGGCGGCGCGACCACAACAACCGTGCGCGCGCTGGGAACCGCGCCCACCGGAGCCTTGGCGACCACCGCGCCTGAAGGCGGGCGGCTGGCGATGGCTGGAGCAGCCGCGGGAGGCGCAATAATCGGCGGCGCCGAGCGCGGCTGCGGAACAATCTTGCGCGGTTCCGGGCGGGCCGGAGCGGCAGCCGCCGGCCTGGTGGCGGGCGCTGCAGCCGGCGCTGCGGCGTGCACGGCAGGCTTGTCCGGCTGTACCGGCGCTGCCGGTTTCACCGGCACACGAACGTGGCGCTGCTCTTCTTCCTCTTCTTGCTTCTTGGCCATGATCGCTTTCATCACATCGCCAGGTTTGGAGATGTGCGAGAGATCGATCTTGGGGACGATGGCCTGTCCTCCGTGACGTGCGGGCGCAGCACCCGCATGCGAGGCGTGACGCGAGTCCTGAGCGAAATGCGCGCGAACCTGATCCGCCTCCTCCAACTCAATTGAGCTGGAGTGCGTCTTGCCGCTAGCCACTCCGAGTTCCGGAAGAATGTCGAGAATCGCGCGAGACTTGACTTCAAGCTCTTTCGCGAGATCGTTAATTCGAACCTTACTCATCCGCCTCTTTTCAATTTGAAAGTGCTGCCAATCCGCCCTTAGTCGCTCATTGCTACCTCATGGCCCTGGCCGCGTTTGAAATTTCCGTTTCGGTCCAACCCAATGAGTCCGGCGCTGTCGATCTTCGGCGCCGTGCTCACCGGTCTACTTGTCTTCGTCACCTTCGCCGTTCTCTTCCGATTCCAATTCACTCACGTCGTCTGCATCTGCATCGGGAACGTTCTCCACCGCCAGTTCAGCCACCGTCTCACCCTCGGAGTCCGCGTCGGCCTCGGCTTCTGTCTCCGCTCCTGCAAGGATTTCGTCTTCCGTCTCGGCAGCCTCTACGCTTTCCGCTTCTTTCATCACATCGGCGGCGTTCTCAGCCTCTGCTTCCGCATCGCCCACAACCGCGGGTGCGCTCTCGATTTCCGCTTCGCCGCCCTTGTGAACCGCCTTCAACACAGACACATCTTCGCCCGGTTGCGGTGCTTCGGCTTCGGCGTGCTCGGCGTCAAGGCTCTCGCTCTCCGCGGCCTTGGGCGCTGCTCCTTCTTCGCCTTCTTCAAAGTGCCCAAAGTAGTGGCGCACGGCAACGGAGATCTTTTCCAGCGTTTTCTCGCCGATGCCCGGAATTTCTTCGAGCTGCTCGGGAGTCATGTCGGCAAGCGCCTCGACCGTAGTGATTCCCGCAGTGACCAGCTTCTGAATGATGCCGTCGCCCAGCTCGCTCACCTGCTCGATCGGTGTGCTTGGCGCGCCGGCCAAAGCCTGCATCTGCTGCTCCACTTCCTGGCGCTTCTCTTCCTCACTCTTGATGTCGATCTTCCAGCCCAGCAGTTTGGCCGCAAGCCGCACGTTCTGGCCCTTCTTGCCGATTGCCAGCGACAACTGCGTGTCGTCGACAATCACTTCGAGTTGTTTTTCGCCGAGATCGGTAATCGAAACACGGCTGACCTTGGCCGGCTGCAAAGCTTTTTCAGCAAACGTCGTGATCTCGTCGCTGAACTCGATGATGTCGATTTTTTCACCGCGCAACTCGCGAATAATGGACTGCACGCGCATGCCTTTCATGCCCACGCAGGCGCCCACCGGGTCCACATCCTTGTCGCGGCTCTGCACCGCGATCTTGGTGCGCTCGCCGGCCTCGCGCGCAATGGCGCGGATCACGACGGTGTTGTCGTAAATTTCTGGAACCTCAGATTGAAAGAGGTTCGAAACAAGCTCCGGCGCGGCACGCGAAACGATGACCTGCGGTCCCTTGGCGGCACGATCCACCTTCAGCAGCACCACGCGCACCCGCTCGCCCACGCTGAACTGCTCCAGCCGCGATTGCTCACGCTTGGGGCAGCGCGCTTCCGCTTTGCCCAGGTCGTAGATCACGTCCTGGCCCTCGATCCGCTTGACGGTCGCGTTCAGCACCTCTTTTTCGCGGTGCGCGTATTCCTGGAACACGGTGTCACGCTCGGCTTCGCGCACCTTCTGGAAAATGATCTGCTTGGCTAATTGCGCGGCGATGCGGCCCAGCGGACTGGTGTCGCGATAGATGCGAATCTCGCTGCCCACTTCCGCGCCCGGCGCCAGCTCATTGGCTTCGGCCAGCGTGATCTGGTTCACGGGATCTTCAATCTGTTCCTCGTCGGCGACCACCGTTTTATAAATGTAGGCCGTGATCTCGCCGGTCTCCTTGTTCAGTTCCCCGCGCATATTTTCCTGGGTCTTGTAGAACTTGCGCGTGGCTAGGGCGATAGCTTCCTCGACCGCGCCCACAACGATGCCGGGGTCGATGCCCTTCTCCTGGCTCAGGAGTTCGATACTTTGATACAAAGCGCTGGTGGCCATACTTCTCTCTCGCTGCTCCTCAGGAGCGGAAATGCGTAAATCTCAGCTCCACGAGCTTCTTCATTGAGGGACTGGGAACGTAGGGACCAGGGATCCAAAAACTCAGCGCACTAGCTGCGTTCCAATGTCACATCCGCCAATTCCGTGCGGCGGTTCGACTGTCTTGCCAGTCCCTCTTCCCTATTCCCTGCGTCCCTGTCTTTTCAGATCTCCGGAACCAGATTCGCCTTCTCAATGTTGCCGAGGGCGATCTCGATTGTGCTCACGCCTGCCTTGCGGCTCTTGCTGTTCTGTTTCACCGCCGCCAGGTCGAGCGTGACCGTTCCTGTTTTCCGCGGACCTTGTGGTCCCGCCACTAATCTTCCCTGCCAGTGCCGGTTGTTGCGGACCGGTTCAAATGTCCGCACCTTCACCAGGCATCCCACAAACCGCTCGAACTCTTCCGGCTGGCTCAGCTTACGATCCAAGCCGGGTGAACTGGCCTCCAGCGTGTACTCCGCGCCGGGAACCAGGTCTTCCACGTCGAGCAAAACGCCAAAATCCCGGCTGAAAGCTGCGCAATCCTCATGGGTTACGCCGGAAAGCTGCTCCACAGTGAGCGATCCTTCCCTGAGCTTCTCCGGCAAACCCTCTGCGCCGGCCTTTGCAGCCGCTTTCAGTTGTGCCCGCCCCTCGGCGTTCTTTTCGAGGGTTACGCGCAAAATACGTTCTTTGGCCGTTCCGGCGAACTCGATGTCAACTACGTCGAGGCCATGCGACGCGGCTACCCTCGCCGCCGCCTTCCGGATTTCGTCCAAACTGGCTGCCATTGCATCTACGCCCCATCGAGCAAAAACCGCTCACCGGGGACCCCTTACCTTGAGCCCGCCAAGTAAAAAGCGCTTGCCGGGATTCAGCCCTCACGCCATCCGCATACCATTGATTCTAAAATGGGTTAAACCATGAAACAACGGTGCGCAAGGTCTGGCAATTTGACCCAAATAAAAAGTGGGCCGTAAGCCCACTCATCTCTCCGCCAGCCGGCGAACTCACGGCAAACCAGCGGACAAACGCGTCTGCAGTCCTAAGCATACGGCGAATCGCCGGGAATTTCAACCTCGCGTCGACGCGCTTCGGCGCCCGATTAGCCCGAAGTGGCGAAATTCAGTGTCGCCGGGAATGCTAGACTTGCCGGTAAATTATGCAGCCTCCGCAATCGAAACCCGTTTCATCGCCATTCGCAGAAGAGAGAACGCTCGTGCTCCGGCAAGCAGCGCAATCGGCCGTCGAGTATCTGCAGACTCTGGATGGCAGGCCGGTAGCTCCCAGGCCCGAATCCGTCGCAGCGCTCAGTGCGTTATGTGGCCCGCTGCCCGAAGGTAAATCCGATCCCTCCGAAGTCGTCCGGCTGCTCAGCGAAATTGGTGGTCCGGCCACGATGGCCATTAGCAGTGGTCGTTTTTTTGGATTTGTGATCGGCGGCTGCCTGCCCGCGGCGATGGCGGCAAGTTGGCTCGTAAATACCTGGGACCAGAATGCCGGGCTTTGGATTGCCACGCCGGTGGCGGCCGACCTTGAAGCCACGGCGGTGGAATGGGTGCGTGAATTGCTCGGACTGCCGGAAGGAACGGCAAGTGGAGTTGTGACGGGCGCGACTGTCGCCAACTTCACTGCACTCGCCGCGGCGCGGCATCACCTGCTTGAGCGTGCCGGCTGGGATGTCGAGGCGGACGGTCTTTTCGGCGCGCCGGAATTGCGCGTTGTGGTCGGCGACGAAGCACATCCCTCGCTGCTGAAATCGCTTGCCATGCTCGGCCTGGGCAACAAGCGCGTGGTTCGCGTACCGGTCGACAAGCAGGGGCGCATGCGCGCCGACGCGCTGCCGCATCTCGATGAGCGCACGATTCTCTGCTTGCAGGCCGGGAACGTCAACACCGGCTCATTTGATCCCGCAAGTGCCATTTGCCCCGCGGCGGGCGCCGCCGGCGCCTGGATTCACGTGGACGGAGCGTTCGGTCTTTGGGCCGCTGCATCGCCCAGGTATCGCCATCTTGTAAAAGGATTCGAACTCGCGGATTCCTGGGCGACAGATGCGCACAAATGGCCGAATCTCGGCTACGATTGCGGCTTGGCTTTGGTGCGTGACGCAGCGGCTCTGCGAGCGGCCATGAGCCTTCGTGCGGCCTACCTCGAGCGCGGCGCGAGACGTGAACCCTCCGACTACACCCCAGAACTGTCGCGCCGTGCGCGCGGCATTGAGCTGTGGGCCGGCCTGCGGCAGTTGGGAAAAGCCGGAATGGCGGAGATCGTGGAACGTACCTGCTCCCACGCACAGCGCTTTGCCGCCGGGCTGCGCGCCGCCGGCTACGAAGTACTGAATGAGGTTGTGCTGAATCAGGTTCTCGTCTCATTCGGCGATGCCGAAAAGACCTCAAGAGTCATTGCGCGTCTACAGGAAGAGGGCACCTGCTGGGTGGGTCCCACGGTCTGGCAGGGAAAGACGGCCATGCGCATCAGCGTCTCTTCCTGGGTCACAAGCGAAGAAGATGTGGAGCAAAGCCTGGCCGCGATGCTGAGGGTCGCCGGTGAGTCCAGTTGATTGGAAACAAACCATGGTCCGGCTCGACGAGGATTCCGATGGGTACGTTTCGCCTCACCACAGTGAGGCTCTGCTCGCTGCGATTACCGCGCGCACCGCGGGTCCAATCGCCGGCATCTTCGGCCCTGCGTCGCTGAGCTGGCGTATCAATCGCGAGTCAGCGCTGTTCCTGGCCGCGGGCCGCGCGGCTCTGCTGCAACTGGCGCACCCGTGGGTCACTGCGGCGCTCGCCCAACACTCCGCGGTGCTCACCAGGCCCATCGCGCGCTTCCACAACACATTTCGCGTTGTGTTCACCATGGTTTTTGGCTCGCTTGACCAGGCGCTTGGCGCCGCGCGCCACTTGTATGCGCTGCACACGCGCATTCGCGGAGAGCTGACGGAAGACGTGGCGCGATGGAGGCGTGGCTCGCACTACGAGGCCAATGAGATTGCGGCTTTGCGCTGGGTATTTGCCACGCTGGTTGAAAGTGCAGCGTTGGCCTACGATTGCGCGCTTCCGCCCCTCACCACACTCGAGCGGGAGCAATATTACGCCGAGTGCATCACGCTGGCGGAGCTGTTCGGTATTCCCACTGCGGCTCTGCCTGAAACCTGGGAAGCCTTCGCTGCTTATAACCGCGCCATGCACGCCTCTGATGAACTGGGCGTCAACGATGAGGCGCGCGTCATGGCGCACAATCTGCTCACCGGCGCTGGATCGTGGGTTCGTCCGCCGGACTGGTATCGCGCTCTCACCGCGGAGTGGATGCCGGAAAGATTTCGCGCCGAGTTCCGATTGGATTTCGGCGCGTGGGAGCGGCGCATCTCCGCACGCGCGAAACGCCGCTTGCCGGGAATCTATCGCAGGCTGCCGCCCGCAATCCGTTACATCGGACCGTGGCGCGAAGCCCGGGCGCGACTCGCCGGAGCGCCAGTGAGCGCGCTCACCCGGTGGAGCAACCGTTTTTGGATCGGCCGGCCGCTGCTGCCATTCGCATAGTGTCAGCGGAACTGGCGCCCTTACGATTTGCTTTGCACGGCCGACATCGAGGCGAGACAATAGCGGAATGAAATCGCTGAGAGATTTTGCTCTTGCGTTGTTTGTCTTTTGCTCAGCGCTACCCGTGCTTCATGCATTGGATAAACAGCCCGCTGGCGCCTATCGCGCGCGCCGTGTGGCGCTGGCGGCCAGGCTGCAGGGCGGCGTTGCGGTGCTCTTCGCGGCAGAAGAGCCGGTGCTCGACTTCATGCCATACCGCCAGGATTCGGATTTTTATTATCTGACCGGCTGGACGGAGCCGGGAGCCGCGCTCATGATCGTTGGCGATGCGCCGCAGGCGCCTGCGCCTCGCGCGTACAAGGAAATTCTATTTCTGCCCGCGCGCAACCTGCGCACTGAAAAATACACCGGCGTGAAGATGGATGCGGCGACCGCCGGGGCGGCCCAGGCTGCCGGCGTCGACAATGTGGAACCGATGACGGAGCTCCCGGCCGATCTCAACCGCCTGATTGCCTCTGACCGTGCGCTCCAGAACGGTGTGTGGACCCAGCCGGATTCGGCTGCCGCCGAGGCGCTGCTGAAGTTCACCGCAACGACGCTGGGTACCGATGAACCGCCGCGGCCCCACGATGTAACCTCTCTCACCGCGCAACTGCGCATGGTCAAAGATGAAGGAGAGATCCAGCTTCTCAAGAAGGCATCGGCTGCGTCCATGCTGGCGCAACGCGTGATGATGAAATGGTGGGTCAAGCCCGGCATGACGGAGCGCGCCGTCGCCGGAGCCATGACTGCCGTCTGGATGGAAAACGGATGCGAGCGGCCAAGCTACTCTCCCATCGTAGGCTCGGGAGTCAACTCGACCATTCTGCATTACTCCGCCAACGACCGCACCATGCAGGACGGCGATGTTCTGCTCGTAGACGCGGCCTGCGAGTTCTCCATGTACGCCGCCGATATTACCCGCACCGTGCCCGTGAACGGACATTTCACGCCACGCCAGCGCGAGATTTACTCGATCGTGCTGGGCGCGCAGCAGGCAGCCATCAAGGCATTTGTGGCAGGGAAGTCAACCATCAACGACCGCGACCGCCAGGACCCGAACTCGCTTGACACGGTGGCCTACAACTACATCAATACCCACGGAAAGGATCTGCATGGCCAGCCGCTTGGCCTGTACTGGCTGCATGGCCTCGGGCACCTGATGGGCATCGACGTGCACGATCCGGCCACCTACCCGGTCGTGCTTAGGCCGGGGATGGTCTTCACCATCGAGCCCGGCATCTATATCCCTGAAGAAAAGCTCGGAGTGCGTATTGAATGCGACTTCCTGGTGGGCGACGATGGAAAGCTCATCGACCTCGATGCGGCGCTTCCCCACACTCCTGATGAAATTGAAGCGGTGATGCAGGCAAAGTGAATCAAGCGAAATGAGCATTGACCCGCGTGACGCCATGGCTCCCGACGTGCTCGATGCACTGTGTCGCGCCTTCAGTGAGCAACTTCTTGCCTGCCTCGACGAGTGTGCCCGCGGCCGCCGCGGATTGTTTTCAGACTACGTCAGCGAAGACGGCGAAGAAACCGGCTGGCCCGAGGCGGCGCGCCTGCGTGAGCTTGCAATCGCATTGCAGAGCCTTTTCGCGCAGCAGGAAAAGCGAAACTCCCTATGCGACGAATTCCTTGACCTCTGCACCATCCACGGCGAGAGCCATCCCGGAGAACGGAAACTGGCGCGAGCGTTCCTGGAACGAATCGAGCGCGGCGAAGTGGGATCGCCAACCGAGGAAGAGAAGAAACCATGGTGAAGCCGTTGTAGCCTGAACGCCTCATCCTTTCCAGCCACAAGGCCGCAAAAGGATGAGACACTCGATCCTCAATAATGACGCGGCTACCAGCGCACGCCCACGCTGATCGGAAGCACCTTTGTTCCCGCGGCTACGCTGGTGGCTCCCAGCCCGTTCGGCTCGGTGGTGACCGCGGGGGTGAGAACGTCAACATAACGCACTTCAGCAAACAGCGCTGTGTTGCTGTCGCCGTACGCGCCGCCTATCCTGTGCTGGTATCCGCCACCGACGTTGAAACCGCCCTGGTTCGACGAGAAGTGACCCACCACCTGCGGCGTATATGCAGTGCCGCAATAGTAAAACTCGCAGTATTCAGTCGGCTCAACATCGGTGAAACTGGTTACCTTGCGATAGAAGCCTCCGCCGCCGGTGACGTACACATCGTTGGCGGATTTAGGAAAAAGGTCGACGACCGGATCGACGGTAAAAGACCAGATGTGAGCGTGTCCGCCCTGCGCGCCGGCCTCGGCAATGATTTTGCCGGGAATCTTGTCATCGAGGAACTGATACTCGACGAGCGCCGCGAGGTGCTTGCTGAAGTTGACTCCGCCGCCCACGGTAAACTGCCCGCCCCAGGTGATGTACGATTTGTCGCCGGCTGGAGCGTTGGCTCCGCCGCCGACTTCAAATGCAAGATTGTGGAGCAGCCCTTTCTTGCTTCCGCCCCCGTAGCCCCCGCCGTTTCCGTACTGACCCGAACCTGACGCCCCCGAACCTGATGCCAAAGCCGGTGTTGGAGCCTCGGGAAGCGCGGCGAGATCGGCAAATTGGCTCATGCCCGACTGGCTCGAAGAGTAACCGGCTGCGGAGTCATCCTGGGAGGAGGTAGACTGTGCGCTCGAAACGCCGGCTGCCAGCAACAGCGCAGCCGCACAAAAACTTGCGCGCCGCATAAACTGCGTCCAATGGGAGTACGACATTGCAACCACCTCAAACATCGATTTTTGTTGATCTTGCGGGAAAGGGAACCCTTTTCAATGAATTAGACACCGAATGCAGCCAGAGGTTGCTTTAAGTTTGCCCTTAGCCTGGGGTCGTTTCCCTCTGGGTGAAACGCACGCCTTCCCGGAGAAGCGCGTCTCCCGGGCGAGCTCTTCCGGGGCGCGGTCCGAGCCTGCCTGGATCCCCATCGCGCTCAAGCGTCCGCCGCAGCCAGCAACGAAGAAAGGCCGGAGCATCGCTCCGGCCTTTGCCTGACTCGCTAACCCGCCAACTTGCTGACTTCCTGTTCTTATCCCTGGATGTCGAACTGCTCCGGGTGAAGCGTAGGATCGCTCTTTACCAGCACATTCTTCCCGATGAGTTCTTCGAAATCGGTGAGCCAGCGGTTGTTGTTGACTTTGAGAATCTTCACGGTTTCAGGATTCACGCGCAGCATCACATCGGCAGTTCTCAAAGTGCTTCCGCATCTTGCGCATCTCGATGTAAATCTCGTTGCACACGGTAGCCGGGCTCTTCACCATGCCGGTAGCCTGGCACGTGGGGCACGGCACGCTCAGTGTCCGCTCCAGCGATTGCTTCACGCGCTTGCGCGTAATCGCCACTAACCCAAAATCGTTGAACTGGAGAACCTTCGTTGGTGCGCGATCGCTCTTCAGCGCTTCCTCAAGCGCGGCCATCACCTTGAAGCGGTTCTTGCGCTCATCCATGTCGATAAAGTCGATCACGATAATTCCGCCCAGGTCGCGCAAGCGGATTTGCCGCACAATCTCCGGCACCGCATCCAGGTTGGTCTTCAGAATCGTGTCCTCAAGCCGCGCCGACTTGCCCACATATTTGCCGGTGTTGATGTCGATCGCGACAAGCGCTTCAGTCTGGTTGATCACAATCGACCCGCCCGACTTGAGCCAGACCTTCGAGCGCAGCGCCTTCGAGATTTCGTCCTGAATGCCGAAGTGCTCGAAGAGCGGCACTTCCTTGTTGTAGAGCTTCACGCGCCGCACCAGCGAGGGCGAAAAGCGATTCAGGAAGCGCACGATGCGTTCGTAGTCCTCCTGCGTGTCGACCCAGATCGACGCAAAGTTCGAGCTCACCTGGTCGCGCAGAATGCGCTCGATCAGCGACAAGTCGTGGTAGATGAGGGCCGGCGACTTTGAAGATTCCGAACGCTGCTTGATGTCGTTCCACAGATTCATCAGGAAGCGCAAATCGGCGCGCAACTCCTCTTCTGAGGCGCCTTCGGCCGCGGTGCGCACAATAAATCCACCCGAAGCATCGCCGCGCTCGTGCGTCAGAATCCGCTTCAGGCGATGGCGCTCTTCTTCGGAGGCGATCTTGCGGCTCACGCCCACGTGCGTCACGGTGGGCATGAAGACCAGGAAGCGGCCGGGCAGCGCGATGTGGCTGGTGATGCGCGCGCCCTTCTTGGCGATCGGCTCCTTGGCGATCTGCACCAGGATCTCCTGGCCCGATTTCAAAAGATCGGAAATGATGGGCAGGTCCGAGGTCTGAGCCGAGCGGCGCGAAGGTCCACGGCGATTGCCCTGAGCGCCGCGGCCACGCTGACCGCGTCCGCCGCGATCGCGGCGCTCACGCCCGGGCGCAGGCTGCGCCTCTGCCGAAGGTTCCTCTTCCGCGGTTTCAAACTCCTCTTCCTCGACGCCCTTCGCGTCGAAGTTCATCTGGATGCGGTGATCGAGATGAGCCTCCTGCAACATCTCGCCCAGTTCGCCGGTGCGAAGATGGCTGGGCAGCGTCTGCTCCTCGTAGTCGTCGAGGTCGTGCGCATCGGGCTTGTGCCGCCGCCCATGCGGCGTGGCGTCGAACTCCTCGCCTTCAATCACCTCTTCCTCGATCACACCGGAACCTGGCGCATACGACGAAGCGTAAGACGCGGGAGTGGCCGTTGCTGTTGCAACAGCCGACTCGTCTTCCTTCTTTTTCTTTCCGCCAAATCCAAACAGCTTGAAGCCCGCCGGAGATGAGGGATCGACACGGTGCGAAGCCGACGCGTCGGCTTCCTCCTTGGCCGGCGAAGATGCTTCCTCTGAAGCAACCATCTCCTCTAAATCCAGTTCAGGCGTGACGGCGCCTTCGGCAAATTGCTCTTCCTCTGAAGGCAGCTCGATGAAGTCGGCATCAAGGCTCTCCTCCTCGAATTCGACTTCCGCTTCCTCGGCGATCGCTGACTCAGACTGGTAAGCAGCAGGCGGCGCAAACTCTTCCACTTCCTCAACGATTTCGTGTTGTGAGTTGCTGCTCTCCGGTGCGGCCGAAAGTTCGTTCTCGGTCTCCTCGCCGGCTCCCCCTACCGGCGCAGGTTGGCGGCGCAGCGAAAGCGATTCGCCCGGCAACAGGCCGCTGCCGTCCCAGCGAAGCGGCGCTTCTACCAGCGTGGAAGGCCTCGAGGTGGACTTCGGTCCACGCGGAGCAGCCGGCGTGTTCCTCTGGCTTTCCTCGGCGGGCGCGCCACCATACTTCGAAAGCGATTCGCCGGGAAGCAAGATGGGTTCAGAAGCCTGGTGCCCGCGATGAACGGGCGGCGCAGCAGGAGCATCGGGTACATCAACGAAAGTCGCACGCGTCGCTTCATACGTCCCACGCGTCGCTTCCGCAGGCGGCTCTTGTTGAAACGCTGAGACTGGCTGCGATTGTGTCGGAGCTTCCGGGCGAGCGCCTGGGCCTCGGCCTCCGCGACGGCGCCGCCGTCCGCGCCAGCGGTGCGTGCCTGCCTCGTCGGGTTCCTCAGGTGAGGCCGTCTGCCCCGCACTCGCCGGCATTTCGGAGGCAGCGCTCATCGGCGTGGGTTGCGCACCCGGGCGGCGTTCGGGTCGCGCGTCCTGCCTGTGTTCGTCCCTTGCACCAGGGCGCCCACCGCGTTCGTCGCTCCGGCCGCCGTTGCGGTCCACAGCCTGGGGGTGCCGGATCTCGCGTGGAGCGTGATCGGCCCCGGACACTGCGGCTTTTTCCAGCTCGTCGGTCTCTTCCTGATCCTCGAGCTCAATAAAGTCGGTTACGTACAGGAACGCATCGCGCTCCAGGCCCAGGTCGACAAATGCCGACTGCATGCCCGGCAAAACTCGTGTGACTCGTCCGTTGTAAATGGAACCCGCGAGGGTGTACTCGTTTTCGCGTTCGTAGTAGATTTCCGCGAGTTGATCGTCTTCTAAAATCGCAAGCCGCGTCTCATGCGGCGTGCTGGAAATACAAATTTCTTTTGCCATCGTACCTTTCCGTCCGGCAGCACAAGGCTGACCGGTACACGCGGCAAGGTTGGATGGAACTGCGCACAGGCGGCACGGAAAGGAATGGGCGGATAACCGAAGGGGAGCTCGAGCAACGGTCTTTGCGCGGCAGCCTGCCTCAAGGGCGGCGAGCCTGGCTGAAGAAGCCGAACGGGCTGTTGATTGCGGTGATCCAATAAGCAGAGAGTTTGTGGCCGCTATCGCCGGCGTTTCCGGCGGGGCCGTTTGACCAGCGGCGTTTGCAGGGAGGTTCGCGCGCCGAAAGCCTGGGAAACTCGACTTCCCAAACTGCCTGCGCCATCCTTGCAACTTGCAAGCCGCGAAGCGGTCATCCCGTCTCTGCGTACTCATAAACCCAATCCTGCCGGGCGCGATCCATCGGGACCATGCCGGCGAAATGCTTGATAATCCTTCTCTTGCGTCCGGAGCGATCCCCGATCGTTTCCGGGCCACACGAGAGCCAATCTTCTTTGGACGACATCTGGACCCTTTGGTTCGAGACGCGTCAATTAACGAACCGGCGCATGCGGACATTCATCGCCACGCCCAGCGCCAGAAACGTAAACACCACCGAAGATCCACCGTAACTCAATAAGGGTAAAGGGATTCCGGTGACGGGCATCAGCCCGATGACCATGCCCACGTTGACCGCGATCTGAAAGGTCAACACAGCCACGATTCCCATGATAATGAGGGAACCGGGCAGGTCAGCGGCTGTTTGAGCGTTTTGAATCAAACGCATCAATATGAGGAAGTATAGCAGCAGGACAAAAAATGCGCCCACAAACCCGTGCTCTTCGCTGAAAGCGGCAAAGATAAAGTCCGTGTACGGAATGGGCAGAAAATAGCCCTGCGTCTGCGTGCCTTTTTCGAGACCCTTGCCCCAGATTCCGCCCGATCCCACGGCAATCTCCGACTGCAGCACCTGGTAGCCCTTGCCTCTGGGGTCGTTTCCGGATTGATGAAGCTGGTCAGCCGAGCTTTCTGATATGGCTTCAAAAACTTCCCGCTCGTCCACACGCCTCCAACCAGCACCACGCCCGACCGTCACCAGGATCATGCCCTGGCGCAGATTGATTCCGCCAAGAAACAGCCCGGCAAGCAGGATCGGCAGGTAAGTCAGCGTGGTTCCCATGTCGGGCTGCTTCATCACCAGCAGCATCGGGATACCCACCAGCACGAAGGCCTTGAAGATGTCTCTCCAGGTCAGATTGCGGCCGCCGAGATTGGCAAAATAGCGCGCCACCATCAGCATCAGCACGAGCTTCACGAACTCCGAAGGCTGAAAACGATCGGGCCGAGCTTGATCCATCGCCGGCCGCCGAGCGCGTTATGGCCGAGCGGCGTAAAAATCGCGGCCAGCGAAATCAGGCCGAATCCGTAAGCCCAGGGAGTCCAGTCGAGCACGCGGTGATAGTCGATCTTGGCAGAAGATGAACATGAAGGCGGCACCGACCGTGATCCAGAAGATCTGTCTGCTCCCGAAGCTGGCAAACTTTGTGTGCAGCGTGGTCGAGTGCACCTCAACGACTGAAACCGCACAGAGCAAGAGCAGGAGGCCCAGCAGAGCCCAGTCGAAGTCGCGAAAACTGAGGATTCGGCGCATGGGAGTCATCGATCGTTCTTTCGGACTGGCAACGCCGCGGCCAACTGGGAAGGAGTCGCAATCGGACGCGCCGCTGCTTGCGGAGGGGTAGGTTTGCCCGAGCGCTTCGCAGCCGCCTTCGCTCCCTGCGCATTCTCGGCCACTTGCCGCGGCGAGCCATTGCCATCCACAAAGTAGTGCCCGCTCTGAATCCGCGTCCCGGCCATTGCGGCCATTCCGGCCTTCGTGACTGTAGAGTTGCCTTTGCCGGGCTCGAAATTTGGCTCGGACGAGATCGCGCCAACTTCCATCGGCTGCCCCGCCGCCGTGGGCTGCCGTGGGCGGCAGGTTGTTGGCCTGGCGCCGCTTCTTATCCACAAAAGCCTTCACCACTGCCGCGCCGATACGCGCCGGGTAATAGCTGAATTCGCCGTTCTGCCAAAGCACCGCCACCACCAGCTCGGGATTGCGCCGCGGCATCACGCCCACAAACCACACGTTGGGATACGTCGACCTTCCCTTGTTGGTCTTGCCCAGCGCCTCGTGGCTCATCTGCTGCGCCGTGCCGGTTTTGCCGGCAAAGTCGATGCCCGGCAGACCCTCCGCGCCCGCCGTGTGGTAGAGACCGGGCTGCGTCACGTTGTACATGCCGTCGGTGATGATGTCCCAGTTCTGCGGATCGATCGGCACATACGCATCGCCCGTTCCGGGAAAGCTCTCAAGCAGCGCTTTGTAAAAGTCTTGCGGGAAGCTGGTCGGGAAATACCACGTGCGGCCGCACCATGTGTCCACCCGACGCGATGCCGCCGATGATGCGCGCCAGTTGAATCGGCGTGGCCTCAACCGCGCCCTGTCCGATGGCGACGTCGAGAGTCTCGTCGGGATACCAGCGGGCGTGATAATTCTTCAGCTTCCACTGTGCCGATGGCATCAGCCCTGCCTGCTCGCCCGGCAAATCGATTCCCGTCTTCTGCCCGTAGCCGAATTCGTCCGCGTACTTCACGATGCGGTCGATGCCCAGCTTATCGCCCAGCATGTAATAAAACGTGTCGCAGGAATAGGGAATCGCGTTGTGGATATCCACTGCGCCGTGGTGCTCGTCGCAATGGTGGAAGTAGCCGTAAGGTCCCCATCCGCCGTTGCAGACGATATGCATGTTCTGCGCAATGCCTTCCTGCAGCCCGGCCACCGACATGAGGATCTTGAAGGTCGATCCCGGCGCGAGCTGCGCCTGGATGGCTTTGTTCATCAGCGGATGGTCAGGATCGGTGATGAGCTTGTTCCACGCCGTGCGGTCGATCTTGATGGCAAACTCGTTGGGATCGAAGCTGGGCCGCGAAACCATGGCCAGAATCTCGCCATTGCGCGGGTCCATGGCCACGATCGCGCCATTGCGGTCGCCCAGGGCGAGCTCGGCGGCGCGCTGCAGGTCGTTGTCGATCGTCAGCCTCAGGTCCTGCCCCGGCACGGCGTGCTGAATGCCGAAGTAGCCCACCTCGCGGCCGTGGCTGTCGACGATCACCTCGCGGCTGCCGTCCTGGCCGCGCAGCAACTCGTCGTAGGTCTCCTCCACGCCCGCCTTGCCCACCACGTCGCCCGGCTCATAGTAGGCAAAGCGCGGATTGTTCAGGTCGTCCTCGCTCACCTCGCCCACGTAGCCGATCAGGTGCGCGGCAAAGCCGTCGCGCGGATAGAGCCTGCGCTCTTCATCGATCGTTTCCAGCTCGGGCAGTTCGTTGCGATGCGCCGCGATAAAGGCCTGCTCGTCGGCAGTCACGTCCTGCTTGATGGGGATCGGCTGATAGCCGGGCTCGGCGCGGTAATGGTGCAGCGTGGCACGCAACTGATCCAGATCAAGGTCCAGGCCCTTCGCAATCAGCGGCAGATCGGCATCCACATTGCGGCTCTGCTCGCGCACCAGAAAGCAGGTGACCGACGGGTAGTCGTCGACGACCAGCCGGTTTTCGCGGTCGAAGAGCTTGCCGCGCGGCGCCAGGATCGGCTCCTTGCGAATGCGGTTCTGCTCGGCCAGCACGCGGTAGTTTTCCACGTCCAGCACCTGCAGCCGCCACAAACCCGCAGCCAGCGCCAGCATCATCAGCAGAATGCCGTACTGCACCACCGTCAGCTTGAACGGGGAGAGCTTTTCGCCGCGATTGCTGAAAGGAGTCATAGTTCTTCGCTAATTTTCAGAATACAGCCACTTCAAATCTTCACTTCGTCGCATTCTTAAGTTTTACGTCCGTTTCCTCGTTCCTGTGTTCCCTGTTCCCTCGCTCCCTGTCTTTTCAGTCCCTGATCTGCAGACGGTCGAGCAACGGAAACAGCACCAGCGCAATCACCGAGTTGCCAATCGCCCGAACAACTCCGTCAGCCAGCTCCACTCCACCGCCAGGCCCAGCAGAAAGCGGCTACAAAAAGATAAATCGCCGCTCGAAAGCAGCGAAAGCACGAAGTTCAGCAGCAGGCGGATGATCGTGGTTCTCGACGTCGATGCGAATGCCCACCGAGGCAGCCAGAAAACCGACCACAGTCTTGGCGATGCCGTTGATGCCGATGGCGTGATGCGAAAGCGCATCCTCAAACAGGCCCATCGCCGCGCCCATGAATGGTGCCCTGCAACGGGGTTGCGGCGGCCCAGCGCGAAATAGACAGTAACCACGAGCGGCAGGTCGAACCAGTCATAGCGGCCCACCACGCGCGGCAGCCATGCCTGCAACACCAGCGCAGCGAGCGGAACCAGCGCATAAACCAGCAGCGGATAGCGGCGGATCTCCATATCGCGCCGGGAGTCGGCGCCGAGCAGGGACATGGCTATGGATTCCTCTGCGGCGTCGTTTGCGGTTTGGACGTCTTCGATGCGGCGGGTTCGGCGGTCTGCGCGCCGATAGCCATCGGCGCAGCCGGTCGCGGCGCCGGCAGCGGCAGGATTTTCGGCTGCGGGGTGCCGATCGCAGCGCTCCGCAGCCGACTCCGATTCCGGCGTGGTCGCAGCGCCCGGTGAAAACTCGTCGGGATGCAGCGGCTGCGGCGGCCGCGAGCGGGATATTGGGATTGCTGGTGTCGTTCAGTGGCTGCTGATCGGCGGCAGGTTGGGATCGATCAGGCCGGGCAGCTTCTCGGCCATGATCTCCGACGCCTTCATCTGATCCTTGATCGCGGTCGGCACGGCGCCTTTCTGCGACTGCGCTGGTGGCAATATCCTGCTGCTCCTGCGGCGAGAAGCGCGGCTCGGTCGAGGTAATCACCAGCACTTCGTCCAGCCGGTCAAGATGCGCGGCCGGCTTCAACAATGATGTCGATGAACCCGTCGCGATCGGGATCGCGAACCACTTTCTCCACCACGCCCACCGGCAGTCCGCGCGGAAAAATCAGGTCGCCTCCGGCGGTGAGCACGTTTTCGCCCGGCTGGATGCGCTGATCGGCCAGTGATGCCCACCACTTCAAGCTGGCCCACCGCGTCGCCCTGCAGAATGCCGCGAATGCGCGTGGTTTCCAGAATCACGCCCGCGCCGCTGGTGGTATCGTTGATGGCCAGCACCTGCGCCGTGTGCGGAAACACGTCGCGCACCTTGCCCACGATGCCGTCGGCGGTAATCACCGCCATATCCGGCTTCAGGCCGTCGTGCGAGCCCTTGTCGATATAGAAAACATGCGAGCGATCGCTGCCGCTGGAGCCGTAGGCCTGCGCGGCCACCGTGGTGTAAATGTATTTTTCCTGGAAGCCGAGCAGCGCCTGCAGCCGCTGGCCCTGGCGCGCGTCTTCAAGCAGCGCCGCCTGCTCCAGCCGCAGCCGGTCGACGGTCTTCTCCAGATCCTGGTTCTGCTGGCGCACGTGGCGCAGGTCGAAGTAGTTCGACCACGCGATGCCCAGAGTCCGATTTTGGTGCCGTGGATCAGCCGCTCCGGCGGCGAAATGATGGCATTCGCCCACAAGCCGGATCAGCCGCACGCCGCTCGGGTCGGCGGGGTCAAGCGTGCTGCTGCCGTTGCCGGTGCGGCGCACCTGCACCGCCAGCCCGGCGAGCTGCGCCATCAGAATGACCAGCAGCACCACAAGGTTCCGATAGCGGGTGAAGAACGATTCCATAACAGCCAGGGTTCAGTTGTCAGTGGATCAGGCTGGACAGCGATGCGAGCTTGCGGACGGTTTTCACTGAATCACTGACCACTGATCACCTGACCACTGCCTGTCTAATCGATCTTGATCTTGCGCAGCAGCCGGAAGTCCGAGAGCATCTTGCCCGTGCCCAGAACCACCGAAGCCAGCGGATCGTCGGCCACCGAAACGGGCAGCCCGGTCTCCTCGCGAATGCGCTTGTCGAGATTCTTGATCAGCGCGCCGCCGCCGGTCAGCACGATGCCGCGATCGCTGATGTCGGCCGACAGCTCGGGCGGCGTGCGCTCCAGCGCCACGCGAATGGCGTTCATGATCACGGCAATGCACTCGCCCAGCGCCTCGCGAATCTCGCTGTCGTCGATGGAGATGGTCTTGGGCACGCCCTCAATCAGGTTGCGTCCCTTGATCTCCATGGTCAGCGGCTTGTCCAGCGGGAACGCCGATCCGATTTCGATCTTGATCTGCTCGGCGGTGCGCTCGCCGATCAGCAGGTTGTATTTGCGCTTCAGATAATTGGTGATGGCCTCGTCCATCTGGTTGCCGGCCATGCGCACCGAGCGCGAGTAGACGATGCCCGCACAGCGAAATCACGGCAATGTCCGTCGTGCCGCCGCCGATATCCACCACCATGTTGCCCGAGGGCTCGGTGATCGGCAGTCCCGCGCCGATCGCCGCCACCATGGCCTGCTCCACGAGATACACTTCGCTGGCCTTGGCGCGATAGGCCGAGTCCTCCACGGCGCGCTTCTCCACCTGCGTAATCTCGGAGGGCACGCCGATCACGATGCGCGGATGCACCAGCATCTTGCGGTTGTGCGCCTTCTGGATGAAGTAGTTCAGCATCTTCTCGGTGACTTTGAAGTCGGCGATCACGCCGTCCTTCATCGGCTTGATGGCCACGATGTTGCCGGGCGTGCGCCCCAGCATCTCCTTGGCTTCTTTGCCCACGGCTTCCACTTCGCCGGTGTTTTTGTTGATGGCGACAATCGAGGGCTCATTGACGACGATGCCCTTGCCGGCCGCGTAGACCAGAGTATTGGCGGTGCCCAGATCGATGGCCAGATCGCTCGAAAACATGCTGAAGAGCGAGCGAAAGCCATGGGACCGCGAAGAGCGAGAAGGATATCCGTTCAATGACATGGAGAGATCGAATCTACCTCAAGGCCTATTGTACGGCCAGCGGATGTTAGCCGTCGTACGCAAGGTCCACTTTGGTTGTAGGAGCACGCATTCTAAGAGTAAACTGCGTTCTCAATCCACGCACTTGAATTCGCGAGCCAAGCGGCTCCCAGCCATTACCTCAGTACCGGCGTTCCAGCGTGCGCTGATTCGCGGCCTCAGCCATGCCGGCCGAGAGATGCACAGCTGCGACGTCCCGCCAGATTCAGTTGCACCAGGGCAAGACGCGGGCACGTCGGCTTTTTCTGACTCCTGCCCCTAATCTCTGATCTCTGTCCTCCGCTTCCCTACGGAAGCGCTCGCCCCGCCTGGGCCATTTCGACGCCAAAATGAAGTTCCATCGCGCGAACTAATGCTGGGTCAAGGAGATTGAAATCATGCGGCAAGTGTGGGACCAGCCATTCCCCGAAATCGAACCCTACCCAGAAACGCGCGCTTCCGGCTGACGGCACCTCAATATTCTTACTGGAAACTGGATGAGTGAAGGTCCCCATCGATTGAATCGGGTCCGCGGGGTCACCGAATTGTAATAAGCCGGTATTATCCCCCTCGTTCGTCCACCAGTTTGAGGTCAGTGCGGGCTCAGGCCGTAGATCGCAGCTCACTCTGCAAGCCAAATTCTCTTTGCCGTCGGGCCACGCTGACTTTGGGACTTTGATCGGCGGGTGTTCTGAACCCCAATTGCCGCTGGCGTTCACTGAGCAACTTGAAATTCCTTCCATTGCAGCCGGGATCTCCGAATTCTTCTTAAGGTTGAAACTGTCCAGGCGCGGGAACATTCCCGAGTCTTGAATGGCTTTCTCGATTTCTGCCTTGCCCAGCAACTTCATCACGCGAAGGGGGTGTATGTAGGGGATATTCCAGTCGAGCTCGAATTGCCACGACTCCGCAAGCATGTCGAAAAATGCCGCGATCTGCGCCGGTTCGGGAGCGAAATACGGATCCGCGGGAATCAGCATCTGAATGTATTGTTCCATAGCGCGAAATCATAGCCGACCAACCGATCCGCTCGCCATCGTTTCTCTGCGCTCACCCAGGATGCGCAAAAAGTGCTATAACCGCACTGACCGCAGGGCAAAGTCCACCGCCCAAAGTCCAATGTGAACTGAGAACTGACAACCGAGAACTGACAATCGAGAACTGACAACTGACAACTGAGAACTGCCCTATGACCTATCCCACCTACCAAAACCTCATCGGCGGCCAATGGGTCGCCGCGGCGACCGGCAAAACCATGCTCAACCTCAACCCCGCCGACCACTCCGACGTCATTGGCGCGTTTCCCTCCTCGCACGCTGAAGACGTCGCGCTGGCCGTAGCCGCGGCCAAAAAGGCCTTCGCCACCTGGCGTCTGGTTCCCGCGCCCAAGCGCGCCGAGATTCTTCTGCGCGCTCAGGCAACATCCTCGTCCAGAACAAAGAAAAATACGCACGCGACATGACGCGCGAAATGGGCAAGGTGCTGGCCGAGACGCGCGGCGACGTGCAGGAGGCCATCGACGAGGCTTTTTACGTGGCGGGCGAGGGACGGCGGCTCTTCGGCATCACCACCCCCAGCGAATTGCCCGACAAATTCGCCATGAGCGTGCGCATGCCCGTCGGCGTCGTCGGCCTCATCACGCCGTGGAACTTTCCCATGGCCATTCCCAGCTGGAAGCTCTTTCCCGCGCTCGTCGCCGGCAACACCTGCGTCATCAAGCCGGCCACCGACACGCCGCTCTCCACCTACAACCTCGTCCAGGCGCTCGTCGACGCCGGCCTGCCGCCGGGCGTGGTCAACATCGTCTGCGGCACGGTTCCACCGCGGGCGCGGCGCTGGTCGAGCATCCCGACGTGCGCGCCATCAGCTTCACCGGGTCAAGCGCCGTAGGCTCGCTGGTCGCGCAGCGCGCCGCCGCCACCTTCAAGCAGGTCTCGCTCGAGATGGGCGGCAAGAATGCGCAGATCGTTCTCGACGACGCCAATCTCGACCTCGCCCTCGACGGCGCGCTCTGGGGCGCTTTCGGCACCACCGGCCAGCGCTGCACGGCCACCAGCCGCATCCTGCTGCAGAAGGGAATCGCGGCCGAATTCACGGAGAAGTTCGTCGCCCGCGCCCGAAAACTCAAGATCGGCAACGGCCTCGATGAGTCCGTCGAAGTCGGCCCGCAGGTCAACGCCAATCAGATCGAAACCTCGGCCAAGTATGTCGAGATCGCGCTGAACGAAGGCGCGAAGCTCCTCTGCGGCGGCCACGCGCTCACTGACGGGCGCCTACGCGCACGGAACTTTCTTCGAGCCCACGGTGCTCGCCGGCGTCACGCCCTCCATGCGCATCGCGCGCGAAGAAGTCTTCGGCCCCGTCGTCGCGCTCATCGAGTTCGCGACCTTCGAAGAAGCCATCGAGATCGCCAACTCCATCGACTACGGCCTTTCCACTTCGCTCTACACAAGCAACGTGAACCGCGCCTTCGCCGCCATGCGCGATCTTGAAGCCGGCATCACCTACATCAACGCGCCCACCATCGGCGCTGAGGTGCACCTGCCCTTCGGCGGCGTCAAGCACACCGGCAACGGCCACCGCGAAGGCCTCGGCGCACTCGACTTCTTCACCACATGGAAAGCCGTCTACGTCGACTACTCCGACAAGCTCCAGCGCGCCCAGATCGACAACGCGGAGTGATGCGTAGAGTGATTCTCAACTTGTGCAATCACTGCGTATCGTGTATATTGGATACATATACGCTAGATAGCACTGTTTAGGTCAAGTGCAAGCGAGACTATCGATGGAATACATCGGATTCGATTGGGACGCAGGTAACGCAAGAAAGAACGAGAAACACGGCGTCACGAAGGCGGAGGTCGAGCAGGCATTTCTGAATAAGCCGCTCATTCTTGCTCCTGACGCGAGACATAGCCAACAGGAATTTCGGTTCCATGCCCTAGGCAGAACCGATAAAGGTCGCCGATTGCACATGACCTTCACAGAACGCGGAAATGGCACGCTTATTCGCCCAATTTCGGCGCGGGACATGAGCCGCAAGGAGAGAACGATTTATGAGCAAGCGTTTGAAGCCAATCCCTAAATTCGCGAATGAAGAAGCGGAGCGCGCCTTCTGGGAGTCTCCGAAAAACGACAGCACAGAATTCGTCGACTGGAGCAAGGCCAGGCTTGTCACCTTTCCCAAGCTGAAACCTTCCACCGAGACGATTTCGCTTCGCATGCCCGAGGACGTTCTGAATAATATACGGGATCATGCCCGGAGGCTCGACGTTCCATATCAATCGCTCATCAAGCTCTGGTGCGCCGAGAAGGTTGTCGAACTCACCAAACGGCCATCGCGTGCCCGCCGGCGAACTGGCTGAATTCCCTCATCCCAGCCCCCTCCACCCTCCTGTGGCATTCCCACATGTTTTGTGCCATACTTATGTGGCATTAACACAGGAGCGATGAAATGGGCGAATCGAAACTGGATCTGCTGCAAGGCACTCTGGACTTGATGGTGCTGCAAACCCTGGCTGCCATGGGCGCTCTGCATGGCTATGGAATTGCCCGCCGCATTGAACAAGCCAGCGGCGACAAAGTCCTGCTCAATCAGGGAACCATCTATGCCTCGCTCGTCCGCCTCCAGCAGCGCGGATGGATCGATGCCAAATGGGGCACCTCTGACAACAATCGCAAGGCCAAGTTCTACTCCATCACCCGCAGCGGCCGCAGACAACTCGCGAAAGATGCGGCCTACTGGCAGCGATTGTCCGACGTCATGGGCCGCGTCCTCGCCATGTCGCAGGAAGGTGGCATGTGATGGGCGCCCTCCGGCGAGCCCTCGGCCGCCTTCGTTCGTTCTTTCGCAAGCCTCCGCTCGATGCCGATCTCGAGGCCGAGATCGCTTCCCACATCCAGTTGGCGACGGAAGAAAACATCGCGCGCGGACTCAATCCCCAGGAGGCCCGCCGCCAGGCGCTCATCCGCTTCGGCGGCGTCGAAACTGCCAAATTCCAGCAGCGCGAAGCGCGAGGAATTATGAAACTCGACATTCTTCTCCAGGATCTCCGCTACACTTTCCGCACCCTCCGCCGTGACGCCGGCTTTACCGTGATTGCCATCCTCATTCTCACCCTCGGCATCGGCGCCAACATCGCTGTCTTCAGCGTTGTCAACACGCTGCTGTTGCGCCCGCTGCCCTTCCCCGACGCGCATCAGCTCGTCTGGATTGCTCCTGCACCGCGCAAATGCGGATTCGCCTGCTCCACCTATTCCGCCGACGCCTACAACCGCTTCCGCGCCGAGAGTCGCTCCTATCAAGACGTCACCGGCTACTTCGCTTTCTCCACCGCCGACAACCTCCGCCTCACGGGCCACGGCGACCCACAGCCGGCAACGGGAATCATGGTCATCGGCAACTTCTTTCAGGTCCTCGGCGTCCAGCCCGCTCTCGGCCGCCTCTTCACTTCCGACGAATTGCGGCACGGCGCAAGGCCAGTCGCCGTCCTCTCCAACGCCTACTGGCGCCGCCAGTTTGGATCGGACCCATCCATCGTCGGCAAGGCCATCGACCTCAACGGCCAGTCCACCACCGTCGTCGGCGTGCTCCCCGCCGGCTTCGATTTCGGCGCGGTGTTTTCGCCGGGCGCGAAAGCCGACCTCTTCCAGCCGCTCATCCTCGAAGACGCGCGCACCTGGGGCGGCATCGTCACCATGCTCGGCCGGCTTAAACCCGGCGTGACGCTGGCCCAGGCCCAGGCCGAGGGCACGGCCGTCGAGCCCCATCTCTGCTGGAGCGACAACATCGCCCGTTCCTGCGGCTTCTACCACACAGACATCACGACAATGCACCTTCGCACGCTCAAGGACTATATTGCCGGGCGTCTGCGCCGCTCGCTCATCGTCCTCTGGTCCGCCGTGGGCGTCATTCTGCTCATCGCGTGCGTCAATCTCTCCAATCTGCTGCTCGCCCGCGCCGCCGCCCGCGGCAAGGAGTTCGCGGTTCGCGGCGCTCTCGGCGCCAGCCGAGGCCGCATCGCGCGCCAGCTTTTGACCGAAAGCCTTGTCCTCTCCTGCACCGGCGCCTCCTTGGGCCTCGGGCTCGCCTTCTTCTTGCTCGAATGGCTGGCGCACCAGGGTTCGCTTGCCCTCCCCTTGCTCTCCAGCCTGCGCATCGACGGCGCAGCTCTCGAGTTCGACCGCGCTCACTGCTGCGTTTGCTGCCCTGCTTTGCGGCCTGGTTCCCGCTTCGCGCATGGCGGGAGGCCAGCTTAGCGAGGCCCTCAAAGACACAAGTGCCGGTGCAGGCCAGGGGAGATCCCACCAGCGCATCCGCTCCTTACTTGTCGTCTCCGAAATCGCTCTCGCCTGCATGCTCCTGGTCGGCGCCGGGCTTCTGCTCCGCAGCTTTCTTAAGGTGCTTGACGTCGATCTCGGCTTTCAACCTGATCGGGCAGCAGCCATCCAGATCGACTACGAGATGGCGAAAACTCCCAAGCAACTGGCAGACAACGCCCTCGCAGGCATTAAGATTCTGGCCAAAGTCGGCGCTCTGCCCGGAGTCACCGCTGCCGGTATGGTCGATTACCTTCCCATGGAGCAAAACCGCGAATGGGGCGCGCCTGTCCCCAAGGGTTCAAGCATCGATGGCAACAATCTCCCCGACACCCTGGTCTACGTAGTCTCTCCCGGCTACTTTCACGCCATGGGCATGAGCCTCCGTGGGCATGACTTCACCTGGGACGATAAACCGAAAGGCCCCGGCGTCATCATCCTCAACGAAACCGTCACCCGTTTCCTCTTTCCCGGGCAGGACCCCCTCGGCAAAATCATCGTCGTCAACAACGTGGATCGCCGCATCATCGGCGTCCTCACCGACGTGCACGACAGCAACGCCGAAAATCAGCCAAGCTGGCAAATGTATTTCCCCATGACCCAGGAAGGCCCCGCCGGCGTGCAACTCATCGTCCGCAGCAACATGCCGCCCGCCCTGCTCGCATCCGGGGTCCTCCACGCCTTGCGTGAGCTCAATCCCAGGCAGCCCGCCGCCGAGTTCCGGCCCATTCGCGGCATCGTGGACCATGCTGCCTCGCCGCGCCGCTTCTTCATGATTCTGGTCACCGCCTTTGCAGTGCTCGGCCTTATCCTGGCCACTCTTGGCATCTACGGCGTCATCTCCTACTCGGTCGCCCAGCGTACCCAGGAGATTGGTGTTCGCATGGCCCTCGGCGCGACCAGGGCCAAGGTGCAGCGTGACGTCCTCTCCAGAACTTTTCGTCTCACGTTCATCGGAGCAATCGCAGGAATCGCTGCCTCGTTCGCCGTATCGAGGGCAATCGCCGCTCTTCTCTTCGACACCGCTCCCACTGACCCATTCACGTTTACCGCCGTCATTCTCCTGCTCGCCTCCGCGGCGCTGCTGGCCGGCTATCTTCCCGCGCGCAGAGCCTCACGCATCAACCCCATGTCCGCACTCCGCAACAACTGACCGAACCACGCGCGCTCTTGAGCACTTGATCGAATGTGGGTTGCCTAAGCCGGGTTTTGGAAGGGCACGACTTGAGAGCTTGCTGAATAACGCGTCAGCTCCAGAGCTTTGAAGGGGCACGGATTTATCCGTGCCGATAAAGTCCGAAAAATGAATGCGGGCTTTAGCCCCCGAGAGATGTTTCTTCCACGGCCGAGCCATATTTATGCAATCAGCTTTCATTTGGCCATTCGTTCTTTGCAAGTTGTCGGCCCTCAGTCCTCAGCCACAACCTTTCGCTGAATAGCCGTGTGTTCTGACACGCATGCTGCGATCAATTGCCCTCCGCCTGACGCCCGCGTGCAGCCTTCACTTCGAATCCTCAATGAGCCGCATCGCAGCCTCCAGAACCTCATCTCGACCGGCAGCGATGCCTTCGATCGTCGGCCTCACCACAACGTCGGGCACAATCCCGACGCGTTGCGTCGGGCGGTGATCCGGATAGTAGATGCCGATGCCGCTGATCATCGTCCGAAGTTGGCCGGGCAGCGGGATCAAGGAGGTGTTGCCGTCGGCGCCCGCCGTGGTACTGCCGACGACGGCGGTGTTGGGCATCGCCCGCAGCGCCATCGCTGTGTATTCGGCCTGGCTCTGCGTGATCTCATCCACCAGGATCACGACTTTGCCGCCGTAGTGAACACCCCCGGGCTTGATCGTCGGGCTGGCGCCGAAGGCGATTGCACCAGGATTGGCGAGATCGGCCTGCGTGATGCTGGCGAACGGCGTGGGTTTGGTCGCAAGGTATGCACCCATCGCGAACGGCATGAATTCCGACGGGTAATTGCGGATGTCCACGATCAGGCCCTTCGTGTTCTTCGCCTTATCGAAGTCATCGGGCAGGTCGGCGGCTTTGATGCTTGAGAGCTTGATGTAAGCGACCTCCGGCGACAGCAATCGAAAAGTGTCACCCGGCTGATCGTGAGTGAAAGAACTCAGCTTCTCAAGAGTGCGTGGCGCTGTTACCTGTGCGGTGTGGCCGCCTCGCGTGATTTCTACCGCGACCGGTCCACAGACGCCTCGCGTCAGAGTGCGCGCCAGATCGCGTTGGCGTGCCGCGTCATTCGAGTCATCGTAGTAGACGCTCCATTTGTCGACGAGAGATTGGATCGATGCGCCATCGAGGCTGTCAAGAATGTCGCCGGGCTGAAAGGCGCTTTCCCCGACGCCCACTCCGTAGACAACGAGCTTGTCGCCAATGAAGCGCAGCGTCACGCGTAGCGCGCAATCGCCAACCGGTGGGCGCGCGCCCAGCGAACCCCAAAGGTTGGCGTGCGTGTCGTTGGCTTTGGCAATCAGTTCGAAGAGAGCGAGCTGGTAGGCAGTTCTGTCTTTGGCCTGCGCGAACTTCGGAATAAAATCCGCCAGCACGGCAGGCCAGTCCTGTCCGGCAACGTCGCGATTGGGCGCCCAATATTGCAGGATGTTCCACCAGCGAAACAGCGCGAGAAGCTGGAAGCCCGAGTCCGGGAAACTGATTTTCGCATAGTTGAGTTCGTGATCGAAGCTGGGGTTCCTGGTTCCAGGAAAGGCGGAGACATAAAATTGTTTCCCGGTGCGGTTCGCGTAGATCGATTCCATGCGCTCGCTGAGCGGCCCACCGAGCAACTCACGGTCGTGGATCCACTCCAGCGCCGGCCTGATGTCGAGGTCGCCCGCCGGCGCGGCAACACACGGGCTGCAGGGCGCGACAGGGCCGAGCTTGTCGATCCAGCTCACAATCGCATCGTTCGCATGGGCGCGATCGGGCGCGGCAAGAACGGCAGGCAACATGCGGAATAGATCGTAGTCCCACTGCCTCTGCCCGGATGTGACAGCGGGATGATGGTATTTCAGCATTCCCCAAACCCGGGCCAGCGTCACAAGGTTTGAAATCTGCACCTGCGTGAGGTTGCTGATCGCGATCCCGGAGCCGGCATCGAACTCGTGGTCCGCAGGCAGGTCCGGTTTTGCGGGCGCCGCCGCGGCTTCCGCAATCGGCTTGCCGTCCACGAGCAGTTCAAGGTCGTCAGCCCACACCGTGCCCGTGCCGGAGACAAGGACGCCAAAAAGCAACTTTTCGGCGTTCGGGTTGATTCGGAGCATGATGTTGTATTGCGCCCAATCGCGCGTACCAGTCACCTGCTGCCCCCGCATGTCTTCGGCCTCAAACAACTCACCGTCGCCTTCCTCCCGCACCCACAACCCGGCGTTGCCCGAGACATCCTTGAGCCGCAGGTATCCGCGAAGTTCCACCACGGCGCCCTGAAAATCAACGGGCAGGGTGCGCGTAATCGTAGAAGAGGTGCCCGCACTTTGGCCATCGCGCTGCAGCCGCACGGACCAATGGCCAGTATGCGAAACGCTATCGTCCGCGGACACGGTGCCCGGCGGGTTCACGGACCATCCTGCAAGAGTCGCGCTCGTTTGATCTTCAAAACCCAGCGACTGGTCGAGCGTCGCGCGTGAAACAGTCGGCTGGGCAAAAATCGGCACACTCGCGGCAACAAATACCGCAGAAACCATGCCAACTTTCATAGCAACTTTCATAACGAATGGATGACCCCTCGGTGAGAACCCAGAAGTATAAGTCAGTGAGCGCGTAGTCCTGCTCAGAGCGCCAACTGGCGTCTATTGCGTCGGCTCGTTCTCCGGCAGCACGTCGTCGGGTGCGACGATCCACTCCACCGCCTGCGAGGTGCAAGCCGGCATATTCTTGAGGTCACTTATGCCCGTCGGCGTGTCCATCCACCAGGTTGCGGACAATCGGGTAGCACTCGCAGGCGGCGTTTCGCAACTTTTCAGGATCCATGATGCGGATATGCCCGCGGCGGTACTCGATTAATCCGCTTCGCTGCAGGCTGCCCGCAGCCAGGGTCACGCTGGTGCGGCGGGTGCCAAGCATGCTGGCCATGAACTCCTGCGTCAGATCGAACCTTGGGCTCTCCACCCTGTCCTGCACCATCAGCAGCCAGCGGGCGAGTCTCTGCTCAATTTCGTGCAGACCGTTACAGGCTGCAATCTGAGTCAGCGTGAAGTTGTGCCGCTGGACGAAATCGAGAATCCCGCGCAGGAGTCGATCCGATGCGAAGGCCTCCTTCTGAATTTCGCCGAACGGAATCCGCAGGGCCGATCCGGCTACTTGCACAAACGCGGTCGTTGGGGAATTTGCCGAACCCAGCAGATGCATGGACTCGACCATTCCCTCTTTGCCGATGAGTCCAACCTCTGCCGCTGCACCATCTTTCATGTAGGTGACCACGGAAGTGATGCCCGAGATCATAAAGTGGGCATACTTGGGGATTTCGCCCGGCTTGGTCAGTACCTTTCCCACCGGCAGCGGGATCGTCTGCATACGCGCGATCAGGGCTTTACGTTGAGCGGACGAAAGGCGGTCGAGAATCGCATTCGAGGATGTTGGTGCCATGGTAGCCATCCCTTCGCATCAGGGCGCAAGGGATAGCCGCCGTTATCAGGCGAGACAAATTGCGTAGACTGACGTGTTCTGGGCCCGAAAGCCCCACACGAGTATAAAAACCAGCTTCCACTCCAGTATGTTCCTTATCCGACATAAGGTACAGACTTTATTTACCTATTTGCAGCGGACTGCGACTGCAGCGGCAGCGTGATGCGGAAGGCCGTTCCGCTCCGGCCGTGCTGCGTGCTTGTCCGGGCTCTGATCCTGCCGCGGTGTCGCTCCACAATCGCCTTGGTGATCGCCAGCCCCAGCCCCGTCCCACGCTCCTTCTTTGTGCTGAAGAATGGCTCGAATATTCTGGGCCGGATTGCCGCAGGAATTCCACGCCCGTTATCGGCGAATAGGATATGAGCTTCCCCACCGGTGCGCCTGGCTCGAATCTGCAACGTGCCCTTAATGGGTAACGCCTCAACGGCATTCCCGATTAAATTTGAGAAGACCTGCAGGATCGCTCCCGGATGGCTTTCCACAACCACATCGCCCGGGAGCTCCTTGAGCAGCCGGATATCCTTGGCGGCGATCTTGCTGTGGTGAATGCGGAGCGCAGCCTCCGCCACAGGTGCGATCCTCACAGGTTCCACCGTCTCTATCGAGTGGTAAAAGCTGAGTGTCTGACGCGATATCGTCTGAAGCACGCCGAGCTGTTCCTCGATCAGACAGCCATAATTCCTCACCTGCTCGCCATCGTCGGCATTGATCCCAACAAGATAATTCAGGTTTGCAATCGCTTCGAGAGGGCCGTTGATCTCATGCATTGTGGCCGCCGCAAATTGCCCCGCGAGAGCCAGGGTCTGGCACTCCTGCAATGCTTGTTCCATCTGGTGCAATCTGTCGATTGGGAGAACTGGCTCTTCCATCACGCATCTCCAAACCAGCTGGGGAGGATGCCATTGACAGGCACCACGTGCGCGGAGGGAAGTTCCTCCTCGGACCAGTTGTAGGTCTTCACCCGTACTGCGAAATGCTTCCGCAATGTACGGTATCGAACATTAAGATGGCGGCGAGTGGCCAAAGGATGCCACCGCAGCCGAAAAGGTTGCCGAACTACTCAGGCCCAGTGTTTCCTCAGGCACAGGGCCGTCTCACTGTCTTCGGGCGCGCGCCGGCATGGGCAGACAAATCAGCGACCCCCGAATTCATCTGCTCCGTTCTACTCCGCCCCGTCCCACTCCGTTGCCCTCGCGAGGCTGCCTTCAAAGCTCTGCCGCTTTCCGCCATCCGCCGCTCTCACGCAATTCCGTCCCGCCCGCTTCGCTTCATATAAAGCCTCATCCGCCGCAACCACCAACTGCTTCTCCGTGTTCCGCATTTCCAGAGTCGCGGTAGCCACGCCCGCGCTCACCGTCAGCCACGGCGAAACATGGGAGCCAGGATGCCTCAGTTGAAGACCGGCAATGGCCAGTCGAGCCGCTTCAGCCATTTGGAATGCGCCCTCTGCGTCCGTGTCGGGCAGCAGAACCGCAAACTCTTCGCCCCCGATACGCGCTGCCAGATCGGTCGGCCGGTGCAACACCTTGCCAAGTTCGGCAGCCAGCTTTACAAGGCATGTGTCTCCCCACTGATGGCCAGCCGTATCGTTGAGTCCTTTGAACAAGTCCGCGTCCAGAATCACCAGGGATAAATACGTACCGGCACGCTGCAATCTTGCGCACTCTTTTCCGAGCGTCCGGTCAAAGACGCGCCGGTTGGCCAGGCCCGTCAGCGCGTCGGTATACGAAAGCTTTGCCAGCTCTTCGTTTGCCAGCTTTAAATCATTTGTCTTCTCTTCAACCATCTGGCGCAGCACCCGTTCGCGGCTGCGCGCGTTCATCTCGCGAAGGCGTAGCACTACGACGACAACCGCCGTGGGGATCAGCAGATAAAGCAGAATTGCCCACCGGCTCAGATAGAATGGCGTCCGAATCGTGAACGGAAAAATTGCGCCAGGGATGTTCCAGTTTCCCATCTCGTCCTGCGCTTCAACCTCAAGACGATAGTTTCCGGGCGCAAGCCGGGCAAACTGCAACTGGTGTTGCGATGTTTCCGTCCAGGCCGTAGGCGCGCCATCCAGACGATAACGGAAAATGGTCCCATTTTGCCGGCGCGAGTTCAGAACCGTAAAGCGCGCCGTCAGCGCGTTGTGATCCGCTGCAAACGACGGGTCCTCCATTCCGGAAACGTCTTGTTGCCCCGATCGCAATTCCGTGAAAACGACAGCAGCCTGCCCTTCCAATTCCAGATAGGGGCGTTGCTTGAATCGCGAAAGGCCGCCCCCGGTACCGATCCAGACTGACCCATCTGCGGTTTCCGCAAATCCGTTCAGATTGCAGTCGTCCCAGGCAAGCCCGTCCTCTGTGCCGTAGTGGGTCCAGCGTGCGCCATTCCATGTGTCGACACCGTGCTCTGTTCCTGCCCAAAGTCGTCCGAGGGAATCGAAGTGAAGAAAATAAATCAGCCCCTCGGTGCCGGTGCGCTGCACTCCTTTTTCCACCCTCATGCCGGTTCCGGTCTTCACCAGGCGATCGATTCCGCCGCCGAATCGATAGCCGGTCCACACCGTGCCATCCGGACCAATCTCTACGGCAGACACTTCGCGGTTACTCAAGCCATCCGCATAGGTCCATCGGCGCGTAAGGTGGTCGGAGTATTCAAACAATCCATCTTCACCTCCCGCCCACACCGCGCCATCCTTGGCCATCACCAGCGACCAGAATCTGCCATTGCCCAGTTCGGGCACCTGGCTGTACCTCTTGTACGGCGCATCGGCAACGAAAATGCCGGAGTTTGTCGCCACCCACAATCGCTTCTGGTCGTCGAATCGCAGCGCGTGGATCATCTTGTTCGCGAGTCCTTCCAGCTTTCCGTACCACTCCACGCGATTTTCCCTGGTGTCGACCCGAGCCGCACCGTGCATCCCCATCCCCGCCAGCAGAATCCCATCCCGAAGCTCGAGCAGGCTCGTGGCTTCCGACCGTCCCAGCGGATCGAAATGTTTCCATTTCATCTGCCCGCGATCGAGCACTCCATGAAACAGCCCACCGTCGGTTCCCACCCAGATCGAACCGTCTTTCAAGGGCAGGATCTGGAAAACCACATCGCTCGTCAGGCCGGAGCTGGCCGCGTATTTCTCCCATTCGCCGTAACCTTGCCACTGTGCCAGTCCGCGGCTTGCCATCCCAATCCACAGTCGATGCTGCCTGTCCTCGAACACTGCATAGGCAGTGCCCTGCAAGCCTGCCCGCTGGTCCACGTGCTGCCAGTGATTGCCATTTTCCAGATACAGTCCGTCGGCCGAAGACAAAAGAACGTGCCCATCGGAATCGACAGTATCTCCATAGACGAATGTCTTGAGTTGCGAATCCTCCTCCAGATATTTGAACTTCGTCGCACCCCGCCTCAGAACGTACTCACCTGCGCTCCGGCCATGAACCCACAGGTTCCCCGACCGATCGATCAGGATTGCTTCCCACTCGTTCTCAACCAGCGCGTCCTTGGCTCCAAAAACGGTCACGCCCTTGCGGTCTTTTCGGCAAAGCTCTTCGCCGCATCCCCACCAGATCGCGTCTCCATCCACCAGCACTCCCCAGGCGGCTTTGCCCGTCACTCCCGCGGGCTGGGCAATCCGGCGCTCCGTGTATCCCACGCCTCCCGCAGTCTGCACTAATTCGATCAGACCTTGATCGGTTCCGAGATAAGTGTTGCCTCGTTGGTCGGAAACAATGCCCTGCAGCCAACTCACGGACTGAAAACTCACCGGCAGCTTTTGAAATTGATTGCCCATCAGCCGGTAAAGCCCATACTCGCCGCCGGCCAGCAGGGCGCCATCTGGGCCCTCGCCGAATGCCGTCCCGGTGTTCATCGGGATTCCTTGTGCCGGGCCGTAACCTTCAAAGCGTTCGCCGTCGAAGCGGTAGATTCCGTTTTTCGTCGTCAGCCACAAAAAACCTGTCCGATCCTGATACAGATTCAGGACCGACATGTTCCCCAGCCCTTCCGCCGCCCCAAAATAATGAAAGCTATATTCCTGCGCGCGCAGAACCGCCGGTTCGGCCAGCAACTGAAAAGTCAGCACCGCCAGCCAAAAACCTCGAAGTCTGCGAAGACCGTGAATGAGCCGAAGTCTCATCGAGAGAATCTCTGAACAAAGAAATCGGCTAGAAGGAGGAGTCGCTTTAATGTGTTCTGCCGCACCTCGACTTGGTCGTTCTGCCCCGGCTCGCGGCCGCGCCGGGTACCCCATTCTGGCTTTGCAGGGGCGGGCTGGGAAGTGGCACGGGCCTCAGCCCGTAAATCCATCCCCGCACCGTTTCCGCATCCGCCCATCTTCGCGGTTGCTTCCGGTTTTTGCCGATAAACCGCTCATAGACACGAGACGTCGGCAAAAAGGCGCAATGGGCCGACTTGTTCAGAAGAAATGTTTTTGATCTCGCCGCCGCAGCGGTCGCCGCATCGCTTCCAACCGCGAAGGCACGACGGGCCTGGTCCGTGCGCGAGAAATTCTCAAATTAGTGACAAGCCGGTGACAACTTCGGATAGCGACTCGGCCTAGCATCGCGAACTGGAAGGCCAGAGAGGGTTCCCGTGCCCAGTTGCTACGACCGCTGGCTTCGACCTCCCTCTGCTCCTCAATTCCCCCTGGAGAGTGAAATATGCTGATTCGCAGGATCGCAGTCGCCCTTTGCCCAGGCCTCGTTCTCCTCATGGTTCCGGCCTTGGCCCCGGCACAGTATCAACTTACCAACATCGTTTCGAATCAAGTCGATTCGCATGCACCGATCATCGATCCACTGCTGGCCAATCCCTGGGGATTGGCTCGGAGCGCCAGTTCGCCCTGGTGGATCGCCGATAACGACACCGGCTGGTCGACCCTCTATAGTGCAGCCGGAACTCAAGAGGCACTCAAGGTTACGATTCCGACCGCCGGAAACGGCCCCGTCGAGGCGACAGGCTTAAATGGCCCTGGCACGCCAACAGGAATCGTTGCCAACGCATCGAAGACGGATTTCCAGGTCGGGGGCGTGGCCACGTCCTTCATCTTTGCCACGCTCGATGGCACGATCAGCGCCTGGCCCGGCGCCAACAGGAACCTCGCGACCCTTAAGGTGGACAACTCGGCCATCAAGGCATCGTACACAGGCTTGGCCATCACCAGCAATCCCTCGGGGAATTTCCTCTATGCGGCAGACAACACCAACAACCACATCGATATGTTCGACAGCAACTTCAACCTGGTCATGTCATTTGGAGATCCGTCGATCCCATCGACCTTCTCGGTATTTGGCGTCCAGGACATCAATGGCATGGTTTACGTCACGTATGCCGTACCAAACGTCGGTGCCGGTGGCTACGTCGACCTCTTCAAGGAGGACGGCACCTTCGTCAAGACACTGATCCAGGGACTGCCCCTCAACCAGGCATGGGGCGTTGCTCTCGCTCCCAGCAATTTTGGGCCGCTGAGCAATACGCTGCTGGTTTCAAATAACTCCGTCGACGGCACCATCAACGGGTTCAACGCTCAAACCGGGCAGTTCGTGGGCACGATAAGAGACGAGCGCGGGAGACCAATCATCCTCAATAACCTCTGGGGAGTGGCCTTCGGTGGCGGAACCGCAAACAATGGAGCAACAAACCAACTGTTCGTTACGGTGGGTCAGGGAATTGGCACCAGCGAATTGGCCGGCACCTTTGCATCCATCGTCTTCAACCCAATTCCGGTTCATTTCCCGTTCTCTGGTTTTGGTGATGACGGCGGCCCGAAGTAGGCGTTTTACCCACGGCCGCTCCGGTCTTGTTTTTCAGGTCCAAATGAGTTTGGGGAGCAGCTTGCCGCCCATTCTAAGGCGCGCCGCGTTACGGCGCGCCTTGAAAGTGGGTTCCGCACTCTCTTCATCACCGTTCAATCACAGTGATGGGTCCGTCTCACGCGTATTTCCGCTCTCACGGAGTCCTCAAGTGATCTCGCTCGCGAGGGGCCTCGGCCTTCGGCGGCAGAAGCCACAGCAGCGCAACGATCCCGATCAGCGCCAGCGAGGCTTCAGGCCGGTAATAGGCTACCGGGATCGCTGCGAGATAAAGCGAAACAGACGCAATCTGCTTGCCCCAGCTTGCGTGCGCGCGCGCCGTACTCTGCCGCCGTATCTGAATCCAAAGCGCCATATAAGCGAGCCCCGGGAAAATACTGATCGCGGCATAGAGCGCGGTTGTAAACGACGATAGCCCCTTGATGCCAATCCAGTCCGTGGCGAACGGAAACAGCGAGAGGCAGAAGAGAAATACCAGGTTGGCCCACAAAATACCGTGGCTCACCGTCTCCACCTCGTCGACGAGATAATGATGGTTCACCCAGTAAATCCCGATCTGCACGAACGTCAGCAGATAGAGAACGATGGTGGGCAGCACCGCGCGCAGACCGGCGATACCGTCCTGCCCCGGCACCTTCAGTTCCAGCACCATGATGGTGATAATGACCGCGATCACGCCGTCGGAAAACGCCTCCAGGCGTCCCGGGCTGAGTCCTTTTCTGCTCATTCTCATTCCACCCTGGTGTCCTGTCTCTAAAGTCCGCATCAAAAACAAATTGTCATCCTGAGCGAAGATTGGCGCGTGTCTTGCGCCAATCGTAGTCGAAGGACCTGCATTTGTTTTTCAACGAACTTAACATTCACCACTAGGTGCCCTGTCTCTAAAGTCCGCACCAAAAACAAATTGTCATCCTGAGCGAAGATGGGCGCGTGTTTCGCGCCAATCGTAGTCGAAGGACCTGCATTTGTTTTTCAACGAACTTCGGATTCACCACATTAGCACGCGGTCAGGTCCTCGCACCGGCAGCCCGGATGTCCCGCATCGCCGAACCAGTCCAGGCGAAAGCACTGCGCGGCCTGCTGTAGACGCGATGGGCCACCCGCGCATCCAACGCGTATTGGGGACCCTCGGGTTCTCCCCAGAATCTTCTTTATGCAAAGCGGTCAGTCGCCATTCCGTGTTCTCGTCGTCGATGACGACCATATCGTCGCGGACTCACTCGCGCTTATTCTCCGAGGGCGCGGGTTCGACGCTCGCGCGGTCTATAGCGGTGAAGATGCAGCCGAGTTGGCCCTGGAATGGAGCCCCAACGCCGTAATCTCCGACGTGGTGATGGGAAAGATGGACGGCGTGGCCTTGGCCATCTGGCTGGCGCAAACCCTGCCCTCCTGCAAGGTGCTCCTCATATCGGGAAATGTTGACGCTGAAGAATTGCTGAAAGAATCCAGGAATCTCGGGCACGAATTTCCGATTATTGCGAAACCGACCCACCCTGACACTCTCTTAGAGTTTCTTGGTTCGTTAGGAGTCGCGGGCAGCGCCTGACCGCTACGCTATCGGTCCAAAGGAATCGCTCGCGAAATCCGCCGGACGCTCCATCCAAGCTCCGCTCGGGTGGGATCCTCCGATCTTTAACTCACCAGGCCGTCATCCCGAGCGGAGCGCGCTTGGGGCCCCGGAATCGCGCAGCGACTTTGGGGTAAGCGGAGCAGAGGGATCTGCATTTACCGGGTGCCCCATCCAAGCTCCGCTTGGGTGGGATCGTCGCTGAAAGCTGGCACGAAGCCAGATCCCCAAATGTCAACTCTCTCATCACCGCACCAGGCGGCTAAAGCCAAGACCTGAAGCCGATTAGCGATCACCTGCCTTTTGCATATAATTTCCCCCTTTTGGCGCACAATCAATCTAGCATCACCAAAACAGCGCATCACCAGTGACTGATCATTGTCCACTGACCACTGTTTTTCCGGAGCCCGGCACATGCAAAAAAAGCGCAGCACCATCACCATCGGCATCAACTCAGAGAGAATCTGCCCCAACTCCGGCTGGGATACTGAGTCAGTATCCCAGTACACTGTCTCCAATCAGTAGAAAATGAACGACTTCGATGCGAATTCGAAACCCTGTACAACCTCAGTACACGCACAAAATCAGCCGCCATTCGAGCAAATTGCCCCATCCGGCACGCCAGCGGCGGGAACAGCGTCCCTAAGTCCTTTGAATTGGGGATCATAACCACTAACCCTTTTGGAATCAGCGGGCTGGAGTAAATGATCAGGGGTACAAACCGCTGAAAGGAAAGCACTTGACTTCAAAAGGGGATGGGGGGGACGAGTAATCAATGAGTACATGGCCTGTCGGCGCGCCAATCCCGGCAGGCCCGGTGGCATACTCGTATTTGCAGTTTCTTCTCCGAGGAGAAACCATGGAAACCGCCTACATCCCCGATCCCACCCGCTACGATCAGGCCATCTTTCGCCGCTGCGGCAACTCCGGCCTCGTGCTGCCGGCTATCACTCTCGGTCTCTGGCAGAACTTCGGCGGCGCCGACGTCTTTGAGACCGGACGTGCCACCATTCGCCGCGCCTTCGACCGCGGCGTCACGCACTTCGATCTCGCTAATAACTACGGTCCTCCCTATGGCTCGGCCGAAGAAAACTTCGGCACCATCCTCCGCAAGGATTTTCGCGGCCTGCGCAACGAGCTCATCATTTCCAGCAAAGCCGGCTGGGACATGTGGCCTGGCCCCTACGGCATCGGCGCCTCGCGCAAATATCTGCTCGCCTCGCTTGACGACAGCCTCAAGCGCATGGGCCTCGATTACGTCGACATCTTCTACGCCCATCGTCCGTGGAAAGATTGCCCGCTCGAAGAAACCATGGGTGCGTTAGTTTCCGCGGTGCATCAGGGCAAGGCGCTTTATGTAGGTATCTCTTCCTACAGCCCCGAGCGCACGCGCGCTGCCGCAAAAATTCTCAAGAGCATGGGCGTGCCGCTGCTTATTCACCAGCCCTCCTACTCCATGCTCAATCGCTGGATCGAGAACGGCCTGTTGGCTACGCTCGACGAGCTCGGCGTCGGCTGCATCGCCTTTTCGCCACTCGCGCAAGGCCTGCTGACGAGCAAATATCTGAAAGGCATTCCAAAGGAGTCACGCGCCAAGTCCGGAAATTCCTCGCTGCTCAAGGAATTCCTGAGCGAAGAAAACCTCAAGCGCGTCCGCGCGCTGAACGACATGGCTCAAGCCCGCGGCCAGACTCTCGCACAGATGGCCATCGCCTGGGTGCTCCGCGACAAGCGTGTCACCTCGGCCCTCATCGGCGCGCGCAACGTCGAACAGCTCGATGATTCGCTCGATGCACTCAAGAAGCTCAAGTTCACCCCGGCCGAGCTGAAAGAGATCGACCGCCACGCCAAGGACGGCGACCTTGACCTCTGGCGCGAGGCCCGCGAATCGATGCAGTAGCGCCGGACTCCAGTCCGGCTGTCGTGTAGGCCTCCAGACCCACACCTCATGCGTCGTTACTAAACGCATGCTACCCCGTCTGGATGCCCCACATCTCGCTTTTGAGATGTGGGATACCGCGACTCTCAACCGTTGGGTGCCCCACATCTCGCCTTTGAGATGTGGGATACCGCGAATCTCAACCGTTGGGTGCCCCACATCTCGCCCTTGAGATGTGGGATACCGCGAATCTGAACCGTTGGGTGCCCCACATCTCGCCCTTGAGATGTGAGATACCGCGAATCTCAACCGTTGGGTGCCCCACATCTCGTTTTTGAGATGTGGGATCCCGCGAATCTCAATTGCCCGCGGCTTCCAGCACATCCCTGAGCGCGAAGCTCGTTTCCAGCCGAGTCACGCCCGGCAACCGCGATAGTTCGTTCTGGTGCAGCCGGTTGTAGTCGTCGATTCCAGCCACGCGAGCCACCAGGATGTAGTCGTACTGACCCGCCAGCAGGTGACAGCTCGCGATGTCGTGGCAGTGCCGCACCGCGGCCTCGAATGCGCCCAGCACCGCCGCCGACTGGCGCTCCAGCGTCACCCGGATGTAAACCGTCATGTGTTTCCCCAGTAAACGGTCGTCGATCAGCGCGCGATAGCCACGGATGGCGCCCGCAGCCTCAAGCGCCAGGATGCGCCGCGACGCCGCTGACGCCGACAATCCCACTGCCTCCCCCACTTCATAATTGGTGGCCCGCCCGTTGCGGGCGAGATAGCGAAGGATGGCCCCGTCTAATTCATCAAGTTCAGCCGCCCGGCTAACGAAAGGTTCGATTTCGGGTGATGCTGTAGCCGATTCTTGCAATAAGTCGCCATCTTTATCACGTTTCGTTCCCATGTCGCCGTTCTATCACAAACTTTGCACACATTGGAAGCCAGCGAAGACGTAGAATACCTGCCAGTTGCAGGCCGGTTACGACGCATTACGCCAGATTCAGCCCTCCCCAGTAAAGAAAACCTGGCGACCGGTTTGCCAAACTGCAGCCCTCCCCAGGGAGCGTCGAGTGATGGAATCCATTCTGTTTTGAGGAGAAGCAACCATGATCGTCGGCGTTCCCAAAGAGATTAAGGACAATGAAGCGCGCGTGGGCGTAACGCCGGCAGGCGTCAAGGCGCTCGCCGAGGCCGGCCACAAGGTGCTGGTTGAGACTCATGCCGGCACACAGTCCGGTTTTCCCGATGACGAGTACCAGAACGCCGGCGCCGAGATCGTCGGCGATGCCGGCTACGCATGGGGCAAAGCCGACTTGGTCGTCAAGGTGAAGGAGCCCATCGAAAGCGAGTACGTCTACTTCCGCGAAGGCCTTGTCCTCTTCACTTATCTGCACCTGGCGCCGATGCCAGCTCTCACTGACAAGCTCCTGCAGGCGAGGGTCATCGGAATCGCTTATGAAACGGTGCGCGATCGCAAGGGAAATCTCCCGCTGCTGATGCCAATGAGCGAGGTAGCGGGCCGGATGAGCGTCCAGGTCGGCGCAAGTTATCTTGAGAAGGAACGCGGTGGGCGTGGCATTCTGCTGGGCGGCGTGCCGGGCGTGCCACCGGCTCATGTCACCATTTTGGGCGGCGGAGTTGTCGGCACGAATGCGGCGCGAATTGCGCTCGGCTTCGGCGCCAAAACTACACTCATCGACATGAACCTGAACCGCCTGCGCGAGCTGGAGGACATTTTCGGCGGACGTCTGTACACCCTGGCCTCGAACAGCTACAACATCGCGCAGGCTACGCGCGAAGCGGACCTCGTGATCGGCGGGGTGCTGATTCCCGGAGCCACAGCGCCCAGGCTGGTGACGCGCGCCATGGTCGCGCAGATGAAGAAGGGTGCGGTGATTGTGGACGTGGCGATCGACCAGGGCGGCTGCATTGAAACGGCGCGGCCCACCTCCCACTCGAACCCCAGCTATAAAGTCGATGGCGTCGTGCACTATTGCGTCACCAATATGCCGGGTGCGGTGCCGCACACTTCCACGCTGGCGCTTACCAATTCGACATTCCCTTACTTGCTGCGCCTTGCCAACCTTGGCGCGCAACAGGCGCTCAGGCAGGATGCCGGGTTGGCCGATGGGCTGAATACATGGCTGGGCACACTCACACATCGTGGCGTGGCCGAAAGCCAGCAGCGTCCCTGGACGCCTGCCGCAACAGTGATTGCCTGACCCTTTTTGGCCGCGCATTCCGGTTCAGCGGCAGCGCATGCCACGCGCCAGATTTAGCTTGACAGGCGCGTTGGGGCATTTGTAAGCTTCCATCTGCGGAAAAAGACCAAGAGAATCCACCGCCGAATACAGTGTTTCCGGGACCGTTTGTGTGCAAAAGCACAGCGGTTCGCGTTGCCTGTGCTTGGGGGTGGATTTTTAGTCTTTAGCGGACTTTTCATCGAATGTTTCTCGTTTTTTAACGCAAATAACCAAGGATGGCATTGAATCGTAGCGCATCAGGTTCCTTCAACATTTTCGGGCATCCTGTGTCTCTTTGAATTTGTCCGAAGTCATCGCACTCTCCGCCCCCGCAGAAGAAAGCGTGTTCCCGTGGGCCGGCTTCAGCCATTCGCGTTCACTACATGGCTTCATATCCCCAGACGCAGTGTTTCCGAATGCGTCATTAGACTTTGCAACCAGGAAACCACATAACCGAAGTTGAGAAAGGAACATTGGGAGGCAATATGAATTCTAGAAACCGATCTGTGCGACAAGTAGCCGGAACGAAATGCATGGATTCCAGGTTCAGGATGGATGTTTCTGGCGATGGCGCTTCTGTTTATCCTTCCTTCGCGGATGGCCTTTGCCCAGTACGACACCGGCAGCATTCTCGGCGTCATTCAGGACTCCACCGGCGCTGTGATCCCGGCTGCGACGGTCACTGTGGTCAACAAAGCCACCGGCGTGGTCTCTACCGGTGTGTCGGATGCAGCGGGCGACTATGAAATCCCCAACCTGCATACCGGAACGTACAAAATTACCGCCGAGCGTCAAGGGTTCAGTACGGCCGTCGCAGACAATCGTTCTGGTTTCAGTGGGCGTGCGCCAGCATATCGACCTCACCCTGAAGGTGGGCCAGACCGCTACCACAGTCGAAGTCAGCGGCGTTGCCTTGCAGATCGATACCGAGAGCAGCGAGCGCGACCAAACAGTCTCCGGATACCAGACCGAAGCATTGCCGCTGGTCAGCCGAAACTTCTCCGACTTTCTTGCCGTCGTCACCGGCTCACGCCAGGCGCCCACAGCCGCTACCACCAGTTCGATCTCCAGCCTGGTGCGCGAGGGCGCCTACAACGTGAACGGCCAGCGCAGCATGTTTAACAACTATTTGCTCGACGGCATGGACAACAACGCATACGGCGAGAGCAACCAGGGCTTCGACAACCAGATCATCGCCATTCCGCCCGATTCCGTGGCGCAGCTCAATGTGGTCACGAATAACGAGAACGCCGAGTACGGCCGTTCTTCCGGCGCCACCATCAATGTGGCTTCGGCGAGCGGGACCAACGCTTTCCACGGCCTCCTCTACGACTTCATCCGCAACACCGATCTGAACGCCGAGGGCTTCTTCAAGCCCCTGCTCGTCGGCAGCACCGGAATCAACGTGCCTTTTCAGAAGCCCACTTTCAATCGCAACCAGTTCGGCATGAACTTCGGCGGCCCAATCATCCGCAACAAGCTCTTCTTCTTCCTTGACTATGAGGGCTTCCGCCAGACGCTGCGTCCGCTCTATGTGTACACACTTCCCACCCAGAACGAGATCAACGGAATCCTCGTTGTCCCGGTCAAAAATCCAATTACCGGGCGTCACCTACCGGCCGGCACAGCGATTCCCGCTGGCGCCATCAATCCGCTTTCGGCAAAGATCATCAGCTACTACAAGCCGTACATGAGCACTTTGCCCGTGGCTGGCGTGAGCAGCACCGGCCTTTACTCCGATGACTACGCCAAGGAAGTTCCCTTCACTGACAACTCGGACAAGGGCGACCTGCGCATCGATTTTCAGCAGGATGCGAATACGTCCTGGTTCCTCCGCGTCAGCGATCGCAAGGAGACGGGTGTTAATTATCCGGTGATTCCGCTGCCGCTTGACAGCACGGCCAACGGCACGATCCGCATTCTCGATCAGCAGGTTGCGCTCGGCTATACACACCTGTTCGGCGCCAACAGGGTGCTGGATGCGCGGCTCGGCCTGTCAAAGACCAAGGCGGGAAAATTCACTCTATCGATCGGCCAGAACGTTTTCACGATCCCTGGCCTGCAAACCGTTCCCGCTTCCATCGCAGGCGGCTTGCCTCAAGTCGTCTATCACCAACTACACGACCTTTGGGCGCCAGAGCACTAACCCGCAATGGCAGGATCCATCACTGCTCGATCCCAAGGTGAATTACACCTGGATCAAGGGCAAACACTCGTTCAAGTTCGGCTATGAGTACGAGCACATCTGGATGGCCGTCAACGATAACAACCCGCTCTATGGCTCCTGGACTTACGGCGGTGGATACAGTGCCACCGGAACGAAGGTAGCTGACGATTACTGGGCCGACTTCCTGTTCGGTCTCACCAGCAGCTATCAGTTGGCCAACTATTTCGTCGTACACCTGCGCCAGTCACTCGATAGCGCCTACGCACAGGATGACTGGAAGGTCACTCCCAAACTGACACTGAACCTTGGTCTGCGGTGGGAGTACGGCTCGCCTTACTCAGAGTGGAAGAATTATATTTCCAACTTCGATCCCGTGAATCAGGTCGTGGACACCATCGCACCGGGAGCGGTGGCAGGCAACGGCATTATGCCGGTCACTGCCGGAGGAACCTACGGCAAAACGCTCGTCAATCCTGACCTGACCGACTTCATGCCGCGCATTGGATTCGCCTTTACGGTCACGCCCAACACTGTCGTTCGGGCAGGCTTCGGCACCGGCTACGTCCACTACACACGTGCCGGTTCTGGCGACATCACGGGCATCAATGCTCCGCAGGCACAATTCGCCGCGGTTACCCAAATCACTCCGACCGCCACGAATGTGTGCAGCACCCCACTCCCGCCCAGATCATCGCGGTCGGGTCCACGACTCCCAGCTGCTACGCCACCTCGGATCAGGGATTTCCCAGCGGCCTGGTGACCACATTCAACCCGGCCACCGACAACATTACGTGGGTTCCCAAGAATAGGCGCGACAGCTATGTCGAGAACTTTTTCCTCAGCGTGCAGCGGCAATTGACCAAGAACACGCTCATCGACCTTGCTTATGTAGGCAACCACGGAGTCCATCTGGAAGGTTTCGTGAATGCCAACCAAAGGGTTCTCTCGACACTCGGCACCACCAGCGTCCAGAGGCAGTACGCGAATTGGCCCAGCGACATCACTGAGGCACTGAACGAATTCTGGTCGAACTTCAATTCGTTGCAGGCCCGTTATGAGCAGCGTTTTGTCCACGGACTTACGCTCCTGAACTCGTTCACGTGGGAGCATTCGCTCGACAACGCTTCGGCTTCGCTCGAAGGCAACACCCCGTCTCCGCAAAATGGGCTGAATATCAGCGGCGGACTACGGGCAATCCGATTACAACCTGCCTATCGCCAACGTCACGACTTTGGTTTACGATCTTCCCTTTGGGCACGGGCGTCGTTTTGCTTCGAATGCCAACGGCATTGCAGATACCGTGATTGGCGGCTGGCAGATCAGCGCCATCAACACCACCCAGGCCGGAACGCCCTTCAATCTGACCTATACTCCAAACTCAACCCAGCAGGTTTCGCAGCAAATTTCGGCGACTTACCGCGGCGCCAACGAGTACCGGCCAGATTACGTGCCCGGGCAGGCGCTTACGCAGGGGAAATCGAATCGTGCCGCCAACACTGGCTATATCAACTATCTCAACCTCAACGCTTTCGTGCTGCCTCCAATCCAGGATGGCGCCGAGAACTATCTGAGTCCGTTCGGCAACCTGCTCGCGCAATCCGGCTCGCACGCCGCCGTTCAACGAATCCGACCTCGATATCAACAAGCGGTTCAATACGCCCCTCGAGAACCTGAAACTGGAGTTTCGCGCAGAGGCGTACAACGTGTTTAACCACACGAACCTTTATTTGCCCAGTTCGATCAGCGGCACACAGGGCACGACCACAGCGACTTTATCTACTGGGGCTACTCCGGCGCTCTCGCAGATCACTGGCGGCGTTCCGACCTCCGGCGGACAGATCTCCTCCACCTTCGAGCCTCGCATTCTGCAATTCGCGTTGAAGATCATTTACTAGCGCGGAACGCAAATGGCGCGCCAGTCACTGAAAAAACCAAAGTGACTGGCGGACCTTGAACCGGCCCGGTTTTGCCGCAATTTGCCGTAAAATAGCGAAAGGGCGCTCCGTTTCCGGCGTCCAGCGACGAAATCTGGCAACCTGCGGAGCGGATTTGCTCCTTCGGTCGCCGATTCAGCGGATTCAGGCGATTCAGCCTCTGGAACCACGCCCGCATAGAGACCAGAGACTTGGGCGGAACAACAACATTCTGCAACCTTGATGCAAGGCAGCGCACGTGGCTTGCCCTCCGGTCCTTTCGGGGCCTCGGCTGTGGCATTCCATTGAGCACGCGCTCGAATCGTTTGTTCGCACGTGATTCTGGTATCGAAGAAAGGAGTTAAAGGCGTGACCACACGACAATAAATTCTAAGTGAAGCTGGGCAGTCAAACCCAGCCCTGGGACGTGTTGGTAATTGGTGGCGGGGCCACCGGCTTGGGCGCGGCGGTTGAGGCTGCCTCCCGCGGCTATCGCACGCTGCTGGTGGAGCGTCCGATTTCGCCAAGGAAACATCGAGCCGCAGCACCAAGCTCGTGCACGGCGGCGTTCGCTATCTCGAGCAGATGAACCTTACGCTGGTTCTCGACGCCCTGCGCGAGCGCGGCCACATGTTGCGCAACGCGCCTCACCTGGTCCACGATCTTGGCTTCGTCGTCCCCGCTTACAGCTATTTTTCGCTTCCTTACTATGGCGTCGGCCTCAAAGTCTATGAACGGCTCTCGGGCAAGCTATCATTCGGCCGGTCCGAGTTGCTTTCTCGCAAAACCACGCTGGAAAGGCTGCCCGGCGTCACAGAGCGAACGGCCTGCGCGGCGGCATTCTCTATCACGACGGCCAGTTTGACGATGCGCGCTACGCCATCACGCTGATGCGTACCTTTCAGGATCTGGGCGGAACTGCCATCAATTACGTGAAGCCATCGGCCTGATCGAGCGCGGCGGCAAAGTCGCCGGCATTCAGGCGCAGGACTGTGAAGACGACGCCGTCTTCGACCTGCAGGCCAAAGCGGTCATCAATGCCTGTGGAGTTCACGCCGAGGACATCATTGCGCTCGATGGCCGCCCGCACGGCTCGCTGCTGGCCATCAGCCAGGGCTCGCATTTCGTTCTGCCGCGATCGTTCTTGCCGGGAAACACCGCGCTGATGATTCCCAAAACCGCCGATGGCCGCGTTCTGTTCGCCATTCCCTGGCATGGCGCGCTCCTTGTTGGCACCACCGACGTGCCCATCGATACAACTATCCCCTGAACCGCGTGCGCTTCCTGAAGAAAAGCAGTTTCTGCTGCGACACATTGCACGCTACCTGGGCCGCGCACCTCGGCCGGGAAGAGATTCTCAGCGTCTGGTCGGGCTTGCGTCCACTGGTTCGCAAGGCGGCGTAAAGACCTCAAAACTTTCGCGCGACCACACCATTCTGGTATACACCTTCCGGCCTCATCACCGTTACAGGCGGCAAGTGGACGACCTATCGCCGCATGGGTCAGGACACAATCGATCGCGCGGAACAGGTTGCAGGGCTTCCCAAACGCCCTTCAACGACCCTGGAGTTGAAGCTGCACGGCTGGGTTCCGGAATCCACGACCGCCAATTCCACGTGGGAGAGTGTCTACGGATCCGATTTGCCGGCGCTTCAAGCGCTCTCTGAACAGGATCCCAGCTTGAACGCCCTGCTGCATCCGCGTTTGCCCTTCAGGCTCCGCGAGGTCGTGTGGGCGGCCCGACATGAAATGGCGCGCACTGTCGAGGATGTCCTGGCCCGGCGCACGCGCGCTCTCTTTCTCGATGCTCGCGCCGCCATTGAAGCCGCTCCCACGGTCGCCCGTTTGCTCGCAGAGGAGCTGCACCGTTGCGAAACTTGGCGGGAAGAAAGTTTGGCGAGCTTTATTGAAACAGCGAAAGGCTATCTCTACGAAAAATGAGAGGCCGGGCGTTCTCTTCTGGAGATCGCCGCTCGGGCGTCGAGGTTTTGGCGTTTGCCGCAATCCGTGATTCGACTGTTCCGTTCCGCGGACAGTTGGCGATAAATGGTGCAGTTCGCGCCATAGGGAATTGAATGAGCTCGACCTTTTCATTTCTGCGGCCCGCGCCGCACATCCCGAATGTTTCAGCGGAGCAAGCGCAGAAGCTCTACCCTAAAATGCGCTGGCAAATCCTGGAGTCTACCTTTATCGGGTATGCCACGTTTTACTTTGTCAGAAACAATCTCCCCGTCGTCTCTCGGGAAATGGGCTTCGCGCTGCATTACAGCAAGGAGCAGGTGGGGAATATCCTGGCGGCCACAGCGATCTCCTATGGCATCGGCAAGCTCTTCATGGGCGCGTGGTCCGATCGCAGCAATCCCCGCTACTTTATGCCGCTCGGATTAGTGATCACAGCTCTCTGCAATTTTGCTTTTGGAGCCGTCAGCAGTTATCCGGTGCACCTGGCGCTGTGGGCTTTGAACGGGCTGGCGCAAAGCATGGGCTGGGCGCCTTGCGGGCGATCTCTCGGTCACTGGTACAGCGTGAGCGAGCGGGGAACGAAGTTTGCCTTTTGGAATGTAGCGCAAAATCTGGGCGGTGGATTGACCGGCCTTCTTGTGGCGTATACGACTGGTTTACTCGGCTGGCGCTCGGCATTCTATGTCCCAGGCGTCCTCGCGATTTTGTGCGCAGTTTATCTTCTTATCAGGCTGAGAGATACGCCGCAGTCTCTCGGCCTTCCGCCCATCGAGAAATGGCGTAACGACTTTCCCGCCGGCGCCCGCAAAGAGAGCGAAGATGAGTTGGGAACCGCCGACTTACTCGTGAACTATATCTTCAGAAATGGCTATTTATGGCTCTTTGCGTTTGCAAACTTCTTCGTTTACATCGCCAGATACGCCATGCTCGACTGGGGCCCTACGTATCTCAAAGAGGTGAAGCACGCCAGTCTTGGCCAGGGCGGCATAAGCACCGCGGCACTCGAGTTTTCGGCGATCTTCAGCACCATACTTATAGGTTGGCTCTCTGATAAGTTGGGCGGGCGCCGCGGCATGATTAGCGTCCTGTGTATGATTCCCGTGCTCCTGTCTTATCTGGGAATTATCTACGGCCCGGAAAACAAATTATGGATCAGCCTGGGCTTATTCGGTGTGATCGGATTCTTTGTGTATCCCACAGTCTTGCTGCTAGTGGTAAGCGCGCTCGATTTCACGTCGAAGAAAGCAGTCGGCACCGCGGCGGGATTCCTCGGTCTTTTCGGATATCTCGGGCGCATGGTCGAGGGCGAGGGCATCGGCATATTGGCTCAACGCTACGGCTGGACGGTGGCATTGCACGCGATTGTGATCGCAACGATTCTCGCGATCGTCCTGCTTGCATTTACCTGGAAGCTGTCGCCGTTGCAGGCGAACAGAAAACCGCGGCGCGGCTCCTCGCCTGTTCTCGTTACGGCTGCGCGCCCGGCGGAATCAGCAGAGTGAGTGAGTGGGGTACAACTTCAAGCCGCACCGGAAGAGAACCCAGAACCTCCCCATCCGCCTCTACGAATAATTCATCGCTGGAGCCATTGCGGGCCCGGCATTCGATCGACGGTGTGTCCAGCAACTCCACCTCACGGGTGAAGGTGTGTCTTCCGGCAACAACGGCGAGCAGGAACAAAAGGTAATGCAGGCGGCTCTGCGTCTTGAACGCCAGCAGAGTCAGACTGCCGTTGCGCAAACTGGCTCCGGGAGCCAGCTTGCGCAAAACTCCTCCGAACGAGTGCACTCGCACTGCCAGCAATTGCGAAACATCCACCACGCGCGCGCCGCCATGCCCATTGGCCGGCATTACCGCTTCAAACACAGGAAAGGAAGATGTAGCCCAAATCCGGAAAGCTTCGATCAGATAGAGAACATAGCCGAGCCGGCGCTTGAGGCGCACGTCGAGACGCGACATGAGCAGTGCGTCGGCGCCGATTCCCGCTGCGACAATGAAGTAGCGCGAGCCGGGATTGCCGGAACTGTCGTTGAAGTGAATCCGTCCCACAGAAACCCGCGCCGGTGCAGTGTCCAACAGCATGCGCGCCACTTTTGGCGGCGAAGCAATCAAGCCCAAATCTGCGGCGAGGGCATTCGCCGTACCCAGTGGAATCACGCCCAGCGCAATTTCGGTTCCCACCAGGCTCTGCACAACCTCGTGAACCGTACCATCGCCGCCGCATGCCAAAACCGTGTCAAAGCCGTCGCGAATAGCTTGCTCCGCCAGCGCCATCGCGCTGCCAGGAGCGCCGGTCTCGAAGGCCTCCGCCGCAATGCCTGCCTGCCGCAGGACTGCCATTACATTCTGAATTGCCGATTTCCGCCCAACGGAATATTGGCCGGAAGCCGGGTTATAAATCAGCGCCACGCGGCGCATCGCGGGTTTCACTTTGACGGTCGTTCCTATCTGCTCTAAATGTCGCGAAGACGCATCATCCCATGATCGCAGATCGCATGAAGAAATGAGCGGTCGCTTCAAGGGAAATGACACAAAAGATGCACAGCTTGTTGTGGGGAAAAGTCGTTGATACGGAGAGAGGAGGTTTCTCTATCCATCTGTCGATCGTGTGATCGCTGCCGGCGGTAAGGCAATCGGCACCATGACTTGGCGCACGATCTGCGCTGAGCCTGGCTACCGCCAAGTGTGCCAAAGATGCCAAACAGCGTAGAGACTGATCGCCGCCACACCTTCAATTCCTAAAGCCCAACCCACGCCCTTGACCAAAAGCCTGACATTCACGGCTGCTTCAGCCGGCCATTCCTGCTCGGGGTCCAGAGTCTCGTTCCTCAAAACGCGAGGCCGCATCAAGGGAGCGGCGTAACTGCTCATTTCGAGCGATGCTGAATGTGGGGCATTTGCGATTGTTACCAGACTCGATTTGTCGAAAGATCGTGTCGGCACTTTTGGCGACCTCCTTCGACACATTTCGGCAGTACGACAATCCGGATGAGTCGAGATCGATGCCTCATTATGCTTTCCTAGCTCCCCAGCGACGAGTGATTTCAGTCACTCCGCTCAAAAGGAGTTCCAACTTGGTAACCAACTCCTTAAGCGAGCCCACTTTGGATCATCCGATGCCCCTCGCGCGATATTGGGTGCCCGCTGATTTTCGAAACGATTGCTGACATCAAATTCGAGATCAGATCAGCCTCGATGGATTTCAATTGCTCGCTGCAGAATGGCGTAAACAATTACTGGTGGCAGCTCCGGAATCGGTTACGGGCTTGCGGAGTCAATTCACGATCTCAGCGACTGGGTCGTCATCGCCTGACGGCGCAAGCAAATGCTGAACGAAATCGCCGCGGCCGATCCCGGCATGAATTTCCTCACCGTTGACATGCAGGATCCCGCTTTCATCCGCGAATGTGCTGCGCCGGCGGCAAAAGAGTTCCCGACGCTTAACGTGCTCATCAACACCGGCGGCATCATGCGGTCTGAAAAGTCGCTCGCGCAAAAGCTCGATCTGGCTGACGCCGAGGCTGTCATCGCCTGCAATCTGCTTGATCCCATTCGCCTCACCGCAGCGTTTCTGCCTCGTCTCCAAAAACAGTCGCGCGCCACCATCGGCTGCACTGATCATTCGGTTGGTGCCTCGATCTTGAGGACCACTTGAAGTCCGTTCGCGTCTCCCCTCTGGGCGATGGCCAGCGGGATAGCGCACGCTTGAAAGGCACTTGCGGCAATCAACGCCACATACTCTCCACCCGGCAGCCGGGCAGCGAATTTCCCTTCGGCTTCAGAGCGCAGCAGCGCAACCTTGTCCACGCCGTGTGCCCCCTTGCGCACAACCTCGATCCAGGCGTCGCGAATGAACGCGCCAGTCTGGTCGCGAACCACGCCGTGGAACTCCTTTAGAGTGCGGGTAATGGGCTGGACTTCGGCCGCAGCCAGCAGGGCGGCTCGCGTTGGAATTTGAAAAGGTCCTACTTCCATGGTGAACCTGCTGATCGCTGCGGCCTTTTCCACGGTGGTTAAGTCTCCATCCAAAGTGTTCGCCGTCAGGTCGACAATCTCGAATGCATCGAGGCACGGACCGAGGCAGATGTCGAATCCCCCTCCGATACCGGGGTCGAGATTGGACCAGGCAACGACCTGGTAGAACCCGTCGGGCAATTCCGGAAGAACGGCCCGGCCCTCGCGGTCGGTGAGCAGCGTGACCACCGCATCCCAGCTTAAATACTTCTCGACTTTGAGGGTCGCGCCGGCTAGCGGCTTTCCATCGAGAAGCACCGTGATGCGCGCATGTTGCGCGGCATGCGGGAAGCTGCGCGGATCGGCAACCCGCACTGAGCACCATGCCGCTGGCGCCGTCAGCAAAAGAACAGCCAGGGCCGGGCCCGCGCCTGCCCGCTTGCGTTTCCGCGCTCCAGACTTTCCGGCCGCCCGCATACCCGCACCCCGCTGTTCCGATAGACGTTCAATCCCCGCTGGACTGTCGCAACTACCAGTCTGCGATTCATTTTCTCCGCCCGCGCCACTCCCGCCTTGACACCTTCCCACTGCCGTCGTGTACGTTTAGATGCTGAACCGAAAACGTTAACGAAAAATGGGGCCAAAACCATAATGAACCGCAGAGAATTCCTGATGGGCGCCGCAGCCGCGCAGTTGGTGGTGGCTTCCAAACTGAGAGCGGCTGCAGATAGTTCCGTTCCAGAGGTTCCGGCATTCAATCCGTCAAAAGTCAGGCCCGCCGACTTCTCTGACGCCGATCTCGATATGCCCTATAACCTCACGTACCTTCCGCACATCGCCAACAGCATTGTGACGGATGGGCCCGATCGCGGGTTCATCAACATTTCAGTGTGGCGGGGCACAGCCCAACTTCATCCCTACAACGCGCGCATCATGGAGAGCATTCTCACGCTGGCCTGGTTTTACGCGAGCCCGCGCAAGTGGAACCAGTTCTACGCCAATCCCGCTCTGCGCGCACGGCTCGAATTGGCTCTGGAGTACTGGTGCAACCTGCAGTCACCCGATGGAAAGTTCAGTGAATACGGGCCACAGCAATGGAATCTTGCGGCCACTGCCTTCGCCGTCAAATTCATCTCCGAGGCGCTGCGCCTGCTCAAGACCGGGCCGCCGATCAAGCCTGCCCTGCACACGCGGGCTATTGATTGCTGCCGGAAGGCAGTGCACGCGACGCTGTACGATCCCGACTTGATGAGCCACGGCAAGAGTTATTCAAACCAGTACACCAACATCTTCGCCGGCGGCGCGGCATTTCTCGCCATGTATCCCGATGCAACGCTCACGGCGCGATTGAAGGAGCAGGTGGAGGCCAGCCCCTCGGAATTGCAGAGCCCCTGCGGCTATATGTATGAGCATGACGGACCCGACCTGGGCTACACCCTGAATACGCACCACGAAAACCTGCAAATGGCGTACCACTATTGGCGCGGCACGCACCTGGGCGACATTCTCATCGAAGAAGAGAATCTCTTCGGCAAATGGCTCTCGTATAATCTCCTGCCCGAACCGGGAAAGCCTTTCTGGGTGGCGAACCGGAGCATCGAAACCCGCCAGCAGCACGCCATCTTTCCGGCCGTGGATACACCCCTCGCCGACCGTGCCATCATCATGCGCGCCTTCGCCACTCCACCGGAGCGGCGTGCGGACCAGATTCATGACGCCCGCGAAAAAATGGAAAAAGAGTGGCCACAGGTTGACCCGCTGAACGTGGGCGTTTTCGAGGCGCTTTCACCCTACCGCTTTTTGCAGCGCGCGCACTACGACTGGCACCCGACCGGCGAGCAGATGACCGAGGCCCGCAAAATGCTGCGGCCGCTGAACGAAGAGTCTTTTATTGAGCAAATGAAAGACACGCGGGAGCCGATTGTCTTCACCTACGTACGGCGTCCCACCTACTACGCGGCGTTTGCATCGGCGCCCAAGGTGATTTCGGAGCAGCAGCGCTTGGGGTTGACCTTTGTGTGGTCGCCCGTCACTGGCGTCATGCTGCAATCTCAAACGCACGGTGCCGAAACAGCGTGGGGTACGCAAGGCAGCGGGGCCGAACCCTTGGAGGCGAGCGGCTTGCAAGCGAGTTACAACGACGATTTCACCCAGGTGCAGTATCCGCTCGGCGGAGGCGGCCACAAGAAAGTCGCTTTCGCCAACGACCGCGTGCAGGTGTCGGTCGAACGCGACGGCGAGATTGTGGAACACGTGCCTGTCTTCGACCCCGCCACCGTTTACTCTACGGCGGAATACTCCATGCGTCCCGCCCCGGTCGAGATCACCGGGCCGAGACCCGCCGCGTGTCCCGATCCCAACGTGCCTTGCAGTGAGGTGGTTGGCCCGGTTCCGGACAAGACGCTATTCGTGGTCGAACTACGCGCCACCGGAAAGCTGGAGTACGAAATTCGGTCGGCGCGCTGAAGCGGTTTCCGAGGGAATTTTGATCTAAGCTGGGATGGCCAATTTCTGGTTGTGGCACCCCGACAGCGCTCCGCCCCCGATTGATGCGTTGATGCGATCTCAAGATCGGTTTTTCCTGATTATTCAGATTCGCCCGCGTTTTCCGATGTTGCACGGCGCTTCCGAAGGCGTCAAACTCATCTGATATGGCGACCGTCCCCGAACTCACAATGGAAGCCGGACTCCCCGCGAACATCGATGCGGAGAAAACCATCCTGGGCGCCATTCTGCTCGACAATGCCGCCCACGCCGAGGCTGCCGAGGTCCTCAAGGCCGAGGACTTCTCGCTCGACTCGCATCGCCGTATCTTCCTGCGTATGAGCGAGTTGATGGACACCGGCCGCACCGTGGACATCGTGACGCTGGCCAACGAACTGGCGCGCTACAAGGAGATCGAGGCCGTAGGCGGTGTGGCCTATCTGGCATCGCTCACCGAAGGTTTGCCACGCCGCCCCGTCATTGAAGACTACGTTCGCATCGTCAAAGACAAGAGCATGTTGCGCCGGCTTATGGGCATCTGCTCTGCGGCCATTGCCAAAGCGGCCGACCAGAGCCAGGACGCTATTGGTGTTCTTGACGAGACGGAATCGCAACTGCTTGAAGTAAGTGAAGCGGGCCTGACGCAGGGTTTGCAGCCGCTCGACGTCATCGTCCGCGATTCCTTCGGCACCATCGACAATCTCTACAAGCAAAGCCACGAGGTAACAGGCCTGGCCACGAGCTTTTACGAACTCGACCGCATGACCAGCGGCTTGCAAAAGGGCGAGCTGATCATCATCGCGGCACGGCCATCGATGGGCAAAACGGCGCTCGCCATCAACATCGCGCAGAATGCCGCGGTGCATCATCAAGCTGTTGTTGCCGTCTTCAGCCTGGAGATGAACAAGGAGTCTCTGCTGCGACGCATGTTGGCCGCGCAGGCTCGCGTCGATCAGCGCAAACTGCAAACCGGCTTTCATGGGTCGCGAAGACCAGGAGAGACTGCAGGACGCGCTGAGTCTGCTGGTAGATTCACGCATCTTCATTGACGACTCGGCGGGCTCCTCACTTGCTGAGATGCGCGCCAAAGCCCGCCGCCTCAAGCAGAACTCAGGCGGCCTCGATCTCATCGTGGTCGACTACCTGCAACTGATGTCGGCCACGCTGCCCGGCGCCGGTCGCAAAGGCTACGAGAACCGCACGCAGGAAGTCTCCGCAATCTCGCGCGGCCTCAAAGCCATGGCCAAGGAACTCAATGTGCCCGTCGTCGCGCTCTCTCAGCTCTCCCGCAACAGCGAGCGCCGCGGCGAAGACAAGCGCCCCATGCTGAGCGACCTGCGCGAGTCGGGCTCCATTGAGCAGGACGCCGACGTGGTCGCTTTCATCCACCGCGAGTCCTACTACAGCCGCGACGAGGAGATGACCGAGGCAGACCGCGCCAAATCTGAGATCATTCTCGCCAAGCAGCGCAACGGCCCCACCGGCACGGTGCAAATGAACTTCATCTCGCGCTTCACCTGCTTTGACAATCCCGAGACGACGCACGAAGTCGAGTGATGCTGGAATGAGCGGTTCGAGCGTCTTGCGTCCGCTTCCCCTGCGTGGCTATCTTTGTCCAGGTACCTTAGAGATTCCGCGGAAGACGTTCATGGACGTTCTAAAACGGCTCTTCGAGCAGCACTTCCATCTGCCGGCCGAGCGCGTGCAGCCGCTTCAGGGCCAGCTCGGCGGCTCGGGCCGCGTCATTGTCCGGCTGGCGGGCGGCGGGTCAACGCGCCATCGGCATTCTCTACTCCGTGCGCGAAGAGAATGTCGCTTTCCTCGAGTTCTCCCGGCATTTTCGCCGCCACGGATTGCCCGTGCCGGAGATCTATGCGGAGGATCTGAACCAGGGCGCTTACCTTGAAGAAGACCTCGGCGACATCACGCTCTTCGAATTTCTCAGCGCACAATCGCGCCGGCGACGACCGTCGCGCCTGCCGCGATCGAAGCCTACCGCAAAGTGGTCGCCGTGTTGCCGCGTTTTCAGGTCGAAGCCGGCCGCGATCTGAATTACAAAGTCTGCTATCCGCGCGCGAGCTTCGATCGCCAGTCCATCGCCTGGGACCTGAATTACTTCAAGTATTATTTTCTGCGCCTGGCCGGCGTTCCCTTCAACGAGCAGGCGCTGGAGCACGACTTCGACCCGCCTGACCAAATTTCTGCTCGACCGCCGATCACGAATATTTTCTTTATCGCGATTTTCAATCGCGCAACGTGATGCTTGCGCGACGGCCAGCCGTTTTTTCTCGACTACCAGGGCGGCCGCAAAGGCGCGTTGCAATACGACATCGCGTCGCTGCTCTACGACGGCAAGGCCGATCTGCCGCCGGCACTGCGCCAGCAACTGCTCGACTACTATCTCGACTGCCTCGCCGGTTTCATCGATCCTCAACCGCGACGCTTTCATGGAGCACTACTACGCGTACGTCTACGTCCGCATCCTGCAGGCGCTGGGCGCCTACGGCTTCCGCGGCTTCTATGAGCGCAAGGCGCATTTTCTGCAGAGCGTTCCTTACGCGCTCAAGAACCTGCGCTGGCTGGCGGCAAACGTCAAGCTGCCCATCGCACTGCCCGCGCTGCTTGACGCTCTCGAAGCAATTTCGTCATCGGAAAAACTGCAGAACCTCGCATCCCCGCCGTCGGGTCTCACCGTCCGCATCTTCAGCTTCTCCTTTCACCATCGCCATGCCGACCGATCGACTCCGGCAACGGCGGCGGATTTGTCTTCGATGCCCGCAGCCTGCCCAATCCGGGCGCGAAGAGCAATTCCGCGCACTCACCGGCAAGGATGCAGCCGTCATCGACTATCTCGACCGGCAGGAGAGCGTCCACCAGTTTCTCTCTCATGTCATTCTCGCTCGTGGATGCGAGCGTCGCCAATTACCAGCGCGCGGTTTCTCGAACCTGATGGTTTCGTTCGGCTGCACCGGCGGCCAGCACCGCTCGGTCTATCTGGCCGAGCAGTTGGCGCAGCATCTGCGCGCGACCGAGGCGTGGAAGTAGTCGTGCGGCATACTCGAGCTCGAAAAATGGGCAAATCGGGAGAAGCTGCTTAGATGAAGGCGATGATCCTTGCCGCCGGCCTCGGCACGCGTCTGCGTCCGCTCACCGACGACCGCCCCAAGGCGCTGGTCACCGTCGCCGGCCGCACGCTGCTTGAGATCGCCCTCAGCCGCCTGCGCGCCTTCGGCGTGAACGAAGTCATCGTCAACGTCCATCACTACGCCGGAGATGATCGTCGATTACCTGCAAGCAAACCGCAACTTCGGCATGCGGATTGAAGTTTCCCGCGAAGGACATATTGCTCGACACCGGCGGCGGATTGAAGAAGGCCGCATGGTTTTTCCTCGAGGGCGATCAAGGCGCCTGAAGAGCCGTTTATCGTGCACAACGTCGATGTCCTCAGCACCATCGATCTCGCCCGGATGATGCAGTTTCCACGCGGAACACAACGCCCTCGCCACGCTGGCCGTGCAGCACCGCGAGACTTCGCGCTATCTGCTCTTTGACGGCAAGGCCAGCTCTGCGGCCGCCGCAGCAGGCTCCGATGGCAGCGCCCGAACTGGTCCGGCCCGCGCCACAATGTCCACGCACTGGCCTTTTCCGGCATTCACGTCATCTCGCCCGCAAATCTTCTCGAAGATGCGCGAAGAAGGCGCCTTCTCCATCATTGCCGCCTATCTCCGTCTCGCTGCTCAACGGCGAAAAGATTCTCGCCTTCCGCGCCGACGGCGCTTATTGGCGCGATCTTGGCCGTCCGGAGAACCTGATTCAAGCTGCAAAGGATGTGGCGAGCGGGGCGTACCCAAATAGTTGACACGGTGTGCGATCGTTTCGTCCGGGATAAGCCGGCGCTATGCCCGAGACAAGACGCTCTCAAAATTAAAACCGAGCCGATCGGATGGATGCGAGCACATAATCTGAGGTCTGGAATGCCATTTCGCTTGATGATGCTTATTACGCTGGTGTGCTTGTCGTCTGCACTCTGGTCCCAATCGGAGGCGCCCCCTCACTACCAGCTTTATGGCGGCTACACTTTCCTCTCCAATAGCATCAACGGAGTTCCTGGTGCGCACACGCCTCTCAATGGATGGGACACATCCTTCGCTTTCCCGTCCTGGCATAGCCTTCGTTTCAAACTCGAAGTCCCCGGATATATCGGCACGAATTTGAACGCACCGCAGCACGTTTACTTCATCCTGGCTGGCGGTCAGTTCGGCCGGCACTTTGGCAGAGAGTACGCGTTTGCTGAAGGACTGGTGGGAGACGGCGGCATAAACAAGAATTGGGGGGCGAACGCGACAACGGGAGAGACTGCCTCGTTTTCAACTCTCCTTGGTGGCGGCCTCGACACACCGCTCACGCGGCGCTTCGCCTTTCGTGTCAGCGGCGGTTATCAATGGGCCAACTTCGCTCTCGAGCCTCCGGGCCCTCTCAACATCCCGTACCGCATTCCCGGCTTGCCGAATAACTTCGGCCGCATCTCCAGCGGACTCGTCTGGCAGTTTTGAACTGCTCTACAATTTGCAGAGAAGATGGTTGTCGAGCAAGTCGAAGTCGATCTCCATGCCCAAACCAGGCCCCTCGGGAACCTGAACATACCCATCGGCTTCGATTGTGATGGGGTTGCGCACGCCAAAGCAGAAAGGCTCCTGCGGAATGAGTACTTCAAAGTACTCGCAGTTGCGAATGGAGCAACTCACATGCAGGTTCGCCGCGTCCAGCAATGCGTTCGTCGTAGTGTGGACTTCACAGTTCACGCCAAAGGCCTCGCACAACGCGGCCGTCTTCATCAGGCCGGTCACGCCGCCCTTCCATGACACATCGCTGCGCACGATATCGACAGCGCGCTGCACAAGATACTGTGTGGTTCCGAACAAACCGCCGGGCGTGGACTCAACGCCTGCGACGGGAATCTCCAGTGCGCGGCACAGTTCCTGGTAGCCATAAATGTCGTAATCCGACAGTGGCTCCTCAAACCAGTAATAGTTCAGCCGCTCCAGTTCGCGCCCGATTCTGAGCGCCTGTTGCTGCGTGTACCCGGCTACGGGATCGCTCATCAGGACTATCTCATCGCCCAACTCCGAGCGCAATGCGCGATATGCCTCCACATCGCGAGCCGGATCGCCCCACGGATGGATCTTGTACGCCCGATAGCCCTTGGCGCGGTACTCCTGTGCCTGCTGTACAAAGGCATCGATGGTTGGCAGAATAAGTGAGCTCGCGTAAGCCGGAAGCTTGGTGCGATACGCGCCTAAAAAACGGTAGAGCGGCAAACCCGCCGCCTTCGCGCCCAGGTCCCACAACGCCACGTCGACCGGCCCATGTGCGTAGATCGGCAGAAATCCCCACCAGCGGTCCATCCGCCGCACCTGCTGCCACAGCAACTCGCGGTTCAGGGGATCCTGTCCGATCAGCAGCGGGCGAATGATCGAGCCGATAAGATGCGCAGTAGCTTGTCCGCTCCGTCCGCCCCACGCAAACGCGTGGCCTTCGAGGCCTTCATCGGTCTTGATCTGAAGAAAGACAATATCGTGCGCGGCCTTGCCGCCCTTCACGCCCGCTGAAACCATCTCGCTGTGGGGATTGGCGATCACGCTAATGGCAATGTCAGTGATTTGCATTTAAGCGACCCTCTGTTCCTACTTTGCATCCACCGGATATCCGCGGCTCGCATAGCTATCGATGATCTTGGCGTAAACATTCTTCCAGCCGCCCTCGATCTCCTCAGAAGGAATCCCGTTCGGCCACACGCTGATATAGACGTAATGCAACTCCCGATCGGGCAGCGCATTTTCAACCCAGTGTTCTGTGCGCGGAGGAACGAAAGCCACCGCCGGCGCGCGCACTTGCCGTGATTCCTCTCCGATAAAGACGTTCGCCTCGCCGCTCCAGATTAGATAAATCTGCATAAAAGTTTCATGTCTGTTCTTGGGAGTCGTCCCGCCCGGCCGCACCATCTGCAGCACCGCCTCGCACGCGCCAGTTTCGTCGCGAGGCAGCAGCATCACGAACTCGTTGCCGGCGCAGCGAAAGGGTTCTCCTTCACTGAATTGCTTGATCACCATCGAATTCTCCTGCGAGAGATTGCAATCGCAGTCCGTTGCGACAGCATCTCCGATAGCGATTGCAGCGTTACTGTATCTCGAAACCGCTTCTATCAAGTTGATGCGACCACCCCGGGTTCGCAACGCGGCCCATTGTCAATGAGCTGCCAGCGCTGGGGAGAAGTGAGACATTCAAGAATTGCCGTCGCTACCTTGCAACCGCCGTAGAATCCTATATCAAGAGCCCTGACTCTTCTTCTGCGCATCGCATCCGACTGTTCACAACTCATTCAGAATGAGCGCAATCCGTCCCGCCAGCAACTCGTTTGGCGACTCCTCCGGATTCACCTCAATCAGGTGGACGGGAAACGTGTTGTTATGTGGGCGCAAGACCAGGCGGCTGGCAAGAAACTCCACAAAGCGAAGCGTCAAATGTGAGCCGTTGCGGACTGCGTAGAGATTTTGCCGGTCGGGTCGGTAAGGCAGCAGCGAGTTGTAGTGACGATCGATAAGCGCAATTGTTTCCGGGAGCACCAGCGGATCCATCGGCAGGGAATCGGCAGGTGGCACGCGGATGGCGACAAACCGTTCCCAGGTACGGCGAGCATTCAAGCCGCGCGCGTGCATTGATTGAAGGCTTGCGGCAGGCAAGTGCAGCAGAAACTCGATGGCGGCAGGCCGGATCTGCGGTTCGAAAAGCGCAACAGAATGCGAGACCACAGGTACGGCGATGCCATCCGCCCCTTCCGGCCAAAGCTCCGCTTGCCGCGTGTCGGGCAGCAAGTCGGCGACCGCCAATCGTTGCGCGGCCAGAATTCGGTCCATCGCTTCAAGCGATAATTGGCGGCGGCTATGTAGAAAGTTGGAGAGATGAGCCTGTCCAAAACCCGTCTGCCGAGCCAACAACGAGACGCTGAGCGTACCCCGCTGTATCCTTCGCAGCAGTTCCACGCGCAGACGTTCGTGCATCTGAGTAAAGTTCATCTGTGGAAAATTCGCCGCCAGCAATGGGAGCGAATGCACCCCGGTATCTCTTGGAAAAGCTAACAGGGCTGGTTGGCCTTCGTTCTGAGCGCACTGGCAAAGCTTGAGAAGCTGGGGAATGGAAAGCGTCAACTAAGTGTTGACGGAAGGGAATCACAATCCTAGATTGGGATTACTTAATCACGCATTGACTTGTAGGAATTTTTAGGGAAACGTTTGCTGCCGTCAGTGACAGCGGAGACGTAATAGTGCCTTTCGCGGCGGCGTTTGAACAATGACCCGGGGGTCAAGTTGAACCGGGTATTCCCATTCCCGTGCCAGGACGCCCTCCAATGGCGGCCCGGACAAGTCATTCGAGAAAGCTCCAGGATCTGCGCGCCGATGGTCATGACAGACAACAAGAGTAGCCCAGGCGGCAGTCCCCCATCAGGACACAAGAAACCTGAGTTGCCTAGCCTGGTTCTCTTCACCCCGCGGCACAAACAGTTCGAAAAAATGCCGACGGGAGAAGATACAAATACGGAGAATCAGTCATGGAAGTGCGCGTGCAATTGAAAGTTTGCGAGGGGTGTGGTTGCCTTTGGTACCGTGCCCAGACCCATGGAAGTGTGTATTGCAAGGAATGTGCGATAAAACTTAGAGATTTTCCATTGCCGGAAAGCCGCAGGCTGCGTGGACGGCCGGGTAATAAGCAACTCGACAGAGTATGGGCGGTGGCTGATGCAATCGGAGGTGCGCAATGAGCGCAGCGCTCCGATTGCCGATAGATTGCGAAGCAGGCACGGGACAGGCAGCTTGGCAAATCGAACGGAGGAGATGGGAACGAGGTCCCGCAGCGAGGCCCGAAAAGAAACCGGCAAACATACAATCCAGGCCTCCGGCAAGCTTGGCCTTTTACAGGAGGCACACGGAGAGCTTGCTCAGGCGCTACCTGTACGCATCGATGCAGGTAGGCAGAGCACCGTCGATTCTCGGCGATCCTGTCGGGCGAGGTTGGGCGTCAAGCCGCCCAGTCCGCACCTTCGAAGACGCGGTGATTTTTGTTCTCGATATAGAAAACTGCCTGAGCAAACTGGGCTCGCTCGATCGCGAGTTGTTGGCCCGGATTGTGCTTCAGGAGTACACCCAGGTCGAAGCGGCCAGTCTGCTGGGCATGAGTGTGCGGGCTGCTTCATACAAATTCCAGTTGGCTCTGGATAGGCTGACCGAGAAATTGCTTGACGCCAGTCTGCTGGTCATACCGCACTAATACGAATGAACGAAAGAAAACATCCGGCACAGGTAAGCGCAGTTCGCGTCTTCCTGTGCCGGTCGTATCGCCGCAAAAAAAATCTCAAAAGTTGCATGGCTTCCGCATCGTTTGTCACCACATTCTCTTCGCGCCACTGGCATCGAACTACGCCAGCGAGGTGGACGCTGACCACTTCGTCATGACAGAATGCCTGTCTGTTGAGCAAATCTCTCCAGAAGGAACCGCAACCATGCATTCCAGGCTCCGTCCAGCCGCAGTCATCGTTGTGTTGGCATCGGCAGTTTTGGTCGCGCAGCAACCCGCTCCACTTCCCACATCGGCGGCAGACGCACCCAATCGCGACACATCCTACATCGACGCCGAGGGTACGGCGCACGTTACACGCATCGTGCCGCTGCCTCAAACCGTCAGTCCTGAAGCACAACACATGCTTGCGCGCGCCATAGCGGACCAGGGGCCGCCAGAGTCGCTGGAAGAACGCCGTGCCCGCACCGATGCGTCAACAGATGCCGCACGAGTGGCCTGGACGAAGCTCTGTCCCAACCAGATCGTCGAAAACAAGATCGCCGGCGTGCCCGTACGCATTGTCACCCCTGACCAGGTTCCGCAGGCCAATCGCGACAAAGTCTTCATCAACATCCATGGCGGCGGGTTTAACTCCGATTCGGGTTCTTACGCCGAATCAATTCCTATCGCCAGCTACTCCGGGGTGAAGGTCGTCGCTGTGATGTATCGCCTTGCGCCGGAGAACCCATTCCCCGCAGGTGTCGATGACGCGATTGCTGTTTACAAGGAACTGCTGAAAACACACAAACCCGGTGACGTGGCAATTTATGGAACCTCGGCGGGAGCGATCATCACTGGCGAAGTTGCCGTCAAGCTCAAACAACTGGGACTGCCCATGCCCGCTGCGCTGGGCATCTTCAGCGGCATGGGAGACTTCGCGCGTGCGGGCGATTCGTCGTCGATCTATTCGGTGCAAGGCCTCTCCGGCCATCTTGAGCCGCCAAACGGCGGTCCACATGATCCCTACTACATCGGCAGCGCCGATCCCAAAGACCCGGTCCTCTCGCCCATCTACGCTGACCTGCACGGCCTGCCACCCACGCTCTTTATCTCCAGCGGACGAGACATGCTGCTCAGTGGCACGGCGAACCTTCACCGCGCCTTTCTTCGAGCCGGTGTTGACGCTCGCCTTGTCGTCTTCGACGCGCTTCCTCACGCGTTCTGGTACAACGCCCAATTGCCCGAGTCAGTCGAGGCGAGCCACATCATGGCGGACTTTCTTTCAAAGCACGTAAATGAGTGACATGTCCGAGCGGTTCTAACCGTGCGACTTCCGTGATTCTCCGAGAGCATGTGGCCACCAAACCGTGCCCATTCTGGTTTACGATGAACTCTTGAGTTGAGAGCTGTGCGACGCCTGCGGCGGAGCCTTCGCGTCCCCCTCTCACCGGGCGAGGCATAAATTTGGAGAGTGCAATGGGCGATCTGGTGCGTGAGAAGTTACTTGAGGGTTTGAGCGTTGGTGAAGCGGTGGCCCGCGACTCCGCTCTGCACGCCACGCTGATCGCAGCTGCGGATGCAACGGCGAAAGCGCTAAAGTCCGGGCGCAAATTGATGGCGGCAGGCAACGGCGGCAGCGCGGCCGACGCGCAGCATCTGGTGGCGGAATTCGTCAGCCGGCTGGTCGACGATCGGCCGGCGATGCGGGCTGTAGCGCTTACCACCGACTCCTCTATCTTGACGGCGGTCGGCAACGACTACGGCTTTGAACGCGTCTTTACGCGCCAGATTGAGGCGTTGGGGCAACGCGGAGACGTGTTCCTGGGCATCTCCACCTCAGGCAACTCACCCAACGTGCTGCGTGCGCTCGAACTAAGTCGTGAGATGGGCATCGCCACGATTGGGTTCACCGGAAGAACGGGTGGCAAGATGGCACCGCTCTGTGATTATTGCTTGTGCATCCCCTCTGACGTCACGATGTACATTCAGCAGGCGCACCTTGCTCTCGAGCATATCTTCTGCATGATCGTGGAGCACCGGTACTTAGCCACGGAGCATGTTGTGGCCACCGCTGCCACCGCCGCGGCAAAGGCGTAGGCCGACATGGAAGCCATCGTTCTCGCCGGCGGGTTCGGCACGAGGCTGGCGTCGCGCCTCGAAGGCGTGCCCAAGCCAATGGCGCCGGTCGCCGGTCGCCCCTTTCTTGAAATTCTGCTGACTCAGTTGCGCCGCGCCGGTTGCAATCGCGTAATGCTCTCCGTCGGCCATCTGCACCAGGTCATCCAGGCGCATTTCGGCTCTTCATTTCATGGCATGCATGTGGACTACGTCATCGAGAGCGTTCCACTCGGAACTGGAGGAGCCATTCGCCTCGCGCTTGCGCAGGCTCAGGAAGAATCTGTGCTGGTGCTCAACGGCGACACTTTTCTCCAAGCGGATTACGCCGACATGATGCGCTTTCACGCGGCAGAATGCGCTGGCGTGACCATCGCAGTCGTTCACCACCCCGACCTTGCCCGTTACGGCGGCGTAATCCTCGAAGGTACGCGCATCGTGGGCTTCGCAGAGAAAGGCCTCTCTGGTCCCGGATGGATCAGCGCCGGCACCTACGTCCTCGCGAAGAATCTTGTGTGGCCGCCCGCGCTAAAGGAGAAGTTCTCAATCGAAACTGATTTCTTCGCTCCCGAGATTGGCAGTCTTCGTCCCAATGCCTACAAAGTCGATGGATACTTTCTCGACATCGGTATTCCGGAAGATTTGGACCGTGCGCAAACTGAACTCGCGCAGTTCAAGCCATAGCGCGCGTCCGACCACCTATGCTACAAGCGATCGTCAACGACTCGAAGCGCGAGTGGGGTGTTTCTATTCCCTACTCCCTATTCCCTGCCTTTTTACACCACCGCATTCCGCGCAACCACTTCGCGGTACCATTCTGCGCTGAGCTTGGGCGTGCGCTTCTCTGTTTTGAAGTCCACATAGTGAAGTCCGAAGCGCTTGCTGTACCCATCGGCCCATTCAAAGTTGTCCAACAAACTCCACAGAAAGTAGCCCTTGATCGGATATCCTTCCGCGGCAGCGCGGTGCAGGTGCGTGAGGTGATTGCGCAGATACATCACCCGGTCAGTGTCTTCAATGCGGCCGGCAGGCGTCATTACGTCATCGGCTGAGCAGCCGTTTTCAGTGATGTAGAGGGCTCGCGGATGCCAGAGTTCGCTCACATTGCGAACCGCCCAGTAAATGCATTCTGGCCCGATAAAGAGCCAAGGCGAGGCCATGTGCGGATATGAGGCTTGCCGATTCTCGATCGCGTATCCCTGTGGCGAGTCGTCCGCGCGCACATAACTGGGCGTGTATACGTTAAGACCGACGAAATCGAGTTGGCTCCCGATCGCCTTCATATCGCCCGGTTCGATCTTCGGTGCGTTCGCTCCTTCTCGCTCCAGGTAGCTGTCGGGATACTTGCCCTCGAGGATCGTGGTCAAAAACGGCGCGTTTCCATCGCGGGTTGCGCGCTGCGCCGCTTCAATGTTCGCCTGGTTCTCGATCACAGGCACATACACAGTTGCGTTCTCCGCCAGTCCCACCTGCGCCGTATGCGCGTTGGCGCGAATGGCCTGAACGCCCAGACCGTGCGCGAGGATCCCGTGGTGGCGCACCTGGTTTACCTCTGCCGCTGGCAGCTGGAGCCCCGGCGCAAACTGGCCTTTGAGGTAACTGAGATCGGTAAAGCAGACGATCTCGTTCGTGGTCATAAAATGATGTACGCGATCGGAGAGCTGGCGAGCCACATAACCGGCATAGTCGCCGAAGGCCAGCGGCGTCGAACGCGACTGCCAGCCATCAGGTAACGCTTGCGGCAGGTCCCAGTGAAAGAGCGTGACGTAAGGCGTGATGCCGTTTGCCAGCAACTCATCCACGACGCGCTTGTAATAATCCAGTCCCACTGGGTTTGGCTGGCCCGTTCCTTGGGGAAAGATCCGCGACCACGCGATCGACAGCCGGTACGCCTTCACGCCAAGGTTCTTGAGCAGTCTCACGTCTTCCTTGTAAAGGTGATAGGAGTCGTCGGCCATGTCACCTGTATCTCCGTTGTGGGTTTTGCCTGGTGTGTGCGAGAAAACATCCCAATTCGTCAGTCCGCGCCCGCCCTCATGCACGGCACCCTCAATCTGGTATGCCGCGGTGGCGCATCCCCACAGAAACCCCTGCGGAAATTCGCGGTTCGCTTGGCCAGTTGGCGCCTGGCCGAAGGAAAACTCTGGTAGTGAAGTTCCAGCCAGAGCGGCCGCGACTGCTATCGTCTTGGCAAATTGACGGCGCGTGATGTCGTTCATCAATAATCGCCTTTCAGACGCGCGCTGCGGAACAGCCCAAGGCAAACGGATTGTCCAAAGGCAGGGCTCTCTGCTCGTGCGCGATCAAAGGGCGATTATAGTCGAGCGCATGGCATTCAAAAGCCCCAGGTGGCAGGTTGTTGACCGAAGAAAAACCAGGAACCCAACAATATAGGCGCAAATGCACCCGCAGGCACGCGCGGATCGATGGGAATCTTGGATGACGGCAACCACTTCGGAGACTCGTTCGCATGCAGTCGGCCTTTCGTCGGCGAGACGTCAAACCGAAGTAATGCATCGAACCAGATCAGAGGTTTCGACGAGCTGACGGATTGGTATGCTCAGGCTTTGCTCAGTCCCCGTCACGATTCCCCATCGATATTCGGCAAACGGGGAACTTTTCTTAAATTTCGAATGAAATGCTCGGTCGATTGCGTCCAACTCATTAACGGAGGACAACAAGCGTCATGTCCAAAGCGAGGCAGGTAATACCGTGCTGGCTGACGATTCTCGTCTCCGCGGGATTCTTGAGTGGTTGCGGCGGAGCCCTGGCGGCGAAAAACACGCCGAGCGTGCCAGACTTTTCCCTATCGACGAACGTGACGAGCCTGAGCCTGACGGCCGGAGGAAGCGCGCAGCCGGTGACACTCTCAGCGACGGCCCTCGACGGATTTTCAGGGGCAATTACCGTAACGGTGAGTGGACTTCCGACGGGCGTTAGCGCATCGCCTTCTACGCTGAGCCTCACGCTGGGAACGCCGCAGCAGGTGAATCTTGCGGCAACGGCGTCAGCGGCAGCGGGCACTTCGACAGTGCAGGTGACGGGCACCTCGGGAAGTCTGAGTCACACTGTCTCAATCGCGGTCAGCGTGAATGTTGCTGTTGCGGGCTCAGGTGTGGATGTAGTGACCTACCACGACGACATCGCGCGGACCGGCTTGAATCCAAATGAGACCATTCTCACGCCGGCCAATGTCAATTCGTCGACGTTCGGGTTGTTGATGACACTGCCCGTGGATGGAAAGGTGGATGGACAACCGCTCTATCTCTCGAAACTGAATGCAGGCGGACAAGTACGCAATGTGGTGTACGTGGTCACAGAGCACGATAGTGCCTATGCATTTGACGCGGACTCAGGAACTCAAATATGGAAGACCTCGATCCTCGGCGCCGGTGAAACCACCAGCGGAGATCACGGGTGCAGCCAAATCTCACCGGAAATCGGCATTACCTCGACGCCGGTGATTGATCGCAGCGCCGGAACTCACGGCACGATCTTCGTTGTGGGCATGTCATTGGATCAGTCGGGTAACTATCATCAGCGGCTTCACGCGCTGGATGCAACCACAGGGGCGGAGCTTGCAGGCAGTCCGACTGAGATACGTGCGACCTATCCGGGCACAGGCGCCAACAGTTCGGGTGGAAATGTAGTTTTCGATCCGAGCCAGTACGCCGAACGTGTGGGCCTATTGCTCCTGAATGGCACGATCTATATGGGATGGACCTCGCACTGCGATCAGGAACCGTATACGGGCTGGCTGATGGGATACAGCGAGTCGACACTTGCGCAGGTCAGCCTGCTCAATCTGACGCCGAATGGCAGCGAAGGTTCCATCTGGATGTCGGGCGCAGGTCTGGCCGCGGATTCGAGTGGGAACATTTACTTTCTCGACGCGAACGGAACCTTCGACACCACATTCAATGCGAGCGGTCTTCCGGCGAGCAGTGACTTTGGCAATGCATTCCTCAAAGTGTCGACCACGGGCGGCGCTCTTGCAGTGGCTGACTACTTCGAGCCCTACAACACTGTCACTGAATCGGCGAACGACGAAGATCTGGGCTCAGGGGGAGCACTCGTGTTGCCAGACCTGAGTGATGCCTCGGGCGTCATTCATCACCTGGCTGTGGGCGCGGGAAAGGATTCGAACATCTACGTGATCAATCGTGATTCGATGGGCAAGTTCAACGCACAGAGTGACAGCGCAATCTACCAGCAGGTCAATGGAGCGATCGCTGGTGTTTTTTCCATGCCCGCCTATTTCAATAACACGGTGTATTACGGAGCGGTCGGCGATTCACTCAAAGCCTTCACGATCACCAACGCCCGCCTGGCAACATCCGCGAGTTTCACGAGCACGAACAGTTTTGCTTACCCCGGGACCACACCCGCAGTGAGCGCCAACGGAACCACCAATGGCATTGTGTGGGCGGTGGAGAACTCCGCGACGGCAGTACTGCACGCTTACAACGCGACTAACCTGCAGGAGCTTTACAACAGCAACCAGGCGGCAAATGGCCGTGATCAATTCGGCAGCGGCAACAAGTTCATCACGCCGTTAGTGGTAAATGGTAAAGTCTACGTTGGCACGCCGTCGGCAGTTGCTGTCTTCGGTTCGCTGCCGTGACACAGAGAACATCTGACAGATAGCGCGCTGAGTCAGCCGCTTCGACACGATTCCCCTGAAGCAACCCATGGAGCTACAAATAATTCGCCCAGGTGTGTCTTCGATTCGGAGAGCGGTTTCAATCGTCGCACTATTGCTATGATGAGTCTTCGGCCAAAACTGAGGACGCAGGCCGGCTGTGCAGATTGCATCCCCTGAGAAGGCTTCCACTTCAACCAATCCTTGACTCTCGCGCGCGAGGAACAATGAAAAAAAGAATAACGTATGCGATTGCCCTGTTGATGCTATGCGCCTTTATTCCACCGCTGTGGCCGCAGTCGCAGGACATCGACACGCCACTTGCCACGCTGCGCCTGTCGGAGCGGAGTGGCGATCTAGTCGGGTTGCACTGGAAGAGTCCGAGTCTCGATGTAATCGGCGAACCGCGTCTCGGCGAAAATTTCCGTATTCTCATCCCTCAGAAAGGATACGAGGCCAATTACTTCAATAGCCGCGATCAGCAAGTGAGCCACATCGAGGCAACACCTGATGGAGTTCTCTGCACCTATGATTCGCTGAAGAACAGCCGGGAGACGGTTCCGGTAAAAGTGCGTTATCGGATTCATACCGCAGGCGAGCAGGTTCAGTTTTCGATTGAGGTCGAGAACCCAACAGATCGCCCGCTGGCCGAGGTGATGTACGGGATCATTGGCGGACAAAAAGGCATCGACGATCGGCTCGATACGCAGTCAATGGTTCCCGGTGGGAATGACAATCTGTCACCCGTCCTGTTTACACGCTTCCGTCCAGGATTTTTTGGCGGCGGCGGCAACTTCGGCATTCCTTACGACGCGATGAGCTTCAGCTATCCGGGGGGCATGTCGATGGGGTGGATCGATATCTACAACCCCAAGGCCGGCATCGGATATTACTACGCCAACCAGGATGCCGACACGCGGTTGATGCTGTTGGATGTGGAGCTCCGCCCCTACGCGACAGGCGCAGAAATCAAGGACAATTGGCCGGGGCCATCCGAACTTCCGCCAAACGAGCCCATCGGTTTGACGATGGGTTGGGTGAACATGCCCTATTTGAGGAACGGGACATTCAACGCGGGACCTGTGGCGCTCGAAGTCCACGAAGGAGATTGGCACGAGGCCAGCAAGATCTATCGTTCCTGGTTTGATCAGCACTTCACAGTCCGCCGCACGCCCGACTGGCTTCGCAAAGAAAATGCATGGCAATCCATCATCTTGTCCAACGGCGAAGACGTGATTGCGCATCGCTTCAGCGAACTGCCCAAGCTGGCCGCCGACGCCAAGAAATACGGGATCACCACATTCGAGATTCTCGGCTGGAATATCGGCGGCATCGATCGAGGCTACCCGCAATACGAGCCCGATCCGCGCCTGGGAACGCCGGAGGAGTTTCGCAATGCGCTCGCCGCTATGCGCGCCATGGGGGTTCATCCGTTGATCTTTACCAACGTCGACGTCGCGGATACGGCCACTCCGCTCTTCCAGAATCAGCTCAAGCAATATGCCGTCGATGGCCTTTGGGCGCCCGATTGGACAATCCTGGGATGGGGAGAAGGCACCATTAGCGCGACTGCCGGCCTCACGCCGTCGAACATGACATTGGTCAGCCCCGCGCATCCCGAGTTCCGGAAGATGGAGATGGATCAATACCTCCGACTCGTCCGCGACGGAGCAGACGGCTTCCAGATCGACAAGTCAAACGGTTCAAGCAGGCTTGACTTCAATAGGAATCTTCCCGTTTCTCCCGACCAATCGCTCTTTGCGGGCATCATGGATACATTCAAAGAGCTGTTGCCGGCAGCGCGAGCCATCGATCCCGGTTTCTCCCTGGCCGGCGAAGTGTTGTCCGACCGAGCGTTTCCGTACGTTGATGTCTCGTACATGCGGATGGGCAATATTGATATTGGATCGCCGGTGTTGAAGTACACCTTCCCGGAGTGGACCGAAACCATCTTCGGCACCACTCCCGGTGACTATACCGAGATCAACAACGGCATGCGGTACGGTTTTGTGTGGGACATTGCGGCGCGCCACTACAGCGAGTCAGTTGACGATCCGCTCACCCGGCCGTTTGCTCGCTATGTCGCGGAACTCATCCGAATCCGCAAAGAATATGCGGACCTCCTGTTCTTAGGACGCTTCAACGATACGATGGGCGCGACCATCAAAGGAGATTCGGATATTCGCTATTCTGTTTTCGATCCTCTCGAACCCGACAGCAAAGGCCGCGCCTGCGTGATTGTCAATTTTGGCGACGCCCCGGAATCCGCCGAACTTCAACTTGAAGGAATGAGCGGAGAAGTTACGATAGCAACGCCGTTTCAGGCGGACCGGAAAGCGACGCTGCCGGTGAGACTCGCGATTCCTGCGCATTCATTAGCGGTGGTCGTGAAACGATAGCCGGGACCAAGGATTGCTAATTCCTTTCGATCCCGTAATGGCGTTCGTGAAACTTCAAGCGAAAAGGTCTCGGCCCCTCACACCCGGGGACTAAGCGTAAATCTCTGATGAAAATATGGCGTTCCGCATTGACGCCCATTCGCGGCCCGTCTAGGTTCACATGCATGGGAAATCCAGACTTCGATCAACTTCTGAAAGCGTATAGGGAGGCGGTGGATCGGTGGGTCGACGCCATCCACGCCGAAGAGTCGCTTGCGACAGAGGACCACTCCATGGTGGCGATGGAGCGCTGGGATGACGCCGGATTTGCGCTCCATGACGCGGAGTTGGCGGCCAAGAAGGCTCGCGATGCATACAAGAACGCGCTGCGGAAGAAGAACTACGGCTTCTAGACCCGGCAAGAAAAAAGCCGCGCCATTTTGGTAGCGCGGCTCCTCCCGGCTCAATTCCAGCCAAAGACGCCAATCTTCGTTGCCTCACCCATTCCGTGCGACTTTTGCGGAAAGAGTGTGATTGCGCGGCCCTACATCTCCTTTACGCCTTCAACAAACGCCTTCAGCTTGCGGCTGCGCGAGGGGTGCCGCAGCTTGCGCAGCGCCTTGGCTTCGATCTGGCGAATGCGCTCGCGCGTTACCTGGAAGCTCTGGCCGACCTCTTCCAGCGTGTGCTCCGAGCCGTCTTCCAGTCCAAAGCGCATCTTGATCACGCGCTCTTCGCGCGGCGTGAGCGTGCGCAGCACCTGCGATGTGTATTCCTTCAGGTTGACGCCGATGACGGCTTCTGACGGCGACACCGCCTGGCGATCCTCGATGAAGTCGCCCAGGTGCGAGTCTTCCTCTTCGCCAATTGGCGTCTCCAGCGAGATTGGTTCCTGCGCGATCTTGAGCACCTTGCGCACCTTGGCCACGGGAATGTCCATGCGCCGTGCAATCTCCTCACTCGAAGGCTCCCGGCCCAACTCCTGCACCAACTGGCGGCTGGTACGGATAAGCTTGTTGATGGTCTCGATCATGTGTACAGGAATTCGAATTGTGCGCGCCTGGTCGGCAATCGCGCGCGTAATCGCCTGCCGGATCCACCACGTCGCATACGTCGAGAACTTGTAGCCGCGCCGATATTCGAATTTGTCCACTGCCTTCATCAGGCCGATGTTGCCTTCCTGAATCAGGTCGAGGAACTGCAGGCCGCGGTTGGTATACTTCTTGGCGATCGAAACAACCAGTCGCAGGTTGGCTTCGATCAGCTCGCGCTTGGCCTGCTCTGCGTCCATGTCGCCTTGGATCATCTCGCGCTGGGTGCGCTTCAGCTCGGTGATCGAAACGCCCGCGTCGCCCTCGATTTTCTCCAGGTCCGTCCGGCAATTCTTCTGCTGACGCCGATATTCCTTCTTCAGTTCCTCGCTCTTTGACGCGTCGAACTTCTGCTCGAGCGAGCGAATCTGGCGCTCCAGCGTGCGCATGGTGTCCACGGTCTTGTTGACCTTGTCCAGCAGGCGCTTGCGTTCCATTGCGGTGTACTTCAGTTCGCGCACAATGCGCGAAACGTACACTTTCTCGCGAGCAATCGCCCAGCGCAGCCGCCGCGCTTCCTTCACCTTTGTCTTGCTGCCGCTGGAGATGGCGGCCTGTTTCTCGTCAAGCTGCGCAATCTTCTTCTGGTGTTTCACCAGGGCATCGGTGCGTGTCACGGTGGCCTTCACGCGAGCTAGTACCACCTCTTCGGTGAGCTCCTCCTCGTCGAAGATCACCACTTCTTTTACGTTGCGCACTCCGCGCTTCAGGTCCTCGCCCAGCGCGGCAATCTCGCGAATCACGATCGGCGAGCGCGAAATCGCTTTGAGCACGCGCATCTGGCCGCGCTCGATGCGCTTGGCGATTTCTACTTCCCCTTCGCGCGTCAACAGTGGTACTGTGCCCATCTCGCGCAGATACATGCGCACCGGGTCGTTGGTCTTTTCCAGAGTGCCCGGAGTCAGATCGAGCTCGACGTCTTCGCCCTCTTCCAGCTCGAATTCTTTGTCGCCGGGAAACTTGGGCGCGTCAAGCAGGTCGATGCCCTGCGTGCCGATGGTTGTAATCAGATCGTCCAGATCGTCGGCCGAGCCAATCTCTTCCGGCAACGCGTCGTTCACGTCGGTATAGGTGAGATAGCCCTTCTCTTTGCCAACCTCGATCAGGCTGTGCACATCTTCTTCGAATTTGTCGTCGATTGCCAAAATACCCTACTCTCTTCGGCAGGCCATGCCCCGCCGGATTTCATCCTGGGCGCGCCGCCCAGTCGATTCGCTTGCCCACTCCACGCAGGCGCGCGGACCAACGCAACTCCAGATCACGCGAGGGCGCCGGATTCGCCTCCGGACGCACGAAAGAAAGACTTCCGTTTAGAAGCCTTTGCGCGGAGACACGCTAGCGCTCTCCGCTCACGCGGTCCAAAAATTTTCTCGGAACAGGATGGCAGCGCTTCAGGTTTCGCCTGGGTCGCCCGCGAGCCGCAGCTCATGTGTGGGGCAAAGGGGCGCGCATCCTCACTGAGATCAATAGATTACCACAATTTCACTTGCTTGCGCCAGCACAAATTCGGCGAAAAATCAACCCAGCACAGACGTATGCGAACCAATCCAGGTACCCGCCCTCGTCCGCCTGCTCCTGCTCACACTCAATTAGACGCCGCAAACTGTCGTTTTGACGCAACTTTTGCCAAGACTGGTCCCTTTGGATCCAAGTTCCCAAACCCTTACCGTTCAGGCACTTTGTGGCCATGTAACAGCCGCAGCGCCCGGTCCATCTCAAGCTTTTTCCGGCTTAGAACCGACACCTCGGCATGGTCGCCACGCCGTTCAGCCTCACCAATTAAAGCGCGCAGGTCCCTTTGCTGGCTTTCGATTGCCCGTTCCTCGACCTCCTGCAGCGCGCTTGCAACTTCGGCCTCCTCTGGCGGCCTGTTCTCGGCCAGCAACGCCTCGGCCAGCAACGCCCTTTGAGCTGGATCTTCGACGACCTCCATCGGATCCTTGGCAGCACGCGTGGCCAGAACCTGCATGGCCCTGAATGCCACCAGGTGCTCGAACCACCCAGGTTGCTCACCGATAGCATCGATTGCCAATTTCCGTGCCTGCTCGCCGTCAGGATCAGTGATCGCCAATGCCCGAAGCAGCACCCGCTCCACTTCGGTAAGCACCGTCTGTCGCGCCTCCACGTGGTCCCGCCGCTTCAGTGCCGCCTGCCTCAGCTCATCGCGCAGCACCGCGGAACCGATGCCGAGTTTCTGCGCCGCATCTGCCGCGAACTGCTCCCGCGCCAGCGCCTCAGGCATGCGCCGGATGTGCGGCAGCAGAAAGTTCATCTGCTTCACCTTCTGGTCCGTGACCGCGCCGGGGAACAATTGCCGCGCGCGTTCAATCAGATAGTCAGATTGCCGGCGCGCTCCCCGCAACGCCTCTTTGTAGACTTCCGCACCCCGCTCCCGGATAAACCGATCGGGATCAAGGCCGCCATCCAGGGTGACGATCTTCACCGCAAAACCCTCCTCGGTCAGCAGCGAGATCGATTTCTCGGCGGCATTCGCTCCCGCCGTGTCGGGATCGAAGTTCACAATCACGTTCGAGGTGTGCCGCCGCAGAATGGCCACCTGCTGTTCAGTAAAGGCCGTTCCGCTCGTTGCGATCACATTCTGAATCCCGCCCAGAAACACGCTGATGCAGTCCATCTGGCCCTCCACAAGGAGGGCAAACTCAAGCGCGCGGATGGCCGGCTTCGCCTTATCCAGGTTGAACAGCACCTGGCCCTTCGTGTAGAGCGGCGTCTCCGGTGAGTTGATGTACTTGGCTCCTGCTTTTTCTCCCGTCTCCAGAGTTCGCGCCGTAAACGCGATCACTCGCCCGCCTTCGTTGCAAATGGGGAACATCACACGCTTGCGGAATCGGTCGTAGATCGGCCCCTGGCTTCCGTCCCCTTGTTCCTTCGAGCTGAAGAGCCCGCTGGCTCGCAGTGTCTCGTTATCTGCCATGCCGCTTAACCGGTCGCGCAGAGCGTTGAAGCTGTCGGGCGCGTAGCCGATGCGGAACTTAGCGATTCCCTCGGCGGTCAGCCCGCGCCCGGCCAGATACTCCCGCGCCAGCGCCCCTTCCGGGCCGCGCAACTGCTCCTCAAACCACGAGGCAGCGGTTTCGTGCAGGTCGAGCAATCGTGCCCGCAACCGCGCTCCGGCCGCTTCCTCCGGCGACGAAAACTCCCGCTTGGGCAGAGGGATGCCGGACTTCTGCGCGACAATTCGAACTGCCTCGGGAAAGCCGACGTTCTCGATCTTGCCCACAAACGAAAACACGTCGCCCGAAGCCTGGCACCCAAAGCAGTAGAAAAACTGCTGTCCCGCGTGCACACTGAACGAAGGCGTCTTCTCTTTGTGGAACGGGCACAGTCCGGTGAACCTCTGTGCACCCGCCTTGCGCAGACGGATATAGCTCTCGATCACCTTGACGATGTCGGCCTGCTGCTTCACGGTTTGGGCAAAATCAGACACGGGAAAGTCTGTACATCAGAATAAGGCCGCCGCCATCTGGTCCATGTGGAAGCAGTGGATCGCGAGCTAGCTTGCGCATAGGGTTTGGCTGCTCACCAACACTCCGCTGGCGGTGTCCAGCGCTTGTACTGCCACTTTCTCATCGAACATCGCAATGCCAGAGTCTATCCTTGAGAGAGGAGGCGCGTCCGCAATGACCCGCACCGCGCGAGACTCCCATCTGCGCTTCACGCTTGAAATTTTCGACACGGTCGACGGTATTCTTGATCGACCGAACGCGTTGGCGCGCAAGGTATTTCTCGTTCTTGCGGCGTCCACCCTCGCAGTTGTTAATCTGCGCGCTCAGGCGACCACCCAGGTAACCAGCCCTGCGCCAACGCATGGCATCGCCGTCGCCAACATGGATCCTTCCGTCAAGCCAGGAGACGATTTTTACCTCTACGTCAACGGCGCATGGATCGATCGTACCCAGATCCCTCCCGACCGCATCAGCCTCAGTGTCTTTTCCTCGCTGGCCGACCTCAGCCGTGAGCGCACCGCCGCCATCGTTGAAGACGCGTCTAAATCCAACGCCCCTGCGGGCACTGAAGCGCGCAAAATCGCCGACGTCTACAACGCATTCATGGACGAGTCCGCAATCGAAGCCCGGGGCCTTGATCCGCTCAAGCCTCAGCTTGCAGAAATCGCGGCCATTCAAGACAAGCACCAACTGGCTCTCGCCCTTGGCAAAACACTTCGCGCCGACGTTGACTTGCTGAACAACGCCGTCTTCAACACCTCTAATCTGTTCGGTCTGTGGGTCGCTCCAGGCTTCCGCGATTCCAACCGCTACATGCCCTACCTGCTTCAGGGCGGGCTCTCCATGCCCAGCCGCGACTACTACCTCGGCGACAGCGAGCACATGCAGCAGATTCGCGCGAAATACGCCGCTCATGTTGCTGCCATGCTGCGGCTCGCCGGTTTTGACGATGCCGATGCGCGCGCCGCTCGCGTCGTCGCCCTCGAGCATTCCATCGCCGAAAACCATATCAGCCTCTCTGACATCGAAGACATCGCCAAGGCCAACAATCTCTGGACGCGGCCCGACTTCGCCGCCAAAGCTCCCGGGCTCGATTGGGACGCATACTTCGAAGGCGCGGGCCTTGCGAATCAGCACGAGTTCATGGTGTGGACGCCCACCGCTCTCGCCGGTGAGTCCGCGCTCGTCGCCTCCGTTCCCCTCGATACCTGGAAAGACTGGCTCGCCTTCCACTTCATCGACGGCTATGCCGCTGTCCTTCCCAGCACGCTTGCGAATGAGCAGTTCGACTTTTACGGCAAAGTTCTCAGCGGGGTGCAACAACAGCGCCCCCGCGAGCAACGCGCCATCGCCGTAGTCAACGTCAACCTCGGTGACGCAGTGGGCAAAATATACGCCCGGAAATATTTCCCTCCCGATGCGAAGGCCAAGGCGCAGGCGATGGTCGCCAATGTGATCGCCGCCTACCACAAGCGTCTCGCTGCATTACCCTGGCTCGCCGCCTCCACACGCGCTGAGGCACAGTCAAAGCTTGACAACCTCTACGTTGGTATCGGCTACCCCGAAAGCTGGCAGGATTACTCTGCCTACGAAGTTCGCGCAGACGACGCCTTTGGCAATACCTGGCGCGCCGGCCTCTGGAAGTTGCACACGGAAGTTGCGCGTATCGGCAAACCCGTCGACCGTCACCGGTGGTGCATGACGCCACAGACCGTCAACGCTGTCGAAATGCCGCTGCAAAACGCACTCAACTTTCCCGCAGCAATTTTGCAGCCTCCTTTCTTCGATCCCGATCGGCAGGCAGTCATCAACTATGGCGCCATCGGCACCATCATCGGCCACGAGATCAGCCACACCTTCGACGCCGAAGGCAGTGACTTCGACGCTCAGGGCCGCGTTCGCAACTGGTGGACCTCCGAAGACAAGGCGCATTTCGACCAGGCAGCCGTCAAGCTGGAAAAGCAATACGATGCCTACGAACTCTTCCCCGGCGTGCACGTCAACGGCAAACAAACCATCGACGAGAATATCGCCGACCTCGGCGTCGTCGCCGCTGCCTACGACGGCTATCGCGCTTCACTCAATGGCTCCGAGCCCCCAGTGCAGGATGGATTCAACGGCGACCAGTTATTCTTCATCGCATTCGGTCAGAACTGGAGTTCGAAGACCCGCGAAGCAGCGCTGCGCAACCAGGTCCTTACCGATCCGCACGCTCCCGCGAAGTTCCGCGCCGACATTGTCCGAAACTCCGACGCATGGTACAGGGCCTTCAACGTCAAACCGGAAGACAAGCTTTACCTCGCTCCCGAAGATCGCGTGAAAATCTGGTAACCGGCGCCCGGACCGGCCTCGACATTTCGGTGGCGAGCCCCCAAACATTCGTGACCTCCATCGTGCGCCGCCTGGCGCATCACGCCAATCGCTCGCTAAACCTTTGCCGATGAGCCAGATTGCGAGGCAACTTCTCGATCGGCCGCGATCATCTAATAACTTCGTTGCGATGATGGATCCCCTGCCGAACCGATCTGCCAGTTTGCGGGCACCGAACGTCGGGCGGCTGGCACACCAAACTGCGAGCGCGTAGATTCTTGCCCCGCTCGCTCCTCATCCCCCGGAGGTCGCGAATCATGCGTACTGCACCTTGGCGGCTTGCACGTCCTTTCATGTCCGCAATCCTCATTGCGGCATTCATCTCTCCCAGAAGCCTCGCGGCTCAAACCTCACAGCACCTGGTGAGCCCCACCGAACTGCAGAAGGCCGCGGTGGATGCCTCGCAAGTCAGGCAGCAAAACCTGCAAACATTAAATGGCTTCTTCTCCTCCGACCAGGCGCAAAAGGCGCTCGAATCGGCCCACATGAATCCGCAGGAGGTAAAGAAAGCTGTCGCAGGGCTCAACGATCAGGAGCTGGCGCAACTGGCTTCTCGCGCTCAAAAAGCACAGAACGACTTCGCCGCAGGCGGTATGGGAGACCATGACCTGTTGCTGATTCTGGTCCTGCTTGCCGCGCTCATCCTGATCATCGTTGCGGTGCATTGAGGGCCTCCTCATGCTGCGCAGAACCGCAAGCGCTGCTCTCCCGATCCTGATTTTGGCCGCATGTGCGTCAGCACTCGCTGGCAGGCTCGCCAATCTGTGGCTTGACGTGCCGTTTGTGCCACAGCAGAAGGATGGCTGCGGCGCGGCCAGCATTGCCATGGTCATGCAATATTGGGAGCGGCACCAGGGCCAACCCGCGCAACCGCAGGCTGATGCTGGTCAGGTCTACCGCACCTTGTACTCCAGCCCTGCGCATGGCATCTACGCAGCCGACATGATGAATTACTTCCAGCAGAATGGCTATCGCACGTTCGCGTTCGCCGGCGACAGCATGGACCTCGAACGGGAATTAACGCAAGGCCGCCCCCTGATCGCCGCATTGAAGCCAGAATCCGACACATCGCTGCATTACGTCGTCGTTGCAGGCCTTGACCAGCCGCAACAGCTCGTCCTCGTCAACGATCCCGCGCAGCGCAAACTTCTCAAAGTCGACCAGTCCCAATTCGAACGTGAATGGAAAGCGGCCGGCCATTGGACTCTGCTCGCCGTTCCGGAAACGAGCAGGCATTGAGCGCTTTGCGGCGCTGGAGCATTCCTCTTCTTCTTTATGGTTGCCTCGCCTCGCCCGCACAAACCTCGCGGCCTCAACCTCCCTTCACCCAGGAACTCCAGCAGCTCGCTGCCGGGCAGCGCTGGAACGACATCGTTCTTCGGTTGCAGCCCATCCCATCCCGCACAGCCGATATGGATTTCTATCTCGGAATCGCGCTGGCGCAACTCGGCCGCTTCACCGAGGCTCAAGACGCGCTCAAAGCCGGCCGCCGCCTCGCGCCCACCGACTCAAGGTTTCCCACAGAACTGGCCGGTCTGGCCTTCAAACAAAAAAACTATTCCGAGACAATTCACCGCTTGCGGCAGGCGCTTCACCTCGCGCCCAACGACACCTACGCCACCAATTTTCTCGGTACCGCTTATTTTCTTGAGGGCAACCTGGAAGCCTCGCTGAAGTATTGGAACCGTGTGCAGAAGCCGCAGATCGCGGACGTGCGCGAACGATCCCCCGCTTCGCATCTCGCCCGCGCTGCTCGACCACGCCTTCGCGTTTTCGCCTGCCGCCACCTTCACGCTTTCGCAGTTCCTTGACTCAAACGCGCGCATCAGTGGCCTGGGCATCTTTCCGCAATACCACTTCGATCTCAAGGCCCGCAGCGACGGCAAATTCGACGTCTTCTTCCGCGCGCGCGAACTCGACGGCTTCGGCGACAGCAAGCTTGAGGCGCTCGTCCTCTTCTTTCAGGGGATTCCGTTTCAGGAGGTCAACCCGCAGTTCTATAACCTGCACGGCCACGCGATCAACTTCGACTCCATGTATCGATGGGACGCGCAAAAGCGCCGCATCTTCGTGGAGTTCTCTGCTCCTTTTGAGCGCAGCGCCAAATATCGTTGGGGTCTGGCCACAGATCTGCGCGACGAAAACTGGGCAATTCGCAACGGTTTTGCGGGCCCGGCGCCGGTCCTCGCCAGCTTCAACATCCGCGACGAGCGGTTGCAATTCAATCTCGCGTCCCACGCCGCTGATCGCTTCGGTTGGTCTGTCGGCGCTGAGGTCTCGCATCGCAACTTTCGCAGCGTCGTGTCTGGAACCGTGCCCGAGTCAAGCCCCGTCCTCACGCCGCGGTTGCTCGCGGCAGGCTACCAGCTCAAGCAGCAGGCGCAACTCACCAGCACTCTTTGGCGCGTGCCAGAGCATCGCTTCACCGTGAGCGCGCAGGCTTCATCCGACGCCGCTCGCCTGTGGTCTCACCCGCAGCAATCTTTTGAGAAGCTCACCGGCTCGCTCGGCTGGCATTGGCTTCCCCAGCTGCGCGGGGACGACTACGAAACCTCGCAGCAATTGCGCGCCGGCAAAACCTTCGGGCAAGTTCCCTTCGACGAGCTCTTCATCCTCGGCCTTGAGCGCGATAACAATCTGCCGCTCCGCGCCCACATCGGCACTCGCGACGGCCGCAAGGGCAGCGCCCCGCTCGGTCGTGACTACTTCCTCGAAAACTGGGAGCTCAACAAGAATATTTATGGCAATGGCATCGTCAAGCTCCAGCTTGGTCCATTCGTCGACATCGGCAAGATCACCGACCCAGGAACGTCGCTCGGCTCGCACAAATGGCTCTTCGATACCGGTGCGCAGGCAAAGCTGCGCATCTTTTCTGCCGGCCTGGTCTTCTCGTACGGCAAGGACCTCCGCACCGGCAATAATGCATTTTATGTGTCAGTGCTTAATTGAACCAGGTCCGGCGCGTTCAGCCAAGCTTGGTGCTCGCGATGCAGCCGCCTTACGCGCCGGATACCTTGTGAAGACGCTTCGGTCTTATTTCGCCGCGACGTGTTCTTCCACCCACTCCCGCGCTTGTGGTGACTTGATCCACTCGCCCGCCACCTGCCGCGTGGCAACGTTCAACCGATTCCAAATGTTGATAGCGGCGATGGCGAGCAATAGCGTGCCGAGTTCCAGCTTGCTGTAATGGCGTGCGGCTTCATCCCATATCTCATCGGGGACCGGATCCGCCCTGTCGCTGAGTCGCGTAACTGCTTCCGCCAACGCCAGCGCCGAACGTTCCGCATCGGTAAAGTACGGAGCGTCGCGCCAGGCCGCGACCGCAAAGATGCGTTCGTCGCTCTCACCCGCGGCCTTCGCTTCTCTCCAGTGCATGTCCACGCACACGCTGCAGCCGTTGATCTGACTCACACGCAGATGGATAAGATCAATTGTGGATGCGGGCACCGTGCCTTCCTTTCCAAGCTTGCTGAAGGTTTGGAGCGATTGCATTGCGCCGGGGACGATCATTGCGGGATTGTTCATTCGTGCTTTCATGGGGGGGAATCTCCTTGTTGGATATGATTTGCTTTCGTTCGCTACCTTGACGGATCGGAGCTGAACTTTGTGACATCCAGCAAATGATTGTGACGAAGCATGCCTTCATTGGGACGGCGAGCCCTTCGGCAAAGCAGTTACAACAAGTTCAGCCGCCACGATGTGCACACCTTCGTCGTGTCACATACACTGGGTTTCGTTCGTCATACCCATGACAGTGCACTCAGGGGGTATGGGCCACATGAACGAACAGAGCGAATGGTTGGCCGAGCAATTCGAGAAGAATCGCGGTCATTTGCGGGCAGTTGCCTACCGCATGCTTGGCTCGTTGGGTGAAGCGGTCGACGCGGTTCAGGAAGCCTGGCTGCGCCTCAGTCGCTCCGATGCAAAAGCCATTGACAATCTCGACGGCTGGCTCACAACAGTCGTCGCGCGCGTCTGCCTCGATACGTTGCGCTCGCGGGCGTCACGGCGCGAAGATTCGCTCGATGTGCCCGATGCGGCCGCGCCTGAACCGGCGGCTCACGTGTCCCCTGCAGCCAATCCCGAGCAGGAAGCCCTCATGGCCGACTCCGTTGGCCTGGCCCTCCTCGTCGTTCTCGAAAAGCTCTCACCCGCTGAGCGGCTCGCCTTTGTTCTGCACGACACTTTCGATCTCCAGTTCGACGAAATTGCCGCGATCATTGGCCGCTCTCCGACCGCTGTTCGGCAACTCGCCAGCCGCGCGCGCCGCCGGGTTCGCGGAACAACCGCCGCCATGAATTCTCAACTCACCGGGCAGCGAAAGGTTGTTGACGCTTTCCTCGCGGCCTTGCGCGCCGGCGACTTTGAAGCGCTCGTTGCAGTACTCGATCCTGATCTCGTGGTCAACGCCGATCTCGGCGCTCTGCCTCCGGGAGCCTCTGCCGAGGTACGCGGCGCACAAGTCTGGGCGCGCCGGGCCATCAGCTTTGCTCGCGGCGCCGCTCACGCTCGAGCGGCCCTGGTCGATGGATCGGTCGGTGTGGTCATCGCTCCGCGCGGACGCCTCTTCCGCGTGCTTCGCTTAACTTTTGCAGGCGGGAAGATCGCCGAAATCGATGTCGTAGCCGATCCTGGCCGTTTGCAGGCGCTGAGCCTTGCAGTTCTCGAGAGCCATTGACCAGTTATCTATTGATTCTAGGTAATTTATGGTCGCTAGAGGTCGACTCGCTTCGCGGTGCGCCGATCTCGCTATCTGGCAGGCACTAGTCCGTCGTTCGCCTCAATTGTCGTTCGGAATCCACAGATAGTTGTTGCAACGAATATCTTCCTCCTGCATCCAACCACGGAGAAGGAGCAAACCCACCATGACCCAAACTGCCACAGCCCCAACCACCGCCGCCGCTAGCGCCACCACCACCTGGAACGTCGATCCGGCCCATTCCGCCGCTGAGTTCAAGGTCAAGCACATGATGATCTCCAACGTAAGAGGCAAGTTCAGCGGAATCAGTGGTACATTGCATCGCTTTGAAGCCGACCACACTCGCTCCACCCTTGAAGTCTCCATCGATGCCAGCACTGTCAACACCCAGGACGCACAGCGCGATGGCCATCTTAAGAGCGCCGATTTTTTCCACGTCGAAAAATTCCCCGCAATGACCTTCAAATCGACCCACATCGAGCACAAGGGCGACGGCTATGCTGTCACGGGCGACCTGACCATCCGCGGCGTAACAAAGCCGGTAACCTTGACCGTCGAAGAGGTGAGCGAGCCCGCAAAGGATCCCTGGGGTAACACGCGCATTGGCCTTACCGCCACCGCCAAAATCAATCGCAAGGATTTTGGGCTCACCTGGAACACGGCACTCGAAACCGGCGGAGTCCTTGTCGGCGAGGAAGTCACCATCACCCTCGACGTCCAGTTCATCAAGGCTGCGTAAGATGGCCCCGCCAACAGTGGCGATTAGGGGCAGGGAACAGCGCAAAGAGCTCTACTGATTGCTGAACCCTGATCCTGAATTACCTGTTGCAACGGATATCTTACCCGCGCATCCAATACCTGTACGGTAAAAGGCAAAAATCGGAGCAGACGTTGCACTTGCGACGCCGCTGGGGAGATCATTGTCAAGAAATTCTCTCCCGGCGATTTCGCTAGGGGTAAGCACGCCTTCGGCCGGCTCCGTGGAGGTTCACCATGTCACTGAGACCTGTGAAAGAGATCGTCCAAACCAAAGCCACCATCGAGGGCGCAGGCGTCAAGCTTCAGCGCGCCTTCGGATTCGGGAAAACCGCCGAGTTCGATCCGTTTCTCCTGCTCGACGACTTCCGCAATGAAAATCCGGCCGACTACCTTGCCGGTTTCCCCTGGCATCCCCATCGCGGAATTGAAACCATCACCTACGTACTGGCTGGAGAAGTGCAGCACGGCGACAGCCTCGGCAACAAAGGGCGCATGACTGCCGGCGACGTGCAATGGATGACAGCCGGAAGCGGCATATTGCACCAGGAGATGCCGAAAGGCGACACCAGCGGACGCATGCACGGTTTCCAACTCTGGGCCAATTTGCCTGCTTCACTCAAGATGACGGATCCGCGCTACCAGGACATTCCAGCGACTGCCATTCCCGAGGTCACTGAGGACGACGGTAGCAGGGCGCGCATTATCTGCGGCGAGTTCTGGGGCAAAACCGGTCCCGTCGAAGGCGTCGTCGCTGATCCGCGCTACGTTGATATCTCCGTGCCGCCCTTCAAGCGCAAGCTCATTAAGGTAGAGACTACGCGCAATGCCTTCGCCTACGTGTTTGCCGGCGCGGGAACCTTCCGCGACGCATCCGAGCCACAGGCCGTGCTCACGGAATCGCCAGTTGATCCCAATGCGCAGCCCGTCTATGATGCCAGGAACCATTCGCTCGTGCTCTTCGACCGTGGCGACGAGATCGTAGTCCAGGCCGGCCCCGAAGGCATTCGCTTCCTGCTGGTTTCAGGCAAGCCGCTCGAGGAGCCGGTTGCGTGGTATGGCCCCATCGTGATGAACACCCAGGCAGAGCTGCGCGAGGCCTTCAACGAACTGCAATCCGGAACCTTCATCCGCCACGCCTGATGGTTGTTGAAAACCTCGGCGCTGCGCCGCTCATGGCGGCGCGCAACATGGGTAGCGGGGCGTTCACCTTTCCCCGCTGCATTCCCGCGGCGTGTTCAGGCATGGACCCGATTTTCGATTGACATTGCCTTAGAAGCAACGCTAGGATTCAGCTGAAATCCGTTATCGCGTGCGATTCCTCGTCTCCCAAAAGCAGTTTGAATAACGTTTTGAGTCCCGACCTTTCGGGACGATTGCGCGATCTCCCCCAAAGGTGATCTTTGTCGCGCGAGCAGTTTGGCTTTCGTTGGCATACAAAAGAGGGCGCATCGAATTCTGGTCCGGACGATTTCGCAAGTTAAGGAACTCGGCAGTTTCCGGAAATCCTGAGCGAGAGGTCCTCATGAGAGCAGCCTGGCTATGCCCTGTCCTGATCGCCGGTCTGCAGTGCGCCTCGGCCGTGCCCCAGCTGCCGGCCGTCTGGCAAAAGCCGCCTGCGGTACTGCATGTCACTAAGAACAAAAGCGCCCTTCCGCAAACAAATACAAAGAAGGTCGTTCCCGACACCTCGCGAACAATAAGAGCCGCTACGGCAACGCCGATCGGCAAATTCCTGAATATGCCGCTGGATTTTGAACATAACCAGGGGCAGGCGCCTGCGGAATACACTTTTATCGCTCACGGGCCGTCGTACGCTCTCGGTATCTCGGCAACGGCGCTGACACTTTCGCTCCATAGCTCCCCAGCCGACGACGGGAGTATGAGCCAACGAGAAACATCGATTGCGCCGGCGTCGGGAACTGCGGGCCAGCTGGAGTTGCGGCTAGCGAACGCGAATCCCAATGCCGCCGTGACCGGGATCGACGAGCAGCCGGGCAGCAGCAACTACTTTATCGGTAGGGACCAAACGAAATGGCGCAGGAGCATTCCGCATTTCAACCGCGTGAAACTTGCGGGAGCGTATCCAGGGATCGACGTTGTCTTCTACGGCAACCGGGAACAACTCGAATATGACTTCGCGGTGACGTCCGGCGCGAATCCGAAGGTGATTCGGCTTGAGGCCGAGGGAGCTCAGTCGATTCATCTGGATGCCGCTGGCAACGCGATCCTGACGACTTCCGCCGGCGATGTGATGTTGCGTCGGCCCATTGCGTATCAGAGCCTGAATGGCGCACGCAAACCCGTGGCAAGCAGGTTCCGGCTGGCACGAGGGAAGATGCTGGCCATCGCCGTCGGAAAATACGACCATCGTCAGCAACTGATCATCGATCCCGTTCTGGATTACGCGGTCTCGCTCGGCGGATCCAATGGCAACTGGGGCATGGGCCTCGCCGTTGATACCGAGGGCGACGCCTATCTCACCGGTCACACGTGTTCCGCGGACTTTCCGTCGACCGTTGGAGCTTTTCAAGCAATCCACACGGACCCTTCGGCGAATTATTGCCAGGATGCCTTCGTTCTGAAGCTCGATCCGACTGCTTCGACATTGATTTATTCCGACTACATTGGCGGCGCCAACGGTTACAGCACGGGCTCGCACCTGGCGGTTGATAGCTCGGGCGATGTCTTTGTCGCCGGATTGACTGCCTCGGCAGATTTCCCGATCGTTTCCAATATCGGGCTATCGGCGCCGACGTCGTGCAGCTTGGCGCCGAGCACGATCAACTGCCCGGTCGGATTCATCTCCAAACTAAGTCCCGATGGTTCGCAGCTTCAGTTTTCCAGTCTGCTTGGCGGAAGCGGCGCCACAGGCGCGGACCAGGTGAAGCTGAATCCCGTCAGCGGCGACCTCGATGTGGTGGGTGCAACCAATGCCTCGGTTTTCCAGCCGGCGCCGAACACTCTTCAAACTACATTCGCAGGAGGGACCTGCAACGGCAGCCCATGTTTCAATGGATTCCTTCTGGGGCTGGATCCGGCCACCGGAGCACTCCGCTATGGCACGTTCCTGGGAGGAACCGGAAATGGTTGGGCGGGTGGACTCGCATTCGATTCCGCTGGCAACATCGTGGTCGCTGGCTCCACGGATTCTCCATTGTCCAGTAGCCTCGGGGCTGCGACGCAAACTTACGCTCCGTCTGGTGGAGCGACGGCGGCGGGCGCTCAAATCTTCGTAACGCGGCTGAACCTCGCCAGCAAGGTCCTCACTCCGGGCTTCCTGACGCTCATCCAGGCGGATGCCGATACGGGTCCTGCCAGCATTGCTACCGATACTTCAGGCAACATCTATCTTGCTGGCGCCACTGCGGGCACGCATCTGCCCGTGACTGCCCAAGCCTACCAGTCCGCTAATAACTCTACGTTTGGCAATACCTGCGGTTGGGTGGGCGTGCTGGCCGCCTACCTTTTGCCCAACACCTGCGGAACCGGCGTCGTCGGCAAAATCAGTTCAACGGGAACGCTTTCATTCCTGACATACCTTGGGGGCAACGGCCAGGATATGGCCGAAGCAATCGGCGTCGACTCGAGCCAGAACTTGTGGATTGCCGGAGTGACTTCATCCAGTAACTTCCCCTACTCGCCCGGCACAGTTGGTTATTCCGCGGCCCTGGTGCCGTTCCTCGCCGAGATGTCGAGCGATGGTACGCAGCTTCCGTTCGCGACCGAGCTCGGGGGCCCGTTTGGACAATCTACTGATCTCGCGATTGACGCCCAGAACAATGTCTACGTCACCGGATTCGATCAGTCGCAGACGCCATCGACGCCGGGTACGTATCCCATGAATCCCGGATCTTTCAACCCGGTATTCCTGCAGAAATGGGGCGCGGCCGCCGGCCCCGTCTTGTCCGTGTCGCTGGGAGATCTCACGAACTTTCAGTCGGTTGCCGGCATCGGGTCATCAACCGCTCCCGAGACCATCACGCTCCAGAACACCGGCACAGGCGCGATGGAACTGGGCATTGCATTCGCCAGCTACTCCATTAACAGCTCCGACTTTCTGCTCTCGTCAAATTGCGGAACTTCACTGGCGGCAGGAGCTTCCTGCACGATCACGGTAGTGTTCGCCCCGGGCCCACCACTCGCGTCCTGCACCGGGAGCTGCAGTCCGCAATATCGCAGCGCAACAATCCTCATCACCGACAATGCTCCGCAGGGCCAGCAATCAATTCTCTTGGCCGGCATCGCAGGGTTCGGGCCGGCGATGTCAGTGACTCCGAATCCGGTCGTCTTCCCCTCGCAAGCCGCAGGCACCGCCAGTTCCGCCCTCTACCTGGATGTGGACAGCAACGGCGATAGCCCTCTGCTGATCAGCAGCATCAGCTTGAGCGGTCCAAACGCTTCCGACTTCCAGCTCACGCTGAACCCTCCATCCCTTCACGACTGCCTGACCAGCCCCGTCTATCCAGGCACCCTCTGTCAAGCGGAGCTGATATTCAATCCCGCATCAACCGCTACTGGAACCCGCACCGCAACGCTCAGTTTTGCCGACAACGCTGGAGACAACCCGCAAACCGTCAACATCAGCGGCACGGTTGCCGGGGCCAACGCGCTCAACATCTCGCCGCTCACATTGACGCCGACGTTTCCCGTTGCGATCGGCACTAGCACTTACTCGGTGCTCGACCTGCAGAACCCAACCGCAAACACAATCCAAGTCACGAGCCTGGCGATTTCAGGAACAAACGCGGGTGACTTTTCGTTGGGTTCGGTAAGTTGCTCAACTGCTGGCGCACTGCCCATGACCATTGCTGCGGGCGCGACCTGTTACGCCGACGTGAATTTCATTCCCGCGGCCGGCGCAAGCGGCCTTCGGACGGCAACCCTTACAGTGGGGACTTCTCCGGCGATTACCGGCTTGCCGACTGTCTCTCTTGAGGGAGACGCCGTCACCAATTCCCAACCCGGCATGATCGTCACGGAATTTCCCAACCCTATGAACTTCGGCGGTCTGCAGGTTGGAGAGACCTCGAGCAACGCCAGCGTGCTTTTTACCATTGCCAACTATCCGCCGATTCCGTGTGCGAATGGAGCTGGCCTCTGCGGAGCTCCGCTCGTCATCTCCTCCATCACATCGGGTCTGAGTGATTACACTTTGGCCGGCGCCGGTCAGACTCCCTGCACGACCTTCCCGCTCACCATTAATAGCAATCCTTGCACAATTGCTGTGGTCTTTAAGCCCTCGCAGGCCGGCGCGAGAAACACATCGCTCTCCATTCAAAGTAACGACCCGCAGGGAACCGTTCAGTTGCCCGTCTACGGCACGGGCCTCACATTGCCTCTTGGAACCTTCCTGCAGACGGCGTTGAACTTCGGCAACTCCGCCATCGGCGTTGCCAGCCCCCCGCTCACCACCACGCTTGAAAACGCGGGGCAGAGCGTATTGGCCATCTCCTCAATCACCGCCAGCGCAAACTTTGCGGTTTCTGCCAACAACTGTCCTTCTTCGCTTGCGCCCGGCGCTAGCTGCAACGTCTCTGTCACATTCACACCACCGTCTGCTGGACTCTTCGCGGGCACGCTGACCGTCACCGACAACGATGCTCTGGGCGCACAACAAATTGTCAACCTCACTGGAACCGGCGCCACGGGCCCGCAACTGCGCATTGCTCCCGCCACGCTCAACTTCGGAAACCAGGCGCAGAACACGCCGAGCGCGGCGCAAACGGTCACCTTAACCAGCACAGGAGATACCGCGGTCGCCTTCTCGCAGCAAGCCGTCCGCAGCAGCGCGGACTTCATCGTGCAGAGCACAACTTGCGGCGCGTCTCTCGCGTTTGGGTCGAGCTGTGTCGTAAACGTCCAATTCAAACCTTCAACCATCTTCAACGTGGAGGCGGGAACCCTGCAGTTCTCTGACAATGCCGCCGGCAATCCCCAGCCGGTTTACATGCAGGGAGCGTCCGTTCAGGGGACAGCAGCATCGTCGACTACGGCACTCGTCTCATCTTTGAATCCGTCGACGGCGGGACAATCGGTCACATTTACTGCGACTGTCGCCGGACCTTCAGGCAACACGACCGCGCCCACTGGTTCGGTGAATTTCCTCGACGGGACCACGACGCTTGGCAGTGGGACGCTGAATGGCGCGGGCATGGCTACATTCAGCACCTCATCATTGGCCGTCGGTTCGCACTCCATCACTGCGGTATATGGCGGCGATTTGAACTTCAGCGGTTCGACTTCCAACGCCGTGTCGCAGGTCGTGAACGCGGCGGTCAAACTGACTTCAACGACCACCGTCAATTCGTCTCTGAATCCCTCTGGTCAGGGTCAGTCAGTCACGTTCACGGCGAGCGTCGCTGGCCCCGCCGGAAACACGACGGTGCCGACCGGCACGATTACGTTCATGGACGGGACAAGCGCCTTAGGTTCAGGATCACTGAATGGAAGTGCGCAGGCGACCTACAGCACGGCTTCGTTGAGCGCCGGCTCCCACTCCATCACTGCCGTTTATGGCGGAGATGCAAACTTCTCAGGATCAACATCCGGGGCATTGAACCAAGCAGTGAGTGTGCCCGGTTTCACCATCAGCTTTAACCCGGCATCGGTGACCATCAACCCCGGGCAGACCGGAACCACGACGATTACTGTAACGCCGCAGAACGGCTTCAACCAGCAAGTCGGCTTTGCCTGCTCGGGATTGCCGGCTGCGAGCACTTGCAATTTCTCACCGGCGACAGTCACGCCGAATGGCACTGCGGCATCGACATCCACCCTGACCATTGCCACCGACGTGGCGATGACTCCGCTCCATGCTCCATCTCCGTTCGGACCCAGGGAGCCACTTGCGAGATACGGTCTGGTGGCCATCCTGCTGTCCGGTTTCGGCGGGCTGGTACGTGCACGGCGCAGGTGGTACCGCGTCATCTGTGCATTGATGCTGATCGCCGGTATTGGTTTGGCAGCGGCCGGCTGCGGAGGCAAGGGCAGCAGCGGAAGTGGATCTGGCGGCGGTTCAACAACTCCAGCCGGCACCAGCACCATAACGGTGACAGTAACTACTGGAAGCCTCACTCAAAGCGGGAACTTCACTTTGATCGTGCAATAAGTAATTGGATCGCTTTGTGCGCCGTTGTGCGCATGAGAGAATCGGAACTTCGACACGGGAGGCGTCGCTGCTCGAATTCAATCATTCATAGCGAAATAAACATCGCGCCATCTTCCACTGTAAGCTCGACGCCGGCGGCCTTGGCTGCTTCCTTCAGGGCAGCGTCCAGCATTACAACTGGGTCGGGGCTTACGTCGAGGCGGCGCATCAGGCCATCTCCCTTTTTGCCGCCTGCCGTCAGGACGATCTTCAATCCGCGGCGCTTGCATTTCACAGGCGTCCCATCTTCCAGCTTTGTGTTCATCGGCTTGATGTAGGCGTCCACATAGTGAACTCCAATGCCCGACTTGTCGTCGGTATGCTTCGGAAGTTTTCCTTGAGCGTCCGCATTTACGTCACAGAGTTTAACTTTCACGTGGCGCTCCCACGGGTTCCAAACCTTTTGACTGCAGAAATTCGTCCATCACTTTTCTGAACGCGCGTGTGTGTTCAGGCGTGCTTCCGCAGCATGTGCCCACAATATTGGCGCCCCCTTCGAGAAGCGGCATCAGGTCCGTCACCATCTGCTCCGGCGTTTCATCGTAAACAACTTTCATGTTCACGAGTTTGGGCTTTCCCGCGTTTGGCTGAACCATCACCGGCAGGCTGGTCGCGCTCTTGTAACGCTCCACGGCCGCGAGCGCGTGCTCCATGTCCATTCCGGTGCCGCAGTTCAGAGCGACAATGTGCGCCCCATTCTCCTCCATAAATTCAGCGGCCCGCTCCGGTTCAATACCCATCATGGTGCGAAAAGTCGAACCGTCGAGCGTGACGTCGTAGGCCATCGACCCGATAATGCACTTTGTGCCCGCCGCCTGGGCTGCTTTGATGCCGATCGAGAGCTCCTCGAGCGATGTTTGCGTCTCAATAATGATGGCGTCAGCTCCGGCACCTACCAATGCCGCTGCCTGTTCTTCGAATGCGCTTTGAACATGGGATTCAGTGAATTCACCAAGAGGCGCCAGCAACCCGCCGAACGGCCCAATGTCGCCGAGCACGTACCCGTCCCTGCCGTCGAAGCTCTGTCGGGCGATCTCCACTCCCGCTTTGTTCAGCTCAACCGCGCGGCCGCCATTGGAGTGACGGTTGAGCATGATACGCGACCCGCCAAACGTGTTGGTGATGATGCACTCCGCGCCGGCCTGCGCGTAGCGGCGCTGAATGGCGAGCACCCTCTCCGGATGCGTGAGGTTCCATGCCTCGCCGCAATTGCCCTGTTCCAATCCCGCAAGCATGAGTTGCGTCCCCATCGCTCCGTCGCAGAGCAGGGGCCGTTCAAGGATGATGTCTTGCAAAAGTTTCTTCATGGTTGCTCCGTATCCTGTTCCAGTTCTTTTTGTGCCAGCGCGTAGTGAATCGTTTCCAGAACCAGTCCCCATTTGTGATCGCGGCTGGCAGCATCACAAAAGCATCCCGCGGCGTTCACTCCGCGCTGCCACTTCAGCACCGCATTCAAGCGTTTTCCATTCAGCGGTTTCTCCCTCTCGATTGCGGCCATCAGGCGCGCAGGATCCTCGATATATTGGCACATGGCTGCATGGCCGGTATCGCCCGCGGCCGGCGCGCATCGCTGTTCCATAATCGGATATCCTTCGGCCTGCGGCCCGAGCTTCACGTTGTATTGAAAGGCCAGCGGCCGGCCCATGTTGGTGCAGGTGGTCCCGTCGTAGCGAAACTCTGCGTCGAGCGATCCGTCTTCAAAAACATGCAGCGCGAGCCGCTCCTCGGCCCATCGCTTCAAGGCCTTTCGATTCACGCTGTACTCGGCGTCCTGGTCCAGCACCGCAATGCGGCCCGGAACCGGTTCTCCCGTCGCTCGCGGAGCACGCCGGTAAGGCGCGCGCCTGTACTGGCAAGGGCCAAATGAGCAGCTTTCGCAGGGAACAAGGCTGGTGAGCCTTTGCAAACGTTCCGTGTGTTGCGTCAATCCAAAAACTGCCAGCAGTGTCTTCTTCGGGCGCAACATGCCGGAGTCTAATGCTTCCACTGATGAAGGGAACGTCTCCTTCCGCGTCCGCTTCATCAATTCCAGCAGCCGCGGCTGTTCGGCCACATCCCATTCCGGATACCCGGGGCTATAGTGCGGCAACACAGCCATGCCCTGGTGTTCCGCCCAGTCGCAAAGGCGCGCACCCGTGATGGTCGTCAGATGTTCCACGACAGCGGAACCGAACATTTCGAGGAAGAAATATTCATCGGGCTTTTCGTCTTCCCAGCGCCGGTGCGATTCATCCTCGGCTTCGGGTCCCGCGCCAACGGCCACCAGGATCACGCCATGCGCTTCAGCATGTTTGAGTGTGCTATGCAGCCGTTTACTTGTGAAAGCCACTCCGTCGATGCAAATTGAATCGCCCGCGATCTCGAGAGTCTCTGCCTGTCGCGCATAGAACCACGGCCGGCCGTTTTTCGCGTACCAGTCGCGCGCCCAATCCGCCAATTCGCGAGCCCGGCCTTCGAGCACCCAGCCGCGGGGATAGCCCAGCAGCCGCACATACTCCTGCTGCAGCACGTCCACAACAGGTTGCGTGCCGGCCAATTCGATGCTGTCGGCTACCTGGCGCATGGAATCGGCTCCACGGGTTTGAACTGGCAGCCTTCCACAAAGAAATCGAAGAAACCCGGATGCGTTTCCAGCCGGCAATGCTGCACCTTTCTTACCAGTTCCTCTAACTCCTTGCGCTTCGACTTCGAAAGCAAAGCGATGGTCGCGCCTTCAATCGCAATATTGCCCGCCTGAACAATTTTTCCGGTAGCCAGGCTGGGCACAAGCCCGATCCGCTTTGAAGCTTCCACGTTCAAATGCCGCCCAAATCCTCCCGCAAGGTAAAACACGTCGATATCGTCGAAGTCGATTCCGTAGCTCGAGAAAACGACATGCAAGCCAGCGACATTGGCGCCCTTGGCCTGGGCCAGCTCGTTCACGTCGCTCTCCAGCAGATAAATCTCCGCATCGTCGCCGCGCTTTCCGTTGCCGCTGATCGTCACGCGCCGCATGTCGTCGTCAAATCGGCCCATCGCATTCATACGGCCGGTGCGGAGCAATTCGCTCAATAAATCCACTAATCCCGACCCGCAGATTCCTTCGGCCGCCACGTTGCCGATCACGCGCACGCTGAAGTCGCCGTCATCGCCAATCTCCACTTCCTCGATTGCGCCGTCTAAAGCCGGCATGCCGCAAGCGATCGCTCCGCCCTCGAAAGCCGGACCCGCCGGACAGGATGCCGCCAGAATCCGATGCCGATTGCCAACGATCAGCTCAGTGTTCGTTCCAATATCCATCACCGCAACCAGCCGGTCTTCATGCGCCAAGTCAACCGCCAGCATGCCGGCGGCAGCGTCCGCTCCCACGTGGCCGCTGATGATGGGCGCGCCGTAGACGCGAGCCTTGGGATGAATCGGCAACAGGCTGCGCAACCCCGTCTGCTCGAGGCTTGTGGTTGCGCGCTTTCCTTCGGCCATTTCAATTTCCGTGATCGATCGGTAGGGGGTTTGCCCGATTGAATGCACGCTTTGCCTGAAGAAAAGATCGCGCATCGTGGAGTTGCCCACCACCACCATCTCGTAAATCGTCTTTGGATCGACAGGGAACTTTTCGATAGCGTGGCTCAGGTAGCCCGCCAGCGTCCGCATCAGCAGTCTTCCGGGATGCTCGGTGTCGTACGCGATGCGCGACATGACTTCAGAGCCGCCGAAGCGTTGCGGATTCTCAAACGATGTGTCCGCAATCAGTTCGCCGCTTTCAAGGTCGACCAGGCGCAGGACGACCGTCGTAGTTCCGAGGTCCATGGCGATGCCGTGAATCGGCCCCGTCGAGCGATCCACTTCTTCACCGTCAATCAGGATGCGATCTCCATCCCGCGTCACCGCCGGTTCCAGTTGCAACTCGCGATTGCTCACCGGCAGCCCAAATGCATGGCGCTCGATGCACATGGTTCCGCGCCGCATGGTATGGCAGCGAACAAGCCCGGACTCCGAGGTGACAAATGTCTGGCAGGAAAGGCGAAAATTTCCTTTCAGATGCTGCTCCGGTTCGGCAAGCGGCGAAAGGGCATTCATCCCTTCGACAATTTCCACCATGCACTCTTTGCATTTGCCTTGCTTGCGGCACGACGTGGGCACATCGATGCCCATTGCCTCGGCTTGATCGAACAGCGAGATCCCGCCGGATGCCTGGGTCGATTGCCCGTTGATGGTGAGCGTAACGGCCATGCCTGGAGCCTGCTATGAACTTGAGAGTACCTACCAGTTCTTTGCTTCGAGTTCGGCTTTCAGCGCGTCCGCTACTTCGCGCGCGGAGCCCTCGCGCTCTTCTTCCTCGCTCCATCTCCATTGGGCCAGGTAATCGTCGGCAGACTGCAACCTCAGCTTGGCGGCCAGCAGATCGATCTGTTCCATGAATCTCCCATCCAGCATCACGGTGACATCGTCCTCCGCATCCTCAGCTTTGATCTGAGTGGGGATCTCCTGCCAGTAGAGGATCTTGTACGTGGCCACTGTCGATTACACCTGCGCGCGAGACGTAAAAACAAATCCACCGCGGCGGAGGCGTTCGCTCCGTATCCATCGGCGCCAATTTCGTCGGCAAACATCTGGCTGATGGGAGCGCCGCCTACTGCCATTTTGATGTGCGTGAGGCCTGCTGCGTTAAATCCCTCGATCACCGTCTTCATGTACATCATGGTCGTGGTCAGCAGCGCACTCATGCCGATGATATTTGGCTTGCACTTCTCCGCGGCGGCCATGAATTTCTCCACGCTCTGGTCTACGCCGATATCGTGCACTTCAAATCCCGCGCCCTCGGCCATCATGCCCACCAGGTTCTTGCCGATGTCATGCAAGTCGCCGCGCACCGTGCCCATCAGCAAAACGCCCTTCGGTTTGGTGCCACTGTCTTTCGATGTCAGCAGCGGCTTCAGCACCGCCATGCCCGCCTTCATCGCGCGCGCCGCGATCAGCACCTCGGGAACATACAGCACGTTGTGCTTGAAGTCTTCTCCCACCACGCTCATGCCCGCGATCAGTCCGTCGGTCAGAACTTCCTGCGCAGTCCGGCCTTCGGCGAGAGCTTCCTTCGTAAGCCGCTCTACCTCGCCGGCGTTCCCTTCATACAGGAACTGGTTCATCAGGGCGTAATCGGGCATCGTTCAGCTTCCTTAGCGCGCACTCGCAACGGCGCTTCCCGCACGCTTTGCGTTGAATTCTTCCAAAGCCTCAAGCATAGCCAGGATGTTCTCCCGCGGCATGCCGGGGCTGGTGCCGCCGCCGACCGAGAGAATGATTCCCTCGCCGCCCGAACCCTCCAGAACTTCGAGAGTTTCGTCCTTCACTTCTTCCGGCGTGCCGCGCACGCCAATCTCCAGCGGATTCACGTTCCCCATCAGGCACATCCGGTCGCCCACGCGCCGCTTTACCTCGGTGATATGCCTCTGCTTGCCCCAGTTCAGCACGTTGAATCCCGTGTCGGGCAGGTGATCCAGGCAGGCATCCACTTCCGCGTCATTGTGGTACAGCTTCACCCAGTCCTTCGGGAAACGCATCGCAGATCCGCTTCAGATAAGGATGCGCGAACTCCAGATAATGCTCCTCGTTAACGAATCCCACAATGTCGTCGAGAATGAAAATGCTCTCGACCGTGTCGCCCATCACCTTCTGCTGCGCTTTGAGCCAGTCGATGATCACGCGCGTGCACAGGTCGATCAGCTTGTGCGCGCCCTTCGGGTTCTCCACCAGGTCGATCATGAATTCCGTCGTGCCGCGCACAAATCCTGCCGTGCACAGCGGCCCGCGCGAGGTGACCATGGGCAGAATGTAGCCGGCATCGAGGATGCGCTGCCGCGCCATCTTGATGCGGTGCAGGGTCAGTCCGGCAAAGCCGTCGGCCTCCACTTCGTATTCGGGAAAGTTATCGATATCCTCCAGTCGATAGAGGGTGTGGTATTCGCTGGGCGTATTGTCCTGCCAGAATTTGATTTTGGCGCCCAGCACCGAGGGCTCGGCCGCCATCCCGTACTCCATCCACCAGGAGGGGATGAAGATGATGTCGGGGAACTCGCGCATGATCTTCAGGTTGGATTGAAACCAGAGTTCGGGATCGAGGAAATAGTCCATGTGCGAGATTCCGAGATACCCCGGAATCCATGGGCTATCGACGATCAGCGCCATCGGAATCTTATCCATCTTTTCGCGGCGCGACTGCTCGTTTGAACGTTTCCCATTGTTCGGGCAGCATACTTTTCCTCCTGGCCACCTGGACCAGATACCTTGACCTGATGCGTTGCCCAGCCACGCAATCATCACCGGCTCAGAATTCGCCGGGCGAAAACGGGTCTGCTCCTTTAACTTCGCAGCCGCGCCCGCCTCCACGCAACCGAACGCGGATGCGCGTCATGGATCGCAGACCCGATAGTAAAAAATAGCCCCTTCCTCATAGGTCGGGACTGATTTTGTTCGACTGCGCAATAATAGTGGAAAGACAACGAAATACACAATAAGACTTCCAATACTCGCGGATAAGGGCACGGAAAAGCGATCTATGGAAGTGTGCGAGATTAGAAAATAAACCTATATAATTCAATCGTTTAATTGAGTTGCAGGGTTAACATTGCCGTCCGCAACTCACCAACACCGGCGTACCGCACGCGCAGACGCATGGCCCCAAATCGAGGTCCAATTAAAAATTCCCCGTCTATCGCGCCTGTCAATTCAGCTATCATTTTTATTTCCTTTGACATCCGCACAACGTGCCACATTTGGCGATGCTTCCTTTCTATCGCCTCGGCGGTCGATTTCGTTCGCGTCGCAACTTCTTGCTTGGGATTCACGCTTCACCATGGCAGCGTCCACTGCTGAAGCGCACCGCTGATCCGTCGCGCTCTAAACCGCGCTAAGGCTGCCATCGGCAAGGAACACTGTCCGTCAGTGTCCACCCGCGCCGCAGAGATGCGGATTGCAAGCCATTGAAATCAATCTACTTTTGCGGTTGACCTTTGGGCGGCGTGCTCGGCTGCGAGTTCGGCGGGGCGTTGTTTGTGATGTCCTGGCCGTTGTACATGACCTTGCTGCTCGAGCCGAATCGCTTGTAATCGCTGTACTTTACGACGTCGCGGATGTGCACGTCCTCGCCCATGTAACCGTAGCCGCCGGAGAAGTGCAAAATTCCCTCGCCCTTCGTATAGACCGGAAACCAATAGTGGCCGTCGATCTGCTGTCGCCAGGTCATAAATGGCGGGTGCAGATCTTCCTGGCCCCGTTTGGTATCGTCGGGAACCATGCGGCCGTTGGTCACGACAATCTGCAGGTCGGTCGCATCCACCCAGATCCGCCCGTCGAGATAGCGTTCGTGCTTTTCGATGACTTTGGGCGCCACATCGAACACGTAGCACTCCAGTTCGTCCACCTTTTGCCGACCCACGTACGTGACGCTGTACTTGGGCAGGTCCGCGGTGGTGAGCACAAACGGATAGCCGTGCTGGATGTCCTGCAAGTCAGAAGGAGACATCATCACGCGCGTGAGCGAGCTCGCCGGTGCAAACACCACCTTCTCCGTGCGCGCTCCGGAGGGATCGAAGATCACGTCATCTACCTCGTACCACTCGCCATCTACCTTGTTATCATCGTCCATCGTTTGCACGCGCGCCTCGCGGCGATAGGTGTAGTGGTTCAGAGCATCTTGGAACTCGGTCTCTTTGGCGGCAAAGTTTTTGATGATCTGCTCCGGAGCAATCGACGGCGCGGCAAGGTTCATCGTGCCGAAGCCGGAATCGAGCGGCATGGGGGTGAAGGAGTCCTTGTTCTGCGCGGTAGCTGCAACCGCACAAGCTGCTACCACCATCGTCGCCAACCAGGTTCGAAATTGCACCTCGGTTTTCCTCTCTTCCTGATTCTCTCGCATCCCGCTCAAATCGCCCCCCGAAAGCAGCCGCCCCCTGCAACTTTAGACGCATGTACATGTCCTTGGGGAGGCGTCAATCTAGCCTCGGAAGCCTCCCCTGGTCGCAAAGCCGGACGTGTATCCGGGACTACCGCAATTCATGGAGGCAAAGGCGGGCCCTTGCCAGCAAGCAATAGGTCGTCTGCAACTCCCGCCAAAAGAGTAGGAGATTCACGGCCTTCATGCCCGATTATTATCACGCTCCTGCGTTGATCTTGACGGCACTCCTGCTGCCTGCCTTCGGGTATCTCTATCTTCGTTTCCGCGACACTCGCAATTTGCTTTGGTTCCTGGGATTTCTCTTCTCCCTGTTTTCAATGGTTTTTCTTTATACCATCGGACCCAAGGGCTTTTCAGGAGAGATTTACCCCTGGCTTGCCGCCGTTGGGCAAACCTGCATCCAGGTGAGCTCAGCCATGTTTCTAGGCTCACTCTCGCCATTGCGATTCCGTCTCGGGCGCTTCCACATCCTGTTCGTTGTTCCCTACCTCCTTATATTGGTTGTCTACTCCATCCTTCTCTATGGAATCTTTGATGGCGTAACACCCGCTGGACCGGCCTTTCTTATCTTTCCGGCCCTGGCGGCCATGTGCTTCGGCGTCGGCGTGCTCTGGGGAGCGGCGAAGGGGAACGTGCCTCCCTGGCTGGGAGTATCGTTTAGCGCCATACTTGGCTGCCTGGCCGTCTGGATTTGCTTTTTGCAGGGGGCCGTGCGTGCACTCACCTTCATCGAGTGCGCCAACTTGCAGATGGCGGCCGTGTTGCTGATCTTCGTCCTGCGGCGTTTCTCGCCGGGCGTCTTCCTTAGTCTATTGGGCTTCCTCGCGTGGTCACTTTCCGGCCTCCAGATTCTTCCCTGGGTTGACCATCACGCCGTCTTCAACCTTTGCCTGGTCCGCGTCATCGTGATGGGCAAGGTGGTAGCCGCTGTCGGCATGCTCGTGCTCGCGCTTGAAGACGAGCTAAACAGCAACAAAGCCGCCCAGGAGCGCGAGCGCCGCGCGCGTCGCCAGCTTGAAGCTTTCGCCAACCTGATGCTCACACGCCGCAGGGTTGAAGATTTTGATCGCCAGGGCGCCGATATCTGCGAGACCATTGTGGCTCACAGCCGGTTCACACAGGCAGCGCTTTTGCTTGAGAACAGCGGACGGTATCGGCTTGCTGGGTGCGCAGGGCTCGACATTGCGATCGCCAAGCCTCTCGGTGAACTGGCTGAGCGTATTCCTGTGGAGGGATTCCTGGCTCCGGGTTCTGCGCCTGTCGCCGCCCAGGGCAGCAGGACACTTCGGCTCGATCTCACTCCCTGGCTGCTTCCAGGCGACGATCTTGAACGCTTTCACTTCACCTCGATGCTGGCTGTGCCCATGATCGGTCGCACATGCGCCGATGGAGCTCTGTTGCTCCGCGGCATGCGTGCCGAAGACGACCGTATTGCCGCGTCTGCTGTCGATGAGCCCCCCGCCGACGACCTGCTGCCCATCGAGATGCTGGTCGCGCGCGTCCAGGCCACGCGCAGCCAGACTATGCTCTTTGAAAAGCTCATTGACTCGGAGAAGTTTGCCGGGCTCGGGCAATTGGCCGGCAACGTCACCCAGCAGTTGAATAGCCCCCTCACGGTCATCCTGGGTTACGGCTCGCTGCTCGAGGATTCGACGTCACTCGACACGCAGGACCGTAAGGCTGTCACGTCGATCGTGGCCGAGGCGCGCCGCATTCGCTCTACGCTTGAGAGTCTTTCCCGCGTGTCGCGCTCGCATGCTGACCAGACCGCCGCAATTTCCGTATCAGAGTTGCTGGCCGATATGGAGCAGCTCTACCGCTCCGAATTCCTGCAGCGCTCGATCGAATTCCAGGTGAACGTGGCGCCTGGGCTGCCCAGGATCCTTTGCGGCGCGCAGCAGTTGCGACAAGCGGTATTGCATTGCCTGCAGTATGCCATCGGCGCAGTCGAGCGCGACAATCCGATCGCTTCGCAACAGGAACCGAAGACCATTCGGCTCGAAGCCGCCCGCGACGGCAACCTGGTGCAGATTTCCGTCAGTCACTCCGGACCCGGCTTCCTCCATCCCGAGCGTGCTTTCGACCCCTTTGTTCCGGCACGGCCTGGTGGCGAGACGGCCGGCATGGGCCTGAGCCTGTGCGCCACCATTTTGCGTGACCAGAATGGCCGCGCTTCGGCCGTGAACCTCGAGCCCCGCGGCGCTGCCATCATTCTGGAGCTCCGAGCGGCTTGATGGCCGCCGTTTACAAATTCCCAGACTCGTTTCTGCCTGGACTTGTTTTTCTTGATGAATCCATTCGTAGTATAGAAATCGACTTTCGCTCGTCAGGCGATCGCGTTCAGGTAGTCTCAAACAAAGTTCACGTGGGGTGGGGTGGCGCCCATGCTGCAGAGTTCACACGTCGAGGCAAAGCCATGATCCGGCGCTGGCGTCGCCCGTTCGCCGTTGTCGTTGCCTCGCTGGCTGCCGGTGTCGCGAATGCGCCTGCCGCCCGCGCACCGCGCGATGCGCATTTGCCCGATCTCCGTGAGCCCATCGCAATTTACAGCCAGGCAGCCATTTCAGTTCAGGGACCTGCGGCAATTCCGGCCAACGAAGAGCTGGCTTTGCGGGAGCTGGATGAGCTCGTCCGTTTGAAAAAAGCCGGCATGCGCTTCGACTACGACTTGATGGACGCCTCCTGGTTTGAGCCGGACGGCGCCTACCGCGCACTCCGCATGCAGGATTGGCCCAACGGACCCGATGCCTGGATCAGCAAGTGCCGCGCCGCGGGCGTTCGGCCGGGCTTGCGGATCGGTGACAACAAGTTGGGTGCGATGCAGTCCGCGCCTCAATGGAAAGCTTCACTCGACAAAAACGGCGCGGCCATGTCGCTCTTTGAGGGCGGATTCCTGCCCGACCTGATGAGCGCTCTCGATACCTGGTACGACCGCGGCATCCGTCTCTTCGCAATCGGACCCATCGATCTCACCGCGGCAACGCCCGCGTCAGAAGCCAGGTTGACCAGGGACGAGATCGTAGCTCGAAACTCCGCAGCATTGCAGGCCGCGCTCCGAGCTTTTCGCATAAAGAACCGCGATGCAGTATTGCTGGTTCTCACCGGCCCGGGTGCGGGGCTCGACTCACCGGCGCAGCTCCCGGCAGATCGCGATCTTACCGGCACGAGTGCGGATTTTCGCCCCGGAATGGACCAATCGGGCGCCTTCCAAATGATGTCAACCGGTGAACCGCAACTATCCTCCTCGCCGCAGGCCGACTTTTCCCGATCCATCGACATCGCAAATGACGGTGCCGTGCGTCGCTTCGAACAATCCGGTGTCCCCCTCCGGCACATTGAATCTGCCGGTTTTGTCCTGGGCGAAAGCAGCGACCCCAACCCGCGTGTTGCCTTGCATGGTGCTCCATCACGAGATTGGAAAGGGGCGTTTCTGCTCGCGATGGCGCACGGCGGCTGGGTAAATGCAGTACACGGCAACCTGCAGCTCATTCGGAGCGACGATGCTCTGTGGATGGCGCGTGCGCAACGGCTCTTCTTCAATCTGCAGGTGCGGGGCCGCATCCACAGCTTCGGCGGCCCTCCTGGCAGCGGCCAGCCATACGGATTTGCCGGCGCCACCGCGCGCGGCTCGGTCTATGTGGTCGTCAATCCCAGCCTTGCCGTTGCCCCGCTTGTTCTCCCGCCGCTTGAGGCCGCCGAGCTGCCAGTTGGTTTCGGGCGCATTCAGTTCCGCGACGCCGGATTTATCCCGCGCCTTCGCGGAACCACCATCACGCTCGGTCCCGGCCAGATGGCCGTGGTTGGCCGTGGCTCTTATGCCGCGCAGGCATACAGCTTCGGCGTCCAACAGGATATCGTCATTCCCAACTCCATTCAGGCAGTCGACGCCGACTTTCAGACTACGGATCCCGCCACAATCCAAGCCCACATTGAACCGCCAATTGAAGGTGTTCTGCGCGTTGTGGTGCGGGAGCGCACACCGGCGAATCAGACCCTCCCCAACATGACCAACAGCGCGCTCACCTACGAGAACGCCGCCCAACCCCTCACCGTCGAAGTCACCCAGTCCGGCCGCCCCATTCCTGTCCGCATCAACGGCCGCGAAAACGCCGAAAACGAAGCGGCGCACGACGAGCCAAATTGGCTCGTGGCTGAGGTCGATGTCAACGATCTCACCCCGGGCGTGCCCGTCAGTGTGCAATTTCACTCGAATCTCGGGGAGTCGGCCGATCTGGTAGGCACCGCGTACCAGGTCGTCTATTAAGCGCCGCCTGGACGAGCGCTGCCCAAATGCGTCCGTCGGGCGATCTCGCGCTCCACGCTCTGCAGCGCCATCGCCGAATCCGTAATATAGAACCTGGATGGCATTCACCGAACAATACGACGTGGTCGTAGTCGGTGCGGGACACGCGGGCTGTGAGGCGGCAATGGCCGCTGCGCGCATGGGCCTCAAAACCGCACTCATCACCATGAACCTCGACCTCATCGCGCAAATGAGCTGCAATCCGGCCGTCGGCGGCGTGGCCAAGGGCCACCTTGTTCGCGAAGTCGACGCGCTCGGCGGCATCATGGGCGAAGTGGCCGATGCCGTTGGCATCCAGTTCCGCCTGCTCAACTCCTCGCGCGGCCCGGCGGTGTGGAGTCCGCGCGCCCAGTGCGACAAACAGCTTTATCGCGTCAAGATGCGCGAGATGCTCGAATCCCAGCCCGGCCTGCACATTCGCCAGGCCGAAGTCGTGGACCTGGTCATTGAAGAGATCGATCGCAGCTCTGACAATCTGGGTGCCCCCGGTCCCCCGCATTTGGGGACCGGGGAGACCATGCCTATTCACCCGCCGGGTGCCCCACATCTCGATTCTGAGATGTGGGAAGGGAATTCGATCGGCCAACCCTCAGAACTCTCCCGTCCCGTCCGCCCCCACCGCCGCGTCCTAGGTCTCAAACTCCGCGACGGCCGCAACCTCCTTGCCGGAGCCACCATCATCACGACCGGCACTTTCTTGAACGGTCTCATCCACTGCGGCGAGGAGCAGTACCCCGCCGGCCGCAGCGGCGAACCGGCATCTGTTCTCCTCGGCGAAGCCCTCCGCGCTCTCGGCCTGCGCACCTGCCGCCTCAAAACCGGCACACCTCCGCGTCTCGATGGCCGCACCATCCGCTGGGACGCCTTTGAAGAACAGCCCGGCGACGCCGATCCCACTCCCTTCAGCTTCCGCACCAAAAAAATCGTGCAGCCTCAAGTCAGTTGCCACATCGCCTTCACCACGCCGGAAACGCTGCGCCTCATTCGCGAGAACGTCCACCGCTCGGCCATGTACTCCGGCCGCATCGAGGGCATCGGTCCGCGCTACTGCCCATCCATTGAAGACAAGATCGTCAAATTCCCTGACAAAACGCAGCACCAGTTCTTTCTCGAGCCTGAGGGCCTCAACACGCACGAGGTTTACGTCAACGGCATGTCCACTTCGCTGCCCATGGAAGTCCAGTGGCAGATCGTCCACTCCATCCCTGGCCTCGATCAGGCCGAGATGTTGCGCCCCGGCTACGCCATCGAATACGACTCGGTCGACGCCACAGAGCTCGACCGCACGCTCCGCGTCAAATGCATGACGGGCCTCTACCTCGCCGGCCAGATCAACGGCACCAGCGGATACGAAGAGGCCGCATGCCAGGGCATCATGGCTGGCATCAACGCGGCACTTTGGCTGAAGGGTGAGCCGCCGTTCACGATGGATCGCACGGAAGGCTACACCGGCATCCTCATTGACGATCTCATCTCCAAGGGCATCAATGAGCCCTACCGCATGTTCACTTCGCGCGCCGAGTTCCGCCTCCACTTGCGCATCGACAATGCCGATCGCCGCCTCACGCCGCATGGCCGTCGCCTCGGCCTCATCAACGATGAAGCCTGGGACGAGTACGAACAAAAGCAAACTCGCATGAATGCGTTGGCCAACCTGCTTACCGGCAACAAGGTCGATCCTGAGAAACTTGAGCGTGTCGGACTCGGAGAGCAACCCGCAATCGCCGGACTCACCTGGGCGCAGCTCCTCAAGCGTCCTGAGGTCACCATCGAGCCGCTGCTCACCGCCCTTCACGACAACCTCACTCGTGACCCGCTCCTCGCCGCGTTTGTCAGCGCGCGCACTCCAGAGGATAGGGGTGCCCCATTCTACGGCCAGTCTCTCGTGGGAGAGACTGACCGCAGGGTGGGGGATCTGGTTGACTCATCGATCGCTCGCTCTACCTTCCGCAACGAAGCCCGCGCCGTCGAAACCGAGATCAAGTTCGCCGGCTACCTCGAGCAGCAGAAGAAGTCCATCGAAAAACTCAAGGCTGCCGAATCCGTCGCCATCCCCGACTGGATTGAATACGGCACCATCAGCGGCCTCTCGCGCGAGATGCGCGAGACTTTGGAGCGCGTCCGTCCCATGACCATCGGCCAGGCCAGCCGCATTCCCGGCGTCACCCCCGCCGCTCTCTCGCTCGTGCACGTGTCAATCAAACTGCAAGGCGCCAAGCGCCGCGCCATCGCATAATCCCCCATACAAATTCGAGCCGCCTCATTATCGGGGTGCCCCGTCCTAACTTGTTAGGGCGGGGGAGGAGAAAGCTGACCTCGCTCAAACATCGGTGCCCTAGGTCTCGATCCTGAGACCTGGGATACCATTGCGACTGCCCCCACTCGAGTCCGTCAACTCCGCCGCCCCGGCTGCCTCACACGCGTATCCTATTTCCGTATGAATCTTGACGCGATCCAGACAGCTCTTCGCGAGGCCGCACTCGACGGCTGGCTCTTTTACGATCACCATCACCGCGATCCCATCGCCGCCGGCATCCTCGGCCTCGACCCCAGGGACCACATCACGCGCCGCTGGTACTACTTCATTCCTGCCAAAGGCGAGCCGCGTAAGCTCGTGCACCGCATCGAGCAAGGTCGCCTCGACTCACTTCCCGGCGCCAAGACCCAATACTCCAGTTGGCAGGAATTGCATTTGGGGCTGGAGAATCTCCTCCAAAACCAGAAAAAGATCGCCATGCAGTACTCGCCCAACAACGACATCATGTACGTCTCCATGGTCGATGCCGGAACCATCGAGTTTCTTCGCGGCCTCGGCAAACAAATTGTCAGTTCCGCCGACCTTGTCAGCCAGTTTGAGGCGGTCCTCACCAAACAGCAGATCGCCAGTCACAAGCGCGCCCAAAAGGCCATCGACGAAATCGTCGCCGAGGCCTGGAAAGAGATTGCGCGCCGGTTGCGTCCGGCAAAAGGGAAGAAGCCGCAGACCTTCAAAGAATTCGACCTCATGCAGTGGCTCGGCAAAGCCATGCGTCGCCAGGGCCTGATTTGGGAAAACGGCCCCGACGTCAGCGTCAACGCCAATACTTCTGACCAGCACTACGAGCCCACCGCCTCCCACTCCTCGCCCATTCGCAAAGGCGACTTTCTCCTCATCGATATCTGGGGCCGCCAAGAATCGAGTGCCGCCTCGCCCAACTCTGTCTACTACGACATCACCTGGACCGGCGTCGTCGGCCGCGAGCCCACGGAAAAAGAACAGCTCATCTTCTCCACCGTCCGCCGCGCGCGCGACGCCGCCATCGTCGCCGTCGAACAAGCCTTCGCGCAGAACCGCCCCATCCGCGGCTTTGAGGCCGACGATGCCGCCCGCTCCGTTATCCGCGAAGCCGGCTTTGGTGAATACTTCGTCCATCGCACCGGCCACAACATCACCAACGAAATCCACGGCCCCGGCGCCCACCTCGACAATCTCGAAACCCACGACGAGCGCCGCATCCTGCCCCACACCTGCTTCTCTGTCGAGCCCGGCATCTACTTGCCCGAGTTCGGCGTGCGCAGCGAAGTCAACATGCTCACCGCGCCAGGGAAGGCTTGGGTAACCGGCCGCATCCAGCAGGAGCTCGTACGCATCTGACGAATGATTCCGGGAACTCGCTTGACGAACGCCCAGCCATCCTGAACGGAGCACGTTTGGGGCCCCGTGTTCGCGAAGCAAATATGGGGTAAGCGGAGCCGAAGGATCTGCATTTGCTTTTCCCAACCGCTCGCGATAATTCTGAGCCTGAGGAGTCCCCATGCCCGAACCCGCCTTCCCTTACGAAACTCGCCTCAACATTCTTCACGCCCCGCTCGAACTCATCGACGTAAACGCGATGGCCGCTGCCTGCACGCACAAGTGGTTCAATCAAACTCTCTGCAAGGTCAACGACTCCGTTGTCCGCGTGGGCATCATCGAGGGCGAGTACCACTGGCACAAGCACGACGAAGACGACGAGTTTTTCTATGTCGTCGACGGCAAGCTTCTGATTGATCTCGAAGATAAAACGATAGAGCTTGCTCCCGGCCAGGGCTTCGTGGTCCCGAAGACCACCGTGCACCGCACCCGCGCGCCCCAACGGACTGTCATTCTCATGGTTGAAAACGCCGGCATCATTCCCACCGGCAATTGACCACTGCGGGTGCCTCATTCTAAACGCGTTCTTTGCGTTTAGGGTGGGATTCCGAAGACCTGCACTCCCGGAGCGTCGGCTAACTCCGCTAACTCCGCCAACCCCGCTTCTCCCTGCGCCCATCTTGTATATTCAAAGAGGAATGTCCACCACCCCAAACAAGCCTGCCGTCCCAAAGATTTCTCAACAAGGCTTCGTTTATCTTCCCCTCATCGCCGGATGGCTCATCCCCGGCGCCGGTCATTTCGTCCTTCACAAATGGATCCGCGGCACCCTGCTCTTTGTCTCCATAGTCGCCATGTTCGTGCTCGGCCTCGCCATGCAGGGCAAGCTCTACACCAGCGCACAAGACATTCTTGAAATGCTCGGCGTAGCCGGCGACCTCGGCAGCGGCCTGCTCTACTTCATCAGCCGCACCATGGGTCTGGGCGCTGACCCCGTGCGGACCACGATCGCCGATTACGGCACCAAGTTCATCGTCGTGGCAGGCCTCCTGAACATCATTGCCGCTGTCGACGCGCACAACCTGCGTACCGGGAGGAAATCCTGATGTTCAGCCCCTCCCACTTCACCGCGGTGTTGCTCTTCGCGCTCTTCGCTTCCACTGTCTTCGGCATCACCATGCGCGACACCCCGCGCCGCATGTTCCGCTATGGCGCGTACTGCTTCATCCTGTTCATCGGCTCGACTATCGTGCTCAGTTGGATCATGTTTTTCATCGCGCGCTGAAGTTTCCTCGCATTTTTGCTCCCGCCCCTATCGCCGCAAAGGAATCAAAATGAACTCCCGTATTTACAAAATCGCAACGCCCATCGCTGTTCTCCTCACCGCACTTTCCGCATCGGCGCAATCCGTCGATCTCTTTCCCGCAAACCACGACGATCCCCAGCACGAAGTCTGGACGCGCGTTGCCATTCCCCCCGACCATCCCGTGAGCAACGTTGCGCAATGGCACATCGATTACGCGAAGAAGCAAATCGTCTGCGACGGCAACGGCGGACATGAGTGGCTGCGCTTCAATCGCGAACTCACCAACTTCACCTTCCACGTCAAGTGGCGCTTCACGCCTGTCACCACGCCGAATCCCAAGTACAACAGTGGCGTCTTCTTCCGCAACAACCTCGACGGTTCCATCTGGCACCAGGCGCAAACTTCGCTCGCCGGCGGCTACATCTTCGGCATCACGCCCATCGACGGCAAGCCCACACATTTCAACCTGCAAAAAGAAATGAAGGAGAACCGCGTCAAGCCGGCCGGCCAATGGAATGTCTATGACATTCGCTGCGCGGGCTCGACCTGCACGCTCGCGGTCAACGGCGAAGTGGTCAACACGATTCAGGTCGGTCTTCTCAAGGGCTACATCGGTCTCGAAGCCGAAGGCTATCAAATCACATTCAAAGATCTGAAGGTGAAGGAACTACCGTAGCCCTCTCAGAGTGCAATGAGGTTTGGGGCCACAGCTGACGGGGTCATCCGATTCGCCTTTTCTGCGCCGTTTTACAGCAGATTGAACTCCAGTGCCGCGCATAAAAAATGCCGCCGTCCTTCCGGGACGGCGGCGCAGGTTTTGGCGGGAGTTGCGAATCGGGCTCTGCCCGACACATCTCCCGGTACAACAAACACGCGGAGCTAACAAAAGTTGCGGCGTGAAATTAGACAATTTTGCCCGGTCGGGAACCGGAAACATATCAGCGGAAAAACAGGCACCACCTGGTAAATTTCCCCCGTCCCGCAGCGGCCCAACTGATTGTTTTTCCAACATCTTCACCACCACGGGGCGAACAGCGGCTTACAATGGTCCTTCGTCCGGAGGTCATCATGGAACGCCGCCAGTTTCTCGCGTCATCAATCGCCGCATCAGCCCTCGCCGCTGCCGCCGGCGGCGAACTGGCAGCCCAGTCCACGCCATCGACCACCCGCGAATTTTACCACTTGCGCCGCTATAACTTATTGAGCGGGAATCAGTTAAAGTTAACCGAGAGCTTCTTTGCCGAAGCGTTGATGCCAGCTCTGGCCCGCCAGGGTATGGGCCCAGTGGGCGCATTCAAGCTCGACATCGGCCCGGAAACTCCTGCGTATTACCTGCTCATCCCCGGCCCCTCAGTGGAAGCATTGGCAGAACTGGACCTGCACTTGGCCGAGGATGCCGACTTCCTCAAGGCCGCCGATTCCTTCTGGAACGCGACTTCGACCGCACCCGTATTTCAGCGCGTCGAAATCTCGCTATTGGCAGCATTCATGGGCTGGCCCACGCTCACGCCGCCACCCTCTTCAGCAGCCAAAGCCAAGCGCATGTTTCAGCTCCGCACCTACGAGAGCCCCAGCAACGGGGAGCACGTCCGCAAGGTGGAGATGTTCCATTCCGGCGAGTTCGAAATCTTCAAGGCTGCCGGCTTCCATCCGGTATTCTTCGGCGACACGCTGGTCGGCTCACGCATGCCGAATCTTACCTACATGCTGAGTTTTGCCGACACGGCCGAATTGGAAACAAAGTGGGACGTCTTCCGCAATGACCCGGCCTGGAAGAAACTCTCCTCCAACCCGCGCTACGCCTTCGATACCATCGTCACCAACATCAGCAACCTGATGCTGAGTCCGCTCGATTGCTCGCAAATCTGAGCATTTCTGGGCCGACGGGGGTTGCCGAACCCTATTCCCTATTGCCTACTCCTTGCACCCTGTTCCTTCTATAATCGCCCCATGCGTTTCCTCGCGGATTCCCGGCGCCGGTCAATCGCCCTGCTTACAGGCGGGGCAATTCTTGTCTTCGTCCTGCTGGGCACGCTGAATTGGTTCAACACCTCCGAAGTCGGCTTCCTCAATCCTGAAACTTACGGGCAGACTCTTGTCCTTACCGCCCTTGAAGGGCTGCTCTTCCTGCTGCTGCTTCTTTTGCTGGTGCTGCTGTTCCGCAACGTCCTCAAGGTCTACGTAGGGGAAGGCAGCAGCGGCGTGGGCGCGCGGCTGCGTTCGCGCATGGTGCTGGGCGCGGTCATGATCACTCTCACGCCCGCGGCGCTCATGTTCCTGTTCAGTTATCTGCTCATGAACCGTTCCCTGGAGCGGTGGTTTTCTCCCAGCGCGCAGCGGCTCCGCGACGACTCGGCCAGCGTGGTGCGTGGTCTGGCGCAATACGTGACCGAAAATGCGCGATCAGAGGCTGAATCGATTGTAGCTCGGGTGCGCCCGACCAGGATTTGCCGCAGCTGCAGACAGTCTTGAGGTCTCACCGCATCACTCTGGACGGCGGCTTTGCCGTGGTCTACGACCAGAACGGCACGTGCTCGCCAGTTTTCAGGCCCCGCCAGAATCGAGCCGGCCAGCCTGCAACCATGGCTGAACGACGGCGAGCATGGCGCTACCACTCCGCTGCGCGGACCGCTCTCCGCTGTTCTGCTGTCCGCCGCGCCGCGCACCGATGATAACGCGCTGATCATCGCGGGCCAGGAATACGCGCTGGGCATGGCGGCTACGGCATCGGGCAAGATCGTGGTGGCGGCGCTGCCCATGCCGCAAGGCCTCAGCGAAACGGCAACCCGCATCCGCTCCGGCGCGGACGAGTACTGGCAGCTCTTCCGTTCCCGCAGCCACATCCGCACCATTTTCTTCTTGATCCTCCTGCTGGTCACGGTCTTCGTTTTTTTCTCCAGCGTCTGGCTGGCGTTGTTTCTCTCCAAGCAGATCACGCGTCCCGTTGAAGCGCTGGCCGACGCCATGGATGAGATCGCCGCGGGCAAATACGAGCAACGCGTGTCGGCAGCCGCCACCGGCGAAATGGGCGACCTGGTGCGCTCGTTCAATCACATGGCCGCCGACCTGGAAACCAGCCGCCAGTTGGCGCAGACCGCGCAGGCGCAACTGACCGCGGCCAACCAGGCCGTGGAAGAGCGGCGACGCGAGCTGGAGACCATCGTCGAGACCATTCCCTCCGGCGTGGTCACGCTCGACGGCGCCGGCGTGGTGCTGCAGGCCAACCGCGCCTTTGCCGCGCTGATGGGGCTCAAGGAAGATGCATCGCTGGCCGGGGAGAGCATCGAATCGCTGCTGCCCGCCGACTGCGCCGAAGATCTGGCCGGCGTGATCCGGCGCGGGCATCGCATGGGCGCGGCCTCCACCGAAATCGAATTTCATGCCCGCGGGCGCATCCTCCATCTGGCCATCACCAGCGCGCGGCTTGAACTCGGTCGACGGACAAACCGGATCGGTGCTGGTGGTGGAAGACACCACGGAGCTGCTGCGCGCGCAGCGGCAACTGGCGTGGAAGGAAGTGGCGCAGCAGGTGGCGCACGAGATCAAGAATCCGCTCACGCCCATCGCGCTTAGCGCCGAGCGCATCGGCAGGCATCTCGATCGCGGCCAGCCGGAATCGCCCAACATCATCCGCAAGTGCAGCGAGGTGATTCTGGGCTGCGTCGGCACGCTGCGCACGCTGGTCGACCAGTTCTCGGCGCTGGCGCAGTTTCCCGCGCCGCAGCCGCGTCCCTGCGACATGAATCAGATCGTCGAAGAAGCGCTGGCGCTCTTTGGCGGCAGGCTCGAAGGCATCACCGTGCAGCGCGATCTCGAGCCCGGCCTGCCTCCGGTGCTGGCCGATCCTGAGGCCATCCGCCGCGCGCTGGCCAACCTGATCGACAACGCCGCCGAAGCCATGCAGGGCAGTCTGCTGCGCGTGCTGGGCGTGCGCACCGCGCTCAGCGAAGACGGCGCTGCCGTCGAAATCACCGTCTCCGACACCGGCCCCGGCTTGACCGACGAAATTCGCGAGCGGCTGTTTCTGCCTTTCTACTCCACCAAGCATCGCGGCACGGGCCTGGGCCTTTCCATCGCCGCCAAGATCGTGCAGGAGCACGGCGGCTCCATCAGCGCCGAAGCCAACACTCCCAAGGGCGCGCGCTTTCTGCTGCGCTTGCCGCTGATGGAGCCCAGCTTGCAGCCGGCGATCCGCCGGCGCGGAGCGCGGAAACGGTGAAGGGCCTCGCCTCATGAACCACATCCTGGTCGTGGACGACGAAGCGGAGATTCGCAGCTCGCTCGAGGAGATTCTGCGCGAGGAGGGCTACGGCGTTGCCGGCGCGGCCGATGCCGACGAGGCCATGGTGCTGCTGCGCGACGCGCCCTACGACGTGGTTCTGCTCGACATCTGGCTGCCCGGCCGCGATGGCCTCGAAGTGCTCGCCGAGATTCGCGAGCTGACGCCCGAGACGCGGCCTGAAGTGGTGATCATCAGCGGCCACGGCACCATTGAGACCGCGGTGAAGGCCACCAAGCTCGGCGCTTACGACTTTCTTGAGAAGCCGCTCTCGCTCGATCGCACGCTCATCGTGGTCAAGAACGCGGTCGAGGCGCGGCGCCTGCGCACGGAGAACGAGGAATTCAAGCGCCAGTTCAGCGCCGCCTCGGTCCTCACCGGCGAAAGCGTGCCGCTGAAGGCGCTGCGCCAGCAGATCCGGCTGATGGCGCCCACCAACGGCCGCGTGCTCATCTACGGCGAGTCGGGCACCGGCAAGGAGCTCATCGCGCGCTCCATTCACGCCGAAAGCCTGCGCCGCGACCGCGTCTTTGTCGAGCTGAACTGCGCCGCCATTCCCGAAGCGCACATCGAGGCCGAGCTCTTCGGCTATCGCCACGGCGCGCAGCCCGGCGGCCCGCCCGAGCAGCGCGGCACGCTGGAGCGCGCCGACGGCGGAACGCTCTTCCTCGACGAAGTGGGCGACATGAGCCTGAAGACGCAGGCCAAAGTGCTGAGCGCTCTCGACGATCAGATGTTTACGCCCGTGGGCGGCACGCAACCGCTGCGCGTCGACGTGCGCCTGATCGCTTCGACCAACAAGGACCTCGAAGAGGAGATTGCCAAGGGCAACTTCCGCGAAGATCTCTTCTACCGTCTCAACGTGGTGCCGTTTTTCGTGCCGCCGCTGCGCGAGCGCAAGCAGGACATTCCGCTGCTGGCGCGCGAGTTCTTCTCGAGTTCGGCCGCCAGTACGGCCGCCCGCGCATGGAGATCGGCGAAGAGGCGCTGGAGGCGCTGGCCCAATACCACTGGCCCGGCAACGTGCGCGAGCTCAAGAATGTGATCGAGCGCGTGCTCATCCTCAATCCCCGCGTGCTGCGCATCGAGCGCAAGCATCTGCCGCCGCTCACGCACAAGACCGGCTCGCGCTCGACTGAAGAGTTCTCCAGCCTGCAGCAGGCGCGCGACGCTTACGAGCGCGAATACATTCAAAAGAAAATTGAAGAGGCCCGCAACAACATCAGCCATGCCGCGGAGTTGCTGGGCCTCGAGCGCAGCCACCTTTACCGCAAGATGAAGGCGCTCGGCATCGCCGCGCGCGAGTAGTGCGCGAATAAATTTCCTGGTCGTAGAAATCGATCCGCTGCGGAGGGCTTCACGCGCCCGGAGAGTGTGCAACCTTGCAGGGTTCTTTCGAAGATATGGAATCAGAAGAAGCGCCCTAGGTGGCTACTCGGCGATCGCTCATGTTGAAACGCCTTTCCACCTTCTTGCCGCGGTGGTCCGCCGCGCCCACGCGCCGATCCACTTTACCTGCGCGTCGATCCAGCATGCGATCCGCATTCATGACCGCAGGCCTCGGTCCGGCAGATGAACTTGCTCCATTCGTCGAAGCATTCGACGGTGAACCATAGATCGAATCGCTGCTCGACCCTGCCGAGCTCGAGGTGGTCGCTGCTTCTCCACTGGTGAGTAGTCGATTCAGAATCGGAAGATTGACCCGCTGCAATTCGACATAATCCACGCCCTCGGCCGTGAGCGCATATTGAGCGTTGTCAGCCTTCGAAATGTATCCCTTCTTCGAGAGATACCACATCGTAAAGTCCAGATAATCGCGTGGAAATCCCATTCTCTCTTCGATCACGGCAAGCGTCACTTCAGGGTAGTTCGGAGTTGTGCGCCGCTTGTAATAGAGAACCGCCAGTACTGCCAATCGCCTGTTCACCTCACCGTCGAGTTTGTCCATGAAGTCGACTGTCGACGAAATCGGCTGCGGAGCATCTTGTCTGCGCTTCGAATCGTATTCAGCGCGGCGCCCCGGATCAGACAGCACGTCATAGGCTGTCTTCAGCAGTTGAAAGTTCTCCGAGTGGCCGGTTTCGATGTTATCCGGGTGCAATCGCGCGGCCATGAATTTATAGACGCGGTGGATCGTCTCGGCGTCGGCGTTGGGACTTATTTGGAGAAATTCATAGTAATCAATCGGCGCAGTCGACATGTTTCTTCCTCACGCTGGTCGAATTGCAATCCACTTTCGAACGGCAAGGGGCCATGCCGTAGTGTCTCCTGCATCCCGGATGCTTTTCAAATATCCGGCCGCGCTTGCGATGTGCTTTAATCGCTGCTGATTACCGGGCACCAAAATGCTTCGATATCAGCCTAGTAGACACGATTGCATCTCTTAAGGTAAATGCCCGCAAAGTGGCAGCATGGCGAATAAATAACGAACTTTGGGCCAGGACAGATCTGCCCAAAACCCTGAGCTGTATCAATGTTCGGATAGTACAACACCCGTCAGCGGGCAAGTTGGACCCAGCCCAGGCAACCCGCCGAAAGTTCGCGCCCATGCTACGCTAGGCGTCATGCAACCAGCAGAATTGACGCAGGTTGGAACCGAAACTTCAACCGCCCCGCGCGAGCGTCCCTGGCTCTTCAACTTCCTCATCGCGCCCATGGCGGTCCTTGAAATCGGTTTCGTCACCGGCGCGCTTTCCTATCTGCTGCGCACTGAGGGTGTTAACCCTGCACGGGAAGGCAGCATTGTCGCCCTGCTCTCTCTTCCGCATGTAATCTATTTTCTCTGGGGTCCGATCACAGATTTCTGGATTCGCCGCCGCACTTGGCTCATTGCCGCTTCCGTCGTAGCCGCCGCCGCGCTGGTGGCTGCATTTCACCAACCAAGCCTCGCGTCCTCCTGGGCCGTCGGGCTCATCTTCCTCAGTCTCTGCATTGGCGCCCTGGTCGTTGCCGCTTGTGGCGGAATGATGGGCACGCTGCGCAGCGAAGTCAATCGCCGCCGCGCCGGCAGTTTCTACCAGAGTGGCTCGCTGGCCTTTGGCGCGCTTGCCGTCTTTCTGGTGGTATCGTTCTCCGCCCGTTTGCACCTAAGCTCGCTGGGCTGGATCGTCGCCGCGCTCGTCGTGTTGCCCTCGTTCTTCGCGCTCGCCGCACCACCTCAGCAGATGGTCAGCGAACATACTCCGCGCGAAACTGCCGCGCACATCTGGCTCGAGTTCAAGTCCACATTCCTGCGCTGGGATGCTATTCCCTACACACTCCTCATCACTGCCCCGTTTTGTAGCGGCGTCATGATCGGCCTGCTCACAGGCCTCGCCGTCGATTACGGCGTCACGGGCCAGCAGGTTGCCTGGATCAACGGTGTGGGCGGAGCCCTTTTAACGGCTGCCGGCGCCTACGCGGCATCCTTGCTTCCCGTCCGCATCCGCGCGCCCATTGCTTTCCTACTCATCGGGCTTGTCAACGCCGCCACAATGGCCGTGCTCGCCATCGGTCCGCAAACTCCGGCAGTCTACTTTACCGGTACCCTGCTCTATCTCTTCACCATCGGTGCCGGCTATGCCTTCTTCACCGGCGTGGCATTGGAATTTCTCGGCGGTTCGGGCAAGAGCGGCAGTTCGCGCTACTCCATCATCAACTCGCTCGGAAACGTTCCTGTCGCATACATGGCTTATCTCGATGGCCGGGCCTACGCGCATTGGGGCCCTCGCGGCATGCCGGCCGCCGACGCCATTCTCAGCGTCGCGGGAGCGAGCGTGTTGCTTGCCCATTTTGTCTTTAGCCGGCGCCGCAAGCAGTCAAGGCGCGAGCAGTCAAGGTAGGTATCCTGCGACCGCGCCAAGCCCGGCCAAAGCGGGTCTTTATTGATCGCGCTTCTGTGACAAGATCGGCCCGATCGACCCCGGGTTGTCGCCCGTCGCCGGATCCACGCGAAAGTCCCATACCGACTCGCTGATGTCCGACGGTGAGATGATCTCAACCAATGCATACTCGCCGATGGTCAGCTTCTGCTTCGGCTCGAGGCGCAGCCAGTGCTTACCGGGCAGCACTTCCACTTTCGTGGGGATCGTGTCCTCGTCCTGCGTCACATTCCCGCTGGCGCTCATATGCACGGCGCCCACAATCCGCACTGCCTGCCGCTGATCCACGCGCACAATCACAAAGCCCGACTGCGGCGAATGCGCGCCGTGCTTTCCGCCGTTCACTGCTTTGGAGCTGTCGGTGTTTACCGTAATGGGTTGCGAAAGCACCGGCTCCTTGATGTCTTCCACGCCCAGCGAGACGTAGATCGCCGGATCATTCACATGGAGATGCACCTTGGCATGCGCGCCCTCCAGCTCCAGTCCGGCTCTTTGCCCGGCCAGGGGATTCAGGATGGCGATTCCCCTGCCGCGTTTTTGCGTTCACTGAGAGATCGGTCGGCGGCAGCTCCACCAGCTCCGGAGTGCCCTGGAATGTGTCGAGCACAAACACGCCGTCCTCATCCGGCAGCTCCAGGCCCGTTGCTACCTCTGGCATGCGCGCCTTTTGGTCGTCGCGCTCGTCGGACTCTTCCTTGTCGATCGCCTCGGCTTCTTTCATCGCAGGCGAGATATCCGGGTTTGCCAGGTCAGCGTGTTCCTTTTCCCACTTGCGCGTGGCGTCCCAATCCACCAGGTCCACGGGCAGCTCTTCCCAGTCGCCGCGCTCCTGCGAAAGGTAGCGCACCCGGTCGCCCACGATCTGGTAATCGCGCACCATCTGGTAGGAGCCGTCTTTCAGAATCAGGCGATGATTCTTGCCCAAACCCGGAACGGCAGGGCTTAGCGGCAGTGGCTTGGAATTTTGGCCAGGGCAATTCTGTTGGCAGGGGGCATCCTGGCCGCTTTGTCCCAAAGCCGCCGTTGCCGCCAACAGGAGAACAGCCAGCGAAATCGCCGGCGCACCCGAATTTTTCACACATCGAACCATGGCAACTTCATCGGGGTTCCCAACAGCCGGTTTTTGTCTGTTGGAGTGATCACAGTTTAGACGAACCAGGACCGTGAGCGTTGGTTTGGTTACAAAAGCCACCCCCTCAAGGCAACCCCTTTTCCCTTCAACCGTCCAATGGAGTGAGGACTTTTGTAGAATAAGAATCACGAGGTCCCCCGGTTGACAGCCATCCAGACACATTCCCGCAGCAGAAGCGGCTTCCGGCACAATTTCTTGCCGGTTGTCGCGGGCTTGTGTCTCGTCCTGTTGGCGCTGCTGTCCGTCGCCCAGGTCGCTCACCTCCACGCCAACCAGACCGACGCCGACCACTGCCAGCTGTGCATCGTCATGCACACGGTGGTGCCCGCTTGCGGCCGCCGCTGCCGTCATTGTCATGGTGCAGTTCGGAGCCTCCGCGTCCGCAGGCCGAACCCATCGTCGTCGTTCGCCAACGCTATTCCAGGCTCTTCATTCGCCCCCCTCCAGTCTCCTGCTAGGGCATCTTTCCGTCTTCATCCAATCCAGCGCGTGATCCCACCACCCCTTCGACCGGGCGGCGATCCGGCGCATTTCTTCAAGCTGATTTTTGAAGCGGACTGATGCTCCTCAAATGCACTGAGGACGCCGCCGTCGCACGTCTCGCGGCTTATTTCCGCATTTATCAGCCATTTTTCAGGAGACTTTTCCATGCCGTTCCATCGTGGCGCAACACTACGCATCCTTCCCCTACTCGCCTTGGTCTTCGCGGCGCTTACGCTCGCGGCGCAAAGCGGAAACGCCGGCGCCGTGCGCGGCACCGTCACCGATCCCTCCGGCGCCGTAATTCCCAACGCAACGGTCCATCTCACCAACAGCGTCAGCGGATTCGACCGCACAACGACCACCGACGCCACCGGCCAGTTCACATTTGCCAACGTTCCCTTCAATCCGTACAACGATCGACGTCTCGGCCAAAGGCTTCGCTCCCTTCAGCCAGAGATGTCGAGATTCGCTCCGTGGTGGGAACCAACCTCAACCTGGTTCTGCAGATTGCCGGCGCCACGCAAACCGTCACCGTGGAATCCGAGGGCCCGCATGGTGGAAGATACCTCCACCTACCACACCGACGTGGATCGCGACTGTTCACCAAGGTGCCGCTCGAAAGCCAGTCTTCAGGCCTCAGCGCGCTGGTCACCCAGACCACCCCCGGCGTTTCGGCCGACTCCAACGGCCTCTTTCACGGCCTCGGCGACCACGCCTCCAACTCCTTCTCCGTCGACGGCCAGTCCATCACCGACCAGCAGAGCAAGGTCTTCTCCAACCAGCTTCCCTCCAACTCGATTCAATCCATCGAAGTCATCAGCGGCGCGCCTCCGGCCGAATACGGCGACAAAACCAGCCTCGTCATCGTTGCCACTACGCGCTGCGGCAAGGGCGTCACCAAACCCACCGGCAGCGTCTACGGTTCCTACGGCACCTTCGGTTCGGCCACCGGCGGCTTCGATCTCTCCTACGGCGGCAAGAAATGGGGCAACTTTATTGAGGCCGACGGCCTCAATACCGGCCGCTTTCTCGATCCGCCCGAGTTCTCCGTCTTCCACGACAAGGGCAACGAGGAGAACGTCTTCGACCGCATCGATTACAGCCTCACCGCACGCCGATTCCGTCCACCTCGACCTGAACTACAGCCGCTCCTGGTTCCAGACTCCCAACTCCTACGACAACCTCAACGTGCAAAACGTCGTCGGCGGCGGAACCAGCGCCAACCCAATCTTCGGCAACGTGGGCAACGCCGACCAGCGCTCCAAGATCGGCACCTACAACATCTCGCCCACCTACACGCGAATCATCAGCAACGACTCCGTCTTCAACCTGGGCGCCTTTGTCCGGAGAGACGGATACGACTACTATCCCAGCGGCAACCCGCTCGCCGATCTGGGCCCATCGAACCTGCAAACCTCATCCATCTCCCAGTACCGCACGCTCACCAACACCGGGGTCCACGCGGACTACTCCTACGTGAAGGGAGTCAACAACCTCAAGATCGGCGCGCAATACGAACAGACCTTCCTGCGCGAGAACGATGACCTCGGCGTGGTCGAGTCGACCTACAACTCGCCTTGCGTCAGCAGCGTCGACCGGCAGCCCGCTGCCCGGCTACTCCAGTCCCGCAGTCCTGCACTGGCGCGGCGCGTTCCCGAACGCCGAGCTATCTTTCCGTGCTCGCGCCCTACGATCTCACCCGCGGCGGCACCGAATACGACTACTTCGGCCACACCGACGTAAAAGAGCTGGCCCTTTACATTGAAGACGAGATCAAAGCCGGCAACTGGGACTTCAACCTGGGTCTGCGCGAAGACGTCTACAACGGCCTCACCGACGCCAACCAGACCGAGCCGCGCCTGGGCATCGCTTACAACATCAAGCCCTCCGGGCACGGTGGCCAGCATCTCGTACGCGCGTACACTGGAGACGCCCTTCAACGAAAACCTCGTGCTCTCCAGCGATGGATGCGCCAACGCGGTGCTTGCGCCGCTGCTTAATTGCAATTCAGGTGTTTCCAGCACCATGGCCCCCGGCTATCGCAACGAGTTCCACGCCAGCTTGCAGCAGGCCCTCGGCAAGAACGTGGTCTTCAGCGGCGAGTACATCTGGAAGTACACCCACAACGCCTTCGACTTCAGCGTCCTCGGCAACACGCCCATCACCTTCCCCATCGACTGGCACAACTCCAAGATTCCCGGCTACGCACTGCACGTCGAGGTTCCGAGTTACCACAACTTCAGCGCCTACATCGTCATGTCCTCGGTGGCTGCCCGCTTCTTCCCGCCGCAGGTGGCCGGAGCCGGAGCCACCAGCGGAGCCTCGCCGGGAACCGTCTATCCCTTCCGCATCGATCACGACGAGAAGATTCAACCAGACCACGCACGTTCAATACACGCTGTCCCGCGATGGCAGTTGGGTCAACGGCCTCTGGGGCGGCTTCAATTGGCGCTACGATTCCGGCCTCGTCGCCGGTTCCGTGCCTTGCTACGACGTCACCGATCCCAACAGTCTCTGCGGTCGCCACTTCGATCACCCTCGGCGGCCAGCCGGGAGTCGATCTAGCGGCCTCACCGCGGACGAGGAGTTCGAAGCCGGCATCACCTGCAACGGGGTCGCGGCCACCCCCACCTCCGGCTTTACCTCCTGCCCGGCCAACGCAGTACAAGTCGCAAGCTGGTCCAGATTCCCGCTCCCGGCACCGAAGACGACGACCACGACCCGCCGCGCATTGCGCCGCGCAACCTGTTCGACGTCACTCGTCGGCAAGAACAACATCTTCAACAAGGAGCACTACAAGACGGACCTCGACCTGACCGCCATCAACGTCACCAACAAGTACGCGCTCTACAACTTCCTCTCCACGTTCAGCGGCACGCACTACGTCACCCCACGCGCGCTGACGGCGAAGATCACCTTCAACTTCTAATTCGGATGACCGCAGTCATGATCGAGGGCGCACATTGCGTCCTCGATCGGTTCACGGATCCCTGAAAACCTGACCACGGAGGCGCGGCTCTCGCAATGACCGCCATTTCCGGAAATGCTGCCTTGGCCTGCTCGGTCCTGCTTCTCCTCCCGGGGCTGGCCTTTGCGCAATCGACAGACAAGGAACCAGTCGCGATTCTGGAACTGGGCGCAGCGGCAAGCCGCGGTCTGAACGATGGCACTTGGGCTGCCGGGCCGTCGCTTGCCGCTGAGGTCACACCAATCAAAGAATGGCTCGAGCTCGAAGCCGGCGTCACTCCGCTCTTCAGCACACAGGGAACGGAGTGGGACACCGATTTGCTGTTCAAAAAGCCCTGGACCCTTTCACGCAAGGTGGAGTTCATGGCCGGTGTTGGTCCGGAGTGGGTGCACACAAGGCATGCCGGAGCGGGTGTGAATGCGTTGGCCGGGGAAGCGGCACTGGACTTTATGTTCTGGCCGTCACGGCGACGCAAGTTCGGCTGGTATCTCGAGCCCGCCTACGACCACGGCTTCGTGTACGCGCACGATCAGTCGTTGGGAGTGACCGGCGGGCTTCTGATTGCACTCCCCTGAAGACGCGCGAACGTCTCCGGTCCAACTACGACACCCTGTCCACCGCCTTCAAGTACGCCTGATAAATCTCGTCCCCGAAGCACGCAAAAGTCACTTTCTGGACCTCATCACTCGAAATCAGCTCGGCCACCGTCTCTCCCACCGCAATCTTCACCGCCCTCTCCAATGGAAATCGGTACACTCCACAACTGATCGCCGGAAACGCAAGCGATCGCAGCCCGTGCTCGTGTGCAATCTTGAACACCGATCGATAGCAGCTCGCCAGCAGTTCCGGTTCACCGCGGTCGCCGCCGGTCCATACCGGCCCCACCGTATGGATCACGAACTTCGCCGGCAGCCGGTACCCCTTGGTCAGTCTCGCCTCGCCCGTTGGGCAACCGCCAATCTGGTAGCATTCGTCAAAAAGCTCCGGCCCCGCCGCGCGATGAATCGCCCCATCCACGCCACCTCCGCCGAGCAACGACTCGTTGGCCGCGTTCACAATCGCGTCCACCGCCAGCGTCGTGATGTCGGTCTTCACAACCTCAATCTTGCCCGTCATCGCAGCCCCATTACCCGAAAGCATCGTATCCCCGGCGCATTCGCGCAGCAAGCCGCTCCGCAATCCGCTCCGGCAACTGCGTCCCTAATTCCAGAAGAATCAATATTTTATTGCTCGATTCGCCCCGGTTATCATCAGCCCCGCCCAATTTCCTCTTTCGCCGCAACCCAAACTCTGCCATACTTGAATGTGCCCACCAGGTACGTCCAATCGCAACAATCCCAAAGTGAGGTTGCATCGATGTCGGCAAAGTACGTCTTTGTGACGGGCGGAGTTGTGTCCAGTTTAGGCAAGGGTCTCGCGGCGGCTTCCATCGGCTGCCTGCTTGAGAGCCGCGGCCTGCGCGTCAACCTGATGAAGTTCGACCCCTACCTCAACGTCGATCCCGGCACCATGTCGCCCTTCCAGCACGGCGAGGTCTTCGTCACCGACGACGGCGCCGAAACCGACCTCGACCTGGGCCACTACGAGCGCTTCACCCACGCGCCCCTCTCGCGCGACAACAACTACACCACCGGCCGCATCTACGAGCAGATCATTCTCAAGGAGCGCCGCGGCGACTACCTGGGCAAGACCGTCCAGGTCATTCCCCACGTCACCAACGAAATCAAGAACGCCATGCGCAAAGTCGCCGCGAACGGCGCCGACGTCACCATCGTCGAAATCGGCGGCACCGTCGGCGACATCGAATCGCTCCCGTTCCTCGAAGCCATCCGCCAGATGCGCCAGGAGCTGGGCCGCGAAAACACCGTCTTCGTTCACCTCACGCTCGTTCCCTGGATCGCCGCCGCGCAGGAGCTCAAAACCAAGCCCACGCAGCACTCGGTCAAGGAGCTGCTCTCCATCGGCATCCAGGCCGACATCCTGCTCTGCCGCTCCGACCGCGCCCTGAGCCGCGAGATCAAGCAGAAGATCGCCGCCTTCTGCAACGTCGAAGAGAAGGCCGTCATCGGCGCCAAAACCGTGCCCTTCATCTACGAGGTCCCGCTCGGCTTCGCCGAGGAGGGCGTCGACGCGCTCATCCTCAAATACCTGCACAAAGAAGCGCCCGAAGCCGACTCGTCCAAATGGCAGGATCTGGTCGACCGCTGCTACCACCCCAAAGACGAAGTCTCCATCGCCATCGTCGGCAAGTACGTCGAGTACGAAGACAGCTACAAATCGCTCAAGGAGGCGCTCACCCACGGCGCGGTCTCGCAGAACCTCAAGCTCAAGATCCACTGGATCGAGGCCGAAGGGCCTGGAGTCGCAATCGCCCGACGACCGCAGCTACGAATCGCAGTTGGAAGGCTTCGACGGCATCCTCGTCCCCGGCGGCTTCGGCAAGCGCGGCATCGAGGGCATGTTGAACGCCATCCGCTACGCGCGCGAGAAAAACGTGCCCTACTTCGGCATCTGCCTCGGCATGCAAACCGCCTGCATCGAGTTCGCCCGCAACGTCTGCGGCCTCAAAGACGCGAACTCCAGCGAATTCGATCCCGCCACGCAGCACCGCGTCATCTACAAGCTGCGCGAACTGCTCGGCGTGGAAGAGATGGGCGGGACCATGCGCCTGGGAGCGTGGACCTGCGTCCTGCAGGAGGATTCGCTCGCCTCGCGGGCCTACGGCGGCGCAAAAGAGATCAGCGAGCGCCACCGTCATCGCTACGAATTCAACCGCGAGTACGAGGCGCTGCTCACCGGCGGCGGCCTGCGCATCAGCGGCACCACGCCCGACCAGACCTACGTCGAGATCGTCGAGATCCCCGGCCATCCCTACTTCCTCGGCTGCCAGTTCCACCCCGAATTCAAATCCAAGCCCCTCGAGCCGCACCCGCTCTTCCGCGAGTTCATCACCGCCAGCTACAAAAACCGCATGCTGCACCAGGGACCTGCGAAGCACGAGACCGCCGCTCTTGCCGGCACGCTGTCTTCCTGAGCCCGAGCACCGCGCCTTCTTGAGAGAAAGTGTCATCCTGAGCGACCGAGGCGCAGCCGAGGGAGTCGAAGGATCCGCGGTTGCTTCTGAAGCGGGGCCTCAGAAGTGATAAGGAACACACCTAACCTTCCGCCTCGTCTCCCTGCCAGCACCCAATTGACTCCAATCGTCGGTACCCAACCGGCAACACCGGTCGTAATCACTCATTAAACTGTTCTTCTTGCTGGTGCATTCGCCTCCGTGCTCGAAGCCGGACTCACGACCCAAAATCGCTTCGCTCGAGATAACGATGAAGTAAGTATCTTGGTTTCATTCCGTTATCGTGACGCCCCCTCTACCCTCCGGCCGGCACCAACACCCCGCCGACCTCTCCAGGCCAAGGCATCGTTGTTTTTCGACTGTAAATTTCCCCTGAAAATCCCCCTTTCCACAACCTAAACCATGCGCGTTTCCATCCAATAACTCGTCTTATAAACCGGTGCGGTACATGCGCCCGAAAACTGTCCTTTGGGTTATTGACAAAGTTTTCGTGCAGGGCCTATTGTGTCCAAGTTTTAGGTTAAGAAAGGATGGAAATCCAAGATGGTCGCCTACTTTCAGCTTCAGCCCGCTGAAGCGGAGCTGCAGGAGCTGGCAGAGCAATACTGGCAACGAAACCGGTGAAAAGGAAAAGAATCTCGAAAAAGCCGCATTCGAAGCCGGGGAGGCAATTCGAAACGGCGATTACACCTTAGCCAATCTTGAAGCAATCGTGCGCTGGAAGTCGGAGCGCGCTGTGCAATATTTGATCGGCAACAGCAGCGAGAAGATCCGGCGTGTCCTCGGCGTCGCCGCGGCGCCCCAATCCACCACTGAAGCAGCGGTGAAGGCTTTGCTCGAACTGCACGGCGTCGATATCTCCCGTTGCCTCAGCGATCCTGGCCGCAATCTACCCTGAGCGATACACGGTGCTCGATTACCGTGCCCTTGAGGCGCTCGGTCATGCGCGGCACGACGTGCACTTCTACGAGGAGTATCTGGGCTTCTGCAAACGGCTGGCCGAAAGCAATATCGTCAAGCCGCAAAGCGAGCTTCCCGCTCCTACGCCGCTGCGCGCCATCGAACGCGCGCTGTGGGAGTGGTCGCGCAGCCACATGGAATAGCGTAGCCCCACTCATTATGGGCGCCCCGCCCAGGCGCGAACTCAGACGCGAAGTTGTCTTTGCGCCCGGAGGAGCCTCCAGTCTTACGGTTTACTTATCCCTCAGCACTGACCGCTGCGCACTGTCCACTGTAAAATCGCCATCGTGAGTCATTCGTTCGAAATCGGGCCCGTGCAAGTGGGCTCAGGCCGGCTTTTCCTCATCGCAGGTCCCTGCGTCATCGAGTCTGAAGCTCATGCGCGCTCCATGGCCGAAGTCGATCCAGCGCATTACGGCCGATCTGGACGTTCCCTTGATCTTCAAAGCCAGCTACGACAAAGCCAATCGCACCAGCGTCAAGAGTTTTCGCGGCCCCGGCCTCAAAGAGGGCACGCGGATCCTGGCCTGCATTGCCAAAGACACCGGCCTCCCGGTCCTCACCGACGTCCACGAACCGGCCCACTGCGAAGTCGCCGCTGAAGCCGTCGACGTCCTCCAGATTCCCGCCTTCCTTTGCCGCCAAACCGATCTGCTGGTTGCCGCCGGCAAAACCGGCCGCGCCGTCAATATCAAGAAAGGCCAGTTTGTCGCGCCCTGGGACATGAGCCACGGCGTCGAAAAGGTGCGCTCCACCGGCAATGAGCGCGTCTTCCTTACCGAGCGCGGCTCTACCTTCGGCTACAACAATCTGGTCGTCGATTTCCGTTCCATCGCCATCATGCGCGGCCTTGCTCCCGTGGTCTTCGACGCCACCCACTCCGTGCAGCAGCCCTCGGCGGCAAATGGCGTCAGCGGCGGCCAGCCCGAGTTCATTCCTTTGCTCTCTCGCGCCGCGGTGGCGGCAGGCATCGACTGCCTCTTCGTCGAAGTCCACGACGATCCTCCCCACGCCAGGTCCGACGGCGCCAACGCGCTCGATCTCAAGCTGCTCAAGCCGCTGCTCGAAAAACTGTTGGCCATTCAGGCCGCAGCAGGCTAGCTCTCTGACGCTTAGTTTTGTACCAAAAGGGGTGCCCCAGGTCTCGATTCTGAGACCTGGGATTGGCAATCGCCGGTTTCGAAATTACGCGGTCAGAGACTAGCCTCCACGCGGCGGAGATCATTGTGTACATGACGAAGCAAGATAGCCCGGCAGCGAAAATCGGAGGGCGATTAGCCCAGCCAATCTCGCGCTTCCAGCTTGCGCTCAGGCACGGTCGTGGCCAGCAATGGCTGCGCATCGCCATCGTTCTGCTCATCTGCGCCATCGGCGCGCTGCGGTTCCTGCATCTTCAGGCCGACTTTCCCAACGACACGCCGTGGATGATCGACCAGGCGAAGTTCACCGACGAAGGCTGGTGGACCAGCGGCGCAGTCATGCGCGTGCTGACAGGGCATTGGTACGTCCCCGGCGACTACAATCCCGCGGCTGCGTTGCCCGTGTGGCCGCTTTTGATCGGTGCTGTCTTCCATTTCACTGGCGTCAGCCTGGTGGCCGCACGGGCGCTCAACGTTTCCATCTCTCTCGTTTCGCTGGGACTGGTTTATCTCCTTGTGCGCCGCTTCACGCATCCCGGCGTCCACCTGCCCGCCCTCGCCGCCGTGTTCCTTCTCGCCCTCAGCCCGTTTGCCTTCGTCTTCTGCCGGTTGGCCATTCTCGATACGCTCGTGGCGTGCGAGTTTTGTCTCGCCCTCCTTGTGGCTTCATATGCAATCCCGCGGCGCATCTGGCCGCTGGCTGTTCTGGCGGCGCTCGTTCCAATCATGCTGCTCACCAAGACAACCTCGGCAGCCCTCATTCCAGCCGTGCTCTGGCTGGCTTGGTCGGCGATGGGCCGTAAGCCAATTGCGTTCCTGCGCGCCACCTTTGCAATCGCCGTCGTTCCCGCCGCGCTCGTTCTGGGCTATGCGGCTCTGGTCGCGGCGTTAGGTTACGGCGCAGCCTACAAATATTTCTTCCAGGTCAACGCCATGGATGATTTTGTATGGACGCAGGCCTACGCCACTTTCATTCAGTTCCTGCGCAACTGTTTTTGGATCGATCGCGTCTTGTTTCCCACTGCCGTGGTGATCCTGGTCATCACGGTCGCGTGGAAGCGCAAGTTGTGGTCGAACCCGCTGTTCACGGCGTCGTGGCTCGCTCTTGCGGGTCATTCGCTCTTCATCATTCGCCGGCAGGACGACTACGCGCCGCGCTATTTCCTTGTCATGCTTGCGCCGCTCATCTGGATCGTTGTGCTGGCGTTGGACGAGGCCCTCGCGCGCCCGAATGGGTCGCCGCAATCACCACACCCAGAATCCGCGACTGTCGAGTCCCCGCCTTCTGCGAGTCCGCGCCTCAGCCTCAGCAAGACCCATGCGAGGGTGAATCCTTTCTGGAATCTTCCTACGTTCGCAGCGGCGCTCTTGCTCCTCGCCATCGCAGCCTCAGCCGTATCCAACGGAATCATGTTGGAGCAATTCGTAACCCAGCCCGAATACCAGTTTTACGATGCTGCCAACTCCATCCGCCAGATCGTTCGCAGCCATCCGGAGCAAAAGCCGCTCATCCTCAGCGTCAGCGGGAGCCAGATCTCCCTCATGACCGGGATTCCCTCGATCAATGACTCCTACAGCGCCGAAGATATGACCGAAAAACTGGCGCAGTATCAGCCGGGCTGGTACCTGGTATGGACCAGCATCTCCAGCGACAACCAAGCCTTTCTCGCGCCCTACCGGTTCGAACAGGTTGCGTCTTATCCCGTCTTCGACGATGACGATCGGACCCCGTTGATTCTATATAAAATGATCCGCCGTACTCCCTGATTCGCGATAAGCCCCAGAACCATCTCGTTGTGTAACCTCGGCCCTTCACCGCAACTGTCGGTACCCGCACTCCAGATCGGCCGTCGCAATCTTTCCATCCAGTTCGAAGCAGGAAATCCCGTTGATATCCGTGCGGAACGTGCGCACGCGCGCTTTCTGCAACTCCTCCAGCACTTCCTCGCGCGGATGCCCATAGCGGTTGTGCAGTCCGCAGGAAATCACCGCCCACTGCGGCGACACGCGCGCCAGGAACTCCGGCCGCGTCGAGGTGATGCTGCCGTGATGGCCCACCTTCAGCAGCGTGCTCGCAAGTCCCGGCTCGGCGAGCATCGCCTGCTCGATGGGTGCTTCCGCATCGCCTTCCAGCATCACTGAAGTTGCGCCGTACGCCACGTGCAGCACCAGCGAATCGTTGTTCGCGGGCTCCGCGCCCGGTTGATAATCGCGAAACGGCGCCAGCACGTTTACCTGCGTGCCGCCGAACTGCGAACGCATCGCCGGCGCGAAAGCTGCGCACGCGAACGTGCAACGCGGCCGCCTCGTCCAGCAGCGCGTTGTAGGCCGCGAACGGGCGGATTGTTGCCGACCCATAGTTCATCGGGATGGAAGTTGCGCAGCACCGCGGGCAATCCGCCCATGTGATCGGAGTGCGCGTGGCTCAGCGCCACCGCGTCCAGGTGCCGGATGCCGCGCGCCCACAGCGCCGGCGAAACCACTTCTTCGCCAATGTCGAAATCCTGCGGCGCCTGCCGCGGTCCGCCGCCAAATCCGCCGCCATCGACCAGCAGCGTCTTGCCATCGGGCGTGATCACGAGCAACGAGTCGCCCTGGCCCACGTCGATGGCCTCCATCAGCAGCGCGCCGCGCGGCCGATCGACCGGCCGCGGCAGCACGGCCGCCAACGCGGCCAGCGCCAGTGCGGCCCATGCACCACGGCGCAGCCATCGGCTCGCGTGCCCCAGGCTCCCATGCGCCAGCACAATGGCCGCTCCCAGCAGCGCGCAGAACGCCGCCGATTGCCAAAGCAGCGGGCTGGGGATGCGGAAATCTCCGAGCGCCATCGAGCCGAACAGATGCACCAGCCCCACGCCAACGTGCATCACCAGCGCAACCACCATCGCCGGAACCACCGCCGCCGCAGGCCACACAACCAGCGCAAGCAGCGTGAGCAGCGCCGCCGGCATCAGCACCACCAGCAGCGGCAAAATCAGCAGATTCACCGGCAACGCAAAGATCGTAATGCGATGGAAGTAGACGGCCATGGGCAGCGTCATCGCCAGCTCCACCACGCAGGAAACCACCACCAGCTCGACCACCCGAATCGCAAAGCGCACCGCCCACGGAAAAACGCGCCACGCAATCAATCTGCTTCCTGCTCGCTGCAGCCGCTCCGCAATCATCCGCATGATCACGCGGAACTGCGCCAGCAGTGGCGGCGAGCTTGATGTCGATGGCAACCAGGCGCAGATCGCGCGTTGCCGCCGCATAGGGATGAATGGTTCCCTGCAGCAGCGGCGCGGCCACTCCGGCAATCGCGACCACCGCCAGCAGCGTCATCTGCAGGCTTGAGTCGAAGAGGCTGCGCGGGCTCACCACCAGCAGGCACAGCGCGGCAAAACCGATGGTGTTCAGCGGGCTGCGCTCGCGATAAACCAGCCGGCCCAGCAGGTAAAGCGTCACCATCCACAGCGAGCGCTGCACCGGCGTGGCGAAGCCGGTGAAGAGCGCGTAGGCAAACGAGGCAGCGATGGTGAGCAGCGTCGCCGGCACGCGCGGCAAGCGCAGCCGCCGCGTGATCCAGAAGATGCATGCCGCCACAATGGCCAGGTGAAAACCTGAAACCACCAGCATGTGAAACGAGCCGGTGCGCTCAAAGCCCACGCGCAGCGCATGCGTCAGATAGGTGCGGTCGCCGGCCACCATCGCGGCCAGCATCACGGCGTCGTCTTCGCTCAGACGCAGCGGCGCGGGGAAACTTCCGCATGGCCGCGGGCAACGCCAGCAGTCGCGTCGTCGACGCGTGCTGCCAGCCCGCTCACGCGGCATGACCAAAACGCGCCCGGCGACGCGCCCCAGCCGCTCCACGCGATCCAAATCGACCGTCGCCGTCGAAGTGATTCCCTGGTCCAGCAGATAATCCGCGCGGCTCCAGACGCCGGGATCGTGATAGGTCTCCGGCGGCAGCAGGCGAACCACGGCGCGCATGCGTTCTCCACATCGAAATGCCTGCGTCGCCTCCGTTCGCAGGCGCATCCATTGGCCAGCGGACCGTCAGCCGCACGCCGCCGCTCACTGGCGCTTGCGCGTCGCTCTGGTCGTTGACCACTTCGATCGTTGCCACGCGCAGATCGACGCGCTGAGTCGGCTGCGTGGTCGAAGCCTCGTCCACATTTTGCTCGAGCTCGGTGCGCACGGGCCGCCGCGTCCACCACGGTTCCTTCCACGGTGCGCAACAGACCGTCAGAGAGCGCGGCCAACGCGGGCGCTGCGCGCGGGGTGCGGCTCCATCTCCCCGCACCACGCGCCCAGCAGAAGCCACAGCGCCGCCAGCGGCAGCCAGGCAATGCGCTGCGCGCGCAGCGCTGCCACAACACACAATGCCGCACTAGCGCCAGCGCGATCAGCAGCAATGCTGGGCCGCAGCCAGAGCCAGCTCTGCTAACCACAATCCCGGCCGCAAACAGCCACGCCGCATGAAACAGCGGCACGGCGTCAAGGCCGGGCGCTTGCTGCGCGGGGTTGGGTGGATCGACTTGCATTGGGCCCAAAATTGAAAAGTGAGTTTGACATAAAGCCTATCAGGAATGGAAATCTCAGGCACGCGAGCGCTGCATTCTCACCTGTCAAACCGGGCCCCTCGTCGTCTATGCCGTAGCGCGCTAGCGGCGCAACCTGACCACCGTTTCCAGATGGAAAGTCTGCGGAAACAGGTCGGCGAGCGTGATGTGCTCGATCACATAGCCTGCGCCGATCAGCGCGCGCAGGTCGCGTGCCAGCGTTGCCGGGTCGCAGGAGACATAGATCACCGCGGCGCGGCGATTTGCCCGAGCAGCGCTGTCGTTTCCGCTCCCAGGCCCGTGCGCGGCGGATCGACAACGATCAAATCAGGTCGCTCCTCCGCGCCGCTTTGCGGAGCAAAAATTCGAGCGTCGACGCTTCACCGCGGATCGCGCTACGTCCCTGCCAGATTCTGCGTCAGTGCGGCCGTCGCGGCCGGCGCGGACTTCGACGGCGATCACGCGCCAAAATGCTCCGCGAGTTGCCGCGCAAACAAGCCCACGCCGGCGAAGAGATCCCACGCCAGTCCGCCATGGCGCTCATCCGTCACGCATTCCACCAGCTCATCCACCAGCCAGCGATTCACCTGGAAAAACGCGCCTTGATCCACGCGATAATCGAAATCCGGCCGCGCGATAGAGCAGGGAACTCGCGCCCCACTTCGCGCATGCAGCGCGGCGCCTGCCCGTTTCCGCCCTCCAACAACGAGCTCCACGCCATTCAGCTCCGGAATCCTCTCGGCAACATCCGCGCAAAATCCTCAAGCCAGCCCTTTCCGCCGTCTTGCGCCGCCGTCACACTCGCCAGCAGCGCCGTCTGCCTCGCATCGCAAAAGAGCGAAATCTCGGTCGGGCGTAAGCGCGAATCGAGCTCCCGCGTAATCTCCGCCGACAGCCAGCGCAGCTCTCACCAGCAGCGGCGCGGCAATCGGGCATTCCGCAATGGGAACCACCGCGTGCGACCGCCGCCCGCGATATCCCGACGCTTCCCTCCGCATCGAACGCCAGCCGAATGCGATTGCGATAGGCCCACGGCTCTCCGGCCAGCACTGCGATCTCCTCCGGCGCGTGCACGCCGCCGCGCTCCAGCGTCTCGCGCAGGATGGCCTGCTTGTAAGCCGAGCTGCGCTGCGTAATTCGCATGCTGATACTGGCAGCCGCCGCAAGCGCCAAAGTGCCTGCATACTGGCGCAACCCGCTGCGCCGCGGGCGTAACAATTTCCTCCACTTCGGCCGTCGCGTAGCCGCGCTTGTCTTCGATGATGCGCACGCGCGCCTGCTCGCCGGGCAGCGCCAGCGGCACAAACACCGCTTTGCCTTCCACGCGCGCCAGAAACGCTCCGCCGTAAATCGGCTTTTCGATCTGAACGAGCTGAGTCGGCGCGTCACTGCGCTGGTGCCGGCCGCCGAGCGCCCACATTCCTTTGCCCATGCCGTCGCCGTGCGCTTCTTCATTGCTGGCTCATGTAGAACAGGCTCAATCGCGGCAGATTGTAGTGCACCAGCAGTTGCTTCTGCACAAACTGTCGTTCCACCTGCCGCAGTTGCACGGCGCCCATGCGGCTGCGATAGGGCGCCAGTTCCCGCGTCTGCATGCTCCTTCAGGCCTACCAGCAGATCTTCCGGCGCGGCAGCGATGAGCGCGGCAATACAATTTTTCTTCGAGCACCGTTAACGAGCGCTCCAGCTCTTCCAGATCCACAGCCGCCGCCTTCTCGGTCGCCGCCTGCCAGCACTTCGGCGGCCATCTCGCGCAGCCGTCCAGCGGTCGCCCGGCACGCTTCGGGCGCGACCGTCGCCGCATCCAGAGCGTCTGCCGCTGTCGTCAAATGCGCTGCCACGCGCTCATGCTCGAATCCCGGCTGACTCGTCGCAGCGGTCGCGGGAGCCGAGCCCGTCGACGCCTCATCATCTCCACCGCCGCCTGCATCACCGCCTGCGCGCACCACGCCAGCCCGTTGATGCGCTGCATCCGCGCCCGTTTCTGTCGCGTCTCGTACTTGTCAAATGCCGCATCGATGCCGCGCAGCGCCGCCTCCAGCGGAATCCCCGCCTCGCGCCAGGTCTCGATCAGCGCCCAATCCAGCGTCGAAAGCAGCAACAACGATCCCCGCCTCTGCTGGAAGCGCTCCTCGATCTCGGTAAAATAGTTGAAGTAGTTGCGCACAGTTTCATCTTAAATTCGATAGAGGGAGATCATCGATGGCAACCATTGGATTTGTCGGGCTCGGCATCATGGGCCGCCCCATGCTCAGGAACCTGTTGAAGGCCGGCCACACGGTCGTCGCCTACGGCCGTACCCGCGACAAAGCTCGATGCCAGCGTAGCCGACGGCGCTCAGCGCGGCGCGTCGAACGCCGATGTCGGCGCGCGAGCTTCCATCGTCATCACCATGCTGCCCGACGGCCCTGAAGTCGAAGAGGTCGTGCTTGGCGCAGACGGAATTCTCTCTGGCTCCAAGCCCGGCTCGCTCATCATCGACATGAGCTCCATCAGCCCGCTGGTTTCGCAGAAGATTGCCGCGGCCTGCGCGCAGAAGGGCGTGGATTTTATCGACGCGCCCGTCAGTGGTGGCGAGCCTAAGGCCATTGACGGCACCCTCGCCATCATGGTCGGCGGCAGCGACGCCGCTTTCGCGAAGGCCGAGCCGCTGCTCAAGATGCCTGGGCTCCAGCGTCACGCTTACCGGCCCGGTGGGCGCGGGCAACACCACCAAGCTCGCCAATCAAATCATGGTTGCGTGCAACATCGCGGCCATGGGCGAGGCGCTCACGCTGGCCACGCGCTGCGGTCTTAATCCTGAGGTTGTCATCAACGCCGTCAAAGCCGGACTCGCCGGCAGCGCCGTGCTCAATGCCAAGGGGCCCATGCTGATCGCGCGCAACTTCAAGCCCGGCTTCAAAATCAACCTGCACCAAAAGGACCTGCGCAACGCGCTCAAAACCGCCGAAGCCAATCACGTCTGCCTGCCGCTCACCGCGCAGGTGCAGCAGATGCTCTCATCCTTGATTGCCAACGGCAAGGGCGACTTCGATCACTCGGCCATCGCCACATTCGTCGAAACCGCCTCGCATGTTGAGGTGAAAGTTCCCAAAGCCTAGCGTTGCGAAACCGTGAAATAGAGCGGGTGCTCCAGGTCTCGCTCCTGAGACCTGGGATCGCATCTCTCCCAATCCACTACGAACCAACTGTCCACTGACGCCTAGCCCCTGGTCCCCCGTCCCTGGTCCCTACTGCCTATTCCCTGTTTTTCCCCACCCTCCCCCGCCGGGTGTCTCAATCCGCAACACATCGCCTTTCGCAAGCTGCCGGCTGCACTTTCCCGGCAACTCGATCTTCTCGCCATTTGCCGCCTTCGTCACCCACGCGCCTCCGGGCGCTCCGTCCTCGCCGCCAGCCAATCCATAGGGCCTGAATCTTCTTCGATCGGCCAGCAGCGTAACCTCCGCATCGCCCAGCAATTCGATTTCGCGAATCAGTCCATCCCCTCCGCGGAACTTCCCGTCGCCACCAGAGCCGCGCCGATAGCCATACCGCCGCACGCGAAATGGGTACGCATATTCGAGCGCCTCAATCGGCGTATTCAGAGAGTTCGTCATGTGCGTGTGTACGCCATCGATGCCGTCCAGTCCCGGCCGCGCTCCCATTCCGCCCGCCGCCGTTTCATAATAGGCAAACGGCTCGCCGGTTCGGGAATCGACCCCGCCGATCGTCACATTGCTCATCGTTCCCGCGCTGGCCGCCGGAACTCGCTCGGGCACAGCCTTTGCCAGCGCGCGCAGCAGCACATCCACAATCCGCTGCGAAGTCTCCACATTCCCGCCGGCCACAGCAGCGGGCGGCTGCGCATTCACAATCGAACCCTCGGGCGCGCGCACTGTGAGCGGCCGCAGAATCCCTTCCGTCGCCGGCGCATCTTCCGCGAGCAAACACCGTAGCACATAAAAACACGCCGACATCGTAATCGCCAGCACCGCGTTCACAGCCCCTGCAACCTGCGGCGACGAGCCCGCGAAATCCACCTCCATCGCCCCCGCCTTCGGATCAATCCTCAGCCGCACCGCAATCCGGATCGGCTCATCCGTCACGCCGTCGTTGTCCAGCCAGTCCTCCGCGCAATATTCTCCGGCCGGCATCTTGCGCAGCTCTGCTCGCACCAGCCGCTCGGAATAATCCAGCAGCTCCTTGCTCCACGCGCCCAGCTTTTCCATGCCATATTTCGCTGCCAACTGCAGCACGCGCTGCTCGCCCACGCGGCAGGCGCCCATCTGCGCCGCCAGGTCGCCCTCGCGCTCTTGCGGCGTCCGCACACTCCGCAAGGATCCAATCGAGCACATCTCGATCCACCTTCCCGCCGCGCACGATCCGCGTGGGCGAAATCCGGATCCCCTCATCGTCAATCGTTGTCGCCGGGCCCATCGATCCCGCAAACTTTCCGCCCACATCCGCGTGGTGCGCGCGATTCGCAACATAAAAAACCGGCTTCGCGTCGTTCTTCAAAAACACCGGCAGCACCATCGTGATGTCGGGCAAATGCGTTCCGCCCGCATACGGATCGTTCAGGATCGCAATGTCGCCCGGCGCAAAGTCGATCGCCGCAATCGCCGCCTTCACGCTCATCGGCATCGATCCCAGGTGCACCGGCATGTGGTCGCCCATCGCAATCGCGCGTCCCCGTCCGTCAAACACCGCGCACGAATAATCGCGCCGCTCCTTGATGTTGGGCGACAGTGCGGTCCGCCGCAGCGCCGCGCCCATCTCTTCGGCAATCGAGTGCACCGCGCACTGAAAGATCGACAGCTCCACTGGATCGACCGTTCGCATCTTCATGCGCTCACCTCGCCCACGTCGATCACCAGATTGCCCAAGCCGTCCACGCGCGCCGTGCATCCCGGCAGCACGAGCGTCGCCGCGGTGTATTCGGTCACCATCGCCGGTCCCGCAATCGCATCGCCTGGCGCAAGCAGTTCTCGTCGATAAAATCGCGTCGGCCTGACTCCTCCTTCGAAGTACACCTCCCGCTCGGCATAGCACCCCGCGCTGCCATCTCCCGCAACCAACTCACGCCGCTCCGGTTCATACGGCTCGCTGGCCGCAATCATGCGCAGGCGCAGATTCACAATTTCCACCGGCCTCGCCGTATCGGCAAATCCGTAGCGCTGCCAGTGCAACTCGTGAAACGCCTCAATCGACCGCTCAGGCGCCTGCGAATCGTACCCAACATTCAGCTCGTATCCCTGGCCTCGATAGCGCAGGTCCACGCTTCGCTGCGCCGCGCCCTCGAGCCCCTCCGCCGCAAACTCCGCCGCGCCTCGCTGCTCAAGCTCTGCAAACATCCCGTTTAAACTTTCCATCGCATCGCCCGCCAGCATCACCGTGCGCGAAAAATCGCGCACCGTATCCGCCAGCAGAATCCCAACCGCCGAAAGCGCGCCCGGGAGCGCCGGAACCAGCACTCGCGGAATGCGCAACGCCCGCGCCAGCGAGCACGCATGCAGCGGCCCGCCGCCCCCAAACGCCACCAGCGTAAAATCGCGCGGATCGTGCCCACGTTCCACCGAAATCACGCGAATCGCCTTCTCCATCTGCGTCTCCACCACGCGCACAATTCCCGCCGCAAACTCCTCCACTGTTTCGAGCGCGCCCTTTTGCTCGCGCATCATGCGCCGCGTGCGCTCGTGGTCGAGCCCGACACCACCGCCCAGAAAACTCTCCGCATCCAGCCGGCCCAGCACAAAATTCGCATCCGTCACCGTCGCCCGCTCGCCGCGCCCAAAGCAGATCGGTCCCGGATCGGCGCCGGCCGACTCCGGCCCTACGCGCAACATGCCGCCCGCGTCAAATCGCGCGATCGACCCTCCGCCCGCTCCCGCCGTGTGAATGTCGAGCATCGGCACGCCAATCGGCACTCCCGCCACCACCGACTCGCGTGTGCGCTCCGCTTCCGCATCCGCGTTAGCCAGAAAGACATCGGTCGATGTTCCGCCCATATCGAAGCCGATGATCCGTTCGAATCCGGCCCACTGCGCCATGCGGCACGCGCCCACTACTCCGCCCGCCGGCCCGCTCAGTACCGTGCGCACCGGTTCGCTCGGCCGCCACACGCGCCGGCAACAATCCCTCCCGACGACTGCATCACGTCCACGCGCCCGCGCTTGTGGCGCTCGGCAATGCGTTCCTCCAGGGCCAGCAAATAGCCCTCCATGCGCGGCGCAAGATACGCATTCACCACTGTCGTCGAAGCCCGCTCGTACTCGCGAAACTCCGGCAGAATGCTGGTGCGACGCAGAAATCGGAATGCCCAATCCGCGCAACGCCGCTTCCACGCGCCGTTCGGTCTTGGGATTCGCAAACGAAAACAGCAGCGAAATCGCCACCGACTCCGCACCGCTCGCGCGCACCGCCTCCACCAGCGCGAACAGCTCTTCATCTGTCGGCTCGCGCAGAATCTCGCCCTCGGCGCTCACGCGTTCCGCACGCCAAAGCGCAGCTCTCTCGGCACCAGGCACACCGGCACCGGCGCAAACCAGTCGTAGAGCCGCGCCCGCGCCTGCCGTCCAATGGCAATCGTGTCTTCAAATCCCTCCGTCGTCACAAACGCAACGCGCGCGCCCGTTCGCTCCAGCATCGTGTTGGTGCCCACGGTCGTTCCATGGCGAACATCCACGTCTTCCGTTCCGCCCAGCAGGCGCACGCCCTCGAGCACCGCGCTGCGAGGGGTCCTCTGGCGTAGAAAAAATCTTCTTCACGCGCAGTTGTCCGTCCGCCAAACAAACGCAGTCGGTAAACGTACCGCCGGTATCGATCGCAATGCGCAAGTCTACCCACTCCTCCGATGTGGAGTCGACAGGAACTCTTCACTTGTCTGATTAGCCTAAATGCCCGATGCGTGGCCGACACGAAAAACTGCGGACCGCCCGGGGAAGCAAAGCAAGCCAACAGGCTCTCTAGCTCAGAAACTCCGCAATCGCTGCGACCACGGTCTCCTGCTCATCCTCGCGCAACTCCGGAAAGATCGGCAGCGCCAGCACTTCGCGCGCGGCGCGCTCGGCCTCGGGAAAATCGCCCTCGTCGATAACCCAGTCCCTTCAGCGCCTCCTGCATGTGCAGCGGAACAGGGTAGTAAATCTCCGATCCGATCTTGCGCGCCGTCAAGAAACTCGCGCAGCGCATCGCGGCGCGGCGCGCGAATCACATACTGGTGCCACACGTGCCGCGCGCCCGGCATCTCGCGCGGCAAAACCACCCCACGCGCCGGATACGGCCCAGCCTCTGCCAGCCCAGCCTTCGCAAACAGCGCGTGATAACGCGCGGCCACTGCGCGCCGCGCCTCATTCCAGCCGCCGATGTACTTCAGCTTCACGCTCAGCACCGCGCCCTGGAAATCCATCCATGCGCGCATTCCAGCCCAGCTCGTCGTGATAGTAGCGGCGCCGCATTCCGTGTTGGCGCAGCATCTTCACCCGCTCGGCCACATCGTCGGAGTTGGTCGTCACCATGCCCGCGTCGCCCGCCGCGCTCAGGTTCTTGGTGGGATAAAAACTGAATGCCGCGGCGTCGCCCAACCCGCCTGCCTTCACGCCCTCCCATTCCGCGCCCCAGGCCTGCGCCGCATCCTCAATGAGCGTCAGCCCGCGCTCTCGTCCAAAACCAGAAAAAGAAGTCCAAATCCGAAGACACTGGCCGTAGAGATGCACCGGCAAAATCGCCCTCGCGTCTGCCCCTCGCTGGCCGTCCAGAACCGCTTCCACCGCGGCCGGCGAAAATTGAACGTAACCGGATCGATATCCGCCAGCACCGGCGTCGCGCCGGCGCGCAGAATCGAGCTGACCGAAGCGAAAAAACTGAACGGCGTGGTCACCACGGCTCATGCCCCTGCCCGATTCCCGCCGCGGCCAGCGCCAGCCACAGCGCGTCTGTGCCCGACGAGCAGCCCAGCGCATGCGCTACTCCCAACTGCTCCGCCGCAGCCCGCTCAAATGCCGCCACCTGGTTCGCCAAGAATGAACTGCTGCGTCTCGAGCACCTGCCCAGCGCATCCAGCAATTCCTGATGGATGGGCACGGTACTGGCGCTTCAGATCCAGCATCGGCACCGGCGTTCGCATGGGCTGTCGGCACCTTCCGAACCCGGCTGTGTGCTGGTCTTTTGCAGGAATTGATGTTATCAGCCATCGAATCGCGCCGTCAGTCTCGGCACACGATTGATGCCTATCAGCCACTCGCAAAGGCTCTGAACGATCCTCGCCAACCTGCATCCAATGACATGCGCAAATCGGGATCGGCCCAATCTGACGCGCTCGCCGCCAGGATGCGATCCAGACCGGCCTCTGCCGTCGGAGTTGAAAAGGTCGAAAACCCCTATAATGTTGTCATATTGCGGGGTTTGCCGGCGCCCGGGAGTTCCGGAGCCGTCCCGCGGATCTGAAGTCCGAAGCAAGAGCAGTTCCACACAACTTCACCAAGAAAGCAGGAGATCGGCACATGGAGAACAAGCCGGCACAAAATATTCAGGACACCTTTCTGAACACGGTTCGAAAGGACAAATCCCCGATTACGATTTATCTGGTCAGCGGCGTCAAGCTGACCGGGAAGATCCGGTCCTTCGACAAATATTCCGTGCTCCTGGAAAACAACAGCCAGGAACAGTTGATTTTCAAACACGCGATATCAACCGTGGTGAGCAACCGGAGTGTGATGCACTAGCGAACACCGTCCGGCTGCCGTGTCACACGGGCATCGGTCCGTCCGCTGTTCCGGTGCAAACCATGCCCCAGGCGACTGCGGAGCAACGATAGCGCGGGAGCGTCCTCGATTGACAGGCGAGGCGTACAGGACCGGCAGCATTCGGAGCCGGGCCAGCTCTCCATCGCTGACGTGCAGGCGAGGGGTTCAGCGCCACTGCGGACGTAGGCCTCGGAGCGGCAACCTGAGCGCGCCGTCCTGGTCGGCGTGGACTTCGGCGTTCGCCTCGCGTACCAACCGCGCAGGCGTTATGAGCGCGCGCGCACGCAGGCTGTGTGCCTCGACGCCGATCTGTCACGACGATGCCTGCGCCCGATACTGTCCGCGTCTGCACGATCGCCGCGCTCGCAACGCCCCGCGAGCTCCGCGCGCGACTCGCCCGGTCTCGATGCCGAAGAATCTCTCGCCGAGTTTCGCGAACTGCTCTTGAGCGCAGGCGGCCACGTGGCCGCCGAAGTCCTGCAGCGCCGCCCGCGGCCCGATCCCGCCACGCTCATCGGCTCCGGCAAGGTCGAGGAGATCGCCGGCATCGCCGCTTCCACGCAAGCCGACCTGGTTCTCTTCGATCACGACCTCTCGCCCACGCAACTGCGCAACCTTGAGGCCGCTCTGCCGTGCCGCGTGCTCGATCGCACGCAGTTGATCCTCGACATCTTTGCCCGCCACGCCCGCACCCGCGAGGGCCAGTTGCAGGTGGAGCTGGCGCAGCTCGAATACATGCTGCCGCGCCTCACCGGCCGCGGCAAAGCCATGTCGCAGTTGGGCGGCGGCATCGGCACCCGCGGACCCGGCGAAACCCAGCTCGAAACCGATCGCCGCCGCATTCAGCGCCGCATCGATCAGCTCAAGCTCGATCTCGAATGCCGTGCGCCGCGTGCGCAAGCAGCAGCGCCAGCGCCGCGAGGCTGTTCCCGTTCCCACCGTCGCCCTCGTCGGTTACACCAACGCCGGCAAAAGCACGCTCTTCAACGCGTCACCGGCGCGCAGGTGCTCTCGTCCTCGCGCATGTTCGCCACGCTCGATCCCAAATTGCGCGCCATCGAACTGCCCAGCCGCCGCCGCGTTCTTCTGTCGGACACGGTCGGCTTCATCCGCAATCTGCCGCACACGCTCGTCACCAGCTTTCGCGCCACGCTCGAAGAGGTGGCGCAGGCCGAAGTGCTTGCTCCACATCCGCGACGCCGCCTCCACCTACGGCGAGGAGCAAAAGGCCCAGGTCGAAAAGGTGCTCGGCGAACTCGAAAGCCTCGGCAAGCCCCGCATCGAAGTGCTCAATAAGATCGATCTGCTCCCTGAAGACAGAGCGCGCCGCTCTGCTCGCTCGCACAAACTCCAGTCCAAAAGATGAAAGTACAGTAGCGCTTTCCGCATTGACCGGCGAAGGCATGGACGCTTTGCTCGCGGCCATCGACAGCGCGCTTCACTCCGATCCCATTGTTGATGCGGAGCTTCGCATTCCGCAGCATGAGGGCGCGGCGCTCGCCGCCATTGAAGCGGGCATGATCGTCCACACGCGCGAATACGAAGGCAATCTCGTCCGTCTCGCCGTCAGCGGCCCCGCCTCGCTCGTGGGCCGCATGCGCCGCTTCCGCACACAAAAATCCGAATAGGTTTCTAGTTTCCCCACGATCTGTCATCCTGAGCGACCGCAGTCCGCAAATGCGGACGAAGGGAATCGAAAGCCTGCCCTGAGCGAAGATCGCGAGAGCGATCGGAGCCGAATGGGGATCCGCATTTGTCTTTTTCCGGGATGCACCATTCAAGCTACGCTTGGGTGGGGAAAACTCCGTAACTCCTCTGCCCCATGCTCCAATAGACCCATGTCTCTGCGCTGCGCATTCGTCATCGCCTGTCTTGCAGCCTCCGCTCTCTGCGCGGCGCAAACTGTCCTCCGCCCGCGTGTCATCATCGTCGCTTATTTCGAAATCGGATCCGACACCGGCGACCAGCCCGGCGAGTTGCAATTCTGGGTCGAGCGCGATCACCTCGATCGCATTATTCAGGTTCCCGGCATGTCGCACGCCGTCCGCGCCAACGCCGCCGGCTCTGAGATTGCCGTCACCATCGGTCCCGGCAACATCAACCCTGCGGTCAATCTCATGGCTCTCGGCGCCGATCCGCGCTTCGACCTCCGCGAAAGCTATTGGCTCATCGCCGGCATCGCCGGCATCTCGCCGCACGATGGAACCGTGGGCTCTGCCGTCTGGACCGGCTACGTCGTTGACGGCGATCTCGCCAAGGAGATTGATCCCAGGGAAAAGCCCTCGTCATGGCCTGACGGCTTGACGTCTCTCGACGGCGCCACGCCCGCCGATCTACCAAACCCCAATTGGGAAGACGACGTGCGAAAGTGGAGCGGCACCGGTGCGCGCGCCAATCGGAGAGGCAATGTCATCCGCCTCAATGCCGATCTTCTCCAGTGGGCCTATGGCTTGACGAAAGATATCAAGCTTCCCGAAGACGCTACGGAACGCGCGCTGCGCCTTCGTTACACCGGTTTCGCCGGAACCGCATCGGGCCCGCACGTACAGATCGGCGCCAACCTCGCCACCGAAACCTTCTGGCACGGTGCGCTCATGGATCGGTGGGCTCATCGCTGGGTTCAGTTTGAAACTGGCGGCGCGGCGCATCTGGGAACAACAGCGATGAACGACACCGGCGCCCTGCTGGCACTTCATGCGCTTACTCTTCAGGGCAAAGCCGATTGGAACCGTGTGCTGCTTCTGCGCACCGCGAGCAACTTTGACATGCCTCCCGCTGGCGTCACCGCCGCTGCAAACTTGGCCGCCGAACGCCACGGTGCGTACACCGGCTATCTCCCCGCGCTCGAAGCTGCCTACAGTATGGGTCACCGCATCGTAGCGGCGTGGTTGCAATAGCGCGTACGCGCACCGAACTCTACATCGTTGGTTAGCGAACCTCATATTGTCAGGTTGTAGATCAGTCCGTACGGATCCTTCACGTAGCACCGCGGAAAGTCCGGCTCGTCTTTCACAATCTCGCATCCGCTCGCCGCCAGCTGCTGCTTCGCCTCTGCCACATTCTCAACCGTCACTTCCAAAACCGGGCCCAGCGCTGGCCCCTCCTCGATGAACAGGTTGATGTGGTTCCCGTGCAGGTCGATCCACTTTCCATGCTCGCCGGTAATCATAAAGCCGAGTTGCTTCACGTAAAATTCCGCCGCCGCTTTCTTGTCCGGCGCCTGGATCAAAATGTCGGTGCCAAATGTGTTTGCCATCGTCCCCCCGATCGATCGAAGTGCCATCCTAAACCAAGCGGGCCGCGCTTGTGCGCAGCCCGCGAAATCAACCATCGTTAAGAGTGACGGCTAGCGCCCGCCCGGCCGCCCTCCGCCAAATCGCGGACCGCCGCGTTTTGCACCGCCGCCTGGCCTGTCGCGCTTCACGAACCCGCCCGGCCGATCCCGTTTCGCAAATCCGCCCGGTCTCGATCCGCCGCCCGGCCGATTCGGTTTCGTAAAACCTGCGGGCCTTCCGCCAAAAGCCGGTTTCGCTCGTCCCGCACCTGAGTCCGCACCGTTTCCTGGCCAACTCTTTCCACGAAACGCAGGCGCAGATCGCTCCGCCCCGCCAGCCCTCTCGCGCGGTCCTTCGCTCCGTGGACGATCCGGACTTGGAGTCCAGCTTTTCTCTGGACCCCTCTCAAAACTCTTGCCCGGCACGCTGTCAATGCGTAACTTTGGCGGTCCGCTCGGCCCAATTTGGGGCCGCTCGCCTTGAGACCGAAAGGGCCGTCGCGTCGCGTCGCCACGCTGCCCCTCACTTCGCCCGCGCGGACCTCCACTAAACCCCGGCCGCGAAAATCCCGCCCCCTCAGGCCTCGGTCTCTCGAATCCACGATTTTGCCCTGGCGCCGGACGTCCCCCACCAAACGGCCTCTTCGCGCCAAATTTCGATCCCGATCGATCCGGTCTCGGCCCCCCAGCAAACGGCCGTTGTCCGCCAAACTTCGGCCGGTCTCCAAATCCTCCCGGCTTGCCCGTCCCACGATCTCCACTCGGGCGCTCAAATTTTGGCCGCTCGAACCCGGGCTTCGCCGCGAACGATGGCCGATCTCCCCGAAACGGTCTCGGCGCGCCTGCAAACGGCCTCTTCGCTCCAAACGGTTTCTCGCCCCGCTCACCCAACTCCGTTCGCTCGCGGCCCTTGAAACCCTCGCGCTCTGAATCCGCCGCCTTCGCGCCCCCCGCCAAACTCCTGTTGGCGTGGCCCGCCGCCAAATCCTGGCTTTTCAAATCGCGGCCGATCTGACCTTGGCCGCTCGCCTCGCTGCCCGGACGGCTTTCCATCTCGCGGTGGTGCGAAATTTCGTCCCGCCCCAGCGCGCTTATCAAATCTCTTCTCCGTCCGCCCCGCTTCCCTCGGTGGTATCTCGAGTGCCTTCAAACGCCGCGGCTTCAATTTGCCTTCAGCTGTCAGCCGCAGCGCGTTCACTTCATCCGCCGTCAGCTCGCGCATCTTGCCCGGTTCCACATCCAGCACCAGCGGCCCATATCCCACACGCCGAATCTTCTCGACAAAATGTCCAACCGCCGAAAACATCTTGCGCAGTTCGCGGTTCCGCCCCTCGATCAGCACCACTTCGTACCAGGGATTGTCGCCCTCGCGCACCTGCCGATCCGCGCCGGAGCAGTCCGCACTCGCTCGGAACCCGGCTCTCCCCGCTCAATCGTCACGCCGCCGCGCAGACGCTCCAGTTCCTCTTCGCTCGGCTGCCCGGCCACTTTCACCAGGTACGTCTTCTCCACGCCCGACCCGGCCTTCGTCAGCAGGTTGGCCAACTCGCCGTCGTTGGTCATCAGCAGCAGGCCTTCGCTCTGGTAGTCGAGCCGGCCCACCGGATAAAGCCGCTCGCCCGTCTTCGCGAAAAACTCCATCACCGTGGGCCTGCCTTCGGGATCGCTCACCGTCGTCACGTAGCCCTTGGGCTTGTTCAGCATCGAAGTAGCGGTGCCGCTCGGCGCCCTGCAGCAGCTTGCCATCCACGCGGATGTGGTCGCGCCCGCGTCGGCCTTGCTGCCCAATTGCGTCACCACCTGCCCATTCACCATCACGCGGCCCGCAACAATCATCTCTTCTGCGTGGCGGCGGCTGGCAATCCCCGCCTGCGACAGAATCTTCTGCAGCCGATCGAGCTTCTCCGGCGCGCGCGACTCTCGGCCCCGACTCCGTCCTCGTCCTCTTCTTTAGTGCCGGTTCTGGCCGCCGCGTCTTCAGCCGCCTCCCGCGCGCCTTCTTCTGCCGCATGGGCTGCTTCCGGCCCGACCGCGGCTTCCAATTCCGAGTCCATTGCCGCAGAAGTCCGTGTCCGCGCGAAACGCTTCCATCTCCCTTTGCGCCTGCGCCTCCGATTCCGCCGTGTAGGTTCGCGCCTCGCCGCTCGGTCACGTCGCCAATCGGGTCGAGCACTCGGCTCGCCCAGACGATAACCGGCAGAGCCCTTCTGATCCTTGGCTTTCGTCTTCCGCGTTTTCGCTTCCGGCGCCTTAATCGTCGCTTTGGATTCCACTACTTTAGCGACGCGCTTCGGCGCACGCTCCACCGTCGCCTTTGCCTTCGCCTTCGCAGCCGTCGCTTTTCCAGCCTTCGCAATCGGCGCTTTCGCCTTGGTCGTTGGCTTCTTGACCCCCGCAACCGCGGCCTTGCTCTTCGGCTTCGGTTTTCTTCGTCTTTGGCGCGCGTTTTGGCGCAGATGCTGCCGACTTGCGTTTCATCTTGTCCGTCATGGGGGAAACCTCGGTCCTTACTTACTCTGCATCTCCCGACGCAGCTTCGCCGCTTTGCGCGGAGTCTGAGGGGTTTGATTCCGCTTCCGCGGCGGATCGCTCCGACTTCATCCCGTTCCAGGTTCGGGTCTGGGTTAAACTCCGGTGCCACCTCATCCGCCGTCGCCGCTTTCTGCGCCAACTCCGGCTCGTCCAGTTCGCTCGCAGCCATCTTTTCGAACTCTTCCATCGATGGCAGCTCAGAAACATCCTTCAGTCCGAAGCGCAGCAGGAACTCCCGCGTCGTCTTGTAGAGAATCGGCCGGCCAACTACCGGTTTGCGTCCCGCCGTAACAATCAGCTTGCGCGCCAGCAGCGACCCGAACACGCCCGATGAATCCACGCCGCGAATCTCGTTCACTTCCGGCGCAGTCACCGGCTGCTTGTAAGCAATCACAGCCAGCGTCTCCAGCGCCGGCATTGACAGCTTCAGCGCCGGTTTCAGGCTCTTCACAAACAGCGCACCGCGTCGTGACACTCCGGCTTGGTGGCCATCCGGTAGCCGCCGGCAATCTCGCGAATTTCAATGCCGCGCCCGTCGGTCGCGTATTCCGCAATCAATTCGTCAAGCAGTTGCTTGATCGCGCCGCGCGCCTCGCGCTCGCGCAACCGGGCTGCACGCTTGGACTCGGCCTCCACTGCGGCTTCATCCGTCGCGCCAGCCTCGCTTGTCGTCCCTGCACTCTGATCTTCACTTTCGCCGCCTGCCCCGTTGGTTTCCAGCGTCGGCTTCTTCCGCCGCCACACCGCTAGCCCCGGCAGGGCTCCCACTCGCCTCGCTCGCTCTCTTATCAGGCTGAAGATCCTCGAACGCCTCGCCAAGCAGCGGCAGAGTGCCTTCCTCCGGCACCGAACGGGCGTCCGGCCCTCCTGCCTGCGCTTGAGCTGCCGCGTCCTGCTCTGCCTTCCACTCCAGAGCCTCAACGGCAAACAGTCCAGCCAGTTGCGCTAGCGTAACCGGCTCCTCGGCGGCATAAATCACAGCTTCCAGCTTTGCTTTCAGACTCATTCCGCAACAATCACCATCCTGTATCGTAACGGATGCGGCCGCGTCTTCCGCTCGTTCGCTGGCTGCCTCTCGCATTGCCCAAACAAAAAAGGCGCCCGGCTAAGCCGGACGCCCAATTCGTTGCAACCCTCAAGTTAATGCGAAATCTGCCGGAAGAGCCAGAAAAGCGTTCCCGAAAGCAGCGCCGCGACCGGTAGCGTAAACACCCAGGCCGCCGCAATATTGCGGATCGTGGAGAACTGCAAGCCGCTCCTGTTCGCCGCCATCGTTCCCGCTACGCCCGAGTTCAGCACATGCGTCGTCGATACCGGCAAGCCCGAAGTTATCCGCGGCCATGATGGTTCCCATCGCCACCAGCTCCGCGCACGCGCCCTGCGCGTAGGTCAGGTGCTCCTTGCCGATCTTCTCGCCCACCGTCACCACAATGCGCTTCCAGCCCACCATGGTGCCCATCCCCAGCGCCAGCGCCACGGCCACTTTCACCCATCCGGGAATGAATTTAGTCGCGTTGTCCACCCTGGTTCTGTAGGCGTTCAGCGCGCTGTTCTCCTGCGCCGTGAAATTGACATCGTGGTTCTTCTGCATCAGCCTGATTGCTTCGCTGACCACGTACATGTCGTTGCGCACGTTGGTCTGCTGGCTCGGTGGAACCGCCTTGAACTCCTTGTACAGAGCCACTTCATTGGTCAGGTCGTTTACCAATTCCCGAAGCGCCAGCATCGTGTCAGGCTGCATCTTTTTCGTGCTGATGTATTGGGTCACTTCCTGCCGCGGGTCCGCGCCCAGAATCCCATTTGCATTCACGTGATTGTTAATCACGACATCGGCCGCCTGCGATGCCGAAATATAGGCCTGCATGTCGCGTGTGGTCACAGCATGGTTCAGCGCGTAGGCTGTCGGCACCGTGCCAATCAGGATCAGCATGATCAGGCCCATGCCCTTTTGCCCGTCATTCGACCCGTGCGCAAAGCTCACACCCGAACAGGTGAAGATCAGCAACGCGCGAATCGGCCACGGTGGAGGAGTGCTGCCCTGGGGCGCAGTAAACAGCACGTCCGCATTATCAATAACAATCCTTGCGAACACCGCCACCAGGTACCAGCCGGCGACGCCCACCAGCACCATCGTCGCAATGAGACCCGTGGGCGGATTCCAGTTCGCGAAATACTTGATGGGCTGCCATACTGCCATCCCCGGACTGCCGAAGAGACCGAAAACCATGGGAGCAACCCACAAGAACATGTAGGCCCCGGGAATCCCCGTAATTGCGATCGCGGGAATCATCCAAAGCGGCTTTTTGTGGTTCGCGTCGAAGAGGACGGCGAAATGCTTGGCCCACTTCGTCAAAATAAAAAACTTGGAGACCAGCAGCAGCAAACCCGCGGCGCAGAAACCGACGATGGGCGAGATCAGCAGCACCTGGAAGACCTTGGTGGCCTGTCCCCAGTCGACGCCTGAAGTCCCCGAGTGCACATTCATCAATTGGTTTGCCACGCCCACACCGATGATCGAACCCACCATCGTATGTGAGCTCGACGCCGGCAGCCCAAACCACCACGTGCTCAGGTTCCAGATGATGGCAGCGATCAGCAATGCAAACACCATCGCGAACCCTGCGCCGTAGCTCACCTGCAGAATCAGCTCCACGGGCAGCAGCGTGATCACGGCGAATGCCACCGCGCCGCTCGAAACCAGCACGCCTGCCAGGTTGCACAGCCCCGACCACACCACCGCGATGTTCGGATCGAGCGAGTGTGTGTAAATGACCGTGGCCACGGCATTGGCCGTGTCATGGAAGCCGTTCACAAACTCGAACCCGAGTGCAATCAGCAGCGCCACGGCCAACAGCAGGTAGGGCCAGACGCTGACAACGACAACGTTGTTCAGGTCCCGGGCCACGTGCACGCCAATGTAGGCCAGGCCGCCCAGCAGCGCCACTGCTACAACCGTTCCGCTCACCCATGCGGACGATTTCTTCATCTTCTTGTCGAGAAGCGACCCGCCTGAAGGCACGGATCCTACAGTTGTTGCCAGATCAGCCATGATGGAACTCCGAGAGGGGAAGAGAAATATGTCCGGCTTCGCTGGAGGGAGCAAGTACCGAACCCCATCAGGGATAAACCAGTTGTGTGAAAGGAACATCAATGCACTGTAAATTTGGGGCCGGCCCTAAGCACAATCCTCGGCCGGGCAGCCAAAAAAAAGGCGCCCGGCATTGCCGGACGCCCATCCGCAATAAAATGTCGATTCTTAGCTAATTGCGTGGAACAGCCCGTAAAGCAGCCCAGACAGCAGCGCCGCCGCCGGTAACGTGAAAACCCACCCCGCCGCGATGTTGCGCACCGTTGAAACGCGCAGTCCGCTGCCGTTGGCAGCCATCGTGCCCGCCACGCCCGAGCTCAGGATATGCGTGGTCGAAACCGGCAATCCCCATCGTATCCGCTGCGAAGATCGTCGCCATCGTAATCAGTCCCGCGCTCGCGCCCTGCGCGTAGGTCAGGTGCTCTTTGCCAATCTTCTCGCCCACCGTCACCACGATCCGCTTCCAGCCCACCATCGTACCCAGGCCCAAAGCCAGCGCTACGGCCACCTTCACCCAGGTGGGAATGAACTTTGTGCTCTTGTCCAGCTTGTTCTCGTAGTTCTTCAGCGCTGCGTTCTCTTCGGCAGTGAAAGCTGGGTCATTTCTTTGTTCCAAAAGGCGCAGAGCCGCACCCGTTAAATACATATCGTTGCGGACGTTGGCTTGATCCCGTGCCGGAACCGACTGGAACGTTTTGTAACCCGCTACTTCGCGATTCAGCTCGTTCACCAGTTGGCTCAGCGCCAGCATGGTGTCAGGCTGCAACTGTTTCGTCTGCAAGTATTTCGTGACCTCGGTGCGCGCGTCGGGATCGAGAACAGCGCTCGGATCCACATGCCGATCGAGGATTTGCCCTGCCTGCTCTGAGGCGGCGATGAAGCTCTGCACTTCCGCCGGACTCACCGCGTGGTTCAGCGCGTATGCCGTCGGCACCGTGCCGATCAGAATCAGCATGATCAGGCCCATGCCTTTTTGCCCGTCGTTCGATCCATGGAAGAAGCTCACGCCCGTGCAGGTCACCACCATAAGCGCGCGAATCGGCCACGGCGGCGGCTCGTTGCCCTTTGGTGCTTCGTATAGCGATGGGAATCTTGAACAGCCGCTTCGACAGCAGAATCAGCGCGCCCGCCAGCGCAAACCCCAGCAGCGGCGAGATCAGCAGCGCCTTCAGAACCTTGCTCACCTGCTCCAGTCGAGTCCGGAGGCGCCGCGTGCAGATTCATGAGCTGGCTGGCCAGCCCCACGCCAATGATCGAGCCCACCATGGTGTGCGAACTCGAAGCCGGCAGCCCGAACCACCACGTACCCAGGTTCCACAAGATGGCTGCAATCAACAGCGCAAACACCATCGCAAATCCTGCGCCGGAACTCACTTTCAGAATCAGTTCCACCGGCAGCAGCGTAATCACGGCAAAAGCCACTGTCCCCGAAGAAACCAGCACGCCGGCCAGGTTGCACAGTCCCGACCACACCACCGCAATGTTCGGCGGCAGCGAGTTGGTATAGATCACCGTGGCCACCGCATTCGCTGTGTCATGGAAGCCGTTGACGAACTCGAATCCCAGCGCAATCAGCAGCGCCAGCCCCAGCAGCAGATATGGCCAGATGCCGGTCACGGTCACGTTGTCCAGGTCCTTGGCGACGTGAACGCCGATATAGCCCACGGCGCTCGCCACGGCCAGCGCAAAAATCCACGCGCTTGCTGCGATTCGATTTCTTCTGGGAACTTGCGCTCAACCAGGGCGGGAGACGCTGGGAGTGACATGAACTGCCGTCGCGAGATCGGCCATCAGAAATCTCCATGGCGGCCGGAGAAATTCCGGCTCCGCCTGGGCCTCCGGCTGGAAGACTCAACAACTGCGTAAATTGTTAAATGGAATAGAAATCGATTTGCGGCTGGAGTGAAACGGTCCGGAGAGAATGGCGTTCATAAAACCTCAACAACCGCATACTTTCGCGATTGTTTACCCAGTGTTGAGGAGGTCTTTACTGGGCTACAGACAAGTCTATACCCGGCCGGCGGGTGAAGATGTGGAATTGGCCGGCCTTTCTTCCGGTATCGGCCCTTCCGGGTTAGCTTCCCTCGGCATTATTCATAATAAATTCAACTACTTATGGAAACTCCGCTCGCCTCTCCCCGGCTTTGGGACGACCCCTGCGCCGCCCCCTTGACACCGAAACACGGCTCTGCCTTGCGTTTCCTCCGGAAGCGCCTCATCCTGCTCTTTTGCAAGGGTTTATTCGGGCAGGGTCAGCGTCCCCGTAACATCGAACGTTCCCGCCACCGTCGGCGCTCCCGTATTTGTCTGCCCTCCGCCCACCGTCACCGTGTACTGCCCGCTGGCCACAATCGGCTCGCCCGCTTCGGTCACCATGCTCATATCGCGCGGCTTAAGCTCGAAGCGCACTCTCGCGGACGCGCCGGGTTCCAGGTGTACGCGCTCGAAACCCCGCAGCGCCCGCAGCGGTGCGCCCGCGACAGCGGGGAAGTTGAGGTAGAGTTGCGCCACCTCGTCACCCGCGCGCTTGCCCGTGTTGGTCACAGTCGCTTCCACCACCGCCGTGCTTCCCGCTTTCACTTCGCCGGCGGGAACCGTCAGTCCGCCATAGGAGAAGCTCGTGTAGCTCAGCCCATATCCGAACGGATACAGCGGCGTTCCCTCAAAGTAGCGATAGGTCCGCCCCTTCATGTGGTAGTCGTCGAATGGCGGCAACTGGCTCACATCTTTGTAGAAAGTCACCGGCAGCCGTCCTGCGGGATCGCTCTCGCCCGCGAGCGTCTGCGCCACCGCTGTTCCGCCCTCTTCGGCCGGATACCACGCATCCAGAATCGCATTCGCGTGTTCATTCGCCCAGTTCACCGCGAGCGCGCTGCCGTTCGTCAGCACCACCACCAACGGTTTATGCGCTGTGGCCAGCAACTCCAGCAAATCCTTTTCGGGCTGCGGCAAATCCAGGCTCGTCCGATCGCCCCCGTTGAAGCCCGGCTCGTTCACCCTCATCTCCTCGCCTTCCAGTTCGCTGGTGATGCCCACGACCGCCACCACCACATCCGCGCTTTCCGCTGCAGTCACAACCGCCGCATCGACGCCGCGATCGATCTTGCCCCACATCAGCCTCAGGTGCGGCGCCGCGTTGTTCGTCCTCTGGTACTCCACCACCAGCTTGTAGGGCTTGCCCGCTTCCAGGTGCACCTTTCCCGTCTGCGTCTCCACGCCGTGCGGATAATTCGCCATGATCACCGGCCTGCCGTCCACAAACACGCGGAAAAATCCGTCCGTCTCCACTCCCAGGTTGTAGTCGCTCGTCTCCTTCGGCGTCAGATTTGTCTCCCATCGCACCGTCAGCGGATCGGCATTGGCCGCTGCATCGGGTAGCGCCTGCGCCGCGATATCGATTCCCGGTTCAACGCGTGTGGCCAGCGGAGCCTCCGTGCCGCTCTCGGCGCTCGAGAAGCTTACGATGTTCTGCTTGAGATACGTAGCCTTGGCGCCCGGCTGACCGTCCGACGTCAGCAACTCGTCCGGCACCGGCGCGGTCTGCTTGCTCAGGAATCCCGTGCCCTGCAAGTAGTCGATCGTGTCGCTCGCGAACTCCTTGCGCAGTCCCTCCAGAATCGAAACCGTATGCGTCGGAATGCCGTTGTAATTGCCCAGCAGCACGCGCGTCTGGTCGGCAAGCGGGCCCACCACCAGGATCTTCGCCCCTGTCGTTCTCAGCGGCAATACGCCATCGTTCTTCAGCAGCACCATCGATTCGTTTGCCAGCTTCAATGCCAACGCCCGGTGCGCTGCGCTGTTCAGTTCGCCTTCGTCAATCTTGGAATACGGCACCATCGCAGGTGGATCGAACATTCCCAGCTTCATTCGCGCCGTAAACAGCCGCACCAGCGCCGTATCGATCTCGCTCTCCTTCAAATATCCTTGCTTCACCGCATCGACATAGGGCTTGTAGTCGTGGTCGTCCGTCACCTTGGCACGGAAATCGATGCACTCGTTGTCCATGCCGCGCTCGAGGCTGATCGCCGATGCCTGCGCCTGCGTCGGCTCGTAATGGTGGCCGTCCAGAATATTGCGCACCGCTCCGCAGTCCGACACCACGTAGCCCTGGAATCCCCACTTCCCGCGCAACTGATCCCCAAGCAGAAACTCATTCGCACACGCCGGCTCTCCGTTGATGCTGTTGTACGCGCACATCACGCTGTCCGCCTTGCCCTCGGTCACCGCTGCGCGAAATGCCGGTAAGTAAGTGTCGAGCTCGTCGTGCTTGCTCACCGTCACATCGGCTTCGTGGCGCGTCGGCTCCGGCCCGCTGTGCACCGCAAAATGCTTTGGCGTCGCAATCACGCGATAGTAGTGCGGATCGTCGCCCTGCATCCCCTTCACAAACTCCACGCCCATGCGCGCCGTCAGAAAAGGATCTTCGCCGTACGTCTCCTGCCCGCGCCCCCATCGGGGATCGCGAAAAATATTGACGTTTGGCGCCCAGAAATCCAGCCCGTCAAAGATGGCGCTATCGCCCCCATGCGCCGCCGCGTATTGAGCATGCTTGATGCGTGCTTCAATGCTGATGGCCACCGCCATCTCGTGAATCGATGCCGGATCAAACGTCGCCGCCAGTCCGATCGGCTCGGGAAACGACGTCACGCCCCCGGTGTTTGCCAAGCCATGCAGCGCCTCGTTCCACCAGTCGTACTCCGGCACGCTCAGCCGCGGAATGGCACGTGCCTGGTTCACCAGCTGGCTGGCTTTTTCCTCGAGCGTCATGCGGTGCACCAGGTCCGTGGCGCGCTGTTCTGCCGGCAGATTCGGATTCAGATACGCCGGCTTTCCCGCAACCGGGGCCCCCAGCGACGTGTCTTTGTCGCTGGGGTGGGCATCCTGCGCCCACGTCGCGCCCATCGCTGCGAGTCCAATCGCTCCCGCCGTCATCCACCGCATTCCCAGCATTTTCATCGTTCTCCTCGCAGGCGCAGAAGCTGACCCACAACTTTCCTCAAGCAAGCCAACCCCCACCCTTCGCCGAACTCTAATCGGCGCCAAACTTGCCTGTCAAGCGTCTGAGACCCGAGAAAATCGCTTTATGCGCACATTCCCTCGCTCATCGCCGCCGATGCCTCGCCTTTTCTCCGCCGCTCCGCTGACAGCTGCAAACGATGTACTCACCACTGACCACTGATCACCGACCATTGACCACTGCGTCGGTGTAACCTTTGTCCCGGCAGCCCCGTAAGCAGAATCAGAAAGGGAAGGCAGATGCTGGAGCGATCAATGAACGTCCTCGATCAGTTCCGGCTCGGCGATATCGACGCGTTCGAATCGCTCTTCCGCGAGCATCAACGCGCCGTCTATCGCTGGATCCTGCGCATGGTCCGCGACAATTCGGCGGCAGAAGACCTCACCGTTGAGACCTTCTGGCGCATCTCGCGCGCCCATGCTCGCTTTGATTCCGCGCGCGCCTTCGAGCCGTGGGCGCGTCGCATCGCCACCCGCGTGGCGCTCGATTGGCTGCGCACCCACCGGCCGGAATTTGCAGCCTCCGCGCAGGAGCTCGCCGATCTTCCCGCTGCGCCCGCGGCCGATCCCGGCATTGCCGCCGAGATTCGCCTGAAAACCGCGCAGGCATTTGCCCGGTTGCCGCCCCGTCTGCGCGTCGCGGCCATTCTCGCGGTAGTCGAGCAGCAGCCGCACAAAGAAGTCGCCGCCGCCCTCGGCATCTCCGTCGCGGCCGTCAAACTGCGCGTCTTTCGCGCCCTTCGATTGTTGAGAAAGGATCTTGAACAGCAGGGAATCACGCCATGAAACAATGACGATCGAATCGAACAACTTCTCCGCCAGGTGTTGCCGCCTGTCGACTCCGGCGCGGAACCGTCTCGCGATCTCTGGCCCGCCGTTCTCCGCCGCCTCGACGCTCCAGCCGCCGCATCGCCCAACTCGCTCCGCCAGAATTGGTTTGACTGGGCTTTGCTTGCCGGCCTCATCGTCTTTGCCGCCTCATTCCCCGCAATGATTCCGGTCTTTCTCTATTACTTATGAAAACCAGTTCACAGTTCGTAGTTCTCAGTTCGCGATTGGCCACACCCGAGAGGAAAGCGAAGGAAGAACTGGCGATCGATCGCTCCAAACTGAAAACTGCGAACGGCGAACTACGAACTATGAACTGTGAACTGCCTCGAAAGGAGACCACCCATGAATCCGCATCCTTACCTTCGCGCTTATCTCGCTGGAGTTTTCGTTCCCACGCTGGCGTTGCCCTTGATTCTTGCCATCTACATCACGGTGCGCCTTGTGTTAGCCGTGCCGTTTCCCATCGAACGTTTCATCATCTTTCCCATGTCCGTCGTGCCGCCGCTCTTCGGCATCTGGAACATGCTTTACCTCGGCACGCAGGCGCGCACCCATCTGCCCATCGGCCTCCATGGCGCGATTCTGCCATTCCTGGGCGTTCCCATCGGCGCCACGGTTGCCCGTTGTCTTGGCATTTTGGAGCTAGGGTCGAGCGGCGTCACCTGGTTCCAGAACCTGTACGTCCCCTACTCGCTCATCGCCTGCGCATTTCTCGCCGGCGTCGCCTTCTACTACCTGGTCTGGAAATACATTGTCGGTTTTTTGAACCGCGTCCTCGGCATCGCCTGAGAATCGTTGCGAGTTGCCTACAAGCTGAAAACTGACAGCCGATGTCGAAAGGGGACCCACCATGTTCGTAATCGTTCGTACCTTCACCTACGCCACGCTGTTTGTCGGATTTTTGTTGGTATATCTCCCGTCGCGAATCCTCGCGTGGTCAGGCATCGTCCGTCCCTCGGCTGTCGGCTGGCTGCAGATCGCCGGCCTTATCGTTGGAGCTGCGGGCGCACTCATCGCTATCTCGTGCGTTTGCGCCTTCGCATTCATCGGCAAAGGCACTCCGGCGCCCTTCGATCCGCCTCGACGCCTCGTCGTCCGCGGCCCCTAGCGCGTCGTCCGCAACCCCATGTATATCGGTGCTGCTCTTGCTGTCGCCGGCGCCGCTCTCTTCTATCAGTCCATCCAACTGCTCGCCTTCGTGGCTGGCTTCCTCCTGGTGACGCACCTTTTCGTCCTGCTCTACGAGGAGCCAACCCTCCGCCGCACCTTCGGGCCAGAGTATGAAGCCTACCGTCTACGCGTGCGCCGCTGGCGGCCCTCAGCGCAGGCTCTTCGATAAATCCGCAACACTTTGCCGCGCGCCACGCTGAGAAAGCTCTCCCGTCCCGCACCAATCGTACACAGCCGACCACTGACCGTTGTCCACTGCGAACTACGAACTGTGAACTGTCAGCTGTTCACTAGCTTTTGAAGAAATCCACCAGCCCGGCCCGCTCCGCATGCGCCGCCATCGCTGCCTGAATCTCCAGCGCCAGTTCCAGCGCCGCGCGTCCCTGCTGCGCCGTCACTTGCGGCGCGCGCCGCGTCCGCACCGACTCAAGAAATGACTCAATCTCCAGCCGCAACGGCTCGCCCGGAACCACCTCCGGCCTCAAAAACGACATGCCCGGCGCCAACTCGGCTTTAGCGCCAAACTTGCCCTCCATCGTCATCATGCTCAACAGAGCCGCATCGGCCTTGTCCCCTGTCATTGCAGCCATCGCCATCGCCATCAGCCGCGATCCGGAATTGTCATTTTCCCCGCCTGCCGCCGCCTCCGCTTTGCTCGCCCCTGCCTCGCTCTCGCCCGCCCCGCTCGTCCCCGCCTCGTCCACTCGGATCACCAGCACATCCCGCCGCGCATAGTCGATCGACACATATTGCCTTGGCTCAAAAAAGCGCAGCTTGCGCACCCGCTCCGTCGACACCCGCGACGCCGTAAAGTTCGCCACGCATCCCGTGTCGAACTCAACCCGCACATTGGCAATATCCACCTTCGGCGACAAAATCGGCAGGCCCACCGCGCGCACCTCGCGCACCGCCGACTTGGCAAACGTCAGCACAATGTCCAGATCGTGGATCATCAGGTCCAGCACTACGTCCACGTCCAGCGCCCGCGGCATGAACACGCTCAACCGGTGCGCCTCAAAAAACATCGGCCGCTTCAGTTTGGGTTCCACCGCAAGCACCGCCGGGTTGAACCGCTCCAGATGCCCTGGCTGCACAATACGCCCGCGCCGTTTCGCGTGCGCAATCAGGTCGTCCGCCTCTTTCAGATTCGCCGCCAGCGGCTTTTCCACCAGCAGGTCGAGCCCTGCCTCCAGCAGCGCTGCCGCCATGTCATGATGCGCCGCCGTCGGCACCACCACGCACGCCGCATGCAGCTTCAAATCCGCATTCAGCAGCTCGTCCGCGCTCGCAAATACCTTGATCCCGTACTGCTTCTCCGCCTCGGCAGCCCGCGCCGCGTCCGGCTCAACGGCCGCTACCAGTGCCACGCCTGCGCCGGCATTTTCCAGTTCACGCACCACGCGCAGATGATTCCGCCCAAATGTTCCGGCGCCGGCCACCGCCACGCGCAATTGGATTCCGTCGGCTATCTTGCGGCCTCTTTCTCTGGTCCTTTTCCGTCCACGGCCTTCAGGCAGCGGCTGTAGAGCGCGAGCAGTTGGTTCACGTGCTCCTCCGGCTTGGCCGCGCCCGCGCCGGTGAACCCTGTTGAAGGCCCCGCCGGCTTTCCTACACCCGCGGTGTTCGCCACAAACTTCATCAAATCGAGCGCAATGTCTTCATTGCGCCGCGCTCCAAGCGCCGCGTTATTCAAATTGTCCATATGTAAAATCTCCGAAAACCGATGCTACCAGAATCCACACCACTGACGCCTGCCACGCCTTTGCTCTTCGCCGCGCGCCTTTGCTTTCCGCCAGCGGGCTGGCAGACGACCAGTCCCGCGCACGCCATCGTCTTCTGATCGCTCCGCCGACTAGCAAACTCCGCTAACCCCGCTAGCTCCGCTAACCCCGCTAGCTCCGCTAACTCCGCCAACTCCGCTGACCCCGCTAACTCCGCTACTCTTGATTTCATGCCCCTCGCCTACGTCGCGCTCGGCTCCAATCTCCCCAGCTCCGCCGGCCCTCCCGACGCCACTCTGGGCGCCGCCGCCAGGCGCCTCGCCTCCCTCGGCACCATCACCGCGCGCTCCTCGCTCTACTCCACCGCGCCCGTCGGATTCGCCGATCAGCCCCGCTTCCTTAACGCCGTCATTGCTCTCGACACCAATCTCTCTCCTCGCGATCTGCTCAACGCGCTTCTCGCCATCGAGCGCGACTTCGGCCGCGATCGCTCCGCAAGCATCCCCAACGGCCCCCGCTCCCTCGACCTCGATATCCTCCTTTACGGTGAGCTAACCGTTAGCGAACCAGGCCTTGAAATCCCTCATCCGCGTCTCGCCCAGCGTGCCTTCGTCCTCGTACCACTCAACGAAATTGCCCCTCAGGTGCTCGACCCTCGCTCGGGCTGCACCATCGCGCAACTGAGCGCGTCTCTATCCCCCCACCGCGACCCGCTCGCTCCAGCCGTCGTCCCCATCGAAAGCCCTTTCTGGCCAACCGCTTAGCGCCCTTTGCCGCGAGTCTGGCAAACAGATTGATTGACCACTCATCGCCAAAACCCGGCTGGAATTTCAGCCCTGCCCGCGCTCCATCCCCCTTCATAACACCTTAGTTGTATGCGGCATAACCCGATTCAGTGGATACTCAAGACAAGCGCTGTCGGCACAGCCGCAGCGATCCCGGACCCCGACCCCGCTTCACCGGTGAACGGCACGCTAGTTGTTCATCTGTATTCCCTGCCCCAATCCCCACTCAGCTCTGCAGTTGGAAATTAGATACCGGAGGGAACGCAAATGAATAACTTCGTTCTGAAGTTGTCCTTGGAACTCCGTGGCCTGGTCGCTTGCGAAGAAGGTCAGGATCTTGTCGAATATGCATTGGTCGTTTGCTTGATCTCTGTAGTTTGCATCGCGGGCGTGGACCATCTCGCCACCGCGATCACCACAGTCTTCAGCAACATCGACAACGCGCTCTTCCCATAGGTCGCAGCAGCCCGCCACCGTGAACACATGCACGTTGGAGCTGCGCCTTTTGAGCGCACCAACCCGTTTTCTGGTCCCTGATTCCGACGAACCCATTCTCGTCCCGATAAACTGAAGGCGTGACTCCGCCGTTTCAGCTCATCGCCCACGCAGCCCCAGGCGGCCGCCGTGGACGCCTTCATCTGCCGCATACCACCGTTGAGACGCCGGTATTCATGCCCGTCGGCACTGCGGGTACGGTCAAGGCTGTCGCCCAGGATGTACTCGAATCGCTCGGCGCCGAAATCATTCTCGGCAACACCTATCATCTTTATCTGCGCCCCGGTCATGAGAGCATTCGCCGCATGGGCGGCCTGCATCGCTTCATCAGTTGGCCCCGCGCCCTGCTTACTGATTCCGGCGGCTTTCAAGTCTACAGCCTCACCAAGCTGCGCAAAGTCACCGAAGAGGGCGTCCACTTCCGTTCGCACCTCGATGGCAGCAGCCACTTCTTCTCGCCCGAGCACTCCATGGACGTGCAAATCGCCCTCGGCGCCGACATCGTCATGGCATTCGATGAGTGCACGGAGTATCCCGCCACCCGCGACCGCGCCGAAGAAAGCCTGCGCCTCACTATGGCCTGGGCGCGCCGCTCTCTCGATCACTTTCGCGCCCACATGCACGAAGTTCCCTGGTTTAATCCAAAGGGCTGCTGCATGCAATGCTTTGGCATTATCCAGGGCGGCATGCATCGCGACCTCCGCCGCCAGTGCGCCGAGCGCCTCGTTGAAATGGATTTCGACGGCTACGCCATCGGTGGCCTCAGCGTCGGCGAGCCGCGCGAACTGACATTGGAGATGATCACCGAGGTGCTCCCACTTCTCCCGCCCGACAAGCCCCGTTACGTCATGGGCGTCGGCTACCCCGACGAGATCGAGCAGTACGCGCGCTTGGGTGTCGATATGATGGATTGCGTGCTGCCCACCCGCGCCGCGCGCCACGGCTTGCTCTTCACCAGCGAAGGCCGCCTCAACATCAAGAACAAACAATTTGCCGAGGATCAGAATCCGCCCGACCCATCATGCGATTGCCCGGTCTGTCGCCGCTACTCGCGCGCCTACCTCCGCCACCTCATGCAATCCAGTGAACCGCTCTCGGGCACCCTCAACACCATCCATAATTTAGCCTTCTATCTCGGCATCATGCAGCGTCTCCGCAATTCGCTGCATACCTCTTCGCCACCGGCCACTGTGAACTACGAACTGTGAACTGACCCCTGACCCCTGACCACTGATCACTGTTTCACTGACCACTGATCACTGCCGCTCCCAGCAACTGCCTCAGCGCCTGCACGTAATCGGTCAGCGCCGTGCGTCCGGCCTCGGTCATGCGGTAAAGCGTTTGCGGCTTGCGCAGCACAAACCGCTTCTCCACGGCCACGTACCCAGCCTCTTCCAGCTTCATCAACTGCGCGCCCAGGTTGCCATCGGTCGATCCGGTCTTGGCGCGCAGCCAGGTAAACTCCGCCTCCTCGACTGCTGACAGCAGAGACAGCACAGCCAGGCGCAGCTTCCCGTGAATCACGGGATTCAAATCCGGCAGTTCAGGCATGGACCGTGCCCTTCATGCGTTTACCGGCCTCAAGAATCATGCAATAAACTCCGAAAACAATCTGGCAGAGGAAGAGCGCAACCAGAAACGCAATCTCACACTCCGCAGCGGAGCCGAAACACGCAACGACCGCCGCCGCCCACCAAACCGCCGCGCTCGCAAGCTGCATCTTCCACTTCAAGATGATGCTCGACGCGGCGTTCGCCGTCCCCAACAGCGAAGTGATGATCGCTGCAAATACATGCATGTCATACCTGCCGCTCACGCTCAGGCTGAACATAAGCACGAACATCGAGAAACCCATGCTCCACCACACGGCGGCCATCGCTCGCCCCAGCGTCGTCTCCGGCCCGCGTTTCGTGATGCGCGACGCAAACACGGCCGTCGCAATCGAGGCGACAATCATCGTCACGGGCCACGCCAGCTGCGGCCAGGGCAGCCTGCCATTGCCCCACGTCGACCACCCAATTGCGATGTAATAGGCAACGCCCCACAGTACAAACGACCAACCCCAACTCTCCTGCCTGCGCCGCCCCTCGGCGATCATGCTCTCAATCAATTTCAGCCGTTCCGTCAGCTCCAATTCATTTGCATTCGTCGCCATCATCGTCCTCCTGTCGATCACGTCGTCTCCCAACTCTGCTAACTCCGCTACGCCACTTCCCACCGTCTCGCAACTCTTCGCGCGATGACAAATAGCGCAATGCCGACGGCCACCAGCACGCTTACTTGCGGCCACAAATCCTGGACCGGCAAATCGCGCCAGAACACTTTGGTAAACCCATCGATCGCCCAGGCATTGATCGTGAACAGCCCTGCCTTCTGGATCGCTTCCGGCATCAGGAACCGTGGAAACATGCTGCCGCCAATGGCCGACATCATCAAAATCAGCAATGTCGAGAGCGCGCCCAATTGCGCCCGCGTGTGGCAAGCGCTGGCCAGCAACATTCCAAACGCCGCAACCGCAAATGCGGTGCATAAGCCCATCACCGCAAAGCCGGGCAAATGATTGAAGAAATCCAGCTTGAACACCGCCCACGCCCACAGGAACATCACAATCAGTTGCGTGAACGCCAGCAGCGTGTTAAACACCAGCTTTCCCGCCAGCAATTTCGTCATCGTCACGCGCGAGCTCAGCACCCGGTCCAGCGTGCCGCTATCGGCCTCATCCAGCAGCGATCCCGCCGAGCTGCTGGCCGTGAACAGCAGAAACATCACCCCGATCGCCGCCGCATAAAACGACACCATCGGGTTGCGCTTGTTCTCCCCCACCACGGCCCGCGTATTCACCGCAATAATCCCGCCGCCATTCAGTCCGCCATCCGCGGCACTTTTCCCGTCCCCATCGCGCTTGTTCTCAAGCTGCCGCAGCGCATCCAGATTCGCATCCACGCGCTTGCGCTGATCCGCAGTGAGTCCGCCCATATATTCATCGGCATATTTCATCCCCTGCTCCGCCATATCCGCCGGCATGGATGTCATCGCGGCCTTCTGCAGCAGGCCCACCACAATCTGCGGAGCAATCATGTCGCTTGAATCGTTCAGCAGTTCGATCTCCGTCGCTTTCTCTTTCGGCCCGAACGCAATAGGATTCTGCCCAAAGCCCTGCGGAATAATCAGCGCCACCGGCACGTCGCCCGCCTTCACCGCCGCCTCCGCGGTCGCTGCCGTATAGTCCGGCTGCACCACTTTCCCTTTCGCCGCAGGCTTCGTGCTGATCACGAGCGAGCTTTCGCGTTCCAGGCTCCGCACCAGGTCGCGCGATGCCTGGCTCTGGTCTTCGTCCACCAAAATCAATTTGATCTTCGGCGTGGAGTTGTGCTCGCCTCCAAAAATCACGGCAAAGATGCTGAAAAAGGCGATCGGCAGAATGAAGCTCAACGCCAGCGAGGCGCGGTCGCGCCTAAGCGACATCAGTGCGGTACGGACGATGTTGAAGATCAATCGCGTAACTCCCTTCCTGTCAGGTGAAGAAATACCGACTCCAGGTTCGGCCGCCGCAACGACACATCTTCGAGCGTCAGCCCGGCCTTCGCAGCATCCTCCAGCAGCCCCGCAATTTCTGTCGAGTTCGCAATTGTGAACTGTGCCGTCCCATCCACCAGCCGCCCGCCCCTCCGCTCCACCCATGCGCGGATCTCGTTCTCAGGCCCAGTAAACTTTGCCAGCACCTGGCTGCGCGAGGCGAATGCGTTCTCAATCAGCTCATCGCTCGTACCCGAGGCAATAATGCGCCCGTGATCGATGATTGCCACCCGATCGCAAAGCCTCTGCGCCTCTTCCATGTAGTGCGTGGTGTAAATAATCGCGCTTCCTTCCCCGCGCAGGGCTTCAATCATCTCGAAGATGCGGTTCCGCGACTGCGGATCCACTCCCACCGTCGGTTCATCCATCAGCACGATCTTCGGCCGATGAATGATCCCAGCGGCCATGTTGAGCCTCCGCTTCATTCCGCCTGAAAGATTTTTCACCAGGTCTTCGGCCCGGTCTTTGAGCGACGCCCAGTCCAGGCACCACGCCACCTGCTCCGCGAGCTTGCTGCCGCCCAATCCGTGGTACCGCCCAAATGCCGCCAGGTTCTCCTTGCAAGTCAGCCGCGGATAAAGCGCCAGGTCCTGCGGAACCCATCCCAGAATTTTGCGCGCCGCGTCTGAATCGGCAGGACTGCCAAACACAGTTACGCTTCCCGCGCCCGGAATCACGCGCCCCACGATGCTGCGGATCAGCGTGCTCTTTCCCGCTCCGTTTGGTCCCAGCAGTCCCAGGCATTCGCCGTTTTTGAGCGAAAGCGAAACACCGTCAATCGCCGTCACCTGCCCAAAGCGCTTCACCAGCGATTTAATTTCGAGCGGCAGCGCCGAGCCCACGCCATCTCCGGCAGTCTGCGAATCCAAGTTCATGCAATATCACTCGCCCTTTCTTCCATCTCTCTGGCAGAACCCTTGGCTCTCGCAGCTTGCGCTCGATCACCTCGCGGAGAAACCTCACACGCATAGAGCACTCTACAAAATAGAGTAAGCCTTGTCAAGCGAAATCCATGCGACATCACACTCTCAAATCCCCATCCCTCTAAGTCGCTGATCTCACAGAGAATATACGCGCCGCCCTTCACTCCGATCCCGTTCCACCCGCGCGCCTTTCAAGCTTCGATGGAAGGGAAGCCCTCTTGAATCCCGCCCATCTGACGAGTCCATCCGAAACGTTTTCGCCGCCCAGCAAACGCCTCCTCCGAACCCTGCCAAAGCAGATACGGGCACAACTCTCGCGGAGATCGCAAGTATGCCTTTTCTTGCCAATCGACATTCCGCTTTTTGGAACCGCGCTCGAGAACCGCGCAGGATTTGCTCCAAAATGCCCAATGCCGGCGCCCACGCAACCGTCAGAAAGCGGATGAAAGAAACGATGCGCGTCGCGATTGCAACAGATGTGAGCTCGGAACCCTGGCTTCGCCGGCCCTACGGCGAACAGCGTTTCAATGCAATTTCATCTCATTTTAAGTTGACTCCGAGATGGAAGAGCGCTAACGTTGCAGCCTACCAAGACTGGGAGCCTCAGTAAGCTTGCTTTGTCCTGGTCCGTTGGTGGCTGCAATCTAGACCAGTCAATGACCCACTCTGAACTTGGTACAGAGATCACTGGTCCCTCCGCAACTGCGCTACCCTGACAATCCCGCAAGTACAAATCATTGAGCAGTCCATTGGATGCATGCTGCAAGCAGCTCTGCCAGGGAGGAAACACCATGGCACATCGCGATAGCGTGCGGCTCGGATCCCCGAAAAACGAATCACTGCGCTAACTCAGGCAAATCGAGTGATCCGCCTGGCCGTGGGGCTTCTGGCGCAGCATCACTCGACACATCCAGCGAATGTTCGCGGCTGCAGGCTCTGGTGGGAAGGCATCGTTCGGCATCGGTGCAACCGATCCCGATCGGGGAGCGAATCGAATGTCGATAGAAATTATCACGAACCGCCGCTGCTTTCTTGGCAATGCTGCAATCACCGTCGCTGCTGCCCAGCTCGGCATTGCCGGATGTGCGAAGGCGCAGTCAGGAGCGGCGCTCAGATTGCCCGTTGAAGGTGATCTCCCGTCTTTCGCAGGGGCGACCCTGTGGCTCAATTCGCAGCCCTTGACGGCACGCACTCTGCGCGGAAGCGTAGTCCTCGTCAATTTCTGGACCTTCTCCTGCATCAACTCCATCCGGGTACTTCCCTATCTGCGCGCGTGGGCCGCGAAGTACAAGAGTCAGGGATTCGTTGTCGTCGGCGTGCAAGCACCCGAGTTTGAATTCGAAAAGAACATCGACAATGTTCGCTGGGCGGTAAAGGACAGGACGATTGACTATCCGATCGCCATCGACAATGACCTTGCGATCTGGCGAGCCTTTGATAACAATTCCTGGCCCGCCCTTTATTTCGTCGACGCCCGCGGCCGCATTCGGCATCATCAATTCGGCGAAGGCGCCTACGAACAGTCGGAAACTGTCATCCAGCAATTGCTGACCGAGGCTGGAGTCCAGGGCATCGGTCATGAGTTAGCGAACGTCGAAGGCGTTGGCATCGAAGCTCCACCCGACTGGACCGACATGAGATCGCCTGAATCCTACGTCGGTTATGATCGCGCCGAGAACTTCGCGTCTCCCGGCGGCGAAGCCTGGAACAAGCGGCACGTCTATCCCGGCCCATCTACATTGAAGCTCAATCACTGGTCGCTTTCCGGCGATTGGACGGCAAAGAAGCAGTTTGTCTTACTCAACGCGCCCGGCGGACGAATTGCGTACCGCTTTCACGCCCGCGATCTTCACCTCATCATGGGACCATCCGCGCCCGGAACGACCCTCCGTTTCCGCGTAGCGATCGATGGACAACCGCCCGCCGTTGCCCATGGCGTCGACGTAGACGGACAGGGCAACGGCTCTGTTACGCAGCCGCGACTCTACCAGTTGATTCGTCAACCGCAGCCCATCGTCGATCGCCAGTTTGACATTCAGTTTGTCGATCCCGGTGTCGAAGCTTATGACTTCACATTCGGCTGAAACCCCAAGAGGCTGGCACGCCTCATAACCATCACTCATTCCTCGCTCCCCGGTCAGTAACCTCGCCGGCTTCAGTCAATCCCGAAAACAGCAATACGAACAAGCAGCATTCGGATCAAAGGAGACGATCCATGAAGAACACAGAAACAACCGCAATTTCCCGTCGCCATTTCGCAGTCGCCGGACTAACAGCCGGAGCCGCACTGCTCGCACACGGTGCGCTCCTTGGCGAAGGCGCCCTCCCCATTTCCAGTCAGGCCGGCTCAGCAGAGTCGCCTGCGGCCGCGCCCGGCGCGAACACCTCGTTCCACTCGCTCAAGCAAATTGATGCCGGCCTCCTCAACATAGGCTACGCAGAAGACGGCCCGGCAGATGGCCCAGCGGTCGTTCTTCTCCACGGCTGGCCTTACGACATCTACAGCTTTGTCGATGTCGCGCCGCTGCTGGCCGCGAAAGGCTACCACGTCATCGTTCCGTATTTACGCGGCTACGGCACCACAAGCTTTCTCTCCAGCGCGACCGTGCGCAACGCCCAGCAGTCAGCCGTCGGCCTCGACATCATCGCTCTGATGGATGCCCTCAAGATCCAGACTGCTATCGTCGGCGGCTTTGACTGGGGCGCGCGCACAGCAGACGTGATGGCTGTGCTCTGGCCCGAACGCTGCAAGGGGATCGTTTCCGTCGGCGGCTATCTGATCAGCAGCCCGGAGGGCAACCAGGTCCCGTGGCCACCCGAGCCTGCGTTCCTTTTTTGGTACCAGTACTATTTCGCCACCCCAGTCGGCAAGGCTGGCTATGCCAAATACGTCGACCAGTTCAATAAGTTCATCTGGCACCAGGCTTCGCCAAAGTGGAATTTCGACGATGCCACGTACGCCCGCACATCAGCTTCCTTCAACAACCCCGACCACGTTGACATCGTGATGCACGACTATCGCTGGCGGCTTGGCCTGGCCGACGGCGAGCGGAAATATGACGACCTGGAAAAGCGGCTGGCCGCGCTTCCTGCCATCACCGTGCCCACGATTACCATGGAAGGCGACGCCAACGGTGCAATCCACGCGCCCAGCACGGCCTATCGCGATAAGTTCTCCGGCAAGTATGACTACCGCCTCATCAGCGGCGGCGTCGGACACGATATGCCGCAGGAAGCTCCGCAAGCCTTCGCGCAAGCTGTGATCGATGTCGGCGGATTTTGAAATGCAGGTGATTTGATTTCTGAAATCAAATCGGCAAAGCCCGCAACTCCGGGCAAGACCTATGCGCGAACATTGGGAGAGCAGGATTGAAGCCGACCTTCGATTGAAAAGCGTCTGCAAAAACATAAGGATGCGCGAACGCTCCTTGGCCCGCGAGCGCATGCAGTCCCACAGTCTTTCCCCACGGCACTTAGGAGGATAGCCATGAGCTCAGACCAGGACCGCAAGAATGGCGCGACCGGCGTCGCAAAAGTCGACTTGAAACTCGAGGCGGTCGTGATCCCCGTCTCCGATGTCGACCGGGCCAAAGATTTCTACAACAAACTCGGTTGGAAGCTCGATGCCGACTTCCCCTTCGATAATGGCTTCCGGGTCGTTCAGTTCACGCCGCCCGGCTCGGGATGCTCGCTCCAATTCGGCGCCAGGATCACCCCGGCCGCGCCCGGCTCCGCCCACGGTCTCTACTTGATCGTCTCCGACATCGAGGCCGCCCGCAACGAACTCGCTGCCCGCGGAGTCAATGTCAGTCCCGTGTTCCACTCTGAGACACCGGGCGCTCAATTCCAACCCGACGGCACCAGCGGTCGTGTCGCCGGCCCCTCGCCCAATCACGCCAGCTACGGCTCCTTCGCCACGTTCAGTGATCCCGACGGCAACGGCTGGCTGCTCCAGGAAGTAACCACGCGGCTTCCCGGCCGAGGACTCAGCTTGGATCTCACCACTCTCACGGAGCTTCTGCTGGAGGCGGAGAAGCACCATGCCGAGTACGAACCGACCGCTCCCAGGCACCACTGGTCGGCATGGTACGCCGCCTACATCGTCGCGCGTGAGAATGGCAGCACTCCCGACGAGGCAGTCGCAGACGCCAGGCTCCATATCGAAGCCGCCCGCGCTCCCGCGCCCACTTCATGAAAAAGGAAATGCGCAGCGCAGCCGCGTTCCAACCCGCCCCACCCGATGCGCTGTCGTCCTGACCCGGGTGCCCCATTCCCGGGGTCCCCACGGACAGGTCTTTGTCCGCGGGGTGGATCGAAGCTTTGCTTGGGTGGGGTATTGCGCTGTCAACACCCAATCCATTCAAGTCATTCAATTCAAGCGACCTCCATTTGCAGGTTATTTCCGCCAATTCTCTATATTGATCTCAGGTCGCTTGAGACCTGTATGAATGCGAGCGAAACGAGGAGAGAGGCGCCAGCCGCCCTCCCCGTTCCGTCCGCTTTCTGCCGCATCGGGGAATTGGACCAGAAAATGGCGCGAAAAACACCCGTAAGTCCTTTGAATTGGGGATCATATCGACTAACCCCTTTGTTATCAGGGGGCTGGAGTAAATGATCAGGGGTACAAACGATTGAAGGGAAAGCACTTAACCCTCGAAAGGGATGGGGGGAGGAGTAACCAGAATATAAACACCTCGCCATCCGGCAGACCGACGGCCGCGAACTTCGAACCGTGAACTCCGAACTGTGAACTCGGAGCTGCGACCGGCCAACTCCGCCAACCCCTCAGGCTGCTGACTCCCTTCGCTGGCCTCTCGACTATCATCAGCCTGTGAATCCACATCCCAGCCTTGGCGACATTCTGGCCAACGCCATCACGCATGGCATCGGCGCCGCACTCGCTATCGCTGGAGCCGTCTGCCTCATCGTCGCCTCCATGCGCGGAACGCCGACGGTCATCGTCAGTTGTGCGATTTTTGCCTGCTCGCTCGTCCTCGTTTATCTCTGCTCCACGCTCTACCACTCACTGGTGCGCACTCGTGCTCGCCACGTCTTGCACGTTCTCGATCACTCTACGATCTACGTGCTCATCGCAGGAACCTACACACCATTCATGCTTGTCTCGCTGCGCGGCACGCTGGGCTGGTTCGTCTTCGCGGTGGAGTGGTCCCTGGCTTTAGCAGGCGTCCTCTTCAAGAGTCTCGCCATGGAACGGCTTAAAGAGCGCCGCTTCGCAGTCCTCTCGACGGTGGTCTATCTCTTTCAGGGCTGGTTCGTCATCTTCGTGGGCCGCTCGCTGCTGCATGCCATCGGCTGGCACGGTGCCGCTTGGCTGGCTGCCGGCGGCGTAGCGTACACGCTCGGCATCGTCTTCTTCGCCTTCGATCGCGTTCCGTACTTTCAGCCGCCTGGCACATCTTTGTTCTCGCCGGCAGCATCGCCCATTACTTCGCCGTTCTTTATTACGTAGTGCCGCCCGCGGCGTAAAAGAGCTCTGGAACTGTAGCGTCGGGAGTTGTTTTTCTACTCCCTATTCCCGATTCCCTGTCTTTCAACGTTCTGCCGGTTCGTCAGCGGTTTCTTCGTAAACAGTCCGCGAATCTGGTTCACCGCCACCACCCACGGCACCGCAACGGAGAAGGCGAACCGCGCCAGCATCGCGCGCAATCCGTAACGGCCGATATGCCGCCAGTCCCTCTGAAAGGCAAACCACGATTCCAGCGCCAGAATCACCAGCAGCGGAACAACGCTCCAGCGCAGGCTCGCCAGCGCCAGTATCTCCAAAACGCATCGCGCCGCATTGCGAAACAGCCGCGACCAGCGCACGCGTGCCTGGCCGTCGCTCATTGCGTACCGTGCCATCTGCCGGCAGGCCGAGCGGAAGGTATTCTGCGGCCGGTAGAGCGCCTTCGCGTTAGCGATGAAGGCCGGCGCCGTTAACTCCCGCGCTCTCAGGTCGAACAAAGTGTCCTCGCCCACCAGCACCTGCTCGGGAAATCCGCCGATGCGCTCCCAAAGCTGCTTTGTAAACGCCATCGACCGCGCAGTGCACGACTTCGTCGGCTCCGTCGCTGACAGCTTGATGCTGAAGAACGGCGCTGACGCAACGTCCCACACCGAGCATCCGCTCGCATCGAGGCACGACCCGCCCAATGCATATTCGGCAGATCCGGCAACCAGCGGCGCGGTCAGGTTCCGCAGCCAATCCGGCGCGTAGGTGCAGCCGGCGTCAGCGCAGGCAATGATCGGCGACTTCGCTGCCGCAATCGCCACATTTCGCCCGCGCGAAACCGGCCCCGCCGAATATTTCAGGCTGCAAGTCTCGTCGCGTATCGCCACCAGCCGCGGATCCTGTTCCGCCGCGCGAACCAGCCACTCCCACGTCCCGTCAGTCGAGCCGCCGTCGACCACGATCACCTCCGCCGCCGGTGGTTCCTGCCCCAGCAGGCTCGGAACCACCCGCCCAATGTCCTCGGCCTCATTCAGAACTGTGGCCACGACGCTGACAGGCTGCATGCACGCAGTATAGCGACGCGGCTTGGGCACAATCTGGCGGATTGACCCAACTCCGGATTAACGATAGAATCAAGGAGTTTGGCGATGCACCCCGTTGAAGGGCGCGCGGGATGAATCAGGGTTCTCCGCGGTGAATGGCGTGTGTGCGGCCCGTCTTCCCGATGCAGTCTCTGTCTGTATCCGCCCCACTCGAGCACACGGATTTTGTCGTAAGCGCCTCTCTGCAGGACCCAGGCGCTGGAGGATTTTTTATGTACGCAGTCATTCGCACCGGCGGCAAGCAGTACCGCGTCGCTCCCGGCGACGTTTTGAAGATCGAAAGCGTCGCGTCCGGCAGTCCGACCGTCGAGTTCAGCGATGTGCTTGCGGTTTCCGGCGAGCCCGGAACCTTGGCCAAGCCGGCTGCCGCCAAAGTGACCGCCGAAGTTCTCGGCGAAGGGCCGCGGCGACAAGATTCTGGTCTTCCACTTCAAGCGCAAGAAGCAGTACAAGAAGCTTCAGGGACACCGGCAGAATTTCACCGAAGTGCGCATCAAGGCCATCGAGGCCGATGGCGTCACTTACGACGCGAAGAAATGGCTCCGAGCCTCAGTTTTAGCAAGCACAGATTCGCGGCGAGGGAAGCTAAAGCTAAAAGCTGAGGCTGAGCTTCAGAAGGGGATTCGAGCATGGCACATAAAAAGGGTGGAGGCAGCTCCACAAACGGACGCGATTCAAATGCGCAGCGGCTGGGCGTAAAGGCCTTTGCCGGCCAGTTGGTCACAGGCGGCTCCATCATCACGCGCCAGCGCGGCACCCGCATCAAGCCCGGCGTCAACGTCGGCATCGGCTCCGACGACACGCTTTTCGCCAAGGTCACTGGCCGCGTGAAGTTCACTGATCGCGGCGGCCGCGGCCGCTTCGCTTCCGTCGAGCCCGGTCGGCAGCCGAGTAAGCGGCAGACTTCGTCACCAAATCAAAAAGGCCACGGCAATCGCCGTGGCCTTTCGTTTTTCTGATCTCTATTCTCTGATCCCTGTCTTTACGTTTCCGATTCGCGGCCCTTCATATTGCGCGCCAGCACCTTCTCCACCACCCGCTCCACATCGGAGAGGAAGAAGCTGTTGGCCGGCTGCTGCACGGCCACCTTGGTTCCCGTGTGGCCCAGCGCGGAGGCGATTTCGTTCCACCGGTAAATGGTCGAACTCGCCGGCATCAGCACCGGCTTGCGAGCCGGCTCCGGCAAAACGCAATAGGCGATCCAGATCGCCAGCGTCACCAGAATCAGGGATTCGTAAACGAACTGCAGCGGATCGGCAAGCGAAGCAATGCGGGAGATCCACGAAGCGAGAATAAAATCGCCAGAGGACATCAAGCCAAAGCCCAAGGCAATGCCAAAGGACAGATCGCGCACCGTCAGGCGCAGCGCATTCATGCTCAGGCAAAGGAAGGCCAGCAGGCACAGTTCGAGAACGCTCACCGAGTGCATCAGGCCGTAGGAGATATCGGCGACGATGGAAGATCCCTGTGTGCGCATAGGAGATTGAGGTCAGGCTCACAATCACCGAAACCACGGCGGCCCAGCGGAAGATCACGATCGCCAGCTTGGTGATCCCGGGAAACGCCGACAGTGCAGAGCGGAAAACTTCAATGCAGATGAAGAACAGCAGCACCGCGCTCGCCAGGTAGGTCGCAAAGAATCCGAAATAGTAGATTTGGCCGGCATGAGAATCCCGTCCCCATGGCTGCGATTCCTCGCGAAGCGCAATCATCAGGAGCGGCGTGGAGATCGCGCGCAGGGCCAGGTAATAGCTCATCGCGGGAAGCGGCGATGCAGCCCCTTGCTCCAGAAAAGAATGGCGAGCGCGGCCCAAAGAACAAACTCAGCCGCGTTCATCGCCGACATTGCATGATTCAAGGGCATAGAGGCAAATCTGTAACTCGCTCGAACGCCCTCAGGATAGCGCCAATATGCCCTGTGGCTCAAACACAAAAGGGTAACGCGCCGCTGGCACTTTCGTGCTATGCAGCGCTCGTGGGCTCGCCTTAACGAGTCGGTTCATCGCGCCGGCGAGGTCGACACGAAGCATGTGTTGTTCAACTGGCAGGGAAGTGGGCCGGGAAGAGTGACGTCGGGCCACGGGTCACTCGCGCTCACCGAAGCGTGCGTAGAGAGCGCTTTCGTCGTGGCTGGAGCGAACGAAGCGGAGGCAAGGCCAGCGAAGGCGACGAACAGAGCGAATATGCGAATGGCAGCTTTCATCTTTGGTAACCTCAGGAACTTCGAATCTGAAGGGAAACTTTCTCCCTTTCAGACTAGAATATTACGCGCATATCTAATATAAGTCCATTATTTTCATATAGATACTAATATAGAACGAAAGGTGTATTACTAACGTCACTTACCATCATCTCAGTGGTGCCCTAGGTAACCATTTGCGATCGCCAGCCTTCCCATCCGGTCTCGCACGCTCGACGCTTCCGCATGGTAAAATAAGCCTAGGTAAGCACGCTTGATAGCCCTCCTCTTTTCAAGCGGTTAGTCTCGCTTCAGCGTCCGGATTCGTCCCCGGGAAACCCTCGATACGGAAGACCTTGCGAACGGAATTCTATGGCGACTGAAGTTCTCAGCAGCACCGCCATCCACGGCGACAACGACAGCTACACCGGCGAAAACATCAAGGTCCTCGAAGGCCTCGAGGCCGTGCGTCTGCGTCCCGCCATGTACATCGGCTCGACCGGCGAGATGGGCTTGCATCACCTCGTCTACGAAGTCGTCGACAACTCCGTCGATGAGGCTCTCGCCGGCTACGCCAAGAAAATCGACGTGGTCATCCACGTCGACAACTCGATCACCGTCGTCGACGATGGCCGCGGCATTCCCGTCGACATGATGGATTTGCCCGGCGGCGTGCGTATGCCTGCCGTGCAAGTCGTGCTTACCAAGCTGCACGCAGGCGGCAAATTCGACGCCTCCACCTACAAAGTCTCCGGCGGCCTGCACGGCGTCGGCGTCAGTTGCGTCAACGCGCTTTCGCAGGAATTCAATGTTGAGATCTGGCGCGACGGCCACACCTGGGAGATGGATTTCAGTTGCGGGCATTCCCACCTCCGAGCTGCGCAAGGCCGGCACCAGCAAGCGCCGCGGCACTCGCGTGCATTTCCTGCCCGACAAGACCATCTTCACCGCCACCGAGTTCAATTACGACACGCTCGCGCAGCGCCTGCGCGAGATGGCCTTCCTCAACAAGGGTCTTGAGATCACGCTCACCGACGAGCGCACCGCCGACGCCAAAACCGGCGAAGCTCGCCGCGCCGAATTCCGTTACGCCGGCGGCATCGCCGAGTTCGTCAAGCATCTCAATCGCGGCAAGACCGTGCTGCACGATAAGCCCATCGTCATGGAGGCTCTGCGCGACGGAGTCGAAATCGACATCGCGCTGCAGTACAACGACAGCTACTCCGAAACCGTCTTCAGCTTCGCCAACAACATCAACACCGTCGACGGCGGCACGCATCTCTCCGGTTTCCGCACCGCGCTCACCCGCACCATCAACTCCATCGGCCAGCAGATGGGCCTCTTCAAGGACATGAAGGAGAACCTGAGCGGCGACGACGTGCGCGAGGGCCTGGTGGCCGTGGTCAGCGTCAAGCTGTCGCAGCCGCAGTTCGAAGGCCAGACCAAGGGCAAGCTCAACTCCGATATCGCCGGCACCGTGCAGGCCTTCGTCAATGAGCGCCTGGGCATGTTCCTCGAGCAGAATCCGCCCGTTGCCCGGCGCATCATCAACAAGGCCATTGAAGCCGCTCGCGCTCGCGAAGCGGCCCGCAAAGCTCGCGACCTTACTCGCCGCAAGGGCGCGCTCGATGGCGGCGGACTGCCCGGCAAGCTGGCCGACTGCAGCGAGCGCAATCCCGACCGCTGCGAGCTTTATCTCGTCGAGGGCGAGAGCGCCGGCGGCACCGCCAAGCAGGGCCGCGACCGCAAATTCCAGGCCATCCTTCCGCTCAAGGGCAAAATCCTCAACGTCGAAAAGGCGCGCTACGACAAGATGCTCGGTCACGAAGAAATCCGCGCCATGATCACCGCGCTCGGCTGCGGCATCGGCAAGGACGACTTCGACGCCGCCAAGATCCGCTACGGCAAGATCATCCTCATGACCGACGCCGACGTGGACGGCTCGCACATCCGCACCCTGCTGCTCACCTTCTTCTTCCGCCACATGACGGAGCTCATCAAGCGCGATCACGTCTACATCGCCCAGCCGCCGCTCTACAAGATCAAGAAGGGCCGCTTCGAGCAGTACATCAAGGACGATCGCGAGTTTGTAAAAGTCATGGTCAACCGCGCCGCCGAAGGCATGGTCGTCCGCCACGGCGAGACCGCCAGCCGCATCGAAGGCGCCGACCTCACCCGCTTTATGGCCACGCTCAACGAGTATCTCGGCTTTGTCGAAAAGGTCGACAAGCGCATCCGCAACGAAAAGCTCACCGAGATGCTGGCCCGCGCCGAGCTCACGCATCGCGCCGACTTCGCCTCGAAAAACGGCAGCGAGGTTCCGGAAAAGCTCGCCGCGCTGCATGCGCAGCTGGTCGAGCTCGCCGACGAGTTCCAGTTCAAGGTCGCCAAGCCCGTCGAAGACGAGGAGCACCACACCTGGTCGATCTGCTTTACCGATGCGCAGGGCGCCACGCGCTGCATCGACTGGACGCTTGCTTCCAGCCCCGAGTTCCGCCAGATGATGTCGAAGTACTCGCTCATCAAGGAATTTCTCGAGCCGCCATTCCTGGTGGAGTACGCCACGAAAGCCGTTGGCGCAGTCTCTGACGAAGAGGAAGAGGCCGAAGGGCGCCGAGGCCAAGGCGGAGGCCAAGTCGCCGGGCCGGGCCGCCCGCGTCCTGCGCGAGCCGGTCGAAAAGCAGACCGCCCGCGAGCTCTTCGCCTACATCGTCGAGCAGGGCAAGAAGGACTACCAGGTGCAGCGTTACAAGGGCCTGGGCGAGATGACCGCCACGCAACTCTGGGAAACCACCATGGATCCCGAGCGCCGCACTCTGCTGTCGGTCAAGCTTGAGGACATCGCCGAAACCGAGGCCATCTTCACCACGCTCATGGGCGAAGACGTCGAAGCGCGCCGCAAATTTATTGAGGACAACGCCCTCGACGTCAAGAATCTCGACATCTAATCCTTCGGGCGCCCCCTGTGGCGCCCTTTGCTCTTTGCTAGTGAACCATCTCCCACCCCTCGAGTTCCCCTCAAGGAGTTCGCGTCATGAATTTCCCTCGCAACTTTGTTTTGCTCGCGGCGCTCGCTGCCACGTCGATGCTTGCTTCGAGCGGATGCAAATCGAACACGCAGCAAGGCAATAACGCGCAGTCAGGCACCGTAGGCGGGCAATCGTCGCAGACTGCCCAGCCGTCTTCGAACTCTTCTCCATCCGGGCCTGCTTCAGCGCCCGGCGCGGCTCCCGGCTCGGGTCAGTCCGCTACGCCGCCTCCACAATCTCCGCCTCCGCCCGCTGTCGTCGATCTCCCTGCTGGCACGCGCCTTCACGTTCGTCTCGATCAGGATCTGGGATCGAAGATCAGCCGACCGGGCGAATCTTTCAGCGCCACTGTCGCCGACAATGTGCTGGTGAACGGCCAGACAGTCATTCCCAAAGGGGCGCGCGCTCAAGGTACGGTGATCGACGCCAAACCGCTTGGCCACTTCAAAGGGGGTGCGCTGCTTGAGGTGCGCCTTGAGCGAGTGCGTACCAGGTGGGGTAGTTACCCGGTAGCCACTAGCTCCATTGATCGTGTTGAAAATGGCAAAGGCAAGCGCACGGCGGAATTCGCCGGTGGCGGCGGAGCCTTTGGGGCGATCGTCGGCGGACTTGCTGGCGGTGGCAAGGGTGCGCTCATTGGCGCTCTGGCTGGGGGTGGCGCGGGGACAGCTGGCAGCGCCTTCACTGGCAACAAGCAGATCTTTCTTCCTGCCGAAACGCTCCTCACCTTCCATCTCGAGCACTCCGTCCACATTACGGAACAGCAGTAAATGGACTCGTCCTTTCCCGCAGGCAGTTTATGCGCCCCATGTTTTAGGCGTCTATTCTCGAATGGATGGGGCACCACGCCTAAGTCAGGGATCTTCCTCTTCAGAAAGGAAGCCGATGAGCTCCGCTACCCTTCCTGCAATCTTCCTTGCGTTCGCGTCCCTCGTCGGCGCGCAATCCGCTAACCCCAACCCGCTAGCCACTTCACGCGTTTTCGATTTCGACCAAATGACCGCAACAACCGCGCACAGTGGCGCCGTAGGACGAAAGGTTTTCACTGGCACGCTGGCTAGCGGCGAAGCCGTGGGCGCGCATGAGACCACACAGCCCGCTGGAACAGTGCCGCCCGCGCTTCATACGATCAATCATTCTGAGCTCATCGTCGTTCGGGAAGGTACTCTCGAGTTTGACCACGACGGCAAAGCAGAGCGTGCTGGTGCCGGGAGCATTATTTATGTGGCGCTTGGGACGCTACATGCTGTGAAGAATGTCGGCGATGGTCCTGCCCAATATGTCGTGATTCAGATCGGCGGCGACATAAAGAAATAGTCGCGCCCTCAAGTGATTTAATCCAAACCGGAGCTACTCGCCTCGATGCAGAAACAGCCGCGTGTCCTTGTGCTTTCGAATGCCGCCGATCCGGAACTTGCCATGCTCGCGGATCTGCCGCACGCCGTTGTCGGATCCCTTGAAGCACTTGCCGCGTCGGGCAACGATGCTGAAGTGATTTTTCATTGGGTAGCCCCGCGCGATCTCCTGCGTGCGGCATTTCTGGCCAACCCCGGTGTGCGCTGGGTCCATTCGCGTGCGGCTGGACTCGACAACATCCTGTTCCCCGAGCTCATCGAGAGCGCGGTTCCTCTCACCAACGGAACTGGAGTTTTCTCACCATCTCTGGGCGAGTTCGCCCTCGCCGCGATTCTTTACTTTGCCAAAGATTTTCGCCGCATGCTCCGCAATCAGGAAGCGGGCCGCTGGGCTCCCTTCGAGGTGGAAGAGATCGCCGGCCAGACCGTTGGCATCGTCGCTTATGGCGACATCGGCCGTGCCGTTGCCAGCCGCGTCCATGCCATGGGGATGAATGTTCTAGCGCTGAAGCGCCACGCTCCCGCATCTCCCGACCCGCTGATTACTCGGTTCTACGGACCAACCGAGCTCCATTCGATGCTGGCTCTTTGCGACTATGTAGTTGCCACTGCGCCTCTCACCCCTGAAACCCACCGCATGATCGGCGATGCGGCGTTTGCGGCGATGAAGCCCAATGCCGTTGTCATCAACATTGGCCGCGGCCCGGTGATCGACCAGGCAGCCCTTGTACGCGCGCTGGCTGACGGAAAAATCAAAGGCGCGGGTCTCGATGTCTTCGAACAGGAGCCGATACCACCCGGCGACCCCATCTACAAGCTTGAAAATGTCCTGATCTCGCCCCACTGCGCCGACCACACCCGCGATTGGCTCAATCAGGCGATGCGCTTCTTCCTTGCGCAATATGACCGCTTCTCGAAAGGCCAGCCCCTCGCAAATATCGTCGAGAAGCGCCTGGGATACTAGGCCGTGACCGCTTAAATTTTTACCATAATGGGTGCCCTGGGTCTCGATTTTGAGACCTGGAAATGGCAATCGCCAGGTTCGAAATCATGCGGTGATAGACCGGGTGTCCTGTCTCTAAAGTCCGCATCGAAAACAAGTTGTCATCCTGAGCGAAGATTGGCGCGCATCTTGCGCCAATCGTAGTCGAAGGACCTGCATTTGTTTTTCAACGAACTTAGGATTCACCACCCTGGAGGTGTACCGCGGCGTTCTGCGTGCGTTGCTCTATGCCCCACGCACATGTCCGCGTCCGTGGAGCTTCACATCGTACATGCGCGCATCGGCAGTTCCTATGATGCCGTGCACGGCCATGCCATCGTCTGGGGAACAGGCCACGCCAACGCTTGCGCTCACCTTCAATTTGAGCCCGGTCTTCATTTGAAATTGCGTTTTCATGAGCGCATGGTTGAGCGCCGTGAGCAGTTCTACCGCGGCTTTTGCGTCGGTCTCCGGCATCATGATCGCGAACTCGTCGCCGCCGTAGCGGAAGCACACATCCTGCGCGCGGCTCAATTCCTGGAGCCGCCGGCCGGTCTGAGCCAGCAACTCGCTGCCAATCAAGTGTCCGTGTGCATCGTTGACCAGCTTGAACCGGTCCAGGTCCAGAAACGCCAGGCTTAGCGGCAGCTTCAGCTTCTTGCATCGCTTCAGCTCGCGGTCCAGCACGTCATACAAATGGCGCACGTTGTAGAGTCCCGTGGTGTCGTCGGTGATCGTCAACTGCTGAATCCGCGACACGTCGCGCGCATTTTCGATTGCAATGGCCGCATGGTCGGCCAGGATGTGCAGGAAAGCAATCGAGTAGTCTGACATCTCGGCGCGGGGGTTGAAGATCTCAATCACGCCTTGCGTGCCCTTGCGCCCACGCAGCGGCAGGGCAATCACTGAACGCACGTTGCGCGTTCCGGCGCCGTCTGACTGCGTCACGCGTGGATCGTCCTCCGCCTCCGGAACAATGAGCGTCTCGCCGTGCTCTACCACCCACCCGGCCACCCCCTCGCCGACCTTCACGCGCAGGCCGCGAAACGCCTCCTGCTCTTCGCCGGCAGCAATTGCGTAGTAGAGGTCATGGGTGGACTCGTCCAGCATAAGCAGCGTCCACAGCTCCGCCTCCACCATGCGCTCCATCTGTTCCAGGATGGTGCGCAAGATGGCGTCCAGATCGAAGCTTGACGTAAGCGATCGCGCGAGTTGATGAAAAACAAGCAGATCGGCGAGCGGGATGCGCCCTTCCGTCCTGTTCGGCATGTTTTGGATCCTTGGGGAAGGCCTACGCCGCCAGAAAGAAGTGAATGCGCGACGTATCCAAGTAATATCTCGAATGAATCAAACTATACAACACCATGTGTGATTGACAGGCGCTATAGTTGCGGCATAATTGGTGCAACGATTGGCAAGCCTATCCGGGGAGATCGCGGTGCCCGCCAAAAAAGACAGCAAGCAGGCCAAAATCCGGGCTCTCGTCGAAGAGGGCACGCTGAATGCGGCTCCCGGAAAGGTTCAAGATCCGAAGTTCCACGATGGCGAATTCTTCGATCGGCGCGATATCGTGCAAGTCAAGTACGAGATGTTACGCCGCGTATCAGTAGAGAACGTGTCGGTGACCAGTGCGACCGAGGAGTACGGCGTCTCGAGGCCGACATACTACCAGACGAGAGCCAGCTTCGAGGAAGCGGGAATCGCCGGGTTGGTGCCCAGGAAACGGGGTCCGCAAGGACCGCACAAGGTGCGGGGCGCGGTGCTCGATTTTATCCAGGAGCAACGGGCCGAGGGCGAGCCCATTCGAGCGCGCCAACTGGCAGAGCAGATCCGAAAGAAATTCGATCTCGATATCCACCCAAGAACGATCGAGCGAGCAGTTGCGGTAAAAAAAACCGCGCGCTGACGCGCGATGGTGGAGAGAGTTCAGAGCGGCTGGCGGGAGTTGCGCTGCAATACGAAGCTCTCCGCAATGCTGCACTCGGCCATGTGCTGTCACCCGAGGCTCGCTCGGGACTCCTGCTTTTTCTCCGTCGCGGCATGTGGGGATGGGCGCGGGTGCTGGCTACGGCTGGTGCGAGCCCGCCGCAGCCGATACGTGCGACATCGTTGAGCTTCCCCACGGCGGAAGAATCCAGAACCGTTATTCATATCTTCGCGGCCATGGCCATGAACACCGAGCATCGAGGAATGACACTATGAGTGAGTCCTTGAAAGTGCAGCCGCATCATCTCGAACGGGGCGCCTACCTGTATGTCAGACAGTCCTCGATGCGGCAGGTCATCGAGAACGTGGAGAGCACAAAGCGTCAATATGCCTTGCGCGGCCGGGCCGTGGCGCTCGGTTGGCGCGAGGATCAGATTATCGTGATCGACAGCGATCAGGGCGAGTCCGGCGCGTCGGCGGCCTGGCGCGAGGGCTTTCAGCATCTGGTGGCTGATGTAAGCATGGGCCGCGCGGGTATCGTCATGGGGCTGGAGGTCTCGCGCCTTGCGAGGAACAACGCGGACTGGCATCGCTTGTTGGAGATCTGCGCGTTGGCCGATACTCTGATCCTCGATGAGGATGGCGTTTACGATCCGGCGAACTTCAATGACCGTCTGCTTCTGGGCTTAAAAGGCACCATGAGCGAAGCTGAGCTGCACGTTCTGAAAGCCAGGCTGCGCGGCGGAATCCTGAACAAAGTACGGCGCGGCGAATATCGTTGTCCGCTGCCTACGGGCCTCGTTTACGACGAGGCTGGCAACGTAGCGCTCGATCCCGACATGCAAATGCGGGACACCATCGCCCACTTCTTCGAGACGTTCTCGCGTGTTGGCTCAGCGTGCCAGACAGTGAAGGCATTCCGGAGGGAGGGACTCGGCTTTCCGTCCCGGCTCCGTGGCAGCGTCACGGTGTTCCGGCCGTTGACCGCCTCGACCGCCATGCGCGTACTGAGCAACCCTCGACTGGCAGGTGCCTACGTGTATGGACGCCGGCGCTACCGGCGAGGTGCGGAGGGCAAGAAACACATCGTGAGAAAACGCGACTGTGGGGAGTGGCTGGCTTGCATCCCAAACGCTCATCCCGGCTACATCAGCTGGGAGCAATATCAACAGAATCTTAAGCTGCTCGCGTCCAACGGCCGGGGCTACGAACTGGCGCGCGGATCTCCGCCGCGGGAGGGTGCGGCTCTGCTCCAGGGACGTGCGATATGCGGCCGATGTGGCAGACATCTCCGCGTCGCCTATCGCTCCGCACGGGGCAAGCAAGAGGCCTGGTATGTCTGCGATCGCGCGCACGGCTATCTCGGTGATCGGGACTGCCAAACCGTCGCCGGACCACCGGTCGACGAGGCCATCGGAGCTCTTATCGCTGAGAGAATGACGCCTGCCGCCGTGGAGTTGGCTCTGGAGATCCGGCGAGAGATCGAAACCAGACAGGAAGAGGCCGACTGTCTGCGCGGCCGAGCCATCGAGCGCGCACAGTTCGAAGCCGATCTGGCGCAACGTCGATTCATGCTGGTCGATCCGGCCAATCGCCTGGTCGCCGACACACTCGAGGCGGAATGGAACGGCAAACTGCACGCGCTGGCGCAGGCACGAGACGAACGAGAACGCGCGCATCAACAGGATCGATTCCTGCTCGACGATGCGATTCGCCAGCGGCTGGTCACGATGACGACAGACTTCAGAAAACTCTGGAATGATCCAACTACACCGAACCGGGAGCGCAAACGGCTACTCGCCTACGTCATCGAGGACGCTACGCTGATTAAACTGCCGGCAGAAGGCATTACCAGAATCCATGTTCGTTTCAAGGGCGGCAAGACGGAAACCCTGACGACCCTCAATCCCAAGTCATCCGCGCAGCAGATCAAAACACCGCCCACGATCGTCCAGCTCGTCGACAAGCTTCTCGACGATCACATCTATGACGAGATCGCCGACATCCTTAACCAGCGGGGCCTTCGTCCCGGCGGATCAGCTCGACCGGGGCGCGGTCAGACGTGCTTCACCGCGTTGCGTGTCGCCTACCTGGTCCATACATACGCGTTGCGATCTCGCTACGACCGGCTTCGTGACCGTGGCCTGCTGACCAAAGCGGAAGCTGCCACTCGTCTCGGAATCCACGAAGCAACAATCGTGCCTTGGGCGGAACACGGCATCATCACTAGGCACGCCTACAATGGACACGCGTACCTTTACGAGTTGCCGCGTTCGATACCGGCCAAGCACTGCAGTCGCTGGGACCGGCTCTCAGATAGAGTAGCGGTCTTTAAATCGGGGGAAGAACAAGACCTTCGGATGCAATCGAAAGAGGTGTAGTGTGAAGGCAGTTACTTCCATCATTCTGTCATTCCGGTCCGCACGCTAGCCGTAAACCGCCTGCCAGCATCGGGAGCAATTTCATTCAAGTCCGCAAGCGCCGCTCTCTCAGCCGCCGATGTGCACCATCGACCGCGACGGCTTCAGGAATCCCGGCTCGCCAATGTGATGGCGCGCTTCCTTCCCCTGGACGGTACGCACAATGTAGGCGCGCAGTTCTTCGTCGCTGGCGCCGGCGCGCAGTCGCCCATAAAGATCGTGCTCCACCTGCGAAAACAGGCAGGTGCGAATCTTGCCGTCGGAGGTGAGCCGCACCCGGCTGCATGCGCCGCAAAAGGCCTGGCTCACAGGCGCGATGATGCCGATCTCGCCCACGCCGTCGGCAAAGGTATAGCGCCGCGCCGTTTCGCTGGCTTCGCGCGGCGGCAGCTCCACCAGCGGCATCGTCCGCCCAATGCGCTCCACGATCTCCTTGAGCGTCACGACGATCTCCGGCGTCCACAGCCGGCCCTCTTCGAGCGGCATGAACTCGATGAACCGCACCACGACATTCTCTTCGCGCGCAAACCGCGCGAAGCCTTCAATCTGATCGTCGTTAAAGCCGCGCAGCAGCACGCAGTTGATCTTGAGCGGCGTAAGCCCGGCGGCGCGCGCTGCGCGAATGCTCGCGAGAACCTTGGGAAAGCTGCCCTCGATGCGCGTGATCCGCTCGAAGGTCGCCGCATCCACGGCGTCCATGCTCACCGTCACGCGGTTCAGCCCGGCGGCTTTCAGCGGGGCGGCAAGCGACTCCAGCAGATGGCCGTTGGTGGTGAGCGCCAGGTCCAGCGGCTCGCCCGTCAAGGGTGCGCAGCTTGCGCCAGTTCCCTGAACCAGGTCCACCACCCCGCGGCGCAACAGCGGCTCTCCGCCCGTGAGCCGCACCTTGGTGATGCCGAGGCCGACAAAAACCCCGATCAGCCGCAGATATTCGTCAATGGCCAGTTCGGGATACTGCGCCCCAGCCTCGCCCGTGCGGCAATACACGCATTTGTAATTGCAGCGGTCGGTGATGGAGACGCGCAGGTCGTGAATCACGCGCCCGTGGCTATCCGTCAGCGGCGGGTGCGGCGCCAGGGCGGGAAAGACGGGAAGGGAAGCGGCGGCCATCTGCATCTTCAAGCCTATACTCTTTTCGCTGTTCCATGAAGGGCCGGGTCGAGCGTGGCCTGCGCCTAAGCGACCTGGTTCGACTGAAGCGATAGCATGAGGAGAGCGAGCGCGCTGTCATTGGCTCGCGGCTATTTTGCCATCGGCGAGGGGAATCAGAAGCATGCCCGCAACGGGAGCCAGGCCGGCGGGCGCGGCAGACGAGGCGACTGCGGCGGAGGCCGTGCGGCAGATGTTCGACTCGATCGCGCCCCGCTACGACCTGCTGAATCATGTGCTCTCGGCCAACGTCGACCGGCTGTGGTGGCGAAGGACGGCGCGCAGCTTTCGCGCGGTGCTGGCCCGTCCCGAAGCGGCGATTCTCGACATCTGCTGCGGCACCGGCGATTTGACCATGGCGCTGCTCAAGCTGCGTCCGCGTGGATCGCGCCCGATTCTTGCCGGCGATTTTGCGCGCGCCATGCTGAGCCGCGGAGCGCAGAAATTCGGCGCGCGCGAGCTTCGCGGCATCCGGAAGAATGCCCAGGCAGCTCGGCGCCATACGCCGTCGCCGCTCGAGGCCGATGCGCTGCATCTGCCGCTTCGCGCCGGATCGCTCGATTTGATTGTCACGGCATTCGGCTTCAGAAATCTGGCCAACTACGAGGCCGGGCCTGCGCGAGTTTCATCGCGTGCTGAAACCCGGTGGGCAGTTGGGGATTCTGGAGTTCAGCGAGCCCGGCGGCTTATCGGCAAAGCGTATGCGCGTGTACTTCCGGCGCGTGTTGCCGGCCATCGGACGCATGATCTGCGGCAAGAATGGCCCTTACAATTACCTGCCAGCTTCGGTCGGCGATTTTCCGCCGCCCGGCGAGATGCTGGCGATGATGCGGCCGCCGGTTACGATCGACTGTCGCCTGGCAGCCGTACACGTTCGGCATCGCCGGGTTGTACACCGCCGATGCGGCCCCCGGTAGTCTAAGAACGCAATGATGACCTCCGCCGTCTCCAGTTCGCGCGACACTGAGCCTTCCGCGCCGGCTCTCGCCGCGTCTCCGCGGAAAAACGGCGCGTGGCCTGGCGCTCCATGGCGGCCGCGGCTGCGATGACGCTGCTGAAGCTCGGCCGCCGGCTTGCTGTCCGGGTCGCTGGGCGTGCTCTCGGATGCGGCGCACTCGGGGCTCGATCTGGTTGGCGCGGCGCTCACCTTCTTCTCCGTGCACGTGAGCGACAAGCCGGCGGACGAGGATCACACCTACGGCCACGGCAAGATTGAGAACCTCTCCGCCTTCACCGAGGCCGGCCTGATGGCTATCTCCTGCGCGTGGATTATCTGGGAAGCAATTCAGCGGATCTTCTACCGACTCGGTGGAACTGCACCACTCGCTGTGGCCGGTGCTGGTGCTGGTCACTTCCATCGGCGTGGATTTCTGGCGCTCGCGGCAGCTGCGCGCGGTGGCCGAGCGCACCGGCTCGCCGGCGCTTGGCCACCGACGCCTTCCACTTTGCTTCCGACATCTGGGCCACGCTTGCCGTGCTGGCCGGACTGGGCGCCACCTGGGCGGGCGCAGCATTTCGGGATTCGGCGCGCTGCACTATGCCGACCCGTGCGCGGCCATTGTGGTTTCGCTCATGATTCTGCGCATGACCATCCGGCTGGGCCATGAAGCTGTGGACGCGCTGGTGGACGAGATTCCCGCCGAAACCCGGCGCCGGCTGGTGCGCGAGGTGGAGCGAGTGGAAGGCGTGCTGGCCGTGGAGCAGGCGCGCGTGCGCCGCGCCGGCGCCGGCTATTTTGCCGACCTCACGCTGGCTCTGCCGCGCCGCTTCACCTTTGAGCACACCGGCGAACTGGTGCAGGCGGCCACGGCCGCCGTGCAACGCGCGCTGCCCAGGGCCGACGTGGTCATCCACACCATCCCGCGCGAAACCAGGGCCGAAAGCATCTTCGATCGCGTGCGCGCCGTGGCCGCGCGCAACAACGTTTCGGTGCACGAGCTCAGCATCCAGTCGCACCATGGGCGCCTGCAGGTGGAGCTGCACGTCGAGATCGAAGAGAACCGGACGCTCCGCGAAGCGCACAGCTTCGTCACTGCGCTTGAAGCGGAGATCCTGCGCAACGTTCCCGAGATCGACTCGGTGCTCACGCACATCGAAAGCGAGCCCGCCACCATCGAGCAGCCGGAAGAGGTGGCGGTGGAGGACCGCCGCATCGAGCAGGCGCTGCGCTCGGCCGCCGCCGGGTTTCCTGAAATCGTGGACGTGCACGCCATCACCGTGGGCCGCACGCGCGAGCACATCTCGCTCACCTGCCACTGCACCCTGCCCGACGAGCTTGCCCATGCATCGCGTTCACGAGGTGATCACCGCGCTCGAAGATCGATTCAAGCTGGAGTGCCCTGAAGTGTTCCGGGTCACCATCCATCCCGAGCCGGTGACGGATAATACCCGATAGCGTACAGGACCTCGTTTTTCGAAGGCAAGCCTCGAATCATGAACACGCGCGCCATCGCCAGTTTCTTCCGCATAGCCTCGCTGCTGATGCTGCTGTTGGCCGTCGCGCTGCTGGCTGCCATCACCACCATGCACTTCGCCATTCACGGCGCCGAGGTGCAGGTGCCCGCGCTCAAAGGGATGACGGTGGCCGACGCGCGCAGCGTGACCGCCGGCCTGGGCCTGAACCTGGACGTGGACAACCGCTACTACTCAGGCGATGTGGCCGCGGGGCACATCCTGTCGCAGTCGCCGGCGCCGGGAACGGTGGTGCGCCGCGAGTGGCGCGTGCGCGTTGCTGAGAGCCTTGGACCGCAAAAAGTCGACGTGCCCGACACGGTGGGCGCCAACGAGCGCGTGGCCGCGCTGGAGTTGCGCCGCGCCGGCCTTGAGGTGGGCGAGATTGCGCGGCTGCCTTACGGCGCGGCCGCGCGAGGGAACCGTGCTGGCGCAGGATCCGCCCGCGCACGCGCAGGGCATCGAGCAGCCCAGCGTGAATCTGCTTGTGGCCGCGCCCGACGATGACGCGCCCGATGGATATGTGATGCCCGACCTCACCGGATGGCCCATTCGTGAGCGCGCAGGCGGCATTGGCCAAGTGGGCATCAAGACAGCGCCGCCCAGCTATGTCGACGTGCCTGTGGCGCCGGTCGGCAGTGGCGATGCGCCGCCCAAGCTGCCGGTCAAGCCGGGCTCGGTGTTGACGCAATCGCCTGCCGCGGGCTCGCGCGTGGACCAGAACACAATGGTGAAGCTGACCGTGGCCAAATAGGCTAACAGTAGGAGAGGAAAGTTCGATGGGACTGAACGAGGATTTGGAAAAGATTGCGCTTGCAGGAGCGCGAACTGCGCTTGCCGCGCCTCGATGCGCAGGTCGCGTGGGACTTGGGTTCGCGGCTTCGACGCCATGGCACTCGAACGCGGCTTGACGCTGGTGGTTGACGTGCGGCGCTTCGGGCAGCCGCTGTTCTATGCCGCGCTCGAAGGCACCACGCCCGACAACGTCGAATGGGTGCGCCGCAAGAGCAACGTGGTCGCGCGCTTCCATCGCAGCTCGTATGCCATCGGCATGACGCTAGAAATCGAAAGGCACGACACTGCTCGAACGCTACGGGCTTCCGGTCGCCGATTACGCTGCGGACGGCGGATCGTTTCCGCTGGTCGTCGAGGGCGCGGGCATCGTCGGCAGCGTGACCGTTTCCGGCCTGCCGCAGCGCGACGATCATAATCTGGTGGTCGAAGCGCTGTGCGCCATGCTGGGGCGCGACTATGCGGCGTTGCGCCTCGCGCCGGAGCCGGCATAAAAGGCAGCCTCGACTCGCTGCAGCCAGCGCCAATCCGCTCTAGGCGCTTCTCTCGATCAGCGCAACAAAAAAGCCGTCGGTTGGCAAGCGCCCGGCAGCAACCGCAGCGCGCCCTCAGGCGTGAGGCATTTGTGCAGTTGTTCCGCGCCTGCAAGCAGTCAGGATCGCCGACTGCCGACGCAGCAATTCGATCTGGACGCTACCGAAATCTGCCGGCTGTTGATTCCCTTCCGCAAGCACACGGCCACCACCTGCTCGTTTTCTTCGGGCTCGAGGGAGCAGGTTGAATAAACGACGTCGCCCGCCGGGCCGAACCGCGCGCAACGCGCCACGAAAGATCGCCCGCTGCCGCTCGGCTTGGCGCGGCAAATCTTCCAGCCGCAGCCGATGGCGAATCTCCGGATTGCGGCCCAGCGTCCCGGTGCCGCTGCACGGCACATCCGCCAGCACAACATCGAAAGCTGATTCATCCTCGAGCGCAGTTGCGTCGGCGAGCCGGCATTCCACGCGGTCAGCGTATGCGGCAACGCGCTCGCGCAACTCGGAAAGCCGCCGCGCATTCGATTCGCAGGCCACGATCTGCGCTTCGGGATTGCGTTCGGCGAGGATCAGCGTCTTGCCGCCCGGCGCCGCGCAGGCGTCCAGAATACGTCTTCCCATTGTCGGGATCCAGGGCCAACGCCCGCAGCCAACTCGCCGATCAACTGCGATCCTTCATCCTGAATGCGCACGCGGCCTTCGTGAAATGCCGCCGTCGCAGTCACATCTCCCGAAATCACGGTGCGGGCCGCGGCGAGTAAACCACCGGGCTCGAGCCCGATGCCAGCTTGCTCAAGCTCGGCTTCGACCTCGGGGCTCTCGATGCGCACTGTCAGAGCGGGTTGGCTCTGGCCGTGGCGGCAAATTGCACGCGCGGCCTCCAGGCCGTAAAAATTCGCCCAGCGCTCGACCATCCACGCAGGATGCGCTTGCGCCAGCGCTAACTCAGCGGGCGACTCCTCCTCCGGAAATGTCAAGGCGCTGCATTCCGCCGCGAGCAACACCGCGAAGCACGGCATTCACCATGCCGGCAGCGAAGCGATGGCCCGACTGTTTAGTCAGCTCCACGCTCTCGTCGATCGCGGCGTGCGCGGGAATGCGATCAAGAAAGAGAAGCTGAAATGCGCCGAGGCGGAGAGCGATCAGCACTTCCGGATCGAGCTTGGCATTCGGTTTCTTGAGCAGGCTCTTGATTTGCGCGTCGAGCCGGATCTGCCAGCGAAGCACGCCGAGCACCAGCGCAGTGGTCAGATTGCGATCGGCGGGCGAGAGTGCGTCGACGGCCTTCCCGCGCAGCAGATCGTCGGAATGCGCTTTTCCGCGTTCGACGGCCATGAGGATCTCGAATGCGGCTCTGCGCGCAGGAGAAATCGCGGCCACGGCGCTCAACCCAGCCGCGCATCCGCCGCCAGCGGATTGCCGCGCAGAAACTCCGCTGCCTCGAGGCGCTTCTTGCCTTCGAGCTGCACTTCGAGAAATTCAAGCCAGGTATTGGCGGCGCAGGCTGCCAGGAGCCGGTCCTCTTCAACGAGAACCCAGCCCGGCTCGGCGAAGCCCAGTCCCGCTGCATAGCTTGAGCGGGCAAGCGCCATGCGATGCACGATCAGTTTTTTCCCGTTGAGAGCGGTGAACGCGCCGGGCCACGGTTGAAATCCGCGCCAGCGATTGTAAAGCTCGCGTCGCCGTGCGCGCGGCAAAGTCCATCCGGCCGTCTTCGCGGTCGAGCAGCGGCGCAAAGGTTGCGCTCTTCGTGGTTCTGCGGCTGCGGGTCGAATCGTTCCATTCGGCAAGGCCGGCAAGACGTTTCTACGACCAGCGGCGCGCCCGCTTTGGCCATCACAGGAAAAAGGTCCGCCGCAGTCTGCGTCGGGCCCGATCTCCATGGTCTGCTGCAGCAGAATCGGCCCGGTGTCGAGGCCCTCTTCCAGCAGCATGGTGGTGTTGCCGGTATAGGCGTCGCCCATGGCCACTGGCCCACTGGATCGGCGCCGCGCCGCGGTACTTGGGCAGCAGGGAAGCGTGCAGATTGATGCAGCCGAGGCGCGGCAGGGCCAGCATCCACGGCGGAATGATGCGCCCATAGGCGACCACGACAATGGCGTCTGGCGCAATGGCTTCAAGCTGCGCGCGGAATTCGGCGTTGTTGCGGATCTTTTCCGGCTGCGTGACGGCGAGTCCGGCGGCCAGCGCGGCCTGCTTCACCGGCGGCGCGGTGAGCTGCTGGTCGCGGCCCGCGGGCCGGTCGGGCTGCGAAACCACAAGCGCGATTCGTGTCCGGGCCTTGAGCAACGCCTCGAGAGTGGGCACGGCGAACTGCGGCGTCCCGCAGAAGACGAGCTTGAGGGAGTTCGCCGCGTTCGTCATGGCGGTCTTACCAGGTGCCTTCGCTCTGCATCTTGCGAATCTTGCGCAGATTCAGGCTGCGCTTCAGCGCGCTCATGCGAAAGATGAACAGAACGCCGTCGAGGTGGTCGATCTCATGCTGAAAGCGCGCGAAAGCAATTCTTCGCCGTCCATCTCGAACCACTTGCCGTGCTCATCCTGCGCGCGAATGCGGACCTTGGCCGCGCGCACCACCTTCTCGCGAATGTCAGGAAAGCTCAGGCAGCCTTCCTCTTCGTATTGCCTGCCCTCGCTCGAAGATGATCTCGGGGTTGATGAGCACGAGCTTCTGCGCCGGATCTTTGCCCTGGCTCAGGTCGATGACCGTGATGCGCTTGGACACGCCCACCTGCGGCGCAGCCAGCCCGATGCCCTGCGAGGCGTAGGTGGTCTCAAACATGTCGGCCACCAGCTTGCGCAGCTCGTCGTTGAACTCAGTCACCGGTTCGCCGGGCTGCTGCAAGCACCGGCTCGGGATATTTCACAATCTTCAAAATCATCGTCAGCTGTTAAAGCTCCGTATTTGTTCGATGTATCCCGTAAAATTTCGTTTCAATTCCACCAGCGAGTCGCCGCCGAACTTCTCGTGCGCCAGGTTGGCGATCACCAGGGCGACCATGGCCTCCGCGGCCACACCCGCCGCCGGGACCACGCAAATATCGCTGCGCTCATAACTTGCGCTGGTGGACTCGCGCGTATCGAAGCGCACCGACTCCAGCGGTTGGCGCAGCGTCGAGATGGGCTTCAGGTAGCCGCGAACCACAATGTCCTCGCCGTTCGAGACGCCGCCCTCGATGCCGCCGGCGTTGTTGTGCGGGCGGGTGAAGCGCGTGGGCCTGCCGGGCGGATTCTCTGTCGGCATAGTGGATCGGATCGTGGACGCGCGAACCAAACGACGCGGCAGCGGCCACGCCGCGGCCGATCTCGACCGCTTTCACCGCCTGCAAGCTCATCACCGCCCAGGCAAGCTGGCCGTCAAGGCGCTCGTCCCAATTCGCATACGATGCCAAGGCCTGCGGGAACACCGTGCGCCACCACTTCAAAGATGCCGTTTACCGTGTCGCCGGCGCGTGTCGCCTCTTCCACTTCTTCCTTCATGCGGCTTCGGCGGCGGCATCGACGCAGGCCAGCACAACTTCTTCCTTTTCCGCGAGCGCGGCGATCTCTTCCCAAGTTGCGTCGCGGTCAAGCTCCGATGCGGCCCACGCGGATCACGTGGCTCGCCACTTCGATGCCCAGGTTGCGCAGCATCAGTTTGGCAAACGCTCCGGCGGCCACGCGGGCCGCAGACTCGCGCGCCGAAGCGCGCTCCAGCACGTAGCGCGCATCGGGGAAGTTGTATTTGAGCGCGCCGGCCAGGTCGGCATGACCGGGCCGCGGCGATGCCACCGCGCGATGCTTGGCAGGATCGCCCGTCTCGACCGGCAGCTTCTCCTGCCAGTTCTTCCAGTCGCGATTGATGAGTTGAATCGCGATCGGCGAACCGATGGTCTTGCCATGGCGCACGCCGGAAAGAATGTGCGCCTGGTCGGTTTCGATCTTCATGCGCCCGCCGCGCCCATAGCCCTGCTGCCGCCGCCACAACTCGCGGTTCACGAATTCCAGATCGACAGGCACGCCTGCAGGCAACCCAGAAACGAGCGCAATCAGAGCCTCGCCGTGGGATTCGCCGGCGGTAGAGAAGCGGATCATATAGATTCCATTGTAAATGTGAGCGGCGCTTCAACAGGGCTCCTTCGCGGTTTTCCCCAGCCTGCCAGCGGCTCTATGTTTCAGAAAATACCAGCCGCACACCTTTCACGAGCGCTGCATGCGGAACGGATGGCCCCGGAACAGCCGAACCGTCAAGAGTCACGTGGCCCAGGAATGCTCCCGGTGTTTTGCTCTGCGCCTCAATCCGAATCACGCGGCCATCCGGAAATTTGATCTCGGCCTGCTCGAAAAGCGGCGCGCCCAGTACCCACTCCGGCTTGCCCGGGCAGAGCGAGTAGATTCCAAGTGCGCTCAGCACATACCACGCGCTCATTGAGCCTGTGTCTTCGTCGCCGGGGAAGTCATCAGGAGTGTAAAGCTCGTTCAGTATCCGGTGCGCCCAATACTGTGTGCGATCGCGACGCCCGGCCATCGTAAACATGTAGAGCACCTGGTGCACGGGTTGGTTCGAATGCGCATACTGCCCGAAGTCGACGGCCGCCATCTCCGACATCTCATGAATTTCGCGCCCGTATGTTCCCACATGAAAAACCGGGGCCTGCGCCAACATCTCTTCCAGCGCTGCGATAAAGGCGGCCTTGCCGCCCATCGCGTCCATCAACCCCTCCGGATCGTACGGCACAGCGAATCGATATTGCCACGCGGCGCCCTCCACATAAGCGCCGCCCCAGGTATGCGGGTCAAAGGGTGAATGCCACGATCCATCGGCCATCTTGCCGCGCAAAAATCGCGTGTCTGAATCAAAAATATTTCGCCAGTTCCGCGCCCGCCGCTCAAATATCTCTGCTTCGTCCGGCATTCCAGCCGCACGTGCCACCTGCGCGATGCAGAAATCTCCATAGGCCGAATCCAGCGTCTCCGCAACAGCGCCGGCCACAGCTTCGAAGGGAATATAACCGAGCTTCATGTACTCAGCCACTGCCGGCCGCCCATAGCCCAGCCCCGGAGCAACAGGCTCGGTGGCGTGCTTCTTCAACCCGCGAAAAGCCTCCCGCACGTCGAAACCCCCGATGCCTTTTGCCACCGCGTCGCCAAAAACAAAATCGATTGGGCTGCCCGTCATGCAGTTGCGATATCCGGGGCACGGAAACTGCGGGAACCAGCCTCCTTCTTTGTATGCATTCACCCACGCCTGAAGAATCTCGCTCAATCGCTCGGGATAGAGCAGCGTCATCAACGGATACCACGCGCGATAGTCGTCCCAATATCCGTGATCCGCGTACATCGCGCCCGGCTCAACCTTGCCGCTGTAAGGGCTCATGTGCACGAGGTTGCCGCCCGCGTCGTGTTCATGCCAAATGCGGGGAAAAAGCAAGCAGCGATACAAGCAGGAGTAAAAAATCCTCTGCTGTTTTTCAGACGCTCCCTGAATGCGTACCCGGCCCAGCACATCCTCCCACGCCGACGCTGCCTCGCCCTTCACTTGCTCGAACGGCTTGTTATCACCGGCCTCCGTCTCGAGATTGAGCGCGGCCTGGCTGGAAGAGATAAACGACGTGCCTACGCGCAGCATTACCGGCTTTCCCGCTTGCGCGGAAAAACGCAACACGGCAATCCGCCGGCCGTTCAGTTCCATGACACTGGATCCGGTGATCTTGGCGTCGCAGTGGACCGCATAGTAAGTCGCAAATCCCGCCGGGACTCCACCGTGATTCTCGCTGGTTTGCGCAATCACCACGCCGTCTGCTTCCGTAACGCTGGCCTTGGCGTCCTCGCCGGGCAGATCGATAAAGACGCCCGCCGGGCCCGATTCTTCGAACGTGAATCGCATCGCTGCGCAGCGCTCCGTTGGCGCCAACTCGAGCTTGCAGCGGTAACGCATCAGTCGCAGTGCAAGGCCATGTGGGGCAATCTCCAATTCCGCTGCGCGATAGCTCGATGCGCGCTCAGCAGCCTCCGGCGAAGGTTCTCCGCTGAACGGAAGAAATGTTGCATAGCCGTAATCGTTGAGCCATGGGCTCAATTGATGTGTGCAGCGAATCCCCTGCAGGCGTTCGTCATGCGGCTGAAACATCCAGGGAGTTCCATCGCTCGACTGCAAAACCCAATGGGCCATCGCAAACGGAACGGCAACAATCGGCAGCGTGTTCCCGCGTGAGAAGATCGACGTTGAATCCGTCCCCTGTAACGGATTCGCCAATTCCACCAGCGTCCCGCCGCCGGCCGTCTGCTTGGCGCCCGCGGGTTCCTTCTTTCTTTCTTGTTCCGGCGCGCTCTCCGCCGCTGCGTCTATCCGATCAAGAGAAGTGGCCAATGCGGCTGCTCCCCCCGCCATCTTCAGGAAGCTTCGCCTGCTCGATCCCTTTCTGTCTTGCATCCTCTTCTCCCCAGGGTTTCCTCAGCCGCCCCGCCCGCAGACCCGGCCCACTGTCACGGATACCGGTCTCTCCGCATGGTACCGGCTCCTTGCTGTTCTGTGCAATGGCAGCCTATGGAGTCGACTTCAACCCGGGATTCGATCCGATTTAATCGAGAGGCACGCCTGCGACCATCGGTGAAGGAATTCTCTTAACTCCTCGGGCGGTCGCATCCATAAGTCGGCGGCGCTGTCGCGCCGTTGGCGCCTTACCAGCACACTGAGACCGCGACCCTTGAGCGCTCGAAACGCCGCCTCATCAGTGATGTCGTCGCCCAAATATGCAGCCGGATGCGCCCCGCCACCTGTTGGACCTTCCAGGAGCGCATTGACCACTTCGCTCTTATCGCGGCCCGCACGTAGCTCGAGCCCGGCCTCGAATTCAAGGAGAGCTAGCCCATCGAGTTGGGCCAGGGGCTCAAAGAGGGAACGCGTTCTTGCTTCGATTACTTTGGCCTTCGCAACCGAAACTCCGCGCCAGTGCATTGCGACCGCATTGGGTTTTTTCTCGAGAAGCCCGCCGAAGGAGTCACGCCGGAGCCGTGCGTAAAGCGCACTCAGTCGGGCACGCGTTTCTGGCGGGGGCTGCTCGAGTTCGCGCCTCCCGCTCGTGTGCAAGCGCTCGGAACCATGCAGCCCCCACACTTCGAGTGCCGGTTTCACGCCCAGCAGGGACGCAATCTCCTTGGCCGGTCGGCCGGTGACAATGACCATTCGCGTCCGGCCCTGTTTTTGGATGAGCGTCAGCAGTTCCCGTACACCCGCCCATGGACGCGCGTTGAAGCGGTCGACGCGGAATGGCGCCAGCGTCCCGTCATAGTCCAGCATCAGTAAAGCTCTTGTCGCGCCCTCGAAGCTGCGAAAAAATTGCCCCAGAACTTTTGCTTTCGTCCCAGTCAACAGAAGCTCGCTTTCACGCAAGTTTTTCTACTGGAATCTCCGCGCTGCGGATGCTGGATGGCGCAACGCGACTCAACTCCGCACCCTCTGCCGGCTCCAGGCGCAACTCGCGCAAGTCGCCCAACACTTTGGCTGCCCACATGTAGATGTTGTATTCCATCACGTGCCGCCGCATCCTTTGCATCCGCTCGTGGCGTTCGGCGGGGCTCATTTCCAGGGCGAAATGGATTGCCTCGGCGACGCCGACAACGTCGTACGGATTGACCAGCAGTGCATCGCGCAGCTCCACCGCGGCGCCGGTAAATCTGCTCAGAACCAGCACACCATCCTCGTCGTCCCGTGCGGCCACGAATTCTTTGGCCACCAGGTTCATGCCGTCGTGCAATGAAGTCACCAGGCACAAATCCGCGGCGCGATACCAGCGCGTCACTTCCTCGTGGTTGCACTGGCGCTCGATCAGACACGATGGGTTTCCAACGCGCGGTCTGATAGCGCGCGTTGATGCGTTCCACCGTCGCATCGACGCGTCGGCGCAGCTCGACATAGCTCGGGATGCGAGTCCGGCTGGGTGCGGCAATCTGCACCATGGTCAGCCGCTCCTGGTGCCAGGGATGGTCTTCAAGCAGTTGCTCAAGCGCATCAAGCCGCTCCACGATTCCCTTCGTGTAGTCCAGCCGGTCGACGCCCACAGCCAGGGACTCCGCGCGCACGCCAAACTCGCTCAACAACTGCTTGCCGTGCCGCGGCACGCTCCTCGTCCATCTCCGGTCCGCCTCAGAGGCGAGTTCGGCTGCGCGGCGCCATCGAACGCCACGCTCACCGGATAGGGCCGAACCGCGCTTGTGTGCCCATTGCGCAGCACCGTCATGTGCTCGCGGTACTGTGCGCGACTCCACCACCCGGTCCACCGTCGCAAGAAAGTTATTGCAGTGCAGGGGAATATGGAATCCGATCAGGTCCGCGCCCAGCAGCCCGTCTAGCAACTCGGCCTGCCACGGGCATATCCCGAAATGCTTCCGGATTGGGCCACGGAATGTGCCAGAAGATCGCCACCCGTGCATCCGGCCGTGCCTTCTTCACCAGCTGCGGCAGCAGCGCGAGGTGGTAGTCCTGCACAAACACCACCGGGTCGGCGCTGTCCTGCATCTCTTCCAGCAGCGCGTCTGCGAACCTCTGGTTCACGCGCTGATAGCACTCCCAGTCCGCAGCGCGGAAGATGGGGCGAGTATGCGCAATATGGCAGAGGGGCCAAAGCCCTTCGTTGGCAAAGCCGTCGTAATATCGCGCCTCCTCTTCCTCTGAAAGCCACACTCTTCGCAGCGTGTAGCGCGGCTCATCCGGCGGCACACGCAGCCGGTCGAACTCGTCCACGGTCGTCGAATCGGCGTCACCGCTCCCGCTGGCCACCCATACGCCGTCGCAGGCGCGCAGCACCGGCTCAAGCGCCGTCACCAGTCCGCTGGGCGGCACCACGCAAACCGTCTCCCGCCCCTGCCGTACATGCATATACGGTTCGCGGTTCGAAACTACAAAGATTCGGCTCGAGCCGGCCCGGTTGCGGATGTGTACGGCTAATCGCTCGGCGGTCCACATATGCTCGCCGGCCTCGCGCAGCCGGGCTTCTGCCGCGGCTGCCGCGCGCGCCGCTTTCAGGCTCTCTGCCATCGTCTCCACTTCGCGCGCCAGCGGTGAAAACAAGCCCAGCTCTCGAACTCCCGGTTCCGCTGATTTTTCTGAGTGGCCGGTGCGCAGCCGGCGCAGGCGTTCGGCCACGCGGCTCATGGGCCGCAGCAGGAACCAGCGCACCATGCCCAGCGTGATGCCGACGATCAGAATCACGAACGCCACAATCCGCCAGAAGCTCCGCTGCCAAAGATCGTCGGCCTCGGTCCGGATATAACTGGCATCCGCAACAATGGCCATGGCGCCTTCCAGTTCGTTGCCGTTGTGGATTGGAAACGCCTCTTCCAGCCACTGCCATTGGCCCGCGTGCCCAAATGCGCCCACCTCAATTCCCCGCTGCAGCGATTTTTCCACCACGCCGCGCGCCAGCGCCGCCATCACGTCCGGCGGACCGCTCCCGGCCATCAGGTTTCCGTGCGCGTCATAGACCGCCAGGCCCAGCGCGCCCGTGCCGGACTTGAGCAGCTGCATGAGCCCGGGAAGAGCTGACGGGTTGCCCGTTCTGAGCGCGCCTTGCACATCCGGCTGGATGCTGATTCCCATCCACTTCGTGCGGCGCTCCAGATCCTCGCGCAAAACATGCCTGTGGGCCAAGACATCGAAATAAGTGGAGGCCAGCGACACCAGCGTAACGCTCGCGATGAGAGCAAGGATCAGCCGCACGCGAAACAGATGCATCGTCCCCTCCTGAACTCAGGGTATACGCGCTTAGATGCCGACTGAGACAAATTCATTGCCTTGCAATGCGTTTACAAAAGAGTGCAACATGGCTAATTTGCGAAGAAGAAAGCATTTGTGCGCGCCGAGCTCAGCCTCGGAAATTTTGAGATTTCGCGTTCGCCGCAAAGTGCGAATCGCCGCCGCACGCAACGATTTCGCGCCGGTACCATCCAGGGTCCACGGCGCTTTATGCCAAGCGGAGCCATTGCGCCTGAATCGCAGGATATCGCAACAGGCAACGCCGCCTTTCGTTCGCGCCTCCTCCATGCGCTATCCTGTCCTCTGAAGCGCCGCATGATCTTCTATCGCAAGGCCGTCATACTCATGGCGATAAATACGATCGACCGTACCGCCAGACAAATCGTGCTTACCGTCCAGGAATATTCCCTGTTCGCGTTGCGCGCCTTTCTCAACCTTTTTCGCCCGCCGATCTATTGGACCGACTTTCTCACTCAGTCCGACATTATCGGCGTCGGTTCGCTGCCCATCGTCATCCTTTCCGGCTTCTTTACCGGCGGCGTGCTTGCGCTTCAGTCCGCGGCCACGCTCTCGGAGTTCGGCGCCGCGGCGGTTACAGGTCAATTCGTCTCGCCTCACCATGATCCGCGAGCTCGGCGCGGTGCTCACCGGGATCATGGTCGCCGGCCGCAACGCATCCTCCATGGCCAGCGAGCTCGGCTCCATGGTCGTCACCGAGCAGATCGACGCCATGCGCGCCCTCGGTGTCGACCCGATGCGCAAGCTCGTCACTCCGCGCATCTTCGCCAGCATCGCCATGCTGCTGTCTCCTCACCATCGTGGCCGACGCATTCGGCATCGTGGGCGGCGCCGCCGTCACGGTCTTCCTCAACCATCAGAATGGCACTCAGTACTTCCACATGGCCTACGAGCACCTTCACTATCCCGACATCATTCAGGGGCTGGTCAAGCCCCTCTTCTTCGGCTATATTCTCGGCTCCATCGGCTGCTTCTACGGCATGAGGACTACCGGCGGCACCGAGGGCGTCGGCCGTCCACCATTTCGGCGGTGGTCAACTCTTCCGTGCTGATCATCGCCGTCGACTTCCTCATCACCCACGTGTTGCTCTCGCTCTTCCCCACATGAGCTACGCTTCCGCTCCCGCGCCTCCATCTCCGGCTCCTGCGCCGGAGCGCGAGCCCTGTCGTCGACTTGCGCGACGTTTCCGTATTCCTTCGATGGCCCGCCGGTACTTAAGGACATCACCTTTTCCGTGGCGCCCGCGGAGACACGCATTCTGCTTGGGCCCGCCGGCGTGGGCAAAAGCGTGCTCCTCAAGCTCATCATCGGGCTGCTTCGCCCGCGGACGGGCAGCGTACTGCTTTTCGGCGAAGATATCTCCCACATGCCCGAGGAGAAGCTCTTCCCCTTGCGCTCTCGCGCCGGAATGGTCTTCCAGGAGGGCGCGCTCTTCGATTCGCTCACCGTGCGCGACAATGTCGCCTACCAGCTGATCCAGGAGCGCGTACCCGATGAGGAGATCGACAGCCGCGTTCACGAGGCGCTTAGCTTTGTCGGCCTTGAAGAAACCTTCGATCTGTATCCAGCCAGCCTTTCAGGCGGCATGAGGCGGCGCGTCGCCATCGCTCGCGCCCTCATCCACCATCCCGAGCTGATCCTCTACGACTCGCCCACCGGCGGCCTCGATCCCGTCACCTCCACCACCATCATCGAACTCATCGTCAAGCAGCGCGATGTGCACGCGACACCCGTCTCTGCTCGTCACCCATCGCCTGCAGGACGCCTTCACCCTCTGCAATCACCGCTTCGATGCCGAACAGGAATTGCATGGTCCCGCTTCCCGAGGGCCAGACCGATCCCAACACCACCTTTCTCATGCTCGAAGAAGGGCCGTCTGATCTTCGATGGCCCCCTCCACAACTCATTCACAGCCAGAACCAGTTCGTCCAGGAGTTCCTGGAATAAAGCACTCGTCCCGTGACCGCTTAATCGTGACCGCTTGGTTCTGTACGAAAATGGGTGCCCAGGTCTCGATTTTGAGACCTGGGATTGGCAATCGAAATCATGCAGCCAAAGCACTCGTCCCTTCTTGCTATCTTCTGTTAGCTCATTCTCGCTACAATCTGATCCGTGACCACGAGCCTCTTCGATCTCTACAAAATCGGCGTCGGCCCCTCAAGCTCGCACACCATGGGGCCAATGCGCGCAGCTTGCCGATTCGCGCGGGGGCTTGATGACGCCGGCCAACTCGATCGCGTGGCTCGCGTGCGGGTTGATCTTGTATGGCTCGCTGGCGCTCACCGGCATGGGCCACGGAACCGATCGCGCCATTCTGCTCGGCCTGGCCGGCAATGAACCCGCCGCCATCGATCCAGCCTCCATTGAATCGACAGTCGCTGCAATCCGCGCTGCAAGGAGCATTGAGTCTCGCCGGCAAACGCGTCAATCCCATTCGACGAACCAGGCGACCTGGTCTTCCATCGCGACCAGATGTTTCCTCCCGGCGCGCAGCACCCAGCACCCCAATGGGTGCGTTTCTCTGCCTTCGATGCCGATGGCGTCGGTCCTCGCCGAGCGCACTTTCTTTTCCATCGGCGGCGGATTCATCGCCGAAGACGGCGCGGCCGATCGGCCGGCCGGCGAGCCGGCAGATCACGTCTTCCGTATCCATTTCACAGCGCCGCCGAACTTCTTGACGTCGCCCGCGCGCACTCTCTCTCCATCGACCGCGTCATGCTGGCAAACGAGTGCGAGCGCCTGCGCGCCGTCGATCCGAGCCGCAACCTCGGAATCGCTTGAAATGCGCGTCCGCGCCGGCATCGAGAAGATCTGGCAAGCCATGCAGGCATGCGCCGAGCGCGGCATGGCCGCTGAAGGCATTCTGCCCGGAGGTCTGCAGGTTCGCCGCCGCGCGCGCCGTCTGGCCGAGCGGCTGCGCGCGCGCGAGGCCGAGCGGCCAGCAAGGCGATCCGCTGGCTCCTCTCGACTGGGTCACGGTCTACGCCATGGCCGTCAACGAAGAGAACGCCGCCGGCGGCCGCGTGGTCACCGCGCCCACCAACGGAGCTGCCGGCGTCGATCCCCGCTGTGGCGCACTACTATCGCCGATTCGTTCGCCGAGTCTGACGACGAAGGCATCGTGCGCTTCTTCCTCACCTCCGCCGCCATCGGCGTTCTCTACAAGGAGAATGCTTCGATCAGCGGCGCCGAGGTCGGATGCCAGGGCGAAGTGGGCGTGGCGTGTTCCATGGCCGCGGCGGGACTCACCTCGGCTCTCGGCGGCAACGATGGCCAGATCGAGCACGCCGCTGAAATCGCCATGGAGCACAACCTCGGCATGACCTGCGACCCCATCGGCGGCCTCGTGCAGATTCCCTGCATCGAGCGCAATGCCATGGGCGCGGCCAAGGCCGTGCAGGCCGCGCGCCTGGCTCTCAACGAGCCCGCGGCCCACAAAGTCTCGCTCGATCAGGTCATCCGCACCATGTACCTCACCGGCCTCGATATGCAATCGCGCTACAAGGAGACCAGCCTCGCGGGGCTCGCGCTGAACGTGATCGAGTGCTGAGAATGCACGGCAGCGAAGTACTGCATCGCGCAGCTCGCATCATCGCGATTTCATTCCGATTCGAACATCATCATCGCGATGCGATCCGAGCTCGCAAAATTCGATCCGCGCTTCGAACTTCGACTCAAATTTCGCTTCGGCCTCGATTCGTCGCCGGAACCGTGTTGATCTTTTTTTCACTCTTGTGTCGTTTTTTTCTTGACATCGATGTTGCATGAATCTATACATTCTTCAACTGCAATTTATTAATTGCAGAATCGATGCAACCCATCGAAAAGGGAGAATAGGCAAATGGCAACCAAGAAAGCAGCCAAGAAACCAGCGAAGAAGGCCGCCAAGAAGGCCGCAAAGAAGACCGCGAAGAAAAAGTAGCGGATCGAACAACCCAAAAGGCAACACTCTAGGGGGACGCTTAAAAGCGTTCCCCTTAGTGTTTGTGCGGCAAGAAAAGATCTCGGCGCGCTTCAAACCAAGAATTTGTCGCCACGAGCGAACTCGCTGAAACCCGCGCTGGGCGCGGCGATCAGCTATCTCGAGAAATACCGCCGAGCTCGACGAGGCCCGGCGCAACGCCGTAAACTTCAAGACGAGTGAGTGTCTGACAAGAGAACAGATGACTCGCCGCCGCTGGATCGCCGAACATTGGGACGAAGCAACCGCCACCATTGTCGGCGCGCAGGCCGAACACCTGGCGCGCGTCCTTCGCGCGCAGCCGGGCATGGAGGCGGACGTCGTCGCCGGCGGCCACGTCTTTCATGCCCAGGTCGCCGCCGTCACCCTGGCCGGGGAAAACAGCGAAGTTCGCTTCAACCTTGCCGCGGAGCTCCTGGCCGACCCCGCGCTCCCCGTTACTTTAGTGATGGCCATCTACAAGTTCGATCGCATGGAGTGGGCCATTGAGAAGGCGACCGAGCTGGGCGTCGCCGCAGTCGCGCCGGTCGTTGCGCGGCGGACCGAGAAGCATCTTGGCGCAGGCTGCGGAGAAGCGCGCCGAGCGCTGGCGCCGCATCGCGCACGAGGCATCGCAACAGGCGCGCCGCTCCGATGTGCCCTCGATTCACGATCCCGTTCCACTGGCTGCGCGCGTGCGCAGCGCCTCTGCGTCTACGCGCATCGTGCTCGCCGAGCAGGAGCGCACCACCACGCTGCGTCACGCGATCGAGGAAGCCATGGCAGCAGCCAGGGAAGAGATGCCCGCGCTCGAAATTGCCATCGGGCCTGAAGGCGGATGGGCTCCCGCGGAAGAAGCGCTCTTCGACGCCAATGGCTGGCGTGCGGCGTCGCTGGGCCCGCGCATCCTGCGCGCTGAAACTGCGGCCATCGCCGCGCTGGCCGTCGTCGCTTCGTGTCTGGAGTGATCGGCTCGACTCAACTGATCAGTCGAGCAATGCCGCGCAATGCACGCCGACGCGCGTTGTGGAAAAGGCGGCAGAAATTCGATTCTGCTGCTCGCCGTCACAGATGCGCGTAATGCAGCAGCAATCCCGCGAGCGCTCCGCCGGCAAGATCGCCAACGATCGGAATCGGCGCATAGCGCCAGTTCGATCCGCCCTTGCCGGGAATCGGCAACAGCGCATGAACGATGCGCGGTCCCAGATCGCGCGCCGGGTTGATGGCATATCCTGTCGTCCCGCCGAGCGAGAGGCCGATGCCCCACACCAGGCTGCCCACCAGCCACGGCCCCAGTCCCGCCGCCGGCCCGTTCATGGCCACGCCATGCGAAAAAATCGCTCCCGCCACAAGCACCAGCACCGCCGTGCCGATCATCTCGCTGAAGATGTTCGCCAGCGGACTGCGCACCGCTGCGTTCGTGCAAAACACGCCGAGCTTGGCCGCTGGATCGGGCGTGAGCTTCCAATGCGGCGCATAGTGCAGGGCCATCAGCGCCGCGCCGCCCATCGCGCCCAGCAACTGCGCCGACCAATAGATGAGCAGTTGCCCATAGTTTCCGCTGCTCACCGCGGCGGCCAGCGTGATGGCCGGATTCAAGTTGCGCGCCGGGACTGCCGAACGCCTGCGCCACCATCACGCCGCACAGCACGGCCAGCGCCCAACCCGTCGTGATCACCATCCAGCCGGCATCCGCCGCATACGACTTGCGCAGCGTCACGCCGGCGTTCACGCCGTTGCCCAGCAGCACCAGCACCAGCGTGCCCATAAACTCCCCAAACCAGATAGAGTGCATCAAACCTTCCTTGTTGGGATCTGCACGGCTGCCTTACCGTTCGACCAGAGAACAGGGCGCGACCCGGAACTCAATTTGAGGGACCCAAGCATTCTCCACCGCCGGGCCTGCCTTCGCCAAGAGCCGAAGGCGCGGACGGCACAATTTCAGCAGACTCGAAGAGCCTACAGGCAAAGCCGAGACCCTAGAATGACGGCAGGCGGTTCCCGTCGGAGTAGATCCCCAGATGATGCGCGGCATTTTCGTTGGACTTTCGACGATTGACGTCGTCTACAACGTAGATGAGTTTCCTCAGACGAACACAAAGGTCGTTGCTCAGAGCCAGAGCATCTTCGTGGGAGGGCCGGCGACAAACGCAGCCATCGCATTTTCTCGCCTTGGCGGCGAAGCCGCGCTTGTCACCGCCGTGGGGCGCAATGCCTTGGCAAATGTGGTTCGCGAGGAACTGCGAACGATACTCCGTCCAGCTCGTCGATTTGAGTCCCCAATTTGAAGGCGATCCCGTCATTTCGTCGGTGTCCGTCGACAGCAGCGGCAATCGCAACGTCGTCTCCGCCAATGCAATGCGCGTCGCTACGCCTCGACGCTGAGGTCGATCGCGAGCCTTTGTGAGCAGGCGCGCATCGTTCTGGTCGATGGCCACTATATGCAGGCATGCCAGGCGTGGGCTGGCGCGGCGAAAGCTCGTGGCACCCCGGTCGTGCTCGACGGCGGAAGCTGGAAGGACGGAACCGAAGAGCTCCTCAAGAGTGTCCACACCGCCATCTGTTCCGCAGATTTTCTGCCGCCCGGCTGCGCCACAAGAGACGAAGTCATCCTATTCTTGAAGAATCACGGAGTCGCAAACATCGCCATCACAGATGGAGCGAAGCCGATCCAGTTCGTTTCCGGCACAGTCCTCGGGGACCTTGTCCGTCCCGCAGGTTGAAGTGGTCGACACCATGGGAGCGGGAGACATCCTTCACGGCGCCTATTGCTACTTCGTGTCCACTGGCCGCGGATTCATCGAATCTCTTGCGGAAGCGGCGAAGATTGCTTCGGAATCCTGCCGTTACGCGGGAACAAGAGAATGGATGAAGAATCCATCCGCGTTCGAATTCGAACCAATCCCCGCAGACTCCGAATCGCACTCCTGACTCACCTTCAGGACGCTGCCGAGCCCTGGTCTTTTCCTCAAAGACCGCAAACGCCGTTCTGCAGGGCAATGCGTCAGGGCTTCAACGTCTCTGCTGTCTGTGCGCTTGGAGTCGTCCCTTCATATTGTGCCCAATGACTCAACAGCTCCTCACCACCCCGTGTCCTACGCGATACGCAGCCTCGAGCGACGGCAGGTACGCGGCATACGCGCCGATCCTCTGTTTTGCCAGGCTCTCCGTCGCGCTCAAGCCGCGCGGTTGCCGGTCGAAGTTACTCACCGCTCGCAGCACCAGCACCCGGTTTGCATTCACCCGTCCCGCGCGCGCCAGGAATTCGAGCGACTGCAGCGTTCCCGTATCCTCCATCGCTGTGGTCGCAAACACTCCCTTTCCACCCGTGAAATACGGTACCCACTCCGCGGCCCAGGCGTCCATCAGCTTGCCATGCCAGAAGGTCGACGACGAAATCTCATCGCCCATGGTCACGAACGGCGGACGCTGCGCGGCGGCGCCGTCAAAATGCGCTGCGAATCTCTTTCAGCTTGTCCGAGTCTTCAAGAGGGGTCTTGCGCGTCAGCTCGAATGCCCACTGCGCCAGTCCCGCATTCAGTGCATACACCTGCCCGGGCCTGGGTCGCTGGCGGATTCTCAAACGGTACGCGACTTGTCGAACGGCACATAGCCGGTCGTCCAATCCTTGCGGAATCTCGCGCGCATCGATCTCGTAGCCCAGATCGCCATCCACTACCCACCGCGCCCAGGCCGCTGATCCCAGTGAAACCTGGTCCGGGCATCCGCCTGCGATTCCTGCGACCAGCCAGTAGGCATGGCTGAAGTCGAAACGCGGGTCCAGTCCCACCGCCATGACCGTCGCCGCCGCATGTGCCGTCCCCGCTCCGGTCAGCACAGCCATCTCGCCGTCGCCATTCATGCGCACTGCATGGTAAGCGGCCGGCATCGGGTAGGTCCGATCGAGGTGGTCGCGTTCTACCCAATATTGCAGCTCGCCGGGTTTATCGCCGGTGTCGGCGCCTACCTCGAACATCGTCACCACCACCACCTTCACGACAATGGGGTGCTGCTGGGCTGCGGCGCTCCCCGCAGCGAGCATGATCAGAACCAGCGAAGAAAGGAGGCGCAAGCCGGGTGTCATGAATGCGATGGTAAACGACAATGAGGGAGCGGTGAACGGTGCGGATCAGAACCAGGTTTTTTCCTTGTCGTCCAAATAGCCGCCCTTCGGGTCACCAGGATCAGGCCCATCATAACGGCGATGTGCACGCGAACCGATATAAACGCCGCGCTGACAATTTAGCGTAAAGCGCCGGCAGAAAAAATCCCGGAAATTCGAAATCGGTGAGGCAATTGGGGAGAGTGATCCGAATTCGAGATGCAAAAATAGAAAACCTCGGTTTAAGCTCGAGTCAGGGTGCTCAAGCGCGATTTCCTGAAGGCGCGAGCGACCCATTGGCGAGAACAAGCTTGGAGCGGAGAATCCTGAAATGGCCACCGTGTGGGAGGAGACATCGATGGGAAAACTTGAAATGACCTTCTCACGGAAAGCCCTATTTCGTCGACTACCGTTCACGCGGGCGTTGGGCATCGCGATTTCGATCGCTGCACGCAAAATATTCGATCGATTTAGCGCAGATTCGTATGCTGAAGGTGGGTTGGACAGGCAGATTCTTGGGCACTTGCTTGGCTGTCGTTCAAAATTTTATGTTGATGTTGGCTGCCATTGCCCGAACAGCAAATCAAATACATATCTTTTGTATCAGATGGGTTGGAGTGGATTATGCATCGACGCAAATCTATCGCTTGTGAGGAGGTTTCAGCGGGTCCGCCCAAAGGATAGGGTCGAATGTGTTTGCGTGGGAGAAGAATCGGGCGAGACAACGTTTTTGATATGCAACAATCCTGCGCTATCGCATGTATTCGGGGACGGGGTTCCACACTCAAATGCAAATGACGAAGCCTATCGCGTAACGGTCCAGGTTAAGAGCCTTCAGCAACTATTCGACGAACACAACGTACCCCGCAGTTTCGGTTTGCTTTCTATCGACGTAGAAGGATCTGATCTTGCCGTGATTCGGTCCTTCAATATCCACAAATGGCGCCCATACCTCATCGTCGTCGAGATCCACGACGACTCGTTGGAGTTTGAACAGATTGACAAAAATGACATCGTCGTTTTCCTGCGGAGCACCGGGTATAACCTTGTGGGATACAACAACATGAACGCGCTTTTTCTGGATGTTGAAGGCTCCAGTCACCATGCGCCGAATCCGCCTTTCGCCGAATCCTCCGATGCAATCTCATGAGCTGCGGTTTGACGCTTGGTCTGCCCGGTAATTTGCACCACGAAGAGCGTGAGTGTAGCGCAGGCTTCTCCAGATCTTAAATGGCAACGGGGTGACACCCTGAGGCCTTAGTATGTTTTCCGATGCGCCATCGGGCCAGAGCTTCGAAGGGAGTTCGCAATGAAAACGATTCACGGAATATTTTTCGGAGGCATCATGATCGCTGCGGCAGCGTCGGCACAACAGACTCAGGCTCATCACTGGGCCATCGTCGTCCATGGCGGCGCAGGGGATATCGTACGCGCCAAGCTAGGCGCTGACGGCGATGCTGCATATCGCGCTTCGCTCACCAAAGTCGTGCAGGCAGGCGCCGCGGTTCTCGATCGCGGCGGTTCCTCGCTCGACGCCGTCGAAGCTGCCATCCACATCCTTGAAGACGATCCGCTCTTCAACGCTGGCCGCGGGGCGGTCTTTGCCTCCGACGGCACAAACGAGATGGACGCGGCTATCATGGACGGCGCAACCCTCCGCGCCGGAGCAGTGGCCGACGTCACGCGCACTCGCAACCCCATCAGCCTGGCGCGCGCAGTCATGGAGAAGACTCCGTACGTTCTGCTCGTTGGCCCCGGAGCCGACGCCTTTTCCGTTCAGGCCGGCCTGCAACAGGAGCCGCCCAGTTACTTCTTCACAGAGAGCCGCTGGCAGTCTCTCGTCAAGCAATTGCAGAAAGAGGGCAAGCCCATTCCGCCCCGTCCTGCCGGCGCACCACCGCCGGGTCCGGCTGCGCCCGCCGCGCAATGGCAGGAGTCGGCTGATACGCATAGCTACGGCACAGTCGGCGTCGTCGCGCTCGATAAACAAGGCAACATTGCTGCTGGCACTTCCACAGGCGGCTTGCAGGACAAGATGCCCGGCCGCGTGGGCGACTCGCCTCTCATCGGCGCAGGCACCTACGCCTCCAATCAGTCCTGCGCTATCTCCGGCACGGGTGTCGGCGAATACTTTATTCGCTACACCGTTGCCCGCGACATCTGCGGCCTCGTTCAGTACAAAGGTCTCACGTTGCAGCAGGCGGCCGACGAGGTCATCCATAACAAACTCGCTCCCATCCACGGCGATGGCGGCGTCATCGCCATCGCTCCCGATGGTCAGCTTGGCTGGAGCTTCAACACTCCCGGCATGTTTCGCGGCCGCCAGGTGGAAGGTGGCCAAATCGAAGTCCACATCTACAATGACGAGCCGTAGTTGCCTCATCCGCCCAACCGGCCCGCGAATGCTCATGGAAAACCCGATCTCGAATAAACTGAATTCATGGCGCTCGAATTCACAACGTCCTATCTCTCTGACGCTCTTTCCCTCTTCCGCTACTACAAGCGGCTTGCCGAGCGTGCCATGGAGCAGGTCAGCGATGAGCAGCTCTTCGCCGTTCTCGATCCCGAGGCCAACTCCATCGCGATCATCGTGAAGCACATGACCGGCAACATGCGCTCCCGCTGGACCGACTTCCTGACCACAGACGGCGAAAAACCAAATCGTGACCGCGACACTGAGTTCGTCGATCCGCCCGCCACGCGCGAGAGCTTGATGGCCGATTGGGAGAATGGCTGGAGCTGTCTCTTCCGAGCGCTGGAACCACTCTCCGATGCAGATCTCAGCCGCACCGTCACCATTCGCGGAGAAGCGCACTCCGTCATGCAGGCCATCAACCGCCAGTTGGCGCATTACCCTCATCACGTGGGGCAGATTGTCCTGCTGGCCAAGCATTTTGCGTGCGACCGCTGGCAATCGCTTAGCGTGCCGCGCAATCAGTCAGCCGCGTTCAACCGCAAAGTCGCCGCCGGCGAGGCCAGCCAAAGGTAAGCTGTCGGCAGTCTCCGCGCCCTGCGAGGGCGTCGCAACTACGCATTGTCGCTCCGCCCCGGATCGTCACCCGCTGATCCCGCCCAGTGCTACTGGACCGCTTCGAACCGTTCCTGCGAACAGCGGCACACCGGGCACAATTCATCCTCGTGGGCCGACTCCGCAGTGTAGCCGCACACTGGGCAAACAAAGAACTCCCGCGCATCCTCGATCCACGAGTCGCTCCTGCCAGCTTCGAGCTGCGCCACAGCTTCCCCATAAAGCCGCGCATGGGCTTTCTCTGCCTCCAGGGCCCAGGCGAAGGTGCGAATCACGGCTCGATTATTGTGCTTCCGCGCTTCTGCCAGAACTCCTGGATACATCGCGGTAATCTCATGTTCCTCGCCCTTGAGCGCGTCACTCAAGTTTTCGAGCGTGCTCTTCACCTTCACTTCGATTGACGTGCACCGTGCCTCTACACCCAGTTGCCTGATCGCACGGGCATGACTGGCGGCATGAAAGTGTTCAGAACGCGCCGCAGCCCGGCACAAGCTGGCGGCGCCATGCAACCGTTCCGCATCGGCCTTCTCGGCAAACGCAAGATACTTCGCCTGCGCATGCGTCTCGTCTTCAAAAGCTTCCAAAAGATCCTGAATCGCAACTTCGTTTTCTGCCGACATCTCTAACACTCGGTTTCCTCCCCGTTCTGGAAGAGTCCTCGTCCTCACTTTGCTCCAAAGGCTACTCGCGCAAGCCCCCTTCGGATGTGATCCAGACCACACGCCTCCAGCCCGCCCCATTCACTGGCCAAACGGCAGCTTGCGCCGCACGGCCCTGTAGAATGTTTCGCATGGAGACCATTCAATACAACCTGCCGCAGAGCAGCATTCCGCCGGCCTGGTACAACATTCTTCCCGATCTGCCTAAGCCTTTGGCTCCGCCTCTGCATCCAGGCACCCTTCAGCCCATCGGCCCGGCTGACCTCGCTCCGTTGTTTCCCATGGCGTCTCATCCTTCAGGAAGTCAGCGCCGAGCATGAAATCGAGATTCCCGAAGAAGTGCGGCAGATTTACGCGCAATGGCGTCCGTCGCCGCTGATCCGCGCCCGCCGCCTTGAAAAAGCTCTCGATACGCCGGCGCGAATCTATTACAAATACGAAGGCGTCAGCCCGGCTGGCTCGCACAAGCTCAATACCGCTGTCGCGCAGGCCTGGTACAACAAACAGGAAGGCGTCAAACACCTTTCTACTGAGACCGGTGCCGGCCAGTGGGGCTCCGCGCTCGCCATGGCCTGCGCCTTTCTCGGCCTCGACTGCAGAGTCTTCATGGTGCGCGTCAGCTACGACCAGAAACCCTACCGCCGCGCCCTCATGGAAGCCTTCGGCGCATCGGTCACCGCCAGTCCAAGCACGCAAACGGACTCAGGCCGCGCCATTCTCGCCGAGCATCCTCATTCCAACGGTTCGCTCGGCATCGCCATCTCTGAAGCGGTCGAAGTAGCCGCCAAAGATCCGCATACAAACTACGCCCTCGGCAGCGTCTTGAATCATGTTCTGCTTCACCAAACAGTGATCGGCCAGGAAGCTATCGAGCAGATGTCTCTGGCCGGCGACGAGCCCAATGTCATCATTGGCTGCACCGGCGGCGGATCGAATTTTGCCGGGCTGGTCATGCCCTACCTGGGCCGCAAGATCAAAGGCAAGTGCAACGCGCGCGTCGTTGCCGTCGAGCCCGCCGCCTGCCCCAGCCTTACCAAAGGCCGCTTCACTTACGACTTCGGCGACACCGGCCACCTTACGCCTCTGGTCAAGATGCACACCCTCGGCAGCACCTTTGTGCCTCCGGGAATTCACGCCGGCGGCCTGCGCTATCACGGCATGGCGCCGCTCGTCTCGCACGTCATCGATCTCGGCCTCGCCGAAGCCACAACCGTCCAGCAGTTGGACGCCTTCGCTGCCGGCATTCAATTTGCCCGTGCCGAGGGCATCGTACCCGCGCCTGAGGCCAACCACGCCATCGCCGAAGCCATTCGCCAGGCCCTCGAAGCCAAAGCAGAAGGCAAGACGCGGACCATCCTCTTCAACCTCAGCGGGCATGGTCACTTCGACATGCAATCCTACATCGACTATCAAGCAGGTAAACTGGAGAATTACGACTATCCGGAGGAAGAAATCGCCATGGCGCTTGCCGGCCTGCCTGCAGTCCCTTGACCCGTTCCAGTTCGTTTCTTGCGTTTGTTCTGTATCTGCTTCGGGTTACGGCCTATCCATTCGACTTGTGTCAACGTCCAAGAGCGTTGAAGATAACAAGGGGCAGATTCATGGCATGCATGACAACTCAAGGCAATTAACCCAGGAGGGTGTGTTTCGGATGAAGATTTGGATGCAGGGCGCGTTACAGCAGTTTCGCAGACTGTGCAGTGTATTCGCCGTTTTTGAGCCGGCACGACCCAAAGGAGCGATGACCCTGACTGCGGCTGTGACCCACCACATGATTTCCCGAACTGCTCTCGTGGTCGTTCTGGCCGTCGCAATGTGCGGTGCCAGAGCCCAGGCGCAGACTGATGTAGCGTTAAGTGGTCTCGCGACCTTCACCAGCGCCACCAGCGGATTCGGCACCCAGCAAACCCCGCACAACTCCGAAGGTGGGCTCCTCGAAGTGCGTCACATCGTCAATCCACTTGTCGGGTTCGAATTCGCTTACTCATTCAATCTGGCCAATCAGTCCTATGCTCCCAAGGCCGGCGCCTGCGGTTTCGTTTGCGGCGAACCGCCACTCACCGTGAATGGTGATGCCAGCCAGGTCGGTGTTAATTGGGTGGCCTCAGTCAAGAAGGGAAACTTCCGGCCATTCGCTCTCGGCGGTGCAGGTTTTCTCATCACCTTGCCCACCGGAACCAGCCTGTACACAATCAACACGGTCGTTAGACCGGTCTTCGTCTACGGTGCGGGTTTCGACTGGAGTTTTACCTCGCATTTAGGTCTGCGCTTGCAGCTCCGAGGCAATACGAGCAAGGCGCCCAATCTCTCTAACCTTTATCCCTCCACCACCGCGTATACCCAAATCTACGAGCCAATGGGTGGCGTGTTCTATCGCTTCTGACAAATATTCGCTGCCGCGGTAGTGTTCTGTCTCTAAAGTCCGGTTCAGATACACGTTGTCATCCTGAGCGAAGATTGGCGCCTGTTTTGCGCCAATCGTAGTCGAAGGACCTGCATTTGTTTTTCAACGAACTTCGCATTCACCGCCGTAGCTTAAAGCTCCAACTCTTCCCCGAAACGCACTCCCGCGCGGCGTGAGGCAACGCCCGTACATCTGGGCGTGAATCTCTAGCTTCCCCTTCGGGTCGGTCTAAACAACCCCTGCTCACCTGCATCGAATTCGCGCATCCAAAACATCAACACGCGGCCTGAAGCTGATCGCCCAGCCGCGAGATCCCAATGATCGGAGGCAATGTTAGAGATGAAAAAGAAATCTGTATTCGCGATCTTCTTCCTTACGCTTTTCCTGTCGAGCGGCGCAGCCGCAAACGCGCAGACTTCTGTCGCCGTAAGCCTCTATGGTGCTTTCAGCGGCGCAACCAACGGCAATGGCGTCCAGGAGAGCCCATCCAACTCCGCGGGTGGCCTCTTCGAATTGCGCCATATTTCGAATCCCATCCTCGGATGGGAAGCTACCTATTCTTACAATCGAGCCAACGAGACCTATACGGTCTGCGGCACCTTTAACCCGCTGTGCCAAAGACAATCGATTTCGGCTGACGCCCACGAGATTACCGGCGATTGGGTCCCTTCGATTCATATTTCAAATCTCAGGCCATTTGGTGTCCTGGGTGTGGGACTCCTGCTGAATGAACCAGCGGGCAGCCAGACCAATACCACCAGTTCGAATGAGGCTGTTTATATTTATGGTGCTGGTTTGGACTGGGGGCTGCTTCCGCACCTGGGTCTTCGCTTCCAATATCGCGGCAATCTCTATAAGGCACCCGATGTCGCCAGGCTCTACACCTCGACAAATGCATTCACCCACACCGCAGAACCCATGATCGGCGCCTACTTCAACTTCTAGCTGCCCCGTCTCCAAAGTCGGCGTCAAAAACAAATGTCATCCTGAGCGAAGAAAAACAAATTGTCATCCTGAGCGGAGATTGGCGCGTGTTTCGCGCCAATCGCAGTCGAAGGACTTGCATTTGTTTTTCAACGAGCTTTGGATTCACCACCACACTTGGCCCGTGACCGCTTAATTTTGTACCAAAAGGGGTGCCCCAGGTCTCGATTCTGAGACCTGGGATTCACAGTCACTGTGCGGAGATTGGCGCGTGCTTCGCGCCCATCGCAGTCGAAAGACCTGCATTTGTTTTTCAACGAGCTTTGGATTCACCACCACACTTGGCACGTGACCGCTTAATTTTGTACCAAAATGGGTGCCCCAGGTCTCGATTCTGAGACCTGGGATTCACAGTCGCTGAGCGAAGATTGGCGCGTGTTTCGCGCCAATCGTAGTCGAAGGACCGGCATTTGTCTTTCAACGAACTTAACATTCACCACCAGCCGCCCCGGATTTCTTAGCGCCCTGAGATCAGCATCAGCGGATCGGGCCTCACCCGGCATGCTTGCGCCTCGGCGATCTTCCATACTGAGCCGTCGCTATACACCATCGATTCCAAATCGATCCGCATCACCGCGCTCATCCCCGGAACCCAGATCCTCGCGATTGCAGCGTGATCAGGTCCAGCAACAAACGAAACGTCCAGTGACTGCGTTGCATCCCAGGGGCCCGCTCCGTTTGAGAGTGCCTGCGTCACGCGCTCTTTAGGCGTTAGGCCGTTCACCGTCACCGTCGCCTTCGCAATCCGTTTCGCATCCCGGCTCGTGAGCGATAAATTCAACCACTGCCCCAATCCTTTTGGGTGAGTGTTGTTCGTCTTCACCATGCTTCCGTCGGCAAGATGATCCGCATGCATCGTAACCGGGCATCCATCGTTCGCTTCCCGCGGCTCAGCGACGGCGACCGCGCTTGCTTCCCGCCCGGCTCCCGGTTGCGTCGAGTCATTGAACTGGATCACGTGCCCCGAAGTTTGGCCCGCCCCTTGTGCGCCCAGCGTCGACCCGCCAAGCATTAGAGTCATTACAATCAGGAATCCAGTTTTCATTCGAGCCCCCTCTCCACTTGCCCGTCGCGAAATCAATGCCACTCTATCGACGTTACGAACCCGGGTTCCGTCGCGTACCAGCCCGCCCTTGCCTCATTGCATACGCTAGGTCCGTGACTGCTTGACTCTGTACCAAAATGGGTGCCCCAGGTCTCGATTTTGAGACCTGGGAATGGCAATCGCCAGGTTCGAAATCACGCTGCTACAGACCTGGTTGTTCATCACAACACTCACCTTCAGCACATCCACAAAATACTCCCGCGCCTTGCCCGAAGCAACAGGCGCCCCCCTCGCATCCGTTCCAGACCATGCGGACTCCTCCCCCCCTCGCTGTGTTACCGTTTCAATACGATGTCGTTGTGCCGGGCTCGCCTTCGCGTGTCTGGCGGCAACTGGCAGCGACCCACGGCAAGTGATTGCGATGCATAAACATCGGGGACGGCGGACAAAAGCAAACCAATGCACCAGCGGCCGGAATCGTCATCGCCTGCGCTCGCTTTGAGCCCGGCTCCTGTGCCTGAGCAGGCATCGGACCCTGCGCCTGGGTCCACACCCCCACTTCACGCCGACACCCAACAGCCCCATCGCGTACCTCGCTGGCTCGAACGTACGGAATTGTTGCTGCGCGTGATGTTGCGCATGTATATCGGAATCGCCATCTGCTACGCGCCTTGGTCGCCTTCGTTTTGGGACCAGAATCCGATCTTTCTTCAATTCAATTGGCTCCACAACATTGCCGCCAACGGCGCCGTCCGGGGCATCGTCTCGGGGTTCGGCCTTTTGAACTTGTGGATTGCGTTTCACGATGCCATTCGTCACCGGGATGGTTGAGAGATGAACGAAAAGGAAAATCAAGCAGGCGCACCCACCCCATCAGCGAATCGCGAAGAGGATGCAACTCATGCCGCCTCGAGCAAAGCAAGTGCCGCGTCGCTGGCAAAGGCTGCTGCCGCAGTCACTCGCGCCGTCATTCCCGGTAACGGTGCGCCTCCGCCGTTGGAGCGTGCGCCCCTCGCCTACGAAAATCCCGCGTTTCTCAACAGCGCTGACGGACGCCTCATCCGCATCGTGTCGGAATTTCTTGAGCCTCTCTCCCGCTTCCGCCGTGAGCAGATTCAGGACACGGTTGTCTTCTTCGGCTCTGCGCGTTTTCGCGGGCGCGAAGAAGCCGATCATGCCTTGGAACTCCTCGACAACACCGGCTCCACCCAGCCGGCTCCCAGTGAAGAGCAGCCCGCCAGGGCTCTTGAGATCGCGGAGGGAAAGGCCACAGAGTTGCAGCGCAAGCGAGCCGTGGCCGCAGTCGAAATGGCCCGCTACTACGAGGACGCGCGTCGTCTCGCGCAACTCCTCACGCAATGGGCCAGGACCATTCCCTCCCGCAAGCATCGTTTCGTGGTCACCTCCGGTGGTGGCCCCGGCATTATGGAAGCGGCCAACCGCGGTGCCTATGAGGTTGGCGGCAAAACCATCGGCATGAACATTATGCTGCCCTTTGAGCAGAGGCCGAATCCCTACATCACGCCCTCGCTCAACTTTGAGTTCCACTATTTCTTCATGCGTAAGCTCTGGTTCGCTTATCTCGCGAAAGCACTCGTCGTCTTTCCCGGCGGATTCGGCACGCTCGATGAGATGTTTGAAATCCTCACGCTGGCACAAACTCAAAAGCTGGCCAAGAAAATTACGGTGCTCATCTACGGTCCCGAGTATTGGAAGAAAGTGTTCAACCTCGAGACGCTGGTTGACACTGGCGCCATCTCCCCCAAAGACATCGAACTATTCCAATATGCCGATTCGCCGGAGCAGGCCTTTGAACTGCTGAAGAAGGGCCTCACAGAAAACTATCTGGCGGCCGAGGCAGCCTACGCCGCAGCCGCTCACCCCGAGAACAAGAAGAGTTCTCGCGAAGAAGATCTGATGGCGGGCTGGAATGCAGACGATTTTCTCGGCCCGGAGTTTGCCAAAACTCGGAAGTGAAAACAACTCCGCCACGCATTGTCAAGCCCGAGAGGCCGGCAACCAGCAGCTAAAGTTAAGAGCTGAGGGCTGTTAGCTGGCCTCTCCGTTTTGCATGGAATTACACCGGCTTGGCGCACAATCATTACATGATTTATCTCCGCCGAAGTGGCCGAATTGCCGGCATTCGATCGCGGGTCGAGGCAAAGTCAGTCAGAATGTTTACTAAAAGCAAAAATTCGACCAAAAATAGCTCGTAAGTCCTTTAAATTGGGAATCATACGAAATAACCCTTTTGTTATCAGCGAGTTGGAGCAAATGATCGGGGGTACAAACCGCTGAAGGGAAAGCACTTGGCCCCAAAAGGGGATGGGGGGCAGGCCTGCGAAACTGTGAAACTGTGAGATCGGCCTCGCCCAAATTCGCGACCACTTAAATCAGTCGCACGCCAATCATTGAAAATTCACACGGCTCTCTTGACCTCGAGTTTCGTTTGGAAACGGACGTGCCTCGGAGGTTCGGAATTCAGTGTGCGGTGCCCATCCTTTGCGAATCAGTCGCGCGATTCTAGATATCGAGAATCAATGGGCTTTCACCCGCAACTCTCGGTATTTTGGTAACTTCTTTGATTCCGCCGTGGCCTCAATTGAAAAGCAATTCGTTATGCCCTTAACCGGGCATTCATGCCTCGAACCCGATACTGTCTGTGGAAATCCGAGAAATCCAAAGCTGAAAAATCGAGGAGAGGATATGCCCAGTTCATCTATCTCGTATCTTTGGCGCGACACGAATGCTCCCAGGGGCTTTCGGACCGGTGTTTCGTTGCACAGTCACACCAACCAATCGCGCGAAACGCTGGATTTCCTGGCCAACTTCGGCAACCAATTTCCCGTGATGCGGCCGCTCCTGTCCCGGTTCGAACGGCGGGCTGAGCAAATGCACGGCATCCGCATCGACTACGCTGCCAGCTACTGGACGCCGCCGATGACTCCCAAGCTGGCCTTCGATCTGGAAACCCGGCAGATCGAAAAGCTCAACTTGGCTCCGATGGTTTCCATCACCGACCACGACAAGATCAAGGCGCCCATGCTTTTGCGCACGGTGCCCAGCGCGCGCCAAATTCCTGTTTCGGTAGAGTGGAGCGCGCCCTACGGCGCCGTTCAGTCCTTTCATCTCGGCGTGCACAACTTGCCGAGCGCTCGCGCGGCAGAATGGATGGCAACGCTCGAGGACTTTACCAGCGCATCCCAGCGATAAGCGCCTGACTGAGATTCTCGTTGCGTCTGCACCACGAGCCCAACGTGCTGGTGGTCTTCAACCACCCCATGTGGGACCTCTATCTGGTCGGCAAAGAGAAGCATCAATTCCTCGTCAATGAGTTTCTGCAGAAGAACGGCGCCTATCTCCACGCACTGGAGCTGAACGGTCTGCGCAACTGGGATGAAAACCGTGCCGTGCGGCGCCTGGCCGAAAAGTGGAACATGTTGCTCATCGCCGGTGGCGATCGTCACGGCGTGGAACCGAACGCCAACATCAATCTGACCAACGCCGCCAGTTTTACTGAGTTCGTGCACGAAGTGCGCGTGCCAGGAAGAGCAACGTGCTCTTCATGCCGCAATATGCCGAGCCTTGGAAGCATCGCATCCTGCAATCAACCATCGACGCCGTGCGCCACTACCCCGAGTTCCCGCAGGGTTCGCGCACATGGGACGACCGTGTCTTTCATCCCGACGCAGAACGGCGTGATTCGTCCCCTGAGCGAGATTTGGCCCAAGGGCTCGGCGCCTCGCTCCATGAGCGCAGTCATCGCAATGGTGCAGCTCATGGGCCAGGGTTTGGTCGCCGGTGGCCTGCGCATGGCTTGGAGCGAATCGCACCAGTTGCGCCTGGCCTTGGGCGAGCCCGAGTTTTGATTGTGTGCGCATTGCACGCTGAATTAGTACGAACCCCGCCAACACCGCTGACCCCATGACCCCTCCAGCGCCGCGCGTCGCGTATTTCCCCGATTCGTTTCACGAAGTCAACGGAGTCGCGCACACCAGCCGTCATTTTGAAGCCTTCGCTCGGCGCCGCAATCTCCTTTTCCTGTGCGTCCGCGCTGGCGACCGTGCTCAGGCTGTCATCGAGGACGGCAACGTGTTGGACCCTCGAACTGCCGCGCGGCTTTCTCTCTTTCGCACTCGAAAAGGATCTGCGCCTCGATCCCGCATTCTTGCGCCACATCCCGCTGATCGGCGAAGTGCTCAAGCGATTTCACCCCGACCTGATTCACATCACCGGCCCAAGCGAGGTTGGAATTCTGGGCGCCTGGCTGGCGCATCACTTCCGCCTGCCGCTCGCCGCCAGTTGGCACACCAACGTCCACGAATATGCGGCCCGCCGTGCCAATTGGTTTCTGCGTCTCTTGCCCCGGCAACAATCCGCCTTCACAGGCCAAAAAATCGAAGACCTGGCAATGGCCACTGCGGCCAGATTTTATTCCTTGGCGCAAGTGCTCTTTGCGCCCAATCCTGAACTGTGCGCACTCCTCGAGCGCGCTACCGGTCGGCGCTGCCATCTCATGCCGCGGGGCGTTGATGCCAAGCTCTTCCATCCCTCCAAACGCAACCGCGATCCCAGTGACACCATTCCCATCCTCGGCTTCGTCGGCCGGCTCTCCATTGAAAAGAACGTTGGCCTGCTCGTGCGGATCGATCAGGAACTCGCTCAAAACCAGAAAAAATTCCGGTTCCTCATCGTCGGTCACGGCGGCGATGAGGCATGGCTGCGCGAGCACCTGCCCCAGGCTCAATTCACGGGCGTCCTGCGAGGCGAAGAGCTCGCCACGGCCTATGCCAACATGGACCTCTTCGTCTTCCCCTCGCACACCGATACGTTTGGCAATGTCGTGCTCGAGGCTCTGGCCAGCGGCGTCCCCGCCATCGTCACGCCCGACGGCGGCCCTTGCACCATCATCCGCGACGGCGTCACTGGTCGCATCGTGCCCGACGATCAATTTACTGCGACCATCTCCGGCCTTCTCGCCGACCGCGCACGTCTTGCCCTCATGTCCCAGGCCGCGCGGGCTTACGCAATCACCGCCAGTTGGGATTCGGTATTTGAAGGCATCTACTCGGCCTATCAGGAACTCGCGCCGGCATCCAATCGAAATTCCGCGGCGGATTGACCGTCCGCCGAACAGCGCAACTGCGAATGCATCGCACGATTCAACAGTGAATTTGCCATGAAGGCGGCCAGTTTTCTACACCCGCACTACCGCCCTAAAAATTTAGGTTGACAAATTTCCGCCGCAACCTCATACTCCTATTTGTTTAGGAGACATTATGGCCGGACGAAAAAAAGGCTCTCCCTCCCTCACCCCGCTCGAACTCAAAATCATGCAGGTTCTTTGGAGCGAGGGACCAAGCAACGTGCAACGCGTCCAGAAGAGCCTGACGCCGAACGATGAACTGGCCTACAACACAGTCCAGACGATGCTCAACATCCTTCACCGCAAAGGCAGAGTCCGGCGCAGCCTTTCGGGGCGCGCTTTCGTCTATCGCGCGGCAGCCTCGCGCGACAAGGTTCTCGGTCAGGCGGTGCGCGACTTTGTCGAGCGCGCTTTCGGGGGATCGCCTGAGGCGCTCGTGATGAGCCTGGTCAAAAGCCGCCAGGTCGATTTGGACCGGGTTGCCGAACTCGGCCGAATGCTCGAGGCCGAGGAAAGGGGTGAGCAAAGTGAGTAGCCTTTCCGTTTCTTACCTGGCGAACTCGGTATGGGAAGTTGCCATCATCGTCGGCGCAGGATGGCTGGTGGCCCGTTTGCTCAAACGCCTCGGCCCGCAGGTTGAACACTCCGTTTGGGTCTCTACTCTGATGATTGCCGTGGTCACGCCTGCGCTGCCTTTTCTTCGCGCCCTGGCGGCATCGCTGATCTCCCCAAATGCTGCAGGTCCGCATCCGTCGATAATTCTCGTAGCCTCCCAGGGCGTCCCGAACACGCGTCCGGCTTTTGTTCTTCCCGAAGCCGTTCTCTGGTCATTCCTGGCTATCTACGTCGTCGCAATTCTCTACCTTGCGGCCCGCCTTCTCACATCTCTGCTTGGCACCATAGCGCTGCTTCGCAAGGCAGAGGCTGCCGCGCTCACTCCAGATCGGGAAGCAATCTGGCGCAACTGCATGCGATCGTTCTCACTGGACAATGCGCGAATTCTGGTGTCGTCGCAAGTCTCGGGCCCCGTTGCGCTAAGCCTCGGGAAGCCCGCATTGCTGCTGCCTCCCGTGTTCGCCGCCCAATGCACACCACACGACTTTCTGGCCGCCGTGGCCCATGAATGCGTGCACCTCAAACGGCGCGATTTCCAGAAAAATCTCTTCTATGAGGCCGTAAGTCTTCCCCTCGCCTTCCACCCGTTGATGTGGGTGGTCAAATCTCAAATCGCTCAAACGCGCGAGATGGTCTGCGACGCGATGGTCACTGAACGGCATATGGACTCGCACAGCTACTCCCGGTCACTGCTGCGCCTCGCAACCATGGTGGCTCTCGCCGCGCGTGTTCCTGCAATTCACCCCCTCGGCATCTTCGATGCCAACATTCTGGAGAAACGAATCATGAGAATCAGCATGAAAAAGCATCAAGTCGGCGCCTTATTGAAATACGGCCTGCTCTTTCCCGGGGCACTTATTCTGCTTTCCGCAGCACTTTGCAGTGCGGCGATGGCAGTCGTAATCGAGCCACAGTCGGCTACTCAAACTGCGGGCCAGGCAAGTCCATACGGACAAATCTACAAGATCGGCAGAGATGTCACTCCGCCGGTTGTGATCAAGTCCGTTGAAGCCGAATTTCCAAAATCCGCGCACGACACCAAGGTGGGCTTTTCTGCCATCGTACTGGTTCACCTCATTGTGGACGCCGGCGGAACGCCCCGCGACGTGCACATTCAGCGCTCGTACAACGCCGACTTCGACGCGGAAGCGATTAAAGCGATCAAGCAATATCAGTTCAATCCGGCGACGCACCAGGGGAAGCCGGTCGCCGTCGCAATCACGATCGAAGTGAATTTCAAGAAATACTGAATCTGCGAAGCACGCTTAACCGCGAGTGGGCGGGATGCACCGCCCACTCCGCAGCTCCAGCGCAAACGGCGTTTCACGATCGCTCTTCATGTCCCAGCCCACTCCGCGAAGCGCACCGGCTTCAATCCCCGTAATCTTCAGGCCTTCGTCCGAAAGCTTCTCCGATTCCCACGCCTGCCCGCCGCGTCCCCACGCCAGGATCGAACGGTGGCCGGCAAACAGCACCAAACCCTCCGCCACCGCCGTCCGAATCTCCAGCACCGGCCGATAAGGAATCATCGTGAATCGTTCCGGCGCTGCGGTGTCGATCAGGTACGCATACCCTCCCGAGACTGCACAAATTTCTTCTGGGTTAGGAGTCGACCATAGCCCGGTGGGCGCCGTCTCGTCACGAAATCCCAGCGCGCATGTAGCGAGAAAGACCTGCGCATACATCCCATCGGGACGCACCAGCACTTCCAGCGCCCCGCGCTCCACTTCCTCAGCTTCTCGCGGATAAACAAAGTGACGCTGCGGTAATATCATCGGCCGCGCCCGAAGCACTTCGGCCTGCCAGCAATGCGGAAAGCTCAGCTCGGCGATGGGCCTGCCTGTTGCTGCAGTCACGGTTCAGCCTTGTATTTCAGAATCCAGCGTCGCTGCTCCTTCGTGTCGGGCACGTTGCATCCGCGCGCCGCCTCAATCGCTGCCAGCGCGTCCTTCGCCTTCCAGCCCAAATGGATGAGTGTGCACGCCGCCGTCACGGTCGACCTGCCAATGCTTCCCCGGCAGTGGACGCCGATTCGCTCGCCGTCGCGAAGGCGATCTGCCAATTCTGCCACAAAGATTCGGAAACGATCCTCGTCATCCGGCACATGCACGTCGATAATCGGGTAGGAAAGGAATTCCATTCCGAGCTCCACAGCAAGCGGGCCTTCCTCCGCCAGTCCGAGCCAACGCGCCTCATTCGGTTCAAGCAGTGAAACGAGCGTTTCAACTCCGCCCTGCTTCATCGCGAGCAACTCGTCCTTCAGCAATTCGTCGCCCCGCGGCCGCAGCACTATCGCCAGGCCGACTGGCGGCGTTCCTTCGATCCACAAAACACTGTCCACGTACTCGAGCTCCTGCAAACCATTTCCCCCGTTTCGCTCGCACCAGATTGAGGCCCCGCTCTACTTTCAATCGAAGGCTGCAGCTTATTGAATGTCCGCCTCAAATGTGCGCCTGTCAGCGCGGTCCCTGTGCCGCCCAGGTGCAGCGGGCCGGCAAGGGAAAGCCCCGGCTGCGCCCCGTTCCTGGTGCTGCTCACTCAATCTTGATCATAGACGGTAACCTGAAATGGCCCCTTGTGCCGCTTATTTTGGCCCGCCGTGCACCAACCGGGGCAACATTGACCCCACTGGAAACCCTTGCGAGGATGCGAGAATGACAGTAGGGGCCGGCTCGCATTACCCATTGATCCGGTTCAAGAGGCCTCTCGATCATGTTGCGCGTCTTTTCAACTCATCATTTTCTGAATCATCGCCTGCATCCGGGTCTCCTTGAGCTCGCGGAGCGTTCCGGCGCGCAGGGGGTTGAAATCTTTGCCGCGCGCCAGCACTTCGACTACACCAACCGTGAGAATGTGGCTGAGCTGGGTGAATGGTTTCGTTCGAATTCGCTTGAGGCCTTCTCCATGCACGCTCCGCTCTTTCCCGATCGCGAGATGGGCCGCGCCGGCGCTCCAGGGGTGAACGTTTTGCATCCTGAGAAGGCTCGCCGCATTGATGCCATGGACGAGATCAAGCGCGCGCTTGAATCTGCGGAGTACATCCCGCTGCACAATCTTGTCGTCCATCTAGGTGAGCGCGACGATACCTGGTCGCCCCGTACCATCGAGTTCGCGCACACTGCGCTCGAACACCTCGGCGCCTTTGCTCGCCCCCTCGGCGTCCGCCTTCTGGTTGAAAACCTGCTCAGCGATGCCACCACTCCCGAGCATCTTGCTCTCATTCTTGAAATGGGGCACTTGGATAGCATCGGCGTCTGTCTCGATCTTGGTCATGCGAACATCACGGTCGGGACCGCTGTAGCCATCGCAAGCCTCGGTCCCCGCATCGCCTCCGTGCATGTTCACGACAACCATGGAGCGAAGGACGAGCACTTGTGGCCCGGTGATGGCACCATCAACTGGCCCGCGACGGTCGAGGCGCTCAAAGAGTTGGCGACTCCTCCCGCAACCGTCCTCGAGATCAGTTACACACTCCCGGACGCCCACGCTGCATTGCCTGGCAAAATCGAGCAATCCTTCGCGCTTTTCGATTGAGCGTTTCGCCGCGCGGCGGATTCTTAACAAATCCGCGGCAACTGCTCGCCGATCATCGTAGGAATCACGCGGTTGGCGCCCATTGCCGTGCGCGCCACCAGCATGCGCTTATGCTCGCGCGGTCACCTGGCCGATGCGCGCCGCCTCGCGGCCCAGCGGATGTGCGCGCAGCACCGCGAGCACTCGATCCGCCGCCTCCGGCCGCAACAAAAAACACCGCTTTGCCCTCGTTAGCCACATACACCGGATCGAGCCCAAGCAGTTCGCAAGCCGACTGCACCTCAGTCCGCACCGGCACGGCTGCCTTCGTCGATCATGATGCCCACATCCGAAGCCTGCGCAATCTCGTTCAATGTCGAGGCCAGCCCGCCGCGCGTCGGATCGCGCATGGCGTGCACCGCCGGCGCCGCCGCAGCCAGCACCTCGGCAATCATCCCGTTCAGCGCGGCGCAATCCGAGCGGATCTGGCTCTCGAACTCGAGGCCCTCCCGCACGCTCATGATCGCCATGCCGTGGTCGCCAATCGTTCCCGAAACAATCACCGCATCGCCGGGCTTGCGCTCGATGCGGGCCCACCTGAATCCCGGCGCGCAACACGCCCACGCCCGCCGTAGTTGATGTAGCAGCCGTCGCCGTGGCCGCGTTCCACGACTTTCGTATCGCCGGTCACGATCTGTACGCCTGCAGTCGCCGCTGCCTTCGCCATCGCGTCCACAATCGCCGCCAGTTGCGCCAGCGGAAATCCTTCTTCCAGGATGAAGCTCGCGCTCAGAAACTTCGGCTCCGCGCCGGACACCGCCAGATCGTTCACCGTCCCATTCACCGCCAGCTCGCCAATCGATCCGCCGGGAAAGAACAACGGCTGCACGACGAACGAATCGGTGCTCAGCGCCAGTCGCGCCCCCGCTGCTTCAAGCACCGCCGCGTCGCCCAGATTTTCGAGAGCAGGATTGCGAAATGCCGGCAGAAACAGATGCTCGACCAGCTCGTTGCCCAGCTTGCCGCCGCCGCCGTGCCCCATCACGATGGCCGGATAATCGGCCAGCGGCAGCGGACAGGTCCAGTTGGAAAACCCTGGCGCGACAACTGCAGCCTTGTCAGGCATGCGCCGCTCCGGCCAAATCTTTGCTGAGCGCCGAACCCGCGCCCGCCAGCTCTTCCGCCGAAAGAACGCCCGTAGTTGTAATACGCCGCGCACGCGCCTTCGCTTGAAACCATCGTTGCGCCCAGCGGATGCCGCGGCGTGCACTCTTTTCCGAATGCCGGGCACTCCGCCGGCTTGATCGCTCCGCGCAGCACGTCTCCGGAGTGGCACAGCGGCGACTCATCGGTGTGAATGCCGGTGATCTTGAAGCGCTCTTCCGCGTCAAACTCGCGATAGTCCGCATTCAGCCGCCAGCCGCTCTTGGGAATCACGCCGATGCCGCGCCACGCGCGATCCGTCACCTCAAAAACTTCGCCCAGCAAGTTTTTGCGCCGCGCGATTTCCTTCGTACGTCACCACGCGGCTGTAGGCGTTCTCCACTTCGTGCCGCCCCGCCTCCAGTTGGATCACCGTTCGCCGAATTCCGTCGAGCAGATCGAGCGGCTCAAACCCCGTGACCACAATCGGCACGCCAAACTTCTCGGCCAGCGGCGGATACTCCCAGTAGCCCATCACGCTGCACACATGGCCGGCGGCCAGAAATCGCCTGCACCTGGTTTCCTGGCGACTCAAGAATCGCCGCAATCGCCGGCGGCACCAGCACGTGCGATACCAGCAACGAAAAATTCTTCAACCCGCGCCGCTTGGCCAGGTGCACGCTCATCGCGTTGGCCGGCGCAGTCGTCTCAAATCCCACGCCGAAGAAAACCACTTGCTTGTCGGGATTCTTGACCGCCAGCTCGACAGCGTCCAGCGGCGAATACACCACGCGCACGTCGCCGCCGCGGCCCTTCACCTGGAAACAGATCGCCTTCAGTGCCGGGAACCCGCAGCATGTCGCCGAACGAGCAGAAAATCACGCCGGGTTGCGCCGCAATGGCCAGCGCCTTGTCGATCAGTTCCAGCGGCGTGACGCACACCGGGCAGCCGGGCCCGTGAATCATCTCGATACCCGCCGGCAGCATCTGGTCGATCCCGTTCTTGATGATCGAGTGCGTCTGGCCGCCGCACACCTCCATGATCTTCCACGGCCGCGTGGCAACCTGGCGAATCTCGTGCGCCATGCGCTGCGCGATCTCCCCATTGCGAAACTCAGTGAGGTACTTCATCCTCGCTCGTCTTCCGACCGCAGACCCGCCGACCCGCCATTTGCTGACTCGCTGACTCACTGACCTGCTGACTGGCTCGTTCTACTTCGCAGCTTCCATCCGGACAACTCGACTGTGGGGCTTTCGCTGCGCGCGCAAATGCCTCTTCCTCGCCGGCCAACTCTTCGTCCAGCACGCCCATGGCGCGAAAGTCGGCAAGCGTCTGTTCGGCGGTCTCTTCGTCGATCTTCGAGAGCGCAAAACCCACATGGACAATGGTGTAATCGCCCACTTCGACCTCCGGCACATAGTCGAGGCAGACGTTCTTGACCACGCCGCCAAAGTTCACACGGCCCATGCGGATCAGGCCATCGGTGGTGATCTCTTCCACTTTTCCGGGGATCGCCAGGCACATAGCAACCTTCTTATACCTCGGCGGTGCGACGGTCAAATGTGATTTGGATCACGTGAAAGCAAGGCGGCAGGATAATTGCGGTGAGGTTTGCGGTGTGCACAGTTTCACAGTTCCACAGTTTCACAGCACCCCACCCCCTATTCCCTTTCGGCGTTAAGTGCTTTGTTGGCAGTCGTTTGTACCCCTGATCATTTGGTCCAGCCCGCTGATAACAAAGGGGTTAGTCGATATGATCCCCAATTCAAACGACTTACGGGCCGTTTTCGGGCCTGATTTTGCGCTTCGATCGACGTACCCGCGTGGGAAGCTCGACCCTCGAAGGCCTGCCGGCAGAAAGGTCCGCGTTTTGGAGGCCATCATGAAACCATTGTGCGCCCAAGGGCCGAAATTATATGAAAACGGAGAAGCCAGCTAACAGCCTTTAGCTCTTAGGTTTTAGCTCACGATTGCGCTGCTCGCTGGTTACAAACGAAAGCCATCTTCAAAATGCTGTGCGGTCGAGGCGCCGGCTAGTCTGAAACCATCATCTCTCCCGGCAGAATCGGCCGCGTGCGCGGCAGCATCCCCGCCAGCCGACATAGCCCACCTCCGCCAGCACCCCAATAAAGACAATCAACTTGAGCCAACCCCGATTCCGTCGAGATTGAGGTGTCAGGCAGGATCTTCCAGAGCACCAGCCGAGCGGTGTGCGCCGCAGTGACTGCCCAAACTGAACCGTAGAAGTACCGCCGCTCCCTGCCTTCGCCCTTTGTTGACGGTCCCACGCGCGGCAGCTTGCCCAGGATCCCGAGCAGCAGAATGAGGGCGCAAAGCGGAGAGTAGGCGTAGAGGTAGATCTGCTTCATTCGCCAAACCCCTTGATCCGGCTGTCAGCAGCCCGGCGAAATTCAGCAGTGTGAAGTGATGACGGCGTTCCACGCAAAGGTGTAGCAAATGCGCCGGTAAAGCGGATTGGGCTTGTCCTCGTCGAAGCGCAGGATGTAAGGGGCCGGTTCAACGCCCGGCAACTGGCCATAGAGGCCGGCGATGCCGGTTCCAACGAGAACGACTGCCAACCACGCCCAGTTCGCCCAATGGAACCCGCGGGCAAAAAGGCCAAAGGTGAGCGGCCCCGGGGCCAGAAAAAACACCCAAATCCAGATAGGCCAATGCGCCAGCCGATAATGGCGCTTGTTGCGGACCCGGATCTTGCGCTCCGCAGCGTATTCAATCTTTCCCGTTGTACCGCATTGGGCGTGAGTCTCGCAGAGCGATGCGAGCGAGTCAACCATTTCATCGTAGATCGTTGTTGTCCGTGTGGCGCAGTCGGTCCTATTGCCCGCACGAAATTGCACGACCTTCGGTCCCATTTCGCCGGTGCATTGCAATGGCGCCAGGTGACCGCAGCCCGCGAAGACGACAAGCTGCGACTGCGGAATGAGCCGGTGCATGGTCTCCGCCTGGTCCGAGCGGACAATCCGGTCAAGAGAACCCCACACGATGAGCACAGGCATTTTCAAGTTGCGGCAGCAGTTTGTCGGTCACATCCTGCGCGGTCAGCATGGTGGCCGGCGCGCGCTTCACCACCCAGCCGTTTTTTCGCGAGAGGCGCAGAATGTCGCGCGCCACAAAGCCCGGGAACATGGGCGGATGCGGCATCAGCAGAGCATCCAGCTCGGTCGAGCTGCGGCGGCTGACAGGCGTAAACAGCCCGGTATCCCAAGTCGGCTTCACGTCGAGTCCCGCGGCGTCAAACAGCATCAGCCGCGAGACCCTTTCCGGATGCTCGCGGCGATCAAGCTCCACGATCCATCCGCCCATGGACCAGCCGCCGAGGTCTACTTGCTTCAGCCCCAGCGCATCCATGAAACCCACGACCACCGCGGCCTCGTCGCGCACGGAATACGAAAAATCCGCCGGCTGCTCGCTGCGCCCGTAGCCAAGCAAATCGGGGATGTAGACGCGAAAGCCCGCCTGGCCAGATACGGCGCCAGATTGCGCCAGTCTTCGGCGCTTCCGCCCAGCCCGTGCACCAGCACGACGGCCGGCCCGCTCGCCGGCCCCTCGGCGAGATAGTGCACGCGATAGCCCATCAACCTGCACTGTGCGGCTTTCCACTCCGGAGAAATCTTCGTTCAAAGTACATCGCATGCATCGAAGTAAGCTCACCGGGCGCACCAGGAATCCGATTCCTGCGAACGCTGCCAGCGCAAGCGCACCCCAGAGCGCCCTCTTTGCCCATCGCATCGTCGTTATCTACCCTTTCTCATTTCGCAGCTCTTGCGCCCTTTGCCAGCCCTTTTCAATCACCCGCACCGTCACCGGATCGAGACCAGCGCGCTATGGCTGTTCCACTCCGCCCGCTCCACCCAGCGCACAGCATCGGCATCTGATGCCGCGCGCAGTTCGCCGCCGGTCACGCGGCACAGGTAATCGGCAATCACGTAGTGGTAGCGAACGCGCCCGCCCTCGCGGTGAATCCGGTCGAGAATCTCGATCAGTTCGACGGGTTCCACCTCCAGCCCGGTTTCTTCCCGCACTTCGCGCACAACGCCCTCGGACAGCGCTTCGCCCAACTCCAGCATGCCTCCGGGCAGCGTCCAATGGCCTTTCAGCGGCTCGCTTCCGCGCCGCACCAGCAGCACGCGGCCTTCCTGCACCACCACCGCGCCCACGCCACCAGCGGCGTTTGAGGAAATTCGCGTTCGATCTTGCTTTCCAATTCCTAAACCTTCCTTTCGCAGTGCCGCCAGGTCTCCGTTCTGTCACCTGGGATCGTATCGCGAACCGCTCTCGAATCCGCTCGCCCCCGCTATCATCAAATAGACACCAAAGGGAGACAAAATGGCCGAATTCACACTGAAAATCGACGGAATGCACTGCGGCTCCTGCGTGCGCCGCGTAAGCCAGGCGCTGGCCGCCACGCCCGGCGTGGTGGTGAACGAAGTCACCGTGGGAGCGGCCAGGCTGAGTTCATCCTGGCAACTCGCGCCTGCGATGCCCATCGATCTCGCCATCGCCGCTCTCGCCAAGGCCGGCTACACGGCGCATCTGGAATCATAACGCGTCGGCACGATTTGGCCCACACGCTCGTTGCAGCCTTCAATTGGCCTCGATTCGCTGGATTGCACCGTGGCTTCGCACTCGACAGAATCGCTCACGCTCCCCGTTCTGGGCATGACGTGCGCCCGTTGCCAGCATCATGTGGAGGAGGCGCTGCGCGCGACCGCCGGCGTTGAGTCGGCGCGCGTCGATCTGATGGCGCATCGCGCCAGCGTGGTGTTCGATCCTGCGCTGGCCGCGCCCGAGCAACTGGTCGAGGCGATTCGCGGCGCCGGGCTACGACGCCGTTCTGCCGCGCGCGGGCGATTCCGGCGCGCATGCTGACGACTGCGTCGGCGGAGTCGGCCTGGAAGGCATGGGTCACGCTCGCCGCCGGCGCGCTGGCCATGCTGCTGGCCATGCCGCTGGGCAGCGAGATGGGCGCGCCCGATCGCGTGCTGATGCGCTTGCTGCCGTGGCTCTACGCGCTGCCGGCAGATCTCGTGCGCTGGTTCCTGCTTGTCGTCACGGCGGCTGATCGTGGCCTGGGCGGGGCGCGGCATCTATGTGAGCGCCGTTCGCGCGCTGCGCCACGGCGCCACCAACATGAACACGCTGGTGAGCCTGGGCACCGCGGTGGCCTTCATCTACTCCGCCTACGCCACCATCGCGCCCGCGCCTGGTCGCCAGGTTTACTTCGATGCGGTTCTGCTGATTCTCGGATTCCTTTTGCTGGGCAAGAGCCTGGAGGGCCGCGCCAAGCGCCGCGCTCTTGCCGCGCTCGATTCGCTCTCGCGCCTGCGGCCTGTCACCGCGCGCCGCATCGTGGACGGCATCCAGACCGTCGTGCCCGCTCGAAGAGGTGCGCCCCGGCGACAGCATCGTGGTGCTGCCCGGGCGAGCGCTTTCCCGTGGACGCGACGATCCTTGAAGGCCGCACGACGGTGGACGAGTCGATGCTGACCGGCGAATCCACGCCGCTCGATCGCGAGCCCGGCGGCCGCGTGCTGGCCGGCTCGCTCAACTACGACGGCGCCGTGGTTTGCCGCGCGGAGTCGCTGGGCGAGGCCACGGTGCTGGCGCAGATTGCGCGCATGGTCGACCAGGCGCAGAGCTCGCGCGCGCCCATGGAGCGGCTCGCCGACCGCGCCAGCGCGATCTTCGTGCCCGTCGTGCTGGCCCTTGCGGCCATCACATTTGTCGGCGTGGCTCGTTGCTGCGCATTCGTTGCCGCTGGCGCTGGCCAACACGGTCGCCGTGCTGGTTATCGCCTGCCCGTGCGCCATGGGACTGGCCGTGCCTGCCGCGCTGACCGTGGCCGTGGGCCGCGGCGCGCAACTGGGCGTGCTTTTCAAGGGCGGCGAAGCGCTGGAGCGGCTGGCGCATCTGGATGTGGTTGTGCTCGACAAGACGGGGACGCTGACCGTGGGCCGCCCGGTGCTTGATGCGATTCACTGGATGAGTCCCGTCTTCGAGAACGTAGCACGGTCTCCAGACCGGCGGTACTGGCGGCGTCCAGCGCAGACGAAAGTCGATTGCGCATTAGCGTGATCTGCTGCGCATCGCCGCGGCCGCCGAGGAGCGGTCGAATCATCCTCTCGCCCACGCAATGGTGGACTGCGGCGCGCGCGCTCGGCCTCACGTGGCCGCCCGCCGAAGACGTGCAGATCTTTCCCGGCCGCGGTCTGACGCGCGTGTTGAAGGCCACGACTGCCTGCTCGGCAACGAAGCGCTCTTCCGCGAGTTCTCCATTGCGCTTCCCGGCGATGTTGCACCACCGGAGCCTGGCGTCACGCGGCTGTGGATGGCGCTGGACGACGCAAGCTTGCCGGGTATTTCGACGCGCGCGATGCGCTGCGCCCCGACGCGGCTGAAGCCGTCGCTGCGCTGCGCCACGTCCGGCCTCCGCGTGCTGATGCTGACCGGCGATTCTGCCGCAGCTGCCGCGCCCATCGCGCAGCAAGCTGGAATCACCGAGGTCGAAGCCGGGACCTCGATCCTCGCGGGCAAGCTGGCGCGCATTCGCGCCCTGCAGCAATCGGGCCTGCGCGTTGCCATGGTCGGCGACGGCATCAACGACGCTGCCGCGCTGGCCCAGGCCGACGCCGGCATCGCCATGGGCACCGGCGCCGATCTGGCGCAGGAAGCCGGCGATGTTCTGCTGCTGCGCGCGCAGCCATCCGCTATTCCCGCCGCGCTCGCGCTGGCCCGCCAAACCCTGCGCATCATGCGCCAGAACCTTGGCTGGGCCGTGGGCTACAACCTCATCGGCATTCCACTGGCCGCCGGCCTGCTCTATCCCGGCCTTTCACATTCTGCTCACGCCGTGGCTGGCCGCGGCGGCCATGGCGCTGAGCTCGGTTTGCGTGCTCTGGAACAGCCTGCGCCTGCGCCGCTGGCAGCCTGACGCTCTTCTGCCGACTGCAGACACGCTAAACTAAACTCAGAGGTCAGCTTGTGCGCATCCTCACCCGCTACATCCTCGGCGAGATCATCTCTCTCACGCTCATCGGCTGCGCGCTTTTCACTTTCATTCTCTTCATGCCGCAGCTGCCTCACATCCTTGAGGTGGTGGTGCGCAACAGTTCCACGCTGACCGATGTGGCGCAGGTGTTTCTCTTCACGCTGCCCAACCTGTTCAAGGTCACGATTCCCATGGCGGTGCTGTGGGGCATGCTGCTGGGCTTGAGCCGCCTGGCCTCCGACAGCGAAATCATCGCCATGCGCGCCTCGGGACTGGGCATCGGCTACTTCGTGCGCGTGGCGTCGATCGTGGCCATTGCGGGCACGCTGCTGGGACTGGGCAACTCGCTGTATCTTGCGCCGCGCGCCAACCAGGCCATCATCGAGATGGAGCAGTCGCTCGAAACCTCGCAGGCCTCCTACGAGATTCAGCCGCGCGTCTTCTACGAGGACTTTCAAAAACTTCGTGCTCTACGTGCAGGACGTGCGCTCCGGCACGGGCGCGGCCAACTGGCGCCAGGTCTTCATGGCCGACGTCAGCGATCCGGCCAATCCCGATGGTCACCACCGCCGCTTCGGCCACCGTGGTCAATGACAATTCGCAGGAACTGATCATGCGCCTGCGCGACGGCCTGCGCGACGAGACCGTGGCCGACCAGCCGGGACAGTCCAATATCTCCACCTTTACCACCACCGATATGCCGCTGGCTCCTGGGCCAGCAGAGCGACGTGCACCTGGGCCGCATGGACACGGCGCTCTACGCCATGCCCATCGAGCGCGTTGTTCGAGCGCATTCACGGTCCTGACGGCAAGCGATACCTGATCGAGCTGCACAACCGCTTTGCGTTTCCCGTCGCCTGCCTGGTGCTGATGCTGGTGGGCGTTCCGCTGGGCGTGGCCTCGCGCCGCGGCGGCAAGAGCTCGGGATTCGTCTTCACCATTCTGCTGGTTTTCGTTTACTACTTTCTTTCGCTCCACCGGCATTGCTCTCGGCCATCAGAGCAGGCTGCCGCGCATTCCTGGCGGTGTGGTCGGCCAATCTGCTCTTTGCCGCTGCCGGCATCTTTCTGCTGTGGCAGATGGCGACCGGCGGCCGCGATTCTGCCGCGCATTTCGGCGTGGTTTGCGCGGCTGCCCAGGCTCAAGGCTCCGGCCAAGACCAACGGATTTCCGCTCACCGGGCTTCTCGATCGATTGCAGCCCCGCGTGCACCGCAAAAAGCCCCGCGGCATCTTTCCGCGCATCCTCGACGAGTACATCGTGCGCGAGTTTGTCGACCATGTTTTTGCTGGTGCTGGCCGGCTTTGTGCTGCTCATGATCGTCTTCACGTTCTTCGATCTGGTGGGCGACATTCTGCGCAACCACATCGCTCTCGCCATCGTCGGCGAGTACCTGCTGAACCTCACGCCCAGCATGCTCTACCAGATCGCGCCGCTGGCGGTGCTGATCGCCGCGCTGGTCGACATTCGGCGTGCTCAACCGCAACAGCGAAATCGTCGCCATGAAGGCCACCGGCATCAGCCTCTACCGGCTGGTCGTTCCCATCGTCACCATTGCTGCTTGCCTGGCCGTGAGCCTGTTTCTCTTTGACCAGTACTATCTGCCGCAGGCCAACCGCCGGCAGGAGGCGTTGCGCAATATCATCAAGGGCCGTCCGCCGCAGACCTACCTGCATCCCGAACAGAAATGGATCTTCGGCCAGAAGCCGCAGCCCGGCGAGCCGGGCCGCATCTTCTACTACGAATTCTTCGATCCTGACACGCAACGAGTTCGCCAACATCTCCGTCTTCGAGTTCGATCCCTCCACCTTCCAGCTCACGCGGCGCATCTTTGCCAAGCGCGCTGTCTGGAATGCCGATACCGGGCAATGGACTTTCGAAAACGGCTGGGTGCGCGACATCCAGGGCGCGAACGTGACGCAGTACCGCGACTTCGTGAAGACCAGTCATTTCCTGAGATTCGCGCAGACGCCCGACTACTTCAATAGAAGGAAGACCTGCAGTCGCAGGAGATGAACTTCGGCCAGCTCGACCGTTACATCCGCGATCTGCGCCAAAGCGGCTTCGACACCAAGCGCCTGCGCGTGGCGCTGTGGCAAAAGCTGGCCTATCCCCTGATCGCGGTGGTGATGGCGGTGCTGGCTATTCCTTTCGCGCTTTCCATGGGCCGGCGCGGCTCGCTTACCGGCATTGCCGTGGCGATTGGCGTGGCGCTTGCGTACTGGGTGGTCGACAACTTGTTTGGCGCCATGGGCAATGTGAATTACCTGCCCGCCTATATGGCCGCATGGTCGGCCGACATGCTGTTTCGGTCTTGTCGGCGGCTACCTGCTGCTGCGCACGCCCACGTAAAACAGAGAACAGGGAAAAGAGAACAGGGAACAGCCAGTAGCTTGTTGCCCGGAACTGATCGAGAGTGATGACTTGCGCTTCGATGTCCAAGCCGGGTATCCAAAACAATTTCCCATCCAAACCGCACGCTCGCGCATCTTTCAAGGGCAGTGAATCCCTGCGGACGAGCTTGATGAATTCAGGCGGCACATCGTTGGACTCCAGGCCATCGGATACATCGACGTGACCGGCGAATTTCGGGCTTGAATCGCGCCCCCGGTACAATAAACCTATGCTTGGCGACCTCGACCCCTCTCTACAGCTACATGCGCCGCTACCGCTGGGGATACGTGCGGGGCACGCTGGCATGTGTCGCTACCAATATCGTCGCCGTCCAGTTTCCGCGGGTCCTGGGCATGGCCATCGACAGGATCGAAAAAGGCACCACCCGCGAACTGATCCTGATTTTTGCCTTGATCCTCGTCGGCATCAGCCTGGTCAAGGGCGTCTTTCTTTACGCGCAGCGCTGGATTCTCATCGGCATCTCGCGCGAAATCGAATTCGATCTGCGCAACGACCTCTTCCGCAAGCTCGAAATCGAGGATTCGGACTTTTATCAGCGCTACCGCACCGGCGACATCATGGCCCGCATGACCAACGACCTGAATGCCGTGCGCATGCTGCTGGGGCCGGCGCTCATGTACAGCGCCAATACCATCTTCCTCACCGTCTTCGCGCTGTTCTTCATGCTGCGCATCAGCCCCTATCTCACGCTGGTGGCTCTGGCGCCCATGCCGCTGGCCAGCATCCTCATTCAGTATCTCGGCCGCAAAATTCACGATCGCTTCGAGCGCATCCAGGCCAGCTTCTCCGATATCTCCGCGCAGGCGCAGGAAAACTACTCCGGCGTGCGCCTCATCCGCGCCTTTGCGCGCGAGGAGTCGCAGATCGGCCTCTTCGAGCGCCTCAACCGCCAGTACATCGGCCGCGCGCTGCGCCTGGTGCAGTTGATGGGCATGCTGTGGCCGACGCTCGAATTCATTCTCGGCATCTCCATGATCATCACGCTGCTTCGCCGGCGGGCACCAGGTTCTGGCGCACCGCATTTCAGTGGGCCAGTTCGTTGCCTTCAGCACCTACATGATCCTGCTCATCTGGCCCATCATCGCCGTGGGCTGGGTCATCAACATCTTTCAGCGCGGCACTGCCTCGGTCAAGCGCATCGACGAGTTGCTCAAAGCCGAGCCTGCCATCGACGACCGCGCTGCCGATCTCGTCCCTTGGCCCCGGAACCGTCCTGCGCGGCGAAATCGAATTCCGCCACCTCACGTTCAGCTACGGCGACACCCCCGGGCAAGCGCCGGTTCTGCGCGACATCTCGCTGCACATTCCCGCGGGATCGAGCCTGGCCATCGTCGGCCCCACCGGCTGCGGCAAATCCACGCTCGTCAATCTGATTCCGCGCCTCTATGAAGCGCCCGAGGACTCGCTCTTCATCGACGGCCGCCCGGTGCGCGACTATCCGCTCGAGGTTTTGCGGCGCAACATCGGCATGGTGCCGCAGGAAACATTCCTCTTCAGCGAAACCATCCGCGAAAATCTGGCCTTTGGCGCGCCCAACGCCAACGCCGAAGAACTTCTTCAAGCTGCCGAGGCGGCGCACATTCGCGTGGAGTTCGAGGAGTTTCCGCAAGGCTTTGAAACCATGGTCGGCGAGCGCGGCGTCACGCTCTCCGGCGGCCAGAAGCAGCGCTGCGGCCATCGCCCGCGCTCTGCTGCGGCGTCCTGCCATCCTCATCCTCGACGACGCGCTGGCCAGCGTGGACACTTACACTGAAGAGCGCATCCTCGGCGGCCTGCGCGCTTACACCGCCGACACGACCACCATTCTGATCTCTCACCGCGTCTCCACGGTGCGCAATGCCGACCGCATCGCCGTGCTCGACAAGGGCCGCATCGTCGAAGTGGGACGCCACGACGAACTGCTCGCGCTCGATGGCTACTACGCCAGCCTCTACCACAAGCAGCAGCTCGAAGAAGAGCTCACTGTCGCCGGTTGAAACAGTTGGTGACATCCGCTCGCAAAGTGTCAGTAGGCTTATGTGTCCGCAGGTCCGCCGCCACATTCGTAGTTCCCAGGTCCCCAAATCTGGATCTCATGGCGCCCCTGTCGTCGTGGGTTTGCTTCCTCAAGAGCTGGGATACCCGCCAACAAGGAGAGACGAAAAATCATGGACAGACGAAACTTCATAAAGCTTGGCGCCGCTGCCGGGGTTCTGGTTAGCGCGCGGGCAGGCGCCGCTGAGCTAGCGGATTGGACAATCGAGAATGAACACTTTTTGTTGTCCCTGGATCCTGCGAGCGGGGCGCTTTCCTCGCTGGTCGTCAAGCATAACCAAAGCGAACTGATTGGCGAGAAACGACTCCTCGCGAACTTCCGAATCTGCCTGCCGCTACCGGATTATCTATGCAATTACATTGAAGGAGCGACGCAAAAGCCTTTAACGGTAGACAAAACCGGCTCGAGCTTCAGCGTCCACTTCTCCGGCCTGCGGTCGGAGAAAGGTGAATACCCGCTCGATCTTTCCTGCACCATCACTCTGGCGGATGACGAAGTGCGGTTCCGGGCACGACTCGTCAACAACAGCGATCTCCCAGTATCGGAATTTTGGTTTCCACGGATCGGCGGCTGGACCGAGTTCGGCGGGCGCGATGCTCTGCTGGCTGTGCCGGGATACGTTTCCTGCGCGCACAACGTTTCCCTTTTCAAGCATTATCCCAGGGGGCGGGGCCTGGGCGCAGAAGCGGCGGAGTTCAGCACCGACTATCCCGGCATGCCAATGCCGTGGTGGGATTTCTACGATGAGGCCAAAGATACTGGGCTCTATCTTGGTTATCACGACAAGACATGCCGATTCGGCACGTTTCACACTTACCTGGTCCCGAACACCAGTGGAGACACTGATGCGTGGCTCACCAAGGAACAAGCGGCAGGCACGCCCGTCGGCCTGGTGTTTTCGCACGTGCGTTATCCGTTTATCAAATCGGGAGAAGTCTTCGACACGGGAGAGTTCATACTCCGCGTCCACCGCGGTGATTGGCACGAAGGTTCGCTCTTCTACCGCAAATGGTTTCTTGAGCACTTCCCGTTCGATAAATCCGGCAGTTGGCTGCGGCGCAAAAGCTCCTGGTTCTCTTCGATCATTTACCAGCCGGAGGATAAAATCATTGCCGACTACAAGACCTACGACCAATGGACGAAGGACGCCGAGGCATTTGGTGTAAGGTGCCATGAACTAATCGGATGGAACAAGGGTGGTCTCGAGCGGGACTATCCCGAGTACTACCCCGAACCCAAGTTGGGAGGATGGGACGGCTACAAAGCTCTGCTCCGGTCCATCAATTCGCGCGGCGCCCGGTGCCTGACATTCGTCAACTACAACATCCTCGACAGCGATGGCGAGGAATACAAGCGCTCTCTAAAGATCTATGCGCGCATGGACCAGTTCGGCGCAACGCCAAACCATATGGCATGGGGCGAGAGTACCCTGATCGCCCGCAAGGGCTTTAGCGTGCGCCAGCATTTTCTTGCTTCTGTTGTTCCGCCTTTCCAGGACCTTCTGGAGAGGCGCTTCCTGCAACTCGTCGAGGCGGGTGCGGATGGATTCCAGATTGACAAGACCGTCGGGGGCTCCGCGTTGGATTGGAACCCTCTGAACACACGAAAGCCGGACGTAGCTCTTTGCGAGGGTTTCGTGCAGGCGATCGCGAGTCTGCTTGCGAAGTGTCGAGCGGTCAATCCGCAATTCTGTCTGGCCTCGGAGTGCGGTCTGGACCGCATGATCCCTTACATGGACGTGTATTACCGTGCCGCTTCAGGGTACACAATATCGCCGCTGCGATACGTTTTTCCGGAATGGACGGCGGTGCAACACGTCTCTACGCCTCGCGACTTCAGGGGAATCAATGGGGCTGTCCTGACCGGCGCGGTGATCTGTGTTGAACCGGCGAGTTATCAGGGAACACTTGCCGATCCGATTTACAGAGACCTTGCCAATTACTTACGCGAGGTCGGAAGAATCCGGCAGGAACTGGCTGCGCTCATATTCCTGGGCAATTTCTACGATAACCAGGGCGCGCAGGTGGCCGCAGCGCAGGGACAGGCGGGCAAACCGCTGTCTCCCGATGTGTTGTTTGCGGTCCACGGCGATTCCGCGGGAAAATCGCGGGCCATTGTTGTGGTCAACAACTCGAGCACCGCACGGAAATACGAGTGGAAGTTTTCTCATCGAGAAGTGAAAACAGCCAAGTTGTATGAGCCATTTGAGGGAGTGAAGGAAGTGGCTAGTGCTGATCCGCTCGAAATCAAGGGGCTTGGATTGCACATTCTGGTGGAAGTGGGCTTTGGGTCGTCGTAATTTCATCCCCGGAATATGAGGACCCAACTTTCCAGCTATACTCCCTGCATCGTAGGTTCGTGAACAGCCACGCCTGCCAGAAGCTCAGACGGATACCTTGTTGATGAAGCGACAGCGCACTTAGCCATCGGGAGACGCCCCACATCTAACCCATGCCACCGGTGAGCAGCACAATTCGGATTCCCATGCACCCGCTTGCGCCATATATCCGTAACGGATATACTCAAGGGGGAGTCGACGTTCATCGAGCGACGAGAACGGTAACTTCGCAACTGACGCATGACAGATCTGAACCCAGTATCGCCCCACTCTTCGCAGGCCAGCCCTGCCCCAGGCTTTAGATCGCGCCTCCGGCTATTCAGGAGGAGCATTTTCTCAAACATCGTGCAGGGAATCATCGTCGGCGGGGTGCTGGCGTTCATCACGTTCCAGATCATCGCGCACGCTTATGTCACGAAGGTCAACGGCTGGACCACCGTGTACGGATGCGGTGAGCCCGGCAATGGCATTGTCTTGCGCGCGGCATGTGGCGCCATCTTCCCTGGACCGATCAACGTGCCACAAGAGGCGATGTACTGGATCACGAGGACAGATGGCGCGGGCCAAAAGCTCTCGGGCCAGCACGGCTACATCATGCATTTTCCGTCGGGCGGCCTTCCACCCAACGACGCGTTCTGGTCGCTCACCATGGGTGACGCGCGGAATCGCTTTGTGCCCAATCCGATCAACCGGTACAGCGTCAGCGACCGCTCCGGCCTCGTTCCGAATGCCGACGGCTCCGTCAACATTTACATCCAGAACACCGCCCCGGCTGGCCATGAATCCAACTGGCTGCCCGCACCCGCAAGCAATTTTATACTCTGGCTGCGCGTATATCTGCCCGGCAAAGCCATTCTTGATGAGCGGTACAAGGTACCGTCGGTCGTCGAGACACAATGACATCGGCTATGAAGCACAAGCATCTCATCACGTTCAGCTCGGCCATGGTCGCGGCATGGGTGCTCGGCACGTTGCTCTTCATCTATTTTTGGCCGCACGTTGTGAGCAACTTCTTCAAAAAAGCGATCGTCGATCGAGGATTCGGCGACGGCCCCGTCCCCATCAATACGCTCTATACTGAGCCCCCAAAACTCTTTGCAGAACCCCTCGCTTCGCAGTCTGCCTCAGGCCGCCCGAACTTGATGACGACCGGCGTGAACCACGACACGCTCCTTACGGTCGGCTGGTTGGACCTCGGTAAAGGGCCGCTGGTTTTGCATGTGCCGGATTTCTCCGGGCGCTATTACAGCGTGCAGTTCACCGACCCCTTTGACGTTGACTTCGCCTATGTCGGCACGCGCACCACCGGCACGCAAGCGGGCGAATACCTCATCACGGGGCCGGGTTGGCACGGATCGGTACCGCAAGGAATGAAGCGGGTCTCCTCGCCGAACGATTCGGTCCTCGTAATTGGGCGCGTGCTCGTGTACAGCGACAGCGATCTCTCGACCGCCTATGACCTTGCGCGTCAGATACGATCGACGCCCAAAGGCGATTGACGATTCGCGATCACCGCGAAAAGCCAGGTCCGCTCAAATCTCCGGAGGGCAGCGATCTTTCCCGCTGCGTGCGCGGAGATTTGATTACATCCGCCACAGATATATACTTGTGCCATGCGTAAGCCGAGGCCTGCCGGACCGCTGACGCCGGCAGTATTCCACATCCTTTTAGCTCTTTACGGTGGACAACGCCACGGCTACGACATCATGCTGCAGGTCAGGGCGGACTCCCGTGGACAGGTGAAGATGGGTCCTGGAACGCTGTACGGCTCACTCGATCGAATGATCGCGACCGGACTCGTGATCGAGAGCAACAAGCAGGATCCGCGCAGGATTTACTACAAGCTTACGGCCCTGGGACAGACCGCCTTGCATGCGGAGAGCGAGCGGCTCTCGGCGGTTGCCGCATTGGCGCGCCGTCATCTGGGGGCGACGTAGGGTTCATGCCGCAGCAGGCCCAGCGCGGACGATCTCATGGAAGATCTCGCTCGCTCGTCATCTACGGGCTGCTGCTCGAGGCTTATCCGCGTGCGTACCTGCGTCGGCATCGCGAGGAATTGCTGCAGAACTTCCGGGATCTCGAACAGGAGTTCCCCTCCACGGCTGCGCTCTGGTGTTTCGTCGCCCGCGACCTCGTCGTCAGCCTGCGGTCTCAGTTCATCCGAACATTCTGGGGACAGACCGCGATGGTCGTCGCAATCTTGAGCCTGATCGTGGCAATCGCGCACGGGCATCATGGCAAGCAGGAATCGTATATTCGCGGCTGCTGTTCCGGATATGTGCTCGGCTGGTTCGCGGGGTGGTTCGGCTTCAACTGGCGGACGATCTCGAGTAGCCGATTTCCGAGCTTCGTCCGGTCGTTTCGCGGACAGGCGGCAATACTGCTCTGCGTGATCACCATTGTGCTTGCCACAGCGACACTCTTCCCAGGCCTCCCAGAGCGCCTCGTGCTCGCCACTTGCTACGGGACCGCGCTCGCCTGGTTCACCGGATGGTGGAAGAATTATCGTTGCGGGAGCCTGTGAGGCCGGTTAGGAAGGCTGCTTCGATCGAGGTCAACCGCGTGAGCCTCGGTTCGTGGCGCGAGTTGATCCGGGAGCCTCCTTGTACCGCGCCCCATCGCTTTGTCCTCGGACTTTGAGTGCTTTTCAACAAGCTCTTGGAAGGTTCCCCTCGAAACGAGATTTCAGAAATCTGATACGGATTGACAGTGGGAAGTTATAGGACGACCCGAATCCGCCGCCCGCATATGCATAGCGCGAATGCGATCAGGTTCGCCGATAAACGGCGCTTGAAACGATCGGCACTTGTGGCGTCAGCTTCTCATCAGCAACCTGTCGGTCACGAGATGGGCGCTTCCGGTTACGAATCGACCGAACTGACGGTCTCCACGCTATAGTCTGGAATTGTCGCCAGGCGGCAGCATCGCCGTGCTGCGAGTCGTATGCCACTGACTCACTGGCACGAGTTGGAACCGCGAAAGAAGACAGGGGGCCTCAACGACAGTGAAGGTACAAAGTCTCGTGCAATCTCTCCAAAAGATGGCACGGTATGCGGCGTTTGTTCTCGCATTCATGATGCTGGGTCAGAGCGGAAGAAGCCAGTCGCCGAGTGACTACCGGGATATGGCGTTCTGGCGTGAACCGGGGACACAGGTCGAGTACAGCTCGTTCCAGTTCCGCAGCAAGAAGGCCGAGGAGCAGATTCCGTGCCCCGTGAATCATGGAGCGGATGCTTTCCATGCGCTTGGGCCGTGCCATTGGCAAAGCAACCAGTTTCAGCACCTGCCACAGTGGGTATGGGTGCATTTCGCAGGGCCGCGCCGGATCGACAAAGTCGTGCTGCACGCGGCGAGTGCGGCCACGATGCCGATTGAGTTTTCGGGGCAGTATCTGGAGCACGGCGCCGTGTTCCATACTTTCTTTCATGCCGAGGACGCTCGCTTCGACCCGGAGACGCTCACCTGCACGGTTCACTTCGCTCCGGTGACCACGGACAACTTTCGACTGGTGATCGAGCGGACCGCGGCTCAGGTGACGCCACAGTCGTGGTTGGCCGAACTGGCGCAGTTGGAGGTCTTCGGAACGGGTGCGGCTGAAGGCGGCACTGCGGCTGCGACCGAAACGGCGGCGGAGGGCGTGAGCGTGCCTCATGCCGGCCTGGCTCCGACGGCGTTTGTTCCGAAGATCGAAGAGGTCGGTGGCAGCCTGGCGATCAGCACCCCGTGGTACCGGCTGGTGCTGGATAAGCAGCAGCCACGCATCCTGTCGCTCGCGCTGGATTCGCTGGGAAAAGGCGAGCTGAGCGTGAATCTATTGCAGGAGAACGGGGCATACCCGGTGCTGGATCGGCCGTTCGAGAGCGCTACGCCGCTGGGGAGGGGCGCGCTGACTCGCGCCGGAAATGTGTTCCGCTATGCTTCGGTGGAGGTTGCGCCGGGGGTGTTGGAACAAGTTGCCATTCAGGCAGGCGCTCGAGGGTTTGATCTGTCGCTGGCGGTCACGGCGAGGCATACGGTCATGGTGCGGGGCGGATTGTTCCGCTTCGAGTTCGCGGCCAACCAGACACCGACGACGTTCGTTTGCCATCCGTCGAAGCTGATCAATTACGTGGAAGTGCCGACGTATCTCGCCGCACCGGATTTTGGCGCGGCATACGTCACGCGCACGGGCGATGCGGCGGCGTTCTATCGCAGGCCGTCGTCGCTGTTCCCAGCCACTTCGTACGCGGTAGACATCACGCCGCACCTGCCTGCAAGCGAAGACGGTTTGAACGAGATGGGACCGCAGCCGTGGCACACGACGCTCGATTTCGCGGTGCAGGCAGTCGAGCCGCTTCCCGAGCTGCTGAAGCGCGATGGGCGGCTTGCACGCTTTCCCAAATACTCGCTGGACATGACGCAGTGGCGACCGGATACCGGCGTTGTGAGCAACAGCGTGATGAGCATCAACTGCGGCCTGGCGATGCTGTTTTACGCAGAGCAGGCGGTGTGGGCTCCTCGTCTCGAGGACGGGATTTCGCCGATGGAACTGGTGGGGGCTTCGGTGGATCGATACTTCAATGGCGCCCGCGGGTACATGATGCCGAACGTGAATGTGGAATCGCCGGAGTGGAAGTCGTCGCGCGAGACGGCAGCTTACCTGGTGATTTCGGGCTGGTACGTGATCCGCACCATCGGAGGCTTGCCGCAGGCGAACAAGTGGCTGAAGCCGATGGAGGCGGTGACAAATCGTATCGAATCGCACTTCGATCGCGACGGGCTGGTGGATGAGCCGGGCAAGGAGTGGTTCGACGTGTATGATTTTGAGGGGCCCGATGCCTTGACGAATGCGGCCGACTACCGGGCCTTCCTTTGCATGGCCGATGTGGAGGCACTTTCGGGACGGCAGGACCAGGCGAAGCGCTATCGCGCGGATGCGGAACGGATCAAGACTGTGTATTTCAAAACGTTCTTCAATCCTGCGACGGGCGTGCTGGCGGGCTGGAAATCGCCGGACGGAAAGCTGCACGACTACATGTTCCCGTGGGTGAATGGATTCGCAATCTACCAGGGTCTGGTTCCAGCGGAGCAGGCGAAATCAATTCTGCAAACCATGCTGGCAAAGATGCAGAGCATTGGTTTCCAATCGTTCCAATTCGGTTTGCCAACGAACCTGATTCCGATGAGCCCGGCGGATTATTTTCCCCGTACGAGCGGCGCACCGAAGCAGGCCGATGGGATGGATACCTGGCAGGTCTACATGAACGGGGGTGCTACGCCGCCCTACGAATATTACTTTATCCAGTCGCTCTACCAAACCGGGTTGGGAGAAGACGCGGAACGGCTGCTGTGGCCGCTGATGCAGTCGTATGAAAAGGGGACCTTCAACGCCGGCATCGAATTGCCGGGGCAAAAGCAACGCAACCCGGTAGGCAGCGCGTTCTACGTGTGGGACGGCTCGCGCGGCCGTGGCGAAGGCTATCTGCCTGAGGACTGGCAAGGCGTGGACGCGCTCTTCACCGGCTACTTTGGCATCGGCTTCGATGAGCACGGGTATTTTTTCGAGCCGTGGTCGCCGCTGAAAGGGCGGAAGCTCACGCTGGACATGCCTTACATGGGGAAGACAGTTTCGCAGGTCGTTGGTCTCCGATCTGGCCAACACTGAGTATGTCGACGGGATGAGTACGGACATGTCGGCTTGTGTTCAGCGATCCAAATCGTTACCGAGGGGCGCATCTGCCACGGCAATCGGGGCTGAGCGAAAGAATCCGATTGACGACCACCAGCCCGCTGTCGCTCGAGCGAAGTCGGGTTCGAGCTCAGGTTGATGCCGCTCGGTCTCAGCTCGCAGCGGCGCACTGGCCCAATCCCGCGGCACCTGCGCCATCTGGCTAAAGGTCTTCTTCTCGAAGTACCGAACGCGTGGGGTCGCGCGGGTCTACGTGGACCTTGAGGATACTGGCGAATAGCGGAGTCATTGTCACGCCGTCCAGCTTGAACCCGCCGCCCCATTCTGCCCCTTTTCCATGCCCGTTAACATGCGATCCGCTTCCGGCTCTCTCGGCATCGGCATCGTAATCACCGGCGATGGGCCGGCGTTTGTATTCGGGCCGACACTCGGATCCTTCGCCGCTACACGCCACGCGTCACGCACATTCCTCACGCAATCGATGGCATGCATGAATTTCGCCTTCGAAGCCGATTGCGACGCCTGCAGAATCTGCGCGAAAATCGACGCGTAGAACTCGCTCAGCGTCTGCGCCGGCCGCCCGCCCACATCCATGCGCAGCCGCGCCTGCAAATGAATAATGATGTCCAGCGCCCGTTTCACTGCTGCCCGGCGACCGTCCGCATCGTCCCGCTCCACTGCCGCAATCGCCGCGTAAAGAAAACGAAGGATGCCGTCGTAGAGTGCGACCACAAGATCCACAGCCGATGCGCCTTCCAGCGCGCGCTCCCGGTAATTTCCCATTCAACGCTCCTTAACCGCCCGAATTCTCGTTGTAGCCCGTGATCGCTGCATACAGCTCGTTCATGCCCTGCAACTGCGATGGCAGCTCCTGCATCACTTCGTTGGCCTGGTTCAACTCCGCCGTCAGGCTCTTCTGCTGCGCCGTAATGTAGGTCTCCTCTTTCGCGATCTCCGCGTTGAGCGTGCTTTCAATGCTGCTGTTGGAGGTTTGAGCCAGTTTCAGAATGCCCGTCGAAGAGCTGGTGCCTGCATTGTTCAAGATGTTGCCGAACGTCTGCCCCCAGCTATTCACGTCCTGAAAGAAGCCCACCACGCCTGAGAAGTCGCTGTCCAGCAGCGAATCGAGCGCACTGGCATCGAAGGTGAGCGATCCATCGTTGTTCACGCTGATGCCGAGCGACGTGAGGTTGTTGATGTCGGAGGAAGCTGTGTAGTGCAGCGTTGCACTGGCTGTCTGGCTGGTGTCGTACGGGCTCGATGTCACGGCCATGGAGCCGGCCGAACCTCCCGTATTCGACACCAGAGACAGGCTCTCCGTTCCGTCGCTGTTGGTCACGGTGGTTGCATCCACGCCAAGCGCAGCGCTGTTGGAATGGATGTACTGCGCGAGGTCGTCCAGGGTCGTGCCTCCCTGGGCTGCTTCCACCTCGGCCATTGAGACGGTAGTCGCAGAGCCACCACCTACCTGAAACACCAGACTCCCGCCAAGGAGATCGCTCGCGTTCACTTCGCCCAATGTTCCGGTATCGGTAGCAGAGCCGGTGGCGGCTTGCGTGTCGGTGTAGGTAAGCGCTCTCGGCGTGTTGGCGGTAAGGCCGGAAGTCACTGTCAGCGCGCCGTTCGTTCCCGAGGCCTGGTTGATCAGCGAGAGCGAGGAGGATCCGTTGTTGGTGATCACAGAAGCCGTCACGCCCAGCCCGGGGATGACGAGGTCGGAAGCCACAGTGAGCGCGCCGCCGGTCAAAGATGACAGCGACAGCGTCGACGTGCCGTCGCCGTTGTCCACGACCAATGCCGTGACGCCCAAAGCCGGCGAGTTGATGGGATCGTTGATGTAGCTGGCGATGTCGGTGAGCGTGGTGCCACCCTCCGCCGCATCCACGTCGTCCATCGCTACTGTTTGCGTTGTGCCAGTGCCCACCTGGATTGTGAGGTCGCCGGCCAGTTCTGGCGCGGCGCCGGTGAGAGAGTCGGTATTCGTCACCGTCAGGCTGCCGCTATCGCTGCTTGATCCCCCTGTATACGAGACCGGCGTGTTGGGGGGCGCGGCGCTGATCGCGGCGGCGAGCCCGTCGAGCGTGTTGTAGTTGCTGCCGTAGCCGGTGTAGAAAGTGCCGTTGCCCGAGGTGCCCGACCCAACCTGGAACGTGGCTTTTGCCCCGTTGCCCAGGCTGATCGTCATCGATCCGGAGAGCGTCACGCCATCGTTGGCAGTCACCGAGTCCAGAGACCCGTTGGGGCTGGTCGCGTTCAAACCACCAAGCATTTGCTGCTGCAGCAGCGAAAGCGTGGGTGAGCCAAACAGCGGCTCGGCGGCGCCGGTGCTGTCGTTCCCCTCCTGCGTGTTAATGGCGCTCATCAGGGAGTTGTAGTCGGTCACAAGCTGGTTCACCGCGGTCTCAACTCCGGAGTTGTCGTTCGAAATCACCACCTGCACGGGTTCAAGGCTGCTGTCCGACTGCTGCGGGCTGGCTGAGAGCAATTGGAACGTCACGCCCGGGATCAGGTTGGTCACAGTGTTCGAGGCGCTCGTTAGCGGCACACCATCGATCTCGAGATTGGCATCCTTGCCGGGTACGGTCGGGTTGTAGCTGATTGCCCCGGTGGTGTTCTTTGTGGTCACCAACTTTGCGTCGGTCAACGCGGACGTGATCGTCATCTGCCCGGCGGCGCCCGAGGTTGCTGAAACCAGGCTGAGCCGGGAGCCCGAGGAATCGGTCAGCACATTGGCCGTCACGCCGATCCCGGAAGAGTTAATCGCCGACGCCAGACCGGTCAGCGTCTGGTTTGACGAGGAGAGGTCAGAGATATTGAACGTCTGCGAACCTCCGCTTGCCTCGACCGTGATGGAGCCTGCGAGTGTGTCGGATGCGCTCGAAACTTCGTCGAGGTAGCCGCTCGAGGTCTGGGCAAGGTTCTCGACCACGACCGAATGCGTGCCGGCGGTCGCCGCGGAGGTCGCTGAGCTCAGCTCAAGAACATTGGTGTCGGAGCTTGACCCCTCCTTTTGCGCCAGAACTCCCTGAAAATCGGTCAGAGAATTCATGTCGGTGGAGAGAGTGGAAAACGACGTCCCCAGACTCGAGATCACCGTGTCCTGACTCTGTAGCGCAGTGAGCTGGTTTTTCCAGGGCGTCTCGACGTTCTCAAGATTGCCTACGATTTCAGACACAGTGGAGCTTACGTCAAACCCCGCTCCGCTCGTCGGCGACCCAAAACTCAGCCCGACCGTGCCCATGGTGTTCCCCCCTTGCAAATCGAGTGCAGCCGATCGACCAACCCGTGGCGTCGCGGATTGGGAACTTCTCATCGGTGACAACAGATGATGCGGCAACAAGAAAGGAGGGCGTCCGTACGGACGCCCTCCTTCAATTTGGGGCCGCGGTTGCCGCCGCCGGTTGTCAGGGTTATTGCAACAGCTTGGTTACTTCCTGCTGCATGCTGTTGGCCTGCGCCAGGGCGGAGATGCCGGTCTGGCTCAGAATTTCGTACTTTGACATGTTTGAGGTTGCTGACGCGTAGTCGGTGGCCTGGACTGCGTTTTGCGCCGACTGCACGTTCTCCTGTTGTGTGGAGAGCACCTGACTTACAGCGTTCAGTGTGTTGATCTGCGCGCCGATGTAGCCATCCTGCGCCGCCACGTCGGTGATAGCCGAATTGAGCGCAGTCAAGGTGGCTTGTGCACCGCCAGAAGTGGTCAAGTTGTTTGTAGTCAGGTTGGCGTTCGTTTCGCTGGATCCAGCGACGTATTGGATGGTTGTAATTGAATTGTTGCTGGTGAACGAAGCCGACCCCGTTGTCGTCGTAACTGAGTCGGAGAGGGCCACAGGCGTGGATTCGGCGTCGGTGTAAGTAATCGCTACTTTGGAGCCGTCGGTGTCGGAAAGAAGGATCCCGGTGTCGCCTGCCGCAGCGCCACTAAAGTCATATGTCGTACCTGCCGCGTTAGTCGCGCCCACTACATCTCCTGCCGCTTGTGCTGTGGTTAAACTGGCCGTAACGCCGGGGATCCCGTCCTTATTGATCTCAGCGACCAGGTCGCCCACGCTCGTCGCGTTCGTGACGACCGTGCTTGTGGTGTTGTCGGGATTCGTGATGGTGAACGTAATTCCGCCAGCGATGGTGTCACCTGCCTGCGCCGCAGTTCCCAGCACGCCGGCCGTGCCCTTCGTGCCACCACCGGACACTGAACCGCTCCCCGCCGTGCCCGCAGTGGAATCGCTCGACAGATCGACGAAAATGCCCCCGCTGCTCTGCTGCACAGTACCACCCGCATCGCCCACACTCGATGAAGTCACTGCCGCAAAGTGCAGATTGTCAAGCGAGGCGCTCTGAGTAGACGAGTCACCGGTATAAATTCCTACATCCGCGCCGCCGAATACCTTCTGTTGGTTGTAGGTGGTCGTCGAGCCGATGTTGTTGATCTCCGAAAGGATCGACTGGTACTCCTGGTTGGCGGCTGCGTCCTGCGAACTGTTGAGGGTGCCGTTCGAGGCTTCGGTAGCCAGCGTCACGGCCCGGTTGAGCAGGCTGGTGACCTGCGAGAGAGCGCCATCGGCAACCTGCAGCAGGCCTACGCCTTCAGTTGCGTTGGTTTCCGACTGGGTAAGAGCCGTCTGGTTGGCCTGAAGGCCGTCGACCAGCGAAAGGCCGGCAGCATCGTCCGCGCCGGAGTTGATCTTCGATCCGGAAGACAACTGCTGCAGACGGTGTTCAGGCTGTTGTTGGTGTTGTTGAGGTTGTTCTCCGCATACACCGCGGAGAGGTTATTCAAGACACCCAGGGACATGGGGTTCTCCTTGTGGATGCGTGGATTTGCGGCCCTCTTCCGAATGCGCTGCCCTGTTTTTGTCGTCGGGTAGCTGCTCGCGGCTTGGAACCGTCGCATCTGGCCCCTTTTTCGGCGCGGCGCTTGACGGACTTTATCCCACTGCGCTTTTATGTCCAGCACGTGGACACTTCTGCCCCATTTGTTCTAATTCTTTAACCTTTGCCGTCCTCCGCCGATAACTTCTGCAAGGAGATTCGGCGATGATCGAACTGACCCGGCTCAACGGCCGTCCCATGGTGCTGAACAGCGACCTGATCAAGACCGCCGAAGCCTCTCCGGACACGATGCTGACGTTAATCAATGGAGAAAAGCTGATTGTGCGCGAAGAGATCGCCGAGGTGATGGAGCGGGTGCTTGCCTATCGCGCGCGGCTGCTGGCGGTGGTGGCGCAAACGACTGCATCAAATTCGGCGATCTGGAGCGCGTCGCGCGCTCTGGCCAGTCTGGACCTGCGCCGCCCAATCGCGCTGCGCCTCAGAAGCCCATACAAACCGGCGGCTCAGCAAGCAATAGGGTCCGCACATTGCGCCTGCACGTTTCGAGGAGCCAGACATGGATAAAGCGAGCATCGGCGGAGCGTTTCTGGCCATCGCCGGCATTATTGCCGGGTTGCTGATCGAAGGCGGCAACCTGGGCCAGATCCTGCAGCCCACCGCGGCGCTGATTGTCTTCGGCGGCACGCTGGGCGCGGTGCTGCTGCAGTTTCCGCTGACCACGGTGGTGGCCGCGTTCCGCAGCCTGGCGCATCTTTTTGCCGCGCCGCGCAAGCACGATGCGCAGCTGATCGGCCTGCTGGTCGCATTTGCCAACAAGGCGCGCCGCAACGGCGTGGTTTCGCTCGACGCCGACCTGCAGACGATCCAGGATCCGTTTCTGAAGCAGACGCTGATGCTGGCCGTGGACGGCACCGAGCCCGCGGATCTGCGCAAGATCATGCGCGTCAGCCTGGACTCGATCACCGAAGACGAGGAGCGCCTGCCTGCGGTCTTCGAGTCGGCCGGCGGCTTTTCGCCGACCATCGGCATTCTCGGCGCGGTGCTCGGCCTGATCCAGGTGATGCAGCATCTGGACAACATCAACGAGGTGGGCCGCGGCATCGCCGTGGCCTTTGTGGCCACGATTTACGGCGTGGGCATCGCCAATCTTTTCTTCCTGCCCTTCGCGGGCAAGATGCGCATCCGCATCCGCAACGGCCATCGCCGCCGCGAGATGATGCTGGAAGGCGTGATCTCGATTCTCGAAGGCATGAACCCGCGCATGCTGGAGATCAAGCTGGCCGGCTTTCTCGACGACTCCGACCGCGAAGACCGAAGGAGCGCGCCGCATGAAGTCGCCGCGTGCCGCGCAGCCGCGTGAGCCACGACCGCTGGCTGGTTTCTTACGCCGATTTCATCACCCTGTTGTTCGGCTTCTTCGTGGTGCTCTATGCCTTTGCGCAGAGCCGACCAGAAGAAGCAGGCACAGGTGTCGCAGGCGATCGACTCCGCCTTCCACTGCCATGGGAGCGCTTCCCGATGGCGCCAGCCAGTGCATCGCAAGACTCCGGATGGAAACGACCAATCGGCCCAGCCGGCAAATGCTGTGATGGGCGAAGACGTGCTTTCGCCGGCTCAGGTGAAGGACGATCTCGACCGGCTTCGCCAGCGATTTGACCTGAGCACTCTCGCCAGCCAGATTGCTGCGCATACGGTTTCTCTCGAGATGGGCCGCGATGGGCTGGTGATCAGCCTGCGCGAGGCGGGATTCTTCGACTCCGGTTCGGCCGCGCCCAAGCCCGAGGCACTGCCCACGCTGCGGCAGATCGCCGCCAAGCTGGGCGCCACGCCTTACGATTTGCGCATCGAGGGCCACACCGACAATGTGCCCATTCACAACGCGCAATTCGATTCGAACTGGGAGCTTTCGTCGGCCCGCGCGACGCACATTGCGCGGCTCTTTCTGGAAATGAAGGCCATTCCTCCGGACCGCATTTCGGCCGCCGGCTATGCCGAGTTTCATCCGGTGGCCAGCAACGACACCGCCGAGGGCCGCGCCGAAAATCGCCGCGTGGATCTGGTGGTGATGCCGCGCACGAAGATCAACTTCGCCGCGCCCGGCGACGCGACAATCCGTCCGGCGCCTGGCGCAAGGTGACGGATGGGGAATAAGCGGAGCTGGCGGAGTTAGCGCGCGCTCTGGCGATGTTCGCGGAGTTCGCAATCTGACACGGCTAACGAACTCCGCCAGCACCGCTAACTCGGCTCGCTCCACTCCACTCCCAGCACTTTCACGATCACACGCTTGCGCCGCTGGCCGTCGAACTCGGCATAGAAGACCCGCTGCCATGTGCCCAGATCGAGCTTGCCGTTGGTGACGGGCAGCGTGGTTTCGTGGTGCAGCAAGCAGCGACTTCAGATGCGCGTCGCCGTTGTCTTCGCCGGTCCGGTGGTGCTTGTAGTCGGGCCGTGCCGGCGCCAGCTCTTCGAGCCATTTGCCGATGTCCTCGATGAGCCCGCTTTCGAGGTCGTTGACGTAGATCGCGGCCGTGATGTGCATGGGCGAGACGAAGCACAGGCCGTCTTTCACGCCGCTGCGCTCGACAATCTGCTCCACCTCGTCGGTGATGTGCACCATCTCGCGCCGCTTGCGCGTTTCAAAGACCAGATACTCCGTGTGACTCTTCATCCAAACTCCTTACGGGTCCAATGCCAGGGTCGTGCCTCTTATGCTAGTATGTGGCCACGACGAGGCATGCACAGCGTACAAAGACGGCGTCGACCTTACGTGCGGACCTGGAAGTCCGCACTACACTCGCTCAGGAGACCGGCGCTAGATCGGCAAAGCGCCTGCGCCGCATGCACGATGCATTTGATGCGCGCTTACGGACCGCAGCAATGGTGGCCGGCCAAAGACGCCCTTTGAGGTGATTCTCGGCGCTTATCTCACCCAGAACACCGCATGGAAGGCCGTGGAGCGTTCGCTCGCGAATCTTCGCGCGGCGGGTGCGCTCACGCCCGAAGGGCTGCGCACAATTCCACTCGCAAAACTGCGCCGGCTCATTCGGCCTTCCGGCTTCTATCACGCGCAAGGCGCCTGCGCTGAAGGCATTCGTCACGATGCTCGACAAAGAGTTCGGCGGATCGCTCGAGGCTCTGGCTGCCGACGCCCACGCCGGAGCTGCGCAGACGGCTTCTCGCATCTGCCCGGCGTCGGCCCCGAAACTGCTGACGCAATACTGCTCTACGCGCTTGGCCATGCGGTTCCCGTGGCCGATGAGTATCTGCGCCGCATCGCCGAACGCCACAGGCTCTTGAAGCCGCGCAGCGGGCCGGGCCAGGATCTCCTACGATGCCCTCGCCGATCTCACGCGCCGCGCCTTTGCCAAGATCCGGCACCTGAACAGGCGCAGCTCTTCAACGAGTTTCATGCGCTGACCGTCGCCGTGGGCAAGGCTCACTGCGGCCGCACTGCCCGCTGCGAGGGCTGCCCGCTGGCAGGCGACCTGCACAGAGGGCTTACAGCCATCGGCACGTCAGCTTTCAATCGTCCTGGCGACAGACTCGAGGCAATGATCACGACGAAGAGCTGAAAGCTGAAGCTCAGTAAGGCTGTGCAAAGCTGTAATCTGGTTGCATCATGAGTCCAACTCCGCAGCAGCCTCAAGTGAATCTCGACCCAGACCGCTGACTACCGCGAGTCCTACGCCAATAGCGTGCAGGTGCGCGTGAGCGTGTGGGACTTCCAGCTCGTCTTCGGCCTTGCCTCCAGTGAAAGCCCGGAACAGGTCACCATTCGCAACCACCAGGCCATCTTTCTGAGCCCGCAGCAGGCCAAGGCGCTCTGGAACGTGCTGGGCCAGAACATTGCGCCAATACGAACAGGCCTTTGGCACGCTGAATCTGGAGCCGCAGAACCAGAACTTCCCGCGCGGGCCGGTGAACTAGGCGACGGGCGCCCTGCATTCGACTGCAGGAGCCGCCCCTTGCGCTTCAAAGAGATTCCTTACTCCCGCGGCTGGACGCGCCGTTGCCGCTCTGGATGATTTTTCCAGTCATCTTCATGGCGCTCTACGCCAGCCACTTCACGCTGCTGCGCCTTCCTTACTACTGGGACGAGGCAGGCTATTACATTCCCGCGGCATGGGATTTTTTCCGCACCGGCTCGCTCATTCCTATCAGCACGCTTACCAATGCGCATCCGCCGCTGCCGAGCATTTATCTTGCGCTGTGGTGGAAGGTCTCCGGCTTTTATCCGGAAGTGACGCGCGAAGCCGTGCTGATGGTGGCCGCGCTTGCGCTGCTCGCCGTGTGGCGCCTGGCCATGCGCCTTATCGGCGTGGCATCTCAGTCGCCTTCTGGACCGTGCTGCTGACCGGGCTTTACCCGATCTGGTTTGCGCAGAGTTCGCTTGCCCACGCCGACATCTTTGCCGCCGCGTGCTCGCTGTGGGGGTTGGTTTACGCGCTGCCCGTTCGCGGTCGCAATCCACTGGGCCGCCGCAATCTGGTTTTCCGCGGCCGCGCTTTCAAGGAAACCGCCATCGCCATTCCGCTCACTCTGGCCGCGATCAACATGGTGGAGGGCATTCGGGCTGAGTGCTCCGGCGCGCCGCCGGCTGTGGCGCGAAGCTGCGTGGTTTAGCAGCTGCGTGCTGCCGCTGGCCGGCTGGTATGCCTATCACTACGCCAAGACCGGCTTTCTCTTCGGCAATCCCGAGTACCTGCGCTACAACGCCGAGTCCACGCTCGCGCCGCTGCGCATTCTTGCGGCCTTCGGCCATCGCATCCTGCACCTGACCGCGCACATGAATCTTTTTGTGCCGGTGTTGATGGCCTTCGCCGCGCTGCTGCTCGACTCCGCGCCCTGACGCGGAAGGCAACGACCGCGCCACGCTCTCGCGGTCCGTCGTACTGCTGCGCATCTTTCTTTTGCTCCTGGTCGAACGCGCTCGTCTTCAGTTTCCTGGGCGGCGCCTTGCTTACGCGCTATCTGCTGCCCATGTATCCGCTGGTGCTGTTGCTCGCCGTTGCACGTTTTACCGCCGCGTGCCTTACTGGTACGGTTTCGCGCTCTTAGTCCGCGGCGGCGTTTCTCGCGGGCCTGTTCATCAATCCGCCCTATGGATTCGCGCCGGAAGACAATCTGGCTTATGCGCGCGTGATGCGCATGCATCAGGCGGCGATCGCGGAGCTCACCAAGCTCTATCCCGGCGCCGACCGTGCTCACGGCATGGCCTATGACCGACGAACTGACGCAAGCCCGAACTGGGCTACGTGAAGCAGCCGTGGGATGTTTGGCGCCATCGACGACTTTCACCGCCGCGCAAATTGAGCGTGCCGCACAGGAGCCGGAGAAGTACTCGGTCGCCCTGGTTTTTTCAACCAAATACGATCCGCCCTCGCCGTTGCTGTAATCTCGGCGGCGAGGCGCTCGACGAGCGCTATTTCGGCCTGCACCACGATCTGCCGCCGGATCTGATTGCCCACGAGTTGGGCGGAACATTGGTGTGGAGGAGCGACAACGACGGCATGTGGATCGCGCTCATTCGCTTCAAACACCCGGTCGAGGCGCGGCTTGAGAACGATGATTTGTCGATTCGCGCAAACTTGGAGCGCTGAATGCGCCACGGTCGGTGATCACGGCGCGGGACGATTCGCAATCTCGCTGAACTTGAGATACACCGCGTTCGTCCAGCCGAAACCGATCACATTCTGCGTGTAGCCGTTGCTCACGGTGACTTGTGCATTGCCGGCAACGACGTTGTACTTTTCGCGAATGGTGCCGTCGGACGCAAAGCCGGCATCGACCGTCGCGTCGAAGTGCTTTGCGATGCGTTCGGCGTCGGCGTGGAAGCCCATGGCTTCGAGACCCGGCAACGGCGATCCAGTTTGTCGGCGCCCATCCATAAGGCTCGTCCCATTGCAGCCCGGTGTTGGTGTCGCTGGTCGATAGTCCGCCGGGTCGCTCGAATACGCTCAACTTCGCCTCCATCTAGTTCGCCTCTTCGCGTGTCGCCACGCCCGCCCACAGCGGATAAAGCGAAGCGATGAACGCGTAATTCGACGCCTTGCCGCGCACGAAATCGTAGTCCGCGAAGACGCCCTCCTTGGGCAGCCAAAGGTATCGCTGCATTGCCGCTGCGCGCGCATTTGCCCGCCGGTCCCACAGCCGCGCGTCCTGCGGTTTTGCCAAGCAGGTGCGCCATATGTGCCAGATCGCGCTCATAGCGGTAGAGCAGGCAATTCAGGTCCACCGGTGCATAGTGATGCGTTGCTCCCGAAAACGGGCCGAAACGATCGCTGGTATCGAATCCCGATTCGCGCATTGCGCGGTCGCCTTCGTAGAAGTCGTGGCTCAGCCGGTAACCGCCGAACCAGGCACGCATGCACACCGCGCTCGCATCTACGTCGCAACTGGTCTGCTTCAGCCGTGCCGCCTCCGTTGCGCCGGGATGCTCGGTAGCCTTTCACGAGAAACGTTGTGCCGGCTGCACTGGGATGTTGGACCAGAGAGCGGATCACGTCGGGGTAGTAGGTGCTGTCATCGGCCATCTCCGGCACTGGGCCGGATCCATAGTCGAAATAGCGGGCCAGTCCGGTTCGGCCGGCAAGGTGTTCAGGCCGCATCCACGTCGACTCGTCTTTTTCCGCAATCGCGTAGGCGTGCGCCAGCCACTCCTGTGCCTGCTCGCGACCCGCCGGTGTGGCCGGAAAGCTCGCGGGGTCTTCATAAACCACCCGGATCATCGAGGTCAGAACCGGCGGCTGCGATCGCGTCAGATAGTAGGTGCGATTGGCGTTCAGCACTGCTCCGTAGTGGTCGACCTCGAAGAGGAAGTTGCCCACGATGCCCTTGGCCAGCGCCTCATGGTGATCGGCCTCCAGTCCAAGAAGAATGAAGTAACTGTCCCAGCCGTACATCTCGTTGAAGCGCCCGCCGGGAACGACGTACGGGTTCGGCAGATAGAGCAAGCCTGGTTTTTGCAATTCGTCTGGCCGTACATCTGCAAGCTTTTCAATCCGCCGCGGCAGATGGATCACTTTCACTTGGCACTTCTGCTCAAGTTCGGCCACGCCGGGAGGAGTCGCAACTTCAGCGGGAAGATACAGGACGGAAACATCCGCGATCTTGGTATCGACCAGCGAACTGCAATCGGTGGCAGAACGCGTGAGTGTGTCCCATGCCGCGTGAATGTAGCGGAGCGTGGCTTGCGGATCGGGCGCTTGAGGGACCGGGGCCTGCGCGCGAGGCGCTGCAAACGCAGCCAGGAACAGCAAGTGAGACAGCTTCATGCCAACTCCACAGCGAATCGTCGCAATTTCTTGGAGTGTAACCCACGCGCGCATTTTTTTCTCGGGTCCGGGAACAGTTTGCTGCAGCGCGGTGTCTACACAAGCACAGTGGTGCCGAATGAGATGAACGGAAGTCCGTGAATCCCCGCTCCCCGCGCCAGGCGCGCAGAGCGGGCCGTCCCGCTACGCTCTGCGGAAGGACTTCCGCCTCCCAGTTGGCGCGGCTGAATTGAATTTGAGGGAGGCAGGCCATGTTTGAAGACTCCACGTTCGAATCTACAGGCAGAATCCGCACGCGCAGCCGTGGCTGGATGATGGCGACATTCAGCCTCAACGTATCCGTCCTGCTGGCGCTGATCCTCATTCCGCTTATCTACCCTGAGGCTCTGCCGCAGATGGCGATGGCCTTTCTGATGGCGGCTCCGCCGCAACCGGTAGAGGAACCCAAGCCGGCCGTTCAGCCAGTGCACGCGCAGGCCACGCAGTCGCAGATTCATGCAGGTGTCCTCCAGGCGCCCACAATGATTCCGGACAAGCCCTGGATTCCCAGCACGCAGGAGGAACCCATGCCTGTCAACGTTGCCGCGCTCGGAGACGGCGGCAATGGCTATGCAAGCCCAGACAACCTATTCAACGGGCGCGCCGCGCAGCCCAATGTGCGGCAAGCGGTCAAATCGACCCAGCTCGTCTCCTCGGGCGTGATGACGGGCTATCTGATCTATAAGGTGGTTCCTCACTATCCGTCCATCGCGATCGCTACGCACCTTTCGGGTAGGGTGGTGCTGCAGGCTACCATCTCGAAGAGCGGGTCAATTGAGAACCTGCGTGTAGTGAGTGGCCCCGCGATGCTGCAGCAGGCCGCAATCGATGCGGTGCGGCAGTGGCGCTACCGGCCGTATCTACTCAATGGCCAGCCCGTGGAAGTGGACACCACGGTGAATGTGGACTTCGCCTTGCAGTAAGGTGGCATCCAATAGCATACGGAGGCCCGCATCGGCGACAATGGCAACTGTCATGACATACCTTACTCGCCGGACATTTTTTAGCGCCACCTCTGCCACACTCACGACCCTCGCCGCACCCGGCTTTCTCCGGGCTGCCGCCTCTGCGACGGCACGCCCTGTGCGAGTCTTCATCGGCTCCAGCGCACCCGACGGGATTCTCGCCTATGACTGGGATCCCGTCACCGCAAGTTTGAGTCCGGCCGGTGTGGCCGCCAAAGTTCCCAAAGTCGCATGGCTGGCCTTTTCGCACGGGAACGACTTCGTCTACTCGGCGTCGGAATTGGATTCATTTGAAGGCAAGCCGACCGGCGAAGTAGCCAGCTTTCGCCTGACTGGTGGGGATTTGCAACCACTCTCTGCGCGCAACTCGGCCGGCACAGGCACCTGCCACGTGGCGCCCGACCACAGCGGACGTATGTTGCTCGCAGCTGACTATACCGGCGCCAGCGCGTCCAGCTTTCGCATCGAAGATGGCAGGCTCAGCGAGCCGGTGTGGACCGAGCACTACACTGAGCACGGCCCCAATCCCGTGCGCCAGCCGACCGCGCATGCCCACTTTGTTTCGTTCTCGCCCGACAATCGTTTTGCCTACATCAATGACCTGGGCGGCGACCGCATCCACATCTACAGGCCCGAGCCAGCTACGGCGCAAATGACGCCCGCGGGAACTTACCACGGTGCACCCGGCTCCGGCGCGCGCACGCTGCACTTCCATCCCAACGGCCGCACGGCCTACTGCATGAATGAGCTCGTTTCCACAGTGGATGTGCTGGAGTGGCACAAAGCCGACGGAAGCCTGACGCTGGTGAATCGCATCGAGCTTCTGCCCGCGGGTCCTGAAGCTGGCTCGACTGGTTGCGATACGGTGATCACGCGCGACGGCCGCTTCGTCTACTTTGCCAACCGGGGCGACAACTTTCTGTATTCATTCCGCGCCGACCAGAAAACCGGCAGCCTGACGCCAATGAAACGGTCAAATTGCGGAGGGAAAACTCCGCGCAATTTCACGCTCGATCCCACGGAACACTGGATGCTGGTGGCAAATCAGGATTCGAACTTGATCAGCGTGTTCGCGCGCGATCCTGAAACGGGCCTACTGTCGGATAAGGTCAAGGGCAGCGTAGAAGCGGCGACACCGATGCGGATTTTGTTTACATGATTCAGGCGGCCTGCGTTTCGCCCTTCAGTTGTTCGGCCTGGTAGTGAGCAATCAACGCGTCGACGATGGGCTGCAACCGGCCCTCCATCACCAGATCGAGCTGATGGAGCGTGAGGCCGACGCGGTGATCGGTGAGCCGGTTCTGCGGGAAGTTGTAGGTGCGAATCTTCTCGCTGCGGTCGCCCGTGCCGACCATCTGTTTGCGCTCCTTGGCCAGCTCCGCCTGCTGCTTTTCCATTTCCATTTCATATAAACGCGAGCGCAGCACGCGCATGCCTTTCTCGCGGTTCTTGATCTGCGACTTCTCGTCCTGGCAGCTCACCACGGTATTGGTGGGCAGGTGCGTAATGCGCACGGCAGAGTAAGTCGTATTCACTGACTGCCCGCCGGGGCCCGAGGAGCAAAAAGTGTCGATGCGGATGTCCTTGGCTTCGATCTTGATGTCGACCTCTTCGGCTTCGGGCAGCACCGCGACGGTGATGGCCGAGGTATGCACGCGGCCTTGCGTCTCCGTTTTCGGAACCCGCTGCACGCGGTGTACTCCGCTCTCCCACTTCAGCTGTGAGTAGACGCGGTCCCCTTCGATGATGGCGATCACTTCCTTGTATCCGCCCACGCCCGATTCAGAAAGTGACAGCACTTCAACCTTCCATCGTTTCTGCTCGGCAAAACGTGTGTACATGCGGAAGACTTCGGCGGCAAACAGCGAGGCCTCGTCGCCGCCCGTGCCAGCCCGAATCTCAAGAATCACGTTTCTGTCATCATTCGGGTCTTTGGGCAGCAGCAGGATTTTCAGCGCTTCTTCGAGGGCTTCTGCGCGGGGCTCCAGCGCGGCAATCTCCTCCTGCGCCATTACCCGCATGTCGGCGTCGCCGCCGGCAAGCAGCTCATGCGCGTCGGCTAATCCTTTGCGCACCTGCTTCAACTCGCGGAACTTCTCCACGGGCATCTCGATTTCGCGCAGAGCCTTGGCGGTCTTCTGGTAGCGCTCGTGGTCGTTCAGCACCTCGGGTAGCGCGAACTGCGCTTGCATGTCGTTGTAGCGCTTCTCCATCTGTTCCAGGCGATCGAAGATCATATGCCGCTCCGCGGTTTCAGGTTTTGGATGAGTGCAGTGGAAAGCGAAAAAGTGGACAAAGCGCAGAACAAGTATGTGCGGCGGGCGCCGCTAGAGGAGGGCCGGGATGGGCTGGTGGAGGGTCACGACAAGTTCTATTTTAGCGCGAAACCGTGCATCCGTATTCCTTCAACAGAGCTAACATGAAACAGTTGGTGAACCGGACGGAAGGAGTGGCGATTGAAACAGGGAGCTCCTGATCAGACTTCAGTATCTGCGCCAGTCGGGCGGCTGGGTCATGAGGGCCCGGCGGTTGCACGCAAGGGGTGGCGATACCATCACGTCGGCATCCCTACGACGACGCCTCGCGCGGGCGAGCGCCACCTTCCACACCTGAAGGTGCATGTTTCGGGATTCGAGTCGAGCCCCTACGGGATTGAGTGGATGCGCTTCGAACCAGATGCGCCGTATCCGAAGGTTCTCATGACCGTTCCCCATGTGGCGTTTGAAGTGGACAATCTGGAAGCTGCGTTGGAGGGCAAAGAGATCCTGGTGGCGCCGAACAACCCGTCGGCGGGCGTCAAGGTGGCGATGATTCTAGACGACGGCGCGCCGGTGGAGTTGATGGAGTTTGCGGCAAAGGTGAAGTCAAAAGGCCCGTTGGAAGGCTAACGAAGAATTGTTGGAGTTATCTGCGGACTTGAGCAGGTGCGGGCGTGGAGGCCCGCGCAACACTCGATCTGGAGATCGCCGTTACCGCGGGGACGGGCACCCGGCCGGCGCCGCTAGATGCCACCCTTACCGAGGAGAATACCGATGCCGTATGTCACCGCACCTTCGACGGCGCCGACCACGGTCATCTCCAGGCCCGAAGACCACCACGACCGCACAGTGATGAGGCTCTTGGCGGCGCCAACGGCGAAGTGCGCCGCTAGCGATACAATTGCCGCGGCAATGACGGCCGGAATGCCCTGCATGAAGAAGAACGGAATGACCGGGATGATGGCGCCGACCGCCGTCGATAGCGCGCCGGATGTGGCCGAGACGAGGGGGTTGGCCAGCGCCTCTTCTGAGGTGCCCAGGCGCTCGGCAGACAGCGCGCGCAGCAACTGCTCGGAATCGCTGGCAATGTGGTTGACCATGTGCAGCGCGTCTTCCTCGGGCAGTCCCTTTACCTGGTAATAGAGCGAAAGCAGCTCGCGTGCCTCGGGGCCATTCATCTGGATGGCTTCGCGCTCGCGAGCAATCTCAGCGTGGTAGATTTCGCGCTCGCTCTTGGCGGCGAGATATGCGCCCGAGCCCATGGAGAGCGCGGAAGCGATCATGCCGGAGAGCCCGGCGAGCAGCACGTATTTGCTATCGCCCGCAGTTGCACCGGAGACGCCCGAGACGATGCCGAAGATTGCACCCAGGCCGTCGTTCACGCCATAAATTGCGTCGCCAATCCACGCTCCGGGCTGCTTGCGCCCCTGGTTGCGCTTGGCCAGCATTTCTTCAAGGACAGCCTTGGCGTCGATTTTGGGGGCGCCGGCTGGCGCGGTGTAGTGGCCGCGCAACAGCGAACCCAACTCGCGGTAGTGATCTTTTTCGTCCTGGATCACGTGCTCGAGGATGGCGACTGAGCCCTCGTCGCCCAGCGCCTTCAACTGCTCGCCATAGCGCGCGATGTCGCGGCTCTCTTCAATCTCAAGGCGCCGCAACGCCATGCGCATGCCGCCTGCGCGGTTGGCCAGCGAATCGGCCTGCCCGCCGGAGCCTCCCCTGTAAACGGGAGCAGTCCCGCCCAACTCCTTAATGCGGCCCTCCCATAGCGTGGCGTGCTCAATCTCGGCCTGGGCCAGATGGCGCAGCACTTGCGCGCGTACGGGATCGGTATCGCGGTCGGCCAGCGTGTTGTAGGTGTGGTAACCGTCCATCTCGGCTTGCCAGTTGCCTTCAAGGGCCACCAGGATCTTCTTTGTCCTGGCGCCGCTCAGCATCGCAATGGCCATCGATCGTACCTCGCTTCATCATGAGAATAGCGGATATTGCGACATGCCAGAGCCTGTTATTAAATTTCCGGCCAACGGCGCGAAAGCTTATTGCAGGACCGAGGGAGGGTTCGCGCTGACTCACCCGAATTGACGTTGTTAAAGGGCGGTCTGACCTTGCGTTCCGGGCAGCGCGCGAAGGCGGTCTCCCCGTATAGTGTTGGTTGAGCCGGAGATGGCAGAATTCCGAATCGGCAACGATCGAATTCTGGGAAAGTGGGGAATTGCGTTTTATGGCAGAAGGCTCCAGGGTGTCGGGATCGGGTTCTGCGCCGCTCACGTCGCCGGGCTACTTTGCTCCGTTCGTTACCGTTACGGCGCTGTTCCTGGCGTTCGGATTCGTCACCACGCTGAACATGGCGCTGGTGCCTCACCTGCGGTCAATCTTCAACGTTGGCTACAAGTCGGCGATGCTGGCAGAGTCGGCGTTCTTCCTCGCCTACTTTGTCTTTTCCGCGCCAACCTCAAAGCTGATCGAGTGGATTGGCTACAAGAAGACGATGGTGATGTCGCTCTTCATCCAGGTAGTGGGCTGTCTGCTATTCATTCCGGCAGCAAACCTGGTGAACTTCCCGCTCTTCCTCTCGGCTTGTTTTGTAGTGGGCGCGGGCGTGACGGCGCTGCAGACTTCAGTGAACCCGTATGCCGCGATTCTGGGTCCGGAGGCCAGCGCTTCAGTACGCCTGACGCTGGCGCAGGCATTCAACTCCATCGGAACCACTGTGGCACCGATCTTTGCCGGCGCATTCATCCTGACCGATCCGACCAAGTTTGCCACGCCGGCGGCTATTGCCAACACGGTTCGCGCGCCGTATATCGCCATCGCGGGCGCGTTGCTGCTGCTGGGTATCGCCGTAGCGTTTTCTCGCTTGCCCCACATTGACCAACCGCCATCGTCCCATCCAGCGAAGGAGGGCGGAGCGCAGGCGAGCAGCAGCATTTGGAGCTACCGGCACACGGTGCTGGGCGCGCTGGGCATCTTCTTTTATGTCGGCGTAGAAGTCGGCCTGGCGTCGATCGCGGTGAATTACTTCAAATCGCAAGGCATGAGTTCGCTCAAGACTGCATCGGATTTGGCGTCGCTTTACTGGTTTGGCGCGCTGGTGGGCCGCCTGCTGGGTTCCTGGATCCTGACCAAGGTCCAGTCTGGCAAGCTGCTGGGCATCTTTGGATTTGCCGCGTCGGCGCTGGTTATCACCTCAATGCTGACATCGGGCGAGGTTGCCATTTGGACGCTCGTGCTTTGCGGCTTCTTCAACTCGATCATGTTCCCCAACATTTTTACGCTGGGCATTGCCGGCCTGGGGCCGATGACGAGCAAAGGGTCGGGTTTGATTATGACGGCGATTGTCGGAGGAGCGGTGATTCCGGCGCTGCTAGGCGCGGCGGCTGACCGCTTCGGCATCCAGCAAGCATTCGTCCTGCCGCTCTTCTGCTATCTCTACATCGCATGGTATGGTCTGTGGGGATCGAAGCCGAAGAGACAGTTTTCAGCTTCCAGCCTCTAGCTTCCAGCTTTTTCGATGACCCTTCGGCGAATGCCGAAGGGTCATCGCAGCTTAAGGGGCGCAAAGTTGGAGTACACTCAGTGCGTTTCCAGCTGAACCTTCGATGAAGCGGAAAGCCAAAAAACCATCGGCGGAGCCACGCGCCGGCAGTATGCTGATTGCCTTCGCCGTGGCGCTCTTTGTCCTTCTGCTGTTACTGCGGATGATTGCATTCGTCGCGGGGCGCGGGGCGCATCAGCATTGAGGATTGGGCGCCCGCGGTTCAGTGCCCGGCTGAGTGCTGGTCTCGTGCGTCGGCCCACGCCTTGGCAAACTTCCAGTGGATATAAACCGAGTGGTTCAGGTGCTGGAGCAGCCCCTCGCGGCCGTCGAGAAATCCAAGCCTGAAGATGTAGTTATAAACAAATGTCGCGGTCGGATTCACAAGCCCGTTCCAAACCAGCCAGATCCACGACCGGCTGGCGCGGCCCGACGCAATCAGCATCTCCGCATTGATGCCGCTATAGCGGTTCATGTGCTCGATGTAATCGTCCATTGTTGGATAGCAATGGTGAATCAGATGACCTCGGAGCAGGCCATCGGGCCCGTCGGCACGCATGGTCTCGTGTACCTGCCGCTCCTCAAATTGCGCCGCGCCGCGCCGGAACAATCTGAGTTTGGGATCGGGCCAGTAGCCGCCGTGGCGCAGCGCCCGGCCCAGAAAATGATTGAGCCGCGGAATGCGGTAGGCGCTAAAGGCAGGCTCGCCGGCAAGCAGTTTCTGGATCTCGCTTGCGAGTTCCGGGCTCACTTCTTCGTCCGAATCGAGCGAAAGAATCCAGTCGCCCGTGGTCCTGGCGATGGCCGAATTCTTCTGTGCGGCAAAGCCCTTCCACGGTTCCTCAAAGACACGCGCGCCAGCGTTGCGCGCGATTTCGAGGGTTGCGTCCGTCGAGCCCGAGTCGACGACCACGATCTCATTCGCCCAACGCACGCTAACGAGCGCGCGCGGCAGATTGGCCGCCTCGTTCCGCGTAATCAGCGCCACAGAGAGGGTCTTGGGCATCGAGCCAAGGATAAACCGGCCGGCAGGCGAAAGGGAGTCATGATCAGCGGGGTAAACTTGTCCACTGAAGATTGAAGGAGAAACCTCCGCCCTATGAACTCGGTCGCTGGCGCTTTGCGTCCTCGTTTTGCCGGAATCTTTGCATTCCTGATCCTGATGCTGGCAAGCGTGGATATCCGCGCCGAGATGACATTGCTGCACGTCGATCCGCAGCAAACCGATCCCGCCATTGAGGAGGTCCACGGTCCGCACATTGCTCTTTACGATCCGCAAGTGGCTTCTGCGCACCGGCTGCTCGTGTTCTTTGTCGGTACGGGGAGCAAGGCGGAATCGAGCCTGACGATCGACAGCGCATTTACGAAGTGGGGCTACCACGCCATCGGCCTGGATTACGAGAACAGCGTGCTCGCCGTTTCCTGCGCGCACAGCCAGAATAGCGCCTGCTTCGACCATTACCGCGAGGCCATTGTCACGGGTGCTCCAGTGAGCGACGAGATCAATGTCGATCGCGCCAACTCCATTCTGAACCGGCTGCAGAAGCTGCTGGTCTATCTCGTAAAAAATGATCCCGACGGCGGATGGAGCGAGTTTGTTGCTGACGGCCAACCAGTCTGGAGCCGCGTCGTTGTTGCAGGTCATTCGCAGGGATCCGGCCACGCTGCCTATCTGGGAAAGATGTTTGATGTGGACAACGTGCTGATGTTCTCAGGTCCGCAGGATTACCTTGACGATCTTGGCGAACCCGCACCCTGGCAGGCGCGCCCAAGCGCCACGCCGCCTTCGCGCTTTTTCGCGTTCCTGAACGAAAACGATCCGTTCAATGTGCACCATCAGATTGCGAACTGCATGGTGCTGATGGGGCTCTCAAACGCGGAGACACTGATGATCGAGCCGGGCCAGGTTATCGAGGGGGATCACCAAATACTCATCAACAGCGAGACCGAGCGAGCTCACGGGTCAACGCTGCTCTCCGAGTTCGAGAATGTATGGCGGTATCTGGCCGAAGTGGGCGAGAACGGCTGGATGGCTACACCGTTGCCGCTATCTCCACCTCCGCCCACTCCCGGGCGCTGAGCTTGATCTCGGCCGCGGCCACGTTCTCTTCGAGGTGAGCGACTTTTGACGTGCCAGGGATCGGCAGCATAACGGGTGAGCGCTGCAGGAGCCATGCCAGCGCGAGCTGCGAGACGGAAACCAGGTGCAGGCTGGCAATGCGGATGAGTTCCTGCGCTCTTGGGTGATCAGGTTTGAGGAGCTTACCGCCCGCGTAGGGATACCAGGGCATGAAGCCAATGCCGCGGCGCGCGCAGTAATTGAGCGTCTCTTCGTGGCGGTGATCGGCCAGGCTATAGCGATTCTGAATGGTGACGATGGGGACGATCTTTTCCGCGTCCTCAATCTCGGCCGGCGTGACCTCACTCAAGCCAATGTGGCGAATCTTGCCTTGCTCCTGCATCCGCTTGAGCGCGCCCAAAGACTCCTCGAGCGGTGTACGCGGGTCGATGCGATGCAGTTGGTAGAGCTCGATGCGCTCGAGCCTCAGCCGGCGCAGGCTCATCTCCACACATTGGATTAGATAACCGGCGCGACCCACGTACTCGGTTTTTGCCGGACCTTGCCTCGTGATCCCACCCTTTGTTGCGATAACTACCCCCGGTGGATAGGGCGCGAGGGCTTCGCCAATCAGTCGCTCGGCGATTTCGGGACCGTAGGCGTCGGCGGTATCGATGAGAGTGACGCCGAGCTCCACTGCGCGGCGCAATACGCGGCGGGCTTCGGCTGCATCGGACGGCTCGCCCCAGGCACCCTCGCCCACCAGGCGCATCGTCCCGTAGCCGAGCCGGTGGACGGGCAGATCGCCGCCGATGAGGAAGGTGCCGCTCTCGGCTGCGTCGGCGGACGCGTTCGGTTTGTTACCGCTTATCATGCATTCGATGTTAGCCGCTGCCTTTCTATGGGACAATTCGATCTGGCGTCGGTGCAGCAGCGGAAGGGAACCGCGCAGCAGCCGCTTGCGTAGTTTGAAGGGAGCAGGAACGAGGAGATTCAGCCATGAGCAGCGTCCCGTATCCCAATCCGCAAGCCATCTTTTACCAGCATTACGAAGCGGTCCGCCGCGACGAAGTCGTTGGTATTCTGCTGGCGCTTTTCCTCGGGACCTTCGGCGTGCATCACTTCTATCTGCGCCGTACAGGTCTGGGGATTCTCTATTGCGTTTTCTGCTGGACCAGCATCCCCACGTTTCTCGGCTTTATCGAGTGCTTCTTCATGCCCAGCCGCGTACGCGAGTTCAACGCCATCCAGGCAGCAGGAATCGCAGCGTCCCTGGGAATCGCTGTGCCGGGATGGAGCCAGCCGGTCAACATGACCGTAAACATGCCGTCCGCGAGCGCGGCTCCTGTCCAGAGTTTGGCTTCGGTGAATCCGCTCACGGCCTGCCCGCACTGCCAGCGCCCCAACCCGCAAGGCGCTCGGTTTTGTTCCGGGTGCGGCGCGGCGTTGTAACAGTCGAACAACGCGGCCTTGATGTCGCGAGCCTATGGTCCTTATCGACAAGGTATCGAGAAGGTCGTGCATCGAACCCGGAAGAGGGTTGAAATGGCGGCAAAGTATCGAGCCGTGATGCTCACGAAAAAGGGCGGACCCGAAGTCCTTCAAGTCGTCGAGTTGCCGGTCGAAGTTCCTGGTCCTGGACAACTCCGTTTGCGTGTTCGTGCGGCCGGCGTCGGCGCGACTGATTTGCTCATGTTGAAGGGCAACTACATGTTCGCGCCCAAGATTCCATTTGTCCCTGGCTATGAGGTAGCCGGGGAGATTGATGCGATCGGCGAACACGTTACCGGTTTCATCCTCGGTCAGCGCGTGGCCGCACTCACTGTCTATGGCGGCTTCGGGGAGCTTCTGGTGCGCGAGGCCCATCACTTTCTACCGATTCCCGGCGGCGTTTCCGATCGCGATGCGGCAGCCGTGATCATGAATTTCGTCACGGCCTCGCAAATGATTCATCGCGTTGCAAAGGTGCAAGCCGGCCAGGTCGCGCTCGTCACCGGAGCCGCGGGCGGCGTGGGCTCTGCCACTCTCCAATTGCTAAGGCTCGCAGGAGTGAAGACGTACGGTGCTGCATCGAGCACGAAGCATGACACCGTACGGTCGCTCGGCGCCGTGCCGATCGACTATCGGCAAGGGCGGCTCGATCGCATCATGCGTGCTCACGAACCAGAAGGTGTGGATTATGTCTTCGATGCGGTTGGCGGGGCCAATATCGGTCCTTGCATCGCCAGTCTGCGTCGGGGTGGAATGGTCGTTGGCTTTGGTTTCATGGGAGCTTCAAGCGTTCTTTCCAAACTAGTCATGTTCGGCAATCTCTTCATCGGCGCGCGTCTGCGCGGTCGGCGCGGCGACTTTTACGGCATCTCGGCGCTGTACAAGAAAGACCCCAGGCCCCTCCGCGAAAATCTGCCAAAAATCTTCGCGCTGCTCGCCGAAAAGAAGATTGACCCTCTCGTCGCTCGCACGTTTCCACTTCTTCAAGCAAGACAAGCCATAGAGCTGCTCGCATCAGGGCCTGTTGAAGGCAAGATTGTACTCACGAACGACTAGCACTCTACCCGCGCGGTCAATTTCGCCGCAGACTATTCTCCGCTTTTTTTCAGAAAGAACGGGATGTATGGGCTGCGGACGGCTGATTGACTCCTGGATGTACCGGGGACTGGGCCGACGGGTGTCTTGAATCTGATCCACCAGGAATCCCCGCTGTGTTCAACGTGCGCTGCCGCCGGAATGATTCCGTTCACGCGAACATTGGACGCTTCGGGCTGCGCCGCAAACGGCCCCAGGCGCACGACGACGGAACCGATGACTTTATCGGCGGAGATTTTCAAATTCATTTTTTCGCCGGAACGTACCAAATTGAATTTCAGCAAAGCCGTTTCCAGCGTTCCCGATGATGCAAATGTCAGCGGATATTTTTCCACTTCGATTTGCTTCCAGTCGTAAGGCAACCTTGGGAAAAACTGCAGGCGGTCCGGATGCGTATCGTCCATGCCGATGACAATGCGCAGGGTTTTGACGATTTCTCCTTCCTGCACGCCGTTGCCGAGGTCGCCCATGGGATACCAGAATCGGCCTGTGGGATCAATTTGGACGCCTTCGGGCACAATGAATGACCCTTGTCGCGGGTTGTAAATCTCTTTTGCTGCCCAGTCCAGCATCTGCGTCGCGTCGTGCATTCGATCAAGAAGCAACGCCGATTGGGTAACGAATCCCTGGCCGTAACCCATCGCCTGTCCGTAGAATCCGAAAGGCTTGTAAGTATCGATCAGTCGCTGATACGACGCTTCATTGACCTGGCGCCATTGTGGGATGCTGTCTTCCGGCGCAAAACCCTGATCATCCGCCTGAAAGACTAAAGGCCCCAGAACCGAACTCTTGTCGATCCAGTTTGCGTATTTCAGCGTCCAAACCCGGCCGTACTTCGGATCGCTCACAACGTACTGGCTGGTGATCGCCTGCCTCATTTCGCCGGCGCGCTTCCGCCACTCTTCGGCTGAGTCTGTTTCTCCGATGGAAGAGGCCATTTGCGCCAGCGCCTCAAGAGCGTACATGCAGACGGTGTCGGGGTAGACAGAATAGCCGTTGCCATCTGCGCTTTCACCCGTGGTGTGAAGCAGGCCGTTGGCAGCCCCCGAAATTTCAGGGTGAGCAAACTGCCACAGAATCCAATCGCCAGCGGCCTTGATATCCGGCCACCGGGCGCGAAGCCAATCAGCGCGATCGGGCAGCCGCTGCCAAAGCCTGAAAAGGAACAACGTCGTCAGGCCTTGCCCGTCGTTCTCGAAGCTTCGCGGGCTGGGCCGGTTGACCAGCATACTCCAGTGCGGCGGAAGACGAACGTCCTTGAATTTCAGATCCGGGTCCGTCGCGTAGGACCGGGCCATCTGCAAAGAATAGTCGGCGCAGCGCTCGGCTGCAGCCGTATATCCCAGCCCGGCGAGTTCCTGAAGGCTTCGCCCCATGTCGCGCGTATAGGAAACGTCAAAGTAGCCGCCAACGTCGTTGCGATAGGTTCCAAATCCCCGGTAGCCTCCCCACTCGATGGCGCCCTTGGTTGAAGTGTGATACATCCCGTTCTGGTCGATCTTGTCTGCAATGTCCTGCAGGTTGTAACGGAAGACATTGGCCAGGATTTCCGCAAAGATGGTTCCCTTGAACGACAGTTGCGGTCCCGTGTATCCCGCGGGCGCTGACTCGGCCACGTGTCCCTTGAAATCTTCATCGCTTGTGTAGATGGCGCGGCGCAGATCATTGAATCGCTCTTCAGCCTGCTTTTCGTCTTTGCCGAGCGGGTGCAATGCTTTTGTCCGGACAAACTCTTCAAACTCCTCGGGACGAGTGCCAACCGAAAGGGAAACAGCATCGGCGATACCGTCGGCATTACCCGACTCCACAGTGATTCCCTTGATGATCAACGTTCCTTTTTTTGCCGGAGAATTCTCCACGGTGATGCTTCGAATTGGCGCAGGCCTGGGAGAAATGACCGCGACGTAATTGCCGTCTTCTAATGGCTTGGGCGGATAGAGGCGCAGCGATGCGGCGAACGCACGCCGGAATTGCGCATCTGTCGAAAACGGCTCCTGAAAATCGTAGAACGCGCGTCCCCACCAGACTCCTTCGCCCAGAAGCAGGGGAAAGACCTGCGTTGTTCCGTCTGTGTAGTCCAAACGGATTCGTCCGAGCTCATCGCCAACAAAAAATCGAACTGATTCGTCTCTCGGATCGGCCCAGCCATGGACGGGAATCGTCTTTGGACCTGAACCGAATTGGAGGGAGTAATCTTTCTGATCCGGTGGGACCGAAGTGGTGTTGGCATCCGTCATCCCCAGCAGGAAAATGCGGTCCGCGCGCCCACCGACATTCACTTGCGCGGAACCTCCCGGTGTGAGAGGGAGCATTCCTTCGATGAAAGGGACACCATTACGACTTAGAGTCTTAGCCGGGGATTGGTTCGGGACGTGTTCGCCCAGCGAGAGGGCAAAATACTTTTGATGAGCGGCCCATGCCTGGCTGGTGTTCCCGGTTGGATTCTGTGACCGGGCGGGACTTGCCAAAATTGCCAGTGAAGCCGCCAAGAGAAACACCATGCCGCGGCTTTTCCGGGTCGAGACTCGCATCACTTCTTTATCGGCTCGCAATCAGTGACTGATTTTGGACGGCCGGTTTCACAGCTCTACCAAAATTCAAAATCTGAAGAGATTACATATTCGCGTGACCCGACCGCATCGACTCATTGAACTGCGGTTTGGTAAAGGCCAGTGCTGCGTCGCGCAGTGCCTCGTACTCTGCTGCGCGGGCCATCAGCGCAGGCGTGGCCGCGGCAAACTCGCCGTCCAGCACCATCAGCCCCTCGCCGGCCTCGTGGCCGGCCATGCGCAGCAGGTCGGTTTCAGTCGTGTTCAGGTACTGAGCGTCGCGCGGATCGGCGATCCACACGGGCTTGCCCTCGCCGAGCACGCCTGACAGCCAGTAGACCTTGCTGAGCAGATAGCGGAGCCGCTCCTGGTCGTCAGTTTCGGTAAAGATGAACTTCTTTTGCCAGCGGCTGTAGTAGCGCGTGGTGACGGGCACGGGCTGGCGGTTGCCAGACTTCACAAACTCGAGCTGGCCCATGTCCACGGTTTTGCGGACGGCGTTGTAGACGAAGGTTTCCGCATAGGGCTGTTCCATGGCGGGGACGATTTCGGCGAAGGTGAGAGTGACGCTGGCAGCAATCTTGGCGTGGAGATTGTGCGCGCCGCCGTCAGCGAGATGGATTTCGCCGTGGACAAGGTGGGTGTCCGCGCCAGAGGTCGAGGTGTGAAAGGGCCAGCGGAAGTCTCTGAAAGATAGGGGCAACCCGCCGAGTGTGACGTAGCAGTCGGGATGCGGATTGCGCAGCCGTTTGGCTTCGCCTGCCAGGTGCGCGGTCATCTCGGGCAGCAGATTTGGTTTATCGAAGTCGAAGGCGTTGCTCAACTGAAGCTGGAGCGAGCGGCCAGGAGTTTCAGCGCCGGGAAGGCCAAGCTCGAAGACGGCGGTCGGCTGGCCGTGAAAGTCGGCGCCTTGTTTCACGGAGACGAGAACCATGCCGGCCTTTTCAGCGGCGGATTCGAGCGATGAGACAAGCGAAGTTTTCAAATCTGAGGCCATGGTCCGGGAATCCTGTGTCGGAAATCGATGCAAGACATATTGTAGCTGTAGGCAAATGACTTGTGGATGGACTCTCTTCGATCTCCTGGCGCGAGGGCCAACCGCCTAAAGGTCCTCTTCTCGCAGCACGGAACGCGTGGGGTCGCGCGGGTCTACGTGGACCTTGACGGGTTCGCCTTTGTAGGAATTCGCCCAAGCCTCTGCATCTTCCTTTTTGCCAAAATCACGGCTGTAGTCGCCCATCTGCTCATCGGGATAGTGGTAGATATAGGTCAGTGTGGCTCGGTAGTAGGGGCTGTAGGAACTGGCTTTGAAAGCCATCGAATTGCCTTCTATGTAAGCGACACTCACAATATCTACGACGGCGGAGACTTCCGGCCAGTCACGGCAACGAGTGCGCTCAATCCACCCCTTCACGATTACCCAACAGACGGCCACGAGCACAGCGGCCACGGTGGCCAGCATGAGCAGGATGAACCAGAAGATGGTGGCTGGGCCGAGGGTTCCACCAAGGACGTTGGCGAAAAGCAGTGGCATTATCTGGATCATTGGCGTCAGAGTAACACCGGTGGTTGCGTCCAGCGTCGGAATGCCGCGGTTACAATGGCAGTCGTGACCTCCGAAGCCTCGAAACACATCATTCTTGCCGAAAATCTCACCAAGGTTTATGCGGCCGGCCGCATCCACGTGGCCGCGGTGCGCGGGGTTTGGCTGGCCGTTGAACCGGGCGAATTTGTGGCCATTGTGGGCCCGTCCGGCTCGGGCAAGTCCACACTTTTTTACCTGTTGGGCGGCCTCACTCGCGCCACCGAGGGACGCGTAGTCATCGACGGCGTGGATTTTGCCGCACTCACCGACTCCGAACGTACTCGCCTGCGCAAGCATCGCATCGGCTTTGTCTTCCAGAAGTTCAACCTGCTGCCCACGCTCACCGGGATGGGCAATATCGAGATTGCCTACACTGTAAGCGGGCGCGCTTCGGGTCCAAACGGTGTGCCGATGGACTTGAACTATCTCGACCATTTGAGCGAAATGCTGGCGATCAAGGGACGGCTGGATCATCGGCCGAGTGAGTTGAGCGGCGGGGAACAGCAGCGCGTGGCCATCGCGCGGGCGCTCATTACGCGACCGGCCATTCTGCTGGCGGACGAACCGACCGGCAACCTCGACACCAAGACCTCCGATGCGGTGCTGCAGATGCTGGTGCGGTCGAATCGCGAACTCGGCCAGACGACGCTGATGATCACGCACAATCCCGAGGCGGCGGCGATTGCCGGGCGGATTCTGCATATGCGGGACGGGCAGATTGTGAAGGAAGAGGCGGGATCTCGGTCGACCTGCGGAGATTAGCGCGAACCAAACGCAAGACGGCATGGTCGTCTATTCTCCGTGGCGCTGGCGCTCCATTTCCGCGCAGCATCCCTCGGGCATACGATGCAGCATCGTGGATTGAAACTTGCGATGGTCGCTTTCCTTGTGACGGTACTTCTTGCGGCGTTCTGCGCGGGACCGGCGCATGCCGCGCCAAGCGAACAGCGGCTCACCTTCGAAGTGGTGGCCATCCACCCTTCGAGCCCGGACGCTGCGGGCGGATTTGTAAAGCCGTTGCCCAACGGAAGCGGCTATAGCGTCAACAACATGACGGTCAAGACGATGATGAGCGTCATGTACCGGATCCCGGGGAGGCAGATCGTGGGAGGGCCGGACTGGTTCGGATCGGATCGATTCGATGTTGAGGCCCGTGCTGATCGCGGCGAACATTCAATCGATGAGCTCCATACCATGCTCAAAAACCTGCTTGCAGATCGCTTCGGACTCAAGTTTCACGTCGATACGAAGGAAGGCCCCGTCTATTTCTTGGCTGTCGATAAAGGCGGCCTGAAGATGAAGGCCGACGGCTCGAAACCTGGGCTCAGTGTTCCGATCATCCCAACTGGACCGGGGGAATGGACCGGCACCAAGGTTCCCCTCGAGTATCTCTGCTGGTTCCTTGGCCAGATGGCATCGGAAGATGTCCGCCCGGTGATTGATCAGACGGGACTTAAAGACGTCTACGACTTCGAGTTGAAGGTCGCGCCGGATGTGCCGCCTGGTGTTTCTACAGACGTTCTGCCCCCTGGCGTTCGCAACTGGCCGGTCTTACGCGACGCCTTGGTGGAGCAGCTTGGACTTCGGCTGGAACCCGCAAAGGGCCCTGTACCCTACTACGCGATTGAGCACGTGGAAAAGCCCTCGGCGAATTGATCATTTTCGTTCACATCGAGTGACGATTCGTCCAACTGTTCATTCAATTGACTCAAATTCAGGTTCCTGCTATCTTTGAAAGGTTCGCAAGAACACAGCCTGAGGTGTGCAAACACGCGGGCTGGGTAGGGAAGTCCCAGATCTGGACGTTTTAGTGAACGGGACATTTTCCTCGGCCAGACGATGTCAGCTGGCCAGACAAGTTCCCGGAGTCGCTCTCTTCTTGCGGAGGGCAGGGAACAATCGCATCGGCGCCCGCGCGTTCCGCCACCTTGGAGGGGCTATGCGGGCCGGAAACGGCGAAACGGAGTTGGCTTTTCCCTGAGAATTCAGGAAAAACGACCGGCCACCGTCCCGTTTCTCGTCTGAGATCGGAACGAAGGCAGACGCGAAGCAGCAACCATGGGGCTTCTGTGCGCTTGCACGGCTGAGATGCCGTCCAGGACCAGAACTGCCCGATGGGTGTTTGTGCGGCTGATGAACGGGATTTTACGGGTTTTTCGAAGGGTAAGGAGTTGCGGTTTGCCAACTTTTAATCAACTGGTTCGCAAGGGGCGCACTGCCCCCCGTTACAAGACGGCATCGCCTGCCCTGCAGGCGTCGCCGCAGCGGCGCGGCGTGTGCACGCGCGTATATACGCAGACGCCGAAGAAGCCGAACTCGGCACTGCGCAAGGTGGCTCGAGTGCGGCTGACCAACGGGATTGAGGTGACCACCTATATTCCCGGCATCGGCCATAACCTGCAGGAGCACTCAATTGTGCTCATCCGCGGCGGCCGCGTAAAGGATTTGCCGGGCGTTCGTTATCACGTGGTGCGCGGGACGCTTGATTCAGTGGGCGTGGTTGACCGCAAACAGAGCCGATCGAAGTACGGGGCCAAGCGCGCCAAGAGCGGCACGGGAAAGAAGTAAGGACGAGCCAGCCGCTTGTGGCGCTGGGCTGGCGGATCGAATTGAGGCGGCTGAAGTCGCCGAGATGGAGCTACTGGCTACTGTCTGAAAGCTCCTAGCTGAATTTGAGGATTTATGCCGAGAAAAGGGCACATTGCGAAGCGGGAAGTAGCGCCGGATCCGGTGTACGGATCCACGCTGGTCACCAAGTTTGTGAACTCAATGATGTGGGGCGGCAAGAAGTCGACTGCCCAGGGCATCTTCTACCAGGCCATGAAGAACCTGGAGGAAAAGGGCGGCGGCGACGACGCGCTCAAGCTCTTCAAGAAGGCGGTGGAGAACTGCAAGCCGCTGCTCGAGGTCAAGACGCGGCGTGTAGGCGGCGCCAACTATCAGGTGCCGATCGAAGTGAACGCCGACCGCAGAACTTCTCTCGCGATTCGCTGGCTGATTACCTACGGCCGGAGCCGCGGCGAGAAAGGCATGACCGACAAGCTGAGTAACGAGCTGCTTGACGCGGCAAACGGACGCGGCGCGGCCATGAAGAAGAAGGAAGACGTGCACCGTATGGCCGAGGCGAACAAAGCCTTCGCGCACTATCGGTGGTAGTGGGGCAGGGACTAGGGACGTAGGGACCAGGCGGCAGGCCGGATAAGTGGGTTGCCGGGGATTGACGAACGATCTAACGGCGGGGAAAGGCGTCCCGCAAGGAATTGGAACCGTGGCACGCACCGTACCTCTAAATCGCTGCCGAAACATCGGCATCATGGCGCACATCGACGCCGGAAAGACGACAGCGACAGAGCGAATCCTGTTTTATACCGGCATCACGCACCGGCTGGGAGAGGTGCATGAAGGCACGGCGACCATGGACTACATGGAGCAGGAACAGGAACGCGGCATCACGATCACTTCGGCCGCCACGACCTGCACCTGGCGCGACGTCCGCATCAATATTATCGATACCCCCGGCCACGTGGACTTTACCGCCGAAGTGGAACGCAGCCTGCGTGTGCTCGACGGCGCAGTGGCGCTGTTTGACTCTGTGAGTGGCGTGCAGCCGCAAACCGAAACTGTGTGGCGGCAGGGCGACAAGTACAAGGTTCCCCGGATCTGTTTCGTCAACAAAATGGACAAGAACGGCGCGGACTTCGAGTACGTTCTTGAAACCATCCGCAAGCGGTTGGGCGCGCGGCCCGTGGCCCTGCAGATTCCCGTGGGAGCCGAGGCAAACTTCAAGGGTGTCGTGGACCTGATCGAGATGAAAGCCATTCTCTGGCACGATGAGACCCTGGGCGCCGAGTTTTCCATTGAGCCGGTTCCCGCCGATCTGGTGAAGAAGGCTGAAGCCTTCAGATTGCAACTGATCGAAGTCATCGCCGAGACCGACGACGTTCTGCTGGAGAAATTTTTGGAAGGTGAAACGCCCACCGTCGAGGAACTGAAGGCCGGAATTCGCCAGGCCACCATCGATCTGAAGGTCTTCCCGGTCATCTGCGGAAGCGCCTTCAAGAACAAGGGCATCCAGACGCTGCTCGACGCGGTTGTCGATTACCTGCCCAGCCCGCTCGACAAACCACCGGTTGAGGGCATCGATCCCCACAACCACTCTAAAATCGAAAAGCGCAAGCCCGACGACGACGAGCCGCTTTCGTCACTGGCCTTCAAGATCATCAACGATCCTTACGGCAAATTGTGTTTTGTTCGCGTCTACTCCGGCTCGCTCAAGACCGGCGACACGGTCCTGAATCCGCGCACCGGCAAGACCGATCGCATTGGCCGCCTTGTGAAGATGCACGCCAACAAGCGCGAAGACGTGACGGAGATCCTGGCCGGCGACATCTGCGCATGCCTCGGTGTCAAGGATTTGAAGACCGGCGATACGCTCTGCGATCCGCATCATCCCATCGCACTGGGCGCGATCACGTTCCCCGATACCGTGATTTCCGTGGCCATTGAGCCCAAGACCAAGGCCGACCAGGAAAAAATGGCCGTGGCACTGTCGCGGCTGGCCGACGAAGACCCGACTTTCAAGGTGCGTACTGACGAGGACTCGGGCCAGACCATCATCAGCGGCATGGGCGAGCTGCACCTCGAAATTCTTGTCGACCGCATGAAGCGTGAGCACAAGGTCGAAGCCAATGTTGGCGAGCCCAAGGTCGCTTTCCGCGAGACCATCCGCAAGCAGGCCGAGGCTGAGGGCAAATACATCCGCCAGACCGGCGGCTCGGGCAACTACGGCCATTGCAAGCTGCGCGTGGAACCGAACGAGCCAGGCGCCGGCTATGCGTTTGTCAACGAGATCAAGGGCGGCGTCGTTCCCAGGGAATACATCAAGCCCATCGACCAGGGCGTGCAGGGCGCGATGGAGGGCGGCATTCTGGCCGGCTTCCCCATGGTCGACGTAAAAGTAACACTGTTCGATGGCAGCTATCACGAAGTGGACTCGAACGAAAACGCCTTCAAGATTGCCGGGTCAATCGCGTTCAAGGAAGCGGCGCACAAGGCCAAGCCGGTGCTGCTGGAGCCGGTGATGGCGGTGGAAGTGACTGTGCCCGAGGAATTCATGGGCGTCATTATCGGCGACATCAACTCGCGGCGCGGGCGCATCGAGGGCATGGAGCATGTAAGCGGCTCGCAGGTGATCAAGGCAATGGTGCCGCTGAAGGAAATGTTCGGCTACGTGAACGAAATTCGCTCGTCCACGCAGGGCCGGGCGTCGTATTCAATGCAGTTCGCGCGCTACGAAGAGGCGCCGCGCATTATTGCCGACGAAATTATCGGCCGCGCGCAGGGGAAGTGAGAAAGCCAGTGGTCAGTGTTCAGTGAACGGTGGTCAGCCGGTGAAGTGCTGGCGGGACCGCTAAGGCAGGAGCAGGACGAAACTGATCACTGACAACTGATCATTGATCACTAAGTTTTGGGGCTGGAGCCGGACCGCCGGCGCCCCGAGGAGCAACGAGCAGTACAAGCGATGAAAGGGATGTAGGACTTTTATGGCGAAGGAAAAGTTTGATCGTTCGAAGCCGCACGTGAACGTGGGAACGATTGGTCACATCGATCACGGCAAGACGACGCTCACGGCGGCGATCACGAAGGTATTGCAGAAGCACAACCCGAAGAATGTGTTCCGCTCATTCGATTCGATCGACAATGCGCCGGAAGAGCGGGAGCGCGGCATCACGATTGCGACAGCGCACGTGGAGTACGAGACGCCGAACCGTCACTACGCGCACGTGGACTGCCCCGGCCACGCCGACTACATCAAGAACATGATCACGGGGGCGGCGCAGATGGACGGAGCGATCCTGGTGGTGGCAGCGACCGACGGTCCGATGCCGCAGACCAAGGAGCACGTGCTGCTGGCGCGCCAGGTAGGCGTGCCGTACATCGTGGTGTTCCTGAACAAGTGCGACGCGGTGGAAGATGAAGAGCTGACGGACCTGGTGGAGATGGAAGTGCGTGAGTTGCTGACCAAGTACCAGTTCCCGGGCGATGACGTGCCGGTGATCCGCGGGTCGGCGCTGGGAGCACTGAACGGGGAGGCGAAGTGGGAGGCGAAGATCGACGAGCTGATGGAGGCGGTGGACAAGTCGGTGCCGCAGCCGAAGCGGGACGTGGATCAGCCCTTCCTGATGCCGATCGAGGACATCTTCTCGATCTCAGGCCGCGGGACGGTGGTGACGGGCCGGATCGAGCGCGGCAAGGTGAAGGTGGGCGAGAACGTGGAGATCGTCGGATTCCGGGAGACGCGCACGACGGTCTGCACGGGTGTGGAGATGTTCAAGAAGCAGCTGGACGAGGGGATGGCCGGGGACAACGCGGGCATTCTTTTGCGCGGCACGCCGAAGGAGGACGTGGAGCGGGGGATGGTGCTGGCCAAGCCGGCGTCGATTACGCCGCACACGCACTTCAAGAGCGAGGTGTACGTACTGAGCAAGGAAGAGGGCGGACGGCACACGCCGTTCTTCAAGGGCTACCGGCCGCAGTTCTACTTCCGGACGACGGACGTGACGGGAGTGGCGGAGTTGCCGGAGGGCGTGGAGATGGTGATGCCGGGCGACAACGTGCAGCTGGTCGTGGATCTGATAACGCCGGTGGCCATGGAGAAGGGCTTGCGGTTCGCGATTCGCGAAGGCGGCAAGACTGTGGGCGCGGGCACGATCAGCGAAATCATTAAGTGAAAGTTGTCAGTTCGCAGTTCGTAGTTCACAGTATCTGCGGCTGAACGAGCACGATGACTGAGAACTACGAACCAAGAACTACGAACTGGAAACTACGGACTGGGAACTGAGGGACGTCATGGTAGGACAAAGAATTCGCATCCGGTTGAAGGCGTACGACTATCGCGTGCTGGATACCTCGACCGGCGAGATTGTGGATACGGCGAAGCGCACCGGGGCAACGGTGGCGGGACCGATTCCCTTGCCGACGATCAAAAACAAGTATTGCGTGCTGCGTTCGCCGCACGTGGACAAGAAGTCGCGCGAGCAATTTGAGATTCGCACGCACAAGCGCCTCATCGACATTCTGGAGCCCACGCAGCAGACGGTGGATGCGCTGATGAAGCTCGATCTTCCGGCTGGCGTGGATGTGGAGATCAAGGCGTTTGAGAAATAGGGATCGGGTGTCAGGGATCAGGGATCAGAGGTGCGGCGTTGAGCCGCTGCATTCAAAATCCGCAACAAGAAACTGAACCCTGAATGCTGATCCCTGAAACCTGGAGCATTCCGGCAGTGCGGGACATTCAAGCTCGCATGATGAGGTGAGGACGAAATGGCAGTTTCAGGGATTCTGGGAAAAAAGATCGGAATGACGCAGGTCTTTGACGACAAAGGCGACGTGCATCCTATTACGGTGCTGCAAGCCGGCCCCTGCGTGATCACGCAGTTGAAAACTGCGGCGAAGGATGGCTACGACGCCGCGCAGATCGGGCTGGTGGAATTTGTGAAGGCTTCGCGGATGACCAAGCCGCAAACCGGCCACCTGGCGAAGACTGAGGCCCCGCCCGTAAAGGTCATCAAGGAAGTGGACGTCGAAGCCGCAGCTGATGGCGCCGTTGAGACCAAGGCTGGCGATCGGGTGCTGGTCGACATCTTCAGCAATTCCAAGTTTGTAGACGTAATTGGCACATCGAAGGGTCGGGGATTCGCGGGCGTTGTGCGCAGGCACAAGTTCGGCGGGGGCCCCAAGTCACACGGACACATGTTCCAGGTGCAGGGTTCGATCGGCGCTTCCAGCTTTCCGTCGCGGGTTTTTCCGGGGCAGCGCATGCCCGGTCACTTCGGAACAGATCAGGTCACGGTGCGCAACCTGCGCATTCGCGGCATCGATCTGGATGAGAACCTGCTGATGGTTGAGGGAGCGGTGCCGGGACCGCGCGAAGGCTATGTGCTCATCTCGAAGGCCAAGGCTCCGCCGCGTGAGCGACGTGGCTTTGCCGGAACGGGCACGGTCGATCCGCTGAAGGCTGCGAAGAAGGCGGCGGCGAAACGCAAGTAAGGTGATGCGGAAGGTGGCATCAATCCCACCTTAGCCGCAAGAACAAAGACGCGGCGAAGGTGGGGCACCCGCGGGTAGTTGATGGGAAGAAGACGATGGCAAAAGTGGATGTTGTGAATTTAGGCGGCAAGAAGGTGGGCTCGATTGAGCTGGCCGACGCGATTTTCGCGCCGGAGCAGGTGAACGAGGCTCTGTTGTGGGAGGCGGTCAAGCACTACCGTGCTTCGCTTCGCCAGGGCACGCACGCCACCAAGAACCGCAAGCTGGTTGCCGGATCCGGCAAGAAGCTGTGGAAGCAGAAAGGTACGGGCCGCGCCCGCGTCGGTTCGGTGCGGTCTCCTTTATGGCGGCACGGCGGCACGGTGCACGGGCCGCAGCCGCGCAGCTACGAATATCCCTTCCCTCGCAAGAAGCTGCTGGGCGCGCTGCGCTCGGCACTGGCCGCCAAGCTTGCCGATGGCAAGCTCATCGTGGTGGATTCACTTGAGATCAAGGAAGGCAAGACGAAGCTTTACTACAACGCGCTGAACAAGCTCGGCGTGACACGCACAGCGCTGCTGGTGGAAAACGGCAAGACGCTGACCCAGTCGCTGGTGCTGGGGGCGCGGAACCTGCAGGGTGTGGAACTGGTGCTGAACAACGAAGTGCATCCTTACGATCTGCTGCGCTATGAGCGGGCCATCTTTTCCAAAGCCGCGATCGAGCAGTTGGCTGAGACTCTCAAGAAATCTGCGTCGAAGCGCGCCGCAGGGCGCAAGTCCGCCGCGCAGAAGGAGGCCGCGTAATGCCGACTCTCTACACCGTAATTCGCCGCCCGCTGATCACCGAAAAGGGATTGGGCGTGAAGGAGACCGAGGGAACCTTGGTCTTTGAGGTTGCGCCTTCCGCCACGAAGACTGAAGTGAAACAGGCCGTGGAGACTCTCTTCAAAGTGAAGGTGGCCGCGGTGCGTACTTCGAATGTCGCCGGCAAGGAGCGGCGCCGCGGAAAGTTTGCGGGCTTCAGGCCGGATTGGAAAAAGGCGTACGTCAAACTGAAGGCAGGCGAAAAGCTGCCGGAGTACGTGAGCAACCTGTAAATACGAGTTCATAGTTCGCAGTTGACAGTTCGCAGCAAGACAGCAGAAGGCGAAAAAGAATTGAGAACTACGAACTAAGAACTGTTGAACTGGTAGGAAAAAGACGATGGCAATCAAGACATACAGACCGGTCACTCCGACGTTGCGGTTCCAGACCTCGCTGACGACCGACGATCTGACAACGGCAACGCCGCACAAGCCTTTGCTTACGACGCGCAAGCGCACCGGTGGACGCCGCAACTCGGGCGACATGACCATTCGCCATCACGGCGGTGGGCATAAGCAGAAGATTCGCTTGATCGATTTCAAGCGTGAGAAGTTTGGCGTTCCGGGCAAAGTCGCGACCGTCGAATACGATCCCAACCGGTCGGCGCGCATTGCGCTGGTTAATTACGCTGACGGCGAAAAGCGCTATATCTTGCAGCCCGTTGGGCTGAAGGTGGGAGCTACGGTCACGTCCGGTCCCGAGGCCGACATCCTGGTTGGCAATGCGCTGCCGCTCAAGAACATTCCTGCGGGCACCACGGTGCACGCCATCGAGCTCAAGCCGGGCAAGGGCGCGCAGATGGCGCGTTCGGCCGGCGCGCAGGCGCAACTTGTCGCCAAGGAAGGCGATTACGCGCTGCTCAAATTGCCCTCCGGTGAAACGCGCAAGGTGCTAGCGGATTGCATGGCGACCATCGGCCAGGTGGGCAACACCGATCACGAGAATGTGGCCATCGGCAAAGCGGGACGCAACCGCTGGCTGGGCATCCGGCCAACCAATCGGGGCGTCTCGATGAATCCAGTGGATCATCCGCATGGCGGCGGCGAAGGCAAAACGTCGGGCGGACGCCATCCGGTCACCCCCTGGGGTCAGCCGACGCGCGGCTACAAGACACGCAACAACAAGCGGACCGATGCATTCATCGTCAGCCGCCGTGCGAAGTGAAAAGGCAGCTTTCAGCTACTGGCTTCTGGCTACTAGCTTGATGGTTGCGAAGTAAGAGATTTCGGGCAATAGCCAGCCGACGGCGAAAGCGATTCAAGGCTGGGAGCCACAGGCTAGAAGCTAGGAGCTAAGTTTTATGGGACGTTCGACGAAGAAAGGGCCGTTTGTGGATGCGCACCTCAGTGTGAAGATTGAGGCGCTCAACAAGGCCAACGACAAGAAAGTAGTGAAGACCTGGACGCGGCGCTCGACGATCTTTCCTGAGTTCGTGGGCCACACCATCGCCGTGCATAACGGCAAGAAGTTCGTTCCCGTGTACGTGACCGAGAACATGGTGGGGCACAAGCTGGGCGAGTTTGCGCCCACGCGGATATTCAAGGGCCACACCGGCGGCGCCAAGGCGGTGGCCACCGAGACGGTGGCCAAGCCGGCGTAGCGGCAAGCGGAGCACGAAGCTCGAGATTGAGGAAGGCATGAATATGGCAGTGGAAACAAGGGAATACCGGGCCGAGGCCAGGTTTCAGCGCGTGTCGCCGCAGAAGGCGCGGCTGGTGCTGGATCTGATCAAGGGACGCGGAGTGCAGGAGGCGCTGGATACGGCGGCCTTCACCAAGAAGCGCATCGCCCCCGTGGTGCATAAGCTGCTCACTTCGGCGGTGGACAACGCCAAGTATGTGGCCGGCGAAGAGGGCATTGACCTGGACGTGGACAATCTTTACGTCAAGCTGGCGTTGGCTAACGATGGGCCGCGCATGAAGCGCATCCGTCCCGCGCCCATGGGCCGGGCGTACCGCTACCAGCGCCGGCTCACGCATATTGTGCTGTCGGTGGCCGAGCGCGAGGCAGCCGGCGGGCTGGTGACCAAGGTGGAAGAGCCGGTGACTGCACCTGCAGCCGAAACGGGCAAGACCACTAAAGGGAAGACGGCAAAATCGAAAGCAGCGTCTACGGCAGCCAAGACAAAGAAGGCAGCGCCCAAGGCAGCGAAGTCAGCCAAGGCCGAGGAAACCAAGCCGGCAGCCAAGACCGCCGCAACCAAGAAGAAGGCCGGCAAGTAGGCCTGGAAGGTTTTTGAGAGGAAGAGTATGGGACAGAAAGTCCATCCTTACGGATTTCGGCTGGGAATCAACAAGCCGTGGCGTTCACGCTGGTTCTCCGAGCGCGAGTATGCCAAGCTGCTGGTCGAGGACGTGAAGCTGAAGGCGGAGCTGCGCGACAAGCTGAAGGCAGCGGGCGTGAGTTCGGTCGAAATCGAGCGGCCGGGCAACAAGCTGCGCTTCCTCATCCGCACTGCGCGTCCAGGCATCGTCATCGGGCGCAAGGGCGCGGAGATCGAGAAGCTGAAGACCGAGCTCGGCAAGCGCACCAACCGCGACGTGTTCATCGACATCATCGAGGTGAACAAGCCGGAGCTGGATGCGCAGCTGGTGAGCGAGAACATCGCGCTGCAACTGGAAAAGCGCGTCAGTTTCCGCCGCGCCATGCGCAAGAGTGTTGACTCGGCGCTGCGCTTCGGCTGCAAGGGAATCAAGGTGCGCGTTTCGGGCCGGCTGAACGGCAACGAAATCGCGCGCTCGGAGTGGTACCTGCAGGGGCGTTTGCCGCTGCACACGCTGCGCGCCGATATCGATTACGGGTTTACCGAGGCCCACACGACGTACGGCGTGATTGGCGTGAAGACGTGGATTTATCGCGGCGACATTTACGAGCAGAAGCGCCGCCAGGCTCCGCCGGTTGGGAAGACAGTGTTTTAAGAACAGGGATCAGGGGTCAGAGATCAGCAAAACCGGCCCTGAGCTTGAATCGGCTGTTTTGAAAGTTAGGTTGCAAGTTGCCCGGGAAAGACTTTCGGGGCGGGATCGAAAACTGATCCCTGATCCCTGGTTTTTGAGGGTTTTCGTTATGTTGATGCCAAAGAAAGTGAAGTTCCGCAAGCAGCAGAAGGGCAAGCGCCGCGGCAAGGCGTGGCGCGGCTCGACGCTCGTCGTTCGGCGAGTACGGGTTGAAGGTGATGGAGTGCGGTTACATCACCGACCGGCAGATCGAGGCCAGCCGTATCGCCATGACGCGTTTCATCAAGCGCGGCGGCAAGATCTGGCTGCGGCTGTTCCCCGACAAGCCCATCACCAAGAAGCCGGCCGAAGTCCGCATGGGCTCGGGCAAGGGCGCGCTGGATCACTGGGTGGCGGTGGTGCGGCCGGGCAAGATTCTGTTTGAGATGGAAGGCGTGACGCCGGAGACCGCGGCGGAGGCCATGCGCCTGGCGTCGCACAAGCTGCCGCTGAGGACGAAGTTTGTGCAGCGGCCGGGCGCGGAAAAGACCGTGGCCGAGGCCGAGTAGGACGATCAGCACGAAGTTCGAGGCGCATGGCGCGTTCTGAATGGGACGCGGTTGAGCGCCGGAGAGAGAAAAAGGAATGGAACTCGACAAAGATTCGCAATTTGAGCGACGAAGAGCTGACGCACCAGGAGAGGACCTCCGCGGAGCAGCTTTCCGGCTCCGCTTTCAGGTTTCGCTGGGGCAGAACGACGGAGTGAAGAAGCTCCGCCAGCTGCGCAAGGAGATTGCGCAGATCAAGACCGTGGCGCGCGAGCGCGAGCTGGGCATCCACGGTGAAATCAAGGATGTGAAACAGACGGCTGCGGTCGAGGAAGCGAAGACTGAAGGCGGAGGAAGCCGCGCCGGGCCGCAGCCAAGACCCGGAAAACGAAGAAAGCCGCGCCCGCCGCGGAGAACAAGACAGCGAAAGCGAAGGGAGCCAGCAAATGACGGCGACTAAGAATCGGCACAGGCGCCGCACGCCGGGCGCGCGGCGCAACGAAAAAGTGGGCCAGGTGGTTTCGACCAAGATGCAGAAGACCATCGTGGTCGCGGTGGAGATGCGCAAGGCCCACGCGAAGTACAAGCGGATTGTGCGCTCGACCAAGAAGTTCTATGCCCACGACGAGCAGAGTTCGGCGCGCATGGGCGATGTGGTGCGCATCCGCGAGACGCGTCCGCTGAGCAAGCTGAAGCGGTGGTCGCTTGAAGAGATTGTGCGGCGGTCGGCGCTCGGCCAGATTGAAGATGCCGTACTTCCGGGCGACATGTATCCCGCTGAGAAGTAGGGCTGCCGAGAGGAGAGTAAACCATGGCTGTGCAAATGAGAACCATGCTCGCGGTGGCCGACAACTCCGGCGCGCGCAAGCTGCAGGTGATTCTGCCGCTGGGCGGCGGACTGGGCGCGAAGGCCGGGCTGGGCGACGTGGTGACCGCGGCGGTAAAGGAAGCTTCGCCCGACGGCACCGTGAAAAAGGGCAAGGTGGTAAAGGCGGTGATCGTGCGCACGCGCAAGGAGCACCGGCGGCGCGACGGCACCTATATCCGCTTTGACGAGAATGCGGCGGTGGTGATCGGCGACGATCACGAGCCGGTTGGCACGCGCGTCTTCGGGCCCGTGGCCCGCGAACTGCGCGAGAAGAAGTTTTTGAAGATCGTTTCGCTGGCGCCGGAAGTGGTGTAAAGACCAGGGAACAGGTTTCAGGATCGGGGATCAGAATTCGACAATTTCAGATGGGTGGTTTTAGCTGACCCCTGATCTATGAACCCTGACGCTAACGGAGAAAAGATGCCGAGTTTGATGATTCATCGCAACGATACGGTCAAGGTCCTCACGGGTTCTGACCGGGGCAAGACGGGCCGCGTGCTGCGCGTTTTCCCTGACAAGGGCACGGTGCTGGTAGAGCACGTGCGCGTGGTCAAGAAGACAGTTTCGAGCAAGACAGGGCAGCGGACCAAGGGCGGCATCGCCGAGCAGGAGTCGCCGATCAACGTGTCGAACGTGGTGCTGGTATGCCCTAACTGCGGCGACGCGCGCGTTGGCCACAAGATCGAGGGCGAAATGCGCGTGCGGATCTGCAAGAAGTGCGGGCAGGAGCTGCCCACGAAGAAGTAGCAAGACAGTTGTCAGTGGCCAGCGGTTCGTGCTGAAGCGAGATGCGGAGGCAGCTGACAACGGATAGCAGGGTTGAAAGGCCGAACGGAAAAGGCGTGGAGCGCGATTGCCTGGACGGCCAGTCCCCTTCCGCAACGGTAAACGGTCGCCGCGGCGACCAATCCGGGAACCGGAAGAAGAAGAAAGAGAGTGGAGCAACATGGCAGCAAGGTTGAAAGAGAAGTACCAGAAGGAGATCAAGCAGGCGCTCCAGAAGGAGCTCGGGCTTGAGAACCATATGGCGGTGCCACGACTCGACAAGATCGTGATCAACATGGGTCTGGGCGAGGCCACGCAGAACACAAAGCTGCTCGACCCGCTGGTGGCCGACCTGACGCAGATTGCCGGACAGAAGCCGGTGACCACAAAGGCCAAGAAGTCGATTGCGGCTTTCAAGGTGCGCGCCGGCATGTCAATCGGCGCCATGGTCACATTGCGGTCTGACAAGGCATACGAGTTTCTTGACCGGCTGATATCGACGGCGCTGCCGCGCGTGCGCGATTTCCGCGGCGTGTCGACCAAGAGTTTCGACGGGCGCGGCAACTACACGCTGGGCCTGCGCGATCAGCTGATTTTCCCTGAGATTGACTACGCGAAGGTGGAAAAGTTGAAGGGCATGAACATCACCATTGTGACCACGGCGAGGGACGACAACCAGGCGCGCGCGTTGCTGCGCCACTTCGGGATGCCCTTCCGCCAGGGCGCGTAAGAACAGTTCGTAGTTCACAGTTCGCAGTTCAAAGCAAGAGAGCGCGAGATTGAGCCACTGAGAACTATGAACTAAGAACTGTGAACTTTTGAGGGGTTTATGGCAACTACTGCAAAAAGGGTGAAGGATGCGCGGAAGCCGAAGTTCAGCAGCCGCAAGCACAATCGCTGCCAGCTCTGTGGGCGGCCGCGGGGTTTCCTGCGCAAGTTCGGTGTGTGCCGTTTGTGCTTCCGGGCACTGGCGCTGAAGGGCGAGATTCCCGGCGTCAACAAGTCGAGCTGGTAGAAAGACAGGGATCAGAGATCAGGGGTCAGGGGTCAGTCGTTCTTGGTAACACTGGCAACTGAGCGGAAAGCGAAGCAGTATTGCTGAGCCCTGGCCCCTGAAACCTGAACCCTGTAGCAACCATCCCCGCAGGTTCCCACCAGAAGCTGGCGGGCGAACGGGGGATGAAGGAGAAGGAATGAGTCTTACCGATCCAGTAGCAGATTTTCTGGCGCGCATCCGGAATGCAATCCGGGCACGCCATCAGAAGCTGGATGTTCCCGCTTCGAAGTTGAAGGCCGAGATTGCCCGCATCCTCAAGGAGGAGGGCTACATCTCGAACTACAAGCTCCAGGAAGAGGAAGGCAAGCCGGTGCTGCGCGTGTACTTGAAGTACGGCGGCACAGAAGCGGCCATCCGCGACCTGGCGCGCATTTCGCGTCCGGGCTGCCGCGTCTACGTGGGCCGCGACGATATCAAGCGCGTACAGGGCGGGCTGGGCATCTCTATTTTGACTACGCCCAAGGGCGTGATGACGGGCCGCCAGGCGCGCCGCGAAGGCGTAGGCGGCGAGCTGTTGTGCGAGGTCTGGTAAAAACCAGACCGGTTCACAGTTCGTAGTTCACAGATTTTGCTGGCTAACGACACTTCGTCACTGTGAACTAAGAACTGCGAACTACGAATTGGTTTTCCGGCTGCAGTGGAACGATGGCGTGTTGAAACTGATCACTGAACCCTGATCACTGCCAACTGCTTTTTCGGGACTCGCAAGCCAAGAAGGGTATTGGAAATGTCACGCATTGGAAAGAAGCCGATCCCGCTGCCGGCGGGCGTCAAGTACAAAGTTGAGGGCAACACCGTATTGGTGGAGGGCCCCAAAGGCAAGGTTTCAGCATTGATCGCGGAAGGCATCTCGCTGAAGACGGCTGACGGCCATCTGCAGGTGGAGCGCGCTAGCGAAGACAAAGCCGCGCTGCATGGCCTGACCCGAGCTCTGGTGAAGAACGCTGTCCACGGCGTGACCAAGGGATGGACCAGGGAGTTGGACATCGTCGGTATCGGCTACCGCGCCGAACTGAAGGGCAAAGGCACGGTGGTTTTTACGCTGGGCTATTCGCATCCCATCGAATTTCCGCTGCCCTCAGGCATCGACGTGGCCATCGATCCCAAGCAGACGCACTTAACCGTCAGCGGTGTCGATCGGCAGAAGGTGGGCCAGGTAGCAGCCGACATGCGCACGCTGCGCAAGCCGGATCCGTATAAGAACAAGGGCGTGCGCTACTCCGATGAGCGCCTCAAGAAGAAGGCTGGTAAGACCGGAGCGAAGTGATCGCGATTGCGAGGCGTCTGAGCTTCGCGCAATCATCCTGAACGAAGTGAAGGATCTGAATCCGAACGGAGTCGCGGGGCGGCTCCGCCGATAGGTGAGAGAAGACATGATTACACAGAACAAGAGAAATGGAATTCGCCAGCGCATTCACGCGCGCATCCGCGAAAAGCTTGCGGGAACGGTGGAGCGGCCGCGGCTGAACGTGTACCGCTCGCTCAATCACATCTATGCGCAGGTTATCGACGATCGAAAGGGCGAGACCCTGGTTTCGGCCTCGTCACTGGGCCTGAAACTGAAAAGCGGCGGCAATGTGGCAGCGGCAAAAGAGATTGGCAAAGCGGTTGCCGAAAAGGCTGTGGCCAAAGGCATCAAGCAGGTGGTCTTCGATCGCGGAGGGTACTTGTATCACGGTCGTGTCAAAGCGCTGGCCGATGCGGCCCGCGAGGCGGGGTTGGAATTCTAAGAGCAGTGATCGGTTGTCAGTGATCAGTTTTTCAGTGCTGATTGGGACTGATAGCGGGACGTTGAGAAATTGACGCAGGGCAAGCAGGGACCAGGGAACAATTGAAGCAACGGCCAGAGGCACACCAAGACTGACCACGGATCACTGTTCACTGTCCACTGGAAGGAAAGCAATGACGACTTTGACAAAGAAACTCGATGCCAACCAATTCAACCTGAAAGACCAGGTAGTGGCCATTAATCGCGTCACCAAGGTGGTGAAGGGTGGCAAGAACATGTCGTTTGCCGCGCTGGTCGTGGTGGGTGACGCAGCTTCCGGTGTGGTGGGCTATGGTTCGGGCAAAGCCAAAGAAGTTCCCCAGGCGATTCGCAAGGGAATCGAGTCGGCGAAGAAGAACCTCGTCAGGGTGAATCTGACCGCGACGACAATCCCGCATCAGGTTCTAGGCCGCTATGGTTCGGGCCAGGTATTGCTCAAGCCGGCGCCTGAAGGTACCGGCGTGATTGCCGGCGGCGCGGTGCGCGCGGTGATGACTTCGGTCGGCGTACAGAATGTTCTGACCAAGAGCATCGGCTCGCCTAATCCGCACAATGTCATCAAGGCCACGTTCGACGCGCTGACGCAGTTGCGCGACCGTGCCGACGTGGCGACAATGCGCGGCAAGACCATTGAGGAGATGTAGGCCATGGCAGCGACCAAGACCAAAATGATCCGCATTCAGTATTACCGATCCAAAAACTCCACGCCGGCCAAGCACAAGGCAGTGGTGAAGGGATTGGGCTTTACGCGGCTCAATCAGATTGTCGAGCGCGTGGATACAGAATCGACCCGCGGCATGGTGAAGGTCATTCCGCACCTGGTTCGCATTTTGGAGAACTAGTTCTTAGTTCACAGTTCGCAGCGCCTTTGGGCAGAAAACTGAGAACTGCGAACTCATACAACGCGAGTCGGTGGCGCAAAGAGCCATCGGCGTTATAGCGAGGAGAATATGGCAAAGAACCTTTCGAATTTGCGCGCGCCCAGAAAAGCTAACACCGGGCGCAAGCGTGTGGGCCGGGGCATGGGATCCGGCATGGGCAAGACCTCGACACGCGGCCATAAGGGCCAGCGTTCGCGCTCGGGCTCCCACATGATGCGCGGTTTTGAGGGCGGCCAGATGCCGCTGCATCGCCGCCTTCCGAAACGCGGCTTTACGAACATCTTCCGTACCGAATACACGGTCGTAAATCTCGATCGGATTGCTGCCCTCGGTATTGCCGAGATCGGCCTGGACGACTACCGGAAGCTGGGGTTGGCATCGAAAAAGAATGCGCTGATCAAGGTCCTGGGGTCTGGCGAGCTTGGCAAAGCCATCACGATTCACGCCCACAAATTCTCAAAATCGGCGGCGGAGAAGATTCAGAAGGCAGGCGGCAAGGCCCTCGTTATTGGCGGGGAGCCAGCTCCCGCCGCGGCTTAAGGCATCTGAATTCTTGCACTTGCCAAAGGCAAAGATCAAGCGGCCTCGAGGAATAGCGGTTTTCGAACTGCTTTAGATGTGACGTAACTCACGGTCCAATTACTCTGCATTTTTGTAGGCTGGTGGGACCGGAGAACGCCGTAAGATGGGATCATTGCAGGAGTCGACTGGCGCCTGAGGCGCCTGAAGCGGATCACCCAATATGTTGGAGAAATTTCTCAATATTTTTCGGATTCCCGACCTGCGCAAGCGGGTGCTCTTCACCTTGGGCATACTGGCTGTGTATCGTCTTGGTGCCTGGGTTCCCACGCCGGGCGTGAATACCCACCAGTTGGAGTTGCTCTTTAACGCGCAGGGCGGGTCGGCGCTGGGCCTCATGGACCTTTTCAGCGGCGGAACGCTGCGCCGCATGACCATCTTTGCGCTGGGCATCATGCCCTACATCACCGCATCGATCATCTTCCAGCTTCTTACCGTGGTTTATGAGCCGCTGGCGCGCATCCAGAAGGAAGGCGAGCTGGGACGGCGCAAGATCACTCAATGGACGCGCTACGTCACCGTGCTCCTCGGCGTTCTTCAGTCTCTAGGCATTGCCGCGATTCTCACCTCGCAGGGCCTGGTGCTTAATCCGGGGCCGGGCTTCATCTTGCTCACCGTGCTCACGCTCACCGCTGGAACCACCTTCATCATGTGGCTCGGCGAACAGATCACCGACCGCGGCATTGGCAACGGCATGAGCCTGCTCATCTTTGCCGGCATCGTAGCCGGACTTCCGCGCGGCGTTGGCGACCTGATTCAGAAGATCCAGACGGACGCCTGGGGACCGATGACGTTCCTCGTGGTGCTCTTGCTCGCTGTGGGAATGGCCGGTGTGGTGGCCTTCATCGTCTTTGTCGAGCGCTCTGAACGGCGCATCCCCATTCAGAGCGCGCGGCGCATTGTGGGCCGGCGCATGATGGGTGGCTCGTCCAGTCACCTGCCCCTGAAGGTGAACTCCGGCGGTGTCATGCCCATTATCTTCGCCAGCTCCATTCTGTCGGCGCCGCTGCTCTTCGGCCAGGTGGCGTGGGTGCAGAATAGCCGAGTCCTGCAGCCGATCATGGCGGCTCTGACGCCCGGCTACCCGTGGTACGAGCTCCTGAACACGATGGCGATTATTTTCTTCGCCTATTTCTATGTTTCCATCGTGATGCGTCCGGACGATATTGCTGACAACTTCCGCAAATCAGGCTCGTTTATCCCCGGCATCCGGCCCGGCAAGCGCACCTCCGACTTTATCAACGACATTCTCACCCGCATCACGCTTGTCGGGGCGCTTTATCTGATTCTGGTGCAGATGGTTCCCACCTTCCTGCTCACAGGCATTCGCTTCGACAAGATTTGGCTTATCGGGAGGTTTTTCGAGAATCTGCCTGACTGGATGATTCACGGAATGCACGTAAACTTCTACTTTGGCGGCACCTCGCTGCTCATTGTCGTAGGTGTGGCCATGGATACGGTCAACCAGATCGAATCGCAGCTGATCATGCGGCACTATGACGGCTTTTCCCCGCGCTCCGGTCGCATTCGCGGAAGGAAAACCTGGTAATGTCTTCATCTGCAAGTTCAGTGGAAAGCGGCCGGGATACGGAATCAGCCACCGTTCCCGGCCCGATTCTTTTATTGGGTGCGCCAGGCGTGGGCAAGGGGACCCAGGCCAAGGAGTTGGTTAAACTCTGGAACATCCCACAGATATCCACCGGCGACCTGCTGCGCGCCAATGTTGCCCAGAGTACCCCCCTGGGTAAAGCGGCAAAAGAGATCATGGGACGGGGAGAATTGGTCCCTGATTCCCTTGTCAACGAGATGGTAGCGATCCGCCTCCTGGAGCCCGACACCGCCCGGGGCTATATTCTCGATGGCTTCCCCCGCACCCTTGGCCAGGCCCACTGGTTTGACGGTCGCCTTGCATCGCAAATCGAGTCGTTACCGGTAGTTGCGATCAGCATCCAAGTGAACTATAATCAGTTATTGCGCCGCATTACCGGGCGCCGGAATTGTCCTGTCTGCCAGACCATCTACAACGTCTATATGAATCCGCCTAAAAAGGATGGATTTTGCGACGTAGAGGGTGCTGCGCTGATCCAGCGAGCCGATGACACGGAAGAAGTTTTCAAGGAGCGCATGCGCGCTTACGCGGCTCTTACCGCGCCTGTCGTCGAGCATTACCGGGCAATGGGACGATTTGAGGAAGTGGATGGCGACCGGCCGATCGCTGCGATCGCGGCCGGAATTGTTGCCGCCGTCGAGCGGTTACGCCTGCGAGCGTAGCCTGTCGGCGTGTTTGTGTGTTGAGGATGAGGGATCAGGCTTCAGGCATCAGTTGCATCGCGCTTGCGCTGGCAGCATCGATTGAGTCCTGATCCTTGAGTTCTGTCCCCTGAAAGCTGGTTTTCGTGGCTGTTGTACTTAAGTCGTCGCAGGAGATCGAGAAGATGCGCCGCGCGGGACAGTTGGTCCGCGAGGTACTCGAACTCGTACGCACCAAGGTTAAGCCTGGCGCCACGACGTTCGATCTCGAGAAAGCCGCCGAGATGCGCTTGGCCGAATTGGGCGTCAAGGCCGCCTTCAAGGGCTACCACGGCTATCCCTGCGTTCTGTGCACGTCGGTCAACAGCGAAGTGGTGCACGGCATCCCGTCGCCGAAGCGGGTTCTCAAGGAAGGCGACATTGTTTCAGTCGACTTTGGCGTGGTGGTCGACGGCTACTACGGCGACGCAGCCATCACCGTGCCCGTGGGCTCTATCGACGCCGATGCCGCGCGGCTGCTCAAGGCAACCGAAGAGTCGCTCAAGGCAGGCATTGCGGCCGTTCGGCCAGGTGCCACGCTGGGCGATGTGGGAGCGGCGGTGCAGGGTGTGGTTGAGGGGCAGGGGTTCTCGGTGGTACGGGATTTTGTGGGCCACGGAATCGGCGTCCACATGCACGAAGATCCGCAGGTGCCGAACTTTGGCGAGGCGGGTCAGGGCATGAAGTTGAAAGTGGGTATGGTCATCGCCATCGAGCCCATGGTGAATGCGGGCAGACCCGATGTGAAGATGTTAGACGATGGCTGGACGGCCGTAGCCAGCGATGGAAGCATGAGCGCTCATTTTGAGCACACGGTTGCGGTCACTGCAACCGGCGCGAGGATTTTGACCGAATAGAACCGTTCGGTCCAGAAGGCCGGGAGCGCGAGTGCAGCCCGGCAGAAGTGGACATCGATTGTCGAAGGAAGATGCGATTGAGGTAATGGCAACGGTTGTTGAAACGTTGCCCAATGCCATGTTTAAGGTGAAACTCGAGACCAATCACGAGGTGCTGGCCCATGTCTCGGGGAGGATGCGCAAGAATTTCATCCGCATTTTACCGGGCGACCGCGTCGCGGTGGAGCTAAGTCCATACGACTTGAATCGCGGTCGGATTGTGTACAGGTATAAGTAATCAGTTGTCAGCGATCAGTGGTCAGTTTTTTCTCTCTGAGAAGTGAATGTTGGCCTCACAGAACAAAGCTGAGGGCTGAAGGCTGATAGCTGCGAGCTTCAACGAACGATTCCGCGCCGGTCTGTTGGGCGCAAAGAAGGGTAGCAAAAGCAATGAAGGTCCGGGCATCGGTAAAGAAGATTTGCGTCAAGTGCAAGGTGATTACGCGCAAGGGTGTAGTGCGGGTCATCTGCGAGAATGCGAAGCACAAGCAGCGCCAGGGATAGTTTGATCCTGGCAAGGACTGGAGACTTCCATAACAGGTTTCAGGTGTCAGGTTTCAGGGATCAGTTAAAGACGACAGTAGCAGCAAGATCAAACTGACCCCTGACCCCTGACCCCTGAAACCTGACCCCTGACAAGAGGCTAGTTAGCTTGAGTCAAGGCTTGCGATGAACCTCTCGGAACACTCCAACCAACCCGTGCGAGCCGGTTGAGGCCGGAGGCACATAACCTGATGTAGCAAAGGAAATCAAATGGCACGTATTGCTGGCGTCGATCTGCCCCGCAACAAGCAGGCTAGGATCGCGCTGACTTACATCTTCGGGATCGGCCAGCCCCGCGCCCGCAAGATTCTGGACAAGGCGAATGTCGATGCCTTCAAGAAGATCCAGGATCTGGGCGAGGAAGAGGTCAACCGCATCCGCCAGGTAATTGAGGACGAAGGAGACGTCGAGGGCGACCTTCGCAAAGACGTCTCGATGCACATCAAGCGCCTCATCGACATTCAGAGCTATCGCGGCACACGGCATCGGCGCTCTCTCCCGGTGCGCGGCCAGCGCACCCACACCAATGCCCGCACTCGCAAAGGCCCGCGCAAGGGCACGATTGCCGGCAAGAAGAAAGCGACGGCGAAGACCTAATGGCGAAACCAGAGCAGAAGAGCGAGGCCCCCAAGAAGGGCAAGACCAAAAAGTTCAAGAAGCGCGAGCGCAAGAATGTGCCGTTCGGCATTGCGCACATTCAAGCTTCGTTCAACAACACCATCGTCACCATTACCGACCCCATGGGCAACACGCTGAGCTGGAAGAGCTCGGGGTCGCTGGGATTTCGCGGATCGCGCAAGGGTACGCCCTTCGCGGCGCAACAGGCCGCGTCAAACGCCGCAGGCATGGCTCGCGATCACGGCGTGCGTGCGGTCGATGTTCGGGTCGCTGGCCCGGGTTCGGGGCGCGAGTCGGCCATCCGGGCCTTGGCTGCGGCTGGCATTGAAGTCAAGTCCATCCGCGACGTCACGCCCGTGCCGCACAACGGCTGCCGTCCGCCGAAGAGACGTCGCGTCTAAGACGCGACTTAGGAGTTCACAGTTCGTAGTTCTTGGTTCTCAGTCGGATTGAGTCTCGGATGAACTAAGGACTGCGAACTAAAAACCAACACCGGGCCGGGACGAAACGTCCTCCGGACGCGTAAACCGGCCGACATCCGAAGTCAGGAGAAGAAATGGCACGTTATACCGGAGCAGTTTGCCGCCTTTGTCGTCGCGAAGGCACCAAGTTATTTTTGAAGGGGACCAAGTGTACCTCGGATCGTTGCCCGCTTGAGAAACGCAACTTTCCTCCTGGGCAGCACGGCAAAGACCGCAAAGCCAAGATCGTGGGCTATGGCCTGCAACTGCATGAGAAACAGAAGGCCAAGCGCATGTACTTCGCGCTCGAGGGGCAGTTCCGCACCTACTACGAAAAGGCCAACCGCGCCCAGGGTGTCACCGGCGAACTGCTGATCCAGCAACTGGAGCGGCGCCTTGACAACGTGGCTTTCCGCCTCGGTTTCGCCATCTCGCGCCGCCAGGCTCGCCAGGTGGTCCGCCACGGACATGTCACGGTCAACGGCCGCAAGGTCAACATTCCCTCGTTCCAGGTGAACGTCGGCGACGAGATAGCCATTCGCGAGAGTGCCAAGAAGCTCGTGATCGTGGAGCAGGCCGCGCAGTACGCCGCGCAAAATCCCGCTCCCGCCTGGCTTGAAGCGAACTTTGAAAACATGTCTGGCCGCGTGCTCCATCTGCCCAGGCGTGCGGACGTCAACCTGCCGATCAACGAACAGTTGATCGTCGAACTTTACTCGAAGTAACAGCTGGGAGCTATTAGCCAGCAGCCTGTAGCGTCAAAGTTCAACGCTGCAGATTGCAAGCTACCGGCTACCGGCTGCATTTCAAACCAAGGAGAACTTGCGCGGCCGCCGCAAAATGCATCGCGACGTACATGCCGCGCGGGAAACGAGACATATATGTTGTGGAGAGGATTTCAAAAACCGAAGCGCCTTGCGGTCGATGCCGAGACGCTTACTGACACTTTTGGAAAGTTCAGCGCCCAGCCCTTCGAGCGGGGCTTTGGCACAACCATCGGCAACGCCTTGCGGCGCACGCTGCTCAGCTCTATTGAAGGCGCTGCGGTCACGGCCGTTCGCATTGAAGGCGTGCTGCACGAGTTCCAGTCCATCACCGGCGTCGTCGAAGATGCCACCGACATTCTTCTCAACCTCAAGCAGGTTCCATTCAAGCTTGCGGGCGAAGGCCCCAAGGCGCTCTATTTGCGCGCCGATCAACCTGGCGTCGTCACCAGCGGCATGATTGAGGCCGATAGCGATGTCGAGATTCTCGACAAGAACGTCTATCTGGCCACACTTTCTGAGGGCGGCAAGCTCGATATGGAGATGCGCCTCAAGCGTGGCCGCGGTTATATCTCGGCCGACAAGAACTTCGACGCCGACCTCGGTCTTGGCTTCATTCCCGTGGATTCGGTGCATTCGCCGGTGCGCCGCGTGAACTACCTTGTGGACGCCGCTCGCCTGGGCCAAATCACCGACTACGACAAGCTGACGCTGGAAGTGTGGACCAACGGCGCAGTGCTGCCCGCCGATGCCGTCGGTCTGGCCGCCAAGCTGCTCAAGGACCACATGAACATCTTCATCAACTTCGAGGAGGAGATCGAAGCCGAGGCGCGCGGCGAAGAAGGCCGCATCCTGCTGCGCAACGATAACCTCAACCGGAGCGTCGAAGAGCTGGAGTTGTCGGTCCGCAGTTATAACTGCCTCAAGAACGCCAACATTCAAACCATCGGCGAACTCGTGCAGAAGACTGAGGCCGAGATGTTGAAGACCAAGAACTTCGGCCGCAAGAGCCTGAACGAGATCAAGGAAATCCTCGCGCAGATGGGACTGTCGCTCGGCATGAAGATCGACGAGCAGGGAAATGCGGTACCCGGACCCACCAGCATTCCGCCACAGACGGCGTTGGCCGCAAGTTATGGCCGATTTGACGAGGAAGACGAACCTCTCGATTCAGTGGATTTGCAGTTGCCCACAGAGACCGAGAACTTCTAAAAGTAGTTGTCAGTGATCAGTGTTCAGTGATGAGTTTCGATTGCCGGACTTCTGACCACTGTTCACTGAACACTGACCACTGATTCGAAAGAGAGTTTAGTTATGCGCCATCGCAATGCAACTTTCAAGCTCGGACGCAACACCAGCCATCGTCGCGCGCTCCTGCGCAATCTGGTCACGTCCGTCATCGTAGAGGATCGCGTGGAGACCACCGTGGCGAAGGCCAAGGCGGTTCGTCCGCATGTCGAAAAGATGATTACCCTGGGCAAAAAGGGCGATCTGCACTCCCGCCGCCAGGCGCTCAGCTTTCTCCAGACCAGCGACGCCGTCAAGCGGTTGTTTGACGTTGTGGCTCCGCGCTACGGTGATCGCAACGGTGGCTATCTCAGGATCGTGCGTACCGGCTTCCAGCAGGGCGACGGCGCTGAGAAAGCGTTCATCGAACTGCTCGGCGCCGAAAAGCAGCTTGAAGTGAAGCGCCAGAAGCGCGCCGATCTCAAAGCCAAAAAGCGCGCTGAGCTCGAAAAGCAACTCGAGGAACAGAAGAAGGAAGAAGAGACGGAACCTGAAGGCGGCGAGCAGGCCGCGTAAGCGGTCGGCTGTTCGGCCAGTTTGCAGTTCCGCTCACGATACTACGCGGGCACATCCCAGCAGGGATGTGCCCGCCCTTGTTTTTGCTGGCACGTTGCGGCGCCATTGATCCCCGCATCTACTTCCGCTCTGGAGCGAACCAAGTCACTTGGAGAGCGGCTGTGTTATCACTATGAAGGCCTGGTTCATAAATTGGGGCTTTCCATCGCTCAAATTGCACCCAGCCACGAAGCTCAAAGTCCTTCTGTATGCGTTTTACAACCTGCACGGCAAAGTCGTTCTGCGTGGTTCCGCCAGGAATAAATGCTGTTGCGGCCTTGGCATTCCGATACTGGAACTGCACCTCCTCCTGCGGAGAGAGATGATAGGTGAGCCAGGCCTGACCGCCCTTGCCCTGCCGTCCGACCCAGTCGCCCACAAGAAAGCCTTTGTTTGTAGGGCCCTGCCTTTGAATGTATTCGTAATAAAGAAACTGGCCGCTCTGTAAAGACGCGCTAGCCGTGTCGGTGCTGGCTCCTTCCAAGCGTAGGTCAAGATGCTCAAAGCCGGGAAAGCGTGCGAGATAAATCCCGGGATGGAAACCGGCACGCCGCGGGGCGCTTACAGGGCTTACGTCATCATGTACCAGCGAGTCGGTATAGAGCGTCACCCAGTGGCTCAAGAAAGGCAGCCGGTAGCTAAAATCAAATGTGCCGAAGCGCGCGCCGGGATCATCCGGAGAGGTTTTCTGGGCTTGGGAAACGCCCGAGAGACTGAAAAAGCTACGCAGAAATGTGTGGATCGTGATTGGCTCGTGCCCTTTCCCGCCCCAAACCACTTGGCGGTCAAACCCAAACTCCAAGTCGCGCGTGGGCTTGAAGCTGATCTTTTCCACGTGGACCCACGGATCGTTGGGATAGGTATGCCCCTTCAGACTGCCCACGAAGAAGTCGTAGCGAAACGGGCCAGTGAGTCTTGACAGCCCGGGGACCCGGAACGGCTCAATCCGGTCGATCTCGAAGTTGTAGGTATTCTCGGCGTTGTTGCCCCACAACATCGATGCGCCTTTGTCCGGCCCGAGCCAGTGGTCTTCCTTCCCAAAGGAGACCTCATGTCCCAAGAGATGATAGGACAGGTTCGCTTCCATCACCCGAGCTTCGTTCGCCACCGCAATCGGACCCCCGGGGATCGTGTCCTGCTGCGGGCCAGGGCCGGAAGGAACGCCGTTGACGCAGCTGGACAAAGGGGTGGTGTTAGTAAAGCTGGCTAAGGGAATGTCGTCGACGCAACTGGATAGATACGTCGCCAGCGTGGCGGGATACCCCGCCGCGGAAGGCGCGTGCTGGATCTCGCCACGAAAGTAGAGAGAGAATCGACCCGCTTCGGCGCGGCCACTAAACCCGCTGTAATTGTTGAACCCGCCTTCATAGGGCCGGCCGTAATCGTCCACGATCGTCTGGCCCAGGTGAAAGCTGTCGCGGAGCGGCGTTCCGCTTATGCCGCGCATCTGCGTGTAGATGCTCTCCAGTTCCGCACGCGGAGGCTCCCTGTTGGCGCTGCGATCAATATCGGGCTTGAACTCCCGCACAAGGGCTGCATAGATCGAGCGCGCCTCTTCGATGTTTGTATGGGACTCGATGCGGTCTGCGCTCCGTTCGAGCATGTGCGCGATGCTCATGCGCGTCCACGGCCGAAGGCCGAGAAATGCCGTGTCGACGTAGCCGAGCGCGTGCAGCCGGTCAAGTGCCGGGTAGATCCAATAATCAACCGGGACATAGACTGAACCTTGAGTATCCATCTCAGCCATGGATGTATCAAGTTGCGAAACAGCGGGAGCGGGAGGAGGCGCGGCGCTTTGCCCGTGGACGTCGCACCAGGCTGCCATCCAGAACGTGGCGGCAGCTAAAAACAACACACGATATTTCACCCGCACCTCAGCTTTGAGCAATCGAAGAATCCCGGATCTGACCGGAAAAATCAGCTCCGAAAGCTTCAGTCTCGATGAACACGCTACCCATGTCAAACCAATGAACGGACTGCTTGCTCATCGGCGGCTGTTGCTGGAAATGGAGCCCGCGAAAGACGCCCCGTCGAGGGTCTGGAGTGATTGTCCTGCCCCCAATCGATCGGCAGGCCGAGGTCGCGGAAGTTGTCCTGCCGGTATGTCTCCAAGAAGAAACCACGATGATCGCCAAAAACGACCGGCTTAATCACGATGACATCGCCCGCGACATGCGAGCTTTCAAACTGCAGTGGCATCCGAGTACTCTCTTTGCACTATCTCATCAAAGATAAATTGGGTCATTGATTCGCAAACAAACTCTCGCGGAATATCTACGGAATACCGTTCGACGCTTTCCGACTTTTGCGCTGTGGGATGATCGTCCGCTCTCTCACAGTGAACGCCCAAACGCGCCATTCACTCTAGTCATTGTCAATGTTACAAATGACTTTCCAATATCGCTAGCACCCGAAATGTTCCTTACTTTGATGGGAACTCGAATTGAATCGTTCGAGCCAGACCTTCCTCGAGCGAAAAAGGCGGAACAAACCCGGTTTGGGCGGCTCGATTGGCATTTGCTTGTGTATTCTCGCAAAACTTGCGGACGCGCACTGCACTCACAGGAAGATTTCGACCAATCAAACGGGACAGCCCGTCGAAAAAATAACCGCCTGCGAGCGCCACTGGCATGGGAATTCGTGGAATTCTGCCGTTTCTTCCCAGACATCGTTTGACGAATTCGACCAGTTCTCTCGTCGTCATATCCGGCCCGTCGGCGTAATTGAAAGTATGGACGCCTGGCCCGAGTGAAAGCGTATGAATCAGGAAAGCAGCCACGTTGTCCACATATGCCATGGACTTAACGTTCGTTCCCGACCCAGCCATGAGAAAGCGGCCCGACTGAATTTGCTTCAGGAGATTGTACACATTCGCTCGATTGCCCTCGCCAAATACGACCGAGGGACGGACGATCACGAGGGTACGCGCCGAATCTTCCTCTGCCCAAGCCCGATAGACACTCTCAGCTTCGAGCTTGGTTCTTCCATATTCATTGAAGGGAGCATAGGGTCCATCCTCCCCCACCGGTCCAGGATGAAAACCGTAAACAGCGACGCTACTCGTAAACACGATTCTCTGTATGCCTGAGTGGCGCGCTGCGAGACAAACCTGCGATGCGCCTTCGACATTAGTTTCATGATAGCGGGAGATCGGACGAACGTCGTCGCGGTGTTCGGCAGCAAGATTGACGATTATTGCTGCGCCTTTGAGCAGTTCGGTGAGCGTTTCGTTTCGGCGTACATCACACACCGTCCCGAGCCCGGGAAAGGACTCGCTTGGTTTGAGGTCACCTATTTGGAATGGAATGTGCTCTTCTGCCAAATAAGCAGCCAGACGGGTGCCCACAAAACCCGAGCCGCCGAGAATCGCAACGTGCTGATCCGCTGCACCATGGGAATCCGGAGTACAACTGGATGTTGCCATATGTAAATTCTACCAATCACTGCCTCATCCATTACGCGGGCCATTGAAAACCCGGCCCTCCGCTTATGGCTATTTTTCTGGACGGCAGTCTCTAGTATCTTTGCAAGCTGTTACTCACTCCGGTTCCGGCCGATGCTTTTTGCCATCGATCGCCATTTGCATTGCGTCGAGGTATTTCCGAGCTACAGCGCGCGGCTCAAACTCCGCGGTCACGCATCGGCGTGCATTGGTTCCGGCCGCAGCGCGTAGATCGGGGTCTCGGTAACATCGCAGGATAGCGGCAGCAAGAGCGTCTGGGTTCTCGGGCTCTACAGACAGCCCGCATTTTGCGCGATGCAGGAGGTCCGAGGTTTCGCTGCCTTCGTCGACCGAAGCAATCGCCGGTTTTCCCGCGGCCATAATGGTCAGCAGCTTGGATGGAACGGATTCGTTGGTAAAGCCCCTGCGGAGCGAGATAAGACATACATCGGCTGCTCCGTACATGTCGGGCAGGTCCTCATGCGGCTGGAACGGAAGGAAATCTACGTTATGCAATCCGAGAGAGTGCCAATAGGTTTCCGCCGCTGGTCGCCCGGCCCCGTTTCCGACCAGCAGAAACCTAATGTCAGAAAATGACTCGAGGCGCTTCGCCGCATCGAGAACATTTTCCAGTCCCTGAGAGAAGCCCATATTGCCCGCGTAGAGGACGACGAATTTTTCGGAAAGCCCATATCGTAGGGTGAACGGGTTGCTCTTCGCTGAAGGCTGGATAAATTTGGTATCGACGAAATTCGGGATAATCGAGATTTTTTCGTCGGGCACCCCTTTGGCAAGGAGGTTCGCTCGGAAGCCTTCAGAAAGAACAGTGACCGCGGCGGCGCGCCGGTAGACATAGTCTTCCATCTTTCTGAGCCGTTGGATCGTGCGGCGATTTCTGATCATCCCGGCTCTAACTGCTACGTCGGGCCAGATATCCTGGACGTTATAGATAAAAGGCGTACGACGAATGCGGGCAAGGAGATCCGCAATAACACCATTGGTTAAGGGCGGCGACGGCACCAACATAACATCATGTTTAGGGAGCACGGCGCCAGTTGCCAGAGACAGAAGATTAAAGCTTCCGTAGGCCATCAGGCGCTGTAGCACATTTGACTTATCGCGAGCAACATAAGTATATAGGCGATAGATAGACATTGGGCCGGTGCACTCGGCATACACCAGCTTCCGTGAATACTCGGGCCACACCCGGTTGATGTCGTAATGCGGAACAGTAGTTAGGACTGTGACTTTATGCCCGTTCGCTAGAAATTCTTCCGCCAGCCTTGCCATGATCACGCCGTTGGCAGCAACATCGGGGCGGAAATAGGTTGTTAACAGCAGGATTCGCATTACGGCAGGCCTCTGATTCAGGAAGCGCAGGTATAGTTTTGCACAAAAACATGCAACATCCGGCTCATCAGATCAGTTCTTCGCGGTTCCAGAATCCTTGTAGGTTCCGGCTGTAAATGCTTGAGCAATTGGTTTCGTTCTCGATCTTAGCAGAAGTGTACTCGATGATACCCTGAAGCGGCGAAGGCCTGATTGCGCTCCAGCGCTCTTGCGCCCGGCGCCGTGGCTGCATGGAGAGATCTCTCGCGGATCGGGCTCGGTAGTTTTCTTTCAATCCAAAAATCTCGTCCACGAAACGATGCGGCGTCTTTGGCATTCGATTCGAAAGGCCAACTGGGGGCAAACGAATTCTGGTTACGCTGGAGCCAAGTCGTCAAGGTGCCCCGCATCTTCCTGCGTTTTCCGCTCTGCGAAGGTCGCAGGGCAGCATAAAGCGGATTGATGTACAAGCGAGGATTTTTAACTTTGCGATGACAGGCTCGGCGTGGCAGTAAATTGCAGTAGAATATAGCCACGCTATCAGCAGGTCAGTTCGACAGAAGCGCGGGAGAGCTGAAATGGAGATGCTGATCGTTGTGGTCCGCTACCGGATCTCCCTGGAGCATTCGCAGACGTTTGCCAGCCTCTCCAAGGCATTCAGGAGTCGACCGGACCTTATCGCCTGCGCTGGCGTTCTCATCTGGGATAACAGCCCTTCAGCATTGCCGGACGTAAGACTCCCTTTCCCATTCGAATACCGGTACACCGGACGGAATTTAGGCGTTTCCGGAGCGTACAATTGCGCCCTTGCTCTTGCGGAGGAGAAAAGCTGCCCATGGCTTTTGCTGCTGGACCAGGACACCACGCTGCCAGAGGATTTCCTTTCCCGCATGCTGGAGTACGCCAGGTTCCATCAGGCGAACGGAAGAATCGCAGCAGTCGCTCCATTTCTTATTTGCGATTCGCAGCCAGTCTCCCCCTCGGTGATTCGGATGGATCATGCGCAGCCTCTCCCGCTTAGCTTTTCTGGTGAACACGAACTTCCAGCGCACGCCGCAAACAGTGGCGCCCTCGTGCGAGTTTCGGCTCTAAGAGCGGTTGGCGGCTACGACGAGGACTTCTGGCTCGACTATTCGGACGTAACTCTTTTTCATCGGTTGTATCTTCATGGAAGGGTGCTTTATGTTGCAGGAGATCTCCACCTCCAGCACAGCCTGTCTGCAAATAACTTCAACGGGGCCATGTCACCTGAAAGATATCGCAACGCCATAGCTGCGGAAGGAGCTTATTGGGATCTCTATCGCAGCCGGCGAGATAACCTTGCTCTGACGGCTCGTCTCTTCCTTCGCACCTGCAAACAGTGGATCGTATACAGAAATAAGGAGTTTTCGAGGATTACATGGAGACAGTTTTGCCGGCGCATCTTTGCAACAAAACCACAGCGGCTGCAGCACTGGAGGAGGCAGTCGGCATACCGTAATATTCCTGCTGCTCCCTGTGAGAATCATATGGCCCGATAGATATCCAGGGCGCTGGCGGGACCAGAAAGGACTACGAAAAATCTTGAAACCGAAGATTGTCATTTCAGGTGAGGGAGATTTCGGGAGAGGTATGGGATAAGAAACGTCTGTTGCGCATCCGGCGAGAGATCTTAGGTCGGGGGATGCAGTTTTTCAGCCAACAGGACGCGTCCCCGTATTGCTTTATATATCCCGCCTTCCCACGGGTGTTCAAGAATCCCGAAGTTATCTTGAACGCGGTTCGCATTCTGGAATCGTTGGGTATCAGCGATTTCGAGATCTGGCTCACATTTGCAATTGACACAAACAGTTATTGCAATGCGGTAGTGCATCGCTTTTAGGATTTACGATGCGTCCGCTGGCTTGGTACTCTCGCCAGAGAAAAGATACTGGATCTTTATTGTGACGCTGACTGTTTGATCTTCCCCCCAAAACTGGAGACGTGGGGGGCTGCCGCTGACGGAAGCCAAAGCAGCGGGCTCCCCATCATCGCGGCCAATCTTCCCTACGCGCATGAGACGATAGGCACCTGTGAGAGAGTAGCTTTCTTTGATCCGGGCAGTCCTGAGGAATTGATGAGGATCATGGCCGCTGCAATCCGCTGAGAGAGGTTTTCACCACAGCATAGCGGGCCCAATCGAAAAGCCCTATGCAAGGAATTGGCGAAAGTTGCGGGATCTTCTTTTGGTTCCTAAGACGAGCCATCCGACCTTCCGATTCCGCAGGCCGGAAAGAGAGACATGGGCCGCGAGCTGCGTGTGATAGTGTTTCTATCAGCGGGTTCCCGAATGGCGCGAATGTCATGCCGTGCCATCACGGTTGGCATGAACGCTGTGTTAGCCCTTTAGGGCGTTTCAGGAGGATGGATCGACAGTGACCAAGAGTTCCACTGACGGACGCGGTTCAAGTCACTGCGGTCCAGCGGGCTTCCGATGCAGAGCGAGGTGAAGACCAAATGTGGGGGGAAAAGGTCCAGATCCCACTCCCCACCAGCCTGTTCGATTCGGCCTCTTATCACGGTCATCATGCCGGTATTCAATGGCGAGCAGAGCCTTGAAGCAAGCATCCTGAGCGTTGTGAGCCAGAACTGCGACAACCTCGAATACATCATCGTAGACGGAGGCTCAACCGACGGTACTCTCGAAATCCTTCGTAGGCACGACTCGTCGATTGACTACTGGATCAGCGAACCGGACCGAGGTATTTACGATGCAATGAACAAGGGCGTTCAGCTCGCAAGGGGCCGTTGGCTGTATTTCCTCGGTTCGGACGATACCTTGCGCGATTCTCTTCGGGTAGTTGCCCAGTTCCTCTGCGACGACCAAACGGTCTATTACGGCAACGTATTCAAGACCGGATCAAAGCGGCTTTACGACGGTGGATTCGGACCGTGGAAACTCTCACGCCGCAATATCTGCCAGCAAGCCATTTTTTACCCTCGCTCGCTTTTTGAGGTGCGTCAGTTCGATCTTCGGTACAGACTGTTGGCAGACTGGGAATTCAATATGCGTACTTATTCGGACTCTCGATTCAAAATTCAATTCCTTCCTTTGACGATTGCGAACTATAACGATCTGAGCGGTAAGAGCGCAGTGGAAATCGACCCGCGATTCTGGATGGATTACGGTCGCATCGTCCGTGAATGCATGCCGCCGGCATGCTATGCATGGTATCGATTCAAGACGGCTGTTCGACGCTTGGTTCCGGTTGCGGTCCGCAAATGACAATATGGGGTCTGGCGGGATTTCTTTGAGTACTGAACCCAGCGTCAACTCTCCGGGCGAAGGTGCGTCCGCAGAGAGTCACTTGCCTCCGCGCAAAGATAATGTATACCCAGACAAACTGAGCCAGCAGCGGAATGTAGAAGAGAAAGCTCCAGAAGACGCTGAATAAGAGACACTCGCCGATAATCACGTAGCGCAGCTTGCCGCGAAAGGTGCTGCGCCTCCTCCAGCAGTAGGCGGAGATTACTCCCAACAACGCGCTATACGAGCCCATTCCGCAGAGGCAGTTATCAAGGTAGGGCCGACATAGGCCGAACTTACAGTAAGAGCGGGCGTTGCGAGATCTCCTGCCGCCTGCTGATCTTGGGTAAATTCTTTACCGTACATCGGAGTTTTTGTCCGGATGCTACCGCGGGTCGGCATTCATTCAGTCGGTCGGTCTGCATCTGTTAATATGCTGATTGGATTTTTCCGCGGAAATCGAGTTTCCGTCCTTGCAGCATAAGGCTGAAGTTAGCGGATCGCATGCATATCGTCTACGACCACCAAGTGACATCCCTTCAAAACGTCGGGGGAATTAGTCTCTACTTCTACGAACTCGTCCGGAACCTTTTGCAGACTCCCGATGAACTCAAGTTGGAAGTCGATGTTTTTCTGGGCGGAAATCAGTCCGTCTATCCTTTTCGATCACTAGAAAGCCGCAAATGTCACATCCATTCCCTTGCTACCGCCCTTCGGCCTGGCTACGGCCGGTACTGCATTAACGAAATTATGACAAGCGGGGCGGCATTTCTCTCGGGCCGCTATGACATCTATCATCCAACCTTGCATCGCTGTATGCCGGCAATCCGTGCTCGGAACATTGTCGTCACCCATCATGATTGCATCCAAGAGCGATTCCCCGAACTTTTCAACGCCACCTATTACCGTCGCCAGGCAAAGCTGAATCAGTTTAACCGCGCTGCACTGATCCTCTGTAACTCGGAATTCAGCCGTAGAGATCTCCTGGAGTACTATCCCATCGCGCCTGAAAAGACGCGTGTCATCCATCATGGGGTGATACAGTTGGCGGAGGGCAGACTGCCAACCGAAGTGCCCCCTTTGGTACCATACATCCTCTACGTTGGAGGGAGGTCGTATTATAAGAACTTTCCAATGCTTCTCCACGCATTCGCCACGAGTCGTGTAAGCCGGGAGTTCAATCTCGTTTGCGCTGGCGGTGGCGCGTTCAACGCTGAAGAATTGAACGCAATCCTCGCTGAGCGCGTGGAGGCTAGAATTATCGGCGTACCACGAGTGCCGGAGGCAGAACTTGGGGCGTTATACAGATGCGCTCATTTTCTCGTCTATCCTTCACTTTCTGAGGGCTTCGGGCTACCCCCGCTTGAAGCCATGAAGTTTCAAACTATCGCCGCAGTTTCCCGAGCGGGAGCCATTCCCGAAATCTGCCAGGATGGAGCTGTCTATTTCGACCCCTATTCATCTGAATCCATCGCCGATGGTCTTGAAAGAGCCGCATATGATTCCAGCCTCCGTGATGCGGTTCGTGATCGCGGCCAGGCAGTCGTCGCCAAATACTCATGGAACACTTGCGCGCTTCGCACACTGGCCGCATATCGCGAACTGGTTTGAGGCAAATGTCCGCGTCTCCACTATTGCCGGAGGGTACCGGGTAATGCGGGAGAAGGCAGGAGCCTGCCGCCTGATTGAAGTGGTGCAAGGTGCGCAGACACTCTGGAGGGAAAGGCTACCCGGGGGGCAACTCTCCAGGCGAAGGTGCGTCCGCAGAGAGTCACTTGCCTCTGCGCAAAGATAATGTATATCCAGACAAACTGAGCCAGCAGCGGAGTATAGAAGAGAAAGTTCCAGAAGACGCTGAATAAGAGACACTGGCCGATGGCTGCATAGCGCAGCTTGTCGCGAAAAGTGCTGCGTCTCCTCCAGCAATACGCGGAGATCACACCCAGCAGCACGCTGTACCAGCCTATCCCCCAAAAGCCGTAGTCGAGATATGGCCCAACGTATGCCGAACTCACGGTAAGGCTGGATGTCACCAGGTCGCCCGCGTCTACCTGATCCTCAGAAAACCGTTTGCCGTAAACGGTGTTCCTGATCAGCGTGGGAAACATGAAAAGAATCGTCCGGGAGAACAGGGGATCGTTCGCGGGTTTCGACAATTCCGTCGTGTGGACTAGATTCGCAAGCGGGGAGGTGATGTAAATATAAAACCAAAGCACGCCGGAGGGAAGCCACTCGGGATAATTGCGGGTAGGCCGCGCTAAATCCCGAAACGATGATGCGCCTGAACGTATATCGCCCATATACCCGAACATCAGGACGACGAGAACAGACGCTGCGAATACCCGTAGCACCCGCTTTAGATTGAATCCACGCAGACATAGCCAGAGGACAGCTGCCTCGACCACAGCGCCCATGATCAGGCCGCGGGAAACAGTGACGACACCCCAGAGAATCTGGCATGCGGGGACCAAGAGACGCCTGCGGTTCCCATAGAACAGATACAGCCCAAACTTCCCCAGGGCAAGGACGGCGAGCAGCGCCGTGAGAAATACCTGGATGACCGGAAGACCGAATTCGTCATAGACCTTTGAGTTTCCCGTGAGCAGCCAGATGATCGGCAGGCCACCACTGAATCCAACATTCACCACAGTCAGGGCGATCCAGCAATAGAACCAGCGATCCATGCTGCGCTCTACCCGCACCAGATAATCCCGGTCGTCCACATCTTTCCGGGATGGGGAGCGCATCTTCGGCGAGAGCCAGTAGAAGATGCTGAAGAGCACGCTCGCCAGAGCAAACGGCACGCAAATCCAGGCCATGGTCCGCGTGACTTCGCTCTGCGGGAAGTCCAGCCATTCGCTCAAGTGAAAGCTAAACAGCAGAAAAGCCGCCAGCCATGCGCCGAGAAAGAGCACGAGCGGATGAGCAATGTTCACGTTTTGGAACGGGCGAATCTTCACAATCGCACGACGAAAATCCTTGGTTTACCGAGCCCAAACAGCGACAGACATTATTATATAAGGCCGGTATTGCGGGCGAACTGGCAGTCTCGGAGCAGCGGCTCGTGCCTGAGACATGTAGAACAGAATCTGCGGGGCTCGTTGAGAACAATGCTTCAGAGTACGACAAAGATTTTCGCTGTCCGCCGGGGCGGTTGCCACTGCCGCATCATTCATCCTCATGGGCTCAGCTAAAACAGCAGACGATTGCCCGAAGCTTCAGGACTCAGAGATCTTGCGTGCTGTGCTCGATATAATGATTTTGGCCATGCCCGCACCTCATAAGAATGGCAAGAATACGAGCGTCTCGGGCACCGATTCGCCATTCACCTCTCATGGGGGATCTACGCGTGGGCAGTGGCGTCGCATTTTCAGTATCGTAAGCGGTTTTCTGTTTGGCCAAGGTGCGTTACAGGGAGTGAACGTCGTGATAGGGCTCTTCCTCGTGCGGGCCCTAAGCCTTGAGAAATATGCCCAATTCGGTTTGGCACTCGGTTTCCAGGCGACAGCTTCGACGTTGATGGATCTCGGCTACGCAAGCACAATTATTCCTCTAGTGGGCGAGCGCTTTAACGATCGAGCGCTCGTCGGAAGTTATCTGCGTGCTGCCAAGCATCTTCGGGACAAAGCGTTTTGGATTCTTGGACCATTTGCGGCGATTACCTTTCTCGCCATGATGCACGAGCACCCCTGGGGTTGGATTACAGACACGGTGCTTCTGTTGTCAGTACTCCTAAGCCTGTATTCAAGCGGACCTGTCTCGTATTATTCGGTACCGCTGTTTCTCAATCATCGATTGCGGGAATACTACAGACCCCAAACTCTCACAAGCTTAGGACGGCTAGTTACGTATGTTGCTCTGGAGGCCGTCAGAGGACTGAACGCCTGCACCGCGGCTGGGTTGAGCGCGCTCAATGTCCTGACAAATGCAATCCTTCTGGGCCGGAGCGGCCGACGGTGTGTCGAATGGCCCAAGACGAATGAGCCGAAGGTGAACAGGGAGGTCCTGGACTATATCCTTCCTGCCTTTCCCACCTTTATATTCGCTGCCTTCCAGTCGCAAATTGCTCTCTTTCTTATCAACGCTTTCGGTCAGATGGTGAATGTGGCCGAAGTAGCGGCCCTGGGCAAGCTTGCTCAACTCTTCACGGTCTTGATGACCTTCAACACCATTGTCATTGAACCTAGAATTGCCCGGCTCAGCCGGGAGAGATTACTGCGTACCTACGTGCGATTGATTCTGGTCACTTCTGCGTTCTGTGTGCTGCTTGCGGCATTGGCTTTCGCGTTTCCAAATCCATTCGTGTGGGTGATCGGTCCTAAATACAAGCATCTAAGTCCAATTGTCGGATGGGTTGTTTTGACCGGATGCTTCAACTACGCCGCAAACCTGATCTGGATTATGAATCGCGCGCGGCGATGGGTTTTCTGGCGGGGAACAATCGTAGAGATAGGAGCCATGCTGACCGTGGACGTTTGTTTTGTTGTTTTCGCAGGTGTCCGAGACACACGGCATGCAATTCTCTTCACCCTGGCATCGAGCATCAGTGCGGTATGCACACACTCATATATCGGCATCTATGGCTTTCATAAGGGAGAGCGGGATCGCTCTCAAGGACAGGCCCTCCCAGGGATCTCTGAAGTCTCTGGGCCCGTGAATCTAGACTGATGACGTCGGTTCTATTTCAGTTCCTTCTTAAAAGCTTGCATCCATGCTTCGATATTGGTCAGCGGTATGTTTGTAGAGTATTGGCGAATGACATGTCTTATCCGTCTCAGAGCTGACATTCGTTCTGGATGACCGTGCCACATGACGCAGCATTGAGGATTGAATGTATTGAAAGAAATGCGATTCTCGAATCTGCGGGAAGCCAAGCGCAACCTCCACAGGTCATTATCGTGGAGAATAACGATCGGTTGCACGCCACATCGTCGGGCTACCTCCCTGACCGTTGGCACACGTGCAATTGCGGTGGGCGAGTCGTCAATGAAAATTAAGTCAGCATTCGTTGGATTCGCTGCGCCGACAGCCTGGTGCATCTCCCCTTCGACAAAATGCAGATTAACGCGCGCACCTCGGGTCAACTCCTTCCGCACCTGGTTAAACCATTTTTGATCGTTTTCATAAGAGTCGACCCTTCGAATAAATGGAAACGCCGTCTCGTTCAAAAAGGCGAGCGTGCTGAAAGTGCCAGACCCGAATTCAATTATCGATTCAGACTTAAAGGCTGCGGCAACTCCAACCAGGATGGGAACGTGCGTCGCGTAAGGCTCATTAGATCTTTCAGAAAGAGAAATAGATCGTTCATAGAGCATAAAAGCCGGTCCAAGCAGCCTTCGAATGTAAGGGTTTGAGATCATGCATTCAAGATAACATCACAGTTTGCGGGATTCGCCGCGAGTATCATCCGATCCTAGCGCTGGAACTTTGACCCAATAAGCACTCAAGCCCGATTGTCAAATCAGCGGTCACGTTTTTGAGGGAGTTACCGGGCTGAGTAGTCCAACTCTATCCTCGCCGAACAAAGAAGCCGTCCATTTGCAGCAAACAGCCGGAATCTGGGCTGCGGAATCCAGGTTCGAAAGACCAAACTTCGAATCCCGCCTTATCTAGAAATCCCCAGAGCTGCTTCGCCAAAATCTGACCCTCGTAGAGTGGGACCAAAGACATCTCCACGATGAGCGCCCGGCAACTCGCTAATATTCGTGGCGCGCCATCGAGAACGGGCATTTCATATCCCTGGACGTCGATCTTCAACAGCACTCGGTCTTGCGTCGTGAGAGAAATCAGATCATCAAGTCGCTTGACTGGAACGCTCTCGGTTCCCACATAACTGGAATCTGGCGCGGCAGCTGAATGTGTGGGAAGCATCGGGAGGATTGAGCTGCTTAAACTGTTCCCCGCGGTATGCATCGCAACTACTCCTGGTACGTCGCCGAGAGCGGTGCGATCCGCTATGGTCCACTTGGGGTCTCTTCGAGCCAGTGAAACTAACTGCGCGTGGGCGGTGGACTGGGGTTCAAAGGACAAGATTCGCTCTTTGTATCCAGTTCTTCGTACTGAACGCACGAATTGACCAACATTGGCTCCAATATCCAGAATGAGGTTGATATTCTCCTGGCGAAGCAACCCCTTCAGCGATTTCTGCGCGGCAAAGGAGTCGGCACGCGTCAGAATTTCACAGCCGAGCGCCTTAGCGCCTCGCCGAATGATTGACATTAACATTTATCCCTGATCTTATCAGTCTGCACGCCGGGCTCACCAGTCATTTGGACCTTCTTCGGTACCTGCGCAATCAAGAAAATATAAATGGATAGCGATGCGCACAGGCCAAATCAATTCATCTGCCAACACGAGCGAACCGTCACAGCGACGAAGAGTGCCAGAATCGCCAGCCTGGTCCAAACTGCAAACTCACGCATCATGCCGCACTTCATGATGATGGCTCTTATAGAAAGTTGCGAGGCCGGCTTCGTTACTGGGTTAGAGTACGGACCCGGTGATGCGTGAAGGCTTTCTTGTCCGGAAGGAGAGGGCACTGCGAAAGGCGACAAGTTTTTGATTGGCGTCTGGGTCCTGTTTCAATCGTTTAAATCCAGCCTGGACTAACGCACTTAAAGCACCGATGAAGAGGCCGGCCAGGGTGGCAAGGATGACAATGAGAGCACGTTTTGGGAAAGACCTCTTGTCGGGCGGGATGGCGGGGTCGACCACCTGAATCAACGCCCCCTCCTTGGCTCTGTCGAGCTGCGCCAGCTCAAACTGGCGAGCAAGGATGTCGAAGATAGTCTCGTAGTATTTCACGTCGCGCAGCTTGCGAACGTATTCCATGCCGGCCTCAGTCATTTGCCCTTTGGGAACAATGAGTTCGCTGGAGTCGTCTCCCCCCGCTCCCAGCTTGACCAACTGTGCCTGCAAACTACTTAACTCCTGTTGAGCCTCCACGAGTTGCGCATTCTCGCCGGTGGCATAGGTCCGCATGCCCTGGATCTGCACTTCCTTGGCCGCAATCTGCGCGCGGAGCGCGGCAGCAGACTCAATCAACGCACGCGTCTGGCTATCGAGCTGGATGAGTCCGGTCTTTTGTTCTGTCTCTTTGAGGGCTTCTTCGGCATTGCCCAGGTTCTGACTGGCCTGTTTCAGTTGCTGATCGAAGAACCTGGCGCGCTGGTCGGCCTCGGTGAAGGCCAGGCTTTGAGACAGATCGCGAAACTGGTCGACGTATCCGTTGGCAAGTTGGGCGGCACGCTGCGGATCTCCGTCTTCGACCGAGAGGTGGATCAGCCCGTCCTTGCCGCTGCCGTCCACAATTGTGTAACGCTCAAATTTTTTGCGCGCATCCGACAGATACCGTTTGTGGTACTCGTGCATCAGGCCGAAGTGCTGCACCATCGAATCTTCGACGGTGCGGCTCCTGAGCATGGCCACGTACATGTCGTTCGGATTCTTCAGCAGGCCGCTTCCGCCGGACGCTAACATGGCCATTCCACCCAACGAGCCTAATTGCGAAGCTAACTGCGCACTCACGGAGGAGTTCTGTTGCGGCGGCAGCAGGGTCACCGTGGCCGTGTAACGGATGGGCAAAAGCAACGAGACGATAATCGACAAGATCGCAAATCCAGCCGTCACCCAGAGGATGGTGCGCTTGCGCTTCGCGAGCACAATGAGCAGGTCGAGCACCGAGATTTCGTCTTCTTCTTTTACGACGCCTCTGGCGCGAGCAGGAGCGAGCGGTGACTCAACGTCCTCTTTCAGTTCGGAAAATGGAGTTTCCGTGGCCATCGTTTCCCGCACCATGATCAAACTGGAGCCCTAACCTATCGCTATTTTACAAGAGGCCCAACGAACTACTCACTATTGAATGATGCTCAACGACGCAGCGCCCAGAGCGAGTTGAGAGAACATCTGCGACCAATTCATGATGCCGTAGAGCGCGGAAGGCTTGAATGTCTTTTCCGGAACAATGACGGTATCGCCGGGATAGACGAGCAGGCCGTCAAATTCGTCCCCCCACAGCCCCCTGCTCATGCCGCGGGTAACGACCTCTCCGTCAGCGCGGATGATAAATTCGTGTTTGCTGTCAGCATCCTTATTCGCTCCTCCGGCGAGTCGCAAATACCTTGCGGCTCGGGAGCCCGGCTCGAACAGGAAGGAGTTTTGATTGTAAACGGCGCCCACCACGTTGATGGTGGCCGGCCTATGCGGAACAATAAAACGGTCGCCGTCCTCCAGTGGCAAGTCAGGAAGACTTGTGACGCCACCGCTTGCAGCTTGAAGCGGCAGGACGACTCGCCCTGTGGCACGGATCTGGCGCAGAGCGGCCAAAAGGTTCTGCTCGCTGGACTGGGCTGCGGAGCTGCTCGCCAATGTTTGCGCCGAAGCCGTTGCTGACGACGCGAGTTGCACCGCGCCGCGTTGAATGTTCATGGCCAGAGACTGCACATACTCGTCGATTCGTGCCTGCTGCACGGCCCGAGTGGATACACGGGTGAACTCCGAACCGTAGAGATAGGCATTGGATGTTAATCCGCCGGCGCGTTCGACCAAATGGCGCAATGTTTCCCCCTTTTGCGCCGAATACACGCCGGCATGAACGAATTCGCCGTCCAGGCGGATGAGCTTGGTTTGCTCCGCTATGGGGACGCGAATGTCAGCGGCGGAAAAAATCGAGACAACGTCCCCCGGCTGCAAGTCCAGATTTTGTGTCTCGTCGTGTTGCAGCACCAGTTTGCCCAGGTCGAAGGGGACCAGCTCAGTCTTTAGAGTTTCTGGATTCAGTCGCTCAATTACCGCATAATCCCAGTCGATCTCGGGAGCCGGCAATCGCACTTGAGTCCGCTGCACAGAAACAGCCGCCTGGCTTGAACCACCCATTTCCTGAGATCCCAACGGAGTGCTGCCTGCGCGCTGTTGCGCGCTCAATTCCGGGTACTGCCCGAATCCCGTTTGGCCCTGCTGCGTACCGTACTGGCCCTGTTGCTGCAAACCATACTGGCTCTGCTGCGTGCCGTACTGGTCCTGCTGCGTATCATACTGATCCTGTTGCGAGCCGTACGAGCCGTATTGATCTTGTCCGGTCGCCGGCTCAAGTCCATCCGGACCCATGGGATTCATTCCATTTGGCCCCTGTTGTCGCTGCTGCTGCCCGGGCTGCGGAAGTACGATAGGGTGGTTGTCCGATGGTTGGCGCTGATTGGCGAACCCGGGCACCGGCTCAAACTCCGGCGTCGGCAATCCCATTTGTGCCCGCCGCCACCAATAATTCCGCGTCAGCAGCGAGTCCTTGTCTGGAATCAGGTCGCTGATGCGCATGCCCTCATGCCAGGAGAAGCGCCCCGGATTGGCAGTATTTCCCCTCAGGATCACAGTCTTCTGATATTTGGGCACGATCGAGTAGACGCGGACGGTGTCGCCGTTCGCCAACGGAGTCGCCAGACCTGCCGAATCGTAGGCCACTTCCATCGCCTGCCGGTCACGGTGTTCATCAATGCGCTCAATCGACACGCGAGCTTCGGCAGCGACGGCGGAGACACCCCCTGCGTCGGCCAGAATGCCAGCGAGCGATTCCCCGGGTTTTAGCTCATAGATGGCGGGACTCTGCACACTGCCGAATATTGCGGCTTGGGAGCCCACAGGGGGAATAAAAATGACATCTCCAGACAACAGCTTGGCATCCTTCGTTTTGTCGCCCTTGATGAGCAGATCGTAAAGGTCAAAACGCGTAATCACATCAGCACCGCGCCGCAACTCGATCGAGCGCATCGAACCTTCCACCGAGGGCCCGCCACTCGCGAACAGCGTGTCCACCAGCGTGCTCAGCGAACTGACCGTATAGACGCCGGGCCTTCGCGCTTCCCCAGCAACATAAACCTGGATCGCGCGGATCTGCCCCACATCGACTGTGAGATCAAAGTTGCGGTAGACTCGGCCCACCGCTTCGCGCAGATGCGCATCCAACTCTGAAAATTTCAAGCCTGAAACGTGTACTTGTCCGACCTGCGGCAGATAGATATCGCCGGACCGGTCGACGCGAACGTCGACCGGAAGATTGACCTGGCCCCAGATGCGGATGCGCAATTCATCGCCTGGACCCACTACATAATCGGATGGTACCGGCGCCATGTCTACCGGCGCGAAAGTCGAAGGAATGCGACGGAACAGGTTGGCTCCATAGACGGGTAGAACCAAATCTGTAGTCGAAGCCACGAATTTCTGGAACTCGGTGAGAGGTTCGGGCTGAAGCGGCGTTGGCCGCGCGCCCGCCTGGCGCTCGTACCGCTCAATATCCGAGTAACTCGAGGGCAAATTTCCGTTGTAATTGGGGCTTCCGGGGTAATTGGGATTTCCCGGAGGATTCCCGGTCAGCGGATTGTATCCTCCCTGCGCTCCGGGCTCCGTCTGCGGCTGGGTTCCTTGTTGCGATTGGCTGGAACATTCTGATGTGCTTGCAAGCAAAGGGTCGGAGCAATCCAGTGGGCTCGTACTTTGCGCTTTCAGAACCGTTGTGAGCGAACCGGCGAGAACGAGAAAACTGAGTGACCGGACGATGGAAGTGCGGCCAGACCGAGAGGAGATGGAGCGAGTCTTTCGCCCTCCGCTTCTCCTGCCGCGCTGTGGAGCATACATATGTCACGAGTCTATAGCATTTTCGGAAACGCTGTCATGCAGATCCATAGCAGTAAACCCAATGCAGTCAACAGGGCCATGGCGAAGAAAAACCAGCCCCCAAGCGGACCCTTGGTTGTGACGGGAAACGTCGGGTCTCGCCCAACCCGATCGTTATCTGTTTTGCGAGGTGAAGGTCTGCTTCCACCTCCGTACCTAGCAGATGACAGCCCGTACATATTCCAAACACCGGGCGATTCCCCGAAATGCGGCGAGCTTCGCGGCAAAATGTGCTTTATCTGGGTCCGAGGCGTCCGGGCTGCGGATCGTCCGCCGTTCTGAGATCGCCCCATAGAGGCGTGAGCCGGGGCCAGCTCGCTTAGGCGGCAACCGCAGCCGCGCGGCTATCCGAATCCGCTTTCCGACATCTAACGGGAGTAGCGAGGCGATCAGGGACCATGAGAATCGCTCGTGGGGCGAGAATCCCTGAATTTCAGGACTCTAGAATGCTGATAACTGATTCATTAACAAAGGCATGACTCTCGTAATGCACATTTTCGATTCCCATCCATTTTCAGCCGCAGAGGTCTCCGATCTCCCAGTCGGTATTAATTTGATTCTGTTCACATTTGTAATTTGGACCACAACACTAATTGTGAGAAGATGAAGTCTGCACTTCGAAGTGAGCTTATTATTGTGCTGGATCGATCGACGAGGCTCCTTCAATCACATTACTTGTGTGATATGGAGCACGAGGCTAGGTGTGAGAAAATCAAGATCGGCACTTGTGATTTCACACCAAAGGACCTCTGCTATAGTGTTTGCCATGTTCCAACGGCCCCGATAGTCCAGTTTCAGGTGCACAAATGAGTTTAATCCGACAAACGTAAAGCCCGAACGAAAAGGTGGGTTTTCATGAGCAAACTGCAGTGATCGACAAGACAGTGAATTCATCCCACCCACCGCAACTTCATAGAAAATTTCGTGTTTTCCTTTCTACTGCCTGCTGCGACTTCAATCACTGGTACTTTTTGGAGGACGAGTTTGAATACAGAGCCGTTAGGCCAGGAAATCCTTGATTCCGCGGATTCATCTTCGTTTTTATCGCATTTCGCTCACGAAGAGGCAGTTCGATTCGATCAGATGCTGTCGCTGCAATCACACGCGGTTCTCCAGTCTTCTGCACTGCAGCAAGAAGAATTCACCGCTTGGGGATCTCGGAATCTTGAGGCCCAGGCTGCCATGACAATTGATCCGTTCTTGAAACAGATGAGCCCCTGGTCGCGATCGTTGGCAAAACGCATTTTCGACTGCGCATGTGTAATTCTCGCGCTGCCTGTGCTCGTCCCGCTTGTGCTGATTGTTGCTGCTGCAGTGCGCCTTACTTCATCGGGCCCGGTCCTCTTCCTTCAAGAACGCATGGGCCGTCACGGCAGGCCTTTCACTATCATCAAGTTTCGTACGATGGTCCACGTAGCCGAACGGACCCATCATCCCATTACCACGTCTGATAACCAGCGCTTCACGCCGATAGGGCCGTTCCTCCGCCGTTCGAAGTTGGATGAGCTGCCACAGCTTGCAAACGTGTTGCTCGGCCACATGAGCTTGGTTGGTCCCCGCCCCAAGTTGCGGGAGCATGTAATTTTTGATCTTCCATGTCGCCCTGGAATCACCGGATTGGCTACCATCGTATTCGCCTGCGAGGAAACGGTTCTTGCCCGCGTACCCACGAATCGCTTGGACGCTTTCTACCATGCCGTCGTGTTGCCGGCCAAGCGCAAACTTGACGCCGAATACATGGCCCAGGCGACCTTCCTGTCTGATCTCCGGCTCCTCGTCAAGAGCGTCCTTCGCCGCTGGGACACCGCCGCCTTCGATAGCTTCATCGTTGCGGCGGCAATCGACCTCGAAAACGAACTGATTTCGTCCAGAGCCGCTGAATCGCCATTGACCATCGCTCGCAGGCCGGTACCGGCTGGCGCTGCTCGATCGGCGGGTGTTGAGCAAGTTTCCGCTTTCTGATCCTTGCCCCCGTACTCCAATACCCACGGCTACAGCAGTTTCGGTAATTGTGGGTCCGCATTCACGGCGTCTGAGTCGGAGCGACCATCAGGCAGCGACGACCTTCGCGAATGCTTTGACCGGACATCGTATTTCCAAAACTGCTTGAGAAACCTGCAATCTCCCTGAATGGCGCAACTTGGGCCCTTCGCCGCGAGAGGCCAGCCCCTTCAGCCTCGTTGAAAGAGCGGCAACCTCCCCGACAGCCGAACAACAACAATGTAGACGACACCCTGCATGACCAGGGCGCCGCAGCAGTCCAGAAGGACGTCTGAAGCTGAGCTCGTGCGGTTGGGCAGGAAGCTCTGATGCCATTCATCACAAGTTGCCACGAGTGCGGTGCCCAGTAACGCCAGCTCGGCGTCGATCATGAATCGGGAAAACGGCAAAGTCATCCACCATGCGCGCAGCCATGCAAGTCCCAGCGCTCCGTAGCCAAAAAAATGGCCTGACTTGCGAATGTAGTGATGGATCATATCCCAGTGGGCATCGCTGACCGGTCCAAAGAGCGCCTGAAAAATCCCCCGCAATGGGCCGGAGGTACGATCCGCGCCAAAATACACGGTTGACTCCGTCGCAATAATTGCGATGCCCACCGCGACTGGCAACCATGCGCTGACCCAGAATTTTAAGCCGCGGTGGCTACTCGACATGGTAGTTGGGCGCCTCGCGCGTGATGATCACATCGTGCACATGACTCTCGCGTAAACCGGCGCCGGATATACGGACGAACTTCGCCTTCTTCTGGAGTTCCGCGATGCTGCCGCAGCCCAGGTAGCCCATGCCGGAGCGTAATCCTCCCACAAGTTGAAACACCATCGCTTCCAGCGGCCCACGGTATGGCACGCGTCCCTCAATGCCCTCGGGGACGAACTTGGCCAGCCGGTTTTCATTCGCGCGCTCGCGCTGCACCACGTCCGCGGGCCCGCTTTCCGCCACGGCCAAATCGGCCGACCCCTGGAAGTAGCGCTCACCCGATCCCTGGCTCATCGCGGTCAGCGAGCCCATCCCGCGGTAGCTCTTGAAGCTCCGGCCCTGGTAAAGGATGGTTTCGCCAGGGCTCTCGTCCACGCCGGCAAAGAGCGAACCGATCATCACCGAACTGGCTCCGGCCGCGATCGCCTTGGTTACTTCGCCGGAGTATTTGATGCCGCCATCGGCAATCACCGGGATCCCGTGCTTGCTCGCCGCGCGATAGGCCTCGGCAATCGCCGTCACCTGCGGCATGCCCGCGCCGGTCACCATCCGGGTCGTGCAAATGGATCCGGGACCGATGCCCACCTTTACCGCGTCGGCGCCCGCGTCAATCAGCGCCATCGCGCCCTCGTAGGTGGCCACGTTGCCCGCCAGCAAAGCCACTCCAGAAAAGCGCTTCTTCACGTCGCGCACCGCCTCAAGCACGCGCGACGAGTGTCCGTGGGCTGAGTCGATGGCCAGCACATCGGCGCGGTTGCGCACCAGCTCTGCCGCGCGCTCCAGGTAGTCGCCCGTCGCGCCGATTGCTCCCCCCACGCGTAGCCGTCCCTGGTCGTCCTTGCTCGCGTTTGGATACTTCAGCTTCTTCTGAATGTCCTTGACCGTGATCAGGCCCATCAACTCGTATTGATCGTTCACAACCAGCAGCTTCTCCACGCGATGTTTGTGCAGGATCAGCTCGGCCTCTTCCAGTGTGGTGCCCACGGGTACGGTGATCAGGTCTTCCTTGGTCATTACGTCGCCTACGGGAATATCGGTCCGCGTTTCAAATCGAAGATCGCGATTCGTCAGGATGCCCACAAGGCGCTTGCCCCGCGTCACCGGCACGCCGCTGATGCGGTAGCGGCGCATCACCTCGAGCGCATCCCCGATCATTTTCTCCGGGCCGACGGTTACAGGATCGACAATCATTCCGCTTTCTGAACGCTTCACCTTGTCGATCTCGCCTGCCTGGTCGGCGATGGACAGATTGCGGTGCACAATCCCGATGCCGCCCTGCTGCGCCATGGCGATCGCCATGCGCGACTCCGTCACCGTGTCCATGGCCGCGGAGAGCAGCGGGGTATTCAGCGTGATCTTGCGAGTCAGCTGCGTTTGCGTGCTCACCTGCATGGGCACCACGTCGCTGTAGGCAGGTACCAGCAATACATCGTCAAAGGTAAGAGCTTCGGAAAGATTTTCAGAAAGCATAGGAGTAGGACGCGCCCGGCTGAACTGGGATCCTTCGCTGGCGAGCGGTTCCCTTTATTGTAGCGGAGCCCTGACGTCCGGCATCTCGCTCCTTGGCCCGATATACTGGGCTCTCATCAAAAGAGCTCTGAAGAAAAGAGGCGACGATGGACCGGCGCGAGTTTCTGCTTGGTGCCGCATCGACGGCCGTTGCTGCATTGGGCCAAAGCAACCACACCGCAGATGTCACCGTCGAGCTTTCTGCGCCCGGCGAAGAGTGGCCTCTCGTGCCGGCCGATTTCATCGGTCTCAGCTACGAGATGGGCCAGCTCTACAACCCTCGCTTCTTTTCTCGCGGCAACGGGCCCCTCGTGAATGCTTTCCGCTCGCTGAACACCAACGGCGTGCTCCGCCTCGGCGGCCACCTCAGCAACATCACTCCGTGGGAAGGCGTGGGTCAGGACGATCCGAAGCAGGTGCACGGCGTTCGCCACGGCATTCAGGACTACTGGGAGTGGCCTCTTGTCGATCCAGTCGTCCAGCAGAACAAGCGCGGCATCCTCACCCGGCATGCCATCGAAAATCTTCGCGGCTTTCTCGATGCGGTCGGTTGGCGCCTCATCTATGGCCTCAACTTCGCTTGTGGGAGCGCAGCCAGAGCCGCCGATGAAGCCGAAGCCGTCTTCCGGATCATGGGCCATCGCCTCATCGCATTCGTCATCGGCAATGAGCCCGATGGCTTCGGCGACGATCCCTACTTCCGCGCCCCAGGCTACGGATTTCCGCAGTACATTGCCGGGTACGAAGTCTGGGTCAAGGCGATTCGCGAGAAAGTTCCTCGCGCTCCGTTCGCCGGTCCTGATACCGACGGCAAGGTAGACACCTGGGTTCTCGAATTTGCCCGGCGCATCGAAGGTGACGCGGCTCTCTTGACCAGCCACTACTACGGAATGGGCCCGGCCAGCGATCCCGGCATGACCGCCGAACGCCTTTTGCGCAAAACCAACCCCGAGCTCACAGCACAGATTGCCGCGGTCGACGCCGCCCGGCAGGCGGCTGGTGGCATGCCTTACCGCATGGACGAAGGCAACTCCTGCTTCGGCGGAGGCAGAAAAGATGTGAGCGACGCCTACGCCTCCGCCCTTTGGGCTGCCGACTACATCCTCAAAGTGGCATGCGCTGGTTTTGCGGGGGTCAACCTGCACGGCGGAGGGGTCGGGGTCTACACGCCCATCGAGAGTTCTGCTCAGGCGCCAGCTTCACCCCGCCCGGTCTTCTACGGTATGCAGTTTGCCCAAATGTTTTCGGGCTGGCAGATCGCACCTTGTGCTCTCAACACCAACGCCAACATCACCGCATATCAAGCGAACAAATCTGGAAAGACCATGTTGGCCTTCGTCAACAAAGGTGATTCTGCTGTTCGCCTCGCGCTTCCTGAGCGGTTCTCGAAGGCAAAGCATGTGCGGCGCTTGGATCTACGCGGGCCGTCCTTATCCGCAAAGACCGGAGTGCAATTCGGCCTCACGTCCCAGCCGCATCAACCGGCGGTCGCCGCCGTCGACGCGTACTCGGCTGCGATCCTTCAAGCGGAATGAGCACCATCGATTACTTCTTCAGCGGCTTCCTCGCAAAGTAATACAGCGAATACGCCAGTAGTCCGAAGGCCAGCACCGACACCCAGGTGTGGTCGAGAAAGGTGTGTGGCAAATTCAGAACGTCGCGGTTGTCCCAGTAGGTGGCTTCCAAGGCTTTCAGCGCAACGCCGGTCAGTCCGGCAATGCCGCCGGCAGCAATCAAGCCGGACGCAAAGAGAGAGCCCGGCGAGATCTCGCTTTCTGCCTCTGCGGCATCGCCTGCGCGCGTTGCGCAGCCTGATCCACGAGCCAGCGGACCACGCCGCCTACAAAAATCGGCAGAGTGGTGCCAATAGGCAGATACGCGCCAACAGCGAATGTCAGCGAGCGGACACCGAGCAATTCCACCGCGATGACAAGCGAGACACCGAGCAGGACGAGCCCCCAGGGCAGCTTGCGGCTCAGGATTCCGTTGATGACCGTGGCCATCAGGCGCGCCTGCGGCGCCGACGCGCTGGCGCTGCCAATGCCCTGAATCCAATGCACATCAATGCGCCCGTTGGCCGGCGAGTAGAGGTACTTACCATCCTGCAGCTCCGTCGAGCCAATGGCATTCAGCAGAACATACTCCGATTTCTGGTGAGCGGTTGTGGTTTTGCCGTCGGACTGAATAACGCGAATTTCGTCAGGAAGGTGTTTCGTATCGGACTGAATGGTCACACCGGGATGCGGCGCTTGAAGATCCCACGGCTGCGCGGCGGCGTGAAACTCCTGCAGGCCGGTGTTCATTAAGTTGAGCGTGAATCCGATAACGACCGTGCATACGACCACGCCAATCATCAGCGCGATCTGCTGCAGCCGCGGCGTAGACCCGATAATGTAGCCGGTCTTCAGGTCCTGCGATGTGTCGCCGGAGTTGGATGCTGCAATGCAGACTACGCCGCCGATCGTGATGGCGAGCGCGCCGAATGCCGGCGCCGTCCAGCCCTGCACCAGGAAGATGGCGGCCGTAGCCATCAGGGTGGCGATCGTCATGCCGGATACGGGGCTCGCCGAGCTGCCCACGAGGCCGACGATGCGCGAGCTGACCGTGACGAAGAGAAATCCAAAAACAACCACCAGCAGCGAGGCGGCAAGGTTTGCGGCCCAGCCCACGAAGGCTCCAGGCACCGGCTTGAACTCGAGAAACAGAAACATGCAGACGACGATGAGCAGCGAACCGATGATCACCACACTCATGGGCAGATCGTCTTCGGTGCGGACCGGCTTGCTCTGACCCGCTGTGCCGGGTCGCATGGTCTTCAGCCCCGCTGCGAGGGCCCTCCAGATTGTGGGTAGCGTTTTGACCAGCGTGATCAGTCCCGCCGCAGCAACTGCGCCTGCACCCATGGGCTTGATGTACGCGGCCCACAGGTCGCCGGGCCCCATCTGTGCAATCGGCGTCTGGCCGGGGTAAACAGGGTTCGGCAGCGCCTTGCCGAAGAAGTAAATGAGCGGCATGACCACCAGCCAGGAAAAAACCCCGCCGGCAAAAATGACACCCGCGACGCGCGGAGCCGATGATGTAGCCGACGCCGAGATACTCTGACGTAGCGTCGGCGTTGATGCTGGCCCCTTTGAGAATATGTTGCGGGCCAAAGTCGGGTTGGTACTCCGGTGAACTCGGCCATGCACTAAAAAGGTTCTTGTTCTGGAAAAAGGTATAGAGAGCGCCGAGGCCGAGCCCAAGAAAAACACGGCTGGCCAGCGATCCGCCCTTTTCTCCCGCGATCAGAACATCTGCGCAAGCGGTGCCTTCAGGGTATGGGAGCGTGCCGTGTTCCTGCACGATCAGCTGGCGGCGCAGCGGAATCATGAAGAGCACGCCCAGCCAGCCGCCGATCAGAGCGAGGATGAAAATCCGCGAGTACTCCAGATCAAAACCGAGAAAGACGAGGGCCGGCAACGTGAAGATGACACCTGACGCAATGGATTGGCCTGCATTGCCGGTCGTTTGCACGATGTTGTTTTCGAGAATTGAAGCCCGGCCGAACGCGCGCAAAATGCTGATGGAGAGGACCGCGATGGGGATCGAAGCAGCGACGGTGAGTCCGGCGCGCAGCCCCACATAAACGGTCACGGCGCCAAAGACGAAACCGAAGAAGCAACCGAGAAGAATGGCGCGGAGCGTGAACTCAGGCGGTTTCTGAGTCTCTGGAATGAAAGGTTGAAACTCAGGCACAGGTAGCCTCCGGATGATGGCAAGCAAAATTGCTGAAAATCCCTGAAGGGCGAGTGTAGCAGCGGGAGGGGCAGGGCGTCACAGGGCCGCCCGCGGAATAGCCGGCGTTACGGGCTGGAAGAAATGCCCGGAAAGGCCTCGAAAGTAAGACATGAAAGGCCCTTTAATTCGCGGATTTTTGCGCTCGGGGCGTCGCTTTTGCCCGTTGGTCGAACAACCCAGCCGAGTGAGTTTTACCGGCCCGCCCCTATGGATTCATTCAGGGCTTGGCGAAGTGGGCCCTGAGCGCGTAGGGTATTGTGCATCGCTCGAAATGGCTACCACAGAACGCCTCACCACCAGCCCGGTAATCGTTCCCGCAACCAATCGGCTGCTTTCACTCGACGTGTTGCGTGGCCTCACCATCGCCTTCATGATCATGGTGAACAACAATGGTGGCCGTGGCGCATGGGCCGAGACGCGCCACGCCGCGTGGAACGGATTTACGGCCACCGACCTTGTTTTTCCCACCTTCCTCTTCGTGGTCGGTGCGTCGATCGTGTTTTCTACCGATGCGCGCCTGAAGCGAGGCGACTCGCGCGTCAAGCTGGCATGGCACGCCTTGCGCCGTGCCGTGATCCTTTTCCTCTTCGGCATCGTGGTCAACAACTTCCCCTACTTCCATCTTGTGCATATGCGCTTCTACGGCGTCCTGCAGCGCATTGCGGTCTGCTACCTGATCGTCAGCCTCTTTTATCTCTGGGATCGCCGCGTTTCCACGAAGATTGCGCTGCTCGTTTGTGTACTCCTCGGTTATTGGGTCCTGGTGCGATGGGTCCCGGTGCCGGGCGCAGGGATGCCGGTCCGCAACGTCGCGTTTCTCGATAAGGACCAGAACATTGTGGCCTGGCTCGACCGGCAACTGATGCCCGGTCATCTTTACGAAGATTCCCCGGCGCATGACGCGCGCGACCCTGAAGGATTGCTCAGCGACATTCCCGCCATTGGAACCACTCTGCTCGGACTGCTCGCGGCGTTGTGGCTGCGTGGGCAGCGAGCCCTGAAGACGAAGACACTGGGCCTTGCCGGCGGCGCGGCAGCCTGCCTCGCCCTGGGCTATTTTTGGTCAATCTGGTTTCCTCTCAACAAGAAAATGTGGACCAGCTCATATGTGCTCGTAGCCGCAGGGTGGTCGCTCGCCATTTTCGCGCTGGCTTATTGGGCCATCGAGCAACGCGGCTGGGGCAAAGCGGGTTGGAGCAAGGCCCTCGTTTGGCCATGGCTCGTCTTCGGATCCAACGCAATCGTGGCTTATATGATCAGCGAGCTACTGGTCGGCGTCATGGGGATGATTCGTTTTGCCGCGGATGGGCGCACTGAGAACCCGCTCTTTTACGCAAACCATCACTTCTTCGCTTCGATTCCCGACCCGGGCTGGAGCGCCTTCGCCTACTCCGTTTCCTATACGGCTCTCTGTTTTATTCCGGTTTGGATCATGTATCGCAAGAAGATCTTCTTGAAGGTTTAGTGCGCTCGCGAGAATGCTGCGGAGACGAAATCCCTGCCATCGATCACTCGCAAGCAAAATACTGAGGAACCCAGATGAGAATCAGTTGCATCCCTTCGATATTGGTTCTTTGTGGATTTGCCTCCGTCGCACAGACGCAAAGTTGCGACCTCAAAGATTTGAAGTCCATCGCAGGCGTAAGCGTGACGTCCGGCCACGATTCGGTTGAAGTGTTGTGGCCGGGCGAGCAGGGCCAGCAAAATCGCGCGCGGTTTGCTCTCCGCGATGGTCAGCCGATCGTCGCCGAACTCGCTGCGAAAAAGGCCGACGGCGCGTGGGTCGTCCTCGGCACCGATCTCACTCCGGATTTTCAGGTGACCACTGGGCGCCGCCGCATCTCCACCACTGAACTCGACATCCTGAAGCGCCTGCACAACGACACTCCCGAGGCTGAAAACGAGTATAAGTGGAACGTATTTTGGGATGCACCGCTTGAGATTCCCGGCCATGATTCGCATCTCGTTGGCCCAGGACGCACGCCCGATGAAGTCAAGCGCGCCACGGTTAGCTACAACTCCGATACCTGCCAGGTAAAGAGCGATGGCGACCACGTGAGCGTGGTCTTCAACGGACTCACCCTCGGCCTCTTTGCCGGAGACCTCCAATTCACCGCATACAAAGGCTCCAACCTTTTGCGCCAGGATGCGCTGGCCAAAACCGACGCGCCTGACGTGGCCTACATCTACAAAGACGGCCTCAAGGGCTTCACAATCAAGCCGGACACCAAACTCGAGTGGCGCGACGATGCGCAGGTGTGGCAGCAGTATGAGTTCGGCGGCGACATGAACGAGCAGCCAGTCGATTTGCAGGCACGCAACCGGCTTGAGGTTCTCGATGCCGGTGCAGGGTCCCTCGCTATCTTTGCGCCTCCGCACAAATTCTTCTTCGCGCGCGAGAACGAAGTGAACCTCGGTTATGTTTACTACCGCAAAGACACCGCCACATCCTTCTCTTTAGGTGTCATGCAGCCCGAGCGCGGGTCGGGGTATGCTCCATGGGGCGTCACCGACGAAGTTTGGAACCGCCGCGTGCATGTGGCGCGCTCGCAGATTTACAACTACGCACTTTACAACGCGCCTCCCGGAACCTTGCAGCGCATGGCCGTCTTCTACTACCTCGGCGCCGCCGGCGCCCACGCCACCCAACAGCAGGTAATGGCCTACACGCACGATGATGCCTATAAGCCCGTGCCCGGCTTCAAGACCGTCACTGGCCACTTCCATCTCGACTTCAACGAAATGATCCGCGACCGTGGCACTTCAGACTTCATGCCCACCTGGGTTCCGGTCTTTCGCGGCCTTGGAATCAACATCGTCTATCTCGGCGACTTTCACGACGACTCCGACATTACCGATCCAGGCCCCAAGCGTTTTTACGAGCAGAAGGTCTACTTTGAAGGCGCGCGCAAGATGAGCGACAAAAACTTCCTCGTCATTCCCGCCGAAGAAGCGAATGTCTACCTCGGCGGCCATTGGTACCTGATGCTGCCCAAGCCGGTGTATTTTTCGCACGCCGTGCCACTCCCCGCGAATCAGACCTTTGAAGAAAACGATCCGACTTACGGACACGTCTACCATCTTGGCTCGGTCCAGGATGTCGAAAACTTTGTCAATCGCGAGCAGGGCATCATCTGGGTAGCGCACCCGCGCACCAAAAGCTCCGCGATGTATCCCGATGAGTACAAGGACAAAGACTACTTCCTCAGCGACCGGTTCATTGGCGGTTCATGGGAGTCGCTGCCCGTCGATCTCTCGCAGTCGCGCCTCTGCGAAGTGCGCTGCTTCGGCGTCAACGACGACATGAGCAATTGGGCGCCCAAGCCCAAGTTCATGCTCGCCGAGGGCGACACTTACATGAAAGTTCCCAGCGACGAAACCTATGCGTTGCTGGCCATCAATTACCTCAAGCTCGATAAGGTGCCGGCATACGACGAGAGCTGGGCTCCCGTTGTAGAAGGCATTCGCGCGGGCAACTTCTTCGGCACTACCGGCGAAATTCTCTTTCACAAGTGGGGCATCGAGGGATCCGGCGCGAAAAGCATCTACACAGCCAGCATCGAATACACTTTCCCGCTCGACTTTGCCGAACTCGTCTGGAGCGATGGATCGAAAGTCGATCGTCAGATCATCAAGCTCACCGATACCGAGCCCTTCGGGACCAAAACTTTCCGCATTCCCTTCGACGCGCGCGGCAAGAAGTGGGTCCGCTTCGACGTATGGGACGCGGCAGGCGACGGCGCTTGGTTGCAGCCGGTCACCCCGAAATGAAGTGTGCTTTTCTGCCGCCAGACTATCAGCTAAAAGCGAAGAACCGAAATCTGGGAGCTGGAAGCTTGCCCTTCAGTACTTCGACTTGATCGCGTACGTCAGTCCCATCGTGAACTGGAACGAGTTCTTTTTTGTCGGAGGCAGCGACACCGGCGGATCGTTCAGATAGCTATCCAGCGTACCCAGTGAAAAGCTCAGACCTTTGAACGCGGGAAACGCGAACGTATTCGTCTCGTTGGCCGAATACGCCGCCGAGTTGTTGTAGGCGGGAATAACCGCGAGTCCTTGCGTCAAACTCACCAGCTTCATTTTCAGGGCATAGGTCGCTGAAAATGTCGAGCCCACCAGGTTTTGATTCGTGCCGGCAGCCCCGCTGATAAAGCCCTGCTTCTCATACTGCATGGTTGCTTTCAGGTCCAGTTCCTGTTTCGGCTTCTTAAGTGCCGTCCATCCGATTCCGCCCCCATAAATTTGCTGCAGGTCGAGATCCTGTCCGTAGTTATGATCGAAAGCAGTTTGACCCAGCACAAAAAAACGTGGCGAAAAATACTCGTCGCGCTCTGCGTCGGCGTGGTAAATGGCCGTCTTCGTTGAGGTCGCCGCCACGTAGCTTGCGGGCGTAGCGCCTGCGGCCGGAACAACGTATCCGGGCTGCGTAATCTTTCCGAACGATCCGCTGAAGTCCGTTGACGTACGATCGTGTGGATTCAGCCAACTGACCGTGGGGACCACCCTCACCAGGCTCACTGCTCCCGACACGGCATACTGGTTTTCCGTCGCGGTCACCAGCGTCGCCCCGAAGGTCGCCGGGCCGTCCCATCCCGTGAAGAAATTCGGCTGATGATAGATCTCCTTGTTCAGCGTGGCCTCGTCCATGATGAATTGCGCATCCTTCACCTGGACCGGCGGGGCTGGCGCGGCGTTCTCCGGATGCACCGTCACGGCCTGGTTCGCCACTTCCAATGTCCCCACTGGAATCCGCTGCTGGCTTTTCTTGCCGCGCAGTTTCACAGCAGAACTCAGCACGCCGAATTTTTCCGTCGCGTGCAACTCCTTGATCTTGTCCCAGGAAACGGAGATGTCTCCCAGGGGATCACTGTGAAACGTGACTTTGCCTGACGTTTCGCTCACGAATTTGCCGTGCAACATATCGCCGTTGCTCAGGATTAGCGTGTCGGGCGCGGCATCGGGCGCAGCCGGCTTGCCCTGCGCTGCACAATTCGAAATTGCCCACAAAATGGTTGCCATCGTTGCGAGGCGAATGACTCGATGGATCAGAAAATTGGAGATGCGCATGGGGAGGGTGTTCATTGCGGTCTCTGCCTTTCGCTGTGGTGTGATTCGGCAGCGCCTGGCCTTCCGCAGTGCGCCGTCTCTTCAAAATTATCACCGCGAGCTTCGGCCGCAACGTCGATCTCCTGGCTACTGCGCAGACGCTGCCTTGCCCTCCAGCGCAATGGCTCGTGGAAACAGCAGATTGTTCTCAAGATGCACATGGCGGTGCAGGTCGCGCTCAAAGGCATCAAGGCCGAGATACCGGTTTGCCGCCAGCACCTGCAATCTGTACTATGGTTTGGAACTTCCAGGAAGAAGATTAATGAGACCCAACTCCAAGCTAATTAAAGCCACGCTCACAGGCGCGCTCGGCGGCCTGCTCTATGGATTCGACACCATTGTCATCGCCGGATTCATCGACACGGTGACGAAGCTGTATCAGCTTAGCCCGCGCGGCATCGGCCTGACGGTGGCTGCTTCGCCGGTCGGCAATATTCTCGGCTGCTTCGTGGCTGGGGCGATCGGGCAACGCATTGGCACGCGCGCCACACTGCGCTGGGCCGCTGCGGTGTACATACTCGCCGCGCTGGCCGCGGCTTTTTCCATCGGTTGGCCTATGCTTCTCGTGGCCCGATTCATTGGCGGATTCGCGATCGGCGCCTGCTCGGTGGCGGGACCTGTTTATATCGCCGAATTGGCGCCGGCCCAATGGCGCGGGCGCCTGGTGGGCGCATTCCAGATCAATGTGGTCTCAGGAATCCTGATTGGCCTCATCTCGAACTACCTGGTGCGGCTGGCTAGTCTGGGCACGCTGGAGTGGCGTGTGATGGTCGGCGTTGCCGCTGCGCCGGCGCTAATTTTCTTTCTCCTGCTCTTCTTCATCCCGCGGTCGCCGCGCTGGTCGGTCTCGCGTAATGAGATTGACGAAGCCCTTCGCGTACTCGGTCTCGTCGGCGCGCCCGATCCCAAGGCCGAGCTGGCCGACATTCAAGCCGCGCTCCAGGCCGAACATGCCACCGCACACGAACCGGTCTTACAGTGGAAGTATCGCTATCCGCTGTTCCTGGCCATCGTCATCGGCGCCTTCAATCAGCTCACGGGAATCAACGCCATCCTCAGCTACGTGCACACCATCTTTACCGCTGCCGGCTTCAATCAGCTTTCCAGCGACTCGCAGGCCATCGCCATCGGTGCAACCAACTTGGTCTTCACGCTGGTGGGTATGGCGATGATCGACAAGTTTGGCCGCAAGACCTTGCTCATCGTGGGCGCCATCGGCGACGCCATTTGTCTTTCCGGCGTGGCGTGGATCTTCAATTCCAACAGCCACCAGTCGGCGCTGCTGCCCTTGCTGGTTTTGTTCATCGCCTTCTTCGCGCTTTCGCAGGGACTGGTCGTCTTCGTTTACATCGGCGAGGTCTTCCCCAATGCGGTTCGCGCCAAGGGCCAGGGCGTTGGCAATGCCAGCCTCTCGGCCATCAACATGGCGATCCTGTTCACGTTTCCCATCCTGGCTCACAGCTTCAGCCAGGGAACTCCGTTCGTCTTTTTCGCCGCCGCCACGGTGGTGCAGTTGATTGTCGTGTCCTTGTTCTTCCCTGAGACCAAGGGCCAAACGCTGGAACAGTTGCAGCGCAAACTGATGCGGGCCTAGAGTCTGCCAAAAAAAAGCGCCGGGGTCGCGGCCCTTGTGCGACTCCGGCGCAGCAATGCTGTGAGGAAATACCAACCTCACAGTGACTCGATCGCGTGGAGGCTCTCCGCGATTTGCTCTCTAAGAGTTTCCGCATCGGCATGGAAGAGTCTGCGTTCTCGTGCCGGCAACCCTTCCAGCAATTCGGTATACTCGGTGGTTTCGCATCCCGGAAATGCGGTGTAACCCACTGCGCTCGCCATGGCGCAGCTCACTTTCACCAATTCAGCCACATCCCATGTGCCATCCGTGCGTCGCGCCGAATGGTGATCCGCCACCACCGCCGCGAAATTCTCCGGTAACTTCCAGTCGCCAATCAGTTGTCGGCCCGTCTCGCAGTGATCCCAGCCGAACAATTCGCGTTCAGCGTTGAGCATCGTGGCAGGAGTTCCGCGGTGTGCCTCCAGCAGGGCTGCGTAGCCCTTGGGCTGAATCACCGCCAGTGCCATGCGACCAATATCATGCAGAATCCCGGAAGTGTATCCCATCTCTTTGTCGATGAATCCTGCCTCCGCGATCCGCGCCGCGATCATGGCGCACGCCAGATTATGCCGCCACAAATTCCGCATCGCCGGATAACTCATCGTCTTGCCGAGATAAGCCCGCACACCCACCGTCACGCACATCCCCTGGAGCGTGTTGGCACCCAGCACGGCCACTGCCTGCAGAATGCTCGTGGAGGGATACCGCGGCGCATAGAGCAAGGAATTCGCGACCGTCAGCACCTCGCTGGCAAACGCAGGATCCGACGAAATCAAATCGCAAAGTTGGCGCAACTGCACATTTTCGTTGTTGGCCAGTTGCAGAACCCTCACGGCTACCTGCGGAAATGGCGGAAGGCGCAGATAAGCCCATGGCAGATTGGCCGCTGCTCCACTTCGCTCGCCCTTCTCCATCTCAGCGGCCTCTTTCGTCTCGGCGTCTTCCAGCAATCTGCCAATCTGCGCAAACACTACCTTATTCCGCGCACAACATCCCGCGGCGCGCCGTCGGCAGCGCTTACGCCCGTATATCCTCTTTCGGCATACGACAGGTTTTTCTAGAGGGCAAATCTCACGCAATGCGGGAAACACCACCCACCGCAACTCATTTTGCGGTCCAGGTCATGCCGTCTGTGCTCATCCACGTCTGACCTTTGTCATTAAGAAGTTCAAAAACTGCGGCTGGTGACGGCGCTCCGCCCGTGTCGGCAGAGGGTTTTTCCGGCCTTTCAGTGGCAGGCGCTTCTTCTGCGCTGCCTTGCCCCGCCGTTTGCTTGCGCACCACTTTCGCAAGGCCCGACCACTGCGGGGGAACTCGCACCCAGGTTCTCCCGGAGTCCTCACTGACAAAGAGTGCCCCCGCCTCGTCGATCGCGAGCATGCGATGATCCGCAGATGCGATCGACACGGATGGCAAGCTGCTCGGAAGATGAATCGATTTTTCCGCTCCGGCAATAATCGTTGCAGGCCTGCTCCGCTCGAATCCTCCAAAGCTCGTCACCGGTGCCGCCTGCATTTCCGCCTCGCTGTTTAAGACGACAACCTGTGCACTGCTGGGCAGAGCGCCTTTGTTAGCGCCGTGGTCGTTGGCCGGCGCCGCTGCCTCGGCGCCGAACATTTGCCCGTGCACAGCGAGAGGCCCTGCCTGCAGCTTCTTCTGCTCCTGCTGCTTCTGCGCCTCTTGCCACGCCGCCGCTGCCGGCGTCTTGTAAAGGGTCGGTTTCCCCCCCGCAAGAAGTCCCTCGCCCACCAACCCCGGCGCTTCTGCACTGGAAGCCGCCGCTGCCGGCAAAGGTGCCGGCTCCGCGCGACCCGTTACTTCGAGTTCGCGAGACATCGCGGACGGCGCAGCTGCCTCTTGCCGTTGCCGCCTCGTCTCCGCCCCGGATCGCTCCGCCTTCAAGGCATTCGCCGCTCGCGGCACAGGGGCAGCCGGCGCAGGAGCAGTCGGCGGTGGTGCAGCTTCGGACTCGATCGGCTGTGGCGGAACTGAGGCCGGCCCCTTGCCCTGGGTAGGAGTTTGCTCTGCAATCTTGATGTTTGCGTCGTGCTGCCCAGTTTGCCGGATATAAACGGAGATCGACGCCACGGCGAATGCGGCCACGACAGCGGTTGGAACCCATACGAGCCGCCATCTTCTCCACCACGTATTTGGCTGAACGATTGCGGGTCGGGCTGCAGGCGACGCAACTCTCACCGCGGCTTCCACCCCCGCAGCATCCCACGCCAGCGCCACCACCTGCCTGCAACGGCCGCACACTGCGAGATGCTTCAACACCTCGCCGCGCTCCTGCTCCTCGAGCGCGTGCTCGGCAAATGCGTTCAAGCTCTCCGCATCAGGATGAAACTCGTGTTGGCTATTTGCTTCCATCATCTTTCATTGCCGCATTCATCGTGCAGCCTGTTCTTTGAACGTCTCCATCTGTGAATTTTGCAGCAGTTTTTTCAGGTTCACATCCAGATCGCGCGGATCCACTCCCAGCGCTTCCCGCGCCTCGCGCCTGCTCAGCCCACCGCGTTCGAGACTTCCCACGATCTGCTTCCGGATCTCTCCTTCCGCGCGCCGCAGCTTGCGGCTCACTGTGGCTTCGTGAACGCCAAGGATCTGCCCAATCTGCTTGAGCGTCTGTCCGTCGAGATAGTAAGCCGCCAGCAAATAGCGTCCCTCGGCCTGCTGCTTCTCAACCGCCTCCTCGATCGCCCGCTCCAGCAATGTAAGCTCGCGCACCGGCGTCTCTGTCGCGGCTTCCGGAGCCGGCGCTTCAACCTCGTCCAGCGGCTCTTCGCGATGCCTGCGACGATAGTGATCCACATGCCGCTGGGCAAGCGTCGTCCGCAGCCAGCCCATCAGCGATCCACGGCCGCGGTAAGAGAGCAGCGGACACCGCCGCTCGCCATCCTGCTCCGTCAGGCCGTAGATCTCGCCATAGAGTTGATCGGCCAGTTCCCGGCCCAGCGTCTCGCTGCCGCTGATCGCAATGGCCGCCCGAACCAGCCGCTGTCGGTAGCTCGCGACAAAGTGCTCCCACGCGCGCTCGTTCCCGCTCGCGCAAGCGCGCGCCAGCACCAGGTCGGCCAGGCACACGTTGTGGAAGAAGTCGGCCTGCTGCTGCTGTGTCGCAACTGCACCCTCGGCCATCCCGTAGTTCCAAGCCGTCCCGGCCTCCAGCAGGATCCGCTCAAACTCATCCTGTGGGAGCCCCCAGCTGTCCGCTTCGCATGTGCGCCAGAGCGCGTCCATCAAGGCACGGTCCATCGCTCCCGGCAATGCCGCGATCTCCGTGCCGGCCGCACTGGCTATGGATTCCGTAGGCGCCATCCCCACGCCCCCAAGATACGCCAAAATCAGGACTCTCCTATTCGACGAACCCGGCGTCCCAGCGAAAGTTCCTGCCGCCCCATTGACACAAAAAATCTTTGCAAGATTCCCTCCACCTTCCGTTCTCCGGTCGAAAGACGATCCAATCGATCAAAATCCGGCGGAGGAGTTCCATGAAAAACCTGGGGAAGTTTGGGGTTATGGCGGCGTTCTTCTTTGCGCTCATGCTGTTTCTGCATGGCAACGGTGTCAAGGCGTCTGGCGGCCCGGCACAAACCGAAGGTAACTCATATCGTGTGTTCGCACCAATCGAGAGCGGCAATCTCTTGTTGTTCCCGGTCGTCCGAGCCGAAGGTAAGTCCACAACGGAAACCCCTTTTATTACTCTCGACGAAGGCCTTAAGAGCGGAGATGTCGAAGTCACCGAAGCGGGCCGGGTGCGCGGGTTGGTGCGGCCCAGAAATGGCATCCCGTCCCAGAATGATTTCAATGGCGGCGACCAGGTCAACACGCTCGTCCTCGTCAACCACTCCAAGCGGCCGCTGCTGTTGCTCGCGGGCGAAGTGGTCACGGGAGGGAAGCAGGATCGCATCGTCGCGAAAGACCGCATTGTTCCTGCTGATGCCGATCCCATCAATCTCTCCGTCTTCTGCATTGAGCCGGGCCGCTGGACTGAGAGCTCGGCCACCTTTGGCGCGTCGGCCAAGTCGCCCGTGGCCAGTTTTATGGTGCAGCCCGAGGTGCGCAAAAATGCCATGGTCGACCAGGACCAGCAAAAAGTGTGGAACTCCGTCCACGGTGCCATTTCGCAGATGGAGGCGGCTGCAGCCCCGCTCGTCTCGGGCCCGACATCCGGAGCGTCGCCTACGCCACGCGCTCTCCCCACCACCAGCTACGCCAAGGTCATGCAGGATAGCACCGTCAGCGAAAAGGTGGACGAGGCCGCCGCTCCGGTCATGAGCGCCCGTGAGCAGGTGCTCGCACAGTTACGCGGTGAACATGCCATCGGCGTGGTGGTCGCCGTGCGTGGCGAGATTGTGTGGGCCGACCTCTTCGCCAACACGGATCTCCTCTCGCACTATTGGACCAAATTGGTCCGTTCCTATGCGGCTGAAAGCCTCACCGAAGGCGAGGATCATGCAGCTCCGAGCGTGGTCGACGCCCAGCGCTTTCTCGACACGTCCTCCGGGAGCACTGAAAACACTGTGGGCGAAGTCGGCATCTACCGATACCGCCAGCTCACTGGTAGCGGCGCCGAAACCTTCGTGCTGGAATCTCTACTGCCGGGAACCGGCTACGACGTGCATATCAGCAAGATGAAGCTGCGCGGCGAGCAGCGGCAGATCGCACGGCCTCGCCCCGACAGTTTGCCGAGGTTCGAACCGCCGATATACCACTGAGCACAAAAGGCTCAGCGGCCCTCCGCGAGGTTATGTGCTTTGGGTCCGCAGGTCCCGTGATTTTGAGATCTGCGAACCCCCACCTCAGGCATCTGCATCAAGCCTTCAGCTTCACCCTCGCCACGCGTGGCGTCGCGATCAGCGTGAGCGCTACCAGGGAGATTGCACCGGCAATATATGCCAGGTGGCCGTGGCGCAGGTCCTCAAACACCAGTTTCATCGCGACCAGCGCCATTGCGGCGTAACCGAGGCGCGTCAACTCCGTTCGCCGCCACCGAGCTCCGCCAAACGCCAGCGCGAGTGCCGCTCCACACAGCGTCAGCGTCCGTATAAACGCCAGGTGATGCGCGCCGGGAATCATCTCCAGCGAAATCAGCGCAAACAACCCCTGCACCACCAGCGCCACCAGAGCGCCCGCTGCCAGCGCGGCAAAGCCAATATGAAGCGCTTGTTGACTCCACGGCTCGCCCTCGCGCGAATTCGCAACCGCATAGCACAGACCCGCACCAATCGCGGCAAGCCACACGCCCATCCCGGGTGCGCCGGCCGGGTTCCCCGCAAGCTCGCCGGCAAAGAAACTTAACAGCCCCGATGTCGCAACGGCTACTGCCAGAAAAGCCATTCCGTAGAACTCAAACGCAAGCCATCTACTCTGCCTACTCACGAGCGTTGCCGCAATCGAACCCGCGCCAAGAAAGGCGACTGCCGCCAATGGCCGCAGGCAAAGCGAGCTCACGGCCAGAAACAGCGCCGCGCTCCATGCGGCAAATACCACTGCGTTGCGCCGGTCGTCTCTCGTTGCGAAAACCGTGAATACCGCTGCGTAACTCCCGGCCGACAAAACCAGGCAGACAATCCCAAGAATGTTCGTGCTGTTCGACGGTCCGAAGTCTGCCAGGCTCACGGCCGCCAGCAGAAACCCAATCGTGGCCTGGACCGTCTCAAAAATCTCAATCTTCCGCCGTTTCAGAACCGTCTTCGCGATTACGCTTGCAGTGAAGAGCAGGAACATCGAAAGACCGGGTGCAAGTAATGCGGTTCGGTCGAGCAATGGGTAATCTTCGCGCGCACTTTGCGGGCTGAAGTAGACAAAAATCAAAATCCAGATCGCTGCATCGGCGGTGAGTGCAACCACCGCGCGGATCTCCGGCATGCAATTCAGTCCCGCGACAAACTCGCAGAGTGCCGTTACGATCAGCAGGACCGCGATAAACGGCAGCAACACGTGTGAGGCAATCCCCAACGCCAGTGCCAGTCCGGCAATCACTACGCAGGTCACTCTCAGCACCGGAGTCAGTTCCCGCTTCCACGCGAGTCCCATCGCCGCAATGGCAAACGCACCCAACACAGCCGCGGCAATTGCCGCCGGCAAAATCTCGAAGCGAAGGGTGAGCTCCCAAAGCATGGGAGCGAGGATGAGTGCTGAAGTGCAGGCATAAATGGTGCTCGCGAACCTCGGCCCGCCGCGTGTTCGCGCCGCCCAAACCAGCCACGCGAAGGCGTACGCAATCCCAGCGGACGCGACAGCCAGCTTGGGCAGTGAGCTTGCTTCCTCTATGGCCCGCAGTCCGTAGGCGCCTGCAATGCCCAGCAGGGCCCTGCCCAACACGGAGAAAATGCTGCCTGGCGCCGCAATCGGCATCGCTACCGCAACCGGCGCCGCAGCTGCCGTGTCCGTCTCCGCTGCTGCATGTGGCCACCGCGCTGCCAGCGGATGCTCCAAAGCCTCCACGCGCCGCTCAAGGGCTTCCATCCGCTTGGCGAGCCGGTCGATTGCGTCGGGAAGTTCATGCATGGTTCCCACCCGCCCACGCTTCAGTGATTAGGTTCTCAGTCGCCGGCCGCGGCTTCGGGCAAGTTCTCTTCAGGCCACGGAGGCAGCAGCTTTACCAGCGCCCACAAAAAGAGCAGCGGCAGGATGGTGAGACCAATCGCCGCCAGCAAGCCTTCGCGCGTCACCAGGTCCATCTTGTAGGTCGTGTAGCCGAGAAAACTCTTCGAAAATAGCTGCCCCCCGATCACGACATTCCAGCGCATCGCAAAAACGCTGATGAGAATCAGGCTGCCGCACGACACGAAGATGCGCTTGCGTACAGTCTCTGAGAACTTCATTACCTGGGTAAGGAACAGCAGCACCAATGGCAGCAGCGTGCCCAGGAAAATCTGCAGCACGATCTGCGAAAAGAAGAGCTTGGTGTGCACCATAAAGTTCAGGCTGCGGAACGACTCGTCGGCCTCGTAGATGCGGTGAATCAGATCTAGCATCTCCAGGCTGAAATCGATGATGAAGATATAGAACATATACATCGCGATGGTGTCTACGCAGCGCATGTCAATCTTCTGTTTGCGCAACTTGGTCACCGCCATGTAGAGGAGCATCACCGCGGCGATGCCAGACACCATGGCCGAAAAAATGAATACCACCGGCATCAGCGGCGACGACCACCACGGATTGGCCTTGATCGAGCCGAAGATGAATCCAACATAGCCATGGAGCAAAAACGCTGAGGGAATGCCCACCAGCGTTACGATCCACCCCACCTTTTCATCAATGCGCAGCGAGCGCTCGCTGACGTTGCTTGAGCCCAGCGTCATGACCTTGTAAATCAAGCGCAACAGGCCCTTCGACTGCTGCGACAGCCGCACGATATCGCGCCGGTAATCCAGCCAGATCTCGAAAACCAGCACAGCCATCAGGTACCACAAGTACACATAGCCGAACATCGCCATTGCCGAGGTGCTGTGCGGTGTGAAATACATTTCCGGCGAGCGCTCTGGGTGGCCCAGGTGCAACTGCAGGGGCAGCGGCGCATCCAGCAGAAAAGCGAGCGCCGTGAGCAGCGCCAGCCGGTACGTGGGCTTCACTGCCTCCACGCGAAACACTCGCTCCAGCGAAGCCAGAATGAACGCGCCCGCCACCAGACCCGTGATGAACGGGTACAAAACGATCAGCACGCTCCAGTACAGCGTCACTTCGTTCGGATACATGTAACCTTCAACACCGCTCATAGTTGCTCCAGGTTTTTCGTTCGCTTGCTCCCGTGGTCCGTTGTCACCTGCTCTTAGCGCACCGAACCATCCAGGCCGTTGTAGAATGCCTTGGCCCCGGTGGACATTTGCGGCTTCAAAACCTGCACCGCGTGCGTCTTCAGAAATGCGTGAATCGGATCGTTGGGATTTTTCAGGTCGGCCAGTTGCCGCGCTCCTGTCGGACAGGCCTCGCAGCATGCGGTTGTCAATCCCTTTGTGATCCGGTGGTAGCACAGCGTGCACTTGTCTGCGACTTTCTTCTCCGGATGAATGTAGCGGCAGCCATAAGGACATGCCTGCACACAATAGGCGCAGCCCAGGCAGTATTTTTGGTCGATCAGCACCACACCGTCAGGGCTGATGAACGTTGCCCCCACGGGGCACACCTGCGTGCACGGCGAATCCGTGCAGTGGTTGCACATCTTGGGAACGAAGAAATACTCACCATCCCCGCCCTCTTTCACCGCCGGAAATCCTTCTTTACCGCCGTCCGGCGAAATCACCTCGGGGTTTTCCATGTGGATGTCAGTCCGGTGATATCGCTCCACCCAGGTTCGGAAAAATCCATCAGGCACATCGTTCTCTGTCTGGCACGCGCGCACGCAGTTGCCGCAGCCAATGCATTTGGGAATATCGATCAGCATGCCCCACCAGTGCTCGCTCATCTGGTAGTTCGGCGAGTCTTCAGGTGTCCCGGCAAGCACGTGTTTCCACGCTACGGCCGCCGCAGGCAAAAGGACCAGAAAATGACGCCGATTGATGTTCACTTCGTGCCTCCCTTGGCCGCACTCGCGCTCGTGTCTGCACCGATGGCTGGGCTGTGCGGGTTATGGCAGGTCTGGCACGGCACGCCGCCCGAGTGATCCGCCGGATCCACCTGCGGGAAATTCTTCGGCTTGGCCGCGCTCGCCGTGTGGCACCGCGCGCAAAGCACCACCGTGTCCGGCTTCACCGGAGTCATCGACGTTGGATCGTTCGCGTGAGTGGCGAGCGCTCCGTGACATGCCTCGCAGTTCACGTGCGCGTGTGCGCCTTTTGTCTTGGTATCGGCAATATCCGTGTGGCAGCTCTCGCACGTCTCGTGCCCGGCAAACTTAATTGGGTGCGCCGCAATCTCGCCGATCGCCGCTGCGCGATAGTGCCCATATTGCCCGAAACTCTTTGGAACCACGTACCCGCGTACGACCAAAAACACCAGGAACGCGATGACGAAGAGCCCCGCAAACCGGAATAAGTGTCCTGCATCCTTCAGACCGCTCATCAAGCGCTGTCTCCGTACAGCCAATGCCGGAGAGCCGCCCTGTGATGAATCACGTGATCTGGGACACTTCCGACCCCCCTAAAAATCAGGCACGCAATGCAGGGTTGTATGTGAGGCCGCTCACAAACCGACGTGATGTGGCGCACGCCCCCAAAGGCATCCCCCCAGGCGATACCATGAATCTTTGGAGCGAATGATGCCAAAGGTTCTCGACGGCGCCTCCATCGCCGCCGCCATCAAGCAGGAAGTAGCCGAAGAAGTAAAGGCGCTTGCCACGAAAGGTGTGCGGCCGGGCCTCGCTGCCGTGCTGGTGGGCAATGTGGCGGCGTCGGAGATCTACGTCCGCAACAAAGTGCAGGCATGCGCCGAGCTCGGCCTCTTTAGCGACCTCATCACTCCGCCCGCCGGCGTCACAACTGCAGAGATGCTCTCACTCGTCGCTGAGCTTAACGCACGGGACGACGTCGATGGCATCCTCATCCAATTGCCGCTCCCCGCCCAGGTCGACTCCAAAGCGCTGCTCGATGCCATCGCTCCTGAAAAGGACGTCGACGGATTTCATCCCGTGAACGCGGGCCGCCTGCTCGCCGGACGCCCTGCGCTCGCGCCTTGCACGCCTGCCGGCATCATCGAGATTCTCCAGCGCAGCCAGATTCCCATTGCGGTCCAGCACGCGGTTGTCGTGGGCCGCAGCGACATCGTCGGCAAGCCCGTGGCGCTGCTTCTGCTTCACCAGAATGCGACCGTTACGATCTGCCACTCCAAGACGCGTGACCTGCCGGCGATTGTACGCCAGGCCGATATTCTTGTCGCCGCCATCGGCCGCCCCGGATTCATCACTCCGGAAATGATCAAGCCCGGTGCTACGCTCATCGATGTCGGCATCAACCGCATTTCCACGCGCGAGGAGTTCGACCGCTTCTTCAAAGGCAATACCAAGCGCGAAGCCACATTTTTGAAACGCGGTTCCACCATCGTCGGCGACATCCATCCCAAAGCCTTCGAGATTTCCGGCGCCTACACGCCCGTGCCCGGCGGCGTTGGCCTGCTTACCATCGCCATGTTGATGTCCAACACCGTGCGCGCCGCCAAATTACGGCGAGGTCTCTAGCTCATGCTGCGCGTTGGCCTCACTGGCGGTCTGGGCAGCGGCAAAAGCACCGTCGCCGCCATGCTGCGCGACTTGGGCGCGCATGTCATTGAGTCCGATGCCTTGGGCCGCGCGCTCATGGAGCCGGGCCAGATCGTCTTCGCCGAAATCGTCGCGCACTTCGGTCCACAAGTCGTGAACTCCGACGGTCATCTCAACCGCGCTCGCCTCGCCGAGATGGCCTTTCGCGAAGGGCGCCTGCAGGAGTTGAATGCCATCGTGCATCCGCCCGTCGTCGAAGCCCAGCGGCGCTGGATGGACGAGGTCGTTGCCTGCGATCCCGATGCCATCGCCGTCGTAGAGTCGGCACTCATCTTTGAGGTGGTCCGCGACGCACGCGCCCGCGGCGAAAATGAAGGTGTCCTTGCCGACTGGCGCCGCCGCATCGACTGTATCATCGTTGTTATCGCGCCCGACGCGCTCAAGATTGCGCGCTACGTTGCTCGTGTCGCGCCCGACGCAGCAGATCGCCCCGCCATCGAAGTCGACGCACGCAATCGCCTCTCGCACCAGGTGTCCGACTCCGAAATGGCAACCCAGGCCGACTATGTCCTTGATAATTCAGGTGATATCTCTAGTCTACGCGCCCAGGTCCAAGCCCTTTGGCCGCGACTTCAGGCCGAGAGCAACAAATCGGGAAGGGACTTGTCTCTACAATAAGAAGGGCAACCACGCCTCTCGAGGTGGAACTTTGCTCCACAGCCGGCGTATCAAATTCAGGAAGGATTTTGCGATCTGCGAATCATGAAATTGACCCGGATTCTCATCATCATTCTGGTTTTGGTGGGTGGATTCTGGTTCATTACCACCCACCTGCAGCCTGGCCTTACCATGAGCCATCCCACGCTGTTTGCATCGGGTGGCTCCGGTGTCCCGCTCGAACTCACTGAGGCCCATGCTGCGCCCGCCTACGACGCTGAAGAACAAAACAACATCGCCATCTACAAAAAGGTGTTGCCCTCGGTGGTCAACATCACTTCCACCACCCTGGTTTTCGATTTTTTTTACGGGACCGTTCCGCAACAGGGCCAGGGCTCGGGATTCATCCTCGACAAGGTCGGCCATGTTCTCACCAACTATCACGTCGTAGAGGGCGCCAATCGCGGCATCGAAGTGATGCTCTATAACAAGCACCGTTTCGCGGCCACCGTGGTCGGCGTGGACAAAGTCCACGACCTGGCGCTCTTGAAAATTGACGCGCCCGAGCTGCAGCCGGTCACGCTCGCTGATTCGTCGCAACTCAACGTGGGCCAGAAAGTTTATGCCATCGGGAACCCCTTCGGTCTCAGCGGCACCATGACCCGCGGCATCATCAGTTCCATCCGGTCTATCCGCAACGGTGACGGCGCGCCCATTGAAGACGCCATCCAGACCGATGCGGCTATCAATCCCGGCAACTCCGGCGGCCCGCTGCTCAATTCCAGTGGTGAAGTCATCGGCATCAACACCATGATCGCCTCCAACGGTGCTGACCAAAGCTCCGGCATCGGCTTTGCCATCCCCATCAACACGGCCAAGGCCGTGCTCGGCGACCTCATTCGGTATGGGCGCGTCAAGCGGCCCTCGCTGGGCATCGTCTCTTACGCCATCGGTCCCGATCTGGCCTCGCAAATGGGGCTCGCCGCTGATTCCGGCGTCCTCATCCAGCGCGTCATTCCCGGCGGAGCGGCTGAACGCGCCGGTCTCCACGGCGGTAATCAGCAGGCTTACGTCGGCAACACTCCCATCATGCTGGGCGGAGATCTGATCGTCGCTATCGACGGCCACGAGGTCACTGATCCACAGGACATCAGCGCCAGCATGGACAAGCACCAGGCCGGCGATACCATTAGCGTCACCATTCTCCGCGGCAAAAAACAGATGACCTTTAAATTGGTTCTCGGCGAAGCCCACGACACGAACATCTAGGAACTCGTTGAAAATCGCCGCATCGCAGCGTCTTTCCTTGTGATTTGTGTCTCTGCCCGTTTGATATCTGTTCGAAATGTGTGTTTGGCCGGTGTTTATTGGGGTTCGCGGGCTCGCAGGTCAGGTCCCCGTGGCCTGCAGCGGTCGTTCAGGCACACTGCTCCGCGAGCCTTGCCGGTGCTTGTTGCGCCATCAGCCGCGGCAGCCGGATCAGGTTGTGTGCCGCGCAACTGAACACGAACAGCCAGTCCACCTTCTCCAGCCCCCGCAGCTTGACCTGGCGCAGTGGGCCGGTTTGCTTCAGCCATCCAAAGCCCTTTTCGATCAGCCATCGCCAGCTCAGGCTTACGGCGTAGCCAAGCTGTCGCGTGGTTCTGCGGTCCAGGTTGCTCTTGCGGCCCTTGTCGTTCTTGGTAACATGCGGTGTTACGTTCAACTCTCGCGCCGTGCGCACAAAATCCTCGCTGTCATAAGCCTTGTCCGCTCCCACGGTGATGCGGCGTGAGCGTCCCTCTTGCATTTCGGCAAGCATCAACAGCGCTGCATCGCGCTCGGCGTACCCATCCGCGTGCGTCACCATCGCCGCGGCTATCAATCCGTTGCGGTTCTCCACCAGCGCATGACCCAGGTAGCTTAACTTCGATTCCTTCCCGTAGCTCTTCTTGTACAGCCGCGCATCGGCGTCGGTGGTCGATGCATGAGTCTTGTTGCTCCGCTTCTGGCCATGGAAATCCGCCCCGTCGCCATCATCGGAACCATCCTTGGATCGGAAACTTTTCTGCGAGGCCCATGCCTGGATCAGCGTTCCATCGACAGTGAAGTGTTCGTCGGACATGAACCGCTTGGCCTGCTTGTTCACTTCCGCGAAGAACTGTTGCGCCACATTCGAGGTCAACAGCCGGTCGCGGTTCTTCGAGAACACCGCATGGTTCCACACCGCGTCGTCCATGCCAAGACCCACAAACCAACGGAACAGCAGGTTGTAGTCAATCTGCTCAACCAGCAGCCGCTCCGAGCGCACCGAGTAAAACACCTGCAACAACAGCGCTCGCAGAATGTACTCCGGCGCAATCGATGGACGGCCCGACTCCGAATACAGCGCATCGAACTCCGGGCTCAACGTCTGCAAAACCGTGTCCGTCAGCTTGCGAACCGCACGCAGCGGATGATCCTGAGGAACCCGCTGTTCCAACGATACATAGCTGAACATCCCGTCCTGAACCCGCTCATCTCCACGCATGCCTGTTAGACGAATAGCGTCAGTCCCCCGTCGCAAACGGGTACCTATTTCAACAAGTTCCTAGTACTACTGTGTTATAAACTTCCGTGAAGACAGCACGGACAACGAGGCAGCGAGCGGACGAGGTGGGTTGCGATCTGGCGTCGAAGTGTGGCGACGGATTGAGGATTATGCCGTTCTGTTCTTACGGGCAGCGCCGCGGGGCGTGTAGTTGGATTGCATTGCGGGTATTTGAACTTGGATGTTTTCTGCTTCGACAGGCTGTGAGTTGGCTGAGGGGGGGAAAAGGCACCGCTCCAAAACCAGGAAGCCGTAGGCTGCAATCGACAGAGTTGCATGATGATGAAATCCGCGCCAGTTCCGACCTTCGAAATGGCCCAGGCCAAGTTCCTGTTTCAGTTCTTCGTAGTCGCGCTCGATGCGCCAGCGCAGTTTGGCGATGCCAACCAATTTGCGCAGAATGATCGAGGCGTTTAGATTCGACAGCCAGTATTTTGTTGGCTCCTTCTCTCCTGCCGGCCACTCGATTAACAGCCATTGCTCAGGATGCGGTTCTTTGCGCCAGTAGTCGCGATGGGCTACGCGAACACGAACCGCGGCAAAGCGTGAACGCATCATGCCGCGTGTTCCCTCACGCCAGTGCACCTTGCGCAAGTCAGTAGTACTCAGGCATAAAGCAAGGTCTTTCGCAGAGAGTGGCTGATGTTGTTCATCCCTCCGCAATAGCCGCGGCGGACGGCCCATTTTTCCCTTCGGCCGGGGCGGCAGCGGCATGATGCCCGGGGGCCAAAGCGTGGTCGAGGACTTGATGCCAACCGCATAGCAAAGCCCCAGTGATACGAGTCCTTCGCGAAATCCACTATCGTCGCCGTAGGCGGCGTCAGCAAGAACCACACCGCGTGGTACATCTTCGTTAACCAGCGAACGGATCTGCCCAAGCGCAATATCCGGCTTGGTTTGGAAACTTATCTCCTTGGGTACGCCGGCTTCCTTGCGCCGCTCCTTGTCGTTTGCCCACACCTCGGGAAGATAGAGACGGTAGGCCGCGGGAATACTTGCCTCTTCGGTGGCAAGCGACACACTCACCGCCACTCGGCAGTTGTCCTGCTTGCCCAACTGCCCGCAATACTGACGGGTGACTCCAACCGAATGAGTACCTTTCTTGGGGAATCCCGTGTCATCCACAATCCAGGCCGCCAGTGCATGTCTCCGCGTCATGACGGGAAGCACTTGGTTGCGAACTTGATTCAAAAGCGCGTCATCGCTCCAGGCTGCATCGGCAACGATGTGATGCAACGACTGATGCATCTGGCGTACGTTGCCCGGAGCCAGACGTGCCGCCATCGGCTCCACGCTCTTGCGCTCGATCGGCAGCATGAGTCCCTTCGTATAGTTCTCGATAGGAACCACGCGATCAGCATGTCCGGCGGCTTCTGTCAGACCATCAAGATAGACCTGCAGACGTTCCCCTTGACGCGAGAAATCCAGTTGGCGAGGGCTCATTCCATCAACGTACTACCCGACAAATTACACCGTCAGAATAACCGAAGCAGAGGTATCTACTTTATAACACAGTAGTACTAGAGCAGAGAAGGCGATGGCCGTCTGCCGCCAGTTGCCTTCGAATGAAAAGCGTTGCCCCTTCCTTTCCGCACCTTCACCACGGAGAGGATGGGGCAGCACACTCTGATGACTGACCACTGACCACTGACCCCTAACCCCTGATCACTGACCACAGTTCTTTAGAACCCGGCGCTCGTCTCGGCCTGTTCCGCCTGCAATACCTGCGCCTGCGCCAGTTCCACCGATTCGCCATAATGCGCCGCCACAACTCCTGCGGCGTGCGATTCGTCCAAATACGGCCGGACCATCGCGAGCTTAATGCCCGAATCGCCCGCCATCTGAGCCACGGCCGCCTTGCTCGAAATCGACTGCACAAGCCCGAGAATCGCAGTCACAATCGTTCCCACAGCTTCGATCGCCGTCAGAGCATGTTGCTGGCTCTTCGCATCCACGATCTTCGCCGCGTTCAGCAGCGCCGCATTCACCTGTTGCTGCAGCCCCACAATCTGAGTTTGCAATTGCGCCAGCAAACTGGCCGAAGGATTGGCAAGGTACGCCTTCGCCTGCGCTACCAGCAGATTGCTGGCCGCGTCGAACCCGGCCGTTGCTCCCAAGAACACTGGCGCATCCGCCGGAGCCAGCAGCGACGCCGTCGAATCCACCGTTGCCACCGCGCCTTGCAAGGCCGGCGTCCAGTTCACAATGTCCTGCGCGACCGTGGTTCCTGTGCAGCCTTGCATCCATGGAAGCGGAATCAGCAGCGCAATCAGCATCCACGCGCCCAGCTTCGCCGTGCTTCCTTGTACTCTTGTACCCTCGGTTCCTGTTTCAGGGTCCTTTGCCAGCAGTCCCAGCAGCGCCGTTGCCAGCGCGCTTGCCAGCGACACCACGGTGCCGTTTCCAACTTTGCCCAGGGTCAATCCCTGCTGCGAAAGAACTCCGGCAACGCTGGCCACCGCAATCAGCAGGCCCGCCGCGGACGTCTTCGGATGATTCCAGATATTCGTGAAGAAATTCATTTTTGAAAATACTCCTTCGAGCCGCAGCTTCTCGCGCGGCGGGTGCAATTCGTTTGGTTGTTGATGATTCCTTGTCGGGAACTTTTCCCGCGCATGGCCGGCGCGGTCCAGAGATTCAATCGACCACCGGCCTTGCGCAAGATCCCAAAGCGGCCATCATGACTCTGAATGCCTCCGTGGTTCCGGCCCGGCATTCCGTCAAGAGCCGCTTCGTGCAGACACACTTCGGTCCCGCGCCCGGGCGCCGTCCGTTTCCGCGGTCCACCGATCGCTCATTGCCCACGCGCCTGTGAGCCCTTCAACAGGTTGAGCGCATCGGTTGGCCGCATCGGGACGGCGTACTCATTCGCCCGGCGTTGAACATCCGTAGTTTGTCTGGTTACTTATAAGGATAGGCAATCTGGGCTAATTCCACGCAAAACGCCGCCCCGCGTGACTTGCTGATAAATAATCTAGTTGCAACAAAATTCCGCGTTCGCCCTCTTGACAGCCATTCTGCCCGGGCAGAATTTCCACTCCAAGCCCGGTCAGTCTTCGTTTCTTGTTGCCTTGCCCCGCTTCCTTGTTCTCTCATTTCTATTCCCTATTCCCTATTCCGTATTGCCTACTCCCTATTCCCTGTCTTTACGTACTTCCGCCCCTGCACTTCATACTCCCCGCTCACCACGCGCGCAATCGCCTCGGTATACGCTTCGTGCTCCTCAGCCAGAATCCGTTCCGCGAGCGAATGTGCATCGTCGGTCTCCAGCACCGGAATCGCCCGCTGCACCACGATCGCGCCGTGGTCCAGCTCCTCGTCGACAAAGTGCACCGTGCACCCTGCCACCTTTACGCCGTAGTCGAACGCCTGCTCCTGCGCGTCTAATCCCGGAAACGCCGGCAGCAGCGACGGATGAATGTTGAGAATCCGATGGGGGAACGCCGCCACGAACTTCGGCGACAGCAGCCGCATGTACCCCGCCAGGCAAATCAGGTCCACGCCGTGGGCCTTCAGACAGGCCTCTACGTCGGCATCATGCTCTTCGCGCTTGCGTCCCTTTGACACGAAGACCGCCGTCGGCAGCCCCATCGCGCGCGCCGCAGCCAGTCCCGCGGCTTCGGCCACGTTTGAAATCACCACTGCGATCTCGGTGCCTCGCAGCCGTCCCGCGTGGATCGACTCGGCAATCGCCAGAAAATTCGATCCTCGGCCCGAAAGCAAAATGCCCAGCCGCACAGGCTTGCGATGAGTTTGCGAGTTTGTGAAGGTTTCCAAGATTGCCTGACCAGCTAACTTAGAGCTGCTGGCGGCGCCAGCGGAAATTGCATTGCGCGGTTTGTCGCGGTTTCCGTCTCAGGCGCTGAAGTGGGCCGATACTCCGCTAAAGCCACCGACCCCGCTGCTTACGTGTACTGCACCCGGCGCTCGCCCTTCACCACGCGGCCAATCACATAAAACTTCTCTTCGGCCCGGTCCAGCAGATTCTTGGCGCGCGTAAACTTCGCCGCCGGAATCACCGCGATCAGCCCGATGCCCATGTTGAACGTGCGCATCATCTCTTCCTGCGGCACCTGGCCCAGCTCGCGCAGATGCTCAAAGATCGGCAGCACCGGCCACGAGCCGATCTCCACCTGCGCCGTCACGCCCTTGGGCAGAATCCGCGGCAGGTTCTCCGTAATGCCGCCGCCGGTAATGTGCGCCATGCCCGCCGTCAGCCCGCCGGCCACCAGCTTCTGAATCACGTGCAGATAGCTGCGGTGCGTCTTCATCAGCGCCGCGCCGGCCTTTTCCTTGATCGCCGTCACATATTGCGTCGGCCTTGTAGCCGGCCACCTCAAACAGCAGCTTGCGCGCCAGCGAGTAGCCATTGGTATGCAGCCCGGTCGAGGGCAGCCCGATCAGCACGTCCCCTGGCTTGATGTCCCGCGCCGGTCATCATCTTGTCGCGGTCCACCGCGCCCACAATAAATCCCGCCAGGTCGTACTCGCCATCGGCATAAAAGCCCGGCATCTGCGCCGTCTCGCCGCCGATCAGCGCGCATCCATTGGCCTTGCAGGCATCGGCCAGCCCGCTCACCACGCTCTCCATCACATCCGGGTTCAGCTTGCCGGTGGCAAGGTAATCCAGAAAAAAGAGCGGCGTCGCGCCCTGCACGGCAATGTCGTTCACGCAATGGTTCACCAGGTCGGCGCCCACCGTCTGGTGCAGCCCCAGCTCAAACGCCACCTTCAGCTTGGTGCCCACCCCGTCCGCCGAGCTCACCAGGATCGGGTTCTTCCACCGCTGCATGTCCAGCCGGAACAGCGCCCCAAAGCCGCCAATCCCTCCCAGCACATTGCGGTTAAAGGTCTTCTGCGCCAGGTACTTGATGCGCTCCTTGGCGCGGTCGCCGCTGCGCATGTCCACCCCGGCGTCGGCATAGGTCACGGATTTGGGTTTGGCTTCTTGAGGCACGGGCCCGGGCTTTCTTTTGAGCGAGATGCTTCGGCGCGGTTGAGCCGGAAAGCAGAATTCTAGCAGCAATTGAGCAATGCATTTCCCACAAATCGATAGACCGCACCTTTATCTGGCACGCCCGTCGCTGTCCGTTGGCTGGGGCAGAAACGGCCTCGATGCTGCGCTTCGCTTCTATACTGGACCCACATGAGTTCCCAGCCACCGGCCCCAATCCGCGCCAAATCGAAGGCCCTCCAGCAGCGCGCCGAGCGCCTCTTTCCCGGCGGCGTCAACTCACCCGTGCGCGCCTTCCGCGCCGTTGGCGGCGCTCCGCCCTTCATTGAGCGCGCCGAGGGCGCCTATCTCATCGACGCCGACGGCAATCGCTACATCGACTACTTCGGCTCCTGGGGCCCCATGATCCTGGGCCACGCCTTCCCGCCCGTGGTTGAAGCCATCCAGCGCGCGGCACGCAACTCGGCCAGCTTCGGCGCCTCCACGGCCGCCGAGGCCGATCTCGCCGAGCGCATTGTTGCCTGCTATCCCGCCATTGAGAAACTGCGCTTCGTCAGCTCCGGCACTGAGGCCACCATGTCCGCCATCCGCCTGGCCCGCGCCGCCACCGGCCGCAAAGTCATCGTCAAATTCGAGGGCTGCTATCACGGCCACGCCGACGGCCTTCTGGTCAAAGCCGGCTCTGGCGTCGCCACCTTCGGCATTCCCGGCTCGGCCGGCGTGCCCGAAGAGATCGCCCACCTCACTCTCGCGTTGCCTTACAACGATCTCGCCGCCGTCGAAGCCGCTTTCGCCGCCCACCCCGACTCACATCGCCGCCGTCATCGTCGAGCCCATCGTCGGCAACGCCGGCTGCATTCCGCCCGCGCCCGGCTATCTCGCCGGCCTCCGCGATCTCACGCACCGCCATGGCGCACTGCTCATCGTCGACGAAGTCATGACCGGTTTCCGCGTCGCTCTCGGCGGCGCGTGCCAGCTCTACTCGCTCGACCCCGACCTCGTCACGCTCGGCAAAATCGTCGGCGGCGGCCTTCCCGTCGGCGTCTTCGGCGGCAAGCGCGAGTTCATGGATCAGCTCGCGCCGCTCGGCCCCGTCTACCAGGCCGGAACGCTCAGCGGCAATCCCCTCGCCATGGCCGCGGGCATCGCCACCGTCGCGCTATTTGCAGGACGCACGCCAGCGAAGTCTATCCGCAGCTCGAAGCCACAGCCAAAGCCGTCGTCCGAAGGCGTCGCCGCGGAAGCCGCGCGCGCCCGAAATCCCGCTCACCACCAACCGCGTCGGCTCCATGTGGACCTGGTTCTTCACGCCCGATCCGGTCACAAATTACGATCAGGCCGCACGATCTGACACTGCCGCCTTCGGCCGCTTCCACCGCGCCATGCTCGATCGCGGCATCTGGCTCCCGCCTTCGCAATTTGAAGCCGCATTCATCTCCACCGCCCACGGCGACGCCGAGGTCGCATGCCACACTGGCAGCTGCGCAGGAAGCATTTGCCGTGGTCCAATCTGATTGATCAGGTGCCTCACCCGCGCTGCCGTCATCCTGAGCAACCGGAGCGCAGCGGGTGGAGTCGAAGGACCTGCATTTCCATTTGCGGCTAGTGTCGGCGCGAATCGATCCTACTGCAGAATAGCGTCTTGTTGAGATCCGCTCAGCTCCACGCTTCCAACGTCACAAATCGGCACGTGTCTTTGTGCCGCTCGATGAGCATCTCCGCCGCAGTCACTGAAGGTTCACGATTCGCGTGCGCATCGTCGTGCCCGCCGTCGTGGAGCACGATATTTGCCGCGCGGCCGTGGCTCCGCAGCCGGTGAATCGTCTTCGTCAGATCTTCGGCAATCCGCTCTGCCGAGGGCTCGCTCCAATCGGCCGTCATCGCGTTCCATAGCACTGGCTTCAAGCCCATCTTCCGCGCAATGAGAAACACTGCGGGCCGCCGCGCTCCAAACGGCGGCCGAAAAAACTTCACCGCCGTGCCCGTTATCTGTTCCAGCGTATCGTTGGTCCGCGCAAGTTCCTCGCGGATCCGGTGGTTTGCGCTCTGCGCCAGGTTCGGATGATCCCACGAATGATTTCCGATCACGTGCCCGGCTGCCGCAATCCGCCGCACCAGCTCCGGCTCCGCCTCTGCGCGGCCGCCCAGAAGGAAAAACGACGCACGCACCTCGTGCCTCGCCAATACGTCCAGCAGTCGCGGCGTCCACCGCGCGTTGGGCCCGTCGTCAAAAGTCAGCGCCAACTCGCCTGGCCGCGCCGGCGCAATCAGGGCTATGCCGAAGATCCGCGACTCGGGCCACCGCGAGGCATACGCATAAGCGCCTACCACCAGGCCCACGCTCGCAGCCGCGCCCAATCCAACATAAACCTCTGTTGCCAAAGTTGAGATCATTCTGTTCGCAAGTATGCGTCGGTTCGGTCGGCGCGGGCAAACCACCCGGCAGGCAAGAAGTGTCAGGGCACAACTCTACATCTTGGTGAAAAAGGCCTCCGGAAGAGAGTTCTGTAACAAGGGCTCGGCATTAGCCGGGCCGCAAAAGCCCCACTATCAGCGTCGGGCTTCAGCCCCTGCCGTCACGCCTGCTCACAAAATCACTGTTTCACCAGGCTGTCTAGTCATGCCGAAAACGAAGCAATTTGAACGAAGGCATCAGCCCCCGAGAGATGCCTTTTCTCTCCTCCAGGACTTTTCCCGCGACTCTAGCCCAATGTCCCATCGGCGCTTCACACGATCTTTGCGGGCATCTCCTCGTCGTTTTGCTTTTCCGCCTGCAGCACGCCACTGTTTGCTGCCGCCTGCATGCGCCGCCTGGCACGCTGCTCGCTCGTCAGTCGCGCCTGCCGCCATGTCGTCATCGACGTGATCCCGTAGTTCCACACTGCCGAGAACAGCAGTCCCGTCACCGCCGCCAGCACCCACGGCACGCCCCGATGGAACGCTTCGTTCGCAATCGCGACATTGACTACCACGCCCAACCCGCACGCCAGGCAAAACGTCAGCAATCCGCCCCAGAATCTCCATCCGCGCAGCCGCCGGTCGCGATAGGTCACGGAATTGTTCAAAACAAAATTCAGAATCATCACGGTGAATGTCGTCGTGGCCTGCCCCGCAGCAAAGCTCAGCCCACCTAGCTTCAGCAGCACGCTCAGAATCAGCAGGTGCACGCCTACGCCCAGCAATCCCACCATGCCAAAGAGCACAAAGCGCACGTTCACCAGGTCGCCCAGGTGCTTGTCTACCAGCAGTTCAAAGTACTCAAGGCCAACCATTACGTCCAATTTGCTTTCGCCATGCTCGCGTTGGCGAAAGCGGTAAGGTACTTCTCCGATGCGTAATTCCGGTCCCGCCGAAAGCACAATGTCGAGCAGAATCTTGAAGCCGATTCCCGAAAGCCGATGCGCGAAATGCTCGAAGGTCGTTACGCGCACCATGAAGAATCCGCTCATCGGATCGCTCAACTCATGCTCTGCGCCCATCAGGCTCAGGCGCTTTCCCAGTTGGCTTAGCTTCACCCGCCACCTGGCGAATTCGCCCATACTGCCCCCGGCAATATTGCGCGATCCCACCACCAGGTCCAGATTTTCATCGCGCATGCGCTGCAGCATCTCCGGCAGCACGCTTTCATCGTGCTGCATGTCCGCATCCATCACGGCCACAAACGGAGCCGATGCGGCCAGAATTCCCTCGATGCATGCCGAAGCCAACCCCCGCCGGCCAATCCGGTGCAGCACGCGCAGGTTATCGTGGTGCTGGGCCAGTCGCCGCACCACGTCCGCCGTGCTGTCAGGCGAGTCGTCATCTACAAAAATCACTTCGTAGTGAATGCCCGCGAGCGCCTTCTCCAGCCGATCGGTCAACGGACCCACGTTTCCACTCTCGTTGAATGTGGGTAGCACGATCGCCAGATCGTAAGCCATTCCTTCCTCCGCGGCGCGATTGCATCTCAAGGCGCTGTGCCCTGCAATCGATGTCCGCCTTTTTTATTCAATCCTTATGGAATTCTAAGAGAATCTCGAACCTGAATCCATCGCGTTGACGTTCAGTTTCTTTCAACACGTACCAAGCGTATACTTGGCTTGTTCGGGTCGCATCCTGAGTCTATGGAGCGGCACTGGAGACAACATGAGCCTCACCGAGTTTCCCACGGGCGCGCGCCTTTCGCCACCCGGCATTCTCCTTACCAAAGTCACCGTGCCCTCCCTTGGCGAAATGAAGCGCCAGGGTAAGCCCATCTCCGCGCTTACCGCCTACGACTACGCCACAGCGCGCCTCGTTGACGAAGCCGGCATCGATCTCATCCTCGTCGGCGATTCGCTGGCCATGGTTGTCCTCGGCCTTGACAACACCCTTGCTGTTACCGTCGATGAGATGCTCCACTACACACGCGCCGTGCGCCGCGCAGTGCATCGCGCCCTTGTCGTCGCCGACATGCCCTTTGGCAGCTATCAAGGTCCGGTCTCTGAAGGTGTTGCCAACGCCGTGCGCTTCGTCAAAGAGGCTGGCGCAGAAGCGGTCAAAATCGAAGGCCCGCGCGTTGAGCTCGTCCGCGCTCTCGTTCAAGCAGAAATCCCTGTCATTGGTCATCTTGGGCTCACGCCGCAGAGCGTGAACCGGATGGGCGGCTATCGTGTGCAGGGCCGCACCGCTGAATCCTCGCGCCAGCTTCATGCCGACGCTCTTGCGCTCGCCCGCGCCGGTGCCGGCGCCATCGTCCTCGAGGGCATTCCTCGCGAAGCCGCCGCGCAAATCACCGCTGCGCTGCCCATCCCCACCATCGGTATCGGCGCAGGCCCCGCTTGCGACGGCCAGATTCTCGTTTTCCACGATCTCGTCAATCTCACCTTCGCGCCTCCGGCAAAATTCGTCCGCCGTTACGCTGACGCCTCCACGCTCTTTCGCTCCGCCGTCGAACACTATCGCGAAGACGTCGAGCATCACGCGTTTCCATCCGACGCCGAGAGCTACCACCTGCCCAGACCTGAGCGTGACGCGGGCAACATGGGGCCAGGCGATAGCGACGAGATTGTGAACCGCGACGCCTGGGACGAGTTGAACCAGGAGTCGGCGTAGCAGGAATGCAAATCGTCCGCACCGTCGCCGAACTCCGGCATTGGTCCCGCTCGCTTCGCTGCGATTCCAACTCACGCATCGGCCTCGTACCCACCATGGGCGCGCTCCACGCCGGCCACGCCTCCCTCATTCGCGCCGCTCGCGCCGCGTGCTCACACGTCACCGTCAGCCTTTTCGTCAACCCCACGCAGTTCGGCCCGCATGAGGATTACGCCCTCTATCCCCGCTCCTTCGAGGACGATTGCGCAATGGCCGCGTCGGAAGGCGCCGACGTTCTCTTCGCTCCCTCTGTTCAGGAACTCTACCCCGACGGCGCCGTTACCTTCGTCGAAGTTGCCGGCCTCGGCGATCGCCTCGATGGCGCGTCGCGGCCAGGCCACTTTCGTGGCGTCGCTACCGCGGTTGCCAAGCTGCTGATCGCCGCCGAGCCCGATCTCGCCTTCTTCGGCCAGAAGGATGCGGCTCAGGTCGCGGTTCTGCGCCGCATGGTCACCGATCTACGATTCGTCACTGAAATCGTCGTCTGCCCCATCGTTCGTGACGCCGACGGCCTCGCTCTCAGCTCGCGCAATGCTTTTCTCAGTCCGGCCCAGCGCGCGCAGGCCCTCACGTTGAGCCGCGCCATCCGCCATGTAGAGTCGCTGGTCGCCGAAGGCGAGCGCCGTGCCAACATGCTTATCGCGTCAGCGCACGGAGTTTTCGCTTCCCAGCCCGAGGTCGAGATCGACTACATCGCCCTCGTCGACCGGTCCACGCTTCTGCCCGTCGAAACCGCCGCGCCCGGCGCGCTCTTTGCCGTAGCCGCGTGGGTCGGCTCAACCCGCCTCATTGACAACACCATCCTGCAGTAGCTCAAGAATTCCGTTGCGCAATCGCTGGCCCGCGCTGCACCCTGATAGTCAATGCCGGAGCTCCCCGACATCACCGCTTACATCACTGCCCTCGAGCCGCGCATCCTTGGGGCAACACTCGAACACGTGCGCCTTGCCAGCGTCTTCCTCCTCCGCACCGTCGATCCTCCTATTACCTCGGTCGAGGGAAAAACCGTTCGTGCCCTCCGCCGCATCGGCAAGCGCATCGCCATCGGTGTCGACGGTGATTTATGGCTCGTGCTTCACCTCATGATCGCTGGCCGCCTTCACTGGCGTCCGCCGCAGGCAAAGCTCTCCGGCCGTCAATCCCTCCTCGCCCTCGACTTTCCCTTGGGCTCTCTCACCCTCACTGAGGCTGGTTCCAAACGCCGCGCTTCGCTTTACCTCCTGCGCGGCGAACTGGCTCTCCACGACATCGATCCGGGCGGAGTCGAGATTTTCTCAACGGACCTCGACGGTTTCCGCGCTGCGCTCACCCAGGAGAACCGCACTCTCAAGCGCGCTCTCACGGATCCGCGTCTCATCAGCGGGGTGGGCAACGCTTACTCTGACGAGATTCTCCACGCCGCGCGCCTGTCGCCCATCGCGCTCACCCACACGCTCAAACCAGATGAGTGGGAGCGCCTCTTCGCCGCCACTCGTTCCACGCTGGAGGTCTGGATCGCACGCCTCTCGTCGGAGGCCAGGAAAAAATTTCCTGAAGGCGTCACTGCATTTCGACCGGAGATGGCCGTCCACGGCCGCTTCGGCCAGCCCTGCCCCCGTTGCTCGTCACCCATCCAGCGCATCCGGTACGCTGACAATGAGACCGACTACTGTCCCACTTGCCAGACCGGCGGCAAGGTCCTCGCCGACCGAAGTCTCTCGCGACTCCTCGGTTCCGATTGGCCCCGCACACTCGACGAATTAGAAGCCCTCAAACGCCGCTAGTGGCTGCGGAGATACACAATTGGTGGGAGTTACCATCTATGCGTCCACTCTCCAAATTGCCTTGACATGGTTCTTTTGCATGCAGCACAGTGGTTGCGGCGACGACTCCTGTCACACCGGCCAGCGGTAAATTCCCATGCCCTGAAGCGTTTGTGCGTGGGAGCCGGACTCCAATTCCGTTGCGGAGGATTCACGAATGCAAGGTCTTCAACTTCATCACATGTTGGTCTGGGTTTCGATTTCAGCTGTTATTCAGTGGTTGCTTGGTGCGCTCTGGTACGGCCTCATCTTCCGTAAGTCTTGGAGAACACTGGTTGGCTACGCAGAAGACGAAAAACCAAAAAACGCTGTGTTCGGCATGATCGCATCTTTCATCGCTTGTTTCCTCCTGTCCTTCGTCCTGATCCATATCATCTCGTGGGCAGGCGCCGTTACCTTCATGGGGGGCTCAAAACTTGGCATTGTCTGCTGGGTGGGCTTTATGGCGCCGCCGCTGTTTGCACAGCACATCTTTGAGCGCCGGCGCGTCAATCTTTTTGCCATCAACGCTGGCTATTGGCTGCTCGCCATGGCGCTCGGTGGCGCTATCATGGCGGCTTTTCACTAGAGCATTTTCTTTAATAGTGTAGACTTGTCGTGGCGATGATCCGCGGCGAGTGAATCGATGGCGAAGCCATATGGGGATGACCTGCGCCGTAAGTTTCTGTTTGCTTACGATCAAGGCGAGGAGACGCTGGAGGAACTTGCGGATCGGTTCCTGGTGAGCGTGGGCTGGGCGAAGAAGATCTCCGCACAACGGAACCGCACCGGGCAGGCCGAGCGGGTGCGGCACCAGCCCGGGCGCAAGTGGCGTGCCGGTGTCGCGGCGCAGCGACAGGTGATGGATTGGGTGGCATCGAAACCCGATCTGACGCTGGCTCAACTGCAGGCCAAGTTGCATAGTGAGGCGAGCATTTCGCTCAGCTTGGGTCGGATCTGGCATCTGTTGAAGAAGTTGGGTCTGCGGCTGAAAAAAAGTCACTCCACGCGGTCGAGCGGGACAGCGAAGCCAACCGCGAGCGACGCGAAGAGTTCGCGGCGCGCATCCAGTCGATCTCACCGGAACGGCTGATTTTCCTTGACGAGAGCGGTGTCACTACCTCGATGACACGGCTCTACGCACGCGGTCCGGGAGGCAGACGCATCCACGAGGCGACGCCTGGCGGTCACTGGAAAATCATGACGATTCTGGGCGCCATGAGCCTCAGCGGTATGGTCGCAACCATGACCATCGAAGAGCCTACCGACACCGATATCTTCCTGGCCTACGTTGAACACCTGCTGTACCCGGTGCTGAAGCCCGGCGACGTGGTGGTGATGGACAACTTGAGCGCGCATAAGGCGCCTGCAGTTTGCCAATGGATCGAAAAAGCCGGCGCGGAGCTGCTCTATCTGCCGCCCTATTCTCCCGATCTGAACCCCATCGAGAAGGCCTGGGCAAAACTCAAACAACTGCTTCGCGCAGCCCAGGCTCGAACCAAAGAAACTCTCGATCAGGCCATCACAGAAGCCCTGCCATGCATTACTCCCGGCAATGCCCAGGCTTGGTTCAGACTCGCACTAGATGGTCTACAGTAAAACAGAAAATGCTCTAGAGCGCGGCTTCCGCTCTGTCTCCACTAGGATTCGCGGCGGTCAAGGGGCAATCTTCCTTTGGAAATTGCCCCTTCGGCTCTCCCTAACTTTGCGCAGGTTCACAGTCACTTGCCATCCAGCTTCACCCGGGGAGCCCGTTTCCTTCATTCAGGCCCAGGTAGCGTCTTCCGAGTCAGCCTTCTCGTTATACCCCGATTTCCTTTTGCGCCGGCTCTTGAAAATTTCACCGCCATTCCACGTCCCGGATCCTGCCAACAAACCGTAATATCGAGCTATGACACGAACGGTCATCACAACAGACGGAGCGCCGGCCGCCATCGGTCCCTATGCGCAAGGCGTGCGCTCGGGGAACCTCATCTTCACCGCTGGCCAGATCCCCATTGACCCTGTAACGCAGCAGGTGGTTGCCGGTGGCATCGCTGAGCAGACAAAACGCGTCCTCGACAACCTCAAAGCCATCCTCGAAGCGGCCGGTACCAGCCTCGACCGCGTCGTCAAAACCACCGTATTCCTCAAAGATCTCGGCGACTTCTCCACCATGAACGCCGTCTATTCGGAATACCTTCAGTCGGATGGCGAAGCTCCCGCGCGCACCACCGTCGAAGTCTCGCGTCTCCCGAGGAATGTCCTCATCGAGATCGAACTGATTGCTGAAGTTTGACCGGTCCCGCGCGCCCATCTGTTTCAATAAAAGAATGAGCGCGAATCAAGCACGCGTCGTCGCTCTCGGAATCCCCGTGCTCCCCCGCGCCATCCAACAAGCCGCCACCAGTCGCAGGAGGTTGCATTGAGCGAATCGCAGGAACAAATCAAGCGCACTGAAGCCGAGTGGCGCGCAGCTCTCACCCCTGAGCAGTACCGCGTGCTGCGCGAGAAAGGCACCGAGCGGCCCTTTACCGGCGCTCTGACTGAAAATCACGAAACCGGCAACTATCACTGTGCCGGCTGCGGCGCTCTGCTCTTCCTGAGCGGTGCCAAATTTGACTCCGGCTGCGGCTGGCCCAGCTTCATGCTGCCCGCCGACTCCAAAGCCGTCGAGGAGCACGAGGACCAGAGTTTCGGGATGCGGCGTATTGAAGTCACGTGCGCCCGCTGTGGCGGCCATCTCGGGCACGTCTTCCCTGACGGCCCTCGCCCCACCGGCCTGCGCTACTGCATCAACTCGGCTTCGCTCACCTTCACCCGCCCGCCTGGCCCGGCAGATCCGCAAAGCTGATCTCGGCCGGTGACGCTGGTTTCCGCGCACAACAAAACCCCGTCTTTTGGGGACGGGGTTCTGCAACATTCAACCAATAGATCAGAGCGCGGAGCGCTTAAGCCTTGGCGATCTTTCCACTCTTGATACAGCTTGCGCACACGCGCATCCGTTTAGCTGTGCCGTTGACGAGTGCCTTCACCACCTGAAGATTCACATTCCAGCGGCGACGCGTCACATTGTGCGCGTGAGAGATGTTGTTGCCGAAGCGCGGGCCTTTGCCGCAGATGTCGCAAACTTGTGCCATGGTTCAACTCCAGATTTATCTTCTGATTACGGCGCTCTCACAGCGGCACGATGCTGCAGCGCGCCACGTCGAATTGCCGAAACCTTAGTATACCAGCCAATCGCAGGTCGCCGCCGCCTCATGCCCTGTTGAGCGGGAACCGTTCCCGCACCTCATACCGCGAGCCTCCCCGCCCTAAATGGCTCTCATAAAGCAGAAACTCGTGAACCGTGAACTGCGAAAATGCCGGTTGTTTGTGGACCTTGTGCAGCAGTTCGCGAAGGCCCGCCCGTCGCCCATCGCCTTTCGCGCGCGCCAGCGCGATATGCGGATGAAACGGCCGTGCCTCCGCAACAAATCCACATTGGCCGGTCGCAGCCACAATCCCCTGCTGCAAACTCGCCAGCCCAGGCGCTACCGTCACATTCGCAAAAAGAATTCCGGCGCGATCAAAGCAGTCGAGCTCGCCCACTTGCACGGCAATGGGCGCGCAGCGTACCTCGCCCAGTCCCGCCTTCAGGCATTCCAGCTGATCCGCGGTCGAGTTCCCCAGGAATTGCAGCGTAATGTGCCACGAGCTGGCATCGGCCCAGCGTAGACCGGCCGCGCGCACTCCTTCTCCGCGGCTCTCGTCTCGCATTCGCGCCATGACCGCCGCAAGTTCGTGTGCCGCCGCATCCGCCAGCGGAATTCCGACAAATAGCCGCATATCGGGCCACCCAGCGGAAGAGTGTAGTTGTATCAAACTTGCGCGACGCAAACGCGCCGTTGCCGCACACCCATCTCTGCCGCGTGCAGGCTAGTTCGACGTCGGCGGAGCTCCTGCCGGCGGCGCAGCCCCACCCGGCGGCGGCCCACCCTGCCCACCCCGCGGACCTTCCTTCGGAATCACAAACTCTTCCGGCATCTCATGCCCGCGATGGCATGTCCCGCACGCGACCTTCATCCCCATCGCATCCGTATCGATCGCCGAAGCCTTGCTGATATAGTCCGCGTTGATCTGCTGCGTCATGGTGTACATGATCCGCGCGATCTGCTTGTCCGGCTTGGAATCGTCGGCATAGTTCATCCGCGGACGGCCGTTGGGGCCAGGGTTGTTCGCGTCTGCCATGTGGCAGGTATCGCAGTGGACGCCCAGCGACCCCGCCCACGTCTCCATAATCTCGCGCACCTGGGCGCCGGTCAGGTCTTTGGGCAGCACCTTCAGGTTCGTCGGCGGGGGAAAGTTGCGCATCCGGCCCATGCCCCCACCAGGAGGTGCACCTTGCTGCTGGCCAGCCGCGGCTGGCGGCGCGGGCTGATCTTGGGGCGTTTGCGCTGCGGCAGCAAACACGGCCACGGAAAGCAAAACTGCCGCGGCGGCGGATGGGAGCAGGGAAGTTAGCTTCACGCGCAGGGATCCTTTCAGATGGGAGATTGCAGTCGTTCAGTCGATCGGAATGGGCAACTGCTTCATTCTACGGACGGAGCCGGGCCGGAGAAAGATGCAATTCCCGGGAATGTTCTTCGCACCGGATACACACGGGTGGTGGGGCAGTGCAAAGCGCAGTGGCAGCTCCACGGCGTGCCGGATGCCGATCCGCCTCGTCACCAGGACCTTTGCCACTCGCATCCCGTCGTCGCGCACCTGCAGCGGTGAGTCCTCATCCAGAAGATCCAGGCCATTGTGCGCCTCGCGCTCGAGGCCCAACGCCTGGCAAAGCCGGCTCGGCCCGCCAGTCAGCTCCCGCACCGCTGCTCCAAGGTCCAGTCCGCGGTTACTTGCCATCCGCTTCAGCCCAACCACCGGCTCCAGGGCGCGCAGCAGGATGCACCCGGCCTGGCCTTCTTTCTCACATGTAATGTTCATGCAATAATAGCGCCCATAAATTGCATAAACATAAGCATGGCCGGCCGGCCCGAAGATCACGCGATTCCGTGGCGTTGGCCCACGATACGAATGAGCCGCTGGGTCGGGTTGCTTATGATGCCGGCCCAAATAGGCTTCCACCTCCACGATTCGCCCCGCCAGGACTCCGCTACGCGTGCGCAGCGCCAGTATCTTCCCCAGCAGCCGCGGAGCCACCTTCTCAGGTGTCGCCTCAAAAAACGCACGATCCAGCAGCCGCCCGGGCATCCGCGCGATCTCGCGGCGCACTGCAGTCCTCACCGCCCGTCCATCACGATCTATTTCTGCGCTTTTTTGTGCGATTTGTTCCACTCCTCGATCAGCGCCAGAACCTCCTCGGCGTGGCCCTGCGGCGTCACCTTCGGGAAGATATGCAGCAGCGTCTGGTCCGGCCCGATCACAAATGTCGTCCGCTCAATCCCCATTACTTTCTTCCCGTACATGTTCTTTTCCTTCAACACGCCAAACTGTTTGCATACTTTCTCGTCTACATCAGCAAGGAGCGTGTACGGCAGGTCGTACTTCGCGCGGAACTTGGCTTGGTCACGCGGCGTGTCACGGCTGATGCCCAGAACCACGGCGCCGGCCGCCAGCAGCTTCTTGAAGGTGTCGCGAAAGCCGCAGGCCTCGATGGTGCAGCCGGGGGTATCGGCTTTAGGGTAAAAGAAGAGGATGACCGGCTTCCCCGCAAAATCCGAAAGACTTACAGTTTTATCCTCGTCGGTTTGCAGCGTGAAGTCGGCTACTTTCTTGTTGAGCTCCATCGGGAATATCCTCACTGTAGTTAGGCCAGGCCAATGGTCGCCCGCCAAATATGATCTTCAAATTCGATTATTGTCGAGGGATGCGTAAGGTGTCATCGCGGTCTACTTCTCGCTTGTGGATAACGGCCGCAGTGGTCGCTGCTGCCGCCCTCCCCGCCGCCGCCCAGTATCCAGGCCAGGTGAACACCAATAAAGATACCTCGAAGCTCCGCGCCGTCGGTGTCCTAGAGTGGACCGGTGACGAGCAACATCCCAAGACCAGCCGCCTCATTCCCATCTGTATCTTCGACGGCCAGGAGCTTCAGGATGCTGGCGTCTACATGTCCCAGCCCGAGCCGCTGGCTCTCGAAAGCGAGGTGGAGTATCAGCTTCTCGAGGACGGCAAGCCTGTCGGCTTCTTCGACATTTCGAGCGCCGCAGAGCAGCAGGGATCGTGGATTGGCTTCGGTAAGTGGAAAGCACTGCCCCGCCCCAGGCCTGCGCCCGTCAAGCTCGCAAAGATTGACGAAGATGATTCACAAAGCGACGGGCCCGTCCTGCATCGCAAGCATTCGTCTGCCGGCTCCAGCAGTTCCGGTTCTGGTTCAAACGAGCCCCCACCCGATCCCGACCGTCCCACGCTGCATAAAGGCCCTGACGCCTCAAGCGGGAACTCGGGCGATAGCAGCTCATCGGGCTCGGACTCCGGTGAACCCCCTTCCGATCCCGATCGTCCCACGCTCCACCGCAGCCCCGACACTTCGTCCAGCGGCAGCGCATCGTCATCGGATCCTGACCGCCCCAAGTTGCAAAAGAAGAAGGGCGACGACGATGAAGGCTACGTCGAAGATGTCACCACTGTCACCGATCCCAACCGCCCGCATCTCTTCCGTGGCAAAGCTGAGGGCTACGGTGCGCCCGTTTTGCCTACACTCGTGGGCCTCCCGCCCGACATGCAACAGCAGGTCGCCGTCTCCGACGTAACCAATCGCCCCGTCCACGTCTGGGATTACACCTGGGCCAACCCCGACGACGAAGCCAAGATGAAGGCCGATATGGAAGATCTGGCTCGCACCGCACTGGGCCTCAACCCACATCCTGCGCCGGCCAAATCCAAGCCCACCCCGAAGACAGCCGTCGCCCACAAGTCCACCAAGCCGGCCGTTCCGCCGTCCCCCGCACCGCTTCTTGACGAGCAATTCCATGTCTTCGAGCTCGCCTACGGTTCAGGAGCCACCATGGTGCTCTCCGCGCACGCAGGTGTGCCCGGCGGGCAGGAGAAATTCGTTACTCTTATCGGGCAGCCCGACCTCTACGGCGACGTCGCCGTGCTGCTTAAAAACGTCACTGACGCTACGCACCTTGATGAAATGCCGCGCATGCGCCTCGTCGATGCCGTCGACGCACTGGCCGACAATCGCGGCGATCTCCTCTTCGAGCTCCGCGGCGCCAGCCAGCGCCAGTTTGCCCTCTATCGCGTCCTGCGCGGCGACGCAACCCGCATATTCCTCAGCACTGCAGAATCAACAGGGACACCAGTCACGAATTGAAAGTCGCTTTCACTCCCTCAAAAGAGTTATTGCCGTTCGGGACTTTGCGCGATATCTCCTATACAATAAACACATACAAGTGTGCACATTGGCACTTCCCAAGGATTCCCCACCGAATGGCATCCGTCACAGCTGTCCCTCCGCCCGATACCGTCGCCGTTGATTCAACCCAGCCCATATCATTAATGTCCGAATCGACTGCATCCGCCGCGGTGAAGGCAGTTCCCAAGTGGCATCAAATTCGCATGGGCCGCGCCAAAGCCGTAAGCGATGGCTTGAGCTGGCCCATGGTCTTTGTCATTGCCGTCTTTCACCTGGGCGCAGTGGCTGCACTCTTCCTCTTCAGTTGGCAACGCCTGCTGGTGATGGCCATTCTCTATGTCCTGGCCATCAACGTGGGCATTGGCATGTGCTATCACCGCCTGCTCACGCATCGCGGCTACCGCGTGCCCAAATGGCTTGAGTACGTGATGACGGTCTTTGCTACGCTCTCGCTCGAAGGCGGGCCCATCTTCTGGGTTTCCACGCATCGCGTCCATCATCAGCTCAGCGATAAGGAAGGCGATCCGCACACCCCGCGCGAAGGCGGCTGGTGGGCGCACGCCGGATGGATCCTCTTCGGCCAGTCGTTGCACCTGCAGATCGAGGCGCTCTCGCGTTACTCGCCCGACCTCAGCCGCGACCGCTTTCATGTTTGGCTCAGCAAGTACCACTGGATTCCCATCACGCTCAGCGCCATCCTGCTGTTTTCTCTCGGATGGTACTGGGGCGGATTCGTCAACGGCCTGGCGATGTTTCTCTGGGGCGCGCTGCTCCGCGTAACGCTTGGCCTTCATGCCACCTGGCTGGTCAACTCCGCAACTCACATGTGGGGCAAGCGCCGCTTTGATACTCACGACGACTCCCGCAACAGTTGGTGGGTCGCACTGCTTACAGGTGGCGAGGGTTGGCACAACAACCATCATGCTCACCCCGTCTCCGCGCGCCACGGTCTCACCTGGTACGAGATTGATCCCAACTTCTGGGGTATCTGGATTCTGGCCAAGCTTGGCCTCGCTCGCAAAGTCCAGGTCGCCAAGTTCGACCGCAACAACCCCAAACCCGCCGGGATGTGAGCGCTTCCCTGACGACCTCTTTTGAAAGCCTGAACTTGAAAGGCCACGACTCACGACCAGCGTGAGCGCAGCCTGAGCACTACGTGCTTCGAAGGCTACAAAACGTGTCGTGTTGGATGCCTGCTCGACGGCCCGGCATTCGACAGCCCGGCTTATAAATGGGTCCTGCGGAAACGCTCCTGCGCCAGCGACCCAAGGAATCTCGGCTACTTCCGCACTTTCGCCCGCACCCACAGCACGCCAAAGTACGGCAGCGCCACCACCAGTACCAGCACCCCCGCCGGAAATCCGACATACCGGTACGTGTCCGCGAAATTCACCGAGTGACCACCCAGCACATTCCATCCCAGCAGTGCGAAAATCGCGATGCACGTGGTCGCGAAGAATGTAAAAAACGCCGCCGCAAGCGACAGCAGCACGCTCTGGAACAGACTGAAGCCCTCCAGCGGAAATCCGAAAATCCTTCCGCCCGTGCGTTCGCTTTCGGCCATTTGCGTCACCATCCCGTCCTATTCATCTAGAATACAAATTTATGGCTGCCACCGCACAAATCGAGCTCTGGCCTGCAGAAAAGGTCGCCACGCAAGTCACCATGCTCGACGCCGTCAATGGCATTCACTATGGCTTTTGGGGCGAAACCCGCATCTCCGACGCCGATCTCGAGCGTCTCGTTGGCGCCGTGCCCGCCGCGCTTTCCTCTGCCCTGCGCCAGCGCGCTTACTACTTCGTTCCCCTCGCCATCGCCGACACCGGCGAGAACCTCATCGCGCCCGCCTACACCGTCGAGCTCGGCGATCGTGCCGTTTGCCATCGCAACGCCATCTTCGGCACCACTGAGGCTGTCTTCCTCTCCACGCGCCTCGTCGAAGATCTCTTCGGTCTCGCCTTCGAGTTCTTCATCAACGTCGCCCACAACTTTGTTGAAGCTGCGGGCGTCCCCGACAGCTTCTCACAGCTCGTCTGGTCGCAGGCTGAAGCACAGGTCCGCGGCGAAACCAGCCAGGATGCATGGGAGACCCGCCGCCGCGCCCAGGAGCCCCACTCCGGCGCAAAAATCATCGACGAGCGCGCACGCAATGCCTTTTTCGAATCGTCGTTCTCTGACGCTCTCGCCATCTACATGCTCTCGCTCGCCGTCGACTTCGACTACCACGACCTCCGCGAACGCGAGTACCCGCTCCTTGCCGCTCCCGCCCTCGCCGAGCGTCTGCGCCAGGTCTCCGGCCTCTTTCCCGCCAACGCCGGCTACGAATTCCAGATTCACTACCGCCGCAAAAGCTGATGCTAATCTCTAATCTCTGATCTCTGTTTCTACGTCACATACAAATTCGCATTCACAAACTGGTTGCGAAACTTTCCCTGGGGATCGTAGTGCCCCGCCAACGCACGAAACATCGGCAGCCGTGCATAGCACGGTTCCAGCTCCGATGCCGGCAGCGTGAACAGCTTGCCCCAGTGCGGCCGCGGCTGGAATGGCCTCAGTTGCGCCTCGATCATTGGCAATACCTGCTGCACCTCCGGCCACTCCGGCTTCCACGTAAAGTGGATGGTCAGCGACGGCCGCTCGTACGCCGTGCTCATCCACATCGGGTCCGGCGCTACCGTCCTCAGCTCCGTAATAAATAAGTGCGGCCCTATTTGCGCGTGCAATTTCTCTACCGCCTTCACCGCGTCCCACCCGCTCGCGTACGGCACAAAATACTCCGTCTGCAGTTCCTGCCCGCTCGAGGGCGTCTGCCCGATGCGGAAGTGCGGCAGCCTGTCGTACCAAGGCCCCGGCGTCCCCTGCTGATCGGTCACGCTCTCCGTCGGATGCCCCTTCAGCGGATGCAGCTTCTCTGTCGCCAGCTTCGCGCCAAACAGCTCCGGCTCCCACTTGCCCGCGGCGCCCAAATCGCCCTCGTCGCCTTCCTTCAGCCGCCGCTTCACCCACAACTGCTCGGCCCGGCCCTTCTGCCAGTCCGTAAACACGCTTACGCTATAGCCGCTGTTGAAAATCTCGTCGAAGTGCTTCTCCAATTCGTGAAACGAGAGATCCTGATACACCGATTGCGCCACTTTGTACGTCGGCTGCACCTCCAGCGTCGTCCGCGTCACCACGCCCATCGCGCCCAGTCCCACCACCGCGCCCAGAAACCGCTCGCCATCCCTCTCGCGCCTCAGTTCCAGCATCTCGCCATTCGCCGTAACCAGTTCAACCGCCGTCACCGCCGAGGCCAGGTTCCCATTGTGCACGCCGCTCCCGTGCGTCGCCGTCGCGCACGCTCCCGCCACCGTAATTCCCGGCAACGACGCCAGGTTGTGCAGTGCATAGCCTTTCGCGTCCAGCCACGGAGCCAGTTGGCTGTACGTCACTCCCCCGCCCACCGTCACCGTCCGCACCTTTTCGTCGAGCGTCATCTCTGTCAGGTGCTCCAGCGAAATCTGCTCCACCGTGCTGTCGGCAATCGCGTTGAACGAGTGCCGCGCTCCCAGCGCCCGCAGCTTGTTCGCGCTCTTCACTGCCGCGCGCACTTCGCCCACCGTCGCCGGCGTTTGCAAATTGCTGGTGCCATATGTCAGATTGCCTGACCAGTTCGTTCGCGCCGCCGCCCCGCTCGGATTCTGCCCTGCCGCCTGCCCTGCATCCTGTGTAGCCGCTGTGTCGGCGCGCGCCACGCGTTGGAGAATCGTTCCCGCCACGAGCGCGCCGGTCGACTTCAAAAACTCCCGCTTGTTCATCGGATGGTTTGACCTCTCAGCGGCCCGCGCAGAATGGGAACTGCTCTTGGCCGTCGCTCCAGAATAAGTGCTGCATTGCAAATCCGGCAACAGCCGGGCGCGTTCACGCCGAATCGCGGCCCCTGATTTTGCATTTGCATGACATCTCGCCGGCGCCTGCGGTGGTACGCTCCATGCGGAGCGGGTGTCGCACGTCCGCTTCCGTCAAAACTGCTGTGGAGGCCTCATGGGCGTGAATCGCAGGTCTTTTCTGCGCAGTGCGGCAAGCATCTCGGCGGCCGCCATCGGCTGCTCCCTGCCCGCCACCAGGTCAGGCCCCCAGCCTGCCGGGAATGCCCTGCCCAGCCCGCAGGATTCCGGCATCGAGCACATCGTCGTCGTGATGATGGAAAACCGCAGCTTCGATCACATGCTGGGCTGGATGCCGAACGCCAACGGCCGCCAGGCCGGCCTCACCTACCCTGACAACAACGGCAATCCCCAGCCCACCCATCGGCTCAACTACTTCGTCGGCTGCGCGCATCCCGATCCCGACCACACCTATGCCGGCGGCCGAGCGGAGTACAACGGCGGCAAGTTGGACGGCTGGCTCCGCACCGGTTCCAACGACGATTTCTCCATCGGCTACTACACCCAGCAGGACCTGCCGCTATTCGGCGCCCTGGCGCTCAATTTCACCACGCTCTCTAACTATTTCTGCTCCATCCTGTCGTGCACCTTTCCCAATCGCGCCTTTCAGCACGCAGCCCAAACTGACCGCCTGAGCAACACTACGGATCTCAGCTCTTTGCCCACCATCTGGGACCGGCTCCTCGCCGCAGGCGTCAGTTGCCGCTACTACTACTCCAACGTCCCTTTTCTCTCCATGTGGGGCGCGCAGTATCTCGGCATCTCCAGCCTCTTTCCGCAGTTCGCCCTCGATGTGGCCGCCGGCGCGCTGCCCGCGGTCTCATTCGTCGATCCCGCTTTCACCCTTCTCGACGATGGTCTCGGCAACGACGATCATCCTCACGCCGACCTGCGCAACGGCGAAATCTTCCTGCGCCAGGTCGTTTCCACCCTCGCTTCGGGCCCGCAATGGAAGAACACCGTGCTCGTGATCAATCGCGACGAGTGGGGCGGATTCTTCGATCACGTCGTCCCGCCGCGCGTCATCGCGCCCAACAACGTCGATACCGACCTGGTTGATGGCAAGGCGCTGCTTGGCTTCCGCGTGCCCACCATCGTTGTGTCTCCGTTCGCGCGCGGCAATCCCGCCAAACCCGCCATCAACTCGCTGCTCTTCGATCACACGTCGGTGCTCAAGATGATTGAGTGGCGCTGGAACCTCGAGCCGCTCACGGCGCGCGACGCTTCCGGCGAAGTCGCCAACCTCGCCCTTGCCCTCAACTTCCAGTCGCAGGACACTTCGCTGCCCGCGCTCGATTCCATCCCCGAGCCGGCAATCGAGTCCTGCGTGGCCAGCGACGTCGTGCAGCAGGTCGACGCGCACGGCAAACCGATCGCCATCGATTCTCGCGCCGCGACCCGCATCGCGCGGCAAGTCAAGTCAACCGGCGTTGACAACGAAACCTACGATTTCTATCTGCTGCTCAAGTCTGAGAACACCAGGGGCTGGCCGCTGCCTGCAAATCTGGTTGAAAAATGAGTTTCGAGAAATGAATTTCGACAAATGAATTTCGACAAATAAATTTCGAGAAATAAACTGCATGCTTCAAAGCGGAATCAGACGCGTTCGCGCGTCCGCTTTTCCCCCTTTTGCGCCGCGCCTTTCCGTCGCGCATCCTCGCAACCGATGAGATCGGGCAAGCGATGCTCATCGTCGCCCGGAGCGGCGCCCGAGCATGTGCTCGAGCCCAAAGATATCCGCGCACTTCTCAATCGCGGGTGAACAGAGAACAGAGAAGAGAGACGGCACTCACAGTTTCACATCTGCGTTTTTGGTTGGGGGGCGCCGGCCTCAAGTGGAGCGGGAACAGTGGACCGAGTTGCGGGTTGGATGGGAAGCGGGAAGTGCCGCGCGGCGCGTTGGGTTTGGGGAAGGGTTGTGAGCATGTAGGCGACGATCCTGGACAGAGAGACTCCACGCTCAGCGGCCCAGATGCGCGCCTGGCGGTAAGACTCGGACGGTATGGAAACAGTGATGTTCTTCATGGTTCTTGACTCCTTTTTTGGATAACAGCGAACAGCGGACAGCAGACGGCGAACAGCAAGGAGCAAACGGCGAACAGGCAGCTTTTGACAGCCGGGACGGGGCGGGCCGCTGGGCCCGGCGGGGCGACGCTCACAGTTTCACAGGCTCCACAGTGTCAAAGGGGCGCCCCCCCTTTTTTGGGGTCAAGTGCTTTCCTTTCAATCGTTTGTACCCCTGATCGTTTGCTCCAGCCCACTGATAACAAAGGGGTTAGTCGATATGATCCCCGATTCAAAGGACTTACGGGGCACTTTCCGGACCATTTCCGGTTCCGGTGCTGTTTTTCACGCGGAAATCGGGTTGGCGGCGGATTGTCTCCGCCCAAGAAGATGGCCTGGATGAACGCATATGTTTAGATTGTGCGCCAAAAGGGGGAAATTATCGGCAAACAGGAGTGAGGAATCAGTGGTCAGTGATCAGTCCCCGAATCAGCAGGTTAGCGGGTGTGTGGATCCGCGTTTAAAGGCGTAGGGGGTTGACACGGCTAGAGTTTTGTTTGAAGAGGGCGGGCGCGGAAGCGGTGCGGCGGTGGAATTACGGGCTCGGGCCCGGGCTCTTCACGGTCCGCCCTAGCAAGGCTAGGATGGAGCACCCGGCGCTCCCGATCGGCGAAATGACGAGCACCGAGAATCTCCCACGGGTTAAGCGAGCGAACTCGTCCAATTTACTTTCGACCAACCATGCGATTTGCGCCGGGAAAACTTGGCAGTGCGTAATTTTGGGAAAAGCTTCCCCGATTCGGTCTTTGTCCTTGTCGTCAAGGTATTCGTAGGGCTTTTCGATTCTTCCAATGAGCAGGCCGCTGTTGACCGCTGCTCTCACTATGTCGTTCGATGCCTCGACAATTACCCGAGTGCACCTCGAGCATAATGGGAGGTTGAATGCGGTGAATGACTCTTTGTCAGCGTACCTTTCTCTAATATGCCTAGCTTCTGCATGCTTAAAGTTGTAGAGGGCTTGGTCGTCGTCTCCCGCTATGAGCACCGGGCTTCGCTTGGAGAGAAGATCGATTAGGGAGACCTCAAGGACGTTAAAGTCCTGAAACTCATCGACTAGTATCTGGTCGTAAGTTGGGATCTTCTCGGGATACTTTCTCAGGTACAGTACGGCGGCGAAGATAACGTCCGAGTGACCGTATGAGTTGTCGTAATAGCGCCTTCGCTCTTGGTAAAAGTCTAGCTTCGGGTTTGTTTCATCAAATGTGTTAAAGATGCGGACGAAGTCGACGATTTCGCCGGTGAGAAATGCAAGATCTTCAGCGATTACTGCGGGAAGCATCGGATAGATGTGTATGTTTTTCCCGTTCGTTGATCTTCGTAGGAGTTCGGTTGCGAAACTGTGAAGCGTCCTTACCTCTGACATACCGAACAGGTCAATTGAGAGGTCATCGACGAGCTGGTTTATGAAGCTCAACGTGAGTGAATTTCGCTTCGTTTCTAAGATCCTTCGGAAGAGGTACGTCTTTCCGGTGCCGGGCCCCGCGACAACGACCTTGCGTTCAGATTTCGATGCGAGAACTGCGTTTACGTATTTGTCCCGTCTTTCTTTTGCTTGAGCATACTTTTCGAGCTCGGCGTCCATCCGGCCTCCTCCAAAGAGCATTGTTGCTGAGTCAAAGTTAATTCACCCTTTGTGGAAGTTATAGCAGCGCGACCCTTTGAGCTTTATCGGTGCGGTTCGGATTCGTGCAGGGCGGGCTTTGAGCTCGTACCGTGATACAAAGCGGTAACCAGATTCAGGTCCTTCGGCTTCGGTCGCCGCAGCGACGCTCGCTCAGAATGGGAGGCGGTGGCTTTGAGGTGCGGCTTTGCCGCGCTCTTTTTTTAGAGGGATGTCATTCGCACGGTTTAAGAGCTACTGGCCGCACATCTTGTCTCGTGTCTTGTCTAGGTCGTCAGCGTCGTCCTGATAGTCCAGAATCGCGACGAGCCAACTAATCCGGGTGCGGTCCTGATGATACTTGTTTAGGCTGAAGTATCCATATGAGCCCCCATCTTTATCAACGATAATGGGCGCCTCATCTGTGTACTTATTCCAAGGACTATAGTCTTCGTATTTTGATCCGAAGTCGCCGTAGGGGTTCCAGATACTGTCGTCTTCATATTTGGACCCATATGTCCCATAGTTATTGCAGACCGACAGACTGCTCGTTGAGACGCAGTTCAAGCACCCGAGGAAGGTCTTATGATCCTTTCCTCCGAACAAGAGAAGCGCCTTCGCGGTTTGGCCGTTCACCGCTGGCGCAGCGAATGTGAAGGCCGCCGCTAAGAACAGACATCCCGAGAGAATAAATATACATAGCTTCATCGTTTGACACCGATCTTTGGATCTCTCGGGGAGTCGGAGGAATTCTATACCGCTTCTCAGGAAGTTGGCTAGGTAGCTGGTCGGGTTTTGAGCCGGATTTGGGCGCGGCTTTGTCGCGCTGATTGTTTTTCAAAAAAGGATAGGGACTTATCGGCATGACTGAGGGTCATGCCCTGATACAAGGCGAAAGGCAAATGCAGGTCCCCATTCGACTGCGCTCAGGGCAGGCTTTCGACTCCTTACGCTGCGCTCCAGTCGCTCAGGATGACAGCGTACTTTTGGATCCCGTTTCGGAAGTGGCGAACCCGCCTAGGCTGCGCCTGCGTAGGCGATGCGGCCTTCGCTGATTGTCCAGTGGACTTTGCCTTGCATGGGCCAGCCGTCGAAGGGCGTGTTTTTCGCCTTCGATTTTGATTCTGTGGCGCGGTAGATCCACTCGGCTTTGGGATCGAAGACTACGACGTCGGCAAAACTTCCTACGGCCAACGTGCCGCGTCCTTTCAAGCCGAGCAGAGCGGCGGGCTGGGCGCTGAGCAGGCTGAGCACGCGGCCGAGCGGCATTTTCCACTCCGCGTGCAGCCAGCGCAGGCAGAGGCCGAGCGCGGTTTCAAGGCCGGTGATGCCGTTGGGCGCAAGCTCGAATTCAACTTCTTTCTCGTGCATGGCGTGCGGCGCATGATCGGTGGCGATGGCGTCGACTACGCCGTCGAGAATGCCTTCAATCATGGCGTCGCGATCGGCGGCCGAGCGCAGCGGCGGATTCATCTTGGCATGCGTGTTGTAGAGGCCGACGTGCTCCTCAGTGAGCAGGAAGTGGTGCGGCGCAACCTCGCAGGTGACGCGGAGCCCGTTGCGCCGCGCCTGGCGGACGGCCGCGAGCGCCGCGGCCGTGGATGTGTGCGCGACGTGCAGATGCGGACGCGCTTCGCGCAGCTCGGTGACGAGTCGAATATCACGATCGACAAGGCTCGACTCCGCCTCTGGCGGCATGCCGCGCAGACCGAGCTTGAACGAGACCGGCCCGAGATTCATGCTGGCGCCCTGCGTCATGCGCGTGTCTTCAGCGTGCTGGATGACGGAGAGGCCAACGCGCGCGGCGGCGGCGAGGGTTTCGCGCATCATGCCGTCTTTGAGGATGGGCCGGCCATCGTCAGTGACGGCGACGGCGCCGGCGGACTTGAGCGCCGCGAAGTCGTTGAGGGTTTCGCCTTTCGATCCGCGCGTGGCGGCCGCGATGGGGAAGACGCGCACTTCAGCGCCGCGATCGGGCGACTGCATCCAGCGCGTGATCTCCACCGAGTCGTTGATTGGGGTGGTGTTGGGCATGGCAGCGACGCTCGAGAATCCGCCTGCCGCCGCGGCAGCCGTGCCTGAGGCAATGGTCTCCTTGTAGGCCTGGCCGGGCTCGCGCAGATGCACATGAATATCGATGAGGCCGGGCGCGACAATGAGGCCGGTGGCGTCGAGAACCTGGGCGTCTTCAGCATGCTTGAGCTTGCCGGGTCCGGCGATGTCGGCGACGCGGCCGTCGCGCAGCAGGATGTCTTTGGCGGTATCGACGCCGGCAGCGGGATCGATGAGGCGGCCGTTGATGATTGCGATGGCGGTCATGGGCGGGCTCCGTTCTTCGAACCCACGGAGGAAGACAAATCCGCAGGGGCCGCGGGGTCTGCCAGGAGCGCGCGCTCCATGACGGCCATGCGGATGGCGAGGCCGTTGGTGACTTGCTCGAGGATTGCCGACTGGACGCCATCGGCAACGCCGGCGGTAATCTCCATGCCACGGATGATGGGGCCCGGATGGAGAACGACGGCGGAGGGCGCGTGTGCGGCGAGGCGCTGGCCGGTGAGCTGGTAGCTGGCCTTGTAGTCGTCAAGGTCGAGTTGCAGGCCGGAGAGGCGCTCGCCCTGGATGCGCAGCATCATGACGACCTGCGACTGCGCGAGCGCGGCGTCGAAATTGCGCTCGATTGCGATGCCGGGACCGGAACGCGCGGCCTGCTCGGGCAGCAGCTCCTTGGGGCCGCAGAGGAGCACGCGTGCGCCGAGGCGCGGGAGCAGAAGCATGTTGGAGCGAGCGACGCGGCTATGGAGAATATCGCCCACGATGGTAACGGTGACGCCGGCGAGGGTTTCCGCGCCGACTTCAGCGATGCCGGGGCGGAGGTGCGCGAGGATGGTGCGCAGGTCGAGCAGCGCCTGGGTGGGGTGCTCATGCATGCCGTCGCCCGCGTTGACTACGGGCAAGCGCGTGGATTCTTCAAGCAGCCATGCGGCGCCGGAGGAGTTGTGGCGGAGGATGATGGCTTCGGCTCCCAGAGCACGGAGAGTGAGGCCGGTATCTTTGAGCGACTCGCCTTTTTCGATGCTGGAGCTGAGGCTGGAGACGAGCGTGGTGTCGGCGCCGAGGGCCTTACAGGCAAGCTCGAAGCTGGTGCGGGTGCGCGTGGACGACTCGTAGAAGAGGAGCGCGATGCGGCGCTTGGCTAGGATGTGATCGCGGAGGATGGGGTCTTCGCTCTCAAGCTCCGTTGCGCGCGCGAGAAGGCGGCTGACGGCGTCGACGGTGAGGTCGAGGATGGAGAGCAGCGAGCCGGGATGATAGGGAAATGGAGATGCGGGAGCGGGCGGCGTGGTGAGCGGGCGGCGAATCGCGCGTGCGAGTGTGTTCATACGGAATCTTTGCCGAAGCACCGGGCTCCGGTCCGGTTGAGAAGCCTCGCCGGCGTGCTGCCGGCCGTGGTGCTTGAGAGCGCGAGGATGCGCGTTGCCAGGTGAAAAGAATTACGTACGCTCAACGAGCAGCACCTGCTCGGTGGAGTCGACTTCCTGGAACTTTACTTCGATGATCTCGCGGTTGCTGGTGGGAACGTGCTTGCCGACATAGGTGGCCTCGATGGGCAGCTCGCGATGGCCGCGGTCAATGAGCACGGCAAGTTGGACGCGGCGCGGGCGGCCATGGTCGAAGAGGGCGTCGAGCGCGGCGCGAATGGTGCGGCCGGTATAAAGGACGTCGTCGCAGAGCACAACGTCGCGGCCTTCGACATCGAAGCCGATGGCTCCGGGAGTGACGACGGGGCGGACGCCGGCGGTGGAGAGATCGTCGCGGTAGAACTGGATGTCGAGGGTGCCGGTATCGACGGGGCGCTTTTCGATGGTGGAGATCAGCTTGGCCAGGCGCTCGGCGAGCGGGACGCCGCGGCGCTTAATGCCGACGAGGGCCAGGTCTTCGCTGCCATTGCTCTTCTCGACGATTTCGTGGGCCAGGCGCACAAGGGTGCGCTCAATTTCAGAGGCGGACATGAGCCGCCCTTTTACTCGCAAGCCGGTCGTGCTTTCCGTTTCGCTCATCTGATTGCTCTTCGGCCTTTCCATTTCGGCCATTCCAGGATCGTGGCTGGCCCCGGGAATCCAATGAAGGCTGCCGTGGCCGTTCGCTGGGCGGCTCGACTCTGCCGGCTGGCCGGACCGGATGGCCGTGTCGAGCCGGCAGTACCGGACCGCGTCAACAGTATCGGTCTGCGGTACGGAGATCCTGGAAATGCTTCTGCCGGATGATACGAGGGGCCGGTGGTTTGCGGCAAGTTGTGGAAAGGCTGTGCGGGTCGATCGGGCGTGGCGGGATGGCGAAGAAGGGTGGGCGGTGAAAGGAGCGATCTTGGTGTGCCTTGAAACGGCTGCATAATATAGATGCAGGCCCGGATGGCGAAATTGGCAGACGCAGCGGACTTAAAATCCGCAGACCTTTACCGGTCGTGGGGGTTCAAGTCCCCCTCTGGGCACCATGTAATCAATAGGTTATGAGATTGCTCCCGAAAGATGGGCGCACGGGCGGCGCCGATCTGAGGCCTTGGCCGATCAGAGGCTTCGGGCAGCGTGCTGTTATCCCCTTCGTTCGCGGAACTCGTGTCCTATTGCCGCGATTGCCTGGCCGTTGAGTACTTTGGCGGCTCGGGGAAAAACGGCGCGTTCCTCAAGCCAGAGATGCTCTTCGTACGGAAGCCGGAATTCTTCACCTGGGGCAAGGATTCTGTCTTCCTGATCGATGTTCGGGCTACCGGCGGTGATCCATATCCGACACAAATCTTCGACGACTGAATGCAGCTCGTTTGCTCGCTGGTGATCGCTCTCGAGGCCACCAAGTTCGGCAAACTCATTCTCAGATGCTGTGATCGATTTCGACGTCAGGCAATATGTCGTCCTCGCGAGCCATCCATACATAGAGCGTCGGCATGAGGAAGATGCCAATGACGAGGTTAGCGAGGAGACCGCCAACGATCACGATGGCGAATGGGCGCTGCGAGTCGGAGCCAATGGCATGCGACATTGCTGCGGGCAGCAGGCCCAAGGTGGCGACAAGCATGGTCATCATGACGGGACGCAAGCGCTGAACCGAACCCTCGACGGCAGCTTCGATGACGGATTCCTTGCTGAACGCTTCCGATTCTTTGCGCCGGGCGCGCAGCTGGTTGATGAATTCGAGCATGATGACGCCGATCTCAACCGAGACACCAAAGAGCGCGAGGAATCCGACTGCTGACGAAACTGAGAAGTTGGTGTGAGTGATGAAAAGGGCAAGCGGCCCGCCGATCGACGCCATGAAAACAGAGACGAGGACCAGCGCAGACCATTTGTAGGAACGGAACATGGTGTAGAGGATGAGGAAAATGGTCAACACGGTGATAGGAATGACCAGGGCCATGCGTTTGTCGGCGCGCTGCTGGCTTGCGTATTCGCCCGCCCACTCAAGGTGATAGCCGGAAGGCAGATTCACGTTTTGCGTGACCTTGCGAATGGCTTCTTGAACGGTCGATCCCAGGTCGCGGCCGCGAACGGAGTACTTGATGGCAATGTAACGTTGCCCCGCCTCGCGATTAATTTGCTCCGCGCCATCGTCGGTAGAGACTTTGGTTAATTGCGCAAGGGAAACTCGTTCCCCTGAGGGCGCAAGCAGACGCACGTCTTCGATCGCTTGTTGAGTATCACGATATTGCTTTTGATAGCGGAGAGAAACGTCGTAGCGCGCTTCGCCTTGTTGCACCTGGGTTACGACGTTTGAACCAATGGCGGTTTGTATGGCGTCCTGAACATCGGCGACGTTAATTCCCCAACGAGCCGCGGCCTCGCGGTCAACAGTGAAGTTCAAATTGGGCTGGCCGACGATGCGGAAAATGCCCAGATCCTCGATTCCGTGAACCGTGGCCATCTGGGCCTGGATGAGCTCGGCCGTGCTTTCCAAGAGGCGCAGGTTGTCGCCGTAGAGCTTAACTGCGAGTTCGCCTTTGACTCCGGAGACGGCCTCTTCCATGTTGTCGGAGATCGGTTGAGAGTAATTCCAGATGACGCCGGGAAATTTCTCGAGCTGCTTATCCATGGCGGCAATGAATGCTTCTTTATTCTGGCGGAAGATCGGGCGCCACTGATCTTTTGGCTTGAGATCAACGAAGTATTCGGTATTGAAGAAACCGGCTGTATCCGTGCCGTCGTCGGGCCGGCCAGTCTGGCTGACGACCTGCGTGACCTCGGGAAACGATGCCATCACCTGGCGCGCCTTGTTGGTAAAGTTGATGCTTGCCGTGGGGCCTTCGCTTGGAGGCATGGTTCCTCGCACCCAGATGGAGCCTTCATCGAGGTGGGGAAGAAACTCCGAGCCGATGGGCCCGCCAAACGAAAGATAAAGGGCGCCGAGAAACAGAATGGCGCAAATACCCAGCGTGACGTTGCGATTCAAGATGGCGGACCGCACAGCGGTACGATAGTGGCCGGTGAGCCAGCGCAGGAGCGGATTTTCCCATTCCTTGGCACCTTTGCTGAAGGCGATGCCTCCCATGACCGGAGCAACGAGAATGGCAAAGACGAGCGCGCCGACGAGAGCGAAGGTCACTGTCCAAGCCATGGGCTTGAACAAGCGGCCCTCAACAGCCTGCAAAGTAAAGATGGGGAGATAGGAAGCGATGATGATGCCGCGGGCATAAAAAACCGGCCGCTGCACTTCATGCGCGGCCTCACGAATCCTCTGCGCAGGAGTGCGCTGGTCATCCTTGATGGAGAAGTGGCGGACCATGTTTTCGATCATCACCACGGAGCCGTCAACCACCATTCCAAAATCGAGCGCACCGAGCGAAAGGAGGTTGGCGGGGACATGGATCAAGTCGAGGCAGATGGCGGCAAACAGGAGCGCGAAGGGGATGGTGAGCGCAACGATGATTGCGCCGCGCACATTACCGAGAAAGAGGAACAAGATGATCGAGACAAGGACAACCCCCGCGCTGAGGTTGCGCTCAACAGTTTTGACTGTGAACTTGACCAGGTCGGAGCGGTCGAGGAAGGGCACGATTTGCACGCCCTTGGGCAAAATGCCGTGATTCAGTTTGTTCACTTCCTCGTGGATTCCCAGCAGAACGGGGTCGGAGTCGTCGCCCTTTTGAAGAAGCACGATTCCTTCGACCGTGTCGGGATTGTCAATGATGGTGCCGTCGGAGAGGTGCATCGCGCGACCGATCTGACCGAGGCGGATTTTAGGACCCTGCACGACAGAGGCGATGTCTTTGATGCGGATGGGTGTGCCATTGGCGGTTTTGATGACCGTGTTCTCAATGTCCTGGACGCTCGTATAGAGACCGAGCGATTGCACATTGACCTGTTGCGCACCTTCTTCAATGAAGCTTCCGCCGCCGTTGGTATTGTTGTTGGCGACCTGCTGCTCGATCTGACTGATTGAAAGTCCGTAAGCGACAATCTTGTTCGGGTCAAGCCTGATTTGGTATTCCTTGGTCGGACCGCCGAAGCTGGAGACATCGACGACCCCGGGCACGCTCTTGAAGTCTTTTTCCAGCGTCCAGTCTTCGAGTGATTTTTTCTCCATCGCGTCGTAAGCGGGATTGGTGCTTTCGACGGTGTACCAGAAGATCTGGCCGACGGGGCTCCAGTCGGTTCCCATCTGAGGAACGAGATTAGCGGGCAGATTGACCTGGCTGAGCCGCTCAAGCACGTGCTCGCGGTTGAGATCACTGGTCGTATCGTCATCGAAGATGAGCATCAGGCTGGAAAGCCCGGCGAGCGTGGTGGACCGAAGATGTGTAAGGTGGGGAATACCGGCCATCTGGATTTCGATGGGGACGGTAACCTGGCGTTCGATCTCTTCGGCGCTGCGGCCGGGCCACTGGGTGATGATCTGAACGTAGTTATTGGCGACGTCAGGATAGGCTTCGACGGGCAGGTTGCGAAACGAAACGATGCCCCAGCCCGTGAGCACGACCACTCCACCGAGAACCAGCCAACGGTTTTTGAGAGCGAAATCAACAAGGGCGCGAAGCATTTACTCGGTCCCCGCAGTTTCAAGCAGCAGAGCATTGGTAACAACCTGCTGGCCAGGTTCAATACCGGAGAGAATCGCCTGGCGGTTGCCGCTGAGCATTTGACCCGCGCGCACTTCAGTGCGCCTGAAATGATTGCCGCCGGCGGGAACATAAACCCAGTCGCGATCATGCAGGTGCAGAACAGCATCGGCAGGAACCGCCGCATACGATTCCTTGGAGCGGCCGGTAAAAGTGGCCGTGGCGAACATGCCAAGCCTGAGGAATCCGGGGTTGGCGACTTGAATGCGCACCTTCGCTGTGCGCAACGACGGATCGAGAATTGGACCGATGTCGCTGATTTTGCCGGTCAGGGGGCGGTTGGGGTAGGCATCGACCGCGATTTTCGCCTCCTGACCCAGTTGCAGCTTGGGAATGTCGTTCTCATAGACATCGCAGACGATCCAGACGTGCGAGAGATCGGCGATGGTGAACGCGCTAGCCGAGCCGGACAGGCTGACTCCGGCTGCGCCGGCGTCCGTGACGTTTTGCGTGACGATGACCCCGGAGATCGGCGCATACACGTTGACGATGCTGCTGGGATGGTCCTTATCTACGCCGAGGGTTTGCAACTGATCCTGCGCCGCAGTCAAGTCGGCTTTCGCGTCTTTCTCGGCGGCTTCCGCTTGTTCCAGCATGGCTCGCGATGTGGCGCCATGCTGAAAAAGATCCTGCGCTCGCGCCAAGGCACTGCTGGCGAGTTGCTCATCGTTTGCCGCCTTAACATACGTGGCGAAAGCGCTGGTAATGTCGGGGCTTTGGACTCTCAGCAGCAGTTGCCCTTTCTTCACGTTGTCGTCGAGGCGGGCTTTAATGTCGACCACGCGGCCGTTTGCCATCGAGATGACGGGAACCTCGCGGGAGACATCGGGAAGAACGGCGCCGGTGGCACTCAACTGGCCGGCGGACTGAACCTTTTCAGCGGTGGCAAGGGGGAATTTATTCACGTCGCTGTTGTCAATGGTGATCAGATTCATGTCGGGGACTTCGACGACATGGGCCGGCGGAGGAGCGCCATCGCCCTGCGGCTTGTTCTCGCATCCTGAGAGAGCCAGAGCCATCGATGCTGTAACGCCGGCCAGTGCTGCATTGCGAAGCTTCTTCAGAAACAGTTCGAGCTTCATTGAATTACCTCTCTGCCCACGGCAAGGTTGAGCTGGCCAGCAGCCGTAAGATATGCGCCGATCAATTGTACGTAGGCAAGTTGCACCTGGCGGTAGTCGCTCTGTGCATTCAGAAAGTCCATAAGAGATGCGCCGCCGTGTTCGTAGGCGTAGGTGATTTCGTCGCGCACCCGCAAAGCTTGATTGTTGTATTTCGCCTTGTAGGGCTTGAGAAGGGCGATGTTGCTGTCCACTTCGGCGTAGGCCGTGTCCACGTCGCTGAAGACTTGGGCGCGGACTGCCTCGCTGATCTGGCTGGTTCGGTCAATGTCGATTTGCGTGCGTTGCTTCTCGCCCTGGTTGCGGTCGAAGACGCGCAACGGAATGCTTACGCTGGCGCCAAGGGTCTGGATGGCGTTCGGATTATTGGTCGAAGAGTTGTAGGTGTACCAGGCGCCGAGGGTGGGATCTGTGGACCCATTTGCTTCGGCCAGTTTGTGGTTGGTTTGAGACTGTTGAATGCTCGCCAGTGCCGCCTGCAAATCGGGTCGCGAGTTGAGAGCGATCTGGCGGAAGTCGTCGAGCGCCTGGAGGGTATCGGAAAAGTCAAACGTTCCGGTTACGTCGAATTGCTCGATAGGCGTGCGGTCGTTCATCAGTTGCAACAGTTGAATCTTGGCGGTGCGCAGATTCACGATCGCTGTTTGCAACTCCGATTCGTATTGCACGCGCAGCAGCTCGATGCGATCGAGGTCGATTTGGGCGATATCCCCATCCTTGAAGCGGTCGCGGCTGATGTCGATGATGTGGTCGTAATAGTCGAGATCGGTTTGGGCGAGCGAAAGGACGGCCTTGGCTTCAAGGGTTTGCACGAAGGCCGCGCGCAAAGTGAACTCGAGATTTCGCTGCAGATCCTGGTGGTCCGATTCGGAGATGTGCGTGCCCTCTATCGCGCTCTCGTGACGCAGTTCGCGTTTGTGATCGCGCTCGTGGAGATAGCTGACGCCGGGCTCAACAAACGTTCCGGCGAGCGGCTGCCAAACTCCGTCATGGGGAGCGATCTGTGTCCCGTCCACGGTTGTGGTGAACGTCGGGTTGGGCCGCAGATTTGCCGTGATCTCTTCGGCCTTCATCTCGTCCACGTTGTCCGCGTCGGCCTTCAGCGCTGGATTTGTGGCTTCGAACCTGGCCTTTACCTGATCCCAGGTAAGACTTTGTTGTGCCCGGCAATGCGCTGCCGCAACGAAGAGCAGCACGGCTGCCGCCGGGGCAGACCCAGAGAGGATCATCCGTTTCATAAGCATCCTTTGCGCCGTTTTTCACACGGCGATCACAGGAAGAGTGGTAGACGTTGTATCGAAGGAAAAGAGGTGGTCAGGCCGTCGGCGGGGGACGATTCTGGACGCAGTCCAGAGTGGGGCATTTGACGGCCAACGGCCGCTGGGCATGCGGCGCGGCAAGGCGCTGAAAGCCAAAGGCCGGCTCGGCAGGCGCAGATTCGGGAAGACCAGCCAATACGGAGAAGATGGAGTGCTGGTGCGAGGCCAGGTGGTCACGACGATGGCAAGTGTCGGCCTCAGCGGGAAAATGAAGCGCCCACAGGTCATCGCTCACCGATATGACTGGAAAGAGGATGACAATGAGCATGACCAAAGCGACAAGTGAGAGACGCCTCTCGTGTTTGTCGCGGTCCCCAAAGCGAAGCCAAAGACATACGATGATGGCGGCCGTGATCGCCCAGGCGGAATTGAGGAATAATTCCATGCTTCTCCCAAATTCTATATCAGTGGCAGATTAGACGAGGGCAATACGGGAAGGATTAAGGAAAGGTTAAGGGGCTATGGACCGGGCCAGGAGCTGGGCGCTGCACCGCAGGGATCAATCTGCAGGCGCGGCGGCATTGAGCGGTTCCACAAGGAATTCGCGGGAACTGCGGAGAGCAAATGCTCCTTTATTCGCGTACTCTCACGCTCATTTGCAATTCGACTAGCGCGTTGCGCGGCAAGCTGCTCACGCCCACAGATACGCGCACGTGGCGGCCAGCCTCCGCAAAAACTTTGACGAGCAGATCGGAAGCGCCATTCACGACTGCGGCCAAGTCGGCGAACTGGGGCGCGGCATGCACGTAGCCGTTCACCGCCAGCACCTCGGCCACACGATCGAGCGAACCAAGCTCGCGCCGCAAGACTGCGAGCTGTGTGAGGGCGCAGGCACGGGCTGCGGCGTAGCCGTCCTCAACCGAGCGGTCCACTCCTGCGGTTCCGGTGATGATGCCTTGAGCGCCGGTTGAGACGACTCCCGAGAGATAGATCACCTGCCCCACGCGTTTGGCGGAAACATAGTTGCCGCCCGGAGCCGGCGCCTGGGGAAGCTTGATGTCAAGCGCCGCGAGATTGTCTTCCGCTGACTGCTGGTTCGCCATTTGCATTCGAATGTAGCACGCGCTCGCGTTTTCTTTTCTGCCCGCGTGCCCGGCGCCGTTACCACAGGCCAAACGCGGCCCTTCAGGCCACGATGAGCAGCCAGAATTTGCTAAGGATGAAGGCAAAAGACCGACAAAGTTGGGTACAATGCTGACACAGTTCTCCGATGACCGGCATCGCGAAGTTGTTCCCGTGAAAGCCTTATGACGTCTTCCGTCGTTCCAATCGATTCCCGCAGGCCGGGCCCCAGCGCCGGGCCGCAGATGACGCAGAGCCTCGGCCTGTTCAGCGCGACCACGATTGTTGTGGGATCGATGATCGGCAGCGGCATCTTCCTCGTCGATTGCGATATTGCGCGAGGCACGGATTCGCCGGCGCTCTACCTGGCGGCATGGGTTGTGACCGCAATCATGACCATGATCTGCGCGCTGAGTTACGGCGAGCTGGCGGCCATGATGCCCAAGGCGGGCGGGCAATATGTTTACCTGCGCGAATCGCTGGGGCCGCTATGGGGATTCCTCTACGGATGGACACTGTTTCTCGTCATTCAAACGGGCACCATCGCCGCGGTTTGCGTGGCCTTCGGCAAGTTCCTCGGGGTCTTCTTTCCCACGGTATCGAGCACGCACTGGCTGTGGCATATTGCGCACGTTCCAGCGATTCCGGTTGGTCCCATGGTGCTGGGCAATATGGATATTGGCGTCAGTACGGCCAATCTCGCGGGCATTGTGGTGGTGGTGATTGTGGCCGCGGTGAACATCCGAGGCGTGAAGTTCGGCGCCATGGTGCAGAACATCTTTACTGTCGCCAAAGCGCTGTCGCTGGCGGGACTGATATTGCTGGGATTCAGCGTGGGACGGAACAGCGCGGCAATTGCGGCGAACTTCGGCAGTGACTGGAGCCAGTTCTGGCGGAATGCCGGCTGGAGCACTTTGCATCCGGTGCAGGTTGGCGCGCAAGGGCCGATCGTGATGGTGAATCTGCTGGTGATCGTGGCCGTGGTGCAAGTGGGATCATTGTTCTCGGCGGATGCATGGAACAACGTGACGTTTACCGCGGGAGAGATCAAGAATCCGCGGCGCAACGTTCCGCTTTCGCTCGCGTTCGGCGTGGGATTTGTGCTGGTCTGCTATATCCTTGCCAGCGCGGCTTACATGATGGTGCTTCCGCTGCATGGCGATCCACATGGCACGACGGTTTTTGCGCGGGGAATCCAGTACGCTGCTGAGGATCGCATCGGCGCCGCGGCGCTCGAGATGATGTTTCCGCAAGTGGGCGCGTACCTGATGGCGGCGGCGATTCTGATTTCAACTTTCGGCTGCGCGAACGGAATGACGCTGGCCGGCGCGCGCGTTTACTACGCCATGGCGCAGGACAAGCTCTTCTTTCAATCGGTGGGCAAGCTGCACCCGAAGTTTAAAACGCCGGTGGCAGGGCTTATGGTGCAAGCGGTTTGGACGGTGTTTCTCTGCGTTTCGGGGTCGTATAGCCAATTGCTCGATTACATTATTTTCGCGGCGGTGGCTTTCTATTTTCTGACCATTCTCGGGTTGTTCGTGCTGCGCTTTAAACAGCCTGACGCGCCGCGGCCTTACAAGGCTTTCGGGTATCCGTTCCTGCCGGCGGTTTACCTGGTGATGGCGGCGGGCATCTGCGCCGCACTGCTGCGCTACAAGCCGCAATACACCTGGCCGGGGCTGATCCTGGTTCTGCTGGGGATTCCGGTTTATCTCTACTGGTCGCGGGCCGGGAGCAGGGAACAGGGAATAGGGAACAGGGAATAGGGAGCGGAAAGACTCTGGTTCGCGGTTCACAGTTCCACAGTTTCGCAGGCCGCCCCCCCCTCCCCTTTTTGGGTTAAGTGCTTTTCCTGCAGCGGTTTGATGTCGGATCATTTGCTCCAGGCTGCTGATTCCAAAAGGGTTATTTCGCATGATCCCCAATTCAAAGGACTTACGAGCGTTTTTTCAAGGCGTTTGCACGATGCGTGGTGCAATTGGTTCCGAATTCGGCTGAATTGGCGCGTGTACTGAGGTTGTACAGGGTCTCGTCATCGCATCGAAGTCGTTCATTTTCTGCTGGTTGGAGACATTGTGCTGGGATACTGACTCAGTATCCGGGCCGGAGTTGGGGCGGTTTGTCTCTGGATTGATGCTGACGGCGATGTTCTTGCGCTCTTTTTGCATGTGCTGGACTCCAAAAACAGGGATCAGGGATCAGAAAAAAGGCCCCGCGATGGGTCCGCTGTTGTGGTGATGCTAGGTTGATTGTGCGCCAAAAGCGGGAAATTATATGCAAAAGCAAGGGACAAGGGAACGAGGGAACAAGGGACCAAGAAAGCAATAACTTAGAGCAGAAAAGGCCCGGCTCATTTTGAATCGAGGGCTTGACACGGCGATGCGTTCTCGTTCGGGCCCTACGGAGCGGAGAGTCTTTTGTGCGATGCGTTCCCAGGATTCTCCCCTTCGACTTCGCTCAGGGTCCATCCTGGGCTATTTTCGGCTCTCCCTCCGGGAGTCACGCGCGCCGGGGCTCAAGCCCACGTTCATCATGTGCGATGTACGCGGAGGTCGAACCCCCTCCGCCTCGCTCCGGTAGCTTGCCACACGAACGAGGGCCAGTCCGAGGGGCCGCGGTTCTGAGGTTCGCCTGCTATCGCCAGTTGACGACAACTTCAAGAGGCTCGCTGGCTGTCTTCTCAATCTGTTCGAGGACCAGGAATCGCTGGCCGTCCCTGCTGACTACAAACGGGCTGCCGCCGTTCGCACTGGACTTGACGGTGGGAACCTCGAACAGCAGTTTGGGGCTGCCGAACTCAAAAGACTTGCCGTCAGTCTTCACATCCACTGCAAAAAAGCCATCGCCGAAGTGGTAGTACAACTCTTTGCCGTCGTTGCGCCACCGGGGCAGTTCGCCGCCCATTGTGGAGACCTGCCACTTGCCGCGCGGCTGCGACGGATCCAGCCAGAATCCCTGCACGTAGACCTGCTGTATTCCGGATTGCAACAAGCGGTAAGCGACATAGCGGCCATTGGGAGAGAACTGACCCTCGCTGGTGTGGAGGTTAATGTCCACAAACGGCACGGGTTTGCGGTCGCCGGTGAGAGGCAGCACGTAGAGATGGCTCGGGTTCGGCACCGTATAGTTGTAGAGGAAATACTTGCCGTCCCTCGACCAATCCTCGGCATGCTTGGCCGTCCCCTTTTCTCCCAGCAGCAGTTCTTCCTGGCCTGAGCCGTCCGCCGGTTTCACGTAGATATCCCTCTGCCCGGCGCGGTCTGAGGTGAAGGCGATGCGTGTCCCATCGGGCGACCAGACGGGATTGAAATCGTCGGCGGGATCGAAGGTCAGCCTCGTCTTTGTGCCGCGCTTGAGATCGAAGATCCAGATGTCGCGCGTTTTTGTCTGCGGATCGCGGATGGCGACGGCCAGCTTGCTGTCGTCGGGCGAGAGGTTCGGCTGTGTATAGTTCGCCGGCTCGCCGACGGGTGAGAGTTTCTTGCCGTTGCGATCGAGCCATTGCAGTTGAGATTGGGAGGACTGGTAGGACTGGAGGTCACGACGCCAGACGAGGACCCCGTTGGGCGATGCGGAAAAACTGGCGTTTCCGAGCGTTTCGGTTCCAGTGAACGAGCTATTCGACAGCTCGATGTGATCTGCGACCGGACGCGGTTCGCCTCCCAACGTCAGATTCCGGAGATCGAACGGCTGGGCCATCAGCACGTCGCCTCTTGTGAACAGCAGTTGGCCCGATTCGAGATATGCGGCGTTGGTATTGGTGGCTATGATGAACTTGCGATCCGTGGAGTCAAGCGAAGCGCCATAAATGCCCTGCTGATCGGGATGAGTGTTCAAGGATAGATACAGGTAGTGCTTTCCATCGGGGAGAAACTGTGGCCACAACTGTGCCGATTCGCCTTCCACCAGCGGCCGAAGCGTTTTTGGGTCGCCCCCGGCCGCTGGGACTCGAAACAGTGGCCCGAAGAAGTTTCCGGAGAGGATCACCCCGTCGCGATTCCACGTGCCGCCGTCAGAGTTTGGGCAGTTGCAGATGGTAAATGGCGGTCCCCCGGAAAGATCCACTTTCTCGAGCCCGCCTCCGGAGCGAAATGCGATCTGCCGCCCGTCGGGTGACCAAAAAGGAAAAAGAGGGCTGGAGCCTGCAACCGGGATCTCCGTCGCAGTGGTCGCATTCAGGGGTCGAACAAATAGCCTTTGGCCGGTTATGCCGCGCTCCTCGATTGCGACGCCGGTTGAAGCGGTGAAGGCGATGCGTTGGCCGTCCGGCGAAACCGCGGGCAACTGAAAGGAAAAGAAGCTCAGCTTATCCGGCGCGGGTATCTGGAATCGAACCTCTGCGGCTGGCGTCGGCTCATGGCGCAGATGGATCGCGATCCAAGCCAACGATACGAGGAGCAGCACCGCAGCCAGGCCAGCCCCGAGCCACGCCAGGCGCTCGCGATTCACGCGCCGGGCCGCGACCGGCGCCGGAACGCCGGCCATTGAGCCCGCTCCAGCAATCCACTCGAGCTCGCTGCGCAGGTCGCCGGCGTTCTGCCAACGATCGTCAGGAGATTTGGCAAGACATCGCTGCACAAGGCGGTCGAGGGCCGGTGAAGCCATGGGCTGCAATGTCGAAACCGGCGGCGGGTTGACGGAGATCACCGCCGCAATCAGGCTGGCCCGGCTCGAACCCTCAAAACTCTTGCGGCCGGTGACCATCTCGAAGAGCATCGCGCCGAAGGAGAAGATGTCGGAGCGCGCGTCAGTCTCCTGGCCTTCAAGTTGCTCCGGCGACATGTATTGAAAGGTGCCAAGGATCGTTCCTTTCTCTGTGAGCGGAGGGTCGTTTGCAAGGCGCGTGGTGTCGGTTCCCGAGACCGCAACCGCGGGCGTGATTTTGGCCAGGCCGAAGTCCAGCAGTTTGGCCCCGCTGCGCGTCAGCATCACGTTGCCGGGCTTGAGATCCCGGTGAACGATTCCCTTGCGGTGCGCGGCATCGAGTGCGCCAGCAATCTGAATGGCGACGCGCAGAGCTTCTGCGATGGCGAGCGGTCCCTTGCGCAGACGCGCCTCGAGGCTTTCCCCCTCCAGGTACTCCATGACGAGGAACTCGACCGAGCCCTCGCGGCCGATGTCGTAGAGCGCGCAGATGTGCTGGTGATTCAGGCTGGAGATGGCTCGCGCTTCGCGTTCGAATCGCTCGCTGAATCCGCCTGTACAGATCTTGATGGCAACAGTGCGGTCGAGACGCGTGTCGCGGGCTTTGTAGACCTCGCCCATTCCGCCGACGCCGAGCAGGGTCACAATCTCGTAGGGCCCGACTCGCGTTTTGGGCTCCAGGGGCATTGATAAGCAACGATACATGAGGGGATGCGCGGGGCGCATCGGCGAATGGCGTTACGGCGCCTGACAAGTCAACCTTTTGTCGCGGAGCGATGTTGGCAGAGGTAGGTCCGCGTTCGACTCGGCGGGATAACAGAGTGGAGGGGGGGAATGCGAGCTTGTTCGGGGTGCGGGCGTGGACGCCCACACAACAGCCGGTCTCCACCCCAGCAAGCCAAAGGCGGGCTTGCCGGGGGCCCGGCCTGGAGGCCGGCGCTACTTGTAAACGCCGGTTGAGCTTTTTTGGCGTGACTGAAGTCGTGCCCTGATACGAAGCTAGACTTACAGTTGGTCGATGCGGCTCAGCGCCCTGAGCTTCTTTGCATCGAGAAGATCCTGTTCCCGCCCGCTGGCGAGTTTGTTGCGTATCAGATCGTCTCTGGAAATCACCGAAGCTGGGACTTCGCCGTCGATTTTGCCTTCAATTCGATTAGGCCATGCTTCGTCGAATGTGATCCCATCAATTTGCAAGACATCGATGCGGTTGGGCGGCATCCCGATTTGAAATGTTGTTCCGTCGACGAAGTCTGCTTCGGTGAGACCGTGAAGGGGCGCCCCGAATTCGGCGAGTGCGCGGAATGCCGCTTTGGCGTTCTCGGGGTCTGAGCGAATGAACAAATCCAGGTCTTTTGTTGTGCGTGGCTCGGAATGCACGCTGAAGGCATAGCCGCCGATGATCAGATACTTCACCGCATTTGCGTTAAACACGCGAAGAAGGTCTTTGAAGTCTTTGGGCATCATCGGCCAGCGCTCCTTTAAAGTCGGCGGCGAATGCATAGGCGGCCTCGCTCAGCTCGCAAACTGCGACGAGGCGGGCTCCAACTGACTGGTTCTGCCAGTAGCGATAGGTTTCGGCTTCCTGCTCCTCAAGATCGGTCACAAGGCGAATTGTCTTGTCCATGGGTATTGCTCCGATCTGCTACGCAGGCCAGCTTACTGCAGCAGCGTGCCCTGTGGGTCTTCTTCCTTGCCGTTTAGTTCTTCGGGTGGGATGATGACGGCGGCGGCGACCTTGTCGTCGGACTCGAGGTGCAGGATGCGAACGCCCTGTGTGGCGCGCCCGGCGGCGCGGATGGTGTTGGTGTCGCAGCGGATGATTTTGCCGAACTGGCTGATGACCATCAGTTCCGATTGCTCATCTACACGCAGGATCGACGAGGACTTTCCCACTTTTGAGGTTGCCTTCAAGTTATTCACGCCTTGCGCGCCGCGTGCAGTCAAGCGATATTCGTCAATATCCGTTCTCTTGCCGTAACCGTTCTCTGTGATCGTGAGAATGAGATATTTCGTTACACCGAGCTTCTCGTCCAGTTGCTTGAGCGCCGTCCAGGCGCCCTCGACGGCCTTTTCCGCGGTCTTCTCTGCAGTTTTCACTTTCTCACTTTGTGGATTGGCACGCTTTTCTTCACGCACCTTTTGCAGCGCCTCTTTCTTCTTAGAGTAGTCTGCGCGCAAGGCATCCAGTTTCGCAGCAAGACCTAGTTTCGCGGCCTGGCTATCCCGTTCTTCGTCGCGGGTCTTGTCAGATGGCGTAATCGCGATACCGATAACCTGATCGTTCTTCTTTAATGAAATGCCCCTGTTGCCCGCTGCGTTCCGGCCCATGGGGCGAAGTCCAACCCCATTGCGCTCGGGATCGTATCCCTCCTCAAATCGAATCGCCATGCCGTCGCGAGTCCCGAGGAATATCGTTTGCTTGCCATCTGTCAGTTCAGCGGCAATCAAGTCGTCCTCACTGTCGATCGCGATGGCAATGATGCCGCGCGACATCACGTTGGAGAAGTCTTTGAGCGGAGTCTTTTTCACGGTGCCATTGCGCGTGGCGAAGAAAATGTATTTGCCCTCTTCTTCGAGATCGCGGACGGGCAGGATGGCGCACACTTTTTCGCCCTGCTGGAGGTCGAGGAGGCTCTGCATGGACTTGCCCTTGCCGGCGGCGCCGACGTCGGGAATTTCATAGACCTTGAGCCAGTAGACACGGCCGGTGTTGGTAAAGCAAAGCAGGAAGGCGTGCGTAGAGTTGACGATAAGTTGGGAGACGAAATCTTCTTCGCGGGTCTTCATGCCCATGCGGCCGGTGCCGCCGCGGCGTTGCTGGCGATAGATGGAGATGGGTGTGCGCTTGAGATAACCCTGATGGCTGACGGTGACGGCGACCTGCTCGTCGGCGATGAGGTCTTCAAGCTGCAACTCGACACCCTCGTCGATAATTTCGGTGCGGCGCTTGTCACCGTACCTATCGCGAATCTCTTCGAGTTCCTTGACGATGACCGAGCGCAGCTTCTTTTCGCTGCCGAGGATCTCCTCATAGTCGGCGATCTTGAGGCGGACTTCTTTCAATTCGTTCAACAGCTCGTCGATGGAGAGCTGGGTGAGGCGGTAGAGCTGCAATTCGAGGATGGCGTCGATCTGGCGCAGGGTGAGGCCGCGCTCTTCGTGGCGCTGCAACTCGCGGTCGAGCTTGATGACAATCTCAGTGCCCTTGCCCCACGCATAGAGGTTCTCGCGCGCCTCGGCGCGGGAGCTGGAAGCGCGAATGATCTTGATGACCGTGTCGAGGTTGTCGAGCGCGATCTTGAGGCCTTCAAGGATGTGCTCGCGCTCGCGCGCCTTGCGCAACAGGTAGACCGTGCGCCGCTGCACGACGTCGATGCGATGGTCGATGAAGACGTGGATGGCTTCGGCGAGGCCGAATTCGCGCGGCTGGCCGTTGAGGACGGCCAGAAAGATCATGGAAAAGCTTTCTTGCAGCTGGGTGTGCTTGTAGAGCTGATTGAGGACGATCTCAGGCTGCGCGCCGCGCTTGAGGCCGATGACGAAGCGCATGCCATCGCGATCGCTTTCATCGCGGGTGCGGTCGGAGCTGATGTCGATATCGGAGATGGTCTTGCTTTCAACCAGGTCGGCGATGCGCTTGAAGAGCGTGGATTTGTTGACCTGATAGGGAAGCTCAGTGACGACGAGCGCCTTGAGATCCTTGGTGACGTTTTCAGTGGCGACGCGGGCGCGCATGATAAAACGGCCGCGGCCAGTGCGATACGCCTCGACGATTCCGGTGCGGCCATAGAGGATGCCGCCGGTGGGAAAGTCGGGCCCGTGGACGTGCTTCATGACTTCGGCCAGGCCAGCCTTGGGATTCTTGACCAGATCGATGGCCGCGTTGACGACTTCAGTGAGATTATGCGGCGGAATATTGGTCGCCATGCCGACGGCAATGCCGCTCGACCCGTTCACGATCAGGTTGGGAATGCGCGAGGGAAGAACCGTGGGCTCCTCGCGTGGACTCGTCATAGTTGGGCACGAAATCGACAGTTTCAAGATCGATGTCGGCGAGCAACTCGCCCGCAATGCGCTCCATGCGGCACTCGGTATAGCGCATCGCCGCGGGCGGATCGCCGTCGACGGAGCCGAAGTTGCCCTGGCCGTCGACCAGCGGATAGCGCATGGAAAATGGCTGCGCCATGCGAACCAGCGTGTCGTAGATGGCAGAGTCGCCGTGAGGGTGGTAAACGCCCATGGCCTGCCCGACTACCTTGGCGCACTTGGTGTACTTCTTGTTGTGCTCCAGGCCCATCTCGCTCATGGTGTAGAGCACGCGGCGATGGACAGGCTTGAGGCCGTCGCGGGCATCGGGCAGCGCGCGCCCGATGATGACCGACATGGAGTAGTCGAGATAGGAGCGGCGCATCTCCTCTTCAATGTTGATGGGAACGAGATTTGTGCCGCCGGGAGGTGGTGGGCCGTCGAGAGGGAGCTGGGGGTTCTGGTCGTCTGCCATAGTTTTCCAGGGGGTCCGCAGGAGGGCGGCAAAAAGGTCCGGAAAGAGCGGGGCCGGGTCCGTGGGTCCTGCATCTATTTTAACGGCTCGAAGCGGGTTTTAGCAAAGGCGGATGGAGACAAATAAGTCTTTATTTTTCTTTCATATATGGAATGTCCCGGGACATATCACCGGAACCCCGAATTCTGAATGCGCGACGCACAGTTTTTGCACAGAACCGGGCGGCGGGCGATGCTTGTTTTGATTTTCCCGAGACTGCTCCGGCAGCGAAGAATTGCCGCGCGAAGCCGGGGATTGAGGTACGCCTACAAAAGCGCGGGCAGGCTGAGGACGCACAAGACCGCTTGCACGACGACGATGGCCGCGGCCGCGGCGAGCGGCAGGCGCCCGCGCGGTCCTTCATACGTGTCGGCAAAGACGCCGCCAATAAACGTGAGCAGAAAGGGCAGCGACCAAAGCCAGGGGCTGCCGGGAACGTCGGTCGTGATGAGCAGCATGAGGATCAAGGCGCAAAGGAAGGGAGCCGTATTGCCGAAGTAGCGTGACTTACGCACAGCCAGATAGAGCACCAAAGCGGCGCCGGCGGCTACGGTAACGCCGCCATTGGGAAGCGCGAAGAAGAAGCGCCGGGCCGGAGCGATGGAGAACCACAGGAATCCGGCCGCGGAACGGAAGACATAGCTGCAGGCATCGGGCGAGAATCCGTAGCAGGCGAATACGAAGAGGAGGGCGCCTGCGGAAGCCGTGAGAACAACCGGCAGCGTTTGGCTCCTGTGCCCTTCGGCGATCCAGAGCATGGCCACCAGGCCCAACAACGCGGCCAGGGGGAGGGCCACGATGTGCGCAGACGCGGCGACGGCAAAGATGGCAGTGAGCAGCACAATGCGCGGCCTCCACCTGCTGCGCGGTCCCTGCATGGCATGAGCGACGCCCATGCAGGTATAAACGCCGCCGTACACGCCGAGAGCGGCCAGCACCTCAGGATTGGGGGAAACGCAAGCCTTTATGACTGCTGGAGAGAAGCAGTAGAGGGCAAGAGCCGTGTAACCGCCCAGGTTGCCGTAGAGGCGCCGCGTGACCCACCAGATGCATCCGCCCAGCAAGCAGCCGGCAAAGAGAAAGGGCAGGCGCAGGAGAAGGAGAATGTGGGTCATTTGATGGCGCAGTTCCCAGGTGCTGATCTCGGCGCCTGACCCTGTTTGGACAACACGGTCCTCAGGCTTGCGGAAATGGTCGAACGCCCGTTCGGCAAGGAAGTTGAGAGTGAGCGGGAGGCCGGCGAGCCGGTAGGCGAGAATGCCGTCGCGAATGTTGCCGCAGGAGGTGTAATAGCCGGTCAGCGGCGAAGGTTTTTCCCAGGTTTCGCGGCCGCAGCGGGCGTACTGATAATCCTGGTCGGTGAGCGTCTGCTGGCTGGTGAGCCAGAATCCCTGAAGGAGAAAGAGCCCGAGCAACCCCGCGGCGATGCGTTGCGGCAGATTGAAGCGGAAGCGGCGAAGGATGCCAAACCGATGGGCCATCACGTTCAGTGGAACCTAACCAGTCTATACGGGGCTGGCGGTGTTTCCAGTGATTCAGCTCCTTTGAGGGCAGTACAGAACGGGCAGAAGGATTGAGGGAGAGGGTGGAGCGAGCCGGCGAGGCGTGCGGGGCAGAAGCGCGAGGGCGGACGTTGGATTGGCTGGCCGCGGGCCATCGCAGGCGGCAAAAGCAAAGGAGCCGCTCAGAAGAGCGGCTCCCTGGCCAAGGTTACCCTGATGCCTAATTGAAGACCGCGCCCACAGTGTCGTCGAAGGTCAAAGTGACCGCGCAACTGTTGGGACCGGCCGCAGTGATTGCCCCGGTTGGAGTGCAGTTGTAGGACCATCCACCGAAGGCTCCGGCACCAGCGGGCGCCGTCAGGATGACGGTGGTTCCGACGGGGTAGGTTGCAACGCAGACCGAGCCACCGAGACCAGCGCCATTTGAACCGGGTCCGCAATGGAGCACATTGGGCGTGCCCGTAGCGGATGGAGCGGTTACCAACCAGTTGGTGGTGTTGAGGCCCTCGTTATAGACGGTGAGAGTGGACAGCAGAGAGGACGACTCTGAGCCCGGATAGCACGAGCCGGCGGTGGTTGCTGTGGGAAGAATCAGCGGACAGTTGAACGTCGCGGTTGCGGTTTCGATCGATCCGGTTGTGGGATCGATTGCTTCCGCGATAATGGTGGCGCCACCGGTGCCGTATGCGGTCACGACTCCCGCGTCAGCGCCGGGATTTGGAGCTCCCGATCCATTGGTATTCACGGGAAAGACGCTGGGCGCTGAGGTGGTCCAGGTGACCGAGTTGGTGAGATCCCTGACGGTGGGCGGAGTTGAATACGTGCCGATCGCGAGGAATTGGCCTTGATCGAGGATGTTCCCCACTGTGATCGTGGCTGGAATGATGGTGAGCGCGAGCAAAGGCTCGGGTGCGGGTGTCAGCGTGACGCTAACCGACGCGGAGGCTGAAACCAGGGAGCCATTGGGGTTGCTCAATTCTGCCGTGATCGTGCTGGAGCCGAGGCTTACTCCGGTGGTAACTCCGTTGCCCGAAGCCAGCCCGCTGGTGATCGTAGCAACGGACGGAATGCTGGACGCCCATTTTAACTGCGGCGAGTTTGTGACATCCACTTCGAGGCCGGTGGTTCCAGAAGTAGCCAGGGCAATAAACTGGCCGGTTTGGCCTGAAGCCGAGACTGACTGATCGTTGGGGATCAGTGTCACCGCGGTGTATTCTTCCGTAGTTCCGGCCGACACAGTGAAAGTAGCAGTGGCCGTCAAAGTGCTGCCGGCGCTCGCGTAGAGAGCGGTAATCGTCGCGGTGCCCTGGCCGACCGCTGTGGCAAGGCCAGTGGTGGCGCCGATGGTGGCAATCTGTACGCTGCTGGAACTCCAGGCAACCGAATTGGTCAAGTTAACGGTGGCGCCGGAGGAGGTGGTTCCGATGGCAAGGAATTGGGCGGTTTGCGTTGGCGATGCGACCGATTGAGTGTTGGGGATGATCGTAATCGCAACCACCGACCCTCCAGCCGAGACGCCGCCGCCAGAAGAATTGACCGTAAGGGATGCGGTGGCGGTAAGCACACCGGTATACCCATTGATGGTTGCAGTAATGGTGGTTGTTCCGGCGGAAACTCCGGTCGCAACTCCCGAAGAATTGATTGTGGCGACCGCGGGTGTGCTGGAAGTCCAGGCGACCGAGTCGGTGATGTCCTGGGTGGTCGATGGATGGTTGTTTCCGTGACCGATTACTCCTGTCGCCGTGAATTGCGCAGTCTGACCCACAGCAACTGTTTGCGACGTGGGCGAGACTGTAATGGAATCCACCAACGCATTCGTGCAACCGGCGATCGGCAAAGCAAGGCCGATGAGGAGCAGCGCCCGCGGTGAAAAACGATCAAACATCATGAACCTCCGGAGTCTGCAGCCGGCTATGGCGGCGACCCAACTTGGTCACAGCAGACCCTCGCTGGCCTATATGCAATCGACTATAGGGCATCTAGTAACCTAACTTCTCTGGCACTAAAGTGTTACTGCGTGTTTGGTATCTAGTCAGTCAATAACGCATTCCTTGCAGTTTCAGTTTGTTGCGGCAGATGAAGCTGTCGACTTACGTGCGAACAAAATTTGAGGTGCGCGACAGGAGATGAAAGCTCGTGAACACAGGCCGAAGATCGCTTCGCCTTTGTCTCGGTGAGTGAGAGCTGCTCGCAGTCGAGCGAAGGAAATTTCCAGTGGACGGCAGCGATGGTTTTTGACGCATTGCGGGAGATGCGCGGCAGCCAAGAGGAATGAGGAAACGGGCCGAGTTGATTGATGAGCGAGACAAGGAACGCATGAACTGCGAGCGATGATCGATCGACCTTTCGCAAAAGGCGCGCAGCCTGTTCTTCGCCTGCCCTTTGCTCGCCGCTACCGGGACCCGCTACACTTTCGGTGAGTATGGCGATCGCCCAGGACAACACGCCAGAACGATTGGTGAGCGCAGCGCGCGCTGACGAGGAGCAGAATTTTGAACTGAAGTTGCGTCCCCGCTGGCTGCGGGAGTTCATTGGCCAGTCAAAGGCGAAGGAGCAGCTTGCAATTGCGCTGGAGGCGGCCAAATCGCGCGGTGAAGCGCTGGACCACGTTCTGCTTTTCGGACCGCCGGGGCTGGGCAAGACGACGCTGGCGACAATTATCGCCAACGAGCTTGACGTGGGCTTTCAGCAGACATCGGGGCCGGCTCTTGTGATCCAGGGTGATTTGACGGCGATCCTCACCAATCTGCGCGAGCGGCAGGTGTTGTTTCTCGACGAGATTCATCGCCTGCAACCGGTGCTCGAAGAGAAGCTCTACACCGCGCTCGAAGACTACAAGCTGGACATCATCATCGGGCAGGGGCCGGCGGCGCGCACGCATGTGATGGAGATTCGCCCCTTCACTTTTATTGGAGCGACCACGCGGCCGGGCCTGCTGAGCTCGCCGCTGCGCTCGCGGTTCGGGATTCTGCTGCGGCTGGAGTTCTATACAGAGGAAGAGCTGCGCGTGATTGTGGAGCGCTCTGCCGAGGTGCTGCAGATTCCTATCGACGCGGATGGCGCGGCGGAGATTGCGCTGCGATCGCGCGGCACGCCGCGCATTGCCAACCGCTTGCTGCGCCGCGTGCGCGACTACGCGCAGGTTCGCGGAACGGGATCGATCGACCTGCCTACGGCGAACGCAGCGCTGACCCTGCTTGAAGTGGATGCGCACGGCTTCGACGAGATCGACCGCCGGCTGATGCTGACCATCATGCAGAAATACGACGGCGGGCCCGTAGGTCTGGGCACGCTGGCCGCAACATTGGCCGAGGAAGAAGACGCTCTGGAAGAGGTGTATGAGCCGTTTTTGATTCAGATTGGCTTTCTGGACCGGACCCCGCGCGGCCGCGTGGCCACTCGGCTTGCCTACGAGCATTTCGGCATCGCGGCGCCGGGACGGCAGGCGGGATTGTTTTGAGGGGAGCGGCGGAGATGCGCAGTTAGCGGGGTTAGAGAGGCAGTGGGTCAGCTAGTGTGGTGAATCCAAAGTTCGCTGAAGAGCAAATGCAGGTCCTTCGACTACGATTGGCGCAAAAAAACGCGCCAATCTTCGCTCAGGATGACAAGTTGTTTTTGATGCGGATGACAACTTGTTTTTGATGCGGATGACAACTTGTTTTTGATGCGGACTTTAGAGACAGGACAGCTAGTGGTGAATGTTAAGTTCGTTGAAAAACAAATGCAGGTCCTTCGACTACGATTGGCGCAAAAAGCGCGCCAATCTTCGCTCAGGATGACAAGTTGTTTTTGATGCGGATGACAACTTGATTTTGATGAGGATGACGACTTGTTTTCGCTGGGGATGACAACTTGATTTTGATGAGGATGACGACTTGTTTTTGATGCGGACTTTAGAAGACAGGACACGAGTCAGCTAGTTAGCAAGTTCGCGAGTCAGCGCATCTGCGGATCAGCAGAGCGCGCTTTATGCGAAGGATCTTATAAGGAGAATCGATTATGGCAGCTGTTGAATCGACCATGCTTGAACTTGGCACCATTGCGCCGGACTTTGCGCTGACCGATGTGGTGAGCGGAAAAACGGTTCACCGCGATGATTTTCGCGACCGGCAGGCGTTGCTGGTGATGTTTATTTGCGCGCACTGCCCTTATGTGAAGCACATTGAAAAATCTCTGGGAAAGTTCGGCGCGGATTACGCAGGGAAACCAATGGGCATTGTGGCGATCAGCGCCAACGATGCGGGCGCGTATCCAGACGACGGACCGGCGGGACTGAAGCAGCAGGCGAAGAACAACGGCTTTGCGTTTCCGTATCTCTACGACGAAACGCAGAGCGTGGCGAAGGCGTATAAAGCCGCATGCACGCCGGATCTTTATTTATTCGATCGCGATTTCAAGCTGGTTTATCGCGGACAGTACGATGCGAGCCGGCCCAGCAACGGCATTCCTGTGACCGGAAAAGAACTGCGCGACGCAATCGACCTGGTGCTCGCGGGCAAGCCGGTTCCGGCGGAACAAAGGCCGTCGATTGGATGCAATATCAAGTGGAAGGGGTAAGGCAGCGGAGTTCGCGGAGATAGCGGGTTAGCGGAGATAGCAGAGTTCGTGTGCGGGTCTGCGAGACGACTGACTCGATAGCTTCCTGAACGTTTGACTTCGAACCTGACGATCGCGAAGCCCAGGTCCCAAATTCGGGACCTGGGGCCCCCTGTCGGTGCCTGGTAGCGTACAAAAAAACAAATGCAGGTCCTTCGACTCGTCGCTGCGGCGACTCGCTCAGGATGACAAAGCATTTTGAGGCCAAAGTTTGGGACAGCACGCTGGCACCACAATCTCTGCTAGCCCGCTCCGGAAAGAATTCTTCAGGCGCTTACGGGGGCCGGAGCCAGGCTGGAAAGTAGTTCATGGATCTCAAGCAGCACTTCGTCGGGTCTTGCGGAAGTCAACGGTAATTTGAGCAGACCTTGCGGCGTGAACTGCGCGCCGCGCTTGGCGTTGCGCGCGACGACCTGCATGAGGTGGGCCGGATCGACGGAGGCATTCTCCATAAAGCGAATCTGCAACTCGCCGCGCTTGCGATCGATTTGCGCGATGCCCATGCGCTCGCACACGAGGCGCAGCATGGCAGCTTCGAGCAGGTAAACCGTGGCGTCGGGCGGCGCGCCGTAGCGATCTTCCATCTCGGCGCGCACTTCGTTGACCGCAGCTTCGCTGGCAGCGCCGGCGATTTTCTTGTAGAGACGCAGGCGCTGGTTTTCTTCAGGCACGTAACTCTCGTCGATACGCAGCGCGATGCCGAGGCTGAGCTGCGTTGCCGGCCGCTCGTCGCTGCCCTCGCCCTTCAGCTCCTTGACCGCAGCTTCAAGCATGGTTGTGTACAACTCAAATCCGACGGCCTCGATGTGGCCGCTCTGCTCGCCGCCCAGCATATTTCCAGCGCCGCGAAGTTCGAGATCGAGGGCAGCGATTTTGAAGCCGGCACCGAGGTCGCTGAATTCCTTGAGCGCGGCGAGGCGGCGACGCGCGATCTCGGTCAGCTGGTGCTCCTGAGGAATGAGCAGGTACGCGTAGGCGCGACGATTGGAGCGGCCCACGCGCCCGCGCAACTGATAGAGCTCGCTGAGCCCGTGGCGCTCGGCGCGATTGATGAGGATGGTATTTGCCAGGGGAATGTCGAGGCCATTTTCGATAATCGTGGTGGCCACCAGCACATCAAACTCGTGGTGCATGAAGGCGAGCATCGCTTTTTCGAGTTCGCTCTCGCTCATCTGGCCGTGCGCCACGACCACGCGGGCCGCAGGCACCAGTTCCTGAATGCGCATGGCGATCTCGTAGATCGACTCGACGCGGTTATGGACGAAATACACCTGGCCGCCGCGCTCCAGCTCGACCTCGATGGCGGAGCGGATAATTTTCTCGTCGAACTTGGCGACGACGGTCTGGATTGCCATGCGATCCTTGGGCGCTGTTTCGATGACGCTCATATCGCGCAGGCCGACGAGCGACATGTGCAGCGTGCGCGGAATGGGCGTGGCGCTCATCGCCAGCACGTCAATCTCCTTGCGCAGTTGCTTGAGCCGTTCCTTGTGGCGCACGCCGAAGCGCTGTTCCTCGTCGACGACGAGCAGGCCGAGATCCTGAAATTTGAGGTCCTTCGATAGCAGCCGGTGCGTGCCAATAAGAATGTCGACGCGGCCGGTCGCCACGCGCTCGACGATATCTTTCTGTTCCTTCTGGGTGCGGAAGCGCGAAATCATTTCGATGTGGATGGGGAATTGCGCGAAACGCTGCTTGAAGGTTTCGAAGTGCTGGAAGGCGAGCACCGTGGTGGGCGTAAGGACCGCGACCTGTTTGCCGTCCTGCACAGCCTTGAAGGCCGCACGCATGGCCACTTCAGTTTTGCCGTAGCCCACGTCGCCGCAGAGGAGGCGATCCATGGGCGTGGGTGATTCCATGTCGTACTTGACGGCACGAATCGCGGAAGCCTGATCCTCGGTTTCGGTGTAGTCGAAGGAGTCTTCAAATGCGCGCTGAAATTCATTGTCTTTTGAGAAGGATGTGCCCTGCGCGGTGTGACGTTCAGCGTAGAGCTTGAGGAGCTCGGCGGCCATGTCGCGCATGGCCTTGCGCACGCGGGCCTTGGTTTTGACCCACTGCTGCGTGCCGAGCCTGTTGAGCACGGGCGCCGGCCCCGTGTCGGTGGAACGGTATTTCTGGATGAGGTCGAGGCGCGTGAGAGGAACGTAGAGCTTGGCGCCCTCGGCAAACTCGAGAATCATGAACTCGACCGAGAGGCCGTCCTGCGTGATCTCCTTGAGCCCCTGATACTGCGCGATGCCGTGCTCGACGTGCACCACGTAGTCGCCGATGCCGAGATCGCGGAAGTCGGAGACAAAGGCCGCGGTCTTGGATTTTTTGGGCTCGGGGCGCGCGGCTACGTCAGCCTCGTCAGAAAGATCGTTGGCGCCAAAGACAATGAGGTTGGTTTCGACAAAGCTGACGCCCGCTGCGAGCGGCGAACGGACGATGACGGGAACGCGCAGATCGCCAGCCATGTAGCTGGCCTCGTCGAGCATGGTGTCGCCGCTGGAGCGCGTGGTGCGGCTGCCCAGGCGATACGGAACCTCGTAGTCGCGAAGAACCGTCGCAAGGCGTTCTACGTCTCCCTGATGCGGAACGGCGAGCACGATTCGTGTTTCTGTCGTCATCAGGTTTTTCAGTTGCTCAGTGAGCGCGGGGATGGAGCCGTGAAACCGCAGCGTGGGCCGCGTGGGCAACTCGATTTCGCCGAGCGTGGCGTCGCTATCGAGTACGTCAACCATGCCGAGCTGATCGAGATCGAGGCCCATGTGAGCGTCAAGCGACGCGCTGAGGATTTCGGGGCGCAGATAGATATCTTCAGGACGGATGAGCGAGCCGATGCCGGAGCGCTCATGGCGCTGCTCGACCTTGTTCCACCAGCGATCGATCTGGTTGCGCACCATGGCGGGTTCGTCGACGAACAGCGCGCAGCGCGGCACGAGCGTAAGCAGCGACCGCTGGGCGCCGGCGACGGGAGTGAAGAACTCCCAACCCGGAAAGACGCTGACGCCGCCGGCTGCAGCGGCTTCGGCGGCCATCTCTTCGTCTTCGATATCGATGCGCTGCCGGCTGAGGCGGCCGTTGACCGCGGCGAGGAGGTGCTCGGTCACAGGCGATTCTGTGAGGGGCAGCAACTGCGTTTCGTCCAAGCCGCTTTGCGAACGCTGCGTCTCGGGATCGAATTTGCGGATGGTCTCAATCTCGTCGCCAAAGAACTCGAGGCGCACGGGGCGGTCGGAGTCCGGCGAGTAGACGTCGAGAATTCCGCCGCGGCGGGTGAACTGCCCTGGCATTTCGACGAGGTCCATCTGGTTGTAGCCGACGCTGGCAAGGTGCGCGGTGAGCACTTCGATGTCGACCTCTTCACCACGCTTGAGGGTGACGGTGAGGCCGGCGTAGTACTCGAGATCGAAGAGCTTGAGTGCGGCGGACTCGACGGGAGCAATGAGGATTTCGACGGCACCGGCAGCGAGCTTCCACAATGCCGCGGCGCGCTGTTCCTGGACGTCGGGGTGCGGCGAGAGATTTTCAAAGGGAAGAACATCGTGGGCGGGGAAGCGCACCACACGCGCCGGATCGACTGCGCCGGTGAGCTCGCAGCCGGCCTTGAGGAGAGGTTCCAGCGTCTCGGCGGCCTTGTTATCGGCGACGATCACGATGACGGGCTGCTTGGCTGCCCGCGCCATCAACGGCAGGTAGAGCGCCCGCGCCGTTGCGGTCAATCCAGACACACGTCTACGGCCCGCACCCAGGCTCAGGTGCCTGCGAACGCGTTCAAATCCCGAAGCAAGCTCCAGCTCCGCGAAAATTTCGCGGACAAACGGGAGGATCATCAGTGTTTAGTTTAGCAGCGGGGGTGTGAATGGCGTGTGAGCTTAGTTGGCTGATTTGGCCGCGAGAATGGCTGCCGGTCGAATCGACGGACCGCACAGACAATCAGTCGATGCGGGGAGTTCCGCGGCGCAGAACGAAGCCGGTGATGCCGAAGACCACGATGAGAATGAGGGCGAGAAAGAAATAATACGCCATGGGATGCGCCCATCCGGGCGAATACTTGAGGTCCTGACCCACCCAAAGCAGCAGGACAGTGGCGATGACCGCGAATTGGCCGGCGATGACCATGAAGGTGTGTCCCAGGTCGCGCCGTTTGTCGAGCGCCTCAACCTGTTCGGGAGTCAGGCCGCGTTCGTCAGGGGGAAGCTGCATGTTTGCCATGGAAAGTTTTCTCCTAGCCGGCCTGTCTGACGTCCTCCGGATCCGGCGAGCTTATATGTCGATTGAATCACACGGCGGCGGGCCCGCGTCAACCTCCGAACGTGGTCAATCCATGAGAAACGCGAGGGATTGCAGTGTGGAGATTTCGAAAGGTTTGCGGCAGCGGACGTTGGAGCACTGGAGCTTGTCGTCGCGGCGAACCATGTACGACTGCGCCTTGGCGAAGCGAGCCCGGTCGCGCTCGTCGGCGCCGCGCGGCAATTGCGCACGCTTGCGCCGCACGACCCACGTGACCTTGTATTCCGAAGCCTGGCCACACTTGGGGCAGGTAAGGTTGTGGGTGCGCTGTTCTGTCGTTTCGTTGAAAAACTCGCGTTCATCCATTATCTGGCCCTCCGGCGCACCGTCCCGGTCGCATATCAGCCGGGGAATCCGGGACTCCAAACGGGCACTTTCGCGCCGGCGGAATCTATTCCATACTCATCCTTGCCATGGCGAAACGCAAGCCAGCCAAGTTTTCGGCCACGAAGGCGGTGAAGGCGAATGCGCGGGAACGCGTGGGCCAGCCGAAACCGTCGCGCATCCTCTCGGATCGGCCGCGCACCGGCCGCCAGGCCAAGCATAAGACGAAGCTTGAAGAGATCATTGGGCGGGAGGAGTAACTGTGGCCAAGGCAGTTGGCATTGGTGGTGTTTTCCTGAAGGCGCGCGACCCACAGGCGCTTTCGCGGTGGTACGCAGAGCATCTCGGGATTCCTGCGCAGGACGGAGGATCGTTGGCCTTCGATGGACCGGAAGCGGCCGGTATGACGGTGTTCGCCCATTTCCCGCTGGACACGCGATATTTTGGCGAGGGGACGCAACAGGTGATGGTGAACTTCAGGGTTGACGATCTGGACGAACTGCTGAAACAGCTGGCCGCGGCCGGCGTTCGGATTGATCCCAAGCGCGACGATGCTCCTATGGGCGGTTTGCCTGGATCTGGGATGCGGAAGACAATCGCGTGGAACTTTGGCAGCCGTTATAGCAGTTGAAGTCGACGCGGATGGATCGCGTGGCCTCCCAGATCTTGAGTGAAGAAATTGGGCATCCCAAATGCAGGTCCTTCGACTCCGTTGGGAGCGAAAAGCGCTCCCAACTTCGCTCAGGATGACAACTCTGCTGTTTCCAGATCAGTGATTGAGCGGCGACGTTTATCCGAAGTTCGCTTGCAGGTCCTTCGACTCCATTGGGAGCGAAAAGCGCTCCCAACTTCGCTCAGGATGACAACTCTGCTGTTTTCAGATCAGTGATTAAGCGGCGACGTTTATCCGAAGTTCGCTTGCGGGTCCTTCGACTCCATTGGGAGCGAAAAGCGCTCCCAACTTCGCTCAGGATGACAACTCTGCTGTTTTCAGATCAGTGATTAAGCGGCGACGTTTATCCGAAGTTCGCTTGCGGGTCCTTCGACTCCATTGGGAGCGAAAAGCGCTCCCAACTTCGCTCAGGGTGACAACTCTATGGTTTGAGATCGGTGATTGAGCGCCGACGTATATCTCCATCCCATTTAGTGCGTCACGCTGTAGGGGCCGGGTAGCGAGGCGTCGGTTTGATGCTCGGGAGTTTTGGCCACTACGTCGGTGCGCTTGGAGTAGATGCGAAACTCGACGATCAGGTTGAGCATGACCGGGACCGGCTTGCCGTCTTTGATGGCAGGCTCGAAGGTAGCCTTGCGAATGGAATCGACGGCGCTCTCATCGAGCCCGAAGCCGATGGGCCGCGCGACGGCGATCTCGCCGGGCTTGCCATCCGAGCCAACTACAACATGGTAGAGCGACATTCCGGCTACGCCGTGATCCTGTGCGTACTGGTTTGACGGAGGCTCGAAGGTCGAAACCAATTGCGCCTTTTTGTCCACCATGTTTTCGCGGAGCACGGTCGAGTCCGCGGGGCGGTAGTCGGTCTTGTTGGCCGCGGCCGCGTAGTAGAGCTTCCAGAAGTCGGGCATTGCGTCCATCATGGGACTGTCAAAGCCCTGTGCGAAGACCTTGTCCAAAGCGTCTTTCAGAACTTTGGTTGCATGTGCGGGCGAGATTGTGGTGGTGACGCTGTTTGCGTCGGCTGGGCGCTCGGCGGGCGGGGCCTTGGCAATTTCTGCCTGCACATCCGTGTCGCTATCCGGTTCAGTGGATTCTGCAGGCGCAGAAGTGGCTGCGGGTGGCGGAGTGGCGGGTGCGTTGGTGGACGCAACTGCAGGAGGGGCTGTTGCGGAAGCGGATTTTGGCGGCGCGTTCTGAGTCTTATCCAGCGGCTTGTTCTTTTCCTTCTTCTCTTTCGGCTTGACTACCAACTCGCGGTCGATGGTGATTCTGACTTCTTTTTTCTTCGGGGTAATGTTGACCCGGTCTACGGCCTTGGTGGGATCTTCGTAGGGCAGCGCGCCGAGAAAGTGCAGACCAAATCGCTCGCCAACCAACTCTACTTTGTGTTTGGTCAGGTGTACCTTGTCGATCTGGATTTCGCAGAGTGTGTACGATCCCTGCGGAGAGTGGCCAACCAAAACGCCGCGCTCGTTGAAGCTGAGGGCGTTGTCAAGGTAGCCTCCTCGGAGAAAAAGCTGCTTGGCGACCAGCAAACTTCTGAGCTCGTCTTCGGTGATCCCGACGGACTCGGAAGACTGTGTTGCGTCGTTCGCCTCGGCAGATTTGGCTGGCGCGGCAGAAGGTGTTTGCGCGGGCTCTGAGGCCGGAGTTGCGGTTGGCTCGGTCGTGGCGGGTGGGGTGGGAGGCGTTGGCGTGGGAGCCGGCGCTGAGGATGGCTCACTCGGAGCAGGTGGAGTGGACGGCGTTTGCGGCGAGGCTGTCTGAGGAGTTTGGGACGGAGCGGGCTCTTGCGCGGCCGGTTGGCTGGCTGGTGGCGGAGCCGGAGTTGGCTGTTGCGTCGTAGGGGTGTCTTGGGCGGAGATTGCCAATAAGGATGCAAGAGCCAGTGCGGCATAGGCGATGAGCACGCGAAGGCGGACTGGTGACGTCGCGGCAAACATGGCACGGAAAAAAGTGGATGGATTGGGCATAGGGGAGCCTATGACCGCACTCTAACAGGATTCAGTTTCTGTCGGTCGAAAAAGAAGCGTTGCGATGTTACTTGTTTGGGGCGTTGTAAGCGACGCCTTGTTTCATCAATGGCCCCTGTATCCATGCTGTAGTCCCCCAGGGGTTAAAACCCCTCATTTCTCGGTCCTTTTCGGCACGACTGAAGTCGTGCCCTGACACTTCGTCCATCTTCGAAAGAGCCTCCCCGCAAGTCGCGGAGTCGTCCCTGAAACAAAAACGGGTTTATGAAACACGCTCTAGTCCTTCGCTGGGCCAGCGCGATGTTGCAGCCGCCAGAGGATTCTGCGGAAGAGGCCGAGGATGCGTCGCGCGTCATGGCGGGTGAAGGCGAGCCTGCGCAGCAGAAGATGCAAATCGTGGCGATTGGCGCTGCGCATGATGGAAGGGGAGTAATTCGCTGCCCGCATGGTTTGTTCCACGACTTCGGCGAGGAGGTCGAGGTCGCCGGATGTAGCGGGAGGGAAGTTATCGGGCGATGCGCTCTCCCGGGTCCCCGAAAGCGAGAGACCCGGGGCACCCAGACCTGCGGTTGGGACGGGTAAACGGGTGGCTAGCTCGTACAGGCAGACTGCAACGGCCTGGCCGAGATTCATCGAGGGCTGCCGAGGATCGGTGGGAGTTTCGACGAGCAGATGGCAAATCGAGAGGTCTTCACGAGAGAGGCCGCGCTTTTCCGAGCCGAAGACCAGGGCTACGCGACCGTTGCGGGCGAGCTCCTGCTGCACAATTGGCGGAAGCTCCGGAAGCGAAACGAATGGCTGCTCCGGCTTGCGGCGAGTGAGCGCCGCGGTGCCGACGACGAGCGTGCAATCGGCCACGGCCTCGGCCAGGCACTCCGTACGTTTCGCGTTTTGGAGGAGATCCGAGGCTCCGACGGCGGACCTGGCCTCGCGCCAGTGTTCTTCGTAGGGCGCGACTGCAGCGAGGCGCCGGAAGCCGAAGTTCGCCATGGCGCGCGCCGCTGCTCCTATATTGAGGGGATTGCGCGGCGAGACGAGGACGACGGTGAGGCGGTCGCGTTGGAGGTCGGTGAGCAAGGAATTCATTGTAGTGTGCAATCGTTCGAAGTGTTGTCGTGGGGTGTTGTCGTGGGGTGTTGTCGCGGGGTGTTGGCGCGGGGTGTTGGCGCGAGAAGGCTGGAATGTTCTAACCTCTCAAAGTGCTCCTGACCAATCCAGCGACGGTGGCGTTGAACGAGCTGAGCCAGGCGCCGATTGTGCGCTTTTCAGTGCTGGCGTTGAGCTCGATCTTTTTTCTAGTCGATCCGTTTGCGGCGATTCCATCTTTTCTGGCGATCACAGAGAGCGCCGATGCGGTGCGGCGCAAGCGCATGGCGCGCAAAGGCGCGATCACGTGTTTTATTGTGCTGACCAGTTTTGCGGTCGCAGGCCAGTTGATCTTCCGCATGTTTGGCATTACGCTTCCGGCGTTTGAGATTGCGGGCGGGCTGATTCTGATGTTGATCGGGCTGGACATGCTGGAGGCGAAGCGCTCGCCGACGCAGGAGGCGCATGGAGACACCGAGGAAGCGACGGCAAAGGAAGATGCGGGGATTGTGCCGCTGGGCATTCCGATGCTGGCGGGGCCTGGCGCCATCTCGTCGGTGATGGTGCTGGTGGGCCAGGTACCGACACTGTGGCACTGGGAGATGGGCGCGATTCTGGGCTCGATTGCGATCACCGCGATCGTCACCTATTTTGTGCTGGCTGCGGCCGACCGGGTTCGGCAGGTGATGGGAGAAACGGGGATCCGCATCCTGGTGAGAATCATGGGCCTGTTGCTGGTGGCGCTGGCGATGCAGTACTTCGTGAATGGGCTGACGGACCTGGGCGTGATATCGAAGCAGTGACGCGACAGGCGGAAGCGGAGATGCTTCTTTTCCCGAGCGGGGCGTTCACGCTGCGTCAATTGCATGTGCAGGCGCCTGAAGAATCAATTCGAGTGGAGCAGTACCCAATGATGACCGGTGGACCGGCGGACTTGACGCAGGCCGCGTGCCCGGCTGCGGGCGTTTCCACTTGAGGCAGAGCGGTCGAATGCGGCGGCGGCTGGTTGGTGCCGTCATAACTGATGTCGATTCTGGATTGCTGCGGGTTGGTGATGGTGTAAGGCCATTCCGTTGTGAAGTTGCCATCGGGAAGCCTGCCCCGGTAACTGGTCACTTTGTCGCCTGCATAGATGCCGCCTCTTCCGCCGATCACGAAGCCACTGGCGACGCGCGACGATTTGTCGGTGTTTCCTCGAGCGTATCCGTTGGAATCGGAAACGCACGCCGCAAAAATGTTATCGGCACCGCCGCCGAAAAAGCCGTTGGTGTAGTTGTCCTCCGTCTCGACGGCGGTTATCACATTCCGTGAGCCCGTTACGTAGACAGCGGCTTCGGTGCTGACCCTTTCCCCATTCCAAATCACTTCGCCGGATGTGAAGCGGTTGTTCGAATTGGCAACGTGGATTCCGGCTGTTCCATTGCGTTCAATCTGAAAGTTGCTAAAGCTGCTGTTTGTCCCCTGCGTGTAAAGCCCGTAGACGCCGTTGCCGTATGCGTAGAAGTTGTCGAAGAAAAGCATGTAGTTGTAAGGGGTAATGTGGATTCCGTCCGCGGCACAATTGGAAAACATGACCTCTTGGACATGGCCCCATTTCTGGGCATTGGCTGGCGCGGTCTGCTTGTTGGCGGTATTCCACTCCGCCGGTCCTGTCGCGGTCTTGGCCGTGGACAGGCAGTTGCCCTTTCCTCCATGTCGAGCATTTCCATCGAGAGTGATGCCATAGATGCTGAAATTGAATGCGTCGAGGGGAATCGTCAATACATCGGACGCGGTGTGCGGTGCGAGCTGGATCACGGAGGTTGCCCAGCCGTCGCCCTTGATGTGGATATATGAGCTGAGCGACAGCCCCGTTGTCCTGTAGACGCCCGACGGGAAATAGAGAATGCAGCCGTTGTGGGGAATCGTCCTGGCCGTGCACGCCGACATCGCCGCGTTGATTGCCGCGGTATCGTCGGTCGATCCGTTTCCGGTGGCCCCGAAGCTGAGGACGCTGAGGGTGGACAGGGCGAGGTTGGCGATTGCCGTGGAGCCGGTATTGGTAGGGGTTTCGGCGCTCGGGATGGACGGCGAACTCTGCGCGGAGAGCAAAGCGCTCATCACGATCGAGAGCGTCGCAAGAAAGCAACGAACCAATGTTGATCTCATCATGATGGAGAGGCGGAACGTCGCCTGGCGAGTCCCGAGCTTAAGCGAGGTACGAGGAAAGGATGTCATCAAATTGACATTCGATTGTTGGCGACCGCCGGTGGGGATCGCCGGCGCCCGGGCGCTGAGGGGTGGGGAGGAATTGAGCCAAACAGAGCAGAAATGGCTGGCGCGAGGTGGCGCAGAGGCCACGAGACCGGTTTTCCCACAGAAATCAAAGGGTTTCCACAGGGGCCGCACTGCCGATTTTAGGGAAAAGGGAAGGGAGATTCTTTCAAAGATTGCAAACAAAGGGGTTTAGGAGTCGGCGATGGTTTGCATAGCGGGGCGGTCTGTGCTACTCTGGTTAAGTTGCAAGTGAGCAGTGGAGCCTCCCGGTGGCCGTGCGTGGCCTGCCCGTGTAAGGGAAGTGGGAAGCTGGTTCGTAGGGTCGGACGAGATGCGTTGTTTCTGCACCGTTGAACCCCTGTAGGGAATCCCGCAGAGAACAAGCCATTGCATGACCCAGGGAGAGATCTCCCTGCGAGCCCTAGCGGCTCGGGCGAATTTTGCTGGCCGCTCTTTGATTTTTTGCGCAGTGCGAACGGGTTGCTCGATCAAGGTTCGAGGGAAGAAACTCTTGCTTGACCTGGGACCTGAACTTTGGTAACTTCAAAAGGTTCGCGCAAAAACGCCGTAGCCTGCAGTGCAGGCGGAGAAAATCGGCGAATGCGCACCAAGTTCGAGGACAAACCGAACTGCGAGTCCGGGCCTCGATCCAAGGGGTACCGCTCAGGCGGATCACCCTCAAGGATCTTTGACAAATTGGTTGAACGTGCCAGTCGTGAGATGTGATCAGGTTTGGCTTGATCATTCTCACAAGGTAAGGTGCCTGCGCTCCTTTCGAGAGAAAGTTGCGCGGGCACGGTCGACCCAACCGACCTCCGTCGGGGTGGGGAGACATCAGGTTTCAAACGAGAGTTTGATCCTGGCTCAGAATCAACGCTGGCGGCGTGCCTAACACATGCAAGTCGAACGAGAAAGTGGTAGCAATACCATGAGTAAAGTGGCGCACGGGTGAGTAACACGTGACTAACCTACCCTGGAGTGGGGGATAACTGAGGGAAACCTTAGCTAATACCGCATAATACCCACGGGTCAAAGGAGCAATTCGCTTTGGGAGGGGGTCGCGGCCGATTAGTTAGTTGGCGGGGTAACGGCCCACCAAGACGATGATCGGTATCCGGCCTGAGAGGGCGCACGGACACACTGGAACTGAAACACGGTCCAGACTCCTACGGGAGGCAGCAGTGGGGAATTTTGCGCAATGGGGGAAACCCTGACGCAGCAACGCCGCGTGGAGGATGAAGTCCTTCGGGACGTAAACTCCTTTCGATCGGGACGATAATGACGGTACCGGAAGAAGAAGCCCCGGCTAACTTCGTGCCAGCAGCCGCGGTAATACGAGGGGGGCGAGCGTTGTTCGGAATTATTGGGCGTAAAGGGTGCGTAGGCGGTTTGGTAAGTCTTATGTGAAATCTATGGGCTCAACTCATAGACTGCATGAGAAACTGCCGGGCTTGAGTGTGGGAGAGGTGAGTGGAATTTCCGGTGTAGCGGTGAAATGCGTAGATATCGGAAGGAACACCTGTGGCGAAAGCGGCTCACTGGACCACAACTGACGCTGATGCACGAAAGCTAGGGGAGCAAACAGGATTAGATACCCTGGTAGTCCTAGCCCTAAACGATGACTGCTTGGTGTGACGGGTACCCAATCCCGCCGTGCCGTAGCTAACGCGTTAAGCAGTCCGCCTGGGGAGTACGGTCGCAAGGCTGAAACTCAAAGGAATTGACGGGGGCCCGCACAAGCGGTGGAGCATGTGGTTTAATTCGACGCAACGCGAAGAACCTTACCTGGGCTCGAAATGTTGTGGACCGGGGTAGAAATATCCCTTCCCCGCAAGGGGCCGCAATATAGGTGCTGCATGGCTGTCGTCAGCTCGTGTCGTGAGATGTTGGGTTAAGTCCCGCAACGAGCGCAACCCTTATCTTCAGTTGCTACCATTTAGTTGAGCACTCTGACGAAACCGCCTCGGATAACGGGGAGGAAGGTGGGGATGACGTCAAGTCCTCATGGCCTTTATGTCCAGGGCTACACACGTGCTACAATGGCCGGTACAAACCGTCGCAAACCCGCGAGGGGGAGCTAATCGGAAAAAGCCGTCCTCAGTTCGGATTGCAGTCTGCAACTCGACTGCATGAAGCTGGAATCGCTAGTAATCGCGGATCAGAACGCCGCGGTGAATACGTTCCCGGGCCTTGTACACACCGCCCGTCACATCACGAAAGTGGGTTGCACTAGAAGTCGGTGAGCCAACCGCAAGGGGGCAGCCGCCCAAGGTGTAATTCATGATTGGGGTGAAGTCGTAACAAGGTAGCCGTAGGAGAACCTGCGGCTGGATCACCTCCTTTCTAAAAGAGAAAAGATGGCACTTAGCATTCTTTCCGCGATAGCGGACTGCTCCCGATGCGAATCGGTTGCAGCGGATGCGAAGTGCCATCAACCCTGTAAGTGCCGTCCCTGACGGTAAGTACGGGAGCCCTGATACAAGCCTTCTTTGCTTGATCGACCATTGCACGATGGTCATGGGCGGCGTAGCCGCTCAGCACGTTCAACCTTGTCCTCGAAACCTATTTTAGACATGAATGAGGTGATGTGAGAGCCGCCGGGCTCCTGGCATTTGCCGGGCTGGCAGGGAGCGGCCAGCGACAATGCCACACGGGCCTGTAGCTCAGTTGGTTAGAGCGCACCCCTGATAAGGGTGAGGTCGGTAGTTCGACTCTACCCAGGCCCACCATCCTTTGCCAGGCTCCCGACGTGGGGCTGTAGCTCAGCTGGGAGAGCGCGTGCTTTGCAAGCATGAGGTCACCGGTTCGATCCCGGTCAGCTCCACCAGCCTTCGCCCGTTCGCCGGGCTTCGGCTCGGCGGGCCATTGTAGAAGCGCAGGCAGTCGCGCTGTAGCGGGCGCGAAGGCGGACTCGGGATTTCACAAATCTTATTCACTGGTCTTATGCACTGTTTCCGGCTCGCTGCCACTTAGCAATAAGTGACATCGACCCGGAGACAGGCCGGCATCCTTAAAACGGATTGAGTCTGGCAGGTTTCAAGAGCCTCAGGGCTCGGCTTCTTCGCAAAAAAGAGGAAGCAGACGATGTTTGACAACGAAATAGATTGGGTAACGCGTTTGAAGATGCCGTTCGTCCGCCGTGAGGCGTGTAGAGTCGGCAGATAGACTTCAGAACGTTTAAATACAAGGCCGAGCACATGCGAGTTAGTGCAAGTATACTAACTCAGGCAAGTGTTCAAGTAAGAAGAGTGTCTTTAGGAGTGCGACTCGGGAGCGCGTGAGCGTAGCGAGTTGTTCTCAGGCGGATTTATACATAGGTTGACTCTAGATCAGGACCGAAGCGATTCGGCTCCCTGCGCTGGAGTTAATTCTATGGTCAAGCTACTAAGGGCGCACGGTGGATGCCTTGGCAGAGACAGGCGATGAAGGACGTGGCAAGCTGCGATAAGCTTCGGTAAGCCGCACACAGGCGTTATAACCGGAGATCTCCGAATGGGGAAACCCTCCCGGGCAAAACCCGGGAACTACCCGCTGAATACATAGGCGGGATAGAGCGAACTCAGGGAAGTGAACCATCTCAGTACCTGAAGGAAAAGAAAGAAACCTCGATTCCGATAGTAGTGGCGAGCGAACTCGGAACAGCCCAAACCCGTAACATTTCGGTGTTTCGGGGGTTGTAGGGTCCGCAACAGTAGAGTTACCAATCTGGCTGTTAGCCGAATCCTCTGGAAAGGGGAGCCATAGAGCGTGACAGGCGCGTAGGCGAAAACAGTCCAGACTCGAAGCGGATACCTGAGTAAGGCGGGGCACGTGAAACCCTGCTTGAATCTACGGGGACCATCCCGTAAGGCTAAATACTAGTCTCTGACCGATAGTGAACCAGTACCGTGAGGGAAAGGCGAAAAGAACCCCGTCGAGGGGAGTGCAAAGTACCTGAAACCGTGTGCCTACAAGCAGTGGGAGGGCTATGCCCGCAAGGGAATGCCTGACCGCGTGCCTATTGCATAATGAGCCGGCTAGTTATTCTTGTCAGCAAGGTTAAGCGTAAGCGAGCCGCAGCGAAAGCGAGTCTGAACAGGGCGTTCAGTTGGCAGGAATAGACGCGAAGCGGGATGATCTACCCATGGCCAGGTTGAAGGTGGGGTAACACCCACTGGAGGACCGAACCGGTGTTTGTTGAAAAAAGCTCGGATGAGCTGTGGGTAGGGGTGAAAGGCTAATCAAATTCCGTGATAGCTCGTTCTCTCCGAAATAGCTTTAGGGCTAGCCTCGGATGAATTGCGTTGGTGGTAGAGAGATGGATGGACTAGGGGGCTTTCCGGCTTACTGAATCCAACCAAACTGCGAATGCCAGCGACAACATATCCGGGAGTCAGACGGTGGCGGCTAAGCGTCATCGTCGAGAGGAAAACAGTCCAGACCGCCTGCTAAGGTCCCCAAGTTACGGTTAAGTGGGAAAGGAAGTCGGAACGCTCAGACAGCCAGGAGGTTGGCTTAGAAGCAGCCATCCTTTAAAGAAAGCGTAATAGCTCACTGGTCAAGCGGTCCGGTGCCGACAATACAACGGGGCTAAAACCGTACACCGAAGCAGCGGATGCGTACCTTAGGGTGCGCGTGGTAGGAGAGCATTCTCAACAGCAGTGAAGCCAGACTGAGAAGACTGGTGGAGCGTTGCGAAGAGACCCTGCCGGCATAAGTAGCGATAACGGAGGTGAGAACCCTCCGCGCCGAAAGTCTAAGGTTTCCTGAGGAAGGTTAATCCGCTCAGGGTTAGGCGGTCCCTAAGGTCGAGGCCGAAAGGCGTAGCTGATGGACATCCGGTTAATATTCCGGACCTCCCAATGTTCGTTATGACGATGGGGTAACGCAGAAGGATAAGCAGGCCGTCCGATGGCTATGACGGTCGATGCGCGTAAGCTGGTTCTGGCAGGCAAATCCACCAGGGCGTTAACAGTGAGGCGCAAAGCAGGCCCGTATGGGATTCAGCTGCTGATTTCACGCTGCCGGGAAAAACCTCTAAGGAGAACAAAGGGAACCGTACCCCAAACCGACACAGGTAGACGAGGAGAATATCCAAAGGCGCTCGAGTGAAAGCTCGTTAAGGAACTCGGCAAATTGGCTCCGTAACTTCGGGAGAAGGAGCGCCCACGTAAGTGGGCCGCAGTGAAGCGCGTACGGCGACTGTTTAACAAAAACACAGGTCTCTGCTAAGTCGAAAACGACGTATAGGGGCTGACGCCTGCCCGGTGCCGGAAGGTTAAAAGGAGAGGTTAGCGCAAGCGAAGCTTTGAATTGAAGCCCCGGTGAACGGCGGCCGTAACTATAACGGTCCTAAGGTAGCGAAATTCCTTGTCGGGTAAGTTCCGACCTGCACGAATGGCGTAACGATCGTACGACTGTCTTAACGAGTTGCTCGGCGAACTTGTAGTACCGGTGAAGATGCCGGTTACCCGCAGCTAGACGGAAAGACCCCGTGCACCTTTACTACACCTTAACTATGGGTTACGGTTCTCGCTGCGCAGGATAGATGGGAGGCTTTGAGGCCAGGTTCTCGGACTTGGCGGAGCCAACGGTGAGATACCATCCTGCGAGTGCTGTGATTCTAACCTCCTCCCGTGATCCGGGAGAGGGACATAGTTAGGCGGGTAGTTTGACTGGGGCGGTCGCCTCCTAAATTGTAACGGAGGCGCGCGAAGCTACTCTCAGGCTGTTTGGAAATCAGCCGTCGAGTGTAAAAGCATAAGAGTGGTTGACTGTGAGACCTACAAGTCGAGCAGGTACGAAAGTAGGCTTTAGTGATCCGGTGGTTCTGTATGGAAGGGCCATCGCTCAACGGATAAAAGGTACGCCGGGGATAACAGGCTGATCAATGCCAAGAGTTCATATCGACGCATTGGTTTGGCACCTCGATGTCGGCTCATCGCATCCTGGAGCTGTAGAAGGTTCCAAGGGTTAGGCTGTTCGCCTATTAAAGCGGTACGTGAGCTGGGTTCAGAACGTCGCGAGACAGTTCGGTCCCTATCTGCTGTGGGCGTAGGAGATTTGCGGGGGGCTGTCCTTAGTACGAGAGGACCGGGATGGACGAACCTCTTGTGTTCCAGTTGTCCTGCCAAGGGCACGGCTGGGTAGCGAAGTTCGGTTGTGATAACCGCTGAATGCATATAAGCGGGAAGCACGCCCCAAGATGAGATCTCCCTGAAGGGCCCAGGAAGACGACCTGGTTGATAGGCTGGAGGTGGAAGCGCAGTGATGCGCGTAGCTTACCAGTACTAATCGCCCGTTTGGCTTGTCCATAGAATTAACTCCGCGCAGTAAGACGCGGATGCTCTTCTAACAAGCCTTGTAACTCCAATCAATTTCGTTTCATTCGTTTCACGAGCGCGTTGCGAAAGCGAAGCGCGCTCGGCAAGTTTGTTGGCGCCAGATTGTGGTCCGTGTTCCTGTTCGGCCCGGGAGAAACCATCCGGGACAAACCAGATGTCGCGGCCCGCTGCGGGGAACCACCCGCCAAGCGCCATCCAAAGATAAAAGGCGAACCGCAGATCCTTCGCGAAAGACGCTCAGGATTTCGGCTGCGGGCTCAGACGCCCGCAAAACGCCTGAATTTGCCGGTGACCATACTGCGAGGGATCACCCGTTCCCATCCCGAACACGGAAGTTAAGCCTCGCTGGGCCGATGGTACTGCACGGGCAACTGTGTGGGAGATTAGGTGATCGCCGGCATTAATTCAACAAAAGCCCTGCCGAAAGGCAGGGCTTTTTGTTTCTGCCAAGTCGTAAACGAAGCTCGATTCCACAGTCGTGCTTTTGGCGAGATTGCGCGACTGGTCCGCGTCGCATCCGCGGTGCACGGTGATGCAATAGATCTTCGACATGCGAAGGGAAGTCAGTTACTCTCTTCGTTTTCTAAGCACCCATGTCGTCATGCAACGATAATCCTGCACGATCGTGGTTTTCAGAGGATCGACAAGGACTGCATTCATCTCATCCGTTAACTCGAGGAGCATCTCCTCATCGACAAGAAACCACTCCGAACCATCTCCCACGACGAAGATGTTCTCGCGCACTCGCTCAAAATCCATTCCAATTCTTGATCCCAATCGACAGAACAGCATTCCGCCCGGCCGGAGTGCCTGCCACAGGCCATTGAGCATCGCCCGAAACTGCTTTTCATCCCGCGCGAAATGGAGTACGGAGTTAGCAATCACCACGTCGGCAAACTCGTGCGGAAACGGCATCTCTTCGATTGAGCCCACTTTGAAATTTCCGGCCGGCAACCCGGCTCCAAGCGATGCAGCGAGCTGGCGAACGTGCTCAACTCCCTCGGCATTCGCGTCCATCGCAAACACCTCACAGCCTTCGCGAAGCAGATGCACGAGGTTTCTCCCATATCCGCAGCCGGCGTCGAGCACGCGCATCCCCTTCGCGATATTTCCGCGCAGAATCTGATCGAACACGTAAATGTCGATCTGTCCGAATTGTTCCTGGATGCTCAGCGCCACGTCTCCACCTTCTTGTTCGTAGCGGGTTGCAAACGCCGTTTAAGGAGAACAAAGAAATGCAAACGGCGGATCGCTACTCCACCGTTACGCTTTTGGCGAGATTGCGCGGCTGGTCTACGTCGCATCCGCGGCGGACGGCTATGTAATAGGCGAGCAGTTGCAGCGGCACGATTTCAATCAGCGGCGATAGCAGCTCGGGCGCGGGTGGAATATGAATGACGTGCTCCACTAGGCCGCCAATCGCCGTATCCCCCTCTGTCGCCACCGCAATCACTCGGCCGCTGCGCGCTGTGACTTCCTGAATATTCGAGAGGGTCTTTTCGTAGCGCAGCTTTGACGCGGGATCGGCCTCGTCGCGCGTTGCCAGTACTACCACGGGCAGAGTTTCATCAATCAGCGCATTCGGACCATGCTTCATCTCGCCGGCGGGATACCCCTCTGCGTGAATGTACGAAATCTCCTTGAGCTTGAGGGCGCCTTCGAGCGCAATCGGGAAATGGATTCCGCGCCCGAGGTAGAGAAAATCCCGGGCTGTCGAAAAATCCTTCGCGAGTTGCTCGCACTGCGCGGAGCGCGCGCGGAGCACCTCTTCAATCTTCGCGGGAATTCGGCTCAGCTCTTCAATCAATGCGATCGACTGCTCCTTGTCGAGTTTGCCGCGAAGCTGGCCGAGCTTGAGCGCGAGCAGAAACAACGCCGTCAGTTGCGAAGTAAACGCCTTGGTCGACGCGACGCCAATCTCCGGGCCGGCATGGGTATAAATCGCGCCGTGCGCCTCGCGCGCAACCATCGCGCCGACCACGTTGCAAATGGCCACGGTCTTCGAGCCGAGCGCCTTCATCTCACGCTGCGCCGCGAGGGTGTCGGCCGTCTCGCCGGATTGCGTAATCAAGAGGCCCAGCGCGTCAGGGCCGGCCATAGGGTCGCGATAACGGTATTCGCTGGCGTAGTCCACGTCCACGGGCAGACGCGCAAGACGCTCGATCATGTATTTGCCGGTGAGCGCGGCATGCCAGCTCGTGCCGCACGCCGCGATGTTGATGCTCTCGGCGCTTGCGAGCTCCTCGTCGGCAATCTCCATTTCGCCCAGGAACACCTTGCCGGAGTCGAGCGAGACGCGGCCCAGCGTGGTGTCGGTTACGGCGCGCGGCTGCTCCCAAATTTCCTTGAGCATGAAGTGCTTGTATCCACCCTTTTCCGCCTGAATGGGATCCCACTGAATGCGCGTGAGCTCACGGTGGATGGGGTGGCCGTCAAAGTCAGTGAGTGTGACGCCGTCGGGCGTAAGGATGGCCATATCGCCGTCAGCGAGAAAGTAGATGTTGCGCGTGTGATGCAAAATGCCGGGAACGTCGCTCGCGACAAAGGACTCGCCCTCGCCCACGCCAACGACCACAGGCGGGCCGAAGCGCGCAGCCACGATCTTGTCGGGCTCGGCAGCGGAAAGAACGCCCAGCGCAAATGCACCGGTGAGGCGCTTGGCAGCGCGAGAAACTGCGGCTTCAAGCGAAAGCGGCTTGTTGGCGGCTTCAGCCTCTTTCTGTACCTGTTCAATCAGGTGGGCGATGATCTCGGTGTCGGTTTCGGTGACAAACTTGTGGCCTTGCGCGGTGAGCTCGTGCTTCAGCTGCAGATAGTTTTCAACGATGCCGTTGTGGACGACGACGATGCGGCCTGTGCAATCGCGATGCGGATGCGCGTTCTCTTCCGTCGGGCGGCCGTGGGTAGCCCAGCGGGTGTGACCGATGCCGAAGGTGCCTTCGAGCGGGTTTTCGCGCAGAACCTCTTCAAGCCGGGCCAGCTTGCCGGGAGCGCGCCGGATCTGGAGGGTTTTGCAGGAGGGGCTGCCGACAGCGATACCGGCCGAGTCGTAACCCCGGTATTCGAGGCGCCTTAGCCCCTCGATGATGACAGGAACGACCTTCTTGGGACCAACGTATCCGACAATCCCGCACATGGTTCGATTTTATGCGACGGGCGGTGGAAAGGCTGTGACACGAAGGTGGAACGGCGCGTGGCTCTCACGATTTCACTTCAGGCAACGTGCAACTCAGCGGGTCCGGTGAGACGCAGGTTTTTGACGTCCCGCATGGGCGGCTGGCCAAAAAGGCGGCTGTACTCGCGGTTGAATTGACTTACGCTCTCGTATCCCACTTCAAACGCCACGCTCGTAGCGTCCATCCCATCCATCAGCATTCTTTGCCTGGCGGCCTGCAATCGAAGCTGCTTTTGGTACTGCAGCGGGCTCATTGCGGTTAATGCGCGGAACTGATGATGGAGAGTCGAAACTCCCATGCGCGCGACATTGGCCAGCTCGTCCATGTGCAGCGGCTTGGCGTAGTTGGCCTTGAGCCATGCGATGGCTCTCGCCGTTCTGTAACTCAGTTCGCCGGCCGTCGCGATGGCGCGCAGGCGCTCGCCTTGCGGGGTTCGCAGGATGCGGTAGACGATTTCACGCTGGATCAAGTGACTGAGAAACGGAATGTCCTCGGGAGTGTCGAGAAGATCGACCAACCGGTGGCACGCAGCGAGCAATCCGGCTGTCGTTTCGCCGACGGCAAGCCCGCGGGATGTAATAGACGTTTCCGGTTCCGGAAGATCCTCCCGGCTGAGCACATCTCTTACGGTCGGCATATCGAGGCGGAGAAACATCGAGAGCATCGGAACTTGCTCTGAGGCCTCGAGAATCTGGCCTTCAGCGGGAACATCAATTGACGACAGGAGGAAGGACGATTGGTCGCAGAGGTACAGGGTTCCTCCCAGGTTGATGCGCTTTCGGCCCTGCACGAAGATCGTGAGGCTGGGTTCGTACGTCGCCCGATAACAGGGCGTCGGCTTCGTTCTGCGGTAAAGCGCCAGGCCGGGCACGGCGGTTGGATTTTCGCCGAGCGACTTGGCATGCGCCGCGATCTTGCGGGCCAACTCCTTCCGTAGTTCGAGCAATGCTGCATCCGGTTGCTTTGGCTTCTCCGTCCGTTTGGTGACCATGCCAGCCATCCTCCAGATCCAGCGTACAGCCAATACGGGTGACGTATGCACAAAATCTCAGTCCGAGACAGGATTAGGCAAATAATCGGCAGGATCGGGAAAGCGCCCAGGGGGCATTCTCCGATAGTTTTGGAATGTAGGGATGATCGTCGGACGCAGAATCAACCTACAGGATGGGAAATAATGCAAACGCGCAAACTCGGAAAAGGCAATTTGGAAGTCTCCGCAATCGGGCTCGGATGCATGGGCATGAGCTTCAGCTACGGCGCGCCGAAGGATGTGCCGGAGATGATTGCGCTGATTCGCGCGGCCGTGGATCGCGGCGTGACGTTTTTCGATACAGCCGAGGTCTATGGCCCGTTCACCAACGAGGAACTTGTGGGCGAAGCGCTCGAGCCCGTTCGCGACAAGGTGGTCATCGCCACCAAGTTCGGCTTCAGAATGGACGGCGACGGCAAGCCTGGTTCGCATGGCCTCGATAGCCACCCGGAGCACATCAAGCAGGTCGCCGAAGCTTCGCTCAAACGGCTCAGGACCGATGTGATCGATTTGTTCTATCAGCACCGCGTCGATCCTGACGTGCCCATCGAGGAAGTTGCAGGCGCTGTGAAGGATTTGATCGCGGAAGGCAAGGTGAGGCACTTCGGCCTTTCTGAAGCAGGCGTGCAGACGATCCGCCGCGCCCACGCTGTGCAGCCCGTCACAGCGCTGCAAAGTGAATACTCACTTTGGTGGCGACGCCCCGAGGAGCAAGTAATCCCCACGCTCGAAGAACTTGGCATCGGCCTGGTTCCCTACAGCCCTCTCGGCAAAGGCTTCCTCACGGGCACAATCGACGAGAATACCAAGCTCGCCAGCAACGATTTCCGCAGCACTCTGCCTCGTTTTACACCGGAAGCGATGAAAGCGAACAAGGCGATGGTGGATTTGCTTGGCGCGATCGCAAAGAAGAAGAATGCTACGCCGGCGCAGGTCGCGCTCGCCTGGTTGCTTGCGCAAAAGCCGTGGATCGTTCCCATCCCCGGCACGACAAAATTGCATCGCCTTGAGGAGAACATCGGCGCAGCGTCGGTCGAACTGACGTCGGACGATCTGCTCGAAATCGACGGCGCGGCTTCAAAGATAGAAGTGCAGGGCAATCGCTACCCGGAGAAGCTCGAGCAGCTAACTGGCCGGTGAGCGGTCACGGATCGAAGAGGAGCAATCAGGAAAATGACCAATGACATTTCAGAGAAAGTTGTTGTCATCACAGGCGGTAGCAGCGGGCTCGGAGAAGCAACAGCCCGCCATCTCTCGGCGCAAGGCGCAATCATTGTGCTCGGCGCGCGCCGAGCCAATCGTCTGAAGGCTTTGGTGGCTGAATTGACCGGCCATGGCGGCAAGGCGCTCGCTCTCACTACTGACGTTACCAAGCGAGATCAGGTGAAGGCATTGGTTGACGCAGCCGTGCAGGCGTACGGCCGTATCGACGTCATGATCAACAACGCTGGGCTCATGCCGCAGTCGCCACTGGAACGCCTGAAGATCGACGATTGGGACCAGATGATCGACGTTAACATCAAGGGCGTTCTGTATGGAATTGCCGCCGCTCTGCCGTACATGAAGGAGCAGAAGTCTGGGCATTTCATCAATGTCTCGTCAGTCGCCGGCCACAAGGTGCGGGCCGGCGGCGTGGTTTACTCGGCGACCAAGCATGCGGTGCGAGTCATCTCAGAAGGGTTGCGCCAGGAAGTCAAGGCGTACAACATCCGCACCACGGTCATTTCGCCGGGCGCGGTTGCGACGGAGTTGCCCAACAGCGTGACTGAGCCCGATATCGCTGAGGGAATGCATAAGTTTTATGATTCGGTTGCCATTCCGGCCGATTCGTTTGCGCGGGCAGTCGCTTTCGCCATGAGCCAGCCGGACGACGTGGACGTCAACGAAATCCTCTTCCGTCCGACGCGACAGGAAATATAAGTGAGTCGAGCGAGAACCCCAGATGACTCGATGGCCGAAAAACGAACTGCGCAAAATCGCCGAAGCGGATGACTTACATATCGCACCTTTCCGCGAGGACGGTGTCACCTGCGGGACCCCGACGTGGATCTGGTCTGTTGCCGTAGACGACGCCCTCTATGTGCGCGGCTACAACGGGCAGCACTCTCGCTGGTATCAGGCCGCAGTGCGGCAGAAAGCGGGTCGGATCATCGCCGCCGGAATGACGAAAGAGGTCGTCTTCGAGCCGGTGGACGGATCGGGCAATGAGCGAATCGGTGACCGCATCGACGACGCGTACCGTGCAAAGTACCAGGACAGCCCGTATTTGAAACCGATGATTGGCAAACGCGCCCGCTCCGCGACAGTCAGGATCACGCCGCGCGAAAAGACTGCATGATCGATTGCAGTCTCCAAGTGTGCTTTGGAGCGAGTTGTCAAGGATCCGTGTTGTGTCCGGGCTCAACTTCAGCTCCATTTTTGATTTTTTCTTAATTCCTTCTTCTCAACCTGACGGGCGAGCCTTGGAAAACAAAAATTTATACAGTTTTCCACCGAAAACGTTGTTTTGACGTTGCAAGAGCTTTCATGGCGCGGGTAGATTCATCCAATCGAACTGAAAAAAGCCCGACCTTGGTCGGGCTTTTTCGACACGGCAAAGGAGAGACATATGGGCATACTCGAAGAATTGGCTGGAGCTGCGGTTGCGGTTGAAGGCGCCAAAAAGCTGGATCCAAATGCGGGGATCATCACGGAAGGTGCCGCCGCTGTGGCGGGCTTCGAAGGCACAGAAGCGATCACCAACCTGATCGACAAAAAGGAAGAAGAGAAGAAGGACGATCAAGGCTGAGACACCGAGCGGTGTTTGGTGAATCGAAGCGGGAATGTCAGCGGGAGAAGAAGCATTCCTCAGGGGTTAAAACCCCTAAGCTTTTTCCGCTTCTTCGGCATGGCTGAAGCCAAGCCCTGATACAAGACTGGCCGACTCCAGATTTGCCAAACACTGCCTGAGGCTGAGATTAAGGCTAACGCTTGAGCGGGCGAGGATCTGCGCGCCAAGGAGCCGGATGGTTAAGCTTTGCTTCAAGAAAAGGGGTACGGGCTGAAGCCCGTACCCCAATGTTTTTGTAATGGCAAGAAATCGCGCCGCCCGGGGTGAAAGCCGGACGGCGAAGTTGTTAATGGCCGGGTTTAGCCGGCTGGTTGGCGATGATCATGCTGGCGATCTTGCTGTAGGTAGCGGCGGGGACGATGTTCTTCGTCTTCAATTGCGTTTTGTTGGCATAGGGACGCCCGGCGATGATCTTCTGGGCATAGGCGTCGCCGATCCCGGGTAGAGTCTTGAGCTGGGCCGCGGTGGCTGAGTTGATGTCAACAAGGCTGGAAGCCGCCGTTTGAGTTGCGGGCTTGGTTTGCGCGATGGCGATCGGAAGAACTCCGAATAGGACGGTGGCGACCAGTGCGATGAGGGTGGTGGTGAGGCGAGTTGCTTTCATGCTTTCTCCTTGTGCATTTTCATTTCGAATGTTGTCGGACCAACAAACATACGCGCGAGCCGAAAACTCCGATCGGAGAGCCGGCCCGGACAGACTTGATGGTGGCGGACGGATTTGCTGGATGAGAGATCTTCGGTTCCTATCCTCCAAACAGCTTGGTGGCTTCGCCGAGGAGGCCACCCATCCCACCGGAATCCGCGGCAGGTTGGCCGGCTGCCGCGCCCGTGCCGAGGATGGGGCCAAGCATTCCCTGAAATTCGGAGGGAACTCTGGACGTGATGTGTTCAACAACAACCTGCTCTGCGAGCTGCGCCTGATCGGGGCTCAGCCCTGCCTTCTGTTGCAATAAATCCGCAATCATACCCATAATTGGTTTCTCCGTCAGATCTTGCCGGTTGAGGTGCGGAGATGGGCAATTGATGCCCATCCGGCGCCCATAGTTTGGCGGTTTATCTGCGATTCGATCTTTCGTGACGACTGAGCGGCGATTCGCCCACCGCGATGAGCGCCAGAAGCCGTCGTTCGCTTCTGGTGAAGACGGGCGCTGCCGCCTGCGGCGAATGGGCACCAAGAGGGAAAAGGGCTGAGCCTCATGCGGAGCAGCCTGCTTTCTTCACTAAGGGCGAATCGTCAGACGATCACTTGCTGCAGGGCTTGCCTCCATTGGCGTGGGCGCCCTTGGCCTTTGCCTGAGCCTCGGTCATATACGCGCCGGTCTTGGTCTTGCCGTAGTAAGTGGTGCCGGGGCAGTGGTAGACATTGGAAGCGGTATTCACCCAGACCATGCCGGGTCCGCCGCCAGGCGCAGGTGCGGTGGACGTTGCTGTTTTCGGAGCGGCAGCCGGAGTAACAGGCTTGGCTGCTGGGGCGGGAGTTGAAGCGGCAGCAGGGGTGGGAGCGGGCTTTACTGCCGGGGCCGGGGTAGATTTCGCCGGCGCAGTCTTTGCGGTTGTAGCCTTGGGGGCGCCCCACCAAGTCTTGAGTCCTTTGTGGCCGGTGCAGGCTCCTGTTTTGATTGATCCCTTGAAGTAGGATCCGTCATTACAAAGCCCGGTTGACCCGGCGGGAGCACCAGCGGGGGCCTGTGCCATACAGAATTGGGAAGTTGAGAGCGCAACTGACAGTGCGATCAGGCTAAAAATTGTCTTCATCGAACATTCTCCGATCGGTCCCGATGGAACTCGGCTGACCAATGGCTCGGATGATGTCATAGCGCTCTTGAGGCTGTCCAGCAATTAATCGGTCTTGTTGAGAGGGGGTTGGAGAGAGAAAAGCTGCCTTGTTGGTCACGGGCGGGAATTTTGCTTCTGTGCGAAGATGATTGCATTGGACGGCCGTTCCCCTTGCGAGGAGGCCTGAATGCGAACTGGAAACGACGGTACTGCGCGCGGCCTTTCGTCGATGGTTTTCTCTCTTGCGGCGCACGGAGCTGTGTTGGCCCTTGTCGTCCTGGCGGGGGCGCTAATCAAGGCCAAACTGGTGGAGCGCGCAGCGGACGTAAGGGTGGCAACGGTCGAGGTGGCCGGCGGTTCGCATGCCGTGGAGATTCCGCTGCCGAGGATGCAGACCGCGGCGCGTACGCGCAAGCCTGTGCCGGACGTGGAAGCGAAGGCAAAGACAATCCTGCCGATCAAGCAGACGAAGTTGCTGAAAAAGTCGGGCGGCGGAGCGCCGGCTGCGCCGCATGCGGGGGATGGATCAGGCAGCGCCGAGACGGGGAATGGAAGCGACAGCGAAAACGCGCAACCTGCGTTCCCGATCTTCTCGCCGCGGCCGGCCGTGACAGACCGCGCCCTTTTGCCCGCCGCCGAAGAGAAGATTGTGGTGGACGTGCAGGTGGACGCGCTGGGCACCGTGGTGAGCGAGGACCTGGTAAAGGGAATGGGGAATGAGCTGGACCGGATCGTTCTGGATACTGTGAAGACGTGGCGTTTTGAGCCGGCAAAGGTGAATGGCAAGCCAGTGGCGACCGAGGCGGAACTGATCTTCCCGTTCGATTTGAAGTATCCGGTTGGAGGGGCGTGATGGGCAGGGGAAGAACAGGGAATAGGAAATAGAAATCAGTGCTCAGGGAGCACTTGCGGCGGTTGGGGCGGACGGGTATCGGCTACCAAAGATGCCAGAGGCGCATGAAGTGCCAGACGGAATAGACGGCGAACGCAAATCCGCCTTCGATAATTAACGCGCAGCAAATACCCGCCACCACATGCCTGAGATTCACGATAGCCTCTGCGGCCCATTCCGCCTGCGGGCTGGTGATTTGGGCGTCAAGAACGCCAGCTGGTATTGACGGGCCAGCATAGCTACTCACCTGCAAGGAGGAAGAGAGCAGCGAAGACGAAGCGGCTCTATGTTTCCAATTGTCGAACTGTAAGGTTGACATTTCACACCCTCCTTCTGAGCAAATAAACAATGCACCAGAAAATCAGCCATCTGACCGGCTTAACGAGGCAATCTCTACGAGATCCTGTGCAATCGCTTAGCCAAAGCAGCGAAGTGACGAGGGAAATCTTTATGGTGCTGATCGGGGTGATGTTAGCTGGTGGAAAACTGGGACGTATTTTTACGGGAGGCGGAACGGAGTCGATTGAAAGGATGTAATTTATGGTCGTGCATGTAAATTTTTCCTGAATTTATTTTTCAAGTTACGGTCGCTTGGGGGAAACTTCGCGCATTCGGGGATGATCTTGACGAAAGATTGGGGCACATTGCTGCAGGGCAAGGCGGCCGCTTATTGCTGGAGGACGACCTGGTCGCCTTCTTTGAGACCGGTGAGGATCTCGGTGGCGGAGCCGTTGGAGAGGCCGACGGTGACGGGGACTTTGCGGGCGCCGTCTTTCTGGTGCTTGTCGGGGACCTGGACGGTAGCGTTTTTCTGGCTGTCGTAGACGACCGCGTTTTCAGGCACCGTAAGGACGCCTTTGTGCTCGTCGAGGAGGATTTCGGCATTGGCGGTCATGTTGGCCTTGAGCTCGCCGCCGGGATTGTTGATGGAGACGCGGACTTCAAAGGTAGTGACGTTGTCCTTTTCGACACCCATGGGAGCGATCTTGGTGACTTTGCCGTAGAAGAGGCGATCGCGGAAGCTCTCGACCTTGATGCGGGCTGGCTGGCCCAGGTAGACATGGGCGATGTCGGCCTCATCGACTTTGCCCTGGACGTAAACCTCTGAGGTGTCGCCCTCGGTCATGATGAGCGTGGCCGTGGAGCCGAGGACAAGGATGGAACTGACGGCGTCGCCCATTTCGACATCGCGGGAGAGAATAACGCCATCCATGGGAGCGACGATGGTGGTGTAGGCGAGTTGCTGCTCGAGCTGCTTGAGGCTGGCCTGGCTTTGCAGCACCTGCGCGCGGGCCTGCTTGAGCTTGGCGGTATCGACGCCGATCTGGGCCTGGGCGGAGTCGCGTTTGGTCAGAGCGGCGAGGTAGTCGCGGTTGGCGTCGTCGAGGGTCTGGCGGCTGACGATTCCGTCTTTATTCATTTGCAGATTGCGATCAAGAGTGGCCTTGTACATGGGCAGGTCGGGTGCGGCGGCGTTGACTTTGTCCTGCGCGACGTTGGCTTCAAAACTGGTAACGTTGGCTTCGGCGCTGGCGAGTTGAGCGCGCTGCGCCTCGACCTGGTCCTGGATTTCCTGCTGGTCGAGCTCCGCGAGAGGCTGGCCTTTATGGACGCGGTAGTTGATATCGACGTAGAGTTTCTCGACGATGCCGGATGCCTTGCTCTTGACTTCGACTTCTGTGATGGGCTGGATTTTGCCGGTGGCGACAACGGAGCGCGCAACGTCGCCACGGGTGACTTTGGCGAGCTTATTGGGATCGATGGGGTCGCCTTTGACGATGTGGATGAGAGCAGCAGCGGAGATACCAGCGACAAGGACGGCGACGATGCCCAAGACGATCCAGAGACGTTTGTTTTTGCGCGATGCAGCCATAGGACCTTCCCCAATATCCGAGGGAGCACGGTTTCCCCGGCGGAGGCTGTTCAAAAAGAAGCAATCAAGAACTCAGACGGTAAGTTAGCTCTGTTGTAACCCAATGCTCTGTTGTACGCAAATTAGGGACGGGTGGTTCCAAGAGACAGGGAATAGGGAGCAGGGAGTAGGCAGTAGGCGGTAGGGAGCAGGGAATAGGAGCGAGATTGCTGGGATCGGGGGATTTTACGGAACGGGGCGGGTGGCTGCGGCGTATCAAATTACAGAAACGTTACAGAAACGGAAACGCCAGGAAAACGTCTCAAAATGAGGCCCCCGCATTCTGTTCCGTGGATTGGTGTATGACCAGTTTTGCTGACACGCTCGGTGAGGTTTTCCGCGCCATTATGGCGAACAAGCTGCGGAGCTTTCTGACCATGTTCGGGATCGCGTGGGGCGTGGGGTCACTGCTGGTGCTGGTGGGACTCGGCGAGGGATTCCGCAGCGGACAGCATAAGCAACTGGCGACATTCGGAAATGACCTGGTGATGATGTGGAATGGAACGATTCCGGCGCTGGCGAACCAGCACACGGGGCTGCGGCCGTATCAACTGACGATTGGCGACGAAGCTGCGATGCGGCGGTTGACGGAGTTACGTGCGGTGACAGGGTACCTGAACCGGAACGATCTCTACCAGGTGAGTCCGTACTCGAACACGTCGGGGCAGGTACTGGGCGTGGAGCCGAATTACGCCGAGGTGCGATTTTTGCCGATCGCCGAAGGACGGTTTCTGGACGCGGGCGACCTGGCCGAAAGACGGCGCGTGGCAGTGCTGGGATCAAAGAGCGCCTCGTTGTTGTTTCCGGGGCGGCCCATGCTGGGGGAGACAATCACCGTCAATGACGTCGCGTTTACTGTGATAGGGCGAGCCGCGGCGGTGAACCACGGGAACAACGAGAGCGAAAACCAGAAGATCTACGTTCCGCTGACCACGATGCAGGAAGAGTTCGCCATGAAGGGCGATAACGTTGCGCAGGATGCGCTGAGCTCGATCCAGTATCAGCCGGCGAAGAGGGGCGACGTGACGGCTGCAGTGGCGGCTGTACATCGCGTGATCGCCGAGCGGCATGGCTTTGACGCCTCGCTCAGCGAAGCCTTTGAGGAGTGGAACACGATTAACACGGAGAAGATGATCGCGGCCATTTTCGACGCCATGGATATCTTTCTGGGCAGCGTAGGCATCGTGACGCTGGGATTGGGAGCGGTGGGGATTATCAATATCATGCTGGTTTCGGTGACGGAGAGAACCAGGGAGATCGGCGTGATGAAGGCGGTGGGAGCGACAAGGGGCAGCATTTTGGCGCAGTTTTTCTGGGAAGGACTTTTGCTGACCGGCATCAGCGGCTTGATGGGCGTGGCGGTTTCAGGAGCGTTTATGGGGCTGCTGCAGCAGTTGCTGACGGGCAAAATGCCGGGATGGGATCCGCCGCGGCTTGTGCCATGGTCGGCGGCGCTGGCCGTGGGCTCATTGGCGATCTGCGGTATTGTGGCGGGACTGTACCCGGCGAGCAAAGCGGCGGCGATGGATCCGATTGAGGCGCTGCGGCATGAGTGAGAAAAACAGGCAATTGGAAATAGGGACCACGGTGTTGATGAGAAGACGCCAGGAATTGACGAGTTACCTGGCGGGGATGACGCCATGCTGAAAGACATATTGGCGCAGGCCTGGGATGCGATGATCAGCAATTTGCGGCGTACCGCCATCACCATGATCGGCATGGCGTGGGGCATTGCGACCGTGGTGCTGTTGCTGGGCTATGGAGCAGGATTCAGCAGAGCCATCGAGGCCATCTTTGCGCAGTGGGGAACGAACCTGATCGGAACCTTTCCCGGCCGCACGAGCCAGCAGGCGGGCGGTGACAAGGCAGGCGTGCAGGTTCGCTTCACGCTGGACGACGTGGACCGGGTTTCAAACAGTGTTCCAGGGGTCTTTCACGTATCGCCGGTCGAATATCAGAACGTAACCGTGCAGAACGATCTGCACAGTTACACATGGGAGGTCGACGGCGTCAGACCGGTGTTTCAGGACATCTTCAAGCTCGATACCGACACGGGGCGATTCTTCAACGGCGAGGAAGACCAACAGCGCGCGCATGTTTGCGTGATTGGCTCGGAGGCCAAGACCAAGCTCTTCTCCGGCGAATGGGCGCTGGGCGAGACGATTCGCCTGAACGGCGTGATCTTTACAGTCATTGGCGTGCTAAACCCCAAGATGCAAGAGGGGGAGGACGACAATCGCAATCGCATCATCTACATCCCGTTTAATACGATGAGCGATGTGAAAGACACGCATTATCTTGACGGCATCTGGTTCAACTACCGCGGCGATCACGAAGTCATCGAAAAAGCGTTGCGGGAGACGATGGCCGCGGCGCACCATTTTCGGCCGGCGGACCACAACGCCATCTTCGTGGCCAACCTGATGACGCAACTGTCGCAGTTCCGCATTCTGTCGATCGCGCTGCAGGTGCTGCTTTCGCTGGTGGGTGCGCTGACGCTGGGGATTGCCGGGCGTGGGGCTGATGAACATCATGCTGGTAGCCGTGCAGCAACGGACGCGGGAGATCGGCATTGAAAAAGCATTGGGCGCGCGGAAGAGGCAAATCATGGTGCAATTCATGGCCGAGGCTCTCGCCATCACAGGCGTGGGCGGAGTTTGCGGAATCCTGCTTGCTTTCCTGATCTCGGTGGTGGTGGGGCACATTCCGTTTTACAGCGTGATGGCGAAGAATGCTTCGGCCGCGGACATCCGGCTGATCATCTCTCCGGGATCGATCCTCATTGCCACGTTGATTCTGATTGTGACCGGGCTGGTGAGCGGAATGATTCCTGCGATCCGCGCCGCGAACATGGATCCGATGGAGGCGCTGCGGTACGAATGAAGCAGGGGACAAGAGAATCAGGGAGCAAGGGGGCGAGGGAACAAAGGAACGAGGAAGCGTGGAAGCGAGCCAACCTGGCGGAGATTCGTCGCGATGCGGGGCGGCCAGATGAGCGGGTCCGGGACGCGCGGGCTAGAACATGCGGAAGTCGACTTCGATCGTGATGCGCACAGGAACAGGTTTGCCGTCCTTCATCGAAGGCTTGAAGCGGTACCGGCGAATGGCTTCGAGGGCCTTTTCATCGAGACCCATACCCAAGGTTTGAATGACATGGGGATTCTGCGGATTGCCGTGAGCATCGACGATGAGTGAAACGAGACAGACGCCCTGATGCTTTTGACGGCGTGCTTCGTCAGAAAACTCGGCCTCAGGCGCGAAAATCGGGATCGGCGCAGTAACTCCGCCACCCGGAGTGAAAACGCCGCCGCCTGCGCCTTGATCGGAGCCAGGGCCAAAGCCGATACCGCTGCCCGGCCCATCGCCGCCATTCGCGCCTGTTCCGATGCCGTCGTGAATGCCCTGACCATTGGAAGCAAGCGTGACGTTGGGTGAGGAGTGTACGCCGATGTTGGGCATCGACTGATTGTCGGGGAGCCTGATGTTCTGGACGGCGATGGATGAATCGACGGCGAGCTTTGGCTGTTCGAGCAGAGGAATCATGGGAGGCGTGATGGGCGTGTTTTCGAGCCTGGGGTTTCTGCCTTCAGTCGGGTCAATGATTGCACGCGATCCTCCTCCTCCACCGCCGCCCGCGGCGTGCGCCTTGAGAGGTGCGAAGAGAGTGATGTCGCTGAGATCGATATGACCGCCGGAAGGTGATGTAGGGGCCTGATTGATTGCGGCCCTGAGTCCAACGAGCAACACAATGGTCAGGATGCCACCGTTAACAACGGTCGAAGTGCCAACTGCCCATGGATTGGTCCTCGTGGCCATGCGATCGGGAACGGGGATGGGCTTGGAAGTGAGCTCGAGCGGCGGCAGGCGCGACGGAAAGATTGTGTCGCGAATACTCTCGTAGAGAGTAATCATGAGGGGTTTGTCTTGAAGCGGCGCGCCGGGATAGAGGTTGAATTCGATACCCGGAGCATTGCGATCCGCATCTCGGCGCGAGTGTTGTGGCAGTGTCATACGCACTTCTCCCCAGGGCTCTTTCGCAAGCCCATTCAGATTTCGCAGCAAAGATCGTCGGCCAAGACGTGGGATCTTCGATACACAATAGACGGAGCTTGAACGAAGTAGTCACCGCCAAAATTGAGGCTTGTAATGTGTCTGGTCGGTGCCGGCGCGGTTGACCATGTCGGGCGGCTGGAGAGCGGGCTATTTATTAATGTGACGCGTGGATTCCTTAATGAGGGGTTGGTGAGGATGGCGCGGTTGATGCGCTCGACCTATGCGCGTGTGGCTGCGGTGTGCCGTACTTTTTGAGCGACCGCAAGATGCGCGGCTTGAGCCAAAGCCAGAGGCCGCTGAGGATGACGATCGGGAAGGCGATAAATTGCGTGAACCAGGCCGCACGTGGAATGTGCGAGACGGGACCGTAGAGAAAACCGAGAATGGGAATGCTGAGGACGAAATGGAGCGTGCGGATCAGTACGCGTTCGCGCGATGCGTTCATTGGCGCACCTCACGCTTTGCGGCGTTATTCGACGACAACTGAAATCCAGCGACGATGAGCCAGATGAATCCGGGCCAGCGCGCGAGCGGGATGAGGATTCCGGCAGGCGGGAACATCATGCTGAGCCAACTGAGCTCGCCGATGACCGCGATGGCGAGACCGAGCGCCACCATCCACCTTGGCAAGAGGCGCATGAAACCGGCGGGCACAGAGATGCCGGCCATCAGCAAGCCTTGAGGCATCGTGAAACCGGGTCCGCCAAAAACGACTGCAAGGTAGTGGAAGGTCTGGGTGAGTACGGGAACTTGCGCGATGACGGGATGTCCCAGGACCCAGATGATTCCTCCAGATATGGCCTCGTTGATGGCAGCCATGAATCCGCCGAAGAGAGCGATATGGATGCCGGCGACATTGCTGCCCAGTGAGCGCATGCGGCTGAAAATTGCAGCGGTGAAGATGCCGAAGGGAATCGCGACGCCAAATTGCAGGAAAGCGCAGAGCAGAACCGCGCCGGCATGCGAAGCGAAATAGGAGGCGACGGCATCGATGGGCGCGTTGAGGCCGGGAAAGTACGGCGGCTGGATGCCGAATGGCTCGCCGAAACCGCTGACCGGAACAACGCTGGCGATCTTGAGGAGCACGAAGGCGACGGCAACCGCGCCAATGTGCGGTCCTATATAGCGCGAGGCGCGAACAGCAACCGGGGAAGAAGACATGGTTGAATCCCTCCGGGAATTTGATTGAAGGCGGATGGTTGAGGAGCGCTAGTTGTGCCGATCGCCGATGCGCAAATGTGGCAGCTCGGTTTTGTGGCGGCGGCCCTGGACGTTGAGTGCGAAAAGCAGGCTGGCGAGGGAAGCCATGTTGCAGAAGAGCAGATAGGCGTAGATGAACATGAGGTGGCTCCTATTTCTTCCAGAGTCATTCGACCATGGGCGCAGAGGGCCTGCGATAAAGATTGGTGAAGGCAGGTAAAGTTTGGTAAAGACGCCTCACGCAGCGGTTGCGATCGCGTAGCATCTAGGCGAGGAACTTGGAGGACGGGGCCGGGAAGTGGAGCGAATTCTGATTGTCGATGACGATGCGGCGCTGTGCGAGCTCTTGCGCGAGCGCCTGCGCACAGAGGGGCTTGCTTTGGAGGCCGCACACGATGGCGAGGGCGGACTGGAGCGGGCCCTGTCAGGAGATTACTCGCTGGTTGTGCTGGACTTGATGTTGCCGCGGTTGAGCGGGCTTGATGTGCTGCGGCGGCTTCGCAGCAAGTCGAAGATTCCGGTACTGGTGCTGACTGCGCGCGGAGACGATGTGGATCGCATCCACGGACTCGAGATCGGCGCTGACGACTATTTACCGAAACCGTTCAACCCGCGTGAGCTGATCGCTCGGGTGCGCGCGATCTTGCGCAGAACGACGCCCGGCGAAGATGTTGGAGGAGTTTTGGCGATGGGCGCGATCCGGCTGGAGCCGGCGGCGCGCGAGGCGTGGGTGAACGGGAGACCGCTGGAACTGACGAGCGTTGAATTCACGCTTCTGGAGAGGTTTTTGAGGAATGCGGGCCACATTCAAAGTCGTGATTCGCTGAGCGAAAGCGCATTGGGAAGAAAGACAGGGTCGTTCGATCGGGCGATTGATGTGCACGTGAGCAATCTGCGCAAGAAGCTTGCAGCGGCCGGTGAAGGCGAGTGGATCAAAACCGTGCGCGGGAGCGGCTATATCTTTGCGGTGCGCGGCGGTGAACGATGAGACCGATCGGGCGCAGTCTTTTTCTTCGCATTTTCTTATGGTTTTGGCTGACGGTGATTGTTACGGGGATCGCACTGATCCTGACATTTATTTTGCAACGGAATTCAGTTCCGGACCGATGGCGGGGGATGCTGGTGAGCACGGCGCGGTATTCCGGAACGATTGCCGTTGCGGAAATTGAGCAGGGAGGAATCGAGAGCGCAGCGGCCTATCTGCGTGAGTTGGGGCGCGAAGGGCATCTACAAGCTTGTTTGTTCGATAGCAACGGAACGGCGATTGTGGGCGAACACTGTGCGGGCTTCGCAGAAATGGCGCGCAATGTGGCTGCTGGAAGGGAGCCGATTCTTCGCATGAGGTTCGGCATTGCCCGTGCGGCAATGAGACTGACGGGCGACGACGGGCGCTCGTTCATCTATGCCACGGATCTTCCAGCAGGTCCTCGCGCGGCATTTGGAGCAAATCGCTATTCGTTTGCGCTGGAGTGGGGAGTGGCGCTGCTTGTGTCAGGATGCATTTGCTATCTGCTGACCAGGCACATTACAACGCCCATACTTCGATTAAGGAAGGCCAGCCAAAATTTAGCTGCGGGCCAGCTAAGCACACGCGCCGCACCCTCGATGGAGCGCCGGCGCGATGAACTCGGTTTGCTGGTGAGGGACTTCAACCGGATGGCGGATCGGATCGAGGAGTTGGTGGGCGGCCAGCGCCAACTCATTTTCGACATGTCGCACGAACTGCGTTCACCGTTGGCAAGATTGAGTGTTGCTTTGGACCTGGCGCGTGAGCCGGAAAGCGCGGAATCCGCGTTCACACATATGGAGCGGGATCTGGAATGCATGAACGAAATGATCGAGCGCCTGCTGACCATTGCCCGCCTCGATGCCGTTTCAAGGCCGATTGAGTTTTGCCGGGTAAGCCTGCGCGAATTAGTTGCCGCGATTGTCGCCGATGCCGGATTTGAATCGGCGAGGCGCGGAGTGCAAATCAGCGTAACCGGCCAGGGCGAGTACTGGGTGCAAGGCAATCCGGAATTGCTGCATAGCGCGATCGAAAACGTCATTCGGAATGCGATTCGCTACACCGAAGAAAACTCGACAGTCGAAGTGCGAATCGATTCGTATGAAATCGCCGGGAAAGCGATGATTCGCGTGGCGGTGCGCGACGCGGGGCCCGGCCTGCCTGAGGCGGAGCTTGAGAACATCTTCAAACCCTTTTATCGCGTGACCGAATCACGCGACCGCCAATCAGGCGGCGCCGGGCTTGGACTGGCAATCGCAGATCGGGTGGTTCGCCTGCATAATGGAGTGATTCGAGCGGAGAATGTGAAACCGAACGGGCTCCAGATTCAAATTGATTTCCCTGTGGCTCTCGCCTGATGCGCCAAGGCAACGCCTGGCCGCGCGACGACAATAGTGAAAATGAACACGTGAAGTTGTGATCTCAGTCTGGCGGTGAAGCGATTATTCCTCGATGCGGTATGTGAATTCTTCGATGACGGGGTTGGTGAGGACTTCGCGGGCGATGCGCTCGACCTGCGCGCGGGCGGCGGTTGCATCCAGGCCGATCGGCGAGCGAGAGCGCGAAGTATTTGCCCTGGCGCACGGCGGTGACATCGGCAAATCCGATCTTGCGGAGAGCGTTCTGGATGGTCTGGCCCTGCGGGTCGAGGACCGATGTCTTCAGCGTGACATAGACATGCGCCTTCATGATCCCTGATTATAGAGGAACGGATGGAGAGCACGAGTTGTTAGTGGTCAGCTGCCAGTGATCGAGTGATCCGGGAACCGCGGCGGTGGAACGCAGTATTTGAGTTGGACTGAAAAGAGATTGGACTCGCGCAATTCCCCAAAACTTTCGCAATCTCCAAAGGAGAGATTAAACGCAATGGTGAATTATCTGGAATTGCCCGTGGGCGACCGCGCGCCGGAGGTCTTTCGGGCGGTGATCGAGATTCCGCTGGACGGGACGCAGAAGTTTGAGTACGACAAGCAACTGCACGTGTTCAAGCTGGACCGGAATCTGCATTCGCCGGTGCACTATCCGGGCGACTACGGATTTATTCCGTCGACGCTGAGCGACGACGGCGACCCGCTGGACGTGCTGGTGCTGGTGCCGAGCCCGAGCTTTCCGGGATGCGTGCAGGAGGTGCGGCCGATCGGGCTGCTGGAGATGCTGGACCAGGGCATTCTGGACGAGAAGGTGCTGGCGGTGGGGAAGAACAATCCGCGCTTCGCGAATATATGGAACTACACGGATATCTATCCGCACATGCTGAAGGAGATTACGCACTTCTTCTCGATTTACAAGGATCTTGAAGGCAAGCGCGTGGAGATGAAGGGCTGGCGCGATGCCGCCTATGCGCGCGACCGCGTGATGCACGCGATCAAGCAGTTCGCAGGACGCGCAAGGCGAAGCATCACGAGGCGAAGAAGAAGGTTGCAGTGTGAGAGACAGGGAATAGGGAACAGGGACAGAGAACCGATGAGCGCGTGGCTGGCGCTTTTGACGACAGCGTTGAGCTGCCGAGCTAGAGGCGCTATTTTATTGCTGGTCGAGGTGCGTGACGCCGGCGGGCAAGTGGGACAGCGGTGAGCCAGTAGAGCGGCGGGCCGAAGCAGGCCGATGGCCGACGCAAAAAGAAGAGATGAGACATTGGCGAGAGCGGTGTTGGGATCGCCGAGCTTTTCGCTGCGCGAAGCATAGAGCGCGTAGGCGATGAGGACGGTGGGGCCGACGGCGAGCAGGCAGGCGAAGGCGAAGTTGCCGGCGCGGAAGGGGCGCGGGAGCTGGGGCTCGCGAAGGCGCAGAGCGATGAGGGCGACGAACTCCAGGAGCAGGCTCGATCCGTAGAGAATCAGGTCGATGGAGATGAGCCGCTCGAAGGGCAGATTGAGCGCGAGCGCCCAGGCGAGGCCGCAGGCGAGCACGCTGACCCAGGGAACGCCGCGGCGATTGCGGCGCCGAAAGATGCGCGGCAACATGCCGTCGGCGGCCATGGCGATGGGCAGGCGGGTGTAGCTCATCATGAGCGCGTTGAACATGCCAACGCCGCAGATGACGCCGCCGGCGACGACGGCCATCGCGAGGAGCGGACCGCCGAGCGACGCCGCCGGCGGTGGCCCACGAGCCGGTGGAGAAGCCTTCGAGGCGAGAGCCCGGCCACGCGCCATGGCGGCAAGCGGCAGAACGTAGGTGAAGGCGGTGAGGGTGGCGGCGCCGATCATGGCGCGCGGATAATTGCGCTGCGGATTTTCGACGTCGCGCGCGACGGTGGAGGCGTTGTCCCAGCCCATGTAGTTCCAGAGCGCGACGAGGATTGCGGTGGAGAGGCCGGCGTCGGCGTCGGGTGCAGTGAGCGGTACGGCCCCAGTGCATGGCGGGATGCAGAGTGAGGCCGCGCCAGAAGCCGAGGACGACGAAGACGGCGAAGGGCGCGAGCAGCAGAGCGGACATCCAGACCGAGTCTTCGCCGACGCGGGGCGCGCCGCGCAGGTTCCACGCGCAGCAAAGGACGACGACAGCCAGCGACCAGAGATAGGCGCGCCAGCCGGCGGTGAGCGCGGGGCTGAATTTGCCCAGGTAGAGAACGAAGATGGAAGGATAGAGCGCCATGTCGAAGATGCTGGCGGTGAGCGAGAGCCAGCTCTCCTGGTAGCCCCAGAAGGGACCGAGCCCGCGGCGCACCCAGACGTAGAAGCCGCCTTCGGCGGGGATGGCGGCGGCGAGCTCGCCGATCATGAGCGCGGTGGGCAGGCTCCAGATGAGCGGCAAGACGAAGCAGAATGACGATGGCCCAGCCGAAGCCCGCGCCGCCGAGGATGTCTTCAATGCCGTAGGGCCGCCGGACACCATGAAGTAAGGTGGCGGCGATGAGCGGCAGGAGAAGCATCTTCTGTCGCGGCGGTTTGAGAGCGCGGCGCATACCATGTGAATCTACATGGAGGCGGCGCGGGCGAGAAAGCAGAAATGCGCATCGGGCAGCGAGTGCGAGTTCCGGTATAATCCCACTGAGAGCCGGAGAGATGGCCGAGTGGCTGAAGGCGGCGGTTTGCTAAACCGTTATACGGTCAAAAGCTGTATCGGGGGTTCGAATCCCCCTCTCTCCGCCAGTCCTTTTGAATCCCAATCACTTACAATCTACTGAATCGTTGATGAGCCGCGACGCTCAGAACGGGCTTTCTAGTGTCCCGATAGTGTCCGCTTGAACGCTTCGGCCGCATCTCTGCGATGCTGGTTTTCCAGCTTCGTCATTGCGCTGCGGACATCCTCGGCGGCCGTCTTGATGTAGTACGTTGCCGTCGTGCTCACGTTCGCGTGACGAAGGATTCGCTGAATCACCATATCCGGCACACCCAGGCGATACAGGTTGCTCCCAAGCCGCGCCGTGCAGCGTGCCAGCCGTGCCATTCGGGAATACTGCTGTCCCGCTTGTATTCGTGATTCGGCCTTCTGGTGATCTGACTCCGCTTTCCCGCAGCACTCACAGCGATTCAGAGCACGGCAGAATCACACGATTCACAACGCTGCCAAGCGCGAGCGGTTTGCCCGCGCGTTTGCGAAGATCGGGCCGGTTTGCGGATTCCCGCAGCGCAGCCGATGCAATTCCAGCCGTTCCGCCAACTGCCGAATTACCGGAACGGGAGCGCGACCCTTGCGAGTCTTTGGGTCCGTCACCCGGCCATTCCAGATTGAGCGGGAAACGTACATTTCGCCGTTCTGGTAGTTCTCCCATAGCAGCCCTTGAATCTCGCCGTGCCGCAGCCCCATGAATGCTGCGACCGCGAACGCGTTGCTGCGGGTTCGGGAAGCAGGGTGAGGATGGTCTGGATTTCCTCAAGCGAGTAGGCATACGTTTCTTGCGGCTCCGCGGCCCTGGATTGATCGCGGTATCGCGGGCGGGGTTCTCAGCTTGGAAATAGTCCTGCTGCTTCGCCAGCGTGAAAATTCCGCTGACCACGCTCTTGATGTGTTTCAGAGTGTTGCGGCTCAGCTTGCCGCTGCCGATCTGGTTTAGCCAGCCTTGAACGTGGTAGGTCCGAGTATCCTTGAGCCACACTGCGCGCAGTAGCGGCTTCAAGATGATCTTCCCAGATGTCCCGGTATCCCTTCGCCGTGGAAGGCCGCTTGTGCTGCTCAATCCAAGGCAGGTAAACACGCTCCACAAAATCGCCAATGGTGACGATCCGCTCCGCTGGAATTGCGCCGCTGTTGACGGTTGCCATGTGACGTTCGGCTTCGTTCTCGATGTCGGCGGGCGGGCGCTTGCCGCGCGTCGTGACCGACCCAAGATGATGTGTGACTCGCTTCCGTTCGACGGTTCCGCCGATGTTGCGCCGTTCCCAATAGCGCACATACCAGCGATCCCCGATGCGGATGATCTGCCGTTCTGCTTGCGGTTCCGCATTTCAGTTACCTCCCCTTTCTCTTGTCGTCTCGCGGGCTGCAACGGCTATCTTCGCTATCCGGCTGCGTCTCAGCAGCCGATAGCTTCGCGGCCCTTGCCTTCCCGCCCTTGCTGGCAATCTTGGTGATTTCGGCATCGGACAGATTCTCTGCCCTTGCCTTTCCCCCAAGACTGCCGAGCGCCTGTGCGTTCGGGTTTTTCTTCTTCTCCCATGCCAGAATTATCTTGCTTAGCGATAAGCAAGTCAAGAGAAAAGAAAGAGACTATTGCTGCTTTTCTCGCGAGCCATTCCGCAGCCGTTGTGAACCCCACTCAAAGCGAACATATCGCCCTAGTCGGAGGCAGGGAATCCGTTCTTCCTTCGGAGTGCGCGCGCGAGTACGGTTCCGAATCCAAGACTCGGGCACACGCCAGCGGGTTGCCAGTTCCTCGGCGATCGATCAACTCAGGCTGTGCATTTCCGCTAGTTCGGGACATCTAACGGGACATCTGACTATTTCTAAACTCCTGTTTTTCAATCACTTAGAAACGTATAGCGGTTACGCTAACCGCTGTTGCTTAGGGTCCCTTGCCTTGCCCGGCACGCCGCCCACTGAAGTACCGCCGCGATGTCTTCTTCGCTAGGGTCGGTGGTCTGCCGGGATGTTCCCATCCCCCGGATAATCGCTCCCTGCCTTTCGGTCGCAACGGAACCGTAACTCATGAAAGTCGTCAGCACCTGTTCATGGCCGAAGTTCTGGCTCCACGCCTTGAACTCTTCCGGAGACTTGCAGACATCCTCGCCGAGCCGGGCCAGCGTCTTTCTAAAGCTATGCGGGTTGAAATACGGCAGGCCAGCACGCTCAAAGGCTTCGCGGAAGATCCCGAATGGGGCGTAGCAGTGCTCCAGTGTTTCCGCTCCAACCCTGCCACTTCAAACTGGCGGCTGCCCCCACCCGATGCGCGTTGCCGGAAACAGCGGATCGTCATTGCCCCACAGTTTCTCTTCCCGGAGATAGTCGCACCCAATCCGCCACAATCCCGTGAATCTCGTCGCCCACGGGGAAAGAAGTAGGTGGTGAAACGTCTTGCTGAATTTCGTCTTCACTTCGCGTCGCATCCTGATGGACGCAGCCTTCAGTCAGGTCAACATGCTTCAGCTTCATCGAGGCAATGGCGCTGAATCCCGCGCCCCGGTCAAGCAGCGTAAAGGCACCAGGGCACGATTCCGGCGCTCAATCTCGTGCCGGCCGGCATCGTCTGAATCACGTGCTTTACCTGTTCCAAGGTCGGCGCTTTCCGTTCCCGCTGGGCCGTAGCAATGCGCGTGTCCTTGTCGGACAAGTTGAAATAGTCGGCATCGGAATACTGAATGCGCGACTTGTAGCCAGGTTGCCCCGCAAGCCAAGGAAGAACCGCTTCAACTGCGTGAGGGTCGCGTGTAGGGTCGCCTTGCTCAGCTTCTCCCCGGACCGTTGCCCCTTTGCTCGGCCAGATGCCGTTTGAACGCAATCGCCTGCTCGAAGTGGAACGCCTTGAAAGTCCCGATGCCTGGTGTAAACTTCAAACCGGCTCAGGGCCTTCGCGGCAGCGTCCACGGTCGGCTCGCTATGCCCCTTGGCTTCTTTCAGATAAGCGAAGTACTTGCGCTTGATTCGTTCATTTTCCGGGTTGTGTTTCGTCATGGTTTCTCTCCCTATCCAAGTCACTGTTTACGCTGGGTTGATCACTCTCGCTTACTTGTCGCTGTGCCTGCGGAAATGTGATGTCCAAATTCCCGCGAACCTGCTCCAGCTTGGCCATGCTGGCGCGCCGGTAAATCATCCAGTCGCAGTCCGGGCAAATGCCCATTCAGGTTCCCCAGACTCTCCGGTTATCAGGCTGGTAGTCGGCCATGTCCCCGGCAGGCATCTTTGGGGCACGGCATCGGACGCAGTAAATTTCGCCGGGCTGGCAAGGCCGCTTGTTCTTTGTCCGGCGCGCCTGGAGGAAGGCAGCAAGGTCGCGGCCAAGAATCAGCATCGGGCGCTTTCCGTCGCTGGTTGGCAGTCCAGCCTTGACCCAGGCACGCACGGTATTCTTATGCTTGCCGAAACAGCCTGGCAATCTCTTCCACCGTATAGCTGCGATGGATTTTCGACGAGGCTAGGGGTTGGGGTGACGTTTTCGCGTCGGGTTGCGCCTGGTTCTCATTTAGTCTTGCTCCGTCGGGGCGCTCAGGCGTGCTTCAATCCAGCCATCAAGATCAGCGACGGCGATAGGGCACCAGTTTTTTACCCGCCTTGAAATGGCGTGGGCCTTTGCCCTGACGACCGCCAGAGCCGCAAGATGGCTTCACTAATTCCCACGTAGCACGCAGCTTGTTTCGGTGTGAGTGTGATCGAATACTCCCATCGTTTCTGTCCTTTCTGGCATGCTTCATAAAGTGTGCCTGACTAAATGTCCCGTTGACAAGAGTACTTTGGTGCTCCGTTTGGGCGCTCATTTCGCTCTGGTATTTGTGCCCTTCACTTGCGCGTGTAGAACCCGTCCATTGACCTCGCGCGTCTTGGCATCATACTCAGGCAGGAGATGTGAATAGCGCATCGTCATCTGAAGGCTGCGATGCCCCATGTACTGCATCAGGGTCGGCATGGGGATACCGGCGCCGGCCAGGCGGCTGGCAAAGGTATGCCGCAGGTCGTGCCAAGTGAAATGCTTCTTCAGCTTGGCCGCCCGCACGCAGGGGATGAACCAGTAGTGAATGCGGTTCATTTCATGCGTGCCGCCCCGCGGCTCAATCTTGGTGCACAGCAGATCCCCTTCTGATTTCCCCTCCGCAAGCTCCTTGTAGGCTTCGACAAGCCGCGAGGATGCGGGAATGTACCGGTACTGGCTGCCATGGTGCACCTTGGTCTGCTCAATCGCAAACTGGCGCGTCTTGGGATCGTAATCGCCAACCTTGGAGCGAAACATCTCAGACACCCTCATGCCAGAGTGGAGGGCAAGCCTGAAGATTGGGTCATACTCTGGGAACCTTTCGAGGAGCGCCGCCTCTAAGCGGATCCTCTTCCTCGCGGCTCAGGAAGCGGTATGCGCTGATTATTCTCTCGCTTCAGCCGCATCCCCCGCACAGGGTTCTCGCGCAGTTTCTTTTTCTGGATGGCAACCCGGAAGATGAGCGACCATGCCGCCTGGTAGCGGTTGCGGCTGGCCGGCTTCCAGTCATGCTTCACCGATTCCTTCTCCAGCCACTTGATCACATCGGCCTGCGTGATCTTCTTGGCAGCAACGCGGCCAAAGTCATGCCGGATAGCGCTCGTATCTTGTACGGACGGTCTTTGGTTGCGTATTCGCTGTTCTGAGCCCGCGCGTACGCTATGGCGTCGTCGATGAGTTCAGAAAGGGTGAAAGACTTGATGGGCTCAGGTGTGAGTGGTGTGCCGCTCAGCCGCTCCGTATGGCGGATGGCGATGCGCTGCTTGGCGTTTGTCAGGGAGCCACATTTCTCCGCGGCGCCGCTTGCCATCTACGTCCGTGTAGCGGATCCAGTACACTCCTGAGCCGCGTGGGCGCTCCCAGATTCCCCTTGGTAGTCCGTCCATAAAGTCATGAGATAATAATCAGGCGCAGTTTGGCAACGCTTTAATGACGGGAATATAGTACCAACGTAACTTGGCATACTTAAGCTCATTTTTGGTTCGCAGCCTTGATCGAATTCGCAGAATTGAAATTGGTTGCAGCCACCGATTTGATGTTCCAGTATGTCCACACTACCTTGCGGGCCGCATCCTTCGTCTCAAACCTATATCCATTCCGTGTACGTTCCAGTGGAAATCCACGCGTAAACTTCACGTGGGGGCAACCAGTCGGCTTTACAGCCCGTGTCACACACTGCTGAGATCGCAACGTGCAAATTGGGATACGAACCGCAAATGCCCAGGGCAGAACAGCTGCTGACGAGAACGATCTGCGCGTCTCTCGGCCTCCGCCAATTCGCTGAACGATGTACCAGTCAGAGTTGCTCCATTTCTTACCGGCCAAGACACCATCGAAGAGCTCAGCCGTGCTCTCCAGAGACAACGTTGTTGCCGCGTTCTGAGCAGCTATTAGAGCCTGGGGATCCTCCGTAAGTCGTGGCTGTTGACCGAAAGATCGTCCAACAAAGAATCCAAAAAAGAAGCAGCGCGGCAATCGAGCATTTCATCAGTTTTCTCCTCTGTGAAAAGTCAATCCAAGGCTTGTCGCCAATACGGACACCTAAAAATACGCGCGTTATTGGGGAATTGCACCTCCGGTGGGCTGCAAATCAGGCGAAACGCTCACATGGCCCGGCATGGCTTTGAGCTTTCGCGCCCAAGGGACGAAACCCGCTTTGGCAATCGTGACAACGTGGTTGGCCGGTGACACTTCAATAGACGCGGGGGTGTTGCCGACAAAAGCTCCGTCTATCTCAATCTCTGCTCCGGCGGGGCTGGAGGAAATGTCCAACACTGTTACCGCAGAACCTGATGTGAACGCTGCTGGCACACTAGAGGCGGTAGGAAATGGCTGGCACCAGTTGACAGAAGCGGGCGGTGCGCTTTGGCTGGCGACTGCCGGAGGCGATTGTGTAACTAGTCTCTCAGCTTCAGCAAGGCCGCCAGAATTTATCCATTGTGCAGCCTCCTCAATGACCGCGTGAGCGGGATGGTGGCCTTTTCCCCCTAGCGGAACGCCGTACAGCGTGTGATAGATACCCTTCTGCTGAAACCTATGGAGCAAAACATAAGAACCATCATTCTGGCGCTGTTCCACAGAGAGAGTGAAAATCCCATACTCGAATGAATATGGCACGGCAGTTGAGCTTGTGGTGGTCGTTGTGGTCTCAACAGTTGCGTCAACTTGCGCGGTGTTACCGTCCTCGTCCGTTATCGTTCCGGTTACTGGGGACTCAGAAGTGTGTGAGGACGTGTCGTCCACTATTCGTGTTCCGTGGTAGGTGTCCGGCGTCACGATAATGACGAAAACTAGGAGGCAACTTGCGGATCGGGATCAACGTAGCAGACTGACGGATTTTTCTTTTCGACCTTTTCTCGAAACCACTTTTGATCGTCTGGAGACAATCCCTGTTTAACGTTCTTGAGCGTGTCTTGGGTGACTACCGAGAATTGTGTGCAAGACGGGTTAGTCTGTGCCGAGGCAGAGATAGACAATACCACCAGAAAGCTCAAGAGCTTGAGCATGAACCTTGCCTCCCTACGCTGTTCATGGGCGCGACGAGAAGTATACTTCCGAGAAAGCAAAGTGCGCACTGCTCCGAAGGTGTTAGGGCCGTGCGAGCTGTGACCGATTCGTGACTACCCGACCGGGAGAAAACGGCACGAACTTGCAAGTATTCGGGTGTCCAGTTTGGTGTCCGGTAATTGACTACTGAGGCCATTCGGGGTTCTTCGTCACATTTGGTGAAGGACTGCGATGTTTCGTGAGGGTTTGATGGGACTGGATCTCAGTCGGCATTCACGACGCGCAGTCGGAGCAGATCGAATTTGGCGCGGCCGTACATGGAGCGCTTGATCAGCTTCAAGCGGTGAACATGGCCTTCGACTGGACCGTTGCTCCAAGGTTGTTGAAGGGCGGCAAGCAGCGCGGCTTCATCGTGGCAGAGGTGTTTTGCAAAACTTTCCAGCAAACTGTTTTTTGCGTTGTCCTTCCAGTTAGGCCAAGCAGTTGCATCTCGTTGCCGAATCATGCGGACGAACTCCCGTGCCAGATCAGCACAGGCAGCGATCTCCGGCGACCGGCGACATAGTTCTGCGATGTAGTTTCGAGCATCTTCTGGCTCCTTCAGGAAGCTCCAAGCTGTTTGCCGTGGGGACGAAGGCTGAGGCGAGGAAGGCGGAGTTTGCTGCCGTGCGCGGTGGCGTCGTGAGCCATAGTGGCTCCGAACCCAACGCCTGACGATAGGCGATTGGCCGTTAAAACCTCGTGCGCGTAGTTCATGCCAGAGTTGGGTGGCATTGTGACATCCCTCATTCCAGCGCTGCTCAAGGTACTCGCGATGTCGATCGACCTTGGACCTGCGCACCACGGTCTGTCGCTCTGGAAATACTTTAGCGCGAATCCATCGACGAATTGTTCTTATGCCGACTCCGCAGCTATGAGCGATTTCATGCTGAGCTACACCCTTGCGGACTTGCTCCATCACAGCTTCATATTTTGCCAGGCGATGTTCTCTATTCATCCTCTGCTTAGCTTGGTTTCGAGGGGTAGGCTTGTCCACTTTCACAAGAGAAAGAGCCGAAGATGCCTCCGGATTTATTACCAAAGCCCGTGCAGTCTCGGACAACAGACGATGGTGCGGAACGAGAGCGGCGATGAATGCCTCCGTCAAGTTGTGAAGCAGGTGCCAACGATCGGCAACTTGCACCGCTTGCGGCGCAGCTGTCGTTGCCGCTTGGGCATATAAGCTGGCGCGGTCGCGGCTGACGATCTCCGTTCCGGGATGAGCACGAAGCCATTCCGCGGTACTTTCCGCACTGCGGTCCGGCAACAGATCGACGACTTTACCACGTTCCAGGTCGCAGAGAATCGTGCCATATCGATGCCCCTTGCGCCAGGCCCAGTCATCGATACCCAACACCCGCGGTCCTTGAGCGGAAGGCCTTATCAGCTTGCGGCGCAACTGACGAAGGAGTGTCGAACCGCTGGCCAGGATGCCGAGCTGCTTCGCCAGCCGCGACCCTGCGGATCCGCCTAACGCGCTCGTTATCTGCTGGAGAGAAGTGCTCAACCGGCATGTGCGCCGCGAATATCGTTGTACGGTTCTTTGCAGGCGTTCCGTGAATATTCGCTGCCCACAATCTTCGCTATCGCAAAAGAACCGGCGCACGCGCAGTTCGATCCGCACCGGAATTCCTTCCCAGGGCAGATCACTCAACCTTCGCCTGTAACGGCTGTGAATGCGCCGTGACGCTTGCCGACATTCTGGGCAATGGCTAGTCTCGCTCGTCGCTCGAAGCACCATGACGAGCTGAGTATTGCTCTCAACCATCAGCTGATCCAACGCCACTTCACCGGCATCCGGCACCAAGGTTCGTCGCTCCATCGGCATGATCCGGAGACCGCCAGAGCCTGCCCAACTTCTAACTCGCTCTGCACCAACGGCAAAGTGCCAACCTTGGTTCACCAAATGTGACGAAGAACCCACTATGGATGCTCTAAAGGGCGGGAGATGCAACTCTAAGTGATTGAGATTACGCGCGGACGGCGGGAGAGAGAGAATTGCTAAACCGTTATACGGTCAAAAGCTGTATCGGGGGTTCGAATCCCCCTCTCTCCGCCAGCATCTGAAAATAAAGAGCTTAAGTGGCTGGCTACACTTCCCGAGAAAAAGAAGGCAGATTTTCCTCTCCTGAGCAGTATTAGGAGACGGTATGAAAGTCCGCCTTTACCTTAGAGTCCGTCTCCCAAACGGAAATAGACAATACGTTGATCCCGTGTACGCCGCCAACGGCAAGCTTAGACCACTGTTCGCTTTAGTGGATGGTAAGGCAGACCTGTGGAAGCACGTGCCGCATTTCCAAGAGTTGGCTGCATCTAGAGCATTTTTTTTAATAGTGTAGACTTGTCGTGGCGATGATCCGCGGCGAGTGAATCGATGGCGAAGCCATATGGGGATGACCTGCGCCGTAAGTTTCTGTTTGCTTACGATCAAGGCGAGGAGACGCTGGAGGAACTTGCGGATCGGTTCCTGGTGAGCGTGGGCTGGGCGAAGAAGATCTCCGCACAACGGAACCGCACCGGGCAGGCCGAGCGGGTGCGGCACCAGCCCGGGCGCAAGTGGCGTGCCGGTGTCGCGGCGCAGCGACAGGTGATGGATTGGGTGGCATCGAAACCCGATCTGACGCTGGCTCAACTGCAGGCCAAGTTGCATAGTGAGGCGAGCATTTCGCTCAGCTTGGGTCGGATCTGGCATCTGTTGAAGAAGTTGGGTCTGCGGCTGAAAAAAAGTCACTCCACGCGGTCGAGCGGGACAGCGAAGCCAACCGCGAGCGACGCGAAGAGTTCGCGGCGCGCATCCAGTCGATCTCACCGGAACGGCTGATTTTCCTTGACGAGAGCGGTGTCACTACCTCGATGACACGGCTCTACGCACGCGGTCCGGGAGGCAGACGCATCCACGAGGCGACGCCTGGCGGTCACTGGAAAATCATGACGATTCTGGGCGCCATGAGCCTCAGCGGTATGGTCGCAACCATGACCATCGAAGAGCCTACCGACACCGATATCTTCCTGGCCTACGTTGAACACCTGCTGTACCCGGTGCTGAAGCCCGGCGACGTGGTGGTGATGGACAACTTGAGCGCGCATAAGGCGCCTGCAGTTTGCCAATGGATCGAAAAAGCCGGCGCGGAGCTGCTCTATCTGCCGCCCTATTCTCCCGATCTGAACCCCATCGAGAAGGCCTGGGCAAAACTCAAACAACTGCTTCGCGCAGCCCAGGCTCGAACCAAAGAAACTCTCGATCAGGCCATCACAGAAGCCCTGCCATGCATTACTCCCGGCAATGCCCAGGCTTGGTTCAGACTCGCACTAGATGGTCTACAGTAAAACAGAAAATGCTCTAGGCGAATGATTCCGAGCTCAGGCGCTTGATCGGCGCCAAAATCCACACTGCGCCACAAGCGGCGGTCGCCGCTTCGCCAAGCTCCGTTATGTTGGCAATGCTCTATTGTCATTTCCTTTTTTCATAGGCTGGCCAAGCAGGTCCATTTCTATTTCTTCGAGCGTTCTCCCTTTTGTTTCCGGCAAGCGGCGATAGAGAAAAAGCAAGCCTGCCAAACAGATGGTCGCGTAAATCCAGAACGTGCCTGCGGCTCCAAACGCAGCATTCAAAATCGGAAATGTGTAGGTAAGAAGAAAACACGCGGTCCACAGCGCGGTGACCGCAATTGAAATCGCGTGGCTCCGAATACGGTTTGGAAAGATCTCCGCGATCACGACCCAGGTTACAGGGGCCAATGACATCGAATAGCAGGCGATAGCCGCAAGAACGAGAACCAACATGGGTTTGCCCTGCAGGTGCAGGTGGTAAAGCGCGCCAAGGAGCGTGTAGATGATCACGAGCCCGGCGACCCCGCGTAGCAGCAAGAATCGTCTGCCGTAGCGATCAATCGCAGCGAGAGCAATTAATGTGAACGCCACATTCACTGCGCCGGTTATCACAATGTTGAAAAGAATGTCTGAGACCTGGTATCCCGCCGCCGCAAAGACTTCCTGCGCGTAGTTGAAGATCACGTTGATACCGCACCACTGCTGTAAGACAGCGAGCACCACTCCAAGCAGAAGGACGTTCGCCATGCCAGGTGATGACAACTCCCGCCACAGTGAGCCCTTCGGTTCAGTCTCGTTTGCAGAGGCGAAGTCAAGCATCACTTGCTCCGCATATGCCCTTCCGCCGAGACGTTCAAGCACCTGAAGAGCCTGCCGATTGCGGCCCTTTGCGGCCAACCAGCGCGGGCTCTCGGGTACCAGAAAGGTTGCTATCAAGAACAGCGTTGCAGGAATGGCAGTCACCGCAAACATCCATCGCCAGCCCCATTGGCCATTCCACGAAACCAAGATTTCATGCGCTGTCGCTCCTGGCGGTACCGGCCTTGCAAGGAGCCAGTTCACCACCTGCGCCAGCAGAATTCCGAAAACAATCGCCAGCTGGTTGAGCGAAACCAGTCGCCCACGCAGATGCGCCGGCGAGATCTCTGCGATATACATCGGCGAAATGCCGGAGGCAACTCCGATGGCAAATCCGCCAAGCATTCTCCAAACAACGAACGCCGCAAAATTTGCCGCGAGTCCAGTTCCCAGCGACGAGACAGCAAAAATAAACGCAGCCAGCGTGAGAATCCGCTTTCTGCCGAAGAGATTGCTCATGCTCCCGGAAGTCAGGGCCCCGATGAGGCAGCCGATCAATGCGCAGCTCATCGCCCATCCTTCAATTGAGGGCGACTTAAGCTGGAAATATTGCTCATAGAACGGCTTTGCACCGCCAATGACGACCCAATCGTAGCCGAAAAGCAGGCCGCCTAATGCGCCCGCTGCCGCAGCCAGCCAAACGGAGACGGAGCCAACGGGTTGATCGCGCCCCGTGTTCGTTTCGGAGGAGAGGTTTGGAGAGATCATCGCGCGGCGCTACTCTCGGTTCGTTCCAGCCCAGTGGCGCTCGGTTGTTTGAGCCACCGAAGCATTTCGCTCGCGAACAGATGATTCGGATCGGCCTCGAGCACTTGTTGCATCAGGTGGACGGCTGTCGCAACATCACCGAGCCCGTGGCGTGCCAATGCGCTTAGCAAGAGCGATTCAACGCGGTTTCTTTTTCCTGGGTCATCGTCGAACAGAAGAAAGTTCGGCAGCGAAGTCGCAAAGTAATCGATCCTCGGTTCCACTTCCATCTGCTTGGCGGAAAATTCCGCAAGGCTCGGCAGAATTTCGCGCGCCGCACTCGGGTTGCCGAGCGCTTGCATGGCCAGTGCCTGGAAGTAAGAGTGAATCCCGGGCGCCGCCAGCGGCGCCGCGGCTGCACGCCAATGGGTTTGCGCGAGCTTCGCGTCTCCAAGTCTTTCGGCAGCCAACCCCGAGAAATAATCCAGATCACGCTCCAGTGTGAGAAGGTGCTTTCCTTCGCCCAGGTTTTCGGGATAATGCCGCGCGGCATCAAAATGTTCAAGCGCACTTGCCGGACTTCCCCCGGCAAGTTCCGCCACGCCCATGGCCCGGTGTGCGTGAACATATTGGCCAGCAACCAATCCCTCTCCACCTTCCCAGGGGCTGAAACGCCGCGCGCTCAATTCATCCAGCGCCGCCTGCCATTGTCCGCACTGATTCAGCAGCGTAATATACTCTACGGTCAAATCGTCTCTGCGGGCCACGAGGTTCCGGTGCTCTCTAAGAAAGCGCAGGCGCTGCTCAGTCGATTCAAGCCCGGCCCGCTTCTTCAACTGATCCCACTCGTAGAGCACCCGGGCATCTTCAGGGCTGGCTGCGAAAGCGCGCGCATACATCCGGACGGCGGCTTCAGGGTTGTGGAGGATATTGAATTCCGCGATTCCCAGGTTCCGCAACGGAATTGAAAAGCCATCGTCGCGCTCAACAGAGCGTCGCCAGCAGCGGATCGCATCTTCATAGCGCCGCTTGTCGTAGTAGAGATTGCCAAGATAGTAGTGCGCCTTTGCGCTCGACGGATTCCGCCTGATCGCATCCTCAAGCACAATCATTTCTTCCAGGCGGGCTGGGAAGCAGTAGCGCGCCGATGCCGCTTCAGCCTGCACTGCGTATTGGCTTGATTCCTGCTCGTGTCCGAGCGAAGCAGCGAGCCACGAAAGCGTATACCAAAGCATCGGATGTTCAAATTGCATTTCGCAGTTGCAAGCCTGCAACAACTTGTACGCATCCTCGCAGAGGCCGGACCATACCAATTCGTATCCGACGTCCAGCAAGGTCTGGATGTCACCGTCGAGAGTATCGATGAGCGCGCGCAAGTCCTGATGCTTGCTGGTCAATAAAAAGCGCTCCGACATCATGCGGAAGCAAAGCGGGTCCAAAGCCAGAGTCTCGCCGATCACAGCTCTGGTATCGTTGGTGAGGCCCAGGTGGCGCAGCAACGCAGCCTTGAGAGACAGCGCATTCAGGTTTGCGACGCCGGTCAGCAGACTTCGCTCAACTTGCTCGAGCGACAAGCGGAGATCGCCGCGTTCCGCGCTGATTGACGCCAAGGCATAGTATCCCGCGCTCCGCCAGGCATGATTCCACACGGATTTATGAAAAGCTTCATAGGCTTCGGAAACCTTGTGTTGATAGCGGCACGCCAGTCCGAGGTTGTAGAAAGGCTCCCCGTCATTGGGGTTTGGATTCCTGACGGTGAGGCGGCGGGTGGCGCGCGCGAAATATTCTTCCGCTTCGACAAACTGGCCCTTGCGCAAATGAGCCAGACCCATTGCATTGTTGAGCCGGGCATCGTCCGGATCGCGCCTCAGGCCTTCGCGCCAGTGCGCTTCCGGTGATCGTGTCGCGTGACGATACTGCTCAAGATGCAATCCGGTCAGATAGAGCTCGTCTGTGCTTGCAATCGCTTCGGGCGGGGGCGGCTCCGTGGCTGGCTCTGGTAGCGTTCGGTCCACCGGCGCTTTCGGTTGATACGCGATCAGCACTTCGCCGGTCGTGTCCCGGACCGATAACTGGTACTCCTCGGGCTTGCCTCCGACGGCTTCTACCGCCCTTGTGAACGGCTGGCCCGGTGCCAATTCGAGCTCTTCCTCAAGAATCGGTCGACCATTCCGTTCAATCACGACGCGCACAAATCGGCGCGCGGTAACGGAAACGCCAACGAATGGCTTCGCGCCGCTGAAGTCAAGATTCACCGCAACATGCGTGTTGGCGTTTTTTGCGGGCCCAATCTCTTGGATCGGGTACCAGTATTGACTGAAGGTCTTGGTCTCATATGGCTGAAGCCATGAGAAGTCCGGCTGATTATCGGTGTAGGCTCCCGCCATCAGCTCCACATAGGGACCATCCGCGTCGGTCAGGTTGCGGTCCCAGGCGTAGCCGAACTCTGAATTTCCCCAGGTCCAGAGCTTCTTGCCAGGAGCCTCAAGGTGGTTCGAAGTGTGCACGACGCCAGCTCGACATGCGTGGTCGTAGCCACCACAGAAGTCGTACTTTGATTCGGTAACCATGTAAGAGGTGGGAACCGGAATGTTCTTGTACCAGGAAATGTCAGTGCCCGGGCGATAATCCACACCATAATATAGGTTGCGTGCGATCGGGAACGACGAGATGGCGCGCTTTGCATGATCGGCTACGAACGTTACATCGGGGGGGAAAAACGCCTGGTAGTCATCGTGAACATGCACTGCAACGTTGGCCCACCAAAGAAATGTCTGTGGCAGAGGGGTACGGTTATACAACCTCACTTTGGCCTCAACGATCGCTCTTCCAGGCGAAAGACTGATCCCCACCATGCCTTTCATCCGCAACATCGGATCGTGCTCGCTGAGCCACACTGTTATCGCGCCGTCAGCATGTTTTTCAATACTTGTATGGACCGGCATAAATGTGGATGGGCGGTGGTGCTGCGGCCAATTGAACTCGACGCCTCCGGAGATCCATGGCCCGAGCAGCCCTACAAGTGCAGGCTTGATGACGCTCTGTTTATAGAAAAAATTGTATTGGTTAGTCTTATCTAAACCTGCAAAGATCCTGCCACCGATTTCAGGCAAAATCATCAGTTGAATGTATTCGTTCTCAAGAGTGATCACACGATAGCTTTTGTCTACCTTTTCCAGCGCCACGCTATCGATGAATGGATTGGGGTATACCTTTCCGCTGCTTCCCTGGTAGACGCGCTTTTCAAGAAACATGGGATTAGGATCGGCATCCTGCACAGGGTATGTAGGAATCACAACCCGTCGTTCCCAGCATTGGACCGATTCGGATTCGTTCGCGTCACTCATCAGGCGTGAACCTCAATGCATGTGAGAAATTTCTTTAGCGCCGCGGGGCAGCATTTGCACGAAAGTGCGAATAGCGTAACTCTTGATTACCGTTAACGTACACGTACTCTTCAAGGCGTGTCAATCGATGTTCGTTATTTTGCCTGATGCACCTTCTTGATGCACCTATTTCATTCAAGCAATTCCGGATGAAGTTACACAGCCTCAGGAACATTACTCAAGCACTGGCCACTTCGGTGGGTGCCGCCGACCGGGCATTGCACGGCCGGTACACCATCAGTCCCACTCCGGCTACTGCTTGGTGCGGAGGCTCGATGCCCGCACCACAAGGTGCGGCGCAACGAATGCGCTTTTGGGACGCACCGGCGCCTTGGCCTGTGCAAGCTTCAAGGCAAGCGTCGCGGCGGTTTTTCCAATCATCTTGCTGTTCTGGTCGACTGACGATAGCGGCACACGGAGAAAATCGGAGTACGAGAGGTTCCCGCAGCCCACCACCGCAATGTCTTCCGGAACGCGCAGCCCTGCATCGAGAATCGCGCGCATCGTTCCCAGCGCAACCGGATCGTTAAAGCAGAAAATACCATCCGGCCGGTTCCTGCCAGCGAGCAGCTTTACAGTTGCGGCGTAACCAGCCTTGTCGCCTACGTGATCTCCTGACGGGCCGATGGCAACAACATGGCCCGGCAGCGGAGTCATCTCGTGTGTCGCCAGGGCCTGTTTGTACCCTTCCAGCCGCCCATTCGCCGTGCTGATCTCGGGCCCGCGAACGTGCGCAATGCGTCTGCATCCCTGCTCAATCAAATGCGTCGTTGCCAGCACACCCACCGCTGTGTCATCCACGCCGACAAAGTTGGAGTCGAATCCCGCGAATTGCCGGTCAAGTAAAACGTACGGAATCTTCTGCTCCTCGATCCGCCGAAAACTCTCCACCGTCCACTGCGCCGAAGCGATCAGCATCACATCCACGCGCCGAGCCAGTAATTGCGCGATCTCTTCCTGCTCGAGGGCCGTATCCTCATCCGAGGAAGAAATAAACAGGCTGTATCCTTTCCTGCGAACCTCAACCGAGATTTCCTTGGCGATCTGCGCAAAGAATGGGTGCAACAAATCAGGCACAACGAGACCGATGGTCCAGGTCCTGCCGGTGATCAGCGAGCGTGCCGCGATGTTCGGCTGGTAGTTCAGCTCCTTCATCCGTTTCAGCACACGTTTACGGGTTTCCTCGCCGATATCCGGATGATTACGCAGAACCTTCGAGATGGTGACGACAGAGAGCCCAAGATCCTGGGCGATATCTTTTAACCGAGCAACCATGCTTCCAGCGCCTCCACTGTCGGCTGGTCCGCAATGAAAACCAGCTAACTCGCGATTTTCAGTTTACATTGGCACCAATCCGAGCCCCGGCATTACGAGTTCCCCAAGTGCGCCGGCAAGCCGGGCGGCCGCGAATCAAAGAGCTCGGCGCCCGGAGATGAGGTAAGGGCGGAGTCGCCAAGATGTCATGTCTCTTCCATCATGCGCCTTTCCTCATACTTCGATCTCTGGAATTCGAAGTTCAACCGATGGAACGCAGTCAAAGTCGGTCCACACAGGGATATCGTGGGTCTATGGAAGAAAGCTGCTCTCGCTCGGGGGCTCAAATTCGGCGTCTTGCCGCTTCGGGATTTGTCTTCACGCACTGTTTTCATCAGGGCTCCTGGTCAGGCGCAGTGTGCGTCCACGGCCGCACCATTCTTAACACCGGCCTCACTGCTTTCCGCGCCCAGCAACATGACGATGAAGTGCAAACCTGGGGCCAGACAAGGGGCGGTGCCGGCTATGACACTTATATTTGCGGCAAGTGGCATCTAAGCTCGCCGTTGCTCGGCCGCGGTTTTCGTGAAATGGGTCCAATTGGCCCCGCCATGTTCATCTCCACACCAGAGAAGGGACCCGCATACGATCGCCCCAGCCCCGGCAATACCTGGCAACCCGACGTCGAGTCGCAGCGAGGTCACTGGGTTAGCGCAGCTCTTTGGCGCAGCGCCGTTCCCGACCGCACCGAGCACGCGTGCAGCGTCTACGCCGATGTTGCTTCCGATTTTCTAACCAATCAGCTTGCTCACCGCGACAAGTCTTTCTTCATGTACGTCGGCTTCAACTCGCCGCACGATCCTCGGCAATCTCCGAAAGAGTATCTGGATCTCTACCCACAGGACAAAATCGAAATTCCCCCCAACTATCTTCCTGAACATCCTTTCGATCACGGCGACGCTCGCGTGCGCGATGAAATGCTTGCGCCGTTCCCGCGCACAAAGAGGCAGTCCAGTTCCATCGCCGTGAATACTATGCCCTCATCTCTTACATGGACGCACAGATCGGGAGAATCCTTGCCGCGCTCGAGCAGTCTGGCCGCGCATCCAACACATACATCATCCTCACTACCGACCACGGCCTTGCCGTTGGCGAGCACGGCCTCATGGGCAAGCAGATTCTCTACGATTGCAGTGTGCGTATGCCGTTGCTAATCTCCGGCCCTGGCATTCAGCCCTGACGCGTCGTTGACGAGCTCGTCTATCAGCACAGCATGTACGCCACAACTTGCGAACTCGCTGGCGCAGCGGTTCCGTACACCGTCGAATTCCCCAGCCTTGTGCCGCTCCTGCATACTGACAAGTCACTCCACGATGCCGTCTTCTGTCGTTACATCGGTTACCAGCGCAGCGTTCGACTGCGCGGCACAAGCTCATCGTGTATCCCAAGGCACGCCAGGTTCAGCTTTTTGATCTCGTCGAGGATTTGTGGGAAACGCGCAATCTCGCCGACGATCCCGCACACGTGGATATCAGGCGAGATTTGTGGGCACGCTTGCTTCGCATTCAGAAGGAACTCGGTGCCCCGCTTGCTCTCGAAGAAATCTGATCGGTTCGCACCACTGTATCGTCTTTCAGAGCCAGTTCGGTTTCCAGATGTCAATTGATTGCGCCCATACTCATCGGGAAGCGAACCGAGCCGCAACGCCGCTGTTGGTGACTCCCGCTGTGACCGATTTATGTGCACCGCGGAGGTGGTCCCGCGTCGATCGTCCACCGTCGCCGAATCCTCCGCAACTCCCATGCGCCCGCCCTCTAAGACGGCTAGTCCAAGGCCCCGGAGGGCCACGGCATACGCCTGAAGTCAATCCAGCTTTTTATTCGTATCAGGATCAGACGGCGCTCAGCAGCGAACTTGCCCGCGACGACGCGATCTTTCGAGCGACACCAGCTATGTTTTCTCAGGACAGCAATGATCCTGCTCGGAAATAATTGTTTCCAGCCCAATGCCATCCCGGGTCATTCCAAAGCGTGAAGAGCGGCTCACCGTAATTAGACAAGCTGGCGCCGGTAAAGTTCATCGAGGCGACAACTCGCAGCGCGTCGGCGTTATAGCGCTTGTACCATTCCCAGCTAACCAACGGGCTATCGGGCCAGTAGCAAGGACCGAAGGATTCCGTAATGATTGCTTGGAGTCGCTTGCCTGACGGCAAGACGGTGTTTTCAAGCGCCGTGGTGAAATAGCTCGATACTCGCTTCAGCATTGCGGGATATTGCTTGCGGCAAGCGCTATCCCAGGCGATGGAATACCGTTTGAGATCGTACTTTTCCAGATCGTGAAAGTTACCGTTCGGGGCGCCGGGGCCAGCCATCTGGAAGGCGTGTTGATCCTCCGCGTCCTCAATTACCCCCGGCATGAAATGGATGTCGACTACGTCGTAGAGGTCGGACACGCGCGAGGCATAATTCTCAGCGCCAAGGGAAGAATAGGACATTGGGATATTTTCTCTTGCGACTTCAGACTTGATCGGCGCGCCCATATAGTCATTGAGTCGGCGATAGATTGCGTCCAGTGCCTTTGAGGCTTCAAGTCTCGTCTCGCCTTCGCTTTTAGGCATCCGCTGCAGCGCGATTACCGATTCAACGCTGCGGCCTCCGAAGTGGGGTACTTCATTCATAGGAGCGATCCATACCGCACGCTCCAATATCCCGTCCTCGCGCATAATCTTGAGGGCACGGACCCAAAGCTCGCCGTAGCGAGTAAAAGCCCGCTCTTCGTCGGCGGCTGCAATGTGCTGGTCCTTCCAATGCTCGGGATCGGCGGCAGTAAACATGTGATTCTTGTCCCAGCTGTCCAAACCCATCCATAGGTCATATTTGCGGCAGAGGTCGGCAAGTTCGCAGAGGCGCTTGCGGACGTTGCAGGAGAATGGCTTGGCAATCATTCCCCAGGCCGGCAGATTAGCGCCCGCATTCCAGTTCTGATCGAAGTGCGATTTGGGCTCCAAAATGCGCGACGGAAAACAATCGACCCGTAACGTGTTGTAACCGCGCTCGCCGGCCTCGGCAATTCGCCGTTCGAGATCTTCGTACGGCCCCCCAGGGTAGCTTGACTCCAGCCACGAGAAGTCCCACATCGATATACTCAAGCGCGTGTCTTTACCAAGATAGTTTCGCAAAGAAGATGATCCAGCTGTGTTTCCACTGGTCGGATCATTTGTTGCGACCAGACGGTTTGCCCGCGCCGTCCACGGAAGGGTGCGAAGCATCGGAACGGAAGCAAGAGCACATGCCGAAGTTTTGAAGAACTGGCGACGCGTGGTCGCATGCTTAGAAAAATTCATAAGTGAACGAGATTTGTCTCTTTCATATTCGCTATCGATCTTTTGAATCGATTCGTTGGGCTGCGGCGCTTCCCACGCCTCTCCCTCTCGTGAATGACTTGCACATGGCGATCGCAAACGCGAGAAAGACGGGATCCGGACGCAGCTTGGCCCGGGAATTACTAGTGAATGATTTGCTTCCGTGCGCTCGGCCGCTCTCGTGCTCAGCTTCCCGGCCGATTGCAGTCGAAGAGCTCCCGCTCCCTCAGATCCGAAACCCTTCTTGGAGTACCTGAACCGTACTATATACAACTTCTTGATGTGCGAATCCGGCCTCCACCCCGCGGATTGGTGTCGGCCGGATTCAACACCTTCGCTCGCAGCACGGTTAGAATGTCAGCCGCGCCGTCAGCTGTACTTCGCGACCGTTCGCCCAGAAAGAACTGGCTCCGCCCGAGACGCCGGGCTGGATCGCCTGCAGGCCGCTACCGGTGTTTGGATTGTTCAATCCCTGAATATTGAAAGCATTGAACACGTCCCAGTTCAGCCTGAAGTTAGCCCTTTCTGTGATTGGAAAAACCTTGTAGAGTGATAGATCTGCAAGGTAGTTCACCGGTCCTCTGAGGAAGCTGTGCGAGTACGGGTTCGAAGAGAACCCAGATGTGGTGTACGGCAAGTAATTGACCGTAACAGGGCTGCCCTTGTTCGAAGCCAGGAGGGCAGGCGAAGAAAGCATTATATTGTTGGTACCAAACTGCGCTTGGGTGGGATCGTTGTTGATTGGGGTCTCATACGGGACATAGTTAGTGGGCAGGCCAGAGATGCAATTCGTCACGCAGGTCCCGCCGGGGCCCGCAATCTGCTTCGGCGAAATGTAGCCGTTGAACCAGAGATACTCTGGGTGGCAGACACCACTGGTACAGTCCGTGACTTTGGGTTGGTTATGTTTGTAGGTCACGAGTTTATTGAAAGCGCCCCAATTCGAACTGCCAACCTGGAAGTCCTGCGAGACAACTTGAGCATCTCCAGCAAACTGCCAGCCGCCAGCCAGTTCATCCGCAAACTTATTCGCATTCCCAAGCAGCCATTTCCCGCGCCCAAAGGGGAGATCGTAAACCCAGTTGAATTGGAGGTGTTGTTGTGGTATCGCAGGATCGAGATTATATTGTTCAAACCTCTCTAATCCATGCCACTGCGCATAGGTGGGTAACCCCGCAGGCCGTGGCGGCGGAAGAGCAGACGGGGTAGCAATTCCCGATGGAAACAAGCTTAATTGCGCAAGCGAACCGCTGGCAAAACCCTGGGCGGTATAGGTCGCACCGTCGCGTGTTGAATTCCCGCCCAACCGAAACGACCTGGACCAGACGTAGATGGCTTGAAACGCAAAGCCCCGATGCATCAGACGCTGATATGAAGCTTGGAGCGCGTTGTGATTCGACCAGCCAGTCTTGTCGTAATAATAGAAATCGCCATAGGTGGTGCAATTCCAGGGGTTGAGTGCGGTTGCCGCGTATTGGCAAGTTCCTATTGTCGAAGTCCCGCCATTTGGTGGCGGAGTGCCTGTATTCATTTCCCAGGCATAGGTGGAGTCGGCAATGTTAGGCCGCCAACCTTGATCAAGATTTGTTCCATGAGTAAACACCCACCCGATGCGTGCAACCGAGTTTCCCTTGAGTGCCTGCTCCACGGTGACATTAGCCTCAGTAACGAAATCGGGCTTGTAGTCTGGGTCCACTCCCCCAATTCCGACTCCGGGCAGAATTCCACCTGGCGCCAAGGGATTCGTGATGTTTATGTTTACCGCATTTGAAGTGTTTACACCTAAAACGGGCGTACCCGTGGATCCCAGGGTCCAGGACGGCGAGTTGTTTTGCGGCGCCCGGAGATTGTAGTTAGGAAGATTGTCTGGAGTCTGAGCCGCGTTGGTAAATGCTTGTGTGTAAGCTTCTGTGAACGGCGCCGATGTTGGGGTGGGGTTTTCGGAACGATCGGCCATTTGATACGTGTATCTGCCGTATCCGCCGCGAATTACGCTGCCGTGTTTATCGCCGAACGGTTGATAGGAAAATCCGAGACGCGGCAGGAAGATAGCATAGTCGTTCTCAAACAGGCTGCTCGGAAATCCAGCTTGAGCGGGCGTTTCGAATACCACCCCGACGTTCTGCATCGCGGTAATGATTGCCTGGGTCGTTCGACCCTTGGCAATAATGTCGGAAATGGAGTCACCCAGCACGATGGCCGCGTGATTGAGATCGGGAGCTAACGTGATGTTGTCCGTTGCCTTCTGGCCAGGATGAGCTTCGTAGCGAAGCCCGATGTTGACCGTCAAGTTCCGTTTCGCATGCCAGTCGTCCTGAAAATACCCGGCTAACGTTTGAATGCGGTACGAAGCTCCAATCGGCTCCAGTTCCACCTTGTAGCTGGTTGCCCCACCAAGATAGTAATCTGCGTCGGCAAGACCGGTATTGGTCCACGCCGAGTCCGATGTTCCTGTATTCGGATTCTCAAGCCCAGTTGTCTGGCCATTGGCAAAATTGGGGCCCTGCGGTTGTTGGCTGGGAAGGTAAAAGATCCTTTCATGGCGGTAGAGGCCACCGAATTGCAATTGGTGCCGCCCTTCGATCTTCGTCAGGTTCTCCTCGATTCTGGAATCGATCGAGTTCTGCTGGTATTGGTTCTGGTTACCCGTGAAGCCCGTCGTGTTCATGCCGCCGATCGAGGGAAATCCGGGCACATTGAAGGGATTGGGCAACCCAAGCAGGGAGGTGAAATCGGTATGTGGGCCGCCGCCGCCGGAAAATTCCATGAACCATTGCTGGCCGATGTTGGTTTCGGCAAAGAACCGCGGTGAAAAAATATGGGTGTACCCTACCGCCGCGCCAAAGTTCGTGTCGCTATTGACAGCCAGCCCGCTTGCGCCGGCAGGAAAGGGTCCCGAAGCGAGGGTTTCATAATTGCCAGCGTACAGGTTGTCGTCTGCCTGGTAGGTCTGGGTGTAACGGAGGAACGCCTTATTCTTCTCGTTGAACGCATGGTCCAGCCGAAAGGTGATTGTCGGAATAATCTGGACAGTTTTGTTGGGTGTTGTGAGGTTGCTGGTGATAAGAGGGTTATCCGCCGAAGTTGGCGGCGGGGACATGGCCAGCAGAATCTTCGTTTCCGGGTCTAAAAGCGCCGGGTTAATCGTATTCGGGTTGCCATTGTATGCGAACTGCTTGCGGCACCAGGTGCTGTTGGATATTGCACCCAGGTTGTTCACGCATGTCGATGAAGGTGCGGTTGTGGATGGGTCGTAAATGGCTACCAATCCCGTGCTATTTTTCATGGCGCTGAAGTCGCCATTTTTTTCGGCGGCTGTTGGCACCGTCAAACCTGCTGAGGATACGAGATTGACAAGTGAATAACGCTCGTAGGCAAAGAAGAAGAAGCTCTTGTCCTTCCCATGATAAACATGAGGCAAAACGACCGGGCCACCGATCGAAGCGCCGAATTCGTTGCGGATATATGGTGGCGTGCTGAAGTTGCCATTTGTATTTAGATTTTGTCGCTGTTTGGCGACACCCAACGCGTTATTACGAGCGGTTTCAAAGAACGACCCGTGAAGCTGGTTCGTCCCTGACTTCGTGGTTACAACGGCGGTGCCTGGCGTAGTGTACGCCGCACTGGTGTTGCTTGTTTCCACTTCCACTTCCTGGACGGAGTCCGGGTCGGGCAAAATGCCGCTAAATGAATTAGCCTGGCCGCCAAACTGCAGGTTATTCATCGGGACCCCGTCGGCGACATATTCAAGGGCCTCGGTCATAAGGCCGTTGACGCGCTGGCCCGTGCCGGTGGGGTTGCTGGCAGCGCCGGACTCTATGCCCGGGACTGTCATGTTTGTCAGCGTTGTCAGCACGCGCCCATTCATCGGGATCTGGTCGATTCTTCCTCTTTCAAGGGTCGTCCCAAGCGTGCCGTTTTCTTTGTCGACAAGCTGAGCCGAGTCCGCATTTACCTCAACTCTTTGAGTCACCTCGCCGGGGGTCATCACCGGATTAATCACGGCAGCCTGGTCCACCATCAACTCGACGCTTCGCTCATAAGTTTTCATGTTCGGCGCCATAACCGTCACGTCATAACTTCCGGTAAACAGTCCAGGCGACTGAAAAAACCCAACCCGGTTCGACTTCGTATTCGAAACCATGCCCGTTGCTTTATTCACCACTTGGATCGCAGCTCCAGTGATGACCGCGCCTGTTTGGTCTGTCACCGTACCTTGGATCGCCCCAGCGCCGCTTTGCCCTGAGGCGCTCAGCGAGCCGATGGCCAGTCCCAAAACAGCTGCCACGGCCCAAATAATGAAGTTCCATTTGCGGGATGCACGAGTCACAGCGGAAGCAAAATCTCTCATCTGAATGTCCTCCCAAAGTTCATATGTTCTTCACGTCGACCTTTATCTGCCCAGCGAGCGGTCGTTGTATGCCGTACGCCCAATCCGTCTGAATTCGAGTTGCCTGCCTCTTCGGGCACGAAACCGATTCCATTGATCGTGAGATTGAAAAACCGTCCGCGACAACTTTACGCGCTCGTCACCTACAACTGTCCATGCCCATAAGAACAATAAATTTGTCTGTGGTGAATCATGCTCATGCTATGCACGCAGCGCCTTCGAACACGACAAACTGTTCGTGTCTTGACTGAAATCGGAAGCTCGGAGGAGGCGTGGACTTGGCTGTTTAGGGGAAAGCGAGCGTCTAGAATTCGTGCGAGGCGGAGCAAACTCAACCAAATTTAAGATGATGCCAAGTGCACTTTAGCGAAGCAGGAACGACTCCTCAGCATTTAATCTTTGGCCATCTGCCATAGTTGTTTCCTCCAGGTAGCCGGGCTCAATCCGAATCTTTCTTTGAATTTTCGCGAAAAGTGGAAGATGCTTTCGAATCCACACTTCTCGGCGATGTCTCCGACGGAGAGACCTGTCTGGCGCAAGAGATCTGTAGACACTTCGAGACGAACTGTATAAAGCTGTGAAATCGGTGTCGGCTTTTGGAGTACACGGCAAATCTTGAGAAGATGTTGTCGCGATACCCCGACGGCCCGGGCAAGATCATGTAGCGACAAGTGCACCGCATAATGCTCCCAGATAAACTTCTCCAGCCTCGCATGGAGCGCTTCAGCAGTTGACGTCGTAGTGTTACCACTACGCACAGCGAGCGCAAAATCGCAGAAGAGCGCAAGCCCCAGGCCCAGATAGTACCCAGCCTGAAGCGGTTCCTCGGCCGTTGCGGTTGGCTTCGCCGTTCTGCTCATTTCGAGAAGTCTCAGCATTTTGCCGGCAAATGGAACTGGCCCTCGAAGCATTTGGAATTCTTTTTTTAGGTGTTGTGGAACGGCTCGTGGCGCAACAGCACACCAGCTGTGATGTGTTTCAGACTCTTTTGAAAAGAGAAAATACTCGCGATGTCTAGGACTCAGAAGGATCCCGCATCCCGGCTCGACATGGATCTGCTTGTCGTCGAGATGCAGATCGAGGCACCCTTCGTGCATCACAACAAGTTGATAGTCCTGCTGCATCCTCGGGCCACAGGCGCCCCCGGGCGCGTACAAGATGTCTCCTATTACAGTTGCGCCGCGCCTCATCCTGAGGTTTTCTAGGAGTACATTCTGAAGTTCTTCGGTTTTGGACTGGGATGAAATCTCGCCCACCTCCCGAATCGGCGTGTCGAAAACTAGCACGGCGCATCGCGGCGCGAGGAGTAGATTAAATCATCTGATTCATCCCAGACAAGCGCTTTAACCTTTGAATCATTGCCGGATAAAGGCGCCGGCGCGCGGCATTAATGTTGACCATGCGCTGCTGGCGGGGCGCTCTATTACGGTCTTTTTATAAGAGCCAGACCAAATCTGATGTCCAGCCTGGATTCCATCGCCGAAATGAGTCAACTCATGCTTTCCAAAACAACATGGCGTATGAAACTCCCACTCAACGCGTTGCTGTGTTGAACCCGCATCGGATCGCTCCAAATTCAATCGCAGACCCGAAGCAACCCACTAGCCAAAGCTGTCTCATTAACCCGCTGACCGATGAAATATTAGCGAGCCGCGGAATGCGCAGCAATCTCGCGCTTGATCGAATGCTCTTATTTGCGTGACACCCGCTTCACCACGACCGCAAGTTTGTGTGGGGGAATCAACAAACGCAGTGGCAGAGCGGCCTGACGATCAGGCTGACCTGGGACCGCAACAATTACCTCTCCGCTAGCCCCATCGATATTGATTGCAGCCGGCTCCGGTGCATCGCCAAAGTTGACAATGACGCTCGCGACATCCTTGCTGCTCGAATCCATTGCCTTGAAGACGGAATAACGGATATCCGGTCCGCCTTGGACTGTTGCGCCCATTGTGTCGTTAAATCGTCCGAAGAAGAGAAGGTCTTCGAACTTCTTGCGGATCCTGATCAGTTCGCTGACATAGTTCGCCAGCGGCCGGGTCAGCGGCTCATCCGCGGAATCGTTGTAGTGCCGAGGCGCCAGATCCCACACAAGTCCATAACGCATCCCATTGTTCATCGGATTGATATCGCCGGGACTCTCGCCAAAGATCGTTCCAGTCCACTCTGGAAATGTATATCGGAATGCTGTCGAATCCCATATCGACGGTACCCATGCGCATATAGGAGACATCGACATAGGGCAACACCCGATCAAACCATATCTCGGAAGCGAGGGAGAAATTGGGGTTGATGGCTCGCGCTGCAGGAATTAATTCCTGGAAAGTCTCGATCAAGCCTTGCGGCAGCGACTTATCTGGCGAAACTGGAAGATGTGGGTTGAAAGTCGAGCGCTGCCAAGGCATTTGTTTTGTCGAGTTGAAATCCCTCGGCACCGTCACGAACCAGTTCGAGATACTGGTCGATCAGAAACTTTCGGAATTCGGGGTGTGCGGGGCTCACCAGTGTCATGTTCGATCGCGTCAAGCCGGAACGCGCGCTGATAGTTCCCTTCGCCCCAGCCATGCAGTTCCAAATCGGGCGCCCAGCGGCCTTCAACGGCATATTGCTTCAAGTCGTCACGGAAGAGCGGCGTCGCTGTGTCGGCAAATTGAATGTTGGAAAAAATGAGTGGATGCACCCCGAGCGCGCGTATGTCAGCCAGCGCCTTTTTGAATTCCTCTGGAGTACCCAAGACGCGGGTTGGGCCGGTACTGCGGATATCCGCGATCGATTCCGCCCATATCCCAGCCGAGAATTTCAAATGTCGTGATTCCGTACTTCTTCGCATCCGCGGCGAGCTTGGGCAACTCATCGAAGCGATGAACGACAACATCCTCGCTGTTCGAAAGAATGATCGACTGCCAGGCGTTTTCTTTGCGCAGCCAGTCGGGAGGGCGATCGATCTTGAAATGCTGATCGAACCACGAGCGATAGATTTTGCTCGCGGCGTGCCAGTCGCCGCTGTGAACTTGCAAGCGCCACGGGTCCGGCCTTGAACGTTCCGTTGACTCACATAGGGAAAGTTGACCCAGCCAATAGTCAAACCGAGTCGGTTCTCCATTGGCCTCCGCCGGTGTAGGCCAACTATCCCGCACGCTTGCGCTCTTCGTGAATGGCCGCAACTCCACTTCGAGCAGTGTGAGCCGGGTTTCAGTATCCTGGTTGGCATAGTAGTAGCCGAGGCCGGCCTTGGGGTTATACACATCCATCCAGCCCATTGCATGTTGCCGGGATAAGTGAAAGGCGCCGGCATCGTAGCGAATGCCGAGATTCCCGCCGCCATATCCGCCGCCATGAAAGCGTGAAAAGAGACCCGGCGCGAGATTCGAGGTCCAGCTGGGAACCATCGATTCGGTATCGAGCCTGTCTCCAATGCCCTGCTGGCCGCCTACAATCCCGTACATCACCTCGCGATAGCTTTCTGTCGGTGGGATTGTCAACCTCAATCGAGAAATGGATCTGCTCTCCGGCGATCTGAATCCGGTAACGCACTGTGAGCGGAACGGTTTCCCGGTCATTCTCGAGAGAGTCGTAAGTGCACAGGACGCCATCAGGCGTTACCTCAATGCTGCTGACCTTCTGATCGCGGCTGTTGAAGTAGTTCCGCCTCGTAGCCTTCCTGCGGCAACACGATGCGGAAGTTTTCTCCCAGCCGTGGCTCCCCGATCACTTCGAGATCTGGATTCTTCCAATGCACACCGACTAAATCTCCGTTCTCCTCCGAAAGCCGAAGAGTAGCGGGCGAAGTTTCAATATTCCGATTCTGCGCCGGCAGTTGAGCTAAGCCGGCACAAAAAAACATCAGAGCGACAAAGAGACATCCGGCTCGAGTCAATAGGCGCCTGAACATAAGTTCCGCAGCAGCTTGACCGTTTTCTACTCTTTTCACGATTGACTCCTTTCGTAGAGGTGTTACAACTCCATAATCACCGCGGCCGAACGCGCCGCGATCGTCACAGTACCCGCGGTCGGCTGACTCTCCTGCTGCTCCGGTGTTGCCACTACAAAACTTCCGGGACTTGGGAGAATTACTCTTGCCGCAATAGTTTTGCCGTACTCCTGGTTGACGACTACCACCGCGCGCTTACCACCAGTTGTCACGAAGACTGAATGACGATGGTTCCCGTCCGACGTGACGGTGGCGCCGAGTGTGTCGCGAAACTCTGCGTCCCACAGAAATGCTCTGTACCTGCGCCGTAAAGCGTCGATCTTCTTTCCATATTCGAGAGTAAGTGGGAAATCCGTCACACGTCCCTTGAAATTGAGCGGCTCATAACTAATGATGTATCGATTCAGAAGAATCAGATTGAGCATTTCGCGATCGTCGAATCCGGTTGCCGCCGCCATGAGCGGTGCCTGCGAGTCGATGTAGCGGCAGACGGGACGCGAGTCGTTTGTGATCCGGAAGTACGATACCGGGTACTGCTGCAGCAACCATTCGCTCGGCGCTTCACCTGCGAAGACGAAGTCGGGATCCACTTTGTCCGCGGCCGCACGCATCTGTTCGGCCAGCGGCAAATCTCCTCCATAGAGATAGCCCGGGGCCGGATAGCCGTGATCGTTGCTGAACGAATAATCCACCGGGCCGTGCCAGCAGACCTCGTCGTGTAGCCAGCCCGCCGCTCCCAGGTTCACGATTTTCTCGAACTCCCGGGTTGCAATGTCGCGATAAGCCTGGCATTGCACGTCCATGATGTAGCGCCGTCTGTTGTTAATGCCGGCCAGTTGCGTGGGCGTTGTGTAACTGTAACCGCCGATCTCATAGGGAGTTCCGTACGGATCGGTGGCAGCATACTTGTAAAGCTCCGTTTTGCACCACTCGGTGGTGCGGTCGGCCCAAACCGGTTTGGCAAACAGGATCATCTTCACGCCCTTGCTACGCGCGTGAAGGATCGCCTGGTGCAATTCTTCCCAAGTGCCCAGGCCGGGATCGGTGTCAAGGCATGGGTCGCCTCCATCCTGCCCTCCAATATTCCAACCGACCAACTGGATGGCTGTAACTCCGTTGGCCGCGCACTCGTCGATGTACCTGGGAAGCTCGCGATAGGGAATGGAGAAGTCCTGCTCCGCGCCGTCAATTTGTAGTTGCAGCCACGAGTGAACATCTCTGGTCCATTCGGCAATGTGGGGCCGTTTGAACCATTGCGCACGCCTCTTCTTGTACACATCCACCCCGCCATGCCAGTCGCCGTCATAGGTGCACATGCTCACGGGCGCCGTCTTCTTCGTGGAGTGAGGCTGAACGAACAGGAAATGACAGCAGCGAAATTCCAGATGCACGTCACGCCCCGAAAGCTTGTCCTGTTCTGGAACGTTGTTATCGAGCGACTGCACAACTCCGGGATGTTGCTCAAAGGTGAATTCCATAAGGTAGGGCTGGGTCGGATCGCCGATCTCGGCATAGAGCCCCTGCTTCTCGGCTTGGATCAGGCAAAAGAGGCTCTCCTTCGACTCGATGCTTCTGGTCGGAAAATTCACTCCCCAATAGCCTTTGTCATTGTTAAAGTGTGGGTGAATTTCATCGACGACCAGGTTCGCATACCACATATGGTCGGCTTCCATCTTCTCGCCCTTTTCCGGCGGGTTCAGATCGCCGAAATATGGATAGTCGATCGTCTCCACCGTCAATTCAGAGTCATTTATGACTGTGGCCTCGAAGCTCAGAACGCCGTCCTCAAGTCTCACGGTGGCCGCGAGCGTCAAAGGTACCAGACCACCGTGCTCGCTCACAGGGTTTTTCCAAACGATCTCCACACGATTGCCCGAGACCTTTTCAACTGAAGCAGCGCGTTGCTTTTGTCCCAGGACGAAGTCGGCGCGCTGCTTTGGCAGGGGGACCAGAAGTCGGAACGAGATCCCGAGTTCAGGCCGTTGCTCGATCTCCCACTGCGTCGTTTTGCGCACCATGCGCGTCAGTGCGCCAGACGCGTTGTCAAATGCAACGAGCAGCTTGTCGTCCTCGAGAATAATCTCTCCCGCCCCGGCTCCTGCAGATTCATTCTCCTGCGCGTACAATCCGGCACCGCCCGCGATCGCCGCGGCAGCGCTCATACCGGCCAACTTATTAAAGGTTCTCCTGTTCATTCCGCACCTTTCTCGATTTGTCCCTTTTCTTTCTTGTCTGCTCGTTGCAGCGTGTCGTAGATCGGCCGAGCCGATTCGACTTCGGAATTTTCCTTAGCTACGGGGATAGCGAGAATTCAAATGTCGTTGTTCTTCGGCAAAGTCAACGTGTTGGCACGCGGTGGCAGCTCCATCGAATGGGCAAAAGGATAGTTGTTCAGGTGTGACTCATTGAATCCGCCGGCCATATCGCGCCCAGGCTCGAGGCTTGCATCCGGGATCAGTCCAGATGAAACACTTCTTGCAGCGGCTCCATATTTTCATCTGCACCGCCGCTCATAAGACCCTCGAAAAGCGGTGCCATCTCTACCTGCCAGCGCTCATTCACCGGATGTTCTTTCATCGCAGCGCAGCAACGGGCAAAATCCTCTGCTTCCAGATATCCGACGAGCATACCGTCCGGGCGAAGGAAAAGCGAGTAATTCTTCCAGCCAGTTTCGCGCAAGGCATCCTGAAACTCCGACCACACTCGCGCGTGCCGCGCCCGGTACTCCTCAACCCTTTCCGGCCGGACTTGCAACAAAAAGCAGATCCGCATGATTTCGCTCCTATTCTTTCCACTGCAAATCCAGAGAAATTCAAGCAAACTTCCACAAAAAGCCGAATGCGCTCGCACACGCACTTCGTAACGACACGTACCTCGCTCATTCATGTGCACATCGAGCCGACGAGACTTCCTAAGCGCAAACTTTGGAACCGAATCAGGCGAATTCAATGCTCCACTTGCCGTTATCGGTCTGTGCAACTGATGTGAGAAGTACGCGATAAATGGTTTTGCCCCAGCGGTCGACCAGCCAATCGTCGGTCAAGTCGATCTTCTCGATCGTCGCGGCAAGGAGCGCGGTATCGTGGCTGAGGGTCACGTCGCGTGCCGACTTGTCGGCTGCGGCGAAAACGATCTCCCCTTTGGAACCCTGTGTCGGAATGCATGGGGTCATGAAGGAAAGCTGAACCGGGACTTTCTTCTGCAACTGAAAATCTTCATTAAGGCGGATGCGGTTTGCTGTGCGGTCCAGCGTTAGTGTGCGTGTCCAGCGCTCGATCCCCGCCTCATCGGGATAGGCCGTTGCGAGATTCATCGAGACAAAGGCGCGGGAATCGTCAGTGGAATAACGAAGGTCGCTGGCGCGATATCTGGGGCTTTTGTTGCTCTGCATGACGCCGCCAATCGTGGGCAGGTTATGATAGGCGGACTGCACCGAGAATTTGTAACGTGGTGCGGTGTAGGCTTCCGGGCCAATGTCGACAAACAGCGGGTTGCCGCCGTGAAAGACGATGAAGCTTCCCGAGTCGTTGTGACCGTGCGGACGTTGATTGGGAGCTGCCTGCATGGCGAGGTAAAACCCCTCAGTCGAGCCCTCTTTGATTCTCGCGGTCATCAGGCCGAGGTCGGGATACCACGAATCGCGGACGAGAGCATCCTGTTTTTCTGCGGCGATGGCTTTCGCGTACGCGAGAACGTTGGGGAATTGCCGTCCCAGATGCCCCTGCCCATCTGGAAAATCCCCGCCATGGGCGGCGGCTGTGGCATTGAAGGCGCCATAACGCTGCAGCGTGGTGCAATCGGTGGCAGACCCAATGCGATAGAGAAACTCGCCGCATTCTTCCATCTTCGGCGGCGCGTCCCCGTAATCGACGAACCAATCCCCGTTGATGTGAACGTCGGCGATGTATCGAAACATCTTGCGAACGAACGGGTCGGTAAGGGGATTGCCTGCTCCGCCGGTGGCCGAGGTCAGCAGGGCGCAGCAGTCGAAGTAGGATCCGGGCGACACATTCCAGTAGCCCGGGCCCTCCTGGCAGCAGGCATCCGTGGAGTAATCGTCGAGATAGTCATCAAGACTGTGGCAGATCTTGAGAATTGCGGCTTTGCGTCGTTCGGAATCTGGTTCGAGGAGCAGGTTGGCCGCCAGCCAGTTCGAGTCGATCCAGCTTGTCCAGTTGCCCAAGCGATGAGTTTGTCCGTTGTATTCCTTGAACATCCAGAAGAAATCGTCGCGCGCGAATGCGGGGTCTAGGATGCGGCGCTTGACTTCGAACCGGATGCGAGGCATGACCATCGAGTTTGCCTGATCGAGCTGAGGGCCGAGCAGATAGTGAATCCAGCTCATCGCCACTCCTGTCTCGGCTGCGAACAGGTCGACGACAGGCTCTTCAACATCCGGCAGGCCAGAGCCGGGGTGATTTTTCTCGAGCACAAGGTGCGCCGGAAGGCCCCAGAACGTCTCTTCGCATGTCAGCCAGATGCCGTTGATGAGCTCGTCGAGAAAGCGGCCCTTGCCTTCCACGCACTCAGCAAGCGCGAGGTCATTCAGCCGCACTCGGCGCGTAAAGTAGTAGCGCTCGAAATGGGAGCGATTCCCGTTACGCCTGTATTCGAGAAAGACCGTGGCCGGGAGCGATTCCCATTCCGTGCCCTTGATCTTTTCGGCGCGCCCCACGATCGCATCCGCGATTTCCCTCGGCACCTGTTGCCATGGCTCACGCTCGGACGCTGTGGGATAGGGATGCCACTCGGCTGCGGAGACCAGGGACTTTGACAGCAACTCCGGCGAAAAGGTGGAACGAAACAGATCCTTCGGCTTCTCAGGAAGATTCATATTTGCCGGATGGCTGATTGCTGCGCCTGTCTGCTGCACCGCAATTGCGAACGGCAAATGGGCGCTCCCGAGCAGCGCCGCTGTGCCCGCAATCATCTCTCTCCGATTGATTGTCGTCATCTTTATCGCGTTGCCTTTCCCCAGAGGTAGAGAGTTTTCAACTCACCACAACGTTATTGCGCAAAATGTTATTTCCGGCAGTCACGTCACGGTTCCGATCCATCCATGTCTCCTGCCCAATCCCCGCGCACCCGTTGCCCTCCGCCAGGCAATCTTCCACCATCACTTGCTCGCTTTCGGCAATCATCACGCCGTCGAGCTGGTTGCGCGAGAGCTCGCAATCGCGAATCGTGATGTTTCGCCCGAAGATCACCGCGATCCCATGCCCCCACATCGAATCCGCGAACCGCGAGCCGCTGATCGTAACGCGCGAAACATGATTCATCTTCAAGTTGTGGTTCTTCCCTGGGCCCGGTGGCACCATCCCGCCGCTCCCCGAGATATCGCTGTTGACGACGTCCACCTGCTCGACCCCGAACAACTCTACAGCGCTGTAGGTACAGTTGCGCACCGTGATGTGCTCAAACCTGACATGACTCAAAACCGTCTTTCCGTCACCCTGAAACACAATTCCCGCACGAGTCGGTCCATGCGCAAGCCGTCGCCGCCCCACGTCAGTATTCGGATCGCGCGAGGCCTGAGGCATTTCTCCACCTTCAATCACCAAATCGCGCAACACCACGTCATGCAAGTCCGGCTCCGCATTCACAATCGCTGCCTCATTCCCGGCTTTCGCGGGATCGAGAAACAGCTCGCAGTCAATCCCCGTCCCCGCAATCGTCACTTTGCTCGGCAGTTTCAGGGTTGCCGGCAGCGTGTGCAATCCCGCCTCAAGGGCCAGCGTTCCTCCTCCGCTCGCTTTCAGTTTGTCCAGTGCATCCTGGATTGACTCTCCCGGTGCGACAGTGATATCCGCGGCTGTCTTCGGGCCCATCGGCTTGACTTGCGCTCCCGCCGTCGCCGCGATCTTTGAGGGTGCCGGCGATGGCTTCAACTGCCCGGGCGCTTTGCCGTCGTCGCCGCGAAACATCGTCGCCACGCTATGCGCGCGCACCACCTTTTGCGCTGCCCGCTCGGTGTACGGCATCGCCATGTGCTTCTCATAGCGATAGTGCTGCAACGCCGTGTGGTAGATGTCGCTGAAATGCCCCCGCGATCCTGCGCCGATCCTGCCATAAACAGGCACATCCTCGCCGAGGTTGTAGCGCGCCGTGTACTCAATCCCCAGCGCCAACCGGTTGTCAGCCTCCTCAAACAGGTCGACGCCCTGGTTCCATGCCACAACGCAGGTATCGGTAAGGAATCCAAGTCCGAGTTGCGTGTGGCCCTGGTCTCTGCATGTCTCCTCGCACTGCCCGTTCGGATAGACGTAACGCGTGATGCCGCTGTTCACGAGTCCCGTGCGAAAGTGCCGATAGACTGACTCCATCAGGTTGCGATCCTCGCAGTAAACGCCGATCGCCAGAAGCGTGTACATGATCGCCGCGTCCCAGTTACCGTTTGCTTCGGGGTAAAACATTCGCAGCAGCGGCACATAGACCGTCAGCAGCATGCGCTTGAACTGCTCCTGCGATTGCTCGCTCCATTTGGGGTACGTCCCGCGCAGGATCTCTGCCGCGTTGCAGAACTGCCCGCCCGTCCACCCGGCCAGCAACATTGCGTCGTTCTCGAAAAAGTCCGCAAGGGTGCCTGACCAGGCGTCGAAGATCTCGATCGCCTTGCGGGCATGCGCCTCGTCCCCGGCCACATACCACTGCATTACGTGGTTTTCCGCCGCGTTTGCGCTTTCCTGGAGCTCGCGGCCGCCCTTCTCTCCGGCATCGTACGCGCCGCGAATCACATGAACGTATGGCTTAGGCGTGAAATCAAGCGATGTGACCGGGCTGTCGAGCCAGAGACCCCACGCTGATTTCCATGGCTCTTCGCCAGCCTGGATCTTGGCCTTCATGAACTCGAGGTCGGACCGAGTCTGCAATATGCCAGGATGCACAATCGGTCGGCGAACGCCCTTCGCCGCATTCGTTTCCGCGTGGTGCGCGCCGCTTGCCTGGCCCGCTGGCGACTGGCCGAATGCCGGCAGGGCGGCCGCTGCCAGGCCGGCGCCTGAATGTAAAAGAAACGTCCGCCTCTTCATTCTTGTGTCTCTTCCACCTGCGACTCAATAGTTCTGGGGGGATTCCAGAATTTCGCTACGAAGACTACGCCAGCGTGCCAGTTCCGGCCAAACTTCATGGCCGGAACTGGTTCGCAGTGTGGAATGCTCAAGTTAAAACGACAGCCGCAGCGAGAGCTGCACCTGGCGTCCGGCGTTGGCGGATGTGGCGCCTGACGCGCCTCCTGGCCAGTACACTTCAGTACCGTCAGTCGTGCCAGTCCCGGTTGGATTGTTCCATCCCTGGTGGTTCAGGAAGTTGAACACGTCCATGTTGAACCGCAGATTGAATCTCTCCGTGATCGGAAAGACCTTGAATAGCGAGGCATCGCTCTCCCAGTTCTTGGGGCCCTGGATAAAGGTCTTCGAGAACGGGTTGATGCCCACAGCGCCTGAACCGTAACCCTGCGTTGCAGTGGTACCATTTGCCAGATTCACCGTCACATTGTTGGTGTTGTAGTTCGCCGTTCCTACGACGGTATCGATCGGCTGCTCGTACGGCGTGTAGGTGGTAGGCAGCCCGTAGACGCATTCCAGTATCCCGTTCGGCGACTTGACCCCGTTCGCCGCCGTGCACTGTCCGCTGCTTGCGTTCGCGGTCGGCGCAATATACCCGTTAAACCAGAGGTACGACGGATAGCAAACGCCGCTGCGGCAGTCTGTGATTGGCAGTTTGTGTTTGTAAACGTGGATAGGAGCGGTCGTGCCCCAGTTGCTGGCCGCGGGCTGGAAAATTGACGAAGTCATGTGGCCCACGCCCGCAATCTGGTAACCGCCAACCAGTTCATCCACAAACCGATTCGAGTTGCCGAGGAACTTCTTCCCACGGCCAACCGGGATATCGAAGATGTAGTTGAACACGATGTGGTGTGGCTCAAAGGTAGCGTCGCGTTGATAGCGCTCCCATCTAATCAGTCCATGCCAGTCTTCATAGGACGGCACGCCCGTAGGAGCCTTCGGTGGAATTGCGGCAGCAGTCACGGGATAGGGCGAAGTAAAGCTTCCCACTTCGGGCTCGTATCCCAGATAGCTTTGCGGAGCATACGTCTGGCCGTCGCGTGTGGAGTTGCTGCCGATACGGAATGCGCTGTTGAAGGTGTAGAAGATCTGGAACGCATACCCATGTTGGAACTTGCGCTCGTAGTTTACCTGGAGCTCGTTGTCGTTCGACCAGCCGGTCTTCTCGTCGAAGTTAAAGTTGCCATAGGTGATGTTGTCATATGGGCCGAGCGCCGTGGCCGCATACTGGTTCGTTCCAATGGCACTTGCTCCACCGTTCGGCGGCGCCGTGCCTGTGTTCATCTCCCATACAAAGCTGGAGAGCGGCTGGTTCGGATACCATGCGTGATCAAGTACGAACCATGCGTCCATGCCCAGCTAAGCCGGAGGGCCGAGTTCCATATGAGCGGCTGTTCCAGAGTGGCTGCCAATTTCGGTCACAACGCTTGGCTTATAGTCCGGATCCCAGTACGTGCCACTGGTTTGCCCGGAAGGATCGCGGTGACCGTCGAGGAATTGACGATGCCCGAGGCATTCACACCCCCGACAATCCAATTGGGATTGCCCGTGCTGACGGTACGCAGCGGATAGTCCGGCAAACCATCCGGCGATTGGTTGGCCGCGTTGTAGTTTTGCGTATAGGAAGTCGAGAATGGCAAGCTGGTCGGGCCAGGGTTGGAGTTGCGCGTGGGAACCGGCATGATGTACCGGCCATAAGCCCCTCGCAGCACCGTGCCCCACTTGTTGCCGAATGGCTGCCACGCCAGCCGCCGCGCGGGCTCACCATCAGATCGGCGTTCTCATACAGCGCGCTCGGCATGCCCGCTTGCGATGGAGTCTCAAACGTCACGCCGATGTTCTCCATGTTTTGAATGATCGTCGAGGTCGTCCATCCCTCCGAGATCAATTGCGAGATGGGCGCGCCCAGCACGATGGCGCCATGGACGCCCGTCGTGGAGTTGTAGGCCTTGAGGTCGTAGTTGACGTTCACACCGTTCCTGGTCACCCTGGCCGGATGGGCCTCATAGCGAAGGCCCAGATCGACTGTCAGGTTCTTGCTCACATGCCAATGGTCTTCGTAGTAGCCATCGACCTCGTAGTCGCGGAACCACGTTGGAGGATCCTGCAACTGCACGGAGGCCGAAGCAACGTTCCCGAGGTACTCACCGGCGTCGCCCAAGCCCGTATTGGCCCAGGATCCGTACGTCGCGCCGGTCGAGGGCTCTTCAAGGCCGGTTGAGTAGGTAGTGAAGCTTGTGGTATCCGCATTGCGGCTGTTCAGGTAATAGAAGCGGTCGTGCCGGAACCGGCCGCCGAACTGCATCTGATGCTTCCCGAGAACCTTGGTCAGATTCTCGTCGATCTCCGAGACGATCTGGTTCTCCTGGTACTGGTACATGGTGCCGCCGTAACCATTCGTCGTAGTGCCGTTGATCACGGGGAAACCAGTTTCGCCGAAGTTGTTGGGCAGACCAAGCATGGTGTCGTAATCCAGATTCGGATTGCCGCCGCCGCCCACATACTCGCTCGAACCACTGCTGGCTCAGCACGGTTTCGGCGTAGAATGTCGGCGAAAAGACGTGCGTGTATCCGAGAGCGGGGCCAAAGTTGAGATATGGGGATGACCTGATAGCCGCTGGCGCCGTTGGGAAAACTGCCGGAGCAATTGTCGCAGCCTGGTTGCTGGGATAGTTGCGGAGATTTTTCTGGTTCTCTGGCGCAACAACCTGGGTATAGCGCAAGTATGCCTTGTTTTTTTCACTGAAGTTGTGATCCAGGCGGAAGGTGATGTTGGGAATGACACTGAAGCCGGGATTGGGAGTGGTGAGATTTCCCGTTACCAGCGGGTCATTGGAGTTGGTCGGCTGCTGCGTGATCGCATACAGCTGCTTGGCTATCGGAGACTCCAGAGCAGGATTGATCGAGTTGATATTGCCCGTTATAGTTGTACTGCGCTGCGGCACCAGGAACATTCGTGTCCTGAGCAAGTTCGGTGGAAGTCAATGTACTCGCGACCGCGCTCGGAGGTAAGCGCAGTTCGTACTCGCCGCCGTCGTCGACGGATCGTAAATGTGCCTGCGTCACACCCGAGCTGACGAGGTTATTGAAATTTCCGCCTCTCTTCCGCCAGCGTCGGCACGGCCACATTTTCATACGATACTTGCGCTAACGAGTAGCGCTCATAGGCGAAGAACCAGAAGCTCTTATCTTTGCCGTGGTACAATGGTGCAGAATGATCGGCCCGCCCGCCGAGGCGCCAAATTCATTGCGGATATATTGTGGCGCAACGTAAGTGGAGGGGTTAGCCCTCGTCCTGGCCACGCCCCAGTAGTTGTTGATCGCCGTTTCAAACAGCGAGCCGTGGATCTGATTGGTTCCGGACTTGGTGGTGATGATGCCGGTGCCCGGTGAGGCGAACTGCGCCGGCGCGGCGATCAGGTTGAACGAAACCTCCTGGATCGAATCCGCGTCCGGCAACAGGGTTCCGTACGTATTCTGCTGGCCGCCGAAATTATCGTTGTCGAGGGCCACGCCGTCTGCAACGTATTCCATGCCCTGGTATTCCAGTCCCACGTCAAGTTCACCGCCCTCCAGGCCGGGCACCGAGTTGGCTGCCAGCGTGAGCACGTTGCGCCCATTCATCGGCAGTTGGTTGATTCGCTGGTTTTCCAGCGTCGTGCCGATCGCGCCGATCTCTGTGTTGGTGAGCTGAACCAGGTCAGCCTTCACCGTGACCTGCTGCGAAACCGCCCCGCGCTCATCACCGGGTTGATCACACGAATCTGGTTCGAAAGAAGCTCAGTGGTCTGAATATAGGTCTTCATGTTCGGCGCGGTAACTGTCACCGAATAGGTGCCGGTGAACAAATCCGGCACTTGGTAGAACCCGGCTCATTCGATTTCGTGTCGGACGCCACGCCGGTGGCTTGGTTGACTATATGGATCGAGGCGCCGTGAATCACCGCCCCGGTGGAATCGGTGACCGTGCCTTGAATGGTACCGGCGCCGCTCTGTGCCATGGCATTCAGACTGCACATTGCGATCACAAGGATCAGTCCGATCGCTGCAAGCCCTGAATCCCACTTGCGGAACACCTGCGTCGAAAAACTGGCTGAAGTTTTCATTAAATTCCCCTCCTGAGCATTTCTGTTGACGTGCTTTGTCGTCCTACCTCAAACCTTCGCTTCTCAGTTGCTTCGAGGCGTCTCTGCCTCTCTTCGCCTTTGGGCCCTTCTGTCGGGATCAAGAAAGCGGTCTCCGGTTCAAGCAAAACAAGTTGAAATTTCGGGACTCTCGGCAGTAGAACCCACCATATCCTGTGTGGTCATCTCGTGACCAGTTCCCAAATCACACAAGGATCAACGCTCCGGCTCCCACAGGATCTCCGACAGTTTGACCCATTTTTAAGTCGACCAAGATAATCGATAGTCCAAGCAATAGCGCACAAGTGAATTCACAGATAAAGACTCGATAGATGTTCTCATTTATGGAAGAAGGCGGTCTTTTACAGCCCCAAACCCAAATTGGAAGGATGATGTGCAGAGGTTTCTGGAAGCCATTTTGGCGCAAATCCCGCTATAGAACTGCGCTGGAGGAAAACCGTCGAACGTTATAGAACAAGGCAGATATTGTTTCCCTATTGCTTTTGACGAAACGCCGGAAGCCTCTTATCTATCCCTGGCAGGGGCACCTGTCCCCTCGAATTCGATGTCAAACGCGGTATCCCTAAAAGCGGAGCCGGACCGTCAAATAGCAGCTGTTTCTATCCGGATAAAAGCTTGCTTCTAGCTGATAAAACCATCCCTTCTGATGTGCTAGACTGTTGGCGCTGCAACTAATCCGGTAAAACGAGATGCAAACACTAGCGACGGAGCCAGTGCCCAAACAGGCACCCGATCCCGAGGTATGCTGGGCCTTGTTGGAGCGTGTCGCTGCCAGCGGCCAGCTACGGCGTGCAGCCCGTTTGCGAGAGCTTTTGCTCTACATCGGCCGGCGGACCCTGAAAGATAATTGCTCCAGAATTCACGAGTCGGAGATCGGTTCCGCGGTCTTTGAGCGGCCGGCCGACTACGACACCAGCGTGGATACGATCGTTCGCGTGAACGTGACCGAATTGCGCAAGCGTGTCGAGGCCTATTTCGAATCGGAGAGCTTCCATGAAAAAGTGATCATGGAGATCCCTCGTGGCAACTATGTCCCTGTCTTTCGGTATCGTCCGGTTGAATCCGCAATTTCAGCTCCCCCGGTCCCAGGCGACGTTTCCATCGCCGATTCGCCCGGCGCCGTTTCCGCGGTTCCAGAGAGCTCCGATCGGCGTTCGCGCACCCTTACCGAGCGAATCGTCACCGGGCTGGTCTTCCTGGCGCTTGCCGCTGGCTGCGTGTACTTCTGGAGCCAGTACCGCTCATTGAATCGGTCGCTTTATGCCTGGCAGAATGAACCGTCGGTAGCGGCCTTGTGGTCCGATGTTCTGAGCGCAAGGCCCGACACTGACATTGTCCTGGCGGATGCGTCGTTCGGATTTGTGCAGGACATCGGCAAATCGTCCTTCTCGTTTGAAGACTACCTTAGCCGTAGCTATGTCAGCCAGATTCAGGCTCAGAAGATGAGTCCGGAGATGCACAACGTCATGGACCGGATCACGCGCTGGAACATGGGAAGTCAGGATGAGTTCAAGTTGGCGCACCGCATCTTGGCCCTGGATCCGCTTGGCAGAAGGATCCATCTTTATAATGCGCGCGACTACATGCCCGATCTCACCAAGCGCGATAACGTGATTCTGATCGGCGCCCGCATTTCGAACCCCTGGGAAGATCTCTTCGATAGCCGCCTGAATTTTACAGTCAAGTTTGATGCCAACGGCTCGAAAGCGGTAGTGAACCGCGCGCCCACCGCCGGAGAATCGCCAATCTATTCGCAAACCGACTCAACCGAGTATTGCGAAGTGGCGTACCTGCCCAACCCGGACCACAACGGAGTCGTTTTGCTCATTGCGGGCACAGATGCTGAAGCAACGGAAGCTGCCGGTGATTTCCTCCTGTCGGAAACCCAGCTATCCAACTTCAAGAAGACGCTGCACGTAAACAAGCTTCCCTACTTTGAGGTCTTGCTGAGAGTATCGTCAGTGCCCGGAACTCCGCTTACTGCGACAACAGAGGCCTACCGAATCTACCCGAACCTGAACTGAGATTCTGAAGAACTTGGAATCTTGATCGGCAACTCGGAACTGCCTGCGACGGGAAATGAGCTGGCATTCAATTATTTCACTGGCACCCGCACCACCGTCACGCTTTCGTGCGGCAAGGTGATGGGCAGCGGACCCGAGTTGGGCGCACGAATCGACCCCGGAACCGGGACAATATGCTCAGGTTCCACCTCATCGTTTACTTCGTAGCGGCTCGCAGCACCGATCTGCTGAACTTCTGCCATTCCAGCCGGGTGCAAGTCTCCGAGATCGAAGTTCGCCGGAACGTCCTGGCTCAGGCTGCGGTTTACGCAGAGCAAAGTGATTGTCCCGCCGTCAGCGCTGCGTGTAGCCACGACATCGATGAATGGAATGTCTTTCACGTCGCCGAGCGGCCTTATACCGCCCGCGACGTCGTAGGTTCCCGAGTCGGTTGTCACCGGTAACACGGTGTCGCCCTTGACTTCTGTGTACATTCTGAACACGTAGTACGCGGGAACGGCGTAGACCTGCTCGCGCCGCTTCCAGATGCCGGCGAATTCCATAATGCCGGTCATGTCGGTGATTTTGATCTGCGATGAGTGCCGCAGGACCGTGTTGAGAAAGCCGGCGGCCAATACTGCTCCGCCTTCGTTCATCCAACTTGGGCTTTCGTCGGTGAAGTTCCGCTCACCGTAGCCTTTGCTGTTGAAGAGCCACTCTGTGACTGCGAGGTGCGCCTTGCCGCGGAGTTCCGTGTGTCCGTCAATCTGCGTCTGCACCTTGTCGAAGTAGGGACCGACCGCGTAAGGCAGCGCGTAGGCGGCGGCAGCGGTGAAGTCAGGCGACGCCGAAACCAGAGCGGGATGATTCGTCCCCAGAATGAAATGGAGGGAGAGAAAGTCGAAGGTTCCGGTAGGGTTTGCGAGTTGTGCGTCGTTCCATTTGCCGTCGGAAAGGGGCCCGAGTCCCGTAGCAATGATCTGCGCATCCGGTGCAACGGCGCGCACGGCCTTACTGAAGTCAAGCGTGCGTTCCGCAATCTCGTCGATTGTGGGATACCCGACCTGCCATTTGCCATAGAGTTCGTTGCCGAGCTCGTAGATCACCGGGCCGGGATGATGATCGCGAATGTAGCGCACCCATGCGGCGGCTTCGTCCGGCGTTCCGCTGCCCATGTTCAGATCGAATTGAGGAACGGCGCCGATAAGATCGCAGAACTGGAGAAACTCGTCCGTACCAAGCTTGTTGTACTCGGGAATGCCCCAGGCGATGTTCTCCATGGTGACGCGCTTGTCTGCGGGGCCAATGCCGTCTTTCCAGTGGTAGTAGCTGCTGAAGTTTCCTCCGAGACGCAGCTCCGTCACGTGCATTGCCTTCGCCATGGCCACTTCATCGGGATCGAAGATACCGATGGCGTCGGCGGGGAGAAGTGAAATTTCGTCGACATCTGCGCGCCCCAGGCCTTCGACGGCAACAGCAAAGTCGACGGGTTGCAGGCGGCGGACCGCGCCGGGGCTCAACTGGAGTGTCGCGTTGTATTTTGTCCAATCGGGAGCTGCGGCATCGATATGAGCTTCCGCCAGCGTTTTTCCTGTCTCTGGATCGCGGAACAAAACGACGAGGCCTGCCGGGCCACTCACGTGTTTTGCGTAAAGAGAGACCCGATAGTTCAGCACTCGTTGCACCGGCAGATAAACCTTCTGCATGATTCCCGCCTGCTGGTGCGGCGTTCCCAGGATCTCAAGGGACTGCCAACTATTGGCAGCGTCGCCGACGTGCAACTCGAAGCGGTTGCCGGCAGCAAGATCGAGTGGCTGCCAGGGAAGTGGGATACCGGCCTGATTCGAGGATTCGATCAACTCGGGCTGATCAAGAAACATGTTTTCAAGATTTGTGTGATTCCATAAGCCCGACTCGAGGCTTCCATTCACAAGAATTTCGGCGACGACGCCGTTATTAATAGAGTTCCCGATCGGCTCAAGAAAGCTGCCGAAGATGGAGTCGGGTATGCGTTCGGTTCCTGCACTGCTCACGTGCACGGTCACGGTTGCCGGCATGGGGCGCGAGATGGTGATTTGCGCAGAACCTGCATCGGCGCAAAGGGCCACTGTGCCTGATACGACGAAAAAGTGGAAAAGAATTCGCTTCATTAAAAGGTGATTCAAGAGTTTGATCCTCGGTTTGCAGCTAAATACGATCTTTCAAGAGATACTCAGGCGAAGGCATGGCGCCGTCGCGCTCGCTGCCGCGAGGAGTTTCCGGCATTGGCCAGGGCTGAACGCCGACTCGTTTGGCCCACACCGCGTAGTCGTTGGCCATTTTCTTCACGCGATCAGGGTGCAGGTCAGCGAGGTCGTGCCTCTCGGTTCGATCGTGTTCCATATCGTAAAGCTCCCACGCATCCGGAAAACGCGACACCAGCTTCCACGCTCCTTCACGCACGGCGCTGTTTCCCTCGTGTTCCCAGAAAAGCGACCGCTCCGGAAGCTGCTGGCGTTCGAATACAGGAACAAGGCTCTTGCCTTCGAGGGGAGGGGGAGTGGTCCCAGCCTTACTGGTCGTGGGATACGGAACGCCGGCCAATTCGAGGCAGGTCGGCATGACGTCGATTTCGTGGCCGATTGCACGCGTGATGCCTTTGTTACTGAGACCCGCCGGCCAATGGACGATGAAAGGAGTCGCAATTCCGCCTTCGTGCGCGTAGTGCTTATAAAGCCGGAATGGCGTGTTGCTCACGTTGCCCCAGGGAATTCCATAGCTTGCGTAGGTGGTTGCGGGGCCCGGCTCGATGGAGGGATCATTGCCCGGAATCACGGGCAGGCCATCTTTTGTTTCCTTCGGCATAAACCCTGGACGAGACTGGCCGGGCTGGATTCGCGCCATTTCTTCAAAGTTGCCACCGTTGTCGGACATGAAGCAGATCATGGTGTTCTCGAAAACACCGAGCTGTCGCAATTTGGCGATGATTTTCCCCACGTTTTCGTCGAGCTTGCTAATTTGCGCGGCGTAGACTTCCATGCGCCGCTGTTCCCAATCGTGGAATGACGCCAACTCCCACGCCGGGACACGTGGATCGCGCGCGGTCAGCTCCCACCGCGGCTGAACAATTCCCATCGAAAGCTGTTTTGCGTGCCTCTCACGCCGCAACGCATCCCATCCGGCGGCATAGCGGCCCTTGTGCTTCGCGATCGATGCTTCCGGGGCCATGAGTGGCCAGTGGCCGGCCGTAAACGCCGCGTAAAGGAAAAACGGCCTGCCTTGCTTCGAGGCGTCGTCGATGAATTGCACGCAGCTGTCACCAATCGCGTCGGTCAGGTAATAGTCTTTGTCATCTTTAGATACTTCGATGGGATCGTTGCCGCTGGTGAGCGAGGCCGGATCGAAGTAGCTGGCTGCGCCATTGATGATGCCGTAGTAGCGATCTAACCCACGCTGCAAAGGGTAGTTGTGCTTGCCGATGCCCACCGGAGTGAGGTGCCACTTGCCGGCCATCAAAGTTGTGTAACCACCGGCTTTCAATGCTTCGGCGATGGTGACACAGTTCTCGCTCAGGTCTCCGGCGTAAGCAGAATACGGGTAGGTGCCGTGGTCGGAGGTCATCATGCCCATGCCGGCCTGATGCGAGTAGAGACCTGTTAGCAACGCAGCGCGAGAGGGGCAGCAGCGCGGGCTGTTGTGAAAATCGGTGAAACGCAAGCCCCCGTGGCCAAGGGAATCGAGGTTAGGCGTGTCGATTTCGGATCCGTAGCAGCCGATGTCGGAGAATCCCATGTCGTCGGCCAGGACGAAAACAATATTGGGCCTTTTGCCCGCCGGACCGCGGCCGGTTTGTCCTGACGTGGAGTTCGGCTGAAGCGGCAGCATCGCCGCTGCGCTTGCGCAAAGTCCGCTTTGCAGGAACTCCCGACGCGTTTTCATTATGGTCTCCCTGCAGTCGAATTCTGCCGTTGAGACAGAAACACCGCAGCCATCATACACAACGGCCGCGGTGCGATTCTGAATCGGGTCAGAACGAGAGATTTGCACCGACCTGGGCGATGCGGCCGATGCCCCTGCTGGTTGCAGTGACGGTGCCGAAGTTCGCCGCAGTTATGCCACTGTTCGGGTTGGCGAACTGACCATGGTTCCATGTATTGAAGAACTCGCCGCGCACCGTGAAGTTGATGGTGTCGTGAATGGGAAAGGTCTTGTGCACGCCAGAGTCCCAGTTGTTGGTTCCGGGACCGGTGAGGATATCGAATCCGCCCGTGCCAAAATACCACTCGGAACCGCTGGTGTTGTGCGGGTCGGTGGCCGGGTTCACGAAACAAGGCGATGCGGGAGTCAAAGCCGTGTCGACTCCGGTGTAAAGCCAATAGAAGCCGTTGCTGCGTAGATTCTTGTTCTGCAGCTGGCTTCTGCCGTTGCAGTACCGGTCTGCTTTGATGTTGGCCGGCGACCAGTTGGTGTTGTTCGGCGCGGAGACCCAGAACGGATAGCCCTTCTGCAAGGTGATAATGGCGTCCACGCTCCAACCGCCAATCACCTGATTAAGAATCGGATTCATGTTCGTACCCAGCCAGCGTCCGCGGCCCACCGGTACGTTGGCCACAGCGCTGATAATGAGCGACTGCGGCACGTTGGATGTAGTCGGACCCCAATCGCAGCGGAAGCAACTCTTGTCCTGGTTTAATGTGCCGTTGCTGCCTTCAGTGGCGTCAGAGAGCGACTTTTGCCACGTGTAGTTGGCGAGAAGGCTCAGCCCATGAACGAACTGCTTCTGGAACTTTACCAGCATGGCGTTGTAGCTGCCATTGCCGATGTTGTCCACTTCCTGCATGTAGGAGTACTTGGGATAATAGGGATTTTCAGCAAGATTGTAGGTCTGCACGCCGGGCGAAGAGCCGTCCCACGGATCCCAGTTCTTCTGCAGATGATGAGCCTGGTTGCCGATGTAGGCGATATCGAGCAGGTAGGCCTCCCCAAAAGTGTGCTGGATATCGAGATTCCATTGGCTGATTCCCGAAGAGTGCTGATTCGCTGCCAAGTATTGAATTGCACCGGTGATGGTCGGCACTTCAGCTTGCGTAATCTGACCAACTGTGACCGGGGGCATGGCGTTCACGCCCATCACGTACGTGGGCATTGGAGCGGAAACCGCATTGCTCACACTGTTGTTGACCGATATGTACTGCGATACCACGGAGTATTGCGCCGTGATGTCCATCTGCGTGGTGTAATACATGCCCCAACCGGCACGAACTACGGCGTTCTTGTCGAACGAGGGCTGCCAGGTCAGGCCAACGCGCGGAGCCCAGTTGTCCCACGTCGTCGAGAATACCTCGGGATTGGCTGTGCCGAGCGCCGAAAAAGTCTCGAGGCCGGTACTGAAGTTGAATCCATGGATCAGATCGCGGTTCGTCTGGTCAGGGGGGTTGGGCGGAGTATTGGCGAACCATGCGAGTGCGAGATTGGCTGTGAGATGGCGGCCAAGCTTCCAGGTGTCCTGCGCGTAGGGCTCGACTGTCGTCCAGCGATAGTGGGTGCGAGGCATGGCGATGGATTGCGCGCTGGTGAGATCGCCGAGCAAGAAGTCAGCAAAGGCACTGCCGGTTCCGGCAACCTGCTTTACCGTGCCGCCTGCCGCCGGCGCGGTCTGTGCGGTGAATGTGTCGTTGAAGTTGAAAACGCCGCGTGCGTTGGCGTTGGCACTGGATTGTACGCTTCGCGTGTAGGACACATCGCCACCGAACTTGATCTGGTGGTTGCCATGCAGCCAGCTGAATCCATCGTGGATCTGATAGACGTTATCGATGTCGCCGAGCAGGCCGGTTGAAGTTCCAAAGCCCGTATAGCCGGCGACGTTAATGCCCGGGACCCCGTTTGCATCGCCGGTGCCAGTGATGGCGAGCTTGGTTTGAATTCCGGGGACGGAAACACCTTCGTCATAGACAGAATCGCGGACCACACCAAGGCGAAGCGCGTTGACCTTGCTTGGGCTCAGCGTCCATGTCCAGCCCAGCGCGACAAACTCGCTATCAAGCGGATAGGCCGTGCCCTGCGATGGGAAGAGCCCGCCCTGAACATCGGGTGCGTTCAGCCATGAGCCCTGGCCGAAAATCTGATTCTTCTCGTTCAAGTTGTAGTCGACACGCGTAGTGAATTGGTCCGAGTTCAAAGTAGTTGCAGTCGTGCCGCTCAGGTTGCTATTGCCCGCAGTGCTCACTCCAGCTGTATAAAAAGCGAGTAACCCGGCTGCAGTCGAGTTGATGCGTCCGATGGGAATCTTGTTTCCGGTAAACTGCGTGCGCTGTCCGGTCCCCGCATTGTAGGTCGTCGGGTCATAAATCGGGGGAAGGCCGGCGGCCGAGAAGTCGCCGCTGAACATTGCCGACGTGGGCGTCAGCGCCGTGGCTGTGGCCGTTGTTACCTGGCGATAGCCCTCATAGTTGCCGAAGTAAAAGAGCTTGCTCTTGATGATCGGACCGCCGATGGTGGCGCCGAACTGGTTCTGGTGATACGGTCCGGGGGGAATTGGCGCGCCGGTCGCGGGAACGATGGAGAAGAAGTCGCGTGCTTCCATCTGATTGTTGCGAACGTACTCATAGAGATCACCGTGGACCGAATTCGTGCCACCCTTTGTAACCACATCGATGATCCCGGGATTGGTGCCCATGTCGGGCATGAAGAAGCCGTAGTGCACCTCAAACTGGTCGATCGCGTCCATCGAGAGATTCAGCGAGGTGTTTCCCGCGCGGGTTCCGATGGTCATGATGCCGTTCACCATGTACATGGTGAAGTCCGGCTCATTCCCGCTTATGTTGATGGACATGCCGGGATGCCCGGTCTGCGCGATGGAGGCGTTACCGGCGCCGGCGTTGCCCTGCGTAGCGCCAGAGAGCAGACCGAGTTGGAGGAAGTTTCTCCCATTGAGCGGAAGCTGCGCCACGCTCTGCGGGCCAATCACGTTGCCCAGGTCATTCGATTCCGTTTCAAGAAGGTTGGCAAGACCATTCGCCTGAACTGTGACCGTTTGTGCCGTTGAAGCAATGCTCAACGTTAGATTTTCTGTTGCGCGCAACCCGACCACTACCACGAAGTGGGTCAGGTTGTAGGTCGCGAATCCCTGTTTCGAACCTTCGAGCGAGTATGTGCCAGGCTCGACAGTCGGGAATGCATAGTTTCCTGACGGATCGGAAATTGTCGTCAGAACGACCCCGGTGCGGTCGTTGGTAAGGCGCACATTTGCCCCGGGGATAAGGGCGCCTGATGTATCCATGACTACCCCTTGAACCGACGAGCCAACGCTCTGAGCCTGCGCTGCCGGAATGGCTGCGAAAAGCAGCATGGCGCCTGCGAGAACTGCGAAATTACCCAGTCTGAGATTCATACGGATCCTCCAATCAAATCGAACAGCACAATGCACGGCGTAGATCAGAGCGAAGTGGGATCAAGGCACGAGACAATTCACTTCATGTTTTCCAGCTTTAAAAAGAGCTGTGTTGTTTCCCGCGCTCCAATGCCCGGCAGTCGCCCGGGACGCCTCTAGCCCTGTGACGGTGAGCCCAATCCTTGTCAAAACCCTGAAAACGCTTGCAACGATTTCGACCACAATGATCGACAGGCCCTGCATGGCGCAAATTCTGCCGGTTTTGTGCGCCGCGCGTAGAAAATGTAATGGTTTACATCGGCACTCAGACTAAGGCCGATCCAGAAGAATTGTCAAGGATTTTTTGAGGGGAACAGTAGCCATCATTCCGCGCTGCGGCTTGGAGCCCAGCGTAAGCGCAAGACACAATTGAAGCTGCCGGCGGTTCGACGTTTGCCTCAGGAATTGCTCAATCTGATTCTACTGAGGTGGATTATCGCCGCTTCGAATTCAGGGGCGGAGCAGTTGAATTCCGGATCACGAGGTGAGGTTGCAAGGGCGAATCGTCCTCAAATTTTTGCCCCTGTACAGCCTTCCAGAGGCATTCAAAAGCTCTCGCAGCCACTTCCCTGCGCGGATGCCGAATCGTGCTGAGGGGCGGATTAACCATGCTTGCGATGGGGACATCGTCGAAACCGATGATCGACAAATCTCTCGGCACGTGAATCCTGCTTGCGTGCGCTGCTTGGAGGGCGCCTACGGCCATGAGGTCGTTTGACGCGACAACAGCCGTCGGGCGCGGGCTACAGGCCAAAAGTGCATCCATCGCTTTCCGCCCTCCGTTCACGCGCATATCTCCAGCTGCGATCCATTCGTTGCGAACGTGAACACCGTGACTCCTAAGTGCCGCCGTGAACGCATCTTTTCGCCCCCTCGCCGAGTTGAGCGATTGAGGACCGGCAATAAACCCGATGTCACGGTGGCCGAGCGACAGCAAGTGCTCAAGCGCTTCACGGAACCCGGAGGTGTACTCCACCAGGATATTGGGGTACTTTCCGGCGAGTTTGCTTTGATTCATCAGCACAACGGGAATGCCGGCTTTGACAGCCTGATGAAGGGATCTTTCCTGCACCTCAGATGTCATTACGGCAATGGCGTCGACGCTGCGCTCAACCATCCTGCGGATGCAGTTGTGCAAGCGGCTCGGATCGTAATTCGTATGGGTGAAGATGACTTCAATCCCTTCGGCGGTGGCCAGCGCCTCAAAGGCATCAATTAATTCCGGGAAGAACGGATTGTTGACGTCAGAGACAATCAATCCGAAGAGTCGTGTGCGTCCCGCTCTAAGGCTGCGCGCATTTGGATTGCGAACATAGTTCAGCTCCGCAACGGCGCGGCGCACCCGGGCCGCGGTCTTTTCTCTCACGCCCGGAAATCCGTTCAGGACGCGGGAGACAGTTGCTGTAGAGACATTGGCCCTCTTGGCAACTTGCAGAATGTCCATGCGCAAAACCTGTAGTCTTTCCTTGTTAATACAGTGTACGGGCCGAGCGCAATCGCGGCTGGTACAAAAAGAACCTCGCATGCGCACTGAGCGGGTCTGCCCTGAGACCATTGGCTCGACTTTGGAGTTCGTTTCCTCACTGTGTCCGCAAATCTCCTCAGTTTGTCCCAAACTAAGAAGAAAGCGATTCAACAGCGCAAGTATTGAACGATTCTGTAATCCTTTACAGATGCTCGCGATCTGCGGTATTGTTTAGCTCGTCAATTCTCAAGCCTCTTGATGCAAGGATTTATCTATGGATCGGCGATCGTTCTGTAGTCTCACCGCGGGCGCGCTCCTGGCCAAGAAGATGCTCGCCGATCAATCTGCGCCTGAATCGAGCCCATCGAAACTTCGATTTACGCAGGAGCGAACCGGAAATGGCCCATTTCGCGCCGCTAAAAACGATCAGCCGCCCAACATTCTCTTGATCAGCGCTGACATGGTCGGGCCGGATCTGTATCATCCTTCGAGAGAGCTCTCGCGGCACGTCAAGCTTCCAGCCATTCGTTCACTGATGCAGGAAGGCACATTCTTTTCAAACGCATTCTGTACCGTCCCGCTCTGCTCTCCCTCTCGCGCATCCTACTTGACGGGTCGCTACAGTTACGTGCAGGGCAATGGGGAGCGTGCCCCTGAAGGCCTTGAGACGCAACTTCGCGCCGACGACATTATTTTTCCCGAATACCTGAAGGCGGCAGGCTACATCACTCGCCAGGTTGGCAAATGCCATGTTGGTGCGCAGAAATTCATCGATGCATTCAGTGAAAACGATCAGCCGTGGGATCGGTGGTCACCACCGGTGTTTGATGACGATGACTTTCTTGGATACCAGCGCAGTCTGGGCGTGAAACCACAGAAATACTCACGCGAAATTATCTTCCGCATGCAGGACCGCACGACGCCGGGGAACTCTGTCGGCGGGTGGATCGTGCAGGAGGATGGAAAGCCGTTTCCCATTGAAGCGCAGTACAGCTACTACCTGGGCAAAAAAGCGATTGAAACGGTTGAGAGCCTCGTTGCCAACGGGTCGCTCAAGCACCACCCCTTGTATCTTCAACTCGATTTCTTCGACCCGCATCAGCCATTTTCCATTCCCGCGGGATTTGAAGAACGCGAGCGCGAACTTCGCAGCGTCATGGGAGTTCCCGAGTCCTGGCGAAGCGCCAAGCGACGCGACTTCCAGCGAGCGGCCGATGAACCTGAGATTATCGACATCTATAGACGCTACTGGGGAATTTACGATCCCGAACGACTGATCGACTACCGCGTCGCCTATGTGCTGCAAATGGAGCTTGTCGACCACGTGATCGGCATGGTCCTCAAGCACCTTAAAGAAATGGGTCTCTACGAAAACACACTGATCGTGTTCATCTCAGACCATGGCGAAATGAATGGTCGTCGCGCCATCGTGGACAAGGGAGTCTATCTCTATCCCGATATTGTTCGTGTGCCTTTAGTATTCAAGTTGCCCGCCGGCATGGCGCGCGAGCACGATACTGTGGAATCGCCCGCCTCGCTTCTCGATCTTTCGCAAACCATTCTGGATTTCGTCGGCATTAAGCCTGAGGCAAAATTCGACGGCATCTCGCTCGTTCCGGCACTACGATCGGGTCGCGTTGCCGAAGACCGCACCTTGCTCTTTTTCGGTGGATGGCACGTCGGCGTTAATTTCGATTGCGGGATCCAGTACCGCGCTCAGGATGGGCGGAGATATCTTTACTCCTACAATTGCACGTCTCAAGTGGATGAGCTCTTTGATCTCGACAGCGAAGACGCGACGAACTTGATTCAAAGCCCTGAGCATGCAAAAGTGCTCAAAGAGGCGATCCGGTCGCTGGGCGCTGCTCTCGAAGCGGACCCGCGATGGGCTGGATACTGGGCGGAGTTTCGCATAGCCCGCTTCGATGACCTGCCGCTTGAGCAAGGCGACATGCAGCTCTTTACCGTCCCCGACTGAAATGAAGTTTCTGCGCTTCCCACGCCGTGTTCTCATCGGACACCGGATTTGTCATCTAAAGTCTGCCAGTATTTGCATATCCGACGATGATTGATACGGCGAGAGGAACCCAAAACGCCATGGTTTTATCAAAACCCCGCTTCTGCCTCCATGACGAAAGCCTGCGTGGCGAGTTATATTGGAAAAAATTCAGGAATCTTCTCCGGGCAAGGAGAAGATCCTCCCCGAGGCCCGCAGATACTTCAACCAGGCACCGGATGATCGCCGATTTTGCCCTGTGGTCGGCCGCTGAACCAAGCTCACACCACCTCAGGCGCATGCACCACTTCTAGAGGACTTGCCTTGAATCTTCGATCGGGATCGAGGACCTTGTGCACTCTTCCCTTCCGCTGGGCCATAAGCTCATCGCGGTGGTCGTCGCTGTTGCCACCGCTTGTGGCGCCTATGCCTTTCTTTACTTTCGAGAGGCGCAGATGGCCTTCTCCGCTTCGCTTTCCTTCGACTCCGCTGAAGCTCAACAGCTGGACCCCTCCATCACGCGCACGCCTCATCCCGCCGTCGTCCTCGGCCAGTCCATTCTCAGCGACTCTGTCGTCGCCGGACTCATTCCGCAGGCCGACCTAGCTCCGTCCTCCAACGCCGTCGCAATTGGCGAGTTCCGCTCCCGCGTTGAGTTGAGCCAGCCGGCCGCTGGGCTTCTCTGGGTACGCTACCGCGATCTCGATCCCGGCCAGGCCGTCGCCACCGCCAATGCAGTCGCCAAGGCTCTCGCCGCGTGGGCGCCCTCGGTCGCCAGCGCTACTTCTCCGGCGGCCAACGCACAACCCGCTCCCATTGCCAATCCCAATCCCGCGCCCGCATCAGCCGCCCCTCCACAACATGCTCCCGCGACCGAACCTTCGCCGGGCGTCACACCGCAAAATGCCCCTGCTGCTGGACTTCCGCCGGCCACCGTCCCACAAAATGCTCCTGCCGCCGAACCCTCGCTGGCCGACGCCCTGGGGAAATTGCAGGCTCAGCTTTCAGCCGCCGATCAGCGAGTCGGCTCGGAATCGTCGTTGCCGTCCGAACACGATCGCCAGCGGTACCTTGAGTCCCAGGTCCGCGTCGCGCAGCAGAAACTGAGCGCTCTTCGCAGTGAGTTCGCCCATTCAGGCTCCGCTTCCGGCGAGCAAGCCCACGTGGCCGCCATTCAGCACGCGCTCACCCTCTTCTGGCCCTCTGCCGACGGCCTCAACACCGCTGGAACTTCAGAAGCGCAGCTCCGCTATGAGCGCGAACAGTTCACCCGCGACATCAGCATCGTCGAACAGCAGCGCCAAGCCGCTCAGCGCGAAGAGGCCGCCAATTCTGCCCCTGTCAATCCTCCGGCAAAGCAAAATCCTCCCGCACAGCAGACTGCGCCTCTCCCTCCGCAGCCGCAACCCGCCCCGGCGGAAGCTGCGCCATCTCGCGCCGCTTCCGGCGCAACCTCGAATCCGCTCCATCTGGAGCGAATGGCCAGTCTCCCCGAGCTGGTGGCCTGGTGGCCTGCAGCTCTCATCGGCTGCTTCTGCGGCCTGCTCTACTGGGGGCTCGCCTTCGCCCGCTATCGCCCCACCTCCGAGCCCGATGACATGCTTGATCTCCTCGATTTGCCCGAAGAAAGCGAGCCCCCCGCGTATTCACTGATCAATAATGTCCCAGCCACATCAGCCGAATCCCGCGCAGAGCAGCCCGACACGAATCCGGTCGAAACTCCCTCCCGTCGGCGTGCCTCCTTTATCTTCGATCCGGAACCTGGTTCCGCGCCTGTCCCGGATCAGTCCCCATCTCCCGAGCCAGTCCAGAACTCAACGGCGAACGCCCCCCTCGGCAGCGCGCCGAAGACCGCGACGGTTCCAACCCACGCCGACAAGCCTGAAACCGCTTCTGCCGCGGACACTGCTGCTCCCCCGGCGGCTGCGAAGGAACATGACGAACTTTCCCATGAGAAAAGCGTCGAGACGGACGACCCCTGGGGCAACGAAATCCGCAAGAATCTCTCGCAAACCACAATCGCCCGCAAGCTGGATGTCTCAGTCACGGCCGACGAGGTCGCCGCCACCAATGGCTCCGCCCGCGACGAGGCGCCGCCCCCATCCCAGCCCGACCGCACACCGGCTGACCGGGATCCGCATTATTAAAGTCCTGCTGCCGGTGCACGTCCCGATTTTGATCATCTGCTTGGGCAAATCGCTCGACGGTCGCCGATCCGACGGCAATTCGCACATCCGACGCGCTGGATCGCCTTCAGATCTCATCGGCCCGGGTCCGAGCGACGCGGCCTATTTGACCGGGCGTGAGCCTGTGATGAGGATGTCCACCAGCTTCCGGGCGCTTTGTTGCCAGCCTGGTCCGGAGGCCACATGGGAAACGCCGATCAGCGCCCGAAGCAGGTCGAACGGTTCGATATCCCTGCCGATGTCCCCGCTCTTGATCGCGCGCTTCACCAGCGCATCAATGGCCCCCTGGATCAGGCCGCGGGAACCTTCATAGAGCTTCGAGGGGCCCCCCACGACATTATTCAGTGCGGGGGCGATGATCTGCTTTGCCGCGATGTGGTCGACAAACAGCAGCATCCACGTTCGCAATGCATCAATCGGGGCATTGTTGCAGAGAACTTGCGCTCCGCCGCAGCCAGCTTTTCTACTTCACTCCGATAGACCGCTTCAATCAGGGCATCGCAGGATGGGAAAGTGACGATACAGAGTTCCGGCTCCCACACCTGTCTGCCTAGCGATATCCTCCAAGCTGGCGTCGGCGCCAAATCGCGTAAACGCCTCCTTTGCCACTTCCAGGATGCGCTCGCGGTTTCGCCCACCGTCGGTACGGGGCTTGCGCTGCACGGGTTGTAAGCGCTTCTTTGCCATGCGCAAAATTATTGCAACCGGAGGCAGTCTCCGATTATCTACTCATTCGGAGGCACTCTCCGTTTTATTCGATGCGGCAGGGATTTGTCGATGCCGGATCCGAACGAAGAGGCCAACTGGGACTCACGGAGGAATGGAATGGTCCAGGAAGTAAATTTGGCCGGTAGCTTCACCCTGCTCGGCAGCTCACTCAGGGTGAACCGTATGGGCTACGGAGCCATGCAACTTGCAGGCAGGGATGGCAACAAGCTGGTTTGGGGACCACCTCGCGATGTCGAAGGCGCGATCGCTCTATTGAGAGAAGCCGTCGCGAGCGGCGTGAACCATATAGACACTTCCGATTTCTATGGCCCTCACGTCACCAACCAGATCATTCGAAAGGCGCTCTCCCCCTACCCCGGCAACCTGGTTATTGTGACCAAGGTAGGCGTGCGGCGTGGCGAAGACGGGTCGTGGATTCCGGCTTTCTCACGCGAAGAGCTGACGGGAGCGGTTCACGATAACCTCCGCAACCTCGGGCTCGACGTGCTGGATGTGGTTAACCTGCGCAGCGCGTTTGATATCCAACAACCGGCCGAGGGTTCGATTGAGGCGCCGCTCACGGTTCTTGCCGAGCTTCAGCAAAAGGGCTTGATTCGTCATATCGGACTCAGCAATGTGACGCCAGCGCAGATCGCGGAAGCACGGCGGATCGTCTCGATCGTCTGCGTCCAGAATCAGTACAACTTGGCACATCGCGCCGACGATGCGCTCATCGCAGATCTCACCCGCGACGGTATTTCCTACGTTCCATTCTTTCCACTTGGCGGGTTCACTCCACTGCAGTCGACTGCGTTGTCTGAAGCGGCGTCACGGCTCGACGCCACGCCGATGCAGGTTGCGCTCGCGTGGCTCCTCCAGCGCTCGCCAAACATTCTGGTGATTCCCGGAACGTCTTCACTCAATCATCTTCGCGAAGATCTCGAGGCGGCGAAGCTTCAAATTCCTGCTGAAGTGCTTGCCGATCTCGACGCAATACCCCAACCCGGTGCTGCAGTTCCGATCTCGCAGCATCAGTAGTGATCGCATTTGTGAACAATTGAGAACCCAGGAAAAGGAGTATTCATATGCGTGTATTTGTTACAGGCGCTACAGGTTTTGTTGGTTCAACGGTCGTTCGTAAACTCATCGACTCAGGCCATCAGGTGCTCGGCCTTGCCCGCAATGATGCGGGCGCAAAGTCTCTCATCGCTGCCGGCGCCCAGGTACATCGAGGCGACGTGGAAGATCTCGAAAGTTTGCGCACCGGAGCCGCTGGGGCTGATGCCGTGATTCACACCACGTTTATACATGATTTTTCAAAGTTCCAGGAAAATTGTGAGATCGACAGGCGGGCGATTGAGGCGATGGGCGAGGCACTGGTTGGTTCTGATCGGCCATTGATCGTCACGTCCGGACTTGCGTCTTTGGCAAAGGGCCGCATTGCAACGGAGGAAGATCCGCCCGTTCCTGTCTCTGCCTCGTTTCCCCGCGCCTCTGAGGCAGCAGCCGCCTCGCTTGAGGCACGTGGCGTGCGCACTATCGTCGTACGGCTTTCCCAGATTCATGACACGGTGAAGCAGGGCCTTGTCACTTACGCGATCCAGATCGCGCGCCAAAAGGGCCTCTCTGCCTACATCGGCGACGGTCTCAACCACTGGGCCGCGGCCCATCGCTCCGACGCCGCCCGGCTGTATCAGCTGGCGCTGGAAAAGGGAGACTCAGGTGTCAGGTATCACGCTGTCGCAGAAGAGGGCGTGTCGATGCGGGACATCGCCGAAGCCATTGGTCGAGGCTTGCAAGTGCCCGTGGCCTCCATCACACCGGAAAAGGCGGCCGAACATTTCGGCTGGCTCGCATCGTTCGCGGGGTTGGACATTTCGGCCTCAAGTGCACAAACGCGAGAAAAGCTTGCATGGAACCCAACCGGTCCTTCACTTCTCACCGATCTCGAGAACATGCATTATTCCCAACCTTGAGGCAGGCGAACTTATCTAAGCAATCAAATGGCAAGTCAAGGAGTTCAAATCATGACCAATAAAATTGCCATTATCACAAGAGGAGTTCGATTCATATGACAACTGCTAAGAGGATCGCGCTCGTGACTGGAGGGAATAAAGGGATTGGCCTGGAGCTCTCTCGCAATCTCGCCAACGCTCGATGCATGGTGTTGCTGGGCGCGCGCAACGCGGAACGCGGCCAGCAGGCTGTCCGGGCCCTCGCGCAATCGGGTCTTAGTGATGTCCACTTTCTTGAGATCGACGTTACCAGGCAGCACAGCATCGCGGCCGCGGCGCAAGAGGTTGAGAGTCGTTATGGCCGCCTCGATATTTTGATGAACAATGCGGGTGTCAACCTGCGCGGGGATGGATTGCCGGGCGCTGCCGATGTAGCCGTGGTTCAACAGATTTTCGATACCAACTTCTTCGGCGCACTTCGTGTTGCCCATGCGATGTTGCCGCTGCTGCGCAAGTCGCCGGCGGGAAGAATTGTGAACATTTCCAGCGGACTCGGATCGCTCACTTTCAACAGCGATCCGGAATGGCCTGGGTACAACACCAAGCTGATAGGCTATAGCGCGTCGAAGGCTGCCTTGAATATGCTCACGGTTCATCTGGCATACGAACTGCGCGACACGAAGATCAAGGTCAACTCGGTAAATCCCGGATATACCAGAACCGACCTGAACAACAATCAGGGAACGCAGCCGGTAGAGGTTGGCGCTATCGAAGCGACACGCTTGGCGCTGCTGGATGACTTTGGCCCCACTGGGCAGTCGTTTTCAAAGGATGGTCCAGAGCCCTGGTAGATTGTGACGCTTCAATCCCGGATAGGCAACGTGGAGTCGTCCAGTAACCCACGATCTTCATGGCCGACCAAGGCTGAAGAACAAAACACACCGGGGCCTTTAATGAGAGTAATCCAGAGAATTGTGCGCAACGACCGGCGAATGTCTTGACCATCGAGGCGCGAAGATTGATGACCCTTCACAACTCCTGACAACCAAGTTCATTCCGTCAAGCCGACTCGCAGAATCGATAGCCGATATGAGAATCTGTCTGCAAGTAGATCGGGTTTGCCGGGTCGTCCTCAATCTTTATGCGAATCTGCCGGATAAACGTTCGCAAGTATTCAAGCTCATTGCCATATTCGGGCCCCCAAACCGACCGCAGGAGCCTTGCGTGGGGTATCGGCCGCCCTGCATTCGCCATCAAATAATGGAGCACCTCAAACTGCTTCGGCGTAAGATGGACTGCTCTTCCTTTCTTTTCCACCAGGTGCCGATCAGGGTCCAATAACACATCGCCTATGACAATCGTCTGGCTCTCACTGTCATGCACTTTGTTGCGGCGCACTGCCGCACGTAACCGGGCGGTCAGCTCTCGCAACTGAAAGGGCTTTGTAATATAGTCGTCCGCCCCCGCGTCCAACGCCTCAACCTTCCGATCCTCACCTTCCTGCACCGTAAGCATGACAATTGGTAGACGCGGCGATGTCCTCCGCATCTGCCTGCATACCTCAATACCGCCCATCCCAGGCATGTTGATGTCCAACAGCACAGCGTCGAACTGTGTGGACCGGACCAGCGACAACGCCTCCTCTCCCCGCGCCGCCTCCACAATCACAAAGCCAAAATTCGAAAGGATTGTCCGAAGCGAGAGCCGAATGGAACGTTCATCATCCACAACGAGCAATGTGTCAGAATCCTGGTTCACTGTCTACCCCCTCCGAGCTGCGGTAACGACATAAAGAACGTCGTTCCCTCGTCTGCGTTGCTGATCACCCAAACATGGCCCTGGTGTGCCTCGGCCGCCATTTTTACTGCCGACAATCCAATCCCGGTGCCGGGAGCTCGATGCATCGTCCCTTCGCTCCTGAAGAATCGCTGGAAGACGCGCTCCCTGTCGCTGAGGGGAATTGGCGGCCCGAAGTTGTGCACTGAAATCAGGATCTCCGAGTGGCTTTCCCACGCCGCAACCTTTAACTGCGTTCCCGCAAACGAGTACTTTGCCGCATTGTCCAGATACTGAGCTAACGCCATCGACAGTAGTTCGCGATCGCCGCGAACCGTCAGGCTGCGATCGTGAATTGCAACTTCCACGGTGTGGCCGGACAGGCGCTTGTTCTGGTCTTTCAAAGCGGCTGATACGAGTTCTTCAATCCGGATCTCATCCTTTCCGGTGCTCATTTCCTGCGCTTCCAGTTTTGCCGTCTGCAAAAGTCGTGTGCTCAGCAAGCTCAGCTTGTTCAATTCGTCATCGACCAACGTAACCAGGTCGTGCTGCGCTTGGTTAAGCTTCCCGACTTCGATTAATCCGGCGTTCGCTGCTTGAATCGCCGTAAGTGGTGTTTTCACCGCATGAGCCAGAGAATCAAGCACAGCCGCGCGTAACTTTTCCCCTTGGTGCGCTGCCTCAATCTGGCTCTCCTTCTCAAATGAAACGCAACGGTCCAGCGTGAGCGCCGTTAGCGAGGCCAATGCATTGGTAACGATAGGTCCAAAGTTACCGCGAATTGCGAGCGCGCCAATCGAGTCTGCACCTACCCGCAAAAGTCGTCTTGACGTTCCCGTCATTTTGTCTGCATCGTCAGTTTGTTGCAGGTAGCATTCCTTCGCCAGCTCTTGCTCCCCCTTTGACCAGACGCCAGTGGAGTCGGATTTGCCGGAGTTTGCATCGAAGATTGTCACTGCCTCTGCCCCGAAAATGCGCTGAATCAGATGTGTCAATTGCGGCCCCGGAGGCTGGTGCAGGTTAATCAGAAGAGTACTGCGGCTCAACTCATATAACTGCTCCATCGACTTCCGCTGCTGTTCAGCCTCGCGCGAGTTTAACTGTTCGCGCGACGACAATCGGCTTACAATCAGCGCGCTGATCTCGAATGCTCCAAGCGCCACCCAGTCTTGCGGATCAGAAATTGTGAACTGCAGAACTGGCGGATAGAAGAAGTAGTCCAGGCATGCGCAAGCCACGAGTGAAACGAGTGAGGCTTGCCAGAATCCGCAAAGAATTGCCACACACACGACGACCAGCAGAAATAGAAATCCCACGGGCGCCGGATTGAAATGGAGCACATAGCCCGCAAACGTCAGGAGTCCGATTATCCAGCAGCCAGTTAGGCACTCCCCGATAAACTGTGCACGAGTAATGTGATCCCGCTCCCCGAGGAAGGCTGAAATCTTCATGGCGTTCACAGTTGTGCACTCCGGGAGCCCCGTACAAGGAGGGTACAGGTAGAAAAATTAAGAAAGCATAAATAATGTGCAAGGAAATCATGAGGGTCAAAGCGGAATACCAGTGGCATTCATGCTTCGACCCTCTGCAGTGCTAAGTTCTTCACAACTACGATTACTGGCTCTTCGCGGACAGGCTTTCGAAATGCCGAGCCTGAAGAGCCATCTGCTTGGCTTCATAGTTGAAGTACTCGTAGCGGTTCCTTGACGAGTCCACCGGTCGTGGATATTTTTCGTAGAGTCCCGCCGTGATCTGGCTCCGTCGTTCCCACTCGACTATTTCCGAGTGGGCCTGCTGCTTCATGGCTTGCTGACGCGATCTGAAGTATGCGGCAAGAGCCTGGAACTGCTGCACAGATTGCGCATCGCGGATCATTTGCTTGATCTCGCTCTTGGAGTAGTTGTGGCTGTCGGATGGCTGCGCATGCACTCCGGCACTGGCACACATTGCGAGAGCTATGGTAACTGCAAAGGGAATGAGTCGAGACATTGGTTATCCCTCCTTCATATCCATGTTTCAACAGACAAGGTGAAGGAGGCATGAAGCTTTTATATAGAGTTGATATGTAAGTTATTCAGCCTTGTTAAAGGCCCTTCAACTCACATAGTTCCGCAACTTACACGGGAGCGCGGCCATCTCTTACAAAATTCAGAAACCTTCGCGCCAATTCCTCGATGCGGTGGTCCTGGTGCTTAGCCAAAGCATCGCGCGGCAGTAACTCCACCCCGACGCCAATCGCAGACGCCCCCGCAAGGATATAGCCAGTCGCGGTCTGTTGATTTACTCCGCCCGCCGCAATCAGTTTCACTCTTGGCAAAGGCAGCTTTAACGATCGGATATAAAGAGCGCCGCCGACCGGCTCCGCAGGAAATATCTTCACAAAATCGGCGCCTGCCTTCCACGCCGCGATCACCTCGGTCGGCGTGAGTGCGCCAGGAATCACGACGACGTCGCCTTTGAGCGCTGCTTCCACCACCTCCGGTACAAATCCCGTGCTGGTCAAAAACCTTGCCCCGGCATCCAGGCAGCGTTCCGCAGTCTCTTGGTCAAGTACTGTGCCTGCCCCGACAACCATGTCGGGGAAAGCCTGCGCCAGCTTCCGGATTGCTCCGATTCCGCCGGGGACCGTCATCGTAATTTCGGCCACAGGGATGCCCGAGTGATACAAGGTCTCCGCCGCATAGATCGCCTGTTCTGCCGACTTCACACGAATGCCTGGGAATAATCCGACCTCTTCGATGCGATTCCTTGCCTCTTCCCGATTCATACAGTACTTTTGCCCTTTCCTGGATATAGGTTTTCTTACGGTATCCTGGAGCGCTGTCATAACACAATCTGTGCAGAATCATCACTACGGAGCGGAGTCGCTCCCAATAGCGAGGTTTAGCTGTGCCGCGGCCGTCAGATAGGACCCGAGCAGTTGCGCGTAGGCAAGCTGCACTTGCCGGTAATCGCTTTGCGCATTGAGGAAGTCCATCAGGGACGCGCCACCGTGCTCATAGGCGAAAGTTACGGTGTCGCGCACGCGCAACGCCTGATCGTTGTATTTCTCCTTGTATGGCTTGAGCAACGCGATGTTACTGCGCACCAGTTCGTAAGCCGTGTCCACATCACTGAAAACCTGGGCGCGAGTAGCGTCGCTGGCCTGCTGGCTGCGGTCGATGTCAATGAGGGTCCGTTTCTTTTCGCCCTGGTTGCGGTCGAAGATACGCAGCGGGATGTTCACGCTGACGCCGATAGTTTCAGGGCCATTGGGGTTATTCGTAGAGGAGTTGTTCGTGAACCAGGCGGCGTACGTCGGATCGGTTGAGCCGTTCGAAATCGCCAGCTTGTGGTTAGTGCCGGATTGCTGAATCGTCTGCAGCGCTGCCTGCAAATCCGGCCGCGCAGCCAGCGCCGTATCGCGATAGGTGTCGAGCGGCTGCAGATTATCGCTGAAATCAAACGGACCTGTCACGTCGAACTGGTCGACCGGCGTGCGGTCGTCAAGCAACTGGAGGAGCTGAATCTTGGAGGTGCGCAGATTTACGATCGCGGTCTCAATCTCCGACTCGTACTGCACGCGCAACAGTTCGATGCGGTCCAGATCGATCTGGCCGATGGCGCCCGCCTTGAACATTTCGCGGCTGATGTCGATGATCTTGTCGTAGTAAGCGAGGTCGGCCTTGGCCAGATCGAGAATGAACTTCGCCTGTAGCGTTCCGACAAATGCCGTCCGTAGCGCAAAAACCATATTACGCTGCAGGTCCTCGTGCTGCGATTGTGTTATGCGCGTGCCTTCTTGAGCACTTTCCAGGCGCAGCTCGCGTTTATGATCGCGTTCGTGCAGATAACTGACATTGGGCTGTTCAGTGGTGCCTTTGAATGGAGTCCAGACCCCATTGTGCGGTGCGGCCTGTGTGCCATCCGCTGATAAGGCGAATTGCGGATTAGGGCGAAGGTAGGCGGTAATTTCCTCGGCCTTCATCTCATCGACGTTGTCGGCATCGGCCTTCAACGCTGGATTGTTGGCGATGAACCTGGCCTTGACCTGATCCCAGTCAAGCGATTGCTGGGCATACACTACTGAATGAATCGCCGACGCGACGATCAATCCGCAAGCCACCACGAAACCTCTGTGTAACTTCGGAAGTCGCGTCTGTAAAGAATTCAGGTCAATGTTCAAAGGACGCCCCCGTTTCCGGTTCCGGCAGTGTGTCGCCCTCTCGCGCCACCCAGACATACAAGGTGGGCAGCAGGAAGATGCTCATCGCGAGAGCTGCCATAAGTCCCCCCACAATGACAATGGCAAAGGGACGCTGCGAGTCGGAACCAATGGCGTGGGACACCGCCGCAGGAAGAAGTCCCAGGGTGGCTACCAGCATCGTCATCATGATGGGCCGAAGCCGCAAAACTGCGCCCTCAACAGCGGCATCTGCAACGGTATATCCACGAACTCTCAATTGATTGATGTATTCAAGCATGATGACGCCGGTCTGAACCGAGACGCCGAACAGCGCCAGGAAGCCGACACCGGAAGATACGCTAAAGTATGTGCCGGTCACAAGCAAAGCGAGTAAGCCTCCAAGGGGAGCCATGGCCACGTTGGCGAGAATCAGCAGCGCCCATTTGAAGGAACGAAACATGGCGTAAAGAATGATGAAAATCAAAAAGACGGTCAGGGGAACGATGAGGGCCAGCCTACTTTCGGCGCGCTTTTCGCTATCGTATTCTCCCGACCATTCGAGGTGATAGCCACGAGGTAGTTGCACATTCTTAGCGATCTTGTCGATGGATTCCCGGACCGTGGTGCCCAGATCGCGCCCGCGAACCTCGAAGCGTATGGCCACGTACCGGGAACCGTCTTCCCGGTAAATGTCGTACGCGTCATCGCGAACCTGGACTTTGGTCACCTGAGCCAGCGAGACGCGCTCACCTGAGGGAGACAGCAGTCGAATATTCTGAATAGCCTCCTTGGTATCGCGATACGGTTTCTGATACCGCACGACCACGTTGTAGACTGCCTCTCCCTGGAGGACCTGGCTGACGGGATTACCGCCGACCGCTGTCTGAATTGCATCCTGGATATCGGCAACGTTGATGCCGAAGCGCGCAGCCGCCTTACGGTCAACGGTGAGATCGATATTCGGCTGGCCCGTATCGCGTTGAATTCCTAGATCATGGACACCGTCGATATTGGCCATAATATCTTTGATCTCTTCGCCCTTCTCCTCGAGTACGTCCAAGTCCGGCCCGTAAAGCTTGGCAGCCAGTCCGCCTTTCGTGCCGGTCATCGTTTCATCCACATTGTCCTCAATGGGCTGGGAGAAATTCCAGAAAGCCCCCGGGTGTTTCTCCAGTTCGCGATCCATTGCGGCGATCAGTTCCTCTTTATTCTGATGAAAGACGGATCGCCATTGATCCTTGGGCTTCAAGTCGATGAAATATTCCGTGTTGCCGAATCCTCCCGTGTCGGTTCCATCGTCGGGTGCGCCAGCTTGCGACACGACCTTGGTAACCTCGGGGAACGAGGCGAAGATATAGCGGGATTGCTGAGTGAAGCGCGTGCCTTCCGTCTCGCCTACGCTGTTGGCCATCGCACCGCGCGCCCAAATGGCGCCTTCGTCCAAATGCGGCAGGAACTCCGAGCCAATGACACCGCTGAACGCCAGGAAAAGAGCGACGGCCAACGAAGCCACGCCAACGAAGACTACAATCGCGCGGTGTTTGACAGCCCAGCGCGCACTGGTCCGGTAGCGATTGGTGAGAAAAACCATGACCGGATTGCGCCATTCCTTGACTCCATTCCGGAAGACGACGGCGCAGAGCACCGGTGCGATCAGGATTGAGAACGTCATGGCGCCGAGGAGTGCGAAGGCAACGGTCCAGGCCATGGGCCGAAACAAACGCCCTTCGACTCGTTGGAGCGTGAAGATCGGCATGTAGGCAGTGATGATGATGGCGATGGCGAAGAAAACCGGCCGCTGCACTTCGTGACACGCCTCACGAATCACGGTGGACACAGACTTGGGATGTGTTTGCCGGCCGCTGGACTGACCGTTGGTTTGCTGTCCGTTGACTGAATTGGAACCAAACTCACGGCTCAGGTGGCGAACGATGTTTTCCACCATCACCACAGCGCCGTCAACGACCATCCCGAAGTCGAGCGCGCCAAGTGAAATCAGGTTTGCGGGGATATTGCTCAAATTCAGAAAGATTGAGGCGAACAACAGGGAAAACGGAATCGTCACCGCGACAATCAAAGCCGCGCGAACATTGCCGAGGAAAAGAAGCAGGATGATCGTAACCAGGATCATGCCCTCGCCGAGGTTGTGCAGCACCGTGTGCAATGTGAAATGAATCAGATCGCTGCGGTCCAGCATCGTAACAACCTTCACACCTTCGGGCAGGATGTGGTTGTTCAGCTCGTCCACCTTCTTGTGAATCCCGTCGAGTGTAGGGCCTTCTTCGGCCCCCTTGCGCATCAGCACGCCGCCCTGGATGACATCGGGCTCATCGACTATCACTCCGTCCGGACGATGATCGGCTCTGGCCATGTGCCCCAGCCGAATTTTGGGCCCCCATTCGACGACCGCGATGTCCTTTACGCGAACTGGAGCTCCATTCGAAGTCGACAGTACGGTGTTCTCAATATCCTGCACACTGCGGTAAAGTCCCAGTGCGCGGACGTTCAGTTGCTGCGAGCCCTCTTCCACGAAGCTGCCGCCGGCATTTACGTTGTTGTTCGCGAGTTGCTGCTCCACTTGGCTGATGCTCAGGCCATAGGAGATGAGCTTATTCGGGTCGACACGCACTTGATATTCGCGCGCGGTGCCGCCGAAGTCGCTCACGTCCACCACATTGGGAACTTTCCTGAATTCCTTGTACAGAGTCCAGTCTTCGATGCTCCTCAAATTCATCAGGTCGTACGCTGGATTCGTGCTCCGGATTGTGTACCAGTAGATCTGGCCCGTCATGCTCCAGTCCGTACCGATTTGCGGCTGCACGCCCGCAGGCACACTGACCTGCGTGAGCCTTTCCAGCACTTTCTGGCGGTTCCAATCGTTGACGGATGAATCGTCGAAGATCAAGGTGACGAGGGACAGACCAAAAATCGACTCCGACCGCACCGTCGTGAGATGCGGAATCCCAAACACTTGAATTTCGACGGGAACCGATACTTGCTGTTCCATCTCCTCAGCGGAATGCCCGGGCCACTGGCTGATGATGTTCACGTAATTATCGGCAATGTCCGGATAGGCCTCGACGGGCATGTTATGAAACGACACCGCCCCCCAGCCGAGCAAGAGCAACCCAACCGCCAGCACCACGTATCGATTATTGAGAGCAAAATCTACCAGCGTGCGAATCATGCTTTCTTCCTCGAGTCCCGGTACCTGGCGTTATTCATTGTCGATCGCATTTTCGAGATTGATCGCGTTTGTCACGACCTGCTGGCCCGGCTGCAGCCCGGATAGAACCTCCTGCATGTTATTCGGCAACTGTTCACCACTGACGACCTCAACTCGCTTGAACTTCCCTTGCACTGGGAGGTATACCCAATCGCGATCGTGCAGGTGCACGACCGCGGACGCCGGGACAGCCGCGTAGCTCTGTTTCTCCTTGCCAAATAAAGTCGCCGTGGCGAACATGCCCGGCCGCATCATCTCGCCCGGATTGGCCACTTCAATACGGACCTTCGCTGTGCGGATATTGGGATCGAGAATCGAGCCGACGTTGCTGATCGTGCCCTTGAGTACTTTGCCTGGATACGCGTTCAGCTTGATGTCGGCGGGTTGCCCCATGCGTACGCTGGCCATATCGTTTTCGTAGACGTCGCAGACGATCCACACGGTGGACAAATCGGAAATAGTGAATGGGTTCGGCGCAGAGTAGGCCTGCACGGCTGCCCCGGCCGCCACTTCCTGATCGGTGATCACGCCCGAAACCGGCGCGGTGATGTCGACAAGTCCCTTCGGATTATCGGGATCGCTGCCGAGCAGGCGAAGATGCTCAGTAGCGGTATCGAGGGTGGTCTTGGCGTCGTCCTCGGCGTCTTGCGCGACTTCCAGGTCTTGTTGCGCAATGGCCCCGTGCTCGTACAGCAGCTTGGCTCGATCCAATTGCTTGCGCGCAAGCAGCTCATCGGAGACTGCTTTGCGGTAGGCGTCGAAGCCTCCCGAAATGTCGTCGCTGCGAACACGCAGCAAGAGCTGGCCCTTCCTTACTGCGTCGCCAAGGCGAACGCGGATGTCTACAATGCGGCCAGAGGCAAGCGATATCACAGGAACGGTTCGCGAGATATCCGGAAATACAGTGCCGGTTACAGACAATTGCGATGGGGCTTGGTATTCGGTCGCGGTTACGATCGGATACAACTCCGGATGCTCAACCGCGAAAAAGGAGACATCCACTCCGGATACAACCTTGGCCGGTGGCGGCGCCTCGGCGTCTGCATTGACCTTATCGCTCTTGCAGCCGCCCATGACGAGAGTCGCGATAAGCGCGATCGGCATCAGTGCAAATCCCATCGCTTTGCTTTTCATGATGATTCCCACCTTGTGCCTTTCGACCATCTCGACACGCGGATACCTTCAGCAGCGGCAGCCGTTGTTAACATGGCCGGATTGCGGAACAAGTCTATTTCCGAAGCAGCCTCTGCGCATTGCTTCGCGCAGCGGCTTCAGGAAACAAACCAGCCTGGAGTTACATCGAATGAGAGGAGTGGATTAGGCCGCAGGAGGGGGGCGATTTTGAATGGAAGAGAGGGCGGGAACCTTCACAGTCGGGACAAGGAGGCTGCCCGGCACTGCAAAGCGAAACGTGTTGAAAGGAAGCTCCGCGGCAAGCGTGGGAATCGATGCCGCGACCGGATGAAGCGGGGCGTGCGCATGCGCGCCTAAATCATCCTCGCGCTGGAAACAGCGTGTCTCGGCCGGATTCTGCGCCATCGCCTTGTCGTCATACATCGTGATGACAGCAAACATGGTGACGAGGACTAACGCCAAGGAGACGAATTGCGCTGAGCGCCCCGGGCCCTCGCGCCGCGCGTGGCGCATCCACAGCCAGCACATCACTGTGGCCATCGCCATCCACTCGAGATTGAGGGTCAACTCCATCAGTGATTACCTTTGCATTCCACTTTCATTCTGGCGAACATTTGTGAGCACTTATGCGCTAGTAAGTAGCCGCCGCACTGAATTTACCAATGCACCTGAGCAGCACCGGAATCGCGTGAGATTCCGGTGCTGCGTGCCAGGCACGGGTTAAAAAATCCGGCCGCCTTCACGAACGCGCGATCGGGCGGGCCACGCCACGATTAAAAGCGAACCATAATCGCGATGGTGCTGACTGTCTGGTTGGTACGCAGGTCAGGCCACCAGATTGAGTTAAGACCCGCAGGTGTTCCTGCGGCTGAGCCTGCGCCGCAAGTCAGCTCGGCGTTGAAAAGGTTCTGGGTACCATAGCCGTAACCAGAAGGGCTGCCGCTGGCGCATGCGTACTGCGCGGGAGCGCCATTGTTGCCACCCGGTGGTGTGATGCCGCCGTGTCCAGTCCAATAGGGCGTATCAGAGTAGCGATATCCCTGTTCCAATCGAAAAGTGATGAACTGGCTGGGCATGTAATCGAAGGTGATGGTGCCGTCGTGCATCTGGGCGCGATCGCCGGCGTTCTCGGTGTAGTATGGGGTGCCGGTAATGGCCGTGGCGCCGTTGATGGGTGGCAGCAGAGTAAGATAGCGGCCGGGGTTGTTCATCTGCCCACCGCCCAGAGTAATCGCGTAGAGATCGTGCTTGAACCAGTAGCGGTTGTACATCATCCAGCCAGCGAACATTTGTTTTGGCCGGCCGTCCTTGGATCCGTGGCAGTCGACGCCGCCGTTATAACTGTCGGTGGTGCCTTTTTCTGGCGAGAGACCTTTTTTGTTTAGCGCGCCATCTGGCGTGGCGAATGAAACTGGGCCGCCGCCATATTCGCAACCGAGGTCGCCGGTGATCGTGAAAGCAATCTTGTCAAGAGCGGCCTTGGGCTGGTCATATACCTTGACTTGAGCACTATAGTCAGCATGGATGCGCGAGCGGCCGAGATTTGTTGAGTCGTCTTCGCCAAGACCGTAGTTGTTCCATACGAAGTCCAGGTACGGCTTGGGACGCCATAGAATCTGACCGCCAAGGCCAGGCTTGCTGCCGTAACGTGCATACGATTGCCAGCCATTGATGATCCACGGCTCGATCTTCAGCTTCGCTGTCGGGAAGTATTGGATGCGCAGGCCGTTGAAGAACCACGGCGTATTCGAAGAAACAAATGACGGCTGATAGGTCCAATTGTCAAAGTTGTAGTAACTGAAAAGGCCAATGTAGGACACGAAGATACCGGCATCGACGTTCAGGCCATGTTGTACATCCCAGTGATATCCGCCCCACGCTTCGGAGACATATTTATATGCGCCCGCCAGATCCCACTGGCCGCGGTTAGGACTGCCATCGTTGCGTACTGTCGTCGTGGCGAACAAGCCGTCCATCGTGAGAATGCGGCCGCGCACATTGTTGATGCGGATGTCGCCTCCGACACTGATCTGTTCCAGCTGCCATTCATCCGAACGGAATGTCTCTGTAGAACCGCCCAGGCTGTCGTCCACTGGATGGTTGTAATCGATCGTGTAATTTGCATCAGCTCTGAACTCCGGAGTGAAGTACTTGGTACTCATGGGGCTGTCGACGGCGTGCCCATTGCTATTCAACCAGGTCCAGTCTCCAGGAAATGGTTCGCCCTTAGTGGTGGTCTGAGCGTCGATCTCGGGAGCAGCCGGCTCGGCAGGGGCAGCGGCGGGTGCAGCGGCTTGCAGGGAAGGCGATACTCCAGCTGCAGGCTTCGCGGAGGCTGGCATTGCACTGCCGTCTCCAGCCACTAACTCCTTCTCCGCATCCTTGAGAGCCGTAGTATCGGTGCTATCTGCTAACGCTCGTGCCTTCTCCTCCTTCACTTCGTTTTCCAGTTGGTCGATGCGAGACTTCAGCGCTTCAATCTCTTGCGTCACAGTGGGCTGCAACTCGGGCTGTGCTGCTGCAGGTAACGCGTGAGAAGTATCTCGGCTCGGACCTGGGGCCGCAGCTGGATCCACGTGCGCCGTCTCGCCGGATTGCGACGTGGCATTCTGCGCAAATCCACTGTATGTCAAGCCAACGGCAAGTGCCGTCACCGTCATGGCATTCCAAAGAGTTTTCATCATCCTCTCCTCTCGCTTTCCTAAGGGGATTAATTTGTCAGCGACCTGATTAAGATTGAGGCCCGCTTTCAATCAACTTTCTGAGCATGAAGACATAATGATTGCCAGCCAAATCGCGCTGGGCCGAGCGCTCAAAGACCTCGAAGTCATTGCTCCACCCGGCGAAGTCTGTCGTCGTTCGTGTTTCGCCGACATTGTCATTGCAAATCACGTGCCGTGAGTGAAGCATGAATTAGTTCTAAGTAGTTCATAAGTTCTGGGTGCGCTTCGAAGATTTGTAAAGAGATCATAAGTGCACGGCCACGAGTCTGTTCTCCCGCTGCATGCGAACATCGCGACGAGAGCTTCTCGCTGTGAGGGTTCAAGTTGAAATGTGAAATCGTCACCCCTTGATGCACCGTGGATGTCACGCTCTGAATTGGCGCACTAACCGTTCATGTTTGGACGAAAAGCAACGATGAATGGAGCATGAAGTAACTCGTATAAGGAAGGCATGAACGTGGTGAGAGTTTATTGCGAGGCTGTCGCAAGGGCGGGAAGCAGCATCGGTTGTGCTCACTCAGAATCAGCGAGGGCACACTCAGGTTTTGTTTATCTAAGTTCTATTGCTCGAATTGGGCTAATTCACCGATGTTGCTGCCTGATCCCAAGGTTCTCATTTGGAGGACACTCAGCGATGCTCTCACCGAGAGCCCGGTCAGTACCGGTAAGTCGGTATCTCGAAGGTTTTCGGGGACCTCAGCGCGGTTACGATGGGATGACCGACCAACCGGCAATTACTTTCTCAATGACATTCCCGCACGCCTTCGGTGTGGATGATGCGGCCTCCGTTGCCAATTCATCCAGTCGAGGGAATCCGTTGTACCGGTCGGCGGCATAACCGTGCAAAGGCTGGCGGTATGGAAATGTATTAAGTGGCGGAATTGAGTGGATTCAAGATTTGCACCTCGTCAAGCTGGAATCTGCCTCCGTTTTCGTAGCTTTCCAGCCTGGAACGTGCCGCGGGCACCAGTTGGCGCTTGACATTTAAGACTTTGCGATTTCTCGATCAGACGGAGTTTTGGCGAGACACACCTCTCGCTTCGTAGAGACGCAATCTTCGGGTAAAGATCCCGTCGATGCTACATTTCTCCCAGGGCGCGATGTACCAAGTGGATCGAGATCGCGCCTTCGCCAACTGCTGACGCGACCCGCTTCACGTTTCCGGACCGGATGTCGCCAACCGCGAAAACCGCCGGCAAGCTTGTCTCAAGCATCTGCGGCGGCCGGCTAAGAGACCACTTCCGTGGTGCGCTTGCCAGAACAGGATCCAAGTCCCTTCCGGTAAGAATGAATCCCTGCTGATCCAAGGCGACACAGTCGCGCAACCAGTCACTGTGCGGTGAAGCGCCCGCCATCACAAAAACGTGCCGAATCTCGCGCGTCGATCTCTCGCCCGATGACTGGTCGAGCCAGGTGACGCGCTCCAGGCGCGAATCGCCTTCTAGTGACTGAAGCTCAGTTTCCAAATGCAGCTCGATCACCGGATGCTTCGTAATCCTCTGGACCAGATAGCGCGACATCGTCTCTGAAAGGGTCTTGCCGCGGACCAGCATATACACCTTGCGGGCAGTCTCTGCCAGAAAAACTGCTGCCTGACCGGCAGAATTGGCCCCGCCGATGACGATGACCTCATCATCTCCACAAAGTTGAGATTCCATGAATGTGGCGGCATAATAGATGCCGTTTCCTTCGAACTGTTTCAGGTTCGCGATGTTCGGCCTGTTGTATTGTGCACCAGCGGCGATAATGATGCTGCGAGCCTGAAGAGTGCCGCCATTCTCCAGCGAGAGCTGGTATGGCCTTTGATCGCAGTGGAATTGAACCACTCGTTTCCCCACCATCATCTGAGCGCCGAATTTCTCTGCCTGGACAACGGCGCGGCCCGTGAGTTCCAAGCCCGAGATGCCCGTAGGGAAACCAATGTAGTTCTCTATCTTCGAGCTCGTGCCCGCTTGTCCACCGGGAAACTCGGCCTCGATCACGACGGCGTCTAACCCTTCAGAAGCGGCGTAAACCGCCGCCGCCAGTCCGGACGGACCAGCGCCGACGATGGCTACATCACGAACCCGAGATTCATCGACTGTGCCCGCGAATCCCAGACATTCTGCCAGCCGCTCGGTAGTGGGATTGCGCAGCACCGTCGTTCCGCTGCAAATCACAACGGGTATTTCATCGATCTTCAGGTTGAAACGATCGAGAAGTTCTTGAGCAGCCGTGTCGCTGTCAAGGTCGACGTACATATGTGGATAGCCGTTGCGCGTGAGAAACTCGCGCAAGCGCAGCGTGTTGGCCGAGTGACGTGATCCCATGATAATCACGTTGCCCAGGCCTCCAGTAATTAGCGCGAGGCGTCGCAGGATGAAAGCGCGCATGAAGATATCGCTGAGTTCGGCATCTTTTGCGATTAGCGAATGCAAAGCATCCGCGCTAAGTTCAAGGAATTCTCCTGGCTCGGCCACACGCCCGCGCGACAAAGAGCGGGCTCCTGAAATCAAAACCATCTCTCCGGAAAAACCGCCCGGACCATACGTCACCAATACCTGCTCACCGGAGAGCATCATCATGAGAATCTCAAGCTTTCCTGTGATTACAACAAAGCAAGGCATTCCCAGCTGGCGCGGCTCGAACAGGACATCGCCGGCCCGAACTGTTCTCGCAGTTCCGTACGGTCGAATGCGGTCGATCTGGGCGGGGGTTAGGACAGGGAAGGCTTGGGCCTGCCGGTCGGGCGTGTTTAACGATGGCAGCATTGACTCGGTCACTTGTACCTTCTTGCCAATTGCTGGTTCGGTTTCCACTATCATCATGATCATCTCATGAGGAACGCGCCGGTACGCGGGGAAAAGCGACGTTGACCATCGCCGCTAGCAACTCAAAAGGAGCAGGAACGGAGGCGGGAACTCGTGATTGAACCTATCGGGCGGTTTGCGAGTGGGGGCATTTGCCGGCCGGCACATCGCTTGCGGATACCTACGGCGGACTCGCAACCGACAAGGCCGGATGCGTGTACGTCAGCACCCAGAGCGAGATGGGAATATTGGTGAATGGCCAGATGGCGTATTGCTCAAGACGATTGCCAACAGTATCCCGAAGTTCATTCGATGGTCTATGCGCAGGAGAATGACGAGGAGTACCTTTGCGCGGCCGTCCAGAAAGGGTCACCGAAGGAGAGCTGGCCGGTCACTCTGGTCTGCGCCGCAAGTGCCGCTCGCGCGCATGTGTCCTCAGTAGTGAATTAAGGTACACCGCTCGCGACACTCTAGAGCATTTTTTTTAATAGTGTAGACTTGTCGTGGCGATGATCCGCGGCGAGTGAATCGATGGCGAAGCCATATGGGGATGACCTGCGCCGTAAGTTTCTGTTTGCTTACGATCAAGGCGAGGAGACGCTGGAGGAACTTGCGGATCGGTTCCTGGTGAGCGTGGGCTGGGCGAAGAAGATCTCCGCACAACGGAACCGCACCGGGCAGGCCGAGCGGGTGCGGCACCAGCCCGGGCGCAAGTGGCGTGCCGGTGTCGCGGCGCAGCGACAGGTGATGGATTGGGTGGCATCGAAACCCGATCTGACGCTGGCTCAACTGCAGGCCAAGTTGCATAGTGAGGCGAGCATTTCGCTCAGCTTGGGTCGGATCTGGCATCTGTTGAAGAAGTTGGGTCTGCGGCTGAAAAAAAGTCACTCCACGCGGTCGAGCGGGACAGCGAAGCCAACCGCGAGCGACGCGAAGAGTTCGCGGCGCGCATCCAGTCGATCTCACCGGAACGGCTGATTTTCCTTGACGAGAGCGGTGTCACTACCTCGATGACACGGCTCTACGCACGCGGTCCGGGAGGCAGACGCATCCACGAGGCGACGCCTGGCGGTCACTGGAAAATCATGACGATTCTGGGCGCCATGAGCCTCAGCGGTATGGTCGCAACCATGACCATCGAAGAGCCTACCGACACCGATATCTTCCTGGCCTACGTTGAACACCTGCTGTACCCGGTGCTGAAGCCCGGCGACGTGGTGGTGATGGACAACTTGAGCGCGCATAAGGCGCCTGCAGTTTGCCAATGGATCGAAAAAGCCGGCGCGGAGCTGCTCTATCTGCCGCCCTATTCTCCCGATCTGAACCCCATCGAGAAGGCCTGGGCAAAACTCAAACAACTGCTTCGCGCAGCCCAGGCTCGAACCAAAGAAACTCTCGATCAGGCCATCACAGAAGCCCTGCCATGCATTACTCCCGGCAATGCCCAGGCTTGGTTCAGACTCGCACTAGATGGTCTACAGTAAAACAGAAAATGCTCTAATTTTCACGGTCGGCGCTTGACTTCAATCCCGGCTGCGCAACAATTTGCTCCGCCTTTGCTAAGACTTCCGACGACTGACTCAAGGGAAGACCATCAAGGGGTGTCAATTGGTAGTGAAGGGCCATGAGTAGCGCACAACAACTTTGATGGACTTCAGACCCGTGAGTGGCAAGGAAAATTGTTGGACGGTATGTTGCAAGGCTGTGCGCAGCACCTTTCAGCGCATCATATTCCCCACCTTCAATGTCGCACTTTATGACGTTCGGCGGCTTGACTTGTCCGGATGCGATCAAACTATCCAAGGAAACGGTTCGAACGCTCACAGTCTTTGACGATTCCCCACCCAAGTGACCGAGATGATGGTTCGACTCTAAATCGAATCTCGCTGTTCCGTCCGAACTGCTGACTGCGACGTCGAACACAGAACAGTTCTTAACCCCGTTCAGCTCAAGATGCGACCGGAGAAGGGTGAGATTCCTTGGAACAGGCTCGAAGCTGAAGACCTGCCCCTCGCGGCCGACAAGCACACTTGCCAATAGCGAATAGAGGCCGACATTCGCCCCCAGATCGTATACCACATCTCCAGGCTTTATCGTTGTCGAGAACACCTTCTGCTTTGAGTACTCGAAAAGTCCAAGCCAACACCCATGATTGCTTGACCCCACGATCCATCGTTTGCCACGCAGCGGTCCGCGCAGAATAGGCACCCGCGAACCTGGAGGAATCATGCGAAGAGGAAGGCGCAGAACTCTACCAAAGAGAGATATTGTTGAAGTGGTGAAGCTCATAAAGGGATCCCTCCGATCCCGTTCGGCTAGCGTCGCTGTCCCAATCGGAGCTAAAGGAGGAAGAATGTAAAATTGTACACCTTGGCTCCTTAGCCTCTTTCGCTCCGGGTACTGAATCATATCGGTACCTCATTAGAGCATTTTTTTTAATAGTGTAGACTTGTCGTGGCGATGATCCGCGGCGAGTGAATCGATGGCGAAGCCATATGGGGATGACCTGCGCCGTAAGTTTCTGTTTGCTTACGATCAAGGCGAGGAGACGCTGGAGGAACTTGCGGATCGGTTCCTGGTGAGCGTGGGCTGGGCGAAGAAGATCTCCGCACAACGGAACCGCACCGGGCAGGCCGAGCGGGTGCGGCACCAGCCCGGGCGCAAGTGGCGTGCCGGTGTCGCGGCGCAGCGACAGGTGATGGATTGGGTGGCATCGAAACCCGATCTGACGCTGGCTCAACTGCAGGCCAAGTTGCATAGTGAGGCGAGCATTTCGCTCAGCTTGGGTCGGATCTGGCATCTGTTGAAGAAGTTGGGTCTGCGGCTGAAAAAAAGTCACTCCACGCGGTCGAGCGGGACAGCGAAGCCAACCGCGAGCGACGCGAAGAGTTCGCGGCGCGCATCCAGTCGATCTCACCGGAACGGCTGATTTTCCTTGACGAGAGCGGTGTCACTACCTCGATGACACGGCTCTACGCACGCGGTCCGGGAGGCAGACGCATCCACGAGGCGACGCCTGGCGGTCACTGGAAAATCATGACGATTCTGGGCGCCATGAGCCTCAGCGGTATGGTCGCAACCATGACCATCGAAGAGCCTACCGACACCGATATCTTCCTGGCCTACGTTGAACACCTGCTGTACCCGGTGCTGAAGCCCGGCGACGTGGTGGTGATGGACAACTTGAGCGCGCATAAGGCGCCTGCAGTTTGCCAATGGATCGAAAAAGCCGGCGCGGAGCTGCTCTATCTGCCGCCCTATTCTCCCGATCTGAACCCCATCGAGAAGGCCTGGGCAAAACTCAAACAACTGCTTCGCGCAGCCCAGGCTCGAACCAAAGAAACTCTCGATCAGGCCATCACAGAAGCCCTGCCATGCATTACTCCCGGCAATGCCCAGGCTTGGTTCAGACTCGCACTAGATGGTCTACAGTAAAACAGAAAATGCTCTAGCACCCTCTATCCAAGAGCCAAGGTGTATTTCTCCGTCAGAATGGGATCGGGGGATAGAGCACACAATATCAATTCGACTGCGTCCCGCTGACTGGCCCTCCAGCATCGCCTTGCAGCCTCCGCGATCGCGGAGAAGATTGCAGAACTAACAGTTCATTCGTATCCATCCGAGCAAGGCCACTCTTTCCGCAGACTTGATTGCATGTTGAAGTTGAGGCATGGGAGATACGAGAGCGGCTGTTGAGAGACATCGGCGGAGCCAGGCAGAGGCGGAGAGCCTGGTGCGGGATTTTGAACAGAGTGGATTGAACCGGAAGGCATTTTGCAGTGCGCGCGGTGTCGCTCTTCACACGCTGGATTATTATCGTGCCCGGAATCGCACGCGCCGCGCAGCAACTGCAGCCCAAGATCTGCTGCCCGTCGATGTGATCGGCGCGCCGTCGGTGAGCGGCGGTCTGCGTGTGGAACTTGCCAATGGGCGGCGCATCGTCGTCGAAGCCGGCTTCGATGTCTTGCATCTGAAGCGGTTGGTTTCGGTTTTGGAAGGCTGAGGCGATGTTCGCGTTGGGAGCGGCGACGCGCGTCTACGTGGCGCCCGGAGTTACGGACATGCGGATCGGGTTCGATGGTCTTTACGGCAAGATCCGCGATGTGCTGGAATGCGATCCGACCAGCGGTCACATCTTTTTGTTTTCCAACGCGCGAAGAAACCGCCTGAAGCTGGTCTTTTTCGATGGTTCCGGGTTATGGGTATGCTCGAAGCGGATGGAGGGCGGGCGCCTTTACTGGCCCGCACCTGCGGGCAACGAGAAGCGCTTGCAGCTAAGCCGGGAGCATTTTGCGTTGCTGATCGGTGGCATCGATCTGATCCAGACGCGACCGCGGAAGTGGTATCGACGAGCGGTAGGCGGGGAATCAGAAGAGTCACGGAAGACCGCATAAACACTGGTTATTTGCCATCTATTCCACAGCGATGTCTGTTATCCATAAGACATCTTGAATCTCTCCGCACAGTCCATTCCGCAACCCGATTCGGCGCTCGCCGAGATCGTTGCGCAGCTTCGGGCGCAGCTAGCCGAGAGGGACCAACAGATCGCGGACAGAGATCAGCAGTTGATGCGCAAGAGCCAGGTGCTGGCGCTTGCCGAGGTCAAGATCGAGGTTTTGGAAGAGCGGCTGCGCCTGGACCGTATCGCCCGATATGGCAAGCGCAGCGAGACGCTGAGCGATTTTGCAACTGCAACTGTTGGATCTGGAGCCGGGTGTATCGAGCGAGGAGGTAGAGGCCGAAGGCGAATGTGAACCGCTAAAGGCGCCGCCGGCCGAGGACAACACTTCCGGAAAGCCACATCGCAAACACCCCGGCCGGCAGGAGTTGCCCAGCCATCTGGAGCGCGTCGACGAGATCATCTCCTGCACGCCTGAGCAATGCAACTGCGGCAAGTGCGGCAAGCAAACCACGGTGATCGGCTACGAAGAATCGGAAGTGCTTGACGTACGCCCGGCAGAGTACTTCGTTCGCGTCGTCAAACGTGAAAAGCGGGCCTGCAGGAGTTGCGAAGAGCAGGGCGTGCAGACAGCGCCAGTGCCGGAGCGCATCGTGGCCAAGTCGGTTCTGTCCGATCAGGCGATCATCGAAGCGGTGGTTGGCAAGTACTGCGCATCGCTGCCGCTTTATCGTCAGCAGGCCATCATCAAGCGCGATGCCGGCGTCCAGATCGCGCTATCAACGCTCAACGACGGAGTGCTGCGGGTCGGAGAGTTACTGCTGCCGATCTCGGCGGCGATGAAGCGCGAGGTGCTGGCCGGAACTTACATCCAAGCCGACGAAACCCCAATAGGCGTGCAGACGCACGACAAACGCGGGCGCAATCACCAGGCTTACATGTGGCAGTACGGCTCGCCGGGCAAAACCGGGGTCCCCACGGACAGGTCTTCGTCCGCGGGGTGTGGGGGCGTGGTGTTCGACTTCAGAATGGGCCGCGAAGGCGAGGGCCCGAAGCAGTTCCTGGGCAATTTCAATGGGCTGCTGCAGACTGACGGCTATAAAGGATACAACCACGTCGGGGGCCCGAAGATGGTCCACGCCTGTTGTCTGGCGCATGCGCGGCGTAAGTATGTCGATGCCGTCAAGGTCAATGCCAACGATCAGGAGTCGGCGCGCATCGTCGCCCTGATGGATGAGTTGTTCGCCATCGACCGCGAAGCTCGCGAACAGAACCTGGACCACGAGCAACGCAATGCGCTTCGGCAAGAGCGGGCGCCCGAACTGCTGGAGCGGCTGCGCACTGCCGCGCTGAACTTGAACAAGACAGCGTTGCCGAAGAGCGCGGCCGGACAGGCGGCCAACTATACGTTGTCGTACTGGAGCAAGCTGACGGTGTTCCTCAAATATCCGGAACTCGAACTGAGTACCAACCTGGCCGAGAATTCGATGCGTCCCATTGCGATTGGAAGGAAAAACTGGCTGCACTTGGGCAGCAAGGAAGCCGGGCCAAAGATCGCCGCCATCTTTTCGATCGTCGAGAGCTGCCGCCGGCTCAATATCCCCATCCGGAAATATCTTGGCGACGTCCTTCCCGGACTCGCCAACCGCTCCATCCAATCCCTCGCCGAGCTAACACCCACCGCCTACGCCGCCAGAATGGCGAACTAACTTCTCAACTCACCGCCCAGGCCGTCAACCGTGTAGTTGCCCGGACGGATACGTTCATTCTGGGATGAACGATTCAAAATGACCGCGAGTAAATGCGAATCTGGCGGCGGGAAGGTCAAGGCAGGATCTGCGAGCCGATCCTCAGTACGGTGCGCGCGGCCAATAAGTAGACAAATGTACCCGAAGTCGTCGCGCGGGCATGCAACTGCCTCGAAGTCAGCGTCGGCCACCGGGAACTGCCGCGTTGCTAAGGGGCCTCGGTATAGATGTAGTCGTTGTAGGCCAAGGGCGAGCCGCTGAATTGTGTCCACAGCCGAACGTAGATCGTCGCTCCGCCGGTGGGCAGGCTCACCGTCGTGCTGGTGCCGGACTGAATCTCCGACCCCCACAGATTGTCGGTGGCCGGCGATGTGCCAATCCACAGGTAGTACGCAGTTACCCCGCCGGAGCCTGCATTCCAGGTGAACGTGGCCGAGCTGCCAGGCAACGCAGTGCCCGGCGAAGGACTGATCATCGTGGCTGCAGCGGCAGAGCCCTCGGTGTAGGTGTAGTCGTTGTAAGCCATGGGCGAGCCGCTGAATTGTGTCCACAGCCGAACATAGATCGTGGCTCCGCTGGTGGGCAGACTCACCGTCGTGCTGGTGCCGGATTGAATCTCCGAGCCCCACAGATTGTCGGTGCCCTGCGATGTGCCAACCCAAAGGTAGTATGCCGTTACACCGCCCGATGCCGCATTCCAGGTGAACGTGGCCGAGCTGCCAAGCAAGATGGTGCCCGGCGATGGACTGATCATCGTGGCTGCAGCGGCGGAGCCTTCGGTATAGGTGTAGTCGTTGTAGAGCCAAGGGTGCGCCACTGAATTGCGTCCACAGCCGAACATAGATCGTCGCTCCGCCGGTGGGCAGGCTCACCGTCGTGCTGGTGCCGGATTGAATCTCCGAGCCCCACAGATTGTCGGTGGCCGGCGATGTGCCAACCCACAGGTAGTAGGCCGTTACGCCGCCGGAGCCTGCATTCCAGGTGAACGTGGCCGAGGACGAGGTCAACTTGGTACCCGGCGAGGGGCCGATCATCGTGGCTGCAGCGGCAGAGCCCTCCGTGTAGGTGTAGTCGTTGTAGGCCAAGGGTGAGCCGCTGAATTGCGTCCACAGCCGCACGTAGATCGTCGCTCCGCCGGTCGGCAGGCTCACCGTCGCACTGGTGCCGGACTGAATCTCCGAGCCCGCACAGATTGTCGGTGCCGGCCGATGTGCCAATCCACAGGTAGTAGGCCGTTACACCGCCAGACCCTGCATTCCAGGTGAACGTGGCCGAGCTGCCAGGCAAAATGGTGCCCGGCGAGGGACTGATCATCGTAGCTGCAGCGGCGGAGCCCTCGGTGTAGGTGTAGTCGTTATAGAGCAAGGGCAAGCCGCTGAATTGTGTCCACAGCCGCACGTAGATCGTCGCTCCGCTGGTGGGCAGGCTCACCGTCGTGCTGGTGCCCGACTGAATCTCCGAGCCCCACAGATTGTCGGTGCCCTGCGATGTGCCAACCCACAGGTAGTAAGCCGTTACACCGCTGGACCCTGCATTCCAGGTGAACGTGGTCGACGAGCCAGTCAATGTGCTGCCAGGCGAGGGGCTGATCATCGTAGCGGGAGCTGCGTTGACCACTGTAACTGAAGCGGTGCCTGTCGCGCTGGTGAAGATTGACGAACTATTGGAATCAGGCGTGTAACTGGCCATGAGGTCGTCGGTCCCTGTAGTTAGCGACCCGGCCGAAATGTCGATTGTTGCGACACCGTTACTCAGGGCTATCGATGGCGAAGTGTAGCCACCGCCGGTCAATGTCACCGAACCTGTGGGCGTCGGCGTCCCCGCAACCGACACCGTCACCGTCAGCTCCTGCGTCGTACCGATGCTGGAGGGCGAAGGAGTCACCGTCACCGTCGGCGTAGCAATGGTTCCCGTCGAAGCAGGCATTCCGATCAGGATGGTTTGCCATCCATCCGATGACGGCGAAATCGTAAACTGGTTCTGGTAGGAACCGGACGACGACACGCTTTCAGTCGCTGCCGTCAAATAATTTGCAGTCGAATTTACATCCGTAAGAAAGCCTGTCTGCGGAGTAAATGTATGTGGCGAATCAGAGTCACCGAATATCCAACTCACAAGCAGTCCGGCGCCACTAAGCGAGATGGAATCGGTGGCAGCACTCGTCGTATATGTGCTAGGTGGCGGACTTATAATGGCGGAAGCAACAGGGGTTTGTGCGGTATTTGATCCTGCGATTGCCACAAAATGAAGGAATATGGGTTCTTGTTCGGCAACATTGACGGTAATTGTATCGCCGGCCGCGCAGGTCGCCGGGTTCTGGACCATGTAGACCGTACTACGCATGTCATAATAAATTCCGGCCCATTCAGTGGGTCCCGCCAGGATAGTCCAAGTGTTCCCGCAGCTATCCGAGACAGTCGGCTGAGATATTGCCTGACTGCCGAAGATGTAGTAATCGCCAAGAAACAGAAGCAGTGTCGAAGCGCCCGGATAAACAAACGGCCCTGTGGCATAAGTCGTCGGGTAATTAGGTTGCGCGGATGTTCCCCACGCACCCGAGGACACAATCGTGGGGACCGGCGGATTCACCAATAACGTAGCTGCTTTGGTGGAGTTGGCCGAGGAATCTTCATATCCCGCATAAATGTTCGGCGCACTTGAATTCGTGCTCAACATCACAAAGCGCATAGCAGAAGTATTCGTCCACCCAGGTCGGGAGGTAATTTCCTTCACGATGCTCGTCACATCGATCACATGGGTGCAGGTGTTCTGTCCATTGTTTTCCCCCTGGCAGCTGCCGTGAGCATCGCCTGGTCCCGTCGTAGTGTAATCAACATAGGCCGTTGTATAAGGCACACTGACAGGAGTGTTGCCAGAGGTATTGCTGAATGCGGCCCCATCGTCCTGAGCCACCCCGTAGACGCGAAAAGTGGAGCTGCTACTCGCACAAGGCGCTGACCCGCAAACAGTACTGGTTGCATCCCCATCGCTGCTGACTAATTGCAGATACGCAGTACGGATAGCGTCCCCGGAATTAATGCCGGTAGAGGGGAATCGGTAACCGGCGACCCAGGCGGTCGTTGTCCCGCCCCAACTTCCTACCAAATCTGCACCGCCGCCTTGTGGTGTGCTGTGCCAGCCGGTGCCATCTTGCTCGTTATAGTAGCCATCATCGGCATCACTGGAAATCTGAATCGTATGAGACGCGATTCCCTGTGGGATGAGCGTCTTTACGGAAAACTGAAATAGAAGAATTGGGGCCAGTGCGACTACGACTTTGACAATTCGACCGCTGGAGGGCGAGGAGCCCGTGTAGAGGGCCTCGGGCTGCTTAACACTGCCTGCCGCCGTGCCCAGCGCTAAGGTTCCTTCGACCGGGTATTCATTGCAAGTGCGACACTTCCTGACGTTGTCTTTACGAAACTTGAAATCCGCGAACCTGGACAAAGTGCCGCTCCAAATCTTCCACTTGTCGTGCAACAGGCAACTCCTCTGGGGGTGACAATTGGGTGCGATTGTACCACCCATGAAGTCATTTGAAAGGTCAATCCGGCATTTCGGGCAGAAAACCGGAGTTGATCGGCCCGCACCAGACGAAGGATCGATATTCAGCGAATTGGTGACGCTGCACAACGTGCTGAATCGGAGAAGGTCAGCCCGCTAGGGGGCCTCGGTGTAGGTGTAGTCGTTGTAGGCCATCGGCGAGCCGCTGAATTGCGTCCACAGCCGAACGTAGATCGTCGCTCCACCGGTGGGCAGACTCACCATCGTGCTGGTGCCGGACTGAATCTCCGAGCCCCACAGATTGTAGGTGGCTGGCGATGTGCCGACCCACAGGTAGTAGGCCGTTACTCCGCCCGATGCCGCATTCCAGGTGAACGTGGCCGAAGCGCCAGGCAACATGCTGCCCGGCGACGGGCTGATCATCATGGCTGCTGTGACGGAGCCCTCGGTGTAGGTGTAGTCGTTGTAAGCCATCGGCGAGCCGCTGAATTGTGTCCACAGCCGCACGTAGATCGTCGCTCCGTTGGTGGGCAGACCCACCGTCGTGCTGGTGCCGGACTGAATCTCCGACCCCCACAGATTGTCGGTGCCCTGCGATGTGCCAACCCAAAGGTAGTATGCCGTTACACCGCCCGATGCCGCATTCCAGGTGAACGTGGCCGAGCTGCCAGTCAATGTCGTGCCCGGCGAGGGACTGATCATCGTGGCTGCAGTGGCGGAGCCCTCCGTGTAGGTGTAGTCGTTGTAGGTCATGGGCGAGCCGCTGAATTGCGTCCACAGCCGCACGTAGATCGTCGCTCCGTTGGTGGGCAGACCGACCGTCGTGCTGGTGCCGGACTGAATCTCCGAGCCCCACAGATTGTAGGTGGCTGGCGATGTGCCAACCCAAAGGTAGTATGCCGTTACACCGCCCGATGCCGCATTCCAGGTGAACGTGGCCGAGCTGCCAGTCAATGTCGTGCCCGGCGAGGGACTGATCATCGTAGCTGCAGTGGCGGAGCCCTCCGTGTAGGTGTAGTCGTTGTAGGTCATGGGCGAGCCGCTGAATTGCGTCCACAGCCGCACGTAGATCGTCGCTCCGTTGGTGGGCAGACCCACCGTCGTGCTGGTGCCGGACTGAATCTCCGAGCCCCACAGATTATCGGTGCCCTGCGATGTGCCGATCCAAAGATAGTAGGCCGTTACACCGCCGGACCCCGCATTCCAGGTGAAGGTGGTCGAGGAGCCAGTCAACGTGCTGCCCGCCGAGGGACTGGTCATAACGGCCGCAGTCGAGGTCCCAGCGAGCGCGTTGATCAGGCCGCTCCCATTGGGGCTACCCCATCCGGTGGCCAGATCGTATCCGGCTGTGGCCGAGTAGCCATTGCTTCCGCTGCTGACGTCGTGAAAATCCGTGGCGTAACTTGAGCCCGCGCCGATCGAATAGAGACTGGGGTTGATAAAGCCCAGGAGCCCGTTGCCGTTGGCCACGGATTGTTGATTGATAAGAGCCATGTAGCCGGCCCACATGGGCGCGGCGAAGCTGGTTCCACCCCATTCGTTTGCGGTGCAGGTGGTTTGATCGGCGCAGACGTAAAAGGTGTAGTTGGCATTTGCTGAAACGTCAGGGCCGTTGCGATAGGTTTGCGAGCAACTTGCGCAGCCCGCAGCCGCTGCTGTCTGCCAGGCAGGGATCGTATACTTGTGCGGCGAAATGCCGCCTCCACTGTTCGACCATGCGGTTTCAGAAGACCATGCTCCGCCTGCGGCGCTGGTTGCGAGATCAGTACCGCCAACTGAAGTCACGTACACGTCATCTGCTGGGTACGTTTCCGAAGCCTTCCCGGACGTCGTCCACTTCGCGTTGTCACCCGCTGCCTGGAAAAGGTTCTGGCCCTGCGCCGCGAATTCTTTGAAGTAGGGATCGTCAGTGCTCGGGTCCGCGGGATTCCAAGTCCAGGAGGAGCTTAGTTGTGCATTGAGGGGCTTGGCGGTGGCCATGGCATTGAAGATAGCGGCGTCGGTCGAGCCTACGTACATGACCAGGCTTGAGAGACCCGGTGCCATGCCCAGTGCCTGCGTCATGTCGATGGTTTGCTCAAGGTCGTCGCAGTTGCCGCCAGCGGACGAGTCAATGCAACTGGTGCTGGTTCCATCAGTCGAGACGAGCGAAATGGGCACGTTGTTGGTCTGGCCGATGTTCGTGAAATACGCATTCAGATCGGCAAGATCGGTACCGTAATACTCGAGTAGGCCAACCGACTGGCCGCTGCCCGTTAACGGTCCACCGTAGTAAGCAGCCCACATGTCGCTGCCCAGGAACGAAGCTGAAGGGCCGGAACCCGTGGTGGCGCTGGGCTCAGCACCAGACGCTGCGGGATTCTTGCTAAGTCCGGCAGGATGCGGAATCGAAAAATTGTCGAGTCCCGAGACGTGCCAAAGAGCGAACGTCAGGTTGGTGGTTGGCTCGCGGTCCGGCGAGTAGAAGGTCCGGTTCTCTGTGGGGTGCTGATAGACCCCAAGGTTCAAATGAAACGCAGCCTCAACATTCGCCACTGACCCCGACACTTGAACATTGAGGCGATTCGAAGAGGTGCTCACGACGGTCAGGCCGTTCTCTTGCGCAAAGTTGACCACGGCGTCATATTCTGATTGCGTTGGTCCGAATTGCGCCGTGAATTGTTCAACGGTAAGAAATTGCTTGTAGCTAGGGCTGCTGGGATCGTATAGATCTTTCAGGAGTTGGTCTAACTGGTCCTGATCGCGAAGTGGCAACGTGATTACCAGGCTCATGTTCTGGGTTGTGGAAAGCTGGCCCATGAGTGGCGTGGCCCCATCCTGTGTTGCATGACGCACGTGATGCGTCAGCACGGACTGAGCCTGACAAACGCCGAGCGCAATTGATGTGACCGCAACGATCGGGAAGACAATTTTCCCCGCGATTCGCATCTGGCCTCTCTCTTTCATTGCCTGTGTCGCATTTCCCCGATGGGGCATAGAACGCCCCCGTGAAGTCCGGAGCAAACCTATGCGAACAGGACTCAGGTACCTAACTGCAATAGAAAAATGACTAAGAAATGGCTTGAACTGGAATGGACGTGGACCCGTGTCATGAATTGTCGAGCAGAAAATCCCCTATGTCTACTGAATTCTTCGCGTTAGAGGGTCAGCTTCTCGTTACTTTTGTGCTACCAAAACGGGACCGCCTCTCGCTGGAAGCGGATGCCGCCGCCAACCGGGAAACGTTCGCTAACTCTCGCGAAGAATTCCAAAGCATTCTCTCTCGGCTCCCTGAACCCGCACGGAAAGCGATTTACAAAAGGGTCCGAAAAGCACACTGCATAAATCCAATAGACTCAACGGCCATTTCGCCGATCCGACCGTTCTAAAACCTATACCTAAAATATAACCCACAAGAAACCGATAGTCGAAGGCCACGCGATCAGTCTGTCACGGCAGGGTTCTATGCTGGGTTGGCGTGAGAGCCACAATCCCCTGGGTGAGCGCAATGCCCTGCACAAACCGAGCGGAAGCGACATGCGGGGAACGAAGAAATTCCAATGCAGGCAACCATTAGAGCCGGTCACAATCGCCCATCCAATGCGCCTTTTAATGTCGCCCAGGATCGATCACCGCTCGATGTGTCAAATACCGACGTCCCCTTTAACAGAGCTGTTGAATAAGGTCCTCCCGACTGGCGGAGAGCCGTCCCGCTGATTCCTCCCTGACCGCTACAAAAAACGTCATCGGCACAGCCGTCCAACTCAATGAATATCAATTCGTCTGAAGAGACCACATAAAAGCTAAAGTTGGTGAAGGGCAATCTGCTCAGAATCGTCGTTCCCCGTCCATTCGAGGAGACGGTATCAACTCCCGTAAATGCCACGTCGGCCTCTGGCATCACAGAGCCCGAACCACCTGGGGATAGACCCTCGGTGTAGACATCGGCATGTCCCGCGGTGATTGATCCCTCGTTTGTGGTGAACCTTCCGGCTGTTTCAAGGGGATATCCGCTCTGGGCTGATCCCCCAAAGCCGAAAGCATAGTTGCCAGACACGGCGGCTGTAGAGAATGCCGTGGGGTCTTGCCTGGCTAACATGCCTGTCAACCACTCGCCGATGTCGTCGATTTCAACGACTTGCCCACGGTCCGCCACACCCTCATTAAACGACGCGAGAGATATCGCGAACGTCATTCCAGCCATCCATGCCGCTGAAGACGAAATCGTGATACTTGCGCGATTGTCAGGGCCCACCGAGTAGTTGCCAGTAAACGTCAGGTCTGGGAATCGGTAGCCCCCGCTGCTGGCAACAAAGTCTCCAATTCCACCGGATATGTTGCCTTTGCCATCGGCAATAAAGCTTCCAGCAAACTCCGAATCGCCATCCCCGTCATACCCTCTCAGCAGGAATGCGTAGTGTCCGTTCAGTTTTGAATTATCTGAATTCTCCTCTGGGTTGAGGACCGTAACATCTGCGAAGCCGACCACGGAAGGATCAACGACGGAAGTAGCTTGGATCGTTATGGCGGGCGACACGGGGGCAACGCGGGTGCGGTGTATTTTCCAGTGGAATCGATGGTTCCGCAGTTGGTTGCAACACAGCCATTTCCGGTAACAGTCCACTTAACAACTGGAATACTGAAGAGTGGCGTCCCAGTGGCGCCAAACTGTTGAACACCGTCGACGGGCACGAATGCAGATGTCGGAAACACGCCGACTCCGTCCGGAACCGGCGTAACCCATATAACGGCGGTCCCCGATTTGGTTTGGTCGCTGTTTGAAGTCGCTGAGATATCCAGCCCTACTACGTCGTGCGGCGTCTTTGGCGCGAGATATTTTCCGGTCGAATCAATGGTGCCGCAATCGCAGCCAGGCGAAGTCCCGATCGACCAAGTAACTCCTCGGTTGGCGGGATCCCCTTGAACGGAAGCTGTAAACTGAAACGGCATGCCAACCTGTACTGAACCGCTGCCCGGGGTGACGGCGACAACGATCATGCTTTGATTTGGCAAAGCTGACTGGGATTGAGGTGTGGTGCTGTTAACCTGGCAGCCTGCCAGGAAGAACAAGACAGCTACACCTGCCAGCGTAAGGATTTTCCTGCCGTTTGCTCTCACACTCGTTCCTTTCAGCTGCCCTTTGTTACAAAGAACGTCGTTATCTATCCCTGGATACCGAATCGCATCCCGCGATTTGGGCCTTATTGATAGATTTCAGCGCTATCGAGTGCGTTGATGTAAATGCCATCCGAAAGTGATGCCCCGCCAATGATCACGACTCTCCCGTCCGGTAATAACGTTGCGGTATGGGAGAATCTTGCGAACTGCATTGTGGGACCCGGCTGGAACGTCCCAGTTGCGGGATCGTAGATCTCTGTAGTGGCAGTGGTGATGCCCCCGCTTGCTCCTCCCGCGATCAAAACCGTGCCGTTCGTTAGTAAGGTGGCGGTGTGACCGCTGCGCGACACCGACATATATCCGGTTCGCGCAAATGTTCCCGTAGTCGGGTCATACAGCTCGGCAATCGTTGATCCGCCTGTCATCAGGACTTTTCCCGACGGCAACAGGGTCGCTGTCCCAGACGACCTTGGAACGGACATTGAATCGGTTAGCGTAAACGTGCCTGTCGAAGGATCAAAGAGTTCGGCGGTTGACCCGTCGGGTCCAGAAAGGTAACCACCGCCGGCTACAAGTACCTTTCCATTGGGAAGTAGAGTCGCAGTATGGAATGCGCGTGCGATACTCATCTTTCCAGCAGATGTAAACGTTCCCGAGGCAGGGTCGTAGATTTCAGAATCTTGCACTGCGACCCACGAGATGCCCGCCGGAATCAACCCCCCAGTGATGAGCACCCTTCCGTCATCGAGAAGAGTTGCAGCGTGAGCCTCTCTGTTCAGCGCCATGTTCCCGGTTGGCTGGCTCAAGTCGGTTCCGGCGATTCTTAGCTCCGCAGTGTTGCTAACGATCGGAAAATAGTTGCTCCAGCCGGTCTCGCCACCGGCCAGCAGGACATCGCCATTCTGGAGCAGAGTTGCCGTATGGCTGTCTCGGGAGATTTGGCCAGAGGGACTGAAGGAAGCCGTGACCGGGTCAAAGAGCTCGGCCTCGTCGGCGACCCAGTATCCGTCGATAATGTCAGGCCCATATCCGCCGCCCGCAACCAGGACTTTTCCGTTCGACAATAGGGTCGCAGTGTGCTGAAGACGTGCCGTTCCCAAATTTCCGGCCGAAGAAAAGCCGGAAGCGACGACACTTACAGTTGCAACAGCGCTCTGGGTGGGATCAACCTGGGACGTCGCAACGACATGGTACAGGCCAGTATTGGCTGGAGCTGTATAGACCCCGGAGGCAGTGATTGCGCCCCCCATGGAGCCTTCTTGAATGCTCCAGGTGACCGCCGCATTGCTGACGCCACTAACGACGCTTTGGAAGTTGTACGTCCCTCCACGGCTTAGTCCTATTATGGCCGCCGGATTCACTGTCACTTGGACTCCAGTGGAACCGGGCGATTTCGCAGTCGATTGACTATTGGGCGGAGGTGTTACAGCGCTGCATCCTGACACCAGAAAGACGACGAGGGTGCCGACAGCTGCGCAAGTCCCTCTCATCTTGTATTTGGATTGCATTGGCTGCCCCGAGAAGCCGAATTTAGTTGCAGGTTAGCGGACTATCGGGAATATCGCAGTCCCGACGGCGAGCTTCAATGGGCGAGACATGGAATGTTTGCGATCTGCCAAATTACAGAAAATAAGATAGTTGCTGGCACTCCTGATTCAGAGAAAGTGTTCCCTTTTTGAGGGGGCCATGCTATTCTCCATGCGAGAAGCCCATCGATGCCCCAATCCACCAGTCCGGGCGGTGTTCGTTTTGGGATTTTCGAGATTGATTTCGTCTCCGGCGAACTGCGGAAGCGAGGCATAAAGATCAAGCTTCATGAGCAGCCATTCAAAGTATTGGCAATGCTCGTGGAACGTCCTGGTGAGGTCATCACACGCGAAGAGTTGCGCGAGAAGCTTTGGCCCGCGGACACTTTCGTGGATTGGGATCTCGGACTCAACTCTGCCGTCACGAAACTTAGAGCAGCGTTGGGTGATTCGGCGGAAAACCCGCGTTTTGTGGAAACATTACCGCGGCGTGGATACCGGTTAATAGTCCCAGTCGAACCCATCGGCACGGTCCAAAATGCAAGTCGGCTGCGGCCCGCGGCCGAGGACGTGCGAGACACACTGGCTTCGGCGTCAGCCAGGACTCAATCGGTGTCGTCTGAGGACGCTGAGCTGCACGTCACGGAATCGAGCATCGGCCGGCCTATCGCAGAACCAGTCAAAGTGTCGGACCGAAAACTGACTGGATGGCTGAGTGTAGCGCTCGTTGGGACCGCTCTTGCTTTGGTCGGATTCGGCGTATGGAAATGGTTCGGTCCCAGGCGGGTTCCTGGCGAAGGTAGCTTGCCTCAGCCTCGTTACGTCATTGCCGTATTGCCTTTGAAGAACCTTAGCGCGGAGCCAGGGAGCGACTATTTCAGCGACGGCCTCACTGACGAAATAATCAGCGACCTTTCCGTCATCGATGGTTTGCAAGTCAAATCCCAAACGTCTTCATTTGCCTTCAAAGATAAGCCGCGCGACATCCATGCTGTCGCTTCTGAGCTGGGGGCAAACTTGATTCTTGAAGGCTCTGTGCTCCGGGCTGGAGAGCGGCTTCGGGTAAACGTCCAACTCGTTCGGGTGTCAGACGACCACCCACTTTGGGCAGGGCGCTTCGAACGCGAACTCAAGGACATCTTCGCTATACAAGATGAAATATCTCTCTCGATCGTCAATGAACTTCGTTTAAATCTCGGGCAAGGCAAGCGCCGCTATAACACCAATCTCGAAACATATGATCTTTATCTGAAGGCCCGAGCCCTCGCAAACCAAGACTCCGGTCTGGACAATGAAAACATCGCAGCAAGCATTCCTCTATTCGAAGCCGCCATCGAGCGGGATCCAAACTTCGCGCCTGCATATGCAGGCATCGCCGATGCATATTCATATCTGTCGGCGAGCCCCCGTGGTTTCTCGCCTGAAGTTGCATACGCAAAAATGCGGCCGGCGTGCGAGAAGGCTTTGGCGCTCGACCCCCTGCTTGCTGAGGCCTATGCCTGCATGGGAATTCTCAATTCGCGAGATTATCTGTGGCGCCAGGCCGAGTCGGACTTCAGGAAGACATTTGAACTGAATCAAAGCCTTTCCAGACCTCACGCCGACTATGCCATGACGGTTCTCTACCCCATGGGAAAGCTGACAGAGGCGGAACGGGAGCTCCGCGTGGCGATCCAGCTGGACCCCCTCTCTACCAAATTGACGGACTTGTTGAACATGATTCTTATGAGTGACCTCAAATACGACGAAGTGCTTGAAAACTGCCGTGGAATCCTGACATCAAATCCAAACGACCATTTGGCGCAGCAAATCTACGCACGAGCCCTGATGCAAAAAGGCCGAGTCGATGAAGCAGTCCCGATTCTTGAAAAGGCCGGCAAAGGCAGTGAGAGCTTTCTCGGTTACGCATATGCCAAAGAAGGTCGACGCGCCGATGCCGAGCAAATCGCGGCACAGCACCAAGACTGGCCGTGGACGCAGACGCTTGTCAACGCGGGACTGGGGGATAAAGAAGGGACTCTGGCTGGACTGCAGGGCATGGCGACCATCAAAGATTCCCGCTTTGGAATGTATCCGCAGTATCCGGAGCTTGCTTTCGTACGTGGTGATCCTCGTGTAACCGAGATGCGCAAAGCGCTGGGCCTTCCGGAACTCCGCTAGACGAAGTCAAGCCAAAACATATCAAAGGATATGAATATCCGAGGCGAATCGTATCTCAATTGGCGATAACAGGGAGATAACCGGCCAATAAGCTTAGCCATGCGATCGAGGCCTAGCGAGTAAGAAGCTATATTTTCTTTCAGTTGGATTTTTCTTCAGGAGGCGGGGCTTCGCAGCCGGCTGTGATCTTGGCGGGTCAACGTCGGACAGCGAAGCCCCTGTGAGGTAACGATCCTCTTTGTCCCAGTGTCGGCCGGGCTGGAGCAGCTTGCTGCCTGCTGGGCAAACGACTGCGACAAGATCATAATACGCTTGTGTTCGATTTGTAAGCGCGATTCGATCGTGGGGCACGGGCATCGCCGCAAGCAGGCACACGACGAGCATCACGACTGGATCGGGATTCAACGTGGCCGCTGTTCAACTTGCGGGAAGACTTTCACCTTCCTTCCGTTGTTTTCTCTTCCCTACACCCATTTCAGTTTGTTGGCCCGTTGCCAGGCGCTGTGGCTGCGCTTCAAGGAACGCTGTTCGTGGGAGAAGGCTGCACCCACGTTGAAGGATGGTGATCGGTAGCCGGATGCTTCGACGCTGCGTCGCTGGTCGCGGGGTGTGGACTGTTCTGAGCCGGCGGTTTCATTTGTTCGGCAGACTACGACTTGCATAGCTGGCTGGCTTCAGCGAGGTCATGATAGCGATGCGAAGGCGGTGGCATTGCCTTGGATGGCTTCGGTTCTGGAAATCCTCTGGCCTTTGCGTTTGTAAAAAAATCCGTTCACCTACCATCCTTGCCTGGGATTGGAACAGGAGTGATACTAGACTGGGCTCGGGAGGCGAAAAAGCGTTGTGGGTGAAGAGGTGGAAGCACTCAAGGGGCGACTGCCGCTGATGGAGTATCTGCGGCAGCATCACTGGAAGGGCTCACCTGATGGGTCGCTCCGAGTTTGTCGGACTCTGTCCGTTGCACGAGGAGATCCGGCCGTCGTTCTATGTGAACACGCGCAAGGATGTTTTCTACTGCCACGGCTGCGGGCAGGGTGGAGATCTGATTCGCTTCATTCAGTTGTCTCGCCAGACTGTCGTTTCGCCAGAGCCTCGCCTATCTCGACTCCGCAGGCCAGTCGAAAAGTCGATTCCGCCGCGGTGCTAGAAAGGAACTGCCGTGTTTTATGAGCAGCAGCTCGATCACTACCCCGAGGCACTTGAGTATCTGGGCCGGCGAGGACTGCAGGATTCTGCCCTGATCAAGGAATTAGGGATCGGGTATGCGCCAGGCGGAGTACTGCGCCATCATCTCACAGCACAGGGTTATTCGATTCGTGCTGCGGGAAGTCGGCTTGGTCAACGTGAAAGGATTCGACGCTTTCTATCAGCGCATCATTTTCCCGGTGCGACAGAGCGGGAAGATCGTAAACCTCTACGGCCGTAGCATCGGCGCCGCTTTCGCTCATCGCTTTCTGCATGGCGCTAAGGGCGGTTTGTATGCATGGGAGAAGGTGCGGCATTGCTCCGAATTGATTCTTGTCGAGGGGCTGTTCGACTATGCCGTATTGCGGCAGGCGGGTTTCACAACGTGACCTGCTCACTGGGCACACATCTCAACACGGATCAGTTCCGTCAGTTGTGCGAGGGTTCGCTAACTGTCTATCTCGCCTTCGATGTCGATGCCAACCGGAGCGGCCAGTTGGCTGCCGAGCAGTTAGCGCATCGTCTCGGCGCGCACGGCATCACTGTTCGACGCGTTCTCCTGCCAGAAGGACAAGATCCTAACTCCTTCTTCGTCCAGGGCGGAGACGCACGGCAGTTCCAGTCTCTCGTGGAGGCCGCGCAGCCATGAAGTTCCGCGTCATCCATCAGAAAACCCCATCGGGCGCACACAGCCCGTATCAAGTAGTGGAGGAGGACTCGGGCCGAGGCGTCGCCTGGATCAACCGCTTTCTGGATCGCGAGTATGTCCGCCGCCTCGCAAACACGTCCCTGTATAGCTACGCGCACAGTCTGTTGCACTTCGTGCGCTGGTGGGAGAGCGTCCACCACACCGGCGACATCTCCAGGGAAGACCTCGCTGATTCGACCCTGCTCGATTACCTGCGCTTCCAGTCGAGCCGGCAACCTCCCCCTTCTGCGGCCACTATCAACGATCGCGTCGCTTGTGCCGACCGCGCCATCCGCAACGAGTTCCCGGACGCTCCTCCTGTCAGGCCGCGCCTGGCTTCCAGCAGATCTACCTGCACCGCAGGCCGCTAGGCCTGGGCCGCCCCAGATTCGAACTCAGCAGACTGAGAGTGAAGGAACCCAGGCTTACCATCGTCCCTCTCTCGGTCGATGAAGTGGCGCGCTTCTGGTCCAGTTTTCGCAACAGCGCGCGACCTGGCCATCGTGGGCTTGATGCTCATGCATGGACTCCGGTCCGCCGAAGTAATGGCTCTTAATCCGGAAGACGTGTTGCTTTCCGAAGGTCAGCTCCGCGTGCGCGGCAAGGGTAGCAAGCTGCGCTTCCTTCCTTTCGCACCTGAGACCACGCAACTGATCGATCACTATCTGCGCCTGGAACGGCCTGATCGATGCTCCGCCGCACTGTTCGTGGTGCTGAAAGGGCCTGCACGCGGCACGCGCATGACGCCCGCCGGATTACGCTCCCTGTTCCGCTATCATCGCGGCACCACCGGCATACAACTGGCCAACCCGCACCGCTTCAGGCATACCTTCGCTTCGGATATGGTGCGTGCCGGCATCAGCCTGCCCGCGCTGATGCAACTGATGGGTCACGCCGACATCGAAACAACCCTGCACTATGTGCAGGTCTCCCCACAGGACGTCTATCTTCAGTACGCCCGCGCCGCGGCACTGTGCATTCGTCCTCAGCCGAGGATCCCGTCGTGAAGCGCTGGCGCCGTCCTCCGCTCCAGCATCCGCTGGCGCCGGCCTTCGCGCGCGCCGTCGAGTCCCTCTCGACCGCGCTCAGCCCTGCCACCGAACGCAACTACAACATCGCGGTGCGCAGTTTCCTTGTCTATCTCGGCGCCGAGCATCCTCAAGATTACTCGAGCTCGAACAACTGCGCCGCGATCCGCACATCCTTGGATGGATGTCACGCATGCGCGCACAGACTCCGCCGCTGGCGACCGCAACCTGCATCGGCCGCCTCATCGCTCTGCGCGCCGTCTTGAACGAGTTGGCATGGTCAAACAAGCTTGCTGAACTCGCTCACCTGATACGGCGCGAGGATATTCCGCGTACGCCGCAGAGTCTGCCACGGCCGCTCACCGCAGAGCAGGATCAGCTCCTGCAGCAGGAGTTCATTCGCCGCAACGATCTGGGCGGAAATGTCTTCCTGTTGCTCCGGCACACCGGCATGCGCATCGGCGAATGCGTTGACTTCTCTTATGACTGCCTGCGCTCCATAGGCCCGAATCAGTGGGCGATCCACGTACCGCTCGGCAAGCTCAAAACGGAACGCATGGTTCCTGTTGATTCCTTCGTTCGTGAACTCGTTCATCGCCTGCGCTTCTTCCGCTCTCTGGATCCGCTGCCTGCCGACGGACGGCTGCTGGCATGGTATGGATCAAGAGTCTCTCTCCTCGCGCGGCTCCGCGATTACCTGCATATGGTCTGCTACTCAGCCGGCCTGCCCACCAGTATCGTTCCTCATCAGATGCGCCATACCTACGGAACGGAAATGCTTCGCGCCGGCGTGGGCTTCGCCGCCGTCATGAAACTGCTCGGCCACACCGGTCCTCGCATGACCATGCGCTATGTGGATGTGACCTTGACCGATCTCCAGCGCGAGTTCCAACTGGCTCGATCGAAACCGCGGCATCTGGCCCCACAGCCCAAAATCTCACCAACGCCTCTGCGCTCACGGCATTGAAGGCCTCATCGATTCTTTGCTCGCCGCCCAACACGCCATGGAGATTTTCAGTCGCTCACTCCCAAACGGAAAAGCACGAAATCGCCTGCCTCAGCGCTATCCAAACGCCTCATCAAGATACTCGTCGAAATAAGAAAACTGCCAACCACTGAATGAAAATGGGAAGAGATTGGCCGGTTAACAGGACAAAGCACTCATCCAGCATTTTTTCAGGGACTCTTATCGAATCGGCACCCGAAAATGCCCTTATCGCCGGAAGCAGAGTGTCATGCGAAGCGACATTAAGTAGCCGTTGCGCCTGATCAGAGGTAAGCCAATTGCCGATCCTCCGCCCAGGCAGTTTGACCCCCTTAACGCACCGGATTCCAATCGCCATTTCCGGGATCAGCCATCCACTCTCGGCAGACCCATCTGCCAGTCGCCGGATCGCGGAGAGATAAAGATTGATCGTGGCGGCTGAAAGGGAGAGACTTTCCAGGAATGAATGGTACCGCACGACAACGGACCGATTGAATCCGCCTCCCTTATCATTCACTACCTGGGTTGCCAAACCCCCAGGAGGTTTCGAAGTTGCTTCTTCGGGTTGCGATTGCGGTATTTTCCCCCGCTGGCTCATTGCGGTCCCAGCTCAACTCATCTGTTTACTGTGCAGTTATTTGCTGTCTTTCGTCTACTGGATCTATAGTTTCTCCCGTTCCTCAGTTAGATTCAGTTGTGCTCCGCCAAAACTCCAACCAACAAAGAAAACACAAAGCCTCAAGAGAGAGCTGTCTCTCGCGACCAGGAAGGAAAGCTATAAAAATGACGGCCGCTTGTATTTTGGCGAGGTACAACGATCTGAATTTAACGAAAGGTGTGCTTCCCTTACGATCAGTCTGGCACAAAGGACCGTGCATACTGGATCGACGGACTAAGCCACCCTTTTTGAGATTGCGTAATACGGCTGGGTCGAAAGCGTAGCGTTGAATCCTGGATAAATCCAAGCGACTTCGCTCGGGCGTTCTAGTGCGAAGTAGTACTCAAGCGGAAATTTTGAGTTGGTATAGCCTCCGGGAATCGCGGCCCTGAAACTGCCCCCCTCTTTGCTCATGTCCACTGACACCCAGCGCTCCGCTTGATTCACATGGCGGTAGTAGAGCCGAACCACGAGGCTCAATTCCGCGCCAACTTGCAAGGTCAACGGCAGTAGTTCGCCCGGGCGGAAGCCATCTGGAGGCGTGTGATGACAATCTACCGCAGGTCTCTCAACGGTCCCCATCGCAGCCTTCACGGCTTTTCCCGCAGCTTCCGCTGAAGAAGAAGCGGCCGGTGGAGACAGCAGCTTCTGTTTCATCGCCGCCAGGTCCGTATCGATGCCGGCGACCCGGTCGTTCCAACTGCCGCGACGCATCGGCACATCGCCATAGCTCACATCTGCCATGTAAATCCGACTTGCCCGGTCAGCCATCTTGGCCCATGTGACGCGAGCTTTTTTATAGTGCTCCAGTGCCTGCTTGCCTGCTTCGGCGTCGCCGGTCTGTTGGAAGATTTCATATAGCACGCCGCTGCGCAGCTTCGCAGCAAAGAATTGGCCAAGTCCATTCTGAATCAGGACGTCCTCTTCGATGCGCCTGAAGGCCGCCGCATTCCTATCCGGCGCAGCGCTTCGTGCCTTAGCAATCGCTTCGTCCGATTCAGTAGTGAATCCCTCTAGCCATTGCGCAACGTCGATCGGTGAGTACTTGGGGTTGGTCCGTTCTGCCAGCAAATCTTGCGCGTGCTCCACGATCGTCGAGAAGATTTGCGGATCGAGGGGACTCACCGTGCCGAAGCATTTTGGATCCGGTGTATCGCCATACGGGGACCGCTCGCTTCCCGGAACAATCGGCATGTTGTCGTAGAGTTCCGGCCAAAATGCATGATTTGACGCAGACGGGAGATGGGCCGAAGTGATCAGCGCAAGAACGCGACTGGAATTGGCGAGCGATTTTTCCAGATGCGGAGCCGCATCGCCGAACGCAGCCTTTAGCGAGCGCCGTGAAGGATCAAGGTCGCATTCCGGGTCGTAGAGTTTCCGGCCCCACACGCGATAGTAGTACTCGAACTTCTCCCAATCGTCTTTCGGGTTCAACGATGCGTCGGCGTAGGCGCAGCGGCCGCCGGCGTGGCCTGTCCCTTCTCTGCCCTTGAAGGTTAAAGGCTCCATCAGGTCAATTCCCAGTGCGCCGCAGAAATGCGATGTCCGCCCATACGCCGCTGCCATCTCGGGATCGGCCGAGATTAGGTGGCGTTGCGTACCCGGCCACAGACGGTAAAGGATCTTTGCCGGGCTGCCTTCCTCGAAAAAGTCAGCGTATCCGTATCGCGTGAACAATCGCGAACCGCCGCTCAGGCTGAATAGCTTCGCATCGTCGTGGTGGTTGGGATTCGGAATCTCCAGCGCGCGAATATCCGCCTGGTTATACCCCAGGCTCTGATGCTCTGCAGAGTATTTGGCGCCGAGCGTCACCCGCATCCCTGTCGCCTGTCCGATATCGATCATCGTCTGATTCACGCCCTTGGCATGCATGTCGACGTCGATCTTGCGTCCGGCTCCTGAAATGGCTTCAAAGAGAGTCTTCCAGAACGGATAACTGCCTTCCGGAATGCCGCTTTCTCCATGCACACGCATCGTCAGCCCTTGAATTTGTGGGCACTCTTTCAGAATGATCGCCAGCGCGTCACGGCAATATTGCGCGTGCGTGTCCGGGGTCAAACCATCGATGTGATGGTAGGCATTCGGACTGTCGGTCCACTCATACGCGTGCGTCCAGATGCCCAGTTGAAATTGCAGCCCTCGTGCGGCGGTTTCGGAGGCAATATACTTTAACGATTCGTAATTCCGGTTTCGTTCCTGTGCAGTCAGCGGAACCGGCGAAGGCAGCACCTTGCCTTCTGGCGAACGAAGCTGCATCACTTGCACCTGGCTGTATCCCGGAACCTCGATAAGATAGGGGTACGGTAAATGGAGATAATCGTCCGTCACTCCGCGCGGAAAGTCATATTCAAGCCCATATGCCAGGCAAAATCGATTGAATCTGCAGGCAGCCAACGTGTCAAGATATCGCGGCCAGAATTCTTTATCGTAGTACCAAGGTTTGTCCTCAATCTCACTGCAAAAGTACCGGCTCACGCAGCGAATCTCATTCGCTGGTTGTTCTGTTGTCACCTGGTTTACTTGCAGCGCGGCGACCGGATCCGCACTGAACTCCGCACGTTCTGCCAGCTCGAGCAATCCATACACGAATCCTCGTGCATCGGCCGCAGAGATGAATATTGCCGGGACCGACGCGACGTGTCCGGGCGCCAGTACCAAACTTTCCGGCGCGTTCAGCACGCCTTCCCATCCAGAACCCCTGGCCAGCTTGGAGTCATGAGCAGTAACCACAACAAAGTACGAAGAACTCCCTGCATCGGTCATCGAGCCGGTAATCTTGCAGTCGACACCCTTTTGTGCGAGAGCCTTTTGCAGACGGTTCGCCGCCCAATGGACCGGACTGGTTGAGGCGGTTGCATTCTCTGAATCGACAATCACCGTAATCCTTCCAACAGGGTCGGCCACGGCAGTACGAGCAAGCCCGCAAACCGTGGCTGAACCAACGAGTTTCAGAAAATCCCGGCGCTGCAGCGCTGACAAGGTCCCAGAATTCATCGCGAAATACTCTCCAGTTGTACCGATGAGACGCTGAACGTAATCCTGCACAAATTTCCAGTTTGAAGATTTCTCACATTCTCTGACTGAAACATATCTATCCCTAATCAAAAGAAGAGGGGCATCTGCCCCTCTGCAACAAGCTTGGGCATCGCATCCGGCGAATAATTCGCTTAGAAGATGACTTTGAACGCTCCCTGGAAGATGCGCTGATCGCCAGCGGTTGTGATCCGCCCAAACGAGCTTGACGTCGGGTTGGAAACATTTGGACCGAGCGAGACTCCGGTGGAAGGCGTCGGGCCGCCGAAGTTGGGGTGGTTGGTAACGTTGAAAGCTTCGACACGTAAGTCGACATTGACACGCTCCGTCGCTTTGAATATGCGGCTGATGGCGCTGTCGACGTCAAAGTAGCTGGGCGTGCGCAGCATGTAGTGGCCGGCATTGCCAAAGGTCCCCAAGGATTCCACAGAGAATGCCGCGGGATTGACCCATTGATACAGCGCCTTTGTGCGCGCGGCGTGACTATACAGGGATACGCCGGGGTTTACGTTGGGCCGGTCAAGGCTCACGCCAGTGAGCGAACGATCAGTACCGTCGAGTGGATTCACGGGGAAGCCGGTTTCGAAGCGCATCAATGGCGCGATCTGCCAATCGCTCAGAAGGAACGACACAAAGTGATTCGTGGGCGCTACGTGACTGAAGTACACCACGCTGGCGTTGAAGATATTTGGCGCATCGTAGGAGCACGGACCGTAGTCGCCTTTCGGGCTTGCCGGATTCTCAATTGTGGCGCCGCCGAGCGACGTAACGGGAATAACGCCATGACAGTGCCCGAAGGTGTAGTTCGCAAGGATGGTGTAGTTGTCGGAGAGGCGATGCTCGATCGAACCCAAAACGCCTTCGTAGTTGGCGCTGGTGCCGTTAAAGCCAAAGTCTGTTGCAGAAAAGTACTTGCCCTGCGCGGGATTGATCAGGCTGAGAAACCGGCGTGCCTGGGTATTGCCCGTGCTCGAACAAGCGGTTCCGTTTGGTCCAGGTGCGACCGTTAGCGCGCCGCAACTTCCCGCGCCAGTCCACGTCCCCGGAATATAGACGGCCGGATTGATCTCGTTACCGACCATCAAATGTGAGGTCTCGTTACCAATGTAAGTAATGGTCGCAATCCAGTTCTGAGCGAACTGGTGCTGAATTCCCAGGTTCCAGGTCTCGAGTTCAGGCGACAGAGCCTTCGGCTCAAGGAAAGTGTCGGTCGAGTTAAGCGGAAAGACATAGTTGCTGGGCGGAAAGAGCGGAAGTGGGAAGGGATTGCCACCGGGGACGTTGCCCCACGGATTGTGGAACTGGTAGGGTCCACTTGATTCGGTAACCGTTACACCCCAGGGAGCGTTCTGGCCGGTAACACGATAGGTAAGGAAAGTTCCGAGGGAATCGAAAAGAACGCCCCCGCCAAAGCGGATGGTGGTCCTGCCGTTGCCGAAAGGATCGAACACAAATCCAAGGCGCGGCGAGAGGTTCAGCCAATGGTCGCTCGTAAACGATTTGGTGACTCCCGGATCGCCCCAGTAAGTACTGGCCGGCAGGCCCATTGGGGAACACCTGGCTGACTTTCCCTGCAGTGTAGCCTTGCAGTGAGAAGACGCTGCCGCGATTAAAGTAATCGTGCGCGGGCAATGTTGGCTCCCAGCGCAAACCGGCATTCATTACCAGCTTTGGCGTCAGGCGTATCGTGTCCTGTCCATAGAGTGCGACCAGCGTCTGCCGATAGGAGTAGTCCTGTTGCAATGTCTGCGTAAAGCTCGGCATGTAGCCCATCAGGAAATCGAGAAGCGGATCGTTGCTGTACACCCCGGTAAAGCTGAATGTGCCTGAATCGTTATACTCGTCATTCTGGTTGTCCTGAGTGCGAATCAGCTCGACTCCGAAGGCAATCTGATGCTTGCCGCGAGTAAGGTCAATGTCGTCGGCTTCCTGGTACGAAGTTGACGCCCCACTCTGGAGAGCCGCTGCCGCCGGTCGTGAAACTGTTGCTGATTGATAGTTGCAGGTTATCGGTGGCTGCCGGCGGAGTAAAAATCGGCGAAACTCCCAGATCAGCCGGATCGATGCCCTTTGAGCTTCGGGAAGCGTGCAAAGAATCTTCGGCCGAATGTGAAGTGGAACGAGTTGAGTGTGGTGGCATTGATGGCATACGTCTCACCCAGCACAAACGTCTGCGGGCGCTGATTCACGCCGAGCGTGGTGGTGTAAAGATAGTTGCTCGTGTTAAAGGGAGCCGGCTGGTCGTAGTTGTCTTGCAGATAGCGGCCATACAGCTGGTTTTTCTGGCTGATGTTCCAGTCGACACGCGTGACATACTGGCGCGCATCGTAGATACCGGTACGCCGTAGTGGATCTGCCCGCAGGCATTCGCCGAAGAAACGGGAAGATATTTCATGAACGCGACGGCTGCGGGATCGAATCGTGCGGGATTGATGAAATCTGTGGGACCAAGCGCCGCTCCCGTCTGCGGATCCTTGATGGCGCGCGCCACTCCGCTGGACTGGCAGCCTGCACCGTCGAGCGAACTGAAATCGCCGTTTAATGCCGCGGCCGTGGGGATAAAGGCGCTGCTCCCTGAAGGATCCTGACGAACGATCGTTTCCTGAATCCCGCCGAAAAAGAACAACTTGTCGCGGATGATGTGACCGCCAAAGGTGCCGCCGAACTGGTTGCGCTTCAGGCTATCCTGGGCAACGGCAAAGTAGTTCAGCGCATTCACATCGCCATTCCGCACAAATTCAAAAACGTCGCCATGCCACGTCGTTCGATCCGGACTTGGTCACGATATTGACCAGTCCGCCGGGATGCAAGCCATTGCGCGCAGGCAGCACGCTGGTCTCAACACTGAACTGGGCCAGCGCGTCAGGAAACGGGAACGGCATGTTGACATTGGTGAAGCTGTCCATGTTGTCGCCGCCGTCGAGCAGGTAATTCGTAGCGTTGCCCGCGCTCCCGGCAATGGCGATGGACTGCGACGTGTAAAAACTCTTGTTGCCAGTATTGGTGCCATCGCTGTGGTTCACTGCGCCGCCGGAGATGATGATCAACTGCGTTGGGTCGCGGCCGTTGAGAGGCAAATCGACAACACGCTGTTGGTCCATGACCTGCGAGACCATGTTCTGCTGCGTTTGCACCATGGTCGCATCGGCCTGGACTTCAACCTTTTGTGTGTCCGCGCCTACTTTCATCACGACGTTCACTTGCAAAGCATCGTTGACATTCAGGTCGAGACCCTTCTGTTCGTAGATCTCGAATCCAACCGCAGTCACTCTCATCACGTACGGGCCGATCGGAAGGCTCGGAAAATTGTAGCTGCCACTCGAGTCCGTGACCGCCTCGTGAACCGTGTTTGTGTCGATCGCAGTCATCGTCACTTTTGCGCCGGAGAGCACCGCCCCGGTGGGATCGGTGGCCCGGCCCGTGACGGATGCTATTGAGACCGCTTGGGCTTCGATCCGGGGAATACTGAACAATAAGAGAATTGCCAACAGCAGCGCGCTGGCAGCCAGGAATTTGCGGCAGACGGGAACCATGATGAATGCTTGACCTCCTGAAATTTGATCTCTTAACCCAAGTGCCTTGGGAAAAGTCGTTCTGCGGCATTGTTTTTGGCTTGCTGAAGTACAGTAAACGCTTTCTGCGACTGGATGTTTCACAGTCAGCAGCTCGGTTCATCATGCGGACTGGAAGCAGCTTTGTTCGTCGTGTCTTTCGGGGAAGCCCAGTTACACAGAACTCTCTTCAGGCCATGTTCGATGCCTGATTCTGAACCGATGGAAGATTAGGCATATGGTCATACCAGTGTCAAGAAAAAAGAACAGTGGTGCGTGCCGTCCCTTCGAAAGCGATCCGTAACTCGTCCTTCATTGAAGACCGCAAACCCTTCGAAGTCGCACATCCTGAAAGGGCAGCACGGCCCGACACCGAATCGTTCGGTTGCTGACACTTGATTGAGGCCGTGCTCTATTGCCCATTCTGCCGGCTGTGAAGGATGGGACTCTCACCGATTCAGATCGAATACACGTACCGCGAGCATTTACGGCCTCTGTGCTTTGCGCCGCGCTCCGGCCGTAGCCTTTATTTGCGTGCCCGCTGCAGACCTTCCGTTTACCTTATACGCGTTTCGGAAGCGACGCAGTACGGCTTCAAGATGCGCCTGCATGGCTGCCCGGGCGCCTTCAACGTCGTGCCTTTCGATCGCCTCGAGAATCACGCAATGTTCACGCGTGGAAAGCGGTAATGCTTTCGGCAATTGCAAGACTTTCGGCAAAACGCGCACCAGGTGCCCGCGAATCATAGAGACAAGGTCGAATACCAGAGTGTTGCCGGATGAACTGGCCAGGGCAATATGAAAGTCTACGTCGAGAACCGCGAATCGCTTTGCATCATTCACCGCGTCCTTCATTTCTTCCACCAGGTGCTTGAACTTCTTCTTATCTTCTTCCGTGGCGCGCAAGGCGGCGTTCGCTGCTGATACTCCCTCGAGTGCGATGCGCACCTCCATCAGGTTCTCGATATTGTGACGTTCGGTGATCAACCGCCATTCGACGATTTTGCGCAGGAACTTTCCCCCGTCGGGCGAAACAGAGGTTCCGTTCCGGACTTGCGCATTCAATACGCCGACGATCGAAAGGCACCTCAGAGCCTCGCGAAGAGACGATCGGCTTGCACCGAATTGCTCGCACAACTCGCGCTCCGACGGCAGGCGCTGCCCGGGTTGCAGCTCGCCCCGTGATATCAGGTCAATGATTTGAGTAGCAATCTCATCGCTGATTGAAATCTTCGTCACGGGGCGGATCTTCAACGCCACTGAAGACTCGCTCGCATCCATCGGTCTCTTCATCAAACAGCTTCCATCCTTCCTTGCCCCTAGATCAGCGCAATCACCTCGTAATCAACGACGGTGGGAACCTCGAACTGTACAGAATCGTCGTTATGCCGGAAGGCCAGGTAACGATCTTCGCGCAGCGCCCGCACAGAACGCACCGTGCGGCCGGCCGGGATTTCAAACCGAACCTTCAGAGGCCCGATTGCATAAGACCCGGAGAAATACGTCCGATACATCCTCGGATGAGTGTAGTTCAGGACATGCAGCGCAAAACCAGGATCCGTCTCCCATGCGAATAGTTCCACCATCCCTTCCCCGTCGACCGACACAGGCGTCTGCCGGCCATTCAAGAGCCATCGAACAGAGTTGATCAACTGCCTCGAAAAATCGGGATGGCCCGAGCGGTGAAATGTGCGATCGATATCCCCCGGGAAAAATACAACTCGAGATGTGCCGTTCTCGAGAAATACACCCGCTGGTTCGTCCGTACGAGGCGTCCCGGGATAAACCATCTCAGGGGGAAAAGCCGGGTACGCGGGAATGACGCTCAAATCAAGGGGGTTCGCGGAGATTTTCTTAACGCTTAACCGAAACTCCGATCCGGGCAGAATTGCTGTTCCTTCGAATCCGGCAACAATCGGGTGAGACCTTTCGATGCGGATATAGCTGTTTCCGGTCGGCCCCACGATTTTTCCGTCGGTGCTCGCTTCAAAGAGATCCTTGAGTCCCAGATCGCTTCGCGCGTCGCCCCACTCGTTGTAACGCGAGGTCTCGAATGTTGCCAGAACCGAACCACCCGACGCCACGTAAGCACGAATCGCGCCGCATTCGCTGTCGCTAAGAAAAGCCGCATTCGGGATCAGCAACGCGGCGTACTTATTCAGGGCAGCCTCGTTCAGATTGTCCTGGTGAACGAAGTCGAAGACAAATCGACCCTGGAGCAGCGCCTCGTACATTCCGTCAAGAAAATCAGCAGCATCAATTGGTGCGCCATTCAGCATACGCGCCGACTTGCCGCTCGCTCCGTAAAACGAGATCGTGCTCTGCGGATAAAGTACTGCAAGGTTCGCGATCGACTCGCGATTCCTGAAGTGTTCCTCATGTTTTGCGATCCATTGAAAATAATCACGGCCCACCTGCCGCCAGCGCGTGTCCTCCGGTTGGCCTCCAAGCCAGTGATAGCAAGGGACCATACCGCTCGCCGAAGCCTGCGCCATCCACAGCGTAGTCTCCTCCTTGGTCTTGCTCGCATGCCTCCAACCCGGCGTCCCTGTGTCGTATGCGCCAACTGCATTCACGGCAGTCCGCTTTGGAGCGGCGCACGCCGCGACGCGCCCCTGCTGCGCGCAGAGCCAGATCGGCGCATCCGCAGCGCGCCCTTGGTAATCCGCATAAAACCACTGCGCCAAGTCGCACAGTTGCTTGACGTTCTTGATCGTCCGGATTCCGCCGCCAAGATTTCCTATATAACCGGATTTAGGGTCCGTCTTTCGAATCACATCTTCCCACAGCCTCCAGACCTCGGAGATGCGGTCCATGGAAACTTCGTAGTACTTTCTGAAGATCGGGCTACGTGGATCCGTCCCCTGCGGAGGAGCGCCTCCAGTCTGTTCGCGATAAACCTTCTGACAGTTAGCGCAGTAACAGACATCAAGTGCCTGCGTGCCCGGCCAGCCATTCGTATAAAAGCATTCCGGAGCGTACCGTGCCGCGATTTCGCGATAGATCGCCGGCATCTGTTCGGTGAAGTACGAGCTGAACATGCAGGTCTTATAGAGCCAGGGACACTCCGCGTGGCGCCGTGGCGAGCCATCGGCATTCCGCTCAAACCATTCCGGATGTGCATCAAACGCATCTTCATAGGCGTAATTCGCATCCATTCGCGACACCACGCGAATTCCGCGCCTTTTCGATGCCTCTACCAGCTCTCCCAGGACATCGCGCTTCCCCAAAAACTTGCTGCGATGGTGATACGGCACTTCGGTCGGGTAAAAGGCCATGATTCCGCCGCCGTTATGCAGTACCGTGTCCACCCTGAGCGAAGCAAAGTAATCCATCCAAGCATCGCAATCCAGAGTCACCGGATCACGCTCGTTGAGGTTCAAATGACCGCATCGCGCGATGGATGCGTACCAGGCCTTCTCATGGGGGGGTGCATCGGCAGCAAGACTTTCCGTCGACGCAACCAGGGCCGTCGCCGCCGACGTCGCAATAAATTCTCGCCTGTTGATTGGGCTCAAGCTGTCGCCTTCCGGGAACTGGTTGACTACTCAACCGCGCGAATGTCAGAGCAGGCTGAGGAAGCAGGCACAGCTTAGATGATGGTCAGACCATTGTCAATCAGATCATTCCCGCCCTGATTCCATTGCAACTTGACCTAATTGATGCGAAACTCCAACTCTGGTTTCGACAATGACGTCTCTCGGCTCTATGGTTTTTGCCGAAAAGCGTTTACCTATACGATATAGACAGCTTCTGCGGCTAGTGCGAGAGCGGATGTTCCACCCGTCGGCGTGCTCCGGCCGGAGTCGAAGGTCCTCGGCGTAGCCCGCAATGGCCAAGTTGTACCGTTCGGTGTCTTCGTATGCGTGGCCGCGGTCGTTGAAGGAATCATTGCTTCCCTTCAAGCCGGAGTTATATCTCGTTGTTCAGGGTTCAAAATTCGCCGGGTACTCCACTCTGCCCGGCCCTGCCAGAGGGTGCGCTTTCGTTGGACTATAGCGGTGCCCCGACCCGACACTCAGTCCACTCGGTTACACGGTGATATAACCGCAACTCACAAAACAGCCTTCACACAGCCGGGGACAGAATTGTTGGACCTGGTAAATCGCTGCACTCGAATGCCTTGAGTGCCTATCGCAAAGCGATGACAGCGGCGTCCCGTCCTGGAACATTTACAGCAATTTTCTTACCATCAAGTGTCACCTTCTGACCTCCCCAGAGATCTTCTCCAGAAGCAAGGCTACTCATAGCGACCGAGAGGCCGATGGAGACCGTGCGATCATCGCGAGTGGGATTTGTGACCCACAGATACTTGCCTCCTGCCCCCTGATGAAGCCTCGCCTGAACCTTGGTGTCGCTTATGTTCACCGCTGGGGAGACTTCAGCTATCTGAAGAAGTGCAGCGAAGGCTTCGCGCGTGGCAGGTGCGTGATGAAGGTAGTAACCTGCGCCTGGGAATGAACCCATGAGAAGAGTTCGGCCCTTTCCGAATTTGTTTTCTACAGCGGCGATTGCTCCGTTCGAGTACTTGCCGGCCTCGGTTCCTCCGTTGAGCTTGTACTCCTGGCGGAAGTAACGTCCGAAGATGTCGCCACCTTTCAACTGAAACTTCAACTGATCGGAGATATCGGGCATGAACTCAACGTTGCTCTCGCGCGCACCGAAGACCTCGTCCAGACCATAGTTCGGTTGCACGGTTCCCACGTGGCCGTGATCTCCGAAATATCCCGGTAGCCCTTCGCTCACGAGTGTGCCGCCCTGCTCAACAAACTTGCGCAGCTTGGCAACCGTTTCACTCGTCAACATGACGGGGTAGGGCAAGTAAATGATCTTGTATTCTCCGATGTCATCGAGCGAGACAAAGTCTGGTTGAATGTTGGAGTCGAAGAATGCCTGATATGCGCCGCGAATGGATTGCGCGTAGAAGGCGGTGTCGCCTTGCTGCATGTAGTTGAAGATTTCGGCTTCGGGAATGAAGACGAGACCGATATCGCCTTTAATCGGACTCGACTTCCAAAGATCGGGATGGCTGTTAGTCCATTTTGCTATGCGACCTGCCATGTCAGACCGCGGAGTTTCGGAGCCATCCATGGCGAAGGGGCCGAAAGCGCCGAAGAGCGGGCCATCGAGCAGAGGCCGCCAGCGACAATACAACACGCCCCTCGCGCCAGCCGCGCACGAAACGAGATTCCAGATGCGCACGTCCTCTGGGTCCGGAATCCGGCCATCTTCCTTGGGCCTGCCAATTACCTGCGGCTGCATCCAGAGAGGCCCGCCCTCGGCTTCAGCGTGCCAGAACGGCTTGCCGCGAGCGCCTGCGCGCACCAGGTCCATCGCGTGGAACTGCTTCCAGGGCTCGTCGCCTTTTCGCGCGGCGATCCAGGTGAGACCCCAGATATCGACTTTGGCGGCCGAGCGCCACTCGTTATGCGAACCGTAGGGCATGTCATCAAGAGTGCCGGCGACTCCGTGCGCGCAGATACGATGATTCGGATCGAGCCTCCGCACGAGTTTTATCCGCCAGTCGAACAGGCCGTACGCATTGTCGATGCGGAACTGGAGCCAATCGAGGCTGTCGGCATAACCGGAGAACGACCGTGGCGGCTCGACGTCGTCCCAGGATTCATAACTGTAGCGGTGCCAATTCTTGCCCAAGCTCTCGAGCGGCCCGTAGCGGTTGCGGAGCCATTCGCGAAGTTTCCTTTTTGTGGCTTCGCAGTAGCAGTACATGTGAGTGGGATTTCCGCCGAACGAGGTGTTTTCGTTCCAGAGGTCATAGCCGAAGAGCGCCGGATGATTGCGGTAGCGTTCGACGAGCGTGGTGAGAAACAACTCCGCCGCTGCGTGCGCGTCGGAATTGTCGAGACACAGTCCAGGGAAGCCACCGGTCGCGGAGCTCTCGGAGATGATGCTGGTAGCGACTGTGCCGTCGCTGGCCAGATAGCGCGCGTTCGCAAACTTGCGAAAAGACCACTCGGGCGCGGCAGACACCTGTTCCGCGATGACAACCTTGATGTGATTTTTTGCCGCCAGATCCATCATCTGGTCATAACCTGACCAATCGTATTTGCCCGGCGCCACTTCAATCGCCGACCACATGAACCAATGACGGAAGATGTTCATCCCGACGCGCGCAGCGGTTTCATGATCGCGGGCCCAATCCTCCTCTGGGGGATTCGATTTCCTGAAGTAGACGGCGCCGTAGGGGAACACCGGCCCCTGCGATTTGATTGCGTCGGTAGTTGCTGCCTGGATAGCTGGCCGGGCGGACGCGGGCATTGTCTGTGCAATGGCTGCTGAGGCGGTTAGGAGCGCCGAGGCTTCGATAAACTCTCTGCGCGTGAATCCTTGATTTTCGGACATTCGATTCCCCTGGGCGCATTTGTGCCGGCACGCATGATGCAAGCGGCCGACATTGGGACCGCGAGTTCAGAGCGGAGAGCCAACCCAATAAAACTACACGGCGTAGTCGAGAGCGACAACCTCGTGGATGTCGATCGTTGCCACCTCTATTACGATCGCGCCATCCTCTTCGCGATGTTGAACGTCAGTGCCTGCTACGAGGAGGCGCGCCTTTGCAACGCGGCGCCCGTCGGGAACACGAACACGGACCACCTGATTGGAAAGCGGGATCACCTCGCGCAGCGGTCCTTTCATCATCATGGGATTCGTGAGGTTGACCAGGTGAACAGTCATGGAGTTTTTCTGTCCCCATATGGAAACATCGAGGATGCCTTTGCCCTCTATCGACAACGGAGCTGGTTCATCCGTGGCCCACGCGACTGTGTTGCGCAAAAGCCGTGCATGGTCGAAACTCATCACGTCCCAGAACGTACGATCGATATCGCCCGGAAAGTAGACGACGCGCCCCTTGCCCTGCTGACGCACAAACACTCCCGGATCATGGGTCTTCTCCTTCGGTGGGAAACATTCTTCCATGGGCAAATCGGGATAGGTTGGAATCATCGTCAAGGGGGAATACTGGTTCTCATCGATAGGAGTCACCTGAACCCTACGAATGGTATTGATGATGCGTCCCGCATCTTCGAATCCGGCCAGCAGCGGATGATATTGGCCGGTTGCCGGATCTTTCTTGAGTTCAAGATAGGAATTCTGCATCAGGCCGTCCTTCTTGCCGGCATAGGAAGCTCCGAAAAGTGACGCGAGGCCGAAGTCCTTTCGCTGCACGCCCCACTCGTCATAGAGCGAGGTTTCATAGGTAGCGATGATACTGCCGCCGCGATCAACAAAGTCACTGATCTGCTTGCACTGTTCGGTCGAAAGCGTCGCAATGTTAGGAAAAATGAGCGTGCGAAACTGCTCGACGTGGTCTTGATCGAGTAGACGATCGTGCACCATTTCGAAGGGGACTCTGGCTTCGACCAATGCTTGATAGAAGCCGAGCCCTGGCTCATCAACCTTGGAGGCCGCTTCTGGTCCGCCATAAAACCACGCAGACTGCTGCGAGTAGACTAGGCCGACGCGCGCGAAGGACTTTTCGTTCCGGAAATAATCCTCGTTGGCATGGTGCCACTTAAACACCTCTTCGAAGACGGGGAACCAACGCATATCGAAGGGTTTTGCGTTGAATTTTGTAAAAGTCGGACGAAAATCCTGGGCAATACCATCGGCAATCCAGAGGCGCAGTTCGGCAGCGCTTTGCACGGAATCTTTCCAGCGATATTTGTCTTCGAGGCCTACGCTGGTGATGCCTGCAATGGCTTTGCGGCCCATAGTCGATCGAAATTCTTTGGCGCTTTTGCCTGATGCCCAAGGGGGTGTCAGCCCTGCCCTTCCCTGGCGGTCTGCGCAAGCCGTGGGCGCCAGCGCTCCGAATGTTTTCATATCGAGATCGCTGAGCGTTCCGCCTCCGCCATTGGCTAGGTAGCTGGCATTGGGGTTGATCGCCTGAATGGCGTCATTCCAGACATGCCAGAGTTCAAACAAACGCTGTTGATGCCAGATGATGTATGCGTGGCGGGCCTTGTCCTGAGGGTCGAGAGTTCGAGGAAGATCGAGACCAGAGAAAGCGTGGAAGTTGGTCTGGCAGTGTTCGCAGTAACACATGCCATTGCCTGCCCAGCGATTTGTAAAGATGCCATCGGGCATGTACTTGGTCATGATCTCCTTGTGAACTGAGGTCATGAATTCAAAGTTGTAGGGGCCCAATGCGCAGGTCAGCCAGAAATTTGGATCAGATTCATGACGTCGCTTGTTGCCATTGGCATCTACGGTAAGCCAATCAGGATGAGCATCGTAGACGTCCTGGTGACAGGCATGTGGGTCAGTACGCGCAACCACATTCATGCCAAGTGCGCGGCACCCCTTGGTGATGTCGCCAAACGTGTCCATATTCCCGAGCCACTTACTGCGATAGTGCAGAGGAATCTCAGTCGGATAGAAGGCAACACATCCGCCCGCGTTCAGGATGGTGGCGTCGGCGTGGATTCGTTTGAAGTAGTCGAGCCAGAACTGCTGATCGTAGTTACCGGGATCGTCCTCGACAAAGCTCAACTGGGCCCACCGCATCGGCCGGCTATACCAACCTGGGGTTTTCCCGGCAGCATCGCCTTCTGTGATGGGGGCAATGGCAGCAAAGGCCGATTGTGTACCCTCAAATCCAGCAAGGCAGCTGGCGGAAAGAGCCGCAGTCTGCTTGAGAAAAGTCCTTCTGGTGTTCTCCATGGCTTGGCCCTCGGAAGAAGAGATTCGGAAACACGGAACCACCGCGCCCGGCCGCGTGAGGAGCCGGGCGCATTGGTATCGTAATGCCTAAAACATTGGTATCGTAATGCCTAAAAGTAGAGTTTTCCTGCAAACTGGATTTGCCTGCCGGTTGCAGAGCCGTTGACGAGCTCACCAAAGGCCGAATTGGCCGAATTGCAGACAGCGCCCGGTGTTCCTTTGCAGCTAAGAGTCGGGTCGCTTGCCGCGGGGAGATAGAACGTGGGGGTGTTGGTCGTGTTGAACGCCTCAACACGGAATTGGAGGTAGACACGCTGCGACTCAGAGAAGTAGAAATTCTTGAAGAGCGACGAATCGAGATCCTTGGCCCAAGGCCCGGTGATCGGATTCTTGCCGCAAGTGCCGTACGTTACGATATTGGCTCCGGTGGCGGATGTTACGTCCACAGGAACGGTGAAGGCAGCGGGATTGTAGTAGCCATTGACGCTGTGATTGGAAAGCACCCTCTTGGCTCCCGGAACACAACTGGGCACGTTGAATGTGGCAGCGGTTTGAGGAATCGCAGTGGTGTCAATGTCCGACGGGAAGCCCGATCGGATGGAGAGGATGCCGTTGATGACCCAGCCGCCAAGGATGGTGTTGGCCGGACCTTTGACGTTGAGAAAGCGTTGCCCAGACCCGACAGGAAGCTGGTAGGCGGCGCTACCGGTAATGGTCTGCGCGATGTTCATATCCGACGTTCCGTACCACCCTCTCAGGTTGTAGGTGTTCAACACAATGCTGGTTCCCGTTTGATTGATGGACGCAGGCCCATCGCCGCCGCCGATGAGGTCCTTCTGCCAGGAGTAGTTTGCGAGGAACTCCAGGCCATGCGACATCTGATTCTGCACCTTGACGTTGAGGGCGTTGTAATTCGACGTGCCAATGGAGTTGAGCGTGAGAATATTGGATCCCATGTTGGGGAAAGGTTTTTCCGCCTGGGTGACGGTCCCGTTCCCGGCAAGCGCGGTCGAGAAGGGTATCTGGTTCTCGTCAATGTTGCCAGTGGTAAAGTGACTTCCTTTGGCGCCGCTGTAGGAAACCTCGAGAAGCAGGCTACGGTCGAGCTGATACTGCAGGTCGAGGTTGTACTGCATGAGCCTGGGCATGAATCCGTTTTGCAAGCTTTGCGTCTTGATCTGGACGTTGTATGGACTGGCTGCCGTGAATCCTGCCAGCGTATCGATTGAGGGTACAGTCGCGATCGGCGTGCTGATGTTGTAAGGCGGCGTAACCGTCCCCTGCGGGGTGATCGTTGGAAGGATGAGCGTGGGAATGTTCGGAACGTTTTCAGAGAACAGAGTCGCCTGTTGGCCCTGCGCGCGCATCGCATAGAAAATGCCGTATCCGGCGCGAACCACAAATTTGGGAAACACTTGGTAGGCGCCCCCAAGGCGCGGCCCCCAGTCGCTGTGATCTCCCAGCACCATGGCCCGGCTATACGGCGTGCGGCCAGGCAGGGCGAAGTTGCCAGTGGTTACGTCGAAAAGGGAACCGGTATTATTTTGGTCGATGGGCTGCGTGTAGAGCTCGTAGCGAATGCCCGCATTGAGTGTGAGCTTATTGGAGAATTTCCAATCGTCCTGGAAGTAGCCGCCAAAATAAGCCTCACGCTGGCGGCCCTTGACGAGCGTGGAAGATCCGGGAGATTCGACGGTTGGGAATCCCAACTCGAAGTCGGCCAAGGGAAGACCCGAGTTGGCCGTATCTGAACTCGATGAGAAGGTGCTGCCGAAGATCGTCTGGCCGAGCCCATCGAGCAAGACTTCAAAGAGCGACTTGCGTGCGTCGATGCCCCACTTGACAGTATGACGGCCATGAGACCAACTCGCGTTGTCCGAAAGTTGCTGAGTTTGCAGCGTGTTGAACTCCGGACTGCCACCGCCGAAAGTTGTAAATTCAGCAGTGCCGTTGGTCGCGCCAGTGTAGTTCATCGAGATACTCGGAAATCCCTGGGGCGCGACCGGGAACATGGCGAGACCAATTTTGGTTGCAATGGAAGCGCCTTGGGTACCGACTCCCGTCTGAGTGCTGTTGTTGTAGAGGTAGCCCACTCTGATTTCATTGACGAGCGCCGGGGTGAAGATGTGAACTTCGGCGATGCCGGCCTGGTCATTGTTGTCGATTCCAGCGGTCCCCCCTCCAATAAAGCCTGGGAAGACGCCGATTGCCGGGGTGTGGCTATTGCTGAAAGAGTAGGTGCCGATGAGATGATCCTGCTGGGTCAAGGTGGCGTCGACGCGGCCATCGGCCTGATCAAAATTGGTAAACGATACGGGCGCATAGAAATAGTTCCCGGATATGGCGCCGGCAGCGCCATAGTTTGGCAGCGGAATCATGGCCAGGATGGCGGCTGAAGTAGCGTTAATCCGGTTGGAGGGTATCTTGTTGCCTGGAAATTGAGTCGCGACGACGGTGCCAGCCGGACCAATGTGCCGAGTGCTGGGGTCGAAGATGGGCGCGGGCTGTGCAGAAAAGTCGCCGCTATCCAACTGGGCGGTGGGTACGCTCGAAATGGAGCTGCCAGACTTGATGGATTGCCTTTGTCCCTGGTAATCGCCAAAGAAGAAGACACGGTCGTGGAGGATCGGTCCGCCTGCGGTACCGCCGAACTGGTTCTGGTGAAACGGGGTCCTGGGTAATCCTGCACGATTGCTGAAGTAGTTGTTGGCGTCGAAGTCGTCGTTGCGCACGAATTCAAACAGCGCGCCGTGGAACTGGTTGGTGCCGGACTTGATGGTGGCAGCGACGATGTAGCCGGCGGCGTGACCGTATTCCGCAGAGAAATTGTTGGTCATCACCTTGAATTCCTGGACTGCGTCAACCGACGGAAAGATGGCGATGCCCTGGCGGCCGATGTTGCCCGCCGTTGCGAAGATGTTGTCGTCAATGCCGTTTAACAGGACGTCGTTGCTCGTGAATACTCCACCACCACCGACGAAGGGCAGGTTGGTGGCCACGCCGGTGACCGGTGCCGTGTTGCCGACGAGCAGGCCGAGGGCGAAGGGATTGCGGCCGTTCAGCGGCATGCTCAGGACTTCGTGATTGTCGATGACCTGACCGAGTGAGGACGTGGTTGTGGCTACAAGCGGTTCCGAACCCGTCACCTCGACGGTCTGACTGACTGAACCCACATCCAGCTGCACGGCGAGATTCGCCGTCTGATCGACCTCGAGGGTGATATCCGTTAGTTCTTTGGCTTTGAAGCCATTTGCAGCGACAACCATCTTGTAGGTGCCCAGGGGCATGAACTGTGCATTGAAAGAACCCTGGTCGTTGGTATGGGTTTCACGTATCTGCCCGGTAGCGATGTGGGTGATGGTCACGGTAGCATTGGCGACCACCCCGCCATTCTTATCTACAACGGTTCCGACAATCGTTCCGGTAGAAACCTGTCCATACAGAACGCTTGTAGCAAAGAGCGTGAAGAGCACAAGGTTTGCGATTTTCGATAATAGGGGCGCACCGAGTTCACTGTTTAACATTGGCGATCCAGCCTCTCGTGAAGTGCTCAAAGCAGAGACAGCAAGCCGGGGACTCCCACGAAGAGCGCGACGAGCTGTCAATTTTTTACCCAAGAAAATCGGTTAAGCCCATAAATTCCAAATGAGCTTGCGCGGCTCTCCGACTCTGCGGGAGGATCGTACGCTCGTCATACCAGCTCGTCAAGGAGAATTCTTTGGTTTCTCTTGCGATTTGCTTCCAGTCATCAGCCGTTGATTCCGGTTCCCTTTGCTACTGACAACTTCGGTAGATAGAGCTTAGGCGCGGTAAGGCCGTTGAATCCCCAAAGTACGATTTTCAAGGCGATGATGCGATTCCTGAATCGGCTTGAGAAACGTGCCAGGCAGACGAGTGATCATGGGCTGCAAGTTCTGAACCAATGTAGATAAAAATGTAGCTGCCGGAACCTCAGAGATCCACCGGTAATCTGCTTCCGGGGGATTCCCTGAGAGGAGACAGCGATGAAACACAGAGCTCAGTTAACAGTAACTTCATCGTACAGAGCTCGTCTGCTGCTTTTGATACTTTTCCATTCACGAGCGGAGATTATGAGAACTTGCTCATGGAAATGAATCGGTCACATCCCGATTTGACAGCCGCCCTCAAGAAAGCCCAACGGAATCGCCAGGAGCAACTGCAAGAGCTGGCCTCGGATGGTCGCCTCGCCGGATTGAGTGAATGGCTCGGATACCTCAAGGCGCTTGACGAGCAAACTGTACTTCGCGTTCACGGCATCCGGTCCCGAGAGAGAACTTGAGCGCAATCCGATCCTCGGCGTTTGCCGCCGCAAGTAGTCGGAAGAGTTCTTCGTGGCTGTATGCTTTGACCACCTTCTCGGTGAATCGCGGCCATTCGCGGTTCTCCAGGAGTTTGGGAACCCCGCTCGCTCGGAGGAACGTATCAAGGTAGCCGACACGATTGAAGATCGTGCGGTTGCCACACTTACATTGTCCCGACTTTGGGATGAAAATTCATCCACTTCTGCAGTGACATCTCTCATGACCACGTCAACGCCATCGGCAATTGCAGCGGTTCGGGGTCGGTCTTCGGTCCAGACTGCGTCGCATTTGGTGGGTTGACCACGCCCGAGTGCTCCTGCTGCGGAGCTAACTGTGACACCGGTTTGACACTGATCTCTAGAAATGTAGGCTGGGCGAGCCCTGGCGAACTTGGTTACGAGCCGCACGATCGGTACGCTTCCGCGAAATTTTGGGTGATGATGCGCATCTAGTCCGAGACTTCGACGTCTACCATTGTCAGCGTTTCTTGGAAATTGAAGGCGGGTATTCGCAGCAACCGGCCTTCCCGACATACGCAGTCTGAACATTCGAAATCCCGCGAGCGACCGTTCGTTTGATCGGTTTCGTGGACGAGAGCCCCGGGAAAGTGGCGAAGCATAGAATTTATCGCACCCCGATTTGATGCACCACTCCGGCAATTCGGGCGGCCAAATTCCGGACCAGGAGGTTGGGGCTGATTCCATTTGGACACCGTCGGCATTCATCAGCTAGTTGAGAATTAACCGAAGAAAATTCCCTGTCGTGCTCGAATGCGCCTTCCCGAGATCGAAGAAGCGCACCCCGTTGTACTTTCCGGGGCAGCGACGATGTTGTAGTTACGCCAAACGGATTTTCCCAGGTCGCGCCGAGCCTTCTTTATGTTCACGCCTAATCGAGAAACCTGGGATGGGTCCCAGCTGATTGTAGGCAACTCCTGCTCGATTTCCCACTACGACAGCAGCCTACGCGCGTCCTCCCAGACCGTACTACTGGGACTGCACACCGCAAACAGCAAGCCGCTCTTGCATGTTCGCCTCGCTGAAACGGGCTCGCGAATCGCTGTGTCGAGGAGCAATCTGGGGTGCTTATCGTCATCGCCAATGTTCTGTTTCGTCGTCAAACAGATCAGAGATAGCGCTTGTTTGTCAGGGATCAGGGCGCTGTTCTCCGGGAAGAAGATCGGGATTATTCCGCTGCTGGCGGCGAACACGGATTCGATTTCCGTGCGAACACGGTCGTTGATTGCCGTGTTCTTGATGTTTGCCGGGCAGTCCGCGTAGCGCTTATTGAGGGCCGTTTTGAAACATAAGTAATGCAGATTCCGTTCGAAGGTTAATGGTAACAATCGTCGGTCAACACTTGCCGTTCCGTCCCAACGTGACAGATGTCGAATTCCGGCTCGGAAACCGCGAGCCGGATCTCCGGAGTGGACGCCTCAGCTCTGCTCATTCCGCGGTACGATTCGAAGGGAATTGTTGTCGCGAGAGGTTGGCGTGATGGGGTTGGCGACTGAACCCCCGTCAGTCTCCCGTTCCCTGATTCACTCGTAAAACCAATCCCAAGCAGCGGCCACGTGTGCCACACGTGTGCCGTTAACTTATTTATGAAGGCAGTAATCGCCCCAAGAACGCGCCGCTTCGGGACCGGGTTGCCGTATTGGAAGCTGAATTCGGAATTGCGTGCTAGCTGAAGGACGGCGCAGTGATCAAATGGCCCTTGTTCGCATTAGTTACTTTGGAAGGTACCTTTACACGATGATCAAAGCTGCGGCAGTCCTGATTTGCCGGCGCCCTCGGCTCATACAAGAACCCGCACTCTCATCGCCACGTACACCTATCTGAACCGCAGGAGGTCATCGAAATCATCATGTTGGCCAATCATCTGCTCCGGATAGTCGATTCCAGGAATCCGGGACCTTGAGGGGAAGTCATGCACCCAAGTTATGCGCAAACGTCGTCAGCGCCAGCTTTGTGACTTGATCCCCGTCCATTACCGGGCACATCGTCTCCGCGCGCAGCATTGCATGCCCGTATCTACCGTTCTCCATCAGCCAGCGCACAGGTGCATAGCCGTAGAAGAAAATGCCAGACCTCTCCACCTTTTCCTTCCAGAACCGTCGCGACTCGTCGGCAATCCGTCGCCCCATCGCTTCGAGGAAGGCCTGACCCGTCCGCGGATTCTCAACCGTCGGGATTTCGTCGGGATCGTCAGCATTCCACAGCCGCGATACCGATATTGCGATAATGCTCAGATCTGCGCCGTCTTCCTTGAGCTGCGCGATGGCTTTTCCGGTGGATTCTTCAATGCCATCTCGCGAGAATGGACGTTTGCACTGCATCGCCACGCGCAGTCCGAGGAAGTTGAATTGTAAATCCGGCCCCTGATCGAACGCCGGCAAAAATCCTGACTTCGCGAGTCTTCCGCCCATGATGAGCTCGAACATGAAATTTCTGCCATGCCTGCTTCTCTGCGTCTCGAAGAAGAGATCGGTGGGACCATCCAATGCCCTTTTGATGGGCACCGCTGGCAGCTCATCGCCAAGGGCCGCTCGCAAGGGACGCACAGCGCGCACGAACTCATCGGCTTCAACGTAGCTCCAGAAGATCTCACGGCGTCGATCTTCCGCGATGTCATGCAGAGTCTCCAGATTTTCGTCCCATCTCTGGAGCTCGAACATCTCCTTTATGTTTCTCCGGTATCTGCGTATCCGGTCATGAGCCCGAAAACCTCGCTCGCGAAGCCACTGATCTATTTCATCGAGGCATGCAATGGTTTCGTCGAATGGATACGGCTCAGGCATGAAAGAGAGCTAGACACTGCTATTCTAGCGACCAACACGCTGCTGGGCATTGACACAGCAGGCCCGGTCGACTGACTTGCCATCAGTAGATGTCGCTCAGAGACGGCATACCAATCCTCTGGCAGGGATTCGTTCGGTGTGCAGTCGGCGTGCCCAAATGGCCGCGGGTTTGCCGACGATGGTCAACTTTCCGGTCGTTTGATCGATGCGAAAGATCACGGCGTTGCGGTCCTCGCTTCGTCCAACCCAGGATCGCGCAGGCTAGAGTTCATGGCCGTTTGACACAGCCGGAAATCAAGAAGATAACCACTATTTCTATCAATCCGATACACCGAACACGCTTGGGCCAAACGGTGAGTCACTTGCCAAGCCAATTCCGATCTCTGTACAAGGTCGGGCATATTCCTGAAAGGCTCGCGAGCGCTTCACGGGTCATCGAGGTCGCTTAAGTAGCGTTCGCGTCCATCCTGGGCTAGGTAACCGATGCTAATTGACCAGGGCAAACGCCCCGGCAAGGAGGGCTTTGGCGCTCAGCGGCGCGGGCAGACGTTTGCTTCGAATCCCAAGCCCCAGATCAAGTGCCTTCCGATTCATCTTTCGAAATTGCCCCACGGCGACCGACTTCCAGGACTCCTGTTTGGAGCCGAGCAAGGGTCAGGGGGCAAGTTGGCGATCGAACTCAACCATGACTTTTGAGGAGGAAAAACGCAGACATGAGAAACTCAGCCATTTCGTTGACGCGTATTTCGCTGCTGATCACCGCTGTGTTTGTGCTGGCAATCGCCAGTTTCAGCGCCAGGGCGCAAAGCGGCGCCGGCTCCATCCAGGGCACCGTCACTGACTCCACGGGCGCCGTGATTCCCGGCGCATCCATTCACGTCGTCAACCAGGGCACCGGGATTGCGGCCGACACGAAATCGAATAGGGTCGGCTACTACCAGGTTCCGGACCTGTTCACGGGGAATTACGAGGTCAACATCACCGCGCCCGGTATGAAGAGTTACAGACAGACGCTCGAATTGCTGGTGGCGCAAAACGCGGTCATTAACGCGAGCCTGACAGCCGGCGCCATCACCCAGCAAGTCACCGTGTCGGCAGAAACCGTTCAGCTCACCACTACCGATAACGGCACGATCAGCTCCACACTGGAAAACGCCAAGATCAATCAGATCCCCATGAACGGACGCAACCTCTTGAATCTGGCCGCGGACGCCACGCCAGGGTTGGGAAGCTGCTCGCAGGACAGCAACGGGCAGTGCGCCGGCGGTCTGCTGGGTTACGGAATGGAGTACGTGGCCGACGGTGTAACGCTGCAGGGGCGCGAATTTGGCGGCAGCCACGTTGGAGCGCAGCAGATGCCTGACCCGGACGCGGTCCAGGAAGTCCGGCTGGAAACGATCGGCACCAGCGCGCAGTACTCCGCGCCCGCAACCGGCATCATCACGACCAAGTCCGGCACCAACACCCTGCACGGCGGCCTTTTCTGGACAGCCCGCAACAGCTACTGGGGCATCGCCAAGCAGAGGCAGAATCCTTCCAATTACGTTGCGCCGCCGTACATCCGAAACGAAGAGGGAGGGACCATCGGTGGTCCCATCGTGATTCCCCATCTGTACCACGGGAAAGACAAATCGTTCTTCTTTTTCTCCTACGAGCGCTATTCGCTGGCCAGCATCGCCGGCGAAACCGCTACAGTGTTTCCGCAGTCGTGGGAGAACGGCGATTACAGCCAACTCATAGGCGCCGATGGCGTACTGCAGACCCTCTACGATCCCAACACCACGACTTTTAACGGCACGACCTGGACGCGCCAGACCTTTACGCAGGAGTACAGCGAAGGTCCAGGGGGCGGCCCATCGAATTGCAATGGCGACACCAACTGTATTCCCATCAGCCGACTGTCGCCTCTGGCAAACCTCCTCTATAAAATTACTCCACCGCCTAGTCCACAATACGCCAACGTGAATCCCATTCTGCAGACCAACCTGAATGCGGATAACCCGACCGAGCTTCGCGCACCCTCGTATACGTTCCGGCTCGATCACGAGTTCAACGAGAACAACCGGGCTTACCTGCGCTTCACCGAGACGCCGGAGAGGCAGACCGTACTGCGCAATCAGATCGGCAACTCTGGCGGTAACAACCCAGCCACGCTCGCCGCCACGGTAAGCAACGTCAACTACCCAGCGGACGCCAGTGGCGAAACCGCCTACAAATACAACATGATTCCCGTTGTAATCGGCTACACCCATGTGTTTTCGCCTACGTTCTATGCGGAAACCGTGGCAAGCCAGCAGTGGTTCACGGAGCAGAACGGCGCGGGCGGCACGCCGCTGGCCGATTTCGAAAAGGAAATGGGTCTGCCTAACAACTTTGGCGAACCTGGTTTTCCTCGCTTTTTCAACACGGCTTTTGCGCCCAATGGCACTCAGTTCATTTACGGAATCAGCCAGATCATCGACACTCTCGACGAGAACCTGAGCAAGACAATGGGCAAGCACCAGCTTCAGTTTGGGGGGCGCTACCGCCATGAGCGGTTTGGTTTCCTAGCCGATGAAACGGCAGACTCGTTCCAGGTCGGGCCCCCAATCGGCAGCGTCGGGGGCGCCGGTGGCAGCGCCAGCACCGTAGGCGGCGCCGGCCCGGCAACGGCCTTGCTCAACCCATCAACCATATCAACGAATGCTTACTCGGCCACGGCAAACACCGGCGAGGCCGACGCCGATCTTTTCATCGGCGGCGGAAGTTATTACAGCGTCAACCTGCAACCGCCTTACGAGCACTACCACGATATGGAGTTCGACGGTTACATCCAGGACAACTATCACGTCGCAAAGAGCCTCACCCTCGACCTCGGCCTGCGCTATGAAGCGCATCCCGCGCTCTGGCAGAAGTTTGGGCTGATGGCGAGCTTCGACCTCAAAAACGACGCGCTCGTGCTGGATGCGCCGATCTCGCAGATCATCGCGGAGGGTTACACGACGCAGGCGATCATCAACAACGACGAGTACGACGGAGCGAAATTCGAGACTTATCAGCAGGCAGGATTGCCGCAGAAGCTCATGTACGATGACAACCACGTCTTTGAGCCTCGCTTCGGCTTCGCCTGGCAACCCTTCGGGCGCTACGGCACCGTGCTGCGCGGAGCCTATGGCCTCTATGCCTTCCAGGTGCCGATCCGGAGCGCGTTCAAAAGCACCGACAACAGCAATCCCTTTTCGGTGCAGTATTCGCAAGATTACACGAACGCGGGCCAGGCGCCCGATGGCCTGCCCAACTACATCATGCGCGCACAGCAGAATTCTTCGTCGGGTTATACTTACGCCTCGACGGGCACGCCAGTCGCAGGCCTGAACACCTCGAACGCAGTGAATTCTTCCACAACCACCGCCATCCTGCCGGGCTTTACCAACGTCACGCCGAACTCCGACTTCCCCGTCGATCTGGCCACCAACGTCAACTTCACGATCGAGCAGCCGCTCAAGTGGAACTCGGCGCTGCGCCTGAGCTACGTGTGGTCCCACGGAACCAACCTGGACCAGGACTACTACTACAACAATCACGCTTCCAGCTTCGTGTGGGAGATGCAGCACGGCGTGACCACACCCAACGGCGGATCCAGCGTGATCGGAACCTCTGCTGCCAACACGTATGCTACGACTGCGACCGGCCCGTACGACCAAACCACGTGGGGCAACGGCGGGTACATTGTGGAGAAGAGCGGCTGGTCGAACAATAACGAGCTGCAGGCCAATTACCAGAAGCTCTACCACAGCGGCGTAGCGTGGCAGATCAGCTACGTGTGGCAAAAGACGCTGCGCGTGGGCGGCGACTGGACCCGCGACAACGAGATCATGCCGGCCGCCGACTACGCCAACTCAGGACTTGCCACCTATTCGGCCGTGGATGCTGTTTCCGCAATGCCGATCACGCCCGCCTTGCCGCCGCCCACGCCTTCGAATGTCCCATCCTATGGCTATTTCCGCGCCCTCAATGCCTTCGAGAACTACGGGGCCATCGATAACTCAGGCGCGCCCGGACAGCAGGTCAAATTTAACTACGTTTACGACCTGCCCTTCGGCCGCGGCAAGAAGTTATTCAGCAACGTAAACAAGCTAGTCGACGAGCTCATCGGCGGGTATCAGCTTGCCGGCGACGGGAGTGTCCAGAACCAGTATTTCCCCATCACGGCAACCAACTGGGGACCGACCAGCCCGATCCACATGTACAGGCATGCACACCCCATCACCGACTGCCGCAGCGGCACATGCTTGAAGGCCTACTTGTATTGGAACGGCTACATTCCGCCGACGCAGATTTCGGGCAACACGTGCGCCGGAACCAGTTCAAAGGTCGTTTCTGGCCTGCCGAGCGACTACGTTCCCTACCAAACCCCGCTGGATAACACATGCGGCGACAAGTATTTCGGCCTCAACGACGTAAACATCACGTTGGCCAATGGGAAGACCGGGGCTATCACTTACCAGCCCGGTCCCAATTCCAGCAGCAGCGGCTCGTGGTCCGGCAACAACCCGTTCGCCAAAACGGTCCTCACCGGGCCTTTCAACTACACCACAGACGCGTCGCTGTTCAAGGTGTTCCCGATAACCGAAAGAGTCAACCTGCGGTTCAACATGGACGTGTTCAACCTGCTGAACATGCAGGGCTTCAATAACCCAAGCGGATCGGACGGCACGGAAAACATGACTTCGTCCTACAACTCCGCGCGCCAGGTGCAGTTCACGCTGCGACTCAACTTCTGACGCCATTCGAGGTCAGATCGCCGAGGGTTCCGTTTGTCTTTGCAAGATCGAGTCCGATGCAGGGCCTCCACATCGGGAAGGAGCGGACGAACGGAATCCCCGGATTGAACGGGAAACAACGCGCCGGCGCGGGCAGGCAAGTGGGCTGGTGAAGTACGTGAAAGAAGGCCGGGAAGTTTGGTGAGTGGCCGGGAAAGCGCAATCGCCGCAATTGCGAAGCGTAGAACGATGAGCTAGTTCATTTTCTTTCGTGGCCACATCGAGCCGGGAACGGTTTTGTTAAGGCATGCCGAGAAATGATTAACAGCCGAGACTGGGGATCTGTTTAAAACAACGAAATTCCGGCGCAACACATCTCGGGCGATGCCACAAAGCGAAATCCCACAAGAGCGATGGGCATCGATTCAGACTGCGCAAGGAGCTTCTTTTCAGAAAAACCGGCAAGCGCAAATCAGGTCCTTGGAATAGAGAATTTATGCCGCATTCATTAAAACATTTCACTCGCCGCCGTTTTCTGAAATCGATTGCGGCAGCCGCGGCAGCAGCGCAATGCAGCGCGCGTCTGCGGGCATCCATTGTGCGGCCGGTTCTTGCCAATGCGGAGGCCTGCTCGGACTCGAAGCGTCTTGACTCCGGGTGGGAATACAACCGCGGGGCGCTGGATGGACCGTGGGAGGTTTGGCGCGGCAACGAGATCGCCGATTGGGAGAAGGTCTCGCTGCCGCACTGTTTCAACCACTACGACGCCTGCGATCCCGACACGCCATACTATCGCGGCCACGGCTGGTATCGGACCCGGATTGCTGTGGCAAATCCGCTGAAGGACGGACGCACGCTGCTTTACTTTGAAGGCGCCGGCCAGACATCGCATGTATACGTTGCCAGCACGCTGGCGGGCACGCACGTAGGCGGATACGACGAGTTTGTCTTCGATATTACCGACGCGGTTGCGGCGACCCGCGGCACGACGAGAGAGAGCGTGCCGATTGCGGTTCTGTGCGACAACTCAGAGAACCTGGAGCGGCCACCTTCCGACCTGAGCGACTTCAGCCTGTATGGCGGTCTCTACCGGCATGTGCACCTGGCATATGTGCCCGCCGTTTCGCTGGAGGCGGTGCACATTGCGCCCACCTGGGCTCCGGGCGCTGAAGCGACGGCGACGGTGAAGGCACGCATTTATAACCCGGTGAGATTTTCAGGCAATGCCGTGGTGACGGTGGAGATTGCAGACGACAATGGCAAACCCATTGCCCACGTGGAAAAGACGCTTGCTGCCTGGGATGGCGAAGCGGAGATTGCACGATGCAGCGTGGCGTCGCCGGCGCTTTGGTCACCCGCCCATCCGCGCCTTTACACGTGCAGCGTGCGGCTGACGACGCCATACGGAGAGAGCGCCGTCGAAGAGCGATTCGGGATCCGGCACGCGGAGTTTGTGGACCATGGGCCGTTCAAGCTCAATGGCGAACGGCTGCTGCTGAAGGGGACGCAGCGCCACATGGATCACGCCGAGTTTGCTGCCGCGGAGCCGGATAATCTGATTCGCACCGAGATGGAGCTGGCGAAAGCGATGGGCGCGAACTTCGTCCGGCTGGGGCACTATCAGCAGGCGCGGCTGGTGCTGGATCTGTGCGATGAGCTCGGCTTGCTGGTGTGGGAAGAAGCGCCGTGGTGCCGATCGGGTGTGGGGGACGAAAAGTGGAAGGACCATATACGCGTCATGTTGGCCAACATGATCGACCAGCACTTCAATCACCCTAGTGTGGTGATGTGGGGTTTGGGCAACGAAGATGACTGGCCGGACGAGTATCCGGCCATCGACCAGGCGGCCATTCGCGATTTCATGCAGGAGATGAACGGACTGGCGCATACGATGGATCCGTCGCGCTACACGTCGTTGCGCCGCTGCGATTTTGCGCGCGATATTCCGGACGTTTACTCGCCGTCGATCTGGGCGGGATGGTACAGCGGCGTCTACACCCAATATGAGCAGGCGCTTGAGAAAGAGCGCAACAAGGTGAAGCGCTTCATTCATATCGAGTGGGGCGCCGACAGCCACGCTCGCCGGCACTCTGAAGCGCCGGGAGCGGTGGAGGCAAAGGCTCCATTCGACGCAGACCTGGTAGAGAACACCCCGGACTCGCTCGAAAAGGGAGCCAAGGCCTCTGTTTCGAACGACGGCGATTGGTCAGAGACATATGCCTGCGACCTCTTCGACTGGTACCTGAAGGTGCAGGAGACGTTGCCGTGGCTTACGGGATCGGCACAATGGTCTTTTAAGGATTTCACCACGCCGCTGCGCGTGGAAAATCCTGTGCCTCGCGTGAACCAGAAGGGCGTGATTGAGCGCGACATGACGAAGAAGGAGGGGTACTGGGTCTTTCAGTCGTACTGGAGCGAGGAACCGATGGCGCACATCTACGGGCACACGTGGCCGGTGCGCTGGGGAGCTGAGGGCGAGCCGCGCATCGTGAAGGTTTACTCGAATTGCCCGACGGCGGAGCTGTTCGTCAACGGTGAGTCCGTGGGGCAGCGAAAACGCAATAGCCAGGATTTTCCTGCCGCCGGTCTGCGCTGGATGGTCAAGTTCAAGCCAGGCAAGAATCATTTGCGCGTGGTGGCCGGCAAGAATGGCGCGACGGTGACAGATGAGGTCGATTGCGAGTACCAGGTAGCGAAATGGAGAAAGCCAGCACGGCTCGCGCTGGCCGAGATTGCGCGCGACGCGGAGACCGCGACCATCGAAGCTACTTTGTTTGACGCCGCCGGGGTGCTCTGCCTGGATGCAAAGAACACGGTGCGCTTTTCAGTGGCGGGCTGCGGCTGCATGATCGACAACATGGGAACGTCAACTGGTTCGCGGGTGGTGCAGCTCTACAACGGGCGGGCACGGATTTCTTTGCGGCGCAACGGCGGCGCGACCGATGCAGGCGTAACCAGCGAAGGCATCGCACCAGCTTTCGTGACGATCAAAGCCTGAGAGGTCGACGCGAGCTCAGGTCAAACGTGCGGGATCGGCGAGTGCGCTTCTTCCTTTTGTGGAACTGGTTGCAGGATTGGCGTGTTGAAACGGCACGTTTCGCCGGCCGCGGACGAAGTGCTTCCTTTAGATGGCACCAATCATCGATGGCCGTAGTTCACGTGCTAACGATGGGAAGGGCCCTGAACAACGGACGTGGCATCAGCAACGAGGCAGTCGAATTCAGGCTTGTACCGAATTTGTTTGCTGATCGGGATCAGCCAACGGGTGGCGTCTGATCGCGGGTTTCGCGATGTCGTGACTCGGCCGGTGTGCAAAAGATGTGCCGAGAAAGCGGGCGCGCCGTTCAAAAATGGCGGGGATTAAATCTGCTTTTGCTCCACCTTTTCTATGTGGGTGTCCTTTACATTGCGCGAGGCGGACACCCGAACGTCCTGCGCGTCATTGAGTGAGAACACAGGCACGCCGGAGTCCTTCGGCGTCTTGATGCGGAAGAACTCTGCGTCGTCGACATGCTCCAACACAAACACGGGGCGGGCATCCGGCTTCAATGAGACAATTTCAACATTCGTGAACTCAATGTTCTTCACGTGGCGTACATAGAATCCGCTCGCCGGAATGTCGCCAAAATTTCTGGGCTCGGGATAGCCATCCTCCATCTCCGGCACCTGACGCTGGGCCATCTCCTTTGTGCCCCCGCCCCGATGATCCATGTACAGCTCGCTGATCTTCACATCTTCAATCGGGTGGTCCGTTATGCCGCTAATGAAACCGGCTCCGCCGATTTGAGATACCGAGTTGTGGCTCACCACGTTGCAGATGATGATGCGCTTGAGCGTGCCAATCGGCACGCCTGCAGGTCCGCGCATCCGCCGCCCCAGGCGGAGAAAGATAGGCGTATTGGTACAGTCGCGCATGGTCACGACGGTAAAAGTGATGTCTTCCAACAGCGCGCCATCCACGCTCTCGAGAGCAAATCCGCGGCAGCCATCGAAGACACAATTCGAAATGGTGATGTTCTTGAAGCCACCGTTCGATTCTGTTCCGCATTTGATGCGCCCTGTCGGGCTGGTCATTTTGCTGCCCTGGGGCCATGGCTTCCAGGTCCCGTCCAGCATCGTGCCCACCTGGTAGCCGGTGACATAGCAGTTCGTAATGGTTACATTCTCGGTGGCCCGCGCATAGCCGAGCGCAAATGAACTCTTGGGGCAGATGCCGTCGTCATAGGGAGAATTCACACTACAGTTGGAGACGCGCACATTGCGGCAGCAGTCGATATCCATGCCGTCGCGATCGGTATCGATTTTGAGGTTATCGATGGTGAGGTTGTCGACTCCGGTGGCAAGAATCCCGAACCATCCTCCCTTAAGGATGGAGAAGTCGCGCAGGATCACGTTGCGGCAATTCTTCAGTGCGATTGATTTGTTGCCCACGCCCGGATTCTGCGAAGGTTTATCGCTGCGGGTAAGGCCCTTGCCCCAAATCAGCCCGGGGCCCATGATGGCGACGTTCTCAATGCCATCACCCCAGATCAGGCTGTTGTGCCAGTGGTTGTGGCCGTAGTCCTGATAAGCGTCCCAGGCAGTCTTAGGTTCGGCGGGATCGTATCCGCCGGAAGTGGCGCCACTTTCAGGAACTTCCGCCGCAAGAATGGTCGCGTTCTGATCCAGATACAGGAGCACGTTGCTCTTCAACCGAATGGAGTAGCACTTGTAAGTCCCCGACGGAATAAGAACTGTTCCTCCGCCGCTGGTGTTGGCCGCTTCAATGGCTCGATTAATTGCAGGTGTATCGATGGTGGTGCCGTCGCCCATGGCCCCGAATTGCCGCACGTTGAAAACGCCGTTAGTTCCTGCTCCCGGAAGCGGCTACGGCCGGGTTCTGCGCACCCAGCAAAAACGTGTTTCCTGCTGCAGCCCCGGCTGTACCGCTCGCTGCTAGTTTCAAGAACTCCCTGCGGAAGATGCTCATTTGAACTTCGTCTCCTGTCGATCTCAGTGCTTCACTTCCGACGTCCTGCTCCGGCTCCGGGCGTCTCCACCGTCCCGCTATCGCCCGCGCCCACGGGCAGGCGCACCCAGGTCACTGCGCGGTTCAATACTAATTCGCCAGGTGTTGCCTTCATCGGCTTACCGTTCACCAACAGCGTCTCATAGGTCCCCTCAAACATTGGTTTCCAGATCAGCGAGGGCCCACTCTCGTTGGTAAGTGTCGTCTTGCCCGTCCCCTCCTGCCGCACGGCAATCATGTTTGTGCGGATGGGCACATTGCGCATCTCCGCCCAGCGGGTCTGCTCCGTCAGCCCCGAATAGGTGGTCACCACGATCTCCGCATAGCCACCATTGGTCCACGCTTCGAGAGGCGGAGGGGCCTCCAGATCGATCCCCATTAGGCCAGTCACCATGGCGCCGATCACCGAATAGGAAACCTCGGGATACTCCTGCCGCGAACCTCCGGGGCGGGTGAGATCCACGATCTCCCGGTAGGCTACGTCGGGCTTGCCGTAGCGATAGAGCACTTCGGGATAATGCGATTCGCCCTCTACCTGGCTCGACGGGTTCAGCTTGATGGTTTCGAGCAAACTTTCGAGCGCGCCTGCGAGCTTCGGCCCATCGTCGGCCGCGCCGCGGTAGAGCAGCTCGACGTTATTGGAGTGCGTTGCCGTCTGCGAATCGGCCGGTTGCAGTTGATAGTTTTTATCAAGGAGAGAATAGAATCGCCCAGTTTTGGCGTCCCACCAAGTCGAGTTGATAAAACCTTTCATAGCCTCGGCTTTCCTTTGGTAGTCGGCGGCCTGTTCCACCTCACCCCGGTAGGCCTCGATATAGGCATAGTCATCGAGCGCCTCGTATTCGGTCGCCAGCAGGTCAACTCCCACGACATAGTCGCGCGGCCCTTCGCGATAGCCGGGAATGCCTCGCGCGGTTTGCATGTTGTCGTGAGGATCGAAAGCGCCATGGATATTGAGCCAGCGCTTGCGCTGCATTACGCTGTCAGATCCGAGCTGCCAGCGCTCAATATAATCGTCCACTGTGCGCTTGTAGAAATTAAGAAACACGGGATCGTTCACGTAGCTTAGGTCGCCGGTCCAAAGGAACATGCGGTAGTTGGCGTCGAGCACGTCGAAATTGGCCGGCAGATCGTACCAGAATTCGTCGTCATTCTTATAATCCACGCGCGCCGGCCGGCCCCACCGATCGATTCCCCAATAACTGCACCAGTCCTTGGCGTCGGAGACGTTCTCGGCAAAATGGAAGAGCATATTGTGCGTGTATGCGGCAAGACCCAGCGCCTGCGCCCCCATGCTTTGGTGCGAAGTGTCGCGCATGGAGAACCTCGTGCGGCTAGGCAGCCCGGTCTCGTACCACGGCCCCACGGGATCGCGCCCGCCCTGCACATACGCCATTGCCTGGCGCTTGGCCCAGTCAAAGGCCTGAACCAGTTGCGGGTCAGACGAGGTGAATGAAAGCTTCGACTCCGGCCGCTCTGCCGCGCACGGGCGGTTGCCCTGTGCGCATGTCGCTGCAGCCGACACGGCAACGATCAAGAAAGCAGTAACGCGCAAAAACCTAGATCGAAATCCTTCCTGCATCGGCCCAAGACCCTTTTCCAACGTGGCGGAATGATAACCGCCTTGGTAACGGATTCTCGAATCTGCGCGTTGCAGCGGCTTACGCAAAGCGGCTCCATGCATTTCGCGCCGCTTCATCGAGCGCATCCGCGGAGATGACGCGGATGTTGGCATCGCCGGTTTGAACCGGGCGCCGTCGAATTCCGGCTGTGCGATTGATCTCGACTTGTGCATCTTTGTAGACATGTGCCAACCGTGCATTGTTGTCCGGATCGTGGCTTGGCGCGCTGTTACCTCCCAGGGGAAGCAGGATATGCTTGCTCGCGTGGTAATCGAGCGCCAGCGGATCGTGGCCGGCGAGCAGAATATTCTGGCGGCTGGTAATACTGGGCGGGTAGCCGATGCAGCCGCTGACGTACTGTCCGGCGGTTGTCATTGAGCCGTGACTGACCCAGATGCAGTCGAGAATGTTCAAGTCCGGTGCGCGCACTTCGGTCCACATGCGCGCGCACTGCGAGCCGAGGTCCTGGTAGTGGCGATTCGCCGAAGTACCATCAGACATGGAGAGCGTGCCGTACACGATCTTGAGGGCACGGGTCATGCCGATATCGCCACTGTGATCTTTGAGCACCGGGCAATGAATCAACTTCAGGTTCTGCGCGTAGCCCGAGCCGGTCCAAAGCCCCTCCCTGAGCTCGATGCGGTTCCCCAGCGCAGTAGTAATGCAGGGATATGAAATGCAAGGCGTGCCCCGTTGGCCGATGCGGCGATAGCCGTTGGTCTTGTGATCGTCCGCTGCGATCCACACGTTGGCGAATGGATCCATGAGGAAAGCGCTCACAGGCTTGCCGGCGAAAACGGTGTTGACCAGGTAGTCGATCGTCGCGACATCCGACTGCTCGGCATTGACCATTACTTTGCCGGCCAATTCCGGAAATGGCCTGGTATTCGGGTTTATCGGAATCACTGTGAATGCCGTCGAAGGATGCAGGCCGGCTTTGTCCATTTTCGAAGATGACGACCTCTCCCTTGAATCCGTCGGGGTGCCCGAGGATGCGATGGATCAGGCCGCGCAACATGTCGGTGTTGGTGCAGCCGCGGCATTTCCATTGCGCGTTGACCTTGAGTATCACGACGTCGTTTGCGGCGATCAATCCCGAACGACCACAGAGAATATCGTGGCTGGCTGAGTTGTAAAACTTCGCACCATTGACGGAGAGTAGATGGAGCAGCGCATCCACGCCGACATGCCGCAACTGGCCGTCGTGAATCGGGCATCCATTGATGCGAAAAACCTGCGATCGGTGGTCAGGAATTTCGGCGGAAACGCCGGCGGTGTCGAGTGCGCCAAGGAGTGGAAGCGCTACGGTGCTGGCCATCGTAGTTTGAAGGAATTTGCGCCGGGAGGTTTTCAATCCTTCAACCATACATTCGAACGCTTTCTTTGGGGCCGGCCAAAGTTAAGAGTGCATGCTCTCGCAAAATCGGGGTTGAGAGCTGCGGCCGGAGAATCGTCCCCGGCCGGCCAGGTTGGTGATCGTTAGACACTGCCAGGTTCGAGCGCATCAGAAGTTGATGCGCCCGGCAAATTGCATCACGCGCCCGAAGTTGCCTGCGCTTACGCCTGCGGTACCATTGAGTTCGCCGAACGTGGCGTCGCCTGACTGCGGGGCGGTGCCGTTGATCATGAGAGGACCGTTGTAGGTCTGGATGGATTGCCCGCCGGTGAAGGCGGCAAACTTGGCTGAAGTGTTCACCGAGTCAAATTCGGGACTGTTGAACGTGTTGTAGGTTTCCACCCGCAGCTGGAACGTGAGATTCTCGTGAATCTTGAAGTTCTTGAAAAGCGCCGTATCGAAGTTCAACACTCCCGGTGGGTAGATGATCATAGACTCTTCACTGGTATTGCCGTTCGAGTAGATCTGCTGGCCTTGTGTGCAAGCGGCATTTAGACACTGGTAGCCGCCGGTGGTCGGCCGCGCCACCGTGTTGATATTGAACCATTGCGGTACGGCTGCGTTTGGCTCGTGATGTGGGCCGCCAGCGTTAGGATTGCCGGTCACCAGAATGCGGGCCCCGTCGCCGCCGCCTGTGGTATTCACCGTATCCACGGTTGAGTAGCTCAAGGTTTGCCCTCCGGCTGTGGCAGTTCCCGCTTGATGGCCAATGTAGGTCACGATCCCGGAAAGTTGCCATCCATTCAGGACCGCTTTGGTAGCGAAGTTGCTCCACGACTGCGGGATACTGGGGATGGCGTAGACGTAGTTGAGAGCCAGGTCCTGTCCGGGCGTTTCGAGGGCCGGGCCGTAGTTCCAATTTCGAATCGGTTGATACGTCGCCGCACTGCTGTCGTACTCGTCAACGTAATCCATATTCTTGGCCCAGGTGTATCCCAGGTCGAACTCCAGGCCCTTATTGATGCGATGCTGGAGCGACACCTGCAGGGAGTTGTAGTTGGAGTCGTAGCTGGTGGTCCGGTAGGTGATGGTGTTGAAACCGGGGTAAGGCTTGAAGAAGTTGTCGGGAAGGGGATTCCAACCGCCGCTGCCGGTAGTGGGAGCGACAGCGCACGAAGCCTTGGTGCAGTACTGGTTTTGCGGCAGGAACTCCGCACCGTAGGGAACTTCGTTGATGTTGGTCTCACCGGTTCCGTGGCGCATCTGGTTGCCCACATAGCCGATGGCGAAGACGGTGCCGAAACCAATCTCCTGCTGAATCTGGAGACCGTAATCGTAGATTCTGACCATATTAGCGTGCTGCTCGAAAGCAGCGCCCATGCTCGTCGGCCCGATCAGACTTCCGGCAGAGAGGAAGCTGCCGCTGCAGTTAGTACCGATGCCAGTGAGGCAGCCGTAGTACTGCGTGGGGTTGAACTCCACCGGCGCGTTGTGGGTCATGTCGCCCGATTGCCCGCCGACCGTTGGTGGGTACATGAAGACCGCACCGTGGCCGCGAATGGAGGTCTTTCCCTTGCCCCAGGGATCGTAGGCGAAACCTACGCGTGGGACAGCCTGGAAACCGGCTCCGCTCACCAGGCCGGCGGGATAGCCCGAGTGGTTCAAGGTGCTGATGAGGCCTATGGCCGTGTTGCCCGTGCCGAGCTTCCCTGTGTAAGTACTCGGCACCCAGAGGCCGGCATACGCCACCGGCTCGACGGCGCTCGTGGTGGGATCGATGGCTACCTGCTTCCCACCGCTGTACCCATATTGATAAAGCTTGGGGGGTGTTTGCGGACTCGAACCAGTGGTTTGACTGGCATAGAGGCTCGGAACGAAGTTACCTCCGACCTGGAGCGAGTTCGCAAGCGCCCACTCGAATCGTACTCCGTAATCCAGCGTGAGCTTTGGAGTGATACGCCATTGATCCTGCACGAACCAATCGGGGGTATAGAAGCGCGGATTGTAGTCGTGGCGGCCGGCGGTCAGGTTTCCGTTGGAGTCCGGCGGTCCGACCGGCTCGGCGTAGGTGTCGAAGTAACCCAGCATCGCGTTGGCATACGCATACGTGCTGTCGTTCGGGTTGTTGGTGTCCTGCGAGAAGCTGAAGCTGCCTTCCGGCGTGCCCGTGGAGCCATGCGCCTGGAGGTAGTGGCCCGTCAGGAACTGGAACCCGAACATCAGGGTGTGCGGGCCGATGATCTTCGTCAGATTGTCGTTGGCCTCCCACACTGAGGCGCGGTCGTACATGGGGAAACGTGAATCCCAGCCGTAGGATGGGTTGTTAGTTGAGTTGCTGCCGCCGAAGCTGACAGCTGGCAAAAGGTTCAGGCCATTGTAGACGTTGGCCGAATCAAGCTGGGGCAGGTTGTAGCCGCTGGCGCTCTTGGTCGCCAGCGCCACCTGCGACTGCGTATAGATCTGGTTCTCGCCGAACTCTGACCATCCAGCGACAAACTCGTTCAGAAGAGTCGGGCTAAACGCGTAGGTCACGTCGTAGGCATAGTTATAACGCGGCGTCTGATAGTTGACCCGCATGAGCCACTTCAGATCATTGGCCGCGGAGTTGTAGGCATCGTTGTTGTTCTGCGTGAGGAGCATCCGGCCGTACATGCGCAGCTTTTCCGTGGGATTCCAATCTATGCGCGCGATCTGCTGGCCAATCGGATTATTGGCGGTCGAATTGAAGATGTAGTCGTAGTTGTTCTTGGTGATAGAGCTATTGTTGATGGCTGCCCAACCGGGCGCCGTGGTGGCGGTCTGATAGAGCAAATTGACGAAGTACTTGGAGTTTTGGTCGATGTAGGCTGGGTTAATCACGTCGAGTTGGCCGTTGTAGTCCCAGCAACCGGTGTAGGTGCCACCAGTGGTGCCAGTGGTTGAGCAGGAGCTCGCAGGCTGTCCGGGCATTCTGATGTTGATCTGGTTGGCTGCGGCGGTAGGGTTGACTACGTTCTGCTGCAGGACGCCCTGAAAATTGCCCTGCGTCTCGGCCAGGGTTGGAATGTTGATGTCCTGGGTGACGGGGGACTGGATCGGCCAGTACTCCTGCGAATAGAAGAAAAAGAGCTTGTTCTTGTTGGTGTTGAAGTGATTCGGCCAGAAGATGGGTCCGCCAATGTTGCCGCCGCCCACGTTGTAGCGGTAGCGGCCGCGGGCCGTGCCGTTGTAATTGTTGAACCAGCTGTTGGCGTTATAGTCCTCATTGCGGTTGTAGTAATAGAGAGAACCATGAAACTGGTTGGTTCCGTTCTTGGTGACCACCTGGATTTGAACGCCGGCCGAATCCTGGCCATACTGCGCCTGATAGCCTGACGTTTCCACCTTCACTTCGGCGACCGCATCCATGTTTGGCGAGGTGTCGACGCCCTGGCCGGGACGCGGCGACCCGCTCATGCCGTCAATGTCAGTAGAGTTGTAGATATTGCGGATGCCATTGACATAGGGGGTGGTGGAGCTGCCCGACGACGAAGCACCTTCGCCTACGTTCGCGACACCGGGAATCGTACGCGTAAGGGCCATCCAGTCGCGGCCGGCGGCCAGTTCGTTATCGATCTGGGTTTCGTCGATATCGCCGGAGACTTCGGCGCTGGTGGTTTGCACCGGGGTGGTGGCAGCGGTAACGGTGACGGACTGTGAGACCGAGCCGACCTGAAGAGCAAACGTTCCTGCCGACAGACGCTCACTGGCAGTGAGTATGAGATCGCGTTTGACAAGCGTCTTGAAGCCGGCAGCCTGGACAGTGATGGAATAGGTTCCGGGCGGGACCGCGGCGAAGACAAAATTTCCGTCGGCCGAGGCTTTGGTCGCCTGCGAGACGTTGGTGGATTGCTCCACAAGTTGAACGGACGCTCCGGAGACGACCGCGCCGGTTGCGTCGGTGGCACGTCCTGTGATGGTACCGCTTGTAGTCTGCGCGCTCATCAGTGTTGCCTGCATGCCGAGCAGGAGAATGATTGGAACTAGCCTCGTCATGAGTCTCATTGCAAACTCCTTGTGTCAATTGTTTCGTTGTCAACTTTGACCATCGCGTGCGGTGTTGAGTACGAACAAGACCTCAAATCCGCGATGGGGGGCCGCTGTTCGGTGAGTGGATACGTATACAATCTGAGCTCTCAAAAAACACCTTCGCGTTATACAGGTGCTCGTTAAGCCTTGGCAAGTGACTCACTGTTTGGCCCAGATCTCAGGCTGTTTTATACCATTGAAAAAGAAAGGTTTACTCGACACGAAAAAAGGCACGTGCCAAACGTAATCGTCAACGTTAACGAGGACGTTTCCCTTGGCGATACCCACACCTCAAACAGTGATGCTTGCCGATACGGGCGGTTCCACCCTCCTCATCCTGCCTCCACTCTCGAGCACAGCATTTGCACGTCGCGCGCACTTTGGAGAACAGTTGCTTAGTGATGCCGAAGGGGACATTGATGTATCCGTATACAGAAGTGCGGCCGAACTGATATTTTGGCAGGTCGGAATCGATAGCCTGGAAGGCTTTGCAATTCCGAAGATGAAAATATGGGTATGACGCAATGCAACGATCAATCTCTCCAATAAACCGCAGGCAGTTCGTGCGGATGGCCGGCATTGCCGCGGCCAGTATTTCATTCGGGATCATGGGCCGCGCAAAAAACCGGCGCGATCCAATCTGGGCGCAGTTGATCACCGGAGTGAGCAAGGTAAATCCCGGCGCGGACCAGATTCAGTCGAAACTCGAAGTCGATTCGTCGAGCGCAAAACTCGTGGACGTCTTCCATTGGGCGCGCAACCAGGCCATGGCGTACGCATTCGACAACGGGGACCCTGTGGGGCCATGGTATGAAGCCGTCAAGCCGGGCCGAGAGGGCTTTTGCATCCGCGACACCTGTCATCAAGCTCTGGGTGCGCAGGCGCTCGGCCTGGCGCGCTTCACCGTGAACATGCTGCGGAAATTCGCCGAAGACATATCCGACTCGAAGGATTGGTGCAGTTACTGGGAGATCGACCGCAAAAATCGGCCGGCCCCGGTAGATTACGAAAATGACGCTTCGTTCTGGTACAACCTCCCATCGAACTTCGATCTACTCGACTGCTGCTTCAGGATGTATGTATGGAGCGGCGATCTAGCTTATATCGATGACCCGGTATTTCTGAATTTCTATGACCGCACAGTCAATGATTACGTCGAACGCTGGGGGCTCGATCCCGACCACATTATGACGCGCCCACGCCTGCTCAATCAGCGGGGTATTTTCGATCCTTCTAGAAAATTTCCCAGGAATCGCGGAATTCCTGGTTACAACGAGGGCGATCACGACTATGTTATCGGGTTTGATGTGGTGGCGACACAGCGGGCCGCTTACCTTGCCTACGCGCATATTCAAGAGGCGCGGCAGAACGCGACGCTGGCTGACGAATTTCTGAAGAAGGCCGCGGCCGTTGAAGACCTGATAAAAGCGGAATGGTGGAGCAAGACTGGGCAATGCTTTTACGCGCGCGAAGGCGGCAATCATCAGATGGAGGGATGCGGCGCGCGATATGCCGGCCCGGCCGAGGGGGTTGATTGGCGTTCTGATGTTGTCACGGCAGAATCGAGTGGATTCGGAACAGCCGAAGATCGCGACGCTATGATGGCGCGTCTACTTGATCTGAGCCGCACGCGGCTCGAATATCCTGAAGTCCCGTTCGCGCGGGTCGGCGACATTGTGACGAACGCCATGGGTGTGCGGCTTGAATATTGTTCACCGCTGCTTGCTGCGGTTGCGGGCGACTGGGTGGAAGTGACGGTGAGGACGTTGTCAGGCTTAGGCTCTGGCATCGAGTGGGCGGAAATCCGCAACCTGCCCATTCGCGCCAGCGAAGTGACAATCCGGCACGACGGCGCGGGGAAGACAACCATTACCAATCAGCGCGGACCGGCCTTTATCTGGCGGGCCATGTTTGAAGGCCAACATGCAACGCTGATGGCGAATGGGCGAGAAGTCAAGGCCACTGCACAGACTGACGAGACGGGACACACGGTTTCGTGGGCGCGCGTAACAGTAGGCGCCGGAGGAACGGTGAGCGCCGAAATTCGTGCATAAGAACCTGCGGTGCGGGATGGTGCGGTGCGCTTGCGGCAACAACAGATGCTCAGTCTGGAGATAGGGCCAAAACGCGACACGAGGAATCGCATGATGAAAAATTGTTTGGTTGTTTTCGCCGCGTCATTTTTCGCACTGGGCCTGACCTGTCTTGCAAGCCCGTGCCGCGCGCAGAGCGCCAATTCCGCCGATTGGGCAACTGTGCAACGGATCGTAGGTCCGATTCATGGCGTAAGCTCGGCGCCGCCGGACAATCTGGTAACCCCCAAGTTCACCGCCGGCGCGCTGATGGGAAATGGCGATGTGGGCGTTGTCGGGGGTGACAGCGATACGTCGCAACAGACCTTTCGTTTTGGCAAGAGCGACTTTTGGGGCACGCACTGGAACGACAGCCACAAAGCGCCAGAGGTTTCGATTCTTTCATTTGGATCGCTGACGATTTCGTCGCCGGCCACCGCGCAGCAGGCAAACTTTCCCGAGGCCGGAGGCATTTCGACCTATCGCATGGACCAGGACATCCTGCATGCGGAGGTGACAACAACAGTGCGGATGGATGGGCGGCCCGTGCACATGCGCTCGTGGGTTGCCGACGGCGAAAACGTATTTGTGACGGAGATTTGGGCAGAAGGAACCGGCGGCGATCCAATTGGCAGATCGATGCCCATAGCCGTACATCTCACTATGCCGGCGACCGATGCTGCTCCGCACATGACGGTACCGGCCGCGGCAGGCAGCGAAAACGGCATGCCGTGGGTGAGCCGCGAAAACAACTTGGAGGGTGCAAACGACTACAAAGCACGCGGCGCGATTGCTGTGCATTTGCTCGGGGTGGCGATGACCAATATCGCGCAAGCCGGCACCAGCGTGACCGGCGAATTCACGCTGAAGGACAACGAGCCAGTCGAAATCGTGACGGTGTTCGAGAGCGATGCGCGCATCGGGTTGAACGGACCGTCAATGGCGGAGCTGGCGCACAAGGCTGTGGCGCACGCGGATCGGATCACGGCACCAGACGTGAGGGCGCTCGAAGAGGCGCATTTGAACTGGTGGAAAAACTTCTGGCTGCAGTCGTTTGTGGATCTGCACGACTCGGTGCTTGAGGACTACTACTACGGATCGCTTTATTTGCTAGGGTCGTCGAGCCGGCCGGGGAAACCGGCGCCCTCCCTGTGGGGCAACTTTATTACCACCGACAACGCCGGCTGGGGCGGCCGCTATTTTATGAACTACAACGAGGAAGCGCCTTACTACGGCGTCTTCTCAAGCAATCACGCGGATCTGGCTGAGCCGTATAACCGCATGGTACTGGCGCAGGTTCCGTGGCAGAAAAAGCGCACAGCTGAGGCCGGGTACCAGGGCGTCGCCTACCAGCGGACTTTTTCGCCTTTTACTGTGATCGCCAAACCGCCCGCGCCGGTTCCCATCGCGCCGGTAAAAGACATTCAGCGGCTGCCGGCCGACCAGAAATCGAATGCGACGTTCAGCTTTTTGCCCGTGTTCGACTATTACGATTACACGCAGGACAAAGCGTTTTGCGGGATAAGCTTTATCCGGCGATGCGAGAGCTCGATGCGTTCTGGCGCGACTTTGCCACACGCGACGACCAGGGACACTGGAGTTTCGAGCACACCTCGGCACACGAGGGCGGCGACGACGTAAATCCCAATCTCGATCTCGGCTTCGCGCATCGTGTGGAGAGCGAGCTGATTGCAGACAGTAAAGCGTTGAACATCGATGCAGCCATGCGGCCGGTGTGGCAGAAATTCTCCGATGAGTTGAGCCCGTACCCGCAGGGCGATTACAACGGAAAGACCGTCTACTACATGGCCGAGAAGCTCAAGCCAGGAACTCGGAACCCGCGCCTGTTCGCGCCGGGCGACCAGCCGATCAATCCCGAAGGGCTGGTGTTTCCAGGAGAGAACCTTGCAATCGGAGACGATGCGGCTGAACTGGACATCGCACGGGATTCTATGCAAGAGATGAACTCGTGGGGCGTGACGCCGGGCGGAAACAGCCACAACGGATTTTGCAAGATCTTTCCCATCGCCGCGCGCATAGGTTGGCCGGCTGACGATCTGATTGCAAAGTTCAAAGCGGCAATTCTTTTCCAATGGCGGCCGAGCAACCGGACGGTTTTTCAGTCTGGCGGAGGAATTGAAACCGCCGGAAGCATCGAGGCCATCGATTCCATGCTCTTGCAACATGAGGGCGGCGTATTGCGCGTGTTTCCCGATTGGCCAGCGGATAAAGATGCGGGCTTCACGCGGCTCCTGGCCAAAGGCGCATTTTTGGTTTCCAGCGAGCAGCGCAGCGGCGCCGTCGCGTTTATCAATATTACGAGCGAGATGGGAGGACCACTGACGATTTCGAGCCCGTGGGGCGATCAACCCATTCGATTGGCGGGTCGCGGCGCGGAATTGAGACCGGCATCAGGTTCGATCGTACTGCAGACGACGCGGGGAGGACATTATGAGCTGAAGCCGGCGGCAAGCAAGCCGTAAGCGCTGGAACGTGGCAAGAAGCCGACACGTTGGATAGGAGCATCTACGTTCATGGCGTCCAACCCCGAACTCGGTTCTGAGGACGAGTACCAGGAAACGGGGTAGGCACCCGATATCTGCAGGTCCAGTCAGCGTTCGACGCCGGGCCTTTCACGAGGCGGTATGATGATCCGGCATCAGCATCGTCGAAAGGCTCTCAGGGGACCAATCCAAATTAGGTTCAAGCATTTGCCTGGTTGTCATTTGGCACGGTGGGCCGCGAAATGTGCCGTGCGTTTAACGCATTGCGAATGATTTCCCTTTCCGGGTGCTGGTAGACCATCTTCGTCTGCTCCAATAGTCGCCAGCCGTTTCTGTAATACCGGCGGCTGTCAGCCTCGAGCCGTCCCGTTTCCACCGATTGAAGGAAATCCTTCGAGTATTCACGAAGCGTGGGCGGCTTCCTGTCGAGCGGGTCGCTGCCCCTAATAGTGGCAGCGAGTTTGAGAGCGGCAGCCTTTTGCGCTCTCGTTTCGTTGGTCTCCTTGGTGGACCCGCGGTGGCGCTCGCCGCGCACCGTGAAGTCATACCAGTAATACTTCGACTTGTTCTTTCTGAACAGTTCCACGAGATTACCCCCATGCAGCCCGCACGGAAGCAACTCGTGTGTTCCGCCGAACGGATCCGAGCGGAACAACAACATCGTACATCAGTTTTACTTCTGCACCTTTGCGGGGAATCAAAGAGGGTCGAAGGAAAGCCCGAAACCTAGACGATAGGCCCTCGATTCGGCCGGGAGGCAATTCCGATTAGAACAATTCAATGGCGGGACGGCTGTGGTCGCTGTCGGTACTGCCTCCGGCGACGGCAAGGTGGGTGATGGTCTGGCTGGCCATCTTATAGCTATTGAGATGGGACTCCAGCAAAGCCTTGAAAGTCGTATCGAAAAGGCCATCCCAGCCGGGACGATCCGGCTTTTCGACCAACTGCAACAAGTGGTCGCGCATTTCCAACAACGCTTGCTGCACGTGTTCCATTCTCTGGCGCATGACATCCTGAAACTGGATATGCCCAAACACCTCCATTAGCCGCGCCGCACTCTCCGCGTAATTCGCGTCCACTTCGGTGATCACATCGAGGAGCAGTTGGCTGTTTTTGCAGAACTCAGATTGCATTTCACCCAAATCGGTAGTCAGATGACTCATCGCGTTCCTGGCCGCGTGCCGTTCGAGCGAAGCACGAGCTTGGGCCATCTCCTCGTCCACTCTCTTGCAGGTTGCATTAATCTTTCCGGCGATGTCGGCGGCGGCCCGAGTGGAGAGTACGGCGAGCTTCCTCACCTCATAGGCCACCACAGCAAAGCCACGGCCAGAGCTTCCCGCCCGCGCCGCCTCGATTTCGGCATTCAGGGCGAGCAGGCTGGTTTGTTGGGCGATGGAGGTGATGACTTTTATGAGCGGCGTCAACGTGCAAACATCGCCGGCCAGCCCCTGAATGCGCTCAAGGTTGTTTTTCAACTCCTCCGTCTGAGTTTCCAACTGTACTTCGATCGCGGCGATGACCTCCCTATTGTTTTCGATCCGAATCTGGGTGTTTTTCGTCAGTTCGCCGGCGTTCTTCACAGATTGTGCGATATGCTCCCTCTGCTGACCTGTCCTCGCATTCAGCGCATCAATCTGCTCGATTGCCACGACGACCTCGCGTTCGGATTCGGACAAAGAATCGCCGATTTGTTCGTGCATCACATCGACGTAAGGTTTGCAGTCCTTGATTTCGGTTGCGATCGCTTTGCGAGTTTCAGCAATGCGTGATAATTCTTCGACGCTATACTCTCTCAACCGAAATGTCTTAACCATGAATTCTTTGAGATGTTTCAGGTTCCACAAAATCGCCGTTTCCATGGTTGATAAGATGACGATTTGCGCTAACCCGAACACATACCGATGGGGGACAAGAGTCTGTTCCGGTGTGCCGAAAACGGCGAGAAGCGGCGGAAGCATGCAAACGACTCCCAAGAGTCCCGCCAGAGTGCCAAGTGCGCGCACTTGGCCCAGTGATTTCCGGACTTCTCCTCGCTTCGACTTGTAGTCCGCCATGTCTCGATCTCCCTCAACGACAGGCCGCGCGCCCACTGAACACAAGATCGAACCGGCTGCATCTTGCTCGTGGCATTCTCACGCTCCTGGCAGAATCTGTTTGATGACCTTGATCAAATCATTGCCCGATACCGGCTTTACCAGCCAGCCGGTGGCGCCGAGCCTTCGTCCCTCATCGCGCTTGGCGCTCTCGCTTTCGGTGGTAAGCGTCAAAATCGGGAAGAATCTGCAGCCGGGAAGTGCACGAACCTTGCCGATCAATTCCAGACCCCCCATGACCGGCATATTGATGTCGGTGAGGATGAGGTCCGGCTTGATTCCGCCTTTCAACTTATCGAGCGCCTGCTGGCCATTGTTGGCGGTTTCCACCTGAAACCCACCCATCGACAGAGTGCTCTTGAGGCTCATGACCATGGTCAATGAATCGTCGACGACAAGAATTGTCTTTGCCATGTGAGCCCCTCAATCCCTAAGTCTCAAGACTGGTTCCAGCCATGCGCGCAGTTCTGCATTTTTCGGCCAACTGGATATGACGGTCTTAGCTGTCATTAATACCTGAAGGTTGGCGGTGTGCAGATGGTTACAGGCGGACAAATCCGCTTTTGCGGCAGGTCTTTTCTGGAGCCATTCGAGCAGCTCTTCTGCTTCTTCTACACTTACTTCTTCACCAAATATGGCGCGGTTTTTCTTGAATTCGATTGGCATCAGACGATCTCCCGGATGTTGAGAATCATGAGGACTGATCCATCCCCCATGAGAGCTGAGCCTGAATAGGCAGACAAACCCGATAGAAAGCCGCTAAAAGGCTTTTGGATAACACCCATCGTCTCCTGAAATCCGTCGACAAGCAGGCCTAACTCCGCGCTCCCCGTCTGAACAAGCAGTACAGCAAGTTCATCGTCAGAATTCGATCGAGGAATAGCGGCAATTCCCAGAAGTGCGTTGAGGCTTTTCAACGGAACGATGCGTCCGCGCAGAAGGGCCGTCTTGTTCTGTTTGAAGGTGCGGATTGAGCTTCTGCGAACGCGTACCGTCTCAACTACGTGGTCCATGGGCACACCGAATAGTTGCCCATCAGACTCGATGACCATGACCTGAGTCACCGCCATCGAAAGCGGCAGCGAAATGCGGATTGATGTGCCCTTGCCCAATTCACTCTCAACTATGACCGAGCCATTGAGCTTTTCGACAGCCGTTCGCACCACGTCCATGCCTACGCCGCGGCCCGATAAATCTGAAACCACTGCCGCCGTAGACAGGCCGGCGGCAAAGATCAGGTTGATCGCCTCCTGATCGCTGATCCGCTCCACCATCGCTTCGTCGATGATGCCTTTCTCGTAGGCCTTCCGTTTGATCACAGCCGGATCAATGCCCTTGCCATCGTCGACGACTTCGATCACCACGCGGTCCGCTTCCTGCGCGGCGCGAATGGTTAGCTTGCCGGTTCCCGGCTTGCCCGCGGCAAGACGAATCTCCGGCATCTCCAGGCCGTGATCCAGACTGTTGCGAACGATGTGAATGAGCGGGTCGGCAAGAGACTCGATAATGTTCTTGTCGGCTTCGGTCTGCTCGCCCTCGAGCACTAGTTGGACTTCCTTGCCGAGTTTGTGGGAGATGTCGCGCACCAGGCGCGGAAAGCGCTGGAAGACGAAGGAGACAGCCATCATGCGGACTTGCATGATGGCGTCCTGCATTTCGTCAGCGATGCGATTGATGACCGAATATTTGCCCTTGATCTCGCGCGAGAGTTCGCGCACTCCGTACTGCGCCTCTGCTCGCTGAGCCAGATAAGGCAGCGCATTCTTCTCGACTACCAGTTCGCCGATCAGGTTCATGAGCTGGTCGACCTTAGCCTGATCGACCTTGAGGCTACGCTGCCCGGTCTGATTGTCTTCAGCACGGCGACCGAACATGATTCCATCATCGGCGACTGCCTTGGCGGTAGCGGATACAGAGGTTACTCCTTTAGAATTTGCCCGACTCAAGCTCCCAGCAAACAGTGGGCCAACTTTCGTAGTGAACTGGTTCTGATGCGCATTCAGCCATTTGAGCAGCGGGCGACCGCTAGCGGAAACCTGAGCTGTCGTGAGCGAGGCTTCAATCTGATCTTTGGCCTCGGCATAGCCCGCGGAGTTTGCAAGATTCTTGAGCAATGCCGCAACTGCATTGAGCCTTCCGGAGAACCAGGTGGGATGATCGTCCGAGGCGAGAATCTGCTGTTGTGCCGCCAGAATCCGTGCTAGCGCGGCTGCTTCTTCGATGGATTCCGGGCTTTTCTCCGGCTCGGAAACCGGCGATCCGGAAACGGGATCGTTTTCAATTCCGACTCTGTTCTCTGGCTCGCATTCGGAAATGGCGAGCCACAATGGATCGACAGCGACGATCTCAATCTGATCTGGCACATAGCGAAAGTATTCGACCAACTCTTCGTGGAAGGCTGCCGTCAGTAGATGAAACTTGAGCGAACATCTATATGTGTCCAGTTCGGCAAGAGGCGGCAGAGGCTCGGACGGCAGAACGCTACCCCAGAGCAGACCCGGTGTCTGGCGGGCGCGATGGAATGGATCGTCGCCCTGAAAGAAGCACTCCGGTGCGGGCTGATAGGCAATCCAATGGAACTTCTCAACATTGCCGCAACGGCGGAAGGCTTCAATGCGCAGCGCTTCAGGAACCTCACTGAGTCGAGGCAATTCGCCCAGTTTGGCTCCGATTGAATTCTTTGTGACGGCAGTTGATCCGCCAGGACCGGATGTAGCGGAGAGCGGGATCTCCGCCATCAGAGAACGCAGCGATTCAGCTAAACGGGCAGAATCGGCTGCGTGAGACGCATCGATGCGCTCCGTGGACTCAATCTCATTCGAGAGCAGGCCGACAAAGTCCATGGTGTCAAGCAGGCGATCCGCCAACTGGCGCGAGTAAGCCATCTCGCCGCTTCTCACTTTTCCGAGCAGGTCTTCGCCGGCATGCAGCACGCGTGTCATCTCAGGAAACGTAAACAAGCCGCTGTTGCCCTTCAAGGTATGTACAGAGCGGAAAAGGTCGTCGATCACCCGCCGGTCGTTGGGTGAGTCTTCCAGTTGCATCAGCTTTTGGCCGATGCCTTCCAGGAGCTCGCGGGACTCAGATAAAAACTGCTCGAGCAAGGGGTTCATTGGAGTGCCTCCCCGAGCATCAGACGCGTGTATGTCAATAATTGCGTTGGCTGCACTGGTTTGATGAGATAACCATTCGCGCCGGCCAGGTACGCTGCTGCTTCATCGCTCGGTGCAGCTTCCGTCGAGACCATGATGGCCGGCTGTTGTGGAATCTCCTGCTGGCGCAGTTCACTCAAGAATCCATAGCCGTTCAGCCTGGGCATATTGACATCCACGACATACAGATCGAATGGAGCTTCGAGGGTTTTTTCCAGCGCCTCGATTCCATTCATCGCCTCTTCGACCGCATAGCCGGCCGATTCCAATATGCCTCGGTGATACATACGAACTGTGGCTGCATCATCGACTATCAGAATGCGCTTGGTAATTACGATTTCATTCATCATCGGGCCTTCAATCATCTGGCCTCCAAACTCTTGCGATAGACAATCGCTTCGGGAAATTTACGCACCTCAAACAAGGATGAAATGCGACTCATGGATTCCGAGTGGCCCAGGCAAAGATAACCACCTGGGTTCAGCGCTTCATAGAATGTGTCTGAGGCCGTCTTGCGCGATGCGTCGTCGAAATAGATTAGAAGATTGCGACAAAAGATCACGTCGAAGTTGTGATAGCTGAGCGTATCTGCTGGCTCCGCTAGATTGACTCGTGTGAACTCGACCGCCTGACGCAGATCGTCGCAGAGCTGATATTCGTCGCCCACGCTCTTAAAGTACTTCTTCAGCCACGGCTCCGGTACGTTCTGCACTGAGCGCGGCGAGTAGCGTCCGGCGCGCGCACGACGGAGGATGCTGGTGTCGATGTCTGAAGAGATGATCTCTACGTCCCACTCTTTGATGCCCGTCCAATTCTCCAAGAGAAACATGGCGACCGAATACGGCTCCTCGCCGCTCGACGAAGGAATGCACCAGATGCGGATTGCATCTGTGCCGACTCTGCGATGAACAATCTGCGGAAGAATGGAATCTACCAGGCAGCGAAACTGATACTCCTCGCGCAGAAAGTAGGTTTCGTTCACCGTCATCGAATTGGTGAGTTGTTGCAGCTCCTCGCCCGAAGCCTGTAAGCGCAACAATGTGAAGTATCCGCGAAACGTGCCGGTGCCGGTAGCCTCGATACGGTCAACGAGCCGCTTATCCACGAAGTAGCGCTTGGACGTCTCAAAGCTGATGCCCGTACGGCGATAGAAGAACTCCTTGAACTTCAAGAAGTCCTCGTCAGTGATTGTCGCGGATTCTGGCTGGGGCGCGTAGATGCTCATCAGCGGGTCAGATTTCTCGTGTCCGTTTCAGCGCCAGATCGGCGGCAAACTGGATGTAGGCTTCGTGGGCAAAGCGGGCTTTTAGACGGAGCAGCGGGTCAATGGCTGCGTCGGTGCCAACCTCGCATAGCAGATCGACTGCCGTTGCGCAGACGTTCACGTGTGCGTCCCGCTCGATAACTTCGATCAACCATTGCTCCACATCCGGGTGACGATCGGAATTGAGGATATTGACGACGAATATGCGCACATCTGGATCGGGATCGGCCAGCAAAGATCGCAGAATAGGCGCTACTTCGTCGCCGAGTTGCCTGAATGCCTCGATGACATCATTGCGCAGCGCTGCGTCTTCACTACGCAAGCAGTCGGCGAGACCGCTGCCTATCGATGGATCATGCATCCGAAGCAAGGAATTCAGAATTGCTTCGCGCACGGCTGTGTTTTCTTCGCGTTTCAAACGGCTCACCAGCGCCGCCGCGGCATTGAGACATGACGTGATCTTCTGTGCAGCCCGGCGGCGAACGGTTGCATCGGAATCCTCAAGTGCCGCTAACAGTTCTTCGCAACTTCGCTGCTCAACTGGCTCGACTTGGTCTGCAGTTCCAACGACCTTTCCTTTGACGAGTCCGATCGTTTTCTTTCCTTACCGGCCAGCCCAGTTTGATAACTGCGAGGCCACTTTTTCCACCGCCAACACCAAACTTGCTCCACCCTTGGCAACAAGTTCTGCGGGCATCCCGTAGACCACGGCCGACTCTTCCGATTCGGCAATGGTGCGTCCGCCGCGTTTCTTAATCTCAGCGAAGGCGTCCGATCCGTCATAGCCCATACCGGTCAATAGCACCGCTGTCACGCGTTTTGGATCGTAGTGTTCCAATACCGACCGGCCCAGCAACTCGACCGACGGATGCCACAGATACTGCGAGTTCTCGGGCATCGGCAGAACGGTCAGCTTGCCCGCACGGCTGGCCAGCACCATATCTGCCCCGCCCCTTCCGATGTAAATCTTGCCCGCTTCAACCGGCAGCGCACTGCCTGCCTCGACCACCTGCAAGGCACAACACTGGTTCAGCCGCTCGGCAAAGGCCTTGGTAAACGCCGCCGGCATATGCTGCGCCACCAGCACCGGCCATGGAAAACTTGCCGGCAATCCCGATAAAACAATTTCCAGCGCCCGCGGCCCACCTGTGGATGCGCCTACAACCAGCAGGCCATCGCCCGCGCCCCGCGGTGCAGCCAATAGCGAGGAAGTGGCGGCAGCCTTCTTGCGCTCCTCCTGCATTCGTCTCGCTACCGTTGCCGCGACGGATGCCTTGCCCCTGGGCCGGGTGCGAGCGGCACTGCGCACCTTCGCTACCAGCTCTTCTGTGATCCGGTCGATCGAGAGCGAGATCGTGCCTCCAGGCTTGGCAATGTAATCCACCGCCCCCAGATTCAACGCCTCGAAGGTGGCCAGCGCTCCTTCATTGGTGAGCGAAGATACCATCACCACGGCAACCGGTCGCTCAGCCATGATGAGGGAAAGTGCGGTCAATCCATCCATCTCCGGCATATTGATGTCTAAAGTGACGACATCTGGCTGAAAATCCCGGTTTTCCCTCACCGCTTCTTCGCCGTTTCTGGCCGGGCGGACCTCGAAGTCCTCCTCGGCCTGAAACAGATTCATCAACTGACGCCGCATCAATGCAGAGTCATCAACAACCAGCAGCTTGATCATCGATTTATCCCGTAACTGCGGCCAGCGCCACCAGCTCTTTCTTCCCCATCAAGTGGGGCGGATCGAGCAGTTGCACCATCCGCTTCTGCTTTTCAAGGTTGGCCATCCGGCTCAACAACAGGCTCTGCTCATTCGAGAGTTGCGGCGCCGGTTCGATCGCAGCCTTGGATATTCTCAACACCTCGGCCACCTGATCGACGATGAAGCCGGTGCGCACATTGGAGATGAGAAACACCATGATCCGCTGCCGATCAGTGCGCTCCACCTGTTTGAGACCAAGGCGCAGGCGTAGGTCGATCACCGGCAGCACGGTTCCGCGCAGGTTGATGACCCCCTCGACGAACGACGGAGCTTTGGGTACCCGAACCAAATCGTCGGGAACCCGCACGATCTCTTGAACGCTGGCGATTGGGGCGCCGAATTCCTCTTTGTCCAGGCGGAAGACAACCACTTGTTCGTCGTCGTCCAAGTTATCGTCCACCTCTTTGATTTCCGTGCGCGTCTCCACCTTGCCCTCATTCACGTTGTTCAGCGCCTCCTTGATCGCAGAGTGATCGAACAGATTGCGCGCAGTCATGATCGAGACCAGGCGCTTTCCATTGTCCAAACGGCAGATTGCAGTAACCTCCGCCAGATTGCCCTCGCGGGCCAACAGAGCCGGCAGAGCGTCCACCCCGGATTTCGAGACCCGGAGCACCTCGCTGACCGCATCTACCACCACGCCCACCGAGACCCCATTCAGCGTCAGCACCACGATGCGGCTCTTCTCATCCAAGTCGCTGTCAGGCAGGCCGAAGATGCAGCGTAGCCTGACCAGCGGCAACAGGCGGTTGCGCAACGTCATCACGCCCAGTACGTGCGACTCCGAATGCGGCACGTGGATCACTGCCCCCGGCACCTGCACGATCTCCTGCACATCTTCGATGGCGATGGCGTACTCCTGGCCCTCGACATTGAAACTCACCAGTTGCAGTTCATCGCTGGAATCCTCTTCCTCGCTCTGCACTTGAGCTTGCCCGGCACTGGCGACAGAAGCGTTCTTTGTGATCGCCGCGATCTGCGAGAACTCCCGCTGGATGAGCTTGGCAAAGTCAAGCACCATGATCATCGCGTGACCGCCCGTATCTTTAATGAGTCCGGAAAGCACCTCGGTATTCACCGTGGTGCTAATGGACCCCACATCTTCGATGTGGCCGGCTTCGACGCCCATCACGCTCGAAACCCGGTCCACCACAAAACCCAGCGGTTGACCGACGTCGATCACCAGGGCGCGCGTCGAGTCGTCATGTTCTAACTCCGGAAAGCCGAAGAGGCGGCGCAGCGAGATGATGGGCAGAACCTTGCCGCGCAGGTTCGCAAGGCCCTCCAGTGCAGCGGGAGCAAGCGGCACTCGCACCACCTGGGGAACGCGGATGATCTCCTTGACTGGCGACATATCGGCCGCGAAGACCTCGTCGCCGGAGAGAAACGTTACAAACTGCTGTGTGCCCTGTTGTGTATCAGAAGTTCGCTCGTCGAATTGATTCTCGTCGACGGCCGCCCCACCCGGTTGTATGCCGGAGGTGCGTCCGTCGATCTGTTTCTCTTCGACGCACGCTTCAACCGGTTCCATGTCGGGGACGCGCTTGTCGGAGATGCTTTCCTCGAGAAGCGCCGTCCCATTCGTGTGCTGCTTCGATGATCTTGTCGTCATGGTGGCGTCCCCTTACGCTGCGCTCTGCAGTTCGTCCGCCAGGGAAGAGATCTCTTCGATGGCGGCGGCCAGGTCTTCGGCGCCCTTTGCCTGCTGCTGAGCGGCACCGGCTGCTTCAGTGGCTGCCTTGTCGGCTTCAGTCGCCGCGGCAGAGATCTGCTCGATGCCCTTCTTCACCTGGGCGATGGCAGAGGCGATTTCGTTGGACGCGGCAAGAATCTCCTGTGCGCCTCCTTCCACAACCTGGACGTCGGTCTCAATGGACACAAGATCGGCGGTCGTGGCCTTGGCTTTCTCCACCTCGGAAAGCGCCGCTGCCACGATCTCGTTCAGATCGCGCCCCACTACCCCAATCTGATCCTGCACGCCCTTGACCAGATCCTTGATCCGGTCTGCGTTTTCCGACGAATCGTGCGCCAGATTGCGAATATCGGTAGCCACCACAACAAAGCCCTTGCCGAACTCGCCGGCGCGCGCTGCTTCGATGGCGCCATTGACCGCCAGCATGTTGGTCTGGATCGACACTGTGCTGATGGCCTCGACGATCTTGTCGATGCGCCGGGATACCAGCTCGAGGTCGTTCATCTGCTTGATGCTGGCGCGAGAGGCTTCCGCGGAAGTGGAAAGGCCTGTAATCATTCCGTTGACGGCTGTTTTGTTTTCGCCAAGCAGGGTCCTGATCGCCCCCACCTTTTCAGCACTGACGGTGGCGCGCTTTTGGGCAACATCCAGCCCCTTCTCGATCTGGTTGGTTGCCGCGGCGGACTCCTCTGATGCTGAGGACTGCACCTCGGCGCCCTTGCGGATCTGGCCGATCGCGGTCATGATCTGCGCACTCGACCGGTTGATTTCCTGTACCGCGGAAGACAATTGCTCCGAAGAGGACGCAACCTGTTCGGCGCTCTTGGCAACATCGGTTGAGTTCTTCAAATCCTCTGCCAGCTCCGACAGAGCCTGCGCCGTCTGCTCGCACTCGGCCAGGGCCTGAGTCTGCTCGGCCACTGTCTTGGCGGACTCTTCGGCGGCGGAAGACTGCTCCTCAGCCGCTGCCGCAATACTCTGCGAGCCCTTGAGAGCCTGCTGGGCTGCAACGTTTGACTGTCCTGCGTTGGTGGCAATCTCCTGGATGCCCTTGACGACCTCGACAAAGTCGCCGCGGATCTGATCCAGTTGCGCCGTGATCGTCTTGCCTTTTTCCACCTCTTCATCCATTGTTTTGGCGGACGAGTTAATGCCCTCAGCGATCTTCTTTACGTCGGCCTGAATCTGCCCGACCAGCTCCTGAATCTGCTTCGCGCTCTTTTCAGAGGTCTCGGCCAGAGTCCGCACCTCGTCGGCGACGACCGCGAAACCTTTGCCGTGTTTGCCGGCGCGCGCGGCCTCGATAGCCGCATTCAAAGCCAATAGGTTGGTCTGGTCGGCAATGCGCGCGACTGCCTTGACAATGTCGCCGATCGTTGCAGCCTGTTTTTCGAGTTCAACCACCATGCTCACTGAAGCGGCCTGCCGCTGCGCGGCTACTCCAACGTTGGTAATCAGGCCAGCAATATCCGCGCCAGTTCGAGCGATCAGCGTCTGGCACACTTCGCCCTTACCGCGGCTGACGTCGGCACTCTGCAACTGTTTGGTGATGGAGACGCCAACCTGCTGGAACGCCGCCAGGGACTCTTGCGCTGCACTCGACGCCTCGTTGGCGCCGGACGCGATCTGGTCGCTCGCCCGTTTCAGTTCCTCGGCCGCGCTCGATGCCTCTGCAATGCCGGAGGCCAATTGTCCGGTGGCCGCCGCAATGCGTTCGGCTGCTTGTTGTTGTTTGGCGAGTGTCCTCGCCTTCTTGCGCTGCGCCTCGGCCTCGCGGGCCGTTACAAGCGAGTGCTTTCCTTCCGTTGGAGCTGATGTTGCCTCTGTGGCAGACTTCTTGACGAGTGCCATGGGTCCTTTCCTTTCCTTTCGTGCTTATATTCCAGAGTCGAGTGCGGTGACTCTCTAGGCGGTGAGAACTACATCCAAAACGTGTAGGCGCGGAAGAGATGCGCCCGGTGGCTTGCATTTCCAGTAGCGGCCAGAAGGGGGGATTTCTCAAACTGAAATCTGATCAATTGAGCACATACTGGACCCTCTCCTCCAAATCGGGAGAAGGGACCAAAATAGAACACGCATCGGAAGATTGTGTGCCGGCTGTCACTAAAGGGCTGTGCAACTCGGTGCCATCGAGCACTCGATTCGCAGGCCTACGGAGCGCAGGCACGGCAGAAGGCCATTCCGAACCCATTCTGCCAATCGCTGTTGACGTTATCACTTGCTAGGTTGGCAAACCGGGATCATCTCTGCGCCGGTCGGAATGTGATACTGCACTTGGTAATTAAATTATCGAGCGCTCGCAGATATCATTGATCGACCGACAGGCTCTCCACTTGATGCCTGACTCGCATCAGTGAAAATTGTTCGCAAAAGGGAGCCAACATCGCTTTAAATCAGGCGTGCCGTAGACTGTGCCATGCTTTGCGTACCCAGATCCGTTAAGTCAATGTCTTAGGCGACCAGACTAGGGTACTTCCGTGCGGGCTTTTTCTAAAGGTAAGTGCTTGATTCTATAGTCGTGGTCCCCGGCGGTCCAACCTCCAGTATGCTGATCCGGCATCAGGCAACCAGTGGGCTCTCAGTGCGAGCTTCGCGATAACGCGCGTCACCCGATGTGCGAGAAGTGTGCCGGGAAATCAGGGAATCAATTGGATGGAATCGAAATGGAAGCACGTTGTGCCCGTCGTGCCGTTGCCCGTCAAAACTCCCAACGGCCCCAGGCATCATGGAAACGCCGCCACCGCAGTTGTCGATCAACTGGTTATTTCCGGAATGACGATCATCCACCCGCAACTGCGACGAGGCCTCGGAATTCGTTCGAGAAGCCGACATCCGTCCCGTTTCCCTTACAGGAAGGATAGTGAGAATCGACCCCTCTTCATTAGGCGAAATCTGGGCCTGCCCGCGTTCTTGCTCTAATACCAGTGCTTCGTCTTCAAGTTCGCGCTGTACTCCGGCTGATCGATCGAATACCCGTCGGTCCGTTGACTCACTTATTGATCTCAGGTGGACCGCGAACGTAGGCAGGGTAAAGATTACCCGCCCCCAAAAAGCGCGCGCTCCGCGTAGCCTGGACGAACTAGACGAAGAAGCCCAAACTTCGCAGTCGGTCTAGTAGAGCAGTAGAGCAATGGATGAAGGATCCTTCCAAGCCGCAATTTCTGGCGGACTTGAGGTGGTCACAGGCGAAGAGATTCTCGACTCCGGTTGCGACCTCATCACGTTCGCAGTAGCCACCGGAGCCACCCGGCCTTGCCCGCACTTCGGATTCAAAGCGAGGAACGGTGATTTTGATGGACGCCTGCTCCAGGAATTGAAACTTTCATAGCATCCCCTGAAAAGATGAGTTCTCCCGCCTTGCTTACTCCCCTCCCATGTCTTCTTCAAGGATTGAGCAGTCAGTCAATTCGATTCCGCCGGGTGTTTTGCTCCATTCAGATGAATCAGATTTAAGATGCGCTTCAGACAGTCTTCATCTATGCAACGTGTGATTCTGACGGTCGAAGAGTTGACTTGCTTCCCTGACCGCAAATCATGGCGGTCCTGCCGAGCTAACTCGCGACAAAGGAGGGTCTACGCGCGCATCCAGCGAGCGGGCTTCCACTGGGCGGAGTTGTTCTCTCATTCGGATTTATGTATTTGTCAGCGCCCCGGCAGGTGTAGCTCATTCGGTGCGTAAGTCAAGCCATGTGGATGATTGAGTGGAATCTACAGCAATGACCCAGCGGCAAGGGCCTGAAGAATGAAATGACGACCTTGAGTCGTCACAGCTTGAGGAGGCTAAACGAATGCGATTCCATCGTAACTCAAAACTGATGATGCAGCGGATCGTGCTATCCCTGTTTGCTCTATTCTCGATTGCGACAGCGCATTCCCAGGTTTCGACTGGTTCCATTCTTGGCAACGTTACCGATCCCTCTGGCGCAGTGGTCCCGGGCGCCACCTTAATCATTACCAATGTTGCGACCAACGTGGCATTCAGCACTGTCAGCAATGGAAGCGGGTTATATGCCGTTCCCAACCTTGCTGCCGGCCGCTATCGAGTGGACATCACATCGTCCAACTTTCGCTCCGAGTCGGTGCAGGACGTGATCCTGGAAGTGGGCGAAGAGCGCACGGTCAACTTCAACCTCAAAGTCGGCAACGCGAACACCAAGGTTGTGGTTACGGCCACCCCATCTACGGTCGATCTTAACAACGCAATTGTGATGCCCGTGGTGAACGAAAAGACTGTAGTGAACCTTCCGCTCAACGGCCGCGACTGGGCCGCGCTTGCAGACTTGCAACCCGGTGTAGACGCAGTTCGCACCCAGTCTGTTCTTTCCATCAGCAATCAGCGCGCAAATCGTGGCGTGGGGAACCAGATTACGGCGAGCGGAGCGCGGCCCCAGATGAACAATTTCCGCCTGGATGGCATTAGCATCAACGACTACTCGAATGGCGGTCCCAGCGGAGTGGTCGGTACCAATCTCGGTGTCGATGCGATTCAGGAATTTTCAGTCATTACCGGGCTGGCTACCTCCGACTATGGCAAGACTGCGGGCGGAATCGTGAATGCGGTGACGCGTACAGGCGCCAACCAGTTTCACGGTGACGTGTATGAATTCCTTCGCAATAGCTGGTTCGACGCGCGCAATCCCTTCGATTCTCCAACTGGAGTAGCGCCGCTTCGCCGCAACCAGTACGGCGCCTCCGCCGGCGGTCCGATCGTGCGCGACCACACGTTTTTCTTCGCTGATTATGAGGGAATGCGGTGGTTTAACAGCGTAAACACAAGCAACATCGTACCGTCGCCGGACGCGCGCGCCGGCTTGATTTGCGCCGGTACCGGGTGCACCAGCCACACTCGGATCACGGTCCCGTCCTCACTGGCTCCCTACATCGCGTTTTACCCTTTGCCCAACGCTCCTGTTGAGCCTTCCCCGACGGGGACGACGGCAGGGGGCACAAGCGACACGGGAACATTCCTGTTTGCAGATCCCTTCACCACCACCGAGAACTATTTCATCACGCGTATCGATCACAGGATTTCTCGAAACGATCAACTTGGCGGGACCTTCTTCATGGACCGGGGCCACTACACAGCCCCCGACGGCTTCGATGAAAAGGTGACGGGGAATATTCTGAACCGGGCAATGGTTGCTCTGAGCGAGTCGCACATCATCTCCGCGAATCTGGTGAATACGGTGCACGCCGGTTATAGCCGTGTCTTTTCCGATGCGCCCACCACCTTGAACGCAATTCTGCCCGCGGCGGCGAATACCTCGCTGGGCTTTGTGGCCGGACTGCCGGTCGGCCTTATCAACATAGGCGGCCTAACCAACTTTACCGGCGGTTTAGGGGCGGTGGGCGAGTACAGGTTCCGCTACAACTCCTACCAGGTCTACGAAGATCTTTACTGGAACCACGGCAAGCACGCCCTGAAGACGGGATTTGCCTTTGAGCGATTGCAGAACAATCAATTGGGCACGGCGAATCCCAATGGCCAATTCACTTTCGGCTCCTGGACAACCTTCCTGGAAAACCAGGCGAGCGGATACACCGGGCCTATTCCGCCGCTGTCGACCACCCCGAGAGACCTGCGCCAATCGGTGATCGCCGGATACGTCACAGACGACTATCATGTCCTGCGCAATCTCACTCTCAATCTGGGCGTGCGCTATGAATTGGCGACAGTACCCACTGAAACCGCCGGCCGCCTTTCCAACCTGCCTCTTCTTACCTCAGCGCTACCGAACCTTGGATCGCCCTACTTCCAAAATCCGACGGAAAGGAACTTTGCTCCACGGATTGGCTTCGCGTGGAGCCCGTTTCACAACGAGAAAACTGCGGTCCATGGCGGTTACGGTATTTACGACGCTCTGCCGCTCAACTACCTGTTCGAAGGATTGAGTATTCTGGCGGCGCCGTACTACGAAACGGGCAGCATCAGCAACGGGCTGGCGGGAACCTTCCCCGCCGGCGCAAGTCCGCTGCTGACTCCGACCTCGCTCCGGTACGCCTATACGCCGCAGCATCAGGAGCCCGGATACATGCAGCAATGGGGCCTTAACGTCCAACAGCAACTGCCCGGCGATGCAATTCTCCAGTTCGGCTTCGCTGGTTCGCACGGGGTCCACCTCGCCTACCGCGAAGACGACGTGAACACCGTGCTGCCCCTTCCCGGCGAGTTGCCCGGTGGAGTATATGAGTTCCCCAGCCTTTCAAACAACATCTCTGCAGGCACCACCAATCCCAGGCTGAACCCGAACGTCGGACAGATCAGCACGATGCTCCCTTACGGTTACTCGGAGTACGACGCGCTTCAGTCGGGAGTTACCAAACGACTTACGCACAGGATCCAATTCCAGGTTTCCTACACCTGGGCAAAGTCGATTGATGACGGCTCGTCCTCCACTTTTGGCGATACATTCGCCAACTCGGTTTCCAGCCTGCCATACTTCGCCCGCGATCGCAGACGTGCCGTTTCCGATTTCAATGTCTCGCAAACGATCGTGCTCAACTATTTGTTTGTGTTGCCGGATGTGCCCAAGTCGTTTGGCCTCGCAGGGTGGGCGTTTGATGGCTGGCAGTACTCCGGCATCTTCACCGCCGCCGGAGGCATGCCGATCACACCACAGGTAAGCGGCGACCCGATGGGCCTTCGCAGCTCGGATACCTTTGGCTTCCCGAACTTCAACTATGGCACCGGCTGCAATCCCATCAGCAAGCAGAATAAGGTGCATTACGTCAATCTCGCTTGCTATTCCTATCCAACCGAGACTGCCACTTATAATCCCTTCCTCGGCACCGCTGGACGCAATTCCATCAACGGCCCCGGACTGCAGGATTACGATATGTCGCTGGTCAAGAACAACGGCATTCCCCGCCTGAGCGAGAGCTTTAATGTCCAGTTCCGCGCCGAGATCTTCAATATTCTCAATCACAGCAACTACAACAATCCGCTCAAGGCCGGGACGCAGCTGTTTTCAGCCGCCCCCGCACCCACCTCGTCGAGCCCGGCTCCTGCGCTTGTGGGCAGCCCTCTCACATCGTCTGAGGGCGCGATTTCTGCGACCGCGACCAGCTCTCGACAAATGCAGTTCGCGCTGAAAGTGATTTTCTAAAGGGCCAAAGGAGACGTCAGTTTATGAAGTCACAGGGAAGAGCACTCATCATTATATCGACGGCGCTGTTCTGCGCATTTCCTCTCGTCCCGCAGCAGACGCGCGAAGAAGCAGTGAAAGGGATGCGCAAGGTGAGTCCGTCCGAGATGGATCCGACCTATACGCAGCCGGCCGCATTCGCCCAGCAGTTGGTGAATCAGGCTCTCGCCATGCACCCGGAGGTGATTCTTATGGCGATTCACGCGCAGCCTCCAGGACATGGCAACCTGATTGTCGCCTCCAACTTCGGCCGCATCGGTAAGAAGGGGGACGAAGACGACATGCGCTGCATCCGGACCGGCAAGCCGAATCTGGAAGTGAATGGTCCGCACTTTGAAGACGAGGTTGCGCTGAAAGACAAGTCGGGCAGGACGATCGGCGCAGTGGGTGTGGTGTTCAATTACAAGCCCGGCGAGGACAAGCAGCGACTGGTTGCGACTGCCGAAGAGATTGGCCGTGAGATGCAGCGCCAGCTTCCCGACGCATCACGGCTGTTTGGGTCGAACAATTAGGGACTGCCGCAGCCCGGCCACATCTGCGCTGCCGATAGCAGCGCGGTACACCACGGCTCAGTGCTCGATCGAATAGAACAGAATTTTCGCCGTGTTCGCGCTGTCTCCGGGAGATGCGGCCAGCACCAGTTCGTGCCGATCGGGTAGCAGCAGCCCGGTCTTTGCGCCGGGCGCTGTGGGCACTTTTCCGATCATCTTCACATGATCGGTTGACGAGGTGTCGTAGATGCCGAGATAGCCTTCGCCTCCCGGAACATAGAGCCGGTGAGCAGCCTCATCGTAGAAAACGTCGTCGGAGCGCAGAGGAGCGGGCGCGGTTGAGACCACGGCGCCGGTGTCGGAGTTCATCGCGACCACCATGCCGGGCGTGCGGCACACGACATAGAGCCGGTGCTGCGATTCGTCGAGCGCCACCATTGCATTCACTTGCGCAGGCGGTACGGGCCAGATAGCGATGGTCTTCATCGTGCGCCGGTCTACGACGGCAATTTTGTTGGTTTGCGCCAGGTTGATAAAGATGCGCGGCCCGTGCTTTTCGACGGCCATGGCTTCTACGTGGTTGTCGTCAAACGTCACGCTGCCTCGCTTTGCGCCGGTCACGGGGTCGACAGCTTCAAGGTTGGCAGTCTTCATGTCGACATCCTTCCCGCCGGTGACGACATACAGTGTGTTCGTTGCCGGATCGTAGCCGGATGAGTCGGCGCCCACGGTAAGTGGAACCGCCTTGACCTCAGCATAGGTATCTGCGTTCAGAATTTTCGACATGGAATTCCCGCTATCGGTAAGGAAGATGGTCGGGGCTCCGGCACGGACAAGAATGCTGTGCGGAGTGTCGATCCCACCCTTCACTGTGCGCAGATGGTCTCCGCTGGCCAGCGAGAAGACTTCCAGGGTTCCATGATCTTCGGCCGCCGCCAAAATGCGTCCGCGCTCCCGGTCGACCGCAAAATGGTCGAAGTCGCCGTGATAGTTGGGCAGATCCACAGTCTTTGTGAGCTTGAGCGAGGGCGCAAACTGCGCGCCGATTTCGATGGCGAGTGGAGTTGCGAGAATCAATGCAGCTAAGAAATATAGCGGTCTCATGCTTGCGAATCCTTTCCGCGCCGGTATCTGTGAAGCATCGCTGCCGGGAATGAGAACGGGCTGAAACGCAAATGAAAATGTGTTCATATCCTGGACGACGGGGATCTCGAGCGGCGCGAAGCCCACGTTTTCTGAACGGCTTTTTATATGGCATTCAGCGGTGAGTTGCTGCACGGCAGGTACGATGGTTTGCTCGCAAGGGGGTACGGGGATGCCGCGTTTCAGGCGAATCAGTTTGTGTGTTGTCTTTCTGCTGCCGCTGGCGGCACATGCGCAACCTGAGTACGTTCCCAGCGCGCGCACGACGGGTACGCTGCGGGTGTGGGGAAGCGAGCAAATGCAGGAGCTTCTCCGGCTTTGGGAAGCAGGCTTCAAACGCTACCAGCCGGACGTGCGCTTTGACGAACAGATGAAGGGAACGATCTCTGCCATGGGCGGGCTGTACGCGGGGGCTGCGGATCTTGCTCTGATGGGCCGCGAATTATGGCCGGAGGAGGAGCTGGCTTACCGGCAGATCACCGGATCTGCACCTACCGGCATCGAGGCGGCGCTGGGCAGTTTCGATGTTCCAACCAAGGCCGATGCATTGATGATCTTCGTCGGGCGGGACAATCCCCTTTCTGAAATCCGATTCGACCAACTTGCGGCCGTATTCGGATGCAGCGACCATGGAACGCCCACTTGGGCTGAAGCCGGCGTTACCGGCGAATTGGGAAAGCAGCCAGTTCATGCGTTCGGCTATTCGCCCGACAACGGAGCGGGAAAGTTCTTCCGCCACGTCGTGCTGCATGACGCGCAGTGGAACTGCGCCCTGCGCGGGTTCGAAAATCGCCAGTCTGCCGGAGGCGCGCGGATCGACGCGGGACAGCAGATCATTGACGCGCTGGCAGCGGACCCACTCGGCATCGCGATCGCGAACATCCATTACGCAACACCAGCGGTGAAAGCGCTGGCGATCTCCGCGGGCCCCGGCTTGCCGTTCGTCGCACCGGTACGGCAGGAATACGCGGCTGGAAGATATCCCCTTGCACGCGCCGTTTATATCTACTTTCACTGTGGGCCTGCAGGCGGAGAATGCAGTGCTGCCGTGCGGGAGTTCCTGCGTTATGTCCTCAGCCGGCAAGGCCAGGAGGACGTGAGGCAAGAGGGCGGCTATGGGCCGCTCCCAGAGCCGGTTCGCGCGGGGGAACTGGACAAGCTTCCGCACTTGAAATGAATGGCATTTCATTCCGCCTTCACGCACTGCTCATCTGCCCTCAGAAAGCTGGTGGAGGTTTTCTGTTGCCTTTCGCCGCATCGCCTGTTATTCCGGTCAAGGAGCTAATTCGCCGCCGATGCTGAGCCGATTTACGCGATTCTTCGTTTACATCTTCGAGCGCGCACTGCCCGACGCCTATGTGTTCGCTCTACTCTTAACGTTTCTCGGTGCCGCGCTGGCGCACTGGCTGGCGCCGCACGGCAGCGTGCAGGCGATTCTCTCCGGTTGGTACAGCGGCGTCTTCGGCATCTTCACCTTTGCATTCCAAATGGTGATGATGCTGGCCACCGGCTACGCGCTGGCGTCCACACCCATCGCGCATCGTGCTCTGGAGCGCATTGCCTCCATCCCCAAAACGCCGCGCACCGCGATCGCTCTCACGGTTGTGACGAGCCTGATCGCTTCCTGGTTGAATTGGGGGCTGGGGCTCGTGGCTTCGGCGCTGCTGGCGCGGGAGATTGCCAAGCGCATCCGTATTGACTTTGGCTGGCTGGTGGCCGCAGCCTACGCCGGGTTTGTGATTTCAACCGAAGGGCTGTCGGGATCGATTGCGCTGTCGCAGGCGACTCACGGATCCGCCCTGAACATGGTCGAGAAAGCCACCGGGCAAATTCTTCCGCTTTCCCAGACGGTGTTCACGCCTTTCAATCTCGTTCCCGTCGGGGCCCTGGTGGTGATTCTTCCAATCTTGCTTAGCTTCGCCGGGCCCGCGGAGAAGGATGTGGTGACGGCTGACGTTGAAAGGTTGAAGGCGGAAGATGCGCCGCCGGCAGCGAAGGAAAAGGGGGGCTCTCTCGGCGTGTTGCTTGACCGCGCCTGGCTTTTCACCGTGCTTCTTGTCGCCATCGGTGCCGGTGCGCTCTTTGTGACGCTGCGCGCCAGCAACTTTTCGCTGGATCTGAATTCAGTGATTCTGATCCTGTTTCTGGCCGGAGTGCTGCTGCACTGGCGGCCATTGGCCTACGTTGCCGCGATGCGGCAGGCAGGACGATTCACGGGATCGCTGATTCTGCAGTACCCGCTCTACGGCGGACTAATGGGAATCATGACCTCGACCGGCCTCGCGGGCGTGTTGTCGGCGGCTTTCATTCGGTTTTCGACCGCGCGCACGCTGCCTATTTTCACTTATCTCACTTCGCTTATCATCACGCTCTTCATTCCCAGCGGCGGTGGACATTGGGCGGTGCAGGGACCGTTCGCTATACCAGCGGCGCAGGCGCTCCACGCTTCACTGGCCGGCACCACAATGTCAGTGGCCATGGGCGAGTCGGCGGCCAACATGCTGCAGCCCTTTTGGGTGCTCCCGATCCTGGCCATCGCCGGCATCTCCATGCGCCGCGTAATGGGTTTCATGGTCATCACATTCTTGACCGCGCTCATCTGCTTCGCGCTTTCCCTGTTCTTTCTTTTGCCGCACTAAGGACGCCGCCGGCCAGCATTATTGCGCGCAGGCGCAGCCTTGATTCGCGTGTTCCAGACGCTCGCGTTGCCCGGCGTCCAGCGCGGCGGGAAGCGGCGTGAAGATGGCGTCTTCTACAACCTGCTGTTGCCCCTGCCGGCTGAGCACGTAGCGCAGAAATTCCAGCAGGACCGGGCTCACGGGCTTGTCGGGCGGCTGGTTGAAGAAGATATAAATCACGCGGCTCAGCGGGTAAGTCTGCGCGGCGACCTCCTGGAACGTCGCAGGATGATACGGCCCGTTATCATGCAGCGACAGCGCAAGTACCTTGGTGCTTGGATTGTCGTTCCAGGCTAGTCCCGTATAGCTGATGGCGTACTTATCGGCGGCTACCTTGTCTGAGAGTGGAATCACCGTGGGCTGCGACTGGATGCCTTCCTTCCATTGGCCGTTTGCAAGCACATGCATATTCACAAAAAGATCGTAGCCGTTGGGAATCTGCACTCCCCAGGTGTGGATGGGCTTGTCGGCCCACTCGCCGGTCAGGCCAAGTTGACCCCATGTGGTGATGGCGGTCTTCGGTCCCCGGTTGTGCGTGGCCGAGTAAATGGCGTCGAGTTGATCGAATGAGATGTGGTCGAGGGGATTATCTTTGTTGACAATAAAAACCACCGCGTCAGTAAAGGCTTTCACGGCGAGGCTACCGCCGGAGACCTCGATATCCATCGGCTTGCGGCCGAATTTCTCAATGAACGGCGTAACTTCGCGTCCCATCATTTCGCGGGAGATGAAGGCGAAGTCGGCGGTTCCGGCGGTCAGCCTTGGACCACCCTGACCGGAACCCCCTACGTCCACCTGAAAGTGAACATCGGGATAAAGCTGAGTAAAGCCGGCAACCCAGAGCTGCATCAGATTCGTCACGGTGTTTGACTCCACACCGCGGAGCGTGCCTGAAAGGTGGGGGAGGGGCTTATAAGCCGGGATTGCGGGATCTACCTTGCCGAAGTAGGGCAGCGGAGGATTGGGATGCGCTTTCGGCTCTTCAAGGTTCTGACTCCAGGCCGGAACCGCCAATAGGCAAGCGAAAAGAAGAACTCTTGGTTTCATTTGTTTACCACGCAGACAAGGCGCTCATGAAGCTCGGGAAATGATGGCACGCGTGCACGGGAAAAACAATGAACAAAACCTGAAAATGCGTTCACGTGGCCTGGGTGCGCGGCCATGGGGGCGGAGCAAAAATGAATGGACTTTCACGATGAATTCAGGACTGGTCTCTATCGAGGTCGCTATCGTGGTCATCCATTGACCACAGGTGCGCCTGCTGCAGTTCGCGCGCCGATAAAGAGCAGCAGTCCGGCACCTGCTTCCCTCCCGCGGTTTTGGCGGCACAACATGAATCCAAGTTTATCGATCGTAGGATCAGAGCTTCCGTGGGTGTTCTGTGGCGGAGGCCGATTAGACGAGTTCTGCCTTACCGTCGGTTCTCCGCTTTGAGGCCAAGGCTGTATTGCAAATCGAAACAGTTCTCGACGCTCTGGCTTCCCTCCCCGGCCAGCGCTGCACCGAGCGCAGTTACTGTCCCAACAGGAGGCGCAACATGAGGTATACCGTCAACAGCGCGAACGCCGAGGATCGAGTCGTAGACAACACGTCAATGCAGTCTGCCCAATACCGGTCGAAGAAAATCAGGTTCACGCTCCTCGGCTGTTTGTTCGCGTGCATCTGCGTTTGGGGCGCAGGATCGGCACACGCGCAGACCATGGGCACGGCAACCATGCAAGGCACGGTGACCGATCCTACCGGTGCGGTTGTCAGCGGCTCCTGCATCGTAATCACGTCGGAGTCGACGGGCGTTTCGCGCGAGGTGACCAGTAACTCGACGGGATTCTATTCTTCGACAGACCTCGCCCCGGGAAGCTACAAGATTGTGGTTTCGAATTCCGGATTTGGCACCAAAGAGATCGACCATATCGTGCTGACGGTTGGGCAGATTCTCGATGTGAACGTGCAGATCGCGATTGGCGCGGTCTCTAATAAAGTCGTCGTTACCGGGGTCGCCAACACGCTGGACACGTCCACTTCGTCAGTTGAGGGCCTGGTGAACGGCGAGACAACGCGCAACCTTCCCCTGAACGGCCGTGACTTTACGCAACTGGCTACACTGCAGGCCGGCGTGTCCGAAGTGTTGACCCAGTATGCCGACAGCGCAACTTCTACTACGCGGCTCAGCCGCGGATTCGGCTCGCAACTGGACGTAGGCGGCAACCGCCCGCAACAGACCGCCTACCTGCTCGACGGAATCAATACCAACGACTACGCCAACGGCAGCCCCGGCAGCACCTCGGGCGCAATTCTCGGCGTCGATGCCGTCGGAGAGTTCTCAGTGATCGAGAGCAATGCTCCCGCTCAATACGGGCGCATGTCCGGCGGAGTCATCAACTCGATTTCGCGTTCGGGCACTAACACCTTCCACGGCTCGGTGTACGACTTCCTCCGCAACGACGTCTTCGACGCGCGCAATTACTTCGATCCGCCTTCGATCCCGCCCTTCCGCCGCAACCAGTTTGGGGCAACCGCGTCGGGGCCGATCTTCCGGAACCGAACCTTCTTTTTCGGAAACTATGAGGGATTCCGCGAGACTGTGGGCGCCGACATGGAGGTCATCGTGCCCAGTCCCAACGCACGCACAGGCAACCTGGTCGCAGGCGCTGTCGCCATCAATCCCAACGTGCTGCCTTACCTCGCGCTTTACAACCTGCCCAACGCCGGTGTTAGCGGCGATACGGGTACCTACAGTTTCGTCACCCAGCAGCCCACGAATGAGGACTTCAGTACCATTCACCTGGACCATAACTTCACCGAGAAGAATACGCTGCACGGGACTATGCTCTACGACACCAGCGCCTTCTCCTCGGCCGATCCATCCGATGCGTTAATCGACCAGGCCATCTCGCGCCGCGCAGCGATTTCGCTCGAAGATATTCACGTCTTTTCACCGCGACTCACCAACGCACTGCGCGGCGGCTATTCGCGGTCCGTCGCCATCGGCCCGCGCCAGGAGGGCGTCATCAATCCCGCGGCAGATAACAAAGCCCTCGGCTATTTTCCGGGAGCGAATGTCGGCGCTTTGCTGGTCTCCGGGCTCACAACATTCAACGGCGGCGTAGGCGCGGTGGGAACGTATACGTACCATTACAACTCCTACCAGCTATACGACGACATCGCACTGATTCGGGGCAGGCATTCTTTCTCCTTCGGCGGTTCAGTTGAGCGCCTGCAGGACAACGAAGAAGCCGGCCTGTTGCCGTTCGGTGAGTGGAGCTTCGGATCGTTGAAGAGTTTTCTCACCAATGTTCCCACCTTCTTCGAGTCGGGACTGCCCACGCTTCCGGTAGCGCCGGTCGACCTGCGCACCACCATCGTCGCCGGCTATGCGCAGGACGACTGGCGCATCCGCCAGAATCTGACGCTGAATATTGGGCTCCGTTATGAGATGAATACCGTTTTCACCGAAGCCAGAAACCGGCTTGGCGAATTGGCCACTCCTACCAGCACTTCGGTCACGAACGTAAAATCCTACTTTTCCAACAACCCCACGGTGCTGAACTTCAATCCGCGTTTAGGCTTCGCCTGGGATCCCTATGGACACGGACTCACGGTGGTTCACGGGGCATATGGCATTTATGACGTTCTGCCTCTTCCCTACATCCTGGGATTGCAGGCGGTTTCCTCATCGCCCATCTACGATGAAGCCGAAAATACCTCGGTGGCCAAGGGAACATTCCCGCTCAATGGGTTCACCGGCTTCACTCCGCCGGTGCGCGCTATCTACACGCCACCGGCGCCGGGGCGGAATTATGTAATGCAGAATTCGTTCAACGTGCAGCAGCAGCTAGTCAGGAACACGATGTTGACTCTGGGCTACATCGGCTCTCACGGCATCCGCCAGCCATTCACTTCGAATGACATCAATTATGTGCTGCCGGTGGAAGATTCGCCTGTGGGTTGGGTGTGGCCGAAGAGCGGGACGGAGCCCAAACTCAATCCTGCTATCGGAATTGAATCCGGCACTTTCTTTGAAGGCAGTTCCCTCTATAACTCGCTCCAAACCTCACTGAAATATAACTCGACCCGCATGCAGGGAATGATTTCCTACACGTGGGCAAAGAGTATCGACGACAGTTCCTCGGCGCTTTCCGGCGCCAGTTTCGATAACTCCATCTCCAACCCGCCCTACTTCGATATAAGGCTCAACCGCGCCCTCTCCGATTTTGATGTGCGCAACCTGATCTCCGCCTATGCCATGACGGCGCTGCCTTCTCCCGCTTCGCGTTTTGGTCCGTGGGCTGCTCCTCTGCGCGGATGGAACCTGGAGAACATCTTCAACATCAGCGGCGGAGTGCCTTTTACCCCCACTATCAGCGGCGACCCGCTGAGCTCACTGGCCAGCACCACCTTCGACCGGCCCAACCTGGTGACAAAATCCGGCTGCACGCGGCCGCAGAATATTAATTACCTCAATACGGTGTGTTTTGCTTTTCCTGCCAATTACACCTACGCTACGGGCCTTTCCGGACCGGTGCTGGGAAATGCCGGGCGCAATCCACTCATCGGCCCAGGCATCTTCTTCTGGACGACGGGCCTGATGGATGAGCAGAAGTTTGGGGAGCGGATGCGGATGGAACTTCAAGCCCAGGCCTTCAACGTAACCAACCGGGCTAACTTCGAAGGCCCGCAATCCACCGAAGCAGAGATCTACAATGCCACCGGCGGACTGCTCACCAGCGCCGGCCAGCTTACGCTGACTTCGACCAGTTCGCGCCAGCTGCAGTTCTCGCTCAAGCTGCTGTTCTGAAGCGGCCCGGTGCGAGAAGACCGTAAGCAAACTCAGTTGCCGGCAAATCTGCTCGGCAGAACCAGAATTTAAGCGGAACCATTTATTCGTGAGAGGAGCGTGATGAGAAGAGGAGCAGTTTTGCCGGCCATCGCGACGATTTGTACATGCATCCTGCAAAGCGCATTGCCTGCCCATGCGCAACCAGGCGCAAATTATCGCATGCAGGCGGAATACAAACTCGAGGGGACCGGCTCTGTGGGCAGTCTGTGGCTCGATGCGGCTTCGCGAAGGCTCTACGTTGCCCACGGGAATCGCGTCGATGTGCTGAATGCCGATACCGGCCGGCGCGAAGGCTCGATGGCCGCTGAGGGCGCCTCCGGCGTGTTGGTTGCGGAAGGTACTGGCCACGGTTTCTTTGCCAATCTCAGCGGCAATTCGGTGACCATGTTCGATCCAGGGGCGCTGACGGTGACAAAAGTGATCCCGCTTCAAACCAAGGGGCCGGAATCTCTGGTTTACGACTCCGATGCGAAGAAGGTTTTCGCAGTCGCTCCGGCAGGGGGAGCAGTGGTTGCAATCGATGCGAATTCCGGCGAAGTGACTGGAACGGTGGCTTTGGAAGGCCGCCTGAGGCAGGCAGTTTCGAACGACATGGGCAGCCTTTATATTGCTGCGCAGGACGCGAACGCTATCCATGTTGTCGATACCCATTCGCTCAAATTCCTTGGCGATTTTCCGTCAGGCGATGCAGAGGGCCCGGTCTCGCTTGCCATCGATCCTTCCGGGCGAAGACTTTTTGTGGCCTGCTCCGACGGAAAGCTGCCCGTGATCGACACCGATATTGGATTCACCTTTGAAGAGCTTCCCATTGGCTCAGGCGATGCAGGCAGCTTCTTCACGTTCACTCCGCAAGGTAAAGGCGGCTGGAAGGGCGCCGATTTTGTAGCCAGCGATGACGGCACACTCGCGCTGGTGAAGATGAATGCCTTCATCAATTACAGCGCTGGAGGCAAGGTCTCGATTCCCAAGGGGGTTCATGACGTGGCCTACGACCCGAAGACGCACCGGATCTATCTGACCGTCTCCGCTCCCGTTGCCGAAGTGATGGTCATGGCGCCGAGTTCCGCTGCCGAGGTGAGCCAATGAAGAAAATTCTGATCTTAAGTTTGCTGGTCGGTGCGGACCTGTTTTGCCTTGCTCAAATCCCCTCGGCTCATGGACAGATGCTCGACGAATCTGCTCTCAAGGGAAAACACGTCCTGTTTGTGATCGGTGAACCGCAGGAAGGCCAGGCCTCGGATGATGGGCTGGTGCGCAAGCATCTTGAAAAGATGGGATTTCAGGTGACCGCGGCGAAAGATTCCGACGCAGGGCAACCGCCGGAAGGCACTGACCTGATTGTGATCTCTTCCACTGCAGATGCGCGTATTCTCCAGGGCAAATACGCTGCCTCTACCGTGCCGGTGTTTACATGGAACACTTATCTGTACCCCGAAATGAAGATGACCGGGCCGCACCTGCACACGGACTACGAGGTGGTCGATCCCGATCATTATTTTGCGCGCAGTTATTCTGTGCTCTATGGCTTTGGAGCTGGAAATACCTCGGAGATCGCCAGGGCAGCGGGGGTGAAACCGGAGATTTTCGGCACCCTGTATCTGGAGCCGGAGACTGCCGGCTGGGGACGGCCGGCCGAGGGTGCAACGACCATCGCTACCTTTGAAGGCGATTCCGGAAAAGCCGGCGTGTTTGCCTACGAACGCGCCAGCATGATGCATGACAACTTTGTGGCTCCGGCGCGGAGGGTTGGATTCTATCTTTCGGATGCGGACTTTCATCTTTTGACCGCAATTTACGGGCCGCCGGACAAAGATCCCGAATTACACGATTGGTACGCGGGGCTGAGGCTCTTTGACGCGTGCGTGCGCTGGGCTGTAAGTCAGCCACCGGCCATGCCGCAGGCAGGCGCGCAAAACGCGTTCAACGCGAATGGCCACAAGTTGCTCTACATCGAGCGCAAAGACGCATTTGAGGGAAAGGAAGCAGATGACCACATCGTGGATCATTTGAAAAAAATGGGCTTCGATGTCACCATCGCCGATCAGATGGACCCGCAGACTCGCGCCGAGGGTGAGGAAGCGATCATTATCTCGGCGACATGTTCCAAATACAAACTCTCGAACAAGTACGTGGACACGTCTGAGCCTGTGCTTCTGCTCGAAGGCCTTTACGCGGACACGATGCATATGACCGGCCGAGACCGCTATGTGGACTACGGAGAGCACGGTGAACCGAAAGAGAGCGACGATCCACCGGAGGCCTATCTGAAGATTGTCGCCGCCTGGCACCCCTTGGCCGCGGGATTGCCTCCCGGATTGGTGCAGGTGCTTAAGGAGCCGGGCATGCAGAAATGGGCGATTCCTGAGCCCAGTGCCATTACCATTGCGACACTGCCAGGAGCAGCCGAGCAAAAGGCAATCTTCGACTACGAAAAGGGCGCAGCAATGTACGGTGGTTATATTGCTCCGGGCCGCAGAGAGATCTTCCCTTTGGATAACGACGCCTTCGACGATTTGACTCCGCAGGGAATGGCTCTTCTCGATGCCGCCATCGCCTGGCTGGTTTCTCCTCAATAGGCGTGGCAGTGGGCGCAGAGACGAAGACCACCAAACTGCGCTAAAGTTGCCTTCATCGGATGCCCGGTGCGACTTGCGGGAGATGCGGCGTCGCGGCCGCGGCTCTTATCGAGAGCGGTGAGGAAACGGCGCCGAAAGCTTCGGGGGTTGATGCATGCGGATTCTCCTGGTGGAAGACGAACCCAAGGTTGCAGGCTTCGTCCGCCGCGGACTGGTGGCCGAGCGTTATGCCGTCGATATTGCTACGGACGGAAAGGAAGGCCTGGAACTGGCAGAGGCCTTTCCTTACGACCTGATCGTCCTCGACCTCATGCTGCCCGGAATCGATGGGCGTGAAGTGCTGCAACGCATCCGACGGAGAGACACATGTGTGCCGGTGCTGGTCCTTACAGCGCGCGACGCCATCGAAGACAAGGTGAAGCTTTTCGACGCCGGGGCCGACGATTACCTGACCAAGCCTTTTGCGTTTGCCGAGTTGCTGGTGCGCTCCAAGGCGCTGCTGCGCCGAGGCCCGGTCAACCGCTCCAGCACGCTGACGCTGGCCGACCTCGAACTCGACCGCCTGACCCAGCAGGTGCGGCGAGCGGGCCGCCGCATTGAGCTTACCGCCAAGGAGTACAGCCTGCTCGAATACCTGATGATTAATCCTGGGCGCGTGCTGTCGCGCAACATGATTATCGAGCATGTGTGGGATCAGAGCTTCGACGGCATTACCAACATCGTCGACGTCTATGTGCGCCACTTGCGCGGCAAAGTGGACGACGGACACGAATTCAAAATGATCCGCACGGTTCGTGGAGCCGGCTATATCATTCGCGGCGGGAGCAACGAATGAACTTGGCATCACTCCGCGTTCGGGTAACGTCGTGGTATTGCGGCCTCCTCGCCATCACTCTGGTTATCTTTGGCGCCGCGGTGTGGCTTGGCCTGCGGAACTACCTGATTACCACAGTTGAACAGACTCTGCGCGACGAAACCAACAACATGATCAACCAGTTTGTCGCTCATGTGGATGAAAAGGGCGCCAAGTGGCTGGCTGCAGAAATTCAGGAATCCTATGCCCCGGAAGGTGCAGGGTGCTATATTCGCATCTTTCGTGAAGGCAAAGTCCTGTATCAGTCTGGAAATATGCGGGCCGAGGGCATCGATCCGTCGGCTTCCGCGCGGCCTGACCTTCTGCACCGGAAGGGATCCTTTCAACGGGTAGAAACTGAATCCGCGGGACCCATTTTGTTTTTCACCAATCCATGGGCTTCGCCGTCGGGGATTCAATTTATTGTGCAGGCGGGTGCGCCCACGCAGCAGGTTGACCGCATCCTGCGCTCTTTGCTGATTGCGCTTGCGATTCTCACGCCGCTCATTCTCGCCGGCGCTGCGGTTGGCGGATATTTGCTGATGAACGTGCCCTTTCGGCCGGTCGTGGCTCTTACCCGCCAGGCGGAACAAATCGGCACACACACCCTTGGCGAACGCTTGCCTGTTATCCCGACCGGCGATGAGTTGGAGCGGTTATCGATTTCGTTAAACCGCATGATCGATCGCCTTGAGGATGCGCTGGCCCACAACCAGCGCTTCTCTGCCGACGTTTCGCACGAACTGCGAACCCCCCTCACGATCCTGCGGGGCGAGTTGGAGCCTCTGGTCGACAATCAGGAATTATCTCCATTGGCGTTGGATGCCATAGGCAGTGCGTTGGAAGAGATTGACCGTATGTCCGACATTGTTGAGAACCTTCTGGTCATCTCCAAGCTCGATTTTCGCAACCCGTTGCCCCGCACTCCTGTGAATCTGAATGCGCTCGCGCTCTCCACTGTGGAGCAATTGCAGTTGCTGGCCGAGGACAAGCAGTTGGCTATCCGCGCCAGCGTGGCCGGGGAAACCTGGGTCTCAGGCGACAAAGTGCGCCTGCAACAGGTCATCGTGAATCTTCTCGACAACGCAATCAAGTACACCTCAGCCGGAGGGGATATCTGGCTGGCCGTCTCAGCGCAACACTCCCGCGGAGTGATCGAGATTCGCGATAACGGCATTGGTATTCCAGCCGAGTGCCTCCCCTTTGTTTTCGATCGCTTCTACCGCGCAGACAAAGCACGTTCCCGGGAGTCAGGCGGAACAGGCCTCGGCCTTTCCATCGTCAAAGCCATTTGTGCTGCATTCGACGGAACCGTGTCCATCCAAAGCCAGGAAGGCGTCGGAACTGTCGTTCAAGCTGCGTTTCCTCTTTGTACTCCGGCCGAAATTGCGGAGGCGAAACAATCCAGCCAGAAAGCGCCCCTCAAGCAACTCGCCGTGTCAGGCGATGCGGAAACAGACGCTCTACAATATTGGTTCAGAGAGCGTAAGCACTCCTGTCGAGTTAAGCCACGAGAGGGTCCCGATCAAGCGCGAGCCGTGATTGCGGCATCACATTCTGATCGACGGCTGATTATGCGCCACAATCTAAGCCCGCTCGGTGAACAGGATTTCATCGTGCATTCCATACTTCTCCTCCCGAAATCCATACCATTTGCTCAAGCCGTTCAGGACATCTTTCGAACGATCTTCAAGCGATACAGACGCCCAATCTATCGTAAGCGTACTCTGAGTCTTTCAATTACCCACAATTGTGCACTGAATCTGCCTGAGTATTGATACCCAGTATTCGGCCTCAAGTCAGGTACTTACATTGAGAGATGGGTCATGGCGCAGTGGAAGCCATGAGCCGGAAGCCGCTGTTGTATGGTGTCGAGCGTGAGAGAGCATGCGATGAAGCAGGAACGGATGCATGGATAGACAATGAATTGATGGGATGCGAGTTTCCGGACGCGCGCCATGGCAAACGGCTGCGACAACTGCTGAAGCAATTGTCGAACAGAGTGGGCTCGTCCACTCCGTGGGCATGCCAGGACTGGGCGAATACCAAGGCCGCCTATCGGTTCTTTGGGAATGATCGAGTCAGTGAAGCCAATATCCTGGCAGGTCACTTCGCTTCGACGCGGGAGCGGTTCGTGACGGCAAGCGATTCTCCGGTTCTTATCCTTCACGACACGACGGAGTTTTCCTATCGTCATGAAGACTCGGCGTCGATCGGAATCCTGAACAAGATACCTACAGGAAACAAAGGACGTTCGGCGCTTTACACCAATTGCGGCATTTTGATGCACTCCAGTTTGGTAATGACCCGCGAAGGGCTGCCATTGGGTCTGGCGGCAATCAAATTCTGGAATAGAGACAAGTTTCACGGTGCGAACGCTCTGAAGCGCAGGATTAATCCGACGCGGGTGCCGATCGAAAAGAAAGAAAGCATTCGCTGGTTGGAAAATCTGCGTCAAGCCACCGAGTTGCTGGGCGATCCGAAGCGCTGTGTTCACATCGGGGATCGGGAGAGCGATATCTATGAGCTGTTCTGCCTGGCGCAGGAATTGAACACACATTTTCTGGTCCGCACTTGTGTGGACCGGCTGGCCGGAGAAGGCACGACCACAGTTGTCACCGAAATGAAGAACTCGGATTTGCGAGGCTTGCACTCGCTCCAGGTACGCAACAAGCGTGGGGACATTTCGACTGCCGTCCTCGAACTGCGCTTCCGTCGCATGGTGGTTCGTCCTCCAATCAGCAAGCAGAAGCATTATCCGGAGCTGGTCCTGACCGCAATCCATGCCACCGAAACAGACACCCCGAACGATCGCGAGAAAATCGAATGGAAACTGCTCACGAATCTGCCGGTGCGCTCCTGCCTGGATGCGATCGAGAAGTTGGAATGGTATGCGCAGCGATGGAAGGTCGAGACTTTTCACAAAATTCTCAAGTCCGGCTGCAGAGCCGAAGCGGCCAAACTCAGAACCGCCGAACGGCTCGTGAATCTCATCGCCATCCTGACCATCCTGAGCTGGAGAATCTTCTGGATCACCATGCTCAATCGAACTCGACCGGGCGCGACGCCGACTGAAGCCTTCACGGAACTCAATCAATTTCTTCTCGACGAACTGGTCCCGAACAAGGGCTCGCCTCCTCCAGCTCCTTCGCTGGGCCACTACATCGTCAAACTTGCCCGCCTTGGAGGTTATCTCGCCCGAGCGCACGACCCGCCACCAGGCAACACCGTCATCTGGAGAGGTATATCGCGCCTAACAGATATCGAACTGGGCATCATGATCGGAGTTCAACTTGTGGGTAATTGAAAGACTCTGAGTCCCTCTTGACGCGAGATAGAGTGTGTCATCAGGTCTCCGCCTGTTTTTTGCGGACACCTGATGGGTGCGTCTTATGCGGCCTGAGAAGAGGGGGTCTGGAGTGAGGCAGCCATATTCCAGGGCAGAAGTTCCTGTATTTGGCTGATGGAGTGCTCAGGAATCTGCGCCAGTACGGTGCGCAGGTAGAGCTCCGGATCGAGTCCGCTGAGCTTCGCCGATCCGATGAGCGAGTAGATGGCCGCGGCACGCTCGCCGCCGCAGTCTGATCCATAGAACAGGAAATTCTTCCTTCCCAGAGCGATGGCCCGCAGCGCGCTCGGCGGCGCTATTATCGATCTCCAACATGCCGTCCTCGGTGTAGCGCGTGAGGGCACGCCAGCGCGAGAGCGCATAGCGGATCGCGCCCGCGGTCTCACTCTTCGAAGACAAGCGATGGAGTGCCCTCTCCATCCATTTGCGCAAGTCATCGAGCAGCGGCCTGGCTCGCGCTTGACGGATGCTCAGCCTGAGATCGGCGAGCTTGCCGCGGATCTCATCCTCAATCGCATAGAGAGTCCCGATCCTGGCCAACCCTTCCGTGGTGGTGGGTGAGGCGTGGATGACATGGATCTCGTGGAACTTGCGCAGGGCATGGGCCCAAGTCAGCGGAGACCCTGGCCAAGTACATCCGCATCGGGCAGATGTTCACTCACAATGCGGCGGCGAGCCTCGGGATTTAAGGTTCGCCACTGCGCAACTCCAAAACCAGGAAAAGGCTCGGCGGTTTGCGCAGACCTTCGCCGTCGTCGACACAACAACAACGTAAAACAAGCGGAGCTGGCTTGCGAGAAAAAGGCCTTCTCGTAAGTCCGATTCTTCAGAACGAGCGAAATCGATCGTCTGTTGAGGCCACCGCATTTCGTGGCAGGCTGACTGGCCATCAGTAGACGATGGTCGGGTATGCCGCATACATCTTGTGAACACACTCGTTCGGTGTGCGTACGGTGTGAAGGGGCCTGGAATCGCACTGCTGGACAGTCCATGACCGAGGTGATCGCCGCCCCCTTTCACTAATTGGAACTGACATTACTAAACACTTACCGACTTTGCGGGATCTTTGAACCTGGTCCATCCGAATCGCGCCCAAGTGGTCTGCAAAACAAGGTTTACGAAGAAGCGCGAGAGCAAAGGGCCCGCGTCACAGCAGATCCCGCCTCTGTCAAGTGCCGGCTTCGATCCCTTCGTAACCCGGTTGCGCTCCAAAAGGGTTTCCCTTCCGGCATCGGTGGTCTATATTAAGCGCCAAGGCTTGCGAATCCCCCGCCGCTTTCCCCGTTTCACAAGCGGCAAATCCACAAATCGCAGGTCGAGTCCCCGAGAAGCGCAAAATTCTCGCTACCGCGGCGTGCAGGTCGCAGCCTTAAGCGGCCGCCCGCGACGAAAGGTCTAGATGTATGCCTCCAGGCCTCGACGCACTAAAGCGCATTGTTGTGCTCATGATGGAGAACCGCTCCTTCGACCACATGCTTGGATCGCTGAAGGCGACAAACCCGCAGATCGACGGACTCGACGGGACGCAATCGAACCTCGACACCCAGGGCAGCCAGGTCCTCGCGCAGCCGCTCGCCCAGTTTCAGGGCCAGCTCGATCCTGATCCCGATCACGCATTCCCCGCCGTTGATCAACAAATTTTCAACGGCGACCAGAGCAACCCGCGCGTTGCCAGCATGAAGGGATTCGTAGCGAACTATTTTCAGCAGCAGCAGGACGTGGCCCACTCGCAGAAGATCATGTACTATTTCACCCAGCAGCAATTGCCCGTGCTCACCTCACTGGCCACCAACTTCGCCGTCTTCAACCGCTGGTTCGCTTCCATCCCCGGTCCCACCCTCTGCAACCGCGCCTTTGCTCACTACGGAACCTCCTTCGGCCAGGTCGGCATGAACATTTTTTATCCCCAGGGCAAAAGCATCTACGAGCGCCTTCAGGACGCCGGCCACACCGCCAAGCTCTACTACTTCGATCAGCAAAGTTCCAGCCTTGAAGTCGTCAATCTGCTGCAGCACCAGCCCGAGCTTTTCGCCACCTACGACCAGTTCCTCGCCGATTGCAAATCCGGCACCTTGTCCGACTACAGTTTCATCGAGCCCAACTATAGCGACCACGATAACGACGGTGGCGAGCAGCTCGCCTCAGACCAGCACCCGGACCACAACGTCCAGGCCGGCGAGCTTTACATCGCCGCGGTCTATAACGCCATCCAGTCCAACCCAACGCTCTGGGCCAGCACTGTGCTGTTGGTCGTCTACGACGAGCATGGCGGCATCTTCGACCATGTTCCTCCGCCCGCCTGCACGCCCGATGGCTACTCTGCCGGCCCCGCCGACACCCAACTGACCTATACCTTCAACTTCGACCGTCTCGGTGTCCGCGTCCCCGCCATCCTCATCTCGCCGTGGATCCCGAAAGGCACCGTCGTCGGTACGGACCGCGTCTTTGAACACGCCTCCATACCCAACACGGTAACCAACCATTTCATCGGCCCGTATCCTGCGGCCACGCCGCGCGAACAGGCCGCGCAAACTTTTCTCGATCTGCTCTCGCTCCCCACCATGCGCATTGACAGTGTGGTCTTCAGCTCATAAATCAAAGGAGCCTTGCCATGAACAGCGCTGGAAGCAAAAAGAAAAAATCGGCGGGCAAACGCGGCGCAAGGGCCACAACGCAAGCCGCGTCGAGTGCTCCCGGCGATTACACATCAATCCGTGTCCCTATCCCGCCCACCTCTGCCTTCAACAAAGATCGGCCCGCTGGCTGCCTGCTCCAGGCCCAGTTGCGCCACTTCCATCACGCCGAAAGCGCCCGGCTGCCTAAGGCGAAGCGCGATGGCCGCCGCCCTGAAGAAATCCGCACCGAGGCCGAAGCGGCAGCCTACATCGGCAAAATCACAAAGCTTCTTCACCCACAGCGCCGCAGCAAGCCCAGGCCGCAGACATCCACGTAGGAGGATCGATGCGAAAACTCCCCCTCATCCTCGCGCTCCTCGCACCGGTACTGTCAACGGCCACCGTTCGCGCTCAGGAGAGCCAGACCCACGCTGACTTCCGCGGCGAAGCGACGCGTTTTAAACAAAGCTGCGAGGGTTTCACGTTCAAAAAGCTGCCCGGCTGCGCTGATCTCCTCTTCACCGACCATCCCCTGCACATCGCCGTCGGCAGCATCGCGCCACAAAATGGATTCGGTGCCGGCGGCGCCTACGTGGGCCACTACACACCCAACGAGCTTTGGCGCACAAGCTGGGATGCAGACGCTATCGCCTCCGATAACGGCTCCTGGCGCGCCGGCTTCTATTTCAAAGCCATCCACACTCCCATCGAGAAAATCAAAGTCATCACCACCACCAGCGGCCCGGCTGCGCACACCAACCTCGCCGTGCATCCTTACACCGTCTTCAATCTCACCGCCCAGTCCATCTCGCTCAACCAGCTCTTCTTCTACGGCCTCGGCCCCAACTCGCTCAAGGCCGACGCCTCCGTCTTCGGCATCACGCAAACCATCGCCGGCGCCAACGCAATTGTGCCTCTCGGCCACGCTCTCAATGCATCTCTTCTTGGCGAAGTCAACGGGCGCTTCGTCAACCTGCGCGGAAACCACTCCGAATCGAGCCCCTCTATCGAACACCTCTTCACTGAAGCCTCTGCGCCGGGCCTCGCCACGCAGCCGCCCTTTGCGCAGCTCGGCGAAGGTCTCCGCCTCGAGCCCGCGCTCCTCAACGATCACCTTCAAATCGACTATTTCGCCCAGTTTCAGCAGTACTTCGCCCCGTCCTCCGGCCATTACTCCTTCCGCCGTTACACCTTCGATCTCGATCACACCATACCGCTCTACCACAACGCAGCTTCTTACGGGCCCATGCCCAACAACGGCCCCGACGAGTGTGCAGCCTCGCTCGGAGCTACCAAGTGCTCCGCCATCCAGCGTAATCGCGAAGGCTCCGTTGAAGTGCACCTGCTCATTACCGAGTCCATTGCTTCGGCCGGCAGCGTCGTCCCCTTCTACTTCGAGCCAACCCTCGGCGGATCCGACATCAACGGCAACTCCTGGCTTCCCAGCTACAGCGACTACCGTTTCCGCGCTCCCAACGCCCTGCTTCTGCGCGAAGCCTTCGAACACTCCATCTGGGGCCCCATCGGCTTCGCCTTCTCCGCCGACGAGGGCAAAGTTGCGCTCACGCGCAATAACGTCGACTTCAATCAACTTGCGCACAGCTTCTCGGCCGGCATTACTTTCCGTGCCGGAGGCCTGCCCGCACTTTCTCTCGCCTTCGCCTGGGGAGGCCCTGAGGGCACGCACACCATTGCCAACGTCAACACATCACTGCTTGGAGGATCGACTCGTCCCTCGCTTTTTTGACTCCAAATTACACGTGTCGGTCCTGATAAACGCCGCAGTGGCCCTTAAAGATCTGGATGTCGACCTGTTGCGCCCCCCATTTGACCAGTTCAATGAACATTTGATCGAAGGAAGGCAAGACAAACTACGCGTGAGAAGGCCTGGAGTTGAAAGCGCTCTTTCGCGTCTGGGAGAGTGACTAATTGCGATCACTCTAAACCGGTGCTAACTTCGACGCCTACAATTTCAGGTGATGACGCCAGATGCGGAGAAAATTCGGGTTTCAGACGACGGCCTGGTCTGCCCGGAAATCCGGCGCTGGGCTGAGACCAAATACCGTCTGATTGCCCTGTACGATGAGCTCTTTGCCACGGGGATGAAAAACAAGTGGCATCAGCGGGTCTACATCGATTTGTACTCCGCGGCAGGTTACGGGCGTATCAAGGGAACGCAAACCATCCTGATGGGTTCGCCTCTGATCGACCTGACGGTGGCGCATCCGTTCGATAAGTACATCTTCTGTCAGGAAGACGAAGGCCTCCTTGAGGCATTGACGGCGCAGGTGAAGCGTATCGCGCCGAAAGTCACCTGCGGCGAAGACATGCCGTACTTCAGCGAGACCGTGGGAAGAGTGAAAGCTTTCATCGAGGGCCCTTGGGTTGACCAAATTGCTGAATTGCTCAGAGCAATGAATGCGTTCCGGCAGGAATCCTGGAAGAAAAAGAACGCTCCGCGCGAAGCGCAGAACCTAAAACAAGACATGAAGAGCTTTGGTTTGGAGTGAGCGTGACTAAGACGATCCAGGGGTTCTTACGTAATTGGTAATACCCCCAATGGCGTCGAAGTGAGCTCACCGTTTGCACTCCTAACGGTCAAAAGCAGACACAATTTGAGCGGATCGAATTTTGCCGAGGCACAGGCTCCGCTCCGAAAACTCTCGGTGTTCGACAGCTTATCTGTGTCCTGATGCTGCTCAGACATTCATGAGATGGTTTGTAAACTTCATAGCGGGCCTTCGAAATGAATCATTGTGTGCTCCCGCGATGCAACGTTGTAAGCGAATCATCTTGAAGATGAGGAAGCCGCGGCGTCGGGCGCCTCTTCGGCCAGCCGGAAGCGGTTAGCGGTGTCCGCCTTCGTTCGTGCAGCGCTCATAGCCGCAAGTTTTTTTATGAGTTCCCGTACTTCCTCCGGGTCGCCTCCTTTCCGCAAACAGAGAAGCAGGTGGTAAGCGGCGCTAAAACTGTCAGGATCGGCCTCGAGCGCGCGGCGGTCGGCGTCCGCTGCCTGGCTGGTAAGTCCCGCGCTAAGGTCGAGCACGCTTAACGCGTCATAGGCCAGAGCGAAATCCGGCTTGCTGCGCACGGCATTCTGTGCTGCGGCCCTGGCCTCCCGAAATTCTGCCGTTCCCGGCACCACGCCCTTGCGGATCAGTGATTCCGCCAGCGCGTAGTTCAAGGCCGGGTCATTGGGGGCCTGCTTCAGCCGGACGCGCAGAAGTTTCAGCGATTGCCCAACCTCGTTCTCTTGGAGCAGAGAGATCCCGCGTGCCACAGTGCCAAAATTCTGTGCCGGCTGCAAGACGTTCGCTCGCTGGAAGTCTTCGTCCGCTTGTTGGTACTGTCCCAGTTGTACGTAAAGAATGCCGCGCTCGATATAAAGAGTGGCCGAGCCAGGCACAATTTTCAGGGCCGCGTTCAGAACGTCGATGCCGACTTGAAATGGCCCATAAATTAGGCTCAGGGCGGCTAGGTCGAAGTAATTGTCAACGTCCTGGGGAGCCACCTGAATGGCTCGCTGCAAGGCCGCCACCGCTTCCGGCACCTGTTGGTTGGCTTCATAAACAGCAGAGATCAGGTTCAGGGCGTCGGCGTTCGGAGAAGCGCTTTCAGCAAGGGGTTGGAGAGTCTCGATGGCGTCCGCGTTATGGTGCGCAAGGAATTGCACGAGTCCCAGGTTATATGTCGAACGCCAATCGCCTGGCTGCATCTGTTCGAGACGCTGAAAGATCGAGATCGCGTTTTCGGGCTCTTTCTCGCGAAGCAGACAGCTCCCGAATTCCTCAAGCGCCAGCGGCTGATCACGAATCACCTCTGCGCTCTTTTCGAAGTGGGCCACGGTGGCGCTGCAATCTTTCCGGTGGTACGCCAGCACGCCCAACATGGCGTGAGCCGTTTGATCCTGGGGATTCAGGCGCACTAACTTCCCGAGCAATCCCTCGGCTTCGGGCGAGCCTGCATCGTATTCGAGCTGCGCAGCGGCTTCGAGCGCCGCGACGTAGTTCGGCTGAATGGCGAGAGCTTGATGAAAGGCTTTCAAGGCTAGCTGGTGGCGCCCTAGATTCATCAGCGCCAGACCCTTAAGGGTCCACGCTTGAGGATCGCGCGGATTTGCGGTAGTCAAGGTCTCTGACAACCGGAACGCCGTCGCATAATCGTGTCCTCGCAGAGCCTCCACGGTGGATGCAACGGCGGCAGGGCTCGTCTGCGAGCTTGCTACGCCAACAAGCAAGCCCAACACCATTCCAACGATCAAGATGGCAAGCGGGTCGAATCCTGGCCCAATACCCAACCGGGAGTTTATGACATCATTGATTTTCCGCTGTGCTTCCAAGATCGTTTCCAGGACGAACAACACGAACCTACTTGGGAGCACCGCCTCGGCACCCGGTTGCCGGCGGTGGCTCACATTAAAACGTTAATCTCCCACCAAACTGAACATAACGAGGGCTATGCTGCGATGTGGCCTTTCCAAAACTGGAACTAGAGAGATCACCGACGACGCCGTTTGTAGCGGACACCGCTCCATCCCAGAGGTTGGGCCGATTGAAGATGTTGTAAAACTCGAACCGGAGCTGTAAAACCATCCGCTCATCGCTCAAAATGTTGTTGTTCTTGCGCATCACGATGTCAGTTTGGGAAAAGCCGGGGCCTGTAAACCGGTCAGGAAGCTCATTCCCCTCGGTTCCCAGAGCCGGGGCCGGAAATTGCGAAGACGGGAAGAGACCATTCAAGTAAGCCTGCCGGCTGTGGGGTTGCGAGTACGACGCGATATTTGGGTAGCTGTAATTCTCGCCATCGCCATTGTAATCCCCACCTCCAGGTTGCTCGCCGATTACCGCCGTGTGTGCACTATTGTAGATCGGCTCGAACGCAGCGCTGGTGTAAACGCTGAACGGATAGCCGCTTTGCAAGATGGTATTGCTTGAGATATCCCAGCCTCCGGTCAGATGATTCGCCAGCTCATTATTTTTGCCCAAAGCGGGAATGAAGTAAGTTCCAATCAAGGAAAAGTGGTTGGGTGCGTTCTCCGGTGACGGTCCCCAATACTGACTGGGAATGATGAGGGCCGTGGGGTATTGGTTTGCGTCGTCCCAGGCGCTCGACCGCGTGTAGTTCACGCTAATAAACCCTTTATTCGCGACCTTGCCTCTGAGCGACAGGATCAGCGCGTTGTAACGGGATGTGGATTGATTGAAAGAATACTTGATGCTTCCGAAGGACGAATTGAGGCGGTGCAAGACGTCATCGTTCACAATTAGATCACCGGCAAAACGGTTAATGTCAGTCCCGAAAGCCTGCTCCCCGTTTTGGTCGGAGTCGGTAACCAGGCCGGTGCCGCGGGAACCATCATAGCCTGCACTGACGGTGAAAGCCTGTCCAAGCGCCCGCTCGAGCGTCACGGTATAGATATAAATCTCCGAAGCGTTTACGTTCGGGTCTGTCGCGGTAATGTTAAGTTGATCTCCCACCACACCGCCTTGAGCATTTAATCCGACGGTCGCCAATGTCGGGTAAGTAAATCCGAAAGGATAGGAGTTGCTGGTACCCAGGGTGAAGATCGGCGGGGTTGTGGTCCCGGTCAGGAACGTCGGCACCAAAAACGCGGGAGGATTGGTGCTCACGCCGTCCGAGCTCGCCCCCAACGTTAACCAATCGTGGTAAACGCCGCCGCCGCCGCGCACGACCCACTTCCCTGTGCCTGTCGGATCATATGCAATCCCGACGCGGGGACTGAAAGCTTTAGGCGCGTGGGTCAACAGGTGCGATGTCTGGATGACCGACCCGTTGGCCACCCTCTCATTCCAGGTTGACCCCGCTCCCAAATAGAAGTTTCCTGGCAGGGCAGGCATGCTGTGGTGGTATGGATTGCCGAATTCATCCCAACGCAATCCATACGTCAGGGTGAGTTTGCGAGTGGTCTTCCATGTGTCCTGCGCGAACCCCGACTCCAGGTAGGTCGTCCGGAAGTAGATTCCCGGCGAGGGTTGGCCCGTGACGGGCGAATAGGAAAGTTCGGTTTCGCTGAAGGGCGCGTCCTCCACAACATTAAGCAGGTTTGTGAAAGTGAAATTGGGATGGCTGTAGGTGGCTGCGCGCCAATCGTACTCGTCGCCGCGCGTCCCATCATAACCAAACTTGAGCGTGTGAGCTCCCCGTACCAGACTGAGAACATCTCGCCAGTGATAGTTAGGCTGCGCGTAGTCCAACTGGACGCCGGTAAAGGTGAATCCGGTGTTGATTCCTGTCACCGTAATCCCGGGTATGGAAAGGTTGCCGGTTGCCGTGGTGTTACCGAAAGGCCGATCGAAACCAAACTCCGCCTCATTCACCAGTCTTGGCGAAAAAATGTGGGTTTCATCACCCTGCACTGCCTGTGAGGAAATGGGGTTAGTGGTCGCGTTGACGGGGCGAGCCGATGGACCTCCGTAATTATTGTTCATCCGGTAGTAGCTGCCGTAGATTCGGTCCTTCGAGAAGTACTTGTCGATGCGGAAGTTGTACTCCTCCCCATTCGTATAGTCGGCGGCGTTAAAGTAACCGTTGTCGATCATCGGGGTGGCACAGGGAAGGTTGGCGGTGGCAGCGGTTCCGCAAGTCGTAGGGAAAACCGCAGCCGCGGTCTTGGCCACGGAGGTGGTGGTGGCCAGGTTGGGGGGATACTTGGCCAATAGATTTGTGCCGACCGTGTTAGGAAAATTAGCCTTGGCCCAGCCCACAAAGGCGGGGTCTTCATAGGTAATGCTCGTATTTCCCGTCGCCGTGAGGCTACGAAGAAGCTCTGCCGAGCCGAAAAAGAAAAGGTTATGTTTCTTAAGGATTGGGCCGCCCATCGCAGCCGATCCGTTGTTAGTGTGGAATGGCGCATAATGATTGACGAACTCTGTTCCTGCCCAGAGACCCTGATAGTTGTAAACTTCGTCCACATCTCCGTGAAACTCATCGGTCCCGGCTTTGGTAGTCATCGTTACTTGGAATCCGCTGGCGCGTCCATACTCCACGCTAAACGTGTTGCCTTGCACGCTGACTTCCTGAATCGAATCCGGGTTCGGCTCCATGTTCACGCAGCCGTCGCAGACGACGCTGGTGACATCCAACCCGTCCAGCACAAACATATTGCCATTGGGTCCGCGGCCGTTGGCTGACAAGTCAAAGGTCATTTGCTCGCCAAAATTCGCAGTCGAGGTCCCTAACTTGCTGTCGAGATCGGTTCCCAAACCGACCGCTCCGGCGACATCGGCCATGACCGGAAACACGCTGCGACTGGCCATCGGCAGGGTTTCAATTGCCATATTCCCAAGCGTGTCCTGGGTGCGAGTTTCGGCAGTGTCCAACGACGGCGGCTGGTCCGTAACCACGACGGCCTGCGTGGCAGAGGCTACTTGGAAGTGGATCGGCAAGTTCAGCGTCTGTCCAGTGACGAGTTCAATGGTCACTGCGACCGTTGCGAATCCATTAGCGCTCGCCTTGGCTTCATACCGGCCCGCCCCGAGACTGACAAATTGGTATATGCCGTCCGGCCCCGCCTTCGCGGTGCGCACGACCCCTGTGTCGAGACTCCGGAGGCTAATCGTCGCGCCTGGAACGACGGCGCCCGTCTGGTCGGTCACCGTTCCCTGGATGCTGGAACCAAACTGGCAGAAAGCTACATTTGGGATGGCCAGGAGGACAGCCAGAATCGTAAGGGCAAAATCGCTTCTCCAGCTCGTACAAAAGCTAGCTCGTCTCACTTCTCCTCCAATGCAAGGCACAATGGATCAGCGTTTTGTAAACGCACGAAGTGTACTCCAGAAAGTGGAAGTGCGCCAAGGCAAGATTGACTCCGCTCCAGAGCAGGTTTGACTATGTCGATACAGTCATTTGTGTTATCACATAACTGGCTCCAATTCGGCCTAGCGGGGTGGTAATCCAGCAACTCCGCTATGAGGACCCTTCCTTACTGCTCCAGCGGCCTGATACACTCGCACCGGCTCTTGCTTTGTGACCGCGCCAGACAAAATAGCTAATATCAGCGAGGTCAGGTTTATGCGCGGTCCGTCTTCTGCACTCCTGTCGACGAGATGTCGGAGTCCAAATGAACCATGTGATCCATTCGCTGCGTCTTGTAGCGGAATCAGTTAGCCGCCGTACTTTTCTGGGTGAGGTCGCAGCTGCGTCTTTAGTGAGCGCAGCACATCTGGACAAGGGCGATCCGCTGGATGCGAGAGTTACGCAAATCCGACTGTCAACCCTGGAAGGTCGATTTCACAAGTTCGTGGCAATGAATGCCTACGACATGGCGCCGAAGGGTACAACATACCAGCACACCCTCATTCGAGTTCAAACTGACGCAGCGGTGGAGGGGATTGCTCCCGGTTCTTATGCCAATCTTGCCGCGAGAGACTACGCCCAAGAACTTCAGCCCCTGATCGGTTGTCGTCTTGAAGAACTTTATACCGTTGTCGCCGGCAGAGTGACGGGCAGACAAGATCGTTTCTCCGCCCTGCTAAGTCAAAACAGGCATCTGGACTGCGCGTTCTACGACATCATTGGAAAGCTGCTTAACAAACCGGTCTGGGCTTTGATCGGCGATCAGGGTAATCAGAGAATCCCGGTTTATGACGGGACTATCTACTTCTCTGACGTGCTGCATCCCGATCGGAGTATCGAGGCCGTCACTGACGAATGTCTCGAAGCAGTAAGAGCAGGATATTCCGGTGTGAAGATCAAGCTTGGGCGCGGTAGCAAATGGATGCCGGAAGACCAGGGAGATCGTCGCGACATCGAGGTTGTGCACGCTGTTCGCGAGACGATAGGTCAGGATCGGACGCTGATGGCTGATCCGAATTACGGATATCGTGGCCGCTACGATAAAGCACTTGCTCTGATGCTCGCCATCAAGAATGACCGTTTGTTCTGGATTGAGGAGATTTTTCCTGAGACAGTTGAGATCTACACGCAGTTCAGGCATGATCTCGCCCAAGATGGTAACTCCTGTGGCATTGCCTTCGGCGAACACATGGGAACAATACCTGCTTCAGAGCCCTATCTCCATCCCAGCCGACTTGTCGATGTGCTGCAGCAGGATATCCGCAGATGCGGCTTTCTCGACAGCGCTGCCGTGGCACAGCAATGTGCGCTGCATGGGGCAAAAGTTGCGCCACACAACTGGGCATCACAGATCGGTCATATCATGGACCTTCATTTAGCGCGTGCAATTCCCAATCATTCAGTATCAGAATCCGACCGTTCTGTCTGCGATGTTCTGAGGACAGAAGCTTATCCTCTCGAGAACGGATGCGTGCCTGCCCCGACTCGTGCTGGGCTTGGAATCGAGATTGACGAAACCGTTTATCGTGCTAAGCACGTAGCAGGTGAGATCTTAATTCACTAGCCGACGTTCATATCTGCTCACACTTCGATTCCGAAGATTGGGCCGAGCAGACCGATGTAATGACTCTCTATCTCAGCTTCATGGGCTGCGATAGTGGCTCGCGATCAAGAAGTTGTCAGATGTAAGAATCTATCAAGGAGTTCCCAATTATGCCGGTACAAGATTCATTTCATGTCAGTCGCCGAAAGCTTCTGCTTCGAACGGCAGGCATAACTGCATATTCGGTGGCTTTGGCCAATCTGCCTCGTTCTCTCGCGGAGTCGCTTGCGGATGGACCCGGTGGTCTTCCCCAAACTGACCCTCCCTTTCCTATGCGTAGGGCTCGGATCCTCGCACTGGATGAGGTGCGCCTCGAAAGTGGTCCCTACCGTGAGGCAATGGAGCGTAATAACGCCTATTTGTTGAGCCTCGATCCCAACCGGTTCCTCCATTTTTTTTATGTCACCGCCGGATTACCCCCAAAGGCTGACACCTATGGCGGCTGGGAGACTAAGGTTGGCCGAATGCTGGGCCACTATCTTTCGGCTTGTTCCATGTGCTTGCGCGCGACGGGGATTCCGGAATTTCAGCAGCGTCAGGATTACGTGGTGGCGGAATTGGCGGCCTGCCAGCGAGCCAACGGCAACGGATATGTGGGTGGCGTCCCCGAAGCGAATCGGATTTTTCATGAAATTGCAGCGGGCAACATCTACATCGATAGGGGTGCGCTCAACGGCGTGCATGCTCCCTGGTATATGTTGCACAAAATGTGCGCAGGTCTACGGGACGCTTATGCATATGGCGGCAACCAACAGGCGCTCACCGTCCTAACCGGGTTCAGCGACTGGACGTTGGCATTAACGGAGCACCTCAGTGATGCTGATATGCAGAAGATGCTGGAGGCTGAGCACGGCGGCATGAATGAGGTCTTCGCCGATCTGTACGCAATCACCAGGAACGAGAAATACCTCTCCCTTTCGCGGCGATTCAATCACCGCGCCGTACTCGATCCGCTGAGTCGCGGGGTGGACGACCTGGATGGACTCCATGCAAACACACAAATTCCGACGGTTATCGGCCTTTACACCCAGTACGAAGTCACTGGAGACCGTGAGGCGAAGCGTGGAGGCGAGTTCTTCTGGGAAACCGTCACGCAAAATCGTTCGTATGTGATCGGTGGCGATAGCGACAAAGAACATTTTTACAAAATAGGACAAATGGGCCTAAACCTGTCTCCAGCCACCGCTGAAACATGCAACAGCTATAACATGGTCAAGCTGACAGATCGCCTGTTCGCAGATAATCCAAGGGAAGAGCTTGCAGCCTACCAGGAACGCGTGCTTTGGAATGACATCCTCGCCTCCCACGATAAGACTACCCCTGGTATGACTTACTACATGTCGCTAGCGCCGGGACACTTCAAGACGTTCAGCACTCCATTTGATTCCTTCTGGTGTTGCGTTGGTACCGGCATGGAGAATCACGCAAAGTATGGTGAAAGTCTCTACTTCAGCTCTGCACGCGAACTCTGGATCAATCAGTTTGTCGCATCGACAGTGAATTGGAAAGAGCGTGGCATCCAATTGGTGCAAACCACGAGTTTCCCCCAAGAGGCGCGGAGTGAGTGGAAGGTCCTGTGCGAGAGGCCAGTTGATGCCGTGATCTATCTGCGCCATCCAAAGTGGAGCGGCGACGGCTTTACGGTGACCATCAATGGGAAGAAGACTGCCGAAAGTGTTCCCGGCAGCTATCTTGAGCTCAAACGAAAATGGAAGAATGAGGACGTGATCATTGCGTCATTGCCAATGCAGCTCACGGTTGAACCCATGCGCGATGATCCAGAGTGGAATGCGATCCTATATGGCCCCATCGTGCTCGTGGGTCTGCTTGGTACAGACCAAATGCCCCCAACAGCGCCCTATGCTGCCGTGAACCAGTTGGAGTTCCGATCGATACCGGATCCCGCGGTGCCGACCCTGACCGCCGCGATGCCTAGGGTCAATGAATGGCTAAAGAAAACTGGGCCGCTTGAGTTCGAGACATCTGAAACGTCAACCCGCGAGTCTTTGCGATTTGTACCGCTCGCGAATGTGACGAAGGAACGGTATTCGGTCTACTGGAAACGAAGCTGATGCTATTCAAGGGCTCAATAAATAGAGGGGGCAACGCTTTGGTAATTGCGGCATGCCATGCACTGTACTCCTCCCGATATGATTCGTAGTCGTAGCTCGGTGCCCGGAACGACGGATTGGCCCCGCCCAGCGTTCGGATATCCCGCGCGAGCGCAGTTCTTGCGGAAGTCGTCCCTGCCAGGTGGCGAAGTTGCGTTCCGAGCGTCCTCGCGCCTGCGGTGAATAGGCCGGGATCATATGCACTCCCAGTTCCTTCATGGCGCGGCCCACCTGCGTAGGGCGCTCATAATCGACCTTGCCACCGCTCTTCGGCGTCAGCCAGAAATGGGCTCTACGGTCGGAATAGAGCGAGCAGAACAGCCCCTTCTGTTCGATCACTGCCCGCAGCCCGGCCATCACTGTCGCGGTCGTCCCTTCCTCGGCCAGCTGCGCATAGTAGATCTCGCTGGTGGCGTCGTCCAGGATCACGATCAGGTCGTGCTTACGCTCATCCTGAAATCACCGGTGTTCGCTACCGTCGATGTGCAGCATCATCCCCGGCAGCCGAAAGCACGACCGATCCCCTGCACATACGCTCTGAGTTGAGGTTCGACGCTCCGATCCAGCAACTGCGCTTTTCCAGGACTTGCACCCAGCCTGAATTGTGAACACCAGGGATGGGCGGTTGCTGCGGACCCAAGCGTGGATTTGGGTCCCAGCAAGAATCAAAAAGAACAAACATCGGCCGAATATGATGACGAGCGGCGATACCGAGAAATGTATTCAGCCGCTTGATAAAGCAATCCGGATCGCTTGTCCAGAGTTGATCTTGTAGAAAAACTCGAATTGTGTTCATCTCAGCGGACGCCGCCAAGCCCAGTTCTCTATCGTTCAGTTCGGGATTGAATGTTGCAGGCTGAAACATTTCAAGTTCGTTTATGGCATCTGACGGTACGTAATTGGCTCCCACGAGCCACGGCTGCTTCTCATACCACGCGCTCGCGCGAGCCTCTGTCCAATGCGTCTCCACTGATTGGGCATTTGCCAAGCTAGACATCATCGCAAATGCCAGAAGAATACCTGCGCTTCCGATCAGCTTCTTCACTGCGCTCTTTCCGCGGTAATTTGAGACCAACTGCAACTAAGAAAGCAGTGACGGAAACGCAGTGATGCGGAGCTTCGCCGCGGCGTATGGGACCAGCCCTAGGAGCTTGTCCGACGCCTCGACGCGAACCGGGCTCAATGCAGGTGCGGGCGCAACCCCATCGATGGCGCGCCACTCGTCCATCCTTCGAGCTGATACCATCAGCGTCACGGCCGGGTGTTCGGCGCCGAATGGTATCGGAGCTATCGGAAGCTCCTTTACTTCAATTTTGGAGGCCACGTGCTCATCCGCACAAAGCGCGTAGTTCCATGCTTCCTTCGGGAACACTTGCCAGTCAGCCGTAGGCGGACGGTCTCGCAATTTCATCCAATCCTCGCCGGGAGAGAAGGAAAAGACGAGCGGCCCCCTTTCAATCGCCACGGATCGATTGAACCAACGCGATACTCTGGGCCGCAAATCAAATTTGATCTCGACTACATCGCTGCGATCCCATCGCCTGGTCAAAGTTGCAAAGCTTCCCGGATCGGTTGGAATGTCTTGATTCTGCCCGTTCACAGTAACCCGAGTGCCCGATGACCAATTTGGTATCCGCAGGCTTAGATCAAAGTTGGCAGGTGTGTCAGGATTAATTGTCAATCGCACAGAGTCACGAAACGGATAATCTGATTCCTCTATGATCTGAACGTTGGTATTGGCCAATTGAGTCCGAACTTCGGACGGTGCATATAAAGCAGCGACGATGCCATTGTCCCCTTTCGCCATCCAGAGTGAAGTGGTGAACTTCGGCCAACCCTGGTGAAAGTTCGCCGTGCAACATCCAAACTGCGGTTCCAATCCATACAGGTTGGACTCTGGTCCGTTTGTGGTCCACGGGCGCGTCAGCAAGCTCGACTCAACCTGATTCGACTGTTGATCGTATTGGTGCGCCCACATGTCGTCGGTAAAAGTTCCAGGAAGCGCATTGAACGCGAGCTTCTCGATCCTGTCGCCGATCCAGCCATCCCCAAAGGTGGCCAGCGCGACTTCCAGCGAGAACATAGTCTCAACTACGCTGCACAATTCGGATCCGTGTTGCGGTTCGCGTCCACCCAGGTGCTCATCGCACGAAAACATCCCGTTCGGCAGGCCATGGTACGTGTCGAGAGCATTCAATTGGCGAGCAAAGGCGGCATGCTCTCCTTTATCGCCTGAGTACCTGAACCTCACCGCAGACGCCTTGAGCGCTTGTGCGTTGTTTACGCCGTGACGCTGCATGGCCTCATCCGGGAATTCATTCACTGGAAAACGATGTGGAGTCGGTTGCGTGAACGGAAAATTGGCGAACTCCGCTTCCCAGTCGTAACCCTGCGCTTGAAGCAAAGCAACCAGTGCGAGAAGTTTTGGATCTCGAGTGCGCTCGAATAGCCACTCAACAGCGAACGCCTCGTCCTGCCAGCGGTACTTTCCCCAGGATGAAAGCGGCCGTGTTCCAAGTGTCCGCAATTGATAGTGGAAGTACTTGGTAAGAACGGTGATAACTCTTGGATCGTTTGTTGCCTCGAAATATTGGGCCAGTGCTTTTGCCATCACCATGCGCGGCCACCAGTCGTCGTTTGCCGCCGGCCCAATCATTCCATCCGCGCTCTGATGCTCCAATGTCCAGTTCACGAACTTCTGGGCCTTCACCTTGAGCACCGGGTCGTCGAGCAAATAAGCCAATGGTACGAGACCATCAATAAAATAAGGGCCTCTCTCCCAACTTTCTCCGGTGCCGCCGAGCCAGCCGCTGTTTGGTCCGACATCCGGCCAAAACTCGTCTAGATGGCCACTCATGCCGTTTGCCTGGATGCGCAATTGCCGGGCAAGCCAGCCAGTTGGTTTGATTGCCCCGAGCGGCAACAAGCGCATGACACCGGGGGTCAAAGGAGCTTGATCTGCTTGAGCAAAACTTCGGCGGCCGGATAGCGTCGTCGCACACGCGGCACCACTGAATATTCTTAGCGCACTACGACGACTCACTTTCGCCATGCAAACCCTTGAGAAGCATATTCATCGGACGAATTGCCAATCGCGATGAATCCTGCGGACACACGCGGATCAGGAAGCTGAGAAGGCGCGATAATATGATGTTTCAAGCCGACGCTATTAGATTTGCCACTGATAGCAAAAGTCAATGCGAACTAGAGACCAATTTCAAATAGGCTTTTTTCACTATTGAGAGGCGGCGAGAAACTTGATACCACTGGGATGCTCGTTGCTTTGTCACTACGGCGATAACGCGGGAGAATAAGCGGCCATCACCTTCATCCCAATGATGCTGGATACCAAGCCATGGCCGACTGCGTTGATCTTTCGCTCTTCTTTTGACGAGGGGGGCATGCACTCCCCACAGACTGTTTGAAAGGAATGAAGCTTCGGTCGCTCAAGAGTGGCAGGAAATAGCCACAATCCAATCTGCGTTGGCCAATACGGCAACCTAGCCAGGCCACTACAATGGAATCCGTGAATCAGATTCGCCTCTTTATCGTGGACGACCATCCCATCGTTCGTCAGGGATTTCAGTCGATGCTGCGCCGCGAGCCCGATATCCGCGTAATGGGCACTGCGGGCTCTGGGATCGAGGCGCTGGCTGCGCTTGCGAATTTGGAGGTCGATGTATTACTGACCGACCTGCGCATGAATGGAATGAGCGGCAACATGCTGCTGCACGAGTTACGTAAGAGGCGTCCTGAGCTACGCTCGGTTGTTTTGACCAATTACCATTCTGACGAAGACGTATATAGCGCTATTACCGCAGGCGCGATGGCCTTTGTGCTAAAGACGGCCTCAATGGAACAGGTACTGGATGCAATTCATTCCGTCCATGAAGGACGCAGATGGATTCCGCCTCACATCGCGGACCAACTGGCCCAACGGCTCGCACGAAACCCGTTAAGTGCAAGGGAGCGGGAAGTTCTGCAGTTGCTCGCGCGGGGTCTTCGCAATCGTGAGATTGGAGATAAGCTTTTTATCAGCGAGAACACGGTCCGCAATCACGTGATGAGCCTGCTCGAAAAGCTTGGTACAACGCATCGCACAGAGGGAATTGCAATAGCTATTCAGCAGGGGCTTGTCCAGCTCGAAGAATGACACAAAGGGCCAGTCGGTGCTTTTTCTTCTCTCGTGCATTTCCTATGTGATTCGCGCGCTACGCCAAAAGCGGTGACGCTTTTGATTCTCCGACGTGACGGTAATCTTCGTTCCATATCCGGGCATTGACTCGATTGTTAACCGTGCATCTACCGTTTTGCAGCGGCGCTTCATTGCCTGCAGTCCAAAGCCAAATTTATCCGGATCGGGATCGAAACCTCGACCATTGTCCTCAATAACAAGGCTGAAACCAGACGAGGCGCAATCCGTTGTTAACTCAATAACTGTTGCTTGCGAGTGGCGCAAGACGTTAGCGATCGCTTCCAAGGCGACACGAAACATCACGTCCGCGAGGGCAGGAGGCAACGAACGTGGCTCCCCACGGCGATGAAGATTGATTAAAGGCCCGCGCTTTTCGAACATTTGCAAGGCGGCTCTTTCGATAAGGGAAAGGAGATCACCGCGCGCTTGCGCATCTGGATGAAGAGCCGAAATCAGAGAACTTGCTTCGCGATGCGTCCCTGCAACCATCTCGCAGGCAAGATCGAGTTCTTCGAACAGGGCGACCGGATAGCCCTTTTCTTCGCGAACAAGCTTCCGGAGCCCTTGCAAGTGGTAGCTGACTCCTGCAAAGCTCTGCGCGAGCGTATTGTGCATTTCGTGTGAAAGCCATTCTCGTTCTCGAGTGATTGCATTGCTTTTCAATCTCTCCGCGCGCATGAAGAGGTAGACACCAAGGGCGGTCATCAACAATCCAAGAATCACCAGCAAAAACAGCCTCCAGCCAACCAGCCAGGAGGGCCCCGCTAATAGAGTCACGTCTGCGGCCGACTGCACAAGGACTGCAAAGCTGCTTTCGTTTGCTTCGTCAGGATTGATCGTGCAGATGCCGCGTATGCGCACGGTGCTTCCCGCGGGCCAGCTCGCATTTGAACTAAACGGATCATCTTGCAAGAACGCCTCAAAGGACTGCTGGTCCGCCTTCAGCCGTAAAACCGAGGAGCCGTCCGTGAGCCGCCAATCCGACTGAATCACTCCCGTTATCTCAATAAGTGAGCCTTCATGGGTTCCGCTCACGGCTTGTGCCGGCGTGATCGAGGCCGGTGAAAGCGGAATTCGTTGGCTTGGAACCTGTACCGCGTCCGCCACAAAAACAAGATTGCGACCTTCACCAGAAGGTTGGCCAGCAACCTCTACCTCATCTCCGATGCAAAGGGCGCCTGCGTCAGGCACCTGTAGTTTAATGCCTCCTGATGCGTCTTCGAGGTATACGGGCGAGATGGAGGTAATCACGCCTCGCAGCCTTTCAGGCTTCCCCGTTGGCGGCTCCGTGCGCAATGAAAGAACCGACATGAGGGGAGTCCTGTCAAGCGATTGACGATTGCGGTCCGTCTGGGGAATATTGCCTCGAGCGGGAATCTCAGGGTTGCCAAATGGATAGATGTCCGGAAAATACTTGGCCCGCATACCTGCGAAATCTGCCTCACGAATAGGATATTCGGGATGCAGGACCTCCGGGACTTTTGCCAAAACCTCTTCCAGGTCATCACGGCTCGCCGACGTGATCGCGATGTTTCTCCACGCGCTGCTCGTATCCGTTGAGCGTAATCCGAGTCGCCCATTCTTAATGCAGTGATCTGGGTCGTCGTTTAAAGCGGAGTAGCTCTGGACGCCTGTCATCGGATCGATGGCCTCAACCGCGATTGTGCAATCGAATGCAACAACCCTGAGGTGATACCAGCGGCCGCTCTGAATCTGCTCCCCAAATGGGACCGGGCGATCGGTAATCCATGAATGATTGGCCCTCCCGATCACAATTGCAGAGTCGCTTGATCGCAACCCGACGTAATAGCCCCGGTAGGCGTCCGTTCCGACTTCAGCTTCGCTAACGCGGACAATCAATCCAATGTCGCCGCCATGTGCCAATAGACGTAAGTCAGAAGATACCTGATAGTTCGACCAACTCGAAGATCCAGTAATGAGTTTTGAACCTTGTTCGTCCGACCAATTGATCACCGCATCATCCTGAATGCGCCAGGATCCACCTAAAGGCTTCCACTCGCCGGCAACATGCTTTCGGAAAGAATCGTGATAAGGCAAATGAGGAACATTTCGGCGAGGCCAGACCAGGAAAACCATGATTAGCACGGCAAGCGACCCTCCAATCGTCGCGCCGAGCTTCCGTAAAAAGTTTGCAGTCATCATCGGGGCTTGTCCCAGTTCATCAGGAGCACTTGCTGGACATGGTCATTGTCGATATTCTCTTGCGTCACCAGCACTGGCTTGACATAAGTCAGCAAGGGCACGAATTTTCCGGAGCGGTCAGCAACGATGTTTCGGATCGCGACATGTCCGATCTCGCGCATATTCTGCACGATCACTGAATCCACTCCACCGCGTCGCAATGAGGCGAGAACTTCAGTATTTTGATCGAATGCGACGATACCGACGCGACTCTGAGCGCCCAACTGATGCACTACCTCTGCCGCGGCGTATGCTGCGTGGCTGTCAAGCGCTACAATTGCGCTCAGTCCAGGCTGCTGCTGCAGGGTTTGCCGAATCAACGGCACGAAGAAACTGATCGTCGGTGGCGCTGCGATGCGCGCCTTGACGACGACCCCCGGAGCGAGTTCATGGAGCGAACTTTCCACTGCATCGAACCGGTCCACCCCTCCCGGGGTAAGCGAATCAAGGCCCACTAGAAGCACCGCCCCTCGACCATGCGTTACCAGTGCAATCCGCTCGGCAGCGAGCCGTGCGCCTTCTGCGATATCTTCCAAAACAAACGAAATGTGAGGTCGCGGTTCCAGAGGAACCGGATGCAACATGATGACGACGGGAACGCCGCGCCCCGCAGCCTCCTCAATTACAGAATTGGCTGCATATAGGCTTCGCGGTTCGAATGTAATACCGTAAGATTCGCCCTTCACAGCGTCGTTGAGTAGATCAATCTGGCGTTGTACATCGCCGTCCGATGGACCATTCCAATGTAAACGAAATCGTGTTCCGGCCAGCGCCTCTTCCATTCCGACATGCTCGCAGGTGGCCAAGTTCTCCGTCGCAAACAGAGGGATCGCAGTGATCTCGTTGCTGGCTCTCCACGAGCGGCAACCTGTGAGCGATTGAAGCGCCAACAGCACCAAGACCACGCCTGTCGTTGTCCTGATGAAATGCCACCCGTTCGTGCCGGAGTCGGATCCAAAAGTCATAGACGAGTTGCAATCTCAGAAAGAATAAACCAAATGAGTCTGGTATTGAGCCGGCTAGCAGGAATTGAGAGCACGCGGCTAGAAAAATGTTTTCCTGTCTATATCGATATAAGCGCGGTACGGATCCCGCTGTGGAACGACGTAAAACGGTATGAAGTGGCCCACTTCCTCATCATTGGCGGTATTGATATCCGCGAGCACTGCGTTGGTATTGTACGTCGATGAACCGTCCGTGCTCAGCCGAAGCTCGGGAAGGTCCGACACTTTGGTCAGATTGGAAACTATGCTGGCCTCATCGCCTCGGATCGGTAAGGTGTAGCGAGCATCCTGAACCATCAGCAGGGGTCCGAACATCACTGCAATCCGGTTCGGATGCTGCACATCGACTGGCACAGCGCGTGCCCTCATTGGAAAACGCAAAGTCACTTTCTCGTCGTGCCAAGTACGGTTGATCGTGATCCACTCATTCGGTGATCCACTGAAGGTTCGGCTTTCACCCGTCACCGCGATAACGGGATTCGCGCACCAGGACGGCACACGTATCTTTAGAGCAAATGTGACAGGCCCATCAGCGGTGACTGAAAGTTGCGTCTCTTCCGTCCCTGGATACGCGGTTCGCTGCGAGACAGTAACCGGTGTATCGCCAACAATCCAACGTAATTCGGAAGGGACGTTCAAATTCACATAGAGACTGTGGTCGTCGCGGTAGTAAATCAAGTTGTGGTAGTCGGCCACGTCTTGAATATATGTACCTGAACAGCAGGGCCATTTTGACCAGTAGTAAATCTTAGTCGCCATCGCAACATGATAATTCGCATAGTAGTAGGTCGAGCCGTCGGAATCCATCGGCAAGGCAGCGCCGATCCCGTTGTACAACAAAGTCTCTATCCAGTCGCCATAGCGCGCTTCCCCCGTAAACTCCATCAGATATCGTGAAAGCTTAAATCCCGCCCAGACTCCACAAGGAATCTCCGCGTGGTCGATGCGCACATCGAGCGAATCGCCCAGCGAGCCATCGGCCGGTACGGTCCACTCACCCGGGCCGTATCCGCCTGCTGCATACGACTGGGTCTGGCGAATCCAGTCATAGCCATTACGAATGACGGTCAGATATCCAGGGTCCTGTAGAACGGAATACGCCATAGCAGCGCTGTTGAAACTGTTGACGTGGCTGTACGCATGGAGCCACGCCGCATCCTGAGGCGCCGCAGTGTGTAAGAAGCGGTTCCAAAACAGCGGATAGAGCCAGAGATTTGCGAAGTCGAGAAACGCTTTGTTGCCCGTCATCTCGTAGGCCCGGAAGCTGTTTTCCGGAAGTGTATACCACTCGTTGGTGTTGGCCGGCCCACGCCCCGCTCGATCTGCAGGCGTTGCCGGTACCCGCGAACGATCGAAGTTCCGAGATGCCCACTGAGTGATGCGATCGAGAATCTCCAATGCGTGAGGGTAATCGGAATATTTCGCTGCATCGACTAGCCCGCAGCTCAGCTTCTCCCAGCCATAGGGCTTGGGAATTCTTGGATTGCCATCCGGACCAATCGTCTTTTCCCATTCTCTTATCAAATCGATACATTTGTTTATGAGTGCCTGGTCCTGCAAAGCGCAGCCGAGGCGAGCGTATCCGCTCAACCACTGCCCAAACGTCGCGGACGTGCTCCTTGCACTCCATCCTGCCATGTCATGACCCGGCGCGGGCAGGTTTGCCATTCTTCGGTAACCTATCAACATGTCATCGTTCGACATATTGAAATAGAGGTCTCGTGTGCGGAGCATTTGTTGTTGCAATGGGCTTTCGAGCAAGCGCACTCCACGATAGTCGAATGCTCGAATCATTCGTGGGGCACCCATAGGAAGGTCATTTCTTGGAGAAGATGCCTTCCTAAAGGCGAACGCACCGGGAGAGTTCGCAACCGCGAGCGCTGCCGTGCCACCAGCCAAAGTCGATATCACTCGACGCCTGGTGAGGCCTCCCGCTCTCGTTGCTTCCGGTCTTGCCATGGAACTCTCCCCGCTCATAGTTCCTCGCCATTTTGATTGCGATCACAGGTTGTACTTCTGTGAATGGGGCGGAACCGCCGTCCTACCCGCGCGTTTGCCGGGGGGCCTCCGGCTTCGGTCAAGGTTTTACACCCGCGCGTTTTGACCAGTTACCTATTGTGATGCCGACCCGTCTTTCTGATATTGCTCGAGGTAAGCCGGGACGATCATGGTACCGGTTCGCTCCGGTACATCCGGTGTTTGCGGCATGGGCCAGGGCTGTACGCCAATGTCTCTTGCCCATTCGTCCCACATCGCCGCCATGTGCTTCGCGCGCTCCGGTTCCGCTTCAGCCAGATCGTGTTGCTCGGTACGATCTGCCTCCATGTCGAAAAGCTCCCAGCCATCGGGAAAACGCGAAACCAGTTTCCACTTGCCATCGCGCACTGCCTTGTTGCCTTCGTGTTCCCAGTAAATTGGGCTGCGCTTCCGCGTTCCTCCGTTGAATAGAGGAACCAGACTTTGGCCCACCAGCGAGGGCAGCGGTCCGGCAGCAACGTTTGCCGGATACTTTGCACCCGACACTTCGAGAAAGGTCGGCATCAGATCGGTCTCATGTCCAATTGCATTCACTGGCCGCTCGGTCGGCTTAATGACGCGCGGCCAGCAGGCAATGAACGGCGAACTGATGCCGCCTTCGTGCGCATAATGCTTGTAGAGGCGGAATGGCGTGTTTGCGCAATTGCCCCACGGGATTCCAATGCTTTGAAATCCGCTCATCGTTCCCGGCATCACGCCTGGAACATTGCCGGCACAAGCGTCGCCAACCTGGCACGGGGTATGCAGATGCGCGGCAATGGCGCCGTCGGGAATCATGCGCCTGCGCGGAGCGATCTCTTCCCAGTTTCCGCCATTGTCTGACATAAATACGATGAGCGTATTGTCGGCAATCCCCGACTTTTCCACTTGATCGAGGATCCGCCCGATGCCTTGGTCGAGCCGGTCGATCATGGCTGCGTACACGGCCATGCGCCGCATTTCCCATTCCTTGTCCTGTGCGTGCTGCCACGCCGGCACGCGCGGATCGCGCGGAGAAAGTGGCCAACGTTCGTCCACCAGGCCCATCTCGATCTGTTTCTTGTGGCGTTCGGCACGCAACTCATCCCATCCGCCCGCATAGCGGTTGGCATACTTCTGTATCACTTCTTCGGGCGCCTGGATCGGCCAATGCGGAGCGTTGAATGCCGTGTACAAGAAAAAAGGCCTCTTCTCTTGGGCGAGTTCTGCCACATATCCGGCGGCATGCTCCGCGAAGAGATCCGTCAGGTAAAGATTTTCAGCAGGCGCCGGAAGCGGATCGTTTCCTTCATACAGCTTCGTTGACTTGAAATACACAGAGGCGCCTGCGATGATTCCCCAATATTTGTCGAAGCCCCGCTGCAAAGGCCAGTTCCCCATCCCGATCTTGGGATCCTCCGGCGCCAAATGCCATTTTCCTACCATGGCTGTGTTGTATCCCACGGTCTTCAGCGCTTCCGGAACTGTGATCGTCTTAGAGCTCAGAATTCCAGCGTATCCCGGGAATGGATAGCGCCCATAGTCCGCGACCATCATACCCATGCCCGCCTGCTGCGAATAGAGACCTGTCATGACGGAGGCGCGCGAAGGACAACAGCGCGGGTTGTTGTAGTACTGGCTCACCCGCATGCCGCGCGAGGCCAGTCGGTTGAGATTCGGCGTCGAGACCTCCGACCCGAAACATCCGAGATCAGAAAAACCCATGTCGTCGGCAAGAATCAGGATGATGTTCGGCCTGGCGCCTGCCGCATGGCCGGAGTGCGCTTGTGCGACAGCGAAGTTAGCTCCGGGCAGTAAGTTCGTCGCCGCAACTCCTGCACTCATTTTCAGAAAGTCTCGCCGGTCGGCCATCGTTGTAACTCCTCAGAAATCGGTTATCCTTGCAAACAAAATGCAAAAGTCTGTAGTCTCTTCAGCCAAAGTCGCGTCGTTCGGCATTATCCATGCGCTGCAACCACGACCGCAGCGCTCATCGGAGGCACAACAAAACTCCCGTTGTGAGCCCGTTCGGAATGCGCCGCTTTCCATCGACCGTTCTCTTCCACCGGTGCTCCTCCGAACGTCACATCGGTTTTGCTGTCGGCGGCTGGCGCAGACAAGCGCAGGAGATTTGCGCGGTTCATACCCAGGTTGGCTGTTGAAACGTGTGCCTCCTGAACGGAATCCATATTAACGACCACTGCACTCCGCGCCTTACCGCCAGCGCCAAAAACATACGCATGCATCGAATCGCTCGCGCTTCCGCGCTCAAGCGGCAACAGCTGATGGCTTCCGGCAAATGCTGTGGCAAACGCGAGCATGCCGTAATACGGCACTCCCGCGAAGTTCACGCCCCTGCCGTCGTCTTGAATCGGCGAGTAGGAGCTGACGAAGCCAAGCTGATTTACCCCCGTCTCCATATTCACTCCGGCGCAGCCAAATTGCGCCAGCAGGAGCATCGTATTCAGCGTCCATAACGATCCAACAAACGTATCGCTCACTCCAGGCCGCCCGCCTCCGGAAAACGAATTGATTTCGCACATGCGCCATGGTATGCCGCTTTGCTGCGAGCACGTGCGCAATTGAGGCAAGATTTCATTGAGTCTCGGGTCGGGAGTCAACAATTGCTCCGCTGTGCCCCGCGTTTGGCCATTGCGATAATAGTGCGTCGTCAGCAATTGCACTTCGCCCTTTGCATCCTGCGCCATGCGCACCACCCAATCGGCCGCGCGGGCGGTGTCGGGCGCGGCAAACGGTATACCTGGAATGGCCTTCGTAATCGCGACATGCCACTCGCCATACTCATTGCGATACGCATCATAGTCATAGTTTGCCGGACGAAATGGCTGTCCTTTTCCGTAACTGTCCACTTCGTTGCCAATCTCAAGCGCCAGAAGGCGCGGCCCGAGCACTTCAATCACAACACGCGCTTCCTTGATGGCATCGCTAATCGTGCCTTGCGCAAAATTAACGCTCCAGATCGCGGTCCACCCAACTTTGTTCAAGAATGCAGCGAAGCGCTCGACCGACGCGTGTGTGATGACGGTGCCCTGGCGCTCAAATTTGGCCGGCCCATCCGGCACGTATTGCGTGAAATTGGCTACGATGCCACCGACTCGCAGAACTCCCTGCGGTCCCAGCCCGCGAACAAGTTCGACATAGCGTTGGTTTGCAGGACTCAGCAAATTGGGCGTCGCTACGGACGACATCTCATAGCCCAGTCCTGTAAAGTTCGCCGCGACTTCGACCGGAGCGGTATTCGCGAGCTTCAATGAGAATGGCGTCACTCCTCTTGCAAAGATCTTTCGCTCTGACGCGACCGCCAGAGCAGCTGAGCCCTTTAGCAGATTTCCAACCAGTTCTCTACGAGTTAGCACATAAGTCTCCGCAAGCTCCCCCATCGTAGTTCTCATAAGGTGAATTTCGCGCCAAATTGAAGCACACGAGGCGAACTTTCCGAAGTCACCTGCCAAAATTGTTCTCGCTCGTCGCTTTTGACACCCTTACCGCAAGTTGATGCCGTGCATGAGGTCAAGCCTACTAGGGTGCGGACTTGTTGAGCCAGTGGCAATTAAACTGTGCAACAACAGATTCGTCAATGAGAAGGCGGGATCATTTTGGACTAGTCTCTTTGTACTATCGGAGCTGTGCCTCGAATTGCCTGTAATCCCAAGCGGACGACATTGTGATTTTCGACGATAAAAATTCGGCGCCATTCGATTGTTCGCTCCGTATCATTTTCGAAGCTAAAAGTCGGTCTAATTAGTACGAAAAGACTACTAGAAAACGGTTCTTTGATCATATTGACTTGTTCTTATTCGCAGGACTCTAATGGGCGCGTTATCCGGACATGGAAAGAAAAATAGCATCCGAGTGTAATCGTTTCCAGGGAAAAGACAAGATACATTGCCTCAGAGACTTGGCAGGCGAGCCAGACACTACCGGATGGATTTTTGGAGGAACAAGATGACGTTAAAGAAGACGAAATGGGTACAAAGCGCATTTTATGGAGGGTTGTCGATGAGGTCGACAAAGAAGATTACAGCTGCATTCTTCGGAGCGCTGCTGGTCGTGACATGTGTACGCACTCTCGTGGCGCAGAGCGGCGCCGGATCCATCCAGGGCACAGTCACCGATTCTACGGGTGCAGTAATTCCCGCAGCGTCCATCGACGTTGTTAACGTCGCCACAGGCGTGAAGACCGATACCAAGTCCAACGGTGTCGGCTTCTACCAGGTTCCGGAGCTCTTTACAGGCACCTATCAAGTCGCCGTCAACGCCTCAGGCATGAAGACCTACACCACCTCGATTCAGCTTCTGGTGGCGCAAAATGCGGTCATCAATCCCGTTCTCACAGCCGGCGCGATCACGCAGCAGGTCGTCGTGGCGGGGGATACCGTTCAGCTCACCACCACCGACAACGGCTCCATTTCGTCAACACTCGAAAACGCAAGAATCAACCAGTTGCCTATGAACGGTCGCTTCCTCACAAACCTTCTTTCGACAACTACGCCTGGGTTGGAAAACGGTGGGAAAGACATTGATGGCTTGATGCCATCGGCTGTTATCTACACCGTCGACGGCGTATCCACGCAGGACAATCTGCGCGGAGGACTCTATTATGGCAGCGGCGGCAGCCAGCTTATCGATCCGGATTCCGTCCAGGAAGTCAGGATGGAAGCATTGAATGCTGGTGCGGAGTATGCAACTCCCGCCACGGCCATCATCACTACCAAGTCTGGAACCAACGCAATGCACGGTACCGCCTTCGAGACGGCGCGCAATAACGCCATTGGTATTGCCAAATCCAGGCAGAATCCCTCTAACTATTCCGCTCCCCATCTGGTACGGAACGAATTTGGCGCTTCTGCGGGGGGCCCAATTATTTTGCCCCATCTCTATCACGGGAAAGACAAGTCTTTCTGGTTTTTCGCATACGAGCGCTTCTCCCTGGCACAGGAGGTTTCCACTTTAACCACATGGCCCACTCAGTCTATGGGCCAAGGCAACTTCAGCGGGTTGGTGAATAGCAGTGGTGTCCTCCAGACGCTTTACGATCCTGCCACAACCACCCACAACAGCGCGTGCCCGGTTCCCAGCAGCACTTCGACGACCAACAACCTCTATTGCCGTCAGTCCTTCACCCAGGAGTACAACGAGACCGGCTCAAATGTGAACAGCATCCCCAGCAGCGAAATCTCCCCTGTGGCGAAGCTGTATTACAAACTGTTACCTCCGCCGAGCACAACGGCTGATCCCCTCGTGACAAGCAATTACACCGCGGAGACTCCGGAGTTGAATCTGGAGCCTCAGATGACCATCCGTCTGGATCATGAGTTCAACGAGAAGAACCGCGCCTATCTGCGTTACACCCAGAATCTGCAGGGCACCAATATAAGCAGCGGACCACAAAACCTTGCCTACGACTCGAACGGTATCAATATCCCGGCTGGCGCTGCAGTGTCACAGGCCGGATATTTGAACAATCCCACCAATGGTTACTACAGTACCATCTCTTTTTCGCATGTCTTTTCACCCACTTTCTTTTCCGAAACCGTTGCCAGCCAACAGTGGTTCAGTGAGAAGAAACTGCCGGGCGCCTCGGCCCTTACTCCGACCACGGACTACGAGTCAGAGCTCAACCTGCCGAATAACTTCGGAGAACAAGGCTTCCCATTGATCAACGGGATGATCTTCCAGCTTGGCAGCAGCCAAACCAATACGGCGAAGGAAAATCAGATCATATCCAGTATCGATGAGAATCTGACGAAGACATGGGGACATCACCAGATGCTATTCGGCGGGCGCTATCGGCATGAGCGAATGGCGCAATATCCGCAGCAATCTGCGGACACGTTCAATTTCGGCCCCAACCCCACCGCACTGTATAACCCGTCGACGGGTGCGAATTACACCGCGTATGCGAATACCGGCTACGCCGATTCCAGCTTCTTCCTCGGCAACGCAGCTTCGTATCAGGTCTGGTTGCATGGCGGCTGGAATCACTATCACGACAACGAAGTGGACGCGTATTTCCAGGACAACTATCACATAAGCAAAAACGTCACGCTAAATCTCGGCCTCCGGTATGAGGCTCATCCAGCAATCTGGACGAAAGACGGTAAGATGACCGGCTTTGACCTAGCGAACGATGCCGAGGTGCTGAGCGCTCCGATTTCAACTCTCATTACCGAAGGATGGACAACCCAGGCCATCATTACCAACGATGAGAATATCGGCGTTAAGTTCGAGACCGCCTCACAAGCCGGGTTGCCCGCCAATACCCTCATGAGGAACTACAATCTCAACTTCCTGCCGCGGGTCGGCATCGCATATCAGCCCTTTGATGGCAGATATGGCACGGTGGTTCGTGCAGCCTACGGACGATTTGCCAATCCCCTGCCCCTCGAGGACTACATCGAATACGCGACTGGTGGCCAGAATCCATTCACAGTGCCCTTTTCGCAGAATTATGCCACCGCCAACCAGGCAGTCGATGGACTGCCGAATGAACTGCTGCGATATAACGACTCCGCGGAGTTCGGAGTAATGGGCGTCAACACTGCCAACGCAATCAACACCAATTCCACTAACGGCATTCTGCCTGGTATTGCAGATGAGGCTGTTTCGCCGAACAGCCCGCCTCAATTCATTTCTGAGGTCAATTTCACGATCGAGCAGCGGCTCAAGGGAAACTCAGCGCTCAGACTGAGTTGGATCTGGACCCACGCGACTAACTTGGCCTTCGAAGATATTTACAATAATCCTCTTTCCACCTATGCATGGGAGATAGCCAACGGGACCACGCCTCCCACCGGCGGATATTCTGTCATTGGGACTCCTCAACAGAATACCTATTCCTCGACCGCTTTAGGACCTTACAACCAGACGACCTGGGGCGCTAATAATATGGAGACGCGGACAGGTTGGTCCAACGATAATTTGGCCCAAATCACCTATCAGCGAATTTTCCATCGTGGCATCGCGTATCAAATCTCCTATGTGTTCTCTCGTGACCTGCGCGCGGGCGGAGACAATCTGGGTACAATCCCGCCGAACATCGATCCCGACGCTGACTTTCCAGGCGTTTCAGGCACAGTCGGGACAATGTCCTCGCCTTATGGAACCATCTATGCCGGTGTTCCTCCTCCGCCCCGTCCTGCCAATCTGCCGCCATGGGCCGATTATCACGCCATGGATAAATACCAGGGGTACGGGCTTGATGCAGGCGACACGCCAATTCACCACGTTACATTCAATGGGATCGTCGATCTGCCCTTCGGACGCGGCAAGCGGTTCATGGGCAATGCGAACCGCTTTTTGGATGAATTAGTCGGGGGTTTCCAAATCGCCGGCGATGGAAGCGTTTTCTCACTTGCCTTCCAGCCAACCTCAGGGGGCAACTGGGGAGCGACTAATCCGGTTCAAATCTACAAGCACCGCTATCCCATCCTCGATTGTCGCAGCGGCGTATGCCAGCACTCCTTCATGTGGTACAACGGCTACCTTGCTCCGACCGTGCTTCCCGCGCCGCTGGGCACCTGCACCTCTAATTGCGTGACAGGTGTTCCTTCTTCGTACGTCCCCGTGCAGACGACGATCGACAACACGCCTGGAACAACCTACTACGGAACGAACGATGTGGTCGTCACTTTAGCTAACGGAAGCCAGACGACCATCGCCTATGCTGGGGGGCCGGCAGATGCCAACAACGAGGCGGGGGGGACGACAGCAGCCAATTACCTTGGGAAAACTTGGATCGCTGGTCCGTTTAACTACGCTGAGGACCTCTCGGTTTATAAGGTATTTCCCATCAATGAAAAGATGAATCTGCGCTTTAATGTGGACGCTTTTAACGTGCTGAACGTACAGGGATGGAATAATCCTGGCACCGGTGGGGTGCAGAATAATCTTTCGTCCTACAACACCCCTCGTCAGATCCAGATTACGGCGAGGTTCTCTTTCTAACTCGATTCAACCTGGCCCCGGTCGCATTGCCGGCCGGGGCCAGAGAGTAACTGGATCCCTTCGGCGGAATATCGAGTTAACTTAGATCTTCAGCTGTGACCAGTTTGATCGCGAGGCGGAGTCAATATCATCAATCCGTCCTCGCCGCGTACACGCGTTCACCCCAGTTCAATGCAGACGTTGCAGAGCTAACAACGCGCCTGTCCCATGCCGGTTTTGATTTGTATTCCGCGCATCAGGCCGCTGGCGTTCTTGAGCAATCATCGCGAGGCCATTGCCGCGATGGACTTTTTCACCGTCCCGACGCTTTCCTTCGGTGTGCTCTATGGCTTCTTCGTCATCGCTCATAACCGACGGACGATTCTTCACTGCAATGTGACCAAATATCCGACGAGCGCATGGGTAATCCAGCAATTGCGTGAGGCATTTCCGTATGATTCCGCGCCGGCGCACATGATCTTCGATCGCGGAGGGAGTTTTTAATCAAGCGGTCATTGAAACAGTCAAGAGCTTCGGCATTGAGCCCAAGCGAACCAGTTTTCAAAGCCCTTGGCAGAACGGTGTGGCGGAACGATTCGTGGGCTCCTGCCGGCGTGATCTGCTGGACCACGTGATCGTCTTCAACGAACGCCACCTGAAACGACTTCGGACCAGCGATGTCCGCGCTCATTGCCCTGTTCGCAGATGTCGGCGATTCTTCTGGTGAAAAAACCCTGAAAGAGTGAGATCACTGCGGCTGTATTGCTCATCGCAGGATTCTTGAGACCGAAAGCCGGTATTATAGGCGGGCTCATCACATCAGTCATGTTCTTTACAACGAGCACAATGTTCACAACTACCCCAGGCACGATAATTCAAGTGCACGGGATAGGGTACATGAGTTTCTTGGGTCTGTTCCTCTTCAAGGATGTCCTATCGCTCGGGGCATCGTTCTACCTGGTCGGCTATTTTGGCACCAAGGCTATCCTCTTGGAAAGCAGGGGCAGTCTGAGGATGACAAAGCCGTACATTCCAACCCCGCGTGGTTGTGATAAACCCGCGCCGAATCGATCACAGTGCTGATGAAAGGTGCCGTTCTGCTGGCCTTTTCGTTTTATCTGCTGAAAGACGACCTAGTCCGAGCCTCCGCGCTGATTGAGGTGGAAACTAAAGAGACGGCGTTGCGTTCACTCAATTCACTGCGCGCGACAGACGATCGTGCGAGAGATCAATTCAATCTGGTCAATCACCAATGAGGATCGATATCGTAGTGTTGTGGCCCGCGGTGCGGCAGCAAAAGACAAGCGTGAGCGAGTTGGACGAAAAGTCGGCGCCCCGGGCAATTGCCTACCATCGGCGTGCCACCCCAAGTATTGAATGATAATGGAGATTTGCATCAACAATCGCAGGACTTCGTTTTAAGGCGAACCGAATTGCGCGTCGCTACGGCCCACCAGCGTTCAAGGAGCGGATGAGGCGGGGAAAACTCGGGATAAGCTGATCACGCGCGAAGCTGGCGATGGCGTCCATTATCGTTCATAAAGTTGGGCGGCAAGCCCCGCAACAGGTTACAGAGCGGGAGCTTTGGCCGGCAGGGAGTCGGCGATCAGGGCAGTGGAGCCTTCATCGAGACGCATATGTACATGGCTCTTGAGGTGGATGGAAAATCGGCTCCCCCGCAGAATTTATGGGTTATGCGAGCCTAGAAGCTGGCCAGGAGACCGCTGCGCAGCAGCTTGTTGGATGAGTATTTCAAGGTATAAAGAAATCTATTCACCCGTCCTCCCAATGTCGGGTGGGGTGGTATACCTGTGCCTATGCAGCGAAGAGCTTTTCTGAAATCCGCACCCGTTGCCGTTCTGATGCCACATTTAACTTCGCTGATGCCGCAGTTGCGCTCGGCGGTTCCGCTCAAAATTACCGACATCCGGATCGTGAAATTGAAGGTCGTTCGTGAAACCGGCAGGATGGAAGCGGCGTGGAATCCAGGAACGGTGAGCACACATCGGATCGGCGGCGGCTCGGTCATCGAGATTCAAACCGACCAAGGACTTTCGGGCATCGGGCCGGAGATGGAGCCGGCCTGGCTGGAGGCGGCCAAGTCCCAGCTCATCAGTAGGGACCCGTTCAGTATCGAGCAGTTGGCCGGTCCGCTCCGCTATTACCTGGGTGGAAGCCCACGCACAGTTTCGGCTCTGGAGATTGCGCTGTGGGACCTTGTTGGCAAGGCTACCGGCCAACCTCTGTACAAACTCTGGGGTGCGGACAAGGATCGGGTACCGGCCTATGCTAGCATGATCCAGCTTTCCACTCCGGAGGAAAGAGCCCGGATGGCGGTCGAGCTCAAATTGCAAGGTTGGAGGGCAATTAAGCTTCGGGCGCATTACCTGACATTGAAGGAGGACGTGCAACTGGTCGAAACGGTGCGCAAAGCGGTGGGCGACGACATGGTGATCATGGTAGACGCCAACCAAGCCCAGGCCTTTGGCACGTGGCAGCCGGGAGTGATGTGGGATTTTCGCCGCGCGCTCGAGACCGCGCAGGAACTTGAGCGTTTGAACTGTCTCTGGTTGGAAGAACCGCGGCTGCGCTACTCTTTCGATGAACTGGCCAGGTTGAGCAGCCTGGTGGACATTCCCATCGCCGGGGGAGAGAACAATCGCGGCGTGCACGAATATCGGTGGATACTCGAACAGAATGCTTTGAGCATCATTCAACCCGATATTATGGTGGCCGACGGCGTCACGGGCTTTCGTGAGATCGGGGCTCTAGCCCAGGCATACCACAAGAGATTGATTCCCCATCACGGCGGAGGCAATCTCGGCACCATCGCTCAGCTTCACGCGATCGCTTCCTGGCCGAACTCGCCGTGGATTGAGATCCTCCACGACCCGCCCGTAGCCGCTTATACCAACGGGTTCGCGATTATGGAAAACGCGCCGTTGGTGGGCAAGGAAGGCTATCTCAACTTGCCGCAAGGTCCGGGTTTGGGCGTGGAGATCGATAAAGATTTGATCACAGCGTAGATGAGATTTCTTGGTCGAACAGCGGAGACGTTCATGCGATGCGGCTGACGAGAGAGCATGCTGAGCGGGGCAAACAATGAAAGATTCGCGTCGAGAGTTCTTCAGGAAGGCAGCGATAACAGGCGCCGGCGTTGCCACCGGCAGCTTGGTCCCTCAGGCGGCTTCAGCCGCTCCGGTTCGAGTGAAGTGGGACCGCGAAGTGGACGTGGTCGTGGTGGGAGCGGGGGCGATGGGTCTGCCTTCTGTGCTTCGCGCGCAGGAGGCCGGGGCATCGGTGCTTCTGCTGGAAGCGAGCCGCGACGTCGGCGGACACGCGATTGTCAGCGCCGGCAACGTCCCGTTGGGCGGGGGAACCAGCGTGCAAAAGAAGTACGGCATTGCCGATTCGCCCGACCTTCTGTTCAGGGACCTAGTAGACTGGTCGGTGATTGAACCGAATGGTTTCCCCGAATATCGTTACAACGACCGCGAAATCATCCGCGCTTTTGCCGACCATGCTGCTGCCACGTTTGAATGGCTCGTGGCCCAGGGCGTGACGTTCGTGGACCAGGGCCCCGACAACGTGGGAGGCACGTCCATTGGCAACTCAGTGCTTCGCGAAATGCACTGCGCGCCGCTGGACTACGTGCGTCCCGAGGCGGGTGTGCCCTTTGTAGGGTCGTTGCAGAAAACCAGGTCGCACGGCGTCGGCTTGATTCGCCCACTGGAGGTCGCCGCGAAAAGGGCGAATATCCCGATCCTGCTTAATCACCATATGGACAGTCTGATCCGCGAGAACCAGACCTCCGGCCGGGTGCTGGGTGTGGTGGCGAACAACAAAGGGAAAATGGTGAATTTCCGCGCTCGCAAGGCTGTGATTCTTGCCACCGGCGGTTCGACAGGAAACGTAAACTTCCGCCGCATTTTCGATCCTCGTTTGACCGAAGAATACTGCGGCGTGGCTGGCGAGCCGCATTCCTTTCAGGACGCAAGCGGCGAATTGGCGGCCATGGCGGTTGGGGCATCCTTGTGGGGAGCCTACAACCAGGTTGCCGAATTCGGTATCAACATCACCAAGCCGGGATGGGTGGGCTGCCGGTACGGATATCGCGCTTTGAAATGGCTGCCCGGGAGCGCCTATTTCAAAGAGGCCGGCGCTTCCGGTCTTACCGTAACCGATTGGCAGAACGTCATCCTCGTCAACCAGGCCGGACGGCGCTTCTACGACGAAACCGCTGAAGGATTCAGCTCCAATCGATGCGGCATGGTTAAACCGTACGAGCAGGGCAGTTACCACAACCTCCTCAACGTGAAGATGGACGCTCGTTCCACGGCTTTCCTCGATGCCGCGATGGCCGGCACCGGCGAGCCGGTCAACGGTGGCGGACCGATATGGGCAATCTTCGATGCCGATGCCGTCAACCGCGAAAATTGGAACCCGAACCCGCCCGACGTGGATATCGACCACGGCTTCTTCTTTGAAGGCAGTTCGCTCGAGGAACTGGCCGACAAAGTCATGATGAAGTACCAGGCGAAGCCGCTGCCCGCCGCGATACTCCAGGACACAGTCACCCGCTACAATTCCTTTGTCGATGCCGGAAGGGACGCGGACTTCGACAAACCGAAACCCAAATACAAAATTCAAACTGCACCCTTCTATGCTGCCTGGGCAACGCCGGTGATACACGACACCCGCGCCGGGCTGCGCATCAACGCGAAGTGCCAGGTGGTGGATCTTCATGGGAACGTGATTCCCGGGCTTTACGCTGGAGGCGAGTGTGCTGGCGGCTTCAGCCTCCACGGCTTGGCACGGAGTACCTGTCAGGGGTACATCGCCGGCAAGGAAGCGGCCGGTGAGAAAGTCTAGAGCCTGCGATCTACAAGAATGCCGGAAGGAGTTCAGGATGAATCATCGAAAGTTTTTGGTCGCGCTTCTCGGATTGGCGCTAGCCTTGTCGGTTTCGGTTGTATTCGGAATAAGGATCGTCCAGGCGCGGACACAATCGAACCAGGCCACTGAGGATAATTCAGGTGGAAAAACTCCCGGTAGTGGAACAGCAGTCCATTACTCGACCGACTTCCCGCTCGCGGCGCCCGCCGGCCAAAACTCGGACAGCATCGATAAAGCGCTCCCCGGCGCCATCAATGAGGGCCCCCTCAATGCACAAACATGGCAACGCGGCCCAGCCGATGCCCCCCCGCCCAATGCCCAAATTTGGAATCCGGTCATGATCAAGATGATGAAAGGCGAGAAGGTGACCGGCGGGACCTTGTTCAGCAGCGATAGTCCTGAAACCTATTGCGCCATGGCCAACGCCGGCTACGACTTCATCTGGGTCGAGATGCAACACGATTCGCGCGATTGGGAAAATGTGGGCCGCATGTGGGCCGCTTGTCCCCACGCCAAAGCTGTGCCCGGTGTGCGAGTGGCCGACGCCGACGAGCGCGAAATCCAGCACGCCGTGGATCTCGGCGCGCTCGTGGTGATCGTGCCCACCGTCCGCTCGGTGCAGCAGGGTATCCAAGCCAGAGACTGGGCCTTTTTCCCGCCCCTCGGTGACCGCAGCCTGGGCGGCGGCCAAGCCTTTGGTCCGGCGTTTTGGGGCAACGTCCCGGGCGGATATCGCGCTACCATCAACCAGAACTTGGTGCTGATCGAGATGATCGAGACCCTGCCCGCCTTGATGCAGGCCAAACAAATTGCCGCCATTCCCGGCGTGACGGCCATCTTTGCCGCCGCCGGTGATCTGGCCAATCGCTCCGGCTACCGGGCTGGCTCACCGGATTTCGAGCGGCTGATCAATATCGTGCACGATGCGGCGATCTCTGAGCACAAACGACTCTGCGGGCCCATCAGCTGGGTCAACCGGCCAGATTTCACCTGCTTCCAGGCCGGCACCGAACTCTCAGCCATTACGCGTGGCGTCGCTGACGAGCTCGGGCCGCTCAAAGACACGCAAGGCAAGCCCGAAGTCGGACCGTACGCAGAAAAGAAATGAATCCACCGTGGTCGATTGCAGTCGCCGCGCTTGCGGGCGCGGAGGCTGCATTCAAAAAGGAGATTCCGGTAAGGACCGTCTATGAAATCGAGCATCGAAGTAGCTTCTTCCTCCTTCCGGCAGCAAGCATTAGCGAACGATCCACTAAGAGCCACAGGTGAGTTTGCGGGCAAATAACGCATAACCGTCCGTAATCGCCTCGCCTGTAGGTTTCAATCCCAGATCGTTCGCCAGACTTTCGTCCAAGATGATCGCATCACTTCCGGAGTCGAAGACGAGGCGAGCCAATCTGTAGTCCCGTTCGTGTGCTTGAAAATTACCGTCACGATTGGAGCATTGCCGTCAACTGTCATCGGCTGACTCACTGTATTCGCACACGGACGCTGCTGACCAAGGACTGTGCCGGGCGAAGAAGTGAACTGCGAAGCCTCCTGGGGGGCTTGCCAACCAAGTAGTGAATGATGATGGAGATTGATCAATGCCGCATGGGCCGTACCGCGGAGCTGTTGCAGGGCGAACTCAGGAGTTCAAAACGCAGGCTCAGCTTCGCCGTCAATGATTGTTGATGACATCTGAGAATGACCCGTTCTGAGTTGCGAAAGATTCCAAATCATGAACCAACCTCCGAAAACACGAAACTCTCATAACCGAACGGAATTACGTTGGCTGATCCGGCATCAGTCAGCGCGGGCCCACTGATTGAAACATTCGGGATGTCGGGAGCTGGCAGGTGCACAAGAAGTGTGCCGGCGAAGTTAAGGCCACTCAGACGGAAAGCGTTTGGGCGTGTTGCAGTATCCGTCCTGCCACTTCTGGTCAAAACTGCCAAGCAAGCCATGGAGGTTGAGCACATCTTTTACAAATGAAGCGACGTCGGTAGGCGAATACGCGGCGTTTTGGAAAAACTGCCATTGATTGGCAAATCAACGGTACTATCGATCAGGCCCTTCGATCGCGAGATTCTTTCATGAATTAGATGCTCAACGGATGCGGGGATTGCTCATTCGCAAGTTGCATCGTGCGAGTAGTCGTCGACCACCTGAAGCCTCGGCGAGACGGCTTCGAGCGGTGACTCTCTGGAATGCTCACTAGATCGTCAGTAGATTCGTTGTTGTCGGGTTGTCGGGTTTTTGGACCTTACAGGCTGGAAACAGTGCAAAATCTGCAAGCATGTTGTCGGGAGCCCGACAACTCTAAGTTATTGACTCTTAACTAAGTTAATGATTTTAATGGAATTGAGTAGGAGTCCTGGCGGAGAGAGGGGACTTTAACCCCGCCGTTTTCCAGTCTACTGATTCTACTGAGGATATTGCCGCAAGCCCCTGTTTTCCCGATGGTTAGGTGGTCTTCAGCTTTAAGCCGCTTTAAGCCGCCAACCGCCTTCCTTATACTGCGAAACGCCCAAAAAGTATAGCCGGTATAACCCGTGTTCTTGGCGGGTGGATCGTGCGTGCAACGAATCTCAAAAGGGGCCGCTAAATACCCAGGTAGATGGTGGCCAGGGACGGGATTGAATCGCCGGCTTCAGGGGCGGGCGCACGCGATTGAGCGGGCGGAATGGAGAAGAAGCCGACCAGCAGAGGCTCCCGGCTGCTTTACGCAAACTTGTCACAACCATCCACGCTAAGATCTGGCCGGCACGCCGGGCCGTTCGCAGGTCAATTCTGCCATCTATAATTTTGCCAATAGTAGCCTTGCCCCGTCCAAACAAGAGCTAGAGTCCGGTCTCGCAAACCGAACGAGAAGACGTTTCTCCGTGAATCGTGCGCCGACTGAACGCGAGCGATGAGATGAGGTGGCGCCGCTATAAAATATCTGTTTACATAGCTTTAGATGAAACTCGGATCTTCGTCGACCCGGTCTTTTCGACCGAGATACCGCTCTCTTGACAATGATTTCTTCCGGGGCTATAGTGCCGGCTTGTAATCGATCAATGCGCGATGATGATCGATCTTCAACGGCGAAGTCTCTGCACACAAAGCAACAATTCATTCCTGGAGGGCAAAAAAGTGAGGCAAACAAAACCGAAATATCATTTTGCAGGCAAAGAGGCGTGGATTCTTCTCGTCTGCGCGAATGCGATCTTTCTTCTCGGCGGTTCCCCATGCCGAGCTCAACTCACAACGACTGGCACGATCAGCGGAACGGTTACAGATCAGAGCGGCGCAGTGGTGGCGGGCGCCGATGTCACGATTACCGATACCGACACCAAAGCCATTACGCACACGGTGACGAACTCTACAGGGGCGTTTCAAGAAGTTGGACTGCCGAACGGGCACTATGACGTGAAGGTGACGAGCCCAAGTTTTAGCGCCTATGAGCAAACTGGCATTTACCTGGAGCCGGCGGCGGTTTTCAGTGTGAACGTCACGCTCAAGCCGGGCCAGCCTACTGTGACGGTGACGGTTGCTGCGAGCGTAGCGGTCGTTGAAACGGCGACGGCCGAGGTCTCAAGCACAGTTTCAGGCGAAGAGGCACAGGAGCTTCCACTGAACGGCCGGAACTATGAGGGCCTGGTGCAATTGATGCCGGGCGTGATCAACACTTCGCCTGACACGGCAATGGGGCCGGGAGGATTTGCAACATCGAACTATGTGAACATCGATGGCTCCGGCTCCAGCGGGACCTTCTACACAATCGATGGAATCTGGAACGAAAACACGGGGAACATGACGCAGACGACGATTACGCCGGTTCCGGAGGAGATCGAGGAGATCAAGGTTCTGCAAAACAACTACGACGTGAAGTACACGCTGATGGGCGCGGGCGTGATGATGGTGCAGACTAAGAGCGGAACCAGCCAATTCCATGGCGGAGCGTGGGAGTTTTTGCGCAACACGGTCTTCGACACGCGGAATTTCTTTGTTCCGGCGAGCACGGGCATTTCGCCTGAGGAGTGGAATATCTACGGATGGCACCTGGGTGGGCCTGTTTTCATTCCGGGGCACTACAACACCAACAAGCAGAGGACGTTTTTCTACTGGAACCAGCAGTGGATCAAGGAAAAACAGGAGCAAGTGACAACAGGGCAAACTCCGCTGGCCACGATGCGCGGCCAGAACACGTCCAGCGCCGATAGCGGTTTTGCGGTTTTCCCTGGAACAACGGCGTCACCGATCCCGTATGCAGCGACGCCAAACTATTACGGGACGGCATTCCTGAAGAACCCCGCGAAGACGGGTAGTTGCAGCGCATCCTCGCAGGCGGCCTGCTTCAGCCAGGATGCCAGCGGCAACTGGCTCATCCCGATGTCGCAGGTCAACTCATCTGAGCTGGCAATGCTCAATGCTTTGGCGCCGTTGCCAAACTACTCATCGAACGCCACGAATTACATCAACACAAAACCCAACGTCACGAATCAACTGGACGAAGAGGCCAAGATCGATCACTACATTACTCCGAAGTATCGCCTGACCGGGGAGCTTCTCTGGGAGTCGCAGGATGCGTACAACGCAGCGGCGTCGCGGATGGGCTCGCCCTATACGACGAACTACGACGTGTTCCTATCGGATAACAAGGTGGCGCAGATCCAGTTGACGCAGATGTACACGCCGTTGATGACGAACCAGACAAGCATCGCGATGAACAACTACAACATCACCCACACATTTGGGGGAATCGTGGCAACGTCGCAGATATCCGGATACAGCGAATCGTTCCCATACACCGGTGGATACCTGGAAAACTTTGTGCCCCACGTCACATTCTCTAACGGCTGGTCGCAATTTGGATCGAGCGCCAACAATATCATCCCTGCGGCGACCGACCTGGAAGACACGATCTCAGACGACTGGGGCTGGCTGCGCGGAAAGCACTTTATCGAAGCTGGCGGCGAGCTGGTTTTTGGAACCAAACGCCAGTGGTCGACCGTGCTCAATACGACTGGCGATGCCAGCTTCAGCGGATATGCGTCCGGCAACGCTGTTGCCGACTACCTGTTGGGCTTGCCGAATAGCTTCGATCAGGGCGGCGGCGCGGTGCGCAAATACATTCACTACACGATCTTCACCCCGTATCTCGAGGACCAGTGGAGCGTTGCGAGGCGTTTGAAGATTACGCTTGGACTTCGCATGTACCGGATGCCCTTCCCCAATTCGCAGGCGGGTTACTCAGCGAACTTTGCACCCTCACTGTTTAATGCGACGACGGTTCCCGCGGTGTCGATCGGCGGCGTTCTTTCCGGGCCCTTCGCGACGAACTACGACAACGGAATCGAGGTGAACGGCCAGAACGGCATCCCGCTCAACATCACCAACCAGCACAATTTCTACTTTGGGCCGATGGCTGGATTTGCCTGGGATGTCTATGGGAACGGCAGAACGTCGGTGCGCGGCGGGTTTGGTTATGCCTATAACCGCAATGGCGGAATGGGCGCGGCCTGCGCGCAAGGATGCGTCAGCTATCCGGTGCTTAACCAGACGACATTGACCGACCCCACATTCCCAAACGTTACCGGCGGTATTGCGCCGGCTCCTACGGCCCCCTCTGTTACAGGTATGCCAAACGATTACCAGGTGGCAATGATCAAAACCTGGAGTTTGAGCCTGGAGCAACAATTTCCGGGTAACTGGCTTTTGATGTTGGCCGGTGCGGGAGACATCGCCAATCACCTGAACACGAGCTACAACCTCAACCAGCCGCAGCCAACGACGGTTGGTGGCGTTTCGTATAACTTCAATCCAAACCTTAACGCGAGCGGGTACAGCTCCGCATACTACGCGCCGTACCAAGGGTACGGGACGATTACGTGGGACAACCCAATTGGAATCGACAATTGGGATGCGCTGGAAGTGAGCCTGAAGCATCCCGTGGGACACAATTTCAATCTGACTGTGGCCTACACATGGTCGCACAATCTGGATAACGCAGGCGGATTCCAGAATCCCTACAATCTACTATCGGCGTATGGAAACTCCAGTATGGATACGCCGCAGGTGCTCACTTTCAGCGGAATCTTCAGCGAGCCCTGGTTCAAGCAGGGATGGGAACACTACGTCCTGGGTGGCTGGAAGTACTCCGATATGACCACTCTTGAAAGCGGCTCATTTACAACGTTCGGAATCACTGGTTCGAATCTTGGGCTCATCTCCCACCCAAACCTAGTGGGGCAACTCTCGTATCCGAAGATGTGGAAGCCCTATGTGAATGGCTCAAATGCCTTCTGGTTCAGCCCGGGAACAGGCGCAGGAACGGCGACAGGATCCATCTTCACCCGGCCCGCGAACGGGTACTACGGGACAGTTGGTGATGGAACCGAGCAGGGCCCGGGAGTTGCTGTTTCGAATATGGCGCTCTACAAAGATTTCCCGTTTCGTGAGGGAGTTGGCCTGGAGTTCCGGGCTGAGTACTTTAACGTGTTCAACCACACGAATCCGAATGGCCCGAATGTAACCGCCGGCAATGCGGCTTTTGGCGAGATCAGCAGCGCCAAGGATCCGCGCATTGGCCAAATGTCGTTGAAGTTGACTTTTTAGAGTTGAAGCTTGACCGACCTGCACGGCTGAGGTCTAAGTAAGCCGTACTTCGCATGGCCGAAGATCCCTCGGATTGTTCAAGAAGATATTGGAGAATCCGGGGGCCGGGCATCGCTTCAAAATCTGAATCCCGATATCGTTTCGCGGCGTTGTGCCGATCGCGCCGGCCTTTCAGGGGGCCGCGGGCGATACCGCTGAGCTACGCGCAAAGACCTGAGCGCGGCCCGTATTTCTGCATTTTATGCATGGTGGCCAGGGAGGGGATTGAACCGCCGACGCCGTCCTTTCCAGGGCGTAAATAACGAGTACTTGCAATTACATACACGACGCAGGGGACCGTCAAAATACGCCGAAATACGCGTAAGACGCGCCAATCACGGGCGGAGAATGCGGGTGGAGGTTTTTCCATGCCGCGCTATGATTTTGCAGCTGAAACGGCTCCCCTGCCCTGCTTTGCCTCCAACTTTCTGAAAGACAAGCCCACAGCTTCCTGAAAACTTAGAATTCAGAATTGTAATGGAGTTCTTGCGCAGTGGTAGCCAGCATTTCAAGTTCATGCACAGGAGATCGTGGAGATTTAGCGCCGTGGCAAACGGAACGCATGAGACTGTGGTGGACGCGAGGTAGGCATCATTTTCATGCGGGAAAACGAACAGGGATCGATTGTACCCCGCCCACGAACAGCCATCCGAGAGTTCCCACCGATGCGGGCGTATTAGCGTTGGCGTCTGCCGAGACTACTTGTCAGATGCCACGAGTCGCAAGACCCGCATTTGTAGGCGCGGAGGTGACCCGGTCCACACTCATCAGCCTGCTGGCTCTTTGCCATGGAGAGGGCCTCGGCTTTTGACTTGTATCTCCGTTTCCCTGCCCACAGGCAGTCGGGCGCATCATGTGTTGGACAGCGGACCGACCGCGTTCCTCGTGAACCCCAAGCGGCGTCGTTTGCCCCGCCCTAGCTGCCGATTGTTTGGTGCCCCTCTCAGCGGCAGCGCTAGAGCATTTTCTGTTTTACTGTAGACCATCTAGTGCGAGTCTGAACCAAGCCTGGGCATTGCCGGGAGTAATGCATGGCAGGGCTTCTGTGATGGCCTGATCGAGAGTTTCTTTGGTTCGAGCCTGGGCTGCGCGAAGCAGTTGTTTGAGTTTTGCCCAGGCCTTCTCGATGGGGTTCAGATCGGGAGAATAGGGCGGCAGATAGAGCAGCTCCGCGCCGGCTTTTTCGATCCATTGGCAAACTGCAGGCGCCTTATGCGCGCTCAAGTTGTCCATCACCACCACGTCGCCGGGCTTCAGCACCGGGTACAGCAGGTGTTCAACGTAGGCCAGGAAGATATCGGTGTCGGTAGGCTCTTCGATGGTCATGGTTGCGACCATACCGCTGAGGCTCATGGCGCCCAGAATCGTCATGATTTTCCAGTGACCGCCAGGCGTCGCCTCGTGGATGCGTCTGCCTCCCGGACCGCGTGCGTAGAGCCGTGTCATCGAGGTAGTGACACCGCTCTCGTCAAGGAAAATCAGCCGTTCCGGTGAGATCGACTGGATGCGCGCCGCGAACTCTTCGCGTCGCTCGCGGTTGGCTTCGCTGTCCCGCTCGACCGCGTGGAGTGACTTTTTTTCAGCCGCAGACCCAACTTCTTCAACAGATGCCAGATCCGACCCAAGCTGAGCGAAATGCTCGCCTCACTATGCAACTTGGCCTGCAGTTGAGCCAGCGTCAGATCGGGTTTCGATGCCACCCAATCCATCACCTGTCGCTGCGCCGCGACACCGGCACGCCACTTGCGCCCGGGCTGGTGCCGCACCCGCTCGGCCTGCCCGGTGCGGTTCCGTTGTGCGGAGATCTTCTTCGCCCAGCCCACGCTCACCAGGAACCGATCCGCAAGTTCCTCCAGCGTCTCCTCGCCTTGATCGTAAGCAAACAGAAACTTACGGCGCAGGTCATCCCCCTATGGCTTCGCCATCGATTCACTCGCCGCGGATCATCGCCACGACAAGTCTACACTATTAAAGAAAATGCTCTAGACCCGTGGCGGCAGGTTTTGCAAGTCGATTCCCAACTGCTGGCACTTTTTATAGAGGTGGCTTCTCTCGAGCCCCAGCGCCTTTGCGGTTTGCGTAATTTGGCGGCCATGCCGTTCGAGTTCTTCGAGCACGGCGGAGCGCTCGAAGGCGAGCACCCGCTGCGCGAGCGGGCCCGTTGCGTCACCGTCGGTGAGGGCGCTGGCGCCGGCGGTTGCGCCTGAATGAGAGACGGGCAGCGCTTGGCGCACGTCTTCGACGCCGACTTCTTCACCGGCCAACAGCAAGAGGCGCTCGACCACATTGCGCAGTTCGCGAATGTTGCCGGGCCACGCATACTCCTGCAGGGACGCTATGGCGGCAGCGCTAAAGATCGAGGGCTTCCATCCATTCTGCGCACTCACCTGGCGCGCGAAGTGTTCGACGAGCGCGGGCAAATCTTCGCGCCGTTGACGCAGCGGTGGCAGTTGGACGGGGAAGACGACGACGCGGTGATAGAGGTCGCGCCGGAATCCGCCGGAATCGACGAGCTGCTCGAGGTTGCGATGCGTAGCAACTACCACGCGGACATCGACGGCCGTGGGCTTGGCAGAACCGATGCGCTCAACCTCGCCCTCTTCAAGCACACGCAGCAGCTTGGCCTGCATGGCGGTCGGCATGTCGCCAATTTCGTCAAGAAAAAGCGTACCGCGGTGCGCCTGCTCGAACTTGCCGGTGTGGCGCTGCGCCGCGCCGGTGAATGAACCTTTCTCATGCCCGAAGAGCTCGCTCTCAATCAACTCCGCGGGAACCGCGGCGCAATTGAGGGTGATAAAGGGCCCCGCCGCGCGATGGCTTTTCTCATGCAGTGTGCGCGCCACCAGTTCCTTGCCAGTGCCCGTTTCGCCGTAGATGCAGACGCGCGTTTCGCTGGCGGCTACGCGCTCAATCTGCGCCGTCACGCGACGCATGGTTTCGCCCTCGAACACCAGCGTGTGCTTGCCCACGCGCGCGCGCAGATCGCGGTTCTCGGTTTCAAGGCGGGTAAGCTTGAGCGCGTTCTCCACCGTCACCAGGAGCTTTTCGGTCGAGAGCGGCTTCTCAAGAAAATCGAGAGCGCCGAGCCGCGTGGCGCGAACCGCCATCTCAATGTGCGCCTGGCCGCTCATCATCACGACCGGCGCTGCGACACCAGCCGTCTTCAGATCTTCAAGCAGGGCCAGACCGTCGCGCCGCGGCATCACAACGTCGCTCAGGATCAGATCGAACGGCTGAGTGCGGGCCAACTCCAGCGCGCGCTCCGCATTGTCGCACACCACTGCCTCGTGCCCGGCCAGGCGAAAGGCGCGAGAGAGCGAGGCCAGTGTATTGGCCTCGTCATCGACGATGAGGATATTCGCCTTCACATTCATGCTGCAGCCTTCGGCAGCGTAATGATAAACGTTGCACCACCGCCCACGCGGCTTTCCACGGTAATTGTCCCCTCGTGATCGGCGACGACCGACTGCACAATCGCCAAGCCGAGGCCGGTTCCGTGCTGCTTGGTGGTGTAGTAGGGAGTGAACAGGCGCTCGCATTCTTCGGGCGTCAATCCGGTGCCCGTGTCACCAACGCGCAGTTCCACTTTTTCGTTCGCGGCGCGGGCCGAGAGGGTGAGCGAGCCGCCGTCAGGCATCGCGTCCATGGCATTCAAAACAAGATTCGAGAGCGCACGATGCAGCAACTCGGGATCGGCCAGTAGCGGCATCGGCGAGTTGGCGACTTCGATCACAAAATGAATCGCCGCATCACGGCTTGCAGAGGATTCGTAGAGCGCGCGAACACGCTCGACGACTTCTTTTGCGTCGACGCGCTCCAGCTCCGGCTTGGGCATTTTGCTGAAGTCGCTGAAGCGGCCAATGATGGTTTTCAGGTTTGCAATTTCTGTGCTCAGGGTTGCGGTGCTTTCGTTGAAGACCTCGTCGAACTCCGCCGGCGGCAATTTCCGCGCGCGGACCAGGTTCTCCACGGTGAGTTGCAGCGGAAAGAGCGGATTCTTGAGCTCGTGCGCCAAGCGGCGGGCCAGCTCGCGCCACGCGGCTACGCGCTCGCTCTGCACAAGGCGATCGCGCTGGCTCACCAGCTGTTCCGTCATGTGATTAAAGCTGCGCGCCAGCACGCTCACCTCGTCGCGCCCGCGTTGCGGCACGCGCACATCCCAATTGCCGGCGGCTACCTCCCCGGCCGCATGTGCAAGCTGTTCAATGGGGCGCGAAACGCGCGCGGCAATCCAGAGGCTGAACGCGATGGCGAGCAAGATACCACCGGCCGCTACGCCGTAGGCAATGGCGCGGATGTGCTGCTGCGCCTCAATCATGCCGCTACGCGAGAGGGCAACCACGAGAACAGCCATCACATCGCCTTGCTGGTTTTTGAGCGGAATGGCGGTTGCGTTCAGGCTCTCCTCGCGCCGGTCTGTCGGATCGACAATTCCACTGGCTGGCTGGCCCCTTTTGCGAGCCGCGTCAATGAGACTTCGATAATGGATCGCACCGGCCACGCCGCCGTTCGGGCCGGCAAGCCGGGCGGGATCGAAAGCGGCGAGGTCAGAATTGGCGGCGGGAGGATTGGCTGTCGATGAGCTCGGACCCGCGCCCTCTGTCGCGCCGCCATCGCTGTAGAGGCCAATCTGCATGCCGGGCGTGGCCGGCAGATCGGCGAGAAAACGCTGATCCATCCTCTCGCCTCCGATCAGCCGCACCGTGGGCGTGGCGCCGGGAATGGCATCCACGGCAAAGAGGCCGAGAGCGGTCGAGCTATCGGGCAGGTCTTCACGCTTGAGAAAAGGTGTTGGCGAGGCGCCAGCAGCCGCAGGCTCAGGATAACCAAAGCGTGCCGGCCACTGAGCGGAGCTGACGATCTTTCCATCTGGCCCAACCACCTCAAGGAAGTCGAGTTGCGCGTCCTGCGCCATGGACTGCGCCTCAGTGAGATACGGCGCAGTGTCCCCAGTCTGCGCCAGATCAAAGGCCATGGCGCGGGCCCGCTCGCTCGCAGCCAAACGGTTAACTGCCGCGGCGACTTCGGAGGATCGATGCTGAAACTCGCGCTGAAACTGGCTGACGAAGAGTGCTGTCTCTTCCTGGTCGCGCACTTCAAAGACGTGGCGAATGCGCACCAGGACGGTCCACGCTACTGCCGCCACAGCCGCAGCAACGGTGAGCGAAAAGAGCAGCAGCAGTTTTTGGCGAAGATTCACTGCGCGCCTTCCAACGAAACTCCAGCCAGGTCGAGCGTGCCGTCGACACGCAGTTTGAGATCGCGAACGCGGCTACCGATCGCATATGCGCGGGGAAGGTCGAGCAGTGGAACCAGCATTTTGAGATCGAGAACATCGTGCTCGGCACGGAACAACGCAGCGGGATTTTGTCCCGCGACAGGTACATTTTCTCCCGCGACGCGCAGCAATGTTTCGAGAGCTGCCGCCGGGTCAGCGCCCACCAGCGGCAGCTGGCGCAGCACCAGGTCAGTGTGGGGTACATTGCGGGCATTCACAACCTGCACGTTGAATCCCGCCTCGTGCAGATTAAGCGCAATGCGCTGCGCCGCCAACTGCATGGTTCCGTCGCCTTCTGCTGCGAGCGTGAGCGGTGGCGGCGCGAGCCCGCCGCGCAGCTGGTTCGCCTTGTTCAAGTCACGATCTGTTGGGAAAAGAAATGAGTACCCAGTGAGGGGCTGAGGCAGAAGACTGGCGCTGATCTCGCCCTGCTTTTGAAAGATGACGTTGAAGAGCGCGCTGCGGTCGACGGCTTGCGCAATGGCGGCGCGCAGAACTAGGTTCGCCAGTACGCCGGAGTCGGAGGCTTGCAGCGCCAACAGCTCGACCGGCGGCGATACCACCACCGTGAGCCGCTGCTGCTGCGCCTGGCGCAGCTCCTGCGGCGGGACTTCGGCAATGTCGGCGCGGCCCACGCTCAAGTCTAGCCATTGGTCGCGAATCGGCCGGTTGGCGCTGATCGTAATCTCGTCGAGGAACGGCCGTCCCTGCCAGCAATTGTCGTTGGCGGTGAGCGTAAGGACGCCATTATTGAAGCTCGTGTACTGAAACGGCCCGGTGCCTGTGGGACTGGCCGGCGTTTGCCCGTCTGGCGTGCGTGTGAGCGTGATGAGAAACGAATCGCCGGCGAGCAGGGCAGGCAAGTTGGGCATCGGCGAGTCGCCGGTAAAGACGACCAGGGAGCCAACGGTATGAACAGTCATCCACGGGCAATTTTCAGCGCACGATAGGTTGAGTGACATGACTACGGCAGATGAAGTGAGCGGCGAGCCGTCGTGAAAATGTACGCCGGGACGCAAACGAAACTGCCAGCGATGATTGTTGTCGTCGGATTGCCAATCGACGGCGAGGGCAGTGCTCACGTTGCCGTCGGCAGCGAGCGTGGTGAGCCCATCGAGGACCAGACGACGTGCGATGGCGTCGGGGTTGTTCCTGGAATCGCCCCAGGGATCGCTTGCAGTCTCAACGCGCAGCGTGCCCCCGTAATGCGGCCGCGTCCTTCCCCAGGCGCAGGTCCCAACCGAGACGAGGAGGAAACTAATTGCAAAGCGCCGTAACACGGTCCACCTCGTATTCATTTGCCGCATTTCGCACCACCGCGAGAACGCTCTTGCCATCTGGCGCCGGCCACAATGCCATTATGGTTCCATTCATCGCCAAAGGAGCACTCGCCAGGATGGCTTCAAGCGCGGGCAGTTCGTAGGCTCGCAGGCTATCGTTCGTTGCTTCGCCTGAGCCGGAGGCGATGATTTGCGTACCCGCGCCGCAGCCGGAGCGGAGCGCGGCAAAATCGCTGCCCCAATCGCGCGTCCCGGCTACCGGCTCCAGTGCGCGGTTTTCCACCAACTGTACTTTGCCGTCGATTCCGCCCACGAGCAGCGCCGCCGAGCCGGCCGCACGCGGCATCAGCGCGGCGTTGTAGAACGGAGGAAGATCGACACCGAGGCTCGGCGTAACCACCCCGGTAAAGTAGTTGCGCGAAGTGTTGTAGAAAGCGTTGAGCGAAGGCGCGCTGGCTCCGCCTGAAGCCGCGGGCGGTGGCACCGACTCCTGCGCAATTGGCGCCTCGGCAATGGGCCACGGATCGTCGCTCTCAACACAAGTGGCTGGCCACTCGCCAGATGGATCGCCGACACCGAAGCTTCCAGTGCACTTGACGGCGCCAACAAACGCCTCAAATCCGCTGCCGTTGGCGATCGATACGGGGACGATTGTCCCCCTTGGGTCTCGTGCCAATCCGCGCCCCTCAACGAATTTAAGACGTTTCGCTTCATTCCAATCGCCGCCACTGCGCTGATAAAGGACAAGGGACTCGGGCTCCGCTGCGGCGAGCCAACCACTGCCCTCAAGCACCGCTAACACGGGTTGATGCGACGTGAGGATTTGTTGGCTACGCAGCGTCACCCCACCGGCGGTGGACGTCTGCTGGGGCTCAATCGGCCCCACATCGACGATTGCTACCTGGGTTTGATTGCCCTCGACGATTTCGGCCACCCAAAGCAGCTCGCGAGCGCTTTCGCTGAGCGTAACTTTAACGGTGTTGGCGCTCTCAGCGCCGGCAGCCGTCACGCCGTGCGCCTTCAAGTCCTGCTCCAATAGCCCACGGATGGCGGGAATTTCATCGGTTGAAATTGTGGAGAGGTTCCGGATGGTCAGGTGCGCCTGCCCGGGACCAAGAATGGCGGTGATTTGGCCGGCGAGTGCGGCTGCGGGCTGTTCCCATGGGCTGGGCGCAGCGTGAACTACGATTCCAGCCAGCCCAACCATCGCTGCCATCAGCCAGATGAGTCTCATACTCTCCATCGCTTTTCAAGTTTTCCGTTTGCGCGGATTATAACGTCTGAGGCGTCGGTCCAATGCCGAGCCTGCGCTCACACGTGCCTTCGTCCACCGCGATGTACGCCGTTTGGTGCAGGACGGGCGCTGCCTCCGCCGCACCCGTCCCGCTTGACCAATAGAGGTTGCTATTGGCCGTTCTTCTGCCCCGTTGAATTCTGCTCACTGTCCATCTCCTGCTTCACGATCGGATTGGTGGCCGCGCTCTTGAAGACGTCACTGGCGAAGAAAAACTTTCCATCGGACGGGACCATGACGACCTGAATCTTGTCGGAAAGCCGCTCCGCCACGATCTTGTTGATGAGCAACGGCGACTTGTTGAGCAGCGTCGCCTCGCTGGCCATGCGATCCGCGTCCGCTGCAGCGACAACCTTGATGCGGTTCGCCTCGGCGTCGGCCAGCAGGTTGCGCCGTTCGAGCTCGGCCTTGCTGTCAATGACCTTGGCTTGCGCGTCGGCATCGGCAGTTTCGATAGTTGCTTCCTTGCGCGCTTCAGCTTCGAGCTTGCTCTGCTCAATCTGTTTTTGCTTGAGGGGCAGCGTGTATTGCATGGCATCCGCTTCGCCCTTGGCTTCAACCACCTTGGATTGCGCTTCTCCTTCAGCCTCTTTCACCTTTTGTGCCGCCTCGGCCTCAGCCTGCAGTTCAGCGATTTTCACCTGCTTCTGCTGGATATCGGTATCGACGCTCATCTGGTCGTCTTGCTGCTCCTTCAACAGCAGTCCTTCGAGGCCACGGGCATACTCTTCCGGCAATTGAATGTCGGAGAGCATGACCTCTTCGACGATGATGCCATCTGTCGCCAGCTTGTGCGTGATGATGGCCGCAGCCTTGGCGCGCACCTCTTCGCGCTTGGTTGAGAAGATCTCCTTCACGGTGTACTGGGGCGTGAGTTCCCGCCACGCGCTGGCCACCACGGGCGGCACAATTTCCTTGTCTGCCGGCTGCGGCAAATGCGCCTGTACGCTGGCCAGCTTGTTGGGATCGAGCCGGTAACGCACGGTAATTCCAAGGCCGATGTTAAGCCCCTCTCGTGACTGCACGTCCAGGGCTGTGTTTTGCGGTGTCTTCTTTGCGCCCTGTTCAAGGATTCCGGCTGTGAACATATGATCGCGCAGGTCGAAGGTCTGCACGGTGTCAACGAGCGGCGTAATGAAATGGACGCCTGGATAGAGTGTGCCCGGCAACGTGCCCCGAACCTGGCTGATGCGCACGCCGCCCATCCCGCTGGGCACAACCACAATGCTGGCGGCCATGAGCAACGGGACACAGCCAGAGATCGTCAGCGCCAGTGAGCGGCGCCAGGTGATCGGTTCGAGTTCAATAGAGTTTTCTTTCATGGTTCCGTCTTCGCCTGCTTTTTTTCGTGCAGCTCGCAGGCGCAGCCAAATTGCATACAACGGAATCGCCACTGCAGCAGCCAACAACAAGGCTCCCGCGACCATCAACAACAGTTTCAATGCGAGCATTTTCTGCCTCCGTTCCGGTAGTTGGGCTCTTTGGGTTTTCCAGTTTCCGGTCGTGGAGCCAACAGCAACCGGACCAGCCCTCCGTAGGTCAATTCCTCGAGCAGCAGTGCTGCCGCCGCCGGCAACAGCACTACCTCAAAACTCGACATCGCATGTGCAAGCAGACTCATCGCAGCCCTCCCTCACATGGAGCCCGCAACTGTGAAACCCGCAATGGCCGTCAGGCCGGCGGTAGTAAGAGTGCTCAAGCTGGTGGGAGACTTCGCAGATTGCGATTGGGCGGGCGCGGCCGCAGCAGGCGTGGCGGATGCCATTGCTGTTTGCGGGGCTGACTGAGCTGTTGGAGTTGCGTTCGGGCCGTCGCCAAACAATTGCGCCGTCTCCTCATTGCGCTCGCCGATCAGTTCAACTTCGTCGCCCACTGCCACCATTGAAAAAAGCTCTTCCACGTCGGCCTTGCCCATACGAATGCATCCATGCGACGCAGCCTTCCCGATCGAACTGGGCACGTTGGTTCCATGGATTCCGTATCCACGGATGCTGAGGCCCATCCATCGCGTGCCTACAGGATTGTTCGGTCCCGGAGGAACGATGCGGCCATCGTGCGAGTAGGTTGGGTTCGCCAAACGGCGCTCGATGGTGAACGTGCCCACTGGACTCGGAGTGGAGGGCCTGCCGACGGCGACGGAATAAATCTTCTTTACCTTGCCGTCTTCGACCAGCGCCAGCTTGTGGTCTTCCAGGCTCACGACGATGACGCGCTTCGTCGCGGCTGCGGGAACCTGGTTCGTCTCCACCGGGAGATTCACTGCCACTCGCTGCGCCGCACTCTGCGCCATCAACTGCGCAGCCAGAACCACCGACATCATTGCCGCCATCGCCAACCGATTTTGCTTGAGAGCCGTCATCGCATCCTCCTGAAAGTTCCAATTCCCAAACTGCCTACGGGATGAAGAAATGCAAGCGGCACGCCAACCAGAGTCGACTGAAAATAAAGGAGTTGTGTGCGGCTTGGAAAGGCTGGGCCGTGTCACGGCACACACACTGTGCATGGCCTGACACGCGAGACGATTCGTAGCCCGGCGGCGCGCGTGAAGCAGCTTTGAGTCGGAAGAGTTCCGGCGAATCCGCTTAAGGCCGTACGGTGCGTGCAGGCGTCTCGTGCGGCTGCCGATTGGGAGCGGCAGGTGGAGTTACCCGTGCAGTGGTTGTTGGCGGATTTGGATTCAGCCAGCGGATGAGGGCTGGCGTCAGCAGAGCTGCGCCATCATCGGACAAGTGGATGCCATCGGCGGCGCGAATGCGCGTGGTCCTGCCGTCGGGCGTGGTCAGGATTTCGCGAAACTCTCCTGCTTCGTCGCCCGTATAGGATTGGGGATTCCACCAGGTGGCTTGCGGATTCTGGTTTACCACGGTGTAGGCGATCCGGTTAATTTCAGTAGCCCGGTCACTGTACGCACCGGACTTCATCGGCGGCAGGCCAATCCAAACCACGTGGGCGCCGTTTTGCGTGAGCAGATTCAGGAAATCGGCTGTGCGATGCTGATAGACCCTGACCCACGCATCGCTGCCAAAGGCGAGCGTTTTTCCGTTTTCGACGAAGCCCTGCCCGTCGTTAGCGCCAATGGCGACGATCACCGCGTAAGGCTTTTCATCGCCGATCATGGCCGGATATTCCTGCATCCAGTCGAAAACATCGGGCCGCGCCAGGCCGGTTCCGGAGCGGTACGCCTTGATGATGCGCAGATTCTGGTTTGTTGCCGTTTCGCGGAGCAGCATGTCGCTGAGGCCGACAGCCATCATGGAATCACCGGCAAGTGCGACCACGCGAGGCTGGCCTTGCGCAGCAGGCGGGAGAGGGGCGAGCGGCGTGAGCCTGGGAACGCCGGCGACGACGGGAGCATTCGCTGCATGCGTGGAGAACGTTTTGGTGGCACCGAGACCCTGCCTCGGTGTCGCAGCGGAGCATGAAGAAGCGGAGACGGACCTACCGAGCGCGTACCTTTCTCTCGCCGCCAACAGCCGGGCCGGATCGTCGGTCCAACCGAGACGATCGAGACCGTCGAGGCTTTCCTCGCGCAGCAGCTCGACGCCAAGCGGCCGCAAGGATCTGTGCAGAGCAGTGGTCACTTGCACTGCGCTGACTCTGGCTGGGCCAACGTCGAGCCTGTCGGCCCAGGTAAGCAGAGCCCCAGATTCGAGGAGAAGGATTGTGACCACGAATCCCGCTATCACGGCGGCAAGCTGAGGAAGCGAATTGTATTTTGTGGCGCGCATGGTCTTAGAACCTGAAGTAAATGAACGGAGCCACGCCGGACGGACCCAACACCTCGACGACAAAGACGGCCGCGGCAAACGCCGCGCCGCGAGCCATAGCCGGCCAGCAGCCAAGCTCGTGTTCCAGGGTTTGGCGCCAGCGCAGGGGTTGGAATTGCCCGGCGAGGCCCGCGAGCAGGGCAAGCGACACAGGGATGCTGGCCAGCGTGATGACGCCCGGAGTGGCCAGGCGCTCCAGCACAGCAAAGGCGATGCCGAACGATGGCGAACGGAAGAAGACCCAACCCAGGCACACGGAGTGGAAAAGCAGGAGACGCGATGTCCAACGCCAAACCGCCGCTTGCCGCAGGCGAACCACCGGTGACCAGGAGACGGAACTCCAGAGACGATGCACAATCAGGTAGAAACCGTGCAGCGATCCCCAGATCACGAAGGTCCACGCGGCGCCGTGCCAGAGCCCGCCGAGCAGCATGGTGATCATGAGATTCAGCATGGTGCGCCACCCCGCACGGCGTGAGCCGCCAAGTGGGATGTAGAGGTAATCGCGCAGCCAGGTGGAGAGCGAGATGTGCCAGCGGCGCCAGAAATCCTGCGGATTTATTGCCGTATATGGCGCGTTGAAGTTTCTGGGAAAGCGGTAGCCGAGCAGCATGGCGCAGCCAATGGCGATGTCGGTATAGCCTGAGAAATCGCAATAAATCTGCGCCGCGTAGCCGTATATGGCCAGCAGCACATCGCCACGACTAAAGGTCTGCGGCGCGGCGAAGACCTGGTCCACTAACCGCGTCGCCAGCAGGTTTGAGATAACGACTTTCTTGAAAAGGCCCGCCACGATCAGCAGAAGCGCGCGATTGACACGGATCGCTGCCGGGTTGCGCTGGACCTGCAACTGCGGCAGAAAGGTTGAAGCCCGCAGAATGGGGCCGGCAATCAATTGCGGGAAAAAGGCCACGTAGAGCAGCGCGTCGAGCAGGCGCACCCGCTGTTTCAACTTGCCGCGGTAGGCGTCCATCATGAGCGAGATAGCGTGAAAGATGAAGAACGATACACCCAAAGGAAGCAGCGGCGCGGGAATGCGAATCCGCGGCGGAGGGCCAATGCGCGCCCAGAGATTGAGGACCGTGGTGAGAATGAAGGTTGTGTACTTGTAATAACCGAGCGTGGAGAGGCATAAGACAACACCGCCGAGGAGCCAGAGCTTGCGCGTCTTTTGCGAGCCGCTTGCCTGAATGCGCTGCGCCGTCAATCCACTCAAAAGTGAGATGCCGAACAGCAGGGGCACGTAGTTCCAGTTCCAGAAGCCGTAGAAGATGTAACTGGCAGCGAGCAGGAAGAATTTATGCGGCCCGTTGAAGCTGTGCAGACTCCATGCGACGAGCAGCACTGCGAGAAAAAAGACGGCGAATTCGACCGTGGGAAAGAGCATATCGGCTCCGCAGCGGAGTTTCTATGCTCTGAGCTTGTGCATGCTGCTGGCCAAATTCATCTATAAGCAAATAAATGACTTGGCATGGGATAGAGCGAGGGCCGCCGTGTCTCCGCTGATACGCCGTGTCAGCTAAGACACAGAATGATTAGCTGCTTAGACGCGAGCCCTTGCCGCAAAGCCCAGCGTTCGCCATCGGCGGCGAGATCACAACCCATGCTTCGCGGACCGCGCGATCAGTCTTTCAGCGTGACCAATCGCGCATTCTTTTGCGCTTTGATGACCAGCTCCGCGGCCAGAAGTGCTTCGTCAAGGTTCTGCGCCAGGTGAGTGCGGTTCACAATGTCGGCCACGAACTGCGGCCCAAACGGCAGCGGCATGGCGTTGCAGTCGATGTAACGCGCCTGCTTGTTGTCCACAACGAAGAGGTTGTTGCCCTGGTGACTGACGGCGATGTTGGTGTACTTGCGTATCTCCATGTATCCATCGGTGCCCAGAATGAACAGCCGGCCGTCGCCCCATGTTCCCACGCCGTCTGGCGTGAACCAGTCGAGCCGCACGTAGCCGAACCCGCGATCGCCGCGCAGCACCATGTCGCCAAAGTCCTGGAATTGCGGATGTTCGGGATGGTGTACATTCGCGATCTGCGACTCCGCCACTTCCGCCTGCGTCGATCCCGTGTAATACAGGAACTGGTCCACCTGGTGCGAACCGATATCGCACAGGATTCCCCCGTACTGCTCCGGGTTCCAGAACCAATCGGGGCGGGGCATCGATCCGCCTGCGTCACCGCTGTGTTGGATGATCTGATGTGGCGCAATGTTGATGGTCTGGATCACCTTTCCGATCGCGCCCTGCCGCACCAGTTCCCCCGCATAAACAGCGGCCTTCACCTCAAGCAACTCGCTGTAGAGGATGGCGTAGACCCTCTTGGTCTCGGCGATGGTCCTGCGCACATCCGCCAATTGCTCCAGCGTAGTCATACCGGGCTTGTCTGAGAGGAAATCCTTGCCGCGCTTCATGGCGCGCACTGCCAAGCCGGCTCGCTCGTTGGCGATTTGCGAGGTCAACACCAGTTGCACCGCAGGATCGTCGATGATCTCGTCCTGCGTCTTGACGAGCTTCACATCGGGAAATCGCTTGCGGAATGCCGCAATCTTGTCGGTTTCGCCGCCCCACGCCACCACCAGTTCACCGCCACCGCGCTGCACGGCGCCAATCATCCCGTAGATGTGGTCGTGGCTCATGCCGCAGACGGCGAATTTGACGTGATATTTGGGCGCCTCCTCACCTTGCACCGGGAGTACTGCATCTTCGACGATGCGCGCTGCTCCGCCACCGAACGCCATCGCTCCCTCCGGCAGCCCCACCATCATCGCTGCTGACCCCAGCGAACCTACCAGGCTCGCCCGCTTCAAAAACTCGCGCCGTTGCGTAACACCCGCAATCATTTTTCCTCCGTATTCCTTCAGCTTCGTTGCCGAATCGGGCAGGTCCGCCCGCTAGTTACAAACACCTGCGCTGCTGAATTGTCCCGCAGCGCATTCCGCAAATTGGACTCAATTGAGCGCCCGCTGCGGCAATGCACATTGATCATACCTACCTTTGCCGGGGTGCGTGAATTGTGCGTGATCATCTGGTCAGATCCAGTATCTTCGATGCGATGCCGTAAGATAATGGATTCGATTCAATGGAATCCGAATCGCTGCGATTGCAGACCGGTGCGATTCGAGCCGCAAGGGGGTGCGCGTGAAACGCTATGGAATGGTGATTGGCCTCAAGCCCGAGGCCGAAGAAAAGTACAAGGAATATCACGCTGCCGTCTGGCCCGACGTTCTCAAGATGATCCACGCCTGCAATATCCGCAATTACTCTATTTATCTGCACAATCACACGCTTTTCAGTTACTTTGAATACCACGGCGACGATTATGCCGCCGACATGGCACGCATGGCTGTCGACAAGACCACGCAGGAGTGGTGGGCCGTAATGATGCCCATGCAAAACCCGCTGCCCGATCGCAGAGAAGGCGAGTGGTGGAAGGAACTGGAGGAAGTTTTCCACGTCGATTAGGAGCGACCCTTGTGACTTTAGCTACTTGATCGTTCTACATAATCGCGCATGCCGCCGGCGCATTTACTGGGTTGCACTACGCCACGGCATCGGCCAGCCTTCGCCTCTGCGAAAATAGAGCTTCATGCTGTCACTGCAAAATGCCGGTAAGCGGTTTGGTCCTCGCGTCCTCTTTCTTGAGGCGAACTGGCTCATCCGGAACAACGAAAAAACGGCGCTCGTAGGCGCCAACGGAACCGGCAAGTCTACGTTGATGAAGATCCTAACCGGCATGGAGACACTGGACTACGGATCGCTCGATCAGACGCGGGGCATTAGTATCGGCTATCTGCCGCAGGAGGGCCTGCAACTTGCGGGCCGCACCGTTTTTCAGGAATGTCTCACTGTCTTTGATGAGTTGCACGCAATGCAGCGGGAGATTGAGCAGTTAGGCGGGCAGTTGGCCGAACTCGACCACGGGAGTGCGGAATATCAATCTGTTGCGGAACGCTACTCGCTGTTGCAGGATCGGTTTCACGCTCTCGACGGCTATGCGCTCGATGCGCAGGTGGGCAGTGTACTCACCGGCCTCGGTTTCGGCAAGGAGGATTGGGCGCGCCAGACCGATGAGTTCAGCGGCGGATGGCAAATGCGCATCGCGCTGGCCAAGCTGCTGCTTGCCAAGCCGAATCTTTTGCTCCTCGACGAGCCCACGAATCACCTGGACCTTGAAACGCGCAACTGGCTTGAGGGCTATCTCAGTCACTATCCATTCGGGTACATCCTCATCTCGCACGACCGTTATTTTCTCGACGTCACAATCGACCGCACCGTGGAGATTTGGAACAAGCGTCTCACCATCTATCAGGGCAATTACACGAAATACCTCGCGCAGAAAGACGAACGGCGCGAGCAGCTCAAGGCCGCTTATCGTAACCAGCGCGAGCAGATCGAGCATCTCGAAGCATTTATTAATCGCTTTCGCTATCAGGCCACAAAGGCCAAGCAGGTACAGTCACGCATCAAAGAGCTTGAAAAGATCGAGCGGATCGAGATTCCCGAGGAAGAGCCGGTCATCCACTTCAAGTTTCCTCAGCCGCCGCCGTCGTGGCGCATCGTGGTTGAAGCTGAAGGAGTGGCAAAGAACTACGGCGCGAAGCAGGTTTTTACTGGCGCGCGCTTCACCATCGAGCGCGGCGACCGCATCGCGCTTGTTGGCGTAAATGGTGCGGGCAAGTCCACGTTGATCAAACTGCTCACGGGCGTTGAAACGCCTTCGGCCGGCTCAATCCGCCTGGGTCACAACGTGGTTGCCGAGTACTTTGCGCAGGACCAGTACAAGGTTCTCGACCCCGACGCGCGCATGCTGGACGACATCAACTGCACCGCGATCCGCGTGCCCGAGGTGACGCTGCGCTCGCTGCTGGGCTGTTTTTTGTTCTCGGGCGACGAAGTCTTCAAGCCGCTCGGCGTTCTCTCGGGCGGCGAGCGCAATCGCTATGCCCTGGCGCGCATTTTGCTATCGCCCGCGAACTTCCTGCTGCTCGACGAGCCCACCAACCACCTGGATATGCGGGCAAAGGATGTTCTGCTCGACGCGCTCGCGGCATACGGCGGCACCGTAATCTTCGTCTCGCACGACCGCTACTTCATCGATCGCCTGGCCACGCGTGTGCTCGAAATCGAGAACGGCGCGGTGGCCGCGTATGAGGGAAACTACGAAGATTATCTACGCCGGAAAGAGGCGCTGGCCGCGAGAGCGCCGGTGGCCGAGACGAAACAACCGACCGCAGAGAAAGCGGCGCCGACCGGGACAACAATCGTGATTGAAGGTGGATTCGAAGGGAGCAACGGTACCGGCACGGACAGCACGGCGCGTCACCGCCGACTGAACCCCATCAAGCAAAAGCAGATGAAAGACCGCTGCACGTTTTTGGAAGAAGAAATCCCGCGCATTGAGGCCGCGATTTCACACACCGACGAGCAACTTGGCGTCTACGTCTCCGCGACGGAGACCGCAAGGTTGACCGCGCTCGCCGCAGAACTCCGCGCGCAGCTCGCCGCGCTTTCAGCCGAGTGGGAGGAGTTGATGGCGCAACTCGATGCTTGAGGCCTCGCGTCAAACTTGATCTCTGCGTACTATCGAGGTAATGAACAAGAGAGCCAAATCCCGTTGTACCTGGGCACAAAGCGATCCTCTGCTCCGCGAATACCACGATACGGAGTGGGGCGTGCTGGAGCGAGACAGCCGCGCACTTTGGGAACTACTCATGCTCGAAGGATTTCAGGCTGGTCTGGCCTGGATCATCGTGCTGCGAAAACGTGACGCATTCCGCAAAGCTTTCAAGGGGTTCGACCCGGCCAAGGTCGCCCGCTTCCGCGAAGCCGACGTCGAGCGTCTGCTTCAGAATCCCGGCATTATTCGCTCCCGTGCCAAAATCGAAGCCACCATCAAAGCCGCCCGCATTTACCTCGAGATACAGAAAGCCGGCGAAGACTTCGCCACGTTTCTCTGGGACATTGTGGGCGGCAAGCCGATCCGGACCGAAGGCCCTATCCCTGCGCAAACGCCTCTCGCCGTCGAAATGTCGAAGCAACTCAAGAAGCGCGGTTTCAAATTTGTCGGCCCGGTCATCGTCTACGCCTTCATGCAGGCCGCAGGCATGGTCAACGATCACAGTCCCACTTGTTTCCGCCGCAACATCGCACGTTAGAAGTAACTCGTGCTCGACTCGCCCGCTCGCCTATTGCGCCTGTGTCATCGAAGGCGGAGCTGCGTCCAGCGCGGCGCCCCAATTCTTGTTTGGCTGCGGACCCATTTCGAGCACAAGCTTTGCGCCGTTCGCAATATCCGCATGGCTGTACCAGGGCTTATTCCAGAGCTTTCCATTGAGCGTTGCCGACTGGATGTAGATGTTCTTCTCCGAATTGTCGTGTGCCACGATCTCAAAGTCCTTGCCGTTGCCCATGTGAATTACGACGCGGCTGAAGAGCGGGCTGCCCATTATGTAGTTGGGGCTGGAAGGATCGACCGGGTAGAATCCCATCGCGCTCATCACGTACCACGATGAAGTCGAACCTTGATCGTCCATGCCGGGAAATGCGAGGCCGTAGCGATCGCTGCCGTACATCTGGTTGAGAATCTTGCGGGTTAGTTCCTGCGTCTTCCACGGTTGCCCGGCCCAATCGTAGTAGTACGCCGCCTGCTGATCGGGCTGATTGCCCTGGACATATTGGCCGATCACGCCCGTGCAGTCGCGGCAAATTCCCTTTGGGTGGTACGGGGTGGTGAAGAACTCGTCGAGCTTGGCGGCGAATTTCTCACGGCCTCCCAGCAGATTGGCGAGGCCCTGCACGTCGTGTGGCACGAGCCACAACGTGGACCACCCCGACGCCTCCTTCATCATGAAGTTGTAATACGGCTCGCGCGGATCGAAGGGAGAAATCCATTTGCCATCGTCGGTGCGGCCACGCATGAATCCGATCGATGGATCGAAAACATTCCGGTAGTTGTGTGCGCGCTCAAGGAACAGCTGGTAGTCGTCATCTTTGCTGAGCTTCTTTGCGAAGAGCGCCAGCGCGTGATCGTCCCAGCTATATTCAAGCGTCGTCGCCGCTCCTGCTTTCCCGTCGGCATACGGCGGGCTCGGATCACGGTCGGGAATAAAGTCCGAGATCCACCCCTGCTTGAGATACTCGGCGAGATAAGCCCTCGGACCCTTTACATCCATCGCGTTTTTGCGCAGATATTCGTAGACGCCTGCCCAGTCGAAGTTCAGACCGCGCTCCCACGCGCCTAGATACATGAAAACTGCATGATCGCCATGAAACGATGTGCCCATGTAGCCGTTCTCGCGCGCCATGTCGAACTGCGAGCGCAAAACGTTCTCCATTAGGGCAGGTTCGAGCATCGTCAGCAGCACAATTTGATTGCGGCCAGTGTCCCAGAACGGCACGGGACCATAACGATCGTAGTCTGCAGTCTCGACGTCACCGCCCGGGACCCTGAACCGCTCTCCCTTGCGCGCAACAAGCCGTGGACTCGCAAATGAGTGATATAGGCAGGAGTAGAAGAGCATTTTCTCCTTTTCCGTCCCACCTGTGACTTCGATCCGGTCGAGCTCCTTGGTCCATGCATCTTCGGCCTGCTTGCGCACGGAATCGAATCCCCATTGCGGAATTTCGGAATGTAGCCGGCTCTCAGCAATCTCATAACTCTCACCGGACGCAATCTTGACCAGAACCTGCTTGCCCGCTCTCGTGGAAAACTGCAAATACGTCCCGGCGTAATTGCCCGTGATGCTGCGGGTGCCTGATTCGACATCCTTGCTGCCAATGAACGATCCCGCACCTTTGGGAGGAATTTGCCGGAAGACGCCAAAGACTTTGAACGGTTGCGAAAACTCTGCGACAAAGCAAGTCGTTGCCGTCAGACCGCCTGACGCGCCACGACCGCGAACGATCTGTCCGCGAACCATCTTGTCGCCCACGATCTCGACCGATCCGCCTCCACGTCCGAGATCGAGCAGAATATTCGATTGTTCCGACTCTGGAAACGTAAACCGGAAGATACCCGCCCACGTGCCGGCCGTCATTTCCGCCCTGGTTTTGAAATCATCAAGATAAACCGAGTAATATCCCGGCGACGATTTCTCGCTTGCCTTCTCATAGACCGATGCGCTGCGCTCCGGCGGAACGGTCCAGTTTCCGACCACTGGCATGAGGATCGGCCCAACACCACTGGTGAATCCGATCATGGTCCGATTGGGATAAAAGTAGGAGTCGGCGACGCCCGCGCCATACGAGAGGTCGATATTGCGATTGATGGGTCCGAGAATGACCGAGCCGTGCGGCAACACAGCTCCCGGCGACGTCATCCCTGTGTACAGTCGTTCGCCAGGGGGAGGCGCATTCCCGATCAACTCCTGTTTGTCGAGCGGCGCCGTGCCCACCAGGCCGTTCACATAATCGAGAAGTCTTTTGTGCGTAGTCTGGGTGGTTTGGGCCGCTGTGACCGGCGCGCAACAAAACGCTGCCAAAAGAAGTGGAGTCAAAATTCGGATTGCTCTGCGGTTGGGATTCTCAATTCTTGAAAAATTCATGATTGATCTCGTCCAGAATTATCGCAAATGCTGCGCGTGCAGCTCACGGACTCGCTGCCAGTAATCGTCCCGCCCGGCTGATCCCCTGAGATGCCAGGGCAATTCCGTCGTGCATAATCGAAACTAGATGGCTCTTTTGTGGAATCCCGAAAGCTGGTCGCAGCGGCTGGCGGAACTGGAAGCGCAGACCGGCGACCTGAAAGAGGCGCCGCTCAGGCGCGATGTGCGTTCACTGGGTACGCTGCTCGGCGAAGTGCTGCGCGAGCAGGCCGGCATAGAACTGTTTGAGCAAGTGGAAGCACTGCGCCAGGGCACCATTCGCCGCCGAGATGCTGAGGCGCGTGGCCGCACCGACGAAGCTGCGCGGCACGCGAGCGGGGCAATGGAGCTTGTTCACTCGCTTCCGATCGAGCGCGCGATTTTGCTTACGCGCGCCTTTGCTTTCTATTTCGAGCTCATCAACCTGGCCGAAACCAACCATCGCAAGCGCCGCCGTATCGCGCTGCGGCTTAGCGACCAGGCCGGACGCCAGCGCGGCTCGCTCGAAGGCACCTTCTGTGAGATGCGCCGCGTGGGCATCAGCGCAGAGGAGACGCTGAACTGGCTCCGCCGGATCCTTATTGTGCCCGTCTTCACCGCGCATCCGACTGAAGCGGCGCGCCGCACGGTCATGTTCAAGCGCCGCCGCATCGGCGAATTTCTTGAGGCTCTCGACCGTATTCCTCTCCCTGAGCAGGATATGGCGCGGCTTGAAGAGCTCGTGCTGGCCGAAATCACCGGCCTGTGGCAGACCGACGAGGTGCGCTCGCGGCGGCCCACCGTCTACGACGAGATCAAGATGGGTCTCGATTATTACGACGTCTCAATCTTTGAGACGCTGCCGGAGCTGTATCGCGAGATCTCGGCGGCCCTCCTTGCCGCATACGGCATTGAAATCGAGCCGCACGAGTTGCCGCTCGTGCTGCATTTCGGCTCCTGGATCGGAGGCGACCGTGACGGCAATCCTTTTGTCACTCCGGAGGTAACGCGCGCTGCACTGCAGCTTGCACGGGGGCATCTGCTGCTTTACTACCAGCGGCAGCTCGACGCGATTATGGACCTGCTGACGACGAGTGCACAGCAGCAGCAGGTGAGCGAGGCGCTTCTCGAGCGCCTGCGCACTTACATCGCCCAAGTGCACACTCCCGAGGCGCAGGTCTTCGGGGCGCAATATGAGTTCGAGTACTATCGCCGGTTCGTCATCTGCCTCAAGGCGCGCATCCAGCGCACGCTGGAGCGGACGGGCGAACTGCCAGGTTCGGCCGCCGCCACGCTGCCTGTGACGCCGTATACTTTGACGCGCGGACCCGACAAGCTGACCCAGGCGCTGCCGGCTTATTGTTCGGTCCAGGATTTCCTTGACGACCTTGAGATTCTTCGCGCGTCGCTCGTGGCAAACAGCGGTATCCGTATCGCGCGCACCCTGATCGATCCGCTCATCCTGCAGGTGCGCACCTTCGGGCTCCATCTTCACACTCTCGATATCCGGCAGCACGCGCGCACCCACGCCGCCGCGTTGCAAGAGGCCATCAGCGACACCATGGCGCCCACACTGGCCGGCGGCTTCTCCGCTGAAACGGCAAGTGTGCTCGAGACCTTCCGCGTGGTGGCCGAAGTCAAGAACGGTTGTTCGCCCGAGGCGATTCGCCACTACGTCATCAGCGGCGCCGCAAATGTTGAAGATGTGCTCGCCGTGGTGCGGCTGGCGCGGCTCGGCGGCGTAAAAGTAGAGGGCGCGGGCGAAGGCCCGGGTCTAGATCCAGGCCTGATGCCCGTTCCGCTCTTCGAGTCCATTGACGACCTGCGCAACGCGCCCGGCGTTTGCCGCGATTTGTGGAGTCGCCCCGATTACCGGAGGCTCCTCGAATCCTGGAATAACTGGCAGGAGATCATGCTCGGTTATTCCGACTCGAACAAAGATGGCGGCATGCTGACCTCAACCTGGGAGATCTTCCGCGCGCACCGCGATCTGCACGTTGTGGCGCGCGAAGCCGGCATCAAGCTGCGCATTTTCCACGGCCGTGGCGGCACAGTGGGCCGCGGCGGTGGTCCCACTCATCGCGCCATCTTTGCCCAGCCATTCAACTCCTTCGACGGCCAGTTGCGCATCACCGAGCAGGGCGAAGTGCTCAACTTCAAATATGCTGACGAGGTGCTGGCCGAACGCAACCTCGAACTCATGATCGCTGCTTCGCTCGACGCCCTTGCGCGGCCCAATGCGCGCGACCCCGAGGGCCACTTCACTGGCGTCCTCAAGCCGGAGTGGGAAGTGGCGCTCGACGAGCTGTCGGAACTCGCATACGGGTTTTACCGAAAGCACATCCTTGAAGATCCCGGCGTCATTACTTACTTCGAGCAGAGCACGCCGGTGGGCGAACTGGAAAACGCCAAGATTGGTTCGCGCCCGGCACGACGCAGCGATTCGCCACGCCTTTCCGATCTGCGCGCCATTCCCTGGGTTTTTGGCTGGACGCAGTCGCGCCTGCTGGTCCCTGCGTGGTTCGGCGTGGGATACGCTATCGAGGAATTTCTCGCGCGACCTGGCGCGGCATCCGGCTCCGATCTCGCCCTGCTGCAGACCATGGCCAGGGAGTTTCCGCTCTTCATCGATCTGCTGCGCAACGTGGAAATGGCGCTGGGCAAAGCCGATCTTGGCACCGCGCGGCTTTATTCGACGCTGGTCCAGGACACGAAACTGCGCGAGCGCATCTACGATCTCTTCGAAGCGGAATTCCATCGCACCGTGCGGCGTTCTACTGGCCATCACGTGCCAGAAGAGAGCTGCTCGAAACTAACCAGGTGCTCGCGCACTCCATCAGGCTGCGCAACCCCTACGTCGATCCGATGCACCTCATCCAGGTGGATATGCTGCGCCGCAAGCGCTCCGGCGAAGACACGCCCGAGGTGAACCGCGCCATCGCCGCGACGATCAACGGCATCTCGGCGGGGCTGAGAAATACCGGCTGAGGGACAAGGCAATCTTTTCCGGAAAACCTCCCCTTGCCATCCCCGCTCCACAGGTCTACCTTATTGGTATGCGTCGATGTCGCTAACACCGTCCTGGTGCAAGCTCCGATGCTGATGTGCGCGTGGTCGCGCGCTTTTCCCACGAGGAAGCTGCACCGAACCCCCAACATCCGTCACACGAGAGGTCCGGGCCCATGTCCCCGGAAAAAGGAGATGATTTATGGCGCGCATTGCCGCGAATGTAACTGAACTGATTGGGCGCACTCCCCTGGTGCGGCTGAACCGCGTATCTGCCGGACTCCCCGGAACGGTGGTCGTCAAACTGGAAAGCCAGAACCCCGCATCGAGCGTCAAGGACCGCATCGGTTTTGCGATGATCGATGCCGCTGAGAAAGCCGGCAAAATAACGCCCGGCAAGACGGTGCTCATTGAGCCGACGAGCGGCAACACCGGCATCGCGCTCGCCTTTGTGTCCGCGGTCAAGGGCTACAAACTCATTCTCACCATGCCGGAAACGATGAGCACGGAGCGGCGCGTCACATTGCTGGCCTACGGGGCTGAGATCGTGCTCACGCCCGGCCCTAACGGCATGAAGGGCGCCATCGCCAAGGCCGAGGAGATTCTGGCCAAAACGCCGAATGGCTACATACTGCAGCAATTCGATAACCCAGCCAATCCCGCCATCCACCTGAAGACCACTGGCCCCGAGATCTGGGAAGATACGGACGGCCAGGTGGACATTCTTATCTCTGGAGTCGGCACCGGCGGCACCCTCACCGGCGTCTCGAATTACATCAAGCCCAAAAAGCCCTCGTTCAAGGCAATCGCCGTCGAACCCACCGATAGCGCGGTACTCTCCGGAGGCAAGCCTGGTCCGCACAAGATCCAGGGCATTGGTGGTGGATTTATGCCCAACGTGCTCGATACCAAGCTCATCGATGAAGTGATCCAGGTTACGAATGACGAGTCAATCGAGATGGCCCGGCGACTGGCAAAAGAGGAAGGTCTGTTTGTCGGCATCAGCTCTGGTGCGGCAGCCAGCGCAGCGCTCAGAGTGGCCGCGCGGCCTGAGAATAAAGGTAAGCTGATCGTGGCCGTGCTTCCTGACTTCGGCGAGCGCTATCTGTCGAGCGTGCTTTTTGAGCCACTGCGCCAGCAGGCGCTGGCCCTGCAGACGGAGCCGATTCGCGGTTCCGGCATGAAGCTCAGGGAAAAGGGAATAGGGAGTAGGAATAGGCGGCGGCAACAAAGTTCGACCCATTTTCTATTCCCTACAGCCCGCGCCATATTCCCTTGGTTTTCATGATGTCTCTGTTCGGCCGAATCCGCGACGACATCCGTTCCGTAATGGAGCGCGACCCGGCTGCGCGTTCACAACTCGAGGTCCTGCTCTGCTATCCGGGGCTTTGGGCGGTGTGGATTCATCACGTTTCCCACTGGCTCTGGCGCCACCGGCTACTCCTTCCGGCACGGATACTCTCGCAGGTCGGCCGTTTCTATACCGGCGTTGACATTCATCCCGGCGCGCTGATTGGAGAACGGCTTTTCATCGACCACGCCGCCGGTGTCGTGATCGGCGAAACCGCAATTGTGGGCAGCGACGTGACCATGTACCAAGGCGTTACGCTGGGTGGCACCGGCAAAGGCCATGGCAAGCGGCATCCAACGGTGTGCGATGGCGTCTTTATCGGCAACAACGCCAACGTGCTGGGTAACATCACGGTTGGCGAAAATTCACGCGTCGGCGCGGGTTCCGTCGTGCTCACTGACGTACCGCCGAACTCCACTGTCGTTGGCGTTCCCGCCCACATCGTTTATCGCAACGGCGAGCGCGTGCTCATTACCGATCCGCACGAGGTCAAAGACCCGCTGTCCGATGCACTCATAGCGCTCTCTGCTCGCGTGCAGGAACTTGAAGAACGTCTCGGCGCAGCCCCGTGCCCGCCCGATCCCTTTGCGGCTGAGGCGGCTGAGCGCGAGTCCTATCGCGAGGAACTGGAGCGGATGCGCGGTTATGTCACTATGGGTGAGGGAATCTAGTGTCCTGAGTCTAAAGTTCGCGTACAAAATCGGGCGACGGAATCGAGAATCTGATCTGCGGTTTTGTGCCAGACGAATGGCTTTGGGTTCTTGTTGTGATGCTGAATGAAATTCCTGATAGCTGATTCCAGTTCTTTGGTTGAGCGGTGTACGCCGCGGCGAAGTTGCTTGTCGGTCAGTTGTGCAAACCATCGTTCGACCAGGTTGAGCCAACTGGCCGAAGTGGGCGTAAAGTGCAGATAGAATCGCGGCCTTTTCGCCAGCCAGTCGTGGATCAGTTGTGTTTTGTGCGTGCCGTAGTTATCCAGAATCAGGTGGACATCTAAGTTGCGGGGAACGTTTTGCTCGATGGTGTCGAGGAATTTGCGAAACTCGACCGAGCGATGGCGGCGCTGCGTCTGTCCGATCAATTTACCCGACTTGGTATTCAGTGCGGCAAACAGACTGGTGGTGCCGTGACGCGCATAATCGTGTGTGCGGCGTTCGATCTGCCCTGGACGCATGGGTAGCAGGGGTGCGGTTCTATCCAGCGCTTGTATCTGACTCTTCTCGTCCACACATAAGACCAGGGCGCGGTCGGGCGGGTCAAGATACAGACCAACGATGTCGCGCACCTTCTCGATGAACAGCGGATCGCGAGAAAGCTTGAAGGTCTCACTGCGATGGGGCGCAAGGGAAAAGGCGCGCCAGATGCGGCTGATGCTGGACTGGCTCAGTCCGCAGGTCTTGGCCATATCCCGGGTCGACCAATGGGTGGCGGCCTCAGGCTGGCTCTCCAGCGTGCGCGTCAACACCAACTCAACCTGCTTGTCGCTCAACTTGCGCGAGGTGCCTGGACGCGGCTCGTCCAGAAGTCCGTCGTTGCCTGCGCTTTGAAAGCGCTTCCTCCACTTACCCACCGTATGCGGCGTGGTGGAAAGCTTCAGCGCAATCGACTTGTTGCTCCCGCCCTGTGCGGCGAGCAAAATAATCCGCGACCGCATGGCCAGAGCCTGCGCGGTCTTGGGCCGCCGGCTCCAAGCCTCCAGTTCCAGCCGCTGCTCATCATTGACCGTGACAACCGCTACGGGGCGACCTAAACGCATCGATAACCTCTACTCTATTCGATGCGGAAGTGTCGCATACTTATGCTAATTCTTTCAGACTCATGACACTAGAACTGGTTGCATAAATGGTTTGGGGCGATCGCAAGACATCCCTCAGGGCTAAAACCTAGCTATTTATTGGCCTTTAACGGCAAGACTAGACAGCTTGGTGAAAAAGTGATTCTGTGGGCAGGGTGGGACGGCAGGGGCTGAAGCCCGACGTTGATAGTGGGGCTTTTGCGGCCCGGCTCAAGTTACCCCACGAACGAGGACCTGTCCGTGGGGACCCCGACAAGCCGTGCCCTTGTTACAGAGCTCTCTTCCGGAGGTCTTTTTCACCAAGCTGTAAAGCCGTGCCCCTTCAAATATGTATATATGCAACCAGCTCTAGTCTCCTGAGTCATTGATATCTTGCATAATCCGAAGTCCGGAAATGCGGGTCCTTCGACTCCGTTTGGCCGGATGACCGGCCAAACTCCGCTCAGGATGACCGCTGTATTTATCTTTCGAACTTCAGACTCAGGAGACTAGTGTCATGAGTCTGAAAGAATTAGCATAAGTATGCGACACTTCCGCATCGAATAGAGTAGAGGTTATCGATGCGTTTAGGTCGCCCCGTAGCGGTTGTCACGGTCAATGATGAGCAGCGGCTGGAACTGGAGGCTTGGAGCCGGCGGCCCAAGACCGCGCAGGCTCTGGCCATGCGGTCGCGGATTATTTTGCTCGCCGCACAGGGCGGGAGCAACAAGTCGATTGCGCTGAAGCTTTCCACCACGCCGCATACGGTGGGTAAGTGGAGGAAGCGCTTTCAAAGCGCAGGCAACGACGGACTTCTGGACGAGCCGCGTCCAGGCACCTCGCGCAAGTTGAGCGACAAGCAGGTTGAGTTGGTGTTGACGCGCACGCTGGAGAGCCAGCCTGAGGCCGCCACCCATTGGTCGACCCGGGATATGGCCAAGACCTGCGGACTGAGCCAGTCCAGCATCAGCCGCATCTGGCGCGCCTTTTCCCTTGCGCCCCATCGCAGTGAGACCTTCAAGCTTTCTCGCGATCCGCTGTTCATCGAGAAGGTGCGCGACATCGTTGGTCTGTATCTTGACCCGCCCGACCGCGCCCTGGTCTTATGTGTGGACGAGAAGAGTCAGATACAAGCGCTGGATAGAACCGCACCCCTGCTACCCATGCGTCCAGGGCAGATCGAACGCCGCACACACGATTATGCGCGTCACGGCACCACCAGTCTGTTTGCCGCACTGAATACCAAGTCGGGTAAATTGATCGGACAGACGCAGCGCCGCCATCGCTCGGTCGAGTTTCGCAAATTCCTCGACACCATCGAGCAAAACGTTCCCCGCAACTTAGATGTCCACCTGATTCTGGATAACTACGGCACGCACAAAACACAACTGATCCACGACTGGCTGGCGAAAAGGCCGCGATTCTATCTGCACTTTACGCCCACTTCGGCCAGTTGGCTCAACCTGGTCGAACGATGGTTTGCACAACTGACCGACAAGCAACTTCGCCGCGGCGTACACCGCTCAACCAAAGAACTGGAATCAGCTATCAGGAATTTCATTCAGCATCACAACAAGAACCCAAAGCCATTCGTCTGGCACAAAACCGCAGATCAGATTCTCGATTCCGTCGCCCGATTTTGTACGCGAACTTTAGACTCAGGACACTAGGGGCCATAGCTGCGAATTGCAAGAATCTCCTCGAACCACATATTCTTTGTGAACAGGTGAAGCGAATGATTAGAGGTATGCTGGCTGTTCGCCCCTTACCAATCTGCGCACGAAAAGGACTACCGCTGGCCTCATGACTTCCTCACTTTCACTCACGGGATTTGTCTGGAAAAATCTCCTGCGCCGGCGGCTGAGAACTTTCCTCACGTTGTGCGGAATTGGTATGGCGGTCGCGGCATTTGTCGGCCTGGTGGGTTTTTCCCGCGCGTTCGAACAGCAGTGGATGCGCATTTATTCGAGCAGCGGCATCGACATCGAGGTGATTCAAGGCACGTTTCTCAATACCTCAATGGACGAGTCCGCGGCAGAGAAGCTCAAAACCTTGCCTGTCGTGGCGCAGGCCACGCCCACTATCTTCAACGTGATGGACGTGACCCCGGAGGTGAACGCGCTGATTTACGGCTGGAAGGCCAGCTCGTACGAGTTCGGCTCACTCCAGATTCTCGCGGGGCGGCGCTTTACCGATGGCCAGCCGGAAGTCATGCTGGGCGATCTGCTCGCACAGAATTTGAAAAAGAAGCCCGGTGACACGTTGGAGATCCAGGGCTCGACCTTCACGGTGACGGGGATCTACCATGGCGCATCGGCTCTGGAAGCAGATGCGATGATCATGCCGCTTGATCAGCTACAACAATTGAGCGGGCTGCAGGGAAAGGTGTCGACGATTCATGTTTGGCTGCGGCCTGCGCCTCACGGAGAGTCGTGGCAGCAATATCTTAGGCGTGCGCAAGCCCAGATCGAGGCCGCTCTGCCGGGTCTCCGCGCAGTTCCCGCTGCCGAGCGCGCCAGCGACAATCAGTTTGTCAAACTTGCTGAAGCTTCAGCGTGGGGTACCTCGACGCTTGCACTGCTGATCGGAATTCTCGGGATTGCCAACACTATGGTGATGTCGGTCTTCGAGCGCACACGGGAGATCGGCATTCTTCGCGCCCTCGGGTGGAGGCGGTGGCAGATACTCGTCCTCATCCAGCTTGAGGCAGCCATACTGGGCCTGGGCGGGGGATTTCTCGGTATCGCGCTGGGATGGACCGCCCTGCGCGTGCTCGCTGCCATGCCGCAAACTGCGAGCATCGTTTCGGCTTCGGTACGCTGGCCGCTCCTGGCGCAGGCGATGGGAATCGCGATCCTGGCGGGGCTGATCGCCGGGGCCCTTCCGGCGTGGCGCGGCGGGCGGCTCGCCCCGGTGGATGCACTGCGGCACGATTAGGGATTGTTAGCCGACCTCAGGCAATCTTTTCAGAAAAGCGCTCGCGCAGAACGCGCCGCAGGCTTTTGCCATTGTGATTCTGCGGTATGCCGCCGGGATCAAGAATCCAGATATGGCGCGGAGCTTTGTATGGGGCGAGATGTTTCCGGCACCACTCCAACAGATCGCTTTCACCTGCCGGGTAGCCCGGCTGCAATTCGACCGCCGCGACGGGAATCTCGCCTTTCTCCTTGTGCGGTAAGCCGAAGGCAATCGCGCGGGCCACAGCCGGATGAGCCAGGATAGCTTCCTCCAACTCGCGCACGTAAACGGAGTAGCCGCCGGACTTGATCACATCTTTCATGCGTCCCACCAGCCGGATCAGGCCGAGGCGGTTGCGTGTCGCCAAGTCGCCGGTGCGCAGCCATCCATCACGGGTTAGCAGGCCCTCGCCAGTGACTTTGTCCTTCCAGTAGTGCGGCCTCAGACCGCGGCGGCGAATCTGGCACTCTCCCGTCATGCCGTGACGTACTCGCCGGCCGTTCTCATCGGCTACGCGAACGCGAAACGGAGGCACGGGAAGGCACAGTTGGCCACTACCTGGGAAAAATGGCAGATCGATACCCATCATGGCCAGGCCGCCCAACTCCACCATGCCGTAGCCGTTCAACAGCACCGGCGGAATGCGGTGGCCGCCCGGCAACCGGACCAATGCGCCGAACTTTCCCAGGCGCTGGCGAACTTCCTCAGGCAAATTGTCGCTGGCCGAAAGCCACACACGCACGCTTGCCAAACGTGTTGGGTCGGGATTGCTGTTCATCAGCCGGGCAAGCATTGCCGGCACGCCCACAAATGCAGTCACTCCGAAGCGCTCGACGAGGCTCAGCGCATCTTCAACATCGAATCGCTCAAGAAAGCATCCGCGAATTCCAGCCATCAGGCCGTAAAGTGCAATGCTCGTGGCCATAATGTGCGACCAGGGCAGTGCGACAAGCGCAATGTCCCTCGGTCCCAGGAATAGGCCAGAAAGCACCATGGACTCCCGTGCTCCGAGCAGTGCATTGCTCGAGAGAGCCGCTCCCTTCGGGAACCCGCTTGTGCCGGAAGTATGGAAGACCGCAACGGTAGCAGCCGGATCGATGGTAGCCGGTGGCAACGGCGCGCTGCTGGAGCTGGCGCGCACAAATCCATCCATCGTTTCCGCCTCATCGTCAGCCTGAATCCATATGCGGACGTTCAGTGCGCTTCGATTCACTATGGTACGCTCGAAGACCGCTTTGTCGGTGACCAGAATCTCTGTGCCGCTGTCGGCGAGAATCCGGCTCACTTCAGAAAGTGAGAGCTGCGGATTGAGCGGTACCGCGATGCCGCCGGCGCGGATGATGGCCAAAAACCAGTGAAAGCAGCTGCGGTCGTTGGTGCGATAGATGGCGACCGGCTCGCCGGGGCGCAGGCCGATTGAGTGGCGGAGAAAGGCATCGAACGAGCAGACCACGGCATGCAATTCGACAAGACGAAAGGGACCTTCCTCGCCAACTGAGATCTCACAATCTCCTCTTCGACGCAGCAATGCATCCACCAAGTTGGCAACGGTGACGCTGCGGTCTCGCGCGAGTCGAAATCGGCGGATGAGATTCATTGTGCTGGTATTACCTTACGCCCCCATTCACTTTCGACGCAGTAGTTAAAAAGCCGGTCAAGGTAGTTCATTACCGGCGGCGGGCAAATTCCGGCGGGCCCAAGAAGGCGTTCCGCATTCGTAGTATCAAATTGCATGCGCATCGAGAAGTAGTCGCGGTAAGCGCGGCCGTCGACAAGCACGCGGCGCTTGCGTCCCCACAATGTGAGAAACAGGAGTGGCCGGATCGCAGCAAAGAAAATTCGCGGATCGACATATCGCGGTTCGCGCCCCTTGAAATAGTCCGCTGCCCGCCGTGCAATCTCCTCGATGGTGGCACTGCCGCGCGGCCCCGCACAAAGGTGAACCGTGCTGCCGAGAGCGGCCTCTTCGAAGGCAAGCTGCGCCACCGAGGCCGTCACAAAATCGACCGGCACGATATCCAGTACGGCGTCGGGGTAGCCGGGTACCGTGCGCCAAAGACGGCGAGCATAGATTTTCAGCGGCCAGTACATCATCTTGAAGCTAGAAGTCACTCCGGTGCGGGAATCGCCAACTATTATGCTTGGACGCAAAATTACCGCTGGGAGTGATCCCATTCTCGAACGTACAAGCGCCTCCGCCTCCGCCTTGGACTGTTCATAGGTATTGCGGTAACCCTGTTTGACGAAAAGTTCATCTTCACGCACCAGGCCCGTGCGCTGCCCCGCCACATACGCTGTGCCCACATAAACAAAGCTGCGGAGCTGAGGCATGGCCGCTCCGAAATCGAGCAAACGCCGCGTTCCCTCCACATTCATACGCCGCGCCTCTTCGAGTGAATGGTCGAAGCGCACCGTGGCTGCTGAATGAATCACGCGTGTGGTTTCCGCTGCGAGTTGTTCATAGTCCGAGGCGTCAAGCCCGAAGTTGGGCAGGGTCACGTCTCCGGAATAGGCTTGGACGCGAGCTCGATCGCGCTGCGGAACAATCAATTCGGCGCGCTGTTCGGCGGTCTGGCCAGGTCGCGGACGGACAATCAGAGACAGCCTGGCGGCCGGTTGACGATCCAGTAATTCGCGCACCAGTTGCGAACCGACAAAGCCGGTCGAGCCCGTTATCAAGATTAGTTCATGGTTATGCATGCTCAATTTGGCCTATGGCAGAAAACAACTCAGAGGCCGGTGAACGATGCCGTTACGCGTCGCATAAGCCGAAGAGTTAATAAAATTATAGTTCAGCGACACATTTGCAGGCCGTCAGCGATGCGACGCTAACGACCTTTTGGGCGCAGCACAACACGAACCCGCCTCCCGGTTCAATGCACATCCACCGAACGGTCGTCTTCGTACTGCATGATGTGGAAGTACGCTTCCCACCCGCTCCACGAAGCCGGCGCGGGCAACTTGGCCATCGGATCCTTCAGGTGATTTGCGTAATCCTGAACCGCCTCGCGCGTGCGATAAACGCCGGTGAGCCAGTCGCCGCGATACCAGTTCTCCCACTTTCCGTATTCCGCCAGGTGCATTGAGGCTTGAATCTCATCCAGTGCCTTCAGCGCCTCGTCGGCTTCAGTTAGCGCCGTGGCCGTGTCACCGGCGTTCTCGTCCTTCATCGATTGCGCCACGTCCAGCAGCATGCGATTGCCGTTGCGATTGATCGTAATCATCGTCAGCACCTCTGCCTGGTAGTAGTCGCGCCGCGCCGGGTCGACCAGGCTCTCCGCGGCCTCTGCGTCCTTCCATACCGTATCCCACCGCGGCTGCGCGTCGGTGCACTCCTTGATGTCACGGTCCAGAAACGCAGCACGCTGCTCATCGTTCAACGTGAAGAATCCCACCCGTGGCTGCGTCCACTTGGGCGACTGGCTTGGAATATTGACCACCTGGTGTCCGCTGAGGTAATCGAGAATGATCCGGCGTGCCTCGCTGTGATAGTGCTGGTCGCCGACAACCAGCGGAACATTGCTGTAGCGCGGCGGGGGTGGAGGAGCGTTTCCGGCGGAGGTCATGCGCGGCGGCCCGAACGAGGGGCGCGGTGCCGGCGCGGCGAAATACTCCTTGTACACCTTGGCCAGAGTATCGGCTGACCTCGCTCCAAATTCTTCTCTCGCCCACTTCTTGTAGAAGGCAGTGTCGGCGCCACTCTCAGGAACGGTCGAGCCACCGGTCGTCGCCGGAATGCCACCCCAGGCCATCTCCATCACGGCACGGGTGGTCATCGCCACGGGCCGCTCGTCGCTGGTGTTCACCAGAAAGTACGAGGTCGCGCCAGCCTTGATGTAGCGTCCGAGCTCAGACTGGATGGTCTTTACCGGCACCATCTCCGAGAGCTGGTTCGACTGGCCGTTCATCATGGCCACGTGAAAGTACATGCCCTGACCGGCTGCTGCCTTGCCGCCGTCCTGCATGTCGCCGTAGCCGGTGTCGGCCCACACCAGCGAAACCTCGGAAGGAATCTTCAGGTACCCCTCCTGCACCAGCCGCGCGCCCTCCTGCCAAAGATCGGTCACAAATTGCGCGTTGGGATACCTTGCACGCACAATCTTCATCTGCTCAGCAATCGCTTCGTTGATCGTCTGCCCGAGCAACGGATCGTTGTCGCGCACGCTTGGATCGAGCGATGCATAGCTTGAATCCGAAAGCCCACGCAATCCCACGCTCCACAGAATCTCTTCGTCAGGCTTGTACTCAGCCACGGCGTTGGTCCATGCGCGCTCCAGAACCTCAGGATGCGTAGAGAAGTTGTAGGGCACGCCGTCAGGCCAGCGCGCCACGTTCACCCCGAGTGGAATTGCGTGGTGCTGGTTTACAATCAGCCCGCGTTCGGTAGCCGCGTGCACCTGCGCGTCATCTGGAAAAATCCATGTGCCGGGCACGATCATATTGCCCTTGAGGCGCAGAATCGTCTCGAAGAGCATGTCCCACGACGAGAGCGCGATCCCTGTCTGATCGCCCTTCTTCGGCACCACCCAGCCGGTCAGCAAATCTTCATCGTTGGGAAAGAAGCCGCGGTATTTGAATACGGGGCTGGGATACGTGCGGGCGAAGTCCGCATGCAGCGCGATGGACGTGCGCTTCACCGGCTGCTTGTCAGTCCACAGATACATTGGGTCCACGCCGAGGACTGTCTGCGAAAATTCATAGATCGCGTAAATGGTTCCGCGCATATCCGCGCCCACCAGGCAAACGACACGCTTTCGCGTCGACCCAGCACCGGTTTCCGCAATCGAAAACGCGAAACTCTCCGTATCGCTGGCCTTGGTACAGTCGATCCCCGCCGGCACGTTCTGGCTCTGTGCAATCAGGACCGCAACTGGCCCGCTCGCGTCCAACCCCTCCGCAACCATTGGTGCCTTGCCAAATACCTTGGTGAAATCTGCGACAAGATCCCGCGTGGCGCGGTGCACCGGGCCCGGCTCCTGTGCGCCCTCGACGATGCTGATCGAGGAATCGATGGCGATGGACGCCTGCGCGTTCGCGGCCGGCGCCGCGGCACCAGGAACAATCGCGAAAACAGCGGTCACAGGCAGGAATTTGAAGATTGCTGAAAGAAAGCGTGGAAACGGCATGAGGAGTCTCCTGACGGGAAATTCAGAGGAAGTGGGATTTTCTTCGCGTCACGAATTATACAGACCTCGGTGCGGCGGTGTCGCTCAATCAGAGAGGCCGCAGTTCCGGGTGCTACAGTGGTCTCGTTTCCTGCTTCGCTCTGAGGGTTTGTCTCTTGGCGGGTTTTCGCGCGCTGCTTGTCTCACTTCTAGCGCTTTCCAGCGCCGCCCACGCCGCATCACGCGTCGAGGCCGCGCCGGTCCCGGCAGAGATGCGATCTGGCTTCTTTGCCATCACGGTGAACAACCAACGCGTTGACGTCGTTGAAGCCGCATCGAATTACGAGTTCGCGAGCTTCGACACCACCGGGCCGGTTGAAATCTCGATCACTGCGGCTGAGCCTAGTTTCTGGGATCGCGGCGTGGATATCGAGCCGTGGCGGCTCGGCCTACGCCCGGTTCGGGAGGGCCCGACCATCCGATTCACGTTGCCCGGACCCGCCAAACTTTCCATCTCGCGGCCCGGCGACTTTCTGAATCGCGCCCGGATGCTCTTTGTCTTTGCCGGCGCGCCACCCCCGCCCGTGCCCACAGGATCAAACGTCACCATCGTCCCGGCCGGCGTGCACCGCGAAAGCCTGAACCCCAAAAGCGGCGCCACCATTTACCTCGCGCCGGGCGCGTACATCTTCGGCAGTCTGAATTTGTGGCAGGTCCAAAACGTCAGGGTGCTGGGCCGTGGAACAATCGTCTACGACGGCCCGCAAGATCCCAATACCGACGAAGGCTGGATGCAGAAGCCCGATTGGCACTGTATCGGGGCCTACCAGGCACACAACGTGGAGATCGACGGGCTCACCTGCATCGTTCGCTCGCGAACCTGGTCGATTCAGATGAAGGACTCAACTGGATTTCGCTATGACGATCTGCGCGTTGTCGGCGGCAATTTGAACAACGCCAACCAGGACGGCATGGACTGGCTGGGTGGCGGCGATGCCATAGTACGCAACGCTTTTATTCGCTCCTCTGACGATGATCTTGCCGTGCAGGGCAATTGGGATGGCTACACCGATGCCGACATGGTGCGCCCCGGCGCCGACGTCGACAATGTGCTCGTAGAAAACAGCGAACTTTCCACCAGCATCTCCGACACTGTGCGCATGGGATGGCCGCAAAAGATTTTTAACTCGCACAATTTCACGCTGCGCGACTCTGACATTCTGCACGGAGGGATTGGCGCCTGCGGCCAGGACTTCGGCCTGCTCGGTTTCTGGGGAGCCAATGGCGCCAGCGGCGACCACTCCGGCATCACCTTTGAGAATCTCCTGCTCGACAACTGGTATTCGCTGGTGCAGATGGAGCAGGAGCAGCCCGCCCTGCATGGCGTCATCTTCCGCAACATCTGGGCGCTCGATCAGCCGCCGCTAACCGCTTCAACAATCGCGGGCGACGTGAAGGATGTGACCTTTGACAACGTGAAGTACGGGCAGACACGTGTGACCAGCGACGAGCGGATGCCAATTGTGGTTGCGGACGGAGCGGAGCAGCCGAAATTTGCACCTGTCCCCGCGCTTATGGCGGCGTTTCGCATCGATCCGCCGGTCGTTACACCGCGGCAGCAGGTCACGTTCAGTGCGCAGACCGCGCCCGGAGCGCATTACGCGTGGCTCTTTGGCGATGGAACTACGGCTCACGGACGGAACGTGCGGCATCGCTTTCCCGATGCGCTAGGGACCGAGCTCGACGGCAGAAATGGCGCGGGCCGATTCCGCGTCCTGTTACATGTGACCGATAAAGAGGGGCACCAGGATTGGGCGGCGCAGGGGCTGGTGGCCGTGACGCAATGGCACCAAGCGGTGCAGGCCGCCCGGCCGGCAAATCCGGGGTTGGCGTGGAAGATCTATTCGGGCGGGTGGATCGAGCTGCCAAATTTTTCCCCTCTGCAGCCTGTGCTCACCGGCGAGTCACCGAATCTCGAGGCCAGCGCACAGGGATTCACACGCTACGCGACGGTATGGGAGGGCTTCATCAGAATTCCCGCTGATGGTGGTTATACTTTTCATCTCATTGATCGCGATGGCGCGCGCTTGCGCATTGACGGCATGGAAGTGGCGAAGACAGGCCCACCCTTCGCGCAGGTTTGCGGCTCGGCAGGCAATGCGTTGCGCTACGATCGCGGCTCCATTGGCCTGCGCGCCGGTCTGCACTCCATTCGAGTTGAAGGCCTGAACACGACGAGCTCGGGCGCGCCGCGGCTGCTGTGGGAAGGCCCCGGGCTGCCGCTCAATGACGTACCGTCGCAGGCTTTCTCGCACAGCGCGCAATAGCTGACTGGCCGCAGGAATCCGTATACCCCGGTCGCGATGGTCGATGCTGCTTTGCTGTACTCAGCGACTACACTTCTAGGAACTCGTTGAAAATCGCCGCATCGCAGCGTCTTTCCTTGTGATTTGTGTCTCTGCCCGTTTGATATCTGTTCGAAATGTGTGTTTGGCCGGTGTTTATTGGGGTTCGCGGGCCCGCAGGTCAGGTCCCCGTGGCCTGCAGCGGTCGTTCAGGCACACTGCTCCCCGAGCCTTGCCGGTGCTTGTTGCGCCATCAGCCGCGGCAGCCGGATCAGGTTGTGTGCCGCGCAACTGAACACGAACAGCCAGTCCACCTTCTCCAGCCCCCGCAGCTTGACCTGGCGCAGTGGGCCGGTTTGCTTCAGCCATCCAAAGCCCTTTTCGATCAGCCATCGCCGGCTCAGGCTTACGGCGTAGCCAAGCTGTCGCGTGGTTCTGCGGTCCAGGTTGCTCTTGCGGCCCTTGTCGTTCTTGGTAACATGCGGTGTTACGTTCAACTCTCGCGCCGTGCGCACAAAATCCTCGCTGTCATAAGCCTTGTCCGCTCCCACGGTGATGCGGCGTGAGCGTCCCTCTTGCATTTCGGCAAGCATCAACAGCGCTGCATCGCGCTCGGCGTACCCATCCGCGTGCGTCACCATCGCCGCGGCTATCAATCCGTTGCGGTTCTCCACCAGCGCATGACCCAGGTAGCTTAACTTCGATTCCTTCCCGTAGCTCTTCTTGTACAGCCGCGCATCGGCGTCGGTGGTCGATGCATGAGTCTTGTTGCTCCGCTTCTGGCCATGGAAATCCGCCCCGTCGCCATCATCGGAACCATCCTTGGATCGGAAACTTTTCTGCGAGGCCCATGCCTGGATCAGCGTTCCATCGACAGTGAAGTGTTCGTCGGACATGAACCGCTTGGCCTGCTTGTTCACTTCCGCGAAGAACTGTTGCGCCACATTCGAGGTCAACAGCCGGTCGCGGTTCTTCGAGAACACCGCATGGTTCCACACCGCGTCGTCCATGCCAAGACCCACAAACCAACGGAACAGCAGGTTGTAGTCAATCTGCTCAACCAGCAGCCGCTCCGAGCGCACCGAGTAAAACACCTGCAACAACAGCGCTCGCAGAATGTACTCCGGCGCAATCGATGGACGGCCCGACTCCGAATACAGCGCATCGAACTCCGGGCTCAACGTCTGCAAAACCGTGTCCGTCAGCTTGCGAACCGCACGCAGCGGATGATCCTGAGGAACCCGCTGTTCCAACGATACATAGCTGAACATCCCGTCCTGAACCCGCTCATCTCCACGCATGCCTGTTAGACGAATAGCGTCAGTCCCCCGTCGCAAACGGGTACCTATTTCAACAAGTTCCTAGAACTCAATTCGTCCAAAGAATTCAACAACTCGGCCGTTGTCCGCGGCGGGAGCGAGTCCAAAGAGCGGATTGTCAACATGCGTTCCCGCTGTTGTGACGTTGGAAATTGTGGTCTCCGAGCTGCCGAAGGCCAGCGGCGTCAGATTCGTAAGATTGAAAATGTTGTAAAGATTCGCCTGGAACCTCACCAGGAATTGGTGATCGTGTGGGCTGAACGTCACCTGCTTCGCGAAACTCATGTCGAAGTCCTTGTAGCAGGGGCCGTTGAAGGAATTGCGGCCAATTCCCGGCGCTCCTGGTTTCCCATAGACAAAATAATTGGCGCCGCCCAGTGGGAAGTTTGAACCAGTTTCAAAAGCGCTATTTGAGCAAGTGTTGAGCGCGTCTGCGTTTGCAGGAGCACCCGAGCCCGGTCCATACCCCGTGGGACGCGTTGGCGCAATCTGTGATGCGCCGTTCACCAGTGCCACCGAGGGCACACCGATCACAGGCGTCCACGGAAATCCTGAGTGCAAGGTGACGATTCCGTTGGCCTGCCAATTGCCCAGCACATTTTTCATCAATTCGTTTCCCTTTGGACTAGGAAGAGCCCAGGTTCCTTCGAGTGAAAATCTTTGACGCAGATCAAAGTCAGAGGGGCCATACTCCGCGCTCGGATCTCCCGGATCGGTCTGATTGGTCACGAAGCCGGGACCCTCGTTCGACGCGTTGTCCATGCTCTTTGACCATGTGTACACTCCGCTGAAATCGAATCCATGTTGCAGTCGTTTCTCGACGTGAACGTTCAATGCGTTGTAGTCGGTGTGGACGTCGGCGGTGGGCACGTATGAGGCGGAAAAGGGAGTTTGATTCACTCCTGGCGTACAGGTGCCACCAGTCGCGCAGGTTCCGTTGGATTGGGTGTACAGGAAATTTTGATTGACCAGGCGCAGAAAGTGGAACCCTGAGGCTCCCTGGTAACCCACGGTCAGTGCCATCTGGAACGGCAATGCAAATTGCATGTCGAGCGAATAGTTGTAGAGTGTCGGCTGCTTCATGCCCGGCAGAATGCTGTAAGTCTCAATCTGGGGAGTGGAGGGAGTCCCACCCGGCGGCGTAAAGCTGTTCGGGGTTCCCGTCGTAGCGTTGACGCCGACTGCAAGGTTGCTATTGGGAGCGTAACTGAACGGAGAATCGCTGGTTCCGTATTCAAATACGACACCGGTTCCGGTGGCGTTAGGGCCTGTTGCCTGGAGCCCAGCGCAGCACAGTCCATAGTTGAAGTATCCCGGCCCATTTTCATACGCGGGCGAGATCGGGTTTTCGTCGAGGTTGTCGAAGCTGACGCCGAAACCGCCGCGCACCACTACCTTGCCCATAGCCGAGAGTGGCTGCCACGCAAAGCCGATCTTGGGTGCGAACGCGTCGGGAGTAGAGGGATACAAATGATTAGTGCTCACCAACTTTGATTGAATGATCTGCAGTCCCGGTGAACTCGACAGAACCATGTTGTTTATTGGAAAACCTTTGTTCGTGAGGTCCCCGTAAAACTCGTAACGCAGACCGAGATTCACGGTCAGGTTTGGTTTCAGCTTCCAATCGTCCTGGACAAATCCTGCGTAGTAGTAGCGCCGGAAATACCGTTGCGCATTGCCCACACCGCCGTTGCTCGGATTCGCCGAGATTCCCTCGTAAAGAGGGGCATCGTTAGCCAAATCCCAAATTCCCTGGAATGCGTAGTTGGGTCGCGCCAACCCGGATTCGTTGTCGTTGTCCTGTTCCTGCCTGGCCACAAAACCGAGGCGCAATGATTGTGCTCCAATCGTCTTGGAGAGCGTGTCGCGGAGCTCATAGGTGTTTTCCGCGGCAATATATGGAGTCGTCTGCGCCGAGCGAATGCTGACATCCATCTGGCCGAAGCCGTAGTTCTGCACGTACATTCCCGGTGTGCCCCAATTCACAAGGCCTGAGGTATCTGCAATCTCGTTGTCGGCAAAGCGTGTGTTGTTGGCGCGTAATTCGTTGATCAGTGTCGGGCTGAACGTGTGAATGTAAACTGCGGAGATGGAGGTATTGAAGGGTCGAAACGGCAGATTGGTGTCAGGCGCTGCGCCGGCTTGCGCATCATAAGAGGTCTGATCGAGCTTCTGCGTAAAGAATTCGCCGAATACCTGATCGTGCGGCGTGATGTACCAGTCTCCTCTGGCATGAAATTGCGTACCGCGGTATGTGCTCGGCGTTTCGATCTGCCCAAATTCAAGATCCGGAATTCCATCCAATCCCGCACCCGTAAAGAGGTTTGGACTCGCCGCGCTGCCTGCAGCGTTGACGTTCGGCAGATATTGGCCGTCCTTGCCACCAAACGAGCCAATGTCAAATCCTGACCCCACCGGCGCACACATGGTCTGCAAGGCGCTGCAGTTTCCCGGCAAAACCGTTCGCACTACCGCCTCGCCCGCCGGTTTGGTGACCGTGCCTGCAACCAGCCCGCTGGGCCTCGTCTGCGCCAGACCGCTGTACCACTGCGGGGTTGGCACGTAGGTCTCGCTGAACGACTGCAGGCTGCTTTTCACCGCTTCATAGCTGGCAAATCCAAAAAGCTTGTCTTTCAGGATAGGGCCTCCAAGGCTGGCAGCCCACTCTCTCTGCATTAATTCGTCGCGAATGGGCGGCGCAAACACGCCGGGAGTGCTGGTGGGTCCTCCGTAAGACTGGTAGGCATTCAGCCCCGGCTCGTCGTATTGGAACAACATGCTGCCATGAAGATCGTTACTGCCGGCCTTGGTCACTGTGAGGATGTGGGCTCCCACGTCTCTTCCCTGCGAGGCATCGTAATTCGACGCCATCATGGTGATCTGGGCGACAGATTCGATGCTGGGGGTCACGGTAGTAGAACCGCCGTGAAGCAAGCTGTCAACGGTGACTCCATCAATCTCATAGCTGTTTGAGGTCACCCGCTGCCCTGCGGATGAAATCTGAATCTGATTTTCGGTTTGGAAGATGCCATAGTTCGACTGATTCTGGCTGGTATTATTCGGCAGCGTGATTGCCCCACCGCTCCCCGAACGTGCCGAGTCTCCCGTTATGCCTACCCCGGTACGAAGGAGCTCATACGGATCGCGGCCAAAAGCAGGCAGCCTTGTCACTGCCTCTGTATTAATCGTGCTCGCGATGTCGGCGTCGCTTGTGTCGAGAATCGGTGTCTCTTCCCCATTTACTGTCACTGCCTGCGCAGCCTGTCCAACTGCGAGCTTCGCGTCGAGAGTGCGCGGCAATTCAGCCGACACGGCAACGCTCGAGTATGTCTGGTTCTTGAATCCGTTTGCTGCCACTTCGACCGAGTAATTGCCCACCGGCAACTCGCTGAATTTGTAAAAACCCGATGAACCTGTTGTTGTCGTTCTTTTTTCTCCGGTAACGGGGTTGGTAAGCGTCACGGTCGCGTTGGGCAGAACTGCCCCGTTTGGATCCATGACCGTGCCCGATATGCTGCCGCCAAATTGCGCATGGAGCGGCAGCGCGAAAGTCATCATGACTATGCTAAGCACGTACGTTGCCCATTTCACAATTCGATCGCGGAAGGGTTTCGCGTGAAATGGTTCTCGAATCCGACAAATATCCTGAACAGGCCGCTGGGGGAAGGGCATGTTGGCACTCCTTTTCAATTTCTTGCATTCCGGCAATTACTTGCGCGCAGCTCCGACGCTCCGCGCGGCACAGGACTAAGAAACGGAAACATCCTGTTACCACATCTATGTAGCGACAAATGTAGATCGCGCATCGGCCACAGAGGTCCCGATGTGAGATGGAACATACGCACCAACGCGAGTTTCAAGCGCCGGAGACGAACCTATCTGGCGGAGTTTGGATGCACGCCATGCAAAGGGGGATGCTCACGGATGCCGTGCGATCGAGTGAGGGAGTACGATTGTCGCCTAGTCAAGGGAAATGGAATTGAAAACGCACGGATCGGTGTTCTCTTGTTTCCTCAGACTACCTTTATGGCAACTGCGTTACATCCCAGCCGCCGCCTAGCGCGCGGATAAGGCTCACGCTCGCGGCGAATTGACGGCTTTCGATGTCGATTGCGGTTACACGGTCCTGCAGAAGGGTCTGCTCGGCGGTCAGCACTTCAAGATAGCTGGTGACGCCGCCTTTGTAGCGCGTGTTGGAGAGATCGAAGGAGTGCTGGGCGGAATCCACAGCGCGCTGCTCGGCGCCCTCTTCCTGGTCTAGAATGCGCAAACCCGAAAGCTGGTCTTCGACGTCGTTGAATGCCTGGAAGACTGTGTTTCGGTAGCCGTTCGCCTGTGCTTCGTAAGTGTGGCGGGCCGCATCGGTGAGCGCGTGGCGCTGGCCGGCATCGAAGAGCAGCTCTGTGGCCTGGGCTCCCAGGCTCCATAACGCGCTCGGGCCCTGAATCCAGGTACCGGCATTGGTGCTTTCAAAGCCACCTGAGCCGCCCAGCGTAATGGTGGGATAGAAGGCGCTCACGGCGATCCCGATCTGTGCATTGGCCGCAGCGGTCTGGCGCTCAGCGACAGCGATGTCTGGTCGGCGCTCGAGCAGTTGCGACGGCACGCCGAGAGGAATCTTCGGCAGGGGGAGATCAAGGGGTGAAGGCTGAATGCTGAAATCGGGCAGGTTGTAGTTGGCGATGGTGCCGATGGCGTGCTCGAACTGCGCGCGTGTCACTCCCAGGTCAATAAGCTGCGCATGCACGGTTTCAAGCTGAGTGCGCGCCTGCGCCACGTCCACCTCGGTGGCAACGCCACCGGAGAAGCGCTTTTGCGCCAGATCGAGCTGACGCTCGAGGTCACCCACGGTATCCGTCAACAGCTTGATCTCGGAATCCAGCCCGCGCAGCGCAAAGTAGTCGGTGGCGATTTCCGCATGCAACGTGAGAGCTACATTGGCTTCGTCGGCGGCGCTGGCCTGCGCATTCTCGCGGGCCTGTTCCACGCTACGCCGAATGCGGCCCCAGAAGTCCGGTTCCCAACTCGCTTGCCCGGCAATCACGAAATCCGCATAGTTGGTTGTCCCGCCCGACGTCGCGAGCGGGCGATTGGCGGAGACCTTGTCGCGGCTGATCGAAGGACCGGCCGAAAGTGCGGGAAAAAGATTCGCGCGCGCTGCACTTACCTGGTCGCGCGCGGCCAGGTAAGTCTCCAGGGCCTGGCGAAGTTGTACATTGTTGGTTTCGGCGCGGTCTTCCAGCTGGTTGAGCTGCGGGTCCTGATAGATCTCCCACCACTTGCCCTTCAGCATTCCGTCAGAAGGGTTGGCTGGCTGCCATGCTCCGCCTTGCGGGTTGGGCGGGGGCACCACCACGGTAGGTGCACCGGTTTCTTTATAAACAGAGGGCGCGTTGTAGCCAGGGCGATTGTAATTGGGCCCTACTGGTTTGCACGCTGCAATGGAGATGAGAGCGAGGCTGATCACAAAAGCGCCAGGTTGCGCCGCCCGTCCCGCAGCAAGCCACCGGCTCAGGCGCCGTGGACGAGGCGGCGCCAAGGCTCCGTAACTGGAGCTTACCGAGCCCTGATTTCGTGGGCCGCCTGGCATGGCTACAAGCCTCCCTTATCTGAGGAACTGCTGCCCGGCTTTTCGACGGTCACTTTTTCGCCTTCGATGAGAGAATCCGGCGGATCCTGGATGATCTGATCGCCGGGATTGAGTCCGCTCACTATCTGCACCGCGGCGCCGTCATCGTCGCCAATCACCACGGGAACAAGGTGTGCCACGTCACCGTCGACCACGGTGCCCAGCTGCACGCCCGCGCGGCGGAAGATGAGCGCGGCGGTGGGCACAATGAACGTCAGGCCCACGGGTGCGGTCTTAAAGTGAACCTCGGCCAGCCCGCCAGGCAACAGCTCTCCGGAGTGGTTGTCGATATCCACTTCAACGAGCAAGGTGCGGCTGACAGGATCGATGGCGTCGGCAGTACGCGCCAGCGTGCCCCCGAAGGCCTTGCCGGGGTACTCAGGAAAAGTGAGGTCGACCTTCATTCCGCGCTTCAGCGTCTGCGCGTAAAGCTGCGGCACGTTAGTGTAGACGCGCAGGGTTTGCAGGGCCTGCATGTGAAAGAGCTCCGTCGCGGAGCCCTGGCTAATGAGCTGTCCCGTATCCACGGCGCGCGCGGTCACAACGCCGTCAAATGGCGCGTAGACCTTCTCAAACGATTGCAATTCCAGCAGCCGCTGCACGTTGGCTTGAGCCGACTTCACTGCTGAGGCGGTAGCTGCTGCCTGACTCACGAAAGTGTCGGTATCCTGCTGCGAGACGGCGTTGGATTTCACCAGGTTCGAATACCGCTCCGCCTGAATGCGAGCGATATTGGCGTTGGCCTGGGCAGTAGTCAGGTCCGACTGGGCCTGCGCCACTTGTCTGTCCAGTTCCGGAGTTTCAATCACGGCCAGCAGATCGCCCTTTTTTACTTTCGCGCCGATGTCGTAGTACCAGCGCTGCAGGTAGCCGTCGGTGCGGGCGTAGATGGGCGAGTCAGTATAGGCCGTCACGTTTCCAGGCAGCACAAACGTCTCTGCCGGCGCGCCTGTCTGGGCAGGCGCCACGGTGACGGTCGGTGCGGCCAGCTGATCGGTGCGTTGTGCCAGCACGGTGTCGGAATGCAGGCGACGAAGGACACCCGTGGCCACGAATATGCCGAGAATGAGCAGGACGACGACCGCACACAGCAAAACTTTGCGCGGCGCGATGGGGCTCTGCCCGGGAGTGTTTCCTTTTGTGGCCGCAGCGGATTGGGGACTCGAATTCGGTCCATGGCTCATAAGCAATTACTCCGGTTTCTCGTCGAATTCATCGAAGCCGGGCGATATGGAATGGTGGTCCTCTTCCCGCTTGCGTTCGATGCGACCGTGAATGAAGCTGAAGAAAGTAGGCACAAAAAACAGCGTGGCCACGGTGGCCAGTAGCAGACCGCCGATCACGGCGCGTCCCAGCGGGGCATTTTGCTCGCCGCCATCGCCCAGGCCCAGCGCCATCGGCACCATGCCGATGATCATGGCCAACGCGGTCATGAGCACCGGGCGAAGGCGCACGAACCCCGCATTCAGCGCGGCGTGCCGTGCATCGCCCACCAGAACCTCAAGCTGCTCGCGGGCAAAGCTCACCACCAGGATGGAATTGGCCGTGGCAACGCCCATGCACATGATGGCGCCGGTCAGCGCTGGCACGCTGAGCCGGGTTCCCGTCAGGAAGAGAAACCAAACGATTCCGGCCAGCGCCGCGGGCAGTGCGGAAATGATAAGGAAAGGATCGAGCCAGGACTGGAAATTCACCACGATAAGCAGGTAGACCAGCAGGATTGAGAAGGCCAGACCGCTGAGCAGGCTCATATAGGACGAGTACATGGTCTCGCTTTGACCGCGCAGGATGAAATGCGAGCCGCGTGGCAGGTCGTTCTCGTGGCGAGCGACGATCCGTTCCATGGCGCGGGTCACGCTCCCCAGATCGGTCCCTTCAACGTTCGTGTAAATGTCAATGACTGGCTGGATGTCGTAATGGCTGATCTCGCCCTGCTCAGCACCGGGGACGACGGTGGCGAGATTGGACAATACCTGAACCGGCTTTGGGGCTCCCGGGGCTGCCGTGGACGCTCCGGGATTCTGGGCCGGCGACAGAGCGCCTAACGGTGATGAACCAGGAGCGGCTGTGGAACTGGCGCTCGAGGGTTGGGTCATTGCCGCGTTTGTGGCCGAACTGGTGATGGGAAGGCCCTCCAGCTCAGCAAGGTTATCCATGCGGTATTGCGGGGCCTGAATCGCGATGTTGTAAGAAACGCCGTTGCTCGGATCGAGATAGAAATTGGGGTTGGTCTGAAAACTGCCACTGAGCGCCACAAGCAGGCTTTGCGCGACATTCTGTTGCGTCAAGCCTGTGCTCTCGGCGCGGGTGCGATCCACGTTCACGGTGAGGTTGGGATAGTTGAACGGCTGCTGGATTCGCGCGTCCGTGGCGCCGGGAACATAGCGCACCTCATTCAACATGCGATCGGCAAGCGCGCGGTTGGCGTAAAGATTGGGGCCGACGATCTGAATATCGATGGGCGCCGCGAGCCCGAAGTTGAGAATCTGCGTCACGATATCCACCGGCACTTCGTAGAACGTCACGCCCGGGTAATCCCGTGCAAGCACGGCGCGCAGGCGTTCAACGTAAGCCTCTGTGGGATGATGCTTCCGGCTCAACTGCACCTGGATGTCGGCATCGGATGGTCCCACAGGCGCCGAGGTGGAATACGACAGATTCAGCGAAGAGTACGGCAGCCCGATGTTGTCGAGGATAGTGACCAGCTCACTGGCCGGAATCTGCTGGCGAATTGTCGCCTCGATATGATCGCAAAGAGCAGCCGTCTCTTCAATGCGGGTGCCCGTGTGAGCGCGCACATGAATCATGAACTGGCCGGAGTCGACCGAAGGGAAAAAGTCCTGCCCGAGAAATGGTGCCAGTCCAAACGATGCCAGGGTAAATACCAGGAAAAGGATGAGAAAGATTCCGGAGTGATCGACGCAGAAGGTGAGCAGGCGCAGGTAACCCTTGCGAAAACGCTCGAATCCGTTTTCAAAGCCGAGTTGGAAATGCGTGAATGGGTTGCGGCTGGCGCGCTTTCTTGGCACCTCTGCATCGTCATGCTCCTGCAGCATGTACTTGGCCATCGTCGGCACCAGCGTGCGCGATAGGAAAAAACTGGCCAGCATGGCAAACACCACCGCCTCGGCCATGGGGACAAATAAGTAATGCGCCACGCCGCCCAAAAAGAACATGGGCACAAACACAATGCAAATGGCGAGAGTCGACACGAAAGCCGGCGTGGCGATCTGCGCTGAGCCGTCGATGATGGCCTGCTCCAGCTCCCGTCCTGTCTCCAGATACCGGTTGATGTTCTCGATCGCCACGGTGGCGTCGTCGACGAGGATACCCACAGCCAGCGCCATGCCGCCGAGGGTCATGATGTTGATGGTTTCGTGCAGCGCGTAGAGCAGGATGAGCGAACAAAGAATCGAGAGCGGAATCGAAATGGCGATGATGATGGTGGAACGCCAACTGCCCAAAAAGACAAGGATCATGATGGCGGTGAGACAGGCGGCAATGATCGCCTCGCGTACCACGCCGGAAATAGCGCTGCGGACAAAAATCGACTGATCAGAGAGGGCAACGATCTTCAATTGCGGGGGGAGTTGGCCCTTGAAGCTGGGGTTCGAAAGGATTTCGCGCACGCCCTTGATGATGTCAAGGGTTGACGACGAGCCGATCTTGAGAATGTTCATCATGATGGCCCGCCGGCCATCGACTCGTACGATGTTAGTTTGCGGCGGATTGCCATCGCGCACATGAGCCACGTCGCGGATGTAAACCACGGAGCCGTTCACCGTCTTGATCGGCAGGTTATTCAGGGTATCGAGGATTGCAGGCGCGGAATTGGTTTCCACCTGGTATTCGAAGCGGTCAAGCTTGATCGTGCCTGAGGGCGCAATCACATTCTGCGTGGCAATGGCGTTGACGACATCTGACGGTGACAGGCCCTTGGCCTGCAGCGCGTTCAGGTTGAGATCCACCATGATCTCGCGCTGTTTGCCGCCGTAGGGGTAGGGCGACTGCGCCCCCTCGATCGTCGCCAGTTGAATACGAATGGTCTGCGTGGCCAGATCGTTAAGCTGTTGCTCGTTGAGGCCGGGGCCGGAAAGCCCGAGTTGCAGCACGGGGACGCTAGAGGCGTTGTACTGAATGATAAAAGGCGGGTTGGTGCCTGGAGGCAGGGACCGCAACTGCACCTGGCTGATAGCGCTTACCTCGGCTACGGCCTGGGCGATATTCACATTGGGATGAAAGAAGATCTTGATGAGCCCGACACCCACCAGCGATTGGGATTCGATGTGGTCGATGTCGTTGACGGTAGTGGTGGCGCCCCGCTCGGCGCTGGTAACGATGCGGTCGGCCATTTGATCCGCGGAGAGGCCGGCAAACTGCCACACTACCGTCACCACAGGGATGTCGATGTTGGGAAAAATGTCCGTCGGCATCGACTCGATGCTGAGAACACCAAGGATCAATATCAGTAGCGCAAAAACGACAAAGGTATAAGGCCGCCGCAGCGCAAGCCGGACAATCCACATCATAGGGCTGGTATTTGCTCCTCGGCCGGCCTCTTGTTGGTGTCGCGGTCCGCGGCCGGCCTGCAATGATCCCACGGTGGAAACCAGGATCGATTGCAGCGCCGATGCGAATCGCGCCGGCTCCTCGGGTTGTGGTCGGATGGCATTTCTGCGCAGGTCCGGACCGACAGTCCATGGAAAGTACTATGTTAGTCGAAAGGATAAGCTGAAGAGAGCAAGCGGGCAAAAAGACTCCGCAACCGTGCACACTCCTTAGGACGGCCGGCGCGCGCAAAGGATTCGGCCCCTTGTGCCGGGGATACTGCAATCTGGCACAAGAATTGCTAGCGTCGTGAAGGGAGCGAATTGCGCATCAGCCCTCACGACGACCGCCGACGATCCGTTCTCGCTGAACGGGCCATCCAACAGACCTGCGGGTTGCTGATTCCATAAACTCCAAAATCCTGATCGGCAAACGATGCCGTGACGAGCGGTTACGCGTCTAAGGGGCATACCGCCAAGTACAGCGGGAACGCACGAATCTCAACCCGCCTGAGTCCGGTAGACTGAGGAGTGGATTCCAAGAGGGATTCGGCCCTGGTTCCGGTGGCGAGTGCGGCGGGGAAATTGTGGGAAGGACACGATTCAAGAACCCGAAGTGAGCGCGGTATTTTTCACCCCAGCGGCGAGAATTCGTGACTGGGAACCCCGCCAGTTTGGGCGGGGTGACCGCGGTCCCATATAATCGAACTTTCCTTAAGGTAAGGCCAGATTTTAAGCAACGAGGGTGTGCACATTCTTCCTGTGAAGCCGAATTGTGGAACGAAAGAGTATTTTTGCTCGTCGCAGGGCTCAAACCCGGTGAAGATTAAGCACACTTCCATCCCCTGTGTTAGGCGGATCCTTCGGCAATTGGCGCGCGCTGCTCTGCTTCTGGTGCTGGCATCGAGCGCGGTGGCAGCGCTGGCGCAGACGCCCGACACCATTTACCAGGTCCGCGTCATCGGCAACCGGCGCATCCCCAAGGAAACCATTCTTGCGCGCATGTTTACCCACGAGGGCGACACATACGATCCCATATCGATCGAGCGCGACTTCAACTCGCTTTGGAACACTGGCTACTTCGAGAATCTCCGCATCGACCGTGAAGACTCTGAGAAGGGCATCATTTTAAACGTCTACGTCACTGAGAAACCCAGCATTCGGGAGATCGACTACAAGGGGAACAATTCTGTCACCACTTCTGACATCCTCGACCGGTTCAAGAAAGAAAAGGTCGGGCTATCGGTCGATGGCCAATACGACCCCACCAGGATTACGCGGGCGGAGACCGTCATCAAGCAGCTTTTGGCCGAACACGGCCACCAGTTCGCCACTATCAAGACCGATGTGAAGACCATCCCGCCGGCGTCAGTGCAGGTGACGTTTAACATCAAGGAAGGCCCGGTAGTGAAGGTCGGCAAGATTTCATTCGTGGGCAACCAGCACCTGAGCGCGCTCTACCTGCGCCGGTCCATGAAGAACCTCAAGCCCATCGGCATTCCCTATTCCATCATCTTTGAGGATCTCTTTGCTCAAACCTACGACTCCTCCAAGCTCGAAGAGGACACTGAGCGTGTGCGCCAGGCTTATCGCGACAAGGGTTACGCCAATGCCGCCGTCGAGCAACCGAAGACTCAGATCAGGGATGAAGGCGGTCTTAACTTTTTTACCTTCCGGCCACGCAAGGGCAAGCGCATCGATATCGCGATGACGGTTGAAGAGGGTGGCCGTTATCGCGAGGGCCCCATCACCTTTACCGGAAACAAGGAAATCACAAACGTCAAGGCGCTGCGCGCCACCTTCCCCGTCAAAGATGGCGATTGGTTTAACGCCACCGCGATCGGGAAGGGTCTCGAAAACTTGAAAAAGGCATACGGCAGCCTCGGCTACATCAATATGGGCGCCATCCCCAAGCCGACTTACGACGAGGCCAAGAAGACGGTCTCCTGGGACGTCGACATCGACGAAGGCAAGCAGTTCTTTGTCTCGCGCATCGAGTTCCAGGGCAACACCATCACCCGCGATCGCGTCATCCGGCGCGAGTTGCTGCTCGACGAAGGGTCTGTCTATGACTCTCAGCGTTGGGAATACAGCCTGCTTCGCCTCAACCAACTGGAGTACTTCGACCCCCTCAGGGTCGATCAGGACTCTGAAGCCCACCAGGACCCTGACAACGGCACTGTCGAACTGCTGTTGAAGGTGAAAGAGAAGGGCAAGAACTCCATCGGCATGAACGGCGGCGTCAGCGGCTATTCGGGCGCCTTCCTGGGCGTCAACTATCAAACCAACAACTTCCTGGGATTGGGCGAAACGCTCAGCGTCCAGGCCAATCTGGGCAGCATCAGCCGCCAGTTCCTCTTCGGCTTCACGCAGCCTTACATCCGCAATCGCCCCATCAACCTGGGCTTCCAGGTCTTTAACAACAAGCAGGATTACAACGCAGCCAAGAATTACCAGGCCACGACCGGCGCCTCGCTGAATTTGTCCACCGCAGAAAAGTCGCTCACGCAGAACTATAACGTGGGGTCGGACGGCATCAACTTCTCGGTCAGCTATCCATTGAAGCGTCACGCGTTCCAGCGCGTGGGCATGACCTATTCGCTCACCAAGTCCACAATTACCGCGTTCAGCACCGCCTCGCAGACCTTCTTCCAAACCATCGCGTTCCGGTCAGGGGTACAGGGATCGAATCCGCTTTCAGGCATTGTCAACAGCTCCATCGGGCTCAGCTATACCTACGACACGGTGAGTAATCCACTGCGTCCGCATGAGGGCAAGGAATACTCCGCGTACTTCCAGGCGGCCGGGCTTTGGGGCAGCGTGCGCTACATCAACCCTGTGGTCGCATACAAGCGATACATTCCCATGCACTACCTGATCCCTCAGAAAGAGGGTCACAACGTGCTGGGCGTGCGCGCGCAGTTGGGATACATCCAGGGCTTCGGCGGCGACGTCGCCCCGCCTAACAACCGGTTCTATGACGGCGGCGAGCAGCAGTTGCGCGGCTTTGACGTGCGCTCCGCCACGCCCTACGGCTATGTGCCCACGCGGGTCAACTTCCAGCTCACCAATCCTGATGGCAGTTGCGTTCCCCGTGACCCCACCAATCCTGAGGACAACCAGTGTATCGAGGTGCCGCTTCCGGTTTACGGCATTGCCTCCATTGGCGGTGACTCCGACCTGACCACCAACGTCGAGTACCGCATACCCGTCGTCGGACCGTTCACCTTCTCGTTCTTTGACGATTTCGGCCTCGACGCCGCAGTCAATCACGGACAATTGAAGCAGAGTCCGGAAGGATTTGCCTCATTGACAGCCCCGCTCTACGGTTGCCCGGTCTACAACAACGGCTCCTGCCAGGGAGGCATACCCGGTTCCCAGGTCGGATTCAGACCGAACATCCGTCCGGTAGAGGGAACCAACGTTGTCCCCCGCATGTCCCTCGGCGCCGAGCTTTCCGTGTTGATGCCAATCATCAATGCCCCCTTCCGCCTCTACTATGCCTACAACCCGCTCCGCCTCTATGAGCGGCCCTTCTGCAACGATGTCGTCCTGGGGCAGAAGCAATACAGTTGCGCAGCCGAGCTGATCACACGCTCAATGTTTCCGCCGGGTGGAGCGGGAGATTACACCTACCAGGAAGCCATTCAGTCCTACGGAGCGCAGTACGTCTTCCGCGAGCCGCGCAAGACCTTCCGCCTTACGGTCTCGACAACGTTCTAATACTCCGGCGATTGCGCAATTTAGGGCCGCGCCTCAGACGCGGCCCTTCTTGCTTGCATCGGCGCCGACGCCTTCGTCCGGCAAGCGTCGAAGCAGGGGGCGTCCGCATGAATCTGCGCAAGCACCTGCCAAGTTGAAACCCGGCCGGCACACGGGACCAGGAAAATGCCGTATAATCCCCCTAGTTCCCGGCGATGCCTCCGCGCATATTTCTTCGCAGGTTTCGCTTCGGTAGGAGCCCCAGTCGCATTTCAGGAAGCTCCGCTGCCAGCGCTCTAGCGCCGCGAGGACCGGCACGCGGGAACTTCGAAGGAGTTATTGATTCACATGAAGCGTCTGCCTCTGTACGTTCTTTTTTTGGCCGTGGCATCCATCATTCCAGCCGCCGGTCAAACAGCTTCAGCACCCGCCGCACAAAGACCTGCTCCGCCGGCTGCTGCTCCTGCCAAGGTTGCGGTCATTGCGTTTCAAGCCGCTGTCTCCCAAACTAACGAGTTCCAGCGTGCCTTCGCTGACTTGCAGAAGAAGTACGATCCCAGGCGCCAGCAGATCAAAAGTCTCAGCGATGAACTCGATTCCCTGACCAAGCAGTTACAGGCCGACGACGCGAAGTTATCCGACGAGGAGCGAGTCACCCGCTCCCGCGCCATCGACGAAAAGAAAAAGCAGCTGGATCGCGAAACCCAGGACGCCCAGAGCGATTTCCAGGGTGACATGCAGCAACTTATGAACACCGTGGCCGGGAAAGTTGGCGCGCTCATGGTTGACTGGGCTGAAAAGCATAGCTACACGCTGGTGCTCGACGCCGGTGACCAGCAGAGCGCGACGGTGCTGTACGCAGTGGACTCGACCAACATCACCAAGGCCATCATCGACGCTTACAACCTCAAGTCCGGCATCCCCGCGCCGCCTGCCCAAAGCGAAAGCCAACCCGCAGTGGATGCGCCCCAGCCGCAACCCTCGTCCTCGCACTGATCGGTTAGTTTACTCCAGGGGGGATGCAGATCAGCAAACCGCCCATCGGAACTCGCGAGCCACTCGCCCGACACGGGCTGCCGCCGTTTGACGCACCTTCCTGCGCCCCCTATAATTTCGTTTAGTTCCTGCTGATGTCTCCGTTCGCGTCCTTTTCGACCCCCATGCCGTCCGGCGTGGAGTTTTCCGAGGAAAAGTCGTGAGGTGTATCAGAAGAGACAGGCTCGTTGCTGCGTCTAATTCAGGAGCCGGACAGGAATTCCGAAGGAGTTTTTGAATCAAATGAAGCGTTCGCTTTTAGTTTTTATCATGCTGGCCTCGGGCTTGGTCCTGAGCGCCTCCGCCCAAACACCGGCCGCGCCGGCCGATCCGGCTGTACCCGCCGCTGTGCCTGCAGGTCCAGCCAGAATTGCTGTCGTCGCCTTTCAGTTGGCCGTGGCCCAAACCAATGAGGGACAACGAGATTTCGCCGATCTCCAGAAGAAGTACGCGCCCAAGGAAGCTTCTCTCAAGTCGCTCAGCGACGAGATCGACGGCCTGACCAAGCAGTTGCAGTCCCAAGCCGCCACTCTTTCTGATGCCGAGCGCGCCAACCGCGCCAAGACCATTGACGATAAGAAGAAACAGCTGGACCGCGAGACCGAGGATCTGAAAAACGACGGCCAGCAGGATATGCAGGATCTCTACAACAACCTGGCCTCGAAGGTGTATGACGTGATGCAGTCCTATGCAGAGCGGCAGGGATTCACGCTGATCCTCGACATTTCGCAGCAGCAATCGCCGGTGCTTTATGCGAGCCAAGGCACCAACATCACCAAGAATGTGATCGACGCCTACAACGTCAAGTCGGGTGTACCGGCTCCGCCAGCGGGTCAACAAGGCGCGTCTGGCCAGCAGGGTGCTCCCAGGTCGACCACGCCGGCGAGACCTTCCACCTCAGCGCCAAAGCAGACGACTCACTGAGCTTTTGGCAACAAATCCGCGACGCAGGCCTCGCTTGAGTGGGGCCTTAAGGTTCGTCACCAGGGACCTGGAAAGCAATCTTTTGGCCACACCTCGAAGTGGGGGCAACAAAACTGGTCCAAAAGGCAAAAAATTTCTCTCAACTTGCCGCCAACCTGTGGAGATTTTTGTGGATTTCTTTCGGAAACCTTCTCGAAAAAGGTCGCCTTCCGCTATTGCCATCGACCATTCCTTTCTGGTAGAAGACGTAACCCCTTGTCTATCAGAGGGGACTTCTCTGGATAACCCTTGGTGAGCCGTATCACCGGCTTGGGCGCCGTCCTGCGGCGAATTGGGCAGCTTTCCACAATCGGCTGTGAAGGTTCTGTGACAGACGGAATACGCTAAGGTACTGTCCAGCCTGCTTCTATTGACCTCAGCCACCTTCAAAACGGCCCGAAAAGGTCACCCACCACTGTCCAATTTCCCGCTCTTGGAAGCGTGCTTTTCGCTGTTTTTTGAGCCTGACCCGGCTTCGCAACGGCGCGCTCCGAAGTGTTCAAAGCTGCCCGTCAGGACGCCAGACTTAGCCGGCAGCTCCAACGAGAACCTTGGGCCCCGTCGGCTGGGGCCTGCCTCCCAGCGGTTCCATGGTCACCGCAAACGCCTTGGCCGCAAGCCCCGGTGTGAGTCGCACCACGACCGCGCCATTCTCTTGGTTCGCCGCCACGAGGCCGGCATTCACGGGTGCGCCCAACGAGGGCACTAGCCACAACTGATAGCTCTTGTCAGCCGGTGCGGGCGCGATTTGCCCGGAGTAAACAGCCACCCCCATGCGCGCGTTGTAAAGCACGTGCGCCTGTCCCGGAGGTTCGCCGGGTTGCTGCAAGAGGGTAATTTGCGCGGAATCCGGCGCACTGGTTACAGCACCCATCGCCTGCATCGTCTCGGCATCCTGCGACACCTGCGCCTGCAGTTGCTTGATCTCTTTCCCACGCTCCAGGTCGATCTTCAATAACTCGAAGGTCGCGATGGCCAGCACCGCTGTGGCCAGGCCAAAGCCAAGTGAGAATCGCAATCCCCAGCGGGCTTTTTTCGGCCGGCCTGCGACAGTTTGTTTTCCCGTTGCCACGGGCTCGGCATGAATTTTCTGCATCAGAGTGGATTTTACAGTGGGCGACAGAACGACCGGCGGCGCAGCCAGTCCCAGCAGTGCTGTGCGCTGTCGTGCAGCGGCGAGATCCCGCTGGCAAGAAGGACATGCGCGCAGATGCGTCTCGAACCTCTGCTTCTCCTCGCCCTCGAGCGCGCCCAGCGCGTAGAGGTCAAGATCTTCTGGGTTGGCGTGCGGTTCTGTCATCCAAGTATCTGCCTTAGGCTTTGCATCGCCGTTCGTATCCGGGTTTTCACAGTGCCCAGCGGCGATCCGGTCTTTGCGGCGATCTCACTCTGTGTCATTCCGTCAAAATACGCAAGCTCCAGCGCTTGTCGCTGCTCGGCCGGCAGCTTTCCGAGCGCGGCTGTCAGGCTCTGTGCCAACTCCGCCTGCGCAGCCTCAGCCTCGATGTTCTGGCCGGATGCAAACGTATTGGCAAAGTCGCCCTCCTGTTCTTCAAGCAACTCGCGGTCTCGGCGGCCGCGCAGCCGCGAAATCGCGCGGTTTCTCCCGATGACCATCAGCCACGCGGGAAGGGAACCGCGGGTCACATCGAATTGACCAGCATTGCGCCAAAGCTGCAGGAAGAGATCCTGCAACACCTCTTCCGCGGCCTGCCGATCATTCAGGATACGTGTCAGCATGCCGAAAAGCATTGCCGAATAGCGGTCGTAAATGGTCGAAAGCGCGGACTCGTCGCCAGCCATCATTTGCTCAATGAGCGTGGAGTCGGGCGCATGCGGCATGGACTCAGTCACAGGGCCAGACTCCATCTATCTATCGAGTACGCCGGAATGAGTCCCAATGGATTGTACATACGGCGCCTTTTGGGCTGGATCGGCATTTCTCATGCACTTATACCACCCGGAGCCGCGCGAAAGGGGAGCGAAGCAATGTGATTTTTCCCGCGCCTGCAATTCCCGCAAAGATTTTTCGCCCCCACTCCAATCCAATCCAGCCCCTCCCGGCGTACATCGAGCATGAGGCCTCCCCGAGTCTCCAATCCACCCCAATGACGAAAGGAAAATCTCCCATGAAGAAGCTTGTGAGTCTTACGTTTGCCGCAGCGCTGCTTTTGGCAGCCGACACAACCCATGCGCAGAAGGATCCGATGGTGGGCGGCGCAGCAATGTTCCCCACCAAGAACATCGTCGAGAATGCGCTCAACTCGAACGACCACACAACGCTGGTGGCCGCGGTCAAGGCCGCGGGCTTGGTCGACACGCTCGAAGGTCCCGGACCGTTCACAGTTTTCGCTCCCACCAATGAAGCCTTCGCCAAGCTCCCTGAAGGCACGGTTGACAACCTGCTCAAGCCCGAAAACCTCGATACGTTGAAGAAGGTCCTCACCTACCACGTCGTCGCCGGCCGCATCACTACTCATGATTTGAAGAAGATGATCGAGGATGGCGGCGGCAAGGCCACGCTGACTACTGTTGAAGGCGGCACATTGACCGTGTGGATGAAGGATGGAAAGTACATGATCACCGATGACAAGGGCGGCATGGCGGCCATCACCATCTCCAACGTGTATCAGTCGAATGGTGTCATTCAGGTGGTCGACACCGTTCTCATGCCGTAGCGATCTTCCCCCGAAACGCAGTCGCACAGCCTTTCGCCGCGGCTCAATGCGGCGGGCTGTGTGATTGCCGCTCTGCCTGCCTGCTAATCCCGATCGATCGGCCCGCAGGCTGGCGCAGCGGGGCCTTCGATCTACTTCTGCTGGTCTTCGCCCACGCGCAAAACCGCCAGAAAGGCCTCTTGCGGTATATCGACCTTGCCAATCCGCTTCATGCGCTTCTTGCCTTCTTTTTGCTTTTCCAGCAGCTTCCGCTTGCGCGTAATGTCGCCGCCGTAGCACTTGGCCAATACGTTCTTGCGCAGCGCGCTCACGGTCTCGCGGGCAATCACTTTGGCTCCAATGGCCGCCTGGATCGCCACCTCGAACTGTTGCCGCGGGATCAGCTCGCGCATCTTCGAAACCAGGGCCCGCCCGCGCTCGTAGGCGTGATCGTGGTGCACGATGATCGAAAGCGCATCCACGGGCTCGCCAGATACCAGCACATCGAGCTTCACCATTGGCGACTCCCACTCGCCTGCCAGTTGGTAATCCAGCGACGCGTATCCGCGCGAAATCGACTTCAGCCGGTCGTAGAAGTCCAGCACAATCTCGTTCAGTGGCAGCTCATACGACAGCAATACCCGCGTCGGCGTCACATATTCAAAGTTGAGCTGCTTTCCGCGCTTTTCTTCAACCAGCTTGAAGATACCGCCCACGTACTCTTCGTTGGTAAGAATCTTGGCCGCGATCACCGGTTCCCGGATGCTCGCGATGCTTTGCGGTTCGGGCCAGCGCGAAGGATTGTCGACCTCGATCTCACTGCCATCCGTAAGCGTGATGTGGTAGCGCACGCCCGGCGCGGTGGTGATCAGGTCCAACTCGTACTCGCGCTCCAGCCGCTCCTGGATGATCTCCATGTGCAGCAAACCCAGGAACCCGCAGCGAAAGCCGAACCCCAGCGCCACCGAGCTCTCGGCTCAAAGAAGAACGACGAATCGTTCAGCCGCAGCTTCTCCAATGCATCGCGTAGCAGGGTGTGCTCGTGCGAATCCACGGTGTAGAGGCCGGAGAAAACCATCGGCTTGATGTCTTCAAAGCCGGGCAGTGCGCCATGCGGCTGGCCGCGCGTCGTCAGTCACCGTGTCGCCGATTTTTGTGTCGCCCACGTTCTTGATCGTGGCCGCGAAGAATCCCACCTCGCCCGCGGAGAGCTGTCCGATCTCGACGGGCTTGGGCATTAACACGCCCATCGACTCGACCTCGTACGATTTTCCGTTCGACATCAGCCGGATTCGCTGCCCTTTGCACATCGTTCCCTGCATCACGCGCACCAGCACAATCACGCCCCGGTACGCGTCGAACCACGAGTCGAAGATGAGCGCCTGCAGCGGCGCATCGGGGTCGCCCTTGGGCGGCGGGAGCCGATGCACAATCGCTTCCAGCACCTCGTCAACGCCCTGGCCGGTCTTGGCGCTCACCGGGATCGCGTCGGTCGCATCCAGGCCCACCGCTTTCTCAATCGCCTCCTGCGTGCGCAGGATGTCGGCCGAGGGCAGGTCGATCTTGTTGATGACGGGAATGATTTCGAGGCCGTGATTGATGGCCAGGTAGGCGTTCGCGAGCGTCTGAGCTTCCACGCCCTGGCTCGCATCCACCACCAGCAGCGCGCCCTCGCACGAGGCCAGCGAACGCGAAACTTCATAGCTGAAGTCCACGTGGCCCGGCGTATCGATCAGGTTCAGCTGGTAGGTGTTGCCGTCCCGCGCCTTATACATCATGCGCACGGCGTGCGCTTTGATGGTGATGCCGCGCTCCCGCTCCAGATCCATGTCATCCAGAATCTGGGCCTGCATCTCGCGCCCCGTCACTGAGCCCGTCAATTCCAGCAGCCGGTCGCTCAACGTCGACTTGCCGTGGTCGATGTGCGCGATGATCGCGAAGTTGCGTAGGAAACGGGCGTCCATGGGAGGGCTTTCGGAGGGTAGCTAAGGAAATACGATGCGCAATTTGCGGCGCGCCCGCCGCAGCGGGTCCTCCATGGCATAGCTTATCATCGGCATAGTGCCTAAAGTGACTCCAACGTGTCCGCGTCGGCTGCGTTTTCGCGCGCGCCCGGCATAATCGATTTTTATCGCCCTTTTGCTTTCTGTTGGCCTCGCTTCTCGTCGGCTGTCCCTCGCAGCAAGGCGGTGCGCCGCATCCGCAACCCCAGGCCACTGCGCCGGCATTGCCTGCAACGCCTCAGCCGCGGGTGTCCACTCCGGCGCCGCCTCCACCGCCCACAGCTGAGCAGCAGCAAGTCCGCGCGCTCATTGCGCAGGTTGAGGCGGCATACGCCCGCGGTGACGCCGACTATCGCAAGGGAATGCTGGCCGAGGCTAAGGTCGAATTCGACCACGCTGTCGATCTCATGCTCACCTCGCGGCATCGATATCAAGGTCGCATCCTGAGTTGGAGAACGAATTCGACAAGATCGTCGACCAGGTGAACTCGCTGGAAATGGAAGCTCTCAAGCAGGGCAACGGATTTGTGCCGAAGGAGGAGATCACTCCCTCCGAGGCAGCCAGCGACGTGACCTTTGCGGTCGATCCCAATCTCGTGGCCAAGGCAACCGCTGAGCTCGCCACCACCAAGTCCGACCTGCCGCTGGTGATGAACAATTACGTGGCTGCCTTTATCAATTTTTTCGCCTACACGCAAAAAGGCCACAACACCCTCCTGCACTCCTTTGAGCGCTCCGGCCGCTACAAGGCGATGATTCAGCGCGTACTGGCTGAAGAGGGCGTGCCGCAGGACCTGATTTATCTCGCCGTGGCCGAATCGGGCTTCCAGCCGCAGTGCGGTCAACCGCAAATCGCGCGCCGGCGGAATGTGGCAGTTTATGCCCGGTCCCTACTACGGCCTGACCCGCAACGCCTACGTCGACGAGCGCTTCGATCCCGAGAAATCCACGCGCGCCTACGCACGTTACATGAAGTTTCTTTATGACGAGCTCGGCGACTGGTACCTGGCTATGGCTGCTTACGACCATGGCGCAGGCAACATCCAGCACGCAGTAGCAAGGACCGGCTACGCCGACTTCTGGGAGCTTTACAAGCGCCACGAATTGCCCGCAGAGACGCAGAACTACGTCCCCGAGATTCTCGCCGCCATCATCATCGCCAACCATCCCGCGCAATATGGCTTCGACGATGTCACCCTCGATCCCCCCGTTCTTACTGACACGGTCACCATCAATTACTCCATCGATCTGCGGCTGGTCTCCGACCTCGTCGGCGCCCCGGTGGATGAGATCGAGGCCTTGAACCCCAGCCTGCTGCGCATGGTTACTCCACCCGATGCTTCGTTCGACCTTCATCTGCCCGCCGGCACAGCCACGCTCTTCGATCAGCGCGTGGCCCTCATCCCCGAGGCGAGGCGAAATTCCTGGCGCTACCACCCGGTCGCTGCTGGCGACACTCTGGAAACCGTGGCGCAGGAGTACCGCGTGCCGGTGGCCGACCTGGCCGCCGCCAATCAGCTTGAGCAGGGGCGACAGCATTGCCGGGCTCGAGGCGCTGGTCGTGCCGGTTCCACCGGCTGCCGAACCGCCGCTCGTACGCGGCTCTACATCGTTCGCCGCGGCGACACCCTGGTCACCATTGCAGACCGATTCGGTGTCTCGCTTGAGCCAACTGCGGCGCTGGAACGCAATCCCTTCAGGCATCCGGGTCGGCGCCGGGCCGCCGCCTGCACGTGGCCGAGCCCGCAGCTGCGTGCACCACGCCTCCACCTCCCATCGTCGCGGAGCCGCGACCACCGAGGCCAAAAGCGACCGGCGCCGGGGCTACCTCCCAGACGCATCGCAGAATCGTCCGCGTCCAGGTCTCACCAGGCCCCTCCCAGGACCAAGACGGAGGCCTCCTGCGAGCAAGTCGCCCCCACAGTCGCGCCGCCAAACGGCTGTCAGAGCGGGCTACGGAGCGCCAGGAAATCCACAGCGCAGTAGTCTGCCGCCAAGCGTCCGTCGCAGATAGGAAAAATCGCCGCAAGTTACGCCATTCCTGCTTGTGTTTCCCTTGTGTTTGTGTGCAAGCTAAAGCTACAATCGCTTGCGCGAGCAGAATGTATTCCTCCTGCTCTGCGAAATGCGATCTAAATTTGATCAGCGGCAATCCGCTGGAGGCAATGGGATGGATGAAGTGTTCAGGATGTACGCGATGAGTGACGGCGACCCCATGGGGAAGCCGGGTGACCTGGACCCCGGTCAGGTCGAAGCCTTTGCCGACGAGGAAGATGAGTTGGAAACCGCCGGCATCCTTACCTCCTCAGACGACGATGAGGTAATTGCCGAAGAAACGGTGATCGCAGTCATCGAGAAACCTGTGCCGAAGCCTGCAGCAGCCAAGAAGGCCGCAGCCAAGAAGGCGCCCGCCAAGAAAGCGGCCCCCAAGAAAGTGGCAAAAAAGAAAGCACCGGCCAAGAAGGCAGCCAAGAAGGCTCCGGCGAAGAAGGCTGCAAAAAAGAAGGCTCCAGCCAAGAAAAAAGCTGCGAAAAAGGCGGCCAAGAAGAGTGCCGCCAAAAAGAAGGCTCCGGCCAGGAAGGCGGCGAAGAAAGGTCAGAAGAAGGCCGTGAAGAAGGCCGCCAAAGAAAACAGCGAAGAAGAAGTCAAAGAAGAAGAAGTAAGCTCCGCATCAACATGCTGGTGTTCCGTGCGCGTGGCGGCCTGTAGTGTGCCCCAGCCCGCCACCGCAGGATCGCCGCAAGTGGTACAAGTGGTAAAGCGTCGCCGCGCTCAGGTCGCCCGTAGCTGCTTGAAGTGCCACTGCTGATGGCGTAGGTAATCCTCGATCAGGAAGCGAAGCGTCACCGGTTTGTCATCGCCAACCGCGCAGCTTGCCTCAAGCCGTTCCTCTGGAATCCGGTCCACAACAGCCAACAGGATTTCGTGATCCGTCTGCCACCATCGCAACAGGGTCGACCACTGCCTGGTTGCGCATACCCATGCACCGCTACCCAGGTATCCTGCGCGTATCCGGGACCGGCATATTGGCCGTCAATGGTCGCCCGCACAAACCTCTGGCGGTTGTTGGCCGCTGAATCAATTAAATGTCCAACGATCTGTTTGCGTGTCCATCCGCCGGGCCGCCATGGAACATCGGCGAGCGCAGACGGGAGAAGGACCAGCGCGGCGCGCAGCCTGTCCAACTCCGTGCGAAAGTCCCGGGCAAGTTGAGTCGGCATAGTATTCTCCCCTCGCCGCTCCAGAAAATCCAGGAGGCGCGTCCAGCTTGAAGGATCTGCTTCGCGGCAGTGCCGGCGACAGCTTACGGAATCGAGGCCAGGACGTCCGACGCGGCAGTCGCCGGATTCACCTTGGTCCATACTTTGACGATCTTGCCCTTGGGATTGATGAGGAACGTGTTGCGGTTGGCCATGGCTACGCCGTTATGGCCGCCCAGCGAACCGTATTCGCTCACCACCGTGTGGTTGGTATCCGAAAGCAGATGGAAGGTCAACCCATCCTTGGTGCAGAACTGCTTGTGGCTGTCGGTCGAGTCCACACTCACGCCCAGGATGACAGCGTTTTTGGCCTCGAACTGGCTCAAAGAGTTCTGGAAGTTGTGTGCCTCAATCGTGCAGCCCGTCGTCATATCCCGGGGATAGAAGTACAGGACTACCCATTTGCCGTGATATTGATGGAGCGAGATGGGCGAGCCATCCTGCGAGGGAAGAGTGAAGGTGGGCGCCTTTTGGCCCTCGGCGGGCATGGTGGTGTCATCAGCGGCGCGGGCGGCAAGAATGGGAAACGCGGCCAAAGCAACCGCACAAACTGCGAAGAGAATCGGCTTTCTCATGGGGAACCTCCTGGAAACAGGGAATTGAAGAGCAGGGAAGCGCGAACGATTGCCTCATCATTATCAGCGCGGGGCCGCCACGATGGCAATCCCCGCCTGTGTGGCGCTTTTCAGCAGGGCCTCGCGGTCGAACAGCAGCGTCCGTCCGGCTTCGATCGACAGGCAACTCGCCCCGGCGCGGATCATCGTCTCCACCGTCGATCGACCGATTACCGGCACGTCGAAGCGCATATCCTGGTTCGGTTTCGCGACCTTGACGACTGTCAGGCGCCGGGCGAGTGTCGATGGCCCTGAGATTGACTGAGACGAGGGCTCCGCTGCGTCATCGCTGTGCGCAGGCTCATCGAGTGAGCGCATCAGACTTCCCGCGCGCTCGATCGTATTGTCCGTGCCCTCCATCGCCTCAACTGCGATGCAGGCCTGAGCGGCCACTACCACAGTCTGCCCGATATCGAAACCGGCCAGCGCCTGCGCTACACTCAGCCCGTACTCGATGTTCAGACATTCATCTTCATCCGGCGCGCGCCCGGTAAGCACGCCCTCCTCGGCCAGCAACGGCTCCAGGAACGCCGTCGAGTTCATCAATTCAATCCCTTCGTCGGCCAGTACCTTGGCCACAGCGCCCAGCAATGCATCGGTCGAGCGGTTTCGCAGATTCAGCAGCAGCTTGGCCAACCGCCAATCGGGCCGGATGCTTGAGAAGATCTGTTTGTGCTTCACCTGGCCGGCCATGACGGCCTTCTCGACTCCCTCCTTCTTGAAGGTCTCAATCAGCCGCGAAAGCTCACCCAGCGAGAGCCAGTGCACGGTCACGCCTGCGTCTGCCTCAGCGCGGCGGTCCATCTCCGGGTCAGTCTCTTCTTTGATAGCCGCCACCACCACCGGCAGCCCCTCCGCCCGCGCCGCATCGAGCAGCAGGAAAGGGAACCGCCCGTTACCGGCGATCAGGCCGAGTTTCATATTTACTTGATGACCCCGCGCTTGCTGCTCTCGATGAACTTCACCAGCAGTGCCACGTCATTGCCGGCAACATCCTCGCCGGCCAGCTCCCGCATCTTGTCAAGCGCCTGCGAGGTGTTCATTTTCCCCGCAAGCAGCAACCGGTAGGCCTTCTGCAGGTGTTGCAGTCGCTCCGGTGCAAACCCTCGCCGCTCCAGTCCGATCTTGTTGATTCCGAATGCCTTATTCTCGCGCCGCGATGAAGTGAGCGAAAACGGCATCACATCCTGAGTCACAATCGTTCCGCCTCCAACAAAGGAGTAGGCGCCGAGCGTGCAATGCTGGTGGACCGGGCAAAACGCGCCCAGCGTCACATGATCCTCAATGACGACGTGACCGGCCAGCGTGGCCGCATTGGCCAGAATGCAGTGACTGCCCACCTGGCTGTCGTGGCCAATGTGCACATAGGCCATGAGCAGGTTTCCGGAGCCAAGCCGGGTCGTTCCGCCGCCGCCGGTTGTGCCGCGGCTGATGGTGACGCACTCGCGGATTGTGTTTTCGTCGCCAATCTCGGTTTCAGTCGGCTCGCCCGTGTACTTTAGATCCTGCGGCGCCATACCGATGGAGCAAAATGGATAAAAAGTGTTCCGAGCGCCGATTTTCGTTCGTCCGTCCAACACCACGTGCGAGATCAGACTGCAATCTTCGCCCAGTGTCACCTCCGGCCCAATCGTGCAATAGGGGCCGATCTTGCAGGAGCTCGGGATGCGCGCTCCCTCGGCGATCACCGTGCTGGGATGGACGTTCACGCCATCTCCGTTGCCGGCGCCGTGGTCTCGGCTTCTGCCGGTGTGTCCCCGTGTGCGCGCTGTTCGCGCTCCTTCGTAACCACGGCGCAGGTGAGAATCGCCTCGCACGCAAGCTTCCCCTCCACGGTGGCCCTGCCCTGGATGCGGCCCGCTCGCGTACGGAACGACAGCACCTCCACCTCGAAACGGATCTGGTCGCCCGGTGTCACCGGCCGGCGGAATTTTGCCTTCTCAATGCCGGTAAAGACTGCCAGCCTCTTCTCACGATCTGCGATCTCGGCCAGCATGATTAGCGCTCCGGCCTGCGCCATCGCCTCCACAACCAGCACGCCGGGCATGATGGGATAGCCGGGGAAGTGGCCCTGGAAGAACGGCTCGTTCATCGTCACATTCTTGATCGCGACAAGCCGCTTTTGCGGCTCGAACTCCAACACGCGGTCAATCAGGAGAAAGGGGTAACGGTGGGGCAGGAAATCCATGATCTCCTGGATGGTGAATGACATTCTGCGGCTCCTCTGGAGCGGTGGGGTTGGATGCTTTACGCTCCTAGGGATTATAAATATCGATCCGGCCGCAATGAATGCATTGTGCTCGGGCTGCCGTCCGCCGCTACTTCTTCACCTTCCGCGCCTCCGCATCCGGGTCCCAGAATTCTGGAGAAAGGTTCTGGTTGAAGATCACGTGCGTCAAGTAGAACTGGCGAACGGTGTCGCCGTTTTTTAGCCGTGTGATGGTGAAAGGGGTAGGCAAGCCGTCGATGACGTGATAGTCGTCGTATTCTTCGGTGTCGGTATTTTTGTCGTGATACTCCGGGTCGCGCCATTGAAAGCTGCGCTGGAGCGGCAGATGCGTCTGTGCATCCATCAGGATGGTGATGGCCTCGTTTTGCGGTGAGATCAAAGTCACTTGCTCGGCCAGGTGCCTCTCGGCCAAGTGCTGGCCCTCGTAAATCAGGATCGTGTTCGGGTCTTTCATCCATACTTTTACTGCCGTCTCGATCGAGTGGTCGCGGCGGCGCAGGAAGTCGTCCACTATGTCCTTATCGAGCGGCTTTTTCCCGCGATACGTCACCTCCCAGCCCTTGTCGCCGACGAAAAATTCCACCACGTCGCGGTGCTTGGTCACTTCAATACGGTCGTGGTCGGGCCATTGGTGGAATTCAAACAATTCCTCTGTGCCCAGGTCCGGGTTGCCCTGGAAAAACGCGGCGACATGCCCCTGCCGCATCTGGTTCTTCACGTTCAGCCAGGCCTGCCCGCCCAGCGCCTGTACCATCGCGTTCAGTGCCGCTTTCGCCTGGGTCGCATTCTTCGCGGCCTCCTGGTCGCCGGTTTGTGTGCGGATCATACACGGCGCCATCAGCGCCATCCCGACCAGCGCCACTGTCAAAACTTTCCTCATCATTCCCCAATCTACCTCGCGACTTGGCCCTTGCTCCCCACTCCCTACTGCCTGCACCCATTCCCTGTCTTTTCATCCCACCAGCACGGCGCCACCGTTCACGTTCAGCACTTCGCCGCTGATGAATCCGGCCAGCGGCGTGCACAGGAACAACACCGGTCCGGCAATCTCGCGCGCGCTGGCCACGCGGCCCACTGGAATTCCTGCCTCGATCTTCGGCCCTGTCGCGGGATCGGCCAGCGTGGCTGCCGACATATCCGTCGCCACCCACCCCGGCGCAACACAGTTTACGCGAATCCCCTTCGGCGCCAACTCGCTCGAAAGGCTTTTGGTGAGACTGATCAACGCGCCTTTGGTCACGGCATAGTCGGCGTGATACGCTTCACCCCGTTGCCCCGCCGTGGAACTGATCATCACAATGTGCCCACGTGCGTCGCCATTGCCCTGCGGAGCCTGCCGTTCTATTTGCGCCACGGCCGCCTGCACCAGGCCGAAGACCGCGTCCAGGTTTACCCCGAGCGTGTGCCGCCATTTCGCTTCGGTCATTTGAGTGATGGGAGCATCCTCGGGCTCCCAGATCCCGTGATTCGCCACCAGGATATCCAGTCGTTCCAGCGCAGCGACAGCCTTCTCCACCAGCGCGCGCCCATCGGCCGGCGTACTTAGTTCCTGCTTGATCGCGACACAGCGCGCCCTGCCTGAGACTTCCGGGCCGCCGCATTCAGCAACGAGTGCCTCAGCCCGCTCCCGCGCCTGCCGGTAATTAAATGCGACGCGCGCCCCGGCCTCGCAGAATAGCCGCACCGTCTCCGCGCCGATCCCGCGCGAGCCGCCCGTGATGAGCGCGGTTTTCCCTTCCAAAGCCAGAGCAACGCCTGCCATAAGCTCACGCTATCGCATTTTCACAGTTTCTGTAAGGCGAAGCGCAACCTGCACCGTCGAAGCAGATGTCGAGGGAGGCCTTCATGCACTCTCGATTTCAAACCGAAGTTCCGAGAGGGTCGGAGAAGGGAACCGGCTTCAGATGGCTCGAACCGCCCGAACCGGCAAAAAGATGATCGCTTTTACAAGCTCCAGAACGCCGTCCACGGTGATTCCGACCACGCGAAACGGCAACAGCAGCAGCCACACCACCGGGTAAAGCACCAGCGCAATCAGCGCCAGAGGCCAGCACAGCACAAGCAGAATGCACCACAGGAGAAATTTGATCATGGCTTTCGGCGCCTCGAACGCGCAGACTCACGTCTACTGCGAGTCTAAGCCCTTATACGCACACCACCGGTCCAGGGTTCCATCGCTACTTGCGTTTTGCGCCGCGCGTGCTGCTGAGTCCCGTCCGCGCTTTTTTACGCTTGCGGATCGCATTCGCCCGCTCGCCCGCCGGCATGGCCAGCAAGGTCCTGGTCCGCTTCGGCAGTTTTTCGTAAATCTGCGCATGCGCCCGCTTGAGCTCATTTTCGATCTCGCGGGGCCGCAGTGCATCCCAGCGCTCCACCGTCACCCAATGCGCCTTGGCAAGGTAGGGGGAAGCGCGAATCCCCTGGCGCTCAAGCAGTTCGTGAAATCGCTCTACGCCGCAATGGAACCACAGCACCCCGATTCCAGTGCCGTCCAGGTCAGTCATCGCAAACATCTTTCCGCCGATCTCGCGGTCGCCGACCCAATACACAAGGTGATGGCCCCAGTTCACCGTCTCGGTCACGTGAGGCAGCGCAAAGCACAACTCCCGAATGCGCTCGTTGTCCATGCCGTCAGTGTAAGACGCCGCCTGTGCATCAAGCGCACTCCCGCAATTACGGAATCGCCTTCAGGCTAAACGAATCCGAGATTGTTCGAGCTGAAGTTGCCGATTGCGGGCAGCACTGTTGGCAGGTCCGCGGCGCTGACGCCAAACCATTGCGCCAGAGTGGCGGCGTACTGCGAGCTTGCCGTGGTGGGCACCCAGCGGCCATTCGAGTCCGCATCATTTGGTCCGCCCAGCACCAGGGTCGGATAGGTGCCATAAATCTGCCCGCCGTTCACCGCGCCGCCAATTACGATGTGGTGTGCGCCCCAGGCATGGTCGCTGCCGTTGTTGGAGTTGGGCTGGAACGTGCGGCTGAAATCCGACATCGTGAACGTGGTCACCTCGCTGGCCACGTTCAATTCCACCGTGGCGTTATAGAACGCTGCGAGCGCGGGAGAGATTTGCGCCAGCAGCGCATTCTGCAACGTGAGTTGGTCGGCGTGGGTGTCGAAGTTGCCGATGCCGGCAAAGAAAATCTGGCGCTGCACGCCCAGCGTCGCGCGCACCTGGATGATCTGTGCAATCTGCTGCAATTGCGCGCCAAGCGCGTTGTTGGCCGGAAACACCGTTTGCAGCGGGGTGATGGACTGCACCGCATCGGCCAGCGTTTTGGCGTAGGCGTATGCGTTGGTCGTGATCGCGTCATCGGCCTGTACCAGCGAAATGCCTGTGTCCAACGTGAGCAGGGCTTGCGCCGTAAGCTGGCGCGCCGAGCACTCTGCACCCTCAGAGCAGCTCGCGCCGCCCACATTTCCCGGGCGAGATGGAAACCGGTGTAGTTTCGGTTCCATTGCAAAACAGGGTGTCGCCGGCCACCGAAGTAATCATGGGGATCGGTGCGCCCTGGTTGTAGCTCGCGCCCAGCACATCGGCCATGCGGCCCGCCCAGCCCGTGGGCGTCGCCGCGCTTTGCGCTGCATTTTGCCACTCCAGTTGCTGGTCGGGATGCGAGAACAAATTCACCGGCGCAGTTTGCCCGGCCTGGTACTGCGCAGCGGGTTAACGGCTGCACCAGCGTGCCCACGTTGGCTACAAATGCGGCGTTCTTGTTGTTGAACAGAGTTTGAATGTCCGGCAGGTTCGGGTTCAACGCGAAGTTGGGCGCGGGTGTCAGCGGCAGCAGCGTATTCTGTGCCAGCGCCAGATCGCCGCGGATCGAAGAGTACTGCCCATAACCGGTGGTGTCAAAGGGAATCAGAGTGTTGTTGGCGTCGTTGCCGCCGAACAGAAACACGCACACCAGCGCCTTGTAGCTGCTGCTCGTGCTCTGCGCCAGCGCGTTGAGCGCTCCAAATGGACGCAGGCCCAGGACATTGCCTGCCGCCGCCAGGCTTGCATAGTTGATGAAACTTCGCCGCGTTGCCCGCATTGCATTTCTCCTGTCGAAATCGGACCCGCCTGGAAAAACCGTTTCTAGTGCATGACTTTGTACTGCGAAGATGTGATCACAAGATACGTGGCTACGCGCACCTGTTGCGCTGTTCCCAGTCCGCCGATCGCGCTGATAATCTCGTTGCGCATGTCGCTCGGCATCTGGCCGTGCATGAAGATCTCGCCCAGCATGTCCACAAGTTGTCCCGGGCTACTGGCCGCAAGAAGGCCCAGCGGGCTGGTGGCGCTTAAGTTAATGCTGAAGCCCGTAATCTTGTTGTTCACCAAACTGTCGGCCAGCGAAAGGCGCAGAATGGCCGAAGCCGTATTCTCGAGATCGAACTCAGGCGCATTCAGTGTTGTTCCGGGAATCACATAGCTCGGCGGGAAGAAGTTGAACACGCTGCCCGAGCGATACGGCCGTTCATTCAGGTTGTTGGAGTAATTCGACAGTGAGAAGTAGGACCCGTTCGCATCGGTATTGGTAAAGCCGACCGCGCGGAGGAAGTTTGTGATCCATAGCATCGGCTCGCGCAGATGGCCGCCATTGTAGGTTGGGTCGGTATCGCCAGCGCGAGCTTCGGGATCTTCCAAAATGGCCCGAATCACCGCCTGCATGTCGCCTCGCACTCCGCTGCCATTGTTGGCAAAGACCGCCGAAATGCGCGCGATATACGCGGGGCTTGGCGTGCTGGTGACCAGGTGCTGGATCAGCTGCGTGCACACAAACGGCCCTACGTTCGGGTGGTTGAAAATATTCGTCAGTGCGCCTTGCAGGTCCTGCTCGGCGGTCTGGCCGGCCGGCAGCACGGTGCCGTTCAGGAGCGTCTTTGCCGTGGTGTCATGTGCGCTCTCCACCGCCACCATGGGCGCCAGGTAATTCGCCGTGTTGTTGGGAAACTTGGTGGGCACGCCTCCGGTTGAAGTGGAATAGGTCCAGCCGGTGTAGGCAGCGGCAAACTCCTGCACCTGCGCCTGCGTGTAATTCGGAATCGGATTGCCGTTGCCATCAAGTTGGAGGGACCCATCGCTGTTTAATGCATCCAGGCCGATCGTGAACAGCTGCATCAGCTCGCGTGGATAGTTTTCGTTAGGAATCTCTCCGGCAGGCGCCTTGGCGCTGTTCAGCATGTTCAGGTAAGCGCCCATGCCTGGCGAAAGGCTAACGTCGTTCATGATGGTGTAGAAATTCGTGAACGCATCCTGCGCCAGCGTGTTGTGGTAGTAGGTGATGGTTGTCGCGTTGTCGGTGTCGCTCGAGATCACGAAGATCTCGCTGAGCGCAAATGCAACCCGCTGTCGCAATTGGTCGGGGCCGGTCAGCACCGTCTGCCACCACTCCGACTCCTCGCAGTTGGTGGGCGTATTTGCGGCAAGGCACACCGCCGGCAGTGGCGTGGGAATATTCGCAAGCGGCGTATCGGGCGTGTTGAACTGCTGCGTGATCCAGGCATCGAGGCCTGTTGACTGTACCGACTGGATTGCAGCGAGCGAGGGACCGAATGTGGCTTGATCCAGAAGCCTCGCCGCAGCGGACACGGTGGTCAGGTATATGGTTGCGCTGGCCGAGTTTGAGGCTGCGCCGCCGGGGTTTGGATTCATTACTTCAACGCTCAGCGTTGTCGTTCCGCTCGGGATCGTTACTGTTGCCTGCAATTCATTTGCGGCCACAAACGTTGTCGTTACACTGGCACCCGCGGCCTGAATCTGCGCGCCAGTCACAAAGCTCGCGCCGTCGACCTCGAGTGAGTAGCTGTTTCCGGTGACCGGCGTTGCCGTGGCCGCCGAGACGGATGGAACGGGATTGAGGATGCTTACCGGCGCTGAACCGGACGTGCTGGGTGAGGCCACACTGACCGCTGTCACGGTGACGGTATTGTTTGCCGGAATGTTCGCGGGAGGCGTGTAGACACCCGCACTGCTAATCGTACCCACGGTGCTGTTTCCGCCTGCGATGCTATTCACTTGCCATGTGACTGCGTTGTTGGAAAGATTGGTGACCGTGGCTGTAAAGCTGTCGGTGCTTCCCAGCCGCACCTGGCTGCCGCCGCTCACCGAAATGGAAGGTGTTGGCGGGGGCTGAGAAGTCGAAGTGGCAGTTCCTCCGCCGCCGCATCCGGCAAGCAAACCGGCAAGAACGAGCGCTGGCGCAAGGACACAGCAAAGGCGAGGAATCTGCGAATCGCGCAAGGACGACCTCCTTACCGCGTGGGAGAGGGGTCTCGCAGAGTGGGGCGGGACCAGGGTATTCCAGTGCTAACCTTTCGCCGGGGAAAAAGTCGCGCACAATTTAGAAATTTTTTATCCGGAACGATGCTTACTCGCCTTCAGCCGCCGCGACAAGGTGCTCAAAACTTCGCTTCGAATGCCCGAAAACGCCGTTCCAGCTCCCACTGCGCGGTCGCCTTCTCGCTCCGGCCGAGGAGCGCCTTGCACCCGGGCGACGGCGAATCTCTGCCGATCGCGTCCCTTTCGCATGCCTTCGCCGGCGCTTCGAAATGATCCTCATACGCCCACAGGCTCGCGCCTGGCAAAAAGGCATGTTCCATCCCCGTGCGCGCCATTTGCTTCAGATCTCTGTAGTTCAGCCCGTAACTCATCGCAGCGCGCACGTACTCGTGCGTTAAATCGATCCGGCTCACGCCTTCGTCGTCAGTCGATAGCGCCACGGGTACCTTCGCAGCGCGGTAAACGGGAAACGGATGATTCGCTCCTTCGATGCCAAGAATCCCTTCGTTTGAACTCAGGTTGATCTCGATCATCACGTGCTTTTGCGCCAGTTCTTTCAAAAGACCCTGTGGGTCGTTTTCATCCATCAAGTCCACGCCATGGCCGATTCGCTCCGCGTCGGCCAGCTCCACCGCCTGGCGAATGTGAAAGCGCAGTCCCTCCGGCGGCACAAGTCCAAAAGCCAGCTCCCCTGCATGCAGCGAGATGTGCACATTCGGGTAAACGGAGTGCAGGTAACCAACCATCTTCATCTGCAGGGTGTAATCGCGCATGGCCACGTAGTCATCTTCCGGCCGCACGAAGTTGATCCCGACCCACGTGTCATCCTTCGCGTCAATGCTGGCTTCGGCGGTCTCGAAGCCTAGCAGCGTTTGCGCAAAAACCTGCTCAGGCGGAAGGTCACGAAGCACTTGCCAGATGTAGCGAACCTCGACTTGGCAAGCCGGCGTCGCCTGCGTCGTGCCGCAGTGCTCCAACTGCTTGCGCTGCGCTTCTGCCGCGCGCGCTGCTTCGCGGTCAGCAGCTACTTCGTCGCGTAGTCCCTTGTCCAGCAGTTGCTGCCGGAACTGCGCGAATGCTTGCGGATCAGCCCGTTGCGTCGTTGCGCTCCAGCCGATCTCGTGCGCGATCTCTGCTGCATGGCTGAAGGGCGGTGTGATCATCAGCTCAAGGTACTGCTGATTCTGTGCCGCCGCGCGGCTCGTCACCTCATCGACCCATTCGCCATTGTGATCCTTGAGGCCGCCGGTCCGGTCAAATACCGCGAAGAACTGGTCGTGTTCGGTCCATCCGGCAGACGGTACAAAGCTCCGAATCGATAACGAGTCGATTAGCTTGTCATAGAGCAATTGGGTTTGCCTGTCGATGTTGCCGGTGAAGTTCTTTGCGGGGATCAGATTGCCGGTGCAAGGGGGTTTGGCCAGCGAAAGCGCGACCGTGTCCACGCACGCGCCGTCTTCGGCCGCATCTCGGATCAGCGTCTCGGCATACACCGCGCCCGAAAGATGCACATGCAGATCTGCCCCCTTGGGAAATCCCGTCAGAAATGCGCGCAGAGCGAGCGCGCCCTGGTGCACCGCCGACTGGTAGGCATTTGCGGCGCGAATTCCCGCATCCCGGTCGCTCGATGAAGAGGCGGTGATGTTCGCTGCAGCCCTTTGCGGATATCCGGGGGCGGTGCTGACGAAGGCAAGGCAAGCAGCGGCAAAAACCAGGCGTCGCATGATCGCCTACCAGTTTAGTGCAGGGCGCATGCCTTCGAGCGCGCGGTATTGGCGAAGTTTCGAAGGGCATGCGCTTTCGTTTCGAGCGGCCATGCCTCATTCCGTAAATGAATTGGGCAAAATGATTGCGGGTGTTGGCCCTTGCACGAAGGCTTTTCAAACTGAGCCACTGCCCCAACGCGCCGAATGCTTGGCCGCCCAGATTCACGATTGGTATACTAAGTCAGTCGTTGCAGAGCACGGTTCGTGGACTTACCCACCCTTCCCGGCCCAGCCGGAATCCGCGCAGATCCATGCAACTTCAAGTCTGCACTGAGGCCAGGTAGCTCAGTGGTAGAGCGCGGCCCTGAAAAGGCCGGCGTCGGCGGTTCAATCCCGTCCCTGGCCACCACATTCAAATCAATAATTTAGGTGCTTTTCAGAGAATTTCTTCCACCCGCCATCCACCCCTTATTCGTTCTTGGGCCTACGTTGACGGTGCAAAAATGGCGTTGGGTACCGTTTTGCGAATCGGCCTTCCCGCGACGATCGAGCCGCGTGTCACACCGAAGGTAGCGGAGTTCCGGCCCCGGTGATTGAATGCGCGGTGCCGCGTTCAAGCCCAACGCAGTGTAAGCACCGAGTCCGCGGGCAGGCTGGTTTGAAGGGATCTGCCTTCGAACCGGCAATCGACTTCGCATTCTTTGCCTTGATTGGTCAGGACAAGGACATGGGAACCGTCAGGATTAATGAAGGCGACGTGCTCGACGCCGCGAAGTGAAGATCGGGTCGAAATCACCTGCGCACCGCGCTGAACAGTTTTCGAGTAGTGGGCAAGTGCCCAGTACTGACCACTGCGACTGAGCTGTAGAGTCCGAGAGTCGAGTGTAACTACTCCGCCGCATGTAAACGGACCAATGTTGGGCCCACCCCTCTCGTCGAGCACAAGATTCCAGGCAACGATGCACCGCGCCCAATTCTTCAGGATCTGGGCGTAGGATGCGGACCATTTTGCCCAGCCAGTCAGGTAGTCCGCGTCGGTGATCAACGGGCCGTGTTCGGTGAAGTAGGCGCTTTTCGATGGGAATGCGGAGTGAACGCGCGACATCGCGCTTGGGTCACCGGCATAGGCATGCCAGGCGACGCCGTCGACGTAGCGGAACACCTCTGGGTCGCTCATCAAATCCACCGCGCGGCCCCATAGATTGAAGTTGTGGTCGAGCAGCCAGATGCTTGTATCGAGAGAAGCGCCGCTCAATGCCGGGCCGAGAAATTCCTTGATAAATTCGGCCTCGTATTCTTGCCCCCAGAGTGTAGCAGGCATGCGGCCGTCCTGATCTGTGTCGACTTCATTTTGAATTGTGACTGCGCGGATGTGGATACCTGAGTCGCGGTAACCCTCAATGAACTCGACGAAATAGTCGGCATACGATTTGAAATAGTGCTTGCGCATTGAGCCGCCGAACAGTGAATCACCGGCTTTCATCCAGGCGGGGGGCTCCAGGGTGCGGAGACGAACATAAGACCGGGCTGGATTTGAACTGCTTCGCGAAGAGTGGGCAGGATGTAAGCACGGTCATGATCAATGGTGAAGTGGGTCAGCTCAGGATCGGGCGCGGGAGAGTCGTCGAAAGTATAGGCGGAGCGGGAATAATCGCTCGAGCCTATACAAGTGCGGCCGACAGAGAATTGAAGGCCACCGGGAGAGAAGAATTCGGTCAGCAGCAGGCGGCGCTGTGCCGGCTCCATCCGGCTCAATAAATAACACGACGAATCAGTGAGTGCTGCGCCGAAGCCAAGCACGGTTTGGAAGCCCACTGTGGGGTCAACATTGATCGTTGCGGAAGAAGTTTCTGTGGCGGCGCTTGATGGTGTTTGCCAGCCCGTGAGTGAAATCTCCTGGTATCTCTGATCGCGGGCCGTCAACCAGGCTCTGAGCGATCGATCTCCGTCGGGGCGTTGCTCCCAGGCAGATACCCTCTTCACACAAACCATTGCTGCGGAAGAAGCTGCCGCGCTGCGCAGAAAAGTGCGACGAGTAGTGCGTACCATCGGATCCCCTTATGGCATCATGGAGCCGAAAAATCGATTTAGACAAGCGTTTGTTTCAATGAAAGCGTTCACAATAAAATGCTTTGCCGGAACCAGCGCAGACGCGAAAGACTGCCTGCGAGCGAGTCGCTCAGATAGCCAATGATAATGAATCAATCGATTGTCTACAACCAATAAATGACTTGACAGTCCATCTTTTGGTGTGCTTTAATTGCTCCCGCGCTTGGAAACATCGGTATAAATTCAATAAACAACCGTTTGTCTTATGAGTTTCTTGGATTTAAGCCAATGGACTCAAGCGGGTCCGGGTTGCTGCCGGAGCAATGTCAAATTCCCCGTTCTCGAAATGCGAATGCAAGTCATTCAGGAGGCGATTCATGAGAAAAGAGATGCGATGGATACTGCCCGTGCTTCTTTTGGTCAGTGGAATTCTGATCGGCGGAAGCGGGGCATGCTTGGCACAAAACTCAAACTCGGGTGATTTACGCGGCACTGCAACGGACAAAACCGGCGCCGTTATTCCCGAAGTGACGGTGACCGTTACAGACCTCGATAGAGGCGTGGTGCGCACGTACGTTACGGATGGCGCCGGCCTTTACGATACCGGCGCAATTCCCGAGTCCCATTATCAGTTGAAATTCACGAGGGATGGATTCGAGAGCTTCGTCCGCGGGCCGGTTACGTTGTCGCTCGGAATCGAGACCGTGAACGCGGTGATGGAAGTCGGCCAGGTTTCGCAGCAGGTGACGGTGACGACCGACGTTGCCATGCTCAACACCGAGAGCGGCTCGCTCGAACCGACCCTCGAGGCGGACACGATGGACGAGTTGCCGGAGGTGGGCAGCGGGAACGGCGGTGGGGCCGACTGGGAGAACTTTATCCAGTTGATGCCTGGCGCGGTGGGAACACCGGAGAATCAAAACGGCGAGGCCCCCGGGCAGGGCAATAACGTTGGAACCAGCGCCTCCATCAACGGCAATGAGCCCTATCAGTCCTATCTCCAGGACGGAGCCACGACCACTCTGCCCATGAGCCAGAACTCCGACGTGACCATCTTTGAAACCACGGCGGAAGTGAAGGTCAGCGCCACCGCTTTCTCCGCGCAATATGGCCTCGGCGACATCGTCTACAACCAGATCACCAAGAGCGGAACCGACAAGTTCCACGGCGCGGTCTACGAATTCAACCAGAATAATTACTTCAATGCCGCGAGCTTTGGCTTCGGCTCGGGAAGCATTCCGCGCCTCCGCTTCAACAACTTCGGCGGCGCCGTCGGCGGACCGGTCTTGCCGAAGTCGGTCTTCCACCACTCCTTCTTTTATTTCGACTACGACCACACCATCAATAACGGTACCGGGAACGTGCAGACCGTCACATTGCCCAGCACCGCAGAGTTGGGAGGCAATTTCACGCAAGCCAGCCTGCATACCCTCTACGACCCGACTACGCAGACGGTCACGACCACGGGCACCGGTTGCAGCGTAGCCGCACCCTGCGTCGCGCGCAAGACCTTTATTTCGGAGTACGGAAGCAACACGATTCCTACGAGCATGATCAACCCGGCGGCCAAGGCGATCGTCACCTACGTGCTGAGCACGAAGGGTTATCCGGCGACGGTAAGCACCTATGCGCCCAACAACTTCCAGATTCTCGGACCCGCGAGCCAGGCTCCATTCATCAAGTATTTTGGCCGCTGGGACACCGATCTGTCTTCCAACAATCGGCTTACTCTCACTGAGACGGAAAGCAACAACCCTGGAGCGGCTCCGGCCATATTCTACCCGCTTCAGGGCCAGGCACAGGACGTGAGCCGCGACAACGCTGCGATCTCGGACGTGTGGACTGTGAGCTCGCACGTCATCAACGAGGCGCGCCTGGGCTTTACCGATCAGTTGAACTTCTTTACGCCGTACAGCTCGAATGACCACTATGCTTCAGTGCTGGACATGCCTTCTCTGCAAGATGACGTCTTTCCGACCCTCAATGTTAACAATTATTGGAGCGGCAAAGTGGGGAGCGCTTCGAACTCCGTTTACAAGGAAATGGTGTTCGACCCGTCCGATGTGGTGACCCTGATCAAGGGACGCCACGTTCTTCACTTTGGCGGCGAGTTCCTGATCAACCGTGCCGACTCAACCGCGTGGGGCAACGAACAATCCGGCAACTTCACCTATTCCGGCAATTACACGTCGCAATCCGGCAGCTCTACCGCGGCCACGAGTGGCGACGCATTCGCAGACTTCCTGCTCGGCGATGTCAGTAGCTGGAATGCCAACAATACCCCTGAGTTCGCCGGACGCTGGAAGACACCGCAGATGTTCGTCCAGGACGACATCAAAGTGCGGCCCAACATCACCGTGAACCTGGGTGTCCGGTGGGAGATCGAGACCGGCTGGAGAGACGCCAAGGGCAATCAGACAACCTTCGATCCCGCGGTTCAGAACTTCAACGTTACGAGTACTGGTGCGCCTGGTGCCGCGATTGGCACTCCCGGAACGCAGGGCTACATCGCTCCCGGTGCACCCGTTCAGGGCGGTATGTGGTACGAACTCCAGGGACAAAATGGCCGCACCACGCTGCAGGCGCCCAAGTACGATATCGTTCTGCCGCGCTTTGGTTTCAGTTGGCAGATTCGGCCCGAGACCGTCATCCGCGGCGGCATTGGGATGTTCGCCTCCACGTGGAGTGAAGACACCTACGGCGGCGGCGAGGGCAATGCTTTCGGCAGCAGCGGCGGCTACGGAGACAACACGAAGGGCATTTGCCCTGTCATGCAGACGAGCGCCGCTTTAACCGCGGTGGACACAACGGATGGAGGCTGCGGGACGGGCAGCTACAACCTCAACGCCGCAGAAAGCACCACTTACTTAACCGCTCCGACCACAGTGTACGCAAAGAACGGCTCGGGCGCTTCGTCAAACGAGTACCATACGCCGGTGCCTTACAACTTCCAATACGACTTGACGGTGGAAGAGCAGTTCCTGAAGGATTGGACAGGATCGGTCGGCTACGTCGGCAATAAAGGCATCAACATGATCTTCCCGAACGACATCAACCAAGTCCCGGTGAGCGAGCTCAGCGCGAACGATACGGCGTTCATGCCCTATCCGCTCTTCCAGGGGATCGCCGGCAACACCAACAGCGCCTCATCCAACTACAACGCTTTGGATGCGGTGCTGACCAAGCGGATGAGCTATGGCCTGAACCTCAGCGTCAACTACGGATGGTCCCACTTCTTGAATGACTCGGACGGCTCGGGCTGGGCGAACCGCGACGGCAATTTGGCAGTCCAGAATTCGTATGTGCCAAAGCAAAACTACGGCAACTCCAACTTCGACGTTCGTCAGGCCTTCAGAGGGTATGCTATCTACCAGTTGCCGTTCGGCAAGGGCAAGATGTTCATGAACGACAACGTGATCGCGGACGAAGTCCTGGGCGGCTGGGAGGCGTCATCCACTTTTATCGCGGAGAGCGGCAATCCGATCTTGATCGTGGTAGACGGCCAAGCCAGTAACAACAATGCAAATAGCGAGCCTAAGGGGGTGGTCGGAGGATTGACCGACAGCGGCAACCAAGTCCTGTATCCCAATCTGACGGGCAACTACAAGGACATGGGCGGCATAGCACATTGGTACGACGTCGGCGCTTTCAGCGTTCCGGCTCCCTACACCTTCGGTACCTTCGGCAGGAACGTGATGCGGGGTCCGGATATGACCAATATCAACTTCGCGCTCGGTAAGAGCTTCGATCTGTGGCCGGACCGTGGCGTGAAGTTCCAGATTCGCGCCGCCGCCGACCAACCTCCTCAACCACCCGAGCTTCGGACAACCCGGCAGAAACGTCGGATACAGTGCGGATAGTTCCGCAATCACCAGCACGACGATTAACGGCAGAGACATGGAGTTCTACGGACGCCTGTCGTTCTAAAGCTCAACACCATTCAACCTGGAAAGGACGGCGAATGCTCGCCGTCCTTTCTGTTTTCGGCAGACATTGCTTCGGTTATCATGAGGGAATCATGCCGGTCAAATCGATTGTCTCGGCGCTGTTCCTGCTGACAGCAATTTCCGTTGCCTCTGCTGGCCAGGCCTCACCGAACCCAAAGGAACAGATCTCCCAGGATGAGCAAAAGGCGCAGCAGTATCTGCGGGAAAAGAGGCCGGATCTGGCGATTCCCGAACTGAAGAAAATTGTTGTTCTCGATCCCGGAAATGTTCAAGCTCGCGCGAACCTTGGCGTGCTCCTCTTTTTTAAGGGAGATTACGGCAACTCGCTTCCGCAGTTACGCGCAGCCACGAACTTACAGCCCGATTTGTGGAAAGTCAGGTCCTTACTGGGAATCGCCGAAGAACGCACGAGCGACTTTGACGGCGCACGCAAAGACCTTGAGGCATCTTTTCCCATGATCGAGGAGCAGAAGCTCAAGATTGAGGTCGGCTTGGACTTAATAGGGCTTTACGCGGCGAGCAGCAACCTCCAACTGGCGGCAAACATTGTGGGTCAACTCAAGACAGCGTATCCCGACGATCCCGAAGTTCTTTATGCAGCTTATAGGACTTATGCAGACCTCTCTGGCGAATCGATGCTCTCCCTATCGCTGGTCGCCCCGGATTCTGCACAGATGCACCAACTACTCGCACACGAGGAGATCCGCGAAGGGAACACCAATGCCGCTGTGGCAGAGTTCCGCAAGGCCATCGCGCTCAATGGAAATCTGCCGGGCGTTCACTTCGAACTGGCCGAATTGCTGAATACATCTCAGGACCCGGCTGTGAAAAAAGAGGCCAAGCAGGAATATCTCGCCGCTCTTGCCAGCGACCCCCAGGATGAAAAGGCGATCTACAGGCTTGGCGAGATCGCTGCACAAGAAGGTAACACCCAAATGGCCTTCGATGAATACACCAAGGCTGTCGCGCTGCAGCCGACAGATTCCGATGCCAAGTTGGCTCTGGCCAAGGCCCTCATTGAGATGAATCAACCTGAAAAGGCACAGGCCCTGCTGGAGCAGACGGTCCAACTCGACCCTACCAATGCCACGGCGCACTATCGCCTTGCCGCTTTTTACAGGCAACAGGGACGCATAGAAGACGCTAAGCAGCAATTGGAGATCTATCAGGGCCTGCGAAAAGAAAAAGACAAGTTAAGAGTTCTTTACAAAGACCTATTGATACAGCCAGAAGAGATTCGTGCGGACAGTCAGGATGAGAAGTAGAAGGCGGCTGCGCAAAGACGGCTACCGAGCGGCGCCGTTGTGGATCAGGTTGGTTCCCGTATATCTGGCGGCCTTACTGCTGGGCCTGAACCAGTCAGGTCGTGGGCAAATGGGAACTCCCACTCCCTTATCGCCCGCCGAGCGGCAAAAGGCTGAAACCGAAAGCAAGGAAACCGGTCCACTCCCGAACTATCCTCGGTTAGTTGATATAACTCATTTGACGGGCATTCATTTCGATCACTTATCGAGTCCGGAGGGGAAATATATTGCAGAGTCAATGAGCGGCGGAGTCGCACTGATCGATTATGACTCTGACGGCTGGCCCGACATTTATTTCACAAATGCGCAAAGTGTCGAAATGGCTAAACACGGCATCAAGGCACGCAGTGCTCTCTTCCATAACAATCATGACGGAACTTTCACCGATGTAACGGACAAGGCAGGAGTGGGATATCCGTGTTGGACAATTGGCGTAGCGGTCGGCGACTACAATAACGACGGCCTGCCCGACCTGCTTATCACTTGCCTGAACGGTGTGGTGCTTTATCGCAACAACGGCGACGGGACTTTCACCGATGTGACGAAGGCGAGCGGACTCGCGTCCGACACCGGGTGGGCGACCGGAGCGGCGTTCGGAGATTACGACAACGATGGCTACGCCGATCTGTTTGTGTCGCACTATGTTGACTTTCACCTGGACAATCTTCCTGTTTTTGGTTCGAGCCAAACATGCAAGTATCTCGGTCTTGACGTACAGTGCGGTCCGCGCGGCCTGAAGGGGTTACCCGACAATCTTTACCATAACAACGGCAATGGGACCTTCACCGACGTTTCGAAACAGGCTGGTATGGATGATGCCGAGCGGCGCTATGGGCTTACTTCGATCTGGTCTGATTTCAATAGCGCCGGAAAGCTTGATTTGTTTGTCGCCAACGATAGCGAGGCCAATTACTTGTACCAGGGCGACAGCTCCGGCAAATTCGAAGACGTGGCACTGCAGGCAGGTGTGGCCGTGAATGATGATGGAGTTGAGCAGGCGAACATGGGCGTAGCGATCGGGGATTATCTCCATTCCGGGAGGATGTCGCTGGCGATCTCTCACTTTGACATAGAATATACGGCGCTGTATACCAACGAAGGCGTCATGAATTTTACGGATAACTCGATCGCATCAGGAATTGCGCGGGGAACGCAGGGCTATGTAGGTTGGGGCGACGCCTTTGTGGATTTTGCAAACAATGGATGGCTCGATTTTTTCCAAGTGAATGGGCATGTCTACCCGCAGGTTGATACAACGCACACAGCAACGCGCTATCTCGAGCCCAAGCTGCTGTTCCTGAATCAACGCAACGGGACGTTCCAGAACATCAGTCGGCGTGTGGGGCTGGCGCTCGAAGTGCCGCAAGTGAGCCGTGGGCTCGCCGTAGGCGATCTGTTCAACGATGGCCGCATGGAAGCCGTGGTTGAGAATCTTGTTGGCGAGCCGATGATTCTCCGGCCTGAGGGCGGTCCGAAAAATCATTGGATCAGCTTTCAACTCGAGGGTGTCACCTGCAATCGTCTTGCGCTGAATGCACGAGTCCGCGTGACCTCCGGTGATCTCACGCAATTGGGCGAAGTCATCAGCGGAGGAAGTTATTTATCGCAGAACGATCTTCGTCTCCATTTTGGATTAGGCAGCCATGAATCTGTTGATCAGGCTGACGTCTTCTGGCCGGATGGGAGAAAAGAGTCGTTGAGACATCTGGCTCCCGACAGATTTTATGTGGTGCGCGAAGGACATGGAATCGTTTCGACGAAGCTGCCGGTCCATTCAGTGAACCTGCCCTGAGAAGTCGGCCATCTCGAAATGCAGCATTTTGGGCTGCAAGGGAATGTCGGTCGTGAAGCGACGGGAAAGAGACGATGGACGATACGAATTCATCGGCAATAGCTCCATCCGCTCGGCGAACTCTTTCGACCGCAATCCTGAGCATGGGTTGCAGTTTCACAGGGGCGGGGACAGTCATGCTGGGGGTACTGCTACCGACACTCTCACAGCGATGGGGATTGCGTGACGACCAGGCGGGCTTACTTTTGTTTCTCCAGTTCGCTGCTTCAGGACTGGGCGCGATTGTTACAGGACTCAATCGCATCCGTTCACTTGCGATCGGATACGGAGTGATGGCGACGGCTCTTGCCGCGCTGTTTTTCAGAGGGCCGAGGCTTGCCTACGGAGCGATTTTTTTCTATGGCCTGGGCTTGGGCATGGCGATGACGTCGACAAGCCTGCTCTTTTCGGATCGCTGGGTCCAGGATCGCGCAGCAAAGCTGGAGTGGCTGAACTTCGTTTGGTCCGCGGGCGCGACTGCAGGTCCGGTTTGTTTCTTGTTCTTTCTGCGCGGCACCGATTTTCGACTGCTCTTCATTGTGATGTTTTCGTTGTCGATTGCCTTGCTCGCGTGGGTGGCATTCATGGAACGCGAGACGCCGCAGTCGTCTCGAAAACACAAAGCGACTAAGTTGAGTCGGTCTGTTCGATCTGTGTTTGCACTGCTTGTGTTGCTAGCGATGACCACGGTAGGAGTGGAGGCATCGCTCAGCGGATGGCTCACCACTTATTCGCAACGAGCGGGGATGCGGAGCCTGGCAACTGCCGCTCTTGCGACGTCAATCTTTTGGCTTGGAGAAATGCTGAGCCGGCTCGTTTTTTCGACACATCTCCTGGCCAAAGTTGGGCGCCGGGCGGTGCTGCAATGGGGAATTTGGGGCGTGACCGCGTCTGCAACTGCTGTCATCGTTGTTCCACATCCATGGTTGATTCTCGTGGCCGCCGGGGCGGCTGGTGCGTCCATCGGTCCGATCTATCCGTTGGCCCTTTCCTACCTGCTTGAGCTTTCTCCATGGGGCTGGTTCTTCGCGGTCGGAGGTATGGGGGCCGCCCTTTTTCCATGGATTACCGGATTGGTTTCCGCTCACTGGCATTCGCTGCGGTATGGCTTGGTGGTTCCGTGCCTTGCAGGCTTGGCGATGGCAGGGCTCAGTGCGCTTATCTTCGCTTTTGCTCAGCCGCAGGGCCGCCAAGCGACCGGTCAAGGAGTAATTCGCTGAGACAACCGTATGCATGCGGGCGCTGGATCAAGTTGTGGAGGATATAAAATGAAGAGGACCATTCCGGAGAGATTTGAGTAACGACGTGAAAGATTCCGTGGGTGACAACAAGCCGAAAGACAATGTGAAACCGCGTCTTCATCAGACGACGAGCTTGAAGCAGCTTGCTGAACATCTCGGGCTGAACCCGGCGACAGTATCGGTCGTTTTGAACGATGTGCCGGGAAGGTCAATTCCGCAAGCAACGCGCGAGCGGATCAAGGCCGCCGCCAAGGCGATGAACTACCAGCCGAATCTGTTGGCGCGGTCGCTGCGGAGTCGGCGCACATTGACGATCGGGATTCTGGTGCCGGAACTCGGCGATGGATATCACACACAAGTCATGAGCGGAATCGGTGACCAACTGATCCAGGCAGGCTATTTTTACTTCACCGCTCACCACCGGCACAAACGGAACTTGATCGAAGACTACACGAGGATGCTGATTGGGCGGGGAGCGCAGGGGCTCATCGCGCTCGACACGCGTCTCGAACATCCAATATCCATTCCCGTCGTGGCTGTAGCGGGTCATCGGCACATCGAAGGCGTAACCAATGTTTTGCTCGACCACGTCCGCGCGGCAGAGCTGGCACTGGGCTATCTTCATTCACTGGGACATCGCAAGATCGCCTTCATGCGCGGCCAGCCGTTTAGTTCCGACTCCGATGATCGCTGGAGGAGCTTGGTTGGAGTTGCCGAGCGCCTGGGGATCGAGATCAATCCAGAACTTGTCGTAAGGCTTGACCGTGATATGACCTCGCCAGAACTCGGCTATCCGGTGGTGCAGCAACTGTTGGCAACCAAGAAAGAGTTTACAGCCATTGCAGCGTTCAACGACATTTCGGCCATCGGAGCGATTCGCGCATTAAAGGATTTCGACTTGCACGTGCCCGAAGACGTCTCTGTGATCGGCTTTGACGACATTAAGGCCGCGGCTTACACATCGCCAAGACTGACCACCATCAACCAGCCGCTCGAGGAGATTGGCAGGATTGCAACACAGAGCTTATTGAACCGAATCCACAACACAGTTCCGCCTCGTGACGAAATCAAAGTTGAACCTGAACTTGTTGTTCGCGAATCCGCTGGGCCAGTGAAAGAACTGAGATGAAGGTTGCGCTCCGCAAAATATCGCTAGAAGTTCTTCTGCATGAGGGTATCAGCGGTGAATTCGCCGTGGGGTTGTCCCTCGCAAAAATTCTGTCCCGCAAGCGTGAGAAGCAATCCTTGACGGTTAGGACGCGCGGAGGTGGCGACTGAGATGACCGAATTGGGCGCTTCGCATTCGCGGAGCTCGGTCTGAGGCGCTCCGACGGTGGGACTGAATTAACGAGTACAACACACCCCTCGGCCCATACGCGCGATTAAGATGCTTCTTGCGGCGGATCAGGCATCGAGATCGTATCGATGATGGAGGCCGCCGAGTTGCGGCGTGGAAACAACCTTCGCGCTCACGAGGGTATTCATCGCAGCTGTCCGGACTTCCGGCGTTTGTTTCCCCAACCCAAGATGCGTTCGGTCTTTGTGATAATGGCGAATGTGCTCGGCCACCCTTACAACTGGCAAATCTGTAGAGCCAAATAACTTCAGCACTCACTGATCAGTTTCCGCGAGCTTGACCGGTGAGCCTCTACTTCGTTTTCCCAGGTATCAAACGAACTATCCTGCACCAAAACTCTCCCAATTTACGTGGACCGTTTTCGGAATTCTGCTCGATCCCGATCCCAGAAGAGAACTGCGCGGAAGTTTCGCGTTCGATCCATGGATAAGCGGTCCCTGATCCGTGCGATAACCAGGAAAGTAAGCACTGGATAGAGATGCTGGTGGGCCCTGCACGCTCGCAATCGCACATGATAGCGCGGGTCTGCGAAGGCATTCCTGTCGCGATCTTCGATTCGCACTTGTGGAAAACCGCAGTTACAGTGGCAGGGGCGAAGCTATATTCGATGTCTACTGTCGTCGGCTATTCGAACATCGAAGCATACAGGGGTTCTCTTTATGGCGTCCTCCCGCTCCCACTGGTCGCGCCGGAGCCGATTGATCGCCGCGTGGTTCGCGGTCTACACCAAGTCCCATCACGAGAAGAGTATCGCGAGGCATCTTTCGCAAAAGGGTAGCCACGACACTTTCGACTCACCTCGTCTCATCCCGTCTCACGATACCGCTGAATAATTGAGATTCCGTATCCACTACAGCTTCGCCTGTCATAGGTTTACGTTGTCACCATCCACAGTTCCCAAGGACCTACGTCCGAGCGCGTACTCATCCTCGTCGACACCAGGCTGCATCCTCACGAAAAACTCACCCAAAGAATATTCACAACTGTGTTACGTATGTAACACTCTTTCTCTTGTTTCCCGCCAAGCTGAGTGCTATGGTTAGTTCATCCCCAACAAGTCGGAGGTTCGGTGGAGGATACTTCACCGCACAGAGGCGCAAGTCTCGTGTCGTGCGCTCTTGCTTTACTCGAGTGCAAGCGGAGTTGTGTCTCCGCGCATCAATCCTGGTCTTGGGATTGAGGGGGGCGAAGCCTACCCTTGACGCGTGCCGGGTAAGCATCTTGACTTTGTTGGTCTGAAAGTTGAGAACCGAACCGGAAAGGCGCCGACTACGCCTGAGCACGACCGTTCGTCGAGAACCTCTAAAAGCGAAGAAACCATCAACGGTTCTCCCTGCCTATCAAACGGTGTCTGACACTTTCTAGATTTTCGTTCAGCGCAATCCAGGGCGAACACATCTGGCGCCCTCAGAGCCATTGCAACTTTAGAACATCTCCTTCAAACCTGAATCCACTATGACAGTCCTGATACCACGGACCCGCGCTATTAATGTCCGTCTGTCTGACGCTGAGTACTTGGAATTAGAACAGTTTTGTGCCGCGAGCGACGCGCGAAGCTTGTCTGATTTGGTGCGCAATACTTTACTCAGCCTTGTCCGGGGAGCGAGCCAAGAGCCTGCCTTGGCTTCCACGGTAAGCGAGAACGCAGAGCACGTCAAAGAATTGGAACAACGGATAGAAAGGCTTTCCGCAGAGATCGCAGCGTTTCGGGACGCCACACAACCTCGCGCAATGGATCGGGCAAGTGAGCTAGGCAAAGTACTGGAAGCGCGGTCTTCAGAAGGGGAAAAAGAGAAGGGCTCCCCCGTTCCGTCAGCAGAGATACATGCCACAAGCGAGTCCGAAGTCTAGCGATGGTGAGCAGAACGAAAGCGCGCTCAAGAACGTGAAGCGACGATTCGTACTCGGTTCCTCAATCGTATTCACCGGGATACTGTTCATGGTTCCGAATCCCATTTCCGCCGCGTCCAGTGGAAGCGATAGTGCTGCCGCGGAACAAACGAGTGGCTCTGGTGAGGCAGCGAAGGGCTGCGACGTCTCGGTATCGGGGTCGCCCTATATCCCAGTAGATAGTTGGATTTATCCGGCCGTGTTGCGCCTGTATTCACTGGGCTTTCTGGATCATATTTATCTTGGACTCCGTCCCTGGACGCGCGCCAGTTTGAGCCACATGCTGGAAGACACGGAGCAAAATCGACAATGCGGCCGAAGGGCCAGTCACGGACGAGGCGAGGCAAGATGTACAACGCTCTGAGAGCTGAATTGCATCTCGACAGCGAAGCTTCCTGTTCGGGACGCATGGGCGATGTGCGTATCGAGTCAACTTACACGGTGATTCGCGCCATCAGCGGTACGCCGCTGCGCGACAGCTTTCACCTCGGCTCGACCATCGTCAACGACTATGGTCGGCCCTACGAAAACGGCTTCAATAACTACACGGGCGTCAGCGGCTACGCGATCGCGGGCCGGTTCACGCTCTACGCGCGCGGCGAGTTCCAGGGCGCGCCCTCGGCTGCGGGCTATTCGGCGGCCTTGGCCCAGACGCTCTCTTCATCGACGAGACTACCTTCCTCAATCCTGTCACCGGCCTGCCATACAGCCAGACCACCATCCCCATGGGACCGATCGCGACGGCTACCCAGGGACGCTTTCTTGAGGCATATGTCTCCGCTCAGTTCCTGAATCACATCTTCTCATTCGGCAAGCAGGACGAGTGGATGGGGCCGGCCCAGGGCGCCAGCATGGCCTACTCGAATAACGCCGAAAACATCTATGCGCTTCACATCAACCGCACCGAGCCGCTGTACATTCCATTGCTCTCAAGGCTCACAGGGCCTTTCCGCTATGAATTCCTGGTGGGCGCGCTCCGCGGTCATACCATGATGCCCAACCCGTCGTATCCTGGAACGGCATCAAACCCTCAACCGAACGTCATCAATCCCGGAGACCCATGGGTACACGCTGAAAAATTCAGCTTCAAGCCCACTCGCGATCTCGAGTTCGGCTTCGAACGTACGGTGATCTGGGGAGGGCAGGGTCACGAACCTATCACCCTTCACACATTTCTGAGAAGCTTTTTCAGCACGAACTCTACTTATCCCGCCGAAAAATACGGCACTCAGGATCCCGGCGCCCGCTTCGGCACATTCGATTTCGTCTATCGTTTGCCGTTTCCAGGCCACTGGCTAACTCTCTACTCTGATATGGAGGCGCACGACACACCCAGTCCCATCGCCAAACCTTTGCATGGCACCTTCCGGCCGGGTCTCTATCTTTCTCACTTCCCCGGCATCTCCAAGCTGGATCTGCGCGTCGAAGCCGCCGACACTGATTCCTCCGTTGATCAACCCTTCAATCAGGAAGCATTGGCGGCCGTTATCAATACTGGGAAGCTATTCAGACGCAGGGCTACACCAACCAGGGTCAACTCTTCGGGGACTGGATTGGGCGCGAGGATAAGGGCGGGCAAGCCTGGATCACCTATCACCTGAGCGGCAATGAGTGGGTGCAGGTGAGTGCGCGCAGTCAGAAAGCTGCCAAAGACTTTATTCCTGGCGGCACGACGCTGAACGACTTCAGCGTTCAGGCCGTCAAACGCATCCATAAAGACTTTGAGATCGACGGGAGTTTTACGCTGGAACACTGGAAAGCTCCGGTCTACCCCCCGGGTTCGCAGACTGTGACCTCGACAACCATCCAACTGACTTGGTTTCCGGAACGCAAGATTGACTTTTGAAATCCAGGCGTAGGATTGACCCCTGCAAATTAATCTGAAAACTCGTCTCTGAGACGTTTCCTACATCATGACCCATAAACTCTTGATCTTCTTTTTAGTGTTTGGCTCCTTTTGCGCCGGGCAGTCGAACTTCAACATGCCTCCGGCTCAAACGGTCACGTGTCCTACCGGCTCCGGTCAATTTCCGAATCGGAGGCGGCTCAATGCCCTCCCGGGACTTCCAGGCCTCGCCTGCCGGGCTGAGCGCATATCCCGCTCGAACTGGGACAAACCTCACCCCCGGATCAATTCCAGGGCAGACTGAAGCTGCTCCCGTGCCCGGCAGGAGGCCGGCACCATCCACCCGAGTGATTGGTCCGATCACCGCTCGATCTGAATTCGAGATGTTCGCCGAGGATGCAGCCGGGCGCCCGCTGCCCGTGTATGGCAGGCAGTTATTCGATGAAGGCCCGACAACTTTTGCTCCCATGGATCAGATTCCTGTCCCCGCCGCTTACGTGCTCGGTCCGGGAGATCAATTGCTGATACGGGTGTGGGGAAAAATCGACCTTGATGCCAGCGTGACTGTGGACCGGAACGGCCAGATCTTCCTCTCCAGAGTGGGAAGCTTAACCGTAGCCGGGTTGCGTTACGAGCAGCTCGACAGCTATCTCCACTCGGCTATCGGCAATCTCTACAAGGGCTTTGAACTGAATGTTACGATGGGCCAGCTTCGCTCCATTCAGATCTTCGTTCTGGGAAGCGCAAGGCAGCCGGGAACGTACACCGTCAGCTCACTCAGTACGCTGGTCAATGCGCTCTTTGCCTCCGGCGGGCCCTCCGCCACGGGATCGATGCGGCACATACAGTTGCGCCGTGACAATCGCGTCCTCGTCGACTTCGACATATATGACCTTCTTCGCAGAGGCGACAAATCACACGATGTCCAGTTGCTTCCCGGAGATGTGATCTATATTCCACCCGCCGGCCCGCAAGTTGCGATCATGGGGAGTGTCAATGAGCCCGGGATCTACGAACTGAAGGGCGAAACCACGATTGCCGAAGCGTTGAGTCGACGCGGGCGGGGTCACCAATCTGGCGGAGGCTGATCGCGTCCTGCTGGAACAGATCGAGGCCCACAGGAGAAGACGAGTCGATGACTTCTCTCTGGACGCATCGGGATTGCAGCGCGTGCTTAAAGATGGAGATCTGTTGCGGATCTTTCCCATTTCGCCGCAGTTTGAGAACACCGTGACGCTGCGCGGCAATGTTGCCCAGCCGGGCCGTTTCCCGTGGCACGAGGGGATGCGCGTCTCAGATTTGATTCCTTCGCGCGATGCTCTGATTACCCGCAGTTATTGGTACCAGGAAAGCCATTTGGCGGAGAGCGCGCCCGCCGGCAGCAGTTGGAGCGAGGAAAACGGAATTCGTCGTAATCTGCGTGGCGCACGCGTCCCGAACCAGGAATACAGCGCGGACGGCGATCCGCGCGGTTCAGAAGCTACGAACCGGGAATACGACGCGGACGGTAATCCGCGTGGTGTAGAAGTTCGAAGCCAGGAACACGACGCAGGCGGCAACCCGCGTGTCGGGAGTTTTCCGAACCAGGAATACGGCGCGGACGGCAACTCGCCTCGAGGAAGTGAGCCTAACCTGCAAAGCAGTTCGCTTGTACGCACGCCGATCGATATGATGCAAGACCTTCTTCAAAACACGGCGGAGATCAACTGGGACTATGCCTCCATCCAGCGCCTCGACGAACAGGATTTGAGCACCCGGCTGATTGCTTTCAACCTTGGTAATGCGATCGGCAACTCCGGCATCTCCCGATAACCAGCTCTTGAAGCCTGGCGATGTGATCACCATTTTTTCGCGGAGCGACTTGCCATTACCAATGGACAAACACGCGACATTTGTCCGGCTGAGTGGAGAGGTCAATGCGCCTGGCGTCTATCGCGTAGAACCGGGCGACACGCTACGAAGCGTCGTTGCGCGCGCCGGCGGGCTCACTCTGCACTCCTACCTTTACGCCGCTCAGTTGACGCGCGTCTCAACACGCCGGGCCGAGGAAGAGCAACTCCGGGTCTCCATCGCACAAATGCAGAGAGAACTCACCTCGCGCTATGCGGCCGCCTCGTCGATGAACTCTACCAGCGCGGCTGAGCAACAGACGATGCTCGGTACCCAGCAAGCCGCTATTGGCCAGTTCGCAGCAGTTAAGCCGACAGGCCGAATCGTTCTCGACATGAGCCTAGTGCCAGCACGGTCGCAGATATCCCGAATTTTCCGTTGGAAGATGGAGATAGTTTCTATATCCCACCCAAGCTGAGCGCAGTTCAGGTCGCGGGAGCGGTCTACAACGAAAATGCCTTCCGGTATGAGCCCAGGAAGCGTCTGTCTGCATATCTCAAAGATGCCGGCGGACCAACCAGGCAAGCGGACGCAAAGCGCATCTTCCTGGTCAGGGCGGACGGAACAGTAATCAGCAGGCAAAGTCACGGCCAGTTCTGGCATACCGACTTTGAGAGCACTGTCCTTTTGCCCGGAGACGCGATCATTGTGCCCACCAGGCTGAAGTCGCCAAGCAACTTCATGCAACAGCTTCCGTTCCTGGCTCAGATGCTTTCACAAACGGCGATGACCGGCGCGGTGATCGGGTCGGCTTATTGAGATGAAGGGCCAGCACGGAGTTTCTAACAAGCGATTAAGTAAGCATTGGACAGGATGTTAGTCATCCGAATTGTATCTAAGAATAAGCTCACGAACGAACTGAACGAATGGCCGGTTGCATGACTCTCTCTCGACGAGGGGACTCGCAGCCGCTAAGCAGAGAAATCCGATTGAAAGAATAGGGAATCCCTAACCTCTAATAGCAAAAACCCTCGACTCTCTTCAGGTGCATAGTCTTGAGATTGTTTGGCCCGATGGCCTGACACAGAATCAGAGATCGCGCCGCCGGTGTGGCTGGATAGCCATTTAAGGGATGGTGGAAGCGATAGACAGCTTCTCCCAAGTAGTGAACTCATCTATCGATCAGCGCCAAGAAATGTCCGATTACGCACCGGTCACTTCGGCATTCACGGCAGCAGGATGGCGGCACTGAGATTATGAAAATTAATGTCAAGGCGGGATTACGAAGCAACGCATTGCATTGGAGTTTCTTACTGCTGGCCCAAGCCGTGATGTTTGCGCTAGCAGGCGCAGCTGCCTTCGCGTTTAGGTTCGAATTTAGTATTCCGCCGATCGCTATACATCAGCTGGAATATGCAATACCGATCTGGATCATTTGCAAGAGCATTACATTCCAAATTGCGGATCTGAATCGTCGTGGCTTACGCTATGTGTCAATTCTCGATGTATACCGGATGGTTCTCGCAAACATTGTGGGTTCGGTGATCAGTTGCACCCTGATTCTGGTAATCGCACCAGCGAAGTTCCCGCGCTCCATTTACCTCAGTGATTTGATCCTCACCATTCTGACCACCGGGGGGCTTCGTGTCCTTGTTCGACTGGCTTTTTCGGGATTTCATAGCGGATCGTCTGCCAGTCCAGAGAAGAAATGCCTCATCTATGGCGCTGGGGATGCTGGCATCATGCTCCTCAGGGAGATAAGAAATAATCCGCGCCTTGCGTACCACGTCTGTGGATTTGTCGACGACGATATATGCAAGCAGGGTATGACAATTTCAGGGGTGCGCGTATGTGGCGGCGGGGATCAAATCCGAGAATTCATCGCTAAACACGACGTCGGGCTTATTTTGATTGCCATCCCCTCCGCGAGCGGCCCCCAAATGACATGGATACTAGGGGAGTGCCATGCCGCTAACGTAGAGTGCAAGACTGTGCCTGGACTCGGCGATATCATCGAAGGAAACGGCCTTGTGGGCCAGATTCGCGATGTTGCCGTTGAAGATCTCCTCGGCAGAACCCCTGTACACCTACAGGAAAACTCGATCCGGAGAATGCTCCAGGATAAGGTCGTGCTGGTCACCGGAGCGGCCGGCTCCATCGGCTCCGAGCTTTGCCGGCAGATTGCTCGGTTTCATCCGGCGGCAATCGTCGGATTCGAGATTGCCGAGTCACCACTTTTCGAGATCGACAGGGAGATGCGGCTATCGTTCTCATCCGTACCCTTCTACCCGGAAATCGGAAGCATTCAGAACCCGGCCCGCCTGGGCGAGGTCTTTCAGAAATACCAGCCTTCGATTGTCTACCATGCTGCAGCTTACAAACATGTTCCTCTGATGGAAGAGCATGTTTTCGAAGCAATCGAAAACAATATATTCGGAACGTATAACGTGGCCATCAGCGCCGTCCAGCACCACGTTGAGAACTTTGTCATGATTTCCTCTGACAAAGCAGTTCGCCCCACAAGTGTCATGGGAGTTACGAAGCGCGTAGCAGAACTCATTCTTCAGACGTTGCAGAATGGCGGGACCCAGTATGCCATGGTACGATTCGGAAACGTACTAGGGTCCAGCGGCAGTGTAATTCCTATCTTCAAGAAGCAGATCGCAGCAGGGGGTCCAGTCACCGTAACACATCCTGAAATGCGCCGCTTCTTCATGACCATCCCCGAGGCTTGTCAGCTCGTGCTCCAAGCCACCGCCATCGCCAAGGGCGGCCAGATCTGCGTGCTCGATATGGGGCAGCCAGTCAAGATCGTCGATTTGGCGCGCAACCTGATTCTGCTTTCTGGGCTTAAGCCAGACGGAGACATACGCATCGAATACACGGGCATGCGCCCGGGCGAAAAACTGTGCGAGGAATTGAGCACGTTGCTCGAAGATACCGTGCCGACCAACCACAGTAAGGTTCGAATTTATACCTGTAACGGTCTGCCCGAGGAGGATCTGGAACGATGGCTCGACTCGCTGCGCGAGATCTGCCGATTGAGGGATCTCGGACGCCTGCTTATGGCTTTGAAAGAAGCCGTCTTGGACTACAACCCCAGCAAGAATTTGCTCAAGCAGGTCATTGTTCCATCGGCGGTGGAGAAGTCCCGGATCCAGGGAGGGCAGCAGCTTCACACTGGCCCCAACCGCACCCTGAATCGCGGTGTTGTGACTCACAATTTGAGCTCGGGCTCCCTGGCAAAGTAAACAAGTTCAACACATGATGGATCAACTGAGCCTCGCTCTATTGCTCTCCGGGCCCACGTGCACAGCACAAACCGGTCTCACTCCGGCCACGCCGATTGATCCGACGGTCCGCTTCGGGCTCCGCAATTCATTGTCCCCTGGATTCTTCATCCAAATTCCTTTCCAACTGCATTGAACGGCGCCGTAATCGGAACTGTCTACTAAGGGTCGCATGATGATAAGTCAAGAGTCGCTTCCTCGCGTGGCGAGGGGAGAAGATAATGAGCCGATCGCTTGCACCGAGCAGGACGTGACTGCGTCCGGTGCGCCCCTAATCGAATTAATCACTCGATTGGTCCTTCGCAAATGGCTAATCCTCAAGGTTACAGCCTTTGCCGCGTCTGCGGGCGTCCTTCTCGGCCTTCTATTGCCGGTTCAGTACACTTCCATCGCCAAAATCATGTCCCCGCAACAGACTCAGTCGACTGCCTCATTGGTGATGAATCAGCTCGCCAGCAACGGCGCGGCCCCACTCGCTGCGATCACCGGCGGTAGCCTGGGCTTGAAAAACCCCAATGATCTCTATATCGGACTGATGGACTCGCGTCCCGTCGCGGACGCGATCGTTCAAAGGTTCAAGTTGGCTGAGGTATATCGATCCAGGGATATGACCATGGCGAGACAAAGACTTGCGGAGAATACTATCATCGCTTCGGAAAAAAGTGGCCTCATTTCCATATCGGTGATGGATCGGGACAAAGATCGGGCGGCAGAGTTGGCCAACGCCTACGCGGACGAACTTCGTGCCCTTACAAAGACGCTAGCGGTGACGGAAGCCTCCCGGCGCCGCCTCTTTTACGAAGGGCAATTGAAAGAGGCCAAGGAAGCCCTGGTTACCGCTGAGCTGAATTTTCAGCAGGTACAGCAGAACAAGGGCATGGTTCAGCTTGACGCACAGGCCAAGGCGATGATCGATAGTCTCGCAGCGTCGCGCGCCAAGGTAGCGGCCAAGCAAGTCGAAGTGCAAGCCCTCCGCTCCTATTCAACCGACCGCAATCCCGAATTGCAATTGGCGCAGAGTGAACTATCCTCACTGCAGGCAGAGGTTGCAGGCCTGGAGCAAAGCAGCCACTCTTCAGGCTTTACCGATTTGGGGATGAAAGATGTTCCGAGCGCAGGCTTGGACTATCTTAGCGCTCAACATGAAGTACTCTATCGACAAACTCTCTTCGATCTCCTGATTAAGCAATACGACTCCGCCAGGCTGGATGAGGCCAAAGACGCCGTGGTCATCCAGGTCGTTGAACCTGCGATTCCGCCCGATCGGAAATCCTCGCCACATCGAGCTCAGATCACTTTGCTGTTCACTCTGATTGGGTGGATGGGCGCTTGCATTTACGTGATGATCGGCGAGATTATCCGTCGCGATCCCGGGCTCTCCCAGTCGTTGGATCGGCTGAAAGTCGCATTGATCGGCAGATCTACCCATCCCGAGCGAGTTCGCAATCGGTCGGTATCCGCCTGAATATGAGCTCCTCAATCCAGGTCATAGTCGAGGGAGCCGGGACCGAGTCGAGAGCGGCCAAGATCGGCAGACAACAGGAAACTTCACGGTTGAAGCGGGTCTCCTGGGAGCTGTTCTGGATCATTTCTGGCCAGGCGATTGGCGCAGCCGGAAGCATGGTGGGTGTGCGAATCCTTACCGGACGTCTTTCCCCAGGAGCCTATGGTGAGCTGGCACTGGGAATGACGATTGTCACGTTAGTGCAACAAACGCTGACGGGACCGCTCGGCCAGGCGACCTTGCGCTTGTATGCGCCAGCCGTGGACGCGAAGGAAGTTCCAAGGTTTTTCGCTGCTGTTAAGCATCTGCAGGCGAGCATATCGATTGCGATACTGGCAGCAGGCGCGGCCGCAGCAATCTATCTTGTGGCCAGCGGGCATCGGTCCAATTTAACCCTGGTCCTTCTGGCACTAGCAATCTCGGTGGTTGTTGGAACGAACGGCACACTGGACTCATTGCAAACGGCGGCACGGCATCGCTCGGTTGTTGCGTTGCACCAGGCAGCAACGCAATGGGCACGCGCGCTGGCGGCTTGGTTGCTCATCATTATGATGGGGTCAAACAGTTCGGTCGCTTTGGCTGGTTACTTAGTGGCGGCTTGCGCAATATTCCTTTCGCAGGTTTACCAGATGCAGCGGCAATTCGCTGGCGACTTTTGGGAGAGCTCGTCCCGGGACCAGAAATACATCCGGCAATTTTTGATCTATGCGTGGCCGTTCTCAGTATGGGGACTCTTTACAGCTCTGCAGCTGGGCTCTGACCGCTGGACTCTCAGCCTCGCGCTCGATAACCGGTCGGTCGGAATCTACATGGCTGCCTCTCAGCTCGGATTTGCGCCCATCGTTTTGCTGGCGACAGCAGCCAGTGTGTTTATCTCGCCGGTGTTGTTCAGCAGGGCTGGAGACGGTTCTGACCCGGCGCGCGTGAAGGCAGCCCTGAAATTGAACCGCCAATTGGTTCGACTTTCGGCGCTGGTCTCAGGCTTGGCAGCCCTGGCCATATACGCTTTGCGTGACTGGCTGGTCCGGTTGATGTGCGGCCGCGAGTATGGGGAAGCCAGCAAGTACTTGCCTGGGCTCGTGATCGCTGCCGGGCTGTTCGCATGTGGGCAGATTGCGACGCACGCGCTGCTCATCCATCGTCAAACCAAGGCGTTGATTGCGCCCAAGATTGTCACCGGTATTCTGGCTCTTGCGCTCTATGTTGCCGGGGCACGCGTAGCCGGAGTATACGGAGTGGTTACCGCAAACATAGTGTGGACCCTCGTCTACTTCCTCTGGGTCACGTGGCTGGCAGCGGTGATTGGCAAACGCAAGAGAAGCGTTGAGCCGGAAGATTTGAGAGCTTCATCCTAGTTTGCAAACTCAAAGGCGGTCTGGGCAACCAGATGTTTCAATACGCCACGGCGTGTGCCTTGAGTCTTCGCACCGGCCGTACGTTGGCGCTGGACGCCGTATCCGGATTTGTTTCGGACCCATACGGGCGTCAGTATGCCCTGGGAGACTTTCAGTTGTCGGCATCGCTGCTGACAGCCGAAGAGGCGAAATTGGCGGCAAAGCACACATACTTCAGAGCGCGGGCAGTTCGAGAAACTGAAGATCTCTTCAAGAACTCCTTGGGGTACGGTTACGTAGGCGCACTGCTCAGGTTGATTGCGGCAGGAGATATGTATCTTGACGGCTATTGGCAGAGTGAAAAGTACTTTGTCGACGTAGCAGGCGCGATCCAGGCGGAGCTGACTTGCAAGCGAGGCTTCTGCGAGGCTAGCAAGGCGGCTTTGAGCCAGATCTCGGTGACTGAGTCCGTATCAGTGCACGTGCGGCGCAAGGACTATCCGTTGCTTTGCTCACGGGCCTACTACCGCCAGGCAGTCAGGCTCCTGTGCGACAAGACCGAGAACCCCGCGTTCTTCTTCTTCGGGGACGACAAGGCCTGGATCGAAAACCTCATGAACGATCTTGAGCTCCCCTTCCAGTGCAAGTTGGTTCAGGGCGGACAGAGTGATATTGAAGAATTCGAGCTGATGCGGGCCTGCAGACACCACATCATTGCGAACAGCACCTTCAGTTGGTGGGCGGCCTGGCTATCGGAACAGGCACAAACTGACAGCATCATCGTCGCACCGGCGACGGGATGGTCATCAAAGCGGGAATTTGTCACCGACGTTGTCCCTTCACGCTGGAATGCCCTGGCTCTGGACCCGGCTCGATAATGGGGCCGGCTCGGGAAATCCATCGCCCGGGGGACACGGGTTCGTCGCATTGTTGCCAGCCCCGGTACTATTCACTGGCAAGCGCGCTTTGACCCATACGGCCGGACGTGGGAATGCGGGGCAGCCAGAAAGGCCGAAGATATGCGCATCTTGATTTACGGTTGCGGTCCTCGCGAAAGCATGCCCGTCTCGCTGGCGACTGCATTCAGTGAACTCGGACACGAGGTGGAGACGTTTGATTTCTCGACGTTCCTCTACCGCACCCGGCTGGGAAACAAATGGGCGTATGCCCTGGACCTCGCTCTCGACGCCGAAGTAGCATCCCGGATTAATCGAGCCTTGCGTCGACTGATCGCACACATCCGCTTCGATCTGATGATCTTCTGCTCTGACGCGCATCTCCATCCTGACACCCTGACCTTGGCGGCATGCAAGTGCAAGAGAGTTGTGAGCTGGAAATTCGACGAGCCGTTTCACAAGAACTACGTCAGGCCTGCCACCTTGGATCTGTTTCAGCGTTACCATGTGATCTTTACACCGCGTAAACACCTGATGGAGCAGTATCGCGAGCGGGGTGCACAACGCGTAATCGATCTGCCGTTTTGCGTGGATACAGGGGCGCATTTTCCGGTTACTCCCACTTTGGAAGAGAGAGAGATCTGGGGATCGGACGTTTCTTTTGTCGGTACATGGAGCACACTCAGAGAACAATTTGTTAGCTCGCTGCCGGGAATTGATTTAAAAGTCTGGGGGTACTCGTGGAGGCATGCAAAGCGGCGGATTCATCGCGTTCCGGGACTCAAGTTGATGAAGCGGACTGCATATGGGCGGGAGATGTCGCTGGTGATTAACGCATCCAAGATCTCGCTGAATTTGCTCACTCCCGAACAACAGGACAAGGTAAACGTTCGCAACCTTGAGATTCCGGCTTGCGGCGGTTTTCAACTGTGCGAACGGACCGAGGAACTCCAGTCGCTTTTCCGCGAAGGTCTAGAAGTGGCCTGCTTCGGGAATTTCGAGGAATTGAGAGACAAGGTGGTCTACTATCTTGGCCATGCATCGGAGCGCGAGTCGATGGCACGCGCTGCCCACGAGCGCCTGGCAGGCTTGCAGTGCACGTACCTGGACCGTGCACAACAGATCATCGCGTATACGGCTTAAGTGAGATGAGCCTCAAACTCTGCTTCGTCATTCCCAATTACAACGGCACCCGGCACCTCCAGTACAGCATGAGGAGCTTGGAGCCTTGCACGTCCGCGCAAACGGGAACCGTGATGGTTGACGACGCATCGACGGATAAATCAGTGCAGTTCGTCGAGTCCAACTACCCAACCGTAATTGTTCTTCGCCGGAAGCGCAATGGTGGCTTTGCTGCCGCGGTCAACCAGGGCATCCGGTGGGCGATGGAACGCGGGATTTCCTACGTAGCGATCTTCAACTCCGACATTCAAGTCCCGAGTGGATTTTGGCAGCCGGTCGTCGAGTATCTGGACAGACACGAACGCGCGGAAGTCGTGGGGTTTCGCGAAGTGAACAACGGCGAGGTTGAACTTCCAGCCGCGATCGAGTTTACTCCCGCCCCTGCGGTGCTACCGGGAATGCTCTACATCTGCCGGACGAGGACGATCGCGGAGCAGGGCTTCTTTGACGAATCCTATGTCATGTACGGAGAAGAGAGCGATTTGTTCGACCGGATCACTGCTTCTGGCGGGGAGATCCTGCAAAGCAATATTCCGGTGTGGCACTTTGTGAGTGGATCGCGTGATAAGGCGCGGTGGCGTATTGCGTGGTACTCGTATCGGAATATCATCAGGCACGCGATGAAGAATCGGTCAATGTTGGGCGTCGTCCGCAGCGTAGCTGTGTCGGCATATTATGCCGCGGTAGTTCCGGATCATCCGGCGAGTCAAACATGGCTGGGTCGGCGCCTGCTCGGGTTACTTGACAATGAAAACTCGCGGGTTTCCGGGTTCGCGCTCAGAATTCACCGTTTCAATCTAGGCAATCGCGTCCTGAATCTTGCGGTATGGGCCTGCGCGGTTGCATGGAACGCCGCATCTCTCCCAGGCGCAATCGCGGCACGTGTCCGGCGCAGGGCAGCTTATAAGGGAAGCTCATCCGACCTGCCATCATTCTTGTGACTACGGTTATTTCCGACATTCTATGGATGGCCACTGCACATTCGAGTGACTCTTCGCCTAACGAAGGGCCACTTTACGACACCCTCAAATTGGCGCGTCTTGGCACGCCCAATTGGGAAAGCTCTAACTGCGGCAACTGCTCTTCTACCGAAAGGTCTTGAACAGAACGAACGGACCTTGCAGTCCATTCCACACGGTCAACAGCAGCCTTTTAAGCGAAATGGAGGCCAGCGATGGTAAGTCTGAAGCAAGTGATTGAACGCATCCCAGGTCTCGCATTCGCGTATCGCCTTGTACATTTCAAATATGGGTCGTTGGTTCTCCCAGGGAAGACCCCGGAAGCCATCTTCACCGAGATATTCGAGGGCAATAAGTGGCGCGGGGAAGGCTCAGTGTCCGGGCCAGGTTCGGATTTGAATGGAACGGACGCGATTAGAAGCGAACTCCCAAATATTTGCGAAGAGCTCGATATTTCGACCATTTTGGATATCCCCTGTGGCGATTTTCATTGGATGCGCCACGTTGATTTGGAGGGCATCGACTATACGGGAGCCGACATAGTTGCGGAATTGATCCAGGAGAACCGTAAATTTGAAGGCCCCGGAATTCGGTTCTCCAAAATCAATCTAATCGAGGACGAACTCCCCACGGCGGACTTAGTACTCTGTCGCGATTGTCTCGTTCATCTTTCCTTAAGAGATGCAACTCTCGCATTGAGTAATATTTGCCGTAGTAAATCAAAGTATCTCTTAACAACAACATTTACAGCCCGTCGTCGCAATCGCGATATTGCGACCGGCCAGTGGTATCCAATCAACCTCGAACTCCCTCCTTTCTGCTTTCGCCCCCCACTCAAAGCCACCGACGAAAAGTGCGCCGAAGGCCGTGGGATATATGCCGACAAAACCTTGGGGCTATGGAGAATTGCGGATGTGAAAGAGAGTCTGAAAGAGAGCCCTGGAAAACTCCAGGCGGCGGTCGAGGCTTCTCACCAATCCGCGCTGACATGTAATCCAGGCAGCGACGACCACGGTGAGTAGGCTGCCAGATCGCCAGGAAGCAAGCGTACTGATCAGCTCCATGTGTATTCCCGGAGCCGCCGATGGGGGCAGCGTCACTGCGAAGGCATTGTTTGAGGCTCTGAGAAACCTGGGAGTTCGCGCCTCATTGTGTTCTTCGGACTATGGAAACCACATCGGCAACAGCGGCGACCCGGACATTCACATATTTCCGCAGACCTTTGCGAAACCGATGGACCTGTCCCTGGGTGTGCAACATTTTCTATGGCAACAGGTGAGGCGAGCGGGCATCTGCCACTTCTTTGCATTCTATGCAACGGCCACATTGTGGGGAGCCCGCTTGGCGCATCGCAATGGCGTGCCCTATGTAATAAGTCCGATGGGCAACACAATCCCGGAGACCGGCCAGCATCAAAAGGCGAAACTGGGCGACACCAAGAAGCGGTTGTACTTTGAGCTGCTCGCGAAGCCAGTGTTACGCAACGCTGCCTTCATCATTTGCGCCACAGAAATAGAGCGGGACAGGATTAGCCGCTACGTACCCGAAGGGAGATTCGTAGTGGTTTCACACGGGCGTGAAGAACTGGCCGAATGTCTTGAAGAGCCGGTCCCGGAGCTCCCGCCAAACGCACGTTTCGCATTTTTCCTGGGGCGGCTATCGCCGGAAAAATCTCTTCCATTTCTGCTCGAAGTATGGGCGAATGTACGAAGAAGGAATCCGAAGGCACTGCTTGTGATTGCGGGGGACGACCGGCTTTGCCCAGGCTACGAGCGCGTGCTGCGAGCCAGAGCGTCTGAACTGGGTCTTGATGAAGTGGTGCACTTTACAGGCACTGTCAACCGTGGCCAGAAGAAATGGCTCTTTGCGCGTTGTACCTGTCTCGTGCTGCCATCGACAAACGAAAACTTCGGACATGTCGTTGTGGAAGCGTTGGCTGCCGGCCGGCCTGCCATTACGAGCACCGGAACCCCCTGGCAGAAGATGGCGGAGGGCGGAGTTGGCCGGTGGCTCCGCTTGGAGCGGGACGCCTGGGTGGATTGTCTCAGCGAATATCTTTCCGATTGCAATCGACCCGCACATCCGGAGGTAGCGTCGCGCTGTCGCGAATGGGTCAGCAAAAACATTCCCACTTGGAACGAGGCCGCCGAAGCTCATCTCCGGGTTTATGAAGAAGCGATGCGGATCGGAAATCATAGTTGAAAGTGAGCAGCTCGAAAATGCGATTTGATTACCGGGCCGATAGCCCGTCTGATGCTGCAGCGCGGTTGATCGTCCCGGAACTGGTATTTAGCTCCGCAAGGTTTAAGGGATAATGCAAGCTCGGCGGCTGTTATATATCGACGCACTTAGGGGATTCGCCATCCTGGGTGTGATCGTAGTGCATGTCGCAGGTGCTTTCCCCGCCCCGTCTCACGTTCTGAATGTAATTCTGGCCAACGGCGGAAGGGGCGTCCAGCTGTTCTTCGTTGTCAGCGCGTTCACCCTGTTCCATTCGCTTGACTCAAAGACAGCTGGTGCTGCCGGATTGTTTCGATTCTTTGTGCGTCGCTATTTCCGAGTGGCTCCCCTTTACTACGCGGGGGTGTTGCTCTACCTCTTCGTACATCAGTTTGACTCGAGGTATTGGCCTCCTGAAACCGTCTCTACCGGATCGATCGCGGTGAATGCACTGTTTCTGCACGAATGGCATCCTGCATGGTTCGGCGGCGTAGTTCCCGGGGGATGGTCGGTGTCCGTGGAGATGAACTTCTATCTCTTGCTCCCGTTGCTGTTCGCAGTTTGCCGCAACTCGCGATGTGTAATGCTCGGGTTCTGCATGCTGCAACCGGCCTATGTGCTGCTGAATTGGCTTGCCTATCACTGGCATCACGGATTGTTTCTCGATTCTCAGCTCACTGCCTTCCTGTCGCTTTGGCTTCCGGCGCAGCTTCCGGTTTTCTTTTGCGGGATGCTCCTTTATTTCGCGGATCGTGAGCGATGGTCAATTGGGCGCACCTTGAGGGGCGCAGCCTTACTTTGCGGAGTCATTGCAGCAACACGCCTTGCCGGCAAGACATGGCTTGGGAGTGAGGTTCCAACAGCAGCCCGGGCGCAGTGGTCAGGTGTGGCGCTTTTTGTTGCGGCGTTTCTACTTTCCCGATACCCGTTACCAATCCTGGTGAATCAAGTGACTGCTTACGTGGGAAGAATCAGCTACGCAGCCTATGTCGCCAATTTTGCGGTCTTGATTCTTTATTGTCATTTGAGGGCGGGCGCAGGTGCCGGCGCGAGTTACTGGAGCGGCCTTCCTGCATTCGGCTTTGTCTTTGCCGGCACGATGGCTATTGCAGCATTTCTCCATCGTTCTGTAGAAGTCCCAGGGCAGGCTCTGGGAGCAATCTTTCTTCGCAAAGCCGGCTTTTGAGCGGACCCATGGCAGAAATCTCAATTGCGCTATTGATCCTTGCCAGTACTGTTGTTCTGGCTACAGGGCTTATCTGGTCTTTGACGCAGCGGCGACCGTTAACGGCCCTGATCTTCGCAGTCTGCCTTTTGTACGAAGTGGTTTTCGTCGGTATGCCGATGGCGTATTCGCTGGCCACCGGATTCACGCTCGAACAGCAGATGGAAGAGGCGGTCAGACCGAACGAATTGGTGAAGGTGCTGCTCGGTGAGTTCATTTATGTAGCTGGGTTTGCGGCCACGCTGGTCTTTTTCGAATCCATGAGAAGCAGCGAGACAACCGCCGCGGAGATCACGATCACTCCCCACACCAAGAGGCTGCTGATCGTCCTGGGTTGTCTCGGCGCCGCCATCGCCGTCTCGATCCTCCTTTCGCCTGTGCAGACCCTGGCCGAGGGTTCCGAGCATATGGCAGTCAAGACCTATAGTGGGCCTGTCGACCTGATTGAAACCTGGCTGTCAGCGGGTTTCTGGTGCTCGGGACTCTACGCGGGGGGAGTGCTTTTTGTGGCCCCTTTCGTATCGCGGGCAGGCAGACTCATCGGCCTGTCCGCAGTCTTGCCGCTTGCGGTGTTCGGGATGTTGAGCGGCATACGAGGAAGGGTGATCTGGGCCGTGATGAGCGTGCTAATCGCGGGAGTCATTTTCGGCGCCAGGCGGAAAGTCGGAATTGCCCTTTGCGGCCTCGTCGTGTCGTTGCCCTTCTTTGCGGTCATGGGCAATCTGAATTTCCGTTACGCAATGGCTGCAGAACTTGGCGGGAAATCGATCTTCGAAGTTCTTCCTCTCCTAGGCGCGGCGCAGTCGCAGGTCGCGAGCGGCGGTGTCAAGGATATGAGCGACAGCCTTGTCGCGCGCGCCATGGCTGCGCGTAATTCGGTCATTCTCTACCGGCTATACGACCGTGGAGAGGGATGCGGGCTGGCGGCTTTATCGTCAAGCATCTATCTTCCCATCCCGCGCTTTCTATGGCCATCGAAGAGACCGGCTGGAAGCTGTGACTCCACCGAGTATGGCGGCGCGATGTACCAGGTCATGAGTCGCGGATATGCGTCTCCCTACTGGGTGATGGGGCCGTATCTCGCGTCCGCGCACGCATACTTCGATGGCGGGTGGATCGCTGTGATCCTCTTCGGACCTATCCTTGGCGCCGCTTGGTCGCTGATCTGCTGGTTCGCTGAGAAAAGGCCAATGGCTACCGCACTTGTGTATGTGATGGTTTTCCTCTCAGCCTTCACACTGGACGGGCTCTTTACCGGGGTGGCACCGATCCATGAACTGGTGAGGGCATTCTGGCTCTCCTTCGTACCGCTCTACTCCCTGGACAAGACTGTCGGTCTGCTTTCAAGGCTGCGCGTTCTTCCATCCCGTCGCCTTTTGCTTCGGTCCGGCGAAATTGAATAACGTTTGCCCTGCTTCGCTTGGAGGGAAGGAATGAGTTCCTTGTGAATGTATGGCTGTGCGTCGATTACGAGCCGATCCCCTGCCAGGATGGGGGTTCCAGGTATCTGCGATATGGCACGCTTGCCAATACTCTCGCCGACATCGGCCACGAAGTAACCTGGTGGACGTCGGATTTCGACCACACCGCCAAAGCGCACCGGCAGGGACCAAGGCGGATCAAGCTCCGGTCAAACCTGACACTTCAGATGCTGGCAGGAACCGGTTATCGCAAGAACATTTCGCTCGAGCGAATTCGTCACAATCGAAGTGTTGCGCGATCCTTTAGGGCTGTGATGGAGGCGATGCCGGTTGAGGGTCGCCCCGATGTAGTAATGGCATGTCTGCACACTTTGGAATTCTCAGAAGCGGTTGCGGCATTCGCCGCGGCGCACAAGGTCCCATTGGTTGTGGACGTCGTAGATATTTGGCCCGAGGTATATCTGCGTGCGTTTCCTCCGGCGCTCAAAAATATGGCCAGGCGGTTCCTGCGTTCGGAATTCCTGCGTGCCAGGCACATTCTGGAGAGTGCGCAGTCCATTACAGCGGTCTCGCAGACCTACCTCGACTGGGCCTTGGCGTTATGTCCGCAGGGACCCGGAAAGTCGAACGCGATGTTCCCCCTCGGCTATGACGACACCGGTGTGGATGACGACGCGGTGCGTTTCGAATCCGAACGCCTGAATCTCGCCTACGGTATGAATTCCGGCGCCCTGAATCTGGCGTTTGTGGGACAACTCTCCCACTCGTACGATCTCCACACGGTCGTCAAGGCAGCCAGGCTGCTTTATCCATCGCTTGGGTCAAAAGTGAAGTTTTTCATCGCCGGGGACGGTATCGATCGCGAACGCCTGGAGAGGGCGGCGCGGGATGTTCCATCCATCCGCTTTACCGGCTGGTTATCTCATCCAAGTGTGATCGCGCTGCTCAGTCGATGCACTGCCGGCTTGGTGTCGTACGCCAAGGACGCCACGCAGTCGCTGCCTTACAAGCCGTTCGAGTACATGGCCGCCGGGCTGGTCTTGTTGTCTTGCCTGCCGGGAGAGTTGGCCGAATTGATCGCGAACAACGGTGTTGGCATTCAGTACGTCTCCGGTTCCCCCCGGTCGCTTGCCGAATGCATTCGTGCCCTTGTGAACGATCCCACAGGCTGCGCCCGAATGCGTGAAAACGCCAGGACACTCTTTGAAACCAAGTACCGATCGGAAATGATCTACAGCCGGCTCGCATCCTATCTCGAAGGTGTTGTGCCCGGAACAGCACATCAACAATCTATTTCACTCGCCTGACGATTACGGAGACTTTGGAATGTCGACCTCTGCCAACCTTCTTTATCAGCGTTCACTTTTCCAGCGATCAGTTGGAAAACTTCTGCCCGTGGTGAAATTGGCGCTGCCCGGCTGGATTTTCAAGCCCGCCTACAAGGCGGCGTTCAGCGCCTATCGCGTCGCAATCCGGCTGATCTATCTGCGTTTTCTTTTTCTGGCGGCGGTGAAGGGCAATGCAGCAACAATCAGACGAGTCTTGAGCGTCTTTCGCGTGATGCCTTATTCGCTTGTGGGCTGGCGCGGCCTGGAAGCGACTTATTCAGTTGTCCAGTCTGTGCTGACGAATCACACTTCGGGGGCGCTGGTCGAGTGCGGCGTTGCCCGTGGAGGTTCCGCAGCGCTGATGGGCATACAGACAAAGGATGCTTCAGATCGTCATCTCTGGCTCTTTGATTCCTACGAAGGCCTGCCCGATCCCGGCGAGCGGGATTTTCGTGGCGGCGCCACGGGCAATCACCTGCGGCCCCTTCCGAAAGGCTCCTGTCTGGGCACATTTGAGGGGGTTGAGAACCTGCTGTATCGAAAACTCGACCTGTCGCGGGACAAGGTCCATATGGTGAAGGGCTGGTTCCAGAACACCCTGTCTGCAAACTCCGACGAGATCGGTGAGATAGCAGTACTTCGGATCGACGCCGACTGGTACGATTCCGTGCGCAGCTGCCTTGACACTCTGTTTGACCACGTAGTCTCCAACGGCTTCGTGATTATCGACGACTATGGGACCTGTTTCGGCGCGCGAGATGCCCTCGACGAGTTTCTCGCTTCTCGAAGAATCGCGATTCCATTTACGCCCGATGGGCGCGGAGGCATCTATTTTCAGAAACGACACATATCTTGACTCGGCCCGGCGTATCGGCTTGTCATTTGCAGTTTATTGAAGGGGTCTTCGTGCTCACAGGACCAGGCAAGCGGATCAAGAGAGGCTTCGACATAGCAGGTGCCCTGGCAGGCATCTTGCTCTGTGCCCCGCTTTTGGCGGTCATTGCGTTCCTGGTGCATTCCGATTCCCCAGGAAGCGTCATCTACAAGGGGGCAAGAACCGGCAAAGATGGCAAAATATTTCGGATTTTCAAGTTTCGCACCATGGTTGCGGACGCAGAGCGTCGTGGGGGTGGGTCAACAGCGAAAGATGATCCGCGTGTAACGCGGACTGGAAGGATGTTGCGGAAATATAAGCTGGATGAGTTACCCCAACTCTTTAACGTGTTGAGCGGCGAGATGAGTTTTGTGGGACCGCGGCCCGAATTGCCGTGCTACACGCGACTATACGCCGGCGATGAAACCCTGATCTTATCCATCCGGCCTGGAATTACTGACAATGCGTCACTGGAGTTATTCCAACTTAGTGAGGCGCTTGGGCCAGTCGATGCAGATCGAGTCTACGAAGAGCGCTATCTTCCTGAGAAAAATGCATTGCGTGTGAAATACGTGAAAGAACAAAGCCTGCTCGGCGACTTTGCCATCATAATGCGCACAGTCTGGCATCTTGTCTCGCCGAAATCTTACGCACAAAGGTAAGGAACGGAGAATCAAATGGGCCGTTTGCCCGGGGAGTACCTGTCTCAGTTTGCACTAGGATGTGAAGTTCTGGGCGGCACCGATTGGGGCCGCATGGATTTGGACGCCGCGGTTCAAACTGTAAGACGGGCCCATCAAAGGGGAGTGACCGTATTCGACACTGCCGACGTGTATGGGCTGGGACGCTCTGAAGAAGTGCTGGCGGATGCGCTAGGAGAAGCGCGGACCACCGTAACGATCTGCTCAAAGTTTGGCGTGGCCTGGCGCAACCGGCGAGCCACCGAGCGCGCCGACACATTTCGGGATTGCCGACCCGAGCGGGTGTACGAGGCGCTTAACGATAGCTTGCGAAGGCTGCGAATTGACTGCCTGCCTCTCTACCTGATGCACTGGCCTGATCCAGCGGTTCCGCTCGCCGAAACCATGGGCGCTCTAAGCCGCTGCTGCGAACAGGGGAAGGTGTTGGCGGTTGGGGTGTCCAATTGCTCCGCGGAACAGATAAGGCAGGCGCACGCGGTCTTTCCGCTTTCGGCAGTGCAGTTACCGCTTTCGCTTGTGAACTCGCGAGCTTCTTCCGCAGCGGTGGAGTATTGCAGGCAACATGAAATTCCAGTGATGTGCTACGGGCCCCTCGCTCAGGGCCTGCTCACCGGGAAGTACGGACCGGACATCCGATTTGGACGCGACGATCGAAGGCATCGGCTTCCTCATTTTCATAGCCGGTTTCTTGAGCGAACTCGATCCGCATTCGCGCGACTCGAACAAGCTGCCGCGCGACATGGCAAATCAGTTGCGCAGGTTGCACTGCGCTGGGTGCTCCAATACCCCGGCGTTTGCGGCGTGGTTTTTGGCGCCAAGACGCCGCGACAACTGGACGAGAACTTGTGCGCGGCCGGATGGTCACTCACCCCCGATGAATGGCGATCCCTGCGTTTGGAATGGTACAGCCTGGATGATCCATTTGCCATCGTTCAGATGGGGCCGACACGGTTTGCAAACGGGATTCCAAACCAAGGCACGAGTGTTTCATGAGCTTAAGCGAGGAAAGAATGACTGATTTGGAAATCGACAGCAGGCAATTGGCAGTGCGGATTCGCGTACATGCTCTTCATATGACGAGCAGAGGAGGCGGATCGCATATCGGCTCCATCTTCTCCTGCGCCGATATCCTCGGAGTGCTTTATGACGGCGTCCTCAACGTAGATGCCGGGTCTCCGGAGAACCCAGACCGTGATCGGTTCGTCTTGAGCAAAGGGCACGCCGGAGCCGGTCTATATGCGGTCCTCGCTGAGAAGGGGTTCTTTCCCCTTAAGAAGCTCTTGACTCACTACCAGAACGGGTCGGAATTGAGTGGTCATGCCTCGCATGTCCTGCCTGGCATCGAGGTATCCACCGGTTCATTGGGACACGGACTGCCGATCGCAGCCGGAATGGCCTACGCGGGCAAACTGAGAAAAGCGCGGCATCGCGTGTTTTGCCTGCTGAGCGACGGAGAGTGCGACGAGGGGTCAACCTGGGAGGCAGTCCTCTTTGCTGCCCACCACGGATTGTCGAACCTTGTTGTCATTGTGGACTACAACCGGATTCAGGGGATCGCTCCCGTCTCGGAGGTGGTGGAACTTGAGCCATTCGTGGATAAGTTGACCTCTTTTGGCTGGGCCACCCGCGAAGTGGACGGACACGATCATGAGGCCTTGCAAAACATTTTCGCGGCTGTTCCCTTCGCGGATGGGAAACCTTCTTGTCTGATTGCACACACCACGAAGGGCAAAGGCGTCAGCTTTATGGAAAACACTGTCCTTTGGCATTACCGAATTCCGCGCGGCGCGGAATTCGACGCCGCCCTCGTTGAATTGGAGGGCCAATCGTGAGAGATGCGTTTGTCGGTGTACTGACCGAACTTGCTCCGCAGCACCCTGAACTCTTATTGCTCACAGGCGATCTTGGCTTTGGCGTGCTCAACGAATTCATCGCGCGTTTTCCCCGCCAGTTCCTGAATGTTGGCATCGCGGAGCAGAACATGTGCGGTCTTGCCGCAGGCTTGGCGTTCGAAGGCCACACTGTTTTCACCTATTCGATTGGAAGCTTTCCCACGCTTCGCTGTCTGGAACAGATCCGCAACGATATCTGTTACCACCATGCAAACGTCAAGATTGTCTGCATTGGCGGTGGCATGAGTTACGGGCCAGTTGGCATGTCTCATCATGCCACCGAGGACTTGGCGATCCTTCGCTCGCTTCCTGGGATGCAAGTGCTCTCGCCTTGCGATGTATGGGAGGCAGCTGAAGCCACGCGTTATTTGATCTCACATCGTGGACCTACCTACCTGCGCCTGGATAAATCGGCTGCGATGGTAACTCCGCAGAGAGGCGAGCTTTTTCTGCCTGGCGTGATTCGAACCGTTCGCGACGGTTCGGACGTGACGTTGGCCGCCACCGGAGGAATTCTCGGCGAGGCCCTCATGGCCGCTGATGCGCTGGCAGAGCAAGGCATTCATTGTCGGGTTCTCAGCGTACACACCATCAAACCTCTGGATACCGCTACGCTTGAGGCCGCAGCATCCGAAACAGGCGGGATTGTCAGCATCGAGGAACATGCCGTCGATGGCGGCCTGGGCGGCGCCATCGCAGAGGCGCTGATGGAGGCTGGCGCTTTCCCCGGTTTCTTCGTGCGCATGGGGCTGCGCAACAGGTTTTCATCGGTAGTCGGAAGTCAACAGTATCTGCGCGGGATCTACTCTCTGGATGCCTCAGCAATCGCTCGAACTGTATTTGTGAAGTTAGGTGCTACCACCGAGACCTTCTCCAGATAACTGAATTCTTTCTGCGTTGTTGCTACATTGTGTGGCTGCCGATGTTCTCGTCGCTGCGGCGTTCGCCCCCGATCCAGGATCGCCGGTTGCTGTTTCATACGGCCCCTTCGGTTGTACGTGGGGTGGGGTGTCGTACATGGTCAAGTCCCGCTGAAGCGGATTCTAGAATCGCACGATCCACACTCAGTGTTGCCAAGACAGCCCTGAATGTTGGTCGTAGTCGATTGCCATGATCCTCTTTGCAGATACGATACCCTTTCCGGCTTTCGCAATACGTGCGGCGCCGCCTGAAAGCGTTAGAGACTAAATAGCAAGACCTGTAGCACAGATCTGGGGCGGCACGACACGTCGCTCCACGGCGACTCCAGTTCCCGCCGGGAGAATCTGCTGGCCAACCTGGAATTACAGAAAGATAAATAGTCGATGCACGTGCTAGCGATAATAACAATCAGTGCTATTGCAATTTGTTCCGCTGGGTCCATCGCTATTGTTTATTCTGTGTGGAAAGCTGAGCTATACCCTTGCGAGAAGTGCGGACTAAGTCCGGCAACGCATGAAACGGCCGGTCAGCGTGAGTTATGCGAGTCTTGCTACGTTGCTTATGTGAGCGAGTTGCAACCTGCAGTATTTTCTCAACCCCATGACCCGGGATCGCTGAAGATCGACTCAACAAATCTATGCTGCTTGACTCCGGTTTCGGGCATCGTCCAAATCGGGAGCAGGTTATCAAAACCCTCAGCTGTGGCTGCCGAGAGAGCCAAGTTGTACGTGGAGAAGCATTGAGGATTCAGTCTCACGAGGAACGATTTCGCGGCCGATTATGCGGGCTCCGAACGCAGGAATTGATACGGCCATTATCATCGAAAGCGGATTCGTCGAGTCGGGGTCCTTCCCTTGAGACATGATTTCTACTCAATGCCGGCACAAACATGCCGGTGACGTGGGTCACACGCGTTTCAATCTTCTGCGTCTCTAATATGGAGAAATAGTTCACACAAGATTTGCCACGACAGACAATGAGTGGTCTTTTGCCCGGATCCGGGTGTTCCCAGAAGGATTTGCATAAGTTTCGAGTTCTAGCGATCCCTTGTCTGGATGCTGAAAGATTCGGCCAGAATGCTGGTAATCGATCAACGCCCGGTCGGGATTGAAAGCGGAAATCTTTCTACGTCCTAGTAGCCCGGAGTGAACTATGCACGAATGTTCGTGGCACGTTTTGCATGTGATTGCAAACCACGAGAAGCGTGTCTCGCAGCACTTGTCAGTGCGCTCGGTGGAGTACTACCTGCCACTCTACACAGATCGGTCGCGGTGGACTGACAGGTGGGTCACAGTGGAACGACCCCTTTTCACAGGATATGTATTTGTCCGCTCCTCTGCCCAGACTAGGATCTCGGTCATCTCCACGCCCGGTGTGATTCGACTGCTGGGCGATGATGAACGCGAGATGGTTAGCCCGCAGGAAATCGAAAGAATTCGCGATGGACTGGCGAGCGGATGCTTGCTGCGCCCGCATCCCTATCTCCGCGTAGGAACGCCGGTGCGGGTGAAGAGAGGCGTTTTTGAAGGAGTGGAAGGCGTCGTTACCGAATTGCGCCAGCGCTGCAAGGTGATTATTGCACTTAGTGGTGTCGAGCAGTGCTTTTCGCTTGAGGTTGATCTGCGCGACCTCGACGTACTGAGTAGCAACGTTTCAACACCAGAATTTATCCGCGAGCGGAGTATCGCCATCGCGCACATCTAGCCAAGTCAGCGATTGTTGGTTGCCCGGCACCGAATAGAATAGGCTGCCGGCGCATCAACCGATGGAGAGTTGAAGCCCCATCGGGTCATCGGGCCCGGTGGGGCTTCGCGTTTCTTGGCATAAACGATTTGGGCACATTGGCTATCCCATCCTTTTTCCACCAACGCGCCTGATCTGTACGCTATCCTTCATCCGTCAGGCATCCGCTCGGGCAAGGCTTGCGCATCGCCTTCTCGGGCTTCGTCATCCAACTTCGCAGTTGGCCGGCAAAGGCTGTGCCAGCGCCAAGAATCGAGCTAATCGCTGCAAACACAAGGAGAAGTCATGACGCCTCGCGGTTTTGAACACCCTCTTTACATTCTTCCCTTCGATCATCGCGGCTCATTTGAGACCGGGATGTTTCACTGGCACGGCGCGCTGAACGCCGAGCAGACGGCGCAGATTGCCGCGGCCAAACAGGTGATCTACGACGGCTTCAAATCCGCCATTGCCTCCGGCGTACCTCAGGACAAGGCAGCCATTCTTGTCGATGAGCAGTTCGGCGCCGCCATTTTGCGCGACGCATCGGCGCGAGGATTCCACACCGCCTGTCCGGCCGAGAAGAGCGGACAGGAGGAATTCGACTTCGAATACGGCGACGATTTTGCCGCGCATATTGAAGCCTTTCACCCCACATTCTGCAAGGTGCTGGTGCGCTATAACCCCCAGGCCGATCCAGAAATGAATCGTTGTCAGGCCAGCCGCTTGCGCCGCCTTTCCGACTATCTGCAACAGGCCAACCGCAGCTTGTTCATGTTTGAACTGCTCGTGCCTGCGGAAAAGGCGCAACTCGATAAGCTCAAAGGCGACAAACAAGCCTACGATCTCGAGCTTCGTCCGCAACTGATGGTGCAGGCGATTCAAGAACTGCAGAATGCAGGCGTTGAGCCCGACATCTGGAAGATCGAAGGCCTCGATCGTCGCGAGGATTGCGAGAAAATGGTGGCCACTGCCACGCGCAGTGGTCGAGGCAAGGTTGGCTGCATCATCCTCGGCCGTGGTGAGAACGAGGAGAAAGTCCGCGAGTGGCTAACCACCGCCGCAACAGTGCCGGGATTCATCGGTTTTGCCGTGGGTCGCACCGACTTTTGGGACCCGCTCGTCGATTGGCGGAGCGGAAAGGAGACGCGAGACGCCGCCGTAGCCCGTATCGCGAGCAATTACCTTGAGTTCGTCGATATTTTCGAACAGGGCCGCGGCAAAAGGGAAGCTTGAACCCCTCTGTTCACGTTGCTTCGCGCAGCAACGGCAGCAAATCCCTTCCGGTTCGATGCGGAACGGGCGCATCTCACCGTCGCAAGCCCTTAGCTCCATTCGCGTACAATGAACTTGACTCCGCTCCTGGAGGCTAAAGTCCTGTTCGCCGTCTCTTCGATCTGTTTTTATGGTGCGGCTGGCCCTTTCCCCGGGTTGTCGAGGCAAGTTGCGGCATATCTGGCCTTTGCGCCCCAAAGCGGCTTCCGCCATTACCTCAAGATGCAGTACGCCGATCAGACCTTCAAGGGGCTCTACCATTGGAACCTCTTCGATGCCTCGGTGCTGCTGCCTTATTTCGCGGTGATGATTCTTCTCTCTTTTTACGGTATCCATCGCTACACGATGGCCTATCAGTATTTCAAATACCGTAAGAACTACAATCCTGAGCCGCCCCGGCACTTCGACGAGTTGCCCAACATCACTGTCCAGCTCCCTATCTTCAATGAGCAGTTCGTCATCGACCGTCTCATTGAAGCCGTCTGCGCGATGGAGTACCCGCGCGAAAAACTCGAAATCCAGGTCCTCGACGACTCGACCGATGAAACCCGGGAGGTTGCCTCCTCCATCGTCGACCGCTACGCAGCCCTGGGTCACAACATCGTTTACATTCACCGCACCAACCGCCACGGCTTCAAGGCTGGGGCGCTCGACGCGGGGCTCAAGGTGACCAAGGGCGAGTTCGTCGCCATCTTCGACGCCGACTTTGTTCCCCCGCCCGATTGGCTCATGAAGGTCATCCATCACTTTGCTGAGCCCGAAATCGGCATGGTCCAGACGCGCTGGACACACCTCAACCGCAACTACAGCATGCTCACCGAGATTGAAGCCATCCTCCTCGACGGCCACTTCGTTCTCGAGCATGGTGCGCGCGCACGTTCCGGCGAGTACTTCAACTTCAACGGGACTGCCGGCATGTGGCGCCGCCAGGCCATCTATGACGGTGGCGGATGGCAGCACGATACGCTCACTGAGGATACCGACCTCAGCTACCGCTCGCAGTTATCCGGCTGGAAATTCAAATACCTGCCCAACGTCGAGTGCCCCTCCGAGTTGCCCATTGAGATGACCGCCTTCAAAACCCAGCAGGCGCGCTGGGCCAAAGGCCTCATCCAGACCAGCATCAAGATACTGCCCCAGGTCTTCCGTTCTCAGACCACGATGCGCAACAAGATTGAATCGGTCTACCACCTCACCGCCAATCTCAGCTATCCGCTCATGGTCATCATGTCGGCGTTGCTCATTCCCGCCATGATCTGCCGCTTCTACCAGGGCTGGTTCCAGATGCTGCTCATCGATGTGCCGCTCTTCACCGCATCCACCTTCTCCATCGCGGTCTTTTACCTGATGAGCGAGCGCGAACTCTTTCCCAAGACCTGGAAGAAGACCTTTTACTATCTCCCCTTCCTCATGGCGCTGGGTATCGGCCTCACGGTCACAAACTCCAAAGCCGTGATGGAAGCGTTGCTGGGTATCAAAAGCGCTTTCGTGCGCACGCCCAAGTACCGTGTGGCGCAGAAGGGTCAAAAATCTCAGGCGGCCAAGTATCGCAAGCGCCTTAAGCTCGCGCCCTGGATCGAATTGCTCCTGGGCTTCTACTTCGCCGCTGCTATCTGCTACACCTTCACCAACAACAACTTCTTCACCGCGCCATTTCTCATCCTCTTTGTCGTCGGCTATTGGTACACTGGCCTCATGAGCCTGCTGCAGGGCCGCTTCGAGCGCTGGCGCACCGGCGCCCCCAGCACTGACGAGTCCAGCCCCAAGCCCTTCCCGGTTGGAGTGTGAAGGCGACTTTGGGGCAATAAGCTGAGAACCGTCGGGCAACGTCCGTCAGAGGTGCACTGTGCAAGCCGGTTCCTTCGACACATTCCTGCCCGCGTACCTCGGCTTTGCGATCTTTTTCGCGGCTCTTTGGTGTGCGGTCGGGTTCCTCATCAGCCTGCTCACCGGCTGGTTCGCGTTAGCTCGGCGCTTCCATGATCAAGCCGAGCCGTATGGCGACTTCAAAGCTGACGGGCCGTTCTTCTACACCGTCTATATGCGCTACTGGAGTCACTACAGCGGCGTCATTCGTCTCACCGCAGCCGGTGACGCGCTCTATGCTTCAGTCCTGTTTCTTTTCCGCATCGGCCACCCGCCGCTGCGTATTCCATGGAACGAGATCGAGTTCGGCAGGGAAAAGCGAGTCTGGCGAAATTTTGTCGTCCTGACTCTCGGTAATCAGGAACACATTCCCGTGCGCATCAGTGAGCGCATGGCCCGGAATCTCGGAATTCTCGATCGCTGCCGTCCAGAATAAGCGATGTAATTCGATCAACTGCTTCGCCTGCCGCCCACCGGCTTTGCCGCGGAACGTGAAACGGGTTAGGCAAACAAGAGTGGGCGAATCCGAGAGCGACGACAAAGAAGACCGCAAAACGCGGCTCAACCACCTCGGTTTTCCCCTAACGCACTGTTGGTACGATAGTTACTCCTTCTGCCTGTCCCTGCGCGGTTTCCAGTCTGCGCTGTGCTAAATTGACGCCATGATCTTGAAGAATCTGGGCGTTGCCGCCATGCTGCTACCCTTGGTGCTGGTATCTGCAGTTGGCGTCGCTCAGACACGTAGTTCTGCTGTGCCTGCGCATCAATCCTCGCCGCAGCAGGCAACTCCGCCCCCGGCGCCATCGACCGTCCCAGCCACGCCCGCTGAAAGCACTGACTCGTCTGGCGCAAGCAACCCTGCCGCAAAAAATGATTGCCCGGGTGGCGCCTGCGATGCTCCAACGCCTCATATCACCATTGCGACTCCCGCTCCCGCGCCTGCCCCGTGGCCCTTGCAGGAGCGCATTACTTGGATCGCAAATCTGGTCATGGTTCTCTATGTAGTTGCGGGCGTCACGCTTGCCCATTTCGTTCTGCACAAAATCGAACGTCAAGCGCGCTACGCCGAAGTCGCGGCACAGGCCGCGGCCGACAGTGCCAAAGCCGCGCTGCTTTATGCCCAGGCCCAGTCGCTGGCCGACCGGCCCTGGATCCTCGTTACCGCGGAATCCTCGCCCAGTGCTCCCGATACCTTCAACATCATCGCCACAAATCGAGGACGAAGTCCGGCCAAAATCGTCTCGCTTGTCGACGAGATTGCTAGCGCGGGCGATGAGTCGCTCCTGCCGCCCTCTCCCGTCTTCAAAAACGAACCGCAGCCGCCGCGCGCTCCCATCATCCTGCTGCCCGGCGAATCCACCGGGATCAAGTCCTTCTGCCGCGATGAAGTCACTTCGGTTTGCGAGACGCCCGAACAATTGAAGCTCGTGGAAGACTGGGACGAAAAGATCTATCTCTATGGGAATGTCACCTACTCTGAACTACTTTCGCCCGACGAAACGCAGGTGCATGAAACCTCGTGGTGCTGTTGGTACATTCACGGCCGCCAGAAAAGCGGCATGGTCACCGCCGGTCCGCCCGCATACAACCGGCACAGCTAGTTTTAGGTCTCCAATGTGCGCCGAAAAGGGATTCCGGTAAACGGGGGTCACTCCATGTCAGGTGAAGGTCGATTAGCCAGGGGAGCGCGGGCCTGCAGTTCGTTGATTGCCTCGGCGGCCGAAAAGATATCCGAAATCATGTGCTCAGAAACGACAATCGGCTACCGTCGATCAGGTTTTGCTTTGCTCGCAGTCTTTCTAACCCTCGGGTCGGCCTTGGCCATCCTGGGTGCCCCGTCTTTTGCAGGAGGACCATGGGACATGGTTTCTCTCCTGGACGGAGGATGGCGGATCGTCAACGGGCAAATCCCGCACACCACCTTTCACGTCCCTGTGGGATCACTTACTTACCTGCTTGCGGCATTTGGCATGAAGATCGTTGCGCCGTCCGCTTCCTCGCTCACGTACGGCAGCGTTTTATTCGCGACGCTACTGCTTCCCTGTGCTTGGTATATTGCGTCTACGCGCCTTCCCTGGGCTTTTGCATTCATCTTTGTCTTCTTTCAAGGATTTCTCCTTCTCACGCCGCGCCCACTAGGTTATCCGCTCCGCTTCACAACCTACGCAATGATGTACAACCGGCAAGGCTATGTTTTGCTCTCTCTCTTGTTGTTGTGCGTATTTTTGAAGCCACGGAACTTGGCAGGCAAACGTGTGTTGCGCGACGGATTGTTGGCCGGCATCCTTCTCGCCCTGATGCTGTACTGCAAAATCACCTACTTTGCGGTTGCCGTCGCCTTCACCCTTCTGGCAGTCGTGCTGGATGCAAAACCGCCGCGTTGGTATTTTGCGTTCGCGGGAGCCTTCGCCGGCATGTGTGCGGGATTCTTTGTGTTCTTTCACATCAACCTGTATGCCTACGCGCTAGACGTACTTTCCTCCGGGCGCGTGCAATCGCCGGGGATGCGCACTGCTCTCCTTTTCGAGGTCCTCGACAACAATGCCATCTGGATATACATGCTTGTTTTCTGCGTGGCCCTTTGCACGTTGGCCGACGTCAAGCTCGCGAGGCAGGGTTATTCCACTCTCCGGCTCTCGCTCGTGACGGGTGCGATCGTGGCCGGGGCGTTGCTGATCAGCTCTGGGAATGCAAATCAGGGTGGCGGGGTTGACGATCCGATGTACTTCCTCGCTGCCGTGATCTTTCTCGAACTCTTTCGGCGGCAAAACGCGGACCTCGTTGCACAATCCGATTCCACAGCCCGGTGGGCGTACTCAGCGTCGTGGGCGCTTATGCTGCCGGTCTTCTGCGGAATCATCCTCGCTCGCGATGTTGTGTCATGTGCCTACTCCATCAAGTGGAATATCGATGGACGCCCGGCAGTTGCTTCCTCGCAACACATGCACTCGGCAAGCTTGCGGGATTTTTATATCTCGCCGTGGGTTTGGAAAATGTCGGGTTACTGGCCTGTGAGTGATTTTCCGGCAAGGATGGATAATGGCATCGCATTGCTGCAAAACAACCTGCAAAAAGGCGACCGCGTGACGACAGTCGCCTTCGCAAACCCATTTTCGTTCGCCCTCGGTCTGCCACCGGATGACGACTACTTTCTCTTCTGGGACATGAATTTCACGTTTGACTATCTCCACTTTCCTCCGCCGGAGAAGTTCCTTGGATGCTCTTCGCTCGTCATGGTTCCGCAGCACGCCGCTCGTGACCTGGGACATCCTTTTCAGACCCCCGATCAATTGCTGGTGATCTACGGTGACTATCTGCACTCGCACTTTCACGAAGTTGCATCGACGGATACATGGGCGCTCTATCGCAGAAATTCGGAGTAAGAATTAAAGGAAGAGGAGCTCATAGAAGCCAACCTCCCGCCCTAGCGAGCTGCCAGTGAGAAGTCGCGCTTGGCTGGCGCGAGAATCGCGCAAGTGGGGCCCTGGGAATCACGCTTCCTCCTATCGTCCCGTTCCCCCTACCGTCATCTTGTCCAGCTTCACCGTAGGCATTCCCACACCCACCGGAACGCTCTGCCCATCTTTGCCGCAGGTGCCGATGCCTTCGTCCAGCTTCAGGTCGTTGCCCACCATGGAGACGTACTTTAGCGCCTCTGGTCCGTTGCCGATCAGTGTCGCATCGCGCACCGGCGCAGTCACCTTGCCGTCTTCAATCAGGTACGCCTCCGAAGCCGAAAAAACAAATTTGCCGTTCGTGATGTCCACCTGTCCGCCGCCAAAGTTCACGGCGTAGAGCCCGCGCTTCACGCTGCGCAGAATATCTTCCGGATCGTCGTTACCGGCCAACATGTAGGTGTTGGTCATGCGCGGCATCGGAATTGATTGATAGCTCTCGCGCCGCCCTGAACCCGTGTTCGCCATGCCCATCAGCCGCGCCGAAAGCTTGTCAGATAGATAGCCCTTCAGCACGCCACCCTCGATCAGCACCGTCTCCTGCGTCGGCGATCCCTCATCGTCCACATTCAGCGAGCCGCGCCGTCCCGCCATGGTTCCATTGTCGACAACCGTCACTTTCGGGCTGGCGACAGGCTGCCCGATCAATCCCGTGAACGCCGATGTCCCTTTGCGGTTGAAGTCCGCTTCCAATCCATGCCCCACCGCCTCATGCAGCAGAATCCCCGGCCATCCCGGACCCAGCACCACTTCCATCTCGCCCGCAGGCGCGGCAACTGCGCCCAATTGCAAAATCGCGCCCCGCGCCGCCTCCCGGGCCAGGTTCTCCGGGCTTTTCGATCCTTGGAATTGCTCCAGCCCCGCCCGTCCGCCCCCGCCCGCCGCGCCCTTCGTCGTCACCGCGCCGTCTTTGGCGATCACAAATACGTTCAACCGGCAAAGCGGTTGCGTATCGCTGGCGAAACTGCCGTCCGACGCGGCAATCAAAATCCGCCGCAGTTCCTCGCCGTAACTTGCCCGCACCTGCACGATGCGCGCATCGTAGGCCCTTGCTGCCCGGTCCGCGCGGAGAATCAGTTCGAGCCGCGCCGCTAGGTCCAGGTCGTAGCCGCCGAGCGGAACAGGATACAAATCCGCGCCCTTCGTCTCAGTGAATCCCTGCACCGGCTGCTTCGCCGGCCCTGAAGCAATCAGCGCCGCGGTCTTCGCCGCATGCAGCAGCCGGTCTGGGCTCAGATTGTCCGTATATGCGTAGCCCGTCCGCTCGCCGCTTAGCACGCGAATGCCGCACCCAGCGCTGGTTCCCTGGCTGGCCGATTTCACAATCTGCTCGTCCACGCCCAGCGCGGTCGCCATAACCGATTCAAAGTAAAGGTCGGCATAGTCGCCGCCGGCGCTCAGTGCCTCGCCCAGGCAGCGCTCCAGCAGCCGCTCGGTCAGGCCGAATTTATCAAAAAAGTAGCGCCGATGGCTTGGTTTTGGGGAAGTTTCCGGGTGCGTCATCGTAATCCCAGTGTACGCTCGCTGCGTCTGTCTCTCCAGACGGCGCAAAAGCCAGCCGGCGTTCCGTGTGATCACACTTTCGTTGCATTTCGGGTACTGGAAGTGGCAATCGTGGGCCGCCGGAAATCGAAGCCGTGATAGGATTCCACCCATGAAGAAGCTACTTGCAACAGTTCTGTTGTTTACGGTGTTTGCAAGCCCATTATTCGCAGCCGGGGCCCACCACCATCACCATCATCACCATCACCCACATCTCGTCTAAACCTGCGTTTCGCAGCCTCACTGCCCCGGCAATCGCCTGGTTGTTCTTTGGGTACCTGGGTCACTGCGGCTGTGCGCCTCGTCATCGGATTCATGTTAGGATTCAACCCATGAAGAAACTTCTTGCAGCCGTCTTGCTGATCATGATGTTTGCAAGCCCGGCGTTCGCCACTGCGCGCAACCATAAAGTTCACAAACGCCACCCGCACTATTCGCATAATGCGCATCCGCATAAGGTTCACTATCACCAGCACCACAACTAGAGTCCATCCGTAGTGCCGCGCCGCTTTCGGTGCCGTGCGCTAATTCGTTTTCGCCCCCTCCGGCATTCACATTTCAAGCCATCACCCCGTCATGGTAAGGTTCTTGCCATGCACGGTAGCGTTCTTACCGTGCTCGACAGGTCTGTTGCTATGACTGATGAGAGCGATCTGCGTTACCCCATCGGGCGTTTCCATTCGCCTCCCACAAGCGATCCCGGCATTCGCGCCGCGCAAATTGAAACCCTGCGTCTGGCTCCCCGAGCGTCTTCGCGCCGCAGTCTCCGGCCTCAACGATGCCCAGCTCGACACGCCCTATCGCGACGGCGGCTGGACCGTCCGCCAGGTCGTGCATCACTTTGCCGACAGCCACGCTAACACCTACGTCCGCTTCAAGCTTGCGCTCACTGAAGACTGGCCCCACCATCAAGCCCTACGACGAGGCCGCATGGGCCCGGCTACCCGACAACCGCATGCCCATCGAGCCATCGCTCGCCTTCCTCGCGGAATGCACCAGCGCCTTGTTGCGCTCCTCGAATCCATGTCGGAAGAGGATTTTCAGCGCAGCTTCAACCATCCCGAGCGCGGCCGCATGACACTCTCCGCCAATCTTGCTCTTTACGACTGGCACTCGCGCCACCACACGGCCCACATCACCAGCCTGCGCTCTCGCATGGGCTGGTAGAGAAACATGCATGAAAGCCGGGGCCGAGGCTGCCTCTCCCGCGCAACTCACGAAAGTGATCGAAGCATATCTGGTCGACCACCCCGCGGCTGCAGTCCTCGAAGACGGCCGCGTCCTCTTCGACATGCGTACCGGCGCGCTATTCCGTCGCCGAGTCGCACGGCCGCTGCCTCCTCCAGCTTTGGAGCGACGAGCGCAACCTGGTGCGCACCGTCGTTGAGGTGCAGCAGCGCGCGCAATGCCTGCGCCTCATCACGCGGCGCATGGGTGCAGCCAAGCCCCAGTCGCTTGAGCTCGCGCCCACCGGCGATCGCCGCACTCCCACCGCCCGAGACACCGCTCGTCGCAATTACCAGCGGCTCCTCGAGCGCGTACTCGCCCGCCACTTCATCGGCGCCAAAGTCGACGGGCTGCGCACGGCCATGGATCTCGAACACAGCTTCGGCCCCGCATACGTGCGCGGCCGCCTGCTCAAAGGATCCGCTGCCGATGCAGTCATCGGCGTCAGCGCTGCTGAGTCAGCCTCTGTCATCGACGGCATTCTCACCCTGGGCATTCTTTGGCTCGACTACTGCCGCCAGCACGCCGACGCGCGCCGTCACTTCGGCGGTCTCAAGGTCATTGTCCCGGGCGGCGCGTGGCGCACCACCGCTGAGCGCATGGCTTGGCTCAACCACGCTGCCGCCAATTTTGAATTGTTCACTCTCGATGAGCGCAGCGAAGAGATCGCGCTCGTCGATTTTCGCGACATCGGCAATCTCGACTCACGGCTGGTCCACGCCTTTTCACCGGCCGCCGCCCGCGCGCGATGTCAGTCCGGTATCGAACGCCTCCTCGCGCTCGTTCCCGATGCGGCCCGCGCGCGCGTTGAAGTCCGCCCCCGATCGGCCACTGAAGTCGGGCTCCTGCTGCATGGTCTCGAATTTGCGCGCGTACGCCACGGCGCCTCGGCTCACTCCTTCGCTCGGGAAAACGAAATCACCTTTGGCGCCGGCCCCAGCGAAACCCCGCTCACCCCGGAAAACGAAGATCTTTGCCGCGACCTTTTTCGGCGCCTCTTCCTCAGCCGCCATGCCGATGGCGCGCACACCGATGCCCTCTTTCGCATGGCGCCCGAGCGCTGGCTTGAGTCGCGGCTGCGCATGGGGCTCGCCGACCTGCTGCCCGACCTGCGCGGCGATTTGCTCTACACCCAGGTGCCCGCGCTCTCCACTGGCGACCGCGGCATGCTCGATCTGCTCACGCTCGACCGCAACGCGCGCCTCGTGGTGATGGAATTAAAGGCTGATGAAGATCTGCATCTGCCGATGCAGGCACTCGACTATTGGATTCGCGTGCGCGCCCTGAACGCGGAACGCCAGCCCGCCGCAGGCTCCGTAATGCCGCTCTCCGCATTCGAGCGCAACGGCTACTTCGCTGGAACGGAGGTCTCGCAACACGCCGCCGCGCCTCATCCTCGCCGCGCCCGGCCCTGCGCATCCATCCCGCCAACGAACCCGTCCTCCGCTACCTCTCGCCACAAGTCGAGTGGGAACTCCTCGCCCTCAGCGAGCACTGGCGTCGCGAGCTCAAGATCATCTTCCGCAAACGCAGTGGCGACACTAGCTAATCGAGAGAAATCTGGCGCTGCTTCCTGGTTCCAGGCAAGGGAAGAAAGACCTCTATGATGCGGCAGAGAAAGCGAAGGCGTGGACTGTCACGAGCGGATTCCAGTGCTTCCCGCAAAGTAGAAAAGTCAGTCCAACGAAACTTCGCTTCCGCAGCCAAACGTGAACCACAGGCCGCGGTTTTCTACTCTCTATTCCCTACCGGCTATTCCTTGTCTCTACTGCTTCGACATCATGTCGGGCTTGCCAGTCGCCACGTCGATCGGCACCGAAACGTGCTCTTGCACAATCAGCCACTTTCCGCCGATCTTGCGATAAACGTCGGTCACTCGCACCGTCATCTCGCCCGGAGATCCGTCAGGATTGGTCCACGTCCCGTGCTGGATGCTGTGGCCGTACGCGATTTTGCCATCACTCATTATGCTCAGGTCGCTCAGGTCGGCCTTGATCGGCCCAGGCATACCCGCCATGAAGGTTTGCCAGTCTTTTTTGTACGCATCCCAGCCCAAGTAAGCCCGTGGAGGCACCAGGTCGAAGACGAATAGCTCATCGCCCGGCGCATACACCTTCATGATCGCGTCCACGTCTTTAGCATTGAAGGCCGCCATAAACTGGTTCTCCAGCGCGCGAATGGCCTGCTCGTCTTTTGTCTGTGCCTGCGCCCGCGTCCCTCCGCCCAGGCTCACCGCTGCAACCAGCCCCATCATTACGCACAACACAAGCTTCCTCATGAACCTCTCTCCTCTTTCGCTTGATTTTCATTGGGGTCCCGGAGTCTCTCGTATACGTCCCGCGCGAAAACGCTGTCAAGACAAAACTCGTCTTCTCGCATCGGGCCTCGCCACCCATTCTGGAGCCTGCCCCCGATCCACCCTCGCTGTGCCGGCAATCCCTTGTCACATTCGCATCGCGTCGCATGGACTAAACTGATTTCGTTATGGCTATCGCCGGTGTTTCTCCTTCGATCCAGCCCCGCGCTCCGCAAGGCGTGTTTGCCAATGAGCCGTTTACCGATTTCAAAGATCCTGAGAATGCGCGCTCCATGCGCCGCGCGCTCGACCAGGTAGCCGCGCACCTCGGCACCGAGTACAGCCTCATCATCGGTGGCAAGCGCCTCAAGACCACGGACAAGATTCGCTCCATCAATCCGGCGCGCCCGGCCCAGGTCGTCGGCATCCACCAGAAAGCAGGAGCCGCACAAGCTGAAACCGCAATGTCCGCCGCGCTGCGCGCCTTCGAATCATGGAGCAAAGTGTCGCCCGAAGAACGCGCTTCGCTGCTTCTTGGCGCGGCTGCCATCATCCGCAGAGCGCAAGTTCGAGTTCATGGCCTGGCTCACTTATGAGGTGGGCAAGAACTGGGCTGAGGCTGACGCCGACGTGGGCGAGACCATCGATTTCCTCGAGTTCTACGCTCGCGAAGCGCTGCGCCTCGCCGCCGCGACCCCGCCCATTCAGTATCCCGGCGAGCGCAACGAACTCCTCTACATTCCGCTCGGCGTCGGCGCGGTCATTCCACCCTGGAACTTTCCCTTCGCCATCATGGCTGGCATGACGGCCGCGGCCATCGTCGCCGGAAACACCGTGATCCTGAAGCCTTCGAGCGACGCGCCCACCATCGCTGCCCGGTTTGTCGACGTCCTCGAAGAAGCCGGCCTTCCCGACGGCGTGGTGAATTTCTGCCCTGGCTCCGGCTCCTCATTCGGCAACGCCATCGTCGAGCACCCCAAAACCCGCTTCATCGCTTTCACCGGCTCCAGGTCCGTCGGCCTTGAGATTCACGAACGCGCCGCGCACACCCAGCAGGGCCAGATCTGGATCAAGCGCACCATTCTTGAAATGGGCGGCAAAGATTCGATTCTCGTATGCGCCGATGCCGACCTCGACGCTGCCGTCGCCGGCGTCGTCGCCTCCGCCTTCGGCTTCAGCGGGCAAAAGTGTTCTGCCTGCTCGCGCGCCATCGTTGAAGCTCCTGTCTACGATATCTTCGTCGAGCGACTCCGCGAGCGCGTTGCCACGCTCACCGTGGGCGATCCCGCTACCAATCACGACCTCGGTCCGGTCATCAATCAGGCTGCGCTCGATTCGATGCTTCGCTATATCGAAATCGGGAAAAAGGAAGGCAAGCTGATCGCAGGCGGTAGCGCACCGGCCACAAGCGACGGCGGCTTTTATCTTGAACCCACGGTCTTCTCCGAAATTCCACCCCACGGAGTGATCGCGCAGGAAGAGATCTTCGGCCCGGTGCTCGCGCTGATCAAGGTGGGCAGCTTCGACGAAGGCCTGCGCGTGGCCAACAACACGGAGTACGGCTTGACCGGCTCGATCTACTCAACCAGTCGCGAGAACCTCAACCGCGCCCGCCGCGAATTTCACGTGGGCAATCTCTACTTCAATCGCAAGTGCACCGGCGCAATGGTCGGAGCGCATCCCTTTGGCGGGTTCAACATGAGCGGAACTGACTCCAAGGCTGGCGGACCCGATTACCTCTACCTCTTTACCCAGGCCAAGAGCGTCGCGAAAAGCTTTAGGGCCACTGATGAACTTTTTCATGAGCGGCGCGAAAGTTCGTCACAGGCTGTAGCTTGTGCCGTCTTCAAAAAGACCGCGGAAAATCGCCAACACCACCTCAATCGCACTGGAGACTCGATCGCCGTAATGACAGCCTGGGAATTCACAGCAGTGGTCTGGATTCTCTCCACTCTCGCGGGTTTCCTCGGCGCGCTCACCGGCCTTGGCGGCGGAGTGGTCGTTGTGCCCGCGCTTACTCTGGCGCTGGGCGTAGACATGAAATACGCTATCGGCGCGTCACTGGTCTCCGTCATCGCCACTTCGTCCGGCGCGGCGGCAGCCTACGTGCGCGAGGGGTTTTCCAACATCCGCATCGGCATGTTCCTTGAGATCGCCACGACCCTCGGCGCGATTGTCGGCGCATTTCTTGCTGGTCGCTTCAGCACGCATGCGCTCGCCATCATCTTTGGCCTCGTCCTCCTCCAGGCGGCATACCAATCGTTCAAGAATGAGCCAGGTGGCGAACACCCGGTCGAGTCCGACGCGCTTGCCACGCGTTTGCGCCTCGGCAGGCAGCTACCCCGTCGACGGCAAGCGCGGAAGATACGGCGTCCGCAATGTTCGCACCGGATTCGGCATGATGTTTGGCGCCGGCGCGCTTTCCGGCCTGCTCGGCATCGGCTCGGGCGCCGTCAAAGTCATCGCCATGGATCGCGCCATGCGGATTCCCTTCAAAGTTTCCACCACCACCAGCAACTTCATGATCGGCGTCACTGCCGCCGCCAGCGCCGGTGTTTACCTGAGCCGCGGATTCATCGACCCGCGCGTGGCCATGCCGGTCATGCTGGGCGTCCTCGGCGGAGCATTGCTGGGAGCCAAGGTGCTGGTCCACGCGCGCGTGCGAACACTCAGGGCCGTTTTCGGGATCGTGATTCTGGCTCTCGCCATCGAGATGATCGTGAACGGCATCACGGGAAGGTCTAGCGCACATGGATGATCGCCGCCTCGAAACCATCATCGGCAGGCTTCTGCAAACCGGCGTTCTGCTGGCCGCTGCCGTTGTTGGCGTGGGCGGGATTTTGTATCTGGTCCAGCACCACGCCGACCCCGTGAACTATCGGAGCTTTGTCGTCGGAGGGCCGTCGATCCAGACGCTTTCCGGCATCATCCAGTCCGCAGCGCACTTCAACAGCGAGGGGTTGATACAATTCGGCCTGGTGCTGCTGATTCTCACGCCCGTGGCGCGCGTAGCCATGGCTGTGGTGGGATTTGTTCTTGAACGCGACCGCTTGTATACCGTGGTGAGCCTCGTCGTGCTGCTGATTCTGGCTTTCAGCCTGATCCACGCAACCTGACGCGGCCTCGCCCGGCGCGGGATCTCACGCCGATGCAACAGGCTCGAATTTAAGTGAAGGTACTACGCTACAGCGCCCGGAGTGGCCTGCACCGTGCCTGTATTGGCTTGCGCTTCGGCTTCCATCTTGTTGCCCACTTCGGCCGCGGCCCGCGCCAGCACCCGGTGATGGATGGTAAACAGCGCCAGCTCCAGGCGATCGCCTACTCCGGTCTTGTCGTAAATCGATCGCAGGTAATTCTTGATCACCTGCTCCGTGGTTTTCAAGCGCATCGCGATCTCGCGGTTCTTGCATCCCTGCACGATCAGGGCCACGATGCGCATCTCCTTGGGAGTGAGGCGGTCGCGCACGCGCGCGCCCACCAAATCGTCTTCGTGTAACTCCGGCGGCACGGCTTGCGTGGGCAGCCAAGTGTCGCCCGCCGCCACGCGGCGCACGCACTCCACCAGCGCTGGGCCTGTCACGCTGCGAAACACCACGCCCCGAAACCTTGCTGCAGGTAGGCTGCCGCATTTTCGTTGTTTTCTGCTACCACGATGCCTCGGCTGCCCGTGGTCTCGAGCAGCATGCCAAGGCGCGCAAAATCAGGGTGCAGCGAAGCCGCAAACACGACGATGGAGCTCGGAAAGGTTGTGATCGCGTGATACATTCGCTCAAGATCGGTGCATTGCGCAATGATGCGCAGATCTTCGTCCATGGCCAGCACCTTGGCGGTGCCGGCCCTGAAGATTGCTTGCGAATCGGCCAGGATGATCTTATTCATAGCGTATGCATTAACCTGCCCATACCCGTTAGGGGAAGCTCGTCCGTTCAATCCTGCAGTTCGCCATTACCCGCAGACGCGAGAATACCGCGCCAGCTATTCCCCATCTCTGCATCCCTATCGGCAAAGCTCGATGAAACTTTGGTAATGTCTGCAATTGCTACAATTGTCCGCCACACGGGCGCGAAATGCAACCGCCCCCCGCCGCAGACTTGGCTTAGCCCGAGTGCTCCTATCACTGAGATTACAGCCAGTCGGTATAAGGGAGTATAAAAAACCGTCGGGCAAGCCTCAGAAATCATTAACTAAATTGGGACCGCCGCCCCTAAATTTCAGGCCCGGCCTCCCGTAGCCACGGTGCCCAAACTGACGTTTCCCCACCCCCAAGGCTCTGGAGTCTCATAAAATGATTCCCGCATCATCAGCCCGCATTATCGTGTAGAGCGACGGCTCTTGGTCTTCGTGAGTGAATTCAGAGTCGCAAACGACCCAGGCCCGCACGACGTGGACAGTGCTTCAGGACCTGGCGCGGGGGATTCTCCGCCGGGCTGGGATCGCCGGCGCGCTCGACCCTGAACGCCGCCTTACAATCCACACTTTCTCGGGTTTCGCCTCAGGTTCTACACTTTCCTTATGGCGAGGCCCATCCTACTGGCAGTAGACGATGACGTGAGCGTACTCGAGGCCGTGGTCCAGGACCTGCGCCGCCAGTACGGAAGCACCTATCGCGTGATGCGGGCCGCCAGTGGCCAGGCCGCGCTGGATACGCTGGCGCAATTGAAGACTCGAGACGAGCCGGTTGCTCTCGTCATCAGCGACCAGCGCATGCCTGGAATGAGCGGCGTTGAGATGCTCGGGCGGGCGCGCACCATCTATCCTGACGCGCGCCGCGTGCTTCTCACCGCATACGCCGATACCGAGGCCGCCATTGGCGCCATCAATTCCGCTCGCATTCATTACTACCTCAACAAGCCTTGGGATCCGCCGGAGGAGAAGCTCTACCCCGTCGTCTCCGATCTGCTTGATGACTGGAAGGCAGGCTACCAGCCGCGCTACGAGGGATTGCGCGTCATCGGCCATCGCTGGTCGCTCAACGACCACACCGTGCGCAACTTCCTTTCGCGCAATCACGTGCCCTACCGCTGGCTCGACGTTGCTGCCGGCCCTGAGGCCCTCAAGCTTCTCACTGACCGCCAGCTCGACCCGGAGCGCCTGCCCGTCGTTCTGTTTGCTGACGGCACGGTGCTGGTCGATCCGGAACTGGATGTCGTCGCTGGCAAGGTGGGTCTACGAGTTCAGGCCGCACAGGACTTCTACGACCTGGTCGTCGTGGGCGCGGGTCCGGCCGGGCTTGCCGGCGCGGTCTACGGCGCCAGCGAAGGCCTGCGCACGGTGGTTATTGAGCCCGATGCGCCCGGCGGGCAGGCTGGCTCCAGCTCCCGAATCGAAAACTATCTTGGCTTCCCATCGGGCGTCACAGGCGCTGACCTGGGCCGGCGCGCCCACACCCAGGCCTCGCGATTCGGCGCGGAATTTGTCACCCAGCGCGCCACCGGCATGCGCATCGACGGACAATACCGCTTCGTCCAGCTCGCCGACGGCCGCGAGGTATCCAGCCACTGCGTGCTCCTGGCGCCGGGCGTCCAGTACCGCAAACTCCAGATCCCCGGCGCAGAGCGGCTTACCGGCCGCGGCATCTACTATGGCGCGGCGCTCGTTGAGGCGCTCTCCTGCAAGGGCGAAGAAGTTTACATGGTCGGCGGCGCCAATTCCGCCGGTCAGGCTGCCCTGCACTTCGCCAAATTTGCCACCAAGGTAACCATGCTGGTGCGCGGCGAGGGGCTTTCGGCCACCATGTCGAAATATTTGATCGATGAGATCTCTAGAACATCAAATATCGTGGTGGAGGCTCGCACGCAGGTCCTGGAGGCCATGGGAGACGAGCATTTAACGGCCTTACGGTTGCGCCGCCCATCGGGCGAAATTCAGGTGCCGGCATCCTCGCTGTTCGTTTTTATTGGCGCGGCGCCGGTCACGGCGTGGCTGCCGGGGTGCCTGTTGCGCGACGAGAAGGGATTTTTGCTCGCTGGGCCGGATCTGCGCATGGACGGCAAAATGCCCGACGTTTGGCATGAAAAGCGCGAACCGTTCCTGCTTGAGAGCAGCGTTCCGGGAGTTTTTGTGGCGGGCGACGTTCGCTCCGGCTCGGTGAAGCGCGTGGCCTCGGCGGTAGGCGAGGGTTCCATCGCGGTGCAGTTCATTCACCAGTATCTGGCGGGGTTTTAGCGGACGCTGGAACTGGTTGGGGCAATTTGGTGCGATGAGCAAGATGAGTGAGAACGCAGAACCGATTCGGATCGAGCCTATTCTTTTGCGGGATCTCGCCGAAGCACTACCGCGGACGCGCATCTTTGCCGCCACCGCCTTCGAAGCCATCAGTGGCGTAGAGCGGGCAGAGCGCATAACGGCAAAGGCCGGTACGGTCCTTGTGGAACCGGGCGCTCCCTGGCTCTTTTACTGGTTGGTGCTTGAAGGCGAGACCCGCGCGGAACGCCCCGAACCCGACGGAACACTCACAATGGTCGGCATCGCCCAGGCCGGCGAAGGATTCGGCGAGGTCCCACTCCTCACGGGCAGAGGCGCAGTCGCCTTTCCGCGTCACCGCCAGCCAGGATTCGGTATTTGTCCGCTTCACCGAGCAGGATTTTTGGTCGCTTCTCGCATGCTGCCCCTCCGTTCGCAAGGCCGTACTGGCCGACAGCGCGCAACGGTTGCAGGCTTACCAGGTCGAGGCGCTGCATCGCGAAAAGCTCGTCTCCCTCGGCACCCTCGCTGCGGGCCTGATGCACGAGCTGCACAATCCCGGCTCGGCCGCCAAGCGCGCCGCCTCGCAACTGCGCGAGAACCTTCTTCGCCTGCAGCAGCTCAGCCTGCGCAACAGCGAGAAACCCAAAACGCCGGCTCAGCTCGATTGCATGAAGGGCCTGCTGGAGCACGCCCTGCGCGGGTGCAACCTGTCCGCCATGAGCAGCGTGGAGCAGGCCGATGCCGAAGAGGCCATGAGCGAATGGCTGGTCCAGGCGCAAGTCGAAAACGCCTTCACCATCGGCCCGGTGCTGGTCGCCATGGGCTTCAATCAAGAAGAAATCGCCTGCGCCCAGGAACACTTCGATCCGGCTTCGTTCTCTGATGCGCTCAACTGGTTCGGCGCACTTGTCTCCAGCGTCTCGCTGGTCTGTGCCATCGAGGAAAGCATCTCGCGCATCTCCGAGCTGGTGATGGCGGTAAAGAAATTTGCCTACGACGAACGATCGCCCAACAGGGAACTCGACGTCCACGATAGCCTCCAGAGCACGCTCACCATCCTCGGCCACAAGTTGCGCCTGAAGCAGATTCAAGTGGAGAAGAGATTCGCCGCCTCGCCATCCATCATTCGCACGCGCGGCTATGCCCTCAGCCAGGTCTGGACGAACCTCATTGACAACGCAATCGACGCTTCGCCGGAAGATTCCAGGCTCGAGATTGCGACGTGGACTGAGCCCGATTGGATGACGATCTGCATCACCGATCAGGGTTCAGGCATTGCTCCCGAAGTTCTTCCGCACATCTTTGAGGCGTTTTTCACTACCAAGCCGCAAGGCTCGGGCACCGGGTTGGGCCTCGAAATCGTCCACCGCATCGTCACGCAGAAATTCGGCGGCACCATCGACGTGCAATCCAAGCCAGGCGAAACTAGCTTCACTGTCCGCCTGCCGGTGAATCCCCCCGCCGCTTCTTCGCAGGACAAAAGCTGAGAGCCAAGAGCTAAAGGTTAAAAGCTAGCGAACCGTCAGGTTCGCTTTCAGCGGCGTGTTCGCCGAAGAGTCTCCCACCATCACCTGAAACTCGCCCGCCGCCACCTGCCAGCCATGCGTCTGTTCTGACCAATAAGAGAATGCGCGCGGGTCCAGCTTCAACTCCACCGTCTTCGATTCGCCGGCTTTGAGCATCACCTTGCGAAATCCTCTGAGCTGCAACGGCGGCTCGTTCCCATCGGCAATCTCCGGGAAGCCGAGGTACAACTGCGCCACCTCTGCTCCGGTGCGTTGGCCGGTGTTCGTGACCGCAAAGCTTACCGTCGCGTTGGCGCTCCCCGGTTGCTGGCTTACCTTTAGCCCGCCAAAACTGAACTGCGTGTACGATAGCCCGAACCCGAACGGAAACAGTGGCGGAATATCGTGCGCGGTATAGGCGCGATAGCCCACGTCCAGCCCTTCGCTGTACTTCGCTACGCCATTCACACCCGGATATTGCTCCGGATTGCTGGCGAGCGTATCTTCCACACTGCGCGGAAACGTGATGGGCAACTTGCCTGAAGGATTCACCTTGCCGAATAGAATGTCCGCCACGGCATTTCCATCTTCCTCTCCGGGATACCACGCTTCCAGCACCGCCGCAACACTGGTGATCCACGGCATCAGGATCGCCGAGCCGCTCTTGACTACTACGATGGTCTTTGGATTCGCCTTGGCCACCGCCGCAATCAGGTCGTTCTGCGACGCTGGCAACTCCAGGCCCTGATCGCGTCCCTCCGTGTCCTGGTCGCCGACCATTACGATCACCACCTGGGAGCGCTTGGCAGCCGCTGCCGCAGCTTCAATATCGCTGCCGTCCATCACCGTCAGATGCATCTGCAAACCCATCGCTGCGCTCAATCCGTCATACGGCGTAATGGTGTAAATCGGGATCACGCGCGAGCTTCCGCCGCCGCCGGTATTCGGGCGCACCGCGTACGGCCCCACCAACAAAACCGTCCGCGCGGTTGTGGAATCGAGCGGCAACAGGCCGCCGTCGTTTTTCAAAAGCACCATGCCCTGTTCGGCGATCGCGCGCGCTTTCGCCCCGTGCTCGAAGGCAGGAATCGGCGCCGGCTTCGGTTGCGGCCCAAAATCGCCAAACTCGATCTCCTTGGCGAAGCGCCGCACCAGCTTTTCGTTGAGATCGGCGACAGGCACCTGCCCCGCGTCCACTGCCTTGCGCAGCGCGTCGCCGAAATAAATTCCCGTCGGCATCTCAAGATCGAGTCCATTCAGCGCGCTCGGCACGGTGCTTTGTGTCGCGCCCCAATCCGAGAGCACAAATCCGTCGAATTCCCAATCCTTCTTCAATACATCTTGCAATTGCGGTGCGTTTTCGCAGTTGAATGCCCCGTTCACCTTTGGATAAGCGCACATCAGCGACGCCGAATGCGCTTCTTTGATCGCCGCCTCAAATGCCGGCATATAAATCTCGTGCAGCGGCCGCTCGCCGATCACTTCATTTACTCTGTGGCGATCCGTCTCCTGGTTGTTGGCAAGGTAGTGCTTCACGTTGGCCAAGATTCCGGTGCTCTGCACACCCTCAATGTCGGCCACCGCAATGCGCCCATCGAGATATGGATCCTCGCCGAAACTCTCAAACACGCGCCCGCCTTGCGGCACACGCGCAATGTTGATGTCAGGCGATTCAAAAAGCTGGCTTCCCAGTGACCGCGTCTCTTCGCCTTCCAGCTTGCCGTAGGTGTTCGCCAGCTCCGGGTCCCACGTTGCCGCCAGCGCAATGGGCGCTGACATCGCGGTCGCGGGCGGCTGCGGACTAGCTCCGCCGGGCCCCACACCTGCCGGACCGTTGGTCATATGCAAATCGGGGATGCCGAGCCGCGGCACTCCGGGCACCATGCGGTAACGCGTTACATCGTGCACGCCGTGCAGCTCAGTGATCTTTTCATCCAGCGTCATCTTCGTCACAATCTGTCGTGCGCGCTCCACTGCCTGCGCGTGCGTCACGTGATTCTGCTGTGCCTGGGAGATGATCGAAAAGGTCAACGCGGCCACTGCGGCCATCGCCGCGAATACGTATTCAAAAAAATGAAGCCGTAGCCCTGATGCAAAAGTCTGTTTCATTGTTCTCCCGGTGCAGAAACCAATTGCAGCGGAATTCTACCATCTGCGCTTTCTGCGGAGTCCCCGGCAGCCTTGCCCGTGGGATGATTCGTTCTCGCCCCTTTGTTCCCTCGTCCCCAGTTTCTCCGTGGTAGGACCACGTGATCCCATTGGGGTATGATGGGTGCGCATTGAAAATCACCTGTTGCGAGGCAATTCCGTGATTCGATCTACGCGTTCGCTTACCCACCGGATTTTCACTCCTGCTCTTGCTTTGGTCGTCGTTGCCGCCTCGGCCGGCGCGGCCCATGCAGCCAGAACCTGCAATCCGCATGACTACGGCGCCAAAGGCGACGGATCCACCAAGGATACGACCGCGATTCAGAGCGCCATCGACGCCTGCGCAGCCAAGGGAGGAGGCACGGTTCGCCTCACCGCGGGCACGTATCTTAGCGCGCCCATCGTGCTCAAGAGCAACATCACGCTGCATCTCGATAAGGGCGCCACGCTGCTCGGCTCGCCCGATCACGGCGACTATCCTGACAAGGTCGAGTTTCGTCTTCCTGGGGTGCAATCGCTGGTGAGCGCCACCAGCGCTGAGAACGTCGCCATCGAGGGCGACGGCACAATCGACGGCCAGGGCCAAAGCTGGTGGGCCATGGCGCGCGGCAATCACGACTTCGGCGTGATGGGCAATTCCCATCCCCGCCCCCGCCTCGTCGTCCTCGATCACTGCAAGCATGTGCGGATCGAGCGAGTCACCATTCAGAACTCGCCCATGTGGCAGGTCGTTCCCTACTACTCAGACGACGTGCTCGTCCGCAACGTGCGCATCCTGGCGCCGTACCCTTCGCCGAACACCGACGCCCTCGATCCCTTCTCCTCTTCCAATGTGCGCATCGACCATCTTTACGCCGATACCGGCGACGACAATATCGCAATCAAGTCCGGCGCGGCTAACTCGCCGGGCGGCGACGATCCCGTACGCGACATCACCATTACCGACTGCACCTTCCTTCATGGACACGGCCTTTCCATCGGCAGCGAGCTTGCCGGCGGCGCGCACAACATCCGCGCCGAGCGCATCCACTTTGACGGCACCGACAACGGCATCCGCGTTAAGGCCAACCGCGACCGCGGCAACGACGTCAGCAACCTGAGCTTTAGAGACATCGACATGAAGGACGTGAAGTACCCCATCGTCATCAGCGAGTACTATCCCCGCATCCTGCCGCCCGAAGGCGCAATGACCCCGCAGCCGGTCACCCGGCTCACGCCGCACTTCCACGACATTACACTCGAAAACGTGACGGCCACCGGAGGCGAAATGGCCGGCGCCATCGTTGGTTTGCCTGAAGCGCCGGTCGACAATGTCGTCCTCAAAAACGTCAGCCTCAGCGGGAAGACGGGCCTTTCCATCGGCTATGCCAACGTCACGGAGACCAACGTGACCGCGCAGGCCGCGCAAGGCGAGTCGATCATAAAGATGCCCGGCGCCAACGTCACGCAGAAGTGATTTGAAGACGAGGAGGTCGTCTTGAAGCTTTGCTTGCTCGCTGGCGTGTGCCTTGCGGCGAGCGAAGTGTGCTTGGTCCGCGCCCAGAAAATCGAAGTGACGCCTCCCGCGGCGATGATCGACGAGACAGCATTGGTCCTCGTCACTGGAGCTGCGCCTGGTGCACACGTAACCATTCGCGCGGAATTGACCGATGGCCAAACCCATCCGTGGGCTTCCACGGCGGAATTTGTTGCAGACGCGCAGGGCTCGGTGGATACAGCAAAACAGGCTCCGGTCCGCGGCTCATATCGCACCCTATCTGCCACAGGCCTGATCTGGTCAATGCGGCCGACTGAAAAGGGCATTCACATCTACGCAGCTCCACACAGTCCGAGCTCCCAGATCATCCAATTCCATCTTGTCCTCGATGGCAAGGAGGTTTCGTCGGCGCAACTCGAGCAGATCCCCGTTCGTCCAGACGTGCAGACGATTCAAGTGAACGGGATATTGCATGGCACGCTCTTCGTGCCGGGTGCCGCGGGTAAACATCCGGCTGTGTTGGTCGTCGGTGGCTCGGAAGGTGGGCAGCCGAAGGGCCGCGCTGCCTGGCTGGCTTCTCACGGCTACGCAGCGCTTGCTCCGAGCTATTTTCGTTGCGAGGGAACTCCGCAGGAGCTTCAGAACATTCCGCTGGAGTATTTTGGGCAGGCGCTCGCATGGATGGCGCAACGTCCGGAGGTCGACGCGAATCGTCTGGCCGTGATGGGGACGTCGCGCGGCGGTGAACTCGCACTGCAACTTGGCTCCATGTATCCGGCGATCAAGGCTGTCGTTGCTTACGTCCCGGCCAACGTGCGCTATCCCTCTTGCTGCGAAGAACGGCCCGGCACCTCATGGACTTGGCAAGGGCAACCCCTGGCTTGGACGGCGCCGTGGTTGAATCCGGGTCCCGCTGTCGCTTTGGGGGCGGCGATTGCGGTGGAACACACAAACGGTCCGATTCTGATGATCGGTGGGCAAAGCGATGAAGTGTGGCCTTCAGCGCAGATGGTAGATGCAGCCGCCTCGCGGCTCCGCGCTCATCACTTTGCTTATCAAGTTGTCGTATTGAATTACGATCATGCGGGACATCGCGCCGGCCTTCCCGAGATCATCCCGGCATGGAACGATGGTGTCGTTCATCCCATCTCTGGCAAAGTCACGGTTTTCGGCGGAACTCCTGAAGGCAATGCCCTCTCATCCCTGGACGCCATTCCCAAAGTGCTGGAGTTTTTGGAGAAGAATCTGCAAGATCCTGCACCGGCAACTTCACGCTAATGCGTGCCCCTGATCCCTGATCGCTCGCCTTTACTGGTTCACCCCGCTCGCCAGAAATCCTCCGTCCACCACCAGGATCTGTCCCGTGACGAACGAAGCGCTGTCTGAAGCGAGGTAAACAACGGCGCCAACCAGCTCTTCCGTTTTTCCGAAGCGAGCCATAGGCGTCCGCATCAGCAGCTCCTGGCCGCGCGGCGTGCTATCAAGCAATTGCGCATTCAAGTCAGTGCGAAAGACGCCCGGCGCAACCGCATTCACCGTGACGCCCTTCTTTGACCACTCCACGGCAAGCGAACGCGTCAGTGAAGCCACGCCGGCTTTGCTGGCCGCATAGGCAGCAACTTCGCTCAGTGCGACAAAGCTGTTCAGCGATGCGATGTTGATAATGCGTCCGTAGCCGCGCTCTAGCATGGGGCGCCCGAAAACCTGGCAGGCGCGCAGGGTTCCCGTCAGGTTGGTGTTCAGAATGTTCGTCCACTCTTCTTCGGGCAGGTCGATGGTGGGTCTGCGCTTGATGATGCCCGCGCAGTTCACCAGGATGTCCACTTTGCCGAAACCATCGAGCGTGGCCGCGAGCAGCTTTTCCAGCGAGTTCCGATCGCCCACATCCGAGGCCACGCGAAGGGTCTGGCGTCCACGCGCCTCAATCTCTGCGGCCGTTTCGTCCACCTGCTGTTGGCGGCGCGCGGTCGCGATCACGTCGGCCCCTGCGTCGGCTAAACCAAGGCTCAGGGCGCGGCCGATTCCGGAAGTGCCTCCGGTGACGACCGCAAGTTTGCCTTCAAGGTTGAACAACTGAGCAGTCATTCGATCTCCGTGGGGGGAAGGTGAGAAATGCCCCGGCCAGAATCGTTGCCGGAATCAGGATTTGCAGCCGAGAAATACTGGTGCAATGTGGCGTGCGTAGAGGTTTTCTGTCACGTTTTTCGCAATCACGGCTTCATTCGCTTCCAGCAGATCCAGGTATCGACGGCCCATCTTCGCTGCGATTTTGAAGCCTACGTGGAGCAGTTGGCGCACGCTCGGGTTGTAGGCCGCCGCTTTCTCCACATGCCGCAGCGCCGACGTGTACTGCTCTGACGTCCATCCGCGCACCTCGTCGGCCGAAGGCAGCTTCGCCGAATCGATGTCGATCACCGCGGCGTACGGCCCGCAAAGCTCTTCGCGATGCGCCAGCGCTTCAGCATAAATTTCTTTCGCCAGCGCCAGTCCCGCGCCGCCCGCCTCTGCCAGGCCGATCAGCTCTTCCAGCCACGTGGTTCCGGCTGTCTTCAGGTGCACACCCACATCGAATCGCTTCATGTTCGCGTGAATCGCCGGGTAGATTGAAAATTTGTCGCTGCCCGAGTGCACGCTGAGCTTCAGATTTTCCGGCAACCCGTATTGCTTCACCGCGTATGCGATGGCTGCCACGTCATGTGCCATCTCGCGCTCAAACCCTGCCACGTCGCCCACGTAATCCACACCCTTGTTAAAGCGCCCGGTGAACTTGGGCGCGATGGTCTGCACGGGAATGCCCTCATCGGCGATTGCCGCCAGAATGATGAGCAGCTCCACAGGGCTCTGTGCGCGATCCGTCTCGTCCATCGAAACTTCCGGAATGAAGTTGCCCGCACCCTTGGCGCTCACCACTCGGCGGTACACCTCGCCCGCCTTCTTTACAGCGGCCAAAAACTTCTGCGCGGTTTGCTTGAGAGTCGCAGGGGTAATCTCAAAGGCCTCGTCGGCGCCGGCCAGTTCAATGCTGCCTTGCAATTCAGGATGCCGTTTGATGAAGCTCTCAATATCGGCGGCCTGCGCGGGTTGGCCAATAAAGTCAGCCACATCGAAAGTAAAAAAGTCGCACGGCGCCAGGAAGCGTCCCACCGTCTCGGCGGTGATGTGGTCGGCGTCGCAGTAGTAAGGCAGTTTCCAACCGAGTGCCTTCACCGCGGCATCGGCAGCCGCGCGAACTGAGGCCGGATCTGAGCCGATAATGTTGTGCTCGCGGTTCGACTTGTTCCATACCGGAATCACTTCCACGCCGTGCTCGAGAGTCCGTATACAAGCCCGTAACTGCGCCTTTGCCTGGTGTGCAAATCGGTCACCGGTGCCAACCGAATATTTGTTGAGCTTAAGACCGTGATTCTCCATATGCATCCTGTCCTGCTCTACTTCTTGAAATTTCTTGTGTTTCGGCGTCGTGTTCAACGTATCGAAAGTCGTGCCGCTCAGCCGGCGCGACTTCCCGCAACAGCGGCCGCAGCAGCGCATTCAAACCTGCTGCGATGCGCCCACAGACCCAATCCGGGATTGGCAACAAAGAAAATCTTTTCGCCGCCGACTTTGTTGTAGCCGTGCTGCAACTTTTCTGGATCGTAGCGCGCTGTCATCGTTTTCAGATCGCCGTAAGCGAATCCCACGCTCTCCACTTCCTTCTGGCTCAGCTCGCCCGGACACCAAACGATCTTGAAGCGCCCTTCCGACGAGGCATGAATCAGGTGCGCGGCTGCGCTCAGGTCCGCGGCTAAATCTGCATTCTCGTTCACTGCCTTCAGCGTTGCTGGGGTGCCGCGATAGCCGTACTTGCGGATCAGCACATCAATCCCCTTGTCCTCGCCAAACTCCTTCACGCCCGGTGCCAGAATAATCAGTTCTGCCCCGTCGGCCAGCGCCATGCGCGTGCGGTAGACCGCCTTGTTCCCGATCCATGTGCTGTGGAACTCCTTCGGATCGAGATAGACCACCGCCTTCTTGATCGGCTCATCCAGCATCTCGAAGTTCACTTTGAGGCTTAATTCCGCCGCCTTCAGGAAGCACTCGAGATCGTCGCCAATGTACAAGCCGCGCACCGCCAACCCGCCGTTCTTTCCGCGGCCCACAACGGTTTGCACATACACAATCGGCAAGTGCCGCAGAAACTGCTCGCATGCGCGGTTCAGCACATTGCGCACCGGATTCTCGGCCCGCCCCATGATCCGCTCCATGCCGTAGACAGCGCCCAGGTAATGGCTGCGGTTAATTCCTTCGCGTCCGCCCGTTCCGATTAGGATGTTCTTGGCATGATTCGCCATGCCGATCACTTCATGCGGCACCACTTGGCCGATCGAAAGAATCAGGTCGAATCCGCCTTGTGAGATCAACCGGTTCACCTGCGCCGGCCACGTATAGTTCAGTTTGCCTTCAGATTGCTCGCGAATAAACTCCGCCGGCAGTTCGCCGAGCGTCTCGATATCTGTCCGCCAATTGTGCACGCGGAACAGATCCTGCGGCATGTTGCCAAACATGTGCGCAATCTGGTCCGGCCGCATCGGCGTGTGCGTGCCAATAGCCGGCAGCACCGCCTTGAGCCGGTCTCCGTAATGCTCCCACGCGTAGCGCGTCAAGTCGCCGGCACGCGAGTGCTCGCGGCTTTGATCGGGTGGTACAGCCAACACCTTGTTGCGCGGGCCCAGCTTGCCCAGACTCTCCACCAGCAGCTCTTTCAACTGTTGCGGCGACAAATCGGTATCGGTGCTTCCAACAGAACAATAGAGACTCATACAGCCAAACTCACTTTCTCAATCGACGTTCCGCAGAACGATGCGGATGCCGACGACGCCACAGTATTGAGCCGAAAAACCCTCGGCTGACCACTGACCACTGATCACTGATCACTGTCCTACAGCCGATACGCCTTTTTCACCAATCCGTAGGTCAACGCGTGCGCCACTTCAAGCGCTTCGTCTTCTTCCAACCGGTGTTCGGCCACCAGCCTGCCCAGAAATGCGCAATCCACGCGCCGGGCCACGTCGTGGCGCGCCGGAATAGAAAGAAACGCCCGCGTGTCGTCGTTGAACCCCACTGTGTTGTAGAAACCGGCCGTTTCCGTGGCCAGCTCGCGGAAACGCATCATGCCCTCAGGACTGTCATGAAACCACCACGGGGGGCCGAGGCGCAAGCACGGATAATGGCCGGCTAGTGGCGCTAGCTCGCGGCTGATCGTCGACTCGTCAAGCATGAACAGAATGATGGTCAGATTCTTCTCGTTGCCAAAGCGGTCCAGCAACGGCCGCAGAGCGTGGACGTAGTCGGTCGGCCCGGGAATATCGGCGCCCATGTCTCGTCCATATCGCTCGTAGACAAACTTATTGTGGTTGCGTACTGACCCGGGATGAATCTGCATCACCAGTCCGTCTTCGACGCTCATCCGCGCCATCTCCGTGAGCATCTGCGCACGGAATAGCTCCTGCTCGGCGGCGTCCGCCTTACCCGCGATCACTTTGCTGAAAAGCGTCGCAGCCTCGGCCTGGGGCAGGTCCGACGTTTGCGCCGTCGGATGTCCATGGTCAGTTGATGTGCAACCCAGGGCCTTGAAGCGCGCCCGCGCCTTGGCCAGCGCGTTCAGATAGCCCTTCCAAGTTGATGTGTCTTCGCCATTCTGCTCGCCCAGCTTGGCCACCAGCCCGGCAAATCCCTTGAACTCGGGATCGACAACAGAATCGGGACGGAATGCCGGAATAATGCGCGCCTTCCAGCCCGAGTCTCGGATCGCCTGGTGATCCTTCAGCGAATCGAGCGGAGACTCCGTGGTCGACAGCACCTCGATGTTGAACTGCTCGTACAGCGCTCGCGGCAGAAATGCCGGTGTCTTCAGCTTCTCCGCAATCGTGTCAAAGTAGAGGTCCGCAGTCTTCTCTGAGAATCGTTTCTCGAGCCCGAAGAGCTTCTCGAACGCGTAATCCAGCCAGATGCGAGTCGGCGTGCCGCGAAATAGGTAGTAGTGGCTGGCAAAGATGCGCCAAACCTTGCGCGGGTCCTTCACCACCGGCTGCCCAATCTCCAGGTCGTCCATAGAGACGCCCTGGCTGTAGAGCATGCGAAACACGTAGTGATCGGGCTGCACAAACAGTGTTGCCGGGTCAGGGAACGGCTCATTTCTGGCAAACCAGCCAGCCTGCGTGTGCCCGTGGGGGCTCACAATCGGAAGGTCCCGTATATGTCCATATAAGGAGCGCGCCGCTTTGCGCGCACTGCCTTCGGTGGGAAACAATCGGTCTTCGTCAAGCAACATGGCTTACATTTTACCTCGCGTGTTGATTCTCTCGTGTGATCGCGGCAATAGAGGTCAGACCGGAAGTATACACCGGGGCTGCATCGGCCCTCCTCAACGCAACAGTCGCCCCCGGCGTCGCAAGTTTCTCGAACGAAAACCGGTTTTGGATGATAATCTCGGGTTGACTCTGAATTTCAGAATCGTACGAAGGTGCCGGGGCTAATGCCAAAAACGAAAGAGGACGAGCCGAATACGCATCGAACCATGCAGGTGGTTAACCACATCCGCTCTCTCATTGAGAACGGAACTCTGCTGCCGGGCGACAAAATCCCCCCGGAACGTGAGTTCGCCCGCACCCTGAAAATCAGCCGCGCCAGCCTCCGCACCGGCATCGGTTATCTCGCGGCCATGGGCGTCATGAAGGTACGCCATGGTGTGGGGACCTTTGTCGCCGACGGCCCTCCCGAGTTCGGCAAAGCATCCCTCAGCCTCATCGGCGCGCTGCACGGATTTCAGTCCTGGCAGATGTTCGAGGCGCGCATCATTCTTGAGAGTCATTTGGCCGGGTTGGCTGCCGAGCGCGGCAGAGAGGAGCACCACGCCGCCCTGGCCGAAGAAGTTGCCGAGATGTTCGCTGCCTTCAACAGTCCCTCCGACTACCTGATCCACGACCTCCTCTTTCACCGCATCATCTCGCAGGCTTCCGGCAATCCCATCCTGGCCGCGATCATTGAGACCATCACCTCCGCGCTCTACGACAGCCGCCGCAAGACCGTCGAACGCTCGATCGACTTGCGCGAGTCCGCTGAGATGCATCGTGAGATCTACCGCGCCATCCGTACTCGCAAAGCCAAGGAAGCGCACAATCTCATGGAGCAGCATCTGCGCATGGCCCAAACCGCGCAAGGAATGGAGCGCCCACCCTCCGACCGTAAAAGATCGGCAGGCGCTTCCAGGGGTAAACAGGCACGCTCCGCGTCTGCTGCGTAGAAAGCGCAGTGTTCCTCTTCGTGCTGATATCGGGCTGAACTTCCGCAGTGGTCAGACCGAAAAGGTCCCGTACCTGTTCCGGGAGGCCCATTCTGGGACGACTTCCAACAAGTCATTGAAAATCTCTTTCGCACAGATCGCGAAGTCTCCAACCATCGTCTCCGCTTGGTGATTTCGCTCACATCGGGTGATCGCCGGGCCTCTCTCTCACGGTGATTATGCCGAGTCAATGAAAAACTGCCCGATTGTTACGCCGCCGCCAGTGTATGATGTTGTTAGCTTAGCCTTTCAATGTGGTCAGACCTCGTAGCAGAGAGTTTCCTGTACGTCGTGGAACCGCTGCATTGCGAGGCCGAAGTATGTCCAATTGGAGGCAGCACATGATTCAAGCACGTCTAAAAGATTCGGAAATGCGATCGAGAGGAACGCCCTTCGGCTTCCAGCGTGTCGCAACTTGGGGATGTATGGCGCTGTTGATCGCAGTGCTTTTCTCTCCTCTCGCAGCAAAATCGCAGCTCACAGGCAAGGGTGCCATCACTGGCACAGTCACAGATGCGACCGGTGCATTAATCCCGGCAGCTGACGTAGCCGCCAGCAACGATGCCACCGGCATCACCGTCAGGACGGTCTCAACCAGTGCGGGAGATTATCACTTTTCTGATCTGGATCCCGGCATTTATACAGTCACGACCAGCGCCAAGGGCTTCCAAACCGTGGTTCAGAAAAACGTCCATGTGAACGCGATGGAGTCGCAGGTCTATAACCCAGCTCTTCAGGTCGGCGCCAGCAGTGTCGAAATTACAGTCACCGCCGCGCCTCCGCAATTGGAAACCAGCAATGCCACTCTCGGCGCCACCATGGAACAGCAGACTTATTCCGAGTTGCCCATCGAAATGGGCGCTTACGGGTCCCCTGATCAGAGACGCGCCACTGACTTTGTCTACCTCATGCCCGGCGTGCAGGGCAACGAAACGAACGGCAATGCCACCACAAACACAGGCGTGGTCAACGGTTCCGGCAGCCGCGGCGCAGTTTCCGATGTCTATATCGACGGCATCCCCTTTGTGCGCGCTGGCGGCAATGGCGACCCGCGCTACGTCTGGACCGCAATCTCTGTCGATGCGGTCGACCAGTTCCAACTGCAGACCACCGGCTACTCGGCTGTCTACGAGGGCCAGGGAGTCATGAATTACTCGGTCAAGCAGGGTGGCTCTCAGTATCACGGCGGCCTCTTCGAGTTCTTCCGCAATACCCGGCTCGATGCCTGGGGCTTCTTCCGCGCGCAGGATCCCGTCACATTGCAGCCGGTCAAGCCCGTCGAGCACATGAATGAGTACGGCATTAACCTTGGCGGCCCGCTCATTCCTTTCGGCAGCTTGAAGAACAAGCTCTTTTTCTTCACCAACTACAACGGATTCCGCTACGCCAGCGCCAACCCCACACCCATGCGCTTCCCGTCCAACGCGGAACGCACGGGTGATTTCAGTGCCGATGGCGTCAACATCTACGACCCGGCTACCGAAGCAACTTGCGCCGCGGCCAATGGCAACAAACCATGCCGCACGCTGTTCAGTTACAACGGCGTCAACAACGTGATCGCGCCAAGCTACGCATTCTCCCAGGTAGCGCAGAACATGCAGAAGCTCCTGCCAAGCATTCCCAGCACCACTACAGCGAACAACTACACCGCTGCCAACAGCACCGGACTCACCAACTGGTCCACTACATCGCGTATTGACTACAACATCAATTCGCGCGACACGCTCACTGTGCTTGGAGCAGTAGGCCGTCAGGCAAGCTCGGTCCCCGTGGGTCAAACCACTGCGGGCCGTAACGTCGGCCCAGTTCCTTACAACTACGGACAGGCCTACGCCCCTAAAACCGCGGTCTGGACGGTTGAAGAGACCCACGTCTTTTCTCCCACCCTCATCAATCAGGTCAAGTGGGGCTATGCCCGCTACAACGGACCCACGTTCAACCCTGATGACTCGCCGAAATACTCTGCGACCACCATGGGCCTTTCCGGGCTTCCTTCCGGACAGGCGCAGAGCATGTTCCCGATCGTCACGTTTACCGGCGGCGCGGCTCTCCCCACAGGCTGGAACGGTGCCACCGAAAACAAGACCATTGCGTCGAACTACACCGCTCTCGACAACGTGCAGTGGAACGTTGGCAAGCACTCCTTCACATTCGGCGGGCAGGTTGCGTGGATGCTTTACAACGTGGTCAACGCCACCAACGGCTCTACACCTATCACCATTGCCAACGCCGTCACTGAAACTGCGCAGTTGAACAATGCATTCACCGCTGTCAGTGGCACGGGCCTGCCCTACGCCAGCTTCCTCATTGGAGAAGTCGACAAAGGTAGCTTCACCCAGTACCTGCAGCAGGAGTTCGGTGCGCGCTTCCGCGCCATCTCGCCCTATGCCCAGGACGACTGGAAAGTGTCGAACAATCTCACCCTGAACCTTGGCCTCCGTTACGACTTCTTCCCGACCCTTACTGAAGTCCATAACGCTGAAGGCTTCTTCAGTCCCAGCCTGGCCAACCCGGTCACCGGTCTCAATGGTGCGCTGGAATTCACCGGCAACGGCTCCGGCACGTGCAACTGTGCAACCCCGGCCAACAACTACTTCAAGAACTTCGGACCTCGTGTCGGCCTGGCCTACCAACTCGGTTCCAAGACCGTAGTCCGTGCCAGCTACAGCGTCATCTTCACGCACAGCGATGCCGTGGGTGGCCTCAATACGAGTCTCGGAACGCTCGGCTTTTCCGCTGCACCGTCCTTCTCGTCAAACGGTTCACTTGTGAGCACCATGCCTCTGCACGGAGCCAATGGCGTCGTTCCGGCCTATACGGCTGCAACCGGCGTAGCCTCAGGTCCGGCTTACGGTACGGGCTACCTCAAAACCGCCAGCCTGGGGGCAAGCACGGGAACGCCCTCATCCATGAGTTACAACGATCCGTACCTCGGCGGTCGCGCGCCCGAATACCTCAACTGGAGCTTTGGCTTGCAGCGTCAGCTCTCGAGCAATGTCACGGCAACGGCTACCTACGTTGGATCGGAGGGCCACTTCCTCCAGCTTGATAGCTACCATGCACGCGGTTTCTGGGCCGATGATCTGGATCCGAAGTATCTCTATCTCGGAGCGCGGTTGGCCGACTTGGGAACCACCGCTACGACAGTGACTGCCGATTGCACAACCTACACTCTGCCTTGCGGTGGACTGGCCAACTTCGCCACGGGTCAATCGCTGGGAACGCTCCTCAAGCCATTCCCGTTCCAGGGCGTCGGTGACAACTTCGGCTACGTGGGCAACTCAAACTACAACTCGGTCCAAGCCAACCTGAGCATGCGCTCATGGCATGGCTTGACCATGAACGCGAACTATACCTTCTCGCGGTCAATCGACGATGCGGGTACCTTCCGCACCGGCTACGCGATTCCTGCGGGCACGGTCGCCAATCATCCCAGCGCGTCCTATCGTGCGGACCGGATCGAACGCTCCGTCTCCACTTCCAACCAGCCGCAGCACTTCGTTACCACGGCCGTCTGGAATTGGCCCTTCGGCAAGTCGATTCTCAGCGGAAACCCCGTCGAACGCGCCATCCTTGGTGGCTTCGCATGGTCTGGCGTCTATCAGGCTTATTCCGGTTCACCGCTCGCGCTCACCGGATCGAGCTGCCAGACAAATCCTGCGGCTAGCACGTGCGTTCCAACCATCAACCCGAACTTCAGTGGGCCGGTTCGCGTGAACGGAAAGTGGGGCCACGGCACCTTGGGAACTTCAACTTATCCTGGTACGACCACCACCATCACTCAACCTTCTTACATCGCACCAAGCGTCGGCGGTGCAGACAAGACCTCCGGTGCCACTGTCACGGCTGCCAGCGGCCCGTTCATCTCGCCCGTGGCTCCAACGTCGCCGGCCAATCAGGTATCGATTCTCACCGCGCCCAACTCGCCCTATCTTTATACCTTCGGCGATGCGTCGCGCACCGCGCCTTACAACCTCTATGGCCCCGGCAACTACCAGCTCGATATCGCGATGATTCGCAGCTTCCCGCTGCACATCACAGAGACCACCAAGCTGGATTTCCGGGCTGAATGGTACAACATCACTAACCGTACGCAGTTTGCTGTCGCAAGCTCGTCGGTTGGCGCTTCCACCTTTGGGCAGGTAATCAATAGTTCAACAGCCAACCGCAAGTCGGCACAGTTCTCGGCACGTCTCGTGTTCTGAGCTGGGTCTTGTAGGTACAGTTAGTCTAAGAAGGCTGCCGGCTTAAGCCGGCAGCCTTCAGTTTTGCGTCGAGCCCAAACCGCATTCCGAAGGCTCCAAAAGGCCTGCAGCCGCAGCGAAGAACGTGCGAAATGGCTGTCCTTTCATTGTCTCCATCGTCACTTCCGTTGTTACATTCGAGTAACCCTTTAAGAGCAAATTTCCGCCTCAAATAAAAGTTCCAGAATCATCCGTGCTCTCCGACCCCGTTTCCCTATCTCCTTTCCGGTCTTTCTGGTGCCAGAAGCTGCGTCTCCTGCTACTTCTCGCGAACGCAAACTCGGCCGCATTTAACCTGTACAATTTTCACAGGCCGAAAATTCCCCCGCTCGTCTTCGCCAAGTCCGCGGGAATTTCGCTGTTGACATTCGTTCACTTCGTATACGACACTACTTTCGCTCCAAAATGAGGTCAGACCACGTGTGCAGATTTCCCCTGAAAATCCACGTTGGCGCTCGTTTTCGAAGCCGTACGTAAATCCAATTACTGGAGGCAACGCAATGAGGCATTCTGCCTTAAAAGACCCATTTGTGTCTGGAAGAAAGGTGGCGGGAAAGTCAAACCGCTTTTCCCTCGCAGCGCGGAGCTGTCTGGCGTTGTTGGCCATCGCCATCCTGACACCCCTCGGCCTGCACGCGCAGATGGCCGGCACAGGCGCCATCGCCGGCACCGTGACCGATTCGTCAGGCGCGGTAGTTCCCAATGCAACCGTCACCGCGACTGCGGTCGACACCAACGTAAAAACGATTCGCACCACCACCGGCGCCGGCGATTACAACATCACGCCGCTTTTGCCCGGCACCTACACCATCACCGTGGCGGCCACCGGCTTTGAGAATTTCGTTCAGGAAAACATTACAGTCGATGCCCTCACCACCGTCTCGGTCAATGTCAAGCTTTCTCTCGGAACCGCCCAGCAGACGGTCACCGTCACAGCCGCTCCTCCAGTCCTGGAAACGACCGATGCAACGCTCGGCGCCGTGATGGACAACCAAATGTATTCCAGCCTGCCGCTTCTTATGGGCGCAGGCGGCAATGCCGATCAGCGCCGCGCAACTGATTTTGCCGGACTCATGCCTGGCGTCGTGCCCGTCTGGGTCGGCAGCAACAATGCCACCGACGCCTCGTTGTCTGTTAACGGCGGCAACCCCGCCGGCGGCACTTCAGAAATCTACGTTGACGGCATCAACCTGCCAGCGCCCGACGGCGTCGGCGATGTGCGCTTTATATGGACCGCCATCGGCATGGACTCCATCGACCAGTTCCAGGTGCAGACCTCCGGCTATTCCGCGCAATATGCCGGCCAAGGCGTACAAAACTACTCCATCCGGCAGGGGGGAAACCAGTGGCACGGCGGCGTGTACGAGTACATCCGCAACACCGTGGCCGACGCCTGGCCGTTTCTCAGCAAAGTTCCTACGGTCACTGGCGTCGTTCCAACCGGGCAATCCTGCGCGTTCGGTTCTCCGGCATCAAGCTATTGCGCTCCCGGCGGCGTCAAGCCTGCTGAGATTATGAACGAGGTCGGCGCTAAATTCGGCGGTCCCATCATCAAGAACAAGCTCTTCATGTTCTATAACTACGGACAATATCGCTTCCAGCACGGCCCGGCAGACAAGCTGCAGACTATTCCCACCTCGGCCATGCTTAATGGTGACTTCTCGGCGTTTTCCACCAGCGCCGGTTACAGCATCTACGATCCCGGTTCGCAGACTGCCGGATGCCTTGGCTCCACGGCCAGCCCTTGTTCCCGTACCCAGTTCGTTTCCACCGGTGGCACTCAGCCGGCCGGGACAAAAAACGTGATTCCCGCCAACCGTATTTCCGCCGCAGCGGCATACATTAACAAGTACATGGCGCCCTATGAATCGGCGGCGTTGCAGAACCAGTACTCCAACAACATCGTCGCCGGCTATCCTTACGGCCTGGCGAACTGGTACCAGGGTGGTCGCCTCGATTACGACATGAGCCAGAAGAACCAGCTGAGCATCGATCGTCGAATTCGGCCGCCAGGCAAGTACTGGACCCAACTCGTCCGGTGCGGCCAACCCGCTTGGGCCGCCGTTCAATACTGCCCAGGCATACACGCCTAAGACCACCGTCGACATCGTCAAGGACATCTACACCATCAACTCGCACATGGTGAACGTGGCCGCGGTTGCCTATGCCCGCTACAAGAGTCTTTCGGTCACGCCGGACGAGACTCCGCAGTTCGCCGCCAGCCAAACGGGGCTTTTGAATACGCCCGCCGGGCAGGCCAGCTTCTTCCCCGCCATCGCCTTCAGCGGCGGCGTCGACAATCCCATCGAACGAAGGCGGCTACGACTGAGAACCAGAAGGTCAGCAATTCTTACAGCGCCTCTGACGATCTCGCAGTGGCAGTTCGGCAAGCATAACTTCACCTTCGGCGGCCAGGTCGTCTGGGATCAGTTCAACTACATCAAGAACCTGACAAACTCTTCGCCGCTCACCTACACGTTCGCGAATACTTCAACGCAACAATGGTCATAACGGCCACGGCCCTCAACAGCACCAGCGGCAACGCATTCGCGAGCTATATGCTCGGCGCCGTCAACTCCAGCTCCGTCTCTGTCGGTCTGCCTGGCTTGGGATCGCGCTGGCTTGACCCCTCCTTCTGGGCGCAGGACGACTACAAGATCTCGCCCAAAGTTGACCGTCAATCTAGGCGTGCGTTGGGATATCTGGCCGGCGATCAATGAAGTGCACGAACATCTTCTCGTGGCTGAATACCACCCAGACCAACTCGGTCACCGGCAACAAGGGCACACTCGCGTTTGCCGGCGGAAGTCACATCCGACGGCTACCATGCCGGCGTGGCCAATCCTTCGTCGACCGATTACAGGCTACATCGGTCCGCGTGCCGGCTTGCCTACGCGCTCGATTCAAAGACGGTCATTCGCGCCAGCTACGGCCTCGAGTTTGCGCGCGGCGACTGGAATAGTGGCAGCCAATCCGGTTCGCCTTCGACCACCGGCTTTGCACCTTCGGCATCGGCGCCCGCGGGCATCAGCAACCAGCCGTCGTTCTACTGGGATGGTACCCCGTGCGGCAATGGAACCGCTGACGCAGTCCCCTGCGGCTGGACGGGTTCCGTTGCAGCGCCCGCGCCGCCTGCCGGTGGCACCAGCCTGGCCGAATTTGGCACCAGCGAGACCACGGCACTCAACAACTCCGGCGCACAGAGCCCCAACTACTGGGATCCGCACTACGGCGCCAGAACTCCCGAGTATCTCAACTGGACATTCGGTTTCGAGCGTCAGCTGACCAGAGACATGTCCGTCTCCATCAGCTACGTCGGCAGCGAAGGTCACTTCATTTCCGGTCTCCAAGGCCATCGGCTCAAGAAACAACGAACTTCCTGAGTCCATGGCCGCGCTCGCCGGATACACGGTAAGCGGCACTACTGCCACGCCGTGCGCAAGTGGGGCTCCAGTGGCATGTCCTGCACCTTTGCTCGGCAAACCTCGGTGCTCATCGGCTACCGCACCGATGACGAATACGAACCTTGCCATTGGACTGGGCTACACTGCTCCCAATCCGTACGTTGGCCAACCACCTATTACTACACAGCAACAGCGTCAACCGTACTACTTGAGAACTTCCCGCAATTCAGTGGCGTCAGCGATACCACCAGCTTTGTGGGTAACGAAAACTGGAATGCGTTCGAAGTCTCCATCCGCCAGCGCCCGTCGCATGGACTGAACTTCATGGTCAACTACACCTACTCCAAGTCGATCGACGACTTGGGCACCTTCCGCGTGGGCGACAACGATCGTCTGCGATCGTTCGCTCTCAACTGCAGACATACCCCAGAACCTGGTCGCCTCTGTGGTTTACGCGTTACCTGTTGGCCGAGGCCATATGTGGGGCGAGAACATGATCTACCGGGCGATTGCCAGCGATTGGACCGCTTCGACAATCTTCAGTTATCACTCGGGCTTCCCGATCGCCCTCACCGGCAGCGGCTGCGGCGGCGGCGGCATCCTGAATCAATGTATGCCGTCTATCGTGACAGGTCAGACTGCACGCGTGAACGGCTCCTACGGCAAGAACACAACCTCGGCGCCTGGCTCTCCCAACTATATCGGGAACGTCCAGTACTTCAACCCGAATGCATTCACCGTGGCAACCACCGGCAATGGCACCACTACCAGTAACGGAAACTACGGGACCTGCTCGAATACCACGTCGAGGCAGGCCAGCTACGTCGGACCGGGCCGGCGCTCTACGTTCCGGGCAATGCGCCGCGTGTCGCTGCTCTCAATATGTGTGGCATGGGATACTATGACGACGACATCGCCGTCAAGCGCACGTTCCCCATCTATCGCGAATGGAACGTCGCGATTGAAGTGGATATGAGCAATCTCACCAATCACGTGGTCTGGGGATCTCCGAACTCCACGGTCAATGGGGGATCGAGCGTTCGGCACGATCTGTGCCCTCAATGCCGGCAATGCGCCGCGCTCCGCGCAGGGCATGCTGCGTATCAACTTCTAACCTTCAACCATTTCAACCAGAAGGTGCTGCCGGTTCGCCGGCAGCACTCTTTTTATTTCCCCTTTCAAAGTCGCGAATCCCGCTCCTGCTGGTCGCACTTAAGTTGCGCGCAATGCACCGGATTCCGGCCTTGGCGCCGCGGTCGGTCAAATGAGCCGAGCGAGAGCCTTCCCTCGCGTGTGGTCTGACTCTCAGCGGATGCCCTTCGCTTGGTTTCTGAAATTTGCCGATCTTCCGTCGAATTTCCTCGAGCCTCGAATAAATCCTCGATTTTCGCTTCTCTGATCCCGAATCGTCCCCGCAGATTAACTCTCAGAAACTGATCCGATTTTTCTTTGTTGACATTCGTTTCCTCAATGAATCAAACTGTTTCACGCTTGGTGAAGGTCAGACCACTCGTGCCAAAAACTTCAAATCACCACTCACCTGCCACATAACTGGGAAGACCCAAATTTCTCTTCCGGAGGCAACGCAAATGAGGCAATCTGCCCTGACGCATACGTGTAAGCTGTGGCGCGCCGAATCAGGATCCGCCGGATCGTTCCTGAGTCTTGTCACTGTGACCTGTGTTGTTCTTCTGGCACTCGCCATCATTGCTCCATTGACCGCGAAAGCCCAGCTAGCCGGAAACGGTGCAATCTCCGGCACGGTCACCGATCCCACTGGAGCCGTAATTTCCAATGCGACCATTACGGTCGTCGCCGTAGACACCAACCAGTCCACAGTCCGTCAAACCACCAGCGCTGGCGATTACAACGTCACACCGCTCCCGCCGGGAAACTACACCGTCACGGTGGCGGCCCCGGCTTCGAGTCGTTCGTCCAGCAAAATGTAACAGTCAATGGACTGGAGACATTTGCACTGAACATAAGGATGACGGTCGGCGCAACTGGCCAAACCATCACAGTCTCTGCGTTGCCGCCGAACCTCACCACCACAGACGCGACCCTCGGCGGAGCCATGGAAAATGTGATGTATTCAAATCTCCCGCTCCAGATGTCGCAGGGTGGCGCAGGAACTCCTGACCAGCGGCGCGCCACTGACTTCGAATACTTGATGCCTGGCGTGCAGAACAACTGGGTGGGCAGCAACAACAGTACGCAAGCCTCGGGAATCATCAACGGCAGCGGACCGGCAGCCGGAGCCGAAGAAGTGTATATCGATGGCGTTGACATGTCGACACCGCAGTCCGTCGGCGACCCGAGATTCGTCTGGACCGCCATGGGCGTCGATGCCGTCAGCCAGTTCCAGGTGCTCACGGCAAGCTGGGGCGCGCAATACGGCGGCCAGGGCGTTGAAAACTTTTCCGTCAAGCAGGGCACTAACGGCTATCACGGCTCTGTGTATGAGTACTTCCGCAACACGGCCTTGGACGCATGGCAGTTCCTGTCGAAGAAGCCCACGTTAAATTCGGCAGGCGCGTTGGTCGCGGGCGGTATCAAGCCCAGTGAAAACCAGAACGAAGTAGGCTTGGTCCTCAGCGGTCCCATCATCCATAACAAGCTCTTTTTGTTTGAGAATTATGGCCAGTATCGCGAGGCGGCAGGCCCCAACAATCAGTACCAGACCGCTCCGACCTGCGCCATGATGGGCTACTCGGTTGGCTCCGATGGCAATTGCGGCGCCGCTCTCGGCTATGCCGACTTCAGCGGCTGGTCGGCCTCCACCAAGCAGAACGTCTACGATCCCAACACGCAGGTCTATAACTGCGCAACGTGTACCCGCACGCAGTTCACCAATAACCAGATTCCCGCTGCGCGCATCTCGCAGGCCGCCAACTATTACAACCAGCTTATGGTCGCGTCGGGCATCGAGAAGCTCGTCAATCAGAGCTCATATGCGAGCAATCTTGCCACCGGCTATCCATCGGGTCTGAGCAACTGGTACCAGACCGGCCGCGTTGATTACACGGTCACCCCCAAGAACCAGCTGAGTGTCATTGTGGCCTTCGGTCGCCAGGCCAGCACCGGCTTCGCATCCGTCCAGCACTCAGCTCCTCTTCCGGTCACCTCCAACCAGATGCTTCCGCCGTTTCAGACCAACCAGACCTACGCTCCGCAGACGACGGTCGACATGATCAAGGACGTGCATACAATCAGTTCCAACATGATCAATCAGTTTGCCGTCGGATACGCGAGGTATAAGAGCGCGTCCACCACGCCGAACCGCCAGCCGAAATACAGCGCTGCGAGTTCCGGCCTTATCGGTATGCCCACCGGCCAGTCATCTGACGGGTTCCCCGCGATCACGTTTTCTTCACCGGACCAGATCAATACCGAGGGTGGATACGCGTGGAATACCAAGGTCTCCAACTCCTACAACATCACCGACAACTTGATGTGGCTGAAGGGTAAGCATAGCTTTACTTTCGGTGGTCAGGGTGTCAGGCTCGAATACAACTACATCAAGGTTGCCACCAACTCCGGCCCCATGGGCTTCACTTTTTCTCCCACGCAGACGGGCTCATTCTCATCCGGGTAATACCATCAGCAGCAGCAGCGGATCGGCCTTTGCCAGCTATATGTTGGGCGCCGTCTCATCGTCTTCCGTTACCGCCAACTATCCTGAGACAGGATCGCGATACAACGACTGGTCAATGTGGGTGCAGGACGACTTCAAGGTCATGCCAAGGCTAACTTTGAATATCGGTCTGCGCTGGGATATCTTTCCGTCCTATAGCGAAGTTCACAACCAGTACACGTTCCTGAATCCAACCGCCACCAATCCAATCACTGGCAACCTGGGAACCCTCGAATTTGCAGGACCTGGAATGGCCGGCATTTATTCAAGCTGGACCCGGACCCCGACGCGATTCAAGGACTTCGGACCGCACGTCGGCATGGCTTATTCAATCAATGCGAAGACGGTCATTCGTGCAGGGTACGTGCTGGGCTATGCGCACGGCGATAATATCGGCGGCGCAGCCAATGTCGGTCCGTCGCTGTTGGGGCTCACTCCCTCCGCAACTGCGCCGGCTGGTTTAAGCAGTGCGCCTGCGTTCTATTGGGATCAGAACAATGCCGCAGGTGCATCCTATTGCTCGGGCGGCGTATACAGCGGCAGCGGCGGCGTGGCCTGCGGATGGACCGGATCGATTATCGCTCCGGGGACTGCAGTTTCGACCGCAAGCGGTGGCAATGGAAGCCTGGCAACTTATGGCACTGGCAATACCGCGTTGACCACTGGGCCTTACGCCAAGAACTCTTCCTCCAGTCCCGCTTACTATGATCCGAATCTCGCGGGCCGCGCTCCCGAGTACGGCAACTGGAATTTCGGTATCCAGCGCCAAATCACGAAAGACATGTCGATCGACGTAAGCTACGTCGGCTCCGAAGGGCATTTCATCTCGAATGCCAACACGGTGGGTGTAAGAAACGGCTATCCTGCCCGAGTCGTATGCTGCGCTGGCCGGTTATAACGCGGGCACCACTGCCACGCCTTGTTCTGGTGCCGCTTGCACAACGCCACTTCTCACGCAAAAATCGACTTCTGCCAATCTCGCTCTAGCTCAGGCGATCCTGCCGCCACCCAACCCTTTCAACGGTGCGACCTACTACGCGAGCAACTCCGTCTACCAGTACTACCTCGCGTTCCCACAGTACAAAAGCATCACCGACGGCACCAGCTTCGTCGGAAACGCCAACTTCAGCGCCCTCGAGATCGTTCTCAAGCAGAGAGCTTCGCACGGCCTCGATGTCATCCTGAGCTACACCTACTCAAAGACGATCGACGACCTCGGCACATACCGCGTTGGTGACAACCCTCGTCTTGACCGGTCTGTATCCACCGCCGATGAACCGCAGAACCTTGCGGCGAGCGCGGTCTATCAGTTGCCGTTCGGACGTGGCCACATCGGTGGTGACAACTTCTTCCTGCGCTCCTTGCTGAGCGATTGGGGACTTTCCGGAATTGCCACTTATCACTCCGGCTTCCCCATCGCCGTTACCGGCTCAGGCTGCGGCGGCGCCAGCATCCTTAACCAGTGCATGCCGAGCGTGGTTGCAGGGAACGCTGCTCGCATCAACGGATCCTACGGCAAAGCGGCGGGATCGAGCACAGCAACGACGATCGCCAACACCCAGTACATCAACCCCTCCGCCTTCACCGTCGCAATCAACACCAGTGCGAACGCGGTAGGCACCGTCGTTTCCTCGAGCAGCCAGCAGTACACGAACGTCGGGCAAGGCACGGCGCTTTACGTTCCTGGCAATGCCGCGCGCGTTGCTGCTTCCAATCTTTGGGGTCCCAGCCTCTTCAACCTCGACATGGGCCTGAAGCGGAGTTTCCCCATTTACCGCGAGGCAAAGCTTCAGTTTGAAGTCGACTCCCTCAACACCCTCAACCACGTTGTCTTCTCCTCACCGAATGCCGTCGTCAATGGTGGCACCAGCTTTGGCACCATTGGCAGTGTCGCGAACACGGCTCGAGACTTCCAGTTGTCGGCTCGCATTCAGTGGTAGGGAATGCCCGCCCCACCCATTGCTTTTTGGGGTGATTCCCAAAATCTCTTACCACCGGAGGGCTGGGAAACCAGCCCTCTGTCATTCCTGGATCCATTCTTCGGAGCGAATGATGATCGGTTCAATGTTGACCAGTCCCCTATTTGGCTTGCTCCCTAATCATTCATGGATTTCCAGATTGTCACTCAATCTGAGGATTCGCCCTTGCTTGTATCGCGACCTGTCTCCCCTCGCTCGCTGCCGCACAGAGCGTTCCAGCCACATCGGGTGCAGTGAGCGAATCCACCGATCCTGCGTTGCCCCACGGTCAGATCGAGTACCTGTGGCCCGACGGGGCGCCAGGCGCGGTCGGCACTGAGGAGCAGGATAAGCCGCACCTCGAGATCTTCATCGGCTACGGCCCCTCGCCGCACACCGCCGTCGTTGTCTGTCCCGGCGGCGGCTACCGCAATCTCGCCTATGCAAAAGAAGGAACGCAGATTGCCGAATGGCTCAATCTCCGCGGCATCACCGCCTTCGTTCTTACCTACCGGCTCACCCCGCGTTATCGCTATCCCGAGCCCATCCTTGACGGCTACCGCAGTGTGCGCTGGGTGCGCAGCCATGCAGTCGAATACCACGTCGCTCCCGATCGAATCGGCATGTGGGGATTCTCCGCCGGCGGCCACCTTGTCGGCATGGTCGGCACGCATTTCGACGACGGCAATCCCCAGGCTGCCGATCCCATCGACCGCGTCAGCGACCGCCCCGACTTCGTCATCAGCTCCTACGGAGGCCTCACACTTCAGCCCGGCGTCGCCAAACCCGGCGCCATGGCCAATCTCTTCGCCGAACCCCCCTCGCCTGAAGTGCTGAACGATCTCTCGCCCGACCTCCACATCACCTCGCACACTCCGCCGTTTTTCCTCTATGCCACCACGCCCGATCAATCGGTTCCCGTCTTGAGCGCCGTCGTGTTCTACACTGCGCTCGTCAAAGCCGGAGTCCCTGCAGAGATGCACATCTTTCAAACTGGCCCGCACGGCACGGCGCTCGGCCAATCCAATCCCGAACTCGCCGAGTGGCCCACGCTCCTCGAAAACTGGCTGCGCCTGAATGGCTGGATCGCCACACCCGCAGCGCCTGCTCCCGCTGCACGCTGAACTGTTCCCGCGGGGTACCTCATTCTAAACGCGTTTTTGCGTTTAGGGTGGGGTCCGCGGATTCGCAGTCAAATTTGTTCACGGGCTGCCGCACTCGATATAGTTGGTTCGGCGCCAAATAGAAATCAGATGGTTGCCCCACCCTTTCCGTGCGCTTTGCGGAAAGGGTGGGAACTTCTGCGCCATATTCGTCTGGAGCACCCATGAAGACCTTCCGTTTTCTTGCGTTGTTTTTTTCCGCCGCCGTCATCGCCGCGATCCCTCTCATCACTCGCGCCGACGAATTACCCATGTCGCAGCGCGCCGCCAACGCAGCAATCGAGCGCTGGCCCGATGGCCGCACTGTGCCTGCCGGTGCGCCCTGGGCCTGGAACTACGAGATCGGCACTCTCCTTGAAGGCATGGATGATGTCTGGCTCGCCACTGTCGATCCGCGCTACTTCAACTACATCAAGAGTTCGGTCGATCAGCTTGTCTCACCCGACGGCTCCATCCCCACGCTCAAGCCTGAAGAGCATCAGCTCGACAACATCCTGCTCGGCCGCCAGCTCCTCCTTCTCTACGGCGTCACGCAGAACAAGCGCTATCTCACTGCCGCAACGTATCTCTACAACCAACTCGCGCAGCAGCCGCGCAATGCTGACGGCGGCTACTGGCACAAGCAGCGATATCCCAATCAGATGTGGCTCGACGGCCTCTACATGGCCGAGCCCTTCCGTGCGCAATACGCCGTGCTATCGCATCATCCTGAGGACTTTGCCGACATCACGCGGCAATTTGAGCTCATCGAGCAGAATGCGCACGATCCAAAAACCGGCCTGCTCTATCACGGTTGGGACGAATCGAAGCAGGAGCGCTGGGCCAACAAGGGAACGGGCGACTCATCGCAATTCTGGGCCCGCGGCATGGGCTGGTACATGATGGCCCTCGTCGATACGCTCGACTCCTATCCCGAGAGCGATCCTGGCCGAACCCGCCTCCTGGGCTACCTGCGGCAAACCGCCGCAGCCGTCGCGCACTACCAGGACCAGAAGTCCGGCCTATGGTACACCATGATGGACAAGCCCGGTGGGAAAGGGAACTACTTCGAATCCTCGTCCGCCTGCATGTTCGTCTACGCATTCGCCAAAGGCGTGCGCCGTGGCTATCTGCCCGCGTCTTATCTCGTCAACGCGAAGCGCGGCTACAAGGGCATCCTCGCCACTTTCATCAAGAACGAACCAGGCGATGACGTTTCGCTAAGCGGCACAGTCAAGGCTTCAGGCCTTGGCGGCGAGCCTTATCGCGATGGCACCTACGCCTACTACATCGGTGAGAAAGTCGTCAGCAACGATCCCAAGGGCATCGGCGCATTCCTCATGGCGAGCGCCGAAATGGAATACGCGCCAGAGTCCACTCTAGCCCACGATGAAAATGTCCTCGTCGATGGCTGGTTCAACTCACAAATGCGCGAGGATGCATTCGGGAAGCAAGTTCTCTTCCACTACAAGTGGGATACCTGGGACAATCCCGGCTACTCGCTCTTTGGTCACCTCTTCCGCGAGTTCGGCGCGCAAACCAAAGAGCTCGACTCAAAACCCACGCTCGCCGGCCTCGAGGGCGCCGATGTCTACATCATCGCTTCACCCGACAATCTCGATAAGAACCCTCAAGCGCACTTCGCCACGCGCGGTGACGCTGAAGAAATTGCCGAGTATGTTGAATCTGGCGGAGTCCTCGTCATCATGGAGAACGACACTTCCTTCGCCGACCTCGACCATTTCAATGTAATCTCCGATCAGTTCGGCATTCATTTCAATGATGTACTGCGCAAGCACGTCATCGGAACAAATTGGGAGCAGGGCAAGATCGCGATCGACGGCGACGGCCCTATCTTTCACCACCAGCACACCATCTACGTCAAAGACGTCTCCACCATCTCCGTCAGCAAACCCGCTCGCTCCGTGCTTGACGAAAACGGCGACATCTTCATGGCCACGGCGAAATACGGGAAGGGAACTGTCGTCGCGATAACCGATCCCTGGCTCTACAACGAATACACCGACGGCCGCAAACTGCCGGCCCTGTACGACGACTATGCCGCCGGCAAGGAATTCGTCCGCTGGATCCTCACCCAAGTCCCCCACGAGAACCAATAAGCAAAGAGAGGGTGTAAGCAAACTCTGGGTGACTCATTCTAAAGTTCTCCGTAATGCGGGGGACATTAGGGTGGGGTGACGCAACCCTGCGCTCACCGTCCTCCCGACCGAGACAACAAATTCACTCCTTGACGATCCATCGCTCCTCTTCGTAGAGTTGGATGGTCCCAGTGGTCAGTCCACTTAGATGCGCCAAAGCGGGCCCTCGCCTTAGCGCGCCGATCGCGTCAATCGGAGATTTTCATGCGCTTTGTCTCGATCTATTCATTTCCAGTGGCCGGGTGCCCCATTCCAAGGTTCCGCGTGTCGCGCGGAACTTTAAGGTGGGGAAGCACCCTTACGGCCTCTCTGCTTTTCTTGATCCCATCATCACTCGCCGCTCAGGACACCCGCACCGTCACCGAGCCAAAGATTCCTTCCGCCTGCGTCACGCTCGACGCCGACGTCGTGGCCAACCACGGTGTCATCGCTGTCGCCGATGAGCAAAAGCTTTCCACCGCTCGCATTCAGGATGCGCTCGACCATTGCACGCCTGGGAAAGGTATCGTCCTCCGCTCCCGCGGCAAAAAGAATGTCTTCCTCACGGGCCCGCTGAGTCTCCGCGATGGCGTCACTCTCGTCATCGACAAAAACACCGCGCTCGTGGCTTCGCGAGATCCGCGCCTCTACGATCTCACAGCCGGCGGTTGCGGCATCGTGGCGCAGCGCGGCCGCGGTTGTAAGCCATTCATCACGGGTACAGATATCAAGAACGCCGGCATCATGGGCGACGGCTCCATTGACGCCCGCGGTGGCGCCACGCTGCTTGGCCAGGACGTCACCTGGTGGGACCTCGCGCACGAAGCCAAGGTCAAAGACGAGCAGCAGAGCGTGTTCTCCATGATCGCGATCCGCCACGCTGAAAATTTCACCTTGTACAACATCACGTTGCGCAACTCCCCCGGTTTCCATGTCTCCGTTAATCAGACTGACGGCTTCACCGCGTGGGCCGTTAAAATCATGACGCCCAAAACCGCGCGCAATACTGACGGCATCGATCCTGGCTCCTCGCGCAATATCACCATCGCTTACAGCTACATTCACACCGGCGACGACGACGTTTGCCTTAAGCCCAGCGGCGCCGGTGCCGTCTCCAACATGTCCGTTCTCCACAACCATTTCTACTCCGGACACGGCATGTCCATCGGCAGCGGCACCTTCGGAGGCGTCGATCACCTGCTCGTCGACGACCTCACCATCGATGGCGCAGATAATGGGCTCCGCATCAAGAGCGACCCCAGCCGTGGCGGATTGGTTCATGGGGTCACCTATCGCAATATTTGCATTCGCAATGTGATGAACCCGCTGATGTTCACCCCGCACTACACAAACTTCAAAGGCGACAGGCTGCCTATCTATCAGGACATCACGCTTGAGAACGTGCACGTCCTCACCCCCGGTGCTTTCACGTTTCTCGGCTTGGACCCCGACCACCACCTGCAGATCAAACTCGACAACGTTTTTGCCGACGATCAGAAGGATTCGCTCTTTTACGATCAGGACGCTGATATCACAGTTGGTCCGCACGCTGGCAACCTCGAACCCAAAGGCGGCGACGTGACTCTCACTGAGGCTCCCAGTTCCACGGCCGGCGAGCCACTCCCTTGTGAAGCGCGCTTCGTGCCGTTCCCTGATGACAAAACCGCTCCCGCGATGGAAGTCAAAATTCCACCAGAGGACAAAACGTTCTACGTCGCCGCCGACGGAACCGGAGACTACTACTCCATCCAGCGCGCTCTCGATATGGCTCCTAAAACCGGCGGAGCCGTCCTGTCCGTCTCGCCCGGGGTCTATCGCGAAATGATCACCGTCGACAAGCCGAACATCACCATCCGCAGCGCCAATCCGGATCCCAGCAAAACCGTCGTAGTCGACGATCGCAGCGCGGGCCAGAATGGCGGCACGCTCCACTCCGCCACCGTCAACGTCACCGCCGACAACTTCTTCGCCGAGAACATCACCTTCGAAAACGACTTCAACCGCACCCACGAGCAAACCTCGCAAGGCTCGCAGGCGCTTGCTCTGCTCGTTACCGGCGACCGAGCCGTCTTGCATAACGTGCGCCTGCTCGGCAACCAGGACACTGTCTATCTCGGCACACACTGCGGCTCCGACGCCCAGAGTTGTGGCGTCACGCGCCAGTACTTCTCCGATTGCTATGTCGCCGGCAACGTCGACTTCATCTTCGGCGACAGCAAAGCCGTCTTCGAGAACTGCGAACTCCATTCCACACTGCATGGCGGGGGATACATCACCGCGCAATCGAAGCACTATCCAACGCAGGACTCCGGCTTTGTCATCGACCACTCGAAGCTCACCGCCGATCCCGGCGTCACCGGCACCGTCTTTCTCGGCCGCCCGTGGCGTCCCTACGCCACCGTCATTTACATGCACACGTGGATGGGTGACAAGATCGATCCCGCGGGCTGGCGCGAATGGCACCCGGGCGACACGCACTCACTCGACACCGCCTTCTATGCCGAGTTCGATTCCACCGGCCCCGGTGCGCATCACGATGAGCGCAACCCGCACACGCACTTTCTCACTCCCGATGAGGCAAAGCAATACGAGCCTGCTGTATTTCTGCGCGGCGCCGATAACTGGAATACGCTGCAACTGCCCGCGCCACCCGCACAATAGCACCGCGTTGGGAGCGGTAAAATTGGATTGTTGAGAATTTGATTCGCTGAGAGCGGCGCATTCACAGAAAGCACCGCTCATTTGTAGCGCCGGACTCCACTCCGGCTGTACTGGCGGCGTCCGCGCGGCCAGTTTTCACGCTCCGCCCAAAAAGGGGCCCGAACGACCGCCGACCTCGATACCGGCACTTTGGAGACTCACAATGAAGACCGTTCTCATGGCTGATCCCGTCCGCTACCCGCGCATGAACACCGACGAACTGCGCGAGACCTTTCTGCTCTCGTCTCTCTTTGAGCCGGGAAAAATTCATCTCAACTACGTCGATCTCGACCGCTCCGTTGCCGGCTTTGCAGCACCGATCGATGTACCCATCCTGCTGCCCACTGATCCCGATCTCCGCGCGACATACTTCACTGAGCGCCGCGAGCTCGGAGCGCTCTCCATCGGCGGCCCGGGCACAATCACCGTCGAGGACAAAAGTTACGCGCTCGACAACCTCGACGTGCTCTACATCGGCCGCGGTAACAAAGAAGTCAGCTTCGCGTCGAAAGACAAAAGTGCGCCTGCAATCTTCTACCTGCTCAGCTATCCCGCTCACGCCGTCTATCCGGTCGCGCTCGTCCGCAAAGCTGACGCCAGCCCCACCGAACTCGGCAGCCTCGAAACCTGCAACAAGCGCACCATCTTCAAATACATCCATCTTCAGGGCGCGCGGAGCTGTCAGCTGGTCATGGGAGTCACGCACCTCGCCGTAGGCAGCAACTGGAACACCATGCCGCCCCACACGCACATGCGCCGCAGCGAAATCTATATGTACTTCAACGTCGCTCCCGAAGCGCGCGTCATGCACTTCATGGGGCCGCCCGCCGAAACCCGCCACATTGTCATGGCCGACAAGGGCATCGTCGTCTCGCCCGGCTGGTCAATCCACGCCGGCGTCGGCACGCGCGCCTACAGCTTTTGCTGGGGCATGGGCGGCGAAAATCAGGACTACGCCGACATGGACCCAGCGCCCGTCGAAACTTTGCGCTAAATTTCGCCGGGGACCGGAACTCCGCCACCATCATTCGTTCCGTCCCCGCAAGTTTGCCCGTTGCGTCAGCGAGCCATCAGCCGCCCGCGTAACCACTCACAGGTAACCATCACAACCCTCTGCACACGTCACTGAAATCCAATGGATTTTCCTGTGTCCGCGAATTAAACTCACGAGTGCGAGACTCTTTTCTGCCTCGCATTTTTTCCTCTCAGTTGCATCCAACTCTGGCAGCACGTCTAACTACTGGAGGGTTTCGCGATGGCGGATCGAAAGGTGATTGCGGTAATTGGTGCCACGGGCGCGCAGGGCGGCGGCTTGGCGAGTGCAATTCTCTCGGATCTGGGCGGTAACTTTGCTTGCCGCGCCATTACGCGCAACCCCGCCAGCGACAAGGCAAAGGCGCTCAATGCCGAAGGCGCAGACGTCGTCAAAGCCGACCTCGACGACGTCGCCAGCCTCGAAAAGGCCTTCGCGGGTGCTCACGGAGCCTTCTGCGTAACGAATTTCTGGGAGCATTTCTCGGCCGAGAAAGAAAAAGCGCAGGCCAAGAACATGGCCGCGGCGGCCAAAACCGCCGGCCTCAAGCATGTCATCTGGTCCACGCTCGAGGACACGCGCAAACTTATGGCTCCAGGCGACAAGCGCATGCCGTTCCTGCAGGAAAAGTACCGCGTGCCGCACTTCGACGCGAAAGCCGAAGCCGACGCCTTCTTTGCCGGCCTGCCCGTCACCTATCTGGTCACATCGTTTTACTGGGACAACCTCTACTCGTTTGGCCTCGGACCCAAGAAGGCCGAAGACGGCACCTACAAATGGGTGTTGCCCATGGGCGATAAGCGCCTCGCCGGTATCGCCGCCGAAGACATCGGCAGGGTCGCCTACGGGATCTTCAAAGCCGGGTCGAAGTACATCGGCAAAACCATCGGCATCGCGGGCGAATTTCTACCTCTCTCGCGGATGGCCGCCATGATCGCGAAAAGCCTCGGCGTCCACGTCAACTATGTAGCCGTTGAACCTGATGCCTATCGCGGCTTCGGCTTTCCCGGAGCGGACGAACTCGGCAACATGTTCCAGGTCTACCGCGATTTTGAAAAGGAGGTCGTCGGCGCGCGCAGTGCGGACCTCGCCAGTATGATCAATCCGTCCCTGCTCACCTTCGATGAGTGGCTCGGCAAATACAAGTCAAAAATCCCGCTTTAGGCGCGACCCGCAGCGCAATCGCCGCTTTCACATCGAACCGCAATAAAACCAAAACGGCGATCTCTATCTTGGAAATCGCCGCCTGATTGGTTTCTGGCCCTAGCCTCAGTTCGGTGGGAACCGCACAACATTCCAATGCGCTCGTGTCGAGCTAAAAGCTAAAAGCTAAAAGCTAAAAGCTAAAAGCTAAAAGCTAAAAGCTAAAAGCTAAAAGCTAAAAGCTAAAAGCTAAAAGCTAAAAGCTAAAAGCTAAAAGCTAAAAGCTAAAAGCTAAAAGCTAAAAGCTAAAAGCTAAAAGCTAAAAGCTAAAAGCTAAAAGCTAAAAGCTAAAAGCTAAAAGCTAAAAGCTAAAAGCTAAAAGCTAAAAAAGCTAAAAGCTAAAAGCTAAAAGCTAAAAGCTAAAAGCTAAAAGCTAAAAGCTAAAAGCTAAAAGCTAGAGCATTTTTTTTAATAGTGTAGACTTGTCGTGGCGATGATCCGCGGCGAGTGAATCGATGGCGAAGCCATATGGGGATGACCTGCGCCGTAAGTTTCTGTTTGCTTACGATCAAGGCGAGGAGACGCTGGAGGAACTTGCGGATCGGTTCCTGGTGAGCGTGGGCTGGGCGAAGAAGATCTCCGCACAACGGAACCGCACCGGGCAGGCCGAGCGGGTGCGGCACCAGCCCGGGCGCAAGTGGCGTGCCGGTGTCGCGGCGCAGCGACAGGTGATGGATTGGGTGGCATCGAAACCCGATCTGACGCTGGCTCAACTGCAGGCCAAGTTGCATAGTGAGGCGAGCATTTCGCTCAGCTTGGGTCGGATCTGGCATCTGTTGAAGAAGTTGGGTCTGCGGCTGAAAAAAAGTCACTCCACGCGGTCGAGCGGGACAGCGAAGCCAACCGCGAGCGACGCGAAGAGTTCGCGGCGCGCATCCAGTCGATCTCACCGGAACGGCTGATTTTCCTTGACGAGAGCGGTGTCACTACCTCGATGACACGGCTCTACGCACGCGGTCCGGGAGGCAGACGCATCCACGAGGCGACGCCTGGCGGTCACTGGAAAATCATGACGATTCTGGGCGCCATGAGCCTCAGCGGTATGGTCGCAACCATGACCATCGAAGAGCCTACCGACACCGATATCTTCCTGGCCTACGTTGAACACCTGCTGTACCCGGTGCTGAAGCCCGGCGACGTGGTGGTGATGGACAACTTGAGCGCGCATAAGGCGCCTGCAGTTTGCCAATGGATCGAAAAAGCCGGCGCGGAGCTGCTCTATCTGCCGCCCTATTCTCCCGATCTGAACCCCATCGAGAAGGCCTGGGCAAAACTCAAACAACTGCTTCGCGCAGCCCAGGCTCGAACCAAAGAAACTCTCGATCAGGCCATCACAGAAGCCCTGCCATGCATTACTCCCGGCAATGCCCAGGCTTGGTTCAGACTCGCACTAGATGGTCTACAGTAAAACAGAAAATGCTCTAGACCGTATACGTGCTCGACGAAACCCGCCCTCCATGCCCCGTCCAATTCGTGTGGAAGAACTGGCCGCGCGGCTGGTCGACTCGTTCATAGGTATGCGCTCCAAAAAAGTCGCGCTGCGCCTGCAGCAGATTCGCCGGCAGCCGTCCTGCCCGATAGCCATCGAAAAATGCCAGCGCTGTCGAGAACGCGGGCGTCGGCACGCCCAGCTTGACCGCATGAACAAGTGCCTTGCGCCACGATGCCTGGTACTTGTTCACCAGGCGCGCAAAGAACTTGTCGAGCAGTAGGTTGTCCAGATTCTTGTTCTTTTTGAAAGCGTCCTTGATCTTGCCAAGGAACTGGCTGCGAATAATGCATCCCCCGCGCCACATCAGCGCGATGCCTCCCATGTTCAGGTTCCATCCGCACTCTTTGGCCGCCGCTCGTAGCAGCATGTAGCCCTGCGCGTAGCTGATGATCTTCGAGCAGAATAGCGCGCGGCGCACATCCTCAATGAACTTCGCGCGATCGCCCACCTTGGCCTGCGACTTCGGTCCGCGCAGAACCTTCGATGCCTCCACGCGTTCCTCTTTCAGCGCCGACAGGCAGCGCGAAAACACTGACTCGCCAATCAGTGTCACCGGTTGGCCTGTGTCCAGCGCGCTGATCACTGTCCACTTGCCGGTGCCCTTTTGCCCCGCCGTGTCCAGAATCTTGTCGACCAGCGGCGTTCCATCCTCATCCTTCTTGGCAAAAATCTGGCTCGAAATCTCGATCAGGTAGCTGTCCAGCTCGCCCTTGTTCCACTCAACGAAAACGTCGTGCAATTCGTCGGCCGTGAGGCCCAACCCATGCTTCAGCAGGTCGTAGGCCTCGCAGATCAGCTGCATGTCGCCGTACTCAATGCCGTTGTGCACCATCTTCACAAAGTGCCCGGCGCCATCCTCGCCCACCCAGTCGCAACACGGCGTTCCGTCCTCAACCTTTGCGGCAATCGCCTGATAAATCGGTTTCACGTGCGGCCACGCCGCCGGATTTCCGCCGGGCATGATCGATGGGCCGTTGCGCGCGCCCTCTTCGCCGCCTGAAACGCCGGTACCGATAAACAGAATTCCCTTGTCGGCCAGTGCCTTGGTGCGTCGGTTTGAATCGCTGAACAGCGAGTTGCCACCATCGATGATGATGTCGCCCGCTTCCAGGTGCGGCGCAACGTGTTCGATCATCTGGTCCACCGTGTCGCCGGCCTTCACCATCAGCATCACGCGGCGTGGCCGCTTTAACAAGCTCGTCAGCTCCTCGATCGAGTGCGCGCCCACCACCTGCGTTCCCTTGGCCTCGTTAGCCACAAAGTCATCGACTTTTGAAACGGTGCGGTTGAATACGGCTACTTTAAAGCCGTGGTCGTTCATGTTGAGGACAAGATTTTGCCCCATGACTGCAAGGCCAATCAGGCCGATATCACACGATGGATCAGGCATAAATTCTCCGGATGAATTTTATCACTGCGAATTCTTTGGCTTGGTCTGATTATACCTTAGTGGTCTGACCTCACGAGGTCGGATTTTCTCAGACAGCGACGCCGGCGGAACGATAAATTTCCGTGATGTATCGCATGTCCCTCAGGCCTTCTTCACCCGGGCTTTGCGGTTCGAGATTGTTCTGGACGCAGTGTGAGAAGTGATCGGCTTGAGCCTGGAACTGATATGGGTCGCGCGAAGGATTGGGTTCGTCGAGAGATTGGCCGCTCAACTCCGCGCGCAGATGTACGCCATCGTAGTTGAAGGCCGGGCCGATCTCCAGCCAGCCTTTGGAGCCATAGACCTTGAAATATCCGGTCATATTCGATCCATAAGTTGTGGAGCAGCTCGCCACGATCCCTGAAGGGAAGCGCATGGTCCACGCGACGTTTTCTTCCACCTCGTTGAAGCGGCCGTCCTTGTCGATAGTCGAGGCAACCGCGAAAATTTGCGCTGGCTCCTCGCCCGTAAGGTAGCGGCAGGCGTTGAGCGAGTAGATGCCCACGTCGTAGAGTGGGCCACCGCCAGCAAGCTTCTTGTTGATGCGCCACTCGCCCGGCGAGATATTAAAACCGAAGCTACTTGAGATGGCCTGCACCTGCCCGATCCTTCCGTCGCGGATGAATTGAATCGCCTTGAGATGAATTGGTTCGTAGTGGCAGCGGTAGGCGATCATCAGCTTCACGTTGGCTGCCTTGCAGGCGCCAATCATCGCCTCCGCATCGGCCACCGACGTGCACATGGGCTTTTCGCAGAGCACGTGCTTGCCGGCCTTCGCGGCACGGATGGTGTACTCAGCGTGCATCGAGTTGGGCAGTGCCACGTACACGGCGTCGATGTTCGGGTTGTGCGCGATCTCGTCGAAATTGTCGTAGCTGTAAATGGATCCAGCAGGCACGCCGTATTGCGTGGCGATCCGCTCAGCCTTGTCGTGATGGCCGCTCACCAGCCCCGTGATGTTCGAGTTCGTTGTGCCGAGCGCACCCGGCATAAAGTGGCCGGCAATCCGGCCGAGGCCAATCACCGCATAGCCCGTCTTGCGTGGAGGGTTCTGCGCGTTGATTGCGGGCGTAAAACGGGCGGCGAGGCCCAGTGCACCAAGCCTCGTGAAATCTCTTCGCGTCAGCAGCATGGCTTTGCGTTTCCTTTGTAGCGGGTCAAGGGGATTCCTGCTGGTTGCGAATGCTAACACACGCGGAGCGGCGATGAGGACCTCGCTCCGCACCCCGCGTCTCACTCCACGCTCAGGTCACCGTCCGCGTCCACCACCAGTTTCTCTCCCACGACCTCAATTGAGTTGATTCGCAATCGTTCCAGGCTCACTTTGTACCCTGAAGTCGCCGTCGATCCCGCCAATGCCTGGCGCAGCAATTCTGTCGCATTCACCGTCATGCTCTTCGGCACCTTCCCCCGCAAAAACGGCGCCAACACAAAATTGATCTCGCTCCGGTCTGACACCCTGTCGAGCCGCGCGTCCTTGAACCCGATCGTCTCGCCTTCCGCGTTAGGCGCCAGCGAAACTTCCGCTGGCAACGTCAGCGTCACCCCCAGGCACGAGCCGCCCACCATCTTTCCCAGCCTCGCCCGTGTCTTCACCCGCACCACAATCCGGCCCTCTTCAAAGGCCAGGTGCGGATCTTCAGTGGAGATAAAACACCCGGAATGCGCGTCGCCTTTCAGGTAATACCTGCCGTCGGGCCCGCTGAAGAGTTGTTGCTTCAGCGTTCGCTCCAGGGCCTGGCGGCTCACCGTCAATTCCACTCCTCGGCAAGGAACCACTGTGCCCCCCAGCAACAAGCTCGCTACTGCGGCTTCGGAAATGATGTAAGTACATCCACGCCACTTAAGTCTGCGCGGCCTCCCCAGGGTCTCCAGCGGCCGGACTTTGACGCTGGGGTGCGGGCAGCCCATGGTCCCGAAGGGCGGCCCTATTTTGTTGAGGCGAGAGCAGCCACCGCCGGCTTTTCTGAAGGCATTGACCGGACACAATGTCTCCCAAGCCGCTCCAAAAGGTGCCAGCCAAAAGGTTGTCATAAGACTATCGTGCCACCCCCGCCTAAATCGCCGCCAAATTAGTGTGCCAGATCACGGCCAGGGCTCCGCAGATCCTCTCCTCAACTCTCATTCGATAAGGTGCTCGAATTCAATGAGATATGGAGCGCATCTTTCGGATCTGAAATCTCATGCCCAACTCCCTCCAAAACGTGCTTTACTATTGATTTTTAAGCAAAATAGCCTTAAAATAAGAAAGTCGTTCCTCGGGTCTTCCAAGCCCCCCCAGCGCGACCGAGGATGAAGCAAAAACCTCCTTTTCAAGGACACTAAAATCAATGGCAAAACGTCGTGGAAATCCGAACTGGGGCAAACCAGAGCCCATTGGCCCGGTTGTGCCTACTGTCACCTCCTTTGAGCAGATTACAAAGGAGTTCAAGCTGCCCCCAGACCAGTACATCCGCTCTACCCGTCTGCGTGAGTGGGCGCGCCGTAACAAGAATTCCAAATACATCCCTGAGGCGCTTTTAGAGGCCTGGGGCTTTGAGATTGAATCGACGTTGTAATAATTTCGCCAGTTAAACATAAACGCCGCCTTCGGGCGGCGTTTTTGCTGCCCATGAAGCAACTGCGATGCAGTCTCCAAAAGGTCACAAACCATCCGAAACTTACCGATTGAGCCTTCTCCCGGATCGCCATGCTGCTCATTCTCGGGACGAAGGCCAAGCTCCCAACTAACTTGAAGGCAGCAGATCGACCCAACGGCCGGACTCGGCAACTCGCTTCAGAGCCTCGTTCCGATCCAGCAGAAGGTTATTCCTATAGCGTTTGAGGAGCAGCGCCTCAGCGGCGACGCCGAAAATCGAGAACGGCGCCGCGAACACAAAGTGGTCTGTCATTTCCGTAACATTCAGGACAACCTCTCTAAAGAAGTGATCGTGCTGCATGAAACGGAAAGCGCCTTCAATCATTGTGTCTTGAAAATGCAGTGGGCGATCAAAAGCGGTGATCTGACTCGTCAAGTGCTGCTCGACGCCGAGATGCCTTGCCCTCCAGCGGACGAATTCTCCTGGGCCGATCAATCCGGTGGTGACGCCTTCCACGGCTTTTTCACCTGTCCGCTCGGTACCAAGGAGATGGACCTCGACACTTCGCGCAAGATCAAAGCAACGCTCAATAGGAGCTTCGATGGCAGTGCGCAGTTCGAGCCTGACCATCATCCAATTTTAGTCATCACCCTCGCTTCACCTGCCCTTTCTGGCATTTGCTTTCTGGATAAGCGAGAATAAAGCAGCGCCATGCCCAACCCTCCCCGCCAGGTCGACCCTCCCTTCACCGACGTCCCCGGCGCCGTCGCCGACATCCGCGCTGGCCGTATGGTCGTCGTCGTTGACGACGAGGACCGCGAGAACGAGGGCGACCTCACCCTGGCCGCCGAGCACGTCACTCCCGAAGCCATCAACTTCATGGCCAAATACGGCCGCGGTCTCATCTGCCTCACGCTCACTGAGGAGCGCGCCGATTACCTGCGCGTCTTCCCCATGACCGCGCAGAACACCTCCCGCTTCGGCACAGCTTTCACTGAGTCCATCGAGGCCCGCGAAGGCGTCACCACCGGTATCTCGGCCTTTGACCGATCGCATACCATCCGCACCGCCATCGATCCCCGCTCCACGGCTGCCGATCTTGCCCGCCCCGGCCACATCTTCCCGCTGCGCGCCCGCCGCGGCGGTGTTCTCGTCCGCGCCGGCCAAACCGAGGCCTCCGTCGACCTCGCGCGCCTCGCCGGCCTCACCCCCGCCGGCGTTCTCTGCGAAATCATGAAAGACGATGGCACCATGGCCCGCGTCCCGGACCTCATCCCTTTCTGTCAGGAGCACGGCCTCAAGATCCTTACCGTCGCCGAACTCATCCGCTACCGCCTTCGCCACGAGCGCTATATTGTCCGCGCCGGCGAGTCCCGCATCCAGACTCGCTACGGCGAATTCCGCATGATCGCCTATGAAAGCGAAGTCAACGGCGGCGAGAGCCACATTGCGCTCGTCCGCGGCGATCTCTGCCCCGAATGCCCCGCCTTCCACGCCGGCCCCGTGGCCAGCTCGCTCCCTGGCGCCCTCACCAACGGCTCCGCACCCGGCTCATCCCCCGCCTCTACGCAGCTTGAAACGCGCCAGCCCTGCCCGCATCCCGTCCTTGTTCGTGTGCACACCCGATGCACAGCCGGTGACGTCTTCGCTGCCGACTGCCATTGCCGCGAAATCCTCGACCAGTCCATGCGCATGATCGCCGAAGAAGGCTGCGGCGTCATTCTTTATTTGCACAACACCTCGCGCGGATTCGAAATTGAGCGCAGCCCCGCGCCCGCATTCGGCCCTGAAGGCGCCGCCGCTCCCGGCGCTTCCACACTCGCTGACACCGGCCGCCTTGTCCTTCACCAGGAACTTCGCTCCCGCGAAGGTTCGCAGGCTCGCACGGGCCGCATCCTCCGAGCCATTGGTCTGGGCGGGCAAATCCTGTCTGATCTGGGCATCCAGCGCATCCGGTTGCTCTCCAACACGCCTATGCACATCCCGGCCCTCGAAGGTTTCGGCCTCGAGATCGTCGAACAGGTTCCAATTCCGGTGGAAGAATGTAGCCGCGTGGGATGAGCGCGTTTAGGCGTGCGAGAAGCCTTGCCGATTCCGATTCCGTGAACCCTGGAAGGCTGCATGTGTACTGACTCAGTGCGCGTACCCAAAATCGGTATATAACTCTTTTAAATGGTTAGGGTTATGCAAGGGCTCACAGTTTCACAGTATTTTTTTTGGGTACCCCCCACTCCCCCGCGTGGATGGCATAACTATTCCTCTGTTTTGAGTGAGTTGCGTACCGGGTTCACCCCTAAATCCTCTATTTTTGAGGAGTTTGGAAGCCAAATTCCTGAAAACAGAGGCTCTTTCGGCCGTGTTACACGCACGGAGAACAACCGAGACAACGTACCGCAATTGCCTGAATTGACCCCAGTATCAGAGTAGCGAATTACGAGATATAACATGCAACAAATTATCAGAGATCAGTAGTCGGTGATCAGCCGCCGAATCAGTAGGTTAGCGGCTTCAGGCCCGTTGGCTAAGTAGCGAACGGCCTTGACATGAAAGGCGTGGAACAGGGGAGTGCGGTGATTTTCTGCATAGCGAGACCGGCGTTGCGATGGTCAACGAGGCGCAGTTCACGCTTCCCTGCCACAACCTGGTGTTTCCGAATCACGGTTGCACGAGCTGGGCATCGACCTGATGGACTGGGGAGCTTTCCGGTTCCAAAGGAGGGTCCGGCAAATGAGATCGTGGCGACGCCAGTGCAGGGAGGCCAGCGATGCTCGCCAAAGGCAAAGCCGGACTGTTCTTGAACCGGTAACCGCCAGTTGTCGGTCATCCGGACGGAACTCGCACGCAGAACTCCCAGCAAAAAGTGTGTGTGATGCGAACGCGAATAGGCGGGTTCACTACGCGGAGATCGTGAAATTGCGGACACCGCAAGCACGTGTGAAATGCCTGAGTGGCCAGGACGTCTAGGCGGTGATTGCGGAATCGAACTCCGTGTAGTTATCAAGATGATTCTTAATGATCCGGTAGCATTCGCAAGACGCCTTCGCGAGTCCGCGCACGTCGAGGATATGCATCTGTCCCCGGCGGTATTCGATCAGGCCTTTTTCCTTGAGGATCCCCGCAGCAGTTGACAGGGTGGGACGGGTGCCCCCAAGCATGTCCGCGAGGAATTCGTGCGACATCCTAAACCTGTTGCTGTGCGCGCGATCCGCACAAATGAGGAGCCATCGCGCCAAGCGCTGCTCGAAGCTGTGTTTTGCATTGCATCCAGCCGACTGAATTGCCTGAACAAGTTGCGCCTGAACATACCGGAGCGCCAGAGACTGAAATTCTTCGCATCGGCCGTACTCTTTTCTTGCGTTTTCAACGCTGCAGGCGTAGCCATTGCCTTCAATTTGGGTATAAACGCGATTCAGACTTTTCTTGGTCCCCATCAAAGCTGAGACGCCAATGACGGACTCGTACCCAAACATTCCTACCTCGACCTGAGACCCGTCTTTGAATGTGGTCGTCATCGACGCCATGCCCTCTTCGACAAAATAAAGATGGTCAATAGGGCTACCAGGGAATTCGATTTCATGTCTCAGTTCAAACTTGACGGGCTGCAAATCGAGACGCTCAACAACATCCTGATCTAAGTTGTTCAAAAGAGTGTTCTTAAATGCATTTCTGGGCATCAGATCTCCCTTCGCGGACAATTTCTCGGCCGGTCTGCTCTGCCCTAGGATGCCTCGTTCAAAACGCGGGGTTGCGTATGGTTTCGGACACATGTTGCAGGCACGCCCTGTTAGGGTGGTTTTTGCCCTTCCCCTCCCTTCCCATCCGGGGGCTCCGAAAAGATGACTTTGTGCTTGAGCATGCCCAAAGAGGGCTGTTTTAAGAAAGTCCCTGACTCCAATAGGTGATTCCCCGGAGAAGAGGAATTCGCATGCCCCAAGCGCAGTCACGTCCCCGCATCTTTGTCGTCGATGACGAGAGCGTCATCGCCTTGAGCCTCGCAACGATCTTATGTCGTTCCGGATTCGACGCGAAATCATTCACAGAGCCGCTTAAGGCATTGAAGTCCGCCCTTTCAGAAGCTCCCGACCTTCTCATTTCCGATGTCGTGATGCCGGAGATATCCGGGATTGACCTGGCGATTCAGATTCAGGTGAGCTGCCCGGGCTGTAAAGTGCTCCTGTTCTCGGGACAAGCAGCGACCGCCGATCTGATTGAAAAGGCTCGAGCCACCGGAAACGAATTTGAGTTCCTCTTAAAGCCTGTACACCCGCAAGATTTACTGAATAAGATTCGGGAGGTGACCAGGGATTCGCCGCCCTTCACATCTGTTCAAGAGGCGTCCTCCGGCGAGTAGCCGAGCTCGATGTTTGTCGAAAATTCTCTCTCGAGTCGCTGCTGTGCTGGCCGGCATCCTGGCTCTATCTCTCGTCGATACAGGGGGTCGTTGGAAGGTCGCAGCGCACAAGGACCCCCAAGTTTATCCCCACATAGCACAGTGCCTTGACCTTGCCGCTTACCTCCATAGAAACATTTCCTTCAATATTTTGAACCAGTCATATATCAACCCTCGGCAGATTCGCTCGCGAGAAAAGCAAGTGGACAAATCGAGGGGGAGTGGACGCTTCAGCGGGCACAAATCGCCCTCTGGGAGGCCCCGGAGGAAACATGCGAGCCGTGCTCGGACGCGCCCAATTGGCGAGTTGGTGCGTCTAAAGGGGGTTCCATCTGCTTTGTCACTGAGAGTGACTGATTGCATCTCCAACGGGGGTTGCGGGACGTACCCGCAAATGGCTGGTGCGATGCCGGGTTGGATGACCCAATTCAAGGGGCTACATTGGGCGGCGATGGCCTGCACGGTGGCGATCGCGGCGGCCTGCTGCGCCGCGCAAGAGCCCGCCGCCACTTACCCAGTGCGAGGTGTCGTGGAGAACAGCGTGACTCACCAGCCGATTGCGCGCGCGCTGGTGGAGGTGGATGCGGCTGGGAACAGGGATGTGGTTCTGACAGACAGCGACGGGCACTTTGAGCTGAGTCTCCCAGAGGGTGGGTTTGCGATCCTGATCCGGCGGCCAGGTTACGGCCAGGGGATGGATTTAAGACGCGAGGTCAAAGTGAGCGCCGACACACCCGCGGTCACTTTTTATTTGTCGCCACAAGCCAGTATCACGGGCCATGTGTCGCTTTCGGGAGGGGATGAAGCAGACGGACTTCGTTTTTTCATCTTTCGCAAGCAAAGCAACGAAGGCCATGTGCGCTGGGTGCAGATGGGGATGACCGCGACGGACAGCGGCGGGGATTTCAGGTTCGTTGAGCTGGATGCGCCGGCTTCGTATGTGTTGTGCAGCGATCCGTCGCCCGATGACGCTCGCGCTGTGACATATGGTTATCCGTCGATCTGTTTTCCGGGGGGCACCGACTTCAGCTCGGCAGCTTCTGCTCCGCTGACGCTCTCGCCCGGGCAGGCGGCAGAAGTGGACATTGGGCTCACGCGGCAGCGGTTTTACCGGGTGTCGATCGCGACGGCGAATCTGCCGCAGGGGCAAGGCGCTTCAATTGAGATCCACAACCAGGGAAGTCCGCAGACGGCGTCTGCGATGCAACGGAGCATGCAGCCCAGCACCGTGGCGGCGGAGCTGCCCAACGGAAACTACTATGCCGAGGCCCGTATCTGGGGAAGAACAGCCGAATACGGCCGCGTCGACTTCAAAGTCTCTGACGGCCCCATACCGGGCCTGATCGTGAACCCGCAGCCGCTGCAACCATTGATGGTGGAAGTCCACAAGGAGTTTACCGCCAGCAACAGCAACTTCAACGGACGCCTAAACTTGAATGGTGGCTGGATACAGAATGACGACAATCCGGGTATGAACCTGACCCTGATTCCCGCCGACAGTTTGTTTGAGAACCCGTTTAGCGGGAACCTTCACCGGCCGGAGGGTTCCGCAGATCGCGACCTTTTTGAGATGGACGAGGTCAAGCCCGGCCGGTACTGGGTGCGGGCCGATTCGTTTCAGACCTATGTAAACTCAATTACCAGCGGCAGCACGGACCTGGCGCGAGAGCCATTGACGATTGGCCCTGGCGGCTCCAGCGCTCCGATTGAGATTACATTGCGCAACGATACAGGCGAGATCGAATGTAAGGTCGATTCCGGGGCGAACGCTGCTTCAGCGGCCGGCCCAGGCAGCGGCGAGATACAGCTGATCTCTGTCTACGCGATTCCGCAGTTTGCGCATTCGGGAAGAATCGCGGAGATTTTGGGAGCGCCCATCGGCAATTTCGGGTTTCCCAATCTCGCGCCTGGCTTGTACAGCGTGATCGCCGTCAACGGGAACCATGAAATTGACACGGACGACCCCGATGAGTTGGCGCGGATTTCCGCGCGAGGGAAAACGGTGAGTGTGGAGGCCGGAGGTGCGGTCCAGGTTCAGCTTAGCCCGATCGAAAGCGGCGAAGAGAGCGCGAGCCAATGAACCGAACGACGAAAATCTGCGTGCTGGTCCTGCTCGACGCATGGATTTGCGGAGCCACTCTCGGCGCGCAATCGCCGCCGACCGACGCGAGAGGGATTCGAACGGTCGGTAATCGAACGATTGGGGGAGTGGTGATCAGCGGGGTGAACGGCGAGCCGATGGCAGACGCGGGTGTGACGCTTTTGGGCGAGAGAGATGGACAGGAAGTGGCCGAAGCGGCAACCGATTTGGAGGGAAGGTTCCGGTTCGCAAACCTTCCCGACGGCCGTTACGAGTTGAGCGCATCCCATCGAGGCTTTGTGACGGCGGACTTTGAAGATCACGAGGGCTTCTCGACCGCGATTGTCACGGGTGAGGGCCTGGATACAATAGGGCTGCGATTCACGCTTGAGCCACAGGCGGCAATTTACGGAACGATCACAGAGGATTCCGGTGATCCGGTTCCGCAGGCTCGCGTCTCGCTCTACCATCGGGCCGGCGGATGGGGCAGGATTATGCGCGCGGGCGAGACCGTTGCCGACGCCATGGGACATTTCGAGTTTCCCCGCCTGGGCCCGGGCAGCTACTACGTGTGTGCGGCGGGAGAGCCCTGGTACCGGACGGATCGGCCGCCGGCGCCGGACCCGCAGGGAAACGCAGCGGGCGAGCGGCCGCGTTCTCCACTGGACGTGGCGTATCCGCTGACCTGTTATCCCGACACCACAGACTCGAATGCGGCGGAGCTCGTCCGGGTAAACGCGGGCGATCGTGTGGTGGCGGATTTGACGCTGCATCCTGCGCCGGCGACGCACATTTCCGTCGAGATTCCAGACCCTGGCGGCCGGCGGCGTGCGCCAATGGCCCCGCAAATCAGCGAAAACGTTTTTGGAATGCCGGAGATGGTGCAGACGAGTCCGGCATCCATTGTCCAGATCCATGGCCGCGATGGGAGCGCTGAAATCACCATGGAAATGTCGGGCGTTGCTCCCGGCGAATATGAAGTTCAGCTCCCGGCTGCATCCCAGGCAGGAGGGTCGGGGGGGATTACAACGGTTGATGCGACATCGGATCGCGTCAACCTCGATCTCTCTTCGATTCCACCGTTGGCGGAAGTTTCAGGAAAGGTGTCGATGGCCGGCGGAGCGAGACTGCCGGATGGGCTTTCTGCTGCGCTGATGCCGGGGCAGAGCGAAGAGCAAGCCTTTGCACAAGTCGATTCCGACGGCAGCTTCAAGTTTCAAGCGGTGCGTCCAGGCAATTACACGGTGCTGCTGCAAGCGAACAGTTTGTACCTATTCGTCGCGCGGCTGAAAGCAAGCGGCGGGAAGGCCGACGGCCGCGTGGTGGAGGTAGGCGGCGACCCCGTCGCGCTGACCGTGGTTGCGGCAGAAGCGAATGCGACCGTGAGCGGATTCGCGAATTTGAATGGGAAGCCAGCGCCGGGCGTCTTCGTGGTATTGGTTCCAGCCGACCCGGGCGCGGGGCAACGGGTGTTGAGCGGGCAGGGAGTGTTGAGCGAGCAGAGGGTGTTGAGCGAAGCGGGGGCATCGAGCGCCGATCAGACCGATTCCGACGGAAGTTTCATCCTGTTGCATGTGATGCCTGGCGCATACACGCTGGTGGCTGTCGAAGAGGGATGGACGCTGGACTGGGAGCGGCCCGAAGCGATGGCGCGCTATGTGGCCAAGGGCGAGAAGATCAACGTGGCGCAGAACGCGAAACAGATCGACCTGAAATCGCCGGTGGAAGTGCAGGCTAAATAAAGGCGGCTCGCGTCGGGGTTGCATCGAGGGCCGGTGCACCGGTTGATGAAAAAGCTACTTCCCGATAAGGCTTCGCATCACACTAGTTGATAGGGTCTTCGGAGATCACTCGAGGGACCTTGCGAAGCCTTGCGGACAGAAGTGCTGCAGCAAGTTTTGATAGCAAGAAAGTAGCTTTCGCCAGCCCTCAACCACCTCTTCCCGTCCCCGTCAAAGCAAGAGTGGGCGCTGTGCGGTTACCGCGCCAATGCATGAGTTTGATCAGATTGACCCGGAGGTGCGTCACGCGAATCAACATGAAGTTCTGGAAAGGCTCTGGCTCAGGCTTGCGGCAGCTGGGTCGCGTGGCCGGCGTTGGGATGGTTCTGGGGTTCAGCGTGCCGGCGATGGCTTCGCTGGGTGGGAACATCAGTTCGATTCAGGCGGACACCGCTCACATGCGCGCGAGTGTGAACGAAAGCGACGAGAACAGTTACCAGGTGCATCAGCTGCAGTCGCCCACCGGCACGGTAGTGAATGAGTACCTTTCTTCCTCGGGAACCGTATTCGCGGTCACCTGGCAAGGGCCATTCATGCCGGACATGCAGCAAATTCTGGGGTCCTATTTTCAGCAGTACTCCGCGGCGCTGTCCTCGCAGTCCAGGCAGTATGGGCACCGTCCGCTCGATATCCGGCAGCCGGGGCTGGTGGTGCAAACGGGCGGACATATGCGCGCGCACTGGGGCCGCGTGTACGTGCCGGCCCTGTTGCCTGAGGGCGTGAGCGCCGAGAGACTCCAATAATGTATAAGCCGGAGTCAACAGTGCAAAAGTATTTTATTTCGATTCTTCTGGCCGGTACGATGTTGATTGCCGGTTGCGGCGGCAGCAGCGTAAGCAATTCCACGTCCACCACGACCACCAGCCCGGGATCGTCGACGGCCAACGTGATGGCCATCTCAGTTAATGGCGGACCCACGGCGAATCAGCTCGATGGCGGGATTTATCCCAACGGAGCATTTGCGAGCGCGACGATCTGCGTGCCGGGCAGTACCACCAGTTGCGTTACGGTGAGCGGCCTGCTGGTGGATACCGGATCGACCGGATTGCGGGTGCTCCAGTCTGCGGTGTCGTCGCTGAACCTGCCCACAGTGAATGCCTCGAATGGCTCGGCGGCGTACGACTGCGCGAGCTTTGTGGATGACTCGTATATTTGGGGTCCGGTGCAGGAAGCCGATGTGACGCTGGGCGGAGAAACGGCAAGCAAACTTCCGGTTCAGGTGATCAGCACCAGCACGGGTGTGCCCTCCACCTGCTCCAACGGAAGCAATATGGATGAGAACACGCTGGCTACGCTGGGTGCGAACGGAATATTAGGCGTCGGCAGCGAGCTGACGGACTGCTACTACGAGGGCGCAAGCGCCTGCAGTCCGACCTCCGGGTTGACGAGCCCGCCGTACCCGGCGTATTACACCTGTTCCGGCACCACATGCAGCCCAGCATTTGTTGCCACAAGCGGCCAGGTAGCCAACCCCGTCGCGCTGTTTCCGAAAGACAATAACGGGGTGATTGTGGAGTTGCCTGCGGTTTCTGGTAGCGCAGCTACCGTTTCCGGATCGCTGGTGTTTGGGATCGGCACGGAATCGAACAACCAGCTTCCGAGCAGCGCCACGATTTTCACTTTGACGTGCGACGAATTCACCACCACGTTCGCAGGACAGACCTACGGGATCACGAATCCCACTACCTGCGCGGGGCCGGGCAGCTTTATCGACAGCGGCAGCAACGGACTGTTTTTCCCGAATGCGTCCAGTATTCCGACGTGCTCGACGGAGACGCCTGTCGGCGACCTCTCCTCGTTCTACTGTCCGGCGTCAACCGACAGCCTGACTGCTACGCAACTGGGAGCTGGAGGCGCATCGAAGAACGTGAGCTTCAGCGTACAGAATGCGGAGACACTGTTTACCAGCAGCAGCACGGAAGCAAATGCGGCTTTTAGCGGGCTGGCCGGGCCCAATCCGTCGGGGGTTGGCTTCGACTGGGGTCTGCCGTTTTTCTACGGGGTAAACCTGTACAGCTCGATCGACGGACAGGCTATGCCTACGGGTGCCCCAGCGGCTCCGTGGTGGGCCTATTGATAGCCGATCATTGTTTTGATAGCTGACTATTGCGGGTCCGATTCTTTGCTTTCGTTGATGGACTCTGCGTCGGGTTCGTGGGCTAGGTCGTGGTCGAGTTCGTGCTCGTGACGGTAGTGATCGGCGGACATTTTGCCGTCCCACCAGGCCCAGTTCATGGGATAGACGTCGGGATCGAAGAAGACCTGGTAGAAGTGCCAGACGAGGATGGCGAGCGTGGCCAGAATCGCCTCGTAGAAGTGCACGGCGGTGGCGACGTCGACCCACCAGCGCGCGAACAGGTCGCCGACCCAAACTTTGGCCCAGATCATGATGCCGGTGAGGCCCATGAGCGCGGTGCCCCAGACCAGCGCCCAGTACTCGGCTTTCTCTGCGTAGTTGAAGCGGCCGAACTTTGGCTTCTGGCTGCTGAGGCCGAGGTAATAGCGCATGGTGGCCAAGGCATCGAATGCGTCTTTAGGGCGCGGCGCGATGTCGCGCAGCAGGCGGCGGCCTTCGCGCGCCGCGGCGAGATAGAAGACGTGATAGATGCCGGCGGCGATGAGAATGACTCCGGCGACGCGATGGATGATGCCGCGCAGGTTTTCGCCCATGCCCAGCGTGTGGGCGAACCAGGTGTCGGGGAACTTGAGCGCGAAGCCGGTGATGACGAGAACGATGAAGCTGCTGAGCAGGATGAGATGCTGCCAGCGCTGGTTCACGGTCATGCGCGTCATGAAAGGGTTCATCATGCGGCGGCGCGCTATGGCCTTGGTGCGCCAGATGATGGCGTTGTGCAGGAACATGGCGCCGATGACGAGCAGGATGAGGGGAATGTAGATCAGTCGCACCCAGCGCACGGCGATGGAATCGATGTCGCCGGAGCGGACCCCGTCCTGGAGATGAACCGGCGTGCGCGTGAACTTCTGCGTGACGCCTTTGTGGCACTTGCCGCAGGTGGCGTCGAGATTGGCGCGGTTGATGGTGGAGCGGGGATCGCTGGAGGGAAGAATGTCGTGCACGCCGTGGCAACTGGAGCAGTTGGCGGCGACGACCGAGCCGCCTTCAGCGGCCAGGCCGTGATAGCTGTCGAAGTAGCTGGTGACGCGGTTGCCGGGTACGCCGAACTCCTGCGAAAGGCGCACGCCCTCGTGGCAGCGGGCGCAGATGTCGCGCGAAAGATTCTGCTCGGCGACGGGCGAGTTGGGATCGGCGGGCGGCTTGATGGAGTGGATGCCGTGGCAGTCGGTGCAGACGGGCGCGAGCCCGTTGCCGCGCGCGATGGCCTGCCCGTGAATGCTCTGCGTGAAGGTGTTGGCTACATCGGTGTGGCATTTGCCGCAGGTGGCCGGGACGTTGAACTTTGAGATCGGCGAGTTGGGATCGTTGGCCGGCAGAATTTCGTGCGCGCCGTGGCAATCGGTGCAGACCGCGGCTTTTTGCGAGCCGTTCGCGACGGCGCGGCCGTGCACGCTGTCCTGGTAGGAGACGAAGGCCTGCGCGCTTTCGCCGTTCGACTCCATGAGGAACTTTTGCCCGTGGCAGTGGCCGCAGGTGGCGGGAATGTTGGCGTGATTGACGGGCGAACTTGGGATCGCCGCGGCCGACGATCTCGTGCGCGTCGCCGTGGCAGTCCTGCGCAGGTGGCGGCTGGCGCCTCCGCCGGGGCCGGTTTTACGGGCGTGGACGCTGTGCGCATAGGCGGCCTGCGCGTCGGCGTGGCACTGGGCGCAGGTGATCTTTGCAGGCGGGGTCTCGTGGGCCAGGCTCTTACGTCGTTGTGGCAATCGACGCAGTGGAACATGCGGCCGTGAACGGAGTGCTTGAATTTGTCTTGATCGACGTAGAGACTCTCCGCCGAGCCGTTTACATCCTGGGTGAGCGTAGGGTCGGAATGGCAGGTGAGGCAGTCGGCGTCCTTGAGCTTTTGCGCGGGGAGTGCGGTCGAGGCCCAGACGAGAAGCAAGAGAACGAACGCGGGTATAGACAACTGCGAGCAAAGTTCACAATTTGAGGAGAACTCAGCAGCAGCTGGCGGCGCAGTGCCTCTTATCACAATGAGGAGTGACGGCGGAGACGGGCTTGGAGCTTGTGGCAGGTAGCTTGTCGCTCCGAGGATCATGCCTCCAGATACTGGCTACAAGCTGCAAGCTGTTAGCTGAAGTAGGCGGTCAGCGTGAGCACCAGCAGCGTTAGGCCGATGAAGATCGCTATGAATCCAACCACTTTGGAGAAGTTGAGCAGCCAGAGCGGCGGCGCGATGCCGATGCGCGCTTCGAGCTTGCCTTCTGTGACCATGCGCTCGTATTCCAGCGGGCGCTTGTGCTTGAACTCTTCTTCGCTCTCGACGCCGGTGAAGATCACCATGTCCATGGGAAAGCTGTCGGGGCGCAGATGCGTGTTCACGAAGTGAATGGAAAAGATGAACAGAATCGCCAGCAGGCCTTCTTCACTGTGAATGACGAGCACGGCATTCAGCGCCCATCCGGGCAGGAAGTGCGCGAAGAACGGCGCAAACCACATGGCGTAGCCGGAGAAGCCGATGACGATCATGCCCCAGAACACCGCCCAGTAATCGAACTTCTCCCAGTAGGCGTAGCGCTCGAACTGCGGCTTGGGGCCGAGGCCGAGGAACCAGCGCATGTGGCCGAAGAGGTCTTTCACATCCTTCCAGTTGGCGACCATCGAGGTCGGCCCCCAGAAGATTCCCTTTTCGCGGTGGATGAGTGCCGCGCTGGAAGACTTCTTTGACGTGAATCAGGAAGGCGATGGTGAGGACGATGGCGCAAAGCTTGTGGAAGAAGAGGATGGCGCCGAATCCGCCTACGCCGGCGGCGAACTTGCGCGCCCAGAAGCTCTCGCTGAAGCGCATGGGCAGGCCCGTGGCCGCGAGGCCGAGAAACGTGGTGAACAGCACCGCGTGCATGTAGCGCTGCTCGCGCGTGAAGCGCACGAAGTAACGGCCCGTTGGCGCGGGCTTCGGTTTCAGTTTGTTGGTCTGCCAGCTTGCTGCAGCTCAGGCATGCTTGCCTCCATTTGCCGGTCCCGCGGCGAGTTCTTGACCTGGTGGTAGCGCGAGCGGATCAGCCACAAGATGGTGTGAATCATGAAGAAGGTGAGCACGCTGGCCAGCAGCAGGTTCATAAACAGCCGCACAAAGTAAAGCGCCGGGATTCAGCTTGCGGTCGCGCGCGTTGGCGTGCGGCTGATACTGCACGAAGCTCAGGTTGGCGCCGGCGTGGCAGCGGCCGCAGGTGGTGACCAGGTTGGCCTTGTTGATGGGCGAGTGCGGATCGGAGGCGGGCAGCACGTCGTGCGCACCGTGGCAATCCCAGCAGCGGGCCGTCTCAACATAGCCGCCCAGCGAGCCCAGCTGCGAGTGGAAGGTGTCGCGATAGGTGGAGAACTTGTCCTTGTGGCAGTTGCCGCAGATGGGCGTGGACTGCATGCGGAAGGCCGATTCAGTGGGCTGCAGAATGGCGTGCGCCGTGTGGCAATCGGTGCAGACCGGCGCGTTCATTTTGCCGGCGGCGATCGCCTTGCCGTGAACGCCGTGCTCGTAGTCGGCGTTGATCTTGGCGTGGCAGGTGCCGCAGGTCTTGGGGATGTTGGACTTGTAGGTCGGGCTCTGCGGATCGGTGTGGCTGAGGATGCTTGTGCGAGCCGTGGCAGCTTTGGCAGTTGGCCGCGACCAGCAGGCCTTCCTTGCTGAGCGCGAAGCCGTGAATCGAGTCGATGTAGTTGCGGGTAGACGCTGGCCAATCCGTGCTTGCCGGCCATGCCGTTGTTGCTGTGGCACTGGCCGCAGGTCTTGGGCACATTGAGCGGATAGACCGCCGAGCGCGCGTCGGTCTTGGGATAGATTTCGTGCGCGTCGCCGTGGCAGCTCGTGCACGGATGATCCTTGCTGTCGGCGTGCACGCTGCCTTTGAGCTGATCGGCCTGATCGGCGTGGCAGGTCTTGCAATCCACCGGCGCAATCTTGTCAGGATGCGGATAGCCCTTGATGTCGGCGTGGCAGTTGGCGCATTGCAGGCTGCCGTGAATGCTGGAGCTGAATTTCTGGCCGTCGACGGCGATGCTGTGCCCGCCGCGTCGGTCATGCTGGCGTCGCCGTGGCAGGTGAGGCAATCGACCTGCGCGCGGAGGGCGCCTGGCGCCAACGCCAGAACCGCGAGGCCAGCCGCAATCACTGCGCAGCGGACGATGAACCGTGCTCTTTTCTTGCGGCATTGCTCATCCTGCCGTCTTCCTTCCCAGGCAACGAGCGATTTGTTCTCGTTTGCCGGCCTTGCTTGAGCGCATTCCCGTGCACCATTGGAGCTGCGGATGATGCCGGGCAGCTTCTTTGAGATGACCTTTTTTCGAGGGGATCTGGCAGTGACAGGTATCACAAACGCGATGATTCAGATCACATAGTGCGCGAATCAGAGATGCGCAATCGCTCGCCTATGTGATGAAACACACCTGGCATCAGCGCGTTTGGTAACGGTCGCAATGGAAGACGCTTGCACAAATGTGCGCACTCCGCGGACCTTCTTCCTGACCGATCTTCATCGAGTGCACTTCGTAAACCGCTTGCCAAGGTGATGCGAGTCACATGCCGTCGAGTGTCCGTTCAAGGACAATAGGGGCGCTGAAGCTGTTCCACAATTCACCTGTTCCGCCGCGGGCGCTGCGTGGCAATCTCGCAGAGAAAATGCCACGATGCACGATCGCGGAAGTAGAGCACAAATCGTGGAACCGTTTTGCTTGAGGAGCCACACGATGGCCACAGTTGCGATGCCGGAAACAAAGACAATGCTCACGCTTCCCGGTGATGCGGTGCGGCAGATTCAATGGCGATTTGCCGATCGATTTGACTTGCAGATGCTGGTGCAATCGGCGCGCGGCGTGGCGCGAGGAACAGTGGCGCGCATGGTGGCTGCCGGCGAGCGCAACACGCACGAGTGGACCGCGGCAAAGAACGAAATGCTCGACGCATTCGACCGCGCCGGAATCACCGCGGCGTTTATGGAGCCCGAGGAAGGCGGATTCATCGTCGGACCAAAGAATCTGGCACTGGGACTGGCGGCATTTGAGCTTGCGTGGGTGGACGGCGGCGCGGCCACCGCCAGCCTGGCGGGATTTCTGGCGCTCTCGCCGATTCACGAGCGCGGCACGCCGGAACAGGTTATCCGCTATAAAAAGCTTTCTGCTCCGCCGCAGCCGGGCGAAGAACGCAAGCCGTGGCGCGGAGCCTTCGCGCTGACCGAACCGATTCCGTACGTGGGCGTAGATACCGGCATGATGAGCGGCAAGGTGCGCGTAGCCGAGTGGAAGGACGGCGAGGAACCGTGGCTGCAGGTGGAAAAGCGCGGCCGCTTCATCACCGGCATTGCATTTGCCGACTTTGTGACTGCGGCGGTGAACTCCGATGACCCGCGCATCAAGGGCAGTTGCGTGGTGATTCTGGAAGAGGCGACGAGGGCACCTTCGATCGCGGCACGGCGACCAAGAAGCTGGTGCACCAGCTTTCATCGACGGGCGATCCGGTATTCAATCTGAGGGTTCCGGCCAGCCGCATCGTGGGCGGATACACGGTGAAGGACGGCGTAATCGTGCCGAACTTCAATCACAGCGAAATCATTGACGCGGTTTTCCGGCGCACGCGCGTTCCGGTGGGCCTGATGACAGCGGCCAAGCTGCTGTCGGCGGTCGAGCCGGTGATTCGCTACCAGCGACAGCGCTTCCGCGGCGCCGAGGGCGCAAAGCCGGGCTCCGTGCGCTACGAGCAAGGGATCCAGCAGCGCGAAGATGCGCTGCACCGGCTGGTGGACGTGTGGGCCACGGGCGAAGCGGCGGCATCGCTTGGCTTTGCGGCGGCGCGGCTGTTCGATGAGCTCGATCCGCTGGAAAAGCAGAAGACCGCCATCCTGATGGAGCGCGGCGTCCACGGCGCACGCGCGGAAATGAAGGCGCTCAAAGAGAGCGAGCAGCGCGCGATCGAACTGCTGCGACTGACTGAGCCCGACGGCAAATATGCCGGCGATGTCTCATCGCGACGCAACGAGCTGCTCGCCGATCCGCTGGTGCATTATGTGCTGACAGACGCCGAAGCCAATGTGCTGTGCCCGGCGACCAAGCTGTGGAACACCGGCCACGGCGCCAACATGATGCGCGAGGCGGTGAGCCTGATGGGCGGGTACGGCATCACCGAGGATTGCCCAGGTTTCCTGGCCAACAAGTGGATGGATGCGCAACTCGAAGCGACCTACGAAGGCCCGGAGGCGGTGCAGCGCCGCCAGCTGACCGTGACCATGACGACCGAGGTGTTCCTTGCGCAGTTCCGCACGTGGGCGCGCGAGATGCGCCACATCGCGAGCGACCATCCCGGGACCGGCGCATGCACGCTGGCCTCGGCAATGAAGCTGTGGGTGTGGACGCTGAATTATCTGCAGAAGGCGACCGATCCCGCGGGCGGCAAGCTTTATCACGGGCAGCGCCAGGGCGTGACATTTGCGCTGGCCGATGCGCTGAGCTGGCTGATGGCGTCGCGCTGCCAGATTCTGGATGTGCTGGAACTGGAGACGCGCGGCGCCAGCGATGCTGTTGCCGCCGAAGGGCTGGCGGGCACCGTGCAATTCCTCAGCGACCTGTGCCACACGCAGGCGGCGCAGGCGGCAGGCGAAGTTTCGCGTATCTGCGCCGAGCTGGTGTTCGGTTACAACCGCCATCCGGCGTGGGACGAGGAGGAACATCGCAGTTGCTTTCTGGCAAGCGAACTTGAAGAGCTGGAAGAAACCATGCCGGGCATCATCGGCCATGGCCGTCGATGTTGTTCAGCCGACGGCAGCCATCCGCAGAAAGCCGGCCCGTGCGCGGGCTGCGCAGGATCAAGCGAGTTTCTGCGGCTGCAGAGCAAAGCTGACGACCTGCCTGACCGGCGCGCGCCTGGCCAAGGATCGCGCCGCCGAGACGGTAAGCAAAGTGATGATTCCCGAAGCGCTCGATTATCCCGCGGCAGGGCCTGCATGAGCTGGGCCGGAACAGATGTTCGAAATCGACCGCCAGACGATGGAAGTTGACATCGCCTGCGCCGGCTTTGGCCCCGCAATGGGCGGATTCCTGACGACGCTGACGCAAGCGTGGAGCCAGAACCCTGCCGATCCCGCGTTCGAGAGCAAGGCTGCGCCGGGCATGCCGCTGCAGGTGCTCTGCTACGAGCGCGCCGACGATCTTGCCGCGGGCGTCAGCGGCGTGGTGACGCGTGCCGAAGGGATTCGCGCGAGCTTTCCCGATGCTCGATCCCGCCAGATTCCCATGGCCGCGGCGGTCAGGCAGGAGCGCGTTTTCTACTTGCTCGATCCCGTCGGCGCGAGCCGGCGCTCCGCACTCTTGCGTTGCGGGGATTTTTTTCTTGGTCTGGGAAAGCGGCTCGTGGCTGAATGACGATGCGCTTCGAGCTGCCGACTGGACGCCGGCTTTTCTGCATAAGAACGGACGGCCTGGTGCTTTCCATCGGCCAGTTCAACCAGTGGGTTGGCTCGCAACTGATGGCCAGCGGCCTGGTGCAGATCTGGCCGGGAACGCCGGTGGAGTCACCGATCTTCGCCTCGATTCCCGGCAAAAGCTCGATTCCCGGCGAATGCAAACGAGAGGTGGTCGGACTGCGCCTCGCCGACCAGGGAGTGGACAAGTACGGCGCTCCCGGCGGACGGCTACATGCCGGGCATGGATGTGCGCGCGCGGCTGACTGTGGTGGGCGACGGCCCGGTGGGCGCGGTCGGGCAGAAGCTCGACCAGCGATTCGGCCTGCCGGCCGGCCACGCGCGGCGCGAGTGGGCGCTGGGCATGAAGATGGTGATCGAGCTGCCCGGACGATTCCACGCTCGAAGCCGGGCACGGTGTGGCACACCTTCGGATTTCCCGAGCCGGAGATCTTCGGATTCCTCTACGTGCACCCGGAGCGGCTGGTCTCGGTGGGCATCTTCGTTCCGTCATGGATGGGCGACCCGGCGCGCACGGCCTATCGCTATCTGCAGCACTACATCCAGCATCCCTTGCTTGTGGCGTCACCTGAAGGGCGGCACGCTGCGCTCGTGGGGCGCAAAGTCGCTCGAGGAGTCGGGCAAGCACGGCGAGCCGTTCCTCACCGGCGACGGATTTGCGCGCATCGGCGAAGGCTCCGGCTCAACCAACATGCTTACCGGCTCTGGCGTGGATGAGGCATGGACCACGGGCGTGCAACTGGGCGAGGCGGTGCTGGAGCTGCTGCGCGCCGGACAAGCCCTTCACGCAAGAGAATCTGGCTGCAACCTATGAGACGCGCCGCCGCGCGAGCTGGGTGGAGCGCGGAGCGCACGAAGCCGAGAATGCGCGCAACGGATTTCATCGCGGATTGGTGCGCGGACTTGATCGGCATGGCGCTTGCTGGGCTCACTGGCGGGCGGCTTTCGCTGACGGCGCGCATTCCGCCGGCGCCGAAGCAGATTCGCCGGTTCGATAGCTACGTTGGCGGGCGGTCTTAAGCTGAAGCAGGCGGTCGCGCTCTCGCTCGACGACGGGCGCCCGCTGCACGATGCGCTGATGACGGCGCGCGGCTGGCCGGAGATTCCCTTCGACGGCCAGTTGCTGGTGACGCACCAGGATGCGCTGCTGATGGGCGGCAAGGTGCAGGCCATGCCGGGATTCGCCGATCACGTGGTGTTTCTCGACAGGCGGCGCTGCATCGCCTGCGAGGAGAAGACGTGCATCGCGATGTGCTCGGGCCAGGCGATCACGCTGGGCGAGGAAGGCGCTGCCAGTGTTCGAGCGCGAGAAGTGCGTGCATTGCGGCGCGTGCCTGTGGAACTGCGCACAGTCGCCCGACGGGGAGCGCAGCAACATCGAGTTCATGGCGGGAGCGGGGGATTGCACAGCGGAAGAACTGAAAAGCAGCTTCTAACTACCAGCTTCCAGCTGCTAGCTTTCGGGATGCGAAATGCTTACTTCATTCATCAAATTCTAAATTCAGCGGCGAGCAGGAAGGTTCGCAGCCAGGATCGAACAATGGGTTTCACATCGTTGTCTGCGCGGGGATTGTGCCCGATCCGCTGCAGACGCTGGAGCCAACGACGGGGCCGAACGGCCCGGGCATCAAGAACGAGATGGTGCTGCCGGCGGTGCTCGATCCGTGGGCGGCGAGCGCGCTCTATGAGGCCGCAAACCTGGCTGCAAAGAATCCGGGCAGCAAGCTCTGGCTGGTGTCGCTTGGGCCCAAGGCCAAGTTGCAGCAGGTGATGATGACCGTGGCGCAGAAAGTCAGCCTTCGAGCTGGTTCCCGTCGACGGGCCTATCGGCGGATTTCACGGATGCGCACGCGACAGCGGCGGCGCTTGCCGACGCGATCAGCGCGATTGCAGGGCTCGACCGAACGAAGCTGCTGCTCTTTGGCGGATGGGAGTCGGCGACGCGCGGAGCGGGCGTCACACTGCAGCTTGTGGGCGAGCGGCTGGGCATCACGGACCAGTTTCAGGGCGTGGACCAAATCGATGCTGCGCGACGAAGGATCGTTCGAAGTGCTGGAGCGCGTGGAAGGCGGGAAGCACCAGGTGTCGGTTTGCGCCGGCGCGCCCGCGGTGCTTGGCTGGGCGACGGGCAATCTGGCCGAGCCGCGCAACAATCCGCAGGTGGGCATGGCGAATATGCGCACCATCATGCCGGCGCTGCAGAAGGCGAAGGCGGCCGCGCTCGACGGCAACAGTCTGAAGTACGTTTCGGTGAGCCTGCCGAAACAGCAGCGGACGACGCGTGTGGAGAAGAACATGACTGCGGACGAGATTGCGCGCTGAGCTCGTTGAGTGGATCGGGAGCTGAAGTGATGGAATCGATTCTGGTACTGACACATGCGGATGAAGCGGGTGCGGCGCTGAGCAAAGGCTCGCTGGAGGCCGTGACCGCAGGCAAGGAGCTGGCTGAACGCGCTGGGCGCAGAGTTGACGATTGGCATCGTCGCGAAGCATGCGACGAAGCCGGCAGCACAGGTGGCAGGCGCCGCAAAGCGATTGCTCGCTGTGCAGGGCGAGGCGTTTGCGCAGGCGCGCTTTGCCAGCGATGCGGCGGCGTGCGAGGCGCTGTGCCGCGCAGCCCAGGCGACGATCGTGCTTGCGCCGCAGAGTTCGCGCTTTGCTCGCGTGATGGCTGCGGTAGCGCATCGCGCTGGGCGGCGATAATCGATACACACATCACGGCGATGGGCGGAGCGGAATCGATTGAAGCCACGCGGTGGTTCTATCGGCAGCGCATTGAAGCTGTAATTTACGCGCGCATCGCGGCCGTGGTTTCTGCTGCTGGATGCAGGGACGCACGCGGCGTACGCGGGCGATGGGGCAGAGGCTCAGCCGGATGAGATTGCGATCACTGTCGACGTTGCCGGAAATGCGCACGCAGGTGACGGGATTTCGCGCGCCGAAGCAGGACGAGCAGACGATCCGGCCCGATGCGAAGCTGCTTTTGTCGCCGGCGCGGGCTGGACGAAGAAGCAGCCGGACGGGCAGATTCATGTTGAGGAGGCGGGCGAGTTGATCTTGAATTTCTTGCGCGCTTCGGGCGCGTCGCTGGGCAGCAGCAAATCGCTGGTGGACCAGGGCGGCGAAGGGCAGTCCGTTCTTCCCTTTCTGACGCATCTGAACCAGGTCGGCCAGACGGGGTCGACGCCGCGCCATGCGAAGGGCCTTTCGACCTGCTGCCATGGCGAGGAGCCGCACGTGGTGGGCTGGCGGTTCATCGGCGAGCGGCGGGCGATTTCGCTCGATCCGAACTGCGGATGGACGCGCGGCAAGGCCGATGTGGTGTACGTGGCCGATGCATTTGAGGTGATGGCGAAGGTCAACGAACTGCTGGCGGTTCGCGGTTCATAGTTCGTAGTTCGTAGTTCATAGTTCGTAGTTCACAGTTCATAGTTCATAGTTCATAGTTCAATCATAGTTCACAGCCCCTGCCGGGGCGAGGCTGATCTCACAGTTGCACAGTTTCGCAGGGGTGCCCCCCCTCCCCCTTTTGGGGTTAAGTGCTTTTCCTGCAGCGGTTTGATCTCCGATCATTTGCTCCAGCCCGCTGATTTCAAAGGGGTTATTTCGCATGATACCCAATTCAAAGGACTTACGAGCGTTTTTTCAAGGCGTTTGCACGATGCGTGGTGCAATTTGTTCCGAAATCGGCTGAATTGGCGCGTGTACTGAGGTTGTACAGGGTCTCGGAATCGCATTGAAGTCGTTCATTTTCTGCTGGTTGGAGACAGTGTACTGGGGTACTGACTCAGTATCCGGGCTGGATTTGGGGCAGATTGTCTCTGGATTGATGCTGACGGCGATGTTCTTGCGCTCTTTTCGCATGTGCTGGACTCCGGAAACAGGGATCAGGGATCAGGGATCGGAAAAGGCCCCCGCGATGGGTCCGCTGTTGTGGTGATGCTAGGTTGATTGTGCGCCAGAACGGGGAAATTCTATGCAAAACGCGAATGCCGGCTAATCGGCTTTAGGTCTTGGCTTTAGCTGCGGGGTAGGGTGCTCGCGGGCTTGACATGGCGTGGGGTGCGGAGAATTCGTCTTGAGAATCAAGTCAGCCTGTTGCTTCCATAGTTATGGACGGTTATCCGACCATAGGCCAAGAACACCGATTGATATCCTTCAGCAAGGTGAAGAGGGTATCGATGCTCGCGATGAATCACTATTCCGCAATGAACAAGATCATCCTCTTGCTTGCGGGAATATTTGTCTTTGGTCTGCAAGGAAGGGGTTATCCACCGGCACGGTCTCGCTGGGCTTAGCATCCATAAAGCGGTCTGATTTAGTTCTTCTCTTCTGGCCGGGGGTGGCTGTAAACATTGCTGTGGGACTTGTCTGCTTGCTGATATCCGCTATTGGAGCGGACCCTTGGTAGACGACTGAAGAATTTGATTTTTCGATCGCAGGCACTACTCTGGACGTGTCACCGCCCAACCGGAAGTAGCTCCAAAATCGGATGCTTTACGGGATTGGCCACCAACCGAGCGCATTCGATTCGCTATCATTTCTCAAGGAAGCGGACATGGCACAGTTGCAATACGACCCCCGCGAGGACATCATCTCGGACGCTTGGCTCGCGCTCGATGAATCCGAGCGAATGCAGTTAGTCAGGCGATACCACCGGGGGCAGCGAATCCGGCTTCCCAACGAAACCATTCATGCCGCTCTACACGTGATCGTCGAGAACCAGGTGGCGCTCGGGGACGCATTTCCGGCAAAGGCTGTGCTTCTTCGGTTGATGAAGGAAGGGCTCGACCGGCACGAAGCCATCCATGCGATCGGTTCTGTGCTGTCAGAAGAGCTTTTTGTCGTGATGAGTGCACAGAATGCAGAGGGCGACCCCAACGGGGATTACACGGAGAAGCTCAAATCCCTGACAGCGGAATCCTGGAGGAAGCTGGCATCGTAGACCAGCTTTGCCGAATCGTGAATCGAGTGCTCAATCGGAAGTTGCGCCAGAGTCACTGCCAATTCAAAAGTTGTCCCAGAACCAGGTCACTTTCGGATGGACGACCATCCTCTCGGAACCGAAAAAAACGAATATACACAAGACCTTAATGAGCGCATTGGGCTGATTTCGTCAAGTATGTTCATACGGTGCGGAGTTGGAGCGTAATGCCACATGCATTCCGCAACTGCAAACAGATATGATTCTGTTGCTGTGAGCTTGGCAAACCCAATTCGCCATATTTCGGATACCGCTTTGTGGGTAGCGGTGTACCGCGCACAGGAGAGCGAGCTCGCCGACGCCGTCTTCCGCGACCCCCATGCGCGCAAGTTGGCCGGAGATCGCGGCATGCAAATCGCCGCCGCGATGCCATTCGCCCAGCGGCATTCCTGGTCTTACACAGCGCGTACCTGGCTGGTCGATCAAGTCATCGAACGCGAAGTGCAGCAAGGCGCGGACATGGTCATTAATCTGGCTGCCGGGCTCGATTCCAGGCCGTACCGGATGCAGCTTCCCGCTTCGCTTCGGTGGATCGAGATCGACCTGCCGGATATGCTGAGCTACAAGCAGGAAGTTCTCGCCACTGAACGTCCGCTCTGTGCGCTCGAGCGTGTGCCGCTGGATTTGAAAGATACTGCGGGGCGCCGTGCATTATTTCAGCGGCTCGGGAGCGAAGCGAAGCGCGTGGTGGTGGTAAGCGAAGGGCTCATCATTTACTTTGAAGCCGACGGGGCTGCTGAACTGGCCCGCGATCTGGCAGCCCGCTCCAGCTTCCGGCGTTGGGTCACCGATCTTACGTCACCTGCGCTTCTCAAGATGCTCCAGAAGACCATTGGTGGCCCGCTGGTAGATGCCGGTTCGCCGCTGAAATTCGCGCCTCGGGAAGGGCCGGAATTCTTCGCCCCATACGGGTGGAAGTCGGTCGAGACGCGCTCTCTGTTACATACCGCGGCCAAGTTGAAGCGCCTGTCATTCGGGATGCGGCTGCTGTCGCTTCTCCCTGATCCTGCTGGCCGCAAGCCCGACAAGCCGTGGGGAGGAGTCTGCTTATTGGAGAACTGCGGATTAGCGCGCACTAATTAGCCCTCGCAAGCCCGTCAGAGAATCCGAAACGTATCGCAACGGCGCAGAAACGTGCGTAACTGTCGCTATGTCGCCAACTCACTTGTCGAGCCTTGCTGCCGGAAATGCCCCAGCTTCCGAATTCCGGGAGGATGAGGCGATGCGGAAGTACGCTGAAAATGGTGTTATGTCCGGATTGGCGACAATCTTCCCGAGACCGAGATGCAGGCGGGGGTTAGCGCTAGAATTTGTGTGAATTGATTCTCGGCTGGTGGAGAGTATGGATGGTGAAAGCGACGCGACTCGCCCCGAAGGCGCAGGCCCCGCCCGAAGTAACAGAGACTCCTTTCGAGGCGCTGGCCAGCATCTGCTCAGTTCTGGTGGTGGGTTTGTTCATTCTCACCTTTTTAGCTCAGAACTACGTCATTCCCTCAGGTTCGATGGAGAACACGTTGCTTGTAGGCGATCACCTGGTCGTTGACAAGACCACGCTGATGCCGCCCGCTTCGTGGATGCCGCTCATCAGGTATCGCGAGCCGAGGCGCGGCGATATAGTGGTCTTCCTCAAGCCCGTCAATCAGCCTGGTATTGATGCCACTGACGCCGACGGAACACCACAATACACTCCCCTGGTGAAGAGATTGATTGGCGTACCGGGCGATCATATTCGTCTACGCAACGGCATTGTGATTGTTAATCGTGTCGCACAGCCTGTGGGATTTGCGCAGCCGACGACGACGGATAACTTCAACGAGTTCCTCGACGATTTCCCTGCAGTACCTCCAGCCGAGGTGCCTGGGTCAACAGAGTCGTGGGCCACGAGCATCTCGAGTTATATCCAGGACGGCGACCTAGTGGTTCCGCCCGGCAAGTATTTCATGATGGGCGACAACCGGCACAACAGCCTGGACTCGCGCTACTGGGGCTTCGTGCCGCGCGCTAATATACTTGGCCGTCCGCTGTTCAACTATTGGTCGTTCAAGGCCGCAGACGGCCAACTTGAACAAACAGGATTCAGTCACAAGCTCGCGTGGATCGGCCACGCTCTGGTGCATTTCTTCCCCGACACGCGCTGGAAACGCACCTTCCACGTTGTTCATTAAAGTGAAATTGAAAGACCTCGATTCGATCTTAAACCCAAGCGGGTTTGTCAGGGCCGGCCCTGATCGCCTCAATAGCTGGGCATGCAATCGAACGCGCACATTGCGCGCCAAAGACGCGTGCAGCAACCAGATCGCCTCTACTTCTTAGCGGAAGGCGGAATCATTCCGTTCAGCCGCAGATAGCTCGCCATCTGTGAATAATGGTCCTCAAGGTCGTCCGTCAGCTCCATGAGCGCCCGCGCCCGCGGCTTCTTCGCTCCGCGGAAGTAGGTAATCGTTCCGCCCAGGCTCGAGTCCTGCAGCCCGTCCAGTGCCTTCTGGCAGGTGTCGAACGATTGCTTGAGAATCGACACCAGCTGGTCCTTCGGGGTCGTGTCTGTGACTGCCGGACCCGTGCCCGGGCCATCCCCCGAAAGCATTCCGCACACACCAAAGTTCGCCTGGATGACATGCGAGACGATCTTCCCGTACGTCCACTGATCCGGTGTCGGACGATAGACGTACTTGTCCGCCGGCATTTGCTCGGCTGCGGCGACTATATAACTGGACTGTCGCTGAAAGATTTCCTTCGCACTCGCCACTACCGGGTTCGACGCATCCTGAGCAAGCGCACATGCCGAAGCCGCCGCCAGCACCATCACCCCCACTGCAATTTTCATCTCGTCACCTCAGACTCATCCTACCCTTTATGTCATGCCAGAAACGGTTCGCCTATGATAGCAAAATCATGGGTCTCTCCGAGTGTGTACCGGAAAAACCGGCTACACGGAAATAACGAGTTGATCAACGCCGGCGTCGGGAGTGTTGTCAAAGTTGCAATTTCCGAGTGGCCGGCAACCCACACGGAACTCAGAAGATCGTTCTGCTTTTTCGTGTAGTCGTTCTCAGGCAATGGAGCCCACAGGGACCTCTTCCACACCCTGGTCTAGTCGGCACTTCCTTCACTCGCAGCTCCAGGGTGCGTGGCATCGCCTGGGGAGAAAATCTACTCCGCCTTCATCAGGGTTGCAATCAGCGAATCCCTGCGTTGGTTCGCGCTGTCATCCGAGTAGTGCAATACACGCGTCCAGACAAATAATGCGCCCACGGCCAACGCCAGGAATATGGGAATGGGCAGCCAGCGGTTCTGCAAAGACCAGCAGAGCCAGAACACCAGCAACCCGGCTCCGAGCACTGCCAACTGAATTAACATAGCCGGGAACGTATTTGCCTGCGCCCCCGCCGGCCGCGTGATTCGCCCGGGATTAATGCGGTACGGCGTGGTGAGTGAAAAGATGATTCCCATGGCCAAATTGCATGGCAGCGCAAAAACAAGCCACGCACCGGTACCCGCCAGCACAACGAATGACGGAACTCCCAACCGAAAACAGGCCAGGACGCCCGCAACGAACCCAACGAGGACGAACAGGATGGAGTGGAGCAAATTCTTGGCCAGCAGAACTGTTCTGATCGGTGTCGGAGAAATGAACAACAACTGAATCGCGGCTCCTTCAGCACCCAGATTGTTATAAAACAATCCCGTGAATCCAAGGAGTGCGTAAGCCACGCACAAAGGAAACGCGTACGGAAACGACTTGGTGTCACCGGAGGGGTTGTGGTGAAACATGCCTGCAATGACAAGCACAATCAGCACAGGTACGCTGACTCCCCAGAGTAATGGCACCGTACGCACCAGACTTCGCAACTCCTTCTCCACAATTGCGGCAAAGGGACGAGAGCCACCCAATGTCCACCCGCGCCCGTGTTTGATGGCTTTGTCCCGGCTCGTAGCCCAACTCAAGTTTTGACCCCGATACTGGGCCTTGAGACGGCCTGCCAACGCACCTGCCGCAACAAACACCCATAGCCCGAGCAGATCGAGTGAGGCAAATGCCGCCACAGGTTTTTGCTCGATGGCCTGCTGCAACGTGCGCGCACCAAGCCCAGGCGGCAGCCATTGCTGCACCAAGTTGGCAGCCTTCAGCAACGGCGCATATTTGTCCGGTACCTGGCGTAGGGGCACAGCCTCTTGCTTGTGGCCCCTCGAGCCCTCACGGCGCTTCTGGTTCAGCATCGAATTGGCGACCATGAGACCCACGAAAAGAACCATAAATACTGCGCCCAGAATCTCCCGGGTCTTGCGCTGCGCCAGCCAGCGGTCAATCCAAGCAAAGACAGCGCGCACCAGCAGAATGTTGAAGGCCGCGAATACCGATAGTCCGAGCATCGCCCATAGATACAAATCCGGCCGCGCGATGACGATTCCAATCCACACCCCTAGACAACAGAGGAAACCGATCATGGTGGAGGCTTCCATCAAGCCGGAGATCAAGTCAAGAAGGAAGTACGACCCGAAACGCACAGGAAAACGCAACAGAATTCCCAGGTCGGAGTGCTCCTGAAACGAGGCCACAGCCAATGGGAACATCAACCAGAGAAAGCTTATCGTCCAAAACAGGATTGGCAAATTTTGCCATGATGCGCGTGATGCTAACGAGTAGGCGGCAGTACAAAGGCCTGCTCCCAAAACCAACCCCATGGCGGAATAGAATAGCCACGCAATCCCAGTGGCGCCCAGATCAAGCAGGCCATGAATAGAGTGGAGGCCATGCATAAACATCCGCCAACGCATGCGAGCCATGGCCGCGTACTGCGTTCGGGCTTCCCGGCCGAGCATTCCGCCGCCTGCCCCGTTCACGCTAACTCTGGTTACGCCAGCCATGAAAGTTCCTGCGTCGACTCCTGGTGACCGTCCGCTCCCAAAATTGCCAGAAAAATCTCCTCCAACGTCAGCCGTTGCCCCTGTTCGACGCCGGGAAGTGCGCTAGCCACGCCAGCCCTCAACTCATCGAGCGACCCAACGGCCACCAGTCGCCCTTTCGAGATGATTGCGACGTGACTGCACAGCCGCTCCACAATTTCCAGCACGTGAGTGGTGAGAAAGATCGTCGCACCGCGGTTGATCATCCCTGTGAGCATGTTCTTCAGCATCCCCGCCGCAATCGCGTCGACACCTTCAAACGGCTCATCGAGAAACAGCACCTTTGGCGCATGAATCACGGCGGCTGCCATTGCCAGCTTCTTCTGCATTCCATGCGAGAAGTCCGTCACAAGTTTCCGGTGTTCGCCGGCCAGTTGCATGAATTCAAGTAGTTCTTCCGTTCGCTGATTGGTCGTCGCTGCATCGAGGCCGTACATGCGGCCCACAAAATGCAGGTATTCGGGCGCGGTCAACCGTCCCGATAATGCCATCCCCTCCGGCACAACACCGATCTGCCGTTTCAATTCCCGGGATTCGGGACCAAACCGCTGGCCCAGGATTTGAATGGTCCCTGCGCTCGGCTCCAATAATCCGGTCAGCATCTTGATGGTGGTAGATTTCCCAGCACCGTTTGGCCCCAGAAAACCGAAGAACTGCCCTGGAGCCACGCTGAGGGTGACGTCTTCCACCGCAGCAAGCGCACCGAAGAGTCGTGTGAGTCCGTTGGTCTGAATTGCAGGATTTTCCATCGCTGCCAGACTAGCAGGGCGGCTCCGACCATGCGCAACGTTCCGGTTCGCCGCGGGCCATGCGCGAGAAATCGTGGGCGGACGAGCTGCCAACCGGAAATAATCAGCTGATCGACACCTGCGGCGAAATGCTATCAGACTTGAAACTTCTGGGTGAGCGATAAACCGACCGGTTGGCCTCACTCCCGCCTGATCGACGCGCCTCAAGTTTATCCAGCCGTGAACTTCGATTAGCCGTGAAGTTCATTTAGCCATCAAGTTGATTTTGGCATCGACGCGCAGATTCACGTCTTCGCGGCATTTTGCCGATGACCACTCCGTGCGCGATCCCAATTCTGCGTGTGGTTAACAGCAGAACAGGCGGTCCTTCGCGGCCCGGCGAAGGACCATCGGCAATGCGCGGCGCGGGTATTGAGCAAGGAATTACAACATGATTCGCATCATGATTTTGCTGACGCTGTTACCGCCGATACCGGCGTTGGCCCAGCACGATCCCAAGGGACCAAGCAAAGAGAATTTCGCTTTGTTACTGCCAATACCGGTGCCGGCTCGGCATGATCGCAATGGGCCGAGCAAGGAGGATTTCGCATTGATCGCTGCAGATGCGAGTGTGCGGGCCATGGACGTGTACTCGACGCACTGGATGCTTGCGAACGGCGATCGCGAGGTGCTTCTGCCCGACGTGATCGCGCAACACACTCCAGCGATGGCAGCGTACTCTGCTGGCGTGGTGGCGACCGATTGGTTTTTGATGCGGAGGCTGGAGAGCCGGCATCCCCGCCTCGCCCACGCTGCGATGCTGGTAGAGATTGGGCAGGACGGCTACTTTGCAGCCCATAACTTTTTCCTTCGTAAAGGGAGCTTTTCGAATTAGGTCGGCTGGCCGCATCGATGCTTGTGTGAAGCGATTCCTGGCGATCGTCGCGCGGAAGTTCGGTGGATTGCCGATGGGGTTTCAGGATGCGGGCTGAGCGCGGCTGCGCGGCGTACTTTTTTTCAAGAAATTGGGGCGGTTATTCGTGGGGCTAAAGAGGCTGCGGAAAAATGAGGAGCACAGGGCGAATCTGTTGCAGGAGTTTCCTCCGGGCCTAAAGGCCTCGATGATTCTGCGAGTTTTATGCGGGGGTTGAAACCCCCGCCTCCCCCCGTTACGCGTTTTTCCGCAATCTGTAAAGCCCCACGCTCTCTCCGTGTAACGTAGCGATGGGTTCGGCGCGAATGAACTCGGACCCTGACACTCGGCTGAAGCCATGCTCGGCTACGCTGGTTGCTGCTTCGAGGCCGATGGTTTTCCATTACGGCCGGGTTCAGAGTCCTGCAGTTTGCCTTTCACTAATTCCATGAAGGCGGCCATTGCCGGAGAGATCCATTTGTCCTTGTGCCACAGGATCTGGGTCACAATGTCGAGCGACGGCCCAGTCCACTGCAGCGCCTTCAGATGTTTCTGGCGCAGTTCGCGGCTAACGACGATGGCCGGCAGCAGCCCGAGTCCCATGCCGAGGGTGATGCACTGCTTGAGTGCCTCAACACTGGAGAACTCCGTGACATTGGCAGGGCGAATGTTTGCTAACGCAAGAGCACGGTCGAGCTTTTCGCGGTAACTGCATCCCGTTTCAGTCAGCAGCAGATTCTGTCCAGCCAGGTCGGCAGGCTTTACCGTTGGCCTGGCTGGCGAGCGGGTGGCTGGCATCCGACAGCAACAGGATTCGCTCCGTGCGCAGGCGACAGGACTTGATGCTCGAGGAGGGCGGCAAATTGTCGCCGTGAATCACCATGTCGAACTTTCCGGCCTCGAGATCGAGCGCAACCGTCGCGGTCGAGTGCTGGCTGAAGATGAGTTCGACATGCGGAAAGCGGCGATGGAAGGCGTGCAACACCACCGGCAGGCGATAGGTGAGCTGACTCTCCGCAGCACCGATGCGCAGCGGCCCGCTTGGCTCGGCGCCGGTTTGCAGAGCGCGTTGACCCTGATCCATGGCCGCGAGGGCCTGCGTAGCGAAAGGCAGGAAGTTGCGGCCTGCGTCAGTGAGGGTGACGCGACGGCCGAGGCGGTCAAAGAGAGGAATGCCGAGTTCTTCTTCAAGCGCCTTGATCTGCGCAGTGACGTTGGACTGGACAGTGTGCACCTTTTCGGCGGTGCGCGTGAAGTTCAGCTCTTCAGCGAGGGTGCGAAAGATCTGCAGCTGGCGGACTTCCATCGATGCATCTCCAATACAGATGCAATATATCACATCAATCTATTGGACAGATATACGGACCTGAGCCAGACTCTGGATATGACGCGAACGAAGAAGGCATTCCGGAGCTTATCGAGAGCTGAACGAAGTATTCCCCAAATGTGGTGAAACCGAAGTTCGTTGAAAAGCAAATGCAGGTCCTTCGACTACGATTGGCGCAAAACACGCGCCAATCTTCGCTCAGGAGGACAACTTGTTTTTCATGCGGACTTGAGAGACAGGACCCTAAGGAGGTTTGTGTGAAGCGCATCGCCGCAGTTGTGTTTTTTGTCGCAGCAACCGTGATGACAGCCAGCAGTGCTACAGGGCAGAGCCATGTCATCACTGCAAACGTTCCATTCCCTTTCACAGTCAACGACACTTCGCTGCCGGCCGGGAGCTACACGTTCGGTTTCGATACCATGCATCCCAACTTGCTGGTCATTCGAGACCGGACGAAGAGCGCAAGGGCAAGAGTCGTTGGCCAACGCGGTTCAGTCGACCCGGGGACGAGTGACACGCTGATTTTCCACCGGTATCGCGGTCAATATGTCCTGGGCGAGGTTCGTTTCGATTCCGCCGCAAACGGGATTTTGTTGCCCGACACGAAATTTGAGCGAAGCATCAAAATGGTGAGCCACAACCTGGACGTGGCTTTGGTAGCGGCTCAGTAACTGCGTTGGACTTTTTGTTCGACGGAAGAATTGGAATACTCATTTGGAGGGAGGCCAGTTCGACCTTTACCGTACGGAAAATAGCATTTCGGCAAAAGCCATCCCGGATTGGGATGGCTTTTTGCTGTGAAGAGGAAGTGTTCGGCGGGATAAAGCGTGTTTGATGTGACGGCGGTGGGATTCACAGGGCGCTGATTTTGCTGTGGTAGGTTGGAAGGTTGGAGAAATTGTGCTGGGGCGGCAAGAAGGTGGCCGCAGGGGCAAAAGCCCACGATTGTATTGCGGCACTTGCGGCACGGTTCAAGCCGAGCCATGATACAAAACTCGGGCGAAATTTTCCGCGAGCGGTGAAGTCAAGCCCCGATACTGGCCCGTGGTTCACGGGCGCACCCATCAACCAAGAAAAAGGAACGATATGGCACCGATTACCGAATTCATCAAGCATCACTATCGTCATTTCAATGCAGCGGCGCTGGTGGACGCGGCCGAGGCTTATAACAAGCTGCTGGCGGATGGCGGCAAGATGTTTGTGACCATCGCCGGCGCGATGAGTACGGCGGAGCTGGGCTTGAGCCTGGCGGAGATGATCCGGCAGGACAAGATTCACGGCATCTGCTGCACGGGCGCGAATCTCGAAGAAGATGTGTTCAACCTGGTGGCGCACAATTTTTATGAACGCGTGCCGAACTACCGCGACCTGACGCCGGCCGACGAGGCCAAGCTGCTGAGCCGGCACATGAACCGCGTGACCGATACCTGCATTCCAGAAGAAGAGGCAATGCGGCGGATCGAGCACGAGGTGCTGAAGGAGTGGGTGCGCGCGGACAAGGCGGGGGAGCGGTGGTTTCCGCACCAGTTCATGTACAAGATTCTGCTGTCGGGCGACTTGAAGAAGAGCTACCAGATCGACGCTAAGAATAGCTGGCTGCTGGCAGCGGCCGAGAAGAACCTGCCCATGTTTGTGCCGGGGTGGGAGGATGCGACGCTGGGCAATATGTACGCCGGGCACTGCATCAGCGGCGACGTGAAGAAGGTGCACACGGTACGCACCGGCATTGAGTACATGATGGAACTGGCGGAGTGGTATACGGAGACAACCGAGAAGACGCCGCTGGGATTTTTCCAGATTGGCGGGGGAATTGCGGGCGATTTTCCGATTTGCGTGGTGCCGATGCTGCACCAGGATTTGCAGCGCGAGCATGTGCCGCTATGGGCGTACTTCTGCCAGATTTCAGACTCGACGACCAGCTATGGGTCGTACAGCGGCGCGGTGCCGAACGAGAAGATCACGTGGGGCAAGCTGGGCGAGAAGACGCCGAAGTTCATTATTGAGAGCGACGCGAGCATTGTGGCGCCGCTGGTGTTTGCGTATGTTTTAGGGTGGTGAAAAAGACAGGGATCAGGGATCAGTGGTCAGTGGTCAGTGATTAGCCGGTCGCGGTGAGTTGGCAACTGCGTTCACGATCGAGACCCTAGCAGGCCGCTCAAAAATGCGGAACAGAGAGCGAATCTGTTGCAGCATTTTCCTCCGGGCCTAAAGGCCTCGATGATTCTGCGGGTTTTATGCGGGGGTTGAAACCCCCGCCTCCCTCCGTCACGGGTTTTTCCGCAAGCTCCCAGGGCACCATCGCGGCGTTTGCTTGTCATGCAGAGCGCGGCGATAGAATGGCTCGTGTCTTCCCATCGAGGCAGAGGTGTTTCCGGCTGCGTGGTGCTGTCCTTTGTTGCAGCATCCCTCTGGCCTGCATGCGCGAATACGCCTGATCCGGCAAGCCTGTCCCTGACGCAAATTCTGGCGTTGATGGAGCATCACGATCAAATTCAGCAGGAAGAATTAAAGCGCTACCGGGCGGTGCGACGATACGAGGTCAAGTACCGAGGACTTGCAAACATTGAGGCGAGGATGGAAGTGGAGATCGACTTTGATGCCACCTCAGGAAAGAGTTTCCGCATTGTGTCCCGGAGTGGTTCGAAGATTCTTGGCGAGAAAGTTCTGAAGCGGGCGATGGACAGCGAAAAAGAGGCGTCAGAGGACAAAGATGCGACCGCATTGACGCCAGCAAATTACCGATTCCAGTTGCAGGGGAGTGAGAGCCTGGATGGGCGTCCGGCCTACATTCTGAGTGTTGAGCCACTGAAGGCAAGCAAGTTTCTGTATCGAGGCAAGATCTGGGTGGATGCGACGGACTTCGCGGTAGCAAAGATCGAGGCGGCGCCGGCGAAGAATCCCTCGTTCTGGATTTCGCGGACGTTGATTCGATATAGGAGCGCGAAGGTCGGAAACTTCTGGCTGCCGCAAGTGAGCCGCAGCGAAACCAAGGTCCGGCTCGGGGGCACTGCCGTGCTGACTATCGACTACGGGGCTTACCAGATCAATTCGGATAAGCCACATTCCAATGGCGCGGACTGACTTGAAGCAGTGTTCAAAGCTGTCAGCTCTTTGAGATCACTACGAACGGGCCGCTCATCTCCTGTCCATCGGCGCCTTCAAACGCGGGCTGCTCGAATCCGCTCAAGCCAATCTCCCACGCGGGGGACGGGAGATCGGGCATGGGTTTTGCCTGGAAGAGCTTCTTGCACTGGTGCGCCGTCCAACGCGCCCAGCGTTTGGACTTCTTGCGGCGCGCGCTGTCAGTGGAGATGCCCGTGCCCGCGTACATCTGCCGGTAGAGCTTGGAGAGGAAGATGAATCCGAGCCTGGCGCGCAGGGTAGGAGTACATGCCGACCTTTCCCAGATGGCTCCCCAGGTGTAGAAGCGGTCCCAAACTTTCTGGGTGCGCTCGCGAATCTCGTCAGAGCTCATGGTGGGATGGGGCGTAAACATCTTGGGGCGAACTTCAGTGGGAATGAGCCAGTAGCGCGTGATGGGCACGTCGCCAACCATCATGGGATCACGGGCCTGTTCCTTTTCCCAGCGGCCAAAATCGACGGTGCCGGGGAACGGCGTCATCATGACAAATTGCGCAAAGGTGACTCCCGCTTTGAGCGCCATCTCGACCGTGGCATCGAAGGTGGCGGGCTTGTCGGTGGGCAGGCCGAAAATGAACGAGCCGAGCACGTGAACGCCGTGCTGCTTGAAGGTTTGCAGCTGTTTGGCGAGGGCCTCGCCGGAGTAGTTCCAATCCTTATAGACAGCCTTGAGGCCTTCGGGAGTGACTGCTTCGACGCCTACCAGACAGCCCTTGATGTTGGCCTTGCGCATGGCATCGAGGTAGCTGCCGTCTTCGCCCGCCTCCATGGTCATCTGCGTAAAGAACACCATGTCTTTGGGTAGCTTGGCCAGCTCTTCCATGAGCAGCAGGCGCTCATTGCGAATGGCGGTGAGCTCCTCGAGCTTGGCCGTGTTTCCCTGCTCGCGGGCCAGGCGCAGGTCAGTAAAGGTGACGGGATAGAAATTGTCGTCGGCGAGGGCGATAAAACGGAAGCCGAGCCGCCGCAGGGCAATGATTTCGTCAACGACGTTTTGGAATTTGCGCTGGCGGGGCTTCTGGCCGTCGGTGCGCCACACACTGCAAAACGAGCAGTGCTTGGGGCAGCCGCGAATGGTTTGCACCGAGGCCCACATATACTTCCGGGGATCCATCAGGTCCCAGCGCGCGGACAGGAATTCACTACCCTCGATGCGCCCGCCCTCATAGACTTTTTCGGGCACGCCGCGAAGACAATCGGAGACAACCTTGCCCCAGGCAAGATCGCCATCGCCTTTGACTACGGCGTGCGCCTGGCCGCGTTCAAGGGCTTCCTCAGGAAAGAGCGTGGCGTGAATGCCGCCGTAGACCACCCACGCGCCGCGGCTGCGGGCCATCCGGCCCACCTGGTAGCCGCGCAGCGCGTTGCCGGTGTGCACACTGATGCCGACAATGTCGCCGGGCTGAATGGTTTCAGGGACGATCTGCTCGAGCGACTCATCGACGAGGATGGGCTCGCCCGCCGCGGCTGGCGTGGCTGCGGCAAGCACAAATAGCCACCGAGGCGTGATGACGGCGGTACCAAAAGAATTGTCACTTGGGTTCACAAGATGAACGCGCACGTGGTCCAACCTTTCGCGATGCTGTTGTGGTTGGCCTCACAGCAATTCCGGGGCTGCCGTCATGCGGGGGCAATGGTCGAAAGTGGCGTCTTCGTGAAGAAGCCACGCTGAAATCGCACTTCGGCAATCTGGCCCAGAAATCGACGGTGCGAACGCGAGTGTCTTCGGGCAAACTAGCCGGGAAGATCCGGCTCGCGATCACTGGCGGCCAGGATTTCCCGAGAGAATTTTTCCCCGGAGGCAGTTCTACTGATCCTACAGGCACTGAGCGGGAGAAAGTGGTCAAAATTGACCACTTTTTGCCGGAATGACTCAAACTTCATATACAACCGCGAAATTGACGGACGCGGCGCCCTAACCGGCCCGGTTGCATGCGGTTGCCGGAAGCTCGCGTGAATGTCATGCTGGACAGCATGATGAGACGAATAGGGGAGGTCGCAATGGCGATCGCCGTGCTGGCCTGCACTGTTTCCGGGGCAGCACAGGACAAGGGGTACTGGCGCGCCGCGAGCACGAACGCCACGAGCATCACCGGCGATATGGTCCTCGCGGATTTCAGGGTCACGATCGATTACTTCGTGTTTAACATTGCGCCCATCCGGAAGCTCCACCCGGCGGAAGTGGCCGCGGCCTTCGATGCGGATGTGAATGCGGGGATTGAAGGAGACCTTTACCGGCTGGACGTGCCGGCGGCGAAGCGCTTTCTGCACCACAACACGCTTTGCGGCACCGATCAGACGCAGTGGATGGCTACGTATGTCACGGGAAGGACGCTGCAGGTGGCGTTCTTTTCAGGGTTGGACGCGCCGGTGTTCACGATCGACGCACTGCAGAACTCGCCGGATCTCTGCGGGAGATTTTCGTATTCAAGGTGAAGAAAGATTGGGGACACCTGCCAGCTTTTCGCTCTTTGGGAAATGGTGCCTGGGCGATAACCATTCGCGGGTACCCATGCTGGCCGAGGTCGAACAGCGCTGCGGCGCGCCACCGGGCGAGGCTCTGGACGACAGCGGATTCTCTTCGATCGACAGCAGGCTGAGTCCCAGCTCAAACGCGCCAGAAGTCCGGCCGCCATTCCTTGATGCGCTCTTTGATTTGCTTGCGGTTGAGATTGTGTTCGAGTGCCTGCTTGGCCAACTCCACCACCTCGTCATCGGCGGCGAAACGCAAGCCAATCAACTGGTCTTCAGTCAGCCGATAGATCTGCGAATGCCACTGCTCAGGGGCCAGCGCCTGCAGCCGCAGCCGCTCTTCCAGCCGGATCACCCGGTCCTGCACTTTGAGCGGATAGCTGCGTGCCTTGAAGGCCAGGAGAAATGCCGCGATCGAGAGCACCACTAGCCACACCGAGTAAAAGCACAGGTGGTGCACCGCGTAGACAATAGCGATGACGACGTTCGCCAGAAAGATCCAGGCAAGGAAAAAATGAAACATTGGGTCAAACCGACCATGGTTTTTAAAACTCTGCGTCTTTGTCTCACTCATCAGCAGCACCGGTTTCATTCAGGCCGGAGTCGGTCGCCGGCATCTGCGTCGCGGCAGAGCTGGCGGGACCTGCGCCGGGGACCTGTGCACCGGCGTTGGCGAAATTCTCTTTTGGCAGAGCCGGTGCTGTCAACGCGGATAAATCGTCAGGTCCTAAAACCTCGGGGTCTTTGGGAATGAGATGATAGCGGCCGCGGACCAGGTAATCCACAACCAGGCCGCCTGCCAGATACGGATTTGCGAGGGCAATCGGGATTGCGTAGACGGTGGTAACGATCGACTCGTCGATGCCCTTTATGGAGTGGCTCTCATGCCGGTAGCCGGGAATCTGGGGAATCTCGAAGACCGTCAATTGCGTCTCAGGATGCTTGCGCGCATAGCGCACAAGCTTGTAGGTAATCTGCTTCGGCGTGGTCATGCCGGCGTCGGGAAAGATGCTGCGCCTGAAGGTGCGGGGAAAATAGCCGTTCAGGATCACGCGCGCAAAATCAGCGCAATTGCTGAACAACAGATCGAAATCGGACTTGTTCGCGCCGGAATTGAGGCGCTCGATCAGGGCATCATCCTGTTCAGGAGTGGTCTCGAAGCGGAAAGCGTAAATGCGGCGCTCGTACGCCGCTCCGACCAGTTGCGTCCAGCCGCCGCGCAGGATGCTGCCTGCGGGAAGGTCCGGTCCCAGGCTTTCGAGATGCGCTTCGCGATAGCGGCTGCGCAACCGCGCCACTGTGTCGCGATCGACACGAGAAGGAACCTCGGCAGTATTTTCGACCGAGTAGAGGTAAGGAATCAGCGGGATCGCCACCCAATCGTAGCCATCGATTCCCTGGTAACGGGCAATGACCGCGCCATTTTCGCCCGCATGGCACCGCCGCACCTGGACCGGGGTTTCGGCACAGATTCGATCAAAATAAATGGCGTTGTGCCCAGTTGGGTTCAGAGTTCCAAAGAACCCGTAGGGCTCCTCCATGAGCAAGGCCGCCTGCGCGTGCGCTTGGGAGCCGAAAAAAACGGCCGGAGCAATCAGTACAGAAATATGAATGAGTGCCTGGCGAATCGATAGCATCGCTTCCCCTTCATGTAAAGTTGCCTGACTCACTCTCTTCCAATATGCCCGAGTCTTCGTGAGAGGTTGATGAAGAGCGAAAATTGCGCCACTCTAAAAATTGCGTCACTGTATATAACCGATGCATTCCAGTGCAGTTGGTTGACTGACCGCGGTAACTGACGCATTCCCATCGTGATGGTTGACTGACTGTGGGAATCGCTTTCGGGCAGCCAGGGCCACTATTTTATAACCCGAACCGCTGCAGAATGTTCCGTTTCCGCCTTGGTGCGCGGAGAAGGACGCGATTCAGCCGTCAGGGGCAACGAAGTAACGTCTGGGAAAAGGATGGCGACGGGTTGCCAGAGGATTCGGGACCGGCCGGCGTTCGCCCGCGGCCGAGGCCTTTAGCGTTTGGCTGGGACGATGATCGAAGTCTCCTGCAATTCAATCAGGCCAGAGCCGGTCCGCTTCTCGAGATCAGGCAGAATTGCATCGACCTTTTCGCGGGTCTCGATGAACTCGATTTTGATGGGGAGATGATCGGAGATTTCGAGGATATGCGCGGAATGCATGTGATGCCTGGAGCCAAAACCCGCGACACCCTTGATCACCGTGGCACCGGCGATTCCGTTGTGGAATAGAAAGTCGAGAATGCTGCTGTACACAGGAACGCCGTGATGCCTGGCCCCGTCGCTCAGATAGAGGGTGACTTTGACGGCCTTTCCAGTGGTCAACATGCGTTCCTTTCCCCACTGGCCGCCAAGCCTTGGCACACTGCCGACGCAGGCAGCAAGCAGCCAAATGGACCACAAAGGATTGAAGCACTTTTGCCGGGGAAGATGCAACTGGGGCGCGCCGGGTGTGCTCGCCCATGTGCGGCCGGAAAGAGCTAGAGCAGGTCAGCCAGCGCAGTGCCGCACCATGTAGCCGCAAGGCCGAGAATGAGGCTGCCTGCGGCGTACAACGTGGCCAGAAAGAACGCGCCGGACCGCATGATCGAAAGCGTCTCCCACTCGTAGGTCGAAAACGTGCTATAGGCTCCGATAAAACCGATGGGCACCAGGAAGCGCCACGCGGGATTCAGGTCGGCGCGCTTGCCAAAATAAGTGAGCGTGAAGCCGATGATGACGCAAGCCGTGACGTTAATGACCAAAGTGCCATAAGGAAACCTGGTCCCCAAGCGGCCCGAGATTGAAGATCCGACCCAGTACCTCAGGATTGAGCCCAGCGCGCCGCCCACAGCGATGAACAGATATTTCTGCAATGCCTGACCCCCCAATTTAGCTTACTGCTTCTCACCGACCGCTTCTAAGAGCCGGCTCGAATGAAATAAAAGGGCGTGAGCAGACCAAAGGCAAATGTGCGTAGACGGCGCACCAGCATATGCTCTTTGCCCACGATACCCGCCAGAACCGACCCGAACCCATAAGCCGGCAGAACGGCTTCATGTCATTCGAATAACGCTTCCCTGGCGGCGCAGCGCGTCGTTCAGTTCGCGTTCCGCGTCCACGTTACAGCGACGCCGTCGTGTGGCGGCACCGGAGAGGTCCACGGTGTGCCCGGCAACTGCGCTTTGAGCGGCAGTTGCTGGCGAATGCGCAGGTAGAACTTGACCAGGAATGGCAACCTTGCCGGGACCGCAGTGGAAGGCCTGCGAAGGAATGAACGATTTCATTGGGGAATCGCTCGGTGCGCTGAGGCGCGTGGGCTTCAGATCAGCGATCGCCCGGCGCCCGCGTTTTGCTGGCGCGAGAATCTTGAAGCCCAATGCGGGTTGTGCGAGCTGCGCCGGCAATGGCCAACAGGAAGTTCTGCATCTGGGGAGTGAATTCGCGGCGCTCGGCTTGCTGCTGAGCAAAACTAAGAGCCCAATACAACAAGCTACAAACGTAGCTGGCCGCGACCACTTCGCCAAGATGCTGATACTGGGATGCAGTCGTCTGGTGCATGTGGAGCATTGCAGCCGTCAGGCTGACAAGGGAATAGATTCCCAATCCGGTGGCGACCTGTAATTCGCGATCGCGCCAGCCGATGGAGAGGACCTGGCTGCCGCCAGCCAACAACAAGAAGAACAAGACTCTAAGGATCGACACTGTCTGCTGCAGTTGGACCATCAGGAGTACCTGGCGCGATACATGCGCGATTCCAAGAAGGGCCGCAAACGGCCAAATGGCTGCACCGAGCAGCAGGATCAGCGCGCCGATTCCGATCAGGACACGGGGGGAGATAGAGGCTCGAAGCGGACGCAGCAAGGACCAGGCCAACTCAACCAAAACGCAGAACAAGAAGATCGAATCTACGATTGTTTCTGCGAAATACGCTTTGAAATAACTGGCCGGGTAGTACCGGTTGATTACATATGCTCCGATATTGCTGAATATGTCCCAGACCAAGTAGGAACAAAAGACCGGTAAAGTACGCCAAATTTTTCGGTAGACAAGCAGGCCAAGGACGGCTGTTTCAGTGAAGATGCCGATGAGCCATATCGTGTTATCAAGACTTATGGGCATCTGGCGAAACCTGCCAATCAGAACGTCTAGAGCATAACAGCAATTTCACCAAGGTCGCTGCAAACGCAGCACTCAACCCGACTCTAGGTGGTAAGCAGGCAGAGCTGAGGCGAAAATAACAAGGGCGCCCTATCAAGGCGCCCTTGTCGAATACTTCGGGTCGAACCTGTCGCGGCTATGCCATTGAAGGCGGCATCGGCACTGGACCCATCGGGACCGCAGCAGCCAAGCTCGCGGGCGGCATCGGCACCGGGCCCATCGGGACCGCAGCAGCCAAGCTCGCGGGCGGCATCGGTACCGGACCCATCGGGACGGCAGCGGCCAAGCTCGCGGGCGGCATCGGCACCGGGCCCATCGGGACGGCAGCGGCCAAGCTCGCGGGCGGCATCGGCACCGGACCCATCGGGACGGCAGCGGCCAAGCTCGCGGGCGGCATCGGCACCGGACCCATCGGGACCGCAGCAGCCAAGCTCGCGGGCGGCATCGGCACTGGACCCATCGGGACCGCAGCAGCCAAGCTCGCAGGAGGCATCGGGACTGGACCCATTGGGACTGAAGCACTTGCCGTGCAGACGGATACGGCTAGCAAGGCAACGAAGATAACTTTCAAAATATTTAACGTGCTCGAATTCATTGGACACTCTTCCTGGTGGCAGGGATGCTGCCGCCAAACTTTGCTTCATCAGAGTAGCCGAAAATATGTAGGGCTGCTACAACAAAAGTGCAATTGCAAAAATTTCTTGCCGGTGGTAACCATTCCTATAGATCTTAGGTAACTATCTAGCGGTCACCGCAGCTAAATTTTGATTTGTCTTCGCCTTATGAGGCCAAAACGCCGAACTAGCCGGCCGGATCATTGGCCAACCAACTCGGAACAAAACGCATCACGCGCCAGGCGCTGATCCTGCGGAAAAGCAATCCGGCCGTGGCCTGTTGCCGAGGCGCTCCGATCCTCTGATCGACATCTCGCCGTGATGATTCGCGAGATGGATGACCGATTGAGGAGGCACGTGGGCGCAGAGAGGCTCGCTTTTGGGAGCGATCTTCCATGGTCGACCTAAAATCAACTTCAAGTTTCGCGCAGCGAAAACCTCTGTATTCATGCGACTGTTTCGGTTTGCTGCGAAGAACACGCTATTCGGTTCTTCTCGAACGCAGATGGTGGCGATGAGAGCGATAAGCCGTGAGAATTTTCATTTGAGAAAGCGTTTTTGTGCCGCGTCTTCGATCGCGATGCTCGATGAATCGAAATACGCCGATGTTCGCTGCAGGGAAATTTCGACTGCTTGAGCGCAGTCTGATTTTTTCTCAAGTCAAGTGTGCGGGTTGGCGGGTTGACGAACGGGAACGAAAGGCGGACCGAAGAACGCAGATCAGCAGCTTTCTGGCCGTTACAATTCAGGGGCATGTACATCGGAAGCGGGCCGAGGTGACGGGATGGGTGGGGCGGGCGTGGCAGGCCTGGAAGATTCGAGAACGAGCGTAGCAAATCCATTTTTCTCCGATTGCAACGGAAATGCACCAAATGCCGCAATGGTGGGCGGCAAGGTTGTGGGGGACCTGGTGATTCCTGCCAGTGCTCAGGGGACACGCTTTGGTTACCAGACTGAAAACTTTGGTGCCGTGGGCCAAAAGCGCAAAACTGGCTACAGTGGCATGAGGGTTCATTTTCAAGTAGTCAAAAACTATGAATTCACTCAACCCAGAATCCGTCAGCACCGTCTGGTAATTCGGCTCCTGCGCAGGGACGGCAAGAGGTGCGTTGCGCGGTGCGATTTCCACTCACCCTGCCGGTGATGTTGGAGGCCGACGAGGGAGAGATTGCAGCTCTCACGCGGAACATTTCCGCAAGCGGGGTACTGTTCGCGCTGGACAGGGATTTAGACGTGGGGCTTGATATTCGTTTTTCGATGCGGATGCCCCATACGGTGCTTGGGTCCCCCCATGATGTTATGGTCCACTGCAAGGGACGTGTGGTACGCTGCTCCTCAAGCCATAATGAGCATCTTGCTGCTGCGACAATTGACGAATATCGATTCGCGGAGCAGTGAGGGCGCGGTTGGCTTGACGGCAGCCGACTATGGAAATCCTGGACGATAACCCTGAAGGCGAGAGCGTTGATGCTCCGGTCAAGCCCGGGACCATCCGCGTAATTCTTGCGGATTCCCAGGCAATTTATCGTGTCGGCATTCGCAAGGTCTTTGCTCTGGAAGACGACATCCGCGTCGTCGCGCAGGCGGATTCGCTCGAGAATCTGCGCTGCGGCCATCGAGCGCTATCCAACTGACATCGTTCTTCTGGAGGGGGGCATGCTGGCCGGCACGGCCAACGTGATTCCCGAGCTTTTGCGGCTGGCGCCGGATGTGAAATTGATTGTGCAGGCCGTGGCGGCCGACGAAAACCACACCGTGGAGCTTTACCGGCGCGGAGTCCGCGGCATCGTTTCCCGTTCCATCTCGCCCGATCTGCTGGTGCGCTGCGTGCGCCGCATCGCCGCCGGCGAAACCTGGATCGACAACCAGTCGGTGAACTGGGTGATCGATGCCTATCGCGCCCAGGCCGCCGCGCTGGTGAGCCCGCGCAACCAGCCGCGCCTTTCGCCCAAGGAGATGTCGATCATCACCTGCATCACCCAGGGCAAGCGCAACAAGGAGATTGCCTTCCAGTTGGGCACCACCGAGCAGGTGATCAAGAACTATCTGCGCAAGATCTACGACAAGCTGGGAGTCTCAGACCGGCTGGAACTGGCGCTTTATTGCCTGCACAACAAGATCATTCAGTCGGATCTGGACGAAGAGACGGTGGCGCAGAAGATCGTCACCGCATAGCGGCGCATCCGCCCTCGCCGTAACGCAACATTCGGACTCAGCGTTTCTCCTGTCTTTCAGCCTTACTCGAGTGCCTGCGCGTCCGGCGCAGGGTTGGCGCGCGCAGTTCCAGCAGCCGGATCAACTCCGCCAATTCCGCGCCGCTCATATGCCCGAGCAGGTCAACGGCGAATGCGCTGAATGACCGGATCCATGGCGCGCAGCAGATCCAGCCCGGCATCGGTAATCTGCGTCCAGACCACGCGGCGATCGTGCCGGTCGCGATGCTGGCGGATCAGCTTGAGGCCTTTGAGCCGCCCCAAGCAGGCGCGTGATGTCGGGCTCGCGCGGTGATCATGCGGTCGCCGATGGCCGCGCAGGTCAGCCCTTCAGGCTGCTGCGCCGCGCAGGATTCGCAGCACGTTGTATTGCGTCGAAGTGAGGCCCCAGCCACGGGTTTTGTGCTGGAAAGCGCGCTGCAGGCAATCCGAGGTGCGCATCACATTCAGGATTGCCTCTTCTTCCGCGCTCGAAAACGGCGCGGACTGCGCGATTTCCGATTTCAAGTCCGCCATCAGTCGTCCTCCTGGCGCATCGCGCTCGTTCGGGAAAAGATCGAGCAGCCAAACGCAGACACAGTCAAGAAGCGCTTGATTGCTCAACGGCGTCAAGCTTGATGTAGAGGTTGACCTCGTCGCCAAGCATCGCCGTGGGGGCTGCGCAATGACAAAGGCCGCTCTGCGAGTGATTGCGATCGCGTGCTTCAAACTAGGATGCCTCCGATGCGATGTTCGTTGCAACAAATATCGCCGGGGCAGATTCCTATCCCACAGCAGTCCGGAAAGAAACACGCTGCTCGTCTGCTATTCTGCCGCGTATGTCCGTGCTCGGCCCGTTTGCCCAGCTAACCCGCCCGCAGCGCCACGTATTTCTGGCGGCCTTTCTGGGCTGGACGCTCGACAGCCTCGACTTTTTCCTGCTTGTTTTCTGCGTGAACGCGATTGCGGGCGAATTCCGCACCGAGCCCTCGACGGTGCTCGGAGCGGTTTTCCTGACGCAGGCATTCCGGCCTGTAGGCGCACTGATTTTCGGCATGCTGGCCGATCGCTATGGCCGGCGGCCGGTGCTGATGGCGAACATTATCGGCTTTTCGGTGATCGAGCTGGCGTGCGGCTTTGCGCCCTCACTCAACGTTCTGCTGGTGCTGCGGGCTCTGTTTGGAATTGCCATGGGCGGCGAATGGGGTGTGGGCGCGGCGCTTGCATTTGAGACGCTGCCCAAGGATGGCCGCGGCACCTTCTCCGGATTGCTGCAGGAAGGCTACGCGATGGGATCGATTCTGGCTTCGGCCGCCTTTGGATTGCTCTTCGCGGGATTTCATTGGCATGGAGTTTCAGTACCCGGCATCGGGTGGCGGGGACTTTTTATCCTGGGCTCAACGCCAGCGCTCCTGGCATTTTATGTACAGGCTCGAGTTGCCGAATCGCCAGTGTGGCTGGCGAGCGCTAAAAATCGCGCGGCGCGAGCCGCGGTTCCTGGTGGGCCCGCGTGGCCGCGCCAGCTGCTGCATTTCTTGCCCACGTTTCTTTTTCTGGTGTTACTGATGACTGCCTTCATGAGTTTTTCGCATGGCACGCAGGATGTCTACCCGACATTTCTGGCGGTTCAGATCAAGCTCTCGCCTGCGTTAATCGGACTCATTGGTGTGCTTTACGGCTTCGCATCCATCGCGGGCGGGATTGTCTTTGGATCGCTGTCAGAGAAATGGGGGCGAAAACGGGCGATCGTGACTGCCTCGCTGCTGACGATCCCCGTGATTCCGCTGTACGCCTATGGACACTCTGCCTTTTCGCTCGGCATCGGCGCAGTGATGATGCAGTTCTTTGTGCAGGGTGCGTGGGGGGTCGTTCCGGCCTATCTGACTGAATTGTCGCCAGCCCCAGTGCGAGCTACGGCACCGGGCCTGGCCTACCAGCTGGGCGGGCTCATCACCTCGTGGAACGGGAAAGGGCAAGCGCTGGTGGCTGAACGCTGGGGCAATTACCCGGCTGTGCTTGCCATCACGGTGGTGGTCGTGGCTCTGGCGCTGGCAGGTCTGGCGTCGCTGGGACGTGAAGCGAAGGGCCAAGAGATGTCGACCTCTTGAGGCTGAATTCAAGCCATCACGCGGGTTCCTTCCTGTTGACGTTGGCAACATAGCGGCGTGCCCATTTCTTTCGCAGGCAACTGGGTGCGCAAAGAGACCGTGCGGGTCCCCAGCCGGTGTAACCAAGGCTGGACTCTCCAATGACTCCGTGAGGTAAGTGGCCGAGTTTCACGCACGCTCGACAGAGCAAATTCGCCGCTCTCCACCGGCCCGCTGGATGTTGCCAAGAAATGGCTAACTCGTCTTTCCGCAGTGCCATGGCCTTCTTGGCCGCGCCGTTGCCGGCTGCATCCCACGTTGACTCGCCGTTCCGATCGCATGCAGAGCTTGTGGGCGCTTTATTTATCGGAGCAAGTCGCGCCGCGCCAGCCGTCTCCACTTCTGCTTGATTAGCCGCAATCACACTTTAGGCAGTCCGATTCTGCACGTTCGGTCAGGTCCTGAGTTACCAATGCGCCAGTGACTCACCGCCCTGTTTGTGCTATTCAGTCTGGCCGCGCAAGTCCCTATGTTGAAAGAACCGGGGATATCGATGTTTCGTGCGGATACGGGCAGGTCGCGAGAAAGCACGCTGCAGGTTGGGGACACTGTCTTTGTGCCGAGGACGGGTTTCGCCAGCGTCACCTGCGTCTCTGAACGCCTGAGTCCAGTTTTCTTGCGCAACACTCTGGTTCACCTCGGAGCGGTTTTATGAACCGGACCATAGGTCAATTGGCGCCCGGCGATCCGGCTGGTCTCTCTGGCGGCGTTCCCGTTCCGCAAGCATCCCCCAAAGGGAACGCAGAGCAAAGGCATTTCCGCATCGATCTTCGCCGCAGCCTGCAAATGCATCGCAAGCTCGCGCTCGGATTCGGACTGCTCGGTTTTGTTTTAGCCGCGGCCTACCTGGTGATGTTCTGGTCGGGGTACACGGCGCAGGACCTCATCAATATCCAGCCCACACCATTTGCCGGGTTCGAGGGCGCAGCTTCCATCGCGATGCTTCTGGTTGTGGTTTTTGGCGGCCTGGGATTGCTGGCGGCGGTGGCCGCCCACAAGCTGGACCAGAGGATCTACACCGCCGCAGAGGTGGAGCAGTTGCTGGGCCTGGCGCCGATGGCGACGTTGCCGGACTTTTCGGAAGTACAGGTCGCGGTGGCTGGTGAGTACTTACAGCGGCTGGCATCAGCGATCGAGTGTGCCTTCAAGGTAGGCAGCCAGAAGACCTGCATCTTTATGGGAACGGGCCCGAGGGTTGGGGTGACAACCATCGCCGGGCGCTTGAGGGCGGCACTGGATGCGCGAGCCGGTGGCAAGCATGTCGGAGGGGGAACTTCGCGCGCGGCAGCGGGGCACTCGATGGGAAGCGGCGATGACGCGGCGGAGGAGAACGCGCGGGCAATGGCATTGCTGCGGAGCGTAGTGGGAGAGGCCGAAGGTGAGCAGAGGGAACTGGTTGTGAGCGAGGCCGCGCCGATTACGGCGTCGACGGAGAACGATTACCTGGTGCGGTTCGCCGATTGCACCATCGTGGTGATCGAATCCGGCGTGACCACGCGCGCTCAGCTACGAACGACGGTGCACAATCTGCGGCGGCTTAACCCCGCTCAACTGAGATTCGTGCTCAACCGCGTGAGCCTCAGGAACGCCGATCCGGCGTTTCGCAGCGCCATCAAGGAGATGGAACGGCGACTGTACCAGAGCCGCAGCGAAGAGCGGGCGCTCGCTGGCGCGCAGGTTGCGGGTGAGTCTACGCGCGCGGAGACGCGAGCCGCGGACGCCGCGCAGACGGCCAAGGAACCTGCGGTCAGGGAACAAGAAGAGGGGCACGAGCTGCCTCCACAGTTTGATCCATATTTGCGGGAGTTGCAGCACGAATTACCGCCGGTGACGAATTACGAGGAGTGGCTCGCAGCGACGGCAGCGCGGTCAGAAACCGCACGGACGCAGCCGAGAGCAGGGAATGACCGAAACATACATGTGCTTGCGAGCAATCGGGATCGCAACGAAGCCGCGCGGGAAGCGGAGAAGCTTGCGCAGGAAGCGGAAAACGTTGCGCAGAAAAAGCCTGAGCATTTCGAGTTGCCAAAACTCAGCGGGCTGAGAGGCCGGCTTTTCGCGCTGGGGATCAGAGAACTGGATCTGGCAAGACATAGCGACCGGCATCAGGCCGAAAGCGAGTTCCTGATGAAACAAATTGAGCCGCTGGCGTCGATTTTCGAGGGCACGGGGTTCGGGGGCGCAGGGGCGGCCGGGAATTTTGTTCCAGGAGCGGAGGCGCAAGCAGGACCTGAGAAGGCGAGGCCGATGCTTGCGGCGAGGCCGGCGCCGGAAACCAATACTGCGTCGGGAGCGACGAACGATGAGGGCGTGCGAGCCGACGAATTGCCGAAGATCACGTCGGAGCCGGAGATTCTGTTTCCCAACCTCGTCAGCCCCAAAAAGAGCAAGATGCGAGGGAGCGGCTACGAGAGTGTTGACGATGTTCAGATTCTGCCGTCGAAGAAAGGGCAATACCGAAGGAAAGATCAGGATTGAGAGCCGCGAAGCTGGTTCTTAACAGGCTTATTATCCATAACTTAATGCGCAATTTATTCTACGGAATGGTCCAGCGTCCTGCTCCCGGGAATTCGGGGGCGGGAGCTGGCCTTTTTTTGTAAAGGCGGTTTGCGCCTGGGCCCGTTGGCTGGATATTTCCACAGCCATGTACTTCTGAGTTACTCCTCCCCCCCATCCCCTTTTGAGGTTAAGCGCTTTCCCTTCAGCGGCTTGGTCTCTGATCATTTGCTCCAGCCCATTGATTCCAGAGGGGTTAGTCGTTAGGATCCCCAATTCAAAGGACTTACGGGCATTTTTTGCGGCTTTTGCGTTGTTTGGTTCCAGATTGTGATCCTTTACGCTGAAATGCGACGAGATCCGGCAGGCTGCCTGACCTGTTGCTCGGCGCCTTCCCGAACCCTAACGCCATTGTGCGCCGAAAGCGGGAAATTATATGCAAAAGGAGTGAGGGGGAAGAAGTCGAGGATCGCGCGGCGAATCAGAGAGTTAGCAGGCTGGGAGCGGGGGGCGAGCGACGAGAGGGCTTGACAGCGGAAAGGCAGCGGAGTTCGCGGAGCTAGCGTCCTGTAGTCGCTGCGCGCAACTCACTCGATGAGCGGCGGCCCTGATCGAACGGCTGGATCGCGTTTTGTCGTGCTGATTACTCTGTGCGCAAGGCCTGCATGGGGTCGATCTTGGAGGCGCGCGAGGCAGGCAGCCACACCGCGAGCAGCGCGACGGCCGAAAGAATAAGAGGCGCAAAGAAGAACGCAGCCGGATCCAGGGGCCGCACGCCGAAAAGCAGGCTCGCGATCAGGTGTGTCAACAAGAGGGCCGCGGCAACGCCGATGATTATGCCGATGACGACGAGCCGCATGCCGTTCCAAACGACAAAGCTGCGAATGGCGGAGCGGTCCGCACCGAGCGCCATGCGAACGCCCAGCTCCTGTGAGCGCTGCGCGACGGAGTAAGCCATGAGGCCGAAGATACCGATCGCGGCGAGAACCAGCGCGACTCCTCCCAGGATAGTCAGCAGCAGCATGTTGAAGTTTTCGCGGGCCGTCGAAGTTCCCATGACCTCGTCCATGGTGCGGACGCGCGCGACCGGAAAGCCGCCGCTCGAAAGCCGGAGCCGCTCTGTGATGGCAGGGATGGCCTGGCGTGGGTCGCTATGGGTGCGAACCACCCAAAAAAGCGGTTGGCCGTTGGTGTAGGAGCGGGTGTAGGCGTCGGTGACCTGGGAGATGGGAACCATCACCAGGTTGCCAGGGGGACGGCCGAGACCAGCATTGTGTGTGTCGCCGACTACTCCCACGATGGTGTGAATGGATTCGTCCAAGCCCGGGCCTCCTCCTTTGCTGATGGCGATTTGATGCCCGATGGGGTTCTGCCCTGACCAATAGCGTTCCGCGATCGTCTGATTGATGAGTGCGACGGCTGGTGCGCTCGCTGTATCGCCTTCGTTGAAGGCGCGCCCGCGCAGGATGGGAATCTTGAAGACATCCAAGTATCCGGGCGAAACACTCATCCACCTGCTTCCGTTCTGGCGGTCTTTGTCGACCGGATCTCCAACAATTTGGAAAGGCAGTGCATCGCCAACCGCGATCGGTAACCAGAAAGCGGCCGCCGAGATCTCCACTCCCGGCATGGCATTCAATCGTTCGCGTCCGTCGTGCGAAAGCTGGGCCACGCCCTCGGTCGTCTGGAAACGCTCGCCGTTAAGCGACATTTCCAAGGTGAGGACGTTGTGTGCATCGAAGCCGGGCTCGACCGCATGAAGAGCCAGGAGTGTGCGGATGAGAAGCCCCGAGCCAATGAGCAGAACGAGGGCCAAGGACACTTCGCATACGACAAGCAACGAGCGGGCCCACCCCTGACGAGGCCCGGCACCGGAGCGGCTGCCGCCTGCATTCATCACGGAGGTCAGGTCAGTGCGCGACGCGCCGAGGGCAGGAAAGAGTCCGAACAGAATGCCGGTAAGTAGCGTAGCCGCGAGGGTGAACGCGAGTACGCGCCAATCTACTGCGACCGCGGAGCCGCCCTCGCCGATACGCGGCAATCCCGGAGGGCTGATGGCCAGCAAAGCGCGAACGCCGGCGAAACCGAGACCGAGGCCGAGAACGCCGTCGGCGATGGTGAGCAAGGCGCTTTCAATGAGCAGTTGACGAACGACGCGCCAGCGGCTGGCGCCGAGAGCGCCGCGGATGGCGAATTCCCGCTTCCGCGCAGTGGCGCGCGCAAGCAGAAGATTTGCGACATTCGCGCAGGCGATGAGCAGCACCAGGCTGACGGCGCCAAGGAGGATCATGAGGGAATTGCGTACGTCTCCGACGATGCTGTCGCGGAGCGGCTGAACCTGGAAGCGAATTCGTGGACCGGTTTGCTTTGGATAATCGCGATGGTACTGAGCGGCAGCAAGCTGCAATTGCGCGTTTGCCTGCTCAAGGGTGACGCCGGGCTTGAGAAGGCCGGCGACATGAAAGAAGTGATTCATGTCGCTGCTGACAGGCGGAAACTGGAACGGCAGCCAGATATCCGCTTCGGGGTCGCTGACAAACCGTTTTCCGATGACGCCGATGATCGTATACGGCTCATTGCCCATTAAGAGCGACTTCCCGATGACCGCCAGGTCGCCGCCAAACTTGCGCTGCCACAGTCCGTAGCTCAACACGACCACCTGGCCGCCATTGGGCGCATCTTCCTGCGGGGTGAAGGTCCGCCCCAGGATGACCGGAGCGCCGAAAACACGGAAGTATCCCTGTGTAACGTGAATGCCATTGATCTGTTCGGGGTGTTCGCCGGTGAGATCGAAGCCGGGGCCGACAAAATCGTATGCCGCAACTTCAGTGAAGATTCCTGTTTGTCGCTGATAGGCGTGAAATTCGGGAACGCAGGAAAGGAAATTGACAATCACCGATGATCGAAAACCGAATTCCACGATGCGATCGGCGTTGGGGTAACTCAGCGGCTTGAGTAACACCGCGTTGACTACGGTAAAGATGGCAGTGTTGGCTCCTATGCCGAGCGCCAGGGTTATCAAGGCAGTCGCGGTAAACCCAGGCGATTTGCGCAGCGCGCGGATACCGTAGCGCACATCCTGGGCGAACGTGTTGATCCAGAGCCCGGGACGCTGCTGCTCGCACTGTTCGCGGGCACGCTCCACACCGCCAAATTCGATTAGCGCCTGACGGCGCGCCTCGTCGGCAGCGAGACCGGCGGCCACTTTAGCGGCAATGGACTGCTCCAGATGAAACCGGAGCTCTTCGTCCATTTCATGTCTCTTCTTGCGAAAGAGGAGGAAGCGAAGCCGAGTGATGAACTCAACGATCATGACGAGGCTTCCGCGTTACGGCCAAGCACCAACGCAATCGCAGCCGACAACCGATTCCAGGCGGCGAGCTCGGTCTGGAGCCGCTTTTTGCCAGCGGACGTCAGCCGATAAAACTTGGCGCGTCGGTTATTCTCTGAAGTTCCCCAATCGGATCGGATCCAACCCTTGTATTCCAACCGGTACAGAGCCGGGTAGAGCGAACCTTGTCCAATCTGGAGCGCGTCTTTGGAAACTTGCTGGATCCGTTGCGCCACTCCCCAGCCGTGCATTGGTTCAAGAGCGAGTGTCTTCAAGATGAGGAGGTCCAATGTTCCCTGGAGCAAATCGGTCGGCTGTGGCATTTCCCCTCGACAATCGACACCAAACTAATGCAACTCCTGTCGAATGTCAAGGGATGGGTGCTGGGGCGTTTGGTTTGCGGGGATCGCTTTCAGATCTCCGGCTTGCTGATAGCGAACAAGGCCCTTCGTCATTTGGGGGAAGGATATATCAGGAGAGCAGGAATCGAACCATCCCACATCTCAAAAGCGAGATGTGGGGCACCCGACTCTTCCCACATCTCAAAAGCGAGATGTTGGGCGCACGGCATCGATCAACGCGCTTCGCGCCGGGGTTCGGCTGCCGGGTTGGCGATGGGAGTGGCGCCGTGGGGCGGCTTGACAGGAGCGAAGGGATGAGTTACTTTGCAGTGTAAAGTGAGACTGGAATGCAGGACCTGAACAAGGCGCTGGGAGACATCAGCAGCATACGGAAGCAGGTGGCGCGGAGCACGGATTTTCGCGGCTACGGCCCGGCGACACTGGCAGCGACGGGGTTGTTTGCGTTGGCAGCGGCGACAGCGCAATGGCGCTGGCTGCCCGATGCACAGCAAAACCTTGCGGCTTACCTTGCGATTTGGATTTCGACCGCCGTGGTGTCGGCTGCGCTGATCGGCGTGGAGATGTTTGCGCGGACCAAGCGGATGCACCGCGGGATGGCGGACGCGATGATCGGGATGGCGGTGGAGCAGTTTTTGCCGTCGGCGGCCGCGGGCGGATTGATGACCTATGTGCTGGTGCGCTACGTACCGGCGGATGCGTGGATACTGCCGGGAGTGTGGCAGGTGATTTTCAGCCTGGGAGTGTTTTCATCGTGCAGGTTTTTGCCAAGGCCAATGTTTGCGGCGGGCGTGTGGTATCTCTTCACCGGCCTGCTGTGTGTTTCACTCGGTGATGCACGCGCTTTTTCGCCGTGGGCGATGGGCGTTCCATATGGCGCGGGACAGTTGCTGGTGGCGGCGATTCTGCTGAGAAGATCGCGGGAAGGGTCGCGGGAGGCGAGAGATGAAAGGTAAGGCGCGGGGGAGCGAGGGGCGCTTTGCATACGAAGGGCTGGACCGGGTGATTCACGAGCGCGCGCGGTTGAGCGTGCTGACAAGCCTGATGACGAATGCGAAGGGGCTGACGTTCAACGACCTGAAGGAGCTGTGCGCGCTGACGGACGGCAACCTGAGCCGCCACCTGAGAGTGCTGGAGAAGGCCAGGATGGTGGAGATTGTGAAGGGACACGACCGGAACCGGCCGTTGACGATTTGCCGAATTACGGTTTCGGGTCGGAAGAGTTATCTCGAGTACCTGACGACTTTGGAACAGGTGATCAAGGATGCGGCGAGAGTGAAGGATGAATCGACGCCGAAGCTGATGGTGGGCATGACGCCGTCGAGGGTGTGAGTTTTTTTGCAGTGATACTTTGCAGTACAAAGTGAAGGGCAAAGAAGGAGAGACGATGAGTGGATTTTCGTTGAATGCGAATGCGCAACCGAGAGTGAGCACGCGGTCGGCGGGAGTGAAGCTGATTGTGGTGTGTGTGCTGGCGCTGCTGATGAATATTCCGGGGCTCTTTGTTCAGGGGTTGGTGACTGAGCGCATGACACGCGCCGCGGATGCCGGGGCCCGGATTGGCGGTGCGGCTACGGATGTGACGGTGGACTCGTATCAATCAGTGAACCGCTCGCTGAAGTATGTGCTTCTTTTCGAAGGGCTGGTGTTTCTTACGTATTTCACATTTGAAGTGACGAGCGGCAGACGGGTCCACCCTGCGCAGTACGTCCTGGTGGGCGTGGCGCAGATCATTTTCTACCTGCTGCTGTTGTCGCTATCGGAAAAGGTGGGATTCGACGTGGGTTTTTTGATTGCGGGCGGGGCGACGGTGGGGCTGCTCTCAGTGAACGCGAAGTGGATTTTCAAGAGCTGGAGCCTGGGGCTGAGAGCGTTTGCTGTGTTTTGCCCGCTGTATGCGTTGATTTATGTGCTGCTCCGGCTGAAGGACTATGCGCTGCTCGTAGGCGCCGTGGCAAGTTTTGTGGCGGTGGCCGCGGCGATGTACCTGACGCGCGGGATCGACTGGTATGGTTCGCTGCCGGTGAAGGACGCGCCAGGGGAGGGATGAATTCGATGACGACGGGAACACCGTAAAGCAGAAAGGCGCGAAGTTCGCGAGGCGTTGGGAACGAACGACAGACCCTTGAGGGGGCATTGACGATGCCGGTAGAACGCAGGGACGGATTACACGTCGCAGTCATCATGGACGGAAACGGGCGCTGGGCGACGCGCCGCGATTTGCCGCGCGTGGCGGGGCATCGCGCGGGAATCATGGCTGCGCGGCGGATTGTGGAACATGCGGACGAGATCGGGGTGCGTTGCCTGACGCTTTACGCGTTTTCGTCGGACAACTGGCGGCGGCCGGCAGCGGAGGTGGAGAGAATCTTCTGGCTGCTGAGGGCATTTTTGCGGCTGGAAACCGAGAGGCTGCGGAGACGCGGGGCGCGGTTCGAGGCGATCGGGCGGCGCGATCGATTGCCGGCGATGGCGCTGCGTGCGATTGAGAACGCGGAAGAAGCGACGGCAGGCGGACGCGGATTGCGTTTGCGCGTGGCGATTGATTACTCGTCGCGCGAGGCGATTGCGCGTGCGGCTTGCGAGGCGGCGGCGCTGGGCGGCGAGGCGGCGACGGCTGTCGAGCGGCTGCGCCCGATGCTGATGCGGGCGCTTACCGGAGAAAGCGGGGAAGTGGACCTGCTGATCCGCACCGGCGGCGAGAAGCGGCTGTCGGATTTTCTATTGTGGGAGTGCGCGTACGCCGAGCTTGTGTTTACCGATCGAATGTGGCCGGAGTTCGATGAGGGAGATCTGGATGCGGCCGTGGAGGAGTTCAGCGGCAGGGAGCGGCGCTTTGGGGGTGCGCAGGAGACGGCAACGGTTGTGGCGCGGGGGGTCGGGTGCCTGTGAGCTGGGGCTGGCTGCGATGATGATGCCGATGGCGGAATTTAATCCTTTGCGACGGATTCGGTTCTGGCTCGCGGTATTCATGGCGGGGCTGGTTTTTAGCGGCGCTACGGCATTCCCGTTGCAGGCCGAAGTCAGATGGCTCGCGGCCCTGCTCGATATAGCGTGGCTACGGCCGATTGCGCAGTCAGTGGGCCTGCTCCAGTGGATCGAGCGCGTCGGCGACGCACTAGATTTTACCGGTGCCCGCTATCCGTTCCTGGCCTACGGAACGGATTGGCTTGCGTTCGCGCACCTGGTCATTGCGATTGCATTCATTGGTCCGTATGTCGATCCGGTGCGCAACAAGTGGGTGATCACTTTCGGATTGATCGCGTGTGCGGGCGTGATCCCACTGGCGCTCATTGCTGGGCCGATTCGGGGTATTCCAGTGGGCTGGCGGTTGATCGATTGCAGCTTTGGTGTATTGGGGAGCATTCCGCTATTGATTTGCAGGCAACTCATTCGCGTTCTGGAGCGGAGTCGCGAGGCAGACTGAAAGATAGTTCGTCAATGGGCGCCGGCGGGGGCGTGGGTGCGCTTGGCCTTGGTGAAGAGCCAGACCAGGAATACGCAGAAGAAGCAGAGCAGGGAGGTCCAGCGGAAGATGTCGACGTAGGCCCAGAGCAATGCCTGCTGGCCTAGAGCTTGATAGAGCATTCCGTGGGACTGGGGCATGGCGTTGGCGGGGCTGGTGAAGTGGCCAAGCGCTGCGTTCAATTGTGCGGATCGCATCTGGAGCCAGGGCTGCGATTGGGCGACAGAGCCGGCAATCTGGTTCTGGTGAAGATCGGTGCGGCGGACGAGCAACGTTTGTGAGATGGAGATTCCCACCGAGCCGCCGATATTGCGCACCAGGTTGAAGACGCCGCTGGCGTTTCCGATTTGCTCATTTTGGAGATTGGTGTAGGCCTGCGTGGTGATGGGTACGAAGACAAAGCTCAAGGCAAAGCCGGTAATGATGATGGGCCAGAGGAGCGTTTCGGGACCTACGGAGAGGTTCACGTTGCCGAACATGAGCGAGGTGATGCCGAAGATGATGAAGCCGAAGGTGAGCAGGTAGCGCGGGTCAACGCGGCCGCTGAGGTATCCAATGACCGGCATGGCGGTGATGGCGCCGATGCCACGGGGAAAGACGACGATACCCGCGGTAAATGCGGTGTAGCCGAGCAGTTCCTGATAGAAGAGGGGCAGCACGGTGACCATGGAATAGACAGCGACGCCGAAGAGGATCATGAGGAGACAGCCGACGGCGAAATTGCGGTCGGAAACCACGCGCAGGTTGACGAGCGGTTTGCGGGTGCGGCAGGAGTAAACGATCCACCAGACGAGCGCAACAACGGCCGTAGCCGTGGCCAAGCGCACCCAGGTTGCGCCGAACCAGTCAACTTCCTGGCCCTTGTCGAGGACGACCTGCATGCAGCCGGTCCAGACGATGAGGAGCCCGAAGCCGAGGTTGTCGAATTTTCCGGGCTTGGCGTTTTTGACGTACGGCGGGTCATGGATGAAGCGGGCGATCATGAAGGCTGCCAGGATGCCCACGGGGATGTTGATATAGAAGGCATAGCGCCAGCTGTAGGCGTCGGTGAGCCATCCGCCGAGCGTGGGTCCGAGGATGGGAGCTACGACGACTCCGAAGGCGAAGACAGCCATGGCCTGGCCGCGTTTGCGGGGCTCGAAGCTTTCAAGCAGGATGGCCTGGGAAAGCGGCTGGAGCGCGCCGCCTCCGGCGCCCTGCACGATGCGCGCCAGCAGCATGAGAGGAAGGCTGGGCGCGGCTCCGCAGCAAAAGGATGCGGCAGTGAAGATGAGGACGCAGGTGATGAGAAAGCGCTTGCGCCCGAAGCGCAAGGCGAACCAGTTGCTGGCGGGAAGGATGACGGCGTTGGCGATGAGGTAACTGGTGAGGACCCAGGTAGCTTCGCTGGTGGTGGCGGAAAGCGAGCCAGCGATATAGGGCAGGGCGACGGCGACGATGGCGGTGTCAAGCACCTCCATGAAAGTGGCGAGCATCACGGAGACGGCGATCAGCCACGGAGAAACCGCATTGCCTTGCGTCTGACGGACCGGTGTCTCCGTCATAAGTTCATGGCCACCAATCGATGGGATGAAGAAGACGAACGTGGAACAGGCCGTAGGATGCGTGGGTAATGCGGAAAGTTGCGTATTTCTTGTGCGGGAGGGACCGGGTTTGGCATGCGCCAGGGAGGGCCGGCGGGGGATGCGACGGGGTTTTGCACGGGCCAAGGAAGTGGGGCTAGAATAACGCCAAGCGTCGCGTGAATTGAGCAAGCGCGGCAGCGCGTTCCCCGCAAACACGAGCGATGCTCTACTGAACCGTTCCAGAAAGTGGAACGACCCGCAAACCGGAGAAACTGCCATGCCGGAGATGGAAGATCCCCAAAGCAAATCGAAAACGATTACGCGACGCCGATTCATTCTGGGCGTGATTGCCGGAGGCGCCGTGGTGAGCGCGGCGAGCTACAAGATCTTGTCGCCTGGCCGCGGAAGGAGCTTCGGCGGCGAGCGGCTGATCGCGTTGAACGTGAACGGCAAGATGCGCCGCGTGGAAGTGATGAGGCAGGAGACGCTGGCGTGGACGCTGCGCTACAAGCTGGGACTGACCGGGACCAAGCTGGGCTGCGATCGCGCGGAGTGCGGAGCCTGCACGGTGCTGATTGACGATGTGCCGCACTATAGCTGCTCGGTGCTGACGAACACGGTACGCGGACGCAAGGTGACCACGATTGAAGGCCTGGCGGCGGACGATGGCACGCTGCACCCGGTGCAGAAGGCGGTGGTGGACGAGCAGGGCTTCCAGTGCGCGTTCTGCATGTCGGGATTCATCATGTCGGCGGTGGGATACCTGAAGACGCATCCCAACCCGACGCGGGCGGAGCTGGCGCACGGCATCAGCGGGAACCTGTGCCGGTGCCAGGACTACACGAAAATTCTGGACGCAATGATGCGTGGCGCGGAATACATGAGGAGGGCTTGAGATGGCTGAGACGCCCGATGATGTGATGAAAGCCGAGAATGAGAAGCCGCGCCCGTTTGGGACGGGATACAAGCTGATTGGCAAGGACTACTCGACCAGCGACCTGGTGGCGAAGGTGACGGGGCAGGCGAAGTATGCGGAAGATTTTCGCGCGGAAGGAATGCTGTTTTGCCGGCTGGTTCTGAGCCCGATGCCGCACGCGCGGGTAAAGAGCATCAATGCCGAAAAGGCGCTGGCGATGCCGGGGGTGAAGGCGATTCTTACGCCGGCGGAGGTTCCCGGGCACGCGGATTACATGAACGACAACGGGACCATGATCAAGGCCGACAAATGGGGCGAACTGGCGCTGACCGATCAGCCGATGTACCAGGGCGAGCCGATTCTGGCGGTGGCGGCCGTGGATGAGCTGACCTGCGCGGAAGCGATTGAAAAGATCGAGATCGATATGGAGCCGCTGCCGTTCGCAACCGATCCATTGGAGAGCCTGAGACCCGGTGGCTCGAATGCGCGCGAGGAAGGGAACGTTTGGGTGCGGCAAGGGACGGCCCGCGGACCGTTGACGCTGACTGAACTGAAATGGACAGACGAGGATTTTGCCGCGGAAAAAGAGGGCCGCATGCCCATGGGACATGCACCCGACACATGGTCGTATGGCGATGTGGAAGCCGGCTTCAAGAATGCCGCGCTGGTGCTGGACGAGACGTTCCAGACGCCGGACGTGAGCCACCAGTGCCTGGAGCCGCGCACAACGATGGCTTATTGGCAGAACGGGAAGCTCTTCCTTTATACGGGGACGCAGAGCACCTTTCAGACCGTTGCCGCGATTGCGCGCTGGATGCAGATGGATGAAGACAAGGTGGTTTTCATCAGCGAATATACGGGCGGGGGATTTGGCAGCAAGATTACCGGCGCGCTGACGCTGGTGATTCCCGCGCTGCTTTCGAAGAAACTGAATGCTCCGGTGATGATGCGCATCAGCCGCCAGGAAGAGCATTTTATCGGGCGGGCGCGGCCCGGCATTCGGGCGCGCACGAAGGTGGGTTTTGCCAAGGACGGCCGGATCACAGCGGTCGACATGTTTCTGGTTTCCGATGCGGGATCGTATGGCTCGAACGGAGATGGCGGCTCGACCGCGAGCATCGCATCATTGCAGTATCAGCCGCCCGCCATGCGGTTCCGCAATGTGACGGTGGCGACCAACACGCCGCCGCGCAGCGCGCAGAGCGCGCCGGGAGGCATGCAGGCCATCGCGATCATGGAGCCGATCCTGTCAAAGGCCGCGCGCCAGCTAGGCGTCGACCAGGTGGCGCTGCGGCGCGTGAATTGTCCGGAGGGCAAAGCGGAGTACGGGCCGCCGAATCATCAGGGCAAACGCGCGTATGTGACGAGCTGCTTTCAAAAGCAGACGCTGGATTTGGGCGCGGAGCAGTTCAAGTGGAATGAACGTGTGGCGCAAAAGCCCAAGCGAATTGGCAGCAAGGTGCGCGGCCTGGGGGTGGCACTGACGACATTTCACGGCGGCAGCACGGGGTTCGACGGACTGATCGTGATCACTCCGCAGGGCCGCGTGCAGATCCAATCGGGCATTGGCAACCTTGGAACCGAAGCGGTGATCGACGTGCATCGCGCGGCTGCGGAGGTTCTGGACGTGCCGTGGGATGCCTGCGACATTGTGTGGGGCGACACGTCGAAGCATTTTCCGTATACCTGCGACTCGGGCGGCAGCCAGACCGTGCATGCCATGACGCGCGCAGCGCACGCAACGGGCCTGGAGTGCGTGCAGAGACTGAAAGAAGTGGCGGCAAAGAAGCTGGGCGGGCAGCCGGCGGAATACGAAGTTGCCAACCTGCGCGTGACGCGCAAGGGCGGCGGAGCGGGGTTGAGCTTCGCGGAGGCGGCGCAACATGCCGTCAAGCTGGGCGGCATCTACGACGGTCACGATGTGAATCCCGACGTGCACAAAGCGACGAAGCAGGCGGTCGCCAATTTGGCAGGGCAGGGGCTGGTGGCTTCAGCGAGCGACAAGTTTCCGCACGATGGCGATTCGTATTCCTATCTTGCCTGCTTCGCGGAGGTAGAGGCCGATGTGGAGACGGGCAAGTACAACATCGTCGATTACCTGGCCTATGCGGACGTGGGGACGGTGCTGCATCCGGCGGCGCTGGGCGGGCAAATCTTAGGGCGTTCCACGCTGGGCATCGGCCATGCCATCGGGCAGAAGTGGGTGATCGACCCGCAGTATGGCATTACAGTGGCGGAACGCTTTTACCAGAACAGGCCGCCGACGATTCTGGATGTGCCGGTGGACATGAAATGGAATGCGCTGAACATTCCCGATCCTGAGACGCCGGTGGGGGCGCGCGGTTGCGGCGAGCCGCCGGTGGGCGGCGGATGCGCGGCGATCCTGAACGCGCTGGCCGATGCGCTCGGAGACAACATCTTCCAGCGCGCGCCGGTGAATGCGGACACCATTCTGACGTCGTATGAAGCTGGACGGCCGATGCAGAATCCATTGGTGGCGCATATTTGAGAAAGACAGGGACGTAGGGACTAGGGACTAGGGACAGGGACTAGGGACTAGGGACTAGGGACGTGGGACTAGGGACGTGGGATGCGAGATCGAATCGATGTGATGGACATGGAGTGAATCATGGCGGTAATTCGAGATGTGATGCCGGCGTTTGATCTGCTTCAGCCGGACACTGCCGCGGATGCGCAACAGTTGCTGGAGCAACACGGCGAAGAAGCGTGGGTGATGGCCGGAGGTCTGGACAGCTTCGACTGGCTGAAGGACCGCATCAAGAAGCCGAAGGTGCTGGTGGACCTGAGCGGGATAGAGGAGCTCAAGGGGATTCGCACCACCGGCGACGGCGTGGAGATTGGCGCGATGACCACGCTGACGGAGATTGGGAATCATCCGGCGATCCAGAAGGATTATGGCGTGCTGGCGCAGGCGGTGGAACTGGTGGCTTCGCCGCAGATTCGCAACCAGGGCACGCTGGGCGGCAACGTGTCGCAGGACGCGCGCTGCTGGTACTACCGCGGCGGCTGGCCGTGCTATCGCGCAGGCGGCAACATTTGTTACGCGGACACGCCGGTGGGACGGAATCGCGAGCACGCGATTTTTGGCGCGGACCGCTGCGTGGCTGTGCATCCGTCGGATTCGGCTCCGGCGCTGATTGCGCTGGACGCGAAGTTCGTGATGCAAACTTCAAAGGGCGAGCGCGTGGTGGATGCCGAGGATTATTTTGTCGGGCCGGAACTGGACATTACCAAGCTGAATATTCTGAAGCCAGGCGATCTGCTGACGGCGATCCGCATTCCATCCACGTGGGCGGGATCGAAATTCTATTTTGAGAAGGTGCGGGACCGGAACGTGTGGGATTTCCCGCTGATGAATGTGGCGAGTGCGATGAAGCTGAACGGGAACAATATCGGCGACATCAGAATCGCGGTGAATGCGGTGGCACCAAAGCCGATGCGGCTGAAAGCAGTGGAGGACGCGGTGCGCGGCAAGCCGGCGAACGCGGACACGGGTGAGATGGCGGGCAAGCTGGCGGTCGAGGGCGCGGTGCCGTTGCAGTTTAATGCATACAAGATTCCGCTGATGAGGAACCTGGTGAAACGCGCGATTGGTGGTGTAACGGAGGCGACATGGAGTTAATCCAGTGGGCCACAAGTCCGTGGGGAAAATCGGTCCCGATTCACATTGCGTGGGGACTGATATGGGTTGCGGTCATTGCGGGATTTTTCTTCATGATCGTGCACGCGCTGTACCTGATCGTGGTGAAACCGCCCAAGCGATTTGCGGAGCGCAAGGCCGATGTGAGTGCGGCGGTGATTCCGGAGCGCGTGCCGAGACATACGCTGTCGGCGAGGCTGTTTCATTGGATTATGGCGGCGTCGATGATCACGCTGCTGATTACGGCGTTTCTGCCCAAGGTGGGGGTGCAATTCAACTGGGTGCTGTACCACTGGATTGCGGGCGTGGTGCTGACGGTCTCAATCCTTTTTCACATCGTGCATTCGACATTTTTTCTCGACTTCTGGTCGATTTGGCCGGACAGGACGGATTTGCGCGACGCGATGAATCGAACAAAGCGGTTCTTCGGAAAAGATGCGCCGCTGCCCAACAAGTTTGCGAAGTATCCGCTCGAGAACAAGCTGTATCACGGTGCGGTGATGCTGGCCGGGCTGGCGGTGATCATTACCGGCTTGTTTATGATGAAGCGCGTGCAGACGGGAATCTTCACGCGGAATCCGTATTTGTTCACCGATATGACTTGGGGCCTGATGTATGTGCTGCATGGGCTGGCCGGCGTGGGATTTATCGCGCTGACGATCATGCACATCTACATGGGAGTGCGGCCCGAGAAGATCCCCATCACCAAGTCGATGATCTTTGGCTGGATGAGCCGCGATTTCTACCTAGAGGAGCACGACACCGGGCGATGGGCCGTAAAAGGGCCGTCAGCCCCTGAAACGAAACGGGGCTTAGCCGCAAGCGATGGCGACTGACATCCAGCAACATTGCGAAACCATTGAGGAGTGCTACGAGTTCACGCTCTCCTATGCAGCCCGCGGAGTGACTGGCGACGATGCCGGCGAGGCGGGCAAGCAACTGCGCGAGCATTTGACACGCGCGGCCGAGGCGATGCGCGGACTCGCGCGGAGCTACGCTGAAACGATTGATGAGGAGCAACTGGCGCCGGCCGAGAAATACGAGGCGTTTTTTGCGGTGCTGCAGCGCGATGCGGAGAGCGCCGTGGCGGCGGTGGAGATGGTGCTGGCGCAGACTTCGATTAGTTCGCAGTTGATCGACAATCTGAACGCGTCGATCCATTTGCGCGCGCTGCTGGCGGACTTGTTCCTGGTGACGGAAATTCTGGACGCGCGGCAGATGCAAGCCAAGGCGCAGGCGGCGAACGGAGTGGTTGGTCCGCGCTGAGCGGATGGATCCCTGACTGCGCGGATCGGTATTCTAAGCCTTAGTTATCCCACGTCTCATCCGCCGCGGCGGACGAGACATGGGGCACCCCTTTCGGAGTAGAAAAAGCGGTCAGGGATGTAGGCAAGGCGCATGTATTCGCCGCAAGTTCTCGATCATTTTGAGCACCCGCGCAACGCGGGCACGGTTGCCAATGCGGACGCTTCGGCGCGGATAGAGAATCCTGCGTGCGGCGACATTCTGGAACTCACGGTGAAGATTTCGGCCGGACGGATTGCGGAGATTCGATTTCGGGCGAAGGGGTGCGTGGCCGCGATGGCGTGCGGCTCGGCGCTGACGGAACTGGTGAGCGGGAAGACCGTGGACGAAGCGCGGAGGCTTAGCAGGGAAGAGCTGGTGCGCGCGGTGGGCGGGCTTCCGGAGGCGTCGTCGCATGCGAGCCACCTGGCGATGGACGCGCTGGGGGCGGTGGTGGGGAAGCTGGGCGGAAAGCTTTGAGGCGTTATCTCCAAAGCTTGTTTCATTGATCGAGCATCGTAAATGCAGGTCCTTCGACTCCGTTTGGCGCGCAAAGCGCACCAAACTCCGCTCAGGATGACAGCGCAGATTGAATGCGCACATCAATCTCGGGCCGCTAGGGCGAGGGCGGCGTTTTTGCGGCCAGGGCGGCGTAGTCGGCGGGCGTGTTGAGGCCGGCCTTTGCGAGCGGGTCGGGAACGGGGACGTATTCGATGCGTTGCGCATGCGCGTGGAGAACTTCGCGTGCGGTGCTGGTGACGGGCGCGGCGAGGAAGGCATCGATTAGATTGCGATTTGCGAACAACGGATGGCCGTGTTTGCCATTGTTCTCAGGAGCGACGGCCCAGAAGCCACGCTTGAGCGCACGCTCGAAAGATGCGCAGAGAAGTTCGAGCGACTTGGCGCCAAAAGGCGGGCAATCTACGGGTGTAATTACGGCGGCGGTAAAGCCGCGGGGAAGAAGTTCGCGCAGTCCGACTTGCAGAGAACTGAATTGACCGCGCTCGGGGTTTGGGTTGTGGGCGAGGACTGCGCCCGACGCCTCGATGATGGGCGTGAGAGCTGTGGCGTTTTTGCCAGCGACGACGATCATCGTGCTCGCGAAGGGTTTGAGGGCAAGGATGGCCGCGGAGAGAAGCGTTTGAGAGGGCGGAACGGCTGCACCGGGTGACGGCGGCGGCCAGGGAAGCAGCGCCTTGTCGGTTCCCATGCGCGAGGATTCGCCGGCTGCGAGGATGAGGCCGCAGAGGTTGGAAACGGTGGCCATAGGAAGACGATAGCGCGATCCCAGCCTGGCGGCAAAAATCCGAGGCGGCGGATGGCGATGGTGGGGCACCGAGAGCTGAATGCGATGCAAGATGCAAGAACATTGTTGGACGAAAAGCAACCGCAGATCCTTCGACTTCGTCCGCCGCGGCGGACTCCGCTCAGGATGACACGTCGGTGATTCTGGCTTCGTCAGGCCCGGTATCGACGCCGGCGGAGGCCGCGATGTGGCGGCTGCTGTGAAACCAGCTCATGTGGGGTAGAGCGCGCTCCGAGCGGCGGCGCTGGGCGATAAGTTCTGCCACGATGGAGACGGCAATCTCTTCAGGGGTGACGGCGCCGATGTCGAGGCCTACGGGAGAGTGCACGCGCTCAAAGAGCTCTGGGTTGAGGCCTTCGCGCGTGAGCTCGCGAAAGACGGTGATGGCTTTGCGCTTGGAGCCGACCATGCCGATGTAGCGCGCCTGGGTTTGTACCGCCCAGCGGAGGACGCGCATGTCGTCGCGATGGCCGCGCGTGACGATGACGATGTAGGAGGACTCGCTGGGCGTGAGGCCGGCGAGCGCTTCGTCAAAGTCTTTGGCGATGACCTCAAGCGCGTTGGGAAATCGCTCGGCGTTGGCGTAGGTTTCGCGGTCGTCGGTGACAATGCAGTCGAAGCCCGCATTGGTGGCGGCTTTGAAGAGCTCGATGGCGACGTGGCCGGCGCCGAAGATGTAAAGCAAAGGCACGGGCAGGACAGGCTCGATGAAGATTTCCAAAGTGCCTCCACAGACGAGGCCGGTATCGTATTTGGGGTCCTGGTTGAGATCGAAAGAGAGCGTGCGCGGCTTTTCCTGGGCGATGACTTCGCGCGCTGCCTGCCAGACTTCAGCTTCGACGCAGCCGCCGCCGATGGTGCCGGCGATCGAGCCGTCGTCGCGAATGAGCATTTTGGCGCATTGGAAGGAGGGGATGGAGCCGCGCGAGTTGACGATCGTGGCCACAGCTCCCCTGTGGCCCTGGCGCTGCAGCTTCACGATCTCCTCGTAGATATTCATTCAATCCAATTATTGGATTTAACGAGAGGCAAGTCAAACCGTGGAATATTTGTGGCAAAGCTCGCGGACCCTGGCGACGAGCTTGGGCACGCCGATGGCGGCGGGGTCTCCATGCGGGCCGCCCTCGTACTCGATGGACATGGCGCCTTTGTGGCCGGCATCGGCATACATTTTCCAAACCCGGTCCATGTCGATGGGCGTCCCGTCGTCGAACTTATCGCGGATGTGAGAAACGGTGGCGTAGGGGATGCAGGCAGCGATTTGCGCGTAGGAGTCCTCTGTGGCCGAGGGGATGAAGTGCGTGATGTCGAGATTGACGCCGGCGTAGGGCGAGTTGACGCGATGCATGATTTCAAGGCAGACGTCGGCGGTTTGCGAGACGCCGGAGTGATCTTCGAGGCCGAGCATGATGCCTTTCGATGCCGAGTAATCGGCCGCGGGCTTCATGGTTTCGACGACCCAATCGGTCGCCTGCGGGATGGTTGTGCCGGGAGGGAGTTTGCCCGCGAACACGCGAAGATGAGAGGCTCCGAGACGGTCAGTGACCTCGACCCATTGCTTGATCTGCTGGAGGACGTCTGCGCGCTTGCCTGCATCGGCCTGGACCATGCTGGAGCCGCATGCCGCGCCGGAGAAGCAGACGGCATTTTTGAAGGCGAGGTGGCGAAGGCTTTCAAGGTAGCCGGGGTCAGTGGATTTGAGATAGTAGACCGTCATATCGACGGTGTCGACTCGGAGTTCAACGGCCTTGAGGATGAAATCTTCGAGAGTCATGCCGCCGTGGGTGAGCTCTTCGCGGTAAGAGTAGGCGCAGCAGCCGACGAGAAGGCGCGGGTTGCCGGAAGCGGCAGAGCCGGCGTCGGCGGACTGCGCATGAGATGGCGCGGATGAAAGCGGTACGGCAACGAGACCGGCGCCAGCGAGGGCTCCGGCTGTCTTGAGAAATTCACGACGCTCGATCATCTTCTTCATCATTCTCCTTCGATGATGGTTGGTGGTGAGTCAGCGGCCGAAATATCCGGCGAAAAACTGGCGGGTCCAGTCTACTCCCCGGATGGGGTGATGGAACGCAGCGGGGCCTTTGACGGGGCGTATACTCGGTCGCACGGTTTTTGGAAACGCGGCCGCGCGAAGAGGCCACGGAAAACCAAGGGGAGCATGCGGTGATGAATCGCAGAAATTTTGTTGCCGGGTCAGGATGCACGGTGGCGGCGCTGGCGGTGCCGAGCATTGTGCGAGCGCGGGTTTTGGGAGCGGATGCACCGAGCAATCGCATCAATGTGGGATTTATTGGGACGGGGCGGCAGGCATTTGGAGCAAACCTTCCGCAGATGATGGCGGTTCCGGGCGTGCAGGTGGTCGCGGTATGCGATGTGGATAGCTGGCGGATGGACGAAGCGCAGGCGTATGTGAACGCATTTTATGCGAAGCGCGACGGAACGGGATCGTATCGAGGCTGCCGAAAGGTTGCGGACTTTCGCGAGATGATGGCGGACCGCGACATCGATGCGCTGATGATTTCGACCCCTGACCATTGGCATGTGCCGATGGGAATGATGGCGGCCAAGGCGAAGAAGCACTTTGCCCTGGAAAAGCCGATCAGTTTGAGCGTGGCGCAGGGAAGGCTGCTAGCCAATACAGTGAAGAAGTATGGCGTGACGGCGCGCAACGACAGCGAATTCCGTTCGCTTCGGGAGCAAAACCATGCAGTCGAGCTCGTGAGGAACGGGCACATCGGGGCGCTCACGAAGATCGAGATCGTGTTTCCTTCGGATCCCGCGCCAGTGGGTGTGCAACCGGACATGCCGGCGCCGCCGGAGCTGAACTATGAGATGTGGCTGGGCCCGACCGCGGCGGTTCCTTATACGGAGAAGCGGGTGCACGATGTGAAGCAGCACAACCGGCGTCCGAACTGGATGAGGCTTTCGGCCCACGCGCAGGGGATGATCGCGAACTGGGGCGCGCACTACTTTGACATGGTGCAGTGGGCGACGAACACGGAACACTCGGGGCCGGTGGAGGTGGAGGGTCACGGCGAATTCCCGGTGAGCCTGTGGAACACAATGATCAACTTCAAGGTGCAATACACGTACAAGAATGCCATGGTGATGACCTGCGAGCAGACGCCAACCAGCACGCCGAGCATCAGCTACTTTGGCAGCGATGCGTGGATCAAGGTGGATGGATACCCGGGGACCATGACCAGCAGCAAGCCTGAGCTGCTGACGCTGGAACCGGAGGCGGGGGAGCTGGACTTCTCAAAGACGCTGTGGGACAAGAATGACTTGATTGCCGCGATTCGCGATGGCCGGCAGCCGCTGGAGCCGATTGAAGTGGGGCATCGGGCCATCACGCTGGCGCAGATTGGGCTGATCGCCTGCCAGGTGCAGGACAAGCTGCGCTGGAATGCCGAGGAGGAGCGATTCGAAGGCAACAACTGGGCGAGCGCGCTGCTGGCCGCGCCGCTGAGCCGGCCGGAGTGGGTGGTTACGGCCTGAGGCTCGATGAGGCGGATCGCAGGTTGGCTGGGAAGCGAAATCAGGCGGATTCCGGCAGTTGGTCTGGATGACTCAGCGATTTATTCATCATGTGGTTGAGCTGAACAGGAGGAGCCACTGCAAATGGACGAGCAACGCGCTTTGTTACGACACTTCCTAGCTGCCCTGGCGTATCGGACGCAAAAAGCGCTGCGCGGCGCTCCGGAAGAGTCTGCCGAATTCCAAGCTCCCCACAAGGTGCGCACGCCACGCGAGCTGGTCCGCCATATGGACAGCGTATTGGGTTACGCGCGGACGTTCTTTATCGGGGGAATGTATCGTCCACCCATGCTGCCGAGTTTTGCGGAAACGATCGCGCATTTCCACGAGGTGGTGGCGGACCTGGCGCACCACCTGGAATCTGGAACGGAGTTTAAGGGGATCACAGCGGAAAGGATGTTGCAGGGGCCTTTTTCCGATGCGATGACCCACGTGGGTCAACTGGCCCTGCTGCGACGACTGGCCGGCTATCCGATTCCTCCTGAGAATTTTGTATTCGCAGCGATTACTTCGAACAATCTGGGCATTGATCAACCGCAGCCGGTGAGTCCCGATAAAGAGTGGCCGGAGAGGCTTTGATTGAAGCGGGAAGAAAGTGGCAATGGAGCAGTTTGGCGCCACGGCGCCCGCCCTATTGCCCAACGGGCGCGTTTGAGCTAAGGTCAAATACTCACATCCTTTTCAAGGTCGGAGGTGGCCTTAAATGCCCCGGATTGTTCGGTGTTCGATTATTCAGGCTTCGAATGCAGTGCCCGCGACGGAGCCGTTGCCAAAGCAGAAAAAGGCGATGGTGGAGAAGCACGTGGGGCTGATTCGCGAGGCGGCGAAACAGGGAGCGCAGATTGTGTGCCTGCAGGAGATTTTCAACGGGCCGTATTTCTGCGCCGAGCAAGAGGTGAAGTGGTACGAGATGACCGAGGCGGTTCCCGACGGGCCGACGCTGAACCTGATGCGCGGGCTGGCGAAGGAACTGCACATAGCGATGGTGGTGCCGGTGTACGAGGTGGAGCAGGAGGGAGTTTTTTATAACACCGCCGCGATGATCGGGAACGAGGGCGCGTACCTGGGCAAGTATCGCAAGACGCATATTCCGCACGTGGCGCCGGGGTTTTGGGAGAAGTTTTATTTCCGGCCGGGGAACCTGGGGTATCCGGTTTTCGACCTGGGATTCGCCAAAGTCGGCATCTATATCTGTTATGACCGGCATTTTCCGGAGGGCGCGCGTTGCCTGGGATTGAACGGGGCAGAGATTGTGTTCAATCCTTCGGCGACGGTGGCGGGGCTGAGCGAGTACCTGTGGAAGCTGGAGCAGCCGGCGCACGCGGCGGCGAACGGATACTTTATTGCCGCGATCAATCGCGTGGGCACCGAGGCGCCGTGGAATATTGGAGAGTTTTACGGGACAAGCTATTTTTGCAATCCGCGGGGAAAGATTATTGCGGAGGCAGCGCGCGACAAGGATGAGGTGCTGACCGCCGATTTGAATCTGGACGAGATTGCCGAAGTGCGGCGCACGTGGCAGTTTTACCGGGACCGCCGGCCCGATTTGTATGGACAGCTGGTGGCGGGGTAGAGACAGGGAACAGGGAGCAGGGAATAGGGAATTGAAGAGTGGGGAAGCATGAGTACAGCGGCAATTCCGGATGATCCGCGAATTAGAGAGCGATTCAGCGAGCTGAAAGCGGCGCTTGGGGCGCAGGCTGCGGTGATTGAAGCGGACCGCTGCCTGAATTGCTTTGACGCGCCGTGCACGGCGGCGTGTCCCACGCATATCGATGTGCCAGGGTTTATCAAGCGCATTGCGTCGGGGAATTTGCGCGGGTCGGCGACGCGCATTCTGGATGCAAACATTCTGGGAGCGAGCTGCGCGCGCGTTTGTCCTGTGGATGTGCTGTGCGAAGGCGCATGCGTGATGGTCCGGCAGAACGAGAAGCCGATTCAAATTGGGCGATTGCAGCGGCACGCGATGGATGCGTTCTGGGCGTCGGGAGAACTGCCGCCGGCAGCGCCGATAGGAACGCGCAAGCTGCGGGTGGCGTGCATTGGCGGAGGGCCGGCGTCGCTGGCGTGCGCGGCGGAGTTATGCCGCGAGGGCGCGAGCGCGACGGTGATCGAGCGGCGCGAGCTGCCGGGCGGATTGAACACCTACGGCGTGGCCGAGTACAAGCTGCGCGCCGCGGACAGCATGCGCGAGGTGGAGATGATCCGGCGGCTGGGCGTTGAGTTCCGGTGCGGAGTGGAGGTGGGTTCGGCGACGGGCCTGGAGGCGCTGGAAGCGGAGTTCGACTGCATCTTTCTGGGGCTGGGGCTGGGCGCGATGCAGAGGCTGAACATTCCCGGGGAAGATGCGGAAGGCGTGATGAACGCGCTGGAACTGATTGCCGCGTACAAGACCGGACACCTGCGCGAGCTGCACGGAACGGTGGTGGTGGTGGGTGCGGGAAATACGGCGATTGACGCTGCGAACGCGGCACGCAGGCTGGGCGCGGAGACGGTGTATATGCTCTACCGGCGCAGTGAGAGCGACATTTCCGCGTTCGATTTTGAGTATGAGCATGCCAAGCAGGAGGGCGTGCAGTTTTTGTGGCGCCGGGTGCCGGTTGCCGTTCGTCCTGACGGGCACGGGCGGCTGCTGCTCGATACGGTGCAGGTGCAACAGGTGGGGGGAAAGCTGTTGCCGATTCCCGATTCGGAGTATGCGATGGAGTGCGACCTGGTGATTCCGGCGATCGGGCAGTCGCCGCTGACGGAGCTTTTGCAGGAGCTGCGTGGCGTTGAGGTGCGCGATGGACGGATTGTGGCCGATCGCTGCGTCGGGCGCAACCGGCAATCCGCGATATTTTGCGGGCGGCGATTGCGTGAACGGCGGGCGCGAGGTGGTGGATGCGGTGGCCGGCGGCAAGCGCGCAGCGCTGGCGATGTTGAAGACGGCGGAGGTGGCACATGCCTGACATTCGCGTTCGCAATTTTGCAGGGCGGATCAACTCGCCGAATCCGTTCTGGCTGGCGTCGGCGCCGCCGACAAATACGGGCGAGATGATTATGCGCGCGTTCGACGCGGGCTGGGGCGGCGCGGTGTGGAAGACGATTGGCGAGCCGATTACGAATGTGAGCTCGCGCTACTCGGCGACGGACTGGAACGGCCAGCGCATCATGGGCTTCAACAATATTGAGCTGATCAGCGACCGGACCGTGGAACAGAATCTGACGCGAGATGGCGGAGGTGAAGAAGCGCTATCCGAAGAACGCGGTGATTGCGTCGCTGATGGTGGCGTCGACTCGCGAGGCGTGGCACGAGATTGTGACGCGCACGGAGGATGCGGGCGCGGATGGGCTGGAGCTGAACTTCGGCTGCCCGCACGGGATGAGCGAGCGCGGGATGGGTTCGGCGGTGGGGCAGGTGCCGGAGTACGCGCAGATGATTACGGAGTGGGTGAAGGAGAAGGCGCGCACGCCGGTGCTGGTGAAGCTGACGCCGAACATCAGCGACATTCGCACGGTGGCGCGGGCGGCGAAGCGCGGCGGGGCGGATGGGCTGTCGGCGATCAATACGATCAATTCGATTACCGGGATCGATCTGGACACGTTTGTGCCGCGGCCGAACGTGGACGGGAAGAGCTCGCATGGCGGGTACTGCGGGCCGGCGGTGAAGCCGATCGCGCTGAACATGGTGCAGCAGATTCTGGCCGATCCTGAGGCGGCGCTGCCGCTTTCAGGAATCGGCGGGATCGGCTCATGGCGCGATGCGGCGGAGTTCATGCTGCTGGGGTGCGGCACGGTGCAGGTGTGCACGGCGGTGATGCACTACGGCTATCGCATTGTGGAAGACATGGCCGAGGGGCTGGACAACTGGATGCGGGAGAAGGGCTTCAAGACGATCGAGGATTTTCGCGGGCTGTCGGTCGCGAAAGTCACCGAGTGGAAGCACCTGAACCTGAATTACAAGATTGTGGCGCGGATCGACGAAGCAGAAGTGCATCGGGTGCGATCTGTGCCACATTGCCTGCTGGGATGGCGCGCACCAGTGCATTCATCTGGACCGCGTGACGGGGCCGGTGGATGGGCATGTGGAACTGCATCGGACGCCGGCGGAGGAAGAAGCGGAGAGCCGCGCATCGATTGCGGAGACGCCGGTGACGCGGAAGGAGCGGGCGGCGGCATTTGCGCAGGGGCCATATGCGACGCCGCTGGAGCGGATTCCGCGCGTGGATGAAACCGAGTGCGTGGGGTGCAATTTGTGTTCGCTGGTGTGCCCGGTGGATGGATGCATCACGATGGTGCAGGTGGAGACGGGACTGAAGCCGGAGACGTGGGACGAGCGGACGAAGGGCGCGGCTTGCGCCGCGCCAGGGAATAGGGAAAGATAGGGAATAGGGAATACGGAATAGGGAGTGGACGAGAAAATAAAAGCAGGTCGCTCGGCTCCGCTTCCCCCACGATCGCTGCGCGATCATGGGGCCCCAAGCTGCTCCGCTCGGGATGACACGTGAGCAAGGTGAGAGATGAACAAGAAAAAATGAGGAAGCTATATTCATGAAGACGCTTATTCAAAACGGAACGATCGTGAATGCCGACGGCAGCGTGAAGGCGGATCTGCTGATCGATGGCGCGGTGATCAAGGAAGTGCGCGCGGGGATTCCGGCGAGCGCGGCAGACAAGGTGGTGGATGCGACGGGGCTGCTGGTGCTGCCGGGCGGGATCGATGCGCATACGCATCTCGACATGCCGTTCGGCGGGTCGAAGTCGGCGGACGATTTTGAGACGGGAACGCGGGCGGCGGCGATTGGCGGGACGACGACGATTGTGGACTTCGCGATCCAGGCACGCGGCACGAAGATGCGCGCGGCGCTCGACACGTGGTGGAAGAAGGCCGAAGGCAAGGCGTGCATCGACTACGGGCTGCACATGATCGTGACGGACCTGCCGGATGCGGGCTTGGAAGACATGGACGACATGGTGCGCGAGGGCGTGGCCAGCTTCAAGCTGTTCATGGCCTATCCCAACGTGCTGATGGTGGACGACGCCACGATCTTCAAGGCGCTGCGGCAGACGGCGAAGAATGGCGCGCTGATCTGCATGCACGCGGAGAACGGATCGGTGATTGACGTGATCGTGCAGCAGGCGCTGGCCGAGGGAAAGACCGCGCCGATTTATCACGCGCTGACGCGGCCGACGAAGGCCGAGGCGGAGGCGGTGCATCGCGCGATTGCCATGGCGGAGATGGCTGGCGTGCCGATTTATATCGTGCATCTTTCGAGCGAGGACGCGCTGAACCAGGTGCGCGAGGCGCGCGATCGCGGGCTGCCGGCATTTGCCGAGACATGTCCGCAGTATCTGCTGCTGTCGATCGAAGACAACATGGAAGGCAAGGGCTGGGAGGGCGCGAAGTATGTGTTTACGCCGCCGCTGCGCGAGAAGCAGAACCAGCCGAAGCTGTGGGAGGGGCTGCGAAAGCGACAATCTGCAGGTGGTTTCGACGGACCATTGCCCGTTCTGTTTTGAGGATCAGAAGGCGCTGGGCAAAGATGACTTCACAAAGATTCCCAACGGCGGGCCGGGCATTGAGAACCGGCTGCAACTGCTGCATCACCACGGCGTGGGGCAGGGGAATTTTTCGATCAACCGATTTGTGGAGCTGGTTTCGACGGCGCCGGCGCGGATTTTCGGGATGTATCCGAAGAAGGGCGTGCTGGCTGCGGGAAGCGACGCGGACCTGGTGCTGTGGGATCCCGCGGCGGATTACACGATCAGCGCGAAGACGCAGCACATGCGCGTGGACTACTCGATGTTTGAGGGATTCAAGGTGCGCGGCAATGCGCGCGATGTGTATTCGCGCGGCGAGTTGATTGTGAGTGGCGGGAAGTTTATCGGCAAGGCGGGGCGAGGGAAGTATCTGCGGCGAGAGGCGCGGGGTGGGGCGTGGAAGTAAAGGCAGGGAATAGGGAACAGGCGAATAGGAAGAACACCTGAATGACGATGGGCAAATGCAGATCCTTCGACTCCGCTTACCCCATCATCACTTTGTGATGATGGGGCCCCAAGCCGCTCCGCTCAGGATGACCCGATACTGGTGAGATGACCGAAGATTGAAGAGCTCTATCGATTCGCAATTCACTTAGAAGCACGCAAGTCACGGAGGAGGTCCCGTGAGCTCGGTCGATCCATCGTTATCGAATCGCGACCTGACGCCGACGACGCCGGCGCAGCGCACATGGGGCTTCTACAACTACACGGCGCTGTGGTTTTCGATGTGCATGGAGATCACGACGTACCGGCTTGCGTCGGGGCTGATCGCCAAGGGGATGGACTGGAAGCAGGCGATCGGGACGGTGCTGCTGGGCAACCTGATCGTGCTGGTTCCGATGCTGCTGAACGCGCATGCGGGCGCGAAGTACGGGATTCCGTTTCCGGTGTTTTTGCGCGCGCCGTTTGGCGTGCGCGGGGCGAACCTGGCGGCGATGCTGCGCGCGGTGGTGGCGTGCGGATGGTTCGGCATTCAATCGTGGATCGGCGGCAGCGCGATTGACGCGATGCTGGTCGTGATCTGGCCGTCGCTGGACGGCAATCGCGGCGTGCTGTGGGCGTGCTTCCTGGGCTTCTGGCTGCTGAACATGGTGGTGGTGTGGCGCGGCGTGGAGTCGATTCGGCGACTGCAGGCGTTCGGCGCGCCGTTCATGTTTGTGATGGCGGCGGCGCTGCTGGTCTGGGTGCGCATGAAGGCGGGCAGCTTTGGCGCCATGCTTTCGACGCCGAGCCAGTTCCACTCGACGGGCGAGTTTCTGCGCGTGTTTTTTCCGTCGCTGACGGCGATGGTGGGCTACTGGGCGACGCTGGCGTTGAACATTCCCGACTTCACGCGCTACTCGAAATCGCAGAGCGCGCAGTCGTGGGGACAGGCGTTCGGGCTGCCGGTGGCGATGGTGCTGTACACGTTTCTGGGCATCGCGGTGACGTCGGCGTCGGTGGTGCTGTTCGGCAGGCCGATCTGGAATCCGGTGCAGCTGATCGGCGTGTTTCATCAGCCGTTGGTCGCGTTTGTGGCGCTGATCGCGGTGCTGGTTGCGACGCTGAACGTGAACATCGGCGCCAACGTGGTGTCGCCGTCGAACGATTTTTCGAATCTGTATCCGCGGCTGATCAGCTTCCGCACGGGCGGATTGATTACCGGATTTCTCGGCCTGGCGATGTGCCCGTGGAAGCTGCTGGCCACGCCGGACGCGTACATCTTCGGCTGGCTGGTGGGCTACTCCGGACTGCTGGGGCCGGTGGCGGGGATCATGGTGTGCGATTACTTCTTCATTCGCGGGACGGAGCTGGATGTGAACTCGCTCTATCATCGCGAGGGCGTGTACCACTACACGAAGGGCGTCAATCCGCGGGCGCTGGTCGCGCTGGTGCTGGGCGTGGCGATTGCGCTGGTCGGCGTGTTCGTTGAGCCGCTGCATTTTCTCTACGATTACGCGTGGTTCGTGGGATTCTTTACGGCGGGCGCGTCGTATCTGGCGATGATGAAGCTGGCGGCGCCGGCGGGCGTGGCGGAGAGCGCGGAGGAAGTGGCGTAAAGGCGGAGCTAGGGACTAGGGACTAGGGACTAGGGAATAGGGAATAGGCAATAGTAATAGACAACCATCACAGATTCCGTTACCGCGCTCGTAAGTAGAAGATTCCTGCGAGGCCGCTGGGCGGCCATCAGGACAGTCGATCTAGGATCGGCGCTACAAAGCAATCGGCGCTACAAAGTTGGCGCTATGATTTTCGGCGCATGGGGAGAAATGCGCGCTAGGCTTCCACCAGCGCGTCGGCGATGGCGAGGTTGCTCGTCGAGCGCGGCGATGCCCGAGGTCCAGCTCTTCTTTGGTGACGATGAGCGGCGGCGCGATGACGAAGTGGCTGACCCAGGCCTGGATGGCGACGCCCTGCGCCATCATCTTGGCGGCGATCTGATCGACGACCAGCGGCTTGCCTTCCACCTTGTCGCGCATGGTGTTGAAGAGCTGCTTGGTCTTGCGATTCTTCACGAATCTCGACGGCAAAGAAGAGGCCGAGGCCGCGCACGTCGCCGACGGACGGATGTTTTGCCTTGAGGGCTTCGAGCTTCTCGCGGACGTAAGGCTCGAGCTCCGCGGCGCGCTCGACGAGCTTGAGGCGCTGCATCTCTTCGATGGTGGCGACGGCGGGGCCGAGGGTGAGCGGGTGCGCCTCGTAGGTGTGGCCGTGCGAGAAGTAGTGGTCCTCGAAGTAGTCGGCGATTTTGGCGGTGGTGGCGCAGAGGCCGAGCGGAACGTAGGCCGAGGTGATGCCCTTGGCGGTGACGAGGATGTCGGGCTTCGACGTTCCAGTGGTCGACGGAGAACCACTTGCCGGTGCGGCCCCAGCCGGCCATGACTTCGTCGGCGATCATGAGCACGCCGTGGCGGTCGCAGATTTCGCGCAGGCGGGGGAAGTACTCGGGCGGCGGAACGAGGACGCCGTTGGTGCCGACGACCGGCTCGAAGATGATGGCGGCGACGTCGCTCTCGTTGCGGATCATGTGCTCGATGTAGTCGGCGCAGGCGATGTTGCAGCCGGGATAGGTGTGCTTGATGGGGCAGTCGTAGCAGTTGGTCTCCGGCGCGAAGACGAAGCCGGCGCCTTTGCCGGCCGGCTCCATGGCCCAGCGGCGCGGATCGCCGGTGGCCGCGATGGAGCCCATGGTTGAACCGTGATAGGAGCGGTAGCGCGAGATGATTTTGGTTTTGCCCGTGAACATGCGGGCGATTTTGAAGGCCGCTTCATTGGCCTCAGTGCCGCTGGTGGTGAAGAAGAATTTGTTCTAGTCCCTCGGGCAGAACTTCGAGCAGCTTGGCGCTGAGGCGCGCGCGCGCCTCGGTGGCGTAGCCGGGAGCGGCATAGCAAAGCTCGCGCGCCTGCTCGGCGATGGCCTCGACCACGCGGGGATTCTTGTGGCCGAGGTTGACGCACATCAACTGCGAGCTGAGGTCGAGGTAGCGCTTGCCCGCGCCGTCAGTGAACCAGCAGCCTTCGGCGTCGGCGATGTGCAGCGGCTTCCAGGTTTTCTGGAAGCGCCAGGTGCCGTAGTTGGTCTGGCGCGTGATGGCGGAAATCTGCTTCGCTGGTGAGCGGCGCGGACGCGGAAGTTTCAATCATGGATGCGGATCTCTCCGCATGCGGATGCATCAAATCGTAACAATCGACTGGGATGTTTCGTTCGAGCGGCAGGGAATCGTCACGGTGAGAACGGAGATCCAATTCTGGCGCAGGTGTGTTGCTGAAAATCGGACGCAAATGAAGGAGGTTGAGGTTAAAGTCTGCCATTTCTTTGCCGATAAGGCTGGACAGGAATCGAGAGGCGAAGATGGAGATTGGCCCCATTCCCGGAATTCGCGCGCTGGGCGGCCGTGTAGCTGCTCAGAGGGAGACTGCGGCCGCCGGCGATCTTCGATATCGACGGCATCGGCGAAGCCGGGCGATGGCGAGGGCAGGGGAAACGGGAGAAAGGCCGCGGGCGCGGAAGAAGAAGACGAGGACGATCTCATGGCTGATGCCGAGGTTGAGCCTGTGAGCCGGCGCGCGTTGCGGAACAGGAAGGATTGGCGACAAGGGCGCGTGGATTATTTTGCGTAGTTCTTTGACCACAAGGTTATGCAGATTCTTCGACATCGTAGTATCGCCACGTCGCTCAGAAATCGAGACGTCGGGGCGACCGCGCATATGTGCTGCGCGCTTAGTGTCTGCGCGCCGCCGATTTCTTGCTTCGCTGCCAGACTGGTTATCTGCAAGACGGTCAGAGGAGAGGAAGCTTTTGGCGTGGGCCAGCTCCGGGCGCGAGGACTGTGCGCCGTTGCCGGTTGATTTGAGCAGCGCGGCAAAGTAATCCGCGGCCGCGGTTTTGTCTCCGGCCTGTTCAGCGGCGACGCCGGCGTTGTAGAGCCCGTTGAAGCGGTTGGGGCTGAGCTTGAGCGCCGCGCGGTATTCGGCGAGGGCAAGCTGTGGCTGATGGAGTTCGAGCAGCATGTCGGCGAGCATTTCGCGGGCGGGAATGTCGACTTCGCCCTGGCCCACTTTGTCCTGAAGATCGGCGGCTTCGCGCATATGCTTGAGCGCCTGTCCGAGCGTCCGGCGTGCTGCGGAAAGTTGGCGACGCCGCAAAGCTGGCCCAGGCCGCGATTTCGTTGCGCTCGATCTGCGCTCCGGTTGAGTCGGCGTAGTAGGCGTGGCGGCCCTTCCTGACCTCGGCCATCAGGGCGTCGTACTGCGCCAGATCGGCCCGCGCCTGCTCTGCATGGTGCAGATGCCCATCGGCGATGGCGCGCGCCCACCAAGTCATCGTCGCATCCTCAGGCAGTGCGCCGGGCACCGGCTCGAGCGCTGCCGCGGCCTGCCAATCGCGCATCTCGAGAGCGTAGAAGACGGGGAATTTGGTCCGGTAGTAGCCCGACATGCCATCCCGATGCGCACGCTCGCCATGGCCGGCATTGCGTCGATGCGGTCGATCACAGAAGCGCTTTTCTCGAGCACTTCTTTTGCGCGTTCGTCCTGGCCGCTCTGCAGATAGGCGTACATCAGGAAATCGTAGGAGTGGGGCTCATCCATGAGGCCATCCTCGTGGTGTGTCTTCGGCGACTTCGGAGGCCTGGATGGATGCGAGCTGGGAGTCGATATCCTGTTGCCACATGCCGAGGCGCGCGAAGATGTGTCCTGGCATGTGGGCGGCATGCGGCCCGGATGGCGCGATTTCGCCATAGTGCTCGGCGGCGGCGAGACCGTCTTTGGCCATGGCAGGGATTGTCGCAGGAGTGAATGATGTAGTGGACCAACGCCGGGATTGTCAGGATACGTAGCGAAGAGCGGCGCGAGCACGGCCATCGCCTCATGCTCGTGGCGGAGGCTGGTGTCGTCGGGCGCTTCAGAGGCGAGCAGAGAGAGCGCATAGAAGGCGCCGGCATCCACGTCGTCAGGATATTTGCCGATAGAGCGCGCCCATGGCTGCCGAGTAGGCTGAGACGCGGGCCATGAAATCCTGGTTGCCCGGCTTGTAGAAGATGGCGAGCGCGGCAATGTAGTCGCGCTCGCGCTCGCGTTTTCGCGGGCAGAGATTGCGCCTTCTGGATCTCTGCCCAACCGAGCTTCATGGCCTGGTCGTCGGGCCGGTCCCAGATCTGGTGGAAGACGCTCATGGCGATTCCCCAGTGGGCCATGGCGCAGCCTGGATCGGCTTTCGCGATGCGCTCAAACTGCGGCCGCGCCTCAGCGTACCAGAAGTCGTGCAGCAGGGCGACGCCGCGATCGAACGGCGCCTGCACCTGCAGCCGAGCAGGAGACAGAAAAAGAAACCGCGCCCAGGCGGTCGTCTGGGAGCGAGACGGCGCGTTCATCGGCATCGAGGTAGAGGATTGGGCTGGCGGCAACGGCAGCGACAGCCAGCAGGGGAAGAGCAAAGGCTTTCATGGCGGGGAATTTCCTTATTTTGGACTTCGGAACGAGACAATTCTACCCTCTGCCGGCGGTTTGGGACAGAGGAGAAAGGGAATCGCCTCAACGCTTAAATGGCGATGGGCACACGTACGGCGCAGAGGGTGCGCGGCACGATGAGCATGGGATCAGGCGGTGACGGATTCGCGCAGATTCGGCTCGGCAAAGAGGGGCTCGGTTCCTCAGCGAGCCGGAGGAGGCGGTGCAGATAGGCGCGGGAGATGCAAAGGCTGCGGGCAGCCAGCGTCTTGTTGCCGTTGTTCTCGCGAACAGCCGCGACGGCCAGCTTGATCTTGTAGTCGCGGAGCTGGCGCTCAAAGGAGCCGGCGGGCTGGTAATCGGCGATGTCGACCACGTCGTCGAACGGGACCGGTGTCATCATCCTGCTCGGGATTTTGAGGTTCAGGTCCTCCGCGCGAACCATGCGGCCGGGCGCCAGGATGATGGCGCGCTGCATGACATTTTCGAGCTCGCGCACGTTGCCGGGCCAGGAATAGCTCTGGAGCATCTCAAGGGCCGCGGGCTCGATGCTGTCCATCGGCTTTTGGAAGACCCCGGCGTAGTGGTGCAGGAAATGGTGCGCGATGAGCGGGATGTCTTCGAGCGCGCTCCTGGAGCGGCGGCGACTCGATGCGCATGACGTTGATGCGGTAGTAGAGGTCCTGGCGGAACTTGCCTTCGGCCACGAGCTTGGCGAGATCCTGGTGGGTGGCGAAGATGAGGCGCGCGCGCAAGGGAATGAGCTTGCTCGAGCCGAGGCGGCTGAACTCCATCTGCTGCAGAACGCGCAGGAGCTTGACCTGGGTAAAGAGGCTCAGGTCGCCGATTTCATCGAGGAAGAGGGTGCCGTCGCCGGCCTGCTCGAAGTAGCCCTCGCGAGCCCCGACGGTGCCGGTGAAGGCGCCTTTTTCATGGCCGAACAGCTCGGCTTCAATCAGAGTTTCAGGGATGGCGCCGCAGGAGACGGCAACAAATGGCTTGTTGGCGCGGGCGCCGAGATTATGAATGGCGCGGGCGATCAGCTCCTTGCCGGTTCCGCTTTCGCCGGTGACGAGGACGGCAGCGTTGAGATTGGTTACGCTGCGGACCAGCTGATAGACACGCTGCATGCCCGGGCTGGAACCGATGATGCGATCGCAACTGCCTGGTTCTTCAACGCGTTGCTGCACGCTCTGCAGCTGCTGTTTAAGCGTGAAGGTTTCGCAGGCCCGGCTGAGCATGGTTTTAAGATCGCGAATCGAGGGCGGGCGGCGGCAATAGCCGAAAGCTCCAGAGCGAACGAGCTCGAAAGCCGTGGAGCGTAGGCTGTCGTCTGCCATGAGGATCGCCGGGACATTGGAGGCGATGAGGACTTGCGCATATTCGATGCGCGCTTGCGGCGAATCCTCGTGCGAGTGAAGGTCGAGAATCATCACATCGCAACCGCCTGCGGACACGAGGCATTCCAGCGCGTGGCCGTCGGGCTCGAGCAGGACCTCGAAGTCCTTACCAAGGGCAGAAGAAAGAAGAGGGTGCAACTTACGGTCTTCTGAAAACAATCCAATCTTGTTCATTACCGTGCGATCTACCATGTCGCAGATTTCGTGGAGTGTTGCTGGGAAGATAGCTATGTAACCTTATGATCGTCAGGAGGAACCACAGAGCATATTCCTCTTTAGTGCTAGGAAAATGCGACCTTCGTGACGACCATCACGTTACAGGAAGTAAAGACCTTTGAGGTCAAAAGCAAGCAACCTGAACAAAGCAATAGAGACAACGCAATTCTTGACGAACGAAAAGGGAAAGACACGACTTCCCAGGTTCCAAAACGGTTCTATCCCGACACGTATCGTTCTTTTATTTTTTGAAAGCCCACTCGTATTCTCCAAGCGCACCCAACACGCAAAACGGAAACAGAAATCCTTCCGCTCTTACAGCGGGAAGTGCGGTTTACGCGTCCCGATGGGGATGCGAGACCACGTCACCCTAATGGGGAACCCAAGTGCACTATATTCTGTGCGATTCGGGGGCAAACGTCAAGTGAAAAAATGGACCGGTAATTCCCTATTGGTTTCAGGGATCATTTCAGCCTGAATCAGGCTGGAGGTAGAAAAAACCCGACGCGGAGAATCGGAATTGGTTGTAGACTTGTTGGTCTCAGGGCTCGCTTTGTCATAGCAAACGACGGGACTCCCCCGCCCGATGCGGACTTGTCCCATGGTGGTGGGGAGGGGCGAGGGGCGCCCGAGTCGACCGCGAAAATCCTGGCTTGTGAGAGCAGAGACGGTCGTTTGCTAAGCGACGGCGCCAATTGAGCTTAATCGGGGGGTGGGGTGTATACGGCCCAAACCAGAAAAGAGCCCGGGCGTAAACAGCCGAGTACACGTTACCAATGTATAAACCTTTATCTGTTTGAATGCAAAGAGGATGGGCCGCAAAGAGTTTGGCCGGGGAATTGCTGCAAATAGAGCAATCCCGGGAAGGTCGAAGGGACAAGGAGTTGGAGTGATGCACTCGTTTGCCTGGTGGCCGAGCGTGATTGTCCTGAGCGTAGCGACTTTCACGGATCTTCGCAGCAGGCGCATCCCGAATTGGCTTGTGTTTCCCTTTTTTGCCTGCGGGATTCTGGTTTCAAGCTGGCTGCATGGCTGGCACGGCGCCGCACAAAGTTTGGAAGGCGCGGGATTGGGTTTTTTGATTTACGGACTTCTTTTTTTCATGGGCGGAATGGGCGCCGGCGATGTGAAGCTCTGCACCGCCATTGGCGCGTGGATTGGCCCGGGCCAGATGTTGATTGCATTAGTGCTGACCGGCCTGGTGGGGGGTGCGATGGCTCTCATCTGGGCGGCCTGCGGCGGTTTCGTGAAGGAACTGTTTCAGCACACCAGCGACCTGGCGTTCAGTAAGACGGAGCGCAAGGAAGCGGTCCTCAGCAATCCGCTGCGGCGCAAGATGCCGTATGCACCGGCTATCGCGATTGGAACGCTAATTTCGTTTCTCGCACGTTGAGAAACGGAGGAAGAGAACTTCCAGCCTGGATAAGGCAAAGAAAGCAAGTCCGGAGCGCTCGGTTGGCGCCCCCGCACGAAATGAGTACGAAGGAGTAACAGCGACGTGGCTACCAACGCATCCCCCTATCCGTTGAACCCGTATCCCGACTCGATTGGCTCCAAGCAGCTTTCGATCGCGCTGATCAGTCCGAACATCGAACGCCGATCGGCGGCGGCGTTAGCTCTGGCGCGATGCCAAGGCAACGAGGTCTTTGAGTTTCCCAGCTATCCGGCTGGGCTAGACGATATTCCCAACATCATGGAGCAGAAGTTCGATGTCGTCATCATCGAGCTGGATACCGATCCGGAGTTTGCGCTGGAGCTGGTAGAGAGCATCGGCAGCGAAGGGCTGGCGACGGTGATGGTGTATTCGTCGAGCGCGGATCCGGAGCTCCTGGTGCGCTGCATGCGCGCCGGCGCCCGCGAATTTCTGACGCTTCCGCTTGCGCCCCAGGTGATGGCGGAGGCGCTGGTGCGAGCCGCGGCGCGGCGGCCATTGGCAAGCGGCACGAAGAAAACGAATGGCAAGCTGCTGGCGTTTCTGGGGGCAAAGGGCGGGGCCGGCGCGACCATGCTGGCGTGTAATTTCGCAGTCGGGCTCGCCAAGGAATCGGAAGGGAAGACGCTGCTTATCGATCTCGATCTTCCGCTCGGGGATGCTGCCCTGAACCTGGGGATCGTACCCGAGTTCTCGACCATCGATGCGCTGGATGCGGCTGAAAGGCTGGATTCCGGCTTCCTTTCGCAGCTTTTGGCGAAGCACAGTTCGGGCCTGATGGTGCTGGCGGCACCAGGAAGGTTTGTCCATTACCAGGCCAGCGACGAGGCAATCAACCGGCTGTTGCAGGTGGCGCGGCAGGAGTTCGACAACGTAGTGGTCGATTTGGGATCGAAGCTGGACCTGATGGGAACGGCAGCTTACAAGGATGCCACCGCACTTTATCTCGTGACGCAGGCCAGCATTCCGGAACTGCGCAACTCGAACCGGCTGATCTCGCAGTTCTTCACGGGCAGCTCGCCGAAGCTGGAGATCGTAATCAACCGTTTCGAATCCCGCGCCCTGGGCGTTGCCGAGGAGCACATTACGAAAGCTCTGACGCGGCCGGCGCAATGGAAGATACCGAACGATTATGCGGCGGTGCGGAACATGCAGATCAATGCCACGCCGCTGGTATTTGCAGATTCGGCGATCGCTCGCCAGATCCGGCAGATGATCAATGCAGTGAGCGGGAAGGCTCCGGCCCCGGCAAAGAAGAAAGCTTTCAGCTTGAGTCTTTTCGGATGACAGAGTAGAAAAGTGAACAGAATTCCCCATTTGGATGGCAGGTAAAAACGTGGACGTACTCAATTTAGAAACTTACAAAGCAGAGATTCACCGGACGCTGATCTCGAAGCTCGATCTGGAAAAATTGTCGCGCGTGAATTCCAGCCAGGCGCGGCAGGCGGTCTCAGGTCTTGTGAAGGAGATCATGTCGGAGCAGCGGGTGCCGCTGAACTACGACGAGCAAGAGAAGATTCACGCCGACCTGCTGGACGAGGTTTTCGGTCTTGGCCCCCTGGAGCCGCTGCTGCGGGATGCCAAGATCTCCGACATCCTGGTGAACGACAAGGACCATGTATTTGTGGAAAAGGGCGGGTTGCTGCAGAGGGTGGACACGACGTTTCGCGACGACCGGCATCTGCTGCAGATCATCGACCGCATTGTTTCGCGCGTCGGTCGCCGCGTAGACGAATCGTCGCCGATGGTGGACGCGCGCTTGCCTGACGGCTCGCGCGTGAACGCAGTGATTCCGCCGCTGGCGCTGGACGGACCGTCGATGTCAATCCGGCGGTTTGGCACGGGCCCGCTGGCGGCGAACCAGCTTGTGCAATTGAAGAGCATTTCCGCGGAGATGATGGAAGTGCTGTCGTCCGCGGTTCGGGCGCGCATCAGCATCCTGATCTCGGGAGGCACGGGCGCCGGCAAAACGACGTTCCTGAACATTCTGTCGCAGTACATTCCGAACAACGAGCGGCTGGTGACGATTGAGGACGCGGCCGAACTCAGGCTGGCGCAGGAGAACATTGTGCGCCTGGAGACACGCCCGCCGAACATCGAAGGGCAGGGCGCCATCCGGCAGCGGCAACTGCTGATCAACAGCCTGCGTATGCGGCCCGACCGGATCATCATCGGCGAGGTGCGCGGCGAAGAAGCTTTCGACATGCTTCAGGCGATGAACACGGGCCACGAGGGCTCGATGACGACGATCCACGCCAACACACCGCGCGACGCGCTGTCGAGGCTGGAATCGATGGTGGCCATGACGAACATGAACCTGCCGGAAAGGTCGGTGCGGCAGCAGATGTGTTCGGCGATCACGATTGTGGTGCAGGCCACGCGCATGAGCGATGGCACGCGCAAAATCACCAATATTTCAGAGATCACGGGGATGGAAGAGAACGTGATCAGCATGCAGGAGATCTTCAGTTTCCAGAAGAAGGGAATCGGGCCGGATGGCCGCGTAATCGGCACGTTCGTGCCAACTCGCATCCGTCCCCAGTTCCTGGAACGGCTGCGCACGTCAGGCATTGTGCTGCCGCCCAGCTTGTTCGAGCGGGAAACGCAGGTCAACTGAGGGAAAGGAGGGACCAAAGATGGGGTTGATCGCGGCGCTGATTTTCATCGGGGTTTTTACGCTCATTGCGGTTCCGCTGGTGGGCAATGCCCTGTCGCCCTCCCGGAGTTCGCGGCAAGCGCTGGCCACGCTGGACTCGGCAATCAAAGCCGAGAGCCATGAGACGCGCCAGCAAAGCCTGAACCTGCGCAAGGACGAGAACCTCAGCAGCATTCCCTGGTTGAACCAGAGGCTGAAGAAACTCGAACTGGCGCCGTATTTGCGCAGACTGCTGAGCCAGGCGGATCTGAGCTGGAGCCCAGGGCGTCTGCTGGTACTGTGCGTTGCCCTCTTTGTTCTTCCGAGTTATGCGGCCTACCAGTACTATGGGTCTGTCCTGGTGGCGTTGGGGGTTGGGGCCGCGCTGGGCTGTCTGCCGTATGCGTTTGTGGTGTTCAAGCGCCGGCGGCGGTTTTTCAAGTTCGAGAAGATTTTGCCGGAAGCGCTGGATCTGATGGTGAGCGGTTTGCGCGCCGGGCACAGCCTGGTGGCGGCGATGGCTCTGGTGGCGCGAGAGTGTCCCGATCCGGTGGGCACGCGAGTTCAAGATCTGTTTCGAAGAGCAGAACTATGGCCTGGAGATGAATACCGCACTGGAGAACCTGATCAACCGGGTTCCGCTGCAGGACATGAAGATCACGGCCACGGCGATCCTGATTCAGAAGGAAAGCGGCGGCAACCTGGCCGAAGTGCTCGACAAGACTTCGTATGTAATCAGGGAGCGTTTCCGGCTGAAACGCCAGATCCTGGTGCACACGGCGCAGGGACGGCTGACGGGTTGGATTCTGACGGTTTGCCGATCGTGCTGGGCATGGGCATCTATTTTGTGGATCCGGGAATGATCAGCATTCTGTGGCATCGCCACATCGGCATCGAGATGATGTGGGGCGCGGCAGGGTTAATCGTACTCGGCGGATTTGTGATTCAGAAGATTGTCGACATCGACGTTTAAGGGAGACGTATGGGATTTGCAGTCTTCGCATTTGTGGCAATCTTCATGCTGATCGCGAGCGGCGGACTTCTGCTGTTCTATCGCGAAGCCATGCTGAAGCGCATCAGCGAGGCGATCAACCCGCGGCGCAAGCAGAAGAGCCTGATGACGACGATCAAGCAGACGGGTTTCTCGATCGGCAACGTCGTAGAGCGCTTTGAGAACGTGATGCCGAAGAGCGAGAAGGAAGTATCGATCGTCAAGCAGCGCCTGGCGCGCGCGGGCTATCGCAACGAATCGGCGGTGAAGATTTTTTACGGCAGCAAAGTCGCTGACTCCGCTGCTGCTGTGCCTGATTGCGGCGGTGAGCGGACTGGCGCACCTGGGCCCGTTCTTTGTGTACCTGATGGCGCTGGGCGGAGGGTTTCTGGCGCCGGACTTCTGGCTGGGAAAGAAGATTGAGAAGCGGCAAAAGCGGATTACGCGCGGGCTTGCCGGATGTGCTCGATCTTCTGGTGATCTGCATGGAAGCGGGCCTGAGCCTGGACCAGGCGACGTCGCGGACCGCGCAGGAGTTGCATAAGTCGCACCGGATTTGTGCGACGAGCTGGGAGTTGTCGTGCTGGAGCAGCGTGCGGGTCGCGCTCGCTCGGAGGCGTGGAAGATCATGGGCGATCGCACGGGCGTTGAGCAGTTTGCGCAACCTGGTTTCAATGCTGGTGCAGACGGAACAATTTGGAACGAGCATTGCCAAAATGCTCCGCGTTCATGCTGACACGCTGCGAACGCAGCGGGTACAGATGGTGGAGGAGATGGCAGCAAAGACTTCGGTTAAGCTGGTATTTCCCCTGGTATTGTTTATTTTCCCTGCGCTATTTCTGGTTACACTGGGGCCAGCGGTGATTGTCATGATGGAGACAGTTCAGCAAACTAACCAGTCATTAACGCAGAGAAGGGGAGAATAGAAATGGACGAATGACACAATTATCAGGATTATTGCCGGAGTTTTGGCAGTCGTTATTCTGGTGGTCTTGATTCAGCGCCGCCGCACGCGGGTGAAATAGGCGGGGCGCTAGATTCCGTGGCGTTGTAGAAGCAACGGGCGCCACGGGGAGGATGATTGATTCATTGCGTGGGGTTACCACTGATGGGCGAAGCGCCGCAGTGGGCAGTCAGAGCAATGAAAAGGGGAAGTGTCCCTTTCGCAAGTTGGAAGGCGGAGAGAGAGGGCTAGGTTTGGTATGAAAGTGATGGATCAGGCCAAACGGTCAGTTGACAGACCGACAGAGACTGAAACCGGGGCGCATTTGCCACGGGGAATCGAGGCCACAGAATTGCAAACTCATTGTGCCTATAACCAAACCCGGGAATGCTTTTTAGGCCTGGATGTGAAGGTAGCGGACTTCTCCGCGGTACGGCTTGGGGAATTGATCGCATCGCGACCACTGAAGTCGGGCGAAGGGGTCTGGATGAAGCCGTTCCGGGGGATTCAGCCGACGGGGATGCCGGCGCCGCTGGATTTGATTTATCTGGACAAAGAGTGCCGGGTGATCGATATGGTCGAGTCGTTTCCGACATTTCAGGTGAGCTCGTTCAGCCCGCAGCCGGAGAGCGTGCTGGCACTGCCGGCGCATTCGATTTACTCGTCGCAGACGCAGCTTGGGCGATCAGCTTGTGCTGTGCGTTGCCGAGGAGATGGAGCGGCAGTTGCAGGAGTTGACGGACTTGCGCGCCGAAACGGCAACGTCGACTGTGATTGCGGGCGCGGCGCTGCTGCGCGAAAAGCCGCTGTGGAGCGGTGGACCGGGACTGCTGGAGTTGGAGAACCGCACAGGCAGCGATAGCCCGAGCGCGCCACAGGCGCACGTGATGGATCTGACTTACCCGGGCACAAGCAAGTTTCAGCAACTGCGCAAATGGATTGAGCGCTGGTGGTCGCCGGATCCGCGAAAGGCTCCGCGGGTCAAGGAGCCGGGTCTGGCTGCGTATTACTGGAACGGCGCGGCTCCCGATGCGCAAGGGAGTGCGATATCAGCGCGTCAGGGCTCTACGTAGTGACGGAGGAGCGCTGGTATCCGGGAACACTGGTTCTGATGACATTGCAGAGGACGAATGGCTCTCCGGAAGTTGCGGAGCGTTCGATCGCCGTGCAATCGCGGGCGGTGCGCTGGGGTCCCGACGGCGTGGGGCTGCAGTTTGTGTTGCCCGACGAAATGGATCCCGGCCGCGCGAAAGTCACCATCCTCGATGCAGTGGGCAGGAAGGAACTAGATCACTTCCTGGCGCAATTGAAGCAGGGCCAATGAATGGCGCTATGGAGCGCCAGAAAGATGTTTGGGGAGGCGGCGCGGCTGGATTGGAATTCAAAAGGAAGCCACGCCGGGAGGGTAGAACAATGACGATGGGATCGGGCCTGCGTAGGCGGGCTCATTGGTGTGTATGCAGGGTGATGCGCGCCTTTGGCCGCAAAGGCGAAGAGGGTGCGGCGTTGCTTGAGTTTGCGGTCACGCTGCCGTTGTTCATGACGGTCCTGACCGGGACAGCGTCGTTCTCGCTGGGCTTGTACTTCCTGCAACAGATCGGGAATGCGACGTCGACCGCTGCTTTGGCAATTGGTGGCGCAGCAAATGTGGGCATCAACGGCGTGCAGGACCCATGCAAATGGGCTGTGTCGTCGGTGACTGCGTCGCTGCCGAATTTGGATCCGACAAAGATTACCTACACTTTGTCGGTTACAGACTCGAGCGGCACCGCTCACCCTTATGGCCCAACGGCGGGGAGCTCGTTTACCTGCGCGGCGGCTTACAGCGAGGAGTCGGCGAATGAACCGGTGGTGCTGACGGTGGCCTATACGTACGCCTGGATGCCGATATTGAAATTCAGCCCGTCAAGCAGCTTAACGTCCACAGAGGCAGCGATCGCTGAATAACAAAGGCTGAATCACAGCAAGAGGCGGCGTGGCTGCAAGGATAGGAAGGGACATTCGCAATGAGAATGTCCTGGAGCCGGCTGCTGCTGCAAGTTTCTACTCACGGATACCGGTATTCCAGGTTTCCCCATTTCGTCGCGCTCGAAGTTACTCCATGTTAGTCACTCGAACCTTCTCTAAGTGAGAAAGACCGACCCAGCACCGCCAGCGGGAGTTAATCGCGAGCTCCAGAGCGGCGCCCGGGGATACGCGGGCTGCTGCGGCGGCCTGGTGATTGCAGAGCAAGGTTACGACCGGACGGAGTTATTCCCCAAAGGTTACGAGTGCGGCTGATGACTTTCGGGCCGCATATTCTGGCCCAAAAGTGCGATGGATAGGTCAGTTATGACGTAAGATCATATCCATAGTTCCCTTGGGTCCTTCAGATAAGCGCCGCGGAGTTAGCAGGCCAGGCGGCTAAATTGGCGAGGGGCCAAAACACAGTGACGGTCACGTTCGAAGCGCCTATCTCAGCGGCGGCGCAACTTAGGCTTCTTAATTGGTCATCGTAAGTTCGTTTGCATTCGATCAGGGCAGCGAAGGTGAGATGGATGAAGCGTTCGTGACCAAGGCTCGCAGCAGGCACGGATGGGTCCCAGGACTGCATCAGAAACGCGCGGGCCGCAATGAAGCTGTTGGTAAGTGTACGAGCTGAACGAGAAGAGAGGTCTGTCCGATGGAACGGTTTCGAATTCCGATCATGCGCAAATTCCTGAAGGAAGAGTTGGGCCAGACAGCCGTCGTGGTGGCGCTTACCATCACGTCCATGTTGGCCCTGGCAGGAGCCTCGGTTGATGTCGGCCACATTTATTACGCCTACCGGCTGCTGGTTTCATCCACGAATGCGGCGGCGCTGGCGGGGGCACAGACCATGGGCACGGCCATTCTTGAATACACTTCGGGCCCGGCTTACACCGCGGCAATCAACAGCGTCGTGAATCAATACAGCTCCACGTCGGGAGGATTAAACGCCAGCAGCTTCCTGCAGAACGATTCGATTACGACGACCTCCTATTGTTCGTCCACGATGCAGTCCTCGCCCTACAACGTGGTGTGCGAAGTTCCGCCGGGCAGCACTGTGGGTATCAATGCCATCAAGGTCACGCAGACGGCGCAGGTGAATCTGTGGTTTGGCGGGCTGATCGGCATTACGAAGATGAACCTTTGGGCCACTTCGAGCGCGGCGATGAGGGGCGGATTCAACATCCCTTATAATCTTGCGGTCATCATGGACACCACTCAATCGATGAGTCAATCCGTAAGTCACGATCCCAATTGCACCACGTCGCAGATTACCTGCGCGGTTTCGGGCTTCAAGACGATGCTGGAAAATATGTATCCCTGCACGGGAGGCTCAACCTGCACCTCAAGCACGCCGTACGTGGACGACGTGGCCTTATTCGTGTTTCCCGCGGTCAGCACGACATACAGCGGAAATAACTATTCGGCGGACTACTGCGCCTCTGGTCATGGCGGAGGGTCTTCGGCTACAAGCGTGCCGTACAACTTCATCAATGTGACTCCGGGGACAAACCAGAATCTCAACATGGAGAACAGCGGCACAGATGCCGGCGCCTACGAGATCGTGCCGTTCAACGACCTTTACAAAACATCGGACACTACGCAGACCCTCGCGACGGGGTCGTCTTTAGCCGAGGCAGTCGGTGTGGGCTGCACAGGCCTTGGGGCGCCGGGCGGGCAGGGCACCTACTACGCACAAGCGATTTACCAGGCGCAGGCCGCGCTTGTTCAGGCGCAGAACAACCTGATCGCGCAGGAGGGTGTAGCGTACACCGGCTCGAAAAACGTCATGATCATCCTGACCGACGGCGATGCCACAGCCTCGGCCTCGTCGGGCCAATTGGTGGCAGAGAATAACCCGGGATGCACCAACGTCAGCAAGAATGGCAGTTGCCTGAACGGAACGGGCACGAGTTCCACGAACCCCGAGGTCGGGAGTGGGAACAACTGCACGGGCGGTTACCAGTGCCCCGCGTACCCATCGGCGCTGGGTATGTGCGGGCAAGCGGTTCAGGCGGCGCATGCGGCTACAGCGGCAGGGACGATTGTTTATACGATCGGCTTCGGGTCAGAGAGCTCGGGATGCACATCGGACCAAACGTACACTGTAACGTCGACTGACACCGATGGTGCGGAGGCATGGCCGGGTGGCCCCCAGCCCAGGACGCCCTGCAACGCGATTGCCGCAATGGCTTCGAGCGCGAACACATTTTATTCCGACAACACGAACGGATGCCCGGCGCTCATCGCTGCGAACTCGGGCAACTCACTGAACGTGGATTTCGAGGAGATCGTGGCGGGTCTTACTTCGCCGCGGTTGATCCCCTCGGGCACCCCATAGTTTTGTAGAGAGTTTGAAACAAGGAAAAGGATCGTCAGAAACTTCATGAAGGGCACGGGCTTAAAACCCGTGCCCTTTTTGCTGCGCGAGGGAGATGGCCCGGAGGCACTGGATGGCGGGCTGACATTACGCAGGTAACATCATTTTCTAGCACAAAAGTGCAATGGTGTGGTTACCCTACATTCTCGATGATAGATGGATATCCCCAGCCTCTGAGAGGGGCGCCGTGGATTGAGTGAGGTCCGACGGCGAAATCGGTCAGAGGTGTACGCAGAAACATCCTCAAGCTCCAAACGCTTACTTCCCCAGCGGCGCGGACTCGAGTTTAAGACCCACCACGAAAGATCGTTTTCCTGGAAAGCCGGGACAGCGAAGGTGACGCCGAACGAGACCGAAAGGGTTGAAGTTCGCATTGCGTACTGATGACTCGCAGTACTGCATGCCAGCTCGCCGGGCAGACTGGTTTGTCGGCAACGGTGAGAACTGAGCGAGTGGAGGAATTTGTCCCATGAAAAGATTCGAAATTTCGTCGATCCGCAGATTCCTGAAGGATGAAGGCGCCCAGGCGGCAGTGATGGCGGTAGTGACCGCGAGCACGATGATGGCGCTGGCCGGCGCGTCTCTTGAGACGGGCCACATTTACTACGCATATCAGCAACTGCAGGCGTCGACCAACGCGGCGGTAGTGGCGGGCGCAATGAACATGCCGAACACGACCACGGCCGCAACGAATGTGACCCTTTACAGCGCGGAATCGGGGCAACTGAACGCCAACCCGATGCTGCAGAATGCATCGGCGACACCGACTTTTCTGTGCCTGGGTACGGTCACGAGTACCTTGAATGTGCCGTGCAGCACTGCGACAGGCGCCGCCGGGGGCTACAACGCGCTGTCCGTGACGCAGACTGCACAGGTGAAATTGTGGTTTGGCGGCCTGGTTGGCGTGAACCAGATGAACCTGTTGGCGAAAGCGACGGCAGCGATGGCGGGCGGGACGAATGAGCCCTGGAATATTGCCGTCATCCTGGACACAACCGCATCGATGAACGATTCGGACGGCGGCACACAATGCTCGAGTACGCGAATCACCTGCGCGCGCCAGGGCCTGCAGATCCTGCTCGAGGATTTATATCCTTGCTCGATGGGCCAAACCTGCACCGGTACGAGCATCAATCCTGTCGATACCGTGACCCTGTTTGTGTTTCCCGCCATGACGAACGCGACGGCCAGCAAAGACTACACATGCCCCACCAGCAACCCGTCGATCGTGTCATATACGATTCCCGACACGCTCCCGGTATATGTCGCAGGAACCATGCCCGCTTCAAACCTGACGCTGCCTTCAGGCGACACGTACGAACCGGTGACGTGGTCGAATAACTACAAAACCACGGACTCGACGACAACTTTGAACTCGGCTTCGGCTCTTGCGATCGCGGCAGGAGGCAAAAGCGGCTGCAACGGAGTTGCCGCTCCCGGCGGCGAAGGAACCTATTACGCGCAGGTGATCTACGCCGCGCAAGCAGCCCTTACGACGCAGCAGAATGCCAATGCTGGCACCCAGAACGCCATGATCATCCTCACCGACGGTGACGCGACGGCTTGCGCCTCAAACGCCAACACCTCGGCTGGCGCATGCAATTCAAATTCTCAGATCGCGGCGACGGAGGGTACGCTCAACGGGACGGGAACGCATACCAGTAATCCCACCGGTTATGAGAACTACACCTACCCATCGGCGCTGGGCGAGTGCGGGCAGGCCGTGCTGGCGGCGCAGGTTGCGGCCAATGAAGGAACGAAGGTTTATACCATCGGCTACGGCGCGGAGACCTCGGGAGGGTGCACCACGGATCAGACCTATAGCGCGACGGTGACGACGAATGGGGGGAGCTGGAGCCCCGGCAAGCAGCCCTGCCAGGCCATCGCAGCGATGGCGTCGGCTCCAGTGAATTTCTATTCCGACGACGGCAGTGGATGCCAGGCGACGGCCCCGACCAACCAGAGCATTACACAGCTAACGGCGATCTTCCGCGCCATTACAGACCGTATGAGCACCCCGCGGCTGATCCCCAACGGCACGACCTAGAAGACGTTCAAGCAGAGAGAGATTCCTCGGGGGCAAGTGCAAGAAGGGCATGGGCGCAAGCCGGTGCCCTTTTTGCTGTCCGCTATCAAAATTGCCAGGACCAAGGCGAAGCAATTGAGGGTGGCTGCGAGGCAAACTTTCTTGTTATCTTCGCCAAATCGCGAGAGCGTTCGAGGCAAAACTCAGCGAGGCCAAGTCGCGTGGAGTTACCTAGGTCACATGTAGTAGCACGAAAGTGCAATACTAGGTAACCAATCGATCGCAGATCATTCACTTAACAACCCATTCCCCAAGAGGTCACTGTAGCGTCGGCGAGGCCGCACGATGGTATCGCTAAAGGACGAACGTGACTCCCGGCTCGCGCCCAGCGCGCATTCTCAGACGTGTCTCCCGAGGCGGCTGACGCGCCTGCGAGCAACGGGATTGGTCCCTCTCCAAAATCGAATCGCTTTCACCAGCGCGGATCTTGCGACGGTCGGTCCGGTCGTCTCGGCTCGCCGTGCGTATTCGTGTCTTCCAAATGCCTTGATTCAACCAATGAACAGCAATGTGTCGTCAGGGACGGCGCTCGCTGAAAGAAAGGAGGAATTTGTCCTATGAAATGGTTCGGAATTCCTTTGATGCGCAGGTTCCTGAAGAGTGAGCACGGCCAAACGGCGGTGATCGCGGTGATGTCAACCAGCGTGATGATGGCGCTTGCCGGGGCATCGGTTGAGACCGGGCACATCTACTACGCATATCTGCAACTGCAAGCGTCAACCAATGCGGCGGCAGTGGCAGGGGCGGAGGCGATGCCCAACACGACTGCTGCGTCGACGAATGTGACGCTCTACAGCTCGCAATCGGGACAACTGAATGCCAACAGCATGTTGCAGAATGTGGTGGCGACACCGACCTTCCTTTGCCTGGGCACGGTGACGAACGGGCTGAATGTGCCTTGCAGCACTGCAACGGGCGCCAGCGGGGGCTACAACGCACTGAAGGTGACGCAGACGGCAAAGTTGAATTTGTGGTTTGGCGGGCTTGTGGGCATCTCGCAGATGAACCTGCAGGCGATCGCGACGGCGTCGATGAGGGGCGGAGCGAATACACCCTGGAACATTGCCATCATTCTGGACACGACCGCTTCAATGGGCGACTCGGACAACGGCACACAATGTTCGGGTACGCGGGAATCCTGCGCGCAGCTGGGCGTGCAGGCGCTGCTAGCCGATCTGTATCCCTGTGCCCTGGGCGCAACGTGCACGACGAGCACCAACTTTGTGGACAGCGTGAGTTTATTTGTGTTCCCCGCCATGACCACAGCGACACAGTCGAAGGACTATGTGTGCAAGACCAGCAATCCATCGATCGTGGCGTACACAATTCCCGACGCGCTGCCGGCCTATACGGCAGGGACGGCGCCGGCTGCAAACCTGATGCTGCCGACAGGGGATACGTACCAGGTGATCCCATGGGCGAACAACTACAAGACCACCGATACGGCGACAACTTTGAATGCGAGCTCGCCGATTGTGATTGCGGCCGGAGGATCAGGGGTCTCGGGCTGCTCGGGAATACAGACGCCAGGCGGAGAGGCGACGTATTTCGCGCAGGTGATCTACGCAGCGCAAGCGGCGCTGGCAGCGCAACAAACGGCGAACCCTGAATCAAAGAACGCGATGATCATCCTCACGGATGGCGACGCCACGGCCTGTGCTTCAAATGCCTACACGACGGGAGGCGCGTGCAATTCAAAGGCCGAGATTGTGGCAACGGAAGACTTACTGAACGGGACGGGAACGAGAACCACGAATCCAAACGGCTATAACAACCCCACATACCCGTCGGCGCTGGGCGAGTGCGGACAGGCGGTACTGGCGTCACAGACGGCGGCAAGCGCGGGAACCACGGTGTACACGATCGGCTACGGGTCACCGACGTCGGGCGGATGCGCGACAGACAAGACGTACAGCGCGACGGTGACGACGAATGGGGGAAGCTGGGCTCCGGGCGATCAGCCTTGCCAGGAATTAGCGGCGATGGCGTCAGCGCAAGTGAACTTCTATTCCGACGACGGCTCAGGTTGCCTGGCAACGGCGCCGACGAACCAGGCGATCACGCAGTTGACGGCAATCTTCCGCAGAATTACGGACAATATGAGCACGCCGCGGCTGATTCCCAACGGCACTACATAGTTTGGGGGCTTGACTTATGGCCCAAAAACCGGTAACAACGACTGAGAAAACCCGGTAGTAACACGACACAACCGAGGAAGGGAGTTCCCCCCATGCGCATGTCCTGGCCGATTGTGGCGGTATTGTGTGCTCTTCTTCTTGCCGGCTGCTCAGGAGTACCGGTTGCGACCCGAGTCGAAACCAGCCCTGTAAGCGGCGTCTCTTTAAAAGGCATCGTGCACGGCGGACAGCAGCCGATCGTGGGCGCCCACGTGTACCTTTACGCGGCCAACACGGGCGGGTACCTCGGCGCATCGACCTCGCTGCTTCTCAGCGAGAGCGGACCGACCGGCACCAGCAAGGACGGGAACGGCAACTACTACGTGACGAGCGGCTCAGGCGGGGTTTTCAGCATCTCGAACTATTACACCTGCCCGGGCGCAAACACGCAGGTGTACCTGTACGCGATTGGCGGCGATCCGACACCAGGAGTGCCCAATGCGGCCGCCGGGCTGATGGCGGCACTGGGATCGTGCGACTCACCGAACTTCAGCAATTTGTCTATCGTTGTGAACGAGGTCTCTACCGTGGCAACGGCGTACGCGATCGCCGGTTTTGCGACGGATGCGACGCATGTGTCGAGTTCCGGCAGTACGCAGGCATTGAGCGGGATTGCGAACGCGTTTGGCGCGACACTGGACTCGAAGGGAAATGCTCTGGGGACCGTAGCGAACCTGGAGTCGATCAGCACAGGCGCAGCGCTGGCGACGACTCCGTCGGGCAACGGCACAGTACCGCAGACGCTGATTAATACGCTGGCGAACATTCTGGCCGCGTGTATCAACACAAACGGTTCGACCGCATCCGGCATGCCGTGCGGCACGCTGTTCTCGAACGCCATGAATGGCACTTCGACGCCAAGCGATACCGCGACGGCGGCGATCAACATCGCTCACAACCCGGGCGCGAACGTCGATAACCTTTACAATTTGCCGACGCCAAGTGCACCATTTCAGCCGGCGCTGACAGGCGCGCCGAACGAGCCGAACGACTTTACCATTTCAATCAGCTACACAGGAGGCGGTCTGGACGGAAGTGGAGATGCTCCTGAAGGCATTGCAGTGGATAGTTTGGGTAATGTCTGGGTGCCAAACCACACCTCTGGCACATTGAGTGAGCTCAACGACGTGGGCCTCGTTGCGGCTTCCGGTCCGAGCGGATTCGGGCTAGGGTCGCTAAGCAGCCCGACGAGCGTGGCGATCGATCCTTCGGGTCTCGTGTCCGTCGCGAATTTCGACGGCGACAGCCTGACACAGTTCTATGCGTCCGGTGCGGTGAAGACCAAGCCCCAGGGAAGTGGGCTGTACCAACCGTACGGGATTGCCGTCGACAGCGTCGACAACATCTGGGTGGCGAACTCCGGAGACAACACGCTGAGCGAATTTCAAAGCAGCGGCGCGCCGTCGTCGGGTTCGGGAGGGTTCGCGGGGGTGCCTGCACCGGCCGGTATTGCTGCAGGCACGTCGGGAGTTGTTTGGACGACGGTCTGGGCCTCTTTGCCATACCAGATCGTCGAAGTCGTCCCCAGCACCATTCCCGGGGATCCACCCACTTTTACATTTCTATCGGAGGAACAATTGGCCTCCCCGTATGGAATCGCCGTCGATGCCTCCGGCAACGTTTGGGTGACAAACAGCGGCGGAAACGGGAGCCTCAGTGAGTATTCCCCATCGCAGGGCAAGTGGCTTTCTCCCGATCCGAACGGCTTCACCAACGGTGGAATTGACGATCCTTACGGAGTGGCCATTGACGGCGCCGGCAACGTGTGGACGGCGAACTATGGCGGGAATAGCAACAGCATCAGCGAATTCAACTCGAGCGGCACAGCGATTTCCGGCGCCAACGGGTACGTAAGTAATGGTCTGCTTTTCCCGTATGGTATCGCCATTGATCCATCAGGAAACGTATGGGTGGCGAGCGACAATACCGCCGGACCGCTGACTGAGTTTGTGGGGGCGGCTGCACCGGTAGTGACTCCACTTGCGGCGGGCGCGGCGTACGGCGAGCTGGGAACGAGGCCGTAATCCAGGCGAGTGCGGCTAAGGTGGCTCCCAAAATTTTACGTGGAGTTTTTTGGGGGTCTTCTGGTGTGGCGAATCCGAAGTTCGTTGAAAAACAAATGCAGGTCCTTCGACTCCGATTGGCGCAAAACACGCGCCCTTCTTCGCTCAGGATGACAACTTGTTTTTGACGCGGACTTCAGAGACAGCACACTGGATTGCTTTTACTTCCGCTGTAGCGAGCAACATTTGCCCGTCACGGGCCGGGAGATGAATAAGCCACTCAGCGATTGCCCTTCGCACAACGTCAATGGGAGAACCGCTTCAATCGAACTGGATGGGGATGATGATCAGGACTTCTACCCTGGCGGATTGCCCATCCTGCAATGCCGGCCGGAATTGCCACTTTGAAAGAGCGGCAAGAACGAACTGAGCTTGCGGGAAGGCCTGCGGAACGACCAGATTCAGCAGCTCAAAGTGGCCGGATTGATTGATGAAGCCGTGAATCATGATGGCATCGGCATCGACGGAGCCCGCGGCAAGATTGGGCCGCACGATGCTGTAGGGCCACGGAGCATCGAGATGGATGACGGTTCCGGCTGAGGCGGCATCAGCGGAGCGAGGAAGCGCGTACTGCATGATCCAATTGCGCGCCAGCCCGACGTGAAGGTAAACGGTGTAGGCCAAGCGGCCGTTCCAAACGCCACCGACTTCCGGATATTCCTCCTGCAGCGAGTCTCCCACCACCACTGCTCCAAAGCTTCCAGTCCTGGGCAAGGAAATTTGCGTGGAAGTGAGTTGCTCATTTGTGTCAGCGCCCGATTCCGATCCCTGAGGCGAGGCAGACGCATTCGGTTTGCCAGCGGCGATGGCAGGGCCAGATGCGTTTGGCTTGCCCGCAGCGCCGGAGCCCGTCTTGCCTGTCGGACCCTGGGTTGCGCCTGCTCCGGAATTATTGGCCTTGGCGGCCGATCCCTGGCCCGCGCCTGCGCCGGAATTACTGGCATTGCCAGCGGAGCCCTGGCCTGAGCCTTCTCCCGGATTGGAGGCGGGAATATCCTTCGCCGGCAGGGAAAGATCGCGCATCAGGCTTGGTGAGAGCACGCTCTGCGAATTGGACGCCTGAGCCTCGTTTACCGGAGGCAGAGCAACGGTTCCGTTTTTCATGCGCAAGTCAGACAGCGAGACGATGGCAGTGGGCGTGGGCGGCGCAGAAGGCTGCGTTACGGAAATCGGCGGCAACTGCACCTGCTGCGGAATCGGAATGGCGACGGGCGAGGTGGTGCTCGGCGGAACGATGGATTTGGGCGAAGGGCGGAAGCTGGATGCAATGTTGACGTCAGCCAGGTTCATTTCATCATTGGGCCGCTCGACGTTGGGCTTTACGTCGGCTGTAGTGGGCTTTTCAGGCAGGGGAGGAACGATCTTTTTGACCTGAATTTTGTTCGGCGCCCAGATGACGACCTGAGGTAACGGGATGCGGTCCTGGAGGACGACCGGCTTGGGAAGGTCGGGCTGGAGAATCGTTTGCGGGCCGAGCTTGGCTTCAACCTTGGGGCGCGGGGCGGGCGGATTCGAAGACGGACTGCCAGCGGAGGCAAGCGCGTGGGAGTTGGCAGCGGGCGAAGGATGGGGCATGCTGTCTCGAACCGCGCGCATCTGCTCATCAGGTATTTGCAGATCAAGCTCACGCATCGAGTAATGCGCAGTGACGATGTTGGTGACCGGCGGCCTGTACGCAAGGCCAAAAAGGACCAGGGCAAGCGTGACGATGTGAAGGAGGATGGAAGCTGCAAAGGAAACGGGCCGCGGTCCGAGATCGGACTGCTGGTTGAAGAGAGAGATGGTTTGGGGCGATTTCATCAACGGAGGCGTTTCCTCCCTGGGGTGTTACGAAAGAGCAATGATTCTCCGTGCGAACAGGAGGAGCAGTCTAGTTGATAATTCTTCCAATTTCGCATGCGCCGGCCCTCGCGGATATAACACGGAAGATGCAAATGCTAACACTAGCAACGGGATGAAATCACGGTACACTAGTTCGAGAACAGACCGCTAACAACGAGTGTTGCACCAAGCCGGATGGTTCGGTTCCCCGGGGTTGTCAGCGGCCATTTACAGGATCGCGCATTTTAGTCTATTGCCTCATAGCTCTCTTGATACCCCACGTACGAATGGCGCAATTCAAAGAGCTTGGGGAACGTAGCAAGGGAATACACTGGGATCGCATTAACCGCATTCGCACAGCAGGTGATATTTTCCCCCAAGGATCAGCGTGCGAAGGATAGTCGATTGCCAAGTAACGGCAACCGAAACGGCAGGAGAAAGGCAGAACCGGCTGAGATGCCGGCTCGAACAGGCTAAGGGATGAATCGAAGACTAATCACGATCCTCCTCATCGCATTGGTGGTTGCCGGCATGTGCACCTGGCTGGTGGTTCGACTCGTGGGTGTACGCATCGCGACATCGAAGCCCGTGGAGTCGACGAAGCTGGTTGCGGCAGCGAAAGACATTCCGCTGGGAGCGGTGCTGACCAGTGCAGACCTAACCACGATGACGGTAACAGGCGCGCCACCCAAGGGCTCAATTGTGAAGCCGGAAGATGCGATTGGGCGGGGCGCGGTGACACAAATCTTCGAGGGCGAGCCAATTTTGGAGAATCAATTGGCGGGCCTGGGATCGGGCGGCGGATTAGCGCCCACGATTCCGCCGGGCATGCGAGCATGCGCGGTGAGAGTGGATGAGGTTGTGGGCGTGGCCGGATTCGTGATCCCGGGCATGCGTGTGGACGTCCTGGTTTCAGGCAATCCGCCAGGAGCAAACGCCTCAGAAGGCGTCGTGACAAAGACGATTCTGCAGAATATCCAAGTTCTATCTGCGGGTACCGACATCCAGCGAGACGCATCGGGTAAGCCGCAGCAGGTGCAGGTTGTGAACCTGCTGGTGAATCCCGAACAGGCCGAAATGCTGAGCCTGGCGAGCAACTCGTTGAAGATCCAACTGGTGCTGCGCAACCCGCTGGACACAGAAATTGCGAAGGTCCCGTCAACGGCGATGGGCACGCTGCTTGGTTCACCGGCTCCTCCACCGACAGAAACACACAAGGCGGCACCGAAGATTGCTCCCAAGCCAGCGAACAGCTACGCAATTACAGTCATCAACGGATCCAAATCCACTGAAGAGAAATTCTCTTCACCCGAGGGGCAGCATTGAGAGCGAAGGCTGGGGTAACCATCGTATCTTGCAGCGCGCTGTCACTGGCACTTTGTGCCGGGCAGGTCGTGATGGCTCAGGCCGCACCGTCGACGCCGCCATCCGCGGGAGCCACATTTGAGGACTCGACGAACGAACTCTCGGTGGCTGTAGGCAAAGCGGTGCTGGTAGACTGCGCGCAACCGATCCAACGCGTTGCTGTGGGTCTGGGCGACATAGCGGAAGCCACGGCTGTGAGCCCAACCGAAATCATGGTCGAAGGCAAAGGCGCCGGCGAGACGAGCCTGATCATCTGGGACATTCGCGGCGGGCGCCAATTCTTCAATGTGACGGTACGGCCCGTGGCCGCAATATCGAGCGACAATCTCGACTCGCTCCGGCGTGAGCTGAGGACGGAGCTGCCGGGCGAAACGATCCGGGTGAGTTACAGCAACAACAGCATTTTTCTGCGTGGGACGGTCAACGATTTGAACAGTTCGTCCCGGGCAGTGCAGATTGCGTCGTCAGCGGGGAAGGTAGTGAACCTGCTGGACGTGAATGTGCCCAAGTCGGATCCGCAGATCATGCTGAAGGTCCGCTATCTGGCCGTGGATCGCAACAGAGCACTTTCGCTTGGCATCAACCTGTTTAACCTTGGCCTGGGGAACGCAATTGGCGGCGTCAATACCGGCCAGTTCACTCCGCCGGTCATTTCGGCAGGTGTGAGCTCATCGAGTTCGACCGGGGTTCAGCAACCGGGTGGCGGGACGGCTACTTTTACTCAAGAGGGAACCATGTTTTCTTTCTTCCCGGGCCTGGGCGTGGGCGCTGACATTCATGCGCTCGAGGTCAAGGGAGTGGTGCAAGTGCTGGCGGAGCCGAATGTGATCGCGACCGACGGCAAGGAAGCCAGTTTCCTTGCGGGCGGCGAGTATCCCTATCCGGTGGTCCAGGGCACGTCAAACGGTTCAGCCGCAGTGAGTATCGAATTCAAGGAATACGGCATCCGGCTCAATTTCATCCCGACCATTACTCCGCGGGGAACGATCCGGCTGCAGGTGGCGCCGGAAGTCAGCGCACTCGACTACACCAACGAAGTGGTGATCTCGGGATTCCAGGTGCCGGGAATTACGTCGCGCAAAGTGAATACCGAAGTGGAGCTGGCGGATGGACAAAGCTTCGTAATCGGCGGCTTGCTCGACAAGAGCCTGAACGACACCTTCCAGAAGATTCCATTCCTCGGCGACATTCCTATCCTGGGCAAGCTTTTCCAGTCGGAGTCGAAGACCAGGAACGATACGGAGCTCATCGTAATCGTTACGCCGGAGATCGTAGCGCCGTTTGCGGCAGGCGCGCCGCTTCCGGTTCTCAAATATCCAGACAAGTTCATGCCACCGAATTCGAATGTTTCGATGCACCAACCGGATGAGAAGACGGCGGAAAACACAATGCCTCCTGCGCCTCCGACGATACCGGTGGAGAAGCTCATCGACAGCATGAAGCCCGAAAAGCCGCTGATCATCGAAAGTGCGACAGGCGGGTTCGGGACGGGTGGATCCGGGGTCAGTTCAGGCGGGGGCGCATCCTCCGCATCCTCCGGGATGAGTGCCGCTCCGTCGCAATAGAATCCGCGATTGCAACCAGGAGCCGGAGCAGTTTCGGAAACAGCGTGCCCGGTGAGAACCTGCATCAAGGTCGTCGCTCCCTGGTGCTCCCACCCCAACGACGAAAAGCTGTCGCTGGGGACCCCGGGTGGTCGCTCCGACTCAGATGTCGTGAGTTCGGATATACAAATTCCGAGACTGCTGTAGACGCCGAGGCGCTGGGATGAATCCATTGCAAACTATGTCGAAGGAGCTGCGGCAGTTTTTCTCACCGAGCTCTCCGGCAGTCCCTGCCGGCCCGCAGCAGGTTCTCAACGTCACGCGGGGCACGGTGCTGGCCATGCGGCTGGAGGCTGCGCACACGGGGCCGTCGCGCCGAAAAGGTCTGCTCGGACGTGAAGGTCTTGAGTCCGGCGAAGGATTGTGGATCGCTCCCTGCGAGTCAGTGCACACGTTCTTCATGAAATTCCCCATCGATCTCGTGTATCTGGACCGGAAGCACACGGTGAAGAAGGTGCGAAGCAAGGTTGGTCCGTGGCGGTTATCGGGGTGCCTCAGGGCGCATTCGGTATTAGAGCTGCCAGCGGGAACGATCGGTGCGACCTCTACGCAGCGAGGGGATACATTGCAGATTGCGCCTGCAAGCGCAAACTGAACTTTCAGTTGGGCTGCACCGCAGTCTCAGGCACCATGTCGAGCGCTGCCGTTTGTTCTTGCGGAACCCTCCACCGTTTCCAGACTGCCAATACGACCATCGCCACCGTAGCTGCTGCGAACAACCGCGTGACAACGGGATGCGCGAGCAGAAACGGAAACTCATACCGCACCGCCAATGACCATGTGAGCGCGTTTGCGAGAAAAATCAGCGCGCGCCGAAAATCCCGCATGCCCGCGCAAGCCGAAAACACGCCGAAGGCGAGTCCGGGGACGAGGTCGATGACATAGTGCTCTCCCGTAGAGATTGTCGCGAGGAAAGTGGCCGCCAGAAAGACTAGCGCGATCACCTTCCACAGTTTGGTGGGAGCGAAGAAGACGAAGACCAAAGCCGTGGCGACATGCAGAGAAGGAAATGTATTCGGTATACCTGTCAACCGGATTGCGTCCGGCTGAACAGCGGGAGGATGCAGCCAACGCGTTCCGAACACGTAAATGGGTCCGCAGGCGGGCACGATGGCATAGAGCAACGGTCCAATTGCCAACTCCGCCACGTAAGCCAGCACGACCGAGCCGCGGATGCTGCGGTACCGTGCGACGAGGAACCAGAAGATCATCATGGGGACGAGCAATTCATAAGCGACGAAGAGGGGGACGCGCCAAGGCCCCTGCAAATGAGGCGCAATTAAAGCTGCCTGAAGACCGAGAGCCTGGTCCATCCGGAAGAGGACGTGATCGTATTTCCAAGGGAAAAGGACGCCTTCGCGCCCCATGAATAAGGTGAAAAGAACTCCGTAAAACAGATTCAGCACAAGGGCAAAGACCAGCAAAGGGCGAGTCTTGTCTTTCTGGTCTCGCAGCATCCAGACCACTGCCAAGAAGAGGGTGAGTACACCAGAGATAGCCGGATTGAAGAGCAGTTGAATTACGCGCATAGGCGACTCCGACGAGAGGTGTTCTCAGAGTGTTTGTGAGGCCGCAATTTGCGCGGGGCCGGTCGCGCGGGCAGAGGCATGCGCGAAGAGATACCAAACAAGCCACGCCGGCGCGGTCCAGAGATAAGCAGCCGAGTGCAATCCAAATGGGGAGACGATTTCGGCCTCGATAAGCAAATAGATGACCGCGAGAAGAGCGAGCGGGATTCGCGACGGGTTGCGGGATACGGCATAGAGCACGGCCGGGATCGCCACAGCCTGATCGAAGATCCAGCCAAAGGGCGCGACGAAGAGAGAAACGAGCATCAGCGGGCTGCCGTTTTCGAGCCAATCCCAGGTGCGGCGGCGGGGCCAAAAATAAGCAAGAGCCCAGACGCAACCCAGGACCGCAGGCACGAATGCGAGCCACTGCGCAGCGGGATTGATGGAATCGCGCAGGAGATCGCCGAGGTTGGCAGTGAATTCATGAGTAATTCCGGAATTGTGCATGTAATGCGCGTACTGGGCGAAGGCCGCAGGGTCGATGCACGCAGTGAGGAGACCACCAGCAGCCAAAGCCGCGAGGGCACCCGCCAGGATGCGATAGCTCCTAGAGAAGACGATCCAAACCAGCAGAACAAGACCGAAGGGAAGAAACAGATGGGGCTTGAGCGTGCAAAACCACAGCGCAGCGCCAGCCGCGAATGGGCGGGTCTTGTGGAAGCGAAGAAAGAGCACCAGACCGAAAAGCAGGAAGATGGAGGTTTGGCCGAGAATGACGCAGAAGAGCGCGGGCGGGGAGCAATAACCAAGCCAGTCGAGATGGCTCCCAGTGGGACCGATGAACTTCCATAGAATGCGGACCGATGCGACGAGGAGGCCCAGCATCAGCAGTGACCAAGGGAGCGCCGCAGCCACGGAGCCAAAGTAACCCAGGGGCAGAGCCAGCGGCAACGCCCAGGGGACGTTTCGCATGTAGTAGGAAGTACCTCCCTTGAATCCTGCATTCTGTTCGAGGCGATTGATGGCATCAGGATCGTACGGATTTTGATGATGGGCGAGCTGCTGGCCGGCGGCCCAATAGGTGATGAAATCGCGCCGCGCGACGATGTCGCGATTGAAAGGCATGACACTGAGGAACAGGGTGGTAAAAATAACGGCTACGGCGCATGCGACGGCGATCAAAAGCACAACGATATCGCCCTCCTTCTTCACTGCCGCAACACCTTTCTGCTTTCGTTTAGAGCGATTATACCTAGCGTATCGAGGCAACAGGCGATGGCGGCGCAGCGAGAATATCGATGAGCAACAGGCCAAACCGGCTGACATGTTTTGAATGCGGATTCACGATTTCTGAAGCAGCTTGAGTGGGCAGGACCCGAGCTTATGCCGGCACCTGGAGCGGGAGCGGTGATTTCCGAGCGGCTGACGCGTGGGCAAAAAGGTACCAAACCAGCCATGCAGGCGCAGTCCAAAGATAGAGCGGCGAGATAATCCTGACGCAGCAGATCTCGACATCCGCGAGAAGAATCAGCAGGGCGAGAGCCGCGAGCAGCTTGCGGGAGCGGGTCGCGTAAGCGCCATCGAGCAGGGCAGGGATCGCCAGGCCCTGATCGTAGAACCAGCAATAGGGCGCGGCGAGAAGCGAAACCAACATGAGCGGGCTGCTGTTGGTGAGCCAGTCCCATGCGGCACGGCGGCGCCAGAAATAGAAGAGCGCCCAGACGCAGCAAAGGGCGGCCGGCAGGTACTGCAGCCACGTCGCCTGAGGCCTGAGCCAATGGCGCATCGCGTCGGCGAGGCAGGGAATGAACTCATTCTCAACGGCGGGGGAACGCATCAAGCGGATGTATTCAGTCCAGGCGCTGGAGTCAAGGAAGAAAGCCGCGGCGCTGCTGAGAGCGATGGCAGCAGCGGCGCCAGCCAGCACCTTATATGCACGCGAGACAACGATCCAAAGGGCGAGAGCAGCGGCAAAAGGCAGAAACAAATGCGGCTTGAGGGCGCAGAGCCACAGCGCTGCTCCGGCAGCGAAAGGGCGGTGACGATGGTAACGCAGAAACAGGACCAGTCCCAGCAATGCGAAAAGCGAAGTCTGGCCCATGGTGATGCAGATGATTGCAGGGGTGAACCCGAACCCGAGCCAGTGGATGTGATTGGGAGGCGAGCCGTGCAACTGGTGAACGATTCGAATGGAAATGAGGAAGGAGGCAAGAAGGAGGAGGGTCCACAAAACGGCGGCAACGCGGAGCCCAAGGAAGCCGAGAGGAAATGCGAGTGGCAAGGCCCAGGGCGGGTTGCGCATGAGCAGCGTGATTTTGAAGGTAAATCCCGCGGAATGCTCGAGCGCCGAGATGGCGTTAAGGTCATACGGGTTTCCATGGCGGACAAGCTGCTGCCCGGTGGCCCAATAGGAGACAAAGTCGCGCGAGGCCGCCATACTGCTGGCCATGGGCATGGCAAAAACAAAAAGGATAAGAAGAGCGAATGCCAGGCCAGCAACAACTGCGATCGACAACTCGGCAAAATCACTGCGCTGCTGCGCGGGGGGACGATCCAGCTTGCTCGCCATGCAGGCTATTTTACGGTAGTTGCAGAGAGCAGCTCTGGCAATGGAAATCAGCCCGCCAAGGCGTTCGCTCGTGCTGTTGCTCTCGGAGGTTCGCCCGGACTCGACCGCGGTTAGCCATGTCCGAAATTGCGGTATCCTGCGGGTCACGGCGAGCTGCTGCAGAATGCTCGTGCTGGGCGGGGAGCGCGGCAGCTGAGGGAGCGTTGGGCGGGATCCTGATGCATCCGTAAGGTCCTGAGTGCACGTAAACGACTCATGCGACTACAACTTGAGTAATGTATACGGATCTGACCTTTCGGTGAGGTGCTGTAAACGGATGTATACAACACGCGCGGCTCCCTGGGGGTGGCCATTTTGTAAAGTACTGATTCTAAATCAGCAGTTTTTGCCGAGAGGAATGGCACGCCAGATGCTAGGTTATGTGTGCCCGGCTGAGGCTGGGAAACTGAATCTTCGGAGAGGATCGAAAAAATGAATAACCTATTTCTGGCGCTTTATGTGAGAATGCAGAACCTAATGAACTCTGAGGAAGGCCAGGACCTCGTTGAGTACGCGCTTCTGGTTGCCCTCGTTGCTTTGGCGGCAATCACCGGTGTGCAGAACGTTGCCACGGCAGTTAACAAGGTGTTCTCGAACATCAGCGGCTCATTGGCGTAGTTTTAAGCGCGCAATGCGAACCCAGTACCTCAGCACCTTGGGGGAGAGATACAAACCTGGTAAACCGTCAGCACGTACTCTCCCCGCAAAGGTCAACAATTTCAACTGAACAGTGGGCAGTCTAACGAGGATTTTTGATACTTTGTTTGGCTGTACATTGTTCCAATCGCAAAAGCCACGAGAGATCGTGGAATTTTAGCCTACCGGCCCGGGCCGGAATATCACCCTTTGGAGTGCACAGATGAGAAACACAATTCTGAAGCTGTATGTGAAATTCCAGGGCCTGAAGAACGGCGAGGAAGGTCAGGATCTGGTTGAGTATGCTTTGCTGGTTGCCTTGATCGCGCTCGTGTGCGTAAGCGGTGTCAACAATGTCGCGACTGCAGTGAACTCGGTATTCTCCACCATCAGCAGCTCGCTGGCGTAGTTTTTTCCAGCCCAAAGCATTCCAGTACCGAAGCAAGATCGTGGGAGAGATTCACAAGCGGCGTATTTCCGCGGGTGAGCTCTCCCCGCAAAGTATAAAGTCAAAAAGCGCAGTGAGCAGTTGGGCAGATACGAGAGACCTGATTTCGTTCATTGCTATCGAGCTTCCCCTTGTCTGTGAGGATGGTGGGATTTTCATCAAGGTTTTGAACATAACGCACGAACACCGGCGCAGGCCGGAACTTCACCGATAAGGAGAATCGAAGATGAACAGCACGCTCTTGAAGATGTATGTGAAATTCCAGGGCCTGAAGAACAGCGAAGAAGGTCAGGATCTGGTTGAGTACGCCTTGCTGGTCGCCTTGATCGCGCTCGTGTGCGTCAGCGGCGTTCAGAATGTCGCCACCGCGGTGAACAAAGTGTTCAGCACGATCAGCGGCTCGCTGGCATAGTTTCGGCCAGCCCAGGGCAAGAGAAAACCCCAACAACTTCGCGGGAGAGTTTCACGGCCGGCTAACGTCCGGAGGTGATCTCTCCCCGCAAAGTCTAAACACTCCCCTCAATTCGAGCGGCAAATTGCCAACGAGAGCGAGCACGTTGAATCCGCAACCGGGTTCCGCGTGTTCGTTTCTTTTTGAGGGATGCGCCGTGAAAGCAAGGTCTGCCGGTACCGATTATCGTGAGCAGACTTGCGATCTCCCATACTCTTTTGCGTGTGACCGATCGCATCCCTGACAGCACAGCAGGGTGACGATGCGGGTTCGGGTTCTCAATCCAGCGGATTGGCTCCGATGCCCATGCCGTAGAATCTCGTTGATCTGCGCAAGATCTTGATCGTACGAAGCTGGACCGAACCTTTATGCTGCTGCCCTCCGCGTCAACGCCCAATCAAGCTCTATTGGAGATCGAATGCGGCGTGACGGGGATTGCGCTGGCGTCGGCGTTTGCGTGGCCACGGCTCGGCGCCGGCATTTTCGTGCGCATCGAGAGATTGTTCGGGCGGCTGGCGCAAAGAAAAGGGCTGGCGGCCGCGTCCGCAGGCCTTAGCGTGATTCTGCTGCGCCTGGCTATTCTTCCCATCTATCCAATCCCGCTGCCCTTTGTTCCAGACGACTTCAGCTTTCTGCTTGCGGCGGATACCTTTGCCCACGGCCGGCTCACCAACCTGACGCCTACCATGTGGATGCATTTCGAGACCATCCACGTCACGATGCAGCCAACCTACCAGTCGATGTATTTTCCCGGGCAGGGATTGCTGCTGGCCGCCGGAACGGTCCTATTCGGGCATCCCTGGTTCGCCTTGCTGGCCATGGATGCCCTGATGTGCGCAGGCTTGTGCTGGATGCTGCAAGCATGGCTGCCGGCCAACTGGGCGCTGCTGGGCGCATTGATTGCCATTCTGCGCCTGTGCGTTTTCAGCGACTGGATCAACACGTATCATACCGGCGGCTCGTTGGCTGCATTAGGCGGAGCGCTGGTGCTGGGAGCGCTGCCGCGGCTAATGAAGACGGCGCGTTTCCGCTTTGGACTGCTCATGGCACTCGGCATCGCGATCCTGGCCATTACGCGGCCCTACGAAGGCGTTCTGCTTTGCCTGCCGGTTGCGGTCGCGCTGGGACGATGGTTGTGGAAGGGTAAGAGTCGGCCGGAAACGATGGTGATGGCGCGACGCGCCGCCGTTGCGCTGGCGCTGATTGTGGCTGCGGTCGCGTGGCTGGGGTATTACGATTACCGCGCTTTCGGCAATGCGCTCACGCCGCCTTACACGGTTGATCGCAACACCTACGCAATTGCTCCATATTATGTTTGGCAGCATATCCGGCCCGAGCCGGCCTACCGGTACGCGGCGATGCGGGACTTCTACGAGAAAAGCGAGATGGGATTTTACAACCATATCCACTCGCTCAAAGGATTTGCGCCTTACACGTTGCAGAAAGCTGCATTCGTGTTGTTGTTTTTCGCCGGTTTTTTGCTGCTGATTCCGCTGATCATGGTTCGACGGGTCATTCTGGATCGCCGTACCCGGTTCCTGGTTCTGTGCGTTGTGGTTCTGGCGGCCGGATCGATCGTTGAAGTCTATATGCTGCCGCACTACGCGGCTCCGTTCACAGCCGCTTTCTATGCCATTGGATTGCAGGCGATGCGTCATTTGCGATTGTGGAGACCCGAGGGAAAGCCCGTCGGAGTCGCTTTGACGCGCTTCATGGTGTTTTTGTGTGTGGCGTTGGCGGGACTGCGGCTTTTCGCTCGTCCGCTGCGCCTTGCGCCGTCGGAATGGCCGCCGAGCAGCTGGAACCTGACCTGGTATGGGCCGGAGCATTTCGGCGTGGAGAGGGCTCAGATTGAAGATCGGCTCGAGCATCTGCCCGGGGCAGAGTTGGCGATTGTCCGCTACTCCGTCGATCACGACCCGCTCGATGAATGGGTTTACAACCGGGCTGACATCGATGGTTCCAAAGTCGTATGGGCAAGAGAAATGGATACTCAGGATAATTTAGAGTTGATTCATTACTATCGAAATCGGACGGTCTGGCTAGTTGAGCCGGATGCGGTCCCGGCGCGAATCACACCGTACCCAATGGCGGAGGCAGTGCCCGCGCACTGATTGAGGATGGACCAGGCGCAGAGCGAGGCATTCGAGGAGTTTGGGCGATGATCAATGGAAAACGGATCGCGGTCGTGATGCCGGCGTACAACGCCGAGATGACGCTCGAGCAAACGGTGCGGGAGCTGCCTGATCTGGTGGACATCAAGATACTGGTCGACGATTCCAGCAAGGACAAGACGGCGGCGCTTTCGCGCAAGCTGGGCGTACAGACATTTGTTCACGAGGCCAACTACGGTTATGGACGCAACCAGCAGACCTGCTATCGCGAGGCGCTGGCAGCCGGCGCAGACATCGTGGTGATGGTGCACCCCGACTATCAGTACACGCCGTTACTGGTTCCGGCGATGGCGGGAATGGTCGCGAGCGGCGTTTACGACATGGTTCTGGGGTCGCGGATTCTGGGCGCCGGAGCGCTGAAAGGCGGCATGCCGCTCTACAAATATGTAGCGAACCGGTTGCTCACGGCCTTTCAAAATTTGTTTCTCGGCATAAAGCTTTCGGAATACCACACGGGCTTCCGCGCCTTTTCGCGGGAATTGCTGGAGGCACTGCCGCTGCTGGAGAACTCGGACGATTTCGTCTTCGATAATCAGATGATCGCGCAGGCTGTGATGTTCGGCTTCAGGATTGGCGAAATTTCGTGTCCGACGAAATATTTCAAAGAGGCCTCTTCAATCAACTTCAGGCGCAGTGTGAAGTATGGACTGGGTGTGCTGGCCACAACGGTGAGTTTTGTCGCGCAAAAGACGGGCATCCACCACTCCGCGAGATTTGGCCATGGCGGAAAGAAGCTGTCACACCAGTACTATTCCGAGGCAGGACAAGGTTGCTGAGACTTCTGATCACGCGACAAGGTTCGCGACAAGGTTAAAGAAGCCATCCGATTGGCGCAGGAAGTAGAGCGCAACTTGCGTGCGGCAGATGGGTCCGTTCAGGTTCGTTGAGGCGTCGCTGCCGAAGAAAAGGGAACGCCACCAAGTATGGACATGGCCGCCGAAGCACATGCTCGGTTGCAGGGCGAGTTCGATTCCCGGCAGCGCCTCGCCAGGGGGCTTGACGGCATACGAAGCGATGCGCGCTCGCGCTGGCCGGAATGGACCGCGCTGGGTGCCTATGCGGCGCTGGTCGCGCTTGCCATTCCCTATCATGAGCCATGGGTGGATGAAGCGCAGGCCTGGCAGTTAGCGCGAAGCCTTTCGCTCGCCTCGCTGTTCAAGACTTTCATTCGTTATGAGGGATCGCCGGGGCTGTGGCATTTCCTGCTGTGGGCGATGAATCGGGTTCATATCGGCTACGGCAGTATGCACTGGATTTCGGGAGGGATCGCAACCGCTGGAGTATCTCTGCTGATTTTCAAATCGCCACTTCCGCGTTACCTGAAGCTTTCTTTTCCATTTACCTACTTTCTCTTGTTTCAATACGCCATTGTGGCGCGCAATTATGTAATTGCCCCCCTACTGTTTTTTCTGGTTGCGGTGGCGTGGAAAAAAAGCCCGCTGGGCGTTGCGCTGGCGCTTGGTCTGCTAGCAAATGTTGCCTTGCACACGGCGGTACTCTCCGGGGGGCTGGCGGCGGTTTACGCGATCGAGCAAATTCGAAACCGCGAGGGCAATTTATTCAAGAGCCGGAGTAGACTTCTGCTGTGCACGGTAGTTCTGCTTGCCCTTTACGCCGTTGCGATCTGGACGGCGTTTCCCCCGCAAGACCTATCGAGCCACATCACAGTGGTTCGTGGAGAATCCCGCTCCATCTTCACTAAAGGTTTGGAATCCCTGGCGTGGGCCATTTGTGAGCCAGCGATTCTGTCCGTTGCATTCTGGGCCGTGATCGCGTTATGGTTCGCGGTGCGGCGGAAACTGCTCTATCTCCTTCCGGTAGTGTTCTTCGCTGTCTTTTCCGGCGCAGTTTATTTCAATTGGTGGCAAGCAGGGCTGCTCGTCCCGTTTCTGATCTGTATTTTGTGGATTACCTGGCCTGAACGTGGATCCGGACCTTACGAGTTCGACAAAGTTGCGCGGATCGCTTTGTTGGTCATGATTGTCACGCAGTTTCTCTGGTCTGGTTATGCTCTCTTTTACGACCACTACTATCCGTATTCGCCCGATCGCGCGGCCGCCGAATTCTTGAAACCGTTTGTCAAGGATGACGCCACGATCGCGGCGGGCTATTGGACGGATGACCCGAATCGGCAAATACATGCTTACCCGTCGGTGGGGATACTGCCTTACTTCGACCACAATATCTACGCCAACACACCGTATTCATTCTGGTGGTGGAGTAACGCGGATCAGAGCGAAGAACGGTTCAAGGAAATGCTTCCGTCTCACCCGCGGATCGTTCTCATCGAGGTCGGGTTCCTGCATCCGGTTCCGAAGCTTGATCTCAATCATCCGGAGTATGCGTTGCTGGCGAGAGAAGGCTATCAGTATCGCAACGCCTTTTGTGGAAGCCAGCCGCAAGGTTTGGAACTGGGAGTCACGATTTGTCACCTGGTCTTTGAGTATTCGGGAAAATCCGGTTCTCCGGTTTTCAAATGAGTGCGACGGCCAGGATCACGCAGAAGAAGGCGGCGCTATACTGACGGGAAGGCGGAACAGCAGATTCACGTTCCGATCTTTTCATGCTGGTTCTGGAATGCGCCAAGCCGGCGGGCCGCGGCCTGCTCCTGGTTTTGCTTTGTACCGTTCTCGCTGCCGGCCAATCGCGAAGCCCGAGCGTTACCGTGACCGTGGTCGACGAGAACGGGACGGCTGTCCCTGATGCGCAGGTGACGATTACAGAACCGGGAACAGGGCCCGGGAAATTGTGGACGAACTACGCGGGAGTCTGCACCTACGCGCTGCATCAGCAAAAACCATACCAACTCCAAATCGAGAAGCCCGGGTTCTACAAAACCGACGAGACAGGAATCGAAGCAAGCCAGGGAAGCGTAAGAGTGGTGCTGGCCCACGAGCAGATGGTGCGCGAGCAAGTGAACGTCACCGCTTCGACACCAGGTATCGATATTGAGCAGATCTCCAACAAAACTACATTGAGCACACCGGAGATCGTGAACATTCCCTATCAGACCTCTCGCGACATCCGCTATCTACTGCCTTACTTTTCCGGCGTGGTGCAGGATGCGACCGAACAGGTGCACGTGGCCGGCTCCGAGACCTGGGAGACGCTGGATACGATGGATGGATTCGATATCCGCTCACCGGTAAGCGGCACGCTGAGCCTCCGCGTGAGCGCCGACGCGGTTCGTTCGATCGACTCAGAGACTACGCGATATCCGGTCGAGTTCGGCCGCGCCACTGGCGGGGTGATTGCGCTTTATACCGGCATGGGCGATGACAAGTTTCGCTTCAACGCGACGAACTTTGTACCGTCATTCCGCGACCTGAACGGAATCCGATTCGACAAGTTTGTACCTCGATTCACATTTTCCGGGCCGCTCAAGCGCGGTCACGCGTGGTGGTACGACGGCCTGGAAACGGAGTACGACAACATTTATATCTCCGAGCTACCGGCGAACGCTGATACAGATGAGCTGATCCGCGGAAGCAATCTAGTAAAGGCTCAATACAACCTGGCTGAAGCCAACATACTTACGGCCGGTCTTCTGTACGACAATTATCACTCTCCTTACGACGGCATTTCTTCGCTCGTCCCGCAACAGAGCACGGTGAAGCGCAACACCGTTGCATGGCTGCCTTACCTTCGGGACCAGCAGAGCTTTGCCGGCGGCGCGCTGCTCGATTTGGGAATTGGCTACGTGCGCATACGCGACGGATACGAACCGCACGGAAATGCTCCTTACCTGATCACTCCGGAGCTTTCGAATGGCAGCTACTTCGAAAACCTTACGGGGCGCTCGCAGCGGCTGGAGGGAACCGCGGCATTTTATCTGCCTCCTCGGCATTGGATGGGGAAGCATGATTTGAAGGTGGGACTTGACCTGGACCATATCACCGACGATCAGGAGCAAACGCGCACGCCGGTAAGTTATCTGCGCGAGAACGGTACGCTGCTGCGCCAGAGCGTATTTGCGCCGGCTCCGGCATTCACGATGCACAACGGCGAGATCGGCGCGTACTTCGAGGATCGCTGGCAGCCCGGGATGGGATGGGGAAAAGGACTGCTTGTGGAGCCGGGGCTGCGATTTGACTGGGATGAAATTGTGAGGCGGCCACTGCTTTCACCTCGATTGGCCGCTGTGTATTCACCGCCGGGGGACAAGAATCAGACCAAGATTTCGGCGGGCATCGGGATTTATTACGAGCACACACACCTTGAGTACCTGGGGCAGACGTATGCCGGAGTTCGCTACGACACTTACTATGCAACGGACGGAGTGACTCCCACGGGTCCAGCGCAAGAGACGGAATTTACCGTGAACGATGGCGCGCTGCACGAGCCTCGGGCTTTGAATTGGAGCGTAGGGGTCGAGCGCAAGTTCCCGTGGTCGATTATTGGCGGCGCGAATTTTCTCGAGAAGCGCACTTCGAATGTTTTCACGTTTACGAATCAGAGCGGAGCGACGGCCGGTGCGGAGAATTATCTGCTGACGAACACGCGGGAGGATCATTACAGCTCGCAGGAGTTCGATGCACGGCGGGTGTTTGCGAGCGGGTACACGCTGTATGTCGCGTATACGCATTCGTCGGCGCACACGAATGCGGCGCTCGATTATTTGCCTACGCCATCGCCCCTGGGACCGCAACAAAGCGGGCCGCTCGCATGGGATACGCCGAATCGTGTTATCTCCTGGGGCTGGCTTCCGATCCCGATCGCCAAGCTGAAGAACCGCTGGGATTTTGTTTATTTGCTCGATCGGCACACCGGGTTCCCTTTTACTGCAGTGAACGCGGCGGACCAATTGGTGGGCGCGGCGGGAGCGCAACGCTTTCCGGATTATGTCAACTTCAGTCCGGGACTCGAGTGGAAGTTTCATTTTCGCGGACAATATTGGGGATTGCGCGGCGTGATGGAGAATGCCACCGATAGCGGAAATCCCGCGGTAGTGAACAACGTGGTGGATTCACCTGAGTTCGGAACTTTCAGCGAATTTCAGGGCAGGGCGTTCACGGCTCGCATTCGGCTGATCGGGGCGAAGTGAAAAAGATTGGGAGCAGGGAATACGGAGCAGGCAGCGGGGGCGATGGATAAGATGCGATGAATGAACTCGGGAAAATGCTGCTGGGTGTGGGACTGGTGATTGCGCTGGTGGGAGCTTTGATCCTGCTGGCAGCGCGCTTCGGCCTGCCGTTGGGACGGTTGCCCGGCGACATTTCGTACAAAGGCAAGAATGTCACATTCTATTTTCCGATTGGGACGTCGATTCTGATCAGCGTTGTTCTGTCGGTCATCCTTTACTTCTTCTCGCGATTTCGGCGGTAGATTTTTGTCGGAGCAGAGTTGAAAGAGACGACGATCGGCTGAGTTTCGGCGACGATTGACGAAGTAATCAGCGCTCGACTTCGATGAGTGCGAGCGCATCGGGTGTGAGGTGAAGCTCGAGGCTGCCCGCGTTGAGATGGGTCTCCTCGGGTGCGGGCAGCGCGGTTTCACGATTCAATTGCTCGACCTGAGCGGGCGTTGGATCGAGTGGCTGGCCCATCGTCGCGTAGGCCTTCAACACGTTTCCGTGATCGGAATCCACGCGTTGGATGGTGACACGGGCATCGGCGGGGACACTTCGGAAAACCAGATGCATCGTCTTTTCCGCGCCGCTTTGACCGGGGTCGACGAGGTTCCACGCAGCGATCGCCAAACCGCCCTTCGCAGACTCAGTAACGATCACGTCCCGCGATGGGTTGGCCAGGCGCTCATCGCCAAGCTGGTGCAAAAGCTCAAACGCATAGAAAGATGGCTTGTTGATACCACCTTTGGCACGCAAGCCGAACCCGTCGACAAACGGTTTGGGGATTGGGCCGCCTTCCTCAAAGGCATCAGAAAAGGTCCAGAACGACATCATGTTCACGAGGCCATCGCACTGGCGCACGGTGTTGGCAACCGCCGGGCCCACGAAGTTGGTGTCGCGCGCATCATCGTGGCCCTCCACATTCCATTCCGTGAGAAGCAGGGGAAGATTGGGCGACGCCGAGGTCTCGATCTGGTTGTGCACCTTGGCCACGGCGCGGCAAACGCGATCATCCATGGGAATGTCTTCGTGGGTGCCGAGAAGATTCTCAACGGTGTCGTCGGCGTAGGCATGCGTGGAAACAAAGTCGACCGGGATGTTGTTGGCGGAAGTGAACTTGAGAAAATCGGTGATCCACGCAGCCTGCGCAGTAGCCGGGCCACCCACGCGCAAACGCGGGCTCACGCTTTTCAGCGCGCGCGCCGTGTGCATGTACAAATCGAAGTAGGTGCTCTGGCGCGGAGCTCCACCCCAGAAATCGAGATTCGGCTCATTCCACACTTCGAAGTACCACTGCGAGACTTCGTCGATGCCATAGCGGTCGATGAGATGCTGCGCAAAGTGGCGAATCAGGTCGTCCCACGCGTCCATGCTTTTTGGCGGCGAGACGTTGGGCTTGTACCAGAATGCGTGCAAGGCATCGGGATTGAATGCAAGCTTGCGCGGCATGAGGCTGATTTCGACAAAGGGGCGTACACCATTGGCGAGCAAGCCGTCGTAGATCTGATCGACGTAGGCGAAGTTGTAGACGGGATTGCCGTGCGCGTCTTCGTTGTACACGCCGACTTCATCGTGAAAGATGGCGTGAAAACGGACGTAGCGGAAATCCGCGACACCCTTTACTGCGCGGAGATCGTCACGGTAACTCTGGCGCAACGAGAGAATGGCCCGACCGGAGCCAAACATCCCTTCCCAGAAGTGCGGGAAAGGCGTCGAGTGCGCCTGCGCATCGATCTCAACCGTTTCCTGCGTGAAGCAGGGCGGGACGACGATGAGAAACATGAAAAGGACCAGGAGGGAGTGGCAGGGTCTGAATTGCCGCATGAAAGACTCCATTGGCTTGGATGCAAAGTGGCGCCGATGGAGGATTGGGGCGCAAACGGTTTCGAATTCTGCTGGAGCGCAACGATGCCGCCCGGAGGCGGCATCGAGTGACTGGAACGCACTGTTTCGAGATGAGTCAGACGCCGATGAGTCAGATGCCGACGCCAAATTCGCTCGCCTGCTGCTCGCCAGCGTTCGAGTAGAAGTCGTAAGGTGTGCGCTTTTTGAATTTGTAGCGGTTGCGCAACTCAGCGCCCACGTAGATTCCCAGTGCGGCAACGGCCATTCCAACAGAAAACCAGGTGATTACACGTAGAGCAGTGGAGCCTGCCTTTTCACATTCGGCAGTCTCATCGACAGACGGCTCGGATTCAGAGTCAACGGGCATCGAACATAGCCTCCCGTACCAAATATCATAGCTCAAATTGTGGCAGGGCCGGCGGGACATTGCTGCGGAAAACACGGAAGTAACTCAACCGATGGTGTTAATTCGGGCAAGCCACGTAGTTCTTTCCGATTCGGGAAGAAAGCTGGCATGAAAGGAGTTGGCGGCCAACTGGCGCAACTCTTCGCGGTTAAAACCCTGCTCGGTATAGGCGAGCAGGAACTCGCCGGCAAGATCGGATCCGAAGAGGGCAGGATCGTCGGAGTTGAGTGTCACGAGCAAGCCGTGATCGAAATACTGGCGCAGGGGGTGGGCAGCGAAGGAGGGGCAGACACCGGTGCGAACGTTGGAAGTGGGGTTCAGCTCCATGGGGGTGCGCCGCACCTTTAGCTCCTGGAGGAGTGTAGAGTCCTGGATGGCTGACAGCGCATGGCCGATGCGCTCAGAACCGATGGAGAGCGCCTCCCAGATGGCCTCGGGACCGGTGGTTTCGCCGGCATGGTTAGTGAGGCGCAGGCCGGCGGCACGGGCCTGGGCGTAGAGCGCGCGAAATGGCTCGGAGCCGGCGCGGCGCTCGTCTCCGCCGAGCCCGATGCCGACAATGGAGGGGTATTGAGCGCGCATTTCGGCAGCTTTGCGGAAGACTCGTTGCGCCTCCTCGACCGTGAAATGGCGAACGGCGTCGAAGATCCAATAGAGCGAGAGGCCCAGTTCAAGCGCGGCGCGCTCTCGGGCGCGCTCGAGGCCGGCGAAGATGGGCTCGAAGGCGCGAGGATCGAAGTTGCGCCACATATAGATGACGCCAACTGAAATATAGACCTCGGCATGGACGACGCCCTGCGCAGCAAGCTGTTGCATCATGCGCCATGCGACGAGCTCGTAATCTTCGGGCTCCCTGAGGCGCCGGGTTATCGCCTTGAAGCACTCAATGAACTCGGTGAAATCGGTGAAGCGGTAGAGAGCTTCAGCCTCGGCAAGGGTGATGGGGTGCGCGTCGTGGCGGGCGCTGAGTTCGACAAGCGTGGCCGGCAGAATGGTGCCTTCGAGGTGCAAATGCAACTCGGCCTTGGGCAGGCGGCGGATGAAATCCTGGATTTCGGTCACAGTTTCAGTGTAGCGGCACCTGCGGTGCGGCAGCGGCCGCTTGCGCGGCGCCTGGCTCACGGTTGTGCAATTTGAGCGGTTTCAGAAATGACATGACTGCTCCGAATGCGGAAGCATAATTTTCGAAACCGCTGTAGCCGCGAGCGAGTTGGCAGGTCAGCAGGCCAGCGAGTCGGCATCCATTCCAGGTCTAAAAAAGCGAGAGGCTCCACTCTGAAAACGAAGACCCGTTTTCAGGGACCATGGGTCTGGGTCACCCGGACTATTTGGATTGAATCGATGTTGCGTGGTTGTTGACGAAGGTGATGGTCCATTCTTTGCCCGCCTGGTTATAGGTGACGGTGCGGTTGCCCTCGGATGAACCGTCGGTCTGGATTTTTTGACCGATGGACATGCGGGTTTGGAGTTCGCTCATGCCGGGGACGACCTGGTGGGCATCGATGGCGGCCCAGACGTTTTTGGGCCAATCGTTGTAGATGGTGTGCGGATCGTCGTAGAAGAAAAGGACGTCGCAGAAGTATTCTTCCTGGCTGCCGTCGATGGCGCCGATGGCCGTAGCGTAGAGAGCCGGGTTGCCGGGAAGAGCGAAGACGGCGAAGACCTGGCGGCTGCCGTGCGAGATGCCGTCGTCGACTTGATCGGGCGGAACAGCTTTGATGATCTTCTTGACGTTGAGCCGCTGCGCAGGCGGGATGACGCCGGCGGGTTTAGGGAAGACGATGCGGCCACTTTCGAACGGGAAGTAGGGCATGGTGTAACCGTTCTTCATCCACACGCTGGTGCCCTGCAATTTGAGCGCGTCGTCGAAAGACGTCATGAACATCATGCGCACGATGGCGACGTCGTCGGGTGTGAGTTGCGGTTCCTGACTGTTTTGGGGGACGATGCCGGGATTTCGGCGGTGCTCAAAGACAGAAAAGAGGTAGATGCCGCCGATGGCGAGGGTGATGAGCGTGATGATTGCGGCCTTTTGCCAGGTTTTCACGGTCTTTTAGATGGGCCCGCGCTTACCGGGGTTGGGCGAACTCGGAGCGGTGACGGCTGTAAAGGAAATAAATGAACCAGGCCGATGACCAGCCAGATGACGAAGCGGTACCAGGTGATAATGGGCAATCCCGGCCATGAGCAGGAAGCAGAAGATGACGCTGAGTGCGGGGATGACGGCGCCGCCGGGAACGACGAAGCCGCGATGGCGTTTGGGATCGCGGATGCGCAGGACGATGACTCCGATGGAGACAAGGACGAAGGCGAAGAGGGTGCCGATATTGGAAAGGTCGGCGAGAGTGCCGATGTCGAAAAGGCCGGAAGGAATGGCGACGACGATGCCGGCGACCCAGGTGGAAAAAGCTGGCGTGCGAAAGAGGGGATGGACGTTGGAGAAGACTTTGGGCAGCAGGCCGTCGCGGGACATGGAGAACCAGACGCGCGACTGGCCGATCTGGTAGACGAGGATGGAGGAGATCATGCCCATGAGGGCGCCGAGCAGGACCACGAGCCGGATCCAATACGAGGGGATGACCGCCGGGCAGCACGGAGAGCTTCTTGAGCGCATTCACCACCGGCGCCGCATCGCCCACCATGGAGTGCCAGGGAACAAGGCCGGTGAGGCAAACGGCCACGGCGACATAAAGCACGGTGCAGACGACCAGCGTGGCGATGATGCCGATGGGAAGGTCGCGCTGCGGGTTGCGGCATTCCTCGGCGGCGGTGGAGACGGAATCGAAGCCGATGTAGGTGAAGAAAATGATGGAGCCGCCGGTGAGCACGCCTGACCAGCCGTTGGGCATGAACGGATGCCAGTTGCCGGGATGGATGAATCCGATGGCGGCGAAGACAAAGATGAGAATCGCAATCAGCTTGAATCCCACCATCACGTTGTTGGTGGAGGCTGACTCGCGGATGCCGCGCACCAGGATCACCGTGAGGAGCATGACGATGAGGAAAGCGGGGATATTGAAGCCGAAGTGCCAGCCGGGATTGTAGAGGTTGTTGCCGGCCAGATCCTGCAAGCCGTCGGGAAGATAGGCAGGCGAAATCCATCGCGTGCCGGGATGCAGGCCGAACCAGTCAAGCAGGTCGACCACGTGGGCGGCAAAGCCGACGCTGACGCTCATGTTGGAGCCGGCGTATTCCAGGATCAGATCCCAGCCGATGATCCAGGCGATGAGCTCGCCGAGCGTGGCATAGGTATAGGTGTAGGCCGAGCCGGCGATGGGAATCATGGAGGCCAGTTCGGCGTAACAGAGGCCGGTGAGCGCGCAGACGAAGGCCACCAGCACCATGGAAAGCGCGATGGCGGGACCGGCGCCGGGACGGCCGGCAAGGGTGGTGTGGGTGATGATGTAGTGAATGAGCGGCGTGTCTGTGATGGTGGGGCTGGGGAGCTGCTCGCCGGAGATGGCGGTGCCGATGACGGTGAAGATGCCGGAGCCGATGACGGCGCCGATGCCGAGCGCGGTGAGCGACCACGGCCCGAGTGTCTTCTTCAGCCCGTGTTCGGGTTCTTCCGACTCCCGAATCAGCTTGTCGATCGATTTGCGGGCGAGCAGTTGGCTGGGCAGTGTGAGGGGCTCCTCGAAAGACACGGCTGATCAGTGAACAGTGATCAGCAGCTCGCGATTCGCTGAACACTGACCACTGATCGCCGACTCACTGCGTCTCTTTTACCGCTTCGACTGGCCGCGGACCATCTTCTTCACTTTTTTCTTTTGCGAGCCGCGCGGGGTGGTGCGCTTGGCCTTGGGGGCAGCTTTCTTGCGCGCCGCGCGCTTGAGCTTCTTGCGTTCCGTCTTATCTTAGATCTTTTTGGTGTCGGCCACGTTAACCTCTTTCCATCGAATGTGTTCGAGGACTCCCGCAAAGCGGGTTTGCGACATTAATGGTAACAGGGAGACAGGGTTACGCGAAAGCGAAGCGCATGAATTCACCAGGTCGCACGGCATGGATACGGCTGATTCCGATTCGCAGCGTACAATGAAGACAGGACCTTAACTTCCCGGCCTGCTCGGCTTCGGCTGACTCAACGCTCCTGACGAGCCACGCTCCTCCACGCAACAATTACCTTGTTCGTTGGAGCTCGTCATGCGTTCTAATCAAATCCATCGCGCACTTGCGCAAGGAATCAACCGCTTTGAAGTGTGCCAACTGGTTTCAAAGGGCGTGAGAGCTACACACAAATCCGGCTCGCGCTTTGAAGACTCGATTAATGACGTGCTGCAATACCTGGGCACGCACGAAACGCCCGCCGGGGGATTGCATCCGGCCGTGGCCAAGAGCCTGATGCCCGCGGCATAGGGAGAGGGTCCCGGGATAGCGACATCGCGCTTCAAGCCACCTGCTGTTTGGAAGTTCGGCGGGAACCAGGAAACGTAAGAACCGGGAAACGCAAGAACCAGAAAACGTAAGAACCAGGAAACGTAAAAGAGGGACGGCAGGTTGGCCGTCCCTCTTGTTCTTGATTCCGAACTTTGCCCTGAGTTGTCCTTTAGACAACCTGGACGTTTTCCGCCTGCCAGCCCTTGGGGCCCTTGGTCACGTCGAACTGGACCCTCTGGCCTTCCTGCAGCGAACGGAAGCCGGTCGACTTGATGGCGGTGTGATGGACGAAGACGTCTTCGCCGTTTTCACGGCTCAAGAATCCAAATCCTTTTGCGTCATTGAACCACTTAACTGTGCCTTGTTCCATTGTGTTGCTCCTCAAAATACTGAATTACCGCCGAACGCAATGTGGAGTGTTGCGTGCAGGCGGTAACCGGAACAGGCAAGAACTTCAAATCGAATTCTACGATTACATAGAGTGTAGCACGGATCGGTCAAACGGCTCGAAATACATTTGCTTTCAATGGCGGACCGGGGGTGGGTTGCGGGGCCATTTGCGATCGGCGACCTGGCCCGCGCGCGGACGGGGAGGCGGGGTAAGCATTGAACCTGGTACGGGCGTTCGCACCGGTGGGATACTTCATATCAGACTCCAGGTCGCCAGAGAGGTGAAAATTGAGACCCAGGCACGGCAGGGTTCTGGTTCTCAACCCCGGTACCACATCGACAAAGTTCGGCATTTACACGCGCGCGGGCGAGGAGATGGCGCGAAATATTCACCACGGCGACGATGAGATGGAGCGGTTTCGCGGCCGGCCCATGCTGGACCGGCTGGAATACCGGGCGGAACTGATTGCGGCGGCGCTTGGGGAAGCGGGATACAGCGAAAGCGGCAAGGGCGAGGACTGTTGGGCGGCGGTTGCGGGACGCGGCGGATTGCTGCCGCCAATGGAATGCGGGACTTATCTTGTCGATGACGCGATGGTGGAGGAGTTGCGCCTCGCACGCCGCGGCGAGCATGCGTCGAACCTGGGAGCGGTGCTGGCGCTGCGCTTTGCCCGGACCGCCGGGGTAAACGCGTACATCGTGGATCCGGTGACGGTGGACGAATGGCAGCCGTGCGCGCGGTTTTCTGGCTCACCGCTGATCAGGCGCACTTATATCGGCCACGCGCTGAACACAAAGGCCGTGGCGCGGCGGTACGCGCAATCGCAGGGAAGGCACTATGCGGAGATGCGTCTGATCGTGGTGCACATGGGAAGTGGGATTACCGTTTCAGCGCATCGAGGCGGACGCATGATCGACAGCAATTCGATCGAAGAGGGACCGTTTGGCCCCGACCGCACTGGCTCGCTGCCGGTGCGGCAGCTGATCAAGCTATGCTTCAGCGGCACGATGACCGAGCAGGAGCTCGACCGCCATGTCTTTGGCGATGGTGGACTGTTCGCCTATCTGGGAACGCGCGATCTGGTGGAGGTGGAGCGGCGTATCGATTCTGGGAACGGAGGGGCAGGCGACGGGCAGGCTGCCGAGGTCTTTGAGGCCATGATCTACCAGATCGGCAAGGAGGCGGGCGCGATGACAGCGGTGCTGGAGGGCGACGTAGACGCGGTGCTGCTGACAGGCGGCATGGCGCACTCGGAGCGGCTGGTGGCGCGGCTGCGCAGTTTTGTGGAATGGATTGCGCCGGTCGCGGTGTATCCCGGCGAGGATGAGCTGCGGGCGCTGGCCGAGGGAGTGTTTCGCGTGCTGGATGGCGAGGAAGCGGCGAAGCGGATGGGGGACGAGCCAGCGGTTGGCTCTTAGATTTTCGCAGGCAACCTCGTTGCCATCGCCAGAAGCGTCCAGTTTGCAGTTCCCCGTTCGGGTCGTGCCGGCCCGGGCTCTCGTGCCGTTGCTGTCCTCCAAGCGTATCTTCGCGCCCCTGCCTCGCGCGTAAAAGCTGGAAGCTGGCGGCTAAATGCCAAGAGCTGCTTTAGAATTCGAAAGAGAACCTGAAAAGGCGGGAGACAGAGTGGCGGTTCTGGCGGTACAGCAGATCCGGCGCATGCGGGGCGGCGCGCAGGGCCAGTTGATGCTGGGCGCGGACGGCCACATCTACGTGGTCAAGTTCCAGAACAATCCGCAACATCCACGGGTGCTGGCCAATGAGTTTCTGGCCTCGCGGCTGGCGGCGGCGGCGGGATTGACGGTGCCGGAGATCCGAGCTGGTGGAAGTTTCGAGCTGGCTGGTCGAGAACACGCCGGAACTCGAAATCGACCTGGGGCGAACGCGCGTGCGCTGCCAGCCGGGGCTGCAATTCGGTTCGCGTTTTGCGGGCGGCCTGATGCCGGGCCAGGTGGTGGACTACCTGCCCGAAGAGCAGCTTGCCGAAGTGAAGAACCTGGGCGAGTTTGCCGGCATCCTGGCGCTGGACAAGTGGACGGGCAACGCCAACGGGCGGCAGGCGGTATTCATGCGGCGGCAGCGGGAGCGGCGTTACAAGGCCGTCTTCATCGACTTCGGCTACTGTTTTCATGCCGGGGAGTGGCGCTTCGAGGATGCGCCGCTGCGCGGCGTCTACTACCGCAACGATGTGTACCGGGAGATCGCGGGATGGGAGTCCTTCGAGCCGTGGTTGACGCGTCTGGAAACCATGCCGGCAGAAACGGTGTGGGCGGCGGCCAACGACGTGCCTCCGGAATGGTACGGCGGCGACGTGAGCGAGATGGAGGTGCTGGTGGAGAAGCTGCTCGCGCGGCGCAGCCGGATCCGGGAGCTGATTGAGGCGTTCGGGAAATCGGACCGGAGGCCGTTCCCTAAATGGGGAGCGGCGGGAAAAGAAAGCGAGGAAGAGGATTGGAAGGCGCGATGGGGGCCTAGGATCGAAGGAAGCGTGAATTGAGGGCAAAGGGCAGGGAACTGCAAAAGTAGAGAACAAAGAACAGGGAACAGGGAACAGGGAACAGGGACGAGACGGAGAACAGAGAACAGGGAACTGGGAAGACGTGCCGGGCTTACTGATGACGAATCGCCTATCACTGCGAACTGCGGACTGACGGACTGAGGACTGCGGACTGCGGACTGAGGACTGAGGACTGCGAACTGCGAACTGAGAACTGCGAACTGAGAACTGACCACTGACCACAGGGTACTGGAAGAAGCCATGAGCAGCGAGACCCATCGACGGACCTGCGAGTTTCAACTGCTGCGGTATGTGCCGGACGCGGTGCGGAACGAGGGCGTGCATATCGGCGTGATCCTGCGCGAGCAGGGCAGCGCTCGACGCGGAGGTACGTTTCACCCGCGACTGGCGCCGGGTGCGCTGCCTCGATCCCGACGCCGACACGGCGCTGCTGGAGGGAATGGAGAGCGAGCTGCGCCTGCGGCTGCAACAGGAACCCGGGGGCAAGCTGATGCGGCTGCTCGAGGAGTCGCTCTCGCTGAACGTGCAGATGACCGAGCCCAAGGCTTACCTGGCCGAGAGCCTGCCTGCGGGGATGGAAGAGCTGATGCGGCTCTATGTCGAGCCTCAGCCGAGGGAGCGCGTGCCGCGCCTGAGCGGGCGCGCGGCGATCCACGCGAGGATGCGCAGCGAGTTCGAACACGCCGGGGTGTGGGATCTTCTGCGCAAGAGGATCGCGGCCTCGGAGTACACGCGGCCTGGCGATCCGCTGCGCATCGACGTGGGTTACCGGCCCAACGGCATGGTGCGCATGTTTCATGCGGTGAGCCTGGACCCGGGCCTGGAGTGGCCAAGGTGCTGGCATTTTCCGCGGCCGCGCTGCGCTCCGGAGTTGAGCGGGTGGAAAAGGCTCAGCTGGAGCTGACCGCGGTGATTGAGCCTGCGGCGCGCGCTGGGCGCCACCGATGAGGAGCCGGAACGGCTGGAGATGTACCGCTTTGGCGTGGAGACGATGGAGGAGCACCAGATCCGCGTGCTGACCACGTCGGACATGGGGCGCGTGGCGGAGACGGCGCGGCGCGAACTGCGGGTGTGAGCGGTTGGCAAGAGTTCGAGGTCGTCCGCGATTTGTCCAAACACCGGTGGGCGATTGATAGCGCAGGTTTTAGCGCACGGAAAATTTTTGAAAAGAGTTTGCAGATAATTTCCTGCCTTCGGAGTAGGATCGATCTTGTTGATGGAAATTGGATGGTTTGAAACCGCTGATCAAGCACGTTCAGCGGATTTGTAAACGCGGGGATGGCAGACTGACCGCGGAAGTTTGATAGCCGGGATTTCAAAAGAAGGCATAGCCACCAGGCTGTGCCTTTTTCATTTGGAGCAAGGAAGGTGCGCGTGAAGGTAGCGTGAACAGTTGCGGGAGATCTGGCGGCAGGCGACCCGCCGCGGCGAGAGGACCGTGCCGCGGTAGCGGCGGCAAGCAGCGGCGGAGCGGAAGACGCTGGCTCTGCCCGCGATCCTGAGTCCGGTGCAGTTTCCAGGGCGGCATCTGCCCAAGCCGACGCCGGTGAACCTGCGCCGGTTTGCAGAGACGCCGGTGGTGCGGCGAGCGATCAACGTGATCAAGGATCGCATTGCGGCCATGGATTGGCAGGTGCGCGTGCGGCGCGGAGTGAAGCCGGGGGATGTGGCCTTTGCGGCGCGAAGGCTGCAGGCCTTGCGCCGGACGCTGGAGGAGCCGAACCCGGCAGACAGTTTTCGCACTTTGATGGAGCAGGCGATCGAGGACGCGCTGACGGGCGGATTCGGCGCCATCGAGATGGAGCCGACCGGCGACCCGGAGCGGCCGGCGATGATGTGGCCGGTGGATGGCGCTTCGATCCGCATCAACGCCAGGTGGGATGGGCAGGAGGATTCGCCGCGCTACGCGCAGGCCATGCCCGGGCAACTGGAATCGAGCGCGGTGGAACTGCTCGACAACCAGTTGATGTATATCCGGATGAATCCGCGCAGCTTTACGCCGTTCGGTCTGGGACCGCTGGAAGTGGCGTTCGAGACGGTGAACCAGTTCCTGAGCGCGCACCGCTTCGCCGGCAAGCTGGCGGCGAACTCGGTGGCGCAGTATGCGCTGTGGCTGAACGAGGCCACGCCGGCGCAGCACGACCGGCTGATCCGCTGGTGGCAGGACGAGATTGAGGGCACGGGGCGCGTGCCGCTGCTCTCGACCGAGCAGAAGCCGGAGGTGCTGCGCTTTGCGCAGGGAACGGACGCGGATCTGCGGCTGGCCTGGCAGGAGTTTCTGATCCGCATGGTGGCCAACGCGTTTGGCCTGCCGCCGCTGATGCTGGGCCTGGAAGCGGACGTGAACCAGTCGACGGCCTCGGAGATGGCCGACGAGGCGTTTCGCGGAGCGATTTCGCCGCTGGCCATGCTGCTGGCCGGGCACATCACGCGCGACCTTTTCGCGAAGTGCATCGGCTGGCGCGAGTTCGAGTTTGTCTTCAACGAGCTGAGCGCGCGCGACGAGGAGACGGAGCTGGCGGTGCAGGTGCAATTGCTGCAGGCCGGCGTGCTGACGGTGAACGAAGTGCGGGCGATGCGGGGACTGGCTCCGCTGGCGGGCAAGGCGGCGTGGAACAGGGAATTGGGAACAGGGAACAGGACGGGAAACTGATTTGCGCGGAGAGAGCATGCGACTGGAAGCGATGGCGGTAAAGATTCCTCATGTGGACAAGCATCCCAACCGGGTGCCGTTCGAGGGGGTATTGACGGTGGTGAACGCGGCCAGCGATAAGGCGCCGGCCGGGGCGCGCGGACACCGCGTGATGCTTGACGCGCGAGGCGGCGGAGAAGGCGCTGCCCTCGCTGCTGGGCATGGCCGTGGATTACCGGCCGGGCTGGGACGGCCACGATGCGCGGCGCAAGATCGGCCTGCTGACCGAGGCCGATGTGGTCGGGTCGCGGCTGGTGGTGCGCGGGTATCTTTATGCGCGGGACTTTCCCGAGGTGGCGCAGGCGATCGAGGCGCATGCGCCGGAGACGATGGGCATGAGTTACGAGCTGGCCGATGCGCGCGTGGAAGATATGCGGGCCGAGGTGTGGAAGCTGACCCGGGTCACTTTTACCGGCGCGGCGATTCTGCTGCGGGACAAGGCGGCTTACCGGGCGACGAGCTTTCGCATGGCGAGTTAGAGGAAGGCAGCGGAGAGAGCCGGATTGGCGGAGTGAGTGAAGTTAGAGATGGGCCGAGCAATCAAGTTAGCAAGTTGGTAGCTCAGCAGGAAAATAAGTTGGCAAAGAGGCTCCGCTCTGCGGAGCCTTTTTTGTGAGCGAACAAGCGGGTTCATGCAAATTCTTGTGCGAGATGCACGGAAACAGGAAAGGAAGGACATGGACAAAGACGAAAAGAGCATTGTGGAGCGGCTGGAGGCCGCGACCAACTTGCTGGAGAGGACGCTGAACTGGCTGGAAGAGCGCCAGGGCAGCATTGTCCGGCGAGGTGGAGAGGATCTCGGCGACCGTGGAGCAAAGCCGGCGGGAAGCCGAACTGGCCGAAAAGCTGGCTGCTGCCGAGCGGGAACTGGCCGAGGTGAAGGCGGCGTCAGCGCAAAACGTGCTGAACCCGCTGCGCCGGACGATGCCGGCGGCCACCGCCGAGATGCTGGCGAAGCATGGCATCGGCGAGGGCCGGTGGATGTGCGTACCCTGGATGCGGCGTTGTCCGGACTGAGCCTGGAGCAGCGGATCGCGGTCAAGACTCAACTGCTGCGGGCGGGCGCGATCGGCTGAGAAGCAGCTACTCGTTACCAACTGCGAGCCGTTAGTCAAAAAAACCGGCGATGGTCGCCGCTAAGTTGTGGCTGGAAAGCGGTTCTGATGAATCATCATCAGTGCCCTCCCTGTCGAAAATGCCAACTAAGCCGGATTCCGGCAGCAACAAGCTATCAGCTAGGGCGAACACGCTGGCAACGGAGCACGGCCCCATGGAGGGGGCGGAAAGAGCCTATGAACGCAACCTTTGCAGACATTCACGCGGCAGCCGATTACATCGGGCCGGGCGCCATCGAAGTTCCGCTGTATCAGACGGAGATCTTCGACATTTGCCGGCGCTCGAGCCCATTCGGGCAGCGCATCAAGCAGGTTCCGGCAACGGGCCATCCGTCGCGCTTCTTTGAAGAGACGGCGATTCCCAATCCGGGCACGGCCGGCTTTGTGAATCCGCGCAGCATCAACCCGCCGGTGGTAAGCCCGACGCGCATCGAGCTGAGCGTGCCGCTGAAGGCCGATTGTAGCGCAGATCAACTACAACCTCTTCGACATCGAACTCGGCGACCAGCAGAAGCAGTTCGCCTATCTGCAGGCCAAGGACCTGGTGGATACGGTGAGCGGCGTGATGGTGGCGCACGACGTGGCGCTTTGGAACGGCAACGACACCAGCCTGAGCGCGCCGACGACCACGCAATACATGGGTTGTGCGGCGCAGATCGCGGCCGGCGGCAACACAGTCACCGTGACCACCTCGATGAAGATCGTGGACACGATCAAGACCACGGTGGCGCAGATGGTGGCCAACACCGGCTACCATGTGCGGCCCACGGCGATCTACGCCAACCCGGTGCTGCTCGACCTGATCGACCAGGAGATGAAGACGGAGTACAACGTGGTGCTGAACACCGACCAGATCACCGGCGGCTTCCGCGTGAAGATGCTTTCGACGCAGGCCGGCGACCTGCCGCTGATTCCGGATTGGAGCCTGCGCTATACGGGCACGCCGGGAACGGGCAACGCCGTGCTGCCGGCTTACATCGTCACCGAGGATCTGATCGAGTATCACTGGCTGGGCGATCCTGCGCCGCGCATCTTCCAGCTCGGCCTGCCGAACTCGCTGACCTACCAGTATGTCGCGGTCAAGTTCGGCGCGCCGGTGGTGAAGGGCGCGAACTACGCGCACTACCAGGTGCTGGTCGACCGGTAAGAAGAACAGTGGTCAGTGATCAGCGATCCTGGTACCGGCGACTGCAACAGTAAGTTATGAAAGCAACCGATCCGGGGCTGATAACTGACGACGATTACTGAAAACTGATCACTGCGAAAGGATACGCAATGGCATATCTGGAGCCAGCGGATTACCCGAACTATGGATTGCCGGCTGGGACCACGGCGGACTGGATCACGGCCGCCACGGCGTTGATCAACAGCTACTGCAGGCGGCCGGACCTGAACGTGATTCAGTACACGGAGCGCCTGCGCGTGACCGCAGGGGCGCAGACGGTGCGGCTGAGTTATCTGCCGCTGGCGCCACTGGCGCCGGCAACTTCGCCGCTTGTGAGCATCGAGGGCCGGTACGCACGGCCGAGGCGCGGAGAAATTTCTCAAGAGCCGCTATGTGAGATCGCATGGGCGTTCTCGCTGCCCGGTCAATGGACGGCGATCGATCCCACCATCGTGGACTTTGATCCGAATACCGGCGAACTGACACTGCCCTGGAATGTGCTGGGGCTGCCCTACAACGAAGTGCAGGTGACTTACACGGCGGGGCTGGCGACAATCGGCGACGACGTGAAGTCGGCGTGCGCGCAGATTGTGCGCAACGCGCAGGCGACGCCGGCGTTGAACGCCAGCAAGACCAAGATCGACACAATGCAGATGAAGTATTTCTCAAGTTCGCTGATTGACGAGACGGTGCAGGCGTGGCTGAGTCCGTACGTTGCGAACAGGCTGGGGTGAGCGATGAGCGATACGGCGCCGCGCAACCCGACGGGAGCGCCGCAGATGCTGGCCGACGCGCTGCTGCGCAGCGCTGGCAGGACCGACGGCCCTTCTGCGCGTGACTGGCACAAACACGGATACCAGCATGTCGGAAGTGGGTCTGGTGGCGACGACATTTCGCCGAAGTTATCTGTGAGCCCGGTCGTGATGCGCAAGCTGCGGCCCACCTGGCAGGAGGGCGGAGAGTCGAAGTGGGAACTGCTGGTCTCGGCCACGAGTGTCGAGCAACAGGTGAGTGCGCTCGATCTGGCTTCGGCGCAGGCTCTCTTCGCCATGACCTTGGCGGTGACGGTGGCCGGGCAGGACTATCTGATTGAGTCGATCGCCTCGAACGAAGCGTTCGGCCAGGTGTATCTTTACCGGCTGCTGTTGCGCGAGGCGCGGCAGCAGGCAGTATGACGGCCGAGCTCACTGAACTGCGAACCAGGAGACCGAACTGTCATGCAAAATGCGAAAGATTCGTTTTATATGGCGCTGCGCACGCGGCTGACGGCGATCAATCCGGAGCGGACGATCCTGCTGCGCGGCGCGGTGCGGCCGGGGATTCTGGTGGAGGAAGCGGAAGCTCCCTTCAGCCAGCTTCCCAGCGACGTGTTTGTGCTGCGCTGGCTGGGCCTGGCCGCGGACATGGATCTGGCGTCCACGATGGCGGCCGAGAAATGCGAAGTCATCTACCAGACCTGCGGCACGCAGAGCTTCGGCGGGCTGGATCGCGGCCGCGCTTTGAGCGCGATGGACGAGGAACTGATGGCGATGCTTCAGCCTTTCTACACGCCGAAACTCAACTACACAGCCACGCCGCCTGCTGCGATGCTGACGCAGGTGTTCTGGGACGAGCCGGTGTTCGCGCCGATCGCCATTCAGCGCGACCGGCTGAGCCGCAGCGCGAGCGTGATGGTCTACAGCTACCAGGAGCAGGGGGAGTAAATGGCTGCGAACTTGGTTTTCCGCTCCGGCGCCGGTGGCGCGGCGCGTGCGGGCATATTTTGCGCCGGTGAATCGGGCCGCGCAGACGCCGGTGCTCTTCGATCCGTCGGAACAAGGGCGGCTTCAGCCTCGATGCACCGCCCGCCCCGTGGATCAACCTGGGATGGATTCAGGACTTCGTGCGCAAGCCGGCGAGTAAGTCGGCGCCGCTGCTGACAGGGATTCCCGCCGCTCCGCTGGAGCAGGTGCGCGAGACTCTCCAGGCGCAAGTGAGCCTGCAATTCCTAAGTTGGACGAAGTTGACGATGGCGCTGGCGACGGGCTCGCAGCATATGAATTTGCTCGCGCCGCTGAGTGGCGCGGCTCCAGCCGCCGATGGCGCGCAGGCATCTCCGGCGGTCGACTCCGCAGAGCGGCTCGACGAGCACGTCGATTCTGCTGGCGTCAAGCGATGCGGCGAAGTTCACGGCGGGATCGATTGTCGCGCGTAGACTGGACTACACCGGGCAGACGGGTTATGTGGGCTCGCCGGTTGCGGGCGCATACGTGCGGCAGGCGCTCACGGATGTGGATTACATCCGGCGCATCACTTTCAACGTCGCACTGGTTTCGCAGGTAAGTACAACGGGATTGACCCTCGCCGAGCCATTGCCCGGCGGCGCTCCGGCCGCAGGCGCAAAGGTGCAGGCGAGTCACGGGATTTGTGGATCGCGAAGGCGGCAGCTTTTATCAGGAATGGTCGGCGCTGTTTGTGATGGAGGGCAGCCAGGGAGAACGAATCTTCTTCCACTATCCGCGATTGCAGACCATGACCGGCGCGGAAGAGTCGGTCACTCCGCTCAACGGCAAGAATCAGCAGCGGACAATCGCGCGTGTCTGCTCAAAGGACAGTTTCTGGCGCTGCCGGTGACGGATCCGCTGGACGGCGAGCGAGTGGTCTGTTACCGGAGCTTTCTGCCGGCGCCTAACGCGCTGGTGTAACGCTCGACCAAGGCAGTCGAGGTGTCAGGTTAGAGAGTCAGCAATGAAGATCACGATCCAAGGGCAGGACTACACGGCTGCGCTCGATGCCGCGCGTCCGCTGACCATCGAGCGAAAGATCAACGAGCCCTCAGTCTGCCAGTTATGGCTGAGCCTGCCCGCCAATGGCAGTCTTGCGGCGCCAAGCCGCTTTCAGTCTCTCAAGGTAACGGGCGACGACGGCACGATCTACTTCACGGGTTACATTGCCGTAAGTCCGCTGCCGGAGTACGCAGGGCTGGGCTCTTGAAGGCCCGCGCTACCGCACAGCGATCCAGGCAGTGAGCGATGAAATGCTGCTCGACCAACTGCTGATGCCGCCCAGCGCAGGGACGGCCGGAGAAACCGCGGGTGCATTGCTCGCTTCGCTTGTGGCTCACGCCGGCGTGCAATCGCTTTCTACGCAGGGACTTTCGCTGAGCACCCAGATGGGCAACTTCACGCCCGACCCTGGCGCGAACTGGAGCAAAAGCGCCGGGCAAATTGCGGGCATGGCGCGCGCCGCGTATCGCGCTCTGAACGGCGCCTTGACGCTCTCATCTGTACAGACGACGGTGCATCCGCTGAACGAAACCGACGGCAGTTTGGACCTCGCAAGCCTCGCTTCAGTTCGGGAGTGAAGCGCGCGCTGGCGAACGATGTGACCGTGTGCGGCGAGAACGAGCCGGTAGCCTATGTGACCGAGTATTTCCTGGGCGACGGAGTCACGACCCAATTCAATCTGGCCGCGGCCCCGTACTTTCCCGCGGCATCGAAGTCCACAATTTTCAACGAGCTCTTCAACGAAGCGCAAATCGATCAAACCCTGTGGGGCGATTCGGGCGGCGCCGGCTACCTTACCCTGGGCCCGGGCGGCCTGGCGATGAACGGCGGCAACGGAATCGACGGCCAGACGCTGCTTACCTGGCTCGACCCGATCGAGATGGGTGGAACGCTGCTGCTCGAGGCCGTGGGCGTGACGCTTTCGCCAGGCAGCACCGGCATCCTGGCAGGATTCTTTACAAAGCTTGAGACCGCTGCGGATTGCACCGCGGGATTCCAGGCCACCGCGCAACAGGGCACCGGAGCAGTGACATTGCAGCCGATCGTGCAAGGAACACCGGCCGGCACAACCTTTGCCTTGAACCCAGCCAACCAATACACACTCCGCATTCGCGTGCACTGCCCGGAGTGCCAACGTGCGCAAGCGGTCTATTACTCTTTCGGAGACAACGGCCTCATTACGGCGGGCGGTGCGTGGGTCCTCGCTCCGGGCAACATCCAGATGGAGATACAGGAGTTTGTCAATGGCGTCGGCGCGACGCCGGTCACCCTATATACGGCGCGCTCACGAACCTGCCCGGGACTTGTATGGTGGCGCCGGCAAGCAGCATCAATCTGATCGGAACCATGCGCGCGGCGAATCTGACTAACTTAGGTTCAGGCTGGGTGGTAAGCACTCCACCTAACGGCGGACCGTACACGCGGCGGCTGGGCACTACTGCTGAAGCGGCCGAGTGTGCAATCGAGCGAACCGGCAAGATCGTTTTCTACACCGGATGTATGCCCGTCGCAGGCGAGCAGATCGCGGTGAGTTATCGCACCATGGGCAGGGCAGTGGGGCGCGCAGTGAACACCGCCAGCCAGCAGGCGCTTGCGCAGGCAGGATCGCCGGCCGTGGCTGCGTGGATCGGCTCGGTGACGAGTCCGCCGGCGCGCAGCTCAGCGGATTGCCGCAATGCTGCTCTGGCGATCGAGCAGGCAGCAGCGAGCACGAGCGCTCTGTGGAGCGGCACGTATAAGGGCAGCAGGGCCAGTTTTGCCGCAGATGTGTGGCCCGGCGATGCGCTGCTGCTCAATGCGCCGTCGACGAGTCTGAACACACAAGTCGTGGTGCGGAGCGTGAAGGTGACTTATGCAGCCAGTTATCCCGACTTAGTCGAGTATGAGATTGCATTTGCCAACGACTGGGCCGATGACCTAGCCATCAGGACCAGCGCGACGGTTCCCGCGAATACTTGGCTGCCTGCGCCTGTGGCTCCCACCCTGCTTGCGAATCTTGCGCGACTTACAGTGACGGCGATCAATGGAAGCACAGTTACGATCAATACTGGCGCAACCCCACCAGCGGGAGGCGGCTTTGAAATTCGCCTGCGCGATTTCGTATTCATGGCCGGGGAGGACCCAACGCTGGTGATGCGCGGCTCGCAGCAGACCCTGACATTCTCGCGCGTTTCTGCGAGCGACCGGTTTTACGTCCGGATGTACGACGGCTCTACGCCACCCAACTACTCTGAGTTCTCAACGGCATTGTTTATCAACTTGCCGCTGGGCTCATGAATGGAGGCGTAATCGAAGATGAGTTACCCAATGGAGTTCAGCGGATGCGCATGATGAACGAATTCGAAGCCCAGGTGATCAGCGATTTGAGTGTGCTCAAGTCGCAGATGACTGGACTGATGGGTGACGGCAACGGTGGCCGCCTGGCGGAGTTGGAGAGACGCATGGATCGGCATGAGCAGAACTGGCAGCGCGCCAAGGGCTTCATGGCCGCCGTCAGCGTGCTGTTTGCAGTCGTCGAAGTTGCTTTCGAAGCCTGGCACCGGCATTAGAGGTCGCGCCGCGGCAGGCCGTTCCACGCTTCGTATAATGACTCCATGAGCAAACAACCGCTGGTAGGCGTAATCATGGGCAGCAAGAGCGACTACGAAGTGCTCCTGGCTGCAATCGAGATTTTACGCGCGCTTGAGATTCCCCACGAGGCGCGAGTTCTGAGTGCACACCGGACCCCCGATCAACTGTCGCAGTATGTGGAAAAAGCTGAGACGCAAGGCATGCGGGTGATGATTGCCGCAGCGGGCGGCGCGGCCCACCTGGCAGGCGTGATCGCTTCCAAGACGCTGATGCCGGTGCTCGGCGTTCCCATTGCGGCCACTCCGCTCAATGGGCTTGATTCTCTGCTGTCGATTGTGCAGATGCCGAAGGGGATTCCCGTTGGAACGCTGGCCATCGGCAAGCCGGGAGCTGCGAACGCGGCGCTGCTGGCGGCGGAGATTCTGGCCGGGACCGACCGGGCACTTTACGAACGTCTGGCTGCATGGCGCGCGGAGCGAGCGAAAGAAGTGTTGGAAGCGGAGCTGCCGGCCTAGCCCGCTTGCAGCGTCTTCTCCCACCGTTTGGGCCGCTTGTTCTGCTGCAGAATCTTCTTGCGCAGGCGCAGCGACTTCGGAGTCACTTCAACAAACTCATCGTCGGCGATGAACTCGATGGCCTGCTCGAGATTGAGCGTTTTGTAGGGCACGAGCCGGATCGCGTCGTCGGCGGTGGAAGCGCGCATGTTGGTCATCTTCTTTTCGCGCACCACATTGACGTCGAGATCGTTGTCGCGCGAGTGCTCGCCGACAATCATGCCTTCGTAGACCTCAACGCCCGGTCCGACGAACAAGAATTCCGCGCTCCTGCAAGCCGTTGAGCGCGTATGTCGTCGTCAGTCCCAGGCGATCGGCAATGAGCGCGCCCGTGGGCCGCTGCGGAATTTCGCCCTGGTACGGAATGTAGCCATCAAAGAGCGAATTCATCACGATCGTGCCGCGCGTCTCGGTCAGCATCTCGCTGCGCAGACCGATGAGTCCGCGGCTGGGCACGCGAAACTCGAGGCGCACGCGGCCCGAGCCGTGATTGTGCATCTTGGTCATCTCGCCCTTGCGCGGTCCGAGTTTCTCAATCACCACGCCGGTGAATTGCTCGGGCACGTCGATGGTCAGGTGCTCTACGGGCTCCATGCGCACGCCGTCCACCATCTTGGTCACGATTTCAGGCCGCCCGGCCATCAGCTCGTAACCTTCGCGCCGCATCATCTCGATCAGGATGGCAAGTTGCAGTTCGCCGCGACCCAGCACCTTGAAGGTGTCGGGCGAGCCCGTCTCCTCCACGCGAATCGAGACATTAGTCAGCAGCTCTTTTTCCAGGCGCTCGCGCAGGTTGCGGCTGGTCACGTACTGTCCTTCGCGGCCGGCAAAGGGCGAGGTGTTCACGCTGAACTGTATGGCAATCGTCGGCTCGTCGATCACAATGAGCGGTAGCGGCGCCGGATTCTCGACGCTCGTAATGGTTTCGCCGATGGTGATGCCCTCCACGCCGGCTACAGCCACAATGTCGCCCATCGTTGTCTCGGTGGTCTCAATGCGCTTCAGCCCGGAGAAGGTAAACAGCTTTGTGATGCGCGTTTTGTAAAGCGATCCGTCGCGCCGCGAAATATTCACTTCGTCGCCGACGCGCAACGTGCCCTGAAAGACTCGGCAAATCGCAATGCGGCCGAAGTAATCGGAGTAATCAAGATTCGTGACCAGAATTTGCAGCGCGGCGTCCGCATCGCCGGTGGCTTCTGGAATGGTGTCAACAATCGCCTTGAATAATGGCTGCAGATCCACGCCCGGCTTGGCTGGATCGATGCTTGCCGTCCCAGCCTTCGCCACCGCGTAGAGCACAGGGAAGTCCAATTGGTCTTCGTCTGCGTCGAGGTCGATGAACAGATCGTAGATCTCGTCCAGCACCTCCTGCGGCCGTGCGTCGGGCCGATCAATTTTGTTGATGACGATGATCGGAGGCAGTTTGGCTTCGAGGGCCTTCGACAAGACGTAGCGCGTCTGCGGCAACGGCCCTTCGGCTGCATCAACCAGCAGCATCACCCCGTCCACCATCTTCAGCGCGCGTTCCACTTCGCCGCCAAAATCGGCGTGGCCCGGAGTGTCGACGATATTGATCTTTCCGCCGCCGTAATTGATGGCGGTGTTTTTGGCAAGAATCGTGATGCCGCGCTCGCGCTCGAGTTCGTTCGAATCCATGACGCGGTCGGCTACCTGCTCATTGGCGCGGAAGGTCCCGGACTGACGCAGCATGGCGTCCACGAGCGTTGTCTTGCCATGGTCCACATGGGCAATGATGGCGATATTACGTATCGTCTGGCTCACAAGTGCGGCTTTCCTTTGCTTGAGTCCGGTTGCTCAGGCCGTGGGGATCACAGCAAAACCAGACAGATTTTGTTCGTTTCAGTGGAGGGCCGGCGCTTCCTGATGCTCCCACCCCAACGGCAAAAACTTTCGTTGGGAATCGGGCTGGTCGCGTCGACTCGAGTTCTGTGGCTCCGAGACGCGTCTAGTCTGGTTTTTGCGCTTGGAAACAGAGCAAGAAGGCAACCAATCGCCGCGCGTCGCGGCACTCTTCCATTCTATCAGCCGGAGCGATCGCACGCCCCGCGGATCAACGCCTGAGTTGGCAGCGGGCTTATTTGCGTGTAGGCCGCCTGGATCGATTCAGGGCCTTGCTGCCCATGGTCCGATGGGAACGCCACCGTGCTCGTTGATCATTCTCGAGGAGAGATGCCGCATTTACCATCGCGATATGCGAGAACGCCTGCGGAAAGTTTCCCACTAAGCGATTGTGCTCGACATCGTACTCCTCAGCAAGCAAGCCGAGATCGTTGCGCAGGCGCAGCAGCCTTTCAAATAGCGCGCGCGCGTCGCGTGTGCGGCCAATCGCCTTCAGGCTGCTCACCATCCAAAAACTGCAGGCGAGAAACACACCTTCGCCCGGCGGCAAACCGTCATCAATCTTCGATGTATCGTAGCGCTGCACCAGGCCATTGGGCATCAGTTCGCGCTCGATGGCCTGAACCGTCGCTTTTACGCGGCGATCGCTGCCGGGCAGGAAACCTACCACAGGCATCAGCAGGAGCGCAGCATCGAGTTGCTGCGAGCCGTAGGCCTGCACGAAGCAGTTTCTCTTCTTGCTGAATCCCTTCGCGCAAATCTCCTTATGAATTACATCGCGGATGGCCTTCCATTTCTCCACCGGAGCGTCGTACTTGAGTTGCTCGGCCAACATCACGGCGCGGTCAAAGGCTACCCAGGCCATCATTTTCGAGTAGGTAAAATGCCGCGGCCGGCTACGCATCTCCCAGATGCCGTGGTCCGGTTCGCGCCAAATTTTCTCCAGATGCTCGATTAGCAGGTTCAGGACCCGGAAATCATTTTCATTGTGGCGTCGCATGCCATGCTGCGCATGAAAGAAGGAATCCAGCATTTCTCCGTAAATATCGATCTGCATCTGTTCCGAGGCCGCATTCCCAATGCGCACGGGACGCGAATTCTCGTATCCGGCGAGCCAGCCAATTTCGAATTCGACGAGGCGGTGCTCTCCCCTCAGCCCGTACATGATCTGCACCTGCTCCGGGCTGCCGGCCAGTGCGCGCAGCAGCCAGTCCTGCCAGGCTGTGGCTTCATCAAAATAGCCGCCGTTTATCAACGCCAAAAGTGAAAATGTGGTGTCGCGCAGCCAACAGTAGCGATAGTCCCAGTTGCGCACACCGCCAATCGATTCAGGAAGAGAAGTGGTTACCGCCGCCACAATGCCGCCGGTTGGCTTGAAAGTCATAGCCTTCAGGGTGATCAGCGAGCGCTCGACCGCATCGCGGTACTTGCCCTGGTACTTGAGCCTGCCGCTCCATTCGCGCCAGGCGCGCGAAGTATCCTTCAGCGCACGATTGCCGTCAATTTGCCTGGGATCAGGTTCAAAAGACGCGCCGTAGGTGAGGGTGAACCATACCCTTTGTCCCTTGCTGACGGTGAACTCCGCCACAGTCTTCAGGTTCTGCCCGTGCACGGGCACGGATGCGTGCAGGATGGCAAGATTCGGCCCAGCGACTGCACGCACGCCGTCGTTCGTTCCCGTCACCCACGGCACGACGCTGCCATAATCGAAGCGCAGCGCCAGGGCCATCTGCAATTTGACGGTTCCGCGCACGCCTTGGATGATCCGCACCACGTCGGATTGCCTGCCGCGCCGAGGCATGAAATCGATGAGGCGGACCGCACTATCACCTTGTTCGAATGTGGTTTCAAGAACCAGGGTGTGCTCGCGATATCTGCGCGACGAGGTCCAGTCCGCCCCCGTCGGTGCGATTTTCCAGTAGCCGTTTTCTTCGGTTCCCAGCAGTGCGGCGAAACATGCGCCCGAGGAAAAATCGGGCCAGCACAACCACTCAATCGAGCCGTTGCGATCCACGAGCGCTGCGGTCTCGAGGTCACCGATAAGTGCATAGTCTTCGATTTTCGACGCCATAGGCCTTATTGTTCGTGGTAACTCCGAATCAGTCCGCCGTCAACAAAAAATGTCGCTCCGGTCACGTAGTCAGCATCCTTCGATGCCAGAAAGGCCACCACCCCGGCAACGTCTTCGGGAGTACCCAGGCGTCCCATCGGGATCTTTTCAAGCAGCGCATCCAGCTTGGGTTTGTCCTCGAGCAACGCGGTATTCATGGGTGTGGCGATGGCACCGGGCGCGATGTTGTTGACTGTAATTCCCAGGGGCCCCAGCTCGACGGCCAGATTGCGCATGAACATGCGCAGGCCGCCTTTGCTGCAGCAATAGGTGGTGAAGCCCGGAAAGGCCATGTCCTCATGCACCGAACTGATGTTGACGATGCGCCCCGGTTTTTTCGCGTCGCGGAGCCACTGCACGAACGCTTGTGTCAGAAAGAATGGGCCGCGCAAATTGACCGCCAGCACCTTGTCGTAATCCGCTTCGGTCGTGTCCCAGAAGTCAGACTTGTGTTCCATACCCGCGTTGTTTACAAGGATGTCGGCCGAGCCGAATTTTGTCCAGGCAGTATTGACAAGGTTGCGAATGTCATCGCTCTTGGTCACGTCCGCACAAACGATCTCTCCCTCGCCGCCGGCTTCATCAATGGCGCGGCGTGTTTCCTCAGCGCCGGCAGCATCACCAATATAGTCGACAATCACCTTTGCGCCTTCGCAACCTAGCCGTTTCGCGATTCCTTGTCCAATTCCCGTGCCTGCCCCGGTTACAATCGCGACCTTTCCGGCCAAACGCTTCATGCTAGTTACCCCCTGCGGGTTATTTTGCCAGCCAAGGTTCTTCTTCTCATTTTCGTTGGATGCAAAACCCGCTCAATCGGGTCCTGGAGCCATTTTGGCAATCTCTTCCGACCCGTCACGCACGATTTTCTGGAACCGCGACGCATCAATTACACTGCTGATGCCGATGAAACACACATCCCACGACCCTCTGCAATCTCCGGCGTGCTTACTGCAAACCCGGCTCGCCTGCGTCGCTGCTTTCCTTGCCCTGTTCACGCTGTTCGCGGTGCTTGCGCCGCAACAGGCGGCCGGACAATCCGCCGAACAGGCCGCCGGGCAGAAAAATCTGCTCATCTACTCCATCGATGTCGAAGGCGGGCAATCGACGCTTCTTGTTGCGCCCTCCGGTGAGTCGCTTCTGGTCGACACCGGCTGGCCCGACAACAACGGCCGCGACGCCGAGCGCATCCAGACCGCGATGCGCGACGCCGGCATCAAGCGGATCGACCACGTGCTCATCACCCACTACCACGCCGATCATGTAGGCGGCGTTCCCGATCTGGTAGCGCGCGTCGAGGTCGGCGAGTTTCTCGATCATGGTCCCAACCGCGAAGACACGCCCGCAACGCGCGCCGGCTATGAAGCGTACCTGAAGGCCATCGCAGGGCATACGCGCCGCATCGTGCATCCCGGCGACACCATTCAAATCGCGGACCTCAGCGTCGTCGTTCTTACTGCCGATGGCGAGCACATCTCAGCGGTTCCCGGCATCGTGCTCACGCCCAATCCGTACTGCGCCAAGGAACACGCCTGGCCCACTGACCCGACAGAAAATGCGCGCTCCTCCGGAATTCTGGTCACGTTCGGCAAGTTCAAGTTCCTCGATCTCGGCGACCTCACCGGCCAAAAAGAAGTTGCGCTGGTCTGCCCGCGCAACCCCATCGGCACAGTCGATCTCTTCCTGGTCTCACATCACGGCATGGATCTCTCCAACTCGCACGCCTTGGTCGACGCCATCCATCCTCGCGCGGCCATCATGAACAACGGCGCCCACAAAGCCGGCATGCCCGTGGCGTGGCAAACGGTGCATGACAGCCCCGGCCTCGAGGATTTGTGGCAGCTTCACACCGCTGAGAACTCCGACGCCGCGCACAACAGCCCCGAAACGCTGATCGCCAACCCCACAGGCGATTCAGATGGCAATTACTTGAAGGTCGTCGCCTCGCCCGACGGTAATTTTTCCGTCAGCAACTCGCGAACGGGGATGACCAGAGAGTATCCGCGAAAGTAGACCGCGCGCAGCCCCGCGCTTTCGTTCCCGAGGATTCAGGAAGGCTCTGCGGTCGCGGGTCTATAATCGCAACCGCAATCAGAACGCCGTTGATCGGCGCTTAAAGATTTGGAGGAAGTTCCCATGTCCACCTCACGCAGAGAGTTTCTTGCCGGTATCGCGAGCGCAAGCGCGCTGGCAGCAGCGCCGCGCGCGGCCCTTGCCGCGGCAGGCTGTCCGTTCCGCCTATCCGTCATCAACGATGAAATCTCGCCCGACTTCGATCACGCCTGCTCGGTAGCCGCAAACGACTTTGGACTGCACTGGATCGAGCTCCGCAGCATGTGGGGAAAGAACGTGACCGACCTGAACGCCGACGAAATCGACCGGTCGCGCCAGATTCTCGATAAGTACAAGTTGCGTGTGACCGACATTGCCAGTCCGCTCTTCAAGGTCCATTGGCCGGGCGCGCCGATCTCGAAAGAAGGCCCGCGCCGCGACGAGTTTCACGCCGACTTCGATTTCAAACAGCAGGACGAGGTGCTTGCCCGCTGCATCGATCTCTGCAAATCGTTTCAAACCGACCGCATTCGCTGTTTTGACTTCTGGCGTCTCGAAGACCAGAAGCCCTATCGCTCGGCGATCAACGACAAGGTGCGCCAGGCCGCCCGCGCCTGCGCCGGGCACAACCTCATTCTGCTGCTCGAAAACGAAATGGCCTGCAACACCGGCAGCGGCAAGGAAGCTGCGGCAATCCTCAGCGAGATTCAAGAGCCCAACTTCATGCTCAACTGGGATCTCGGCAATTCGGCAACCTTCGCGGGCGACGTGCCCTATCCCGACGACTACGATCACCTGCCCAAGGGCCGCATCGGCCACTGTCACTGCAAGGACACGATCCGCAAGCCGGACGGAAAATTTGAGTGGGCGCCGGTAGGTGGCGGCATCATCGATTGGGTGGGACAGTTCCGCGCGTTTGAGCGCGACGGCTACCACTACGCGGTGAGCCTTGAGACGCACTGGCACGGCGGCGTACCGCCGGCCGGATCCGGCATGAGCGTCGGCGAAGCCTCAAGCCGCACCAGCATGAAGGGTCTGAAAGAGGATCTGGTCAAAGCCGGCGCGAACTGCTGACGGGCCCAGCCTGCAGCCCGGCCAACTCGCTGGCACTGAGGAGACAAATCCGCTGACAAGCAATCGCCGCAGACGCACCCAGGACGATGAGCGAGCCATGCGGCTCATGGCTAGCGCCTTCCGCAAAATGGATGCGGCCGCGCCCATTTTTACCGAGAATTTTACTTTTCAATTGACTACCCTATCCGGGTATGGTAAAAACAATAACGGCGTAGGGTTTAGCCCACGCAGGAGCTGCAAAGCAGTTTATGAGCAACAAATCCGCACAAGAACCCCCGAGTAGATGGAGTTCTTTCCTGTGCCGTGATTAGCGCACATGGAAACCGCCAGTGGCTTGGCTGCCGACGATTCCCACATTGCTCTTCACGACATACGACCTGTGAATTGAGCGTGTGAGCCGCTGGAATAGAAAGCCTGACTCACCCTCCCGAACCGACAATCCAATTGCGCCATTCTGCCCCGGTCGCGCCCTCGTGCATCCGGACTGCGGAAGCACATGTGGATTGCCCCGAGGAGGAACCATGAGGAACAAACTCCATTTGATCCGGAAAACCGTTCGCTTGACCTGCACCTGGGTGCGGACCGGCGACCCCAAGGGCCCTCTGGCTTGCGTTTGGGGCATGACGCGCACCCCACAGGCCGCTCACCCTGCATCCTCCACGAATGAAACCGGGAGGATCCACTTGTGGGCGTAGCCGAGCCCCAATCCCAGGTCGCCGTAATGCCTGCCGCTGGCACGCGCGTCGCAGGCATCACAGTTCGTCGCTCCTGGCAGAAGCATCTGCTCACCTTTCTCATGGTCTTTGGCCCAGGCCTGATCGTGATGGAGGCGGATAACGACGCCGGCGCGGTGTCAACCTATATGCAGGCTGGCGGTCAGTACGGCCTGCATCTGCTCTGGACGCTGATCGTCCTTCTGCCCATCTGCTACTTTGTGCAGGAAATGGTGGCGCGGCTCGGAATCGCGACCGGCAAAGGCCACGCGGCAATGATCTATGAGCGATTCGGCAAGTGGTGGGGCCGGTTCTCGCTCTTCGATCTACTGGTTGTCAACTTTTTGACGCTGATGACCGAGTTTGCCGCCATCTCTCTCGCGCTCAGCGCGCTGGGAGTGAGCTCCTGGATCTCAGTGCCCGTTTCTGCTGTCGGGCTGACGTTGATCGTCGTGACCGGCAGTTATCTGCGCTGGGAGCGCATCGTCATCGCGCTGTGCTTGCTGGATCTGACCTGGTTTGTGCTGGCTTACCTTGTACACCCTCGCTGGACTGCAGTCGTTAGCTCAACAGTGGCCCCCAAGATGCCCGCGGGTGGCATCACAAGCAGCCTTATCTTCCTGATCATTGCCATCGTTGGCACAACCATCGCGCCCTGGCAGCTCTTCTTTCAGCAGAGCTGCGTGGCAGAGAAGCGGCTGCGCTTTTCCGATCTGAAATGGGCGCGGCTCGATACGCTGATTGGCGCAACCTTCACCGTGCTTGTCGCCGGCGCCATGATGCTGGTTGGCAACTTAGGCTTCCAGCACGGCATCACGTTTGAAGACCCGGCGCAGCTCGCGCTTGCGATCGCTCCCATGGCAGGCCGTTTCGTCCGCAACGGTGTATTGCTCCTCATGGTCAATGCCGCAGTGCTCGGTACCACCGCGATCTCACTTGCCAGTGCCTGGGCTTACGGTGAGGTGTGCGGCTGGCCGCACTCGCTGCACAAGAAACTTTGGGAGGCGCCTGGCTTCTACGCGACCTACATTGCCTGCGTGGGAGCGGCCGCAGCCATTGTGTTGATTCCGCGTTTGCCGCTGCAGCTGGTCATCATTAGCGTGCAGGTCTTCGCCGGGCTCATTCTCCCGTCGGCAATTATCTTTCTGCAATTGCTGCTCAACGACCGGGAGCTGCTCGGAGAGCGCTGGACGAACCGCCCCTGGAACAACTGGATCAATTGGACGATCATCATCGTCCTCTTCGCCCTGTCGCTGCTACTGGCCTCGCAGGTAATGCTACCCACACTTTTTAACTGAGAACATGAGGTGATTCATGGCAACCATGCAGAATTCATATACTGCCGAATACTTCCGGGTCATCCACCCGCTCGACGATGAGCCGGAACAAAAGTGCTCAACCGAAGGCCTCGGCCACATCGCCATGACTCCGGCGGTCCGCATTTCGCTTACAGTTTTGCGGGCCTACCTGATCGTGATGACGCTGATGCTCGGCTATCACGTGCTGGATCTCGCCGGGATCTTGCACCGGCTGCGCTAGCGATCCGCAAATCAACCTTACGTTCATAAAGCTCGTAACTCCTCCGCGCTACGATGGTCACGAGCCAGGGCATGGGACGGTTGATGGAAAAGTCACTTCAGATAGGCGCGCACCAGGTCGATCAGGTCCTCGGCCAGCTCGGGAGCAATCTGCTCCTTGGCGCCGTCCACCAGGTGGAAACGGATATGCGTCTCAAGCACCTCGGCCATCAGGCTGTTGACGCCGCCGCGCACGGCTGCGAGCAGCATCAGTTGATCCGCCGCAGTCCTCGTCGGCTGGTCAGCGAGCGCTCCACGGCGTCCAGCTGGCCGCGCAGTTTTCTCACCCGCTGCAGCAGCTTAACTTTTTCCCGTTCCTGGTGGGACATCGATTTTCTCCTCTGTTCTTGACAATACCCATCCTGGGGTATAGTATTAACCCAGTGGGGGTATAGTCTCCTCCTCTATTCTATGCCACTTCTGCCGCTCCAATCCGTTGCCAACAGCGCTCGCGGATCTGACGTGCTGCCTTTCTGCTCGCAGCGGCTCTTGCCGCCGCTCAGGCGACAGACAACTTGCCGAGCAGCACCTGCAGCCGCAGCTGCCGCCTGCGCCGCAGACGGCAAGCGCAACTCAGTTTCCGAATGCGTTCCGGGCGCCGCAAGACGAAATCGCGGCGACGGCCGGCAGCGCCGGCCCCGCGTCAGATCCCGCCGGCAACGCAGACCGAACCAGCACCTGTCCTTTCCATGGCTCCTCACTCCGAGGACGCCCGCTATTGGGTTTCCGGCCAGGCGAACAGCATCTTCCAGATGCACGGGCACTTTCACTCGCCCTACGAAGGCACCGAACAGCCTGATCGACGATTTCGAAACCAAGGCCTCCGAGGTCGCGACGCTTTATCTCGGCTATCAATTGCGCCCGAACACGCGCTACAACACCGACCTGATCGTCGACTTTGAGAATGCCGGCGGGCGCGGCATCTCGCAGGCGCTGGGGCTGGCAGGCGAAACGAACCTCGACGTGGTGCGCAACCCCACCCTCAGCACCGCGCCGTATCTCGCCCGCGGCGAGATTCACCAGATCATCGGCCTGACAGATGAGATGACCGATCAGGATCGCGGCCCGTTCGCGCTGGCGACAAAAGTGCCGGTGCGCCGGTTTGAGATTCGCATCGGCAAAATGAGCCTGCCCGACACCTTCGACGTCAACTCCGTTGGATCCGACAGCCATCTGCAATTCACGAACTGGACCATCGACAACAACGGCGCGTGGGACTACGCGGCCGACACGCGCGGCTACACCGTGGGCGGAATTCTGGAGTACGACGACAACATCTGGTCGGCGCGCTACGGCATTGCCGCCATGCCCACCGTCGCCAACGGCATCGACCTCGACTGGGCCTTCAGCCGCGCCAACGGGCAGAACTGGGAGTTCGAGCTGCGCAAGGGCCTCTTCGCGCCGCTGGCTGAATGCAAAGCGCGAGGGCGCGGTGCGCGTGCTGAGCTTATGTGAACCATGCGCACATGGGCGACTACCGCCAGTCGGTGCAGCAGTATCTTGCCGGCAAGATCGCCACGCCCGACATCACGCAGACTGAGCGATTCGGCGCGGTGAAGTATGGCTTTGGCCTGAACACCGAGCAGGAAGTGACCGACAATCTGCGGCTGTTTGCGCGCTTCGGCTGGAACGAGGACCAGCACGAGTCGTTCGCCTACACCGAAGTGGGGCAGACGATTCTCGTTTGGCGGCGACTACAGCGGCCAGAGCTGGCGGCGCTCGAACGACAAGGTGGGCGTGGCGTTTGTCTCCAACGCCATCAAGCGCGACCACCAGAATTATCTTCACTACGGCGGGCTGGGTTTTCTGCTGGGCGACGGCAACCTGACCTATGCGCGCGAGGACATTGTGGAGTGGTATTACAACGCGCACATCTGGCGCGGGCTTTATCGGCATGATCGGCGGAACGCACATCGCGCATCCCGGCTACAACACGCGACCGCGGGCCGGTGTATGTGACACGGTGCGGGCGCACATTGATTTTTGAAAGAGCAGGGAACTGGACCTGGCTGGTAGCCGATGTCAGCGACAAGCTGAGAGCTGCAAGCTCACTTGTCCGACGGCGCTTGCTGCGCCGCCTGCGGCTGGTCGGGCAGCGTGTAGATCACCTCGCCGGGCTTGGCGTAGTGCAGCTTTTCGCGCGCCTCGCGCTCAATTGCGTCGGGGTCCGACTTCAGACGATCGATCTGCTGGCGCATCTGCGCATTTTCCTGCTGCAGGTCTTTGATCTCCTGCTGCAATGCGCGGTCTTCGGCGCGTTTCTGCTGCCACACCGACAGGCCGTGCTTGCCGTAGATCACGTGCCACGTGACCAGCAGCGCCAGCACCACGGCGATCACCGTTCCCGCCGGACGCCACAGCCGCTGCGCCCAGTCGAGCGCCCGTTTGCGCAGCAGTGCAACCTTCATCTCCCGCGTGCTTCGTCTTCACTTGCACATTTTCTTCCGGCATCGAATCTCGCTTCATGCTTAGGCATATAAATCAATCCTAGCTCAGTACAAACTTTTCGGCCGCCGACCGCAGCGCTTCCATGTCCTGCTCGTTGCGCGCCTCAGTGTAGGCCCGCACCACCGGCTCGGTTCCCGAAAGCCGGTAGCAAACCCACGAGCCATCGTCGAGAATCAGCTTCAGCCCGTCGGTCCGCACCACGCTCGTCAACCTTGCGCCCGCTCAGCTCCGTCGGATCGGCCTTCAATCTTCTCAGTGAACGCGGCTTTCTGCTCCGCGGTCAAGTGGAAGTTCTCGCGAACGGGATAGAAGGAACCAACCTTGGCAAACAGCGCCTTCAGTTGCGCGCCCAGGCTCGTTGCCGCGCGTGGCCACCATCTCCGCCACCAGCAGGCCGGCGATGATGCCGTCTTTCTCCGGCACGTGGCCGCGGATGGTCAGTCCGGCCGACTCCTCGCCGCCGATGGCGATCTTGTCCTGGTCGATCAGCGCGCCAATGTACTTGAATCCCACCGGCGTCTCGTAGAGCGGAACTTTGTGGTGCTCGGCCAGCGCATTGATCAGGTTGGTCGTGGCCACGCTCTTGGCCACGCCGTTCTTCCAGCCGCGCGTTTCCACCAGGTAATCGAAGAGCAGCGCGATGACGTAGTTCGGCTGGATAAACGTGCCGTCGCCATCCACGATGCCGAAGCGGTCGGCGTCGCCGTCGGTGGCAATGACCAGCGCCGCGCCGATCTCTTTCATCTTTTCCTTGGCGTCGCCCAGCAGATGGTCGTCGGGCTCCGGCGCATGGCCGCCGAAGAGCACATCGCGGATAATCGTGCACCGTCTCGACGGTCACGCCGGCTTCGCGCAGCAGATCGGATGGGTAGCCGCGCCCCGCGCCCCAGAACGGATCGTAGACCACCTTGATGCCCGATTTGGCGATGGCTTTCAGATCGACCAGCTCGGCCAGCCGCTTCAGAAACGCCGGCTTCACGTCGGCGGTCTCAAATTTCTTCTGCGAAGGGGCCTGGGAACGCCGCCGCCTGCCGCCGCTGGCAATCCTCTCGATCGCCGCTTCAATCTGCTTGGTCACTTCAGGCAGCGCCGGCGCGCCGTCGGGCGTGGAGTACTTGATGCCGTTGTACTCCGGCGGATTGTGCGACGCGGTGAAGTTGATCGAGCCGGAGGTCTTCAGCGTGCGCACGGCGTAGGCAATGGCCGGCGTGGGCGCGGCTTCGGGAATCACGATCGGCGTGACGCCTGCGCCGGCGAGCACGCGCGCCGCTTCGGCCACAAAGCTCTCGCCCAGGAAGCGCGGATCGCGCCCCACCAGCACGCGGTGCGGCGCGGGCAGCGTCTTCACGTACGCGGCAATCCCGCCACCGCCAGCCGGATATTGGCCACCGTAAACTCGTCGGCCACAATGGCCCGCCATCCCGAAGTGCCAAACTTGATCGCTGTGCTCATTGCTTTCTCCGCGCGCGGCAGCTTCGCTGGCCGCAAGGTCCATACTGCAACACCGGGCCCAGATCGGCAAGCGTCTGTGGCCCAATCGGCAGTGATTCGATGAGCAGTGGTTCGATCGGCACTCGACCACAAGCTCGCATCCCCATCGGCGAATGGGTGACTCATCCCCACTGTTTCGCGGAAATAAAGTCGAGCGGAATTCTCCGCCGGGCGTCAGTTTGAGCAGAAGGTGCCCTGGACCCAATTGAGAAGTACACCATGGTGTTCTTCGGAACAACTTGAGGGGGAGATATGCGATCAATTTGGAATGCAAGCGGACGATGCATCACAGCTGGCGCACTCGGTCTTGCCGGGCTCACGCTGGCTTACACACTTTTGGCGCCTCGCGCCCATGCACAGACAAACCCGGCAGAACCCACGCCTTCCGAACCGAGACCCGGCATGCCGCCGCCATCCGTTCCGGAAACGGTGCAAACGATATTCCTCACCAATGCCTCGCAGCAAAACGATCTCAACGATATTCAAACGGATTTGCGGAACATTCTGCCCCGGGCGAGGATCTTCGGAGTGGCATCGCAATTTGCCATCACCTTGAAAGGCACTGCGGAAGACCTTGCGACGGCGCAGAAGCTCATCGCCGAGCTCGACCGTCCTAAAAAGCTCTACCGCCTGACCTACACGATCACTGACATCGATGACGGCAAGCGTACTGGATCGCAGCATTTTGTGATCCTTGCCCTCGCCGGACAACGATCGATCTTCAAGCAGGGCAGCCGCGTGCCCATCGTGACCGGGTCAACCGATGGCCAGACGCAAAACACCCAGGTGCAATACCAGGATGTGGGCTTGACCATCGAAGCAACGGTCGGTGGGTCCCCCGATGCGCTTGATCTACGCACAATGGTCAAGCAATCGAGCCTCGCGGACGAAAAATCTGTGGCGGGCGCGCAGGATCCGGTCATTCGCCAGACCGCATTGGACGAGACGTCGGAAGTGGCGCAAGGCAAGCCAACTCTACTCGGATCCGTCGATATTCCCGGCACCACGCGGCACCAGGAAATTGAAGTCGTCGCCGAGTTGGTTCACTAAACCGTTTCCGATCTGGTTTGCGCCAATCTGGGTGGGGCCTGCGCGCACACGGCGTCCCACCTGCGCCCGGCTCTTCCACGATGGACACATCGAGCGTCACCTTTCGGCACGCATTTGCTCTGCCCGGCGTCTTCCGGCGTAAAGTGTTTGCAGCGTCGGTTTGATATCGGGGGTGCTTATGCTCGAAACCACTTCGTCTGCTCGCATCGTGATGACTACGGCCGCCAGCAGCGAGGAAGCATCCCGCCTGGGCCGCACACTGGTTGAGGAGCGCCTGGCTGCCTGCGCCACACTTCTTCCTTCCGTACAATCCATCTACCGTTGGGAAGGCAAAATCGAATCGTCGGCCGAAACCCTCCTGCTGCTCAAGACTGCTAAGGAACAATTGCCCGCGCTCGAATCCCGGCTCCAGGAACTCCACAGCTACCAAACCCCGGAGTTTCTGGTGCTTGCAATCGAAGCCGGCAGTCACTCCTACCTCGCGTGGCTGCAGACCTGCCTGGGCGCAACCCAGGGAACAGTCGCTTAATCCGTCCGCAGATTACGTTGGCGTGGGTGAATCCTAATCTCTGTCCGCATCCTCTGGTATGCTTGGGAAGGTCCGTCCCATGCGCTGGCTCCTGATTGTTTTTCTCGTTTCACTCGGAGCACTCCTTTTTGCGGCCGCAGGTGTGGCTCGTCATATTTGGCTGCAGCGCAATAAAGGAAAGGGTGGATCGCCCGTGACCCTCGAACCGGTCGAGGAGCCCGATCTTGAATTGAAGCCCTGATGCAACAGAAAGGCAACGCTGTCAAAAGGTGACCGTCGCAACGTGGTCATCCTCTGAAAGTCGTCGCCGCATATAAGATCGATCGCAGTTATAGTTGCCGAAAGGATTCTTCCCAGTTGTGAGCAATCAAACCCTGGATCTTGCCCGGCCCGCGGTCCCAGTAGAAATATCCATCGCCCATAGCCCCGATTCCGATGACGCCTTCATGTTTTACGGTCTGGCGACGAACAAGGTTCGTGTGCCCGGCTACCGATTTACCCATACGCTTTGCGACATCGAAACGCTCAACCGCCGCGCTCGCGAAGAAGCCTTCTACGACGTCACCGCCATCAGCTTTCATGCCTACCCATACCTCCAGGAGAACTACACTTTGATGGGTTGCGGTGGCAGCGTGGGCGAGGGCTACGGACCCATGATCGTTTCAAGCCGCAAGATCGACGTCGCCGATCTCAACCGCATCCGCGTCGCCGTTCCCGGCACGCTCACCACGGCCTATCTTGCCCTCAAGATCTTCAATCCCGCCATCGAAACGGTCACCGTCCCCTTCGACGCCATCATCCCTGAGATTCTCGCCGGCAATTACGAGGCCGGCCTTATCATCCACGAGGGCCAGCTTACCTATTCCACCAGCGGCCTCTATAAGGTCATCGACTTCGGCGTCTGGTGGCGTGAAAAGACCGGCCTGGTGCTGCCACTGGGCGGCAATGCCATTCGCCGCTCGCTCGGCGCCAGATCCCACCAGATTATCTCCGAGGCTTTGCGTGACAGTATTCGCCATGCCATCGAGCACCGCGAGCAGGCACTCGAATACGCCATGCAGTTTGCGCGCGACCTCGACGCGACGATGGCCAGCCGCTTTGTGAGCATGTATGTGAACGAGCGGACCCTCGACTACGGCCAGGACGGCCGCGAGGCCATCCGCAAGCTGCTCGCGGTGGGGCACGAGCGGGGCATCATTCCCATTGCGCCAAAAGTAGACTTCGTCGACTAGTTCATTGCGAGATTTGAGATCGAGGACCCGGCTGCGCGATCGGCGGATCCACTGCCCTGTCAGGTACACAGTACCTTCGGTTTCTCGATCCGACCCAAAGGTCATTGCGACGGCCCAACAATCTGTCTCAACTTTCTAAGTTTTTTCTAACTTGAGCCGATACATCCAAGCAGGAGAGTTCCCTGGATGCCTTCGCATACGTCACCTGCTTTCGTTCTCGCATCGGCCGACCCGGCGTTGCTCGGCGCCATCGAGCCGATGCTTCTTGCCGCCGGCGCTCGCGTCGAGATTGTTCTCTCCGCCCAGGCCGCGCTTACCGCCATCACCGGCCCCAGTTCGCCCGGCCTGGCATTGATCGATTCCAGCCTTCCCGGCATGCCGACGGGCCAACTGGTCGCGGCCGCTCGCGCTCAAACCGACGGTCCACGCATGCCCATCATCCTGATTGCCGAAACCGTGACTCAGGAATGGATCGACCGCGTTGCCGAAGGCGCGGTTGACGACCTGATTCTGCGCGGCGCAGAACCTGCCTATTGGCAGCTCCGGCTCGACCTGGTGCTGCGCATCCAGCGCGTGGCGCAGGAACTCGATGTTCTGCGCGACGCCGCCATCCGCAATGCTCAAATGGATCGACTCACTGGCGTCTACAATCGCGAAACGCTGCTGGCCATGCTCTTTCGCGAGACCGATCGCGTGCAGCGCATGAATAGTTCAATGTCGCTGGTGCTCTTCGACATCGACGACTTCGGCCACTGGAACTCGCGGCTCGGCGTGGACGCCTGCGATGAGCTGCTATGCCAGGTGGCTAGCCGCGCCGGCGCTTTGTTGCGGAGTTACGACCTGCTCGGCCGGCCCGGTATGGATGAGTTTCTCGTCGCGCTGCCCGCATGCAGCCCCGCCAGCGCGATGATCCTGGCTGAACGCCTTCGCGTCGACGTCTTCGCTGTGCCCTTTAAAGTGGCTGGCGAAGCCATTCGACTCTCCGCTTGCTTTGGCATCGCGAACAGCCGTGGCCGTTCGCCGGTCGTGGTTCTGCGTGAGGCAGAGAAAGCTCTCGAATGGGCCAAGGCCTCCGGGCCCGAGTCGATCCAGTGCTTCGGTTGCCAGCCGCAACCTGCTCCTTCGCCGGTGACTTTTTTCTCGTCAACGTCCGGAGATGAATTACTGGCGTGGTAGCATTCGGGGCCGAGCGATCGCGTGTAAGAACTGGGAGGGGACATAGTCCGGATCGGACTGCTTCATCCACCACCAAACTCCGGGTGCCCCATTCATGGCGGGGCATTATCGCGCCATGAGTGGGAGACGATCCAGCTCGAACCGAATCGCAGATCCACAATCCAACTTTGGGTGCACCACCCCAGCCGCATTCTGGTGTTTGCAGCTCGTGTCAAATCCCGCAATCCTTACGTTGCGTGCGTTGTCTCCACGGCTGCCGGCTCCAGAAACACCTGAAACACGTCATTCGAAATCATCCGTCCTCGCGCGGTCAGCCGCACCTGTTCGCCGTCGAATTCGAGCAGCCCATCGCTCGCCAACCGCTCCGCTGTTTCGATTGCCGGCTTCACCATCTCGCGCCCAAACTCACGTTTGTACGCGTCCACGTCCACGCCGGCATTCATCCGCAGCCCGAGGAACCACGCCTCCTCATGCTGCCTCACGGCATTCAGCCACTCCGTCTCAACAACTCCTGTCCCGGCAAGATACGCCTTCAGATCGTCGGTCGTCGTCGCGCGCAATACAGTGCCTGATCCCGCTTCATTCAGCGGAAACTCTGCTGCGTGCAATGCCATCGATGCATCCAACCCCACTCCCAGGTAAGGCCGCCTCTGCCAATAGCGCAGATTATGCCGCGACTCGAATCCAGATCGAGAAAAATTCGAAATTTCGTATTGGCGCAGTCCCGCCGCCCCCAGCCGCTCGATCGCGCGCTCATACATCCGTGCAATCGCATCGTCGCTTGGCACCAGTCCGGCGTGGTAGCGCGATCCGCCCTTCAGCATTTCGCGCCCCAGCCGCGAGTCCTCGTCCACTTCCAGCATGTACACGCTGGCGTGCGGCACGTCTGTGTCCACGAGCGCGTCGAGCGACTCCTCCCATGACGCCGCCGTCTGCCCGGCCAGTCCCGCAATTAAATCCACGTTCAGGTTCGTGATCCCTGCCGCACGCAGCCGCTGCAGATCCGCTTCGACTGTTGTCCGGTCGTGCAGCCGACCGCTCGCGTGCGCCTCGGCATCCACAAACGACTGCACACCAAGGCTCACTCGGTTCACGCCGGCGGTCGCCATCGCTTCCGGCATCGCGTCAGCCAGTTGTCCCGGCGCGCACTCCATGGTGACCTCGGCATCGGGGTCGACTGACGAATTCCGCGCGTATCGCAGCAAACAGCCGCGCCAGCAACTCCGCAGCCAGGAGGTTTGGCGTTCCTCCGCCCAGGTACACCGTGTCCACACGGCGCGGCAGCTCCGCTCCGAGCCTCGCGGCCCACGCCCGCGCGCCGGCCAGGTCTTCGATCACGCGCTCCACGTACCGCGCATGGTCGGCCGCAGGATAAACCCCCGAAGCAAAATTGCAATAGGTGCACTTCGACCGGCAGAAGGGGATGGAAACGTAAACTCCGAGCGCATTTCCGCCGTCGCCAGTCATAAGAGAATTGTTGCACGCTCGTTCGCGTTCCGCCCGCATTGAGGAAGATCGCCGCCACTCATGCAATCATTGAAATAAGGAGATCTCGTTTGAAGGCCTGGCCTGTCGTTCCCATCCTTATCATCCAGGTCATCCTTTTTCTTGCCCATTGGTTTGTCTTCTCCACATGGGTTGCTTTCTGGCCGGCTCTCACGTCTTCCGAGGTCGCGGATCTGCGCACCGCGATGCTTGTCCTGGCCTTCAGCTTTGTCGTTGCCTCTCTGCTCACATTCCGTTTCTCCAACTTTGCCATTCGATTTATCTACTGGATCGCAGCCATCTGGCTCGGCTTGCTCAACTACTTTTTCTGGGCGTCGCTTCTCGCGTGGATCGCGTGGCTGGTGCTTCGCTTCTCGCACCTGGCTGCGAATCCCGCAGCCGTCCGGCCGGTTCTCGCGGCTGTCCTGTATGCAATCGCCGTCCTCGCAGGGATCTACGGCGTCGTGAACGCGCGTCTCATTCGTATCCGCCGTATCGCCGTCAAGCTTCCCAATCTACCGGAATCCTGGCGCGGCCGCAGGGCCGTTCTGCTCAGCGATCTGCACCTGGGCCCCATCAACGGAGCGAATTTTTGCCGGCGCCTCGTCGCAATCGCCGCGCGCCACCAACCTGACATTGTGTTTCTTCCCGGTGACCTTTATGACGGCACGCATACCGACCTCGACCGCGTAATCGCTCCGCTTCGGGAGCTCGCTCCGCCCTTCGGCACCTACTTCTCCACCGGCAACCATGAGGAATTCAGCACTCCCACGCACTACATTGAAGCCATCAGGCGCACCGGTGTCCGTGTTCTCGGCAACGAACTTGTTACCGTCGACGGCCTGCAGATCGCGGGCGTGTTCTATCACGACTCCGTGCATATCATCCGCATGAAAGCCGTGCTTGACAGCCTGCATCTCGACCGCGCCCGCGCCGGCATTCTGCTCAACCATGCGCCCACGCGTTTGCCCATCGTGGAGCAGGCCGGCTTCAGCCTCCAGCTCTCAGGACACACGCACGGTGGCCAGTTCATCCCCTTCACCTGGATTACGCGCAGCATATTTGGCCGCTTCATCAGCGGCCTGCAATGCTTCGGCGCGCTCCAGGTCTACACTTCGACCGGCGCCGGAACCTGGGGTCCTCCCCTCCGCATAGGCAGCCAGCCGGAGATTGTGTTTTTCACCTTTGAATAGCGTGTTTATGCTATAATGTAGCTACGTTGCTACATGGAGGTGCGCCATGGCCATCACCACTCTATCCAGCCGGGAATTCAATCAGGATACGAGCCGTGCAAAAAAGGCTGCCCGAAAGGGTCCGGTCTTTATTACTGATCGCGGGCGGCCTGCGCACGTGCTGCTCTCCATCAAGCAGTATGAAAAACTGACGGGCAAACAGAAGTCGATAATCGAAATGCTGGCGATGCCTGAAGTTGCTGAGATCGATTTTGAGCCACCGCGGATCGGCGGCGATGAGTTTCCCGTCCCCGCGGATCTCTCCTGATGTACGTGCTCGACACCAATGTGGTTTCCGAGCTGCGACCACGGAGAAATCGCAAATCCGATCCACACGTGATCGCCTGGGCGCGGAGCGTTCCGCCCTCGAGCCTTTACCTCTCGGTGATTTGCATTTTCGAACTGGAGATGGGCATTCTCCAAAAGCAGCGAACCGATATAGCACAAGCTTCTTTACTTCGATCCTGGTTAACGGATTATGTAATGCGCTCCTTCTCGGACCGCATTCTGCCGGTGGACACAGCGGTTGTCCTACGATGTGCCGCCCTGCACGTACCGGATCCATGCTCCTACCGAGCCTCGCTTATCGCCGCCACTGCGCTCGTGCACAGCATGACCCTGGTCACGCGCAATGTCTCCCACTTCCAACGCACCGGCGTCCACATCCTCAATCCCTGGGAAGCCTGACCGGCGCGCTCGGCCGAATCTCGACCTATTCCGTGCTCGCCGGCACCTGCTCCAGCAGTCGCTTCCACGTTTTCTGGTTTTTGCGGAAGCCTTTCTTCAAATCCTCGAGAATCCGCTCGAAGTCCGCATTCGTGCGCAGGTTGTTCCACGCCGGATTCTTCTGGAACCACGGATAATTTTCGTTGCCGAGATAAATCGCGCGCCGCAGCCAGTGCAGCGCCTCGCTGGAGTCGCCTTCTACGGCAAAGTAAGTCGCCAGCCGGTAGGCCATTTCGCTGTCGGCTTCGGCTGCGGCCAGCGTGTCGTCTTTCAGCAGCGCCGCGGCCCGGTCCCGCGCGCCCGCCTGCACATAGCAAATGGCCAGCGTCGGCACCGCAATGCGCAGCGAATCGTCGTCGCGGATCACGCCCTCAAGAATCTCAATGGCCGCGTCGAGGTTACCCAACCGCATCTGCTGGTAGCCCGCCGACGTGCGCAGCAGCGGATGGCGCGGCTCCAGCGCCAGGCCTTTTTCCAATTCGTCGCCGGCCAGCTCAATCTGGTTTTGGTAGTGATATACGCGCGCGCGATGGTTATAGAGAATCGCCGCGTTGGCCGGATTCAGCTTGAGCGCGCGGCTGAACTCGGCCAGCGCCTCGTCGTACATGCCGTCTCCGCGCAGCGCAATGCCGGCCACCATGTGCACATTCCAGTCGTTGCTTGCGCCGGCCAGCAAATTGGCAATCCCATGCCGCGCCGATTCTTTTTCGCCGCGCGACAGCAGCATGTAGATGCGGTAAAGATTCGCCTCGGTCGACGCCGGGTCGAGCTTGAGCGCTTCATCGAATGCTCTGCGCGCGCGCATCACGTGAATCTGCCCGCCAAAACCGTGGCGCGCATATTGCAATTCGGCAATGCCCAGCCCGCTCCATCCCGGGGCAAACGCTTCGTTGGCCGCGGTCACGCTGGTGAACAGCGCGTGAGCGCGATCCAGATCGGCGCGCGAGCCCGTGCGCACCATGAACGAACTCAGCAGCGCGCGCGCCTGCAGATACTTTTCGCTCACCGGCCCCGGCAGCGAGCCCTCCCGCGACGACCCGTGCGCCGCACTCCCATTCTGTCCAGTTAGCCCTGACTCAATGCGTCTCCGCAGCGCCCACGCCTTGCAGCGTGGCAAATACTTCGTTTGAAATCTCCGTCTGCACCGCGATCAGATCCAGCGAAGCCACGCGAATCGAGCCGCCCGAGCGCACGCTCTGCGACGCCACGTCGAGCAATTGCCAGTTCAGGTCGAACCCGTTCTCTGAGCGCACAAAGCTTCCGGCAAGCACAAACGAAACCAGCAGCTTTTTGCCGACCGCCAGCGGATCCATTTGGGCCAGAGGCCGAGCTCCCGCCAAAGTCATCAGCGTGCTCGATGGCCGCACCACCAGCGAGGGAATCCGCGCCAGCCGCGCCGCAATCGCATCTGCCAGCGCGTATCCGTAGAGCGGCGCCGCCTCCGTCGCGCCCAGGTTGGCGAAGGGCAACACCACCAGCGAGTTCTGCGCCGCGCGCTCGCCTGCCGACTCGCGAAACCGCTCCGCCAGCATCGAAAGCAATCCTGTCGCGCGCTTCTCCGCCTCCGGCGCCGGTAGCCGGCAGGTTCGCTGCTGCATCGCCGGGAATACTCCCTGTCTCAATGCGCAGAGCCTTCATGATGGTCTTCAGCCCCTCGCGCACTTCGGCCGCTGAAGCGATGCGCGCGCCAGGATTCTTCTCGAGGCAAGCCGCAATCACGCTCTTCAGCTCCGGCGAAATTTCCGGCACCAAATCGCTCAAGTCCGGCGGCTCCAGGAACTGGATGGCGCGAATCGCCTGAAAATCTTCGGCGTCAGGGCGCGCAAATGGATGACGACCGCTCGCCAGCTCATACAGAATCACGCCCAGCGCCCACACGTCCGACTGCACGCTCGAGTGCCCGGTGACAAACTGCTCCGGCGCCATGTAGCGAATCGTCCCGCCGCGCGCCGTGTACGTAGCCGCCAACGCAGCATCCTTGGCCAGCGCTGGCTGTGCGGGATCGAAGCGTGCCTCCTCAGGCGCGCAGCCGCCGCGCCAGCCCGAAGTCCAGAATCTTTACCAGGCCGCCGTCGGTCAGCATCACGTTTTGCGGTTTCAGGTCGCGATGAAAGATGCCGAGCGCGTGCGCTGCCTGCAGTCCATCGGCAATCTGGATGCCCACCGAGAGAACGAGTTGCAGGCTGGCCGGCCCGCTGCGCGATCAGCTTGTCCAGCGGCTGGCCGGGCACATATTGCATGGCGATATACGCCTCGTCGCCGCTCTCGCCGACCTCGTAAATGGCGCACACATTGGGGTGCTCGATCGCCGAGGCCAGCCGCGCCTCGCGCAGCACCGTCGACCGCATCTGCTCGGCCGTCAGCGGTCCGGTGTGCAGCATCTTCAGCACCACGGGCCGCTGCAGCAGCGTATCATTGGCCGCGTACACCACGCCGCTGCCTCCGGCGCCCAGCCGCCGCAGAATCTCGTAATGTGCAATCGTCTTGCGTTTCATTGCTCATCTCAAGTCTACCGTCGCCTTCGTAAAGACCGTCTTAAAGCTCGCAAGCTGTTCATCCTCCATGCGCCCTGCGCCCGGAGTACGATGAGCGCAACCGCACGGCTTTACTCGCTGCGCTCTCACGCGCGATCAATCTGTTAACGTCGAAGTGGTGATGAACTGCGCCAGTGGACTCGCGGCACGAAGCAACCGGAACCCGGCAAATGCTGCCCACGGCGCGCCGTTGCTGATCGCGGGCCTGACCCTCGCGCTTGCGCTCAGTCTGCTCCCATCCCCGCTCCCCGCGCAGCAGAGCATGCAGCCGGCGCCGCCGCAGTCGCCCGCGAGCTCAGTCTTCGTCCACATCGCAACAGCAGACCGGCGCAGGCGCGCAACTGCAGACCGGAACCTCGAGCGGCCTCGACACCGATGCTCGCCTGCTGAACCTGCTCGCCGATCATCAGTACCTTCGCGTCCAGGCGCAACTCGGCCAGTTGCCCCCTGACCAGGCGCAGTTTTATCGCGGCATCCTGGCGAACCGCTCCAACAATCTCAAGCATTCCGTCGAACTTTTATCCCCGCTCGTCGACCAGGTGACAGCCAGCGGCAACGTCGCCCACGAAAAGCTGCTCCGCATGGCGCTCGCCGAGGACTACCTGCGACTGGACGACTGGGCTAAAGCTGCGCAGGCCTATGAAACTCTCGACGACCGGCTGCACGCGGAGCTCAGTTCCGACGAGCTGGACGAGATCGAGATGCCGCTCAAGATGCTGCCTCTGGCCAGGGCAAATCCGCCCATGACCATCGATCCGTGCGAGCCGTTCAGGCTGCAGGTGAGCGACGATCCTCTCGGTCTCATCGATATTCCCGTGTTCATTGACGCGCGCTCGCATAGCTGGATGCTCGATCCCACCGAACCCTTCAACCTGATCTCCCGTTCTACCGCCAGGGAGGTCGGTCTCCAGGTTTCGGAGGTGACTGCGACCATTCACACGCTCAGGGGCCGCGCTATCCAGGTGCAAGCCACCGTCATTCCGCGCTTCACCATTGGCGGCCGCCTCACCCTGCATAACATGACGGCTTTCGTCTTCGACGATGCGGATTACTACTTCAAGAATTCCGGCTACCAGGTTGAGGGCGTGCTCGGCTATCCCGCGCTCGCGGCAATGGGTAGCCTCACGGTTTCTGACAACGCCATCCTGGTCCGCCCCGCCAGGGAGATTGACCCCGCTCTCGACCACGACCGTCTCACCGCCGGCGCGCGTTTCTTTCTCGATGGTGACCGGATCATCGTCGCGCTCGGCAGCACTGCGGACCCCGCCGCCGGTGTTCCTTCGCAAGATGCCCCCGCTGGTGGCCGAGACGGCCCCGGCGGAACAAATGAGCGCATGTTCGCCATCGACGCAGGCAGCCAGCAAACCTACCTGACCTCGCGCTACTTCGATGAGCACGCTGCCGAATTCAACGGCAAGAAGACTGAAATGTTTTCATTTCCCGGCGCGCAATTCCCGCCACAGCCCGCCTACGTGGCTGAGACCGTTCCCCTCGCGGTCGGCGACACCGCCATCGACCTTCACTACATCAGCGTCCTCACACAGCCCTTCGGTTCTGCCGCCCATGACGACGTATACGGCGTGCTCGGCATCGACGCCCTCGATCAACTCAAGAGCTACACCTTCGACTACCGCACCATGCGATTCAGCGCGAAGGGAGATTAAAGCAGAGAACAGAGAAATGAGAACAAAGAGGCCACAGAACAGAGAACATCGCCGCTTTCTATTCCCTCTTCTCTACTCCCTACTCCCTGCTTTTCTCCCTGCCTTTTCCAACCTCGCCTGCGCGCGTCTTCCCAGCAGCAGCAACGTTACCCCAAACGCCAGCAGCACCAATCCCCACCAGAGATTCGCATTGATCCCCAGGCTCTTCATGTACACGTCTGGATTGTTGCGCGTTCCCAGGCCAAATGCCGCCAGGATCGTCCCTATCAGCGTGAACATCATTCCCATCGGAAATGCGCGCATCGTAAAACATCGCTGCCCCTCTTCGCTCAGATGAAAATCAAATTCACCGCGATCGCCGCCAGCAGGATTGCCACCGCCAGCGCCTCCGGCCGCTTCCACCACGTTTTGCTCACCCGGCCAGGCTCAACAAGCGAGTGCACCAACCCCTTCAGTTCCGCCTCCGGCCGCGCTTTAGTGAACACACTCACCACCGCAGTCACAAGAGGCTCACCGAGAACGCGATGCCTGCGGTCCCCAGTGCCAAGCGTCATCTCGCTCGAAGGATGATGCAGCACGGCAATCCATCCGCCATCGATGCCCGGCTTCAATCCGCTGGGCAGCGCGAGCCCGTGGTGCAGCAAGGCCCCGGCCGCGCCCGCAAGCAATCCTGCAAACGCGCCGCGCCCGGTTGCGCGCTTCCAAAATGCGCCCAGCAGCAGGGTCGCAAACAGCGGCGCATTCACTACTGCGAAGACCAGCATCACGGCGTCGAGCAATGCTGTTGAATCGCATCGTCGCGCAGGCTGCGCCGATGGCCAGCAGGATGCCGCCCACCGCCGCCCATCGGCCCACGGCAAGAATCCGCTTGTCGCTCGCGTCCTTGGCGAAGAACGCCTGGTAGATGTCGCATGTGAAGACGGTGCTGAACGCCGTCAGGCTCGCCGCCACTCCGCTCATCAGGCAGGCCAGCAGCGCCGCTATACCCAGCCCCAGCAGGCCCAGTCGGCAACGACTGCAGCAGCATATTGGGTGTGGCCATCTCGTAGTCCAGCACCGCGTGGCCGTTCGCGCCCATCACGGGTGCTCCCGTTGCCGCATCGGCTTTCGCGGGAACCAGGCCCCGTCCCGCTTCCACAGCCGGCGGAACCACCGTGATTTCGTGAAAAATCGCGCCGTTTTCGTAGTGAACCATCGTGGTCGTGTGCGGCGTAGGCAAGCCCACGGCAATCAGCCCCGGCAAAATCACGATGAACGGCACAAACACCTTGAACGCCGCGGCGATCAGCGGAGCCCTGCGCGCCGACTCCACATCCTTCGCCGCCATCGCCGTTTGCAACAGTCTGAAGTCCGTGCACCACGTTCCGCCGCCCAGCACAAGACCCACGCCCAGCACCAGGCTGACTGCGCCGATCCCCATGGAATGCGGGCCGGCGCCGGCCGCACCGCTCCACTCATGCAGAAAACCGGCTGGAGCCGCGGCCTTTAACCCGCTCCATCCGCCGATCCCTCTTCAATCCCAGCAGCACCACCGGGAGCAACCCGGCGACGACAACGCAGAATTGCATCGCCTGGTTGTACATCGCCGCTCCCAGCCCGCCTAGCAGAACATAGGTCAGCACCAAAGCTGCCGGCAGTGCGATGGCGAGCAGCAGAGTTCCCGTCGGCGGCAGATTGAGCGTGTTTGAAAACTGATCGAAGCACGTGTAGCGCAGCAAAGACGCGCGCCATGGCATAGAGTGAGATTCCCGCGCTGAACACGGCCATCGCCGCAAAAAGGCAGGCGTTCAGCCTCGTGTTTTTTCGTCGAAGCGCAGTCCGAGATACTCCGGAATCGATCGCGCCGAACTCGTCGCGCGGGTCCGGCCCAGATTTCGCACCATAGTAAACGGGCATCAGAAAAACGCCGGCAAAGATCATCGCTGGAATCGAGCCAAGCGCGAAGAATCCCACGCTCGCTAGTCCATATCGGGCTCCCGCGGCGCCCATGCCGAGCACTTCCTGCGAGCCCAGACTGGCGCCCACCATCGCCAGGCCGCACAACCAGCCGGGCAGCGCACGCCCGGCTTGCAAATACTGGCGGCTCGCGCTCATGGCCGGCCTGAGCGAGAATCCGGCAGTGAGCGCAAAAAAACAGTAGATCAGCACGATCAGCCAGTCGGCGGCGGCAAGACTCGGCACAAGCGGCTCCTTCCATCCTGATGTTACAGAACCCAGCTTGATGCGAGCGATGCTTACCGGAGGCCAGGATCGACCAGCCGCAACTCGGCAAACGCATTCATCCACCTGTGGAGGACAAAAAAATGGCGGCAAGGAGTAATCTCCCTGCCGCCTCCAAGTTGCCTGTCAACTGAACTGCCCTGTGCAACACTCAAACCCAAACCAACTTGCTGCAGCTCGGATCAATCCTTCACGAGCGCCGCAATCCGGCTCAGCTCCGTTACTGCTGCTCGCCTGTTCCCTGAGGCTGCGATCCGGGCGCCGGAGCCGGTGCTCCCTGGGGAGCCGGCCCTCCTTGTGGTGCCGCGCCGCCTTGCGGTGGCGGCCCTTGCCGCCGCTGGAATTGTCCGCCGCCCCCGCGGAACTGGCTGCCCGGTCCACCCATACCCGGCCGCTGTCCATCGTGTCCATCGTGTCCGTCGCGTCCCCCCATGCATGCATCCCGCCATGCATCCCGCCACGCTGCATGCGATTCTGGCGCAGAGTCTGCAGCTGCTTCCACTGGTCCGGCTTCAACTGCATGCGAAGGTCCAGCAGAAAACGCGCATTCGCTTTTTCCAGGTCGGCCCGCGCCTGCGACGACCTTGTCGATCTGCGCCTCAATCGCGGACTGGTTCGGCGCATCGGCCTTCATCAGCGGTCCCATCGTGACCTCTGCCTTTTCCAGGTTGGCCTGCAGGTCGATCAGCTTCATCCGATGATCCTGCATGATCCCGTCCATCGCCTTTCGTTGATCGTCCGTCAGGGTCAACTGCTTCACGATGTTCGGATTGTTCCACCATTGTCCGTGGCCGCCCATGGGCCCAAACGCCCGCTCCATCGGAGGCCGATGTTCGCCGAACCCAGGCCCCATGCCGGGTCCGCCAGGCCCTTGAGCGCCGGCAAATCCGCCAGCCATCAGAACTCCCGCTACCGCCAAAACCAGTCTTACAGACTTCATCGTCTTCATCTTCCGCTCCTCGCTGCGTATCCAGAGAATTTTCCCCCGTTTTGTCTTGCCTCTTACTTATTCCCGCCGTCGTCCATCAACTGCGCCAGCGGCTCCATCGCAGACGGAACCTGCCGCGACACATCGCTCTCAACGGTTGCCAGCAGATCTGCATCGTCCGTGCGCAACCGCCGGGACGATAGGTTCGGCTGCTGCGCGCTCCTCTGCCGCTTTTTGCGCCGCCGCCTTAACCGCCGCGATTCTGGCCAACTCCTGCCGGTGATGATGCTCGTATGCGGCGCCCCCAGGCTGCCCGCCGCCAGCGCGCATCCCAGCGCCCAGCCTGCCGCCAGCCGCCATCCGCCGCGGCGGACGCGCCCTTCAACTACTGTCCGGGGCTGGCGATACGCCGCCTCGCTCCAGGCATCCACGCTCGCCTTGAAGTTCTTCAACGCCTCCGTCAGCACCGGATCGTCAATCTCTCCCGCCAATTTATCCCGCAAGTTCATCGTGTACCTCTCAACTCCGCGCGCACTCTCGCGAGTGCCCGCGAAAGGTGCGCCTTCACCGTGCCTTCGCTCAGCCCGGTTGCTTGCGCAATCTCGCTCAACTCCCGCTCTTCGACATAGCGCAGCAAAAATACCGTTCGCTGCCGTTCGCTCAGGCCCTTTACCGACTTCCAAACCTGCGCTACCTGTTCCCTCGCCAGCATCTGCTGCTCTACGCTTCGCTCACCGCTCGGCAGCCATTCGCTGGCCTCATCCAGGTCCACTGCGTTGGCTCGCGTATGCCGCCAGAACTGCATGCGCCGGTTGCGCCAGTGGTCCTTTTGCAAATTGATGGCGATCCGCATCAGCCAGGTCATCGCGCTTGACTCGCCGCGAAAATGCTTCCAGTTCCGATGCGCCTTCAGGAAGCACTCCTGGGTCAGCGTTTCCGCCAGATCCACGTCCCGCAGCGACGCCAGCAGGAAGCGAAAGATCTGCGGCCGGTGGCTTTCGACGATGCTCGCAAACTCCTGCGCAGCAATCTCTTCCGCCCCTTCCACGGTCATGGCCTTCACTGCAGTGCCGGCTGCCATCGATTTGGTAGACGTCTCCATCCGGCGCAAGTTTACAACCCCCAACTCCATTTTGCGTGATTAGCGCTCACTTACGTACTGAATGCTCACCTAATAGACGTATGGGGTCCATAAGAACACGGACAAGGTCTCCCAAATTTGAACGGATTGCATTCTCCGCCGCCCAGCCGCGCCCGCTTTCAGCACACTTGTGCTCCAGCAAGCCCGCGGTTCGTAACGGTATAATTTGGGGCGGATTGGAGAATGCAATGATTACGCGTCGTACTTTCGTGAACGGCCTCGCAGCAGGTGTTGCGGGTTCGGCCTTTGCCTCCTCGGCCAAAAGCTATGCGCAAATTCTTGGCGCCAACGACCGCCTCAATTTCGTCATCAACGGGCTCAACGGCCGCGGCTATGCCCACCTTTCCTCGCTGAACGCCAATAGCAAGACCGCGCGCGTTGCGTACGTTTGCGATGTCGACGACAAAATCCGGGCAAAGTTTGTCGCCAAGGCCCAGCAGGTGCTCGGTTACACGCCGAAAGACGAATCTGACTTCCGCAAAGTTCTCGAGATCGAAAGAAATCGATGCCATCACGGTTGCCGTGCCAGACCACTGGCACACGCCCATGGCCGTCCTCGGCCTCAAGGCCGGCAAGCACGTCTATGTGGAAAAACCGTCGAGCCAGAATCCCCGCGAAGGCGAATTGCTGGTGGCCGCGCAGAAGAAGTACGGCAAGATGGTCCAGGTGGGCGATCAACAGCGCTCTTCCGACTACAGCATCAAGATGATCCAGAAGATTCACGATGGCTACATCGGCGAAACCTATATGGCCAAAGCCTGGTACTCCAATATGCGCGGCGCCACGCATTACGGAGAACCCTCCGCGCCTCCCGCGGGACTCAACTGGGATCTGTGGCAGGGCCCGGCCCCGCGCGGCGAGTACAGAGCAGAGATCCACCCCTACAACTGGCACTGGCTGCACCCGCTATGGCACGGGCGAAACCCTCAATAACGGCACTCATGAAGTCGACGTCTGCCGCTGGGCTCTGGGGGTCGAATTCCCGCGTGTCGTCACCGCCTCCGGCGGCAACTATCAATTCAAAGACGACTGGCAATTCTACGACACGCTCATCACCAATTTCGAATACCCTGACAAGCTCCTCTCGTGGGAAGGCCGCAGCCGCCAGGGCATGCGTCTCTACGATCGTGACCGCGGCTCGGTCATCATGGGCACCAAGGGCTCGGTGGTGATCGACCGCGGCGGCTACGACGTCTACGACTGGAAGGGCAAGCAAATCGATACCTTCCGCGTGGGCCATGCCGCATCATCGACGGACCTGATTGGCGCTGACAATATGACCGATGCGCACTTCGCCAACTTCATCGCCGCCATTCGCGGGCAGGAAGAACTCCACTCTCCCATTCCCGTCGCCAATGTCACGGTCACCATGCTGCTGCTCTCGAACATCGCCTGGTTTGTCAATCGCAACCTCCGTCTCGACACCCAGACCGCGCATATCCTCGACGACGCCGAGGCGATGAAGTACTGGGGCCGCACCTACGAGCCCGGTTGGGAAGTGACGGTCTAAGGAGAAACCCGATTGACGGCCGGAACAGACATTCTGCCAGCCGCGCAGGCCGGAGCCATCACCCTGGGCGGCGATCTCATCGTCAACCGCATGGGCTTCGGCGCCATGCGCATCACGGGCAAGGGCATCTGGGGCCCCCCCGAAGATCGCCCCGGGGCCATCGCGACGCTTCGCCGTGCCATCGAACTCGGCGTCAATTTTATTGACACGGCCGATTCCTATGGCCCCGGCGTCTCTGAAGAGCTCATTGCCGAAGCCTTATGGCCTTATCCCGCCGGCCTCGTGATCGCCTCAAAGTCCGGCTGGGTGCGCCACGGTCCCGCCATATGGCAGCACAACGCCAGCCCCGGCCACATCGAGCAGGCGATCGAAGGCAGTCTCAAGCGCCTGCGCCTTGAGCGCATCGACGTTTACCAACTCCACGTCCCCGATCCTGCCACCTCGTTCGATGCCTCGATGGAAACACTGGCGCGGCTCAAGGAGCAGGGCAAGATCCGCCACGTCGGGCTTTCCAACGTGACCCTCGAGCACGTCAAGCGCGCCCAAAGGATCGTGCCGATCGTGTGCGTGCAGAACCGTTACAGTTTCTCTGACCGCGAGTGGGATTTCGTGCTCGACTACTGCGAAGCCAGCGGCATCGCGTTCCTGCCCTGGGGCCCGATGGCGCAAGGCCGCAAAGCGAATGAAGTGGTGGAAAGGATCGCCGCGGCCCGCCATGTCTCGACGGCCGTCGTTTCTCTGGCCTGGTTGTTGCGCCGCTCGCCGCTGATGCTGCCCATTCCCGGCACCAGCAACGTCAAGCACCTGGAAGAGAACGTCAGCGCCGCCGCGTTCCGCCTCACCGACGCGGAATTCACCGAGCTCGCCGCCGTAGTCCCCAAGCCCTACTGGCTGCGGGTCTAACAGATCGCCGCGTCCCGGGCGGCTTACATTCATCACGAGCGGCTTACATATTGAGAGTGCACGTCCTCGCATCACCCGAAATCGAATCAGGAGTCCTCCCGCGTGCGACTGCTTTCTTGTTCTGTCATCTTCACATTCTCTCTTGCGATTTCAACCTCCGCCTTCGCACAAAATAGCTCACGACCGCACAAAGTGCTGACGCCCGAACAAGAGACTTACCAGCAAAGCTGGAACGCCTGGCACCAGGATCATCAGAACCTGCAGGCGAAGGCGAAACAAATTTACGATGCGGAAATGGCCCGCGAGAAAGCGGGGGACTGTCCCGCTGCGCAAAGCACGCTCGACTTCGAACGGTGTTATGGCAAGGTCCTTGACTCTGTGTCAGCAAGCCTGAAGGATTTCGAATCGACCTTGCACGCCTTGATGGTTCCTCCTCCACCAATGCCTGGCAGCACCGAGGCAAATGTACCGGGCATCGCCGGCCCGCACCTCACTTCCGGCCAGCTCTCATCGGAGTTCGATCAGGTTGAGCAACGGTGGCGCGACTATCAGAAATCAGCCTGCGCCGCTGCCTTCCACCAGTTTCATGGCGGAACGGGCGGCCCGCCTTTTGAGGCTGAGTGCGAGATCAAGCTGACCCGCAACCATCTCCGTGAGCTGGATTTAATCTACGGCAACGATCTGCACTTGTAGCTTGCTCCCGACTTGAAGGCCACCACACTGGCGTCCAGCGCGCCAAGCTGTCCTCCATTGCGCTCAAGCGCCACTGCTCCGTCTGTAATCGCCGGCCATACTGAGTGGAAACGAACGAGATCGAACTCGTCGCCCCAGCGAGTGCCAAAAGGATCCAGATCCCGTCAGGCCTTTGCTCATCGCAAGCTTTTTCACCGTCATCTCATGCGGCTTCCGGCGTCGATTCGCTTCGACGCAAGAATCTTCTTTCCACACTTGCGCTCGCTTGCCATTCAGCATCCAACCATGTAGCTGATCACCTGACTTTCCGTTCAGCACCCAACCATAAATTTTTAAAGCCAAAGGGCTAGGAGGAAGAGAAATGTCCGCTATCGCCTCAAATGCGCCCGCCGCGCAGTCCGGAACTGTCACGCTCGGTGGTGACCTGACCGTCAACCGCATGGGCTTCGGCGCCATGCGCATCACTGGCAGGGGCATCTGGGGCCCTCCGGAGGACCGCGACGGCGCCATCGCCCTGTTGCGCCGCGCCGTCGAACTCGGCGTTAACTTCATTGACACCGCCGACTCTTATGGCCCCAATGTTTCAGAGGAGCTGATTGCCGAAGCGCTCTCGCCCTACCCCGACGGCCTCGTCATCGCCTCGAAGGCGGGATGGATGCGCCGCGGTCCGCTCATCTGGACGCACGACGCAAGTCCTCGCCACATTCAGCAGGCAGTTGAAGGCAGCCTCAAGCGCCTGCGCCTCGAACGCATCGACGTTTACCAGCTTCATGTCCCCGATCCGACGGTAGATTTTGATGCCACTGTGGAGGCCTTCGCGCAGCTGAGGGAGCAAGGCAAGGTGCGCCACATCGGGCTCTCCAACGTCACCCTCGAGCACCTGCACCGTGCCGAAAAAATCGTGCCTATCGTCTGCGTGCAGAACCGTTACAACATCAACGATCGCGAGTGGGATTTCGTGCTCGACTACTGCGAATCGAAGCATATCGCCTTTATTCCATGGGGCCCGATGGCACAGGGGCGCAAGGCCAACGAAGCTGTCGAAAGGATTGCCGACGCGCGCAATGTTTCCACGGCCGTCGTCTCGTTGGCTTGGCTGTTGCGCCGGTCGCCGGTCATGCTACCCATCCCCGGTACAAGCGACGTGAAGCACCTTGAAGACAACATCAGCGCTTGCGCTTTTCAGCTCACCGACGCCGAATACGCGGAGCTGGACGCTCTTGTTGTTCCGAAGCCTTTATGGTCCCGGGCCGCTTGAGTCTAGCCGGAGGTAAATAGTGAAAACGGACCAGGTAGATTTTGTCGCCGCTGCCGTGCTTGGCCACCTTCAGCAGATCCAGAACGCCCAGGAACCCTGATTCCCGCGCCAGCTCCGGCGTGATGTCAGGAAAACCAATTGGCTCGATCGAGTCCACCTCGATCTGGCCTTCTTCCATGGCGTAGCGTCCGCCCACGCGCACGTGCGGCCCTTTCCATATCCGCACGCTGCAGATGATTTCGCCCCGCCGGACCTGATCTCGCAGCCGCTTCGTGAACATCATGCTGAGAGTCTAAGCTCGTAGAGTCAAAGCGTTTTCACTCTTCTCTGCGCTTGGCGATTTAATTTTTCCTTCGAGCTGAAACACGCCAGACTTACTGATTTGCTGCGCCTTGCTGCGGGGCCGCCGGCTGTTGCGGGGCAGCGCCATTTTGCGCTGGAGCTGGCTCAGGGTTTACGGGCATATTCTTTCCATGCTCCGGATCGTATTCGTGTTTGGCCATCCACACTTTGAATTGCGCGGCAGGCTCCTCAGTAAGCGAGCCGTTGTGTTGAACGTAAACGGTGTCCTGCTTCATGCTGACGTTAAGATCGCAGGAATTCATGTCGCCGGACTTTCCGCCCATCACAGGCATCACGATTTCGATCACGCGACCCGGTTTCTTCCAGCGCGCCATGAATGTCTCGTAGGCCGGAGTGGGAACGATTGGCTGCGAGCAGCTGTAGTTAAAGTCGAAGCCCATCGGCTCGCCGTTCTGGAAGAGATTGGCTTGGCCCAGGCCATCGACTGCGTCGAGGGATGACATCCCGCCGCCCAGGCCATGGTAGTGACGTATGCCGTTGCGGTAAAGGATATGTACCCGTAATGGGAAGTCCGCGGTATTGAATTTGCCCGCCAGGGCCAAGGGGGAAAGCATGAGACACGCGGAGAACCCAAGTGCAAAACGAGTCAGAACTCGACTCATAAAAGACCTCTTTTAAACAGGGAAATTACTTCGCCGATTCAACGCACGATTCGGCGAGTTGTCCCATTGTACGGTAGGTCGTGAAGAATTGTGCCCATTAAAATTGCCTCCGGGCGCAGCGAATTTGCCTGCCGGTTCGCATCCCGGAAGCCCGCCTGTTCGCATTGCAGAAGAGCGATAAGCCCCGGCGAATGAATGAGTAGGGAACCGTAGTACAGCCAATTGAGACCCGTGAGATGCGCAAATCTCACATTGTCGAAGCGGCTCCGCCGCCCGGTTGTGCGGCAGCCGGCTGAGTCGGGGGCGCGCCGGCCGGCGGATTGGCCGCTGGCTGGGTTCCGGCAGGACTGACAGGCACATTCTTCCCGTGTACCGGATCGAATTCGTGTTTGGTCATCCAATCTTTGAATTGAGCGGTCGGCTCCTCCGCGATCAGGCCGTTGTGCCGGACGTATACGGAATCCGCCTTGACATTCACTTTCAAGTCACAGCCGTTCATGTCACCGGGTTTTCCGCCCATCACGGGGAGCAAAATCTCCAACTCTCTACCGGCCTTCTTCCATCGCGCCATGTACGTCTCGAAGCCAGGCGTTGCCATCAGCCTCTGGGTGCAGTGATAGCTGAAGTCGAAGGCGTGCACATCGCTGCCCTCAAAGAAATTGGCCTGCCCCTCGCCGTCAACGTCATCCAGCGAAGTGGAGATGCCGCCGCCGGGACGGTAGTAGTGCGAGTATGCATTGAAATGGAAGATCTGAACTCGCATTGGATAGTCCGCAGGATTACGACTGCCCGCGAGCGCTGAGTTTGACACCAGGAATGAAGCCACAATCGTACTTAGGCACAATGTAAGAACACGGCGCATGGAAGCACTCCTTTCACAATACAGGTCGGAAAATTGCATCCATTCTAATCCCTTTCTTTGGGAGCGAGTGAGCGGTATCTCGTGAAATCCAAATGCGGCACCGCTGTTACTCTGTAATGAGAAAAACGCTCAAGGCGTTTTTCATATCGCAAGGAACCGCCATGCTGCTCGAAGCCCTCCGCGAACAAGTCCTCCACGCCAACCAGGAGATCGCCCGCCGCGGTCTTGCGCCCCACACCTTCGGCAACGCCAGCGGCATTGATCGTTCGGATGTTGCCCGCTCCGGCCGGGGACCGCTGGTCGTCATCAAGCCCAGTGGCGTCGATTACGCTGCTCTCAAACCCGCCGATCTCGTCGTCACCGACCTCGACGGCAACATCGTTGAAGGCTCGCTGCGCCCATCGAGCGATCTCGACACGCACACCCTCCTTTACCGCGAGTTCCCTCAGATTGGCGGTATCGTCCACACCCATTCCGAGTTCGCAACATCCTGGGCCCAGGCCGGACGATCTATCCCCTGCCTCGGCACCACCCACGCCGATTACTTCCACGGGCCGGTGCCTGTCACTGAGCCGCTCACGGCCGAGGAAGTCGCAGAGGCCTACGTCCGCAACACCGGCGCAGTGATCGTTCGTCTCTTTCGGTCCCACGGCCTAGATCCCGTTGCCGTCCCCGGCGTGCTCGTGGCCGGCCACGCCCCCTTTGCCTGGGGTAAAACTCCCGCCGAAGCCGTGGAACATGCCGACGTTCTCGAGTACATTGCCCGGCTGGCCTTCCGCAGCGTCCTTCTTGGAGCATCGGAGGCCGGAATCCCCAAGCATGTCTCAGAACACCACTACCTGCGCAAACATGGCCCAAAAGCCACTTACGGGCAACGCTAGCTGCTTTGGATCGGCTGCATTTCACCATCGCAATGACCCGGACATCTCAGTGCAGCCACCGCGCCGGCACGGTTTTTGTCCGGCTAGAGCATTTTCTGTTTTACTGTAGACCATCTAGTGCGAGTCTGAACCAAGCCTGGGCATTGCCGGGAGTAATGCATGGCAGGGCTTCTGTGATGGCCTGATCGAGAGTTTCTTTGGTTCGAGCCTGGGCTGCGCGAAGCAGTTGTTTGAGTTTTGCCCAGGCCTTCTCGATGGGGTTCAGATCGGGAGAATAGGGCGGCAGATAGAGCAGCTCCGCGCCGGCTTTTTCGATCCATTGGCAAACTGCAGGCGCCTTATGCGCGCTCAAGTTGTCCATCACCACCACGTCGCCGGGCTTCAGCACCGGGTACAGCAGGTGTTCAACGTAGGCCAGGAAGATATCGGTGTCGGTAGGCTCTTCGATGGTCATGGTTGCGACCATACCGCTGAGGCTCATGGCGCCCAGAATCGTCATGATTTTCCAGTGACCGCCAGGCGTCGCCTCGTGGATGCGTCTGCCTCCCGGACCGCGTGCGTAGAGCCGTGTCATCGAGGTAGTGACACCGCTCTCGTCAAGGAAAATCAGCCGTTCCGGTGAGATCGACTGGATGCGCGCCGCGAACTCTTCGCGTCGCTCGCGGTTGGCTTCGCTGTCCCGCTCGACCGCGTGGAGTGACTTTTTTTCAGCCGCAGACCCAACTTCTTCAACAGATGCCAGATCCGACCCAAGCTGAGCGAAATGCTCGCCTCACTATGCAACTTGGCCTGCAGTTGAGCCAGCGTCAGATCGGGTTTCGATGCCACCCAATCCATCACCTGTCGCTGCGCCGCGACACCGGCACGCCACTTGCGCCCGGGCTGGTGCCGCACCCGCTCGGCCTGCCCGGTGCGGTTCCGTTGTGCGGAGATCTTCTTCGCCCAGCCCACGCTCACCAGGAACCGATCCGCAAGTTCCTCCAGCGTCTCCTCGCCTTGATCGTAAGCAAACAGAAACTTACGGCGCAGGTCATCCCCCTATGGCTTCGCCATCGATTCACTCGCCGCGGATCATCGCCACGACAAGTCTACACTATTAAAGAAAATGCTCTAATTCGGCGAAAACGACTCGCAAGAACCTCGAATTTCTATGCATCTTGGCGGTAACCCGTCTCGGCTCATCAATCTACCATTTTTCATATAATGATTCTTTTCTCGGGATGCTGGTTCTTGTTTTTTGCATCCGATAGGTGATTTGCTTCACCAATGGTTGACTTTTTTCCGGAACGACTAGTCCATATCATGCGTATTCTCAGAAGATTGGCGAATGGCCGTTCGCTCTCCTGTGCATATCCCCTGCGTGGCAACTGACGTGCTAACAATACCGGTGTAGAAAGACAACCACCTATGGAGACAAGCCTCCTTAGCCGCGTTCAGGCTACGTTGCTGGCCTTGGCCACAGCGGCTCTGTTCGTGTTGGCTGTCTTCAACTTCCTCCAGGAGCGCGATTCCCGGCAGCAAGCCGACGATGGCGTGTGGTGGCACGAGACCACAGGCGGCCTGATTGCAGATAAGGTTCTGCCTGGCGAGGCCGGCCAGCACGCCGGCATCCAGCCTGGGGATTTACTGACTGGGGTAAGCGCAACAAAAGATCAGCAGGCGACACCGGTGGCGCGGGTTTCCGATCTGGAGCACGCGCTCTATAGCGCCGGGCCCTGGGTGCAGGTGTTCTACACCATCACTCGCGATCACATTCCTCTTGAAACGCCCGTTCAGGTCATTCCCGAGCCGCCTGACCGCAGCCTTCAGCTCGGCTTGCGCGTCATCGGCCTCATCTACCTCATCATCGGCTTCTACGTTCTGTTCCGCCGCTGGGGCTCACCGCGCTCCACCCATTTTTATCTCTTCTGCCTGGTCTCGTTCGCGCTCTACGCGCTCAAGTACACCAGCACTTTCGACATTCTTGACTGGACCGTCTTCTGGACCAACGTCATCGCCGAAGCGCTGCAACCGGCGCTCTTCCTCCACTTCGCGCTCAGCTTCCCTGAAGAGCGGCTCAAGAGCGCGCGCCGCCGCTGGCTCACGCCCGCCATCTACGCTCCTGGCGCCGGCCTGCTTGCCCTTTGGGTCTGGTCTATCGCAACGCGCGAGGCCACCAAGGTTCTCCTCGACCGGGTCAACCAGATAGCCACTGGCTACGACGCCCTCTTTTATGTGGCTGCCGCCGTCTTGTTTCTGTTCAGCTACAGCCGCGCCCACACTCCGCTTTTGCGCCAGCAGTTGAAGTGGGTCACCCGCGGCACGCTGATGACGGTGGTGCCGTTCACCGTCTACGCAGTTCTTTATCTCCTCAACCTGCGCGTCAGCCTGGTTGAAGACATTGCCGGTCTCTCGCTGGTTTTTCTACCGCTTACCTTCGCCTGGGCCATCGTCCGCTACCGGCTGATGGATACCGACCTCATCTTCAAACGAGGCGTGGCTTACACGCTGGCTACCGGCCTCATTGTCGGCGCTTACTTTGGCGTCATCGCCCTCATCTCAGTCATGGTCCACAACGTCATGCCTGAAGCAGTGCGCGAGTGGGGACTGGTGCTCGCCATCCTCGTAACCGCCGCCGTCTTCGACCCCCTCAAGCGCCGAATTCAAGGTTGGGTCGATCGCGCTTTCGATCGTCATCGCTACGACTACCGCAGGGCGCTGGTCGAGTTCGGCCGCGGCCTCAGTTCTGAAACCGACCTGATTGCACTGCTCAAATCCATCGTCGAGCAATTGCCGCGCACCCTCCTGGTGGCCCGTGTCGCAGTCTTCCTCACAGAGGACTCCGGCCAACTACACCTGGCTGCGTCGCATGGCTTGCCCGAGGAAGTGAGCGTGGTCGGAGAAGCTCTGGCCCTGGGTTTCCTCAACTTCGATCAGGCCAAGGACCACTCCCACATCTTTCTCGAGAACGCGCAGCAAGCTCTCCACCTGCCCCCGGATCAGCAGCGCACAGCCGCCTTGCTTGACCTCAACTACTACCTGCCTTGTCGCGTCGCTCCGCTGCGGCTTGACGATGACCAGGCCGCCACCCGCACCATTGCCGTCATCGGCCTTGGCCGCACGCTGGGCGGCGACTTCCTGTCGAGCGAAGACGTTGAGCTTCTCGAGTCCCTGGCCAGTTACATCGGAATTGCCCTGCAAAACGCCAGCCTCTACGCTCGCCTCGAAGGAAAAATCGCCGAGTTCGAACGTCTGAAGGAATTCAACGAGAATATCGTCGAGTCGATCAATGTGGGCATATTTGCCATCGACCTCAACGACCGCATCGAAAGCTGGAACGCACAGATGGAAGCCATGTACGCTCTCAGCCGCGCCGAGGCCATCGGCCAGGAGCTTGGCTCTGTCTTTCCTCTTGAGTTCATCGAGGCCACTAGAGGGCTTTCGCAACGACCCCGGCGTGCATCATCTTTACAAGTTCCGCCTCACCACGCGCGCCGGCGAACAGCGCACTGCCAACATCGCCATCGCCCCGCTGCTCTCCCGCAACTTTGTCCCCGTGGGCCGCATCGTGCTGGTCGACGACATCACCGAGCGCGTCGCCCTCGAATCCCAGCTCGCCCAGGCCGACAAACTCAGCTCCATCGGCCTGCTCGCGGCCGGCGTTGCCCACGAGATCAACACTCCGCTCGCCGTCATCGCCTCCTATGCGCAGATGCTCGCCAAACAGTTGCGCGACGACGCGCGCCTCGGCCCGGTGCTCGACAAGATTACGCAGCAGAGCTTCCGCGCGGCAGAAATCGCCAACGGCCTGCTCAATTTCTCTCGCACCTCCACCACTGAGTTCCGTTCCACCAATCTGAACCAGGTTATTCTCGACACGCTTTCTCTGCTTGAGCACCAGTTCAAGACCGCGCAGATTCTCGTCGATCTCGATCTCGCTGGTGATCTTCCGGCCATCCAGGGCAATCCCGGAAAGCTGCAGCAGGTTTTTCTCAATCTGCTGCTCAACGCCAAGGATGCCATGCCGGGCGGCGGACACCTGCGTGTCGCCACGCTTTCCAACAGTCACGTCGAGGCCCGCGTCACCGACTCCGGCTCCGGCATCGCGCCCGAGCATCTCAAACGTATTTATGACCCCTTCTTCACGACAAAAAACAGGCCGGGCGATAAGCGTGGCACCGGTTTGGGTCTCTCCGTCAGCTACGGCATCATTCAGGAGCACGCCGGCAAGATTCATGTCGAAAGCGCAGTCGGCTCCGGAACCACGTTCCATCTCGAGTTTCCCCTACTAAGGAATTCCGTCCATGCCTGAGTCCGTGACCCGGGACGATCTACCCTTGAACGCTTCCGTCTCCGCATCCCCCGCCAACGGCAGCGGCCCTGCTGCCTCCATCCTGGTAGTCGACGACGAAGCTGGCATTCGAGAATCGCTCGAAGTCCTGCTCTCTCTCGAGAACTACGCTGTCAAAACTGCGGGCGACGGCGAAGAGGGATTGCGCCTGCTTGATCACGACACCTTCGATCTTGTTCTCCTCGATCTTGCATTGCCGGGCCAAAGCGGCCTGGAGTTGCTGCCGCAGTTCAAAGAGCGCCATCCCGAGCTGCCCATCATCATGATCACGGCCTACGGCACCGTCGACAATGTTGTCGAGGCCATCCGCGCCGGTGCGGAAAATTTCGTCCAGAAGCCCTGGGACAACGAAAAGCTGCTCGCCGATATTCGTTCCGCCGTTGCCCGCCGGCGTGCCGAGGAAGAAAATCTTCAGCTCAAGCGCACTCTCAAACAGCGCTACAACTTCGCCAACATCGTAGGCAAAAGCGAAACCATGCTGAAGGTCTTCGATCTCGTCGCCCAGGTCGCGCCCAGCCGCTCCACGGTACTCATTCAGGGCGAAAGCGGCACCGGCAAGGAGATCATCGCCAAGGCCATCCACGCCAATTCGCCGCGCCGCGACAAGCCCTTCGTCCCCATTAACACCGGGGCTATGCCGTCTGAGCTGCTTGAATCCACGCTGTTCGGCCACGTCAAAGGCGCCTTCACCTCGGCTGTCGCTTCAAAGAAAGGCCTCTTCGAAGTTGCCAACGGCGGCACGCTCTTCCTCGACGAGATCGCCACCATGGGCCTCGACACGCAGTCCAAGATCCTGCGCGTCCTCCAGGACAAGCGGTTCATGCACCTCGGCGGCATCCAGGAAATCCAGGTGGACGTGCGCATCCTCGCCGCCACCAATATCGATCTGCGCCAGGCCGTGCGCGACAACCACTTCCGCGAGGATCTCTTCTATCGCCTCAACGTGATCACCGTCGACCTGCCGCCCCTGCGCGCCCGCCGCGAAGATATTCCCCTGCTCGCGCAGCACTTCCTCGATCTCTACGCCACTGAGAACAGCTTCGCGCCGCGCAAGCTTTCACCTGACGCCATGCGCGCCCTCATGGATTACGACTGGCCTGGCAACGTTCGCGAGCTTGAGAACGCCATCGAACGCGGCGTCGTACTTTCCTCCGGCCCCATCATCAATGCCGACCTGCTCCCCGGCCACATCACCGGCCGCAGCTTCCAGGACGCGCTTCTCGAACACAACCCCAACTCCTCGCTCTTCGACATCCTCGAAGTCATTGAGCGCCGCATCATCATTGAAAAACTCGAGCGCTGCAATTGGAACCAGACTGAAGCCGCCGAGCAGTTCCGCGTTCCACTCTCCACTCTCAATCAGAAGATCAAGCGCCTCAACATCGAAATCCGCAAGCGCGGCCGTGAATAACCAGCCCCCCATTAACTCCCGGTGACCCGTCACTGGCCTGACCCAAAGCTGATAGAATCAATTGCGATTTTCGTAACCGCACTTTTTCGAGAGAGCGTGCGCCGCAAGAGCGTGGCTGCGCGCCTTTCCTGCCGCGAACAAGCGGACGCGCATCATCGCGAGGGGACCTTGGGGGAATGTTGAAACGCAGGGATTTTTTGAAGACCGCCGGCGCATCTGCCGCAATGCTCTTGTCCCGCAATTCACTGGCTGCACAGGCCGCCGCCGACGCGAGCAACAGCCTATCCTTTTCTTCGCCGAGCATGGAGATCGAGCTCTCTCCAACGGCTCCGGAGTTTCTGAGCCTGAACATCGACGGCCTCGGTAAAGGCCGGCGCGGCACCAATATCGTCAGCGCGTCAAAGGCTGATGCCGGCTACACCGCGTCGGCTTCCAACTCGAATGGCGTGCGCCGCGTGGAATATCGTGCCCAGGGCGCAGCTGCCGATTCGCCCGCAATGTGGACCTTTGTGATCGCCGACAGCAGAATCCTGCTTACCTCGCAGTGGTCTGGAGAATTCAATCCCCCTGCCATCATCTTTCGCTTCGATCTGAATCAAGTGCACAGCACGGTGCTCGGCCTGTTTTCCGCAACAGGCTTGCTGGCGCCGCCTGCACTTTTGCACTTTCCCGGCCAGGGATCCATACAGCTTTCTTCAAGCGCCCCCAATCTCGAACTGACCTACACCTCCGATCGCCCCAAACAGTCCGCGACGCTCTCGCTGCCCGGCGCAAACTTCGTCAACCAGCGCGTCGACTACACACTCGACATCACGGCAATCCATCCCGATGTGTCAGGAATCGCCGACGATCCGCGCTTCGACGCGTTTCGCCGCAACTGGCTCAACGCCCTGCAGCTCAATCCCTCGCTGCAGGCGCTTGCCAACAACACGGCCAGCGACTCCTGCGCATTCTGCTACTACGAGTTCGCCGACATCGCAGCGCTCACTCCGCCACTGTCGGGCGGCCTCACAGCCCTCGATATCGTGCGCCAGACGCTCGATCGGATGCTTGCCGGCGGATTCGCCTACGGCCTGCCCATTGCTCCGGACCATCCGACGACCGCTTCCGATACATTCCCTTCGATGGTCATCGCCGCGGCCGACTGCGTTCGCGCGGGCCACAGCGATGCAGTGGCTCGCCGCAAACTACGACGGCATTCGCGGCTGGGCGGAGTCGATGCTGGCGAGCGACACCAACGGCGACGGCCTCATCAAGTACAGCGTCAGCGGCAACTCCGGCATCTGGTCTGACGGTTTTCCGAAGATCCGGCCATCCAACTGGTGGGACACGATCGGCTTCGGCTACGAAGATGCCTACGCCAACGCGCTCGCCTATCGCGCGCTTGGCGACATGGCCATGATGGCCGGCAAGCTCAACAACAGCGGCGATGCCGCGCGCTACCAAGCCGCTGCCGACAAGCTGCGCGCCGTCTACTACGACCGCTTCTTCGATCCCGCAACGGGCGTCCTGGCGGCTGGCGCAGCGCCGACGGTCAATTGCACGATTACTACTTCCTCTTCGTCAACGGCATCGCCATTCACTACGGGCTGGTGCCGAAGCCGCAAGCCAACTCCATCATGGACAAACTTCTCGCCAAGATGAAGGCAGTCGGGTATAACAACTTCAACCTGGGACTTCCCGGCAACCTCATCACCGTTCCGCTCAAAGACTACGTGCATCGCACCCCCGACGCCCGCTACGGCGGCGGCGTTCTGCCCGACAACTCCGACGGGTTTCAGAACTACGAAAACGGCGGAGCCACCGGCGCTTATGCGTTCTTCACTCTTGCCGCGCTCTACGATCTCGGCCGCAACGCGGATGCAGACAAGATTCTTTTCCCCATGCTCGATGAATATGGCCGCTGCGGCTTTGAGGGCAAAGACGCCAAGGGCCGTTCCAACGACTGGCGCCGCTGGGACGGAACACCCATGGGCTACGAAGGCCTGCTCACCGACGACTACTACACCATGCTCGCCGTTCCCATGCGTCAATCGGAAACGCACTGGCAAGACGGCTACCGCCCGGCGACGCCGCTGACGTAAGATTTGAAAGACCGCAGATTCGTCGAAAACGCGGCAACAGCTTCAAGCGAATCGGCCAACATAGACTGCGAACTAAGAACTGAGAACTGCGAACTACGAACTGTGAGCCGCGATGACCTACTTCCTCTTCAAATCCGAGCCCGATGTCTACTCCTTTGACGATTTCCTGCGCGACGGCGAAACCGTGTGGGACGGTGTGACGAATCCAACCGCCGTCAAAAATCTCCGCGAAATGAAAGCTGGAACGAAGTGGATCTTCTACCACACCGGCGACGAGCGCGCCGCCGTCGGAACAGGCACGGTGCTGAGCGTCGACGCAACCGATCCCAAAGTTCCCATCGTTCGCGTCAAAGCAGGGAAGCGCCTCAAACACCCCAAAACGCTTGTGCAGATCAAAGCGGAAAAGCTCTTCGCCCGCTCGCCGCTTCTCCTCATCGGCAGGCTCTCAGTCGTTCCGCTCACCAAAGAGCAATGGGATTGGTTCGTAGGCTAGCGAGCAGGCAGTAGGGAGCAGGGAATAGGGAATAGAAGACCCATAGACCAGCGCCAGCCAGCTCGCGACTGGCGACCAAGAAGTAGGAACGAAGAAAACCGTGAACCTCTGACCCCTGACCCCTGATCTCTTCTCTCTTCTCTCTTCTCTCGATCTCTTATTTCTTCAGCCACGCTTTCGTGTTCAGCAATTGCCGCTGATCCAGCGACCACACCTTGCCCGTCAGCTCGTCCGGCGCCCGGCCTTCGCGCGCACGATTTCTCGAACTCGCTGGCAATGGCCTGCATCTTCGCGTCCAGATCGTCGACAAAGTTCAGCACCAGCGCCTCGGGAATCATGGGCAGCTTGGGCGAGCCGAACTCGAGCTTTCCGTGATGCGACAGAATCATGTGCAGCACCAGCGTGCGCAGCCGGTCAGGGAAACCGGGCAGCCCGGCGATTGTCTTCTCCACCAGGTCCACGCCCATCTGGATGTGCCCCAGCAGCACGCCTTCCACGGTGTAGTCGAAGCCCATCTCCCAGCTCAGCTCGCGAATCTTGCCGATGTCGTGCAGAATCACGCCGGTGATGAGCAGGTCGCGATCGAGCATCGGATAGTGCGCGGCGACGCGGTCCGCCAAGCCCGAGCAGGCTCACCACGTGCTCCAGCAGGCCGCCCAGCCACGCATGATGCAGCTGTCGCGCCGCCGGCGCTTCGCGATACGCCTGCGCAACCGCCGGATCGGCAAGCAGCGTCGTGAGCAGCCGTTTCAGGTCGGGATTGGTCAGGCTTGCAACGCTCGTCTCAAGCGCGCTCCACAGCGTGGCCACGTCGCAGGTGGTCGCGGGCAGCATGTCCATCTTGTCGGCTTCGCCCGACACGCGCCTTGCGAAGTTGATCCACCTTCACCTGCGCCGCGGTCGTCGAAGCGCGAGACGCTGCCGCGCACCTTCACCATGTCGCCGCGATCAAAATCCTTGGCGATGCGCGGGTCGCCCAGCTCCCACACGCGCCCTTCGATCTGCCCGGTCTTGTCGCCGAGAATCAGGTTCAGATAAGGTTTGTTCTGTTTGGTGGTCCGCTGCTGCTTGGCCAGGACGAGGAAGAAGCTGTCGAAGAGCTTTCCTTCGTCAAATCCCATCAGATCGGCAGATATAGATGTCTTTCATTCTGCCGAGAAGATTACAGCATTGAGCACCGCTCAAAACAGAAACCGTATCGCTCCCCTGAGACACCGCGGGCCTGGGATCCGATCCCAGGCCCGCTGATGCAGCCCGCTGATGCAATTGGTTGATGTGATCGGCTGACGCGCGAGCGCTACTGTTGCGGCTGCGGCTGTGGTTGCGGCGCTTCCGGATGGTCCGCCGGAGCCGGCGCGCCCTGCACAGGAGGAATCGGCGTTGGCTGCTGTACCGGCTTCGGCTCCGATTCGGCGGGCTTCTTCTTGGCTCGCAGTATCGCGTCTTTTCTTCGGTGGTTGCCGCGTTCTTTTTCTTCTTCTTCGTTGTCGCAGTGCCGCCATTCAGGCCCAACGGAGCCGACTGCGTTTGCGGTCGGCAACCTCGCCCGCATCCGGAGCCGACGGCGCACTTGCCTGCGCTCCGCCGTTCTTCGATTTTTTCGCTGCGCTCGCTCGCGCGCTGAAGCGTGTCTTCTCTGTCGACCTGTGGGCTCCAGCGGATTGGCTGGTTGATTCGCATTCGCGGCCGTCTCTGGATTCGCGCCTGAGTCCGGCAGCGCGCCTGCGTTCTCCGTCGCTGAATTGGTGGTTGCCGCGGGCAGCGTCTCACGCGGCGCCTGCCCAAAGCGGATCTTCTCTTTCTTGCCGGGCTTCTCGATGCCCGCCTCTTCCTTCTTTGCCTTCTTCTTCTTCTTCGTTGCCGGTGCAGTGTTCGCTGCCGGAGCAGGTTGCGCGGCCGCCGGTCCGCGCTTCGTCCTGATTTCTGGCGGAACGTGTGCGTGCTCTCGCGGAACCGGGTCCGCTCTACCTTCGCCTTCTTCTTCGGCGCCGGCGGCACATAAGCGCTGAAGCAGATGCTCGAGTGCAACTCGTTTGGGGTCGCGCCGGTGTCGTCATATCCCTGCTTGATCTGGATGTAGGCCTCATCCCGCATCTTGCTCAGATAATCGCGGATCGCCGGCATCCATCTGGCTCATGTAATAAGCCTGTTCCACGTCCTGCTCCACGTCCTTGTATGGCCGCGGTCCGCCCGCCGTGTGCTGCACCACTTTCAGGATGATGTAGCCCTGCCGCGTGAGAATCGGGTCAGTGTATTGGCCCGGCTTTCAGATCGAATGTCTTGTCCTCGAGCACCTTCGGCAAGCTGGCCCCGCTTGTACTGTCCCAGGTCGCCGCCCTGTGCCGCTGTGGTCCCGTCGCTGAAGCTCTGCGCCAACTGCGTAAAGTCGCCGCCCGCGTGCAGCTTGGCTTCAAGATCGTCGGCCTTGGCCTTGGCCGCCGCCACCTTGGCTGGATCGTCGGTTCCCGGAGTACCCGTGGAGATCAGAATCTCGCTCAGCCGCTCGCTCTCCGGCTGCGCGTAATCCTGCTTGTGCTCCTCGTAGTACCGCTCCACCTCGCCGGGCGTCATCTGGATATGCGTCGCCAACTTCCTGCCGCATCACTTCCTGGGTGATGATCTGGTTGCGGATGTTGGCCTTGAAGTCCTCGAACGATACGCCCTGTTCCTTGGCCGCCTTCTCCAGGTCTTCAATCGAGTCCAGGTTGTACTGCTTGCGGATCTCGTCCAGCCGCTTCACCAGTTCGGTCTCGCCGGTAATGTCCAGTTCCTTGCCCTTCGAGAGCCACAGTTGCTGGTCGATCAGGTTGCGCAGCAGATCCTTGCGCTGACCGGCCATCTCCTGCATGGTTTCGCCGTGCTGCTGGCCCTCCTGGTCCAGCTCGGTCATGCGCGGTCGTAGTCGGACTTGGTAATGATCTGGTCGTTGACGCGGGCGATAATGTCCTCGACCGTCGTCCCGCCGTAGGGGCTCTGCCGGTTCGTTTGCCTGGGCTCGCGCCAGGTTGGCGCTCCACCAGCAGCGCCCCGCCCAGCACCAATGCCGCGAAAATGCGAAAAGGTCTCAAATTCATAAAATCGGCAACCGGCCGGGCGGTTGGCGCATGGTTTTTTGCCGCCTGATGCATAGACGTCATTGTAAATCCCGGGAGAGCGAAAACGGAAAGTCGAAGCGCGATACACCGTCAGCGATTTGGCTGCCCACCGAGGCCCGGTCGGCGCGCCAATGGGGTTCGCGGCAGCCTGGCCTGCTACCGGCCCCGGCCGCTGCGCGTCAAATATTGGAGTGCTATACTTTAGCCGAAGACGGCCTCGCGGCCTAGCGCGAGCGGCTCTTCCATTTCCCTGGCCTTGCCGGTACCGGGCAAGGTCAATTTTTATCGAGCGGCGATCCGGCAGCCACCGGATTTGCTCTCAGGCGATGGAGATTCCGCCCCCAGGCGCCTGCCGCAGCGCGCCGTCTGGAGGTTCGGTTTGTCGATGACTCCCCGCGCCCGCCGCGCTCTCTTCGCCGTGGTTTTTTTCTTTGCCGTCTGCGCTGTGGCCGGCACTGTTCCTGAGCGCCGCGTCGGCGCGCAATCTTCGCAGGACGAGAGCCAGCTCCGCGACAGCCTGAAGGCCTTCACCGACGTCTACGCGATCGTCGAGCAGAACTACGCCGAGCCCATCACCCCCGACAAGGCCGACGACGTCATCTACGATGGCGCCATCCCCGGCATGTTGCAGGTTCTCGACCCGCACTCGCATTTCTACGATCCCAAAGCCTACGCCCGTCTGCGCGAAGATCAGCGCGGCCACTACTACGGCGTGGGCATGGTCATCCAGCAGCAAAACGACAACAACGGCAAGAGCAAGGTTTATGTCGTCACTCCCTATGAGGACACGCCCTCGTTCCGCGCCGGCATTCACCCCGGCGACCAGATCTTGCCGTCGACGGCAAATCCACCGACGGCTGGACTTCTGACCAGGTGGCCAAGGCGCTCAAAGGCCCCAAGGGCACGCACGTTCAGGTCACGATGGTTCGCTATGGCCAGCCCAAGCCGCTGGTCTTCGACCTCGTTCGCGACGAAATTCCCCATCCCTCCATCGATCTGAAATTCGAGATTCGTCCCGGCATCGGCTACATCCATCTCACGCAGTTCCAGGAGACCACCGGCCAGGAGATGGAAGACGCCATCAATGGCTTCGGCGACCTCAAGGGTCTGGTTCTCGATCTGCGCGAGAATCCCGGCGGCCTGCTGAGCCAGGCCGTCGATGTTTGCGACCACCTGCTCGCCAAGGGCCAGACCATCGTTTCGCAGCGCGGCCGCGCCTACTCCGATCAGAACTACACCGCGACGCATGGCAACGGCGGCAAGACCTTCCCCATCGTCGTGCTGGTCAATCGTGACACCGCTTCCGCCGCCGAAATCGTTTCCGGCGCGTTGCAGGATCACGATCGCGCCCTGATCGTGGGCGAAACCACCTTTGGCAAGGGCCTGGTGCAGACCGTCTACAACCTCAGCGAAGACTCCGGCCTCGCCCTCACCACCTATCACTACTACACGCCCTCCGGCCGCCTCATTCAGCGCAACTACCAGGGCGTCTCGCTCTACGACTATTACAACCACGCCGGCACAGGGTCGCTTCCGATTCGAGCAACCGCGAGGTCAAGCTCACCGACTCAGGCCGCACTGTCTACGGCGGCGGCGGCATCACGCCCGACGAGAAGATCGAGCCGCCCAAGACCAACCGCTTCCAGGACGAGCTGGTCTACAAGGACGTCTTCTTCCACTTCGCGCCGGTCTACGTGGCTACCCACACCGTCGACAAGAATTTCCAGGTCGACGACGCAGTTATGGACGAATTCAAGAAATACCTCACCAGCCAGGACGTCGACTGGACCGAAGCTGACATCAACGGCGTGTCCGACTGGCTCAAGGCGCAGATCAAGAAGGACATCGTCACGATCCAATTCGGCCAGCAGCAGGGGTGGCAGACTTATTACGGGAGCGACCCCTTGGTGCAGAAGGCGCTTAGCTTCATGCCCGAGGCCCAGGCCCTGGAAAACAACGCGCACAAGGTGCTTGCTGAAAAGGCGCAGGCCCGCGCTACGGAAAACCCGGGCGTGGCCTCGCAACCATAGGCGAGTCGCAAATTCGGGCACAAAAAGGCCATCCCCTGCGGGACGGCCTTTTTGCTGCGCGAATGCAAAGCTCGTGCTAAAACAACCAAGCATTTGCCAAACGGCAAAAATTTGCCTGTTTCCAAAAGTTCCAGATGACCCCAGCTGAGAGGGTCAACAGCGATGCGTCGAAGTCCATGCGCCCCTCAATGTCTTCAGGCCGCCTTCAGCATTTCTTCTGTCCACTGTCCGGCCTCCTTGAGGGCAACCGGACTTTACGCTCGAATTAAGCAGCCCTCAGATCCGCAGCCCTCACTCGGAACCGTTTCATCGAGATCGCCAGCGTCCGCTCAATCTTGCGCAGGTCGCCGCGCTCTGCTGGGTATCGCAAACGTCGATGCCACACCTTTCGCCGAAGCTCGACCCGTGCGCCCCACGCGGTGCACGAAATCTTCCGCCTGCTTGGGCATGTCGAAGTTGATCACGTGCGCCACATTGGCAACGTCGATGCCACGCGCCGCCACATCGGTCGCGACCAGCACCCGGTGATGGCCTTCGGAAAAACTCTTGAGCGCCTGGTTCCGCTGCGCCTGCGAACGGTTCCCGTGAATCTGCGTCGCCGACCAGCCCGAACGACACAGGCGGCGCGCAACGCGATCGGCGCCGTGCTTGGTGCGCACAAACACCAGGAAGCTGCCCTCCTCGGCGTCGAGCAGGTGCTCGAGCAGCTCCTGCTTCTTGTCGTGATCCACTTCAAAGGTGCGCAGTTCCACATTTTCGGCCGGCTTGAGCACCGAGCCGATCTCGATCCGCACCGGGTTTTTGAGATAGTTGCGCGCCACATCGTTGACCGCGCCTTCGAGCGTGGCGGAGTAGCACAGCGTCTGCCGCACCTGGGGCAGCACGCCCGCAATGCGCGCAATCGCCGGCCGAAAGCCCATATCCAGCATGCGGTCCACTTCGTCCAGCACCAGGATCTTCACCTGGTCGAGCCGCACCAGCTTGCGCTTCAGAAAGTCTTCCAGCCGTCCCGGAGTGGCCACGATCAGGCGCGCGCCCCGGCGGATCGCCTCCAGTTGCGAGCGCTCGGCCAGCCCGCCCACCACCAGGGCCGACGTCTGCGAATTGCTTGAGCGCAGCGCGCGAAACGCCACTTCCACCTGCATGGCCAGCTCGCGCGTCGGCAGCAGAATCAGCGCATGCGCCCCGCGGCCCTGGGTCTTTTGCAGCATCTCCACGATCGGAATCAGGAAGCTGAGCGTCTTGCCCGTCCCCGTCTGCGCGGTGGCGAGCACGTCGCGGCCTTCGAGAGCCGGCGGAATCGCCGCCGCCTGCACCGGCGTGGGAATTTCAAACTTGTTGGCATTGAGCCGCGCCATCAGCGCAGCCGAAAGTGAAAACTGTGAGAATTGAGTCGTCAAAATATGTCTTTTCCTTCGGTCCCGGAGCCCTTGTTTCCCGAGGGCCTGCAAACAGAACCTGACTGGAGGCACGCGCAGATATACCCGCACACGCCTGCACTAAATTATGCGTAAGAGAGAACCAATTTCGTCCCTGGGACTGGCTGACATGCACATTCGGTGCTTGCCGGCCCGGAGCTGACCCACGCTGCTGTTTTACGCCTGCCGGCTCACTGCCGACCGGCTACCCGCTCCAAAATCGCCCGGTGCATCGCGCCTGTACCGTCGGATTCTGAGGGTACAGATGTTCGAGTCAATCAAGCTCGAGAGCGCTCTGCCTATTCGCCAACCGTCACACGGTTCCGAATTAAGTCGCCGGGAAGGAGACCGATGGGTACACGCTGTAGGGGCTTGGGGGAAATCTATGCCAGGTTGACCGGCCCTGTTCGAGGGCAAATCGAAGCTCGCGTCCAAATCACTGAGCGTAGATCTAGTATACCGCAGATTGTGGAAATCGACGCCACAGGCGCTTTTCGTCAAAGTCCGTTGATGGTGTGATCAAGCGCCGCATGCAATTCGCGCTCAGGCGATAAACCTTGCGGACGGTGACGAGCTCATTTCCAGGCTCTGCACGGCAACATATCCAAAGCAAAATAGCAGGACAGCAAACCCCAGCGGGTCCAGGATCTCGGGCGGACTCGGGAGCCTCAGGGGAAGCGACAAGTTGCCGTAAATCGCCTCCAAAGCGAAAAGCAGGATGCCCAAAGAGAGCACTGTGCGGTTGGGCAGTACCAGGAATCTCCGACTGAGTTTTGGCACAGCGACGACGATTGCCAGGACTGTGAGCGAAATGGCTGCGAGAAGGTGATTGTATGGCATGATTTTGAACGAAGAGCCGGTGAATAAGAAAAGGGCAATGCCTGCCACAGCAATCGCGAGCCCCGCTACAATCGCTCCTTGAAGAAAGAGCCGCAGTTTGTCCCGGCTTAGGTCGAGAAAGGCCAGCAAAGCAATCACCACGACCGAGAACGACAAAATATTGCCCACGTATGGAAGACTGACCAAAATCCAATTCGGCAAAAGTCCGAGGGCAGCCAACGAACCAAACAGGTATTCGGTTCCCTCAATCGCACTCCAGATTCCGAGCCAGATAAAGAATTTTCCCCCGCTCCGGCGCCGCATCACGGCGATGCCGCAGATGCACAATCCGATAAACAGGAAAACTGTACCAAACAGAATGTATGGGATTCGATCGTGAAGTAAGTCAGCAACTTGATCTGTCACTGCAACACCTCCAGAAACCGTGTTATCGTGCGCCCGTCTTCGCTGTCGGTGCGCAGCATCACGGTGAAGTCGTGTGCCACATGCAGCCATGTCCGTGCCGCAATGGGGAGAACGATTGCCTACCGGCCTCAAGCGTCAGCGCATAAATGACCGTGGCCGTACTCGTCGACCCGTAGATCGTGTCGCCGCAGCACAGTCTTCCCTGGGACCCGCCAGGGCCCGATTCGAATATCTGCCAGCAGTTTCTCTCTTCGTCGCGTTCGATCAATCCGTCTAAAGCCTGACGAGATGTCACTCAGCCAGTTACTGCCGTGTCGCCGGTGACCCACTCGAAACACATCCGATAGCCCGAAAACCCTCGCCAAACCCAGCAGTTAAATTGAAAGGCTGGCGGAAGCAAAGACATCTTTGGTATGGTTGACCTCTCGCTCAGTTGCAACAGAGGTTCCAGACGAAGGCGTAGGCTCGCCCCAAGCCCTTAACAACTGACTTCTGCTTGCCGGTCATTCCAAAGTGGTCGGGCCCTTTGATCGAGTTGCATCGTTCAACTTCAATTGGCTTCCAAACGGCATTCTCTGATCGGAAGCTACAGGAAGCAAACGATGCTATTAACGTCGGAAACGCGCGTCAACATGAGCAGAGTTCTCCGAACGTGCAAGCGAATGGGTCCACAACAAAACAAATCACAAAGAATTTGGAGGATCGGATGAGCGAATACAAAGGTAATCCCGGCGAGTTGGTGTATCAATACAACTTGAAAATGACGCAACTGGTGGAGTTCGGCAGTTCTGCGGACGCGGTGCTTTCCGGCAAGTCAGCGCCACCGGCAGAGGGCGCGCGTTTCGAGGTTTATTTCGAGGGGGTCATTACTGGCCCCAGGATAAAAGGAACAATCAGGGGTGTGGATTATCTCCACATCCGCGCCGATGGCCTATGCCAGCTCGACATTAAGGCAGAGATCACGACCGAGGACGGGAAAAAGATCGCATTGCGCGCCGATGGCGTGGCGACTCCCGAACCGGGCTCGCCGGTCGTTCAGCTCCGGGAGAATGCGACCCTCACAAGCAACCACCCGGAGTACGCGTGGGTCAACCTGATCCAGCTCTGGGCCCCAGGAACATGTGACCTGTCCACAGGAAAGATTCAGGTCACAGGATACGCTGCCTGATTTCAGCGGCCTTCGACTCGTCAGCTCGCCCCGGGCCGACGGGTCGACAGCCTCGCAGTTGCTGCTCGGTTTCTGCCCCATTAAAAGTTATTGACTCGCGATCGGACTACGGGTTAGAAACAACTGCAGCTGTAACCACGTTGGAGTGGACACCGAATTTTCTTTCCCTTGATGCCAGTTCTGCGTGCGAAGGATTCGAGTAATGGTGGATGCATTGAACGGAAGGCCCGAGTTTCTCTTCGGAGAGCCTGGCGCAGCTCCTGCCTAACGGAGATCCTGGTACACCAACTCCTCGAAGTCACGCAGTGTTCGCAGTGCGCCGTCATCATAGAACGGAAGCAGCTGCATCATCATGACGCCGCCGATGTGTTGAACGGGATCGATCCAGAACTCGGTGTTGTAGATGCCGGCCCAGCTCATACTACCCGGGCTGCGGAACTTTGCGTCTTGCGGGTTGCCGGATGTGATCAGAAATCCGAGGCCGAATTTGTCGTGACCGGCGCCGATCGGAAACGGTTTGGTAAGCGATGGGTCGGATGAGGGCTGCAGTTCCACGAAGATGGACCCGATGTTGTTCTCGCCCATCATCTTTACCGAACTCTCGCTCAGGATTTTCGCAGAACCCAGATGCCCACCGTTGAGCAGCATCTGCATGAACTTGCCGTAATCCCGGGCAGTTGAATAGAGGCCACCGTCACCCCGGAACGGCCCCGTTGGCGTCGTTGGGATCGGTCCTCGCGTCTGTTCTTTCAACATTCCGTTGTTGCGGCCGTACCTGGTGGCCACGCGTGACTGTTTCGCCAGCGGCACGGCGTAGGACGTATCCACCATGCCCAGCGGCTCGAAGATGTGCTGCTGGAAATAGGTTTCGAGTGACTGGCCGGAGATTTTCTCGACGACCATGCCGAGCACCGCGGTGCTGGCGCTGTAGTTCCATTTTTCCCCAGGATCGTTTAGGAGCGGCAACTCCCACTCGTTCTTTTTCGTCGCCTCCGTCAGCCGGTGCTCGATCGGGTTCGAAAATCCGTAGCCGATGCCGGAAGTATGCGTGAGTAAATGGCGGATCGTCATCGGCCCCTTCGCCGGCCGCGTCTCATAGGTTGCATCCTTTTCGTTGAACTTCGTGATGACTTGCAGGTTGTCAAAGCCTGTCAGGTATTTCGACACCGGATCGTCGAGCTTGAGCTTGCCCTCCTCGAAGAGCATCATGATCGCCACCGAAGTCACCGGCTTGGTCATGGACGCAATCGAAAAAATGGCATCCACGGGCATCGCGATGTCATGCGCAACGTCGAGCTTGCCGGATGCGCCTTCGTAAAGGACGTCGTTGCGGCCGACGACGAGAGCGACGACGCCCGGCGTGTCGCCGCGACTGACAGCGCTGGTCAGCTGGCGCGATAACGCGGCTTTCCCCGCGTCCGAAAATTCCTTCGTCTGTGTCTGCGCGGGCGGCCGGGCGGACTGAGCAGTCGTTTGCGCGAAGTCCGAAGAGACTAGCGATCCAAACAGAGCCGCAACTGCGGCAAATGCGGCGGTAGTTTTGTGCAGCCTGATCAATTCTGACGCTCCGAGCTAATTGCCAAGTTCATCTCGCATGGGATGGAAAAAGCTAAGTCTATGACCGGAATCGACCCTAGGGCCTGTTCACACTACTGAGGTGGATGGCGTTGCGAGCAAAAATCGGGCCAGACGAAGCCGAGCCCGAAGGCTGTGGCGGGTCCACTGTCGAGGGCGAGAATGAAGTATGGCCCGATTTTGGCCGCAACCCTTCGGGCCGGGGCCAGTTTTCCCGATTCCTGCGTCGATCGTCGTTAGCAGACGCCCAGTATGCGTCACTCCTCGCTCCTTGAACTCGAAAAAACTGGCTCCCGGCGACACCATCCCAGTAGTGTGAGCAGACTCTAGAAGCTCGGCTCCCACCCACCGCACTCGTTCGCAACCTGCCGGTTCGGGGTGCCAATGATATTCGCGTCGGCGCAAGCGAAGCCTACGTCGGACCCATACTGCCCAATCGCGATTGCTCTCAAATAGGCGTTGGTCGCGGCAGCCGTTGTTGCTGCCGATGCTTCTGAGGAAGCCGGTGGCGCGGTGTAGGGGCCAAACATTTTTTGTGCCAAACCTGGCGCTAACTTGTAGCTCTTAAAGACAGCCAAAACGGTGGGCTTAGTCTGAGCTGCGATGGCCGAGGGCGCCGTTCCCATGAGGAGGACGATCTTGAACAAATGGGCCGAGTCGTCAGGGAGTGAACAGAATATGCCCATTCCATCGGCCGGCGTGGCGATCCCGGAAATGGCGATAACAAATACGCCGCATTGGACCCCAGCCGGTGGCGATTGAAGAGGCGCCGCGTAGAGGAATTTAACCTGCGCAGCGGGGCTCCCGCTCAGCGCCTCCTGCTGCTGGACAAACATGGTGAGTTTGTCGGTAAGCTTTGCCGAGGAGGGCATCGTGATCCCAGCAACGCCGGTGCCTTTCTGTCCCAATTGAAACGTACCGTCCTGCGCGACGAATACATCGATGTTGATGGCTTCGCCTTGCGGTCCTGACATATTGATCTGACCGCCCGCAGCACTTTTGACGTTCCATCCGGACGGCACACCGGCAGAGACGCTTTGGTCCTGCGCAGTGTAGGGCTGCAACTGGATTGGGGGAGCGGCTGGGAGTGCGGCTGGAGCCGTAGACGGCTTCGCCTGCGCTCGAGCGGAGACAAAGGCTGGAACCCCGATGATGATCGAGATCACCAGCACGGCGGCGATCCCCAGAAATTTCAGAGCATCGCATCTTGGCATGGTTAAGGTCCCTCGTCCTTGGTTTTTGGGCTCTTGCTTCACGCGAGGCACGAGCCATGGTCATTCTGCGCTTGTTTATCCGCCTGGATATGCGCAGGGTAGCATCCATCGATGGCTGATGGCTATCATCTTTGAGCTCGAAGACGCAGAACGCAAATGGCGACATGAAAACCGGGAAGTCTCAACCACGATTTGGTGGTTGACTGCGCACGGCTGCGGGCGAGCGGTCCGCTTGGCCTCAGCAGTCTGTTGGCAACACGCCTGGCGAATATTAGCAGACCTATCGGTCCCCTGATTATTGAACTGCATAGATCGTGAACCCTGGCTGTTGAGTGCCGAGCGTCAGTCCGCATCCACGACGAGAATTCGGAAGTTCCGGTTGTGTCGGCGGCACTCGCCAGTTATAGAAAAGTACTGCCGGATAGATGGTGATTCGCCCGGAGTGACGATTTGGCGGCGCCGCCCTGAATCGTAGCGAACGTCTCTGTCTCCCGCTCCACGTCGATGAGTCGGCCAAGCCTCCCGGGCGTGGCCGCTGTAAGCAATCGCCCATGCGATCAATAGGTTAGCCCGTACAGTCACCGTTCACCCCGAATCCACCAGCCGCTTATCCGGAACCGAGGAGCAATCCACCCGCAAACCACCCCGCATGCATTGTCGTTCTGGCCGTCCCAGGGCAAAGTCGAGACACAAATTCAACGGAGCGCTGCTCCAGAAAAGGTTGGGAGGTTGGTCATGAAAAGGTCAATGGGTTTTGCAGGATTGCTCACCTTCGTCGTCGCGCTGATGCTGACGGCACCAGCAGTGGCTCAGCAAAGCCACTACACCATCCACATTCCGTTCCCCTTCAATGTCAATGCGCATGTCCTCCCCGCCGGCGAGTATCGCATCGGCATCGTGGCCCCTGGAACAGTGCAGATTCGCGGTATCGATCACGCTGCAGACGCAACGTTTGTTGCCCCCGGCCTGCACCGTTCGTCTAACGTGGCTCAGAACGGCGAACTCGTCTTCCACCGTTACGGCCGGCAATACTTCTTGTCGCGGGTGTGGTTCAGAAACGCCGACACCGGTTACCTGCTTTCCGTTTCGAATACCGAACGCGAGTACGCTCGGCAGATCCCGAGCACGGATACGACTTTGCGCGCAGGAAACTGAATCGGTCGGTCATGTTGAACGCAGGCCCGGAGAAATCCGGGCCTTTCTGTTTGCGGACCACTCGAAAATCCGTTGGAAACGCGGGCAAATCGCCGGTTATTTGCCGCCGCTCTTCAACAGCGCCGACCAGTTCACCACCACGGTAATGGGCTCGGGCTTGGCCTGGCTCGCCGGCACAATCATCAGAAACCGCTTGCCGTCGGGCGAAACCACATACATGTTTCTCCCTCGATAGCTTCCGTCGAGCTGCGTTTGAAATTGCGGCTTGGGTACGCCGGCCTGGAATGCCGCCGCATTGGTATTTACGTCCACCGCCATCAGCTCCCCGTCGGGCGAGAGATAGAAGAGTTCCTTGCCGTCGCAGTTCCACATCGGCTCCGTCCCGCCCGATGCTGAGATTTGCCACTTTGCGGTTTGCCCCGGGAAAGTCTGTACGTAGATTTCCTCTCTTCCTGTCTCATTTGAGGTGTACGCCACAAAGCGGACGTTGGGCGAAAACTGAGCGCTGTGAGCACCGAAGTTGCCGCGAACAAACGCGAAGGGCTTGCGGTCGCCAAAGAGCGGCAAAGCCCACAACTCGGTTGTCGTTGGGCCGGTCCCTGTGTCGTAGATGGCATAACGGCCATCCGAAGACATGTCGTCAACGCGCTTGGGTTGGTCTTTGGACTGAAAAACCAGCTGCTCGCTCCCCAGTCCGTCGGCGGCTTTCTGGTAGATGTCGAACTGCCCGCTGCGATTGGATGAAAACACGATCCGCGATCCATCCGCCGACCAGGCGGTATTGGTGTTATCCCCGGGGCCGAACGTAAGGCGCGAAGCGGGGCCGCGCTTCAGGTCATAGACCCAAATGTCGCGCTTGCCGAGCTCTCCTACCGAGAGCGCTAGTCTTGTCCCGTCGGCCGAGAACGCGGGGGCCGTGTAAATGGCGGTCTGCCCAAGCGCCGCCAGTTTCTCTCCGGCGCGGTTGAACCAGATCATCTGGCTGACGGCCGCGATCCCAAACATCGTCGACCTGTCGATGGCCTGGTAGGCCAAAACGCCTGCCGGAGAGACGGAGAAGTATGCATAGTTCGAATACAGGTTAATACCAATGTTCTGCACCACCGGAACGGCGAGGCCGGTGAAATGCCGCGCCCTGGCGTCAAAGGCTCGCGCCGCGAGCGTGCCCCGGTCCATATAGAACAGATAGCCGGGCGCAGCGAAGACGCCCTGGGAATTCACCTGTACCAGACGCTCCACCGTCTTTGAGCCCAGCGAGCCGGCCCCGACGAAGTTGCCGCTGAACGTAGTTATGTTCGTCTCAAAGATGAAGTGCTGTCCGTCGGGGAGAAACTGCGGGAACAAGTAGCCAACCTCCTGGTGGGACGGATCCGGGGCCAGCACGAGCGATGGCGTGCCACCTGTTTCGGGCACGCGGTAAAGACTGCCTTGGCTCGAGAAGAGAATGACGCCGTCGTGGCTCCAGGTTGCACCGGCGAAGCCGTTCGCATCGCAGAGTATCTGGGGCGCGCCGCCCGAAAGGTCGACCTTTTCCAATTCTCCGTTTGCCGTAAACCCGATCTGCCGGCTGTCGGGCGACCAGAACGGCCCTTCGACGCCCACCGATCCCGGAACCTGCTGGGCGTCGATGCCGTCGAGCGGACGCAGCCAAAGAACCGGGGGTTTGCCCTGTTCGGGCAGCGCGACGAATGCCAGGGTGCGGCCGTCGGGCGAAATGCTCATCTCGCCGCCATTGATGAACCGAGCGTTTTCGGGCGGCGGGACGGGGAAACGAAAGACGTTTGGCCGCGGCTCCGGCTTGAGCATGAGCCAGACCGCGACAGCAGCGAAGAGAATTGTGGTGGCGCCCAGTGCCCACGGCAGCGCGCGGCGCACGTGCGAAGCCGGTGCGGCTCTCTTGATTGGGGCGACGGGGATGGGGGCCTCGGCCTCCGTCTCTGCGCCTGACAATTCCGGCGGCGCGTCCTTCTCTACCTGGCCGATGAAGCGGTAGCCGTAGCGCGGAACCGTCTCGATGTAGCGCGGCGTCTCCGCTTCGTCGCCGAGTGCCTGGCGAAGCTTCTTGATGGCTGTATTCAGGTTGTGATCGAAATCGACGAACGTGTCCGACGACCAGAGCCGCTGGTGGATTTGCTCGCGCGTCACCAGCTCGCCGGGCGTCTCCAGCAGGATTTCGAGCACACTAATCGGTTGGCCCTGCAGCTTGATGCGGATACCGTTCGTACGGAGCTCCCCGCTGCGTGAATCGAGCTCGAATGGTCCGAACCGTTTTTTAGCATCAGGGACAGGCATGCTTCTCCTGGATTCTTCTGGAATGCAAGGCGGCTTCCATCGCACGTGCGATGAATTTCGAACCGAACCTGGGTGGAACCGCCGGAATCGTCAGAAATGCATTAAGAGGGGAGTCTTGAGCACGAGGCGAATATACGCAGCATAAGCTGTCATTGCGGCAAACTCAATTACCGCTGGAGAGCACGGGCGCGCTTCTTTGGCGATCAAAGTGCCGAGGTGGCCCCGCTATAAAATTCGCCGGAGGCCCCCATTCTTTCGTTACTCCTGGTTGGTCGCCAATCCGGAATTTATATGTCAGTAAACATTGTTAGCCGACGGATCTTCGCTCAAATGCGGTCACAGCAAAGAAAATCGGCAAGCCTCCGCCTGAAAATCCCAGACTGTGGATCTGCAGTTTCGTTGATTCGCGGGAATTGTAAGCAACAATGCGATGCTCGGGGCGGCAAAGTTCTGGTTGTCTTCGCACTCGCAGGCCACGCAAAGAATACCGCGAAACGCCGACACCCCTCCTGCGCGGGCCTTTCAGCCGCGGGACGAATCACGCCCTGAATCCGCTGCTTACTTCGGTGGCGCCGCCGGCGTAAACATCTCGCGTTTGCGCCCGGGTTCCGGTTTCGGCTTCGGCTTGGGAGCCTTCTTCACTTCTTTCTTGCCTCTATCTTTGTTTCCCATGCGTGCAAGCATGACACAGAAGGCCGCATGTGAAAAGCCCCAATGGCCCTCGCTTTCCGGAGTGTGGAAAACAACCGCTATCGAACCCGGAGTCCGTAGCCGCGACAGCGGCCACCAGGAAGAAGACAAGATCACAACGAGCCCAAGTCTGATCAATGACGCGAACCGAGTAGGATAATCCGGAGGCTTCTTCCCCAGTCTCAAACCAGGAGGGCGCAACCGTGTTGGCAAGCAAGAGTGAAGAAATTCGGATCGGTCAGTTGGCGATTCGTTATCTGGTCGAGGGCCGGGAATCGGGCGGCTCCGTGGCGATGTTCGAGTTTGAGGTCGGGGCGGGAGCCAAGCTTCCGGTCGCCCATAGTCATGACGGATATGAAGAGACTATCTACGGCTTAGAAGGGGTGCTCACATTCACGGTCAGCGGGCAAAAGCACGACCTGGGGCCGGGAGATGTGCTCTGCATTCCGCGCGGAGCAGTTCACCGCTTCGACAACTTTTCCGCTGGAGCTACGAAATCGCTCGCGATCGTGACCCCGGGCATTCTCTCCCCTGACTACTTCCGCGAAATTGCCGCCATCCTCCGGGCCTCTGCGGGCGGTCCGCCCGATCACGCCGCCATTGCTGCGGTCATGCTGCACCACGGACTCACACCTGCGCCTTAAGGCCGTCCGGCAAAAAGTGGCTTCGCGCCCTGCTGGCGCAAGTCAAGCAGTCTCGTGTTGCACGCCGGTCGGGACAGGCGCGCCCCGAAGCATCACGAGCCGCTCGGGCCGGCAGCAAGCCTTGTCCAGTTGCGCCCGGTCCGCCTCCATCTCCCGGTCCGCGCCGAACGATGCGAGTGTCGCAGCCAGAATCGCGGCCGCCCCGGCGTCGAGTGGCCGCTCAATCCTGTAGTGCATCCACTTTCCCTCGCGCCGTGCCTTGACCACTCCCGCTCGGCGCAGATACGCAAGATGCCGCGATACCTTCGGCTGGCTTTGCTTCAGAATCTCAACAAAATAGCACACGCATACCTCGCGCCCGTTCATCAGGTTCAGCAGGCGCAATCGCGTGCGGTCGGCCAGGGCCGCAAACAGACCGGCAAGGTCGTAGGGTTTCGAGCCGCGTCTCATGCTTTCAAATATACGCCTTGACAGATATGACTGTCAGGGATATATTTGCGTATGCATATATAAGGAGGACAGGAATGGCAGCTCCCTTGGAAGTAAAAGAGCAGGTGAAGCAGAAATATGGCAGCGCAGCCCGTGCGGTGGCGGAATCGGGATCAGGCAGTGTGCAAGCCTGTTGGGATCCCGGCCTTCGCTGCTGTGATCCCATCACGGCGAACCTTTATAGCGAAAGCGAAAAGGGCCTCATCCCCGAGAAAGCTGTGCTGGCTTCGCTTGGCTGCGGCAATCCCACTGCGCTCATCGAGCTCAAGCCAGGCGAAACCGTTCTTGACCTCGGTTCCGGCGGCGGCATTGACGTCCTGCTCTCCGCGCGCCGCGTGGCGCCCACCGGCAAAGCCTATGGTCTCGATATGACCGACGAAATGCTCGCGCTGGCTCGCGAAAATCAGCGCAAGGCTGGAGTCGAAAACGTCGAGTTTCTCAAAGGCGAGATCGAAAACATTCCGCTCCCCGCCGACTCGGTCGATGTCATCATCTCCAACTGCGTCATCAACCTCTCGGCAGACAAGGATCGCGTCCTCCGCGAAGCGTTTCGCGTGCTCAAGCCCGGCGGCCGCTTGGCCGTCTCCGACGTCGTCGTGCGTGGCGCCGTTCCTGACGCTGTGCGCCAGAGCATGATGCTGTGGGTCGGCTGCGTAGCGGGCGCTCTTGAGGAACAGGACTACCGTGCCAAACTCATCGGCGCAGGTTTTGCCAGTGTCGACATCGAGCCTACCCGCATCTACAACGTCGAGGACGCCCGTCAATTTCTCACCCAGGCCGGCATCGATGTGGATGCGATCGCTCCCGCGGTCGAAGGCAAATTCCTCAGCGCCTTCATCCGCGCCGTCAAGCCTCAGCCCGCCTGCTGCGCGCCTGGCTGCTGCGGCACGTCGGCATAGGAGCAGCGCCACCAATGCCGAAGCATTACAACGTTCTGTTTCTCTGCACGGGGAACTCGGCCCGCTCGCTCATGGCCGAGGCGATTCTCAACCACAAGGGCAAAGGCGCGTTTACTGCATACAGTGCGGGCAGCCATCCCTCGGGGCAACCGCGCCCCGAGGCGTTCGCCCAGATCGCCGCCGCCGGAATGTCAACTGCCGGCCTGCGCAGCAAATCGTGGGATGAATTCGCCACACCCGGCGCGCCCCGGTTGGATTTCGTCTTCACAGTCTGTGACAACGCCGCCAGAGAGGCCTGCCCATGCTGGCCCGGCCAGCCCATGACTGCGCACTGGGTTGTCCCCGATCCCGCTGCGGTGAAGGGAACTCCCGAGGAGATCGCCCGCGCCTTCCGCGATGCCTTCGTCATCCTCGACCGCAGAATCGGGCTTTTCCTCTCGCTACCCTTCGACTCGTTGCAACAACTCGCGATTCAACGTCAAATCGACACGATCGGCCGTTCCTGACGATTCATCCGCTCAGTGTTGACTGTGCCGCCAGTCCCAATACGCCTTCTGGTCGTCAGCATTTCGCTTGGCATAGTCCACATGATCCCTGTGCGTGTCATGCTCCCATTGGTTGTAGTAAACGGTCTCCCCATTCCACCGATGATAATCATGGTAATAAGGGTCGTAGACGCGCACGCTCCCTGTGCAACCCGTCATCAACACTGGCGACGCCAAGGCCGCTGCCAGCAAAAGTGAAGCGAAGTTCCTGACCGTCAAGCGCATAATCGATCTCCTTCGTGGCGAGTGATCCCATCCTTCAGGACCAGATCGCGAACCCCAAAACACTCTGAATCACCTGCCGCTGAGAGAGAGATTCCTATCCTGCGAAAAGGGTTGTTTGCTAGCGCAACGTACATTCGGCTAGCCGTTCCAGGTCAACGACATAGAGCAGCTTCGTCGCCGGCCACTGAGCCGCAGGCCATTTGCCCTTCCCGCGCACCCCTCACTTGGGCGATACTTTGTATATGGACGCAGTATCCGAGCACGCTCACATCGACAGCGCCGTTACCATCTCTGCCGGTCCGCGCCTGCGCATTGCCATGATCCTGGCCATCATCGCGGACGTGCTCCAGCTTGCCGTCTTCCCCTTCGTTGTCGAAGGCGCCGAATCGCCCGCAGACGACATCCTCGACCTCTGCGTCGGCGGCCTGCTCACGTACATCCTGGGTTGGCACTGGGAGTTTGCGCCCTCGTTCTTCGCCAAGCTCGTCCCCGGCGTCGATCTGGTCCCGCTCTGGACGCTCGCCGTCGCCAACGTCTACCGCAAATCGAAGCAGGCCGCCGTGGCCAGCCAGGCAGCGCAGTCTCGCAGCTAGAGCCACGTCCAAAGTTCCGCAGCACAAAAAATGTGGTCATCCTGAGCGGGGTTTGGCCCTGTTGGGACCAAACAGAGTCGAAGGACCTGCATTTCGGGCACCCGTTTATGCCGCCACAACCGTGTATTCAATCTCTAAAAGCTGAACTGGACCGAAAACAGGATGGTGCGCGTCCCCGGTGTCGGTCCGGAATAAGGTCCTGACGCAAGCGCCTGCGTTTTTCCAAACAGCGGCGATTCCAGCACGCCATTGGGTGGGCCCCAATTCACGATATTCAGGCAATTCAATGCCACGGCCACAAACGTGATGTTGAATTTGCGCGGAACCTTCTCATCCAGTTTCACCGCGCCGCCGCTGCCGCTCAAACCGCGTCCGCTCACGCTGGTATTGTTCATCTGCCCCGACGCTGAGTCGCCTTCCTGCTTGATGTGCGGGCCTACGCCGATCGTCTTGCTTGCGCGCATGTGGAACACCACATTCGCCGGCCCCGTACCCAGGTTGTAGGGAACGATCTTCTCATCTTTGCCAACCGGGTCCGTGTCGAGGCAACCAAACGCCGTTTGAACCACGCCAGCCGCGCCGCAGACGCCGTACGTCGGTCGCGCGTTGAACTGGTTGTTCTCGGTCAGGTCGCCGCCCGTCGTAAAGTTATACGGCGTGCCCGATTGCGCTGCTAGCAGCGGCGCAAAAATGATGCCGTACGGCGCCGTGTACGTAAGCAGCAGAAATGCGCGATTGCGAACGCCGAAGGTCGCGCGTCCATAGTCGAATCCCGGATTCTGCTCCACCGTCGGGACCGACGTCACGCCCTGCGTGTCGCTCTTGGCATCGTTCAGCGTGTAATTCGTGGTAAAGCTCGCGTGTTTGAAGTGCGCGTTCGCCGTCATGATCAACTGCTGCTGGCGGTAGAATCCCCCCGATTGGAATTGGTAGTTATACGCAGCCGGCGTCGCTCCGGTCACGGTGTACGTCGCCGGATCAAAATCCGGCGCCGTCACATTATCCGTCAAGTATTCATGCACGCCCTGCGTATACAGGTACGTCACATTTCCTGTCAGTGCTTTCGTAATCTGCCGGTCCACGCCAACGCCGCCCTGCATATCCAGCGCCGCGTGGAAATGCGGATCGATGGTGTGATACGACGGCACGCTCGCGCTCGCCGACGCAACCACCGACGCAGGCTCCGCCGCATTCGGGTTGTAGAACGAGGGATTGTCGACAACGTAGCTTTTCTCGTTGATCAGGTTGTCGTGGATTGCCTGCACGATGTAAGGCGAGCCGGAACCCATGAACGAATTCGGCACCGTGAACCGGTTATAGAACCATCCGTAACCGCCGCGCACCACGGTCTTGGCCGCACCCTTTCCCTGGTACCTTGGGCTCCACGCAAACGCCACACGCGGCGCCCAGTCGGCATGGTCGCGGATACGGTTCTGTCCTTCGAAGCGCAACCCCAGACTCAATACCAGGTCCCGGCGCGCCCTCCAGTCATCCTGAAGGAACAGCGCTCCATCGAACAGAATCGCGCGCGCCAGCGGATTGCTGATCACGGTTTCCGAATACAGCGTCGGAGTCCCCGCCTCAAACGCCGCCAGCGAGCTGAAGGTATAGGTTCCGTTCGCTCCCGACGTCGAATAATTGGCATCGCGCGAAGCCCTGAGCCGGGTGCCAAAGCGCAGCACATGAGTGCCCAGGGTCGCCGTCGAATAGTTCTGCAACTCGAAATTATCTTCGTGATCCTGCGCCACACCCGAGCTGCTGCCGCCTTCGGTGAATGCGCCCTGCACCGTGATGGCCGGCGTCAGGTACTGCGCCGCCTGATTGTTCCGAATCCGCCGCCACTGAAAGTGCGTCTCGTTCGCGAGGCTGGGGTTCACCACTACCGTGTCGCCAATCTGCAGCGTGTTCTCCTTGTCGTTCGAGTCGCTGGCCTGCGTCGGCAAATTCAATGTGCCCACTCCGCTACCGGTCGCCGCCGACCGGAAGAACGAATCGCGGATGGTGATGTTGTGCACGCTGCCCAGCTGAAAGTCCACGCGCGGGCTGATTTGCAGAAAGTTCGACGGATTGGCAAATGCCTCAACGATGTTCTCTGTGGGGTTCGCGGGATTGAGCGCGTCAATGGTCGTTTGCGTCTGCCGGTTCATCGCAAAAAGGTTGAAGAAGTAAGCAGCCTTCTTGCCCAATGGCCCGCTTACGTTGCCGAATCCGGAATAGAAATCGTAAAACGGCACCTTCGCCACCAGCGGATTTCCCGTGTTCAGGTTCGATGTGGTTTCAAATCCCGACACCATGCCGTGGAACTTCTGCGAGCCCGGCTTGGTAATAATCTCCACGCGCCCGTATCCAATGCGATCGAACTCCGCTGAAAACGGATTCTGATTCACGCGAATTTCAAGAATCGAAGACTTCGGCGGAATCTGCCCGCCCTCGAATCCATCGATAAAAATCTGCCCGCCGCTCGGCCCCGCCGCCGGCCCCGCCAATGCCTGCAACTCGTTTTGCAATTCGTCCGGGTCGTCTGAAAGCGCATCCAGATCGCTGCCTTTGATCACCATGGCGCTCGAATTCTGGTCCGGGCTCAGGCCCACACCCTGGCTCTCATCGGCAACCGTCACTTCTTCCTGCTCCACCGCGATGCTTAAAGCCAGCTTCAGCTCTTTCGTCGCTCCCGCGGTCAGTTCAACATCGGTAACGGTGAGCGGCGCAAATCCCTTTGCCGCAACGCTCACTGTGCACGTGCCTGTCTGGAGCGACGAGAAAGTGTAGGTCCCGTCGGGTCCTGACTTCGCATGTAGAGTGCGGCCTCCCTGCGTAAGCGTGATCGACACGCCCGGAACCACTGCGCCGCTCGGATCAACCACCACTCCGCGCAGCGTCGCACCCGCCTGGGCCTTGGCAGGCAGCGGCGGCAACAGGCACACAAACAAGGCAATCATCGGGCCCAGAGCCCTCAGCTTTATCGTGCTTCGCATATTTTTCCCGAGGAGGTGAACAACTAGTCCAATGGACGCTGTGGCAGTAGGAAGTGCTTGCCCCATAGACGCACCGGAATTCGTTCTGTTAACCGGTCTCTCGCGCACTTCTTTCAGCGATCCCGCACCGCAGCGTGAATACCGGTCGCAAGACACAGCGCCGAAGAGCCTCACGCGAACCCTCTTCAGCCGGCACTTTGAGCAAATGTTACAGTCCATAGTGTTACGATATGTAACATTAAACCTGCGTCCCGTCAACCCCTGCCTCGAAAATCGCTTCAGTGGGGGTGCCCCATCCTAGCTCTGCTAGGGTGGGATCGCGCCCGTGGGAGCGCGGGACCTCAACCCTACGAATGCTTGCCACAATCCCCGCCCCCGGACCTTCACTCTGTCATCTCGAGCGGAGCGTAGCGGATTCGAGAGATCCGCATTTGTTTTTCCCCTTGTATCAGCGCATGACTTTCACAGCTTGGTGAAAAAGGCCTCCGGAAGAAAGCTCTGTAACAAGGGCACGGCTTTAGCCGGGCCGCAAAAGCCCCAGTAGCAATGTCGGGCTTCAGCGCCTGCCGTCCCGCCTGCTCACAAAATCACTTTTTCACCAAGCTGTTTCAGTCATGCCGACGACGCCCTCTCTTTGAGCAGTTCCACAAGCAGTAAATGGCAGATTGCCGTTTATTCGCCCACAACATAGCGAGGTCAGGCGATGAGTTCACCTGCATTTCCAGATAAGCAGCCATTGCCTACCCTATGTAGCATTCTACTCTCCTCAATGTCAAGCAAATTTTTTAGGGTGGTAGCGCCTGGCTCTGGCTGCGCGCCCCATCCTGGCTGTGCCATGGCCTGTGAAGGGTACGGGCCCTCGGCCCGTATCCGCTCTGCTTCTTACCTCTCCAATCAAACTCCCGCCGTGTCATCATGGATTGCATCCATCGGGCGAGGAGCGAGCCCATGCAGAGCTTCATTCAGGATCTTCAATACGCACTGCGGCAGCTTGTCAGGAGCCCACGATTCACGCTCGCGGCTGTGATCTCGCTGGCGCTCGCAATCGGCGCCACCACGGCGGTGTTCAGCGTCATTTACGCGGCACTGCTGAATCCCTACCCGTACCCGTCTGCCAACCGCATTGTCCGAATGGCGGTCATGAGCAAAACTGCCCCCGACGAAACAATCGACCTCAATGGGGCCCAGGTCATGCAACTTCAGCAACTCCAGCCGGTCCAAAGCGTCCTCGCCATGGATTACCAGGCCATGATCGTGACCGGCCATGACGTTCCAGAAAATGTAAACGAAATAGGTCTCATCTCGAACGGCTTTAACGATCTTGGATTGCCGCCGCTGCTGGGGCGGGGCATCGAGCCTTCTGACGCAATCCCGGGCCGCGATCCGCAACCCGTCGTCGTCCTGGCGTACAAATTCTGGCAGAAGCATTTCTTCGGCGATCCAACGGTGCTGGGAAAGACGCTGGAGTTGAACCGGAACGCCTACACAATTGTCGGCGTGGCCGCGCCGCGATTCATCTGGTACTCGGCCGACGTTTATCTGCCGCTGAAGTTGACCACCGATCCGGGAAAGCGCTTGATGGTCGACATCCTTCTCAGGCCCGGCGTATCCAAAGCTGCTGCCGATGCGGCCCTCGAGCCGTTGCTTCAGCGATTTGCCAATGACCAGCCAAAGCAATTTCCCGATCATTTCAAGGTGCACGTTGAGGGATTGAACGAGTGGGTAGTCAGGCAGATCGGAACCACTTTGTACCTCCTGCTGGGCGCCGTTGCATTGCTGCTCGCCATCGGCTGCGGCAATGTTTCCATCCTTCTGCTGGCGCGTGGCGCTGCGCGGCAGCAGGAGCTTGCCGTCCGCTCCGCGTTGGGAGCCAGGCGCCGCCGCATTGTGCGCCAGTTGCTCACTGAATCGCTGTTACTCGCCGGCGTGGGCGCCGGGCTCGGCATTGCCATGGCTTACGGCATCCTCGCCGGCATTCTGCTGGTTCTACCCCAATACGCATTTGCTCCCGAGGTCGTCATCCGCATCAACGTTCCCGTGCTCCTCTTCAGTGTTGCCATCGCAATGGCAACCGGCATCGCCTTCGGACTGTGGCCCGCGCTCAGGTTATCGAGGCCCGCAATCGGCCAGTTCGCGCAGTCCGGCACCAGCCGGGTTGCCGGCAGCGTGCACGGACGCAGAGCGCAGGATGCTCTCATTGCCGCTCAAATTGCTCTCACGCTTCTTCTGCTGGCCGGTGCCGGGTCAGCCATTCAAGGATTCACGCGCATGCTGCACATGCCGCTCGGCTATGACCCGCATAACGTCATGTCGGCGGGCATACCCCTCCATGAAGGCTCCTTCACCACATGGGCCGCGCGTGCAGCTTATTTCGAACAACTGCGTACAAGGGTGGCCGCGACACCCGGCGTCACCATGGCGGCGATGTCAACCAACGCAACTCCGCCGAGCAGCGGAGCATTTACGAAATTTGAGATCCTCGGCAAGACCGAAACCGGAGCGCAACTGGCCTCCATGGAACTGGTCGGCCCCGGATACTTTCCAACCCTGAGCATTCCCGTGATTGAAGGGCGCATCTGGAGCGACTCTGAGAACAAAAACGGCGCGCTGGTTGCCGTCATCAATCGAACCATGGCGCAGCGTTACTTTCCTAAAAATGATGCCATTGGAAGTTCACTCAAACTGCCGGATGTTGAGGATCTGCCGCCCGAGGCTCTTTCTGCCCCCAATTTTGCAGGCTCGTGGCTCTCCATCGTTGGCATCGTCGGCGATTCACTCGATGACGGACTGCGCAATCCCATCCGCCCCGCAATCTACATTCCGTACACTCTCCATTTGCGGATGGGAACCCAGATTCTGATTCGTACGCGCGTGTCTCCACTCACGCTGGTGCATGCAGTGCGCCAGCAGTTGAGCCAGGTCAATCCCGATCAGCAGGCTTACGGTGAGATGGACGACCTTGAAAAATGGATCTCCAATGAGCCGGAGTGGCAGCAGGAGCACCTGGTGTCGTGGATCTTTGCCGGCTTTGCGGCGCTCGCTTTGCTGCTGGCTGCGGTCGGGCTGTTCAGCGTCGTCTCCTACTCCGTAGCGCAACGCACAAATGAGTTTGGCATTCGCATGGCGCTTGGCGCGCCGCGCAGCCATGTTCTGCGAATCGTGTTTCTGTCCACCCTCGCAAGCCTTACGGGTGGCATCCTCACAGGCGTGGCTCTCATCTTCGCGTTGAATTCACTCGTTGCAAAATGGGTGGCCGGTAACCCGCACGACCCGGTTGTTCTGCTGGCCGGCACATTCACCCTTGTCCTGGTCGCCGCGATTGCCTGCGCCCTGCCCGCTCTCCGCGCCTCGCGGGTCGATCCGATGACGGCGCTGCGGTGTGAATAACCACGAGGCATGCGCACCAATCAGGGGTATCGAACTGCCTCCCCTTCGATCTGGCAGAATACGAAGCCTGCCTTAACCCAGAATCGGAGTCGCCTGCCCGAGCTTTTTGCACCAGCGGGAATGAGACACACCAGTCATGTCGCAGAGTAAATGTTGCCGGCGGAGATACGTCAACGTCAGCGTGCCTAACCTTGCTGGCCTGCGCCATCGGCGGTACTCTTGCTTCAATGCGGCCTCTTCGGTATTCCATCAACGTCACATTGGACGGGTGCTGCGATCATCGAGGAATCACGCCGAACGAAGATTTGCATCGTCACGCGACCGAGAATCTCGAGCAGGCCGATGCCCTCCTCTTTGGCCGGGTCACTTACGAAATGATGGAGGTGGCGTTCCGGCCGCCGGTGCAGATTGGGGCGAGGCCTGAGTGGATGGAACCCTTCGCCCGGACGATCGACGCGGCAAAGAAGTACGTCGTGTCGAGCACCCTGGATAGGGTCGATTGGAACGCGGAGCTCGTGCGCGGGGATCTGGAAACGGCCGTGCAGCAGCTCAAGCTGAAGCCGGGTAAGGGACTGCTCACGGGAGGCGTGAAGCTCCCGCTGGCGTTGGCTGAGCTGGGATTGATCGATGAGTACGAGTTCGTGGTGCACCCCAGGCTGGCGGGCCACGGGCCAACTTTGTTCGCGGGGCTATCGAAGCATGTCGACTTGAGGCTCGTCAGCCGCCTGGAGTTCGGCTCGGGGGCGGTGGCCATGCGATACGAGCCGAGAAGATAGCCATTAGCCTTGCTCGCCCGAATCCCGCCTTTAGGACCCGGGAAACTGCGACCCGGCGCCTCCGTCCGAAAAGACCGTTCCCCGCTCATCGCCCCCAATTCGCGTTGTCAACCTTTTCAACGCTCACCCATAGGCGCACAACTCGCTAACCTACTGATTCCGGTACTGATCACTGACCACTGATCTCTGACAACTTTTTGCATATTATTTCCGCCAAATCGCTACACTGTTCTTAAATGGCCCAAGAAAGCAATCTTCGAAGCGCCCATCGCGCGGCTCAGGGACTCCGGTCGCGCTTGACTGGCGTCGTAGCGCCCGCCGTTTTCCATCGAAAAAACTGCCTTGGAAGCAACGTTGCACCATTGACGTAGCAAACAATCTGAAGATGGCACCCGTAAGTCCTTTGAATTGGGGATCATAACGACTAACCCCTTTCGAATCAGCGGGTTGGAGCAAATGATCGGGGGTACAAACTGCAGAAGGGAAAGCACTTAACCCCGAAAAGGGATGGGGGGGAGGAGTAACCAGAACGTTAACATCCCGCCGCCCGGCAAAGTTGATGGCTAAGATCTGTCCCCGCGCCTCCAACCCGATATTCTGAGAGAATCATGACCAACTCAGGCAAGCCTCTCCGTCGCATCGCCGTCTTCTGCGGCTCGGCCAATGGAAATAACCCTGCGTTTCGCGCAGATGCTGTCGGCTCTCGGCGCAGCAATTGCCCGGGCCGGCATCGGCTTGGTTTATGGAGGAGCATGCCGTGGACTGATGGGCGTGATCGCCGACGCCGTACTGGCTGCCGGAGGCGAAGTCATCGGCGTGCTGCCCGATGTGCTCAAGGGTCGCGAACTGGCTCACAAAGGCCTCACCTCGCTCGAACTCGTATCCACCATGCACGAGCGCAAGGCGCGCATTCACGAGCTATCCGACGCCATCGTCACGTTGCCCGGCGGCTACGGCACTCTCGACGAACTGTTCGAAGCCATCACCTGGGCGCAAATCGGTCTGCATGCGAAACCGTGCATCCTGGTCAACACAGCAAATTACTTTGAGGGCCTGCTGGCCTTTCTCGATACAGCAGTCGCGGCCGGTTTCATTGAAGCCAGAAACCGCGACCTGGTGCGCGTAGCCGCAAACGCAGCCCATGCGCTCGCCATCGCCGCCGCCCACGCGTAGGCTGCGAAAAACCTGGCCCCTCCGGCTTGTATCATGCCTCTATGTCTGCGAAGCTTCGTTTCGGTGTTCTCAGCACCGCCAATATCGGCCTCAAAAAAGTCATTCCTGCCATGCAGCAGGGCGAACTCACCACGGTTACTGCCATTGCCTCGCGCGATCTGGCCAAGGCGCGCGAAGCAGCCGAAAGCGCTCGAGATTCCCACGGCCTACGGCTCCTACGAGGAGCTGCTCGCCGATCCCAACATCGACGCCATCTACAATCCGCTGCCCAATCAGCTTCACGTCCCGTGGACCATAAAGGCCGCCGAGGCCGGCAAGCACGTGCTCTGCGAAAAGCCGCTCGAGCATGAACGTGGCCGAGGCCAAAACATTGCTCGAAGTACGCGCCCGCACCGGCGTCAAAATCTGTGAAGCCTTCATGATTCGCAGCGCGCAGCAGTGGCTGCGCCTGCGCCAGCTTCTCGACGAAGGCCGCGTCGGCGAACTGCGCTCCGTCAACGCGCACTTCAGCTACTTCAATGTCAATCCGGCCAACATTCGCAATCAGATCGAAACCGGCGGCGGCGGCGTTTACGACATCGGCTGCTATTGCATCCAGGCCTCGCGCTACGGTTTTCGCGCAGGAGCCGAAACGCGTCGTTGCCACGCTCGACCGCGATCCGCAAACTGGGTACCGACCGGCTGGCCTCGGCAATTCTCGAGTTCCCCACTGGCCACGCCATCTTCACCTGCAGCACGCAGTTGATCCCCTACCAGCGGGTTCATTTTCTGGGCACGCGCGGCCGCATCGAGCTCGAGATCCCCTTCAACGCGCCCAACGACCGGCCCACGCGCCTGTTCATCGACTCAACCGGCGACCTGAGCGGCAGCGGCATTAGCTCGGAGATTTTTCCCACTGCCGATCAGTACACGCTGCAGGGCGACGCCTTCGCCAGAGCCATTCGTCGACAACACCGAAGTTCCTGTTCCGCTGGAAGATTCCATCGGCAACATGGCTGTGATCGATGCCATCTTCCGCTCCGGAGCCTCAGGAAACTGGGAAGCGCCGCAGCAATAGAAGCTCATTGTCTTCCGACTTGGACGGCTGCCGCTCCCGCTTATACGGCTTGCACAGCGGCCGCGCATTCCTTCAGATCTCTAACGAGTGCAGCCGCGCGCTCGGGATCGCTATCCCACGCGAACATGAACCGCGCCGCGCCGCCAATAAAGGTGTAAAAGCTCCAGCCACGCGCGCGAAGCTGCTCGAGGATCTCCTCCTGCGCCTCAAGAAACACCGCGTTCGCTTCAACGGGCTGCGCCACCTTCACGCCTGGAATCCCTCCCACTTGCGCCGCGAACTCCCTTGCGCAGCGGTTGGCGTGCGTCGCATTGCGCAGCCACGCCCCGCTCTCCAGCATACCCACCCATGGCGCCGAAAGGAATCGCATCTTCGACGCCAGTTGCCCCGCCTGCTTGCACCGGTAATCGAAATCCGTGGCCAGCGCGCGATCGAAAAAAAGAACAGCTTCTCCCATGGCCATGCCGTTCTTCGCGCCGCCGAAGCACAATACATCCACGCCGCACTTCCACGACATCTCTGCGGGCGAGCAGCCAAGGCTCGCGCAGGCATTGGCAAAGCGCGCGCCGTCCATATGCAGCGATAGCCCATGCGCCCGGCACGCCTCGGCCAGCCCACGCAACTCGGCAAGCGTATACACGCGCCCGGTTTCTGTCGCTTGAGTAATTGTCACCACGCGCGGCTTGGGATAGTGAATGTCATGCCGCTTGGTGGCCAACTCGTGAATCGATTCCGGCGTCATCTTGCCCTCGGCGCTTGTCGCCACCAGGAGCTTTGAGCCGTTCGAGAAAAACTCCGGCGCGCCGCACTCGTCCGTCTCCACATGCGCCTGGTCGCAGCAGATCACGCTGTGATACGACTGGCAGAGCGACGCCAGCGCCAGCGAATTGGCCGCGGTCCCGTTAAAGACGAAGTAGACCTCGCAGGTCGGTCTCAAACAGTTTGCGAAACGCGTCGGCCGCCTTGGCCGTCCACGGATCGTCGCCATACGATGTGACATGCCCGTGATTGGCGGCTTCCATCGCCTGCCACGCCTCAGGGCAAATGCCCGCGTAGTTGTCGCTCGCAAACTGCTGCTCAATGCTCGCCGCATCGATGCCGTTCATAGTTCAGCCCTCATTCCCGAAGACGCGGAGCTGGACCACGCAGATAAAATGAACTCCGCATCAATATCAATTGTATTGGGCTTGAGGATTGGAGTGAATTGTAGTTGAAGATTTGCAGGCGCGGACCGGAATCGAATCGGCGCATAAAGGGTTTGGCAGGCTTTGTTTAAACGTGGCTCAGCGCGAGCGCCTACGCGGGACCGTCCTGGGCCGCTCCTCGATTTGCTTCGACTCCCATCAAGTACGGCCCGTCCCGGAAAATCCCGCAAGGTTCGTCAGTGATCGAAGACTCGCACATTTGGTCAATTGCCGTAAACCACCCGATTGCGACCCAGTTTCTTCGCTTTGTATAACGCTTCATCTGCCAGAGCAATCACGTTTGCCTTCGACCGGTCGCCCGGTTTTGCCATCGCCGCACCGATGCTGAACGTAACCCGTATATCGTTCATCTCTGTGTGAACCGGCTCCGATTCGATAGCCGTTCGGATGCGTTCCGCGAGTTCGCTCAGCTCTCTTTCGTCGGTAGCAGGCACAACGATCAGAAACTCCTCTCCTCCGTACCGGCCGAGGCAATCATAAGCACGCAACTTCCGGCTTAGTCGACGAGCAGTCTCCTGCAAAACCAAATCGCCTGCCAAATGTCCATGAGCATCGTTGACGTTCTTGAAATGATCGAGATCGAGCATCAAGATTCCCGTTGATCGATCATTGCGTTCGGCGCGGTCCAGCTCCTTTTCGAGAATCTCAAGAATCCCTCTTCGATTCCAGACACCGGTAAGCGCATCTCTGGTCGCCTGGTCGCGAAACTGCTCGCGCGAACTGATCAAGTTGTCCTGGCGGGAGAGCGTTCGAACCGCAACGATGAGGCGGACCCTCAACTCCTGTTCGTTAAATGGCGTAGTCAGGTACTCGGCTGCTCCCGATTCCAAAGATTCGACGACTTCCTGATGACTGGTCCGCCTGCCCATCATGAGAATATAAGGAGAATGTTCGTCAAAATGGCCATTGATCCGCCGGCAAAGTTCGATGCCGTTCATACCCGGCAAGGACCGGTTGATGATAAAGAAATCAGGCGGCCTGTGGAGTTCAACTACTCCTAGCGCTTCGATTCCGTCTGTTGCTACTACAACGTTAAATCCCCATTCGCGAAGTAGATGAACCAGGCGAATCCGCGTGTCGCTGTCGTCTTCCGCAACAAGAACGCGTCGCAGATCCCCGAATCGATGGCGGCGTTCACTCGGCGGACCACGTCTATAACGTTGCGCTGCGGCTGGGGTTGGGGAAGAGGCTTGGGGAGGCTCGGACGTTCGAGCTTCGGCATGCGCACGAGCAGATAACGTGCACCGTCAACCACAGTGTCAACCAATACTGCCACCGAGGATCGATCTCGCGCGGAGCCGATACTCGTCATTCCGCGCGGACGCATCGGCCATTCCAGCCAGTCCCCGGATCGCATCGCATATGGGAAGCGGGCTAACGAGAGCAGGCGGATCCATTGAAACGTATGCATGAGCGGCGCACATGGTGTTTTCTCCAGTTAGAAACTTGCGATGCCAGCCGTGGTGCGGAATTAGAGGATTGCTTCAGGATACGGCGAGGCCTGATACAAGCCTTTGAAATGAATCGTTGTTTCTGATGAAAAATTCGCTTGATTCGTTGCCCGGTAAGTGAAATGCCGCTCAGGAAAGTAGCGAACCCATGAATTGCGGCCAACGCGCCAGCCAGGCAGCGTCATTACCGATATGTCGAATAGTGATGGTTCCGGGCAACCGTTTCAATTGGATGGCGAAAACAATTCCTGACGCCACCGCACGCGCCATTCCGGTCGGAAATTTCTTCAAGAAACCCTGAAACGATCATCTCGGATGCTGCACTACCTATCGAGCCCGGAAACAGGGTGCGAAAATCGATGCCTTTGCCGGCGCATCCGTTTCTTTGGTTCACGGAGCGTTGGCGACGATACTGGATGGCAATTCATGCACAGCGAAAGTTCTCCTAAAAATTACTTGATTGCGGCCACAGCTTCACCCAGCTGGGTCGCTCGCGCCGGTACGGAGCGGAAGCCTTGGCCGCATCCGTATTGGCCCTCGGGAACGAATGCGTTCTGGTCTGGCGTCCTCCCCCGGGACGGGCGGGGCTCGTCCTTCGGGGCGGGTTCCGCCGAGGCTCGAGAAGCCAATAAGCAGGAATTGAGATGAACATAAATGTTACTGCGGCACCGGCTGACCTGACGGTAAAGGCGACGTGGCAGCCCTATTTGGCCGAGGCGAAGGATCCAATGTCCCGAATTTCTATAATTCGCTCGTCAGTGATGCGCCGCACTGGACTAGCCGCCTGCACGACGAATGCAATTTTTTGTTTGAGCCTTTGGACGTCGCTGTTCGCTGCAATTTGGCTGACAAAAGGCTGGATCGGGTTGCTCTTCAGCGGGCAAGTTCTCTCCGCAGGAACCTGCCTGTTTGAAAAACTGGCGAAAAGGACTCACTATGCTTTCTCCACATGTAATGGGCCGGCTCATGAGCTCGAGAGTGAGCGGAATTCGTAGTCAAAGAGTGCAGGCTCATTTCAAGTGCGACGAGCCTGAACCGGATTACCGCGTGAATGTTCAGTACCTCGGACGGCTGGAGATCGCTGTGAGCGGAAGATTCACAGGAAAACTCTACCGGTTTACGCCTGTTCAGTCGGTACAGGTCGACCCCAGAGACGCATTCTATCTGCTGTCAAGCAGACTATTCGGGATCGCATCATGAACTCAGCGCCTCCACGCCATATCGTTCGCGGCTCGTTCAGAAAGTGCCGGAGCTCCGCCGCTTCCTCTCGGCCAAAATGCTTTCAATCGCCGACACTGCCTGCGATACTATACCCGTCTCTTCCAACGGCGGGGTTAGCCTTGCAATTCCATTCATTCGATGCGAAATACGTTGAAGATCTTTGCGCAGGGGACCGGCAGACGCAGGAGCATTTTGTTGCATATTTCACCGCACTCCTCAAACTCAAGTTGCGCTCGCGGCTTCAGTCTTCCCACGCCATAGACGATGTGTGCCAGGAAACCTTTGCGCGGGTGTTTCAGGTTCTGCGCAGGGATGGAGGTTTGCGCCAGCCCGAAAGTCTCGGCGCGTTCGTAAATAATGTCTGCAATCATGTCCTTTTTGAGCAGTACCGTTCCTCGAGCCGCAGCGAGTCGCTCGACGTTGAGGGTGCGCCGGAGCCGGCGGCAACGGGCGCTGACGCTCTCGACATCGTCTCTGCCCGGCAAATCAAGGAGAAAGTCCGGTCGATCCTGATGCGCCTGTCCAAGCGAGATCGTTCTCTGCTGAAAGCGGTCTTTCTCGACGAGCGCGATCGGGATGAGGTTTGCCTAGAGTTCGGCGTAGAACGGGAATATTTACGGGTTCTTCTCCATCGCGCCAAGCAGGAATTCAAGGTCGAATACGTGAAACACATTGGCAATCGCGCGCCTCTGAGCGCAGATGCCTGAAGGGCCTGCAACACCTGAGCGACTACGACTGCGAATTCACGGGGAGGGAAAGATGAATCATGGCGAAGCAGTAGAACAAATGGCCGCAGAGCGATACCTGCTGAATGAGCTCTCTCGCGATGCGCGTGATGCCTTTGAGGAACATGCATTCGATTGTCCGGAGTGCGCCCTCGACCTTCGTGCCGGCACTCTCTTTGTGAATGAAGCAAAGGTTCAACTCCCGGAGCTCGTGGCTTCGCAAGTCGAATCCGAACGTGCAAAATCCAGCGAGAAACGCAGTTCCTGGTTTTCCCTATTGCGCCCCGCATTTGCTGTTCCTGCCTTTGCGGCGTTGCTCATCGTGGCGGGGTACCAAAACCTGGTCACATTCCCTGCGTTGCGCCAGGCGGCGAATGAGCCTCGTCTTGCTCCCGTGGCTCCACTGCGCTCCGCCACTCGTGGCACCACACATCTCACATTCACTGCCGATCGGATCCATGGCGTCGCGCTCCCGGTTGACTTGGTGATCGAGCCGGGAACAGCGCCGGCAGCCTCGTATTCCTTCGACCTTCGCGATCCTCATGGGAAACTCGTCTGGACCGGGACTTCGCCGGCAACAGCGCAGGGGACGGACAACGACCAATCGTTTTCCCTCACGATTCCGGGCGGCATGCTGCAAAATGGGCCTTACGCGCTGATGGTTACCAGCGTCACTCCCCAAGGCGGGCGCACGCCTATCGAGCAATATAACTTTGATATAGTGGTGACCAATTAGTCGATTCCAGAAGTCCTGGAACGGGCCCCAAACTAACCCCTTCTGAGTGTCCCCCTGCGGGCGATTTAGCAGCGAGAAATTATCAAAGATTTAATGGAATGTCCGCATGCAAAGGAGCATGACTACGCCCATGTCTTACGAGAACGTACCAACCGTAAATGGAAGAACGCATCACTATCATGCGGAAGCCAAAATCCTCTCCGGCCACTTGCGGCTTCCTTTGGTCGAAGAGATCAAGCCCCAGGCCTATGCGCATCTGCACGATGAAGGTGGTTATCTCTCGCAACGTGCCGAGGGCTACCGCCTTGAATCGGTCATTTCATTCCAGTCGGGCTACACGCAGGTTGCCGGCAATCGCAGCACCAAGCCGGATCAAGGCTGGACAACATTGACGACAACAGCCGTCGAAGGATTGAACGTACTCGATATTGTTACCGCCGATCGCATCGTCGGGCAAATCATCACTGAGCATCCGCTCGAGGGTTACGTGCCAACGATCAATTTCCTCGGCACACGATTTGAGAACCTGCGCATTGCCGGTCATCCGGTCGACCTCGATCTAAACTTGAGCGTCCTCGGCCCCAAGCCGGCGAACGATGCTGCCTACACTCGGGATTCCGCGCTGATTGGGCGCATCTCCAGCCAGCTCGGCCGCGTCGGTCAGCATCCGAGCCTTCCGACTGAGCTTCACGAGCGATACAATCGACTTTCCGCATCTCTTGGATCGCGCCCGGAGGAAGTGGAATGTTCACTGGTCAATCGTGCGAGTGGAGCCTATCCCGGCCTCTCCTTTGGCCACGTCATCACGATTCCGGACTTCGGCACGATCATCCTCGGCAAAGTGACCATCAAGCACGAAGACTTCAAGCCCGAGTCGGGAGTTCCCAGGAAAACGACCGTAGGGCTCAAAATGGTGGAGTTCCACTTTGGCTGCCCCATCGATGGCAGCGCGGGCGTTGGAGATGGTTCGACAAACGGCGGAACAGCGCCGTAGAAAGCACAAATTCGCCGATGCGCTTTCCGCGGCGCCAGGCAGTTTCCGGAACGCGCCGCGGTTTTCGCCCTCTCTCGCTACTTTTGCTGCTTCTGCTGCTCGCTGTGCTTCCGCTTGAAGACACGCAGCCTGATAGCGCGAAGGCCTCGTACGATCACGCTTGGCGTCTTTTTCAAAGTGGCTACCTCGCTCTCAGCCAGCAGGAAGCTGAATCAGCCGTCAAACGTTATCAATCCTCCGATCCCGCATGGGCCTCGCGATTCACCCTACTTGAGGCAGACTCCATGCTCTATCGCGGCATGTACGAGGACACGCTGCGTCTCCTCAGTGCGTACAGCGGTTCCGCAACTCCCGACGCGGGCGCCGTGGAGAAACAGGCGATCGAAGCCGTCGCGCTCACGCGTCAGCAACAGATCCCGGCGGCCCAACAGCGACTGGTACAAGCAGAAGCAATTTGCCGGGTGACGGATTTTTCTTCTTGTGGGGATGTGCTCGCCGCGCGCGCGATCTTCTCCGCGAAGGCCGGCCAATTCCCTCAGGCGCGCCAGTCGTTTCTTCAAGCTCTCGCATTCGCGCGCAGTCACCATGATCCCTGGCTCGAGGCAGAAGCGACACTCAATCTCGGCTACATCGCAATGCAGGTCAACCACTTTGATGAGTCTGTGGACTGGTCGACGTCGGCGCATCAAGAGGCGGCCCGGTCAGGTTACGAAAACTTTGCACAGATCGCCGCCGGCAATCTCGGCTGGGCTTATTACCAACTGGGAGACGACGAGCGAGCACTGGACCAATTTCTTGATGCAGAGAAGGCCGCCGCACGCCTCGGGAATCTGCGTTATGAGTTGAAGTGGCTCAGCACCGCCGGTTACGTATATCGCGATTCCGGTGATTGGACGCGCGCCGCGCAATCTTACCGCCAGGCGCTCGATTTGGCGCGCCAAATCAACAGCAGAGAAGATATTGTGAACGCGCTCGAAGACCTTGCCCGCGTTTCAGTCCTTAACGGCAATCTCGACCAGGCGGACGCAACCATTGCGCAGCTCAGGCCGATGGAAACCGTCGGAGTCTTTCACCCCAGCGCAACCTTGTTGCTGACCATCGGCATGCTGGCAGCCGCACGGGGGCAGCGGGCGCAAGCGGAAAAGTATTTCCATTCGGTTCGGAATGATCCTGAGAGCTTGATGACGACGAAGTTGAGTGCGGGCTTCGAACTGGCCCACCTGTTTGAGTCGCAAAACAACACGGCTGCCGCCGAGCGAATGTACAAAGCCACGTTGTCCATGTACGAGGCAGCACGGGCGCAGCTTAAGAGTGAAGAATCGCAACTTCCCTTCGGTACCAACGCTGCGGAAATCTATGACCATTACATTCATTTCCTCGTGAGGTTGGGACGAAGTGAAGCAGCATTGGCAGTTGCCGATGAAAGCCGCGCGCAAACGCTCGAGCGAGGCCTCGCGATGCCGGCCGCAACAAAGCAAATGCAGTCTATAACCCTCAGCCCGCGGCAGGTTTCGCAGAAAACCAATTCCACACTGCTTTTCTACTGGCTCGGAGACCGGGAATCGTATCTGTGGGGCATTACACCCGCAAGAACGCAATTGTTTATCTTGCCGCCGCAGCGCGAAATTACAGACATCGTCGAGCGCTATCGCAAAGCGCTCCTTGCTGCGCAGGACCCTATGCAGAGCGCTAATGGAGACGGCCAATCGCTGTACAAGATGCTGCTGTGGCCGGCCGCTGCGTTGCTTCGCCCCAACTCATCCGTGATCATCCTCGCTGATGGAATCCTGAGCCAATTGAATTTTGAAACTCTGCTCGTTCCCGGCGCAACTACCGGCATTCCGCCAAATGCCGATTCGAAGGTCAACATTCACTACTTGCTCGACGATCTGATTGTGTCGTCGGCTCCATCGCTTGCGATGCTGGCTGCTGCCGAACCCTTGGGCCGCCAAGGTGGAAGAATACTCCTGATTGGCAACCCGGATTCTCCGGATCAAGATTTTCCATCCCTTCCTTTTTTCGGATTGGAAATGTCTCGTATCGAAAATCATTTCAGCCCATCCGAGACTTCGGCGCTCGCAGGGCGACAAGCCACGCCCGCTGCCTACTTTTCCAGCGATCCGCGTAGCTACACCTACATCCATTTTGTATCCCACGCGGTCGCCAGCCGCACCAGTCCGTTGGATTCGGCAATCATTCTTTCAAATCCCCCTGGGCGCGAAGATTCGTATAAGCTCTATGCGCGAGAGATCATCCAGCGCCCGATCCATGCGCAACTGGTCACTGTTTCCGCTTGCTATGGGAGCGGAACGCGGGCCTATGCCGGAGAAGGCCTGGTGGGCCTGTCGTGGGCTTTTCTCAATGCAGGTGCGCAACGAGTCATCGGCGCGCTTTGGGAGGTGAGTGACGACTCAACTCCGCGCCTGATGGACAAACTCTACCAAGGTCTTACTGCCGGCGATTCCCCGGCGGTCGCGTTGCGCAACGCCAAGCTCTCGCTGCTTCATTCACAAAGCAGATTTCGTGCGCCATTCTATTGGGCTCCATTTCAGATCTATAGTCGGCGATAAGCTCGGTTTGTTGTGTTTATCCCAAACCTCGTCAATGCTCGGGTTACGAATGCCGTGAGGCGATGAAGCGCTGTGACCGCACGATGAATCCGGAGAAGCGAAAACCAAAGCGCGGTTCGAAGCGGCAATAGGTCGCAGTCGGCCGCAAACGATGCTATCCGGCGCGATTGCGCCCGATTCCATTCCCTCTTTCCACCTACAAGATAAGCAGTGACTTCCGTGCTAAGTACGCGCAGTTTCATAGCACGGGCTCGGTACTTTGCTAAAACTCGATGCTGCAGAGAAATTGAATAAATGTCTCGAGATCTTAACGGTTGAGATCTGATTACACGGCCCTTGCTGTGACCGACGCAAATCTAAAATGTGAGCCCATGGAGTTTTCGCAAAGCACATATAAGAACGGTCGCCCACTTTCCCTAACGGATTGTAGGGAGGCGCTCGTTTAGAGTTAGCATGGACATTGCCACGGGTCAAAGAGTGAGAGCATGACCGGGTATGGGCGGTCAAGGTGAGAGCTTTGAGCATGAACAAACTACATCTTGACGCCTTCACGGCTTTGAATGGGATCGTGCGAGACGGGATGTTACTGGCGATCGGCGGGTTCGGTTTGTGCGGCATCCCCGAGGCACTGATTCTTGCCTTGCGCAATACAGGCGCGCGCAATTTGACGATTGCCAGCAATAATGCCGGCGTGGATGGGTGGGGATTGGGATTGCTGCTCGAAACCCACCAGGTCAAGAAGATGATCTCAAGCTATGTCGGCGAGAACCAGGAATTTGAGCGCCAATTTCTGGCAGGCGAGTTGGAAGTAGAGTTTTGCCCGCAGGGAACGCTCGCGGAACGTATGCGAGCCGGGGGCGCGGGGATCCCTGGCTTCTACACGCGCACAGGGGTCGGCACCCTGGTTGCCGACGGCAAAGAGCATAAGGAGTTCGACGGCGTTACCTACATTCTGGAACACGGCATTCGGGCCGACGTCGCCCTGGTGAAGGCCTGGAAGGCCGACTTGCACGGCAATCTCATCTATCGGCGCACTGCGCGCAACTTCAATCCTCTCGCCGCCACCTGCGGAAAGGTCACCGTGGCCGAAGCAGAGATCATTGTTGAGCCGGGTGAGCTTGATCCGGATGAGATTCACACCCCCGGAATCTTTGTGCATCGGCTGGTACATAATCCCAATTCGGAAAAACGGATCGAGAAGATGACAACTCGGGAGGGGTAAGCCAGTGGCTTGGACTCGTCAACAATTGGCCGCACGCGCCGCCAGGGAGTTGCAGGACGGCTTCTACGTGAACCTTGGCATTGGCATCCCGACGTTGGTGGCCAACTTCATTCCCGCGGGAATCACCGTTACGTTGCAGTCAGAAAACGGACTGCTGGGCATGGGGCCGTTCCCGCGCACATCGGAGGTAGACGCCGATCTGATCAACGCGGGAAAGGAGACCGTAACCTTTGTTCCTGGTGCCGCGACGTTTTCCAGCGCAGACTCATTTGCCATGATTCGTGGCGGGCACATCGATCTCGCGATTCTAGGAGCGATGCAAGTGTCAGAGCGTGGCGACCTGGCGAATTGGATGATTCCCGGCAAGCGAGTGAAAGGGATGGGCGGAGCGATGGATCTTGTCTCCGGAGTGCGGCGCGTGATTGTGCTCATGGAGCATAACACTCCGGACGGGAGCCCCAAGCTGCTGCACAGTTGCACGCTGCCTTTGACTGGAACGGGCGTCGTCCATCGCGTGATCACTGACCTTTGCGTGCTCGATGTCACCGAATCAGGCTTTGAAGTCATTGAACTGGCTGCCGGGGTTTCGCGTCAGGAAGTTAAACAGCGGACCGAGGCACCCGTGCGCTTCATTGACGCAGTGGCTTAGCCAACGATCCGTTCTCCCAAACAGGTTTCCGCTTTTCAAGGAACGCAGCGATCCCTTCGCGAAAATCCCCCGTTTCTCGAGACAATGCGCTGGCCTCGAGGGCTTCAGCGATCGCTGAGTCAAGCCACGCTTTATTCTGTGCCGCCATGAGCTGCTTGGTCGCTTTGAGCGCTTGAGGACTGTTGGCGATCAGCACATCAGCCATCGCTTGCACGCGCTGCATCATGGCCTCCGGTGCCACAATCTCGTTCACGAGACCGAGACGATAGGCCTCAGTTGCATCAAAATTCCGGCCAGTCAAGAGCAGATCGCGGCTCCGCTTGTCTGCGATCTGCAATGCAAGGAAAGCGGAAACCAGCGCGGGGACAAAACCGATGCGCACCTCGGTGAATCCAAATTTTGCGGCTGGTGCTGCGAGCGTGAAGTCGCAGATAATGGCCAATCCCGCGCCACCGGCGATTGCCGAGCCATGCACTGCCGCGATGGTCGGCACGGGAAGTTCATACAACGTAAGAAAGAGCCGCAAGATGCGTTCAGCGTCCGCGCGATGTTCGATCGCGCTCTTGTCTCGCGCGGCATGCAGCGCCGACAAATCCAGGCCAGAGCAGAACGCGTCGCCGGCTCCAGTCAATACGAGTACCCGACAATTACTTGATGCGGTATCCTCGAGCGCGGAAATCAGCTCCAACTGCATCTCGGGTGTCATCGCGTTGCGACGCTCGGGGCGATTGAGCGTAATCGCCCGCATCGACGCGCTGTCCGCGACCACAATCGTCTTGTAGTTCAATCGGTCCTCCCTAGCCAAAACGCGTGCGGTCCCCGCACAAGCTGCGCTATCGTACTGCAGCCGCACAATTCGCGCCGATCTCCGCGCTGGCGCGGATCAAACCTTCGAGAGGTTCCAGCTTCGGAAGTGTCGCGCCGCATTCCGTCAACACTGCGACCAATGTTTCCGTGGGCAGGTTCCCCACCAGCGTATCCTGCGCGAACGGACATCCGCCCAGCCCGCCGATGGCCGAATCGAAGCGGCGGCAGCCCGCGTCAAAAGCGGCGCGAATGAGAGAGGGAGCGTCGCTTTGCCGCCCGTGCAGATGCACGCCAATTTCGGCGCCATCGCTCGCTGCCAGCACGCGGGATACGGTGCCCGTTATCTGTGAGGGCTTTGCGAGTCCAACAGTGTCCGCTAATGATATCTGCGAGATACGAATTCCGATCAATTGCTTGCACCCATGGATAACAGCATCCGGACTCCACGGATCGCCGTACGGATTCCCGAAAGCCATTGAAATATAAGCGACCACATTCATTCCCGCATCGTCAGCCAGCGCAGCAATCGACCCTAAGACATGCAGTGATTCTTCCTGCGTTTGATTCTGATTCCTTCGCAGGAACTCCGGCGAAATCGAATATGGGAAACCAAGCGTCTTGACGGCGCCCGTTGCGATCGCGCGCTCAGCACCTCGCTCATTCACCACGATTCCGATGATCTCAACGTGGTCAGGAGGGTTCAGCAGTTCGAGCACGCGCTCGGAATCGGCCATTTGCGGCACCACCGCGGGCGAGACAAAGCTGACTGCATCAATACGCGTGAAGCCCGCTTCAATGAGTTTGCGCAGATAGCCAACTTTCTTCTCGGGCGGGATTTGTGCCGGCAATCCCTGCCAGGCATCGCGTGGACACTCGATGATTTTGACTGAATCTTCCATTCACTCTCTTAGACCGCTCATCGATTCGGCATCAAAGCGCCGCTGCGTGCGTCGAATGCCAACCTGCGCCGAATTTGCCCGCCCCCGACGGGGAGTTATCCGCGCGAAGGGTAAACCTTGAGTATCTCGCGCGCGATTACCATGCGCTGGATCTCGCTGGTGCCCTCTCCGATGGTGCACAGCTTCACGTCGCGGTAAAACTTCTCAACCGGATAATCCTTGATGAAGCCATAGCCGCCAAACAGTTGCACCGCCTCATCGCAGATGCGCACGGCCACTTCGCTTGCGAACAGCTTGGCCATCGACGACTCGCGCGTTACCTTGCGGCCTGCGTCTTTGAGTACCGCGGCTCGCTGAGTCAGCAGCCGCGCCGCATCCAGTTCCGTCGCCATATCCGCCAGTTTCCACTGGATGCCCTGAAACTCAGCAATCGCCTTTCCGAATTGCCGTCTCTGCTTCACATACTTCAGCGCCGCATCCAGCGCGCCGCGCGCGATCCCAAGCGACAGCCCCGCAATCGAGATTCTACCGCCGTCGAGCACCCGCATCGCATCGATGAATCCCTCGCCCTCCGTGCCGAGCAAGTTCTCCTCGGGAATCTCGCAGTCCTCGAAGATCAGTTCGCTGGTGTCGCTGGCCCGCAGGCCGAGCTTGCTCTCTTTTTTGCCGGGCCGGAATCCCTTCGTTCCATTTTCCACGACAAAGGCCGACAGCCCATGCGTGCCCTTGCTCTTGTCGGTTACTGCAATCACGACGACAACGTCGGCATAGTGTCCGTTGGTGATGAACGTTTTGTTGCCGTTCAGCACATAGCGGTCGCCTTTCTTCGCCGCGGTAGTGTGCGCGTCGCTCGCATCCGATCCAGAGCCTGGCTCGGTGAGCGCCCATGCTGCCAGCCACTCTCCACTGGCGAGCCGTGGCATATATTTCCTTTTCTGTGCCGCGTTGCCGGATAAGAAGATATGATTTGTCCCCAGCGAATTATGTGCCGCCATCGTTAGCCCAAGAGAACCATCGACGGCAGAGAGCTCTTCAATGGCCAACACGTAGTCCACGTAGCCGAGGCCCGCGCCACCATACTCCGCTGGAAAGATCACGCCCAGCAGCCCCATCTTGCCGAGCATCTTCACTGTCGCAAGGGGAAATTCGCTCGCCTCGTCCCACGCTGCCACGTGCGGCGCAACCTCCCGCGCCGCGAACTCGCGTATTTCGCGGCGCAAATGTTCCTGCTGTTCAGTAAGAACAAACGGATACAAGGTTTCAGCCGGCTCAAGTTCGACTTGCATGGTCAGGCTCCTTCGCGGGAATTTCGAATGCCTAAATCTCTTCCTACGGGATTTGATGCGGTTGCGCTCCGCGTGAACTGCCTAGCGACCTTAGAGAAAACTGCTCAGGTTTGCAGCACCCCAGGATTGAATCGTGGAATATCGGGATTCAGCGCGCAAGCTTCGAGCGCCTGGATCAGAACGTCTCTGGTTCGAGCCGGATCGATGATCGCATCGATCCAAAGCCGCGCCGCGCCATAGCGAGGATCGGCCTGCGCGTCGTATGTGGCGCGAATCTCCTCGTAGATCGCGGACTTCTCCTTCTCTGTGAGCGTCTTGCCGCCGCGCTCCAGTTGCCGGGCGCGCACCTCAGCCAGTGTCGCCGCAGCCGAGGCTCCGCTCATCACTGCATACCGCGCCGTAGGCCACGCAAACAAGAAGCGCGGATCGTAGGCCTTGCCGCACATCGCGTAGTGTCCTGCGCCAAAGCTTCCGCCCACGATAAGAGCGATCTTCGGCACCACGCTCGTGCTCACCGCTGAAACCATCTTGGCACCGGCGCGAATGATTCCAGACCACTCCGCTTCCTTGCCCACCATAAATCCATTCACATCGTGCAGAAAAATCAATGGCACCAAATTCTGATTGCAATCCATGATGAAGCGCGCGGCCTTCTGTGCGCCTTCGGTGTAGATGACGCCGCCGACTTCCATCTGCGTCATCCCTGCCGCTGGACCCATGGCCACCGTCTGGTTCTGGTTGATCTTCTGGTTGGCCACGATTCCCACGGCCCGCCCGCCAATCCACGCATACCCGCACAGCACGGTGCGGCCAAATTCCGCCTTGTACTCGTCGAACTCGCTGCGGTCCACAATGCGTGCAATCACTTCGCGCATTTCGTATACGTTGCTCGATCCCGGTTCCGGATTCAACAATCCATACACATCCTCTGCGGCGAACTTCGGCGCGTCCCGCGCCGCATCGAAGTCACGGCGGCTAAAAACCTCAGACTGGCCCAGGTCGTGATTTTGAGGCCTGGGAAGTCGTTCGCCCATCTTCGCCATCAGCGACCGCAGCCGCGCCAGGCACAGGTGGTCGTTTGGCTCCTTGAAGTCGACCGTTCCTGAGATTGCCGCGTGCATCGCCGCCCCGCCCAGTTCCTCCGGGCCTGTCTTCTGTCCGATCGCTGCTTGCACCAACGACGGTCCGGCCAGAAACAATCCCGACCCCTCGGTCATCAGCACGGTATCCGTCATCACCGGCAGATAGGCCCCACCGGCCACACACATGCCCATGATCGCTGTGATCTGGGGGATTCCCAGCGAGCTCATCACTGCGTTGTTGCGGAAGATGCGTCCGAAATCGTCGGTATCCGGAAACACATCCTCCTGCAAAGGTAGAAAGACGCCTGACGAATCCACCAGGTAGATCGTGGGAATGCGATTATCCATCGCAATGGTTTGTGCGCGCAGGACCTTTTTCGCGGTCATGGGAAAAAAGGCGCCGGCCTTCACAGTGGCGTCGTTGGCCACGATCATGCACAGCCGTCCGCTGACCCTTCCCACTCCGGTTACCACACCGGCACCCGGCGCGCCTCCATATTCCGCATACATCCCATGCGCCGCCCACAGCCCCAACTCCAAAAACTCAGTTTCTTGATCGAGCAGGAGCCGCAGCCGCTCTCGCACCGTCAGCCGTTTTTTGCCGTGTTGTGCCTCCGCAGCTTTTTCCCCGCCCCCCAGCCGAATCACATCCTCTTCCGCGCGCAGGGCAGCCATCAGTGCCAGCAGCGCCTTGCGATTGGCCTGCGCCTTTGCCGATGCGAAGTCCGTGGATGATTGCAATTCGGAATGCAATTCGTTTTCGATCTTCGGCTCCTTCACCTTCTCGTCTCCTGCGGGGTGCGAGAGAGGCCCGGAAGCGGAGAGCAGCCCGTTCCTCTTATTCATAGACTGCACCTGAAATGGCTCCGCTGCATATACCAAAACCAATCCTTGGTAATCCAGGGCTCTGCGCGTAGGCGCGCAACGTAACCCGGTCGCCATCCTCCAGGTAGGTTCGAACCTCTCCACTGGGCAAGCGAACGGGATCCGCGTTGTTCCGTTTCTCCAACAAACAGCCTTCGGAACCCGCATCGGGGCCGGAGACGGTGCCAGTGGCGAGCAAGTCGCCGGCGCGCAGGTTGCAGCCGTTGCTCGTGTGATGGGCAACGAGCTGCGCGATGGTCCAGTAAAGGTTGCGCAGATTGCTTCGGCCCATGAGCATCGGCGCCACTCCCGCCTCACACATCCGGCGCGAGTCGAGAAAAGCCTCCAGCCAAAGGTCGATGCTGGCAAGATCGGGACCAGCAAGATCGGCGCCGCCCAGCTCCGCTGCGGGGGGACGCAGGTAGGCGAGCGGCGCCGGGTCGCCAACGGAGCGCTCGAAGGCGGGGACGCGGTACGGCGCCAGCGCCTCAAGAGAAACGATCCACGGAGAAATCGTGGTGGCGAAGCTTTTGGCGAGGAATGGACCGAGCGGCTGATACTCCCAAGACTGAATGTCGCGCGCCGACCAGTCGTTTACCAGGCACAGGCCGAAGATATTGCCCTCGGCCTCGGCGATGGGGATGCTTTGTCCCAGGGGATTGCCCGGACCCACAAAAATGCCGACCTCCAATTCGTAATCGAGGGCCCGCGTTGGTCCGAAGACTGGCTCGCCCTCGGCGGGCTTTATCTGTCCGCACGGCCTGCGAATTTGCGCTCCACTGACCACAATCGATGACGCACGGCCGTGATAGCCGATGGGAACGTACTTGTAGTTGGGTAGCAGGGGATTGTCGGGGCGGAACAGCTTGCCCACTCGCGTGGCGTGGTCGATCGAGGCGTAAAAGTCAGTGTAGTCGCCAATCTCAGCGGGAAGTTGCATTTCTACATCCTGCATGGGGATCAGGAGCGGGCGGACGCGGTCCTGCGTTTCGGGACTTGTGTCGTCAGCGAGCATTGCGGTGATGCGGCGGCGTAGTGCGCGCCATGCTCCCGGTCCGAGCTGGATCAGGGCGTTGAGGCGCTCCGCTCGACATGCGTTTGCGGTCTCGTCCGACAGGCCCGCAAGCAACCTCTGACTCGCGCATGCGTGGAGATCGAGAATCTGATCGCCGATAGCGACGCCAATATGGAAGCGGTCTGCCGAGCGGAAGACTCCGTACGGCAGGTTCTGGATCGGAAAATCGGAGCCGGGATCATTCGCCGATGCGAGCCAACTTTTCAGCCCCATCCCAACTCCTTCCCGTCTATCCTGTTCACGCCCGGGCCGCCTCTTCGACACGGTCGGGTGAGACGAATCGCTTTTTCAGCCCCTGCCAGCATTCAAAGTACTCGTGCTGCAAAATGCGAGCTTGCATGGCAAACTCTGTGGGGCGCACGGCAAACTGCGTCTCAAACATGAATGCCAGCGTGCCGCCAAGATATTGTGGTTCAAGTCCGGCTTTGCTGGCGCGCTCGAAGGTTTCGGCATCCGGGCCGTGGCCTGCCATGCAATTGTGCAGGCTGGCGCCGCCGGGGACAAATCCTTCCGCCTTGGCATCATAAACGCCAAAGACGAGACCCATGAATTCATTCATCAGGTTACGGTGAAACCAGGGAGGACGGAAAGTATGCTCGGCGACCATCCACCGCGGAGGAAAGATAGCGAAGTCGCAATTGGCGGTGCCGAGGACGGCAGACGGCGCAGTGAGAACGGAATAGATCGATGGGTCGGGGTGGTCGAACGAAACGCTGTTGATGCAATTGAACAGCGCCATATCGTACTTGTAGGGCGCGTAATTACCATGCCAGGCGACAACGTCAAGCGGCGAGTGATCGATGTACGCCCGCCATAAGCGGCCCAGGAATTTAGAGACGATGTGAAACTCGCCGTCGCGATCTTCGTAGGCGGCTACCGGCGATTTGAAGTCGCGCGGATTGGCCAGCCCGTTGGCGCCGATGGGTCCGAGTTCGGGTAGGCGGAAAGTCAGGCCGTAGTTCTCGCAGATATAGCCGCGAGCGCGGCTTTCTGGCAACTCGACCCGGAACTTGACGCCGCGCGGAATCACGCAGATCTCACCGGGCGCAACTTTCAGAATGCCCAGCTCGGTGTGCAGGCCGAGAACACCCAATTGCGGAACAATGAGCATTTCACCGTCGGCGTTCGCAAAGAAGCGATCCCGCATGGAAGCATTCGCGGCATACAGATGAATTGCGATACCAGCTTGCATCGCGGGATCGCCATTGCCGCCGAGCGTGACGATGCCGTCAAGGAAATCCGAGGGCTGCTCGGGCAGCGGTAACGGATCCCAGCGAAGTTGATTTGGAGTGGTTGGCGTCTCAGTGAACGGCCCGCTGCGCATCAGACCGATTGGGACTTCTTCATACGGCCTGTGCGTGACCGACGGACGAATGCGATACGTCCAGGTGCGGCGATTTATCGCGCGCGGAGCTGTAAACGGAGTACCGCTGAACTGCTCGGTGTAGAGTCCGAGGGGATGGTTCTGTGGCGCATTCTGCCCGACTGGCAGCGCTCCCGGAACCGCCTCTGTCGCAAACTCATTCCCAAACCCGGTCTGATAGCGAACCTCATCTATCCGAATCTCATTTTTCATGGAACACCTCTCACAGGCAGCCGCTCGTGGCGCGCCGCTCCGCCTCATGCATGGCTTCGTAGATCTGATCGATACTGCTCACGGCGAACAGCAGCTTATGCAACTCGTCGACTTTTACCTTGGTTGCCAGCACTTCGTCGAGCGAGAAGCGGTGGATGGCACAATGGCCGTCAATCACGTTCTTACACTCGCCGTGCGAACTGATGAGGCCGCTGCCGTAAACCTTGATCTCGCCGCGCTGCAAAATCACGCCAAACTCGACTGTGTACCAGAACAGGCGACCCAGTTTCTCAAGCACCGCGGCGTCGGAGATGGATGCGCAAACGCGGCCGTAGTGTTCAAGGAAATCGGCAAACACCTTGTGGGCGTGCATGGGCACGTGGCCAAAGACGTCGTGAAAAATGTCGGGCTCCGGCGTGTATTCGAGCGATTCACGGCTGCGCAACCATGTTGTCGTGGGAAAGTTGCGTGCGGCAAGCATCTCAAAGAAGGCTGGCGCCGGCAGAAATCCGCTCACAGGAGTAGAACTCCAGCCGGTTCTGGGCGCAAGCCGCGCGCTGATCGACGCGAGTTTGGGCAGCCTGTCTTCCTGGAGCCCGATGATCTCAAAGCCGTCAAGGTACTCACGGGCCGCGTGCTTTTCAAGTTCGGGCAATACGCGTCCAACCAACTCCGACCACACGGCATGCTGATCGGCGGTGTAGGCTGCATAATCCTGCCTGATGATGTAGGGTGCGGCAGCTGAAAGCACTTCAGTGTTCATCGCTTGCCTCTCGCTATAGGTTTCCGCGTTCGCGCTGCTCGCGTTCAATCGCCTCAAAGAGCGCCTTGAAGTTGCCCTTGCCAAAACTGCGGCTTCCTTTGCGCTGAATAATCTCAAAGAACAGCGTCGGGCGGTCTTCCACCGGCCGCGTGAAGATCTGCAGCATGTAACCCTCATTGTCGCGATCAACCAGGATGCCCAGCTCTTCCAGTTCGTTGACGGGCTCATCGATCTTGCCCACGCGGCTTTGCAGTTCGGTGTAGTAGGTGTGCGGCACCCGCAGGAACTCGATGCCCTGCTCGCGTAGCCTATTGACCGAGTGCAGAATGTCACCGGTGGCCAGGGCGATGTGCTGCACGCCTGGGCCGGGATAAAAGTCGAGATACTCCTCGACCTGCGATTTCTTTTTCCCTTCAGCAGGCTCATTGATCGGGAACTTTACGAAACCGTTGCCGTTCGCCATCACCTTCGACATGAGCGCGGAGTATTCGGTGGAGATGTCTTTGTCGTCGAAGTGCTGGTAAATTGAAAACCCCATGACGTTCGCGTAGAAGTCGACCCACTGGTTCATCTCGTGCCAGCCGACGTTGCCCACCATGTGGTCGATGTGAAGGAGCCCGACCGGGCGCGCAACTGTGTCTTCAGCGACGGCGCGGTAGCCCGGCAGGAATGGCCCGATGTAGCCGCTGCGTTCGACGAAGGTGTGAATGGTGTCGCCGTAAGCGCGGATGCTTGCGAGAACCGAAGTCCCGAACTCGTCTGAAACGATGTGCGGCTCTTCCACGCTGGCGGCACCACGGCTGGTGGTCTCTTGCCAGGCATGGCGCGCATCGTCTACCCACAATGCGATGACCCGCACCGCGTCGCCGTGCCGGTGAATGTGCTGAGCAATCGGATGCTTACTGCGCATTGGCGTGGTCAGCACGAAGCGAATCTTGCCTTGCTGCACCACATAGGAAGCGCGGTCGCGTCGGCCGGTCTCCGGCCCGGCATAGGCCACGAGCTGCATCCCAAAGGCCGCTCGGTAAAAATATGCTGCCTGCCGAGCATTGCCCACGTAGAACTCAACGTGGTCGGTCCCTTTTAGCGGCAGGAAGTCCCCTTTGGGCTGTTCGGCTAAGGCCGTGGACGCGGAGTGATGGGAAGCAGCGTGGGGAACGGCGCTCATGGTGAAAATTCCTGTTCTGCCGGAGGTAGAAAGGGCGGGGAAGCCACATTCCGGCTAGCAGATAGCATAGGCGCGGTCGAAACCGGCAGAAAATGGGAATTGAAAGGAAAAATGCTGGTCAGGCTTAACAAGATTAAGCATAATAACATTGCTGTTTAAGGATTGATGGATTATGCCGCACAGAACGCTACCCAATGTCCTGGAGCTTGATGCTATTGCCTGGAGAATTCTCGAGGCCCTGCAACAGAACGCCCGGCTTTCATTTGCCGAGTTGGGGAGAAAGATCGGGCTCTCCACGCCGGCGGTCGCCGAGCGGGTTCGGAAGCTTGAGGAAGCAGGCGTGATCACCGGCTACCATGCCGCGCTCGATATGGCAAAGCTAGGCGTTCCCATCCGCGTGCTAGTGCGCCTGACGATCCACGGTGGAGATTTGCAGGTGAGCCGCTCGGTGGCGGCGATCAAAGAGCTCTCTGAGATCAGCCGATGCTACCGGATCACCGGTGATGAGTCTTTTGTAATCGAGGCAAATGTTGTTTCTATCCGCCATATGGAAGCGCTTATTGACAAATTATCGACACTGGGCGCGACATCGACCTCGACGGTACTGTCATCGCCAGTACAGCGGCGCGAATATCATGCCGGGCACATCGAGGCCTTTGGAAGATACATCTAGTGCCTGTCATTAACTTTCTCGCGCCTGCGCGAAACTTAATAATGGGCCCTGGTTCCGGTCAAATCGCTAAAGAATTCGTGGTGCGCGTTGCGCAGCCGGGCACGGTTGATTGCGGGTCGTCAGCTGCTGGAACAATTGTGTGCTTTGATGTTGCCCGAAATTAACGCAACTGTGGCCGTCAGCATCCGAGGTCTGACGTTCGCCTGTAGACCAATTCCCCACGATGGGATGGGTTATCTCTTCGACTCCTCTACTAAACGATTGCTCATGCCGCGGGGAATTGGGGACATCTGGATTGCCGACTTTGAAATTATTCATGTAGTCGTCGCCGCGAAGCTGCGGCGGCGTGCCGATCGGGATATTCAATTTTTACGATGCCCTCTCGCGACCATGGAAGGTTTTGATGAAGCTTTCTTTCGCAATGTGACGGCAATCGTAGCTTTTGTACCGATAGCAGTGAGAGAAACTGGAATGACGTAGAATAGGGCGAATGTCCGCCAAACCTGATCTTAAAATCGCCGGGCATGGGGACCCTGCAGGAACAATAGGCCGCTGGGCCTTGATCGCTACTGGCGCGACGCTGATCCTGCTACTCATCTTTAGTACATCCACGGTCTTCGTCAACGAGGCCTGGCCTATCGAATCTTTTCAAATTGGTATTTATGCCTTGACAGCAACGTACCTGCTTTGCGGTATCAGACGAGGCAGCGAGAACTTGGCGGGCGGCGTAGCACCGTGGCTCGTATACTTCATTCCTGCCTGGGGTATGATGCAAATCCTCGCGCATACCACAGCTTCGACGATCGAAACTCGCGAAGCTGTTTTACGCTGGGGGACCCTGGCCGCGGTCTTCTTTCTTACCCAGATGATCGCTCGCACCAGCACGGCCCGTGAAATCGTTCTCATGGCCTTTTTGTGCTTTGCGGCATTAATGGCTGTCCTTTGCCTGACGCAGCTTTTCACGTCACAAGGACGCGTTCTGTGGATCTTCCCAACGGGATACCCGGAAGTCTTCGCGACGTTTCCCTCCCACAACAACTACGCGCAATTCATTGAGATATTTCTTCCGATTGCACTTTGGTGGGCGCTGCGCGATGGTTGGCACTCGTGGGCATATGCGCTCATCGGCGGAGTACTCTATGCGTCGGTGATCGGCTCTGCCTCGCGCGCGGGCGCCATTCTTTGCACGGCTGAGTTGCTGGCGATGCTTGTGATCGAGATGATTTCACGGCGACGCCCAAAACCGGTCCGACTCTTCCGCTCAACCTCGGCAACGCTGGTCATGGTGCCGCTTCTGGCAGCGATGTTCACATTCGTGGTGGGCTGGCAGCGAATTTGGCAGCGTTTTCAAATAACCGATCCGAATGTCGTGAGGCGGGAGTTTGTGCTTTCGGCCATTGATATGGCGAAGCACCGGCCGCTAGTGGGGTATGGATTGGGAACATTTCCGGAAGTCTATCAGCAACATGCGATTAAGGACTTTCCCTTTTACGCCAACCACGCCCACAATGACTGGGCCGAGTTTGCAGCTGACGGCGGAGTCCCCTTCTTTCTCTTGGTCTTCCTTCCTTTCGCAGCGGCCGTCCCGACGGCAATCCGGCATCCGTGGGGTCTTGGGCTCATTGCGGTCATGCTCCATGCCTGCGTCGACTATCCATTTCCGCGCCCATCCGTTTCAGGCTGGATGTTTGCCATGCTGGGACTCCTCTACATGGTGCGGACCTCGGAGCGTGTTGAACGCGAAATAGCAGGCTCCCCAAACCCCAAACATTCTCGTCGAGTTTTGGAATTCAAGCGCTGAAGATGCAGCTCGACCGAGCGGGTTGGGCAGGCGGCGAGCCTGAATATTCGCCAAAATTCAAACTATCGACGTGCGTTAATTTGAACGTACGCAATCGCGAGTGTGCCGGATATCCGCGGGGTACCGAGCGCCCTTTGATATTGAAGGCGAATATGAATAAGCGATGCGTCGGGCTGAACGGCAAACGCCACGCCTGCGTGGTTCGGCGCAGCACTTGAAAGATCGGGAGATTCCGCCAAAACGGTCTCAGAATCCGCGGCGATAATTTGCCAACGGAGTCCCGTCTCCGGAGGAATTTCGTCCGTGCGGTAGGAGTATTCCAAAGCGTAGTTTCCGGGCGGAAGAGCAATAGCCTGTTCGGCAATGGTGCAGTTTTCCGGCTGTTCTCCAGAGAACTCCGTCTCCAGACCGGACGGTCCCGGCCAGGAATGCAGACCCGGAAATGAGGAAAGTGTCCAATCAAAGCCGACAGGTAGCGGGTCCCGCGCGAAGTTTGGATTGTTCGGCGTGCCGGTATCGGCGACTAGCCATTGTTTTTCGATCAGGGCAGTCCAGAGCGCCTTGGCAGCGTCGCCCTCCCTGGCTGCGATCAGACGGTCGATAACCGAGAACATCGCAGGGTCATCCGTTTTGGGATCACCGACTTGGGTGAGGCGCTGGGCGATTTCAGCCGCAGCGGCCAGTTGGTTTTTGGCAAGTAGAAAATCAAGATACTGCTGAATAAGCACAGGATTGTTGTTCAGAATCCTTCGTGCAATGTCGTGGGGGTCGGGCGATACTCGCCAGCATAGCTCGAACAAAGGCCTTGCGTTATCAGACGACATTTCCGCTGCGCTGCGAGCCCATGTCCAGAATCCGGCCAGGTTGTTACGACGAAAATAGAAATTGGCGAGACTCCAGCGGGGCAGGAAAGTGCGGTCGATTGCAAAAGCATCCAGCAGGAGCTTCTCGGCACCGCTGTAATCACCGGCGGCTTCAAGTCGCAACCCCAGCTCGATGTCTGCTTGCGCATTGTAGGGATCAAGCTTGATTGCTGTTTCGAGAAGTTGCTGGGCATGAGCATCGTCGAAGAGCGCAAGGCGCATATAGTATTTCCATGCATCTGGCTCCAGGCGGATGGCCGAGCGCACCGATTCCGCGGTATTGAGCCGGAACAAGTAGTCTGCCCGGGCCAGTTTCCACGACGACCAGATCCCGGCTGCGCAAATTCCGGCGAAGATCGTTCGGTATGCGATCGAGAACAGCCGAGTTCGAATGCGGGTCACGGCCCTCCAGCGTATCACCTGATTTCAACTTCCGAAAGACATACGGGCAGCGATTGAGGAGAATCTCGAGAATCTGACACCGCGCGTGCTCAGAGAGGAGATTAAAGTGCAAAAAAGCATGGCGAAGTCGCACAGGCGTAGTCCAGTTGTATGACACGTGACTGACTTCGCAAGTTGAGTGTGACTGATGATTGCTTGAAAACCATTGAATCTTAGCGTATAAGTTACGGATAAAACGAACGGGACGCATGTCCACCCAAGAGGGGTGCAAATATGGCTGGAAAGAGTTATCTACTCGGAATGATTCTTGTCTCCTTCTCGTACGCGTATGCAGCAGGAGGAGCAGGTTCGATCGGCACCGTCAGCGCTCGGGGAGATCTCCGCGTAGATGGATATATGGTTTCGGGCAACGGTACGCTTTTCAACGGCACAGCCGTGGAAACCGAACAGGCCACTGCGACGTTGCGTCTGGACAACGGCACCGAGATCAAGCTTGCAATCAACTCCCACGGCGTGGTGTACCGCGATCATCTAGTGTTGTTGCAAGGCAAGAGCCAAGTGAAGACATCAGGCTCTCCCTTCCACCTGGAAGCAGACGGACTGCGCGTGTCTCCCAGTGGCCCGAATTCACTTGGGGTCATAGCATTACGCCCTGCGAGCACCGTTGATGTCGCGGCCTTGACCGGCGAATTCAGAATTGCAGACGATGCGGGCCTTTCCGTTGCCCACGTGGTTACGGGCGCAGCGATGTCGTTTCACCCAGCACAGCAGGCCGCAGCGCCTGGTGATTCGTCGTTTATAAACGGAGCAGCTGGATTGGTGAGCGCTGATAATGGGAATTACTATTTTACGGCCGACAGCGGCGACAAGTACCTGCTTTCGTCGGCAAAAGAACTTCGCAAATATGTTGGCAAGAAAGTTGTGGTTTCCGGATTCCTTCAGGCTCCAGAGGCGGGATCAGAGACCACTGAGCTCATCGTAACCTCAATCGGGATCAATGGCGCCGGTGCGACAGGGACGGGGGGATCAAAGAAAGTCCTGATTGGAACGGCAATTGCCGGCGGCGCAGCGGCGGTTGCAATTGGTGTAGCTGAGAGCAGTAAGTCTTCGGCTAGCCAGTGAGTTTTCTTTAGCAATAGCTCCGAATGTCCTTCCCCGCGAAGGTGCCTCCACCCAGCAGAAGAGTAGTTTGTCCGATTTTGAGTCAACCACTCAACGCTTTATTCGAATCCATTTTGCTTCTGACCTTTCCCAACCCTATCCAAGGATCTCCCTCGCAGTAATCGAGGACTCGGAGTGTCTTCCGCGATTGGCAGGCACAGAACTGTGCCCAGGGGATTGATGCAGTTCTTCGATTTCGATCGCGCCCGCGATGGAAACCGCGAAGGTTCTGAGTCAATGTGGTTACCTTTGAGCAGGCTTTGGGAATACCTTCGTCATGCACGTGCCATACGTTTTTTGATTTGTGTCGGATTGAATCTATGCTAGAGTTCTTCGCACCCCCCTCTGTTTGGGCCAAGCCCCGACAGGTATCGTTGCTCCGTTTTTTGACGGACGACAACAAGGCCCTTGAGTAAAGGCGCACGTCCATTTGGGTTCAGGGTTCCTGGGACCAAAGAGTGCGAAGCCTGCCCGAAATCTGCCGCGCCGACCTAAGGCGCGCCGGTCCAGCCTCACAACGCCATGAAGGTTCTAAAGCCGCGATCGCGGATGATCAGTATCCGGTTATCCGACGAGGAGTACGAGGGACTTTGCCGCCTGTCGGCAGTCACCGGTGCTCATAGCCTTTCCGATTTGGCTCGTAACGCTATGCGACTGTTCCTGACCATCTCCGCTCACGAGCGGCCACTTAGCGATCCCTCCGCGGTAGTCCAGGCTCAGATGGCGATCCTTAATAAACGGATCGATGAGTTGAGCGAGCGGATCATGTCTCAAGAACGGCCCGTAACGCAAAGATCGGCATAAGCTAGACGCCTGTAAGTAAATGCTGGTCTTTAGTAACCCTTTTGTTTCCTTGTCTTGAGACCCACGGAGCCCATATGAAAAGCATGGAACTTGTAATCCTTGCACTCGCCGCCGCAGTTACGGTTTCGGCGCAACAGGAACCAACCGCGTCCCATGCCGATGCGAGAGCGACAACATTCAGCGAGAGTTCTAATCTTCCTGTGGCCAGGATCGGTGACGACGATCTGCTCGGAGTGACGGTGTATGACGCTCCTGAGTTGACCCGGACGATCCGCGTGAGCCCAGAGGGCGACATCCGGCTACCGATGGTCAAGCAGCCGATCCATGCAGTTGGCCTCTATCCGGAAGAACTGGAAAAAGAAATTGCGGCTATTCTCACAGACGCTCATGTGCTGGTAGACCCAATTGTCACTGTCTCGATCGTGGAGTATCGGAGTCATCCGATTACCGTTGTTGGTGCGGTAAGAATGCCTTTGACGTTTCAAGCTGCAGGAAACGTGACATTGCTCGACGCCATTTCCCGTGCCCAAGGGCTAACCGACAATGCCGGCTCGGAAATCCTAGTCAGCCGCCAAGCCCCAAACGCAGACGGAAAACCGGCCACGTTGCTGCAGCGCATCCCCGTGCGCGGCCTCCTCGACGGAACGAATGTTTCGCTTAACCTCAGCTTGCAAGGCGGAGAGGTGATTCGAGTCCCAGAGGCTGGGCGGATCTTCGTGGTGGGGGACATAAAAAAGCCTGGCGCCTTCTACATCACGGACGGCTCGGAGAGCAGCGTTTTGAAGGCGCTCGCTCTGTCGGAAGGTCTGGATAGCTTTTCTTCGCACAAAGCTTACATCTATCGCTCGGAAGACAGCAGCGCAAGTCGAGTAGAGATTCCAATCGAGCTCAAGAAAATCATGGACCGCAAGGCACCAGACGTAGCGCTCGTGTCGGGCGACATCCTTTACATCCCAAGCGCGACCGGGGCCAAGGCCAGCTTAAAAACACTTGAAACTTCCCTGGGAATTGGCACCGCACTCGGCGCCGCGTTCATTTATTACGGTGCACGGTAGGCCGACTAAAGAGGACCCATGCCTAAACAATTGAGAATGACGGAAGTGCTTCCCCCCGAACTGTCGAACAACTCGGCGGTTCCGGTTTACTATGCGCCCATTTCCACGCAGGAGGAAATGGAAACGGCAAGTCCGACTGTGCCGCTGTCACACTATCTCTGGATCCTCCGTCGGCACGTATGGAAAATCGTTGCATTTGTCGCAACATGCGTGCTTGCAACCTTTGTCGTATCGGCCAGATTGCAACCGGTTTATCAATCCACGGCAACGGTCGATGTGGATCGCCAGGCGCCTTCTGAAGTTGTGGGCGAGGACTCGACGCGGTACGTCGCCCCGAATGATGCCGATCAATTCCTCGCTACTCAGATCAAACTCATTCAATCGGACGCCGTCCTCCGCCCTGTCGCTGAACAGTACCATCTGCTCAGCCGCGAGGGTCAGACGGACAGTGCGACCTCGGAGCATGAGCAGCTTCTGGCCACAGCGCCGATTTCGCTGAAGCAGTTGCAAGTTACGAGGCCACCGAACACTTATCTCCTCCTCATTAGTTATCGTTCGCCGGATGCGCATCTTGCCTCGGACGTAGCCAATGCAATTGCGAGTTCGTACCTGCTACAGACATACGATCTCCGCATTCGTTCGGCGGCCGGTCTGTCATCGTTCATGGAGAAGCAGCTCGACGAATTGAAAGCAAAAATGGAGCGATCAAGCTTGGCTCTTGCGCAGTTCGAAAAGGTTCTGGATGTCATCAATCCTGAAGAGAAGACGAACATTTTGTCTGCGCGGCTGCTGCAATTAAATACTGACTATACGGCCGCCCAGGCAGACCGTGTTCGCGCCGAAGCAGCATGGAATGCAATAAAGTCCGGCTCCCTGGAGGCTGCCGAGGCATCCACACAGGCCGACTCGCTGGGTAAACTCACCGAAACGTTAGACCAGGCGCGCCAGCGGTTCGCATTGGTAAAGGCCACCTACGGCACAAACCACCCTGAATACCGCAAAGCCGCGTCGGAACTTGCCGAGGTCGAAAAGCAATTTGACGATACCCGCCGGAGTATTTCCGATAGGGTTGAGACCCAGTACAAAGAAAGCTTAAACCGTGAACAAATGCTTCAGGCGGCGGTAAACGAAGCGAAGGCAGAGTGGGACCGAATCAATGAGCAGTCCTTTCAATACCAGCAACTAAAGCAGGAGGCCGATACCGACAAGAATCTTTATGAAGAGTTGATCAAGAAGATCAAAGAGGCGGACATTAACGCCGGGTTTCAGAACAACAACATCCGCATCGCCGATGTTGCGCGGCCTTCGGTGAAGCCGGTTTTCCCAGACATGATACTTAACCTCGTTTTGGCGTTTCTGTTCTCCACGCTCTTGGCCATCGGAGGCGCCTTAATTCTGGACTCTCTCGATACGACGCTTCGCGACACCGAGGAGGCTACCCGGTTCCTCGGCACCGACGTGATCGCTGCTATGCCGATTGATCGAGTGGGAGCACAGCTACCAAGGGCCGCGCCGACAGTTACTCCAGCAGCCCTGGTGCCAAAGAGCGGCGATAACGGGCGCCGAAAAGGAAACTACCGAAGTGTCTCTGGGTTCGACGAAGCGATACGAACTCTTCGCAACACCATTGTTCTTTCGGACTTCGAAAGCCGGCTCCATTCCATCGTTCTAACCAGCGCCACCCCAGGCGAGGGCAAGACAACGCTGGCCGCTCACCTTGCTATTGCCAATGCCAGCCGTGACAGGAAGGTCCTGCTTGTTGATGGCGATCTGCGACGCCCCAGCCTCCACTCGAAATTTGGCCTGAATCCCCAGACAGGACTTTCCAACGTTTTGACCGGCGAAATGCCGTGGGAGGAAGTGGTCATCCCAATTGAAGGCAAGAGCAACTTGAGCCTTCTTCCCGCGGGTCTCGGCTCCCACCGCGCCGCCGACCTGATTGGATCCCGGCTTTCCACCCTACTTGACGAGTTCGCCAAGGAATACGACTTGGTGATTCTGGACTCGCCCCCGCTCCTGGGTTTCGCGGAGTGCCTCCAGATGGCTGCTGCTGCTGACGGCGTGCTTATCGTCAGCCTGGCTGGAGTAACTAAACGCAAGGCTGTCGCCGAGGTGATCGGAGCCCTTCGCCGCCTCCGCGCGAATATTGTCGGCGTCGTCCTGAACCGGGTAAACCAAAACACTTCGCCAGACGGGTACGCACATTACGGCTATCACGGGAAGGCGTATGCGAAGTACTACAAGTCTGCGTCATCGTGAGCCTAAACGAATCCAATACATGCACTCATCAGAAATCAAAGCGGTTCGAGCAGCGTGCAGAGCGATTCTCGCAGGGAGTATTCGGACGGGTGATGGCTTGCGGGCGGTCTGAATCCGCGCTCGTGCGAGCGGTTGTCGTGAATTACAATCGCGCCGATCTTGCGTTGCAGTGCGTGCAGTCTTTGAAGGCTCAGGGCTACACGCGATTCGAACTCGTTGTTGTCGACAATCACTCCGCAGAGCAAGATTGGTCGACATTACAAGAGGGAGCAGACTCATCTGTCATCTTCTATCGTACCGACAGAAACCTTGGTTACGCCGGCGGCCTCAATGCCGGCGCCAAACTAGACACAGGCCAATCCCCAGACTATATTCTCGCGCTGAACAGCGACATCACTTTGGGCGCTTCGAATTCGGTACTGCTGCTTGTTAGGGCTCTGCAGGAGAATTCACGACGGGTCGCGTGCAGCCCTCTGATTCGCGACAAAGACAGCGTGGCCCCACCCCGAGAGTGTATACAAGTTAGGCGCATGCCCGGCTATTGGGCGTTGCTGGTTGCGCATAGCTGCTGGCTTCGCAGAACCGCCTTCGGACGCCGAATAAGTCGCTGGTATCTCTACCTCGACCGGATTCCTTTTCCGCTCGGTGCCACGATCGAATGTGAAACCATCAATGGCGCCTGTTTCATGATTTCAAAGCCCTTTCTTGATGCAATTGGCTACATGGACGAGAGGACATTTCTCTACATGGAGGAACTTACCCTGGGGGCAAACATCCGCGTGCATAATTCGACAGCCTGCTTATGCACTGCTGTCATTGCGGACCATGTTCAAGGTGCATCGACGGGTATGTACGCACACCACCGGCCGCTTCAACGCGAATTACAGCAGATTCAAAGCGAAGCAGTCTACCTGAAGAAATACGCGGGCGTCGGAATTCTGAAAATGGGGATCTTCAGGTTGGTCAGGGCAATCGATCTTCTCTTAAAAAGTGTCTTGGCGCCATTTGGGAGCAAACCTTAGTTGATTGAGACCGTCATAATCGATACAGTCGGATATCTCGGGGCTCTCATTCTCACGCAGATGTGCACCGTGCGGGCGAGGTGCAGCGCCACCTTTGCCCATCTGTTTAGCATCGTGTGGGGGACATGCCTTTTTGCGGCACAATTCTTTACAACTGCAACAACTCGTCTAACTTCCGGCACGCTGCTTACGCTGTTTGGGGCCTGGTGGTGCCTGCTATTGGGGGCATTATGTGTGCTCAAGCGCCAACCGAAGCGTTCCGCGCGCTTCGAAACTGTGGATCCCCATCGAGCCATTTTTGCTATCGTTGCACTACTCGGACTGCAAGCCGCCGTTGTGATCTGGGAGCTTCCATCGTTAGACTCCGTGTTCTCACTTAAGCAGTTGGCAATAGTGCTGCGCGTCGCGGGTATTGCTATGGCAAGCAAATGCCCGTGGTGGCTCGAGATGTTCCGCAATGCCTACTTTGTGTATATTCCCTTCGTCATTCTGTTAAGGAGGCGACGCGTCGTAAGCCGGTCGACTGTCGTTGCAGTCATCACTGCCTCCGCTCTCCTTTCGTTTTACCGTATGACTCGCACTCCTTTACTCGGCGCCTCGGTCGCGCTTTGGGCGAGTTGGGTGCTTCTTTATCGGAGGCCGGCAGTTCGCGCTTGGGCTGCATTGGGTGCCGTAGGTGGCGTCATGGGTTTGGTCTTTCTCCTCAGCCAGACCGTGATCGATTCTGGAGAAGGACGCATTGTTCAAAAGGTGCAGCTTCTCGAGCCATACTTCGGAGGATCGATGCATGCGTTCGAAACCATTCTGGATGAAGCGTTCCCCAAATCGCCCGGGCTGTATAGCGCTGACATGGTTTATTATGTCCTAAACAAGTTCGATCTGGTTTCTCCAGACAGTTTCCCGTCAATTGTCCGTCCATATAGCGACAGCGGCACGAACGTATACACGTTCTTGGATTCTTTTGCCTTGGATGATGGCATTTCGGGAGCTCTTATCGGTGCATTCGCGATCGGTCTATTGGGTGGAATACTCTTCAATAAAGCTTCGGCAAACTCAGGCCTTGTTTATGTTGCGGTCTACTCTTCCTATTGCTACTACATCAGCATGTCGATCCTCAACAACGAATTCATAAGAATCAATGTGGCAGTCACAGTAGTCCTTGCAGCCGTCGTGGCCTTCATCGTTCGTCGTCGTTCTCCGCGTCGATACCTCGCGTGCGATTTTGTGCATCGGCCAATCCGCGCAGGAGGACTTCGCTTAGAGTCGGCCTCTCAAAAGTAGCGGAGACAAACTCATCTTGTCAGTAACGTCGCCTCCCGTCTTGGCGCCCCTCTGGGCTCGGTCAAACAAATCGGGCGTGAGTCGAAATCTGATCTCAACCCTCGCCGGCAACATAGTCTTTTCAGGTTCACAGTTTCTGATTATCATTGCACTGGCTCGGCTGGGCAATATTGCTATGGTCGGCCAATACGCGCTTGGCCTGGCTTTGTGTACGCCCATCTTTGCATTTACCGGACTGCAGATGCGGGCGGTGCAAGCCACGGATTGTACAGCCAGATTCCGATTCGCAGATTACTTCAACGTTCGCCTCATCGGCTCCGCCTGTGCCGTGGGCGCGATTCTGTTTTTAGCCTTTTTCGCCTCCTGGTCTCGAAGCACGCTCATAGTCGTGCTGGCTGTTGCCTGCACAAAGGCCGTGGATTCGCTAAGCGACTTGCTCTACGGCCTTCTTCAGCTTCACGAGCGGCTCGACCTCGTCGCGCAGGGAATGTGTGCGCGCGCACTCGCTGGGCTGCTGGCCTTGGTAAGCGCGATGAGCTTGACGCATAGCGCTGTAATTGCGCTGCTCGCTCTATCTGTGGCATGGCTCATTGTGCTGTTCACCTTCGAGTGGCCTATGGTACTGCGCGTTGAGTCGGCCAAACGCAATGAACTCTTGCGACTCGGATCAATCAAGGCATGCGGCCGCCTGACTCTACTTTGCGTGCCGCTTGCGCTCGTGCTGCTTGTCCTAAATTCGGCTACGAGTCTCCCTCGGGTGATGCTGGAGCAGAGTGCCGGAGAAAAGGCCCTCGGCATATTCTCTGCGGTGGCCGCCATCTCCGCTGGAATTGGCCTTTTGTACACAGCTGTAGGACAGACTGTCCTGCCACGCTTGGCCAGGATGTTCATAAGCGATCGAAAGGGCTTTGATACCGCGCTCATCCGGATGATGCTTTTCTCCTTCGCATTGGGTGCCCCGGTCGTCCTTGCCGCCTGGTTTTGGGGTGTGGGCGCGGTGAGCATGACGTACGGCCGCCAGGTCCAGGTGACTTCGGGATTGGTCTCGGGTCTGGTTGCGGTAGGAGTATTCAGTAATACCTCCTCGCTGCTTGGCGCCGGCATGACGGCTTCGCGGCGTTTCTGGTCGCAACTTGGCGTCGCCTCCTTGGTTCTCACCGTAACCGCAGTGGGATGCAGTTGGTTGATCCCATCTCTAGGGCCGATGGGTGCAATGTACGCAAGTCTGGCGGGAGCCGTGATTCAGACGGTTGCCTACGCGTTCCTGTGCTGGAGAGGCTGATGGAACCCGAACAAGAACCTATTCTCATCGTCAGACTACGTGGCGGCCTGGGAAATCAACTTTTCCAGTACGCGGCCGGACGAAGCCTGGCTATCCGATCCGGCGTCCCCCTGATGCTCGATACCGAATCGGGTTTTCGAGACGACCCATACGGACGGACCTACGCGCTCGGGGCATTTGCATTGAACAATGCGACTTTGCAAGCAGATTCAACACGGCACGGGTTTCGCGTTGAGTTGCGCCGGCGCCTTCTGCGCCACATCGAAATCTTGCGGCTCACATTTCTGGGACGATACTTCACCCCATCGATTGATAAGCTGCGAGTCTCCGGGCCTACGGTGCTCGACGCCTACTGCCAAAGTCCCCGTTATTTTCTTGGCGTGGAAGAGGCTCTCAGGAAAGAACTGGCCTTTAACGCCACCCCCGCAGGCGTGAACCTGGCAATAGCAGGCGAGATGCACCTCACCAACTCAGTCTGCGTTCACGCGCGACGCCTGCTTGGCGTTTGCGCCGACGCAAAGAAAACTCGCTCATCCGTCGTCAGATATTACGGGGCCTGCGACATGAATTACTATCGGAATGCTTTGCGCGAGCTCTCTGGTGAATGCGGCGCGGTAACCGCCTACTTGTTCAGCGACGACTTGAAATGGGCAAAAGAAAATGCAAAGTTAATCGCGACGGCCGGGTGCACGATCAGAGTGATAGAAGAAGAGGATACTCTGAACAGCTTTTATCTTATGCGGCAATGTAAGCACTTCGTGCTTTCCAACAGCACATTTGGCTGGTGGGCCGCGTGGCTCGGAGAATGCGCCAGCAAGACGGTCTGTGTTCCTTCGGTTTGGAATCAAGGAGAAAAGCGATTTCCGGTCGAGATGTTTCCCAAGAGCTGGAGAGTCGTCCCCGCAGCCCGAAATCAGGACGCACCCCTCACCCTTCCATCGATCGGCAAACGACAAATGGCAGGCCCGGAGCAGTCTCAGTGAGCAAGAACGCGTGCGTAACAATCGGCATGCCGGTTTACAACTGCTGCACTACAGTTGCCGAATCCGTCGCGTCCATTCTCAACCAGACCTTTGAGGACTGGCAGCTGGTTGTGCTCGATGACGGCTCGCAGGATGGCACGCCCGACATCGTACGAAGATTCGTCGACCGGCGCATCCACCTCGTTGTCGGCCAAGCCAATCGGGGCCATGCCGCGCGTCTGAATGAGATCGTGCAACAAAACAGGAGTGCCTTGTTTGCCCGCATGGACGGTGACGATATCGCCTATCCGGATCGGCTGCAGAGGCAAGTCGTGTTTCTTCAAAATCGACCAGAAGTCGATCTGGTAGCCGGTGCGATTGCGGTTTTCGACAACGATGGTGAAGCAATTGGTGTGCGGCGCGGTCCCCTGGAACACGAACAAATTTGCGCGCATCCGATTTCGGGTTTCCCCATGGCCCATCCAACCTGGCTCGGGCGCGCAGATTGGTTCCGGCGCCATCCGTACCGCGAGGATGCCGTGCACATGGAAGACTGGGCCTTGTTATTTCGCGCCTGTGGCCGGAGCAGGTTCGCGAACCTGCACGAGGTTGTTTTGGGTTATAGAGAAGCTTCGCTATCACTACGTAAGCTTGCACTGTGGCGCTGGTATAGGTCTCGATTCATTGTCGAATTTGCGCGGACTGATCGCAACTACATCAGTGCCTTGTCGGAAGTCGGAAGAGAAGGAGCGAAATTCATGCTGGATGCGTTCGCATTGGGAACCGGCTTGAATCATCGCGTGCTTAGGCACCGCGCCCCGCCGATTTCGCGCTCCGAGACCGACGAATGGCGAGCGGTGAAACAAGCAGTTAGTGCGGCCGCGCAGTTTTACACGAAAGAGCGAGAGTGCGTTCCGGCGTGAGCAGGCGATTAATGAGCAAGCAGAGACCGCGAATCGCGTATGTTGTGACCGTTGATCTATCGATGCGGATTTGTGAGGGTCAGATCGCATTTCTTGCAACGAACGGATTTGATGTCCACGTGATTTGCAGCCCCGGCCCGCGCCTGGAGGCGATGCGCCGGGAGGGAGTGACGCCCTGGGCTGTGAGCATGAAGCGCGAGATCGCGATCGCGAGCGACTTGCTTTCACTTTGGCGTTTATGGAGGCTGTTCAGGCTCATCCGGCCTGACATTGTGGTTTCTGGTACCCCGAAAGCAGGACTGCTGGGGACAGTGGCGGCACGCATGGCGGGTGTGCCAAGCGTGGAGTACGCACTTTATGGCTTGCGCTTTGAGACCGCGGCAGGGATCAAACATTTGATCCTCATGGCGGCAGAGTGGATTTCGTGCCATGTCGCGGACAGCATTCGGTGCGTAGGGTCAAGTTTGCTCGTGCGCACCATTGCGTTGGGGTTGGCGCCGCCGTCTCGTTGCATGGTAATCGGGAATGGCACTTCGGACGGCGTCGATATCAAGCGGTATGCAGCCGGAGCCCAGGCCAGAATCGAATCGGAACAGGTTCGGCACGAATATCACATTCCGACTGAAGCTCTTGTGCTGGGCTTTGTCGGGCGCATTACCCGTGACAAGGGGATTCGTGAGCTCTATGAGGCGTTCACGCGGTTGAAGGGAAGTTATCCCGGGTTGAGGCTCATGCTGGTAGGCGACTTTGAACCAGGGGACCCTATTCCCGATGCACTTAGAATGCGGATCGAGGCCGACCCCGCAGTCACATGTACAGGATTTGTTAACAACGTGGAGCGCTTCTATTGGGCAATGGATGTCATGGCGCTTCCGACGTACCGCGAAGGCTTTGGAACCGCGCTCGTGGAGGCACAGGCCTCCTCGGTTCCAGTAGTGACGACGAATGCTACGGGTGCGGTGGATGCGATCGTAGACGGAGAAACCGGCTTGCGCGTGCCGATGCGCGACGCCGAGGCACTCGCCGCCGCACTCGACCGCCTGCTCGGCGATGCTGCGTTGCGCTTCAAAATGGGATCGGCCGGACGCGCTTGGGTGGAAAGGAATTTTCGCCGAGAGGATGTGTTGCAAGGAGTCTTGGAGCACAGCCGCTCACTTTTAGTTGTCAATCAAGGCAGTATGACTTCACATTTGCACGTCGATAACCCCGAAATTTTCCATGTTCAAGAACGTCATTGAACGCATCGTCGCTGCTGCGACCCTTATCGTCGTGTCGCCGCTCTTGCTTGTGCTAGCCTGCGCCATCGGATTCCGAATGTCACGACCGGTGTTGTTCAGGCAAACAAGAATTGGCTACAGGGAAAGGCCGTTCACGTTTCTCAAATTCAGGACGATGGCCAATATCCAGAGCTTCAACGAAGCGCTGGTTCAAGATGCATCGCGCTTGACCTCGCTGGGCCAATTTTTGCGTACCTGGAGTCTTGACGAGCTACCTCAACTTTGGAATGTCGCCCGCGGCGATATGAATTTCGTGGGCCCACGTCCGCTCCTGCCCGAATATCTGCCACGTTACAACGCGCAGCAGCGCCGACGGCACGAGGTGAGGCCAGGAATCACTGGATGGGCCCAGGTAAACGGCCGCAACGGACTTACCTGGGAAGAGAAGTTGCACTTGGACGTCTGGTACGTGGATCATCGGAGCTTCTGGCTGGATGTTCGGATCCTTTGGATGACCGTGCGCTCGGTATTCATTCGCGAGGGGATCGGTCATCCTGGACATGCAACGATGCCTGAGTTCATGGGAAGCGCAACACCACCGAGGCAAGATGCGTGAGCTAGTTTTGTGGGGCGCAAGCGGGCACGGAAAGGTCGTCCTCGACGTCGCCAGGACGATGGGTGGGTTTGAGGAATTCACCTTCATCGACGACGCCTGCAACGGATGTGGACGCGAATTCTGCGGTTGCCAGATGTTTCAGGCGAGCCGCTACCTGGAATCATCGGTAGGAAAATACGCATCCCAGTTTGTCGTTTCAATTGGATCCAACGAGAAGAGGGCCGCATGCTTCCAGAGGGTTCTCGAACTCGGCTTGCCGCCCGCCACACTTGTCCATCCGTCCGCTGTGATATCGAATCTGGCGCGAATTGACGATGGAACAGTTGTGATGGCGAGAGCGGTGATCAATCCGGGCGCCCAAATTGGAAAAAATTGCATTCTGAATACCGCCGCTGTCGTCGAGCATGACTGTCGAATTAGTGATCACGTTCATCTATCGCCGGGAGTTGTCCTGGGGGGTGGCGTGGTCGTTGGTAAGTTTGCCCATGTCGGAATCGGTGCCATCGCGCTCCCGGGAGTTGAGATAGGAGAGCATACGATTGTTGGCGCTGGCGCTGTACTTCTCCACTCCGTACCTTCCGGCACCACGGTCGTCGGAGTTCCAGCCAAAGCCCTGGTTCATGCAGGCAGATAGGATCGTCACCGCTCAATGAAACGCATATTCCTGTCCGTCCCACATATGGGCGGCAATGAAGAAAGATACGTGCACCAAGCGTTCACCTCAAATTGGCTTTCCACGGTCGGCCCAAATATCGCAGCGTTCGAAAAGGAATTTGAGAAAAGGGTTGGCCATCCCGCTGTCGCTTTGAGCAGTTGTACCGCCGCAATCCACATTGGACTGCGTCTTCTCGGTGTTGTTCAGGGTGACGAAGTCTTCTGTCCGGCGCTGACGTTCGTGGGAGGATGCAATCCCGTTCGCTACCTCGGTGCGGAGCCCGTCATTCTAGATTGCAACCATTCCACCTGGAACCTCGACCCGAACATCCTCGAAGAGGCTCTGCGCGAGCGAGCCGAGAGCAATCGGCTGCCCCGCGCCCTAGTTGTCGTGCATATCTACGGACAATGCACCGACATGGATCCCATCCTGGCGCTTTGCCGCCAGTACAGCATTCCGGTGCTTGAGGACGCAGCGGAGGCCCTTGGCAGTACATACAAAGGCCGGCACGCGGGATCAATGGGCGACATTGGTGTCTACTCCTTCAACGGAAACAAAATCATCACCACAACCGCCGGCGGCATGCTTGTTTCCCGCGATGCTGCTGCCGTAGAAAAGGCGCGATTCTGGTCTCAGCAGGCCCGCGATCCTGGCATCGCTTACGAACACTCGGAGCTGGGATACAACTACCGCATGAGCAATGTGCTTGCAGGCATTGGAAGAGGTCAGCTCGAAGTCCTCGACCTGCGAATCGAGCAGCGGCGTGCCATCGCGTTTCGCTATCGCGACGCCTTTTCTGACCTTCCCGGGATCTCTCTGATGCCCCAGGCCCGGTACGGCCTGAACACAAACTGGCTTAGCTGCTTTCTCATCGATGAACGGCAATATGGTGTATCCAGAGACGCACTCATCCAGGCGCTCGATGAAGCGAATGTGGAGGCTCGGCCCGTTTGGAAGCCCATGCACTTGCAGCCACTGTATGCGGACTGCAAACGCTTTGGCGGAGCCGTGGCAGAGGACCTGTTCCGGCGGGGGATTTGCCTGCCAAGTTCGAGCAGTTTGTGTGAAGAAGAACAGTTGTATGTCGTCAATTGCGTCAGGAGGGCGGCTGGTGGAGAAGCGTTGAGCCGGATGACGGACAGCGAATGTCACTCTGAAGCCCTGCAGTTGGGAGCTATCGCCTAGGAATGCAGAAATCACACAACATGCGGGGATTGGGAAAGAGCCTTGTAGCAATGCAACGGCTGACCGTGTGGGCGGCGCAGATCGTCGTGTTTGCACTCTCAGGAGTGACGGCGTTTCTGTTGCGGTTTGATTTTGTTATACCGGCGGCGTATCGCGGCCATCTTATCCGCGGTCTTCTGATCTGGATCGTCGTTAAGGCGATCGTTTTTCGTCTAGCCAAGCTTGACCGAGGCTTGTGGCGCTATGTTTCCGCGAATGATCTGATCCGGCTTGCCTCGGGTAATGTCATTGCCTCATCGGTGAGTTGCATCTTAATTCTCCTACTCGCGCCGGTCGGGTTCCCGCGATCAATTTACCTTATCGACCTACTCGCGTGTGGCATGGCAACGAGCGGGCTTCGACTGATCGTGCGCATGGCGGTGGAAGCTACTTCGAACCTCAGGAGCAGCAACGCCGCGGAGAAATGCACGCTGATCTACGGAGCGGGTGACGCAGGGATTACTCTTCTGAGAGAGATCCGAAACAATCCACGATTGTTGTTCCGCATCTGTGGTTTCCTCGACGACAGTCCAGACAAGAAGGGCTTGCGGATTGCAGGCATACCAGTACTCGGAGGCGGAGACGAGATAGAAGAACTGGTAAAAAAGCACAATGTCGAGTCGATCCTGATCGCCATCCCTTCGGCCACGGGTGGCGAAATGACTCGAATCCTGAATCTGTGCCACGCGGCGGGCACGGAATGCAAGACTGTGCCGGGGTTGGGCGAGATCATTGAGGGGCACGGCCTCGCTGGACAGATTCGCGAAGTAGCTGTCGAAGATCTCCTGGGCAGGACCGCTGTACACCTGGAAGAAGGTCAGATTCGTGACAGGCTGCAGGGCAAGGTTGTACTTGTCACCGGCGCAGCAGGATCCATCGGCTCGGAGCTCTGTCGGCAAATTGCCCGCTTTCGCCCTGCCGGAATTGTCGGATTCGAAATCGCGGAGTCCCCTCTGTTCGAAATTGATCGGGAAATGCGCCAGAGCTTCCCACAGGTTCCCTTTTATCCAGAGATAGGAAGCATTCAGAATTCCGCCCGGCTGGACGACGTCCTGCGTAGATACCGGCCCAAGGTGGTTTACCACGCTGCGGCCTACAAGCATGTTCCGCTGATGGAAGCGCACGTCTTCGAGGCAGTCGAGAACAACATTTTTGGAACCTACAATGTTGCGGCGGCCGCCGCAGCACACGGAGTTGAGGACTTCGTGTTAATCTCCTCCGACAAGGCGGTCCGTCCGGCGAACGTGATGGGCGCCACGAAACGAGTCGCCGAACTGATCCTCGTCGCTCTTCAGAACGGCCATACCAGATATGTGGCCGTCCGCTTTGGCAATGTGCTCGGCTCCAACGGCAGCGTCATCCCAATCTTCAAGAAGCAAATTGCTGCCGGCGGACCTGTTACCGTAACGCATCCGGAGATGCGCCGCTTTTTCATGACCATTCCTGAAGCATGTCAGCTTGTACTGCAGGCCGGAGTCATCGGGGACGGCGGCCAGATTTGCGTTCTAGACATGGGGCAGCCCGTGAAGATCGTCGATCTAGCCAGAAACCTGATTCTCTTGTCGGGGCTTAGACCGAATGAAGATATCAAGATCGAATTCAGCGGCATGCGCCCCGGTGAGAAGCTCTATGAAGAGCTGAATACACTTCTTGAAAACACAGTTCCGACGGCGCATGAAAAGATTGGCATCTTTGTGGGAGGCGCCATGCCCGCGGGCGACATCGAAAGCTGGCTCGCAGCTTTTCACGAGATCTGTTTAGCGCGCGACACCGGACGTCTGGTGGTTGCCCTTAAAGAAATGGTCTTGGACTATAACCCCAGCACTGACTTGCTGAAATATATTCTCCGGCCCCCAAAGATCCCACCGGCTTCAGTAGCAGTTGATTCATCCGTTGCGAGGGGGCAAGCGGAAGTGCTCGACATCTCGAGAGTGCCGGTTCGTGTTTCCGCCTTGCTAAGGTAAGAAGCACTCGGCCGTGCGCTCGGTGTGAATCCCGGAAGGAGCCATTTCGCCCAGATGGATCGGAAACGCACTGGCTGCCTTCAGGCGGTAGCTGCCCATTTCGCGGCTTACCGCGCTTGAGGTCCGCGCCTGAAAACCGGGCACCGATTGATGCTCCTCTGAATACGCGCACATAACCAAGCCGCCCGGTTTCCATCCGGCACAACTATTAAAGGCCACGATGCACCTTGGAGGGGGCAGCGTGGCCTTTTTTCTGTTGATTCGCTGATCTTAAAGGGGATTTAAACTCGAGACTTCATTGGCCCCGCAAAAGAGATAGCCTGCCGTTTTACGGTTTCGCGGTCTGCAGGTTCCAATAGCCATACGTGTCGCGGGCTGAGAGGTTGAGCCTGGCAGGAGGCTTCTTGAGAACTTCAATGTCTCCAAGCTCCACTTCAAGGGAAAAGCACTGCTGTACTGCAGCTACCGCGATGATCACCTTGCATTGCTTGCGCAATTCCGCCACAACACCCTCAAAGCCTTCAAAGATGCCTGCACGAATTCGCACCCTTGCCCCGACGGAAACGCTGGGGTGAGGACGGAGCAGAAGCCCGCTGGCGAGCCCCTCTCGGATTTTGTCGAGATTCGCGCAACTCACAAGATTCCCTTCGTCATCGCCAAGCGACCGAACAACGCCCGGAATGCTGATTACCGTGATCCTGGATTCAGGCAGAAATCGCGTGAAGACGTACCCAGAGAAGAGAGGCCGTTCGGTCATGACGCTTCTGTCAGTCCACTTTACGCGCTCCCGATAGAGCGGTACGTAGTGTTCCACGCCGCGTACCGCAAGGTGCTGCGCGACTCGTCTCTCGAAATTCGAGCGAACGTGCAAGACATGCCACGGCATCTCCCAGGATGACAGTTCAAGCGAACCATCGACTATTTGGGTGCTCCTTTTCTCTTCACAAAGCACAGGTAGTGGCCTCCCCAATTTATCCATTGAAACTGTTAGGAATGCTACGGCTGAACGTTATCAGGCGAGTTGGCACGGTGGAATGGCAAACCGATGCCATGTAGCGACAAAGGGTGCCAAAGGACGCCAATCGCGCGACAGGAGGAGCCAACCCAGGCATTCAGAAGAGGCGAGATTGTGGAAATGTGCGCCGAGTTGCACACTTCTTGGTGCAATTTAACCGCTGACGGCATCGCTTTTCAGTGAGTCTGTGGGAAAATGCAAGAAATGTGGAAAAAGAGCAAGAAACTCTCGTAAAGCAGTGAATCTTGTGCTACAAAGTAGACCTTAGTCTTCATTCATGGATTGGTAATCTTCTCCCCCGCAGTCGCGTGCTTCATCCCGTTCCTCGAAGGTATTGTGCAGCCCGGGCCCCTGAAACACATACGGAGACTAAGCTGAATGGCCGAAGCAAGAAGCAGTGGACCCGTTCGCCAAGTTCGAATCGACAATTGGAAGTCGATTGCTCGATTCCTCGGGCGAAGTTCGCGCACTGTCCAGCGATGGCATCGCGAATACGGCCTTCCGGTTCACCGCCTCGGCGTGGATCACGGCTCGATCTTTGCCTATGCCGATGAGTTGGACGGCTGGCTGAGGAGTCGCGATCGCGTTGCGAAGAGTGCCCTCATTGAAATTCCCAGGCCCTGGCATGCGCGGGGCCACCAAGCGCTAACTGATCCTGACTGGCACCACACAACCTCCGACGCGCTCGGCGTTCACAGTTCTGGAAAGCAGCGTTCCGCGGCGTTAGTGGCCTTCACCCACAAGCTGTGGGCGAGCGTCTCCAATGACAATCTAAAAACGATCGCCAAGTGCTGCCGTGAGGCCGTCGATCTGGATCCCGGCAATGCCGGCGCGTTTGCGAGCTTGGCCTACGCCCTGATTTCCGAGGGCTTGATGGGCATCCTCCGTATTCCAGGCGCCCACGTTTCCGCAAAGGCCGCGCTCGAGCGGGCCGTTGAGATCGATGCTGAATTGCCGGAAGCAAAATGCGCTGCGGCCTGGCTCAAGATGGTGTGGGAAAGAGACTGGCATGGCGCGCGCCGCAGATTTGAAGAATGCGAGGATTACCGACTCCCCTGTAAGCGCGCTCGTGTCGGACGGGCCTTGCTTCACATCGCGGAGGGATGCCCCAGGCCAGCTTCCGGTCTCTTGCAAACGTTTGCACAGGAAAACGCGCTGAACGCCGAGGCCGCGGCACTGCATTGCTGGAGCGAGTACCTGGCGGAGAATTACGGCAGTGCCCTGAATCTCGTTGAAGAGGCCCGGGCCAGTGGGCAATCTGGGCCTGTCCTGGATGCGGTCGAGGCTCTGGCTTGCATTCATTGTGAGAAACCAGAGGCATACATCTCGCGAATTGAGACGTTGCTGGCCGATTCCCCGCGTCATGAGCTGCTGCGCGGAGTGCTTGGATATGCGTTCGCGTTAAATGGTCAAGCTCACAGGGCGATCGCCCTTCTCGATGAGATTGCGCACCCGCTCTCCGGCGAAAAAACCGCCGCCCCTTATGCCGTTGCCTTGGTTCTCATCGGCCTGAATGAGAAACACGATGCTGTTCAGTGGCTGGAGCAGTCCTATCGAAACGGGTCGCTTTGGAGTCTCGGGTTTCCATCCGACCCAATCCTTAAATCGCTGCGGGACGAACCCAGTTATCGCATGTTCCTGATCATGGCCGGTTTTCCGGCTCCCCGCCGTCATAGTCCGATGAGCGAGGGCTCTTCGACTATTTTAGAGGATGCATTGCGGGTTTTCAGAGCATGATCCGCGGCCTGCATTTTATGGAACGCGAATGAGGGATTCCAGTCAGCAGCTTACGGGTAATCTCAGAGTTGTCGTTTCATGGATCTCCGAATCACCACTATTCGGCAAGGTCAAACGAACGAGCACTATGATCCACTAACCGAATTCGCTCCAGAATTCAACCTGGTCCTGAAAGACGATCAATCACATCTATCGGCAAGAGAGAATAAGAGTTTAAGTCGAAATCCTGGCGGCCGGAACAGCGCCGAGACCTCGAGAAACCTGCTGCGGCTACGATCACCCCGCCGCGGCACGAAAGTATCTTGATCTTCCCAGTGACAAAGTCAAAAATCTGCAACACTTCTGATCAGTGGCGGGCCAAACCTCATTAACGGGCGACGACGGCATGGCCGAGACAAACGCGATCTTCGTTGCATCGGGCGAGAAAGAACTCGGCTCGCGGGTTAACGCCGACCGCCGGAGCACTTCGGGAGGGCATTCACTGTGCGTCTTGTGCTGCAGAGCCCCCAAGACTCGCGCGAGATTTCCGGGCAATGAGTTTTTGCTCATCATCAATAGGCCATTGCGCCTGGGCTTAAGTATCCTCTGTTCTTGACTAAGGCAGGCCGTTCATTTGGGGGTCGGTTACCCGCAATTCTCAGGATTACTCCCTGTGAATGCCGATTGCGACAGAAACCATTGAAAGGTGCTCCATCACGGGATTCAAGCCGCCGTGTCGACTTTGCGACACAAATTCTACTCGGAGATTAACTTGGTAATTTTCCACGTTTCGTCTCAATAAGGTCAGAGCCTCAAGCATGTATCATGCCTGCCATCCGCCGCCGAGCGCGCTGTAGAGTTGTACGAGGGCAAGCGCTTCTTCCTGTTGCGCGTTGACCAGGTTCAACTCGGCAGCAAAGAGGTTTGAATCCGTGGTCAGAACTTCAAGATATCCGGTTGACCCACCCTGGTACCGAATGCGCGCAAGCCGCGTCGCATCTTTCGCGGCCTCAACGAGTTTCTCCTGCTGCTCACGGTAGGCCCGCTCCTTGTTCAGCGCGATCAGGGCGTTCGACGCATCGCGGAAAGCGCCGGCAATGGTCTTCTGATAGTTGAGTACCATCTCCTCTTTAGTCTGCTGTGACAGCTGAAGCTGACCGCGAAGTTTCCCGCCTTCGAAGAGTGGTTGTGTGAGCGTGCCGATGCCATAGATAGTTTTGCCGCTGGTGTCGAAGATGCTCGAAAGACTGGCGCCGCTGACACCCCCCGACGCACTGATAGATAGGTTCGGGAAGAACTGCGCGCGGGCCACGCCGATTTGTGCGTTGGCAGCGATCAGAGTCGCTTCAGCCTGCTGGATATCGGGCCGCCGTTCGAGAAGCTGCGAAGGTAATCCCGTGGGAAGATCTTGAGGCGGCGGCGCGAGCGCGTTGGGATCGTTGTGACTGATCGTTCCCGGGTTTTCTCCGAGCAGCAGGGCAATTGCATTCTCCTGTTGCTGAATCTGCTCTTCGAGCTGAGGTATCTCCGAAGTCGCTGTGTAGAGCAATTGCTCCGCTTGCCTTACATCTGACAAGGGCACGGAACCTCCACTCTCCAGTTTCCTGGTGAGGGCGACCGAGTCCTGCCGGGCCTTCAGAGTTTCCCTTGTGATCTCAAGTTGTGCGTCGAGCGCGCGAATTTGCAAATAGGCCGTCGCAACCTGCTGCACCAATGTGAGTTGCACCGCGCGCTGTGCCCAAACCTGGGCTAGCAGTTGGGCGCGTGCGGCCTCAGTCTGTTTGCGGTATAGGCCCCAGAAATCCGGCGTCCACGCCGCTGAAATGTTCAACGATCCGTCAACCAGAGGATTGGGAAGTTGTGTGCCGAGCGAACTTGGCAAACTTGCGCCAATCCCCGTGCCACCGACGGTGACTGTTGGGAACTCTTGTGAGCGGGTGATCCTGACCTGGGCTTGCGCTTCAAGAATGCGTCGCGCCGCAATCCGCACGTCGTAGTTATTGGCGAGAGCCTTGCGAATCAAATCCTGTAACTCGGGTTCACGGTAAACTGCAGCCCATTGTTCATCGCCGAAGGAGTTCTTCACGTCGCTTCTAATCGCGGCATCATCTGCACCACGAAACGCAGCCGGCGCTGTGACGTTGGGTCGTACGTATTTTGGGCCGACAGTGCAACCGGCAAGAAGACTGACCACACCGGCGAGAAAGCTCAAGCGCAAGAGTCGATGGCAGCTCATCATGCCTGACCTCCCTCTGTTCCGGCGTGGGCGCCAATTGGATCGGTCGGCCTGCGTGACGGGACGCCGGGACCACAGATTGAGTCCATCGTAGTGCCTTCGCCGCCTCGGACGAAGCGATGCGAAAGATATTCCACCACAGCAAAAGTTACTGGAATAAAGATGAGGCCAAGGACGGTGGAGAGCGTCATGCCGCCGACGACCACGGTACCGAGGATCCGCCGGGAGGCAGCACCCGAGCCGCTCGCGGCCCACAAAGGCAAACAGCCGACAATGAATGCCAAAGCGGTCATCATGATCGGCCGAAAACGCAAGCGGGCAGCATCCAACGCGGCATCGCAGATGCTTTCGCCGCGCTCATAGTTCATCTTCGCAAATTCGACAATCAAGATGGCGTTCTTGGCCGAGAGTCCAATCAGCATCACGAGCCCGATGGTCGCGAAGATGTCGTTTTCAAATTGTCGGGCATGCAGTGCGAGATACGCGCCCAGGATGGCGACAGGTGTACTAAGCAGAACGCTGAAGGGCAGCGTCCAGCTTTCATAAAGAGCAGCAAGAATCAGGAAAACAAATACGAGCGACAAACCGAATACTGCCCAGGATGGGACGCCTTTCTCTGCCTGTTGTTCCTGGAAGGACATACCGGAGTAGTCAAAGCCTGCGCCTGGCGGCATGGTCTCGTGGAAGACCTCTTCAAGCGCTTTTCGCACTTGGCCGGAACTGTATCCGGGCGCGCCAGTAATGTTCAGCTGCGCGGCGTTGAATTCGTTGAAGCGATAGATGAATTCAGGTCCGGTGGTGCGGCTGACTTTGACAAGTGAGCCGAGCGGCACCTGGCTCCCATTGGCGCTGCGCACGTAAAACTCGTCGATGTTTCCGACGTTCGTTCGTGAGGAGCCGTCCGCTTCAACGTATGTCTGCCATTGCCGGCCGAATCGGTTGAAATAGTTTACGAGATAGCCGCCCATGAAGGTTTGCATGGTGGTGTAGACATTGTTGAGGTCCACCTGCTGCTGGAGAGCTTTTTCCTTGTCCACATCGGCATAGAGTTGGGGCACTGCGGGTTCGTAAGACGGAATAGCAGCCGCAATCTCAGGGCGCTTGGAAATGGCGCCGAGAAACGTGAAGACGTTCTTCGTCAGTGTCGTCGGATCGTCAGAACCCGAGCGGTCTTCGAGAATCATCGTGACGCCGCCTGAAGTTCCGATGCCCGGAATGGAAGGCGGCGGAAACGCGAAGGCGATGCCGTCCGGATTTCCAGCAAGCTGCTTCTGCAGGTTGCTCTGAATGTACTCGAGTTGCTGTTCCTTGCTCTTGCGGACAGCCCACGGTTTGAGGTTTACAAAGAAGAATCCCGAGTTGGTGCTCTGCACCTGGGTAAGCAGCGAGAAGTTGTTGACCGCGATGACCCCCTCGACGCCCGGTGTCTTCAACAGCGCGTCGCTGATCTTCAGCTCCGCGGCATCGGTACGTTGCGCCGAAGCGCCGTCGGGCAGTTGCAACGCAAGGAACATATAGCCCTGATCCTCAGTCGGAATGAATCCCCCGGGAAGGCTGCTGCCCAGAAACACAGCGATCACGCCAACGATGATGAGGCCAAGCATGGCGATAGCAGATTTGTGAATGAGAACGCGAGAGGTACTCACAAACCTATCTGTTGTTCGCCCGAAGAATCTGTTGAACTGGCCAAATCCCCTCGCGAGCAAACTCTTCTTGCGAGGTTCCTCTCTTGGTTTCAGAAGCAGCGAGGACAAGGCCGGCGAGAGGGTGAGCGCGTTGAAGGCGGAGATCAGAACTGAAATCGCAATGGTAACGGCGAACTGCTGATACATACGCCCGGTGATTCCTGGTATAGCGGCAGTCGGGATGAAGACGGCTGCAAGGATGAGTGCGATGGCAACTACTGGCCCTCCCACCTCCTGCATGGCTTTTTCGGTTGCGGACTTGGGGTCCATACCCTCGTCGATGTGGTGTTCGACGGCCTCGACAACGATGATGGCGTCATCGACCACCAGGCCAATGGCAAGAACAAGACCAAAGAGAGAAAGTGTGTTGATCGAAAATCCGAGCGCGGGAAAGATGATGAACGTTCCGATGAGTGAGACAGGGACCGCGAGCAGAGGAATCAGCGTAGCCCGCCAGCCCTGCAGAAAGATGAAGACGACGACGACCACGAGGCCAAGCGCCTCAAAGAGTGTTAGCAGGATCTCGTGGATGCCGGCCGTGACCGCTTTGGTGGTGTCCAGCGGCACGCTGTAAGAAATGCTTGGTGGAAATGTAGCCGAGAGCTCCTTCATGCGCTTGTTCACTGCCGCGGCAGTTTCAACGGCGTTGGAGCCTGGGAGCTGATAGATTGCCATCACACCAGATGGGGCCTGGTTATAGCGAGCCGAAACTCCGTATGCCTGGTCTCCAAGCTCGACGCGGGCAACATCGCTAAGATGCAGGATCGAGCCGTCAGGATTGGCGCGGAGGATTATGTTGCCAAATTCTTCAGGAGTCACCAGGCGTCCCTGCGTGCGGACGGTATAGGTGAACTGCTGCCCCTTCGGAATCGGCTCGCCGCCAATCTGACCAGCGGGGTTCACATTGTTTTGAGTCTGGATCGCTTGAATCACGTCGGTTGCTGTGACGCCGAGCTTGGCGAGTTTGTCCGGCTCAACCCATACTCGCAACGCATATTGGCCACCGAATACCTGCACGCGAGACACGCCTTTTACACGTGCAATCTGGTCCTGGAGATTGATGATGGCGTAATTGGTAAGAAAGTCCTGGCTCAATTCGCCGGTCGGCGAGTTGATGGCGACAAGCATGAGTGGCGACGTCAGGGCTTTCTGCACGGTGAGACCTGCGGTAGTTACCTGTGCCGGCAGTTGCGACTGTGCCTGATCCACGCGCAGCTGGGCAAGAACCTGATCGATATTTGGATTTGTCTTGACATCAAAATCTACAAAGATCTGGGCCACGCCGTTATTGGCGCTGACGGAGTCCATGTAGATCATGTTGTCCACGCCATTCATCTGTTGCTCTAACGGCGTCGACACCGCCTGACTGACTGTCTTTGCATCTGCGCCAGGGTAGGTGGCGGTAACCAAAATCTCAGGCGGAACGATGTCTGGATACTGTGAAATAGGTAATGTGAGGAGCGACACCAAGCCAACCACGACAGTAATAATGGCAATGACAATGGCGACAATTGGGCGGCGTATGAAGAATTTCGACATCGGTTATCTTCCCCCCAATTGCGCCGACTGCGAGGCTGCGGCGTGTTGTTCTGAAATTTCCGGCTTGATCGGCTCTCCTTCGCGTAGCTTTTGAAGGTTGTCGGTGATGACCAGGGACCCGCCACTAAGACCACTTTCCACAATCCAATTGTTGCCGTACTGCGGACCCAGGGTCACATTATTTACGTGAACCGTGTTGTTTGCGGCGACGGTATACACCTGTTCCTGGCCTTGGAAATCATTGACTGCCGCCTGCGGAACAAGGATTGCGTTGTGGCGTACCTCTGTCGCCGCCTTCACTCTGCCGAACTGCCCAGGACGAAGAATGCTTCCCGGATTTGGGAATGCCGCAGCGATCCGAATCGCACCGGTTTGCGAATTCAACTGCCGATCTACAAAAACCACGTGCCCTTTTTGCGGATAGACTTCCCCATCGGAGAGAGTCAGAGTCAACGGAATCTTCGACGCGCCGTGAAGAAGGTCGCTACCACCTGCGCTTGCCTGTTTCGTCAACGCGAGATACTCGCTGTCGGAGATCGAAAAATAGACCTTGATTGGATTGAGCTGCGAGACCGATGTCAGAACCGACTGGGTGCTCACCAGATTTCCGACTTGCGTGGTAGCCTGGCCCGCCACCCCGGTAATCAAAGAGCGAACCTTGGTAAACCCGAGATTCAAGTCCGCCGTAGCAACTGCGGCCTCTGCGGTTTGTACGGCGGCTTCTGCCTGCGCTTTCTGCTGGGTTTCGTTGTCCAGCTGGCTTTGGGCAATCGCGTGCGCTTCTGCCAGCGGGGTGTCGCGGTTCACGTTGATTTGTGTGAGGGCGAGTTGCGCATGTGCCTGGCCCAATTGACCCTGCGCTTGTTGAAGGGCAGCCTCGAACGGGCGAGGATCGATCTCGAACAACACCTGACCCTCTTGAACCTGCGAACCTTCACGATAATCCTGGCGGATGAGATACCCGTTCGCCTGGGGCTGAATCTGCGCGTTCACGTATCCGTCAAGTGTGCCAACCCATTCGCCCGTGATGGGCACATCACTCTGCGTAGCGCTTACGACCGCGACCTTCATCGGTGGACGGGTACCGGTGGACGCAGCATTCACGTGGTTTCCGCATCCAGACAGCGTTGCACTACCGAGAACCATTGCACCCGCAAAGACCGCGAACAATCCGTGATAAAGAAGAGCAATCCCGGCTCTCCGTCCGTGCCGAACAGTCATGATGAATTCTCCGTTAGAGATTTGAAATGGGAAATGAACTCTTCGACGCAGTCGTTCGCGCCACGCATACACGCATACTTGTCCAACTTTGATGAACTAGGGTCGAGCACGGATTCACAAACTCACGGATTCACAAACTCCATTTGGTCGCATCTTGCAATCGAAACAGACCAGAGCCTGTCCCGGGGCGTCCTCAGCATTCTCCGTCCCGCGAGCCGAGGATCGAAAATGTTCGGCTCCGCAAGAAAAGAGCGCAAAACATTCTCTTGCAAAGAATTGGGCTGCTTTCAATGAATAAACCCCAATAAACGTTAGGTTCCTATCGGGACTGCCCTGGCAGACGAGGCGAGGTTGAGCCCGGCGCATTCGTCCGGGGCAGTTTCGATAGGATCGTTTGAACTGAGCCTGCGGCGTTTGCGGCGGATGCGGTGATCTACTTATGTACTTTCAATCGCGTCGTCCCGCCGATCGTGGCTATTGCGAGCACGGAGCCGAGCCAGCCGAGGGAGAAGAGCCTTTTCAGAGAGCGGAGTTGAGTGCTGCAAGGTGTGCGCGAGTGCCGTATACAGGGTGCGTGAGCAGCGTGCGGGCATAGGATAGCGTTGCAAGCGCGAGCATGCCATGGGGCGACCGGGGTAGATGCATCGTGGGCCATGGATGTTTTATGAGCTGTCAACGCTGGACCTCCGTGGGGTGGCGAGGCTCGGGTGGGACTGGAAGTAAAGTTGAGCACTCGTGAATCGTTCTACGACCAGCATGGTTGCGAAGCAGGCGGGGCAACGCAGCTGGTTGGCCGCATCTGTTGGATCAGTGCGTGCAGTTGCGCCGAGCAACTGGCGGCAGCGTTGGATCTCAGCACTGCGTCTTCGGTTGGCGAACAGTCCGAAGTGGCGGATGCGGACCAGGCCTTTGGGCAGGACGTGAAGAAGGAATCTGCGCAGGAACTCATCGGCAGAAACGGTCATGATCTTCTTCTTGCCGCCGTGAGCGTAGTCCCGCCAGCGGAATGACACGCGATCGTTCTCAAAGGCCACGAGTCGATGGTTGGAGATGGCAACGCGATGAGTGTAGCGAGCCAGATAGTTGAGGACATGTTCGGCGCCGCCGAAGGGCGGCTTGGCATAGACGCCCCAGTCCTTCTGGCCGAGTTGCCAGAGGAAGTGGCTGAATGCGCCAGGTGAAGCAAGCTGTAGCAGTGAACCGTGGAACTGCAGTCTATCCTGTTCAAACAACTCACGGAGTTGGTCGCAGAACTCGTCGCGGAAGACACGGCTGAGTCGCTTGACGGGCAGGAAGAATCGGCGCGAGGAATCTATCCATCCGGAACCATCGGGGGCGAGGCCGCCAGCGGGAACAATGTAGTGAACGTGGGGATGATGCTCAAGGTTCTGTCCCCACGTGTGGAGCACGCCGAGAAATCCGATATCGGCTCCCAGGTGTCTGGGATGGCGAGCCAGTTCGATCATCGATGCGGCACTGGTGCGGTAGAGCAGATCGTAGAGCAGTCGCTTGTTCTGAAGGATCAGAGCGGAGAGTTCGTGCGGCAAAGTGAAGACGACATGGAAGTACGGAACAGGCAACAGTTCGGCCGAACGAGCGGCCAACCACTTGGCGCGCACGTTGCCCTGGCACTTGGGGCAGTGCCGATTGCGGCATGAGTTGTAAGAGGCGGTCAGATGGCCGCAGCGGACGCACTTATCACGATGACCACCCAGTGCCGCGGTGCGGCACCGGACGATGGCATCGAGCACCTTGCGATGCACCCATGCAAGGTGAGACTTGTGCCCTTCCCAGAATCTGTTGCCCGCTGCGCGGACGATGTCGGCCACCTCGAGGGTGGGCCGGCTCACCGCTTGATCTTCCTCCGGGACCGCTTTACCTCGCTGGGACTGGATACCTCTATCGCTTCCAGCGGACTGGCGACTGCCTGCAGATGGCGACGGGACAGATGCAGGTAAAGTGCTGTATCGCCGATCTTGGCATGACCAAGTAGAACCTGGATGGTGCGCAGATCGGCGCCGGCTTCCAGCATGTGGGTCGCGAAGCTGTGTCGAAGCAAATGAGGTGCAACGCGCTTACTGATGCCGGCGCGCTTACCAGCCTCGTTCACAGCCGCCCACACAACCTTCGGGGTAATCGGCTTATCTGCGCGCCAGTTGTTCACAGTGCCTGGGAACAGGTAGGTCTTGGGCTTCATCCAGCGCCAGTACTCACGAAGAGTCTCCAACAGCTTGGGACTCAATAGAACATCGCGGTCGCGTCCGCCCTTGCCCTTGTGGATACGAATGACCATCCGTTCGCTGTCGACATCCGAGACCTTGAGATGGCACAGTTCCGAGCAGCGGATGCCGGTTGAGTACAGTGTCATCACCATGGTGCGGCGCATCAGGTTCTCTGCTGAATCAATCACCCGCTGAACCTCTTCGGGGCTGAGCACAACGGGCAGCTGCCTGGGGCGCTTGGGAAAGGGGATGTGCTCGGGAAGATACGGGCGTCGCAGCGTCTTGACGTAGAGAAATCGCAAAGCTGCGGTGCACAATGCAATCGTCCCTGCCTGGAGCTTGCGTTCTCGAAACAGATAGGCCTGATACTGCCGGATATGATCCGGGCCCAATCTGTCTGGCGAGCGGTGAAAATGCCTGGAGAAGTCTTCTACCGCGTGCAGGTAGGTGTTGACAGTGTTCTGTGAGTAGTTCCGACGCTGGAGCTCATCCAGCATCTTCTGCCGAAGATGGGTCACAAAAACCTCCTTGTGACCCAAAACTTAAATGGCCTGAAAGGCTGGGGGACCACTGCTGCCGCAGCATCCGCCGCGCCGCAGGCTTAGTTCAAACACCGTAGGCTCCAGGAATGCGATTGCGCGCATTTCGCTGCGACAAACCACTTGAGCGTAAAGGCTTAGTGCAAGTTGGCATTTCGGACAAGTGACGTAGAAACCTGTTCAGGCTCGTCGGCCCAAGTTGTGAATGATTTGGGAGATTTGCACTAATACTAATATCGTTACCTCCAGGACAAGAGAAGCGCAGGTGTTAGGACAGGAAGGTGGACGGGCGTCGGATCAAAGTCGGACCAAAACGAGGGTTCAGAGGAGCCTAACCCGCATAAACACTGGAGTTTATGCAGCCATGAAAAAGGTCTGCAAAACCTTGGTCCAGATTTTTTCTTGCCTGGCAAGTTGCTGGTTCTATTGGTTCGTGAATCTTAAAGAAGGCGGGGTAAGTGCTTGAAAGTATGAAACCTGCCCCGCTTCCCAAGCTGAATGTCGCCGGTTCGATCCCGGTCTCCCGCTCCAGTTCTCTTCGCCGCTCGCTGCGTTTCCTTGGACCTACGGCAACTCCTGCACCTTCATCACCACACAAGTGATGGTGTCCTCTCCAGCCAACAGCATCTGATGTGGCGTACCCGCCGGCACGTGCGCCAAATCTCCCGCCCGCAACGTTTGCCGCGCGCCACCTTCGATGGACTTGCCCCGCGTTTCACCCGATTCAACCAATTGCGCTCCGGTCACAACGCCGCCTGTAACGAGCGTGGCCGTGCCGGCAAGCACGCAAAAAAGATCGGCGAACCGCTCATGCACCTCCGCTTCGCCGCTGCGGCTGCGAAATGAAAGCATCGCGTAATGTTGCGGATACTCCTTCAGCGTCTCGGAAGCCGATCCATCTCCAAGCCTGGCGATCTTGCGCAGATATGCCGCCCGCTCCATAAGAATCGCCGGCGACCAGTGATCGACAGGGCCCTTGTTCGCCCTGGGTTTCGGCGCGATTTCTTCAAGCGCAACGTCCTTCAAAATCTCTTTCGCTACCCTTTCCATTTCTTCACCTTCTCCTTCCACGCCCTCAATCTCGATCAACGTCCCGGATCACCGTTCACAACCCCGCGATTTTCCGCGCCCGTTTGAACACTGCAGACAGCATTGCCCGCGTCAGCTTTCCTGTGTTCGTGTTCTGCAGTGAAGGATGATAACTCGCGATCGCCGTCAGTCCGCTCGGCAATTTGTATTCGGCGCCATGGGCAAACACAAATCCCGCGCGCTTTTGCAGCGTTCCCGTCCGGGCCTCGTGCGCCAGCAGCCCGTCAAACGCAATGCGTCCCAGGCAAACCACAACGCGCAGGTCCGAGAGCAATTTCATCTCCTGGTCAAGCCAGGGAGCGCAATTGCGCAACTCGTCCGTCGTCGGTTTGTTGCCCGGCGGCGCGCAGCGGGCCACTGAGGTGATCCACAATCCGCTCAACTTCATGCCATCAGCGCGGGAAACAGCCGCGGGCTGCGAGGCAAATCCGATGTCATGCAGCACGGGATACAGAAAATCGCCCGAACCATCGCCGGTAAACGGCCGTCCTGTGCGATTCGAGCCATGCGCTCCCGGTGCCAGCCCCAGCGCCAGCACGCGCGCATGCGGGTCGCCGAACGATGGCACGGGACGCCCCCAGTATTCCCACGCAGTGTAGGCGCGTCGCCGCACTCTCGCCACCTCGGTGCAATGCGCGCGCAATCGCGGGCAAAGTTCGCACTTCACAATGCGGGCATTGAGAGTCGCCAGCGTTCCGGAGCGGCCATGACGAAATTCTACTTCCGCGCACTGTGCTCGGTCTGCCGCGCGTCGCCGCACCGCATTCAATACACGACCAGAATTGACCGCTTCGTTGGCCGCTTGTACTTTGCGTATTCGTCGCCAAACACACTCAGCAGCGCCGTCTCCTACGCATGAGTGCGGTAAAGCACCGCAGCGGTCGGAAGAGTGAAGAAAACCACTAGCGACGCCAATCATGCGTACGAATGCCTGCAGCCAAAAAGATGATCTCCAGGCCAAGATACGACGGATGCCGTACGACCAAGTAGAGCCCTTGTGCAAACCATATGCCATACTGAATCTGTCTTCGCATCCTCAGGAATCGGATTCCGCGCGCATGCCCGCTCAGCCCAACCCGGAGTTCCTGCGCCGCGCCATCGCGCTGGCCACGCAGAATGTTGTCACCGGCAAGGGCGGGCCGTTTGCGGCTGTCATCGTGCACGACGGCAAGATCGTGGGCGAAGGCGCGAACTCCGTCACCGTCACAAACGATCCCACCGCGCACGCCGAGGTCAACGCCATCCGCGCCGCCGCCAAAGCTCTGGGAACCTTCACCCTCGCCGGCTGCGAACTCTACACCAGTTGCGAGCCCTGCCCGATGTGCCTGGCGGCCGCTTATTGGGCGCGGCTCGATGCCGTCTACTACGGCGCTTGCGCCGCCGACGCAGCCCGCGCCGGCTTCGACGATGCATTTCTCTACGCCGAGTTGCGGAAAGATGCGGGTCAGCGCAAACTCCGCGCAACGCAATTGCTCGGCGACGAAGCGTGGGCAAGCTTCGCTGCATGGATCGCCTCACCCAACAAGATCGAATACTGAGCGCACCTGTCTCCGAATGCGCTGGTACGTACCATCCTTGACCCGGCGCGGCTGTCTTGCGTATGCTGACCACCGTTTACGCCGGATGTAGATCGCCAACTTCAGACCCCAGGGAGAGCTCGCATGAGCACCGCCGCCACGGCCGCAACTCCCGCTCCACCACTTGATTCGAAGCCGCTGCTCGTTCGCCGCGCCGCTGTGCTCGGCGCGGGAACCATGGGCTCCCGCATCGCCGCGCATCTGGCCAACGCTGGAATCCCCGCGCTCCTGCTCGACCTTCCTCCAAAGCCTGGAAGCGCCGGGCGTCCGCTCGCGCAGGCTGCCCTCGACGCTCTCGCAAAATCCAAGCCTGCAGCATTCTTTGAGCCTTCGCTCATCCGGCTCATCACTCCCGGCAACTTCGACGACGATCTGCCCAAGCTCGCGCAGTGCGACTGGGTCGTCGAAGCTGTCGCCGAAAATCTCGAAATCAAGACGGCGCTGCTCACGCGCGTCCTGCCGCATCTTGCGCCGCACGCGCTCCTCACCACCAACACCTCCGGCCTGCCCATCGCACAAATCGCCGCCGCTATTCCCGCACTTGCGCAGCCGCTTCTTCGGCACGCACTTCTTCAATCCGCCGCGCTACATGCGCCTGCTCGAAGTCATCCCCACTCCCGAATCCGATCCCGCACGCGGTCGCCGCCTTCTCCGCATTCGCCGATCGCATCTCGGCAAGCAAGTCGTCTTCGCGCACGACACGCCCAACTTCATCGCCAACCGCATCGGCATCGCGGTCATGTTCAACGCCGCCAATCTGATGCTCGAGCAGGGACTGTCCATCGAAGAAGTCGACGCGCTCACCGGCCCTGCCATCGGCTGGCCGCGCACCGGAACTTTCCGCCTCGCCGATCTGGTTGGCATCGACATTCTCGCCCACGTCGCCGCCAACTTTCCTCAGGGCGTCACTGGCGGCAAGTTTTCTTCGATCCTCGACGAGATGCTCAAGCGCGGCTGGCTCGGCGACAAATCCGGCCAGGGCTTCTACAAGAAAGTCCGCGGCGCCGACGGCAAAGACGAGCGCCTCGTCCTCGATCTTGGCCACCTTCGACTATCGCCCCGCCGTAAAGCCCGCGCTTGCCTGCGCTCGAAATGGCGAAGAACGCCGCCACCGCTCCCGAGCGCCTGCGCCTGCTGCTTGCCAACGACCCGGCCAAAGACAAAGCCGCGGCCTTTCTTTGGCCCTTTCTCTCTTCGCTCTGGAACTTCGCCGCCGACCGCATCGGCGAAGTTGCCGACGACGCTCCCTCCATCGACGCCGCCATGCGCGCCGGCTTCAACTGGGAGCTGGGCCCGTTTGAAATGTGGGATGCGGCCGGCGTCGTCTGAAACCGTCGCTCGCATGAAGGCTCTCGGCCTTCCCGTCGGCGCTCCCGTTCAGGCTCTGCTCGCCGCATCGCGCACCGGCTGGTACTCGCCGGATCACGACGCAGTGCTTTCAGCCCGCAACCGGTCAATCCATCACCGTCCCCACCGTCCCCGGCCACGCCCGCGTCGCCGACTTCCGCCGCACGCACAGGGTCGTCCGCTCCAACTCCGGCGCTTCGCTCGTCGATCTCGGCGACGGCATCGCCTGCATCGAGCTGCACTCGCTCAAGAACGCCATCGGCGGCGACGTCCTCTCGCTCATCTCCGCCGTTCTCAATCCCGCTTCCGATGCCGTCCGCGACTTCGCCGGCTTCGTCATCTCCGGCGACCGCGACAACTTCTCCGTCGGCGCCAACCTCATGCAGCTGCTGCTCGCCGCGCAGGAAGGCGAGTGGGACGAGCTGGCCCAGGTCATTCAACAGCTTCCAGCAGATGACCGCGGCCATCAAATTCTGCCCGCGCCCGGTGGTCGCCGCGCCCTTCGGTCTCACTCTCGGCGGCGGCGCCGAAATTTGCCTGCACGCCGCGCGCCGCCAGCCCCACGCCGAAACCTACATGGGCCTCGTCGAAGCCGGCGTCGGCCTGATTCCCGCCGGCGGCGGGACAAAAGAGATGTTCCTGCGCGCCTTCGACGCTGCCGTCGCGCTCGCGCCGCCCGATCCAAAGGATCCGCCGTCGCGCTTCGCGCAATCCGCCGAACTCGCCACCGCCCTCAAGCGCTCGCTCGAAACCATTGCCATGGCCAAGGTCTCTACCTCTGCTGCTGAGGCGCGCGCCCTCGGCCTGCTTTCGCCCGCCGATCGCATCACCATGAACCGCGAGCGCCTGCTGCTCGACGCCAAGGCGCAGGCCGCAGCGCTGGCTGAGGCCGGCTACGCCGCTCCGCAGCCGCGCATGCAGATTCCCGCTCCCGGCACGGCCGCGCTCGCTACCCTCGAAACCGGCATCTATCTGATGGGCGAAGCCGGCTACGCCTCCGAACACGACCAGAAAGTCGCGCGCTGGGCCGCCTACATTCTCGCCGGCGGCCGCGTCACGCCCGGCACTCTCGTCAGCGAGCAATACTTGCTCGACCTCGAGCGCGAGGCGTTTCTCTCCCTCTGCGGCGAGCGCAAAACGCAGGAGCGCATCGCCTTCACTCTCAAAACCGGCAAGCCGCTGCGGAATTAATCCGCGCGGCACGAATGGTTGCGGGATTCTGCTCGCTACGGCATAAAGTGCTCTGAGAGACTTTGCCATGGTTCGTCGACGCGTTCATAATCGAGGCTGCTCGGCCTGCTCCTTCTTTCCTTTTCTGCCGTGACCTGCCGCCGCAGGACTCCACCCCGTCGCCACTCAATGAATCCGGCCAGGTCGTCGTTGACGGCCGTTCCACTCCCTACCTCATCCGTCATCTTCCCGTCAGCTCGTTTCCCCAGCTCCCCGCTGCCATCCAGGATCGCGCTCACTCACCGCGGCTGCCTCATTCCGCAAACCTACGAGGCGCACCAGCCGGAGAATGTCGTCCACGCCAGCCTCGAGCGCCACGGCTCGTCCGACTGGGCCGTCCTCTGTTCCGTCAATGGGACTGTCTCGCTGCTCGTCTTCTTTGTCGAGCAGCGGCGGCGATCCCATGGTGCTGGCCTCGGCGCCGGAAACCGAGCGCCTCCAGTCCCACGGGTCAGGCAACGTCCTCGGCTTCAACTGGGGCATCGATCCCGCATCGCCCGAGCAGGTTCACGAGGCGCAGATCGGCATGCGCCATCCGCCGCCGCGCCTCGACCACGACGCCCTCGCCGACTCCAGTCGATCGACCGGCGCACCATCTACCACTTTTACTCACGCAACGCATGGACGCTGCTCGACACCGCAGGACTAGCGTCGCATCCCGAGCCGGCGCCGGGATCACTTGACCTCTGCCCGTCTAGCCATCTAACAATGAGCCAGCGGGTCGCCGTCTCGCTGACCACTGATCACTGACCGCTGCTCCGCAGGAGCCACCCATGCCGGAAGCCGTCCTCGTCGCCGCCGTCCGCACGCCCGTCGGCCGCGCCCCCAAAGGCGCGCTCTCCACTACCCGCCCCGACGATCTCGCCGCAACTGCATTGAGCGGGGCTTTGGACAAGGTCCCGGCCTCGACAAAGCCGACATCGACGACGTCATCCTCGGCTGCGCCCAGCCCGAGGGCGAGCAGGGCTTCAACATCGCCCGCATGGCCGCTCTGCGCGCCGGCCTTCCCGTCGAAATTCCCGGCGCCACCGTCAATCGCCTCTGCGCCTCGGGCCTCGAAGCCATCGCGATCGCCGATCAGCGCATCCGCTCCGGCGCCGCGCAGCGTCATCGTCGCCGGCGGAGCCGAATCCATGAGCCTCATTCCCATGGGCGGCAACAAGCCCAGCCCCAATCCCTGGCTCGCCGCCAACTATCCGGCCTCGCTGCTCACCATGGGACTCACCGCCGAGCGCGTCGCCCGCCATTACGGAATTTCGCGCGATGATCAGGACGCGTTCGCGCTCGCGAGCCACCAGAAAGCTCTCGCCGCGCAAGCCGCCGGCCGCTTCGCCGAAGAACTCATTCCGGTGCAAGGTCACCACTGCTGCTCCGGGCGCAACGGCCGGCAAGCCGCAAGTCCAGGAAAAGGAATCTTCTCCGCCGACGAAGGCCCGCGCGCCGACACCTCCGCCGAAGCTCTCGCGCAACTCAAGCCCGTCTTTCACGCGCAGGGAACCGTCACCGCCGGCAACTCCTCGCAAACCTCCGACGGCGCCGCCGCAGTCGTCCTCATGGATGCCGCTCGCGCGCGCGAGCTCGGCATTCAGCCGCTCGCGCGCCTCGTCTCCTACGCCGTCACCGGCTGCCTGCCTGAAGAGATGGGCATCGGCCCCATCACTGCCATCCCCAAGGCGCTCGCGCTCGCCGGCCTCACGCTCAACGACATCGACCTCATCGAATTGAACGAAGCCTTCGCCGCGCAGGTCCTGGCCATCATTCGCGCGCTCGGTCTCGATCCGGCGCGCATCAACGTCAACGGCGGCGCCATCGCCCTCGGCCATCCGCTCGGCTGCACCGGCGCTAAACTCACCGCCACACTTCTCCAAGAGATGAAAGCGCGGAGCGCGCGCTACGGCATGGTGACGATGTGCGTCGGCGGCGGCATGGGCGCCGCCGGCATCTTCGAGCTGCTCACCTGAATCGCCGCCCGGTACCCCCATCGCTGAATTGTGCTTCGAGTGCCTCTACGTCCGTCCCCATGTTTCTATTCCCTAGTTCCTACGTCCTATTCCCTAGTTCTTAAAGAACTCCCCATGCCCTCCGTTCGCCCACGGATCGTAATGCTCCGCAAACTCGGCGCGGTGCTCCGTGCTGGGGTGGTTGTAGAGCCAGAACTCGATGAACGGGCTCGGATTGGGATCTTCGAGCCACGCCTGCGCCCAGCGCGTTGAACGCGGCCACTGCCGTCTTTTGCGGATCGGGAACAATCCCGTGAATCGCCTCCTGCCCGTACACATCGGCCTGGTGCTCATAGTGGCGGCTCACGGCGTTGGCCGCCGGCTCCAGCAGAAAGCTCGCAATCGAGATCGCAAACAGCAGCACCACGAATCCCGTGCGCGATGACAATTCGTCGGCGCCCCATCGCGGCCCGAAGCGCCGCACCATCCATGCGGCAAACCCCGCGCACGCCCAGTACACAAAGAACAGGCCAATCGAGTAGATGGCAATGTCCTTGGGAATGTGGTGCAGCACGTAGTGGCCGCTCTCGTGGCCAAAGATGAACAGCACTTCGTCGTCGGGGACCTGGCCCGCCGTCGTATCCCACACCACGATCCGCTTGGTGGCGCCGATTCCGTTCACATAGGCATTCAGCCCATTGGTCTTCAGGCTGGCCTTCATCAGGTACATGCGATCGGGCGGAATATCGGTTCCGGTGCGTGCGACCACTTTCTCCAGTTCCGCCACCAGCGCGGGATGATTTTGCTGGAGCGGCTCGAACTTGTCGAAGATGGGAGCCAGCAAAGGCGCAATAAAAATCACCAGCACCAGGATCGGCAGCGTGACGACCCAAATGCCCAGCCAGTAGCGCCGCGGCCAGCGCCGCACAATCCAGTTGAATAGCAGCAGAATCGGCACGCCGAACACCAGCGCCAGCCCCAGCGCCTTTCCCTCGTCGCCAAACCAGCTTCCCCATCCCTGCACGCTGATTCCGTAGCTGCGCTCGTAATGTTGTCCCAGCCAGTCCACGGCAGGCCGGCCAGCGTCGAGACGATGAAGTAAGCGGCGAAGAAACACCAGGCCCTGAACCCACCGCTTGCTTGAAATCGCTTGCGCCCATCTTTCGATCCCGGCCCAGCCGCGCGCGGCCAGCAGCAGCCACACGAATACGATGCCCCAGATCGATCCCGCAATATTCAGGATGTTGCGAATGCGGCTAAGCGCAATCGCCTTGGCCAGCTTATCCGGCGATAGCCTGTAGGCCTGCTCAGGATTCGCGGGCGCCGCCGACGCCGCCGTGGCCGAAGCCGGCGCGGGAGCGGTGGCCGCCGCCTGCGCAGCCAGCGTCCCGGGAATCATCGCGCCCAGCATCGCGGCCGAACAGAGCAAAAGCGGCAATTGGCGGCGAAATGTCATATCATCTCTCCTATATTTCAGTAAACCTGCGACAATCAGGCATACAGATGCTTTTACTCGAAATCCCAGCCCTTACGCCAGATCATTATTTGCCCTCTGCGCCGCGCCGTCGCGCTCCAGGCCGCTCGCTCCTCATGACCGCAGCCGCTTTGGCTTCTCTGCTCGTCATCCCGGTCTCAGCCAGCGCGCAACAGTCCACTCCCGTCCTCCTTGACGCCATGACCACCGAGCTGCATCGCGCTTTTACGTCGCTCGGCAAGTCCTCTGCGTCGGGTACCGGTCAACAGGGCCCTGAAAATCAGTTGCCGCCTTATTTCCTCAGCTATTCGGTCAGTGACTCGAGCTATGTCGGCATTCGTGCCCAGTATGGCGCTGTGTCCGACAGCTCCGCAGGCCGCACCCGAGTTGCCGACGTGCAAGTCCGGGTGGGCGATCCCAAGCTCGATAACACGCACGGCACGCATCGCGGTTCAGCCGTCAACAGCCTGCAATTGCCGCTTGCCGACGACCACGAGGCTCTCGCGCGCTCGCTTTGGATGGCCACCAACACCGGATACGGCAATGCGCTCGACAACTACCTGCGCGTCAAGACCGAAGCCCAGGTGCGCGCCAGGGAAGAAGACACATCGCCCGACTTCAGCCAGCAGGCGCCGCAAACCTTCGTCGGCTCCGTCGCTCCGCCTGTGGTCGTCGATCGCGCCGCGTGGGAGCAGCGGGTGAGGGAACTGTCGAAGATCTTTCGCGAATACCCTGATGTCTACCAGAACATGGTGGTGCTCACGGTTCAAAACGAAACAGATTATTTTGCCTCGTCCGAGGGCTCGCAAATTGTCGCGCCGCATCTGCAGGCCCGGCTTGTAGCCGTCGCCGTCACGCGCGCTGAAGATGGCATGGATCTCTTTCGCGAGCAAACCTTCGAGGCCGAAACAGTCGATGGGCTGCCCAAACAGGCCGATCTTGAAGCGGCCATGCGCGAACTGGGCAACAGTCTCGAAGCGCTTCGCAAGGCCCCCGTCACTGAGCCCTTCGATGGGCCGGCCATTCTCTCCGGCCGCGCCGCCGCGGTCTTTTTTCACGAGGTGCTCGGCCACCGGCTCGAGGGCCAGCGCCAGCGCGGCGACGAAGAAGGCCAGACCTTCACAAAGGATGTCGGGAAAGATATTCTGCCCACCTTTCTCTCTGTCGCCGACGATCCCACCAGGACTACGTTCGGCAAAACCTGGCTCAGCGGCAGCTACCAGTACGACGACGAAGGCCAGAAAGCGGAACGCGTCGACCTCATCCAGGACGGCGTGCTGAAAACCTTCCTCATGTCGCGTTTGCCCATCGCCAGCTTCGACGAGTCCAACGGCCACGGCCGCGCTGAAGCTGGCCACGTGCCCACCGGCCGCCAGGGCAACCTCATTGTCACCTCGACCAAGAGCGTCTCCGACAACGAGCTGCGCAAGCAGCTCATCGAAGAAGCCAAAAAACAGGGCAAGGCTTATGGCCTCTACTTTGAAGACATCTCCTCCGGCTTCGCCGTCACGCAGCGCAGTTCGCCGCAGGCTTTCCAGGTGATTCCGCTCGTTGTCTGGCGCGTCTATGTTGACGGCCGTCCCGACGAGCTGGTTCGCGGCGTCAGCATTGTCGGAACTCCCTTGGCGGCCATGAAGAGCATCGTTGCCACCGGCGATCAAAGCGAAGTTTTCAATGGCGAGTGCGGAGCCGAGTCGGGCACCATCCCCGTCAGCGCCGTCGCTCCTGCCATGCTGCTCAGCACCATCGAAACCCAGCGCCAGCCGCAAGGCACCGCGCGCCCGCCCATATTGCCCATCCCCGCCGCGGATTCTCAAGCGCCCGCAGCCAAGGAGGCGCAATGAATCCGAACGCTTCCGTCATTCATAACCCAGCGGGGTGCCCCATTCTAAAGTTCGCAGCGAAGCGGAGAGCTTTAGGGCGGAGGCTGCGTTGCCACTCAATGCGGCTCCTCTTCATTGCGGGGTGCCCCATTCTAAAGTTCGGAGCGAAGCGGAGAGCTTTAGGGTGGGGGCTACATTCGCACACGATAAGGTTCCTGTCCACTGCTTCGCTGCTGTTCGCAATTTTCCTCGTCACGGGCGCCGCCCAGGCTCAACCCACCCGCGCCGACGCCGAAAAAGATCCTGTCCTCAAGGCGATGCTCGCTGAGCTCGATCGCAGCATGAGCGAACTGCAGTTGAAGGGCTTCGCCAAGCCATTCTTCATCCAGTACCGCATTGAAGAAGTCAACGAATTCTCCGTTACCGCGGAGTTCGGTGCCAGCGAAGGCCCCCAGCACGCTCACCAGCGCGTGGCGCGCGTCACCGTTCGTGTGGGCGACTACAAAACCGACAGCTCCGGTGGCCGCGGTGACGGTTCGCTTGAACTGGCCGCTCTCGACAACGATCCAGTAGCCCTTCGCTCCGCGCTGTGGAACGCAACCGATCAGGCCTACAAAAACGCTCTCTCAGCCTACGCGCAAAAGCAGGCGGCATTAAAACAAGTGCAGACGCCTCCGCAAGCTGACGACTTCAGCCAGGAGAAACCCTTCATCTCGCTGGCTGACCCAATCGCGCTTCATCTTGACGAGAATGCCTGGGTCGATCGCGTATCTCGGTCGAGCGGTCTTTTCCGCACCGACTCCTCCGTCAGCGCAGACCGGCACGACATCGAATACTCCACGTCCAGCTTCCGGGCCCGCGCCAACACTACCTGGCTTGTCACCAGCGAAGGAACCATTGTCCGTAAATCCGCGGCCGAGTACCAGGAGTCCTTTGCCGTGGGCATGCAAGCCGCCGATGGCATGCGCCTCGACCGCTCCTACGGCTCATCGGGCACCTCGCCCGCGGAACTCGACTCCGAGGCCGAATTCAACAAGCACGCCGTAGAGGAAATTACCTCGCTTGCCGATCTGCGCAAGGCGCCGCTGGTCGAAGAGGAGTATCACGGCCCGTTGCTCTTCTCGGCCGACGCCGCAACCGATACTCTGCGCGCTTTGCTTGCCGGCGCGATCACGGCCACGCGCCCACCCCTCGGCACTGAGGCGCGCACCAACGGCGCCTTTGCCTCCAGCTACCATGCGCGTGTCATGCCCGATTTCATGAGCGCCGTCGACGATCCGGGCCTGAAAACCTTCGACGGCAAGGGCCTCCTCGGCGCGTACGACGCCGATGACGAAGGCGTTCCCGCGCAGGCCGTCAAGCTCGTCGACGCCGGCCGCCTCGACAACTACCTCATCGGCCGCCAGCCGGTGCGCGACTTCCCGCAATCCAACGGCCACGGCCGAGCCGGTGTCACCGGAGCCGCGCGCCCCATGATTGGAGTCCTCAAAATCACTGCGGAAAACGGCCTCACCACCGACGAACTGAACCGGAAACTGCTAGCCATCGCCAAAGATCGCGGGTTGCAGAGCGTCTATTTTGTCCAAACCATGGGTGGCGAAATGACGCCGCGCCTCCTCTACCGCGTCAGCTCCGATGGCAAACGTGAGTTGGTTCGCGGCGCCGAGCTTGATGAGATTGACGACCGCGCTCTCCGCTCCAGCGTCGAAGCTGCGGGCAAGGATCTTTGGACCGCTAACTACTTCGGCGACCCGCCGGCCACCGTCATCGCTCCCGCACTGCTGCTTGACGATGCCACCATACGGCGCGCCAACGAGAAAAACGAAAAGCTGCCTTTCTATCCGCCACCGGATTAGCCGGTGCGTTCAAGCCGGAACACTCGTAATGGAAGACGATTCTCGGCCTGCCCACTGGCCGGCTTTCATCTCGCAAGGCAACAATCCCACCCCATGAGATTGCGCCAGCCGCTTGCCTCGCTCCAGGCTTGGCGGCCGCCAACTTTCCCGCACCCCGATCCCCCATTTCCGCATCCATCCTAGAAGCAGGCATTGCTGCGTATGTGAAAATGAGGTTGCATCAGTTCTCCATGCCTCACGTTCCGAGCGCCCGCTGACCGTTCTCGTCCCGCGCCGGAGTTACCCACAGAGCAACCGGGTCAAACCCACACATTACAATCCGAACGAGGAGATGTTCCCAATGGCATACGAGTTACCGTCGCTTCCCTACGACTACAACGCGCTCGAACCTTTCATCGATGCTGAAACCATGCATCTTCACCACGACAAGCACCACCAGACCTACATCAATAATGTGAACGGCGCCCTTGCCAGTCATCCCAAGCTGGCCGAAAAATCTGTCGACGATCTCATTAGCGATCTCAATGCGGTTCCTGAAGACATCCGTGGCACGGTCCGCAATAACGGCGGAGGCCATTCCAACCACTCCATGTTCTGGACCATCATGGGCAAGGCCAACTCGTCCGGCATCGGCGGTCATCCCTCCGGCGACATCGCCAAGCAGATCTCGGCCGACTTCGGCGATTTCGAAGCGCTCAAGAAGACCTTCAATGAGACCACGGCCAAGCAGTTCGGCTCGGGCTGGGGATGGCTCGTCTTCACCGGCGGCAAGCTCAAGGTCATCACCACCGGCAACCAGGACTCGCCGCTCTCGCAGGGCATCTATCCCATCCTCGGCAACGATGTCTGGGAGCACGCGTACTACCTCAAGTATCAGAACCGCCGCCCCGACTACCTCGCTGCCTGGTGGAATGTGGTCAACTGGGCTGAAGTGAACAAACGTTTCGCCAAAGCAAAAAGCTAGCTGACAGCAAAACAGCACGCAGCGAACAACAAACAGCAAACAGCCGTCAGCCCTGAGCTTCTCGAGGATTTGGTGAGCCTCGTTTTCGTAGGTCAAGCTGTTTGCTGTTAGCTGTCTGCTGTTGGCTTTCTGTCCGCGGGAGGTTAATCCATGGCAACGATGCAAATGACAGTTCACCCCGAGGATCTTTCCCAAGTCCCCAAGGGCGGCGAACGCATTCCCGATCCGGGCATTCTCGTCATCTTTGGCGCCTCCGGCGACCTCACCAAGCGCAAGCTTCTCCCCGCGCTCTTTCATCTTTGGCAGGCCGATCTTCTGCCCACCAAGTTCGCCATTATCGGCGTGGCGCGTCGCCCCCTCGGCGACGAATTCGCTGCCGACATGCGCGAGGGCATCGTGGAATTCGGCGGCGCCGACAAGAGCGATCCCAAGCTCGATGGCTTCGTCGACCACATCAGCTACTTTCCCCTCAACTTCGATGACCCCGGTCACTACGGCGCCTTGAAGACGGAGCTCGATCGCATCGCCAAAGAGAAGGGAATCGGCGACGATCGTCTCTTCTACCTTGCCACCGCGCCCGAGTTCTTCACCGACATCATTGAAAATCTAGGCGCTCACGGCTTGGCGCAGCCCGAGAAAGGTCGCGTTGCAATTGTTATTGAAAAGCCCTTTGGCCACGATCTCGACTCGGCTCGCGAGCTCAACCACCAGGTCAACGCCGTCTTCAGCGAGAACCAGGTTTTCCGCATCGATCACTACCTGGGCAAGGAAACCGTCCAGAATCTCCTCGTCTTTCGCTTCGCCAATGGCATCTTCGAGCCTGTCTGGAACCGGAATTACATTGACCACGTGCAGATCACTGTCGCTGAAACCCTGGGCGTCGAAGGTCGCGGCCCTTTTTACGAGAAGGCCGGCGCTCTGCGCGACGTGGTCCAGAACCACATGATGGAGGTGCTCTCGCTCGTTGCCCTCGAGCCGCCGTCAAGCTTCGAAGCCGACAGCGTGCGCCGCGAAAAGCTTAAAGTCTGGAAGGCCATTCCGCCCATACCCATCCTCCACACCGTGCGCGGCCAGTACGGTCCCGGCATCGTCGACGGCCAGCACGTCATTGGCTACCGCGATGAAGAACGCGTCAATCCCGAGTCCGGCACTGAGACCTACGCCGCGCTCCGCCTCGAGATCGAAAACTGGCGCTGGGCCGGCGTGCCCTTTTACCTCCGCGCCGGCAAGCGCATGAAGAAGCGCGCTACCGAAATCTCCATCCTCTTCAAGCAGCCGCCGCTGTTGATCTTCAATCGCATGGCGCTCTCCGGCCCATGCAGCGAGATTCAGCCCAACCTGCTCACCATCCGCATCCAGCCTGACGAGGGCATTGCCCTGCGTTTCGGCGCCAAGGTGCCCACCACGCCCGAGATGACCGTCTGCCCCGTCAATATGGACTTCGACTACGAGGCCGCCTTCGGCAAGTCGAGCGCCAACGGCTATGAGCGCCTGCTCCTCGATGCCATGCTCGGCGACCAGACCCTTTTCGCCCATCGCGATGGCGTTGAAACTACATGGGCTCTTTACACGCCCATCCTGCAAGCCTGGGCCGCAAAAAAGCCCGAGGTGTTTCCCAATTATTTCGCCGGCTCCTGGGGCCCTGAGTGCGCCGACCACCTGCTCGAAAGCGACCACCGCGCCTGGCGCAACGACCTCGGCCGCAAAATCTGAAGAGCAGGGAATCGATCCAGGCGAGACAAATACTAACCCAGGGTGCCCCATTCTAGCCGCGCTTTTTGTGGCTAGGGTGGGGAAGAATTACCCATACCTCAATGTCATCGAGGTCCGATGCTCACGCAAATCGAAAAATCCCGCATCTTTCGCGCGCTGCATGAGCGGGAAGGCGCGTTCATCATCCCCAACCCCTGGGACGTTGGCACAGCGCGGCTGCTCGCACACCTCGGCTTTGAAGCGCTGGCCACCACCAGCGCCGGCTATGCTTTTTCTATTGGTAAACCTGACGGCCAGGTGGGCCGCGACGCCATGCTGGAGCACGTCGCCGGCGTCGCCGCCGCTGTCGATCTGCCGGTCAATGGCGATCTCGAAAACGGCTACGGCCATGCGCCCGAGGACGCCGCGCAAACCATCCTGCTTGCCGCCGCTGCCGGACTGGTCGGCGGCTCAATTGAAGACGCAACCCGCCGTCCCGAAGATCCCATCTACGAGATCGGCGCCGCCGCCGAGCGCATCGCAGCAGCCGCTGAAGCAGCGCGCTCCCTCTCATTTCCCTTTATGCTCACCGCTCGCGCCGAGAACTTTATCACGGGTCGCCCAGACCTCGACGACACCATCCGCCGTCTCCAGGCCTTCCAGGAGGCGGGAGCTGACGTTCTCTACGCGCCGGGACTCACGCGCCGCGAAGACATCGAGTCCGTGATCCGTTCCGTTGATCGACCCGTGAATGTGCTCGCGGGCGTCGGCGATTCTCCGCTCGACTTCGCTACGCTCTCGGCGATCGGCGTCAGGCGCATCAGCGTCGGGGGCGCTCTATCCCGTGCAGCCCTCGGCGCATTCCTGCGCGCAGCTCATGAGATGCGCGACCAAGGCACCTTCACTTTCACCAAAGACGCCGCCAGCGGCCGCGACCTCAACCAGATCTTCGCCCGATCCGCGGAAATCGCCCCGTGAGCAGGCCCTCCCGTCCACAAATTATCAGCACCCCAGGAGGGATTTTCAACTTACCCAGTTGAACCACATCAGATCGCCATCATAGAAATTGACGCATGAGTATTCCGCGCCATCTTCGAGTCGCCTGACCCGAAGCGTTACCACCTCGCGCATCATCTCCCACGGTTTCCTCTCGGTTATCCCTGCGATGCTGACATACGCAACAAAACGTGAGTCGGGTGACCACGACAAACCGGTCTGACCATCGGTGGAGAAAAGCACTTTCTGTTCACCGCCGGATGTGCCCATGACATGATAGGCACAGCCACGCAAGGACGGCGGGCAGAAAAGGTACGCAATCCACTTCCCATCGGGAGACCAGGTCCCAAAACCTCCGCTGGCGATTTCTTTCGATACCTTTGTCTGCGTGTCGAAGAGACGCAGGCTGCGAATCCCCCCGGGCTTGTTGACCGTATAGACGATCCGCTTATCGTCTGGCGACCAGCACTGGGGTACGGCAAAAGCGTCAAGTTCGGTATCCACTACCTCAGTCTGCCCGGAGTTGAGATCGAAAATCAGCAATTTGTCATTGGACCAACCCTGCTTTTGCCGCCGGTCGTCCATTGTCGTTACCAGCTTTGACATATCGTGAGACCAACAGATAGGCGACCCCTGATTCACCAAACCCAGGTAGTCCTTCAGGTCGCTTCCGTCAGATCGCACGGTGGCCAGAACAAAGCCGCCAGGGCACAACTGTATGTTCGGTTTCGGGTGCGTAAATCCCGGGGGCAGGCAGTGGGAAAACGCAATCCTTGTCCCATCGGGCGAAACCGTGCCGCTTTCCACTGACCCTTGATCGACAAATGGCTTCGAAGCTGCCATCGCGCCATCAGCGAACGAAATCGTATAGACCTTGTTGTCGAACACCTTCACTGAAACCAGCCGGTAACCGCGTTCTCGCTGGAGCCGAACGAGTTCCGATTGAACGGAATTTTGGGGCCACAGGATGAATGGTGCAAGCAAGAGAAGGGCGGTGCACGCGGTCAGCGCCACGCCGGGTCGGGAACCAAGAACTCGCAATGCACCGCGCAAGAATCCGGACATTGGAGTACCCTCCAAGGGTTCAAGTTCAGTGAGTTGGATTTGATTCTATGCTCACCCGAAAGCCGGCTTTGGGCACGAATACGCAGCCATCTCCGCGACTCCCTACTCCCTACTCCCTACTCCCCCCCCCCTACTCCCTACTCCCTACTCCCTACTCCCTACTCCCTACTCCCTACTCCCTACTCCCTACTCCCTACTCCCTACTCCCTACTCCCTACTCCCTGTCCCTTATCCATCGCCGCATTCGCCAGCCGGTCCGCCTCTTTGTTTCCTCCGCGCAGGGTATGCCGCATCTCAAACCCTTCAAGCTTGTGCGCGCGGCTCTGCGCCTCCTCCCACAGCGGCTTTAGTCCGGGGCTCTTCACCTTGTACTGACCTTTCATCTGCCGCACCATCAGCTCCGAATCCGATACCACCCTCAGCCGTCTCGTCCCATTCGCGAGCGCCCACGCGAGCACCGCCAGCAATCCCTTATATTCGGCATAATTATTGGTTTGCCGCCCCAGATACTCGCTCAGCCGGGCCACAACCTGTCCTTCGGGGTCCTCAACCACCGCCCCGTAGCCCGCCGGCCCAGGATTACCCCGCGCGCCGCCGTCGCAGTGCGCCGTAAACCACCCGCCTGCCGCCCTGTCTTTCCCCTCTTCCCTCATGCTTTCAAACAGATTTCCAGTCATCGTTTCCCCAGTTTACCGGTCAACCACTTGATTCCCCGCCCTCACCAGTCGCCGCTGTTTCGCCCCTTATTCCTTTGCCCCCTCGCTCCCTTGCTCCCTCGCGCCTCTCGTTCCTTGCCGCTTGTTGACCAAACCCATCATTCCACGTCTATTTGGGTGCGCACCGGTTTCATCTTCCGCGAGCGGAGTGGCGATGGCTACGGATTCGATCGGCGTTTCCATGACCCTACGTCCCATGAGTCTTGCCCAGGCAGCCTCCACTTTGGCGTGGCCGGCAGTTGGAAGGGTACAATCCACTCCAGGCGTGGCTGCGACAAGAGCAATGGGCGGAGCAAGTCGCGAGGAGGCGAGCCGGAATCAGGAGCGCGTGCAGAGCCGCGCCCACGAGATGGACCTGATCCGTGAGGCTCAGTCCGGATCCCGCGCTGCCTTTGACGCTCTGGTGCGTCAATATGAGCATCAGGTTCTGCGTCTCGCCTTGCACCTCACCGGCTCAGAGCAGGATGCTGAGGATATTTACCAGGAAGCATTCCTCAAGGCCTACCGATATATTGGAAACTTCCGCTTTGAGTGCTCTTTTTATACCTGGATTTATCGCATCGTTACCAACCTGTGCCTGGACCAGTTGCGGCGTCGCAAGACCCGCCGCGAGGACCACGCCGTGGTGGTTGACCGCACCGGAGATGAGATCGACGTGCTGGCGTCCATATCCGACAATCGGTCGTTTTCCAACCCCGCCCGCGAGCTTGACCGCAAGATGCTTGGCGAAAAGATTCAGGCGGCGCTGGGCAAACTTACGCCGCGCGAGCGGATGGTCTTTGAATTGAAGCACTACCAGGGATTACGCCTGCGCACCATCGGCGAAATGTTGAATACCACTGAAGAGACTGCCAAGAACACTCTCTTCCGCGCAACAAAGAAGTTGCGTTTGCAGCTGGCGGAGTTAAAGTAACGAACGAAGGGCAAAGACTCAATGAAGCTGAACGCTGAAAGCGAAGAGCTGAGAGTCGTTAAATTAAAGCTGAATTTTTGAGGCTGGAAGGACGTATCTATGAATTGCGAACTGGCACATGAACGAATGGTCACTGCAGCATACGGTGAGCTCTCTGACGAGCTGGTGCATGAACTCGAGCGGCACTTATCCGGCTGCCCGCATTGCCAAAGCGAGCAGGAACAGGTGGTGGCGCTCAAGGTGCTCGCCAGTGCGCATCCCGTCGTGGAGCCGAACCCGAATCTCGTCGCCCGCGCTCACCTTCGTCTTGACGAAGCATTGGACTCACTTCCGCCCAAGCGCTGGTATGAGCGCCTCGGCGAGCGCATTCTCTCCAACTTTGCCAGCCTGCAGGCCGCTCCCGTTGCGGCTGTGCTCCTGCTCGTCGCTGGAGCCGGAGCGGGCCTTCTCGGCGGTTTCCAGTACGCGCAGAGCCGCGCTGCTCACGCGGCAGCCACGCAAACCGCGGCCTCAACTCCGCTCAAGGCGCCATCCGCGGAGGCGTTGCCGCAATTGGCCAACGTGGCTGGCGTTTCCGCCATCGTGCGCCAGCCTAACAGCGAAATTGTCGATGTGAGCTACAACCAGGTCGTCCCTCGCCAGATCGAGGGCTCGCTCGACGACCCTACAATCCGGCAGTTGCTCATGCTGGCCACTGAAGATGCCACCTCGCCCGGCATTCGTGATGACTCGGTGGCGCTGCTGGCGGCAGAGTGCCGCGCCGGCCACAGCTGCCAGCCCACCGGCATCCGCGAAGCGCTCATGGCAGCGCTGCGGCGTGACCGCAGTGCCAAGGTCCGCGAAAAGGCCCTCGAAGGCCTGCAGCCCTATGTTGCCGACGATGTGCGCGTCCGCGATGCCGTTCTTCAAGCGGTGCTCAACGACAGTGACCCTGCCGTCCGCACCGCAGCCATCAGTTTGCTGGAGCCTGTCGAAGCCGATACCAGCGTCAGGCAGGTGCTTTATTCTGTCTCCAATTCTGACCAGAGCCCCCAGATTAGAACTGTTTCCCGGCAGGTTTTGAGCCGGGTGTCCGAAATTCAGTAACTGTGCATACCCTTCTGGTTATCGCGCCGTCATACAAGAGCGCAGGCCGGATAAAGATGAACCGGGGAGAAGAAGCAATGAAATACCTTTTGAGGCCGTACCGTAAATTAGAATCACATCTCATCTTTGCCGTGCTCGCCGTGGCCGCCACCTTTCTTCTGGTGGCTCAGCCAGCGGCCCATGCCCAGGGACTCGCGCCATTCGTTGATGACACCAGCCCGCTGCTCGCCCACTCCAGCACGGCTGGCTATCTCGGTGTCGATGTCAGTGACGTTGACGCTGACAAAGCGCAGACCCTCAAGCTCAAGGACGTCCGAGGCGCGGTCATCACGCTCATCGATCACGATGCTCCCGCCGGGCAAATCGGCCTGAAAATCAATGACGTCGTCCTCGCCATCGACGGACAGACTGTTGAAAGCGCCGATGCTTTGCGCCGCATCCTGCGCGAGATTCCACCCGGACGCAAGGTGAGCCTCGAAATCAGCCGCGACGGCAACATCCAGACCATCGCCGTGCAACTGGTCGACCGCAGAGCCCTCGACCATGACATCTGGAGCAAGATCAACGTCGATGCCGACGGCATATCGCCGCTTCCGCCGTCGGGCTTGGGCATTCTTCCCGGCAGCGGCAGCGCGCCCGTCTCCAGCGGCTTCCACATGTCGCTCTTTACGGGCACCCTGAACGTGGGCGCGATGGTTGAGCCGCTCACTTCGCAAATGTCGGACTACCTCGGCGTGCAGGGCGGCCTCATGGTCAAGCAGGTCGCCAAAAAGAGCGAAGCCTCTAAAGCAGGCCTCAAGGCCTTTGACGTGATCCTCAAAGTGGGCTCCGATTCCATCGCCACTTCCGCGGACTGGGACCGCTCCCTCCGTTCCAACGTCGGCAAGCCCGTCCAGGTCACCATCCTTCGTGACAAAAAACAGCAGCAGCTCACGCTTCAGGTCGACTCAAAGCATCGCAGCTCGGTGGAGCATGAAGATATCTTCGGACCTGGCACCGATAAGATCGTCTAAGATCGTCGCCGAATCCTCTTTGACCGTTTAGTTCCATTTCAAATCGGGCGCCCAAAGTGTGAGGCATCCGGAGCCAAAAAGGGGTGACCCAGGTCTCGTTTCTGAGACCTGGGATTGGAAATCGCCGGGTTCGAACTCACGCGGCCAGCGATTTGCCACTTGCAAAAACGATTGCGGCTCCCCAATTGGTGTAGAGCGAAGTGCCATCGCTAAGTGGCTTTTCATCAAGAAAAAGCCGCGTTGAACCGCGCCAGAGACGACTCATCGCAATCGGGGAACCGCCGTAAACTATCTCTATGGAAGTTCTCTACGGCCTGCACCCGGTTGAAGAAGCCCTCAAGGCCGGTCGCCGCCGCTTCGATCACGTCGTGGTTGCTCGCGAGCGCCACGACGCCCGTCTTGACCGTCTCGTCGCTCAATGCCGCCAGGCCGGTGTCCGCCTGCGCGAGGAGGCGCGCGAGCAGCTTACCCTCACCGCCAAGACCCCGGCTCACCAGGGAGTCGTCGCCTTCGTCCACCCACAGGAATTTCTCTCCATCGAAGATCTCTTCACGCCCGATCCCGCCAACTCCACAACCGCTCGTCTCCTCCTCGCCCTCGACGGCGTCGAAGATCCGCAGAATCTTGGTGCTCTGCTTCGCGTGGCCGATGGCGCCGGTGTCGACGGCGTCCTCCTCACCGAGCGCCGCTCTGCTCCCCTCAGCCCTGCGGCCGTCAAAGCCAGCGCCGGCGCAGCCGAGCACCTCCGCATCGCACGCGTCGTCAATCTGGTCCGCGCCCTGGAGGATCTCAAGCGCCAAAATCTCTGGATCGTCGGCCTCGACGAAAGTGGCCCCACCGACTACGACCAGTTCGATTTCACCGGCAATCTCGTCGTCGTCCTCGGCGGCGAAGGCGCTGGTCTCCACGACCTCGTCCGCCGCACCTGCGACCACGTCTTGCGCATTCCCATGGCCGGTGGCGTCACCTCGCTCAATGTCTCCGCGGCTGGAGCCGTCGTTCTCTACGAGGCCTCCCGCCAGCGCCGCGCTGCTGCTGCCGGAGCCTCCACCAGACCTGTCCAAGAGGCCGCCCCACGCAGTGGTGCCCCACGCAATGCTGCCGCGTCCAAACCAAAAATGCAGAAAGGCCTCGGTTCATGAATTGCGCAATCGCCCAGATCACCCGGGCATCCCGTTTTTTTACCGCAAGCGCGATCTTTTTCGCAGCGATCTCGACTTCACCACAATCCCCTCCCGCGCCCGCGTCACCGCAGGATCAGCAGCCGCACGGCCAGGTCATCTTCTCCCGTTCCACCGACGAAAACGGCCAGACCAGCACTACTGCCGGCCCCGCCGCGCCGCAAATTTCCGGCCAGCCCGTCTCAGCACCGACCGCTACTGATGCCGACCGCCGCGCCGTCACCTTCACCGCTTTCAACATGGACGTGCATCTCCGCTCCGCCGAGCATTCCCTCGCCGTCCGCGCTCGCGTCACGGTGCGCAACGACGGCAAAACCCCGCTCGCGCGCATCCCGCTGCAAATCTCCTCGGCGCTCCATTGGGAACGCATCCGCATCGGCTCGCACGATGTCGCCTTCACCGTGACCACGCTCAACTCTGACGTTGACCACACTGGCCAGCTCCACGAGGCTGCCATTCCTCTCGCCACGCCCCTCGCTCCGGGCGCAACCCTCCAGCTCGATGCCACTTACTCAGGAGCCATCACCCAATCTGCGCAGCGGCTCCTCGCCATCGGCACGCCTTCTGACGAAGCCCTCGATTCTGACTGGGACGCGATCAGCGTCGACTTCACCGGCCTGCGCGGCTTCGGCAACGTCGTCTGGTATCCCGTATCCAGCGTTCCCGTTCTTCTTGGCGACGGCGCGCGCGTCTTTGACGAAATGGGTGAGCACAAGCTGCGCCTGGCTGGCGCAACCTTCACTCTCCGCCTCACCGATGAATTTCCTCACAGCCAGCCGCCCACGGTCGTGCTCATCAACGGCCAGTCCGCGCCGCTCTCCGTTACTGACTCTGCAACCAATGAGGTCGCAGGGATCGCGACGGCCAGCCTCGACAACGCAACCCTTGGCTTTGAAGCCCCCAGCCTCTTCGTTGCCATTCGCACGGCCCATCAGGCCAGCAACACCACGTTGTGGGCCCTCCCGGACAACGAAGCCGCCGTGCCCGCCTGGGTCTCAGCCGATTCCACCGTCACGCCGTTTCTTCAACGCTGGTTGGGCCAGTCTCCGCGCTCCCAACTCACCATCCTCGATCTCCCGGACCCTGAAGACGCGCCCTTTGAAACCGGTTCGATGCTTGCCACTGCCATTCGCCAGGCCGCACCCGATCAGCTCACCGGCGTCTTTGCCCACGCCCTCACTCACGCCTGGATGAATTCTCCTCGCCCCTGGCTCAGCGAGGGTGTCGCCCAATTTATGAGCACGCTCTGGCTTGAAAAGCAATCCGGCCGCCAAAAGGCGCTTGAAGCTCTCAGCTCCGGTCGCATGGCACTCGCGCTTGCCGAGCCGTCCAGTCCCGGCGTAAGCCCCGGCCAGCCGCTCGCCCATTCCATCTCGCCGGTCTACTACCGCACCAAGGCTACCTTCGTCTTCTGGATGCTCCGCGACCTCGTCGGCGACCCCGCTCTTTCCGAGGCTCTGCGCGCTTATTCACCTGCCGCCGATGCCGCCCGCGGATTTGGCCCGGACTCCGAGCCTGGCGTCCTTGAAAAACTTCTCGAGCGGGCCGCGGTCCTCAGCGATGTTTCTTCGTCGCAGGAGTCGATGGCCGGGGCCGAGCAGCAGGAAGGCGACACCTCTTCGGAGTTGGGATCGAAGCCCGGCACAGGCGTTAATCTCTCCTGGTTCTTTTCCGATTGGGTCGACGGCGACAAAGGCCTGCCCGACATCTCCATCGATGACGTCTATCCAAGTTCTGCCGCGGGTCCGCCGCCGCCCATTCCGCATTCATCGAAATCTTCGGCCTCCGCGCCGCCGGGGCCAAAACCCTCTGAAGCGATTTCAGGTCCCGAAGCCAACACCTGGCTGGTCACCGTCAATCTCTCCAATTCCGGTTACGCCGCCGCTGAAATCCCTGTCACCGTCCGCAATGCCGACACCTCCATCACCCAGCGCGTTCTCGTGCCTGCCCGCGGCAAGGTCACGAAGCGCATCCTCATCCAGGGCAGGCCAACCCAGGTCCAGGCCAATGACGGCACCGTCCCTGAAACCGAAGCCGGCATCCACATCAAAACTCTCACCACCACGCCAGATAGCTCGTCGTCCTCTTCGGGAGAAACAGGCAGCCCCCAGCAATAACAGCGGCAACAGGGAACCCTTACGCCGAGTAGTGAGCAGCCAATAAAAATGCCCCGGGCGGGCCTCGCCTAAGCACCCCGGGGCAACGCTTCTCGTTAATCCGATGCGACTTCCTACTCCCTACTCCCTATTCCCTGTCTTTCTCACGCCGCCTTCAGCCTGAATCCGTCCGGATCTTTCCCGCGAATCCTCCGCCACCACACCTGCACCGTGGGAATGTTGAGCGTGACGGAAAAAATCCGGCGTAGCTTCCCCGGCGGGCAGGTCAGCGGCTTCATTCCGTGCCATGAGTGTGGCGTGCGCTGGAACAGCAGGCTTCCGTTGCCCGCCGGACCGTGCCCCGCGGCCACCTTCAGTTCATCAAACGTCGGCGCCGAGTGCGTCGCAATGGGCCGGTCGGCCGCCAGGATCAGCGTCTCGCCGCCCCACGCCTGCTCCCAATCGTTTTCATTGTTGAAATGGAAGATGTGCGTCGCCCGCTTGCGCGCCGCGTCACAGTGCGGCGACACCGAGCATCCCTCCCAGGCGTAGTGCCACGAGAACGTCGGAATGTACGTGCGCGGTCCCAGCAGCCGCCGCAGGAACTGCTGGTAGTAGTCGCCTCGCAGCTCATCCAGAAATTCGCGCCACGGCGCCGGCAGCTCCAGCCCTGCTTTGTAGTGCAGCATGTAACGGTTATGCGGAGCCTGCCCATGCGCCCGCTTCACATCCTCGTACCGGTCAAAATTCTCCAGGCCCGGCAGAGTCTCGCGCAGCCGCGCAAAACCCTCCGGAGTCAGCGATTCATCAATGTGAACGTAAGGATACGGCACTGCCTGCTGAAACTTTTCCGCGGAAAGACTTTCTAAAACTTCGCGGTTCAGATATTGCATCAGGATCGACCTCTTGCGGGGAAAGTTTGAGTTCCAATCATCTTATTTTATCTTCGCGCTCAAGTCCCAACCCCCGCGGACGATCGTCGCATCCTTCGCCGCGCACCAAGCCTGTGCTCCTCACTCCGCTGGATGACCCGAATCGTTTTCCACGGTCCTGCCCAGCGTAAGCACCATCACTACGCCTTGCAGCATGAGCGCCAGCGAGACCACAAAAACAAATCCCTCGAAATGCGCGGCGTGAGCATTCTCAAAAAACATCAGCCCGCCAAAAAGAATCATGAGGAGCCCGCCTGCTCGCAAACTGGATTCGCTGGCCGTGCGTGGCGGAGTGAGTCTGCGCACGAGGAACGTCGCAAGGCAGGTCACGGCGAAGCAAAGGTCAATTGCCATCCGCGTTCCGAAACCGGGATGCCTCAGTCTCATCTCCATTGCAGCCAGCCAGAACATGCAGACCATCGTGAATCCTGAGGTGCCATTCAGAAGCATCCCCATCCCTCGCGATTCACGCAGGGCACTTGGCACGAAGCTCAGAACGTGTCGGGCATACCAGAAATTGGCGCGAATGCGACCGTGCCGCGGCAACATCGATTCAATGTATTCTTCGCGAAGATCGCCCACGATCCCCTCGCGCGCATGCGCGGGCAACAGGCGCTCCAAAAGCGACTCCAGCCATCGCGGTGGAGCTTGCGCATTCCTGTTCATAATGTTTCCTCCGCCGGCAGCTTCGCATTCTCCCAGATAGCCGTCAACGCTCGCCGTGTTTCGCTCAGGGCTCGCCGCCCGGCAGCCGCCACAGTGTAGTACCGGCGCGCGCGGCCTCCACGAATCGCCGTGCCTGCCGCCAGCCTCGACCGCACCAGGCCGCTCGCTTCCAGTCGCTCCAGCGTGGAGTAAACCGCGCCGGCAGAGACGGTTCGCTTGAGCGACTCCTGCACGCCGTTCAGAATCGCTCTCCCGTATGCGTCCTCACCCAGGCCGACAATCGACAGCAAAACAGATTGCTCAAAGGTTCCCAGCAGATCAGCCATGCCTACATTGTAGACATCATCGCGCGATTGTCAAGAAGGATTGTTCGATTGCCCGGTGCTCTTCCGCGCTCCAGGTCGATTACCCGCGCTTCTCCGCGCCTCGCGCTCTCACTTTGAACCAGATCGGCGTCCCTTTAAACCCGAACGCCGCGCGAATCTGGTTCTCCAAAAATCGCTCAAAAGCAAAGTGCAGCTTCACATCGCGATCGGTAAACAGCACAAATGTTGGCGGCGCTACGGCTGCCTGCGTCATGTAAAAAATTCGCACTCGTTTCGCCATCGGCACCGGCGCGCGCTGAAAATCGATCTTCTCGAGGAAGCGATTCATCTGGCCCGTCGACACGCGCTTGCGCCGCTCCTTGGCCACGCTCACTACCTCGCGCAGCACCCGCCCCATGCCTTTTCTCTGCGGCCCGATCGCCTCCAGCGCCGAAAGAAAAATCACCGGTGCATAATCCAGATACTTGAGCGTCCGGCGTAGCTGCTTCTCAAAGATCGCCCGGTCCGCCGCTGGCTTTCCGTCCGTGCGCCCCGATGTCACCACATCCCATTTGTTCACGACGAGAATCACGCTGCGCCCGCTCTCGTGCGCGTACCCTCCGATCGTCGCATCGCTTGCCGTCACGCCTTCTGTCGCGTCAATCAGCACCAGCGCCACGTCCGCCGCCTCCAGGTGCCGCCGCGCCATCACCACGCTCATCTTCTCGGCCATCAGCTTCGTCTTGCCCTTGCGCCGGATGCCTGCCGTATCCACAAACCGCAGCGTCTGTCCCTCGAACTCCACCACCTCGTCCACTGCGTCCCGCGTCGTGCCCGCAATCGGAGACACAATCGCTCTCGTCGTTCCCGTCAGCGCGTTCAGCAGCGTGCTCTTGCCCACATTCGGCCGCCCGATGATCGCCACCGAAGTCTCGTGCTGCTCAAACTCCCCATGCGTCCGAATCAGCTTCTCGTCTTTCTCTTCGCTCGAATCTTCCAAAACTTCGTCGATGGGGCGCCCCACCCTCGCCGCGTCTTTGTTTTTGTCGTTGGGGAGGGAGCTGATCTCTGATCCCGGATCCCTGTTCCCTCGTTCTTCCACTGCCTCCGCAATCGCATCCAGCAGCTCGCCCACGCCCTGCCCGTGTTCCGAGCTCACCGGAAACACCTCGCGAATCCCCAGCCGGCGAAAGTTCTCCGCCTCCGCCGCCATCGCCTCGCCTTCCACTTTGTTCACCGCCAGGAAAAGCGGCTTTTTTCCGCGCTCGAGCAGCCGCGCCAAGTCGTAGTCCGGCCGTGCCAGCTCCGTGCGCGCATCCACCACCATCACCAGCGCGTCCGCCTCTTTGAGCGCCACCTTCGCCTGCGTAAAAATCTCCGTCGCCATCAGCTCCGGATCGTCGGGCACAATGCCGCCCATATCCACCACCCGGTACTGCCGTCCCGCCCACTCGTACTCGCCATAGATGCGGTCGCGCGTAATCCCCGGCTCGTCGCCCACAATCGACCGCCGGCTCCTCGTGAGCCGGTTGAAGAGCGTACTTTTGCCCACGTTGGGCCGCCCCACAATCGCCACCAGGGGCAGCGCTGCAGCGCCCTCGCTGGCTCGGCACAACCGATCTGCGATACGTCGGCACGATTTTTCTCCAGCAGGGCCCCCGCGTGCGCAAATGAGCCAGCCGCTCCACTGGCTTGCTGCACATCCATTCCCTAAAAGCCTGCCTCACCAGTCTACTGTCCCGCAGAACGCGAGGTCATAGGCCGCCGACATCTTCTTCTAAAAAATGCGCATGGGTCCAGCGAAGCTGTATCTAAGCTTTCTCTCATCGCTCTAACCCGATTCCGGGCTCCTCAATTGCTCTGCCTTCTCTGGAGGGCGACATGCACATTCACGGAAACCTCCTGAACACCCAAAGCGCAAGCCTTACCTCCATCTCCGCCAGTGAACGAGCCGCTGCCGCGCAGCGCGCAGCTGAGGTCCGCAAACGCCTCCTCAAAACAGCGCAAGCCGCCGGCGCCGCAACCCCTGAGGAAACCCTCCTCATCGGCCACTGGCTTGATTCCCGTCACAGCCAGGTCCTGTCCAACGATGACAACCATGCGGCTGCGGAAGGCAAAGATCCCGACTTCGGCTGAACCGCAAGTCTCGATTGCCTGCTAAACCCACACACCACCTGGCCCCTCAGTCCTTCGTAGTCTTATGGGTCTTGCTTGAATTATTCCGCCACCCCTCCCAATCCTCCGCTAAAATATGCCAATCCCGGTGATCGAAAAGGAGGTCGTACCATGCCAAAGTTCCTGATTGAACGCGAGATCCCTGGAGCTGGCTCCCTCTCTGCCGAGCAGCTCCACGCCATAGCGCAAACGTCCTGCGGTGTCTTGCGCAACCTCGGGCCCTCCATCCAGTGGGTGCACAGTTATGTGACGGCTGACAAGATTTACTGCATCTACATACGCGCCGAACGAGGCGCTAATCCGCGAACATGCGGCACTGGGAGGATTCCCGGCCAACAGCGTGGCGCAAATTGTGCCCGTCATCGATCCCACGACTGCCGAAGCCTGACATACGGGCGCACCTGCTCTATCGCTCAACTTTCGCTCGAATCGAGCCGAAAGGGACCGAAGGCCGCTCTTAACGCGCGCGAGCGCCCCGTGTCGCTCACTCTCTCTTGTTCCCTTGCTCCCGCGCTCCCTGCACCTGCATCCCGCTCAACCTATCATGGTAGGAGCGCCCTCATGTCCTCCTCCGCGACCTCAACACGCGAACTTCCCACCCTCCACGAGTTCTTCTCGCCCGGCGGCATCCTCGCCCGCTCCCCGCTCCCCTTCGAGTACCGCCCCGGCCAATACGAAATGGCTAAAGCCGTCGAACGCGCTCTCGCAGAGCGCCGTCATCTCATCGTCGAAGCCGGCACGGGCACCGGCAAAACCCTCGCCTACCTGCTGCCCGCTCTGCGCACCGGCCAGCGCGTCATTGTTTCCACCGGGACCAAGGCTCTTCAGGATCAGCTCTTCTTTCGCGACATCCCCTTCCTCGAAGCTCTCCTCGGTCCAGCTGCGCGTCTGCTACATGAAAGGCCGCGCCAACTACCTCTGCCGCCACAAGCTTTTCGCCCTGCGCGACCAGCCCATCCTCTCCGGCCTCGACGAGATCGACGAATATCGCCAGATCGCCGAGTGGGAACAGATCACGGAGACCGGCGACCGCGCCGAGCTTGGCGGTCTGCCTGAATCCAGCGCCCTCTGGCATAAGCTCGACGCGCGCACCGACGCTTGCCTGGGCCTCGACTGCCCCGACTACCGCCGCTGCTTCATCACTTCCATGCGCCGCAAGGCTCTCGAGGCAGACATCATCATCGTCAATCATCACCTCTTCTTTGCCGATACTGCGGTCCGCCACTTCGCATCGGCAGCGCCCGACGCCGGCGTTCTGCCTGAATCTGCCGCCGTCGTCTTTGACGAGGCGCATGAGCTTGAAGAAGTCGCCTCGCAATACTTCGGCCGCTCGGTCTCTAATCTTCGCTTTGACGAGCTGGCTCGCGACACCGACGTCCTGCTGCGCGGCAAGCAGGGCGCCACTTCCATGCCCGCTCTCACCCAACAGCTCCGCGAGCGCGCACGCATGTTCTTCGCCGGCCTGCCTCTCACCGGCGATGGCCGCCAGCCCTTCACCAATCGCGAAGAGTTCCTTGAGTCTTCCGGCGAGCTTTATCTTGCCGTCCGCGCCACCCTCAAGCTGATGGAAAGCGAGATCGAGCGCCTCGATGAAATCGAAGAATCAAGCGGACTGGAAGCGCGCGTGTCCATCCTTCGCTCCGACCTCGAATTCATGCTCGAGTCCAACGCATCCAACATGGTCTATCTGGCTTGAACGCCGCGGTGGTTCGGATCGGCTCGCTCGCACTGCCGATACACCCGTCCAAAAGGCTGCTGCACGCAGTGCTACGTTTCTGCAGGCCACGCCCATTGACGTCTCCGAGCTTTTGCGCGACCTCGTCTTCGAGCAGATCCCTACCGTCGTTCTCACTTCAGCCACGCTTACTGTCCAGGGCGGCTTTGAGCACCTTCGTCGCCGACTCGGCCTCACTGAAGCTCGCGAACTCGTCGTCCCCTCGCACTTCCGCTACGGGCAGCAGGCCTTGCTCTATCTCCCGCCTAACATGCCTGACCCCCGCGATCCTGAATTTCCTCGAGGCCGCCGCTCGCTGCATCGAGCGCGTTCTCACCATCACCCGCGGCCGCGCCTTCTGCCTCTTCACCAGCTACAGCCAGATGCGCGCTCTCTACGAGCTGCTGCTGCCCGTCCTTGATTTTCCGCTTCTCCTCCACGGCACGGCGCCGCGCAAGGCCCTGCTTGAGGAGTTCCGCTCCACGCCCAACGCCGTCCTCTTCGGTACTTCAAGTTTTTGGCAGGGAGTCGACGTCCAGGGCGAAGCCCTCAGTTGCGTCATCATCGACCGTTTGCCCTTCGCTGTCCCCAGCGATCCTGTCGTCCAGGCGCGCATGCGAGCCATTGAAGAAGCCGGAGGCCGTCCCTTCTTCGATTACCAGGTCCCCGAAGCCGTCCTCACTCTCAAGCAGGGCTTCGGCCGCCTCATCCGCTCCCTTGAAGATCGCGGCGTCCTCGTCCTCCTCGACCCGCGCATCACCCGCCAGCGCTACGGCCAGATCTTTCTCCAAAGCCTTCCGCCCTACCGCATCACCAACACCATCACCGACGTCGAGGCGTTTTTTGCGGGCTCGGTACAGAAGAAATGACCCCCGAAAATGCTGTCATCCTGAGCGCAGGTCGCCGCGGCGACCGGAGTCGAAGGACCTGCGGTTGCTTTTGCCTTTGCAGTTCAATGTTGTATTCAGTGGGGCAGCCGCGATGCTTGCTTGGAATCCGCCCAGCGTAGAATTCTGCAATGCAAGAACAGACCCCAGGTCTTTCGTTCGTGCAGCCCGGTGTCCCATTGGGGGATCCCACGGGCAGCGTCCGTTCCTATTCCCTACTCCCTGCCTCTCAATACCCGATCGCCTTCACCGCGCTTGCTCCCAGCCGCTCCTTGAGCTGCTCCAGGTACAGGCTCTGCGGCTTCACCGGCTTGTCCGCCGACTCAATCTCCGGAGCTGGCAGCGGCGCTCGCGCCGGGCCCCCGTCGAACAGCGGAAACGGCGGATTGATCTCTTCGCCGCGGTTTCCAATCGACCAGATCATCGACCCCGGCGGCTGATTCATCTGGAATGACTTTGCGGTATTGTTCCACGCCACCGCCCAGCCAATCGCCCATCCGTGCCCCGAACCCATTTCGCCGCGATTCATAAAGTCGATTCCGCCCTCAGGCACCTCGCAGTTGTCCACCAGCAATCCCGTGAACCACCTCTGGTGCGATTGCATATGCCCGTTCCCCGTGAACCGGCAATGCAGCACGACCACCGGCCCCTGCTCTCGATCCTGCGTCGCAAAGTAGAACGTGTTGTCGCCGCTCCCCGTGCACCGGTCGAGCAAAATCTGCGCGCCATCAATCGCAAAGTCTGCCGGCTTCGCGTTGCTTGTCACCGGGACGTGCTGCTCGATATCGCAATCCTCAAACGTAACCCGCTCGCTTCCCGCATTCACGCGTACGCCGTTCGTCGTGTCCTCCCACGTCACTCCCCGCACCCAACTGTCCACCGCATCCTGCACCGCCATCCCGCTGAACTCCGCTTGTCCCAGCGCAATGCTTTGCTTCGGCGCCACGAATCGCAAATCCTCTACACCGTCATGCGCAATCTGTCCGCTCACTTCAATCTTCCTCACCTCGGCGTGCCCGCCGTCGAAAAACTGCGCGTCGTAGTCGTCCATCAGCGGCACATCGAGCGTAATCGCATTGCCCTTCACAGCCGCCACGCGTCGCCGCGCGTCCAGGTGGCTCGCGCTTACCCAGTGTTCCTCCTTGCCATTGCGATGCATGTCGTCCATGCCCATAAAATGCACCCAGGCCGCCGTCACCGGCTTCACAATCAGCACCGTGTCTCCGGCATGAAAACCGCTTGCGTCGGCAACATTGATCGTCATCGCGCCCGCAGGCACATACGCTTCGGTGATCGTCGTCGCCGCGCCCGCGTTCGTCTGCTCCAGCAGCCCCGCCATGCGCAGCGCAAGATGCGGCGAGCCCGTCATTTCAATCGTCGTGCCGTCTTTCCCCGCACCCGCTCCGCGTAACACCACGCCCGAAGCGGCAATCGCAATCGGCCCAGAGCAGTGAAACGTCCCCGGCCCCAGTTCCACTGCGCCGCGAAACCCATCCACCAGCGACATCGCCGACACGTCGTCAATCGCCTTCTGAATCGCAGCCGTGTCGTCCACCCCTGAAGGCACCACCGTACGCTTTGTCGCCACGTGCGGCAGCGCCACGCCGCCGCCTTCGTAGCCTGCATACGAAAAATCCGGAATGCGGTCGCCCTTCGCTGTCTGCGCGTACTTGAGCTTGCCGCCAGGTCCGAAGTGAACCCACCGGCTCTGCCCCACCGCACTGCGCGAGCTGCAAACCAAAGCGAAAATGAAGACGAATGCTGTTTTCCACCCCAGCGGCACCATGCTCAGCTGGCCTCCTGTTCGAACCCATTTGGTTCGCACAGGCAGTTTAACGCCTTGCTCTTGAGCAGATCCTCGAGGGTCTTGGCCTTTCGGCCAGCAATCCCGAAGCGTTCACGGGTCGCCGAAAACCGTAGCGCCGGTCTCCAGACCGGCTGTACTGAGGGTCTCCTGACCCTCAGAGGCCGCGCCAGACCTTGAATCCTAGGCTTGCGCGCCCGGCGATTCGCTCTGCGGCGCATGAGGCTTTGCCAGATGTCCCTTGCAGCGTCTGTAAAGATCCAATCCCAGGCGCGCGGGAGTGATATCGAAGTTTTCCGTAGGTAGATACGATGTAAAATCAAAATTCTTTTCTACTAATTCAGCGTGAAATAAATATGCGATATCCGTAGCAATCCTTGAAATGTCCGACCTGCTTGTAAGCTGCATCATCTCCTGCGGTGTAAAAATAATTCGGCTCGAAAGATGATCCTCATTCGCTCCCATCTTCTCCCTTGCCTTATTACATGCAGTAACAAAGATCAGGACCTGTGTCGGCGTCATATTCACCAGCAGGTCCACAAACGCCTGGTTTGAACTGTCGGTGCCTTCTACAGTGCACGATGTAGCCAGCAGGCCAATCCATAACTGCTTGGTCAAATCATCCGTCGCCCACGATCCAAATTTCATAATGCTCGCGACAATCTTAGGATCGGCGCGCAGCGTCTCGCCGCCCGGCTCAGCCTCAAGCAGCCTGTCTGCTCCGGTGGCGATGTCAAATGCGGTCTCGGTTCTGTCCTCATCCAGTTCGCCGCCCAGCAGCACAATGGAGTCGTGCGCTTCCGCATGGCATAGCCGGCACAGCAACAGCACTGTCCATAGCATCCTGAACGTGAAGCGGACGGTCTTCGCATCCGTCAGGGAGGATGCATTCCTCATCAGAACATCCCACAGGTTCTGATCGAGGCCCTCCGGCAAAACAAACGAAAATCCCACGCCATCCTGGCCATGCCGAATTACCCGAGCCTGCACCGTGAGCTCAGGCTCGGGGCCATCCGGCCACATACCAGTCAGGTGCGTCCCCTCCACATGCACCGTCAACGCCATCGACTCGCCGAGCGGCCAGCGCTCTTGCGTCAGCAAATAAAGTCCGCTCGCGCTGATGTCGTGAATGGTGGCCGGCCTGGCCGCGGGGTCGTTCATGCGCCGGGCCGCAAATCCCGATGGGATTCGCCTTTCCGCTCGCTTGGTCTCCGGATATCCGAGCTTGCGGAGCCTGCGTTTCCATTCACTTACTGTGGCCATTGCTTCAAAACCCTCGCTTCGTTGCAAATACACATGCAGTCGCTGCCCAATCGTTCGCTAGCTGCACGAGTAGCCGTCAGGCCCTGCAATGCCCCAACCTGATATGCCCCGGCCTCAATTGCTTTGTCGAATGGAGATGATACTACACACGAGCGAAGATTTGAACCTTGCAGGCGCCCCCGGCCACACCTGGCGCACCCCGCCACAACCGCCCTCGCAAAACTCAGTTCGTATCCACTTCCTCAACCGTCGCGGCCGTGGGAATCACGGTGTCCATCCTGGTGATCCTCAGAACGTCCCGCACCTTCGGGCTCAATCCCGCCGCAACCATCTTGATGCCTCTCTTCTGGCAGCGGACGTAATGCGTGGCGATGATGCCCAGCCCCGAGGAATCCATATACGGGCAGGCGGTCATGTCCAGGATGTTCCTGCACGGCGGTTCCTCGCCCGGCTCACATTCCAATTCGAGCATCTGGTTCAGCTTGAGCGTCGGCAGCGAGGTGTACGCATCGCGCACCGTAAAGGGACCGCAGAAACGCAGAATCACCGTCCCCGGTGCCTTGCCCTGCTTGCGTTCAATGCTGAAAGGAGTGCTGTTCCAGGTCTGCCACGCAAATGCCGCCATACAATCTCCCCCTCGCAGTCAGACGGCTCGGCCGGCGGCTGCATCTTGAACCTGATTTGTGAACGTGCAAACCCCAATGATCGCCGATAGCCGTCGGGGGAGAGTTTTCGGCCTGCGATGAATACTTTGGATTCTCTTAGAGCCCTCAGTGAATTGCAAGCAAATTCCATTGCTGCGTGGCGCAGTTACACGCCGGGGTGCCCCATCCTGGCTCTGCCAGGGTGGGGGAATCTTCATCCCAGGAATCGCGGATGCCCTGAGCATCTGCAGGTTGAGGGTTTCAGCCCGGCGGGGCGCGGGGGAACCCGATTCACCGCGCAGCTAAGCTACTCCATGCCGCTGACCAGGGAGAACATGGCTCCCTGCGGATCCTGCCCATTGATGATCCAGGAACCACCAGGCACCTGCATCGGGCCGTTGACGACCTTCCCGCCGCCCGATTCAACTCGCTTGATCGCTGCCTTGATCGAGTCGACGTTGAAGTAGAAGTTCCAGCAGGAAACCGGCATCTGCGGTGCTTTGGTCATCATCCCGCCGTCGCCCATTTCCTTGTGGTCGCCTTCGTCGAAGATGCGATACACGCCCATCTGCCCCATGTCCATGTCGCTGACCTTCGTCCAGCCAAACAGCTTGTTGTAGAAGTTGAACCCCGCTTCGAGGTCAGTCGTGTAGAGCTCGTGCCAGCCGATAGTGCCGGGAGTCGGTGGTGCGGGGCGTTTGGGCGAGGGCATGCTCGGATGGGGAGTGAAAACCACAATGGCAGCTCCCTGCGGGTCCGACATCACCGCGAAGCGAAGCATTCCGGGAACATCCGTAGCGGGCTTCCACAATTTGCCGCCGGCGGCAACAATCTTTTCAACGTGCGCGTCGACGTCATCGACCGTGATGTAGCCAACCCACGCCACGTGCCCCGGGATGTTCAACATGCCGGCCATGCCAACGTTATCGATGTTGAAGGTCGTGTACGGGTGGTCATCGCCACCGGGCATCTCCTGGGTCGTCCAGCCGACCACGTCTGAGTAAAACTTGCCGGCAGCTTTGGTGTCGCTGGTCATCAGCTCGTACCAGCCAAACTTTCCTTTTGGTGTAAACATTGCGGGAGTTCTCCTTGTCGGCGGATGCGCCGAGGTATCGGCGTTGAATGGACTGCTTGCGTTGATATCAACTTGCTCGAGGACGTGTCAACGGTCAAACATTAATTTTTGTGCATCGTCAACTTAGCGCCGAGGCCTCGTTTCAAGGCCGGAAGACCCGGTAGTGGGTCGGGAATAAAATATTGGCTGAGAGATCTCGCACTGAAAAGCGCAATTGCAGACAAAGGCGTGACACCCAGCTTGCGTAATCCCAGGGAGGCCTGAAGCTTGATCAGTTCAGCTGAATTACGGCGTGTCGAGGCATTCCTGGACTTGCCTGACGACCAGGTTGAGTGGTTTCTGAGTCATGCAAGCGAGGTCAATCTTCATGCCGGGGAGACGTTCGTACGCCAGGGCGATCCAGCCGATTGGATGTTCATTTTCCTTGACGGCCTCTTTCAGTGGGGAGGCGAATTTGGTGGAGACACTGTCTCCCTCACTGCGCAGGCTGGTGATGTCAGTGGGATGTTTCCTTTCTCCAGGATGAAACGCTTCACTGTGACCGGACGAGCCTTGACGGACGGCCGTCTCGCCCGATTTCCGGCTGCGCTTTTTCCAGAACTTGTACAAAGAATGCCGGAATTGACCACCAGATTAGTGGCCATGATGTCCGACAGAATCCGTGAAGGAACCCGAATCGAACAGCAACGCGATCGGTTGATCTCATTGGGCAAACTGTCAGCCGGGCTTGCTCACGAGTTAAATAACCCCGCGTCCGGTGCCAGGCGTGCGGCCAGTCAAATGCGTCAAACGCTTGCAAAGATGCGAAGCGCAAACTCCGAATTATGGCGGTGTCCGCTCGATGACTCGGACAAAGCCAGAATTGAAGAAGTCGAAGCCTTGCTGCTGAAATCAGAGGTGGACCCGTCACAAGGACTCGCTCTCAGCGACCTCGAAGAAAAACTGGACTCGATCCTGCAGAGTTATGGCCACACTGATTCATGGGAACTGTCGGCTGCCCTCGCAAGACGCAATATGCCTCCGGACATACTCACCGCGCTGCTGCAACACTTCGACACAGGCACGGCTCGTGCAGCGCTTGCGCGCATCGCCGCTTCTGCAGAATTCGCGACTCTTCTAAGCACAATCGAGAACGGAACCGAGCGAATATCGAATCTGGTTCGAACCGTTAGGGAATATACCAATGTGGACCACGGGCCGGTCCAGAATGTTGACCTCGCGCAAAGCCTGGAAACCACGCTCGGCACTTTGGCCCACATTCTGCAACCCAATATAAAGGTGCGGCGCGCCTGCGAATCGGTCCCGCTCCTCGTGAACACAGCGGGAACTGAGTTGAATCAGGTCTGGACCAACCTCATCGAAAACGCCATCGATGCCATGCAGGGCGAGGGTGAACTTCTGGTGCGCACCTTCCGCGAAGATCACTATGTCGTGGTTGAAATTGGCGATAGCGGCCCTGGAATTCCTCGCGAGATAAGGCCATATATTTTCGATCCCTTTTTCACGACCAAGGGAGTGGGTGAGGGAACGGGCCTCGGGCTGAATACCGCACAGACGATTGTCAGAAAGCTCGGTGGCAACATTCAGGTTAGTTCGAAACCGGGTGACACTCGCTTTCAGGTGCGGCTTCCATGGGTGGACTCCACCGAAGCTGGTAAACAGTCCGATAGCTAAACGGCGCGCGCCACCGATAGGCTTTGAGTTTGCCTGCGCGAACAAGTGTGAGCAGCCACAGCAAACAGAAACGGAGAAAGAATGCCGCTGGCAATTCTGGCAGGAATCGGATGGCATATGGTGGGATCAGCGTGTGCCGCGTCATTCTATGCGCCCATTGAGAGGGTCAGGAAATGGTCATGGGAAACCACCTGGGCCGTAGCCGGCTTATTCTCCTGGATTCTTCTGCCGCTTACCACGAGCTATATTTTGCTGCCGCACTTCCTCGCTTTCTATGCGTCGCTGAGCCCGGCGCTGATGTGGAGGGTGGCGCTCTTCGGTGCCATGTGGGGAGTGGGCAACGTAAGTTACGGGCTCACCATGCGCCACCTGGGCATGTCGCTGGGCATTGGCGTCGCCATCGGCGTGACGCTGGTCGTCGGTACGCTGGTGCCTCCCGCGTTGCACGGGCAGTTTTTGGCGCTGTTCACGAGCCGCAGCGGGTTATGGAGCATGTCGGGTGTGATTGTAGCGCTCATCGGCGTGGCGACCGTCTCGTATGCGGGCCATCAGAAGGAGCAGCGTTTGGGCGCGGAGGTGAAAGAGTTCAACGTGATGCTCGGCTTGGCTCTGGCGGTGATGTGCGGCATCTTTTCGGCCGGTTTTTCTTTCGGGCTCGATGCAGCCACGCCGATTCGCACCGCGGTGCTGAAGCTGGGCGTCAATCCGCTATACGCGCGGCTGCCCAGCTACGTGCTCATCATGGGCGGCGGCGCCATCGTTAATTTCACTTACTGCTTCACGCGCCTCGCGTTCAAAAAGAATCTTTCGCTGCGTGCCGACATGTCGCAACCGGGGGCGACGCTCTTGAAGAACGCCGCGATGGCCGCATCGGGCGGCATCATGTGGTACTTCCAGATGTTCTTTTATGCCTGGGGCGAGGCCAACATTCCGGTGCGGCTGAGCTATGTGAACTGGATGCTGCACATGAGCGGTTACGTGCTGTGCGGCGGGCTGGTGGGCCTTGTGCTCGGCGAGTGGGTCGGTGTGGGGACCCGGCCGATCCGGCTGCTGTGGGCCGGGATTCTTGTGATTATTGTCGCCGCCAATCTGGTGGGGGTCGGAATGGCCGTCGGTTCCTGAGGATCTGCTTGGTTGCGGTGCGTGCGGATGACCATTTTCCTGAAAAAGGATGGCCTCGGTTTCCATTATCTTCCGTCGAACTTTGCCGGCCGCTTCTCCACAAACGCCGCGATACCCTCGCGCGCATCTGGCAATTCGAGGCAACGCAGATAGGCTTCCGTATCGGCGCGGTGTGTGATCTTGGGCAATTGCCCCTCGTCCAAATGAACCAGGCGTTTGGTCTGCCGGAGGGCCTCGGCGGGAAGCTTGAGCAAACGCTCCGCGAGCTGTCGCGCGGATTTCAGTAGCATCGTGCCGGACACGAGTTCGTTGACCAACCCCCACTCCAGTGCCCGCGTGGCTGTGACGGCCTCGCCGGAAAGACACAACTCGAGCGCGCGCGCTTTGCCAACCAGCGCGGTTAATTGTGCGATGCCGAAACCTGGCGGCCAGCCCAGTTTGATCTCTGGCATGGCAAAACGCGCCGCGTGGGATGCAAGCCGCCAGTCGCACGAATAGGCCGCCACACAACCAGCGCCGAACGCTGGGCCGTTGACTGCTGCAATCACCGTCTGCGGCAATTGCTCCAGAGCGAGAAACAAATTCGCCTGCCGTAAACTCAGAGTTCGCGCAGCTTCCAGCGGCATTCCCGCGATCTCCTTCACGTCATCACCGGCACAGAATGCGTCGCCTGCGCCCGAGAACACCACCACTCTGACCTCCCTGGGATGCCCGGCCAGCCACGCCACGATGCGCTCCAGTTCATCGGTCATCTGCACATTGATCGCGTTAGCCGCACGCGGACGATTCAAAGTTATGGTTGCAATTCGATTCGCGACTTCGACCGTGACGGTTTCCAATTCGCCGAGCTCGCCGTTGTCGGGCTTGAGAGTCATTACGCGCTGTTCTTCCTTCAGCAGTTGCATCACGTTGGCAATCAACCTGTTCAGCTGGACCACCGCACGGCGGTGCCGGCCCCGGCCAATCTCGCGGTCGCCAACAAATGCCCGCACCTCGAAGCCCACATGGCGGCCATCCAGTTCCACTACCTTCGCGACGCACCGCACAGTCGAACCCAGCACCGCCGCGCCGGTATGCTCCACCTGTACTTCCACTCCGACTGATTCCTCGCCTTCTTCTAGAAACGGTCGTAGTGCTTCACGCGCCGATTGTTCCATGAGCATGATCATGCTCGGTGTTGAAAACACCGTGGCCTGTGGGACGCCCCCTAAAGTGATGGTCATCGTCGGATCAACCGTCCAGGTCAATTCGCCGGCATCGCCAATCTTTAAATTTGGTTTCATTTATTCAATCACTGGTTGAACGCAATCCACTCCGCGGATAAGTGGCTGCGTGATTTATTTTCACGGATTCCGACGGCGGATCGTTTGGAGAGAGAGCTGCAGCTTCAAAATAAAACGTCATCGCTACCGGCGAGCGCCTGCTATTGTCGCAACCCGCAACGTAGCCGCTTGCCTGTGGTGCCGAATCCTCCGCGCGCTGTTTTGAGTGTAGTGCACCACTGTGCATTGGCCGGAGCGTCAGGGCACGACGCCGGTCGTGCCCTAAACGAAACAGAATCAGCCCGGCCTTCAGGCCCTGCGCGAAATGTTTCAAAAGGCTCGCTCTTTCCACAACCTGTGAGATGAAGGCAGTGCCCAGAATTCACCGAATCTCGAGACATCGTAGGGCAACTTCAGTAGGCGCAGGAGCATCTCCCCACTAGCACCGAGCTCAGGAATCGCCCAGGAGTCCAGCAACTTTTTCTTTCGCCTTCTGGCACGATCAAAATCAAATCAAAATCCTCAACCATCTGTCACCACGACGTCGAGAGCCGAGTCTAACCACTGCAAGAGGTCATGGGAACCGCAGCACAGACCGGAGCGGGGATCCAGGAAAGGATCAGGCTTTTCCTTCCTTGTAGCTTTTCCTTCTTTGAGGGATTGGTGCATGATTCGCCGGCCCCATCACAAACCTAAGGAGAAAAAATAATGGACAACAGAACCAATCGCCCACAACCGACAAAACAACGAGATGCGTCCAAGGACTCAAGAACGATCGACGAAAAGGACATGGAGCGCGTAGCCGACGAAGCCGCGGGGCGAGCTAAAAAAGAGGAAGAGGAGTACGACTCAGAGCACGACATCTTCACAAAATAACCGAGTTTACGAAACAGTCGAAAGTTCGCTTTCGGCGTGGCTGGTGCATCCCGCCGGCCCGGTCCAAAAGTGTCGCTTGATCAACGACCAGCCGTGAAAGGACGAGCCGTGCAAGCGGCCTTATGAAAGCTGTCGCGCCGTGAGTGCAGCCGCGGCGCGCTTTACCGCGCGCTCCCGGAACAGCATGCTTCCACATCTGCAGCCGAGCACCAACTCTAGCTTTGCTGTACGGGAAGAACCAATCGAAGCGCCAGGGGGCAACCCCCACCTTGCGCTGTCAACCCTCTCCACTTCTAAGTCGTTGTCCCGCCTCAACTTCCGTTTGCAGAGTATTTCCGTGATTTCGCTACACTGGGTTCACATAGGGAAAGAAAGCGAACTCCGCGATGGTCGGGGAGTGGCTCGGGAGCGCCGGCCAGGCGAGGCCTGGCGCTCCCGGGCTGCGGCGTTTTCTCGAACAAATTGGCCGTTGAAGAGCGATTTCCGCCATTTTTGGTATAAATCCCCTGAAAAGACGCCCGTAAGTCCTTTGAATTGGGGATCATAGCGATTAACCCCTTTGGAATCAACGGGCTGGAGCAAATGATCAGAGGTACAAACCGCTGAAGGGAAAGCACTTAACCCCAAAAGGGGATGGGGGGAGAGGATACCAAGTATTAAACGCCCCGGCAAGCAAGATGATCCGCCAGCCCCCAAATCAGCAGCAAAGCCGGCGCGAGGTCCGTTCCAGCAAGAAGTTGAAGGCTGGCAGCTAGACGCTGGCACCTGGACGCTGCCAGCCCGACCCCTGACCCCTGTCCCCTGTCTTTACCGTTTAATCGAGCTCAGAATCTCGCCGGCCTCCGCGTCTTCGACGCACGGAGTGGTTTCGAACTCCAGCAGGTCGTTCCACTGCGCGAGCCAGGAGTACAGCGCCTTGGCTTCGTTGGTTTCGGCGATCAGAACGCCGCCGCCGCTCATTCCGTGCCAGCGGCCGATCATCTTCACTCCAGCCGGAGGCGCGCCGCCGGTCTGCAAAAAACGGGCTTCGGAGGAAACAACAGAGGCCTTGGGAATTTTCCACCTCACGATGAACTTCATGCACTTTCTCCTTTTTTGTGGGGGAAGAATTTGGCGATTCAAGGCTCTGAGTGTAGCAGAGAGGCGGAGAGGCAGAGAAAAGGGAACAGAGAACAGGGAACAGAGAACAGGGAACAGGGAACAGGGAACAGGGAACAGAGAACAGAGAACAGGGAACAGGGAACAGGGAACAGGGAACAGAGCCCGCAATCTCCTGACTTCTCTGCCTGGTCTCTGTTCTCTTATCTCTCCTACACGTACTCCCGGAACAGCTCCGGTGACGGCGCGGCAATTACGCCTTTGCCCACCAGCATTCCGTCTTCGGCAGCGGCCTTGCACCCGGCGTTCACGGCCGCCTGCACGCTCGCCACGTCGCCGGCCATCACCACGAATCCCTTGCCGCCCAGAGCCATGGCCAGGTGAATTTTGAGCAGCGTTACGTTGGCCGTCTTCACCGCCGCGTCGGCAACTTCGATGATGCTGGCCGCCGAAAATGTTTCGACCACGCCGAGCGACTTCAGCTGCTCCGGCGGAATTTCGACAGTTTGAGAAATCGCCTGCAGCACCGTCGGATGCACGCGCGCAATTTGCCGCCGCTCGATCAGCGATGCCCCGGCCGCTGCAGCGCCGGCCAGCAGCGCCGACTGCACGCTGGTGACGTCGCCCGAGACCACGATGAGGAACTTGCCCGAGCAGATGCTGCGCGCCAGCAAAAGCTGAACCGAGCCCGCCTTCAGCATCAGGTCCTCGACCAGAAATCCAGTCGCCACGCTCGAAAGCTCAATCAGTCCAATCGAATTAATTTCCGTCGCCACGTTGGCTCCTTTGCAACAGTGATCAGTGGTCAGTGATCTGAAGACAGTGACCAATATGATTTCCGTATTAAATCGACTTGCGGATCCGCTTGCAGCGGACAGCTTTCAGCTCGCCCGTTGCCTTACCGCGTCTTACGCCGTCTTACGCGTCCAGATCCGTTGTCTTACGCCGTCACCCGCGCGTCTTACGCCGATCGCATCGCGCCCATTCTCCGTCTTACACTCCCTGATCCAAAAACGCTGACCACTGACCACTGATCACTGTCTTTCACGCCTCAATCGTGATCGCGTCGCTCCCCACCGTGACGCGTCCGTCGATGCTCGCATGGATCCGCGCGCCGAGCTTGCCCGCTTCGGGCGCGGCGATCAAGATCGCCTTCGTGCACGCGGTCGCCGGACTTGACCACCGCAACCGCCGGCGCGCCTGCGTGCTGCTTGAGCGGAAGCTTCACCTTGCGCGGCGCAAATGTGTGCTCGGTGAGCGGTCCTTCATTGCGGAACTCGCCGAGGCCGAGCTTGGCGATCAGCCTGCGCATGGGCACGCGCCGGTACTCGCCCATGGGATGCGGCACGATCGACTCCGGCGTGCCCTTCCACGTGAGCCCGCGCTCGCGCGCCGTCGGCTTGCCCTGCACGCAAACGCTCTTCGGGTCCAGATCCTCAGGGCACGCGAACATGGTGCACAGGTTGCACTCGCAGCAGTAGAGCGTGGCCACCGTCAGGTCCGCCTGGCTGGGAAAAGCCCAGAGACTGCATGGCGCGATGCGGCTCAATGGGATGCCCGAGCAAGATAGCGCGGGCAGAACTCCGTGCAGAAGCGGCATTGGTCGCAAGCCGAGCGCCCGATCTTGGCGACATGGATCCATGGCGCATTATGCCGCCGGATGAGCGCGTGCTCGGCGGGCAGCACGACGATGCCGCCGGTCGTCTTGGTGACCGGCACGTCGAGATCGGCCGCGGGCTTGGCCATCATCACGCCGCCCAGCAGCACGCCGAAGTCGGCAACCGTGGTGCCGCCCGCGGCCTCAATCACCTCGCCAATGGTGATGCCGATGGGAACGCGCAGCGTGACCGGCTCGGCCACCGCGCCCGCCACGGTCAGGTATTTGTGCGTCACCGGCTGGTCGAGGCCGATGTTCATCAGCGTCTCGACGTTGGCGACCGCGGTGTCGACATCCTTGGGCAGCCCGCCCGGCGGAATCACGCGGCCCGTGACCATGTGCACCAGGATGAACTCGTCGCCCGCCGGGTAACAGTCGGGCAGCGGAGACGACGCGAATGCCGGCCGGCGACCTGCGCCTCAAGCGCCGCAATGATGTCCTGATACTTCTCCTTGATGCCGACGACGCCTTCGCGCGCGCCCACCAGTTGCATCGCCATCTGCATGCCGCGCAGAAAGGGCTCGGCGTGATGGTGCAGCAGTTCCTTGTCCTTGTGCAGCAGCGGCTCGCACTCGGCGGCGTTGGCAATCAGGAGGGACACCTGTGTTTTGAGCTTGACCGCCGTGGGAAACCCACCGCCGCCGGCGCCAACGATGCCAAGCTCGTCGATACGGTCGAGGGAGAGGCGCTCGAGCGAGGGCGCGGCTGGCGGAGTTCGAAATGCCCGTTTTTGGCGTCATATTTCGGTGTTACCTCAAAATCCGCCAAAATATGCGATTGACTCTGACGTAGATACTATATAGTATCATTCATTTTCAATCAAGATCATTCAACAATGAAGGTGTTTGATCCCAAATATCGGCAGCACCTCGTTCAAGTACCGGTTGCTCGAGATCCGGGAACCTGCCGCGCCGGGAGAGGCCGTTCCCGCAGACACAGTGCTCGTACAGGGGCGCGTGGAGCGTATCGGTCAGCCGGGCGGCGAATGTGCCGATTATCCTGCCGCCATTCGCAAGTGCATCGGCGAGATTGCCGGACCAGGCAAGCCCCTCAAGAGCCTCTCCGAGATTGGCGCGGTTGGCTTCAAGGCGGTTCATGCCGGCCCGCTCAACGACGCCGCAGTTGATCGACGACGCTTTCCTGGCCGCGATGGAGGAATTCTGCTTTCTCGCGCCGGCCCACAATCCGCCCTACATCGCGGCCATAAAGGCATTTCGCCAGGAGTTGCCGGGTGTTCCGCTGGTCGCAGTGATGGAGCCGTTTCCGTACCGGTTCATGGACGAAGCCTCGACCACCTATGCCGTGCCATACGAGTGGCGCACGGAGCACGGCATTCGCCGCTACGGATTTCACGGGGCCAGTCATCGCTCGGCGAGCGAACGCACGCAGGCTTTGCTCGGCCGCAGCGACCTTCGACATATTTCGTGCCACCTGGGCGGCAGCTCCAGCGTGGCTGCCTTCCGCAATGGAGTGGCCATCGACGTAAGCATGGGCGCCTCGCCGCAATCGGGGCTTCCGCAAAATAATCGCGTTGGCGATATCGACGTTTTTGCCGTGCTCCACATGATGAAAAAGCTTTCGCTCTCGCCCGACCAGATGGCGGCGCTGCTTGGCAGCACAGTCGGGCCTGGCCGGCATCAGCGGCAACATGCGGCGACATCCGCGATCTCAACGAGGCCGTAGCGAAGGGTGACAAGCGCGCGCGGCTCGCGCTCGACGTTTTCGTCCGCTCCATTCGCCATTATGTCGGCGCGTTCCTGCTGGAGCTGGGCGGAGTCGACGCAATCACGTTTTCCGGCGGCATCGGCGAAAACAGCGCAGAAATTCGCGCCGCGGTTCTCAGGGAAACTTCGGCCTTCGGCGTCGAGCTCGACGACGAAGCCAACAAATCCATCAAGGGCGAGGGCGCCGTCTCCACCAATCGCTCCGCCGTGAAAGTTCTTGTGATTCCCGCCAATGAAGAATCTATCGTGGCGCGCGAAACACTAGCCGTTGTTCATCGCGCACGCACGGCGTCGCGAACTTTGGTAGGGCAGGCAACGTAACTGGGCAACGTTATAGGAAACGCTTATGGCAAGTGCAGCAACCCCGGTTTCGATTGACAGGTCCACGGTCGAGCGCATCGTCCGCCAGGTGGCGCTTGAATACCTGGGCCGTGACAAAAATGGCCCTGCGCCAGTGCTCACCGTGCAGACCTCCTCGCGCCACATGCATGTTTGCCGCGAGGATATGGACGTGCTCTTTGGCCCCGGGACCGAGCTTACCCTCGAACGCCCGCTCTTTCAGGAAGGTTTTTACGCGGCCAAGGAGACGGTCACGATCGTTGGACCGCGCAGCCGCATCATTTCGAACCTGCGCATTCTCGGGCCTATGCGCAAGCAATCGCAGGTCGAGCTCGCATTTACCGACGCCATCATGCTCGGCTTCAACAATCTGCCCGTGCGGCTCTCCGGCAACATTGCAGGCACGCCGGGCGCCGTCATCATTGGGCCCAAGGGCGTGGTCGAACTGAAAGAGGGCGTGATTCGCGCCGCCATTCACGTGCACATGAATCCCAAAGAGGCCGCGTATTTCGGTGTCAAGCAAGGCGACATGATGAAGCTGCGCATCGGCGGTCCGTCGGGCGTCACATTCAACAACGTTCATGTGCGCATCGATCCGGGTTCGCGTCTCAACGTCCACATGGACACGGATGAAGCCAACGCCTGCGGCCTGCACCTGACCAAAGACGTGGAACTTTTCAAGTAAAGCAACAGGAATTGAAGTAACGCTACGCAATAAGAGAGGAAGCGATGAAACAAGCGCTTGGAATGATTGAGACCAAAGGCCTGGTCGCGCTGTTTGAGGCGACCGACGCCATGCTCAAGTCAGCAAACGTGACCTTCGCCGGCTGGCAGACCGTGGGAGCAGGTCTGGTGACCGCCTTCGTTGAAGGGGACGTGGCGGCCGTAAAAGCCGCTACGGACGCGGGCGCGGAAGCAGCATCCCGAATCGGCGAGGTGGTGAGCGTGCAAGTGATCTCACGGCCCCACGACGAGCTGCCGTCTTTCGTTCAAAACAGCAAACCGGCGAAGAAATAGAGGAGACAGGATGAGTGAAGCAATCGGATTGATCGAAACCAGAGGCATGGTTGGACTGGTTGAGGCGAGCGACGCAATGGTGAAAGCCGCCAGCGTGGAGCTCGTGAAGACCGTGCAGATCGGCGGCGGTTACGTCACCGCCATCGTGCGCGGCGATGTGGGCAGCGTGCGCGCGGCGGTTGACGCGGGCGCGGCTGCTGCCAAAGTGGTGGGCGAGCTGGTGTCGTCCACGTGATTGCACGGCCCCACGATGCGCTTGTCGAAAACATGTTGAAGTAGCGAGAAACCTGGAGAACGCACATGGCGAATGAAGCAATTGGAATGATCGAAACCAAGGGCCTGGTGGCCCTGGTGCAGGCGACGGACGCGATGCTGAAGGCGGCCAGCGTCAAATTTGTGGGCTGGAACAAGGTCGGCAGCGGCCTGTGCTCGGTCTATGTCACCGGCGACGTGGGCTCGGTCCGCGCCGCGGTGGATGCCGGCGCAAGCGCTGCCCGCGCGGCAGGCGAAGTGCAGAGCGTGCATGTAATTGCGCGCCCGCACGACACGCTCGGAACCGTATTGCCGAAGTAACCGCAGGCGTTACCCCACCCTGGCCGCAACAACAAAAGCGCGGCAAGGATGGAGCACCCGGGTGAAGTTAAGGCGTAACGCACGAGGTGAGCCGGCATGTTCATAGCGAAAGTCATCGGCAACGTTGTCTCCACGCAGAAGATCGCGAAGTTCCGCGGCATGAAGCTGCTGCTGATCCAGCCCTACATCAGCAGGGAAGGGAAGCTGCAGATCTCCGGCAGCTCCGTGGTCGCGGTCGATAGCGTTGGAGCCGGCGAAGGTGAGTGCGTGCTGTTCACGCAGGGCAGCTCCGCGCGCCTCACGCCCGCAACCAAAGATGCGCCGGTCGATGCGGTGATCGTCGGCATCGTCGACACCATCGAGGTGGGCGGCGCCAAAGTTGAGAAACCGTAGATCCGAAACCGTGGATCCTGGAGAAGTTGAAATGCAGACGCAACAGCAAGTCTCGCCACAGGTGATTGCGGAGATTGCAAAGGAAGTCGTGGCGCGGCTGCGCGTGCAGATGCAGCCCGCGCCGGCATCGCACGTGTCCGCGCCTACGCCGAGAGCCGCCGCTCCGCGCGACGGCGTTTTTGCGACAGTAGACGAAGCCGTGAACGCGGCTTTCGAAGCGCAGAAGAAGGTCGCGGCGATGAGCCTCGACGACCGCGGCCGCATCGTCGACATCATTGTGCCGCATCTGCAATGACCGCCGCGAGGAACTGGGCCGCATGGAGCTCGAGGAGACCAAGGTCGGCCGCCTCGATCACAAGATTCTGAAGCTCACCAACATGCGCTTCGTGCTTGGCGTCGATGTCATTGCACACCGAAGCGCGCAGCAACCACACCGGCTTGTGCATCATCGAGCACGCGCCCTGGGGCGTCATCGGCATGATGCTGCCCGTGACGCACTCCGTGCCCACGATGGCTTCCAACGCCATCAATATTGTTGCCGCCGGCAACACCGCGGTCTTCGGGCCGCATCCGTCCGGCGCGAAGGTGGCGCAATACGCGCTGCAACTGTGGAATCGCGAGATCGAGCGCGAGTTGGGCGTCGCCAATGTCTTTACGACGACCACCGAGCCCTCCATCGAAAACGCCGAGCAGATCTTTCATCATCCCAAGGTTGCGCTGCTCTGCTGCACAGGCGGCGCAGCGGTTGCGCAAGCCGCCGCCAAGACCGGCAAGCGCGTCATTGCCGGCGGTCCCGGCAATCCTCCGGTGGTGGTGGACGAGACAGCCGATCTCGATCGCGCTGCGCGCTGCATCATCGAGGGCGCGGCCTTCGACAACAATCTGCTTTGCATCGGCGAGAAGGAAGTTTTCGTTGTGGCTTCGGTTGCCGATGCTTTTATCGCCGCCATGCGCCGCGCCGGCGCCTACCAGCTTGACGCCGCAGCCATCGATCGGCTGACTAAGGCCGCTTTCACCTTCGAAGGCGGCGGAGGCGGCTGCGCCCGCGCGCATGTGAAGAAGGATCTCGTCGGCAAGGACGTTGCGGTGCTCGCCAGGGCGGCCAGTGTCCAGCGCGCCGTCGGGAACCGACTTGCTCTTTGGTGAGACTGACGAAAACCATGCCTTCGTCGTCGAAGAGCAGATGATGCCGTTCGTTCCCGTCGTGCGCGTCAAGGATGTCGATGCGGCCATCGCCGCCGCGGTAAAGGCCGAGCATGGCTACCGGCACACCGCCATCATTCACACCAACAATCTGGAGACAGCAACCCGCATGGCGCGTGCCATGAACACAACACTCTTCATCCACAACGCGGCATCGCCGGCGTCGTTGGGCGTGGGCGGACCGGGATATTTCAGTCACACCATTGCAACTCCAACCGGCGAGGGCATCACCACGCCGCTCACGTTCACGCGCGAGCGGCAGATGGTAGTTGGCGACGCGCTGCGGATCATTTGAAAAGCAAGGAATAGGGACGAGGGAATAGTAATTCGATATGTTTCTGGCGCGCATTGAAGGCACTGTCGTCGCAGCAACCAAGCATCCTACGCTGGATGCCTGCCGGTTTCTTGTCGCGCGGCGGCTTGAGGCCGACGGAACCGCGGCGGAAGAGCCGAATGTGGTGGTGGATTGGCTGGGCGCGGCGCGCGGATCCACGGTGATGGTGTCGACCGACGGCGACATCGCGCGCGAGAGATTCGGCAACAATACGCCCGCGCGCATGGTCGTGGTGGGCATCGTGGACGCCGTGCAGCAGCCCCAGAGCGCCAACGACAAGTCTTCTTCATTGGGGTTGCAGGAGTCCGCAGGCGCGCAAAGGAGCAAGGCATGAGACTTGGCATTGTTCGCGGGCACGTGACGCTCTCTCCGGCCGTTGAGGCGTTTCACTCCAGAACACTTGCGATCCTGGAGCCGGTGACGATGGAAAACCTGCGCGCGAAGAACGGCCAGGGCGGAGGCAAGGCGCTTATCGCGATCGACGAGCTGGGCGCCGCTACGGGCCAGATGGTCGCGTTTACTGAAGGCCGCGAGGCGTCAAATCCCTTTTGGCCCGACGCCGGTGCCGGTCGACGCGTATTTGACGCTGATTGTCGACTCGGTCGACGTGGGTACATAGAGATGATCGCAGTGCAGTTGCAGAGATTTCGATCTGAGGTGGGGAAGTGAAGAACGAAGAAAAGAGCATCGATCTCGGCAGCCGCAAGCTTGTGGCGATGCGCGACGTGCAGGATGCGCTGGCGGCGGGCGCGACCCGGATTGTCACGGCCGCGAACTGCGTGGTCACGCCCTCGGCTCGCGACTTTCTGCAGCAGCATGGCATCGAGCTGATTACCGGCAGTGCGCCGCTGGTGCGAAAGTTGTCGAGGATCCCTTCCCGGCGACGGCAACACAAAACGGCGCTTCATCCCGCGCGGCAGCAGCCTCCAGCCTGGCTCCGGTGAATCGCCGCCTCTTCTCCACACCTGAAGCCGAAGCCATCAAGAAAGAGATCTGCGCCGTGGGCCGCAAGCTGTGGATGCGCCAGTTTGTCGACGGCAACGGCGGCAACATCTCCTATCGCATCGGGCCCAACGAAGTGCTCTGCACGCCGACCCTGGTGAGCAAATACGATCTCACGCCCGAAGACATTTCCCTCACCGATCTCGAAGGCAACCAGATTGCCGGAAGCAAGGCGCGCACCAGCGAGATCCTGCTGCATCTTGAAATCTACAAAGCCGTGCCCGAGGCCAAGTCCGTCGTCCACTGCCATCCGCCGCATGCCACGGCTTATGCCATCACCGGGCGCGTGCCGCCCAACCTGGTCATTCCGGAGTTTGAGGTCTTCGTGGGCAAGGTCGCCATCTCGCCCTACGAAACGCCGGGCACCAAGGCATTTGCGGAGACCGTTCTGCCCTACGTGAAGGAGCACAACACCGTGCTGCTTTCGAACCACGGCATCGTTTGCTGGGCCGACACGGTGACCCACGCCGAGTGGTACGCCGAGGTGCTCGAAACCTATTGCTGGACGCTGATGCTGGCCGCGCAGCTCGGCGCTCCCATCTCCCGCATCTCTCGAGAGCAACACGGCTCCGATCTGCTGGCCATCAAGAAGAAACTCGGCCTGCCCGACATTCGCTTCGACACCTCGCGCATGAAAGAGTGCCAGCTCTCCGATCTCGAGGTTCCCGAGTTCGATCGCGCTCGAGCCCACTCCCTGCGATGGCAACAATGGCAATGGCAACGGGGCCAGCTCGGATCTGGAAGCGCTGGTCAAGTCGGTCACCGACGCCGTGATGGAGGCGATCGGTACGAAGTGAGGATTCCCGACTCGAACCGCGCGTCGCGGGCCTGCATTCAGAGTTCAAGCGGAAAAATCTCGAGGTGCAACGCTGACGACACGATGAAGGCTGCTGAACGGCAACTGAGAATCCGCCAGATGTTCGAGACCCGGGACTTCGTCGACTCGGAGACTCTTTGCCGCGAGCTCGAAGCTTCCGAATCCAGCGTGCGCCGCGATCTCGACATCCTGGAAGCGGGAAGGTCTGCTCAAGCGCGTCTACGGCGGCGCGGTCTCCGTGCAGTCTCCGCCGAATCGCGCCTTCGACTACGCGGCGGAGAGCGTGCGCTTGAGCGACGAAAAGAGCCGCATCGCCAAGCTCACCGCCGGGCTGATTGAAGACGGCCAAACCGTGATCCTCGACGGCGGCTCGACGGTGGCCGCTGTGGCTCGCGAGCTGGCTTCGAAATCCCTGCACATCGTCACCAATTCTCTGCCCATTGCCGAAAGCCTTGAATCGCTGCGCAACATCGAGCTGACGCTCACCGGCGGCTATCTCGATCCGCGCCTTCGCGTCATGCTCGGGCCCATTCTGCGAGCAGATGTTGAGCGCCATCCGCGCCGACACCGTCATCATGGGCATCGGCGGCATTACCGAGACCGGATTCAGCAACAACAACACGCTCGTCGTCGGCTCGGAGCAGAAGATGATCGAGGTTGCAAGCCGCGTAATCATCGTGGCCGACCACACCAAGTTCGGCCGCGGCGGCATGATTCCCGTTGCCCCGCTCACCGCCGCGGACATCGTCGTCTCCGATGCCGAGCTGGGCTCCGAATACGTCACGTTGCTCCGCGACAATGGCATTGAAGTGCTTCTGGCATAATCGGAACTGCTGAGATCGTTCGACGGCCTCTAATGCAAATCGACGAACACGACGTTCTGATTGTCACTGACGTGCAAAACGATTTCTGTCCCGGCGGAGCGCTTGCCGTTCCGCGCGGGGACGAAGTAATTGCGCCGATTCAGCGTATTGCGCCGCTCTTCCGGCACATCATTCTCACGCAGGACTGGCACCCCGCGAACCACACTTCGTTCGCTGCGTCGCATCCCGGCAAGCAGCCGTTTGAGACGACCGAACTCGCCTACGGCACGCAGACGCTCTGGCCGCCGCATTGCGTACAAGGCAGCCGCGGCGCGGAATTTCATCCCGCACTCCTTCTTCAGCAGGCCGAGCTCATCCTGCGCAAAGGCTTTCGTCCGCAGATCGATTCCTATTCGGCTTTCTTTGAGAACGACCGCACCACGCCGACCGGTCTCGCAGGATATCTCAGCGAGCGTAACTTCGCGCGAGTCTTCCTCGCCGGCCTCGCCTACGACTATTGCGTTGGCTACTCGGCCCTCGACGCGCGCCGCCTCGGCCTGCCCGCATTCATCCTGCGCGACGCCTCCCGCGCCATCGACCTTAACGGCTCCGTCGCCGCAATCGAATCCAAATTTGACCAGGCGGGTGTCGCCGTCGTTGAGTCGGCTGAATTGCGTGGAGAATCACGGTAGGCCATCGCAAATCCGGGCGGGCGCTGTGGTAATGCGGTATACTGAAAGCACCTAATTAGGTGCTTCATTGGAGGATCATGACGTGAACATCGCAACCGATATTCAATCGCTTACTGCGTTTCGGCGCAACTCTGCGGGCATGATGAAACAGCTCCGGAAAAACAAGCGCCCGCTTGTGCTCACGGTGAATGGCAAGGCCGCGGCAGTGGTGCAAGATGCTGCCGCCTACCAGCGACTCCTCGACATTGCCGCGCTCGCCAACGCCGCTGACGGTGTGCGGCAGGGCCAGGAAGATGCAAGCACGGGAAGAACCCGCCCAGCGCGGGAATTCTTCCGAGAGTTCGAAACGGCTCGTGGCCTATCTCGTTAAAGTTACTGCCCGAGCCGAGCGCGACCTTGCTGCACTTTATGAGGCACTCGACGCGGAAAACTCGGCGGCGGCGCGAAAGTGGTATCAGGGCCTCAAAGAGACCATTCTTGACCTTGAAAGACAGCCTTTCATCTGGCCCGCTACACACGAGGCACGCCGCTTGCGCCACGTGCTCTACGGCCACAGGCCTCACAACGTGTATCGCGTGATCTACCAAGTGAAGGAGAAGAACAAGGTGGTTGAGGTGCTGCATATTCGCCACGGCGCAAGACGCCGGTTCACCGCATCCGATCTGAAGCAAGAAGGTAAATCACGCGATTCCTCCGAGTAGAATCGCTTCAGGCCCGGCAATCGGCCTGCCCATCTGCGTATGTCCCGCAACTTCTACATCCTCGCTGCTACACTCGGGTTTTTCGCTCTCGTCTCCGGAGGCATGACGCTGGTGCCGACCAGCTTTCAGCCAGGCCTGCCGGCTAATGGGACGCTATGGCGCACGCTGGCGCTCATTATCCTGCTTGCAGCGCTTGCTTCCGCGCTGGTCGGCGTCATGACCAACCTGTTCGAGCAAGTGGACCGGCGAAGTGAAGAGACTCGTCGCACTGCACGGCGCCGGCGTCGCGGCGAAAAGAACTAAAATAGTGATGAGAGGTTTCGTCCCCGCAGAATCGAGCAGACATCTATGTTTGAACTTACCGTGGAGGCGGATTTTTCCTCCGGCCATTATCTTCGCAACTACAGAGGCAAGTGCGAGAACCCGCACGGCCATAACTACAAGGTTCGCGTCACGCTGGCCGGCGCACAACTCGATGAAGCGGGCCTGCTCCTCGACTTCAAGCTCCTCAAGCACCTGCTGCGCCCCATTATTGACCGCATCGATCACCAGATGCTCAACGACCTCGAGCCGTTCACTACGCTCAATCCCTCGGCCGAAAATATCGCCAAATATTTTTACGAGCTCACAAACCAACAGCTCGCCGGCATGACCGCTGGCCGCGTGCGCGTGAAAGACTGCACCATCTGGGAAACCGACACGACTACGGCTACTTACTTCGAATAGAAGGCTGCATTTTAACTTTTTGTCCGCCTGCATCGCGACTGCGCTTCCATGATCCTGGCAGTTCATCACCCTCGCGCGGCGGTTCTCCTTTTCGGGGCTTCCGCAGAATGGCAAGCGCACGCCGCACGTCCGCGCGCTTGGCTCTCTGGGCGATGTAATCCGCCGTACCACGAGAAGCTACCATCTGGGCAACGGCAACATTGACCAATTGGTTGAGCGCCACACCCTCAGCTTCCGCAAGTTTACGAGCCGCTTCCATCAACGACGGCTGTAGACGCAAAGCAAAGTTGCTTCTCCTCATAGAATCTCCGCCTTTCCGAGCGCTTCGCTTGGATAGAGCACGATCAAGTCGAATTGTTTTGCCGCAGGGCGGAAGTGAGCTCGATTAAACGTGATAATCGCTTCCGCATGACCGTTGATTGCAGCTTCCAGTACCATCTCGTCGTCCGGATCGCGCAATTGCGGCCGCCACTGGAAGTTGATTGGGACCTCAATACCCTTTCGGCAGATTGCATCGAGCAATTGCTCCACTTCCTCAAGTGTGAGCTCTGAAGCCCGCAAATGTTCAACTCGGGTCAGAACTGCTTCATACTCAAGGACCAGCGCCGTCGAGATCAGAATTTCGACCCGGCCGCTCAGAACCGCTTCGAGAAGCCTCCTTGATGCCCCGCTGGGGCTTCGGATCGCGGCAACCAGAACCGATGTATCGAGAACGATCCGCACATGGCAATCATATCACATGCAATATCATTCGTTTCGGACGATTCTTCCCAAGGAGTCTCAGAGAAGCCTGACTTGCGGCCCTTAGTTCATCTGGTTCGACTTTGAACGCAGGTACTTGTCGAACGGAACCTCGAACGAGAACAGCTCTATGCCGTCCGCATTGCGCAAGTCGCGCAGGTAAAGCTTCGCGCCCACCAGCGGATGGACCAGGCCCGAGACATCGTAAAACAGGAAGCCTGCTCGCGTGGTGTGCGGCTCAACCGCCAGGGCGGAGTACTCGAATGTGTCAAAATCCTGCTCGACCTCCTTGTTGCTGCCCTTTGGCTTGGTATGGATCGGCGGCAGCGGGCCCGGCATGGGAATCTTTGCGCCCTCACGCTCTTTGCGCGTCATCAGCCGTTCCACATCCTCCGGTTCGGCCGCCTGGATCCGTTGGCCGTCCACCGTTTCAAATAGAATGCGCGCCTGGCTCAGCGAGATAGGCCGGTCGCCCAGGTTGGTTACAATCAGCCGCACCGGCATCACATCGTGGCCCAGGTAGTCGACGCGGAAAAGCGATTCTTTTTCCTTGGTGTCATACGGCTCAACTGCAATGGCCACGTGCTCATCGGGGTGTACTTCGACAGCTGGATATGACGTAGCCGGCTGAACCGGTGGCGGCGTGTGATCGCTGGCCGTCGCCGGCAGCGCCAACCAAAGCAAACAGAACGGGATTCCCCGCAAAGATCTCATCGTGTGTGACTGTATCATTCTAGGGTCTGTCGTCTAATCTGATGCCACAGACCCAGGCCAGATGACAAACTCCAGGGATAAACATCCTACGATTAGACCGGCAGAACGCGGATTCGGTTACGCATGACTCTTTTTTTCTATAACTTTGCCTTGCTTGTGGCGCTGGTTGCCGGTGCGCCCTGGTGGCTCTTGCGCATGGCCGCCACGCAGAAATACCGCGAAGGGCTGTGGCAACGACTGGGTCGCGTTCCGCGCCGGCTCGTATCGAATCCCATTGCTGCCGGCGATCGCCCGCTGATCTGGCTCCATGCCGTCTCCGTCGGCGAAGTGCTGGCGGTCTCCCAGCTGGTCAAAATCCTCGACGCAGCGTTGCCTGACTATTTAGTCGCTGTCTCCACGACGACCCGCACTGGCCAGGCGCTTGCCCGGCAAAAATTTGGGGCCAACCGCGTCTTTTACTGTCCGCTCGATTTGCCGTGGGCCGTCCATGCCTACCTGAAGGCGCTCAAGCCTGGCTTGCTCATTCTGGCCGAAACGGAATTCTGGCCGAATCTGCTCAGTGGCTGCTTCCGCCGCGGAATCCCCGTCGCCGTGGTTAACGCCCGCATCTCCGGCCGCTCCTGGCCACGCTATAAGCGTCTGCGGCGCTTGTGGCGGCCTCTGCTCTCCCGTCTAAGCCGCGTCCTCGCCCAAAGCCCCGTGGATGCCGATCGCCTCAAAGCCATCGGCTGCCGTGCGGAGCGCGTTTCAGTCGCCGGGAATCTCAAATTCGACGTTCGTGCCGTCGAGGAGGCCGAAGCGACGCGGCTCCTTAAGTCGTTGACCGCCGGTCTGCGATTCGTCGTTGCCGGCAGCACGCTCGAGGGCGAGGAGGCTGTGCTACTTGAAGAGTGGCCTCGGCTGCTTGCCGCCAATCCCAAACTGGCGATGATTCTCGCGCCGCGCCATCCTGAGCGCTTCGACGCCGTCGCTGCGCTGCTCGAAAAATCGGGCAAATTGTGGTGCAAGCGGTCGGAGTGGAAGTCGAGACCGGCGCGGCCGCTCCGCCCCGGCGAAATCATCCTGCTCGACACCATCGGCGAGTTGGCCTCTGTCTACTCGATGGCGAGCGTTGCGTTTGTCGGCGGCAGCCTGGTTCCTGCCGGCGGCCACAATCCGCTCGAACCGGCGCAGTTTGGCGTGCCCATCGTGATGGGACCGCACTACGCGAACTTCGCCGCCATCACCGACAGCTTGCGCGAAGCCGATGCGTTGCGCATCACGGAACAGGAAGATCTGGCCACGGCGCTTATCGGTCTCATCAACGATCGCTCCTTGGCAGTGGCCATGGGCGCGCGGGCAATCGAGGTCTTCGAGCGGCAGGCCGGCGCTACCGACCGCTGCGCCACTGCGATTCGCGAATTGCTCTCGGCAAACTCGAGCGCGGAGCGCACGCCATGACGCACAATCGAGCTGCCCGCCCCATGCTTTGGCCGCTCGTGCCGCTCTACCAGCTCGCCCTGGCCTTGCGCGAGTTCCAATTGCGCTCAGGCCTCAAGCCGGTCCGCCGCCTGCAGTTGGCCCGTCGTCAGCATCGGCAATCTCTCCACGGGAGGATCGGGAAAGACGCCTCTCACCATCGCTCTGGCCAAGGCGCTCACTGTTCGCGGCCTGCACGTCGACGTGCTCTCGCGCGGCTATGGCCGCATCAGCCACCTCCCTGCGCTCGTCGATCCTCTCGGCACGGTCGCCGACGTTGGCGATGAGCCGCTGCTCATTGCGCGCGAAACCGGTGTTCCTGTCTACGTCGCAGCCGAGCGCTACCAGGCCGGCCTCCTCGCGGAGGCACTGTCCTCCGCTCCGCAACCACCCGGTCTGCATCTCCTCGACGACGGCTTTCAGCATCGCCAGCTCGCCCGCGACGTCGACATTCTGATTTTGAACAGAGGCGATCTAACTGACGCGCTGCTTCCTGCCGGCAACCTCCGCGAAGCATTACGCGCGGCAAAACGCGCCCAGGTGATCGCGATCCCCGCCGACGACGCGGAACTGGAAATGGATCTCAAGTCCCTGGGCTCGCAGCCTTCAATCTGGCGACTTCGCCGCCACATGCAAGTCCCAGCGATCGGCGGCGCGGTCGCCGCTTTTTGCGGCGTCGCGCGCCCCGCGCAGTTTTTTGAGGGTCTTGAATCCGCCGGTCTACGGATCGCTGCCCGTGCCGCGTTCCCTGATCACTACCGCTACACAGCGCACGATCTCGACCACATCGCATCCGCCGCTTACAACGCTGGAGCCTCAGCGCTCGTCACCACTGAGAAGGATCGCGTCCGCCTTGGCGCGCTCGCCGCGTTGCTTCCGGAGTCGCTTCCCCTCAATGTCGTTCCCTTGAGCATTGAGATCGAAGACGAGGATGCGGCCATCGATTGGCTCATCCGTTCGTTGCGAGGTCATGCGTGACGCCCGGCAAGGGACGACTGCTCTACCAGACAATCCTGTAAAGATTACCTCGATTGTCCACGCCGACTGCAAAGTAATTGTCCAGCGATTCAACCTGAAGGACGGTTCCCTTGTCTCCGGTGAAGGTTCCGTGCCGGATCTTGTTGCCCGCAACATGGGAGGCGTAGTATCCCTCGCCGTTGACGAGTTCCCACGCAGCGATCAAGTTCGCCTGCTGCGAGTTGTTGTCAGGAGCTTCGGATGTCTGCACGTTGGCAGAGGGCGCAGTCACGGTTTCGCACTTTCCCTTCAGCGTCTCTCCGCCGGCGTAGGTGAACGACCTGACTCGTCCAAAATCGGAGTGAATCGAATAGACAGGTCCACTCATCGTGGCCTCGTAAAACGGCCCGGGCGCCTGGAGTGCCAACGGTCCCTTCACCGGTTCGAGTTGCTGTCCCCATGCAGTCGGCATGGCAAAAGCCAACCCGACAATGGCAAACGCAGCCCAAATCAACCGCACATTTTTCGGGGAAACAGCGCCTTGCTTGCTACCGATCTTCGCGATCCGTGCAGATTCTGTTCTCATTACAGCAATCCTCCCGGGTTTATTGGATGGAAAGAGGTCGAACATCATCTGGGCGTAGCACTCCTATAACCGTTCTGCCACCGGAATCCAGTGGCAAGGATAGGCGGGCCCGATATACTCCGCGCGCGGCCGGATCAGCCGATTGTCATCCAACTGCTCGATCACGTGCGCGGCCCAGCCGGCGATGCGGCTTACCGCGAAGATCGGCGTATACAAATCGATGTCGATTCCCAACGTCGCGTAAGTCGAGGCTGAATAGAAGTCCACGTTGGCGTTCAGCTTTTTATCTTTATTGATATAAAGTTCAATGGCGCGCGACATCTCGTACCACTTGGGCTGGCCCGAGTCCCTGCCCAGTTGCTCGCTCATCTTGCGCAGGTGCGTGGCGCGCGGATCCTCGGTCTTGTACACGCGATGCCCGAAGCCTGAAATCTTCTGTTTGGCCGCCAGCATGTTCTTGACGTACTCCACCGGATCGGCGCCCTGTTTGTCGATGGTCAGCAGCAGCCGCATCACGCCTTCGTTCGCGCCGCCGTGCAGCGGTCCCTTCAGCGCGCCGATGGCGCCGGTGATGGCTGAATGGATGTCGGAGAGGGTTGCGGCGATGACGCGTGCGGCGAAGGTGGAGGCGTTCAATTCATGGTCGGCGTGCAGAATGAGCGCGATATCCAAAGTTCGCGTTGCCGTTTGCGAAGGCTTATCGCCGTTCAGCATCCACAGGAAGTTTCCCGCGTGCGAGAGCGACCGGTCAGGCGGCACAATCTCCTTGCCCTTGCGCAGCCGGTCGTAGATCGCCACAATCATGGCAATTTGCGCGGTCAGGTTGTAAGACTTGCGCACATTGGCATCGTGCGAGTTGTCCTTTTCGTCCGCATCGTAAAAGCTCAATGCTGAAACCGCCGTGCGCAGCACCTCCATGGGCGTGGCCGACTTGGGAAAGCTGCGCAGCATGTCGATCACGCGTTGATCGAGCGACCGCGCCAATGCCAGTTGCGCCTGAAACTCGCGCAGGGCGAGTGCGTTCGGCAGCATTCCGTTCCACAGCAGGTAGGTGGTTTCCTCGAAGGTCGAGTGCTCGGCCAGCTCGTGAATGTCGATGCCCCGATAGGAGAGGATCCCCGCTTCTCCATCGATCCAGCAGATGCCGGAGTTGGCGGCTACAATTCCTTCCAGACCCTTTCCTGCGACAGCAGTCGGCATAGCCCTTGTTTCTCCCTCTTTTTCGATGGCTATTTGGCCGTTCCGGCGGTGATCCGGGCCCTAAAAGAAGGCCCGGCGCCAAAAAGTGCAGCAAAGATGTTTATAACGTAGCCATTCCATGCTTGTCACGGAGAGTGGGACTCGGTAGTTGCCCGGTTTACGAAGTTCCATCGAATCACTGCACAACTTCCGGCGATTCGATATATTCTCTGTAGAATTCCAAATAAGCGCGGGGCGGGGTCCAGAGGACCTCGGCCCGCGAGGTTGCCTTGCGCACGATTGTGAATGAGGGGGAGTTCCGGAACGAGTGAGACAATTTCCCCCCAATTTGGCGTCTAATCGGACAGGATGCCGCCATTACGCCAGGCGCGGTTGCCCTAAATCACCCTGCCTGCAAAGGAAAGGTAACGAATGAGCGAAATTGAAGACGCACCCCGAACTTACTCCGGCGCTCTGTTGGCGGCAATCGCCATCGCGCTGCTGGCCGCTGTTGGCAGCCTTGTCTGGTGCTTCACGCTCGGAAGCCGGTTGACCACCGCTCAAACAGAACTGGCCGACGCCAAGCAGCAGAACACTGACCTGGCTGCCAAGCTGCGCGAAACCGATGCCCGCCTTCAGGTGACCACCGATGAGCTGGGCAAGTCTGTCGGCCTCACGCAAAAGGAATTGGAGCAGCGCGCCCAGTCGCTTATCCAGCGCGAGCAGGCCGACAGCGAGCGCCTTGAGAACGCCCAGAAGCAGACCGACCAGCAGGTAAGCCAGGTGTCCAGCGAGGTCTCAAACGTAAAGACCGATGTTGGCGGCGTCAAGACCGATTTAGGCAAAACGCAGACCGATCTCGCCACCACCATCGGCCAGTTGCAATCCATGAAGGGCGATCTTAGCAATACCAACAGCGTCATTGCCCGTAATCACGATGAGCTGGTGCTGCTGGAGCACAAAGGCGATCGCAACTACTACGAATTCAGCCTGAACAGGGGCCAGAGGAAGCCCGTGGGCACCATCAGCCTGGAGTTGAAAAAGACTGACCAGAAGCGGAATCGGTTCACCGTCGACGTCTTTGCCGACGACAAGGTCTACGAGAAGAAGGACCGGAATGTGAACGAGCCTCTGCAGTTCTACAGCGGCAAAGATCCGGCCCTGTTCGAAATCGTCGTGAACAGCATTAATTCGAAGAATCAGATCACGGGTTATCTGTCCGCGCCCAAGAACGCGCCTGTTCCGCCTACTGCTCAGTAACCGTCACGTGGGGCGTGACTACGACATTGGGCTGGTAACGGAAACTGAAAGTGTAGTCCAGCTTCTTGCCCGCGTCCCACTGCTGTTTCGTCAGCCGGAAGGCCGAAACAAAGCTTCCCTCAATCGTTTGCCCAGGGTCAATTTCGGTATTCAGCGGTGAAATTGCCGCGTCGTGCGGCACCGGCATGTCCGGGTAAGCCACAAACGTCCGCTCGTAGTCGCCCTTGTTCGCCGCGTAGCTGGAATGGACCCCGTCGTCCAGCGTGATATTGGTCGTCACGTTATTCAGGAACAGCGGAAACTTGCTCTGGTTGTGCAGCCTCACCTTGGTAAAAACCATCATCTGGTCGACGCTTTGGGCCGGCATCGGCGCGCCACTGGCGTCAAACCCTGCGGTTTCGGTGTGCTGGGGATGTACCCATACCGCAAGGACGTCGCCTGTCGCGATGGGTGGCTTCTGTCCGGCGATGATATAGATCGCAATTGCGATGCTCACCACAACGGTTGCAGAAATCGCGGCCCACACCACGTGGCTGCTGCCTCTCGTCAACTCTTCGCCGCGCGCGGCATCATCCAGATCCGCCGAATCCTGCTGCAGTAGGCTCATGGCACCCGACCTCCATTGCGCCCTATCTTAGCTCTAACGGTGTGTCACAGGCCATCGATTCCCGTTTTGCACTTTGGTGTTCTCAATTCCTTTGGACTGGCAAGCGGTGACCTTTGGGGGATCGGGACGGAGTTTGGGTCGGCTTTCAATGATTGTTCAGGATCTGGCTCTCAAACCCGCCAGAAAGCCCTTTGCATCCCGTGTGTTAAGCACGTCATCGGGCGCCAGCCAGGCTCGCCGCAGTTGCTTGATGCCATACTGCATCTTGCCCAGATTGCGGCTGTCGTGTGAATCCGAAGACATGACAATGCGGCAACCCAACTCTTTGGCCAGCCGCAGTTCGCGGTCGCACAAGTCCAAACGTTCCGGAGCGGCATTATGTTCCATGGCCACGCCGAGCTCGGCGGCGCGCCGTAACACGGCTCCGATATCCAGCACAAACGGCTCACGGCGCAGCAGCAGCCGGCCGGTCGGATGCCCCAGAATCCGGACATAAGGGTTCTCGATCGCCCGCAACACCCGCGCCGTCATCTCTTCGCGGCTCTGGTCAAAGCGCGAGTGCACGCTGGCGATGACCACATCCATTTGCGCGAGCACCTCGTCTTCGAGGGCGAGGGCGCCGTCAGCAAGAATGTCGACTTCGATGCCCGTGAAAATCCGGATGCGCCCCTTCATCGCGTTGTCAGCTTCGCGCACCTCTTTGATCTGTTCCAGGGCGCGTTTTTCATCGAGGCCGTTGGTGATACCGATGAACTTCGAGTGATCGGTAATGGCGATGTATTTGTACCCGCATTCGATCGCGGCCTCGGCCATCTCGCGGATGGAGTTGCGGCCGTCGCTGGCAGTGGTGTGCATGTGGACGTCTCCGCGGATGTCCTCGAGCCCCACGACGCGCGGCAACACATGCTGCGCCGCTGCGTCAATCTCGCCCAGGTTCTCGCGCATCTCCGGCGGCATCCAGTCCAGCCCCAGCGCTTTGTAAATCTCTTCCTCGGTCCTGGCTGCCACCGTCGAGCCATCATCCAGCCGCGCCAGGGCCCACTCACTCAGCGTGTAGCCCATCTTCAGCGCCCGTTGCCGCAGTGTCACGTTGTGCGCCTTTGAGCCGGTGAAGTACTGCAGCGCCGCACCGTAAGAAGCTGAAGGCAGCAGCCGTACATCCACCTGCAGCCCCTGCCCGGTGTTGAAGCTGACCTTGTTTTCGCCCTTCGCAATCATGTTGTGGATGCCTGGGTAGGCAGCCACATAATCCGCCGCCGCGGCCGTCTTCTCCGGCGCGCAACCTGGCCCGGTCGCCAGCAGGTCAAGATCGCCCACAGTTTCCCGTCCACGGCGTAGCGAGCCCGCAGGAGTCACCTTCTCAATCCCTCTGAACTTGAGCAGATAGGCAACGATCCGCGCGGCTTCTTCCTCGGCCACGTCAATGCGGAATCGTCCGGCGCTGCGGCGATAGTCCTCGATGCCCTTGCGCAGCTTTTCAATCTGCTTTGCGCCCATGCGCGGCAAGCCCGCGAGCCGCCCTGCCTCAATCGCCGCGGCAAGCAGGTCAACACTGCCGATCTGGGCGGCATCCCACAACAGCGCCACCGTTTTTGGACCCATTCCCGGCAGTTTCAGCAATTCCAGTACATCCGTTCCGTACTTGGCCAGCAACTCCTCGCGCTGCTCCAGCTTGCCCGTCGCCGCAATGGCCTGGAGTTTGGCGGCCATGCTCTTGCCGATGCCGTCAATCTCCAGCAGGCGCGCGGTATCGCCCGCAGCCTCCATCAGATCGACGGTGGTCTGCTCGGCGGCTTCGGCTGCGCGCCGGTAACTGCGGATGCGGAAGCTGTCGGCGCCATCTATCTCCATCAAGTCGGCCGTCTCCGCCAGCAGGCGGGCCATCGTTTTGTTGTCCATGATTAGGCTCTCTCTTCCGAGCGCAGCAGTTCCAGAATTGTTTTACCGCAAAGCCGCGCGGTCGAGCAGTATTTTCCTCAAAGCGGGATGCGTTGTGGTGGAATTTTTCATTGCTGGCGTGGAAGTCGGCGTGGAAAAAATGCCATCCTCAACCAATTTTAGGAAGATATTTGAGTTTTGGTGCCGCTCCGGTTTCGAGCTACCCCAACGTTTCAAGCTGATGCAGAATTTCAGGATAGGCGGCTTCGTTCAGGTCAGAACTGTACCTTAAAGCACCAAAACACCGGCGGGCGCAGCAGTATCTGCGCATCCAAAAACTGAATTGTGACAGGAGCAGAACTCCGGGGCGCAACTCACCACCCCGCCGGGCGGCGGTCGTGCACGAACGCCCCTGCCCCAAGCCCGCCTAGGCGGCGGTGTGGGCAGTATCCCGGAAGCGAACTACGGCATCCGCCTGCGGGCCTTTCTGTCCCTCGACTATGTCGAACTCGACCTCATCGCCTTCTTTGAGCGTTTTGTATCCATCCAGTTGAATTGCTGAATAGTGGACGAATACATCTGGCCCGTCTTCACGTCCGATGAATCCGTAGCCCTTGGCGTTGTTGAACCACTTGACCTTTCCTTTGAACTGAGCCACAGGAACTTTCCTTCCTTTACACTCTCGAGGTTACGGTGGGTTATGAGGGGACCGCACACCGCACTTATTAAGACGCGCGAGTATTACGAAAGGTTGACTCTGGCCAAAGTTCCCACAAAGTGGAACGCCGGACCCGTACATTTTTTGCATCTTTATTGAAAGTTCACGGAACCTGTGCAATGGCTGGTGGTTTGGGTCTTACTTCTTTCCACGACGGCGCTTGATCCGGTCATAGAGCAAAACACTGGTCAAGGTCTTGCCGTCCAGGATCGCGCCCTTCTCAATCATCTTCAGCACGTCCTTGAGCTTCACCAGTCTGAAATCAATCTCTTCGTCTTCCTCGGGGTGGGCTGCGCCCGCCTCCAGCCCCTCGGCCACAAACACCTTCATCGACTCGCCCAGAAAGCCCGGGCTGGCATAGTACTCCACCAACGGTCGCCACTTTTTCGCCCGGTAGCCCGTCTCCTCGGCCAACTCGCGCTTCGCTCCGGCCAGCGGCTCCTCGCCAGGATCGAGCTTGCCCGCCGGCAGTTCCCAAAGATACTGGTTCGCGGCATGGCGGTATTGGCGCTCAATCACAATCCACGGGTCTTGCTTGTTCTTTTCGTTGTCGATCGCCAGAATCACCACGCTCCCGTTGTGGCGGATGACATCGCGCTCGTTGCTCTGTCCGCCCGGCTCGATCACCTTGTCGTGCAGCACGCGAAACAGAGGCCCCTGGTACACGACTTCAGAACTCACGATCGTCGCCCTTTCAATCGTTCCGCCAGCCCTGAACTTTTTCATCTTTGTCGCCTTGGCCTTTGCGGGTTTTCCGGTTTTCTTCGTGGGCATCTTCACTCCTGTTCTTTTGCGAGCGATTCTCCTGCTCGATTCAACACGAGTATACGCATCGCGGTGGTCCTCTTCTGCCGCTTCTGCATCGATCCGGCCTGCCGTGGCATCCTTTAGTAGTGCTAACAGACCCCAAGTCAGGCCATATAAATTCTGGTCTCAGACAGGCGAGCCGGACGTGAACGAAGTGTCGACCGCAGAATGTTATCCCGTATCGGTGACCCCGGGGCATACCCGCCTCATCGCCGACTATTGTGCCGGATCTCTCGGCGCCTTTCTCCCCGTTCCCGATCTCACACAGACGCGCCCGCCCCTCCCTCCGCACTGGCCGGAACTGGTTCGACTTCTGGCTGCGCAAAATCCATCTTCCGCAGCAGAGCCCGCGCTTGCAGCACTCGCCCAGGGCGCCGGAACCGACCTCACCGGCCAGCAAGTCGGTCTCTTCGGCGGACCGCTCTATACCCCCTTGAAAGCGGCCACGGCAATCGCCCGCGCTCGCCAGTCAACGGCGGAGGGCCATCCCCACGCCGCGATTTTCTGGTTAGCCAGCGAGGATCACGACTTTGCCGAGATCAATCAGGTCATGTTTCCATCCGGCCGCGAGTTGGCAAAACTGGTCTATGAACACGCGCCTGAATCCGCGTTGCCGGCGGGCAAAATCGTTCTCGACGACTCCATCACGCCGCTTGTCGATCGTGCCGTAGAACTTCTCGGTCCTTCTGACGCCACCGATGTTCTGGCCGCTGCCTACATTCCGGGCCGCACCTTTGCCAAGGCCTTCGCCGATTTCTATTCCAAGGTATTCGCCGCGCAGGGACTGCTCTTCGTCGATGCCGGCACTCGCGAATTCCACCGTCTTGGCGCGCCCGTTCTCCGCGCGGGCATCGAGCGGGCCGACGAGTTCCATACGGCGCTCATTGAGCGCAGCCACGCTCTTGAGGCTGCCGGCTATCACACCCAGGTCGCCGTCACCCCGCAATCGAGCCTCCTGTTTTTGATCGATGACAAAACCGGCGCCCGCATCGCGCTCAAGCGCATCGCGCCCACTGCCGACGAGCCGAACGGCATCTGGCAGGCGGGCAATCAGACTCTTTCCACCGCGGATCTCAACGGCATCCTTGACTCCGAACCGGAGCGCATCTCCCCGGCGGCGCTGCTGCGCCCCGTCTTTCAGGATTTTCTATTCTCCAGCTCAACCATTGCCGCCGGTCCGGCCGAGATCGCCTACTTTGCCCAATCGGCCGTGCTCTATACGCGCATTCTGGGTCGCCAGACGCACGTGCTGCCTCGCTTTTCTGCCACGCTGATTGAGCCCTCAGTCGCCAGTCTGCTCAGCCGGCACGAGCTCACGCTCGAGCAAATCTTCTCTGAGGAGAGCCCCGCCTCGCTCGCCCAGCGCCTCGCCGCCCGCTCCATGCCGATTGAAACCAAGCAAAAGCTGGCCGCCGCGGGCAACGCCCTTGATGCCGAACTCAACACTCTCGTTGAGTGGTTGCAGTCGCAAGACAAGGGCCTGGGCCAATCTGCGGAGACTGCGGCCGGCAAAATGCGCTACCAGATGAATCGCATGCGCACCCTTGCCGCCAACTTCCAGCTGCAGCGCGAATCCACACTCTCGCGCCACGCTGATGCAATCTTCCAGGCACTCTATCCCGGCGGTGTGATGCAGGAGCGGGTTCACGGCGCGGCATACTACTTTGCCCGCTACGGCCTCGACCTCGCCGCAACACTTTGCGCTCAGGCCGCTCAGTGCAAAGGGCATACGGCGCTGTGGCTGTGAGGAAGGGAAATAGGGGCACGAGAGACGACGGGGCAGGGATCGGTTTCAGGAGGCAAGGTGGCATCGCCACGCGGCCTTGGAGAATGGACAGCTAGACTAGATAAGTTGAAATCCGCCCAGACGCTTTGCAGCGTTTCGATCAAACGTCAAAGTTGCCGAACAACCCTGCCAGGTGCCTAAGCCGCTCATCAGGGCATCTTCGAAAGTACCCAATCCGCCTCTCAGCGCAATGACGCCCTGATAGACTTCCTGCTCGTTTTGAACCTGGAGGGTGTCGGCCGTCAGGATCATTTCAATATGGTCGGCGATTTCCCCAGGTGTGCGTTTATACAAACTTCCAAGAACCCAAACGATTTCGAGAACGCACACGAGACTGACAAATCCAGGTTCCTGAGTAGTCAAACGACGCTCGATGATTTCGGTCGCCCTGGGGGACTGCTTCGGGTCGTCTTGTACCAGGTACCGCAACAGAACGTTCGTATCCAGGGCGATCATTTTTTCTTCTGAAATCTCTCCGTGGCGCCTGCCTCAATCGCGCGATCAATCTCCTTGAGAGAGACTGAACGGGCCAGCTTGGGAACGCTGCCTTTAAGGCGCGTGGTAGGAATCTTGGGCAGAATGACGACACCGTCTGAGTGGAAAAAGAATTTGAACCTATCACCCGGCTTGATCTGTAATCGTTCTCGAACTGCCTTGGGAATCGTAGCCTGTCCCTTACTGCTAAGCTTGGCTTCCATGTGAATCACCCCACTTTACATTTTATCATAAGTAAAGAAATGCGCTACCGGCAGCTGAATGGGAATGAGGCGGCAAGGGATCGCGCGTTCGCAGACGGACCTGCCGCCTCCGTGAGGTATGCGGATCGAATGGTAGACCGCGATTTCCTGACCCGTGCCCCCCTGACCCCTGATCCCTTCCCCTGCCCCCGCCGTTATAATTCCCGCGAATCAGATTCGAGGTCCAAATGAAGCTTTTGTTTGCCTGCCTCTTTACGGGCCTGCTCTCCCTGCCCGCCGCTCTCGCTGAAACGGCGTCCTGCGCTACGCCCGGAACCGACAATGCTTTCCTCGGCATTCAGACCATTCGCCTCTGGCCCGGTCCCGCGCCTCAGGCCAAGGGCGAAAGCTGCTTCGATATCCCCTCGCTCACTATCCTCAACCCGCGCATGGGCAGTGAAACCGGCTCTGCCGTCATCATCCTTCCCGGCGGGGCCTACACGCATCTTGCTGGTGACCTTGAAGGACGCGAGGTGGCCGACTGGTTTACGGCGCGCGGCTTCCGTGCGTTCATCCTCAGCTACCGGCTCTCTTCGCATGGATACCTGCTTCCCGTTCCACTCGTCGATGCGCGCCGCGCCATTCAAACGGTTCGCGCCCGCGCCGCCGATTACCACATCAACCCCAATCGCATCGTCGTCATTGGCTTTTCTGCCGGCGGCCACCTTGCCGCGCTCGCCGGGACCCAGTTCGTTCCCGGCAACCCCGACTCGAACGACCCCATCGATCGCGCCTCCAGCCGTCCTGACTTCCTCGTCCTCGGCTATCCCTGGCTCGACGCCATCACCAGGGACACCACGTACCTGAGCTACTGCAAGATTCTCAACGTGATGGACCAGTGCGATGCGCTCCGTTCCAAATACGATCCGGTTCTGTTCGTCACCAAAGACACTCCACCCACGTTCATCTACCAGACATTTACTGATAAGACGGTGTCCCCTGGATCGAGCTTGCAATTTTATGAGGCGCTGTTTAAGGCTGGAGTCCGATCGGAAATGCATATTTTCGCGAACGGCCCGCATGGTACCGGTTTGGGAAAAGGCGATCCCGCTTTGGATCAATGGCCCAGCCTTCTGGAAAACTGGCTGCGCGCGCAGGGGCTCCTCACTGCCGACAAGTCTGTCAACGGCGCCACACCGTAAGGGGTCGGTGGTCAATTATTTGAGTGGGATTCGATCCAAGGGCTCTCAAAATGAGAGTTTTTGCCCCAAAATTAGAGGCGGGCAGCCGACTCCGGGGTGTGGAAGGAAATCCCGAAATCGGTTGCCCGCTGGACCCTGGACTGGGTCTAGGTGGTAACTTAAGTCTAGGCCTGTTTGCAGCAAAAGCAAGCCCTTTTTTCGCAATAATTTTTCCATCTCGTGACAGTCGTCACACGATGCCGCGCTTGAGGCCCCTGCGCGTTGACTTGAGGGCCTTCCCTTGATACAAAAGGAAGTTCCACCTGCGACAATTCTTATCTGACAACCGGAGCGGCCCGGTACATCCATGCAAGAGATTCTTCAACAACTCGGCGAGCTCTTTCTCGAAGCCATCCCCACTGCTCTGCTGTTTATCGTATTGGTCCTCGCTTATCAGTTTCTGATCCAGGGCCCGCTGACCGCCGTCCTTGCCAGGCGTCGTGCTTTGACTGAAGGCGCCATGGAAGATGCGCGCAGTGCCATTGCCGAAGCTGAAGCCAAGGCCGCGCAATATGCCGAGCGCCTTCGCCAGGCGCGCTCCGATGCCTACAAGGTCCGCGAGCAGCGCCTCAAGCAGTGGAGCGCTGAGCGCGACGCCACTCTCGACGCTGCCCGCAAGGCTGCCGGCCAGAGAGTTCGCGAGGCCAAAGCCGATCTCGACGCTGAAGCCGATTCGGCGCGCAAGGTAATCCAGGCCTCTGCTGCCGATCTTGCCGGCCAGGCCATCCGCGCCGTTCTGCCGGCCGCTGCTGGAGGGTCCCGTTGAGTTACTCCTCCCCCACGTTGCGTTTCATGACATGTTCGTTTGCCTGCTTCCTGCGTTCCGCTCTCATCGTTCTGGTAGCTTTCACGCTGGTCATCGCGCCGCTTCGCGCGCCGGCGCAGGCGCCTGCGCCGGCGCCAGGCTCTTCGCCCTCTGCAGCAAGCGCTCCAGCTCAGGGCTCAGGCGCGGCCGACAACTCCAATTCTGAAGACGACCAGACAAAGGCCTTCCTGCACTCTTCCACCGTGCAATTGGCAGCGCGCATTCTGCACCTCAATCTCGAGACCACGATTCGCATCTTCCTGGGACTTAACTTCGCCGTTATTTTCCTGCTGATCGCCGTTCCGCTCGGCCGCGTCATGCCCAGGATGTTTCGCAAACGCTCCCAGACCTTGAGCCACGATCTGCGCACCGCGCGCGAGGCTACTGAAGACGCAAAGGCCCGGCTGAGCGCCGTCGAAGCCAAACTCGCCGGTCTCGATGACGAGATGCGAAGCTTCCGCGCCCAGGTTGAGCAGGAGTCGGTCGAAGACGAGCTACGCATCAAGGCCTCGCTTGGCGAAGAAAGCACTCGCATTATCGCCGCCGCCGAGCAGGAGATTGGCGTAGCGGTAGCCCAGGCCAAACGCGGGCTGCGCAACTTCGCCGCCGATCTCGCCATTGGCCAGGCTGAGAAACAAGTGGCGCTCACGCCCGAAACCGATCGCGCACTGATCGCCGAGTTCCTAACCGGCGTATCCGGCGACAGCGCAGGCAGGGGAGGACAGAGCTAGATGCCCGCTTTTGTCGCCCGCTACGCCACTGCCTTTGCCGATGTCGTCGCCGATGCCAAGCTCGACACCACCGCCATCGATCACCAGTTCTCCGATTTTCTGGCCACATGGAACGGTAGCCCCGAGCTTCGCAAGTTCTTTGCGAATCCTGCCGTGCAGGCTACGCAGAAAATCGCCATTCTCGACAAGCTGAATGCCCAGATGGGTTTCGAGAAACAGCTCCGCAACCTGCTCGCGGTGCTCATCTCCAACGATCGCATCGGCCATGTGGTTGAAGTGGCCACGGCCTATCGCCGCATCCTGCAGGAGCGGATGGGAATTCGTCCTGCCGAAATCGTGACCGCCCGCGAATTAAGCGACGGCGAACGCGCGGCGCTGGTCACTGAAGTTGCGAAACTTGCTGGCGCCCAAGTCGACGCCAGCTTCAAGCTCGATACCTCCATACTCGGCGGCGCCGTGGTGCGCATCGGCTCCACGGTCTACGACGGGTCAGTACGCGGCCGTCTCGACCGCCTGAAAGAAGCATTGACCGCCGGCTGAACCCGGCGCAGAGAACAGAGAACAGAAGAGACAAGAACAGAGAACAGAGAACAGAGAACAGAGAACAGAGAACAGAGAACAGAGAACAGAGAACAGAGAACAGAGAACAGAGAACAGAGAACAGAGAACAGAGAACAGAGAACAGAGAACAGAGAACAGAGAACAGAGAACAGAGAACCAATAGTCGTAATCGGTATTCAGGGGGCCAAATGGGAGTAGTTCTCAATGACGCAATCATTTCGGGATCTGGTGATGTGGCAACGGTCGATGCAGTTAACCGTGACCGTGTATCAGCTGACGAAGGATTTTCCGCGTGACGAACTCTATGGGCTCACAGGCCAGATCCGACGCGCAGCCGTTTCGCTGCCGAGTAACATTGCAGAAGGACATGGCCGATTGAATAGTGGTGAGTTTAAGCAGTTCCTGGGTGTCGCTCGCGGGTCAAATTCTGAATTGCAAACGCAATTGGAGATCGCCCGTGCGTTGGGGATGGGCGATCCAAGATTGCTGGATGTGGCCGAAGGGCTATCTCGGGAAGTCGGAAAGATGATTTACGCAACGCTGCAATCGCTCAGAAAACGGTCGGGATTGAACTGATCTCTAGTCTCTGTTCTCTGATCTCTTAAGGAACGTACATGGCTCAAATCAAGGCAGACGAAATTACACAACTCCTGCGCGAGCAGATCGCGAACTACGATTCGAAGGTCCAGGTCGACGAGGTCGGGACCATCACCTCGCTCGGCGACGGCATCGCGCGCCTGCACGGCCTCGACAAGGTCATGGCCGGCGAACTGCTCAGCTTTCCCCATGGCATTGCGGGTCTGGCCCTTTCGCTTGAAGAAGATCAGGTCGGCTCCGTCATTCTCGGCGATTACACCGAGCTGAAGGAAGGCCAGGAGGTCAAGCGCACCGGCAAGATTCTCTCCGTTCCCGTTGGCGCCGCCATGATTGGCCGCGTGGTCAACGCGCTGGGCCAGCCCATTGACGACAAGGGCCCCGTCGCCACGACTGAAACGCTGCCCGTCGAGCGCCTCGCCCCCGGCATCATCGATCGCCAGCCCGTGCGCGAGCCCATGGCCACAGGTCTCAAGGCGATTGACGCCATGATTCCCATCGGCCGCGGCCAGCGCGAACTCATCATCGGCGACCGCCAAACCGGCAAGACCGCTGTCCTGCTCGACACCATCATCAACAACGCCAAAAACGATCTCATCTGCATCTATTGCGCCATCGGACAAAAGCGCTCTTCCATCGCGCAGGTGGTGCAAACGCTCACTGAAGCCGGAGCCATGGGCCACACCATCATCGTGGCCGCCTCGGCATCCGAGCCCGCGCCGCTGCTCTATCTCGCGCCCTACGCAGCCACCGCCATGGGTGAGTTTTTCCGCGACAGCGGCAAGCATGCGCTGGTCATGTATGACGATCTTTCCAAGCACGCCATGGCCTATCGCGAGATCTCGCTCCTGCTCCGCCGCCCGCCCGGCCGCGAAGCCTATCCCGGCGACGTCTTCTATCTCCACTCGCGGCTGCTCGAGCGCTCTTCGAAGATGAGCAAGGAAAGGGGTGGCGGCTCGCTCACCGCGTTGCCCGTGATCGAGACCCAGGCTGGCGACGTCTCCGCCTACATTCCGACGAACGTCATCTCCATTACCGACGGTCAGATCTTCCTTGAAACCGACCTTTTCAACTCCGGCGTCCGTCCGGCCGTCAACGTGGGCCTGTCTGTCTCGCGCGTCGGCTTCTCGGCGGCCATCAAGGCAGTCAAGCAGATTGGTTCCACGCTTAAGCTCGATCTCGCGCAATACCGCGAGCTGGCTGCCTTCGCGCAATTCGGCTCCGATCTCGATCCGCTCACGCAAAAGCAATTGGCGCGCGGACAGCGACTTACGGAGCTGCTGAAACAGCCGCAGTTCCACCCGCTCACCTGGCAGCAGCAGGCAGTGGTCCTCTTTGCCGGTACGCAGGGCTATCTCGACGACATCAAGGTCCCCGACATTCGCGCCTATGAAGACGGTCTGCACAAGTACTTCGCGACCGCGCAACAGGCGTTGATGGCCGACCTCACCGAGAAAAAGCAACTCGACGACGACCTCCGCAACCGCCTCCACGCGGCGCTGAAGGAATACTCGGAAAACTTCAAACAGGAGCTAGCGGCCGCTACCACTGCGTAGCAGCGAGTTCGCAGTTCACAGCCTGACAACCTTGAACAAACTACGAACTGTGAACCGAAAACAACGAACTAAGAACTACGAACTAAGAACTACGAACTGTGAACTGAAATGGCAAACGTTCTCGATCTCCGACGCCGCATCAGAAGCGTCAAAAACACGCGGCAGATCACCAAGGCCATGAAGATGGTTTCGGCGGCCAAGCTGCGCCGCGCGCAGGAGCGCGCCCTTGCGGCCCGGCCCTATGCCCGCATGATCACCAGCGTCCTCCAATCGCTGGTCAACCGCGTGAATCCTTACGACGAGAAGACCGGCAATTTGTGTAATCCGCTCTTTATCACGCGGCCTGAAAAGCGCGTCCTGCTCATCGTCGTCAGCGGAGACAAGGGTTTTGCCGGCGCGTTTAACGCCAACATTCTCAAGACCGCGTACCAGTTCATCAACGGCAACCCCGACAAGGAAATCGATATCGAAGCCGTGGGCCGCAAGGGCCGCGACCAGTTGCGCCGCCGCTATCCCGTAGCCAGCTATACCGAGCAGACCGACGAGCTGGGGCAGAAGCGGCAGGTGCGAGGACCACGCAAAGGTAAGGTCGAGGTCACCGGCGACCATCCCGGCTTGCTGGTTAAGCTTGAAGCCTCGCGGGTCCTCGATCTCGCGCACAACATCATTGCCCGCTACGTCGGCGAGGAGATTGATGCCGCCTACATCGTCTACAACGAATTCAAGTCGGTCATCTCGCAACGGCTAGTGGTCGAACGCCTCTTGCCCCTGATCGAGGTTGGCAAGCCGCAGATCGCCGGAACCGTTGAGCCCACCGTCGAAGAAAAAGAGCGGATGGCCGAGGCCGCGCTCTCTGCCGGCATCGAGATCGAAGCCGCCGACACCACTGAAGCCGAAGAGGAAGCGAAGAAATTTGGCACCGCGAACGTTGACTACATCTACGAGCAGCCGCCCGAGGAGCTTTTCGCCGGCCTGCTCCCGCAATACATCTTTTCCATGCTCTTCCACGCCATGACCGAATCGGTAGCCGCTGAGCACGCGGCCCGCATGACGGCGATGGATTCGGCAACCAACAACGCCTCCGACATGATCGACGCGCTCACGCTGCACATGAACCGTGTGCGCCAGGCCGCCATCACCAAGGAGATTATCGAAATCGTTTCCGGCGCAGCAGCGCTATAGAGTTTCGGCTGCTGAGAAGTATTTAGGATTAGGCAAAGTGTCAGGGCACGACTTCAGTCGTGCCGAAACGTCGCAAAAAATATCAGGGGGCTTTAGTGTCTGCGTGAGAACGTCGTTTGCCCGAGTTCAGCGGCGTTGCTGTTTTGAGTTGTCGTTACCGGCAGCTCTGTTTTTTGTTTCAAGCTGCTCGCAGGGCATGCAGCCGGGTGATGTTGAAGGCCAGCGTTGCCAGTGTGAATTCGTTGTTTACGTTTTGCAATCCACGGGTGCGAAATTGTCTCATTCCACGCTGTTGTTTGAGGACTCCGAAGGCCGGTTCGACGACTGCCTTGCGCCGCGCGTAGGCGGCTTCGCCGGCCGGACTTCGCAGCTTGGCCCGCATGCGCCGGTGAGCCGGGGCGCAGGCCCGGGTGCGGCAGCGCCCGCCCAGGTTCAGTGCCCGCGCCATGTTGGAGTCCGGTACATAAGCGTCGATGTTGCGCTGTTCCATCTGTTCAAGGTTATCGATCGAGAAGAAGCCGCTGTCTGCCAGAACCGCACCCGGCGGCGCGCCGCAGCGCTGTTCGGTCTCGTCCAGCATGGGCACGAGCGAGCCGTTGTCGGTCACGTTCTGCGTCACTCGCTGAGCCACGATCAGATGATCGTCCGAGACGGTAATTTCCCCCGAATAGCCGAGCACGAACCTGTCGCCGCGCTGACGCAAAAAGCGCGCGTCTTCATCGGTCCGCGACAGCTTTTTCAATCCGCTCTTCTTCAGCCGCTCCATGCGCCGCGGCATCTCGGCCAGCGCCTTGTTCAGTTCCCCGATGGCCACCTCCAGCCCGCCCGGCTCCTGATCGTCGCGATCGGCGGCCTTCTGCCAGGTCCGCACCTGACGGCGCAGCTGCGCCCGCCTATCGCGCAGCGCCTGCTCCGAATCCACACGATCCTTGCTGGCGTTGGCCGCGATGCGCGTCGAGTCGATCGCCACCCGGCCCAGCTTCACCATACCCTGCTGCTGCGCCCACTCCAGCACCTGCGTGAACGCGTCGTTCAACGCGCGCCCGTGACGGCGGCGGAATGCGCTCAACGCCCAGTTGTCGATTCGCTCGCCGGCAGCCAGGTAGCGAAACGCCAAGTCCTCCACCAATCGCCGCTCCACCTGCCGCGCGCTGGTGATGCCCAGCGCGTAAGCGTAAAGCCACACGCCCAGCATCAACTGCGGAGCGTACAACTCGCCGCCCTCGATGCTGTAGCTCAACTCGAACTCGCTCATATCCAACCGCTCAATCACTCCACGGACGAAAAAGCACAAGTGCTTCTCGCCCAACTCGTCCCGCACGCTCGGAGGAAGCAGATACGCCTGGTCCGGGCTGTAAACCTTGAATCGCGACATGCTTCTCTTGTCGCCCAACTCCGATGTGAATTACAAGTACCTTGTGTAGTTCTCACGCAGACACTTTAGCCCCCGAGGCAAAACGAATGGCAGAAAACATCGGCAAAGTCATCCAGGTCTCCGGCCCCGCCGTAGACGTTCAATTTGAAGAAGCAACCATGCCGCCCATCTATCAGGCGCTGCGCGTCGTCAGCGACGGCTTCACGGTTCCCACGCCCATCAACGTGATCCTTGAAGTGCAGCAGCACCTCGGCGAGGGCCGCGTGCGCACCGTCGCCATGGAAGCTACCGACGGCATGGTCCGCGGCATGAAAGCCATCGACCTCGGTGGTCCCATTCGCGTGCCCGTGGGCAAGGAGACGCTGGGCCGCGTCATCAACGTCATCGGTGAGCCAGTCGACGAGCTCGGCCCCATCGGCGAAAAGACGCGCATGCCCATTCACCGCCCCGCGCCTCTCTTCGACGAGCAATCCACGAGTGAAGAAATGTTCGAGACCGGCATCAAGGTCATCGATCTCATCCAGCCCTTCCTCAAGGGCGGCAAAATTGGCCTCTTCGGCGGCGCTGGCGTCGGCAAGACCGTCGTCATTATGGAATTGATCAACAACGTCGCCAAGAACCACGGCGGCTACTCCGTGTTTGGCGGCGTGGGCGAGCGCACCCGCGAAGGCAACGACCTTTGGCTCGAAATGACGGAGTCCGGCGTCATCAAGCCCGGCAAATGGGAAGAATCGAAGTGTGCCCTCGTCTACGGACAGATGACCGAGCCTCCCGGCGCGCGCCTGCGCGTAGCTCTCAGCGCCCTCACTGTCGCCGAGTATTTCCGCGACGTGGAAGGCTCTGACACGCTGCTTTTCATCGACAACATTTTTCGATTTACGCAGGCAGGCTCTGAGGTTTCCACCCTGCTCGGCCGCATGCCCTCGGCTGTCGGCTACCAGCCGAACCTTGCCACCGAAATGGGCGAACTGCAGGAGCGCATCACCTCAACCAGCAAGGGTTCAGTCACGTCGGTGCAGGCCGTCTACGTGCCCGCCGACGATCTCACCGACCCCGCGCCGGCCACCACCTTCGCTCACCTCGACGCCACCACGGTGCTCAGCCGCCCGCTCTCTGAATTGGGTATTTATCCGGCCGTCGACCCATTGGCTTCGACGTCGCGCATTCTCACCGCGCGCGTCGTCGGCGACGAGCACTACGACGTGGCGCAGGGCGTCAAGCGCATCCTGCAACGCTATAAGGATCTCCAGGACATCATCGCCATCCTGGGCATTGACGAGCTTTCCGACGACGACAAGCTCACAGTGGCTCGCGCCCGCAAAGTGCAAAAGTTTCTCTCGCAGCCCTTCCACGTGGCCGAGCAGTTCACCGGCATCCCGGGCGCCTACGTCAAGATCGCCGACACGGTGCGCGCCTTCAAGGAAATCATTGAAGGCAAGCACGACGATGTCCCCGAGCAGGCCTTCTATATGAAGGGCGGCATCGAGGAAGTGCTTCAAACCGCCGAGAAACTGAAGGCGAGCGTGTAAAAGCAGTTGTCAGTGATCAGTTGTCAGTGGTCAGAATTTGTTTCACTTACTACGAGTTGTTTTTGCTGACCACTGATCACTGACCCCTGACCCCTAAAAATCCTGAAAGGATTTTTCATGGCCGACGAATCCAACCAGCTCCGCGTCCGTCTCGTGACCCCCGAGCGCACTCTCTTTGAGAGCGACGCTACCGCCGTCGAGCTACCCTCGAAATCAGGCGACCTCGAGGTGCTCTACGGCCACGCGCCCCTCCTGGCCGAGCTCGGCGCCGGCGACGTCCGCATTCACGCGGGTGCTGGCATCGAGTCCACCAGTCCCGACACCACGCGCTACAACGTCAGTTGGGGATTCGTTGAGGTCCTGCCCGATCGCGTCACCATCCTTGCTTCCGATGCTCTCAAGCCCGAAGAGATCGATGTTTCGCGCGCGGAGCAGCAACTCAGCCGCGGCCAGAAGATGTGGAACGAAGCCGGCGAAAGCGAAGAAGCTTACGACGAAGCTCTCCGCGTCATCAACGAAGCTGAAGCCAAGATGGCCTCCGCCGCCGAAGACGGGAAACACTGACCTACGCCGTTCTAACACTCATTGGGGCGTCGCAAAATCTTGAAGCGGGATGCCAAAAGTGCTATGCTATACATGTATAGCGGAGGTTTACCATGCTTGCTATCCGGCTCCCTGCAACCATTGAAAAGCGACTCGACAGGCTGGCGAAGCGCACCGGTCGCACCAAGACCTACTATGCCCGCGAAGCCATCCTGAAGCACCTCGAAGACCTGGAAGGCATCCATATTGCCGAAAAGCGGCTCGAAGATCTCCGCGCCGGACGCAGCAAAACCGTTCCCCTCGAGGTCGTGATGAGAAAGCATGGGAACTTGGAAGATTGAGCTGGTCAAAGCCGCGGAGCGCGATCTCGACAAATTCGATCCTCAAGTTACCCGACGCATCGAACGATTTCTCTACGAGCGTGTAGCTGCACTGGACAATCCGCGCCTCATCGGTGAAGCTCTGCACGGTTCAAAGCTCGGCGAGTTCTGGAAATATCGCGTCGGCGACTATCGCATCATTTGCAAGATTGAAGACAACATTTTGCGCGTGCTCGTGGTAATGGCTGGCCACCGCCGGGAGGTTTACGAGCGCTGAGTGCCGTCTCTCCGTGTCATCTCCGAAGCAGAAGCCAAAATGGCCTCCTCCGCCGACAAGTCTTAGGGTCTGCTAAAACTATTGGGATGGCGATTCTCGCGCGATGACTCGGACCCGTTTGCTCTTCGTCAGTGCGGTCTTTCTCGCCGCGTTCCTGCTCTTCCTCGTTGAGCCCATCGTCGCCAAGCAATTGCTGCCCGTTCTTGGCGGTTCGGCCGCGGTCTGGATCACGTGCCTTGTCTTCTTCCAGACGGCGCTGCTGTGCGCATACGCTTACGCACATTGGCTCACGCGTCACCCGCGATGGATCGGCCATCTCATTCTTTTGGTCGCCGCCTTTGCGTTCTCCGGCTTTTGGGCCTTCGGCGCCATCGATCTGAGCCGCAGTTCCGAGCACCCCGTGGCGACGATTTTCCTCGCGCTCAGCCTTTGGATCGGCCTGCCATTCGTCACCCTCGGCGCCACCAGCCCGCTCTTGCAATTCTGGTGGTCGCGCGTCGAGGGCGAAGGCATTCCCTATCGTCTCTTCGCTCTTTCCAATCTGGCTTCGCTTCTCGCCCTCGGCCTTTATCCCACCGTCGTCGAGCCATACTTCACCCTGCACACGCAGCGCGCCGCCTGGTTCATTGGCTTCCTGCTTTTTGTCTTGCTGGCCACAATCCTCACGCTGCGCTCCCGCGCGGCCACGCAATCCTCCGCGCCGTCCCAGCCCGCCGAGTCCGCTTCGCTTCCCGCATCCCCCATCACACACAAGTTGCTCTGGTTGCTCCTGCCCATGGGTGCGTCTATGCAGTTAACCACGGTCACCAGCTACCTCACGGCCAACATCGCTCCCATCCCGTTGCTCTGGATTCTCCCTCTCGCCGTTTATCTGCTCACCATCATCGTCGCCTTCGAGTTTCCGCGCCTGCTGCCGCGCAGCATCGTCGCGCGTCTCCTTGCCGTCATGCTGGCCGGTCTCGGCTACATGCTTTCGCAGGTCGATGTCTCTCTGCCCCTGCGCATCGGCGTCCTCTTTTTCCTCATTGAACTCTTCGTCGCCGGCCTCTTTTGCCACAGCGAAGCGTATGCCCTTCGTCCGCGGCGAGCCGCGGAGTCCACGCTCTTCTATCTCCTGTTTGCCGCCGGCGGCGCGCTCGGATCCTTCCTGGCGGCCCTCGTCTTTCCATTCCTGTTTTCCTTTAACTACGATCTCGCCATTACCTTCTTTGTCACGGCACTGCTTGCCCTGGCCTGCTGGTGGCGCGGCGGCTGGGCGCTGCGCCTGCTCTGGGCCGTCGCCAGCGTCATGATGCTCATGCTCGTCTTCTGGCTGCACATTGCCTATCAGCGCTCCACCGTCGTGGCTGTGCGCAATTTCTACGGCATTCTTCGCGTCAAGCAGACCTACGGCTACCCCAGCGCGACGCTGCGCACGCTCACCAATGGAACCATCGAGCACGGCACGCAGATGTTCGGCACTGACGCTCAGCGCAAAACGCCCACCACTTACTACGCCCGCGACTCCGGCATCGGCCTCGCGCTGCGCTTCTGCTGCCCAGGTCCAAACGGGTCCAGATCGACCCCGGGCCGGCCTCGCTCGATCGGCGTCATCGGCCTGGGCGCAGGAACGCTCGCCGCCTACGGCCAACCCGGCGACCACATCCATTTCTACGAGATCAACCCCGCCGTCGTGCCCATCGCGCAGAATGTCTTTAGCTACATTCGTGATTCCGGCGCTCAAGTCGAAATCACCGGCGGCGATGCCCGCACTTCTCTCGCGCATGAGAGTCCGCAGCATTTCGATGTGCTCGCCGTCGATGCCTTTTCCGGCGACGCCATCCCGCTGCATCTGCTCACCGCGCAGGCTCTTTCGCTTTACCGCCGCAATCTAGCCCCCGGCGGCATCATCGCCTTCCATATCTCCAACCAGCATGTCGATCTGGAGCCGGCCATTGCCCTGCTGGCTCAGAACGCAGGCATGCACGCTGTCCGCGTCACCAGCCCGCCCAACGACAACCGCGACGAGTTCACTGCCGTCTGGGTGTTGTTGAGCGACGACGCCGACTTCTTCGCGCAGCCTGATGTCGCCGCCAGCGCCCGGCCGCCCTCCTACAAGCCCGGCCTGCGCCTCTGGACCGATGACTACTCCAGCCTCCTGCCATTGCTTCGCTGGTAATGGAGGGAGATTTTAGACCGCACCCAAATCGACTGCGACACTGTCTCGCAAGTCCGCCGGCCGCGCAAGGAAAGTTGCTGATCCCTGACCCCTCATCTCCGATCTCTGTCTTTGCTCACTTGCCCTCCACCCCTCTCGCCCGCTAAAGTTTCAGCCGAGGCTTCTCCCGCGTCAGCGCGGGTGTCCCAGGTCTCGCATCTAATATCTGGGACTGGACACGAATAGTCTGCCAAGCCATAACTGCTTCCCTAAAGGATCCTGCATGTCTTCCTTGCCCTCTTCCGCCGTTGCCCAACGCGATATCGACTCCACACTGCGCGAAAACCGCGTCTTTCCCCCGCCGCCGGAGTTTAGCGCCAAGGCGCACATCAAGAGCCTCGCCGAGTACGAAGCCCTCTACAAGCAATCCATCGAAGACCCCGACACTTTCTGGGCCAACGCGGCCAGCGAGCTCCATTGGTTCAAGCCCTGGGACAAAGTACTCGAGTGGAATCTGCCCTGGGCCAAGTGGTTCGTCGGCGGCAAGATGAATCTCAGCTATAACTGCCTGGACCGTCATATCGACGGGCATGCCGGCGGCGAGCGCGCCCAGAAAACCGCGCTCATCTGGGAGAGTGAGCCGGGCGAAATTCGCCGCCTCACCTACGCAGAGCTGCACATTGAAGTGCAGAAGTTCGCCAATGCCCTCAAGTCGCTCGGCATTCAAAAGGGCGATCGCGTAGCCATTTACATGGGAATGACGCCCGAGTTGGCCATCGCGCTGCTTGCCTGCGCCCGCATCGGCGCCGTCCACTCCGTCATCTTCGGCGGATTCGCCGCCAACGCCATCGCCGACCGCGTCAACGACTCCGGCTGCGTCGCTATCATCACCCAGGACACCAGCTATCGCCGCGGCAATGAGATCAAGCTCAAGCAAACTGTGGACGAAGCCATGCCCGCCTGCCACACGGTCAAGCATGTCATCGTCTACCGTCGTAGCGGCTCGCAAGTCAGCATGGTTGCAGGCCGCGATCACTGGTGGCACGATCTCGTTGCCAAGGCCGCGCCCAACTGCCCGGCCGAGCCCATGGACTCGGAGGATCCGCTCTACATTCTTTACACCTCGGGTTCTACCGGCAAGCCCAAAGGCCTGCTCCACACCACCGGCGGCTACGCCGTGCAAACCTACCTCACCACCAAATACGTCTTCGACCTGCGCGACGGCGACATCTACTGGTGCACGGCCGACATCGGGTGGGTGACCGGCCACTCTTACGTCGTCTACGGCCCGCTGCAATGCGGAACAACGGTGCTGATGTACGAGGGTGCGCCCAACTTCCCGGACTTTTCAAGATTCTGGAAGATCGTTGACGATCATCGCGTCACTGTTTTCTATACCGCGCCCACCGCCATCCGCGCGTTCATCAAGTGGGGCGATCAATTCGTCGACAAGTACAAACTCGATTCGCTGCGCCTGCTTGGTACCGTAGGCGAGCCCATCAACCCTGAAGCCTGGATGTGGTACCGCGAGAAGATCGGCCACAATCGCTGTCCCATTGTCGACACCTGGTGGCAAACTGAAACCGGCGCCATCATGATTGCCCCCATCCCCGGCGCAGTCCCCACCAAGCCTGGCTCGGCGACGCGCCCCTTCTTCGGCATTCAGCCTGAGGTGGTTACGCGCCCCAATGCCGAAGGCAAATTTCGTTCTGTCCCAGCCGGCAGCGGCGGTCTGCTCGTCATTCGCAAACCCTGGCCTTCCATGGCCCGCAACGTCTATGGCGACCCCGAGCGCTACATCAAGACCTACTGGTCCGACGTTCCCGGCTGCTACTTCACCGGCGACGGCGCGCGCCAGGATGCCGATGGCTACTTCTGGCTCATGGGCCGTGTCGACGACGTCATCAACGTCTCAGGCCACAGACTCGGCACCATGGAAGTCGAGTCCGCACTCGTGGCCCACCCCAAAGTGGCTGAGGCTGCCGTAGTGGGACGGCCGGACGATTTAAAAGGCCAGGCCATCGCCGCCTTCGTCACCCTCGAGTCCGGCAACGAGCCTTCGAATGAATTAAAAGAGGAGCTGCGCAAGTGGGTGACGAAAGAGATCGGCGCCCTGGCGCGCCCTGACGATATTCGCTTCACGGATGGCCTGCCCAAAACCCGCAGCGGCAAAATCATGCGCCGTCTGCTCCGCGACCTTGCCACCCACGGCGAAATCAAGGGCGACGTCACCACTCTCGAAGACTTCACTGTGATCGCCAAGCTCCGCGAAGCCGAAGAGGGCTAAACCGCCTCAATACGGCTACCGGCAGCGTCTTTGCGACCTGCGGACAATTATCCCGGGATTTGATCTTTGGAGCTTAGTGCTTAGGCCGCACGAATGCTGCCCGTCTGAATCACTGCCACCGTCCCGCGGATGCTCTGCGAAGCGGACGCGGCGTTAAGTCCCGTAGGACAAGCGCCCGATAGCGGCAACGCCACTGCTTCTACTGACGGGAGAGATGGCTTCGGCACGTGCCGCCTCTGCGGCGTGAACAACGGATGGCGATCAAGCCAATCAAGCACGATGCGGTTCGCCAGCTCCGGCGTCTCTTCGAACACACCGTGACTACCGCCTGGCACCACGATGAGTTCGGAACGGCGCAGTTTGCGGTTCAGCTTAATGGCCGAAGGCAGGCTGACCGTATAATCTCGATCGCCCCACACCAGTAGAGTGGGAATCTTCTTCACTCGGCCGAGCGCCGCCCTCAGCTTGGCCCTCTCGGAGAACCAGCAGCGAACAATACACAGGACGTGGTGCAATGTGACGGGGTTCCGCAATACATCCACAATGTCGTGCAAACATCCATCGACAATCCGGCTCGCTCCCCCATACAACTCTCCAAGGGCAATGCGCTGAATCGCTGCAGGGCAATAGGGCAGCAGCCTGGCCAGATATTCGCCCCACCGGGTGCTGTACGTGTGCACAATCTGATCGCCAGAGCGGGAGTAAGGGTTGGCCGGCGCGAAGAGGACGAGCCTGCGCACGCGCCGGGGATGCAACGCCGCAATCATGAGCGCAACGGCTCCCCCGTAGGAGTGAGCAACAAGATCGACCTCAGGAAGTTCGAGCGCATCCATGACTGAAATGATGCGATCGGCAGTGGCCTTGAGCCCCGGGTCCAGACCTCCGACTCGCTCCGATTTGCCCATGTTCACCAAGTCGATGGCATAGACGGCGGCATGCTGCGCGAAAGCATCGATGTTATTCCGCCAATCTCGACTTGAACCGAGCAGCCCGTGAATGAGCAGCATCGGTCTGCCGCTTCCTGCATGGAGATAGTGGACGCGAGCGGCAGCGGTATCTACAAATGCCTCTTTGTAACTCGACTGCGGGGCCTCCTGCATCATCGCAAGAATTCCTTTCAAATTCGGCCAGGCCCGACTGCAAACGACTCTAACGCTCATGCGCTGCGTAGAATGAATTGCAATCTACGAAGCACTACATCATTGGATGTGTTGGAAGCCCAAGATGTAACCTGAGTTTTAGAGAGAATCTATCGTGCGCGTAGCCCGTCATTGAATGGCTCCGTAGGTAACATCATTGAGACCGTTTGGCATATTCTAAAGTCACTTATCTTGGACGCATTGTAAAAACTATGCGGTGATCCCGATCACCAGAAGCAAAATCATTCCAGGCACCCCCCATCGGAACAGGGCGCACACTTTCACGCTTTTCGGTGCCGCGCCGTCGCCTCCCTATAATGCAGAAGAGGGATTGGCTGACCGCTCCGCGCTCACCGCCCGATCGACCTTTTTGTTTGGGGATTCATGGCCGCACTGATTGAAGCAATCAACGTTAAGCGCAAGATGGTTTTTGAGTTTGAAGGCACCCCGTATTACTGCCTTGAAGCCGAAGTTTCCACGCCCACGGCCCGTGGCGGCCAGACTCTCGTCCGCCTCAAGATGCGCAACCTGCTCACGCGCGCGGTCTTCGACAAGACCTTCAAAGCTGGCGAGAAATTCAAGGAGCCGGACTTGGAGCTTGTCGAGTCGTCCTACCTTTACAGCGATTCTGAGGGTTCGTATTTTCTTGACCAGGAGAGCTTCGAGACGCACACGCTTTCCCCGAGCATGGTCGGAGACGCACTGGACTTTCTGATCGATGGCTCGCTGATCCGGTTGCACAAGTTCAACGGCAACCCCATTGGTTTGGAGTTGCCGGCCCAGGTTGAGCTCAAAGTTGCCTACACCGAGCCCGGAGCGCGCGGCAACACCTCAGGCGACGTCACCAAGTTCGCTCGGTTGGAGACTGGCCTGGAAATCAAGGTTCCCCTGTACGTTCAGGAGGGTGAAAAGGTGAAGGTCTACACCGAAACCAGGGAGTTCGCGGGCCGAGCTGGATGATCTTCGAATTCATTGCCAAGCTCTGCGAAGCCGAATGGGGTTGACGGCCATCATTGTCCAATCGGCCAGTCCCCTTGGGTAACCTTAGAGCATGGATCTTGCATTCCAACCCCTGCATGGCCGCTTTGTGCGCCTGGAGCCATTCGCGCCGGCGCTCAAAGAAGCGGTCCGATCCGCCGTCGACTGCGATCCCGAAACATGGGCCATCATGGCCACCTGTCCTCTCGGCGACCGCTTCGACGAGTACTGGTCGTCTGCTTGCAACGCTCCGGCATCCGAGCGCATGCCATACGCCGTCCGCCGGCTTTCCGATGCGCGCGTGGTTGGCGTGTCGTCGTTTTATCTTTCCCTCGCCGGCCAGGGCGGAATCGAGATCGGCAGCTCCTTCCTTCAACCGGATGCGCGCGGCGGCCCAGTCAATCCTGAGTCCAAGTTGCTCATGCTGGATCATGCATTCGCCGCCGGCGCCGTGCGCGTGCAATTCCGCGTTGACACGCGCAACCAGCGCAGCCAGGCCGCTGTCGCCAAGCTCGGCGCAGTGCGCGAAGGCGTTCTTCGCCGCGATCGCCTTACCTGGAACGGCTACATTCGCGACACCATCTTCTTTTCGATCCTCGATTCCGAATGGCCCGGCGTTAAGCTCCGGATCGAAGAACGCCTCGCAAGTCTCCGCCCCGAGGGGTCCGCCGCCAAATGAATCGCTCGGAATTTTCTTGCGAATCCGCGACGCCGCAAACGCGCAGCCGCCACTAACTTTCGTCACTGTGACTGGACATGAAACCGGCACTGATCATGTAACCCGGCGCCCTCTTTTGCCGTCAATTCCAACGTGAGTACCACAGTCGGAGTACGTTATCGTTGCCCTTGTTGTGGATACAAAACTCTCGAAGCGCCCGGAGCTCTCAAGCTTTGCCCCGTCTGCTGGTGGGAAGATGACGGCCAGGAAGATGACGACGCCTCTGAAGTGCGCCTCACGGTCAACGGCCAGTTGAGTCTCGACGAAGCGCGCCGCCACTACATCGAATGCGGTGCATCCCATCCTCGCTTCCTTCCCTACGTTCGCAAGCCACTCCCTGTCGAATCCAAGTGAGATTCCCTGCGCTCCAACGCTTCTGCGGCCCGTGCTGCAAAGGTGGAAAACCGGGAACAAATTCTCGCCATTGCCGCTTGCACGTCCGTAAGCCGTAACCCGCTCAACAGTAACGTGCCTTTGGCGATGCGCACCGTCTCTGCGCCCATTCCGCCGGTTTGACCGTGCCTGCAAACCCCCGTACCATTAGATGAGGTATTCACCCGGCCAGTCGACGCTGTAGTGTCTTTCACAGCGGCCCGTGGTCGTATCCACATCGGCGCGCGCGCCGGGAAGGCACAACGTTGAGTTCCAGCAGCACCCTCGAAGGAAATCCCGAAACGGCTGACCCGCAGCACGATCACGATCACGCCGAAGCGACCCACGAGCACTCACACGGTCCCGTTCTCAATCCCGAATGCACCCGTGAGATTGTTATTGATGTTCCCGCCGAAGAAGTCGCTAAGACATGGCGCAACGTCACGGCCGGCTACCGCAGGTACGCCAAGATTCCGGGCTTCCGTGCCGGCAAAGTGCCAGAGTCCATCGTCCGCCGCCGATTCGCCGAACAGATCCGCAAAGAAGTCATTGATTCGTTGCTCCCCGGGCGCTTCAACAAAGCGGTCAACGAGTTGAGTGTTCGCCCCGTCGGTCAGCCCCAGGTCACCGAACTCACCGTCGACGAAAGCGCCCCGCTCCACGCCAAAGCTGTCTTCGAAGTTCTTCCCGCTTTCTCGATCGATGGCTACAAGGACGTGAAAGTCGACAAGCCGACTGTCGAAGTTACTGAAGAAGAGTTCCAGCGCGAAGTCGAGCAGCTTCGCGACTCGCGCGCCACCATCGAGCCGGTCGAGGAAGACCGCGCCCTCGCCGACGGCGACTGGGCACAGATCAGCTACAAGGGCGAGTTCCGTAATGACTCGGCTGAAGCTGCGCCCGAAGGCGCAGCCCAGCAGGCCGCCGAAGCTCAACCCATATCGGGAGAAGACACCCTGGTCGAAATCGGCGGCAAAGATACCGTTGAAGCTTTTACCACCGCGCTCCGCGGCGCAAAGCCCGGTCAGGAATTGAAAGTCGAGGTCATTTATCCCGCCGACTATTCGCAGACCTCACTGGCAGGCAAAACGGTCGCCTACGATGTTGAAGTCAAGGCCATCAAGAAGCGCACCCTGCCCGAGCTGAACGATGACTTCGCCAAAGAGCTCGGCCATTACGAAAGTTACGCAGCTCTCGAAACCAGCGTGCGCGAGTATCTGGCCAATCGCAAGCAGCGTACGGTCGCAGCCGAAACCAAAGACCACCTCTTCGCCGCGCTCGTTGAGCGCTATACTTTTCCGGTTCCGGAGTCGCTCGTACAGGACCAGATTGACACGCGCCTCGAACGCGGTCTGCGCGCCCTGGCAGCACAGGGAATGCAGCCCGACCAGATGCGCAAGCTCGACTTCACCCGCCTCCGCGCGGCACAGCGCGACAGCGCGGTGGCCGAAGTAAAAACCAACATCCTTCTCGATCGCATTGCCGGCGAAGAAAATATTACCGTCAGCGACGAGGAAATGGACCACGAATTGCAAATGGCCGCCCTTCAGTCTCGCGAGCCTATAGATACCCTGAAAGCGCGATTGACCAAAGACGGCGGGCTGGCTAGGATCAGGGAACAATTGAAGCGCGAAAAAACTGCAACAGCACTTTACGATCGGTTGCCCGCATAACCGAGCGTGCGCCGCGCAGGTTTTTTGCCTGTAGCGGAGAAAACAGCCGATAGAAACCGGCGGAAACTCAAAAGGGCTAGAAGCTAGCAGCTAGCGGTTAGGAGCTGGAGAACGAATGGCATTAGTTCCCATGGTGGTTGAGCAGACGAGTCGGGGCGAGCGCGCCTACGACATTTATTCCCGTCTGCTGCGCGATAACATTATCTTTCTTGGTACCCCCATCGACGATCAGATCGCCAATCTTGTCGTCGCCCAAATGCTCTTCCTCCAGGGCGAGGATCCTGAAAAAGACATCTCGCTTTACATCAACTCGCCGGGCGGCTCCATTACCGCGGGCCTCGCCATCTACGACACCATGCAGTTCATCAAGAACAATGTCGTCACCTACTGCATCGGTCAGGCGGCCAGCATGGGCGCCTTCCTTCTATTGGCCGGAACCAAGGGAAAGCGCTTTGCCCTGCCCAATTCGCGCATTCTCATTCATCAGCCCTCCATGGGCGGCCTCAGCGGCCAGGCCACCGATATCGACATTCACGCCCGCGAAATCCTGCGCATCCGCGAAATCACCAACAACCTCATCGCCCGCCACACAGGGCAGCCCCTCGACCGGATCGAGCGCGACGTCGAGCGGGACTTTATCATGAACGCGCAACAAGCCAAGGAATATGGAATTGTGGACGAGATCATCGACCGGCCCCGTACTTAGCCGTAACGTAGCCGTATTACGGGATTTGGATTAGACTCGTTCAGGGGGAAAACCAGTATGAAAACGCGCACGGGACCCGAAGAGGCGTTGCGCTGCTCGTTCTGCCATAAATCGCAGGACGCTGTCGCCAAGTTGATCTCGTCGCCCAGCGACTACCCTCGCGCTTATATCTGCGATGAGTGCGTCGCCGTTTGCAACTCCATTCTGGATGACGACCGCAGCGAAGCCGCCCCCGCTACCGCCGCCGGTCATCTTCCCAAGCCGACTGAAGTCAAAAGCTTCCTCGACGACTACGTCATCGGCCAGGATCAGACCAAGAAGAAGCTCGCCGTCGCCGTCTACAACCACTACAAGCGCATCCAGATGAACCGCACGCGCAACAACGAGGTCGAGCTCGCCAAGTCCAACATCCTGCTCATCGGCCCCACCGGTTCCGGCAAAACCCTCCTGGCTCATACCCTCGCCAAGATGCTCGACGTGCCCTTCGCCATCGTTGATGCCACCACGCTCACTGAGGCCGGCTACGTCGGCGAGGATGTCGAAAACATCATCCTCAAGCTTCTGCAGGCCGCTGACGGCGACGTAACCCGCGCCCAGCAGGGCATCATCTACATCGACGAGATCGACAAGATCGGCCGCAAGGACGAGAACCCCTCCATCACCCGCGATGTTTCCGGCGAAGGCGTCCAGCAGGCTCTCCTCAAGATTCTCGAGGGCACGGTGGCTAACGTTCCTCCGCAGGGCGGCCGCAAGCATCCGCACCAGGAATTCACCGCCGTCGATACCACCAACATCCTCTTCATCTGCGGCGGCGCTTTCGTCGGCCTCGAGCGCGTCGTTGGCCGTCGCGTGGGCAAAAAAGCTCTTGGCTTCCGCTCCTCGGAAACCGAAGCCGATCAGGCAATCACGCGCTCCCATCGCGACACTGAGTTGCTGCGCAAGACCGAGCCGCAGGACCTCATCAAGTACGGCTTGATTCCCGAGTTTGTCGGCCGCCTGCCCGTTATGGGCATCCTCGACGAGCTTGACGAAGCCGCGCTCATCGAAATCCTCACCAAGCCGCGCAACGCCATCCTCAAGCAGTACCAGCGCCTCTTCGAGTACGAGAACGTCCGCCTGCACTTTACGCAGGAGGCAGCCTGCGCTGTCGCCCACGAAGCACTGGCCCGCAAAGTCGGCGCCCGCGGCTTGCGCATGATTCTTGAAGAATTGATGCTCGACCTCATGTACCACCTGCCGAGCAACAAGCGCGTCCGCGATCTCGAAATTACCAAGGATATGGTCGAGCGCCGCGATCTCTCCCTCTGCCTGCTTGAAAAAGCCGGCTGAGGAAACCGCACTTCAATCGCACCAGGAGCCCCTTTCGCCAACCGCGGAAGGGGCTTTTCGCTGCGCGCCTTAACCGTCGTCCTGATCTGCCGCTGCGGTCGAAAGCCTCCCGTGAAAACTTCCGAGCGATCTGCGTTATCGTTTGCAATTTGCCGCGCCATTCGCGGGCGCATATGCTGGACGCCATGCGCGCACTGCCGCTCCTCATTTCGCTTGCACTTCCGGCTTCGATGGCTCTTGGTCAAGCCTCAACACTCGTGCCCGCGTTTGAAGTTGCCTCGGTCAAGCCCAGTCAACATCTGGTTGGAGCCGGACTATAACAATCAATTGACCTGGTCGCCGAACGGGTTCACAGCAAGAAACGTCACGCTGAAGCGCCTGGTCGCGGAGGCCTGGCATCTGCAGCTCAATCAAATAGTGGGGCCGGCCTGGCTTGACCAGAACGAATACGAAATCGACGCAAGAACAGCGGAAGCTGCCAGCAGAGACCAATTGGCGCTGATGCTGCGCAGCCTCCTTTCCAGCAGATTCAATCTGAAGCAGCACAGCGAGACGCGAGAGATGCGCGTCTATGACTTGGTCGTCGCCGATTCCGGCCCCAAAATCCACCCGATCACGGACGGCGACACTGCCACGGTACGCACTGGATTTCATTTTCATGGAGATTTGCGCAAGTTCGCTGACCTGCTCGCCGCTCAATTCTCCATTCCAGCTGCAGAAAATCCCAGCGAACCGGCGCGGGCTTCCACAAGCAAATCCCAGATCCCGGTGCTGGACAAGACGGGGCTTCCAGGCATTTTTGACTTCACTGTGGACATGTCTCCCGAGTTGGGTACGGATGGTTTCGCGTCCTGGCAGCGCGTCCTGCAAAATCAGCTGGGACTGAAAATCGAAAATCGCAAAGAAAACGTCCCCGTAATGGTTGTGGACGAAGCAGCAAAGATTCCGACTGCAAACTGACGATCAAATCCCGCAGGACGCGTCCTTTACATTTTTCTTGCGTCAGCACATGACTTTCGTCATGGTGCCAATAGTCCATGCTGCCCATTCGCCGCACTGCCCATTCCGCTGTACAATTTCAACATGACGCTTCGACCAGCCCGGCAGATCGGGCTGGCGGCAGGTGTTGAGTGCAATCAGGTGACGCGATGACCGTGACCCGCGAAAAAAACGAGCCGCGCAAGCTGCCCATGATGCCCATTCGCGACATGGTCATCTTCCCCTACATGATGACGCCCTTCGTCGTCGGCCGCGAGTCCAGCGTTCGCGCCCTCGAAGAGGCGCTCAGCGGCGACCGCAAAATCTTTCTCGCCACGCAGCACGACGCCTCCATCGACGAGCCCAAGGCCAAGGACATCTACCAGGTCGGCTCCATCTGCAACATCGTGCAGAGCGTCAAAATGCCCGACGGCAACATCAAGGTCCTGGTCGAGGGCGTCGAGCGCGCCAAGTCCATCGAGGTCAACGACCGCGACGGCTTCTTCGTGGCCACCGTGCGCACCGGCAAGCGCGAGTTCGAAATGACGCCGGCCGTCGAGCAGCTCATGCAGCGCGTCACCACGCTCTTTGAGAACTACGTCAAGCTCCAGCAGTCGCTCAACTACGAGACCATCATCGCCACCGTGCGCATGGACGAGCCGGCCAAGCTCTCTGACACCATCGCCGCCAACCTGCAGATCGGCATCGAGGAGAAGCAGGAGCTGCTCGCCATCTTCGATCCCGCCGCTCGCCTCGCTCGCATCGCCGACGTGCTCGACGTCGAAATCGAAAAGCTCGACATCGACCGCAACATCCAGTCCCGCGTCAAGCGCCAGATGGAGCGCGCGCAAAAAGAGTATTACCTCAACGAAAAAATCAAGGCCATCCAGAAAGAGCTGGGCCGCGGCGAAAAAAGCGAGTTCGACGAGCTGCGCAAGAAGATCGAAGCCGCCGGCATGCCCAAGGACGTCCTCGAAAAGGCGTCCAGGAGCTCAAGAAGCTCGAAGCCATGCCGCCCATGTCGGCCGAGTCCACCGTCAGCCGCAACTACATTGACTGGCTGCTGGCCGTGCCGTGGAAAAAGCGCTCCAAGGAAACCCGCTCCATCGACTACGCCGAAAAAGTTCTCAACACCGACCACTACGGCCTGGAAAAAATCAAGGAGCGCATCCTCGAATTTCTCGCCGTGCGCCAGTTGGTCAAGAATCCCAAAGGGCTCCATCCTCTGTTTCGTCGGACCTCCCGGCGTGGGCAAAACTTCGCTCGGCATGTCCATCGCCAAAGCCACCGGGCGCAAATTCGTCCGCCTCTCGCTCGGCGGCGTGCGCGACGAAGCCGAGATTCGCGGCCATCGCCGCACCTACATCGGCGCCATGCCCGGCCAGATCATCCAGCACATGAAGCGCGCCGGCACCAAGAATCCCGTCTTCCTCCTCGACGAAGTCGACAAGATTTCCTCCGACTTCCGCGGCGATCCGGCCTCGGCGCTGCTTGAAGTTCTCGACCCCGAGCAGAACGTCACCTTCCAGGATCACTACCTCGACGTCGACTACGACCTCTCGCAGGTTCTCTTCGTCGCCACGGCCAACGTGCTGCACACCATTCCGGCCGCGCTGCAGGACCGCATGGAAGTCCTCCGCCTGCAGGGCTACACCGAGCAGGAAAAGCTTGAGATCGCGCGCCAGTATCTCGTCAAGAAGCAGCGCGAGCAGACCGGCCTGAGCGAGAAGAACATCGTCTTCAAAGACGACGCGATTCTCGAAATCATCCGCTACTACACGCGCGAAGCCGGCGTCCGCAATCTCGAGCGCGAAATCGGCAATCGTCTGCCGCAAGGTCGCCCGCAAGGTGGTCAAGAGCGGCAGCCAAGCACAAGGAAGAGATCACCGCGGCAGAACATCGTCGAATTTCTCGGCGTGCCCAGGTTCCGCGACTCCGAAGTCGCACGAGAAGAGCGAAGTCGGCCTCGTCACCGGCCTCGCGTGGACTGAAGTCGGCGGCAGCATTCTCACCACTGAAGTGCAGGTCCTCGACGGCAAGGGCAAGCTCACCATCACCGGCCAGCTCGGCGACGTCATGCAGGAGTCGGCGCAGGCCGCGCTCGCCTACATCCGCAGCAAGGCGCAGGCGCTCGGCCTCTCGCGCGAGTTCTACCGCAACGTCGACCTCCACCTGCACGTTCCTGAAGGCGCCATCCCCAAGGACGGGCCCTCCGCGGGCATCACCATGGCCACGGCTCTCGCCAGCGCGCTCGCCAAAATTCCCGTGCGCCGCGACATCGCCATGACCGGCGAAATCACGCTCCGCGGCAAGGTGCTGCGCCATCGGCGGCCTCAAGGAAAAACTCCTCGCCGCCCTCCGCGCCGGAATCTTCGAGACCATCCTGCCGCGCGCCAACGAGAAAGATCTCTCCGAGCTGCCCGACAACATCAAGAACGCCATGAAGCTCCACTTTGTCGACACCATGGACGAGGTTCTGGCGCTCGCTCTCGAACGCCCGCTGCCCGCGCCGTTGCCCGCCGAAACCGAACCCTCGCCGCCGTCCCGCCGCCTGACGTCTCCGACAACCTTCCCGCGCCGCAATAGCCTCGCCAGCGGCTCTTCGCGCAACTCGGGCTGCAGTTCGTGTTCCTGTGCGGCTGGCAGGATGCGATCTTCAGGACAGCCGTCGCACACTCAAGAGGATTCGAAACTTCCGCCTCCTGCGATATAGTGGCTCCAGCCACACTTTCGCATTCGAGAGCCGCTGTCTTGCCAGACTTCAATCCAACCGCTGCCGACGGCCTACGGGACCGAACCGTGCGTATCTTCGTGAGCTACGCGCGCGAGGACAAGCGTTGGCTCGATCCCGATTATCGCTTCAGCCTTATTCCATACCTGCAGGAATCCCTCCGCCGTTACGATGTCGCCTTCTGGTTCGACAAGGTGCTCATCGGGGGCGAGGAATTCAAGCCCCGCATCGAAACGGAAATCGACCGGGCGCAGATCGCCCTGCTCATCGTCACGCAGCATTTTCTGAACTCTGAATTTATTGAAACCTTCGAGATGCCGCGCATCGGCCAGCGCGCCGAGCGCGGACAGATGGTGGTTGTCCCTGTGCTCGTCGAGCCCTGCGCGTGGAATGACTATCCGTTTCTCGCCGACCGTCAGATGGTCCCTAGCGCCAGCCCCTTGATCCATTACATCGAAAGTGAATCCAAATGGGCCGACGTGCGCTTCCAGATACTCGATGGGCTCAAGTTGCAGGTCAAGCGGATCCGCGAAGCGATGCAGGCTGAAGTCCTCCGCAAAGAAGCCGAGGAACGTGACCGGCGCGAGAGGGAACTCGATGATCAGCGGCGAAAACAAGAAGCCGTGCGCATGGCCGAAGACGAAGCCATCCGCAAACAGCGCGAAGAAAGGGAACGTATTGCCGCCAAAGACGAGGCTCTTCGCAAAGAAGCTGAAGATCGTAGGCAACGTGAACTCGCGCTGCAACGTCAGACGCTGGAAGCGGAACGCAAAGCCCAGGCAGATGCCGACCGCAAAATCCGCGAACAAACTGAACGTAAAGCCAAAGAAGCTGCGGAGCAGAATGCGAAAGAAGAAGCAGCCCGCAAAGCTCAGGAGGAGGCGGCGCGCAAGGCCCGGCAAGACGAAGAGCGTAAAGTTCGCGAGGAACAGCAGCGCAAGCTTCGCGAGCAAAAGCATCAGCTCAAGCCCGAGCCCGGCCTCATCCTGTGGAATCCACGATTGCTGGTTTCCATTGGCGTCCTGGTCGCCATCGTTCTTCTGCTTGGTATCTCCTATCGCCTCATCTTCGGTCGCGCCGGCGCCAAATGGGTGGTGTCCAAAAGCGGAATAGTTACTGACAGTCTTTACTTCATTACCGGGTCCGCCGACGGCCGCATCCTTTACTCCTGTGGTTCCGGCACCCCGTTTCTCAACTCCACCGACGGCGGCGCCACCTGGGTCAATCAAGGTACCGGCGCAGCCTCCAACTGCGATTCCATCGTCTCCTCGCCCGACGGCAAGCAAATCTGGGCTCCGGCCAGCTCGCAACAGATGCTCGCATCGAGCACTGGGGGCGCTACCTGGCAAAAAAGCACCCTTCCCAATGCCCCCGAATCGCTGATGGACTTGCTGAGTACGCCCCTGTTCGACGACCAGGGCCGGTTGAACAATTCCTCCGGTTCTTCCTCCAGTTCCTCCGGAATCCAACTGGTAGCTCCCGGCATTTACCAGAGCCACGGCTTAGTTGCCTCCAAGCCGGTCATTCGAAGCATACAAATGAAAGGAATCTTCGCCGCCGCTGACGGCAGGCGCCTTTGGGCCGCCGGCGACTCTGGCGACATCTACGAGTCCGACGATGGCGGCGCGACCTGGGCCTACAAGTCCAACCCCACCTCATCCAGCCTGTTGGCTATCTCCGGAACCAGCGACGCCAGTGTGCTGATTGCAATCGGTCAAAAAGGCGCGATCGTCCAGTCAAACGATACCGGCTCAACATGGCACACCCAAACCAGCGGCACCGCGTCCGATCTGCATGGCATCTTCGTCGCCGAAAATGCCAAAATCGTCTGCGTCGTCGGAGACAAAGGCGTGATCCTTACTTCGACTGACAAAGGTTCAACTTGGTCCCTGGTCCCAAGCAGCGTCCTTTGGAACCTTCACGGTGTTTTCGGCACCGCCAGCGGCAAGCATCTTTGGGTCGTCGGCGACGGCGGCGTCATTCTCGAATCCAATGACAACGGCGCGACCTGGGCCCAAAGAACCAGCGGCGTCAGGTACATTCTCAATTCCATTTACGGCACCGGCAACGGAAAACATCTTTGGGCCGTTGGCAACAATGGAACCATCATCGAATCAAAGAACCAGATTTTCTGATCCCAGATCCCTGACCCCTGACCCTTGCTTCTCCAGCGCCTCCAGCGCATCGCATGCCGTCTTCACGCCGTTCTCGCGCGCTACTTCCTCGGCTGCGCTGCGCGCCCGCGCTTCAAACTCTGGTTCCGCGATCATCGCCCGCACCATCTTCGCTACGCGCCCCGGCTTGTAGCTGCTTCGCTGGATCACGCGCGCCACGCCCATTCGTCGCATGCGCCGCGCGTTGTCCGGCTGGTCGTGGGAGTAGGGCATAATCAGCATCGGCCGTCCCGCGCGAAGGCACTGTGCCGTCGTTCCTACACCGCCCTGGTGCACCACTAACTCCGCGCGGCCGAACAGCGCTGAGTACGGCGCGTACTCCGCCACGCAGATCGAATTCGGCAGCGACATATCCGGCCGGTTCTTCGGGTCGTTGCCAATCAGCAGCACCGCGCGCACGCCCATCTTTATCGCCGCCCGCGCTGACTCCTCGTAAAAGTTTCCCGCTGCCAGCACAGCCGCCGAGCCCAGCGTGAAAACCACCGGCGGCTCGCCGGCCGCGAGAAACTTTTCAAGCTGCGCCGGTAGCGCCGCATTCCCCGCATCGGAATCGTAAAAACAAAACCCGGTGATCAGCGTATTTGCCGGCCAGTCTTTCTGCTCCACGCCCAGCACGTGCGAAAAAAGCGCCAGCACCAGGTAGGGCGAATGCTTGGCGTCGAAGATGGGATTCTTGCCCTTGGGCAATCCCAGCTCCCGTCGCAGTTCGTAAATAGGCTCAGGCCATTTGCGCGTCACAAACCGCGCCAATCGCTGCATGGCCCGCCCCATCCCCGCCAACTTGTCGGCGCGCGCCAGCCGTGGATACGGCGGCAGCACCGGCGGATCGAAGGCCGAGAAAAATGAGAATGGCGCCAGTACATAACTTGCCCACGGGATCCCGGTCACCTCGGCCACCAGCGGTCCGGCGTAGTTCAGCTCGCCCAGCAGCAGCAGGTCCGCCCGCGCAGGTTTTGTCGCGGCGTCGAGCAAATCGTCGTAGGTCTGCCGTAGCACGGGAAACAGAAACTCGCGCAGCCCCGTCTCCGTGCCGTTTTTCACGTCGTAGACCATCTCTATAAGCAGCTTGTTCTTGGGATCGATGTCGGGCCGCAGTGCGTGGAAGGCGAGGCCGAGCGGCTCAATCTTCGGCCGGTACAACTCAGGCAGCGCCATCACCGGCGTATGTCCGCGCCGTTTCAGCTCCAGCGCGATCGCAATCAGTGGATTGATATCCCCAAACGTTCCAATGTTCGACAGAACAATGCGCAATCCCAGGCTCCCCGATGCATGAATGATTCGCAACTTTGAGAGTAAAGCATCAGGCTGGAATCGGCGGCGCAGGCGGCCAACTCGTCTTTGAGCGTTTTCCGCCTCATGTAACATGGTTCGCGAGATGGTCGTCCCCTGCATCGCGCGTCTCCGATCTCTTATTCCTGATCTTTTGTTCCCTTGTTCCCTTGTTCGCTTGCGCCCTTGCTCCCTTGTTCTCTCGCCCCTGTCTTTATGAAGCTTCTCCTCATTATCCTCGCTGTCATTCTCGTCGCCGCCTTCGTCTACGCCGATTACAAATGGCGCAAATGGATCGCCGCCCGCCGCCGCGACCGCGAATAGTTGCCCCGCCGCCTTCTACCTATTCCCACGTCGTTAATCCCACCGTTCTTGTTCCCTTGTTCCCGCGCTCCCTTGCTCCCTGCCCTTTCCGCATCTCTCCAGTTACAATGGATTTAGGGAGCCGTCCAACGAACATGACCCTTGCCGCTTGCTTCCCCTTGCACCAGGCCCTGAACCACTCACGCCTTGCTCGCCCAATCCGCGCCCGCCTCTTGCTGGCTTTCGCGCCTGCAGTCCTGCTTTTTGCCGCGGTAGCCGCGCATGCCCAGTTCGGCGCTCCGCCCACCACCCCGGTCCACGACCCCGCTGCCCTCAAGCCGCCCGCCGGCGCTCGAGTCGCCATCGTCGAATTTGAAGACCTCGAGTGCCCCGACTGCGCCGCCGCCAACCCTCTGCTCAAAGAGGCCGCAGCAAAGTACCGCATTCCCTGGGTCCGCCACGACTTTCCGCTCCCCTTCCACAACTGGAGCTTCCAGGCCGCCGTCAACGCCCGCTTCTTCGACACCAAAAGCAAGCAGCTTGGCAATGACTATCGCGACTATATCTTCGCCAACCAGGTCTCCATCGAAACCCCCGACGAGCTCCGGCAAATCACCCAGAAATTCGCCTTTGCGCACGGCGTCGCCCTGCCCTTCGCCATCGATCCCATGGGCAGCCTCGCCGCCGAGGTCAAAGCCGACTACGCCCTCGGCCAGCGCATCGGTATCGAGCACACCCCCACCATCTGGGTCGTCACCAACGGCTCCCACGCTTCGCCTTTCGTCGAAGTCGTCGACCGCAGCAAGCTCTTCCAGCTCATCGACCAGGCCCTCGCCGAAACCCGCGGCCACTAACCCATCGCGCGCGCAAAACCAGCAATGGACACCAAGCACACGCCGCTCTCGCGCCCCAAACCTGCCAGCCCCCTCCTCGCCATCCTGTGTGGCGGCTTCTTCTGCGGCGCGCTCGACATTTCCGCCGCCTTCATTGTCTACGGGGACTTGGGCATGCGCCCTATTCCGCTTCTCCAGGGAATCGCTTCCGGCATCCTCGGCCGCAGCGCATTTAACGATGGCTTACCCTCTGCGCTTCTCGGCTTCTTCCTGGAGTTCGTCATCGCCACCGGCGCAGCCGCCGTCTACGTCATGGCTGCCGGTTTCGTCGTCTTCCTCACCCGCCGCCCTTTGCTCGCCGGACCGCTCTACGGCATCGCCGTCTACTGGTTCATGCAACTGGTCGTCGTGCCGCTTTCGCGCTACGCCCACCATCGCTTCTCACTCGAGCTCATGCTCATCGGCATTGCCATTCACATGGTCTGCGTCGGCCCGCCCATCGCCTTCGCCGCGCGCCACTTCGCCGCTAAGCCGACCGCATAGTGCGTGCGCACCGAAGCGCAAAGCCCCAAAGCCCACAGCGAAAGTTGAATTGTCGATTTGAGTTGCGCCAGTCCCAGCGCAGGTGGTTATTTTTTGTCTGATCTACCCTGATCCCTACCGGCTATTCCCTATTCCCTGCATTTCGATCTTCACCAGCTCCTGCCCGCCCGGCGGCGCCACCATGCGCGTCTGCTCGCCGCGCCAGTGGTCAATGTGGCTGATCCGGTGTACGCACCCGATCGTGCAATTCGGTGCGCAGCTTTTCGCCGTCAAATACTCGCGCTTCACGTCGGCCGTCGTGTACTCCGCAATCGGCACCGCCGGATATCCGCGCTGCTGGCTGCAGTAGTGCACCAGCCCGTCTTCGCAAATGTACAGGTACCGCGACCCTGCCCGGCACCGCCAGTTGTTCGGCCGCCCGTGCGCAATCGCCTCCTGGAACTTGTCGAATTGAGCATAGTTGCTCTTCTTCCGGTTCGCCATCTCAAAGTAAACGCGCGCATCGTCTTCCTTCAGCGCCTTCAGTTGCCCGTCCCCGTCGTGGATAATCCCGATCGTCGACTCAAACCCCAGCGCGAGCGCCCGCTTACCAATCACCAGCGCGTCGTTCGGATCCTTGAAGCCCCCGCCCACCACAGAATTAATGTTCACGTGGAACTCCGCGAACTCGGCCAGCATCTCGAGCTTCTTGTCCAGCACCTTCAGGCTCTTCTTTGACACTTCGTCCGGCATCACGTTGTCAATCGAGATCTGCATGTGGTCCAGGCCCGCATTGTTCAGCCGTTCAATCCGCTCGGGCGTCAGCAGGTAGCCGTTCGTAATCATCCCCGCAATTGCGCCTGTCTTTCTCATGCGGCGAATGATGTCGTCCAGTTGCGGATGCGTCAGCGGCTCTCCGCCCGAGATGCCGATCATCGCCGTGCCCAGCCGTCCCAGGTGGTCGATCCGCCGCAGCATCTCCGGCAGAGGCACCGGCTCGCTCACCTTGTCGTACTCATTGCAGTAGCCGCAGCTCAGGTTACAAAAGCGCGTGGGAATAATCTGCGCCAGCACGGGATGCGAAGTCGATGCCAGCGCGCGCGCCACCATCGCGTACTCGCGCGTCTTCCTTTGGGCCCAAACCCACCGCCCATGCGCCGTCGATCTCCGCGGAGTACCCATCTCTTCTATTGAAACACAGTCGACGATCGAAAAGCGGATGCCCGTCCTGGCATTGCCACGGCCTGTGCACCTGGTCCCGGCAAGCCAACTCATCACAATATGGGGTGCCCCGTCCTGGCTTTGCTAGGGCGGGATTCATCTCGCGTCGTTCCCGGTCCCACCCGCGTCAATTCGCAGCCTTGCTGCCTCGGTGACTCGCCTACCCTACCACCAACCAGCCGCGCCCCCCGCCCCGCACCTTCCTTATCCCAACAGGCGTATCCTTAAGTTCTTCGGGAGCGATTCCGATGAATACCAAGGATCTGAATGCGGTCGAAGACGGGCAGGAACTCGCCTACCTTTCCGGCGAGTTGGACCACATCAGGGACGCGCTCAAGCTGTTGGGTCTGAAGCAGCGCAGTTGCTGCCGTAAATACTTCATGTGTCCCGACGGCAAGAACCTGCTCAATGTCGGCCAACTGGTCTGCTTCAGGTGCGTAGGCGGTTGGTGGGAGCAGCGCTCTCCGCGGATTTCCATCGAAGAGCGGAACGGTGTCGAGCATCAAATTCTCCGCTGGCTTACCGCCTATTACGAGGCTAAAGTCATTCGGCGGCTTGCCCAGATGCCCGCGCCAGAGAACATCCTGCTCAAGATTGTGGTCCGATGCGAACAGTGCAACGGTACGGGCCAGAGTGACGGGTCCAAATGTCAGAACTGCGATGGACGTGGCTTTGAATGGGTGGTAGTGACCAGATTCTAAAAGGCGAGCGGCATCCGAAACCATGAAATCTGAGCAATTCAGACCCAAATCACGAAACCCACGAAACAATTGTGCGGCGCGTCCGGAATGCGCGTAACATCGCAGATAGAGCGAGAATATATCTCCTCTTTCAGGTTCTCTGAACTAAGGCAGTTCATCTGAAGTATCTTCCCTCTTAGCACCGGTTTTGCACGAGGGTTCCCCCATGATCGTTTCAAAACTTCAAAAACAACCTAAGCTGAACAAAGCTGTCGCCTCGCAAGCCTCTCCCGCCACCGTTACCGCCTCTGCACCGCAAGTCCAGGCCTCACAAGACCGGATAAGAGAGCGGGCCTTTGAGATCTACGAAAGGCGCGGCAGCAAGCCCGGCCACGACATGCAGGACTGGCTCCACGCCGAGCGTCAGATCCTGGCCACGCACTAAAGCAACCACACTTCAACCGCTGCCAGTACGGCCGAAAGGCCGAAGGGAAAACTGTGGCTTGCTCTATCTGCACCTATCTCGAGCGTGCTCTTGAGAGCAGGCATGGTGAATACATCACGGCTTGTTCCGAGACGTTCCGTCGCGTCAGCCCAAGGCGCATGGCCTATGACTTTGTCGAGATGGAGCGCGCCCGAAGCGAACTGGAAACACACCGCTCCGAATGCGTCTCCGCCGTCGCAGCATCGGCCGCACAGCGTTCACTGATTCCTGTTTCCTGACGCCTGCCCCGTCCAAATACCCCACGCGTATACTTGCGCAATGCAACCACTTGTGAAAGTGTGCATCGTCGGCGCCTCCGGCAAGCTCGGTAAATACATGATCCAGCACGCGCTCGACCGCGGCTACGAGGTGGTTGCCGTGTGCCGGGAGCGCAGCGTGGCGAAGCTCGACGAATTTAAAGGACGCATCACCGTCATGTCGGGGCAGACGAACGACCGCGAGGTGATCAAGCGTGCCGTTGCGGGGTGCGAAGGCGTGCTCACCGTGCTGGTTCCGTGGGGCACGCATCAGTACTCATCGGGAACAGCCCAGGCGGTGCTCGACTACGCGCCCCCGGGTGCGCGTCTTATCTTCTCCTGCGGTTGGCACATCACGCGCGATGGCCTTGACGTGTACTCGTTCAAAATCAAATTTCTCGTGAATTTTGCCGGCGGCCTCGCGCGCCTGCTTCGCGTGGCAGAGCTCGACGACCAGGTGGAAGCCTGCCGTCGTATCTTTGCGAGCGATACCCGGTGGACCGTCGTGCGCGGCAGCGACCTCGAAGAGGGTGAAAGTCAGGGCCTGCCCGTCTGGAGCCGGCACGCGGGCGACGCCATCCTCAAGAGCAACATCACGCGACGGGTGGACTTTGCCTTGTTCATGGTTGACGCCCTCCAGAACGACGCACTCGTTCACGAAGCTCCGGCGATTGTCGGCTGCCAGGCGCCCTCGGCGCTCGCGCACCCAGCCCCGGCTTAAGCGAGCCCACTCGCCGACTCACCCCACTTCCAGCGCCTTCCGATCCCACTTCGCGCAGTTCGCCGCCGCCTCATACGTGTTTTGCAAAAACTGCAGCAGTGCATCGTCCGGGTCCGCCAGCTGCCGCATCGCCTCGTACGGAAAAATGAACTCGCCGAAATTCTTGTCGAAGCTGGCCTGCGCCGGCGCGATCGCGTAATCGCGGTAGCCAGGCGGCTCGGGGTAGGCGTAGCTGTAGAAGAACGGCTCAATAAATCCGCTGCCGGGAGCGCCCGCCGCGCCCGGCCAGAATCCGCAACTGCACACCTCGTGCGAATAGGCGTCGCGCGTCACGCGGTCGGGCAGCCCCGGCATGCTCGGGTGCGGCGGCGCCGTGCGGCCAGAAAACCGCGTGCACGCCAAATCCATCGCTCCCCAAAAAAGATGAATGGGGCTCACCTTGCCCTGAAACCGCGCGCGAAACACCATGATCACCCGCCTGGCCTGCAGCAAAATGCGCCAGAACCGTTGCGCATGCTCCGGGTCATAGGCGTGGTGCACATTGTCCTGCTTGAACGGAATCGGCTCTGCCACCTCGCACGGCACGGGCCACACCTTGCACAAAGCCCCCAGCCCGTCGAGCGCCGTCATCAGCCGGCTGTAAAACTCGGCCACCGTCATCGGTTTCAGAGGAATCGTCTTCCGTCCGCCATCGCTGGTCTGGATCAGCAGCACATGGTCCAGAAAATCGAAGTCGATCTGCAGCATGCGCGTGCCGTGCGCCATCGGCGCGGTCGTCAGGCCGCGAATCGTCGGATACAGCGTCACATTCCAGCAGTGATTGATCGGCGGTGTCAGCGCCATCCTCACCTTGCCCACCATCTGCAGCCAAAGCTGCAGCGTCGCGCAGGTGTCGCTCCACGCGCTCTGCGGCAGCGCGGGCCATACCTCCGTTGATTTCATCGCATCGGTTTCGCTGGCCATGATTACCTCTCGCAGCCCATCATAAGCCCGCTCCAAAATTTCATGAGCCCCTTTTCCACCAAATTCTGCATACCCCAATGAACACATTTTTCCCCGTGGAGGCAGTTCAATGAGGTAGGTCCCATTCCAAACTCGTCGCAGTTTCCTCTCAGTTTTCCGATGCACCCCAGTCCTGTTGAGTATCAGCGTGCACCGGCTACATGAACGACCTGTGGAAGTACGCCCCGTAGCAGGTAAACCGGATCAGTCCTGTTGGTTCGTCCGGTCTCGCGCCAACTCACAACGAAAAAGGGTGCCCCGGAGTCCAGGCCCCCGCTGCGGGTCTTGGTCTGTGGGGCGGAGTTCTCGATTCTGAGCGCACGACTCACAGTGGTCCAATATGATCAGACAACCGCAGAGCCCACTCGTAGGATCACGTGTAGATAAGAAGTGGGACAGTCGTTACAAGGGCGGGTCCGCTTCGTCTTGCGAGTGAGGTTACAACATGGAAACAGTCTTGATTGTCCTGCTGGTGCTCTTTCTGCTCGGTGGCGGAGGCTGGGGATATTCGCGGTGGCGAAACTAACGCCGCCATGTGCCCCGTCCCGGCTCCTGCTGGGACGGGGTACATCTCGTGCCGACTAATCGCAGCAAATTCCTACCGCAAATGCAGTAGCTGATCTCTGACCCCTGACCCCTGTTCTCTGATCTCTGTTCTCTGATCCCTGATCCCTGATCCCTGATCCCTGTTCTCTGATCTCTGTTCTCTGATCTCTGCCCATGCCCCCCTTGGTTATAATCTCGTCGAGGCCCGCCGATGCCTCTACCTCGCATCCTACGCTCGCCATCCCACGCTCTCATCGCCGCCCTCGCGCTCACCCTCGCCCTGGCGCCGCTCGCCGCACCGGCTCAGTCCAGCGTCACTGAGGAACCCGCGAGCCTACCCGAAGGGCCAGCGCCGCCTCCAACCATTGCCATCGGCGCGCAGTACGTCGCCACGCACGTCTACGTTGCGCCCGCCGATCTCGATGCCTTCGTTTCGAGCTTCACCGCAACCTTCGGCGGCACGGCCACCCCAGCAGCCACCACCACCCTGACGCCCACTCCCAGCCGCGCGCTGTGGCGGGCTGTGCGCACGCCGGTAGGCCTGCTTTCAGTTTTTGCCTTTCAAACGCCCGTCCCCTGGCCCTTCGGTCAGGAGCGCACCGGTTCCATGGTTTCGAACATCGACGTCGCCATCCAGGCCGCGCACGACGACGGAGCCGAGGTCATCGTCGCGCCCTTTAAAGACCCCATCGGCATCGACGTCATCCTTCAGTGGCCAGGCGGCGTCAAGATGCAGCTTTACTCGCACTACAAATTCACCGCCAGTCCGCCGCTTGAAACTGTCCCCGACAACCGCGTCTATCTCTCGCCCGACACGGCAGACAGTTTTGTGCGCAGCTTCGTCGAGTTTTCCGGCGGCACGGTCCTCTCCGACGACCGCCGCGCCGACGCCGGCGAAATCGGCCGCCCCCAAGAAACCTATCGCTGCATTCGCATCCGTTCTCCCTTCGGCAACGTGCAGGTCATGGTCACCGACGGCCATCTCCCGTATCCGTTCGGCCGCGAGACCACCGGATACGAAGTCCACGATTTCTCGGCGACCCTCGCAAAAGCCAAAGCCGCGGGAGTGAAGATTCTCTCCCCGCCCTACACCTCCACCGATCGCATCTCAGCCATCGTAGAATTCCCCGGCGGCTACATCGCCGAAATCCACAGCGCGTCTCACTAACTGTCGGGTGCACACCTTAAACCCTCTCAATCTGGGTGCCCCATCCTAGCTCCGCGAGGGTGTGAGGTATGGGCGGAGGCAGGGCGGGATATGGGTGCCAGACACTTAACCGCTCTAATTGGGGTATGGGAAGCTGATTCTTAACGGTCACAATCTGGGTGCCCCATCCTAGCTTCGCTAGGGTGGGGTATGGGAAGTCGATTCTTAACGGTCTCAATCTGGGTGCCCCATCCTAGCTCCGCCAGGGTGGGGTACGGGAAGCTGATTCTTAACGGTCTCAATCTGGGTGCCCCATCCTAGCTTCGCTAGGGTGGGGTATGGGACACCCGTCACAGACACCACTCCCGATACTCATCAAAACTCTTCCCATGCCTTCGCATCTCCGGCGATACCAGCAGAGCCGAGACCTGCATTTCATCACCTTCAGTTGTTATCGCCGCCAGCCCAAACTCGGTGAACTCGACGCACGTCGAGTCTTCGAGTGCGCCCTCGAGCGAACGCGAATGCAATACGCGTTTTGCGTGAGGGGTTACGTCGTCATGCCGGAGCATGTGCATTTGCTTATAAGCGAACCCGAAAATGGAAATCTCGCCACCGCGATCCAGGCGCTCAAGCAATCGGTTTCACGCACTCTCGCCCTGCGCAGTCCCCAGCCCTTCTGGGAGGCACGCTACTACGACTTCAACGTTTGGACAGCAAAGAAAGAAACAGAGAAGTTGAAATACCTAGACCGCAATCCAGTCGTGCGCGGACTGGTAGCCAAACCGGAAGATTGGCAAAGTAGCAGCTACCGCCATTATGCGACCGGAGCCGCGGGCACAGTTGAGATCGAATCGGAGTCGACGGCGCGCCGTCGACAACAGATGCCGGTCACGCAAAGTCCGTAGCGCATACCCCGCCCTGGCAAAGCTAGAACGGGGCACCCAGATTAGGAGACCAACTGGCAAGCTAATGCGGGCAAACCGCCGGGTGCCCCATCCGAGCTCCGCTAGGGTGGGATAAATCTTGTGCATCGCAGCCTCACCCCGCACCGACCGGCCGTCCCGGGTCTCGATTCTGGGCATGAACTAACTTGGTTAACCACCGCCCAATTTCGAGATGTGGGGGGCGCTGACGCTCTACATATACCGAAATTACGGGTTACAGTTGATTAAGCCTATGCCACGCATTCCACTCATAATCACGAACAGCATCATTTATCTATTTCCAGATTCCCATGCTGCGGATGGGGGAACAGATATTGGCGGAAGTGGCTTTCTGATCGGGATGAACGCAGAGACGAGCCATGGCACGCACTGCTACGCCGTGACGAACGCCCACGTGATCAAAAGCGGAAACACAGTCGTCCGGATAAATTTAAGGCACGAAGGCAGCGAATCGGAGCTTACTGACAATTTTGAATTTGCGCCAAGCGATTGGGTTTGCCATCCCAACCATGATTTAGCAATTTGCCCGTTCCCGCCAGACTTTGAACCAAAGCGATTCGATTGTTCATTTATTGAACCTCGGTTCTTCGTGACCGAAAAGGAGTGGAGAGAGAAGGACATCGGTCCAGGCGACGATGTAGTTTACGTTGGCCGTTTCATTGGGCACGCTGGCAGATTCGAGAATATGCCATCAGTAAGGTTCGGGAATATCTCTATGAATCCCAACGAAAGAGAACCACTTGAGGACGGGCTCCCGGACGGCTCAATTCAGCAGCAAGTCGCATTCTTGGTTGAGGCGCGTTCACGAAGTGGCTACAGCGGTTCCCCAGTCTTTTTTCTTCACCAACACGTTGTAAACAACTCTCGCGCAGTTATTCCAATGTTTGACATGAGACTACTCGGAGTGGATTTTTGCCACATCCCTGAAGCTGTAGCTATCGCTAATTCGCAGGGGGTTGAGCTTCATTGGAAGGCGAAAGTTCATGCCGGAATGATGGGCGTTGTCCCGGCATGGTATCTTCTCGATTTCCTCAATGAAGCCCCAGAATTGATCGCGCAACGCAAACGTGATGAAGCTATATACGGCGCTTTTCAACCGAATGCCCAGCCAGAAATCGATTCAAGAATAATCGAACCGCCTTCAATCCCGGTTAAGCCGGGAGCGACAATCGACGTGATCACTCGAGAAGCGTATAACACGCTCTCATTTCCGGAGCGACAGCAGATAGAACCATCATCACCGGCAGAAGAGAACAAGGTATCGCGCGAGGCGCCTAGCAAAGTTCCTTCCGGACAGCGCGAAGAGTCACAAACGCAGTTAGCTAAGAACCCGGGTGCCCCATCCTAGCTCCGCTAGGGTGGGATAAATCTTGGGCATCGCGGCCTCACTCCGCACTGACCGGCCGTCCCGGGTCTCGATTCCGAGACCCGGGACAGATAAGAGCTACAAGCTACCAACTACGGGCTGACCATAGATCTTTGGTCTCTGGCTTTCTAGTCCCTAGTCCCAATTCCCTAGTCCCTGTTCTTTCACAATTTATCGATCGCTTCCGCAGCCGCGTGAATCGCCTCCGCAATCTTCTTGATCTGTTCCGGCGTCGCGTTCCTTCTCCACACGCGCGAAATCACCGCGCCACGCAGGTCCATGAACGCCTTCAGAATCTCCGGCGAGCGACCGCGCCTGAACCCGCGCCCCGCCTCCTCCAGTCGTTCAAACAACTGGTCGACGCGTTCTGCGTTGGCCTTCAGATACTCCACGCCCTCCGGTGTCAGGCTGTACACCTTTTTCCCCTCAGTTGTGGTGGTCGACGCCAGGCCTTCCTCTTCCAGCATGGTCAGCGTGGGATAGACCACGCCCGCGCTCGGCGTGTAGCCACCGCCCAGCCGCTCTTCCATGGTTTTGATCAGTTGGTAGCCGTAACTCGGCTGCTCTCCGAGCAGCTTCAGGATCACCAGCTTGATGTCTCCGGCATCGAACATCCGTTCCCGGCCGCGGCCAAAGCCTCGGCCAAACCCTTCGCGATGGCCCGGGCCAAATCCGCCCGGCATCTCGAATCCGCCTCCGCGAATCCACGCAAACCGGCTCTCGTACGATCCCCGCGGACCGCAAGATTCCTGGCGCTCCGCGAACTGCCGCCCACCGCAGCCGCGGTGCCCGGCATATTCAAAATTCTCACTTGTACACATAGTTCAGAACCTCCAGTTCCAAAATATATCTCACAACATATCTCAAGATATATCTTAATGCAAGTCCGCATCGACCCTGTCAACCCCCGCTCCCTCTGCTCGCTGCCTCATCGTCCTGCTAACTCACTGATTCGTAAACTGATCCTCGACCCCTGAACCCTGAGCCCTGTTTGCATATAATTTCCAGCTTTTGGTCCATACTGAGAGCAAATCGAAATCTTTGCGGCAAGGCCGAAGGCCGATGGCCAAGAGCGAATAGCTGAAAGCGAAGAGCAAAGCTCCAAAAAGCGCCCGTAAGTCCTTTGAATTGGGAATCATAGCGATTAACCCCTTTGGAATCAGCGGGATGGAGCAAATGATCAGGGGTACAAACGGCTGAAGGGAAAGCACTTAACCCCCAAAAGGGGAGGGGGGGTGGGGGTCCTGTGAAACTGTGAAACTGTGAGATCCGCCGCACACGTCTCGGGCACGAATGCAAACTCGCGAATTCGCTGACTTGCTGTCTCGCTCTTTTCTGTTCCCTGTTCCCTGATCCCTGAACCCTATACTGTCGAAATGCCCCTCCCAGGCAATGAGCTTGTTGCGCTTCTCATAGCGGTTAGTTTCGCTGCCGGGCTCAACGTGTACGCCACCGTCGCCACCCTTGGCCTGCTGGGTCGCTTCGGAGTGCTGGCGCTGCCTCCTGGCCTGCACCTTCTGGCCGGCTGGCCCATTATCATCGCTAGCGCCGCGCTCTTCGCCGTCGAATTTTTCGCGGACAAAATTCCCGCCTTCGACCTCATCTGGAACGCGCTGCACACGTTCATCCGCGTTCCGATCGCCGCGCTCCTCGCCTATCAGGCAACTGCATCTCTCTCGCCGGGCGAGCAGCTTGCCGCAACTCTCGCCGGTGGCTTGATCGCCTTCATCGCGCACGGAGGCAAAACCGCTGTGCGCGCCGTTGTCACTCCTTCGCCCGAGCCGTTCTCAAACATCGGGCTCAGCCTCGGCGAAGATGCGCTGGCCGTCTTCCTCACCTGGATTGCGACGTGGAAACCTTACGTCGCCGCCGCAATCGCCGCCGTCCTCGTCGTGATCGCTCTCGTGCTCATCCGCTGGATTTGGAGAGCTCTCAAAGCTCTCTTCCGCGGCGCAGAGCAGCAGATCTGACCGCTGAATCTCCGACCCATTCTTCGGCCCTGCGCGCTATCATTTCCCTTGTCCTGCTGGCCCTGATTCGCAGTAAGGAAGAGAGCACCATGCGCGCTGCACCACCAATCATTGCCTGCCTGCTGCTGGCCTTCGCCGCCGTCAACTCAGCCGCCGCGCCCAGGACCTTCGTCGCCAACGACTACGGCGCCAAGGGCGACGGCCACACGCTCAACACCGCCGCGATCCAAAAGGCTATCGACGCGGCCGCGCCCGCCGGTGGCACCGTCACACTCAACCCCGGCAAGTATCTCACGGGATCGCTCTTCCTCAAGTCCGGCACGACGCTCGATGTTCCCGAAGGCGCGACGCTGATCGGCTCAGAGAGCCTCGACGACTATCCCATGCTGCCCACGCGCATCGCCGGGATCGAGATGACCTGGCCCTCGGCGCTGATCAACGTGCGCGACCAGCACGATGTCACGATCACCGGCAAGGGAACCATCGACGGCGACGGCCCCATCTGGTGGAAGTCGTACTGGGCCCTGCGCGCCGTCGACGAGCCCAAAGGCCTGCGCTGGGCTTCGGATTACGACTGCCGGCGGCCGAGGCTGATCCTCATCCAGAACTCGTCGGCGGTTCACTTGGGGAGCGGCATCGAGCTCAAACGCTCAGGCTTCTGGACCGTGCAAATCCTCTACTCGCACGATGTTCATATAGATGGCGTCACGATCCGCAACAATGAGGGAGGGCGCGGCCCCTCGACCGACGGCATCGACATTGACTCTTCGCACAACGTGCTGGTGGAGCACGCCGACATCGACGTCAACGACGACGCGCTCTGCCTGAAGGCCGGCCGCGACTCCGATGGCTTGCGGGTGAATCGGCCGACGGAGCACATCGTGCTGCGCGACTCGATCATTCGCCACGGCGCCGCGGCCGTCACCATCGGCAGCGAGACCTCCGGTGGATTTCGCGACATTGAGGCGTACAACATTACCGCGCTCGGTGGCGTGCCTTCGGGCGTGCTGTTCAAATCTGCGCGCACGCGCGGTGGCTTTGCAGAGGATATTCGCATCCACGACTTGACGCTCGAAGGCGTTGCGATTCCAATTCACATCACAATGAACTGGAATCCAACGTACAGCTACGCCACGATTCCGGCAGGCCTTACGGATGTGCCGCCGTACTACAAGGTGTTGACCACGCCGGTCCCCGAGGCGCAGGGGCTGCCGCATTTCCGCGATGTGCATATCTGGAACATCAAGGCGACCGGCGCGCGCCAGGCTTTCAACGTGAGCGCATACCCGAACGCGCCGCTGGAGAACTTTCGCCTCGATCATCTCGACATTGAGGCCGCGCATGCAGGCACGATTGCGAACGCGAAGAACTGGACGCTTGCCGACAACAAGATCACTACTGGCGACGGCAGCAAGGTGACGTTCACCGATGCAGCTACGAACGATCCCAAGGATGTGCCCTATGGCGAGCCGCGCTAGCGGAGTCCGGAGATCGTTTACGGCGCAGCTCGAGCCGGATGGGACACAGTTGCGGTGGGTAGTTGCGCGGGCGCCGTTCGACATCGCCAAAGCGTAGCCGGTGCGCAAAGGTCGGCGTGTGAAAGGGGAAATTGAGGGCTTCGGCTTTCGCACGTCGCTATTTCCCGATCCACGGGGCTCAGGTCAAATTCTCCTGGTGAATAAGAAAATGCAGGCCGGGGCTCGGGCACGAGTGGGTGAAAAGGTTCGCATCTGGCTGGAGCCCGATTTGGAAGAGCGCGCCGTTGTACTGCCGACGGAGCTGACGCGCGCGCTCAAGGTCGATCCCAGGTTGCACCGGTGGTTCGATCGACTCAGCGACTCGATGCGCCGCGAGATTGGCAAGTGGGTTGGCGAGCCAAAAAGTGCTGAATCGCGCAACAAGCGGGCAGAAAGGATGGCGGAGCGGCTGATGCAGGCGATGGAAGGTGAGGAGGATCCGCCGCCGGTGCTGCGCGCTGTCTTTCAAAGGCTGCCAGAGGCTCAAAGGGGGTGGGAGGCTCTGACTGCTACCCAGCGCCGTAACCACCTGCTGGGCATCTTCTATTATGAGACGCCCGGTGCCCGCGAGCGCCGTGGCGCCAAGGCCATTGACGACGCACTAAGGGCGGCAAAGCGCGTCTCGGCGGGTCGCTGAAATTCGCGATTATCATTGATTTTCAGTGACTTACGCGCGATCACTTCATGATGCGCGATGCAAGAGCCCGCCCCACCGATCAAGCCAGAATGTTGGCCCGCGCAACCGTCGGGTCCGGTTTGCGTGGCTGGAAAGCGGCAGCCGCTTTTCCCTGGTCCTTGCTGCCGGTTCTGTCGTCTAATTGACTGAGATGAGCATTGCTTCTGTCCGGCCATTTCTCGCTCAAGCTTCTGCTGCCACGGTCGACGACCAGGTACGGCAGGAAAGCCTTGCTGTCGCCGAAGGGCTGAAACGCCAGAAGGCCGGGCTGCTCGAAGAGCTGATCGTTCGCTACCAGCACCGGCTGCTGCGCTACTTGCTGTTCCTCACCAGCAACCGCGAAACGGCGGAAGATCTCTTTCAAGAAGTCTGGATGCGCGTTTTGGTTCGCGGCGGGCAGTTCAACGGCCAGGCGAGGTTTGAAACCTGGCTCTTTACCATCGCGCGCAACCTGGTCATCGATCAGCGTCGCAAGCGCACGATGAACAGCCTCGACGAGCTGATCGACGGCGCCGGAGACGATGATCGGTCGATGTGCTTTGAAGTGGCTGCCGATGACCCTACGCCTTTCGACCGCGTCGCGAATCTTGAGGATCGAGAAATGATTACGGCGGCGCTGCTTGAGCTGGATACGCTGCACCGCGAAGTGCTGGTGCTTCGATTCCACGAGGAGCTTTCGCTCGAAGAGATCGCGAAGGTCACACGGGCCCCACTTTCCACAGTAAAATCGAGACTTTACCGCGGCCTGGCAATGATCAAGCCAAAACTCGGCTACGCCGCTGCGCGGTTCCAGGAGGCGGTTTGAGAACGGCTGAATTGGCCGGCAACCCGGGCCGCAACCCAGATTCAGGCGCATGCACGAGCGCGGATGCCGCCCACCGCGACTTGCTGGCAGCGCTGACCGGCAGACAGGCTGGACGCGAACGTGCAGTGGCTGAGAAGACACGCCGCGTCGTCATGGCTTCGTTCGGCGTAATGCAGGAACAGAAGGCAGGGCGCCAACGGAGCCGCTCGCTGGTTCTTGCATCTTTTTTGTTGATTCTCATTGCCCTCGGACCTTTTATCTGGCGAGTGTCCGATGACCTGATCAGTGGCGAACATCTGAGCGACATGGCTACGCAGTTCAGCCTTTGGGCGTGCATCTTGTGCCCGGTCATCCTCGGCGCTGTGCTGGTAGCGGGCTGGTCGCGCAGCAGGCAGTGAGCGCGCGAAACCTTTGAAATTACGGGAGTAACTCAAAGAAAGGCAACTTCTCCCTTCGCTGTCCCGTCCATACAAAAAAGGGGTTAAGATTTGTCTTTACCCAACAAGATACCCTCCAGGGGAGGGATGGTCTATGCCTGAACCACAGTCCATCAGCGTAAACGAAGACGAGCGGATGATTCCTGTCTGGTCGATTGTCGTCGCCAGCATTGCGTTTGTTCTCGTTGAGTACTATTTCTGGGTGATCGCGCCGGAGCAGCGGCATCACCCGCCGGGGCCGCTCGGGTTACGCATTTACTTCAACCTTTCCTGGGGCGTGGTGGCGGCACTCTACTTCCTGATGGTTGGCTACGTCAGCAAAGACGCGCCGCGGCGCGCCATGAGCACACGCTTTTGGCTGCTCATCTGCTTCGTGATGCCTGCCGGCATCGGCGCCGTGCTTTACTTTCTACTGCGCCAACCGGAGGTTTCGCACTGCCCGGCTTGCGGGACACATGTGCAAAGCGATTTTCACTTCTGTCCGCAGTGCAACTACCAGCTTGCGGCCAATTGCGGCAACTGCTTCCGTACCGTTCGCGCCACTGACCAGTTCTGTACACGCTGCGGCCACGAACTGGCCACCGATCACACTCCAGCGCGCCTTACGGTAATGAGCGAATAGTTTCTGCTGCCCTCTGCGTCGGAAATAGGGGCCTTTAGCTGAAACAAAAATCGACGTGACCTCCGGCTGACCCACTCACTTGCCAACCGGTTCTCTGAATATTACCTACCTGCGGCTCGTAGTAGCTTGTTCTACAATCGGGTTTTCAGTTCTCATGCCGCTTTCTGCACTCATAATCGACGACGAACAACTCGCCCGCGACGAGCTCAAGTATTTGCTTGACTCAGTGGGTGACGTGGATGTTGTGGCGCAGGGCGCCAACGGTATCGAAGCCGTGGATCTGATCGAGGAGCACCATCCCGATCTCGTCTTTCTCGATGTGCAAATGCCCGGCCAGGACGGTTTTGCCGTCATCCAGCGGCTGATGGAGCGCAAGCGGGCCAAAACGGGCAAGACGGATAGCGCAGACAAGGCCGTCACGCATTTGCCGCAATTTGTCTTCGCTACAGCCTACGACCAGTATGCTGTCCGTGCCTTCGATGTGAACGCCGCGGACTATCTGCTCAAGCCGTTTGATCGCGCCCGTGTGATAGAAGCGGTTGACCGCGTCAGGGCCCGCATCGCCGCCAGCGACCCGGCCGCGGCGAACGCACCAGATGCTGAAATCGAGTCCCAACTCGACCAACTGCTGCGCCTGCTCAATCGACCCCAGGGGGCGGAGCACTCGCGGCCGCCGGCCAAACTCATCGTGCAGGCGCAGAGCCGCCTTCTGCTCGTCGATCAGGCGGAAATTTGCTTTGCATCCATCGACGAGGGCATCATTCGCATCGTCACGCGGAACTTCGAGGGGCAATCCAAGTGCAGAACGCTCGAAGAGCTCCTCGAACTGCTCGATCCAGCGCGCTTCTGGCGTGCCCATCGCGGCTTCGTGGTCAATATCGACCAGATTCGCGAAGTGATGCCGTGGTTCAAGTCAAGCTATCAGTTGCGTATGAACGACAAGCAGCAGACCGAGATCCCGGTAAGCCGCGCGCAAACTAAGCGCTTGCGCGAGCTGTTCAATCTGTAGCGGCCTTTCTTGCAATCCTGTCGCTTCTTTTCGAGTGAAGAACCACTCTTGATGATTCGGCGATCTGCGAGATGCCGTTGATTCAGCAGCCGATTCCGATTATCCAATTGAGATTCCAGGCAAAACTGAAAACTTCGTGCGGCACGGGAGATTAGGTCCGCGAGGTCACAGATGGGCTCTCGAAAGCAATATGACAGCAGCAGCGCAGGAGATGATGGGCAGGATCGCGGCGAAGAACCATCGCCTGGATCCCAGCACTGCAGCGAAGAATGACAACAAAACCGCGACTATCCAAAGCGTGGGCCACACATTGCTCACTCCCAGGTCGAGCCGCATCCATGCCCCGCGTTGATGGAAGGGCAGCTTGGCGAAGACGCAGATCCATACCCAGAACGCTAACGAGCAGGCGATGCCCAACCACCCCAATCCGTTCGCGATAAGTTTGCGGGTCATGTTCTCCTGGTCTTGATCTTACCGCCGCTTCGGTTGTTACGATGTTGACCCTTCGCAGATCCCCGCAAAGGAGGTATTTCTTCAGGCAAGAGAATCAAATCTGCTAATGGGCCCCAGGAGGCTGGGTGCCCCAATTTTTGCCTGGATTCTTCCCGGTGAGGGGTTCTTTTAAGCCCTCTAATCGTAGCGCTCGAAGACGATCTGCTTTTTGTGCCAGCCAAGGTCGGTAAGCAACTCGCGCACGCCGGAGACCATGAAATTGAGTCCGCAGATGTAGCAGTAGATGTCGAAACGCAGGTCGGCAGGCGGGATGGTTGGATCGACGGGCGGCGCCAGGCATCGGCAGCCCGAGCCGCGTCGCGCGCTCTTCAATGATTTTTGTGATATGCGCCTGCACGTGGCCGCGCAGGCCGGTCCAGCTATCCAGAGCGCGGCTCAGCGTGGGCAGGTAGTGGAAGTTGGGTACGCGGCGGGCGAGCGCTTCGAACTCGTCCTGGTAGTAAATGTCGGTCTCGTGGCGCGTGCCGTAAACCAGCCAGATATCCTTGCCCTGAGCTGCGGTCTGGGCCACCCTCGGGGAAAAGCCACTGCAAATAGGCGCGCATGGGAGCAACGCCTGTGCCGGTGGCTACAAGGATTGAATCGGTGATCGGCTCCTGCAAAACAAAGTGGCCGTGCGGCCCGTGAATCTGGATCGTCGCGCCTACGGGCAGATCGGGCAGGTCGGCGAGGTGGTTGGAGAAGAATCCATTCTCCACGCGATTCACGCAGAGCTCGAAACTGATTGCCGCTCGCAGCCGAGGCAATGGAATAGGCGCGCGTCTGCTGTTTGCCGTTTTCGTCGGCCGCGACGGCCGAAACGAATTGACCGGGCAGGTAGTGGAAAGCTCTCAACGACCTTCAACATCAAACACGAAGTGATAGCACTGGGCAACTTCTGAGATGCACACTTTGTGCACAAGACGCGCCGTATAAAGCTCACGTGCCAAGGTATTTCTCGCTTTGCTAGGAAGATCGGGGCCGTTACCGTACCTGCAGCGATTATAGGTTGCCGGGGTGCGGTGCCTGCCACTTCCGGCGGCGCCGCGAACCTGCACGCACTGCGGCGCTCACGGCGTGCTCATCACCGGCACTTCGAGCGCGGAGTCGTGTCCCGGTCCGGAATAAATCGTGATCGTCGCGGAGTTGTAGTCGCTGGGTTTGGCCTTCATGATATTCGGCACAAAGGTTTGCGGATTGCGGTCGTAAAGCGGGAACCAGGTGCTCTGGATCTCAACCATCACCGTGTGCCCGGCTTTGAAAACGTGGTCCACGTCGTGCAGCAGAATTTGTATTCATGCATCGAACCCGGCGCGAGCGCTGTGGGATGGTCGAATCCGGATAGATACCGCCCGCGAAAGATCTCGGCATTGGTCAGCAGCTGATAGCCGCGCATCTTCGGGTCCGGATCGTCGCCGGGATATTCGTCGATCAGCTTGACCACCATGTCGTTGTCCGTGCCCGTGGTCGAGGCGAAGATGTCCGCGACCACCTCGCCGGTCAACGTCAGATCCTTCGTCAGCACCGGCAGCTTCCACACGGCCACATCTTTGCGGCCGGTCACGAATCGCTGGTCCTCAGTGAGCCAGTTGTACCACTCGGAGCCGGAGCTATACGTCGGCTGGATGGGCCGGTGACGATAGGGAACGGGGTCGGACGGATCACTGACATACGATGTGGCTGGCCTGCGTTGTCGACGCGCTTCCAGCTCAGCATGCCGGCGCCGGCGAGATGCAGGCTTGTGGCCGCGATTCCGCCGGGGGAAAGTGCGCATAGTACTTCCAGGTATTCGAGCCGGTTTGAAAGCTCGCAGTGTCTTCGAGATTGAAGCCCGGCTCGTCTTTGAGATAATGCGCGAAAAATTTCGCCTCGATTCGCGTGCGAAACTCGGTGCCGATGGGCTCGCCATAGTCGAGATTGCCCAGGTGGCGCGACGACGACGACCAATAGCCATGCCGCCACGGCCCGAGAACGAGAAAGTTTTCGTGTTCGGCTGTCGTGCGGCTCCAGCTTCGCGTACTCTTCCTGCGGACCGTACATATCTTCCTGGTCGTAGTAGCCGCCGACGGTGAGCGTCGGCACGGTCACGCTGTTGAGCGCATACTCCACGCCGCGCGAAGACCAGACCGAATCGTACGCCGGATGATCGAGGAAGAGCTTCCAGGTCGGCAGCATCCTGGAGCCCGATTGCTTCGCGTCCTGGACAAAGCTGCCGCGTTTAAGAAAGTAGTCGAAGCCGTCAACGGGCTTGCCATCTTGTCGTCGCCGTAGCTGACCTGCCGTTCGCTTCTTGCTTGACTCCATCCCCAGCACATAGTCGTAGCCGTAGCTCTGGCGGAAGGCGCCATTGTGAAAGAAGTCGTCGCCGATCCAAACGTCGATCATCGGCGCCTGCGGCGAAATGGCTTTCACGGCCGGGTTCGGATCGATGCCCGCCATCATGGCCAGAAAACCCGGATAGCTGGTGCCCACCACGCCCACGCGGCCATTGTTGCCGGCCACATTCTTGATCAGCCAGGCCACGGTATCGTAAGCGTCAGTGCTCTCGTCGATTCGCATTCGGATCGTGGTGATCGGCGAGCGGCCGCATCATCACGAACTGGCCCTCGCTTTCGTAGCGGCCGCGAATATCTTCGGCCACATAGATGTAGCCGTCGCGCGCCAGCTCAGGGCGCTGCGCGAAGAAAGATGCGCGCGTCGGTTCCGTCCACGCCGTAGGGCGTGCGCTGCATCAGAATGGGCAGCGGCAGTTGCGATGTCGGCAGGCTTGAGAATGACTGCGTGGAGCTTGACGCCATCGCGCATGGGAATCATCGCTTCAGCTGCGGACGTAGTCATGAAAGACGTGATGAACGGCTTCGCCGGTGCGTACATAGATGGTGTCCGGATCGTCGGATCAGGAAACTGATGCGCCACGACCCGATGGATCGAGGGTAAAGGTGATCGTCAAATTCGAGGCGGCCACGCTGAAGATCGTCGCGGAGATCGGGTTTGAGTTCGGTTGGAATCCCGCGAGCGGATTCGACGGTGAGCTTGCCATCGTGCACGTAAAAGTCGAAGCCGCCACCAGGCTCGGCCGGATCGGTGTAGTCGCCGGCAAGCGCCTCGAGCTGCGCGGGTGAAGCTTGCTGCGAGGTCTGCTGAGCCGGCCACGCCGAACCGGATGAGATGGAAACAAGGGCAAGACCAAATGCAGCAAGTAAGACGCGGCGGGAGATCAAAATCTGGCCCTCCATGATCCTTTCAAGGAAATCACGCTGCAAGCGATTTTCGCAAATCGGGCGCATTCGCGAGAGCGAATGCCACTCGAAAATGGGAGAGTCGACTTTCTGCAAGCTTAATGGATGTGGCCGTGATGATGTTCGTGAGCGCTGGAAATCTCTTAGGAGGCGCGACGCAACCCTCCAGAGCTTCGCAGCCGATATGCTCGAATTGGATGGTCGTGTGATTAATTTGAAATTGATTGCGGAGGAGCGGCATTGAGATTGACGAGAATGCACGCGCTCTCCGACGGTGGAATGTCGGCAATCGTCACGTGGCAGGCAAGGGCGCGCGATTGCGAGCCGAGGCACCAGACATGCAGATCGTGAACATTTACCACGCCCTCCACCGCTTCCATTCCGGAACGAATCTGGTTGAGCGAGACATCCGCGCGGCGTGCCTTCGAGCAGGATGTTGAGCGTCTCGCGCACGATGCCGACGCTCGACCAGAAGATCAGCGCGGCGATGAGGAGCGAAAGAACGGGATCGATCCAGTTCTTGCCCGTAAGCAGAATGCCGGCGCCTCCGGCGATGACCGCGGCGGTCGAAAGCGTGTCGCCCGCCATATGCAGGAATGCGCTGCGCAGGTTCACGTCGCGGGCCACGCCCCAAAGCAGCGCCGCAATTGCGCCATTCATGACGACGCCGGCCGCAGCCACGATCATCATGATCCTGGGCTGCACGGTCACGGGAGAGCTGAGCCTGTGCACGGCCTCGACGGCGATCCAAAGCGAGATGGCGATAAGCGTGGCCGCATTAATGAAGGCAGCGAGCACGCCGGCGCGCTGATAGCCGAAAGTTCTGGCGTGATCGGCCGGGCGCGACTGGAAGTAGACTGCCGCAAAGCTGAGCAAGAGGGCCAGGAAATCGGAGACATTATGGCCGGACTCGGAGAGCAGCGCCAGCGAATGGGCGCGCAATCCGGCGACGAACGTGACCACGACATAAGCCAGCGTGGCTGCCAGCGAGATGCGCAGCACCAACTTGGTCCGATTTGCGCCTTTACCCGCCGTGCGCCGCGTGCGACATGCATAATCATAGTGTAACCGGGGATGGGTATCGCGCGCCAACGCGCCGCTCTAGTCTTTCCGGCTTCAGTGCCTCGTATCCAGAGGGTCGGGATCGTCGAATGCGGGTAGTTGCGGAAGGCCCTCGCGCAGCCCTGTCCATCCCTCGGCGACGACGATGCTGTTCTGGGGATTGCCGGGCTGATAGCGCACTGAACAAGGAAATCCGGCGCGTCACCTGCGACACGTCGACCACGCCACGCATAGCGGTGATGTCCTGCGAGCATTCGTAGTCCACGCCGGCGATGCGGTAGTTGAACAGGAGCATGGTCAGAGTGCGCGCATCTTCAGCTTCGACTTCATAGACATCGAGAAGCATGCCATCGACGAGCCGTCCCGATTGCACCAGGAAGTCCCGACGCCTGCGCTCCACCTCATCGGCGCTGGGGCGTTTGCGCAGGATCAGCCATGCGGCTGCGCCTGCGGCCAAAGCGGTAACGGCCAGCCCGGCGGCAATTTCCCATTCGTCTGTTTTGCAGGAGGTCATCCGTTAGAGTGGGGCTCATCGCGGAAAGCCCCCAACTTGAGGATACCGCAGGCGAAATCGAACCGTGCGCTGCAGGGTTCAAGCGCCAATGCCGCGTGTAGGTTCCGTCGCGGCAAGGTCTTCAATCCCGCGCAAATGACCTATACTCTAGGTTGCACGAGGCGGGGCTTCACGCTTTCGGCGCGCGTTGGCATTGTGACGAGAGGTTCGAGTGAAAGAGAGTTCCCGAATCCGCTCCACGACCGTCATTTGCGTGCGGCGCAATGGCCAGGTAGTGATGGCTGCCGACGGCCAGGTGACATTTGGCGACCATGTGCTGAAGCACTCGGCCAAAAAGATTCGCCGCCTCTTCCAGGACAAGATTCTTGCCGGATTTGCGGGCTCCACGGCCGACGCTTTCAACCTGTTTGCGCGCTTTGAAACCAAGCTGGAACAACACGCCGGTAACCTGAATCGCGCCGCCGTGGAACTGGCAAAGGACTGGCGCACCGACAAGATGCTTCGCAATCTGGAGGCTTTGCTGCTGGTGGCCGATAAGGCGCAGACATTCCTGATTTCCGGCTCGGGCGACGTGATCGATCCCGATGAGCCGCTGGCGGCGATCGGCAGCGGCGGCAGCTTCGCCACGGCCGCCGCGCGCGCGCTGATGGAGAACACGGATTTGAGCGCCCGCGAGATTGCCGAAAAAGCGATGAAGATCGCCGGCGAAATCTGCATTTACACCAACGATCGCGTTACGTTCGAGGAGTTAAACGGTTAGCGGAGCGCTTCCCGCTGAGCATTTGTTCATGGCCATCTATCTTCCCGCATCCGCCGAAGAACAAGAACTCGCGCTCGACGAGTTGACGCCGCGCGAGATCGTCGCCGAGCTTGACAAGCACGTGGTCGGCCAGCGTGCCGCCAAGCGCGCTGTGGCCATCGCATCTACGCAATCGTCAGCGCCGGCAAAAGCTGCCGCCGGATATCGCCGACGACATCATGCCCAAGAACATCATCATGATCGGACCCACCGGCGTGGGCAAGACCGAGATCGCGCGACGATTGGCCAAGCTGACGAATTCGCCGTTTCTGAAGGTCGAGGCTTCAAAGTTCACCGAGGTGGGCTACGTGGGCCGCGATGTCGAGTCGATGATTCGCGACCTGGTTGAGATCGCTATCGACATGGTTCGCGAAGAGCGCCTGGAGGAAGTGGAAGACAGGGCGGAGATGAACGCAGAGGAACGACTTGCTGGACGTGCTGCTGCCTCCACCGCCCGCCGCGCCGCATGGCCCAGGAGGGCCAACCTTTGCTTCCGGGGACCGAGAGCCATCAGCGGTCTCGCGAGAAGCTGCGGCAGCAGTTTCGCGAAGGCAAGCTCGACGATCGCATGGTGGAGACTCGACGTGCGCGAACGTAACGTCGCCGCAATTCGGAATCATCGCCAATCAGAATATTGAAGACATGGAGATGAACCTGAAGGATATGCTGCCGAACATTTTTGGCGGCGGCACGAAAAAGAAGAAGATGAAGGTCACCGACGCCTTCGACTACCTGGTGCAGGAAGAGGAAGGGCCGGCTGATCGACATGGACGCGGTGAATCGCGCAGCGGTGGAGCGTGTTGAATCGAACGGGATTATTTTTCTGGACGAGATCGACAAGATCGCAGGGCGCGAGAGCGGGCACGGGCCGGATGTCTCGCGCGAGGGCGTGCAGCGCGACATTCTGCCCATCGTGGAAGGCACCACGGTGAACACGCGTTACGGCATGGTGCGCACCGACCACATTCTGTTTATCGCCGCCGGCGCGTTTCACGTTTCCAAGCCCAGCGATCTGATTCCCGAGCTGCAGGGACGATTTCCCATCCGCGTCGAATTGCAATCGCTGACGGTCGACGATTTTCTGCGCATCCTGACTGAGCCCAAAGCCTCGCTCACCAAGCAATACTCGGCGCTGCTTGAGACCGAGGGCGTGCGCCTGGAGTTTGCGCCCGAAGCACTGCGCGAGATGGCCGAATTTGCCTTCAAGGTGAATGAGACGACCGAGAACATCGGCGCGCGCCGGTTGCATACCATCATGGAGCGCGTGCTGGAAGACGTAAGCTTCCTGGCGCCTGACGTGGCACGCCGCGCGCCCGAGGGCGAGGCGGCAGCCGCACTGGCTGCGGCCATCAAGAACGAGTCGTACCACTCCCTTGCCTTACCAGGAGCGGATGACTGCCTCCGGCCCCGAGAAGGTTTTCCTGATCGACGACGAGTATGTGAAGCAGATGGTGTGCGTCGATCGTGAAGGACCACGATTTGTCTCGATACATTCTCTAGCTCTCAACCAGAATCACTCTTGGCCGCGTTCATTTTCGCGGCACGCTCCGATGCCGGGATAGAATGAATGCTGTTCATTCTGACCGCCCGAAGAAAGGGGATCCCAGGCCATGACGAAGCGAGCGGCAATGTTTCTTATAGGAACATTGATTGGGTCCGCTGGTGTTTCTGTCCGCGCGCAGCAGCGATGGCAACATTTGCAGGATCTCTCCGCCGCCCAAGTGGCTGCGCAATGGAAGAATCCACCGCCTGAGTATGGGCCGGAACCCTATTACGGCTTGAACGGCGCCATGAGCATTCCTCAGGTCGAGCGGGATTTGGACACTTGCACAGCCTCGGCTTTCAAGCGGTCACGGTGCAGGCTGGCTATAACATGCCGTTTGCCTATCTGTCGCCGGAGTACTTTGCGTTTTTCCGAAAGTTTGTCGAAGAGGCGAAGCGGCGCAACATGCGTGTGTGGATTGTGGACGATGCCGGGTATCCAAGCGGTTTTGCCGGCGGCAAGTTCACAAGCGAGAAGCCTGAGTTGCGTATGCAGGCGCTGGAGGTAGAAGAGACGGTCCCGGTAGCGGGAGGGACAACGCTTCATAAGGAACTGCCGCCGGCAGTGGTCAGTGCAGCCGCGGTCGACCAGCAGGGCTCGGCGATTCCGTTACCTTTGCACGGCAATACACTGGATTGGATCGCTCCGGCCGGCCAGTGGACTGTGTGGATCGTGGATCACGAATTTCGCACATCGCCGACACGTTCAGACACGAACCCCCGCCGGGTGAAGGACACGGAGCAATCGCTGGAAGACTATCTCGATCCCGCCGCGACGCAGCAATACCTGGCCTTTACACACGAGCAATACAAACGCTATGTGGGTGACGAATTTGGCAAGACGATCATGGGGTTTCGTGGGGACGAGCCGGACTACTCCATTAGCGGCCTGCCTTGGACGCCAAAGTTTTTTGAGCGATTTAAGGAGATAAAAGGGTACGATGTGCAGCCTTATGCAGCACTGTTCGCGCAGACGCCCTCGCGGCGCGATCCCGGCGTTCCGATTCAGCTGACACCGGAGCAGCAGCGCATCAAAGGCGATTACTACGACGTTTTCTCGCAAATGTTCGCGGCCGGCTTCTTCAAGCCGCAGGGTGTTTGGTGCACGGCGAATCACCTTGAGTACCAGGTTCACTTGAATCACGAAGAAATGGAGATGGAACTGACGCACAGCGAGGGGTCGTTCTTCCGCGACATGCGCTGGGTGGAGGTGCCGGGCATCGACGCAATCTGGCACCAAATTTGGAAGGACACGATCAGCGATTATCCGCGCCTGGCCAGCTCCGTTGCACACGTCAATGGCAAGCCGCGCGCCTTCACAGAAAGCTTTGCCGCTTATCGGCCAAGCCCTGATGTCGAGATGGCGCGCTACATTCTAAACGAGCAGTTTGTGCGCGGCGTAAACCTGGTAGAGATGATGTATTTCCCCGCAACCTCAGCGGGTCCGAGACCGCCACCATCCTTCATGGGCCAACCGGGATTTCCGGAACTAACAAGCTATGTGCGGCGCATGAGCTATCTGATGGCGCTGGGTCGCCCCGACGCCACTGTGGCGCTCTATCTGCCTTCGAGCTCCATGTGGATGGGGCACGAAGAATCCGATGTGCAGTTTGTCTCAGCGGAGCGGCTGCTAAGTGAACATCAGATCGATTTCGACATCGTCGACGAGGATGCGCTGGCAAGTGGACTCAAATCTCTACCCGGAGCATTTGAAACCCTGAGCGGCAATCGATATCGCACTGTAATTCTGCCTGCGCCGCTGGTTTTGTCGAGAGCAAACCTGGCGCGGCTGAAGGTGTTCGCCCAAGGCGGCGGAAAAGTGTTGATGATTGGCGGCAGGCCGCAGTGGATCGCGGACCGGACTTTCCGCGACGCGCGCGTTGCAACGGAAGGCGACTTCTCCTGGGCCACGGTGGTTGAAGCACAGTTGCCACCGACACCTACGCCGCCTGCCGCACCACCTTCCGCACAGCCCGGGCCACAGGTAGTCCCGAGCGAGGTGCTTGCCGCGGTCGATTCCGCAGTGATTGCGCCGACGGTGAAGATGGACGCGCCAGATCCGGCGTTACGTGTGATGAGGCGCAAGTGGAAAGACGCCGGCGTCTATCTCTTTTTCAACGAGAGTGCGCAAGCATGTTCCCGCTCGGTGATGTTGATGACAGATGGGCGTAGCGCGGAAACCTGGGACCCTCAGACGGGCACTGTGAATTCGATGAAAATTGCGCGGGACGGCGCGCATCCGGTGATTCAGCTCAGTTTGCAGCCGTATGAGACCAAGGTGATCGTGGTGCATTGACTTTGGATCGAGAGTTCCACTGGTTGATGGCGCCCTCCGGCAGAACCTGTGTTTCGAATTAAAGTGAGACCTGACATTGCCAAAGGCGCCCGTCAAGAAAAAGCTCACGAACTGGGGTAAAATCGATAAGAAGTCGAATCGCCGCGTGTTTCAGTACGGACCAAGTGGCCCCAGAACGCTTCTTTAGAGGGGTGATATTCTGGGTTAGAGCAAGGTAAACCATTGCGCGACAATTGCAGCGCAGTTTGAATCCCGACGCTGCAAGGGACTTATCTTTAGAGCGATTAATCGGGGAGTGGCTCAGCCTGGTAGAGCACCTGGTTCGGGACCAGGGGGTCGGAGGTTCAAATCCTCTCTCCCCGACCATAAACTGCTGATTCGGTTAGACTTATTCTCGCGGTTCCCGCAAATTCCACATTCTAAAGTGCGAGTTTTGTGTCCTAGTTGTGTCCAACTGCTGCTGACCGCAGCGGCCATCATCCGGGGCATGTCCGGTTAGTCTTCAGCGTCCCTGTGGGCTTCTGTAAAGATGTCCCCGGCTTTCGGGAGAGCCTTACCGCCGCGACGTGCCGTGCAGAGGATTGAATTTCCGTTTCAATCCATCACCGTCGAGTGCCCCCTGTGCAGCGAGTTGCGCCGGTAACTGCCTTCCGAGGTCTTTCTCGGGCGACCCGACAATCTCGTGGTTCGCCAGCAGAGGGCTGGAGGGCGGTGAGAAGGCTCGGCTGTAGATGCTGACTACGTGAATCGGCGACTCCGAGAATGCAGACTCGAACAGGGCGCTTTCTGGTGATGCCCGTTTGCTCCTCACGGGCGACCACAAAAATATTTCTTTCCAGCTTGTCGCGAAAAATCGTTCCGAATCCCACTATATATATAAGAAATTCAGTTGACGTCCGTGGTGTCCAGAATCGTCAGTTCGGTTGCTATCGCGCAGGATGCCGCTCTTGGTTCTCATCAAGGGCGGCATCAGGCAAGGGGCCGAGCAACTCATCCTCCGTCAGCAACGGGCCGTGAGGAAGTGACGTTCGACCTTGAGGCCGGTACGTCTCCGCAAGACCAGACCCACCGTGTGTATCTGTCCTTCCAGTGCCGCGACGGCTGGCATCGCCAGTTTCTGGAGCAGGATTTGAAGACTTCCCTGACGGGTTGACGAACGTCCAGATCGCGCCTTCATCGTGAGCGTCAAAGAAAGCACACTGTTGACGGCTTTGGTGACGGGGTCCAGAAACAAGATGACCATTGATATGTGACGGAGCGCACAGACACTGCGCTCCGAGGCTTTCGATACTAATCGCGTTTTCGCCTTTCCGAAGAGCAGTTCCCGCCAGTTGCGAACGCAACTCCCCCAGAGGCGAAAGTCCAACGTTCCTTCTGAGATGCGTTGTCCATTGGACATTCAGAAGCGGGTTCCCTCTCGGCCTGCTAACCATAGTTGGTTGCTTGACGAAAGGGGGATACTAAGCACAGTAAGGCGAAGCTACGTCAAATTCAGCGCAGAGCGAACGGAAAAACGGGGGTAGAAATGAGTTGCCCACGCTGCCAGAATCTGGAACGAACGCTTGAGGACAGGCAAAGCGAGTACATCGAGGCTCTTGCTTCTGCGTATTATCTGGTTAGCAGGAAATACGCGGCCTATAGAAGGGTGGAATTGGAGCGCACAAGAAACGAACTGGAAGAACACCGCTTCGTATGCGTCTCCGCCGTTAAGCAGCCCACACCCTTGCTGGTAGGACTGGTTGCGCGGCAGGAACAACTCCGGGGCGATCACTTCCAAACCGCTGCCTGACTGGCTGGCTACGGGAGACACAAACGACTCCTCTCGTCTCGGGTCGCCGTCGTTTCGCCCAGTCAGTCCTCGTTTAAGCAAACAGCAGAAAAACGGGAGCTGTGATGACTCTCCTTAAGAAAAGCGGTGCAAAGAATCATCGATCTGTCGGTCGGGACACAAGTCTGCCCGCGCTAAGGCCTTTGAGCCGATCCGGGAGAACCCGTTGCTCAAAGATCAAGCTGGAGTTCGCAAGAGAAAACACAACGACTTTTGCTGAAGACTTTTACTTTGAACATTCTTCGTCGAGCGTATCCATCATTCCGACAGCGATTTCCGCCAGTTTAGACTCTGTTGGGACTGCCTCACGCCGAAGCCCGTATGCAGACAATCTCAATTCACCGAATTGCGTGTACGTGGGATAGTTGTTTGGTGAACATTACGTCAACCACATGAACTACGGCACGCGGATGAACAACCTCACGGTTGACGGCGATGAACAAGCTTCGTACGCAGCATCTGCATGTCTGCAACGGGCTGACTGGAACGGCTCTCTGAAGAGCTTCTTCTTTCCGCCGCTGACGTCCGAGGAGCAAAAGGTTGCCGCCGTTGAGGGGTGGATATTTGGGGCGGTGTGATTTGCCGGAGTCCGAAGGCCTCGCTCTCAATTCTGAATCGCCAAAAGCGCAGCCCCGCCTGATTGATGATTCGGCGCTACCGCCACGAAGCGAGTGTAGCGAAGCAAGCCTATAATCTGACCACCCATGCCGGTTCCGTTCCATCCCGCCGTGCCGATTGCTTTCCATCCCAACTACTTCTTCATTTGTCCCAACTGCGGAAAACGTATAGAGGTGATTATTGATTTCGAGAAGGTGGGGAAGAAACCAGATGCTGAAATATTCCTGACCTGCTTGCAACCGGGTGGCTGTAGATGGTCGGGAGAACTTCCGTTGTCCAAGGGTTCGCCAATGCCGGGGGTTCCGGGGACATCTTCGCGGTGAGAGATTTCGCTCACTCGTGCTCCATCGCCGCGATCTTCCTTTTCTTATCTTTCTAGCAAGTCCAACATAAGCTGCAATACGTAAGTTTCCTTCAGAGTGTCGTCCCAGCGATGAACGAGAGTCCACTTTTCTTCGGCGGTCATTTTTCCTGCCTCGAACTCCTTCACTAAGGCCACGCACACGTATTGACGCAGTACCCATTGCGCTTTCAGGGTATGAATCCAAAGTTTGCGAATGATGGTTTCCATGTTCCAACACCGGCAATGCGACCGAACCCGGCAGTCTTCTCGGTTTCGTCTTTGTTCAGGCCACGTTCGGAGAGAGCGCATTGAAGGGACTATAAGGGTGTTCGGATCGACCGGAAGTGATCTAAATCACGCAATCGGTGATTATGTTTGCCAATATTGAACCGCGTCCTTGGCAGTGACTGCAAACAATCTCGCCGCAGCCTCCGCAAGCTGAGCAAGATACCATCCTAGTTCGGCTACAGTTCGAACAACCGTCGGCGTCCCCCGCATTCGGGGCATATTAGGTGGCCGTCTATGCAGCCGCTCTTGCATCTAAGCTTCCCTTTCCCGGCACAGTTTAGGCATTTCACAGTAGTGGGCAGATACTGCGCCCGTTGCTCTGTCTGATGCGGGGACATGCCAGCCTTTTACCGCTATTCGGCCAATAATGATGGTCAATTTTGAACCTTTCACGTGTGAACATTCCACCGTTTGTCTCCACAGCAACGTGCTAACAGTAAGAGAACACTACTCGAAGGCAAAGAATCGCTGCCACTATTGCGGATGAGAGTAGAATTGCGGGCATACGGGAAGCCGAAATGGCAATCCCGGCTTCCTCAAGTCTGAAGCGGTCGCGTGCCCTTCCGAAGTGCTTTCGTGAAGACCGCTTGCGGGACACTCCGAGCAAGTGTCGGAGGTGAGAAGCATGACCTTTGACCTCGCCACCTTTCTGGAAAATGCGGGAGTGGGACGAAAAGTCGTCCACATGCAGCCAAGACAGGTTTTCTTTTTGCAGGGAAGCTCGGCTGACTCCGTCTTCTATCTTCGGACAGGCCGCGCAAGACTCACAGTCGTTTCGCCAGACGGCAGGGAAGCCACGGTCGCGCTGCTCTCCTCCGGGGAATTCATTGGAGAGGAGTCTCTCGCTAGCGTGGGTGCGATCCATTTGGCGACTGCCACCGCCATTGTCGCTTGTACGGCGCTCCAGATAGCGCGGGAGGAGATGATCCGCGTAATGTACGAGGAGCGTTCCTTCTCAGAAATGTATATGAAATTTCTGCTGGCACGGAGTATGCGAACTCAGGCTGACCTTGTCGATCAGCTTTTCAACTCCAGCGAAAAGCGTTTAGCGAGGGTTCTCCTGTTGCTGTCCGAATTTGGTGTGCCGGGGTCCCCCGAACCCCTGCTCCCTCCCATCACGCAAGAGACTTTGGCAGAGATGGTCGGCACCACTCGCTCCCGCGTCAGTTTCTTCATGAATCGCTTTCGCAAACTCGGCCTTATTGAATACAACGGTCGCATCCGGGTGCATAAGTCGCTGATTAATGTGATTCTGCACGATCATTTCACCGAGCAAGAACCGAGTGTCATTGCAAGGTAAAGGGAACTCGGTGCAAGAGCCCGCTCAATAGCGTGGTGATTGAGATGGAAGACACTCGATGCACGAATTCTGGGCAAGGAAGGCAGGAACTCGTGGCAGAGTACAAAGGAATTGTTAAGTGGTTTAACAACGCCAAGGGCTACGGATTCATCGGACGTGACGACGGACCGGACGTGTTCGTTCACTATTCTGCACTTTAGGTGGATGGATACAAGACGCTGAAAGAGGGCGATGAAGTCGAGTTCGACATCATCGAGGGAAAGAAGGGTCTGCAAGCGGAGGCAGTGACCCGCTTCAAGCACAGCACCGACAGCACAGCCTGACGGCGCGAACTCCCGGTGCGGTATGCCTATACCTTGGGAATCGGGGATTCAGTGCAGCCGCGCTCTTCCTTCTCCTGTCTTTCAAGCAGGTCAATCGCAAGCCGCAAGATGTGGCTTTCCTTTATCACGGCATCCAAGCGATGAGCGATTGCAGCCTTCTGGTCGCCAGTCAGCGTCGTAGTCTCGGACTCATTTGCTAGGGAGTAGCAGACGTTATGGCTCAGCGCCAATTGCGCTTTCAGAGACTCAACGTTGTGTTTGCCGATGATGGATTCCAGAGCCCAACTCCAGTGATGCACGCCGGAGCCTCGGGTCGATAGCAAGGCCCTTTCACTGGCGTGGCGTCTGCCAGAGGGCGTGCATTGATTGGACTATAGGCGCAATGGATCACTCGTGTGTGATTTAAATCACTCGACCTCTGACACGCATCACAGAGAACCCCTCGAATTATGGCGTAGGATCAAGTCACGTGCTGACCCTTTCCTCTGAACTGGCACGCAAGCCTCTTGGAAACAAGGGGCTTTCGTGTCTTTCGGACTGTTCAACACGCGACGGATTGACCGTTCACAGGACGCCGGAGTATAAAGGGCAAATCTCATCCGAGACGAATCTTTCGCCCGGCTCCGCTCATTCTCCTACCTTCCCCTTGCCGGGTGTTCAAGTAAGCGTGTGCGATTCTGGCACAGGGGGAGAGTGTATGGAATTCCTCGATAAAGAGTTGAAATGCATCGACTGCGGAGCAGAGTTTGTGTTTACGGCGGGTGAGCAGCTTTTCTTTCACCAGAAACAGTTTAAGAACGACCCGAAACACTGCAAACAATGCAAGGCGAAACGCGACCGTGGAATGCAAAGAGCGCGTCCAGAGACGCGCACAACCTGCGCTCAGTGTGGCTTGGAAACAACTGTTCCCTTCACGCCAAAGCAAGGCAGACCTGTTCTATGTCGAGCGTGCTTTCAGAAAGTGGCGTGACCGTAGTCTATGGATTTGGTGAAACATGAAGCATGAACCGATGGTGCTTGAGAGAAACCTCTGGCGGATCACGAAGGCCGCGTGCTCCTGTGGCGCAGAACTCCAGCTTCCCGGTAATGTTGGCTCTGTCAGGGAACAAAGCCAGAAATTAGTCGCAGCGTTTCAGATGCACAAGATGGCGAAAGAAACGGCCCGGCAGAACCTCCTTCAATTCCCTTCGCCAAAGCCCACCGAGATAACACCACGCGAAGATGTGAACCACCATCCCGTGTAACCCAATTGCCATTCCCAGAGAAGTGCTTTAGATTAAATTTCAATGACGCGAGTCCCCGTATAGTCACTCGAAGCGCCCCTCTGACATGCACGCGGTTTGGGCTTAAATCCGAGACGATTCCGGATTTGGGGTGGTTTTTCTACTAACCGGAGCCGGATCATGGATTCGACATTCCAAGCGTTGAGGATTCAAGACCTTGAATCGCGGTTGGGATTGCGGGAATTGGTACGCACTACGTTAGCATCAGAATTCGAGACTTCGACTTCCACTCAAGAACGAGCAGAACTTGCATTTCGTTGGGACGAAGTGCTGAAGGAATGCTTCGTTCTGCGACTTGTCCTAGACCTTCTCAAGAGGAAACAGGCGTGAAGGCAATGGATTCAATCATTCGCCGGTTGCGAATCCATAACCTCAAGGCACAAATGGAATTGCGCCGATTGCAGTCTGACTCCCTCTCTCGTGAGTTTGACGTTGCGACAACGACGGAACAGAAGGCCGCAATCGGGCTCCAGTGGGAACAAGCTAGGAAAGAGCGCCACACTCTACAACACATGCTTGAGCATTTGGAAAAGCAGCAGCGACCCGAAGCCCATGGGTACTGAGCGAAGAAGGCCGACCCGAAGTCCTGCCCTTCGTTTTGCAAATGTTCTGAACTCAGAACCGTGAAGTTGGTCACGATAACGAGCTGAACCCTGATCTAAGTCACTTTTCATGCGGCCAATACGTTATACGGCTCAGGTCGAACTCGGAGCAGACGTGGGCGTTTTCAGCGTCTTGTAAATCGGATTCTTGGATTGCGGTGGCGACTGTCCTGAAACAACGTGTGCAGATCGAATCAATCGTGCCATCAGGATTGTGCCGATGCGGAAACGCAGGAAGAGAGTTTGGGCTCATTGCAAATCTAGTTTCTTGCCCCTGTCCGCACTGATTGCTCTCGATCAGTAACGCGAAAGAACTTGAGAGACGCCGCTGCATGATCCAGAAGACCCGAAAAACTCTCACGGGTAGCAGCAACGCTATGAGCCGGAGTCCCTGTCTCTGTGTTTGCCATTCTAGCGTTACGCCGTCATGGGCTCAAATCACCAAAGGGTATGGCACGGGCAACTAAGGTTGTACGCTTGGTGATAGCGATTGCCGAAGGAACCTATGGCATCACCACAGTTGACACCGGATCAGGTGCAGCAACTCTCCGCTGCGATCGCACAGTACATCACCGCGCAACGTGAAGCATTTTTGCTCACATCATTTCCGTTAACAGCGGAGCAGCGGCCAACTTTGGCAGGATTCTTCATCCAAGCCGTCCTCGATAAAGTTCGGCTGGTCGTGCTCCAGAACACTCGTGTGCAGAATCCCAATTTCTATCCGCACCTTTGGCAGTTAGGTTTCAGGAACCTGCCTGATTTCAGGACGATGGCTGCAATTACATTCGGGAATGTCGTTGTCTCTTATCAGCCGTTCACTCATGGACTCCTGTTTCACGAACTCGTCCATGTCGAGCAGTATCGTCAGCTTGGAGTTCAACAGTTCTCCAACCTGTATGTTCGTGGGTTTCTGACCGGCGGAGGATACAGCGGTATTCCCCTTGAAAGGAACGCATACATGCTCGCGACAAGGTTCGAAGCGAATCCTCGGCAGCATTTTTCAGTCAGAGATGAAGTGACCGAGTGGATTCGGCGCGACCGTTTTTGAGGGGAAGAGCGTAGACCGGAAGGAACTTGGATGCCTAACTTCAATCGCTACATCGGCATCGACCATTCCGGCACGGAGGTGCCGATGCGTTCAGCTTTCTGACCTCAATCAGCTTGAACTTGCAATGTGAGCAATTTTGAACAGCCAGCGATTCCCCCATGTGCAATAGTCGCCGAATGAACGACGAAATTCACTTGCTGGCGGTCGAATTGGATGGTAACGACGGGCTTATAGTGACATTTTCGGATGAGACGACCGGTGCATAAGTAGTTGAGGAATTACTGGAGCTAAGGCCAGTTCGAGAACGAGAGAAAATCAAGAAGATTAAGAATTCCGAAAGTAGAGTGCAACCATGAGACCTCACACTCTCGTTATCGATGACGATAAGGTAGTAGCGGACACAGTTGCCATGGTCCTGAATGTGGGTGGCTTTGAGGCGATGGTTGCGTACAGCGGTGAAACGGGCGTCGAACTTGCCCGTAACCGTGAGTTCGACTTCCTCGTGACAGGTGTCGTGATGCCGAAGATGAACGGCATTGAGGCCGCGATTGAAATCCGTAAGCTTCTTCCCAAATGTAAGGTTCTCCTAGTCTCCGGGGATATCGAGTCTGGCGATCTGCTTGAAGATGCTCTGTCTCGGGGTCACAAATTCGAAATACTAGCCAAGCCGGTGCATCCACTTGTACTTTTCCAAACGCTTCGCTCATTCGGAACCGCACTCTCCTATATAGAAGAGCCGTTGATAACCGGGATTCACTGCCCCCTCTCTGAGTTGGTCTCCGTGAGTCCTTAAAATGCACTACGAAAAGTTTTCATGGTGCTGGAGTTCTTATACCGCCCGAGCAGCCGAGGGTCGCACTTGTGCTTTAGCTCTTCGCGCTCAAGAAAAGCTTCCCACATTGACGTTGCGACGGTTTGGAAGCAATCAGGGCAGATGGAAACGATTGTGCCGTCATTATTTAATCGATGTACGAACAAGACGGCTTATCGGAAGCAACGAAGCAAAATTCGAATGAACCTGCTCCTCATTGATCGCTGTAGATGAATTTGTAGCGGCGAGGGCCTCCGGAGACAACAAGAAGAATCGGTTTCAACATGGTTGCTGTAAAGTATTCAATATCAATCAATTACAGGAATCAGATTTCCGTAGATTTCAATAGCGGTAAGAACCTGCTTCGGGACCACGTTCTCTACCTGAAAACCCTGTCTGTAAGTCTTCTGTTTTCAACCCACGGTTGCCCATCCTCTGTGGAGCCGTGTTGAATCTTGAGGATCTGACAGCTACAGAATCGACTACATTCGCACGCCGAGAGTTGTTCGGCATGCTAAAGCGCTTTGAGAATGCTGGATTTATAGGGACGTCTTACAGGCCGAGCACCTGGGCTTGCACCACTTGGTCGAGGAATGCAATGCGTGTGGACCGTCATTGAATTCCGCGGCGAAAGAAGTTCCGGCAACCGATTGCGGCTACAACTGTGCCTGCAGTGAAGCTGAAGATCAGACGGGTCTAGAGCATTTTCTGTTTTACTGTAGACCATCTAGTGCGAGTCTGAACCAAGCCTGGGCATTGCCGGGAGTAATGCATGGCAGGGCTTCTGTGATGGCCTGATCGAGAGTTTCTTTGGTTCGAGCCTGGGCTGCGCGAAGCAGTTGTTTGAGTTTTGCCCAGGCCTTCTCGATGGGGTTCAGATCGGGAGAATAGGGCGGCAGATAGAGCAGCTCCGCGCCGGCTTTTTCGATCCATTGGCAAACTGCAGGCGCCTTATGCGCGCTCAAGTTGTCCATCACCACCACGTCGCCGGGCTTCAGCACCGGGTACAGCAGGTGTTCAACGTAGGCCAGGAAGATATCGGTGTCGGTAGGCTCTTCGATGGTCATGGTTGCGACCATACCGCTGAGGCTCATGGCGCCCAGAATCGTCATGATTTTCCAGTGACCGCCAGGCGTCGCCTCGTGGATGCGTCTGCCTCCCGGACCGCGTGCGTAGAGCCGTGTCATCGAGGTAGTGACACCGCTCTCGTCAAGGAAAATCAGCCGTTCCGGTGAGATCGACTGGATGCGCGCCGCGAACTCTTCGCGTCGCTCGCGGTTGGCTTCGCTGTCCCGCTCGACCGCGTGGAGTGACTTTTTTTCAGCCGCAGACCCAACTTCTTCAACAGATGCCAGATCCGACCCAAGCTGAGCGAAATGCTCGCCTCACTATGCAACTTGGCCTGCAGTTGAGCCAGCGTCAGATCGGGTTTCGATGCCACCCAATCCATCACCTGTCGCTGCGCCGCGACACCGGCACGCCACTTGCGCCCGGGCTGGTGCCGCACCCGCTCGGCCTGCCCGGTGCGGTTCCGTTGTGCGGAGATCTTCTTCGCCCAGCCCACGCTCACCAGGAACCGATCCGCAAGTTCCTCCAGCGTCTCCTCGCCTTGATCGTAAGCAAACAGAAACTTACGGCGCAGGTCATCCCCATATGGCTTCGCCATCGATTCACTCGCCGCGGATCATCGCCACGACAAGTCTACACTATTAAAAAAAATGCTCTAAACACCCAGCGCGACATTCTATTTCCAATTACCAGCATCAGTAACAGCCACGGCAGTAACGGTGACTGCGTGTCCGCCTGTGGACTGGCGAAAAACGTGAAAAAGCCCATCATCAGTCCCACGATCTCGCCCCCTAACGCCACCGAGAACGACTTCCATCCCAATGCGACCCAATTCTGAAGAGAGAAAGTCGGGTTAGATCCAGTGCCCATGAGCAGATCATTCTGATTGCCGTGATCTTGCTGCTTTGCCTCTTGGGCTCGGCTATTCGTGCTCCAGAGTCTCAATGTCGCTCAAAAATCCCATTTTGGAGAGGCTATGTTGATTTTTAGACATAGGCGGAAGCCGGTTTGAGGTTACGATGTGAGTTTTAGCCAATTGGCTGATCGCGCGACGCGCCATCTGCCGTGGCGCTACTGCGAAAAGGAGCGTGCAAAGAACACAGGATGGCAGATCAAAGTTCGAATCTTTTCCTCTCGTCGCTTGCGCGGGCGAATTACGACTGGCTTGCCTCTCGTTCGACTCGGGTCGAACTTCCGCTTCATACCGTACTGTACGAGGAAGAGGTCTCACCCCGATATGCGTACTTCCTGACCCTGGGATTGGCATCTATAGTCACCCCCATGTCCAACGGCGAGTCGGTAGAGGTGGGTTTCATTGGACACGAGGGCGTGGTTGGAGGTATGCATCTGCTAGGTCCCGCGCCCATGTCGACGCGATGCATGATGCAGCTTTCAGGTGTAGCGCTCAGAATTCCTTATTTGGACCTGCAAAGAGCGTTTGCCGACTCCCACGAGATCCACTCCCGAATATTGGAATTCGCCCAACAACAAGCAATCATGGTCGGCCAGATCGCGGGATGCAACCGCCTTCACGGATCTGAACAGAGGCTGATCCGTTGGCTACTAGCTGCACAAGATCGCACCCAGAGTTCAGATCTCAAATTCACTCATCAATACCTTGCAGAAATGATCGCGTCGCAAAGAACCACTGTAACGGTCATCGCCAGAGACCTCCAAGAACGCGGCTTCATCAAATATAGCCGGGGAATCGTTCACATCACGGATCGCGACGGTCTCGAGAAGGCGGCGTGTGATTGTTACGCGATTACGAAACGGCTGTATACGAACCTCTACTGCCGGGGTACGATAACCGACCCGCCGCCTTGATTCCTCGGCTCTTCCTCATCTTCATCGGTCAGCTCCTGTGCTTGAGGGAGCGAGGCATACAAGAGATCAGCGGGAAATAGAGCACATTTTCCATCGGTGAAAGTGACAATGATGCCGTTTCTGAACACTTCGACCGACCTCACGCGGCAAGTGGGCAACTCCGACATGAAAAGAATGATGCAGTGAATGCATAAAGCGTTGTCGCGAGCATTTTCGATTTTTCATTGAACCTGGAGCCATCAATTGATTGCTTCACAGAACCGTAACAATTATGTCGCTAGAGCTTCCTAATCCGGGTCGACTTCTCCTCTTCGGCAAGGATGCCGACCTGCTTGAGAGTCGTGCATTGGTATTGCGAAGCGCAGGTATGATTGTTGACATCGCCGTTGATATTGACGAATTCAAAATTCGGATTGCCGCTCCAGGTTTTGCGTACGACGTGATCGTTTGCTGCTATACCGCGACCAAAGCTGACTGCAGCGAAATAAGCACTCTCTCAAATCGGACTCGGACAAGCGTAATGATCCTCGAGCATTTCCTATTGCCTTCAGAACTCATCGGTCAGGTGTCGAATCTGATCGGGGATGGGCGCTCCAGAGTCGATGGCGCGTGCGAGGCCGACCGCGATAGGACTTTTCCAAAGGGAAGACCTGTTTAATGAGCAAACCGAGCCGCGCGTCACGATCGAATCACTTGATTACCGGATCGAGCGAAATGGCGAGGCGCATTCGCGAACAGGACCGGCCACGCAACTTAGCCGCCATCGAAGAATGGTCCGAGACCCTGCTTTCCACCGCGAATTTGATGCTGCATTTACTATTTCCGACCATTCTTCCCCACGCCCTACTCGGCTTGGAGAATCAATGAGATGACTTCCGCCGAAGAGCCGAGTGTCAACCTGTATGAACCCAGACCTGTATCACGTGAAGGGTTCAGAATCAAAAATGCTGTCGGTGTAGTAACAGAAAACTGTCTCAAGGAAGGGGTTCACCCCACGCGGGTGTAGTCGAAATCGTAGCGGTCAAAGCACTCTGGAACCATTCCGAACTATAGCTTTCCACAGGGCGGCCATAACACATTCAATCGAAAGTAGTTATTTTCACTCGATTTCAACACGTTTCAACGAGTCGTTGAATCGGGTTCGGGACCAGGTTCTCTACCAGGAAGTCCCCCTTATAAGCCTTTTGTATTCAATCCGCGGTTCTCCCTCAGTTATTGAACTCTATTGAATCAAGAGGATCTGACAGGTACAGAATCGACTACAGTCGCACACAAAAAATCGTTTGGCGCGCTGAAGCATTTTGAGAATACTGGATTTATAGGATGTCCTGTGGGCCGAGCACCTGGGTTTGCACCAGGTGGTCTGCTCTCAATCGATGTCGAATTGGAGGAAAGAAAGACCTTGAGGGGCCCGCCACATGGACGATATAACCCAAGTGGGTTAGGCACTTCTGCGCTCGCAGGTATCCAAAGATTTTAGTTACTAAACGCTCTTGTCGACCTTGCAGTATTCGGGAATTTAGGGTTTTTCAAAGCGGTGATTTGATGACGCATTCTAGGAGGTATTGGGCCGTTGATTCGATTTCAAAAATATCTGGTCTCTTAGGGTCTTCTAGTCTCAAGAAAGCCTCGCCACCTTCGTTAATGTCAATTACATACTCCCCCTTTCCTGTTCCGAAGTTGAAATTTATGGACCGAGAAGCAGCTTCGAATTTAACGGTGAGACGTCCTAAAGGAGAAGACGTTGTTACCTTAAATTCCCACGATGACCTACTTTCAAAACGGAAAAATTCTTCCCCCATCTCCCTATTGATATCCTCAGAATTGGCCTGCAATCGTGCACGGAGTTTATCCCAAAGTTTGGGTCCCAGTTCATCTTTGAGCTTTTCTCTCTGAACAAAACTCTGCTTGTCTAATTCCTCGTCTTCCCTGACTTGCCTTATCTGCTTCGAGTATTTCTTGGCGAAATCGTTCATTCGTTTCTCAGTATATGGAACCCGTAGCATCACTTGCGGACCGACTCAGGATCGCCCCTGCAGCAGGCGATCTTTCCTCGACTTCTGCTAACGATCATTCGGGGAGGTTGCGTCGGCGCCTAACGCCACTGGCGTCAACGCGCCGCGGGTCTTGCCTCACAGGTCGTAATACAAGAAGAACTCGTACGGCACAGGCCGCAGATTCACCGGGGCCAACTCGCGCTCGCGCTTGTAGCTGATCCAGGTCTCGATCAGATCGGGAGTGAACACGTCACCCTGCAGCAGGAAGTCGTGATCCTTCTCGAGCGCATTGAGAACCTCGCCCAAAGATCCGGGCGTGCTCTTGATCTTCTTCGCCTCCGATGGCGAGAGCTCGTAGAGATCTTTTTCCAGCGGCTCGCCGGGATCGACCTTGTTTTTGATTCCGTCCAGTCCCGCCATCAATAGCGCTGCGAAGCAAAGATACGGATTCGTCGAGGGATCGGGGCAGCGGAACTCGATGCGCTTCGACTTCGGGTTCGTCGAGTACACCGGGATGCGGCAGGCCGCCGAGCGGTTGCGCTTGGAGTAGGCGAGATTCACGGGCGCCTCGTATCCAGGCACCAGCCGCCGGTAGGAGTTCGTCGTTGGCGCGGCGATGGCCAGCAGCGCCGGCGCATGCTTCAGCAGGCCGCCGATATAGTATTTCGCCGTCTGGCTCAGCAGCGCATAGCCCTTGGCGTCGTAGAACACGTTCTTGTCGCCCTTCCAGAGACTCTGGTGCACATGCATGCCTGAGCCATTGTCGCCAAAGAGCGGCTTGGGCATGAAGGTTGCGGTCATGCCGTGCTTCCGCGCCAGCATGCGGATGACGTACTTGTAGTTCAGGAGGTTGTCAGCCATTTTGACCAGGGTGTCGAAGCGCATGTCGATCTCGCACTGGCCGGCAGTGCCCACTTCGTGGTGGTGCACTTCCACGGGCACGCCCATGCCGCGCAGCGCGATGATGATCTCAGAGCGGAGATCCTGCAACTGATCGGAGGGTGGGACGGGGAAGTAGCCTTCCTTGTGGCGCAACTTGTAGCCCAGGTTCGGGCCCTCTTCGGCTCCCGTGTTCCAGATGCCCTCTTTGGAATCGACAAAGTAGTAACCGCTGTGAGCGGTCTGGTCATACCGCACATCGTTAAAGACGTAGAACTCCGCTTCCGGCCCCCAGTAACTGATGTCGGCAATGCCCGTCTTCTTCAGGTGAGCCTCCGCCTTCTGCGCCACGTAGCGCGGATCGCGCGAGTAGGGCTTGCGGCTGATCGGGTCAAAGACATTGCAGATGATGTTGAGCGTAGGAACTTGCAGCGCCGGGTCCATCATCGCCGTTTCCGCGTCGGCGATCAGGATCATGTCGCTCTCATGGATATGCTGGAATCCGCGGATGCTGGACCCGTCGAATCCGATACCTTCGCTGAACAGGTCGTCCGCTAGGTCTTCCACCGGGATGGAAAAGTGCTGCCACATGCCCGGAAGGTCGATGAACCGCAGATCGACGATCTTCGCACCGGCATCCTTGGCAAGTTTCTTAACGTCATTGGGGCTTCGCGGCATACTACTACTCCTGTCGGTTTTGAAATGGAAAATCCCGTGCTACTGGAGAACGTGCAATTCAAGAAAGATTCCGATCATAAGAGTCGCCTTCTCCGTCATTCACCGAACATTCGGATTCGGTATTCGAATTGAGCCGATGAAAGGGACATTCATTGCCTTCCTGGCCTCGATCACGAAGCCAGGAAAATGCCACACGCTGCTTGCTGTTTGGTTGACCAACATTTGAGTGCCTACTTGGACTCGAGCAGGATTGTCTTGCCCTTCGCCTTCGACGATCGCAGGAAATAGAGCGCCCCGTATAGGCCCCACACCGCTGCGATGCCGAGAGCCGTCAACGGTTCCATCTTCGTGCCGAGATTGAAGAACGGGCCGGCGACGTAGAAGCCCATGCACACAAGGTTGGCCAGCAGACCAAAGCCCGGAATGAGCGTGTGTTTCAGGAAACTGTGGTCGGGGCGCTTGTGGAAAGCAATGATGCACAACATGCAGCTGAGCGCGTACAGGATGAACGTGCCAAAGTTCGAGGTCAGTGTAATCGCCAGCAACGAGTTCGGCATGGCTGCCATCTTGTCGTGGGTCGAATAGCCGAAGCTGGAGAAGATGCCGTGCGGCAATGCTGCGATGCTGGCGTCGGTGGGCGCGCCGGCGTCGCCAAAGGCTAGCGAGCAAGCGACTACGCCGATGACGGCGGAGATTACGGCCAGCGTCCAGATGGCCTTGCGCGGCGACAGAGACGCTGCATCCAAAATGCCGAAGTGCTCCGGCGCCTCATCGTCCTTGCCCATGGCGTAGGTCACGCGCGCACCGGTGTTCATGCAGCTCAGCGTGGTGCCGATGAGCGCCAGGAACACCGTGATTGCCTCGACGAACATGAAGTACTTGCCGTGGCCCTGGCCCAGCAGCCAGTCTCCCACAATGATCATCATGTCGCCGATGGGCGCCGCGGAACTGGCCGCGCTTTGCATCGTGTAACCCGAGTTGAGGAAGTAGTTCGCGCAGAAGTATTCAAACAGGTAGCAAACTAAACCCTGAATGAGCAGCGACGCGATCACCGCGATGGGAATATGCTTGGTCGGGTTTTTGGCTTCTCCACCCATCGCGGTTACGGATTCGAAGCCTACAAGGATCAGAATTGCGACCGTCGCCTGGATGAAAACCCAACTCCACTTGTGAGGTGAAATTACCGACGCGGCCGACGTGTGGGCCAGGAAGTTGCCAGTCGAGTCCGTCTCGGGGTAGGTGATGACAAAGGGAACCGGCTTGCCGGCCGAATCCAGCAACGGCTGAGGCACGCCGCTCGAATCGCGTATGGTTGCGCCGGTCTTGTCGGTGGCAAACTGGTAAGTATAGGTAGCGAGTGACTGCGTGTCGTACTGGAAGGCCGTGGGGCCGGTCATGCCCGTCGGATGGTTCGCGCGATAGCCAATCGCGAGCACGCTGAAGACCATCAGCGCTGAGATCTGAATGACGTTGATCGCCAGGTTTACAGCGGTCGATGCGCCTGCGCCCTTCGCTGCAATCCACGCCACGAAGAACGAGAACACGACAGCAATCAGCGCCATGAACACCGGTCCGGGGTTCGCTCCACTGAGAAAGTTCGGATAGAAGAACCCGACCATGTAGCCGACGAAGATGCCGGTGACGGCGACCATCACCCCGGGATAGACCCAGTAGTAGAGGTGCGAGCCCCAGCCGACGATGAACTTGGCCACGCGGGCGTATTTGAAGGCCTTGTCCTTCGACAGCAGCGCCTGCTCCGCGTAGTAGTAGCTGGAGCCGGTGCCGGGGTAGAGTTTCGAGATTTCGGCGTAGGATACAGCGGTGGCCAGGCACAGCAACAGGGAAAGGAAAATGCCCAGCCACATGGACGGCGCGGTGGATGGCTGCCCCGCCACACCGGTCGTGGCCTGGATGAAGAAGGTGAGCCAAAGAAAGGCGCCGGGAGCGATAAGCGCCATTGCGTTGCTGGTCAACCCGGTAAGACCCAGAGTGGCCTGCATCTGAGGTGCTTTTTGATCTGCCATGAGCATTCTCCTGAGATTTGTAGTTCGTTTGGCGGCTCTCTGCGGCTGAGCCCCGGGAATTTCTCGAACATGATGTGTAGCAGGCTCGTTGTTGCCGTTCATCCTTTCAGTATCAGCGCGGATCGTTTCGGGACCTGCCTGTCGCTTGGTTCGGCTTCAGCCGGTCCCGAGTTTTCTTGCGGTAGCGGGAGTCTATCGGTCGTCCCGAGAGGACGGTTTGAAGAAATGGAATGTTTTCAGCGCTTGGGTCCGAAGAAGGCGATAAAGCCCGCTGTCAACGTCTGTTGCTGGTCGGTTGTTTGGCTCGCCAGCTTGTGGAAGTAGTTATGGTTGGAGACATCGCAGCGATATTCGATGCGCATCAGCATGCCTTCTACCCACTTGTACTCATAGGTGAAGGTGCCCTCAACCAGGTGTTGCGCCGTGCCGGTTTGGAAACCATTCGCGTCGTCAAAATATCCGAATCGGCCTGCCACGGCATTTTTCCCGTTTGCCTGAACGTGGAAAGCTCCCTCCACGCCTTGCCAGGTATTCAGCTTCTTATCGCCGGTTGCCGTTGCGCCTGAGCCTACGATGGCATCCTGATTTTGTCCGTAATCGTAGTTGATGTAGGCGTTGAATTTTCCGGGAGGCGTCAGCAGCAGCGTGGTGTCGATCAGGTTACGGAGGCCGCTCGTCGTGCTGGCATTTTCAGGACCGACGATGTAGTTGAGATCCCAAGTTGCCTTGGGCTTGACATAGGCGCTGGTGAAGACACCGGTGACGCCCCCGTTGCTCTTGGAGACGTTGTTCCAGCCGTTGACCAACTGGAAGCCAATGGTTTCGGTCTTGGAGACGGGCATGGAAGTACGAGCGCCGAAGTGCCAGTATGGAATCGCATTCACGAAGAGCAGGGAACGAGAATAATTCCAGTTGTCCTTGGCCTCGATGACTTCCGCTCCGGCTGAGGTGACGAATTTGCCGAAGTCCATCTCAAATCCCTTGGCCTTGGGTGGTTTCAGGCTGAGGAATGCCTGTTCGATGTAATTGAGTTGCTCGGCCGAAGTGGCGTTTGACGGGGCAGCGTTGATCAAATCGTTGGTGCGGCCATAGATGAAGTCAACGTGGGCGCCGACTGGATCGGGATCGTGGTTCAGCGTAAGTTTGGCCGCACTAAGTTCAAACTGATCTGTCTTGTCGTTGAAGTTGTAGAGCTGGTTGATCTGGTCGTAGCCGTCGGTAGTATTCGGGCGGTTGAAATTGAAGCTGTAGTAACCGTCGATGAATCCGCTGAGATCCATCGGGCCAACGCTCCAAGTCGGCGCGGCTGCAGGAGCTGCTGGAGCCGCCGGAGCCTGGGCGGCGGGCGCTGAGCTTTGCGCAGGCGTTGCAGAGGATGAAGACGCGGGTGGTGTCGCAGGGGTTTGAGCACTCGCTATGAGCCCGACGGAAATCGCGGCTCCAGCCATCGCTATCGATTGAAATATGACCTTCACGTTCAAAGACATCGACACGATCCTCCAAAGATAGATTTGTGCATGATTCGGAGATGACACCGAGGCACTCAAGCCGCGCTCCGGCACGACCTCTCGAGCGCCAGAAGGTGGCGTCAATAGGCGGCAGTGCGATGCGCATACTTGAGATTTAGATTGCCGACGATTGTCTGCAATCGCGTTGCGGTGAAAGGCGCCCTAATGAGTCAAACGAGCTATCACCAGTGACGCAAATAAAGCATAAAGAATCCATGAAGAATGCAAAAAGATTTTTCATGCCAGCTTTAAGAGTGAAATAATTGACAAAACCGCAGTGGATCGCAAGCCGTCACGGTAAGCGGCGGGATAGATACATCTAAGACGTCCGCACACTTTTTGGGGCACCATCTGAAGGGTTTGACTGCGGTATGACAACAGTTCTGACTTGGGTTTATTAGCGTGTCTCACAGCAAAGGTACTGCTGCGCATGATGAAGGAAGCGAGAAAGAAATCCCTGTGGGTCCGATTGCAATCCACACTGGCCATATTGGTTAGTTCATTGACGGTATGGGAATCGGACTGCCGGAGGCCAAGCGGGCGGTGCAGATTCACTGCGGCTACGTTTGGGTAACCAGCGATGAGACGGAGAGGACCACATTCTTTGCAGCCATCCCAGCTCCGGCAGAAAGGGTGGCCTCTTAAACCACCCTGCCATTCGTGTTCTTTTGGTCGACGACGAGCCGGCCATTCGCAGGGCGCTGAGACCTTCGCTGGTTGAATTCGGCTTTCAGGTCGCCGAAGCATCGCGCGGCGAAGAAGCGCTGCAACTTTTGCGCGCTGCACCATTCGACGCAGTTTTGCTCGACGTGAATATGCCCGGCATCGGCGGCATTGAAACGCTGCGCCGCATTCGTTCCTCTTCCCCCAGGCTGCCGATCCTCATGCTCGCCGTTCGCGACCAAGAAAGTGAGAAGGTAGAGGCGTTAGTTCTAGGCGCCGATGACTATATCACCAAACCTTTCGGCATCCGAGAGCTGGTCGCCCGCATTCGCGCAACAGTCCGACGCGTGAGAGAACCGGTCCACGCCGAAGATGCACCGATCGAGATCGGGGATATTCATCTGGAACCGACGAACCGTACCGTCACTAAGCGCGGTCGACCGGTGCATCTAACCTACAAAGAATTCAATATCCTTCACTACTTGATGGATCGCGCGGGCCAGGTGGTGACCTACTCCAAACTTCTGACCGCGGTTTGGGGTGCCAACTGCCGTAAAAAGATCGAGTACTTGCGGGTCTACGTCCGCCAGTTGCGAATGAAGATTGAAGATGATCCCTCCAATCCCCGGTATCTTCTCACGGATGTTTACATTGGATACCGTTTTGCGAATGCCCCTGAAATGGATTCGCGGTTGAGTGGCGGCCAATCAGGATCATGTGAGGCTTGAGATATGCGACATTCAGGATTCAGCTTTCCGCGCGCCACCAAAGCAACCACTAGTTAGTACCCGCTAACAATCCTCGCTGCGCACTTTGCGAATGCTGATTCGTTGCCTATGGGAGGGGGTTGTTCTCAGCTGTCGCGAACGTGGCAATGCGCTCATTGACGCTGAGTTGGGCTGTGTTTCAAGGATTGGTTCCCATACCGGTGCTCGACTTGGCAGGCTTCTTCCTTCGACGAAAATCAGGTCCCGTGAATCAGCCCTCAAGCACTCGAGTCAGCGCCAGCACGGTCAGCGACCTTAACCAGAAGATCTACGGCAAGATCAACGAGTGGCGCGAGCGGCCGCTGGTGGGCGATTTCCCATACGTCTTTCTTGATGGTCTGTGGCTGAAGCGGAGCTGGGGCGGCGAAGTGAAGAACGTCTCCGTGCTGGTGGCCATTGGCGTGGCGCAGAGCGGCTACCGGGAGATTCTGGCGGTGAGCGAGGGTGCCAAGGAAGACACGGCCAGTTGGACAACGTTCCTGCCTGATCTGAAAGACCGCGGGCTGAAGGGTGTCGAGTTGTTCGTATCCGACAAGTGCCTTGGCCTGGTGGAGAACCTGGCGGATTTCTATCCCGACGCCTTGTGGCAGCGCTGCGTAGTGCATTTCTACCGCAACGTGTGGACCGCGGTACCCACCGGCAAGGTCAAGGAAGCAGCCGCCATGCTGAAGGCTATCCATGCCCAGGAAGACGCCAGGGCCGCTAAAGAAAAAGCGCTCCAGGTGGTGGAAAAACTGCGCGCCATGCGGCTGGCCAAGGCTGCGGAGATCGTCGAGAAGGGCATCGATGAGACGCTGAGTTATTACAACATGCCGCCTGAGCACTGGCGCTGCCTGAGGACCAACAACCCGCTGGAGCGGCTGATGCGGGAGATCCGGCGACGAACGAGGGTCGTGGGCGCGTTCCCTGATGGCCAGTCAGCGCTCATGTTGGTCGCGGCCCGGCTACGGCATGTCGCCGCAACCAGGTGGGGTACCAAACGCTACCTGCAGATGGAACGATTGGCCGAAGTCGTAGCCATCGCCTGACCGCTTTGCTCCGGGCCCCCATGGGGGCCCAGAGCAAAACAACCACAACCCAACAACCTTCCAACAAAATGACAAAGAACAAAAGTGCGAAAGACTCTGGACACTACCTCCATATCCGATTCCCGCCGGTACGGATAGGCTCTATTATTCTGATTTCTACACGGTGTTAGCAAAGTGACAGCCGCTGCAAGAATTGCTCAACTGCTGACCACGCAGAACCAGGAATTCTCAATCAAGCGCAGTCATTTTGTGTCCTATGATGAGTTGCGGAAGCAAGTGTTATTTTTATCGGGGCCAGCCTTCAGGACAGTGATTTACGTGAACTGCCAGTGAAGAGCGATCTTTTTTTGATGGGTTGCTCGCTCACAAGGTCACGGCTGAACTCATTCGCGACCGCCGTCCGGCTGGCTGGCAGCCCGGAGACCTGCGCTGAGGTGAGGAATGCCACGACAGGCGACCTGGAGAGAGATTACGCTCTCATCAGTCTTCTCCCCGGAACTGGACCGACTCGCTATATTATCGCTCTGGGTGGTCTTTCCACGTTCGGAACACAGGGCGCCGCTGAGTTAGCGTCCTCGCCGGACAGCATGGCGCTTCTGGAGAAAATGCGCGCCCCCGCCGACAGCTTGGGTCCGTGTTCAGCCTATTCTGAAGCGCTGCTGACGGTGGAGATCCGCGATCGGTCAGTTGCCAAGGTCGATTGTCTGTTTGTCCGTAGCCTGCACGAGAAGTAACCTCCAATCATCGGAGATTGGACTCGTTTTCGTCGAATCGATTTTGAGGGCTTGTTGGAGAATTGAATCGAAGATGGAGCAAATCGTTGCAGGGGTTCACCACACCAGAGTGCTTTGACAGCTACGATTTCGACTACATCCGTCACGGCGGACACCCCTTTCGTGGTCAAGAACCTCGACTCCGGCCTTGGGACCTCTGCTTATCATTCCAGCAATCCGGAGGATTTCAGATTGCAATTTCCCCGTAACTACGAAGCGGCCTAGCCGTTCTCAAACTCAGCGTCACCGAGAGAGTCGCATTCCCAATTGACAGTTAATCCCTCTTCGTGAACGCATCTCTGAAAATCGAAATCCAGCTGAAGATAACGACAAGTGCACACCCGATTAGCCCAGTGAAGAATACAAATTCGAGAACGCGCATTGCCCAGATTCCGAATCGGTCAAACATCATTCACTTCCGACGGATGAACTTTCAAACCGCGCAATTGATCGGATTCAGGTTCCCGCCTAAACTTCGATCATTGAATATTCGGTTGCGTCGAGGGGCTCTTCTGAATCTGTGTCGTCGATCGATGTAGATTCTTCGGAATCCTGCGGGCAATGGATGGCAAAAGCGCCTCGCATAATGAGCGGAGTGACTAGAGTTGTCAGCAAGACGACCGCAACCATCACCGCGACCTCAGCTTCGTTGAAGATCCCGGTGCTGGCGCCCATCGCCGTAACGATCAAACCGACTTCGCCCCTGGAGATCATTCCGCAACCGACTCGAAAACTGCGGACAGATCCCATGCCCATACCTAAGGCCGCCATTCCACAACCGATCAGTTTGCTTACCACTGCGACGGCGAAGATAGCGACCAATAAGAGCCAATGTCCTCCGAGAGCACGGAAGTTACTGGACAGCCCAATCGAGACAAAGAAGAGGGGAATCAGGAGGCCATGACCAATGGCAGCAAATGTGCGCTCGAACAAACTCTTCAGTTTTGCTTCAGCGCAAACATAACCGAGCAGGTACGCCCCCGTGATTCCCGCAATACTTCCCAGCCACTCTGCGCTCACTGCGTACAAAAGCACGAGCGCGAGAACGCAGCTTGTTACAGCCTCATTTGCATCGATTCTTCGGAAGAGTCTAATGATCGGATCGATCCACTTCTTCGCGGCCCCGTACCCGACCGCGAAGTAGACCGTGACGCAAACTGCAATCAGGCTCATCTGGATAACAAGAGGATGGTATCCAGCCCACGGAATGTTCTGCTCGGTCCAGAGCGTGAGCTGTGGCGCAACTCCAAATGTACCCGTGTTTCGCGCATTACAAGCAGCGGCAAGGAACGCCAAAACGAACAATCCCATCACGTCGTCGATAACCGCTGCGCCAAGAATGACCGACGCTTCGGGCGAGGTCATCTTGCCGGCGTCCATCAACGTGCGGGCGGAAATCGAGACACTGGTCGCTGTAAGCGCGCCGCCCAGAAACCACGCGGCGTTCCAGCTAATTCCCAGAAAATGAGCAACTCCCGCACCGAGGAAAAACGGCCAGATCACGCCTAGCAGTGCTACGAAAAACGCGGTCGGACCCGCCTCGCGCATTCGCTCGATGTCAGTCTCGAGGCCAGCGATAAACATCAGTACCAGACCGCCGATTTGCGCCAGCAGCAAAAATGCATCTCCGGCAGCTGTGCCGCTGAAAAGGGGCTTATGCAAAATGTTCAAAAGACCTGGACCGGCGGCCACCCCGACCAGAAGTTCACTGAGAATCGCCGGAATTCCAAATCGCTTGGTAAGAGAAGCGAGAACTTTACCAGCCGGAAGCAGGATGGCGATCAGCAGCGCCAATTGCAGATCAGCGGGCATTATTTCTACCTGGACCCAGCGAGCACCGGGGCGGTTTCGGGTTTATTGGACCGACGGCGATGCGGGGTGAGGCGCGCGAGCAGGCCGCCGTAGCCGCCGCGCTCGATTCCCTCGCGGAGCATGGTGCGAATGGCGGCTGCCTGTTTGCGCGCCAATTCTGCCTGGAAGTCGTTTGTAGCAAGCTGCGCAGCTTTTTGCGTCTCTTCGGCCGCCTGGCTGCATATCCGCAGCCGCATTAGCAGCTCGCCAAACTTCAGCCGCGCGACGAAACAATTAGGGCCCTGGCGCGCGGCTTCGCGTAATTGCTCCAGAGCTTCCTGGACCTGCAGATCGACACAAAGAGTCATCCCCAGCAAAACGCGAATCTCAGGGACGTGCGGTTCCAACTCGACGGCGGCGCGCAATTCCGCGATCAGATCGCCGCGCTCGCTCGGCTCCAGTGCGCGGGGATCGCGGAACATTCGCTGCAGCAGTCTGGAAGTCTCTCCCCGCAGCATTGCAGGCCAGGTAAGTGCGGGCGGCAGGAACGAATCAATCGAGATCTCACGGGCCTCAGCAGGACTCGATTCAATTGGAAATTCTTTCATCGCGTTCGCTCCTAATCGCAGATCGTGAAAAAGGGCAGCAAGGCTTGGCAGATCAGCCTTGCTGCTTCAGGAGATTGCCCAGAGGGCAAAACCGAATGATTTGTCAGAATCAGGAGGCCCCCGTAATAGCAGGCCTCAACGGTTGACGCCGCCGGTTCCAACTTACGCGACGGCCATTTTATCCGCAGCGAGTATGAAATCCGGCTCGGGCTTGAAGACGAACTCGGGATAACCGAGTTGCCCCATTTCTGGCAGGTCAAGACCAGCAACCTCGGTTGCAATCGAAACCCGTTGGCCGACTATGATGTCGAGAATCCAGTTGAGGACGAAGCTGAAGGTGAACACGAAGCCCACCAGCGTCGCGCAACCGACGATTTGTGCCACCAACTGGCTGGCGTCCCCGTAGAACAGGCCGGTTACGGAACCGTTCACGCCGTTCCATGACCCGCCATAGTTGCTGGTGCCGTCGGCAAAGAAGCCGATGGACAGCACACCCCACAGGCCGTTGGCTCCATGCACCGAGATAGCGCCCACCGGATCGTCGATCTTCAGATAATTTTCAACGAAGGCGCAACTGAGGCAGACCAATACGCCAGCGATCAAGCCGATGATCGCGGCACCCATGGTGTTGACGAATCCGCTGGGCGCCGTGATGGCCACCAAGCCCGCCAAAAGCCCGTTACCGCTCATCGAAGCGTCGGGCTTGCCTTTCAGTGCCCACATGTAGAGGATCGCGCCAAATGTTCCCGTACAGCCCGCCAGCATGGTGTTGACGGCGATCGAGCCGATGCGCAGGTTCCCAGCGGCGGATGCGCCGAGGGTGCTGCCAGGGTTGAATCCGAACCATCCAAAGGCCAGAATGAAGCAGCCGATCAGCACGGCGGAGACGTCGTGGCCGATGATGGCATTGGACGAGCCGTCGCGGTTGTATTTGCCGATGCGAGGGCCGATAATCATGGCCACGGCCAGCGCCGTGACTCCACCAACCGTATGAACCACGCCCGATCCGGCAAAGTCGCAGTAGCCCTTGCCGAGCCCGGCATTGACGCCGAGCTGCGAAAGCCAGCCGCCACCCCATGCCCAGTTGCCATAGAGGGGATAAGTAAAGGCGCCCATTAGGACAGAGGAAACCGTGAAGGCGAGGAACTTCCAACGCTCTGCACAGGCACCTGTCACGATGGTCAGAGCCGTATCCATAAAGACCATCTCGAAGAGGAAGATGACCATGACGCCTACATCGTAAGTGCTCCTGGCAAGGAACATGCCACATTCGCCGAAGATGCCCCAATGGGTGCCGAACAGAGTGATCAGATGCTCCGTGTTCAGCGACTGTAATCCGCCGAGATTTCCATTCCCCGCGGCACCGCCCATCTGGATGGCGAAGCCGATGATCCAGTACGCAAACAGCCCACATGTGTATACGAAGAAGTTCATCATGTAGGTGTGGTTGGCGTTTTTCACTCGGCACAGTCCCGATTCAACCATGGCGAAACCAGCCTGCATGAACATGACCAGGAAGCCCGTGATCAGAGTCCAGACGAAGTTGACGGCGATTTTGTTCTGGCCTACCTGGTTGGCGACGTCGCCCAATGTGATGCCAGCCTTGGTGTCGGCAATGGGCACGTCGTTGACGGTGCCGGTGATTGTGCCGCCGGGATCACCGTTGGCCAGAGTAGAAGTTGTAGGCGCCTTTGAGAGCGCGTCTTTCAACTCGGCAGCGGACGCGGAAGGTGCAGCGTCAGCGCGAGCCAGAGTCGCTGCGCCTGCCAGGAGTAGTATCGCCAGGGCGCAAGTCCAGGTTGCAAAGCGTGCGATTCTCATCGTTTGAGCTCCATGATTGGGTTGAACATCGTCAGGGAAATTTGGGAAGAACAATCAGGCCTTCCAGATAGCGTTCTTATTCACTGCAGGCGCCAGAACGAAGCAAATTCCGGCAAGAGAGATGGCAAAGCCTACACTCGAAGTCACCAAACGCGCACCAACGCTGGACGCCAGGTGCAATCCGAAGAGGACGAACAGCCAGCCCCCAAGCACAACCACTATGCCGATCAGTTTCATCACAGCCGGTTGTGGGGTGCCTCCTGTCTTGCCTTCGAGCGGCTTGATCCTGAAGAAGCCCCAAAGAGCCACAGCTACGGCGACAAGGCCGAGTACGAGCGCCGCCTTAGCGGCGCCTGATGAGGAGAATGCAATTCCTGCGCAGACTGCAGTCAGCCCGCACATGAATAGCGTAAGGTTCGTGCCCTGCGATTTTGTTGCCGCCATCTCCGCCCTCCTTGAACAGATTCTGAGTGATTGAGATTAAAGACATCATGGCCCGATCTTCTTGCTTCAAGAGCGGGACCCCAGCAAGTTTTGCCGAAATCTTTGGAACATGGTCATAAAAAGGGAACGGGAACCAACCCGCGTATCGCTCCTTCCACAACCGTGAAGCGAAAACCGCACATTTTAGCCCGCATCGTCACCGATGGAACGCGGTGAAACTCTTCGTCCCACCGGTTCACGCTCCCCGTCATCACTAGTTCCAGTTGATGGTTCTTGTCGGCGCGAAACATTCGCAGGTGCGCAAGACCGACGGCGGGAAAAGACCGGAAAATAATCGCACGCAGCTTCAGTGCATCTCGCAACGCCTGCAATGTTTGGTTTTCCGCCGCCAACTCCGCTGGCAGATACTTGTCCCACGGATCCAGAGGACGCATGAGCCAGTCGCACTCCAGCGAATCGCCCTTCCACTCAACGCGCAGCAACTGTAGTGACTCGCGCGACAACTCGCCGGATCTCATTTGCCTTCGCGCTCGGCGCAGGAATTTGGCGATCTCGGTCAGCACTCTCATGACCGAAGAACTCCTACTGGTTGTTTGGCGGAAGGCAACGCAAGGAACACGATGAACTGGGCGGCGACTGTCAACTCGGCGAGAAGCGGAGCTCCCACCTGCATCCGCATGAGGATGAGGAGCAGCACCATGCAGAACCATTGCCATCGTGATTGACGCAGACGTTCCAATCTCCCCGTGAGCACAAAGAGCCTGCCTGGAGCGAGACCGCGCAGACTCGGCGATTCGGAGCGTGCGCGTAAGCAGGCCACAGCAAAGAAGCCCGAGAGTAGGATTTCCGCTAGCAGTGCTAGTGTGCTCATGCGACCTCCTTTGGAGTGAGAGAAACCTCAAGCGCGGCTGAATCTACAGCAGCGGTAACAATCTCTCCACAAAGTTATGCGGGTAACGCTGATCAACGATCAGGTCTGACGGTCTATTGGCAGGATGGGATAAATCGAACTTGAGAACAACCTATACCTTGGTATACATTTTCGGCGGAGATAAGGATCCTATAAAGATTTAGCGGATATCCATTCCCGCTGATTGATTAGTTCTGGCGGCTTCTCCGTGCAGGTTCTTGCACTCTCTCACATATCTTGACCAGCTCTGCGAGCGAATCCGCATGCATCTTTTCCATCATGTGCCGCCGGTGAGTTTTCACCATGATTTCGCTGATATGCAGTTCGGCAGCGATTTGCTTGTTAAGCATTCCGGCAGTAACCAAGGCCATCACCTCCCGCTCTCGCGGGCTCAGCAAATCAATGCGGTTACGGACCGATCGCAAGTTGTTGTCTTCCTCGCGCTTTGCACGATCGAGTGCAAACGCCTCTTTAATTGCCTTTAGCAATTCCTCTCTCTGAAACGGTTTGGTAAGAAACTCGAATGCGCCCGCCTTCATCACTTTGCGGACCATCGGGATATCACCGTGGGCTGTCATGAAGATAATGGGCAGATCAATGCCGGTCTTGCGCATCTGCTCCTGGAATGCAACTCCGCTCATCCCTGGCAGCCGCACATCCAGCAGCAAGCAGCCAGAGTCGTGCTGATCCCAGTCATCCTTGAAGGCTTCCGCAGAAGGATAGGTTCGAGTCCGAATACCGACGGATTCGAGCAGGTTTGCGAGTCCCTCACAGATCGACGGATCGTCATCGACGATAAAAACCTTCTGTGTAACTCTCGCTTCCGCCTTGGCAGTTTCGCTCATACCTGTGCCCGAACTGTAAAGTGAAAAACTGCTCCCCCGCTGGGACCATTCTCTGCCCAGAGGCGCCCGTCATGCATTTCGACAATGCTGCGGCAAATTGCCAGTCCCATGCCTGTTCCGTTTGGTTTGGTCGTGAAGAATGGTTCGAATATGCGCTTTGAGATATCTTCTGCAATGCCCGGCCCATGATCCTCAATCGATATCAATGCCTCGTCCATGTTCTTTTGGCACGAGCGGATGATCAATTCTCGCGATTCCGAAATCCCGGCCATCGCATCCATTGCATTCATAGCTAGATTCAGGAGCACCTGCTGAATTTGAACGGGATCAACCTTGAGCTTCGGCAATTGGTCCGCCAGTATAAGCCGGATGGATACATCGCGCCTGATCGTTTCATCGCGCAGGAGGCGCACCACCCCGCGGATGAGTCCATTCATGTCGGTCGATTCCCGCGCCTGGGCTTCCTTGCGGAAGAGAGCGCGAACCCGGCTAACGACCGCACTCGCTCGTGTACTTTCCTGCACGATTTTCTCCGCTGTCGCGGAAGCTTTCGAAATATTTATAGCATCTTCGCGTAACCACTCGCGACAGGCATAGGCATGTGTCACCACCGCGGTAAGCGGCTGGTTCAGCTCATGGGCAATCGAGGCGGCCATTTCCGCCAAGCTCAGCAGATGCGAAATCCGCGATTGTTCTTCTTGTGCGTCGGCAACGGTTTGCTGAGCTCGTCGCTGCTCTTCGATGTCAATATGAATCCCATACCATCGAGCCACAGCGCCGTCTCCAGCCAACTGCGGGACTGCCCGAACCAAAAACCACCTGTAGCTTCCCCCTGCGTCGCGAACCCGCGCCTCGGATTCAAACCCGATTTGTGATTCAAGTGCGGTGCGCCACGCTTGGCGAACAATCGGCTCATCGACTGGGTGGAAAATCTGGAAGAATGACTCACCATGGAGAAGGGCTGTGGGGCAGCCTAAGTATGCGAGCAAGTGTCCATTGAAGTATTCCACGTCCCCTGACTTATCCGCACGCCAAATCTGTTGAGGGATCGCCTCTGTCAGCTGTCGCAGTTGCCGCTCGCTCTCCTGAATCTCTCGATTCGTTTGCTCCAGCTCGGCAGTTCGTTCCTTCACCCGCATTTCAAGCTCGTCGCGGGCCGTTCGGACGGCAGATTCGGCCCGCTTTCTCGCGGAGCTCACGACTGTAATCGCGATTGCGCAAAGGATAAATGCCGTGAAGAAGCTCTGGGATTCCTTTCCGATCGACATCGAATAGAGCGGAGGGATAAAGAAATATCCAACGAGCAGCGACGAGAGAATGACGGCGAAAAAGCCCGAGACTATGCCGCCAAACCATGCGCTGCCCATGATCGCGCCAAAGAACAGAAACACGAATGGATACGCAATCACGTGTTGCAGTGGAAACGTCCACAGGAGCGCAACAACAACAAACACGATCCCGATGGCGAGCGGTTGCAAGACATGTTGTAAAAGCCATCCGGGCATCCGTTCCACGGTCGAGGCTGTCATGAACGCGTCATAAAACGAGACTCTCGTTTGTGAACAAAGGAACATCGAGGCGATTCTCTTCCGGAATCATTTGGCGTGTGTCGATAACGCCAGCACAATCAGAATCGCGACCGGAACCAACAGTAACAGAAGATAAAGCAGTATTGTGCGCGGCAGGTGGACTTTTTGACTTTGCCAGTTGCGCAATTCCGGACGATCTTCGATCCCAACCCGCTCTAGATGTTGCAAATCGTGAGCAAACTCGTGTGCTCGTGCATACCGGTTCTTTGGATCTCTCTCTAACGCGCGATAAAGCACTTCCTGGAGATGCGGAGAAATCGAAGGCGAAGCAATACTTGGCGGAATAGGAGGACTATTGAGCCGCGATTTCATCGCCGCCGCTCGCGACGAGCCCGCAAAGGGCAGCTTTCCCGTGAGCATTTCATACAGAATAATGCCTATCGAATAAATGTCTGAACGGCTGTCACCGCGCTTACCCGCCACCTGCTCGGGAGAAATGTAATCGCCCGTCCCAAGCTCATCCGCCAGGTTGGTATAGGTCAGCCGCCGGGAAGTAGCATCGGACGCCAGGCTGAAATCGATCAGCTTGATCTTGTCATGCTGGTCGACCATGATGCTTTCCGGCGTCAACGCCCGGTGCACAACGCCATTGTCGTGAAGATATTGCAGAACCTCCAACACTGCAGCTGTGATGCGAATTGCGCGCTCCTGCGCAACCTTGCCCGCGTCCATGATTTCCCGCAACGGCTTTCCTTCGCACCACTCCATCACCATGTAAACGCGCGACCGCTCAACCTCGCTGAACACACGCATCACGCCATGATGACCCAGCTTTTCTCCGATCATCGCCGCCCGTCGAAAACGTTCAAGCAGGAAGGGATCCGTCTCCATCTCTGGGTCCGGAACTTTCAATGCAACTTTCCGGCCGTCCCTTAAGTCCGTGGCGCGGAATACGGTCCCTATCCGACTTCGAGAAACCGGAGCCTCGATGCGATATGAGTCGATCTGGTCCCCGATTTCCAACATCTTGAGTGGGCTGGCCATAGTCGCTCCCCAATATAATGGTGTTCCCTATCATACATACACTTTGTGCATTTCAATCGAGACTTGAAGATCAATGTGTTCGCTTGCGGGCGTGTATGTCGCGGAATTGGCCCTCTCTCCAATCCTTTTCGAAAATCATCCCTCTTGTCGAGTTTGTAACGTTTCATCATGACCACTGTTGTTAGCTAATAATATGTCCGGTGATTTTAGCAAATGAAGTGTCCGCATAACGGGCGGCAAGGATGGAGCCATGCGCGAGAGCATGGAGATCTATCCGCGGACCGCGGCGGAGCGGGCGATGAAGTTGCAGGAAGTGCTGTTACGAGCCACATCGGGCAAGATCAAGTGGTGGCAGCGGCTGAGTTGATCGGTATCAGCGAGCGGCAGATGCGTCGATGGCGGAAGCGCTATGAGGAGCAAGGCTACCAGGGCTTGTTGGACCGGCGACGGCGTAAGCCCAGCAGCAGGCGAGTGGCGAAGACGCGACCAGCGAGATCTACTATGCGCAGCTGGGCGAGGAGGAAACGACGGCCGCCGTGATGGCCGGGCTGCGTGCGGTAATTGAACGGAAGGGGCTGTTCTGCTCGCTCTATTCCGACCGTGGAGCCCATTTCTGGCGGACGCCGAAGAGCGGTGGTAAGGTCGATTATGAGCGTCCCACACAGGTGAACCGTGCCATGAAGGAGCTGGGAGTGCATATGATCCCGTCCTATTCTCCGCAGGCGCGGGGCCGCTCGGAACGCAACTTCTCTACCTGGCAGGGACGGCTGCCGCAGGAGTCGCGATTGCGCGGGATGAGAAGTCTGGAAGGAGCAAACAAGTTTCTCAAGGAGCACTGCATCGCCGAGTTCAACCGCCGCTTCACGTTGCCAGCAGCGCAGCCAGGAACGGCATTCATATCCTGCCGGCACAGGAATCTGGAAATGGTCTTCACGCAACGATTCGAGCGCACCGTCGACCAGGGCAACACCGAGCACTTTAACAATCTGGTCATGCAGATTGAGCGCGCCGAGTGGCGCCCCACACTGGCCGGATGCAAGGTGATCATCCATCAACACCTGGACACTACCCTGACCCTCATGATCGCAGGACATCGCGTCGGACATTACAGCGCTGAAGGAAAACCTTTGACGCCGCTGGCCAAAAAACAAATCAAGGCGGTGGAAAAGACGTTAAGAGGAAAAGTCACAGAACAGACTTTTCCTCTTAACTTGCAAATCCCGCAAACTACGCGGGATTCGCACTTTACCACCGCCTCTACGGCTACGGCTGATGATTAACAATCCGGACACTTCACTTGCTACGAAAAGCGGACATTTTCACTTGCTAACGACACTGAAGGGTAAGGTGGTCGCCAGACCCGTGGCCAGCGCAACAAGGGCGATGGGCGCAAAAACAACCAAACATGGAAGCAGTACACCTGGATTCTGGGCCAGAGCCAACCAGCAACACATTGCTCCTAGCACCGTGATGAAAATCAATACTGTGTCGTTTTTCAACTGAGTGGCTTCTAAGAATTCCACGGAGTTCCCCCATTCGACTGTGGTTGAGGTTCTTGGCAACCGATTGTCGCTGCACAAGAAACTTCTTCGGACCGCCAAAGATGATTTTAGTACGGATTGTGCGGTACTCTTTCTTCCATGTGTGGCCGATACGGAAGACGGGCGGATAAGCAGCGCATTGCAGAATGGATGCAATCCCACGATACCAACGTCTTCGATGAGTCGTATTTCGCACCGTCGTACAACGTAGCTCCGCAGCGCTTTCAACCAGTTGTGCGCCTCGGCTCAGAGATCGGCGAGCGAGAGCTAACTGTCATGCGTTGGGGATTGGTGCCGTTTTGGTCGAAGGATAGAACGTCGAATTTCAGCACGATCAACGCGAGAGCGAAGATGGTAACGATAAGCCCGCTTTACCGTGAAGCGATGAAGCGCCGACGTTGTCTCGTTCCTGCCGACTGGTTCTACGACTGGAAGAAATTAGACGCTAAAACAAAGCAACCATATGCCATCGCACTGAAGGAAGGCGATCTGTTCGCCTTCGCAGGGCTATGGGACCGCTGGCCGAATAAAGTGAGTGAGAAAACCCTTGAAACCTATACAGTCATCACCACCGACCCAAACAAGCTAATGGAATCGATACATGACCGAATGCCCGTCGTGCTCCATCGGCGCGATTATGAACGATGGTTGACCCCGGGCGATCCGACGCGGCTGCCTGTAGATTTGCTGAGACCTTATCCGGCTGAGGAGATGACAGCGTGGAAGGTCGGCCGAGAGGTGGGCAATGTGCGGAATAATCGACCAGAGCTGTTAGAGCCGGTGCCTTAGCGGACATTTTGGATAGAGCGAAACGCAAATTCCCACTACGAAAGGTGGTGCTTAAGGAAACTGTCACTACCTGTGCCGAGTGCGGCATTGAAACGACTGTTCCATTTAAACCAACTCGGGGTAAACCCGTGTTGTGCCGACTGTGCTTTAAGAAAAGCAAGGAACAGGCAAACCAGGTGTGACAACCGTTTTAGGTGCGGGCGAGCCAGAAGTTTGCGATTCGCATTCTGCGGTGACTGTCATCTAAGCGTTCGTCCATACATCGGGGTCACCATGGCCCACCTTTTCTTGACGATCCAAGGATTCCAACATGCGATGCAAGGTTTACCCCTCCCGTGCGACAGCATCCCATTTGCGAACAATCGCAATACGTTCCTCAGTGGTACGCTCGCCGCGATTAAACTCGTTCTCGAATGACGAACAGACAATCTGGCTGAATTCAAGACTGGCCATGACAGTCTGAATTTTGAGCCTACGAATGATCGATTGGATAGGTCATCTCCAATTGGCTCATTGGCTATTTGCCGCATCTTAGCGCATTTCGGCTCAGGGGCAACAAAAGTCACTGAAAACCCGGTTTCGGTGCGCATCAATCTCATTCATAAACCTTGCTTGCATATGATGGGATATGCACCACAAGGTGCGATCCGACATGGGTTCCAGAGCATCATCAGCGGCAATTTTGGCCCTCTCGATTCGCGGTTCAGAATCCGCATTTCGCATCGGAAATGTTCGACCATTTTATCCCAAGGCCGCCATTCGCGAGTGGGTCCGTCTTCAAAGATTACTCACACCTCCTTGAAGGGCCCGGGGGATTCCCGCGAGTTCAGCGGTCACATACCCCACAACCACAAATTGAGTCATAGGTGTAGTCGAATTCGTAGCGGTCAAAGCACTCCGGAACCATTAAGAACCGTAGTTTTCAATAACGTGGCCGCAACGCATTCAATCAAAAGTAGTTATTTCCACTCGATTTCAATAGGTTTCAACAAGTCTTTGAATCTGGTTCGGGACCAGGTTCTCTACCTGGAATCCTCCTCGTAAGTCTTCTGTTTTCAATCCTGGTTTTCCACCGGCTGTTGAACCATGTTGAATATGGAGGATCTGACAGGTGCAGAATCGACTACAGTCGAACGTCGAACACTGGCCAGCGCCAAAGCGCATTGAAAAATAATGGATTTACAGGGATCCTCTGAAGGCCGACCACCTGGGTTTGCACCGGGTGGTCATAACGGATGGGAAGTTTTGGGGATACCTGCTCGGCATTTCGTCTTCTATCTTGGCGCCTGCAACGAGAAGGGGAGGCTTTCATAATCTACTCATTTCATGAGAGATAAATCTAGAATTCATCTTCAGATTTGAGCGATAAGCGACTATACGAGCAGGTAATGTAAACTTCTGCTTGACAATTGCTCACATAAGATGTTAGCTCTTGTGCCGGATAGATTAAATCGATTGCGCTCAGTGGTAATCGATTTGCTCATCGGTTCGGGAAACGAGTTGTGACAATCGCTCACATGACGCTTAAAAGTCCTTACTCGACTGATCAAAGTAAGTATCCACCGGCGAAACCGAAGGCTTACTGTTGCTGGCTCCTCAGAGGGATCTTTTTCGCAGCCGTTGAAAGCAAAAGCAACTGCAACAGCAAAAACCATGTGATGCAAGCGAATCAAGCTATGCGCACAGAAACGGCGCATTCCCGTATCTGTCAAACTTTAGCTGCCGCCCCGGCAAAGCCGGGCGCTCCCGATCGAACTAGGGTGTTTCAATGTCACAAAAACTTTAGGAGGAGTTCTGATGTTCAAGAAGCTATGTTTTGTTCTCGCAGCGATTTCGCTTTTCACGACGGGCTTACAATCGCAAACAACCACTGGATCGATTTACGGAACAGTCACGGATACAAGCGGTGCCGTGATCCCGAGCGCGATCGTAACCGTCACCAACGTGCAAACCGAGGAGAGTGGCACCGCCCCAAGTAACGGATCCGGGAATTACATCTTTCCGGCCCTGGTGCCAGGCAGCTACACAATTTCTGCGCAGGTCGCGGGGTTTCAGACGATGACGCAGAAAGAGGTCCATCTGTCTGCGAATCAAAACGTGCAAGTGAGCTTCTCGTTAAAGGTAGGATCTACAAACCAGTCGGTTACTGTGACCGCGGCAACCACGTTCGTCGATACCCGCGAATCGCAATTGGGTGAGACGGTGGATGAGAAGCAGATCCAGGATTTGCCGCTCAATGGCAGAAATGCGTATAGCCTAGTAGCACTTGTACCGGGTGTCACAAAGTTCAGTGCCGAGCCTGCCATTGGCGATAACAATGGAAATGAATTCAGCTCCGACGGAATTCGCTCAGGTTACAACTCCACCTATCTTGACGGTGCATACGACGCGGGCTTGTACCGCAATGGCGGAGATCTGACCCCCAATCCGGATTCACTGGAGGAGTTTCGCCTGCTGACGAGTAACTTCGATGCCGAATTCGGCCGTCTTCCCGGTGGCGTCGTCAATATCATCACCCGTTCCGGGACGAATGACTATCACGGCCTGATGTATGACTATCTTAGAAATAATGTACTGAATGCCCAGAGCTATTTTCTTACCGGCGTGACTCCGCTCAAGCAGAATCAGTTCGGCGGCAGCTTTGGCGGGCCGATCATTCATCAGAAGGCATTTTTCTTTGCCGACTATGAGGGTTTGAAAGTCCGCACCCCTGCCAGTGTTGCATCCGCCAGCATACTAACGCCCACTCCCTTGGAAGCAACGGGGAACTTCTCAGCCTTGGCTTCCAAGTCGTGGCCCAAGCAAGCCAACGGGCAGCCCTATAGCTGCAATGGTGTCCAAGGGGTGATCTGTTCGAACCTGCTCGATCCAATCGCGCTCAAAGTCCTTCCTTTTGTGCCTCTCGCCGATCCGGTCACTGGACATCCGCCACAACAGAATTCCAATGCAAACGTGAATGCAAATCAGGCCTTGGGGCGTGTGGACTATCAATTGACAAGCGCGCACAAGCTGTCCGGGATGTTCTTCATTTCCAGAGGCAGCAGCCTCAATCCGACTACGAGCAATATTCTCGATTATGACGGTACTTCGATTAATAATAGCCAAACCAATGCCGTTGCGAGCGACAGTTGGACAATTTCGCCCAATGCTCTGAATAGCCTTCGCCTCTTTTACACCGAGACCCATATTGTGATTGCCAACCTGTTTACCACCAACTATTTGAGCGATTTAGGGATCAAGACCGGGCAGGGAGGGTTTATGCCGACCCAGGTGGGATTCAGTATAACGGGATACTGGTCCATGGGATCGGCCCGCCCCAAGGATATCGCGCAACAGTCGTTTGGTGCTTTCGATACCTTCAATTGGACGCGCGGGAACCACACGATTAAGGCGGGTGGATCCTTTATGTGGAACAAGTATTCCGAAACCTCGGCAGGCGGTGGCTCGGCGTCATACACGTTCTCAGGAGCCACGACCGGCAATGCTTTGGCGGATTTCCTCTTGGGCAAGGCAAATACTTTTGAACAGGACAGTGGTTATTATCATCGCACCCATGCGCCAGACCCGGTCCTGTTTGTGCAGGATGACTGGAGAGTGACTCGCAGGCTTACGCTGGATCTTGGGGTGCGATGGGAAGTGTTGATTCCGCTCGCGGGACAAAACAATTACGGGACGTTCAAGCCCAATGTGCAGTCCACACGTTTTCCCACAGCTCCCCTTGGCCTGCTTTCATCGGGAGACCCGGGTGTGCCGGACGGTATCCTGCACACTTCGTATAAAGACTTCGCGCCTCGGGTGGGATTTGCCTACGATGTCTTCGGGAAAGGCACCACGGCGCTTCGCGGAGCCTATGGTATCTTCTACGCCTCGGAACAGGAAACTCTCGGGGGGAACTTGGAACAACAACCCTTTATGATCGCTATGAACCTTAACCAACTTCAAAGTATAGCTACACCGTATGCTCCGAACTCGTCCCCGTTTCCTTACCCCGTGAATCCCGGCAACAACCCCATCTTTGTTGCAAACGCGGCCGTAAACGGTCTAGGCAAAGACTTCGGCATCCCCTATGTTCAGGAATATAACCTTACGTTAGAGCAACAGCTGGGCACGAATTGGGGCATGAAGATGGCGTATGTGGGCAACGTCTCTCGCAAGTTCTATCTCTTGCGGGATCAGAACTCGCCTGTCTATAGCCCTGGAGCCAGCGTTACGACGGCCGGACTTAACGCCCGGCGCCCTTATCAACCAACGCCAACTACCTACACCTTCGCGTCAATTGGGGACCTGGATCCCGTTGCTAACTCTTCCTACAACGCCCTGGAGGCAACCCTGAGGCGGAGGTTTAGTCACCGCTTCTCGCTCTCAATAAGCTATGTTTGGTCGAAGGATATCGATATCGCCTCGGGAGATCCTGGAAGTTTCACGGGGTGGTCGTTGGCGAACAACAGTGACGCAGCCATGGACCGAGCTTTATCCACCATTGATGTTCCACAAAACTTTGTTGCTTCGTATGTATGGGCCACGCCCGATGTTCGGCTCTGGGGTGCTTTGGGGAAACAGGTTCTGAGTGGTTGGCAGTTAAACGGAATCACGACGTTGAGTACTGGTTCGCCGTTCAATGTGCTCTCAAACAAGGATACGAATCTCGATGGGATTAGTTTGGACAGGCCTAATCTGGTAGGAAATACCGTACTGTCAGGCCAAAGCAGAACGGCAAAGATTAACGAGTTCTTCAACACGGCAGCGTTCGCCCAAATTACCGCTACTAACGTTCCATATGGCACCTCTCCGCGGGACGCGGTCATTGGACCCGGTACCGTCAATACGGATTTCTCCGCATTTAAGACCTTTCCCCTGTGGAAAGAAAACAGCCTGCAGTTCCGCGGCGAAATCTTCAACTTATTCGACAATGTAAATCTGAGCAATCCAAACGGAACCTTGACATCGGCAAATTTCGGCAAGATCACTGGTTCAGGGTCGCCACGGATCGTTCAATTCGCTTTAAGGTACATGTTCTAGCGCCAAGGTTTCTGCCTTTAGCAGAACTGGTACTGTGACTTCGTGATTTCATAATCGATTCCATGAATTTGGGTGCCCCAAGTCTCGCTTTTGGGACCTGGAACCGCTCTTCTATGCGGTCACAGCACTAGCGGATGAGTCCGTTGGTGTTTTAGTTGATATCGCGCCGCTGCTCCTCGCATAACAAGTCCCAGGATTGGGCGGGAACTGGAGCCGACGTAACTGCCCATGGAAATGATTCTTTATTACACGTGAGGGCGATTTTCTGAATCCGAACCCGCGCACAAATTCTGCTAGGAGGTATAGGAGATAGGTGAGGAATGATTCAATTGTTAACGCAAAGTGTGTTGTTAGCTCTGGCTGCCTGGTTGTGTGCCACGCCGGCTTCGGCACGTGCGGTTACGGCGCAAGATGCAGTCACCCGGCGCGGCGCAACGCGCTCCGTTTCCTTGATCGACAATGGCTGGCAGTTGTACGCATTGCCCGATTTTCAGTTGTGGCCACCGGAGCAGAAAGTCACAGTGGCCCAGATCCAGCAGTTGAATTGCCCGCCGCCAGGCAAAGGCTGGCTGCCGGTCCACCTCCCCGATGATTTCGTCGTCCGGGGCGCATTCTCGCCTGAACCCAACAAATCCATGCTCGCGGGTGGCGCAGTCTGTCCGCTGGGAGGCCGGGAGTGCGGACTGCCGAACAGTGAGAGGACTGACGGAAAACCTGGCGCCTTCAACCGGCCCGGACGCAACGCGTACGCGGGACACGGGTATTTGCCTGTGTATCCTGCGTGGTACATGCGCCGCATCTCGATTCCCGCCATTGCCAAATCCAAAAGCATTTGGCTCGATTTTGGCGGGGTCTATCGCGATGCCGTGGTCTTCGTCAACGGAAAATTCATCGATCAGCATGCGAGTGGTTACATGGCGTTTCGTCTCAACATAACGTCCGCAGTCAGGTTCGGAGAAGAAAACAGTATTGCTGTCTTCGTCGATCCGCGATGGTTTGAAGGCTGGTGGTATGAAGGCGGCGGCATCTACCGGCATGTTCGCCTCATCATTACCGATCCGTTGCAGGTTGCGCCCTGGGGAACATTTGTCGATGCCAAGGTGCCCGGCACAATCCATTACAGCTCGCCAGCCGGTGACCGCGCCGCGGCCCAACTGACCATTCAAACCACGGTTCGCAATGACCATTCCAACAGCCGTAAGTTCACGCTGGTGTCGCAAGTGATCGACCCAGCGGGAAAGGTGGCCGCTTCCATTTCGAGTGGCGAAGAACTTGCCCCCGGTCAGGAAGCAACGTTCAGCCAGCAGGCCGCCCTGCCAGACGCGCTTCTCTGGTCGCTGGAACACCGCAACCTGTACACGCTGGCAACCACGCTGCGCACTGGACAGACAGTGGTCGATCGCGAATCGACCACGTTCGGTGTCCGCACCATCCGCTTCGATCCTGACCAGGGATTCTTCCTCAACGGAAAACACGTGGAGATTCAGGGAATGTGCGTCCACCAGGATTTTCCGGGTGTCGGCATTGCCGCGCCCGACAATCTCTGGCAGTGGCGCATTCAAAAGCTCCAGCAGATGGGCGCCAACGCCTACCGCACCGCGCACAACCCGGTTGCCGAAGAATTTTACGAAGATGCCGACCGCATGGGCATGATGGTCATGGACGAGACCCGGCATCTGGGAGACACCTACTTCCCCAAAGCAGCCGACGACACGCCCTACTCCGATCTCTCCGACGTCAAGGCCATCGTGCTTCAGCATCGCAACCATCCGTCGATCATCATGTGGTCGCTCGCCAATGAAGAGGGCCAGGGAAGAACGCCGCACGGCGCCCAAATGTTCGCAGCCACCAAAGCCGCCGTCAAACAACTCGATCCTTCACGCCCCACAACCAGCGCCATGAACGGCGGTTACACCAAGGATGGATTCATCTCTGTCGAAGACATTCTCGGCATGAACTACCACAACCCGGAATTCGCCCACGTGCATGCCGATTTTCCCGGGCGCATGATCTTTGGCAGCGAAGACGCCAATGCAAAGACCTCGCGCGGGATACACGAAACCTCCCGCCCCTTGGGGCTCTGCTCCGAATATAGCTGTGGATCTTCTTTCGATTCCGGGCCATGGGACTCATGGGTCCCGGTGACAGAGAATCCCTTCGTGGCAGGCGAATTCGTCTGGACCGGCTTCGATTATCGCGGTGAACCTAATCCCTTCAGTTGGCCAGCGGTTACCAGCCAGACTGGGGCGATGGATCTTTCCGGATTTCCCAAGCCGGTCTACTACTACTGGAAAGCCGCGTGGCAACAGAAACCTTCGGTGTATATTTTTCCCGACTGGAATTTCCCGAAAACCGCAATTGGCAAGAACATCCTGGTTCACGCCTTTTCAAATTGCGATCAGGTCGAGTTGCTGCTCAATGGCAAGAGCCTGGGCAAGAAAGATATGCCCCCGAACCGTTACCTCGATTGGCAGGTCCCTTATGCTCCGGGCACTCTATCCGCGATTGGATATAACCAGGGAAAAGAGACCGCGCGTTACACAGTTCAGACTTCCGGTGCTCCTGCCTCTCTTCGGCTCATTGCAGAGGTCGGCAACATCAGGGCCGATAGCGAAGACATCGCGCCGGTTCGTGTGGAAGTACTCGATGCCGCTGGCCACATCGTTCCCGATGCCGATAATCTGATCGAATTCTCCGTTTCGGGCGTCGGCTTGCTCGCAGGCACGGCAAACGGAAACCCTGTCAGTCATGAGTCCAACGTTGCCAATTCGCGGCAGGCCTTTCACGGTCTCGCTATGGTTCTGGTTCGGGCCACCGGCCATCCCGGAACCATCACAATCCAAGCGCACGCCGACGCGCTGACACCTGCTCGCACAGTGATTTCCTCGGTCCCGGATGCTCCGCCTCGTCAGATCGGACAATGATGATGTTCCTCTTAACAGCTCCAAGTAATAGAAGGATCTAACGAGCCCCGTTGTAGCGGAAGAAAAGTATTCCAACCTCAGCTAGACACCGATGATTACACTGATCCATTACTTTATACCGTGAGTATTACGTAGACTATGAGCACTACGAAGTCAGGGGACTCCTCGCTGGGATATAAACCACCAGCACCTGCCGCTCGACTGGACCCAGAGTAATCGATCGGCACTGGAAAACCGCGGCCGAGGGCGATGTCGCGCGAGGACCAAAATCTGCTGCCGCAAAGTCAGGTTTTCCAAGAGAAGATGATGGCGTGTGCGTAGGGACCGTGCGAGCAAAATAAAGAGAAGCCTCAACAATCGGGCCATGAATGGGTTATACGAAACAAAACACAGTGGAAATCTGGCCGGATATATGCTCTACGGGTTAAAAGCGACGGATATTTCTCCCGACCTTGTTAGCGGTTAAGAAACGATCGCGGGTCGTGCGGATTTGATTTTGGCGAGGGACAGGGCAAATCATGGCTTTTTGGTCCCGGCAAGCGCCGTGTGGCGCACGACCGGGTCTTTGGCTTTGGAGCCAATGCAAAAAGATCGCGAGCGGAGGTAAATGGAGGTATATTGGTTCGCAGCCGAAAGGCAAAACGGAAATTCCGGACCAAAGGAGCATCACATGATGGCTATTCGTCATCTGCTTTGGGGTGCCGCTCTCGCGGCGGCGCTCCCTGTGACGCTTGTTGCTCAACAGGCGCCGTCTGGCTTCCACAGCGTTACCTGCGTCAAGGTAAAGCCCGGCAAAACTGCGGAATTCAACGCCTTCGCCAACGGCGACCTTCGCAAATATGAGCAATCGCGCGTGGACTCGGGAGCGATTTCCTCCGTGATTGAGTTGCGCACCATTAGCTCCGCCGGATCGGAAGCAGAATGCGACTATTCATTCGTTACGTTTTACTCTGGCCTGCCGAATGCCCCAATGAGCGACGATGAAACAGTCGCTGCTCTCAAAAAAGCCGGCATCAGTTCCTCGCTCGAGGAGTGGCGGCAAGAGCACCAGGCCGTGGGCGATCTTGTCAATAGCAGCATTGACCGAGCCGCCTTGCAGGTCGGCGGAGCCAAAGAGGGCGATTACATTGTCGTCAACGACATGACCGTCACGAACATGGACGATTGGATCGCCAACGAAAAAAAGCTTTGGCAGCCCATCTTCGAGGACGGGCTTAAGGACGGCGCGATCGACGGCTGGGCGGTTGTCGTGCAGTTCATGCCCCGCGGCGCCAAGGATAAGCACACCACGTACACAGTCGACATCTACCCTAACTGGCAAGCGGTCTATGCCTTCTTTGGCCCCAGTTTCCTGGACCGCTGGAAGAAGGTTCATCCCGATGTATCCATCGCTGACGCAATGGCGCAGGAACACAAGTTCAATACCATCGAACACACCACCCTCTACAAAGTCGTAGCTGCCGTGCAGGCTTCGAAATAGCCTTGGCTCGCCGGCAAAATCCAGGAAGGCAGCGTAGCCATCAACGCGGCCTTCTCTGGTTAAGCTGCTTTGTTCTTGGGACACTTACAAGTTAGGCAAGGTCAAGACATCCCAGCCTCCCCCCAGAGCCTTGATCAAGAGAACATTCGCTTCAAATTCGCGTCTCATAATATCGATGTCATCTACCCCAGGTTGAGGATTACGTGGCCGTGTCCTGGGCTTTTCCAGGGCCCGGGAATGAGCGTGTCTTGATGCGATCCGATCCGATGAGATCAGGCGTTCTGTGGAAGCCATGTCTTGGGGAGGGTGAGGCGAAAACTGAGGGAGGGGTGTGTACTCACTGGCCTGCCGTACAACGAATAGCTCTTGCGGCGGCGCGCGCGAGGCTGTACTGCTGGATGTGTAGGCATCTCCATGCCACTATCTCGGCTCTGATCACTTTCGCAACGAGCGAATCGCACTTTAAATTTCCACGGGGTAGAATGCGGAGTTAGACTTGTGGCGTGGCACGAAAAAGAAAACTGGTCTGGCGCGAAGAATCGAATTTTCAGGGATGGGCATGTGATTCTTGCCGGTGGCTTCGCCCAAATCCAAAGCTCGTAATCAAATCGAAGACGCCAGTGTTTGATGTTAAGGACGCTTTCGATGCGCACGTCTGTGCAAAGCACGCTGGTCGAAAGAAACCACGCGAGGATTTCAGCTAAGTCGCTGCGCGGATCGTCCGAGAAGCCACAGAGCGGGATTAGTTGATATCATCGGCATCGGGGAATGATAACTCCAGAGTGTTGCTGCGCCACTTTCTCGGCAGACCGCAATTCGTCGAGATAGGCACTCCACGATTCCGCCAGTGAGGCTGATGGCTCATGCACGACTGCATGAAGCCGGTTGTGAGCCATCAGCCGTTTTGTGCGATAGAGCGATACTTGCTTATGCTCGGATAGAGTCGCGCTATCTCCACTCTGAATTTCGCTTTGTTTTTCAAGTTGTATTGCCGACACTTGAGTCGTACTCTTGGATTGTCGGATCGAAGAGATTGGATTCCCCGCCCTGACAGGCGCGGTTTCTATTTGTGTCTAAAGTAGCACGATTTCGTTTACGTATTTGGTGGGAGCTTGTGGACGACTGATCCGTAATGGAGAGTCTTAGCTGTAGTCGAAATCGTAGCGGTCAAAGCACCCTAGAACAATTCAGAACTATAGCTTTCAACAAGCCGGCTGCAACGTGCTCAATCCAAATTGCTTATTCTCACCAAATTTCAACACGTTTCAACAAGTGCATTGTTCTGGTTCGGGACCAGGTTCTCTACCCGAAATCCTCCTGGTAAGCCTTCTGTTTTCAATCCGGGGTTCTCCACGCTTGTTGAACCGTGTTGAATCTTGAGGATTTGACAGCTACAAAATCGACAACAGTCGAGCGCCGAAAATCGCTCGGCGTCCTAAAGCGCTTTGAGAATGCTGGATTTATAGGGACGTCTTGCAGGCCGAGCACCTGGGTTTGCACCAGGTGGCCTGTTTTCAAACAGTGTCGAACGGGAAACGAGGAAAACCTTGGACGTTCACCAATCGCGTTACCCCGGAGCTGATGGGTCAAGCAAGGTCAATGACGATCTTGTGTATCCATCCGAGCAAGGCCACTCTTTCCGCAGACTTGATTGCATGTTGAAGTTGAGGCATGGGAGATACGAGAGCGGCTGTTGAGAGACATCGGCGGAGCCAGGCAGAGGCGGAGAGCCTGGTGCGGGATTTTGAACAGAGTGGATTGAACCGGAAGGCATTTTGCAGTGCGCGCGGTGTCGCTCTTCACACGCTGGATTATTATCGTGCCCGGAATCGCACGCGCCGCGCAGCAACTGCAGCCCAAGATCTGCTGCCCGTCGATGTGATCGGCGCGCCGTCGGTGAGCGGCGGTCTGCGTGTGGAACTTGCCAATGGGCGGCGCATCGTCGTCGAAGCCGGCTTCGATGTCTTGCATCTGAAGCGGTTGGTTTCGGTTTTGGAAGGCTGAGGCGATGTTCGCGTTGGGAGCGGCGACGCGCGTCTACGTGGCGCCCGGAGTTACGGACATGCGGATCGGGTTCGATGGTCTTTACGGCAAGATCCGCGATGTGCTGGAATGCGATCCGACCAGCGGTCACATCTTTTTGTTTTCCAACGCGCGAAGAAACCGCCTGAAGCTGGTCTTTTTCGATGGTTCCGGGTTATGGGTATGCTCGAAGCGGATGGAGGGCGGGCGCCTTTACTGGCCCGCACCTGCGGGCAACGAGAAGCGCTTGCAGCTAAGCCGGGAGCATTTTGCGTTGCTGATCGGTGGCATCGATCTGATCCAGACGCGACCGCGGAAGTGGTATCGACGAGCGGTAGGCGGGGAATCAGAAGAGTCACGGAAGACCGCATAAACACTGGTTATTTGCCATCTATTCCACAGCGATGTCTGTTATCCATAAGACATCTTGAATCTCTCCGCACAGTCCATTCCGCAACCCGATTCGGCGCTCGCCGAGATCGTTGCGCAGCTTCGGGCGCAGCTAGCCGAGAGGGACCAACAGATCGCGGACAGAGATCAGCAGTTGATGCGCAAGAGCCAGGTGCTGGCGCTTGCCGAGGTCAAGATCGAGGTTTTGGAAGAGCGGCTGCGCCTGGACCGTATCGCCCGATATGGCAAGCGCAGCGAGACGCTGAGCGATTTTGCAACTGCAACTGTTGGATCTGGAGCCGGGTGTATCGAGCGAGGAGGTAGAGGCCGAAGGCGAATGTGAACCGCTAAAGGCGCCGCCGGCCGAGGACAACACTTCCGGAAAGCCACATCGCAAACACCCCGGCCGGCAGGAGTTGCCCAGCCATCTGGAGCGCGTCGACGAGATCATCTCCTGCACGCCTGAGCAATGCAACTGCGGCAAGTGCGGCAAGCAAACCACGGTGATCGGCTACGAAGAATCGGAAGTGCTTGACGTACGCCCGGCAGAGTACTTCGTTCGCGTCGTCAAACGTGAAAAGCGGGCCTGCAGGAGTTGCGAAGAGCAGGGCGTGCAGACAGCGCCAGTGCCGGAGCGCATCGTGGCCAAGTCGGTTCTGTCCGATCAGGCGATCATCGAAGCGGTGGTTGGCAAGTACTGCGCATCGCTGCCGCTTTATCGTCAGCAGGCCATCATCAAGCGCGATGCCGGCGTCCAGATCGCGCTATCAACGCTCAACGACGGAGTGCTGCGGGTCGGAGAGTTACTGCTGCCGATCTCGGCGGCGATGAAGCGCGAGGTGCTGGCCGGAACTTACATCCAAGCCGACGAAACCCCAATAGGCGTGCAGACGCACGACAAACGCGGGCGCAATCACCAGGCTTACATGTGGCAGTACGGCTCGCCGGGCAAAACCGGGGTCCCCACGGACAGGTCTTCGTCCGCGGGGTGTGGGGGCGTGGTGTTCGACTTCAGAATGGGCCGCGAAGGCGAGGGCCCGAAGCAGTTCCTGGGCAATTTCAATGGGCTGCTGCAGACTGACGGCTATAAAGGATACAACCACGTCGGGGGCCCGAAGATGGTCCACGCCTGTTGTCTGGCGCATGCGCGGCGTAAGTATGTCGATGCCGTCAAGGTCAATGCCAACGATCAGGAGTCGGCGCGCATCGTCGCCCTGATGGATGAGTTGTTCGCCATCGACCGCGAAGCTCGCGAACAGAACCTGGACCACGAGCAACGCAATGCGCTTCGGCAAGAGCGGGCGCCCGAACTGCTGGAGCGGCTGCGCACTGCCGCGCTGAACTTGAACAAGACAGCGTTGCCGAAGAGCGCGGCCGGACAGGCGGCCAACTATACGTTGTCGTACTGGAGCAAGCTGACGGTGTTCCTCAAATATCCGGAACTCGAACTGAGTACCAACCTGGCCGAGAATTCGATGCGTCCCATTGCGATTGGAAGGAAAAACTGGCTGCACTTGGGCAGCAAGGAAGCCGGGCCAAAGATCGCCGCCATCTTTTCGATCGTCGAGAGCTGCCGCCGGCTCAATATCCCCATCCGGAAATATCTTGGCGACGTCCTTCCCGGACTCGCCAACCGCTCCATCCAATCCCTCGCCGAGCTAACACCCACCGCCTACGCCGCCAGAATGGCGAACTAACTTCTCAACTCACCGCCCAGGCCGTCAACCGTGTAGTTGCCCGGACGGATACGATCTTGTTGAAGCCGAGACCAGCCGAGGATTAACTTTCATGGTGTTTCAAGATATCCGGGCCGATCGGCATTGATCACCGAAGGGATCTCAGGCGAGCAGGGCCGGCTCGACCTAAAACATTGAAGCACATAAAATATGAGCGACTTGTACTCAAAATTAATGAGAGATCGCTTGACAATGGTGAGTGCCCGTCTCTATCGTTAGCAATTGGAAGACTAGAGTGCTAACACTCTACCGGTGGAACTGCTTGACCGGGTCCGCTTCTCCAATCTTTGGAGCCGCAGTCCGCAAAATCAGAAGCCTTTCTCTGAAAAAACCACCCAATACCCGCGGCCGGGGCTCAACCCTGCCTGCGCGTGAAGGAAAGGCAAGAAAATGGCAACAACATCTCTAACGACCACCTTTACCCCGCTCCACGACCGCATTCTCGTCCGCCGCGTCGAAGAAGGGGAAACCGTTCGGGGTGGAATCATCATCCCGGATAGCGCCAAGGAAAAGCCCCAGGAAGGCGCGGTCATCGCTGTCGGCAAGGGCAAGTCGAACGACGAAGGCAAGGTCTTCCCTCTGGACGTCAAGGCTGGTGACCGCGTGCTCTTCGGCAAGTACTCCGGCACCGAGATCAAGATCGACGGTGAGGAATTCCTGATCATGCGCGAGGAAGAAGTCCTCGGCATCATCAAGAAGTAAATCGCCGGGCAATTGAGCGTCCGAAAGATCAGCGGAATTGGGGCAAATTAGCGCATTGACCCGGGAAAGCCCGACCACTCAGCGTTGAAAACCGATACCCGAATTGGAGAGTTAGATATATGGCAAAACAAATTCTGCACGGTGAGGATTCCCGTCAGGCGATCCTGCGCGGCGTGAATAAGCTGGCGGACGCCGTCAAGGCGACGCTCGGACCCAAGGGCCGGAACGTTGTGATTGAGAAGAAGTTTGGATCGCCCACCATTACCAAGGATGGCGTGACGGTGGCGAAGGAGATCGAGCTGAAGGACCCGATGGAGAACGTCGGGGCACAGCTAGTGAAGGAAGTCGCCTCCAAGACCTCAGACGTGGCCGGCGATGGAACCACCACCGCAACGGTTCTGGCCCAGTCCATCTTTCGCGAAGGCGTGAAAACAGTAGCGGCCGGCGCCAACCCGATGGCACTGAGGCGCGGCATCGAGAAGGCTGTGGTTGTGATTAATGGCACGCGCGATAAGGATGGCAAGTGGGTCAAAGGCGGCGCACTGGGCAAGCTGTCGAGGCCCGTGGACGAGGGTTCCGTGGCCCAGGTGGGCGCTATCTCGGCCAATGGCGACCTGGAAATTGGCCAGATCATAGCGGAAGCGATGAAGACGGTCGGCAAAGATGGCGTCATCACCGTCGAGGATTCGAAGACAGGCCATACCTTCCTGGAGACCGTAGAGGGGATGCAATTTGATCGCGGCTACCTGAGCCCTTACTTTGTAACCGACCCCGGACGCATGGAAGTAGTGCTGGAAGAGCCCTCCATCCTGATCTTCGAGAAGAAGATTAGCAATATGAAGGATCTGCTGCCCTTGCTGGAGCAGGTGGCCCGCGGCGGCAAGCCGCTGTTGATCATAGCTGAAGATGTTGAGGGCGATGCCCTGGCTACCCTGGTAGTGAACAAGCTGCGCGGAACCTTGAATGTAGCTGCCGTAAAAACTCCAGGCTTCGGCGACCGCCGCAGGGCGATCCTCGGCGACATCGCCGTCCTGACCGGCGGCGAGGCCATCACCGAGGATCTTGGCATCAAGCTGGAAGGCGTGAAGCTTGAGCAACTGGGTAAGGCGAAGCGCGTGACCATCGACAAGGAAAACACCACCATCATCGACGGCGCTGGCAATTCCATCAAGATCAAAGGCCGCGTGAACGAGATCCGTTCACAGATCGAGAAGACCACGTCGGAGTACGACCAGGAGAAGTTGCAGGAGCGGCTGGCCAAGCTGGTGGGCGGCGTTGCAATCATCCAGGTGGGCGCGGTAACCGAGACCGAACTGAAGGAAAAGAAAGCTCGGGTTGAGGACGCTCTGCACGCAACCCGCGCGGCAGTCGAGGAAGGCATCGTCCCCGGTGGCGGCGTGGCATTGGTTCGCGCCATTCCGGCGGTCGACGCCCTCATTAAGACGCTCGAAGGCGACGAGAAGACTGGTGCGCAGATTGTTCGCCGCTCTCTCGAAGAGCCGCTACGGCAGATCGTTGCCAATTCCGGCAAAGAAGGCGCTGTCGTCGTAGCCAATGTCCGCGCGTCGAAGGAGCCGAACTACGGATATAACGCCCTCACCGGCGTCTTCGAGGACCTTGTCAAGGCCGGCGTCATCGACCCCACGAAAGTGACCCGCACGGCACTCGAGAACGCAGCCTCTATCGCTGGTCTCCTTCTCACCACTGAAGCGCTGGTTGTCGAGCTTGCTGAACCCCAGGCCGCGGTATCGTCCGGCGGCTATAACGGCATGGACGGCGGTTACTAGGAAGCCGAACGCAGGCACCCAAGCGAGCGTTTGCAGTACAAGACAAGAAGGGCCTCCAGCTTCGGCTGGGGGGCCCTTTCGGTAGTGAGTCAGTCTAAATTCTAAGGCCAATCTGGATCGCCGTCTGGAACAGCGATGTCATCTATGAGTCTGAATTTTGGATGTGGGCCAGCTTCTAGATTGCCGACAAATCATCGGTAACTCATCTGGGTGATAATAAAGTTGACAAAGTAAACTCGAATGGCCGGATGCCTTTCTGCTAAACTCCCCGGCATGATCGAAGAACTCCAAAGAAGCGTGAGAGTCATTCACGATCTGGAAAGAGCAATCCGCCTTTGGGAACTGCTACGGGATAACGCGCAGCGAGTAGTAAACGAATCAAAAGCATGTTCCGAAAAGCAGGGAGACTCCCTTGAGGCCAGCCCGACAATTGCTAAAGAGCAAGCTTTTATTGAAACCTGCAATGCGTCGATTCTTGCGACCAAGGCTCGAATAGACGAACTGGCAAGAGGGGAATAGAAATGCAAGTAGTCAGGGTAATATATTCGACAAAATGGAAGGGTGAGCTATTCGTCTTCGGGGTCGGAGTCTTAGATTTCAATGGCATCGGGAAGGATAGTGCGCAATAACGCGGTTGGATAGAGCACACATTTGCCATCATCGTAGGCAATTAATACTGCGTTTGCCAATAGGTCTGCGGATTCAATGCGTGGCTGAGTTCCATCCATGATGCATATTCGGACAGGCAGAATATGCCGTCCTGTATACAACACAATTAAGCCGGCTTCTATGGGCGCTTCTTCCCCTGCGCCTTCCGAGCGGCCAGCGACAAATTGGGGTTAGCTTTCGCCTGTGGTTGATAATCTTTGGCAATATCCCAGCGCGCAATATGAGATGCGAATCGCGGAGCGCCGGTATTCAATTCACACTTTTCCTTTGGGCCTGCACCGCACGTTGGACAGTCAAAATTCAGAGAGATATCGGCTTCGGCCATCTTAAGCTTATACAACCATTCGGCTGGCGATGATGTTCAATTCTGAACACGTTGCGGCAGCAACGCTAAAGTGCCATCTTAACGCTTACGAGAGTGACTCTGTTAGGTACTCGACTCAGCAAAGACTGCCCGTATGCAATCGACCGGGTTTCAATGCCTTTGCAAGTGGGCGATTACAAATTGGCATTTGAAGTCAGGACCGTCGACATGCGTCTCTCCAAGTATGGATGGCAAGTGATCTAGACCTGAATCGGTGAATGTGGCCGGGACACCGCGCCCGAATAAAAACCATCGATAAACCAGGCTTCTACACGGTTTGGCCTGAACTGGATCTGCTCGCTGCATGTGTTGCACGGCCTGTGCGAATTGGGAAAGCGGGCCGGGCGCGACATCCCGTTCATCGCCCTTGACGATTTCGATCTGGGAGACATGCTGGCGCCGGGACTATCGGTGGTGCGCAAGCCGTCGGAAACGCTGTGGCGCGAAGCCGCAAAGCTGCTTTTCGAGCGTTTGAACGGTGCCGCGGATGAGCGCCCTCGCTCGGTCCTTCTCCCCGCCGAGATGATCATTCACAGATCTTGCGGATGTGGATGATAAGAAGTAAGCTCTCGGTGTTCGATCGCTGTTCGGCGGCGACCTTTTCTACTAGAATGAACGCATCGGATTATCGCATTCCCCAGAATTCTTGAGAGATACGAACAGGCTTACGTAGACTTTTCAAGATCAATGACAACGATGTCTAGGCAGACACTTCTGAGGAAACGGAATTGTCCTTGAATACGAAAACGCGTTTCACTCGCCGGGATTTCATGCGGGTCATTGCAGCCACGGTCCCAGCTACTGCGCTGCCCGGAGGTTTTTCCATCTCCGCCGAGTCTGTTCATTCGTATTCGTCGGGGATGCAGTTGGAACTCTCCCGCGATGGCTCGATCACGAGTGCCAACTTCCGGGGTATACAACGTTCTATCTCAGGTGACGTGCAACTCGCCGGCTGCGTCACAAGGGGCAACAAGGTAATTTACCGATCCGGACAGAGTATAGCGTTCGAACGTGAAATCGTCTGCGGAATGCATCATGCGCATGTGGTCGATTGGTTTAGCCCAATAGAAGATGGTGTCCGTTGGCGGGTGGAAATTACAGGAGAGGGTGAGCCCTGGACAACACCGATCAAGTTTCATGTGTCTTACCCGGTGACGCCCGGGGTCCGCTTTTGGACCGCGTGGGCCGATCCGGACCCAGCACTCAATCCAGTAAGACTGTCGGCTGACGCTGGGAAGCCTGCGGCCGCAGTCAAGATAGAAGGATTGGTTTGGCACGATCCACTGATCTGCATGCCCCCGCGCAACCGGAGGTTCTACTACGGGGCGCCACCTTTCGATAACGCGAATCCCAGGAAGGGATTTGTTCCGAGCGAAGCCGATTTATTTTCGATTCCGGTTGCAACGTTTTCTGAGTCAGCGAACGATGCAGGGCTCTCAATGGCGTTAGCGTTGGATGACACACTACTTGATTTGACCCTGGACACGTCAGAAGACGGCAGCATCGCATTCACACATCTCTTTCATCGCATCAGCACTCAGGCTCCGGTTATCCTCACGATCGATCTCGTCGCTCATGAGGCGGGCTGGCGCGGTGGGTTGCGCTACCTTGTCCATCAATATCCGGAGTACTTTGATCCTGCCAATAATCAATTAGCAGACGACCTTGCCGGAACCGCCGCATATGCAAGCAGCAGGGAAACATCCTTTGATGCCGCGAAGATGAAGGCCATGTCTTTCAGAACCAACTGGATGTCGAGCTATGACTTTCCGTACATGGGGCTCTTTCTTCCTCCTGTAGCAGATGACGTACCGTGGCCACGGTTCTCTAAAGATCGGCGCGGGAGTAATGGGAGTACCACCGTTCAGAAGTTGGCCAGGTATGCGCAGCACATGCGTGAGCTCGGCTTTCATGTGCTCAATTATTTCAACGTTACGGAGTTTGGCGAGCGGATGTCCGAACTAATGAAAGGAGCCAATGCGAACCCGGATTCGACAGGCTGGGAAAATGCCGGGTGGTACCTGCAAAGCCACTTCCCGGCGGCGATGTTACAGAAGTCGGACGGCAGTCCCTACTACTCGTGGGGTGGCGCTGTTGCCATGAATCCCGGAGAACCTGCCTATCAGAGGCACCTTCTCGACCAGGCGCGTCGCCAACTGAGGAGCTTTCCATACTCAGACGGATTCTGTATTGATCGGCTGGACTGGTTGCGATTCTATAATCAGAAAGGTGACGATCATGTCAGCTGGTTTGACGACCGTGCAACAGAGTCTCTGGTGATCTCATGGCGCCAACTCATCAGCAAACTGGCGCCGGAGGTGCACGCGGCAGACAAAGTACTGTTCTGCAACAACCACACCAAGCGCATCGACCTGCTCTGCGGGATCGACGGTATCTATGACGAATTCGGCGACTTTCCCACCTCACTCAATACGACATCGTTATTAGGTGTTCATCGGCCCGTTCTTGGATGGACGAGAAATGCGGGCAGCCTCCGTCCGGATCCCGATGCGTACTTTCAGCGCAACCTTTATCTCGGCGTATATCCCACGGCCCCGTTTCCCGGTAATGATCACTCCATTACCCCCGATCCGTGGGTAGATCAGCAGTATCTTGACTATGGTTCGCTGCTGGACGCGATGCGTGGCCGTCGCTGGGTTCTGACTCCGGACCCTATCAGGGTGCTTTCTGGTGTGGCCATCGTTAATCTGTTTGAGACGCCGGCTGGATTCATCGTGCCGGTGATGTTCGGCGGTACGGATAAGCAAGTGGTCGTGGAACTGCACGGTGTGCAAGCGAACTCTGCCGAGGTGTTGCATCCGGGCTCTTCGTCATGGAAACCACTGAGCTCGGCAACCGTTCATAACGGCGGCATCCAAATCACGGTGCCGCTATTCCGAGGCTGTGCCATGTTGCGACTTCGCCGACCAGACGTATAGGATTTGAACAAATTTACTGCTTTCCGAGCGAATGAACGACGGGGTAGGGCAACGACGCCGCGTCGTCGTATTGAAGGCAGAACTGATCATCGGCAGGTCCTTTGGATGTTACTGATAAAACATAAGTTAATTAACAAGTCTTGAAATTCGGAATTGTATCTCACAATGTTATTGGCAATTATGAAGATGATCGGCTCTGGTATTTTTGAACCACATGAAATATTAGTCTTCGACTGAATCGACTACAGTCGCACGCTGAAGATCGATTGGCGTGCTGAAGCGCTTTGAGAATAGTGGATTTACATGGATGTCGAGCAGGCCAAGCACCTGGTTTTGCACCTGGTAGTCTGCTATCAAACAGTGTCGCACTGGAGGAGAGAAAGACCTTGGACATTCGCCACTGGTCACCATCGATCTTGATCCGACCGACGATCCCACGCACGGGGCGCAGCAGTTATCGTTCTTCAACAGCCACTACGACAACGCGTGTTATCTGCCAATGATGGGCTTTGTTACTTTCAACGACGAGACGGAGCAGTATCTGTGCGCCGCCGTGTTGCGTCCCGGCAATGTGACGGCGGCGGGAGCGGTGGGTATTGTTCGCCGGTTGATGGCGCTGGTTCGTAACTCGTCTCCCAAGGTGCGCATCCGCGTTCGCCAGACGCGCTGCTAATCTGCAGCTGTCTGCGCATCTGACGAACGCATCCTCACTCACATCAGAAGATGAACTTGGCTGCCAGCTGAACCTGGCGTGGGGTGTTCACCGTGGTTGTAATCAGTCCAAAGCCCGATGCACCGAACGACGTCCCCGAAGGGGTGGAGAAATCGGGATGATTCAGGATGTTGAATAGATCAGCATGAAATTCCACTGACATGTTCTCCCGGATGGGAATGCGCTTGAGGAAACTCTGGTCCCAATCGACGTATCCCGGCCCCCTAACTGGATTCCTTGGGCAGACCCCGGGGGCAGCGATTTTGTTGGAACTATTTAAGGCCGGAAGCGAGAAAGCGGCTGGGTTGAGCCAGCTACCACCTGGAGTATCCGGCGTCTTCCTGTTCCCGGCTGTTATCTCTGCAACATCACAGTTGGGCCGATTCAGATCCCTGTTCGAACTCGAATTCCCGCCCGTATTCGAATAGGAACTGTAGGATACCCCGCCAACTGTGCCGGACGACGATAGAGAGACGCTAAACGGCAGCCCGGTTTGCCTGGTAAAAATGCCGGTCGCAGACCAGCCTCCGACCACGTAATCAAGCCCGCGTGACATGTTCGCGCCAAACCTCTGGCCCCGGCCGAACGGTAAGACCCAAACCGTGGAATCTTTCAAAGTTTGCCGAGGCACCTCTGTATCAGGGCCCCACATTCCATACGGGCCGGTTAATACCGGATATGGGTCTGCAGCAGCCGGATTTTCTACTACCTCAGGGCCAACCGAACCTGTCGAGCCAAAGTCGTCCGTATCGTCGATCGCACTGTTAAACGTATAGGCTAGCAACGTGGAGAAGCCGTGATTTGTGCGCTTTTCAAATTCCGCCTGGAGGGAATTGTATCGGGAACCGCCATCGTAAGACTCGGTGTCAATCCCGTTGAGTAGGGGATAGGGCCGGTTTGCCTGGACGCTTCCATCCACGCCGTACGGCGCATCGTTGGCATCGAAGGCAAGCCTCATGCCGTGTGACGAATTGCCCACGTATCCCAGGGTAAATGTGGAGGACGAGCTCACAAGGTATTGCAACGCCGCGTTCCACTCTTCGATCCTGCCGACTTGAGCGTACGGGTAGAATGCGTTATACGCGAGTGTGGAAGAGACGACTGTTTTGATATTCAGAATATTCGAAGTGAGTGGCTGCGATATATTCCAAGGCGTCGGAGCCGCTACGTTCGTTCCCGTACCAACCCGCTGAAGCGTGATGTTGTAAACGTTCGGGGGATTTATAGTGAGGAGTGGCGTCGTGCCCGCCATGTCTTCCCCGTCGTAGTAGTAGCCAAATCCTGCGCGAGCGACAAACTTGTCATTTATCTGATAAGAGAGGCCGAGTTTGGGACCGAAACTGGCTCTATCGGGCTGCTCCGCATACTGGTTAGACGCCGGTACCACGGTCACGCCAGCGCCATTGCCAATGGTCAGCGGCGCCCCAGGGCCCGCCTCGAGCTGACCGGATATAAAATCGAAGTTGACATTCGGATATTGCCCTACGCCATACTCGGGCGTGTAGTATTCGTAACGCATGCCAAAATTGACCGCGAAGTTTCTCCGCAGCTTCCAATCGTCCTGTATGTACACCGCAGGGATTTGCTGTCGCTGATGCACAAACGTAAAGGTCTCGGCCGAAGCGCTTGCTGTCAATCCCAGCATGAGATCCGCGGAGGCATCCCCGGAGTTGATGCCTATGCCGGTGAAGCCGCCGGTGAAGGTTGTCCCTACAACACGGTACGAGAGATCGACAAGGTTATCCTGCTTCAGCCGATAGTCGAATCCAATCTGGACAGTGTGAGCTCCCTTCGTAATCGAGAAATTGTCATTCAGCTGAACTTCCCAGGGGTTGGAATACTGGGGACGATAATTCCCATCACCTAAAGAGGTATAGCCGGAAATTGACATGATTGGCAGACTGCCAACGGAGTCCAGTGACGGCGGAAGGCCGAGAAAACCGAATTTCGTACCGCTCTCCAATCCATAGGATGCTTCCGTGAAAGATGAGCCCGTGTTGTTGTATTCGAACCTTAAATCGTTCACCTTTGTCGGGGAGATGATGAACGTCCAGCCTCCCGCACCGCTCTGGTTGCGTGCATACTCGGGGCCGCCAAATTGCGCTCCCGAATCGGCGAGTGGGTTGGGGAACACGTTGGCTTGGTAGGTGGTGTCTTGGTTGATGCTATATCGCCCGAAGAAATTGTTCCGCGCACCCTTGTAATAGTCCATGCGGAAATCTTCTTTTTGTAGGGTGTTTGTCAGAGCGACCGATCTGCCGTAATTATTCGCCGGCTGTCCGGCCGAATTGAATGTACCGGGCAGATTGGGCGCCGGATAAAGTTTCATCACGTCCTGGCCCACCGTGGAGATGGTAAGGTTTGGATCGTTTTTGAATACGTTGCCGGGAATTGCCGCCCCCGTGTTGGGATCGTACAACTGAATCTTAAGGTTACTGTAATCCCCGTTGACATTACCGCCTAATCCCGCGGGAGTGGATACGACGGGCACAGTGCCCAGCAGGCTCGAGTACGCCGTACTGGTCAGATACTCATAATCACCGAAGTAAAACAGCTTGTTCTTGATGATCGGGCCGCCGATCGCACCGCCGGGCTGGTTCCACGTCAGCTGATCTTTGCCCGCGTGGTTGTGATCGCTGAGCCAGGAATTCGCCGCAAGCGCGGTTTCCCGGTTGAACTCCCACGCCGCGCCATGGAGATTGTTGGTTCCCGATTTAGTGCTGGCGATGACCACGGCTCCCGCAGCGCGCCCATACAGCGCCGTAGGGTTGTCCGTCAGCACTTGAAACTCGGCAATACCATCCGGCGGAGGCGCAATGATCTCGGCAGACCGCGACTGGTCGTTGTGGGTGCCGTTATTGTTGTCCATTCCATCCAGCAGGTAATTGTTCATCGTGGACCGCGTTCCGTTCACAACGAACCAATCCGTACCCCGGGTGTTGGTTGCGTCGGTGCTCGTCGTGGCGCCTGGCGCCAGAAGCGTTAGATCCGTGTAACGGCGTTCGGCCAGGGGAAGATTGACGATCTCATTTGCGGTAACCACCGCCCCTTGCGACGCGTCCTCGGTTTGAAGAGCCACCGCGGACGCCTGGACTTCCACCGTAGTAGCTGCATTGGCTACTTTGAGTTGGGCCGTAACTTCGCGGATCTGATTGACGTCGATCGTCACCGCCGCGATTTTTATGACGCCGTAACCTTGTTGGGTCACCTGGACGTTATACGTCCCGCGCTCGATGGACGAGAATACTGCGTACCCATCGGTATTCGATTTCTGACTCTGCCTAACGTCCGTGGCTAGGTCGGTTACCTCCACTGAAGCACCCGCCACGACCGCGCCTGTCGTGTCCTCAACCAGGACTCGCAAAACTCCCGAACCCGTCTGGGCAAGCAAAGGAACTGTGCAGGCCAGAAACAGAACCAGCAGACGGACCGGCCACATAAGGGATCTATGTCCCTCAAACCACTTCTTCGGCTGCGATGGACTCTCCTTCGTTGAATTCAACATGCTCTCCTCCTCCTCCTAATTGCCTTCCACACGTTCTCGGTCACGCGTTGCCGACTAGCTACGACTCGGGATCATTTTGGAGATGCAAACGTGTGCATAAGGGTCATACGACTTAAATCGACGCTTGTCAAGTTTTTTTAAAACACCCGCGAACGCACCGCGTCGTTCGAAGCGTGCCAGCAAAGAAGTAAGCCCCATACTCAATGGGGCCATGTCGCTGTGTCGTATCTATTTGGCAATCGCAAAAGCAGCGGAGCCGGGCATTGGAAGAGGATGTTGGAGCGGGGATAACCGGCCTCAAACTTCTTCTTCATTTCGGCTTCGAGGGAGTCTTTTTCGTCCTTGGCTACCCAGTAGCCGCGCGGGTGAAGGTCTACTTGTCTTCAAGCCGCAGATGGAAGAGCCGACTCGGGCCGTCCTCAGGTAACAGATAGAGGTCATTGCCGTGAGCGGCCATTCCCTCCTCCGTGAAGAGCACACCTCGGTCAGTAAGACCTGATTTCCGTCGCCGGTCCAACTTCAGCGAAGGCCAACGTAACCAATCGACGGCTCCGCTAGTGTGAGAGAAAACCCCAGACGCGACTAGATGATCACTCTGGAATTTTATGTCCTGATACTGATTAGCTTCAGGATTCTGTAGCACTTTGAGTTGACGCCCATCCCGGCTGAAGAGATAAAACCGACGGCTTCCCCAATTGCCGGCAAGCAGGCCCTCCGGCGTAACAGCTAGGCATCCGAGGTGGTCCGCGACCCGGAACTCATGCTTGAGCTTCAGCGTCGTTTTATCGCGCTCCTGGATAACCGCCGAGCTGTTGGGCCGGTACTCGGCAACAGGAAGCCAGATGGAATTGCCCTTGATGGAGAAGCCGCCGACATGGAAGCGTATACCGTCGGTGACCTCAACTTGTCGCTCGAATGCGCCATTTGCTCGATTGAATTGATGAAGAAAACCCTTATGCCGGTTAGTATCGACCGAAGTGACCCATATGTGGTCAGCATCAAGCTCGACGCCCTGGACATGGTAGAGCGTACCCGCAAGACTGAGAGTTTCCTCTAGACGAGCGCCCTCCAATGGAGGACTGGGAGCAGCTAGTACCTGAGCCGCTCGAAGTGGTTGAGAATTGTTGAGGGCGAGTGCGCAAAGAAAAACAACCGATCGCGGCAAGTTGCCGCGCAGTTTGTAAAAAAGACAATCACGATCGTTGTGACCTGCCACGAAAATCCTCCGAAACGACTTCACTATAGCAGGTGGTAAAACGGAGTCACGAGGGCTATGTACGATTAAGTCAGACAAATCACAAGGATGACCACTATTCGATCTACATCCTCCAACATCACGTTCTGAACATCCCAATAAACACCCTCATAGAGCGGTGTTTAAACGCTTCGTCCATCGATGAGGACCAACACATACTTTGAGAAACCGCTCTCAAATCCTCGTATCCCGACGGCCCAGTGATCGGAATCAATCCTTGACATCTCTACGTCCGGGAACGAGACGTAAGGCCTCCGGAATACTCGTGGCGCCCGATCGCCGAATCTCGTCCTGTGTCAGGACATAGACTGCGGCCGGCGTTTGCCAAAGCTGTTCCGGTTCACCCCAATTGAATGTAGTCGAAATCGTAGCGGTCAAAGCACCCTGGAACAATTCAGAACCGCAGCGTTCAACAAGGTGGTTGCAACGTGTTCAATCCAAATCACTTATTTTCGCTCAATTTCAACACGTTTCAACAAGTCGTTGAATCTGGTTCGGGACCAGGGGGTCGGAGGTTCAAATCCTCTCTCCCCGACCATTGTTTTCAATGAGTTGCGACTTCGCGGTCGGGGTTCACGAATTCCGAAAAGCGCATC
>CAVWXA010000004.1:0-42433 GCA_963758785.1 uncultured Acidobacteriaceae bacterium
GGCCAACTCCCCCATTGAGGCCAAATGAGGCACGTTCGTGAGTTCCGGTCGGATGTCGTCTAACCGGACTTATCCCGTTCTCGAGTTCTGTCCCGAATGCCCACCATCCTTCCAGAACTCTTGAAATTCCATGCGTGAATTCGAAACGATTCTGCGAAATAAAACACTATGAATGCGGGGAGCGGAAGCATTGCACGCTCCTCACGCCATTCGAGAGGTTGTCATGAAACCACCAAACGCAGCAGAGCTTCAGCAAGTTCTTACCGGTCATCTCCCTTTAACGAACGCGGTGCTTTGCCTGGATTGCAACAACATCAGCGACGCGAATCAGCAATGCCCAGCGTGCAGTTCCGGGGCACTGATGAACCTGAGCACGGTGCTCAATCCCAAACAGCGGATCCAACTGCCTGCAGTAACGCAGATAGTGGTTCCCGTTGCAGCATAAGGTTGCTTTTGAATTCCGGTTGGATCGTGGCCGCAGGACTCCAGAAGGAAATCTCAGGGCACAGGAGCAGGAGGCCAGTCGTGGCCGATGACAGCAACGTCTTCGGGAACAAGCCGAACAGGCGCATGCAAATTTACCCAACGCTGGACCACTTCCGTCGGGCCAGTCAATCCGGCTGGATGCGCCCGTTCGATCTGGCAGAATACGAAGCCTGCCTTAACGCGGATTCGGAGCCGCCTGCCCAATCCTTGTGTATCAGCGGGAATGAGACACACCAGTATGAGAGGAGCCCCGAATAACATGAGTGAACAAGCAAATGCCGGAGCAGATCGTGAGCTTGCTGCAGCAAATTGAAGAGGCCGTAGCCAACCATCCCTTGCCCCGCTGGAAGAACTGGCAATGCTGCCTGCGGAAGAGGCTTTACCGCAGGTTCAGCCTGCTGAAACCGTCAGCCTGCGACGCCAACCGGCCACGGCCGCCACAACAAGTCCGCCGACGAGCCCAGCAAACAACCCCCCCGGCGCCGAATTTGCCTCGCTGCGGATAGATCGGCCTCTGCGGGAGATCAGCCGCATACTCGACTGCAAAAATCTCGGGTGGACGCGAACTGGCTGACGAACTCTTGATCGCTGCATTGAGATCCACCAGCCGAGAACTAAGTTCCTCATCCACCAGTTGAGCGACATGGGGATCCGGGTAGGTGAAATCAATGGCAAAGGCGGAGGCCGGTTTGCCATCTTTTCTCGGCAACAGACGAATGTCGATGTTCTTCTTCATCAGGTCGACCACATCGTTCAGAGGCATCTGGGCGCGCTCGCTCGGGTACAGATTCTCCTCCCGAATCACCGCGGCCAGGAACGGCTGGGTCCAGAGATCCTTTGTTCGCCCGATCAGCACCCGTTCGACAATCTCGTTGCGTGTCGCCTGGGGGTCGCCCGCGTCCACCGAAACCAGCGTTCGCGACCGGTATAACGGCGGCCTGGTGAACGAGATCTCAACCGCCGCGAGCGCCCCTGCCAACGAACACACGATCGTGATTCTTACCATGCGCCAGGTCTTCATCTGCATCTTGAAGGCCCCCCAGAAAACATCGAACACATCGCGCGCGCGCGGTTTTCCCTGCTCGAGCAACGCCTCATACTCGTCGCCATAACGCTTGCGCCAAGCCGACGGATAGAGCCGCGCGAGGCATTTCAAAATGTGTTTCATGCGTTCCCCAATCTGCGCTGACCTGCGCGCACGATTCGGCCCAGATTCCCAAGTTGCTCGTGAAGATGCTCGCGCCCTGTCCCCGTGATGGTGTACGGCTGCCGCCGATCCTCCGATGCCACCGGGGCAATCCAGCCGCGCTCTTCCAGACGTGTGATCGCGCCGTAGAGAGTCCCCGGCCCAAGGCGCACCCCGGCGAAGCGCTCGATGTCCTCCATCATGGCGTAGCCATGTTTATCGCCCCCGGCGAGGCTTGACAGCACCAGAATGGTCGGGTCAGTCATAGGTATTACGTTTCACGTACTATAACGTACGACGTAATAGCACTCCTGTCAAGCGGTGACTTGGCAATAACTCATCGAATCAACCTGGGCTCGCAATTCAATAGAGACGATTTCGCTCTGGCGAGGTTTTTGTGAGAGCTCCGTTGCTGTTCCTGGAGTGCGGTCGGCATTTCGTACTGAACTCGCCGGTAATGCGGCTGTGGGCGCTGAAGCAGCTGCGACTTCGTTGCCACGGTAGCGGTCTGTGGGCGGAGCAGACCAATTTTGACGCACGACGTCCCGACATTTTTTGCCTTTACGCCTTCCACTCAATGTGGTAGGTTATGCGCAACAAACGATCTTTCGTTCGATTTCGCCCCTCTTCCGTGAACATCCGCTTTCTTGCAATTTCCCCAAAGTCAGGAGGAGGATCTGTGAAATTAAAGTCAATTCCATTTGGTTTCCGCGCCACGATCGCCTGCAGTTTCATCCTTGCTTTCGCGCTCGTTCCCGCTGCCCTGGCCAGTCCCACCGATCCCGTGATCGACACCACCAGCGGCCAATTGCAGGGAACGGTCGGCACTTCGACCATCGAATATCTCGGAATTCCCTACGCCGCGGCGCCCGTCGGAGCGCTGCGCTGGATGCCGACGCAATCTTACGGCACGTGGACAGGGATCTTTCCAGCCGTAGCTTTCGGCAGCCCGTGCCCGCAGGTCAGCCCAATCAATAGCAGCGTCGTCATTGGCAATGAAAATTGCCTCTTCCTCAACGTCTACACGCCGCTCGGCAAAACCACCACCAAGCCCCACAACCGCCCCGTCATGGTCTGGATTCACGGCGGCGGTCTCGATAAGGGTGCAGGCTCCGACTTCGATCCCACCCCGCTTGTTACAGGAGGAGACGTCATTGTCGTCACCTTCAACTACCGTCTCGGCCTGCTCGGCTTCTTTGCCGAGCAGCAGCTCGATTCCGAGGGCCATCTCGCCGCGAACTACGGCCTCATGAACCAGCAGTTCGCGCTCCAGTGGGTCAAGAACAACATCGAGGCATTCGGCGGCGATCCAACGCGCATCACCGTCTTCGGGGAATCCGCCGGAGGCCTGAGCGTCTATAGCCAGTTGGCCTCTCCGCTGGCCGCCGGACTTTTCGATCAAGCCATCGATCAGAGCGGATCCTACGCCGGCTTTTCTCCTCACTATCGCCCGTTCATTCTCCCCATCGCCACGGCTGAAACCGTAGGCTACCCGCCGTTTATCCTTTCCGGCGCTGCTTACGCATCCGCGGCCGGATGCTCCGGCGGCGACACGACCTGCCTGCGCGCTGCCACGCCGACCGCGCTCGTCGATGCTCTTGATTCAAAAACGCCCTATCCGGTCATCGACGGAACCCTGCTCACCCGGACGCCGGGCGACGCATTCTTCAGCGGCAAGTTCAACAAAGTGCCCGTCATCGCCGGCAACAATCACGACGAATACCGGTACTTCGTGGGCGAAATCCAGCCCGCCCTCACCAACAGCGACTACGACAGCTCGTTCGCGAAGACATTTGGCACCATCGCTTCCAGCGTCGAGACGGAATATCCGCTTCCCACCTCGCCGCCTCCGCCCGGCAACGAAACCGAGCTTCTGTTGAGCTCAGCCGGCACCGACGGCATCTTTGTTTGTCCCGCGCGCCGCGCTGAGACCAATCTCGCTGGGCATGTCCCCGTCTGGGCCTATGAATTCGCCGACGAAAATGCGCCGCCACCGCCATCGCCGCCCTATCCCACCGTCGATTTCCCGCTGGGCGCTTACCACAGCGCCGACGTTCAGTATTTGTTCGACAAGGGCACCATTACACCCGGGACTCCCGAGGGCGACCTCTCCGCTTCCATGATCAGCTACTGGACGGAATTCGCGAAGAAGGGCGACCCTAATTCGAGCACACAGGTGTACTGGCCGCCTTACGAACCGACGGCCGAAAAGCGGCTGTCCCTCGTGCCGTCCGCTGTCGTCGTCGAGACCGGTCCTGAGTTCAACTCATTCCATATGTGCTCGTCCTATTGGGATACGCTTTAGATTTTTAGAGTGCGCCTGGTCGAAAGGATTCTTCCGCAATCGTTCAGCGGTCGCGCGGGAGCGCATGGAATTTGTTGATACAAGAGCTGAGGTGCGTCGATTGCGGAGCCGATTTCTTGTTTTCGGCTCGTGAGCAATTCTTCTATCGCTCTAAGTAGTTTGTGAACATGCCGAAGCATTGCAAAGAGTGCAAAGCGAAGCGCAATCTTGCTTCCCGGAAGCCCGTTCGGCCTGTTTGCCGTGGGACTAAGACAACCTGCGCGGAATGCGGATCGGTGACTACGGATCCATTCGCGCCCAGACAGGACAGGCCCGTACTTTGCAGGTCGTGTTTTCAGAAACAGCGAGCGGTGAGCTCACTTCCCAGAGCTTCGATGGATCAACTCGACACATTTCGAGTGTGCACCGATCCGATCCTTATGTGTGCCTGGGTGCCTTTTTAGGATCGGAAGATTCGCTTCCGGTTGACCGGTAATCCGCCCGGAACTCGCGAAATATGGTTTGACCGACCAGCAGCACCGGCTGTTGAATCGTTCTATTTGCCGGGGATTCCCACTAGAATGGTAGGACTCTGAAAACCGTCAGCCTTCCAGGAAACTCTGTACTCGCCCGGTTTTTTGAAGTAGACGCTAACCGGCAATGTCTTGGCGAATTGGTAATTCTCACCAGGATTTAGTTCATTCCATCCACCAACGGGGCCAAGCCCATTTCCAAAGATTATCCCCGAGTCGGGTAGTTCAGTGCCGTTAACAATGAGGTTCCAGGACCGGGCGGCAACATTCCGCACGGAATCTGAATCGTTGACGATCAGAAACGCCAACAAAAGATGTTCCGGATCGGAATACCCGGCCTTGAGCGGAACAAGTTGGGCGGTAATCCCTGCGTGAAGCCCCGCGCATCGAGCGTTGATCAACGGAGAACGAGAAAAGCAAAAGAGCGCCGCTATCGAAGCAACAGTCCAAATGAAGCGCAACCGATTCAGAACCATAAAGGCACCACCGAAAAAAGCCGCTGTCGGCCACCTTACGCCTGCCTAGCGAAATCACCAAGTCACTTGGCGGGCAAAATTGCCAAATGCAGAGTTCTGATCGTGTCGTCGGCAATTCTTCCATAACCCAAAATGGTGCAACTTCCGTGTTGCCGGTCATTCGACCGGAATCCGGGAAGATAAATACCTCGCATACTCTCAAACGACAAGATCAAAAGGACTCCCATCGTTCTCCCGAACGGCGCACACACAACGTGCGGAGACCGCCATTGTAGCCGAGGGGTTGATGCTGCCACCCCCACCGGAAAAGCGGAACTGCCATGCATACCCGTTAGGATGCCCGCGATCATCATTTAACTGACTGCCGTCCCAACCGAATTAGCGATGCAGTCGGACGCGGGTCCGAACTGAGCCATGTAATTACAACTTTCGTGGAAGTTCTTCGCATTCAATGCAGAGGTAAAGTTAGCTTAATCTGTTTCGAATTACAGTAGCGGATTCACCGCATACGAAAGCAAATCTAACTAGATAATTGCCCCGGATTAGCTTCCATTCTTCCGTTTGATTGCCTGCAACGATCCGGCTCCGCCGCGCCGGATGTTCTCGATTTGTTCAATGGCCGATGGGGGTCATCTCGGATAGCCGGAGATTGATCGTTTTTTGAAGCGGGTGAGAGGGGATGCAGTCCAACCAGTCGATCGAACGAGTGCAAAGATACCAGCCGTGCCTCGCTGGCATTCGCGGATACGGGTTTCTGCTGGTTTTCTGCGGGCACTATTTTATTGCCAGACAGCTTGGGCACCCGGACACCATCCGCCTCAAGGCGCTCACTGCACTTTCGTCGATGGTGCTGTTCGCAGTGCCGTCGTTCTTTGTGCTCTCCGGTTATCTGATTGGCGGAATCCTGTATCACACACGCCACCGGGAAGGATATTTCAGGATCTTTTATACGCGCCGGATTCTTCGCGTGTTTCCAGTCTTCTATATAACGCTGTTGGCGATAGGATGCTTTGCGCTCTACCGCGGAATTCATCTCAATAGTCACTTTTACTTGATGCATTTTCTGTACGTTCAGAATCTGGTCCCGGATTTTGCCCACCATCAGCTAGGCGGTCCGATTGTGACGGCTCACTTCTGGTCGCTGGCGGTGGAGGAACAGTTTTACCTGTTGTGGCCGCTGGTGGTGTGGCTATTCCCGGAACGGCGGAAGCTGATTGCCATTGCCGGCGGGTTGATCGCGGTCAGTTGCGCATTGCGGCTCGCTGCCCCGCTGGTCTCTGTGTCTCCATCCGATCTCAGGGTTTTCTCGCCTACGCAAGTGGACGCCATCCTGGCAGGAGTCCTGCTCGGGCTGTTGCGCGAAAGTCCAGTTTACGACCGAATCAAGCCCTTCGCTAAATGGGTTGTCGCTTCCGGGTGCGCTACTGTGATCCTGCTGGCTCTGTGGAAGGGCGAACTGTGGGCGTGGACGTATTGGGGCGATGAGATCTTGATCCCCATTGAACATCTGACGGCGGTCGGAATTGTGATGATGGTGATGGACGAAGGTAGCCCGGTGAACCGTCTGTGCAGCCAACGGTGGGTGTGCGGGCTGGGCGCGCTAAGTTACAGCATGTACGTGTTCCATGCAACATTTGCGGCCTATTTCATAGGGACCCTTACGCCGGAACTGGCCGCGCACATGCGGCAGTCATTTGCGATTCTGCTCTCGGGCGGCCTGGCCTTTGCCACGACCCTCGCGCTGGGCATGCTGAGTTTTCTCCTGATCGAACGGCCGGTGATGAGAATGAAACATCACCTGCGTTACGGATCGGTGATCCGGACCGATCTGAAGCTGCGAGCAGGCAAACCGGTTCTGAGTCAAACAAGTGCCTCAGTCTAAAACCTGTGCGCCCTGCCCTTCAGTACCGTGCGGCAATCCATTTTTGGTGCTTGTGACTGACCGACAGGTCGGAAAATCGGGCGCATTGGCCGAGCAATTAGGCATGGTACGATCACGACACCGGGAATGCATCATTCAAACACTAGCCTAGTGATAGGTGTGGTCATAGCAATCATTGTGATCTTCATGCTCCTTCGAAACAGGCCGCGCTAAAGGGTTCCCGGCGTAGCGCCATTTCAGACTGATCTACTACCCATTCTTGAGCTATTTCCGAATCGGCGGTCACTCGATGACGGAGAGTTTCGGTCTTGCCCGATACAGAACATGTCGCCGTAAACGGATATCTGCGACAGCAGGGTGATCGAAATACTTCTGTCGGTCCCCTTCCATGCCGATCTGTTCCATGACTCGGATCGATCGTACGTTTCCTGCTGCCGCGAACGCCACGACCTCCGGCATTCGCAACGTTTGGAAAGCCATCTTGAGAACGGCCGCGCCTGCTTCAGATACAAGACCTCTTCCCCAAAAGCGGGGAAGGAGCCGCCACAGTATTTCTACGCATGGAGTGAAGGAGGCGTCGAAGGCCGGCACGGAAAGGCCGACGATTCCGGCGAACCCTACATCGCACTCCAGAGCGTAGATGCCAAATCCTCTCTGGGCAAAGCCCGCCTCAATCTCTTCAAGGGCTGCACGGCTTTCTTCGCGAGACCATGGACGCGGAAAGAACTCCATCACGAGTGGGTCAGCATTCATTTCCGAAAACACCGCCGAATCGCTCTTCACCATGTGGCGCAAGCGTCCGTTGGAGGTCAAGATTTCCGGAGGCGCGATCAACATGAAATTGATTTTATGGCTGGCTCCGCCAAGTCCGCTGCTTTTCCGCTGTCAACCCCCTTCCCGCCCAAAATCTTCCTTTCTCCGTTCTTTTCAATGGCTTCCCTCACCACTTTTTTTGCAGATTATTTCCCGCAGGTCGCTACTCTGGTAATGGAATCGATGATCGGACCCTGCATTTCCGAAATCGTTTTTCTGTTCCCGCTCCACCGTCGAAAGAACCTCTGTTTTGAAGAATTTGGCTTCTAAATTCCTCAAAAATAGAGGATTTAGGCGTGATCCGGCCAAGGTAACTCGATGAAAATAAAAGAATTCCCGGGCCACCCCCGGCGGGGGGATAAGGGATGGGGAGGGGGTACCGAAGAGTAAACACGTCGTCATCGGCGATTGAATACCGCGAACTGTGAACCGAGGATTGCGAACCGGCACTCACTACGAACTACCGGCCAACTCCGCCAACTCGTCCCTTTGCTCCCTTTGCTCCCTTGCTCCCCATTCCCTCCTTCACGCCACCGCTGGTCGCAGCTCCACTTTATTTGTCGTAATCACCAGCTTGGCAGGAACCATTGGGTTCTCAAGCCGGTCCCTCGCGGTTGCCGTCAAGTGAATCTCACCCGGCGTTTTGGTCGATTGCAAAATCACCTGCGCCAGGCCGTTGAACAGCGACCGCTGCGGCTCCTTGTCGCTCTCGTGGCAATTGGGATCGCCGTTGCCAACACCGATCAGCGCGCCTTCGCCGGAAACCTCGAAGTTCACCAGCACGCCCGCGGTCGGAACCGCTCGGCCCTGCGCGTCCAGCGCTTCCACCGTCAGAATCGCTACGTCCTCGCCATTCGCGTCGATCGCGGCGCGATCCGCAGTCAAGCGGATTGAGGCCGGCTCCCCCGTCGTCTCGCGCTTTTCCGTGAGCACGAGCTTGCCGTCTTTCCATCCCCGCGCCTCGATCGAGCCTGGTTCGTAACGCACCTTCCACTCCACATGCTGGTAACCCTCGACCTTCTTCCGGCCGAGGCTTTTGCCATTCAACAGCAGTTCCACCTCATCCAGGTTCGAGTGAACCCACACCGGAATTTCCTCGCCTTCCCTGCCCTCCCAGTTCCAGTGCGGAAAAAGATGCAGCAAGGCCTCCTTGCCCCACCATGCCTTGTAATAGAAAAAGTTGTCCTTCGGAAATCCGCACATGTCGACGATGCCGAAATTGGAGTTGATTGACGGCCAGCCGTAAGGCGTTGGCTCGCCGCGATAGTCAAATCCGGTCCACGCAAATCCGCCCGCTTCCCACTCCCGCGTCGCGTAGAATGGCCACCAATCTTCGGCGATCTCGCTCCAGCTGGTGTGGTTCACGTCGTAGGCGCTGAGCGTGTTGCGCAGCGGATCGGTCTCGTACACACCGCGCGTAGAGATCGTGCTCGCGGTCTCCGATCCATAGATCGGCTTGTCAGGGTGCGCCTTGTGGTAGCCATCGGGAAACTTGAGCATGTAGTTGAAGCCGATGATGTCGAGTGCGTCCGACACTCCCTTCTCGTTATCCCCGTTGACCGCCGCTGAAACCACGCGCGTGGGGTCAAGTTCATGGCAACGTCGCACCATGGTCGCGGCGATCTTCGCGCCCTCTTCGGCCATCGCGTTTTGCAGCAGGAACTCCTCGTTGCCAATCGACCAGAGAATGATGCACGGCGAGTTGCGATAGCGCTTGATCATGACTTCAAGCCGCGCCAGCCCTTCCGGACTGGAGCTCATCTGCCGCGTCTCGCACATCATCATCATCCCCACGCGGTCGCAGGCTTCGACCCACTCCGGCGTCGGCATGTTATGCGAGGTCCGCACCGCGTTGCAGCCCATCTGCTTCAGTACGCCGATGCGGAAGGCCTGCAGCCTGTCAGGCAACGCGGAGCCGACGCCTGCGTGATCCTGATGGTTGCAGGTGCCCTGGATTTTCATCGGCTGGCCGTTGAGTAAGAAGCCGCGGTCGGCGTCGAAGCGCACAGTGCGCACGCCGAAAGTGATCCGTTCGGCGTCACGAACCTTGTCGCCGGATTTGACGGTGACGACAGCGGAGTAGAGATTGGGTGCGTCGACGGACCACAGCGCCGGATGGGCGAGCTTCGCAGTCGCGGAGAAGCCCACGCTCGCATCGCTGGCGATTGTCTGGGCTGCGGCGTCTGCTGTCGCTACTGCCTCACCGCTGGGATCGAGAACCTGCCAGGACACCGAGGCAGACTCACCGTCTCTACCGTCGTTGCGCACCTGCGTGAAGAGCGAGAGCGTTGCGGAGTTGTCAGTGATGTTGGATGTACGCACCCAGCTCTCCCACTGGCCCAGGTGCAGCGGATCGGTCTTGGTCAGCCACACATGCCGGTAAATTCCCGCGCCCTCATAGAACCAGCCTGCGCCAAGGCTCGCCTCGACTCGCACAACGATGCAGTTCTTCGCGCCTATTGCCACGAAGTCTGTAACGTCATACCGAATAGGCGCGTAGCCGCTGTCGTTGCTGCCGATGAAGCACCCGTTCACGAACACCATCACGTTGCGAAAGGCCCCGTCGAACTCGACGGCAAATCTCCGCCCGACGTCGCTCGTCGGAACATCGAACTCCCGCCGGTACCAGCCCACGCTGGTCTCTGGATAATGCCTCCCCAGCGGCTTATACCCGTGCGCCCTCAAGTCTTCGTCCCACACAAAGGGCAACTCAACCACCCAGTCGTGTGGCAGATTTAACTTGCGCCATTTGGAGTCGTCAAAGCCCACCTTGGCGAAGGCGAAATCCCCGGTCTTCGCAAATCCTTCCTGGTTTTTGCCAAACCCGAGGTCCTTCGCCGGCTCGTTTCCGTTACCGAACTGGAAACTCCACCCAAAATCGAAGAGGAACTGTTCGCGTGGCGGCATCACAGCCGTCGCATTGGCGAAACTCATTTCGGGGGTGTTGGCGAGCAATGCGGCTGTACGCCCCCACACCGAACGCGCCACGAGAGACGACGTGGAGAGCGCAAATCCTGAATAAAGCAGATTGCGACGGGAGATTCTAGACATCAGAAGACCTCATTCGGGTAAGAATTCGCCCAACGCCAAGGCAAGGTCGCGGGCAGCCGGCAACAAGGCACTATAAATCAGGCCACTCTAAGCTGTATACGATTTCAGGGCGTGCAAGCCCGGATTGAACGGCCACGGTGCTGTTGCGGCGATCACAAGGAGTGACGACCGTAAATATGCTAAATTCAAACAGTCAGAGCTGCAGATCGGAGAGATGGCCGAGTGGCTGAAGGCGCACGCTTGGAAAGCGTGTTTAGGGGAAACTCTAACCTGGGTTCGAATCCCAGTCTCTCCGCCATGTCTTTTATAATCAATCACTTACATTGATAAATCGATGCTATAAATAGTGCTGCACTGTGCTGCAACCCGTCTATGCGGCCTCGATAGCAGCCTCTCTGCAATGCACACAGTCTTCAGGGCAGGGATAGAGTTCGACATCAGCCACCAGACCCATGGACTCATTGTGAAACCGTTTCATCGCTTCCTGGATTGCGCTCTCAAGGTGTTCGCGTGCAGCCGTCTCTTTCGTGGTCAGTGCCTCTTTGGTGTATGTGATGGCAACAAATTTCTCACGGTTGATTCCAAACTCTGTTAACAACCATGCAGTTGACGTGGACTTGCTTGAAGCCGAGGCAGGCACTACTGACAAATCTTTCATTTTGACCCTTTCTCTCCGGCTTACCGGTTGGTTCTGAGATGCCATTTGATGCCTGAATAATCTCACGAGCCTACTCTGTGGTCAAAACATCTTTGGTGCCATTTCCAAGGTACCTTTTATGCCAAAATTAGGTACTTGACAAATGGCATATCTATCTTATAATCAATGCTTTACACTATCACAATGAGAGTGGAGATTCAACCCAATATGTGATAGTCATCGCGTGTGACCTACATCACATTCCCACAGCCTGGACACAGGTATAGTCCCTTGTAGCGCCCCCTGAGAGTTGTAAGTTTGGTCGGACTCGAATCCGAGACGACACCGGATTTGGGGGCGCTGTTCGTCAACGAATGCAACTGAAGTCAACGAGGCGGAAGACGTAGAGTACAGTTACTATGCCAACTTTGATAGCGTCCGCTTGGACGACAGTTCACCCTGTTGTTCCTTACGTGTGGTCTTGCTCCGAATGTGATGCTGTGTTCGATGTCGGGTCGCAGCGTCTTTCATCGCTGACGGACGAGCAGGTACGCCAGGTGAATCTTCGATTTGATGCGCACTGCAAACAAGTGCATCCGCGCTCGCTCCCGATCATTGGCTTGAACGAGAAGAGTTGAATCCCCACCCACAAAATGAGTGCATTGCTGGCGCGAAGTGTTCAGAATTGACCATCATTGTTTGGTCGAACTGTTGTATAAGTTCAAATGGCCGAACCTGATATTTCTCTGAAATTCGCCTGTCCAACTTGCGGAGCAGCGCCCCATGAAGTGTGTGAGTTGAATAGTGGCGCTCCCCGATTCGCATCTCATGTCGCACGCTGGGACATAGCCAAGGAATATCAGCCAAAGGCCAGAGCAAATCCCAATTTGTCGCTGGCCGCTCGCAAAGCACAGACGAAGCGCCCCTGAGAGTGGAGCCTTGGAATTGATTACCCGCAAACACAAGGTTGAGTCTCTGAAAGCGCAATTGGCGCTGAGTCGCAATGTCTACTCCTCACTAGCAAATGAGTTCGAGACTACGACGTTGACTAGCGATGATATGGCTGCAATCGCTTATCGTCTGGATGCCGCGCTAAAGGAAACCCAAATCTTGCAGCTCGCGATAGACCTCCTGGAAAGGCAGGAGCGAGAAGAGCAAGTTTATTATTGATCGCTGCATCCATCATTGCCGCTGTCCGGCTGGCGCGAGATGACATCAGCAGACCGTCGCCAAGATTGACGGCAGTGGTTGCAGACAGCGTGCAACTGGCGAGAAGAATCCTGGACAGCGTTGTGCGATAGTCTTATAGCGTTCTCTGTGGCTCTGAATGATTGTTGCGAATCGAGGTTGTCCCGCGATGGAATACACCCCGAAGAAATTCAAGACCGAAAGTTTGGTCCACGCCTGGAATGATAGTTCGCTGAAAATCAACGAAGAATATCAGCGCGGCGCTTCTTGGTCGCAGTCTCAAATGCAGGGTCTCATTGACTCTATTTTCCGGCAATATCCAATACCTCCGATCTTCTTGCAGGAAATGCGCTCGAAGGGCCTCGGGGGAGTAGAGACAGTTCGGTACGAAATTGTGGATGGGCAACAGCGAATCCGCGCGATGGCTGATTTCTACGCTGGTAAGTTTGCTTTGCTCGATTCCACGGACAAGAAGCTAAGGCTTCCAAACAGCCTTCGCGGCATTCCATCCCCCTGGGGGAAAAAACGATTTTCAGAATTGGAATCGAATCTACGCGATCAACTGGAGAACAAGGAAATTGACGTGTTCGTCATTAAGGAGGTCGTGAATGCAGATGAGGTACGAGACTTGTTCATTCGTCTTCAATCTGGCACCGCGCTTTCACGCCAGCAAATTCGTGATGCTTGGCCTGGAACAATGGGTCCGTTCATCGAGGAACTGGCCGGGAAATTGGACCGGACTCCAAGCATTCAATTGTTTAATCTAATTGATCGGCGCGGGACGCGCGGTGACGACGACAGCGATCGGTACGATTCAGATCGTCAATTTTGCGCACAATTGCTCTGCCTCTTTCTTGCGCGAGAACGCGACCCACTTTCTGAACAAAGCATTAGTACTACTGTGTTATAAACTTCCGTGAAGACAGCACGGACAACGAGGCAGCGAGCGGACGAGGTGGGTTGCGATCTGGCGTCGAAGTGTGGCGACGGATTGAGGATTATGCCGTTCTGTTCTTACGGGCAGCGCCGCGGGGCGTGTAGTTGGATTGCATTGCGGGTATTTGAACTTGGATGTTTTCTGCTTCGACAGGCTGTGAGTTGGCTGAGGGGGGGAAAAGGCACCGCTCCAAAACCAGGAAGCCGTAGGCTGCAATCGACAGAGTTGCATGATGATGAAATCCGCGCCAGTTCCGACCTTCGAAATGGCCCAGGCCAAGTTCCTGTTTCAGTTCTTCGTAGTCGCGCTCGATGCGCCAGCGCAGTTTGGCGATGCCAACCAATTTGCGCAGAATGATCGAGGCGTTTAGATTCGACAGCCAGTATTTTGTTGGCTCCTTCTCTCCTGCCGGCCACTCGATTAACAGCCATTGCTCAGGATGCGGTTCTTTGCGCCAGTAGTCGCGATGGGCTACGCGAACACGAACCGCGGCAAAGCGTGAACGCATCATGCCGCGTGTTCCCTCACGCCAGTGCACCTTGCGCAAGTCAGTAGTACTCAGGCATAAAGCAAGGTCTTTCGCAGAGAGTGGCTGATGTTGTTCATCCCTCCGCAATAGCCGCGGCGGACGGCCCATTTTTCCCTTCGGCCGGGGCGGCAGCGGCATGATGCCCGGGGGCCAAAGCGTGGTCGAGGACTTGATGCCAACCGCATAGCAAAGCCCCAGTGATACGAGTCCTTCGCGAAATCCACTATCGTCGCCGTAGGCGGCGTCAGCAAGAACCACACCGCGTGGTACATCTTCGTTAACCAGCGAACGGATCTGCCCAAGCGCAATATCCGGCTTGGTTTGGAAACTTATCTCCTTGGGTACGCCGGCTTCCTTGCGCCGCTCCTTGTCGTTTGCCCACACCTCGGGAAGATAGAGACGGTAGGCCGCGGGAATACTTGCCTCTTCGGTGGCAAGCGACACACTCACCGCCACTCGGCAGTTGTCCTGCTTGCCCAACTGCCCGCAATACTGACGGGTGACTCCAACCGAATGAGTACCTTTCTTGGGGAATCCCGTGTCATCCACAATCCAGGCCGCCAGTGCATGTCTCCGCGTCATGACGGGAAGCACTTGGTTGCGAACTTGATTCAAAAGCGCGTCATCGCTCCAGGCTGCATCGGCAACGATGTGATGCAACGACTGATGCATCTGGCGTACGTTGCCCGGAGCCAGACGTGCCGCCATCGGCTCCACGCTCTTGCGCTCGATCGGCAGCATGAGTCCCTTCGTATAGTTCTCGATAGGAACCACGCGATCAGCATGTCCGGCGGCTTCTGTCAGACCATCAAGATAGACCTGCAGACGTTCCCCTTGACGCGAGAAATCCAGTTGGCGAGGGCTCATTCCATCAACGTACTACCCGACAAATTACACCGTCAGAATAACCGAAGCAGAGGTATCTACTTTATAACACAGTAGTACTAGGAACTTGTTGAAATAGGTACCCGTTTGCGACGGGGGAGATGTATTCGTCTAATAGGCATGCGTGGAGACGAGCGGGTTCAGGACGGGATGTTCAGCTATGTATCGTTGGAGCAGCGGGTGCCTCAGGATCATCCGCTGCGTGCGGTTCGCAAGCTGACGGACGCGGTCTGCGGACGTTGAGCCCGGAGTTCGATGCGCTGTATGCGGACTCGGGCCGGCCATCGATCGCGCCGGAGTACATTCTGCGGGCGCTGTTGTTGCAGGTGTTTTACTCGGTGCGCTCGGAGCGGCTGCTGGTCGAGCAGATCGACTACAACCTGCTGTTCCGCTGGTTTGTGGGGCTGGGCATGGACGACGCGGTGTGGAACCATGCGGTGTTCTCGAAGAACCGCGACCGGCTGTTGACCTCCGATGTGGCGCAACAGTTCTTCGCGGAAGTGAACAAGCAGGCGAAGCGGTTCATGTCCGACGAGCACTTCACTGTCGATGGAACGCTGATCCAGGCATGGGCCTCGCAGAAGAGTTTCCGATCCAAGGATGGTTCCGATGATGGCGACGGGGCGAATTTCCATGGCCAGAAGCGGAGCAACAAGACGCATGCATCGACCACCGACGCCGATGCGCGGCTGTACAAGAAGAGCTACGGGAAGGAATCGAAGTTAAGCTATCTGGGCCATGCGCTGGTGGAGAACCGCAACGGATTGATAGCCGCGGCGATGGTGACGCACGCGGATGGGTACGCCGAGCGCGATGCAGCGCTGTTGATGCTTGCCGAAAAGCAAGAGGGACGCTCACGCCGCATCACCGTGGGCGCGGACAAGGCTTATGACAGCGAGGATTTTGTGCGCACGGCGCGAGAGTTGAACGTAACACCGCATGTGACCAAGAACGACAAGGGCCGCAAGAGCAACCTGGACCGCAGAACCACGCGACAGCCTGGCTACGCCGTAAGCCTGAGCCGGCGATGGCTGATCGAAAAGGGCTTTGGATGGCTGAAGCAAACCGGCCCACTGCGCCAGGTCAAGCTGCGGGGGCTGGAGAAGGTGGACTGGCTGTTCGTGTTCAGTTGCGCGGCACACAACCTGATCCGGCTGCCGCGGCTGATGGCGCAACAGCACCGGCAAGGCTCGGGGAGCAGTGTGCCTGAACGACCGCTGCAGGCCACGGGGACCTGACCTGCGGGCCCGCGAACCCCAATAAACACCGGCCAAACACACATTTCGAACAGATATCAAACGGGCAGAGACACAAATCACAAGGAAAGACGCTGCGATGCGGCGATTTTCAACGAGTTCCTAGAGCGCCAGTTGCCGACAAAACAATGGATTCGAGGATCGCCGCCTGCAGCAAACGCAGACGACTCGCGCCGAGTGCGGCGCGAACGGCCATTTCGTGTTGACGGCCGGCCCGTCTCGCCGTCAGCAGGCTAGCAACATTTGCACAAGCAATCAATAATACCGCCATCACCAATCCCATGAGGATCCAGGCAGCGCGATGCACATCATGGAACTGACGATCGCGTAGCGGTCGAACCGTGTAGTGCACCTCTTTCCTGAAAGGCGCCGGCGCCAATCGCAGAGAATACTTAAATAAGGGTTCGAGTGCTGCCGTTGCCTGCGCTAGTGTCACTCCGGCCTTGAGCCGAGCAAATGCCCATAATGGACGGCCCGGATCTGCTCTGCGCTCGGCCGCCACATCCAATGACTCTGGCAACAGCACGTCCGCAGCTTGCAGTCTCGGCATCTCAAAATCCTGAGGGAGCACGCCGACGATTTCTGTTGCCGTTCCGTCAATGCGGGTGATCTTGCCTGCAATGGAAGGGTCACGCTGAAATCTGGATCGCCACAATGCATAGGAAATCAAAGCCACTCTCGGCGCGTTTGGCCGATCCTCGCTGGGCAGAAAGTTACGCCCGACCACAGGTGTAATCCCGAGGGTCGGCAGAAAATTGTTCTCAACGTTTGCGCAATCCAGACGTACCGGGTTGGCCTCGGTCAGATCGCAAGGTTCTACGCCGGTTTCCGACGTCATCGCCACAAAAGGCTTCTGGTTGTCCTGCCACTCGTAGTAAGAACCGCCCAGCATGAACTCTTGCGGTTCGATGGGTGCCACAAGGCCAACGGAAACTAACCGACCGGCATCGCTATACGGCAATGGCCGGAAGAGAATCCTGTCTACGACGCTGAAAACGGCTGAACTTGAGCCGATCCCCAACACGAGCGTTAGTATGATCGCAATCGAAAACGCAGGATTACGCAGGACTCCGCGCAGCGCGTATCTAAAATCCTGCGCGATGATGCCGGCCCACCATCCAGGGCGGTTTTGTTCGCATCCTTCACGCGTTGCGTTAAGGCTCCCAAACTCGACGAGGGCCTGTCGATGAGCCTCCAGTTCCGAAACACCCGAGTTCATTTTGGTAGCGGTCAATTGATCAAGATGAAACCGGATCTCTTCGTCGATTTCTTTGCGACTCTTGCGGAATAGGAGATAACGAAACCAAGTCCAGAACTCGACGATCATGACGGCACCTCGGCAGTCTTGCCAAGAACAAGACTGATGGCCGCCGAAAGTCGATCCCAGGTTGCTCGTTCTGCTTCTAGATGCTTTCTACCAGTGATCGTTAATTTGTAGAACTTCGCACGCCGATTGTTCTCTGAATTGCCCCATTCCGCTTTGATCCGCCCTTTGTATTCCAATCGATACAGTGCCGGGTACAACGAGCCCTGGCCAATTTGCAGCATGTCCCTGGAGACCTGTTGGATGCGTTGAGCGATGCCCCAGCCATGCATCGGTTCAAGAGCAAGCGTCTGTAGGATCAGCAAATCGAGCGTGCCCTGGAGCAAATCGGTTGGCGTTGGCATACCGTCCCCGTCGATACTCGATAACAGGCTCCCATTTCTCTTGTCGATTGTCAAGGGGAGCGCCGAGTAAAAGTTCGGGGCTGGCTTGACGTTGTTTACGTGAAATTCTCCGACGCGATTATGAGCCATTTTGGGGTCACCATTTCGCAGTCGAAGCCATAGGGCGAGGCAATTATCTCGCCCGGCTGAACCTCGAATCGCGTGTTGCTGGTGGATTGTCAGCCAATGCGGAAGTTTCGAGTGAGGTGGATCACGATGAGCCAGCCAGCGGCCCAAACTTCCCCATAGTCGGTAATTCCGGACTTATCAAATGTCAAGCCAATTGTCCTTTTTGATGCGAACATCAACCTATCGGCCAGTCCGGGACACACGCCACTCTTTCAGGAGGTCGATGCATGAGAATTATGGCCCTTGTCGCGTTGCCCAGCCTTGTTGTGGCGGTTGCGCTCGCCAGAAATCCTTATCTCATGGCGCAGGATGTGCCAGCAGTTGCAGCAGGCAGTGAGACATCGCGGCTGATCGTTGGCCATCCCTTCTCCGCGATCAAGTACGCGCGTAGTGTGAGAGTTCTCCCGGACGGCAAACAACAATTTCTCCGTAACGAACGCTACCCCGACAGGATCGCCCGAGACGCGGACGGGCGGCTGATGATGGAGTCAGCGGAGTCGATGCCCAGCGGCGATCTACTGCCCGACTGCGATCGGCTGGATACGCTGGTCCCGCCTGTTTGCCCTGTATGGAGCGTCTTTGTCATCGACCCCATGGCGCACGTGATCACCCATTGGAATGAGGGCGAACGGCATGGTCCCGGCGCAGACGATTTCCCCCTCACGGAAGCGCGGCTCAAACAAGCTGCCGATCTGACCGCCAGCGTCCCATGCCTATGCTGCCTGAGCCATTCCTTGGATTTGGCCAAGAACTTTCGGCGGCTTTTGAGGCACGGAATCCGCACCAAGGCAAACTTGCCTCCTTGATCGGTGCCGCACACATGCGTAAAACCCAGGAAGTCAAACGTGTCCGGCTTTTGGCCGGTCTTCGCGAGGTTCCCTCGGACAAATCGCCCGAAGTGCATGATCCGCGTCTTTTCTTCTGCTAACTCCAATCCGAATTTTCCGAATCGATCCGTCAGGTTCTTTTGGAACTCTTCCGCATCGCGCCGGTATTGGAAATTCACCACGAAGTCATCAGCGAATCTCGTCAAATATGCCTCTCCCTGACACGTCGGCCTGATCTTCTTTTCAAACCAAAGATCAAGAACAAAATGCAGGTAGATATTGGACAAGATCGGACTGATCGGACCGCCTTGCGGCGAACCTTCTTCCGTCCGCGTCACAACTCCTCCCACCATGAACCCCGCGTTCAGCCATTTGCCGATCAGGCGCAGGATGAGCGGGTCTGCAATTCGATAAGCAACCATCTTCTGCAGCCAATCATGCTGGATGTGGTTAAAGTAGCCCCGGATGTCCGCCTCGAACAAGTTTCCAACCTTCTTCGTGACGATGATCTTCCGCAGTGCCTGAAGGGCACCGTGAGGATTGCGTCCAGGCCGAAATCCATACGAGCATTCCAGAAAATCCGCCTCGAACACTGCTTCCAACAGCCGCGCAACCGCTCGTTGCAGCAGGCGGTCTTCGGCGGTCGGAATTCCGAGCGGCCTCGTACCTGCCTTGCCAGGACCCTTCGGTATCTCCACACGGCGTACCGGTGGAGCCTTATAGGTCCCTTGCTTCAAGCGCTCACATAGTTGTTGGACGCGTGTGTCCAAGTCTTGTTCAAACTCCTTCATCGTCTCCCCATCTACACCGCTTGCACCGCGCCGATTCATTTGCTTCCAGGTTTCCGTGAGGAATTCCGGCGTGAGCAAATGCGCCAACGAGGTGAAGCGCAGCTTCGGATTTGACTTTGCCTTCTCCATGATCTGGTCCAGTTTTGTAGACATCCTTCTCCTACCTCTGAGTGCAGGGAATGTTTCCCTGGACCAGCAACTCAACCTGCCTCGCCTCTTCCCCATGTACGCGGCTTTCCCGCGCTCGAAGTACTATAAGCGAGGTCCGACTTCCACCGTCGCATCTGTCTCTCTCAGGTTTGGCCATTCGATCGACATACTCAGCCCGTTATTACCGAACCAAGACAGCGGTGGATCTCCCAGGTGCCATGACGCTTCCATTTCTGACCATGCCGTGCTCTCCGACCCCGCCGGAGTCTCCAGCGCCCATCGCCTCTGACGGTCGCCTACTGTAGCCTTCCAGAATTTCGACTCTGTCGGCCTCCGGGTTTATGACTCACGAGGCTCAATCGCTTCACTTGCGTTACGGCCTGGTCATCGCTCTGTCTACGCTTAACTCATGTCGTTACCTCCATGAGCCCAAGACTCGATTCCCGGTGGGGTGGCTCTTCCCCTTGCCGGGGCGGGAATTGCACCCGCTGAAAGCGCCGGGCTTATCCTGGCGCACCGAAGATCCGTCAAAGGGCAGCATGGCCGACCACTCGAACACTACCCGTTTCCGGGTTTGAGCCTGAACTGATCTGACTCACCGTGGCTTCTCTGCGATCGAGCAATTTAGTTGGATGGGGAAGATCGGAATCCCTGGGCTCTGCCGGTCAGGGCGTTCACATCCACTACACTCTCTGCCTGATGGACAACGGCCTCAGCCGAAGCTGCTGCTCCCCGCTGGCCGTTCGCTCGCAAAAAGCGAGCATACTGCTTCATCGCGTTCACGTACATCGCATGGGCCCAGCCGTATTCAGCCCTCATGTCCGTCGTGCCGCGCTCCAGCCACTCCGCCGCATGGTCTCGATCGGAGCAATGCCAATATCCGACCCCCAGCACGTATTCGCTACATCCCACGCTCAAGCTGCCCGGCCCCGGACTGCTCTTCGCGAGATCTAGTGCATCCTTCAGGACTTCAATCCCCCGGTCGCAATTTCGCATGCTAGTAAGCGCAAATCCCAGCGTCTGCCGGACCCCGATGCGATTGGGTAAGCCCACATCCTGCCGGTCCGCCAAAACATCGTAGGCTCGCTCTGAGTAGTCCAATGCCTTGGGGAATTTCCGCTCCAACCCATAGAGGCTGGCAAGGTCACTCTCGGCGAGTGCAATGCCCACTGGATCTGCCACACCTTCTCGAATCTGCAAGGCCTGGAGTTCACCTCTTTCGGCTTGCCGCACCTGATCCATCGCCATGTGCAACACTGCCAATTGTCCGATCTCGTCGGCGAGCTGGTCCTGCGGCCCATTAGCAAGAAGGACAATTGCCCGGCGAATCGCATTCTCTGATTTGAGAAGCATGCCCGCGTCTGTGTAGAGAACGCCAAGATTTGAGTAAATTATCACAAGGCGTTTGCGATCGGCGTGTGTGGCTTCGCCGTCCTGCGCCGCGGCCTCGTTCAGTGCGATCAGTCGTAGTACTTCCGGCTTGTCGAAATGCCAGTCCGCGGTCTGTTCGGAACCTGTCTTTTGCTCAGTCGCAGCGGGCACACTCGATTGGCTGGCGGCTGGCATGCAGGCCACCGCAGACAAGAGAACTCCTGTCAGGAGTCGATTCATTGCTTCCTCCTGGGGGTCAGCGTTGTTGCGCTCACCCATTCACCTGGTTATTCGGATCGCTTTGCAAAAAGTCTCGGACTTGTCGAGCTCTCGGCGATTGGGCGGTGCTCCTAGGGCAGCAGCGCGGAAAGCAAGACGGCACCTGGGGCGTCCATCAGGACTAGTTTCGAATTCCGACCTCCGCTGCCGGCGAAGGGATCGTTGGTCGAAGCGCGACGCCGATCGCCACGTTGACCCAACAAAGAAAGTGCCCGGGCGGCGAAGCTACGGCTCCCGCCGCCCTGACATTCTCGATTAGCCTGCCTATAGCAAACTGCCAAATGATGTGCTCGGGGTGATGCGTGTAGCCGTCAGTGTCCCCGTAACCGCCAGTGTGGGTTTTCCGCTGGTATCGTACGCTTGAAAGGTGAACTTTCCCGAATAGTGATTCCCGTCGGAGCTCAGAGTGATTTGCTCCAGGAGCTGTGCCCCGCCTTGAGGGTTGCCGGTTGGATCATTGCCTTGCCAGGGAATGTGATTGAGGAAATACTCCCGGCTTCCCGTCTGTTGCCACACGCCCATGCAGAAGTTCCCGTCCTGCGCGGGCCGGGAAGAGTTCATGATCTCGGTTCCATCGCTGTGCCAAACGACAACCGAGTTGTCGAACGGCTCGGGCAAGCTGTAAGACCCCCCGTTCATGGTTTGGCCTGTGAAGACCACATGCCACATTCCCACGATCGAGACATCGTCGTGGAAGTCATCGTCGACGTTAAGCAGGGCGGCGGGCATAAGCCTCGCGTCACCGTATTGCAAGTGCAGGCCAGATGGATGCGCCAGCGGCAGGTTGACACCTCCGCATGCTGCCAGCGCGCCCGGCGCTGTTGCAAGCGTAGTCGCAAAGGCGCCTAATGCGAGCGCCCATCGTTTCCAATTCATCCTCATCCCTTCTCCTCCTCGGCCGGGGTTCGCCGGCGACTCGAGCTAACCCCAACACAACCCAGCCGGACAATGAAGCGGAGGTAAAGCCGGAGGTGAAGTTTTGGTGAAGCGCCAAAGCCCTGAATTCACTCCATTTCGCGGGAAGCCCGATGCTATACTTCATCCGCGGAAGGGGGTCCCGTGGCGGTTGCCGTGTATGAATTCGGCGACTTCCGGCTTGATTGTGGCCGGTTCGAGCTCCTCCGGAACGGCCGCGCCCTCCAGCTCGAGCGCAAGCCCATGGAGCTGCTGATCCTGCTGATCACGAGCGACGGCCAGCTCGTGACCCGCACCGAAATTGCTGGGCGCCTCTGGTCGAGTGAAGTGTTCGTCGACACCGAGCACGGCATCAACACCGCAGTCCGGAAGGTCCGCCAGGTTCTTGGCGATGACCCCGAGAGCCCCCGCTTCGTGCAGACGGTCACTGGTAAGGGTTACCGGTTCTCGGCGCCGGTTTCGCGGATTTCGCCGGTCGAGAGTCCACCGGAACCTGCTCTGCCGGTGTCCTCCCCGCAACTGCGAAGGCCAGTCCTCTGGTTCATCGCGGGGGCGGCCTGCGTGCTGTGTGCGATCGCCGCCACGGCCTTCTATCGTTCTCGCCACCGTCCGCCTGAAATCACATATACACAACTCACGGATTTCACAGATTCCGCGGTGTCACCGGCCTTGTCGCCGGACGGACGCATGTTGGCGTTTATCCGCGGGAGCGACACCTTTTTTAGCTCCGACCAAATCTACGTGAAGATGCTCCCGAATGGAGAAGCCAAGCGCATCACGGACGATAGCCGGCCGAAGTACGGTCTGGCATTCTCGCCGGATGAATCTGAGATCGCCTATACCGTGATGGATGCTCCGGTTTTTTCCACTTACACCGTCTCGGTGTTGGGAGGCGAGTCCCATCTTCTGCTGAAGAACGCGGCTGGACTCGTGTGGCTCGACCAACATCAGCTTCTCTATTCCCAGATTCGGTCAGGAATCCACCTGGGGGTCGTGACCTCAAGCGACACGCGCGCTAATCTTCGGGAGGTCTATTTCCCTGCGCACGAGCGCGGCATGGCGCATTACACGTATCCCTCTCCCGATCACCACTGGGCATTGGTGGTGGAAATGAATGGGAATGGCGACTGGGCACCCTGCCGGCTGGTTTCTCTGGATGGCCGGAGTCCGACCAAATCAGTCGGACCAACCGGTGCGTGCACGTCCGCCGGCTGGTCGCCCGATGGTTCCTGGATGTATTTCGCCGCCACAGTGGAAGGAGGGAGCCACCTATGGCGCCAGCACTTTCCAGAAGGAAGTCCAGAGCAAATCACCTTTGGGCCAACCGAAGAGGAAGGAATCGCGGTAGAGCCGACAGGGCGCTCCGTCATCACTTCAGTAGGTGTGCATGAAAGCGCCATCTGGATCCACGACGCTGAAGGTGAGCGGCCACTCTCTTCGGAAGGCGAAGTGGCGGGATATTTGTCACCTCCTTCGTTTAGCCCCGATGGCACGATGATCTATTACCTTCTCCGGCGCGGGCAGGAAGGTCCGGGGGCGGAGCTGTGGCGCACGTTTGTGAGTTCAGGGAAAAGTGAAGCGGTGTTCCCGGGAACTTCGATGGTCGCTTACGATGTATCGCCGGATGGCAAACAGGTGGTCTATGCAACCGCGGCCTCGGGCGGAACTACTCAGATTTGGCTGGCCACCGTCGACCGAAGCATGCCCGCAAGCAGAGTGGGTAGCAGCGGTGGAACGTGGCCGCATTTTGGCCCGCGGGGACGGATCCTATTTCAATGGACGGAGGGAAATGCGAACTACCTCGAGCAGATGAATCTCGACGGCTCGAACCGTTCGAAGGTGCTTCCCTATCCGATCGACGAGATGCAAGCCATCTCACCGGGACGCCGGTGGGTGACAGCGGTGATTCCTGAGGCGCCGGACGGCGACGGCCCGGCGCTGATGGCAATTCCGGTCGACGGCGGGCCTTCGCGGCGCCTGTGCGTCAGCTACTGCTTCGCCACCTGGTCTGCAAGCGGAAGATTCCTGGTTCTTGAGTTAGACCTAGCATCGGAGACGAGTCCGGGACGGAGCCTGGCCATTCCCATCGGACCCGGGGAAACCTTGCCCGATCTTCCTCCCGGAGGCATCGCGCCGATGGCCGATCCGAGCGTGGTCAAGGGATCTCAATTAGTCCCGCGCGCATATCTCGTGCCGGGCAGGGATCCTGAGCACTACGCCTTCGTGAACACCACCGTGCACAGGAACTTGTATCGGATTTCGCTACCTTGAGAGGGTCAATCTCCCATGGATTGCCCGGCTCTCTTCCGCCGGAACTCGTGAGGCGTGGGGTAATATCGTCCGACGCCTGAGTTTGCTCTCTTTCGACGCGATACTCTTCTGGACTTCGCCATCGTTTATCAAGATGACGTGGCAATCCGAATGACTTCGGTCTCGCGAGTCGGCGTGCATGACACAGGTTCTGATGAGAATCGATGAGTATTTAAAGATGAGTTGTCGCAAGTAAGCTTCTCGAACGTTTTCTGGCCCTTCAGCCAGCCTTGTCCAAGACAGCGATTCAGTAAATTTGCGCAGTTGATTTCATACGACATAGGCATCTTCCCCACCGATAGTGGCAGGTTTGGCCGATGACTCGGTCTGGATGGATTTCTATGTGTTGGGTATCCCTGCTGTCCAAGGAGTTGGCGTATAAGTGCTGAGCTTCTGGTTCATCTGACTTTGATTCTCTCGCTGCTGTCCAACTCTTGACTACCACATCAGCGGCATCGGTAACTGTTCGCAGAGTTTCTTTGCGGCTGGCGGTCCTTCCAGAGGAGTGTTGAGCCATGCCCACAAGTCTCTGAAGATGAACAACTGTTGGCGCAGCAGGGCGGCCAGATTGGAAAGCGACCAACCGAAGCTGGATTTCATCTGCAGGTACTTCAGGATCAGCATGGCGATTAATGCCGTCCATATCTGCGTCTTGACTGCATTGGCGCTGGTGCCCAGGAACGACTTCACTTTTGCGGTTTGTTTCAGCGCCTTAAAGAAAAGCTCGATTTGCCAGCGGTCCTTATAGATCGCGGCCACCGTCGAGGCTGCCAAGTGGAGCAGGTTGGTGAAGAAGACCAGAACCTCTTGCTTGTCCGCGTTCCAGTACTCGATTCTCCGAAACAGGACCGGCGCTTCGCCTTTCTTGCTCAAAAAGGGCACAGAGATGATCTGGTCATTGAGGACGTTGCCTTTTTCCGGAACCGCACGCACTTCAACAGTCGTGTAGACCGTGTTGGATTTCATTCGCGTGACGAAGAAGACCCCGTCCCGCGTCAATTGCCTGAACCACACATAATCGTTGTAGCCGCGGTCAACGGCCAGGATCGTGCCCGCTTTCAGGCGCAAGTCCCGCGCTACGTTCAACTCGCTATGCTTGCCCTCCGTCACCACCGCGAACGAAGGTAGGTAGCCGTCGTGGTCCAGCAACAGATGCAGCTTGATCGCGCCCTTCTGTTGCGTGTATTTGGCCCAGTCGAACATGGTCGCCGACAGCTCTATGACGCTGCCATCCAGACTCATCAGCTTGTTCTTGAAACGGAACTTGCGACGGCCGTGCGCCGCCGTCTCCATCTGACACTTTTCCAACAGCTGCATGAAAATCGACTCGTAGAGTTCCCAAGGACGGTTGGCGTTGGCATACGCCAAGGTCGATTTCTTCGGCGTGACGCTGATGCCCAGATGCTTCAGCGGGGATTCACAACTGGCCAGTCCCATACATACTTCGCGAAGTGAGTTCAAATGCGCCAACTGGCAAAACAGCATGGCCACAAATTGCTCCCAACTGCTGAACCCCTTGGCGTTGCGCTCCGCCTCGTGGTGTTTGACTGCCCGAGCGAACTGCCCGCGCGAAAACAGTTGCAAAAGCTGCGAGTACACACTGCATACTTGAAGCATGGCTGATCCTCTCTTCTCCGAATGTGGTCCTGTCTGGGAACCCACTTCAGAGTAACTGGGGATCAGCCTCCTCAAACATTTCTCGGGTCAAACAGATATCCGCTATTTTGGACAGCAATGGGCCAACCGTCAATTACTAGTTGATCAACATCACCGAACGCCCTCGGGCGGGGTGCCCACCCTATGTTGTTACGGTGGGACGAACCACCGCCCCCGCGTCACAGATTCAAAAATTACACTTTGGATTTTGTGCGAAACCTGAGGAGTGCCGTCAGCCGCGATTTTTATTAACTGTGAAGCAACTGACGGATAGCCGACCCCCCTCCCGCAACAGTCAGTCATCAGTGATGAGACGAAGTGCGTCATTTAGCATTGGTTGAGTTCACTCGGGATCCACCAGGTCACTTGTCCATCTATCTCGATGGTTGATCTGGGTTCGCGCGTTGCTGAAGAGCTGTGTTTTCGTTCGTTACCACGTACGCGCTTGGCGCATGGATGACCGGCACCAACGCTGGATTACATCCGTAACTGTTCAAACAAATAGGCCCTGTTCCAATATAGGTTTAAGCTGACGTCTCTCAGACAGTTTTGGCTGCGACATCGTTGAGGACTTGGTAAGGAGAAGGAAATGGTCTTTGCGCACAACATCGCAACACCAGCGTTAATTGGAATGTTATTCCTCATGTCCACAGGTAGCGCGCAAACTACAACTGCTGTTCCCTCGCCGAGTGCGGCCGCTATTTATGTGCAAGGCGACGAAGCCTTTAATCGCCAGGATTATGTCAAGGCTATGCAGCTATATCGACAGGCGGCCGATCTGGGATTCCCACAAGCGCAAAGCGATGTCGGTTTCCTTTATGTGCGAGGGTTAGGGGTCGAAACAAATTACGATGAAGCCATGAAATGGTTCTTGAAGGCAGCAGAAAATAATGACCCCGGGGCAGAGGGCAACCTGGCGTGGATGTATCAAGTCGGCTTGGGCGTCGCAGTGGACTACTCTGAAGCGATGAAGTGGTACAAAAAAGCTGCCGATCAGGGCCACCTCATGTCCCTGAATAATATTGGTTGGTTCTATTTGGAAGGGCTAGGGGTGGCTCCAGATCCCGCCGAGGCATTGCGATGGTATCAGAAAGCGGCAGACAAGAACTATCCACCCGCTCAGGCCCAAATTGGAGATTTTTATCTCGAAGGTATAGCCGTGACTGTGGATTACAAAACAGCACTGAAGTGGTATCGCAAAGCAGCGGACAATGGAGATGCTAAGGCACAAAATCAGATTGGATGGATGTATCAGCTGGGTTTAGGCGTGCCGCAAGATTTCAAGGAAGCTAAGAAGTGGTACCAAAAGTCAGCTGAAAAAGGCTATTCGGGGGCTGAATACAACATTGGGTGGATATATAGCCACGTTGAGCCTAAAGATTATTCCGAAGCGATGAAATGGTATCTGAAAGCTGCAGCGCAAGGGCACGCTGAAGCTGAAAACAACATAGGTTTTCTATATGAAAATGGGCTCCAGGTTAAACAAGATTATTCTGAGGCCGCAAGATGGTACCAAATGGCGGCAGCTGGCGGTAGCTTTCGCGGCCAATTTCATCTGGGGTCTCTTTTCGACAAGGGGCTAGGCGTGCCGCGCAATGAAGAAATGGCACGCAAATTGATGCTGGCGGCGGCTACGGCAGGTGATCAGGACGCACTTAAATGGCTTTCCGAACATCCTCGATGCCCAGATCCAGACAGACTTGCGAAAGACGTCGTTTGCTCTTGATAACAGATTTTGTCGGGACTAATATGTGCCGATGAATCCGGCCAAAACGCCCGTCAGAACCCGCTGCTTACTTCCGAGAAGCTCCAGGGCCTGCCCAACGTCCCACCCGAGACGGAGTGATTCAAGGAGATCAGCAGCGGTGGGTGGCCGCGATCTCAGCGAGATATTTATTCAGCTGAGGGTGCCCCCGGTCCCTCGCACTTGGGGACCGGGGATGGCCGATGACCTGGGGCACGCTCCCGTCGCCGGAATGAAATCAGTCCCCTCAAGCGTGCAACTGGCCTTTGGCCAGACAGGATGTAAAGGAACGCGAGTCGAGCGATGATATTCGCAGCCGGTCGGATGACAGCTACAGCCCGCGCCGACATTGGTGCCCGGTTTGAAGCCCGACCGATAAGCGTGGGTCTGGGGTTGCGTACAGACGTGTGATGACGGCTGCCGGTTTCCGGCGACGATCTCGATTGGGAGTTTGCTCTGTGTCCGCGCCCCGGGCATCCGACCGGCTTGATCGGAGGAGCAAATGGCCAAGAAGGGTAAGAGAAGATGTGACACGCTGCCGATCCTGCATCCGGATGCTGCCGGGATCGATGTAGGTGCGAGTGAGTTGTTCGTCGCCGTCAGCGCTGATCGAGATCCCCACCCCGTCCGCAGTTTCCCCACATTTACTCGCGATCTGCATGCGCTGGCCGACTGGCTCGAACAGTGCGGGATTCATTCAGTCGCGATGGAGTCTACGAGCGTGTACTGGATTCCGATTTACCAGATCCTGGAAGCGCGCGGACTCGAGGTCTACCTGGTCAACGCACAACACGTAAAGAATGTTCCGGGCCGGAAGACAGACGTATCCGATTGCCAGTGGCTCCAGTACCTGCACTCCGTTGGATTGCTCCGAGCCAGCTTTCGGCCACCGGGATTCATCTGTGCCATACGATCTCTCTGGCGACATCGCAGCAGCCTGATTCAAATGGCGGCCGAGCATGTCCTGCATATGCAGAAGGCTCTGGACCAGATGAACCTTCAGATTCATCGCGCCCTTAACGACATCACAGGAGTCAGTGGCCTCAAGATTCTGGATGCGATCCTTGCGGGCGAACGAGATCCCCTCACCCTGGCGCGGCTCTGCCATGGCGGTGTAAAGAACAGCGAGGACACAATCGCGAAATCGCTCGAAGGCGATTACCGTCCAGAGCATCTATTCGCACTTCGCCAGTCGTTGGCGGCCTATCACTACTATCAGAAGCTCGTTCTGGAAGTTGACCAGGAGATTAAGCTTCAACTGGGCGAGCTTCAGACAGCCCCAACAGCAGAGAGGACAACACCAGCGCGAACGAAGGCTTCTGCATATCAACGGCGCCGATATGAGCCAAAAACTTTTGACCTTCGCGGGGAATTGTACCGGATCTTCGGAGTGGACCTGACAAACGTGCCCGGTATCAGCGCAATCACAGCTCAAACGATCCTGTGCGAGATCGGAACCGACGTATCTCGGTTTCGAAATGCCTCCGCTTTCGCATCCTGGCTCGGGCTCTGTCCTGAGAAGAAGGTCAGCGGTGGCAAAGTGCTCTTCACTAAAAGCCGACGCGTGCGAAGTCGAGTAGCAACCGCACTGCGCATGGGCGCTCAATCACTGCATCACGCTAAAGACTATCTCGGCGAGTTCTTCCGCCGAATCACACGGAAGCTGGGCAGGCCTCAAGCGATCACAGCCACGGCCCACAAACTGGCCCGAATCGTTTACCACCTGTTGGGTACAAAGGAGGCCTACAACGAGAGCGTCTTTCACAAGTGTGAGGCTGACACCATCCGCCGTGCGGAGTCTCGACTGCGCAGGCAAGCTGCTCAACTTGGATTTCAGGTCATCCCCTCAGAGAACGGTTGATGTTCCTTGGGAGTCGGCTCATCGTCAGTGAACCGTCCCGAACGAATCACCGGCCAATCGTCAATCACTGGTTGATTAACATCACCGAACGCCTTCGGGTGGGGTGCTCCACCCTATGTTGTTAGGGTGGGTTGAACAACCGATTCCCCTATCACCGACTCCCGTCCGACGCCCCATTTTCAATCAACCCCAGCCGTGTCAAGCTCTGCACTTCGCAGCGCCGACCTGCAAACCTGCTAACTCGCTGATTCGCTGCCCGATCCCCGACCCCTGAACCCTGATCCCTGTTTGCATAGAATTTCCCCCTTTTGGCGCACAATCAAACTGGCATCACCAAAGCAGCGGATACCAGTGGCTGACCACTGATCACTGACCACTGACCACTGTCTTTTCGGACTCCGGCATATGCGAAGAAAGCTCAAGAACGCCTGTGGGTGCGCAAACCCACCCTTCACTCGCATCGATTCAGAGACAAATTGCCCCAACTCCGGCCAAAATACTGAGTCAGTATCCCAGTACACTGTCTCCAACCAGCAGAAAATGAATGACTTCGATGCGATTACGAGACCCTGTACAACCTCAGTACACGCAGAAAATCAACAAGGTTCAGAGCAAATTGCACCATCCGAGGTTCAAACGCCTTGAAAAAACGCTCGTAACTCCTTTGAATTGGGGATCATGTGAGATAACCCTTTTGGAATCAGCGGGCTGGAGCAAATGATCGAAGATCAAGCCGCTGCAGGAAAAGCACTTAACCCCAAAAGGGGGTGGGGGGGAGGGCTAACTAAAACATAAACATGGTGAGTCACGGACCACCGACCTCTGATCCCCAACCGACCGCTGATCATCGATCGCTGACCACTGCGAACAACGAACGGTGAACTCTGAACTACGAACTGTGTACTACGAACTGTGACTGCGACTGTGAACTGTGAACCACGAACTGTGAACTGCGACTGTGAACCGGCAAGTTAACCGAAAGCCCAAACGCGCTCGACGGTCTTCGACAGGATCCAGCTCTTGTCGTCTTCGTTGAGAAATTTCATATCATCGCGAACCACGCTGAGTGTCTTCGCATAAGTGGTCCACTTTTCATGCACAGGCCAATCCGTGCCCCACATGAGCCTTTGAGGGCCGTAGGCGGCGTAGAGGCGCTTCACGTATTCCTGCGCGTCAAGCCAGGGATAGGGCTGGCGAGAGATCGACCACGTGTGGGAAATTTTGACGAACACGCGGGGGTAGCGCGCCAACGCGATGAGCTTGTTGAGCTCTTGCGGGTGGTCGATGGGGCAGTCGGCCATGTGGTCGATGACCACGTCGAGAGCAGGGCACATGTTCGATCAGGGGCACGAGGTCCGGCATGCGCGTGATCGGCGCATAAATCTGCATCGGCACGTGAAGGGATTCAGCGCGCTTCCATAAGGCCGACATCAAGGGACCGGAGATCCAATCGCCGCTCGCATCAGCGGAGGGACTGAGCCGCACGCCGTGAAATCCCTGCGCAGTGAGAGCAGAAAGCTGGTCAGGCGCCGCAGCGTCGACCGGGTTAACGCGGCAAACGCCCATAAAGTAGGGCGCGTATTTCTTCATGGTGTTGGCGGTGTAACGGTTATCCCAGCGGTAGCCGATGTACTGCACAAGAACGGTTCGCTGAACGCCGTTGGCATGCATCAATTTGAGAAGCATCTCGGGCGTGCGGTCGGTCCTTGGAGCGTCGGTTGTTTCCGCGGCCCAGGGGTAATGAGGATCGTTGATCCAGACATGAACGTGAGGATCGATGATGCGGAAGTTCGAAGCCGTTCCCGGCAGCGCCATTCCCACGGCTGCCAATGAAAATTCGCGGCGGTTCATAAGTAAATAGGCTCCAATTGTTTCACGATGTAATCGCCGCACCGCTCAAAGTCGGCGCGCGGGCCCTTGCGAGCCGTATCGAGATCGACGCATATCCACCCGCGATAGTGCACGCTCTTGAGGACCCGATGGCACCCTGGAAAGTCGACTTCCCCATCGCCCAGATCGTAGATGCTCGAGAAAAAGCGCGCATCCGTTGAATCCTTCGGCCAGCACCTTTCCATTTGGCTGAACCCAGTCGTTAACAGGTGTGGTCCACTTGGCATCTTTATAGTCGAGAAACCGGATTCGATGCTTGTATCGGTCGATAGTCCCGACTACATTGCAGCCGGCCAGGTCAAGATGGGCCGTGTCTGGCGAAAGACCGAAGAGCTTTGGATCGGTCATCGACATGAACCGGTCGATCTCTTCTTGCGTCTGGACCATTTCGCCCATGTGGTTGTGGAGACCTGCCGTGAACCCCATTTCGCCGGCCAACTCGCCGATCTGGTTGCAGCGTGTGCACAGCTCTTGCAAGGCCGCCGGTGTGCCTGCTTCAGGTTTCGTCCGGTTCGGCGAAAACACCGTCAGATGATTGGCGCCGCAATCGGCAAGAAACTTCATTGCATCCCGTGCGCTATCGAGGACGTTTTGGCGTTGCGCCGGGTCGTACAGCGGACCGCCCCAGGAGATGGTAACTATATGGAGATCGCGCTTGGAAACTTCCTGCTGCATCTGCGCCGCGGTCAATTGGTAGCGATCGAGGATATGCGGGAAACCAGTGATACGGATGCCGATGAAACCCGTTTCCTTCATGACATCGAGAATGCTCGTGAACGGGCAGGGTGGGAAGTAATTCCAAAGCGCGGCAGAGAGCGCCCACTTGATATTCCGATTCGCGGGCATGCGCTTTTGAGCGTCGACCAGTGCGGCGGGCAGCAGCGAAAGAGATGCGATGAAGTTCCGGCGATTGATCATCGTCCTGATGATATCAACGGCCGAACGATTCTGATCTTCCCGCCGCGAACAATATTCCTAATCGCTTTTGGACAGGCACTCTCTTTGCTTTCCTAACGAGCCGAGAACTCACCCAAACATGATGGCCGAATGCGTAGAGTGCCGCAAGCGATTTCACACGCGGTGTTGTTGCGAGTGTCCGATTGATGGTGTGGAGGCTGCGATTGCCAGCGCAATGTGGATCGGTTTCGCCTTGCCCGCCATTCTATGTTGGCGAAACTGTACGATATCGAGTGGATGCCGACGAAGCCAAGAATCGAGCCGCGGGGAGCGAAACGGAAAAATGGAAGGCTGGTAAGAACGACAATCACGCTGCAGCGCAGCACTATTTAGATGATTGCCATTCGTATCATAAGTTATTGATTATAAATATTTTAGTGCGGAGATGGAGGGATTCGATCAAGACTATAACATATTTGTTTTCAATCATACACATACTCGAATTCAACAATGCATCCTTATGTACATGATGCCCCAATTAGCCTGAAAACACCTTCGGAAAGCTAGGACAAACTGGCTTTGCTACTTTGCTCGGCGCACAAAAAACATTCCTGCGCCCCACCGCAGGTTCGGCGTCTCGGCCATTTAAATGCACGGCACGCCGCGCAGACCGATCACCGGATAATTGTATGATTCTAGATCGGATTGCTTTCTGAACATTCGCTGGACTCAGCTGACTCTGAATCAGAATGCCCCTGAGAAGTTGCGTCGGATTATGTGTGCATGTTCTAGGGAAGATTGGCCGAGATAACGTCCATTATCACGCACAAAGTTGAGTGCAAGCCCGCATCACGTGTCTGCGCATTCGGCCGAGAAGGCTTAGTGCTGTATCTGGAGCACCCCGCGACGCAGTGATGCGGATTTGGAGTGCTCTCAATGCGGGGTGCTTCGGATACAGCGGCTTGAAGGAAGCCGCCCTCATGGAAGGCTATGTAGTTTGAATGGCTCTGATCGGGTGCAGAGGAGTGAGGAAGATGCGGTGATAGGGATGGTCTTTGAGTTTGAGGGTGGGATGGAGCGTCGAAGTGGCAGGATGAGGCGTCTGGTCGGGGTGAACAGATCGCTTACGTGAGCATGTTGGCAGAATGACACAAATAATCTGCATACGTGCAGGAGCACGTTCAGCAAGCGTGGATGGAAAACAGAGGTTCATGCCACACAGCGGTCTGGTTGAGGTGGAGAGCGAAGCAGGAGTTGCGCGGCAGATAGCCGTTCTAAAACCCGCATGGCACCACCGCATCGCGGACAGTTCCAGAGTGGATGAGTGTTGTCAGCAGGCGTTGATGCCAGCGAATCAGGTGTCTGCTGAGATCTTCCGAGTAGATGGAAGCATATCGGCAGCAGAGTGGCACGTTGTCGGTTGGCGAGGAATCCGAAGTTGCGGATGCGCACGAAGGCGGGCGGCAGCACATGGAGCAGGAATCGGCGCAGGAACTGGTCGACTTCAAGAGTCATAGACCTCTTCTTGTTGCCGTGCGCGGAATCTCTCCAGCGGAAGGTGACCTTGCCATCGGCCAGAGCAATCAGCCTGCTGTTGGAGATGGCGACGCGATGAGTGTAAGCGCCGAGATAGCGCAGCACATGTTGCGGTCCTCCGAATGGCGGCTTGGCATAGACGACCCAATCTTGGCGGAACAGCACCCGCAGCCATGCGGGGAAGACACGCGGCTGGGCAAGAGGCAGCAGGTTGCCGTAGAACTTTAGGTCACCTCGATGAAAGGCGTTGCGGAACCCATCGACGAACTTGCCGCGGAAGACACGACTGAGTACGTCGATGGGAAGGAAGAAGGAACGGCGAGCGGGGATCCAACTTGAGTGATCCGGAGCGAGCCCGCCGGTGGCAATGACGCAGCGGATGTGCGGATGAAACTGCAGGCGCTGATTCCAACTATGGAGCACACTGAAGAAACCGATATCGGCTCCAAGATGCCGGGGATCGCGAGCGATCTCAAGCAGGGTCTCGGCGCTGGTGTGAAGGAGCAGGTTGAAGATGAGCCGCTTGTTCTGTAATGCGAGCGGGGCGAGTTCGTGCGGCATAGTGAAGACGGCATGGACATAGCGTGTGGGCAGCAGTTCCCGCTCACGCGCCTTGAGCCAGCGCATGCGCGCGTTGCCCTGGCACCGTGGGCAATGCCTGTTTCGGCATGAGTTGTAGGAGATCCCGGTCGTCTGTCCGCAGCCGGTGCAGCGATCGCGATGCCCGCCGAGCGCGGCGGTGCGGCAGCGCTCGATAGCCAGCAACACTTTTCGGTGTTGCCAGTTGATCCACTTGCAACTGCGTTCAATAAATGCCTGCCCGGCACAACGAACAATGTCGGCCATCTCCGGGGGAGGCCGGCTCATGAGCTGTGCTTCTGTTCTCCTTGGACCGTTAACGTGAGGGCATCGAGCGGGCTGGCGGTGGCGCTGAGATGCCGTTGGGAAAGATGCAAGTAGATCGTCGTTTCTTCAAGGTCGCGATGTCCGAGCAGCATCTGGATGGTGCGCAGGTCGGCGCCGGCCTCAAGCAGATGAGTCGCAAAACAGTGGCGCAAAGTGTGGGGATGGATGTGCCTGTGCTCGAGTCCTGCCCGGCGAACCGCACTCCTGCATACGTTCCAGATCGTCTTGTCGGAGATAGGCTGCTCGATTCCACGATGGCCGTCGCTGCTCGGGAACAAATAGACGGGTGGCAGCTTCGAGCGGGGTGGCAGCTTGGAGCGCCAGAACGCACGCAGCGCATCGAGCAGCCTGGGACTGAGCATGACGTCACGGTCCTTGCGCCCCTTGCCGCCGCGTATATGGACGACCATGCGCCGGCTATCGATATCACTGACCTTGAGCGTGGCCACCTCTGCGCGGCGGCCTCCGGTCGCATAGAGTGTCATGAGGACGGCGCGCTGAAAGGGTGTCCGGGCCGCTTGGATTAAATGCGCGACTTCTTCCCGGCTGGGCACCTGCGGCAAGGCTTGGACTTGACGCGGATACGGGGTCTCGGCCGCACTCCAGCCTCGCTTCAACACTTGGATATAAAAGAATCGCAACCCTGCCAGATGTTGGCTGACTGTGCTCGGCGCCAGCTTCTTCTGTCGCAACAGCGCGGCCTGGTACTGGCGGATATGTTCCAGGCCCAGCTGGTCAGGCGGCCGATGGAAGTGTTGAGCGAACTGCTCAACCACGCGAATGTAACAGCGAATCGTCCGCGGTGCGTAGTTACGACGCTCCAGTTCCTCAAGCATGATCTGGCGTAGATGGGTCACAGAGATACCTCCTTCTCTGCGACAAACGCCAAATCAACGCCACTGACGTTCGCTCAACGCACGCGAATGCGTCCGCCGCCGCAGCGGCCTCGTTGTGCGCCGGGCATGTTCAATAGCTTGGAGGTGCAAGTCCTCTACCCGACCTGATGGAGGTAAGGGTTAGCAATGACGCAAGGGCTACCGTCGCGAGGCGGGGTCTGAAGGAAGCGCGGAGCAAATGCGCGAGTCGATGGACAAGAACCGGATACAAGGCGTGAGCATAGGGCGAGCGGGCAACTTACCGCAAAGCCCATATCCATCAAGTACGCAGAGCGTAGATCCGACGACTGTGCGCAGAAGGCGATTGAACTTACCCCGGGAGATCTGCTTCGTGTCGCTTCGGCGACTGAGAATGCCGTGAGGCATCCTGACCGCGGAGCAGAAGTCAGCAGAGGGCATATTAGGCCATGACGTCGGCAAAGCTAGTGAGGCACTCCAAAGCTGAAAGGCGGAGTCAACAGATAGGCTGAGTCGGAAACGGTGGTCGAAGGCCCGAACGAGAAGAGAGGCAAGTAGGACATGAGTCTCAACAACGAAATGCGGCAGAACATCCAGAGCAATCTGGACTTATCTTCCTCGCCAATGGGTGAAGCCCGGACGGCGGGAAGGGAAGGGTCCGAATCGTTGAGGACGACGAGTGTGACCGAAAGCCCAGCTAGAACAGATCGAATGATGGAGGAGATCGTTGAACGAGAGAACTTGAAGGAAGCATTACGACGGGTTAAGGCTAATAAAGGTGCTTCGGGAGTTGACGGAATGACAGTCAACAAACTCGATGATTATCTGAAACAGCACTGGCCAGCCATCCGGGAACAACTACTAAGTGGAACTTACAGACCAAAGCCGGTGAAGCGGGTAGAGATACCGAAGCCGGACGGCGGAGTGCGCAAGCTGGGCATCCCGACGGTGGTTTCATAATGCACTTCCTTCCGCAGGCTTTGGGAATATGGGGATGTGAGGATGAATCCGCTTTGAGTTCTGCACCCATTCCCGGAGCCTCTGTTCATCGGTTGCGTTGAGTGTGATCCAATACGGGGACCCGGCGTTGAGTCTTCGCGCCTGAAGATGAGCCTGCTCGATCCAGTAGTAGACAACGCCTTCACGGACACCGAAATGTCTGGCCACTTGGGCGGTGGTCAGCTCTTCGGGCTTGCGCAACACAGGAGGAGGGATTCGGTAAGTGAAGCGGATCTCGCGGATGATTAGAGTCGTGAACGTCTTGCCTGTGGCGCTGATCGAACCTTCCCGGCGGAACTGCTCGGCGATCTCGGCGTCAGTGAGCTGACGCGCCAGCTCCCGCACACGATCGACAACTGCGGCAGGATATCGTACGCGATCCGCCGCGCTGAGAGGACGCTGGAGCGTGATGTCCGTGCATGCATTACCCTGCCAGCGGATGTGGACAAGAAGCTGTTTGGGGACAGAGCCCTTCTCTACCGTGATATCCCGGATGAGAAGACGCAGTATCCGTTTGCGGTCTTTGCTCTGCGTAGTAGGAGCGTGCCACAGCTTTGGCAGATCCTTGGCCAGGGCCAGCACTTTCGCCTTCTGCTCAGGGGTCGCAACGCGTGCATGCCGCTGCTGAAACTCCGCAGCCTGTTTTCTGAGCTCTTCCAGCTGCTGCAGTGCTGTATTCCAGCGCCGCTCCAGAGTGGCCGCCACCAGCCGCTGCGCTGGATCTACCTCCTCATAGCGCCTCTCCGCCAGGGCAGCCTCATACTCGGCGCGTTCCAACCGCATCTTCCACTGCTGCCCAAGATCGTGGTCACGAGCTTCCAGCTCTTCCAGAGCCGCCACAGCCAACTCCAGCTGCGCCGGCTGGAGAGCCTTCAGGGCCTCTTCGGTGACAGCCTGGTCGAGTAGGTCGCAACGAAAGCTCAGACAGTCCCGCTGCGCCAGACCTTCGCGGCGCAACCTGTTACACAGATATGTCGGGTAAATGCCGCTGTTGCCCGTGTAGCGGACCGTGAGTGCCCGACCGCAGTGTCCACACATCAGCAGCCCCTGCAGCAGCGCCAGGCCTTCCCGTGCCGGACCACTCACCATCGTCGCTCCGCCATTGGTACGATTCTTCTCCAGCTGTTCCTGGTTCTGCAAGTACTCGTCCCAGCTGATATACCCTTCATGGTGTTTTTCCAGACGAACACGCCATTCTTCTATCGGCGTCGCGCAGACCCGCTTCTGCACTTCACCCGTGGAACTGATGCGACGGCGATACTGATAACGGCCAAAAACATACATCCCGGCGTAGGAAGGATTTTTGAGGATGCTAAGCGCACGACTATGCGTCAGGCGTCCCCAGATCAGCTTGCCATCCCATGCACCACCGTAGGAGCGCCGGGGAAACCGCAGTGCGCCTGCTGCAAATCGCTGCACAATTCCGTAAGCAGTCCCTGTCTCGCGGAAGAAGCGAAACACCAGGGCTACTGCACCCCGTACCTCTTCATCCGGATCCACCCCGGTCCGTCCTTCCTCGTCAAAACAGAGCCCCACCGGAAGAGGAAACCGTAGCTCTCCTTTCTTCGCCTTATTGAGCTTGCCACCCAGGAGGCGCCCGCGCAATAAATGAAGCTCGGCTTGAGCCATTGTCCCCTTCAATCCCAATAAAAGACCGTCGTTGAAATCCGCCGGGTTGTAGCAGCCATCTTCGTCGATCACCAGCGTTTCGGTAAGTGCACACAACTCCAGCAATCGATGCCAGTCCAGGTTCGAACGCGCTAGTCGCGAGACCTCCAGCGCAAACACCGCGCCCACCTGTCCCATCGAGACTTCCGCTACCAGGGTCTTGAAATCCTCCCGCCCCGTAATCTGTGCTCCTGACTTGCCCAGATCCCGGTCCAAAATCTGAACCGTCGACCAGCCCAATTGCAGCGCCTTCTCTCTCAGCGCATACTGGCGCTCCGTGCTCTCCTGATGGTGACGGACCTGCGCCAGCGTCGACTGGCGCACATACACATAGGCAGTCTTGCTCAGGTGTTGTTCGCTGATTGTGGTATTCATCGGCTACCTCCAAAGAGAATGAACTCTCCCGGTCGCCATCGAGCCAGCATGTGAGCATATTGGCGAGAAACGCGCCGCCTAACTCCACATCGATCGGGGCGTGGATGGCAGCGGCTGACTCGCTCACTGTGCCTCTCTAAAGCGCTTCGCGACGGCGCAGAAGTTCGCGGTTGATCTCGCAGATCGATTCCAGAATCTCGCGGCTGCGGTGATAGTTGGCAAGAAACTCTGCGGTCTGTTCGTAAGCATCCTGAGGCACGTAATCCATTTGCGGCCGCTGGCCAGGATAGCTTACCGACAGATAGTACTTGGGACCATGTCCAGGTCCGTCTGCGCACTTGCATCCCGGCTTGCCACAGCGTTTGTATCGCTCGATAAGGGAACCCCGCAGGACCGATCTCAGTGGCGGCAGCTGGCGCACAAGTGCGTTGCGGCGTTTTCGCAGTGCGGCGGCTGGTTCTTTCTGAATATCCATCAGACCACGCGTATAACTGGTCTGATGATAATGCAATCAAAGAACTCCTTGTCAACATTTTTCCTCCCTGCCTGTCAGGTGTTCCAGAAGAGTAACCAATTCGAATAACGATTCTGCACTGAGCCGAGTAGGCGGTGAGCTGAACAACTCGTGCACAGATGGATCCGCCCAGTCAGTCCACTCTCGCGCGATGGCGAAACTGCCGTGTTCGCGCTCACGGAGAATCAATGTAGCGACGCCAGCTACGCGTCGCTTCTTGAGTACTTCAAAGCGTTGCCCTCGGAGCGGATGAAATGGGTGGCGGATCTCCGCCCATCCCAAATTCGAACTGGGGGGAAGTGCAGTTTGCACTGACCGTCCCGACGGTACTGGATCGATTCATCCAGCAAGCGGTCATGCAGGTTCTGCAACAGCGGTGGGACTCGGAGTTTTCCGATGACAGCTACGGTTTTCGACCACGGAGATCGGCGCATCAGGCTATAGCCCAAGCACAGCGGCACATCGCTGCAGGCTATGGTTGGGTAGCGAACGTGCGGGTCACCGGGTGATGAAGAGCGTCACGCTCTTCATCACTCAGCGCCTCGAGCTCAAGGTAAATGAGACGAAGAGTGCGGTGGCGCGACCGCAGGAGCGAAAGTTCCTCGGATTTAGTTTTACAAGCGGTCCAGAGATCAGGCGAGCGATTGCTCCGAAGGCTCTGACTCGTTTCAAAGACAAGATCCGTGAAATCACGCGACAGGCCAAGGGTATGAGCATCGAGACGACAGTGCAGCGGCTGGCTACCTACATGGTGGGTTGGCGCGGCTACTTCGGCTTCTGCGAAACGCCCGAGGTGCTGATAGGTCTTATTCGTTGGGTGAGGCTCAGGCTGCGATGCGCACTCTGGCGACAGTGGAAAACACCCCGTCGTCGCCGGGCTGCGTTGCTGCAACTGGGAGTCCGTACGCGTCTGGCCAGCAATACGGCCGGTAGTGGACGAGTTCCCTGGTACCTGGCTCGCTCCAAAGCTCTCTCCCGTGGGAGCTTCAAATGCATACTTCCGCTCGCTCGGACTGCCTTCACTGTTCGAGAACTACTAGCCTAACTTCTCGAACCGCCGTGTACGGACCCGTTCGCACGGTGGTGTGGCGGGGGTCGGCAGGTGACTGCCGCCCCTATGCCGATCAAGCCGGTTTTTCGGACAAGTCGACTTGATTTGTAAACACATGCCGACTTTCAGTATGAATGGCTCAGCGCTCTGACTCGCCTTCACGCTTTCTGCGCTGATAGGCGGCGACTTTAAGTTTGTTGCCGCAGATATTCATGCTGCACCAGCGGCGTGAGCCTTTCTTGCTCGTGTCAAAAAAGTGCACAACACAGGCCTCGCATTTGCGAATACGGTCGATCTCCGGTTCGCTCAATAGATCCGCTGTGACTTCAAAGATGAGCATCCACAGGTCCGTTGGCCGCTCGAGATCAAGCAGGCGCTCCCGGACAATTTGCCCCTCCTGCTTGCGCAGCATTGTGGACGCCGGATGCTCGCGCAGACCTCGATTAACCTCCTGAATAAATGCATCGGTTGGAGCCAAACCGCCTTCCAAACGTAGAACAGCGTCCCGCAACCGTTCGCGAAACGCGATCAAATCCTTTAGAAACATGGCCGATTTCGGCGAGTCTCGCCAGGCGCGCACAAGGCGTTTCGTCTTTGCCGAGCTACAATGCCCGCAGCGATCAGCCACCGTTCCAGCGCAGCAACATCTGGGAGCAACTCGGTGGGGCCCTGGGCAAGGACTGGGCGGGTATTTAAGAAATCGAGAATCGGCCGATTGCCAACAAAAAGAAAACCATCGACCTGGTCGCCGGCATCCTCAGTAGCAGCACTCATCGCTTCCAACTCCCCAAGAATATTTCGAGAAATCATAACACCAGTATTGACATTATTATCGGTGTCACATAATCTCACCTCATTGGCGCGCAATCGCCGCAGGTTCAACTCGATCGGAGGGAGACGATGTCAACATTTCAACACGCCGCCATTCGCGGCCTCAAGACGTTCTACCGTGAGGCAGGGTCCGAAAGCTCTCCAACCATCGTGCTGCTGCACGGATTTCCCAGCTCGTCGCATATGTTCCGCGACCTGATTCCGCAGCTTGCAGACAAGTTTCATGTCATCGCGCCGGATTACATCGGGTTCGGCTACAGCGATGCGCCCGGCGTAAACGACTTCGAATACACCTTTGACAATCTTGCAACATACGTGGACACCTTGCTGTTCGACGTTCTCGGCCTGAAGAAATTCAGCATCTATGTGCAGGATTACGGCGCGCCCATTGGCTACCGCATCGCTTTCAAACATCAGGATGCAATCGAAGGCATCATCGTGCAGAACGGCAACGCCTACGCGAGGGCATCGGCGGCGCATTCGACCCGATGAAGCCGTTCTGGGCCAAGCGCAACGGCGGAGACGGAAAAGCCGGTGCGCGGCTTGCTCACGCTCGATACAACGATGTTCCAATATACACACGGAGTGAAGGACGCGAAACGCTAAATCCCGATGCGTGGACCATGGATCAGCACTTTCTCGATCGCCCCGGCAACGATGCCATCCAGTTGACCTGCTGCACAACTACCAGGCGAACGTGACGCACTACGACGAATGGCACGCGTTTTTCGGAACAATCAGCCGAAGACGCTGATCGTGTGGGGAAAGAACGACCCCTTCTTCACGGTCGAAGGCGCCCAGGCCTATCTGCGGGACATTCCAGAGCGCAGCTGCACCTCATCGACACAGGACATTCGCGCTGGAGGACTCACGGCGAATTCATTGCAAAAGAAGATCGTCGGCTTCTTCGTTTGATTTCGCGCCGCGATGAAATATCGCGCTGATTTCCGTCAAGAACGTCGAGGGGAAAACTTCATGTCAAAGTTGAAGAACGCCACGGATTGTTGTGATCCACGGTGCCTGGGCCGA
>CAVWXA010000005.1:0-18274 GCA_963758785.1 uncultured Acidobacteriaceae bacterium
TTTGAACTAAGCCTGCGGCGCGGCGGATGCTGCGGCAGCAGTGGTCCCCCAGCCTTTCAGGCCATTTAAGTTTTGGGTCACAAGGAGGTTTTTGTGACCCATCTTCGGCAGAAGATGCTGGATGAGCTCCAGCGTCGGAACTACTCACAGAACACTGTCAACACCTACCTGCACGCGGTAGAAGACTTCTCCAGGCATTTTCACCGCTCGCCAGACAGATTGGGCCCGGATCATATCCGGCAGTATCAGGCCTATCTGTTTCGAGAACGCAAGCTCCAGGCAGGGACGATTGCATTGTGCACCGCAGCTTTGCGATTTCTCTACGTCAAGACGCTGCGACGCCCGTATCTTCCCGAGCACATCCCCTTTCCCAAGCGCCCCAGGCAGCTGCCCGTTGTGCTCAGCCCCGAAGAGGTTCAGCGGGTGATTGATTCAGCAGAGAACCTGATGCGCCGCACCATGGTGATGACACTGTACTCAACCGGCATCCGCTGCTCGGAACTGTGCCATCTCAAGGTCTCGGATGTCGACAGCGAACGGATGGTCATTCGTATCCACAAGGGCAAGGGCGGACGCGACCGCGATGTTCTATTGAGTCCCAAGCTGTTGGAGACTCTTCGTGAGTACTGGCGCTGGATGAAGCCCAAGACCTACCTGTTCCCAGGCACTGTGAACAACTGGCGCGCAGATAAGCCGATTACCCCGAAGGTTGTGTGGGCGGCTGTGAACGAGGCTGGTAAGCGCGCCGGCATCAGTAAGCGCGTTGCACCTCATTTGCTTCGACACAGCTTCGCGACCCACATGCTGGAAGCCGGCGCCGATCTGCGCACCATCCAGGTTCTACTTGGTCATGCCAAGATCGGCGATACAGCACTTTACCTGCATCTGTCCCGTCGCCATCTGCAGGCAGTCGCCAGTCCGCTGGAAGCGATAGAGGTATCCAGTCCCAGCGAGGTAAAGCGGTCCCGGAGGAAGATCAAGCGGTGAGCCGGCCCACCCTCGAGGTGGCCGACATCGTCCGCGCAGCGGGCAACAGATTCTGGGAAGGGCACAAGTCTCACCTTGCATGGGTGCATCGCAAGGTGCTCGATGCCATCGTCCGGTGCCGCACCGCGGCACTGGGTGGTCATCGTGATAAGTGCGTCCGCTGCGGCCATCTGACCGCCTCTTACAACTCATGCCGCAATCGGCACTGCCCCAAGTGCCAGGGCAACGTGCGCGCCAAGTGGTTGGCCGCTCGTTCGGCCGAACTGTTGCCTGTTCCGTACTTCCATGTCGTCTTCACTTTGCCGCACGAACTCTCCGCTCTGATCCTTCAGAACAAGCGACTGCTCTACGATCTGCTCTACCGCACCAGTGCCGCATCGATGATCGAACTGGCTCGCCATCCCAGACACCTGGGAGCCGATATCGGATTTCTCGGCGTGCTCCACACGTGGGGACAGAACCTTGAGCATCATCCCCACGTTCACTACATTGTTCCCGCTGGCGGCCTCGCCCCCGATGGTTCCGGATGGATAGATTCCTCGCGCCGATTCTTCCTGCCCGTCAAGCGACTCAGCCGTGTCTTCCGCGACGAGTTCTGCGACCAACTCCGTGAGTTGTTTGAACAGGATAGACTGCAGTTCCACGGTTCACTGCTACAGCTTGCTTCACCTGGCGCATTCAGCCACTTCCTCTGGCAACTCGGCCAGAAGGACTGGGGCGTCTATGCCAAGCCGCCCTTCGGCGGCGCCGAACATGTCCTCAACTATCTGGCTCGCTACACTCATCGCGTTGCCATCTCCAACCATCGACTCGTGGCCTTTGAGAACGATCGCGTGTCATTCCGCTGGCGGGACTACGCTCACGGCGGCAAGAAGAAGATCATGACCGTTTCTGCCGATGAGTTCCTGCGCAGATTCCTTCTTCACGTCCTGCCCAAAGGCCTGGTCCGCATCCGCCACTTCGGACTGTTCGCCAACCGAAGACGCAGTGCTGAGATCCAACGCTGCCGCCAGTTGCTCGGCGCAACTGCACGCACTGATCCAACAGATGCGGCCAACCAGCTGCGTTGCCCCGCCTGCTTCGCAACCATGCTGGTCGTAGAACGATTCACGAGTGCTCAACTTTACTTCCAGTCCCACCCGAGCCTCGCCACCCCACGGAGGTCCAGCGTTGACAGCTCATAAAACATCCATGGCCCACGATGCATCTACCCCGGTCGCCCCATGGCATGCTCGCGCTTGCAACGCTATCCTATGCCCGCACGCTGCTCACGCACCCTGTATACGGCACTCGCGCACACCTTGCAGCACTCAACTCCGCTCTCTGAAAAGGCTCTTCTCCCTCGGCTGGCTCGGCTCCGTGCTCGCAATAGCCACGATCGGCGGGACGACGCGATTGAAAGTACATAAGTAGATCACCGCATCCGCCGCAAACGCCGCAGGCTCAGTTCAAACGATCCTATCGAAACTGCCCCGGACGAATGCGCCGGGCTCAACCTCGCCTCGTCTGCCAGGGCAGTCCCGATAGGAACCTAACGTTTTCCAGGAAAAATCCTTTGAACGAGGCTCAACCAATGCTCGATGAGCGCTTTGGCCTGTCAGCGTCAACTGAAGATTCCTTTTGACATCCCGCTGACTCGCTGCCAACTCGGAGGACCAGCGCATAACGTCCGCCCCGCACCATGTTAGCCCGCACAGTTACGGTTGCGTAAGGCAAGTTGTATTGCTTCCGCCAGGTGCGTGGCCCGGCGCCCTGTGGATTGGAGTATCTGTTCGCCGCAGCTGAATCCATCGGAGACGATTAACGTATCGTGCTCTGTCTGTCGCACGGCTGGAAGAAGCACGCGTTCTCCTATGGCTTGCGATACCGCGAACTTCTCTTTCTCAAACCCGAAGGGGCCGGCCATGCCGCAGCATCCGGCGTCGAGCGACTGCAAGGTGGTCCCCATCTTTCGGAGCAATGACTCCTCGTCTTTCATCTTCATCAGCGCTTTGTGGTGGCAATGACCGTGAAGCACGACTTTTCTATCAAGTCGAGGTGGTTTATAACCCGGAGCATGATGTTCCAGAAACTCACTTAGCAGGAACGTCTGGCGGCGGAGTCGATCGGCACGCGCATCTTCTGGGAAGAGGTTTCGCAATTCATCGCGGAAGACAGAGGCGCAGCTGGGTTCCAGAACCACGATAGGCAGTCCGGCGTCGATCTGCGTAGCCAGGCCCTCAAGAATATGCACGAGATATTGCCTGGCTTTATCGAGCATGCCGAAGTCGTACAAAGGGCGTCCACAGCAGAAGTGTTCGCGAGAGACTCTTACATTGAATCCAGCGTGAGTGAGCACTTCCAAAGCGGCGCGGCTGACCTCCGGCCGGAAGTAGTTGTTGAACGTGTCCGCCCACAACATCACTTCGGGGCCGCTTGACGCCGCATCCCGTTCCGCGAAGGAAGGAACCTGTGCCTTGCGGGCCCACTGTTGAAAGCTGCTCAACGCAAAGCGAGGCATCTGCCTCTCCGGTGCCAGGGCCAAGGCCCTCAGTAGGATCTGATTGCAACCCGGCGCATTGCTGAGGAAATTTGCGATCCCCGGGGCATACGAAGCCAACCTCGCCCACCGATCGATCCTCCCAAACGCATGCGCACGCAACGGCCTGCCTTTCTTTTCGTAATAATGCGAAAGGAACTCGGCCTTGTAGCTGGCTAAATCTACGTTTGCTGGGCACTCCGACTTGCAGGCTTTGCAAGCCAGGCATAGGTCGAGCGACTTCTTCACTTTCTCGTTCTGCCAGCCTTGGTCGATCACTTCGCCCTGAAGCATTTCGAACAGCATGTGGGCTCGGCCGCGCGTGCTGTGTTCTTCCTCGAGGGTCGCCATATAACTGGGACACATCGTACCGCTGTCCTTGCGGCAGGCGCCCAATCCGATGCATCGCTCGGTGGCCTTCAGAAACGAGCCACCGTCGTCTACAAAGTGGAAATGCGTCTGCGGTTGCAATGGAGCATAGTCCGCACCCAGTCGCAGATTTTCGGTGGGCAGGTATGCGTCGAGAACCTTATGCGGGTTCATTCTGTTGGCCGGATCCCATGCGGCTTTGAACTCGTGGAAGGCCTGCATAAGCTGCGGCCCGAACATCTTCGGAAGGAGACAACCGCGGGCCTGGCCGTCGCCATGTTCTCCTGAAAGCGATCCTCCATAACTAACGACCAGGTCGGCCGCACGCTCGATGAACTCGTTGTAATCGCGAATGCCTTTCTCGGTCAGGAAATCGAAGGTCACGCGCATGTGAATGCATCCGTGCCCGAAATGTCCATAAAAGGTTCCTGTGTAGTTGTACTCGTTGAGCAGTTGGCGAATGTCGCGCAGATAGCCGCCCAGTTTTTCAGGCGCAACGGCAGCGTCATCCCAACCCTCCCACTGGGGCGGCGCACCCGGAGCAAAGGCGGCCGCGCGCGGTCCGCTTTCGCGGAGGTTCCAGACGGTAGGCGCTTCGCTCTTGGTGTAGAGCCGCATGGCGGGTGCATCGGCCGCCTGTTTCAGCCGGCTCATGAGCTTCAGCGCCAGGCCCTGCGCTTGCTCGGCATCATCGGAACCAAACTCCACAAGCAGAACTCCTCCGCCTTCGGGAAGCAAGTCGACGTTCGGCGTTCCTTTCCGTCTCAGGCCTTCAGTGATGGTTCCTTCAAATCCCTCAAAGCCGATCGGCCCAAGCTCCAGGATCTCGGGAACATGATCGGCGGCGAAAAAAGCATCCTTGTATCCCAACCCGACCAGCACCTTGTGCCGGGGATTAGGGATAAGTTTCAACTTCGCTTCCAGCACCGTGATGCAGGTGCCCTCAGTCCCCACCAACGCGCGCGCCACGTTAAATCCGTTCTCCGGTAGAAGCTCGTCGAGGTTGTACCCCGATACGCGGCGAGGAATGCGGGGGAACTTCGCGCGGATCAGATCGCAATACCGATCGCGAATCGCCGACAGCCTGGAATAGATCTCGCCTTGACGGGATCCGCTCTTGACGAGATGATCCAAGTCCTCATCGCGGGTGCGCCCTACCGTCATGATGGTCCCCTCGTAGAGCAAAACTCGCATCTCTTCCACGTTGTCGACCGTCTTGCCGCCCAGCAGGGAATGGGTGCCGCAAGAGTTATTGCCGATCATTCCTCCGATCGTGCAGCGATTGTGCGTGGAAGGATCGGGCGCGAAGATGAGTTCATGATCCTTCAGATGATTTTGCAGTGTGTCCAGGACGATTCCCGGCTGCACCCGGGCATACTGCCGTTCGGGATCGATTTCGATCACCTGATTCATGTACTTGGTGAAGTCGAGAACGACCGCCACGTTGCAGCACTGGCCCGCGAGACTTGTGCCCGCTCCACGAGGCAGAACCGGTGCGCCATACTTCCTTGAGGCCGCCACTGCTGCAACTACATCGTCAGCATCGCGCGGAACCACGAGGCCGATGGGGATCTGGCGATAGTTCGACCCGTCGGTCGCATACATCGCGCGGCTTCCGCGATCGAAACGGACTTCGCCTCGGACTTCGCGTTTCAGCTCACTCTCCAGCTCCAGTGCCTGCGCGAACGAATCGACGGGCTTCGCGTGCGAGCTCAGAGGTAAGGGCGCCGGCGAGTGCAGGGGGGCTTGGCCAAAAGACATGAAAACGGCTCCGGATCCTTGCGTCAGGCTCGTTGTAGTGCGATGGCAGGCACGACCAGCTTTTCGCCGGGCTTCATCCAGAAGGCGGTAATTGAGCCCAGAAAAAGCAGTACGATGCTGCCGAGAAAAGGCAACTCCCAGTTGTTAGTTTTGTCGATCACGAATCCGAACACGACGGGAGAAAGAATGGCGGCCAACGCCGATCCGGAATTCATGAGCCCACTTGCCGATCCGGAGAACCGCGGCGCGATATCCATCGGGATGGCCCACATCGGGCCCACCGTAAACTCGGAAAAGAAAAAGCCGAGGCTGAGATAGATCGACGCCCACTTGAGGTTGTGGGAAAACAAAATCGGAATCATGCAGCCCAGGGAGCAGAAAAAGCTGATCACCACCAGGTTCCGTCGAGCTTTGTTGAAATCTCGCGTCTTGGGAAAGATCCGGTCGCTCATCATTCCGCCCAGAGAGTCCCCTAATACACCGGCGAAGAAAACCCCTGCCGAAAACAACGCCGACTGCTTCAAATCAAGATGATAGTTGTGGACAAAGAAGGAAGGGATCCAGGCTAGGTACAGCCAGAGTGTCCACCCGTAGCAGAAATAGACTGCCGTGATCGGCGCCATGCGACGGGCTAACAGAAGCCACGGGATGCGCTCATGTTTTTGCACTTTGCGCAGGGCGTAACTGGGCAGCACTTCCAACTCCGCGGAGGTGATGTGCGCGTGCTCTCCGGGATCGTTGCGGAAGTACCAGACCCACACAACGGTCCAACCCAGGCTGATCAAGCCGAGGATGATAAACGATCCGCGCCACGTCACCAGAGCGATCAGCCAGACCACCAGGGGTGGCGTGAAGGCGTTCCCCAGTCGAGCCGCCGAATGGGTGATGCCCTGGGAGAATCCGCGCTTTCCCTCCACCGTCCAGTCCGACATCGCCCGGGTAGCCGCGGGAAACGTCGCGCCCTCCCCAAACCCAAGCAGAACGCGGGCGCAGAGCATGCTGGGAAGGCCAGACGCCAAACCCGTCAGCAAAGTAGCCAGTGCCCAAATGACGGCAGAAACGGTCAGAGTCAATCTTGCACCCAGGCGATCGCTTACCCAGCCTCCGATGATTTGAAATATCAGGTAAGGATAGGCGAAGGCTGAAAACACCAGTCCCACTTGCACACCTGTGAAATGAAGTTCTCTTTGGAAGACCGAAGCGGCCGTGCTCACGTTAACCCGATCCACATAGGTGATCGCATACATCACGCAGATCAGTCCGAGCACGGCTTTCCTTGCGGAAAATCTCCGTCGACCCATTGCCGCTCCAGTGCCTGGTGGACTTCAACTGATTTCTGCGCGTTCCGCTTGGTTTCCGGCTGCACGGGAGCCAAGCGCTATCCGGCCAGCGCCGCAGCCTCGTGCTTGGTTTCGGTGAGATATTGAAGAGCTGCGGTAACGCCTCCGCTGCGGTGGGGGACTCCAGCGAGCTGAAGGCCCATTTCCACTCCGCTGAGTGTGCCCGCCAGCATCAGGTCATTGAAGCTGCCAAGGTGTCCGATCCGGAATACTTTGCCCGCCAGCTTCGAAAGGCCGGCCCCCAGCGACATGTCGAAGGCATTGAGAATGACCTTGCGCAGTTGATCTGCATTGTGCCCTTCGGGCATCAACACCGCGGTCAGCGCGCTCGAGTACTCCCGCGGATTTTCACAAACTATTTCCAGGCCCCACGTTCGCACCGCAGTTCGGGTAGCCTCGGCGTGATGATCATGGCGAAGAAACACGTTACGGAGGCCCTCCTCCTGTAACATCGCAAGCGCCTCATGCAGACCGTAAAGCAGGGTGGTTGCTGGAGTATAGGGAAAAAAGCCTGCGCGATTCGGCGTCAACATGTCCTGCCAGTCCCAATACGACCGAGGCAACCTCGCCGTTTTATTTGCCGCAAGCGCTCTTTCAGAAATGGCATTGAAGCTTAGGCCCGGAGGCATCATCAGCCCTTTCTGCGAAGCGGCTACGCTGACATCGACCTCCCATTCATCATGGCGATAATCCATGGAACCCAACGAAGAGATCGTATCCACCATCAGCAGCGCTGGATGGCGCGCTTGATCCATGGCGTGCCGGATCTCAGGAATACAGCTGGTAACTCCGGTGGATGTCTCGTTATGGACAACCATCACCGCCTTGAAGGTGTGGCGCCGATCAGCATGGAGCCGCGCAGCCGCTTCCTCTGCGGAAGCACCCCGGCGCCAGTTGCCCGGCACATATTCGACTCGAATGCCGAATCGCTCCGCCACTTGACGCCAAAGATTCGAAAAATGCCCCGTCTCGAACATCAACACCCGATCGCCCGGAGAAAGCGTATTGACGATCGCCGCCTCCCAGGCTCCCGTGCCCGTACCCGGATATAGAATGATGGGACCGCTGGTCTGAAAGATGGGACGCAGCTTCTCCAGAACCTCCGAGCCAAGTCGCGAAAATTCTGCGCTGCGATGGTCCATGACGGGTTGGTGCATGGCCCTCAGGACACGGTCCGGCACATTCGTTGGCCCCGGAATCTGAAGAAAATGTCGACCAGAACGGATCATGGTGAGCCCCCGGCTGAAGTTGCTTACTTCCTGAGAAGTATATCGCCCGACACTTTCCAAGTTCCGGTGTCAGGAATTCTGACGCATTTGTAGCACTCCAATATAGCAGTATTTCGCACCGCCTTTATCGCGATCACTACAGACCGGCCTCGTCGCGCCGGGACAGTCCCGATAGGGACCTAACGTTTCAGGGAGCTAATCCTCGAGGCGCTTCCCAGCTCACGCTCAATGAGCGCATTGGTGGAGATAAGCGGCCAATAAGCTGGGCCACGTGATCGCGGCTTGCAGTAAGAAGTTATATTTTCTTTCAGTTGGAATTTCTTCAGGAGGCGGGGCCCCGCTTCCTGCCAGCATCTTGGCGGATCGAAGCGGGAAGCGGGACCCGTGTGAGGTATACGATCCTCTTTGTCCCAGTGTCGGTCCCGCTGGAGCAGCTTGCTGCCGGCTGGGCCGAAGACTCGGACGAGATCATCTTACGCCGATGCCCGGTTTGTGAACAGGATTCGATTGTTGGCCATGGGCGACGGCGCAAGCAGGCGCACGATGAGCATCACGATTGGATCGGGATTCGCCGGGGCCGCTGTGTCCGATGCGGGAAGACCTTCACTTTTCTTCCGCTGTTTTCTCTCCCTTACACGCATTACAGTTTGCTGGCGCGCTGCCGGGCATTGCGGCGCGCTTTGTGGAGCACTGTTCGTGGGAGAAGGCGTCGCCGAAGTTGAAGGATGCTGACCGCTTGCCCGATGCTTCTACGGTGCGCCGCTGGTCGCAAGGCGTGGACGAGTTCCCAGCCGGCGCTGTCTTTTCTTCCGCAAGACGGGTGCGCAGTGGCTCAGTGGCTGGAAGCGTGGCAACCATGCGCATCAGAAGGGACAGCGTTCTTATCCTGGCTGACTCCGGCTCTCGCAAGTCCTCTGGCCCTATGCGTCGTCTAAGAAAAATCCTTTTCCCCACCATCCTTGCCTGGGATCTCCGGCGTCACCCGCCTACGCTGGGCTCCGGAGGCGAAAAAGTCGCTGTGGGCGAAGACGTCGAAAGACTCAAGCGGCGGATGCCGCTGCTGGACTATCTGCGGCAACATAACTGGACTGGCCGACCTGCGGGCCGCTTCGAGTATGGTCGGCCTCTGTCCGCTGCACGAGGAGACCCGGCCGTCGTTCTATGTCAACACGCGAAAAAATGTTTTCTACTGTCACGGCTGCGGCCAGGGCGGAGACCTGATTCGCTTCGTCCAGTTGTCCCGCCGTCTGTGCTTCCGTCAGAGCCTCGCTTGCCTCGATCCGCAGACCGCTGCAGAAGGCATCTCCTCGGCGGTGCTCGATCAGGCTGCGCCTTCTATCAGCAGCAACTGGATCACTACCCCGAAGCGCTGCGCTATCTCGACCAGCGCGGACTTCACGATCCTGCCCTGATTGGAGAACTGGGCATCGGTTACGCTGCCGGAGGAAGTCTGCGCCGTCATCTCACGGCACAGGGCTATTCCTTCGATCTGCTGCGAAGGCCGGCCTGATCAACGCGCAGGGCTCGGATGCTCTCTATCGGCGCATCGTCTTCCCGTTGCGCCAGGGCGAACACATCGTCAACCTCTACGGCCGCAGTATCGGCACTGCCTTCTCTCATCGTTTCCTGCCTGGTGCTAAGGGCGGTCTGTATGCATGGGAGAAGGTCCGGCACTGCCCCGAGGTGATCCTTGTCGAGGGGCTGTTCGACTATGCCGTATTGCGGCAGGCGGGTTTTCACAACGTGACCTGCTCACTGGGCACGCATCTCAACGCTGACCAGTTCCAACAGTTGTGTGAGGGGCCACGCACCGTCTATCTCACCTTCGATGTGGATGCGAACCAGAGCGGACAACAAGCCGCGAAGCAACTGGCCCATCGTCTTGGCATGCATGGCATCGCTGCTCGCCGCGTTTTCCTGCCTGAGGGGCACGATCCCAACTCCTTCTTCGTTGAAGGCGGAGATGCACGGCAGTTCCAGTCTCTGCTGGAGGCCGCGCAGCCATGAAGTTCCGCGTGATCCGTCAAAAGACCCCATCGGGCGCGCACAGTCCGATTCATGTGGTCGAGCAATCCACCGGTCAGGGCGTCGGTTGGATCAACCGCTTTCTGGACCGCGAGTATGTCCGCCGCCTGGCAGACAAGAGCCTGTACAGCTACGCGCATAGCCTGTTGCACTTCGTGCGCTGGTGGGAGAGCGTTCATCACACCGGCGATATCTCCAAGTCGGACCTCAGCGAATCGACTCTGCTCGATTACGTGCGCTTCCAGTCCAGCCGGCAACCTGCGCCCTCTGCCACCACCATCAACGACCGCGTCGCCACTGCCGATCGCGCTATCCGCAGCGAGTTCCCCGACGCTCCCTGTCAGGTGGCGCACGGGTTTCATCAGCCCTTCATGCACCGCAGGCCGATGGGACTCGGCCGGCCGCGCTTCGAGATCAGCAGGCTCAGAGTGAAAGAACCCAAGCTCAACATCGTCCCCCTCTCGGTCGATGAAGTGGCGCGCTTCTGGTCCAGTTTTCGAAACGCGCGCGACCTGGCCATCGTGGGCCTGATGCTCATGCAGGGACTCCGCTCCGCCGAAGTGATGGCCTTGAACCGTGACGATGTGCTGTTGTCCGAAGGTCAGCTTCGCGTCCGCGGCAAGGGGAACAAGCTGCGCTTGCTGCCCCTGGCGCCGGAAACCACGCAACTGCTCGATCACTATCTGCGCGTCGAACGGCCCGATCCCTGCTCGGCGGCACTGTTCGTGGTGTTGAAAGGGCCCGCTCGCGGCCAACGCATGACACCTGCGGGATTACGCTCCCTGTTCCGCCATCATCGCCGCACCACCGGCGTCCAACTGGCCAATCCCCACCGGTTCAGACATACCTTCGCCTCGGATATGGTGCGTGCCGGCATGAGCCTGCCCGCACTGATGCAGTTGATGGGCCATGCCGACATCGAAACCACCATGCACTACGTAAAGGTCTCGCCGCAGGATGTCTATCTGCAGTATGCCCGCGCGGCGGCGCAGTGCATCCATCCTCAGCCGAGGATCTCGTGATGCGCTGGCGCCGTCCTCCACTCCAGCATCCCCTGGCGCCGGTCTTCGCGCACGCGGTCGAGTCTCTGTCGACGGCACTCACTCCTTCCAGCAAGCGTAACTACGACATCGTGGTGCGCAGCTTCCTCGTCTATCTCGGCACCGAATACCCGGCGATTACTCGTCTCGAACAACTGCGCCGCGATCCTCATATCCTCGGATGGATGGCGCACCTGCGCGCCCAGAATCCGCCTCTGGCCACGGCAACCTGCATCGGCCGGCTCTTCGCGCTGCGCACCATCTTCCATGAGCTGGCTCGCACCAGCCATCTCGCTGAACTGGCCCACTTGCTGCTGCGCGAGGATATTCCGCGCTCGCCTCACACTCTGCCACGACCGCTCACCCCCGAGCAGGATCAACTCCTGCAGCAGGAGTTCATGCGCCGCAACGATCTCGGCGGAAATGTCTTCCTCCTGCTCCGCTCGACCGGCATGCGCATCGGCGAATGCGTCGATCTCTCCTATGACTGTCTGCGCTCCACGGGGCCAAGCCAATGGGCCATTCATGTCCCCCTCGGAAAACTCAAGACCGAGCGCATGGTCCCCATCGATGCCTTCGGCCGTGATCTCGTTCACCGCTTGCGCTTCTTCCGCTCCCTCGATCCGCTGCCTGCCGATGGACGGCTCCTGGCGCGACCCGGAAGCAAAGTTGCGATCCTGGTTCAGCTCCGCGATTACCTGCACCAGGTCTGCCACTCCCTCGGACTCTCCACCGCATCGTCCCCCATCAGTTCAGGCACACCTACGCCACAGAGATGCTTCGCTCCGGCGTCAGCTTCCCCGTCCTGATGAAGTTACTCGGCCACGTCGATCCGGGTATGACCATGCGCTACGTCGATGTCGCCCTCACCGATCTCGAGCGCGAGTTCCAGCTGGCTCGCTCCAAACCCAGGCATCTGGCCCCACAACCCAAAACATCCGCCACACCCGTTCGCGCAGGCCTCGACGGCCTCATCGACTCCTTAATCGCCGCTCAACACGTCATGGAGATGTTCCGTCGCTCGCTCCCAAACGGAAATGCCCGCAATCGTCTCCTCAGGCTATCCAACCGCCTCATCAAGATCCTCGCCGAGATAAGAAAACTTCAGAACCACCTGAATGAAAATGGGAACCGATTGGCCGATTATGGTCTGTTCTCATCAACTGAGAATTGAAGTTGTTGAAGATGCAACTTTTCAAGCGGGCAAGCCAGTGTTCCTCTGCGCGATGGCCGGACGTCTCTTTCCGAAACCGGTCGTTTGTTCAAATGCGTGCGCAAGTTGCAGGACACCGAAATCTTGTTTGTCGCGACCGACGATCTGCACGCCGACGGGAAGACCTTCGGACGTAAAGCCGGCCGGCACAGCGGCTGCTGGGTTTCCGGTGGCCGAGATGTACCAGCAGGACTTCATCCAGTCGATGTAATTGTCAAAGTGGACGCCTGCGATCTCGGTTGGATAAGGTGTATTGACATCGAACGGCGGCAATTGCGTGGTAGGAAGGATGAAGTATTCGTACTTCTCGAGGAAAGCCTGGAAGCGCCGCCATACGAGGGTATGGGCAACTTCGGCGCCGGCGATTTCCTGGCCAGTCAGCTTCATCCCTCTCTGGATTTCGTCTTTGAGAGTGTCCTTGAAGGCGTCGGGGTTTTGCTGCAGCATCTTGCCGTAGCTGGCGGCAGCTGTCCATGCTCGAAGAGTGCGGAAGGAGATTTCGGAGGGAGAGAAGTCAGGCTCAGCTTGCTCGACGATGCAGCCGAGAGATTCGAACGTAGCGCGATGTGCGTCGACGACGGTGCGGATACGCGGGTCGAAGGGCACGCCGCCGAGATCTTTGAACCATGCGACACGCACACCGTCGAAGCTGCGATCGAGCGGGCGGGCGAAGAGATCGCCGGGCTCATTGATGGCGAGCGGCGTGTCGGGGTCGGGACCCGCGATGGTGCTGAGCGAGAGTGCGAGGTCGGCGACTGAGCGGCCGAGGCATCCGTTGGTGCTGAGAGTGGACCATCCAAACCCTGCCTTGGGATTGGGGACACGGCCGATGGAGGGGCGGAAGCCGACGATGTTGCAGAACGCGGCGGGATTACGCAGCGACCCTCCGGCATCGGATCCGGTGGCGACGGGGACCATGCCGCAAGCCAGCGCGACGGCTGCGCCGCCGGAGGATCCGCCGCAGGTTTTGCTCAGGTCGTAGGGGTTGCGGGTTGCGCCGAAGACGGTGTTAAAGGTCTGCGAGCCGGCGCCGAATTCGGGAGTATTGGTCTTGCCGACGATGATTGCGCCGGCGCGCCGCATCCGTTCGACGACGATGTTGTCTTCGGTCGGGACGTTGTCCTTGAAGAGCGGCGAGCCGAAGGTGGTGCGGATGCCGCGGGTTTCGATGAGGTCCTTGTGCGCCACGGGCAGGCCGTGCAGCGGGCCTAGCTTTTCACCGCGCGCCTGCATCTCGTCGGCACGTATGGCAGCTTCGGTGGCCATCTCTGCGACGAGGGTGACGATAGCGTTGACCTTGGGATTGACGCGGTCGATCTGCTTGAGGTGCTCGTCGAGCGCTTCGCGTGCGGAGAGTTTTTTCGCTCGAATGAGTTGGGCCATTTCGACTGCGCTGGTGAAACAAAGCGGGGAGGCCGCGGACTCGGCTTTAAGAGAGGCGATGGGGAAGAGAGCAGCGGCGGCAACCCCTGTCAGGACTTCGCGGCGAGTCGGCTTGTCTGGGATCATATGGGCGAATCTATCATTTGGGAGCGGAACGGCAAAAGTCAGACCATGAAATGCGCATTCCTCCGCGACCAAATCTCCGGGTGGCGGCGAGGTCATGATGAATCAGGTCTCCGGCCCTGCGCGATGCAAGCACTCGTTTCCCCCTCTCCCTTCTCAAACACCTGAGATGACGAAGTGAGTAAAAACGTGTATTGGGTAACTTCACCAGGCCGAACGAGCCTGGGAGAATTGTGATGAACACCCAGGCATAGACCGAGTAGAAGAAGACCTGGAACAGCGAGTTGAACGTAACGAGGCCAGCCGCGTATTGTGTATCGCCCTTTGCCAACTCGTTCCATACGATGAACATAACCGGCCACGCTCCAGGCGCTTGGCGAAAAGGCACAAGCCATCTTCATGATGCCCCATTTCACTATGTGATTGATAAATCGAGAACTGCCTGAGATGGCGACGGTACCGTGGGGTGTGCTTCCCGATCCGCGCCCTCTCAAGGAACTTTGAAGCGACTTCACTGGTGAGGGCCTTCTTGTTGATCACCCACGGACCGCAATCGATTGGTCGTTCTGCGGTAATATAGCCGCGCTCGATAGCTATCCGCAATGTACGATTTGATACTCCCGCTGATCGTGCCGCATGCGAGAGATTCAACCAACCATCCTCGGCCTGGCGTTGTACTGTGTGGCATGTGATGTCGTGATTAGCGCGCAGCGAAGCGACGAGTGATCGCGTCCAGTAGTTGCCTCGGGCAGTAGATATCCTGGCTCGGTTCAGAACACCGGCGATCATCTCGTCGTTGTAGATGCGCGACAACACGCGGACTGCTTCAACGACATCCTTCGAGGTATGCCCGCGGCTTTCTCCGCGTTGTCGACGCGGCAGACGCAGCGGAGTATGTACACCACCTTTCCAGTGGATTACAAGTACGACCTCGTTGGTCTTCTCGTCGATATCTACCACTATCTCGCGGATGAGCGCCCGTAGCAGACGCTTCTTTGTGCGCTCGTCGGATTGGGGATCATTCCACAAGGCTTCCAGATCGCTCGCTAGATTCTTGAACTCGTCGACTGTGCCGACCGTAGAGGCCGTCGCGCATTCGGTTTCGACGCGATGCGCGCTTGGACTGTTCGCACCTCCTCAAGGGCGGTGTTCCACCGACGCTCGAGTTCTTGCGCAACGAGCCGATTGTCCGGATCTGCAGCCTCGTATTGCCGCTCAGCGCGTCTTGCGCGGTAGAGCGCGGCTTCCAGATCGCGCTGCAGCGCATCCAACACTTCCGAATGAACCTGAGCTTGCTGTTCAGTTGCCATAATCGCTGCCTCTACAGCTGCGGGCTGCACTACACGGAGCAGCTGCCTTGCGACTGCAGGATCGACATTCGAACCGCTGAAGCTGACACAGCGCGCTTCTTTGTTGTCGAGATACGCTCTGGGACAGGCATAGCGAACCACCTCGCCGTCGGCTCCCTTGTAGAATACCCGCAGCATTCGGCCGCAACGGCGACAACGTAACAGGCCCGTCAGCAGATCACTTCCGCGACGCGCAGCCCCGGAGGGTTCGTAGCTGCTGAGCCGATTGCTTTGAATCATCTTCTGGACGCGTTCAAAAACCTCCCGGTTCACATAACACTCATGTGAATTGGGGATCAGAGCAACCCAGCGATCACGTGGCCGGCGACGGGTGCGCTGCACCGAAATGCCGTTCTCGTAACAGGTCACCCTCTCGGTTCTTCCATATGCGTAGGCTCCGCCGTAGGCGGGGTTGGTCAGGATGTGGTGGAAGCCGCAGTAAGTGGGTCGTCGCCAGTGTACGTCACCTCGGATCGTGCGAGCTGGTATGGACAGATTCTGCTCCATGAACCAGAGCAGCGCCTGTCGGGCGCTGCCGAGTTCGAGGAACTTCGAATACACCAACTCGATTGTGCGCTGGATCCGCTGATCCGGATCCTTCAATAGCTTGCCATCCTCGTCTTTGACGAATCCAACCGGACAGTGCGACACAAGATCACCGCATCGCGCTTTTTCAACTCGAGCTTCGCTCGCCCGATGGCGAAGCAGATCAAGCTCATACTCATTAAGCGTGCCCTTCAAGCCCAAAAGCAAACGGTCATTACCCAGGCGCGGCGAGTATACAGTTTCCTGATCGACCAAAACCGTGTCGACGATTCGGCACACCTCCACCAGCTGTTGCCACTCGCAGCTGTTGCGTGCAAAACGAGATACCTCACGTGCACAGACTGCCCCAACTTCACCCATGCATACCTGGGCCACCATCCGCTTCGAATCCGGTTCGAGTCACGGTGCCGCCAGCCGACCGACCGAGATCTTCATCAATGATCTCCACTTCATTCCAGCCAAGCGACCGCAGATGCGATTCCATCGCATACTGCAGCTTCTGGCTCTCGAGATTGTTCAGCACCTGGTAAGGCGAAGACTGGCGTACGTAGAGAATGGCCTTACGCGAAGTGTGCTGCGGCTTGATCTTCTCACTCATCGCGCCCTCCTCGTTTTCTTGGGGTGCGGACTAGCTTGCTTGCCCGAACAGTTATGAGAAGTTGAGCGATTAGTTTGACTGCATCGCTCCGCACCGACTCGTTGAGATCGTTCCAACTTGGCACGACGGTTCGCTCGCCGAACAGTGCCAGCTGGATCACTCGATGTGCAGCTGAGAGTGTCATCTGCGTCTCCATCACCGGCTTGCCGGCTTACCTGCGGTTGTAACACCACCGCTTTAAAGGAGACATTTTGTTCCGAGATCGCACTCACCAAAGTGCGGAGAGTTGCGCAATCGACACGAGGATCGTCAACAAGACGCATCGGCTCACACTCAGCTGAATCAAACATCCAGTTGGGAATTTCCACCAGCATCGCATCGAGCGGCGCATCAGGTAATCTGCAGAAATACGCGACCTCAGCGTGGGCACCGCCTGCACTACGCGTCAAGATGGTCTGGCCGTACCAGCGATGCCATGGATAGCAGACCCGGCGAGAATCAAACGAGAGTTCATGGGTTTTCTGTAGAGGGATTGCACACACGTAAAGTAGGCGATGAGCGCCGAGCTGCTTCGCAGCAGCCGGTTTCTCATCGCCTCTTTTCGAACCGGACATGCGCCTTTCGTTACGCATCCGGCTCTCCAGAAGACGTGGCGTACTCAGGCTCTCTCATCCATCCAAGGCGGTATCTCTGAACGGGCGTCCACGAAAGCATATACTGCTCGTCGTATCCGTCCTGCCAGAGACGCCGTGACGGGCGACGCCGACTCGGCCTGCGGTTGCGGGCGATGGCATCGACCGACGCTTTTGGGCGCTTCTTTCGCATCCACCGCCAGAGCCTATCGTTCACGTACCAGTCGATGCTGGTAAAGGCGCGACCTGCTCTGGTGCAGTAGCGATAGTAGTTCGCCCATCCACGCAGGATGGGATTGATCTCCCGAAGCTTCTGGGAAAGCGAACACAGGGTAGTGTTCCTCCCTGTGAGTTGCTTGATCCTGTATCGCAAGTCAGCCGCTTGTGCCTTGGGAATCTCGACGCGCGGGTAGTAGCCGAAGCGCGAGTCCCACTGCATCTTGACGTGGAATCCGAGGAATTCGAATCCCTCTGTCATGGCGGTGATCTTGGTCTTTTCCGGAGACAGTTCCAAACCTGTGGTGGCACGGAGGTGGTTGGCCAATCCGTCCTTCTCAGCAATGGCATCATCCTTCGTGCCCGACACAAGAATGACAAAGTCATCAGCATAACGCACCGGGAAGAAGACAATACGGCCTGCCTTCCGATCACGATTGCGAGCCTGAAGGGCTGCTGCCATGCCGCTACAGGTGCGGCGTGATTGGATCTTAGTACGGTGTTCGACCCACCGGCATATCTGGCCTCGATCGCACTGAGTGCGATGTTGGCCAGCAGAGGAGAGATAATCCCGCCTTGCGGCGTGCCAGCTTCGGTGCGGAGAAACTGATCCTCCGCGAGAACGCCGGCCTTCAGAAACTGCGCAACCAGTCTCGTCACCTTGCGGTCAACTACGCGCTTGCGCACCTGATCCATCAAGTGATGATGGCTGATGTGATCGAAGCAGCCCTGAATATCTCCCTCGATGACCCAATCGTACGGCAGTTTATGTCGCCGTCCATCCGCCGCGCGGGCGCGCGGAAGAATAGATCGCCGGATGTGCTCCAAAGCTCCATGGCTGCCTCTTCCGGGACGAAACCCGTAAGAGACGCGCCAGAACTGGGCTTCGAAGACAGGTTCCAGAAGGTTCTTGATCGCGCTCTGTACGACGCGATCCTTAACGGT
>CAVWXA010000006.1:0-34264 GCA_963758785.1 uncultured Acidobacteriaceae bacterium
AACTCATCATCGGAAAATCCCCTACTGGAAGGATTCACAAATCAATTTGGGCCGTCAATATGAATACCATCCAGTCTTCCAAATTGAAGCAGCAATTCTCACCCGCCCGAATGGCACATGGCGGAGGCACCGCTTGCAGGTTCACCGCCAAAGACGAAGCTGCACCATTTTTGGTAATTGACGGATAGTCCACAAACCAACCACGACCGAGGAACAGTGAAATTAGGCGGAGAGTGGCCTTGGAGCGATCAAAACTGAGTCCTCCACAGGAGACGATGATGGATATTCTTCGTCTACGAGGAAGAGGGTCGTGCATATGCTGCTTCGAGACCTCCGATACGCTTTGCGCCAGCTTGTAAAGAGCCCTGTGTTTGCTCTGACCGCTCTTCTTTCGCTTTCTCTCGGGATCGGAGCCACCGCAGCGATCTTCAGCGTGATTTACTCGACGCTTCTCAATCCGTATCCCTTCAAGGACGCCGATCGCATCTTCGGCGCGGCTCTGAACAGTAAAACCGGTGAGAGTCGAACCATCGCCCTGAGTGGGCCGCAGATTCGTGTTCTCAGGCAGTCGCCCGTGGTGGAAGACGTAATTGGCCTTGATGACGCGTCTCTCGCTCTTACCGGGGGCGACTTCCCAGAGGATGTAGAGGTCGGTCTCGTAACCCCGAACACCTTTAATTTCCTTGGCGATCCGCCTCTGCTTGGTCGCGGCATCCAACCCTCGGACGCAAGCGATGGGCAGCAACCACAGCCAGTGGTGGTTCTCAGTGATCAGTTTTGGCGACGGCATTTCAGCGCGAATCCAGACGTGATAGGACAATCGCTACAACTGAACCGCAAGGACTACAGAATAGTGGGAATTGCCGAGCCGCGCTGGGTCAGTTGGTCCGGCAAAGATGTCTACCTGCCGCTGGGGCTCACGCAAAATGCAAATTTCACTGATGCAGTCTGTCTTCGCCTGAAACCGGGTGTGTCCCGAAAGGCAGCCAACGCAGCTCTGCAGCCGTTGATGGAGCAGTTTGCCCGGGATGTGACAACCCAGTTCCCCGAGCATTTCCAGGTAGCCTTGCGGGGTCTAAACGATTCGGTCGTTCACCGCATGGGGAGCTCGCTTTATCTTCTGCTCGGTGGGGTTGCACTGCTGCTTTCTATCGGATGCGGAAATGTGTCGATCCTGCTTCTCGCGCGCGGGACCGCGCGCGAGCACGAACTTGCCGTGCGAATGGCGATCGGAGCACAGCGCGGACGAATTGTTCGTCAACTGCTTACCGAATCGCTCCTACTTGCATTCAGCGGAGCCGCCCTGGGTGTCGTTCTGGCCTACGGAGCCGTCGTGGCTATAAAAGTGATTGTCCCCGGGCATTTCTTCGCTCCAGGAGTCTCAATTGGAATCAAGCTGCCGGTGCTCTTATTCTGCGTCGGTGTTGCAATCTTCACCGGAATCCTTTTCGGGCTGTGGCCAGCCCTGCAACTTTCGCGACAGGACCCGGGAAACGCGCTCCAGTCAGGCATGCGCAGAATTGCAGGAAGCGTGCGGAGCCGCAGGGTACACAACGCTCTCATCTCCGGTCAAATCGCGTTGACCCTTTTGCTCCTAGCAGGTGCCGGTGCAGCCATTCAAGGTTTTCAACGTCTTCTGCATGCGCCACTCGGCTATGACCCGCACAACGTAATCTCTATCTGGATTCCGCTGCCGGAGAATTCGTACACAAACTGGAGCGGGCGGAGGGCCTATTTCGAGCAGCTTCAGGCAACTCTGAGCAATGTGCCGGGAGTCACGATGGCCGCAATCGCGACCAACGCCACACCGCCACAACCTGGCTGGAAGATGCCATTCGATGTCCTCGGTAAATCTCAGTTGAGTCAGACGACAGCACTTGTGGACGCGGTGGGGCCGGAGTTTTTCGGTTTGCTGCATATCCCACTTTTGGAGGGACGACTCTGGAGCAAAACTGAAAACCACAATGGCGCACATCTCGCGGTGATCAATCAAACTTTGGCGAGAACTTACTTTCCAAACGGGGATGCAGTCGGGCAATCAATGAAGCTGCCAAAACTAATGAGTCCGGGCGACGTCTTCGCATCCGCGTCGATTGCCGATTCCTGGATAGAGATCGTTGGGGTCGTGGGCGACAGCCGCAATGACGGGCTGAGCAATCCAGTGAGCCCGGCAATCTTTGTGCCCTACACGCTCTCAATGCCTGCGGCCACGGTGTATCTGGTTCGGTCAGAAGTGCCGCCGATGGGGCTGCTGCCTGCTATCCGGCGCGCAATTGCAAGAGTAAATTCCGATCAAATGGCGGCACGCGTGGTAAACGATCTCGATCACTGGATCAGCGACCAACCGGAGTGGGTGCAAGAACATCTCATCGCGTGGCTCTTCGCGGCGTTTGCAGTACTGGCGCTGTGTTTGGCCGCCATTGGGATCTTTAGCGTGGTCTCATTTGCGGTAGCACAGCGCATGAATGAGTTTGGTATCCGCATGGCGCTCGGAGCGCCGCGTGGACACGTTCTCCGCATCGTCTTTGCCTCGGCGATGGTCAGCGTCGGTACTGGCGTGCTTGTGGGAATGCTGTTGACCGTGGCTCTGAATACCGTGCTTGCCAAATGGGTCGGCGGTAATCTGCGCGACTCTTTCCTCTTGCCGTCTTGCGCTCTTTTGTTGGGCATTGTGGCTGCGATTGCATGTTTTCTACCCGCGCGAAGAGCTGCCCAGGTCGATCCCATGACGACATTGCGCAGTGAGTAGCGTTCGCGCATCACATGTCTTGATCTCCTGTTCGGTGCAAGCATCTCCAAGTTTCCACTCGCAAGCAGCCTGAACCCGGTAAGCTGCCCACGGGAGTGGAAGTTGCTATTGGCGATCTGCTCGACCCGGTCTCCGTGGAAAAAGCGGTGCAGGGGGTGGATCGGCTCTTTCTGCTGAATGCGGTTGGAACCGATGAATTGACTCAAGCATTGATTGCCTATGGCGTGGCCAAGCGGATGGGCGTGAAGCATGTGACATATCTTTCAGTTTTCAAAGTCGACCAGTTCCGCGATGTGCCGCACTTTGCACCTGAAGTTGGCCGTCGAGAGCGCTCTGCGCGAGTTCGGTGTGCCCTATACCATTCTGCGCCCCGGCTACTACATTCAGAACGACGCAAACTTGAAGGATGCTCTCATTGGGCCAGGGGTATATCCGATGCCGATCGGCACTGCGGGAATTGCAGCGGCAGATACTCGAGACATCGCCGAAGCCGCTGCAATCTCGCTGACCGAACATGGCCACGATGGCCAGACCTACGACATCGTCGCGCCGACAACGATCACCGGCCCCGGCAACGCAGCTCTGTGGAGCAAGCTGCTGGGCAAGGAGATCAAATACACCGGATACAACTTCGATCAATGGGAGCAAGCTATGCGCGCCAGGATGCCAAGTTGGAGTGCCTACGATCTGCGCATGATGTTCCAGGGTTACTTCGATCGTGGTTTCGAATCTACCGAGACTGAAGTCAGGCGCATTACAAAGCTCCTGGGCCACGCGCCGCGCAGCTACGAAGATTTCGCGACTCAAACCGCGGCAATCTGGAAAGCGTAATCGGCCTGATCAATTCAGAATCAACGGGAGTAATCATATGTCTGATACCAGTTCCGACTTCGCTCCACTTCCTGCCGACGACCTCAGCCGTAGCCTGGCTCTCGCTCAAGTGGATAACGCGACCGCCCAGCATATCGGTCTCGTAGGAGACACGTATACAATCACCGTCGCCGGTAAAGACACCGGAGATCGCTTCTGTGTGATCGACATGCATGTACCACCCGGCGGCGGTCCGGGCCCGCACCGTCACGACTTCGAAGAGACCTTCGTTCTTGAGGGCGAATTGGAAGTTACCTTCCGCGGTCAGAAGTCAATCGTGGGTGTGGGGAGCACTATCAATATTCCATCGAACGCTCCGCACCAAATTCACAACTCATCCTCGCACCCCGTTCGGATGATCTGTATATGCGCGCCCGCGGGCAATGACAGGTTCTTCCAGGAAGTCGGTGTCCCCGTAGCGTCGCGCACTGCGTCACCGCCTCACATGGACGGGAAACAGATCGCCGAATTTGTCGCGAAGGCGAGAGCGATCGCTCCGAACTATAACAGAACTTCTGGAGAAGGCGTAGGTCTTGCAGATCAGAGGCAGAAACACCGCTGCGTCCTGTGTCGGCTCACGGCGGTCACAGCACTCTCGCGTGCGGAAGAGAGGCGATCAATTGAAGTCCAAAGTTCCTCTTCTGGTGACCACCGTTTGTAGATCATATTGCAAGCTTTCGTTAACTCAGAGTCGGTGTCGATGAAACATGAATGAAGGACATAGTCGAGGGATCTTGGTGTGTCCACAGTCGCTATTTCTAAAGTATTGCGAAACCACCCCGATGTGGGCGAGGAAACGCGTCAACGTGTTCTTTCACAGGCGCGTAAAAGAGCTCGATTACCGACCGAACCTCGCCGCGCGCGGTTTAGTGACCGGTCGCACTTACTGTCGGTGGGACTCATCGTACCCGATTTACTTCATCCCTTCTTTGCGGAAGTCGCCGCATCCATTTCGGACACTCTTCGGAAGGACGATTATTACCTTGTCGTCTCGTCTTCTCAAGAAGATCCCGAACTGAGGAGCAGAGATCAGCCAGCTTTGGCGCGACAACTCGACGCGCTGATCATTACATCTTGCCGATCGACTGTTGAAGTTTTTCTCCGTATTGAGAAGCATAAGACTCCCTACGTATTGATAGATCGGAGCTTTTCCGGACTCTCCCACAATTTTGTTGGCGCCGACGATTTTGCCGCTGGAATGCTGGCGACGCAGCATCTGGTGGATATCGGATGCAAAAGGATCGCTCATATTCGGGGACCGGAGACGAGTCCCGGCATTCAGAGGCTCGAGGGATACAAGAGAGCGCTTGGGCTGAACAGGAAGAACGCGCCCGATGAGTATGTGATCTTCGAGCCCAAAGGCGATGTCGGAAGCAGACAGCGTGGAGCCGACGCGATGAGGCAGCTCTTGAGATGCAAGCACATTCCGGATGGAGTGTTCTGCTTCAATGATCCCTTGGCGATGGGAGCGGTCAACGAGACAGTGAATCAGGGTCTCAGGATACCCGAAGACATCGCCATCATTGGCTGTGGCAACCTTCACTATGACGATTCGCTGCGAGTGCCTCTCGAGCGTCGACCAACATAGTCGCCAAATCGGGAGCGAAGCAGCCCGACTGGTGCTCGAAGCCTTGAAATCCAAGGTGGTACCGGCGCCCGAGGTAATTCTGCTGCCGCCGGAACTAGTCGTGAGAGCATCCACGCAGCGAAGGTCAGGGCAACGGGTTAGTAACGCCCCGACGAGAGCGGAACGGCATCAAGCGGCCGGAAGTAGGCTCATGGATCTCTGCGGACGAAGTCTCGGCAACTACAGTCCGACAGAGCAAGCTGAGACGGCACCCGGTCTTGAGAAACAAACGACGAGCTTGATGGGCATCGAGGCTCCCTGTGCGAGATATCGCCCGACAGCGGCGAAGTTTCAATTGCAACAAGCCACACTCCATCCTGGGGATGCTCACGTCCACATCGGCAAAGTGGCGTGTCGGCTCCGGCCTCCTGTGTACCCATGGTTTTGGCGTCGCAATGGACCGGTAGTACTTTGGATGGTTGCCGTGCAAAGTTGCTTCTTCGCGACGCACGCATAAAAGTTTCAGCAGCCAGATCTTTTTCGCTACCTGCTCGATAAAGCGATAAAGGCATTCATAACTCTGAAGTGAGTATGCCTCACCTATTGCTCGCAGGCGAAGAGGAAGAGGTCGACAGCTCTAATGCGATTTCCCGGCGGCGGATTCGGAGATCTGGCTTCGAGCCCGGGCTATCAAGGCGAGGGCGGCCTGGGTGACAGGGTCATTGGGATTGAGCGCTTTCGCGGCCAGCAGTTCCTTCTCACCCTTGTCGAGATCGCCAGACTGGCAGTGGATAATGCCCAATTTCTTGTGAAGGTCCGCCTTCGCCTGGCAGTCACCGCACGCAGCGATGGCTTCGTGCAACAGCCGGATCGCTTCAGGCCAGTCGTGAGCGGACTCGGCTTCAATACCGTTGTTGGCCAGCGAGTCCGCACGGTCCAGGATGCGCCGATCTTTCTGGACAGAGTTGTAGCGCGCCATAAACTGCTCAGACTCAGCTTGATCTGAGGATCGCAATGTTCGCGCCAAGCTAAACAGCGCCTGAGTAAAGTTCGGATCGACTGCGATTGCGTTCCGCCAGGCGGCGATTGCCTTCGCGGTATCAGACATCTGCTCAAAGGATTGGCCAAGCATATACCAAGCCATTGCGTTACGGGGTTGTAGTTTGACGGTCTCTTCGAAAAGGCTGGCAGCAAGCTGGAGCTTGCCCTGCTGCTTGTCAATCAGTGCCCGAAAATATAGCGGCTCCGGCATCTGTGGAGCTAGCGTACAGGCGGTTTCGAAATCACGCTGTGCCTCGGCGGCGCGATCCAGATCATAAAGAACGCGCCCGCGATAGAAATGGGCGACACCGGACTTCGGAGCAAGGCGGACCGCCTCGCCAGTTTGCGCCAGCGCCGCGGTCAAATCGTAGCTATCAGCGAGCGCGAGCGCCAGGTCCAAATGCGCCGCAGCGAGGTCCGGCGCCAGATCTACCACTTTGCGAAGGAGCGCGACCCCTTCGCTCGACATGCCCATTTGCATTTCAACTTTTCCAGCGGCCGATATTGTGGTTGGATCGTTTGGCGCCAACGCAACGGCTTTGTCCAATTCCTCCTCGGCTTCCGATTTTCTCTTCTGCTGCGCAAGAATCAACCCTAAGTTCAAATAACCTTCCTTATACTTCGGATCGTCTTCAATAGCCTGGCGAAGAAGTTTCTCGGCCAAAACCAAATCGCCGTTCCTGGCGTGGACCATCGCCAGATTTCCCCTCGCCTCGACGAGTTCGGGCTCGAGGTCAAGTGCCGATTCCAGCCATTTCTGCGCGGATTGCATGTCGCCTCGTTCCAATTCCAGTTGACCTAACTCGGCGCGAATCTTCGCAAACGCCGGATTACGGTCGATTGCATCGCGCAGGACGTCTTCCGCGCCTTTCTTGTCGTTCATAGCGTCCAATGCCAGCGCGAGATTGTAGGCAGTCTGGGCACTACCCGGATTCTCTTCGAGCATCTGCCGATAAATCTGCGCTGCATCCGCCCACTTCCCGGATTGCAGTAGGTCATTCGCTTTGGTTCCCTCGGATGCCAGCTGGCTATTCAAGGACTCTTCGCCCTGTTCTTTCCGCAACCGCTCGACGATCTGCGTTGACTCCTGCGTTCGACCCAGCGAGCGAAGCACGGCAACCAGTTGGTACTGGGCCGACCTATCCCCGGGTTTTAGCGCGAAGGCCTTCTGCAACTGGGGCAGGGCTTGGTCGGGCTTTCCCATGCGTGCCAAAACGAATCCGAGCTGATATCGAGCCTCAAAATCGTTGGGCGCCTTGGCGGCTCCAAGCGCAAGTTCCGGCTCTGCCCTGGCGTAATCGCCGATTTGCTGATACACCGTGCCGAGCATGATGTGCCCCGAAGGATCATTCGGTTGCCGGCGCACGTAATTGCGAGCGGGAACTAGCGCCTCGGTAAATGCTGATGCGTCAATAAGCGCCTTGATCTGTGCGCCCAGCGCGACCGTATCGGTGGGGTTTCGGCGAACGACTTCCTGGTATTCGTCTGCGGCCTCCCGATTACGGTGCTCATTCGCATAGATGTTGCCGAGAGCCATATATGCGGCAGGCAATTCGGCATGGTCCTTGAGCAAGCCCTTTAAAAGCCGAATTGCATCAGCCACGCCGGCGCCATCCAAAGCGGGCAGACCGTTGGCCTCCCTGGCTTTGGCAGCTTTATATGTGGCCGTTGCCAACGCTAGTTGCAAGTCCACGGCATCCGGTTGAATGCGGAGGGCGCGCTGCCAGTAATCCATGGCGGCATCGAATCGTCTCTCCTTCACCAGAACCTGGGCGATCCCGTCCAGAGCGCAGACCAACTGCGGATTCACTGCGAGTGCTTTGCGATATTCGGTTTCCGAATCCGTCAGGTCACCAAGTGACGAGCCCAGCGCGCAATGTGCCATCAGCAATGCGGGATCGTACTGCAGAGCCAGACGGAACTCGCTGATTGCGGCGGCAGGCTGCTGCTGATTTTGCCGAACAAGCCCAAGATCGAAATGCGCTTCGGCCAAGCGCGGCTCGAGCCGCAACGCCTGTTTGAAAGCCGCGACTGCACATTTCAGATCGCCTCGTTCTGCGAACCATACGCCCACTGCGTCATAAACCCTTGCAGGCGGCGTGCCTGCCGGCGCGTGTGCAGCCGATGTCGGCGCTTTGCAGGTGTCCGGCAGTTGCGCCGCGGCGAGGCGAAAACAGCAGAAATACGCTACAACAAATGATGGATCGGTTCATCATGGATGCTCTCTGAGGAATCACTTCACCCTGATCACATATTCATTGCTTACGCCATTACGCGAGCTCCGTTACGACCATCACGCGATCGGGAGTAACGTCGTGCAGCAATTGCCGCGTTCCCGATGGCCAGCGGATCTCGATTTCTCGAATCATGCGCGAGGCGCCCAACCCGAAATGAACGCGCGGGTCGCTTGACGCGGCAAAGCCCGTGCTCGTCGTTGCCTCGTTGTAAAGCTTTCTACTATCGTCAGTGGTTACCCGAATCTGCGCGCCAAGTCCCATCCGGTTGCTTTTCGTTCCGACCAGCTTCAGAAGGATCCAGTGATTGTGCGTTTCCGTTACATTCCGAAGCACGCGGACGGGGCCGTCCAGAGCCGTTACCACGAGGCCCATTCTTCCGTCGTTGAAAAGATCTCCATAAGCGAGCCCGCGATTGGGCGCTGGCCGCGTAAAGTCCGCTCCGGCCGTAGCGCTTACATCCTCAAACTGCCCGTTCCCAAGATTTCGAAAAACGGAGTTCGGCTCTGCGTAGTTAAAATGTTTCGAGATCTCCTCGATATTGTCCATCACGTTTCCGCGGGCGACCACCAGATCCTTCCAACCGTCGTTATCCAGATCGACGATTCCGTTCGACCAGCCCGACATCGGCATGGTGAGCTTCGCCAACTGGCTCGTTTGGCCGGCATTGACAAAGACCCCGTTGCCCTGGTTGATGTACAAGGGGAAGGTTTCGTTTTCGATAGCGGTGTGCCAGATATCCGGCAACCCATCGTTGTTCACATCCCGGAAATCAGCCCCCATTCCCGCGAGTGGCGATTCCCTTCGTCGTTGTACGCCACATCCGCCTGGAGACCCACCTCTTCAAATCGCTTACCTCCCAGGTTATGAAATAGGAGATTCGGGCTGTTGTCGTTTGCCACAAACACATCTGGAAAGCCGTCGCCGTCATAATCGGCAAACACAACTCCCATTCCCTTGCCCAGTACAGCTGAAATTCCTGTTTCAGCCGAAACATCGGTAAATGTCCCGTCGCCATTGTTGCGGTACAAAGTATTCGGGAAGTGGAGCGAAGTTATCGGGGTGACAGTAACCGCGGCCATTCAGGCCCGTGCAGACAGGTTCGTAGCGCGGATCCCACTGGACGTAATTCACTACAAACAGGTCCAGCAGTCCGTCGTTGTTGTAGTCGAACCAGCCCGCCGCGATGGACCACATCTTGCGGCCGTTGTACATGGCTCCGCCCAAACCAGCCTTCGCGGTGACGTCGGTGAACGTGCCGTCGCCATTGTTGTGAAAAAGCTGATTTCCGTTGACGTTGGCAAGAAACAGATCGGGCCGGCCGTCGTTGTCGTAATCGCCCACTGCCACACCCATCCCATAGCCTGCTCCGGCAACTCCGGCGCGCTCCGTAACATCGGTGAACGTTCCATCGCCGTTGTTGTGATACAAGCGGTTGTAATACTTCGGGCTGGTTTTCACCATGGATGGCATCTCGGCGCCGTTGACCAGGTAAATGTCGAGCAGTCCATCCCCGTCGTAATCGAACAACGCAATCCCGGCAGGCATGGTCTCCGGCTGGTGTTTCTCCGGGGTGGGGCAGTTCTCAGTTACAAAATGTACGCCGGCTTTTTGAGCGATGTCCTCAAACCGGATGGCTGATGGAAGATGCCAATCGATGAGACGAAATGTTGAAGTTGCCCGCTTCGAGGCGAATCAAACCAGGGAAACACATTTTCGGGGCAAGCAAACCGGCCGCGCGCAAAAAGGTTCGCCGAGAGCCATCGATGATCGAAGCGGGATCAGTGGCAGGAGGCGACCTGCAGAGTCCTGGGCAAATACGATTCCACCGAGCACAACAGAGCAAAGCAACAGAATCAATACTGCCAAATGCGTTCCTCTGTCGACTTCATCTTCTAGCATAGTTTGAGGCTCGAGTGCATAATGCCACCACTGCGAATTTGGTGCGGCGGCGCATTCGTCATTATTGGCTTCATGTCATTTCGCGGCGGGGCTAGCCAGGTTATCGCGTCGATTTGTGATCTGCTCAGGTCCCATCCGCCGCGGCAACGCGGCAGACGAGACTCTGGGGCTCACGCGAAGATTCGTGGATCGATTGCGAAACCACAAAGTCGCGGCACTAATAGTAGAACTTCAGACTCATCTGTAACTGTCGCGGGCTATTTCGTTGGCTTGTGATTTGGCCATAAGTTCGCGTCGGTATTGCCAGTGTCCGGAGTGCCCCAGACAACGTTATTGAAGAGGTTGAACGATTCGGCTCGGAATTCAAAGTATCGCTCCTCTCCGAGTCCAATGCGAAATCACGGAACAGAGACATGTCCACATCGTTGAAATGTTGCGAGACGTAGGAGTTCACTTTTTCATTGCCATAGGTATACCCGGTGGGCGCCGTAAAGGCGCTGGTATTGAACCATTTCTGTTGCGGACCGTTACCCGGCCCGCATTCGGGTTGCCAGACAACGTTCATCCTTTCGGTGAGACAGCAACCTATGTTCAAAGGATCGCCGCCGGCGTTTACCTGGTAAGGTTGTCCCGAAGTTTCCTGCACAATGCCGTTCAGCGCCCATCCGCCAGCCACGTTGGCGAGAGCTTATTCGGTGACTTGTTGAATGGCGATGCAGCCGTAAATGCGACGTAGAAAACATTCTTCTCGTTGAGGTCCGAAGTGCCGTAGTCACTATGGCGGTTATATGGGTTTTGCGATTCGCAGCTTGCACCCAGGTTGCAGCCGTCGGCGTTCGCATGCGACAGCGTGTAGGCGGCCAAGAAAGTAACACCGTGGTTGGCATGCTCCTGACGGTGACCTGCAGGGCATTGTAGCGGCTGTTGCCCACGCTCTGGTCGAACCATTGCTGAAGCATGTAAGGATAGGGCCGGCGAGATTGCTGGTCGCCGGGTCCAGGCGAAGGGACATTCAGTGTCGGACCCCAGTCCTCATGCCTGCCGTTCGAACCGACATAGTTCGCGTCGAGCGTCATATTGCCCGGTAATTCCCGTTGGATGCCCGCGTTCCACTGATCGAAGACCGGAGTCTTGAAGTTCGGATCCACCATCCACTGGCTTACCTGGCTAAAGTCGTTGATGGGATAAACGATCGCTCCGCCCCTGCCAAACTGCAGCGGATCGGCAGCCGTCACCGTGGGAATAGCCGGGTTCAGACCATTGTTTTGGATGGTATTGACCGCCGGCCAGTTCCCGCCGAAGTTCTGCGAGAGTTGGGTGATGTCGGCCCACTCGTCGTAGAAGCGGCTATACGAAGCTCGGATAACTGTCTTGTCATTTAGGCGGTAGGCCAGGCCGATCCGAGGTGCCCAGTCTGCCAGCGAGTTTTTGACCACGCGAAGAGACTTACTGACGTAAGCGTTGGCAGGAAGCCCGCCTGTAGCCGGCGTGCTCGATGCGGTGTAGATGCCGGTCGGAATGCATGGCGCGCCCTGGGTTGCCGAGCAGTTGGGCGGAAGCGCATTTAGTTGGTACTGGCCGGTGACGGGATTGGCATTGCCAGTGTAGTAGTTTCCGCCCTTGCCGGTGCCGTAAATGGGCGTCAAGACCATGTCATTGCGGAAACCGAGATTGATGGTGAGATGGGGAGTGGCCTTGAACTGGTCCTCGATGTAGATCCCATCGATCCAGCCGTTGTGAACATCCTCGAAGATGTTGCGATAGCCACCTGAGTTGGGCACACCAAGCAGCAACGAGGCCCAGCTAATGCCGCCGGTGCTACTCGATCCAAGGCTTGAAGTCTGTGGCACGTCGAAGCCTATGTTTGAATATGCGATCGGCGAAGTAAAGTTGTTGGTCTCAAAATCGGCGCCGATTTTGATCGTGTGCCTGCCCAGGATCTTCGAGTATGAGCCGCCAAACTGCCAGTCATCCCCCAACCCGGAGCCCTGCAACTGCGAACCACTCAAACCGACATAACTGCTCGCCGAAAACTGCGGCGCATAGGTTTTGTTGTCCAAGGTCATAAAGTAGCTGGACATTCCCGCTTGCTGCAACTGCGAGAAGAACGCCGAAGTTTCACCCGGCCACGCGGTGCCGGTCGTGGTGAATCCGTAGTTTCTGCCGAAGTACACGTCCGAGAAGGTTGTCGAACTGTATTCGTGGGTCCAGTGCCCGATGTAGTTATGACCGGGGACGTGAATGAAAGCATTGCCGATTGTCCCCGATGGCTGTGTCTTGAACAGGTCGAACTGACTGTAGCGAAAATTGACCTGGTTACTGTTGCTGAAGTTCTGGTCCACCCGGAGTGTTCCTGAATTCTGGGTAGCATCGTTGTTTTGCGGATAGAAGAGGTTCTGACCATTGACAATATTCGTGCTGCCTGTCGGGATGAGCGGCAGGTAGAGTGCCGAAATCGGACTGATTCGACTTGTCGGGATACAGTTAATGTGGCCATTGCACAAAGAAGTGTTGTTTGGTCCTTCGTTGTACTCCTGGGTGAAGGTTTCGCGGGTGTAATTACCGTTAACGAGCGTTGTTGTTTGCGGGTCGTAGATGGGTATCATGTTCCCACTGCTATCGGTAACTCCGCTGAAGTCGCCGGCGTCCATCGCGGCTGTCGGCGCCAGCGCACCAGTTTCAGATTTGGAAGCGTACCTATAGCCTTCCCAGGCTACATAGAAGAACGTGCGGTTTTTGCCGTTATAGAGCTTTGGAATCGAGAGAGGACCGCCGCCCGAAGCCCCATACTGGTTCTGCCGCAGGGGCTGTCGGGCTGACTCGAAGAAGCCGCGCGTATCCATCTGCTCGTTGCGCAGGTACTCCCACAGCGTGCCATGATACTGGTTGGTTCCGGATTTTGTGACTACGCTTACCTGGGCTCCGGCCGCCCCACCATACTCGGCCAGATCATTGTGTCCCTGGCTCTTGAACTCCTGAATAGCATCAACGATTGGTGCATAGTTGTACGTCCCGGAAAGCGTGTTCAGGTCGTTCGCACCGTCAAGTAGGAAGATGTTACTTCGGTTGCGGGCGCCGTTCACTGCCGGGAAGCTGAATTGTCCGATCGACGCACCATTCCACCCACCCCCTCCGCCGCTGTTCTGGTCGGTATTGAGGTTCACGGTACCCGGGAGGATCGTTAACAACTCGGTGAAGTTGCGGCCGTTTAGCGGTAGGTCGTTCATCTCCTTCGGCGAGACAACCGTCCCCAGTTCCGAAGTCGAAGTTTCCAATGTAGGCGCGATGGCGTTGACGGTGACAGTGCTCGACGTTGAGCCAACCTTCAGCTGAAAATCGAACGTCGCGGTCTCGCCAACCTGGAGAGTCACCGGCGGTTGCGACACCGAAGTAAAACCGGTGGCGGACGCCTGCATGCTATAGACGCCAGGCACGACGCTCGGGAAGTTGTATATTCCGGCATTACTGCTGGCTGTTTTCCTCACGACTCCCGTATTAGCGTTCCTGAGTTCAATCAGGGCGTTTGCAATAATAGCGCCGCTTTGATCCTTCACGACGCCCGTAACGTTGGCGGTTGCCTGTTGCGCCATGGCGATTTTGGGCATGAAACCTGCAACGCTCAAAAGCATCACAAACAGCCCAATATGCCGGCGCCCACTCCGAAGTCTCCTGACTAAGGTCTCCATTACCGCCTCCTTGAACTTGCTGTGCACGTGTGGGATAACGTTTACCGATCGCATTACTCGTCATCTTTGGGGAAAGTTAACGATTACTTAATCGGTTTTCAACAATATTTGTCGGTCGAGCGCCTGTCAAGAACTTTTACAAAAATAGCTACTGGTCAATCGTCTCTGTTGTAGATGATTGATCCAATGCCCGTTAAGAAGTCAGGGACACCACTCCGGCCCCTGGGACAAAGCTCCTTTGGCTGGGTGACACAGGTCTCGAATGAAAGTAGGCAAAGCATCACTTCCCGGAAGCGTGGCGTTGAATGCGAATGGACTCACGGCTAGTGATTTGGCTGGCCACGGTGATGATGGTGATGATATTGACGGGGCAGTCTCGAATCGCTGGGGTTGCGGCTTGTTGTATCGAAGCTCGCGTTGGAGGTGCGCATGCGATCTGGCGCGCGGAAATAGTCTAGGTAACGCCTCCGCATACCCGCAAATCGATACGCCGGGCCGTTGTACCATGTCCGGAAGAGGTAAAAAATAGTTGCGATTCTGCCGGCTTCGCGTTTACCTCCCTGCGCTCCGTCCTGTGTGGCTACGTTGGGAAGATACATTGATCGCTTATGGATCCCGTCCGTTCTTCTGCTGTCAGCGGTTTGCGCCTTGCTCGCTCTCGTGCTGCGCATCGCTCCAGCCTCGGTAATTGCCGCAGGCCAGCAGAGGCAAGCAACAGGCGGAGAAATGACCAACGCCGGCCCGCAGGCGGCGGTATTCGATAGCCTGCACCGTCCCATCACGGCCGGTGGCTTTGTGAAGACCGGTCCGGTTGTGTTCATCGATACGGCCGGAAAGGCGGGGCTCTCGAAATGGCGGAACGTAACCGGTACGCCGGAAAAACGAGTGATCATTGAAGCGAAGGGCTCCGGCGTCTGTCTTCTTGATTACGATAACGACGGCTGGCTCGATATTTATCTCGTGAACGGGTCAACGCCGGACGCACTGGCGGGGAAAGGCCCTTCACCGCATGCGGCTCTCTTCCATAACAATCATGACGGCACGTTCACTGACGTGACCGCGAGCGCTGGTGTGGCGAACGACCGCTGGGGAACGGGTTGCGTCGTCGGCGATTACGACAACGACGGCTGGCCCGATCTGTACGTGACCAATGTCGGTGCCAGTCGGCTCTATCACAACAATCACAACCGCACCTTTACCGATGTCGCGGTGCAGGCTGGTGTGGCCCTCGACGAAGGTTTGGCCGACGTGGCGATAGACCACACCGGCGCCACCTTCGGGGACTACGACGGCGACGGCAATCTCGATCTATTTGTCGCCGGCTATATCGATCTCGACCTGAAAAATGCTCCGCTCTCCGGCTCCAAGACCGCCGGTTACGACTTTTGCCAATACCGCGGCGTGAAGGTGATGTGCGGCCCGCGCGGCCTTCAAGGGAGCACACGATCATCTCTTCCACAGCAACGGCGACGGCACCTTTACCGACGTCAGCAAGAAGCTGGGCGTGGACGGTCCCAACGGTTATTACGGGCTCGACGCGCTGTTTGTCGATGTCAACAACGACGGCAAGCCGGACCTTCTGGTGGCCAACGACTCCACGCCGAACTATCTGTACATCAACAAGGGAAACGGCACTTTCAAGGACGAGAGTTACGAAAGCGGATTCGCGCTCAACGGAGACGGACGCGAGGCGGCCAATATGGGGCTCGCCGTCGGAGACTATGAGAATAACGGACATCTCTCGGTGGTGAGCACGACCTTTTCAGACGATTACCCCATACTTTTCCGGAACAATGGCACAGGGGCCTTCACCGATGTCAGCTACCAGGCCGGAATTGCCGAGTCTGCTGATCCCCTTTGTGAAATTTGGCGATGGATTTCTCGATTACGACAACGACGGCTGGAAGGATCTGTTCATCGTAAACGGCCACGTCTATCCACAGGTCGATCAGCATCCGGAGTGGGGACAAAGCTATGCCCAGCGGCCGCTGCTCTATCGCAATCTGGGCAACGGCAAATTCGAGCTGGTGCCTGCTGTCGAGGGAACAGGACTGGCGGTGGTCACCGTCGGCCGTGGCGCAGCGTTTGGTGACCTCTTCAACGACGGCAAGATCGACGTGGTCATCAACAGTATGGACGGCGTCCCGGTGCTGTTGCGCAACATCAATCCCGACCACCATCATTGGGTTGAGATGAAGCTCATCGGCGGGCCGAAAAGCCCCCGCGACGCGGTCGGCGCAACCGTCTACCTGACCGCAAACGGGATGCGTCAGCGGGGAGACGTTCTGAGCGGCGGAAGCTATCTCTCGTCAAATGACATGCGCGTCCACTTTGGTTTGGGCAGCTTGGATAAAGTCGACCAGTTGGAGACTCGCTGGCCCAGCGGCACCGTGGAAAAGGTGACACTGCCTGCCGTTGACCGTATCTATACCATCACCGAAGGCAAAGGCATTACCGGCGCGATGTGCGACGGCAAGCCCTGCGACCCATTCCGTTGAATTTGCCATCGGGAGACGAGCCGTAGTTGAAGGTCGTCATCCGGATCATAGGCCTGATATGGAGTGACCCTGTCAACCCTGCGGAGTCGATGGGGTTGTTACGGCGAGCATGGCCTCCGGCGAAAGCGCATAACGGCCGGTAAGCCTCTGCAACTGGTCCGTACTCAGGGCAACTTGCTTGTGCTCTTTCAGCTTCGGCAACGGAGGCAGCAGATTGTAAGGCGTGTAGCTCTCCCAGTCGAATGGGAATCCGGTTGGTCCAACCAACGAATCGATCAGCGGCTTGAACATTCCCTCGCCGTTTGAACTATTGGTCATGATCAGGATGCCGTCGCCATTCTGGCGAAAGCAGAGAGCAAGATGTCTCCATCCTTCGTCATGACCCTCCTTAAAGAAGGCTTTGCCGTAAGAAGAGGAATACAATCCCCAGCCGATTCCATAACGCAGACGAATGCCGTCATTGGCAGTTGTGGTCTCGGCCGCGAGCGAAGGAAACTGATGTGCCGAGTGGATGCTGATTTGGGAATCGAACATCTCCCCAGTTGTTCGTCTATCCAGAATCTTGCCGCTCATGAGCGCGCTCAGAAAGGTAGCATAGTCGCGGAGCGTGGTCTGCATTGATCCGGCTGCATTCGCGCTCCTCCGCTTTTCCGGTCCCAACGAACGGCCGTATTCGTCGTAACCATTGGCGAAATCGCTCTCGAACCTCGGCTCCCACACCATGCTTGTGCGCGTCATTTTCAGGGGGATGAAAAGCTCCTCCTGCATCAGCGCCTCGATCGGTTTGCCGGTAACCGTCTCCACAACGAGCTGCGCAAGAACGATGCCCTCTCCCGAGTACGCATATCGCGTCCCAGGCTCGAAATGAATCCTGAGCTTTCGGTCGTCCTCGAATGCGCGCCAGTTTGGAAATCCGCTGGTGTGGCTTAACAAAATGCGAAGGGTGAGTCGCTTCCATCGGTCGTCGCCCTGCAAATCGGCATATTGAGGATACGTGGGGAGCGGTTTTGGCAGATACTTGTCGATGGGCTTGTCGAGGTCGAGAATGTGGGATTGCACCAGGCGCATGACAACCGTGGCAAACGCCGCCTTGCTCAGCGAAGCAGACGTCATGACCGAATCCGCGGTAAGTGGCGACCCTGTTTCCGCGTCCCGTGCTCCATAGGTCTTGAGGTATTCGATCTTGCCGCGATGAAAAATGGCAATCCCTGCTCCGGTCACATGGGCGCTTTGCATCAATCGATTGGCGTTTTGATCAATCTGCGCGGCTGTGATCGCGCTCCCATCAGGCCGCACAACAGCAGTTTGGCCGGCGAAAACCGAAGCCACTTCAACCGCGACGAAAAACGCTGCAAACTGCGCTACTCCGCGCATCTCGGTTCCTTTTCTCTGCTCCAAAAAAAACGGGCGAGCGACGGTCAATTCCAATCCTTTGATTTTGAACTCCGCTATGCAGACGATGATACGCAAATCGAATTGATTGGGTTCCTATCAAAGCCCTTGAATCGTCAACGAGCGGCAGAGCTGCTGGAAGAGTGCATCGGCCTGGAAGCAACAACTGAGAATCAGTCATGGATTGCCGTCGAGGCGCCAACCGTGCGCAATCCGGGAAGCAGTTTTGCGTCACATAGAAGACACCGTCGGGAGTGACCCATTCACGAGACCCTGACCTGAAGCGGCTAGGGAGTCTTTCCGCGTGTTACGCTCAATGCTGAATTCTCCGGAGGCAAAATGTTCATTAAGAAGCGCGCGCTTGCGCTGTCTGGAGTCCTTGCGATTGCAGCGTCAGCGGCGGGACAGAACACGGCTCCTGCGTCCGATCTATCGGCCGATGTCCAGCAGCAGTTGACCGCGCTAACCGAGACCTATAAGCACCTGCATCGTAATCCCGAGCTCTCGCGCCACGAAGAAAAAACCTCGGCCTTCCTCGCGGAGGAACTGCGCAAGCTCGGTTACTCCGTGACGGAGCATGTCGGCAGATATACGGATGGCTCGCAAGCCGACGGCGTTGTTGCGGTCATGGAGGACGGCCCGGGACCACGTCTGCTGATTCGCACCGACATGGATGCGCTTCCGGTCGAGGAGAAGACCGGGCTCAACTACGCATCGACACTTCGATCAACTAATGAACAGGGCCAGGAGGTCGGCGTCATGCACGCCTGCGGGCATGACCTGCACATGACGGTGCTTCTAGGCGTGGCGCGCGAAATGGCAGCACGCAAAAGCCAATGGCATGGAACACTCATCCTGATCGGCCAACCGGCTGAGGAGATCGGACAGGGTGCAAAAGCAATGCTCGCGGATCATCTGTACGACCGCTTTGGTCAGCCAGATTTTGTCCTTTCAGAACACGACTCGAATGATGTTCCGGCAGGTTCCGTAGCAATTAAGGGAGGGCCATTGCTGGCCGGTGTCGCCTCCATTGACGTGACCATCCGCGGACTCGGTTCACATGGCTCGGCACCCCAGGAAGGCAAAGATCCCATCGTGCTCGCGTCAGAGTTTGTCCTTGTGGCACAGACCATCGTGAGCCGCCAGATCGATCCGCAACGGCCCGCCGTGCTTACCGTTGGGATGTTCCACGGCGGGACCAAGAACAATGTCATACCCGACGAGGTCAAGCTGGGATTATCGCTTCGCACCTATTCGCAAGACGTGCAGGATCAGATCATTGCAGACATACGCCGGACCGCAAACGGGCTGGCTGAGGCCTACGGAGTTCCTGCGGACCGCTTGCCAATTGTCACCGTGTTGAGTACCGGGCCGGTGACGGTGAACGATGATGCCATGGCCGAGCGGCTGCGCCAGACTGCAGTTTCGGCGCTTGGCAAGGATCATGTGGAACAAGCCAGGGCCATTATGGCAAGCGAGGACGTTGGCCGGTTTACTCTTGACGGCAAAATTCCGGGCGTTATGTATTGGCTTGGTGCAGCGGATCCGGAGAAGCTGGCGGAGAGCCGGAAATCCGGTGTGGCGTTGCCCAGCTTGCATTCGCCGCTCTTCGCGCCTCTCTATGCACCGGCGATCAAAACCGGTGTAACCGCGATGACCGCCATGGCACTCGACCTTCTGAAGTAATCCTTTCAAGAACGAGGGCCGCCTGCAGTTATTCGACAAATCCACAAGCGCCTGGTCCATAACCGCGTGAGCGCGGTATTCCTGCGGACGACTATCCGGGTTGCCCGTCATCTGTCCCGAGTCTTGATCGCAATAGTGGCTATGGGAGGTTACGTTCACCGAATTCGTTTCCATGTGAGGTGCGCGTGCCAAGCAGCCGAATCAGCGTCAAGCGATAAGCTGTCTCCAGAAAGCTGGAACGCGCGCGTCTGATTCTGACCTACCCAGTTGGTCAACCAGGCGCCCTCGATGTGATGCGTGATGATGCCCGCTTTCGCATCGATTGTGTACGTGCCCCAATAACCGATGTAGTTTCTCCAGGCCGAAGCAGCTTCCTGGTCGGTCGCGCCTAACGGGTCATCGCTCGCGAAGGCCGTCGTCTCGGGACGCATCAATTGGGCCGACATTTGGCCGTTCGCCTCGTAGAGAATTCGACCGACAGGGTGTGGTCCAAACGGTGTCGTGATCTTTCCCGAAGACTTCAGGCGAAGTTCGTACGAGCTAAGGCTCCAGGCTCCGACGATGAGATTGCGATCCTGCGTGGTCTGAGTCTGCTTGACCTGTCCAGGTGCAAGCAGAGCGAGCGCGAGCCAGGCGAGTACGGATTTCATCGGCCGATTCTATAGTGCAGTATGCCAATCAGGACAACCCCCAGTCAGGTCATGGTTCGTCGGCCATTCGGAAGTCATCACGTCGGGCTTCTCGGTTGGTGCAAATCGCCAAGGCACTCATCGGACATGCGGATTAGCGCTCGAGATGTCGGCATTGCGACTGGAATCCGACCACCTGCGCTCTCGGTAATCGGTTGCCGTCGCGATCGGCGCTTATGGGAACTTATCCTTCGTCCGATCGGTGGACCCCTTCGAGGAAGTCGCCGCCCAGGCTCTCGAAGAGTGTGTCCTTCTGGGCCAAGAAAGATCAGGTGACAAAAGGCGAGTTTCCCTCAGCCTAGCCCTATAATCGACCTCAATTTGAGGTCGAACAAGTGCTCTTGCTTGAAGCCAACAATGCAAGGTCTCCAAAGTGAGCCGCCTCCCATTTCCGGTTATCGCATTATTTCTGGCGACAGTGGGGCTTGCACTATGGACCTTTGGTAAAGCGGTTCGCGGCTCGAGAACGGCGATGCTCGTATTGATCGCGTGGGTTTTCCTCCAGTCAGCCATTGCTCTTTCCGGCTTTTATCTCTTCACCAAGACAGTTCCGCCCCCCACTTTATCTTTGCGGTTGCACCACCGCTCATTTTCATCGCGGTCTTGTTTGTAACCGCAGCAGGAAGGAGGTTCCTCGATGGAATGGAACTAAAGTGGTGCGTTCTTTTTCACACGATCCGTATCTTTGTAGAGCTGAATCTGTACTGGCTCTTCCTCTACAAACAAGTCCCGGCGCAGATGACATTTGAGGCGGGCAATCTCGACATTCTGGCCGGCATCACCGCTCCGGTCATCTGGTGGGCGTTCAGCAATGGATATGTGCGTCGCAGGGGGCTGCTGATCTGGAACTGCTTCGCCATCCTCGGTGTGTTGAATGCGTTCAGCCGCGCACTACTTTCCGCCCCATTCCGTTTCCAGAGGTTTGCATTCGATCAACCTACCGTTGCCATTTTTAAGCTTTCCGTTCATTCTGCTTCCGGCATTTCTGGTCCCGGCTGTACTTCTGTGCCATCTCGTTACCTTCAGGAAGCTGCCTGGTCGTGATGCATGAACAACTGACGATTACCGGTGAGGCGGCTTATCGTCTGTAACCCTGGATCGCGACAGGGCGAGTGGCCCCTATATCGAGAGGAGTTTTATTAAGTTGAGGGTGCCCGGTCCCTTGCAGTTGGGGACCGGGGATTGAAAACTCCCGATCGTCCCGCTAGACCAGTCCCGAGAAGCGTGCAACTGGCCTTGGCCAGACAGGATGCAAAGGAACGCGAGTCGAGCGATGATGGCGGAAGCTGGTCGGATGACAGCTACAGCCCGCGCCGACATTGGTGCCCGGTTGGAAGCCCGACCGTGAAGCGTGGGTCTGGGGTTGCGTACAGACGTGTGATGACGTTTGTCGGTTTCCGAGCGACGATCTCGATTGGGAGTTTGCTCTGTGCCCGCGCCCCGGGCATTCGGCCGGCATGTCGGAGGAGCAAATGGCCAAGAAGGGCAACAGAAGATGTGATCACATTGCCGGTCTTGCATCCCGATGCAGCCGGCATCGATGTTGGAGCAAGCGAGTTGTTCGTCGCCGTCGGTGCTGATCGCGACCCACAACCCGTGCGCAGATTTCCCACATTCACTCGCGATCTGCATGCGCTGGCCGACTGGCTCGAGCAGTGCGGGATTCACTCTGTCGCGATGGAGTCCACCAGCGTCTACTGGATTCCGATCTATCAGATCCTGGAAGCGCGCGGACCTCGAGGTCTATCTGGTAAACGCACAGCACGTGAAGAACGTACCGGGCCGCAAGACAGACGTTTCCGATTGCCAGTGGCTTCAGTACCTGCATTCTGTCGGACTACTGCGCGCCAGCTTCCGGCCGCCGGGATTCATCTGCGCTATACGTTCTCTCTGGCGGCACCGCGGCAGCCTGATCCAGATGGCGGCTGTGCATATCCTGCATATGCAGAAAGCGCTGGACCAGATGAACCTGCAGATTCATCGCGTGCTGAACGACATCACAGGCTTGAGTGGCTTCAACATTCTGGATGCGATCCTTGGCGGGCGAACGCGATCCCCTGCTCACCCTGGCGCGGCTCTGCCATGAGCGGTGTAAAGAATAGCGAGGAGCACGGTTGCAAAATCACTCGAAGGAGACGACCGGCCAGAGCATATATTCGCTCTGCGGCAGTCATTGGCGGCCTATCGCTACTATCAGCAATCTGGTGCTGGAAATGGACCAGGAGATTAAGCGCCAGATGGGCGAACTTCGGACAGCTGCCGACAGCAGAGCAGGACTAAGATGCCGGAGCGAACGAAGGCGATCTGCCATATCAGCGGCAGTCGGCATGAACCAGAGATATTTTCGACCTTCGTGGCGAACTCTATCGGATCTTCGGAGTTGATCTAACGAACGTCCCTGGCATCAGTGCAATGACAGCCCAGACGATCCTCTGTGAGGTCGGTACGGATGTTTCCAGCTTCCGTAATGCCTCCGCCTTTGCTTCCTGGCTAGGCCTGTCGCCCGGAAGAAGATGAGCGGCGGCAAAGTGCTCTTCACCAAGAGCAGACGAGTGCGAAGCCGGGTGGCGACCGCCCTGCGTCATGGGCGGCGCAGTCACTTGCACCACGCCAAAGATTATCATCGGCGATAGTTCTTCCGGCAGCATCATGTCGTAAACTCGGTAAGCCGCAGGCGATCACAGCCACCGCTCATAAGCTGGCTCGAATCGTTTACCACCTGTTGAGCACACGAGGAGGCATATGACCGAGATCGATCTTTCATAAGTGCTGAAGAAGAAATCATTCGCAGCGTGCACAATATGCGGCTGCGGGCGGCAAGCTGCTCAACTCGGATTTCGAGATCATCCCTGCAGCAGAACGGTTGATCGTTCCTCTGGGAGTCGGCATGGCAACTGCAATCTTGTGACCTGTCGTTGGTTGGGTTCGCCGTTGCCTAGGGCGTTTATCAGGAGTAATTCCGACAAGAGTGCGTAATCGGCTATCAATGAGTGGTTTGCCCTGGAGTCGTCAATTGACAACTGGCTGAGAAAGATGCGAAGTCGCTCGTCCGGGCTGGTGATCAAGGCTTGACACTTGCCAGGACTACTTTTTCAGCGTCTCTCAGCAGGATATCGATAGACTCAAAGCCGGCATCCGTGACGCAGACCAACCCACTGCATCACAGACAGCCCGTCCCCGATGTGATTTTGATCGTCAGGAGGCTCGCCGAGGAAGCCATAATCGTAGCCCAACAGAGCCTTCACTCGCGACCAGAAGCGCCGCCAATCTTCGTACTTGTGCTGGCTGGGCTGCTCCTTTCGCCATGCGTCGAACCCGGGCGCAAACGGCGGCTCCGCTCCTGCCGGTTCCATAAGCAGAAAAACGCCACCTGACCGCAGCGACTGAAAGATGTCGCCGAAAAGTTCCGCGGCCTTCGCCAAGCTGAACCAGTGCACGGCGTTGACGGCCACCACGACATCATAGTCTCTCGCCAAATCGCGCCGCCAGTCTGGTTCCGACAGATCACGCAGCCACGTCCGCCCGCCTATACCGTCGCGGCGATTGACCGCGCCGCACAGCGAGACAAAGAACTCATTCCGATCCACGGAATCGATCCGCGCATGCGGAAATCGCGAATGAATGGCGCGGCCTGCGTCGCCTGTCCCGCAGCCCACGTCCAAAACCCGCAGGCTCTGGTCAATCGGAAATGGAATCGCTGCGGCGATGAGCTTCAGCGCGGCTGGCTTGGCGGGACCCTGCTCCGCGCGCCACAAATCGAGCCATGTGTCGAGATCTTCGCCGCGAAGTTTATCCTCGATCTCGGCCTGAGTAGGGATTTCCATATGGTCCCGCCTTATCGCACGCGAACGGCGACGGAGTATTGGAAAAATTTGACCGCCATTGACGGATGGCTGTCTATTCGTCGCGAGTCCGCCGCAGGAATTCGAGGGGACTCAGTCCGGAGAAAGACCTGAACTCGTTGATGAAATGGGACTGGTCGTAGTAGCCGCAGCCGAGCGCCAGATCCGTCCACCGTATCGTCGTTTGTGTAGCGTGCGAACAGTGCCGCCCGCCGACAATCGAGATAAGGTTTTCCCTCCGCATACGGTAAAGCATCTCGCCGCCCCAAGCGATGGACCGCCGCGACAGCCAGATGGAACCGGCTGATCCTGGCGATCGTTTTTGGAGCCATGCCGAAATATTTGTGGAACTCCGCGATCAGATGCCGCCGGCTGCATCCGAATTCCTCCGGAAGCCGTGCCAGATCGACATCGATTCGGAGACTCCTGGAGTATCCGCCATGACATGGAGCAGACCCGGCCGGAGGGGCCGGCGCGGACGCCAATCGTGTCAGCGATTATATTTTCGACGATGTCAAACCGAGCCGCCCAGTCGTGCGTGGCCTCCGCATGGCTCCTGAGGAGCCGCGAAAATCGACTATCGAGATCCTCCAGTGCAAGAGTACGATCCGTAAGCAGGTCCATCGGCGCGCCCAGAAGCATCTGTGCGCCGATTGGAGTGAAGCGAATCACCATGAAGTCCCGAGCTCCGAAGGCCTCACGGATTTGATGGCGATGCTGCAGAGCAACGATCCATGCGTTTCTGTGCTCGGTTGTGCGCGCCGGGTCCGATGGGTCGATGATTCGATGAGGAGCAGCGAAGTTCAGCACGATCGCGACTTCACGCAATGGGAGGTGCCGCTCATGCAATGGCCTGGGCAAGAAGCCCTCACTCGCGAAGTAACCAAGGACGTAATCGCGCAGGCGCGGTTCGGCAGGCCGCTGTGCAGCCCGCCAGCGACCGAGATCGGATCTATGGCCGCTGACTTCGATACGGGTTGAACCTACTAGTCCCATTGCCGATAGTGTGTCATCCGGGTGTCCTGCTTGGACCTAGCTCGCGAACTTAACTTCTGGGTAGCCCGTTTATGAGGACTAATCCAGGCTCAATGAGTGCGTTGGCCTGAAGTCAACAGTTGAGCCAAGAGGCACCTGTCCGACAAAGCCGACTTTAGGCATTGCGCATGCCATCGCAGATGGTGGCAGGGAGGGACACTTCGGCCTGCGGGGAATGAGAGAACGGGCTGACCGCATCATGGCCAAGCTCTCGGTTGAAACTTCCGCGTCCAACGGTACGGAGATCAAACTGGTTGTCCCCGGCAGCATCATCTACCGTAAAATTAGATCCGGGAGAGGGAAGTTGACGACAATCAAATCGCTCCTCAAACGGATGGGCCTCACATCCGACTCGCTTGACGCCTGATTGCTCGCCGTCCGCCTAAAGTCCTCGGCTTGGTTGAGATCGCCGAGGCGGGACGGCGACTTCGCAGAAGAGGACCAGCTTCAGTCGCAGCGTATCGACCGACACCATCGTATCGCCAACACCTTCGTCCAATTGTCTTGCCTCCGGCATTCTGGTCTGATGCGTCTATTGGAGTCCTTTCCGCTCCACCAGACTCGATGAGGAGACAGACATGAAACTCGGGCACATGCACCAACGCGATTTGATCGCGGCAATGGCGTTCTCCCTCTTGGCCGGGCTTGGCCTCGGAGCGGTCGCGCAATCGAACTCTCCGCAAGGAGCGAGAAACGTTGTCCTCGTCCACGGTGCCTGGGCGGATGGATCAAGCTGGTCAAAAGTGATTGCGCTGCTCCAGGCTAAGAGTTTCCACGTGGTCGCAGTGCAGAATCCTCTGACTTCGTTCGCTGACGACGTGGCGGCCACAAAGCGCGTCATTGCTTTGCAGAACGGGCCGGTAATACTGGTCGGCCATTCCTACGCCGGGGTGGTGATTACCGAGGCGGGGAATGACCCAAAGGTTGCCGGATTGGTCTATGTAGCGGCGTTCGCTCCTGCGGAAGGCGAATCCATCAACTCGGTCAGCAAACCATATCCGCCGGCTCCGCTCGGCAGCGAGCTTCGGCGAGATGCTCAAGGTTTTCTGACGGCGACTCCGAGAGGAATTGCCGAGGACATGGCCCAGGACCTCTCGGACGAGGAGAAACGGATATTGACGGCAACACGAGGTCAAACTGCGGCGTCTGTTTTCGCAGCCACAGTCACCACCGCTGCGTGGAAAAGTAAGCCTTCATGGTTCGTGATTGCGGGCAACGACCGGGCAATTCCGCCGCAACTCGAGAAAGACGAAGCGACGGCCATCAAGGCAACTTCAATCACCCTGCAGGGGACACTGCGGCTCTCGCCTCGCTTGATCATCGCTTATCGTCATGGGTATTCTGTTGCCGTCTAGGGTAGGGAAATGTCATGAAGATTGTTCCTGTGATCAAGTCCAGCGATCTCGAACGCTCCGTTCGTTTCTACATGGAGGTGCTCGATTTTGAGCGCAAGTGGCCCGATGAAGAAGGTCGCGAGACAGCCAATGGAGTGGCTCATCTAATGAGAGATGGAGCCGAACTGCAGATTTCGCGTCATGCAGGAGACGGCTAGTTTGGTTCAGTCGCGTGTTTGTCGACGACGTTTGGAGCATGAAAGCATTACTGGCATGAGCCCGAATCGAATATTTTCGGCGACGATCATCCTGGCGCTGATTGCTTTTGTGTGCTTTGGCATACGCGCGATTTTTCGTCCACGCGATTAATTCAAGCCGGGCACTCCAGACTCAGGCAACCTCTCCATCACGGTACCCCTATGCTCCCACAAACGCGAGGATATCCGAAGCATCCGATCCGTGTGCGTGTACGGCAGGGCATGGGCGGCATTCTCGTAAACAATCAAGCGGCTGCCCGGCGAGGAGTTCATGAGTCGGACGTCCAGTCTTCTCAAGCAGCACCGATTTGTCGATGTCGCCATGCAGAATCAGCGTTGGCGTCTGAATCGTTCGAAGCTCGGGGCGGAAATCAGTTTCCGTCTGTACCTTATTCAACTCCGTGAGCACCTTGATTGAGACCCGGTCCAGGAACATCCGGCACCACCAGTCCATCGTCTGGGTTGAGACGGAGTTTTTGGGAACGCCAAAAAAATCCGGTGCGGCTTCTGCGGCGCGGCGCGGAAGGTCGTCCTTAAACAACGCGCGAAACTTCTCGAGGTCCTCGGGAGGGGTGCCGCCCGGGTTGTCGTCGGTCTTCATGGTAAAGGGTGTAGTGGGCGCAATCAGGACGGCGTGGGTGACCCGACGACTGCGGTAGCGCGACAGATATCGAACCACCTCCGCTCCTCCCATGGAGTGGCCGACCAGGACGACATCTTGCAAATCGAGTGCATCCAGAACAGAGGCGATGTCGTCGGCGAGGGTGTCGAAATCGTAACCACGGCAGGGGTCATCGGAACGTCCATGACCGCGCCGGTCGAATGCCACACAACGCCAACCCAGTTCTGAAAGTGTGGTGACCGGGATGTCCCACCAGTCGGAACAGAGCCCCCATGGCGCCACGAAGACGATCGGCCGGTCGGCACGGCACCCCAATCCCGAAAGTGAATCCTGGTTCCGTCGCGAGATTCGATCATCGTGGTGGAGCGCAGGGCGACACTGGAGGGCTGTTCGGCCTCCATCGTGAGGCTTCCGCCCGTCAAGAAGCTTCGCCCGTAAAGGCCGCCATCATCGATTTCAGTGCAGATCGTCTTTTCATGCCGAGAGCGTAGCCCGACTGGCGCGATGCCAACAATTACCTGCGAGGTAATGTTCAATTATTTACGGTGACTACAATACGGCGCATGGCAGATGCAGGGACTTCGGTTGGAGCCGCGGATCCGCGCTTGGCGGCAAACACGCGGGTTGAGCCAATTCGAGTTGGCCAGCCGGGCTGGGTTCTCTGTGCGGCATGTCAGTTTTATTGAGACGGGTCGGTCCCAGCCCAGCCGTGAGGCGGTGCTTGCTTTGGGCGAAGTGCTCGACCTGTCCCTTTCGCGAGCGCAATCGCCTGCTCGAAGCCGCCGGCTTCGCCCATGTCTTTCGCGAAACACCTCTATCGGCTGACGAGATGGCTCACATGCGCGACATGCTGCAGTTCATCCTCGATCGACATCTGCCCTATGCCGCGGTCGCGGTGGACCGTCATTCGAATTGCCTGTTGAGCAATCGGGCGGCCAGCCAGTTTCTCCCAACGTTGCTTTCGCCAGCGCTGAGCGCCTGGAACCAATAACATCCTGCGCGGCACGTTTCACCCGGAAGGCTCGCGCCGCTGGATCAGTGAACTGGCCCGAGGTGGAACGGCACCTATTGAGCCGCGCAGAGCTGAATTGGGCTCGGCGGAAGACCCGGTTGGCTCTGCTTTGCTGGCTGAGATCAGGAGCTACGCCAGCGCATCTACAGTGGCCGATTCGCACTCAGCGCCGCGTCCCGGCGACCTTTTGCTTCCGATTCACATACGCATGGGAGATCTCGATCTGCGTCTGTTCAGCACCATCATGACTCTGTGCACTCCGCAGGACGTCACTCTGCAGGAACTGCGGATCGAGACGTTCTTCCCGGCCGATCAAGAATCCGAGCGTTGCTGGCAGCAGAATTTCGTTAGCTCTACCGACGTGGGTTAAGCGGACAATTGGCGCACTCTCGAAGCATTGAATTCGATTCCTGACTTCCGGGGCGATTCGCTCAGTGATTCGGCTCACCTGTGCGCATGTGATGTTAATTGCTTGGTTAGTCACTTAGCGGTGGTTCGCCCGGTCACGCCAGAGCTGATGGATCATCTCGGAATCCGCTTAATGAATGCATCGATTTGAACTGCCGATGTCAGCCTGGCTGTGATCATCGTGCTTGCTGACCACTGCCCGTTCAATGCGGCCTCCGATAACATTAAGGAATGACCATTCTTTCTTGCCCGACTCTGAGGACCTGGAGGTGTGGATGAAGCCGGTCGCCATTGCTTTGTTCACGGTCCTTTCGGCTGCTGCTCCCGCACAAGACCTTGCTATTACCCATGCGACGGTCTACGCCTCGCCGGAGGCGCAGCCCCTGAACGATGCGACAGTAGTGATCAGGTATGGGGTGATCTCTGGAGTCGGCCAGCATCTGCGGACCCCCAAGGGGATCGAAACGATCGCGTGCCAAGGCTGTGCAGTCATGGCCGGTTTCTGGAATGCCCATGTACATTTCATGGAACCGAAGTGGAATGACGCTGCACATCAACCTGCGGAGAAACTGGCGCACCAGTTGAGCGAGATGTTAACGCACTCCGGTTTTACGACGGTAGTGGACACTGGTTCGGACGGAGAGAATACCATCGCGCTGCGGCGTCGCGAGGAGAGCGGCGAAATCGCGGGACCGCGGATCTTCACGGCAGGCGTTCCTTCTTCCAGCCCACGCGTTGCCTTACTACCTGGCGAACCTTCCTCCTGACTTGAAGGCAAAGATGGCGCAGCCGGAGACGCCCGTCGAGGCGGCGGCGTTAGTCGACAAGAATCGAGCAGCGGGATCCGACATCGTGAAGCTCTTTACTGGCTCGATTGTGCGCCCGGATCACATCGTTCCGATGGAAGTGGGCATCGCGCGTGCCGCTGTCGATGAGGCGCATCGCAATGGGCAGTTGGTTTTTTCGCATCCGTCGAACCTCAAGGAACTCAAGTGGCAATCGATGCCGGCGTGGACGTTCTGGCGCACACCCCGGAGGATACGAATGGCATCGATGAGGCAATTCTCCGACGCATGATAGCCCAACACACGACGATCATCCCGACCCTCAAGCTCTTCTCGCGCGATGATGCGATTGCACGATTCGCAGCCTCGATTACCGGTATCACGAGCTTGGCGGGAGGTTGGTCTACGGTACCGATACCGGATTTCTCACGGACTACGATCAAGGCGAAGAGTTTCGCCAACTCATGCAAGCTGGGTTTAGCGTCCGTGACGTGTTGGCCATGCTAACAACGGCTCCCGCCGAGCTTTTTCACATGTCACGGAACGAAGGCAAAGTGATGCGCGGGATGCGCGGCGATCTGACGATTCTGTCGGAAGATCCGGGGTCGGGAATCCGAAGGTATTCACTTCGGTTAGATACACCATTCGCGGCGGCAAAGTGATCTGGCAATGAGATTTGTGACGCCGTTTAGCGAGGGGCGCGAGTGGCCGGCCCGCAAATACCAGTTGTTAGGGTTCCTTCCGGTTTGGCGGCAATATGCCAATTGAGTTGGGTCGTGGCTGCACTGAGGTGGGGCTCGTCGAGTCATTCCGGCATTTGCTATTCAGAACAAGATGCTCTTTGCGCAGTGCATCCACCACTCTGTGTTGCTGATCTGCGATATAGCAATCTGATCGGCCACGAAGAGCGGTAAGACAATGAGATATACGCGGTGAATCTTGCGGTTCAAGACCGGAACCTTCACAGTCTGGCGCATCACAGCGAAAACGCGAATGGCAGCGAAGCTGAAGGCCGTCAAGGCCGAACTTCGCCGCCGCATGCATGATCGCCGGGCCAAGACCGGTGCATGGCTTCGGAAAGTCGTCGTCGGCTATTACCAATACCACGCAGTGCCAGGCAACATCGGACAACTGAGCACCTTCCGGCAGCGCGTCAATCGACTGTGGCATCAGGCACTCGCACGTCGCAGTCAACGGGCGCGCAAACGGTGGGAAACTCTAACTCCGCTGTTCGAAAGGTGGATACCGCGTCCAAAAGTCCTGCATCCTTATCCAGACGCTCGCTTCTACGCCACTCATCCTTCGTAAGAGCCGTATGCGTAGACGCGCCCGTACGGATCTGCGCAGGGGGCGATCAGCAATGATCGTCCCTACTGCGACCAGAACACCGAATTCCCGCTCGATGAGTGCTTCGGCGATGATGCGCTTATCGAGATTTCGAGCGTGCCCTGCCTGTGAGGGTTTTTCGTTGGAGGAAGTGAACGCTTTGGCGTTTTCGACTCAATGTCACTTCGTTTAAGGTAAAAGTATGGATGCACTTCAAACCTCGGATCAAGCAGTCTCGAGCATTGCAATTGCCATTGGCGAACCGGCGCGGACCCGCATGCTGCTCTGCCTGGTGGACGGCCTGGCGCGAACCAGCACCGAGCTGGCGGTGATTGGTGAGGTAAGCCCGCCAACGGCAAGCGTGCATCTGAGTCGGCTGAAGGCGGAAAATCTGGTCAGGGTTCAGGTGCAGGGACGGCATCGCTACTATCGCCTGGCAGGACCCCGCGTAGCACGTGCACTTGAACAATTGAGCGTTCTTGCAGGAGCCGGCCGCTCCAATTTCGAACCGATGACCCCGGTCCGGCTGCGCGCTGCGCGAACCTGCTATGACCATATGGCGGGCGCTGTCGCAGTACTTCTTCACGATCGATTCGTGGCGTTACGCTGGATCCAACGAGTTGCGCACGAGAGTCGTAGTGAGTATGAGCTCACGGCGCCCGGAGCAAAGATGCTCCAGGCGCTCGGCATTGACATTGACGCTACCCGGGCATTGCGCCGCCGCTTCGCCTATGGCTGCCTGGACTGGAGTGAACGACGACCGCATATTGGCGGAGCGCTGGGCGCCGCCCTGCTCAGCCTGATGCTGAAGAAGAGGTATGTATCGCGCGACCTCGACAGCAGAGCGTTGTCCTTACGGCGTTAGGTCGACGTGAAATGCAGAATCGGTTTGGTATGGAACTGTGAATTCTCCCCACGAATTGTCCGCGGCGACGAATCGACCCTGTAGCCCGAAAACGCTCATTTCCTGGCTGCGCGGATCCGTAACATCCATACTTTTATCATGGACGAAGTGTTCACGAGAATGAGGCAGGATAATATTGCTCGATGGGCATGAGCCCAGGGTGACTTTCTTTGAGCATTTGAACTCGGTGTGCGGTGGCGCTTTGAAGGGGTCGGAGGTGCAAATCGATGAGAGACCGCAGGATATTCGCGTGTCTTGTTGTGGCGCTTTTCACCGCTTTGAGTCTGCAGGCGCAGTGGAAGACACGATGGGAGTATGAAGGGGCGAGAGGCGCCGATCACTGGAGTGAACTGGATCCGGCATACGCATCGTGTAACGCCGGCAAGGAACAGTCTCCAATTGACATTGAAGCTTCGGAAAAAACGGCACTTCCCGCACTGCGCTTTGAATCGAGGAGCGGACCACTCAAATATCTCGTGAACAACGGTTACACGATCCGCGTGAACTACCATGACGCGGCGGGAACCGGGAATCTTCTGATCGTCGGGGACCAGACGTTCCAGCTGATGCAATTCCACTTTCACCATCCCAGCGAAGAGTACATACACGGAAAAGCCTACGATATGGTCGCTCACCTGATGTACCAGTCCAGCGATGGAAAGGTAGTTGGCGTGGCAGTTCTTTTGAAAGCGGGCAAAGCGAATGAGACCATTCAGCGGATTTGGGAACACATGCCGACAACTGAGAGCAAGGTGTTGCCTGATTTCTCTCATCAAGAGGAGATGATTCCCGGTGTCGAGATTAATCCTGCGGGGCTGTTGCCCAACGACGTTTCCTATTACACGTATATGGGCTCGGTGACGGCTCCGCCATGCACGGAGGGTGTTCGGTGGTTTGTGTTGAAGACCCCTGTCGACATTTCGCGGGAACAGATCAGCGCATTCGCCAAGCTTTATCCGCATGATGCGCGGCCAATCCAGCCGCTCAACGGACGCGTGGTTAAGGAGAGCCAGTAATCTCATAGCCTTCAGTGATTTGATTCGGGAGGATTCCGCTGGTTCCGTTCGGCGGTCCTGGTTCCGTCTAAGCGACCCGGAGGTGAGTCCGGAACAATGATACGAAGCACCGTACTGACGACGGTTTGTCACAACGCATCCTCGGTCATAATGTGTCCCAAACCACAGCGCACTGCACATCCGCGCTGTTTTATCCGCGGCGTTTTGCGAGCCGGGCTCTTCCTCAGCATTTGTTACTGCTTCTCGGCTCTCACCGTCGTTGCAACGCCTTCTACCGGAGTCACCGTCCAAGGCCCCGGCGTCCGCCCGAATCTCGCCTTTGCCTGTTGCGACCAGGGAATTGCGCCGATGCAGGCCTTGTTCGCCGATCACGATGCGGTTGCTACGCTCCACGAACTGCATGCGCAGGTAGCCGTCGCCATCGCCGACTTCTCGCCGGAACGCGCGCAGGTGGTGCGCTTCCTCAATCAGCAGCAAATTCCTTTGATCGCAGGGGTGACCCTGCAGACAAAAGACGGCCCCTATTTCAATGCCGACGATGTAGACGAGGCTCCAGCCCAAATCGCCGCCTTCGAAAAGTGGACCCGTGAGAACGGCCTGCGCTGGGATGCCGTCGGCCTCGACATCGAGCCCAACTTCAATGAGCTTGCGGAGCTGAAGAAGCACCGTTGGCGCCTCTTCACAACGCTGCTCCGCAACAGCCTCGACGGTAAGCGCATTGAGCGTGCGCAAGAGGCATATTCCGCACTGATCCGCCAGATTCAGTCTCAGGGGTATCCGGTTGAAACCTATACCTTGCCGTATGGTCCCGTTGAGCGCAACATTCACACCACGCTTATCGACCGCATGCTCGGCACTGTCGATGTGCGCGGAAGTGAAAATGATGTGATGATCTATACCAGCTATGCGCGTCCAGCCGGATCGGCCATCATCCTGGATCTCGGTCCCCACTTGGAAGGCATCGTTGTCGGCATCACGGATGGCCTGTCTCCCGCCGGTTCCGGCTATGGGCCTCTCGATTGGGACGAGTTCTCCAGCGACTTGCTGGTCGCGAGCCATTTCGCGCATCACATCGGTGTATATAACCTCGAGGGCTGCGTCCGCCAGGGGTTTCTGCCGCGGCTCGAGACGATGGATTGGGGCGGGTCCGTAATCATTCCGGCCGCATCGATCTCACGCGTCAAGCGGCGCGTGATGGCTCTTAGCATCGCACTTTGGGTCGGTTCGAATCTTTTATATATTGCCATCGTTTCAATATTCACCATCTCCTGGCTTGTGTGGCGGTGGCGCACAGGAAGGAACAAGAAGTCTACAGTGAAAAGACCACAGCCTCGTTGGCAAATCCCTCCACCGCATGGGTAGAAGTTTCGGGTTCGCCGATATGTGTGACCAGAATCAAGGCCCAATCT
>CAVWXA010000007.1:0-571016 GCA_963758785.1 uncultured Acidobacteriaceae bacterium
GCGGATTGGCGATCTATCCTACCCGGGTCGACACAATTGAAGTATCGTCCTGAACACGAACGCCGATTTCGAAGAGAGAAAATCCATGAGCAGTTCAAATGCGGAAAAGAACAAGGCGATCGTGTTGGAGGCATTCGATACCTTGTTCAACAAGCGAGACTACGTTGCCGCGGAGCGTTTCTGGTCTCCCCAGTACATTCAGCATAGCGCTCACATCGAGCCCGGACGAGACGGGCTCTTCAACCTCATCAAAGCAGCACCGCCATCGCTCAAGTATGAACCCGGAGTGGTTCTTGCAGAAGGCGACTACGTCATCCTTCATGGCCGGTTCTCCAATATTGGCCTTCCCGTGAATTGGGTCGCAGCGGACGTCGTTCGCCTGAAGGACGGAATTCTCGTCGAGCACTGGACGTCATTCAGGACGAGGCCACCGAACAACAGTCCAAGAGCGGGCGCCCTATGTTCGGCGACTCGTTTCCGAAGTAAGCACAGCGGAACACCACTCGGTACGATCAATCACATCCCGCGAATCAGCCGCATGAAGGCGTCGATCTTCTTCGTAATTCGCGCCCGGTCGGGACCGAGGTTCTGCTCCAGGCAAATTCCGCTAAAGAACGTGATGATCAAGCCAGCGAGGGAATCATTATCGTCACGAGCTCCACGCGCTGCAGCTAGATTGTCGATGAGCAGCTGATGGGCTTTCATTACGCTCGCGACCATGATCTGGCGGGCTTTTGGGGGGAGGTCTGCGAACTCGCGCATAGAGTTCACCGAGAAGCAGCCCTTCTGCCCCCAACTCCCATAGCAGACCTTGAGAAAACTCTCAACATTGGTCCAACCCAGAGGCTGTTTCGTCAGGTGTCCGCGTGCCATCAGGACGTCGAAATACCTGCGCAGGCTCTCCACGAACAGGTCTTCTTTGTCCTTGAATTCCGTATACAAGCCAGATTTGCGCACACCTGTGGCCTGCTCAAGGTCCTGAACACTCGTCTCAGCGAGGCCATGCTTCCAGAAGACTGGGATGGCTTTATCGAGGACATCCTCTCGGGTGAACAGTTTTCGTCGTCCCATTGCAATATTATCGGTCAGTTCACTTGAGGACTTGCAAATAAAGGACCAAATGGTCCACTATTTCAGAGAACGAACTTGTCTTTGGAGGACCCATGCCCCCTAGCCGTAAACAGCAGGTCGTCGATCTCTTGAAGTCGCTTGAGACTAAGAATCCAGTCCCGTTCGCGTACGTCAACCCGAACAAGTACATCCAGCACAACCTACAGGTGGGACCTGGCCCTGAAGGTGTAGCCGCCCTCATTCAGAACTTGCCGCCCGATGCGTCAGTCAACACCATCCGTGTCTTTGAAGATGGCGACTACGTCTTCGCTCACACCGAGTACAACTTCTTCGGGCCAAAAGTTGGCTTCGACATCTTTCGCTTCGAAGATGGTCTGATCGTCGAGCACTGGGACAACTTGCAGGAAACCGCAACGGAACCCAGCCCCAGCGGACACACCATGATCGACGGCCCCACCGAGGTGTCTGATCTCGACCAGACAGGTGCCAACAAGGCGCTCATGCAGCGCTACATGGACGACCTTCTCGCAGGCCGCCGCGAGACTTTTCCGAGCTACTTCAACGGAGTCGCATACATTCAGCACAATCCATGGGTCGCCGATACCATCCCGGGACTGATCGCGGGTTTACAGGCTCTTGCCGCCAAGGGGCAAGCAGTCGTCTACAATCGCGTGCATATGGTACTGGGTGAAGGTAATTTCGTCTTGGTCGTTGCCGAGGCTACGTTTGGTGGCGTGCTCACGGCTATCTACGATCTATTCCGCATTGAAAACGGCAAGATCGCTGAACACTGGGACACGCTCGAAGCGATTCCACCTCGCGATCAGTGGAAAAATAGCAACGGCAAATTCTAGTTCGGTGCGAGGCAGACGAATGCTTCAAGGCATGTTTGGGCAAAGATTGGCGAAGCATTTCTCTCTACTGGAATCTTCCTCGGTCGTGCTTGGGCCCAAGGGAAATTCTCAGGTCGCGCTGACACGCATGCGCATGCCGAACGGCTTTCCCGGGCCTACCCCTCATATCCCGCCAGAAAGGGCTTTTTCGGTATCGGTGCACCTGCGTCGTCCGGACAGTATCAAGGGATGGGGAACGTGGCTCGATGGTCGCTTTCATCGTGTCACCGAATGGGACGCCGGCGGAATTCAAATATTCGACATGGAGTCGGAACCGGTCGCTCTGCGGACTTCTGGCTTTGATTCGGTGCACGTCTACATTCCGCGGTTCGTTCTCGATCGATTCAGTGACGAGAATGGGCAGACGCGGATTCGCGATTTGCACTGTACTGCAGGGACCAGAGATGACGTGATCCTTCATTGGGCTCGAACGATGCTGCCGTTCTCAGATCGGCCGCTCCAGCTCCCACGTTTGGTGATCGACGAACTGATCATGTTGTTCTGCGCACATCTGGCTCGGACATATCAAGACCGGAACAATCCCCCGGAGGTTGTCACCGGAGGCTTGGCGGTCTGGCAACAAGATCGTGCGATCGAACTACTGAGTGAACACTTGGAGGGTGACATTGCGCTTGCTGATCTTGCGGCACTATGCGGCCTTTCGCCAGGTCGTTTTATGCGCGCATTCAAGAACTCCTTCGGGGTCCCTGTTCGTCGCTATTTGCTTCATAGTCGAATTCGAGCCGCAAAGTCAGCGTTGTTGCACTCCGATAAGTCTTTACTCAAGATTGCATTGGAAGTAGGGTTCACCGATCAACCGGCGTTCAGTCGCAGCTTCCGCGAGGTTGTCGGAACCTCGCCCGGGAGATGGCGAAGAGAAAACGCGCCGCTGCCGAAAGCATTTCAGCTGCCTGCCGAGGATTGAGACCACAAATGTGGACATGAGACTGGGCGCCGGCGTCATGAAGCACCGCTGAAGAGAATCAAGAACCCACCTGGTCTTCTCACGTGAGTCGACCGAAAGCTACAAAATGCGACATGTTCAATCAAGACAAGGCTTGAAATCTTCTAAAACAATGGAATTCGTAGAGTAAGCCCAATATGGTTCTCGAGGGGCGCGCTCACGCTGGTACCTGCCATGAAGCCGTAAGTTGCCCCGAGTGCAGTTTCCAGCCTGGCGATGCGTAGCTCATTCGGAGGGAACGGCGGACCTAGTGCAGGCAGCTATCGGGGACTTGGGAAAGAACGTGAACGGGTCGACGAGTTCGGACCCCGACCTCCGAGCCACAATAGAGCTTGTCCCCGAACTGGCCTGGTGCAGTCGTCCCGATGGTTCAGTCGAGTTCACGAACGCTCGTCTGTACGACTACACAGGACTATCCCCTCAAGAGGCAAAGGGTTCGGGATGGAAAGCGGCCATTCATCCGGAAGATTTGGTGGGTTTGACAGAAAAATGGGATGCGCTCCGGAACCTTCGCAAACCCGGGCAACGCGAAGTGAGATTGCGGCGTTCTGACGGTACTTTTCGTCGATTCTTGCTTCGGTGCCAGCCTCTTCGTGATAGTACGGGTTCGGTGGTTCGATGGTACGGAACCGCGGTTGATAACGAGAACCGCAAGCAGACAGAAACTTTGTGGATCGCAGAAAAGCAAACGCTCGCAATGATTGCGAACGACGCGAACCTCAGAGACATCTTGAATCGTCTTTGCTCCTGCATCGATTGTCAGGTCTGGCCATCAGTGACCACGGTGATGCTGATGGATCGGGACGGCACGCGCCTCTGGCACGCTGGCGGACCTCTGGCTCCACCGGGATGGATTCGCACAATTAACCCAGTACCGGTCGCAGCGGGTAGCGGTCTATGTGGCACTGCAGCGTTTTTGAAATCGAGAGTCGTCGTCAATGACGTTGCCACGGAGCCGAACTGGCGGGATGAATATCGCGAGATAGCCATCAGGAGTGGTATTCGCGCAGCATGGTCTGCACCGATTCTGTCCAAGGACAACCGCGTGCTTGGCACCTTCGCGCTTTACTGTCCCAGTCCTCGGGTGCCGACAGAGTCAGATCTCGGGTTGATCGAAGCTGCGGGGCGCATCGCTCTAATCGCGATTGAACGCCAACGATCACAGGAAGCGCTCAAAGAGGCTCTGGAGGAGGTCCAGAAGTCGGAGGCCAAGCTTAGGCTGGTGATCGATACAATTCCAACCATCGCTTATTGCAATTTGCCTGACGGTACGAATGAGTTCTCGAATAGACAGTGGGAGAAGTACACCGGCCAGACTTCTGAAGAATCGAGCGGCTGGGGATGGCAAGCTTGCATCCATCCTGAGGACTTGCCGCAGGTACTGGATAAATGGTCGGAGTTGCTGGCGACAGGTGAACCAGGCGAGGCTCAAGCACGTCTTCGCCGGCATGATGGAGTGTTTCGCTGGTTTCTCTTTCGAACTCAACCATTGCGCGACGAGAATGGCAAGATCGTCAGGTGGTATGCGGCAAGTTTTGACATTCATGACCTTAAGCAAACGGAAGAAAAGTTACGAGAAGATGAACGCGATCTGCGGCGAATCACCGATGCCATTCCGCAGACAATAGTCGTCGTAGATCCGAGGGGCGTTCCTCTCTATGCAAACCAGGCGATGCTCGACTATACGGGGCTCTCGGCCGAAGATGTTCTCGCGCCTAGCTTCCGTGAACGTGTTTCTCATCCTGAGGAGTTCGGCAAGCTGAAAGAACTTCGGGAGGCAGGGTCTCTCGCGCGGACTTCCGTTCGAAATAGAGCATCGAGCGCGGCGGAAAGACGGAGAGTACCGCTGGTACCTGGTTCGTTTCAATCCATTCCGAGATGATATGGGCCGTGTCGTTCGCTGGTATGCGACGGGAACAGACATCGATGATCGAGTTAAAGCTGAAGAGAGAACCCGCAACGAGAACCTGGCATTGCGAGAGCAAATTGACCGAGACTCGATGTTTGAGAATATTGTGGGTTCCTCCGAAGTCCTTCGCAAGGTCCTCCGTCAAGTGACGAAGGTGGCGCTTTACGACTCCACAGTTCTTATTCTGGGCGAAACCGGCACAGGAAAAGAATTAATTGCGCGCGCCATTCACAAGCGATCCAAGCGCGCGTCACGGGCATTTATCGGAGTCAACTGTGCTGCCATCCCGCCATCACTGATCGCTTCCGAGCTCTTTGGGTATGAAAAGGGAGCCTTCACTGGCGCGACACAACGTCGCTTGGGTCGCTTCGAGTCGGCGAGTGGCGGAACCCTGTTTCTGGACGAAGTGGGCGACCTGCCCTTGGATATCCAAATCGCTCTCCTAAGAGTGCTGCAGGAGCGCGAAATCCAACGGGTCGGCGGTAACGCCGCAATTTCCGTTGACGTGAGAGTCTTGGCGGCTACTCATCGGGACTTGGATGCGCTCGTGGCCGAAGGTCGGTTTCGCGAAGACCTGCTCTATCGATTGAATGTCGTACCCATTCTTGTGCCTTCACTGCGCGACCGAGCAGATGATCTTCCTTTACTTGTGGAATACTTCATCGCGCGTTTCGGAGAAAAAGCCGGCAAGAAGTTCAGGGCAATCGATGACAAGACCCTCAAGTTATTTCAGGCGTACGCCTGGCCGGGTAATGTCCGAGAGCTGCAAAATGTAATTGAGCGAGCCGTGATCTTGAGTGAAGGTGATATCTGTGCTGTGGACGATACCTGGTTCAAGCGGCCTTCCTCCCACACAGCAACTAGCCCGGCGTTTGCGCTTAGTGGCGTTCTGCATAAGAGAGAAAAAGAGATGATCGAAGCCGCGCTTGCAGCAAGTAAGGGACGCGTCTCCGGCCCAACGGGCGCAGCAACGAAGCTCGGCATTCCAACCAAGACGCTCGATTCGAAGATAAAGCGATTGGGAATCAATAAGTACCAGTTCAAGGCTTCAGGCACCGAGCCGGTCGCGTGAGGCTAATCTCCTAGCTAAGTCCGCCAGACAGAATTTGGTCCGAACGCAAATGGGTTGCCGAAGTTATCTCTCTTTCCCGTCCTCCCTCAACAGAAATTCCTGAAATTTCAGGATTTGTTCCGATCAAATGCCCAATCGTTTCAGGCTTTTGAGAATGGCCCTTGGCTTGCCCTTACGACAGCGCGCTTGGGTGATCCAAACAATCGCCTCTGTCGAAATTCCTGTGAACAAAGACATGGCAATCCCTGCAAATCGATAGGAGACGAAGATGGGAAAAACGTATAGGGCGGTCGAAATAACGAAACCCGGGACTTTTCACCTGGTAGAGAGGTCCGTCGTTACGCCGGGTGAGGGACAGGTACGCATTCGCGTCGAGGCCTGCGGCGTTTGTCATTCAGACGCAGGTACGGTTGAAGGGCAGCTACCGGGCGTCGTGTATCCTCGCGTGCCAGGCCACGAAGCAATTGGTCGCATCGAAGAGGTTGGGCGGGGCGTTACAACCTGGCAGGTCGGCCAGCGCGTCGGTGTCGGATTCTTTGGTGGCGAAGACGGAACCTGCGAGACCTGCCGTCGTGGCGACACGGCATATTGCCAGAACCCCATTATCACTGGCGTGACGAGTGATGGCGGCTATGCGGAAATGATGATCGCAGAGGCACGCGCACTGGCCCTCATACCGGATGAACTCAAATCAGAAGACGCGGCCCCTTTGGTTTGCGCCGGCATCACGACGTTCAATGCGCTCCGCAACGCCGGACGTGCAGGCGATACCGTCGCTATCCAGGGCATTGGTGGGTTAGGACATCTTGGCGTGCAGTACGCCAAGAAGATGGGTTTTCGCACCGTTGCAATCGGCTTCGGTCCAGACAAAGAACATCTTGCGCCCAAACTGGGAGCTCACGTTTACATCGACGCCAAAGTTGAGGATGCGGGAGCCGCGCTGCAGAAACTGGGAGGCGCCGACGTGATCCTGGCAACCGCACCCAGCGGAGCAGCAATCGCCAGCCTGCTTCCCGGCCTCTCAGTTCGCGGAAAGCTCGTAGTAGTTGGTGTTTCGGGTGATCCGATTCCCGTCAACGGAGTTCCGCTCATCTTTGGTGGCCGCTCGGTCATTGGAAGCCTGACTGGAAGAGCGATCGAAACACAGGACACTCTTGATTTCAGCGTACTAACCGACGTTCGCCCCATGATCGAAACGCTTCCTTTGGAAAAGGCCGAAGAAGCGTACCGACGCATGATGTCTGGTGAGGCACGATTCCGCATGGTCCTCACAATGGCCTAAAGACTCACAACGCTGTTGAAAAGCGGCATCGACAAATCGATGTGCGAAGGAGACTCAGATGAATCAGTTCCAGGAAATCTTCGACAAGCAGAAAGCATATTTCGATTCGGACGCGACCAAGTCTTACGAGTGGCGCATCGATCAGCTGACACGCCTTGAGAACTTGTGCAATGAGAACGCCGAGGCTCTTGAGGCCGCGATGAGCAGCGACTTCAAGACCGCCAGCCAGGAAAAAGTCTTCGAGATTATGGCGCCAGTTGGAACCGCCGCCTTCGCGAAGCAAGAGCTGAAAGAGTGGATGAAGCCTGTAGATGTCGTCGTGCCGAAAGCCCTTCGGGAGAGCGGACATACTGCCAAGGTCTATCGAGAACCGTACGGTGTCACTTTGGTGATCGGTCCGTTCAATGGGCCATTGACCCTGCTCTTCGACCCGGCGTGCCAAGTTCTTGCGGCGGGCAATCCGTGCATTCTCAAACTCTCCGAGGGTTTGCCCGCCACCAGCAGGGTCTTACTGGATCTCATTCCGAAATACTTCGATCCTCGGGCCGTTACTGCCGTCACGGGAAGTAAGGACGAGGTGACGGAACTGCTCAAGCTGCCCTTCGACTTCATTTTCTTCACCGGCAGCGTCAAGGTTGGCAAGATCGTCATGGAAGCGGCCGCAAAGAATCTGACTCCGGTTCTTCTCGAACTCGGGGGCCAGAACCCAGCCTTTGTTGATGCGACCGCCAATATCCCCGACGCAGCCAAAAAGATTGTCTGGGGGGCTACGGCCTGGGGCGGCCAATGGTGCACTTCGCCCGGATACGCCTACGTGCACGAATCAATCGCGGAGGAGTTTGTTGCGGAGTGCAAGAAGGCGATGGTCGAGTTGTACGGGACCGACCCCAAGAGCAGACCGGACGACTACTCCCGCATCATTAGCCCCAAGGCCACTGAACGTTTGGCAGGCCTGATCGATCAGAAGAAAGTCGTCATAGGCGGGGCCTCTGACCCGGATGCACGCTATCTCGATCCCACGGTTATCTACCCAGTGACATGGGACGACCCGATCATGGAGGACGAGATCTTCGGACCGCTTCTCCCAATCCTCACCTACAAGGACATGGACGCTGCCATTCGCGAGGTGAAAAAGCATCCGAAGCCTCTTTCCGGCTTCTTGTTCAGCCGCGACCAAAAGGCAATCGATCACTTCCTCGCGAGCTTGTCCTTTGGCGGCGGTGCGATCAATCAGGTGAACATTCACCTGTTTATCGAAACCATGCCCTTTGGAGGGGTTGGATACTCCGGCATTGGTCACTACTACGGCAAGGACGGGTTTGACGCCCTCACGCATGCGAAATCGGTTCTCATTTCGCCGCCCGACGTGGCCATCGAGCACCTGTTCCCGCCGTATACGGAGGAAAAGGTCAAAGCGCTCAGCCAGTGGTTTGAATACTAGGCCACAAAGATCCCCAACAAAAGCGACCCCAAGGAGCACAGAGATGAAAACGAATGCGAAAGACTACGTATCGATTGCCCAACAGTTCTTCACTGCCTACGATGCCCACGACGTTGATGGCATGCTCGCTCTTTGCGCAGATGGCGCACTAGGACGATATGCTCCGTATGGCCGCGAGAGCGTCGTGCCAATCCGTGGTGGCATCGATGTTATTTGGCGCGCGTTTCCGAATGCCGTTCCGAACTTCCGAGTCAAAGTGATCGAGCTGATCCCTGCCGAGGGGAACACAGTGGTGATCCAAGCCGAGATGAGCGGGCCCATACCTGCCGAAGTGCCTGGGGTTGCAAAGAAAGGCCAGGACGTACATATCCCTCACTGCTACATTCTGCGTTTCGACACGGACTCCAAAATCACGCGGCTCGACGCTTATTGGGACAACACCGTCCTCAACAGTATCAAGGCGAGCGGCGTGTGACTGAGCGAGCCAATTGCAAGATCTCTGATTTGCGGCGGCATTGCTGAATGCCGCCGTTTCCGTGGAGTCGTTAAGGAGAAACAGTGGTTTCGAACCTCGTATCCAATGCGCTCGAAAGCCACGCTCAGGTCTTTCCAGTCCTGACGGAAGCGCAGATCAATCGAATCCGGCCTTTCGCGTCCTTACGGCATGTGAATGACGGCGATGTCCTATTCAGAGCGGATGACAGTGACGCTCCTTTCTTCATATTGCTGTCGGGAAGCATGGAGATTGTTCAGCCGGACATGAATGGTGAGCGGCTTGTAGCAAATCATGGCCCAGGGGAGTTCACGGGGGAAATGACGATGATTACTGGCCATCGCTCCCTCGTCTGCGGACGGATTGAATTTGGAGAGGTTCGTTGGACAAGGCGTCTACTACGGCGCGACGTTCATAGAGGCACAGCTCTGCGAGCTGGAGGACCTGGTTGTCGTTGGTGGAGGGAACTCCGCCGGCCAGGCGGCGGTCTTTCTGGCGCAGACAGCTCGTAGAGTTCACATGCTGGTGCGATCTCAAGGCTTAGCGGACAGCATGTCGCGCTACCTAATCCAGCGCATCGAAGAGAACCCCGGAATCGAGGTGCACTACAAGACGGAGCTCGTTTGCCTCGAAGGCGATACCCATCTGGAGCGGGTCACGTGGCGGGAAAAGGACAGTCTCGACTCTACGACTGAGAGTATTCGTCACGTGTTCATTATGACGGGCGCTTCGCCTCGTACGGATTGGCTACGGGGTTGTGTATCCCTTGACGATAAGGGTTTCATCCTCACTGGCCGCGACTTGGACACGGTCAAGCAGGACAGGTCGTGGCCACTCGCGCGCTCTCCCTACATGCTTGAAACAAGCCTTCCGAGAGTGTTTGCCGTTGGAGATGTTCGTTCGGGCAATGTAAAACGCGTTGCATCGGCGGTTGGCGAAGGCTCGATCGCCATCAACCTCGTGCATCGCGCGTTAGCAGAATATTAGCTGCGATTCGCTGATCTGCGTGCGCGATAGCGGCTACAGGAACAGATTCGAAGAACGATAGGCATGAGCTGTATGAGGCGAGAGGGAGCAAGCTGCCATGAAAGTGTTGATTCTCGGAGCAACTGGGTTGGTGGGGCAGAGCACCTTGGTGCAAGCTGTCACACATCCGGCGATCACTCAGGTCATCGCTCCAACCAGGAAGCCCCTGCCACCTAGCAGCAAGCTGGCAAATCCAGTCGCCGAGCGGCTGGAACTCCTCTTGCCGGAAGTTCTCACTTGGGGAGTCGACGCGGTGATCTGCGCACTGGGCACGACGAGTGGTAAGGCGGGGTCTAAAGAAGCATTCCGCCAAGTGGACTATGTCTTACCGCTAGCGTTTGCGAAGCTGGCTCATCAACAAGGAGCAGAAACGTTCGCCCTTGTCTCGGCGATTGGTGCCGACGCCAATTCCTCATTCTTCTATCCGAAGACCAAGGGCGAGGTCGAGAGGGACATGAAGCTCGTTGGCTTCAAATCGCTGACGATCCTCCGGCCCAGCATCATCGGCGGCAAGCGCGACGAGTCGCGTTTTGCAGAAGGACTTGCTCTGACGCTGTCCCGAATACTGGCGCCAGTTCTTCCGAAAAAGTTCCATGTCAATCCCGCAGCGAAGATCGCCGGCGTTCTTCTCGACAGCGTCATTGCTGCGGTCCCGGGTTGTCATTATCGCTACGCCGAAAGTTTGACCTAGTTCCTTGGAGGAATGTGCACGAGATAGCGTTCGACGCTGACGAGTACAACGTAAGCCGCAACAGTCACCACAACGGAAGGAAGGAATGGCCATGGCTAATGCAAGCAACACGACCGCACCGACACAATTCATCCAGACGAAGCTCGAAAAATATGCCTATCGCCGCTTTGGGAAAGGACAGGGGCTGCCGCTGTTGTGTCTTCAACACTTCACCGGGACCCTGGACAATTGGGACCCGGCCGTAACCGATCCGCTCGCCCTAGGACGCGAGGTAATTCTATTTGAGAGTGCGGGTCTGGGCCGCTCAACTGGCCAGGTCCCCGAAAACATGGCAGGGATGGCGGCACACGCCCTCGCATTCGTCGATGCACTTGGCCTAAAGCGCCTGGATATCCTCGGCTACTCCCTCGGTGGAATGGTGGCGCAGCAGGTGGCGCTGGAACGTCCCTCGCTCGTCCACAAAATGCTGCTTGTCGCCACCGCTCCGGAGGGAGGCGAGGACATTATGCACATGGATAAACCGGAGCTCAGGAAGATTACGGAAGATCCGAATATGCCTGGGCTGGAGAAACTAGTGAAACTCTTTTTTGCGCCAAGCGAATCGAGTCAAGCGGCAGGAGAGGCCTTCGCGGCTCGGCTCGCAGAGAGAAAGCAAGATGGCGAGCCTCTGGCCGGCCAAAATGTCGCAATCGCTCAGATCACGGCCTTTCGAGCTTGGGAACAATACAGTGGCGAGCGTTTCGCCAAGCTCGGCAAGATCACGCAGCCGTGCCTGGTCGTCAACGGCGTCTTCGACAATATGATTCCAGTCCGCAATTCCTACATGCTGAGCGAGCATCTCCCAAACGCCATGCTGTTGACCTACCCCGACGCTGGGCATGGATCGTTGTTCCAGTTTCACAAGTCATTCGTTCGGCAAGCTTCGCTGTTTCTCGATTCAGAAGGCATCAGCTGAAGGCTTCGGTAGCATTGGTAATCCTAAGCTGCATCCGCTTAGGGATTAGAAGTGGCACAGTTTGTTGCATCTGGAAGAGTGCGCTTAGGAGTCAGGAGCCCATGATTCTGAAGATCGAACGGATTCGGGATTCACGCAAAGTTCGACTTCGGCTGAGCGGAGAGTTTCGATCTCACCATCTCGATCAGGTAAAGGCCGAGATCAGCCGTGGAGAGCCGATCGCACTGGATTTGGAGGAGGTCGATCTCGTGGACATCGAAGCCATTCGGTTCCTCAATGCCCGCGAGGACGAAGGTATCTCGGTGTTGCACTGCTCGCCTTATATCCAGGAGTGGATGTCTAGGGAGCGGCAAGAAGAGAAAGCTCGAACGGATTGGCGATGATGACATCCTGATCGTTGAAAGAGGCAAGGAATGACGACCGACGAGAAAATGGCTGGCAAGCTGGAGGGAAAGATCGCACTTGTCACCGGTGGGACAAGCGGGATTGGTCTTGCTACCGCGAAGCGTTTCGTGGCCGAAGGAGCATACGTCTTCATCACCGGTCGGCGTGAGAAGGAGTTGGCTTCGGCGGTCAAGAGCATAGGAGAAAGCGTCACCGGGGTGCAAGGCGATGTTTCGAACCTCGGCCACCTTGATCGCCTCTTCGAACAAATCAGGCGGGAGAAGGGGAAGCTCGATATTGTCTTCGCCAATGCCGGCGTTGCGAGGTTTGCCCCCCTGGGCACGATCACAGAGGAGTTCTATGAATCGATTTTCGGCACCAATGTGAAGGGACTCCTATTCACGGTGCAGAAGGCGCTTTCGCTGCTGCCTGATGGCGCCTCCATCATCCTGAATGCTTCAGTGGGCGGAAACAAAGGACGGCCGGCAAATGGTGTTTACAGCGCCACGAAAGCCGCTGTGCGTTCGTTCGCCCGGACATGGACAATGGACTTGAAGGATCGTCACATTCGAGTGAACGCAGTGAGCCCCGGCGTCACCGAGACCTCCGGACTGAGTGACCTGCTGGCTTCCACTTCCTCAGACACGGGCCAGCAACGCTTGAAGATGGCAAATAACATTCCGCTCGGCAGGTTCGGCACACCCGAGGAGATCGCAAAGGCCGTGGTGTTTCTTGCCTGTGACGACAGCAGTTACATTACGGGAATCGAATTGGCTGTTGATGGCGGCTTTGCACAGGTATAGCCCGCTCCAAACATTCGCGCGAAAGGAAGAATGGAATGGCAATTCAAAAAATCGAAGTACAACGCTTCAGCCTGACAACGTCACGATCATTCGAGGCGGTCGTAGCTTCATTGAAAGCTGGTGTCGGCCAACTGGATCTTGCCGCGTTTGCGAGCGCTTCCAAGTCGTCCGGCACATTCGCCGAGTTGGAGGAAGTGATCAACCGAAACATGGGGGAAACCAGGTCTGATGTTGTTCTTGGAATTCGATCACGGTGCCGTTGTTCGAAAGGAAACAGGACTCGAGAAACCGAAGATCATGAGGCTAGTGATCGGCAATCCCTTGTCATGAAGGAAATGGCCAAGCATGTTCCGGACGCGGGGTCATATGCGCCTGTGACCGTGCTCGTTGATGAGCGGGACGATGGCGTGCATTTGTCCTACGACAGGATGACCAGCTTTCTGTCCCCATACGAAAACCCGGATGCCCTGAAGGTCGCTCGGGAATTGGATTCGAAGGTAGAAAGACTGCTCAACAATGCCGCGGTCGAGTGAACTTCACGCTATATCCCAACGGTCTGAAGGCGAGAAAGGACGAACATGGATTTCGCAGGGATCAAAGTACCCGACACAGCGCTGGTGCGCGACGCGATGGACTTGTCGCGGAGTTTGTTAGAGCCATTTCTTTTCAATCATGTGATGCGCTCTTGGTTGTTCGGAATCGTCCTTGCAGAGAGCGCCGCGATAGCACCGGACGCTGAGCTCTTAGCTGTAGCAGCGATCCTGCACGATCTCGGTTTGACCGAGCGGTACAACGGGGAGAATCGCTTCGAGGTAGACGGCGCGAACGCGGCTCGCGAATTTTTGAAAGAACGCGGCATCTCGGCTCAGCAGATGCAGCTTGTGTGGGACGCTATTGCACTTCACACGACCCCAACACTCGCTCTCCATAAAGAGCCCGAAGTAGTGATGACTCATTCAGGAATCGCGGTGGATGTCCTTGGCGCCGGTCTTGATCGCATCCCGCAGGAGAAACAGCAGGCGATCCTAACCGCATTTCCTCGGCTGGCATTTAAGGACGGATTTAAAGGATGCCTTTGCAACGTCGTTCGTCAGAAACCGATGACGGCGGTTGACAACATTCTTCGGGATTTTGGCATTCGATACGTTGAGGGGTTCACACCTCCAAATTTCGCAGACCTCGTCGCAGGAGCGCCATTCTCCGAATAGCTTAAGCTCCACGGACTGCCGATACCCGACGGGAATCCAGACCTAGAAGGAGAACAAAATGAAAATTGCGCTAATTGGAGCCACAGGAAACGTTGGCACCCGCCTTATTTCAGAACTGCGCCGCCGTGGGCATCAGGTGACTGCTATCGCTCGACACCCCGAAAAACTTGATCGACAGGACGGATGTGAATCCCGCCGCAGGGGACGTGCAAAACGAGGCCGCACTTGCCGCAGTGCTTGCTGGGCACGATGTCGCGATCCACAGCGTGAAGTTCCTAAGTACCGATCCCGCGAAAGTCATCGCCGCAACCAAGGCGGCGAAAGTGCCACGATTGCTTGTTGTCGGAGGAGCGGGAAGTTTGGAGGTCGCACCCGGACTTACCCTGGTGAACTCCCCGGACTTTCCCCCCGAATACAAGCCTGAGACGCTCGCAGGTGTGAAATTCCTGGATGTCTTGCGTGAGGAGAAGGAACTCGATTGGACCTTCTTGTCTCCTTCTTACCTCTTTGCTCCCGGCGAACGCACCGGCAAGTTCCGACTTGGTAAAGATGAACTCTTGGTTGGTGCTGACGGTCAAAGCCGCATATCCACGGAAGACTTTGCGATCGCACTCGTGGACGAGTTGGAACAGCCGAAGCACCCGCGCGACCGATTCACAGTCGGGTACTGACAACAAATTCGTTCGCAAACGCAACGGCGGAGCGAAGAGCCTTTCGCCGACCACGAACGATATGACAACCAAAAGAGGTAACGAAGGAGACAACATGAACTACCAAGTCCAAGGACTCTCCATCCATGCGGAAGTGCACGGGACTGCGGAGCCGGCTCTCGTATTTCTCCATTACTGGGGTGGAACTTCACGCACCTGGCGCAAGGTTACCGCCGAACTTGAGGGACAGTTCAAGACCGTGGCCTATGACGCGCGCGGTTGGGGGAAGTCCGACAAGACCTTGGCTGGCTACAAACTGGCAGACCTTGCTGACGAAGCTCTCTCACTGGTCAAAGCGCTGGGAATCAAACAATATGTCCTGGTTGGGCATTCGATGGGAGGCAAGGTCGCGCAGCTCGCCGCATCGCGGAGGCCGGAGGGGCTTTTAGGCCTCATTCTAGTGGCTCCTGCTCAGCCAACGCCTCGGCACAATCCTGACGAGATGCGTGAACAGCAGCTCCATGCATACGACAATCGTGAGAACGTTCTTAAGGCCATTGGCAGTGGCCGTCTGACTGCTCGTCCTCCTTCGCCAGAGATTCTAGAGCAGATTGTCGAAGACAGTTTGTCCGGCTCTCGCGAAGCGACGATGGCATACCCGATGGAGTCAATACTTGAGGACATCTCGGCCGAGGTCGCGAATATCAACGTTCCAACGGTGCTGCTCGCGGGCGAACTCGACCAGGTCGATTCAATCGAACGACACAAGACCGAGGTCCTGGCTTACCTTCCGAACGCCGAGTTCAAGATCATCAAGGGGAGCGGCCACTTAATTCCGATTGACGAGCCTGTCCAGCTGGCGAAAGAAATTGCAAGCTTCGCCACCCGATTATGCGAGGCGATGCCATCAGAACATCCTGCCACCCGGAAGCAGAATGTCGCGATGGAGGATTTCGCTAACGGAACCACCAGCCGAGAGGCGAATACTGCGTAACAGGAAGTTCTGATCAGATCGCGAAGCGAGCTCTCCGGAGCGTGCCCAGGAATATTGTGCTTTTCCCTTGACAGACTACTAACATGATGTCGTCCACTCGGAATGTATGGTCCGCCGCTTTGCCGCAAGCGAAAAGTAGGAGTGACAGTTTGGTCTGCGCAAATGTATTCGGCCTTTGATTCATGCTTTGCGAACCGTGCCGAATGCTGTAAAGTCATCCTCACCGTTCTCCATGAGCGCCAAGTCTGCGACGAAAGAGACGTCTACGCGGAAACGCGCCAAGGTTTCAACGAAGCATCCCAGCCGTTGCGAAGACGCATAGAGAACCCTGTACACTCCCATCGGGTCGTCGAAACGATTTCCGAAAGTTCTGTCTTCCTTGGCATATGCCCAATCAGGAACCGCCCATGCGTCGTCATCCCTGCCGACACGGAAAAGCGGCCCCGAAGGCCGCTTCGATTCAAGATTCATCGGATTCGCTCCTAACCGCCAACGAGGAAGGCTCGCGCAGCTCCCATGATCTCCGGCGCCACCGTCTCCAGATCGTTTTCCCTCATGAGCCGAAGCGGGACCCGGTCACCGAGTTCAGGGTTCAGGCCGGTGAGCCAGGATTGGATCACAGTGGGATCTTCTCTTTCGGCGAGCATCCGGACCAGTTGGAAGGCAAACCTCAGACGTTGTTCGGCATCACCGTAAAGCTCGCTTCCGTTCATCCACCGATCGACGGCGCGCACGTCCCGGACACCGCCGACGTAGGCGGTGAGCTTGCGGCCGATGAGGCCGACAAGCTGCTTGACGATCTCCGGGATGGGGAGGCGAAGCGCTTCACGATGCGCTGCAAGATCAGGGCGAGATGCGGGAACGGTTGCCATTGGAACCTCCTGCAAATCTAAATATAGGCCATTTTACACATAAAAAGCAATTAAATAACACGCCAATGCCCAAGTGCGTTGCTCCAACGCACTGCTTTCCCCTGCGCCAATCCTCAGAAGGGCTATATGTTTGAAAAATAGTCGGTTAAGTTTTTCGGACGTGGGTTCTTCAGGTTTCAAAGTCGATGAAGCTATCTAGCTGATTAGGAAAGACTTAGCGATGGCAATGTTCTTCGCTTTTTCTGCGCTTTTCGCCTGTAAATTATTGAAAATAAATAAGTTAATGGTGGAGGCGGCGGGAGTCGAACCGGACATCGGTGTTGAAAACGCTCAACTTATTGATTCTGAGAATGCCCGAATTGGCATGATTTCCAGAATTGCCAAATCAACTGTACGGTCACTGTACAGTCTTTTCCCAGAATTACCAGAACTCCCAAAGCTCCACCTTCAGACGTCCCCTTTTGGCGAAAAGAGCATTCTGAAGTGCGTTTGTAGTATTTCACAGATTCGCGGGTGAAAGACGCGCAAAGAGACACTCTCTGAAATGTGAAGCTCTTTTCAGCGAATTGCCGAATACCATGCCGAGAAGCGTTCTAGGCGCGACCGAATCGTGCGGATTCGATAATTGTCTTGGCCCGTGTCTCGCCAAAATTCTACCTGGCCGCGAATCTGAGTAGAAATCGCGATTCCTTAACGGTTAAGGGGCCTAGTAGCGGCTCTCACGTCAGGTGGACTAAATCAGAGGATGCAGCTCACTGGGCTTCGACATCACGCGCGAACGGTGCTGTGCTGGATGCGGAAGGCGTCCCAGGACCCGATCTTGCAAAACGTTGGACAGCATTTTTGAGAAATCATCGCGAAGCGATTGGCGCCATTGGACTTCAGCGTTGGGACCGTCACAGTTGCCGAAAACCTACGAATCAAAATCGCGATCTGACCAACTATCGTTTCAGCTCACAACCGAAATGGGGTCGTTAGGCGAGGTCTCATCCGGATCATTGAGTCTGGCGCCGCGGGGAGCGGGGACCGGGCCGTGCAACAACGGATCATTTGTCGAGTGCATCCAGGTATCGAGACGCTTTCTCATTGTCTCGAGTGCCGAACGATAGCTCGGATCCGCCGCCAGATTATTCCGTTCATTGGGATCAAAGAGCAATTCATATAGGGCTTCTGGAGCGACCGCCTGCTTAGCCCAACCGTTCTCGACCCAATAAGCCTTTGTCGGTCCATCATCACAGTTTGGTAGGACCGGATGAACGCGCCCGTCGTAACGGCGGATATACTTCCACCGCTTTGTTCGGATAGCCCGCACGGGTTCATAAGACGCATGATAGTTGACTTCAGAAAAGATGGCCTCGTTGATTTCTTGAGCGCCCCCTCGCAGCACCGGCAGAAAAGACCGGCCTTGGAGCCATGCCGGCGCCTCAATCTCGAGCAGTTCACAAAGAGTGGGATACAAGTCAAGATGGGAGATCATGGCATCACATACTTTACCTCCCTTAAACCCACCAGGTCCGCGCATCGCCAAATGGACTCCCATGCCACCGTCATAAAGGTTGCATTTCATCAACGGCCACGCAACACCGTGATCGGTGGTTGATATGACGAGCGTGTTTTCCGCCAGACCATTTGCCTCAAGCGCTCCCAGGACTTCTCCCACTCCCCAATCGAGAGTGCGCACTGTCTCATGAAAATCAGCCATATCTTGCCGGGTGGCCGGCACATCTGAAATGGGCTTGGGAGGCTCCATATAATCCACGGCATCTTCAGGCACGGCCGTGTGATAAGGCCGGTGGGTTTCAAAATACCCTACAGTGAGCCAGAAGGGCTGCTTGGGATGGCTTTGTAAAAAACGAACAGCACGCGGTGTAACATCAACGACCCGATTTCCGTGCTCGATGGGAGACTCAACGTAATCGTATCCGATTGTGTGCGGATCTTCGGCGATGTGCTGCAAACCAATCAACGCGGAATAGTACCCCGCGTCGCGTCGCAGGGTGCGGACGATATGGTGTTGGTAGCCCTCGGGCGTCATGGAGAATCCGCGGTTTACGAGGCCGAGCATGCCGTTACTGTGGGGGCACTCGCCAGTCAAGAGGCTCGCCCTGCTCGGAGAGCAGGTGGGAGCAGCATTAAAGGCCTGCCGGAAAAGAATACCCTCCCCCGCAAGCCGTTGGAGGTTTGGAGTCGGAACCGAGTAACCATAAGGGCTGGTAAGTCGGCCAGTGTCATGGGAATGGATATAAAGGATGTTGGGACGGCGGTTCGTCGTCGGATAAGCGTTGGCTGCTGTTCCAGATCCTAAAACGACTCCCACCGCACCGGCCGCCGAAGCTTTCAGAAAGCTTCTCCTTCCTGAAACGCAACTTGAACTAGATTTAGGATCACCTGGTGCCGTCATCCACTAACCTCCTCCGAAGTCTCAGTCTTTTTAGACTTTGATCCATTCGCGTTCGTTCGTGTCTCGGCGTGTCGTGCTTGGTTTGCCATATCATCTCAACTTACTCTGTCAAGGTTTCACGGCGATGCGTTGCATAATGGTTGCTCACCACCACGGCTTTTGACCGCCGCAGCGGAAGGTGGTTTGGAGCCTCCTCCTGCAAGCCGGCTCCCAGGGGCCTCTCCCTCATCGGTTATGTAGTTGCGCAAACGAGACGTCTGTCGCCGTCTCGTTTGCTCGTGGCGCACTTAGAATTCAAACTTCAACGCCAACTGCAGCACGCGCGCCGAGGAACCCCCGGGCCCCACGACTACGCTGCTGATGGTACCGGCCGTCGAAGTTCCGATGGTAGCGTTGGGAGCAGCGAAGTTCACATTGTTGAAGGTATTGAAAGACTCGCTGCGGAAGGTCAGTTTGTAACGATCCGCAAAGCGGAAGCTCCGAAACACCCCAAGATCGGCATCGAAGTAGCCTGGGCCGGTCAGAATGCCGGTTCCCGAGTTGCCGTAGGTGTACTGTGCAGGTGCAACGAAGTCGCTCAGATTGAACCAGTTTTTGTAGCTCCTCTGACTCGATGACAAGCTTCCGTTGCCAATCCGGTTGGGGCGCTGGGTTCCGCCGCCGGAAGCATTTGAAACATTCGCCGAAAGGAAAACCGTGAAGCGGCTGCCGCTGTAGGCGCTCCAGATGCCGTTGACGCTCCAGCCTCCCAAAATATAGGAAAGCGGACCGTGGTTGAAGTATCTCTGTTGCGGGCCAAAGGGCAGATCATAGACGTGATTCACCGATAGCACATGTTTATAGTCGTCCGGCGTCGGTCCCCAAGCGCAGGCAACGCACTGGTCGTTCTGATAATTGGCGTTGCCGCCGCCGTTAGGGTTGCCGGCGTCAGACAGGTACATGGCATAGGTATAGGAAACGCCAAAGGTCAGCCCGCTGGAGTAGCGCTTCTCGACGTGCGCCTGCAGCGACTCGTATTTTGAGCCTCCCCAACTGGTCACGTAAGAAATGTTCACCAGGTTGGGGTTGATGGTGTAATACGGACGCCGCGGCCCCACAGCTCCAGGGCCGGCCTGAGCTTCGTTCATGTTGACGCTGTTGATCAAGATTCGATCGCCGCGCGTGCCAATATAGGTTACATCGAGCATCATGCTGTTGCTGAGTTGCCGCTCGACTCCCAGGCTCCATGAACCGGTAAAGTCCGGCTTAAGGTTCACATTCCAGGCTTCCGGACTACCGGTGGAAAGTTGGGCCGCGGTTTCCCCGATCGGCGCAACCGGAACCGTCAATCCCTGGCGCAGGAATTGGGTAGGCACAGTGTTGGTGCTGGTGGCAATCACCTGGCTGCTGTAATAGGGCAGGTTCTTGTAGAGTTCGGCGCCAATCGCATCTTCGAAGACAAAGGAGAGCCCGGCGCCGGCGCGAATCACGGTCTTGGGACCGAGAGAATAGGCCAGGCCCAGTCGGGGTCCAAAGCCGCCCCTGTAAAAGCTAACCAGGCTATCACTGGCACCGTTCTGGCCGGCAAGCTCCAGTTGTCCGGTGGCCAGGTTGAGGTTGGCCCAGTGATTATGCTTCTCGACATACGGCGAATCCAAATCCCAGCGCAGTCCGGCATTCAGCGTCAGGCGTTTTGTTGCGCGCCAGTCATCCTGCACATAGGGCGAAAGTTGCCAGGCGCGCAATCCCGCGGTTCCGTCCAGGTAGGAGCGGCTCCCGGAGTCCATGGCGCCCATGGCAAAGTCGGCCAAGGCGGTCGCCGTGCTGGAAGTATTCAATTGGCTGGTAAACTCGCCGTTGAAATCGAAGGTGCCGTGGTCGGGGAACCCGGAAAAGGCATTGAAGTAATGGCGAAGCGCCACCACTCCGAACTTGACCGTGTGGGGTCCGTGAATCCAGGTAAGGGAGGAGTCGGCTTGGATGCTGGTCTGGGCGCTGTCTTCTGGGTAGGTGGTGTTGTCGCCGATCTCGGAAAGGCTGGAGATGGTGAATGCCGGCATGCCGCCCGATTGTGTATTGAAGTTGATTCCGGGCATTCCTAGCGCGGTCGCCGTATCGTACTTCAAGCCCTGCGGCGTAATTTGCGCATGCCAGCGGATCATGGCAAGATGCGATTCGCTGACCATGTTGCTATTCAGCACCCTGGTGTAGCCCAGGGTGGCATCCTGATTGAACAGCGGTTCAGAGGTGCCGCCGTTTGAGGTGGTCGAGAGGTAGGGGCCGATGGGAATGGTGCTGTTCTTGGGCGAGGGAATCGCGCCGGGGATTAAGAAGCTGCTCTTGTCGTAGTCGTAATGAACGAAGAGATTGTCAGACGAACGCAGGGTTTGATCGATGCGAACATCGAACTGGTTTGTGTCCTGAGTCTCAGTGCCATTGTAGGTGTAGTTGTTTGCGGCGCCGGAAATTTGCGGCGCGGGCATCAAGGCCGCCACCTTTGCCGCCACCGGATCCAGGTATGTGGAAGTAATCTGATTCCCGGGGAAGGCGTTGCGAGTGGTCGCAGTGCCCACCGTGGTGGTGGAGTAGGGGTTGTAAATGGTGGAAGGAAAGGCGCCGAAGTTCCCGGTTTCCACCATCTGATCTTCCGCCAAGGTCGGTATCGTTGAAGTCGTCGTCAATGGCTGCGCGGCCCGGATGCCTTCGTAATCGGTAAAGAAGAAAGTTTTGCTTTTGCGGATCGGACCCCCCAGCGTGAACCCGAATTGATTGCGGTGAAACGCCGGCCGGGGAATATTGGCCAGATTGCTGAAAAAATTGTTGGCATTGAAGTCGGTGTTGCGGACAAACTCCCACGCATCTCCGTGGAACACGTTGCTGCCGGCCTTGGTGGCCACTTCCGTGACCGAGCCCGCGGCATTGCCGTATTCGGCGGAGTAGTTGCTGGTCATAACCCGGTATTCCTGGATAGAATCCACAATGGGCACGATCACCAGTGTGTTCAGCCACAGCATGCGATCGAAGACGCCATCGACAAAGTAGCTATTCCCGGCTGCCGCTGAGCCGTTGACAGAATAGTTGTCGCCACCGCGCAACGAGTAGCCGCTTCCCCCGGCCGCCAGATTACTGGCGGTTCCCAGGTGGGCTCCCGGGGTGAGCAGAACCAGGTCGGTAAAGTCGCGACTGGCAAGTGGGATGGCCAGCATTTGCCGGGGATCCACCAGGCCAGACACCGTCGAGGTCTGCGTCTGCAGCAACGGTGCCGCCCCAGTCACATTCACAGTTTGCGTCGCCGCACCCACGCTCAGTTGAAGATCGACGGTCACTGTGGTGGCGACGGCGAGTTCAACGCCGGTTCGCTCCAGTTGCTGGAATCCGGATTTGGAAACCGTGATCGTGTAGCCTCCGGGCGGAATAGCCGAAGCAATATACTCGCCGCCGGCGTTGGTCTTTACGATGCGGGTAAACTGTGTTGCCTGGTTGACAAGTTTCACGTCCGCTTCCGGGACCACCGCGCCGGTCTGGTCGGTTACGGTCCCGGCAATGCTCGCGGTCACCTGTGCGTGGATGGCTACATTGGGAAGAAGCATGCCAATCGCGGCCAAAATGGCCACCTGCACCCCCCGCTTGAACAACAGTGCGGTGATGCGTCCAGCTCCAAATTTGCTCATACAAAGCCTCCTGATCTGATCTGTTGACTTGGGGTAGAGGTCAAATGTCTGTCAGCCCGGACCAGGAATTCATCCCGGGACCTTCCCCTTGTTGTTGGCTTCGCTGTGCCTCCGCAGCGAGGGTACTTTTTCATGCGGAGGATGCCACGCCAAAAGCTTTTGGCGGAGTTCGTTCTCCTTGGCCGCGTATTTTTTTTCTCCGGCCCGGTTGAGGAGTTCTTCAGGATCGGAGCTGAGGTCGTATAGCTCGGGGATGTCGTTCTCCCAGTAGGTGTACTTCCAATGCCCCTCGCGGATCATCCACTTGGGCTCGCGGCTGCTCAGGCCGTACTCGGCGAAAACCGGCGCATGAGCCGCCGTCCTTTGCGGTTCCCTGATCCATGCGGCAATGCTCGTCCCATCATTGGGCGCAATCTGCTGCACACCGGCCAACTCGGTAAGCGTGGCTGAAAGCGCGACCAGGCTCACTGGCGCATCGCAAGCTGCTGCCTCGCGACCTGGAACTCGGATCAGCAGCGGCACTCCGCAGGAACCCTCGTAGAACTGAAACTTCTGCCAAAGCCCCAGCTCGCCCAGCATTTCGCCGTGATCCGAGGTGTAGCAAATGATCGTGTCGCGCTCCAGATTCAAGTCAGCCACGGCTTGAACGACCCCGCCCACGCAGTCGTCCATCTGCGCCAGGCTCGCGTAATAAAACGCAATACGCCTGCGTGCAGCCATGGGATCGCGCAGCTCGGGTGTCGGTGCGTTGAATTCGATCGATTGCACCACCTCCTTCGGCAGATGGCTCTTGTCGGCTTTGCCATAGCTTTCCGGCAGCCGCATTTGCTCCGCATCGAACATCAGCGCGAAGCGCTGCGCGGGCATGAATGGATCGTGCGGCTTGAGGAAAGATGAAATGAGAAAGAATGGCTGGTCAGCATTGGCAAAGTTGTGCAGAAATCGGACCGATTCCCGCGCTACAAAGCTCTCGAAGTGATCCTGCTCGTCGAGCAGTGAGACGCGCCCCACGGCAACCGATCCTTCACGGTTGTCGAGGGTGCGATGACCCCTCCACGGATCACCCTCTTCGCGCCACAGGTCGTCGATTTCCGGCAAACCGGAACCGGAGTTGGAACGGGCTAACTCGTCGGCGTAAATCTGCACCTTGGGGCCCAGGTACTGGAACCAGTCATTGAAGTCGAGTTTGTATTGGAACCCGTGAGTTTGAGCATCCACAAAATGCATCTTGCCAATCAAGGCGGTCATATAACCCGCCCGGTTGAAGTCGTGAGCCATCGTCAGACGCGCAGGCAGGAACGGCATGCTGTTGTTCTGCGTCTCCAGATGATGGCTATACAATCCTGTCATCATTGAGGCGCGCGACGGCGCGCACACGGGATTGTTGCAATAGGCGTTGGTAAACCGTACAGACTGGCTTGCCAGGGCGTCCAGGTTGGGCGTCTTCGCCACCGGGTCGCCATAGGCCCCCATACAGCTCCGCTTATGCTGGTCCGACATCAGTAGCAGGACATTTGGCCGCTTCCTCGCCGTCGTTTCGGTCGCCACTTGCGTTGCTGGATTATGAACTGCGGCCAGCGCCGATTTTTCCATTGTGGCCAGCAGCGACACCAAGGACGTGCCTGCGAGAAACCTCCTCCGATCCATCCAATTCTCCTGTTTTTCTTATTTTCCGTGGGCGGGCAAGTGCGATCAGAACGTGTTAAGAAGCGTCGTTGCGGTCATTAGGTTTTGTAAAGGTGGAAACACGGTTGAGGGGTGGATTAAGCGCCGGTATTCGCGGTAACATTCTATGAATCTATGGGATAAACGGTTCGGCAGATTCGAGCTTCACACGGTGTAAGGCCCTGCTATCAAAGCCTGATGCGCTCGTTTGCCTAGTCTGATTCTGCGTGCTAGACTTCCGTCCTGACAAGGTCGGGAACCGATTCACCACGGAGTTTGGAATGACTTCGGGATTGGCCCAGAAACGAGGGGTCGTCATACACGAGCCTGACGAGCTCAGCAGCCCGAGGCAAAAAGCTGTGCCCGGCCCAGAGACTGAGCTCATCAACCGCATCATCACCACCGCAGCGTTCACACGCTCAGCTCTTCTTACCAAGTTCCTGCTTTACATCTGCGACCGAAAGTTTAGTGGGCGCGACGGAGATATTACTGAATATCAAATCGGAATCTACGCTCTCGGACGCCCCGACTCCTACAATCCGGGCGAGGACAACGTTGTGCGTAACTATGCACGGATCCTGCGCAAGCGTCTTGAGGAATACTTCGCCGGCGAAGGATGTCTTGAATCACTGCGGGTCAGCATCCCGGTTGGCCATTATGTTCCGATATTCGAGCCCAATTTCCCTGCGGCAAGCACAGTCTCCAATGACAACCGGGACCTGGCTGCTTCCACTCCTGCATTAAACTCCGAGCCAGACTCACAAGTTGCGAAGATATCACGACGGCGCAGGTGGTGGCTGGTCTGGACTCCAGCAGGAGGATTGCTCATCGCGGCCATCGCCGTGCTTTTCTATCATCAAATGCATCGAACGGCGCCGAACAACATCAACCAAGTATTTTGGGAAGAGGTCTTCAATCACAGTCGCGCGACGTACTTGGTTCCCGGTGATAGTGGCTTGGCCATGATGCAGGAGATTACGGGTAAAGAAGTCCACTTGAGTGACTACATTGCCGGTGATCTGGATGAAAAGTTCCATGACTTCAATCTGGCGGCAGCACGCAAAGGGATGGAATATGGCTTTGATCGCGTGTCCAATTTCACGAGCAAGGCGGACCTTTCGATTGCCACTCGAATGGCAGGGTTCGCGCAGCTTTACGGCGGCCAGCTCAAAGTCTGCTACTCGCGATACATGAACATGGAGAACTTTGATGGTTCCAACGTCATCCTCGTTGGTGGCCCGCGCGCCAATCCATGGGTTGAACTGTTCGAACCCGAGTCGAATTTCCGTATGATTTTTCCAGAGCGCGCGGACGGCATTCACTTTGACCCTCGCGACTTCATAAACAAGTACCCCCGAGCCGGGGAGCAGGCAAACTATGTAAGTCAGACTGACGGTTCCCCGTCTCGCACCTACGCGCTGATCTCATTTCTGCCTGAGCCGGCTGGCTCGGGTCACGCGTTGCTGCTTCAGGGACAGGGTATGGCGGGCACACAAGCAGCAGGAGACTTCCTCTCGGATCCGCATGAAATGGAGCCAATTCTGAGGAAGGCGCAAATCCCTGGCGGCAGCATCGGCCCTTTTGAAGTGTTAATCGAGGCACGCATCGTTGGTAGTAATGAAGTACAATCGCGTGTCGTCCTCGAGCGGTTCGGAATCACAAGGAATTCCGAATAGAAACGAGCTTTGGCAGTTCTCCGTTAGATGCAACTTTAGGTTGCGTATTGCCAAGTCGTATCGGTTTTCCTTGGTGTGACCTGTGATTCGCAAGAATGACATCTGGTTTCAGAATACGGCGGCGCTTATCCTTTAATGAGTTGGCATAAGGATCGGAATTCATGTTTGGGTCGCAACTTTGGCAGCCTCTTCTCGACAAACGCCGAGATACCCTCGCGGGAATCGGGCAAATCGAGACAACGCAGATAGGCTTCCGTATCGGCGCGGTGTGTGACTTTAGGCAATTGCCCCTCGTCCAAATGGATCAGGCGTTTGGTTTGCCGGAGGGCCTCGGCGGGAAGCAGAAGCAAGCGCTCCGCGAGTTGTTGCGCGGATTTCATGAGCATCGTGCCGGACACGAGTTCGTTGACCAATCCCCACTCCAGCGCCCGCGCGGCAGTGACGGCCTCGCTAGAAAGACACAGATCGAGCGCGCGCGCTTTGCCGACGAGGGCGGTTAATTGCGCAATGCCGTAACCTGGCGGTCAGCCCAATTTGATCTCCCGCATCGCAAAACGCGCCGCGTGTGACGCAAGCCGCCAGTCGCACGAGAAAGCTGCCACACAATCAGCGCCGAAGGCTGGGCCGTTGACCGCTGCAATCACTGGGTGCGGCAGCTGTTCCAGTGCGAGAAACAAATTCGCCTGCCGTAAACTCAGAGTTCGCGCACCTTCAAGCGACATTCCCGCGATATTCTTAACGTCATCTCCGGCACAGAATGCATCGCCCACACCGGAGATCACCACAACTCTGACCTCCTGAGGATGTCCAGCCAGCCACGCCACTATGCGCTCCAATTCACCGTGTACCGCTCGGGCGTCATCCCATGTTCTCCCTCGTTGAGAACTTCCCGCACGGGAAACTTATAGCGGTAGCCGGACTCATGACGCACTCCATTCTCGTCGGTGAAACCGCCACTCACATACCAGCTCACCAGTCGCGCGTAGTAGTCGCCCAGTTCCTTGCCCGAAGGATCGCGCAGCTCGGAGCCCTGGGTGTAGTTCCAAACCACTTGGTTTGGATCGTTGGGATACTTCACGGGCTTGTCGGTCTTCCACAGTCACGCAGGGGTGGTGCTGAAATTCATCACTGTTGGATGCCCATCGGTAGCGGCCAAAAATTCCTTCGTCATGGGGTCGATGAGAGTGAATTCCCAAGAGGTCTTTGGTGGGTGGGCGGCTCAAGCTCGGCGACAGCCAGCTTTGGATACGGCAGCCACGGCACGTAGCGGACATAATCTACGCCCAGATCCTTCACAGCCGTGTAGGCAGCCTTACCCAGCGGCTGGCCAGGACGCAACGGCGGATTCACGACCATCTGCAACGTTGGCGTAGTCTTTGAGATCGCCGTAACTTTGTCCCAATGGATAGTGAGTTGCAGCGGCTGCTGGCTCTGCAGAGCGGCAACGCCAATGATGCTGCCTAAAACGGGAATCAGCTTGAGAACAAGCGAAGACATTTTGCCGAATCGAACAAGCTTGCCCATGAACGTTGTCTCCCATGCATTGCGCACAAATCAATTAGCCACATTACTACTCGGTTTCTCCTCAATACGCAGTGTGGTGAAGGGCGCCACGCTGGTGCTGACGATGGGCCCCGAGCCGAATACCAACTGGGGCAGCGCTCAGGATGCTGCACCTCCGCAAAACGAACCCTGAAGTCAGAGAACTGGCGACGATGTCGCTGTTACTGACTGAGACATGGTGAATCCACGCGCCAAGAACTTCAGCAAAGGTGAGCGAAATCATCAAGGAGAAAACCGTTGACTGTCCACATCTCACGTCGCACTCTTGCCAAGGCGCTTGCCGCAAGCGGCACGATAGCAGGCCTTTCCCGTTTGGCGCCCGCCGAGTCTCCAGTCTCGGGCCCGCTCGCCACGCATGGCTGGAAGCAAGTTCATCCCTCGTGCAATTTGGCGTGGTCAAACCGAAGAGGGTTGATGGCGCCTATCTCTTCGACAAAGAAACCCTTCTCACAGCAAAAGTGGCGTTTCGCCTGAAGGAATCTCTGGGGACCCACGCGAACGTTCTTTTGAAGCTCATTAACGTCTTTCGCGTCTCCGAGAAGGGGCTTCGCAAGCAGAACCCGGAGTACGTGGTTTTTACGTGCCGCTTTTCAGCCACGGAAGAACCGATCAAACTGGGAGTCCCTTTTCGATCGCTTGGCGACGAAATTGAACAGGGCCTGAGCAGAGCGGACCTTTATCGCGACATGCCACGCGGGCGGAAGCGTTATGGATGGAAGAAGAAGTTCCTGGAGGCTCTTTCCGAGGCAGCCAAAGATATAGGGGAGATCTCCGAAGAGGAAATCCAACGCACGATTCGCAATTATCGCGCGGAGAGGCGCGCTCCGGAGATCACCGTTGCAGCCGAAGCCTAAAAGGAAAAGCAACGTGCTGTGATGGACACGAACGTTGAGGTGGCGCGCACCCGCCCTCGAACATAGGTGATTTGCCAAACATTCGTCGCCAATATCTTCGGGTCGACGATTCGTCTTCCATCAATTTTCATTCCCAAAACGATCTGAAGGTTGCGGTTCTCCCAGCCGCTCGGTGCGCTACGTGCAAACGCGTTCAGTGCCGCTTCGTCAGTCAGGAACTCGCCCGCGGCTTCGGTGCCGAATTGGCTCAACCCGCCCACCGAGATCACGACGCGCTTTCCCTCTCGGTCAATGATTCTCGTGATGAGCGCGTAATCGGTGCTGGATTGCTTTGGATAGGCCTCCGAGATCGACCATTGTTGACTCGGCGCCTTGCGGTCCTGAATCATCCAGATCGTTCCGGCCTCCGTCTGAATCCTCTTGAACGAAAATCGCAGGTTTTCGTTTAGGCTCACTGACTAGGGGTGGTTAAGCGCCCCAATAAAAATCACGTTCGATCTGTCCAGATCCGCCAGCTGAACCTCCTTTGGCCAGAGAAGCTCGCTCGAAACTCCAGAAGCGGACTACAGACTCACTACGCTCAAAGCAGCGCGAAGGTTTCCTTCGGTTATCGTCTCATCTTGGATCACAGATATTTCCCCTGGATTGACGAGGAAAGCTTGATAGCGTCTACTCCGCGGCCATTCGCGACGGTCTGGGCCACGTTCTTCATCGACGACTCTTCATTGTTCAGGAGGAGTTCGACGGCACCTTGTCTCTTCGCCAGCCGACACTGTTCCTCGATCTGGTCCCAGCGCCTATTGGTACTGCCATCCCGGACGCGCCCGGCAATGACCGCAACGCGATCGAGCACTTCCTCGTCGAGCAGGCACTTGTCACGTTCCGAGCCGAAGTTGCAGCCGGTCGTGAAAAAGAGACCGAAACAGTTAAGAAGCACCTGGACCTCTGGCATCACCAAGGCTGCGAAGATCCTCCTAGGCTCGGTCTGCTCGGTTTGCTCCGTCTCGAGTCCGGAATGCCAGCGGTAACGTGCAGGCGCTTAATGATATTAGTTGGCTCATGGGTCCGAGCGACGGCAGCTTCGACCACTATTAGGGCATTGAGGTGCGGAATCAGACTGGGGAGCGGGTCTATGCTGTCGGCAGCGACATGCGCTGCGACGCGGTTGCGATGGCCCCATTAGATAATTCTTTATGGGGGTGGAATTGCCGCTGATCCGGAAGCTACGGGATCGATGAGCAAGGGGCTGCGGCTTCCTGCTACTCTGCCTGAAAGCGTGGTAGAGCTCTAAACTGAAACGCGGCAGCGCACGCCTGGATGAACGACAGCGCTCAAGGAGCTTCATGCAAGACATACACATACCTTGCTATTTTGTGCGGCGGGCGTCCGGCCCAATTTTGATTGATGGAAAACTTGAGGAGCGGGACTGGCGTCATGCGCAGCGGATTGTGCTAAAGAAGATTTTTCCGGAACGGGGTGACGACTCACCCCTGCGTGCCAAGACACAGGTTGCGGCGCTTTGGGATGAGGATAATCTCTACCTTGCCTTTGAAGTTGAAGACCAGGAAATCTGGGCCACTCTGAATGAGCACGACGCGCGTCTGTTCGAGGAGGAATGCGTTGAGTTCTTTCTCGATCCTGACGGTGACGGGCGCCGGTACATTGAAACCCAGGTCAATTCTCTCAACACAATCCGCGACCTCCTGGTGGATGGGAGTCTAAGGCAGCCCACTCGATCTGAATTCGACAAGATGGCGCTTTGGCACTACCAGCAGTTGCGCAGCGCAGTAGATATCCGGCCAGGATGGGGTTGGACCCTGGAGGCTGCGGTTCCGTGGGCGGAATTCGACTTTTGCGGACGCAGCTTCCCACCCCAACCCGGCAGCGAGATACGCATTAACTGCTATCGATACGAGCGGTCCCGATTGGGCGCTGAGCCGTTGGAGTTGAGTGCATGGAGCGAAGTAGACCACTCTTTTCATGAGCCGGAGCGCTTTGGACGATTCGTCTTTGGTGACGAGCTGATTTTGTCAAATCAAGATTCGCCGAAATGAATACTCGGACCTACAGCCTCTGACGTACGCAGTGAAATGACTGAACCCGCGAAAACGACTAGTTTTCCGCAGGATCCGGAGGGGCAATGGGAACTGGGCGCACGCGGCGCACCAAGAGGAAAAATGCCCCCAAGGCTAGGAACGGCAGAAGCCCGGCTGCGATAAATACCGGCAGATACGAAAAGTGATCCACGACGATGCCGGTGAGCAACATCGTCGCCATACTCATGATGCCGTCGCCGATACCGGTGAGACTGGTGATGCGGGCCAGCATGTGGTGGGGGAAGAGATCGGTGTAGAGGCCGATAAGGTTGGCTGCATAGGAGTTAATGCCAAGCGAGGCCACGCTGATCAGCCCGATGGCGAAGAAATTATTGGGCATGGCGGGAACGATAACCGCAACTGCCGAAATTGAGATCGAAACAGTAAAGAGGGTACGGCGCGAGGTATCGATACTGTAGCCACGCTCCACCATCCATCGTGACGCCCAGCCGCCGCCAAGGTTCCCAATACCGCCGGCGAGGAACGGCAGCCATGCCAAAAGGCCGATCGTGGCCAACGACATGCCTCGCTGATGCTTGAGGTATTCGGGAAGCCAGTACCAGTAAAAATTGGTCACCGGAGCTCCGAATGCGCGCATAAGAATCGCGCCCCAGACAGCGGGGAAAGTGAGCAGATACATCATAGAGGGCTCTTTGCACGCCAGCGGCTTGGGATTTTCATGCGGAGCCGCGCTGGTCAACTGCGGATGCTTCCATGGCTCCCAGTAGGTGCGCAGCCAGGGAATCACCCACAGAAGCCCGGCTATGCTGGGAAGAACAAATGCAGCCCGCCAGCCAAAGTGCAACGTGAGGAAAACGATCAAAGGAGGGGCCACGATAGAGCCCCCCAATGAGCCGCTGTTGAAGATTCCCGCTGCAAAGGCACGATCCTCGGGAGGGAACCATTGGGCAATCACCTTGGTCCCTCCGGAATAGGCGCCGCACTCTGCCAAACCGAGCAAAAAGCGAAGTGCACCAAACTGCACGGCGGAGTGCATGAAAGCGTGACCCACGCTGGCCAGCGACCATACGCAGAAGATCACGACAAATCCCTTGCGGGCTCCGATGCGGTCGATCATCATGCCCACGGGGATCTGCCCGATGGTCATCCCCGCCAGAAAGCAGAGAAGGATAGCGCCATAATCTGTATTGGAGAGGCGCAATTGCGCAGATAGCACAGGCGCCAGCACCGATAAAATCTGCCGGTCGAGTATGCAGATGGCGATGAGCAGAAAGAGAAGAAAGACAATCCTTCGTCTCAACCCGCGCAAGGCCGGCGGTGCGTGCGTGGATTTTGTTTGAGCATCGATCATCGCAATGAGCCTACATGCACCGGTCGATTGTAGTTACCGGAGAGCGTACCGCCAAGCGAGCCTTTCTATGGAAGACGGTCGTCATGCAGAATCACTCCATCATCGGGATTGGTAGCGATAATCTTTTCGCGGGCGGCCAGAAGATCAGCCAAATTTGGCAGCCGGTGATTGCCCCACCCCTGCGCGTTGAGCAAGAGAGAGAGGCGAAGCTCCATCTCATTCTCAACATAGTCGTGGCTGTGGTCGAGCTTGCCCAGCAGGATCTGGAGAGACGGGTCGTTGCCCGCGGCGGCGTGCGCCTGCTTGAGTAGGCCGGCGGCAGGAGCGAAATAGCCCATCATCGTGCTCTGCTTCTCTAACGTAAGCTCTGTACCGGGAATTCCGATTGCATGCGGCACAACTTCCTCGACTAAGTGCAGATAGGCGAGCACCGCGGGCCCGGCCGCTCCGTACCGGTTCGAAGTATAGTCGGCTAGTTGCCTATTCACGTCGAGTTGCGGGTTCCAGAGAGCAAGTGCCGTGATGTAATGATCCAGTTCGAATGTCGCCCAACTGCCCGGCTCGCTGTATGTGGCCATGCCTCCGATGCCCATGCTGTGAATGCGTCTCGCTTCGTCCACGATTAGGTGGGGAATAATAACTGGCAGCGATCGCCATGCATATTTCGTGATGTAGGTGTAGATCGTAATGTTTGACGGGTTAATCGCACCGCTGAGCCAAAGTTCCAGGTTGTGGAAGTACTCTTCATTCTGCGGATAGCTGCTGTCGTAGAGGGGAGCTTCAAAGCTGCGGTTGATGGGGCAATATTCCACCAATATACCGGGATCAGGCTTATGCTCTACCGGGGGCACGGTGAACATCTCATAAGCGTTGAACTGCAAGCGCGCCTTGGGAAATTCAGGTTTGAGCTCCTGATCGAGATGGTCAAGGAGAATCATCTGGCGCTCCGACGGTGAGCCAAGGGCAACATCTTCAGAAGCTTCAGACCAGCGCGCGCTGTCCGGCGGCCACACATCGAGGATATCGATCTCCGGATGCGCAATTAGATAACTCTTGATATTTGCGACGAAGGTGCGAACAGCATCCGGGTTGGCGGTAGAGAAGACTACGCGTGGATCGCTGCTGCGCTTACCCTGGTACATGCCGAACCAGTCCGGATGTTGGGCAAAGTATTCTTCTTGCGGAAGGAAATTAGGATAGCCGTGCCCACCTACCTCGATGAGGATTCCTCGCTTCTTGAGCTCGGGGATCAACGCGGTCCGCCAGCTATCCCACTCGGTGTGGTGCCAATGCTGGTAGTCGATGGGACAATCGAGCACGTTCATGCCTACCTTCGCCATCCAGTCAACCATCTGCTTTAGATTCTCCGTGGTGTGACTCCAACCCTCCTCAATGTAAAGCTTGCGCCATTTGAAAGCCGGTCGGCTCGTGATGTCCCAGTCGCCAATCATCGGATTTCTAATATGTGGAACCATCTCGCCGCCTGCGGAACCATAAAAGTCATAATTAGGCGCGAACCAGCGGCACCCGAGCTTTTCCAGAAGCGCATAAACGCCGTACAGCGTGCCGCGATCGCTGCCTCCGGCTATCAGTACGCGGTCCCCATCCCTCCTGATGATGTAGCCATCCTCGCCCAGTTGCTTCGGTGCAAAGTCCGGATCGATGGACGCAACCTCAGCACGTCCTACCACGAAGGCTTCGGCCGGAACTTGCGCTGTCGCTTGGACCGCGAAATTCGCGCCCGTAATCTTGTCAAGGTAACGAGCCAGTTCGCCGGCGGCAAATTGGTCGATCACCGAAGGCGATGGCTCCGTTACGATGCGAAGCCCACTGCCGCCTTTGCGCAGAGGTAAAGGATCGGCGAAAAGCCCGGCTCCAAGAACCAGTAACAGCGAGTTCAGAAGAATATTGCGCCGGAAACGGGAGGTGAGCATGAATCCGAAAAGATGGAAAGCACGGCTCGTATGAGATGACATGGCTCGGAGAATGTCCTTTCGGAAGGTCGTTTGGGGATTTATCGGATCGCGGTCACCACCGCGCAACGGTCACGGATTTGTCTGAGTCAGCGCAGTCCCACCTCGATCGGCTGCGCAGTGGCTTCTTCAGTGATCACTTCCGCGTCCGGATGCCCTTGCACCAACGTACTGGGATAATAAACAGATTCTTCCCCAGCGACGGTAATGCGGAAGATCGCGCGGTGCCGCTCTCCCGCCGCGCAATAGAGCCGGATCTTTCTCGATGCAAGAATATCTCTCATGCCCAGAGTCACCGCCATGGGTGGAATCGCCGTGGAATCGCCTCCCGAGCAGTGAATGCTTTGCACGACAATCGAGTCGTCGCCCAACATGACAACTCTGGTAAGCGAAGCGCGGAGCTCGGCGGTGCTCACCGTCCACCACCGCGATATCGGCGGCTCATTGAATGCAACGTGACCGTGATAGCCAATTCCGCCATAACAGAGATCAATGCCGCCAATCCTGGCAATCGTCTCGCTTACTTCATCGATACGAAATGGATTGGGAAAGAATGCGTGGTTATCGGGAATGCGGAGCTTGGGGTCCAGAGCCGCAAAGAGCGTGCGCCGCATGAAGCCTTCGAAGCTCAAGGGATGATGGACAGGGATCGGGCGGCCCTGCCAATCGAGGAACTCGTCCATATTGAAGGTATAGACGTTCTCCCATGAAATTCCCTCGCGATTGCAAATCGCGGCCAATTTGGGATACTGCGCTACGGGCCCGACTGGCAGAATGAGCCGCGTCGGTTCGTTTCGCGCATTCCGGGCGGCAATCTCGTCAGCGATGGAGCGCGCAAAATCGTCCATTAGGACTTCACGGTTGGGAAGCAGGCGAAAGCGAACCTTGGCTTGCCTTTCCAACTCGACGATTGATAGAGACATCAAGTGCGATACGGCGCTGTGCGGAATCAATGACAATTCTCCTCGGGGTGTATGGCGCAGAGCGCGGATTCACACCTATGATCAACTGATTAGGATCATATTGGCGCTCTCAGAGCCTGTTCGGAGCGAAGCCAACCAAATTCGACGCGAAGCTCCGGCAAACCCAAATTGACGGGGTTACCGGACAGAAACTACCGCTCCAATTGAAATGATGGGCTTCCTATTCAAAACATTTCACTTGCTCGGAGTCCGGCGCGCCAGGTTGGCAACGCCTGTTGCGCCGGGAACCTGAGGCAACACTTAGAAGGTAATCCGCAGCGTGGCAAGTATATTGCGTGGCGAGCCTTCCTGACTTGTAGATAGTGTTCCAAATCCGGTCCAGCTACTCGTAGCCGAATATTGGGGTGGCGAGCTGAGAGTCTCGTTGGGCCCGGGAAAGTTCGGGTGGTTGGCTCCATTCACTGCTTCCATGCGGAATTCAACGTAAGAGCCTTCGCGCGGAAGTATGAATCGCTTGTGGAATGCAGGGTTCCAGTAGAAGGTCCTCGGATTGCGCAGATAGCCAATGTAAGGAGGCGTAGTGCGCGGCTGCCATGTGCTTATGTTCACGTAGCAACTGACATTGTTGTTAAACCAATGTGCGCGGGTCTGACCGCCCACGGGAGCGTAGCTGGTGCATCCGGGAGCACCGGAGAGATTTGCGGAAGGAATAGCCAGCGGATTACCGGTTCCGATTAATATAGTGGAGTCGACCAGCCAGTTGTTGAGCACTGCCCCGACAACCCCTTTATAAGGCGTTGTCGGCAGCGGATAAACTACGTTCGCATCTTCGTAATTCCGAATGTCGTTGGGATCGAGACCGCTCCACAAGCTCGAATCGATAAAAGATCCATTGTTGAGATAGCTGTCGCGGTCCACCCAATTCGCGTAAGCATAATTGAAAATGAAATCGAGTGATTTCAGTTGCCGCTCCACACGGACATTCGCTGAATTGTAGTGCGATGTCCCGGTCGGCTCCTGGCTACCGATGACGCCGTTGAAGAGCGGATAGGATCGCTGCAACTCCCAGTCGGGAATGGTAGCGGATGCGCCCAGTGTGGCGGTGCTTGGCAAGACGCCGTAAAAGGGATTAGTGACATTGGTATTGCAGAGCGCGAGATTCTGCAGGCAGGATTGCTGAAGACCTGTGGAGATTACGTCTCGGGAAATGGAAACGGGGATACCAGTCGTGCGCGAGCCCATGTATTCGATATCGACCAGAAAGGCGTGGGGCAGTTCGCGCTGCACGCCGAAGGACCAATGGTTGGTTTTGCGAATGGCGCGGTTGGTGTTGTCATAAGTAATCGCTTGGCCGGCTTGGGTTTCGAGTCCCTGCGAAGCTCCGCTGGGCTGGATGGCGCCGCTGGGATAAGGCGTGCCGTTAAAGAAATAGTTCGTAGGCGTCTCGTTGCCATCGAGCGATTGAACGTATGTAGTGGTCTGACTAAAACCGTTGGAAGTGATCGTTTCATAAGGCCATGTGTAGAAAATTCCGAAGCCCCCGCGGACTACGGTGTTCGGCTTTATCGCCCAACTGACTCCGAAGCGCGGCTGCCAGTCGTTCCATTGCACGTCAAAGGGAGCACCGGGCACGCCGTTGACACGCGTAAATGTCCAGCCCCCGAGCAGTGGACTTTGCAACAACGGCGCATTGGTAAAATTGACCTGCTGCGTATACGGGTTGGTACAAATCAGGCAGAAGTCCCCATTCATGCGATTGTGCCGCTCGCTCGGGGATTTGTTTACATCCCAGCGCAGTCCGATGTTGACGGTCAGATTCGGACGCAGGCGGAGAGCATCCTGCACGAACAGCCCGTAGTAGTGATAGGTGACAAAGGTATTGTTGTTCCAGGTGACGCTTCCGGAAGTAGGAATCCCTAAGAGAATATCTGCGATGTCACTACCCTGACTGGGATTGGCGGTGTTCGGATTCTCCTGCGTAAAGAGAGGACTGAAGGCAAAAGTTCCATTTGGCGTGCCCGGGATTCCTATCGTGGCAGACTGGACATCCATGGCCTCGAACCCGTAATGCAGGCTGTGACGCCCAATGGTGTGGGTCATGGCCGCCTCAACATCTCCATCCGCATCGGCCGTTCCGCTATCCGTGTTGCCAAAGAGCTGTGTATACGATGAGGAAGTAATCTCGGGTGCGAGATTTTGGTGCGCGGTGCTGCCGTTGGCAGGCATCATGAGCCCGCCCAGATTGCTCGCTAAGAAGTTGCTGGTGATAGCATTTCCGATGGGCGTCTCACTATAGGTGTGTCCGAACGAAGCCTTCAGATCGAGCACCATGGAGTTGGAGATGATATGCGTTAAACCGAGAATGATGTTGTAATCGAAGCCGGTTGCATGTTGTTCCGTACTGGCCTGATTCGGAAAGCCATTGCCGGGGCTCGTAAGCCCGCCATTCTTCTGTCCAGTATAGAAGCCATACATGCGAGTTTTGTCGGTGAAGGTTTGGTCGACGCGTCCGACGTATTGATCGTAGGTGAAAGTGCGGGCGCCGGTGATCGCGTAGTTGCTTACATTGCCTGCCGCCGTCGGTTGCGGATACATAGCCAGAATAGCCTGACCAATTGCGCTGATGCGTCCCGGCGGAATCTGGTCGTTCGAAAAAGCTGTCCGGCCATATTGGGTGCATCCCCCACTGCCGTTGTGAGCCACGCAGGTAGTCGTCGCAGGATCGTAAATCGTAAACCCCGATCCCTGAAAGTTGCCGGTTCTCCATGCCATTGGAGGCACGCTGTCAAGTGCAGGACTCGGGGTATCCTGACGAAATCCTTCATATGCGCCGAAGAAGAACATCTTGCCGTGGATCACAGGTCCGCCCACCGTTCCGCCAAACGTGTTGCGGGTATTGACCGCCTTGGCTATTTGAAAGAGATCATCCGTAAAATAGTTAGAGTTTAGAACTTTGTTTCCGTAAACATCGTATATCGATCCGTGAAAATCGTCGGTTCCGCTTTTCACGTTGGCGTTGAAAGCGCCGCCCGCGGTGCGGCCATACTGCGCATCGTATGGATTCGCGCTCGCCTGCACTTCCTGGACAGCATCCTGCTCCGGCACAAAATACCATTTCCCTTGGTCGCTCACAGGCGCGCCATTCACAAAAAAGGCGTTCGCATCTGCAGGCACTCCGGCAACGGTATAAGTATTGCCACTATTCCGAGGGGTCAAATCGAAGGGATCGGTGGCTTCAGTGCGGATGCCTGGCGTAAGAGAAGCGTCTTCAAACACCTCGCGGCCGGTGGAGGGCATATTGGCCACTTTCGACTCGTCGATGACCCCACCGACCGAGGCGTCCACCGTCTCCAGCAATTGTCCCGCAGCCGTTACCACCACCTGCTGGGTTACGGCGCCGGGCCTGAGCACGATATTTAATCCACGCTGCTGCGCAGACTCCAGGATCACATTGTCGAACACAGCCGCCTGAAAGCCATTCGCGCTCGCCGTAACCTTGTAAGACCCGGGAAGCAGGTCGAGAAGGTTGTATATGCCCTCCCCATTACTCGTGGCCGAATAATTCTGTCCGGTAGCCGTATCGACGGCTGTGACCGAAGCGCCGGATACTACCGAGCCGCTTTGGTCCGCAACCTGCCCCGTAATCGATGCGCGAAACTGCTGTGCCCTTCCGGGGATTGTGGCCACTATCATCAGCAACAACGTTATGGCGAGAAAACTCCAGAAGTGGTGCTGTACCCTGCCCGTACTTGCTGTTTGCGTCGTCCGTTCCATATCGCCTTCCTCCATTCTTCGAATACTTGCGCGGCGCGAAACCGGGGGGAGGTTCGTCCGCTCAATCCGCATTGCGTCTATCTGGCAAATGCATTCTGCCTGGTTGTAAACAACCGGCATGAGCCGGAGAAACTTGACCAACCTTCAATGGGCGGAGCTTTCGATATACACTTGCGCTTTGCATTCAGCGGTGTGGCTTCGCCTGCCATGGCTGGCATTCCGCCAAGGAAGGCCAGCGAGCGATCACACTTCTGCGCGGGCACTCTTCGCTCCCGCATATAAGTCAAAGTTTTTCGCCGTAAAAGGATCCGCGAGCATCGACATTCAAGTGAGTGCCGATGGTCGCCCAAACCGGTCTTCTTGAACGAACGTTGGCTAAAGTGCGTCGACTGGTCACGGCGCCACTTACCCAATCTCTGTCGGAACTCAATTCGTTAGTACGCTCGAGCCGGCCCGAGGAATTTCTCGAAACGGCATATGAGCCTGCCCTAAGCGCCGCGATCGTCGGGGCACGATGCTGCGAACCAGGCCAAGGATTGAACCAACGTATACCGATCCGTCCCTCAATGTCAATGATTTTTTACGACCGATGATCGATTTTCTCGCGTCAAGCGCTAAAATGCGAAATTCTGCAAAAAGCACCAAAGCACTCCGCTCCAAAGTACAGCGAACGTGGCTCAGTATTGTGAAATGGAGGCGAAGTGCCCTATTGCGAATCGCCATGCTTAAGCTGACGGCAAGCTATTTTTGGCCAGATTGTTCTCCATCGCGCATAATAAAACAGGACTCTCCAGCTAGACAGAAATGGCATTAGCAGTTTGACGTTAAGGCAATGGACGAGGGTGAACATCTGGCAGCCTCTCCCCCAGCCGGGGCAGCGTTAGCGACCCCACTCAGGCCGCTTTGAGCAGCTCACAAAATGGAAGCCCCCGACTCGGCCGGGAGCACTCTCAGTCCAGAATGGGAAAGGTCAAATTGAGCGGATCGTCGCAGAATCGACCCGTTACTCGGCTGAGGCTATTCGCTAGCGGAATGGTTGGAATCAGCCAGCACTTGCTGAAGTGCTCGCTCCACGGCCCCTTTCAGATAAAGCACATCGACGGGAACTTTCGTAGCTTGGACTGTAGGACGGCGGTATCGCGGAAAGATGGCCAATTCCAGTTCCTTCTGCAGCATAGGCCAAATGCGCATGAGTGAACCCGCCAGGATGATCCTCTCCGGATTAATCATCAGCGCTATGTTTGATATGCCAAGTGCTAAGTACTCGATGGTGGGGCGAAGGGCCGCCTGAGCCTTGGTCGATCCAGAGAGTGCTGCATCGAGAAACTCCTCAAAGCGAACCAGGGAGAATGGGAGGTCGGGCTTATACCGTTTCCATGTGGCTTCATCGCAAATATAGAGTTGCAGGCAGCCGGATCGGCCGCAACTGCATAGTGGCCCCTTGGGATCGATGACCATGTGACCAACCTCGCCCGCGTAGGCCGCGTCGTAGCCGGAGTAAAGATTACGGTGAATAACAAGGCCCGACCCAACACCGGATTGCCCGATCACCAGCAAAACGAAATCATGCAGCGGATCCTTGGCGTAATCACGGCTGCTAATCAGACTCATGGCTGCCAAGCCTGCGTTATTGGCAACCAAGGTCGGCAGATTGAGCTTTTTGCTCAAGAGTTCGGAGAGATCTACATCGGAATACCGTGGCAGGTCCGAGGCGATCATGATCGCCTTACCACTCCGGCTTCGGTTCAGGATGCCTGGGCTGCTGATAACTACCTGCTTGATTAGAGACGTCTTCGCGTCCATCATAGAGATATTTTCAATAAGGGTGCGGTATGCACCTTCGACGGCGCCTGCAAATTCCTGAGGTGTCTCCGGCGTTACAAACGTAAATGAATTCTCAATATTACCCGCAAGTGTGGCCATAGCAACAGTGCTGCGCGACCTCAACAAACTGACCGCCATAACACGGAAAGCAGCACGATCCAGGGAGATGAGATCTGGAGTACGGCCGCGGCCAAAGTTCTTGGCGCGCTGTTCGCATAGCAGGCCTTTCCGAGTTAAGTCATCCACGATGCTGGAAATATTGCTTCGATGAATGCCGCTCAGGCGTGCCAATTCCGCGCGTGATAGCGGTTGGTTCTGTTTAATCAAATCCAGCACAATCGCCCGGTTGAGGTGCCGAACTGTCTGTGGCGTCGCGGTGATAAGGGAACCGGGCGCTTTCGTCTTTCTGTTGCTCCTATCTACCATGCGCATCATTGTAAATCAAACAAATTTATGCGCCTTGGCAGCCCCAGAAGGAGAACTTTGCGCGCACCGCAACTATATTCGATCAGGTTCCCGGTAAGACTCCACAATAAAGGATATACGACTGCCATTTCAGCGTGCTGGCGATCGCTTCCTCGCTTCTGAGCCCACTGCAGGTTCGACCCAATTGTTCGATCAAATGGTGTTAGATCGCTGGCAAGCTGCGAATCGAAAGGAGCCGGATAAAGGCACACAGCACACGATTTTGCTTGCTCAGCCCAAGAAACCATGCTAACGTTCGCTCTTGAGCAAATTTGTTGCGACACAGGAGTAAGTGAAGCTTGCCTCTTGTTGTTGGGCGTATAGTTGTTCTATTCTCCGGGGAGATGGCGCTTGGCTTAACGACATCCATTTCGGGCGGACGATAGGCTCTCAGAGTCCTACCATCGCCGCGGGGTACTGGTTATTAACCGCTATACGCAACGAAAGTGGAAAACAGCAAGTCTACTTCAGGGGTCTGCCGGTGTAGGAGCGGATCCGCAATGCGATGCCATCGTCTCGCCTGACACGAGCCGGGTTGGCCTAAACCCCGTTGCCCACAAGACCGAGACACCTGCAATGATCTTGTTTAGGAGCTTGCCATGACCACGCTTGGTACGGCAACTGCGATCGAGCCGCCGCAATCATCCTCACGTTCGCTGGGCACTCGCTTGGTATCAGTGGATATGCTGCGTGGAATCACGATTGCATTCATGATTCTGGTCAATAACGGCCTAAATCATCAAGCATATCCGCAGCTGGAACATTCCGCGTGGAATGGATGCACACTAACAGATCTGGTGTTTCCGATGTTTCTATTTCTCGTCGGTATCACTGTGGTTTTCTCGTTCGAGTCAAGATTGGCGAGGGGAGCCTCAAAATCATCGCTGTTTCTCCACACCCTGCAGCGCGCCGGCGTACTGTTTCTGCTGGGGCTGGTTATCCGGGTCTGCAACTATTTTGCCGGCGATAACATGCGTATATATGGAGTGCTGCAGCGGATCGCGATTTGCTTTTTGATTGCCGGCATTTTGTATTTGCTGGATCGGCGGCCACTTAGCAAGATCGTAATCGTCGTTGTGGCTCTGTTCGGCTACTGGACACTCATCAGATGGGTGCCCATTCCGGGACTTGGCATGCCGGGCCGGGATTTTCCGTTATTCGATCCAGTCAACAATTTGGGGGCATTTATCGATCGCAGTATATTCCCTGGCCACCTCTCCCGCGGCCTCTACGATACGGAAGGCCTGCTGGGCACTTTACTGCCCGCCGAAGCAACCACACTGCTCGGGATGCTGACCGGGCTCTGGCTGCGCTCTAAATGCTCTGCGGTGCTAAAGGCACGGGGCATGTTGGTGGCTGGCGTGGTAGCCATTGTGCTAGGCCTATTTTGGGCGCAGTGGTTCCCACTGAACAAGCAACTCTGGACCAGCTCGTATGTGCTGCTTGCGGCAGGCTGTTCGTTGGTTCTCCTGGCGCTGTGCTATTGGGCGATCGATATAAGGAATTGGAAAAAAGGCTGGACCTACGTTTGGTTAGTCTTTGGCATGAATGCGATCACCGCATATATGATCTCCGAACTGCTGGGATCCGCGATGTCGCTGGTTCATATCCGATTGGGAAGCGCCAACGGGAGCGTGCGACATTTCTATGCTCAACCTTTCCTGAGTATCACGTCGCCGCATATGGCGTCCCTGATCTATTCCTTGAGTATCGTAGCGGTGTGTTTTGTGCCGGTCGCAGTTCTCTACCGCAAGAAGATCTTCCTTAAGGTCTAAACATCTATCGAAAGGCGGGCCCGCCGCGGCCAAGTATGATCAAGAGGTTTCGGGAGAATCGAATGTTCTTCAAATTGATCGGCGCTTTGGCCGCATGTTATTTGCTCGCGCCAGGGTTATTGCGAGCCGCACCACTTGAACTGACCGGTTCCGACGGAACCGCATCAATCGTAGTTCCCGCACCAGCTCCTGAAGCGGAAAAGTTTGCCGCGGAGGAACTAGGCCGGTACATGAGATCTATAACCAGCCAGCAATTCGAGGTGGACAATAAGACCGACGGCAACCAGGGTAAGGTCGAGTTTCTCGTCGGGCGCCAGTTGGCGGAAGCTGCGGGAATATCATTCAGTGAAAATCAGTATGGGAGCGACGGGTTTCTACTTCGCCGCACGGGTAATCGCATTATCATCGCTGGGATCCGGCCGCGGGGAACACTTTATGGAGTCTATGCGTTTTTGGAGAAGCTTGGTTGCCGCTGGTTCGCACCCAACTTTGAGTTTTATTCGCCGGCGAGCGGAGAGCGCGTTCCTAGAATGAGCTCACCGACAATCGATCAGCTCGATCAGATTTCGAAGCCCTCTTTTCAATTTCGTCCTCTCAATGTAGAGGAGGGGCAGAGCGACACTTCGGAAAACCTGGCGCAAATGGTGGACTGGATGGCAAAGGTGCACCTGAATCTGTTGAACGTTCCCGTGGACTATGAGCACTTGGGGCGGACAAAGTGGGACAATTACCGCGCAGCCCTTCTTCCGGAATTGCAAAAGCGTGACATGCTGCTCGAAGTTGGCGGTCATGGATACCAGAACTTTCTACCCCAGGAACGGTATTTTGTCCAACATCCGGATTGGTTTGGGATGATCGATGGAAAACGCACTGCGGATCCCAATGTAGTTTTTTCAACCGCAAATCCGCAAGCCATGGCCACATTTATCGAAAACGTACGCAAATATCTTCGCGGCCATCCGGAGATCGATATATTCAACTGCTTGCCTCCCGATATGACCCATTGGTCACAGGCACCGGAAGATGTTGCCCTGGGCAGTCCTTCTGACCGGCAAATGCTGGTTGTGAACCAATTAGCTGATGCTCTTAGAGGAGAATTCCCGAAGCTTCTGATTCAGTTCAACGCCTATTCGAACTTTTTAACGCCGCCCGAGCATGCCCGGCCCGCGCCGTCTCTTATGATGTCTTTCGATCCATATTTGCGCAACTTTGAAACCTCTCTGTTCGATCCATCGCAGACTGAAAATGCGTTCTACGTGGCTGCGCTGGAGAAATGGACTGCCGGTCTTATACCGCCTGGCAACGTGATTTTTTATTCGTATATCACGAAATATCAGTGGCAATCCTTTCCGATTTTGATTCCACATCTTATCGATGAAGAGATAAAGCGGTTTTATGCAATGGGGTTGGGAGGCTTGACGACTTATTCCGAGCCTGCCTGCTGGGCGACCTTTGAAGTCGATCACTACATCACATCGCGTCTTTTGTGGAATGCGAGCCTGAATGTCGATGCAGAGTTGGCGGACTACACGCACATGCGCTACGGCGCCGCCGCGGAGCCGGTAGGACAGTATCTGGCGCTGGTGGAGAAGATCGCACCGCATGCGCTTCCGATTCTTGGGACTTCCCTGAATGCAGATTCTGAAAAGTCCTATATCAAGAAGTTCGGAGCGGCCGAGGATATCCTTGCTGAAGCGAAGCAGCTTGCCGCAGGGGACGCAACTGCGCAAATTCTGATAGATAAATTGGAACGAGGCCGGAGCTATGCCATGAATGGAATGCAATTGCGACTTGCATTTGCTCAGGCCGGCGCGGGCTGGCATGGACCACAAATGAATGCGATCGCCAAGCTCTTGACGGAAAGGCGCGAGATTATCCAGGACAATACCGGCAAAGGGGTTCTCCTAGTCGACGAGCGCCTCAACTAGGTCCTGCATTGAGGAAGATAAGATTCACCGCAAACGATTTACTTCGAGGGACAGGTTGCAAATGACGGATCAAGCAGAAAAAAAACTCAACATCCTGATGATCGGAGCACACCCCGATGATTGCGAATTGAAGGCCGGCGGTACGGCTGCTTTGTGGGCAACAATGGGGCACCGCGTCCAGTTTGTCGCCATGACCGGTGGGGACAATGGCCACCCATCGATGAGCGGGGGCGCGCTGCAACAACGACGGCGCGAGGAAGCGCGGGCTGCAGCAAAAGTTCTGGGCATCGACCGTTCCGATGTCCTCGAGAACCATGGTGGAGAGCTATTGCCGACACTGGAGGCCCGCAGCGACGTGGTACGTCTGATCCGTGAATCACGGGCGGATGTTGTAATTTCTCATCGCAATAGTGACTACCATCCAGATCATCGATACACAGCAACGCTGGTGCAGGACGCCGCATATATGGTGACTGTTCCTTTCTTTCTAGCCTCAGTTCCGGCGCTGGAGCAAAACCCGGTGTTCCTTTATTTTGAAGATAAGTTCACCCGGCCGGCGCCCTTCCGCCCAGACATTGCCATAAAAATTGACGATGTATTCGAGCAGAAGCTGGACGCGCTGGAGGCACACGCCTCCCAAATGTTCGAGTGGCTCCCATTTATGTTATCGCGCTCGTCAGGTAAACCACAGCAGGTGCCGGTTGATCGGGGAGCAAGGCATGCCTGGCTGGAAAAAATGTGGTTTCCCGGTCCGCCCACCCAGGACGTGCGGAACTGTCTGCAAAGGCTTTACCCGGGAGGGACAACAGCGCGGCACGTGGAGGCATTTGAAATCTGCGAGTACGGGCGTCCTCTTGCGCCGCCGGAGTTCCAGCACATCTTTCCGTTCCTCCCCAGATGCGTCGAAGTGGCTGAGTACGCAACGCGCTCAAACGGCCGGACCGCACAAAGTGATGGGGACGGGGCACAAGCACAATGAACGATCCCTCGGTCTGGAAGGGCAGACACCCGGCCACAATAGGGCCCCGGAAAAATAGGAGAAGTAATCGACCATGATGCCGCGCAGTTCGATCGAAGCGAAATCTTGGCAAGGGGCAATCGGTGTACAGCTGGTCGGTCGGCTTACGGTGCCGTCCTGTTCTCGAAGATTCGTCTCGTTTCCGTGCGACGTTACACACCGTTCCTCCGCCAGTCGAATAAGGCTTATACATGGTCTTCCCCTATCAACTCGCTGAGCTACGACGCACCGTCGGTGATAGCGGACTTATCACCGCGCCTAATCAACTGCAGACCTACGAATGTGACGGCCTCACCAACTTCCGAGTCGTCCCAGCTGCCGTGGCGCTTCGCGGAACGCAGACGAAGTGCGAGAATTGGTCCGCGTCTGCGCCCGGCACAAGATTCCGTTTGTGAGCCGCGGCGCCGGAACCGGCCTGAGCGGCGGCGCGATGCCGGCCGCCGGCGGCGTGGTCATCAGCCTGGCGCGCATGAACCGCATTCTGCAGGTGGATATTGCCAATCGGTTCGTGGTTGTGGAGCCGGGGGTCATCAATTCGCATGTGACGCAGCGTGTCGCCGCCAACGGCTACTTCTATGCGCCCGATCCTTCGTCGCAATCGGTTTGCACTATTGGCGGAAACGTGGCGGAAAACTCCGGCGGCGCGCATTGCCTGAAGTACGGATTTACCGTCACCCATACGCTGGCTCTGGAAGTGGTGCTGCCCGACGGTGAACTGGTCACCTTCGGCTCGGCCGCGCCGGACGCGCCCGGCTACGATCTGCCGGGCGTCTTTGTGGGCTCGGAAGGCACGCTGGGCGTGGCGACGAAGATTACGCTGCGCATCGTAAAGCGCCCGAAGTGGTGCAGACGTTGCTGGCTGCCTTCGACGCGCCACAGGCCGCCGGCCAGACGGTGAGCGATATCATTGCCGCCGGTATACTGCCCGCGGCGCTGGAGATTATGGACACGCTGGCGATTGAGGCTGCAGAAGCCGCGGTGCACGCCAACTATCCCACGTGCGGCGGTCTGCTGCTGGTGGAGTTGGACGGACCGGGCAACGAGGTGGAATTGCTGATGCGGGAGACGCAGGCACTCTGCGAGAAGAACGGCGCCACCGAGATTCGGCTGGCGCAGTCAGACGCTGAGCGGGCGCTGGTGTGGAAGGGCCGCAAGGCCGCCTTCGCCGCAATGGGCCGCATCTCACCCAACTACATTGTGCAGGATGGAGTGATTCCCCGCACTGCGCTGCCGGAGGTGCTAGCCGAGATCGAGCGCTTGTCCGCCGCTTTGGGCCTGCGCGTGGCCAATGTTTTCCATGCCGGCGACGGCAACCTGCACCCGCTGGTGCTCTACGACCGCGCAATTCCCGGGCAGGAAGAGATCGCGCTCGACCTTTCCTATCGCATCCTTCACCTCTGCGTGGATCGCCGCGGCTCCATCACCGGCGAACACGGGGTGGGCAAAGAAAAGCAGCAGGCTTTGGGCTACATATTCTCCGAACCCGATCTCGACACCATGCAACGGGTGCGCTGCGCCTTCGATCCCGAGAACATTGCCAATCCTGACAAGGTCTTTCCGCGTCCGCGGCTGTGCGCTGAGAAGCCCGGTCCCTACACGCCGCACCCGCTGGAAACGGCGGGAGTAGCGGAGTTGTTCTGATGAGCGCCGCAGCCATTTCTCTGGACCAGGCGCTGGTGCAGCTCGCAAACGTCTGCGGAGCGGGGCACGTACGCATCCAGGGCGAGACGATTACCGTCGATCCCGCAGATGTCAAAGAGATTGCGGGAGTTTTGCGCTATGCCAACGGAAATGGACTGATTGTGGAGCCGGCGGGCGCAAGCACCAAGTTGGGGTGGGGCAATCCGGTGGCGGCGCACGTGCGGCTAAGGCTGACGCGCATGAACGCCCTGCGCGAGCACTCGTGGCAGGACATGACCTGGACAATCGAGGCCGGCTGCACGTGGAACTGCATGCAGGCGGCGCTGGCGCAGCACCGGCAGATGGTGGCGCTCGATCCGCTGTGGCCAGAGCGTGCAACGGTGGGCGGGATTGCGGCGACTAACGACAGCGGCGCGTTGCGTCTGAAGTACGGCAGCATGCGCGACCTGATTCTGGGTATGACCGTGGTACTTGCCGACGGCACGATTGCGAAGACCGGCGGCAAGGTCGTGAAGAATGTCGCCGGCTACGATCTGCATAAGCTGATGACCGGCAGCTTCGGTACTCTGGGGATAATCGCCGAAATCAACTTCCGCCTGCACCCTGTCGAGGAGCACGTGCGTACATGGACTGCATCCGCACCCAACGTAAATGACCTTGCGCAACCGCTGGGTACACTATTGGACTCGCAGCTTGTGCCGTCGGCAGTGCAGGTGCGCACTAGCGGACGCGAGTGCGCCGTGGATCTGCGCATGGCTGTCCGCCCTGCGTGCGCGAGCGAGTATGAAACGCGCTTGCACAAGATCTTTGGGAAGCTGGCTCTGGAAGAAACGGCCGGCGCGGTTTGGAATGCACGCCAGGAGATATTTGCGCATCCCAACGCAGCGGTTCTCAAGGTCTCCACGGTGCCGGCCGATGTTTGCGCCGTGATCGCCGAAATACAACAGTGGGCGGCCGTCAGCGGCACGGAAACTCAAATTGCGGCGCAAGCCGCAGGGCTGATGACCGTAGCTGTGACTGGGCCATCCGATTCCGCCGGGGTTTTGATGAGACTGCTGCGCCAGCGACCGCGCGGAAGCGCAGGCAGCGTGACGGCGCTGCAAGTTGCCGACGGGCTGCGCGGAGACTTTGACGTGTGGGGCTGCGAATCGGACGCGCTACCTCTAATGCGCAAGATCAAACTGCGCTTCGATCCTAACCGCATTCTTAATCCGGGCCGCTTTGCCGGGGATATTTGATCTCTATGGCACACACCATACCCCAACAAGAGCCGCGCCCGTCGAGCTTCGAGGTACTTTGATCAGGGCGATGATGCTTCGGCAGGGATTGAATCTCCATGCTCCCGCGAAGACATCCTCGAGGAAGTGAGTCGCAAGGCGAGACCGGGAGAGGATCGCGGCTTTCGGAAACCAACGATCGCATCGCGCAAACATCATCGCTAACCTCCCTTTCTCAATCGCCTAGGCTAGCGTTCACCCGGAACGCTAATGTCTCATTGGTAGACTCCTCGGCATTTCACAGGCAATGAACCAACCGTACTGATCGATGTGACAAACGTTATTCATATCCGCGAAGCTGACAGCAGAGTCTGGTTCGAGCTCTCGCTCGGCTCACCGGCAATGATGTTGTTTCCTAAAGGCCAGATGGGCTCCTGGTCAAAGCGGCTGTTATCTTGGGTTGGTTTGGGGTTGGACCCTCAGTCGCCGATTACGAGCCCAAGGATTCGCAGGGCTTCGAGCAAGTCCGGATCGTCTTCAGCCACTTTTCGCGAGTTCGGCTGGCGAATCGGGAACCGTTCTGACATGGCCCAGTCTTCGAAGATTGCCCAGTTCGCAATCGAGTGGCCATAGCGGGAGTGGTAGAACACTCCTGCATATCCGAGCTCGAATGCGATCCGGCCAGCCCGCTGTGTCAATAGGCGGGGTTCAGCCCGTTCAAGCGAACTCAGGTCGATGTCCTCCATCCCAAGTTTCACCGCAGTCCCGGCCAGCGCCAATCTGAGATGGCTGACCCATGCGAGAGCATAGATGTCCGCATATTCGCCTTCGACATTTGCGTTGCCAATGCATCGGCCTTTGATCCATGCTTTGCGAACAGTGCCGAACGCCGTGAAGTCGTCCTCGCCGTTTTCCATGAGTGCCAGGTCTGCGACGAAAGAGACGTCTACGCGGAAACGCGCCAAGGTTTCAACGAAGCATCCCAGCCGTTGCGAAGACGCATAGAGAACCCGATACACACCCGCCGGATCGTCGAAACGGTTGCCGAAGGTCCGGTCTTCCTTGGCATAGGCCCAATCAGGAACCGCCCACGCGTCGTTATCCCGGCCGACACGGAAAAGCGGCCTCCGCGGCCGCTTCGATTCGAGATTCATTGAATTCGCTCCTAACCGCCAACGAGGAAAGCTCGCGCGGCTCCCATGATCTCTGGCGCCACGGTCTCCAGATCGTTTTCCCTCATGAGCCGAAGTGGGACGCGGTCACCGAGTTCAGGGTTCAAGCCGGTGAGCCAGGATTGGATCACAGTCGGATCTTCTCTTTCGGCGAGCATCCGGACCAGCTGGAAGGCAAACCTCAGACGTTGTTCGGCATCGCCGTAAAGCTCGCTTCCGTTCATCCACCGATCGACGGCGCGCACGTCCCGGACACCGCCTACGTAGGCGGTGAGCTTGCGGCCGATGAAGCCGACGAGCTGTTTGACGATCTCCGGGATGGGGAGGCGCAGCGCTTCACGATGCGCTGCAAGATCAGGACGAGATGCGGGAACGGTTGCCATTGGAACCTCCTGCAAATGTAAATATAGGCCATTTTACGCACAAAAAGCAATTAAATAACATGCGAATGCCCAAGTGCGTTGCTCCAACGCACTGCTTTTCCCTCGCACTAACCTAGGAAGGGCTATATGGTTGAAAAATAGTTGGTTAAGTTTTTCGGACGTGGGCTCCTCAGGTTTTGAAATCGATGAATCTATCTATCTGATTAGGAAAGACTTAGCGATGGCAATATTCTTCGCTTTTCCTGTGCTTTTCGTCTGTAAATTACTGAAAATAAACATGTTATTGGTGGAGGCGGCGGGAGTCGAACCCGCGTCCGAAATCGCTGTCAGCCGGGAGAGTCCATGCTGTGTCCGATTCGATTGGGTTCGCTCCACGACGCTTAAGAACGGACAAGATGCGCCGGAAGCTAGTCCGATGATCTCGCGAAACCAACACGGACCGAGCCGGTATCACCAGCCTACTGGATGACGTCTTGCTCGCAGCCCATAGGCGAAGCCGCGGAAGACGGCTGCTTAGTTAATTAAGCAGCAAGTGCCAGATTATCGTTGGCAACTTTTGTTTTGCAGGCGATTACGGGTGCCCACACCCCGACATGCCTCCCATGCCGCAATCGATCCCGTCGAAACCGTGACGCCCCCATCTTTTGCAGCCATCCATTGGATGATTGCGGAGTGCCGCTGGGTGCGAGCACGGGCCGAGTGGCTCGTGCTGCATATGTCTATTCTACGATCATTTGGACTTTGGCGTTGGCCGCGGCCTATTGCTTTTCGAGGTCGATCTGCTCGTAGTCGTGGCGGGCGATGCCGGCGCGGATCTCGGCGGGCGTCTTGCCGAGCTTCGTCTGCTGGTAGGCATAGAAGCCTTCCTGGGCGCAGGTGGAACACTCGGTGCCGTGAAGGGTCTCAAAGCAACTGCGCAGGCTGGTGTGGCCGAGCGCGCGATCGCAGCGGCAGTTGCACGGAAGTTGATAGACCACGCTGCCGACCCTGGCCACCTGCTCGTAAACGTGCACCTGCCATGGATAACTGAAGTTTGACCCCGTGAGCTGAGAGCCGTGGAGGATGGGCGGAAGCGCATGAATATTGAGAGGCGCCGAGGGATGGTAGGCGGGGACGTCGCCGGCCGGGTTGGACCACTGAGCATAACTGGCAGCGGTGAGCGCGAAGACGGCGATGCTCCAAACCCAGCGGTTTTTGATTGGATGCTGCATGGAACGCCTCTTTTTCCCATAGTACCGCAGACCGAACTCTCAGCTCGTGTACTGACTCAGTACACAAACCAAAAATTGCCATTTAACTTGTTTTGATGGTTCATGTTGTGGCGTGGCCCACAGTTTCACAGTTTCGCAGCGAGGTACCCCCCATCCCCTTTTGGGGTTAAGTGCTTTCCCTTCAATCGTTTGTACCCCCGATCATTTGCTCCAACCCGTTGATTACAAATGGGTTATTTCGTATGATTCGGCTTTTAAAGGACTTACGAGCGCTTTATAGAGCCGAGCTCTGAGTTATCAGCTATCAGCCGCCAGCCCTCAGTTCCTGCCTCAAAGATTTTGATTTGCTCTTAGTATGGACCAAAGGCGGGAAATCATCTGCAAAAAGCAAGCGGTAACTAATGGCATTCAATTCAAAGAGATCAATGAGGATGGAACCGCCAGGAAGCTTGACAAGAATTCTTCAGGGAGCGGTGATGATGGGATGGATCCGGCGGTGAAACGCTGCAGCGGCGGGCCTGGTTGGAGGGGGTTTGCGCACAGAAAAAAAAGACGGCACGAACGGTCTAGCTGTTCGTGCCGGGAGGCCAGTGACGCAAACTACTTCCGGCTGGGAGGTTCTCTCCACAACCGGAATAAATACACGATAGCATAGATCGGGGAAAAAGCAAATACAAAATTCAAAATTTATTTTTTCAGGGTTTAGCCATCGTTTTCGCTGAGATTGACATCTCAGGCGCGTGCAGTTTCGCCTCCGCAAGAGCGTGGTTTCGGGGTCACCGGAGCGGGCTGCCGGCGCTCATGATCGGCCTTATCGACACTATATCACTTAGATTCAATCATTTGAGATTTTCCCAGATTGGGTTGAAGGGGTGCAAATGAGGGGCGCGCTCGTGGCCGGCAGCGAACAATTCAGGGGTTGCGGGGGAATTGTCACTGAATTGCAATGCCCGGAAACGCCGCAACAACTCTACAAAAGCGGAAAAAAGACCAGGAATCCAGATTTGCGGATGCAAAAATGGTCGGCATATCAGGGGTAGTGTCCGGTTAGTGCGTTGCCGCCGAATCGGAGGATTCTCTAGGAAGCGTCGAAAGCGGGCTTGCGCTTCTAATTCCCTTTTTCTAGTCGGTCGATTCGCTCCCTCGCCTCAAGAATCCACGCATCGTAGTTGGCGATATGAGTTTGGAATTTTGCGACTCTCAACGTGCTCTCAAAGGAATCTCCCTGATTCTCGGAATATGCCCTGGTTTCGTTTACTAATCGCTGCGCGTTATCCCGTAGCAGTTCCCAATGGCGGATTGCCCTTTCCAGTTCGTGAATGGCTCTTATTGGGAGTTCATCGGTCATGTGAGCCTAGCCAGTCTGCGCGTGCAAGCATTATGGGCTCATTCATATCCCGTGGGTAGTGTTCTACCGCTGTGTTGCTAGCACTCGACAATGAACTAGTCAGGCTGGGCAATGACCTCTTGGATAAGGAAAGGCATTGACGTTACGACCTTCGACGTGCCCGCTGTCTTGTTTTTCCAGTAGAAGGTTAATACGCCGCCTTTTACTTGCACGTTGTGGATGTTTGGATAGTTCGATAGGGACTCGCTATTTGGCTTGAAAAGCGTGATTGTCATTGGCGATCCTCCCGCCCGGATTATAGGCGCCAAATGCACCGCCTCCTAATAGTGCGGGCCTGACGCTGAAATCAGCTTAGGCGGGATCATGGATCGAGAATTTTTCTGGCCCCCTTTACCTCCCAATTCCACGGCAGCAGGAACCGCAGATTGGTTGAGCAGATCATCTGCCAGTGCGATAGCTGACCGTAGAACCTCATGGCAGCGCGCCATGCGATCTTCTGGCAGCCCGGGCACGTCTACAAGGGCATCTGCCTCAGCGATTAGGCGTTTGAGGGAGCGAAGCTCCGCGCGATCCGATGGCATATCCCGACAATACGGCTAGCTACCCATTAAAAGCAACCGGTCGCTGTTTTTCGCCAACGCAGTTTTCAGGCAGCACCTATCAGGGCGGTAGTGGCTGCATAGAGCGTTGCTGCGGCAAGGTGTTCCCGATTGACCATCATTTCTGGTCAATCGGCTGTATAAGCTCGGAATGGCCGAGGTTGATATCTCTTTGAATTTCGATTGCCCAACCTGCGGAGCTGCCCCACGGGAAGAGTGTGAGTTGAATAGCGGCGCTCCCCGCTTCGCATCTCATGTTGCACGCTGGGATATAGCCAAAGAATATCAGCCAAAGGCCAGAGCTAATCCCGATCTACCACGTTCCGCCCGCAAAGCGCGAGGCGTCCACAAAGTAAGTGCGAAGCGCTCCTAAGAGTGCGTCCGTTTGCAGTCACTATCCGCTTGGGGTAGTGTCCTAACAGTGCGTCGCTGCCCGCGAACTGGCTTCCTTGTCCTTCCGCTCCAGCAATTCCAAAAGGAGTCGCATTTTGTAGACCTGCTTTAGAGCCTCCTCGTACTGACCAGCGATCATCGTCTTTTCCGCGCCAGTTTGGGCTTCCTGGAACTGTCTGGCAAGGGCTTCGGAATAGAGCCGCGACGATTCAATATGCGTCTTCAATTGCTGGATTCGGAGTTTGCCGATGATGGATTCGATGGTTCCCATAGGTAGCTCCCCGCGAAGGCAAATGCGCGCCCGAACCCGGAAGTCTTCTGGGGTTCTGCTCTATCCGGGCCAGGTTAGAGGGATGCGCTTAAGGGAACGATAGAGCTGAATGGGGCGCAGGGATGTGATTTGAATCACTCAATCCTAATTAGTGCGCTGCCAGGCATAAAGTGTTCAATATTGACCATCCAATTAGCCTAATTGTCGGGTAAAGTCCCAACCAATGCGCGCCCTCCGGTAGACGATACGCCGGGGTAATGAGGCTTGTTATCGATTCAGACTCTGGCGCGCATTACCGGAGTTCGGCCTTGGACCCAGTGATCCGCAGACTCAGGATTCAAACTTTACAGGGGCAGGTCGTAATTTGTCAGTTGATGCACGCAGCCCTAGCCGCGCAGTCCGATTCTCAATCCTTGAGTGAGGGACAGAAGGCTGAAATCATCCGCCGTCGCGATGAGTCACTAGACGGGAGCCAGGCTTTGCAGCTCATGGTGGACCTGCTAGAGAAGCAGGAGAAGGAAGAGCGGGAAAAGCTCGATTAGGTGAGAGTGCGCTGATAACCGATGCGTTCGGCAAGAAATGGGCGAACCTGGAAGCCGCCTGCGCGCCCGCCCCGGCAGGCGGGTTTTCTCTTTGCTCCGGAATGTCGACCGATTCCGGTGGAAAGGCCGGCCGCTTGGGTCAGTCGGCCTTCGTCGTGCAGTGGGGGGAGGGACTTTCTCAGGTTCCTTGAGACTCAGCCGGCATAGACCGCCGCGAACGGTATGGTCGCCGCTGATTCTCTGGCCCGTGCATTCTGTGGCCCAAATCAAAGCCTTTGCAGTCGTGAGCGTTCTCAGCCGGCCAGAGTTCGACTTCGGTGGCTGCTGCACCAATCGTCCGGAAGCATTGCGCGCAAATCGAGTCGATGGACCCGTCCCGATTTCGCCGATGGGGATAACTGGGGCTCGTTTGCCGGTCTCTAGGGCGCCTCTTTCGGAGTCAAATTAATTAAGATCGTATAAAATTTAGCTGAAACAGAAGGCGCCTTCTGTTTAATTTTGACCGGCACCTGATTTTCGCCGGGGTAACTCCCGCGCTTGGCTATGGTTATGGCGAACCCTTGTTTTCTGAAGAAGGATTCAGACCCACCCATGTGCGCGGTTCACAACGTGCCGCCCGTAGAGCGACGCAGTTCCGGTGATTCAGCCAGGTCAAGATTTGGCGACTTCAGGTTCCTTGTGTGTCCGCTGAGCGGCCAGGTGCTCAATGACTCAGCAACACACTAGACAGCATTTCTCACAGACGGCGCGACTAGCGAGGATTCAAGGTTTGGTGAACTCTCTGAGGGTCAGGAGACCCTCAGGACAGCCGGTCAGGAGACCGGCGCTACGATTTTCGGCGGCCTGTGAGAAATGCGCACTAGACGGCCACCACCGATGTGGAGGGAAAGTCTGAACTGACCCACTACCTGATCGTGAGCCGCTGAGCGATGGTTCAATTTCCACGAGATGCCGTGCCACCGCCATCCAGAGTAGACTTCGTGTATGGTAAAAAAGCCCGAATTGGTTGTTGAACACGATGCATTTTTGAATCCCGTTTCTGCAGGATGCTCTGTTTGCGGCGCCCAGATGCCGCTCATGCAAGCCAAGGGCGCTTCTGCAGCGGAAAGCAACCGGTGGTTCGCCATTCAATTCAATCTCCATGTGAGACAGAAACATGGCCGAGAGGACCGTAGCGAAGCCGCCGCGCAGGGCTAGGTGGGTCGGCGCAGAGTAGACTCTGGATATGGAAATTCTGGCTCTTCAGCGTCCGTGCCCGAAATGCAAGGCTAAACCTACCGAGCCATGCAAGAACGAGGCGGGGACAGCGATTCGCGAAGTCCATACCGAGCGTTGGCATACAACACACAAGCCGGGAGATCCGCTTCACGCCACCGCGCGGGTTGTCCGGAAGAAGCCTAACAGCTAGTTCCCCTGAATGCCCCGCCTGGCCGCTCCGGGTCGTGCCCTATTGGTGCGTTGCCGGCTGCGGGGTTTCCGGTCCAACGGCAGGATCGAAGAAAAACATCCTCAGGGGCTGAAGCCCGCGTTTTTTGCGGCGCTTTTGGCCCGACCAAACAGCTTGGTGAAAAACTTGCCGGAAGGAGTCGAATTCCCAAAAACATTCCCTCAGGGGCTGAAGCCCTCGCTCATCATGCGGACTTTAACGGCACGAGTAAACTCGTGCCCCTTCAAAACGGCGGGCGGAAATGAGTTTTTCACCGAGCTGCAAAGTCGCGCCAGCGACGAAGACTTGTCGCCGGGGGCCCTGGCAAGCGGTGCGCTTGTTACTAATCAGATTTTTGAAGCGCGCTCTGCCAATTTGAGACGACTGGGGTGCTCGTCAGCGGAGAAGGGCACGGATTCTTATTCGGCCAGTTTTTGGGCGCGCGAGGCGAGGTCGAAATCCTTGGTTGTGAGGCCGCCGGCGTCGTGGGTTACGAGAGCCAGGCGGACGCGGTTGTAGCGGATGTCGATGTCGGGATGATGGCCCGCTTCTTCAGCCAGGTCGCCCACCTGGTTGACGAACTTGAGCGATGCCCGGAAATCTTTAAATTGGAAGGTTCGCACGAGCTCTCCGGCTTCGATTTGCCAGCCGGGCAATTTGCCGAGGCGCGATTGAGCTTCCGCAGGGGAAAGTGACTGCATGGTTTTGCTCCTGCGAGGAATTTAACAGAGAAGAGGGAACAGGGAACAGGGAATAGGGAATAGGGAATAGGGAACAGAGAAGAGAGGCTAGGCGGCGTTGAAGGGCTCGGGCGAGCCGGACGGATGGGGCATTTCGAAGGTGGAATAACGCTTGTTCTGGCCGCTGATCTCAGAGCGCAGTTCCTGCCAAAGCTCATTGGGAATCTTCAAGAACACTTCGACAACGGCAGGATCGAATTGCGTTCCTGAGCAGCGCAGGATCTCTTCGCGGGCTGCGTCGAAGCCGCGCGCTTTGCGGTAGGGGCGATCGCTGGTGATGGCGTCGAGCGTATCAGCGACGGCAAAGATGCGCGCCCCGACGGGAATCTCGCGGCCGCGCAGGCCGTTCGGGTATCCGGCTCCATCGTAGTATTCCTGGTGGCAAAGGACAATCTCGGCGGCACCGGCGAGAAACGGGATTTTGCGCAGCATGTGGTAGCCGCGGGTACAGTGCTCGCGCATCAGGTCCTGCTCCTCGGGAGTGAGCTTGCCGGGTTTGCGCAGGATATCGTCTGGGATGGCCATCTTGCCGATGTCGTGCAGAAATGCGCCGCGCGCGATGATCTTGATTTCTTCAGGAGGAATGCCCATGGCGCGCGCCAGCGCGATGGCGTAGGCCGTAACTCGCTTGGAGTGGCCCTCGGTTTCAGAGTCTTTGAGGTCGAGTGCGTCGCCCAGCGCCTCGAGCGTGACGTCGTAAGAGTGCTCGAGATCTTCCATGGCATGGCGCAGCATTTCGGTGCGGGCGCGCACCATTTCTTCCAGGCCCTGGTGGTAATTCTGTGTCTCCTCGAGCGCCTGGCGATGGCTGATGGCACGCTCGACAGTGCTCAAGAGTTGTTCGCGCTCGAAGGGCTTGAGGAGATAGTCATAGGCGCCGCGGCGCATGGAGTCAATGGCAATGCTAATGTCGTGAACCGCGGTGACCATGACGACGGGAAGGTTGGGCTGCAGCGCGTGGATGCGCTCGAGGAGCGCGATGCCGTTGACGTCGTTCATGACGATGTCAGTGAGCACCAAATTGAAAGTGTTGAGCTCGAGAGCTTCAAGGGCCTCGCGGCCACCGCCAGCCTGCTCCACTGTGTAACCCTGGCGCTCGAGCGCGGCGGCTACCATGGTGCGTACGGGCATTTCATCGTCGACGACGAGAACGCGCGCCGGTTTGCGCGCGCGCACAGTGCCGTCTTCCTGCTGATTTCGCGCGGGATCGGGAACTCTCGAATGTGCCAAACTCAAAGCCAAGCGACAACCCCTGTGCTCATTAGACTCCCGCTCATCGCAGTGAACCCCTGACCACTGAGACGATGCGAGGACTGTTGCAATGTGTGCCCCCGGGGGCGAGTGCTCTATTCCTGCGACGAAAGAACCGCGCCGCGGGCCGCATAAGTTCTGTTAATTCCTGCCGTTCTGTAGAAAAGGCCAAGCAAATGAGCAGCTTCGGAAATACTGTGCCGGTTCAAGCGTTTACGAAGGCCGTCGCTCCCTGATTCTCCCACCCCAACGACAAAGAACCGTCGGCGGGGACCCCGTGAGGGTCGCTCCAACTCAGATTTCGTGAATGCAGATCCACAATTTCCGAACCTGCTGTCGCCCGGCCCGTATTCCATCTCTTTTTTAGACGGCAGCGACCGGAAAAAGCCAGTATAAAGAAGAACAAGTGACGCAAAAGCGAACGCGCAGCCGTGAGAATAAGCAAGACCCCGGCCCATCGTTACTATGCTGAGGCTATCACCGAGGTAACCCCCGCCTCAATCACCCGAACGTGGCAGCGGCTACGAACATTGCGGTACAACCTTGTTGCTCGACAGCGTCATTTCCACACGTGAGGGAGGGCGCCGGCGGGCTTGTGCCGGGTAATTTCCGCGTAGGCTATGGAGAAATCGGTACTCAGATCTTTGGGGACCCAGTTGCGGTCGCGTGCGGGGAGGGCCGGCGTGATTTGGTTGAGTGTTTTGCCGGCGGCGACTTGGTGCTTGACGGCTGCATATAAATCCTGCAGAAACATTTGCTGGCCGGTGAGAATTTCAGCGCCGCCCGAATCTCCGTGGCCGGGAAGAACGTGAAGCGGGTGAAAGGCGAAAGCGCGCGAGAGAACGCGTGGCCAGTTTTCAAGATTTGCATCCCAGAGTTTGTTGCGCGGGCCGTTGACGGCTGCGTCGCCGGTGCAGAGGATGCGTTCCTTCGGCAGCCAGACAAAGCCATCGCCGCGAGTGTGCGCCCAGCCCAGAAAATAGAATCGGACTTCGCGAGTGCCGTCATTGAGAATGAAGGGGCTCGAACGGAAGACGAGCTGAGGGCGGGGCGCGTCTTTGAGATTGAGCGAGCGGACATCGTCGCGTTCGGCTGCAGTGGTGAGCCAACGTTGCGGCTCGTAACGATCCATTTCGTCGTCGACGCCCTGGTAGGCGAAGGTGGTTGCACCGGCCTGGGTCCACACGATGTTGCCGTAGGCGTGATCGCGGTGCGCGTGGGTATCGAAGACGAATCGGACCGGCTTGGGAGAAAGCTGGCCGATCTGCTGGACCAGCTCGCGCGCGCGGCTGGGATAGTTGGCGTCGACGACGATGAGATAGTCCTTCATCTCGATGACGATGTTGTTGCAGTAGCCACTGGAGGCGTCGCCCAAAAGAAACCAGACGCCATCGGCAATTTTTTGCGCGTCGAGATGGGAGGGTTGGGCGGCGCGCGAGGGAATGGCGAGAAAAAGCGAGGCGAGGATCAGGAGCAGAGGGATGGCCTGTGCGCGCAGACGCATCATGATTGCTTGTTCTCTCGGCGTGCGCGACGGGCGGCGGCCCAGCCTTCCTTGGTGATCTGGCGGGCGCGACCCACGGCCAGCGCGTCGGCAGGCACGTCCTTGGTAATGCACGAACCGGCGCCGATGTAAGATCCATCGCCGATGGTGATGGGCGCCACGAGCGTGCTATCGCTGCCGACAAAGACGCGCTTGCCAATTTGAGTGCGGTGCTTGGCAGAACCGTCGTAGTTGCAAGTGATGGAGCCAGCGCCGATGTTGGTTCCTTCGCCAATTTCGGCGTCGCCGAGGTAGCTGAGGTGGTTGGCCTTTGCGCCTTTGCCCATGCGCACTTTTTTGCCTTCGACGAAGTTGCCCATGTGGGCGTTTTCGCCGATTTCGCATCCGGGGCGCAGGTGGACAAAAGGGCCGAGCTCAGCGCCATTGGCGATGGTGGAGTCCTCGAGGATGCAGCTTTGCCGGATGAGAACCTTGTCGCCGAGGGTGCAGTTTTCGATGACGGAGAAAGAACGAATGCGGCAGCCCGCGCCGACGCGCGTCTTGCCAAGCAATTGCACATAGGGCTCGATGATCGTTTCCGCGCCGACTTCTACTTCGGGATCGATGACGCAGGTTTCGGGGCGATTGATCACCACGCCGGTACGGGCGAGCCAAAAAGCCCTGGGGTCCGGCCTTGCACTTGTCTTGGTTGCCGACTCGCTCTGATGTGGTGTACGCGCGAGCTCCTCGCGAATCTGGTTCACTTTGAGTCCGCGCTCTTGCAACATCTGCGCCGCAAAACATTTTTCTTCGCGAAGCAGACCCAGGAGCAGGTGCTCCGTGCCGATGTACTTGTGGCCCAGCCGCTCGGCCTCTTCGGCGGCATAGGTCAGCACCCGCTTGGACTCATCTGATAGCGGCAGATCGACGCTCGTCGCTATCTTCTCGTGGATGACAGTGTGCTCGTGGATCTGTTTCTGGATGGACTCCAAAGGGGCTTGCGCGCGCAGAAAGCGGTTGGCGAGGGCCTTGTCTTCGCGCAGAAGGCCGAGCAGCAAATGCTCCGTTTCGATGGTTGGCGAGCCAAATTGGCTGGCCTCGTACCGCGCATAGAAGATCACGCGCCGCGCTTTTTCTGTATAACGCTCGAACATGATGTCTCCCAGTCTTACTTTTCCACGCCCGCGCCGGCGGCAATGCGGGTCTGGAGACCCGCACGACAGCCGGGCTGGAGCCCGGCGCTACATCTATTGTTCTGCAGCACCGCCGGCGGCGTGCGAGCCGGCGGGTTGCGGGATCGTGATGTCGATGGGCGTGGGCGGTCCGAGATTGAGCGCGTCACTGAGCGTATCCAGGCCCGGTTTGATTTGCGGACCGTTGCCCACGACAAGAATCGCCAGCTTGTCAGGATGAATGTACTTTTTGGCGGCGGCGGTGACGTCGGCCAGCGTCACTTTTTCAAGGCCCGCCTTGTAGGTTTCAAGGTAGTCGGCGGGATAGCCGTAGAACTCGAGCTTTTCGCGCTCGTCGAGAATCTTGTCCCTGGTGTCGTAGCGGAAGAGGAACGAGTTGAGGATATCGTCTTTAGCGCGCTGCAATTCGGCCTCGGTGAATGGCCTGGTGTTGAGGCCGGCGATCTCGGCCTCGGCGGCTTTGGTTGCTTCAACGGTTGAGGCGCTCTTGGTGATGACCTCGACGTCGAAGGTAGCGGGGTGGTCGTATTCGAAGCCGATTCCACCGCCGACGGCGTAGGCGAGTCCCAACTGCGTGCGAACTTTTTGAAAGAGGCGGCTGCCGAAACCACCGCCGAGGATTTCGTTCATGACAGCAATGGCCGGCAAGTCGGGATTATGGCGGTCGATGCCGAGCCCGACGATTTGCACGTTGGACTGATTCACATCTTCCTTGTCGATGAAATACACGCCGGGCCTGGGGCCGGGAAACTCATCGTGATGCGGCGGGTCCGGCGTCACGGTCGGAAGGCCTTCGAAGGCCGCGCGCACCTTGGCCTCCATGGCTACCGGGTCAAAGTCGCCGCTGATGCCGACGATGAGCTTGCCCTTGATGGTGCGATCGTGCCAGGACTGAAGATCGGCGAGTGTGACGCCGCCGATAGTGGCTAACTCGGGCTGACGCGTGTAGGGACTGTTGACGCCATAGACGAGCTTTGCCGATTCGCGCTGGGCGATTCCGTCTTCGTCGTCGTTGCGGCGCACGATCGCCGTTGCCTCCTGCTGCTGGGCCAGCGCAAGCTTTTGCGCGCTGAAATTGGGATGAAACAAAAGGTCCATGGCCAGGGAAAAGACCTGATCGGCGTCGCCTTTCAGAGAGTCCCACGAGACCGCGGTGGAATCGTCGTCGCCTGCTGTCTCAATGTGCGCGGCTTTGGCCTCGAGCAGATCGTCCATGGCATCGCCGTCCATCTTCGCGGCGCCGCTGGTGCGCCAGGCCTCGCCGTAGAGCGCCACCAGGCCGGCCTTAGCGGGATCTTCGTCGCGTGAGCCGCCGGAAATCAGCACCGAACCGTAGATAAACGGGAGCTCATGGTCCTCCTGGAGGAAGATGACGATGCCATTTTTGAGCTCGATGCGTTTCGGCTGCTGCGGATGAAAGGCGTGCAGCGGCGGGATGGGGATTTGCTCCCAGGGCTTGGATTGCTGGGCGGAGAGGGCGGAGGGAGTTGCGAGGGAGGCGAGGAGGGCAAGCGCGAGCCAAGCAGGTGCGGGCGTGGACGCCCGCACAACAGCCGGTTTACCACCCCAGCGAGCCAAAGGCAGGCTCGATGGGGACCCCGGTCGAGAGACCGGCGCTACAACGGGCCTCAAAGAATTCTTCACTGCGCGCCTCCATCTTTCTTCGCTTCGGCGGCCGGGGGTTCGGTGTCGATTTCGGCGCTGGTGCGGTTGGAGGCGATAAACACCTGGTTGGCTACGCGGCGGATGTCGGCCTTGGTCACCTTGTCGACGCGATCAAGCTGGAGGAATAGCTCGCGCCAATCGCCATAGCGCGCCTGGTATTCAGCCAGGGAGTTGGAAAGGCCCTGATTGTCGGCGAGGCCGCGGAGCAGGTCGGCGCGGGCGCGGGTCTTGTACATCTGAAGCTCTTCGTCGGTGACGTCGGTGCTCTTCAGCTTTTCAATTTCCTTGTGGATGGCGTCGCGCATCTCGGCCGGCGTGTGGCCGGGGACCGGATAGGCATAGAAAGCGAAGAGGCTCGGATACTTTTCGCCGGGGAAGGGGCTGAAGCCCGCGGCCTCCGCAGCGATCTGCTGCTGCTCGACCATGCTGCGGTAGAGACGCGAGACGCGGCCGTTGGAAAGGATGTCGCTGATGGCGTCGTAGACGGCATCGTCGGGATCGCGGTAGTTGGGCCGGTGATAGCCCTCGATATAGAACGGCTGCGTCTGCTCGCGAATGACGACCGACTTCTCAGCAAGCTGCGTCGGCTCGACGGTGGTCATTTCTTCAGGTTTGGGACCGCCGGGTACACGGCTGAAATACTTCTCGAGGACGGGCAGCTCGGTTTGGGCGTCCACATCGCCGACGATGGCGACCACGATGTTGCCGCCGATGTAGTACTTTTTGTGGAAGGCCATGGCCTCGGTGGCCGTGATCTGGCCGACCTCGCTGGGCCAGCCAATATCGCTGCGGCCGTAGTTATGCGCCACGTAGGCGGTGGCGAGGAACTGCTCAATCAGGTTTCCGATGGGATCAGAGTCGACGCGCATGCGGCGCTCTTCCATCACCACGTCGCGCTCCTTATAGAACTCGCGCGGAACAACATCGGCGAGGCGGCTGCTCTCCATCCACGCCCACAGCTCAAGGCGATTCTGGGGCATGGACCAGAAATATTGCGTGTCGTCGAGCGCTGTTTCAGCGTTGAGGCCGTGCGCACCGTTGGCCTCGGCGACCTCAGTGAACTGGTTGGGGATGACGTATTTCTCCGCGTCAGCCTGCGCGGCGAGAAAGGCCTTTTTGAGGTCTGCGAGTTTCTGCGGATCGCCGCCTCCCGGCTTGAGAAACTCGGCTTCGTAGGCTTCATTCGCGGCCTCGACCTTGGCCAGTGCGACCTTCTCAACGGGGTAATCTTTGGTCCCGATCTGAGTGGTTCCTTTGAAGGCCAGGTGCTCGAACATATGGGCCAGGCCGCTCTCGCCGGAGGGGTCGTTGACATCGCCGGCATCAATAAAGGTGGTGTAGCTGAAGACAGGTGCATCCGGCCGCCGGCAGAGGACGAGGGTGAGCCCGTTGGGCAGGACCTTGACGGTGATGCGCTGCTCAAAGCTCTTCAGATCCTGGCCGTGTGCGAAATTCCACGCGGTGATGGCGAGGATCGCACAGAAAATACCGGTCAAAAAGCGGCGGAAAGATCCGTCGGGCATTCAACCTCCTTGACTGAGGGAAACGATGTGCCGTTTGTCTGCTCTCTTCAAAGCTATTGCCCGCAGGCGGAGGCGTCAAACGTCCCATCCTCCGGATGGATCGTTCGAGCGGGAAGAAGATGCGGGCCGGGAGGCCCACACGACAGCCGATCTACCACCCCAACGAGCCAGAAGCAGGCTCGCTGGGGACCCCGGCCTGGAGGCCGGCGCCACATGGTCTGAAAGCTGGCGCTACATGGTCGGTGAGCTCGTGGCAAGCCTTGGTCGGCCCGTTGCGAAAATGGTAGACGGTATAATCGGTGGCATGGCGGCGGGCGCAGAGACGAGGGTTCGGGAAGCTGTGACGGCGAAGAGTGTTGACGCGGGCGCGGCGGAAAAGCTGCGCGCGCTGGAAGATCGGCTGGCACAGGCGGGAAGCCTGATGGTGGCCTACTCGGGCGGCGTAGACTCAGCATTTTTGGCCGCCACGGCGTACCGCGTGCTGGGCTCGCGCATGCTGGCGGTACTGGCCGATTCGGCCTCGCTGGCGCGGCGCGACATGGAGCAGGCCAGCGCGTTTGCGCAATCTTTGGGAATGCCGCTGCAGGTGATTGCCACTGAAGAACTGGACCGGCCCGAGTACGCGCGCAACGACGCCAACCGCTGCTTCCATTGCAAAGATGAACTGTTTGACGCGATGGAGAAGCTGGGCACGAAGCTCGGCTTTAAGAACATCGCCTACGGGATGAACGCCGACGACACGCGGGATTTCCGGCCCGGCCAACGCGCAGCGGAGCAGCATGCTGTGTTGGCGCCACTGGCCGATGCCGGGCTGACGAAGCTGGAGGTGCGGGCGCTGGCCCAGGCGGCCGGCTACCCGGTATGGGACCGCCCGGCTGCGCCGTGTCTCTCGTCGCGCGTGGAATATGGGCGCACGGTGACGCGCGAAGTGCTGGAGCAGGTAGAGCGGGGAGAAGAGAGCCTGCGGCAGTTGGGATTTCGCGAGCTGCGCGTGCGGCACCATGGCGAACTAGCACGCGTAGAGATTGCACGCAATGAACTGCCCCGCGCGCTGACCATGGAGATGCTCGACGCGATTACTGCGGCGCTGAAGCAGGCGGGGTTCAAATACGTGACGCTCGATTGCACCGGATTCCGCTCCGGATCAATGAATGCGGTTTTGCCTGTTGATGTGCTGGCGCGGAAGGGCGCGTAGAGGATCTCGCTTCCAGCGCAGAAGAACCTTCACTCAGGGGGCTGAAGCCGGGTATTTTTCTGTATTCTTCGGCCCGGCTAAAGCCGTGCCCTTATTACAAGACTGGGTTTTGAAACACGATCCAAGAGCGCGACCAGGATGGGGCACCCAAACACCGATCACATGAACTGGATTGCCGGCGGGCTCGATGGCGGAGGCTCGGCGGCGTAGCGCGTTGGAGAGGACATGGAACAATTTGGCAACATCAAAGTTTTGTTCATCGCGGGCTTTGGCGCGATCGTCAGCGAGGCAACGGAAAGCCGCAAACTCTACCGCGAGACCCTCGGCATCCAATTCAAAGAAGAAAGCGGCGGTTATCTTCATACGGAGGCCCTGAAGGGCGCGAATAGTTTTGCGCTCTGGCCGCTTGCAGAGGCAGCCCTGTCCTGCTTTGGCAAGAATTCCTGGCCTGACGAGATTCCTCGGCCGCAAGCCTGGCTCGAGTTCGACGTTGAGAATGTCGAGACGGCTACGGCGGAACTGGAATCGCGTGGCTATCGAATGCTGGTGAAGAACAGGAAAGAACCGTGGGGCCAGGTTGTGAGCCGTTTTCTTGCACCCGAAGGGATCCTGGTCGGGCTCACGTTCACTCCGTGGATGAGGAAAGAGAAATAGCGCCAACTGTTCGATTGACGCGGCGAGGCGCGCTGGGGCATCTCGCTTCCGGTACGGAGTCAGCTTGAGACGAACCTTCCTGAGGGGCTAAAATCTGGTATTTTCCTGTGTTTTTCGACCAGCTAAAGCCGCGCCCTTGTGACAAAGCCGCACTTTGAAACATGCTCTAACCCAACGGGTGTTGCTGGTTCGGAATGGCTCGGTCCGGGCCTGAAGGCCTCGATTGTCGAGGCCATTTTCAGGGAGCTAAAGCTCCCTGCTCCCTCCATTTGCCTACGGCCATTTAGAATCACAAAGCGATGCGAATTGGTTATCTGGAGTGCTTTTCCGGGATAAGCGGCGACATGCTGCTGGGCGCGCTGGTGGATGCGGGCGTTGATTTCAACCTGCTCGCGGAGACGGCGGCGGCATTGAATGTGGGCGCGCGCCTGGAGATGCGCAAGGTGAGCCGCGGCGGACTGGCGGCGATGAAGGTGGATGTGGTCACAGAAGAGCCGGGAGCAAGGGAGCAAGGGAGCGAGGGAACAGAAAGCAAGGGACCAGGGACCAGGGACCAGGGACTAGAAAGCGCGCACGAGCACACGCATGCGCATCATGATCACGAACATCATTCGCACGAGCACAGCACGAGAGATCAGAGATCAGAGATCAGAGGTCCGAACACGAGCACCAGCACTCGCATGCGCCGCATCGCTCGCTGACAACGATTCTGGGGATCATTCATGCTGCGCCGCTTTCGGACGCGGTAAAGCTGCGCGCGGCGCGGGCCTTCCAGATTGCTGGGCGAGGCGGAGGCGGCGATTCATTCCATCCGATTGAGAAGGTGCATTTCCACGAAGTGGGCGCGGTCGACACGATCGTGGATATTGTGTGCGCGGCGGCCGGATGCGAGGCACTGGGAGTGGATCGGTGGATGGCGTCGCCGTTGAACGTGGGCAGTGGAACGGTGAAGTGCCAGCACGGCACGTTGCCTGTGCCCGCGCCGGCGACGCTGGCGCTGCTTGGCGACGCGCCTGTGTATGCTGCCGGTGCCGCCGATGGAGCGAGTGACGCCGACCGGTGCGGCAGTGCTGCGCATGCTCGATGTACGATACGGACGTTGCCTGCGATGCGCGTGGCTGCGCGCGGCTACGGGGCAGGCGGGCGCGATACGCCGGGCGAGCCGAATCTGTTGCGCCTGCTGGTGGGCGAGGCGACGGATGATGCCGCGGACAGCCGAGCCGATTGCGGTGATTGAGACGGTGATCGACGATGCGACTCCGCAGTTGCTGGCTTACGTGAGCGAGTTGCTGCTGGAGGCGGGCGCGTGGGACGTTTACCGCGCGCCGGTGCAGATGAAGAAGGGGCGGACGGGCGTGCAGATGACGGTGCTGTCGAGCCCGGAGCTGATGCCCGCGCTGCGCGATCTGCTGCTGCGCGAGACGACGACGATCGGGTTGCGCTGGCGGCTGGAAAACAAGATGGCGCTGGCGCGCGAGTTCGCCGAGAGTTGAGACGGAGTGGGGCAAGGTGCGGATCAAGGTTGCGCGGTGGCCATCGGGCGAGGTGGCCAATGCGTCGCCGGAGTATGAGGTGTGCCGCAACCTTGCGCGCAGGCATGCGGTTCCGCTGAAGCAGGTGATGCAGGAGGCGATGCGCGCGTACGCGGAGGGAGAACGCGCATCGACCGAAGAAGGGAGCGCTGATGGATCGCTCGCAAATTGAAGCGCTGTTGAACGAAGTGCGCGCTGGCATCGACCAGCGTGACTGATGCGCTGGAGCGGCTGCGCAATCTGCCGTTCGAGGATCTGGGCTTTGCCAAGCTGGATCATCATCGCGCGCTGCGCACCGGCATGCCGGAGGTGATTTTTGCCGAGAGCAAAACGCCGGCGCAGGTGGCGGCGATTTTTGCGCGCATGGCGAGGCGGGCGGCAACGTGCTGGCCACGCGGGCTTCGCGCGAAATGTATGAAGCGGTGCTGGCCACGGAACCGCGCGCGGAGTTTCACGAGATGGCGCGGGCCATTACGCTGATGCAGACCGAGGCGCCTGCGGGCAAGGGAATGGTGGGCGTGGTGTGCGCGGGGACCAGCGACCTGCCCGTGGCTGAAGAGGCCGCAGTGACGGCGCGGCTGATGGGCAACACCGTGGAGCTGGTGGCCGACGTGGGCGTGGCCGGCATTCATCGGCTGCTGGCGCAGCAGCACACACTGCAATCGGCGCGCGTGCTCGATTGTGTGCGCGGGCATGGAGGGCGCGCTGCCGACCGTGGTGGGCGGGCTGGTGCATGCGCCGGTGATCGCGGTTCCGACGAGCGTGGGTTATGGCGCGTCGCTGGGCGGCATGGCGGCGCTGCTGGGCATGTTGAACACCTGCGCGCCCAATGTTTCGGTGGTGAATATCGATAACGGATTCGGCGCGGCGTGCATCGCGTCGCTGATCAATCATCTGTGATCTGTCACCCATGAGACATCCCTGGCCAGCAGACGAGGATTGCCGTGCCGCATTGCCCGATGAAATTCCGGTTGGTGCGCGGACGGCTGACTTCGGCTGCGCCGCGCATTCTGGATATCGGATGCGGCAACGGATCGCCGACCGTGACCAAGCGGTGGTTTCCCGGCTGCCATTACGCGGGCGCGGACATTCAGCGTTACAAGCTGAGCAACGCTGATGTTGCGGCGATGGACGAGTTCTACCAGCTCGGCGCGGATGGATCCGGATACGACGCGATTCCTGAGGCGAGCTACGATTTCGTGATTCTGAATCACGTGGTGGAGCACATGAGCGATCCGGCGCCGATTGTGGCCAAGCTTTCAAGCAAGCTCAAGCCGGGCGGATATATATGGATTGCGTTTCCTTCGAAGCGCAGCTTGCGATTGCCGCACTCCGTGGACGAGACGCTGAACTTCTATGACGATCCGACGCATGTTTACCTACCGGACTTAGGCGAGATTGCCGCCGTTCTGCGGGCGAACGGAGTGGTCGTGCTGCACGCGGGGCGATCGAGAGAAGGATTCTTCACCACGCTTGCCGACATGGTGAAGCTAGGCAAGCGATTAGTGAGGAAGGTGCTCACAGGGAAGTTTTCAGGGCGTGGAATGTGGTACCTGCTGGGATTTGAGGACCACGTGTTTGGGCAGCGTGGTCCGGATCGATAGGCATGCCGGCTGCGGGAATTAAATCAAGCAATGAATCGCTGCTGGGAGTTTTTGAAACACGCAGCTAATGCGGCCGCGCTGCTGGGCTCGCTCGCCGAAGCGAACAAGCCCAGCAGAATTGGCGGCTAAAAACTGCCAGTTGGGGCATTCCAGAGAAAATGCCTGCGCGGTCGCAGCAGTGCAACAAATGCTAGAAGCGAAACTCAGGGCCGACTGTTACACGCAGGTTGTTGTAGGTCCCGTTATTCAGGTAAATTTCGTCGCCAGCTTCAGCACGGAGCCCTATGGGACCGATGAACCCTTCGAATCCTCCGCCGGGATAGAGGGCGAGATGAGTGCCAGCATTACCCACGCCCGCGACGGCGCCGGTGAATGTCGATCCTGAAACCACTCCGGTGGTGTTGGTGCTGAAGTCGATGAACCCGACTTTTCCCGTTGCGAAAATGCGGAACGGGCTACCGCCGCCGAGTTGAAACTTGGGGCCGAAGAGACCTGTGAGTGGGCGGACGCTGGTCGTGGCAAACCTGGTGGTGGCGCCGGCGCCTGAACCCGTGGTGTAAGTCGTGGTGAAGTTGCGCGCAAAGTCGTAGTTCATCTCTGCTTCCAGCGCAACGAAGGGGTTGAGATTGAATGCCGCTCTACCGCCGGTGCCGACAAAATTTGCCGAGGAACTCGAAGGAGCGAAACGGAAGTAGTCGGCGTAAATTCCGATTTCGGCGTGATTGAGGTAATTGGGACCTGATTCGGCAGGTGGCGGAGTTTGCGAAGTTTGGGCGGCCAACGAGGGGAGCACAACCAGAAGTACACCCGTTGCAACGAACGCGTAGATGCGTTTCATTTTTACACTCCTAAGGAATATTTGTTACTGAATTGCCTGACCTCTCACGCGGCCCGCCAGCTTGCAAGCGAAGTCGCGTGCATGGTGTGATGCCGCTCGTTTGCGCGAGGTTGGACTTGACGCGGCCTGAGTTTTGTTGTCGCGGAAGGCACGAAAATCGCGATGAGAATTGTGAGGGATGTGTTGCTTCAGTAGTTTTTGAAATTGTGTTTGTCTGCATTCACGACCCCTGGGCGGGAGCAGCGATGAGGGGACGACGGCACGGTGAACGCTTTGGCTGGATGCGGATTTCCGAACCTGCGCCAGTGTGGTGTCCGCGGAGTTCGCGGCGGCAGAAAGAGCGAGGAACAACCGCAGATCCTTCGACTCCGGTCGCCGCGGCGACCTTCGCTCAGGATGACAGGCTCATATTTAATAGGAACTTTTGGAACAGGGCGCTAGGCGGTCAGATCCATCCAGAGAAGTAGAATGCCGAAGGCCGCAATCAGGCACGCGGTGACCGCGGCAAGGCGCTGCCGGCGGTTGGCTTGCGAGGTGACCGCATGAGCCGAGCGCCAGTAGATCCATTGACGATGGCGGCGAATCCAAAATGACCCGCGATCACTGCTTCGGTTCCCTCTTTCGCGAGTGCGGCCAGGGCAGCGGCGCGTCAAGCACGCCAATCACGACCACAAACAGAAGGATCCCCAGGATGAATTGCATACCAACCTCATCTTCAGAGCAGTTTGGGATATCGTACTCCGGGGGAGAGACAGAATATCACGACAGCAATGTGCAAGTAATTCGGGATCGGATACATCATTTGCGAAGGTGCTGAAGAGAGCCGCACTCCCAGGTCCGAAATGTCGGACCTGGGCACTTGTGGCCCCGGGGCCTGAGTTCCTGGCTCGAAGCACCGTGCTTCAAGCCTGCGGTGCTTCAGGCCTGGGGTTGTGATGGGGCCTGGCGGTTGCGGTGAGAGCGGCGTTGAGCCTGCATCTGCTCAAACTGCTGCTTCTGCGTATCGGTCAAGACGGCTTCTATCTTGCCGGTGCTCGACTGCATGATGGCCCGTGCCTTGGCGCGGCGATCCTGTGGAGCGAGCGAGGTGTCGGCGCGAAGGCTTTGCATCTGCTGTTGGCGATCAGCGAGGATGGGCGTGATTTGCGCCACCTGGTCGCTGTTCAGGCCCAGCCGTTTGGCGAGATGCGCGGCGCGCTGACTGGGGTCGAAGTTGCGGTGTTGATCGCCCGACTGCGTTTGCGCGGTTTGCGGCGCATTGGCAGCGGAGGCCTGATTGGCGTCAGGCGCCTGCGCGAGCAACATGCCCGCTGAAAGCAGCGCGCCCAAAACGATGGTTGCCTTGGTTGTGAACATACGTTGGATTCTCCCTTATGGCCGTCGTCGTGCTGACTGGCCAGTGGAAGTGTAGACACGAGGGGGGAGGGGGAGTTGCGTAAAGAATTGTTAAGCTGCGCACGTCAATCGGCGAGCGCGCGGCGGAGTTTTTTCACACGATGAAACGTGAATCCTCGCGTGGTTTGTGCACGTCTAATGCGACCCAGTGTCGCATCGCGCTCTGGGGTCGCGGAGTCGGGGGTGTCTGATTAACCCGCAAACAAAGCCCGCATTCAGCGCTCTTGCTTTGCAAGCGTTCGGTGCAATGGAGGAGGAGATGTATTGGTGATCGCGAAGGCCGGAGGCTGAAAGACTTCAATTGCCGGGGCGCTGCGATTCAGGCCACGCAGGGCTGGCGAGTTGGATGGTGTAGATGGGGCCATCAGGATAGAGCGGGCCTTGTTCTCTGAGGAAGGAGGGAGCTTCTCCGCCAATGATCCAGATCTGAATGTTCGGTGGCTGCTTACCAATCATGGGCGCCACAATCCCCGCAACTCCGCCGAGTTCAATCTTGACCTCATAATGAATTGCCTTCCGGGAAGCACCTGCCAGCGAGAACGTCTCCTCGCCACGCGAAGCGACGTCGAGCTTGATCAGGCGCAGACTGGGCGTGGCGGCCAGAAGGGACATTCTTGTTTCCGTGGTGCCAGGCTGGATATTCTGAATGATGGTGGAAACGATGCCGTTCGCCAGGTCCGGCGGTAACTGAAGCTGGCTGGTTTTCTCCTCTTCCTTGCCATCTTTTCCTGTTGAGCGGACCGTGACTTTGCCGCTGCGGGCGTCGATCATGACATCGATTGGATGCGGAAAGAAGGGACCTTTCTGTACATGGTGGTCGGAGATCAGCCTGAAATTGCGATGTTGCGTGAAGACAGCTGTTTCATCGTCGATTGAGCCATCCTTGAAGGTGAAGAGCAATCGGGTAGTGACCTGGCTGCTGTGGGCGACCTGAACCAGGTCTCCTGACGCAAGGACGTGGCCATCTTCGGAGAGCAATTCGAGAAAGCCGTGAATCGTTCCATTCACATAGCGAACGGGCACGGTCTGGGCTGGAGTGCCTGGCTGCCAAACGCATAGCAATACGGCGAGCACCGCCCATGGGAGGGTGCGTTGGATCAGAGTGTTTCGCATACGTTCTGACTTCTAGGATGAACGTGGTCCGGCAAAGGTTAGCCAACCAGCTTCTGCAGTGAGCAAAACGAGACACAACGCTCTCGCCGCTGCGGGCGCGGCCAAAAGTGATTGCCTGAGGTCGCGCTCTTGCAGTTTTTCGGAATCGGGTACGGGGCGCGTGGCGCGCGGAACGCATCAAAGCGTGGTGGGCGGTGGGTGGTGGGCGTGGTGGGCGGAGGTCTTGCGGGTAGAGTGCCATGCGGGCGAGGGTTGTCAGTGAAACAGCCTCCCACCCCAAGCAGAGCCTGGATGGGGTACCCGCGTGGATGGGGCACCGCTTAAGGGTTGCGAAATGCAAGGCCCCGGCATCATCGAGACTTTGGCCGTTTGGCCGATAAGCATTTCAGGAGAGAGCCATGGCAGCAAAGGCAGCGCGTGTGCGGGTGGATCGGGAACTCGCCGACGAAGTGATGCGTGTCCTGAATGCGAAGTCAAGGAGTGAGGCGGCGCGCATCGCGGTGAGGAGGTTTTTGGGCGGGAGCGACGCAAAGAAGAGCCGAATCGCGCGGCAGAGGAAACGAGAACCCCGCAGAGCAAGGTGAAGAAATGATGCACGGCCGGGGTCGCGCCGACCGAGCATCTAAAGTTCGCGATTGTTCGACAAGATCAGGATGGGCTCAGAGGCAGCCAGAACTATGCGTAGTTAAGGCAGCCGGGATTTGAGTAAGCGGGATTTGAGCCACCGAGTGACAATTGCGCGCGACGTGAAACGGGCCGCTCAGTTGAACTGAGCGGCCCGTTTCGTTGAGAGAACCAAGGTGCCAGTGAAGTAATCAGTCGCCGGCGACGAGTTCGCTGTCCTGATGCCGGTTGATGGGCGAGGCAGCGTTATTCGAGGCAGGCTTGATGTCGCCGAGCGAGACGAGGCCCTCAACGGGCTTTTCGCCCAGGATTTGCTCGCGATAAAGCTTGGCCATGCGGGCGTTTTCGGCTTCCTGCTTCACCTTTTCGTCGCGCGCGCGGATTTTTTCTTCGCGGGCGTTCTTTGCGATGCCCAGGTTGTCGAGAGTATGGTTGGCTTCGGCATTGACGTGTTCCATGTTGACGTTCAGGTCATGGCCGACGTGGTTCATGCCCACCTTTTTGCCGCCGGCGAAGATCTCGTGGCGGCCGTGCTCTTCATACCACTTGGTCAGCGTAGCCGTCATGTGCATCTTCTCGATGATGTTGCGCCAGCCCACGCCGGTGTTGTAAGCGCAGAAGCTGATCTCGCCTTCCTGCGTGGCGTAGGGGATGATGCACTGCTCGGTGCGGCGGAAGTCGTAGTTGAACAGATCCTGGAACCACATGCCGGCGATGAAGAGGAAGTTCCAGCGGTCCTGGCGGCGAGCCTTGATATCTTCCATGGTGCGGTCGCCCTTGACGCTGCCGTAGTTTTTGCCGGTGGCGTTGAAGGTCTTGTCCATCTTCTTGAGCATGTCAGTGATCTTGAAGTGGGTGGGCGCCTGGAAGGGATCGTAGTTGCGCATGAGCGAGAGGCCGAGGCCGATGACCGAGAGCCACTTGCCGCGCGCAGCGTCGTTGACCTTGGCCAGATCCTTGGCCACCTGACCCATGTCGAGGAAGGCAGTGACGGGAGCGGATTCCTTGGTTTCCTTGTCGATCATCACGGCCATGCCGATGCCGCAGTTGGGGTGGCATCCGCAGGAGAGCTGGCCCCACTCGGCGGTGGGCCCGTGCACGAGGTCGGCCCAGTCAGAGAAGGTGCTCATGAAGCTGATGGGGAACCAGTCGCGTGCCGGCTCGCCCATGCCTACTTGCGCCTTGACGTCATGCGCCATGTGCGAGAGCGTGTAGCGCTGGGCGACGCGGCGATCGTCGGTGATATCTTCGTCGCGGCCGGTGAAGCTGACCGGCTGGAAGCTGAGGAAGCTGATCTTCTTCGGGTTGTCGAGTGCAAACTCGATGATGCGCCCAACTTGCTCGTTGTTGATGCCGTTGATGATGGTGGTGACGGGAACGATCTCAACGCCGGCCTCGTGAAGATTGTTGATGGCCTGCAGCTTGACGTCGAAGAGGTTGCCTACCTTGCGATGCGAGTTGGCAGCGTTGCCGATGCCGTCGAACTGGAGGTAGACGTAACGCAAACCGGCTTCGGCAGCGGCGCGGCAGAGCTCCTTGCTCTTGGCGAATTCAATGCCGTTCGACGCGGCCTGGACGCAGTTGTAGCCCACCTTGCGGGAGTAGGCCACGGCGTCAAGGAAGTAGGGCGAGAGCGTGGGCTCGCCGCCGGAGAATTGCACGCTCATCTGCCGCTTGGGCTTCATGGTGATGGCGTTGTCGAGCATGGTCTTGATTTCTTCCCACGTGAGCTCGTGGACGAAGCCAACCTGGTTGGCGTCCATGAAGCAGGGATCGCACATCATGTTGCAGCGGTTGGTGAGGTCGATGGTGAGCACCGAGCCGCGGCCGTGGGTGACGGTCGACGTGCCGTGGTTGTGCAGCTTCTCGTCGCCCTTGCCGTGCGCGCGGATATCGCGGCCGGGGAAACTTTCTTCGAGGTGCTTGAAGAAGACCGGGTCGATCGACATCACGTCTTCAAAATGGCCGTGCTTCGGGCAATCCTTCACCATGAGGATTTTGCCGTCGCGCTCGATGATCTGGGCCTTGATTTCGCCCACCTTTTCATTGAGCAGCACTTCGTGCGGCAGCTTGCCGTCGAGAATCTGCTTGCGAATCTCGGGGACGCACTTGGGGCAGAGCGAGTCTGTGGTGCGCGGCCAACCGAGGGGTGGCTTCTCTTTTTGCCAGCTCTTCTGGAGGGGCTTGTCGCTCCACTTGGGCGTGAAGGAGGGGTTGGGGCTGATGCGGTTGAGCCGCTCGAAAACAACCCAGGCTCCCTTGGCCGCGTAAACGGCGGTCTTTTCGACATACTTTACGGCTTTGGACATTCTTGGACTCCTCTATCGATTGAAGGCGCCGGGGATTAAGTTGTTGCCCGGCTCGGAGCCTTTGGTTTCCATTGGATAAACCGAAGGCTAAAAGGTCATTACGAGAGTAATTTAGGAGATTTGTCTACCCAACAAAGGTGCAGCGAATGGCGGAAATGGCTGCTGAACGGCGATTTGACGGTATCGAACGGCGGGGCGCGAGCGGGAGGAGAATGGATCGCCAAGTAATTGGCGGATTGGGGGTTAGCCAACGAAGATCAGGAAAGCGGTGGCGCACGTGGGCTACGCAAGCGGAGCTACTGCTCGGGATTTTCGGTGCGTGCGACCTGGTCGATGATGCGCTGGATGACGACGACCTGTACGTGGATGTGGCGGGCGACGTCAGGCAGAAACTCCGTGACGAAGTTGTCGATGGGCGCAGTGGCAAAGGCGATGGCGTATCGCTTGGCGCTGGCGCTGAACTGCGTTTGCTGGCCAGGTACGTAGAGATCGGAGACGCCGCCGTCAATGGCGAAGCCGACTATGTTGGCGTAATTCAGCATGCCCCGGCGATTGTCGCCCTGCGTCCAGGCGATTTGTGCAATGCAGTGAAAGACGCGGCGGCGGACGGTGGCGTAGGGCATGCGATGGTAATGCGGGTCCTGGTGGACGAGCGACGGGATGAGGAAGGTGCCGAAGAACTCGCCGGTCATGTCCTGCGTGAAGCTGACGCCAACATAGCGGCCCCAACCGGTCATGCCGGGGCCGTAGCCCGAATGGGCGTTGGCGCCGACGGCGATGCCGGCATCGCCTGCGATGGTGAGCAGGTTGAAGGGGTCGAGGAGATTGCGCACTGCGAGCCGGGCTTTTTCTCTGGGCGTAAACGGTTTGACCTCAGGGCCGGTAACAAAGCGCGCGTACCAGTTGACGATGGGCAGGTGGGGCACGCACAGCTTTGTGATCACGACCGACGTGTTTGCGTTCGGAGGGTGACCATTGACTCCGGAAGCCGCAAGGGCCCGGATGGCCCCGGTTGCGGCGATTGTGGCGCCTGCGTTCTTCAACTGGCAAGGCAGCGCAGGCTGCAGTGGAGCGGATGCGGACGTTTGCGGCGAAGGAGCGTCGGGAAGATGCGCGGGGCCGGTGGCCTGGGTATCGGCGGATTGGGCGTGAGCGACTGCGGAGAGGCCGAGGAAGGCCGCCAGGCCTAATCCGAGCAAGGGCACGAAAAACTGGGGCATGAAAACAAATCGCATTGCATGCGAGTGATGAATGGTGTAGTCGCAGCGGACTGCTTGATGGTGCAATGTATCGCTCGCCAAGAATCGGCCCCCGTGATCGGGAAACTCTTTTGTGCGCAGACTCAAGGCACAAATCAGCCTGAGGCGGGAAATTCAGATCCAAATCAAAGCGCATGGGAAGGATCAGCCCTTGCCAATGGCTCAATGAGCTAGGACGCAGATTTTCGACAAAAGGTCACCTGTGGGCCCGGACCTGTTCGTGGTTTTCCTGCAGGCGCAGGTGATTTTGCCGCGGTTTTTGGCGAAAGGCGCCATAGGCTGGGCCTGGGTGGGTGCGGATTCCGAAGCACGCGCGGAGCCAAAGCGCGAGGAGACGAGTTAGCGCCGTTGAATGCTAGCCGCGTGGCCCGGTGGTCGCAACCTGATTAATGATGCGCTGGACGAAGACCACGTGGGTGTGGATGTGGCGAGCGAAGTCGGGCAGGAACTCGGTGATGAAGTTGTCGATGGGCGCGGTGGCGAGGCCTGTGGCCCAACGCGTGGCAGTGGCGGAAGCGCGTGTCGCCTGGCCGGGGACGTAGAGGTTGGAGAATTCGCCATCGATTGCAGAACCGAGGAGTTGGGAGTAGTTCGGCATCATGTGGCCGCTATCGCCACGCGTCCGGACAACATCGCTGATGCAATGGAAAACTCTGCGCGGAATGCTGAGCCCGGGCCTGCGGTGGTAGTGCGGATCCTGGCTGAAGATCGTCGGAATGAGGAAGGTGCCGAAGAATTCGCCAGTCATGTCCTGAGTAAAGTTGACGCCCGAAAGGCGGCCCCAACCGGGAAAACCCGGACCGTAAAGCGTGTGAGAGTTGGCGGCGACCTCAATGCCAGCTTCGCCAACGACGGTGGCCAGGTTAAACGGGTCAGTGAGATTGGTGAGCGCAAGGCGGAGTTTTTGCGCGGGTGAGAATCGCATCACCTCGGGGCCGGTGAGAAAGCGAGCATACCAGTTCATGAAGGGAGCATGTTCTACGCAGACCGTGGACGAGACGGCCGATGCACCGGCAGTGCGATAAGTGTCCCCCATATTGAGGACTGCGACGGCTCGCAGCCCGCCCGTGGCCGCCATGGATGCGCCTGCGTTCATCACGTCGCAGGGCTCCGCCCGCTCCGGCGCTTTAGCTGGCTTCGCCAATGGAAGAATCTGCGTCTGCTGCCCGGTTTGTACTGGTGCAGATTGCGGTGGGGATTGCGGTTGAGTGGGTTGCGCGGGTTCGGCGGCCTGGGGTAGGGTGGCCGACGTTTGGGCGCGTAAATTATTGGCGGAACACAGCGCGAGCGCCGACCAGAGCAGGGACAATTGGGAAAGCCGCAGCCTCCGTGAGCGTGGAATGGAGTTGCCGCATCTTAATTTTGTGAGATGGAACGCACCGCACTTCAAGAAGCTGGAACCTCGCAGAATGAAGTCAGGTTCTTCCATGGTCTGAAAGCAAAACAGGGCCGCTGCCGAAAGAATCGCCTCGTAGCTGGAGAAGCATGCCTGCGTTCGTGATTGAACCAAGGGATGCAGACTGCAGCAGAAAAACCGGAGCGGAAAAAATAACAGTCCGCTTACGCATGGAATGCCGCATAGAAACTTCGGGCTGGGGGGAAGTCTCTCGGCCCATCATGCGAAAGCGCCGCGCGCCCGTCAATAGTAATCTTCACGGTCCCCTTTGTTTGCGGGGCCATTGACGCTGCCTGGCGCATCACGGAGACTTTACATAGGTCACTCGCTGCTGGTTACTGGAGGCAGTTACTGAATGATGGCGAACGCAAAGAACACTCCTGGCTGGGGCGGCCCTGGTGTCGGCGCCCGAATTGAAGAGGCAGTCGAACTGATCGAGATGGAATTGCGCCATGCGATTGCTTACTTGAACGACGCCGTGGTGCCGCAGGTGCGAAGAGAGTCGATTTCGGCGATGCGCTCAGCCGCCGACACGCTGCGCAACCTCGCCGACCGCTTTGAAAAGCAGAGCAAGCAGGCTGGCGACGCAACCCAAACGAGAGAACCGCGCCCGTGAGAAGCTGCGAAGTGCAGACAACGCGATTTAAGCGCGGCGCGTTGAGTGCGGCGGCGCTGACGATCGCGCTGCTGGGCATGAGCGGTTGCAAGCACAAACAGAACGCGGCGCAGATCGCTCCGCCGCAGGCACTGCCACCTGCGGTTGAAACCAACCCCGCAAATCCGGCACCGACAGCTACGGCTCCAGCTATCTCGCGCATTCCTGTTTCGCCGGTTCCACCGGGAGGGGTGAACCAGGCTGACCTGGATTTTGTGGCGACGCATCAGCCGATCCTGAGCGAAGTGGGCTACGCCACCTGGTATACCGCGCCTTACAAAGGGCGGCGCAGCGCGAACGGCCAGGTTTTTGAGGACTGGGCAATGACCGCGGCACATCGCACGCTGCCGATGGGCTCGCTAGTGGTAGTGACCAACGTGACAACCGGACAAACGGCGGTGATGCGCATTACCGACCGTGGTCCTTTTGTCGAAGGCAGGATGCTGGATTTGACGATTGCTTCGGCAAAGGCTGTTGGTATTTACCGAGCGGGAATGGCGCGCGTGCGCATGGACGTATTCGAGACGCCGAAGCCGATCGACACGGGCGGGCGCTGGTGCGTGCAGATTGGCGCATTCCATGACGAGGAAGCGGCGATCGAGCTGAAGGAAAATCTTCTGCGCCGCTATCCGGGATCCAACGTCATCGAGTTTCCCGGCGAGAAGAGCTTCTGGGTGCGCATCCGGCCACAGGGGGACGACCGCGATACGGCGGAATATATTGCGCAGCATGTGCAGCCGGCTGAGGGCGACGCATATTTGACGCGGCTGGATTGAGAAAAACAGGGAATAGGGAGTAGGGAACAGAGAACAGGGAACAGGGAAAGAGAACAGAGAACAGAGAACAGAGAACAGAGAACAGAGAACAGAGAACAGAGTGCGGGACTCCTGCCGTATTGCGGCGTAGCCTCAGAACATTTCGCGAATGTTACGCGTAATGCAAGGCAGGAGGCACGATTCCGATGAAGCAATATCCAGAACGTTTCCTGGTGGTCTACTCAGTCGTGTTGAGTACCGCCTTCGCCGATGCTTCTGTGGCAATGGATACACCTAAAATGTCGGAATGGCACAATGCTGACACGAGCCGGATAATGACAGTAGGGGCAGGGCATCTTTTGCAGCCTCCGAATCGGAGACGATAAAAGCACAATTCCGCAAGCGAGCCAGACGGCCATAAAAATATATTCGGGAAACGGTTGAACAAGCCACCACACCACACCAAAACCTAGCAGAAAACATAGAAACCATATGACATATCGCTTGAATATCTCTTTGCGCGCGACTTGCACATCAGAGAAAAATTTGTCGGTCGCGCCTGTCATGTTGTGTGCCATTTAAACGTAGAGATGCTGCCGAATGGGATTTCTCCTAACTCCGCCAACTCCGCTGTTTTTACCGCAGCAGCGCTGAGGCGGCCCATAACACTGGTTCCTGGCCGTGGAAGTCGCCGGTGCGGCGCTTGCGCTCGAGGTAATACTCCAGGTTGTTGTTCTTATTCGTGCCTTCGCAAATGTTGGTCACGTCGTTGTTTTGATCGATGAAGCCAGTGAGCGCGATCCAACCTTTGCGTGCGGCGGGACCATAGTTGGCGGCATCGAGCCAGCCGTTCTTGACGCCGGTAATGAGCGCGAAGGTGAACATGCCGGAGCTTGAGGATTCCTCCCACGACTCATCGTGATCAATGAGCTGGCGCCACATGCCGTCGGAGTCCTGATACTTGAGCAGCGCGGCCATCATCAATTTGTAGCCGGCCATGATGCGTGCGCGCTGCGGATGGTCCGCGGGCAAGGTCATCAGCATCTCGCTCATTCCTGCAGCCACCCAACCATCGCCGCGGCCCCAGAAGAAGGGCACGTCGGGCGCGTGATAGAAGAGGCCGTTGGGCTGCTGCAGCTTGTCGAGATAGGCGACCATCTCATTGGCGTCGCGGTCGAGATACTTCTTGTCGCCGGTGGCGCGGTAGGCCTGGAGCTGCAGGATGGTGAGCATGTACATGTCGTCGATCCAGAATCGCGTCTCGTGCGAGAGACCGTCGGGTTGGGGATTCTCCCATTGGCGGTCGGCGTAAGAGAGCCCGTAGTCGAGATACTTCTTGTCCTTGGTCTCCACATAGATTTGAAGAGGAACGCTGCCGAAGATGGAATCGTCAACGTGGTCGCGCTTGGGAACGAGGGCAGCTTCCGAGCCGCCGGGCATGAGCGGATCGAATTTCTTGATGAGCTCGTCGCGCAGACTGGTGTCGTGGGTAAGGTCAGCGAAGGTGAGCGCGCCGTACCAGGTTCCGACCTCGCCGTAGAAAATGGTGCCGGGGTTGTGCTGGTGCGGGCTGGTGACGAAGTGCTCAGCGAGTGCCTTGCCGACTTCCTGCGGGGACCGGCCCTGAGGCCAGTTGCTGAAGTAGTCCTGCTGCGCGGATTGTGCGATGGCGGAAACGGCGACGGGCAACAGCAATGCCAAAACTGAAAATTTCAAAGCGGCTTTCATGGACATTCCTCGAATTTCGGTGGTTGGCGGAGACCGATTTTGGTGCACGTCGATAATATCGCGTGGAGCGGCGAGCCTGGCGCTAGAACTGCGCGCTGACGTTGGCTGGATCGATGGCCTGCTGCAGAGCGGCGGTGAAACCTTCCCAGGTGCAGGTTCCATCAGCGCGGCCACATGCGGGGACAAAGACGGGCGCGAAGTCAGGCGGGTTAGCGGTGGTGAGCGGCTCGGCTTTGCGCATCTGCTGCAGCGTTTGCGCGGTGTATGCGACGCGCACGAAGAGCTTGCCATCGGCGCGCGAGCGCCACAGCTCGAACCACAGCTCACCGCCGGGCGGGGTGTCGTCAACGCGGCCGTCGAGAATCCAGTTGATGCCGAGCGAACCGGCTACGGTGACGATGTTGCTGTCGTGGCCGACAAGGATGACGAGGCGGTCGCCCACGTTGCCCACAGCGCCCGGAACGGACTTGGCGGTTACGTTCTGCTGCATGGTTTCGAGGATGTGATCGAGGAGATTCGATGCAAATGCGCGCGCGATGACAGGAGTGCGATAGCCGTAGTCCCAACGGGCGGTGTCAAGCTGCATGAGGTAGCGCAGGGTCGCGTCATCGAGGCATCCCCAGCCTGTGTCGGCGTCGCTCATGCCCTGGGCGTACTCGAGGAGCAGATTTTCAGCCAGCGCTGCGCCGGTGACGAGGGGGCCGCGCGCTGCGACGGGCGGGTCGCCGCCGCCGGGCTTCATGCTGGAGGGGATGTCGAAGATGGAGATGCGCTTTGGATTGTCAGGGCCGTGACCGCAGCCGGCCAGCAGGCGGTCGAGCGCGGCCAACTGCGGGCGGTAGGCTTCAGTGAGGTGGTTGGGGTCGCCGCCAATGCGTCCGCTTACCGCGGCGAAGGCGAGCTCGGGATCGACGCGGCCCACGCCTGCGACGGTCGCGCGAAACATGGGCTCGCCCGCGCCTCCTGGTCCAACCTGAACAGGCACCGAGCAGCCGGGAAACATTCCTTCGGCGAGTGATTTGCCTGTTTCGCGGGTGCGCTGATCGGTGTCAGCAAAGACTGTCACATGGCTGGCGTCGGCACATCCTGTGGGAGCCAGGAGGCCGTCGCTCGAGAACTCGCGGCGATCCCACTCGCCTAAGAGCTTGATGAGTTCATTTCCGTGAGCGGTCTGGATGCCAGGTGCAACATCCCACTTGGGCCAGGGCGCAGCCGAGTACTTATCGATCTCTTCCTGGTTGGTGAGCGGAGAACGAACACCGTGTCGGCTGAGCACGACGACCATCTGCAGGTCGGCGTCGCCGTTTGTGTTCGGAGCGCCAGCGGTTTGCGCAGCCAGGAGGCTACAAAAGGTGGAAACGGAAAGGAGGCAGGGCAAGGAAAGCCGCGAGGCGGCACGAAGGTTCATCATCAATTCTCCATTGGACAGTGTAGCGGGAACCCGCAAAGGGGTTGGAGATTGCGCCGAGAAAATGGATGGGGGGCGAGTATTGCAGGCAGCGATGGGTTCGTTACGGCCCGGCGGGCTGCGAGCCCCGGAGCGGGAGGGCCGTCACCCCAAATTCGGGGTAAAGAGATGGGGAACCGGGGGGAAACTTCGCAGGTCAAACAAAATGTGCACAATTAGGCAAGGGAGTGCGGCGGTTTCGCCCAGGCTTCCCCCGGGAGACATAAAGTAAGCAAAATGAGGGGGCTGACGCCCAAGTCGTTGCACGCAGCCGGTTTCGGGGTGGACCAGGCCTGGAAGATAAATCGCTTTTTCTTGAGAGTTAATGGGTTTTTTTTCTTGACAGTCGCCTCTTGAGACTCATATAGTTCGCTTCGCCAAGAAAGGCATTCTCACACTTGTGGTTTGAGTACCGTCAGGCTTTGTCGGTGCGGCTATAGCTGCATCGGTTGAGTGACTTCGCCTTCCTTGAAGCAAGCAGCAAGGCTGTGTTCGAACGCAAACATTTTCGGAGGTGACGTATGTCAGGAAGATCAAAGGACAGTTCTCGTGGGTGTACGCAAGCGATCAGAATTCTGCTAACGGCGATCGCGTTCGTCGCGCTGCTGATGGTGGGCAGCATCTGTCAAGCACAAGTCCTATATGGTTCGATCACAGGAACTGTCGCCGACAAAACCGGCGCGGTGGTGCCGAACGTGGTGGTGACGATCACCAACCAGGGCACGGGTGAAGTGCGCACCGAGAAAGCAAATGGCGACGGCAGTTTCAACGTTCTCGACGTGCTGCCGGGCACTTACACATTGAGCATCTCCGCCGCGGGGAACTTCGCCGGCTTCACGCAGAAAGACATTCAAATCCAAATCAACCACCAGGTGCGCGTGGATGTGATGTTGCAACCGGCATCTGTCAACACGCAGGTGACAGTCACCGAAGCGGCGCCTGAGCTGCAGACAGAAACGGCCGAGGTGGACAGCGATATCAACCAGACGGAACTGTCGCAAATTCCGCTCACGTCTTCGCAGGGCCGCAATTACGAGGCGCTCTATACGTTGATTCCCGGCGCTGCCGACGTGAGGGAAAACAACTCGATCGGCGGCAATCCGTCACGATCCATGATGGTGAACGTGAACGGCAACTCGGCTAATGGCAACACGACGCGCATTGACGGCGCCATCGATTATTACGGCTGGCTGCCATACCTGATCGCCTACGTGACTCCGGCGGACGCTGTCGAAAGCGTTTCGGTAACTACGAGACGACTTCAATGCCGAGCAGGGCCAGGCGGGAGGCGCCTCCATCCGCGTAACCACCAAGAGCGGCGGCCACGATTTCCACGGCAGCGCGTGGGAGGGGTACCAGGACGGAGCGATCAATGCGCGCCCGTACACAACCACCGACCGGGTCGATGCCGAAGAACATTTACCAGGAATACGGCGGAAACATTGGCGGGCCGGTTTATATCCCCGGGATCCTGACCGGCAAAAAGAAGCTATTCTTCTTCACCAACTTCGACCGCATCACGCGGCGCCAGGCTGCCACCGCTACAGAGACCGTTCCCGACACGCTGATGAATGGCGGCAATTTCTCTGAGGCGGCTCCGTACGCTACGCTCTACGATCCGCAGCCAGTGGCTCCGGGCTGGCAGGGCAAGGTCAACACAACGCTCTGTCCGAATCCCGAATGCCGCCAGCTCGTATACAACGGGTATTTGAACTACCAGTGCCGGCCCAGTTTTACCGCTGAGTACGGCGAGACGGGAGCGGCGTCAACACGATTCCGGCTTCGAGAATCGCACTTGCGGCCGGGGATCATGATGCAGGACCTTGCCGCGATCTCTAAGCTGGTCGGCACACCGGCCGCAGGCGAGCCGGCGAGTTATTCGAGTGTTCTGCTCAACGATTACCTCGCAAGGTCGACTATCGCTTACAGCCGCAATGCCTCGGACTCGAAGATTACCTACATTCCCAACGAGAACACGCAAATCTTCGGCAAGTTCGGCATCACGCCGTACTCAGACATCGATCCGCAGGTCCTGGGTGACGTACCCTGTACAGGATCAGGCAGCAACGCCTGCGCGGGCGGGCCCACAGCGGATGGCGGCCAGCCGGGCGATGTGGGCGGCCGCGGGCAGAACGCAGGACTGGGCATGAGCCACGTGTTCTCGTCCAACCTCGTGGTGGACGCCGATTTCGGCTTTACCCGCCTTTTGACGTTCGCGCAGTCGACGCTTGACGTGGCGCTGGGCGACTACGGATTGAACACTCTGAAGATTCCAGGGACCAACGGGGCCGGGCTGAACTATGTTGGCCAGCCGGGATTCTACCTCTCCACGTTTACCGGCATCGGAAATGACAATGGTTCCAATCCTTTCGAATTCCGCGACAATCAGTTCACGGGCGACGTGAACCTGAGCTGGTTGAGAGGGCACCACGCGTTCAAGTTCGGTTACACCTACTACCACTTCGATCTGAACCACTTCCAGCCCACCAGCGGCGGCCAGCCCAACGTCCCGCGTGGCGGCTTCACTTTCCAGGGCGGCATGACCTGCGGCAACTCGACAACGGCAACAACTGCTTCCTGCACTATCGACGGGTACAACTCGCTTGCCGACTTCCTGCTGGGCCTGCCCAACAATGGCAGCGGCATCTCGATTGGCGACCCTTCGCAGGTCTTCAATCCCAATTCCCTGCGCTGGACCGAACATGGCGTTTATGCGCAGGACACGTGGACGATGACTCCCAAGCTGACCCTCACCTACGGCATCCGATATGAAATTTATCCGGCGCCGTACCGTGACCGTACAGGCGCGGCAGTTCTGCTTCCGCAATTACCGCAATCGGCCAATGTGGAAGTGGGCGGCATCAATGGCAACCCGCGCAGCGCCGGCATCGGTGCAGGATGGGGACAGATCGTACCGCGGTTCGGCATCGCTTACCGTCTGAATGAAAAGACAGTGATCCGCACCGGCATTGGCACTGACGACCGATCCGGACAGCATGCGGTACCTTCGCGATTCGTTCCCCGAGGACCTGGCACCTAACTACGGAGGGACCGGGAACTTCACCATCGCAGTTGACCCGGCAAACGGCAACGCACCGATGAACCTTACCTACGGCATCCCGAACTCGGCCAAGCAAGCTCCCAACTACTCAACCGGGTTCGCATCGCTTCCCGTTGCTGGATCGACGAATACGGTCCCGCAGAACTTCCGCCGCGGATACATCGAGACCTGGAACCTCTTCGTACAGCGGACTCTCTGGAAGGGTTTCGTGGCCAACGTCGGCTACGTGGGGGATCACTTCGTACGCCAGCCGGCAGGCATCAATTATCTGAATGCGGCAAACTTTCCAAGCTCTTCCTCGCCCTGCATGCCCAACGGGACGTTCAGCCCTACATCCGGCTATACCGGTGCGTGCAGCTTCAACGCCAATGAAACGATCAACATTGGAGCGCCCTGCCCCGCTACAGCTACGGGCACCGCGCAGGGCACCTGCTACAACACCGGCGGCATCACCATCGATTTCCCGGTCTTCAGCTCAGGGTACAACGGGCTTCAGTCGCAGTTGACGCGCAATGCGGGCAAGAACGCCTCCCTGGGCGTGGTCTACACCTACTCGCATGCCATCGACTACGAGGATAATGGCGCCGGTTCGGGATCGTCGGGCACTACGTTCAGCTATCCGACCATGTACCGGCTCAACAGGGGATCGGCGGGCTACGACGAAAAGCACAACCTTCAGATATGGGCCGTCTACGCGCTGCCCTTTGGGCCGGGACAGATGTGGATGAACCACGGCGTGGTGGGCGACATCATCGGCGGGTGGCAGTTGAACGGGCAAATCAGCCACTACAGCGGCTTCCCGTTCTCAATTACCGCAAACAGCAACACAATCGGAGGGTTTACGCCGGGCTTCGGCGCCACGTACGCGAATGGTACCTATCAGCAGGAGGGCGGCCACGAGCGGACGCCTGGCGTCACCAACGTTTCCGGCGGCAAGCCGTGGTTCAACCCGGCCACATTCACCAGCCCGACTGAAACGGCGGCCGCGCCGGCGCTGCCCAATACCGGCCGCAACCAATTCCGCGGTCCGGGTAACTCGCAGGTCAATGCGCGCCTTTACAAGTCATTCAAGATCTGGCGCGAAGCCAGCTTCGAGGCTGGCCTTGACGCAATTAACCTGTTCAACCATCCGTTCCTGAACAACCCCAACGCGACGGTCGGCAGCGGGACATTTGGTTACATCACAAGCTTCGGCCAGGCGTACTCGCAAACACTGGGCACGCGCGCGCTGCAGTTTGGCGGACGGTTGAGCTTCTAACGATCCTCTACACCTATCCATGCGGCGGCTCTTACAAGGGCTGCCGCATTTTTTTGCGGAAATGACTGCTCCGCTGCGGGACTTCCGAAAGCGCTTCGGATGCTGCAGCGGCTCATTTATAGTGATTGCGAGCATCATCGGCGGGGTAAATGCAACGGTGATACCGCGGGCCAGAGGTTTCCCCGAACCGGAAAGTCGTAAGAAATGCGTTTGAACGATCAATCAACCCGACCGCGCCGCGCCGTTGCCTCGAGCGAAACTGCCCGTGAGATCAACCGCGAGATTCTGCTGCACACAATTCATCTTCATCAGCCGGTTAGCCGGGCCGACCTGGCGCGCCTCACCGGCCTGCAGCCCAGCACGGTATCGGTGATCGTTGGCCAGCTCATCGATGAAGGCTGGGTGTTGCCGGGCACCCTGGGACGCCTGCCGCGCGGCCGCCGTCCCACCTTTGTCACGCTCAACGACCGGCACGTTACATTAGCTCTCGATTTGCGCCCGGGCAAGGCGAACCTGGCGGTGGTTGATATCAACGGCAAAATTCTGGGCCGGGAGATGGTTGCGTACGACGTGCAGATCGGCTCCAAAGAAGAGGCGGGGGCAGCCATTGCGCGGATCGCACGTGCGGCGCGCTCGCTCAAAGCGGCTTACGGAGACCGCATCTTTCAGGGATTGGGAGTGAGCGTCTCAGGGCGCGTGGACCAGAAGACGCATCGCTTGCTCTTTTCTCCCAACGCAGCCTGGACGCAGATCGATCTCCAGGGAGAACTGCAGAGGGCGCTTGAGACACCCGTCGAGATGGAAAATGCCGCCAACGCCTGCCTGTTTTCAGAGCGCTGGTTTGGGAAGTTCAGCGACGTGGCGAACATGCTCGTGGTTTCAGTGTCGGAAGGCATTGGCGCGGGAATGCTGGTGGATGGCCGCGTGGTGCGGGGCCGGGACGATATGGCGGGCGAGTTCGGCCATATGCCGCTGGAAGAAGCCGGCCCGGTTTGCGGTTGCGGCAACGTGGGATGCTGGGAGACGTTCGCCTCAAATCGGGCGGGGTTGCGGTACTACCGCGAGCTGGCGCCGGAGAATGCGCTCACCACGTTTTCGGAATTGCTCGATCTTGCTCTCGCGGGCGACATCAGGGCTCTGCGCTCGATTGACAAGATGATGGCGTACCTGGCGCGAGGGCTGACCATGCTGGCGGCGGGGCTGGCACCGGAGGTGATCATCATCGTGGGCGATTGCACAGCGCTGTGGCCGCGCATCTGCCCCGTGCTCGAGAGCCAGTTGATCGCCAAGTCGTTCACACCCCATACACCGCGTGTGGCTGCAGCGATGGACGGCGATGCCGCCCGTTTGCGCGGCGCTGCTGCGCTGGTGTTGCACAAGGTCCTGTTTCAGCAAGCGGACTTTGCGCCGCGCAATGTGCGCGGAGGCGAACGCGTCAGTTCCGCATCCACGCCAACTTACGCCTGATAGAGCCTCCCTCAGGCACCGCTTGCTTCCAGGAAAGATCGACGACCTCGCCGGCCGTAATCCAACGCGGATTCGGAGGGCATTGCCCTCGGCCGCATGTTTCTTATTGACAATCGACATTTCCATAAAGATATAATCCGCGAGCTCAACAATTTTGGAGGTCCAACATGTTTCTTTCCCAATCAAATACAAATCCAAGTTGTTCAATCGCATGCACACGTGTGGCACGGCGAGCCGGGCTATGTTCTCTTTTCGCGCTCGTCGTCTTCGGCTGGCGCGCCGCGCAAAATGCGCACGCGCAAACCGTCGGCGGCGGCCAAATGCAGGGAGTCGTCACTGACGCTACCGGCGCTCCCGTCGCCAGTGCGACTGTCGATGCCATTCAAACCGATTCCGGTCTTCAGCGCGAGGCCATCAGCGGCCAGGACGGCGAATATATCCTGCCCAACTTGCCGGTCGGACCCTATCGCCTCAAGGTGTCCAAAACCGGATTCGCAAACTATTCCCAGTCGGGTATCGTCATCGAGGTTGGCAACAATCTTCGCGTCGATGTTCAGCTGAAGGTCGGCGCAAATGCTGAAACGGTCCAGGTAAACGCAGAAGCCTCGATGGTGCAGACCGAAGACCAGTCGATCTCGCAGGTGGTCGACGCACGCCGAGTCATCGATATGCCGCTCAACGGGCGTCAGGCCACGCAGCTCATTCTGGCTTCTCCTGCGACCGCCATCGCGCCTAGCGGCGACAACATTGGATCGAAGAATTACCCCTCCGAGATCACGTATTCCGTTGCCGGCAGCCAGGGCACGCAAACCGACTACCTGTTGGATGGCGCCGACAACACTGACTCGTTTTCGAACGTCAATCTGCCGTTCCCGTTCCCCGATGCGCTTCAGGAGTTCAGTATTCAGACATCGGGCCTCGCCGCGCAGTATGGCTTCCATCCAGGAGCGGTCGTCAACATCGTCACCCGTACCGGAACCAATGCATTCCACGGCACAGTGTTTGAGTTTCTGCGCAACAACTTCTTTAATGCGCAAAACTACTTCTGGACTCCCGGCACGCTCGGAGATACGCTCAAGCGCAACCAATTCGGAGGCGTCATCGGCGGCCCCATTGTGGAGAACAGGCTCTTCTTCTTTGGCGGCTATCAGGGCACCATCGTCCACCAGCAATCGGCCAACACCAAATACATCCTCCCCACGCAAGCCATTCTCAATGGGGACTGGACCGCATTTGAGGGGACCAAAACGCTGAAGGCGCCGTTCGTGGGAAACAAGATCAGCCCGACGGCGTACAACCAGTCCGCGGTTCAGCTGGCAACAAAATTTCTGCCTTTGGCAACCGCATCAAACGGCGTGCTGTTATTCGGGCCGCCCAATCCGACCACTGAGAACCAGGTGATTGGGCGTGTTGACTGGAACAAGAGCGACAAGCAGAGCCTCTTCGGCCGCTACTACATCACTCACTATTTTCAACAGGGATTCTTCAATAACAACCTGCTGAACACGACCAATCCTCAGCTCGACGATCAGGAGCAGTCGGCAACGCTGGGGCACACTTACACGATCAGTTCGAACCTGGTGAACTCCTTCCGCCTGGGAGGAACGCGGAGCTTCGTCAATCGCGGCCAGGTGTCGAGCCTTATCAATCCGGGGGCGGTCGGCATCAACGTGAGCATCCCTGTTCCCAACTATATCTACATCGCCGTTTCCGGCGACTTCACTGAATCCTGCGGGACCTGCGAGACCTATCAGGTGACAACGAACTCAGAGAATGTTGTGGACGATATTCTCTGGACCCGCGGCAAGCATCACTATGGATTTGGCGTCGACTACATCCACAATCACATGAACCTGCAGGGCACGAATAACGCGAACGGGCAGTTCACGTTTAACGGATCATTCACTGGCGACGCGATGGCTGACTTTTTCCTTGGCGATCTGTTCACGATCTACCAGGGCAACAATACAGGCAGCACGTTCAGGAAGAATGACTTCGCGCTATATGGCCAGGACAGCTACCAGGTAACGCGGCGGCTCACGGTGAACGCCGGCGTTCGCTGGGAGTCGGATCTGCCTGAAGTTGAAACTGCCGGCCGCGGCGACGCCTTCTCGCTGTCGGCCTTCAAGGCCGGAACTACTTCCAGCGTCTTCAAGACGGCGCCTCCTGGGCTTCTCTTCGCGGGCGATCCTGGAGTTCCCAAGGGCTACATCAACAACCACTGGGATCACTTCGAGCCGCGCCTGGGCGTTGCCTGGGACCCGCGCGGACTGGGCAAGGAGAGCGTGCGCGCTTCCTACACCTTCGGTTTCTCGCAACCCATCGTCTACATGGAAGACCGCTACGAAAACAACGCGCCGTATGGAGACGCAATCACAATCAATCCACCCGCCGGCACCTTCTCCAATCCATACACCGGATATCCCGGTGGCAATCCGTTCCCTCAACCCTATCCGCCGAGCAAAACCGCGGCGTTCTTTCCCACGGCTGCTTCCTACTTCCTGTTCCCTATAACCATGAAGCCGAGCTACGAACAGATCTGGAACCTGTCGCTCGAAAAGCAGTTTGGTGCAAGTTGGATCGTCACGCTGGCTTACCTGGGCAATCACGTGATCCATATTCCGTCGGGCAACGAGGAGAATCCCGCCACCTACATCCCGGGCACATGGACAGGCCCAGGATCCTGCGGCGCTCTCACCATCGCTCCCGGCGCCAATGGAACAGCCTGCTCCAGCACCGGCAACACCAACCAGCGCCGCGCTACGGCTCTGGCCAATCCCGTGACGGGTGCCTACTACTCCGAGATCAGCTACATGTACGACGGATCGAGCAGTATCTACGACGGCATGCTCCTAACCGTGCGACATAACTTCGCCCAAGACTTCCAACTGGTGACGAATTACACGTACTCGAAGTGCATCACCGGCGGAACGGACATGGGCGATCTGGGCGGTAATACCTTCCAGAATCCCTACGACCCGGCCACTGACCGCAATAACTGCGGCGAGGATTTTCGAAATAACTTCAACTTCTCTGCTGTGGCGAGGAGCGCGTTCAAGCACAGCGGACTTGAAGCGGCGCTGCTCGGCAACTGGCAAATTGCGCCGCTGGTTTCAATCGTCTCTGGTACGCGCGTTACGCCCACGACCGGAACCGATGCTTCGCTCACCGGCGTCAACGTGGACCGGCCCAACCAGATCGGACCGGCCTATTTGACGGGGCAGGGGCGTAAAGTTGTGCTGAATCCAGCGTCGTTCGTGGCGAACACGGCCGGGACCTACGGCAACACACGACCCGACGAGTACCTGGGACCGACTTACTACGATGTTGACGGGGCCATCACGCGCTTCTTCCCCATCCACGAAGCCACGCAGCTCGAGTTCCGGTCCGAGTGCTTTGACTGTTTGAACCACCCCAACTTGCCGGGCCCCACGGCGGCACGCAACAGCTCGCTCTTCGGCCAGATTACGACCACAAGCCCCGACACGCCGCGCATTCTGCAATTCAGTCTGAAGCTCGACTTCTAGAATCATGGCTTCAGCCGAGCGAAAAATTGAGTAAGACTCACTTCGGGGCATCGGGCGCAAGCCGGATGCCCCAAATTGTTTTGCGATCCTCATTCTGTATCATGGGTTTTCGCGGCAACGTCCGCTTCGGGAGTCATTCAACGCATGAACGTTGGAATCATTGGCACGGGCGCAATCGCGTGGAAGCATGCGCAGGCTTATAAAAACATTGGCTACCAAGTCACGGCATGCACCGATCGCACAGAGGCGAAGGGACGAAAGTTTGCCGATGCATTTGGCGCCGAGCTTGTTGCCAGCCCGGAGCAACTGAGCCAGCGTGCGGACGTGGATTATCTTGACGTGTGCACATTTCCCGGTTACCGCCTGGCAGCGGTGGAATTGGGCGCGAAATACGGCAAGCATGTGCTGGTGCAAAAACCGATGGCGGTGGATCTGGAGACTGCTGCGTGGATGATTCAGGCGGCGCGCGCGGCGGGAATTCAACTGGGCGTGGTGAGTCAGCATCGTTTCGACGACTCGACGCTTTTTTTAAAACGCGCGATTGATGCGGGACGGCTGGGCAGGATTCTGCAGGCGGATGCGTACGTGAAATGGTACCGAACGGCAGAGTATTACGCGCGGCCGGTGAAGGGAAGCTGGGCCGGCGAGGGCGGCGGGGCGCTGATCAGCCAGGCCATCCACCAGGTGGACGTGCTGCTGCATCTCATCGGCGCTGTGGACGAGGTGTTTGGCTATTGGCATCTTGGGGCACTGCACAAGATTGAATCGGAGGACCTGGTGTGCGCGGTGATGCATTACGCGTCGGGTGCAACGGGAGTCATCCAGGCTGGCACTGCGCTTTGGCCCGGCTACTCCGAGCGAATCGAGATTCATGGGACAAAGGGAAGCGCAATTGTGACTGGCGACCAATTGACGACGTGGGACGTGCAGGGCGACCACGGCGAGGCGGCGCCGATTTCGCAGCAGTCGAAATCGGGAGCGTCCGATCCGATGGCGATTTCGCTCATACCATTTGAGCGGCAATTGGCTGACTTTGGCGAAGCGTGCAAAGCAGGCCGCGCGTCGTCATCGTCGGGCGAGGAAGGATATCGCGCGCTGCAACTGGTGCGCAGTATCTACGAAGCCTGCGGCGAGGGCAAGAAGGTGCAGATTCCGGTGGCAGAGATTTAAAGCGTCTCACTGTTGATAGGACCGTGAGACGCTTTATGCCCGCTCCAACCCTAAAGCAAGAAGTTGGATTGGACAAGAGAACGGTCATCAACTCCTCAATCCGTCCACATCCTTGAAGTCAACCAAGTAAACGGCGCCATCCGCCAGGGTGATTTCGGCTCCTAGAACCGAACCCGACGGGGTGACGTCCATAATGCAAATGTCTTTGACGGGACGTAATTCTTCCGGCGTCCAAGCCATGTCATCCGTTTTGTGCAGCATCGCAGAAATCATCAGTTCCATCGAGGGATTTCTGGTGGTGCGCTTGCGGTGAACGTACAACACGGTGCTCTCTTCCGACTCCGCATTGAAACCGCGATGCACCTGGCTTTCCACCTCATCCCACCCCGAGTAAGCAATGAGCGCCACCTGGCGGCCTGGAATCGAGGCTGTGATTCCTCGTCCCTCAGTTGTCTCAAATGGGTGCACGGTGGCACTTTTCCCGTCCATGTGGGGCAGGCCGAAATGGCCAAGCGTAAGTTCATGCTCAAAAGCGAGCCGGCAGCGGTCTACGCGCACGGTACCGCCAGGTATTGTGATTTCGGCCAGGTCGATGATGTATCCGACGCCATTGTTTGGCGGCCTCCTCATGATGAGCTGCCGGTAAAGCACCCCGTAGCGCACGCCGTTGAAGAGAATCCTCTGCGAAGTCACGTACCCGCTGTCCTTCGATGCCGTGTTATCGACGGCGCGACCGGTAAGATAGAAATTGATGTCGACGCCGCGCAGATCGCGCGGGTCGAGACTGCGGAAGCTGTACTCCTGCGATGTTCCACCTTTGGGATTGTGGTCCTCCCAGGGGAAATGGGTATTGAACACCAGCTTGGAATAATTGTGGTCGTCGTCGTACACCTTGCCGGAAATGATCTCCGAGCTTCCGCTGCTGCCGTGGTTCACCAGGACAATGCCCGGTCTTTCAAGAATCGTTCTTTTTGATTTCGTTCCCAGCTCTGTCCACATGCCGTCGTTTTCCTTCGCCGTCCAGAAAGGAGAATTTTCAGGCAATGCAAGGCAAATGAAAGGCAGAAACATGATGAACGGGCTCGCCGGGCAACTGTAGTTCTGGATCGCGAATTCCCGATGGCCATAAAAGCCCAGACTGGGGATGTCGTTTTCGTAGAAGTCTTGCCGGGCCGTGAACTGCAGGATCGATCCGGAGCATAAGCGCCGCGCCCATCCGGGATCGAGCGGCGGTTTCGACGCGAGCAGAAAAGACACGGGGAACCCACCCGAAACCCAGGAGCGATAGCAGATGCTTCTTGCCCACATGTTGATGAAGCCGTTCCGTCCGAAAAAGCCGGTGTAGGTCTGAAACAGTTCCGTAAAGCTTTTTTCGAGCACGGCGGCAATCTCCGGATAGTGTTCCCGGCCGAAAGTCCGGCTCCAGATGGTTCCATAGACCACAAAAAGACTGATCGTGTAGTAGTTGTAGCTTTGCTCCAAATACCAGCCGTTGCCTGCATGGTAGGAGGCGATCCACATCAGGTGGCTCTTGAGCAGGTCGTCATCGATCGCATATCCGTTCTTCTTCAGGAAGGAGAGCGCGCAAATGTTGAAGAGCCGCCAGTTGTTCTGGGTGGTCCTGCGATGCGCCCACTTTGAGATGGTGGCGGCCATCGCATCACGCTGTTGCTGGGACAGGTGTGGCCACAACACGTCGGGCATCATCAGCAAGGTCTTCGCCAACCCGCCGAACTCGCATGTGAACTGATAGGTCGCGTCGGGCAGATCCTCGGGCAACGGCAGGCTGTTTGAATGTCCGGGCGTGAGCGCGTTGTAGAAATGGTGACAATAATAATCGCGCAGTTTGATGTTGCCGATGGAGACCTCGGGATCGACATGGATCAGCGGCGCCGCAAGGTCGAAGGTTCTCTCCAGCGCCTCAAACTCATGCGAGCGGTGCCGCCATTCCGGGGCGCCGGGTTGAGGATACGATTTGCCTGGCACCAGAGGAAAAACAATCGGTGAGTCGAATGATTTCACATGCCGGAAAGCTCGTCCCAGAACGTATTGACCGCATTCGATATAGTGCTTTCTGGTCATTCCCGTCATTGGACTGAGGTCCAGATCGGGATCTGTGACGACGTAGGCGCTTTGTGTCGGTGTTGGGTCGATGAGAGTGGCGGATTCCTTCATGTTCTCGCTCTATGCGCAGCCCTGACCGGTCCTGGATACCAGAAAGGCTGACGATTTGATTTTGTTCACGTCTCGAAGTATATCACAAGGTCCGTGGTTTCGGTCCCCACCGGGATGGAGACGAGTGGAGATGGAGAAATGCGCTGGAGCAAGGAAGTCCGGCGTGTTCTTGACAGTTCGCGACCCAGGATAATAAATTCGCGTCGAACAGAAAATCGGTCTGAATTCGGATTTTGTAAGAGAAGAACGGAGCAAAATTTGAAGACTGTAACCAGAATTTCTCGCCGCAGCTTTCTGAAGACGGGCGCGGGAGCCGTGGCAGCCATCAGTTTTCCTGCCATCGTGCCGGCCAGCGTCTTTGGCCAGTACGCGCCCAGCAAACGGATCAACATTGGCGCAATCGGCGTGGGCCGCATCTCGCGAGGGCACGACATGCCGTTGATCCTGCAGTACGATCGCGCGCGCATCGTTGCTGTCTGCGATCTGGACGCGCATCGCGTTGAGGATGGCAAGAAATTTGTCAACGATTACTACGCGCAAAAGACGGGCACACGCTACGACGGCGTGACAGGATACGCGAATTATCACGAGCTGCTGGCGAACAAAGACATCGACGCGGTGGTGGTGAGCACTCCCGACCACTGGCACGCGCTGATTGGCGTGGATGCAGTGCGCGCCGGCAAAGACGTCTATCTGCAAAAGCCGGCGTCGCTGACGATCGCCGAAGGGCGCGCGCTGAGCAACGCCGTGCAGGCGTCGGGCCGCATCCTCGAGATCGGCAGCCAGCAGCGTTCGACCGTCCAGTTTCGTTACGCGGCAGAACTGGTGCGCAACGGGCGCATCGGCGATTTGCAGCGCGTGGAAGTGGGCCTGCCCGGCGACCCAGCGGGGGGCGATAAGACTCCCATGACTGCACCAGACTGGTTCAATTACGAAATGTGGCTCGGCGAGACTCCATACGTGTACTACACGCTCGACCGCGTGCATCCGCGCGAAGGATACGACCGCCCAGGGTGGTTGCGTTGCCGCCAGTTTGGCGCAGGCATGATTACGGGCTGGGGAGCGCACCACATCGATAGCGCACATTGGGGCATGAACACGGAGTACACCGGGCCCGTTGAGATTTGGGGCCACGCGGAGTTTCCCGACCACGGCCTGTGGGACGTGCACGGACCGTTCAAGACCGAGGCGAAGTACGCTCCGAACGGCATTTCGGCGAACGGCGTGCACATGAGCGTGAGCGGGGATTACCCCAACGGCATCAAGTTCTACGGAAGCAAGGGCTGGATCTTTGTTTCGCGAGGCAATGAGCAAGTGACGAAGAGCGATCCGGTGGCGAAATTGAACGACGCTACCGCGCTTGCTTCAAGCGATCCGCAGTTGATCAAGTCGGTCATCGGTCCTGACGAGATTCATCTGTACGAAAGCAAGGAACAGCACGGCAACTGGCTCGACTGCATCATCAGCCGCCAGGAGCCTATTTCACCTGTAGAGCTGGGACATCGCGCCTGTTCCACGTGCCTGCTGCACGACATGGCGATGGTGCTCAAACGCAAGTTGAATTGGGATCCAGTGATGGAGCGATTCAAGAACGACGATGAGGCGAACAGCATGCTGTCGCGTTCGCAGCGTGCGCCGTACCGGTTGTCTTGATTATGCTAGGTGGGTGCCAGAAAATTCTGCTTCATCGAATGCGCGAGTTAAGAAGAATGCTGGGCCAACGAAATGCATGGCGACACGACGCACGTTCTTGGCTACGGCTGGGGCTTTCGCCGCGATGCAAGCGAGCGTGACCAACGCAATCGCCGGCGCCACCGATTTGCCGGCAAGCCCAGTGCTGCCGCATGCGCGACCTGCGCCTGGTGCCAGGCGATTCAGTTCGCCAGCCATCGAAGAAGCCATTACAGTACTCAAGCGCCAGGTTGCCGATCCGGCGCTGCGCGTGCTCGTGGAGAACTGTCTTCCAAACACGCTCGACACCACGGTTCATCCTGGCGAATTCGGGGGTAAGCCAGATACGTACGTGGTGACGGGTGACATTGATGCCATGTGGCTGCGCGACTCTTCCGCGCAGGTGTGGCCGTATCTGCGATTCGCACGGCAGGATGCGCGGCTGCGTGTGCTGCTGGAAGGCGTGGTACGGCGGCAAACGCGCATGATTCTGATCGATCCCTACGCCAACGCATTCATGCGGAATCCAGCGGACGCTCCGTTGTCGTGGGCCGTACACGACCGCACCGACCACCACGCGGGCGTGGGTGAGCGCAAATGGGAGATCGATTCGCTGTGCTATACCATTCGTCTGGCACACGGTTATTGGAAGGCGACGGGCGACAGCGGTCCATTCGATGCGCAATGGAAGGCCGCAGCGGCGGCGATTCTTCGCACGTTTAAGGAACAACAGCGCAAGCAATCGCCCGGCCCCTATAGTTTCGAGCGCCAGGCTCTTTCTCCCTACGACACTTTGGGGCTTTCGGGATTCGGAAACCCGGCGCGCGCGAACGGAATGATCTTCAGCATGTTTCGTCCTTCGGACGATGCGTGCACCTTTCCACTTTTTGTGCCTGCCAATCTGTTTGCCGTGAAGGCGCTCGGTCAACTTGCAGAATTGGCAAGCGATGCCGCTCAGGACGCGGCGCTTGCGGCGCAGGCCCGGGGGCTGGCGGATGAAGTGGCGCAGGCAACTGCGCAAGCGGGGCGAGTGAATCATCCAAGATTTGGCGAGATCTGGGCGTATGAAGTGGACGGCTATGGCAACAGCCTGCTGATGGACGACGCCGACGCGCCTGGCTTGGTTTCGATGGCCTACCTGGGCATCTGCGAGCCGGACGATCCGATCTACCAGCGGACGCGCGCCTTCGCGCTGAGCGACGCGAATCCCTATTTTTTCTTCGGCACGGCGGCCGAAGGCGTTGGCGGGCCCCACATCGGGCTCAATGCCATCTGGCCGATGTCGATCACCTACCGCGCCCTCACATCGACCAGCGATGCGGAGATACTGCAGTGCCTGCGCTGGCTGCGCGACACCACAGCCGGGACAGGGTTCATGCACGAGTCGTTCAACAAAGACAATCCCGCAAAGTTCACGCGACCGTGGTTCGCGTGGGCCAACACTCTGTTTGGCGAGTTGATGCTGACGCTGCATGCGGAGCGGCCGGCGTTGTTGCGTGAGCCATTGGGCTGAGGCGGCGATGTATGAGAGAAGGCGGTGCGAATTCATTTATGACAGGCAGCTGGCCAGCCGGTATCCTGTTCGAGACATGAGGCTGCGGAACCCGATCGACGTTGTAAGGTGGTTGTTCGATTCGCAACACGGCCTGCGCGGCCGGCTGGTTCCACGGTGGATCTTTCTGCGTGCGCTGGCCGCGATCTACTTCTCTGCTTTCTATTCGCTGCTGTTTCAGATCAAGGGGTTGATCGGTCCGGACGGTGTTCTGCCAGCGCAGAAGTATCTCGCCGCCGTGGCGGATCAATTGGGCTTCGAGCGCTATTGGTACGCTCCCACGCTCTATTGGGTTTCGGCAAGCTCGACGATGCTGATGGCGATCACGTGGATCGGGCTGATCGCATCGGTGGTTGCATTCTTCAATCTCTGGCCGCGCCTGAATTTTTTGATTTGTTTTCTGTGCTTCCTCTCATTTATCGGCGCGTCGAGCGTGTTTTCGAGCTATCAGTCGGACGGCATGCTGCTCGAAGCCGGATTTCTGGCGCTGTTTTTCGCGCCGCGCGGCCTGATGCCCGGATGGGGCGCGGACGATCCGCCGTCGCGCGCAAGCTGGTTTTTGCTGCAGTGGGAGTGGTTTCGAATTTACTTCGAATCGGGCATGGTGAAACTGCTGAGCGGGGACCCGCAGTGGCGCCACTTCACGGCGATGGACGAGTACTACCAAAACGGTCCGCTGCCCACGTGGGTTGGATGGTACGTCCAGCACTTGCCGCACTGGTTTCAGGCAGCCTCGGTCGGCGCCACGTTGGCGATGGAACTGGTCCTGGTGTTCATGATGTTTTTCCCGCGGCGCGTGCGATTGATTTGCTTTTTCATCGTTACGCCGTGGGAGATCGGCGTGATTCTGACAGCCAATTACACGTTCTTGAATTACCTGGTTTTTTCGCTGGGATTTTTGCTGCTCGATGACAAGTTCCTGGCGCGCTTTGTTCCTGCGAGGTTTCGCTTGCATGAGCCCGAACCGGTGCGGGAGCCTGAGGCCGAGGATGAGCAGCCGTTGTCGATTCTGGCTGCGGGCAAAGCCGAAGCAGCTGAGGCAGAGACTGAGCCGCAAGAGGGCCGCATCGTGCGCGTGAGCTTACTGAATCGGCTTGCCTCTCAGTGGCGTGCGGTGGGGCTGGCATTCGCGACGGTCATGTTGACATGGATCGCCTACGACACAACCGCGGAGATGATCGGCATTGCGCTGCGCGAGATTCCGCTGCCCGTTAAGCCCATCGTCGCGCTCGAACCATTTCGCATTGCCAACCAGTATGGCCTGTTTGCCGTCATGACTCGCGGCCGATACGAGATTGAGTTTCAGGGATCGAATGACGGCCAGAACTGGACTGCATATCCTTTCTGCAACAAGCCGCAGGCGTTGAATGAGGCGCCACGAATCTACGCGCCGTATCAGCCGCGTTTCGACTGGAACCTGTGGTTCGCATCGCTCGGCGATTGGCGGCAGAACAATATTGTTCCCATCACGGAAGAGCGGCTGCTGGTTGGCGACGCCGATGTGCTGGCGCTCTTCCGCGGCAATCCGTTCCCGCAGGTTCCGCCACGCTATGTGCGCGCAGTGCTCTGGCAGTATTGGTTTACCTCGACGGATGAGAAGCGTCGTACCGGTAATTGGTGGCGCCGCGAGTATCTCGGGCTCTATGCTCCGGAGTTGACGATGACCGCGGATGGCAATTATGCGGTAGTGGAATGGCCGGAGGAGCTGCCGCCGCATGACTAAAAGACAGGGAATAGGGAATAGGGAGCAGGGAGCAGGGAACAGGGAACAGGGAACCAGAACGGAGAACAGGGTTGCTCTAGGCAACGACTTTGTGTCACGGGCGTCGGTGTAGTTTTGGTGGGAGACGGATGGATCAGCTAGGGGCATCAATCCCTCAAACGCGCTGGAGGATTCAGGGATGAAACGAGCCTTCGTCATTGGGTCGGGCCCGAACGGATTGGCTGCGGCCATTGAGCTGGCGCATGCGGGAATGAGCGTCGAGGTGTTCGAAGCAGAAGCCGAACCGGGCGGCGCCGTACGCACGATGCCGCTCACACTGCCGGGTTTTCTGCACGACTTCGGCTCGGCCGTGCACCCGTTTGCGGCGGGCTCGCCATTTTTCAACGCATTGCCGCTGGCAGATTTCGGATTGGAGTGGATTCATGGCGAAGCGCCGCTGGCGCATCCGCTCGACGATGGCAGCGCGGTGGTCCTGGATCGCGACCTTGCAAAGGCGGAGCGCCTGCTCGGCCTGGACGGCAAGGAGTGGAGGCGGCTTGTCCAACCTGCGGTCGATCACTGGGCATCCTTCGCTGAAGACACCCTTGGACCCATGCTGCGCATTCCGCATCACCCGCTGCTTATGGCTCAATTCGGGTTGACGGCGCTACAGTCGGCGCAAAGTTTCGCCCGGAGCCACTTTTCAAAGCCACGCACGCGCTCCGTCTTTGCCGGATTGGTGGGCCACTCGTTTCTGAGTTTCGACCAGCCGTTGAGCGCCGCCATCGGATTGATGTTCGCAATCACGATTCACGCGGTGGGTTGGCCGATTCCGCGGGGCGGCGCGCAGGCCATTCCAGACGCACTCATCGCCTACCTGAAGACACTCGGCGGAACGGTGCACACTTCGCGCCGCATCGATGCGGCCGCGTTTCGTGAGCTTGAACCGGACAACGCGCTTGTGCTGTTCGACACGGCGCCGCGGCAGTTGCTGGCGATCGCCGGCGAACGGCTCAAGCCGGACTACCGGCAATCGCTCGAGCGCTTCCAGCAGGGGCCGGGAGCGTTCAAGATCGACTACGCACTGTCCCAGCCGGTCCCGTGGCGAGCATCAGACTGCTACCGCGCGATCACCATCCACCTGGGCGGCACGTTTGAAGAGATCGCTGATTCGGAATACGCCGTGGCGCACGGGCAATGCGCCGAGCGGCCCTTCGTTCTGGCGGCGCAGCCGACGCTCTTCGATCCATCGCGCGCGCCGGAGCGGAAACACGTTTTGTGGGCCTATTGCCACGTTCCGAATGGATCGACATTCGACATGACTGAACGCATTGAGGCGCAGATTGAGCGCTTTGCGCCGGGATTCCGTGATTGCATCCTGGCGCGGAATATCTCCTCGCCGGCGAAGCTGGAATCGATGGATGCGAACCTCGTCGGCGGCGACATTAGCGGCGGCGCATTGACGATGCGCCAAATGCTATTCCGGCCAACCCTGAGCGGCTACGCGACCAGCGCGCCGAATCTCTATCTATGTTCGGCGTCGACGCCGCCGGGCGGAGGCGTGCACGGCATGTGCGGCTACCATGCCGCGCAGTTGGCGCTGAAGCGGACAGCTTCTACCCGCTAGCGGTTGTGCAGTCACGTTGGCCGATGGATCAGTAGACCATAGCGTTGAAAGAAAAATGCAGGTCCTTCGACTACGATTGGCGCGAAACACGCGCCAATCTTCGCTCAGGATGACAACTTGTTTTTGATGCGGACTTTAGAGACAGACACTCGATGCGGTTCTGAAAAAACTTTGGCCGTTCGGCTGGGATGCGCGATGCCTTCCACATTGTGCATCCCAGCCGAACGGCCAATTCAGATTTGCAGTGCTACAGGACCTGCGGCGTTGTCCAAGACTTGCTGCTTCCCCCCATGAAACTTGCAACGCAAGAAGACTAGGCAATATTACCCGCGCGTATAGCTCTCAAGGGCCATGCGGCTCGGGATGGTGATGGTGCAGCCGTGCTGCGCCACCAGATTGCGATTTTTGAAAATGCTCAATGTACGCGTGACAGTCTCGCGCGAGGCACCGATGAATTCGCCGATCTCCTCGTGCGTGAGGGACATGCGGCAGTGGGCGGCGCGCTCCGGCTTCTGGCCGGAGTCGTCGCTCCAAACCAGCAGCAGCCGCGCCAGGCGCTCAGGCACCGAAGTGGAGAGACCCACCATGCGCAACTGCTCGCAGGCAAGATTGAAGCTGTGGCTCACTTCGCGGATGACGATGGGATACACATCGGCATGACGAGCGAGAAACTGCAGGAAGACCTGACGCGAGATGTGCGCGATTTTGGACGGGTAGACCGTATCCGCGGTCATCTCGTGAGCGCCGCCTGTGAGCGCGGACGAGAGGCCGAGAACTTCGCCGGCCTTGGCGATGTGGAAGCTCAGGCGGCGGCCATCGCTTGAATTAATGGAAAGCTTGACCTCGCCATCGAGGACGACGTAGATGCCCGAAGCGGACTGCGTTTCGCTAAAGAGAACCATGCCGGAGGGGTAGGTGGAGGGCGCCAGTAACGGCTCCAGATCGGCCAGCGCCGCGGCAGGCAATGCCTTGAAGAACTCGCTCATCCTGTAAGAAGGAAGATCTGTTCGGCTTGTCGATTCGTGTCCCATGTTCATCTCAGTTCTCCGTGTCCGCTTCTTGTGAGTTCTTGCACGCTACTTCTTCGGCAAGGTATTGGGTCCAGGGTGTACCGGTGAGGAGTGCGGCTCCTGTTTGGGAGTAGATGGCTTTCAACACCCGTATCCCACCGGCGTCGGCAAACGTAGTTTCACGTAGATCAAGAGACAGTTTTTTCTGCGCGAGGGTCGGAGCTTTTTCTTTCCACAGGCGGCCAAGTTCGGCCGCCTCTGGTCCGGCGATGCGCCCTTCCAGCTTGATCACGATCGCTTCCGGGTTTTCGTCAACGCTGATTCGAAGCACTTGCTGGCTCGTCCTGCGCCATGCCAGTGATAAGGCACGACGCGTGCCAAACTTTCGCTGCGAATTGAAAATGTCCGCGAACGATTGAAACTAACTCAGTTATGCTCTGGATGTCGGTGGCGTGAAGGGTGACAAGGCGGGGTCGGTGACGAAGTGACGATGACGATATTTCGTCGCGGCGACTACATATAGTCGCTGCGCTCGATTCTGAGCTTTTTGATTTTCGAATTGAGCGTGGTGCGTTTGAGGCCGAGGCGAGCGGCTGCGCCGGTAGGTCCGCCAATCATTCCTTTGGCATCGCGCAATGCGCGCAGAATATGTTCGCGCTCGGCGGCCTGCAGGGTGGGATTGGCGTCTGCGGCCGCATCCTCTTCTTCTTCTGACTCCATGGTTTCCAACTCGGCCAGCGGCACGTGGAGCTCGGGTCCGCGCGACAGGATCACCGCACGCTCAAGAAAATTCTCAAGCTCGCGGATGTTTCCCGGCCAACTCCATGCAACCAGCGCCGCCATTGCTTCGGGCGGGATGGTCTCGATTGTCTTTCCCATGCGGCGGGCATGGCGGGAGACGAAATGGCGCACCAGGATGGGAATGTCGGCGGCGCGCTCTCGCAATGGCGGCGCAAAGACGGGGAAGACCTTGAGGCGGTAATAGAGATCGCTGCGGAATTCTTTTTCGGCGACCATTTTGGCCAGGTCGCGGTTGGTGGCCGCGATGAGGCGCACATTGACGGGAATAGGCCGCGTTCCGCCGAGCCGTTCAATTTCGCGCTCCTGCAGCGCACGCAGCAGTTTGGGCTGCAGGTCGAGCGGCAACTCGCCGATCTCATCGAGGAAAAGCGTGCCGTCATGCGCCAGCTCGAGGCGGCCGATCTTGCGCGCGATGGCTCCCGTGAACGCACCTTTTTCGTGGCCGAAGAGCTCGCTTTCGATGAGACCGGCGGGAATGGCAGCGCAATTCAGTTTGATAAAGGTGCGTCCGTTGCGCGGGCTCAGCCGGTGAACGGCGCGCGCCAGCAGCTCCTTGCCGGTTCCGGTTTCTCCCTGAATGAGCACCGACGCGTCAGTCGGCGCCACTGTTTCAATCTGGCGCAGGACGTTGCGCAAGCCAGTGCTCTCGCCCACGATGTCTTCAAAACGGTGCTCCACGTTGATTTCGTCTTCGAGATACTGTTTCTCCTGGGTGAGGCGATCGCGCAACTCGGCGATTTGTTTAAAGGCCAGTGCGTTGTTGACGGCCATGGCTACCTGGTTGGCTACCTGGGCCAGCATTTCGCTGTCGCGCTCAGAAAAGGCGTTCTCTTTGCGGCTGCCCACCATCAGCGCACCCAGGGGCCGGTCGCGATGAACGAGGGGAGCCCAGATCCCGGACTGAATGCCCATCGTGGTGAGGTGCTTGATTGACTCGGGAGCAAAGGGCCAACGCTCGATCCGATTCAGGATCAGCGGCCTGCGCGTCCGATAGGCTCTTCCGCTCGGCGAGGCTTCGGAATCGAGCAATATTTCGCCCTGGCTTGCGCTGGCGTCATCAGCGTGAGCGAGAAATTGAACGCGCAGCTTGCCCGTGGTCTCGTCAAACAGCGCGAGCGTCGCGGCGTCATGCGGAACCGTCTGGCTTGATGCTGGCGGAAAAAGCGCCCAGCATCTTGCGAACGTCCACGTTGGCCAGCAGCAAGCTGCTCAGCTCGGCGATCACCGATTCCTGCGCCTGCTTCTGCCCGGTCACATCGCGGGTCACTTTGGCGAATCCCGTGACCGCGCCCGTGGAGTCATGGATCGTGGTGAGCACGGCGTTGGCCCAGAAGCGGGAGCCATCCTTGCGCACCCGCCAGCCTTCCTCTTCCACACGCTCTTTTGCGGCAGCCTGGCGCAGCAGTTCGGCGGGGCGGCCGCGCTCAATATCCTCCTCAGTAAAGAATCGCGAAAAGTGCAGGCCCAGCACCTCGTCTGCTTTGTAGCCCTTGATGCGCTCGGCGCCGGAGTTCCAGGTGAGGACGTGGCCCTCACGGTCGAGAAGATAAATTGCGTAATCGCCAATGCTCTCAAGAATCGAACGAAGCCTGAAGTCCTGAAGCCGTAGCGCCTCCTGCGCAGCACGCTGCTCCGTTGCGTCGCGGATGAAGCTCACCACCGCCGGTCCGGCCGCGGTCTGAATCGGCTTCAACATGATGTCGACGGGAAATTCCGAGCCATCCTTGCGCAAGCCGAAGAGATTGAGGGCCGCGCCCATCTGGCGGGCGCGAGGAGCCGCGTTATAGTCCTCGCGATGGCGGGGATGAGTCGGACGGAAGCGCGCCGGAACCAGCATCTCCACTGGTTGCCCGATGAGTTCTTCGTAGCTGTAACCGAAGAGTTCTTCAGCGCGGGGGTTGGCGGCGCGCATCACACCATCTCCGTCTGTGACGAGGATTGCGTCTGGCGAGAACTCGAAGAGATGTTCGATCGTATCCTGGGCGAAACCCGGCTCGATGCGCTCTTCAGCAGGCAAGGCTCGCCCTGAGAAGTCCAGGGGATCCATTTTGTACTACCGACCTTAGCTGCAAGGTACCGCTGCGACCCCTGTTTGTGCAATGGCCAAATTTACTGATATGGACCGGTGATTAAAGTGATTTGCGCATAGATAAAACGATTTCGCCAAGCCGGCGCGCAGCTGCATCGTCGACCTGATGAGTCCATCCCCAGGATCAGCTTTTTTCGTGGGCGGACATGCACGAACCGGGGGGCAAGTTCACCGGCTCCGCTGCTCTGCGAGATAGGCGAGCCACTCTTCCATTCCGGCGCCGGTCTTGGCGGAGGTCTCGAAGATCCGCATGCCGGGCCGGATTTCGTTGAGATTCTTGAGAGCCAGCTCCCGGTCGAAGGCGCAGGGAACGGCGAGGTCGATCTTGGTAATCACCGCTGCATCGGCCGAGTTGAACAGCCCCGGGTATTTGAGCGGCTTGTCTTCGCCTTCAGTGACGCTCAGCAGCGCCACACGAATGCGCTCGCCCAGGTCGTAGCTCGATGGGCAAACCAGGTTGCCGACATTTTCGATGAACAGATAGTCAAGCCCAGCCAGTGCGACGCCCTCCCATCCGTCGAGATGCTTTGCGATCATTTCCGCGTCAAGGTGGCAGATGCCGTGGGTATTGATCTGGCGTACAGGCGCGCCGCTTGCGGCCAGCCGCCGCGCATCGTTGTCGGTTTCAAGATCGCCTACCAGCGCCCCCGGGTGCGCACCGCGGGCACGCAGTTCGCGGAGGGTGCGCTCAAGAAACGAGGTTTTGCCTGTGCCGGGACTGGAGACGAGGTTCAACACCAGCACTCCGTCCGCCGCATAGCGATCGCGCAATCCCGCCGCCAGCTCATCGTTCTTCTTCAGAATTCCCCGCCGTAGCTCTACAATCCGCGTGGTCATATTTGCTCCTCAACCTGCCTTGCCGCACCGGTTCCCGGTTCTGTGGGCTCCGGTTCTTCCAGTTCGATCGATTCGATCTCCAACTCGCGGCCCTGGCGAAGATCGGCGGCCGGTTCGCCGCAATGCGGGCAGCGGAAGCTCTGCACGCCCTCAATCTCGGCATCCACGCCGCAGGCATCGCAATGCACGATGACGGGCAGCCGGTTGATCACGAGCGACGAACCTGCAAGCGGCGAGCCTTCCGTGGCCAACTCCCAACAGAACTGGAGGGAATCGTCAACGACCGACGCCAGCGCGCCTACCCGCAGCCGCACCTTTTTGACACGCGCGCCAGGATAGGCAGAGGCCGACTCGGTCACTGCCTCCACAATGCTGACCGCGATGGAAAGCTCATGCATCGATTCTTTGTGCACGATACTATGCTGGCGCCATCCCTGGCTGCGACCTCGGTCACTCGGCTTTGGAGCTCCCAAAAGCCCCAGAGGTTCCCAAAGGATCCGGGGCTTCCAAAGGCTTTCGGGCTTCGAAATATGTAAGATGGAAAGAAAGGATCTTCCCCGTGCCCGTCCCATCGACGCTAACAACCACACCTGTTTCGCGCCTTGCCTTGAGCTCGCTGGCGCCCGAGACGTTCCAGTCCGAAATCCGCGCCATGACCACGGAGTGCGACCGCATGGGCGGCATCAACCTCGCGCAGGGAGTGTGCGACACCCCGGTACCAGGGGTGGTTGAAGCCGCGGCCATCCAGGCCATTCGCGAAGGACAGAACATCTATACGCGCTGCGACGGCATGGCGCGGCTGCGCGAGGCCATTGCGGCCAAGCAAATGCGCGACTACGGCCTGCGCTACGATGCCGAGCGCGAAGTGCTGGTGGCTTCGGGCGCGACCGCGGGATTACACGCGGCGGCCATGGCGTTGCTGAATCCGGGCGACGATGTGCTGCTCTTCGAGCCCTTCTACGGCTACCACGTCAATACGCTCAAGTCGCTGCGCGTCAATCCGGTGATCGTCGCCTTGAGCTGAGCCGGACTGGCAGCTTGACGTAGACGCAATGCGCGCTGCCGTTACGCCGCGAACGCGCGCCATCCTGCTCAACACGCCCGCCAATCCAAGTGGCAAAATCTTCACGTTGCCCGAGCTCGAAGCAGTCGCCCAACTCACGATCGAACGCGACCTCTTCCTCATCACCGACGAAATCTACGAATACTTTGTGTACGACGGCGCGCGGCACATTTGCCCGGCGACGCTACCTGGGATGCGTGAGCGCACCATCGTGATTTCAGGTTTCAGCAAGACATTTTCGATCACGGGATGGCGCGTGGGATACGCAACGGCCGATGCGCGCTGGATGCCGGCGATGGCGCACTTCCATGATTTGACCTATGTTTGCGCGCCCGCGCCTTTCCAGATTGGCACGGCGGCGGGGCTGGAGCAGTTGCCGCCCAGCTTTTATACGCAAGTGGCGACCGATCACCAATCGAAGCGCGGGCGCCTGCTGAGCGCGCTCCATGACGCGGGCATGGAACCTTCGGTGCCTCCGGGCGCTTATTACATCATGGCCAGCGCCGAACGGTTACCGGGCAAAACTGCTGCCGAAAAGGCGCGTTATCTTTTGCGCGAAACGGGAGTGGCTGCAGTTGCCGGCTCGGCGTTCTTCCGTCCTGGCCGCGGCGAGAACCTGCTGCGCTATTGCTTCGCCAAGCAGGATGCAGAGCTGGACGAGGCCTGCGAACGGCTGCGGAAGCTCTGAAGCGGCCCCACTGAACTTTGAGTTGGCTGATTCTCGAAGCAATTTCTTCCGTGCCTAAAGGCCCCGATGACACGGCGGATTTTGCGCGGGGGTTGAAGAGGCTGCGGAAAAACTCATCAAGCTGAGCGAAGCTTCTGACAAGCGTCCCTCAGGGGCTGAAGCCCACTCTCATTTAATCGTCTTTGCGGCCCGACTGAACAGGCTGCGGAAAAAGTGGGAACGAAAAGCGAATTCGGCAAAGAATGAATGGGCAGGGGCTAAAGCCCGACTCATTCTGCTGACCTTATCGGCCCGGCTGAAGCCGTGCCTTTGTTACAAAGCCCCTTGGATTGAGTTTTTCCGCAGCCTGTAAAGCCCTGCCCTTGTTGCAAGACTCCCCGAGGCGAGTTTTTCCGCAGGCTGTGAAACCCCGCCTCCCCCCGCCGCGGGTTTTTCCCCCAGCCTGCAAAGTCATGCCCCGATACAAAGCTGATTGATGAAACTCGGCGTTGTTACATTGCGGGCTGCGCGGCGATCCAGGTTTTCAAATTCGGTTCCTGCAATTTGCGCAGCTCGACACATTCATCGATGTGCTCAAGGGCGTGCTTCACCGCTACGTCGGCAGAGTCGACCTTGTGCGAGGCGAAGAAACTCTCCACGTCATCGTGGGCCTCGGCGGTGCAGAAGCTGCCTGTTGCAGTGACAAGATAAGAACCCAGGTCGGTTGTGAGCTGCGCCTTTACCTCGTCCCAATGTGTCTTGACAAATTGCCACGCCCGATCGCGGTTCTCAGGGACCTCGAGAGCGATGGCGAGAAGAATGGCCGTGTCCTGGTTGCGCACCTTGTTCGAGACCGCGAAGTTGAGGGCGCGGTCGAGGAGCGCAGGATCCTTGAATTGGACGAGCATGTAGAGCGCGCCCTCCTGCAGGGTCGGATCAGTGGATGTCTCATACACGTTCTGCAGCTTGTCAAAGAGCGCGGCGTCGCCATTTTCAGCTGCAATCGCAAGAGCCGCCTGCGCCAGGGTGGGATCCACCGCGGCTGGATCGGCGAGGTAGCGATTTCCGATTTCGCGAGCCTGCGCAATGATATCGGGATCGTTTCCGTGATAGCCGAGCTGCTCAAAGAGGCTGGCTCGCAGCTCGCGGGTATTGGGCGAGTCATCGGGCGCTGGGGTACCGAGCCTGGCGTACTCGGGCGCGAAGTTGTGGCGAATCCACGCGCCGAGGGCATCGCGCTCCTCCTTAGTTGATGCCACCTGATAGGCAATAGCGCCGAAGCCGGCGAAGGCTCCGGAAAGCACCTCGGAGTCGGAGTCGGTTTTGAGAGCGGCTACCAGGTTCAGATAGTCGCTGACGGTGGACTTATTGGCACGCACCTGCGCCCATTCATCGCTGACCAGGCTAATGCGTTCAGTTGGAGTGAGGCCGGACTCAACATGATCCACCAGCGCCGAGTACTGGGCGGGTGCATAGGCGCTGCGGTAGTAGCCTTTGCCGCCAGCATTGGCGAAGAAGAGGGCGGCCTGCGGAACCTTGAGGCTGGACGTCGCGGGTGCAAGCAGCTCGCAGTCATGCGAATCACTGCCTGTCTTGAAGCAGACGGGCAGCGTCCACTTCTGGTCCGTGTTCGGTGTGATGCTGGGGCTGAGGAAGAAACGCGTCTGAGCGACTGGAACCTTACCCGCGGCCGGAGCGCCAAAGCTGAGGATGGGCACGCCCGGCTGTTCTACCAGCGACCTCATGATTTTCTCGACGGGTTTGTGGCTTGTTTCCGTCTGGGCGTTCCAGAAATCCTCGGCGGTTGCATTGCCGTATTCGTGCGCGGCCAGGTAAGCATGGACGCCTTTGCGGAAGGTTTCCTCGCCGAGATAATTCTCGACCATCAGCAGGACATCGCTGGCCTTGCCGTAAGCGATCGAGTCGAACATCTGGTTGATCTCAGCAGGCGTATCCGCATTGGCGCGTATGGCGCGCGTGGTGGGTTGCGCGTCGACGTTCAGCGTGCTCTCTTCGTCGCTGGCTACTACTTGCGGAATATTCCACTCGGGATGCATGGCAGCGACTGGCTTGTTTTCCATCCAGGTGGCAAAGCCTTCGTTGAGCCAGATGTTGTTCCACCATTGCATGGTGACGAGGTCGCCGAACCATTGGTGGGCCATCTCGTGGGTGATGTCGACGGCGGCTTCGATCTTGTTGGGAAGCGGCGTGGTTTTTGGGTCAATCAGCAGAGCGTTTTCGCGGAAGGTGATGGCCCCGAAGTTCTCCATCGCGCCCGCCTCGAAGTCGGGAATGCCAATGAGGTCGAGTTTCTTGAGCGGGAAATGAATGCCGAAGTAATCGTCGTAGTAATGCAGGGTGAACTTGGCCAGGTCGAGTGCAAATTGCGTGAGCGCGACTTTGTCGGGAGTGGCGCAAACACGGATGTCCACACCATCCTGCTGACCAGCAGCGCATTGGAAGTCGCCGACCAGGAAGGCGACGAGATAGGTAGACATTTTGGGAGTGATGCCGAATGCGAGAGTGTGCTTGCCTGCGCCGGGTCCAGGCGTGTTGCTGACGATGGCGCTATTGGAGATCGCGGTGTCGCTTGCGTCGATGGTAAGCGAGATATTGAATGTGGCCTTAAAGGCTGGTTCGTCAAAGCAGGGAAACGCGCGGCGCGCGTCGGTGGCCTCGAACTGCGTAACCGCATAGTTGCGGCGCGCTGTCTTTGAGAGATAGAAACCGCGCAGCTCGTTGTTGAGGATTCCCGTATAGCGGATCTTGATGGTCGCATTGCCGGCGGGGATGGTCGCGGGGAAGGTGAATGTCGCCTGCTGCTTGTCGGCATTGAGGCTCACCGTTCCGGTCTGCTGCGGGCCGTTGGGGAAGATGTTAACCGACTGGAACGCGATCTCAATGGCGTTGAGCGTGATGGAGCGCGTGGGCTGCGCGATGTTCACGTCGATCGATTCATCGCCTGAGAAAGTGGCGGTTTTCAAGTCGGGCGTGAACGCAAGCGTGTAGTGAGTGGGCACGACGGTAGTGGGCAGCCGCTGCGCAGTAGCGGGACAGAAAACCCCGAAGAAGAGAGAGGAAAGCGCAACCGCCGCACCAAAAACTTTGCGCATGGAAGAGAAGAATAATCGCGTTTTCATTGGATTCCTCGCGGAAATGAACGGAATCGGCAGGGAAGTTTTCCTGCGTGCCGTTTTAGAACATCGATACACAAACGCCCGATGGAAATCGTCGAGCGGTCCTTAGATCTGACGGCCTTGATCCGATTTTGACACAACAGGCTAGTGTAGTGTCCTCGAAGTTCGCAGCATAAATAGCAAGGAACAACTGCAGATCCTTCGACCCCGTTTGGCCCAGGAGCGGGCCAAACTTCGCTCAGGATGACAGGCTCATTTTCGACGCGAACTTTTGGAACAGGCCCTAGTGCATCCGGGCCGGAGCGAGTTTCGGCGAGATGCTATGGATAATGATCAAAGCCGTTGGGTAGGCGAGGCACGCGATGATAAAGAGCGATACAAAACTGTGGGTTTTTTGAACAATCGCCCCCGCGCTGAACAGAAGCAACACTCCGCCGAACGCTCCCGCCATGCCGCCGATGCCGGTCACGCTGCCGACCGCGGCCTTGGGAAACATATCGGAGGGCAATGTGAACAGAGTTGCCGACCATCCCTGGTGACCGGCAGTGGCCAGACCCAACAGCGCCACCACGACCCACAGCTGATGAAGGAACGGCGCGAGAAAGATGGGCGCGATGCAAAGCACGCAAAGCAGCATTGCGGTCTTGCGGGCTGCGCTAAGCGTCATTCCTCGGTTGATCAGTGCTCCCGAAAGCCAGCCGCCGCCAATGCTGCCGACAATTGAAATGGCATACGCCAGCATCACGGGGACACGGATCTGCGAGAGACTCAAATGGAAGGTGGTCTGGAGATAGCCGGGGATCCAGAACAGATAGAACCACCAAATGGGATCAGTGAGAAACTTGGCGATGGCGAAGGCCCATGTTTCCTTGCACGGCAGTACATGGCTCCACGGAACGCTGTGAACCTTCTCAATTGGATCGCTGAGAATAAGGGCAAGCTCTGCCTTGGAAACGTGGCGATGCTCTTCAGGCCGGCGATAAAGGGTTAGCCAGAATGCCAGCCACACAAATCCCAAACAGCCTGCAACGACGAAGGTGCCACGCCAAGCATTTGCAGGCCCCAAAAAGCTCCATTGGCTGAACAAGGCCACGAGCGCCGAGACCACTACAGGCGCCACCATGTTGCCCACATTGGCGCCAGAGTTGAAGATTCCGGTTGCGTAGGCGCGCTCCCGCTTGGGGAACCACTCAGCGACTGTCTTGATGCAGGCGGGAAAGTTGGCCGCCTCGCCAAGGCCGAGCAGGAACATGGCCAGCGCGAAACTGGCGACAGAAAACGCCGCGCCTGGCAGCATGGCGGCCACACTCCACAGGCAAATGGCGATGGCGAACGCCTTGCGTGTGCCTAGTTTGTCGGTGAGCCCGCCCGCTACCAACATGGCGATGCCGTAGGCCAACTGAAAGGCGACAGTGATGATGCCGTATTTGAAGTCGTTCAGGCCCGGAATGACGCTTTCAAGGGTGTTCTTGAGATTGGCGATCACCGCACGGTCGACGTAGGCGATGACCGTGGCAAAAAACAAAAGAGCGCAAATCACCCAGCGCTCGTGCGTCATGCGGTCTGTGAACCCCGTGTCCGCGGTCATCGTGCGAGCTTCGCCACTTTCCAAGGGCATTTCGTCGAGCTCCAGAGATGCTGAATACAACCCGGGCAATTATAGTCGCCAGACTGACGAGCGCGTCCGGGGGCCTTAGGCTTCGATTCCTATTTGCGACAGCTACTTCGGAGCCGGAGTGCTCGCGTCAGGCGCGATGGACTTGCTGAATTCTGCCATGTCCTTCTGCAACTGGTCGGTGAGCTCATCGACGGCCTTCTGCTGCCGCTGCATCACAATCGGCATGTACTCTTTCGTGATGGACGGCTGCGCATCGAGCAGATGCTGTCCAGCAGGCGAGCCGTAGAAGGCAATGAAGGCATCTACATCGGTGCGCGACACATGGTGCTGGTAAACCGTCGTCATGTCGGCGAGCATGTCTTCAATGGGATAGACGTTCATTGACTTATTGACATACTTGTCCATCAGTTGTCCCAGCTTCGCCTGCTGGTCAGGCGTCAGGTTCGAACCGGGAGCCAGCTTCGCGACCATCTCCCGCATTTGCGATTGCACCTGCTGCTGCACCACTTCGGGAACCAGTTTCATGACCGACTGCATCTGCTCGCGGAGGCGCATCACCTCAAAGAGCTTCGCCAACTGCTCCCTGGTTGGCTGCTCGTCGGGTGGAATCGGCGCCGGCGTGGCCTCGGCCGCAGGGCCGGCGGGCGCTGTATCCTGCGAGGGCTGGTTGGCCTGTGCCATGCCTGACGTGGCCCACAGTCCCAGCGCCAGGGCGATTGCTGCCATCATCGATTGCGTAATTTTCATGTCATGCCTCGCGATGCTGTCGCGTGTGCCGGCTGCAGGAATGCTCTTTCACAGGGCCGATGCCGGCGGTGACGGAGATAGGCAAGTATAGCCTGCAAAGTGCTGGGCTCTCGCGTGAAATCTTTGTCAGGAATCGGAGCGTTTGCGGGGCAACAGGGAGTCGAGAAAGAGCAGGCAGGCGCCGGTCACGATCGAGGAGTCGGCCACGTTGAAGTCGGGCCAGTGGTAGGTGAAGATATGGACTTCAATGAAGTCGACCACCGATCCATACACGATGCGGTCGTGGGCGTTGCCGACCGCTCCACCGAGGATGAGGGCCAGAGCGACGGTGGTAAGGGTAATGCGGTTTCCCATGCGCAGCAAGGCGATGAAAACGGCGAGTGCGGCAATGCTGGTGAAGGCGATGAGTCCCCACCGGACACTGTTGGGTGAGGCCGAATTGGCGAAGAGGGAAAAGGCCGCGCCCTCGTTGGTCCAGTGCGAGATGCGCAGGACGTGGTGGAAGACGGGAATGGCGCCGCCTACGGGGATGTGCGCGGAGACCCATGTCTTGGTGAGCCGGTCAGCCACGATGACCGCAGCGGAGATGAGCAGAAGCCAGGGAAGGCGACGCGGTGCGGGCCAGTTTGTTGCCCAGCTCACAGGTTGGCCTCCGGTCGCGCGCCGTCGGCTTGAGGGGGCTCGATGCCCATTTCCTTGAGAGCCGACTGGCAGCGCGTGCAGACGTCGCTCCAGATGCCATAGCTCGAGACCACAGGCATGAAGTTCCAGCAGCGGGCGCATTTGTGGCCGGATGCGGGCGACGCGGTGATCTTCGGCTCTCTGCCTTCGGCCACGCTTACACTCGAAACGTTCAGGATCTCCTTCAGTCCTGCTTCATGGCGTTTGAGCAAGGCAAGTAGTTCGCCCGATTCGTCGATCCTGATCTGAGCTTCCAGCCCCTTGCCGATGATCTTGGCCTGGCGATCTTCTTCGAGCACGCGCATGGCCTGGTCGCGGACGGCGAAGAGTTTCTCCCACTCAGCGAGAAGTGGCGCCGGATCTGCAGAGAAGATTTCTTCCGGCTTTGGAAAAAGGGCGAGATGCACCGAAATCGGCCGGCCCTCGACGGCGGGCAGATGCTCCCACACTTCATCGGCAGTAAAGGTGAGGATGGGCGCCACCAGCCGCACCAGGGCCTCGGTGATCTGCCACAGCACGGTCTGTGCGGAGCGGCGAGCGAGGCTTGTGGGCGCGAAGGTGTACATGCGGTCTTTGAGCACGTCGAGATAAAACGCGCTCAGATCGACGATGGCGAACTCATTCACTGCCTGGTAGACGCGATGAAACTCGAAGGCCTCGTACCAGCGCGAGAATTTTTTCGGTGAGGTCGCGCGTGCGAGCCAGCATGTAGCGGTCGAGAGGCAGCAACTCCGCCTCGGGAACGCGGTCGCGAGCCGGCGAAAAACCATGCAGGTTGCCGAGCAAAAAGCGGAAAGTGTTGCGCAATTTGCGATAGAGCTCGGCGCAGCGCTGCATCAGGTTCTCGCTGGCAGCCATGTCTTCGCGGAAATCGACTGAGGCCACCCACAGGCGAACGATCTCGCCGCCCATGCGGTTGGCGATATCGACGGGATCGACGCCGTTGCCGAGCGATTTCGACATGGCGCGTCCCTGCTCGTCGAGCGTCCAGCCGGCAGTGGCGACATGGGAGTACGGCGCGCGCCCGCGCAGCGCGACCGAAGTCAGCAGCGAAGAGTGGAACCATCCGCGATGCTGGTCGCCGCCCTCCAGATAGAGGCACTCCGTGCCCTTGCCCTTTTCAAACTCGGTATAGGCCGGCCTGAGGTCCGGGTCGGACTCGCAGACGGCAAGCCAGCTCACGCCGGAGTCGAACCAGACGTCGAGAATGTCGGTTTCTTTGCGGAAGGCCGTGCCGCCGCAGTGTAGCGCAGACCGCTCCCGCAGGCAACAGGGATTCGAGCGCTGTGGTGTGCCAGGCCTCGGCGCCCTCGCGCTCGAACAGATCGACGATCTTGCGGTTCTGCGCGGCGTCGATGATGGGCTCGCTGCAGCCTTCGCACATAAAAACGGCAATGGGCACGCCCCAGATACGCTGGCGGCTGATGCACCAGTCGGGGCGCGTGGCGATCATGTTGGTGATGCGCTCCTTGCCCCAGGCCGGGTCCCATACCACCTTGTCGATCTCTTCGATGGCCAACTGGCCGAAACGTTTTTTCTGAGCCGTCCGCACGCTTCATCGGCGTTTCCAGGCCGATGAACCACTGCTCGGTGGCACGGAAGATGACTGGGTGGTGGCAGCGCCAGCAGTGGGGGTAGGAGTGCTCGAGCTGCCCGCCGCCGAGCAGCGCGCCCCGTCTCCTCGAGCATGGCGACAATGATCGGATTCGCAGCCCAGACCTTCAGGCCGTCGAAGGCGGGCGGTTTGGCGAAGGGCCAGGCGGCGGGATCGACATGAATGTGGCCGGCGGCATCGACGCGGCTGGTTGGATCGAGGCCGTAGCGCTGGCCGGTGTAGAAATCGTCCGCGCCGTGGGAGGGCGCGGTGTGAACTGCGCCGGTGCCGGTATCGGCGGTGACGTAAGTGGCCAGTACGCCGAGGATCGAGCGCTCCAGGAAAGGGTGCTGGAAGGTGACGCGGTCGAGGGCGGCTCCCTTGAATTGGGCGAGTTCCCTGGTGGGCGCCGAGCTTGCAGGCGGCCACGACCTGGGCGGCGAGTTCGGCGGCGACGATGTAGACAGGGCCGCTCGCGCCATCTCCGGTGGCCAGGGCGACGTACTCGAAATCGGGATGGAACGCAACCGCCATGGACGCGGGCAGGGTCCAGGGGGTGGTCGTCCAGATGATGGTGGAAACGTCGCGTCCTGCAAGGGCGGGGCTGATGGCCGACGGATCGGAGGTGAGCCGGTAGCGCACGTAGACTGATGGGCTGGTGTGGTTGGCGTACTCGACCTCGGCTTCGGCCAGGGCGGTGCGGTCGTGGATGCACCAGTAGACCGGCTTCAGGCCGCGGTAGACGAAGCCCTTCTCGAGGAAGCCGTAAAAAGCCTCCAGGGTGCGGGCCTCATAGGAGCGCGCCATGGTCTTGTAGGGCGTTTCCCAGCGGCCAAAGCAGCCGATGCGCTCGAATTGCTCGGTCTGCAGGTCGACATACTTCTGCGCGTACGCGCGGCATGCATCCAAGACTTCGGGCACCGGCATGGTCAGCTTTTTGTGGCCGAGTTTCTCATCGACTTTGATCTCGATGGGCAGCCCGTGGCAGTCGTAGCCGGGGACAAAAGGCGCGTCGAAGCCGGCCATGGTTTTGGACTTGACGACGAAGTCCTTAAGGCCTTTATTGAGGGCATGGCCAAGGTGGATGGGGCCGTTGGCGTAGGGAGGGCCATCGTGAAGCAGGTAGAACAGGCCGCCCGGCGCCGGCCTTGCGCAGCTCTTCATAGAGGCGGAGCGAGGCCCAGTGAGCCAGCCGAAGAGGCTCATTCTGCGGCAGATTGGCTTTCATCGGGAAGGCGGTTTGCGGCAGGGTCAGGGTCGCCTTCAGCTCCGGCGCATGAGGACATCGGGACTCCGTTCCATGATGCGAACTGGTTCATTGACTAGTGTAAATGTCAAAAGAAGATTTTTCCGGTAACAAACCGGGCAGGGATCCGTCTATTGTTTATGGAAATGGCAAGGCCGCCGAAATATGAGACAGTGGAGAGCGAGGCCGCAAGTCAAATAAATTCGGCCACCGAGACAAAGTTGGGCGGGGTCAAGCATAATGGTTTGATGGGCCTGTTTCACGGGTGCGCCCGCTTCCCCCAGGCAGGCGGCAAAGAGCCGGCAAGTTGCAACAAAGGCAAGCAAACAACTGACATGACACCGGAAGAAAAGAACGATCAGGGAGCCGATGGCGACAGCCACAGGACACGAACTGGATGCCTTTCTGGGCAAAGCTTTCGACGAGAAGCCGATATGGACGGGGCTTTGGGAGAGCGTTCGTGACGTGTTTTTCCCGGTAAAGTTGCCGCCGCTGGAACTGACCTCGCAGCCTATTCCGGTGCCCGACCGGATGGCCGTCAAGACCGAATCCGTGGGCCATCGGGATCTCGTCGACGGTGAACCTGACGATCCTGCTCATTGTGCTGTTTTTTGTCGGCAGGAAGATCGTCGAGGCCGTGAAGCCGGATTTAATGGCGACCAACATCAATCTTAGCGACTACAACGCACCTAAGTCAGACAAGTTGGCGGGCGGCGGCGGCGGCGGCGGCGACCGCAGCATCATCGAAGCCAACAAGGGCAAGCTGCCGGAGAAGATAAATGATCCCATCACTCCTCCGCAGCCGCAGACGATCATAAAACCGCTGCTGCCGGAGCCCGCGGCCATCAACGTGCAGAAAGACATTCAATTGCCCGACAACGATATGCCCATGATCGGCATGCACGAGTCAGCCAACGTGAAACTTGGCTCGGCTGGAGGTGGCAGCGGAGCGGGCATGGGATCGGGCAGCGGCGGCGGGTTGGGATCGGGTTCAGGGAACGGATATGGGCCTGGCGAGGGCGGTAATACCGGCGGCGGGCTATATCAGATCGGCGGCAGGGTTTCAGCGCCGGTGGTGATTCACAGCGTAGAGGCAGAATTTTCTGACGAGGCGCGGCGCGCCAAGTACCAGGGCGTTTGCCTGATCTCGCTCATTGTGGATGCGCAGGGGAATCCGCAGAATATCCGCGTAGCGCGACCGCTGGGCATGGGATTGGACGAGAAGGCCATCCAGGCGATTCGCCAATACAAATTCAAGCCGGCCATGAAAGACGGCAAGACGCCGGTTCCGGTGATGATCACCATCGAGGTGGATTTCAGGCTGTATTGACGCTCGAATCCATTCGCAGAATGAAGAAGCGGAGCGCTTAGCGCTCCGCTTTTCTTATAATGGCACTTTATTTTATGGAATAAGCCAATCCCCGTCATCTTCAAGGAGCTCGCGCATGGCGGCGCAATCGGCAGGCGCATGCGAACAGGGAGCGAGTTCAGGACCATCGACCGCGCGCATCACGGTGACAATCCTCTGATTGTTCTTGAGAACCTCATCGTGGCATTTCTTTGCCACGGCCATGAGCTGGTCCCAGTTACCTTCGAGAACCGTTCCTTTGTTTTTCGCCTGGTGGTAGAGGCCACTGGCGTCGATAATTTTGGCCAGGTCAGCGGCGGCTTCGCTTAACTGCCGTCCCTTTCCCTTTGGCAGCACACTCAGTTCCAGAAGCATGGAAACAGCCCTTTCATCTTCCTCTCTTTAGCTGATACATCTACGCGAACTGCAAAACCGTGATTCAGCGTACGCGCCCTCGTGATGCGGGTCACTAGGACAAACCAATCTTTAAGACAAGACGCGGCCGATCGATGCATTTCCTGTTGCGAAATGTATTTCACCATGAGTGTTCGTCATCGACTCGTGATGGGAATCACTGGTTGCGACTGCGTGAACTTTCTATACTCGTGGCGCGGTTCACGAAAGGCTATGACATGGCGGCATCGGCGGTTATTGAGCTTGGGCATGAGGCGGAAGTTGCGCGGCGAATTTCGTTCGATCTGGCAGAGCTGACGAGAATGTACGATTTCACCGGGAAGACGGTGGCCGTTACCGGAGGCGCCGGAGTATTGGGCAGCGAGATTGCAAGTGCTCTGGCCGGCTGCGGCGCCCAGGTCGCAATCCTCGACGTGAATCCCGCGGCGGGCAAGGCCGCTGTGGATCGCATGGGCGGGCACGGAAAGAATGTTTCCGTATTCCAGTGCGACGTGCTCAACCGCGATAGCATCGTGAAAACTGCAGAGGATTTGGTCGGCCGCCTGGGCAAGCTCGATTGCCTCGTCAACGCCGCAGGAGGCAACAAACCCCAGGCCACTACGAGCGGCGAGCTCAAGTTTTTCGATCTCCCCGCCGATGCGCTGCGCTGGGTCTTCGAGCTGAATATTCTCGGCACCATTCTGCCCAGCCAGGCATTTGGCAAGATCATGGCCGCGCAGGGCTATGGCGCGATCGTGAACATCTCATCGATGAACGCATTCCGGCCGCTCACGCGCATCCCGGCATACTCGGCTGCCAAATCGGCGGTGAGCAACTTTACGCAATGGCTCGCGGTGCATATGGCGCAGGAGTACTCGGGAAAGATTCGCGTAAACGCGATTGCACCGGGATTCTTCCTCACCAATCAGAATCGCTTCCTGCTGCTCGACAAGGAATCCGGCGAGCTGACGGCGCGCGGTAAGGCGATCATTGGACACACGCCCATGGCACGGTTTGGCGAGCCATGCGATCTCTTTGGCGCGGTACTATGGCTCCTCTCGCCGGCGTCAGAATTCGTTACGGGCGTTGTGGTTCCGATTGACGGCGGGTTTTCTGCTTACAGCGGCGTATAAACGCGCTTAGCGACGAGGCTAAGAGTGGGCGCGAAGGACGTTCGAATGAAATTTCGGGGGTTGAATGGTGCGCCCGGAGAGATTCGAACTCCCGACCTACTGATTCGTAGTCAGTCGCTCTATCCAGCTGAGCTACGGGCGCACATATGCGGGCTCCGGAACCGGGTCCCGTTGAACAAACCTTTCACAGAGTATCAAGGTTAGAGCGGCGGCGCAACGCAGGGTTCAGGCTGCAGGTGCGGGAGCTTTTTCGGGCTCTGGCGCAGGGAGCAGCGGTGGCTCTTCGGCGATCTCGAGGCCGGCTTCGCGGAGAAGCTTGGTCACCATCGCCGCGTTGAGTCGCGTGGCGTCGTACTCCACGCGGAGGGTATGGGCGGCGCGATCGAAACTGAGATGCCGGATGCCATAGACGTCGCGGGCATGGGCCAGCGCGACGGCCACATGCTCCGTGGGCTGCGCGGTGTAGCGATAGACAATTTCGACCGTCGTCATGCTGACAGGATACCAGTTTCAGCGATCGCTCCGGACCATTGTGACGATGGGGCTGCTCTCGCTTTCATTCATCAGCGCAGCCTGATTCGGTCCCGTCAGCCGCAAATGGAAATGCGCCGGCGGATCGTTCAGCGTGCTCGGAGGATGCGCGCGTCGATGGCTCACCTCGAAGTGAAGCGTATCGCCCTCGGCACGCAGAGCGAACAACGGCTCAGGCAATCCCGGTGTGGAAGTGTAGGCGTCGTTCACCGTCTTGCGCATGTGGAGGTAGAAGAGGATGGCTCCGTCGAGGCTGCCGCTTTCGTCGGTCACGACCATCACCACAGCGGGCAAACCGTCCAAGTCTGCACGCCACACGCCATTGAATCCTGAGCGATCCGGAGTTGTGGCTTGCACAGTGCCGCTCTGGCCGAAGCAGCAGCCCGCGGCCAGCAACAAAACGAGCGTCGCAAAAAAGTGAATGCGTTTCATTTTTCATCTACCGTCCGTTACAGGCCCTTCACCAACTCCACCACAGGCGCATCCGAGCCGCAGGTTGTGCAATGGATTGTCGCTTTGTCTGCAGCCGTCCGCTTCACCTCAAAGCTTGCAACAACGCTTCCGCCATCCGGCCGCCGCATCTTTACCTGGAATGTGAGTGTGTTGCCGGCGACAGCAGGATCCAGCAGCACATGCGGCTCGCTGGCAATCACGTGCGGCGTTTCGCCTTCGCAACAAAGGATGTCGAGCACCACTGTGCCGCCGAGCGCACCTGTATCGGTTGCGAGGGTTAGCGTTCCGGTGGGCTGGCCGCCCGCATTCGCATGCCAGATTCCTACCCAGTTTTCGTTTGCGGTCTGCGCTCTCATCGTTACGCATAGAGCGATCGTGAGTACTGCAAGCACGAATGGTTTGCGATTCATACCTTCCCTCCTTCTTCGAGTACGCGCACAGATTCTTACTGTTGTTTGGCCAGCGACGCGGTTGCCAGCGAGCCGCCCAGCCCCATGGTTTCGACAGCGGACGACGGCACGATGACCATCGACCCGCGTTCCTTGATCGCTTCATAGAGCATGTTCATGGCGCGCAGATGCAGGGCCGTGGGATTCTGGCTGTATGCGGCCGCAGCCTGCACAAAGTTGTCTGCGATTTCAGTCTCCGCCTTGCCTAGAATGATGCGTGCCTGGCGTTCGCGCTCGGCCTGGGCCTGCCGCGACATTGCATCCTGCAGTCCCTGTGGGATGCGCACATCGCGCACCTCAACCGATTGCACGGTAATGCCCCACGCTGTGGTCTTTTCGTCGAGAATTCGTTGCAGCTCGCGGCCAAGCGCCTCGCGGTCGGTGATCATTTGCGCCAGCTCGTGGCGGCCGATCGACTCGCGCAGTGCCGTTTGCGCGCTCATCGCGATTGCATCAAGATAGTCTTCCACTTCGAGAATCGCTTTCTCGGCATTCCAAACGAGCCAGAAAACGATGGCGTCCACATCGACGGGAACGGTGTCGCGCGTGAGCGTGGATTCCGCCGTGACGTTTGCGACGCGCACGCGCTGGTCGACAAAATTGCTCAGGCTTTCAAACACGGGAAAGATGAAAAACATACCGGGACCGCACAAGCCGACGTAATGACCCAGGCGCAGTTTGACTGCCTTCTCCCATTGCTTCACCACCTTGATGGCGTACAGCAGGTAAATGCCGATGAGCACGCCCACGATGGCAGATGCACGCTGGTGGATCAGAACAGCGCCGATTAGGCCTGCGACGATGCAGGCGAGGAATGCTGCGATGGCAACTCCATTAAAGCTTGGGGCGGCGATTCTGGAAGTCATAGATTCTCCTTCGGAGCCTGTCCATTGGGCCAGGCCTGCAACTGCTCGACAAGTTCGTCGATGGTGAACCCCGCGGCGCCGGCGCGCGACACAGCGTCGGCCACAATCTGGCCCAGCTGGCGTTCCCGCTCCGCGCCTGCGCTCGGAAACGCCTGCGCGCTGATAAACGTGCCCGTGCCCTGATGCGTCTCCAGCAGGCCGCCGAATTCCAGCTCTTTGTAAGCCCGAACGACGGTATTGGGATTAACGGACAGGTCAACAGCCAACTGGCGCACGGTGGGCAACTGATCGCCTGCGACGAGAGCCCCGGAGGCCAACGCGCCGCGCACCTGGTCGATGATCTGGCGGTAGACGGGTACGCCGCTATGAAGATCGAGAAGAAATCGGAAGGCCGTTTTGGCTGGGCTGCTCATATCGCGGTAATCAATGTACTATTAGACTAGTACACTAATGCAAGAATTCTGTCAAGAAGATTTTTGAAAGTTTTTTGAGGGGTGCCTTCTTCGTGGCCTCAGAGGCTCTTGAGAAGGGCCTGCATTTCGGGACTGGTCCAATCCTGGGGACCGACGAACTTGCTGCGGATGATGCCTTTGCGGTCGACCACGTAGGTTTCAGGCCACATATCGGTGTGGTAAAGCTTCGGCGTCAACTCATTCGTATCGCGCACGGTGGTGAAGTCGATATGCCGCCGGGCGATGAATGCCTTGTATTCGGCGGGATCTTCGCTGACGCCTTCATCTGGTGGCACGGCGACGGCCACGATCGCCAGCGAAGGCATGTCATGGTGAAGCTGGATGAGTGACGGAAGCTCCGCGATACACGGCGGGCACCAGGTACCCCAGAAATTCAACAGCACCACGCGGCCGCGGTAGCTGGCCAGGTGAACGGTAGTCGTTCCATCAGAGATTGTGAAGTCGGGTGCGACTTTGCCCGTTTGGGCGGGGTGCGAACCTCGATTGCAGGCCGCCAGCAGGGCCAATGGAAGCATGAGGATCGGGAAGAGGCAGCAGCGAAAGCGCACGTCCTTATAATACGGAGCGAAAGGGCGAGAGTGAAACGGTGAGGGGTCATGGGCAGCGATGATCCGGGGCAGAGCGGGCCCGGCAGATGGAAAGCCGGTGCGCCCGACGACAGATCCCCGTCGCCTGGATACAAACCGGTGCTGGGTCTCGCTGATCCCGCGGATGGCTCTGCTCCATCGACGGATTGGCGCGACTGGGCCGGCAAGACGGCGCCCGGGACGGTCTTCGATCAGCCTGAGCCGGAAGAACTGATCGAGCTGACGGTGATCGTGCCGGCGCGCAACGAAGAAGATTCCCTGGGTGCGTGTCTGCAATCGCTCGTCGCGCAATCGGAAGAAATTTTCGAACTGGGTAAGGATTGGGAACTGGTGGTTGTGGACGATCACTCGACCGACCGCACCGATGAAATTGCGCGCAGCTTTGCCGGCGTAACCCTGATGCAGGCTGGCAAGCTGCCACCGGACTGGACCGGCAAGGCAAACGCCGTGTGGACCGCGGCGCGGCATGCGCGAGGGCGATGGTTGTTGTTCACTGACGCGGATACCGTGCACGAGCCGGGCGACTTGCGGCGTGCGATTCATGAAGCAGAGCGGCACAAAGCCGGCATGCTGAGCTACTCGCCGCGGCAGATCGTCGGTGGCTTTGCACAGCGGTCGCTGATGCCGCTGATCTTCTCTGAGCTTGCGCTGGCTTATCCGCCGGCGAAAGTGTCGGATCCGGCGCAGCGCGTCGCCGCGGCCAACGGGCAGTTTCTGCTGGTGGAGCGGGAGGCTTACCGGCGGTTGGGCGGACACCCCAGCGTGGCCGACAAGGTGCTGGAGGATGTGGAACTCGCCTTTCTGGCCAAGCGGCGAAAGGTGGGCCTGCGTTTTCGCTACGCCGACGACGCTGTTGCCGCGCGCATGTATCGGTCCACCGGCGCCATGATTGAAGGCTGGACCAAGAACCTGAAGCTGCTGTTCGACAATGCGCTCTTGTTGGCATTTTGGAGGGCGCTGGATCTGGTGTTGCTTTTCGGTCTGCCGATTCTGGCCTACAAACTGTGGAATGCGCGGCTGGACGCGCACGCGCTCGAGTGGCTGGGCGCAGGTTGGATTCTGGCTCTGCTGTGGCTCAGGACTCTGTTCCGCTTCTACACGCGAGTGGCCAAATCGAACTTTCCATTCGTCGATTGCGCGCTGGCGCCGTTGGGCTTACCGCTCTTTGTGTTTCTCCTCTATCGCAGCTGGTTTCAGCATCAAATTCTGAAGCGCGTAAGCTGGAAGGGGAGAAGCTACGCGTCGTAACCTCGCCTGGTTGTGGGGCTGGCGCATCTTATTTGAGCAGCCAGAGAGCGGCCTATGATTTTTCGATGGTGTGCAAATAAGTCTTGGTTCTGTGAAACCTTTATCACGGTGCGGAATCACTTGAGTGTGGGGTCAGCATGGTCTTTCTAACGCGGCGGGCGACCTTTTCTGCCTCGCACTATTACTGGAACGAAGCCTGGACCAGCGAGAAGAACGAGCAGGTTTTTGGGCGGTGCGCGAATCGCAATGGGCACGGCCACAATTACACGCTTGAAGTGACGGTCGCGGGCGAGCCGGACCCTGTGACCGGATTCGTTGTTGATTTGAAGTGGCTCAAAGATCTGATGGAACAGAAGGTTCTGGCTGCCTACGACCATGAGCACCTGAACCTGGACGTGCCAGAGTTTGCGCACGCGATCCCCACGACAGAAAATATCGCGGTTGCGGCGTGGAAGCGATTGCAGCCAGCATTGACGGCGGCAGGCGGGGCGCGATTGAGCCGGATTCGGGTGTACGAGACGCCGGAGATATTTGCCGAATACAGGGGCGAGGCGTGAAAGCATATTTTGGCCGCCGCTACATGGTGAGCGCGAGTCACCGGCTGCACACTGCAGCTCTTTCGGCCGAAGAGAACCGGGCCGCGTATGGAAAATGCAACAACGCCAACGGCCACGGCCACAATTATGTGATCGAGGTCCTGGTGGGCGGCCCGGTGAATGCGGAGACGGGGATGGTGGTTGACCTGGTGGCTTTGGATCATGCTGTTCTGGACCGCGTGGTGGGGCGATTCGATCACGCCAACCTCAATCTCGATCCATTGTTTGCCAGTCGCGTTCCAACTACGGAGAATTTCTGCAGAACAATCTTTACGTTGCTGCACGACGCGTTGCCCGCAGGTGAACTGGAGCAGGTACGCGTGGAAGAGACGGAGAATAACTATTTTGAGTGTGTCGCGGGAGGATAGAAAAGCATGGCGCATCCGATAGCAGTGAGTAAACCGGTACGCAGGGCAATTACGGCGGACGAAGGGCTGAGCGCATTCAGCACCAAGGAAATGTACCGCGAGATTCTGATCCGGCTGGGCGAGGATCCGGACCGGGATGGCCTGCGGGCCACGCCGGAACGTGTGGAGAAGACGCTGGCTTTTCTCACCAAGGGGTACGATCAGGACCCGGCGCAGATTCTGCGCGACGCGCTCTTCGACGTGGACTACGACGAGATGGTGATCGTGAAAGACATCGAAATGTTCTCGATGTGCGAGCATCACATGCTGCCGTTTTTCGGCAAGGTGCACGTGGCCTACATTCCCAAAGGCAAAGTCGTCGGGCTGAGCAAGATTGCCCGCCTCGTTGAAGTCTTTGCGCGGCGGCTGCAGGTGCAGGAGCGGATGACGCGGCAGATTGCCGACACGATTCAGGAAGCCATTGCGCCGCAGGGGGTGGGCGTGGTGATTGAGGCGCGGCATCTATGCATGATGATGCGCGGCATTGAGAAGCAGAATTCGTCCACGGTGACGAGCGCGATGGTAGGCTGCTTCAGGCAGAAGGAAACGCGAACCGAATTCCTGACGCTGGTGCGCGGGCAGGGAGCTGGCGGGATGTAAGACCCCAACGCAGGCGGTCCGCTTCAGATCCCTTGCATCGCCGGCGCTGTCAGATACTTTCCACGAAGGCCATTGGCGGCAGCGAGCGCTTGATGGAATCTCCGATTGGCGGTCTCATTGATTCGAGTCAGTAGTGCGCGGTCTTGTTCAAGTTGCAGGACCTCGCTTGCAATCTCCGCTAATTGATGCCAATCGTGCCAGGCGCCAATTCGGCGCTGCACATCGCCCAACGCATCCACAAATGCAGGGTCAGATTCTGCGGAGAGCTGCAGGGTATAGCGCAGCTCCTTCACTTTCAGACGGAATGCGTGAATGTTGCCTGCGTCCAGTGGCGGCCATTCGCCGAGGGCGCGAAAGGCACTCATCGCAACGGTGTGGACCCCCTCGTGTGGGTGAACGGGTTTCCCGTTGCGGGAAGCGGGCGAGTTTGCGGGGGCGAGCGCCGACTGGACGAACCTGGAATACTCTTTGAGATGGTGCCGCGCTGCTTTGCGGCGACGGCCAAGCGCGCGCCGCAGCTCGGCAGCGTTTTGCTGTCGGGCGTTTTGCAGAAGGTCGATCAGGCGGGTGAGGGAATCACCGGTAGCGTACCGAGCCAGCTTGCGCGCGTTGCTGGTAAGCACGTCCATATCGCGCACGCCGCCGGCGGCCTTGCGGACCGGTTCAATCGATTTCAGCAGGCGTCGCGATTTTCTTTCGTCGCCCGGAAGCACCGCTGCGGCAATCGCCTCTACCCGTCGCGTGGCCGTGCGCAACTTGTGGACCTCTTTGGGTGGAGGGTCGCTGTGCAAGCTCCTCAAGGATTTGCCCAGCTCGCGAAACGCCTTCTGCGCGCGTTCGAGTTCGCTTTCCATCACCTCTTAGATTGAGGCGTGGGCGCACCGGTTGGCAAGGGCTCCACCAGAGGCTAAAGTGATGATGTGAACGGGCTTCTTGTGATCGATAAGCCGGGCGGGATCACCAGCCATGATGTGGTGGACCGGCTGCGCAGGATCACTGGAGAACGGTCGATTGGCCATCTGGGCACGCTGGACCCAATGGCGACCGGGGTATTGCCGCTGATGGTGGGCAGGTTCACCAGGCTGGCGCAGTATTTTTCCGCCGCAGAGAAAAGCTACACGGGAGCGATCCGCCTGGGATTCGCAACGGACACATACGACGCCGAGGGTGAGCCCGCGGGTCTGGACCAGTGGCCGGAAGTGGCTTCTGCGCTGACGCTCGAACAGGTGCGCGCGGCGGCGGGACGCTTCCACGGCGAGATGCAGCAGATGCCGCCGCCCTATTCGGCAAAAAAGATTGAGGGCAAGCCAGCCTACAAGCTGGCCCGTGCGGGCAAGCCCGTCGAGCTGAAGCCGGCAAAGGTCAGCATCGAGGCGTTTGCGATTGAGTCGATGGAGGGCGCCGAAGTCACTTTCACGATCGATATCAGCTCCGGGGGATACGTGCGCTCGGTGGCGCACGAGCTTGGGCAAGAGCTCGGCTGCGGTGCACACCTTAGCCGGCTGCGGCGCACGCGGGCGGGAGCGTTTACGCTTGCCGACGCGCATACGCTCGAGGAGTTGGAGGCTTTGGCGGGGAACACCGACGAAAATATCGCCGCACTGGAACGGGTGTGTCTCCATCCACGCAGTTTGCTGCCAGAGATGCCCGCGGTAACCGCTGATCTTGTGGCGCTGGGGCGGCTGCGCAACGGGGCGCAGGCCAATCTGCCGGAGTTTTCCGCTGCGCCGCTGGTCAAAGTTTTCGCCGGCCCTCGCGAACTTGCGGGAATCGCGAAGCGGGTGGCGGGCACGCTTTTTCAGCCGGTCGTGGTGATGGGGTAGGGTCGGGGAACAGGGGATAGGGAACAGGGAATAGGGAACAGGGAATAGGGAATAGCGAATAGAAGAAACCGATTCGTCCAGCCGGTGCCACAATTTTAGGCGATGCGGATACCGCAACAGATTGGCTCCTGGGACCGGCTGGCTCCTCTAAAGCTTGCGGCGTCACCGAGACAACTGCTCCTTGTTCCCTATTCCCTATTCCCTGTTCCCCGTCTTCTCCCTTTTCCTCACACTGGCCTCAGCCCCCGACCGCTTAGACTGTAATTTCGCTGTTTTTCTCAAGGAGCAGAACCGCCATGCCCTACCCCACGGATTACCGCTATACTCGCGAGCACGAATGGATCTCGGTCGACGGCGCCATCGGTTCGATTGGAATTACTGACTACGCGCAGAATTCGCTGGGCGACATTGTCTACGTCGATGCGCCGAAAGTTGGCGATACGGTTACGGCTAACGCCACATTTGGCTCGGTGGAGAGCGTGAAAGCCGTCAGCGATCTCTTTTCGCCTGTATCCGGCAAAGTGACCGAAGTAAATGAAGAATTGAAGACTGCGCCCGACAAGATCAACCAGGATGCCCACGGCACGTGGATCATCAAGGTCGAGCTGACGAACAAAGCCGAGCTCGATAAGCTGCTCGACGCCGCAGCCTACCAGGCATTTATTGCGGAAGAGGCAGGGAATTGAGGGACTAGGGACTCGGGACTAGGGACTAGAAATGAGGGCCGGCAATGGGTGAGTCATTTCGAAGTTTGACCGTTTGGCAGCGATCTATTGAATTGACGGTAGCGGTCTACAAACTCACCGCGTCTTTTCCAGATTCCGAACGATTCGGGCTCACAAATCAGTTGCGAAGGGCGTCTGTGTCTGTCGCGAGCAACATTGCCGAAGGCTACGGCCGAGCAACCCGGGGCGAATACGTTCAATTCTTAGGAAATGCTCGCGGCTCAATCTCAGAAGTTGAAACGCAACTTGTGATCGGGAAAGCGCTAGGTTTTGGATCGAAGCAGTTACTTGGCACGGCTGAAGCTCTTTGTAATGAAGTGGGTCGTATGCTGCGTGCATCGATGAAGTCCCTGAGGTCGAAAGTCCCTAGTCCCTAGTCCCTAGTCAAGAGGTTCTTATAAAGTATGCGCTACTTACCCAAATCCGACGAAGAACGCCGGCAGATGCTCGCCGAGATCGGCGCGCGCTCCATTGACGACCTCTTCGCCATCATTCCCGCCGAGTACCGGCTCGACCGCGACCTGGCCGTGCCGCGCCAGCAGGCAGAGAGCGAAATCGTCAGCTACTTCCGCGCCGCCGGCCAGAAGAATGCCACCGATTACGCCAGCTTTCTGGGCGCGGGCGTCTATCGCCACGACCGGCCCGTCATTATTGACTCACTGGTGCAGCGCGGCGAGTTCCTCACCAGCTACACGCCCTACCAGGCCGAGATCACGCAGGGCACGCTGCAGGCAATCTTCGAATTCCAGACCATGATTGCCGAGCTCACCGGCATGGACGTGGCCAACGCCAGCATGTACGACGGGTCCACTGGAGCCGCGGAAGCGGTGATGATGGCGGTGCGCGTAAATGGCCGGCACAAGGCTGTGGTGGCGTCGACGGTGCATCCCGAATACAGGGAAGTGCTGGCCACGTACGCGAAGCACCAGGGGCTGCCCTCGGAGCTGGTTGGCTACGACGCCGAAACCGGTCGCGTCGATCTCAAGGCGCTCGAAGCCGCTGTCACTGAGGAAACCACAGCCGTTCTTGTCCAGAGCCCGAATTTCTTCGGCGTCATTGAGGATATTCCTGCGATTGCAGAGATTGCACACGCCAAAGGTGCGCTGCTGATCGTCTCGATTGCCGAGGCGGTGTCGCTGGGAGTGGTTCGCCCGCCGCTCGAGGCGGATATCGTCAGCATGGAGGCGCAGTCGTTTGGTGTGGCGCCCAGCTATGGCGGACCTTTCTGCGGCGTCATCGCTGCCAAAGAACAATATTTGCGCCAGATGCCGGGGCGGCTCGCAGGTCAGACGGTCGATGGGGCAGGGAACCGCGGCTTCGTCCTCACTCTCGCCACGCGCGAGCAGCACATCCGCCGCGAAAAGGCGACTTCGAATATCTGCACCAATCAAGCATTAGTCGCGCTGATGGCAACGATCTTTCTGGCGGTGTATGGCAAGGAAGGCATTCGCGAGTTGGCCGAGCACAATTTGGCCAAGGCCGACTACGCGGCGAAGACGTTGGGTGCGCAACCCGGCGCGAAGCTACGATTCGCCGGCGCGCCGCACTTCCACGAATTTGTTTTGCAGACAGACGAAGCTCCCGCCGCATGGAGCAAGCGCCTGCTCGACGAAAAAATTGTCGGCGGCATCGACTTGAGCCGTTGGTATCCGGAGTTGCGCAACTGTACGCTCTGGTGCGCCACCGAGGTTGTCACTCGCGAACAAATCGACAAAGCGGCCAAGGTGTTGGCAGCCGCACCGGTGGAGGCGTAGGTAAAAAGTTTTGTAACAAGGGCACGGCTTTAGCCGGGCCGCAACAGCATATGAGAGGAGAAGAGGGCTTTAGCCCCTGCCATGGCGCATCCAGCACGCAATGCTGCTCCGGCCAACATTCTCAACCCGTCGCGCATCTTTTTCGCGACGACAAATACGAGCATGGGCAAGCGATTGCTGCAAGTGGAGCGCAATGCCAATCTTCTTATTGATGTGCTGCGTTCGCTTGTCGCAGAACACAAATTTGAGCTGCACGATTTCGTGATCATGCCCGATCACATCCATCTTTTGATCGAGGTTGGCAATGATGTGACCATTGAAAAGGCCATGCAATACATCAAGGGCCGGTTCTCTCATCGGCTGTCCAAGGAGTTCGGCTACAAAAGCGAGGTTTGGCAGCGGGGATTCACTGAAATGCAGGTCATGAACAAGCAGGACATGGAGACCCATCGGATATATATCGCCGAGAACTCTATCAAGGCTGGGCTTGCTGCACCTGCGGAGGAGTACCCGTTTTGTTTCAGTTCTTTAGCGCGCAAGAAATCGGAACTTGCAAGAGAATGCGGGATTGGCAGGGGCTAAAGCCCGTCCGATTTTGATCGCGTTTCGGCCCGGCTAAAGCCGTGCCCTTGTTACAAAGCGCGTTACGAAGAGAGTTTGGCTGAGGCCGCGCCCTTGATAGAAAACAGGGCTATCAGACTTACAGCGTTTTGCGGAACAAGGCTAAGAAACATAGGGTCGTTTTATGAATCGCAGTTTTGAGGCATAGGGCTTTTACAAGGGAGGTTGAAGAGTGGGCTCATTTGATTCCGCCGCGCAGCGAGGTACTAACGATGGCAGTTGGTAATGAAAGTTCTGGTCCCCACACCCTCGGCAAGGTTCGCCCGCACCAGACGCAGAACGAAGCGCTGATGTTCGAGAAGTCTGCGCCGGGCAAGCGCGCTTACAAGCTGCCGCCGCTCGATGTGCCTACTGTCGATGCCGCGGCTCTGCTTGGCTCCGCTGTCCGCAAGGATCCAGGCCTGCTGCCCGAACTGAGTGAGATCGAAATCATTCGCCACTTCACGCGCCTCTCCACATGGAACTACGCCATCGACCTGGGCATGTACCCGCTGGGTTCGTGCACCATGAAGTACAACCCGCGCGTGAACGAATTCGTCGCGCGCATCGAGGGCCTGGCCGAGGCGCATCCCTACCGGCCCGAAGCGCTCGCCCAGGGCATCCTTGAAATCTTCGACCTGCTGCAGCGCTGCCTGCTCGACATTACCGGCATGGACGCGATCACGCTGCAGCCCGCGGCCGGCGCGCACGGCGAGTTCACCGGGATACTGCTCACGCGGGCGTGGCACGAGTCGCAGGGCAATCCGCGGAAGAAAGTCATCATTCCCGACTCGGCGCACGGCACCAACCCGGCCACGGCAGCCATCGTCGGCTACACAGTCGAGAATCTGAAATCGAACGCGGACGGCGGCATCGATCTCGATGCGCTCGCGCGGCAGGTCGACGAAGAAACGGCCGCGTTGATGCTGACCAACCCTTCGACGCTTGGCGTCTTCGAAAATCAGATTCACAAGATCGCCGACATTCTGCACGCGAAGGGCGCGCTGCTTTACATGGATGGCGCCAACATGAACGCGCTGGTGGGCAAGGTGCGGCCGGGCGACTTCGGCGTCGACGTGATGCACCTGAACCTGCACAAGACCTTCTCCACACCGCACGGCGGCGGAGGACCCGGTTCGGGCCCGGTGGCATGCAAAGCGTTTCTTGAGCCGTTTTTGCCTGTACCCATCCTTGTCCGAGACCAAAAGGGCGAGGAGCCCTGCCCCGATGCCGGAGATTGGGAGGACACCAATGCAGAGCCGACGGCCGACGGCTGTCCGCCGCTCTTTCGCGCACCCGTCCTCAAGCCCGATGGCGAGCATGTGGGCGATTCGGAGCCATTGCCGCTGCACCCGCAGAGTGGCACATTGCGTTGGGAGTACAACCGTCCCCAATCCATTGGCCGCGTGCGCGCGTTCTACGGCAATACCGGGATGTTCATTCGCGCGCTCGCGTACATTCTGGCCAACGGACCCGACGGTTTGCGTCAGACCACGGAAGATGCGGTGCTGAACGCCAACTACATCCGCAAAAAACTCGATGACGTGTACGAGTTGCCCTACCAGACCCCCTCGATGCACGAGGTGGTCTTTAGCGACAAGCGCCAAGCGGCGCGCGGCGTCAAGACTGGCGACATTGCCAAGCGGCTGATCGATTACGGCTTCCATCCCTACACCGTGAGCTTTCCGCTTATTGTGCATGGCGCGCTGATGATCGAGCCTACTGAGAGCGAGTCGCGCGAAGAGCTGGACCTGTTCATCGCGGCGATGCGGTCAATTGCGCGCGAGGTCGAAGAGAATCCCGATCTGGTGAAGACGGCGCCTCACTCAACGCGGGTCTCGCGGCTCGATGAGGTGCAGGCGGCGAGAAAGCCGGTACTGCGCTGGAGACCGTAAGACAGTTTTCAGTGGTGAGTGATCAGTGATCAGGCGCCGGTCTTGAGAGCCGCGGTAGCCTGCGCGCGAAGAATGGTTCGCAGCGGCATGCAGACACAAGGAATCAAAGCCGCTATATACCCCCACCGCACGGGCTGGCTACACTCGATTTCAGAATGGCCAGCACTCCTCTATCGCCGACACTGGGCTACCGCGGACGGCTGGCGCCCTCGCCCACCGGTCACTTGCATGTAGGCCACGCGCGCACGTTTTGGACTGCCTTTCAACGGGCGCGGGAGGCCGGCGGCACGCTGGTGATGCGCATGGAAGACCTGGATCCTGACCGCAGCCGCGCTGCATACGCCGAGGCCGCGATGGAGGATCTGCGCTGGCTGGGAATCCGTTGGCAGGAGGGCCCGGATAAGGGAGGGCCATTCGCTCCCTACGTGCAAAGCAAGCGCCGCGCCATCTACCTGGCTGCCTGGCGCAGGCTGCTGCGCAGCGGCCGCCTGTTCCCTTGCCGCTGCTCGCGCAAGGACCTCGAATCCGCTGCCGCCGCGCCGCATGAGCGTGCGCAAGCGAACCGCGGAAGCGGGAAGTTCGACACGGTCGAAGATGAGCCTCTCTACCCCGGCACGTGCCGGCGATTCATGGGAGGCACGCCACAGCTTCCCGGTCCCACTGCCAGCGAACCCGAAATGCCGGGCAGAACAAACTGGCGCTTCCGTGTTCCCGATGGAGAGGTGATTGAGTTCGTGGACGCGAACCTGGGACCGCAGCGCTTTGTGGCTGGCGTCGACTTTGGCGACTTTGTAGTCTGGCGGCGCGACGGCGTGCCCAGTTACCAGCTTGCCTGCGTCACCGACGATGCGGAGATGGGGATCACCGAGGTCGTGCGAGGAGCAGACCTGCTCAAGTCCACTGCGCGCCAGATTCTGCTCAACCGTGTGCTGGGGTTCGACGATCCCGTCTGGTACCACTGCCGCCTGGTGGTAGACCATAACGGCCGTCGCCTGGCCAAGCGCCATGACGCCCTGAGCCTGCGGGCCCTGCGCCAGCGCGGTCTTACACCCATGAACATCCTTTCGGCCGAGCTGCCGGTGGAAGCTTGATCGCCTTACTTGGCATTTGCGCAATCGAGCGCAGTGACTGCTGCGTTTCGTGGGGGCAGTACTGTACCATCGTTGGGGAGAGAAATGCGCACCGGCGCGTGCAGCGCGTCAGCATCCCGCTACGAATGACCTGCTATGCATGAGGAGCTGAAGCACAGCCTGAATCCGCTTCGTAGCGCCCCCAACCTGCTCACACTTTTGCGCATCTGCCTGGCGCCATTCCTCGTGGCCGCTATTCTCGAGGGACACTTCCTGCTGGGTTTCACTCTCTTTGTGGTCGCCGGATTGACCGATGCGCTCGACGGCACGCTGGCGCGGGTCCTCAAACAGCGTTCCATGCTCGGCCATTATCTCGATCCGGTGGCTGACAAACTGCTGCTTAGTACGCTCTTCGTTGTGCTTATGTACAAGGGACTGATGCCGGTCACCGTAACCGTAATGGTGTTCGGCAGAGATGTAGGCATCCTGCTGGTTTCGGCGCTGCTTTACGCGGCTGTGGGCAGGCGCGAGTTTCATCCCAGCATTTTCGGCAAGGCGAACACATTCGCACAGATTTGCGCGGTTGCGGCGGTCCTTCTGCATCAACTGAACGCAGCCTATTGGATAGCCGCCTTCCGCGCCGTCGCGTTGAAGGCCACCATCGTGCTGACGATCGTGTCAGGCCTCCATTACGCGTGGGTGGTCTCGCGCCGTTCAGGCGCGGCGGCAGCCAACGGCATAGCCGCGAAACAGTAAGCGCGGTCCGGCGGAAAGTTAATGACAGGCTCTAGGCATCGTCTGTGAGATCTTCCGTCCCAGCTGTGTCTTCAATCTCCATATCGCGAAACTCTTCTGAATCGAAGACCTCGCCACACTCCAGGCACTCGACATACTCCGTGTCGTCGTGCCGGGAAACGATCCGAACCTTTGGGTGTCTGCAGGCGGTTGCCATCGTTCTCAGGGCTTTGTGAATTTATAGCAGGTCCAAAGTTGCTTTACCATTCCCAGACTTTTTGCGGGCCGCCGCGCATCCATGTTGTGAGTTGCGACTTTGGAGACGCCGGGTCCGGGGGTACCGCCGCTCTGGAGTTGCCATAGGTGCTCTTTCCGCCAGATTGTAGCTTTCTTTTGGCCGATTGCAAACGGATTTTTTGATGAAACTTCGCGTTTGGCGGCCGGGCCGGAGGTTGCCGGGGTCCGGCCGGGGCAGACTTGATAGGCGGGTGAATTCGGACGTATACTAAATACGGACCTAACAGGTCGGATATTAGATGCTAAAGCTCACGAAGAAAGCGGATTATGGGCTGATGGCGCTCAAGTATCTTGCCGAGCACCCGGAGATCCCCGCGTTGAGCGCTAAAGACGTTGCCGACGCCTACGGGATACCCGCGCAATTGCTGGCCAAGATTCTGCAGCGGCTGACCAAGACGGGGTTGCTGCGCTCCCATGCCGGGATGAACGGCGGCTACGCCCTGGCCCGGGATGCGCGCGAGATCTCAGCCTTTGAAGTGATCCACGCCATCGACGGGCCTTTATTCATTACCTCCTGTTTCAAGGGCGCCAAGTCCTGCGAATTGACCCCCAGCTGCACCATCAAAGAGCCCCTGGCGCGGGTCAACGAGACGATTACCGGAGTTCTCAAAAGCATTAGCATCCACGATCTGGCGGAGAGTGAGCATGCTGCCGGGCGGGCCAATGAAACGCGGGGATTGGTTTCATTGACACTATAAGAGCCGGGCGGGCGGAGCTAGCGGTGTGGGCTGAGCTAGTCAACTTCGCTAACAGTGCTGATTCCGCTGGAAGCGCTCAAGGCGCATTAAGGCAGATTCAGGCGCGTATGACGAAGCAGATGAAATTGCGTTTGGTGCGATGGGTCGCCATTCCGCTGTTCGTCCTTGGCCTGCGATTTGCCGATGGCGGGCAGGTTTGGAACTACATGATGAATCACCTTGCGCTGACGGCGTTGCTCCCGCTCGTGGTGATGTTCCTGGTCCTGGTTGCGAGGGGTTTTTACATGCAGCATCGGCAGCAGCAGGGCGACAGTTCGAAGTTGGACGGCGCGCACAACGCGAAGCCGTGAAGAGAAGCATCGGCACAGCCGCCTGTTGAATCAAAGAGAAGGACGCGGCGACTAAGGTTAGGAGATATGGCAAATATCGTAACGATCGGATCGAATGCTTCACAGGACGCAGCCGGCACGGTGTCTGCAGCACCACTGGCGCCCGAGCAAGAACTGCAAGTGACCGCGAGTGCGGTCCAGCGCATCCGCGCGATTCTGGCTAAGGAAAACATCTCGCCTCAAGAGGGCGGCCTGCGCCTGGGCGTGAAGGGCGGCGGATGTTCCGGGATGTCCTATTCCATCGGCTTCGATACGCATCCTCGCGAGCGCGACTACATTTTCGAATTCGAGGACGTGCGCGTCTTCATCGATCCCAAGAGCTTCGTCTACCTGCGCGGCATGACGCTGGACTACGAAGAGACTCTGATTCGCCAGGGATTCAATTTCATCAATCCGAATTCCACAAAATCCTGCGGTTGCGGTTCGTCGTTCTCAGTGTAGAAAAATGCGGGCGACGTATCGTTGACGATGGCGCCGGAAATCTGGCCATGCTTCGTCCATGCCCTTGACATCGGGGCCACTACGGCTTTCGGGCTCGGCCTCTTCTGACCAGATTTTCGCGAATGGGGCCCCTGTCGGGCTTCAGAAAGTCTATGGCTTCAGAAGGAATCGCGTGCTGAGCGCCGCCTCTGAAGATCCGCCAACCCAAACCGTGTAATAGCCGGGCTCGACTTCCCATTTTTCTTCCGCATTCCACACCGCAAGCTGTTTGCAGGGGACGCGAAACGTCACGGTCTTCGTCTCGTTTGGCTTGAGGTGAATCCGCGAAAAGCCTTCAAGCGAACGCCGTGGAGTCTCCACGCTGCTTACCTCTTCGCGCATATACAGCTGAGCCACTTCATCGCCTTCCACGTTGCCGGAATTGGTCACATCGACGCTTGCCTGTATGTCGCCTTCGCTGCCGGATGCAGGCGGCTGCGCAACCACATGGTCATAGCGGAAAGTTGTATAACTCAGGCCGAATCCAAAAGGAAACAGGGGCGCGCCGGTGTCATCCACATACTTCAGTACCCGCGAAGGATCGGAGTTATAAAAATCCGGCAGTTGCCCCGTGCTTCGCGGGAAGGTAATCGTCAGGCGGCCCGCAGGATTGTTGTCGCCAAACAGCGTTTCCGCGATGGCCGTGCCGCCAAACTCGCCCGGATACCACGCTTCAAGGATCGCGGGAACATGGTCCTTAGCCCATGCGATAGTCAGCGGCCGGCCGTTCTCAAGCACAAGCACCACGGGCTTTCCCGCGGCCACCACAGCTTCCAGTAGCTGCTCCTGATTGTCGGGCAGATCGAGGTTGGACCGGTCGTGGCCCTCGCCCGATATGCCCGTGTGTTCTCCCAGTCCGAGAATCGCCACGTCTGCCGCCCTGGCTGCGGCCACTGCAGCGGGGATGTTGCTTCCGTCGTTGAATGTCACTTTCGCATGAGGAACGATCGCGCGAATCCCTTCAAGCATGCTGATGCGCTCACCGTTCGTCTCCTTCTCATAGTCGGCATAGCGTGCCACGTCAGCGTTGGGGCCGATCACGGCGATGCGCTCGAGAGACTTCGAAAGAGGAAGCAGGTGATTGTCATTCTTGAGCAGCGTCATTGACTGGCGCGCCGACTCCAACGAGACCGCCAGGTGGGCCGGCGACCGGTGCACTTTTGCATTCAGCGTGGGATCGACGTAGGGATGGTCGAAGAGCCCCAGGGCGAACTTGACGCGCAGCACCGAACGAACTGCGCGATCCAGGTCAGCCTGCGGCAATGAGCCTTCATGCACGCAATCGATCAGCGCTTTTTGAAACACGTCGTGATCGAAATCGTAGAATTGCATATCCACGCCCGATCGAATGGCCATGCATGCCGCATCCTTCGGTGTGGCTGCAACAAAGTGTGCGTTATAGAGTCGCCGAATGGCGCCCAGGTCGGAGAGAACGAATCCCTGAAAGCCCCACTCCTGCCGCAAAATCTGTTTCAGCAGCAACGGATCGGCGGTAACCGGGATGCCATCGATCTCGTGATACGCAGCCATCACACCCATCGCATGACCATCGCGCAGCGCTGGCTCGAACGACTTGAGCATCACCATTCGCAGCTCACGCTCACCGATGTGCACGGGTGACGTGTTCGTTCCACCCTCGGGCGAACCGTGCCCGGCAAAATGTTTTGGCTCGGCAACCACAGTGTGGTCCGAGTCCAGGCTATCGCCCTGCGCGCCGCGGACGTAAGCCAATCCAAATTGACCGCTCAAATATGGGTCTTCGCCAAAATCCTCTTCCACCCGGCCCCAGCGCGGGTCGCGGGCAACATCCACCACCGGCGCCAACACCATGGCGGCTCCGGTGGCGCGCATTTCGGCTGCGATCGCGGCTCCCGTTTGCTGCGCAATCGCGGGGTTCCAGGTAGCAGCAAGATTCACCGGCGCGGGAAACACGGTGCCTGTGTTGAAACCCAGCAGGCCCTCTTCGATAAAGAGCACAGGAATGCCGAGGCGATTGTGCTCGATGATCCACTTCTGGATGCTGTTTGACTGTTCCGGTGTCGGATAGAGATCGTGGGCACTGCCGGCTCCGAGCGATCCCAGCAACGTCTGTGCCTTTTCCGGTTGAAAGACAGCATCAGGCGCTGCGTGCGACTCGTCCAGTTGGGCGCTCATGAATTCTTTAGCCCCGTGATACATGTCCAGTTGCCGCACCTTCTCTTCGAGCGTCATGCGGCCCAACAGATCGTCGACGCGGCTTTCAAGCGGCGCTCGGGCATCGCGGTAAATCGCTGCTGCGCCGGGCGCCTGCTGTGCTGAAATGCGCGCACAGAAAATCCAGCCCGCGAAAACGCAGAAGATTCCCACGCCTCGAAAAACAACGGCCCATCCTGAATTCCTTTGAGAGTTCTTCACTCGAATATCTTCCTTCTTTCCTCGCGGAACACAGCCGGTCCGCACACGCGAAATCATCGCTGGCCGTCTGGACCTGCTTGCTTTTTGAAAAGACTGAGATCGATCCCATCCGCCATGGCTTTGTATCCCGCGTCGTTGGGATGAACGTAGTCTCCCGAATTATATTGCTCCAACAGCTGTGTAGGATGCTGCGGATCGCGTGTGATCATGTCGAAGTCGATCAATCCGTCAAAATTCTTCGCGGTGCGAATCCATTCGTTCAACGCCGACCGCGCTTTTTCGCCCTCCGGCCAGGTGCACTGAAAATTGCGGCAATCGGTCATTTGCGTAGCCACGAATACCTTGATGCCGCGATCGTGCGCCCGCTCCGCAATCTGCGCGAGCCCCCATTCCAGGCGCGTTACGAGGTCGGCGTAGGGCTGATGATTGCGCGCGGTGGCCTCGAGATCGTTAATGCCTTCAAAGAGAATCAAAAATCGCACGCCGCTGCGATCGAGTACATCCCAATCAAGCCGCGCCATGGCGTTTGGGCCGTCGCCGTCGAGCAAAAGCCGGTTGCCGCTGATTCCCGCATTCACTACGCCCAGCACGCCGGCCTTGCGCGTTGCTCCGTCTTGTGCAAGACGAACCGCCAGGTCATCGGGCCAGCGATGATTCGCATTCAATGTGGAGTGATTGCCGTCGGTGATTGAGTCGCCCAGGGCAACCACCGCCGACGTCCCCGGCGCATCTACATCCACACCGCTGAGAAAGTACCACGAGTCTTTTGTCCACGACCGGCCGGCGAGGTCGGGCGCGCCCGTTGCGTCGCCCATTGCCAGATACGAGCTCTGCCGCGCGCCGGGATGCGCGGTTGTTCCCAATGTTGGTTCGGGAAAGTAAAGGCTCACGGCCAGGTTCGAGAGAGCAGGCACACTCAGCGCGGCTGGATCGCTGACAACGGTTGCGCCGGGAGGGATGGTGACCGTTGTGCTGCCGCCAAATTTGAGAGCGCGGTCGGAACCCGGCTGGATTGCACTTTGATCCGTATTCGTCTCAGAGTTCGCGTCCGTGCCCGCGTCTGCGCTGATTGCAATGTGTGCTGCGCCAATATTCAGTGGTGCAGTGCCAAAACGGTTTGAAAGCCAGATGCGCGCCTGCGAACCTCCTGCGCTCGTGTGCACAATCAGGCGCATGGTCTGGCCGGTCAGATCGGGCTCGCTTCCGTTTCTCGCTTCCTCCATTGCCGTGCCCCACGTGGCCACCCATGCGGTGCAAGCATTGGAACTTCCATTTGGCGGGCAAGAGGCCGCAGCAAGAGCAGCAGCGCTCGAGAAACCGAGGAGCATTGCGGTTCGCCACAGCCGGGCGCGTCGCGTCAACAGCAAGCCGGTACGAAGCATCGCCGCACCTCGCATCTAAGTTTGAGAGTCGCCTGTTTGAGCATCAGTTGGATAATAGCGAGGCCACTCGCTCGCCGACGGCGGAGAGTCCGGTGGAAAGCTCGCTACGCGGCGGAAAGGCTCGCCCGGCTTGGGATCCCAATTACGCCACGAGGCTGGATCGGTGTCGGCAGTGCGCGACCGCGCACCTTCTCCGTTACCATTCGAAGCCGTCACACAGTAGGTGACGATTGCAGGGTGAGAATCAGTTTTGGGCTTTCCGGGCGCGGCGTATGAGCCACGAATCCCCGGCCTTTTGTCGCGATAACTCCGATTGAGTCCGTGATACAAAAGTTGAAAGTCGCTTTCGTTGTTCGTCCGCCTGTAAAGCCGGTACTCGGTCACTCCCAGCAGCTCGCCCCAACTGACGGTCGCGGCCCCATCCGACAGGTCAACATGCAGACCGTCGGGAGGAGCAGGCGGCTGATCCGTGATGTAAACCGGATATTCCGGTCCAGGCTCGCTCTCATGCGACGCATTGATCGCCACACCGCGAACGTGAACCTTCTCTACGCCGGCAAGCCCGATCAGTTCGATCATCGGTTGTGCCTGCGCGCGCAGCGCCGTCCAATTCGCCCCGGAGTTTTTGCTCAGTTCCAGCCGGTAATTCGTGGCAGAGGCAACCTGCGCCAAAATTACGCGCGCACCTCCGGCATGGTTTTCCGTTCGCAGAACAACAGGCGCAATGGGAACCGGCAACTGATCGGTCAACTCCCAGTGATGATCGCCGGCTTCCAGGTCGATGACCATCGCGCCCTGATCGCGCCTTGCGTTTTGCGCCGCGCCGTCGATGTAGAAAACGGTTTTTTCCGCAAGCGACGTTGCTGCGATTCTCACGGATGTGCGCTTTGGCGCGAAGTATTTACCGCGCGGCGCCTGGCCTGCGACGATCGTTCCGCCGATACCCAAATCCAAATCATCGGTGCTGAATGTGACCCCCGAAACTCCGATGCGGGTGCCGTGAAATAAGGCAAACTCAATCCCGGCCTTCGTCTTGCGGATGAGCCCCGAAGTGCCGTCAAAGACCGTGCCGCCTTCCGCGTAATGTGTCGGCTCAGTGCGGAAGAAAACGAGATCGTCGAACTCGTCAGCGTGGACGCGGCAGCCAAATGACGTTGCCACAGCTTCAATATCTTTGCGAGGGCTGACGAGCGCCATTGAATCACCGACTCCGTCGAACCATACACCAACCGTCTCGGCCGTTTGAATGTCGGTGCGCTGCGTTTCTCTGTTGCCTGGCGTCGCGCCGCGCAACAGCTTAATGGTGGGCAGCTCGCTCCCGCGCCGCACAAACCATGAAAAACGATGGTCAAGCGCCTCATGCATTAACCGGTCGTAGATCACGAAGTACTCCCGGCCAGCCAAAAGCACGCTGCGGCTGAGATATTCTGGGTATGAATATGCGGTCTCGCCGTCACGCGAAAGGATCTCGGCAAACTGTCCCGTCCCCAAATCGTAGAGTGGGCGTGAAAGCACATTCATGCCGATGGATCGAAACTCGCCATCTTTAAACACTCCAAAGTTTGTGCAGAAATCGGTATCCGCGTCATCGCGATCGCCCACATCTTCAGAACCATTGAAGCTGTACGCTTTGCCGCCGGCGAAATAGTAAATCACGCCACAGCCACCCTCGCCGGCAATTCCCCAGCGATAGTTTGGCCCCTGATCGATCTGTTGCAAATGGAGCGAAACTTCATTTGGAGTGTTTACCGCAGCGCGCAGCACGATTCCATACCCCGTGAATTTCCGGCTTCGTAATTCCGGCTTGGTCCCGAGATTGTCAGATGTCCGATACATCGCGTCCCACGCATTGGGCGCGCCCACTTCCGTCTCCATGTCCTGATTCGTCGGACGCGCAGCCCACATGGCATGCTCGGCTGCCAGAGGCGCGTAATGCCGCAGACACGTGCCGAAATACCACAGTGATCGCGGAGGGATGCGCCGCTCAGAGTGTGCGCCTTGCGGCGGATGAACACGCTGCGGGCCCTTGCCTGGAGCGACTGCGCCCCACTGGTGGCCACCGTCGAGCACCTGCAATTCGTAGTAAGCTTGCGCGGACTCGCCGTCAAACGGGGCTGAAAGCGAGTGCACCAGCCAGTCGGCCATTTCCGCAAGTTGGGGAGAAAGGAAGCGCTCGCCTCCATCGAAGTTTCGCAGCAGGAAGTCGGTCCGCAGCGATGGCCGCAAAAACGCCCAGACGTAGGTGCCCAGATTCTCGGTCCAGCGGCCGCCCGCGGCATCCCATGCTTCAACGGTTGGCCGCATGTTGTAGCGCGTATTCAACTCAACGCACTTTTGCCAAAGATCCGCCCATTCGCGCGCCATCGGGTGATCGGGAAAAAGAAACGCCATGGCCGCCGGGTTCGCCTTCACATCGGCGAGGAAGTTGGGGTGGCCACTGAGCATGGGGATGAGCGGCATGAAATCGTCGCCGGCGTGCACGTAGGCAATAAACAGGAACATGGCCGTGAGCCGTTTGCGCTGCCGCTCGGTCATGGACGCGCTGAATCGATTGAACGCATCAATCCACCACCCTTGAATCTGGCGGCTGGGGACGGGACTGAAATTCACAATGCTTCTGCCGGGAATGGGCCCCATGCCGCCATTCTCGCGCGTACCAAGCAGGGGCAGCGTCCCAACATACTCCAGCGTCATCACGCGCTGCTCCAGTTCGTCGGCGCTCTGCACGATCCCAGTGGAGAAGATGGCCGGCGAGCAACGGCCGCTATCCGGATATTCAAGCACCCAGTCCTTGATGCAATTGAGATCGAGCGTTCCGTAACGATTCTGGAGAAACATGGCGTGCGAAGTGTACGCGCGCCCGCCATGGTAGGTGAATCCATCTTTTTTGACGGGCTGCGCAGCCTGCTCCAGCTCGCGCATCGCCTGCTTGTCTTTCTCGTGATCGTAAAATGCGATGCACATGGAACGGTTGCCGCGTGTGATGGGCCACTTCCAGGAGAATCGTCCGTCCTGGTAGAAGTAGCGAACCTGCAGAGTCTCCGATTCCACGTGATTGGCGTACTCGTGGTCCTGCCACAGTGCAACCTTGTCGATGAACACACCAAGCGCATCGTTCGTGTGCTCGCTCCAGAAGTTCGCCGACGTATCGCTGTGGAATGCCGTCCAGGTTTGATAAATTCCCAGGTTGAATGGCAACTGCCCGTCAGGCAGTGCGGCAGGAGGGAACGGAAACCCCTGATCGATGCGTTCCCAGGCGTAGTCATTGTACGTGCGAATTGCACTGGGCAATGGGAACGGATGATTCGGAGCCTGGCGATGAGTGACGGGAAATCCCGACCAAGTTGCAGTGAAAGCACCGTGCACGCCGGGCTTCATCGCTTCCATATTCTCCTCGAAACGAATGAAGTCGAAGTCCGCGTTGCACTGCACGCGCGCCACATAGCGCGAGCCGCCTTCCGTGGCGTATGCAATCTCGTAAGCGACAAAAACCGGTCCGTGTTCGATGCGAGTGGTCGTAATGTGCGTGACCTTTTCGCCATCGAGGCTCAAAATCGACGAGCCGGTCCACGCTCCCCCTCGCGAAACTTGAAGAATTGGTCCGGGCGCTTCTCCATGGACTGCCTGGCTTGCAGGAATGCGCACCCGCATCTCGCCCGAATGGAGAATGATCGTGTTGCCTTCATGAATCTCTTTGACCTGCGGCTGGCTGTTAACCGGAGCGGCCGCCGCGGATAGAACGAACTCGCGCCGCGCGCCGCTCGGCAAATCGGAACAGAAATTGAGCGTGGCAGACTTTACGCCCGAAGTCCCATGCACGATCTCGGAGAACTGAATCGGGACGCGCTCATTCGTATCCACGCGCGTGAGGGCCAGTCGCTCCAGGTCGACCGACTGATGAAACTCGATGGGATAAGTAAGTAAGGTTTGTGGCCACCAATAGAACGGATGCTCCAGAAGATCGTGAAGCACGAATTGAATCTTTCCCGATCCATCCCATGCCGGCGGTGCGGCGGGCAACGATTTCTCCCCGGAGGCCCACAACGGCAGCCTCGCGGCAGCGTTGGAGAGTGCAAGAAGTCGAAAACAAAAGTCCCTGCGATTCAAGCGGCTTGCTCCGGGATTCAGGTGGTTAAATGTTCATGCAATTGGGATCTTTGTTTCGTGAACGTGACCCGCAGAGTCCTCACTTGCTCTCGGCGTCAAGTTCGGCGCTCACTTCTCGTGGTGCGCGTAATCAACCTGAAGAGCCAATATTTCGTAAGGGCGAATGGCGATCTTCACCGAGTCATTCTCGACGCTGAGAGACTTCCCGCCGGGTTGCTCGATCAGATTTGTTTCCATTGCGCCTGTCGCTCCCTGCGGCACTTTTAAACTCACCTCTGCATCCTTACCGGCCCACTCATACATGTGAAAAATGAGCGCATCGCTATCCTCCGCTTTCTTCATTGCCGTTAAAACCACGTTGCCTGCGGAAAGCGAGACAAAGGAGAACTCGGATGGCATGGCGCCCGTGTGCGCCTCAACCTGCATGGCGGTGGGCTTCACGTTGAACTCGTATCCGTGACGAACCGTCATGGACTGCTTCCAATCGCCGGGATGGGGATAGATTGCGTAGCTAAAATGCTGGGGTCCGCGATCCGCATCGGGATCGGGCGATGTGGGCGAGCGCAGCAGGGTCAGGCGCAGCACATTGCCTGCCGCATCGTATCCAAATTTGCTGTCGTTGATCAGGCTCATGCCGTGCTGCTCGTTGCCGAGATCGGCCCATCGCAATGCCGGCACCTCAAAGCGGGCCTGTTCCCAACTGTTATTCCGAGTGGTCGGCCTTTCGATGGCGCCGAACGGAATTTCGTAAGTAGCAAACGGGCCGGAGGCCGAGAGCGGAAACGCAGCCTTGAGCAATACGTGCGTTTCGTGCCAGTCGACGTCGTTCGCCACCACTACCTGGTCGCTGCCGGTGTAGAGAATAATCTGTTGCACAAATTTCGAATTCTGCCAGTGGCGTGTCACGCGGATCACGTCGCGCATTGGTCCGTTTTCGACAACTTCAACGGCGTCGGCCTGCGTCAGCTGTGCCGGAGGCTGATCGAGCGTCCCGGGATCGATGTTCCAGGCGTCGTACCGCGCGGGCGTGTCCTTAAAGGCCTGCAGCTCATTGCCGCAGGCTCCGGGCGCCAGCGTTTCAAATCCAGCTCGCTTGTCATATACGCTCGTGATACATCCGGTCTTTGGATCGACAACTACCCGAAGCGCCGCGTTCTCGAGCGTCGTTCCAGTCACATGCAGATCGCTCGCGAAGGTGCGCTTGCCTGGCACCACGCGCAGCAGTTCATATCCCATTGGCGGCAAATCGCGGGCCTGGATGAGCAGCTGAAACAAGTGGGTGTTTGCGTCCTTTGAGACAACCTCGGAAGGGAGGACGGCGCCATGCGGGTCCAGGACCGACACATCCGCTGTTGCAGCGGGCATCTGGACATCGACTTTAAAATGTCCTGAGCGTTGCCACGCCAATGGATTGAAGACGAGTACCGGCACTCCTTCTGGAGTGCTGGTATCCACGTGTGCCGCAAGTGTCTTCAGCGCCTTGGTCGATATTTCACTGGTCTCCCAGCGCACCTGATCGAAATCTTTTTGCGCATCTCGATAGATGACCGCAATCCCCGAACCCGCCGCAAGATCGTGGAAATCGTTAAACGCGATCTTCTTCCATGCATCGGTCAGTTCCTGCGCCGGATAGAAATCGCCATCGAGCCACGCCAACGACGCGTAATTTTCCGCATTCAGAGTCCACTCAGGCGCTTCGCGCAGGTTGCGCTTCAAGTTGGCCTGGGTCGTATATACGCCACGGTGAAATTCGAGATACAACTCGTCGTCCCAGGTGGGAATCGAGATTTCACCTGGTGGAGGAGTGGCCGGATATTGATAACCCTCTGCGATGGTCCGGTAATTCCAGGTCTTCGAATCCGGCGCAATCTGCTTTTCGATTGTCGAAAAGTAAGTCGATGCAGTACCGAACTCCATCTTCGGTGCAATCTTGTCCGGCTGCATCCAGCGCTCGCCTTCGTCGAGCACGTCGCGCGTCGGTCCGCCGCCATGGTCGCCCACGCCGTACAGGTCCATCATTTCGGTCATTCCCGGAGCGAAGATGCGCGCCTGCGCCAGGTCGGCCGAAAGCCGGAGGGGATTGAGGTTGCCGCTTCCATATCCATGGGGAAAGTAAGTAAGTACCTTGCTGCCGTCCGGCGATTGCCACCAGAAAAGTTTCAAGGGAAGTTGATTCGTGTCGTTCCACGACATCTTTTGCGTTACGAAGTAATCGATGCCCGATTTCTTGTAGATTTGCGGGAGTTGCCAGTTATAACCGAATGAATCGGGATTCCAACCGATGCGAACATCCACGCCATAGTGCTGCTGATACCAGCGCTTGCCGATAAGAATGGATCGCGCTGTGGATTCGCCGTCGGGAAGATTCAGATCGGGTTCGACCCACATGCCGCCCACAACCTCCCAGCGGCCTTCTTCGATGCGTTTCTTGATCTCGCTCTCAATATCGGGGTACTTATCGGCCAACCAATCGTTATAAGTTGCCGCAGATTGCGTGTAAGTATAGCCGCGGTACTCGTGCATAAGTTGCAGTGCCGTCGAAAAAGTGCGCTTGACCACGTCGATCGTTTCCGACCGGGGCCACAGCCATGCCGCGTCAATGTGTGAGTTGCCGGTGAGATGCATGGTGGCCTGTTGGAATAGAGGCCGCAATGTCTCCAGCATCCCCTCTGAAGCTCGCAGCGATTGATCGAACTGCTGCTGATTGCCCGAATCGAGCGCTGAAACATCAACCTTCTCGATTGCCTTTTGCAGCGTGGCTTCGTCGGTCGAAACATTCTTCGAAAGGCTCGGAGTCAGCAATGCCGCTTCGAGGAATTCGTCGTGCAGGTCCTGGGGATTTGGTCTGCCTGCGTTGAAATCGACAGATACGATGGCGCCCTGGAACCGTTTGTTAGCGGATGTCGCGAGAAGCTTGGCCGCGACGAGAACCTTGTCTCCCGGCTTGGCGTCGTCGATCAGGACAAGCTGTTCAAGGTTGTCGCCGAGCGCCACGCGGCGCCCGTTGAAATACACGATCTCTGTTACAGCGTCCCGGCCGGCGGTTCTGGCCTGGAGCCGAATCCAGATTCTCGCGCCCGTCAGATCGTATCCATGGAGATTCTTCGGAATTTCGATCCACTGGCGAAACCAAACGGCGTCTTCAGAATATTCGCTTCCCGGTTTCGCGATTGGCCACGCCGAGTCGTCCAGGCTGGAACTCTCACCGTGCGGAAGGTCGCCGGGATGGACGCGCCATTGTCCATCGGGAATGCGGTTCAGCTCGCCGAGCCGCGCGATCACTTGCTGCGCCTGTGCGGGTAGCCACTTGGTCGCCGCATTGATTTGTGCGGCCGATTGGGCCCACGCAGTACCTGAAAGAAAAAGACCGAATGTTGCAATGACCCACGGCTTTCTATTCATTACCGAACGATTCCTTCCAATTGTGATATCCAACCTTGAAGTCCTCAAGTTTCGGCAAGAATTTCTTGCCTGCGATCACTAGGTGTGACCCGTGCACAGAAATGCGATCGATTGCGGTCCTCTGGTTGGCGTTAATGTTTATAAGTCGGTGCCTGGAGTGCGAAAGTCTGGTTGTTCGTGTGGGCGACGTGGCCTCAGTACACTTAGCTGCGGTCACCTCTCCTTAAGCTTTTGTTGTTCCCTGGACTCCACGAGTCGTGATCGAGCAGTTAACCCTCGCACCTTTATCCAGCCGGCATTCGAGAATCGTGCCGTTCAAATGTGGATTCAGAATAGTCAGAAGGCTAAGGTAGTCTTGCTGTCGCGAGCGTGCTGTGACAAGTCAATTTACCGTAAGAAATACTGTAAGTAAGGGAAATAAGTTCATCTGCATCAACTTTTTCAAGTTCCTTGGCCGATTGGTTGCTTTCGCGCTTGCCGCATTGGCCATGGCGCGAGTGCTCACATTCTCCTGCTCTCAGGGGAGATACAAATCGAAAAATAAGCAATTAAAAGCAGGCGAAAAACGCACGCCCGATCGCGATAGGCGATCCATCCTCGAGACGATGCGAATGGGAAGGAACGGCTTCAACGTGGCCCGGCACGAAGCCGTGTCTTCGATCGGGCTGCGCCCGCAACAGTCGGCGTGGTGACCTCCTGATGACTGGCTACGGCAACGTGCAGTGGATGTACCCGTACCACGCTAAGTGATTGTTTTACATTAGGTTACGGTTGAAAAAGTGGACGCTTAGCAGACCAGAATGATACAAATGACGGGTGATCTCCGGCTCTGCTTCGCGGCGGTTACGAATTTAATTAAAGTGGGGTACCGTTCAGCCTCGCCATGATCCCCGATCCCAAAAACGACGCCCAAGCATTCAGCTCCGATGCCTGCTGGAAGGTGTTGGAGGAGGCCGCGGCAAGTTCTCATCTGAAACGTGCTGCGAGACTGCGGGAATTTCTCTACTACGTTGGTAAAAAATCCATCAAAGAGGGTTCCAGCGATATTCATGAGCAGGAGATCGGCCAGGCAGTCTTCGGCCGAAGAGACGCCTACGATACGAGCCAGGACAATATTGTAAGAGTCAGCGCAACGGAGCTCCGCAGGCGAGTTGATGCCTATTTTGCCTCGGAAGGCAAGGACGAGCCGCTTATCTTTGAAATCCCGCGCGGAAGTTACACGCCTGTTTTCCGGTTGCGCGCGGCGGATGCACAAGTTACCGATCCCGAGGGGCAGGCGCAAACTGCGGCGGCCGCAAACCTTCCGGCGACGACCCCCTCATCGCGGAGCGCACGTCTGCTGTTGATCCTGGTTTCTGCCGTCGCCGTCTTGTTGGCAATCGCCTGCGGCGTGCTTTGGCAGCAGAATCGATCTCTGAACAAAATGATCTATCGATGGGCCGGCCAGCCGGCGCTTTCCGCTTTCTGGCCTCGATTTCTTAATTCACCGCAAGGCACCGACCTCGTTCTGGCCGATACTTCTTTTGCCATCGTCGAAGATATGATGAAGCAGTCGTACTCATTGAGCGACTACCTCAACCGAAGTTATCTAAGTCAAGTCCGAGAGTTCTCGTTATGCACCGCCAACAACAAGGTCGTCGATTCCATTGCCTTTGAATCGATAGCATCGAGGAATAACGGGAGCTTTGGCGACTTTCAAGTTGCCCAGAGAATCCAGGCGCTGCAGCCGCACTCCCCGGACGTTCATGTGGCTTTTGCGCGCGAATTTACAGCCGACTCGGTCAAGCGTGACAATGTGATTCTGATCGGCAGCCGGAAATCGAATCCCTGGGTCGATCTTTTCACCGACCAAATGAACTTCCTCATCAAATACGACGCCAACCTCGATCAATCGTTCGTTGAGAATCTTCATCCACGGGCCGGCGAGCAGGTGCGTTATGTGCAACCCGTGAGTCCGTACGCACCGCTCGGCTACAGCGTGATTGCTTACCTTCCCAATCCAAGCCGTACCGCAAGCGCCCTAATCATCGAAGGAACCAACGCCGAAGCCACGAACGCTGCTGGTGACTTTGTAACTTCTGAAGACTCGATGGAGAGTTTTCTAAAGCGTCTTCCCGCGAAGCGGATCCCCTACTTTGAAATACTGCTCAAGACGACCAGGGTAAGTGGGACACCATTTCACGCGGAAGTTATGGCCTTCAGGACTTACTAAGTCCAACGGGACTCACTAACTCACAAAAAACGCTGGCCCCGGCTGTTTGACCGGAGCCAATGTTTCTGGAGAGATAGAGTTTGCGGCTCTACCAGAGTAACTTTGCAGAAAGCTGGATGGTTCGTGCTACGCCCTTTGAGGTAACTTCGCCAAACGTGCCGCTGCAGCAGCTGGTGTTTGGTTCGCCGGGCAACGGATGGTTGAGGGCGCTGAACGCGTCAGTGCGGAACTGGAATTTCAGGTTCTCCCAGAGCTCGAACTCCTTGAAGGCAGCCAGATCGAGGTTGGTGTTGCGCGGTCCATTTAAATCGTTGCGGCGTTCATTGCCGAACACATTGGTGGTCGGCACCGTGTAACAGGAGGTGTTGAAGTACGGCTTCAACACGTTGGATGCCGATGGAACAAAGTTGGACGCGCCACTGTTTCCGTTGCAGGTTGCCGTGGCGCGATCCTGAATGCCGCCGCCGGTATTGGAGTTGTCGGCAGCGGTTGTGTTGAACGGCATGCCGGCTCGAATCCCCATCAGACCGCTGACTCTCCAGCCGCCAAGCTCGTTCTGCCACCATTTTCCGCTGTTCAATAACATCTTGCCTTTACCGAAGGGAAGTTCGTAGATGCCCGACACCTTGATGACGTACTTCTGCATGAAGTCCGAGCGCCCGTAGTCAATTTGTGGGTTGTTGCCCATCTCGCCGGTGGCCTTGTGGTCGGAGTCCTGGAAGTCCATGGACTTGCCCCAGACGTAGTTCGCGTTGAACTGCAGACCGCTAGTGAAGCTCTTCTGCATTTGGGCTTCGAGCCCGTCATAATGCGATGAACCCCACTTGTGATACTGCTCGATGTTGCCCTGAACAGCCTGGTAGGGTCTGCGGGCGTTGATATTGGCGACGGTGCTAGTGCCCGTGGCGCTCAAAGCAGCCAGGTTAATGTTGCTGTAGTTGAAGATGTGATGGTTCGAGCTGCCCACGTAGTCGACCGTCAGCAGATAAGATTTGCCGAAGGTTCGCTGCACGGCCAGATTCCATTGTTCGCTGTAGCTGGTCGGCATGGATTGCGTGAAGGTGCTGTTGCCGGGCACAAACACGCCGGTTGGCGCAGGCATCGCTGCCCAGACTGCTTCCGCGTTGGTCAGGTTGAGGATCTCGAGCTGGCCCTTTGTCGAGCCGGATATGTTGGGATTCGCGGCAGTGCCGGTCCAGACCACAGGGTTGGTCGAAGACTGCGTAGAGTTCAGCCCCGTGTTGTAGAACGGGTTGTTCATCATGTTCGTCAGGTCGTAGTAGCTGAACTGGTAGTAGTACAGACCGCCTCCAGCATGGATGGCTGTCTTGTCGTTGAGCGCGTAAGCGACGCCGGCCCGGGGGCTGAAGTTGAACCGATTCGGATTGTAGGTCTCCACGGAAAACTGGCCGGTGACGGGGTTGAGGATGCCGGCGTGGCCGTTCTGCTCCGCGGGCGGCGAGTAGTAGTCGTAGCGCATGCCAAGGTTGATAGTGAACTTGGGTTTGATGCGCCAGTCGTCCTGGATGTAGGGCATGATGTTGTGCTGATGAAAGTGCCCAATCTGGGCGCCGGCGGTGGCACTGGTTGAGGCGTAATCGCCCAGCAGGTAATCCGCCAGGATGTTGGCGTCCGGCATGAAGCCGTACGTGGTGCCGTTCAGTTTGAGGCTGGGGGTGCCCGTCAAGAGAAAGGTCGAAGGGTTTTGCCAGGCCGCGGCCGTGTTTGTGGTTGTGCCGGATGGGCAGGTACTGTTGCAACCGTTATAGGTGTATTGGCCGTTTGCGCTCAAGCCGCCATTCGGAGTTCCGGTATACCAATAGGCGTTGTAGTCGACGACGTCAACTTCTGCGCCGAAGAAGATGGAGTGCTTGCCGCGCAGGAGATTGATCTCATCGATGTACTCGTACATGTTCTGATGTTCGCCAAGCGGGGAGCCGCTGATGCCCGAATACTTGCCGCCCAGACCGAGACTCGGCAATCCCCAGACTGTAGACGCCGGATTCAGGCCCGTAAAACCAAATACGCTGGCGAAATAGTTGGTGCCGTTGTCGATCATGTTGAATTGCTGGCCGTTCACCGAACGGGCATACCCGACACGGGCCGTATTCACGAAGGAGGGGCTGATGACATGGCTCTCTTCAAGGTAGATATCTGTTCCGAAGAGCTGGTTTTGTTCCTGGGTGTCCAGCAGCGCTCCACTCGCGGCGCCTTCGCCCGAAGCAGTATTGGCTCCATTGTCCCAGTCCTCCGGACGGATGATGTTCGGGTTGTTGGTGTCATAGGCTCCGAACAGATGATCCTTCTCGCTCAGGTTGTAGTCAGAACGCCCCTCCCAGTTGTCGTGCTGAAACCGCGTACGGCTGTTGACGCTGCCATAGTTGTCGCCCACTGTCGTATTCAGATTGTTGGGCAGAGGGATGGCCAGGTTGAGGTACGTGCTGGCCGTCTTGCTGATCATGGCCGGGTTGATCACATTCGGATGGCCGTTGTAGGTCCACTGGTTGAGGATTTTTGCACCGGAGCACGCTGTGCCACTGCTTGCAGTTGGGCAGTTTGTCGTGTAGGAGGTGGGGTCGAAGATGGTGGTTGGAGGCTCCGTAGATACTGCGCCCGCAGTCATATCCGCGGTGAAGTCGCCGCCGCGCTCTGCCGCCGTGGGCACGTAGGCCTGCAGAAAGGCGGCCTGAATCTGGCGGTATCCCTCATATGAAACAAAGAAGAACAACTTGTTCCTGGTGAACGGGATCTTCCAGCCCGCGTCCGCGCCGTACAAATTGTACCGGAGCTCACTCAGAGGACCTGCGCCCCAGCCTCTGGCGTTCAATGCGTTGTTTTGTACATAGTCGTAGGCTCTGCCGTGGAAGGTCTCGGTTCCGCTCTTCGTGATCGCGTTCAGCGTGTTGGCTCCGTCGTAGCGGGCATTGGCGCTGTTGCGAATAATCTCCACCTGCTCCGTTGTTTCGATCGGCGTGTTCACCGTGGCAGTTTGATCGAAGTAGCTCATATCGACCACGCCGTCCAGCAGGTAGCTGGTCGTCCAGAAGCCCTGACCCGCGATGAACAACTGGTTGCTTTGCTGGTTGTACTGGCTCACGTTGGAGTTGATATTGCTGTAGCCCAATGTCGAACCCGGCTCTACACCGGCCTGCGTGGTCTGCGCGTAGAAAGTTCCGTTGCGATAGCTCGACTGCGATGGCGTATTTTCCATCACCGCAGCGTCAATGGTGCTGTTCAGATCGTGATCTTCAGTCTCCAGGCCAGTCGACTCATTGGCGACAACCTCAACCTTTTCCGTGGCAGATCCCACTTTCAGGCTGAAGTTGACGTTCAATATCTGACCCACCGAGAGCTTGAGGTCTGATGTGTCTTCCTCAAAGCCTTTCGCCACAACATCCACGGTGTATGGACCCGGCGGCAGCGCAGGAACCAGGAAGATCCCTTCGCCGTTCGATACTGTCTTTCGAACCTCGCCCGTCGCCGTATTCTTCGCGATAATTGAAGCGTTGGGAACAACCGCCCCTCCCGGATCGGTCACGGCCCCGGTTACCGTGCCGGAGGCCGTTTGCCCATGAAGAAGCGGAGTGCTGGCGAAGAGAATCGCAGCCAGTGAAATGAGCAAGCTAAATCCGGTGCGGTTCATTTTCGCGAGCAGCGTGAGACTACGCGACCGTTCCGTCGTTCTTTGGTCTGCGAGACGCATCTTTTATTGCCTCCAATGTCGGTTGCAGGTTTTGTCTTGTGGCCCGTGCAGGTTCCAGCCACATCGGTTCCGATTCTGACGATCGTTGCGGCGAATGAGGGAAGTGAATGCCGTGCGTAGCCGGACTGCTACCACGGGGAGCTCATCTCTAAGAATGGACGGGCGAAAGAAACCGATCCTCCGTGAACCAATTGCCTTTAAGCCGCACGGGTGCCTGCGGTTTCAACCATGACTCCGGTGACCCCCCTGGTAGATGAGTCCGAACCATTGCTAGGAAACTCAATAAGCCTAGGGATACGAGAAAGGAGTTGACAACGTGAATTTACTGTAAGGGATACAGTAAGCGGATAAGGTGTGGCCGGAAGATGGAAGAGAGGTGCGACGCAAGCCATTGATATTATGATGGTTGTATCGTTCAATCGCTTCTGCGGCGGATGCCCCGGACTCGCGGTAAATACCTCCGGAAAGAGGCTCGCGGCAGCCTGTTGGCAAGGCCTGATCAGCGCCAGGTAACAACCGCTGGCTGATAGCACGACGCCCACACCACTACGGGCGCGTCCGCGCCGAAGCCCGTCGGGCTCGGATCCTGGTGGGATGAGACAATCGGATGGGCTGAAAAGCAGCGCTTTGAGGGTCCGTTCGCGAGCGTTGCCGGGGTGCATGAGACCGGCCCGGCGAACCATAAGCGGGGAGCAATGCAGCAAAAGCAAGTCATATTTGGCCTTTTCTTTGTCATTCTAGCGGGCTCGATTCTGTGTCCTGCGCAAAACCCGGGAAAGAGTCTGGTCGTCAAAATCGATTACGAGGATCTGATCCAGAATCAGCATTATCCGGAGCTGGTCTATTGGTTTGTCACGTCGGAGACCCTCGCTTCCGGGCGATTCACCCAGGACATTCGGCACGTCTCCCACAACACGGAATTCGATTTTCCGTTCCTCACCGCCCGCAACGGTGTCAACTTCTTTACCCAGCCGGCCGCGTACGACGCGGTTGGCGGGATCGTACGGGAGGGCCACAGGAACGGCCTGCGCATTGGCGCAACCTTCGAACTGCAGGGCGTCGATTCATTCAGGAAGTTCACTCCAGATGAGGAACAGACCGTGGTCGGCGATGCAGAGGGCCCGCTGGACGAGAATGGCCAGGGGGTCGTCGAATCCACCGTAACGCTCCGTTCGCTCGCGCCCCAAAAGACCGAATTGCTTCGCGTTTTTGCGTTTCGAAAGACAGCCGACGGGGAGTACGACCCCGCCACGTTGACCGACGTTACCGCACAGGCGAAGAGCCTCGCACCGCAGCCCGGGACCATCTCGGTCACGCTCGACCTGGGGCCGCACTACGCCGGCTACACGGCGTTCGTCATGGCCACCACCTGGTTCAATGCGCTCGATCTGTTCAGCGATGCTTACTCGCACTGGGTGCATGAAGCCATCAATCAATACCGCGACGTTCCCTTTGACGGCACAGCGCTCGACGAATTCGGCTATATGAAGCTGCCGGTGACCCCGTCAACCGTTTGGCGCAGCCACTTCGCCGGTCGCGCCTTCAGCGCGCGCTTCCAGCAGGCTACCGGCATGCCGCTCACACAAGCACTCTTCAACACGCGTTACGCGCCGGCCGGTCATCCTGAGGTACGGATTCGCGCCATCGACCGCTATTGGGACTTTTTGCGCAAAGGGCCGCTCGGTATCGAGCAGGAGTTCTACACTTACTCGCGTCAGGTCTTCGGCGCCAAAACATTTGCCGGCATCCATAACACCTTTCACAATCACCTGACCAACGATGAAGCCTGGGCGACGGGCATCAATTGGTGGACCGTCCCGCGCCAGTACGGCATGAGCGACGAAGATCTTTCACTTCCGCTCCGCATGGGCTTGCTGGTTTCGCATCCCGGCAACATCATGTACGACCAGTTCTATGGATGGGATATTCATCGCTTCGCGCAGAAGGCGATGAACGACGCGCGCTTCGATGCGCGCCTTCACTACCATGGCTACAACGATACGGGCCGTTGGGGAGTCGACCTGTCTACCGAGCCGTTTCTATCCAAACTGAATCCGGTGGAGCGGAAGATCCGCCTGCTCAACCGCTTCGATCCCGCTGCTCCAGAGCTTCCGCTGCTCGTGGTTTTCGGAATGCCGGCTCAGCTTGATTGGTATCCGGATCAATCCGCACGCAACAACTACGACGTGAACGGATCGCTGCATATTGAAGAGAAGGTCAAGGAGATATGGGATGCGGGTTATCGCTGCGCCGTCGTGCCGAGCGATCTGATCGACAATGGCTCGCTCAAACTGGATGCGAAGAACCATCCCGTTCTCAACGGCCACACTTTTCGCGCCATGATTTATCTCTACCCGCAGTACGCGAAGCGCACCTCGCTTGCATTCCTCGATGAATACACGCGACGCGGCGGGGCGCTGATGCTCGAGGGCAGCGCCACTCGCGAATTTGATGGCTCTCCAATCGACCAGGTATTCGATGCCATCGCTTCGCGCGCACGCGTAAACGGCTTCAGCGTTGACAAAATCTCCGAGCTCGGCGTGGAGAAATCTCCGTTGCGCGACGAGGGAGGGGAACTTGAGGATGGCAGCATCATCCTCACCGATCTCGATTCGCTTGAAACAGGCCAGCCCAAAAAGTTCTCAGTCCAGGTCAACGGCCACCAGTTCAGCGGCGCATACGTCGGCGTCTTTGCGCTCCAGGCTGCCGCGAGCGGACGTATCCTGAAGCTGGCTTGCGGCGATTGCCAATCGCTGTCCCGCGACGGCCGGGAGATTTTTCGCTTGAGCAACGCGACGGACATAGTGCTGAGGCAGGGCGCCCCAGGTGCGTATCAGGCAGCTGTGCTTGGCCAGCCGGGAAGCAACCGTCTTACGCTGCTTCCCTGATCGCTACTGGTCGCTCCCGAGCGCCTTCTCAATCCCCGCCTCCGCCAGCGGCGCCATGATCGCATACCCGGCCGGCAACGGGTGCACGCCGTCCTTGCTCAGCGTCGGTGGCAGCCCGCCGCGCTCATCCTTCATGGCGGAGTAGTAGTCCACATACACAAAATGCCTTGGCCATCGCATACCCTCTGATCCACGCGTTCAGAATCGGCGATCTTGGGCGCGGGTTCGAGACCCGGCGACCACGGAAAGTCGAACGCCGGCAGCACTGAGCACAGCACCACGCGAATTCCGTTCGCCGTTGCCAGTTCAGCCATTGAAGCAATGTTCCCTTCCGTCTGCTCCAGCGTCATCGGCCCTGTATTCCCGGCGATATCGTTGGTCCCGGCCAGGAGCACCACAACCTTTGGCTGCAAATCGACCACGTCCTGCCGGAAGCGCACCAGCATCTGCGGCGAGGTTTGCCCGCTGATGCCGCGATTGATGTACGGCTTTCCCGGAAACGACACGTCGAGCTTCCAGCCTTCCGTAATCGAGTCGCCCATGAAGACCACGCGATCCTCGCCGGTTGCCGCCGGACCCAGCTTCATGTCAGCCTCCTTGAAGTGTTCAAGCCCGCCAAAATCGACCAGCAGTTGCGCATCGTGTTGCTTCCAATATTCGCCGGTGCGCGCCGGATTTGCCTGGGGCGCAGCCGGTTGCGCGGGCTGCGGTTCTGCCTTTGGAGAGGTCGCGGGTTCCTGAGCCTTCAACGGGGTCGTGGCAGAGAGCAGGGCCAGGGCAACGACGACGAAAATGGATCTTGCAATTCTTCTTCGATTCAAAAGAGCGCTCCATTCGTATGAGAACCAGCAACCACGGCGGGGCAGCCGGCCGCCTGTTGACGCTACCGATTGTAGGCAATCATGCCGCGACCAGGCCAGCTTGCAGAGAGAGAGCGCGCATGCGGCTCGCGCTAAAATTCACTTATGCCCGCCGCCGCAGTCTCTCCTGAGGTTCTGGCCAAATACGAGCCCGTCATCGGTCTCGAAGTGCACGTGCAACTGCTGACGGCCACCAAGGCGTTTTGCGGCTGCGCCAACCGGTTCGGCGCGGAGCCGAATACGAATATCTGCCCCGTCTGCCTGGGCCTGCCCGGCGCGCTGCCGGTGCTCAACGCGAAGGCCGTCGAATTCGCCACGCTGGCCTCGCTGGCGCTCAACTGCGAGGTGCGCGAGCGCTCCATCTTCGCGCGCAAGAATTATTTCTATCCCGACCTGCCCAAGGGCTACCAGATCTCGCAATACGACAAGCCGCTCGCCGAGCATGGATGGATCGAGATTCCCGCGGCCGGCGGCTCAACAAAACGTATCGGCATCACCCGCCTGCACATGGAAGAGGACGCGGGCAAGAGCCTGCACGATGGGTTTGCCGACTCTGCCACGCGCACCTATCTCGACCTGAACCGCTGCGGCACGCCGCTCATTGAGATCGTCAGCGAGCCCGACATCCGCACTCCCGACGAGGCCTTCGAATACCTCACGCGCTTGAAAGAGATCCTGCTTTATACCGGCGTCTCCGACTGCAACATGGAGGAAGGCTCGCTGCGCTGCGATGCCAACGTCAGCGTTCGTCCCCGCGGCCAGGAGAAATTCGGCACCAAGGCCGAAGTGAAGAACGTCAACAGCTTCAAATTCATTCGCGCGGCGCTTGAATATCGAGATCGAGCGCCAGATCGACGTGATCGAGTCCGGCGGGCACGTGGTGCAGGAGACGCGGCTCTGGAATGCCAACGAGGGCCGCACTTACTCCATGCGCTCAAAGGAGCAGGCGCACGACTACCGTTACTTTCCTGAGCCGGATCTGCCGCCGCTGATTGTTTCCGAACAATTCTTGTCGCGAGATCAGAAGAAGACTGCCGGAGCTGCCGGAGGCGCGCCGCGCGCGCATGATCGCCGAGTACGATCTGTCATTGCAGGATGCGCATACGCTCACCGCTTCGCGCGAGTTCGCCGACCGCTTTGAGGCCGCGGCAAAAACTGCGCGCAATCCGCGTCGCGTGGCCAACGTGCTGCTGAGCGAAGTGGGCGGCCGGCTGAAAGCGCTGGGCCTGGAGCTGGAGCAATCGCCGGTTACGATGGCCGGCATCGTGCTCGCTGCCGATCTGCTTGACGAAGGCAAGATCAGCTCCAAGCAGATGAAGCAGCTCTTCGACGTGTGCTTTGAAAAGGGCGAGGACTTCGGGCCCGTCTACGAGCGCGAGAAGCCGCAGCAGATCACCGATGCCTCGGCGATCGAAAAGCTGATCGACGAGGTGATCGCGGCCAATCCCAAACAAGTGGAGCAGTATCGCGCCGGCAAAAAGACGATGGCCGGATTTTTCGTTGGCCAGGTGATGCGCGCTTCAAAGGGCCAGGCCAACCCGGCGCTGCTGAATGAGCTGGTGATGAAAAAGCTCGAGGGATGAGCATCCTGGCGCGTCGCTTGTTGCCGCATGCCGTGTTTTTCAGCTGCAAAGCCAGCATGTGCGGCACGCGTCCCGCGCTGCTTATTTCAGCTTCAGATCCGAGATGAAGTCCTTGCGGGCGTCCCAGGAGCTCACGGTTTTCGTCGCGCTCTTCTTGCCGTCTTTCTCCGCCCACAGGTCGAAGTCGATGCTCATATCGACCTGGGCGAAATGAAAATGGCCGTCGGCCGTGGAGTCGTAGCTGCTGAATGGACTTGGTCTTCTCATTCTTCAGGAAAACAGTGGCGCCCGGAACGGGCTCGGAGCTCGCATTCAACACGCTGCCCGACACCGTGCGCATTCCCATGTTCTGGGCCTGAGCGGCGGGAGAAAAACGCATCCTCGCGGCCCTGCAAGAAGCGGCAACCAAAGCCAGAACGCTAAATGCATTGCAGCCAGCCAGCTTGCCCGGCTCATTCTTACTCCTCCTCGTCTTCTTCGAAGGGCTCATCTTCCTCGTCGAGGCCCTCTTCCACACGCGCCAGTTCCAGCGGCTCAACGCCAACCACTTCGAACTCTGTTCCGCACTCTTCGCAGGCTACCACGTCGCCTTCTTCCACTTCGTCGACTTCAATGTCCAGGGCGATTTTCGCATTCAGGGCAGCTGGGCATAGCAGCCTCCTCACTTTCTAAACGGAATCATATTGCGGGATAACACCACTGCTTTCGACAACCATCGCTAGTTTTAGTGAGAACCCGGCCTCCGGTCAAGAGCCCGTCGGCGTGATTCGGGCATTCGTTCCCTTTGTGGAAAAGAGGCTATACGCTTGCCTCAAAAGATGCGCTCTTCGAGACAGCACGTTGGCCGTTGCCTCAACCCGGGCTGCAACGGTACTTCGTTTGACGTTCGCGGCTGGAGCCATGACACCGGCCCGCTTCAGCGTTTACCCTGATGACTGCGATGCCCAGATTCGGCTCCAGACATGTTTGCCTTCCCTGATTTCCGCGGCGCTACGCGCCGGCTCATCCTCATCAACCTGGTCGCTTACTTTGTGCTGTTGAGCGCGAGCCTGGCTTTTTCGTCCGCGACGGCGCAGATTGCCGGATCGTTGACCTTCGAGCCATATTCCTTCATCCACGGATACCTCTGGCAGCCTCTGACTTACAGCTCATCCATCTGGGCATCCTTGGCACGCTGTTTGAGCTTCTTTCGCTCTGGTTCCTCGCCGGATTTCTCGAGAGCTTTCACGACGCCAACTGGGTCATGGGTCTCTACGCGGTTTCTGTGCTCGGCACAGCCGCCGCGGCGCTGGCTCTCTATGCGGTCAGTAGCACCCTGGCTCCTTCGCTCATCGCAAATCCAACCGCGCTTTACGGATGCTTTGGCGGCATCTTCGGCCTGCTCGCGGCCATTGGCCTTCTCTACGGCGACACGCAGTTCATGTTGTTTCCTCTGTCCTATCGGCATCAAGGCGCGCTACCTGGTGATCATCTACGCGCTCGTCGCCATCGCCATGCTCTTTGGCCAGGAGCGGATGTACGCCTTTGCGCAGCTAGGCGGAGCGCTCGGTGGGCTGGTCTTCGTGCGCATGGCGCCGCGGCGCGGCATGACCTTCATGTTCAGCGAAAGTTGGTACGGCCTGCGCAACCGCTACTATCGCTGGAAGCGGCGGCGAGCGGCACGCAAGTTCGAGGTCTACATGCACAAGCAGGGACGCACCGTGAAGTTTGACGGCCAGGGCCGGGTCATCGACGAAGACTCCGACGACAAAAAGCACTGGAACTAAGGGACAGGGAACAGGGTGTAGGGAATAGGGAATAGAAAGGTGTGTTCTCCCGCCTGAAGTCGAGCAACCCGGCAAGCGTCGCACGAGCTCGACGCGATAAAATTTCACTAGAATGCCAAACAAGATTGCTTTTCTCTTTCCTGGGCAGGGTTCGCAGGCCGTTGGCATGGGCCGCGAACTTGCCGAACGATTTCCCGTCGCGGCACAGACCTTTGCCGAGGCCGATGCGGCGCTCGGTTTCGCGCTTTCGCGCCTCTGTTTTGAAGGGCCGGAAGAAGATCTGCGGCTGACCGAGAATACGCAGCCAGCCATCATGACGGTGAGCGTGGCGGCGGCGCGCGTTCTGGCGGAGCATGGCGTATGCAGCCGGCGCTTGCCGCCGGACACTCGCTGGGCGAATGGTCGGCGCACGTGATCGCGGGAACGCTCTCATTTGCCGATGCGGTGCGCGCTGTCAAGGCGCGCGGGCGAGCGATGCAGCAGGCGGTTCCGGCGGGGCAGGGAGCCATGGCCGCCGTGCTCGCGCTCGATGCCGCGCAGGTGGCCGAGGCTTGCGCCGAAGCTGCACGCGAAACCGGCCTCACCGTGCAGGCGGCCAACTTGAACTCGCCCGGGCAGACCGTGATCTCGGGCGCCGCGGCGGCCGTCGAAAAAGCATCGGCGCTCTGCAAGGCCAAAGGCGCGCGCCGCACCGTCATGCTTCCTGTCAGCGCGCCTTTCCATTGCGCGCTGATGCAGCCCGCCCAGGAAGAAGTGGCACGCGTGCTCGCCGGGCTGTCGATGCACGATCCCCGCATTCCCGTCGCTGCCAACGTTACCGGTGCGCTTGTGACTACGGCCGAGGCCACGCGCGACGCGCTGATCCGCCAAGTGACTGGCGCTGTGCGATGGGTGGACTGTGTCGGCGCGCTCAAAGCTGCCGGCGCGGACGTCTTCATCGAAGTCGGTCCCGGCAAAGTGCTCTGCGGCTTGCTCAAGCAAATCGATCCCGCGCTCAAGGCGCTGAACGTGGAAGACGCAGCGAGCCTGGAGAAGACTCTGGCAGAGCTGAAAGGCGGCAATTAGGCCGCCGATCGGCGCGGACGATTACACAATCCCTAGCTCCCTCAGCAGAAACGCATAGTCCAGCGCAATCTCCTTCAGGTAGTCGTAGCGCCCGCTGGCGCCGCCGTGTCCGGCCTGCATGTTCGTCACCAGCAGCAGCAGGTTGCTGTCCGTCTTCAGCGTGCGCAGTTTCGCCACATACTTCGCCGGCTCCCAATACATCACCTGGCTGTCGTGCAGGCTGGTCTTCACCAGCATCGCCGGATAACTCGCCGCCTTCAGATTGTCATAGGGCGAGTAACTCAGCATGTATTTGAAATATTCTCTTCGTTCGGGTCGCCCCACTCTTCGTACTCGGGAACCGTCAGCGGCAGCGAAGCATCGAGCATGGTGTTCATCACGTCCACAAACGGCACGTGCGAGACAACCGCGCGAAACAGTTCGGGCCGCATGTTCGTCACCGCGCCCATCAACAAGCCGCCGGCCGATCCGCCCTCAATCGCCACGCGCTTCGGATCGCCGTAGCCCTTCTGCCGTCAAGTGCTCCACGCAGGCGATGAAATCGGTGAAACGTGTTGCGCTTCACCAGCATCTTGCCGGCGTCGTGCCACGGCTTGCCCAGGTCGCCGCCGCCGCGGATGTGCGCATAGGCCATCACCACGCCGCGATCGAGCAGGCTCAGCCGGTTCGAGCTGAAGCCGAGCGGCAGCGAGTATCCATACGACCCGTAGCCGTAAACATAAAGCGGATTCTGGCCTGCCTGGCGCATGTCTTTGCGATACACAATCGAAACCGGCACCGCGACGCCGTCCGGAGCCTTGGCATGAATGCGCTCGCTCGCATAGAGCGTGCGGTCGAATCCGCCGGGAATTTCAAGCTGCTTCAGCAGCGTCGATGCGCCCGTCGTCGACGTCGTACTCGTACACCGAACTCGGCGTCACCAGCGATTGGTAGCCGTAGCGGAACGTCGTTGTCTCAAAGATGCGGTTGATGTGCGGATGCGCGCTGTAAGCCGGCTCGGGGAAGGCGATCTCGCCCGAGGGTGCAGCTTCAGTCCCGTCGCCCGTGAACTTCCAAAGCCGCAGCCGCGGCAGCCCATCCTCGCGCTCGCAGGCGATAAAGAATCCGGCGAAGAGATCCACGTCCTCGAGCATCACCGCGTCGCGATGCGCAATCAGCTCGGTCCAGTGTTCGCGGCCCGGCGTAGCCACCGGCGCCGTCACCAGCCGGAAGTTGCGCCCGCGATCGTTGGTCCGGATGAACCACAGCCCGTTGCGGTGGTCGACCGAGTACTCGTGCTCGTCCTCGCGCGGCGCGATCACCGCGAAGCTGCCTGCCGGGTCATCTGCCGCCAGAACGCGCGCTTCGCTGGTGGTGTGGCTGGCCGACTCGACAACGATGTATTTGCCGTCGCGCGTGCGCCCAACGCCGATGTTGAAGCGCTCATCGTCGTCCTGATAGACCAGCGCGTCTTCGCTGTGAGGCGTGCCCAGCGTGTGCCGCCAAAGCTGAAACTGCCGCTTCTGCTGCTCGTCCTCCACGGTGTAAAAAAGCGTGCGATTGTCTGCGGCCCACACCACGGAACCCACGCGCTCCACCTCGCCAGGCAGAGTTTCGCCGGTCTCAAGATCCTTGATCTGCAGCGTGTACTGGCGAAAGCCCTTGGTGTCGGTCGTGTAAGCCAGCCAGCGGCCGTCGTCGGTGATGTCGGTGTCGCCGACGGCAAAAAACGCGTGCCCCTTCGCCAGCTCGTTCCCGTCCAGCAGCACTTCTTCTTGACGCCGCGTCGGCGTCGCGCGTCCGTGCCGGCCAGTTGCCGACGCTTGCGGCAGTAGATGCGCGTACTGCAGTCCCTCCTCGGTGCGCGTGTAGTACCACCAGGCGCCGTCGCGGTAGGGAACTGAGACGTCGGTCTGCTTCACATGGCTCAGCATCTCCTGGTAGAGCTCGTCGCGCAGCCCGGCCAGCGGCGCCATCACCGCCTCGGCATAGGCATTTTCCGCTTCAAGGTAAGCAGTGACGTCCGGATTCTCCTTGTCGCGCAGCCAGGCGTAGTCGTCGGTGAGGACGCACGCCGTGCACGGTGGTTTCTTTGTGCTCCTTGCGGGCGATGGGGGGCGAGGGAAGCTGGTTTTCGTTCATTTCTATCCCAGTGTAGAGCCTGCCGCGCGCGGGAACCTCCAGCCACTCCGTCCGCGTACAATTGAGGAGAATGAAAGGCTTTCGCCCCGCCCGCTCGGCGCTGTTTTCGCTGCTTGCTGGCGGCCTTTTTCGCGTTCGTTGGCGCTGCCCGCGCGTGCCGAGCCGGTCGCCAGCCTGCCCCAGCCCACCGATTATGTGAGCGATTTTGCCCACGTGCTCTCGCCGGAGGCGGTTGCGCGGCTCGACTCCATCTGCGCGCAGCTCGACCACTCCCAGGCCAACGCGCAAGTTGCCGTGGTCACGGTGCACGACCTGAACGGCGACGATGCGGCCGACTACGCCAACCAGCTTGAAGACCAGTGGAAGATGGGCAACAAGGGCTCGAACCGCTAGGCGCCTGGTGCTGCTGGCCGTCGCCGATCACAAATACCGCATCGAAGTCGGCTACGGTCTTGAAGGCATTCTTGCCCGACGGCAAAGTGGGCGACATCGGCCGCGACATGGTTCCCGACCTGAGGGCCGGCGACTATGACGGCGCGGTCACGCTCGCGGTGGGCGAGATTGCGCAGGTCATCGCCGCCGATGCCAAGATCACGCTCGACAATCAGCCCGCGCCGGAGGCTGCGCCCGAGCCTGAGCACCATAGCGCGCCGTGATGGGAAAACTCGATCCTGCTCCTCATCCTGCTGATCTTCTTTGGCGGCTCTTCGCTGCTTCGCATGCTCTTCGGCGTGGGGCCTGTTCTTTGGCGGCTGGGGCGGAGGCGATTGGAGGGGCGGCGGCAGTGGCTTTGGCGGAGGCGGCTTCAGCGGCGGCGGCGGCGGTGGTGGCGGAGGTGGTTTCGGTGGCTTCGGCGGTGGCGGCGGCGGTTTTGGCGGCGGCGGCGCCGGAGGAAGTTGGTAGGAGCCAGGTGAGATTCAACTGTGGCCGTCTTGTAAACGAGAGGCCGGAGGAGAAACGAACTGTATGAGCAAGGGACTTGGAATTACGCTGGCCGTTGTGGCCGTTCTGTTGTTGGTGGTTTTCATGGTCTTTGGCAGCTATGTCAGCGCCAGGAACCAGATGGTGGCCAAGGATCAGGCGGTAAAAGCTGCATGGTCTGAGGTGGACGTGCAACTGGAGCGGCGCGCCGACCTGATCCCCAACCTGGTGTGAGACGGTGAAGGGATTCACCAAGGAAGAGAGCACGGTGTTCGGCGACATCGCCAACGCCCGCGCGGGCATGTTGAATGCGCAAGGGCCCGCGGCCAAGATCGCCGCCAACAACCAGCTCGACGGCGCCATCGGCCGGCTGCTGCTCCTGACCGAGAATTATCCGCAACTGCGCTCCAGCGACCAGTTCATGCGCCTGCAGGACGAGCTTTCCGGCACTGAAAACCGCATCAGCGTGGCGCGCAAGCGCTACAACGACGCGCTCCAGGACTACAACACGTTCATCCTGCAGTTCCCCAACAATATCTGGGCGGGAATGGCGGGCTATCCACCAGAACACTGCCTACTTCGACGGCCAGCCCGGCCGCGCAAAGCGTGCCCAACGGTGAATTTCTAGACTTCGTTCCGCTCAACGCAAACACAAAAAGGCCATTCCGCGGCGCGGGATGGCCTCTTTGCTGCAACGACCAGGATTGAAACCGGGCTATTTGAAGGAAGCGATGGCGCTGGCTTCGTCGTCGTAGATGTCGAAGACGGTATAGAGCTTGGTCAGCTGCAGCAGGTCGTGGACCTTCTTGGTCAGTTTCAGCAGTTTGAGCGCGGCGCCCTGGTTCTTGGCCGTGGTATAGGCGCTCACCAGCTCGCCCAGGCCCGAGCTATCGATATAGTTCACATCGCCCAGATCGAGCAGGATGCTGCCGCTGTCCTTTGCCGATCAGGTCGCGAATGGCGTCGCGCAACTGCACGCTGCCCTCGCCCAGTGTGATCCGCCCGCTGAGATCCAAAACAGTCACGCCATCCACTTCACGGGAAGCTATCGCAAGTGCCACGGAAAATTCCTCCTTGTCGGTACTATCGGTTATAGCATCTTTGCGGCCGGTGGCTTGCGGAAAACTCCTCGGCCGGGCCAGTCTGCGGAGATGAATCAGACGATTCGTCCGCGTCCGCACTCCCGCCACAATGCTAGGTTCTTCTCCGCCGCTCGGCTGGCGCCAGATGCTTGATCAGCGTCAACTCGGTGCCCGGATGCAATTGTCGAAAGTGTACCTCATCCATGAGAGAGCGGATGAGGAAGATGCCGCGGCCCGTGCCGCGGAGAAGGTTTTCCGGGGCCAGCGGATCGGGCAGATTGTCGGGATCGAACCCGTGCCCCTCGTCGGCGATGGTAAACATCAGATCCTTGCCAGTGTTTTCAAGCGAGACGTCGATCTGGCGGGCGGGATCGTACTCGTTGCCGTGCAGCACGGCATTAATGGCCGCCTCGCGCACCGCCATGGCGATGTGAAAGCGCTGGTCCTCGTCCAGGCCAGCCTCGGTGGCCAGCTCATCCGCGGCCGCCTCCACCTCGCCGACGCTTTCCATGGTGGAGCTGAGCCGGAAACTCCGCCGTCCTCTACTGGGTGCGCTCACCGGGCTATTTTCCGCCTCCGACAAGAGCCCGCTTTGAACTTTCGCGCATTCGGGAAAGTTATTGGCAGACCCTAAGCAGGGTAGGATGTCCCACCCATGCTCAATCAACCTAGCTGGCAGTTTCAAGTCTGGATACGATTGTGTCAAGCCGCTGCTCCAGCAGTGGTCGAGGAAACTGCGAAGGTAAGTGCCGTTGATGCGTGACCGGCGCGAACACGGCCTGGAAGGGCTACACTCAACCCATGGATGTGCGAACTGAAACGCGAAATGAGCATCGCACCTCATCACGCGTAAGCCTCACCGCGCTGCTCGGCACGCCGGTGACCGACGCTCGCGGGCAGTTGCGCGGCAAGCTCAAGGATATTGCGGTGGCCACCGGTCCCGATGGCGGCAAGGTGGCCGGCCTGGTGCTCAAGACCCGCACCGGCCTTTCCATCGTGCCTTCGCAGGAAGTGATGGAGACTCCCGCCGGCACTCTCGAATTGCGCTCGGCCGAGGCGCTGGCCCCGCTCAAGGACGAGGGCAACTATCTCTTTCTGCAGCAGGACCTCGTCGACCGGCAGATCATCGACATCAACGGCCGCAAAGTGGTCCGCGTCAACGACGTGGATCTGGAGTGGACCGGCCACGGCGCGAGCCCACATGCTGCGCGTGGCCGAAGTCGAAGTCGGCCTGCGCGGCGCGTTTCGCCGCGTCTTCAAAGGCGTGCTGCCGCGCGCCCGGCTGGAATCCATCTCGCGCAAGTTCAGTGCGCGCGCCATTCCCTGGCAGTTTGTCGATGTCATCGAGCCCGATCCCGCGCGGCGCGTCAAGCTGCGCATCGAGCACGAGCGCCTGGCCGAGATTCACCCCTCCGAGCTGGCCGACATTCTCGAAGATCTTGCGCCCGCCGAGCGCGAGGCCGTCTTTACCTCTCTCGACGAAGAGGTGGCCGCCGAGACCCTGGAAGAGGTCGAGCCCAAGCTGCAAAAGGCGCTGCTCGAAAAGCTCGACGAAGAGCGCATCGCCGACATCGTGGAGGAGATGGATCCCGGCGCCGCGGCCGACCTGCTCTCCGAGCTGCCCGAAGAACAATCCGACGCCATCCTCGAAGAGATGGAGCCGGAAGAGCGGCAGGAGGTCGAGGAGCTGCTCGAATTCGACGAGGACTCGGCAGCCGGCTGCATGACCACCGAGTTCGTTTACCTGGGCGTGGACGCGACCGTCGCTCAGGCCGTGCAGGCGCTGCGCAGCTTCGACGGCGATCCCGGAGAGCGTAACTGAAGTCTTTCTGCTCGACGAGAAGCGCATGCTTCGCGGCGCCATTCCTTTGGCGCGCCTGGTGATGGCGCAGCCGGAAACGCGTCTCAGCGTTCTGGCCGAGCCCCGCGTGCTCTCCTGCCCGGCCGACATGCACCAGAACGACCTGGCCGAAATGTTCGACAAGTACAACCTGCACGCGCTTCCCGTCGTTGACTCGCAGGGCCGCATGGTCGGCGTGGTGCAGGCCGAGCAGGTCATCAGCTTCCTGCGCGAAAAGCTTTAAATTCTGATCGAAGCAGCGTTAGCCCGCGACCGCTCTCTCTTCCTCTTCCGGCATTCGCTTACGGCTCTTTTGTCACGAATTTGCGAGAAAGACCGCTGCCGCATCTGAATTTGTGAAACAATTCGATTAATGATCCAATTTCCAAGAATTATTCAGGGCGGCATGGGCGTAGGTGTGTCCAATTGGCGCCTGGCCCAGGCCGTTTCGAAACTTGGCCAGCTGGGCGTCGTCTCGGGCACCGCGCTCGATGCGCTCTTTGTGCGCCGGCTCGCCGATGGCGACCAGGGCGGACACATGCGCCGGGGGCTGGATGCGTTTCCCTTTCCTGAAATGGCGAAGCGCATCTGGCAGGAGTACTTCGTTCCCGGCGGAAAGCCCGCGGGCGCTCCCTATCCGACCCTGCCCATGCACTAGAAGCGCGATTCGCGCAAGCTCATCGAGCTGTGCATGGTTTCAAACTTCGTTGAGGTCTTTCTGGCCAAAGAGGGCCATGACAATCCAGTCGGCATCAACTTCCTCGAAAAAGTGCAGATCCCCCATTTGCCTTCGATCTACGGCGCCATGCTTGCCGGTGTCGGCTATGTGCTGATGGGCGCGGGCATCCCGTTGCATATCCCGGGCGTGCTTGACGCCTTTGCGGCCCAGCATGCGGCCGAGTACAAATTGGTGGTCACCGGTGCGTCACAGGGCCAGTCCGCGGAAGCGGACATTCCGATGCGGCTCGATCCGGCCGAATATGCTGAAGGCCCGCTGCCCGTGCTGCGGCGTCCCAGGTTCCTGGCCATCGTTTCGTCGAACACCCTGGCGGCCACCATGCTGCGGCGCGCAAGCGGCCGTGTCGACGGGTTGGTGATCGAGAGTCCGACGGCTGGCGGACACAATGCGCCTCCCCGCGGCAAACTGCAATTGAATGCCGCCGGTGAGCCGGTTTATGGCGACCGCGATCGCGTCAATATTGAAGACTTGCGGACGCTGGGAGTTCCGTTTTGGCTGGCCGGCGGGTACGGCAACCCCGGCAAAGCTGCGCGAGGCGCTCGACCAGGGCGCAATGGGCATTCAGGTAGGAACTGTCTTCGCGTTCAGCCAGGAGTCCGGTCTTGCGCCCCGATCTTAAAATGTGGCTTCTGCGTCAAGCAGCAGTCGGCTCGGGCCGCGTCTTTACCGATCCGCTGGCCTCGCCTACTGGTTTTCCTTTCAAGGTGGCGCATCTTGAAGGCACTTCGTCGGCCCTCAACGTCTACGAGGGGCGCAAGCGCGTTTGCGATCTCGGCTACCTGAGAGAGCCATACATCGCGCCGGACGGCGCCATCGCCTATCGCTGCTCAGCCGAACCGGTGGCAAACTATGTGGCCAAGGGTGGCAAGCTAGAGGATACCGAAGGCCGCAAATGCTTGTGCAATGCTCTGCTGGCCAACGTCGGCCACGCGCAGACGCGTATCGGCGATGTCGTCGAGCCTGCCCTGGTAACTGTGGGCGACGACCTCAACACCGTTGCGATGTACCTGGCGCCAGGACACACGGCATACAGCGCCGCGGATGTGGTTCGGTCTCTGTTGAGCCTCAGCGCGGATGTAAAAGAATCGTCCCATGTGGAGTTGGCAGCAATGGCCTAGCGTGGGTTCATTGCTACTTCTGTGCGAGAACCCTCGCAGCTTCCGCAACCGAAATCATTAGAGTCATGGGGTCAACGTGTGATGCGGCGAAGCCGCATCTCTCGTAGAATCGCCGAGCCTGTTCTGAAATGGCGTGAACCAGAATGGCACGGATGCCGGCAATCTCCGCGGCCTGAAGCGTGCGAAGCACAGCATCGCGCAAAAGCGCCGACCCGATGCCGCGTCCCTGGAAAACGGCATCGATAGCGAGCCGGCCAATCACCATAACCGGCAAGGGGTCGGGCATGTTGCGTCGGATCCTTCCTGTCGCGCTGGTATGAGTCACGGCACCTGCCGCGAGCGCGTAATAGGCCACGACGCGCCGCGCCTCGCAGACCACATAAGTGCGCGATGCGCTGCCTTCCTCATTGGCGAGAGCGCGACGGCGGAGCCAGTCGTCGAACGCCGGCTCGCCGCAATGGAATTGCGATACATCGTGTGCTGCAGTCAGCTTTTCCGGTGCGGAGAGTTCGCTTATTTGTCCCACGGCGCTTTCGTGCGGAGCAAACGGATCAATCGGGAATTGTCTGCGGGCGGTTTATCCAGAATCGCGATGAAGCGCCGGTACGATTTCTCATCCAGTTGAAAATAGCACCTGTCCAGAAGCGCGGACTCCGCGGCCCGGCATGCAGACTCAAGCATGAAATCGGAACGGCTGCGCCCCAGGGCGACCGCGGCGCGGTCAATGAGAGCTTTCTGGCTGCGGCTAACGCGCAGATTGATGTTCTCCGCGCGCAACCGATCCGATTCTGTAACCACGTTGCCCATAGGAGGATCTTTCGAAGTATCCACAATCAATATACAACAATGTGCGCACAATGTCAATACAAGGAAAGGCTAGATGCCCGGCACTGCAGCCGCACCCTTCACTCCGCCCACCGCGAACACTTTCGGGATTCGATCTGCAACCTCGGGCAGCGCGGGAAACGCCGCGTGCGGTTCCGTCTGGTACCAAAACGCAGTCGAATAAAAATCGTCGGAGCGGTCGTTGGCCGTCCCGTGCTCGATCGTCACCTTGATGGACTTCTCAAATGCGATCGGGCTCTCAACGTGCCAACGGTAAAGGCAGTAGCGGCCGCCAATGCGCTCGGGATCGACAATATATGGCGCGCCCTGGTGCAGGTTGGCGAAAGGCTGCCCGCCAAAATCCCAGGCGCCGTTGAAATAATCTTCGGTCCCGGTCCCGTTGATGGTCGGCATCGCATCGCCGTCAACGAAGATCATGTCATCGCCCTCGCCGAACCAGGCGTTTTCGTTCTGCACCACGGCCTGCGTCACGCCTACAAAATGTCCTTTGCCCGTCGCCTCGACAAACACGTAGTTGTCGCGCCCGCTCAGATTCTTTCCGTCACTCACCACTCCCTTGCAAGGCGCGGCTTGCCTGAATTGCGCGTGAAACCGGCCCAGGTCGTCTGGAATGCTCGGCAGCGTCACATAGTCGACGGCAAAGTAAAGACTGTTGGTGCGCACCTTGCCCTCGTTGCTCACCGTGATGCGCGCCGAGGTCGAGAAGGGCATCTTGAAGTAAGCATTCAGCGCCTTCACCGATGCGACAGCCAGCAGGGCCGATTGATAAACGAAGTACTCGCCCAATCCGAGGCCGAAGAAATCGCCAATGGGCACTTCAATTGAAGGCGAAGATTCACCGTCCCACCAGGCCCTCAGAACAAGGTTCTTCAGGTGCATCGGATCGGGTGAGGCGATGGTGAACCAGATATGCGTGACGATGCCTGCGCCCGTGACGTCGAGGATCGTAGCCGTCGCGCCCGGCTCTACGGGAACCGCGTCCCGATTGCCGCCCGTGCGGTCCCAGCTTGAAGATCGCTGGTTCTTGTAGCTGCGCAGCCGGGCTGGTGCAAAGAGATCTTCCGGAACATGCGCCTCCGGCTCGGCGGGCGCCGCGGCTGCTGTCTGTGCGTTCATGCCCAACAATGCGGCGGCAGGGAGGGTCGATGCCAGAGTGCCCAGTAACTTACGCCGGGCGCGAAAAGTTTCCTTGGGATCGAATGATTGCATATACGGTTCCTCCTCAGGCTTTGAGCCGTGAAAGCGTATTGTAATTTGGCCGGGCAGCGGATCGCGCATGCTCGCGAATCGGAGGTCTGAGGGACGCCGGTTTCGTCCGTCAATTTTTCGTGCGCGGGGTTCACCGAATTGCCTCAAGCCTGTTATGGTCAGTGAGGAAAACTTTTTCCATGTGTCTCAAACTGCAATGAACCCACCATAGGAACTCGCATCACCATGTGGAAGCGCTGGCGAATCCGGATCCTGCTTTTTCTGGCCGTCCTCGGCCCCGGATTCATTACCGCCAATGTCGATAACGACTCCGGCGGCATCCTCACCTACTCCCAGGCTGGCGCACAGTACGGATACACCCTGCTGTGGACCATGATTCCCATCACCATCGCGCTCATCGTGGTGCAGGAGATGTGCGCGCGCATGGGGGTGGTCACGGGCAAAGGCCTCAGCGACCTCATCCGCGAAGAGTTTGGCCTTCGCATCACCTTCGTGCTCATGGTCCTGCTCGTGGTGGTCAATTTCACCAACGTCATCACCGAGTTCATCGGCATCGCGGGATCCCTGCACCTGTTTCACGTGTCGAAGTTCATTTCCGTACCTCTCTGCGCCGCGCTTGTCTGGTTCCTCATCTTCCGCGGGGACTACAAAAGCACTGAAAAAATCTTCCTTGCGGCGTCGGTCGTGTATATCGCGTACATTTTTGCCGGCGTGCTCTCGCAGCCGAGCTGGCACGACGCGCTGTTAGCCACGGTCAAGATGCCACCGAACTCGGTCTGGCGCCAAAAGGCCTACATCTACATGGCCATTGGAGTGGTCGGCACTACCATCGCGCCATGGATGCAGTTCTATCTGCAGTCTTCCATCGTCGAAAAGGGAATCCGCGTAAAGGATTACGCGGCATCTCGCCTCGATGTGATCGTGGGCAGCTTCTTCACCGACCTCATCGCCTGGTTCATCGTGGTTGCCTGTGCGGCCACGCTCTTCGTGCACGGCATGGGAGCTATCCAGGTGGCAGCAGATGCCGCCGAGGCCATGCGTCCCCTGGCCGGCGACTACGCTTTTATTCTTTTCGCTTTTGGGCTCTTCAACGCATCGGTATTTGCTGCGTCCATTTTGCCGCTCTCCACGGCTTATACCGTCTGTGAGGGCCTGGGCTTCGAGTCGGGTGTGGACAAAAGCTTCAAAGAAGCGCCGTTCTTCTACTGGCTCTACGCGCTGCTCATCGCCGGCGGAGCTCTCTCCGTCCTGCTGCTGCCCGATTCTCAGCTGATCAACGTTGCGATTCTGTCGCAGGTTCTCAACGGCGTCCTCCTGCCGGTGGTCATCATTCTCATGCTGCTGCTCATCAACCGAACGGACCTCATGGGCGAGCACAAAAACTCTCGCCTCTGGAACGTGATTGCCTGGGGCACCAGCATCATCGTCATCGGTATGACCATGGCCATGCTCTGGGGCATGATGCCGGGACATTAGGAGCGCGAGGTACTCGTCGCGATTCTGGGGATGATAGTTTCCGGCGGTATCAGTCCAGCGAGAAGAATTGCGGCACCCTCCGAGTCGCTGCGAGTCCGCCATGGTCCGCCATATTGATAGCTACCGGCCCCGATCTTCTCATACGGGACGTATACGGTAACCGACTCGCGATTGCTGTGTTCGAGGCCAATAAGATCGCGTCCGTTTTGGCGCCGTTTCCTCGAGTGACACGGCCATCCCAACAAATTGCCGCAGATGCGAGCTCGCCTGTTTTTGCCCTGGCTCTGTAGAACTCCGTGAATCTGTCGATAACGACCTGAGAGGGTGGATGCTCGCCCTCGAGAAGCACGCCATCGACGGACAGCTTCCCATCTGCGCCGATCGAAGCGCCAAACGGGAAGAACTCGCCGTGCTTCTCAAGCACTTGCTTCGCAAAACGAACGCAATAATCTGTGAGATTATTGAGGTCTTGGTGTGCAATGCCGGGAGTGTAGCATTTGGGCAATCCTTAAGCCGCGACCAGCCGTCTGAGCCGAATCCGCCCCGCCGGAATCTGCGCGAGATCGTACTGAGCCTGCTGCGTAATCCAGCTTTCCGCGCTGCCGCCAAACACCTGTGAAAGCCGGATGGCCATCTCCGGCGAAATGCCGCGCTTGCCGTTGACCAGCTCGGAGAGCGTGGTGCGCGTGACGCCCAGGGCTCGCGCCACCTGCGTGATGGTCAGCCCGAGCGGCTTAATGCACTCCAAGAGAACAACGCTGCCGGGATGCGGCGGATTCTTCATCGGCATGGAGAAACCTCCTCAGTGGTAATCGAGATAGTCGACTTCGAACGCATGGCCCTCAACAAATCGAAAGATCACCCGCTAGTTGGCTCGAACTGTGACCGCCATGAAGCCGCGCAATTGGCCCTTCAGCGGGTGCAAGTTGAGACCCGGGAGATTCATATCCTCGACTGAAGCGGCTGCGTCTAGGCGTGCAAGGATGCTGCGAAGTTTGACCAGATTTTCCGCCGCGACACCGCGAGCATCATCCTCCTCGTAGAGGCGTTTCAGCCCCTTGTGGCGGAACGATCGAATCACAAACGAGTGTAACGCGTAACGTAACGGATATCAAGTGGGTTTTTGCCAGTGTGCCGCTGGCTCGACCCTGGGCCTGCAAACATCGCTCTACAGATACTTCCCCGCCGCCAGATCCTTAATCAGCCCGCGGTCGGCGGCCAGGAATTCATAGCCCGTCAGATCTTCGAGCTTCACCCAGCGCACCTGCTGATAAATCTGGTTGTCGATCTCGCCGGCAAATTCACGAACCGCGAAAAACTGCAGATCCACGGCGCCGCCGCGGCGATAGTGATGGCGGATGCGTGTCACTGCGGGGCCAACCAAGGCGCGAATGCCCAACTCCTCACTCAATTCGCGGGCCAGCGCCTCTTGCGCGCTCTCGCCGGGCTCAATTTTGCCACCCGGAAATTCCCACATTGAAGCCATGGGCTGATCCGCCCGTCTCTGGCCGATGAGAATTTCTTTGTCGCGCACAATCAGTGCCGCCGCGACAAAGCGCAGAGCGGGACCGGGATGGTGCGTCCGAGTCTTGGGCTGTTTCAGATCCACGGCTTCAGTGTAAACGAAACAAAAGAGATAGCGGACAAAAGAAAGTGCACCCCATCGGCTGATGGTTCGGACCATCTTCAATCTGCATCGGAACTGTGGATCTTCAGGAAGCTGGGTTCGATTCTCCGCCCACCCAGGCTTCAACGCCCTCCGCGCCATGCGGCCGAAAGTAGCCCCAGCCTTTCTTTGCCGCCGCCTCCAGCAAGGCCGGCGAGGGATTCACCGGAAACGCGCAGCGCGCCATCTCCAGCATCGCGAGGTCATGCACTGAATTGCCGAAGACTGCATCGGGGGCGGGCAATCCCACACGCCTGAGCGCCGTCGCTTTTGCTGGCCCTGTAGGCACATCGACAATCTCGCTGGTGATCATTCCGTCAACCACTCTTACTTCAGCCGCCAGAATTCGTTTCTCTGGAATCTCGAAATCGCGCAGGCCTTCCGTGATCACCCATCGATTCGTCGAACTCACTGCCCATAGCTCGATGCCTGCCTTGCGCATCGCGGCCACCAGCGCGGCCATCTCCGTAAAAATGCGCTCGCGCACGAACTTGTCCACATAGCGCGCCGCGGCTGCGCGCAACTCCTCGTCGCGCAAACCCGCGTACATTTGCACCATCTCGCCGCACATCGCTTCTTCGCTTACATTGCCCGCAAGGTAGGCACGGTAGCGTGTGTCGAGCAGGTCCTGGGTCGAACGCGATACCAGCCCCTTCTCCAGCGACCAGGCCATAAAGCCATAGCCCGCGTCGCCGCTCCAAAGGGTTCCGTCGCAGTCGAAGACTGCCACTTTGGGCTTGCACTCGAACACTTGCCGCTCAAACTCCGCGGCGGTCCACTTGTGAATTTCTATCTTTTTCGAACTCAATCGCTCTTCAATCCTGACTGCAAGATTCGTCTCATTCCATTTTCGTTCAAACAGCCATCATTTGCACGCATCCGGCGGCGGACTCGGGTTAATAAACGATATACGTGGTAACCCCGTCCGCACTGAGTTCATTTTGGATGCGCCTCACTCTCCCTGCGCCGCCGCGCCTCGGCAAAGCAGTCCTGCGCAATGCCCACAAGCACCAGCGATTGCTGCCAGCGATCCGATTCTTCCTCGCCTCCGAAGGTCCGCGCGTAGTAGTACGTCGGCCCCAGCAGTTCCGGCGTAAAACAGAATCGGTCTCGCGATGGCCTTCTACGCAGAAAGCCCAGAAACGATTCGGTCCACAGCGCGCGGAAATGGCTGACATAGGGATGCTGATCCCCGCTGCCATCGCCAATTTCCACCTGCATGCAGCACGAATTGCCGATGCGCCCGTGCAGAAACCCGATGCGGCCCAGCACGGGGCGAATGAACTCCAGCTTGTTCTCGAAACCGCCATAAACCATCTCGGTTCCCGTATACCAGTGCGAAAAATCGCCGTTGAATTCAAGCTCGGGGAACCGCGCGAGGAATTGCACCGTCCGCCACGGGTCCTGAAAAATCGTGGCGCGGTGCGTCTCCGGATACAGCGGAATTTCGTATTTCGTCGACGCTTCAAGAACCGCAGCGATCAGCGCGGCAGCCTCTTGATCGTTCTCCGTGCCCCAGCCCACGTGCAGCGTCAGGCACTCAAGGCCCTCATCGCGCGCTTCTTTCGCCAGCGGCGCGGCTTCCTGCGGCGTATTCACGCGCCCGCTGCCGCAAATGCCCAGCCCAACGCCCTGCGCTTCCTTCTTTACCGCGTCGTCGATCGGGTGCATGAGCTGCACACCGTCGTAGCCAGCATCGCAAATGGCTTGCAGGCCGCCCGACGGTCTCTTTGCCATGTCGGCAAGGGCCTGCAAATTCATAAAACACCGCAGACGCGAATCGCGCGCTTCAGTCATGCAAAATCTCCTCCATGTAGCGCCGGTCTCCAGACAGGCTGTACCGGCGGCGTCCACACCGCCAGGGAAAAGTCGGCGTTGCGCGTTGCGCGGGCCAGCAGGCCTGCACGACAGCCGGTCTGGAGACCGGCGCTACAACGGTTAGAGAATCAGAACTCGTCGTACGCGATCTGCCGCTCTGGAACGCCGATCGACTTGAGCATCCGGTTGCAGGCCTTGATCATCATCGGCGGTCCGCAAAGATAATATTCCGCGGCTTGGGGATTCTGGTGATCGCGCAGATACTTTTCCAGTACCACCTCGTGGATGAATCCGACGTGCCCGTTCCAGTTGTCTTCATCGAGAGGAGACGACAGTGCAAGGTGGAACGAAAAGTTCGGATGCGCCTCGGCCAGCGAGCGGAAGTACTGCTCGTAGAAAATCTCCTGCCGTGATCGCGCACCGTACCAGTAGCTGATTTTGCGCGCGCTGCCTTGGGTCTCAAGCAGGTGCGAAAGATGCGCGCGCAGCGGAGCCATGCCCGCGCCGCCGCCGATGTATACCATCTCGTGCTGCGTTGGCTTGATGTGAAAATCGCCAAACGGCCCAATCGCCGAAACCGTGTCGCCGGGCTTGAGGCTGAACACATAACTCGACCCCACGCCGGGCGAGCAGTCCTGCCCTGGCGGTGGCGTGGCGATGCGCACATTAAAGCGCAGTTGCCGCTCGGTACGCTGGTTGCCGGCAAGGGAGTAGTTGTTTCGCCGGCCCGCCTGCGGATTGCGGGCCACCAGGTCGAAGACATGCTGGTTCCTCCACACCGAAGCGAAAGGTTCCGGAATGTCGAAATCGCTGAAGCGGATTGAATCGTAGGCGGGAATATCGAGCTGCAAATATTCGCCCGGCGCATAAGCCACGGCGCCGGCGCCATTCTCCGGGTCGATTTCCGGTTCCAGCACCAGCTCCTTGATGAATGTCGCCACGCTGCGGTTGCTGACCACGCGGAACCGGAACGCCGCCTGCGAGCGCGCTCCCACGCCGCCGGCATCGAGTACGTCCACGAAGATTTGGCCGTCGCGCTCCACCACCGGATAGGTAGCCAGGCCGCGGCAGACGGGCGCCCGTGCCGGCGAGCCATCGATCAGATTGAAGCGGCCGTTATGCTTCGGGCACTCGATAATGCCGCCCTTCACCAGTCCATCCGAAAGATGCGTGTTGCCATGCGTGCAGAGTCCGTCCGTTGCGTAAAGCCTGCCCTCCTCGTCGCGGTAGAGCGCATATGTCTTGCGCGCGTGGTCGAAGCGGATGGCATCCGCAATTCGCAAGTCCGCGGCGGCGCATACTTGAACCCAGCCCCCGGCATCGGGCTCAGCCTCTGAGGCAAAGCAGGCTTCGCGCGTACGCGCCTTGGGCTCGGGCAGCTTGCGCTTCACATGGTATGCGGGATCCTTTCTCTGGCGCAGAACAGTTGGAAGAATTTCGCGCCATGCAGAAAGGATGGAGGGATATGGCGGAGGGCAATCGTCCTTCACCGTCGCATGCAGCCGGCGCAACGCGTGATATGGCACCAGTGGGAACATGTGGTGTTCCACGTGGTAATTCATGTTCCAGTAGATGAACCGGCTGATGGGATTCATGTAAACCGTGCGGCAATTGAGCCGATGGTCAAGGACATTCTCCGCCAGGCCGGCGTGCTGCGGGGTGTTATGGACGATCATGAGCCACGTACCCAAAAATTGTGGCAGCACGAACAGGAAGATCGGAATCCAGCTATGCCAGAGGACAGCTCCGGCAATGACGACTGCATAGATTGCCAGATAGATTCGCGCGTTGCGACGGACCCTGGCAAACTCGGTTTCGGGAATGAAACTTCGTTCACCTTCGGGAATGCGTCCCAGCGCGTGCCGGACCAGGCTCGTGAAATGGATGCGATAGACGCCCACCGCAAAAAGGCTCAGAGCCAGCGCGAGAAGATCCGGCGGCCGGGGAACTTGAATCTCGGGGTCGCGTCCCACAATAATGGTGTCGCTGTGGTGACGGTTATGGCTCCAGCGCCAGAGCACAGATTCTCGCATCACCATAAACGACGCGATTTCGTAAACCGCGATATTCATCCAATCAGTGCGGAACGCAGTTCCGTGGCCGCATTCATGCCAGCGTGAATCGGAACTGGTGCCGTAAAGCACTGCGTACATGGCATACGGAAGCACGACCCACCACGTGCCCCACAGCTTCCACGTCAAAATGCCCAATCCGATGAGGAGCGCAAACCACAAAATCGTGTCGCGGATCGCCGGCCCGTCGCGCCGCACCAGCAACTCACGCATCTTGGCGCGCGGCACCGCACATTGATACCAGTCGGCCTCGGCGAGCCCCTTCTCAATCGCCAGCGTCGCGTTCACGCCGGTCAAACTATAGTCGGGATGGGGAGTTGGCTTGTCGAGAATGGCTGCGTTGTGACTCATCGTTGCCCTAATTACCTTTCTTGACTACCTTTCTTGAAATTGCCCTATGTCTTGCATCGTGCCGCTTGCCGGCCCGGTCTATTCTTAATGAACTGAGAATGTGTAGCCTGTCGCGTGACGCTGCGGTTGCCCCGGGTGGATAAGTGTGTCCCTGCGCAGCGACGCATTTGAAATATCGGGATATCCATGGCACTCCAGGCAGGCCGCCGCAAAGGGCGCATATGCCTTGCCCGACTTCCCCGGGCGAGCGCCACTTAAATGGCTTCCAGTATAAAACTGCACATACCGCTCCGTAGTGGTCACCGTCAGTACGCGCCCGCTCGCCGGATCTTCCAACCGTGCCACCGGCATTCGTTCCTCCGCGCCATGTGCCGGCACTGCGTACAGGTCGCCATGTTGCTGGAATAACCATGGAATCACGTCGGCGAGCCGCCGCGCCTGCCGAAAATCATTGCCGTGACGTGCCGTGGATTCAAACCGGCCGGTGGGCGTAAGGAATTCGTCTACGGGCACGAACTCATCCGCGAAAATCGCCAGACGATGATCGGCGACAGACCCCGATCCTTCGCCTGCCAGGTTGAAGTACGAGTGATACGTCATGCTCAGCGGAGTTTTTCGATCCGTGGTCGCGTCGCTTTCAATCAGAAAAGTATTGTCGTCCGTCACCGTATAAGTTACCGTCACATCCACATTTCCCGGGTATCCCTCCTCGCCGTCGGGGCTGCGATAGGTGAGCTTCAGGGATGGCGCGCCATCCGCGCGATGCACTGGCGAAGCCTCCCAGATGCGCTTGTCAAACCCGTAAACCCCTCCATGTAAATGATTTGGCGGCTCGTTGCAGGCAAGTTGATAGGTCTTGCCGTCGAGCGTGAACGATGCATCTTTGACGCGTCCGGCCACGCGCCCCGTGATCGCCCCAAAATAAGGATGGCCGGCGGCGTACGGCTCAAGATCGTTGAACCCGAGCACAACGTCATCCAGCGTTCCATTGCGCCCAGGCGCCAGCAGCCGCGTCACGATTCCGCCCAGCGTGATCACCTCCAGCACAAGCCCGCCGCGGCCGGTCAAAGTCCACGCTTCCACCGGTCGAGCTTCACGCGACCGGTCGGCGGGGATAATGCCGTAAGTCCTAGAGGTGATTGGGGAAGTCATCGTGCGCGAACCTGTTCTATTCCCAAGTTACCGCTCTCTCGCGACCCTGTCTAGTGTGATTCCGCCGTCGGCTGCACCGTCTCCACGCGGATCTTGGCAATCCGCCGTGCATCCATTTCCACCACCGTGAGCCGCCGGCCCTCATACACCACAGACTCGCCGACATGGGGAATGTGTCCAAGTTGCGCAAGCATGAATCCTGCCAGCGTCTCCACGCCGCCGTCGCGCGGCAGGCTCCACTGCGTTTGCGTCTCCAAATCGCGCAGATTTACGCTGCCATCCATTACCACCGCCCCGCCGGCGCTGCTCAGCACCGGATGCGAGGGAGTGTCGAATTCGTCTTCAAGCTCGCCCGCAAGCTGTTCGATCGCGTCCTCTGCGGTTATCAGGCCCACGGTCGAACCGTATTCGTCCACCGCGATGGCCAGGTGCCGCCGGTTCTGCTTGAAGTCGCGCAGCAAGTCGAGTGCAGACTTTGTTTCAGGCACGACCAGCACCTCGTGCATGATCTGCGCCAGGCGCAATCCGGCCTGGGGCACAGGCTGCGCAGCCGTGGATCTGCCGAAGTAAAACAGCCTCGCCAGATCGCGCGCGTACACCGCTCCCACAATATGTTCGGGCCCGCGCGTCTCGTCGTAAATGGGAATGCGCGAGTGGTTGTGGCTGAAAACCCTCGAGCACGCTTCCTCAAAAAGCATGTTCGAGGGCAGGGAATAGATCCTCTGCCGCGGCGTCATGATCGCGCGCACGGGAACATCGCCGAGCTCGAGTGCGCGGTGCACAAGCATCTCCTGAAACTCGGGCAGAAGCCCCAGGCGGCGCGCCGCAGTCGCAATCAGCTTGAGCTCTTCGGCCGAATGGATGGATGCGGCCCGCTCCGTGGTGGGGATATCGAAGCCGCGCAAAACCATCGCCGCCGAACGGCTCAGCAGGCGCACCGCAGGGCGAGTCACGGCCATAAAAACCAGCATCGGCGGCGCAATTGCCACCGCCAGTGCTTCGGCCCGGCGCAGCGCCAGGCCCTTGGGCACCAACTCGCCGGCCACGACGTGAAAGTAGGTGATGAGGGCAAAGCCAACAACGACCGCTATCACGTGCGCGTAGACATGCGCTCCGGGCAACGCGCCCATCCAGCTTGTAAGAATCTGCGCGGCCAGCGGCTCTCCCAGCCAGCCCAGCGCCAGCGAACAAAGCGTGACGCCGAGTTGCACAGCCGGAAGCAGGTCGTCGAGATTCTGCTGCAACCGCCGCACCGCTCGCGCTCCGGGCACACCCGAGGCAAGTAGCTGCTCCACGCGTGAGTCGCGAATGGAAACGAGCGCGAACTCGGCAGCCACAAAGTACGCGTTGGCCAGGATGAGCATGGCCACGGCGACCGGCTTGAACAGCAATAGCTCGTGCATCTGGGTGAGAGCATAGCATTGGACGCAGGCTGGACTTTCCGGCCTGGTCATTCCGGCATATTTTCGGGGCATGGCGTCAGGCGCTTGCAGCATTTTCTTGGGAACCGGAGAAGCCGGCGGTGCGTAGCAACTAACGGGATTGGTGTGGAGAACGGCGCGTGTCAAGGATCGAGGACTGAAATGAGGAATCTTCTCGCAGCAATCGCTGTCGTAACAGTGTTCACGGCATTCGTCATGGTTCCGGCCCGCGCCGACGAAGAAACTTTTACTCGCGACCTGACCGTCAGCGGCCGGGTCGACCTGAAGGTGAACACCGGTTCCGGCTCCATTCATCTCACTGTTGGCCCCGCAGGACACGTGCATATCTTCGGCCGCGTCAAGTCCAACTGGCGCAGCAGTGGCGGCGATGTCCACGAAATTGCGGCGCATCCACCCATCGAGCAGAACGGCAACATCGTCCGCATTGGCGTGCACCAGGGAAACCTGCGGAACACCGGCATCGATTACGAGATCCAGGCGCCTGCCGGCACGTTTCTTGAAGCCGCCACCGGCTCGGGCAACGTCAACGATGATGGAGTGGGCGCCAATGCGAAGTTGAGCACTGGCTCGGGAGGAATTCGCGCTACCGGCTTGCAGGGCGGGTTCTCGGTCGAAACAGGATCAGGCAACATCTATGCCGAGCAGGTTGGTGAGGGCGACGTGAAGGCGGAGACGGGAGCTGGGTCGATTGAGCTCAAAAACCTGCACGGCGGCCTCAATGCCCACACCGGATCGGGCTCGATCAAAGTAAGCGGAGCGCCGGCAGCACAATGGAAGCTCGAAACGGGCTCAGGCAGCGTAGAGATATGGACAGGCAACGCGGCCCTGACGCTGGACGCGGAATCTGGCTCGGGAAGCATTCATAGCGATCGCGAGATCATGACCCAGGGAACGTCCGAGCGCCACCACATGATCGGCAAAATCGGCGGCGGCGGGCCCATGGTCAGGATTCAGACTGGTTCCGGCGGAATTCGGATTCACTAATTCCGATCCCCAGCAGCGGCCACTAATGTCCGTCCCGAATATCCTAATCCCCTAGCTCCCTCGCTCCCTGGCTCCCTCGCTCCCCGCTTTCTTCACGGAAGGAAGTAGAACGGGTCAGGATACTTGACTGAAAACTCTGCTTCCGGTTTGCCCCTCAGGTCGCTCCATTGGTCGCCCACGTTCAGCGCGAGAGTGTAACCCTGCGCTGCAATCTCTCTGCGAGTCACGGCTTTGAATTCGCCGAACGTCTGCGTTCCCGTGCTCCACCGGGCGCATCACGAGCAGCTTCCAGTTGTTGAACCCTTGGCGCGAAGATTGCGTTCGGTGGCAACACGTTCCGTCTCCGGGCGGCCGGTAATGAAAAAGATGCTGTACCCCAACTGCTGCGCTTCTTTATAAAGGCGCAGCGTGCCGGGAATAGCGGACGCCTGCGCGGTCTGCACCCACGCATCGAAATCTGCCGGCTTATACGCGAAATCGGCGCCAGTCTCCTCCACATAGTTTGAGAGCGTGGTCTCATCGATATCGAGAATCACCGCCAGCTTCTCCTGCGTTCCCGATTTCGCATTCGTGTGCGTCTGCGCGGCGCGCCGGCGCAGAAACGCAATGGCGCGATCGGCCTGCGCTTCGATGTCGCGCGGTTAAGCAGCCGCATGTGCACGTGCAATCGTGGTACTCTCTCAGTTCCTTCTTGAGCGTGTCGAGGTTGGGGATGCGCTCTGCCGCGGCGTCGGTGCTGAATCGCGGCTGCGCCTGCTGCGCGCACGAGCCGCTCACCCCAATTGCGAGAGCAAGCCGCGCTGCCAGGATATTCAGGTGCTTTTTCAAGACGCGAAACTCCTCTCAGCTCTGTGTTTGCCCAGTCTAAAGGATACGGGCATCCTGCAGCTCGCAGTGCGCCGCACCCTTTAAACTGAAGACATGATCCATGTTTTTCGCCCGATTCCCGTGGAGCGGTTGAAGCTGCTCGTCTTCGATCTCGACGGCACGCTGATCGACTCGGCGCAGGATCTTTGCAACAGCGTGAATGCGGCGCTCGAGGAATTCAACCTGGGCCCATTGCCCGATCCGGCGATCGCCGGATTCGTCGGCAACGGCGCGCCCATGCTGATGCGCCGCTCGCTGGCCCTGGCCGGCAGCCTGGCTCTCGACCAGGTCGACGAAGATATCTTCGCCAGGGCCTACGCGTTCTTCCTTCAGTACTACCGCGAGCACAAGCTGGACTTCACTTACGCCTATGAAGGAGTTCTCGAAGCGCTCAAGGCGCTGCACGAGCTGCACGACGCGCCCGACGGCCCCTCAAGAATCCATGGCCGTCCTGACCAACAAACCGGTCCGCCCGGCGCGCGGCATCTGCGAGGGGCTGGGACTGGCCGATTATTTCCTCCATATCTACGGCGGCGACAGCTTTCCCTTAAAGAAGCCCGATCCGCTCGGGCTTCGCTCGCTGATGGAAGAGACCGGCGCTCGCCCCGAAGAGACAGTCATGATTGGCGATAGCCAGGTCGACGTTGAAACGGCCCGCAATGCCGGCGCGTGGTCAATCGGTTGCGCTTTCGGTTTCGGTCCGCAAAATCTGGCAGACACGCCGCCTGACGTCCTTGTCGACTCAGCCGCCGAATGGACGCAGTGCGCTGAATCCCGCGTAGAATCGTACTGAATACCTGACCGGGAAAGTGGTCGGATCGGAGCGCTGGATTCAAAACGGCGAAAGAGCTTCGGTGCGTGGCCGCCACGGCGAGCGGGTCGTTGAGTAACTTTGATTGTTTTGCTTGTACTTCTTGTTGCCTGGGGTTCTCATGATACGTTCTATTGCATTGGCTTTTCTTCTTCTTGCGCCGGCCTTTGCGCTGGCTATCGATATTCCTCAGCAAGCCCAGCCCCCAAATCAGTTCTGCACGGCATGGTGGCGGATTCAACAGGCGCGATCATTTCCGGGCGCAAATTGAATTGCTTGACGCCACCGGAGCCGTTGCCGCAACATCCAGTCTGGGGCCGACGGCAGTTTCGTCATCGCTGCTCCTCGTCCCGGCACATACACATTGGTGGTCTCGCAACCTGGATTCAAAACCACGCAGACTCAGGTAGCGATCGCAGCGCCGGGCAAAGCTCCCGCATCGTCTTCAACGGCGCAGGCGCTGGCTGCTCCCGTCCACATCGTGCTTTCCATCGCTGCAACCTCCTCCAATGTCGTCGTGAGCGCCGACTCGAACCAGGATCTGACAGCGACTGACGAAAATCGCGACACATCGGTGATGACCTCGGAGGACCTGAAGGCGCTGCCTATCTTCGACAACGATTTTGTCTCCGCGATGGGAGCTTTTCTCGATTCGGATGTATCCGCCACGGGCGGCAGCGGTCTGCTCGTCGACGGTGTAGAGGCCAACCGCGTCACTGTGTCAGCCTCGGCGGTGCAGGAGGTGCGAATTAACCAGGATCCCTACTCCGCGCGCTACTACTATCCCGGCCGCGGCCAGATGGAGATCATCACCAAATCCACTGCGGATCAGTACCACGGCGAGCTGAATTTCTATTTTCGCGATTCTGCGCTGAACGCGCAAAATGCCCTCGCACCCTCCAAGCCGTTTGAACAGCGGCGCATTTATGAAGGCAGCACCACCGGGCCAATTCCGCACTCGCTAACAGCAGCTTTCTGGTTTCGTTCAATCGCGCGGAAGAAGATCTCGACGCGGTGGTCAGCGCATTCGTCGCGCCCACAACCGCAAACCCGACAGGGGCCTTCAACGCCAACGTGCCCGCGCCCACGCGCGACACCGAATTCAGCTTGCGCGCCGCCCATCTGTTCGGCGGCAAGCATTCTGCCTATGCGCAATACAGCTATGAGGATTGGACGGGTCAGAACCAGGGCGTCGGCGGTCAGACGCTGGCCTCGGCTGGCTACAACAATCAGTATCACGAAGACGACTTCGTCACGCACGTTGACTCCGCGCTCTCCGCCTCCACGCTCAACCAGGTTTCCCTCGTCGGCGAGCACTGGTCCAATCGCAACCAGAACGCCATCGAAAGTCCGCGCATCAGTCTTTCCGGCGATTTCATCTCCGGCTCGGCCCAAAACGATTCCTTCGCCACCGAATACAATTTCCGTTTATCTGACATTGTCACCTGGAGCCACGGCCGCAACCTCGTCAAATGGGGAGTGGGAGTGCCGCACCTTGGCCGTCGCGCCTATCGACGACGAAACCAATGAACTGGGAACCTACACCTTTGCTCCCACGCTGGCCGCCGACGGCGTCACCGTGCTTCAGACGGCCTTTCAGAACTATGCCGCGAGTCTGCCCTCCGGCTTCTCTGAAAATACGGGCGACACGCATTTCATTTATCACCAGCAGGAGATGGGCGCCTTCGTTCAGGATCAGTTAAAGATCAACGGCCGCTTCGCCATCACGCCCGGTATTCGTTACGACTGGCAGAACTTTCTCGCCACGCGCCGCCTCGGTTTTTCTCCTCGAGTTTCGTTTGCGTGGGTGCTCGATCAGAACACCAAAACCGTGGTCCGCGGCGGCGGAGGCATTTATTACGATCGCTTTGGCGGAGGTCCCCTGCTCGATCTTGCGCGGTACGCAAATGCGCGCCGGCGTTCGGTGATTCTCTCGCTTGATCCGGCCACGCTGCCGGCCTCGGGCTGCGTTCCCATCACCGCCTGCGTCACGCTCGCCGCCCAGCCGCCCGCGCTGGTCCAGTTGGAGCCGGACGCCAAGATTCCCTACCAGATTCAATACGGTCTCTCCGTCGAGCGCCAACTGGGCGAACGCGCCACAGGTACGGTGAGCGTCTATTCGATGCGCGGCATCGACATGTTTCGCTCGATCGACATCAACGCGCCCACGCCGCAATCCGGTTACACGCTGCGTCCCAACCCCGCCTTCAACCGCATCCGGCAGATGCAGCCCGCAGGCTTCTACAGCGGCAACGGCCTCGACATCTCCTATCGCGGCAGGTGGAACAAGTACTTTACCGGCTTCGGCCGGTACACATGGGCGCACTATGCGTCGAATACCGGCGGCATCAGTTGGTTTCCTCAGAACCAATCGACCCCGAGGCAGAGTGGTCCGACTCAAGCTACGACCGCGCCCAACGCGTGGGAATGTACGCCATCTTCAACCAAAAGAGCCTGTTTAACCTCGCTACCGGCATCTTTGCCAACGCCGGTTCGCCGTGGACCGAGCTCACGGGTGCCGACCCCTACGGCGACGATCTGTTCAATGCGCGCCCCGACGGCGTGGGGCGCAACTCCGAAACCGGACCGGGCTATGTGGACCTGGACCTGCGTTGGGGCCACGATTTCGCCCTTACTGCCAACAAGGCCGATGAAGCGCCGCACCTGGGCTTCTCCGCAGGCTCCTTTAACGTACTCAATCATGTCAACGGGCAGGGAATTGACTCCGTTGAAAGCTCGCCGGCCTTCGGCCAGATCACTTCGGTCGCTCCGCCCCGCCGCATTCAACTCGCCATGCGTTTCGAGTTCTAACGAAAGACTGTCCCGCCCCGAAACTTCCCCGGGAACTTTCCTCCTTTCCGGCGCGTATATTGGGCATATAGCGAGGACGAAGCGCCCATGCATCGGAGACTTCTCGTCGTTTGCCTGTTTGGCGCCGCTTTGGCGGCTGCCGCCTTGCCTGCCCACGCCAGCCAAGATGCAGTTGAGTTTTTCGGCAACATCGAGGTCACCCCCGACCATCCGGTGCATGACGCGGTTTGCTTCTTTTGTAATGTGCGCGCCAACGGCAATGTAGAGGGCGACATTATCGTCTTTTTCGGCAACGTGCGCCTCAATGGCGGGGCCCACCACGACGTCGTTAGCTTCTTTGGCAATGTATCCGCCGCTGATAACTCATCCGTCGGAGGCGACCTCGTCTCGTTCTTCGGTACGGTGCGCCTCGGCGAAAACGTCACAGTTCACAAGGATCTTGTCGCGATGTTCGGCCTGGTGCGGGCGCCATCTTCTACCTCTGTCGGTAAAGATCGCGTGATATTCTCGCCATGGATCTTCTTCGGTCCGTTGCTGGTGATCTTCCTCATCATCTTCGCCATCGTCCACGAGTTCCACGCTCGCCGTCAGCGCCAGTTCGCTCAGTACTACCCGCCTCCACCCCGGCGGCCATAGCGTTCCAATCACCCAAATCATGCAGATTCAACAACCTCCTCCGCGCGCCAGGCTCCGCGTCGATCTTTTTTGAACCCGTTCAAATTTTCGTTGACTTCCCGCCAGTTTCGTTCTATTGTGTTTTTGAACGCGTTCGAAATTATAGACGGAGGTCGATCATGCATCCTTACCAGGCTCCATCTGCTCACCTCGCCGCTTACTACGCCGCGTATTTCATCATTTGCTTCCAGCTCATTGCCGTTCTGGGTTGGATCCTGCATGCTGCGGGCCGCATCTTTCTCAATGACGCCTTCGCAGGGAATGCAGTGTTGGTTCGCGCCGTCCAGCGCTTGCTCGATATCGGGTTTTATCTTGTGAGCCTTGGCTACGTAGCCCTCACCTATTCCACATTCGTACCGATGGACACCTACGACACTTTGGTCAAGGTCGTCAGTTTCAAGGTCGGCGGCTTGCTGCTCCTGCTGGGCGTGGCGCATATCTTCAACCTGCTTCTCCTCGCATTGTTCCGGCAGCGGCGCGCGCCTGGCGCCGCGGCCCTTGGAGCGTGACAAACATGACCGCTCAATCAACTCCCAAGTCCGAAGCCACCCGCCAGCGCATTCTCTCCGCTGCACTCCGCGTCTTTCGCCAGCGCGGATTCGATGCGGCAACGATGCGCGAAGTCGCTGCCGAAGCCGATGTGGCTGTCGGCGCCGCCTACTACTACTTCGACTCGAAGGACGCGATCGTCATGGCCTTCTACCAGCAGGCGCAGGATGAAATGGCCCCTGAGCTCGATGGTCTCCTCGCAAAATGCCGCACCCTGGAACAACGTCTGCGTGGCATCATCGGCCAGAAGTTCGAGTACTTCGCTCCTAACCGCGCGCTGGTCGGCTCTCTCTCGGCTCATATCGATCCGGAACATCCGCTCTCTCCGTTTAGCCAGGCCACGGCCGCCATCCGCGAGCGCGACGTTGCTTTTTTTGTCCGCGCCGTATCAGAATCCAATCTGCGGCTGCCGGCTTCTATACTGCCGTACCTTCCGCGCCTGCTTTGGCTTTATCAAATGGGTCTTATGCTCTTCTGGGTTTACGATCGCTCTCCGCGCCAGGCGCGCACCACTCTGCTCTTCGACAAAACGTTGAGCATGATGCTTCTTGTCTTCAAATTGGCCGGTCTTCCGTTCCTCAAGCCGCTCTATCGGCCGGCCGCGGAACTCCTCAAAGCCATCTACGGCGAGGCCCGACCATGAGCACACGCGCGCTACGCATCGTGATACCCGGCGGGAGCGGGCTTATCGGTCAGTTGCTTGCGCGCCATTTTCAGGAGCGCGGCCATCACGTCACGGTGCTGACCCGTGGGCCCTATACCGCGCCCTGGCAAACCGTACATTGGGACGGCGTTTCGCTCGGCCCCTGGGTTGAAACGCTCGAAGGCGCAGATGTTTGCATCAATCTCACCGGCCGCAGCGTGAATTGCCGGTACAACGCTCGCAACCGGCAGCAGATTTACAATTCGCGCATCCAGTCCACGCGCCTTGTCGGCGAAGTCATCGCCCACATCGAAAATCCGCCGCGCGTATGGCTCAACGCGTCCACTGCAACCATCTATCGCGACGCGACCCCCGGTACGAAATTCGATCGTTCCATGGACGAGGACACCGGCGAATTCGGCGGCTATGAGACCATTGCACCCGCCCGCCCCGCGCCTGACACATGGAATTTTTCCGTCCAGGTAGCAAGAGATTGGGAGAGCGCACTGTTGCAAACTCCCACTCCCCTTACGCGCAAGGTGGCGCTGCGCACGTCCATCGTCTTCAGCCCCACGCCCGGCAGCGCATTCGCCATCTTCGGCCGCCTGGTGCGCATCGGGCTGGGCGGCACACAGGGCAACGGCCGGCAATTTGTCTCATGGATTCACGAATCCGATTTCGCCCGCGCCATTGAATTTCTCATCGAGCACGAAGAGATCGAAGGCCCGGTGAATCTTGCCGCGCCCACCCCGCTGCCCAACCGGGAGTTCATGCAAGCACTGCGCGAAGCCTGGGACATGCCGAACGGGCTTTGGGCTCCGGCGCCAATTATCGAGATCGGATCGTTCTTTCTGCGCATGGAGTCCGAGCTGGTGCTCAAGAGCCGGCGCGTCGTTCCCGGCCGCCTGCTCGATGCCGGATTTGAATTTGAGTTTCCCACCTGGCCCGAAGCCGCGGCCGACCTGGTGCGCCGATGGCGTCACCGCGAATGACCACTGACCAATGACCACGGACCGCTGCTCACTGTTCTTTCGGCGTAATATCCGTCACCGGCAAATCCCAGTGCCCGAGCAGAATCTCGAATCTTCGCTGCTCTTCCTTCTTGTAAGTCTCCTGGTCCGGCCAAAGCTGCTTGATGAACGCCTCTTCATCGGGGTTCGAACTCGTGGCCACAGTGGAGTTCTTATAGACGATGGTCACGCGATAGTCCCAGCGCCCGTCCTCGGTTGTGTGGTAGGCCGGCGACTCAACTTTTACTGAAAGAATCCGCCCCGTCGACTGGATCTTCTTGAGCAGCGGGAAGTGATTCTTCAAAAACAGGCCAAGAAATTCCTGCTGATGCCCCCACTGGCATTTGTAGTAGTACTCCACGATGTACGGCTGGCCGGCGCTCGATTGCGGCGGCGCGCCCTGCGCCCATGTTGCCTTTAGAGACCCAGTCGCAAACGCCAGAGCGAGCACAGCGAGAAGAATCCTGCGCATCAGATTGCCTCCATCCGAGAGATGGAAGCATTGTACCGTGCTGGAATCTTGCCCGCCCTCGCGCCTCAAGCCAAATCGATCACCGGGAAGCAGGTAAAAGGCTCCGTGACCACCTGCCAATATGGGATGTAGGTAAACTCTGGATGCCCCTCGATCGTAAAGCGCAGCGGCCGGTCGGGATCCGCCTTGATTCTGCCAAGAATCTCCTCGTGACGCTTGCCTCCCGGCACCTTCAGAATGGCGCTGTCTGAACCGATCAGCGCCAGCAGCACCGGCCCGTATTCCAGCGCAAATGGCTCATGTCCTTCCACCTTATCAAGACCCGCATAGCGCGTCAGCTTCAGCTCCATCGGCAAAGTGAAGCGAACCACGTTGCGCGCCGTCCAGGTTCTATCGAGCGTCACGTAGCTGCCGGGAACCCCGGAAATCATCTTTTGTCCGTCGACTTCCACCGCCATCGGACCAGCTGCCCACGCGGGCACGCGAATTCTAATCTTCGCCGCTGTAGCCGGCTCGGCCGTCACCTCAATCGTCACACCGGGGTCCATTGGAAAATTACCCTTGAGAACTGCCTTCATTTTCGCGTTGCCGTGGGTCCACTCGATTGTCGATGGCTCGAAGAGATTGACGTAGAGCCCATCTGGCGCAATGGAAAAGATGTACTCCGGCAACGAGCCCAGCAGCCGCGTTCCCTGTCCCTCGCAGCACGAATTGGTGCAGAGCGGCACGGGCAAATCGCCCTTCATCCCCACCAGCCTCGCGTGATAAATGATGCCGCGGTCCGCAACCTGGTTCGCCAGGCCCACGTTATAAATCGACTTCTCGATCTCGTTGGCGTACTTTTCCTGCTCGGGACGCATCATCAGGAAACGCTGATTCAAGCGCACCCAGAAGACGCTGCCGCAAGTTTCGCCGGTCTCGCAGAAGGGAAATTGCGCCTCGATCCTGTAGGACTTTGGCGGAAACTCGCCAAACTCGGTAATCGCAATCGACCCGCCCACATGCTCCCAATTGTCGTGATACATATCCCACGCGCCCTCCATGGCGCGCAGATAGCGCTCGTCACCCGTTGCGCGGTAGATGTCGAGATATGCTTCGAAGTCGGTGATCAGGTAGTTGTGCGGACGGTCATAGGGATACTGCCAGACCAGGTCAGTATTGTGCGCGGCGAGTCCCTCGAGCCAATAATTCTCCTGGTAGATAGCGCTGAATCACCTGGATATCTTCAGGTCTGCCCGCCGGCGTAAAGTACATGCGCGTGTTGGCAACCATCCCCTGGATGCCCTGCGTACCGCCGCGCATCATCATCGGCAAGTACGGGCAGTTGTCGAACCAGTCGTAGAACCCGCGCAGCAGAGCGAAGGCTTTGGTGATTGCCGGCGTAGCCTGCTTCAATCAACCCATGCGTCACCCAGGAACGCGTATAACCGCCGCGTTCCGACTCAAGGATCTTCTCCTCCGGATAGGCCATGATGTAGCCATTGGGCGCGCGGCACTCTTCAATGCCGTCGACAATTGCATTGAGTGCGGCGCGCAAGTCCGCGTTCTCCATCCAGCGCAGGGTGTTGCCGGCGCCCATCAGGAACCGTCCAGCGCTTGATCCTGGCAGTAGCCGTATCCCAGAAGTTGATGGGTTTGCGCAGCCCGGGGCGCACGGGCTTTCCGGCTCGCTCGCGGAAAGGACGCAGCATCTCATCCACTGAGAAGGAGCCAAGCAGATAGCCGATGTTATTTTCCATCGCGCGCTTGAAGAGCTCTCCCTGCACACTCACGCCGCCAAGCGGCGCGGCGGCAACGTTCGGGACCGCGCGCCACTGGGTTGCGGGAATCACATTGCCCTGATTGTCGGTCACGATGCCCTCGCCCATGGGCCGCGCAGGCCGTGTGAGCTGGGCATAGTCGTTCGCGTTGCCGTACTCTGCATCGCCAGTCACCGCGCAGCGTTCGGCCACGTCTTTTCCGCCGCTGACCACATCCATCTTGCTCAGTGCAAGTGTGTAGCCGACGCCGTCATGCGCAGCGCGCAACTCGGTTGCCGTCAGGCGCACGTAGCGGGCCGCGACGCCGCCCGCCGCGTACTCGGAGATGTGATCGTATGGCTCAGGCTGTTGCTCCTGGCTGCGGTCCACCAGCAATCTCGGGCTCGCGAACGAGGGTTCGTCGGCAGCCTCGATCCGAAACCGCACAGGGAAACCATATCCATTAGCGTGCTCGTCGCCGGGCGTAAATGCAGGATAGATCCGGATTGCGTCGATGATCCGCTCGGCACCCAGATCCATCTGCAGCCACATCGTGGTTCCCCGCGCATGCGCTGGCTTCGAAGTGTAGGGCCGGTACCATGTGGCGGCTGCCCAGGCCATGCGCGTCGCCTGCACGGGCGAAGAGGCCGGCTCGCCATACGCGGCCAGTGAGGTATGTGCGGGCAGAGTGCGCAGAGCAGCCAGGGCGGCGGACGTCTTCAAAAATTCGCGGCGGTCGATGGACATGCACAATCCTCGCAGATAATCCAGAACCTTGCGTGGCGCCTCAGTGAAAGCAGGAGCTCCGGGAGGGGTCACTCGCAATCTAGGATCATGCCTGCTGTGGTGTCAATTGGGCGGCGGTCAGCGCACACGCCGAACTCGCTCCGCACGGCAGCCTTGTGCGCAGCAAAAAAAACGGCCCCCGTTTCTAACGGGGGCCAAGTTGCCTTGGTTCTCTCGCGTTGCGAGAGCTTGGTTGGCGGCCTTACGGCGGGGTGGCCGTTGGCGCTGGAGCAGAGCCTCGGGGGAGGAGTGGCCGCGATCTTACGGCTGCTCCGCGCCAGCTGCGGCAGGAGCGCTTTGGGGTGACGCTGCTGCCTGGGCCGCCAAACTGTTTTCCATCAACACTCAGATGCACGCTGCTGGTCCTGTACCCGCTCCGGCTTTTGATTCTTGATCGCCGGTTGCGGTTGCAGGCCATCTGACTTCGTTGCCAAGGGCCACAGAGTGCATGCGGTAGACGGGAATCTGATGTTCGGTTACGAGATAGCGCTTGACTGCTTCGGCCAGGCGCTCGGAACTCTGAATGCCTGCGCTGCCCGCCAGCGGCGAGTGCGCTTCCAACTCCAGGATGTAGCCTTCACGCCCGGTCAAGCTTGCGGCCAGCTGATCCAGCTTGCGTCTTCGAATCTCGACGTGAGTACCGGGCTTGAGCCGCGGAACTTGATCTCCAGGTCGGTAATCTGGTGATACTGATCCAGACCGTTCACCGTGGTGTTCAACTGGTCCACATGACCCGATGCCTGTTGCGCGCGGTGTTGCTCGCGTTCTGCGCCTGGCTGTTGGCCGCCATCGCCACCTGGTTGGCCGCATCGGCTGCTGATCTGCGCCTTCTGGATGCCGGCCTGCGCCCGCGCATCCACATCCTTGATGTCCTGCGGCGTTCTTGGCGTTCACTTCATCCAGTTCGCTCAGCCGGTCGTTGATGGGATCGATCTGCCTCTTCACCCACTTCTTGCGGGCAAAGGGATTCACGCGGCCCCAGAACCCCTCCTTCGGCGTGGTCAACGGCTGTGTGGCCGCGGGGGAGGGCTGCTGTTGCTGTTGCGCTGTCGAGGAAGGGGTGCTCTGGGATGAAACTCCCGAAGAAGTTCCGGTGGATACTTGATCCTGGGCCCACACAGATACGGGGAGGGCTATAGCAGATGCCAGCGTAACTAACGCCAACTGGCGCGGGAAAGACCTCAAAACTCTTGAATTGGTTCTCATGGGATTTACCCCTCTGGGGACGCAGCTTTGGGGGACCTCCCCGTTGAGCGCCGCCGTCCACTCGCCGTTACTATTTGCAAGGCCGCTGCCAAAGGCGCCCCGCTCCCGTTGAAAAATATATCTAATTGAAACAATTAAGGTTATTCGAACAAATTTCCGCTCAATTGACTTCTTGTGACGTCAGGAACAGCCTTCGTATCAACGTAATTTTTTCACGCTTACGTACTTTCTACCTTGTAAAGGTGGGCGAAGCCTGTTTTTGCGTCAACGCGCCTATTACCGTTGCAAACGAAAGAACCGGGAGGAAGCAGGGCCTTTCACGGGCTACCGAAAAACTCGATGTTTTGGAGGGGGCACGAGTTGACTCGTGCCGTAAATGCCGCAGTTTGAGCACGGCTTTAGCCACCGGGGGAAGATTTGCTTCTCTTTCGGGGCTGGCCCGCAGCCTCTTTAGCCTCTGCGAGATGCCAAATTCACGTGCCCTTCAGCCCCGGGTCCTGCGGGTTTGGCAGCAATGGAGCGAAATACAACTGTAGTGTTACTTTCCGTCGACGTTTATGACGCGAATCTCCGGGAACACACCGTCCCAGTCCTGCGGCACCGAATCGAAGCTCAGCCGGAAATCCTCTTCGCCCCCGGGGGCGAGTGGCGCCGCTGCGAGCGGTTCGACATCTATATATGGTTCCCGCGTGCGTATGATTCGCAGTGGCTGCGTCTCGTTCCAATCCACTTCGTGCGTTGGGCCGCGGAAAAGCACCTGCGCCGAAATTCCCGTAATCGTCCGGTTCCCGTGATTCGCAATCTTCCCGTCGAGATATGTCACCTTGCCGCCGGCCAGGTTTGACGACTCGCTCATCTGCAGCCCGCTGATCGTCAGATTTCCAGCGTAAGGATCGGTCGGCGCCGAGATCGGTGTCACCGTCGGCCCTTTCTTGCCATGCCCGAGAACGAAGATTGTTCCAATCGCCACGGCCAGAACAATGGCCACCGCTACGATCACCGGCAGCCAATTGCGATCCTCCGCCGCAGGGGGACGCACGAGTTGCGGTCCTGTACTCACGAGCGAGATTGTACACCCGACGCTTTGCGCGCTCGGCCCCTTCACCGCTCTGCATCATGGCGCCCGACATCTCAGCGTCGCGCATCCATCCTTTGCAAAAAACTCTTCATCAAATCTCCATCTCTTGCTTGAATCCTGCGCAGATCTCGCGCGTCTAAGTGGGGAAGAGTGAAATCGTCGCGCCCGGAGCCGGCAAGACGCAGCGCCTGCGCACCAATGAGAACGCGTCAACCAGGAACCGGCAACATGATCGACTCATAATTTGCAGCAGAAGATTGAAAGGCAGGCCAACTGATGCACCCCTCCCCTTGCTCCGCCGATATTTCGCCGCCAGCCTCCACGAGCGCAGACCCGCAGCCCAGCCAGTCAGCGGGCCGCGCCTATCAGGCCGTCACCGTCGCCGTGATGCTCTGGCTTCTCGCCAGCCTCTGGCTGTTCTGGTAAGCCTGCGCCGCAACGCATGAAGGCGCACAGCCGCTCTTGGTGCATCGACGCGCGACGCCAGGACCAGAAAACTAAGAACTGTGAACTGAGATCTAAGAACTGCGGAGCGGCCGCCGCTCGCGCTCACCCAAACCGCGCTCGCTTCACCGTCTGCCTGAAGTCGTCTCCCCGCATCTCCACGCGCACGCACATCTCGGCCAGTCGCGAGCGCATCCGGTCACCGATGCGGTCTCCCAGCGTGTCTTCCAACACGGCAGGTTTCGCGCCGTTCCTGTCGAATTTGGCTCCCGCGCCGGCCGGTTGGTCCGGCCAGTTTGTGGTAATGATCGTCGTTTGCTGGCTGTTGTACCGCGTGTTCAGGATCAACGCCACCGTATCCCATACCCACTCGTTCGGCTTCTGCGCACCCAGGTCGTCAATCACCAGTACTTCGGCGCCAAATATGGGCTTCAATAGCTGCAGTTCCGTCGTCCTCACTTCGGGGTTGTAGCTGTTTTGGATACTCTTCAGCAGTTCGCGATAATCGCAAAAGTAGCCCCGCGCGCCACGTTCCTGGATCAGTCGCCGCAGAATCCCCACCGCCAGGTGGGTCTTGCCCAGTCCCGCCGTCCCCACAAACAGCAGCCCGCGCCCCGCCGTGTCCACCGGGTAAGTCTCCGCGAACTTGCGCGCCGTTTGCAGCGCCCTGCCCAGTGACGCGTCGGCCCCGGGATACGAAGGATCGAATGCATCCAGCGTGCAGTTCCGATAGCGCTCGGGAATGCATGCCGCCCCCAGCCGACGCGCCTCCCGCTGCGCATTCTGGCATTCGCACGGCCGGCTCACCCAGTTCCCGGCCGCATCCATCACGCGTACCAGCCCCACCCCATCGCAAATCGAGCATTCCGTCATTCCGCTTTCCAGCCTAGCGTATCTGCCCACTTCAGGCCCCGGTGCAGACCTCGTCCCCCAATGTGGAAAAGCCCGGCAGCCCTCCTTATTCCCTACTCCCTATTCCCTATTCCCTGTCTCTCTACCACCGATATACGGTCATCTCGTCAAGGTACACATTGCCCCAGGTCGTCGCGTTGCTGTTTCCGTCAATCTGGAAGTTCGTCAGAATCGCCGGGGCCCATCCCAGCGCGTATCCCGAGAAGACGTTGAAGTTCAGGTCCTGCTCATTTCCGTCCAGCCACACCGAGTGATACGTAGCAGTTGCATCATCGCGTTCACGAACCCGAAAAATTCACGAGCGTTGCCAAGCCTGTCCTTCGCAAGCCCGGCGGCGCGCACCCGGACACGGAATGACCTCGCCCCATCGCGCAGGCATTCAGCACACCTGCGGCGCACGGCTTCGCTGCAAAGCTCCTTTAAGCAGACAAAGGGAGCGAGTGACCATCTCTTTTCACTTGGGCTGTTTTGAGCCTGGGAGATCCTGCCGGCTCAACAAACTTCTTTAATGAAAGGCTTCCAACTGAATGCGGGTGCTGTCCAAATTCCCGCCTGGCTAAAATCCAAATTCCAGCCTCACCTGATCACTGGGAGCGCGGCCAAGCCACCCTCAGATCCCACCCAAATAACCGGCCATCCATCCAACTTCACTGGCGGGGCGCCCCGAAATTCTGAAATGGTCACCTCCCGTCATCCATCCGTGCTATTCTGCTGGCGCTCAATTCCCCTGGGTTGAAATCCCATCCTGGAAATTCAACCCGCGACCTACCCTAAAGAACAAAACGAATCGAGGAGAAATCATGTCCAAACTTACCGTCCTTGCTTGCGCAATTCTCGCAGTCGGCCTGTTGTGCTCCGCGTCGCCCGCGCCGGCCCAAATCTCCATCAGCATCGGAGCGGCTCCGGTGTGCCCTTATGGGTACTTCGACTACCCACCCTACGACTGCGCGCCCTACGGCTACTACGGACCCGATTGGTTTGTTGGCGGCGTGTTTATCGGAGCCGGCCCCTGGTTCCACGGTCCTGCCCACTTCTCCGGCCATGTCGATAACCGGTATGACCCTCGTCACGGTTACAAAGGACCGCTGCCTGGGCGCGGGGCTCAAGCGTTCAACCACTTCCAGGGCAATGAAGCGAGAGACGGGAAAGGCAATGTGGTCAAAGAGAGCCATCCCGCCACCAATGAGCACGCGCTCCCCGGGCATCAGGGCGGCGGCCACGCTGCAGGCCACCACTAGAACGCGGCTCGGCCTGGAACGCGGCTCGGTGAAGACAGATCCAGTCGAGCTCAAAGACGAGAGAAGGCGCCACTCGGGATCCCCCAGGACCAGCGTCGTTAGGCCCATGTCCATCGGGCGGCTCTTAGCGTCTTCTCTCGTTTGCACCTAGTTCTTCGCTCCAGCCCCGCCCCACCACGCTCATGTGTAGCGCGCCGGTGCAAATCCGTAGCGCCGGTCTCCCGACTGCGAACCCCAACAGCCGCGCCTCATCGGTGACCAGGTTAGCGCGACCGCGTATTGGCAAGGGCTCGAAGGATGGTGCGTGTGTTCCTGTTCATGGCCTTGCGAAGGTACATGGTGATGGCGAACAGCAGTACCAGGAAAAAGAGGTCGACGCGAAGAAGGGCATTCAGCAATCCGCCGAGAGAATCTGGCGGGAAAAGATGGAGATGCATCCAGACAAAGGCGACGACGGCCAGAATGGCGAGCACGCCAACGATAATGCGAGAGTTACGTTCGGACCTGTCTGCGTCTGCGAGGGCTTGCTGGACGAATGCGATTTCTGCATTCGTATTTTCGGCGTTGGGTTGCTGGTGTTCAGGGCTCATGCTGGTTTCCTTTCTGAGGTGAGGTGTTTGCGAAGGGTAGTTACCCCGTAATTCAGGCGGGACTTGGCGGTGCCGATCGGAATCTCCAGGATGGCGGCGGTCTCTTCGAGTGAGAGACTGTGCTGGTAGTGGAGAAGGAGAACGGCTCGGCTGGCCGGCGACACACGATCGAGAAGGCTGAGGAATGTTTCGTCGGGAGGCTCGCCGATATCGGTGTCGTCGGTGGTGAGAGTTTCAATCGGAGCAGCTTCGAGCGGCTCCCAGCGGCGAGCGTGTTTGAGTTGGGAGAAGGCAATGCGCGAGGCGATCCGGAACATCCATGGCCGAAAGACGGTGGGCTCGCGAAGGAACGGCAGCTTGCGGAAGATCTGGAGTGCGGTCTCCTGAAGGATGTCGTCGGCCAGTTCGGCGCCGGCGAGCCGGGTGATGTAGCGGCGCAGCGGCGCATGAATTTCGTGGAGGAGCTGTTCCAGGGCGCCCCGGTCGCCGGTTTGGGCGAGAAGCACAAGGAGGGTTTGGTCCGGGGTTGGATGCTCCATCGGGTGCATGCTTGAGAGAGGGGCTGGGATGGATGAAAGTTCGGTTCTTGCCGATAAAAAAATCAAGACCCGCTCAGGAATCGCTATCGCTCCCCGGCGGCTTGCGTTGTCCCCTCAGCCTCCGCCAACCAGCTTCAAATAGTCCGGCTCATCGGCAATCGTCCGATGGCGAAAGGCGCGCACAATCTTTCGCTCCTTCAGAAAGAACACGCCCGGCATCTGTTCCGCATCTTCCTTGATCAAGCCAATCCCATACTTGAACAGCGCACCCTTCAGCCAGCCCAGCAGGACCGCCGGACGTAACGAGTGCAAATAGGGGTTGGTGCGCGATAAACCAAATGCGGGAATTTGATAGAGCGTCGCCTCCGGATTGCTGATCCGCTCCACATCGGAGAGATGGTAGTAGTCGAAGTAAGGCTTCGCCCGCTCGGGAGTGCCGAGATGCACAAAGACAGGCCGCACACCCTTCGCTTCAATCTGCGTCCGCACCTTTGAAACGCGGTCCAGAGTCTGCGCACAAAAAGCGCATGCAAAGTGGCGAAGAAACACCAGCAAAACCGGCGATTCATCCACCAGTTCGAGCAGCGCCCTACCCGTCTCCGTATGAAACTTTCCCAGGGAGTCTGCGAGACTCGGTCGCTCGTTGCTCCGAAGCATCTCCGTAGCCATTCAATCCACTCCACTCCCGCGGAAAACGTCGATTATAGTCGCAATCCGATAGCTACAGATCCGATCGATGCAACCGGAACTCGACTTTCATGTCAGGATGCCGTCTGTTGTGGTCTTGAACATTGCCTCGGTGAAGTGTTTTCTTTTTTATCTCTCCGCCTTGGCCTCCTGCCCCTCGCCACCTGTCTTGGGGAATGAGGGATTCAGGATCACGAACCCTCCACGGCTGCTGATGAAAATGGAATGGAAGAGCGAGGTGGGGATCAGCCCGTCCGAGTCGACGTCGGCCCGGCGCGAGAAGGCAATCGCTGTCAAGTCCGGAATGGAGTTGCTTCCCAGGTTAAGCGAGCGGACCCTACGGATCGACGACGACGGAGCAACCCACTGATTGAAGCTTCCAGCTCTTATAGGCTCGGCTTGGCTTGCCCCGGGACCAAGGTTGTATTGGAAGAGGGTAAGCTGGTTTGCCCCGGAGTCAAGAACCAGCGACAACGTCGCGTCTCCAAATTCCCGCATACGGCCGGAAATCACCAGCCGGTTGTGAGTGGGCTCTCCGTGATAGGTTCCGGTGAGTTGCAAGGGGAGATGTTCTCCGGTCGCTGTCTGCGCCATCGGCCCAAGTGGAATCTCGAGCCGGAGACTCTGGTGGCGATAGTCGATGAGCACGTCGAAATTCCGCAGGAAGTCTTCGCCGAGCACGCCGCGCACCTTGCCGAAAACGGTTGAGGGGCGGTCGGAGCTGAAGATTTCTCCGCCGTGAACCAAGGCCCCGGCGACGGAGAGCGAGTTCACGCAGACGACCGACATGTGGGCGGAGGCAAGGGCCCCGACGACGTTCTTCTCGCCCAGCACCGGAAGGCCGATCTCTTCAGCGAGTTTGCTGTCGACGATCGTCTTGCTGCTGCCAGTGTCGAGCATGAAGTCATAAGGGCCGGAGCCATTGATGCTGACGGGTACGATTATCATGAAGAGATCGTTCAACCTGATTTTCGCTGTAACGATCTGGAGACTTGGTTCGGCCTGATCCTGCGCGGCGGCCACTGCGGGGGCGCAGATTGCAATGGTTAGAACGACGAAAAGGCGGTTGAAGCGACTGATTTGCGACATGCGGTTCACCTCGATGCGGTGAACTATGTCGCCCCGGCCCGGTGATGGTATTGAGGTACACCGGATGTTCCGGTGATGCGGATGATGTCTTTGTGATGGCCTTTAAACTGGAGAAAACAAGTGGTTTATCGGTTCGGTCAATTTACAGCGGAAGATCGGGAATTTCGCCTTTCCGAGAACGAAACACCCGTGCAGGTCGAACCCAAGGTCCTGCGGCTGCTGTTTTACCTGATCGAAAATCGGAATCGGCTGGTGCGGAAGCAGGAACTGCTCGACGCCGTCTGGCCGGACGCAATGGTCACCGAAAACGCCCTCACACGAGCCATCACACTCCTGCGCAAGGCGCTCAACGACGACATCCGCGTGCCGCAATTTATCGAGACAGTTCCGACGGCGGGCTATCGATTTATCGCCGCCGTGACAGTTTCGGAAGACAGCGCCGCTGCTGCGCCCACACCACCCATCGCAACGACGTCAGCCTCGTTAAAACGCAGGCCATCGATTCTGTGGCTTTCGGCATCCGGCGTCCTTCTGCTTGTCGCTGCCTTCGCGTGCACTTTTCTCTACCTGCATCGCGGCAAGAAGGTCCTCACCGACCAGGACACGGTTGTCCTCGCCGATTTTGACAACTCCACCGGCGATCCGGTATTTGACAGCACGCTGCGGCGAGGCATGGCGGTGCAGCTTGAACAATCGCCTTACCTGAGCCTCATCGCCGATGACCGAATCCAGCAAGTGCTGCAGGAGATGGGCCAACCGGCGGATGCGCGGCTTACTCCAGCGGTGGCGCGGGAGATCTGCGAGCGAACTGCAAGTACCGCCGTGCTCGACGGCTCCATCTCGCCGCTTGGCAGCCAGTACGTCCTGAGCCTGCGCGCAAAGGAATGCCAAAGTGGCAAGGTCCTGGCCGAGGAGCAGGTCCAAGCCGCAAGAAAGGAAGATGTACTGCACGCCCTCGATCAGATTGCGGGCAAATTCAGAACGCAGGTCGGTGAATCCCTCGCGACCGTCGAGAAGTACGACACTCCGCTGGAGGAGGCGACCACGCCCTCACTCGAAGCGCTCAAGGCTTACAGCCTGGGATTGAACCGGGTGCATGCGGGAGCGTTCACTGACTCTCTTCCTTTCTTCTCGCGGGCGGTGGAACTCGATTCGAATTTCGCTGCAGCCTACGGAATCACGTCGGCGGCGTACATCTTTCTCCGCGAGCCGGAGTTGTCGGCCGAGAACATCCGCAAGGCCTACGAACTGCGGGGGAAAGTGAGCGAGCACGAGCGGCTCTCGATCGAGGCAGCCTATTACTGGTTTGGGACGGGAGAGTTGGAGAAGGCAGTCTCCTCGAACGAGCTCCTGCTGCAGGCCTACCCCAGGAACTTCACCCCGCACAACCAGCTCGGAATTCTATATGGGAGGCTCGGGAATTCTGAAAAGTCGGTAGAAGAGACCCGCGAGGCGGTTCGCCTAATGCGAGACTCTGCGGCTAACTACCAGAACCTCGCCGCAGAACTTGTGAGTCTCAATCGACTGGATGAGGCGGAGGCCGTGTACAAGCTCTCGGACGAGCGGAACCTCACCTTTGCGGGTCGGCCCAAGTCGCTTTATCTGCTGGCATTTCTGAAGGGTGACCCGGCGCGGATGGCGAAGTTAGCCCTTTCCGTGGCGGGAAATCGGGGCGCCGAAGATGCGATGCTGGGCGCGCAGGCAGACACCGAGGCGTGGTATGGGCGATTGAAGTCCGCGCGCGGACTTACGCAGCGGGCGATGGATTCGGCGCTGGATAACGGTGCAAAGGAGACGGCCGCCGGCCACGAGGTAGCAGCGGCCCTCTTCGAGGCGCAGTCGGGAGAGTGGCAGCGAGGCCGCATCGACGCCAACGCCGCCATCAAGCTGGCCCCAAATCGCGACGTGCGCGCCATGGCCGCCCTGGCACTGGCGCAATCGGGAGACACAAACTCAGCTGAGAAGCTGGCAGCCGGACTCGACAAGGACTTCCCGCTCGATACGCTGGTCCAGAGATATTGGCTTCCCGTATTCCGGGCTGCAATCGCCCTGCAGCACAACGACCCAAACCTCGCCGTGGAATTGCTCGAAGTAGCGAGCCCCATCGAACTGGCGGGCGCCACAAACATATCAAATCCCACCATATTTCCAGCGTATCTGCGTGGAGAGGCTTTTTTGATGCTCCACGACGGCAACCGCGCCGCGGCGGAGTTTCAAAAGTTCATCGATCATCGCGGCCTGGTGCGGAACTCGCCAATTGGGATGCTGGCTCGGCTCGGCCTCGCGCGCGCTTACGCAACCCAGGGCGACACGGGCAAGGCAAAGGTGGCATACCGGAACTTCCTCACAACCTGGAAAGACGCCGATCCCGAAACACCCGTCCTCCAACAAGCAAAAGCAGAATTCGCGAAACTCCATTAGGTTCGTCGCCGACAGAAGAACGCGAATGCGCCTTTCGTCGCCCTGCGCCGGCTGTTGAAGCGGTGAAGTGTCGCGCCTGCCGCATCGCGGCCTGCAGGCATTCCGTCGCGATTAGGGCGGTGCTCCTACGGCAGCAGCGCTGACAACAGATTGCCGACAGCAAGGATTACCCGCATGTACACCATTGGGGACTTCCCAGTCGGTCGCGTCATTTCGGAACTTGCTTGCGGGGTGGTGCCTGTGTCTGCTGCGGCAACATGCGGAAACGCTGTGAGCGTGATGGAGAAGATCAAAGCAGCGAGAGCGAGCGTCATTTTCTTTTTCATGAGAATTTCTCCTTTTTTGTCAGGCGCCTCGTCCCGTTCGCGCCCTGTCATGAAAGGAGTCTGCCCCACCTTCGCCCCGGACTCAATGAGCCGGAGATGAGTTGCGCGTGAGTTCGGCGGCTCACCCAACTCATCCCGGCCGGGTGCCCCGTTCAAGCTCCGCTTGCGCGGGATTCGAGCGGAGGGAGCGTGAGGCTTCAGCCCCACGAGCAACCGCATCCCAAAACTTTTAGATAAATAAAGTATGCAGCGAAGCCGCGCTCAAATCTCGAACCGCATCCAGATATCGACGAACCAACCAACTTCACCCGCCACACTGAAGAATCGCGATTCCGTCAGTGACTTGCTGGTTATCCTGGCCAGAAAGAGCCACGCGGGTAAAAGGTTCAGGCCGGGTATTGGATACTAGAGCCTGTTATTAACTTTCCCGCAGGCGGCGCTGGGAGCCAATTATTCTCAGTTCGAGAAGTGAGGAGCGACGAATATGGAGTATCTTCGAGCGACGAGCGACGACGAAATGGGGAAAATTGGCCGCCCGCGCGAAAGTTAATAACAGGCTCTAGTTCAGCGGGAGCAATGTCCCCTCGCTCCTGAGCGCCAATTGAAAGGAATCGCCTCCGTGTTGATTTTCGCTGCCATCGTCGCCATTTTCGTTTATGGAATGATTGCCGCGATGCTGGGCACCATTCTGCCCGACCTGTCCGATCGTTTCCATCTCACCCCCGCCCAGAATGGCACCATCGCGTTTGCGCAGGCGCTGGGGCTTATTATTGCCTCGGTCGGAGTGGGTCCGTTGCTGGATAGCGAAGGCAAGAAGATCGGACTCATCCTGGGCTTGGCCTTCATCGCCATCGCACTTTACGCCCTTCCCCGCTCGCAAGGTTTCCGCAGCATCCTCGTCCTCTTGTTTCTGCTCGGCGTTGGCGGAGGAATCGTGGTGACTGGCGCAAATGCGCTGGTGAGCGACGTAAGCGAGGCGCACCGCGGGACCGCGCTGAACCTGGTCAACCTCTTCTTCGGCCTCGGGGGACTGACGACACCGTTCCTCTCGGCGAATCTTTTTGCGCGGAACTGGGTCCGCCTCTGCTACACCGTCGCTTCTCTGACGGTCGTCACTCTGGTGATTCAGGTTGTCACGAAAATGCCATCGCCCACCAGCGCCGGGCGCTTCGTTCTTGCGGATGCAGCCCCCGTCCTCGGCCGGCCGCTCCTCTTCATGCTTGGGCTCTTCCTTTTCCTCTATGTCTCCTGCGAGGTGGGAATGTGGAATTGGCTTCCTCGACATCTCATCGCTCAAGGCGTTCCAGAATCGCGCGCGCTCAATATCCTCTCGCTTGGATTCGCGCTCGGCTTGCTCATCGGCCGCGTCGGCGTCTCGCCCATTCTTATCCGCGTACAGCCCATCACCGTTACACTGGTGGCATCCGCCGCAATGGCTGTTACGACCTTCCTGGTGCTGCGAACGACTCGGCCGGCGGCTGCATTCGCGCTTGTCTTTATCGCTGGACTTTCCATGGCGCCCGTCTTCCCCACCACGCTGGCCATCGTTGGCGATGCCTTTCCGCGCATGACCAGCACTGCCATCGGCTTCGTCATCACCTGCGGATGGGTTGGCCTTGCTGTCAGCTCGCGCATCATCGGCGCCATCGCCGGCGGCGATCCGCTGCGGTTGAAGAAGGCCCTGTTGGTGATTCCCGTTTCAGCTGTCTTGATGGTGTGCTTGAACCTGGCCATCTTATCCGCACTGCGTTAGAGCGTGGCCACGGCTTCTTTGTGAATGGAAGAGGGACCATCGATGCAGGGTGTTTCCTTCGGTCGTAATCATTGCGCTCATTCGGAATGTCCAGACATGAAGTGACTCGAATCACACCTGCTTGGAAAAGGAATCTGCGATGATGAGTATGGAAGTCTCATCACGCCCTCGAAGATTAGCGCGTGCCGACTTTCGATGCACCGCCAGGCAGAACGTATTCAAGCTTTCAAGTGAGGTTACCTCGAATCACCATGTCCAACGTAGGCCTTGCCCTCGAATTTCCGCAGATGAGTCGCTGGGACATCCGACGGAATCTGCGAGAAATCGAGTCCATCACAGCAGTCTCAGGTGTTCAGGGAGTATTGCTCGCCGCGCGGTGCCCCAACCATAGCTGGGGTTGGCCAAGGGTGAATGGGCGGCATAGCTGCCAGGGGTTTGACTCTCATCAGACGTGCTTCAAATGCGGGACGGAACGGTTCTTCAACACCAGAAGTTGGCAGCCCGGACCCATGTACGTCCCGAAGCTCCGACCGCTCCGAAAAACCCAGGGTCCAGGCTAGGGCCACCAACTCCAGGCCAGGTCCACCAATGGAGAGCCGGCGCAGTTTGCATCGCCTGCTCACAGTCCGGGTCTTGAAGGCTCGGCAATGTCCGATTTTCCTGCCTCGGCTCGGCAATGAGATCGCGATACACTGGCCGACCTTGCGGTACCGATCCGGGAAGGCCTCTTGGCCTGCTTGATAGCTTGAACGACTGAGAGAGCTAATGAGCCGCGGGAGTCACGGTTGGAATTCATGAATGGATCGACCGCGCCGTACACGAGACTCATTTACCGCCGAGGATTAGTATGGACCGGTTGATAGCCTTCGCGTCGGAATGGGGCTTTTTCCCGAACCCTAAATAGCGGTAAATGCGATTCTGCCACTGTCGCTCTGGCCAGGAATCGCACAGCAACTCCCTCACGAGGTCCGGCTCCTCCAGGGGAATATCGTGGTACCCCTGATAGAGGTATGCGCATTCGGGATCTGCTTTAAATGTTTGCGGGAACAATGCGATAGCACCTTTCTGAATGTGACATTCGGAAACCAATCTTCCGTTCGGCACTTCGTTTTTGAGCTTTCCAGCCATCACTCCAGCCAAGTCGCCCTGTGCGGACAGGTTCAAGTGTCCCAACTGCGTGGCGCGGGGATTTAGCTCAACCATGTAAGCTGCGCCAGTATTCTTTTCCAGGACGAAGTCCAGTCCGTGAAACCCGCTTAGTCGCAACTTCCGAGCCAGCAGTCGGACTGCATCTTCAATCTCGCTGTTTTTGAGCAGTCGGACTACGTTGGCTGCACCCGTGGGCGCTTGTGAAGCCAATACTTCAACAGTGGTAGAAGCCAGAACTTCTCCGCGCCAGCACGCAAACATAGTGGTCGCTGGGTGGCCAGGAATAAAATCCTGGATCGTGATTTTTGAAATCCGTCGCGTCCTCCACGCCCATAATGCAAAAAAATGACGGTCGATCAGAAACCGCTTCCATGCCATCCAGGCTTTCATGGTTTTGGGTGCGGCGTGAAATCTTTGGGTGGCTTCCGTGAGAGAACGTACGACTGTTACGCCCTCCCCACCCCAGGTTCCATCCAGTTTCAGAATTGCTGTCTTCTCGAAATTCCAGTGTTTCAATTCCCGGGCGGAATTAAGTGTTTGTGTTAAAGGCACACGGATACCGAGATCCTGTGCGACCCGCAACACCTCGCCTCTTCGCTGAATGATCGGATATGCCTCTGCGGCGCCCAGGGAAAGTTCAATCAATGGCCGCAGGTCGGCTTCCTTTTCATGAAGCGCCTGCAACTGCCAAACTGCAATGTCATCACAAGGAACAATGAGTGTGGGCTGTGTTGCGCGTATTGCGGCCCGCAGCAAGCGAATTGGCGCAACACCCTGGTAGGCGTAAATCGAGCTGATTCCGGTGACAAAACGGAGCGGGTGGCCAGGCGGACATACAGCGGAAACTTTACAGCCATGGCGCCGGAATGCCATCGCAAGGCGGGCAGAGGAGGGCCACCATAAAGTTGCGCAAATCAAAATCTTTGGCTGAAAATTCACGTCCGAGAAGCTCCCTCGTACGCGACAACAAAAAATAACTTCAAAATCGTACAGGGTCGCTTAAGAAAGCCACCGATTGCTTCGCAAACCGCGCTTCCAGATTTAGCACCCAAACTGTAACGTGACCTGAGTTGAAATATGAGTTGAACAGACTGGCTGGATCAGCCGAAAGCGCGCCAGGTTGATGATTCGGACGGTCCTTCCGGCGCACGCAAATAGCGAGAGACCCAACGCTCAATGCGTCCTGGCAAGGCTGATGTGCGGAACGGGCCCTCGAACCTCAGTCGGCAGCATATCCTATCTCCTTTTCCGTTGGCAGCGAAGAAGCAGAGGCGCGGAATTTCGCCACCATGTGCTTCGAGATGTGTTTTGCGGTAAATCTAGCTCCATACGCAAAACGCATGAGAGGACCAAACGAATTAGCGGATGCGGGGCCAACCATGTACAAGCCAGGCACCGACGTTTCGAAGTGACTCGAGAGGACCGGGGTATCTTCTACTTTATGGAGCATTCGCTGCAGTGCCTCGTCGAGAAACGTCATCCGCGCAATCGAGATCCGATAGCCCGTGGCACTGATCACGTGATCGATAATCAACTCGGAATCGCGCCCATTTTTCTCGATGATATTGAGCCGCACTTTGCCATCGTCTATTGAAGCAGAGCGGATTTCGCAACCGAGGTGAAATGGGAATTTGCCAACCACCTTGTCACGGACGAACCATCCCGGAGCCGGTCCCAGATGATCTCGGACGATCCGGAAACGAAGCTTTTGAGGCATGGCGTGAAACAACAGAGGACCATCGGTGCACAAGCGCGTGCTCCATCCTATGCCAAGGCCCGAGCGGGGATATCTCAATCTCTGCTGGAGTGGCCGGGGCTCTTTTGCCTTTGTATGAAAAGCGATCTCCTGCCGCCTGGCAACCAACTGTACCCGGGAACCCTCTTCATGAAGGATTGCGGCAATATCGACGGCCGACGCACCGGCGCCCAAAACCGCGACACTCTTTCCGCGGAAGCTGCTCAGGTCGTAATGCTGTGAGCTATGCGAAACATGGCTGCCGGGTAGGTTGACGAGAACTGGCGGCAGGTAGCCGAATTGTGTAATACCAGTCGCTACAATCACAGTGCGCGTATTGACGATTTGCCCATCCTCAGTCTTGAGTTCGAAGCCTTCAGAAGTGCGGCTGACCGATGTAATATCTGTTGGTTCCAGCGTCGGCACCAGACGCTTCTGAAATTCAAGCCCATAAGCCGAGAAAACCTCCAGGGGAACGGGATTTCCAATGTCCTCATACGGCAGATTCATCTCTTCGCAATAATGCTGCAGAGTGAAAGAAGAGTCAGGATCATATAAGTTGGAGGCGAATCCTTCCGACTTGAGCCGCATTCCTTTTGGCATGTGATGGCGCCAGTTTTGCATCGGGGAGCCAAATATCCGAAAGGTCAAGCTGCTCTTGGACAGATGTGCGGCGATGGAGAGGCCATACGGGCCCGCTCCGATGATCACAGTATCCACTTGATTCATGAGCCTTCTCGTATCGCCATCGAACAAAGTATCGAGTACTATAAGTCAACTGGGCGGTTTCGGGTGGACGCAGAATTCTATCAACTGCGTTAGATGCGACCAAGGCCTGTCGCGTTGCGGGGCGATCTTTTCAGAGATTTCACTGGTCGGATTTATCTCGATAGATTGCCTTTACACACTCGATAGATTGCCATTACATAAAGGATGAATGCTACCAAAGGGCGACCAGAAACAAGGGCACGTAAGCGAAATTTCTACCCTTGCGACTCTTTTCAGAGAACTCTTCGAGGGCGTTCATTGCCGGGTTTTGGGAGTCGTAGTTAACGCCGTTTCCCTCCAGTACCCCCTGCAACCTCTCTTGACGTAGGATGGTGAGGATTCAGCTGTATGGAGGGACGAGTTCGATGAGAACTTTGTTTGGTCGGTCCGGGATGTCGGGCATCGTTTTAGCTTTGGTCTTCGCCACCTCGAGCGCCCCTGGCCAGCAAGGCGCTCATGCCACGGTTGTGCCTCAAGCCAGCCGCCAGGCCGCCCCGGCATTCCAGTTGGCTGATAGTTCTGGAACGAATAAGCAGGTGACCGACTACCGCGGGAAAGTCGTGCTGCTCAACTTCTGGGCGACCGAGTGCGGTGGATGCAAACTGGAAATTCCATGGCTGATCGAATTGGAGTCAGCTCACAAGAGCGACAGCTTTACAGTCGTTGGCGTTTCGATGGATACCTCGTACGAGGGCTCGAAGAGCGCCGACGAAGCCTGGAGCAAGGTCAAGCCCTTTGTCCTGGATCACAAATTGAACTACCCGGTTCTGATGGGGGACGCTTGGCTAATAACTTCCTACAAATTGGGAGCTGTTCCGGCGACGTTTCTGATCGACAAGCAAGGCCGGATCGCCGCCACCTACAGCGGCGTGATTGATAAGAGTGACGTGGATTCAAATATCAATAAGCTATTGGCCGAGCAGTAGCAAGAGAAGCCGAGGGTGCCGGTATCTCAATCTCCGCGTACAGTCGTCTCTTCGGCAACTCTAGTTTTCAGTTGTTGCCGGCGCATTCATCCAGTACTGCTTTGGAAACCTTTAGAAAATTAGTACCCGAAAACGCCCCAGTGTCCGATTTTCCTGCCTCGACTCGGCAATGAGATCGCGATACACTGGCCGACATTTCGGGACCGATCATGCCGCAGCGAGCGCATTGGCGATTTAGCAACAACCGACCTCACGCTGGCTGATTAGTTGCTTTCAATAGCTGCCTCTGCTGCTGGCTCCAGGGAAGAACGGGAATTTGAAGACAGGGGCACGAAGCCGGCATAACGGTAGGCCGGCAACGTCAACATGCACAAGCCCGCAGCCGCTGTGAACCCTGAGAAGATCGACATAATACGCGTGTACGATCCTGTGAGGTCGTAGATGCGCCCTAAGATTAGCGGAGCGGCGGCTCCGGCCGCGGCGTAGACGGTGTAAATGAGGCCATACATGGTTGAAAACGAACGAATCCCGAAATATCGCTTGAGCATGTATGGCATCAGGTCGAACTCGCAGCCCATGCCCAATCCGGCAATCGTCGCGGCAACCGCAGCCGTGTGAAACGACTGCCCGCGGCCCAAAAGAAAAAGTCCGGCGCCGGCCAGCAAGAGCGACCCCGTGGCAATATACGAGCCTTCAAAATAATCCAGGATCCAACCGAGCAACAAGCGTCCCGCCACGCTTGCGCCACCGAGGATGGAGACGATGAGCGCAGCGTCTTCGACCTTTATCCCGCGATCGCTCAGCATGGGCGACAGGTGCACGAGCGCCCCGTTTTCGGCGAGCGACATCGAGCATACGCCCAGGGCGATCAGCCAAAAACTGCGGGTTGCGAGCGCCCGCCGCCAGTCAAGGCCTGTGGCGGAATCGGGCTGAGCGGCCGCAGGGTTTTGAATCGATTGAGTCCGGAGCGAGGGCGCGAAGAAAAACGTGAGCGGCGCGCCGATAAGCAGCGGCAGAGCAGCGAGGATCAGGTAGTTATGCCGCCACCCATAGACAGTAATTGAATGCTGCACCATTGGCGGAAAGAACAGCGAGCCCAGGCCCGATCCAGCAACTACGACTGAAAGCGCCGTTCCCAGCCGGCGCTCAAACCAACTGGCTACGATACGGGCGTAACCCAGTTGGTAAGTCCCCGTGCCTGCGACGCCGATAAATACAGTCGTGATATAAAGCCGCCCGGTATGCGGAGTGAGGCTGGCAAGCGATGCGATTCCCAGTCCGAAGGCCACCATCATTCCGGAGATAAGTTTTCGCGGCTCGAAACGATCGAGAAGTCTGCCCATGAAAGGAGAACAGACGGCGACCGAAATGGCGGCCAGACTGAAGGACTGCGAAATCTGTTCCCGGCTCCATCCAAAGTCATGCTGCCATGGCTTGATGAACAGGGTGAAGATGGAGAAGAAAATGGTGGCGATTCCGGTCAACACACCAAGCTGGCACACCACAACGAGGCGCCAGCCCCGATAACGCAGGTTCTCCTCGGAATAAGTTTGCGCCTGAACGGGACGATGCACAGGACGTCTTCTCCAGTTCCGCCGCTTCAGCGAGCGCGCTGCGCATAGCCGTGCTCAGCCAGTTGCTTGCCCATCTCGGCATACATCGTCTCGTCTTGAGGCTGCCACGTTCCCAGGCCATCCACATAGCGGTTGTACATGCAGAAGGCTGCAGCGATCAGTACCGTGTCATGAATCTCCAGGTCGGTTGCACCCAGCTTGCGGGCATGGGCCACATCTTCATCAGTCACGTTTTTTCCGCCGCGCCGCACCTTGCCTGCGATGGCAAGAAGCGCTTTGAGCTTGGGTGTGATGGGCGCGCTCTTGAAATCCAACTTCACCTGTTTCACCACTGCATCGCTACCCAAATGCGCGGCTGCGACCGCACCATGGCTGGCTTGGCAAAAGTGGCAATCATTCTCCGATGAAACATAAGTGGCAATCAGCTCCCGCTCACCCGGCGTAAGACTGCCCGGTTCGTGCAGCAGGATATGCGCCAATTCGCGCATGGGCCTGGCCGTCTCAGGACGAAAGGCGAATCCGCCGCTGATGCCGGGAACCCCTTCAGGAATTGCGATGTGCGCCATGCGATTCTCCTCAACGCGCTGCGGGTGCGGCGGGCATATACGATTTGCTCACGGCAATGTATCCTTCGCGAGCCACTTGCTTACCGCGTTCCCGGTACAGGGCTTCATCGCGCGGCTGCGTGGTACCCAGGCCATCTACATAGCGGTTGAACATGCAGAACGCCGCCGCGATCAGGACCGTATCGTGAATCTCAAGATCGGTCGCGCCTTCGCCGCGCGCATGTGAAATATCTTCCCCAGTCACATTTTTGCCTCCCTTTTGCACTTTGGCCGCGATCACCAACAGCGCTTTCAATTTGCCGGATATGTCGGCGTGCTCAAAGTCGGCCTTCACGCGCTTCACCAGGTCCTCGTCGCCATTCAGATGCGCCGCGGCGATTGCTCCATGAATGGTCTGGCAGTAATAGCATTCGTTGAGCACGGAAACATAAGTGGCAATCAGCTCGCGCTCGCCGGGCGAAAGCGTATGCGGGCCACGCATCAAGACTTCCACAAGTTCATTCAAAGGTTTTGCCGTCTCTGGACGGAAGGCCAGGGCTCCACGAATTCCGGGTAATCCTTCTGGTAGTGCAATGTGAGGCATAGTGGGTCACCTTTCAAGGGGAAGAGGTATCCGCATTTGATGCGAAGACTGATTGGCTCACCTGGGACGACCGACACAGCCACGGTCAGTCGCACCGGAACGAACCTTGGTGTTTCGCCAAGCATCCTACGTGGCCGAGACCTTCTTGGGCATCCATCCAAAGGTTGAGATCGCCTTCGGGCTCGGCTTCGTCTGGCCGGAATTTCCCTTGCAAACCGGGGTCCCCAGCGCGCGGTCTTTGCGCGATGGGGTGGAACGCCATCCACCTTGGTAGTGTTATCAGGCCCTGAATACACAGCCGCGTACAACCGCCTCAAGTTGCTTCATCCCGCCCGCGCTCCTTCGGCCCCTCGCCAGAAGAGCCGAGGAAGGCTTGCACGAATGCGGCGATTTCATCTGCTGCGGTGTCCAATGCAAAATGGCCGCCGTCCACAATGTGAACTTCAGCATTCGGCACATCTTTGCGATAACGTTCGGGCTCGCCCGGGTCGAAGGAGAGCTCATACTTGCCCCATATCACCAGCAGTCGCGGTTGGTTGTCGCGCATCCACGCTTGCCATTTCGGATACGCGTCCACATTGGTTCGATAGTCGTAGAACAAATCGCTTTGAATCTCAGCCTGGCCGGGCCGATTGAGAAAATAAAACTCATCGGTCCACAGATCGGGGTCGTGGCGTTCCACATCCGGATCGTTGCCGACATGACGAGCGCGTGCCGCCTCCAACGAGAGCAAATTCGCGCGCAGCGCGTTTTCGTTCGCAACGCGATCCGCCCAGAACTCGCGACGCGTCTTCCAATTCACGCCCAGGCCTGCATTATGCGCAACCGCGTCTTGCACAATGAGAGCTTCCACGCGTTCCGGGTGCTCCAGGATCATGCGAAAACCCACTGGCCCGCCGTAATCCTGCATGTAGAGCGAATAGCGCGAGAGACCAAGCGCTTCGGTGAAATGATTCATGATTTCTGCGTATTGATCGAACGTGTACGCGAATGCCTTCGCATCCGGCCAGTCGCTGTGTCCGAAGCCAGGATAGTCGGGGGCGACCAGATGATAGCGATCCGACAGTCTCGAGAAGAGCGGCTCGAACATGCGCGACGATGACGGCAGTCCGTGCAGCAGAAGCAATGTCGGCGCGTCCTTCTCGCCAGCCTCTCTCGAGAAAATGGAGAGCCCATCGATCTTTGTCGTGCGATAGAGCGTCGGGTAGTTCATGGAATATTCCTTTCCGTTAACTCCGGCGAACAAATCGTTCAGTCGAGGGTGCCCCCGGTCCCTCGCCCCTGGGGACCGGGGCGGTAATCTCCACAATTCCGCGCATTCCCGTTGAAATCTCGCCGGGATCGGGCCACCCGTCGAAGACTCGATCGAATAGAGGATGGGCCAGCCCCCTAACCGAGTCACTTCTTCTTCGCGTCGAGTGCCGGTAGAAGAAGTTTCAGTAGCGCCTGGTCCGAGAATGGGTTCTGACCTGAGATCAACTCGCGATCTTGAAGGGCGTAGCTCCCCCACGGAGCGACCACACTCACGTCACCTCCTGCCGTGCGCAAGGCAAAATCGGGGTAGAAGAGAACCTTGCCACCAATCTCAAGCGGTTCCCGCTGCTGCTCTTCCGCCGTCGAAAAGATCGTCATCTTGTATCCGGCATAGATCCATCCTTTAGCCTTTGCCGCCGCTCCAGCGGTATCGCCCGCCGACAGCGCGGCGACAAACTCCTTCGATTCGGGAAGCGCGGAGAGCAGTGAAATCGGGCCATGGCACAGCACCGCCGTAGGCTTCGATGTTTCATGGAAATGTCTCATCACGATGCCCGCGTTGGGATCATCGAGAAGATCGATCATCGGGCCATGGCCGCCGGGGACGAAAACAGCGTCGTATTGATCCAGGCCTGATGCAACAACGTCCGAGATGCGCGTCGGATTTCTGAGGCCAGTCAGGCTATCGCGGAATTTGAAATAGTCCTGGAGCCTGGCTTCGTCCCCGCCGAAGAAATCGGGGACAGCGGAATGGAGATCCAGTTGCGGCGTGTTGCCATCGGGGTTGGAGAAAGTGATCTCGTAACCCTCCTGCATGAGGGCGCGAGTCGGAACCGTCAACTCGTTCAGGTAATAGCCGGCGCCGCGATAACACCCGCCATTTTTCAACGGTAAGCCGTATCCGCTCGAGACGAGCACTAAGACTTTTCCTTTTGATGCCATTTCATTCTCCTCTGAAATCGAATCTGTTTCCCGAGATCGTAGCTTGTGCAGGGCCACTCTGCTGAAAAACTCCTGCGGTCGGCCGCTTCGTATCAGGGCACGAGTTTACTCGTGCCGCGAGCGCAATGAAATCAATGCGGGGCTTTAGTGTCTGCGTGAGAACTACACAAGGTACTTGTAATTCACATCGGAGTTGGGCGACAAGAGAAGCATGTCGCGATTCAAGGTTTACAGCCCGGACCAGGCGTATCTGCTTCCTCCGAGCGTGCGGGACGAGTTGGGCGAGAAGCACTTGTGCTTTTTCGTCCGTGGAGTGATTGAGCGGTTGGATATGAGCGAGTTCGAGTTGAGCTACAGCATCGAGGGCGGCGAGTTGTACGCTCCGCAGTTGATGCTGGGCGTGTGGCTTTACGCTTACGCGCTGGGCATCACCAGCGCGCGGCAGGTGGAGCGGCGATTGGTGGAGGACTTGGCGTTTCGCTACCTGGCTGCCGGCGAGCGAATCGACAACTGGGCGTTGAGCGCATTCCGCCGCCGTCACGGGCGCGCGTTGAACGACGCGTTCACGCAGGTGCTGGAGTGGGCGCAGCAGCAGGGTATGGTGAAGCTGGGCCGGGTGGCGATCGACTCGACGCGCATCGCGGCCAACGCCAGCAAGGATCGTGTGGATTCGGAGCAGGCGCTGCGCGATAGGCGGGCGCAGCTGCGCCGTCAGGTGCGGACCTGGCAGAAGGCCGCCGATCGCGACGATCAGGAGCCGGGCGGGCTGGAGGTGGCCATCGGGGAACTGAACAAGGCGCTGGCCGAGATGCCGCGGCGCATGGAGCGGCTGAAGAAGAGCGGATTGAAAAAGCTGTCGCGGACCGATGAAGACGCGCGCTTTTTGCGTCAGCGCGGCGACAGGTTCGTGCTCGGCTATTCGGGGGAAATTACCGTCTCGGACGATCATCTGATCGTGGCTCAGCGAGTGACGCAGAACGTGACCGACAACGGCTCGCTCGTGCCCATGCTGGACGAGACCGAACAGCGCTGCGGCGCGCCGCCGGGTGCGGTTCTGGCAGACAGCGGCTTCTTCTCGATCGATAACCTTGAACAGATGGAACAGCGCAACATCGACGCTTATGTACCGGACTCCAACATGGCGCGGGCACTGAACCTGGGCGGGCACTGCCGCACCCGGGCCTGCGCCCCGGCTCACCGGCGCATGCGGGCCAAGCTGCGAAGTCCGGCCGGCGAAGCCGCCTACGCGCGGCGCAAGGCAGTCGTCGAACCGGCCTTCGGAGTCCTCAAACAACAGCGTGGAATGAGACAATTTCGCACCCGTGGATTGCAAAACGTAAACAACGAATTCACACTGGCAACGCTGGCCTTCAACATCACCCGGCTGCATGCCCTGCGAGCAGCTTGAAACAAAAAACAGAGCTGCCGGTAACGACAACTCAAAACAGCAACGCCGCTGAACTCGGGCAAACGACGTTCTCACGCAGACACTTTAGCCCCTGCGGGAATCCGCGCACCGGTTCGCTTTCTGTCCCATTTTCCAGCAGCCAGTTTAGCCTGCCCTGAGCGTAGTCGGAGGGTGCCGAAAAGAACTCAGGGGTTTTACAGGCTGCGGAAAACTCAATCCAAGGGGCTTTGTAACAAGGGCACGGCTTTAGCCGGGCCGATAAGGTCAGCAGAATGAGTCGGGCTTTAGCTCCTGCTCATTCATTCCTTGCCGAATTCGCTTTTCGTTTGCACTTTTTCCGCAGCGTGTTTAACCCCTGAGAGTCAGTCCCGCGCTCGCGGGCCACGCCATTTTTGAAACACGCTCTAGTCGTTTCGATGTCAGTGCGAATGACCGTCCAAAGCGACATTCACAGAAGTGCGGCGACGAGTCAATTGGACGAAGGTATCGATCAATACCACAGTATGAATTGGACATATCCGCAAAGAGCGTTGCGTACTCTTTTGCAAGAATCTGAATACCACTCGAACAACGGCTCCGCCAGCCTGTTAATCAAGTAGTAATTTACGGGGCAATAATATACTTGACAAAATAGACCGATGAGCGCATTCTTAAATCATGAAAGCGCTCAAGACCCTACAAGACGCGGTTGTTTTCTTCTCTGATCCGGTGCGCTGCCGCAAGTACATGGTTGCTCAACGCTGGCCTGATGGCGTTATCTGCCCCCGTTGCGGTTCGACTGACGTGCTGTTCCTTGAGAAGTATGACCGCTGGCATTGCCGTGCAAAGCACGATGCGCCCCAATTCACTCTGAAGACCGGCACCGTGATGGAAGATTCACCGATCCGGCTTGAGAAGTGGCTCCCTGCTTTCTGGCTGCTTGCGAATGCCAAGAATGGAATTTCGAGCCATGAACTACACCGCGCCCTTGGGGTCACTCAGAAGTCAGCATGGTTCATGCTGCATCGCATTCGCATGGCGATGGAGCAAGGTTCGATGTTCAAGATCGGCGGTTCTGGTGGACCTGTAGAAGTGGACGAAGCCTATGTTGGAGGACATCCAAAGAATAAGCACATCGGAAAGCGGGATCACCAAACCGGCAAGAAATACTTTGTTGATCTTGATGGCTCTGTGATCGGACCCAACCCTGATTACAAGCCTCATTCCATCACTGGCCGCGCTACTCATAAGACTCCGGTCTTTGGGATGCTAGACCGCGAAGCGCGGCAAGTGCGCGCTCATGTCATCCCCCAAGTAAAGCGCGAGACCTTGATGAATGCAATCCTCGCCAACGTCGAAAAGGGATCGACTATCTACAGCGATGGACTCAGCGACTATCGGCCACTCCGCAACATGGAGTTTGTACACGAGACCGTAAACCACGTCACCGAGTATGTGCGTGGACAGGTCCACACTCAGGGCATCGAGAATTTCTGGAGCCTGCTCAAGCGGTCGCTGCGTGGCACCTACGTGGCAGTCGAGCCGTTCCACTTGGACGCATACGTGACTGAACAGGTTTTTCGCTACAATAACCGTGCAACTAAAGATAATCCGCTGAATGATGCGGACCGCTTTGCGCTGGCAGTATCGCAGATTGTTGGTAAGAGACTTACCTATGCAGAACTGACCGGCAAGGTGGGAGAAACGAGCGCGGAACCTTTCTAGTTGGCCCGTTTGGATGGGGAGACAGAAGCGCGGGAAGCGGAACGCCTAGGCCGCGTTCGCTTCGCCGCTTTTTCTTGATCTAACTTCGCCTTGATCGCGCTGTGTGGTACAGCGAGTATGCGGCGCGTGAATTCGTCGAGAGCGGCCGTTGTTCCCACTACATCCTTGGCCGGGGTTGTGGGACCATTCGCCAATCTGGTGTGCCCTCGTCTCAGAAACGAGGGTATACCCGTGGTGTGCCACAGTCAAATCGAACTGCGAAGAGTAGTGAGCCTGGAGCAACTTATGAATGACTATAACGTCTACGAATTGTGCTCTAGCCTAGCGCTCTTGGAAACTTGTCGCAGTCGTCTGGAATTCGCTGACACAGCAGGGATGGCTTTTTGCAATGACGGCTTGATAGCGATGATTGAGAGAGTCCTTGGCCAATTGAAATCTGTGTGCGAAAAGCTGGGTGCAGACTCTACTTTAGTGGGAGAAATAACAGTGCTCCAGACGGCTTGCGGGAACGGGTCCGTCGATAGACGTGAGGCCGTTCTTTCATCTCGTTTGGGGGTTATCCTCAATTGTGTCCACCACAATTTATCCAAACAGAGATTCATGATTCTGTCAGAAGAGGAAGCTAAGCACTACGGGAATCCAAATCTGTTCGGGAAGATCGTTCAGGAGAAATATTCACACCACGCGCTACGCGATGCGCTAGCGGCAGGCGGCTGCTTCGCAGCGAGTCAATACACAGCCAGCGTCTTTCACTGTATGCGACTCGCCGAACATGGACTGAGAAGGCTGGCATCGAATCGCTTGCTGAATATAAAACTCCATAACAAAAAGGGACCAATACCCATCGAATTCGGCACTTGGAACGATGTGATAACTGCGATCCACAACAAGATCAACAAAATCCGGCAGCGCCCAGTCGGTCTAAAGAGGGAGGCCGATCTTCAATTCTTCTTAAGTTGCGCGGACCAATGCGACTATATGAAGGAACTGTGGAGAAACCCTCTTTACCATACACGCAGCTTCTGCAAAAGAGAGGATGCTTTAGCAGTAATCGCAAGGGTGAAGGATTTTGTAATCGTCGTTGGTGAGCATAAAAGCAGCATCCCCGCAGACGACACCTTTTCTACCATCCTCGCGCAAGCTGCGGAAAAAGGTAAGGAAGCATATCTGGCTTCGCTCTCCAAGCCGACCACTACATGACTCTAGCTAAGGTGAAAACCGATGCGCTCATGGATTCGCCAAACAATCGGAATCGTCGGCCTCTTTGTTGTTTTGCCTGCGGGCCTTGCTTACGATGCTGATCGGACCGGTGTAGGACTGTCGCCAGGCTTTCACGGCGTATTGGAACTCGTCGGGGGGCTTTTTCTATTCTCGCTTTTTTTGTATTTGATCTTCAGCCCGACTCGCCGGGAATAATTCAAATTAGCGATTGCCCCATTTTGCCAAGTATATTACTACCCCGGAAATTATTACCTGGTAAACAGACCTTCTGTTCGGGCTGGTGCCCGATACAAACGGGTAGGCGCAGTCAACGTAGTGAGATACACATCTTGCTTTGATGGGTCCTGATAGACGCCGAAGTGTTCACCGATACCCCGGCAGCGAACTCCCATTCGGCAGGGTTTCACGGAACCACTCCCAAACAATCCCCAGGAACCGCCGCCCAAGTTGTCAATCCCTGCACTTCATAGCCCCGACCCGCAAACCTGCTAACTCGCTGATTCGCTGCCCGATCCCTGACCCCTTAGCCCTGAACTCTGTTTGCATATAATTTCCCCCTTTAGGCGCACAATCATTTCATGATCCAACTCAACCAAAGTCCCGTCATAGCCGTCAGTGGACGGTCGTCGAGGCCCAAATTGACGAAAATGCGCACCCGGAGCAAAAATCACCCCGGAAAACAGCCCGTAAGTCCTTTGAATTGGGGATCTTATCGGATTAACCCCTTTGGAATCAGTGGGCTGGAGCAAATGATCAGGGGTACAAACGGCTGAAGGGAAAGCACTTAACCCTCAAAAGGGGATGGGGGGTAGGCCTGTGAAACTGTGAAACTGTGAGAGCCGCCGCTGCACTCCTACTCAGTGGTCGCGATGAATTGAGACTCGCAGACTGCGAACTGTGAACTGAACACTGACCACTGATCACTGCTTTCACAGCACTAGCTCCACTCTCGCTGCGGGAAAACCCGTCGGCCGCAGAATCTCGATCGCGACCCGCTTCAAGCCGTCAAGTTCGGAACGCGCCTTCAGCGTGAGTTTGCTGCCCGGCGCGAGCTCAGGAAGGCGATCGATCTTGCCCTCCATCGGAAGATCGTCGTAGCCGTAGAAAAGCCATCGCGCCGAATATCCTCGGAGCGTGTAAGCCGGCAACTTCTCACGTGTCGCGATCTGGAGTTCGAATGCGTCGCTCGTCCGGCTGAGCTCAAGCGATTCCACCGGGCTGGACTGCGCACGCAGCGCGTCAAACGAAGGCTTGCGTATGGAATAAACATCAACCACGCCATGCACTCTTTGCCGCAGCGCGCCTGAACCGTGGTCGCCAACAATCGTGCGGTAGTCGTTGTAGTCGAAATAAATGGCTCCGGCCACGTCGCCCGACTCGCGCATCACCTGCGTATGTCCGTCCACGATCTTCACGCGATTGTCGTCGCCCGGCGGAATTTTCGCCTGGCACTCGCACCAGCCATACTCTGAAACCACGATCGGCTTATCGGGAAACGCACGCCGCAGGTTTTTGAGATGCTCACGCACCTCTTCCGGTCCGCCTGGATACCAGCTCCCGAAGTATTCATTCGCAGAGATGAAATCGAAATCGCCGGCCATGTCCTCTTCAGGATGCTCGCGCAGCGTGTGCGACGCGTAAGTGAGCAGTCGCGATGGATCTGCCTTGCGCGCTTCCTCGGCAAGCGCGTGCGCAAAGGCGCGTGAGTTTGGGTTCTTGCCATCCACCTCGTTACACAATCCCCAGCTCACGATGCATGGATGATTGCGATCGCTCGCCATCATCTCGCGCAACTGCTCCAATCCGTTCGCGGTCAGTTGTGCCAGCAATTCCGCGTCAATCCCGGCGAACGTGAATGGTCCCCATGCAGGAACTTCCTCCTGCATCAGGATTCCGTTGCGGTCGCAGAACTCCAGAACTCGCCTGTCCTGCGGCCAATGCACGCGCGTGAAGACGCAGTTCAGCTCCTTCATGTCGCGGTGATTTGCCGCGATCCATTCGCTTGGTTCGGCCATGCCAAACTCCGGATGACTGCCTGCCATCCGCTCCACGCCGATCAGCGTCACGCGCTCACCGTTCAGGTAGAACTCGGTTCCACGCGCCTCAAACCGCCGAATGCCAAAGCTGTCGCTGAGGATGTGTCTCTCGCCGTCGGCCTCGAGGGTGATCTCGGCCTCGTAGAGATGAGGCGCATCGAAGTGCCAGAGCATGGGCGAATCGACGGTGACCGGATCGAGTGCAACGATCTCTGTCGCGCCCGGCGCCAGGTGAACCTCCTTCTCAGCGATGCGATGCTGCCTTTCCGCCGAGCCTTCATGCTGCACGGCGCCCGCGAGCCGAACTGTCTGCTCCTTCGCGAGCGTGTTGCGCACCAGCGCGCGCACCGCGACCTGCGCTATATTCCGCTCAGGATTGGGACCCGCCTCAATCTCCAGCCGCTCGATGAACACCTGCGGAGTGACCAGCAAGCGCACCGGGCGAACGATGCCGCCGTCATTGGCCCAGTCGAACGACTTCATGCGCGGCAGCATCGCGTTCGAGTAGGAGTTGTCGACCCGCACCATCAGCACATTCGTCTGCCCGATCTGCAAGCCCGGCGCCAGGTCGTACCGGAACGCCGTGTACCCCATGCCCACATGTTGGCCAATCCGCTGCCCATTCAGGAATACATGCGCCGTGTGGTATACGGCCTCAAACTCGACCCGCACAAAGCGACTGCGCCACTCCTCCGGTGCCACGATCTCGGTGCGATACCATGCCACCCCAACATATTCCGGCTCGCCCGCCAACGCCTGCCACGTGTGCGGAACGCTGACGAGCTCCCAGCCGTCGGTGCCCAACCCCATGCCGGCAGGAGTTACGGTCGCCTCACGATCGAGCCTGAACAGCCAGCGCTTTTCGAGAGCCAGAATCTCCCCACAATGGTGCGGTAGCGGCCGGTTGAAGTTGCCCGCTTTTGCCGCACTCTGACCAAGCGCTGCTCCCGCGCCCAGCAACGGCAGGGTGGCAAGAAAATTCCGTCGCGATGACATAGGGTTACTTTAAAGCATCTCCAGAATCACTTGAGCCCGAAGAGGTAATCTTCCAACTCATGCTGATCGCCTGTGCTGCGAAACACTGGAAGAGATCGTGAGCGATGATGCGTTGACGCAATGTGGCGGACCGGGGTTGCAGATGCAATGCGCGGACACGCGAGGAAAGGCGGGACGCGGATGATTTAATGAACTCATGGCAAGTTTGGAGAATTTTCGACTCGTTGTCTTTCGGACAGTCGCAGAACAGCGCAGTTTTCGCAAGGCTGCGGAAGAGCTTTACCTCACACAGCCGGCAGTGAGTCTTCAAATCAAGGCGCTCGAGCAGGACTTAGACGTTCAACTTTTTGACCGTTCCGGGACCCAAGCGGGATTAACAGCGGCTGGCAAGGTGCTTCTTGAATACTCGCGGCGCGTGCACAAACTGCTGGCCGAGGCGGAACACGAGATCGCCGCGCAGAGTGGAGAACACGCCGGGAAGCTGACTCTCGGCGCTTCGACAACGATTGCTCAGTACGTTTTGCCGCGGCTGTTGGGCGAGTTCCGCGCGGAGCGTCCCCGAGTTTTTCCTGCGCTGATGAGTGGGAACACAGAGTGCATTGTGAACGCTGTAAGGGAGCAAAGGATCACGCTCGGATTTATTGAAGGGCCGCCGCGAACTCGAGATGTGCGCACGGAGCCGTTTCTGCGGGATGAACTTGTGCTGATTGCGCCGGCGGCACACGAATGGGCGGAACAGGGATCCATATCTTGCGACGATCTAGCCGCCGCACCTTTGCTGATGCGGGAACGCGGTTCCGGCTCGCGTCGAATCATCGAAATGGAACTTGAGCGCCATGGAATCAAACGGCGCGGGCTCGATATCGTCATGGAACTGGACTCGACCGAGGCCATCAAGTCGGCAGTGGAAGCGGGGCTCGGCGTTGGATTCGTATCACGCTGGGCAATTGCCAAGGACCTTCGGCTCGGGCACAGCTTTAAAATTATTGAAATCAAAGGTTTACGTATTCAGCGCGACTTCCTGATTGTTACTCCGAAAGGGCCTGAGCCCGAGGGCCTGGCACAGGAGTTTTGCAGGTTTCTTGCAGCGCGGGCCGGCGCGCATCGAAGTGCGGACAAGCGGGTTTAGCCAAGTGTTGAAGGCGCTCGCTACGTGCTGATAAATCGGCCTAATGCCCTATGATTACTTCTGCTTAGACTTAGCGCCGTTCTGGCGGCACACTGAATGTGTGTCAAAGAACCTATTCTTTGTCGGGTTAATCATCGCGGCAACCGGGCTGATTTCGCCGCCAGTCGCACTGGCCGGCGGCCTTATCTATGGATTCACATTCGAGCACCCTTTTCACGTTGAAGCGAAGCGGCTGTCCAAATTTCTTTTGCAAGCTTCCGTCGTCGGCCTTGGCTTCGGCATGGATCTGCACGAGGTGATTCACGTCGGGCGGTCGGGATTCGTTTATACGGCGGCCAGCATCAGCTTTGCGCTGTTGCTGGGCTGGGCACTGGGACGGTTCCTGAAGGTGAAGAAGGGAACCTCGTTTCTGATCTCAGCCGGGACGGCCATTTGCGGGGGAAGCGCGATTGCCGCGATGGCGCCAATCACCGAGGCCGGCGAGGAGGAGATTGCGGTTTCGCTGGGGACGATCTTCGTTCTCAACTCGATCGCGTTGCTGGCATTTCCCGCGATCGGGCTTCTGTTGCACATGTCGCAGACGCAGTTTGGCCTTTGGTCGGCGCTCGCGATTCACGACACGAGCTCGGTGGTGGGAGCTACGGCGAAATTTGGCGCTTTGGCACTCGCCGTGGGCACTACAGTGAAGCTGGCGCGCGCGTTGTGGATTGTGCCGATTTCGGTGGCAACAGCGGTGGCGAGGAAGAGCAAAGCGCGCATCCAGTGGCCATGGTTCATTCTCCTCTTTTGCCTCGCGGCGGTGGGCAATACCTACGTCCACGCATTCCAGCCAGCGTATCCGGTCCTCAAGCACCTGGGCATTATCGGTCTCACGGCGACTCTCTATCTGATTGGCACAGGGCTTTCGATGAAGACGCTTCGCGAGGTTGGCTTTCGGCCAATGCTTCAGGGAGTGGTGCTGTGGATCGTGGTGGCTGTGGGATCGCTTTCGCTGATCCGGTGTGGATGGATCCATTTGTAAGAGCAGAGAACAGGGAACAGAGAGCAGAGAACAGTGGTTAGTGGTTCGTTCACTGTTTGTCGTTCATAGTTCACGGTGTCGGTTCACAGTTCCACAGTTTCACAAACCTACCCCCCCATCCCCTTTTGGGGTTAAGTGCTTTCCCTTCAGCGGTTTGTACCCCTGATCATTTGCTCTAGCCCACTGATTCCAAAGGGGTTAATCGATATGATTCCCAATTCAAAGGACTTACGGGCGCCTTTCCCTGCGTTACCACGCAGAGAACAGAGAGAACAGAGAAAAGAGAACAGAGATCGGCGATTCGTAATGCGCCGATTTGGTGATGCTAGGTTGATTGTGCGCCAAAAGGGGGAAATACTATGCAAAGAGAGTTCAGGTTTCAGTGGTCGGGGATCAGGCGGCGAATCAGCAGGTTAGCGGGTTCATGAGGTGGCAGCGAGGAGGTCAGGGATTGACAAGTCGAGAGCGGGGAGCGCGATGGGCAATTATCGAACCAGAGCCGGCCAAATCCTCAAGTTCGAACATCCACAGGCGCGGTGAAGGCATGAATTAGTGCTGTTCAATTTGGTAGTCGCACCTTCCAGCAGACTTGAGGCTCTTCACCCGACCGGTTAATACGGCCTCCTTTGTCCTCTGTGTCGGTTCGATTTAGTGTTCTTTCGCCCAGGCTTGGAGTAACTCAATATCACGGCCGAGCTCGCCGGCGGAGCCGCGAAAGTTGCCGGAACCGCGGGGCTGATTGCTCGGCGTCCACCACTCATAGAATCCGTTCACCCGCTGGACGCGATCGAGCATGGGAAGGATTTCGCGATAGGCATCGGCGATGAATCCCTGCTCAATGAGGTCGCGGACCATGCGGCCGCCGAACCAGGTCCAGTCGCCGCCGTTCTGGTAGGTATAGGGCACAGTCATTCCCGGATTTTTGAAAAGTCCGTAGGGGTACGCGGGGTACATGGTGAGCCCGATGGTGGCTGCGTGCGCCGCGACCACATCCGCATCCATTTCGCGCAACGCCAGGGCCACGTCCTTGTGGGTCAGCATACCGGCCTCGATGGCGACGGCTGTGCCGCCGTGGTAGTTGATGGCGTTTTCGTCGAAGTAACTGGGGAAAGGCGATCCATCGAGATAGACATGCGGGATGAATTTATGCCTTTTCTTGTCCCAAAGGTATTTGAGGGTGTTGGCCGCGAGTTGGTCGTGAACGGACTTCCAGTGCGCGGCTTCGGGCGCGTCGCCGAGGAGTTTTACGTAGTCGTCGATGGCAATGAGCAGCATCGCGTTATCGTAGACGGAGAAAGCGCGATGCGAGTGCGAGTCGAGCAACACGCCGGGATTGGTCTCGGGCTGCACGTCTCCCCAGTCGGCGCGAGTGGCGCTCCAAATGAGGCAGTGAGCGGCATCGAATCGTTCGGTGAGGAGATATTGCATGGCGAACCCGAGGCGGTCGAGAACGGTACGGTCGTCGATGCGCTCATCGAGAATGGTGCGGTCGCCGGTGATGGAGACATATTTATAGACCGCCTGCACGAGGGACGGCTCCTGATCGACCTCAACGGTGTTTTTGTATGAGGAGAAACCGGGGGCGAGCGGAGTGATGCGGTATGGATTTTCAGTCTGCGCGGGGTTGAGCGTACGATAACCGTCGACAATGTCACCCTTTGGCCCCTGGAACTTGAAGAACATGACCAGCGCATAGCGAAGCTCGTCGTGCGGAGTGACTTCGAGTGAAACTTCGATGAAGGTATTGAGGTCGCGAATCCACACAGACTTATAGCCGCTTCCAGCATTGAGGTCGCCCTTGAGGAGGTCGAGCGCCATCTGGTGCACATGTTGGAGAGACGCGTCGGCGCGAATTTGCGCCGCTAACTTGGCGTCGGATTTGCTGGAGTGCGGTTGTTGCGGCTGCGCGGCGGGGACGAGGATTACGGCAGCGGCGGCGATGGCGCAGAGTAGAGCTCGTTTCATAGAGAGTTCCTTTAATAGTTTATGGCCGAAGTCGATCATGCGCCTCCGCGGATAAAGCCGCACACAATTTGCGGCCAGTGGGGCGCACCTTAAGTCGTAGTCTGATACAAGGCTCACCTCATGGCATGAAAAAGCTGAGGATAAAGAGAGAACCGCAAGCGAATCTCCAGCGGCGATCTCATCCGGGCCTAAAGGCCTCGCCAATTCTCCGGGCGATACACGGGGGTTGAACAGGCTGCGGAAAAAGTGCGAACGAAAAGCGAATTCGGCAAAGAATGAATGAGCAGGGGCTAAAGCCCGACTCATTCTGCTGACCTTATCGGCCCGGCTAAAGCCGTGCCCTTGTTACAAAGCCCCTTGGATTGAGTTTTTCCGCAGCCTGTGAAACCCCCGTCTCCCTCCGTCCCTGTTTTTCCGCGACCTGTGGACTGCGAGGTGTGAAGCTGAGGCATCGTCCCTACGGGACTCGCGTCCATCTGGCGCCATTGGTTCCCGACGCTGAAGCGCGGGGCTAATGAACATTGCGCCTCCGGCGCGTAGAGGCTTTGCCCTTTGGAAACGTCGAGTTTTCCTGAAAAGTGTAAAGTTGTGCCCTTTCAAAACGTCGGAGTTTTCCTGCAAGGTGAAAAGTTGTGCCCCGACACTTCGTGCATCTTCGAAGGAGTTTTTCCGCAGCGCCCGAAATCGCGCCTCAAAACACGACGGGATTGTAAAGTTCGGTGCGTTGTTCCTCCCCCACCCTAGCCGCAGAAACAAAGACGCGGCTAGAATGGGGCACCCCGTTGGAGCCATGATTGTATTTGGGTTCGTCACCCTAACTCTTCCCAATAGCCCTCGTGGACTTTCAGAAACCCGATTTTTGGTCCCAGCGGCGATGTCATTGCGGTGCGGTTTCGCTTAATGATGGCGGTGCATCGGCAGGTGCGGCGCCCCAGGCGTGATTGGGAGTGGTTCCGAGCGTAAAGTGCAACGTGCCGCCGGCAGCGATGTCGTGGAACGAAATCCAATTCTCGTGGTGGGCGTGCCCGTTCAGTTGCACGCTTTGGATGTAAGGCGCATTCTCTGCTGCGCCCGCCGCTTCAAATGTGAATGTCTTGCCGGGGTACGGATCGTGCAAATGCAGAACGATCTTGGGAAAGACCGGGCCGGTCAACTCGTAGGCGAGGCTCGCCGGGTCGACGGTGTAGATGCCCATCATGCTCATCACGGCCCAGGAGGACATTTCGCCGCAATCGTCATTGCCGGGAATGCCGTCGGGCGTCGCGGTGTAGTTTTCCTTGAGCACGCGACGGACGACGCGCTGGGTTTCCCACGGCCGGCCGGAGAAGTTGAATTCGAACGGCGCTTCGAGATCGGTTTCGTTGTACGGGTTGTAATACTGGCCGTACCATCCCGGGATTTTGTAGTTGAAAAACTCGGTGAGGCGCTGGTTGAAGAGATCGGGGCCGACGGCATGGACGAGCCACGCCATGTCAGAAGGCGCGAGCCATTGATAATGCCAGCCGGAGCCTTCGATGAAGCCGTGCAAATTCTGTCCCGGATCGAAGTCGGGAACCCAACTGCCATCGGCATTGCGCGGGCGGAAGAAACGGTCGTCGGTATCGAAGACGTTGCGCTCGTAAGTGGCGCGATCGTAGAGCATTTTGGCGTCGGCAGTTTTGCCAAGATCGAGTGCCAATCTGTAGAGCGACGCGTAGGCGACAGCGTCTTCCTGAATCTGCGAGACGGAGCCATAAGGTAGCTTGTCGTTGGGCACGTAGTGCACCTTGTTGATCCAATCGATGGCATCTTCGCCGTGATAGGGATGGCCGGGCGGCGGAGCTTCGGTTGCGTCCTTGAGCATTCCCTCCCACGCAGTTTTGATATCGAATCCGTGCAGGCCGTTGAGCCATGCCGCTGCGACAGACACGGTGAGCGGACTGCCCGCCATGACGTTGGTGTAGAGATTGATCTGCGGCCAGCGATCGATCCAGCCGCCCTGCTGATACATGAGCACGATGGATTGCGCCATGTCTTCCATGCGGCGCGGCTCGATCATGGCCAGCAGCGGCATTGCGCTGCGATAGATGTCCCAGCCGGAGTAGTTGGCATAGATGAGATGACCTTGCTCGACCTGATGAATCTTGCCGTCGAAGCCGAGGTATCGCCCGTCAGCATCGTTGAAGATGCTGGGCATCAAAAGGCTGTGATAGAGCGCGGTGTAAAAAACGGTGCGGTCAGCGGCGCTGCCTCCGGAGACCTCGATAGTGCTCAAGGCGCGGTTCCACGCCGCCGAGGCTTCGGTACGGATGGCGGAGAAATCCTTGTCTTCCGCCTCCACTTTCAGATTGTTCCTGGCCCCATCAAGATCGACATAGGAGATGCCGATTTTTGCGGTGACGGTATGCGGATGCGTCTCGGCAGGGCCAGGTGGCGTATGCTCCGATCCATTGAGCGGCGGCATCTTGCGTTGCGGTGCGGCTGCTCGCTTCGACAGCGTCGGGTCCGCGAAAAGTGGGTTCGCTCCAGGTGCCAAACTGCTCGAACGGCTCGCTGAATTCCATCACAAAGTAGACTTTGTAGGTTTGCTGATTGCCGCAGAAGGCACGGTCTTCGACGTAGCCCTCAATCTGGCGATCGCCCACGATCTGGATGGATGCGCCGGTGCTGAAATTCATCGTGTGACTGATGGGCACAAGAATATTGGCGGGCGCGCCGGCAGGGAATGTGAACTGCGCGATGCCGGTGTGATCGGTGGCGCTCAATTGGGCGTCGATGTCCCAGCGCAACAAGTTGACCTGGTAATATCCGGGCGCGGCGGTCTCCATGCTATGGGAGTACGGCGATTGAAGATCGGCGACCTGCGTGTGCACGGGGCCGGTAGTCGCAGTGAAGAAGACGTCGCCCTCGTTGGCGCAGCCGGGGCCGCTCATGTGGGTCATGCTGAAGCCCTGGATGTCGGTTCCGGCGTAGTGATAGCCGTAGCCATGGCCTTCGTTGTCGGGGCTGAGCTGAACCATGCCGAATGGCGTGGCGGGGCCAGGAAACAGATTGACGCCTCCGCCGGGGCCGGCGCCCGTACCAATGATGGGGTTGACGCTCGAAGCCAGGCCGGGCCCCTGCGCGAAGGCGACACACGAGCAGAGGAGCAAGGCGGCTGCCGAAACCGAGTTAAATTTTGCGTGGGATAGAAGATTCAATTTCGATGAAAGATTGCGCATAGGGAACCGATTCACTACTAGTCCATCCTCTCTAGAGTAGTTTCGGAAATACTATGTCCGGTCATGACGTTTGCCAAGGTCGTCGCTCCGTGTTGGTCGCGCCGACTCAGATGCCGTGAATGCGGATAGGCGGTTTCCGAAACTGCTGTTACGATCCACAAGAAATTGTAAGGCCTGCTCAAGGCGCAATGGTGTTGACGCCGCAGTGTCGCCGGCATTGTGAAGTGAAGTGAACGGCACGGCAGCGCGCCTCCGTGACTGTAGAATCAAGCTGAATCCCGCCTCATCCAGGTTTGGAGGACTGCTTGCTTTACTGGCTGCTCTACGAAAAGCTGTTTCCGTTCTTTCACCCGTTCCGGATCTTCCGCTACCTGACGTTTCGCACTGCGTTTGCTTCGCTCACGGCGCTGCTGATCGCGCTTTTCATCGGGCCGTGGGTGATTCAGAAGCTGCGCGAGTTCCAGATCGGGCAGTTTGTGCGCGAGGACGGGCCGCAGTCGCACCTGAAGAAGACGGGAACGCCGACCATGGGCGGCGTGCTGATCTGCATCGCCATTCTGCTGCCCACGGTGCTGTGGTCCGACCCGGCCAATCCGTTTGTATGGATCACGGTATTCTCGACGCTGGCGTTCGGGGCGATCGGTTTTGCAGACGACTACATCAAAGTAGTGCAGCGGCGCAGCCTGGGATTGACGGCGCGCGCCAAGCTGTTCTGGCAGGGGTTGGCCGGGGCGCTGGTGGCTGTGGCGCTGGTGGTGCTGGACCAGTTCAAGATGTTTTCAACACGCGGCTGTCGGTGCCGTTTATCAAGAGCCTGCGGCCCGATTTGCTGTGGCACGGATGGCCGAGCACGCTTCCGCATCTGGCGCTGGTTCGCGTTTGTGCCCTTCGTGCTGTGGGTGGTGCTGGTGCTGGTGGGCTCATCGAATGCCGTGAACCTGACCGACGGACTGGATGGACTGGCCATCGGCTGCACCATCATTGCCGCGGGCGCGCTGGCGGTGCTCACATACATCACGCGGCCACGTGGTCTTCGCCGACTATCTGGAACTGCAGCGCATGCCCATGGTGGGCGAGCTGACGGTGTTTTGCGGGTCGATGGTGGGCGCGTCGATCGGCTTTCTCTGGTACAACGCGCATCCGGCGGAGATCTTCATGGGCGACGTGGGCTCGCTGGCGCTGGGCGGCAGCCATCGGCACCGTGGCGATCATCATCCGGCAGGAGCTGCTGCTGCCGTTCATTGGCGGAATCTTTATGCTTGAGGCGGTCTCGGTGATGCTGCAGGTGGGCAGCTACAAGCTGCGCAAGAAGCGCATCTTCAAGATGGCGCCGCTGCACCACCACTTCGAGCAGTTGGGCTGGAGCGAGTCGAAGGTGATCGTGCGCTTCTGGATCGGCGCCCTGGTGTTTGCATTGTTTGCACTCACCACGCTGAAATTGCGCTAGAACGGCGCGCGCTGCGCGGCGCGCGGTGCACAATAAAGTTGTCGCAGACCCACCCTAGCCAAAAACAAAGGCTGGCGAGGATGGCGCCGGCGCCGGCCTAAGGAACGATCGAGATGATGGAACTGAAGGGCAAAAAGGTTCTGGTTGTGGGCCTGGGAAAGTCCGGGCTGGCGGCGGCGCTGTTTTTGCGGCGCAAGGGCGCGCAGGTGACGGTGTCCGATATGCGCAGCGCCGAGTCGCTGGCCAAGGAGATTCCGGCGCTGCTGGAAGAGGGAATCATGGTGGAGGCCGGCGGGCACGGACTGCTGACCTTCCGCCGCCAGGACCTGATTGTGGTGAGCCCCGGCGTGCCGCTGGATACGCCGGAGCTGGTGCAGGCGCGGAACTTCGGACGCCCGGTGATCGGCGAGACTGGAGCTGGCCGCGCGTTTTCTGAAAGGCAGGATTCTGGCCATCACCGGATCGAACGGGAAGACGACGACGACGGCTCTGGCGGGCGAGATTCTGAAAGAGGCCGGCATTCCGACGCTGGTGGCCGGCAACATCGGCGTGCCGGTGGTGGGGCTGATTGACGAGAGCACGGACGATACGTGGTCGGTGCTGGAAGTGTCGAGCTTTCAGCTGGAGAGCACGGAGCGAGTTTCATCCCGACGATTGCGGTGATCCTGAACATCACGCCCGATCATCTGGACCGGCACGGCACGTTTGAGAACTATGCGCTGGCCAAGGAGCGCATCTTTGCCGCGCAGGATGCGAGCGACTTCGCTGGTGCTGAATGCCGACAATGCGCGCACCGCCGAGGCTGCGGCGCGTTCGCACGCGCCGGTGTATTGGTTTTCAGCCAGAGCATCGCGGTGACGCAGGGCGCGTGGGTACGAGGACGGCGGATGTGGTTTATCGCGCCGGTCCGAGGATACGGCGATGGAGCGGATCCTGCCGGTCGAGAAGATTCCGCTGAAGGGCGAGCACAACGTGGAGAACGTGCTGGCGGCGGTGTGCGCGGCGCGGCTGGCGGGCGTGCCGGCGAGCGCGATTGCGCGAGCCATTGAGAAATTCCAGGCGGTGGAGCATCGGCTGGAGTATGTGGCCACGATCAACGGCGTGGAGTACTACAACGACTCGAAGGCCACCAACGTGGACGCGACGGCGAAGGCGATGGCCGCGTTTCCCGGCGGCATTCACCTGATTCTGGGCGGCAAGGACAAGGGCTCGCCCTACGCTCCGCTCGCGCCGCTGATGCGCGAGCGGGTGCGCGCGGTTTACACCATCGGCGCGGCGGCGGCGCAAGATCGAATCGGAGCTGCGCGGGGTGGTCGCCGATCCACTCGTGCGAGACGCTGGCCAATGCGGTGAGCGCCGCGGCGACTGCGGCGCGGCCCGGCGAAGTGGTGCTGCTGGCGCCGGCCTGCTCCAGCTTCGACCAGTTTGAGAATTACGAGCAGCGCGGGCGCGTCTTCAAGCAACTGGTGAGCGAGCAGCGCGATTGGAAAGTGAGGCAGAACGCATAGGACGATATGGCGAAGCGAGTAGGCGTAGATAAGTGGCTGTTCTTCACCACGCTGGTGCTGGTGGTTACCGGCCTGGCGATGGTCTTTTCGGCCTCGGCCGTCGTGGATCAGGAGCGGTACCACTCGGCCTACACGTTCGTGCTGACGCAAGGCGTGTGGGCGCTGGTGGGCGTGCTGGCGCTGCTGGTGCTGATGCACGTGGACGTGAGCCACTACAACTCGCCGCGATTCATCTATCCCGCGCTCTGCGTGACCACGGTGCTGCTGGTGCTGGTTTTCTGATGCCCGGCTCGCACCACACGCATCGCTGGATTCGCTTCGGCAATTTTTTCACCTTCAGCCCTCTGAGATTGCCAAGCCCGTGCTGGTGCTTTTTCTGGCGTGGTTTCTGCACAACCGGCTGGGCGCCATGCGCGACTGGAGGCACACGCTGCTGCCGGCGGCGCTGATTCCGCTGGTGTTTATCGTGCTGGTGGTCGCGCAGCCTGACCTGGGCACGGCGCTGGTGCTGGCCGGCGTTACCGCGATGATGCTGGTGCTGGCGGGGATGGAGTGGAAGTATCTGCTGGGCGGCGTGTGCGCGGCGTTGCCGGCGCTGGCCGCGCTGCTGCTCTGGGTGCCGTGGCGGCGGGAGCGGCATGCTGGTGTTTCTCAATCCCGAATCCGATCCGCAGGGCGCGGGCTACCACATTTACCAGTCGCTGATCGCCGTGGGAACCGGCGGGCTGACCGGGCGCGGCTACATGGAAGGGATGCAGAAGCTGTTCTATCTGCCGGAGGCCTCGACCGATTTCATCTTCGCCAACATCGCCGAGGAGCTGGGATTTATCGGCGCCATGTTTATCGTGCTGCTGTTCGTGGTGTTTGGCGTGCGCGGGCTGCGCACGGCGTTCCGGTGCAGCGATCCGTTTGCGCGGCTGGTGGCCTTCGGCATCACCACGACGATACTGCTGCAGGCATTCTTCAACATCAGCGTGGTGCTGTCGCTGGTTCCCAACAAGGGCATTCCGCTGCCGCTGATCTCGCACGGAGGGACGTCGCTGTTCTGCACGCTGGCGAGCATCGGGATTCTGCTGAACATCTCGCGACAAGCGGAGTGAAGAACGACAGGGAGAGCGAGTAGGCAATAGGGATCAGAGAACAGAGCCAAGACTGGACAGGGCGTGAGCGGCTCTGAGCTGACTGAATTCTCATTGCCGGCGGCGGAACGGGCGGGCACATCATTCCCGCGCTGGCCGTGGCGCGCGAGCTGGTGAAGCGGCACGAGGCGCAAGATTCTTTTTGTCGGCACGGCGCGGGGAATGGAGACGCGGCTGATTCCCGAGGCGGGATTCGAGCTGCGGCTGATCGATGTGGGCCCGCTGAAGAGCGTGTCGCTGATGACGCGGCTGCGGACGCATGCTGGCTTGCCGGGCAGCTATCGCGATTGCAAGCGCCTGATGCGCGAGTTCCGGCCCGGCGCGGTGCTTGGCGTGGGCGGATACGCCTCCGGTCCGGCGATGGCGGCGGCGCTGTGGCTGAAGATTCCCGCCATGGCGTATGAGCCGAACGCCATGCCGGGCCTGGCCAACCGGCTGGTGGGCAAACGGGTGCAGGCCGCGGCCATCAACTTTCCTGCGGCGGCCAAGATGGTTCCGCAATGCCGAGGTCACCGGCGTTCCGGTGCGGCCGGAGTTTTTCTCGCTCGCAGCCGCCGACGGGACGGCGCGCCGCATCTGCTGGTCTTTGGCGGCTCGCAGGGCGCGCGGCTCTTCAATACGCATCTGCCCCAGCATTATTCGCGACGCTGCTGGAGGCGGTTCCGGGACTCACGGTTCTGCACCAGAGCGGAGCTGCGCAACTTTGAAGCGACGCAGGCGGCCTACGAAGCCAGCGGCGCCGATCCAGCGCGCTGGCAGGTGCGGCCGTTTCTCGACGATATGGCGGCGCGAGTTTGCGCAGCGCGCACCTGATCATGTCGCGCAGCGGAGCGACCACTGTGGCCGAGGAGGCTGCGGCCGGCAAGCCCGCGCTGCTGGTTCCCTTTGCCGCGGCGACCGACGAGCACCAGCGCCGCAACGCCGAGGCGATGGTCGGCAGCCGGAGCCGCGGTGATGCTGACGGAGACGGAACTCGACGGTTCCGGGAAAACTGCTGGATACGCTCACTGGCTTGCTGAAGCGACCCGGAGCGGCTGGCGGCGATGGGCGCCGCGGCGCGGACGCAGGCGCATCCGGCGCGGCGGAGCGGATCGCGGACCGGTTGGCGGAGATGGGAAGAGGCGGGGAATAGGGAGCAGGGAGCAGGGAGCGGGGAACAGAGAACGGGGATCAGGAGGCGGGCGGGGTCTCCCGCCTTTTCAGCAACCTGCGCGGAAAGGACGAGACGGCCCGCTCATTCGCGGACTGCCAAGGAGACGCGCGGGTGCCCGTCAATTTCAGTTACATCGCATTTAGTCACGTCGCGAGGTCATCAGCGTGATCAGGCTCCCGAGGATGAAGCCTGCGGCAAGGAGAATGCCCGCCGCCTGAAGAGGGTTGCGCTTGATTGCGTGGCGTGCGTCATGGATGACGTCTTCGGCAGCGTCACGCCCCTGTTTCACGGCGCGGAGCGCCGATTGAACGCCGTCGTCCACAGCCTCGGTCACCACGGTCTTGATTCGGGAGACTTCGCGGAGAACGTCATCGACCGTTGCCTGCTTATCGAGTATGTCGTGTGCCATGAGTTACGCCCCCTCAGCTATAGATTGCCGCAGCTATGGAGTAGTTTCGGAAATTTTTTGTCCGGTGAGCTGAAACCGCGGCGGCTTCTTCCTATGTGATGTGTTCCCGCCTGTTGCTGTTGCATGGCGGAGACATGAAACAGGGACCAGGGACCAGGGAATAGGGAATAGGGAATAGAAATGCATACTTTCCAGAGATGTTGACATTTGGATATCACTTGTTTAGTCTAGGCATGTTGCAGCAATGCCTTATGGAAAATACTAAGAATTCACCCCGCGATCTGTTTCCGGGCGCGCTGGAGATCATGATCCTTGAATCACTTCGTCGCCAGCCGGCACACGGATATGCCCTGGTTCAACATATTCAGCAGCGATCAAACAACCTCCTCCAGGTGGAAGAAGGTTCCTTGTACCCAGCGCTCCAGCGCCTGCTGAAAGCGAAGCTGGTCAAGGCCGAGTGGGCCGTTTCGTCCTCGACTAATCGCCGCGTGCGCATCTATGAGATCACGCGAGCGGGGTTGCATCACCTGGAGCGTGAAGTCTCAAGCTTCGACCGCATGCTCGAAGGCATCCAGATGGTGCTGGGGCCTGAGGGACGCAACGCAAATTCCTGAAGGCCCGTCATCGATGAACTGGCTCGGGCGGATCTTTCACCGGCGACGTCTTTATGACGATTTGGCGGAAGAACTGCGCGAACACATCGAAGAGAAGGCCCAGCAGCTCATGCGGCTGGAGAATCTTTCGCGGGCAGAGGCGCGAGCAGGCGGCGCGCCGCACGTTCGGGAACCTGACGCTCATGGAAGAACGGAGCCGCGAGGTTTGGCAATGGGGTGCGATCGAGCTGCTGCTTGCCGACGTGAAGTTCTGCGCTGCGCCGCCTCAGGAAATCTCCCGGATTTGCCGCCACGGTCATGCTGACTCTGGCCATCGGCATCGGCGCCAATACGGCAGTATTCAGCGTGGTCAACTGTGTGCTCATCAGGCCGCTGGCTTATCCGGAGCCGGAACAACTGGTGAGCCTCCACCTGAATGCGCTGGGCGCGCCGGGACTGGCCGATTTCAGAGACGAGCTGCGTCTCTCGGCCTCGATGTATCTGACCTTTTCCGAGCATAATCGCACCTTTCAGTCAGTGGGCGTCTGGATGCCGGGCACGGCCAACGTCACCGGACTCGCGCAGCCGGAAGAGGTGAACACGGCGCTGGTGAGCGACGGCATTCTTGAGACGCTGAATGTACCGCCTGCGCTGGGCCGATGGCTGAATGCGGCCGACCAGGATCCGCGCGGGACGAAGGCTGTGATGCTCGGCTACGGGTACTGGCAGCGGCGCTTCGGCGGAGACAGAAGCGTGGTCGGGCGGAACATCGAAATCGATTCGCTGCCGCGAGTGATCGTGGGCGTCATGCCGCGCGGATTCAGGGTGGTGAACTACGATTTCGACGTGATGGCGCCGCTGAAGCTCGATCCGCATAAGCAGATTCTTGCCGGCTTCGCCTATCGAGGCATCGCGCGGCTGAAGCCGGGAGCGCCGATGACGCAAGCCGACGCGGACGTGGCGCGGCTGATCAACGTGTGGATGGACTCGTGGTCGAATGGGCCGGGGAGCGATCCGCACTTTTACCTCACGTGGAAGATTGTGCCCGGTCTGCGGCCACTGAAGGACGAGGTCGTGGGCAACGTGGGCGGCGTGTTGTGGGTGGTGATGGGCACAATCGGCTTGGTGATGCTGATCGTGTGCACGAACGTGGCCAACCTGCTGCTGGTGCGCGCCGACTGCGCGGCAACAGGAATTGGCCGTTCGCTCGGCGCTGGGCGCCGGGCGCGGCCGCATTGCCCGCGAACTACTGCTCGAGAGCGTACTGCTTGGCCTGATGGGCGGAGCGGCCGGGGTAGGCTGTGGCGGTTGCGGGACTGCGGCTGCTGGTGGCCATTGGGCCAGCGAATCTGCCGCGGCTGAGCGAGATCCGGCTGGATACGATGCTCGCTCGTGTTCACGCTGGTGCTTTCGATTTTTGCCGGGCTGTTCTTCGGGTCGATTCCAGCGCTCAAGTACATGCGCGCGCACATTCCCGGGTTGCATGGCGCAGGGCGCACGGCGAGCGTGAGCCGCGAGCGTGGGAGATCGCGCAATGTGCTGGTGGTGGCGCAGGTGGCCATGGCGCTGGTGCTGCTGGTGAGCGCGGTGCTGATGATCCGCACTTTCGAACAACTGCGGCACGTCGATCCGGGCTTCTCCGATGCGGCGCACCTGGAGACGATGCGCATTGTGATTCCTTCGACGCTGGTTCGCGATCCGGCGATGGTGACGCAAATGCAGAACGGCATCGTCGAAAAGCTGGCGGCGTTGCCGGGTGTAAGCTCCGTGGGGTTCGCCGCCGGGATGCCGCTGCAGCAGATCGAGCCCAACTGGGACGACATCTTCATTGAGGGCAAGACCTACCCCAATAATGAGCCGCCGCTGCGGCTGTACAACTACGTTTCGCCCGGATATTTCCATACGGCTGGAACGAAATCGATCGCGGGACGTGATTTTACCTGGACCGATGTTTATGACACGCGGCCGGTGGGGATTGTCTCAGAGGGCATGGCCCGCGAGTCGTGGGGCTCGGCGCAGGCAGCGATCGGCAAGCGATTCCGCGAGTACCCGAGCATGCCGTGGCACGAGGTGGTGGGCGTGGTGCAGGATGTGCACGAGAACGGCGTCATGGCGGCACCGCCGGCGATGGTCTATTGGCCTACGCTGTTGCACGGCTTTTTTGGGCCAGGAACGTTTGATGCCACGCGCTCGGCGACCTTCGCTGTGCACAGCAGTCGCGCGGGAACCGAGAGCTTCATCGCCGAGGTGGAACGCGCGGTGTGGTCGGTGAATGCGAATCTGCCGGTGGCTTCGATCCGCACGATGCAGGATATCTATACGGTATCGCTCGATCGCGTCTCGTTCACGCTGGTGATGCTGGCAATTGCGGGATCGATGGCGCTGGCGTTGGGCATCATCGGCATCTACGGCGTGATCTCCTATGCCGTGTCACAGCGCACGAAGGAAATCGGGATCAGGCTGGCGCTTGGTGCGCAGAGAGGGTTGCTGCGCTGGATGTTTGTCCGCTCGGCGCTTGCGCTGACGGCTGTCGGGATTGTGATCGGCCTGGGAGCCGCGGCTGCGCTCGCCCAACTGATGACCTCGCTGCTGTACGGAGTGAGGCCGCTCGATCCGTTGACCTTCGCTGCTGTGCCGCTCATTCTGGCTGCTGCGGCGACACTCGCGAGCTATATTCCCGCTTCTCGCGTGCTTGCTGTCGATCCCGTGGAAACACTGAGGGCAGAGTGATTGAGAGCAGGGAACGAAGAACAGGGAATAGGGAACAGGGAACAGGAGACTGGCGTGATACCCCACCCCAGCAGAGCCAGGATGGGGCACCCACGAGAGTTGGTTATTTTTCGATGGGGGCGCCTACGATGCTGCCGTATTCGGTCCAGCTGCCGTCGTAGTTTTTCACGTTGGAGAGGCCAAGCAGATACTTGAGCACAACCCAGGTGTGGCTTGACCGCTCACCGATGCGGCAGTAGGCGATGGTGTCTTTCTTGGGATCGACGCCCTTATCTTCAAGATAGATTTTGCGCAGCTCGTCGGCAGACTTGAAGGTGCCGTCGGCATTGGCTGCAGTGCTCCACGGAATACTTTTGGCGCCGGGGATGTGGCCGCCGCGCTGCGCCGTCTCCGTCATTCCCGGAGGCGCGATGACCTTGCCGGAGAATTCGTCTGGGCTGCGCACGTCGACCAGATTTTGCCGCTTCTCCGCCTGCACCTTAAGGACCTCGGGCAGCAGAGCGCGCAGGCTCAGATCGGGATCGGAAGCGCGATACTGCGTGGGCGTGATCTTGGTCGGGTCGGCAGTGAGCTGCTTGTCTGCTTCATTGAGCCACTTGACGCGGCCGCCGTTCATGAGGCGCACGTCTTTGTGGCCATACATTTTGAACAGCCAGAAGGCGTAGGAGGCAAACCAATTGTTGTTGTCTCCGTAGAGGACGACCGTGTCGCTGGGAGAGACGCCAGCCTCGCTGAGGAGTTTTTCAAATTCCTGTTTGCTGATGATGTCGCGGCGAACCTGGTCTTGCAGCTGGCTCTGCCAGTTGAAACCAACCGCGCCGGGGATGTGGCCTGCGTCGTAGGCCTTGGTGTCGACGTCGACCTCAACCAGTTTGATCCCGGGCTTGCCGAGATTCTGCTTTACCCAGTCGGTGTCGACCAGGATTTCGGGATGGGAGTACTCAGTCATGGGATTCTCACCTTTGTGTCTTAGGGTTGAAGTTCGGGGATATGTTTGATCATGTTGGAGGTGTACTTGAAGATGTTGTCGGGGAAGATCATGACACCGAAGCCGTGCTGATCGCGGGCAGCGATTTGGAGAGCGCCTTCAAGAATGAGGCCAGAACTGGGACCGGCGAGGAGGCCTTCATTCTGGGAAAGCTCCAAAGCGCGGGTGTAGGCGAGATTGAAGTCGATTTCTAGAATTTCGTCCACCAGAGTGGGGTCGAAGAGTTTGGAGACGCTGAGCTGGGAAACATTACGCAGGCCCGGCACATCGTGGCCTTCAGTGGGCTGCACGGCGACGATTTTGATTTTGGGATTCTTCTCGCGAAGGAACAGGCCCACGCCCGTGACGGTGCCGCAAGTGCCGAGTGACGTGAAGAGATGGGTGATGCGGCCGCTGGTCTGCTTCCAGATCTCGGGGCCCGTGGTCTTGACGTGCGCCTCGACGTTTTTCTCGTTCTCGTACTGGTTGGCCATGACGTACTTGTGACTTTGCGCTTTGGCGTAGGTTTTGGCCAGATTGATGGAGCCGTCGCCCAGGCCGGGCGCGGGACAGAGCTCGTCGGAAACGATGTCGAGGTCGGCGCCGGCAATTTTGAGGAGCACCTTTTTTTCGAAGGGAACTTTGTTGGGCACGATGGCCAGCATGCGATGGCCGCGCGCGCGAGCCATGCCGGCGAGACTGATGCCCGTGTTGCCGGAGGTAGGCTCGACGAGGCCGCGGCCTTCAGGAAGTTCGCCACGATCTTCAAGATCGCGCAGCAGAAACCAGGCGGCGCGGTCCTTGACCGAGCCGAAGGGGTTCATCCATTCGAGCTTGGCGTAGAGAGGGAATTCGGGATTGGGGTTGAGCCGGTTGACGCGCACAAGCGGAGTTGGGTTGTCCTCGCCCGGCATCATTTCGAAGATGTTTTCGTAGACGCGTGTCTGGTGGTCCATAGCTCGATGAATGTCGACGGAACGAAAGTAGCCTGGTTCCGGAAAATTTTTGTTGTGCGAAGGCCCGAAGCGGCTGGGGAAGCAGCCCGGTAAATCGTTTGGGAACATTCGGGCGAAGCGACTACGAGGACCATGGTACTCTCCCGGGCTGGGAAGGCGTACCGGATTTGGGGAAGGCTGGAAGCAGGGAATAGGCAGTAGGGAACAGGAAATGGGGAATAGGGAATAGGGAATAGAAGAAGACCTTCTAGCGGCGCGACTGTGTTGATGGTTCAGCGCTGCAAAGGAAAAAGCCCGCTTGCCGAAGCAAGCGGGCTTTTCATTGAATGAGCGGTAGTTCGACCGCTCGGGACGATGCCGAGATTACCGGCGTCCGCCGCCACCACCACCGTGGAAACCACCACCACCGCCTCCACCATGGAAGCCGCCTCCGCCACTGAAGCCGCCACGCGCTGCGCCGCCGCCGCTATATGCGTGGGCTACGCCGCCACCGGCATAGCCACGTGCCGCGCCGCCGGCATATCCTCTTGCAACGCCGCCCGCGTATCCGCGTGCGCCGTAGCCATAGCCACCGCGATAGCCGTATCCGTATCCGCCGCGATAGCCGAAGCCGCCGCGCAGGTAGTAGCCGGGGTGACCATAGAAGCCCCAGTGATACCACGGACCGGCGCCGATGAAGAGGCCGCCGTAGAACCAGCCAGGACCGTAATAGCCGTAAGGGGCACAGGCGTACGGATAATACGAGTAATAGCCCCATGAGCAATCGGGCGGGCCGTAATACCCGGAATCGTAGGCATAGGGGACCGGGGCCACGGCCGGGCCAACGCCCACACCTACCGCGACCTGGGCATTCGCCGTCACGGCGAATGGGAGAACCACAAGCATTGCTAACAAAACTGAGCGGAGTACCCGCATGACACCCTCCTTGTGCTGCCCCAACCCTGATTTGCCTGGACTGGGAACCGGAGTTGCCTCCGGCCTTCGCACCACCCGGCCGTTCTCATTTTCATCTTGCGGCCGGCTTACAACTTGTTAAACCACATTTTCGCTTTTTTGTTGCGGTCCGATAAAAGATTTGACCGAACGTCCCAAGCGAGCGGCAAAGCCTTGGATTTGATCAATATATATGTCCATTTTCCCGGTCAATTCCAGCCGCATTTCACCCTTAGGTATGAGACGCGCGAAAGGGCTGAAGGGTGCCGAAAAAAAGCGGCCCCTCCAAACTGGAGAGGCCGTGTGCCGCAAGCAGCAGAAGGAGGAGCTACCTGCGAAAACGTTCGGGGCCAAAATGCCGGTCGACAAAGACTCTGCGGTCGAAGTCGCGGTGATAAAAGACGGCTCCATGGCCGAAGACGACGCCGCCACGAATCACGGGGCCGCCAAAGCCGACGCGGGCGAAGTTCCAATAGCCCGGCACCCAGTAGCCGTTGGCGTAGTAGCCATTCACCCAGACATAGCCCGGTCCAGGGGAAGGCGGAATGTAAGCGTGTGCCCCAACGAAAACTCCGATGCGAGCCGCTTGAGCAGGCATTGCGCTCAGACCCAAAGTTCCTAATACCATCGCCGCTCCCAACATCCACTTCTTCATGCTGCCCATAATTCCTCCATTCCTGGCGGTCTTTCTGTCCGCCCTCGGCTTGCCACCACCGTGAGGCTTGGTTCTTTCTGCCTCTTTGGCTTGCCGGCTCTGCACTGTACAAACACTGGCGGGTCGCAAGGTTGCGCGCAACTTTCGCGCACGGCCGGGTTTATCGCGGCCTGATTTCGGGCGATAAAATGCTGTTCGTCAACCTGACGCGAGATTGTGAATCCGCCTGACTCCATCAATTGCCGCAGAGACCCGAGATCAGAGATCAGGGTTGAGTGTCTGCGATGAGTGCCTGGCGACCTCTGTTAACCTGATCCTTCACTCACCATGTTTGCCACTTCGCAGCACGCGCACTTCATCGGGATCGGCGGGATCGGCATGAGCGGCATTGCCGAGATTCTGATTAACCTGGGCATGAAGGTTTCGGGTTCCGATTTGAAGCGCAGCGCGGTGACGGACCGGCTGGCGCAGTTGGGCGCGACTGTCTACGAGGGGCACAATGCGGCGAACGTGGCCGGCGCAACGGTGGTGGTGACGAGTTCGGCGGTGACCGCGAGCAATCCCGAGGTGCAGGAAGCGCACGCGCGCAAGATTCCCGTGATCCAGCGCGGGGAGATGCTGGCTGAGTTGATGCGGCTGAAGTACGGCATCGTGATTGCCGGCATGCACGGCAAAACTACGACGACATCAATGGTGGCGGCGGTGCTGGCGGCGGGCGGGCTCGACCCCACTGTGGTGGTGGGTGGACGCGTGGACGCGCTGGGCTCCAACGCGCGGCTGGGGACGACACAGTATCTTGTGGCTGAGTCGGACGAAAGCGATCGGTCGTTCCTGAAGCTCTCTCCGATTTTGGCGGTGGTGACCAATCTCGACCGCGAGCATATGGACTGTTACTACGACATGGCCGACGTGGAGCGCGCTTTCGTGGACTTCATGGATCGCGTGCCGTTTTATGGCGCAGTAACGGCGTGCGTGGACAATGCGCTACTGAAAGGGATTCTGCCGCGGGTGCGGCGGCGCGTGTTCACTTACGGCGTGGCCGCGGAGGCAGATTTCCGGCTCGAGATTCTGACCGCAGGGCAAGGAAGCTACTTTTCGCGCTTCCAGGTGCACACAGCCGCGGGGCCGATCGGCCCATTCGAACTGCACGTGCCGGGACGACATAACGTGGTGAACGCTACGGCAGCGATCGCCATCGCGCGACAGTTGGAAATCTCGCCGGAGAAGATTGCCGAGGGGCTTAGTCGTTTTCGCGGGGTCGACCGGCGCTTCCAGCAGCGCGGACAGGCGCGAGGCGTCGTGGTGGTGGACGACTACGGGCACCATCCCACCGAGATTCGCGCCACTCTTGAAGCAGCTCGCGCATACAACCGCGGCAAGGTGCACGTGGTTTTCCAGCCGCACCGGTATACGCGCACGAAGGACCTGCTTGACGAGTTTGGAGGAGCGTTCAAGGACGCGGACACCGTGATCGTGCTGCCGATTTATGCTGCGAGCGAAGAGCCGATTGCAGGCGTGACGGCGGAGCGGCTGGCGGAGCGCGTCAAAGAGGAGCCGGGTGGACCGCGCGTCGAGTTTGCTCCCGGGTTTGCCGAGGCTTTGCGCGCGGTTGTGGCGGTGGCGCGCGAGGGTGACCTGATTTTGACGCTGGGCGCGGGGAGCGTGAGCCAACTGGCCCCGCAGATCCTGGCCGCGCTGGAAGCGTCGTAGTTGCGCGGGGAGAGCGAGCTTCAGCGCTGAAACTGCATTCGGAATTCGCCGATCTTCTTGCCACGCTGCCGCCCATTGATTCCTGATTCGCCAACCCAGAATCGAGTGCCTTCGGTCACTGCGCCATCCGGTCCTTTCGTCTATGCTCCATCACGGAGATCGCACCCATGCAGGAAAATGGCCGGAAGATCGTGATCATCGGCGGCGGCATCGCAGGCCTTTGCGCTGCTGTCTATGCGCAGAAATGCGGTTACCAGGCTGAAGTGCTGGAAATGCACGACATGGCCGGCGGTCTGGCCATGAGCTGGCACCGCGGCGCCTACACCTTTGAAACGTGCCTCCATTGGCTTTATGGCTCCGGCGCCGAGAGCGCCATGCATGCGCACTGGCGCGAAGTTTTCGACATTGAGAAATTGACTTTCGTTAAGCAAGTGGAGTTCGCACGCCTGGAAACGGAGGATGGCAAAACCATCATCCTCCCTGCCGACATCGACCGCCTGGAAAGGGAGCTGGTTGTGCGCGCGCCGCAGGATGCAAAGCAGATTCGCCGCTTCGCTTCGGAAATCCGCCGTCTTCGCCAGTTCAGTGTGACTAATCCGGCGAAGAGCTGGTTAGGGAACATGCCGACACTGCTTCGCGATCTGCGCTGTCTGCCGCTGCTGCGTTCTCTATCGAGGATCACGGTGCGCGAGTACGGCCAGCGATTCAGCGATCCGCTGCTGAGAACTTTTTTTGTCGAGAACGAGATGGGCGGGCTCTCCGCGGTCGCGCTCTTCTTATCGCTGGCGTGGATGGGCTCAGGCGACGCGAGTTATGCGATTGGCGGCGCACAGGCAATTATCGAGCTGATTGAAGAGAGGCTCGCTGCCCTGGGGGGTCGGGTGCGCTTTGGAGCGAGGGTGGAACGCATCCTGACTGAAGACGATAAGGCGGTGGGAGTGGGGTTGGTTGGCGGAGAAACAATCAAGGCGGACTGGGTGATCTCTGCCGCCGACGGCCACGCAACCATTTATGAGATGCTTGATAGCCGGTTTGTCGATACGGCCATTGAAAAGGCTTATCAAACGCGGGAATTGTTTCCTGCCTACCTGCAGGTCTCACTCGGCGTTGCGCTCGATCTAAACAATCAACCTGCTCAGACCACGCGGCTGCTGAAAACGCCGCTCCAGGTCGATCCAGAGACCGCGCTCAGCCAGGTGACCTTCCGCATTTTCAATTTCGATCCCACCTTTGCTCCTGCTGAGAAAACCGCGGTGACCTGCTTTTTGCCGACACGCAACTCCAGCTACTGGATGCAGCTAAGGCGAGACCATCCGGAAGAATATAGAGCAGAAAAGCGTCGGGTGGCCCTATCGGTGATCGATGTACTTGAAAAGAAGCTGCCCGGCCTCCGCGCGGCCATCGACATTATCGATGTGGCGACGCCCGCAACGGTCGTTCGTTATACAGGCAACTGGAAGGGAAGCATGGAAGGATGGCTCCCGACGCCGCAAACCGGATTCAAGTCGCTGCCAAAGACGCTGCCTGGTCTGCGCAATTTCTTCATGATCGGCCAGTGGACCACGCCTGGCGGCGGGTTGCCTTCCGGTCTCCTGTCGGCGCGACCGGCGATCGCGGCAATCTGCAAGCGAGACGGGGTGTCGTTCAGGCCAAGATGAGCGGGTTTTGCCGTGATTTTGATCCTTGAGCTCTGATCTCTGGAGGCAAATCGGCGTCCTACCCAGTAACTCCGGAGATACCTCCCCCACTCTCGGAAAACTCGCAATCGGGTGCGGGCTATAGTGAAATCTGTAGCAATTCCAGAACGATTCAGACCGCTGAAAGCTGGTGCGGAGGTCGTTGTTCCCTGCCAGTCCCAAACCAACGACGAAGGACGGTCGTTGGGGTTCACGGGTTGGCCGCGGCGACTTAGCATTGGCGAATCAGTGGGATAGAAATTCTGGAATTGCGATGGCGACTCTCACGACCCTGCTCAGGCGTGACGAATCAAGGGAATACCACAAACCGGCCCCTGTTGTGGGATGACGAACCGCCCGCGGAGATTCGCATGCGGCGCGCGCGGGAAGACTCGTCGTCGCCAGGGCAGTTTCGCCCCGCTGCGGCGCGCAGGCGCGGCGGCCCGGGCATGCCTCTGGAGTTTGACGATCCGGACGGCGATGGTATTCTGCGCCCGACTGCCGATCGCTTTGGCAAAGCCAAGGCGCCGTGGTGGCGGCCGGCAAGCACAGTGGGCCGCGTGTTTCTGCCAGCGGCGCGGTCGCAGTGCTGGTCGGCTTCACGACTGCCGGCGTGATGATGAAGCACTACCTGGAGCGCGACGCGCGCTTCCGCATTGCCGGCAGCGAGCAACATCCAGGCCACGGGGCTCACCGAAGTGAGCCGCGCCGAGATGCTGCCCGTCTTCGGCGAAGACATCGGGCGCAACATCTTTCTTCGTTCCCCTGAGCGTGAGACGCAAACAGCTTGAACAGATTCCGTGGGTCGAGCGCGCGACGGTGATGCGCGTGCTTCCCGACCAGATTCGCGTGGCCGTGGTGGAGCGGACAGCCGGTGGCATTCACGCGGCACGGGCAGCAGATCGGGCTGGTGGACGCGAACGGCGTGCTGCTGAACATGTCGGCGGCGACCATGGCCAAGCATCACTACTCGTTTCCGGTGATCACGGGCATCGATGCCGGCGACCCGCTGATGTCGCGCAAGGCGCGCATGGCCGTCTATCTGCGGCTGATGTCGGAGCTGGACGCCGGAGGGAAACGCTACTCCGAGCAGATTTCAGAGATCGACCTGACCGATCCCGAAGATGCGCGCGTGCTGATGCCGGAGCAGGGCGCCGACATCCTGGCGCATTTTGGCGAGGATCATTTCCTGGAGCGCTACGAGCGCTACAAGGCGCACATCGCGGAGTGGCGGCAGCAGTATCCGCATCTTGCGTCGGTGGATCTGCGCTACGACAACCAGGTAGTGCTGGAGATGGCGTCGGGCAAGGAGGCTGCAGACTCTGCGCCGGACAGCGCTGCGGCGACGAGTGCGGCGACGCCGGCGGTTGACGGGTCAGGATCGGCAGGCGGCACGAGGCGTCAAGGCGAAAAGCGGGGACGAAAGCGTCGGGTACGAAATCGCAGGGTACAAAAGCCCAGGACACGGGGCTGACGGCAAAGAAGAGCAAACCATCACCAGACAAGAAGCGCGCGGCGGTTCAACCGAAACGGACGGCGGCGAAGAGCACTTCAAAGAACAGCACGACGAAGCGGAATCAAATTTCGACGTCCCGCCCGGCTTCAGCTCCAGGGAGAGAAGATCATTCCCCGACGGCTTTGGCTGTGGCGCAGGGCGGGTGAGCACGATGGGCCAGAAACAGGAAAACCTGATCGTGGTGCTCGACATCGGCAGCGCATGGACGCGCGTGCTGGCGGCCGATGTGAACGAGGGAGTGCTGCGCTATCGCGGCCACGGCGTGGTGGAGTCGGCGGGCATGCGCAAGGGGCTGATCGCGGAGCTGGCGCCGGCGGCCAAGGCGGTACGCGCGGCCAATGAGCAGGCCGAGCGCGTGGCTCGCGCGAATATCGATGAGTGCGTTGTGGGCGTGGGCGGGCCGCATATTCGCGGGCTGAACACGAATGGCGGATTCCAGTTGAGCCGGGGCATGCGCGAGATTACGCGCGAAGATGTGCGCGCCGCGGTGGACCGCGCCCGCGCCATTGAGCGGCCGCCCGACCGCGAAATTCTGCATCTGCTGCCGCGGCAGTTCATTCTCGACGAGCAGCCCGGCATCTTCGATCCGGTGGGCATGGTGGGCGCGCGGCTTGAAGTCGAGCTGCACATCGCCACCTGCTCGGGCAGCGCGCTGCAAAGCACGGTGACCTGCGCCAACCGCGCCGGGCTCGAAGTTTCAGAGGCGGTGCTGGAGTCGCTGGCCTCGGCCGAGTGCACGCTCTCGGCCGACGAGCGCGAACTGGGCGTATGCCTGCTCGACATTGGCGCGCACTCCAGCGACCTGGCGGTGTTTTTTGAGGGCGCGGTAGCTTACACCGCGTCGGTACCGATCGGCGGAGCGCACTTTACCAACGACCTGGCCATCGGACTGCAGATGCCGGTGGCGCAGGCCGAGGAGATCAAGCGGCAGTATGGCAATGCGGTGGTGACCGCAGTTCCGCAACTGGCCGACGATCGAGATCACGAACCCGCAGGGAGCCGCGGCAAGTTTGCCGCTGCGCACGATTGCGGAGATTCTGGAGCCGCGTGCGCGTGAGCTGATGTATTACGTAAAAGAGAGCCTGCGTTACGGTGGCGTAGTGGATGCGCTGGGCGCGGGTTGCGTACTCACCGGCGGCGGAGCAATGCTGGCCGGCATGCTTGACGTGACGGAGAGCCAGTTGCGGGTGCCGGCGCGGGCCGGTCTTCCCGTGCGCCTGTCGCACATGCCATCGGAACTGAACCATCCGTCGTACGCGGTCGCCATCGGCATGGTTCTTTACGCGCATCGGACCAGGATGACGCGCGCCAGCGAAGACCACAGTTTGCGCGCCAGGTTGCGCGCGATGTTTGCAGCGAGCTTTTAGAGGCAGGGAATAGGGAACAGGGAAATAGAAGATACGCTGAACGAGGAACGATGGATCGAGACACCGGAGACGAGGAGAGCGGAGCCCCAATGGAAAAGCAGAATAGCGAAGCCGGAGAGATGCGCATTCAATTTCACGACGAAACCATGCGCGGCGCCAACATCAAGGTGATCGGGGTGGGCGGGGGAGGTGGCAACGCCGTGAACCGCATGATCCAGGCTGACATGGAGGGCGTGGAGTTTATTGTCGCCAACACCGACGTGCAGGCGCTGAAGCTATCGCAGGCGCCGGTGAAGCTGCAACTGGGCGTGCGCCTCACCTCGGGTCTGGGCGCAGGATCGAACCCTGACGTTGGCCGACGCGCCGCACTCGAGGACTCAGAGAAGATAATTGAGGCACTCGAAGGCGCAGACATGGTTTTTGTCACGGCAGGACTGGGCGGCGGCACGGGCACCGGCGCGGCGCCGGTGATTGCGTCCCTGGCCAGCGAGATGGGAATTCTGACGGTGGCCGTGGTTACGCGGCCGTTTGCTTTCGAGGGAAAGCGCCGCCTGATGCAGGCCGAGCGGGGCTTGAAGGAGTTGCTCGAAAGCGTGGACACGATGATCGTGATTCCCAACGAGAAGCTGCTGGCCGTCGCCAAGGATGCGGGATTCTTTGAGAGCTTCCGCATCGCCGACGACGTGTTGCGCCAGGGCGTGCAGGGAATCAGCGACATTATCACCATTCCCGGCATCATCAACCGCGACTTTGCCGACGTGAAGACGACCATGGCGGGCATGGGCCATGCGGTGATGGGCACGGCGGTGCGCGCGGGCGAAAACCGCGCCATCGAAGCTGCGCAGGCGGCCATGGCTTCGCCGCTGCTGGACGCGGGAGCGATCGACGGCGCGCGCGGCATCCTGATCAACATCACGGGATCAAGCTCGCTGAAGCTCTCCGAGGTGAACGCGGCTTCGTCGCTGATCCAAACGTCCGCGCACGAGGACGCCAACATCATCTTCGGCGCCGTGCTTGACGAGAAGATGGGCGACGAGGTGAAGATCACCGTGATCGCTACCGGCTTTCGCGACCAGATGCCGGAGCGGCGCGCGCGGATGCTGAATGTGGAAGAGGCGTCCGTGGTTTCAGTGCCGGTGGTAGCGCCTAACAACTGGATGCGCGAAAGCGATCAGCAGCCTGCTGCGGCGGTAGCGCGATTTATGAGCGAGGACGAAGAAGCGGCAGAGAGCGCGGACAGCGAGTACGTTTTTGCTGCGGCCGCACCGGGCGTGACCACCACGGTGACGCTTTCGGCTCCGCCTGACAGAGCGGCTATGGAGCAGGAGAGCGCCGCAACGGACACTCAATTCGACGCGATGAGCAAAGAAGGGCGGGGTGCAGCCGCGCAAAGGGACTATGCTGCGGAGTTCACAGGGAATGCCAGCGGCGCGGCGGAGGCGGCACAACCCGGGAAGCAATCTGCGCCGTCGCTCTTTGCCGAGCCTGCCGGGCAACCTGAGCGCGATCTCGATGTTCCCACATTTTTGAGGCGGCTTAAGTTTTAGGGAGAGGCTTTATCGGCCGAATAGATTAGCTCGTTGCAAGCGCCCATTGCGCTTCGCGAGATTGGCCCAGGTGTACACCCGGGAACCGGCAAAAACGCCAAAAAGGACGGGGACCGATCCCCGGAATGAAGGGGCGGGGTTCCAAAATGGGCAAAAAGCGCCTATAGTATCCAGAAAGCCCCCCGAAAGTTGTACGCAGGGTGACGGCTCAGGCGGGCGCGCATTTGTGCGTTCCAGGTTATTGTTAGAGGCAGGCAATAACCGCCTGGAGTTAAAAGCACACTGCGCGGGGATGAGCCTGCCAAATAATGCAAGAAGGCGCCGCGGAAAAGATGATCCCGGGCGCGAAAGAAAAGAAGATTGCCGAACCGCGATTCACAACGAACGGAACGTGGCATCGGCAGCACGAATGGTTCTGCTTATAGGCGAAAGCGCGGAACGAATTCCATCGTTGAGAGGATATTAGCTAGATGAAGTTGTCCCGCGTTTGGGCCATCGCTATTGTTCTGGTTGTCTCCGGGTTCTTTGCCGCGGGGGCGTTGGCGTTTGACACGCCACAAACGACAGTCCACCATTCCAAACCCAAATCGACGGCGCATCTCTCGAGCGCGCACCGTGCGAGCACGCATCGCAGCACTGCGCACGCGACGACGGGAAGTGCGACGCACATTACGTCCACCCACGCGACGACAACGCACAGCGCTTCGTCGCGCGTCACGGTAAGGACGACCACCGCCAGGCGGATGTCTGTTACGGCAGGCGCACATCTGCAGCGGACATCACTTCATCGCCGTCATCGGTATTACGAGCGGTTCACTGCCAGCTCGTTCGTTGAAGGCGCGGTGGGCGTGGGCGACAATACGACCGGGGAAGATCCCGTGATTCGGCAGGCCGCGATTGATGCACTGGGCGACATGAATGGTACTGCCGTTGTGATCAACCCCAGGAACGGCCGCATACTGGCCATGGTCAACCAGAAGCTTGCGCTCTCACCGGGCGCTGAACCCTGTTCCACCATCAAGCTTACGGTCGCATTGGCAGCTCTTTCTGAAGGGATCGTCACGCGCGACACTCCTGTGCAGTTGTCGGGATTTCGCATGAACCTGACGCAAGCGCTGGCCAAGAGCAACAATCTGTATTTTGAGGAGCTGGGCCGGGAGCTTGGTTTTGAGCGCGTGCGCCACTACGCAACGGAATTCGGTTTGGGCGAACTAGCCGGCTATAACATTCCAGGCGAACAGTTGGGCGAATATCCTGACCAGCCGATTCCCGAGGCCGAGGGCGGCGTTGCCCGGATGTGCAGTTTCGGCCAGGGAGTTTCTCTCACTCCGCTGCAATTGGGCGCGATTGTATCTGCTATCGCCAATGGCGGAACACTCTACTACCTGCAGCATCCCACCACGCCGGAAGAAATTGCTGACTTCCAGCCCAAAGTGAAGCGGGTGCTCGAGTATCGGGAAGTACATTCCTGAGGTCGAAGACGGTATGGCAGGCGCAGTGGAGTATGGAACCGCGCGCAGCCTGCGCACCAACTTCCGCGAGCTGCCGGTGTTTGGAAAAACCGGAACCTGCTCGGACAACGGAACGCGCTTTGGCTGGTTTGCGTCCTATTCCGAGTCGGCGCAGGGCGGATTGGTGACAGTGTTTTTCCTCGAGGGCGGCAGGCCGACATTTGGCCCTCGCGCTGCCGAGCTGACCGGCGAGTTCTACAAGAACCTTTGGGACCACGACTACTTCCAGGCGAAATACCAGGACGCTCGGAACACATCGGACGGCGCGCCTGGCCCAGGCTCCAGCCACGCCAGCGGGACCGCCGCAGCCCTGATTCTGGAGTTATTCAGCAAAGCATGAAAGCCGCCTGCGGGCGGCTTTTTTGCGCATGCGCCATTCGCCGGGGATTTATTCTGGCAGGGATGATGAGCAGGTCGAATTGGGTCCTGGCCGGCATCGGCGACATCGCGCGCAGACGCGTGATTGCCGCCATTCAAGCCGAGCCGCGAAGCAGTCTCTACGGGTTTGTGACGCGCGATCCCGCAAAGGCGAAAGCGTACGGCGGCGCGCGGACGTGGGCCACGGTTGAGGAAGCCGCCGCCGACCCGGCGGTCGATGCGGTCTATATCGCGTTGCCGGTGGCGATGCATGCAGACGCCGCGATCGCGGCGCTGCGCGCGGGAAAGCATGTGCTGTGCGAGAAGCCGATGGCGATGAATTTTGCCGCAGGCGGAGCGCATGGTCGCAGAGGCCGCGCGCGGCACAACGGTTGCTGGGCGTCTCCTACTATCGCCGGCTCTATCCCAAGCTGATCCGCGCCAAGCAACTGATCGCCGAGGGCGCCATCGGGCGGCCACTGCTGGCCGAAGCCAATTGCCATGGCTGGCTGGCGATCGAGGGACGCGAATGGCTGAGCGATCCGGCGCTGGCCGGCGGCGGCCCGCTCTACGACATCGCCTCGCATCGCATTGACGCCATGAACTTTCTGTTCGGCAAGGCGGAGCAGCGCTTGTGGCGTGCTATCGAACGCGGTGCATCGCATCGGCGTCGAGGATTCGGCGACCGTGCTGATGCAGTTTGCGGGCGGACGTGCACGGCGTGGTGGATGTGCGCTGGAATTCGCACGTGCCGCGGGACCAGTTCCGGATCATCGGCGAGGACGGCGAGATCGGGCTCGATCCTTTGAACGGGCCGGAATTGCGCGTGGCCGGCCGCGTGGAGATGCTGCCGCCGCACGCCAACCTGCATTACCCGGCTGGTGGAGAACTTTGTGGATGCCGTGCTGGCCAACGATCCGGCGCGGCTGGCCTGCCCCGGCGAGCAGGGCGGCTGGGTGGACTGGGTGATCGAGCAGGTGGCTGCGTCGCAGAGGGCGCGAGCCCAGAGCCTGGCAGCGCTGACATCTTTCTCGCCCATGCATTTGCAACGAATTTCAGCGAGGCATCATCCGATAAGATGAGGCTTCCCATTCCCGTATTCGCAAGCGAGTGGATCCGGGCGGTCTGATTCTTCCCAAACTACTGCGCGGGGCGTTCGCCGATGGAATTACCGACCCAATTTTACTGATGTACGGCTATCTGCTGCTCTTCGCCTGGGTGCTGGTGGAGCAGCTCGGCATTCCGCTGCCGGCTACGCCGGTGCTGCTGGCTGCCGGAGCGCTGTCGGCCGACGGGCCGATCCGCTTTCCGCTGGCCTTCTGGCCGCGGTGGCTGCCGCGCTGAGTGCCGACAGCACATGGTTCCTGATCGGGCGCAGGCACGGGCACCACGTGCTGCGCCTGCTGTGCAAGCTGTCGCTGGAGCCCACCACCTGCGTGCGCCGCACCCAGGACTCATTTGGCCGCCGCCGCGGCGTGATGCTGATGTTTGCCAAGTTCGTTCCGGGTCTGGGAATGCTGGCGCCGCCGGTGGCCGGCCAGAACGGCATGGACTTCGCGCCGTTCCTGTTCTTTGACGGCATCGGCGCGACACTTTGGGTGGGCGTGCTGCTGGCTGTGGGCCGCTTCTTCGGCGACCTGCTCAAGCGCAATCCGAGCCTGCTCAATTGGGCCGGCCGGTTCTCCGGCGCGCTGCTGCTGCTGGGCATCGTGGGCTTCTTCGTGGCGCGCATCTATCGCCGCCGCGTGGTGCTGAAAGAAGCTGGCAGCCTCGCGTCTGGAGCCAGAAGAGCTGAAGCGGCAGCTCGATGCCGGCGAGCCGGTCTATCATCGTGGACCTGCGCCATCCGCTGGAACTCCTGCCTGACCCGTTCACGCTGCCCGGCGCGCTGCATTTTTCGCCTGACGCCCTGGCCGCGCGGCACCACGAGATTCCGCGCGACCGCGAAGTGGTGCTTTATTGCACCTGCCCCAGCGAGGCTACCGCGGCCAAAACCGCGCTGACCTTGCACAAGCTGGGCATTGAACGCGTGCGCCCGCTGCGCGGCGGCTTCGACGAGTGGAAGCGGCTGGGCTATCCGATGGATGCGATTCCGCCGGTGATCCCGCTGGTCTCGGCTATCGAGCAGGCGCGCTAGAGCATTTTCTGTTTTACTGTAGACCATCTAGTGCGAGTCTGAACCAAGCCTGGGCATTGCCGGGAGTAATGCATGGCAGGGCTTCTGTGATGGCCTGATCGAGAGTTTCTTTGGTTCGAGCCTGGGCTGCGCGAAGCAGTTGTTTGAGTTTTGCCCAGGCCTTCTCGATGGGGTTCAGATCGGGAGAATAGGGCGGCAGATAGAGCAGCTCCGCGCCGGCTTTTTCGATCCATTGGCAAACTGCAGGCGCCTTATGCGCGCTCAAGTTGTCCATCACCACCACGTCGCCGGGCTTCAGCACCGGGTACAGCAGGTGTTCAACGTAGGCCAGGAAGATATCGGTGTCGGTAGGCTCTTCGATGGTCATGGTTGCGACCATACCGCTGAGGCTCATGGCGCCCAGAATCGTCATGATTTTCCAGTGACCGCCAGGCGTCGCCTCGTGGATGCGTCTGCCTCCCGGACCGCGTGCGTAGAGCCGTGTCATCGAGGTAGTGACACCGCTCTCGTCAAGGAAAATCAGCCGTTCCGGTGAGATCGACTGGATGCGCGCCGCGAACTCTTCGCGTCGCTCGCGGTTGGCTTCGCTGTCCCGCTCGACCGCGTGGAGTGACTTTTTTTCAGCCGCAGACCCAACTTCTTCAACAGATGCCAGATCCGACCCAAGCTGAGCGAAATGCTCGCCTCACTATGCAACTTGGCCTGCAGTTGAGCCAGCGTCAGATCGGGTTTCGATGCCACCCAATCCATCACCTGTCGCTGCGCCGCGACACCGGCACGCCACTTGCGCCCGGGCTGGTGCCGCACCCGCTCGGCCTGCCCGGTGCGGTTCCGTTGTGCGGAGATCTTCTTCGCCCAGCCCACGCTCACCAGGAACCGATCCGCAAGTTCCTCCAGCGTCTCCTCGCCTTGATCGTAAGCAAACAGAAACTTACGGCGCAGGTCATCCCCATATGGCTTCGCCATCGATTCACTCGCCGCGGATCATCGCCACGACAAGTCTACACTATTAAAGAAAATGCTCTAAGCGATCACGCGAGGGACTTGAAAAGCTGCGCAATGCTGGCGCCGATGGGCGAGCCGATGCCGCTGCACGGGTCAGGTCCAACGGCTGCGCTGTAAAAGCCGTTGCTGCCCACGGTGATGTCGTTGAATGCCTTTCTGATTTTTCCAGAGCGTGGGCGTGACAAAGCCGAGCTTGGTTCCGAAGGCTGCGAACAGGCCCGCATAAAGCGGCGCGACCGCGCTTGTTCCGCCGACCACTGTCGCCGATCCGTGCACAAAGATGTTGTAGCCGGTGTTGGGATCGGCGTCGGCGCAGACGTCGGGAACCATGCTGCCCTTGCCATACGAGCTATTCGCGGGCGCAGGCGGCGCGCCGATTTGAAAGCTCTGCACCGGGAAAGATGGTCGAGTAGCCGCCGCCGGTGCCTTCGCCGTCGGTCTCGCCGGGATTGTCGTTCCAGACCGTCTCCTGCGTCGAGGTCTTCATGGTTCCCCCGCAGCCAACCACATGCGGGCAGGACGAGGGGCAGTCGACATTGGCCGGAGTGGAGCCGCCGTCGCTGGAATCGTTGTCGCCGGATGCCGCAAAGACAATCATGCCGCCAGCAACGGCAGACTCTGCGGTCGATTCCATCTGCTGCGCCGCGGTGGCGCCAAATTCGGCTTCGTCCGCTCCCCATGAGATGCTGCACACGTCGCAGCCGTCGGTCGCAGCTTTTTGGACGGCGGTGCCGATGTCCTGCGACCAGTAAACGCGGATGGTGGCGGCTTTGCCGGTCGCAGCGTAGTAGGCCGCGCCCGCAACCTCGATGTCGAGGGCAACCTCGTAATCGTCGTCGCCGGCCGAGCCGCTCTGGTTGGGCGTGTTCTGGGTGCCGTCCACCGAAACATCGGTGACCGAAGGCGTGGGTTGGCCGACTGACTGGGAAAATGAGTCGATATCGGATGCGACCCAGCCGCCGCCCAACTCGACAATGGCGATGACTCCGCCACCGGAGAGGCCGGTGGGCCAGTTATATGCGGAGCAAAGACTGGGGACATTCCAGGCGGTGGCGGCTGCGGCCCGCGGATCTTTGGGCAACTTGTAGTAGGGCCTGGTGTGGTACTTGCGCGAGTGGGAGCTGGAGTGGGGGTGATTCATGGGGGGATCCTCCGTTGCTGATGGCGAGGATCGCATAATTGGATGCCGTTGGCCAAGCTGGGGCACCGCTGATCTCCGATTACTGACGTACCATGAGTGAGGAACGATTACGATTGCACGGGAGCATGCCTTGGCCTACGACGATCTGCGCGACTGGATCAAAACGCTGGAGAAGCACGGCGAGCTCAAGCGCATCCGCGAAGAGGTTTCGCCGGAGCTCGAGATCACGGAGATCACCGACCGGGTGAGCAAGATTGGGGCGCGTTCTCACGCTTCGCGCGGAAATGAAGGTCCTTCGACTTCGGTCGCCGAGGCGACCTCCGTTCAGGATGACAAGACAAGCGAGCAGTATGCGGCCGGCGGGCCGGCGCTGCTGTTTGAAAATGTGAAGGGCCATCCGGGCCACAAGGTCCTCATCAACCAGTTCGGCAGCGAGCGGCGCATGGCGCTGGCGCTTGGCTGGGCGGATGTTGACCGGCTCGACTGAGATTGCCGAGCGCATCACCGGCCTGATGAACATAAAGGCTCCCGAAGGCCTGTTCGACAAGCTGAAGATGCTGCCGCAACTGGGCGCGCTGACGAGCGCATTTCCTAAAACCGTGAGCGCCAAGGACGCGCCGTGCAAAGAAGTGATTCGGCGCGAGAACTTCGATCTCAACTATTTTCCGATTCTCAAGTGCTGGCCGCACGACGGCGGGCGATTCATCACGCTGCCCTGCGTGCACACGCGCGATCCTAAAGCGCGGGGGTACCGGCAAGCGCAACATCGGCATGTATCGCATGCAGGTGTACGACGGGCAGACCACGGGCATGCACTGGCAGCGGCAGAAAGTGGCCGCGGAGCACTATCGCGAGGCGATGCGCAACGCCGCGGCGGCCGGCGCGGAGGGCGATGGGACGGTTAGCGCCAAGGCCGCGCGCGTGGCGATGATGGCGGAGTCGGCCGGGCGGCGCGGTCAGCATTCCAGATGGCGCAGCGAGGCGGGCTGCCGCAGGTCTCTCTGGGCAATTTGAAAGGCTCGCGGCTTGAAGTTGCGGTGGCGATCGGCACCGATCCTGCAACGACCTTTTCCGCCATCGTGCCCGCGCCGCCCGAGGTCGAGGAGTTTCTGATCGCCGGCTTTCTGCGCGGCAAGCCGGTTGAGATCGTGAAGTGCGAAACGGTCGATCTTGAAGTGCCGGCGAACGCCGAGATCGTGCTTGAGGGCTACGTCGAGCTGGGCGAGCTGCGCGCGGAGGGCCCATTCGGCGACCACACGGGCTTCTACACGCTCGAAGATGAGTATCCCGTCTTTCATCTGACCTGCATCACGCACCGCAAGGATCCCATCTATGCCGCGACGATCGTGGGCAAGCCGCCCATGGAAGACGCGTGGATGGGCAAGGCGGTGGAGCGCATCTTTCTGCCGGCGATGAAGATGACGATCCCCGAGCTGGTGGACATTCATCTGCCCGTCGAAGCCGTCTTCCACAACCTGATGATCGTGTCGATCAAGAAAAGCTATCCCGGCCAGGCGCGCAAGGTGATGAACGCCATCTGGTCGCTGGGCCAGGCCATGTTTACCAAGTGCATCATCGTGGTGGACGAGGACTGCGACGTGCAGAACATCGCCGAAGTCGTGCTGCGCGTGGCCAACAATATCGATCCCGAGCGCGACATTCAGTTCACGCTGGGGCCGATCGATTCGCTCGATCACGCATCGCGACTGCCCAACTACGGATCGAAGATGGGCATCGATGCCACGCGCAAATGGAAGGCCGAGGGATTCGAGCGGCCGTGGCCGGCGATGATCGAGATGGATCGCGCGACCAAGGCCAAGGTGGACGCGATGTGGGCGAAGCTGGGGCTGTAATTCTGGACGGCCTGCCAGGCGCAATTTTTATCCTTGTCGCGTGAGACACTAAGAGATGACCAACCCCGCACAACCACTGATCTTGTCCGAACGCTTCACCCGCGCGATCGACTACGCACGGAGGCTCCACACCGAAACCCGCAAGGGAACCCAAATCCCCTACATGGCACATTTGCTGGGAGTGGCCGCGCTGGTGATGGGCGAAGCCGGTGGCCCGATTCCTGTCACTGAAGACATGGCGATCGCAGCGATCCTTCACGACACGGTCGAGGACCATGGCGGGAAGCGGCGCCTCAACGATGTCGAAAAGGAGTTCGGTGAGAACGTTAAACGGATGGTCGCCGGTCTCTCCGATACGTTCGCGGAGGATCACGACAAAAAAGAGGGATGGGAGGAACGCAAGACCGGTTACATCCAGCGGCTGCGGACCGAAGACGAGGATGTGCTGCTGATTTCTGCCGCCGATAAACTTTATAACGCGAAGGCGATTCTGGACGACTACAAGGAGATCGGGCCGGAGGTTTGGAAGAGATTCAAGCGCGGATCGAAGGAACAACTTTGGTATTTCAACGAGCTGCTCGCGGTTTTTCAGCCGCGCATGAGCAACAGGATTGTTGCGAAGTTAGGCCGGATTGTGAAGGAGCTCGAGGCCTTGACCGGGACTTCAGGGACGCCGCAATAAGTAGAAAATTACTGACGATTCAGTGTCCCGAAATAATCAGCACCAGATTGCGGAGTCGGGGAGCAAGGTGCGGGCACGAAATCGAGGAAGCCTGCGCTGATGGAAGTCGCGGCGGGATTCGATGTGGCGACGATGCTGAGGGTCTGGGGATAGGGCGAAGCGCCGTCTGATCCTGAAAGGATGAGACCGACGCCGCTGACAGTGCCGCTGAGAGGGATGGTCCCGGAGCATGTTCCGATTGCGTAGCTGAATGAGCCGGTTGCAGCGAATTGACCATCCGCCGCCGGGCTCGACGACTGGGCTACTGACAGCGAGGCCGTGCCGGATGTGCCAAGAGCGGGTGAGCCAAGCGTGCCGGGTGAGATGGTTCCGGTGTAGGTTCCGGTGGTGTTCTCAATCTGCTCGCCAATCGCAGACGTAGCAGCGAAGGCGCAAGTAGTGCCGTCAACTTCCATGGTTCCCGTGCCGGCGTATGGTTGCTGCGAGCGGGTGATTGCCAGAAGAACTTTGATCGTGCTGCCATTTGGAAGAGCGGTGGAAGTAAGAGTGAGATTGTTGTTCGAGTCAATTGCGCCAGTCAGCGCAAGCACCTGATTCAGGCCGCATACGGTCGGCTCGGACAGGTTGGTAAAGCGGACTGTCCCCGTCACCTGATTTCCAGTGCTTTGAAGCTCGGCGAGGAATAGAAGGGCTGCCGGAGGCACTGCATAGGAAACCAGATTGGTTTCGACTTGCCAGTTTCCAGTGAGATCGGGAGCGGCAGGGTGCGTGCCTGGAGTGAGGGGTGGCGAACCACATCCCGCCAGAGTCATTGAAGCCCAGAAGAGAACAAACAAGGCCTGCTCTTTCATGACGCAAGAAGTATCGGCCAGACGCAGGATGACGTCAAGAGAGCCAGGCCCGCGGTATGCTACGCTTCCTTTGTATTCGGCGAATTCGAGGGGTCGCGTGCGGCGAATTTGAAGAAAGGACCAGGCGCATGATGGGGATAAATGGTGCGGCCGTTTGGCGACTGCCGGTGTTTCGCTGGCGAGGCGGCTTCGTGAGCCTGCTCATGGCGTGCGCCATGGCGGTAGCGCAGCAAGCTCCGCCTGGTCAGAAGGTCATCAAGGACCCGGCCGAGTACAACGCCTACACGGCAGCCTCAAACACTCAGGATGCGACCGCGCGGGCCGAGGCGTTCGCGGCATTTGTGCAGCAGTATCCGCACAGCGTGGTATTGATCGATGCTCTGGATCAGGAGATGGCGGCGTGGCAGCAGGCAGGTGACTCGGGCCAGGTGAAACGAGTGGCCAAGAGCCTGCTGGATGTGGATGCCGGCAACATTCGCGCGATGGGCATCGTGGTAGCGCTCGATCGTGTAAGCGCCGAGAAAGGCGATCAGGCCGCGCTAAACGAAATGTGCGTGGACGCGACCGGCGGAATGCGCGAGGTTCCGATGTGGCACAAGCCAGATAACATGACAGACGCCGACTTTGCCACACTGAGCAAGCTCATGAACGATATCTTCATCGGCGCGGAAGGATTTTGCGCGGTCCAGGAAAAAAATTATTCGCAGGCGATTGAATGGCTGACCCGCGCCATGACGATTGACCCGACGAATGTGCAGGATGCGTACCAGCTTGCGATGGCGGAGCTGGAGATCACGCCGCTGGATGCAAACGGATTCTGGTATTGCGCGAGGGCGATCCACTTGGCGCAGACTGCGGCCATTCCGCAAGATACAAGCGGCATGGTGACGTACTGCAAAGAAAAATATACGAAGTATCACGGCGCAGACGATGGATGGGATGCGATGATCGGGGCTACAGCCACCGCAGACTCGCCGCCCAAGGATTTCGCAAAGAGCATCAAGCCGGCGCCGGCGGCATCGACCTCGCCGCAGAAATAACCCAATGGCTCAATGTATGCTGCACCGGCGTATGCTGCACCGCGCCGGATAGGAAGTGCGGGGAAGAATTTGGAGGGCGCGAGGCTGCTTCAGCGAACGCTGCATGAACACGCTTCATGACTGCCCGTTCTGTTATATCTAGATCCATGCAGGTTCACCTTTTCAGGCGCCTCGTCTGTGGCGTCGCGGCCCTGGCCCTCACCGTTCCCCTCTTGCGCTCAGCAAACTTCGGACACATTCCGCTGGATCGATTTTCACGATCCCCAAGATCAGAACATCGTGATCTGGGTCACGCGTTCGCTGGCGGTGGAGAAGTGGACGGCGATCCGCGAGATCGGCGTGGTCTACGATGCGGCGCTGGTGGTGACCACCGACCGCGCCAAGCCGCAATCGACGCCCAGCAACGATACCTTTACGATCTGGAACGTTTCACTCACCAGCCATGCGGTCGCGCCACTGCTCACGGGCGTGAACCTGCGCTGGTTCGAGTGGGAGCACTTTGCCAGCAGCGCGCCGGAGGAGCTGACGCTGCTTTACGACAACTGCCAGCAACTGTGCGGCGAGCACCTACTTTACTGCCTTCCATTACGATCTGGCGCACCACACGTGGGCGGCGCGCTGGACTGCGCGGCGGGCAGGGTGCCCTGGTGTGGAACGCGATTCCGCCCAGCGGCAGCGGCATTACATGGACGCAGGTTTTTGCCGTGATGACGGGGCGAGGACAGCCGCGCGGAGCTGTGCACTTGGAATCACATGGACTTCGGCAAGCAGAAACCGCCGAGCGACACGATCTTCCGTTACGACGTGGACCCCTTCAGCGGATTGGACCGGACGCTAGGAGGTGACGCGCGACGATGCCGACGCCATGAAGCTGCGCCTGTGCCGCGGGCAGGATACGGTGCAGGGACTGGAGCGCGGGCAGGACTCGGCGCTGTGCCAACAGTTGCTGAACGCGCAACCGCAACGCAAGCCGGTGACCACCCCGCCAGCTAACAATCTCGGGCGGTCCGCACCGCCCGGAGGACGCCACTGATACCCGGGAGCCGGTGGGAATCGCGTTTGCGCCGACATAGCTGCTGACTTTCGCCTCGTTCAAGCCCACGCGACACTGCGCGTGGCCGTCGCGGTACCTGCCATTGCGTTGTCCTCAACGCTGGTGACTTTCACAGTAACCTCGCCGGGAGAAGATGGAGCCACGAAAGCCCCGTCGGAAATGATGACACGGGTTGTTGCCGACCACGTAACCGCAGAATTGACGGAACCATTGCCCTGCACCGCTGCGCTGACGCCCATCCTTCGATCGGCAACTACTTCATGCTGACCACAGGCCAGATTCTGACCAACAATGATAGCTCGACACAGGTGTGGGATGTGGACAACATCGCGCGCCGAATGCTGGCGGCAGGAGTGTCTTTCAGAGTGTATGCAGAGGGGATCACGCAAGGTTATCTCGGTGGAGATACCGGTCTTTACGAGATCCGCCACAATCCGTTTGCCATGCTGTCAGACGTGGCAGACAATTCGCAAGTTGCCGACGAAACCATTTGGCCGTTTACGCAATTTGCCGCCGACGTGGCGAACAATGCGCTGCCGCAGTTCTCGTTCATCGTACCTGACATTGACGACGACGCTCATAGCGCGGCGCCGCTCGACGCCGACACCTCGCTGCAGGCGAATGTAGTGGCTCCGCTTTCGGGCATCGCAGCTTTTCAATCCGGCGGCGATGGCATTTTGCTTGTCGATTTCGACGAATCTTTGGACAGCGACACCGCCTACGGTGGTGGTCATGTGGCGCCGGTGCTCTGGAGGCCGAACGTCAAGGCAGGCTACCAGCAAGCATCGTCCACGGTGTACCAGCACGAAAGTATGCTGCTGACGGTGATGAATGCGCTTGGTCTCAGCGAAGCTCCGGGTGCTGCGGCGACCGCGCCCTCGATGGGAGAGTTTTTCGTGCAGAAAGGAATGCAACTCGATTCAATTTATTTTGTTCGCGCCTGCTGTGCCGCCCGTGGTTGTCGCGGGCGCTCACTCGAGGCAGACCCCTGACAACCGACGAGTTACAACGGAGCGGAAGTATTTCAGGGAAATTCGAGACTTAACCGCCCCAGGCAGTGTTTAATCAATTCGAAGGTTGGAGGGCAAGATGAACACACTTCCTCGACTCACGCTTTGCGCATCACTTGCAGCTGCGGGGTTCCTTATTTTGGCGGGATCCCATTGCAAGCTCACTTCGTCTTCTTCAGTTGTCAGTGCCGCAGTTGCGGGCGCGCAGGATCAGGCGCCTCCGCCTCCGGATCAAGGGGCTCCTGCAGATCAGGGGCCTGATCCCGCCGCAGGCAACAAGGCGCCGTCGGGACCTTCGTATACGACCGAGGCTCCGCCTCCGCCTGACGCAGGCGGCCGCACCCGGGCCAGGGTCCCGACGATTCGCGGATACGCCGAGCAGCCCACGGAAACGGCGGACGCAGCCCCGCCGCCGCTGCCCGATTATCAGCAGCCGCCCGCGCCGGGCGATGGCTACATCTGGACTCCCGGCTATTGGGCGTGGGGTCCGACCGGCTACTACTGGGTGCCAGGTGCGTGGGTTGAGCCGCCTTACATGGGTGCGCTCTGGACGCCGGGCTATTGGGGATTCTACGGCGGGCGGTATTCGTTCTATCCCGGCCACTGGGGCATGCACATCGGCTTCTACGGCGGCATCAATTACGGGTTCGGCTACGTTGGATTCGGATACGAAGGCGGCTATTGGCGCTCCGGCCATTTCTTCTATAACCGCGTGTACAACAACATCAATGCGAGGGTTGTGCACAACGTGTACAGCTATCACGCGAACGTGCGCGTCGGCAACTGCCGCATCGCACAAGCTATCGCGGCGGACCCGGCGGCGTGCAGGCGCGCTCCGAGGCCGTCGGAAGCGGCGGCGTGGCGTGAGCCGACTGCTCCGCGCATGAGCTCGCAGATGCAACACGCGCAGACACTATGGCGCGGTTCGCGGGCAATATGCGAACAGAGAATCACGGCCGGCCTGCCAGTCCGGCGATCAGCCGGCCACTGCCGGCCGACCGCAACGTAAAGCCCGCAGGTGCGAAGCGGAGGCGGGCAGACGGACCATCATCGAGGATCGCGGCCTCAGAGAGGCTCGGACTGCGCAGCGCTGCAGCGCCTCGGGAATTTAACTTCCTGGGGCGCGGCGCTTCCGATCTTAGGAGTGCGGAATAGCAGCGACGACACGAAATCACCTGGCCGCGAATACGCGGATTCCCCCTAAATGGCCAACTTAGCGCGCCGCATTTTCCCGCCGGCAATCAGCCGTAGCGGATTGTCGCTGGAAACGGGCCCGGCGCGGAGAAGGCGGGGTGCGGCGGCGAAGAAGGCGCGGCAACCTCAAAAGCGCTGGATTGCATCCAGATTGACGGGAGATCCCAATGAACCGACTGAAGCAGTCGTGGCTGTATCTGATTTTGTTTGCCTGTGCGGGCGCATTCGGCATTGCCGGATGCCATCAGCAACCAATCCTCGACGCCGCCTCTCGCCGACCGCCAGTAGTACGGCGCAGGATCAGGGGCCTGATCCGGCTGCGGCCGAATCTTGCGCCCGGAGAAAAGGGAAGCGCGCCGTCAGGAACGTCGTACAGCACGGAAAGTGCCACGACTGCGACAACCAGCGATGCTGACGATTCGGATTACAATGAGCAGCCGACGGAAACGGCCTCCGAATCCTCCGCCGCCGTTGCCCGACTACAGTCAGCCGCCCGCATCCCGGCGACGGATACATCTGGACTCCCGGCTACTGGGCACTGGGCGCTCGAGCGGCTACTACTGGGTGCCGGGCGCGTGGGTCGAGCCACCATACACGGGTGCGCTGTGGACGCCGGGCTACTGGGGCTCCAGCGGCGGCCGCTATATCTTCTATCCGGGCCATTGGGGCTCGCACATCGGATTCTACGGCGGCATCAACTATGGGTTCGGCTACGTCGGCACCGGGCTACGAAGGCGGCTACTGGAACAGCGGCCACTTCTTCTACAACCGCGAATACAACAACGTGAACGCAGAACGTGAGTGCACAACGTTTATACGTATCACGGCGAATCGTGCGGCGAGACTACTTCGCGCGTGAGCTTCCATGGTGGGTCGCAAGGCGTGCAGAGGTCGCCCGGCGCCGCAGGAAAAGGCGGCGTGGCACGAACCGGTGGCTCCGCGCATGAGCACGCAGGTGCAGCACGCGAAGAGCTATCAATCGAATCGCGGACAGTTCTGCGCCGTGAATCACGGCAAGCCGCCCAGCCCGGCCGTCAGCAAGCCCGTCGCTGCCGACCGCAACGTGCGGCCGGCAAGTGCCACAAGCTCCTGCGCTCAACGAGCGCCCGAAAAAGCGGCGAGGCCGCAGGAGAAACCCGCGCCGAGCCATCGGGACAACGCAGCATTGACAGTGAGGACTTCGCCTGGCGCGCGCTCGTTCACTCCGCCGTGAGCACGCGAATGGCGACCAGGTTGCGCACCCAGCGCGCAGGGCGCTTCTCGCGTGTGCCGATCACTTCAGCGGGCCGTCGTCGGCGAGCGCGTGCCGTTTTCGGTGTCGGCCACGATCACCGTGGCGTCGTTCACATCGGGCGTGACTTCGCCGATCGAATACACCACCTCGTAGCCATCGGAGCCGGCGGCCACCACATAAAGCCGCAGATCCTTGCCGCGCGGTTTGTCGGTCACGCCCGAGCGGCGTGAGCAGATCGATCAAGCGGCACGCCGGAGTAGGTCTCGTTGGCCTTCGTGTGCTCGTTGTAGACGGTGACGGTGGTGTGCGGCAAGGCGGCCAGCGTGCGCTGCGGTCCACGTTGCGGACTTGTCGCCGAAGGTGATCTCCAGCGGCCCGGCCGGCGGCGCGGGCTTGCGCGCCTCGCTCATCGGCAGCGGACTGCGGCTGGCTCTGGCCTTTTGCGCGGAGTGCTGCCAACACACAGTAACAAACAGGGATATAGCTGAAGCAGCTACCCAAACGCTTCATGATTTGCTCCTCACCCACATCGTATACTGGAGGCATGTCGATTGTGCGCAACGTCGCCGGCATCGCCAAGGGCATGAGCATCACTTTGCGCGAGATGTTTGAGCCCACGAGGTGGAGAATTACCCCGACGGGCCCGGCCCCATGCGCGGAGCGGTCTTCGAGCAGCGCTTCCGCGGCGCGCACGTGCTTGCAGCGCGACGAAAACGGCCTGGAGAAGTGCGTGGCGTGCTTTCTGTGCGCGGCGGCGTGCCCGGCGAACTGTATTTATATTGAAGCGGCAGAGAACACCGACGGAGAACCGCATCTCCTCGTCGGAGCGGTACGCCAAGGTCTACAACATCGACTACAACCGCTGCATCTTTTGCGGCTACTGCGTCGAGGCCTGCCCGACCGACGCGATCACGCACGGTCACGGCTTCGAGCTGGCCTCGCTGAACGCGACCAACATGGTGATGCGCAAGGAAGACATGCTGGTGCCGGTGGCGGCGCTGACGGCCAGGAAGTAGCGGGGATTGCGCATTCGTCGCTTCTAGCGAACATCCTTCGTTCAAATATGGTCTTGAGCGCATCGATGTGATGCAGCACACATCCTTGCGCGCAATCCTTGCGTATGTTCAAAAGCAGGGATGAAACGGCTCGTCCAATTCGTTGCGGTTCTTGCAATTGGCCTGCTCGCGGCGCAGCCTGTTCTTTTCGGCCTGTCCTGCGTGGCGGGCTCGGGCGCAGCATGTGCTGCCGGCTGCCCCATGGCTACGAACACAATGGGGTTGGATTGCCCAATGGGCAACCAGATGGACGCGAGTAATTGCGGCCAGGATTGCTGCGCGAAGGCGGTTCCGCAGGCCGTTGTTTTTGCCGCGACTCCGGAAAAGTTGAAGCTGGTAGTGGCCGGCTCGCCTGCGCCGGTTGTAGTTGAGGCTTTTGCGCCACGCCAAGCTCTCGCGGTGAATGCTCGAGATGACACGCGCGCGACGTCTCCCCCGCGTTACATTCTCGACCAAGTTTTCCGTATCTAAATCACTCCTGACGTTCATGCAAACGAAGGGGCCGCAAAGTCTTCATGTGACCTTTCGGCTCGATTTGTAATCAGCATTTCTAACGTTAAGGAGATTCAAATGAAGCGTACTTTCGCACTTATTTCATTCGCCGCCGTTCTCGCCATCACTGCTTTCGCACAGACCTCGCCGCTGTCGGCGAAAGCGATCTATTGCCACAACTGCTGCAAGGACGGGTGCGGCCAGACCTGCTGCCAGGACGGCTGCACCGATAGCTGCTGCCAGAGCAAGTAAGCCTTGAAAGCAAACGGCCCGGACCGCCTCGCGATCCGGGCCGCTTGCTTTGCTCACTGCGGCGGTGCGGCAAGCAACGATTTCGCTGCTTACTTCAAGCCAGTCAGCAACCCGCGCTTGCGCATCTCCGTCATCACGCGCTCCACCTTCCAATCCAGAGCGCCGGTTCCATCGACAGTTAGATCGGCATACACGGCAGATGGGCGCACGTAGGCCACGCTCGAGGGCCGAACCGTCGAGTCATATTGATAGCGCACCATTTCCGCGGTACGGCCACGTTCGTCCATATCGCGCTTGAGCCTGCGCTCAAAGCACAGCGCATCCGGTGTATCGATGTAAACGCGCAGGTTATAGAAGCGATGCAAGCTCGGGGTAGTAGAGCGCGAAAAGACCTTCGACAATAAGGAACGGTCCCGCGGTAACGCGATACGTGCGGCCGGGAATGCGCGTGTACGTGGCGAAATCGTAAACCGGGCGCTCGATGGATTCTCCGCGAGCCAGCGCGCCCACATGTGCGGCGAGCAGCGGAATTTCAATCATCGAAGGATCGTCGAAGTTCCTGACGCTTGCGCTCTTCGAGAGGCAGGTCTGTGAGGTCGACGTAGTAGTCATCAAGATGGAAGCGAAGTCCACCGAGCGTGCGCGCAAGCTCGTCGGCCAGCGTGGTCTTGCCTGATCCCGAGCATCCGGCAATGCCCACCACCGTAGGTGGAAAGGGCAGGCGAGGATCTTCAGCGGCGGTCTCGCGGGCAGCTTTGGCGCCGGTAATCGAACTCACGGTTCCGCTTCCACTCTTGCGGCAATTCTGGGGGCGAGCCGTTTGAGCAAGGCGGCAAGCCGGCTCTCGACCTGGCGGCCGGTCTCAGAAACTTCTTCGTGACTCAGAGGGGTTGCGCCCAGCCCCGCGGCCAGGTTGGTGACGCAGGAGATGCCCAGCACCTCAATTCCCATGTGCCGCGCCACGATCGTTTCCGGCACGGTAGACATGCCGACAAGAGTCGCGCCTAGAGCGCGAAAGGCGCGAATCTCGGCCGGCGTTTCGAAGCTCGGGCCGGGCGTGGCGAGGTAAATGCCTTCTTCCAGCGCAAAGCCCTCTTCGACTTGCCGCCTTTTTCGCCAGCTCGCGCAGCGCCTTCGAATATGCCTCGGTCATGTCGAAGAAGCGAAGTCCCGCGCCGGGTCGGAAGCCGAAGCGCGGCTCGTTGCGCCGTTGAGCGGATTCCAACCCATCTGATTGATGTGGTCGGCCAGGACGACGAGCTGGCCTACGTGATACCCAGCTTGAATGCCGCCGGCCGCATTCGTCAGCACCACGGCGCGGATACCCAGCGCGCCCAGCACCCGCATGGGGAAGGTGACCTGGAGCGGCGTGTAGCCCTCGTAGTAGTGGACGCGCCCCTGCATGATGACAACCGGCGCGCCGCCGAGCAGCCCGGCGACCATGCGTCCTGAGTGGCCTTCGACGGTCGATTGCGGGAAGTGGGGAATTTCGCTGTAGGGCACGATGACTGGATCGGCGACCGCGTCGGCCGCAGCGCCCAGTCCGGAGCCGAGCACAATGCCCACCTTCGGCGCGAGCGAGCCCAGCCTGGCTCTGAGAAAAGCGGCAGCCTCTGCGACTTGGTCGTAGTAGGTCATTCAAGGATTGCGAGCGATGCGCTTTCGACATTTTACAGCCTGGTGTGAGCAGGCCCTTGAGCATTGGCTGATTGGCTGCGCAAATGGCGACGACCCGGGCGCTTGTGCAGAGCGACGACCGTCACATTTTGTAAATTTGTGTCACTAAACACGAAGGCACAGCACCGGGTGACCCAGCCTCGAAATCGGCATACGATTGCCTGATTCGTGGCTTCTATTACTCAGGCGGGCCCACCGTACAAACGAAGTACGACGCTGGTTCGGTCTGACTGGCGTTGTAAACGGTGTGCTGATCGCCGGCGATGCACACGCCCATATCGCCTGCCACAAGATCGCGCGTCACACCCGCCGTCATTAGCCGCGCCGTGCCTTCGTGGATAAACCAGATCTCCGTGTGCTTGTGCGTGCCGATCGGCTCGGGTGGCGCGCCGGGCGCGAGATGCGTGAAGTGCGCTTCAAGCCGAATGTTGTCGGGCAGCATTCCCATGAGGAAATGCTTTGACATGCGCGGCGAAGGGTGCGGGTTTGTGGGCTCGATTTGTGGATAGCGGCCCGAGACAAGTGGCTCAAGCGGCGCATGTGCTGCGGGCGGCGACGCCTGGCCCTCCGCAACTGGAGCGAGAGCGGATGCGGCGGCGAGCAATGGCAAAAGAGAAGAGAATTCACGGCGGTTCATGGTTGTCCTCACGATCGGGAGTCATGGTACGGAATGGGTGGGGCGTCGCGCAAACAAAATCTCAGCGAGGCGAGTTCTGTGAAACAGCTTTGGATGCTCTACGTTTGCGGCTGCCTTGTTTCAGTCGGGACGTTCATCTGCACTTCGGCGCGGATCCACTCTTTCGGCAAATAATCCGGACCGACGGACTCCTGCATGAACGCGAGTGACTTTGTGTAGATCTCGTGCATCAGGCGCAGTGGCGAGCCGAGATTCGGTTTCACCCGGAGCTGCCCCAACGGCACGTCGTAGCAGGCGAACTTCTGCGCAGGATTGTAGTGGAAGAGCTTGGGCGCGTGTGCCGTTACGGTGTCGAAGGCCTCGGCGAGAGGCTTCAATTGATCGGGATCGGTGGTGAGCAGCGCAGCCTGCGCGCGCAGCCAGCGGAAGCGCCACAGGCTAATATCGAGCGCGACATTGCAGATGGCGAACTCGCGCAGCCAGTCGAAACGCGTCGCAATTTCGTCGGCCTGCTCCTGCTTCAGATACGGTTTTGCCGCCTCGATCTCCGCGAACATGGCATCGATTCCCGCCAGGCATTTCTGTTTTTCGTCGACGATCAGTTGGATATTTTCCTTCGTTGGCTCCAGGAACTTCGCATACTCGGGCAGGTAGTAGCGATTGGTATAGCGCAGCAGCGTTTCGCGGCGCGCGATATCTGCGACAAAACCGGAGTTGGTGTCAGAGCCATGGCCCAGCGGCGACCACGTGCGATAGGCGGCCTCTTCAGAGAGCTGCATCGCTTTCGCCATGTGCGGCGCGGCTTGCGGCGAATAAATCTGTGCGGCCCAGCCAGCAAAGATCTGATCTACGCTGGCGTTGAGGTCCCACGTCAGCTCGCGCCACGCGTAGATGTCCACATTGTTCAAGATGTCGGCATAGGGATCGTAATTCGATTGCATCGTGCCGCCCGGCGTGATCTCAGAGCCGCCTTCACTGCCGATGAGATCGTGCGCTTTCTTCATCGTCCACGCCGTATAGTTCACCGTCGCGGCAGGGGTGTAGTGGCGGCCGATTGTCTGGCCTACCATCTGATACTCGACAATCTCGGGATGCGGTTTGCACTTGCCCAGCAGGGTGGTGAAGCGCGGGTCAGGCTCGCAGTCGGAGTGGTACACCTTGGTCTGCATCAGGATTTCTTTGGGAGTGTCCGTGATGACGCGCGACCACAACTCGTAGTGCGACTCGCTGAAATTGCTGTAGCCGGGCGCGTGCACATATTCTGCGCCGAGCCAGTGCGGACAGCCGGAGGACCAGGTGCGCAAATGCAGTTTCTTGCCCATCGGCTGTACGGCGGCGTAGTAGTGCGAGATGGCCGCGTGCAATTCATTCTTGAATTGGTCGAGGCCGCTTTTCTGGCAACGCTCGTCATGGCAAAAGATGCCGAACTGGTCCCAGAAGGTGCAAGCGACACCGTCGGCCTGCGACTGGCGCGCGCACTCACGCACGTAAGCCTCAAAGAGTTTCCATGTTGCCGGATCGGAGGGGCAGAGCGCGGCTTTTTCCCAGGAGTGTTCTTCGGGCACGCCTTTTGCCGAGGGGTAAACGGCGAGAAATGCCTCGTACAACTCCGGTGACCAGCGGCTGAAGTTGTTCCCGTAGGGCAGGTCGGCAAAGACTTCGACGTCGGCGTCGTGAAATTCCTTGACGAGGGTGGCGTTGCGCTTCATGTCGTCGGCTTCGGCCGCGGCGAGCCTATGTTGCGCGTCAGCGTGCAGTTTTGTGTAGACCTCCGGCATTTCGTTTTTCAGCGAGACGCTGGCGTGGAGCGGAGCGACGATCGTGTTGGCGCCCAGTATCGACACCAGCTCGGCAACGCTGTGTTCCGCATGGTGAGTACCGAAGCGCATGGCGAATTCCGGATTACGGGTCCACACACCGTCGGTGTGGTCGAGCCAGTGATGCGTCTCGCCGGCGGCAAAGAGCAGCGAACGTGGGCGCGCTCCGCAAACCATCAGTCCGCCGTTTTGCGCCAGCACGGCGTAACCGTCGCGCTCGATGGGGTTGGCGAGCGTCGCAGCTACACCTTTGGTATCTTTCAGGGCCAGGACAATGAAATTCCTGCGCATCTTCGCCGCACCGGAAAAGTTGTGGATGGCGTCGGCCTTCAGTCCGATCTTCGGCGCGATCATCTCCGCAGCGCTGCGCACCGCGGGATGCGCGTTGGTCGGAATCAGGATGCCGCTGTATTTTCCCGTGTCCTGCGCCAACAGATCGAGACCGTTGCCGAGGGCTTCGGCTGCGGCTGCCGTGGACGCGGTTTTCAAAAAGCTGCGCCGGCTGAAAGTCACAGACCAGTTCTCCGGGTTCTCTCCAGTCAAGGCCGGCTGCGTCTTCACAGATTCGGTGGTCATTGCTGATTCTCCTGCTGTCTTGCATCCCGACCGGAAATCAGGCGCAGCGGTCCTAGGATTCCCGAAGGCAGAGGTTCAAGATGATCCATATCCTGCGGAGTGAATTTCTCGCCGTAGCGCATGTTGAGCAGCGAGTAATCCGGCCCGGCGCGCCCGGCCAGTTCATTGATAGCAGTGTTGGCAACAACGATCTTCAGTTCGTTTGCGCCGGCGTGCAGCAGTGGCGCTAGATTCAATTGGAACGGCGGATGCCACACCGCGCCAGCGAGCTTTCCGTTCACGTAGATTTGAGCCGCTTCGCGCAGCGGGGGATCGAGCCACGTGCGTGTGCCAGCCTGATGAAGCTGCGTGCGCTCCACCGGAGTTCCGATGCCGAAATCCAGCAGTACGTGTCCAACGTGCGCCACCGGTTCCGGAATCTCGACGGTGCGTGTGTAGGTGACAGTCCCGGAATAGTATTTTTCTCCCGCGATCCCCGCCCAGGATTGCAGCGTCGGCATTGTTGCATTCGCGCCGGTCTTGTCGAATGTCAGTTTCCAATCGTGAGTCAGGTCGATCGGCGCAAAATCCGGTTCAGCCGGCCCCTGGGGCGCGGGCACCACATGGTTCGTAAAAACAATAACCTTGGATTCATAGGGCTCGAGATGCGTCGACAGAGTATGGGTTCTTCCAGCGCCTGTGGCGTTACCACTGAACGGGTCCCACCACACCGCGCCCTCCTTATCAGAGCGGAAGGTCGCCTGGAAGGAGTGGGGATGATTGTCGGTGTTGGCGAGGAAATAGATATCGGCATCCGGCAGCTTGCGATGAATGAAGCCTACCGTGGGTGCTGCCGGTGTAATCGCCACGTCCGGCTTGAGCACGGCGCCGATGGCAGAGCCTAAGTCGGCGGGACCGGCGACGACCTTCGCATCTTTCGCATCGGGCGCGAAAAGCTGGTGTGAGATTTGCGCCACGGCAGCGGAATCGCGCGGGCCTTCAGTGAAGCCCGGAGCGCGAGAGGGCGCGGCCTTGACCGCAATCACCATGCCGCCGCCGCGCGCGTATTCCTGGATGCGGCGATATGTCGCCAGCGGTAACCGCTCGACATTCGGCATAACAAGCACCGGATAGTCAATGCCTTCGCGATCGATCGCGGCAGAATCGATGAAATCGAGATTGTAGCCTGCGTCGAGAATTGCGGGAACCAGATCTGGCCCGAGCAGCAAGCGCATCTCGTCGGTGACCGAGACGTGGCCGAGCCGGAATCGCGCCTGGCCGTCTTCTTCAGGGAGGAATACCGCGATGTCGTTGGCCGGCTCGCCCTGGCGCATCAGGTAGCTCATGCGCGAAAGGTAGCTCATGACATTCGGCATCACAATCCACCACGGATTGTGATTGTTGAAGACTGCAGCCGCGTAGAATGACCAGCCAGGATCACCGGCCGAAGGAGGCGAATAGGGAAAGCCGTGGCCCACGAGCTGATTGATTCCCTGCAGGAAAAAAGTGTCGGCTTCGGCCTTCATATCGAGCGGCGTGGCGCGGAACGACGGGGAGTGCAGCCACGTCCAAGTTTCTGAAGAGGTGATGGGGCGGCCATACACGTGACTCGCCGAAGTGGCCCAGCGCGTGAACGAGAATCCGCCGTGCCACTGCGAACCTTCACCCTCAGGCAGATCGACGAGCGCGTTGCTCGAAAGTGTCACCGCAGGCTGTCCGTAGCTTTGTGAGCGGAACTTTGTGTGGTGCTGGCGCGCCCAGGTATTGAGCGGCGTCAGATAATGCTCATCGATCAGCTCAGCCAGTGTGCGGCCCCAGTCATAGCGCAAATCAGCGGCCTCTGGCGTGGTTCCGGCAACGAGCTCGGGGAGGTGCGGCGTCAGATCGTAACCGCGTCGCGCGTGAAACTCTTCAAGAAGATCGGGAGTCCAATCGGATTCGTACACCTCGAGGCTGTCACTAAACACCGAGTAGGGCAGGTTCTTCCCGAACGCCGCGATCAACGGATCGGCAACCGTTTTCAAATGATTCTGAATCGCTTCCATACTGAAGTGATCGAGAACGAAACCTTCCGCGCCGACTGCCGCACGCTTCACCTGCTGGCCGGTGCGGCTGGAGATGAAAAACAGAACGACGTGTGGTCCCGAGATGCCCGACGGCAGATTCAGGCGGTCGTCGCGAATCGAATCCAATTGCGTTGTGTGCTCGGCGTCGTAGTGCCCGGGGGTTCCAGAAGCGAGGAACGTTGCAAGCAACTTTTCTCCGTTGCGGATGGAGGGGATGGGAAGGGATGAAGCGCCCTCCGGTGTGACGTCGGCCACAACGCGCAGGCGGCCGGCCGCGTCATTGACCGGGACGTAAGATCCGCCATAAGGCCAGCCACTGCCGAGAGTGAGATTCATGCGCATGTCCAGATCGTGCGCGGTTTGCGCGGCGAAGCTGACCATGTCGAGGAAATCTTTAGAGAGAAAGGGAATGTTGCGGAATCCCTTTGCGGGATCGTCAAGTTCAAGGGCATAGACAGGTTGAATCTCAGCGCCGCCGATGCCGCCTGCCTTCATGGTCCGCAACTCGCGCACAAGCTCGGGCTTTTCGACCGCCGGCCCGAACCACCACCAGCGGACCATGGGCCGCGCATCGCCAGGAGGAGTCACAAATCCTGCGTGGATGGCGGAAAGGGGGTCGGCTTGAGCAGAAGCTTGCTGCGCCGTCGCGATTGAGGAGAACAGAGCCAGTGAAACTGCAACGAAATACGCGGCGATAAATAGACGAACACCATGGGCGTGCCGGCGGAATCGCATGATGAAAACTCCCGAAAGGATTCGTGCCTTGGTCCGCAGTCAGGCTGATTCAGCGAAAGTTTTGCCGGGCAGAACCCCTCGGCGGATCATCTTAATGCGGCGAGATACAAAATGGGAAATAAAGTGCAGAGAGAAACTTGACCAGCGAAGATGCAATCGAGCTGCGCAAAACTCTGCCGATGAAAATGCGATGAAGAAGCGCGGCCGCGCGCCGCGGCGGCTGAATCGGCGGTCGGAGGCCTGTGGTACCGTTCTAGTGTGTCCGCCGAAACAGTCTTAGCCGAAGGCGAGATTGAGCCTGCGCAGCCAGGGTCACAGCGGCGATTTACGCTTTGGCACGGGGCCACGGTCGCGCTCCTGGCGCTGGGCTATTCAGGCTATTACTTCTGCCGCTCCGATTTGTCGGTGGTGTTGCCGCAACTGATCCAGGATCTGGCGCGGCACGGCATTACGCCGAACCAGGCACAGATACGGTTAGGCTTTATCGCCTCGCTCGGCACAGTGGCCTACGCATTCGGCAAGTTCTTCTCCGGTCCGTTGGCCGATACGGGCGGGGGGCGGCGAAATTTTCTGGGCGGAATGGCCGGGTCGATCTTCTTCACAATCATCTTTGCGATAAGCGGCGGATTTCCGATATTCACGCTGGCCTGGATCGGAAATCGGCTGTTTCAGTCCCAGGGCTGGGCAGGGCTGGTGCGGGTTTCGTCACGCTGGTTTTCTTACTCCACGTATGGCAGCGTGATGGCGGTGGTGAGCCTGAGTTTTCTGTTCGGCGACGCCGGCTGCCGGTGGGCGATGAGCGAGCTAATGGCGCACGGGGTGGGATGGCGCGGAGTGTTGTTCTTCAGCGCGGCATCGCTGGCGGTGCTGATGGTGACGAACATGCTGCTTCTGCGCGAGGGGCCCGAGGAGCGCGGGCTCCCGACACCGGAAGTGAATCCAAGAAACGTTTACGCGGGCGAGGAGACGGTGATCGACGGTGGCCAAGCGGAACTGGGCGCAATTCTGCGTCCGCTGCTGACCAGCCTTGCTTTCTGGCTGGTATGCATTATCGCGTTTGGAGCGACGCTTCTGCGGGAGACTTTTAATTTGTGGACGCCGACTTATTTTGTGCAGTTTGTCGGGCTCTCGGGGAGTGTGGCGGCGAGCCGCAGCGCGCTATTTCCATTATGTGGTGGAGTTTCAGTCCTGCTGGGCGGGTTCCTGAGCGACAAGCTAGGCCCGAGCGGGCGCAACGTGCTGATGGTCACTGGAATGACAGCGTGCACGGGATGCCTGGTGATGATGTGGCACGTGCCGGGCAACGGCGGCAGCTTGGCGCCGACTATCCTGGTGGGGCTGGTGGGCTTCACGTTGCTTGGACCTTACTCCTACCTGGCGGGAGCGATGAGCCTCGATTTCGGTGGCCAACGTGGCAGCGCTACCGCGGCGGGCATTATCGATGGATTTGGATACATGGCCGGATGGCTTTCTGGCGACACGGTCGCGAGGATCAGCGTGGCGTTCGGGTGGAGAGACGCATTTCTGTCGCTGGCGGGAGTTTCATTCCTGACGGCCCTGATGGCCCTGGTACTGACGGCGCACCAGCGAAATCACAAACAGCAGGGAGCGTAGCGGCGCCGGGGCAGTTAGTGTTCGGCTTGAGCATTCAAAGACAGAGAAAGGTCTTGACGCGCGCTCTGAACTGTAGCTAAGATTCGGAAATACCGGCATCAATATCTCGCAAGCCCGGCGCCGGCGGCCTTCCCCCCAAAGACAATCGTAGGCGTGTTCTTGAGCACTTTCTCGTTGTGCCGCAGCTTTCCCGCAGGTGCCGCATGAGAATCCCAAGGCGTTGGTTCGTCGTCCCTGTCATATTTGTGGCCGCCGCGATCCTAGTGGCCGTGTTCGTGAGCTCGAGCCGGAGACACTCGATACTCGCGGCGAGAAGCACACTTCTGACCGTATCCGAGCAATATCCCAAGTTCACATTGGCGCAGCGAATGGCCGTGTTGCGGGAGCTGCAGTTGGAGCGGCACCCCAGGTGGCGTGATCTTTCGCTAGCGGACCTGACGCGCGTCCTGCTCAAGTGGGCCACGGAGTCGTCAATTTCGACGCAGCCTTCAGTGGCGCCGTTCCTGGGCAACGCCACGGTCATCAATGCCCCATTGGGCGATCTTGTGGGGATGGATCGCACCTCCAATTGCTCACTGACGATGGGCTACTCCACGTACACACTGAGCCTGCCCACGGTGAATTACGACATCGCCGGAGAAACGTCGAATTTCGATCAGGTACTTCACACTGCTGCCGGATTAACGACCACCGGAGGCAACTGGCCAGCCGGTTGCGGTGATCCGCTGCTCGGGATCACTTCGCGATCATTCGTGCCTACAGGTGTGACCACCAGCAACGTGAGCGTCATTACGCGGACCGGCTATGACCCTGTGATTGGATACCAGGTGATTTTCACATTGGGCCTCACTTCACTTGAGGCCAACAATATGACGGTCGGCGAAATTTCGAATACCAACGCAGATCCAATCGCAGTTGCGGCGACGGATTTCAACGGCGATGGCAATGGCGACCTTGCCGTGATCAACGGTGCGGCGACCTCCGGCAGCTCAGCTTCGGTAGCGATTCTATTGGGCAATGCCGATGGATCGTTTAAGTCGCCGCTGACCTATTCTTTGCCCGGGGACAACGGAATCAGCCTGGTCATCGATGATTTCAATGGCGACGGAAAGCCTGACATTGTCGCGACCACTTCCTCGTTCGCGTCGGGATCGACGACCTACTCGATCTCTTTCCTTGCCGGCAACGGCGATGGCACGTTCCAGTCGCCGCAATCGACCACGATGACTCCTCCCTCTGGCTTTAGCAGCCTGAGCGGAAGCGTTCCGTATTTCGGGCTGGTTAGCGCCGACCTGCTGGGCAACGGAAAGAAGGACCTGGTGACTTCTGCCGGAGTAGTTCTGTTGGGCAACGGCGACGGGACTTTCACGCAATCGGCAACCGTTGCATTTTCCACTCCGGCGTCAACGTCGGAATGGAGCCCGAATGTGGTGGCGGGGGATTTCAACAAGGATGGCAAGATCGATCTCGCGGTTGACAATGGGGAGTCGATTTCGATCTACCTGGGCAAGGGAGACGGCACGTTTACGGCTGACGGCGGTTATGCCTCAATCGCCAATGTAGGTTACCTGAATGCGACTGATCTGGACGGCGATGGGAACGTGGACCTCTACAGCGGGATTGCCAGAGGCGGGAAATTTGGCGGCGATCAATTCGAGCCTGGCCAGGCCTATGCGCTGATGGGCAACGGTGACGGCACGTTTCGCGGAGCGCCGGAGCTGCCCTTTACGTTCACCGGCACGAACATGGCCGATCTGAACGGCGACAAGATCCAGGACGGCGTGGGCGTAAATGCGACGGGCAACAGCACGAACGTTTCGTTCACCTCGTATCTGGGCAATGGAAACGGAACCTTCAAGACCGGGCCCACGCTGCAGATTTCTCCGATCATGATTGGAGGAAGCTCCTTTTCGTTCCAACAGCTGGATTCATTTGGACTGGGGAGCACAAGGGGAGATGGAATTGTCGACCTGGTTTATTTTCCGCAGAGCTTCTATGGTCCGAATGGAGAGGCTGGCTATTTTCTGGCGACGGGCAACGGCGACGGCAGCTTCAACGCGCCCGTCTTTGTTCAGGCGCCGACGTTCGCCCCGGCGGGTGATTTCGACGATTACGAGACGCTAAGCAATCTGTTTGTGACCGATGTGAACGGCGACGGCAAGGCCGATCTGATTTACAGCTACAGCGTCGCGGTCTATCAAACGAACACATACGAGCAGGGAATCGCCGTGCAACTCAGCAACGGCAATGGCACGTTCCAGGCGCCACAGGTCATCCAGACCTATTCGAGCACAACGGCTCCGACGAATCTTCCGCCGACTGTGGTGCAATTTGGCGACGTTACGGGGAACGGTAAACTGGATCTCTTCACCGAATCAGGAGCACTTAATTCCTCAACCGATTTGTTCACGTACTCGCTGCAACTGTTTCTGGGCAATGGCGACGGCACCTTCGGCTCTGCATTGACGCCGCCCGTGGCAGACAACTTCAACCAGCCTACCTTTGGCGGAGTACTGGGACAGATTGTCATCGCGGACATGAACGGCGACGGAAAGCCGGACCTGGTGACGCTGGGGACGGCCAGCAATGGAGATTCTGAGCTGGCCATCTCATTGGGGAATGGCGATGGCACGTTCCGGACGCCGAATATGCTCGACTTTGCAGGCGGCGAAACCGATGGATATGGCCTGGCGGTGGCTGACTTCAACGGAGACGGTAAGCTTGATGTCGCCGTCACCGGCTTCAATCCTCCGTTTGACACGGGAATCTTTCTCGGCAATGGGGATGGAACCGTACAGACTTTCACGCCAAGCGGCGGAACGGCACAACCATCGGAGGCAATCTATCTGCTCGTTTTTGGGCCCGCGCAGGTAGCGAACTTCACAGGGAGCACTCTGCCGGGCCTGTTTGCCGGGCAGGCCGTGTTGATCAATCAGGGTTCGACCGCTCCAGTCTTGATTCCCACCACGACAAGTGTGTCCACGTCCGCGGCCAGCATTACTACAGGGCAAAGAGTGACCTTCACTGCTACGGTGAGTGCCAGTTCCACGCCTTCAGGTTCGGTGACGTTCTATGACGGGACTACGACCTTGGGGACGGGGACGCTGAACGGGTCAGGAGTCGCCACTTACCCGACATCCAGCCTGACTGTTGGCAGCCATTCGATCACAGCGGCGTATCAGGGCAACACAACGTTTGCGGGCAGCACTTCCTCTGCCATAACTGTCGCTGTCACGGCCCCTGTGTTGACTGCAACCACGACAAAGCTGACCGCATCCGCGACGACGGTCAACACGGGGGCGAGCGTGACTTTCAACGCGACTGTCACGCCGGCATCGGGACCCGGCACACCGACGGGAACTGTAACCTTTACGGACGGCACAACGATGCTGGCGACGATGAATGTTTCCAGCGGCGCGGCCGCCTATTCGACGAGCAGCCTCGCGGTTGGCGCGCATTCGATCACGGCGGTTTATGGCGGCGATGCGAACTTTGCGGGCTCGACATCGAGCGCAGTCACCGTGACGGTGCAGGCGCTGGTCCCAAGCTTCACGATTGGTGCGTCGCCACAGAGCGGGACTGTCGCCGCCGGCGCAACCGCACAGACCACGATTACCGTGATGCCAGTCAACGGCTTCAATCAGCAAGTGAGTTTCGCGTGTAGCGGGGCGTCGAACGGCGTGACCTGCAGCTTCAGCCCGGCGACGGTGACGCCAAGCGGAAGCGCGGCCAGCACGACGATGAGCATTGCCACCACGACTCAATCTGCAGTGCTGGCGCCTCTCAAGAGCCCAGTTTCGCGGCCCGGTCTGCGAGGCGCAGCGGCGCTGGCCTTTTTGTTCGGAGGCGGCTGGTGGTTTTTACAGCGCAGGAAGAACGTTCGTTGGCCGTTCATCCTGCCGGTTGTGGTTGGAATGCTGACGTTCGCGGTAGTCCTGGCGGGGTGCGGCGGCTCTGGATCGAATTCGTCTAAAACGTCGCCGCAGACGGCGAACTACACGATTACTGTGACTGCAACCGCCGGCTCAGCAACGCAGCCTGCCTCTTACACACTTACCGTCACGCAATAGGAAGCCTTTCGAAGGGTGAATTAGAGAATTTGACCCATTGCAGTTTCGCGGCGAGCGCTGATTTACTTTTCGCGACTGGGTGCACATTGAAGGCGTGGTTCGATGGCGTCCCAAGGATACGGAGACCCCTGATCGACGGATGCGTCGGAAAGCACAAGCGGCTAACGAAATAGAGAGAAAAGGGTTGCGATGGCTCGTCGAGGGCTGTGAAAAAGGAGCGAATCAGAATTGGAAACGGAATAATTCTTCTATTGACAATAGATGTTGTTCCGCATATTCTTGCGCGCATCTGGAAATTGTGTCTGTTTGCTTTCCCCAAACGTATTATCACAACTTTGGCGATGGGTCGTGGCAGCAACATCGCCATCGAACTGCACAAACCCCAGGGAGGCTATGGAACAAATGCTTACGCATACAAATTCAATTCAATCTCAGAGGCTGCGCGGGACCCGAGGGATTCACCCCGCGACGAATGAACCCATGACAACCAAGCGCCATTTGCTCGCGATCCTGCCAGGGATCATGGCGATCATCTTCCTGTGCTTTGCCTCAACCGGCCTTCATGCCCAAGGCTACGGAACTATCAGCGGCTCGGTGAGCGACCCCAGCGGCGCTGTGATTCCTGGCGCCAATGTGGTGGCGACCGAAGTGCGAACCGGCACAGCGATGACGACAACGTCAGCCAAGGACGGCCGGTATGTTTTTCCAACTCTTCTGCCGGCCGACTACACGCTCTCGGTCTCTGCACCGGGGTTTGAGCTCTACTCGCAGAAGGGAATTATTCTCGAGGCCGATCAGGCGCTGACGGTGAATATTGCGCTGAAGGTCGGTGCGCAATCGCAAACCGTGAGTGTCTCTGCCGATGCGCAACAGGTCGATACCACCACCGGCACCTTGTCGCAGGTCATCAACCAGGCAAGCGTCAACGATATGCCGCTGAACGGCAGAGCCGCGGCCTCGCTCGTCACGCTGGTGGCCGGCGTGGTCGATGCCACCAACGAGGGCAACGGCGTGAACCAGGGCAGCGGAAAAACGTTCTCGGGCTCTCTGCTTTCTCCGGTGCAGGTTGCCACCGTGAACGGCACATTGCCCAATCAGGACAATTTCCTGCTCGATGGCGGCAACAACCTTGACGAAATGACCAACGTCAACGATCCGTACCCAATGCCGGATGCCTTGCAGGAATTCAGCGTCCAGACCAGCAACTACAACGCGGAGTTCGGCCAGAGCGCCGGCGCGGCCGTCAACATCGTCAGCAAATCGGGCGGCGAACAGTTCCACGGCGACGCATTCGAGTATCTGCGCAACGGCTTCTTCAACGCCGAAAACCACTTCAACCCAGTCGGTTCGCAGGACACGTTGCACCGCCATCAATTTGGTGGCACCATCGGCGGCCCGGTGAAGATTCCGCGCCTATCGAGCGGCAAAACCACACAGTTCTTCTTCGGCTATCAGCACACCCTTATCCACCAGGGCGGCAGCGAGGGCTCGTTCACGGCGCCCACCGCCGCCGAAGAAGGCCTCTCCACGAGCTCCACTGGCGGAGCCTATGCCGATTACAGCAACTTCTGCACCAGCGGCTTTAATGGAGCCGGCTTATGCAACACGGCCAGCCAGCAGATCTCCAATCCATTCACTGGCGCTGCGTGGCCCAACAACCACATCCCCGCCAGCGCTTTCGATAAGGCTGCGCAAAACTTCGAGTCGTATTTCCCCACGTCGGCCTCAGATGCGGGCGCGGGAAAAATCGGAAACACCGTCAATTACTTCTCCGCCACGCAGAACTACTTTGACGAGTACGACGCTCGCGTCGACCACAGCTTTGGCGACAGGGACCACCTCTTCGGCCACTACTTCTACGATTGGTACCAACAGCCGGGTATCTACAACCCAACTGACCTCTATAGCTACACGTCGTACTTCCAAACCCGCTACCAGAACGCGTTGCTCTCTGAAACCCACACCTTCTCGCCCACGATTCTCAACAACCTCGTGCTCAACTACCAGCGCGAAGTCTCCCAGCGCGGCGGCCCTCCAAATAGCTTTGACATCACGAAACTCGGCCCCTCGGGTTCCGGCCTCGCCGGTATCTGGCAGCCGAATCTTGGCCCGTATCTGGCGCTCAGCGTCAGCGGCTATATGAAGGTGGGATCGTCGGCAAGCGCCCTGTTTGAACGCAATAATTACACCTTCAATGACGATCTGCACTGGGTCAAAGGCGCCCACGATTTTGCCTTCGGTGGTCACTACGAGCTGAGCAAGTTCGACGTGGTCAACGTGTACAACTCCTATGGCGCCTTCACCTCCGGGCTAGCGGGCACGTCGCTGGCGGCCGCCAACGTCAACGCCATGGCCAATTTCCAGCAGGGCTTTCTCTCCGCGCTCACCCAGGGCATGTTCGAGGACACCAACGACCGCGGTCACTTCCCGGCCGTCTACGCCCAGGACAGTTGGAAGATCACTCACCGCCTCACCCTGGACTACGGCCTGCGCTGGGAGATCTTTGCTCCCTGGCACAACAAGGTCGGCGTCCAAACCGCATTCAGCCCCTCCGAATATGCGGCGAATAAGGGCACGTCCCAATTCGCGATTGCAACTGCCCCGGGAACTGGGGGGTTGCCGGCGGGCTTTGTGCTCTCGGGTGACCAGGGTTTCCCGGAGGATGGCGTCAGGAACCAGTACAAACAATTCATGCCCCGTGTCGGTTTTGCCTACGATGTATTCGGCGATGGCAAGACTGCGGTTCGCGGCGGCTACGGCATCTTTTACCAGGACCGCTTGCCGGGCTTCTTCAATCTCAGTCAGTCCACGTTTGCCCCCAATACCATCACCGTCACCCTCGCCAACCTGGACGAAACCACCGGCGCTCCCGGCGGCCCGTTAAGCAATCCGTATGGCACGGGAACCGCTGGTGCATATACCAATCCTTTCCCGTTCACTCTCCCATTCAAGTCCACACAGGTCTTCCCGAACCAGATCGAAGTGAACGAGTACGATCCTTCCGGCAATTTCCGCGTGCCGGTGACCTACGACTTCAACCTGACCCTCGAGCAGCAGTTCAGCGGTGGGATGGCCATGCGGCTGGCTTATGTGGGATCCGCGTCGCGCCATCAGTTCGTGGAGCTCGAACTTAACCCCTCGGTGAACACGGCCACAAACACAGGCACCGCGACTGCCCCCAAGCTGACCTTCCCTGGTGGCACCTCCGCCGCCAACGCCAGAAGAGTCTATGACACGGCGCCCACCGTCGGTCCGTGCCTCACGACCGTGGGTTGCAACGAGAACTTCGCCCAGATCGTCGAAGCGGCCATGATCGGCGATGCCCACTTCAACTCACTCCAGGCCACCCTGGTGAAGAGGATGTCGCATGGGGTCCAGCTGATGGCCAATTACACCTGGTCCAAGTCGTACGACGACATGCCGCAGGCCACGCGCGATTCCAATACCGAGGACCTGAACGCCGGCGAGTCGTATGTCTATCCGCTCTATCCAACCAGCGGTACCACCAACATCCCGGCGGCAGCTTTGGTGCCTGACATCAAGGCTCTCGACCGCGGCCTTTCCGACATCGACCATCCACAGGCCCTCTCGATCGCCTATGAATGGGATCCTCCCAAGCTCAACGGCGGCGACCGCGTTTTCCGCGCCCTCGTCAACGGATGGCGGACCTCGGGTCTGATTCAGTCCCACTCCGGCGATGCGCTTACCGTATGGACGGGGACCGACAACTCAGACACCGGCCTGACGCAGGACCGCGGCCAGCGCGACTTCACCCAGTCGGCCTACAACTACAGCAAGAACCTCGGCGGCGATTGCTCGTCAGCCGTACCTGCGGGACGCAAGTTTCCGACCCCTTGCGAGAGCTGGCTCAGCCCGTCTGCTTTCTCGGTGCCCCTCAACACCGGCGCCGGAACCGGCTTCGGCAATGTCGTCAAGGACTCGCTCCGCGGTCCTCGCTATACGGTCTGGAATGGCGCCGTGGTCCGCACCTTCCCAGTCTTCCGCGAATCCAACCTGGAGTTCCGCATGGAATACTTCGACATTCTGAACCACACCATTCTCAACAACCCAAGCACTTCAAACCCGCTCAGCAGCAGCACCAGTTTCGGAACCATCGGGGGCGAGAACGGGGCCGGGCCGCGCATCGGGCAGTTCGCGCTCAAGTACAACTTCTAATCGTCTGCACTTTCCCGTCAGGCGGGAGATCACCTTATCTTGGCGATCTCCCGCAGACGCGGCCAGAACCGGTTTGACTGTCCTTTCCGATGGCACGAGCCGCGGCTCGAAGGCTCGAAACTCCCAACAACAAGATGTCAGACCACAACCCTGCGCCGGGGGAGTCCCTGCGTTGGGGACTGAGGTAATCTACGAAGCTGTCCGCATCGAGAGCAAAATAATTTTTCTATTGACAATCATTCGCAAAAGTAGGTTAAATTCTTGGCTGAGGTCTGACCGCCCATAAATCGGCCTTACGAGAGCCCACCGCCCTTGTGTGCCAGCATTGGCGTTTGATCGGGCCAGTGCGGCATAGGTACGTTCACACGCAACCACTTTTAATTGAGGAGGCTTGCAGGTGCACATCATGAAAAACACACTAAACAAATCAATCATTGCACTTGAAAAACGCGACGGAATCCGGGCATGCGCTGTGTTGGCGATTATCGCAATGGCGCTCTGCCTTGTATCGACGGCCATAATGGCGTCAGCACAGACGGCTGGTGACGGATCTATTGAGGGAACGGTCATGGATTCTACGGGTGCAGTCGTTCCCCATGCAACCGTCACAATCACTGATACGGCGACCGGTGTGAAGACGCTGCAGTACTCTTCTTCGGCGGGCTTTTTCAACATTGCCCCCGTTCTTCCCGGTTCTTACTCGGTTCAGGTATCGGCCAAGGGATTCAAGACGCTGATCCAGGACAACGTTGTTGTTGATGCGCTGCAGGTCAGAACCGTCAGCCCCGTGCTGAACGTCGGCACTGAGACGCAGACAGTGACTGTTACTGGAGCGCCGCCGGTGCTGGATACGGCCGACGCGACGATCGGGATGACTGTTGAGAACTCAACTTATTCGAATCTTCCCGTCCAGATGAACGGCGCGCAGCGCGATCCGACAGCGTTTGGCATCCTGACGCCAGGAGCGCAGTCGGCAAATAACGGCGGCCGCCTGCCCATCGTTGGTGGAACGGGAAGCTATCTCGGTCAGCTTTATGTCGATGGCATGCCGGCTGAAACCGTGAGCCAGCAGGGCGACAATCGGTTGGTATCGCTGACGATGAGCGTCGATGCCGTCGACCAGTTCCAGATGGTCACGAGCACGCCGCCGGCGGAGTACATGGGCGCCGGCGCGGAGAATTTCACCATGAAGTCGGGCGGCTTGCAATATCACGGCCAGGCTTCCGATTTCTTGCGCAATACAGCGTTCGATTCCTGGGGATTTACCGCTCCCCATTCGACGACCAAGAATGTGGCAGGGCAGACCGTCCAGGCGCCCAAGCCAGTTGAGCATCAGAATGAATTGTCGCTGAGCTTCGGTGGCGCGGTTCCCAAGACCGGGAAAAAGCTGTTTTTCTTTGTCGCCTATGACAAATACCATGAGCGCAAGGGCGCCGCGTATCAGCTCTATACCATCCCAAGCGCACTGATGACGCAGGGCAACTTTACCGAGCTGAACGGCGGAGTGGGCGCAGGATTGACAGGAACGGGTGCCACCAACCCTGCGTTCCTCTACGACCCGGCGACCACGACTTGTGCCGGCAGCACCTGCACGCGGCAGCCGTTCGAGTACAACGGCACCTACAACGTGATTCCTCCAGGCGACATTTCTCCCATCACCAAGGCGATGGAATCGTTCCTGCCAACGGCAAACACCAGTAATCCTTATTACGGCGACTGGAACTCCAGCACTCTTGTGAACAACTATCTTGGCGGCTATCCCAGCGGTTTCGACAACCATGTGACCGACTGGCGCGTGGACTACGATTTGAGCTCGAGGCATCGCATCTCGTCAATAGGAACGATCGGCGTGGAGAACTACCTGAACAACTATGCGTCTCCGTTCCTGCCACCGCCCTACATCGGCGGCGACCTGGCGAATGTTTACCCGAAGAACTTCATCGTCGAGGACGCATACACCATCACGCCGAACCTTGTGAACCAATTGAAATACGGATTCACGCGCTTCTACCAGAACATCCACGATGCTACGCAAGGCGTGAAGACATGGGAGATCGGCACTCTCGGCGTCACCAACCTTCCCGGTGGTCAGGCCGGGGAGGAATTTCCGGGAGCCTCGTTTGGGACCACGACAAAATTCGGCACCGCGCAGCAAACCTGGACGGGCAATGGCAACTCGGTGTCGACCCAGTTGACCACGCCCAATAACTATTCGCTGACCGACAACGTGCAGTGGCTCAAGGGCAAGCACGCCTTGACCATGGGCATGACCTTCCAGTGGCAGGAGATCAACAACGCGAACCCTGCGACATTGACTGGCGTGCTCGATCTCGCCTTCAACGCTTATTCGACAGCCAACTTCTCAGGAACGTCGCTCAACGACGCTGGCACCGGATACTCGTATGCCAGCTTCCTATTGGGCGCGGTCGGAGGGTCCACATCAAACGATACGACGGCGCCATCGATTGGCCTCGACTACGTGAGCGAGCTTGCGGGGCGGTATAAGACGATTTCGCCCTACGTCCGCGACAGCTATAAGGTGACGCCAAAACTGACGCTCGATCTGGGACTGCGATGGGATTATCTGCCGCCGTTCCATGAGCTACGGAACCGGTGGACCTTCCTGAATCCGACCATGACCAACCCGCTGACGAACTCACCCGGCATTCTGCAATTCGCCGGCAACTACGGTGGTGCCGGCGTAAGCTGCCAGTGCACCACTCCGGTTCCGACCTACTTCGGAAACTGGGGTCCGCGTGTGGGCATCGCTTATTCGATTAATAACAAGACCGTCATCCGCGCCGGCTTCGCACAGGTCTTTACGCAGGCAGGCGGCGTGGGCGGACGCGGCGGCGCTTACAATGGCACGGGCCAAACCGGCTTTAACGTGAGCGCAATCGGGCCGACAGAAAGCGGCAACGGCGCGACTGCGGGTCCGGCTTATTGGCTCAATGGCAACGGCACTTACCTGGGCGCAAATGCCAATACGGCGTTTCTCGGTGCGTCGACGACCTTTCCTGCGGCTCCTTCGCCGGGTGCTGCCGCACAGGAGCTAAACACAGGCTTCTATGTGAGCAGCCCGGGCAAAGTTGCCAGCGCCAGCAGCGTTTCTTATGCTGATCCGCATTACTCTGCTCGGGCTCCGGAACTGGAGCTCTATAACTTCGGCATTGAGCGGTCGCTCACACCCAGCATGACACTGGCTGTGAACTATGTGGGCAATGAGAGCCACTTCATCGTCAACTCCGGAAGCACGGGCGCGAACGCGCGCGGCTTGTGGACCAATGAAGTAAATCCGTATTACCTGTCGGTCCTTGGACCGGTTCTGGATTCGACCGGAAAAACGCCGTTGATGAACGCGCAGGCAACGGCGGCCAATCTGGCCATCCTTGCGAAATATGCGCCCAACGCTCCACAACCCGCGTTCTTTGCGGCAGCCGGGGCAGTGAGCAGTTCGGCCACGATTCAACAGATGCTGGTCGCGTTTCCGCAATACAGCGGTGTGAGCGATACGTGGGGCAACGTAGGCAACTTCGCCTACGATTCGCTCCAGCTCCTGATCGAACAGCGGCTGGCGCACGGGTTGACTTTCACAGTCAACTACACCTACGCGAAGAATATCGGCGACGACGGCACCTACCGGACCGGCTTCGATATTCCGGCAGCCGACCTCTCCGGCTCGACGAATGGTCAGACGATCAAGCAGGATCGCATTGACCGTTCGTGGACAGTGATCTCGCTGCCGCAAATTGTCCACGTCTTCGGCGTATATCAGCTACCGTTCGGCAAGGGCCAAATCGGCGGCAACTCAATGCTGGTGCGAGCGCTCGCCGGTGGTTGGCAGCTTGCAGAAAACTACTCTTATATGTCCGGGACGCCAGTGGCGGCTACATGGTCAGGCGCCAGCGGCACCAACACTCCAGGCCAGGGCACAGGCATGCCTGACTTGAATACGCTGTCGGAAGCCTATTTGAACCACAGTGCACGCATCAATGGGAGCTACGGCAAGGGACCCGGCGGAACCCAGTACTCCAATCTCGGAACAATCCAATACGTGGACCCCTCTGCGTTTACTACTCCGGTAAGCGTGTCGACCGCACCCGGTTGCACAGCGGGCGGAAGGATCGAGGCTTCGACCTGCAATGCCGCATATCTGATCGGCAACGCACCGCGAACTGCTCCGCTGAATCTGCGCAATCCGGGCACTCAGAACATCGATGGACGGCTGAGCCGCAGTTTCCCGCTGCATTGGGAAAACGCTCAGTTTGTCTTTGAGGCGGATTGCCTGAACATGTGGAACAAAAACACGTTCGGCGGTCCCAGCGCGAGCTGGTCTGCCAGCCCACCGGCCGCGGGTTCAACGACTCCGGTCTACTCGACTTCATTCGGCACCATCAGCAGCGCCAGCGGTGCTCGCGACTGGCAGTTTGCCGGCCACATCAACTTCTGATCGGCGCAGCCAGCGGGGTTAGCTTAGCTGGCGAGGTAGAAAAACGGGCGTGCGGCTTCATTCGTGGCGAGATACCGAATCGCCGGAACTGAGGCGCACGCCTTTTGTTTGGCTGATGTATTGCAGGTTGAACTATTGCTTCTGCGCGGCGAATGCGTCCGCCTCGTGATTCAGTTCGTCAACAGTGGCGGCATGCGTGTAGATGACGATGCGATAGCGGAAGGTGGTGGACTGGCCTGTTTCGAGCGTGTAGTCGAGCAGGGGCTGCTTCGGATCGAACATGTGACGCCCCAGCGGATTCACGGCGAAAAGTCCGTAGCCGCGCGCATGCCAGTAGGTCGGATAGCCAACGTTTCCGGGGTGGTCGAAGATGGCGATGGTTACAATGTGCCCGTCGCTGTTATGGCCGGTGAGCGAGCACCAGCGGCCCCGCGTTGACCATGCGGCCTCGCCTTTGACACCTTCGCTGGTCAGGTATTCGCCAGTCGGTGGGGCTACGCCAGGAAGGCTTTCCGTTGCCGCCACCTTGGTAGCGACGCCGTTTGCGTCAGTGAATGTGCCACCCTTTTCTTCAGGCGATTCGAGCCAGCGAGCGACGCGGAGGCCGAGCAGGCCGTCTTTGTCGTCGTTGAAGACGACGTGGTCGAGGGCCTTGAGCGTCACAATGAGATCGATGCTGCGCGTTTCGCCGTCATGTGCGAAAACGTAGCGCGTAGTTTCGGCGAGGATCGGGTGATTCTGGCCGTCAATCCAGGTGGAGTTGGTGACCAGCTCGCCGCGCGTCGCGCCGCTTTTTGCGGAAACGATCTTGCCAAAGACGATGGTGCCCATCTTCGCTTCGCGTTGCGCAGGGATGGCGTCGGAGTTGTTCCAAAAGTCGAATCCATTCACGTTGCTGTAGTTAAACCAGAGTCCGTCATGATGCGGATGGTCCGTGCGCTCTCCGGGGCGCGGATCGAGCGGCCAACCGCGCGTGACGGTGACGCCATTGGCATCGACGATCGGGTAGAGCACCGGCTTCTTGAGCTTGGTGGGCCAAATATAGGAGGTGAAGGGCTGGCCGTCGATGGTGATGTCGACGCGGCGGTTCGCTTCGTCGGTGACGACCTGAACCCCTTTTGGCGCCGCGGCTAAAGGCAGAGCAGCAACAAGGGCCAATGTAGCAAAGCCGGCGGAAATCTTCAGATGCGCGAATTTGTCGATCGTTTCGATCATGAGACGTTCCTTCAGGGAATGAGCAGCGTGTTGGGGCGATGCTTGCGAGAGGGCAGGGAAGTTGAGGGCACGTCTTGCGGCGTGCCCTGAGTGACGCGTTTATGCGAAAGACCTTGCCGCCGGCCATCACCTGTTGCGTCTTGTCGTCGAAGGTGACTTTGAGGCCGGTCTGAATTGCAGCCACGTTCATGCAGAGCGCGATGGAATGGCTATAGCCCGCTTCGATGGGCGCGTTGGGAGTTTTGCGGGAGCGAACGCACTCCATCCAGTTGCGCATGTTCGCACCGGTTTCAGGATCGCCGTGCGTATCGGCATCGGTGTTCACTGCTGCAGTCTTCTCCAGCAGCGAGAAGCTGGGGAGCAGGTTCGGCTGCATCTTCATTTCGGCAGCGGACCTGGCGGTGAGTCCGCCGGCTGGCGTCACTTTCTGCTTGACATGTCCATCATGCCGCCGTTGGAGTAGTAAAGCTCCTTGACTCCGCCGGCAGAGTTGGTGAACCGCGAAGTGTATTGCACCTGGAAGCCCTTGGTGGGATCGTCGAGCGGGCCGTAGTCAAAAACAGCGGTCATGGTGTCCCAGTTGGTACGGCCATCCTTCCAAAGGTAGATGCCGCCGTTGGCGACGCAGGAACGCGGGTGCGGCAGCCCCGTGAACCAGTGCACGGTGTCGATCTGGTGGACTAGCCACTGGTCGGGAATTCCCGAAGAGTAGGGCCAGAAGAGGCGGAACTCAAGATACTTGCGGGCATCGAATGACCCCATGTTCCTACCGAGTGAATAGCGCTTCCAGTCGGTGTCTTCTTCTTTAAGCAGCGGCACCACATCGGGGCGGCGCCAGCGGCCGGGCTGGTTGACGTTCCATGTCATCTCCACCATCACAATGTCGCCGAACTGGCCTGACTTGATGTACTCGGCAGCCTTCATATAACTGGGCGTGGAGCGGCGCTGCGTGCCAACCTGCACAATCTTGCCGCTTTTCTTCACGGCATCCAGAATCATGCGGGCATCGGCCATCGTGTGCGCAGTGGGCTTTTCCACGTAGGCGTCGCGGCCGGCTTTGACGGCTTCAGTGCCGTGATACGCATGCTGGAAGTCGGCGGTGGCGATAATGACGGCGTCGACGTCCTTGCGGGCATACAACTCGTCATTGTTGCGAACCTGGTCGGGACGATTTCCGCAGAGCTTCTCGATAAAGTCAGCGCCCTCTTCGCGGCGGCGATTCCAGATGTCGGAGACGGCCACGATCTGGAAGTTCATATCTTTGGCATTGGCCTGAAAAGCGGGCAGATCGCCCCCTTTCATGCGGTCGCCGCATCCGACGATGCCGACCCTTACGCGATCGTTCGCGCCCATGATTTGCGCGTAGCTGGAGGCGTTCCACGAAACTGCTGTCGCGGCCAATGCCGCGCTGCCGGCTTTCAAAAATTCCCTGCGATTGTTCTGGTTCGATTCCATGATGTGTCCCTCAGTGGTTGGCTTGCGGGTGGATTTCAAAGTGCATATTTCATGCGAGAAAAGGACGAGAACATCATAATTGCCGGAGCGATAATTTGGGCGCTCCAAAGTTCCCGGCATTGGGACATGGAGCGCCCGGGTTCAAAAAACGGCTTCGAGCGAAACGGCTAGAAGCTAACCTTTACGACCCCCTGGAAGACGCGGGCACCGAAGGTGTTATTCGTACCGTTTGACGCAGTTGCCGAAACCTGGCCAAAGGTAGAGTCGGTCAACTTTGCGTCTGGAGTGCTGAAGTTCGGATGGTTCAGTACATTAAATGCTTCCAGGCGAAAGTCCACAGCAGGCTCTCGTGAATCGGGAAGATACGCGAGATTTGGGCGTCAATCGCGAAGTACTTGGGTCCTCGGAATGCATTTCTGCTGATATTTCCGTAGGTTCCGAGGGCTGGGCATGCGCCCGTGGTTGTATGCGCAACTCGCGGTCACCTGGCAAAGGCAGCCGGATTCAAGTACTCGCGGTTGGATTCGCCGGTACCCTTTCGGAAGCTGACCTCGGCGTACGGGTTCACACCCGGCACAAGACTGGGGCGGTCGTTGCCCACGTCGGTTAGAGAGTTGTCCTGACCAGAAGTGACATTGACCGGTGCGCCGCTTTGAATCCGCATGAGCGGCGCCAGTTCCCAGTCATTGACGAGCAGCTTTTCGAAGTTGTTGAAGTGGGTATTAAAGCCGCTCTTGGCCACGAGGGAGACGTTCACGATGTGGCGATAATCGGAGCCGCATGGGCCGTAATCCAGAGCCAGGTTGTTCGGATTTTCCTCCGTCGTGCCGGCATGATCGCCCTGCGGCGTCCTCGATATTGAGGCACTTCGACCAGGTCCAGTTGGCAAACAGGCTGAAGGTGGACGAAAGGCGGTGCTGGAGCGAGGAGACCAGGCCGTTGTAGTTGGCTGTGGCCTCGTCGCCGACGATGACTGAGCCGCCTCCGCTGCCTTCAATCTGATTGCCCTGGGCTGGGATTGTCGATCTGGGTGAGCAGGAAGCGCGAAGTCTGGTTTCCGGTTGTGGAGCAGTTGGTTCCGGCTGCGCCGGCCTTGACCGCGGCCGGGCCGGTGGTCACGATGCCGGCGCAACCCGTACCGCCCGCACCCCAGACGCCGGGGATAAAGACAGCCGGGTCAAAAGTGTAGCCAATGGGATCGTGCCGCGTGGCGTTGCCGATGTAGTCGACCTGCGCCTGCCAGCCGTGGCCGAACTCACGCTGGATGCTGAGGGTCCATTGGATGGTGTATGCAGGCTTGAACTGCGGCGGCATCACGATGTACTGCGACTGAGCGAAGAACAGCGCCTGCGAAGGCGTTGGGACGGCGGGCTGCGGGAAGGGGCTGGTGGTAATGAGCCGACGGACCACGGAGAGGCGAAGGGTACCGGCGCCGACGATGATGTCTGCGACGTTGGTCACGGCCGTGGCGAAAGGCGGGTTTTGCTGGTTGCGCTGGCGGTGAAGAAGGTCGGGATTGTCGAACATCAGCGCGCCGCCGGCGCGAATCACGGTTTTGCCGTTCCCGACGGGATCGAAAGATACGCCGACATTGGGCGAGAACTGCCAGTAGGAGTTCTTGGTGAACTGCCTGGATCACGCCCGTGTCGCCGTAATAGAGCATGCCCGCGGGGGCGTTGGGATACACGCTGCTGACCTTGTTGGCAGAGAAGTCGGCCATGGTTGAACACAACGCCGCGATTGAAGTAATCGACGGCATGATATTGGGGCCATAGCGCAGGCCGCCGACCAGGGTCAGGCGGGGGTGGCATGAAAGGTGTCCTGAATGTAGAGGCTGGGAATCGGCCCGCGCAGAGCGTTCTGCTGCTTCTTGCTCTGCTGGAAGGGAGTCGACGATCCCAGCGTTCCCATCAGGAAGTCGAGGTTCTGGTCGCCGATGGTGCTGCCGCCCTTGGGCCCGCTGCCGCTGTATTCGCCGTTGAAGGTGAAGATGCCGTTGCCTTCGTATGCATTGCCGATGTTGAGCTGGTTCTGCACCCATTCGCCGCCGAACGTGATCTGGTGCTTGCCGCTGCACCCAGGTCACGTCGTCGTCGATGGAGCCGGTGTTGTCGTTGAAGTGGGCCACGGAGTTGGTGCCGCCGCCGATGGTGAACTTGCCTTCGGCCATCTGCAGCCCGTTGGGTACGGATCTGATAGACATTCGTAAGCTGATGCCCAGGGTCGCGGCGTTGATGTCGTTCGGCGCGTAGCCGCGGTTGTCGACGCGGCGAAGAATCGAGATGTGCGCCGCGTTCACGAAGTTGGGGGTGAATGGTGTAGGCGTCGCCGAGGGTGAAGGTCTGCACCCGCTCAATGTTGCCTGACTGCGTGGTGATGAGGATGTTGTGCTGATCGAAGTACGCCGGGAACTGGTAGCCGTCGACGAAGTACCGGCCGTAGAGGTTGTGCTTGGGGCTGACGGTGTAGTCGACCCTGGTGACAAACTGGTTGTCAGTCAGCAGCGTACGGAATGGCGTAGAAGACAAACCCGCAGTTGCTTGGATCCAAGGCGGCGTTGATTGGCGGGCAGGTATGTCTGCAATGCCAGCGCCGGGGCACTGTAGGTGGGCGTGGTCGCGATACTTGTTTCCGGCCAGCGTCGTGCCGGTGAGCGGGTCGACCAGCGGGATGGGCGCATGAGTTGAGTTGCACGGATTGCTGCCGGCAACGCCGGGAACGCCGTCGGTGACGGACCAGTCGCCGGCCAGGTTCGCGGCCGTGGGCACCGTGGCCTGCGTGCTGGCCTGCGACTGGTCGGCCTTCGTGCGCTGGTAGGCCGCGAAGGCAAACATCTTGTTGCGCTTGATGGGGCCGCCAAAGGTGCCGCCGAACTGATTCTGGTGCAGAGTGTCGGGCGTCGAAGAGAAGAAGTTGGTGGCGTCGATGTAGTTGTTGCGGATGAACTCGAATGCGCTCGCCGTGGTACTGGTTGGTTCCCGACTGGGTGACCACGTTGACCATGCCGCCCACGTGTCCGCCATCCTGCGCGCCGAGATCGGTCGACTCGACGCTGAACTGGCTGACCGCATCGGGGAAGGGATAGGGCAGGTTGCCGTTGGCCATGTAGTCCTGGTTGTCGCCGCCATCGAGCCGCCAGAGGGTGGTGTTGCCTCCGCCGCCGGCGATCGAAACCGAGATGGTCTGGTAGGAGTACTTGCTGCCGGTAAAGTCGCCGCGGGAGCGGTGCTGGAGCCGCCGGAAGCAGTGATCAGGCGCGTCATCTGCCGCCCGTTGAGCGGCATCTCAGTCACTGCGTTCGTGGTCGATGGTCTGCTTGAAGGTGGCGTCTTCGGTCTGCAGCGCCAGGCCCTCCGCTTGTACCTCGACCTGCATGCTCAGCAGCGCCGACGGAAAGGCCGGCATTGATGGCGATGCTGCTGCCCACCTCGAGCACGATGCCTTTTTGCATCGTAGGTCTTGAAGCCGGGAGCGGTTACGCTCAGGTCGTAAGTGCCGATGGGGACACCCGGGAAAACATACAGGCCGCTGCCGTCGCTTTTGGTGGTGCGCTTCACGTGCGTGGCCTCGTCGGTGAGCGAGACGTTGGCATTGGCGACGACGGCGCCGGTCGAATCTGTGACCGTGCCCTGAATGTTTGCGGTGCCCGCGATCTGCGCGCGCATCGTGCACGGCGCCAGAACGAGAGCAGCTAGAAGTGACAACCAGACGAGGTGCACATACCGCCTCGCCGCACGTGCAACGGAACGCACAACTGATTTCGTAGCGATGTGTTGCATTGTAGCCTCCTAAGAGTTTTGGCTTGCTCGATACAGAAAGACTCACTCACGAAAGACCGTGAGTCCTGAATACGTATACGTCCTTTGCTGTGGTCAGACCACCGACCTAGCAGAGAATCTTGTCAAACGTGATAAACACCTGTCAAGATTTATTTTCAATTTCTTTTAGAAATGCTCTATTCTCAACAAATCCAATTGCATACGAGTGAAGGCTCCTGCGCGGCTACCCAGGGGGCGAGCGGATTTTCGACGGCCGCGGTAGGACGAGTCGCTGCGAATTCAAATCGTTTGTGAATGAAGTGTGGTATCACACGGGGGCCCGAGCGGGGTGAATTGAGCCAGGACGGGTGGTCAGGTTTTGATCACAGGCTAGAGAGTGAAGGCGATGGTCGCTGCAACTGCAGATGGGAGCGAATTAAGGGATCAGGTCGCATTCCCGGGCTTCAGACCGGGCGATGAAACCTTCACGAGAACCCGGCCGCCCTCTGGATGTTCAAACGGGCCGGGGAAGGGATTGGCGGAATTGCGCGCGCGGCCGGAAAAGTCTGTTTCAAGGCGAATCGGCGAGGCGTCTGCGCGCTGAAAAGGAAGTTTCGGAATGAGTGCGAGCGAGAGCAAATCGCTGGTTACCAGCTCGCGTCGCTGCGCCGTGGCCCATGCGCCATCGAGCGCGATTTCGAGATAAAGGCCGTCGCTTTTTTCTGTCAGGTCCAGGCTTGGATCGAACTGGGGTCGAAGGAGCGGGGCCGTTTCCTGCGCGCAAGGCGTCGCGCCTTTCAGGAACACGTTGCCGCTGAGCTGCATAGGCAGCCGAGCCTCGTTGTAAGGAGCAAGATTGCCGCTCTGAGCAAAGATGTTGTTATAGAAGCGCATGTCCCCGCTGGGATTGTCATGGTATCCAGCCACCTGGGTTGAATGCGGCTTCATGATCGGCGTCATGCGGCCGTCGTACTGAATGAGCGCCACGCCTCCGCAAAAGAGGTTGTGGGCGAAGGCGCCTCCCTGCGAGTTGATGTGCAGCGAAGTCTTCGACAGAAAGATATTGTCGTCCACGACGAACGGGCCGTGATCGACCTCGGCAAACAAATCTTCAGTTTGGTTGTCGTGGAATAGATTTCGTGTGACGTGAGTGCCCTGCGCCATCCAGTCAAGCCAAAGGCCGCGATAGGTTCGATAGATGTGGTTGTCGCTGATTTCTACATCGATTGCGGCATGGAACTTGATGCCGGCGATTTCAGCGCCGGAAAATAGCTGGCGCACATGAATATCGTGAATGGTATTGCCGGTGACGTTGCTGAAGACCGGGCCCAGGCTGCCGACGATCCCTGCTTGTTCGCAGTGAGAGATGGTGTTGTTGCGCACAACGTGACTGCCAATCGTCTGCCTGGCCCAGCCGAATTGCGCAGCTCGTTCGATGGTTTTGACGTAGCCCTCGGCGGAATTCGCCGAAGTGTTGTCCCACTGGTCGCCGTATTTTCCCAGCGATATGCCGCAGCAAATCGAGTGGCTGACGATATTGTCTTCAATGATCCAGCCCTTGCTCCAGTGCGGGCCGATAACGCCAATCTGCTCGGCTGTCGGAGGCGCCCACGGTGTTGCTGCCTGGCGAAGAATGAATCCGCGAACGGTGATGTAGTCAACGCCGGTCTTGTCGGGATAAAAGACTGTCTGTCGGACATTGATCTCAGTCTGCTGTTGATTGGGATCGACCGATTTGAACTGCGCCCAAATCGTGGTGGTTTCGCTGTCAACGCGCGCAAACCAGAGCGGCGTGTCGCTCCGTTTATTCAAAACATCGTCGAAGGCCGCTGCCTCGGCCAGCCAATCGCCGTTGAGGTAGACCGCTCCGGTATGATGCACGCGGCCTCTGGGGTCGAACCAATCGCCGTGAATCACGTCGCTGTAGGGATTGAAAGCGCCGAAGAAGTGATTGGGAATCGACACTTTCCACACGTCGTCTTGTACTTTGGTCCACCCATTCACCGGTTCAGCGCCACTGATCTCTACGCGCTCACCGGGGGCGGCCTGGTAGACGATTCGATTTGCATCGGAAGTGCCGCCACGGGGCGGGGCGACGCGCTCGCGGTAGACGCCGGAGTGAACGGTGATGGTATCGCCGGGATAGGCGCGAGCTGCAGCCGCGGTGATGGTTCGCAAAGGCCGAGAAAGGGAGCCGTCTTGCTTGTCGTTTCCCGCCGGAGAAACGTGGTATTCGTGCGTGGCGGAAGTGGCATCTGCCGCGGTCTCGGCCGGAGTCAAGCTTCTGTGTGCCATGCCGTAAAGGACCGGTAAAGCGCCAAGGAACGATCGCCGCGAAAACATCGTTGCCACTCTCCCAAATCAGTTTAGGTCAACGTGCCGTTATGGATTGCACATCGCTGAAAATCGATTTATCGTTATGAGGCTCCAGAGATCGTGAGGGAATCGCAATGCAAACCAGATTTCTTATTGCCTTCGCTGCCGCTTTTGTCGCGTGCGCAGCCGTGGCGCAGAATGCATCGACGCGCCCAAAGATTACGGGGATCTCGCACATTGCGGTGTACACCTCAGACGCTGCGGCAACCGAGCACTACTACACGGTTGTTGTTGGAGCGGCGAAGTTGTCCGATCCCGAAAATCCGCGAGGCGTGCGCTACGCTGTCAGCTCCACGCAGTTCATTGAAGTACTGCCGCTGCCCGCCGATGCCGGCGTGAGCCGGTTGGACCACACGGCGTGGAATACCGAAAGCGCAGAGCGAATGCGGAAGTATCTCGCCGCCAAGGGATGGAAGACGCCGGCGGGCGTGGAGAAGGGCGCGGACGGGAGCCACTGGTTTGAAGTACTCGATCCTGAGGGCAACAAGGTGCAGTTTGTCGAGCCGGCGCGGCATCCCAAGCCGATCGATGCGCCCAACGTCATCGGCCATCACATCATCCACGTTGGCTACATGGTTCACGATCGCGCCGCCGAAGACAAGTTCTATCGCGACTTGCTTGGCTTCAGGCCGTACTGGTGGGGTGGCCGCGGAGGCAAGGTGGAGTGGGTGAGCCAGCAATGCCCTGACGGCCACGACTGGATGGAATATATGATGACTCGCGGAACGTCAGGCATTCCGGCCGACATGACCCAGCGCGAACTGGGAGTAATGGACCATTTCTCCATCGGCGAGGTTTCGGTTCCAGACGCTTACAAGGTGCTCGCGGCAGGCAACCGCCTCGATGGCCGGCACGACCCGGTGCCAAAGATCGGCCTGGACGGAAAGTATCAGTTGAACATGTACGATCCGGACGGCATTCGGACCGAAGTGATGAACTTTCATGCCACGGAGAAGCCGTGCTGCTCGCCGTTTACCGCGGACGATCCGGCGGACTAGAGCGGCTTACAAAGCTAGTACGGCTTACGAAGAAAGACCGGCACTGGCAGCGCGCCCTTTGACCGGTAACGAGCGATGGAGGCGAAGAATCGGCTCAATCGCAAGACCGGCTAATCCGTAGATTCCAGCGTTGAGAAACATGACCGAATACCAGGTGTGTGCACCGGTTCGCCATAGCAGCGAAGCGGGAATAGTGATTGCGACAACTGTCCAACGCCCGTCAAAGTGACCCGGACCGGCAATCATTGCGAACATTACCGAGAAGCAAGTTACGGTAGCTCCGAGGAGTACCCATAGGCCAATTCTCAGACCAGTTCTTCGCATGGCTGCCTCCAGGCTCGTTGCACATGAGCGATTCTAGCCCTCTTTTTGAGCGCAAGCGACGTTCTGGCTTTAAAAGCGGCCCTACGCTATACTTGTTAAGGTCTCAAAGACAAGGGAAGTCCCTATCCAAGGCCTGCGGCGAGCGATCTGCTCGTCCAAAACAAGCAAAAACGAGAACACAATGCCAAAGTTGAAAACCCATTCGGGCGCGGCCAAGCGCTTCAGCAAGACTGGCACCGGAAAGATCAAGCGGGGCCAGACGAAGACGCGGCACATCCTGACGTCGAAGAAGCAAAAGACAAAGCGGAAGCTGGGCAAGACTGTGCTGGTTTCTGATGGCGACTACTTGAAGGTAGCGCGCATGATTCCATACGCCTGAGCATTGCATGCAGCAGCCACTGCGTGGGGCAGCCCTTTGGAGGAGTTCCGTGTAGATGCAGACGGGCCTAAATGGCCCCCGCCGGTTGCAAAATGCGTTTGCATCGGCGAGAGATCAGGCTTGAAAAAGCGAGTGAAGAGGTTGACAGCTCTCACGTACAAACGTGGAAGCCTCCTGCCTCCAGCCGCATGAACAGGAACGCAAAAAAGGAGAATCACCATGCCCCGCGTAAAACGTGGCACCAAGCGGAACGACCGCCGCAAGAAGATTCTGAAGCGCGCCAGCGGCTATTTCCTGACCAAATCGAAACTGTACCAGGCAGCCCAGGAGGCCGTAGAGCGCGGCCTGAAGTTTGCCTACATCGGCCGACGGCTGAAAAAGCGCCAGTTCCGCTCCTTGTGGATCGTGCGCATCTCCGCCGCCTGCAAGCTGAACGGAACCAGCTATTCGCAGTTCATCAACGGGCTCAAGAAGGCGGGCATCGAGCTGGACCGTAAGGTACTGGCAGAGATTGCCGTGAAGGATGCGGCCGGCTTCACCAAGCTGGTGGAGCAGGCCAAAGCGGCGTCGACCAAAAAGGTGGCGTAACGGGAAGACTTTCGTTTTCCACGGTTTGCACAAAAATTGCGGAAAACTTGAGGCAACCAAAATCAAATATGACTGGCGGTAAAACGGCCCGGAGTCCCAAGTGGATTCCGGGTCGTTGTGTATCTGTGTAGCGCAATCGTCAAGTGGATTTTTCATCAAGAAAAAACCACCTTGAAGTACGCCAGCAATGGCACATATTGACTGGAGAACCGCCTTCAGTTGCTCAAGAAACCTTCCACCGCTTTCTGCCACATCTCCGGCTGGTCGACAAAATTCATATGCCCCGAGTTGGGCAGGATGACCAGTTTCGAACCGGCGATCTTCTCGTGCATCTCGCGGCTCAGGCTCGGGTCGCATTCGTCGTGGTCGCCGGCAACAATCAGCGTAGGCACCTGGATGGTGTGCAGGCGATCCACCCACTCCACCGACTTCAGGTTGCCGTCGATGATGAACTCGCCGTCCGAGCCCCACATTTCGCGGTAGAGCTCCCAGTTGGTGGGCGCGTTGCCGGTTGCAGGGTCGTAGTTTGCGTCGGGCCGCGCGCCGAAGAGGAACGGGAAATAGCCATCGCCCCAGGCGAGAGTTTCATACTCGGGCTGATAGCGTCCGTGCTCCCACAGAGCGCCTTTGCCAAAAAGGCCTGCCTGCTCGAGTTGGTTAAGGCGGGCGAGCTTATCGGGCGGCATCTGCGCTTTCTCGCGCGCCAGCACCTCGTTCATCTCGCTGGTTGAAGCAAAAGTGCTGTTCAAGATCAAGTGGCTGAGGTTCTGCTGGTATTTGAGAGCGTAGGCCTGGGCCAGCACGCCGCCATAGCTGTGGCCGAGGAGGGAGACCTTGCCCAGCCCAAGCGCAACGCGAACCGCCTCCACGTCGTCGGCCATGTTTTCGACGGTGTATTTGCTCACATCCTGCAGGCGCTCGGACTGGCCGGAACCGCGCTCGTCAATGAAGATGAGGCGATGCGTGCGGGCCAGCGGCAGAAGCCAGGGAAGAAAGTAGGTGTGATCGGCGCCGGGACCGCCATGGACAACCATGAGCGGGGAGCCTTTGCCAAATTCCACGTAATAGATCAGCACGCCGTTGGCGTCGACAAAGCCCTCCTGCACGGGGTAGGTGGCCGAGGGCTGCTGGGCGGCAAGATGCGGAGCAAAGCCAATCATCGCGATGGACAAGGAGAACATTGCTGCGGCAACCGAAGTTTTCATGATGACCATGCTACGTCACGGTGGCGGGAGTCCGGAGTGAATTCGACCGTGTGCGAGGTTCGAGGCCTGCGCTGCGAACCCACAACGTGCCGCGCGTAGTGATTTATCCTGAACATTACGCATGACGAACGAAGCGATACCCAATCTGACGGCATTTGACGAGGCCGCGCTGGACAAGGCGTTTGCTGCGCTGGAGGCGCAGGCGCGCGCAGGCAGCGGCCGCGCTCGATGGCGAGGAGGCCGTGGAGGCGTTTCGGCTGGAGTGGCTGGGGCGCAAGCAGGGGCGGCTCAACGAAGTTTCCGGCCGGTGGCTGAAGGCGGCTCCGCCAGAGGCGAAGAAGGCGCTGGGCGAGCGCTTCAAAGCGCTGAAGGAAGTTGTGGAGGGCCTGCTGGACGCTGCGCTGGGCGCGGGACCGAGCGATGCTGCGCTGAAGGCCGAGGCCATCGACATTACGCTGCCGGGAACGCGGCGGCTGACCGGGCGCCGAGCATCCGATCACGCGGACGCTGAACGAGATCGTCTCAGGTGTTTGCGGCGCTGGGCTACTCGGTGGGCGTGGGGCCGGAGGTCGAGACCGACTACTACAACTTCGAGAGCATGAACTTTCCGCCGGGCCATCCGGCGCGCGACACGCAGGACACGCTGGTGGTTGCGGGGCAGGAGCGCCGGCCGCTGCGCGACCGGCTGCTGCTGCGCACGCACACCTCGCCGGTGCAGATGCGGACCATGGAGCTGCAGCCGCCGCCGGTGCGCATCGTGATTCCCGGCAAGGTGCACCGCAACGACGCCGCCGACGCGACGCACTCGCCGATCTTTCATCAGGTGGAGGGGCTGTGCGTGGACACCAACATCACCTTCAGCGATCTGAAGGGCACGCTGGACCACGCCATGAAGGCGCTGTTCGGCTCGGCGGTGAAGACGCGCTTCTTCCCGTCGTTCTTTCCGTTCACCGAGCCGAGCGCCGACGTGCAGATCAGTTGCATCTTCTGCGGCGGCAAGGGCTGCCGCAAGTGCAAGCAGTCGGGATGGATTGAGCTGCTGGGCTGCGGCATGGTCGATCCCGCGGTGTTCGCGTTTGCGGCGGAAAAGCAGCCGGCCTACGACCCGAAGAAGATCTCCGGCTTCGCCTTCGGCATGGGCGTGGAGCGCATCGCGATGATGAAGTACGGCATCAGCGAGATCGGGCAGTTTTTCGCGGGAGATATGCGGTTTCTGGGGCAGTTCGCATGAAGATACTGACCAAATGGCTTCGCAGCTATTTGCCGGGGCTCGCCGTTGACGACGCGCAACTGGCCGAGGACCTGACTCTGCGCGGCATCGCGGTCGAGGGCATTTATCGCTCGGCGAGCGGGTCAACAAGGCTCGCTCTACGAGATGGACATCACCACCAACCGCGTGGACGCGATGAACCACTACGGCATCGCGCGCGAGGCGGCGGCGATTTATGGGCTGGCGCTGCCGGAACTGCGATTTCGCACTGCCGAAAGCGCGGCCGGCCGGCCAGGCCTTTCTCGGTGAAGATCGAGGCCGAAGATGCATGCGGGCGGTTTACGGCGCGCGTGCTGCGCGACGTGACGATCGGCGAGTCGCGCGACTGGTTCGCGGGCGCGGAGGTGGCGACGTACTTCGCGCTGCTCGAGCAGAAGATGATTTCGAATGCCGTGGACGCGACGAACTTTGCCTGGCTGGCGATGGGCCAGCCGACGCATGCCTTCGATCTGGACAAGATTGAGGGCGGCATCGTTGTGCGGCGGGCGCGCAAGGGCGAGCGGCTGAAGACGCTGGACGGCGTGGAGCGCGTGCTTGATGCGGACGATCTGGTGGTGGCCGATCACACAGAAGGCGCTGGCGCTGGCCGGCGTGATGGGCGGCTGGGACACGATGATTACGCCGGAGACGAAGAACGTGCTCGTCGAGGCGGCGTGGTTCGATCCGATGGCGGTGCGGCAAACGGCGCGGCGGCACGGACTGCACACCGATGCGAGCCACCGCTTCGAGCGCGGCGCGGACTTCAACGCGGCGCCGGTGGCGTCGGCGCTGGTGAGCGCGATTCTGCTGGCCAATGGCGGATGGATCGAGGGCGAGCTGGTGGATGTGCGCGTGGCGGCGGCGGAGGAGCGCACGGCGCGGCGCAAGCCGGTTGCGCTCGAGCTGAGCGAAGTGCAGCGGATTCTGGGCGCGACGGAGGATGAAGAGGGAATCACTGCGGCGACTGTTGAGGGCGTGCTGACGGCGCTGGGATGCGGGCTAGCGCAGTCATGCGAGTGCAGGCGGACCTTGGAGCAGATCGTGGCAGGTGACGCTGCCGAGCTGGCGGCTCGATCTGGAGCGCGAGATCGACCTGATCGAAGAGGTCGCGCGCGTTTACGGCTACAACCGCTTCGCCAACACGCTGCCTGCGTTTGGCGAGGGCGTGCGCGCGCTGCCGTGGGCGGAGAAAGAAGCGGCGGTGCGCGGCGCGCTGCTGGCCGCCGGATTCCATGAGGCGATTGGGAGCACGTTCTGCTCGGCGGCCGAGGGCGCGCTGACCGCGCCGCAACCGGCGCTGGTGGTGCCGCTGGGCAATCCGCTGAGCGAAGAGGCGGGCGTGCTGCGGCCGTCGCTGGTGCCGGGAATGCTGGCGATGATTGCGGGCAACCTGAATCGCGACGTGAGCGATGTGCGGCTGTTCGAGCTGGGAACGGTGTTCAGCGGGCAGCAACGGCGGAGAAAAGGTGGACGAGCGGCCGGCGCTGGCGTTTGGCGCGGTGGGCAGCTTGCCGGAGGAGAGCGCGCTGCACGCCGGGCGGGCGATCGATTTCCACGACGTGAAGGGCGTGGTGGAGCAGGTGCTGGCGCGGTTCGAGATGCGCGACGATGTACTTCGACCGCTTTCCGGCCGAGGCTGGACTGACGCCGGAGTGGCTGCATCCGTATCGCGCGGCGCGCGTGGTGGCGGACGGCGTGACGGTGGGCTGGTTCGGGCAACTGCATCCGCGCGAGGCCGCGGCGCGCAAGATCAAGGACGCGGTGCTGGTGGGCGAGCTGTATCTCGACCGGCTTTACAAGCTGCCGCTGCGCAGAGCCGTCGGCGCGGGAGATCTCGCGCTATCAGCCGGTGCGGCGCGATTTTTCACTGGTTCTGGACGAGAGCATCGCGTGGGAGACGGTCGACCGCGCGATGGCGGAGCTGCAGATTCCCGAGCTGGTGGAGTGGCGCGTGCGCGAGGTGTTTCGCGATGCGCGGCTGGGCAAGGGCGAGTATGCGCTGCTGCTGGGCGCGACGTTCCAGGCGCAGGACCGCACGCTGCGCGAAGAGGAGCTGCAGGGGTTCCAGGCGCGGGTGGTGGAGGCGGTTGGCAAAGGCGGGAGCGCGGCTGCGCGTTTGAGCAAAACATCGGCGGCCGTGCCGGCGCTATACTCGAACGAAACAGGCCTGCGATGGAGGTCGATGCGATGTCAGAGATTGTTCACGGAAATGGAGAGACAAGTGGAGACGCCGGGAGCGATGAACGGCAGCAGCAGAGCAGCTGGCGGAAGAGCCGGGCGCGTTGGCGGTGAGCGCGGACGATTTTTCGGCGCTGGAAGAGCGAGTACGCGCGCCGTGGAACTGGTGAAGCGGGAGCGGCAGGCGCAGGGCCGAAGCCGAAGAGCGCGCGGCACAAGCCGAGGAGCAAGTGCATGCGCAATCGCCGCGTCGTGGAGCAACTGCAAAGCGAATTGAGCGCGCTGCGCGCCGAGCGCGACCAGGTGCGGCAGCGCGTGGAGCGGCTGCTGAAGCAACTGGACGCTCTGGAACTGTGAGGCACGCATGGCAGAGGAACCACGCGGCAGGCAAGGCGCGAGCCAGAGCGAATACGTGACGGTGGAGATTTACGACCAGCTCTATCACCTGTCGGGCAGGACCCGGAGCACATTCGCGAGCTGGCTGCCTATGTCGACGCCAAGATGCGCGCCGTGGCCGCGCACGGAAGAACAGCGGACTCGCTGCGCGTGGCCGTGCTGGCCGCGCTGAATCTGGCCGATGAGCTGTCGCAGGCGACATCAGCCGATTTGCAACTGGGCCACGCCCGCGCCACTGGCCTGCGGCATGCTGCTGGACGAAGTGCTGGAGAAAGACTAGTGGTCGGTGGTCAGAGACCAGAGACCAGAGACCAGAGACCAGAGACCGGACCAGAGACCAGAGATCAGTGGTCGCGGCTAATCTTCATCGTCATCTTCGTCGTCGGGGTCGTAGTTGGGGCAGGTTTTGGCGTACTGGCAGGAGCTGCAATCGTCGTTGGCGTTGCAGATGCGGAGCTCGGGCGCAAGTTCCTCGCCCTCGCTGGTCTGGGTCACGGACAGCACAGAATCGGTGCCAACCTCGAGATAGTGATGTTGCGCATGCTGGGAGGCGATCTGCAGGCCGTAAAGGAGACGGCCGGCTAGCTTGCCCTCGATGCGGCCGGTGAGCAAACCGTCGAAGATCTGCGAAAGCGCGATCTGAATGGCGGCGGGGTCTTCGGGAACGGGGAGCCTGGTGATGTCGAATTTGGCGTCTCGATCGTTGACCATGTTATGAAGCCTGGCGTGGAAATAGCAGAAGCTGTTGCCGCGCAGCGCCGGCGATTTGCATCGGAGCCCGTTGGGTTTGATGTGCCGACAAGCCATGTACATATTAGTTACTCCTCCCCCCCATCCCCTTTCGGAGTTAAGGGCTTTCCCTTCAACGGTTTGTACCCCTGATCATTTGCTCCAGCCAGTTGATTCCAAAGGGGTTATCCGGTATGATCCCCGATTCAAAGGACTTATGGGCGCCTTTTCGGGAGGCTTGCACCATAATTGGTGCAAATGAGCCCGATCCCTCCTGGGTTTTGCGGGAAAAACGGCGGCGGCCCGGAAGCGCCGGCCATGCCAGCCAACACTCCCGAGCCGCCACCAGCCCAATTGGAGAACGCTCTGATCGACTACTGAGACAAGTCTAGTGAGTTGGCGAAAATAATATGCAAATGGAAGACGCGAGGATTGAATGACTTGGGAGAATGAGGTGTTGACGGCGCGATACCCCACCCAAGCGGAGCTTGAATGGGGCACCCCGGTTTTGCCTTTGAGTAGGGTGGGCACCTGCCGCGGGAGCTTGACACGCTTTGGGATGCAGTCCAACGATCCCCCACCCAAGCGGAGCTTGAATGGGGTACCCCGGTTTTGCCTTTGAGTAGGGCGGGCACCTGCCGCGGGAGCTTGACACGCTTTGGGCCGGCGGGTGGCATCGGTTCCGGTGAGATTTCCAGACCATGCTGAGGGTGCTGAGGGTGCCCCCGGTCCCTTGCTTTTGGGGACCGGGGATGGAAGATCCAAGCCGCCCGAACCTCCCGGTTGGAGTATTCTCCCAGTGTATGAAAGGCCAGCGCATCCGGTACCAGCAAACGGGGGAGTTTCACTTCCTCACCTTCAGCTGCTTCCGGCGTCGGCCCTACCTGTCGACGGTTGCGGCGATGGAGCTTTTTGAGGATGCGTTGGAGCGCGTGCGGCTGCGTTATCTCTTTGCCGTTGCTGGTTATGTGGTGATGCCAGAGCATGTGCATCTGCTGGTCAATGAGCCAGGGCGCGGGCTTTTATCCAGAACCGTTCAGGCCCTCAAGCTGTCAGTTTCGATGCGCAGCCGCGAAAGACCCTTTTGGCAGGCGCATTATTACGATTTCAACGTCTCATCGCACCAGAAGTTCGTGGAGAAGTTGCGCTACATTCATCGCAATCCGGTCAAACGCGGCCTCGTTGCCAAGCCCGAGGAGTGGCTTTGGTCAAGCTATCGCCACTATCAAACGGGCATGCACGGAACCGTAGAAATCGAATCGGAATGGACGGCCCGCGAGAGAGGCTTGCAACTGCCCGAGTGGATGCGCTTCAGGCAGTTCGATTCCACCTCCCCGGTCCCCAAGGGCGAGGGACCGGGGGCACCCTCGACTTGATCGTTCGCATCTCCCCGGTCCCCAAGGGCGAGGGACCGGGGGCACCCTCGACTTGATCGTTCGCATCTCCCCGGTCCCCAAGGGCGAGGGACCGGGGGCACCCTCGACTTGATCGTTCGCATCTCCCTGGTCCCCAAGGGCGAGGGACCGGGGGCACCCTCGACTTGATCGTTCACCTCCCCGGTCCCCAAAGGCGAGGGACCGGGGGCACCCTCAACTTGATCATTCACCTCCCCGGTCCTCAAAGGCGAGGGACCGGGGGCACCCTCGACTTGATCGTTCACCTCCCCGGTCCCCAAAGGCGAGGGACCGGGAGCACCCTCAACTTGATCATTCACCTCCCCGGTCCCCGAAAGCGAGGGACCGGGAGCACCCTCAACTTGATCGTTCGCATCTCCCCGGTCCCCAAAAGCGAGGGACCGGGGGTACCCTCAACTTGATCATTCACCTCCCCGGTCCCCAAAGGCGAGGGACCGGGAGCACCCTCAACTTGATCGTTCACCTCCCCGGTCCCCAAAGGCGAGGGACCGGGGGCACCCTCAACTTGATCATTCGCGGTATGAGACCGGGGCCGCCCGCCGTCGCCGCTTCTCTCCCTGCCTGCCGGCAACTCATCCAATCTTTGAGTAAGAAACTTCGTACGAGGACAAAACCATGCAGGTTCCGAACCAGGTGCAAGACCACATCGACACGATCGCCAAACATGAGCAGGAGTTTCTGGCGAGAAGATCGCCAGCGGAAAGGCTGGGAGATTTAACGGCGGCCATCGTCGGCAATCTGGGATTTGTCGCCGTTCATATCCTTGTCTTCTTTTTCTGGATTCTCGCAAACACCTTGCATTTGCCGCGAATTCCGCATTTTGATCCTATGCCGTTTTCGCTACTCGGAACCGTTGTTGCGATGGAGGCCATCCTTCTGGCCAGCCTTATTCTCATGAGGCAGTCACGACTGGCCCGCCGCGCCGATGAACGGGAACATCTGGTGCTGCAAATCCTTCTGCTCACGGAGAAAGAGGTGACGGCGGTGATCAGCATGAGCCAGCAAATTGCGAACAAGGTGGGACTGTCGGATATGAAAAACAGCAAGGAAATCGAACAACTCAGTCGGAATACCTCGATCGATGAAGTTGCACAGGACATACAACGAAGTCTGTCGGAAGAGCTGAAGTAGGCGGAATTCCCGGGCGGATCGCGCGCTCTCGGAGGAATCCCGAGGCAGGGATGCGATCGGATCTGAAAACTTTAAGGCGCTGCCGAAAGCGCGCGTTCCTTGAGATAGGAGGCAATGTTTGCCACGTCACTCGAGGCGTCCGCCAGCGCGACGTAACCGTCCGGGCGCACCAGGTAGAGCGCATTGCGTTGCAGGCCGGCTTCTTTCATCTCCTGAGACCAAGGAAAAACATGGAGCGGCAGTTTCCTTTCGTTGCTGAAGGCCTGTAACTGCCTGGTTGCTTCGCCATAGACGTGGATTTGCCAATCCAGCGCCGTTAGAGGAGCAAAGTTGTCGTCGCGGCCTTCATGCGCAGCCATCTTGACCCATGGCAGGCGGTCGCCTCCGTAGACAGCTCCGGCGCGGCCGCGGCTGAGGCTGCTCGCGCGATAGTTCACATCGACCTGGGAAACGATGCGAAACATTCGCCGGCGCAACGCCCGCAATGAAAACAGCAGAGGAGCGAGAACGGGAACGATGTGCAGGCGCGTCAACCGCGCGAGCGCGCCCGAGCTGGTAACCGCCGTGAATGCTCGATCGGTTGTTGCGACGAGACGCCGCGCAAATGCGATGCGCTCGGGCTCGTAGCTATCGAGCAGCGCCGCATCGGCTCGCCCGTGTATGACCGCAGCAAGTTTCCACGCCAGGTTTACCGCGTCGCCGATGCCCGTATTCATTCCCTGGCCACCAACCGGGCTGTGAATATGAGCGGCATCGCCAAGCAGAAAGCATCGGCCTTTGCGAAAGCGATCCGCGACTCGATGGTGCACACGATAGGTCGAGAACCAGTTCACGCGCTGCACATCCGTGCGCAGACGCTCGATGATGCCTTTGCTCACGTCGTCCCAGGAGAGATCACGATCTCTTTGCTGCGTATCGCGAATCGTCCCGATGAAGCGCGCCCGCCCCTCGGTCCGCAGCGGAAAGACAACCAGGAAATCGGAGCGTTCGAGGGCGATATTCAGACCCCCATTCACCGTTTGGCCGCTGGCCTGAACGTCGGCCACATAAAAGAGGTGCTCGTAAGTTCCACCGGGAAAACCGATATCGAGGAGCTCCCGTGTTGTGGAGCGAGCGCCGTCACATCCAGCGACGTAATGCGCGACGCAGGCTTCTTCGCCGCCGTCATGCTTTGCAAGCCGGACGTGTACCCGATCTCCAGTTTCTTCAAAGCTGAGCATTTCAGTATTTCGCTCGACCCGAACTCCCGCCTCAGCGAGGAGTTCGACCAGCAAACGTTCGTGTTCATCCTGGGGATAGACGAGCGGGTAGGGATAAGGACTTATTCCCGACCCCAAGGCATGAAGGTCAATGTGGGCTGCTCGCTTGCCGTTCACCCACATGTTCGCTTCGGTGGCCCATCGTCCCTGTGCGACGACCTTTTGAGCAAAACCGAGCTGGCCATAAAACTCCAATGTCCGCGCCTGGACGGCAAGCGCGCGCGACGTTGTTCCCGGCTCCGCAGTTTTGTCGAGAACCCTGACCGAAACGCCGGATCGAGCCAGCCAAAGGGCCAACACCAATCCAGTGGGCCCAGCTCCGACGATCAGCACATCGGTTGCGGGCAGAGACTGCGGATTTTCCATGCCGACCTCACTCCAGCGAATGCAGGATCTGGGATATAAGTTGTCTATGCGGCGCCTGTCGACGAGGCGCCCACGGCACCTGCATGGGAGCGGCAATCGAGAGCGGTGATCGTACCAGCGATTCGAGGATCATGGTCGTGGGCCGTTGCGCGAGAAGATTGCCGGCTGCAGTTTAATCTGGATTTCGGCGAATGTTGCGCACGAAGAAATGAGCGGCGCGCGTTTCTACGTTGAGTGGAAATGATTCGAGAGTCAGCCGCTGTCAGGAATTCAGTTGCCTCCGGAAAAGTCTGTGTCGTGGAGTGCATCTCAGAATCACAAAGTCGATTGGGGCAGTTCGGAATCCCCTGGTTTCCAGAACCACTACCATCGTTGAACAGGGGAACGGCATTGCCGTGCTGATTGGAACGATACGCAAATCAAAAAACATAAACCCGCAGCATCCACCAAATTAGAAAAAGGCCGATGATTGCGATTACTATGTGACCAATCCACTGGCCGGGTGTCTTCGGGTTGCCGAAATTGAACATTTCGCAATCGTAACATCTACTGGTGGAGATGGAATCTATGCCAATCCGCGATGATGACGTCGCGGCGACAAACCGAAAGTCAAATGACGGGATGTGCGTTTGATCGGCATAGGGCGGCGAAATGTCGCGCGCCGCGAAACTTCCCCTCGCGCACGTGCGTAAGCTCCTTCAGCGCCCGGAGGTCCTGAATGCTCTGGTTCTACGAATCTTTCTTTCCCGTGGTCTGGATTTTGTTTTTTCTCTACTGGCAGATCAAAGCCGCGAATACCAAAACCACGCAGCGCATCGAGCCGGCTGCCTCGCGCATCCTGCGCGTCTTCATTTTCGTGATTGCGATCGTCCTCCTCTTGCCAACTCGCATCCCGTTGCCCTGGCTTTACCACCAGCTCTGGCCGGTTGGCCTTTGGCCCTTCTGGCTGGGAGCTGCCGTCACCATCGCCGGATTGCTGTTTGCCGTATGGGCGCGCGAACATCTCGGCAGAAACTGGAGCCGCTCCGTCACCATCAAGCAGGACCACGAACTGATCACCACCGGTCCCTATACCGCGGTCCGTCACCCCATTTACACCGGCATTCTGACCGGGCTCCTGGGCACGGCGATTGCTCTTTCGCAAGTGCGCGGGTTCATCGTTGTGGTTCTTTTCTTCCTCGCGTTCTGGATCAAGCTCCGCATGGAGGAACAGTGGATGCGTTCCCAGTTCGGCGAAGCGTATGCCATCTATGCTCATCAGACGGCTGCGCTGGTGCCCTACCTCCTGTGATGGCTGGGTCACGAACTCAGACCCAGAGCGAGCGAGTTGAACCGGCGCGTCCGATAGAAACCGCTTCTCTAAAATGATCTCCTTCCTTTCAATCCGATTGGTAATTATGTTGGGGACTCCGTCGACGTTTCCTTCAGGTTTACCGATGCCAGCGATGTACTGTCTCTGTAGAAGCTGAGCGACTGGCGCGTCAGGTGCGCGATCCTGCCCAGTTCTTCTTCCGCCGTCTTCGCGGGCGCATGATCCTGGGACTCAAATCTCGGGGAATCCGCCAAAAGGGCTACAAGGTTCGTATAAGATTTTGCCATACAGGTCAAAAAAACACAGACGTTCGGAGAAAAGCGAGAATCACCGTGGCAGAGAAACCTGGGCTCCCTCGGATCCTAGTTTTGGATAGCTTGCGAGGTCTCTCTGCAATCTATGTGGTTGCTTTTCACACTGCTCTTGTCCCACAGCCTCAACTCTTTGTGCCCGCGCTGCTCAAGAATTTCGTATTATTTGGGAGCACCGGTGTCTACCTCTTTTTTATCATCAGCGGATTTTCACTCTCCTTGACAATGCCGAGGCATTCAGCCTCGCAGGCACCGACGGTGAGCTATGTGCTTTCTCGATTCTTTCGAATCGCGCCGCTCTTTTATGCACTGCTGATTCCCTCACTGCTGCGTGACTGGATCATGTTCCACGTTCACTATTCGGTGAAGGAGATCCTTGCGAGCGTGTTCTTCGTTTTCAATTTTCTTCCCGGGCGTCAGGAGGGAATCGTTTGGGCGAGTTGGACCATCGGCGTTGAGATGGTCTACTATTGCCTGTTTCCATTCTTTTACAGGCTTTCGGTCAGGGCGAAGCTGGTTCTCTCAGCCTGCGTCTTAGCCCTTCACTGCACATTAATTTCGGTCTTTGGCGGCGAAGGTATTCTAAGGCTCCTGCTGCTCGGTTTCATCCCGATTTTCGTGTTCGGCGAAATCGCATTTCAGATCGTATCAACTCATCGTGACAACTTTAATGCCAAGAAATGGGCCCCTCTCGCGACGATCTGCGGCACGGGGATTCTTCTTTGTTGCACCATGAGTCCGGAGCATGTTGAACCATTCCGTTCCGGCATCACCGCCGAACTGCTCCGAGTGGTGAGCGGTTTGGCATAGAGCCTGCTTCTCTTTGGCTTGGTATTAAGACCGATTCGGATTGTCGATAATCGATTTTTCGGCTTCTACGGCAAAATCAGCTACTCGCTCTATCTATGCCATCCGACGGTTGTCTACCTTCTTTCAAGACCGTTTCAATGGGTCTATAGAACTGTTCCCGGAAGTGTGGCCTACCTGGTCTGCGCATGTTTGACTCTGGCAATTGTTACGGGAATCGCCACGGTGACTTATCGTTTCATAGAAAAGCCCTTCATCCAGCTTGGACACAAGCTGCTGCAATTTGTCATTTCTTGGAGAGATCCGAAGAAGGCAATTTTGTTGGCGCGTTGACAATATTCGTTCCATAACGAGTGAATTCTGAGCATGAGGCGCACTGTCTATTTGTGGGAAGAGCTGGGCGCGATGCACCCAAAGGACATCGAAAAAATCGTCGCGGAAGATATCGAACGCGTCTGGAGCGGAGGGCCGGAGACTCGCGTTCAGGAGCTGCTGGATGCGCGCGCCGCCGTCTCTGCCCTCATCAATACCACCATCTTTGACCATCCGGCACTGTACAAGCTCACCTCGGACGCGAATGCGATTTCGCGATCACTGTAGAGCCCCTGATCGAAGCTAGCCTCTGCCGGAAAGCGACAAATCTTCGCGATCACATTCCAGTGTGGCTCGGGAGTGGTATTCTGGCGCGTCAATTTAAAGCAATGGGGAGGGTGACTTGAGAAAAGGCCTCGTAGTGTGGGTTGGCGGGTTGGCGTTCATCGGATTGGCGATTGGCGGGTTGGCGTTTCTGGCGGGGTGCGGCAACCAGGGAGACAAGGCGGCGAATATTCCCGCGATACCCAAATGGCAGGGGGCTGCCTACCACATTTCATTCGACACGAAGGCGGCCAAGCCGAACAAGACGGGCATCACGATTCCGCCCATCAAGTACTCGGCGAATCCGGATGCTCTCGAGAGAAGAGTGAGCCTGGTGGTGCGGTTCGACACTACGGGTGCGAAGACGGACCAGGCGGTGATGGACCAGATGATTATGGCGCCGGTGGATATTTCGGGCGCGGAGGGCACGCTTCCCGCGGACTACATGGATATCGCGAATAAAGGATTGTCGAAGCTGCTGGGGGCTTACGGCATGAAGGGGAAGATCAAGCTGTCGGTGGCGCTCGCGAGGTCGTCGATCTCGAGCCAGGCGAGTGATGGTGAAGTGGAAGCGAAGAGATTGTCAGACTGGCTGCCGGCCGAGCTTGAATTCAAGAAGGGGCATTAGGCAGCGAGGGTTTGCATTTCTTACAGACGGTGCGACTACCCAGAATTCAAGGTCTGGCGAAGTCTCTGAGGGCCAGGAGGCTCTCAGGACAGCCGGTCAGAAGACCGGCGCTACAATTTTCGCCGGCCTTAAGAGGGATGCGGGCCAGGTCTGTGGCCGCACGATTTCGAACCTGGCGATTGTCGTTCCCAGGTCTCAAAATCGAGACCTGGGGCACCCATTTTGGTACAAAATTAAGCAGTCACGGAGCTTGCTTTGCAGTGCAGACGGAATGATCCAGATACATGAGCCGCGCACCGGTGCTGGGGTTCGCCCGATTGCGGCCGGCGAAGGCCTTGAGCATGTGCGGGCCAGACTTTGGGGCGGCCCATGGAGTGATGGGGCATTGCGCCTCGGGCTACCCGGAAAGAATTTCAGGCAGTGTGAATTTTCTTCCCAGCGCAACACGACTTGATTGAACGGAAATTACAGACAATAAAGCACTTGATGGCCTGGTGATTTGGAATCGCAGTTGCTTGTAATCAGCATGGATTCGTGTCAGTCGGGAGGTTCCTTATGTCTCTCATGATGGAAGAGCCGTCGTTCCCTGGTTTAGGTCCGGTTGCAAAGCGGGTGGCCCCTATTGTCGCGGCGGTTGTGATTGGCGGAGCCGGCATTGTTTATGCGGTGCACGAGCACCACGCTGCGCAGACTGCTGCGGCACAGAAGCAGGCGCTGACAACACAGAATGAGCAGATGACGGCGCAACTGAGTGCGACACGCAGCCAACTGGATGCCCTGGCAGCAAAGGTGAATGCGCTGACGCCGAGCAGCGAAACATCGGGCGGCGCGACGCCAGTGAGCCAAACAAAACCATCGCCGTCGACGCTGGCTACGCGTGCAACGGCCAGCCGCAAGCCAGCGGCAGCGCGCAGGGTGAGGGAAGATCCGCGGTTCAAGAAGCTGCAATCGCAGGTGGACGCGCAGGGCAAACAGATTGAGGCGACACGCGGTGATTTGGCGAACGCGCGGACGGAGCTGGGCGGCTCGATTGCGCGGACCCATGGCGAGCTGGTGCTGCTCGAGAAGAAGGGCGAGCGCAACTACGTTGAGTTCGACATTCAGAAATCGAAACAGTTCAAGCGCGAAGGCCCGGTGGGCATCAGCCTGAGAAAAGCCAACATCAAGCACGCGTATGCCGACCTGACGCTGATGGTGGACGATCGCAACCTGACCGAGAAGCATGTGAATCTTTACCAGCCAGCGATGTTCTACGAGCCTGACAGCCCGCAGCCCATCGAAGTGGTGATCAACGACATCAGCAAGGACCACATCCACGGATACGTGAGCGCGCCGAAGTACCGGAAGTCGGAGTTGGATGCGATGCAAAATGCCGGCGCGAATTCGGCGGCTGGAGCAGAGCAGGCGACGAATTCCGGCCAGGGGGATAACGGCATTGTGGGTGGTGCGCCTGCGGCGCAAGCGAATTCCGGTTCGCAACCTACGTTGAGGAAGAGATTGCCGCTGCCGAGTGGCACGCCGGATGAGTAGGGATGTTAACCCACCCTAAGCGCGCGTCGCGGGGGCGACGTGCGGTTAGAATGGGGCACCCCCCGTTTTCAATTAAAAGAACCAATGCAGGTCCTTCGACTGCGGTCGCGGCAGCGGGCTGCGGCAACTTCGCTAAGGATGACAGCAATGGATTGGGTTCGACTGACCCCACCCTAAGCGCGCGTCGCTGGGGCGACGTGCGGTTAGAATGGGGCACCCCCCGTTTTCAATTAAAAGAACCAATGCAGGTCCTTCGACTGCGGTCGCGGCAGCGGGTTGCGGCAACTTCGCTCAGGATGACAGCAATGGATTGGGTTCGACTGACCCCACCCTAACCGCGCGTCGCTGGGGCGACGTGCGGTTAGAATGGGGCACCCACGGTCTTGACGTATCTCGAGTTATTTTGCGGCTAGCTGGCGGAGGACGTATTGCAGGATGCCGCCGTGCTTGAAGTATTCGACTTCCTGCGGCGTGTCGATGCGAACCATTGCATGGAGCAGCTTTTTTTCGCCGTTTGGTCTTGCCGCTGTGACGGCGACGGTGCGGCCGCCGGTGAATTTTCCGTCAAGTTGCTCGCGGAATCCGGCGATGTCGTAGGTCTCTTCGCCGGTGAGGCCTAGCGATTCGGCATTCTGGCCATTCTCAAACTGCAAAGGCAGAATGCCCATGCCGACTAGGTTCGAGCGGTGAATGCGCTCGAAGCTTTCGGCGATGACGGCGCTGACGCCGAGCAGCTTTGGACCCTTGGCGGCCCAATCGCGCGAAGAGCCGGAACCGTACTCTTTGCCGGCGAGGATGATGAGCGTGACGCCGCGTTTGGCGTATTCCACGCTGGCATCGAAGATGGACATCTGTGTGCCTTCGGGAAGCAGGCGCGTGACGCCGCCCTCAGTGCCGGGCGCGAGTTTGTTGCGCAGGCGCACGTTGGCGAAGGTGCCGCGCACCATGACCTCGTGGTTGCCGCGGCGCGAGCCGTAGGAGTTGAAGTCCGGCGTTCGCACGCCTTTCTCCGTAAGATATTTTCCGGCTGGGCTAGCAGCCTTGATGGAGCCAGCGGGCGAGATGTGGTCGGTGGTGACGGAATCGCCGAGAACGGCGAGCACGCGCGCGCCGGTGATGTCGGTGACGGGCGCGGGCGTCATGGTCATGCCGTCGAAGTAGGGCGCCTGGCGGATGTAGGTCGAGTCCGGCTCCCACTGGTAGACGTCGCCGGTGGGGAAGCTGAGGCCCTGCCAACTGGCATCGCCCTGGGAGACGGTGGAGTATTCGCGGCGGAAGCCTTCACTGTTGACCGCGCCCGCGATGGCGTCGGAGACCTCTTTCTGCGTGGGCCAGATGTCGCGGAGATAGACGGGCTGGCCGGACGGATCAGAGCCAAGGGGATCGGAGTCGAAGTTGTGGCCGATGCGGCCGGCGAGCGCGTAGGCGACGACGAGCGGCGGGGACATTAAATAATTTGCGCGCACGTCGACGTTGACGCGGCCCTCAAAGTTGCGATTGCCGCTGAGTACGCTGACAGCGACGAGGCCGTGCTCGGCAATACTGTCTGACACGTCGGCGGGAAGCGGACCGGAGTTGCCGATGCAGGTGGTGCAGCCGTAGCCGACGACGTTGAAGCGCAGCTTTTCAAGATAGGGCAGCAGGCCGGACTTCTGGTAGTAATCGGTGACAACGCGCGAGCCGGGAGCGAGCGAAGTTTTGACCCATGGCGGGACACAGAGGCCGCGCTCGACTGCTTTTTTGGCGAGCAGGCCGGCGGCGATCATCACGGAGGGGTTGGAGGTGTTGGTGCAACTGGTGATGGCTGCGATGACGACCGAGCCGTGGTCAAGATAGGGATCGGGATCGACGTTGAATCGCTCTTTTACTGTCGTGGTGACGTGGAGGGGCGCGTTGGCAGAGACGGCAGAAGAATTTGACGGGCCTTCGTTGTCTTCCACGCCGATCGCAATGGCGGTGTCTCGAACGGCGCGCGGCTCCCAGGCTGCGGCGGTGCGAGTGCCGAGCGGCTTGGCCGTAGGCGCGAGCAGATTGGGTAGTTGCTCGGCGAAGCTGGCGGCTGCGTCTTTGAGCGAGACTCGATCCTGCGGGCGCTTGGGGCCGGCGAGGCTGGGCTCGACGGTGGCGAGATCGAGCGAGAGGGTTTGCGTGTACTCGGCTTCGGGCGAGGCGGCGGTGTGGAAGAGTTGCTGCTCGCGATAGTAGGCCTCGACGAGTGCGATCTGTTCTTCGCTGCGGCCGGTGAGGCGCAGATAGCGAAGGGTTTCGGCGTCGACGGGGAAGATGCCGCAGGTGGCGCCGTACTCGGGTGCCATGTTGCCGATGGTGGCGCGGTCGGCGAGCGGGAGCTCCGCGATACCGGGGCCGTAGAACTCGACGAACTTGCCAACGACGCCGAGTTTGCGCAGAGCCTGCGTGACAGTGAGCACGAGGTCGGTGGCCGTTGCGCCCTCGCGCAGTTTGCCTGTGAGCTTGTAGCCGATGACTTGCGGGATCAACATACTGACGGGCTGGCCGAGCATGGCGGCTTCAGCTTCGATGCCGCCGACGCCCCAGCCGAGGACGCCGAGGCCATTGATCATGGTGGTGTGGGAATCGGTGCCGACGAGCGTGTCGGGATAGGCCATGAGCTCGCCATCGATTTCGGTGGTGAACACAACGCGGGCGAGGTATTCGAGATTGACCTGGTGGCAGATGCCCATGCCGGGAGGGACGGCAGAGAAGTTGCGAAAAGCCGACTGGCCCCACTTGAGGAAGGCGTAGCGCTCGCGGTTGCGCTGGAACTCGAGGAGCGAGTTGGCGGCGTAGGCGCCGCTGGTGCCGTACTCATCGACCTGGACTGAGTGGTCGATGACCAGCTCCGCGGGGGCAAGGGGATTGACGCGCTCGGGATCGCCGCCGAGAGACTTGATGGCATCGCGCATGGCAGCGAGATCGACGACGGCGGGGACGCCGGTGAAGTCCTGCATGAGGACGCGGGCCGGCATGTAGGCGATTTCGCGGCTGGGCTCGGCTTTGGCATCCCAGTTGGCGAGGAACTCGATGTCGGCAGCGGTGACGTTGACGCCATCTTCGCGGCGCAGGAGATTTTCAAGCAGGATTTTAAGGCTGAAGGGAAGGCGGCTGAGGTTGAAGCCGCGATCGGTGAGCGCGTGAAGCCGGTAGATGGTGTAGGAGTGTTTGCCGGAGGTGAGCACGGCTTTTGAAGAGAAGCTGTTCATCGGGGCGAAGCCTTTCTATCCGCGGCTGTGGCGGATGGAGTTCGATAACGAGCGGCGCCAGCTCAGCTAGCGACGTTGACGGAGCTAACGAGGCTCGCGGATTCAGGTCGGCGGCGCAAAACGTTTGCGCGGGCCAAAAGCTTGTCGGGAATAGATTACGCGGCTGGGAGGTTAGCGTCCACGGTCGGGGCGGCCGCGACGAAAGCGCTTGAGGTGGGGCGAGCCGGGAATGGAGAAGCGGCGGCGCATTGGATACAGGGGAATTTTAGCGCAAGTGTGGGGGCGGTGGAAATACCTTGCATGCGAATCGGGCAACGGCTAGGCTCGAACCGTGCTCCGGGGAGGTGAATGCATGTTGCTTCGCGCTGCCACGTCTCTGTTTGCGGTTTCTTTGCCTGTTGCAATTGCTGCCAGCGCTCAGACCATGTCAATGCCCGAGACGAGTGGGCCAGCGCCAGCCACTGCGACGCCGCCGACGGCGAGCAAGTGGTCGCCGGTTGACGGTACGGTGACGCTTGCGGACTTCCGGTTCGGGACGGGCGAGACGCTGCCCCAGCTCAGGCTGCATTACCTCACTCTTGGCACGCCGCACCGCAACGCGGCAGGCCACGTGGACAATGCGGTGCTGTTGCTGCATGGAACGGGCGGCAGCGCGCACTCGCTGCTGGTTCCCGTGTTTTCCGATGTGCTGTTCGCTCCGGGCGCGCCGCTCGACATCACGAAATATTTCATTATTCTGCCTGACGATATTGGGCACGGGCAGAGCTCGAAACCGTCGGACGGGTTGCACGCGCACTTTCCTGCGTACGACTACGACGACATGGTGCGCAGCCAGCGGATGATGCTGGACGAGATGAAGGTGGATCATCTGCGGCTGATCCTGGGAACCTCGATGGGTTGCATGCAGAGCTTTGTGTGGGGAGAGACGTATCCCGGATTTGCCGATGCGCTGATGCCGCTGGCGTGCCTGCCGGTGCAGATAGCCGGGCGCAACCGCATGATGCGCTACATGGCGATCGAGGCCATCAAGCAGGATCCGGCGTGGATGGGCGGCGAGTACAAGACGGAGCCGGTGCAGGGCTTGCGCACGGCAAACGAGATGCTGCTGGTGATGGGATCGAGCCCGCTGCAGATGCAAAAGCTGGAGCCTACACGGACGGCGGCAGAGCAATATGTGGACCGTGATTTGGACCGCGTGATGGCACGTACGGATGCCAACGACATGATTTTCTATACCGACGCGAGCCGGAATTACGATCCCAGCGCGCACCTGGACCGCATCACAGTGCCGGTGATGTGGATCAATTCCGCCGATGACTTCATTAATCCGCCGGAGCTGGGCATTGCGGAAAAAATGGTGAAGCAACTGCCGAACGCGCGCTTTGTTCTGATTCCAATTTCCGACGCGACGCGCGGCCACGGCACGCATACGGTGGCATCGGTGTGGGAGAGCTACCTGATCGAATTGATGAAAGAGTCGGAGGCGAAGCCCTGACGCATCGGTTACGACAGTGTTTTGGGCCTTAAATCGCCGCGATGTGCTGTGCCTATACTTAAAGTGCGAGCATCTCCGCAGCGAGGTTTCCCTGTAGTTGAAATATTGGATCGGAATCGAAGGGCTTTTTTCGCGCTTTTTTGCGTGGCTGGCGCTGCGCATGCCGAACGAGCGGCAACGGCTGCTGGTGATCACGATCGTGGCCGGTGGCGTTTGCGGGCTTATCGGCGGTGGCTTTTCACTTGAGCTGCGCAGGCCTGTATGGCCTGCTGATCAATCGCGCGACTTCGGCGCCCGGCCATAGCTGGATCTGGTGGACGATTCTGACGCCGGCCCTGGGCGGCCTCGTGGTCGGCGTCGGGCTCACCTATTGGGTTCCGGCGGCGGCAGGCAGCGGCATTCCCCAGGTAAAGACGGCTTACACTTTCCGATTCGGCGCCATCTACGCTCAAGGAAACGATCGGCAAGTTTGTTCTGTGCTCGCTGCAGCTTGGGGCTGGGCGCCTCACTCGGCGTAGAAGGCCCGACGGTGCAGATCTGCGCCGGGGTGAGCAGCTTCCTGTCGCGCGTGGCCCGCCTCAGTCCCGAGAATCAGAGGCGCATGAGCTCGGTGGGCATGGCGGCGGGCATTGCCGCAGCCTTTAACGCGCCCATCGCCGCGGTCACATTCACGCTGGAGGAACTGATCGGCAGCCTGGACCAGACGATGCTGTCGGGGGTGATTGTGGCCGCGGCGCTGGCCGCCGTGGTGGAACACAGCATTCTCGGCTCCAACCCCATCTTCTACGTGCCGCGATTGCAGACGTACACGCTCGCCAAGTCGTCGTCGCTGCTGTGGTATGCACTGCTGGGCCTGTTGGCGGCGATGGTCTCGGTGGCGTTTACCGATTCGCTGCTTGGGACTGCGCGCATGGTTCAAGGGGCTCGCGAATGTTCCGAAGTGGGTGCAGCCCGCCATCGGCGGCGCGGCGACGGGCGGCTTTGCCGTGGTGGCGATCTTGTTCTTTCACGTGAATGGCATTGCCGGCGACCCATATAAGACTCTCACGCAGGCACTGCTCGGCAACCTGCCGGTGACGGCGATGGCGGCGCTGTGCGTGCTGAAGCTGGCGGCGACGGTCACATCGTATTCGAGCGGCGGTTCAGGCGGCATCTTTGCCCCGGCGCTGTTTATGGGCGGGATGCTGGGCGGAGCGGTCGGCTACCTGGATGTCACGGTCTTCCACCACCCGGCCGATTCCATCGGCGCCTTCGCCGTGGTGGGCATGGGCGCTGTGTTTGCGGGCATCGTTCGCGCGCCCATGACGTCGATTCTGATCATCTTCGAGATGACGGGCGGCTACGGACTGGTACTGCCGATGATGATCGCCAACATGAGCGCCTTTGCGCTGGCTCGCTATTGGCGGCATACCCCGGTGTACGATGCGCTGTTGGAGCAGGACGGCATTTACCTGGATCAGAGGCGCAAGCCGCATGGGCCTGAAGGGCAGGCGGCGGTGCCGGTGGAGGTGTTGCGCGAGGGCGCGGATGAAGCGGACGAGTAGGAAGCGCCGACGGTGCAGGGATAGACGAGGTGCTGGGAAATCGGGCCAGAGAGCGGTATGAATCTTTCATACTCATGCTAAATTGGGATTGAGGAGCCAAGCGCATGCCCACTTCCCCTTGTGAAAAGCGCACATTCAGCCTGCCAAGCGAGCAAGGCAGCTATATTGACCGGCTGGTAAAGTCTGGAACGTATGCCTCAGCGAGTGAGGTAGTTCGAGCTGGACTGCGCGCTCTTGAGGAGCGGGACGCCGCAGTCGAGCGCTGGCTGCATACGGAAGTGGTGGCTGCCTACGATGCACTTGAGGCCGATCCCGGCCGAGCGATTCCTGTGAACAAAGTCTTTGCAGCCGTTGCGGCGCGTCACAGGAAACGCGAGGCACGCAAGGGTTGAGCCATAAGATCGTTTTTACGCCAGAGGCTCGGGACGATCTCTTCGAATTCTACGACTATATTGCGGAACGCGGCGGCACGAATCGTGCGATGGGATATATCGGACGAATCGAAAAGGCGTGCATGAGCCTTCAGAGCATCCCGCAGCGAGGACTCTGCGCGAAGATCTGAGACCCGGCTTGCGTGTGATGGGATTCGAGCGGAGGGTGATGATCGCCTTTCGCGTTGATCGCAGTTCGGTTGCGATTCTGCGCATTCTTTACGCCGGCCGAAGCCTCGAGCACGCATTTCCCAATGTTGAATAAGTGGTGCTGGATTCATGGATGCGGTTCGAACTCCGCTAACGCGGCTGCGTGTTGTAGAGGAAGTAGGCGCGCAGTTCGAGATAGGGACCGTGGAACTCCCTGGGCAGAGCGGGGTAGCTGGAGCCACTGATGGCACCCCAGGCGGCACGGTCGAGCGCAGTGTCGCCGGAGCGGCCGTCGAGCGTCATGTCGACGACCTGGCCATTGGGCAATACTTTGAAGCGAATGGCGACCACGCCGGATTTGAGGATGGGCGGATTGACTTCGTCGGGAATCAGCGGGTCCCAGGTGAGCTGCGTGATGTAGTGCCAGCGCGCCAGCCAGGAGCTGAAGTCAACGCCCTGGGTGTCGGAGAGAATGTCGGGCGCGCCGGTGCCTGCTCCGGGATGCATGGACGTGCCACCCGAAGGCGCGTTGCCATAGTTTGACTGGCCGCGATTGCGCATGGCCTGCTGCATGTCGTTCTTAAGCTGGTCGGCCGGGTTGGGCGAGCTCATGGCGAAGTTTGGCTTGGCCGGGACGGCAGTGGGCCGCGGCGCCTCGACCTGCGCCTGCGACTGCGGAGTGGGAGGAACGGGCTGCGATGGCTGCGGCTTGGGCTGTTCCGGATTCTGAAGTTGCTGCTCTGAAGCCGGCGGCGGCGGCGCTTCTCGATTCAGATCGTCGAGGGTCTTCTTGTCGATAAGAGGCCGCTTGGGCAAAGGCCTGGGAACAACCTTCGGCTTTGGTGGGCGCAAGGCGTCGGGCGGCATGTCGAGGTAGACGAGATCCTTGCGGTCCTTGATCGCATCGAAGGGGTCAATCCGCGGTACTTTGAAAATGTACGTGGGAATCCATGTGATGGCGGAGAAGAACAGAATGTGGATCAGGAGAGCGAGCCAGAATCCCTCGCGCAGCCGCGACCAGCGACGCTCGTCTTCGAGCTGGCCGATCATCTCCAGCAGTTCGTGAGTGTCGTAGTCGACCCAACGTGAACCGCGCAGCGCGGCAGAGCCGGACTCATTTGGCTCGGAGCGGGATGCGGTCGCATCGGGGCTTGGCGCCGGGAGCGGCGTTGAAGGCGGTTTTTGGGGTGGTCCCGGGGGCGGTGCCGCAGGGATTGTGAGACCCAGGAATCCTCCCGGAATAGGGATTTCCTGCGCGGGACCTCCAGTTTGCGGGCTCGTCTCGGCAGGTCCCCTGGGCTCGTTCACTTCGGCTGGCGCTTCGCTGGTGGGCATTTGTTGCTAAGGAGCTTTTGAGGACACACTTACGTCCGGGGCTAGCTCCGAATCCGGGTCCTTTCTGTCTATTCTCTCATTTCTCACAATGCAGCGCACGGTTGAGCGCCTCGTACAATAAATGAAGCTTACTGAATGGACGTACGATAGGGCGGAAGGGGACGGCGTTTGAGGCAGTTTTTTCGGCGGTTCCAAGGCGAATATCGCCGTTTTCGAGTGCTTTCAGGGTCGCTGCTCCCTGTAGGTCGCATCGACTCGGGTCTGGTGGCTTCGAGAAGCAGTTACCTTGGAACCGCGATTGCGCGAATTGTGGCGGAATGGAAGCTGGTGATACTGCCTGCGCTGCTGAAGGCCGGAGTTTGGGGGCTGGGAGCGGCGGCGATCCTGGATTCGTCGAGCATTCCGGTGCCGATGGACGCGATTCTCGCCCTTTATGTCTGGAACGACAAGGGCCATTTCTGGCTCTACTGCCTGATCGCGGCCATCGGCTCCGCGATCGGCGGACTGCTGCCCTACGGGCTGGGCCGCGCCGGGGGCGAGCTTTTCCTGCTGAAGCGCGTGAACCGGGTGCGCTTCGAACAGCTTCGCGACCGCTTTCAGCGCCAGGAGTTTCTCGCGGTGATGATCCCATCCATGCTGCCTCCGCCAGCGCCATGGAAGGTTTTTATCTTTGCTTCGGGCGTGTTTGAGATGCGGATTGTGCCGTTTTTGCTCGCGGTGCTGGCGGGAAGGATGGTGCGCTGGCTGGTGCTATCGATGCTGGTGATCAAGCTGGGACCGGGTGCAGTGGACCTGGTGGCGCACCACGCGCTGGCGATGATCCTGGTTGTGGGCGTGCTGGCCGTGGGCGGCTTCACCTGGTGGTGGAGGCGAAAGAAGCGCAGCGGAAAGTTGCTGGAAGGGTAAGGGGCGGCGTTTGCGGGCAGCGGAAGGCGTTAGTGTTCGGTGATGGCCCTCAGCGCCGGTCTACGGATCGCTGGTGTGGTGAATCCGAAGTTCGTTAAAAAACAAATGCAGGTCCCCGTTCGACTCCGATCGCTTTCGCGATCTTCGCTTAGGGCAGGCTTTCGACTACGATTAGCGCAAAACACGCGCCAATCTTCGCTCAGCGACTGTGCAACCCCACCCTAACCGCGCGGGTCGCTGGGGCGACACGCGGTTAGAATGGGGCACCCCTTTTTGTGCAGAACTCAGCAAACCGGGCGGATGTGCAACCCCATCCTAACCGCGCGGGTCGCTGGGGCGACACGCGGTTAGAATGGGGCACCCCTTTTTGTGCAGAACTCAGCAAACCGGGCGGATGTGCAACCCCACCCTAACCGCGCTGGTCGCTGGGCGACACGCGGTTAGAATGGGGCACCCCTTTTTGTGCAGAACTCAGCAAACCAAGGATGACCACTTGTTTTTGATGCGGACTTTAGAGACTGCACACTGGATTTCGCTCGCTTATTCCTCGGCTGGGCGTCTGGAATGAAGACATGCGGAAATGGTTCCTACTGCTGGTGCTGGCGGCGAGCGCGTTGAGTGCGCGTGCGGCGGAGCGCGTGACGGTGGAGCAGCTCGAACAGTTTCTGGCTGCGCAGCAGGCGGTGCATACAACTGACGAAGCGACGGCGCAGAAGCTTGGCGCGGTGGAACTGAGCGAGCGATTGACTGAGCTCAAGCTGGAACGGCTGAAGGCGGAGTTCCATCCCGGCGAGAAGACGGCGATGGCGCTGGATGTGCTGGCGGATTTGTCGGCATTCCTCGAACCTCCGGCTGGGAAATTGCCTGACAAAGCCGCGCCGGGAGCGGAGGCGCAGCACGAGATGATTGCGGCGGCGATGAACTTCGCGACTGTCACGCTGAAGCACTTGCCCAATTTTCTGGCGACGCGCACGACGGAGAGTTTTGAGGATGTTCCGGTTCTAACGCCGGATAGCAGCTTTCAGAGCGGGATGCATGCGGTTGGCACGGGTGTGCGCGAGGTTGCCTACAGGAACGGGCGAGAGTTTGCCAGTGATGAGCCGACGGCGGCGGGAGCCGAGAATGCGCATGCCGCTCCGGCTGCGCTGGCATCGGCCGGAGAATTCGGTCCTGTGCTGGAGACGGTTATGACCGACTCGGCGCACGGAAAAATTGGCTGGAGTGGCTGGGAACAGAGTGCCACGGGCGTGGATGCCGTGTTTCATTACGAGGTGCCGAAACAGGCTGCGCATTACCAGATTGAATTCTGCTGCATTCGGAACCCGGTGACGGGAAGTCTGGATACCTATCGCGGGAAGCCGGGCTACCACGGATCGATCACGGTCGATCCTTCAAGCGGAGCGGTTCTGCGGTTGACCCTTGAAGCGGATTTCGACGGCCTGGACGACCCTCCGAACTTTGGCCTGCTGGTGGTCTACGGCGAAGTGGAGATCAGCGGCGGCAGCTTGATGTGCCCGCTCAAAAGCGCGGTGGTGTTGCGCGGCAAAGTGCTGGCACGGAAGCGCGAGTGGGACGTGGTTCATGTGAACGACGTGGGGTTCAGCGACTATCGGCGGTTCGGATCGACGGCGCGGATGGTGACGGGGCAAGCTGGACGTTGAGTTGTGGAAGCCGGAGTTCTAGTGCGGGTCTGGAGACCCGCACGACAGCCAGCCCGGAGGCCGGCGCTACGGTGGCAGCGGCGGGTTGGCCGCGGGCTATTTTGCGATCGAGACGGCTGTGGTGCGGCTGGCGTTCATGCGGCGCACTAGCACAGGAACGCCGAGGGCAACGCCGAGGACGATCGAGGTTGCGACCAAATCGTTGCGATAGAAGGGCACGCCAGCCATGAAGCAGGCGCCCAACCCGGCGAGGGTGTGCGGATAGGCGTTGTAACCGCTGGCCCAGAAGCCGTAGTTCGAGACAACGAAGAACGAAGTCGGGCCAAGAATTGCGCTGGCGGCGCCACGCACGAATGTGGTTTTGGAATGCAGGAGGATTTGGCCGAGTACGATAGCGGCGGCATACCATCCCCAGGTCGTGACGTAGGCCTGCCATTGGAACGGATAGTGATAGACGTAGGTGGTAAGGGCGAAATCGCTCGCGATGAGGATGGCAACGGGAGCCAGCATCTCGCGCCAGGAGCGGCGAGCGCCGAAGTAGAGCAGGGAGCCAGTGACGGCCGTGAAGTTTAACAACGGCAAATGGCCCGCAACCAGGTAACGGGTCGCCACACCAAGCAACACCAGCAGATAAGCGATCATGACCACCTCATCTTATTAATTTTTCAGGATGCTTCGCCCCGAGCCGGGAAGAATCGATCCGGCAGAAGAACAAGACCTAATTCATTCTGCGGGCCATTTGTTCAAGGGTCAACAGAATGTGCAGCATCTCCCAAAAACTTTTCGTAACGCTAACAACCATTTTGACACAGCGGAGGGCTTTGCGCGATGCGGGGCGAGGCGCAGGATGGACAAGAGGCAAGTGACCCCGTAAAAGTTGTGGTTTGACGGGTTGCGGAAAATGTCCCTCGAAGGCGGCGCAATCGAAGAAAAACACATCCCTCAGCGGCTAAAGCCGCACTGAGTTGATTGACGTTTCCGGCACGCGTGAACTCGTGCCCCTTCAAAAAATCGAGTTTTTCCGCAAGCTGTTGAACCCCGCCGAAGAACCCGGGAAGATTGCCAAAGAGCTGAAGCGATAAATTTCCTGTGTTAAGTGTACTATGTGTTATAGTACACGTGTGATTCCGTTCAGAGTTCCATTTCGCGCGGGTGTTTCGCTCTTCGACCAGATCGTTTACGCGTCGAAGAAGGCGATGGTGAGCGGACAGCTGCGGCCGGGCGATCCGTTTCCGTCGGTGCGCGCGCTGAGCAAGGAACTCAAGATCAATCCCAACACAGCGCACAAGATTGTGGCGCACCTGATCAACGAAGGTCTGCTTGAGACGCTGCCCGGCATCGGGACCGTGGTCGCGGTTCTTCCCGATTCCACGAGCAAGGAGCGCGCGGAGTTGCTGGGACACGAGATCGAAGAACTGGTGGTCGAGGCCAAGCGGATGGGGATCGAGCGGGAAGAGATTGTGAATTCGATCAGCGTTCATTGGCAGCGTCTTTCGGGCGAGGGGCAACGGCTTTCGGGGGAGGATGCCGCGAGCGACAAAAACTCAGCGGCCAAGCTGGCCGATAACAAATCGTCCGACACCAAATCAGCCGATAGGGGGAGCAAGGAACGATGACAGCCGCGATTGACACCGGGGTGATTCACACAGAGGCCCTTCGAAAAAGATTCGGCCACACCGACGCGGTCGATGGGATCAATCTCGACGTGCCGGAAGGGGCAATCTTCGCGATGGTTGGACCCAACGGATCGGGAAAGACTACGACGATCAAGCTGCTGATGAACATTCTTCGCCCTACGTCGGGACGGGCGCGGGTGCTGGGGATGGACTCTTGTGCGGTGGCCGGGAGAGCATTCGAGCGGATCGGCTATGTTTCGGAAAACCAGGAGATGCCGGAATGGATGACGGTTGCCCAACTGCTCGCCTATTGCCGCGGCTTCTATCCCAGGTGGGACGCGCAGCTTGAGCAACAACTTGTGCGCCAACTCGATTTGCCGCTGGAGCGGAAGATCAAGCATCTGTCGCGCGGCATGAAGATGAAGGCGGCCTTTGCCAGCTCGCTCGCCTACCGTCCGTCGCTGATCGTGCTCGACGAACCATTTTCCGGACTCGATCCGCTGGTGCGCGATGAGCTGATTGAGGGATTGCTGGAAAGCGCGCCGGAAGCGACGATTTTCATCTCTTCGCACGACCTGGCCGAGATTGAGAGCTTCGCCAGCCATGTTGGATTTCTTGAGCAGGGGCGGCTGCTGTTTGCTGAAGAGATGGCAGTGCTGAGCGACCGCTTTCGAGAGGTGACCGTGACGCTCAATACTCCATCGCCCCTCCCCCAGAACATTCCGGCAACGTGGCTGCAGGCGCAGGGCGCGGACTGCGTCATCCGTTTTGTCGACAGCGACTACAAGGGAGAGACGGCGCGGCGCGAACTCGCGGAGAGATTTCCCGGGGCGCGCGACATTGCGTTCGACGCCATGACGCTGCGGGCGATTTTTCTGGCGGTTGCGAAATCGAATCGGGATCGCGGCGCAGGCGCGGCGGCTGAAGCGAGGGCGGGAAGGAGCGCGGCATGAACCAGGTGGTACACATCTTTAAAAAGGACGTGCGGCATCTCTGGATCGAGATTGCGATTTCGCTCGCGCTGGTGGCGTACATGGTCGGCGTTGGCCACGTGGTATGGGCGGCGCAGGGGCCGTTTATTTCTGTCATGCGCGACCAGGTATTGCGCACAATTTTTGGGTTGCTGACGCCGCTGATCATCATCAGCTGGGGGCTCCTGGTTGCGCGCGCCATTCATTCGGAGGCGCTGGTGGGCGATCGCCAGTTCTGGATTACGCGGCCCTACGAGTGGAAAAAGCTGCTGGCGGCGAAGCTGCTGTTTTTTGCGGCGTTCATTTACTTGCCATTTTTTCTGATGCAAGTGCTTCTGCTGGCGCGGGCCGGATTTTCGCCAGTGCACTGGCTGCCGGAGATGGTGCTGAACCTCGTGTTTTTTTCAGCAATCATCCTGGTGCTGGCTGCGGCTGCCGCTGTCACGCCAAACTTCGGGCGCGTCCTGCTGGTTCTGCTTGGCGTGGCCACGTGCCTTGTTTTGATTTTTGTGGCGGCGGTGCTCGGTGGGGTCGGCATGAAAGTTTCGACGGTCGCGGTTTCGCGGCCGGTCGCGGCGTACCTTATCGATGCGATTGCGTTATTACTCGGCTGCGCGGTGATCGTGCTGCAATACCGGGCACGGCGGACAAAGCTCGCGTGGATGCTGTTGCTGGCGATTCCGGTAACTTTTGTGGCGATTGAAATGATTGCTCCGGATAGATTTTTCATGAATCACAGGTATCCACCGGTAGCGAACGCGAGTGGCGCGCCGGTGCAACTCTCCTATGACGATGTAAGCGGCGACCAATCGCTTGCGGGGCATGAGACGCGCGGGGCGAATACCGCGGAAGGGCTGATCACGATCAAGTTTCCCATCCGAATGAACGGCATCGCTGACGGCGGGGCGATTGTCTTCAATGAAGCGAAGGTCTCGCTGGTAGCGGCGAATGGCGCGCATTGGACCTCAGGCTGGCAAGGGCAGGCACAGTGGGTGCGCCGGCCGGAAGACGATCTTTGGGTGGCGGAGATGATTGTGCCGACCAAAGTCTTTGACAAATTCGAAGGGCCCCCAGTGAACCTGCAATTGGACGTGGCGCTCACCGAGTTGAAGGCCGGCGGCGTAACGCAAATCATCATGCCGAAACCGATGAAGGAAATTGCGGTACCGGACTTCGGGATTTGCGCGCCGCAATCAGGCGATTTTCCAGATGCTGTGAGTCTTCGGTGCCGGTTTGCCTGGCAGCCGCCATTCGCGCACCTGAGCACGCGATGGTTTGACGAGCCATGCGTGGCGGCGAAAAAAGCGAACGATCCAGGCATCGAAGGCGCCGGCTGGGTGGGTTCAATCGACAGGACGAAGGGCTGGATGTTTTTTCCAGTTGCTTCGCCGTACGTCGACATATCGAACAGTATGAGGTACGACCAGAGACGGCCGGATCCGCGTTATCTTTGTCCGGGTACTCCGGTGACGTTTACGCATTATGTGCCGGTGCGGCGCGCGCAGGAGAGCCTGACGATCCAGAATTACCACCTTTGGACGGTGAGCCCTGTGAACTAGCGCTGCGCGCGGCCGCCCATGATTTCGCCGGCGTCATCGTGTCCGTCGACGATGTAGACCGAGGCGCCAAGTGGGGCGCGGCTTGCGGCTGTGCGCGTGGGTAGGAACGAATAATCGAAGCGCAGGTCGGAGAATTCGACGGTGGTCCAGGTGCGGCCGGGGGGAAGATTCGGAGGGTCGAGACCGGCAACGGGCTCCTGGCCAACGTCGCGGACCACGGCCCAGGTTCCCCAATCGAGATAGACCTGGCCGAGCAGCGTGCGCTTGGCGGCTTCAACCGCCGGTGTGTCGGATGGTTTGTAGAGGACGTTGCGCTGCGGGTCGCTGTCGATGGATCCGGTACTCGTGTCGATTTCAGCGGTCTGATAGAAGCCGGGCGTCTCAAGGATCGCGTGCCAGCGGAAAGGGTTGATGGGGTAGGGCTCAGCGGCGTCGCGGATCACCGGCTCGGAAGCGATGTCAGTATTCGCGAGCAGGGCGAGCGCCTGCGCGTGCTCAGCCCATCGCAAGCAGCCAAGGACCAGCATTCCCGCGAGGGCGAAGATGGCCCAGCCGCGGCCGCGGAACGGCTTGCGGCGCGCGCCGATTTCGCGGTCGGCGAGGCCGAGCACCCACGGCATAAAGAAGGCCAGGAAAAAGAGCAGCCAGAGAATCGGCTCGGCGATGAACATGAAGCTGCCCGCGTACCAGCGCGGATTGAATGGGAAGAAGGGGCGGAGGCCGTAGTTGTTGGTCCAGTCGAGAAGCAGATGGCTGAGCGCGGCGATGAACGCCGCCGCATAGAGCCATGCCCAGTGGATGGGCGCCGGGGGTGCTTTTGCGTTTTGGCTGTGCGGATCAGCTTGCGGGTGTGCGCTTGCGATGCGGCTTTGCCGCGAATTGCGCGCGCGATCGATGAGCCAGACGGCGCCCACGACGACTGCGGCGATAACCGGCACGGCCCAGAACGTGTGCGTGATGCCGCGATGGTGCTTGAGCCCGTTGACCGGGCCGGCGAATCCCCAGAAGATGTCCAAATCCGCGGCTTCTGCGGCCAGTGTGGCGGCCAGCGTGGCGTATGCCGTCTTGCGGTTCAAACCGGCGCGGCCGATGCAGGCTCCGGTTAGGAAATGAGTGACTGGCTCCATGTTTGAGTACGTTCCGCTAACGTGGTGGATCAGAGGTTCGTTGCATCATCAGGCTTTGCAAATGCAGGTCCCCATTCGACTCCGACCGCTTCCGCGATCTTCGTTCAGGGCAGGCTTTCGACTGCGTCCGCCGCGGCGGACTTCGCTCAGGATGACAGCGTTTTTGTGTAGTGAGCCGGTGGTTCATGATGCGAAGTTTCTTACCGCGTGTTTTCGAACCTGTCGATTCCCAATCCCAGGTCTCAAAATCGAGATCCTTCGACTTCGCTCAGGACAGGCTCCGGGGCACCCCTTTTGGCACAAAATTAATCGGTTAGAGCCTCAGGCCCACTCGCCCTGGCGCATGAGCGGTTCTGCGGTGCCGGTCGAGGTGATGCCGTCGATATCGAGCTGGGCGGAGCCGATCATCCAGTCGACATGGATGAGGCTCGAATTGGCGCCGCGAGCCGCGAGCTGCTCGGGCGAAAGCTTGTCCCCATCGACGAGGCAGGATGAGTAGGATTGGCCGAGCGCGATATGCGAGGCGGCATTCTCATCAAAGAGCGTGTTGAAAAAGACAAGGCCGCTTTGCGCGATGGGAGAGGAGTGGGGAACGAGCGCGACTTCGCCGAGGCGTCGCGCGCCATCGTCGGTGTCGATGAGTTTTTCGAGCACTTCCTGGCCGCGGGTGGCGCGGGCCTCAACGATGCGGCCGTGCTCGAAGCGGACGTGGATGCCTTCAATCATGGTGCCCTGATGCGAGAGCGGCTTGGTCGCTGTGATGACGCCGTCGGCGCGATCTTTGTGGGGTGCCGAGAAGACTTCTTCCGTAGGCATGTTGGGGATGCAATAGTTGCCGTTGCCCGCGGTGGTGCCGCCGCCGAGCCATTGGTGGTCATCGGCGAGGCCAAGGCGGAAGTCGGTGCCGGGGCCGCGATAGTGCAGCGCGTAGAAACGCTTTTCATTCAGGAATGCGGCGCGTTTGTGCAGGTTGGCGTCGTGGCTTTTCCATGCGCTGACGGGATCGGCGGTATTGATGCGCGTGGTGGCGAAGATTGCGGCCCACAATTTGGCCAGCGCTTCGTCGGGCGCGTCGTTGGGGAACACGGAGGCGGCCCAGGCGGGAGTGGCGCTGGAAACGATGGTCCAGTTGATTTCGTGGCGCGTGATGAGCTCGAGGGCGGGGCGGTAGGCTTGCGAGACAGCGCGATTGGCGCGGCCCACCTTGTCAGGATCTTCATTGGAGAGAAGCGAGGGATTGGCTCCGGCGATGGCGAGACGCGCGGCGCCGCTTTTGAAGGCCGCAGCCATGCCGTCGTAGAGCCAGCCGGCCGCGTGATCGAAGCTCGCGTCGGGAGCGAAGCGATAGCGCAGGAGCGCGGACTCATCGTCGGTGAAGAGCGTGGTGACGAGCGAGGCGCCGGCGCGATATGCGTGTTCTGTAATGCGGCGAGCCAGAGGCAACGCGTCAACGGACGCAGTCATGACGAGTTCTTGTCCGCTCTTGAGGCCGAGGCCGACGTTCACGGCAACGGCGGCAAGTTGATCGAGGCTTTCGGCGTGGGTTCGGGTTTCGGCGGCAACTGCAGTTGGGGTCATCGCTTGTACCTTCTCTAAGATTGGGTCGAAACGGGCCAGGAGCGGAGCATTAGGGCGCAGGCCAGTTGTTCCTATATTAAGGGGTTTTGCGGCGAGGGACGGTTTGGCAGGGCCGAAGCACATTGCAGGAGGGCTCGACGGCCGACCACGGTTGGCGGGATCACGGCAGCGGCGGGTCAATTCACCTACAATAATCGCTGGATTCTTAGGGCGAATTGAGGGACGTATATCGATATGATGAATCCTCAGAAACAATGGATGAAGAGGGGAATTTTGACTGCTGGGATGTCGATGGCTTTAGGAGCAACTGCTGCGGCTGGCGGTGCGCAGGCGCAAACCGCAACCGCGAGTTTTGGACCCGGCAACCCCTTTTATGCGCCGAGCACGCTGCCGTTTCAGGCGCCGCCGTTCGACAAGATCAAGGACAGCGACTACCAGCCGGCGATTGACGCGGGCATGGCGGAGCAGATCAAAGAGGTTGAGGCGATTGCCAACAATCCTGCGCCGCCAACGTTTGAGAACACGATGGTCGCGTTGGAGCGTTCGGGACAATTGCTCAACCGCGTATACCAGGTTTTCAATTGCGTGACCCAGGCGAACACCGATGACGCGTTGCAGAACATGCAGGCGTACGAGGCGCCGCGAATGGCCGCGCACCAGGATGCGATCTATCTCAATGCCAAGCTGTTTGCGCGGGTGAAGGCAATTTATGACAAGCGCGCATCGCTCAACCTCGATCCGGAATCGCTGCGGCTGGTGGAGTACGATTACCAGCAGTTTGTGAAGGCCGGAGCGAACCTTTCAGACGCGGACAAAGAGAAGCTGAAGAAGCTCAACGAAGAAGAGTCGACGCTTGAGAACACGTTCATGACCAAGCTGCTGGCGGGCGCGGCGGCGGCAGCCTACTCGACCACGGACTCGGCGACGCTGGCCGGGCTGAGCGAGGCGCAGATGGCTGCGGCAGCAGAAGACGCGAAGGCCCACAAGCAGCAGGGCTGGCTGGTTCCGCTTGAGAACACGACGCAGCAGCCTGATTTCACTTACCTGACGAATCGCGCGACGCGGCAGGCGATCTTTGAGAACTCGTGGAACCGAGCCGAGCGTGGCGGAGCGAACGACACGCGCGCGACGATCGCGCGGCTGGCGCAGCTTCGCGCGGAGAAGGGCAAGCTGCTGGGTTATCCGAATTACGCGGCGTGGAATTTGACGGACCAGATGGCGAAGACGCCGGAGGCGGCGATTCATTTTATGGATGCGCTGGTGCCTGCGTCGACGGCGAATGCGGCCGGAGAAGCGAAGGATATCCAGGCGCTGATTGATTCAGAGAATGGCGCGGCGGGGCATGGTGGCTTCACGCTTGAGCCGTGGGACTGGGAGTTTTATTCCGAACAGGTGCGTAAGGCGAAGTACGACCTGGACGAATCGCAGATCAAGCCTTACTTCGAGCTGAACAACGTTCTCGAGAACGGCGTCTTCTACGCGGCGCACGAGCTTTACGGGCTGACGTTCAAGGAACGTCACGACCTTCCGGTGTGGCAGCCGGACGTGCGCGTGTTTGAGGTGTATGACGCGGATGGCTCGCCGCTGGCGCTGTGGTATTGCGACTACTTCAAGCGCGATAACAAGAACGGCGGCGCGTGGATGGACGAGCTGGTGGGCCAGTCAAAGCTGCTGAGGCAGTTGCCGGTGGTTTATAACGTGGCCAACTTTGAGAAGCCTGCACCAGGACAGCCGGCGCTGCTGAGCTTTGACGATGTGACGACCATGTTCCACGAGTTCGGCCACGCGCTGCACGGCATGTTTGCGGATACCGTGTATCCCAGCCTGTCGGGCACAGACGTGCCGCGCGACTTCGTGGAGTTTCCGTCGCAATTCAACGAGCACTGGGCGAGCTATCCGCAAGTGTTCGCGCACTACGCCAAGAACTACAAGACCGGCGAACCGATGCCCGCGGAGCTGATGGCCAAGATCAAAAAGTCCGAGACGTTCAACCAGGGATACGAGCTGACGGAAATTCTTGCGGCGGCGGAGCTCGATATGCAGTGGCATACGCTGCCGGCGGGCGCGGCGCTCGAGAATCCCGACACGTTTGAAGTGGAAGCTCTCAAGAAAAAGGACCTGTGGATCAGTTATGTGCCGCCACGCTACCGCTCCAGCTACTTTTTGCACATTTGGCAGGAGGGCTACCAGGCCGGCTACTACGCTTACCTGTGGAGCGAGATGCTGGACGACGACGCGTTCCAATGGTTTGAGGATCACGGCGGAATGACGCGCGCAAACGGCGACCGCTTCAGGCAGATGGTGCTTTCGCGCGGCAACACCGAGGACTTGCAGAAGATGTACGACGCGTGGCTGGGCGCGGAGCCGAGCATTGAGCCGATGTTGAAGTTCCGGGGGCTGAAAGAGCAAGGCGCGAATTGAACGCTGGCTCGGCGAGGGAGCCAGGCAGCGAGGGAGCAAGACAGCAAGTCAGCGAGTTAGCAAGTCGGCGAGTTAGCAAGTTAGCGTGCCGGGGACGGGGTCCCAAACGCAAGAACAAAGAAGCGCTTCGGGTGGGGAACCGATTTGGGCTTTCATCTAATTGTTCTCCAAGGCGCTGGTTATAATCCTTAGCTATGACTGAGCGGGACGCGGCAAAAAAGATTGAAAAGCTGCGGGAGCGAGCTTGCGCCGTCACGAGCACTTGTACTACGTGCTGGACGCGCCGGAGATTTCGGACGCCGAGTACGACGCGCTGATGAACGAGCTGAAGCGGCTGGAGGCGGCGCATCCTGATCTGGTGACGCCCGACTCGCCAACGCAGCGCGTGGGCGGCAAACCGGCCGAGGGGTTCAAGAAGGCGCAGCACTCGCGGCCGATGCTTTCGCTGGACAATGCCTACTCCGCCGAGGAGCTGGCCGACTGGGACCGGCGCGTGCACGAGCTGGCCGGCAAGCTTCCCGTGGAATACACCGCCGAACTGAAGCTGGACGGATTGAGCGTGGCGCTGAGCTACCAGGCCGGCGCGAATGGCGGCGCGCGGCTTTTGACGGGGCTGACGCGCGGCGACGGGCAGACCGGCGAGGACGTCACCTCGAATATCCGCACCATTCGCAGCGTGCCGTTGAGCATTTCGGCGGAGCGGCTGAAAAAGGCCGAAGCTACCGCAGGCCATTTGAAGTGCGCGGCGAAGTGGTGATGCCGGAAAAGGCTTTTGAAAAGCTGAATGAGGAGCGCGAGCGGGAAGGGCTGACGCCGGCCGTCAATCCGCGCAATGCTGCCGCGGGAACGCTGCGCACGCTGGAGCCGAGCATCGTCGCCAACCGGCGGCTGGTGTTTTTCGCTTACTTTCTGCTGGTGGATGGCGAGTATTTTGCCGCAGGGCAGACGGCCACGCTCGATGCGCTGACGGCGCTCGGCTTTCGCGTGAATCCGCATCGCGAACGCGTGAAGTCGGTCGACGAGATGATCAAGTTCATCGACGATGCGGAGAAGCAGCGGGCGACGCTGGGGTACGAGATCGACGGCGTGGTGCTGAAGGTGGATGCGCATGCCACGCAGCAGCGGCTCGGCTATACGGGCCGCGCGCCGCGCTGGGCCATCGCGTACAAGTTCACCGCAAAGGCGGGCGTGACGCAGGTGCGGGACATCATGATCACCGTGGGGCGAACTGGCAAGCTGACGCCGACGGCCGATGCTGGCGCCGGTTTTTATCGGCGGCGACGACGGTGAGCCGCGCCACGCTGCACAACGCGGACTTCATCGAGCGGCTGGGACTGCTGATCGGCGACTGGGTGAAGGTGGAGCGCGGCGGCGACGTGATTCCCAAAGTGGCGGAGGTGATCGAGGACAAGGATCATCCGCGAGGGACGAAGAAGTTCGCATTCCCGACGAATTGCCCGGAGTGCGGAAACGCCGTTGTCCGCGAAGAGGGCGAAGTGGATTGGCGGTGCGTGAATGCCGACTGCCCGGCGAAGTTGCGCGAGACGCTGCTGCACTTTGGATCGCGCGGGGTGATGAACATTGAGGGACTGGGCGATGCGGCGGTGCAGCAATTGCTGGATCGGGGCATGGTGAAGAGCGTAGCCGATCTCTATTCGTTGACGGAGGATCAGCTCGCGGAGATGGAGCGGTTCGCCGAGAAGTCGGCACAGACGCTGTGGAATGAGATCGAGAACTCGAAGAAGGCTGGCCTGGCGCGGGTGCTGATGGGACTGGGGATTCGGTTTGTGGGCGAGCGCACGGCGGAGTTGCTGGCGCAGGAGTTCGGATCGATCGACGCGATCATGGCGGCGAACGCGGAGGAGCTGGAGCGAGTGGAGGAGGTGGGGCCGCGCATCTCCGAGGCGATTCTCGATTTTTTCTCGCGGCCGGCGAATCGCGAACTGGTGGCCCGGTTGAAAAAGGCCGGCGTGGAAATGACGGCGGAGAAGAAGAAGCGGTCGACACAGCTTGCAGGGCTGACGTTTGTGCTGACCGGAACGTTGCCAACGCTGACGCGCGACGAGGCGAAGGAGAAGATTGAGGCCGCCGGCGGGAAAACCGCGGGCTCCGTGAGCAAGAAGACGAGCTACGTGGTGGCTGGCGAAGAGGCGGGATCGAAGCTCGACAAGGCGCGCGAACTCAAGGTTCCGGTGATCGACGAGGCGGGGCTGGTGGCGATGCTTACGAAGAGCAGGGAATAGGGAGTAGACGGCGGAAACGGGCGCAAGAATTGATCGTGTGGTTAGTCGGAAGTTCGTTGCAGGAGTAAGCAGTTCCAAATGCAGATCCCCGTTCGACTGCGCCCAGGGCAGGCTTTCGACTCCGTCCGCCGCGGCGGACTTCGCTCAGGATGACATCGCGTTTATGGCGTGAGCTTCAGGGACGGAACGCGAGAAATCTCAGGCGTTGGAGCGGCGGCGCGCGGAAATGTCGGGACGATTTTCGATGGCTCGCAACTCGCGCTCGCGTTCTCGCTCCCAGGCTTCGGCGCGCCAGTTACGCGAGGTATAGCGCGGAGGCTCGGCGGGAGCGGGCGCTGGGGGTTCGGGCTGCGGCCGCAACGGCATGGTTACGACATCGGGCTGAGGGCGATGCGTTGGCGGGGGCAGGGCCGGCGAAGTGAGCAAACGCGCCGACGATTCAGGCTCAGCGTACGCAGCGCTGGAGGTGAGGCTGGTATCGCTGAGCACGGGCGGTTCGGCTTCGGTGTCTTGCGCGGAGCGGCGCGCGCGCACGGCGATGGCTTTGGCCATGAATTCATCGACCAACTTGTGGAGACAGATTTGTCCACAAAGGTGCTTCGCACCCGGGCGCAGCCGATGGCGTGAGCTCCACCCACTGATGCGCAGTTCACCCGACTGTTCGTAAGCGACAAACCAGTGGTTCGTCTGCCGCTTCTCTGCTGCGCAAATATCGCACGAGATTGCCTGCCGGATCACTGGATCTGCCTCGCGTCGCGCAGACTAATTGGCGAATTGTCCATGCCCACCGTGGTGTTGCCTCCTCTCGCATGCGCGTTGGGAAAACGCGCAGCGCGCCGAAGCGTGTTGTTCAGAGAGAATCTGGAACTGTCTTCTTTTAGTTCATCGCATGGATGAGGGAAATGGATAAGGCTGGGGATGAGGAAATGCGGGCGAGATTCAAATTGGAAATGAAGAGGGGAGGGTTGTTCTGAAATGGAACCGCGGGAGGTCGGACAATTGCAGTCGAGGACTCGACTTTAATGGCTTTGCGGGTGGCAGGGTCTAAAGCCCATCTTGAGTTTGCGGCGTTTTCGGCACGACTGAACAGCTTGGTGAAAAACTTGCCGGAAGGGGTCGAATTCCCAAAAACATTCCCTCAGGGGCTGAAGCCCTCGCTCATCATTCGGACTCTAACGGCACGAGTAAACTCGTGCCCCTTCAAAACGGCGGGCGGAAATGAGTTTTTCACCGAGCTGTGAAGTCGCGCCCTGACACTTCTCGCGACTCCGTGGAGTTTTTCCGCGAACTATTGAAATCCCCGTCTCACTCCGAAGAGAATTCTCTCGCAGACCGTATAGCCGCGCGCCTGTGCTACTGGCCGGTGGCGAAGTAGCCCTTCTTGGCGCGCACCTGGTAGCGGCGATCGTAGCAATAGAGGTAGATGGTTCGGAAGGACCCGTCGGGCTTGAAGTCGGCTGGCGTGTAGATAAGCGCGTACTGGCTGCGCAATTCCTGCTCGATGTCTTTGAAGCTGGTGGCCATGTCTTCGACGGAAGGCGGAAAGAAAAGTTCGCCGCCGGTCTCTTCGGCGAGCTGCTGCAGCACTTTGTCGCCCGGTCCGCGGCTCGGGCGTCCAGTTGGTGCTGATGGCGTAGATGATGGTCTCGGCGCGCTCGCATTCCTTGATGGCCTCAGGCAGGTAGACGCGGCTCTGGTTGTCGTCGCCGTCGGAGATGAGGATGATGGCCTTGCGCACCGGCTCGGGACCGCGCTCGGTGAGCATCTTGTCGCGGCAGCGGTGTAAACGGCGTCAAAGAGCGCCGTGCCGCCGCCCGGGCTCAGCTTGTTGACGCCTGTCTCCAGCGCGTCCATGATCGTTGGTCCAGTCCGCGGTCACCGTGGGCGTCACATCGAATCCCATGACGAAGGCGCGGTCGCTGCGCGCCTTGAGCACCTGCAGCAGAAACTCGATGGCCGATTGCTGCTCAAACTGGAAGCGGGAACGGATGGAGGTGCTGGCGTCGATGACGATGCCGACGCGCAGCGGCAGATTGATCTGCTGGTGAAACGAGTTCACCCTCTCCGGCGCCTTCTGGTCGTCGAGCAGGGCAAAGTCGTTCTGGTTCAGGTTGGGAATGTAGTGGCCGTGCCTGTCGGTGACGGTAAAGATGAGGCTGACCTCATTGACGCCGACGCGGAGGACCGTCGAGCCCGTATCGCTGGCCGAGTCGTCGGCCGGAGCTGCGCGGCGGCGCGTTGCCGGTCGTCGTCTTTGCGGGAGCGTTGGCGGGCGTGGCGGGAGTTCCCGGCGCGGGCTGCTGGGCGAACACCGCGGCGGAGAGTGCTGCCGCCAGCGCGACAAATATCGCGCGCTGAACGCACGGACCTTGCGTGCCAGAGGAGAGAAAAACTGTCTGGTCATCACCTTCTCATTTTAACAATTTCCGGACTCGCGGACGGCAGTTGGGGTTGACGGCCAGGGTACTTCAGTCACGGGGCAGCGAAATGCTATTGTTAGTCGGAACGCTAGATTGATTAGACGGATTCGAGGCGGCCAAGGAAAGCAGTCAACTCCTCGGGCAGCGGCGCCTCAAGGTCGAGCGGCTTGCCTGTGAGTGGATGCGTGAATTCGAGTTTTGCGGCGTGGAGAAAATTGCGTTGCAGGCGCAGGATCTCGGGCTCGGCGATCTTAGCGGACTGTGCCGGGTCATTGAGGCTGGGGCTTGCTGAGGCTTTGGCCTTTGACGCGCGAGGCGAGCCAGCAGTCTTACGCGACGCGGATAGCTGAAGAGCCTGCCGAGCGGCCTGCTGAGATTTCGGATGTGCTGCTTCGCGCAATTGCGCAGCGCCGCCGTAGAGCGTGTCGCCCACAACGGGATGGCCGATGGAAGCCATGTGCACGCGGATCTGGTGCGTGCGGCCGGTCTCAATGCGCACGCGGAGCAGAGTGAATTTGCCGAAGCGCGTCGACCAGGCGCCGCACGACCTCGTAGTGCGAGACCGCGGAGCGGGCATTTTCGCTGGGCCGCGTGGTCATGCGCGTGCGCCGCACGGGATCGCGGCTGACCGCGGCGCTGATGGTGCCTTTTTCGCGCTCCACGGCGCCGTGCACCAGCGCGATGTAGGTTTTTTGCATGCGGCGGCCGGCGAACATCGCGCCCAGAGCCGCATGAGCGCGGTCGTTTTTGGCGACGACGATCAGTCCGCTGGTGTTCTTGTCGAGCCGGTGCACGATGCCGGGCCGCAAGTCTCGCCGCCGGTGGAGGAAAGCGCCTTGAAGCGGTGGAGCAGGGCATTGACGAGCGTTCCGCGGCTGCGCGCGTCGTCGTTCTGCGCCCGAGCCCGCGTGCACCATCATGCCGGCCGGCTTGTTGACCACGGCCAGGTCGGCGTCTTCATAGACGACGTCGAGCGGAATCGCTTCAGGCACGGCTTTGAGCGGCGCGGGATGCGGTTCGCCGGTGATGGTGATGCGCTCGCCGCCGCGCAGCTTGAGCGAGGCCTTCTGCGCTGGCGCCGTCGACCAGCACATCGCCCTGGTCGATGAGCAGTTGCACGCGCGAGCGGCTCACGCCCTCGAGTTCTGCGGCCAGGAATTGGGCGAGAAACTGGTCGAGGCGCTGGCCGCGCGCTTCGGCCGGCACGTCGATGGCGCGCGGGGCATTCATGCCGGGCCCTGGCTTTCGCTCGCGGGCTCGGCGGGGCTCGGGGTGGGCGACTGGGCGGATGGCGCGGCTTTGCGCTCGCGCAGCACCAGCGCGCCGGCGAGCACCAGCAAGACAGCGGCGATCTGCGGTCCGTCGAGCGCGCCGTGGAAGAGCGAGCCGCGGCCTTCGGGATCGCGCCAGAGTTCGGTGAGGTAGATGGCGACGCCGGCGCCCATCAGCCAGAGGCCGGCCACGTCGCCTGGCCGGCGCTCAAGCGGCAGCCAGACCAACAAGAAGATGGCGAGCGCAAGGAAGGCGAGCGCCGCATAGGCCTGCACGGGATGCAGCGGAACGCCGAGCGGCGTGCCGCTCCAGATCGCGGCCAGCGGACTGGTGTAGGTGACGGCCCAGCGCACGCCGGGCCCGGCTTCGGTGCCGTAGCCGGAGCCGGAAGCGAGCGCGCCGAGTTGCTCAAACGCGAGGCCAAGGGCCAGGGGCGGCGGCGAGAGCGTCGGCCGTGGCGAGCAAGGGCAGCTTGCTGCGGCGCGCATACCACAGAGCGCAGAGCCGCCGCCGGCCAGCGCGCCCGTGGCGGCGAGCAACGGATGATGCACCATGGCGAGACCGAGCAGCCATGCGGGATGGAGGCGCAGCGCGCTCCAGTTGGCACGACGAGGAGCAGGCGCGCCGGCGGCCAGCGCGGCAAACAGGCTGAGGATGCAGAGATTCCAGAGCTTGGCCGGGTCCACGCGGGCGATGCGCGCGGTGCGCTGCGCCAGCACCAGCGCCAGCAGCACGCCCAGCGCGGTGATCGCGCCATAGGACGGAATCACGACCGAGCCGATGTGAAAGAGGACTGGATGCACCTGAGACAGGATACGGCAGCGGAGTTGGCGGAGTTGGCGGAGATAGCCCGGTAAGCGGAGTTAACGGAGATAGCGGGGTTGGAACGGCAGCGAGTGAGCGGGGATGGAGTTTGATCCGTTGCGCTAAGTCGAATTGCGCAAGAAGTAGAAAGCCGGCCCACTGGGCCGTGGGTAATGTGCTGGTGAACCCGTCCTAAGACGGTGGAGCTCTCCGCGGTTCATTAGGCATTCCGGACTGGCGGACACGGCACACAGAACCGATTGTCGAGTCGAGCCCCTGTTCATTGAATGTTGGTTCAACCAGCGTTGACTACCCACCTGCTTTGCAGGCCGGTTTCTATTGCGGATAGTAGGGGCGGCGCGGAGAAATTGCAAGTCTTGTGCAAGATGGGCAAGGTGTGGTAGGGATTTGCGCCGCGCGTTCTAAAGCGGTTGCGAGGTTTTTATGAGTGTTTTTGGGATTCTTCGCGGCGCTGCCCAAGGGTGCTGACAGTGCAACGGCCAGGAGCCGTCGTCGGGCCGCGGGGCGGGCTGATCGAGTTACATAGGGCATGAGTGGGTTGGCCTGGCCCGGCGGTAACCCCGGAACCATTACGGATGTGGCTTGCCCAAAACGGAAAGTAGCATGAGTGAATGTGTTTTTCCGCTGTGCGATTAGCTCCGGTGAGATTATTATTACAATTAAGTTACAATTTGGAGGATTCGGTAGCTTGCAATTGGCTTTCCCCCAAGCCTGCGGGCGGACCGATTTCAGTGTGAAGGCCGAGCCAAGCCGAGTTGAGCTGGCTGGGATGCTGAGGTCCCGCGAATCAGTGATTTAGATCACATGAATCGGGGAAACTCCGCCTTATTCTTCCTGCGAAGCAAGGGTTGCGGGCGAGGAACATGGGCCAGGGGAAACGATCTTCGGCGCTGAGCTACAGCGGTGCGATGCCCAGGCATCGCGGGGGGGCTTCGATTCGTTCCAAACTTCTTTTAGCGGCAGGCGCATTGTTGCTTGCCGCGCTCACTGGCTGCAACGCGAACTTTGCCTACACGCCCTCACCAGCAGTGCGCGCGAGCACCATCTCACCTGTCCCCGGCTCACCCATCCAGCACATTGTCATCATCATGCAGGAGAACCGCAGCTTCGATAACCTGTTCAACGGATATCCCGGCGCCGATACCGTACAAGCGGGGATGGACGGCAGCAAGCTGATTACGCTGAAGCCGGTATCGCTCGGCGATTCGCGCGATCTGAAACACTCGCATCTGCGCTGGTGGCAGGATTGGGACAATGGCAACATGGACGGATTTGCGCAGAGCGACGCGAGCCCTTCCACGCTGCCATTTTCATACGTTCCCGAGAAAGATGTGCAACCATACTGGACACTGGCAGAGCAGTATGTGATTGGGGACGAGATGTTCCAGTCAAATACCGGCCCGAGCTTTGTAGCCCATCAATATATGATCGCGGGACAATCGGCAAACGTGGCGGAAAACCCGACCGGCAATACATGGGGCTGCGACGCTGCGCCGGGAACGACGGCGGCGCTGCTCGGCCCGGACGGCACCGAACTCCCCGGCGTCTATCCCTGCTTCGACTACATGACGATCGCCGATCTGCTGGATGAAAAAGGCGTGACCTGGCGCTATTACGCACCTGCAAGCGCCGACAGTTTTTACATTCTTTCGGCCTACCAGGCGGTGCGGCACATTCGTTTCGGCAACGACTGGAACGACAATGTGATCGCTCCGCAAAATCGCGTGCTCACCGATATTAAGTATGGCGAGCTGGCGCAGGTCACGTGGATCGTTCCCGACTGGGCGCATTCCGACCATCCGGGATCAGGGACCGAAGGGCCGGATTGGGTGGCATCGATCGTGAACGCCATCGGCAACAGCCCGTATTGGAATTCGACAGCGATCTTTGTCTCCTGGGACGACTGGGGTGGATGGTATGACCATGTCGTGCCGCCCCAGATGGATGCGATGGGGCCAGGGTTCCGCGTGCCGCTTCTGATTATTTCGCCGTGGGCGAAGCATGGATACGTGACGCATGACGTTCACACCGCGGCCGGGTTTATCAAATTTATCGAACACAACTTCGATTTGGGCTCGCTGGGCACGCGCGATGCGGGTTCAGATGCTTTTCTGGATTGCTTTGACTACACCCAGACGCCGCCGGGCTTCGGGGTGGTTCCGACCAAGGTCACCGTGGATCAACTGATTCGCGAAGTGGGAACCGGCCCGCCGGACGACGATTAGGTTATTTTCGAGAGGCGCTTGCGAATGGGCCGGGCCGCTATTTGCCGGGTCCCGATGGCGGAGCGTGGCTAATCCCTATTTCTCACAAGTGGTCGGACTGCGAGAGCAGCCAGTCAGTATTTTGCGGCCAGGGATCTTGCGGCCTCGGAGAATTCCGGTTTCCGCGCTTCGGAAGAACGCGCGGAGCGTGCCGCGCGTTTTTTGCCTGCGGGGGTGCTCTCTGCAGCCGCGGCGGTATGCGGCTGCACTCCGGTGTTCTCTCCCATCACGTGCAGGCGCATGAAGTTGGTGGAGCCGGATTTGGTGCGCGTGCCGGCCACAATGGCGATGACCTCGCGCGGGCGCACGTAGCCGCCTTTTTCCAGCAGCTTCTCGGCAAGTCGACCATGGCTTCGGTGGTGTTGACCTTGGGACAGCGGATGGGCGTGGTGCCCCACAGCAGGTTGAGGCGGTTGACGGTGACTTCAACCGGGCTGAGCGCGAAGATGGGCGCGGTGGGGTGGTACTTGGAAAGCTGGCGCGCGGTGGCGCCGGACTCGGTGAAGAGCGCGATGCCGCGCAGGTCGAGATCGTCGGCGGCGTGGGCCGTGGCTTCGCAGATGGTTTCGGCGATGGAGAGGCGGCTGCGTCGCTCGCGCGGCTCGGCGTCCACAGTTTCCTTGATGTGCGCTCGGTTTCGGTGACGATGCGCGCCATCATGTCGACGGATTCGACCGGATATTTGCCCACGGCCGACTCGCCGGAGAGCATCACGGCGTCAGTGCCGTCGTAGATGGCGTTGGCCACGTCGGAGACTTCGGCGCGCGTGGGCCGCGGGTTCTCGATCATCGATTCGAGCATCTGCGTGGCGGTGATGACCGGCTTGGAGTACTCGGCGGCGCGGCGGATGATGTAGCTTCTGAATGGCGGGAACTTTTTCCGGCGGCACTTCGACGCCGAGATCGCCGCGAGCCACCATGATGCCGTCGGAGACCTGCAGGATGGCGTCGAGATGCTCGACGGCCTGCGGCTTTTCGAGCTTGGCGATGATCCAGGTATCGCCGCCGTGTGCGGCGACGCGATTGCGCACCAGGCTGACGTCTTCAGCGGTGCGCACAAAGGAGACGGCGATGGCGTCGACGCCGTGATTGAGCGCGAACTCGAGATCGACGGAGTCTTTTTCGGTGAGCGAGGGCGTGCGGACCAGGACGCCGGGAAGATTGATGCCCTTGCTTTCGCCCAGCATGCCGCCGTTGACGATGTCGCAGACCACGTCGCCGCCGAGGATCTCGTGGACGCGGAGCTCGATGAGGCCGTCGGAGAGCAGGATGCGCGAGCCTTGTTCGACGTTTTCAGCGAGGGTTTTGAACGTGGTGCCAACCAGAGAGCGGTGCCCAGCACGTCGCGCGGCGTGATGGTGAGCCGGTGGCCGGCCTTGAGCAGCACGGGCTGATGATCCTTGAGCAGCGAGGTGCGGATCTTGGGCCCCTGCAGGTCGGCCAGGATGCAGAGCGGCTTGTGTTCTTCCCGGCTCACCTTGCGGATTTTCTGGATGACCGCGATCTTGCGATCGTGCGTGCTGTGGGAAAAGTTCAGGCGGACGACATCGACGCCGGCGCGGATCATGTCGCGAATCATCGACTCGGTGTTGGAAGCTGGCCCGAGCGTGGCGACGATCTTGGCGCGGCGCTGCGAGGGGGAATCCGAGAGGGCGAACTCGGCAAAGGGCATCGAGGCAGCTCCAGTGCTGTTTCAAACAGGCGAAAAAAGGTTTTGAGCAGGTGAAAGGTTGGGATAGGGGTGCACTTCTCACTTTATTGTAACTGCCGCGGCAAGGGGACACGGAGGACGCGGTGCGGAAGCCGAGGTGGCGCCGGAATCGCTCAGGATCCATCCCGCGGCCGAAGAGCACGCCCGCGAGGACCCCGGGTATGCGCCGTTCCCTTTCTCTCGAAGCACTGAAGAATAGCTGTCGTCGGTGCCGCAGCGGGATAAAGCGATGCAGCCTGGCGTGTTGTCTCAGAAGTTCGTTCAAGAAAATCGAGCGTCCAGAATGCCGGCCCTTCGACTCGTTTTTGTGCAAGAAACGCACCAAGACTCCCGCACGATCACATTTTTATTTATGTTGCGAACTTTAGAGACAGGCTCTAGCGGGAAAGCTGCGGATGAGAGAGCTGGGCAGGTTCGGGAGTGCGGGACTTCTCGGCCATTTGGTTTTGGCGATCCCAGTAGAGGACGCCGTTCAGCTCCGCGCCCAGCAGCACGCTGAAGGAAGTGATGTAAAGCCAAACCAGGGTGGCGATGCCGGCGGCAAAGGAGCCGTAGAGCCGGGTGTAATTGGCGAAGCTGGTGACGTACCAGCCGTAGGCGAGCGTGGCCGGAAACCAGATGATGGTGCCGCCGATGGCGCCGGGCACGACCCAAAGCCAGTGCTCCGTGCGCCGGGTGCCGAAGTGGTAAAGGGCCGTAAGCACGGTAACGATGGTCACGAAAGTTACGGACCATCGGACCGTGCGCCAGAAGAAGATCACAATGCGGCGCAGATCGTGGCCCGCGTTGTCGATCATCCAGTGCTCGATCTGGTGGCCGAAGACGATGACCAGCGACGCCGCCGCGAGAGGGACCAGAGCGATGGGCACCAGCAGCACGCCGCGGACGCGGCGCCCCCAGAAGGTCCAGTCCTCGGGAGGAAGGTGGTAGGCGCGGCGAAATCCCTCCATGAGCGAGAGCATGACGCCCAGGCCGGCAAACAGGCTGAGGCCGGCGGCGGAGAGGATCAGCTGCATCGAGCGGTGATGGTGGGCGAGCACGGAGGACTGGACGAGATCGAGCGTGTCGGGGGGCAGAAATTGCTCAAGGACGGCGCGAGTTTCGCCCACCATCGTGGGTCCTTCCTCAACTTGCGCGACGAGCGTGGTGAGGACGAGGACGGCGGGGAAGAACATGAGCATTCCGGAATAAGCGGCTGCCTTGGACGTATTGACGATGTCGTGGGCCAGGGCTTGCAGGAGCGCTTCACGAATTCTCTCAAAGTATCGCTTCATTTGACCTTACAAGCCAGAGTAGAGCATTTTCCCGGTTCCTGCGATCCGTCTTTGCAAAATGAGAATCCGGGCTGAGTGAAATTGTTTGCGATGACGCCGGAGCGAAAGGGCGCACGCCAGGAAGAGATGGACAACTCTCTGCGGCGGGCAATGCATCGAAGCCACCCGAAGAACGTGATATCTGCGTGGCAGAGAGCTGGCGGGCGGGCCTCAATGCGGGCGCAATTCCAACTCTCTCAAGGATAAGGGGGATGCGGAATGAGTTTATGGCGCATCGTCGAGTCTTTGTTTTTCGTCGCGGTCGTGGGACTCTGGGCTGGCGGAACGGCGGCCGCACAGGAGGGCGCACCAGGCGCACCAGGCGGCGCGACGACCTCGCCGTATCAGCAGCAACCGATGCCGGGCTCGGAGGCGGGCAGCGAAGCCGCGCCGGCCGAGGAAATGCCGGAGGCAGGAGCCGCGGTTCCGCTGACCTTTCACGATCAAGTGTTCCTGCGCAAAACGCTGCAGAACGGAAGGGTCCAGGTGGAGATGGCGCGGCTGGCAGCGTTGAAATCGCGCAGTGACGACGTGAAACAGTTTGGAAGGAAGATGGCGCTGATTCACGAGCAGATGATCAATCAACTTGTGCCGATGGCGCAGAGACTCGGTGTGTGGACGCCTGGAAACGCTCCAAAGAAGGAACGAGAGACGATCGCGAAGATGCGGACGCTGACGGGGCCGGATTTCGATGCTGCATTCATCGAGGCGATGCTGAAACGGCAGGAATTTGACTTAAAGAGGCTCAAGAACGAAGAGGAAGATGGGCACGATGCGACCGTGCAGCGAGTGGCAAAAACGCAGGAGCCCGTGGTGAGCCAGCATCTGGAGACCCTTGAGCAACTTGCGCAGAGCCACAACGTGCCCGTTGCGATGAACGAGTGAGGCAGGAAGCGAAGGACCCGGCGAGTGAGCGAGTGGCCGGCGCGAAGGACAACCGCTCACGCGGATGATCGCATCGAAACGACCCTGAGAGCATGGCGCCCGCATGAGCAGGAGCTGGAGCACGCGCTGCCCCCGATCCGGACGCAATTCCAACTTGCTCAAGGAGAAAGGGGGAAAGCCGAATGACTTTCTTGAGATGCAGCAGGTACTTACCTTTCAGCAAGTATTTAGCTTTAATTGCGGCAACGGCATTGTGGGCGGTTGGAACCGTGGCGGCGCAGGAACCGCAACCTGGTGGTGGTGGTGGTGCAACGCCGCCCCCACCGAGCCAACAGCAACCGATGCCAGGGCAGACGTCTCCTCCGAATGGTGCGCCCGGGCCAGGCATGGGCGTGCCGGAACCCGGAGACAATAACAACACAGCACAGGGATTTGCCGACCAGTCGTTCCTGAAGAAAACGCTCGAGGACAACGTAGCGCAAGTGCAGATGGGACAACTGGCACAGCAGAAATCGTCGAGCGACGATGTGAAGCAGTTCGGACAGAAGATGGCGCAGATTCACGAACAACTGAACGATCAACTGAAGCCGATCGCACAGAAGCTTGAGGTGAGCCAACCCAAAGGGCCATCGAAGAAGGACAAACAGAAGATCGAGCAGATGCAGGCGCTATCCGGCGCAGACTTCGATACTGCCTTCATCAAGGCGATGCTCGATGATCAGCAGGCAGATTTGAAGAATTTCAAGGACGAAGCGCAAGGTTCGCAAAACCCGAACGTGCAACAAGTGGCGAAGATGGATGAGCCGGTGCTCACCCAGCACCTGCAAATCCTTGAGCAGCTTGCGCAGAGCCACAACGTGCCGGTGGAGACTGGCAAGAAGTAGAACAGCGGAGTTAGCGGAGATGGGTCTGCGAAAGCGTGAATCCACGCGTTCGCAGAATTAGACGAGCAGTTGTCAGGGTGGCGCCGGTCTGAAGACCGGCGTCACGTTTTAGGCCTACGGCAAATTTCGGCTAGCTCTATAACTCAACGAGAGACTCGAAAGCCTTGCTTCAAATACCGCAATATGAGATTTCGTTCTACGGGACGCTGAGTAATTCAGGGGTCCAATAGAGGGTGCGGTGTAGCGATTTCCGCAATGGGAAGCTGCGTGTCTGCATGGCAGGGGAGTCGTATGGCCTAAAATACGACGGAAGGTCTATCTGCCATGATTTCAGCTTTGAATGCACGTTGCCGCATCTTTGTGCTCCATGTTTTGTGCCTTGGAGCGTTGCTGGTTGCCCGGGCCGCCGTGGGCCAGCATGGGGGACCGGTTCCCCAGCCTGGCGACAACCTGCCGCCGGCGTCACGCGCCGTGATCGACCGGCTGGCGAGCCTGGCGCAATTGCCGGCGGGAACCTGGAAGATGCACGTGGGCGACATGACGCACGGCGAAGCGGTGAACCTGGACGAAAGCGGGTGGAGGGCTGTGGCTGCCGGGGCCAAGACGACGACCGACGCAGTCTGGTTTCGCCAGACAGTTCAGATTCCCGCAACGTTGAACGGCTACGATCTGACGGGCGCACGCATCTGGTTCCAGTTCCATGCCAACGCAAACGGTCCCATTCCGGAGATTCTTTACTTGAACGGACGGCGCGTGGCGATGGGCGAAGACATGGAGCCGATCGTGCTGTTTGACGATGCGCGGCCTGGCGACAAGGTGGTCATCGCGATCAAACTGCTGGAGACGGTCGACATCAAGGAGTTCCGTGGCGCAACACTGCGCATCGATTTTCCTGAGAGCCGGCCGAACCCCGAAGATCTTCGCGAGGAGTTTCTGACCGCAGCCGTGCTGGTGCCGAGCCTTGCGCCGGGCGACAACGGCAAGATGGATACACTGAACAGCGCGATCGGCGTCGTGAATGTGGCTGCTCTCGACGCGTCTCAAGCTTCAGGCGGCGGGGCGCGGGCAGAAGCACAGGAAAAATTCGATGCGAGCCTTAAGTCGGCGCAGGGCAAGCTTGAAGCGCTGAGGCCGCTGCTGCAGACGGCGACCTATTATGAGACCGGCAATGCGCATATTGATGCGGCGTGGCTGTGGCCGTGGACGGAAACGGTGGACGTGGTGAGGCGCACGTTTGGCACCGCGCTGCAGTTGATGAACGAATATCCCGGCTACACGTACACGCAGTCGGCGGCGGTCTACAACGAATGGCTGGCTGACAAATATCCCGAAATGAATGCCGAGATCAAGAGGCGCATCCAGGAGGGCCGGTGGGAGATTGTGGGCGGGATGTGGCTTGAGCCGGACCTGAACATGCCGGACGGCGAGAGCCTGGTGCGGCAGATCCTGGTGGGCAAGCGCTGGTACAAGCAGGCCTACGGCGTGGATGTGCGCGTGGGCTGGAATCCGGATTCGTTCGGCTACACGTGGCAACTGCCGCAGATCTACAAAAAGAGCGGCATCGATTATTTTGTGACGCAGAAGATGACGTGGAACGACACCAACCAGCTTCCGTTCAAACTGTTCTGGTGGGAGTCGCCGGACGGATCGAAGGTGCTGACGTATTTTCCCCACGATTACGTGAACACGACGCTGAACCCGGTGCGGCTGGCTGGCGATCTGGCGATTGCGCGGCAACGCTCGCCGGGGATGACCGACATGATGGACCTCTACGGCGTGGGCGACCACGGCGGCGGCCCAACGCGAGCCATGCTGGACGAAGGCTTCCACTGGAAGGACCCGGGCGCGAACGCGGTGGCTGCGGATGGCGGCGCGCCGGTGACGCCGAAGTATGAATTCGGCACGGCGCAATCGTATTTTTCAAGCGTGGAAAAGGACATCGCGCCAGAGAGCCGGACGTGGAATTACCAGTCGATTGCAAAGGGCTATGAAGCGCCGTCCGATGTGTCGGGCAAGGTTTCGATTCCGACGTGGGATACCGAGCTGTATCTCGAATATCATCGCGGCGTCTACACTACGCAGGCCAATCACAAGCACAACATGCGAACGGGTGAGGAAGAGCTTCTGAATGCGGAGAAGTGGTCGTCGTTGGCATGGGTCCTGCCCGGACGGGGAACGTTTTCGTATCCGAGTGCTGACTTGACGGAAGACTGGAAGAAGGTTTTGTTCAACCAGTTCCACGACCTGGCAGCGGGGTCGGGCATTGGCGTGATCTACAAGGATGCGCAGAAGGACTTTGACTGGGTGCGGATGTCGACGGATGAGATTTCGTCGGGGGCGCTCAAGACGGTGGCGGAACATATTGACACCCAGGGCAATGGCACGCCAGTGCTCGTCTACAACCCGGTCGGCTGGCAACGGTCAGGGGACATCAAAGTCGACGTTCAGCTCCCTTCGGCTGCAGTCAAAGCTGTCATGGTGGTTGATGCATCGGGCGAGAATCCACAAGCCCCGATTCGGTCGGCTATTGACGAGAAGACTGGTGTAGCGCACCTGACGCTTCATGTCGTAAATGTTCCCGCAATGGGCTATAAGGTCCTCAGAGTCATGCCGAGCACCGGTGGGGTCGTGCTCGCGAAGACCGCACAGGAAACCGGCGATGCGATTCATCTGAATGAGAACGGGATTTATCTGACGGTCGACAAGAAAAGCGGTTGCATTACCGAAATCGTGCAGGATGGTTTCAAGCCAGTGGCCCCTGGCGCCTGCGGCAATCAGCTTCAGTTCTTCAAGGACCTGCCGAAGCAGTACGACGCGTGGAATATCGATCCAGGAACACTTGATGTGCCACCGAGCGTCATCGAGAAGGCGGATTCGGTGGAGTTGATCGGCGCAGATTCGCCTCGACCGGCCATTCGCGTCACGAGCCATTGGCAGAATTCCAAGTTTGTCCAGACGATCAGCCTCAAAGGCGACGTCGTTGACATCGACAACGACATCGATTGGCACGAGAAACACATCCTGCTCAAGGCGGCGTTTCCGTTGGCGGTGAAGAGCAACTTTGCCACATACGAGATTCCTTACGGGACCATCGAAAGGCCGACGACGCGCAACAACAGTTGGGAAAAGGCGCAGTTCGAGGTTCCGGCGCAGCGCTGGGCGGATCTGTCGGGCTCGGGACCGGACGGGAAAGTGCACGGGTTAAGCCTGCTGAATCAGGACAAGTACGGCTACGACGCGGTGGGGAACGAACTGCGGCTCACGCTGCTGCGCTCGCCGACATGGCCGGATCCCGATGCCGATCAGGGTCACCAGCACTTCCACTACGCGATCTATCCGCACGAGGGCACGTGGAAGGATGCGCTGACCGTGCGGCATGGCTGGGAGTACAACTATCCGCTGCAGGCGGTCGTGACCACGGCGCACGCGGGATCGCTGCCCGCGGAGCACTCGTTTGCATCGGTCTCGCCGGACAACGTGGTGCTGACTGCGGTGAAAAAAGCCGAGGACGCGAATGGGTTGATTTTCCGCGTGTATGAGTGGGCGGGAAAGGACGCGACGGTGGAGTTTCACGTGCCGCCGGGCGCGAGCGGAGCCACGGTGACCAATTTGATGGAGGAGCCCGAGGGCGACTCGCTGAAGGTGGAGGGCGATGTCGTGAAGGTGCCGATCCATCCGTATGAGATTTTGACGATTCGTGTGGACTACGCAAAGCAGGGAGTGGGGAGCAGGGACTAGGGACTAGGGACTAGGGAAAAGCTCTCTGCTATCAGCATGGCCGGTTGCGGTTGCGTGCAATGAGCCTGAATCGGAGCGGCTGCTGAAGGCCGGCAGCTGAAAGCAGCCCTCGAATTTGTTAATCTGACAGCAGCAAGGAGCCTGCGTTATGCATATTTCTTCCCCGTTTGTGGTGGTGCCCGTGATTATCGCGGTCTTCGTGGCGTCGATCCTGTGGGCGACCAGCAGCAAAGAAGACAAGCCAACAGGACACTGAACCTGGGTCACAAGGGCCTTTAGCGAGGCGAGGATTCCGCTGCTCAATAGCGGGCCGGTCGACCGGCGCTACGGCCTTTCGGGAACCTTTTGCCTGCTGACGGCGTATAAGCGGGCATGAGGGCGATTCTAATGACTTGGAAGAAGACGCGCGATGCGGCCGGCCTGTTTGCCTGCCTGGTCCTGGCGGCCGGAGTAGCCGGGATGACCGGATGCAGAGTCCACGTGGACAAGGGCGCCAACGGCGAAGATAAGGACGTCCAGGTCGACATTCCCTTCGGCGGCATTCATGTGAACACCAACCAGACGACGGCCGCGGACCTGGGCTTGCCGGTCTATCCCGGCGCGCAGATTGCGCAGGGCAAGGATCACGACAAGTCGGTCGACGTCCACATGGGCTTTGGCGAGTGGGAGATGCGTGTGAAGGTTGCGAATTACACCACCCCCGACAGCCAGGATGAGGTGACAGCGTTTTACAAGAAGGCGCTGGAACGCTTTGGCAACGTGATCACCTGCCAGGGGAAGACCGTTGTGGGCACACCCACCGCGACTACGGAAGGGCTAACCTGCTCCGACAAAGGGCACGGTACCGTGCAAATCAACGACCACGGCCAGGACTATGGATACCACCCAAGCCACAGCGATTTTGAGTTGAAGGCGGGCTCAAAACGGCATCAGCACATCGTGGGCTTTGAAAGCTCCAAGACGGGCGAAACCCACTTCGCGCTGGTGGCAGTGGATTTGCCCGCGCAGATGACCGGGGACTCCGACAAGAGCGACTGAGGGTTGGGCACCGCAGCGCCGCTGCGTGCTGCGAGTTACGAGAGTGGCAAAAAATCCGCTTCGCCCGAGTGAAAGGGCGCGGCGGATTTTTTGTGTCTTGCGGTGATCGGCACGCGTTTCGAACAGTCCATGTTGGAATGAGCGTCGAACGCCTCCGGCAGAGAACTGTTAACCGCTAACGGATCGCCAAAAGCGCAATAGCGCGAACCGTTAACGGCTAACAGTTGCGCGCGATTGAAGATTGCGATCTCTTAACCGCTAACAGAACTTGGCCGCGGACAGCTTCATTTCGTGCTTTCGCGAGACGCACGCTGGATCGTCATGCAGTCGCAGAATTCTTAGAAAAATTTCGCTGGTTTTCGCGCGCGCGTCGTGACACCCGTCACTGCGGTGTTCGCTGCCAAAGCACAGAATAATGCGGGTTTAGAGGGCTCCGATGGTCTGAGGACAGGGGCGCGATTCGTGAAGCAAAAGGCAGCGCCAGTGAAAGCTCCGAGGCGGAAGAACGGAGGCAGCTCAAGATGACCTGGAGCGAGGACTACCAACGCAAGCGGACGAATGCGGCCGAGGCACTGAGAGCCGTCGCATCGGGCGCGCGCGTGTGGATCCAGTCGGGCTGCGGTACTCCATCAATACTTGTGGATGCGTTGGTGGCGCGAGCGAGCGAACTGCGCGACGTTGAAATCGTGCACATGAAGACGCTGGGCAATGCGGACTATACGCTGCCCGAGTATGAAGGACACTTTCGCCATCGCGGATTATTTCTCGGTGAGAATGTGCGCGAGGCAGTGGCGGCGGGGCGCGCCGACTACACGCCAATTTTTCTGAGCGAGATTGAAAACCTGCTCGAGAGCGGCGCTCTGCCGCTCGACGTGGTGCTGATGCAGGTGTCGCCGCCGGACGCACACGGATATGTGAGCCTGGGAACCACGGTGGATTGCACGCAGACGGCGCTGCACTGCGCGAACATTGTGATCGCCGAAGTGAACCGACAGATGCCGCGCACGCACGGCGACACGGCAGTCCATTTGAGCCGGATCTCCGCGCTGGTTGAGAGCGACAGGCCGCTGTTGGAATTGCGCACGGAGCCGCCCACCGAGATGCACATGCGAGTGGCGCGCCGCGTGGCCGCGCTGATTCCGGATGGCGCTACGCTGCAGACCGGGATTGGCGGAATCCCGGAGGCCGTGCTCCATTGCCTCGATGACAAACGCGATCTGGGCATCCATACCGAGATGTGTCCCGATGGCGTGATCGAGCTGATGGAATCGGGTGTGATCAACGGCGAGCGGAAGACGCTGCATCGCGGCAAGGCGGTGTCGTCGTTTGTGCTGGGCACGCAGCGGCTCTTCGATTTCGTTGATGAGAATCCCAGCTTCGAGTTTCGGTCGATCAGCTACACCAACGATCCGTTTGTGGTGGCGCAGAACGATCGCATGGTGGCCATCAACGGCGCGCTGCAATTGGATTTGACGGGGCAGGTGTGCGCGGATTCGATTGGCACGCGACCGTACAGCGGGTTTGGCGGGCAGATTGATTTTATTCGCGGCGCGGCGCGATCGAAGGGCGGCGTGCCGATTATTGCGCTGCCTTCGACGGCGAGGCACGGTATGGTTTCGCGCATTGTTCCGGTGCTGGAACCGGGCGCTGGAGTGGTGACGTCGCGCGCCGATGTGCACTACGTGGTGACCGAGCACGGCATCGCGAATCTGCACGGAAAGACGCTGCGCGAAAGGGCGGAAGCGCTGATTGCGATTGCCGAGCCGCGCTTCCAGGCTGAACTCGAAGACTTTGCGGTGCGCGCACATTATCTGGAGCGAAAGGCGGTGCTGGTCTAAAGGGGCGAGTCAGCAGGTCGGCGCGGAGGAATCAGAGAAATGAACAACGCGAATCAGCTCGAATCGAGAAAAGACCGCGGTAAGTTGCTCATTGATGTGGAAGAGTGCAAGGGCTGCGGGCTTTGCATCGAAGCCTGCCCGCCCAAGGTGCTCAGCATGAACGAGCGGCTGAATCACTACGGCTACCGGACAGCGGTGTATGCGGGCGCCGGATGCACGGGCTGCGGAATCTGTTTCATGATCTGTCCGGAGCCGGGAGCGATTACGGTCTACCGATTGGCGAGCCAGAACGAAGTGAGCGCGAGGCTGGAGAGGGCGTCGGCTGGCGGTGTGGACGCCGCCAGTACAGCCGGTCTGGAGACCGGCGCTACACGAGTCGCAACTGTGGCGGACGGGTTAGAGGGGGCGGTCGAATGCGCAAGCAACTGATGAAGGGCAATGAAGCCATCGTCAAGAGCGCGATTCTTGCCGGATGCCGCGCATTCTATGGCTATCCCATTACGCCGGCCAGCGAGATTACCGAGGCTGCGGCGGAGTTGATGCCCAAGGTGGGCGGCGTCTATGTGCAGGCGGAGAGCGAGGTCGCGGCGATCAACATGCTGTATGGCGGCGCGTCGGCCGGGGTTCGCGCCATGACGGCATCGAGCGGGCCGGGCATCAGCCTGATGCAGGAGGGTATCAGCTATATGGCCGGCGCGGAGCTGCCCTGTGTCATCGCCGACATCACGCGCGGCGGGCCGGGTCTGGGCAACATTGGCGCCGAGCAAAGCGATTATCACCAGGTGGTGAAGGGCGGCGGGCACGGCAGCTACCACACCATCGTGCTGGCTCCGCACTCGGTGCAGGAGATGGCGGACCTGACCGCGCTGGCTTTTGAGCTGGCGGATCGCTATCGCAATCCGGTGGTGCTGATGGCCGATGGATTTGTCGGGCAGATGATGGAGCCTGTGGAGTTTGCGCAGACAGCAATTGAAGCGCCCATGCCGGCGTGGGCCGTGGCGGGCACGAAGGAGACGCGCGGCAACCTGATCTCGTCACTGCACATGAGCGCCGACGGTTTGGAGCAGCATGTTCGCGCATTGGAAGTCAAGTACAAGGTTGCCGAACAGCGCGAATCGCGCGCGGAGGAATGGTGCACCGCAGACGCAGAGATCGTGCTGGTGGGGTACGGGATTGTGGGCCGCATTTTGAAGGCAGTGACCGCTGAAGCGCGCGGCGACGGCTTGAAAGTGGGCGTGCTCCGGCCGATCACGCTTTATCCATTTCCCGTGGTGCAGTTGCAGCGGCTGGCATTCAGCGCGCGCGTTTTTGTGGTGGTAGAGATGAGCACGGGCCAATTGGTGGAGGACGTAAAGCTGGCGCTCAACGGCGTGCGGCCAGTGGAATTCTTGAGCCGCGTGGGCGGCAACGTGCCGTCGCACGAAGAGGTGCTCAGGTTTGTGCGCGAGCTGGCTCGGCGGAGCGGATTGTCTGGACGCGGCGCGGCGAGTGGAGTGCCGACACGGCCGATCGCCAGCGAGGAAAGGATGGCAAATGTCTAGCGAAGCGATCCAAGAGTACGCAGTCGCGCACGGCAGGGCCAAATCCTTCTACGAGCGGTATGAGCGCAAAGAAGAGCTGCAGGACCAGACGCACTTTTGCCCCGGCTGCGGACATGGCACCGTGCACAAGATGCTGGCCAGGGCGATCGACGAACTTGGCGTGCAGGACAGGACGATCATGGTGGGCCCGGTGGGCTGCTCGGTGTTCACTTACTACTACTTCGACACGGGCAACGTGCAGGCCGCGCACGGGCGCGCGCCGGCGGTGGCCACGGCCATGAAACGCAGCCGCCCGGGAAGCATCGTGATCAGCTACCAGGGCGACGGCGACCTGGCGGCGATCGGCTCGGCTGAGATTCTGCACGCAGCCAACCGCGGCGAAAACATCACCGTGATTTTTGTGAATAACGCCATCTACAGCATGACGGGAGGGCAGTGCGCCCCCACCACATTGCTGGGTCAAAAGAGCACGACCACCCCGAACGGCCGCATTGCCGCAACGGAGGGCTATCCGCTGCGTGTAAGCGAGCTGTTGAGCACGCTGGAAGCGCCGGTGTATATCGAGCGCGTGGGCCTGGGCGACAACAAGCAGGTGGCGCAGGCGTCGCGGGCCATCAAACGCGCCGTTGAAAACCAGGTGCGCGGATTGGGTTTCAGCCTGATTGAAGTGCTTTCGCCATGCCCGACGATCTGGAAGATGACGCCGGTGGATGCGCAGCACTGGGTGCGCGATGTGATGGAGAAGACTTTTCCGCTGGGTGTATTTTGCGACCGGACCAAAGAGCGGAAGGCGCAGGCAGCTATTGGAACTCCATCTCATCTGGCGCCGGCGCTCGAAGATGTTCCGCGCATTCTTGGCGTGGCCGAAGAGGATCTGCCGGAAGGCAATTCGGCGATGCTGGCGCAGACCGAGGAAATCGATCTTCAGGTGCGCATCGCGGGCTTTGGCGGGCAAGGTGTTTTGCTGCTTGGCGAAGTGTTGGCCGAAGCCGGTCTGGATGCGGGGCTTGAAGTGTCGTGGCTGCCTTCGTATGGGCCTGAGATGCGCTCGGGGACGTCGAACTGCCATGTGAGGCTGTCGCGCGCGATCATCGACAGCCCATTGGTGACGGCTCCGAACGTGCTGGTGGCGATGAACGAGCCGTCGCTCCGCAAATTTGACAAGAGCGTCCGCGCGGGCGGATGGGTGATTTACAACGGCGACGAATTTCCAGCCGACTGCGCGCGCGATGATGTGCATGTGCTCGCCGTTCCGTTTACGCGCATCGCCGATGAACTGGGCGATCCGCGCGCTGCCAACATGATGATGCTGGGCGCGCTGCTGGAGATTGCCGGCGTGCTGCCAGAGGCAAGCATCAACGCGGCGCTGCGCAGGCTGGTGAAAAACCCGAGATGGGTGGAACTGGACGAGCGCGCTTTGACGCGAGGAAGGGAATTGTACAAAGAGTCGCTTGCGGGGGTGTGACATGAAGGCCGATGCCGATCCGAACCTGATTGTGTATTTTGGTGGAGAATATGTGCCCATGCGCGAGGCGCGCGTGGGAATCCTGACGCATGCTCTGCATTACGGAACCGGCGTATTTGAAGGGATCCGCGCGTACTGGAACGAGGCCGAGCGGGAACTTTTCGTTCTGCGGCCCATGGAACACTACCAGCGCTGGAAGCGGAACTGCGGAATCCTGCACATTGACGTGCCAACAGCCGAAAATTTGTGCGCGATCACGGTGGAACTGGCATGGCGCAACATCTTCCACACCGACCTTTATATCCGGCCGCTGGCCTACAAGAGCGCCGAGCGCATCGGCGTGGCCATGGACGACGAAAATGCATTCACGATTGCCGCGCTTCCCTTTGGCGAATACCTGCACAGCGACAACGGACTGCACGCGGGCGTGAGCTCGTGGCGGCGCATCGAAGACAATGCCATTCCGCCGCGAGGCAAGATTTGCGGAGCTTACGCCAACAGCGCATTGGCCAGCGATGACGCGCGGCGCTGCGGATTTGACGAGGCAATCCTGCTGAACGAGAACGGCCAGGTGACTGAGGGCGCGACGTGCAACCTCTTCATGCTGCGCAAGGGGCGGCTGATTACGCCGGCCAGCACCGAGAATGTGCTGGAAGGCATTACGCGCGATTGCATTACGGAGCTGGCGCAGCACGAACTGGGGCTGGAGGTTGTAGAACGGCCCGTCGACCGCAGCGAACTGTACGTGTGCGACGAACTTTTCCTGACGGGCACGGCGGTCGGTTTGGCGCCAGTGGTGCGCGTGGATCATCGCCAGGTGGCGGATGGGCGCATCGGTGCGGTGACGCGGCGCTTGCGGCAACTTTATTTTGACGCGACGCATGGGCGCGTGGCCGCGTACCGCAAGTGGCTGCTTCCGGTGTACCGGAAGGGTGAGCCGATGGATCAGCTTGCGGAGAGGTCGAAAGAAGCGAGCTTCGTCTGAGCGAATGCCGGAACGCAATGAGACGGCTGACCGGCTGTGATGCCGAGGCAAGGAGGAAATCGGATGCCAACAACAGCAGTGGTACAAGCAAACGCCTATGACGTCGCCATGGAGAACTTCGACACAACAGCCAATGCCATGGGACTCGAAGAGAATACGCGTGAAATGATCAAGTGGCCCGAGCGAATGCTGACAGTGGGCGTGCCGGTGCGCATGGACGACGGCCATATTCACCGATTTACAGGCTATCGAGTGCAGCACAGCTCGGTGCGCGGCCCGGCGAAGGGCGGCATCCGCTTCCACCCGCAGGTAACGCTGGATGAGGTGAAGGCGCTCGCCACGTGGATGACATGGAAGTGCGCGGTGGTGAACATACCCTTCGGCGGAGCCAAGGGCGGCATCACCTGTGATCCGAAAAAGATGTCGGTGGGCGAGCTGGAACGGATGACGCGCCGCTACACCAGCGCCATTCTTCCCATCATCGGACCAGAACAGGACATTCCAGCGCCCGACGTCTACACCAACTCGCAAACCATGGCCTGGATCATGGACACCTACAGCATGACGAAGGGCTATGCAATTCCCGGGGTGGTGACCGGCAAGCCGATCAGCCTGGGCGGATCGCTGGGCCGCAACGAAGCTACCGGGCGCGGCGTGTTCTACACGATCCAGTGCGCGTGCGAGCACCTGCACATGCCGCTGAAAGGCGCAACCGTCGCTGTTCAGGGTTTTGGCAATGCGGGCTCGATTACCGCGCAATTGCTGTACGAGGCCGGCGCGAAGATCGTCGCGGCGAGTGACTCGACTGGCTGCGTTTACAACCGCGACGGCCTGAATGTTCCGGAACTGATCGCCATGAAGGCGCTCTGCGGGCATGTGGACGGATTCCCGGAGAGCGAACCGATTCTGCCCCATGAGCTGCTGGCCCTGCAATGCGACATCCTGGTTCCTGCGGCTCTCGAAAACGCGATCCACGCGGAGAATGCGGGCGCGGTTCGTGCACACATTGTTGCCGAAGCCGCCAATGGCCCTTTGACTCCGGCGGCGGACAGGATCCTTGAAGGCAAAGGCGTGTTTGTGATCCCGGATATTCTGTGCAACGCCGGCGGTGTCACGGTGTCGTACTTCGAGTGGGTGCAGGACGAGCAGCACCTGTTCTGGGAGGCGCAGGATATTTACCAGCGCCTCGATCACGTGATGAAGACGGCCTTTCGCGACGTGTTGAAGATTCACCTGGAGCGAAATGTGCCGATGCGGATTGCCGCCAACATGCTAGGCATTGGCCGCGTGGCCGAGGCTGTGCAAATTCGCGGCATCTATCCGTAGACTGTACTTCACGATTCTTCCGTTTCCAGCCCTTTCTCTGCCGCCGTGCAAAGCGGTGGAGAAGGGATGGGAGAGTATTGCCCTCTGTTCATCGCCGCGATGTACAATCCTCGTTGCATTCAATTGCAGCGGCTGCGGCTGCCATTCATTGAATGTTCATCTACACGCCATCCAAATGTTGAGGTCACTTCCCGATGCCTGCGAAACTTCTTTCTATTGTGATCGCTGCGGCTGCCTGTTTTTGTTCGGCGTTGCTTGCAGCACAGACCATCGATCTCCCTTCGAGCAAAGAGTTGATTGGTGAAGCTCCCGGCCATCCACAGCGCCTGAATAGCCTGCCCATGTCGATGGCGGTTTCGCCGGACGGCCGTTACGTGGTCACGGTGAACGCCGGTTATGGGACCTACGAGTCGCAATACCGGCAGTCCCTGGCGGTGCTGGACACGCAAACGGGCGCGCTCGCCGATTTTCCCGACGCGCGGACGCTGGTGCGAGCGAAGCAGACGCTTTACTCGGGACTCGCGTTCAGCCGCGACGGCAGCCATGTTTATGCGAGCATGGCTTCGCTCCAGGATCCCAAGGGAGAAAATGAGGGGGACACGGGCAGCGGCATTGTGGTCTACAGCTTTGCAGACGGAAGGATTGCGCCGGAACGGATGATTCGTCTGCCCCTGGTGCAGCTTGCAAACGGACGTATGACCCACGTGCGGGGCGGAAAAGCGAGGCTGAAGGCATTCCGTACCCGGCGGCGATCGCCGTGCTGGGCGAGGCCGGCCACGAGAAACTGCTGGTGGCGGAAAACTTGACCGACGACGTGGTGCTGCTGGACGCAGTAACGGGCGCAATCGAGAAACGGTTTGACCTGTCGGAGAGCGATGCGGTGCCTTCGACGTATCCTATTGCGCTTGCGGTCACCAAAGACGAGAAGCGCGCATTCGTCGCGCTGTGGAATGCGTCGAAGATTGCGGAGCTGGACCTGGTGCACGGCACCGTGGGGCGCAAGCTGCCGCTGCTCCGGCCGACGAGCCCCGTTGCGCCGGGAACACATCCGTGCGCTTTCGCTTTCTCGCCTGACCAAAAAACGCTTTACGTGACGCTTGCCAATCGCGATGCGGTTGCGGCAGTGAACGTAGGCGCGGGGCAGTTCGCAGTGAAAGGTTACTTTGATACGCGCCTGCCCGGCCAGAGCTACTTTGGCGCCGAGCCGGAGGCACTCGCCGTCAATGATGACGGGAGCCATCTCTACGTGGCCAATATGGCGACGCGATTCCGTCGCGGTCTTCGACACGCGCAAACTGACTCCGAAAACGGCGAAGACGGGGATGGTCGAGCCGGACGGATTTGTGCCGACGGAGTGGATGCCGATTTCCATGGCATTCATGGCGTCGCCTTCCGGCGGCAAGCTTTACGTCGCCACCGCAAAAGGGAAGGGAACCGGGCCGAACAACTTTCCGCAGCCTCGGGTAGACGGCGCGCCGGGCATGAACGCAAGGCCGAATGCCTACATCGCGTCGCTGGTTTATGGTTCACTGGCGGCGATCGATGAGAGTGAAATTGCGAACAACCTGCACGACTGGACGGAAACTGTGCTTGCCTCAAACCGCATGAAGGCGGCGCAGGAGCAGATCACGTTTGCCGGCGGCGAGCGGCGGCGAATCAAGCACGTGATCTACATCATCAAGGAGAATCGCACCTACGATCAGATCCTTGGCGACCTCGAGGAGAACGGGAAACCGGTGGGCAACGGCGATGCCAAGTGGGCGATGTACGGCGAAGGCGGTCACGCCCAACGAGCACAAGCTCGCGCTGCAGTTCGGCGTGCTCGACAACTTCTTCGATTCCGGCGAAGTTTCAGGCGACGGCCACGTGTGGTCGACGGCGGCCATCGGCTCGGATTATCTGGAGAAGACCTGGCAGCAGAGCTATCGCGGTTCCGAGCGCACCTACGACTATGAGGGCGTGGTGGCGGAAGGGCTATCCGCTGCTGCAAAAGATTCCCGACGTGAATGAGCCGGCCAGCGGCTATCTGTGGGGCAACCTGGCCGCCCATGGCAAGACGTACTACCACTTCGCCGAGTTCATCTCTTCGACATTTTGCGGCGAAGGCGAAGTTGCGGACCCCACGCTCGGCCCGATGCTGGCGGGACCGAAATGCGCGCGCAAAGCGATTGCGTCCGGCGAGCCATTGCCCGCGGAGTGGGGCGGCGGCGTGAACAAATGGCCGTGGCCCATTCCGGTTCTTGCCGCGAACATCGCTACCAAGCCGGAGCTGGTGGGCCACTTCGCGCCGGAATCGCCGGACTTCAATCTGATGGTTCCCGACCAGATTCGGGTCGAGATCTTTCTGCGCCATCTGAAGCGGTGGGTCGCCGATCGCGAGCAGGGCAAGGACACCATGCCGAACTTTGTGATGCTGCGGCTGCCCAACGATCACACCGCGGGCACGCGGCCCGGCGGGCCCTCGCCCAAATCTTCAGTGGCCGATAACGATCTGGCAGTAGGGCGCGCGGTAGAGGCGATCTCGCACTCGCCTTACTGGGACGATACGGCGTTCTTCATGCTGGAAGACGATGCCCAGGACTGGCGCCGACCACGTGGACGCGCATCGCAGCATCGCACTGGTGATCAGCAAGTATTCGCCGCACGGGCCCAATGGCGCGCCGTTTGTCGACAGCCACTTCTACTCCACTGTGAGCGTGGTGCGCACCATGGAGGCGCTGCTGGGTCTGCCGCCGATGAACAACAACGACGCATTCTGCTCGATGATCTCGCCGCTGTTCACAGGACCGGGCGATCAACCGCCGTACACTGCGGACTACTCCAACCGCGACAACGGCTTGATTTATACAGCCAATCCGAAAAACGCAGTCGGTGCGCGAGCCAGCATGAAAATGGATTTCAGCCACGCCGACCGCGCCCCCACCGAAAAACTCAACGTGATTCTATGGAAGGACGCGATGGGCAATGCGCCGGTTCCGGCGATGCTGAAAGCGCGCGTGAAGAACGTCGCTAAAGATGACGACGACTAAAGCGTGACGGGCTCCCGCGTATTGCGGCGAATCCGGGTGGTAAGATGGCTGACGGATTTGTGCGCAACGCACGGGAGCGAACGCTCATGGGCAACATTGTTCGATTCAGGAAAATATCTTCTTTGATTTTTAAGCTGATTGCGGTTTCAGCCTTCGTCATCAGCGCCGGCTCCTTGCAGGCCCAGCAGCCTCCCAAGCTCACGATTCACTGGGACAAGGTCACAGTGGTTTCAAAGACCACACCGACGCTGCAGGTCGTGGTGAATCCGCCGCTGCGTCCCGGCGAGCCGCTGGGCAAGGCTGCCTACAAGGCTGTGAAGGAGCTGGGCGCCGATTACGTCCGCTATGTGCCGTGGCTACCGTATCCCAAACTCGCCGTCGCCGAGCTCGAACCGCCGACGCCGCAAAAAACCTCGTGGGATTTCAGCCTGATCGATCCCATGGCGAAGGATTTTTTTGCCGCCACTGAAGGCCATCCGACGGTGATGAACTTCAGCACGATACCGGCATGGCTCTTCAAGACCGACAAGCCGGTGACCTATCCCGCCGATCCGAACCAGGTGGTCTGGAACTACACCCAGGGAACGGAACTGCGCGATCCCACGGGCAAGGAGCTCGGCGACTACTACGCGCGGCTCGTGAGCTGGTATGTGAACGGCGGCTTTACCGACGAAAACGGCGTGCGCCATGAATCGGGCTACCACTACAAGATGTCGGTTTGGGAGGTGCTCAACGAAGTTGAATCGGAGCATCACACGACTCCGGAACAGTACACAATGCGCTACGACGCAATCGTCAGCGCAATTCATGCGGTCTCGCCGGATACGAAATTCGTCGGTCTTGCGGCGGGCTGGCCGGGAAACGACGCGGAATTCATCGAGTACTTCCTGAATCACGCAAATCACAAGCCGGGCATACCACTCGATTACATCTCGTACCATTTCTACGCGTCGGCCGCCAAAGAGCAGACCCTGGATAGCTGGCAGTACACCTTCTTCGATCAGGAGGCCGGCTTCCTGAATACGGTGCGTTACGTCGAGGCGATTCGCAAGCGGCTATCGCCGGAGACGAAGACCGATCTGGACGAGCTGGGCGTGATTTTACCCACCGACAACAAGCCGGGCGACAATGTGCCACCGCCGGCCGCCTACTGGAATCTGGCTGGCGCGCTTTATGCCAATTTGTTCATTGACCTTTCGCGTCTCCAGATCGACATCCTGGGTGAGTCGCAGCTAATCGGCTATCCCACGCAATATCCCAGCGTGAGCATGATGGACTGGACGAACAACCAGCCCAATGCGCGCTACTGGGTGCTGAAACTCATCAAGGATTCGTTCCATCCCGGGGATCAACTGGTGGAGACATCTTTGGATTCGCGGGACCTGACGGCGCAAGCATATGTGACTTCCGCCGGCCGCAAGCTGCTGCTGGTGAACAAGCGCAATCGCGAATTTGAAATTCCGCTGCCGGATGCGGACAAGGCCAGCGCGCTCGCTGTCGACGAGAAAACCGGCGATGGTCCGGCGCGCAGCGTCAAGATCGCCGGCGGAGCCGTGACACTGGCACCATTCGCCGTCACGGTTGTTAGCTGGTAAGGCACAGCTCGAAAGGACATGAATTGACAAGTCAGGAGCACTCTCTGCGCGTTGGCCTTTGCGGTATCGGGCTCGATGCCTATTGGAGTCAGTTCGCGGGCCTCGAAGAGCGGGTCAAGGGATACGTGGCGCAGGTTGCGTCGCGGCTCCAGCGGCCCGGCGTTGAAGTGGTGAATCTTGGCCTCATCGACACACCTGCGCGCTCGCGCGAGGCGGGCCATGAATGCCGCCGCGAAGATATCGACGTGCTGTTTCTTTACGTCACCACCTACGCGCTCTCAAGCACAGTTTTGCCTGTGGTGCAGCGCGCGGGAGTGCCGGTGATTGTGCTGAATCTTCAACCTGAGGCGGCGATCGACTACAAATCGTTCAACAAGCTTGCGGACCGGACGGCGATGACGGGCGAGTGGCTGGCCTTTTGCTCGGCGTGCCCCGTCCCCGAGATCGCAAATCTCTTTGCGCGAGCGCGCATTCCGTTCCACCAGGTGACGGGCGTACTGGATGAAGGGGAAACGTGGCGCGAGATCGAGGAGTGGCTTGCCGGCGCGCGAGTGCGGTCGGCGCTGGCTGATGCGCGGCTCGGTTTGATGGGCCACTATTACAGCGGGATGCTCGACATCATGACCGATGTGACGCTGGTTTCAATCGCGTTCGGAACGCACGCAGAGCTGCTGGAAGTGGATGAGCTGAGTGCGATCTGCGCCGGCGTAAGCGAAGCCGACGTTGCCCGCCGCGTCAAGGAATTTCAGGCAGCCTTCGACGTGCAGGCGGATTGCCCGGCGGAAGAATTGCAACGCGCCGCGCGCACTTCTGTTGGGCTCGACGAGTTTGCCGCGCGGCACAAGCTGGACCTGATGGCCTACTACTACAAAGGCTCGGGCAATGCGGCGAATGAAGACACCATGAGCTCCATCATCCTGGGCACATCGCTGCTAACGGCGCGGCACATTCCCGTGGCCGGCGAGTACGAAGTGAAGAATGCGATAGCGATGAAGATGATGGATCTGCTGGGCGCGGGCGGCTCGTTTACCGAGTACTACGCGATGGATTTCAACGACGACCTGGTGCTGATGGGGCACGATGGTCCCGGCCACATCGCGATCGCCGAAGGCAAAACCAAAGTGCGGCCTCTGAAGGTGTATCACGGCAAGGTGGGCCGCGGACTTTCGGTGGAGATGAGCGTGAAGTACGGCCCTGTGACGTTGCTCTCGGTTGCTGAAGATGCCGAGCGGCGGTTCAAGCTGCTGGTGGCGGAGGGCGAGTCGGTGGCCGGGGAGATTCTGGAGATCGGCAACACGAACAGCCGCTACCGGTTTCCGCTGGGCGCACGGGGATTTGTAGAGGCGTGGAATGCGCAGGGCCCGGCGCATCATTGCGCGGTGGGCGTGGGTCACGTAGCCGCTACGCTCGGCAAGGCTGCGGCTCTGATGGGCATTGGATTCCAGCAGGTTTGCTGAGGCGGCTTTTGCACTGCGGGTTCAATCGAAGCTCGGTTCTGGTGTTTTCTCAGATGGCGATCTTTGCGTCGGGCCGTTATCCTATCAAAGATAAGTTCGCGATCAGGGAGTCGTCTCCATGCCGCAATCAGTTGCTCTTCCGGGTGTCGAAGTTCTCGCGCCGGTGAATGAAGCCCAGGCAGCAATCCTTACGCCGGAGGCGTTGGCCTTCATCGTGGATTTGCAGCGCACATTTAACGCGCGCCGAAAGGCGTTGCTCGACGCCCGCCATGAGAGGCAGAAGAAGCTCGATGCCGGCGCAAAGCCCGATTTTCTGGCCGAAACGAAGCAGATCCGCGAGTCCGCGTGGACCGTGGCGCCGTTGCCCAAAGATATTCTGGACCGTCGTGTGGAGATCACCGGCCCCGTAGACCGCAAGATGATCATCAACGCGCTCAACTCCGGCGCGAAGGTCTTTATGGCCGACTTTGAGGATTCGAATACGCCGACGTGGAACAACCTGATCGACGGCCACATCAATTTACGCGATGCAATCCGGCGCACGATTACGTATTCCGACCCGGGCTCGGGAAAACAATACAAGCTGAATGATCGCGTGGCTGTGCTCTTTGTGCGCCCGCGCGGCTGGCATCTCGAGGAGCGCCATGTGAAGGTGGATGGGGAGGCAATGTCCGGCTCGATCTTCGACTTCGGCCTCTACTTCTTCCACAATGCCAAAGAACTGCTGGCGCGCGGCAGCGGCCCATATTTCTACCTGCCCAAAATGGAAAGCCACCTGGAAGCGCGGCTGTGGAACGACATTTTTCTGCGTGCGCAGCAGAAGATCGGGCTGCCGAAAGGCTCCATCAAGGCCACGGTGCTGATTGAAACCATTCTGGCCACGTTTGAGATGGAGGAGATTCTCTACGAGTTGCGCGAGCACTCCGCGGGTTTGAACTGCGGCCGCTGGGATTACATTTTCAGCTTCATCAAGAAATTCTCCAACGACCCGCACGCCATGCTACCTGACCGCGGCCAGGTGACGATGACTACGCACTTCATGCGCAGCTATTCCAAGCTGGCCATCAAGACCTGCCACCGGCGCAACGTGCACGCCATGGGTGGCATGTCAGCATACATTCCCGTGAAGACCGACCCGGTGGCCAATGAAAAAGCCATCGCGCAGGTGCAGGCCGACAAGGAACGCGAGGCCGGCGACGGACACGATGGCACCTGGGTTGCACATCCGGGCCTGGTGCCGGTGGCCATGGAGATTTTCGACCGGCTGATGCCGCAACCGAATCAGATTTCGAAGCAATTGCCCGACTACAACACCACCGCAGCGGACCTGCTGCAAGTTCCACCGGGGCAGATTACGGAGGCAGGGCTCAAGCAGAATGTCGCCGTTGGACTCGGCTACCTGGAGGCGTGGCTTCGTGGCATCGGCTGCGTGCCGCTCTTCAACCTGATGGAAGACGCCGCAACTGCCGAGATCAGCCGGGCGCAGCTTTGGCAGTGGGCGCACAACAAGGCCAAACTCAGCGATGGAAGAACGGTGGACATTCCGCTGATTGAAAGCTTCATTGCCGCTGAGCTCGCCAGGCAGAAGACGGCCGTTGACCCAGTCCGCTACGCTGCTTATGAAAAGGCGGCCGACCTGATGCGCGAACTGGTACGGGCGCCGCAGTTCACTGAGTTCCTGACCCTGCCGGCTTATGAGCGCATTCTGAAAGAGGAGAAGCTACCCGCTGCGTAAGCGGTGCCGGGCCAGGGCGAGGCGTGGCTACGACTGGCCGCTGGGCTTATAGATTTTCCGGTGACCATCGTCACAAAGTGGTCTGCCAGCAAATGGTTCACAGGATGGGATAAACGGCAGAAAACTGCGACTGAACGGCATGAAATGCCCGGAACTCCTTAGCCAAAACCAACCCCAAACTGGTAGCTTGGACTGGAAGGGATTTCATTGTTGCCATGGCTGCCAGTCCCTACTTTTCGTTAGCGGTTTTGTTTGTGGCGGCACTCGGTTTCGGCCTTGCTCCGCTGGGGCTGGCGTGGCTTTGGGCAAGGGTGTTTTCGCCGCCCAAGCCGAATCCGGTCAAGAACGCCATTTATGAGTGCGGGCTGGTGTCGAAGGGCGACGCCTGGGTGCAATTCCGCTCAGCCTACTACCTCTACGGAATTATCTTTCTTATCTTCGATGTGGAAGCCGTTTTTTTGCTGCCCTTTGCCGTGGCATTTACAGGGCTAAGCGCGGCAGCCTGCGTCGCCATGCTGGTGTTTGTGCTCCTGCTGGTGGAGGGGCTGGCCTGGGCGTGGGCCAAGGGCGTGTTGACCTGGGCGTAAAAAAAGCAGTTTTCAGCGGTCAACGGTCAGTGGTCAGTAAGGTGCGGCGCGAACGACGCACAAAATATGAATTCCGTGGATTGGCGTTCGAAGCGGCGGAGTGAGTTGAGGGTTTAGCTTCTGATCACTCACCACTGATCACTGAACACTGTTTTCCGGAGCGGAGCGACAATGGCAGTCGACCAACAACTGAAGATTGAACTGGGCAAACAGGGCATCTTCGTCACGACCATCGAGGAGCTCTACAACTGGGGCCGTCGCAGTTCGGTGTGGCCCATGCAATTTGGCCTGGCGTGCTGCGCCATTGAGATGATCGCGACGACCATGGCGCGCTACGACATTGCGCGCTTCGGTGCCGAGGTCTTCAGGCCGTCTCCGCGGCAGGCCGATCTGATGATTATCTCCGGCACAGTAACCAAGAAAATGGCGCCGCAGGTGGTTCGCCTCTACAACCAGATGGCGGAGCCGCGTTACGTGATTGCGATGGGCGCGTGCGCGATTTCTGGCGGACCGTTCAAGCAGGGCTACAACGTGCTCAAAGGCATCGACCGCTACATTCCGGTGGACGTGCACATTCCCGGTTGCCCGCCGCGGCCGGAGGCGCTGCTGCAGGCCTTTATGACGCTGCAAAAGAAAATCGACGGCCAGCACTTGACGGGCGAAGACCGCCCGCGTTTTCTCGAAGCCGCGGCGCAGGGCGAATTTCCCGTGCCTCACCAGGGTGAGCACGATCTGGAGCCCACATCAAACAAGGGCGTGTGGCCGGTGCCGATCACGATTCGATGAAAAAACAGGGAACAGGGAGTAGGGAAAGGGAATAGGGAATAGGAAGACAGGGCCGAGGGTTGAGTTTGAAGACAGTGGAAGAGATCAAGGCGGCGATTGATGCAGCCGTGCCGGGCGCGGGGGTTGAGCTTGTGCACAACCCCAGTGTCAGTGCACAGCACTCGCTGCGTCTTGCCCCTGCTCACGCCGTTGCAGTGGCAGCTTTTCTGCGCGACGATGCCGGCCTAGGCTTGGACTTTCTTTCGAACGTGACCGGAGTGGATTGGCCCGACAAAGAGATCACAGAAAAAGTTAAAGTAACACGTCAAGTTGTGAAAACGGTCGAAGGTGTTGAACAAACGGTTGAAGAAACGGTCGAAGAGACCCGCAAACGCGTCGAACCGGGCTTCCTCGAAGCTGTGTACCACCTCTATTCTGTCGCGAAAAAGCACGGGCCGCTGGTGCTCCGGATGCGGACGGTAAATCGCACGGACAAGGTTGAGTTGCCTTCGCTCACTTCGGTCTGGCGCTCGGCTGAATTCCAGGAACGCGAGATCTTCGATCTCTATGGAATCGTCTTCACCGGCCATCCGGACCTGCGCCGAATTCTCATGTGGGACGGATTCAAAGACCATCCCATGCGCAGGGATTACAGGGAGCCGGACGACTTTGAGTACGAGCCAACTCCGCACGATGAAGTATTGAAGCGGGCGCAGGAGCATAAGGGCAGGGAACAGGGATCAGGGAACTGGGAACAGGAAGCCGCTGCAAAATGAGCTTCGTGGAGACCAAGGCGGAGAGAGTGGAAGGCTGGAACCGGCCGCCGCTGATTGCACCGGACGGCGAAGGCGAGGTGCTCGAGGTCGCCATGGGGCCGCATCATCCGTCGACGCACGGCGTTTTCCGCATGGATGTGGCGCTTGACGGCGAGCGCGTGATTCGCCTGAAGCCGGTATTCGGCTACCTGCACCGCAATCACGAGAAGATCGCCGAAGGAGCCGCGTACCTGGCGTCAATGCCGTACACCGACCGGCTGGATTATTTCTGCTCGCTGACGAACAACTGGGCCTATGCGCTGGCGGTGGAGAAACTGGTGGGCCAGGAAGTTCCCGAGCGCGCGGAATATATTCGCGTGATTCTGGCCGAGCTGACGCGCGTGCAGAATCACGCTTCGTCAATCGGATTTCTGATTCAGGAGATGGGCGCCAGCGGCACGCCGCTGATGTACGCCTTCAAGGAGCGCGAAAAAATTCTCGATCTGTTTGAGTCGCTTACCGGCTCGCGCATGATGTGCAACTACATGCGCTTCGGCGGCTGCCGCGTGGACATTTCGGCGGCGTGGCTCGAGGCGACGCGCAAAGTGGTGGCGGGCCTGCCGCAATTTGTAGATGAATTTGAAGCGCTGCTCTCGTCGAATGAGATTCTGATGGCGCGCTGCCAGGGAGTGGGTATTCTGCGGCCGGAGCTTGCGGTGAATGCCGGGGTCACCGGGCCGATGCTGCGCGCGTCGGGAATCGAACTACGACATTCGCAAGGTGGATCACTACGGCATCTACGATCGATTCAAATTCCGCGTGCCGCTCGGCGATCACGGCGACATCTACGACCGCTACATGGTGCGCGTGCTCGAGATGCGCGAGTCGATCAGGATTCTGGAGCAGGCGCTGAAAGACGTTCCCGCCGGGCCGATCATGGATGCCAAGGCGAAGATTCGCGGCTTCAGGCCCAAGCCGGGCGAAGCTTACGGCCGCATCGAGGCGCCGAAGGGCGAGCTTGGTTTTTATCTCATCAGCGACGGCGGGCCGAATCCGTATCGCTATCGCGTGCGGCCGCCGAGCCTGATCAATCTGACAATTCTTGAAGACATGTGCCTGGGTCACAACGTGGCCGACGTGGTGCTGATTTTTGGCAGCGTGGATATTGTGTTGGGAGAAGTGGATCGATAGTGCGCAGTTCACAGTTCGTAGTTCTCAGTGGTTGAACGCTTGCCGTTGGCAGAAGTTGGTGACTGCGAACTAAGAACTGTGAACCAAGAACTCTTGGAGGGATGCATTGCTGGGTGAAGGAATCCTGAAAGGGATGGCGGAGACGGCGAGGAATTTCTTTGGCAGCTATGTCTCCAAGGACCGGCTCACGACGGTGGAGTATCCCGAGCAGCGGATACCGACAGTGGAGAACGCGCGCGTCTTTCCCTTTCTGGTGTACGATGGCGCTGATTGGGAGGCCGGCATGCGCTGCGTGGCCTGCCAGATCTGCGAAAAAGAGTGCCCGCCCAAGTGCATCTACATTGATAAAAGCAAGGACAAGAAGCCGGACTACGTCGGCAAGGCACAGTTTTATCCGGCGCGTTTCGACATCGATATCTCCGTCTGCATGAGCTGCCAGATCTGCGTTGAAGTTTGCCCGTTTGAAGCCATCAAGATGGATACGCAATTTGAGCTGGCCACCGCCGACCGCTTCGGCGGATTGCTGCTCGACCGCCAGCAACTGGCGAGATCGAACGAGTACTATCACGCGATCCATCCCACCGAAGCCAGCGAAGTGGACGCGCGCCTGGCCGAAGAGAAAGCCAAGGTCGAAGCCAAGGCAAAGGCCGCCGCGGATGCGGCCACAGCCAAGGCGGCCGCCGCCGCCCAAGCCCGCTCCAACCTGCCGAAGGAGGAGACTAGCCAGTGGCCGCAAGACCCTTCTTCGCAAATCTCGACCAGATCTTTATCCTTCTCCGCGACTGGCTTGTGGGATTTCTTGCCCGCCGCGTTGCGGCCAGCTGCGGGCGTGGTGCTTGCCGTCATCGCCATCGTGTGCGTTTTTCCCGGCCTTTTTGCGCTTACGACGGTATTCGAGCGCAAGGGACTGGGCCGCATCCAGAACCGGCTCGGCCCCAATCGCGTGGGCCCGTTCGGCTTGTTTCAGCCGATAGCCGACGGCATCAAGTCGCTGACCAAGGAAGACATTGTCCCGTTTAGCGCCGAACGCAGTGGTGCATTTTCTGGCGCCGCTGGTGCTGGTGGTTACGGTCTTCATGGGCTTCGCGGTATTGCCCATGGGCCGCAACATGGTGCTGGTCGACATGGATTCCGGCCTGCTGTTCTTCTTCGCCATGGGCGCGGCGACGGAGCTTTCGGTCTTCATGGCCGGCTGGTCGAGCCGCAACAAGTATTCGCTGCTGGGCGCCATGCGCGCCGTTGCGCAGATGATCAGCTACGAGGTGGTGCTGCTGCTTTCGAGCCGTGTCGGTGGTGATGATCGCCGGCTCGCTTTCGCTGCCGAAGATCGTCGCGGCACAGAACCAATACACGGGCGGCTTTCCGCACTGGTACATCTTTACGCCGTGGGGCCTGGCTGGCGTTTGTGATGTTCGCCATCGCGGCCACGGCCGAAACCAACCGCTCGCCCTTCGATTTGCCTGAAGGCGAATCGGAGCTAGTGGCCGGCTACCATACCGAATACTCCGGCTTCAAGTTTGCGCTGTTCTTTCTGGGCGAGTACCTGGCGATGTTTTCCATCTCCGGCCTCGGCGCCACGCTGTTTCTCGGCGGATGGTCGGCGCCGTTCTCGTTCCTCACATGGGTTCCGTCGTGGATTTGGTTTTTCGCCAAGGTGATGTTGGCGATCTTCGTCTTCATCTGGATTCGCGGGACGCTGCCCCGCTTGCGCCAGGACCAGTTGATGAATTTCGCATGGAAGTTTGTTCTGCCCTTCACACTGCTCAACCTGGTCGTCACCGCGCTGTGGCGCTTTATGGGCGAGGGTTGGCCGCGCTGGGTAGTCTGCACGATCATTCTTGCCGCGGCCTACGTGCTGATGGGCCGCTTTGGCATGCGCAAAGAGCACTTCGGCCCCAGGAGCTATCGCTATGCTGAATAAAAGCTTGGAACAAGCCACCCCAGCGAGCACAAATCGCGCGCAGGGGGCTCCGGCGGGGAGCGAGGGAGCAAGGGAGCTGCGCATCTTTGCTGGGCGGGCAGACGCGGGTCTTCGATTCGCGCTCGAAAGGATGAGCGCCAAGTGAGCCTCGTCTTCTATCTGCTTGCGGCCCTCACGCTGGCCGGCGGCCTGGCGGCGGTGCTCCTCAAGCATCTGGTTCATTGCGCGCTCGCGACACAGTAGCCTTCGCTCGGCCTGGCGCTTCTTTTTCTGCAGCTCGACGCGCAGTTTGCCGGCTTTGCGCAGATTCTGGTCTACATCGGCGCCGTCGCCATCCTGATTGTCTTTGCCATTCTGCTCACGCGAGGCTCGGAACTGCCGAAGGACGGCGTCTTCAGCAAGACATGGCTTGCAGGGCTGGTGATTGCCGCGGCCGTTTTTGCTGTGCTCGGATGGGCGGTGCTCGAGAGCGTGCGCGCAGTGCCGCAGCAAATTGCCGAGCCGGCGGTAACAGTGCACGACATCGGCATTGCGCTGGTGGGCCGCTACGTGCTGCCGCTCGAAATTGTCGCCCTGCTGCTGACGGCGGCGACCATTGGCGCGGTCATCGTGGCCATGCACGAGAAAGAGAGAGCAAGATGACGCCTATGGCCACGCCGCTCGCCGGTTATCTTCTGGTCGCGGCTTTGCTCTTCGCCATCGGCCTCGCCGGCGCGCTGGTGCGCCGCAACGCCATCCTCGTGCTCATCGGCATTGAGCTGATGCTCAACGCAGCCAACCTGAATCTGATTGCATTCTGGCGCTACGGCCCGCATCCTGAAGCGCTCACCGGCATGATGTTCGCCATCTTCTCCATCGCCGTGGCCGCGGCCGAGGCTGCCGTGGGCCTGGGCCTCGTGATCTCCATCCATCGCCACACCAACACCACCGATCTCGACAAGATGAACAGGATGAAGGGGTGAAAGTTTGATCCAGGAATCAGCATCGTTCACTCCGCAATTTACTGCCTCCGTCGATCACGAGGATCCTGTGGCTCATTCCAGCCGTGCCGATTGTGGCGTCGGGCGTGATTGCATTGCTCAAGCAGCCGATGCGCAAGCTCGCCGCCGGGCTGGCTATCGGCTCGCTGAGCTTTTCGCTGCTGCTTTCGCTCGTCGCTTTTGGCCACGCTGTTGCTGGATGGGCGCGTGGTGCGGACGTTCGCGAGTTCGTCAACTTCGCCTGGCTCCGCTTCGGCTCCTCCAGCGTCGACCTTGGCTGGGTGCTCGATCCGCTCGCCGCCATCATGCTGGTGATGGTCAGCTTCGTCGGGCTGCTCATCTTTATCTACTCCGTAGGCTACATGGCCCACGACGAAAACTTCACACGCTTCTTTTGCTTCCTCTCGCTCTTTGCCGGAGCGATGCTCGGCGTGGTCATCTCCAACAGCATTCTGCTGCTCTTCATGTGCTGGGAGATGGTTGGGCTTACGTCGTATCTGCTGATCGGCTTCTGGTATCAAAAGCCGTCGGCCGCGGCAGCAGCCAAAAAGGCATTCATTACCACGCGCGTCGGCGACGTTTTCTTCCTGCTCGGAATCGTCTGGCTCTTTTCGCAGACCGGCACGCTGCTCTTTTATAACAACGGCGTGGGTTCGCTCGAACCACTTGCGCTCGCGGTTCTATTCACCCAGCATGCGGGATTGGGTCTGAGCGCGGCCGGCGCCATCGGCCTGCTCATCTTCGCGGGTGCGGCAGGTAAGAGCGGCCAGCTTCCGCTGCACGTTTGGCTGCCCGACGCGATGGAAGGTCCCACGCCGGTCTCGGCGCTCATTCACGCAGCCACCATGGTTGCAGCTGGCGTCTATCCTCATCGCGCGCGTTTATCCCCTCATGCAAATCGGCGCGCTGCCTGGTGGATCCACGGCCGCTCTCACAGTCGTCACGTGGGTTGGAGCGGCAACGGCGGTCTTCGCGGCGCTCATCGCCGTTGCGCAGAACGACATCAAGCGCATTCTCGCTTACTCCACCATTTCGCAACTCGGCTACATGATGGCCGGGCTCGGCCTGGGCGGCGTCGCTGTGGGCATGTTCCACCTGATCACGCACGCGTTCTTCAAGGCGCTGCTGTTCCTTGGGGCGGGATCAGTGATTCACGGCTGCCACGAGGAGCAGGACATCCGCCGCATGGGCGGGCTCAGGGTCGATATGCCGCTCACGTTCGCCACTTACGCCATCGGCATGCTGGCGCTGTGCGGCTTCCCGTTCTTCTCCGGCTTCTGGTCGAAGGATGGCATTCTTGATGCCGCGCATGGTTGGGACATCTCGAAGGGGCCGTTCTACCTGCTCATCTTTGGCGCACTGCTTACAGCTTTTTATATGACGCGGCAGGTGTGCTACGTATTCCTCGGCTATTGGCGCGGACACAAGACGGCGCACGAAAGCCCCAAAGTCATGGGCATTCCGATGGCGATCCTAGCCTTCTTTGCCCTGGCGCTCGGCTTCATCGGAACGCCTGCCTGGCCGTGGTTCCACGCATTTCTTGAGGGTCGTGCCGCGAGCTTCGACCTCCATGCCATTTTCGCTCTGGGCCCATTTACGCTGATGGCCGTGTCGTCGCTTATCGTTTTTCTCGGTCTCGGCCTCGGCTGGCGACTTTACGGAAATAGGTCGCCCAAGGCCGAAGAGGCGGACGTTCTGGAAAAATCCGCGCCGCGGTTGTGGGCCGCGCTGCGTGATCGGCTCTACGTGGATGAATTTTACGGCGTGACGGTGATTGCCTTCTACAAGTGGTGGGCGCGCGTGGCCGACTGGTTCGACCGTCGCGTGTGGGGCGGCGGTCGTATCTGATGTCGCTTGGCTCTTCGGCCTCTGGGCAAAGTTCAATCGCCTGCTCGACGTCAACTGGGTCGACGGCAGCTTCGACAAAACCTGCGAAGAACTTTCTAACAGCGGCGGGCTGCTGGCGCGCGTAGAAGGCGGGCGCGTGCAAAATTACCTGCGCATTCTGGCCGTGGCCGTCGTGGTGCTCACGGCAATTCTTCTTTGGAGCGTCCGGCCATGAACGAGATGACGACCGGATTCCCGATTCTGACGCTCCTTACTGTGCTGCCGCTAATCGGCGCGGCGATTGCGCTTTTCTCCGGCCGTCATGCACGCGGCGTGGCGTTGCTCACCGCGCTTTTCAGTCTCGTGGTCGCGCTGGTCGTCTGGACGCGCCTGCCCGCCGACGGAAGCATCGGCATGGTGGAGCTGCACCCATGGGCGCCTTCGATCGGCATCGAATATCATCTCGGCGTCGATGGACTGGGCGCGCTAATGCTCGTGCTTTCGGCCATCGTCACGCTGATGTCGGTTGATGCGTCGCATCGCGTGCACCATATGCCGGGTCTCTTTTACGGCCTGGTGCTCATGCTGGAATCAGGGCTTTTTGGATCGTTCACCGCGCTCAATTTCTTCCACTGGTTCTTGTTCTGGGAGCTGAGCCTCATTCCGGCGTTCTTCCTTATCAAGTTGTGGGGCGGCCCGAGGCGAGGTCCGGCGGCGACGCAATTCTTCATTTACACCATGGCCGGCTCGGTGGCGCTGCTGCTCTCGTTCCTCGCCATCTTTCTTTGCACGGGCTCCATGGACTTTGGGCAACTGGCTGCAATGGCACAGAACGGCGCTCTGGAGCAGGCAGTCACCGCGCATCTGGGCAATGTGATGCCGTGGCTCGCCATCGGCGTGCTGGCCGGATTCGCGGTCAAAGTTCCGATGATGCCCTTCCACACCTGGCTGCCCGAGGCATACGCTGAGGCACCGTCGCCGGTGACGATGCTGCTCACCGGCGCCATGTCGAAGATGGGCGTCTACGGCCTGTTGCGCATCGCCATTCCGATGTTCGGCGTGCAGATAGCCGCAATGCGCACGCCGCTGCTGGTGCTGGCCGTCATCACCGTGGTAATGGGCGCATGGGCCGCGGCCGCGCAAAAAGATTTGAAACGCGTCTTCGCCTACTCCTCAGTGAATCACCTCGGCTACTGCCTGCTTGCCATCTTCGCGCTTGCGATTCCCGCTGCGGGCGCAGCAGCGCGGGCCAGCCAGGCTGCCGCGCTCAACGGCGTCATTCTGCAGATGTTCAACCACGGCATCACCGCGGCGGCAATTTTCTGGTTCATCGCCATGATTCAGTTCCGCACCGGCGGCCTGCGCGGCATCAACGATTTCGGCGGCTTGCGCAAACCCGCGCCGGTGTTTGCCGGGCTGATGGGCATCGTGCTCTTTGCGTCGCTTGGCCTGCCTGGGCTGAACAGTTTTGTTAGCGAGTTCCTCATCTTCCGCGGCGTTTTTCCGCTCTCGTGGGTGTCGGCGAGCTTTTCAGTTCTCGGCCTGCTTGTGACGGCGGTCGTGATTCTCACCGTGATTCAAAAAGTATTCACCGGCCCGGTGCCGGAGCACTGGGCCAAATTTCCCGATCTGCATCACAGCGAGCGCCTGGCTCTGGCGCCCGTGATCGGTCTCATGTTCCTGATTGGTCTTTTGCCGCGGCTTATTTTGGACACCGTGAATCCGACGGTCGTGAACCTGCTGGCGCACTGGAGATTTTAAGAGCGGTTCTCCAGTGTGCGTGACATTTCGAGTGTTGTGCAACCTGGGTTTTGCTTGAGGCAAAACCCACATAACAGAATCGGCTCCGATTGGGTGTGACTGGAGAACCGCTGTTGATGTTGGCCTGGACGATCTACATCTCGTTTGCCGGTGCACTGGTTTCAGCGCTGCTGCCCAAGGACAGGCCTGACCTGTCGCGCTGGTTCGCGCTCGCAGTAGTGACAGTTGGTCTTGTGATCGCCGTGGCGGCCTACGCAGCCGGTTTTGCCCAGGGTCGCATCGTGATTGTCGACACGCTTTGGGTGCCTTCGATGGGCATCCACTACCTGCTCGCGGCCGACGGCATCAGCCGCGTGCTTGTTCTGCTCACCGGCATTGCCGCCGTGGCCGGCGTTCTGTTCAGTTGGAACATCGATCTCCGCACCAACCAGTTCTTCGCCTTTTATCTCGCGCTCATCGGCGGCGTGTACGGCGTTTTTCTCAGCTTCGATTTCTTCCTGCTGTTTGTCTTTTACGAAATCGCGATCGTTCCGAAATATTTTCTGATTTCGATCTGGGGCTCGACGCGACGCGAGTATGGCGCCATGAAGCTCGCGCTCTACTCGTTCGTCGGCTCGGCCATGGTGCTCATCGGCCTGCTCGCCGCGTACTCCACGGCGGGTTCGCACTCGACCGCGTTCGTTGATCTGGCCCGCGCTGGCTTGCCCGTCAGCTTCCAGATGTGGTGCTTTCCGCTGGTCTTCGTCGGCTTCGCCATTCTTGCTGGTATGTGGCCCTTCCACACCTGGGCGCCCACCGGCCACGTGGCCGCGCCTACTGCTGCTTCCATGCTGCTTGCGGGCGTGGTGATGAAGCTTGGCGCTTATGGCTGCCTGCGCGTGGGCATTGGATTATTTCCGCACGGCCTCGATCCCTGGGGATTCGCCTTCCTCGGTATCGGCTCATGGCGCGACGTCTTCGCGTGGCTCGCGGTGATTGGCATCGTCTATGGCGCGCTGGTTGCGCTGGCGCAGTCGGACTTCAAATTTGTCATCGGCTACTCCAGCGTGAGCCACATGGGCTTCGTGCTCCTCGGCCTGATGACGCTCAACCAGATCGGCGTTGACGGCGCAGTGCTGCAGATGTTCTCGCACGGCGTGATCGCAGGCCTGCTGTTCGCCATCGTGGGCCGCATCGTATACGACCGCACCCACACGCGCCAGCTCGCCGAGCTTGAAAAGATGCATCTCTCGCGACGATTGCCGTTCGCCGCGTGGGCATTTGTCTTTGCGGGAGTTGCCTCGATGGGATTGCCCGGCTTCTCCGGCTTTGTGGCTGAGCTGCAGGTGCTGGTGGGCGCATGGCGCGCCAACCCGTGGTGGGCCGCGGTTTCCGGCATCGGCATCATCGTGGGCGTCGCATACATTTGGCGAGCTTTGCAGAAGGCTTTCTTCACCGACGCGTTGCCCACCGCGCACGAGCTTGAGACGGAGCAGGGGCACAAGTTTGCGCCCATTACCTGGCCCGAGATCGCGGGTGTTGCGCTGCTTGGCTTGCCGACACTGGTGGTCGGGCTTTATCCGCGCATTCTTCTCGATTCCATTGAGCCGGCTGTGAAGGCGCTGCTTGCGGGAGGGATGCGATGAACTACGTCGATCTCTTCCGCGCCACGTTGCCTGAAACCGCTCTCGAAGTCGCCGCGTTGATGGTTCTGGTGGTCGATCTCGGATTTCTGCGCAAGTCCGCATTCAAAACGCGCGTGGCCGCAGCGGCTCTGCTCGGCGTTGCCGGTTGCGTGGTGGCCATCTGGGTGGTTTCTGTTGCAGGACCGCTTCGTTGGGGAAGCGATGTGCTGCTGGCCGCGGGCGGATCTGCCGGCGTCGCGCAGGTCGCCGTATTGATCCTCACCGCGTTGACGCTCTTGCTGCTGATTGATTCCGATTTCACGCGCAATGCTGGAGAGTATGTCGCTGTCGTTTTGATGTCCGCTGCAGGCGGGCTCCTCATCTCCGCGGCGCAGGATCTGCTCGTTATCTTCACCGGACTCGAGCTGCTCTCGCTCGGACTCTATATCTTGACCGCTTTCGCCAAGCGGTCGGGCAAGAGCGCTGAAGCGGCCATGAAGTATTACCTCTTCGGTGGCATGTCGGCAGCGTTTCTGCTCTTCGGATTCAGCTATCTTTATGGGCTCTCAGGCTCAACCAGCCTGCCGCGCGTGGTTCTGGCATCGTACACAGCATCAGCGCACGGTGCGACGCCGCTGCTCTATCTCGCGCTGGTTATGGTGGCTGCCGGGCTCGGCTTCAAGGTCGCAGCCGTTCCATTCCATCTCTGGGCGCCGGACACCTACGAGGGTGCTCCTGCTCCCGCCGCCGCGTTCATCGCATCAGTCTCCAAAGTTGCGAGCTTCGCGTTGCTGATTTCCATCGGCACGGCCTCCAGGCACTTTCTTGAAGCCCTGGGGATGACCCATTTCTACGTGTTGGTTACGAACGCTGGGCCCGCCGGCACTGCGCCGGCGATCTCGTCGCTTCCTGGCTTCAGCAATGGTTGGCAGCTGATCCTCGTGGTTCTCTCTGTCGGGTCGATGGTTTTCGGAAACCTTGCCGCCCTGGCGCAATCGAGTGTTCGCCGCCTGCTCGCTTACTCCGCCATCGCGCACGCCGGATACATTCTGCTCGGCCTTGCATTCTTTTCGTACACGGATATGAGTGCCCAGGCCATTCTCTACTACATCGTCACCTACGGCCTCACCACCATCGCAGCATTCGGCGCGGTCGGCGTGGTGGAACGCGCCACGGGCAGCGACCGCATGGACGCGTTTCTTGGCCTGAGTAAACGAAATCCTCTCCTGGCCGCGGTAATGCTCGTGCTCTTTCTCTCGCTTGCCGGAATTCCACCGCTGGTGGGTTTCTGGGCCAAGTTCAATCTCTTTGCCGCGGTCCTGCACGTCTCTGCAGGCGCGGTGCCGTTCACGCTTGTTGCGCTCGCCGTCGCCTTCAGCGCTGTCTCGCTTTACTACTATCTGCAGGTTCTTAAACGCGTCTACGTGATGCCTGGGCTGGATGAGACGCCGATCACCGCGCATCCTGTGACCATCGCAGTGCTGGTGGGGATTGCGGCTGCCGTCATCGTGCTGGGCTGCTTCCCGGCGCTGCTGCAGAGCTGGATCGCCGGCTTTTATCCCGGCATGTAACTACACGACGCTTCTGACGCCGGGCAGCCGCACCAGCGGATCGGCCACCAGCCACGTGGCAACACACGCTGCCAGCCCCACCATTGCGAATTTGAGAAGCGCCGGAGCCGCCCAGGCGCGCATCAACAAGGCAATGCTCACGAGCACCGGCGGATGGATGATGTAGACCGCGTACGCACGCCGGTTGAGCCACTCCCACACCGCCGAAGGCCCGTTCATGTGCTTGCGGAATACCAGCAGCCACGTGGCAATCAGCCCCAGGCGACAAACGGCTCCCAGAAAGCGTAAAGAATAGCCTCCCATGATAGTCCGCTGGGCGCGCCGGAACCGCCGCCATGATGAAGAGCGCGCGCGACCGCGATGCCCACTGGAAGACTGGGCCATGCGATCAACAGCGTAATCACCCAGGGCCGTGCCTACTTCCAGCCGAGCTGCGCCAGCCAGCTATGCCGCCAGGCTGCAATGCCGACTGCGAAGAGAAATACATAGCCTGCAAAATAACCAAGCTGCAGGCCGAAAACGTTTTGACCCACTGGAACGAATTGCCGGATTGCCAGCGCCGTAGCGCCCACTCCAATAGCGCTCACCAGCCACCAGCGCTGAGCCGGAAGCGGTTTGGGCGCGCGGTCGGAACTGGTCAGGGGCGAGCCGAAGATCGCACGCCACGCACAATATCCGAAACTGAACAGCAACAGCGCCTGGGCAAACCAAAGGGGGCCGTTGATGATCTCATTGTGCTGCCAGATCCAGCGAATGGCGGGCCAGAAACCGTCACCCTGCGCAAGGTTTACGATCCCCGAAGTGAGCGGCCCGAGGATCAGGATGAATGCCAGCAGCGGCAAACCAAGCCGCAGAAACCGGTCGCCGACGAAGCGCGCATAGCCTTTACGTTCCAGTGAAGCCGGAGTGAAATATCCGGCCAGCAGGAAGAAGAGACCCATGAAGTAGGCCTGGTTGGTGGTGCAGAACAGCATGAGTAGCACGCTCGACGGCGAGCCGGAAGGTTCAACCTCGCGCCAGAACCAGCCGCCGATTGCGCCATATGTGATCGCCGTATGGTGCAGGATCACAAGTGCGACCATCACCGAGCGAAGACGGTCGATATAGAACTCGCGCTGAACCATGCGTCATCGTACAACACAGAAAACAAAGCCGGACAAAAAGCCGCCCGAAGCTTGTCGCTCCGGGCGGCCTTTCGCACACTTGCTGACCTGCGGTTCTTTCAATACTTCACAATCGCGGCGAACGAATCCGGCTTGAGGCTCGCGCCGCCCACCAGCGCGCCGTCAATTTCTTCCTGGCTGATGAGCGCGGTCGCGTTGTCGGGCTTCACGCTGCCGCCGTAAAGGATGCGCACGGCATTGGCCACGTTTGCGCCGAGCAGCGTTGCCACTTCCGCGCGAATGATGCGATGCGCATCGGCGGCAATCTCCGGCGTCGCTGTCTTACCTGTACCGATGGCCCACACCGGCTCGTAGGCAATCACAATCGGCTTTGCGGCCTCGGGCGTGATTCCCGCAAATGCGCCAATCAGCTGCGTCTTGAGCACGCTCGCCGTCTTGCCGGCCTCACGCTCCGCCAGCACCTCGCCGACGCACACTACCGGCACGATGCCGTGCTTGAGCGCCGTATGCAGTTTCTTGTTTACAATCTCGTCGGTCTCAGCAAAATACTGCCGCCGTTCGGAGTGGCCGATGAGCGTGTGCGTTCCGCGTACGGCCATCAGTTGCAGGACCGAGGTCTCGCCCGTGTAGGCGCCTTCCTCAGCAAAGTGGATATTCTGCGCGCCTACGGCCACGTTCGATTCCTTGCAGGCAGGGACCACAGTGGGCAGCAGCACCGGTGATGGGAACAGAGCGATCTCATCGCGGGTGTGCCCGGCGACCATCGGCAAAAAAGCATCGACGAACGCCTTGGCTTCCGCGGGCGTTTTGTACATCTTCCAATTGGCAGCAATCAGTGCTTTACGAGACATTTTTGTGAGTTCCTCACTTCAATTTTAGAGGATCAGATTCGGTGCGCCGGGTGACGGTGGGCACAGTGCGGAATTGAGCGGCCGCGCTCAAAAAGTGGTTGCGGCTGACACTATGAGCCCGATCCGAGAGTCGAAGTTAAATCGTCCGGAACCGCACCTTTCAGAAATGCGGCCCGATGATCGGGATCGCCCAGATCCATCGAGAAATGTCGCCAGACGCCGTCCTGAAGCACGCCCATGTTCCAGGGTCCTGAAACCGAGTCGGAAAACTGCCAGATAATGTGGTAGCCATCCTCGTTCGTGAACCCTTCTCCGTCAGCCTGGATAATCGCGTCTCCGCGCTCCCAAAGTGCCGAGCGCAGCGCGTGCAGCGCATTACTGCCTTCCACTGTTTCCGAGCCTTGCAGGTGCTGGAACGAATAGATCGTCTTCACGGAGGCCAGGTAATCCTCAAGCCATTGGACGCCGCTATTCGGCTTGCAATCCTGGATGTCTTCGATGAAGTCGGCAATCTCATCCTGGCCAATCGAGCCATCCATCACGGGGTTGCGTTCGATCAGTGCGACCTCGACGTCATCATTTCCTGAGAGCAGGAGAGTGTCCCATTCCTCCTCGCTTCCTTCTTCGATTGTCAGTCGACACCCAGGGTGCTCCGCACGAATCAACTGCGCGAGTTCAACGAAGGGGGAAAACTCTTCATCTTTCGACAGAACCCGCGTGTAGTAGCCCATGGTTTTCAGCCTCGGCTTTCAATATACCGATTCTCATGGACGGAACGGCCAACAAAAAATCGCATCCAGCGGTTTTACGCCGGATGCGATTTCGTTCTGATCCCTGACCACTGATCACTGTTTGTCCGTCAGCGCTTCCACGCCGGGCAGCTTTTTGCCTTCGAGAAATTCGAGGCTCGCGCCGCCGCCGGTGGAGATGTGCGTGATCTGGTCGGCCACGCCGGCCTGGTTGATCGCGCTCACCGAGTCGCCGCCGCCGATGATCGAAATGGCGGTCCGGTTCGCCGCCACGGCCTGCGCAATCGCGTTCGTTCCTACGGCAAAGCGCGGAAACTCGAAGACGCCCGCCGGCCCGTTCCACACAATGGTCTTTGCCGTCGCAACCACTTCCTCAATTGCCTCGATCGTCTTTGGCCCGATGTCGAGGCCCTGCCAGTCGTCAGGAAAATCGACCGAGCAATCCCACACCTGCGTCTTGGCGTCGGGCGCAAAGTTGTCGGCCAGAATGTTGTCGACCGGCAGCAGCAGCTTGACGCCCTTGGCCTTTGCCTTGGCCAGCGCATCCTTTGCCATGTCGATCTTGTCTTCTTCAACGAGCGATCTTGCCGGTCTTGACGCCCAGCGCGCGCTGAAAGGTGTACGCCATGCCGCCCACGATCACCAGCGTGTCGACTTTGTCGAGCAGGTTCTGAATCACGTCGATCTTGCCGGAGATCTTCGATCCGCCGATGATGGCCACAAACGGCTTCTCGGGCGATTCCAGCGCCTTGCCGAGATAGGTGATTTCTTTTTCCATCAGCAGGCCGGCCACGGCGGGCTTGAGATAGTGCGTGATGCCTTCAGTGGAGGCGTGCGCGCGATGCGCCGAGCCGAACGCGTCGTTCACGTAGACCTCGGCCAGCGAGGCCAGCGCTTTTGAGAACGCCGGATCGTTGGCTTCTTCTTCCGCGTGGAAGCGCAGGTTTTCAAGCAGCAGCACCTGGCCCGATTCGAGCTGGCGCGCCATCTCTTCGGCGATTTCGCCCACGCAGTCCGGCGAGAAGGCCACGTTCACGCTGTCGCCCAGCTTCTTGTCGAGCAGTTCGCGCAGCCGCTTGACCACGGGCCGGAGCGAATATTTCGGATTCGGCTTTCCCTTGGGCCGGCCCAGGTGCGAAGCCAGAATCACTTTGGCGTTGTGCCGGAGCGCGTATTCGATGGTGGGCAGCGTGGCCACAATGCGCGTGTCGTCGGTGATGGTCGTGCCGTCTTCAGTGAGCGGAACGTTGAAATCGACGCGGATAAACAGCCGCTTGTTGGTCAGGTCGATGTCTTTAATCGAGAGCTTGGCCATGGTTTGTGCCTTTCTTCGGAACAGTGATCAGTGGACAGTGATCAGGATTGAGAACAGTAGATCAGGGATCGAGTTCTGTTGCTGGTTCCAATATTTCTGCGCTTGGCGATTCGGGAATCACGGCGTCCATCTCGATCTCTATGCGCCACGCTGGGTTAAGCAGCTTCGCGACCACAACCATGGTCGCCGCGGGACGAACCTGCGCGAAAAACTCGCCGTGGACGCGGCCAACCGCCTCCCAATCCTCAACGTGGGTGAGAAACATGCGCGTGCGGACCACGTCGTTGAACGAGACTGCCGGCTTTGGCGAGCGCTTCTGCGGCGATGGCAAAAATGCGGCGGGTCTGTCCGGCCGCGTCTTCGTTGTCCGCGCCCACGGGCCCCGTTCCCGCCAGGTGCACGCACGTTGCCTACGCGCACCGCGCGCGAGAAGCCGATGATGGGCTCGAAGGGTGATCCGCCGCTGATGTTGGTGCGCATGATAAGAGAAGTGGTCAGTGATCCAGTGGTCAGTGATCAGTGGAGAGACGTACGGCGTCTGACAACTGACAACTGACCACTGACGAACTGCTTCTACAGCCCCTTCTTGGCCAGGAAGCCGATGAGGTCGACTACGCGGTTGGAGTAGCCCCACTCGTTGTCGTACCAGCTCAGCACCTTCACGCTCTGGCCGACGACCTTGGTCAGCGGCGCGTCCACGATCGAGCTGCGCTTGTCGCCCTTGAAGTCCGAGCTGACCAGCTGGTTCGAGTCGACGCCCAGGATGCCCTTCAGTTTGCCCTCGGAGGCGGCCTTGAACGCGGCGTTCAGGGCTTCCACGGTCGTGGGCTTCTCGGCGATGTAGGTCAGGTCGACGATCGAGACGTTGGGCGTTGGTACGCGGATGGCAAAGCCGTCCAGCTTGCCGGCGGTCTCAGGAATCACCAGCTTCAGCGCCTTGGCGGCGCCGGTCGAGCTGGGAATCATGTTCAGTGCGGCGGCGCGGGCGCGGCGCAGGTCCTTGTGCGGAAAGTCCAGAATGACCTGGTCGTTGGTGTAGCTATGAATGGTGGTCATGATGCCGGAGACGAGGCCGGTGGTTTCAAGAATCACCTTGACGACCGGCGCCAGGCAATTGGTGGTGCAACTGGCGTTGGAGATGATGTTGTGCTTGGCCGGATCGTACTTGTCCTCGTTGACGCCCAGCACGATGGTGATGTCTTCGTTGGTGGCCGGAGCGGAGATGATGACCTTCTTCACGGTCGCGCCCAGGTGCGCCTTGGCCTTGGTGGCGTCGGTAAAGAAGCCGGTGGATTCGACCACAACCTGAGCGCCCACAGAGGCCCAGTCCAGCTTGGCGGGGTCGCGCTCGGCTGATGACCTTGATTTTTTTGCCGTCGACCGTGATAAAGTCGTCGCCGGCGGTGATTTCGTTCTTCAGGTTGCCCAGGATCGAGTCGTACTTGAGCAGGTGAGCCAGCGTCGCCGGGCTGGTCAAGTCGTTGACGGCAACAAAATCGATGTCGTTGTTGCCAAGCGCGGCCCGCAAAACATTGCGTCCAATGCGGCCAAAGCCGTTGATTCCAACCTTTACTGCCATGTGTCATTTCTCCTTCGTGGTGGTTGAGGCTGATGGTTTGAAAGCTCGAGCAAAATGCGTCTGGAATGGCCCTCGAAGGCAATTCCACCAAACCCTTGATCGTATCATTGGGGGCGGCAGTGGAAAATTGAAAGTCGAGCTTCGCCCCGCGCACACGATTCCCTACCGTAAGGATGGAATTCCCACGATGGGACTGTATGTGACGGAGTGCACACGATTTGCAGCGCCCTCGCCCAGTATGGTATTCGGGAGAAAGGAAAGGCATTGAGCAAGGGTTCAAGCAGCATGAGAAGACGCTCCAGACGCGGTCCGAATACTTCGGAATCCACAGGCAAAATCGGCCAGGAACTCCCATCGAATCAGCCGGCTCCGCTGGTTCCGCTCTATCCTGATGCGGCGCCGTCGCGCCCGCAGCAGGGCCAACCAGCGGCCACAGGAAGTGCGGCACAGTGCCCAGCCGCGGCCGCCCCGGTCGCCGCAAGCGCCCGCGAGGCCAAGTCAGCAGGCGAATCCGCAATGGAATGAGCCGCCGGGCTCGGGCCGCCTCGAAGTGGAAACGCAGCCGGAGATGCCGGCAATCCCCACGCGGCGCCAGCCGGCGGCGAACGCTCACCCCAGACGCCCAAAGGCTTTGTGGTGCTCGCCATCGGCCTGCCCGGCTCCGGCAAGACCACCTGGTTCGGCCGCCGCGGCATCACGCCGCTGTCCAGCGATCTGCTGCGCAACATTCTTTTTGACGATGTGGAGGAGCAGCGCTACCAGGGCCTGGTCTTTTCCACGCTGCGCTCGCTGTTGCGCGCGCGGCTCATCGCCCGCATGCCCGCGAACTACGTTGACGCAACCAACCTCTCCATTCACGAGCGCCGCCAGTGGATCAAGATGGCCAAAAGCTTCGGCTACGAGGTGCAGGCCGTCTTCTTCGATGTGCCGCTCGAAGTGTGCCTCGACCGCAACCGCCAGCGCGACCGCTCGCGTGAGCGAAGACATGATGCGCAAGATGGCCGAAAAGCTGAAGCCGCCGGTGTTTGAAGAGGGATTTGAGAAGATCACCGTGGTGCGAGTGAAGAGCGCGGGATAGCCCTGATCAGGTTCAGTTAGCGAATAGGATCGCGCGGCTGCCATGTAGCGCCGGCTTCCACAGGCCAGCCGGGGCGCGTCCGTCCACGCTCGCACTTCAGCTACACCGGGTTGTCCTGGGGAACAGCAGAAGGACCCGGGTCGCTTTTTGGAGATGGACGATTCCGCAAAAAACGTAACGTCCGAACAGCCGGATTTGCGCCCGGAGCTCGTTTTGTCGACTCGTTTTGAGTTGCGAGAGGAGACCGCAGATCCTTGGCGGGTGGCCGCGGCGACCTCGTCGGTGATGACTGCAGGGCCGTCTCAGAGCCTCGGGTTTTTCTCTGTGCACTTTCTCCTACGCGGAGCCCTGGCTTCGCGGAAGAAACACCGACTTTCGGCATCTCATCCACCCGCCTTCAATTCTCGGTTGGCGTCTCGTCGATGTGGTCGATCACCAGCACGGGCAGTGACCGCTTTTCCTTTTCCAGTTTCAGCCCGAGCTGCTTGTTGACCGCGTCGAAAAAGGAAACGGCGCCGTTCGGATCCGCCGCGGGTTGCCCGGAATCGGATGCGGGAACCATCCCGCCGCCACCTGCGGCGTTGGCCACCCAGGACGAGCTGAAGGCCAAGGTGAAGTCCCAGGAGCCGGGGATTCCTGTAGCGTCCTTCACGCCGCCGTAGATGTACCCAGGCGCAATCTCCTGAAATTTATCGGCAATCTGCGCCATGGTCATGTCCTGGCAGACAACCAGCTGGTCGAGCGCCGGATTGGCAAGCCGTGGATCTTTGCCGCCTGGTCCGGGCCCGCTGCCGCAGCGCGTGTGGCTCGCGGGATCGGCTTTGCTGAGTTTCGGGTTTGCAGCAACCAGCTTGAATGCAGTGATGGGGCGGTTCTCCGTGTGGGATTTGATCTCGAAGCGATCGACCAGCAAGCCGCGCAGCAGGCTGCGAATATCGTCATTGTCGAGAAGCGGCGGACCCTGCGCTGTGCCTGAGTCAGTGCCGGTGGCCAGTTTGGCCACGATGTCGAAGCGATCCGAATCCAGCCACTTCGGCGCGCCTGCCAGCACCTCGTCGTCGGCGAAATCCAGATTCCACGCAAAGTAGATCAGGGTTTTCAGATTCAAACCCTGCATATTAAATTCCACGCCGTTGAAACGGAACATTCCGCGTTCGCCCGGCTGGCTCGGCTTGATGGTTGCCACTTCAATCTGCGGCGGCGGTAGCGGAGGAAGAACCTTCGCAAGATCGGGCGAATCGGGGCTTGGGATTTCATTCACGCTGTCCACCGTGATTACCGGCCGCGGCTCCATTTGCTGGTCGAACTTCAGTCCCAGTTGTTTCTCTACGGCGTCCTCGACGTTGATGCCTTCCGCGCCGGCCATTGCCAACTGGCTTCTATTGCTCCACTTCAGGTTGAAGTCCCAGGTCCCTTTCAGGCCGGTGGCATCGCCGATCGGACCGGGCCAGTAGTCATAGGTGAAGTTGTGCAGTGTTTGCACAAAAGCCGCCATGGTGATGTTGTGACAGGCGATCTGCATGTAGGAAACGGCGCCCGGCGCCTGATCCGGCTCGGGCTTGAACTGGCATCCAGCATCATCCGAGCCACTGCCTTGCTTCATTTTGACCCCGTCTTTGCTCACCGTCAGCACCCGGGCGGACGCGGAGATCGTGGTATCGTGCGCCACCAGGCTGAACCTTTCCTCAAGCAACGCCCGCATCATCAGGTTGGCTTCATCCCGCGTGGTCTCAGGTGGCATTTTGGCGTCGATATCGTACCGGTCCATCTCCAGCCATTTGGGCCCTCCCTGCACGTAGCCGGGATTCACTCCGTAGGCGAGCCCCACCAGATCGCGCATGGGCGCCTGCCGCAGGAAATACCGGTCGCCGCGCAATACCGGCCCCATCATGCGGGCGAAGGTACGGTGCGGGCTCGAGCGAACACCGGCAATCACGAATGTAGGACTAGCCTCTGCCGGGGGTGCATTGGCGATTGGGGCGCTTAGTGACTGGGCGAAAACTGTAGCGAAGAAAAGAACGAAGGAGGCAATTGCTATGGTCGCGCGCATTTTTCAAACCTCAATCATGTTCCAGGCCGGCTCGCGCAACCGCGATTCTTTCGCGGGCCAAGCCGGATTCACAACACGATTTTAAAGCTGTTGAAGGAAGGACGATTCAAAACGGCTCTTGTGATCGCGTTGGCCTTCAAACACTTCGCCGGCTGTCATGAGCTCAATACAACGACGGGGGGATTGTACGCCAATTCCTGAGTGGCGGCGGTCAGCGGTTGAGTCCTGCGTGGGGCCGGCGCTTTGGGTGCCGGCGAAGACCCCTGCACGACAGCCGGGCAGGAGGCCGGTGCCACACAGCTTGCGGAAAAAACTCTGCGCGCGTCGAAGTTTTGAAAGGTCACGAATTCATTCGTGCCAATAGCAGCAATCAATTCAGCGCGGCTTCAGGCGCTGAGGGACGCTCTCTTTCGATTTCTCTTGCCCACGAGACTTTTTCCGCAAGCCCTGCAACCCAGGGGAAATCGGTGGATGATTTGGAGCTTTAGACTGTTGCCATGAGTACTTCCCGAACACCCGCCCCTACACCGAGCCCTGGCTCCGCGGCACTCACACTGACGTTCCTGCCGCGGGCCGCGCCGTTTTGCACGCACTCGAACTCGCTCTCGACGACCTGACCAAGTGGACTGCCGGCCTCACCGATGCCGAGGTTCACTCGCAGCCGCTCTCGCTCCCGTCAATCGCCTTTCATCTGCGCCACATCGCCGGCTCCACCGATCGCATCCTCACCTACGCTGAAGGTGGCCAGCTTTCGGCGGAGCAGCTAGCTGCGCTGAAGGCAGAGAAGGATGACGAAGGGAAGCAGGAAACCTTAGCCGAGCTGCTCGCCGAGGTCGAAGCGCTCATTCAGCGCGCGCCGCCGATCGCATTCGCGTGCTGGCGACAGCCGACCTCGACACGCCTCGCGCCGTCGGCCGAAAACAGTTGCCAACGTCCATCGGCGGCGCGCTCATTCATGTGGCAGACCACACGCAGCGCCACGTGGGCCAGGTGGTCACCACGGCTAAAGTGCTCAGGGCGCTTCGCGCTTAAGGCTGGTCTGAACTTTCGCTTGAACGAATCTCTGCCTACTGTTGGCTCCGGCGAATTCTGCTCGAGGTCGGCTCCCGCTTCAAGGTAGTTGCCAGGATTGTTCGCGTTCGTCTGCATCAGGCGGTATCCGTCGCGCGTCCGATGTGGTACTTCTGCAGATCCTTGCCGACCAACTTGACGCTGATCCTGCGCCAGCCCCGGTTGGGGTTGGCCTGCGGATAGTAGCTGATCGAATAGAGATGACTGAGATCCTCGCGGATGGAAGCGAACGCTTGCTTCTCCTTGCGCCAATTTCCGGCAAAATAAGCCTTGCCGCCGGTCGCCCTGCTCATGCGCTCAAATGCGGCGGTGGAGACAGGATCGTCCTGCGCCATGCCGGGTACTGACGATATAGATGATGGTCCCGGTTGACTGGGCCAGCTCCGCCACATCCTCAGGGGGAACCGAACTGGCGTTGTCAGGGCCATTGGAGAAGACCACGATTGCCTTGCGTCCCGTGAGCGGGGCGGCATCCTTCACCGTCAGCAACAGGCTGTTATAGAGCGCGGCGTCGTCTCCGGCCACCGTGCTGCGCACGCCGTTGACCACGCGGAACCGGTCGGCGGTGAGCATCGTAGCGCGCGAAAGATCGCGGCTGTAGGAGTAGAACGCGATCTTGCTGGCATCGTCCATGGAGCGCACGAAATCGGAGATGGCGTCCTGGGCGAAGACAAAGCCCCGGTACATGTAGTTGCTGGTGTCGAAGAGAATGAAGACATTGGCTCCGCTCAGCGGGGGCATCTTGATCGTCGGCCCCGTTCTGCAGCGGAACAGCCTCCGCGCTAGTCGGGCTTAGGGTGGATGAGTCACGCCGGCGTCGCGCACAAATCCATTGCCTTCTTCGAAAGTGGCGATCTTCTCCGGAATCTTGTCCTCGGTGATCTCAAAATCTTCAGGCCGCAGACCGCCGATGTAATTGCCCTTGTGGTCGGTGACCGCAACATTGAGCTGCACCAGAACGACGTTGACGCGCAGATGCGTTGCGTCGTCCTGCGCCGCGAACCGCGGTTCGCCGAAGACGAGGAGCAACACGCTCAAGCCAAGTCCAATACATGTAAAGATTCTTATGTGTCTTAATCATCGCGATGCGTTCCCCCCAGTGGCTAACTCTTTGTTGTCGGCGGCTGCGAATGCAGTTCCCACCGTGATTCTTGCCCTGAAGAAATTCCTGTCCGGTCTGGTCCATGGCGCGCAGCAGCGCCGGCCAATCGTCAATGCTGGTCGCCGAGATGTTGGCGACCATGCTGGCGGGTCAGCTCGGGAACCAAAATGTTGAGCGTCGCCGGCGGATAGCCCTTTTCGTCGGCCAGGCGCGCCCAATACAGGTTGCTGGATTCCCAGGATTCGCCAAAGAGCCGGCTGGCGTATCCCCCGGAAACCGGGAACGGCTCACTGGTAAGAAGCGCGCAGGAGTCGGATTCCGCGAGAGTCGGGTGGGGAACGCCGAAGTCCTGCGACAGTTTTTGCGGGTTCGTTGCGGAAGCATCTTTCTGCGCAAGCTCCTCCAGCTCCCGGCTGGCGGGTCCCCACTGGGCAGCCTGGTCCGGATAGCGTTTGCGAAACTGCTCTTCAAGATAGAAAGTATCCGAGGGGCAGTATCCGGCTGAGCGGCCTGGCCGCGGCATCCCCACTTTGCAGGGCCTGATGGATCTCTTCCACGCGCCCCCAATCCATGCGTTCAGAGAGGATGCCGATCACCTTCTGCCGCAAATCGGCGTTGGTCGCCGAAGAGGCGAGCAACTCTTCGCCGGCTCGCTGGTAGAGGGCGGCAGCGTGCATCTCCTGGCGGCTCACGTCCCACCACCGAGGCACCACGGCATTGACCAGAAGTTCCGGAACGGTTTCTCTCCAGATGAGCGCCTGGATCTTCTCAGGGGAAATGAAATCTTCCTCAGTCAAAGCCAGCACATAGGGAAGATCGGCGAGCGAGCCAATCAAATAGGCGCCGCCGCCGGCCGTCGCGCCAATACCAATGAGCGCGGGTGCGCCCCAGACTTCATCGACGCCTTGAATCGAAGATGCCGCAAAGTCGTGCGAGCGAACAAACAGCGGATTGCTGTGAAGCACCTGGGCGCCCGGCGGTTCGTAATAGGCGTAGTTCAGTCCGACCAGCGTGTCCCTGAGAAATGGAGCAAGCCGAGCGCGTGCAGCGTCCAGCTGCGCAGGCGTTCCCGGAGTTTTGATGACCTTTGTCAGGTCGGTTCGTACCTGCAGCTCGGCGTGGCGGCTCACGTAAACCGTCGGCGACCAGGAAACTCGTTCGCCCGCCGTGAAGATGGGTTGCGGCATCTCGAATTCACGCAAGGCTCCTGCAAGCGGAAGCAAGCTGTCGCCGATGGTCGCTCCGTGGGCCATTTCACCCAGGCCGTCATAAAGTCCGAAGAGCGTGTCGAGAGAAACCAGGCGCTGGTCGTTGAGCACGGCACGGATTCTACGCGCCAGTTCCTCGTGGACTTTGACCGCCTCAGGATTATTCTGCGCAGGGCCGGCGAGCAGATCCACCATCTGATCTTCGGTCAGGTTCGGGCTGGTGCCGGCGGCCACCGTGATTGCCTGCAGCGATTTCCGCGCCGCTTCAAAGAGCTGGGATGAGGAAGAGATCCCGCCGTATGGCTGAATCGCGCCTTCCCACGAAGCATTCAGACGGTCGGGGGGGATCTGCTTCTGCCGGGCAAGGATCTGCCAGATTCCCAGCTCGGCCTGAAATGCTCCAAGAGCGTTGGAGCGCAGGACGGAATTCTGAATTCCATTGATACGGTCAGCGGTGGCCGCGAAATGGGAAATAGCGGCGTCGTCCAACGCGGGAAATTCGACGAAGATTGCGTACCAATCGTTCAACTGGTCAAACTTTGCCGCGAGCAGGCGCACCGTTTCGTCCGACATGCGCTTGCCGGCTGGCCTGGCACTGTCGATTGCGCTCAGCTTCAGATAGACCTCGGATGGTCCACCGGCCACGACATTATTGGAATAGGCCACCAGGGCTTCAAGAATCCGATCGGGGCTATCCGTGGCGCGGAAGTGCCTGGACGCCTCGTGCAGATGATGGGCCCTGTCTTCCCGGCTGAAAATTTCCTGCCAGAGAGCAAGGCTTCCCGGTACCTCAGGCTGGCTGGACTCGTCCCACTGCAAACGGGTGAGCAGGAGCAGCAGATTCGAGTTTCTGGGGAAAACGCTGGTGGCTGCGGCGGCGACGGGAACGGCTGAGCGGTAAGCCGCGTAGAGATGTTTCAATCGGTCACCTTCCGCGAGGTGGGCCTGCTGCGGGGGGCTCAGGCGCGAGAGAGCGTCAAAATATGCCGCCAGCCAGCCCTGATCCCTGGCGAGCAAGTGGACGACGAAATCTCCCGGTGAATTTGGATTTGCTCCTGCCAGTTCCTGCCAGACATGCGCGGCCGCTGGGCCTCCGGGTACATCCACCACCCCGTCATGGACGCACAACCGGCTTCCATAAAAGTCGAGCGCCGGCCCGTAAAAGAGCAGCCTCCTGAGCCCGGGCGCCTGGTACAGGGCGTGCCTGGTTTGCGGGTCGAGCCGTGACAGTGCCGAGTAAAGGCGATCCACACTCTGGTCGTTCAACAACATATCGAGCAGCGTGGACCCGTTTCGTTGCTTGGATAAGGTTAGCTGCGTCCAGTCTTTCTCAGTGAAGAGGATCGGAACGTGAGTCGCTGGAAACTCATAGGAGAAGGGAATGCCACTTTGGAGAGACTCTTCCAGCTTGGTGAGCGGGAATCCCGAATCGACGGTGAGAAACGCTCGCTCGGCATCCGCGGTGATCAACGACGCGTCAGTGCGTGTACATCCGTGCTCAAATCGGTACCCGAGAATCTGAATCAGCGGCCCGACATCGGCGCAACCGGTAACGCGAATCATGCCGTCTGGGCCTGCAAGTGGCCGCAACTCCCGTGCCAGTTGCACATACCGGTCCGCGAGCACCAGGAACTCCGTCCTCCTGTCGCCGACGTGACCGTAGAGGAAGGCGTTGCGAGCCAGCAGCGGCAGCACATCGGCGGGAGCGATCTCCTGGCTGATGCCCGCCATGCGAAGGAAGGCGTGGAGCGGTCCTGGAATAATGACTGTTTCGTTCGGCAATCCGGCTGAGGATTGATCGCTGGAGGCTGTCCCTTGAGGGCTGTCAGCAGCTTGTGGCGCCTGGGCCGCACGGGCGGACGAGCAGGCCCCGAGGATGAGAAGGCTCGATACAAACACTGCGAGTAGCCGACAAGGGAACTTCATTTTAGATACTCCCTTCAAAACTGTGATGACTTCGCTTGGATTTAAATTTGCCCACACGCCAAGCGGAACGCCGGCGGAAGCGGCATCGGAAGGGCGGCGTACGGGAATTCGCTTACGTTGTGCCGCGAACACTTGATTCCTATTTCTTCGTACAAGATCAATGCGAATAAGTGGTCTGAACGGAAATCTCGGTTCGTTGCACGACTAAAGAAGTTGTCGAAGTCAATCACCGGGGGAGAACGAAGATGGGAAAACTCATCACCTGTACCGGTGAGCTATCTACGTTTAGCGGAAGATTAGCAGGCAGAAGAGAGTCTGACTAGTCCTTTTTGACGAATTCTTAAATCATTGCGAAAGGGGCAAACGCAGGTGCACCGGAATTGGTGCAATCCCCCTAAGCGATCGCGCGGGAGCCTTCGTGGCGACAATTCAGTGACAATTCAAAGTTGGCCTGAGGTGGGAAGGGCTCACGCAAACCGGTTCAGCATGGCTTCCGCATATCTGGTCGGCTCAGAAACTCCAAGGCCAGTTCAATGGGACTTTCCGGTCTTGGTCTGATCTGCCGTGGCGGGCCCGGGTAGCGGCATTTGCCGAGGAATCGGCACTCGAGCATCGCGAGCGAAGTACCACCGCGCCGCCAAAGAGAAGGAGTTCACCTGCAAGCTCTGGCCGCTCAACTGCGATTGGTAAAAGAAAACGGAGTATGTCGGCGCGAAGGACAAGTTCCCGATCGCTGGAATCACCAGCGACATGCTCAACGGGATGGCATACTCCGTTTGCGTCGGCAACTCTGCGGAAGGGGGGCGTCCAAAGTAATAGTCGCCCTGAGTATCGGTAACCAAACTCACCTGCTTGCCAGGTGCCTTGCCAAAGACACGGTTCTGGAGGTGAACATCCCAGTAGAAACCGGGAGAGTGAAGCGATTTGGTAGCCGGGAACCCAACCTGCACCGTGCTGTTGTTGATGGTGAGTGGCGGGGCCTGGCTGAAACAGGTTTGCAGGGTGATGTTGGCGCTCACGTTGCAGGTCTTTTGCCCCGCGCCGGTTCGGAGCGTCAGCGCGGAGAGCACGTCGTTTTGTACGTTGAACTCTATGCCCGTTTCAAAATAGCTCCCGTTTCCGAAGAAAGAGTTTGGCTGGCTACCGCCGAACTCGCGCCTGAATCCTGCGCGATCGGTCCAGCCTGTCGTGCGCGGCAGTTGCACGGTTAATTCGCCGGGCACCGGAGAGGAATTGGCAAAGGGGAAGAACAGATACGGATTGTCAATCTCAACCTGGAATTGATGAGGAGTGAACACGAGCAAGTTGCGCGGAAGCGACCGGACGCCCCGCACCGATCCGCCGGCGCCTTTGCCGAGCCGGACCTGGAGGAAAGCGCCAACGGTCAGATTGTTCAACGAGTACGATGCGTTGATCGGCCGGGTGGCGGGCGTAAGGTTTCCGAGGACGGAGCGGTTGTAGTCGAATTCGGTTTCGAATCCGACCGAAACCGGCGCGAATGCACTTGCGCTGCCGCTTGGTCCAAACGGATCCCCCGTGATTCGACCGCCGAGTTCCAGATCGAGATCCTGCTGGTTGGGCACCGAGGCGCGCGCGTCAGAGACTCCCTGGAAGAAGCTGCCCACAAACTGATTTCCGCCGACCGGTTCCCGTGACGTGAAGCTGGCGATCAATTTTGCGAAATCCACTTGCCAAAGCGGCATCTGCTGAAAGGTCTCGTTTTCCGAAGTTACGACGCGTTCAACGGAGCCGGACTTCGGTTCCATCGTTGCCAGCCTGGTGCGAGAATCATTCAGGCTGTTCAGGAGATTGTGCGACAAAGCGAAGGTGATAAATGTTTCGGTGGGCCGATGATTGATGGGAGGAATTTTTTGCAACGTACCGTACACAGCTCTGTCCTGGGCCAGTTGATCTGTGGTCAACAGCCAATAGTAGGCATCGTTGCTAATCGGTGTGCCGGCAATGCAGTAAGTACTCTGGCCGGCCGTCACTCCCTTGCACGACGGATCGACCGGAATCCACAAAGGCTCGTTGTTCTGGTTGATCTCGGTGGCATTGGTCAAGGTCGATTGGACAATTCCATAAGAGATGAGCCACTCCTTGGAGATGTCCGTTTCAACGAGGTCGCCCTGCTGTTCAATCTTGTTTTCAGATAAGCCGAGAATCGTCTTCAGGTCATTACCCGTCACGGCCACATATTCCAGGTAATCGCCCTTCCAAAAAATGCGGTCGAGCGCGACGCGGAACTCGCACAATTCCTTGTTGGTGGTTTCGGCGTCGCACATGTCGTAATTCCTGTAGCCTTCACCGATGTTCCCCAGTTGCACGTCTCTGCTTTGCAACAAGACCACGTCCGCGTGAGGCGATGAGGCTTTTTGAAGTTCCTCAAGGAGCATCAATTCAGCCTTCTGTCTGCCGCTCGAGTCGTTCGTGATGTTCGTCGGCTTGCCGCGCAAACTATCGATGAGTTTGTACAAAAGCGACACGGTGGTCGATGGGTTTTTGTCCGTTGCCGTGCTTGCAGCGGCTGAGCCGCTTTGGGCAGATGCGGGAAGGGGATAGATGCCTGTAGACTGATTGGCCAACAAAAGGCTCACTCCGGGTGTCCATTTCATGGAAGCGCGCGAAATGGCGCCGGGAAACCGACCGTCGGGGGTATCGTAGCCGTTAACCGGTGTGAAAACCGGCGGCGGATGTCCGGTGTCCGGAACGGTGCTGTCCTTCGCCTGAAGAGGGTAAGAGAGGGAAAGATTTGGAGTGTCGAACCCCGTCTCTGTTTCCGAGGCTTCGCTTCCGGTTTCGGTTTCTCCTGCTTCGCTCAGGACGATGTCGATTGGATGCTTCGTCCCGGTGTTTTGGAGTTTTTCCCATACGCGCGTGGCGAGAACTTCCGCTTCGGTGTGAGGCATCTGCGCCATCAGAACCACCGAGTCGACTGGCCCGTTCCTGAGCTCGGCTGCGCGCACAACGGCGGCCGCGGCCATCACGGGATCACTCACCAATACACTGGCAAGTAGGCCGTGCTGTGGCTGATTGGGATTCGATCGCACATCGCAACTCGAAAATCCGTCGGGCCAGGTATTGTTCTTTGGCGCGCCCATGCAAAGCTTCAGGTTGGTTTCGGAAACCTCCTTCATCGTGTCCTGCCCAACCACTCCAACAAGCAGATACTTGTGCCCGCCTTGCTGGGCGATGGTATAGCCGATGTCCTGCTGCTCATTGGCGATGGTGCGCAAAATGCCGTTGATCGCAGCGCCGCGCGCCTTCTCGGTGAGCAGAAAGCATGCCCCAACGCTGCTGCCGCCGTTTTCGTCGCTGCAAGGCTTCGGGCTCTGAGCCTGCGAACCCTCTTTTGATTTCGGCAAAATTTCTTTCAGGGCGTTCAGGATTTCTACCAGCCTGTCGCGATACGCGCAAAGATCGGCCGCGTCGGCGGTTTCATCGGCATTGGCAAACTTCGCATCGGCCTTACAGGCGGGCAATTCAGGCAGAGAATGGAGCAGCCCTTCGATGGTCACCGGACTCATCCCCTGCTGGCTGCGCCCTCTGGCCAAGGGTCCCGACCTGCTAAACGCTGAAGAGAGATCAAAGCGGTCTTCCCACGCCGATCGCATAATGGTCGTCTCGTCACTGACCACGGAACCAAGCACCAGTTGCCTGGTGGCCGCTTCACTGTAGGTTTCCGTAGCCAGTTGCCGCAGAGCCGTGACGGTTGGATTTTCTCCCGCACTGCCGGCCATGCGGTCGAGGCGGTCGAGCCAGTCGAGCGTGTCGGGTAAATTGTTGCCGGCAACGCACTCCGTGGCTTTCGGCGCGAAAGGATCGCTCGAGAAAAGCAACGGACAGCGTCCTGAGACCTGGTAGCGCTTATCGGGAGCGCCGGTGTGGCCCAACGCAACGTCACTCTTCATTTGTATCCGCAAATTTGCGGAGAGCAGATAAAGTCGATGATCGTCGTTTTTGATCAGTGGCGATCCAGCCTGCTGGTTACTTGCATTCTTCTGATCACTTTCCTCGGAGAGCAGGACAGCGGAGTGGCGCAGCCAACGTGCCGTGTACATGAAGTCTTCGCGGCCCGGCACCACGGCTCGAAAACCAGCGTGCATTAAAAAATTCAGGACGTTGTCACATTGCGCATTCTTTGCCACGCGGTCATCGTTCTTGTAGAGGCTTTCCGGCCTGGTCTCGTTATGCGGACGCTGATTCTGCGGCTGGGAGCAGGACGGGTCGGAGAGATTTTCAAGTTGTAGCGAAGCCCCGAACTCGGGGCCGAAGTCATCGCCCATGCCCAGCAGCAGGTGGTCGCCGTTTTTTGCGTCCGCGTCGCGGAAGTCAACGAAAGCCTTCACGGGCGGCAATACGGGAGTCGTCTCAGTGGCTTCCATCCGGTAATAGCCGAGCAGCCCGCCGGTGTAATCGATCTCGGACGCCGTTGCCTGCGCGCGAGCTGCGCCCGGGACAAGCAGCGGAGAGCACAAAAAGAGGGGGGGTAGACAGCCGATGAGAGACGAGAGTGCACGCATGGCGCCCTCCGGGCGTTTTGCAGGGTACGGAACCCGATTAATTTGCCTCAATCATGCATAGGATGGGCTTGGCTCGTCAATCCATTTGCGAGACGCGGCCGCCGATCATACCCGGTCTGTCCGTGCCTTCAACGGTGGCGCCCGCGCTGGTTACTTGTCCGTTCGCAATTCAGGTTCGCTGGGTTATAGTGTGCGTAGCTGCTCATCCCCCACGCAGAGTCCGGGTCTCGAAATCATGAATGCCAACGCAAACACCGGTGCGCCCGAAAATATGGTGCACGTCTTTGTGAGCTACGCGCGTGAAGACCAGAAGTGGCTGGATTTGGCGTATCGGCACAGCCTGATTCCATTTCTGGCGGAATCGCTACGGAAGCACGACGTGGCCTTCTGGTTCGACAAGGAGCTCAAGCCCGGGGACGAGTTCAGGCGGCATATTGAATCGCAAATCGACCAGGCACAGATCGCGTTGCTGATCGTAAGCCAGAATTTTCTGAACTCGGCGTTCATCGAGAGGGAAGAGATTCCGCGCATCGCGGAGCGTGCGCGGCAGGGGCTGATGATCGTGGTGCCGGTGCTCGTGGAACCCTGCGATTGGAGCGACTATCCGTTTCTTGCCGATCGCCAGATGGTTCCCAGCAGTCCGCTGGTCGAGTACACCGAAAGCGAATCGCAGTGGGCGAAAGTGAAGTACCAGATTCTCGACGGGCTCAAGGCGCAGGTGAAAAGGATTCGCGAGCCGCGAAGGCCGGCAGAGCCGGCGCCTGCCTGGACTCCGCCATCCGTCCAGCAGCCGGGCGGGGCCGCAAAGGTTCCGATGAAGGTGGCGCATGCGGATTCACAAGATGAGTCCTCCACGCGGAGACCTGGCGAGTGGAAGCACCAGGGTGCAACCGTCGCTTCGCCGCTTTCATTGAGGATTCCGAGATGGGCGTGGGGCGGGGGAGCGGTATCAGTTCTCCTGCTGGCTCTTGTTTTTGTAGGAGTGCATTTCAGCTCTCATCCGAACTCGGCAAGTGCGCCCCCGGTCGACTCGGCGCCATCGCAGTCCGTCCCCGGCAATCCCGAGCCCGCTGGGGTGACCCAGGCAGCGCCGCCAGTTTCACCTTCGAACACTCCGGTGCCGGCGCAGAGCCCATCTAGAACAGCCAAGCCCTTCGGCGCGGCTCCGGGAACGGGTTCGGGCGGAGGGTCATCCCTGCCGGATGTGATGCGGACCATTCAGGATGAGATGAACAGCATTGGATCGATCAAGTTCACGGCGTTCGTCCACAACTCGACCAACGGAAGCACGACCTTATATACACAAACCGAGCAGATCACGAATGTCGTCGCCGATCCGGCCCAATGCCGCGTTTCTTTCCACCATACGGTGTGGCAGAGCGGCGCGGCCCAGCCCAGCATGAACAAGACTTCCTGGTTTATGCTGCATGACGTAGCGAGCATCACCTTTGTACCGGGAAGCCAGCATTTAACCCAAGCCTTTGCGCGCGCCGGAAAGCCCTACCTGGTCGCCAACTCGGTCACACCGCTCGTGACCTATGTGGTCCTTTTATCCGAGCCTGAAGGCTGGACAAACGAGCCTTTGTTCGTCGATTCCGGCTCGGCGTTTCGCTTTGCCATCAACGTGAGGCAGGCCGTCTCCCTCTGCGGCGGTAACCTCGGGAACAAATAGGCACTGTCCCAGGCACTCAAGTGTGCACGACTATCCCTCGCCCATCGCAATCGGCTCTTCCGCATCCGCGGCGAAGCGACGCGGCAGCGGCATCTTCTCGTTCGCATTCTCATTTGCTGGTTTATAGTGTGCCAAGAGCAGTTTCGGAAATATTATGTCCGTTTAAAACGTTCACGAAAGTTGCCGCTCCCTGATGGTCGCTTCGACTTAAATGTCGTGAATGCGGATACACTATTTCCGAAACTGCAGTAGCCGCACATCCTCAGCCGAAAAGACCAGAACGGATACATGGCACACGACGTCTTTATCAGCTATTCCGCCAAGGACAAAACCACCGCCGATGCGGTTTGCGCCATGCTGGAAGGAGAAGGTATCCGGTGCTGGATCGCTCCGCGCGACGTAATGCCCGGCATGGAGTGGGGCGAGTGCATTATTGAAGCCATCGAGCAGACCCGGGTGATGGTCCTGGTCTTCACGGCCGACGCGAATGCCTCAGCGCAGATTCGCCGCGAGGTGGAACGGGCAGTCAATCACGGCGTGGCTATCTTGCCGGTGCGGATTGAAAATGTCATGCCGGGCCGTGCGCTCGAATACTTTATCGGCAATGTGCACTGGCTCGACGCCCTCACTCCGCCTCTCGAAGCCCACCTTAAGAATCTTGCCGGCACGGTGAAGATGCTGCTGGCGCGGATCGATCAGAAGCTGCCGCCGGCCATGCCGCGCGGAACCGCAGCAGGAGCGCAGCAGGAGACCAGGGTACCGGAGGATTTTGCACCTCCACATGCGCCGGTAAAGGACATCTCTCAAGAGACCAAGCCGGCCGAACCTGCCACGCCACCGTATGTTCCGCCGCGTCCTGTGGAGTACGTTCCGCCCAGCGCACCCGCCCACGCTCCGAATGTCGCCGGGCCGCAATCGGGACCGCCGCCCCCTGCGCAGGGTGGAACGTCGAAGTTTCCGCTGCGGAATGCGCTGATCGTGGCGGCCGTTGTTGTGCTCCTTGTCGCGATTCTTGTGGGCATACGCAAAAAGCAGCAGTCCACTCCGCAGGCGGTGATTACCTCGATCGGTCAGTCCGCGCTCTCAACCACGAACCTCAACTCGATCTACGGAGCCAACGACGGCCATCGCCTGTGGCTTGTCGGCGATGCAGGCACAATCCTGGAATCGGATGACGATGGTAAAACCTGGTTGACGCGATCGAGCGCTGCTACAAGGAATCTGAACTGGGTCTTTGCGACGAGTGACGGCGAGCATCTGTGGGCAGTTGGAGACTCAGGCACAATCCTGCGCTCGACCAATGGCGGCACAACATGGGAGCTGGTGAAGACCAGCACGAAAGCCGACCTGTACTCCGTTTTTGCGGCCGACGACGCCAGGCGCGTGTGGGCTGTGGGCGCCAGCGGCACAATTCTCGCATCGACCGACGGCGGATCGAGCTGGAACCCGGTGCAGAGTGGAACTGGCATGTGGCTATGGGTCATTCGCGGAATCGGCAATGGCGCGAATCTGTGGGCTGCCGGCGCGTGGGGAACGGTTGTCGAATCTTCTGACAGCGGGGCCACCTGGCGTACACAGGTCATCAATTCGAGCGAGAATATTCACTCGCTCTTCGTGAGCGGCGACGGCAAGTATGTGTGGGCGGTGGGCAACGACCGCAACATCTGGGCGTCAGACAACTCAGGTTCGACCTGGAACTCAGAAAACAGTGGCAAAGGTGGAGCGCTGCTTGCAATCTTCGGCGCCGGCGACGGCAACTGGCTGACCGCGACCGGCGCCTGGGGGTCAATTCTCAGAACGGATCATAGCAACGGGATTTGGAGAACGCAGAGCAGCATGACCTCCAACGACCTCAACTCGATTTTCGGCAGCAGCGACGGAACCTATTTGTGGGCAGTCGGCAAGGGGGGCACTATTCTCAAATCTAACGATGGCGGGCAAAGCTGGACAAAATAATCAAAAGGTCTGACGTATTTTGTTTGCGTTCTCCGGTCGCGGGCATGCACGGAAATCGATTTCCCCTGAGGCTTGGCTTCTACCTTTCATCATTCTTCCAGCACGACCCGATCGCGCAGCGACCATCCTGCGGCACGCTGAATCAGTTCGCTTCGGTCGTTCTGCAGGCCTCCTAATTTGCGCTGGAAAAGCTCCCGGGGCTCCTGACGAGAAAACAGCCACAGGTTGAGCGAAGGCAACGCCAGTGCGCGCTGCGCCGTGTGCACCGCCTCGGGCTCGTCGAGATCGACGATCAAGTTGCAATGCGCCGACCGCGGAGCGGCGAGCAACTGGTCCAGTTCCCGCGTCGTTGCCGGCATCCATTCGCCATAGAGGCGCAGAGTGCTGACAGGATGCAATTCGATCCCGAGGCCCGCCATGATCTCCGGCAGCCGCGCAATCTCTCGGCGGTTCCAGTTTTTTTGTTCCTCGCTGAGCCCGCTCCACTCCGTGACGTGCGGATTGTGGCGCTGCCCCGCGGCCGACGGGCCTTCAATGAGGCGGCGCTCGACAAGATAGCGCCGGTGTTCCAGCTGCGAGAGCAACTCAATCTGTTCCTGGCTCAATGCGTTAACCACGGGCGACTGCACATCCGCGACCAGGTGAATGCCGGCCAGTTCCATCAGCAGCGGAGTGTGGTCTGCGCGCCAGCGATTCGACATCTTCAAGAACTCAGGCAGTTCATGCCACGGAACATTGGCCTGGGGATTGATCTCACCCTGCGAGCGGTGCCGGTAATCGTCATGAAGCGCCTGCGCGAATGAGTCCAGCCGCGACCCGAACAATACATCATGGCTCAGCGTTTCTTCGAGAGTTCCGAAGATTTGCAGCCGGTCGCCAAAGCTGGAGAGACTTTCAATCTCGCGTACCAACTCGCCGAGTTTGCGATAGTGCTCGAGGCGAACATAGATGGGCACGCTGAGATGGCCGTTGCGGTCGAGATGCGAGCGCATTTCAAGAGCGGCGCAAAGACTTGTTTCATCGTCTCCCAGCGCAAGAGCCACTCCCAGCAGTGCGCCTGCCGATTCAAGCTTTCGCATCGCGATCTGCGCTACGTCTGCCGATCCCGGAGCAATCGCTGCCGTTACAAACTCAAGCGCAGCCATCTGTGCTGCGACCGGGTGCGAGATTGAGAATTTCCCCTTTGCCTCGTCGGCCTTTTGATCGAAGACGATGATCTTCAACGCGCGGCCCAGAGCCACCGGCGAGGAGCGGATGAGGTGCAGCGCGATCTCCTGGCCGTAAGCGCCGAACCCGACGATAACAAACGTCCGCGCTTCAAACTCAGGGCCAGGCGGCAAGTGGAGGCGCCGGACCAGCATGCGGGCCGCGTTTGTAAGTGGGTTGAAAAGATGCAAATCTACACGCTCCGACCCGAGCGACGCCTTGTCGCTGGCCACCAATTGCTTGCGCATCCAGTCATTGCGCAGTTCGGCGAGCACCCGAATCCTGCTTTGCCTCAAGAAACCCTGATTCGCATACAGGCTCTTGATCTGCAACGCGATGTCGATGTTTTCGCTGTCAGAGCCGGTTGTAATAATCGCTGTTTGTGCGCGGCGAATCCCTGCGGCAAGCAGCACCTCAGGATTCTTGGCGTCGCCCTGCAGCACCGGGACCCCGCTTTCGTCGCAGGTAGCGGCGCCTGGCGAATCGCCCTGCAAGTCCACAGCGACAATATGGTGACCCGCGGTCCGCAGATTCTGAATCACCTGCATGCCTACGTCGCCTATGCCGCACACGATGGTGTGATCGTGTTTGCGGCGAGCCAACACGTTGCGGATGTTTTTCCTTACCCCGATCAGAAACAGTTGCGCCGCAGAGAAGAGTGCGATTCCGGGAACCAGAACCTGGGCGACAATCAGTTGCCATGGGTCTTTGCCTGGCTGGAATAAGTCGTAGAGCCGCAAAAGTCCAATGGAACTGATGAGGCAACGCGTGGCCTCAAGCAGGTTGAATGGATGAGGATTCCAGGTCCCGCCGCCGGCAAAATCGCTGCCGGCCCTGGCGTATCCGCAGACGCCAAGCAAGACCGCACCGATGGCGACGACAATCAGTGGAATGTTGTCGAAGCGCTTAGAAAGGTGCCCCCATGCAAGACCACCGGCAACAAGCACAACGGCGCCGACGGAGAAACACAAGCAAACAGCGCTTTCAGAATGCGTAACCATATGCCTCCATCGGCATGAGGGCAGCGGCGAAAAATCAGCCGGGAAGGTTCAGCGGCCGGTAACGGAAAACAACATTCCAATCGATGGTTTCAGAGATCATCACTTCGGCAATCTTCACTGCGACCTTGCGCAGATCGGCAAAACGGTCGCCGGAGGAATCGAGTGCTTTGGCCAGATCGTTCTTTTTGAGGGACTCAAGCTGGTGGCCCATGGTGAAGGATCGGTCGGCGCTGCGCGCGAATTCGCCTTGATTGCTGACGCTGTAAAACGCGGCGCCGAATGCAGGCGGAGTCGCGGCCAGCACCAGCAGCCACGCCGCTTCACCGCCCATGATCACGTGGAGCAGACAGGCCAGCAGCGTAACGGCAAAAAGCGCCGTGCCCGCAAGGTGCATGCGATGGTGCAGTTTCGTCATGTTGGCGTGGTTGGCTTTGTGGTACTCGATCTGATCGACAAGAACGTTGTCAATCAATTTGCCAACCGACGAAACATAGTCCCGGTTGACGATCGTCGGCGGCAATCCCACGTCGCGCTCGACGGCACGAACCATGCCATCAACCCATGACCGTTCAGGATCGGGGCCGAAGTGAGGCAGATACCGTGGCGCGGGCAAAGCGCAGCCCAACGGAGCGAGATAAAAAAACTGGCGCAATCGCTCCGCCAACTGGCGGTAGTTCAGCCATTTTTCGTGCCATTTTCTGTGGCGGCCGCGATACGTGACCAGAAGAACGGCGGCGATGAGCAGGAACTCAATGAGCGAGGGCTCCCTGTTGAGCCTGAGGCCAAGACTGTGGCCCAGCGGGCCGGCCAGCGCAACGAAAACGGCAAACGCGCTAAGCAGGTTCGCGGCGAGGGAACCGCTGCGCAGCAGTCCTCCATAATAAGTCGACAATCCATCTGCCCATGCGTAGTGAGGGCAGAGTTTGTCGAGGAGGTAGTTCTGCGTTGCAGGGGGCAAGGTGCGATCGCCCGCCATCTCCGCCTGCCTCGCGCTGCGCGCCGATTCCTCGAAGGGCGCGATGCGCAGAGATCTCCAGCGCAATCGCCCTTTGGCAACCAGGTCGCGAAAGAGCGTGAACAAACGGCCGCCATCGATGCGCGGTTGCTTTTCACCAAAGTAGATGTGACTCAAATTGAGCGCGCGTTTGTGGCCGCCCGGGGTTTGGCCTGGCTGCGTCGTAAACAACGAACGCAGATCCGCCAATGGCCGCTGATTCCGCTGCCCGAACTCGTCGATCAGCAGAATGCACGGCTCCTTCTCCTGTGCAGCGTGCAACCAGAGAACGGGTACATTCTGCGCCAATGCCTCTTCCACCATCTGCGTGGTGCCGCCTCTACCTACCGCTGCCTCGCCATCCCAAATGGCAATCAGGAAGTCGGAATGCTCAATCACCATTCGTCCGGCGCGCTCGTAAGCGATCGTTTCTGCGTCGCGCGATCCGTCCACCTCAAACACCGCCGAGGCCCTGGCGAGCAACGCATAAAATTCCTCGCGTGAGCCCTCGCTTTTAAAGTCGCGGCTGTATTCGTCCGCGTGGAACGGCAGCAGGCACTGCAAGTCCGCGTCCAGGGCAAGGCCTGCCTGGGCAACAATGCGGTCTGAGCCCTCTGCGAGCGGAGAAATGATGCGCAGGAGCAGAGGTTGTGGCGCATGAAGAAGTGGATCATGAACTGAAGACGCCAGGGCGGCGATTGCCGAGAGAACCTGTTCGCATTGCCGCGGCAGGTTCACGGCGATTGCGGGCGACAACCGGTTGGGCCGATGGCCGGTGACACCGATTTGAACCACCTGTCGGGGCCGCGGAGGCGAGCTTGACACATGAGGGGCCATGGCGCGGTGATTGGCGGTGCTCCTTATTGCAGTTCTCCAATTCGTGTCATGCGAAGCTCAATGGCTAAGCGGCTTTTTCATCGAGAAAAAGACACCTTCATCGACGCCCGGAAATACCACATAGGAATTGGAGAAACGCCGCAAATCTGGGTTGAGCATATCACGCCATAAGATCGAAACACCCGGCGGATAAAGGCTTAGCATTCAGGAAGACTCGGGAACTGTGTATGGATTCAGGTAGGTTAAGCCGTCCCGAAGCCGGGGGTCTCAAAACAATAAAATTTATATCGTGATACGATATATCTATGAAGTCCCGGCTCCCAGAACCCCACTTCGATTCGTTGCTGACATCGCTCGCCGGGTTCCGCTATGAAGTCCGCCGCTTCCTGTGCTTCAGCGAGCATGCGGCCATGAGCGCCGGCTTGCGGCTGCAACAGCATCAACTTCTTTTGCAGGTGGCAGGCGCGCCAGACTCAACGGCAGTCACGATCGCGTACGCGGCCGAACGGCTTGGGTTGAAGCACAACAGCGTGGTCGAGCTTGTCGACCGGTCAGCGCGGGAGGGGTTGCTGGTGCGCATATCGGACGCTCGCGACGGAAGGCGTGTGATTCTGCGGCTTACTCGCAAAGGGAAGCATATATTGGACCGGTTGGCCGTCGATCATGCGAGGGAGCTCAACGAACTGGCGCCGCAACTTGTGAGGGCACTGAAGCACGTTTCTCTGCATGCCCAGCGTCCTTCCGGCGCGGAGGCGCGATGAAATCCCGTCCATCTGCGCTACGCGACTTTACTGTCGACCGGCGTACCTGGCTGCTGACCGGAGTGGCGGCCGTGATTGGCGCCGGAGCAGCCGCCCTGGCTGTGTTCCTGCTCAGGGCCATCGCGTTTGCGACAAATCTCTTCTACTACCATCGCTTCAGCCTCGCGATGGTCGGTCCGGCCGGATCAAATGAAGCGCCCTGGCTCATGATGCTCGTTCCAATCGTTGGCGGCATCATCGTCGGGCTCATGGCGTATTACGGGTCCGACAAGATTCGCGGGCATGGAATTCCAGAGGCCATTGAGGCGATCCTATTGCAAGGCGCGCGCGTGCCGCCCAAGCTGGCTGTGCTCAAGCCGCTGTCGGCGGCCATTGCCATCGGATCGGGCGGTCCGTTTGGAGCGGAAGGCCCAATCATCATGACCGGCGGCGCATTCGGCTCGCTGATTGCCCAGTGGCTCAAGCTGTCGGATGCGGAACGGACGACGCTGCTGGTGGCGGGCGCCGCGGCAGGAATGTCGGCAACGTTTGCCGCCCCGGTGGCGGCAATTCTTCTGGCAGTGGAGCTGCTTCTATTTGAGATGCGTCCCCGGTCACTGGTGCCTGTCGCAGTGGCAAGCGTCCTGGCAGACGCGCTGCGCATTCATTGGCTCGGCCCTGGTCCGCTCTTCCCGGTCGATCTTTCCGCGGGCTTCCATCTCGATCGGACGCTGCTCGTTGCGGCGCCGCTGGGAATTGTCGTTGGTCTTGCCGCAGCCGGGCTCAGCCGCCTGATGTACGGCTTCGAAGACGGGTTCGAGTACCTGGGCCATCGTCTGCACATTCATTGGATGTGGTGGCCGGCGATCGGCGGCATCGGCGTCGGCATCGGTGGATACTTTTTCCCGCGCGGATTGGGCGTGGGGTACGACAACATCGCCGAGCTATTGCGCGGCAATGCGCCTGTGTATTTGCTGCTGGGACTGGTCATCGCCAAGTCGTTGATGTGGGCGTTCTCTCTCAGCTCGGGAACCTCCGGCGGAGTACTGGCGCCGCTGCTGATGATTGGTGCGGCGCTGGGAGAATCGATGGCCAGGCTCGCGCATATGCCTGGCGAGGCGCAGGCGCTATGGGCTCTCCTGGGCATGGGCGCCATGCTGTCCGGCGCTCTGGGAGTGCCACTCACTGCGATCCTGTTCTCGCTCGAGCTCACTCATGCTCTGCCTGCGATGTTGCCGCTGACGCTGACTTGCACCGCTGCATATCTCGTAACGTCGCTGATCATGCCGCGTTCGATTCTTACCGAGAAGATCACCCGCCGCGGGTACCATTTGACACGCGAGTACGGCGTGGACCCGCTGGAAACGGTCACGATTTCTGAGGTGATGACGAAGCTTTCGGATCAATGTAAACCAGACGTCGATGAATCCAAGGGCTTGCCTGACGTTTATGCCTACTCCGATCAAACCTGTCGCACGGTGGCGGAGCAGATGGCAACCACTGGCCTCTTGAGCCTGGTGGTCGTGGATCGCGATACGGGGGAAATCTGCGGCTGTGTGAGCGCGGCAGAGCTATTGACCGGGCGCAAGCGCGCGGTGCGGCGGGAATCGGAACGCACCATCGCCTTTCAACTTGATTCGCAAGAGTAGGCGAGGCAGTGCGCAGCCCATATCTGCAGCGCATTTCGCAACCCCGCCATGCCCGAGCTGGTTCAGTTCTTCTTCTTTCCGCCAAGCCGCCGATTGAGGAATTCCTTCAGAGCGACCGCGTTGTTGTCTTCGGTTTCGCGCGCGCTGTAAAGCAGCGTGATCGTGCCCTTGCGCGCCGCCTCAAGCAACGGATGCCAGGCTGAGGGATTCTTTTCGAGCTCGGCAAAATAGCGCCGGCGAAATTCGTCCCACAATGCCGGATCGTGGTGATACCAGTTGCGAAGGTCGTTGCTCGGCGCCGCGTCCTTCAACCATGCCTTGATTTCGACGGACTCTTTCTTTTTTCCGCGAGGCCATAGCCTGTCCACCAGAAACCGGACGCCATCGGCTTTTTCTTCCGCCTCGTACACGCGCTTGACTTGAATCATGGCCGCTTCTCCCGCGCAAACTTTTCTCTCCCGCGCAAACAAGGATACTTGGTTTGGGCCGTTCAGTGCCGCGCAGGAGACTTGGTGCGTCGGAATTTCTGTAACGGCAAAATTCACTCGCCGCGTGACGAGGCGCGCTGGAGTTTTGCCGAACGAACCCGTCTACATGCCGGGATGCGTTACTTCGTTCGCGTGCGGCACAAGGTCCATATACACGGCCCTTGGTATATTCGTCTGCCAATGGCTCGTTACCCTTGCGAGCAGGACCATCGAGAGGAAGATGTAAGCAACAATACCGGCCACGGCCACCGGCCCAACGGCACGGCGCCGCCACCGATCTGCCGAGGCGCCCCGCCTTGGCGCCAGTGACAATTGCAGCGCGCCCTCTGCCGGGCAAACTGCCACGCACTCCATGCATGCCGCGCACTCCGCTGACCGGATCCGCACCAGTTGATCTACCGGCAGGTTCGCCGGGCAAAAACGCGCGCACTTGCCGCAATCGATGCAGGCCTCTGTGTCGCGGCGAATCTTTACCGGGCTCAGGAGTGACGCGATGCCCATCAGCGCGCCATACGGGCAGAGATAGCGGCACCAGAAGTTGCGCACGAGGATGGAGCCAAGAACCAGCACGCCGATCACGATGGCTGCCGTTTGCCCGATGTCGCGGAAAAAGTTCAGCATCTTGACGTCGGCGATCAGCCCGTAGGGCGTGTCCATGAAGCCCTGCAAAGCTTTAGCCGACATGGTGCCGATGATAAAAAGGAAGAACCCGAGAAGCAGATACTTGAGACCGCGGAGCGGAATGTCGAGCCACCGCGGCAGCAGCACATTGCCCCCAAGAACTTTTCTGCCCAGCTTCCACAAGAACTCCGACACCGTTCCCACAGGGCACAGCCAACTGCAGAATGCCTTCTTGAGCAACAGGCTCATCAGCACGAATGCCATGAAGAGAAACATTGCTGCGGGATGGATTGCCGGAACGTGGCCGGTGAGGAGAAAGTACTTCGAATTCATCAGCCCGGCGATGGGCAGCCAGCCCTCGATTCCCGCCGGCCGCGAAACATTGATAGGGTGCCCACTGGTTTCAAAGCCGCGCACCCAGAGATAGAACTGGATTCCCAGCCAGCCGTTCAAAACCACAAACGCGCCCTGCACGAAATGCCGGATGCGCTGCGAGCGGTCCTGCGCCGACCGGCGCACGAGCTCCTCTTTCTCCGCGTGCGTTTGTATCGTTTCCAGCACTTGCGTCGCCATGGCCCTTGTTCCTTTTCATGTTGAGATTAGCGTAGGCGCAAAGGGCCGGCAGCGACTTTGGTCACACGTGTATCTCCAGTTCCCAAACCGGCAACGCACGCTCCCGCTGGCGCGCGCAAGCTGCACTATTTGCAGTCCTTAGTGCGTTTTTTAGCTGGAAGGTGTTCACGATGGGGGTGCGCGGTTCGGCACGAGACACACGTATACGGAGGGGCGCAGGAAGTTCGGCGTTAGAGAACAGAGAACAGAGAACAGAGAACAGAGAACAGAGAACAGAGAACAGAGAACAGAGAACGGCCGGCTGGATCTCGGGAGCAGATTCAATTCGGGGACAGATTCGATTCGGCCGTGTGTTCTTCTCGCAGAAACCCAGTTTCTTCTCGCAGATGATTCACGCATTCGAGCCGTCGAAGATGTGCCCCATCTTCTCCTGCTTGGTCTTGAGATAGCGCTCGAAGCTTTCCTGCGTCTCCACTTCGGCCGACACGCGTTCCGTCACCGTGATTCCCGCTGCCTCAAGCGCAGCCACTTTGTCGGGATTATTCGTCATCAGTCGCACGCGCTTGACGCCGAGCAGCTTCAAGGCTTCCGCCGCCAAATCGTATACGCGGCAGTCGGCGGCGAAACCCAGCTCTTCATTCGCTTCTACCGTGTCGCGCCCCTGATCCTGCAATTCGTAGGCCTTCAGCTTGGCCATCAAGCCGATGCCGCGGCCTTCCTGCTGCTCGTAGAGCAGAATTCCCGCGCCCTCTTCGGCGATCCGGCTCAGCGCCAGCTCCAGTTGCAGACGGCAATCGCAGCGCAGCGAGCCAAACACATCGCCGGTGAGGCATTGCGAGTGAATGCGCACCAGCGGCGGAGCGGTGTGAACGTCGCCCATCACCAGCGCGACCAGGCCCTCCACAGTCGGGGCTGGTTCGCAGCCGGGTTGGCCTGCGACGCGCTTACCCTCAAAGCCCAGAATGCGGAAAGCGCCCCACCGCGTGGGAAAATCCGCTTCGGCAACCTTCTTTACACTTTCCAATGCCATGCTTCCATTTTACGGCGCGGGGCAATTCCTCACGTCCTGAAGTTTGGCGGCAATTGCAGAGCCGCCGTTGCTTGACAGGGCTGTCCGGCTGACGATAACTCTCGATCATGGGCGAAGCTTTCAGTGCAACCCGGCAAATTGATCCGGTTCGCAGCGAAGCCGCGCTGGCAACGGTGCGCGTCTTGCTCCAGGAGTACTGGGACTCCTTCGGCTTCACGCCCTGTTTTCAGAACTTCGGTGAAGAGCTGGCGGGCTTGCCCGGCTCCTATGCGCCGCCCGACGGCCGTCTCGCACTGGCCACCATCAACGGCGAGCCGGCGGGATGCATCGCCCTTCGCCGCGTGGATGCCGAACGTGCCGAGGTCAAGCGGCTCTACGTGCGCGCGGCGTTTCGCGGTTACGGGCTTGGCCGCGCATTGCTTGAGTGGCTGATGGCCGAAGCCCGCGCCGCAGGCTACCGCGAGATCGTGGGCGATACCATGCCGGAGATGCGCGAGGCCCTGGCGCTCTACGATCGCTTCGGATTCGAGCGCGGTGAGCCCTACTCCGACCACCCCACCGAAGGCGCAATCTTTATTCGCTTCAAGCTATAGCGGCCGTCGCGAATCTCGCCCGCGGCCAGCGCGGCGCGGTACAGTGATGGGGTGACCGACAACATTATTTGGATCACGCTGCTGGTCAAGCTGGGCGTGGTCGCGTCGGTGGCCAGCGTTCTGGCGCGCGCCTCCACTTTCCGGCGGCTGTCTCTTTGCCGAAGAACGCCGTCCCGCGCAGACCATGGCGTTGCTGGCGTTTTTCCTGGTGCCGCTCACTCTCGGCGTATGGATTCGGCTTGTTGGTGCCGAACTTTCTCGCCGCCGATATCTCCTTTGAAACAGTCATTCTTCTCGGCCTGCTTATCGGCCCGGGCTGGGCCATGCTTAGCGGCGCCGTGTTGTCGGTTCCTGCCGTGCTGCATCACGAGTATCCTCGCGTTGCCCTTCAATGTTGCGCTTGGCCTGGCTGCCGGCGCCATGAGCCGCATTGTTGAGAAGGAAGAGATCTGGTCCTTCACGCCGTTTATCGATCTCAGCCTTTACCGCTGGGTGCGCCGCAACCTGATCAAGCCGCGCATCGACCGCCAGATTCTGCTCCTGGTCCTCATCGCCGCCATGGAAATGATTCGCGACTGGATCGCGCACATGTTCCCGCACCGGCTGTTCGCGCTCGCTTCAGACCAGATTTGGCTGCAGGCGCTGGTCTGGCTCGCCGCGCCCATCAATGTCGGCATCGCGCTCAAAGTGTGGAATGCGCTGCGCGTGGAGATGTCGCTCGAAGAGCAGAAGCGGCTGTTGCTCGAAGCCCGCCTCGACGCTCTGCAGCGCCAGATCAATCCCCACTTTCTCTTCAATACGCTCAACTCCATCGCCTCGCTGGTGCGCAACCAGCCGGAGCTGGCCCGCGAGATGACCGTCAAGCTGGCCAACATTCTTCGCGCCCTGCTCAAGGACCACGACAGCCTATGTTCCGCTGCGCGAGGAGCTGAAGTTTACCGACGATTACCTCGACATCGAGGTGGTGCGCTTTGGCGCCGACAAGCTGCGCGTGGAAAAGGAGATCGATCCGCGCACGCTCGAGGTTCTGGTGCCCAGCATTCTGCTGCAGCCGCTGATCGAGAACAGCATCAAGCACGGTCTTGAGCCGCGCATTCATGGCGGCACGGTGACGCTGCGCAGCCGCCTTGAAGGCGATCGCGTTTTGATCGAAGTGGCCGACGACGGCGTGGGCATGACCAAAGGCCCGGCCTCCGCGCTGCGCCGCACCGGCGCCGGCATCGGCATGAAAAATGTGCGGGAGACGGCTGGAAGTTCTCTACGGCAACCAGGCCCACTTCAACGTGGTCAGCAATCCCGGCCGCGGCACGCTGGTCTCGATTGAGATTCCGGCGAACCTGAATGGAGCAGCCTGAACCAGCGATTCCACAGGCAGAATACGAGAAGAAAAGGAGGCAGACATGACCGGCGCCTCATCCCCAGGCCCAACGGAAGTTCACCTCGATGAGATCGGCCAGATTGCTGTCACCGTCAGCGATCTTTCGCGGTCGCGGGATTTCTACGAAACGATTCTCGGAATGAAATTCCTTTTCGACGCGGGCACGATGGCATTTTTCCAATGCGGCAAGATACGGTTCGCCATCGGCACTTCGCCAAAACCCGCCGCACCTGGTGGAACGATTTTGTATTTCCGCGTTGCCGACATTCACAAAACGCATGAGCATCTGGCTGCCAAAGGTGTTGCGTTCGTGCAGAAGCCGCATCTCGTGGCGAAGATGCCCGATCATGATCTTTGGCTCGCGTTTCTCGACGATCCGGACAAGAACCCGATCGGCCTGATGTGCGAATTGCCGCACTCCGCGGCCTGAGCGAATTGGATTCTCTCAGTTTGCCGGTTGTCCAGGCGTCTCGCGCGGGCGAACGCTCATCCCGGTCATGCCAGGTTGGGCTGCACGAGCTCGCTCCTACTTCTTGATTCGGCCCGTCTGCCAAAGAGTGAACTCTTGCGCGAGCGAGATCCCGGGCTTGCGGAACCGGCGATCTGGTTGTGTCAGATAAACGCGAAACGCTTCCTGATCGTCCATTGTCGCTTCCGGCATGTGGGCCGGCTGCGCGGCGACCGTAGGCGCGGTTTTGGTTTTTCCGCCGAAAAGCCATTGTGATTCAAACGGCGCCAAGCCGGGAACCAGCAGGCGAATCAGCCCGAAAAGCGGAATATGGGTTCTTGAGTAAGCGAGTCCGATAAGCAGCGCGAGAAATGCCGAGTGCGTAAGGATTGTCATACCGACCGGCATGGAAATCCCTTTTTCGCGATTGGCGGCCACCACCAGAAAAGCGAGATACAGGTGGTAGGAAATCAGGATCGACGCATACGCCGCCGCGGCTCCCGCCAATAAGAAATTTCCGATGAGATAGCCGATAAGACTGGATATTGCAAATGCGACAAACGTCATTCGTTCCTTCTCCTTGCCGACGCGCCGGTGATCGCTCCACGCACGATTCAGGGCCCTCCGGTGAGCGGTGGTCCCGGTCGTGGCAAGACCGGGAATCCGAACCCCAAACGGCAATCGGCAGAACATGATCTGGGCGAGTCGCAATCACTATAACCTGCTTTCGCCGATTTTGTAGCCCTTACTTTTGGGTGGTAGGGGATTCTCTTGGTTCGCGCTATCCTCAAGGGATGGTGCGCTTCACGGTGTTGGCCTCGGGCTCAAAAGGCAACAGCACGGTTGTCTCGGGCGGGCGCACGCGCATCCTCGTCGATGCCGGGCTGAGCTGCCGCGAGCTCTTTCGGCGCATGAAGTTGGCCGGCGAAGATCCCGCGACCCTCGACGCCATCGTCATCACCCACGAGCATCAGGACCATATCAATGGCTTGTGCGTCACCGCGCGCAAGCTCGGCATCCCGGTCTACTTTACCGAGGCGACGCATCGCGCCTGGATGCGCTGGCTGACGCCGCGCCGCCAGATGACCTACGCGCAGTGGCTGGAACTGTGCCGCAAGCAGGCGGCCGAGCGCCAGGCGGAAATTGATACCGCGCCCGACGCGGGCGACCCAGCCGGGAGCGGTTGCGAAGAGGGCGAAACCGAAGAAGCAGAAGCCCAGTGCCAACCCCAGACGGCCGGCTCAGCAGTGTCAAACGATCGCGTCCAGGCTGATCCGGCATTGGAGCTGGATTCCGTCGGCCCGCAATCTCTCAAGGTTGACCCCACCTGGTTACCAGCGGTTGAGTACTTCCAGGCTGGCCAGCGGTTTTCAATTGGCGACATCAGCCTCAGCCCCTTTACCATTCCCCATGATGCTGCCGACCCGGTGGGTTTCGTCCTCAGCGCCGAGGGAGTGCGGATGGGCTTTGCCACGGACCTCGGCTATATCCCGCCCAACGTGAGGGATCAGCTGCGGGCTCTCGACCTGCTGCTGCTTGAGTCCAACCACGACCTGGAGATGCTGCGCGACGGCCCTTACCCCTGGGCGGTCAAACAGCGGGTACTTTCCCGGGTGGGGCATCTCTCCAACGACGCCGCCGCCGATTTCCTGTGCAACGTCTACGACGGCCAGGCCGCTTACGTGATTTTGGCGCATCTATCTGAAAATAATAATCTTCCTGAACTGGCGAGGGTCGCGGCCGAGCGTGCGCTCAACGGCAGGGCCAGCCTGCTGGCCAACCGCCTGTTACTTGCAGAGCAACATCAGCCACTTTCCGCTATCAGTTTTTAGCCGGTGCTGGTTACAAAAGAGTTACAATAGTAAGCACTACAGGGCCCGAAATTGAAGTGGTGAAACGGGTCGGAACATGGCGCTGCAAGTGTGCGTCGCGGGTGTATTTCCTGAAAGCAGTGCATCCACAGGTACCAGGCGGGCGTCCAATGTTTATGCCGCCGGGTTAGGCCTACAGGCGGAAGCACAGCCGTTCAATTTAAATTTCTTTTGCAAAGTGGGTCTCTATGTCTACGGCGAGAAACAGATGCACTGACCGGGTCGTAGGCGCAATTCTGGCTGGCTGGCGATATGACATCTCAGGGATTTCTCCCGAGATGAGCCGCGATTATGAGCAGCATTTTGCCGATTGTGCCTATTGCAGCGGCCGCCAAAGGTTCCACCGGAGCCTTGATGTCACACTGGCGGTTCTCACTTCGCTGTCCGCACTCTTTTTCCTCTTCGCGCTGGCGGTTCTCAAGCACATTGGGCCGCTGGAGCATGTGGCCTTCAAGATCCTGGGTCTGGATATCTTCGACATGTACCACATGCTGGTTTCAGCAGGGATTGCCGGACTTTGCTTCTCGGTGATCGCCATGGCCCTGGTGCTCATGGCCACTCCCGCACCTTCGTATCTGGGTGGAATTGCCGCAGAACGCGCCAAGCTCATTGAGGAGCGGTTGCCGTCTGCCATCAAATCGCTTCGCCCAAGATAACGCGAATCGTGAGTTTTAAACTCGAGGCCTCCCCAGGTGGGAGGCCTTTTCACGTCTCGGGATTACTTCGCTGCCGGCGCACGCAGACCAACCGAAAGGCAAACGTAGATTCCGTATAATTGAAGCGAATCATCAACGATAAAAAAGATTTCAGTTAGGAAAGAGAGTATGGAGATGTATAAAGTCGTTTTGCTTCGTCATGGAGAGAGCATTTGGAACAAGGAGAACCTGTTTACCGGCTGGACCGACGTTGATCTATCAGAAAAAGGCAGAGAAGAGGCCACACAGGCCGGCCGGATACTGAAGGAGCAGGGCTACTCCTTCGACATCGCCTTCACCTCGGTGCTGAAGCGCGCGATACGCACTCTGTGGATCACGCTCGACCAGATGGACCTGATGTGGGTTCCCGTCGAGCGCGACTGGCGGCTGAATGAACGGCATTATGGGGCGCTGCAAGGCCTGAATAAAGCCGAGACGGCAGCGAAGTACGGGGAGGATCAGGTGAAAATCTGGCGCCGCAGCTACGACATTCGCCCGCCGGCGCTGGAAGAGACCGATCCGCGTTATCCCGGGAAGGACCCGCGCTATCACAGCCTTACGAAGCAACAACTTCCCGTCAGCGAATGCCTCAAGGACACCGTCGAACGCTTTCTACCTTGCTGGCACAACGTGATCGCTCCCAGCATCCGGTCGGGGAAGCGGGTGTTGATCGCGGCCCATGGCAACAGCCTGCGGGCACTCGTGAAGTACCTTGAAGACGTTCCCGACCAGGAGATTGTCGACCTCAACATTCCTACAGGCGTGCCGATGGTGCAAGAACTTGGCGACGACCTGAAATCGATTCGTCATTATTATCTGGGAGACGCCGCACAAATCGAACAGGCCGTAAACAAAGCTGCGAGCACGGGCGGCGCGAAGCGTTAAGTGCTGGGAACTGCGTAAAGCAGCTTATCGTAGGAAGGCCGCGAGCCAGGGCGATGGCGTTGTTGGCGACTTCAGCGTAGCAGTGACAGCGTTCACATCCGCGTGCGAAGCTCGACGGAGCTAAGGCTAGTTCGCTGTGCGGTCGGTACCGCTACGCTGTGCCACCCGCATGGCCCGCGTGGCTCTGCCTTGTTTCCTTACGCGCGCCGTCCGCGCGGCATACATCATGCGCCGGGTTGCAGCTCTCCTCCTCGGAACCTCAGGTAATGGCGGCAATCCGGCAAGCGCCAGCAGGCCGTCGTTCGATGCCTTGAAGAGATTGAAACCTTCTTTCCATCCATGGACTCCGTCCGTCGCCGCCACAAACAATGCTGTATGGCTTGCCGGATGGATCGCGATATAGGTTGTGAACCCTGCTCCGCCACCCGTCTTCTCGATGATGTGAGAGATGTCGTTCGCGTCCAGATGCATCCATCCAAGTCCGATTCCGCTCGGTCTGCCTGCGTGGTCCAGCCCGTACTCGCTTGTCAGGCTCGATAACTGCAAATACACCGCTTGCGCGCCGTCGGCCTGCGTCGGCAATCCGGGTGTTCCCGGGCCAGCCAGGTAGCGCAGCCATTTTGCCATGTCTGCCGGCGTCGAGTAGAGTCCGCTGCTTCCCTCCGTACTCTCGGTAATCGTGCACGGACCTTCATTATGTGCGCTCTGCATCAGCCGCGCGCATTGTCCCGAGCTCGGATAATACGTTGTCTGCCACATTTGCAATGGCTTTAGTGTGCGCGTAGCCAGCAGCGTCGCATAGGATGTGTGTGCCGCGTCCGCCAGTGCATCGCTCAGCAGATCGAATCCCGTGTTCGAATAGAGCGCCTGTGTTCCCCGGGGGAACCTGAGTTCCGTGCCCGCCAGCCAGTGCCACCTGGTCTCATAGTCGGGATAGGTAAAGTGCGGCGTCTTGCGGGGAGCGGTTCCAATCTCGCGCGTCAGTCCTGAAGTATGCGTCGCCAACTCCTCGAGAGTGACGGTCGAAACCTCGTCCGGCAGCACGGCTTCCGGGGGCGCATACTTTCGAAGCGAGTCGTCCAGGTGAACTACGTTGCCGGCCGCAAGCTTTGCCAGAATGTCCGATGTAAAGACCTTCGTCAGCGAGCACAGCCGCACTACCGAATCTTCGGTGGGAACCGTGTGCGACCCCGGGGCGATTTCACCGTACCCTTTGAAGAACACCTGGTTGCCGCGAACCACTACCAGCACCAATCCCGTTGCGCCCGAGTTGTCGTAAAGATCGGTGCCCAGCGCTTCGGCCTCGTTCAGATTGTGGAGTTTTATCTGGGGCGCGGTCTGCGCGGCAGCAGGCAAAAGGCTCGCGAGGAGCAGGGAAGTGAGCAGGGGGCGCATTGACTTTAGTGTAGAGCCTGGAGTGTTCCGCGCTGCTGCAATTTTCTGCCGGGCAACTCGTTTAATACGACACTTCCTGCGCCGCGACGGGCCGGGCCCAGCGTCGAGCAGGGAGGCGCAGCAAACAGAAAGAAGGGCGGAGGTATCTTCCCCCCGCCCTTCCGTTTCAACGCTTGTTTGCGCGCTTAGTCGTTGTAGTTCAGGCTCTCCAGCCCAAGGTACACCGCGCCGGAGCCAAGTTCCTCTTCAATGCGCAGCAACTGGTTGTACTTGGCAATGCGATCGGTGCGGCTCACCGATCCGGTCTTGATCTGGCCCACGCCGGTGGCGACGGCCAGGTCGGCGATGAACGTATCCTCGGTTTCTCCCGAGCGATGAGAAATGACGGATGTATAGCCGTAACGGCGGCCCAGCTCGATCGCTTCCAGCGTCTCGGTGACAGTGCCAATCTGGTTGAGCTTGATCAGGATGGAATTGGCTACGCCTTCCTCGATGCCGCGCTGCAATAGCTTGATGTTGGTGCAGAAGATGTCGTCGCCCACGAGCTGGATGCGGCCGCCCAGCTTGTCGGTCAGGATGCGCCAACCTGCCCAGTCTTCCTCGGCGAGGCCGTCTTCGAGCGACACAATCGGGTACTGGCGAATCCAGTTGTCGTAGAAACTCACCATCTGCTCGCTTGTGAGCTCGCTCTTGTCGCCCTTCTTGAAGACGTATTTTTTCTTTTCGGTATCGTAGAACTCGCTCGACGCCGGATCGAGTGCAATCGCAATCTGCTCGCCGGGCTTGTAGCCGGCAAGCTCGATGGCCTCGAGAATCAGCTCGATGGCTTCGCTGTTCGACTTGAGCGAAGGAGCAAATCCGCCTTCGTCGCCTACTGCCGTGTTGTATCCCTTCTTTTTCAGCACGCTTTTCAACGTGTGGAAGGTCTCCGCCGCCCAGCGCAGCGCCTCGCTGAAGCGCTCCGCACCCACGGGCATAATCATGAATTCCTGAAAGTCCACGTTCGAGTCGGCGTGCGCGCCGCCGTTCAGTACGTTCAGCATGGGAGTGGGCAGCACGCTGGCATTCACTCCGCCCAAATAGCGATACAGTGGGACTTCAAGCGTCAGTGCCACGGCGCGCGCGGCAGCCATGGATACCGCCAGAATCGCATTCGCGCCCAGCTTGCCTTTGTTCGGCGAACCGTCCAGCGCAATCATCGACTGGTCGATCAGCCGCTGGTTCGCGGCATCCATCCCCTCCAGTTCGGGGGCGATGATCGTCTCCACGTTCGCTACCGCCTGCAACACACCCTTGCCGAGGTAATGGCTCTTGTCGCCGTCGCGCAACTCCACGGCCTCGTGCTCGCCAGTTGATGCGCCCGAAGGCACAATGGCGCGGCCCATCGCGCCGCTTTCCAGAATCACATCCGCTTCTACGGTCGGATTGCCGCGCGAGTCAAGAACCTCGCGGGCGCGTACTGCAACAATCTCAGTCATATTGCTCCTCACTATATGGTGCTGCAGCCGGTCATTCAGTTGGGGACGGCGATCCACGGCAAGGGCTTCTCCGGCGGCGCTATGAATGGTGTCCAAAAGCCCGTGTGCGTGCAAAAGATACCTCTCCGTCCAGCGAAAATGGCGTCAATAAAAGTGTGCTTCGAGAGCAGCTTCGGAAATCGGTTGTCCGGCCAGAATATCTACGAGGGTCGCCGCTCCCTGCGGGCCGGGCGACTCAAGCGTCGTGAATGCGGATGCGGCCCTTCAAAAACTGCTGTATCCGTTCGGATTTTAGCAAACCAGCCTTGTACGAGATGTGTGGCGACGATCACACGCCGACACAACCCTGAGAACGTGCCCACCAGTAACTCTTTTGATTCGTAGCACCAAAGGGACACCCCGCTCACCCACCAATTGGCCATTGTCCAGTGTCGCGTTACGCTTAGTTTGGGTAGCTTTACGTTTGCGTCTCGCCGGTGGCAGCGCGCGCAAAACTTTCCCTCCTTAAACGGGTTTGAGTTAGGTAAGGAGAACTCCGCGGGCGATAGGAGACTGGAATGACACGAAACATTCTTGTGTATGCCTTGCTGGCCGGTACGGCGGCTTCACTGGCAGCGCAGCAGGCGAGCCAGAACCCCTACCAGGGTACTTCGAATCCTCCTCCCGATACCATGATTACGACTCCCGAGCCGGAGCCCGCGCCCGTGCCGCAAGTCAAGCCCTCTCCCAGTCAACCTGCGTATGCGCAGCCCTCATATTCAGCGCAGCCGCAATCGGTGGTGCGGCCCGCCATGCAGCCCTCCCCAGCAATTGCATCGCACGATTCTTTTGCGCCTGGCATGACCGACGGTACAGATGATGGCATCGTGCAGGTGGCCCCCGACACGCCTACACAACCCGGTCTGAATCGGCGCGCGGACATGAATGATCCCGATAGCGACATCGTGCACCCGGCCCCGTTGGCTCCCGGCGAGCTCGGTGAAGGAGCCGTCATTCGCGTTCGTTTGATGGAAACTCTCTCCACGGCCCTCAGCCAGACCGGCCAGCAATTTCGCTCGCGCGTTGCCTCCGATGTGATGCAGGACGGCCAGGTACTCATTCCTTCCGGCGCTGAGATTGACGGCATCGTGGTCGGAGTTTCCACGGGTCACGCCGGCGGTCACGGATCGATGCACCTGCGGCCTGAGACGGTCATTCTTTCCGACGGCTCACGCTTCCATCTTTATGCCCAGCTCTCCGGCGCTCCCGGCTCGGGAACACGCATCAGCGACGAAGGAGCTGTGACTCCCGGTTCGCGCCTGAAGAAAGATGGCATTGAATACGCAGGCGCGGTCGGTGGCGGCGCAGTCACGGGCGCGATCCTCGGCGGACCCGGCGGTGCGCTGGCTGGAACCATCATTGGCGCGGGCGTCATCACCGCTCACTTGCTCATCAGCCACCCGCAGGCCACGCTCGACAGCGGCACGGTGCTGCTCTTCACGCTCAATCAGCCGCTCCATCTGGTCCCCGCGGCTCAAAACGGAAACTAGCTTTTGCTGTAATGGCTGGGACCGCGGCGTCGCAAGCGCGCTTTCCCAGCGAAGGGGGGTATGCAATGAACTGCAGTCAATTACAGGAGCGGCGCACCACGACGAATTGGGAGAGACCCGTCCAGTCCGCTGCGGATTCTGGCGATCATCGCGAATTGCCTCAGACCGATACCGGCCGCTGGGGTATGGTCCGGTTTTCCTCCCTGGGACAGACTGTTGCGCCGTGGATTGCGCCGTCTCTCAAGACGTCCCACTGAGCGGCCGGGACTCCCAAACCGTTCGCAGGAGGACGAGTGTCAATGATTTGTCCTCCACGCCGGAATGCACGATCTCTCTGACCGTAAACCGCGCCTGGCGTACGGTTACTTTCGACTTCGGTGTCTCTAATCCGCTTCTACTCCGCGTTTACACTTAGTAGCTAACAGCCAAGAGCTGGAAGCTGACGGCTGAGGTTGCTATGGACAAGTTCGTCATTCGCGGCGGCAATCCCCTCGTCGGCACCATTCACGTTTCAGGCGCGAAGAATTCTGCGCTGCCGTGCATGGCGGCGGCCATTCTCACTGAAGACGAAGTTACTCTCGAGAACATCCCGCAGGTGCGCGACATCGAGACGGAGCGGCGGCTGCTCACCTCCATGGGCGCCGCGGTCGAGCTGCACGAAGGCGATCAGCAGGATCGCACCACCATCAGTTGCCGCTCGCTCTCCGATCCCGTTGCACGATACGAGATCGTGAAGACCATGCGGGCCAGCTCCCTGGTTCTTGGTCCGCTGATTGCCCGAGCCGGTGCGGCGCGCGTGGCCATGCCTGGTGGCTGCGCCATCGGGGGCCGTCCCATTGACCTGCACATCAAGGGCCTGGAAAAGATGGGCGCGACCATCACCCAGGAGCACGGATATCTCGAAGCCAGCGCGACGCGCCTGCACGGCACAGAAATCGTCTTCGATAAGATCACCGTCACCGGCACTGAAGATCTGCTGATGGCAGCGGTGCTCGCCGAGGGCGACACGGTGATGGAAAACTGCGCGCGCGAGCCTGAGGTCGTCGACCTTGCCGCCCTGCTCACGGCCATGGGCGCCAGAATCGAAGGCGCGGGCACGGCCACCATTCGCGTGCGCGGCGTGTCCAGCCTGCACGGCGCGCGCTACCGCATCAATCCCGACCGCATTGAGGCGGGAACCTTCCTCGTAGCGGGCGCCATCACCGCCGGCGACCTGATTGTGGCCAACTGCAATACATCGCATCTCGGCGCGATCATCGCCAAGTTGCGCGAAGCCGGCGCGCGCGTGGATGTGCTTGGTCCTGACGCAGCGCGTGTGCGCGCCGCCGAGACGCTGCGCGCGGCCGATATTTCCACTGAGGAGTATCCCGGCTTTCCCACAGATATGCAGGCGCAATATATGGCACTGGCCACTCAGGCCGAGGGCGTCAGCGTCGTCCGCGAAAACATCTTTGAGAATCGCTTCATGCACGTGCAGGAACTTGTCCGCATGGGAGCCAACATCAAGGTCGAAGGAAATTCAGCAGCTGTCCGCGGTCCGGCTCGTCTTTCATCCGCCGCGGTCATGTGCTCCGATTTGCGCGCCTCCGCATCGCTGGTGCTTGCCGCGCTGGTGGCGGAAGGCGAGACCATCGTCGATCGCGTTTATCACATGGACCGCGGTTACGAACACTTCGAAGAGAAGCTGTGCAGCGTCGGCGCGCAGATCCAGCGGCTCGGTAACCTGTTTGCGCCCCGGCAGGAAAAACCAGCGCCCATGAGCCAACCCGTCTAAAAGATCCGCATCCAATCGCTCAGTATCAACCGATTCAGGATCAAATCAACAGGTGCCGGGATTATCAACAGAGCGCAACTTATCCCGTGCCGTTGAGTTGATAAGATTAATCGCCCGGAGAAGGTTCCCCAATCCGGCATTCAAAACCATGGAGGGCAAGATTCCGTGAAAAAGACTGCACTGTCACTGATTCTCGCTGTTTGTTTGGCCCCTGCAGCCGCGCTGGCTCAGGTAGGAGTTGTGGTCCGCGTGGCGCCGCCGGCGCCGATCGTCGAAGCACATGATCGCCCGCCGCATCCCGGCTGGGTTTGGAACGATGGCTATCACCGCTGGGACGGCCATCGCTACGTCTGGGTCCACGGCCATTGGGTGCATCCGCCGCATCCCGGCGCGGTCTGGGTTGCCCATCACTGGGAACATCGCGGCGACGGATGGGTCCTGGTCGAAGGACACTGGCGCTAGCCAGAATTTCAACTAAAGAAAAGCGGGGCTTAACGGCCCCGCTTTTTCTGTCTCTAATCTCAGGACCTTCACCTCTTAGTCCTGTTTCCCCTTGGTTCTTGTTTGTATCAGGGCATGGCTTCAGCCGTGCCGAAAAACGGCCAACAGATTTGAACAGGGCTTTAGCCCCTGTGCTGCTTTCTCTTGGCTAGGTAGCCGTAGCAATGCGGATATTGGTCAGGCACTTCCGCGAGGCCTTCCCTCACCGGGTTCTGCGCGATGTAGGGACGGTACCTTGCGATGCTCTCTTCGGTGTCTGCGCGCTTTTCAGAAAACCCGTGTTGCCAAACCTCCCCCAGGTACCCGAGGTCCTTTTTTAGACGATACGAGAATCTCCCTTTGACCAGTTGCATGGCTTTTTCGATGGTCATCCCATCCGGCACCGTCACGAGCAGGTGAATGTGGTCGGGCATGATCACGAAGTCAAGCAACTTGAATCTCCGTTCAGCGACACACGAACGAAGAACATCGATCAGAAGGGTCGCGTTCCGCTCCGATTGAAGAAGGCGGTGCCCCATATGAGTTTTTGTGGTGGCGAAGAATGTTCGCGTGGAGCGGGCGATTTCTTCGGGATTAGCGTTGCGGGCCGGTCTCGCCATGGCAGGGGCTGAAGCCCCGTCCTCTCCTTGGACGATTCTACGGCACGGCTGAAGCCATGCCCTGATACAAACAAAGGCCGCTTTGCGGGCGGTTTGGGTGCGTGACCCGGCTTGCGGGGATGGGCCGGCACCCAGGTGTTTGGATGGGCGCGGACTCGGATCTGGGCCCGCCGGCCTTTTGGGTTGTTTCAGCGTTCGACACAAAAAAGATTCCGGTCTAAGTCTGGCAGCAATCCCGGCAGGTTGGCACTATCGAATTGCCACGATTCCATCAGGGATTTGACAGGGAGAAACAATGCACCCAAGACATGCAGGGCTTCTGTTCTATCAGCAAGTTCTCGTTCTCATCTTTATGCCGCCCATCGTCACTGGAGTCTGGTGGCTGATGAGCAGAGGGTTGACTGATACACTGGGCACGACCGACAGTCCAACAGTCCAAGGGTGGACCAAATCTTTAGGTTGGTTCATTTTGGGGACACTGTACTTTATATCGTTGGCGCTCTTTCTGTGTGCTCACTTCATTTAGTCTGGCGGGTGACCCAGGTCTCAGAGATGACGGTTGAGCGCAGATCAAGGTTGCTCAGGACTGGATTTTGACCCCAGGATCAAACGGCCCCAATCGCTAATCATTGCGGTAGCCCACCCGCTCACTTGATCTCGATCACATCGGAAGCCGCAGCAGCCGCGGCCTCTGCCTGCTCCATCACCTTTTCTGCTATGGCATAAAACGCCGCTGCCGGCGAGCTCTTAGGACCGGCCAGCGCGACCGGCAGCCCGCGGTCTCCACCTTCGCGGATCGCCGGAATCAGCTCGATCGATCCCAGGAACGGCACGTTGAACTGCTTGGCCGTACGCTCCGCTCCGCCGCGCGAAAAGATGTCAATCTCATGGTGGCAATGCGGGCAGGTAAAGTGGCTCATGTTCTCCACAATCCCCAGCACATCCACATTCACCTGCGCAAACATCTCCAGCGCCTTGCGCGCGTCTTCCAGGCTCACATCGCTGGGCGTCGATACAACCACCGCGCCGGTGAGCGGCACGGTTTGCACCAGCGAAATGGCTACGTCGCCCGTTCCCGGCGGCAGGTCAACCACCAGGTAATCCAGCTCGCCCCAGTTCACCTGCTGTAGAAACTGCCGGATGATCTGGTGCAGCATGGGTCCGCGCATCACCATCGGTTTGTCGCCCGGCGAAATGTACCCAATGGAAATGGTCTTGATGCCGTGCGTCAGGTTGGGCTCAATCATGTTGCCTGCACCGACTTTCGGCTGTTGCGACGAGCCCATCATCAGCGGCACATTGGGCCCGTAGACGTCGGCGTCCATCAGCCCGACGCGCTTGCCCAACTTGCTGAGCGCGATCGCCAGGTTGACGGCCACAGTGGTTTTGCCCACGCCGCCCTTACCGGAACCGACTGCAACAATCTTTGATACGCCCGGCAAAGCAACCGGCTGCGGCATCGTGTGCCCATGCGCCATCACAATTCTCCTGCTTCAATCTTACAAGAGCCACGAATCACTCCCGCGCGCGCTCCAACTTCGCCACCGGTCCCGATCCCACTACGCTTGCCAGCACCGCGTGAAGCTGCCGCACGCCTTCAGTCAATGAAGCGGGTCCTGGCTGCAAAATGCACCCCGATGGTATGTCGTAAATGTGTCCATTGCGTACCGCGCTCGTCGCATCCCATCCGGCACGTGATCGAATCGCCTCCGTATTCACTTTTTTTCCGCACCACGAGGCCAGGATGACCTCGGGATCGCGGGCAACCACTGCAGCCGGTTCCACGACGCGGTCCTTTGCTTTTCCGCACGCGCGTAGCTCCGGAAAAATTATTTCGCCCCCGGCAACCTCGATCAATTCTTCCACCCATTGGATGCCGCTGATCAAAGGATCGTCCCACTCCTCGAAATACACGCGAGGGCGATGCGGAAAGGACTTCGCTGAACTCGCGATCTCGTCTAGACCGCGCCGCAATTCTTCCACGAGGGCTGCCCCCTGCACCGCCTTTCCCACCATGCGCGAGAGCAACGCGATCATCTCAAGAATCTCGGCGATGCTGCGCTGGTTGAAGTTCAGAACCGTTACACCGCGCAGCACAAGCTCGCGCGTAATCTCCGCCTGCACGTCGGAAAACGTCAGGACAAGATCCGGTTTCAAGTCGAGGATCGCATCGAACTTCGCGTTGCGGAATGCCGAAACCCGGGGCTTGCTTCGCGCCTCGGGCGGCCGGTGGGCATAGCCTGAAACACCCACAATCCTGTCCTGTTCGCCGAGCAGGTAGAGAGTTTCTGTTGTCTCATCGGTGAGGCAGACGATGCGGCGCGGATACTCGGCGGAGCCAGCCACGGCACCACCGGTCAACAAGGGACTCGACGAAGGAAGCGAAGCTGACATTGTGAAATCCGTGGCAAATGCCGCGCGGGCATCTGATGGCAATTGATCTTGAATCGTTTTTTGTGGGCGAACTCAGGAGGAACCGGCAAGTTCGTCCGACAGAGCGGCCGTGGCCAGCTTCTCCTCCTGGCGACGGGCACTCTCCCGCTCGCGATGCTCGCGGCGGCGCAACGCGTCCTGGCAGCGCCGCACTTCGTCCGGTGTCTCCGGCTTCAGTTGCGGAACCTTTTGCAGGCGCCCATGCTCATCCACGGCCACAAACACCAGGTAGGCGCTGGCCACGTGCGCAATGGTGCCCGTCCGCGTGTTTTCGGCCCATACCTTTACGCCTACTTCCATCGAGCGGGTAAATGCGCGGTTCACGCTCGACTTGAGCGTTACCAGGTCGCCCAATCGCACCGGCTGGATAAAGTCGATATGATCCATTGACGCCGTCACCACGTGGGTTCGCGCGTGCCGGTACGCCGCCATGGCGCCGGTTAAATCGATAAAGTGCATCAGGCGGCCGCCCAGCAGATTACCCAGCATATTGGTGTCGTTGGGCAGGATGATCTCCGTCATCTCCGACTGCGTGCTCGCCACCGTGCGCACCAGCGGTTGGAGCCTTGGGGGTGCTCATGATGCCTTCACTCCGTTCTTCTTTCGATCTCTCTTCTCGCTCGCCGGGCCACTATCCGGATACAATAGAGGTGGCGGCAGATTCCGCCCGGGGGATGTTTGACCGAGGGAACCCTGTTCCAGTTTCGGCAATCCCTGCCATTTACGCAAATCTCCTCGGCGCGATGGGTAGAGTGAGGCTGGATGCGAGCAAAATGGACAAAATTGCAGGACTGAAAGAAATTCTCGACGCTCGACCCGAAAAACAGCTTTGCCCGCTACGGAATCGCCATGGAATTGGCGAGCCGGGGCGAAACTTCGGCGGCGCTTTCTGAATTCGATGTGCTCCTGGTCAACGATCCTGATTACACCGCAGGTTATTTCATGTCGGCGCAAACATTGGCCGGCGCGGGCAAAAAGCCAGAGGCGATTGAGCGTCTCAAAGCTGGCATAAGCTGTGCCATGCGCGAAGCGGAACAGCCATGCACTCAATGAAATGCAAGGCAATGCTCGACGAATTGAACCGGTGACGGAATAGGCAAATCAAGCTGAGAATCCCGGGTCGTCAAGCCTTTGGATTCTGGCTGCATCGAGCTTCAGACGGATTCTAACCAAACTGCGAGATTGCCTTCGCAAATCGATTTGGCGTCTAAAGGATCAACATGGCGAAATATTCGATTGTCGTGCCATTTCACAATGAGGAAGAAAACGTAACTGTCTTATATGCCCGGCTCAAGCAAGTCATGGAGCAGGTGGCCGATTCGTTTGAGCTGGTGCTGGTTGACGATGGCTCGACCGACCGGACCTACAAGCTTCTTGAAGAAATTGCCGCGGTCGACAGCCGCGTACTGGTGGTCAAGCTGCGCCGCAACTTTGGCCAGACCTCGGCTTTGGCTGCCGGCTTCGACCATGCTTCGGGCGAGTTCATCCTGGCCATGGACGGCGACCTGCAGCACGACCCCAACGACATTCCCGCGTTTCTTGAGAAACTTGACGAGGGTTACGACGTTGTCTCCGGCTGGCGAAAGGTGCGCATTGACAACTTCATCCTGCGTCGCGTTCCCTCCGCCTGCGCGAACTGGATCATGGCACGCCTCTCCGGCGTTCACATCCACGACTTCGGCACCACTTTCAAGGCCTATCGCCGCGAAGTGATTCAGAACATTCCCCTCTATGGCGAGATGCACCGCTTCATTCCCGCGCTCGCCAGTTGGTACGGCGCGTCCATCTGCGAGATTCCCATCCGCAACGTGAATCGCGAACGTGGCAAAAGCCATTACGGATTGGGGCGCACTTTCCGCGTCTTCTTCGACCTCATCACCATTCGCTTCCTGCTTAAATATATGAGCCGCCCGCTGCACTTTTTCGGCCCCCTGGGCGCACTGAGCATCTTCGCCGGGAGCGTGATGGCTTTCGGGCTGCTGGCCATGAAGATTGCCAACCCCCAGGTGGCTGTCATGCGCGTCCATGGTCCCATGTTCGTCATTGGATCGGTGCTCATCGTTGCCGGCATGCAATTGCTGGCCATCGGTCTGCTGGGTGAGCTGCAGGTGCGGCACTACTACAGCAGCCAGCGTCCCGCGGCCTACTCTGTTGACCGCCTCGTGCGCCTCGTCTCTGCCGATGAGCAGAGCCTGCTCTCTGAGCGCCAGGACGGAATGCTGTAAAGCAGGGAACAGGCAGTTGTGACGAGGGAATAGAGGGAACGCGCCGTTCTCAAGCTTCAAGCATTTTCACGGGTCTCTGCCGAAGAACGGAAGAGCGAACGAGAATCTCAGCCAGACGCGGAACTCGAAGTACTCCCTATTCAGAATCGCTAGTCCCTATTCCCTAGCCCCTATTTCCTTGCTTCCCCCCACCCTCAGGGTTGATCCTTATGCCTGTCATGAAAGCCATTCAGATTCGCGAGACAGGCGGGCCTGAAGTACTCGAGCTTGCGGACCTTCCTATCCCTGAGCCGGGGCCCGGCCAGATCCTGGTGCGTATTGAAGCCGCCGGCGTCAACTTCATTGAGATCTACTTCCGCAAGGGTGTGTACAAAACCGCATTCCCCATGACTCCCGGCAGCGAGGGCGCGGGCACAGTGGAGGAACTCGGCCCCGGTGTGAATGGATTCAAGGCCGGTGATGCGGTTGCATCCACCAGCATGATTGGCAGCTATGCGGAGTACGCGTTGGTTCCTGCCGCGCAGTTGGTCAAGGTCCCGGAGGGTCTCAGCCTGGAGCGCGCTGCAGCCGCCTTGCTGCAGGGAATGACCGCGCACTACCTCTCTCATTCCACGTTTCCGCTCAAGGCCGGCAACACCGCGCTGGTGCACGCCGGCGCAGGCGGGGTGGGCCTGCTACTGACGCAGATGGCCGTGCGGCTGGGCGCGCGCGTCATCACCACCGTCTCCACCAAGGACAAGGCCAAACTTTCGCGCGAGGCTGGAGCCTCCGACGTGATTCTGTACACCGAGCAGGACTTCGAGGTTGAAGTCAAACGACTCACCGGCGGCAAGGGCGTCGACGTGGTCTACGACTCGGTGGGCAAGACGACCTTTGAGCAAAGCCTCAACTGCCTTCATCCCCGCGGCCTGTTGGCGCTCTTTGGGGCATCCAGTGGTCCCGTTCCGCCTTTCGATCCCACTGTGCTTAACAGCAAAGGTTCGCTCTTCCTCACCCGGCCCACTCTCTGGCATTACATTGCCACGCGCGCCGAGCTTGAGCGGCGCGCCGGTGACGTGCTCGGCTGGGCTGCCAGCGGAGAACTCAAATTGCGCACCGAATTCACCTATCCGCTGGCCGATGCCGCGCAGGCGCAGATTGACATGGAGTTGCGGAAGACGACAGGAAAAATTCTGCTGGTGCCGTAAAGACAGGGTTCAGTTCTCAGTGATCATTGGTCGGTTTTCATGCTGAACTTTTGGATTGGCGGATTCCGGGCAGTGTGAGCTTTTTGCTGCCCCGCGAAAAATTCCACTGACCACTGACCACTGACCACTGATCACTGACCACTGGCTACTGATATGACCATCTCCATCAATTCCACCGACCACGTTTTCGTTCTCACCGGCGCGGGCATCAGCGCCGAAAGCGGGCTGCCCACGTTCCGCGCTGAAGATGGCCTGTGGGCCGGCTTTCGTGTCGAGGACGTATGTACGCCCGATGCATGGCGCCGCAATCCTGCGGGCGTCTGGGCGTTCTACTCCGCGCGCCGCGCGCAGGGCGCCAAGGCCAACCCGAACCCGGCGCACATGGCTCTGGCTGAACTCGAGTCGCAGCTTGCCGGCCGATACTTTCTCTGCACGCAAAATGTCGACGATCTGCACGAGCGCGCAGGCAGTGCAAATCTAATCCATATGCACGGCGAGCTGGCCAAATCGCGCTGCGAACGCGAGTGTGGCGCGGAGCCAGTGGAAGACCGCGCCATCTATGGGAGTCTCGACGAAGTGTCGCGCTGCGCCTGCGGTGGCCGCCTGCGTCCTCACATCGTTTTCTTCGGTGAAATTCCCCTGGAAATGCCGCGCATCGAGCGCGAGATCGCTCGTGCCACACTGATGGTCGTCATCGGCACATCGGGCAACGTCTATCCCGCGGCCAATTTCGTTCATTGGGCGCGGCAGGCCGGCGCCCGAACCGTCTACATCGGTCCCGAGCCGCCGCTCAACGCCTCCGCCTTCACCCATATCGTCGAAGGCAAAGCCGGCCAGGTCCTGCCGGGACTTTTTGAAGTCCAATCCTGACCCACTAGCTCCGCGAACTCCGCAATCCCCGCCGCTTCAAAAATGAAACCGATACCGAACCTCCACCGCAATCATCCGTGGATCGTTCCAGTGGAACCCGCCGATGGTGACCGAGTTATCCAGCAACACGCGGTGGTTCGTCACATTGATCGCCGTCGCCGACACATTCCAATTTTCGCCCAGTGCATGTCCCACCGACGAGTCGAACGTCGTATGTGCCGGCAGGTTGTTTCCCTGATAAGGCCCTTCGCCTGAGCCAGCCAGCCCGTTGGTGAACCCCGATCCGTAATACACATTGGTTGCGAACCACGTGTGCGCGGGCAGGTTCGCCGTGAAGCCCGTGTTCAGCGTGTCGCGCTGGTCGTGATCGACAGGAAAATAGTCCGGGCCAAGGTCGCAGGCCGGGTCGGTAGCGATGCTGCACGTAAATCCGCCGATAATGTTCCCGCGCTGCTCGGCGATCTGGTTTGAGTAGGTCACGTGAAACTGTCCCCAATGTGCCAGGCTCGGCGAGCGCAGCGTCATCTCCCACGCGCGCACCAGCGCGCCATCGACCGCGATGGGGAAATACATGTTCGATTCGCCAAGGTTCGAGTGGTCGAGGAAGTTGTTCACGCGGTTCTTGAAGGTGTCCACGTCCAGCATCCAGCCTCTCTAGGGAATCTCGATGCCGAACTGGTGTTCCTCGTCGCGCTCAGAGGGCAGCGGCGTGAAAGTGTTTTCACCGCCGCCCAGGCTGCCGGCATAGTTCAGCACCGAGCTTGAGACCGTGAGAATCGGTGCAGGCTGGAAGAAGTGGCCATAAAATCCGCGCAGCACCCAGTTCAGCCGCGGAATCCTCACCGTCGCCCCGATGCGGGGATAGATAGCTGTCTCGTCCAGTCCCGCGCGGTAGATCGTGAAGCGCTCGCCGCCCAGCAGCGTGACATATTGTCCCAGCCGCAGATGGTCGCCGATATAGAACTCCACCAGCCCGGCATCGGCATTGGCTGGCGTATTCGGCTGCGATGGTCCGCTGCCGTCGTTCACCTTCACGCCGAAGAGATCGTTTTCCTTTTGATAGAACGAGTAGAGTCCACCCGAAAAGCTGTTCCATCCCGCATCCAGGTGCCCGTCGGCCTGCGCGCCCACGTAGTTCGAAAGCTGGTGCCATGTGGTTGCGGCTGGCAAATCGGTGGAGCGCGAATCGTAGTCCGACTGGTTGAAGTGATAGAACGGCGCCACGGAAAACAGCGCCTTGGGCGAAACCGTGTGCACCCAATTGCCAATCACAAACGAATCGCGCTCCGTTTGTGCATCGCGCAACCCATAAGAGCAGTAGTAGCCTGAGGCGCACTCGTAGTCGGTCTGGCTCGGGTCGTAAGGAACCTGAAAGAAATCCTGCCGCAACTGCCCGTCCACGCGCAGTTGATCTTTCGGCGTCTGGTTGCGGATCAGCGACACAAATCCGCTCTCCGAGTTGGTCGCGTCGTGATAGATCGCAGATCACTGGCGTCGCCAGTCCATAGTTCGACCGCGAGCCGGTTGCGCTCGCGTACCACGCGCTCTTCTCGGAGTGGTCGCCGAGCGAGAGTTGCGCCTCGCCGGTGTAGAGATCTCCGGCATAGAGCATCAGTTCGCCATGCGCGGTTGAATTCAAATCCGTTGCGCGGCAGCACATCGAACACGCCATACGTGCGGTCGCCCACATCGGCCGCGTAGCTGCCGCGCTGCGTCTCCAGCGAGTCGATGTCTTTGGGATCGATCTGCGGGCCAACGTTGGACGCGATCTTGGTGTTGGGAATCTCCACTCCATCGATCAGCCAACTTGTCTGGTGGCCGCCGCGCATGTGCAGCATGTCGTGCGTCATATACGCGCCGGGAACGTAGTCGGTAATCATCTCCGTCCCGATGGTGCGGTCCGCGCCCGGCGTCTCGTCGATCATCTGGCGCGTGATCAGCGTCGTCGGCGTTGCCGTGTCGGCCGCGCTGGCGGTGCCGCGCACAACCACTGATTCCGTGGCGCCGCTGATACTCGAGTGGAATGTGCAGTACCGGATTCGTGCCTGACGCCACGGTCAGTGTCTGCGTAGCTGTCGTCGAAGCCTTTCGCTTCGACGGTCAGCCGGTAAACGCCGATCGGCGCTTGCGGCAATTCGAATTCCCATTGGCGTTCGGTCGTGGCGTGCAACTCAAACGCCGAGTCCGCCGATTGCAGGGTCACCGTTGCGCCGGCGATGGGCCGGTGCTCGGGATCGTGCACGACACCATGCACCGTGGCAAACACCGTGGCGAACGCGGGAAGGGAAGCGGCCAGCAGCAAGAATGCGGCCAGAAGAAATTTGAGACGTCGCATGACGGAAAACCTCCAGGGGAAGATGAGTTCCAAACGTGGGCAAGCGTGCGCGTGCGGCAACGCGCTGCAGCACGATGCCGCAGAAGCGTGGGGAATCGCCGAAAGCGATCCTCGATTGCGGAAGCGGAAGATTTGAAGCCGCGCGCCAACGTAACTCGCGTGCATTCGCACAAGCGAACGAACGCAGGCGCATTGCGAATCAGGAAAGCATTTTCAGCCGACGTTCAGCTGAGATTAGATCTCGGAGGGCCGCGCCCGGCGTAGGCGTGCGGCTCGGGAATGGAACGCGCCACTTTGTCCCCGAAGACTCGCGCCACCATTTGCATCCCGCCAACGTGCAGGCGAGCCGGTGCCGTCGTCAGTGCGTGTGCCGGCGTCAGAAGCGCAATCGCGCGCCGGGATAGTAGCGGGCAGGTTAGGAGCGGAAAGCCCGGCCTCGGATCGGGCGGCGTCTGCGCCATCATCGCGGCCATGTTTGCATCGCCGTCGCGCAGTGGTGCGCTCCATGCCGCCGGCAGCATGGCGGCAGATTCGCGTCCTCGCTGCCGTCGACAAGGGCCGACAGCGGCCCGAGCCCGAAGAACAGGATCAGGAAAATGGAGAAGCCGCGCCGCATCTGCACTTCATGCTACCAGACCTTGAGCAAGTGCCCGGCGATCATTTCGTTGGCTCTGGTGCTGACGCTGCTCACGGCGCGATCAGAACTGGCCACTGATCTCTGTCCACTGGCTACGGGTCCCGCTCGGTTATCATCAAGGTATTGCTTGGTTTCGCCGCGTCAATCCACAAGCAAAGGAAGTCCAGGTGCCTGAAGTGCACAGAACCGCCTCGCCGCTCGAATCTTCATCCACGACTGCGCGCAAGCCGCGCGGCGCGCGCCATTTGCGCATCGCGATCTTCGGTTTTGGCACCGTGGGCAGTTCGGTGGCGCGCATTCTCGTCGAATCGAAGCCGCAGGGGCTCGAACTGACGCACATCTTCAATCGCGGCGTGGCGCGCAAGCGCGTAGACTGGGTGCCCTCGAGCGTGGTCTGGAGCGAAGACGCCGATGCCGTGCTCGCCTCCGATGTCGACGTAATTGTCGAGCTCGCCGGCGGCCTCGATCCTGCCGGAAGCTGGGTGCGCCGCGCGCTCGAAGCGGGCAAAAGCGTCGTCACCGCCAACAAAAAGCTCATCGCTTATCACGGCAGTCGACTGGAGCGGCTGGCTGCGGCCAAGGGCGGCCATCTCAAGTACGGCGCCGCCGTCGCCGGCGGAATTCCCGTCATTCCCGGCCTCGAGCAGGGCATGGCCGGCGACCGCATCGAGCGCATCGAAGGCATTCTCAACGGCACCTGCAACTTCATCCTGAGCAAGATGGAAGACGGCGCGGAATACGCGACAGTGCTGGCCGAAGCGCAGGCCAAAGGCTACGCCGAAGCCGACCCCACTGAAGATGTGGGCGGATTCGACGCGCGCGCCAAGCTTGCCATTCTCATGCGCCTCGCGCTCCGCGTGCAGGTCGATCCCGAAGAGATCGTGCCCCGGCCCATCACTGCCATCACGCCCGTCGACTTCAGCTATGCGCGCGATCTTGGCTGCACCATTCGCCAGGTCTCGCGCGCCGAACAAGTCGAAGGCCGGATCGCGGCCACCGTCGGTCCCATGCTGGTTGCGCTGCGCTCGCCGCTGGCCTGGTCGCAGGGAACCGAGAACATGGTCATCGCCAGCGGTCATTACGGCGGCGACGTGGTCTTTTCCGGTCACGGCGCCGGCGGCCATCCCACGGCGGTCGCCGTGGTCAGCGATCTGCTGGCGCTCGCTCACGGCTCGCGCCGCGTCGAGATTCCCTCGGCCCCGGCGCGCGTCGGCGCCGAGTTCGAAGTGTCCCCATTACATCCGCTTCCTGGTCAGCGACCGGCCTGGCATCGTCGCCGCCATCACCACCGCGCTGGCCAACGAGCAGATCAACATTCGCGCCATCGTGCAAAAGCCAGGCTACCCCGCCGATGCGCTGCCCTTCGTGGTCACCGTCGAGCCGTGCAAGACCTCTGCGCTGCAGCGCGCCCTGGCGCCCGGTCCGCGCGATGGATTGCATGCTGGTTGAGCCGCTCGATCTGCAGATGCTGGAGTAAGCATAAATCAGGGCTGGGGACCGTCATTTGTCCATATTTAAGCGGCGATCTTCGGTAAGCGCGGAAGCAGCGTGGATTCCGACCGTAAATCTGTTACCGGGCCACAGGATTGATCAGCGGGTTTACGACTCGAACCGCTGCGTAGCGCTGTCCGCTCGCAAGGTCTTCAGAATAGAGAACAGATGCGCCTGCGTCTTCGGCAGCCTGAACGATCAAGGCATCCCAAAAGGAAATCTTGTAACGCGCCTCGATATCCAATGCCTTCAAGATGGAGGCGGGAGAATTCGTAACCACTTCCCAGGCCGCATAGTCCCGAATTAGAAGACGGACTTGATCCACCGAAAGCGGATTGCCCGCCTTACGACGAAGGTTGATGCATAGCTCTTGCAGCACCTGCGTACTCAATGCACCCTGACCTGAATCCCAAAGCTGCTCCACGAGCGCCCGGGCGCGCTGATGTTTGGCGCCGGCGGAGCGGTCATGCGCGTAAACCAAAATGTTGGTGTCTACGAAGTACTTATCGCTCATGAAGTTCATCTCGCGAGCGGGGGGCGTCCAGTTTAAATTGAAGCCCGTCCGTAGGCGGGCGACCGCGCGCCTTCTTGCCTGGTCGTATCCCTTGCGCTCGCGCACTGTGTGCTCCAACTGGGCCGCAAGCAGGCCGCTGATCGAGGAGCCTTCCAATGCCGCCAGGACACGGGCCTCTCGCAGCAATTCAGCATCAATCTTTAAGGTAATGTTGGTTTTCATAATTGCACGTATTTATGTGTAGCACAATTCTACGTGCTATCTCTTAAAAAATCAAGCGAGGCTGCTGGGATGATAAATTGAACTTTGGACCGGAGGTCGGCCATGATCGGCACGATATATCGATGTGAAATCTGCGGTGAAGAGAGCGACAATCCCATGCGCTGGATCGTGATCAACTGCAACAGCCAGCAATTGACCATCTTCAAGTGGACCAAGGAAGCCGCGGATGCGCATGGCGCGCGCCACTATTGCGGGGAAGCTCATGCGCAGGTTTACGTCAGCCGCTGGCTTGAGGCCGCATGCTCATAAACGCCGATCAGTCGTCAGTGGTCTGCGGGCAAGCATTAAGCTGTCATCTTCTGGCTGTGAGCGTCCGCATTTGAGGTGAGAGTCGGCGCAGGAAGCTATTCCCTATCCGCCACTCCCTATTCCCTTTTGTTCGCCGGTCCCGTCGACTCGCGTACGACCAGCTCCGGCGTCATTATGATTTCGGATGGAAATACTTTTTCCCGGTCGTTGATTCGTTCCAGCAGCACCTGGGCTCCGCGGCGGCCCATCCGCGTGAGCGGCTGGTGCACAGTAGTCAGCGAAGGCGTTGCGTACGCCGCCGAAAGAATGTCGTCGAATCCCACCACCGATACGTCTCCCGGCACACTCAGTCCCGCGTCCTTCAACGCGCGAATGGCGCCGATCGCGGCAATATCGTTGAAGCAGAAAACCGCGGTAAACGCGCGCGTCCGTTCCAGCAGTGCCTGCATCGGTTTGAAGCCGATCTCGGGCGCCATGGGGTGCTGTCCGGTCTTCATCGACCACCCCGATGAGTCAATGCGGATCACCAGCGCGGGATCGATCTTGAGGTCGATTTCCCCTGCCACTTGCTGGATGGCCTCCCAGCGGTACTCTGAGTCGGGAATGGCGCGCGGTCCGCGCATGAAGGCGATGCGTCGGTGCCCCAGCTCATACAAATGTGTGAGCGCCTGCTGCACGGCCATATGGTGATCGAGAACGATATTGGTTACATTTGCATCCGCGCAGTGCGCTGAGATAGCCACCACCGGCACGGGAACTTCGAGCTCGTCCACTGCTGTATTCAGCAGCAGAAAGCCATCCACGGCCCGCTCCACAAGCATGCGCGGGTATTTCTCGATCAGCTCCCGCTTCCAGTCGTGGCAGGCCGTGAAGTAGAAGTAATGGGCCTCGGTCAGTTCCTCTACCACGCCGCTCATCACGCGGGTAAAGTAGCCCTCGCTCAGGTCCGGCGCCAGGACGCCTACGCTCATTGACCGGCTTTGCCGCAGTGACCGGGCAAAGTAATTGGGCCGGTAGTTGAGCCGGTTTGCGGCCTCAACCACCCGGGCACGCGTCTCCTGCGGAATGGACTTCGCTGACGGCGAGTTATTCAGGACAAGGGAAACCGTGGTCTGCGAAAGCCCCAGATGGTCGGCCAGCATGCGCAGATTCACATGCCCTGTCGGCAGTGTGTTCTTTCCCTTTATCATGTTGGAGTTGTACCACGTTTCCCAGCCAAGAGGATACACTGTTTCCGGTCAACTGAATCGATTTTCTTATCGAGATGCGGGCCATCCCGGTCCGCCGCGAACGTCCAGGCGCCCCGTTTCGGCCTTGCCGCCGCGTTTGCCAGGCATCGCTCTGCAGGTAGCCTTGCCCTGGGCTCAGGCCCGGCTGCGAAATTCACACAATTTCGTCCCGTATGCACTTGATTTTTCAGACTTGTAACCTGTTATTCATATTTGGCCGTTAGCCTGAACCTCGATGGACGCCACCGTGCCAGAGATTCGTATCTCGCAACCTCACCCTCAATCTGGACCTGGCCCGGCCGCGGGGAGTGGTGCATCGGTGGTCGAGCAAGCAGAGCACTCGGCGATTCGCCGCTATCTGCTTTCGCGCGGCAACTCCGCCGTCGCCGACGGTGGATTCAAGGTGCTCATGGTTCTTTGTGCGCTCAGCATCTTCGGCATCGTGCTGCTTATCCTCATTGAGTTGGTGCAGCGTTCCCAACTTTCATTGCATGCTTTTGGGCTGCAATTCTTCTAAAAACCTACTTCGACCCGACCACCGGGCTTCCCTCCTATTGGGATCCGGTCAATGGCTACTTCAGCGCGCTGCCTTTCGTTTACGGCACGCTGGTTTCTTCGTTTCTTTCGCTGCTGCTGGCGGTCCCCCTGTCCATCGGCGTCGCCATCTTCCTCACCGAGATGTGTCCAGGATTTCTGCGCGCGCCGCTGGCCTTTCTTACCGAGTTGCTGGCCGCCATTCCCAGCATCATTTATGGCTTGTGGGCCGTGTTCATCCTTGTGCCCCTGCTTCGCGAGTATGTAAACCCGGTGTTAGTCAAGGTACTTGGCTGGACCGGCCTCTTCAACGACAACAACCCCACAGGGCTGGGCTATTTTGCGTCAGCCGTCATTCTTGCCATCATGATTCTGCCCATCATCTCGTCGCTCACCCGCGAAGTGATGACGGCCGTTCCGCACTCGCAGCGGGAAGCGGTGCTGGCGCTGGGCGCCACGCGCTGGGAGATGATTCGCATGGGCGTCCTGCGCAATGCGCGCATCGGCATCGTCGGCGCCATCATTCTCGGCCTGGGCCGCGCGCTGGGCGAAACCATGGCCGTCACCATGGTCATCGGCAACACCCCCGAGATCCATCGTTCTTTGTTGGCCAACGGCAGCTCCATGGCCTCCGTGATTGCCAACGAATTTACCGAGGCCGTAAGCGACATGCACCTGAGCGCGCTGATCGAGATCGGCCTGGCGCTGTTTATCGTCACCATCATTGTGAACGCAATAGCCCGCCTGCTGGTTTGGGCGGTCACACGCGGCGCCCCGGCGCAAGCGCGGTAAGAACAGAGAACAGAGAACAGAGAGACGCTTGCCGCAAAAGCCAAAACTAGTCGCTAAGATCTGATCGCTGAAAGTTTAGAAATCGGGAACGGAATGGAGCGCGCGAGAGTGAAATCGGAATTCCGGCTGCGAACACAACTCCGCAGCTTCGCCGACGGAGCCGCCACGTTTCTGGCGGTGCTATCCACAATTCTGGTGATTCTGCCGCTGGTGGCGATCTTCGTTTATCTCATCTTCAAAGGCGCCAGTTCGCTCAATCTCGCTTTCTTCACCCAGATTCCCAAGCCTGAGGGCGAGGAGGGCGGCGGCATGGCCAACGCCATCGTCGGTTCCGTCACGCTGCTGGCCATTGCCAGTCTCCTCGGAGTTCCCATCGGCATCGGCGGCGGCATCTACCTGGCCGAATTCGGCCGCGGCACCAAACTGGCCAATGCCATTCGCTTCACCGCCGACGTCCTCAATGGCGTCCCTTCCATCGTCATGGGCCTCGCTGCCTACGCGCTCATCGTCGTGCCGCAACATCATTTCTCGGCGCTCGCCGGCGGCGTCGCACTGGGCATCATGATGATCCCCACCGTCTGCCGCACCACTGAGGAGATGCTGCTCATGGTGCCTCACGCGGTGCGCGAAGCCGCACTCGGCCTTGGCGTTCCCAACTGGCGCTCGGTGCTTTCCATCACTGTCCGCACCGCTTCGCCCGGCATCATCACCGGCTGCATGCTGGCCTTTGCGCGCGTCGCCGGAGAAACCGCGCCGCTCATCTTTACCGCGCTGGGCAACAACTTCTGGAGCACCAGCCTGAACGAGCCCATCGCCGCTCTTCCCCTGCAGATTTACATCTACGCCCTTTCCCCTTCCGACGATTGGCATCGGCTGGCGTGGGCGGGAGCGCTGGTTTTGATTGTTCTCATTGTGCTTGCGGTTTCTCTGGTGCGTTTTGTCACCAGCCGCGGCGTTTTGAAAGGGGCAAGTTAAGTGGGCGTCGGCATCGAGGTAACAAACCTGAACGCGTGGTACGGCACCAATCACACGCTGCAGGACATCAATCTGAATATCCCGGCCAACCACGCCACGGCGCTGATCGGTCCCTCCGGCTGCGGCAAGAGCACCTTTGTGCGCTGCCTCAACCGCATGCATGAGACCAATCCCATCGCCCGCGTCACCGGCACCGTCCGCATCGGCGACCTCGACATCTATGAGGACGCCAAGCCGGTCGAAATTCGCCGCCGCGTGGGCATGGTCTTCCAGCGCCCCAATCCTTTTCCCACCATGTCCATCTACGACAACGTCGCCGCCGGCCTCAAGCTCAACGGCTATTCCAATCGCCAGGCGCTCGACGAAATCGTCGAAAAGTCGCTCAAGAACTCGGCGCTCTGGGACGAAGTGAAGGACGACCTGAAGAAGAAATCCGGCGCCAGCCTCTCCGGCGGCCAGCAGCAGCGCCTCTGCATCGCCCGCGCCCTCGCCGTCGACCCCGAAGTGCTGCTCATGGACGAGCCCGCCTCGGCCCTCGATCCCGTCTCCACCTCCAAGATCGAGGACCTCATCTTCCAACTAAAGTCGCAGTACACGATCGTGATTGTGACGCATAATATGCAGCAGGCAGCCCGCGTGGCAGAGAAGACCGGCTTCTTCCTCAACGGCCGCATGGTCGAGTTCGACTCGACCCACAAAATCTTCACCAATCCTTCTGACAAGCGCACGGAGGATTACATCACGGGCAGGTTCGGATGACACGCATACGCTTTCAACAAAGCCTGGAAGATCTGAAGGAGAATCTCCTGGTGATGGCCGGGCTGGCCGAGCAGGCCATCCAGCGCGCCATTGAGGCTTACCGGGTTCGCGACCTCTCCATCTGCGATCTCGTCAGCCGCAGCGAGATCGCCATCAATCGCATGGAGCGCGACATCGATCAGGCCGCGCTCGACCTGCTCGCCATGGAGCAGCCCATGGCCATCGACCTGCGCTTCATCCTCAGCGTCATCAAGATCAACGCCGATCTGGAGCGCGTGGGCGACGCCGCCAAGAGCATCAGCGACCGCGTGCGCACATGGAGCGCATGGCCGCCGTCGATCTGCCCGTCGATATTCCCCGCATGGCCTCGCTGGCTGCCGACATGGTGCGCAAGAGCCTGCAGTCCTTCATCGAGGCCGACGCCGAGCTGGCCCGCGGCGTGCTCACCATGGACGACGCCGTGGACCAGATGAACCGCGCCGCCTTCAAGACTCTCACCAAGGTGATGGAGGAGCAGAGCCATCTGGCGCCCCAGGCCCTGAACGCGCTCATGATCTGCCGCAGCCTCGAGCGCGTCGGCGATCACGCCACCAACATCGCCGAGGACGTCATCTTCTGGGTGCAGGGCGCACGACGTTCGCCACCACAAGAGTGTCAACGCTGCCAAAGCTGCGGCGGGGACCCCTGCAGCCGCAGCCGAGAGCTGAGCCGGATTCCCGCAGAAACAAAAAGCCCCGCATCGCGGCGGGGCCTTCCTTTTTGGGCAAGCAGATCGGGAACTTCAGTGGGACTCCGTCGGCACAATCTTCACGCCCATCCCGTTCAGCTTGCTGCGCGCCGCGCGCGCCTCGGGCGTCTGCGGATGCCGCTGGATCAGCGCCCGCAATTCGTGAACGCCCGCCTCGCTTTTTATCCATTGCCATCAAAGCATATCCCTTGTGCAGTTGCGCTGCGGGCAGCCTTGGCGTTGCCGCTGAATCCCTCCAGCAGCGCGTTGTAGTCGTTGATCGCGGCTGCATAGTCCTTCTGCTGGTAGGCAATCTCGCCCAGGTAGAACTGCGCCGTCCCGGCCAGGTCGTCCAGCGGATAGTAGTGCACGACGTCCTGAAACTCTCCCGGCCGCCACCTGGTACCGTCCCGCATTGTAGTCGCGCACGCCGGCCTGCAGCGTCTCCTGCAGCGGCGGCGCCTGCTGCGCAGCGGGACCGCCGGGCGCGGGCCCGCTGCATCGGGCTGCTTCGCATCCCTGGCCCCGGCCCTTGTCCCTGACTCGGCCATGGTCCGGTTCCAGGCGCGGATGCGCCGCCGCGCCGGCATTCCGCCCGGCGTGCGCTTGCGGCTGCTGCGGCCTGCATGGTCTGCAGTTGCGCCTGCAGGTCCTGCACCGACTTGTCCAGCTTGGCGATGCGCGCCTTCAGCTCGTCTACCGAGTCATTCAGCGACTGCACCTGCCCTGAAACGGCGTCCAGCTTTGCCGCTCGACCGCATCATTCTGCGAGTTCAATCTTCTGCTGCAGCGCATTCACCGTTGTGGTCATCTGGTTGGCTGCGTCGGCCGTCTGCTGCGCCAGGTGCTGCAGCACGCCCAAGCGCGTGTCCATGCGTGGACTGCAGCCGCTGCACCATATCCAGCAACTGCTGCACCTGGGTTTGCAGCTCCACGATCTCCTTTGAGACCGCGTGCGCGGGCACGGCAGCGGGAACAAAGAGAAAAATCAGCGCCGCAGAAGCGAGAAGACGATTGCGAGTGATGCGTAGTTTTCTGCATAGCTCAACCTTCCTGAATGCAACATACGGCAGCCCGGCACAAAAAGCCGGGCTGCCGCGTTGGTGAGAACTCATTGTTCCGGCACAAACTGAGGTCGATTCAACCTTACCCCTTCATTGTTCCAAGGGTCGGGTCGCGCGCCTCTCATGCCTTACCACTCAATCGACCAAAAATCGATGAATCAGAATCGAACCAGTTGAAACGCAAAGGCTCGAAGCTGCCTTACCGGTCGATCGCGAATCCGTCTCTGCGGTTCAGCTGCCAGCACTCCTCGGTCGACTCCGTGCAGAACGGCTTCTCCTTGCCGTAGCTGATCACGCGGATGCGATCGGCCGCTATGCCTGCGGTGACCAGCGCCGTTTTGGCTGCCTGCGCGCGGTTCTGGCCCAGCACCAGGTTGTACTCGTCCGATCCGCGCTCGTCGCAGTAGCCGCCGATCACGACCTTGATATTCGGATGCGCATCAGGTAGTCGGCATCCTTCGACAGCGTAGCCTGCGCGTCGCTGCGGATATCGTAGGTGTCGTAGTCGAAGAAGATCGCCTGCACGTGAGCCTTGAACGTCCTGCTCGCTCGTTAACGGGTGTGCTCGGCACGCTGATGCGATGGCGGCGAATTCACAGTCACGCGCGCCGATGCGTCGGCCGAGCCGCCATCGCCGCGCGCCACCAGGTGATAGGTGGTCGACTCGGTGGGCGTCACGGTCTTTACGCCCGCTGAAGGAACGTCGCCGATGCCGTCGATCGAAATCGAGGTGGCGTCGGTCGTGTGCCAGCTCAACTGCACCTGGTCGCCGGCGGAGATCACGGTAGGCGTCGCGGTCAGTTGTGCGGTGGGCGCGGGTGCCAGTCGTCGGCGGAGCCTGTTCGGCGGCGGCAACGGCTGTTTCTTTTTGCATCCTGAAACAGCGATCAAGGCAACGAAGCAAAAGCGACAGTCGTCAAAAACAAGATTTCTGTAGTTTCAAGGGATTCTCCTTCTCTAAAAAGCTCAAGTCAATCTTCCGGGCGAGCCGGCGTTTTCTGTCATCACGCGCGTCGCCGCTCGGCTTATCAGCACCAATAAAATGATAGTTCCATCTGTCGCTCGGATGCCGGTTACTATGCGGGAACGCGTAACATTACGATCTGCTCCCGCAGCTCGCGAGACTCACTTCCAGCTCCAGTTGGGCATCGAGTTGTCGCCGGAATAGGTGAGTTGATGTTGCTCGGTGCCGTCGGCCAGCATCGTCCAGATCTGCGTGCGATGGCCGATCTGGCGCTGAAACACGATGTGGCGCCCATCCGGCGACCACGATGGAAAATCGTTGTTGCCCGCTTCGTGCGTCGCCTGCAGACAGTTCTTGCTGGCGATATCCATCACGTAGATGTCATACCCGCCGGGATCGCCGGGGCCGTATTTGCGGTTCCAGCTGAACGTCAGCAGGCCGCCGTTGGGCGACCACGACGGTGAGATGGCGTAGCCGCTGTCGGTCATGCGCTGCACGTTGATCCATCCTGATCCATGACGTAAATCTGCGGCTCGCCCGTGCGCCCGCTCACAAACGCGATTTGCGTGCCGGTGCGCGGATTCCAGACCGGGCGAAACATCGGACCCAAACGCTGTGATCTGGTGAGCGTTGCCGCCGCTGGCATCCGCGAACCAGATCTCCGGATGGCCGGAGCGCGCCGAAGAAAATGCGATCTTCAATCCATCTGCCGACCACGCCGGCGACTGATTGCTTCCCCCTGCCGCGCCCGCCGGGAAACTCACCATCCGCCCCAGGTCGAGCGAATACATGCGGATCGCCCATCCTACGCGTTCCAGCGAAGCAAACGCAATGCGTGAGTTGTCAGGCGAGATGCGCGGAGAAAGTGAAATGCTGCCCAGATGCGTGACGGCGTGTTGGTTGGCTCCGTCGTAATCCATCACCCAGATCTCTTTGGATCCGGTGCGATTGCTCACAAAGTAGATCTTGGTTTCGGCAATGCCGTCGATGCCGCCGCCCAGCCGCGAAATGATCGCGTCGGCAAACCGGTGCGCCACGGTCCGCGCCATGTCCTCGCTGGCCGCCTCGTTGTACTGCTGCGCCAGCACCTGCGGATTCGCGCCGTTGCGCGCTGTCAAACAGCCAGCCGGACACTGACCAGCCGGCCGTTGTCGACCGAGAGCGCGCCAAAAGCCACCATGGCCGCGTTGGCCGGCGCGGCGGACCACTGGCTCAGCACGATCTCCTGCGGCGAGCCAGGCGTCGCCTGCGGCGCCAGGCTCTTTGACACCATGTCGAAGATGCCCGCGTTGCTTAAGATCGTTGAAAAGTGTGGAGTCGAAGACGGCCTTCAGCGGTGTCGTCTGGGGATCGCTGCCCACCGGCTTGAAATCCGCTGCCGCCAGACGGATGCGCTTTCTGTTGCCCAGGTTGGTCCCGGTGTGCACCCAGTCTTGAGCGGCTAAGTTGCGGCGCCGAAAAGTACGCCAGGGAAAGCAAAAACAGGGAGAAGACCCGAAGCATTGCCTTCATGCGATGTGCAATCCTTCCTGTTGGCTAACGATTTGTGCTGCGCACGCCTCTCCGTGCGCCGTTTTCAATGCCGCCTGACCCTACGACACGTTAGATGCCGGGTTCTTGCGATTCGTCTCGTCCTCTGCGATCGATGTGCCATCTCAAGCAACTGAATTCTCGGCTTGCCGCCTAAGTTGACCACCGACCACCGGTCCCTGACCGCTGTTCTTTCAGTACTCGCAGTAGTACGACACCTTCAACGTACTTTGATTATAGTTCGCCGGCAGATTGCCAAAGGTATCCACGCGCTGCACGCCGCGCTCAGCAGGAACATCCAGCGTGGGGCTTCCGCTCGATTGATCCAACTGCAGGTCGGCTCACGGTGCCGTCGCGGTGAATCGAAAAGACCAGGAACACGCGCGCGCCCTTCGGCGTTCGCGCATCCACTTCTGACTTGTTCCAACTCTGCGACATCTTCCGGTTGATCTGGTCCACGTACCACGGATACAAGCTGGCAAAATTGTTGTCCCCAACAGTCGTTGGCCCGGTTGGTCCAACCTGCATCTGGTGCGGCATGATCGAGCCCGACTGCTCGCCGTATTGCGCCACATTCTGCTGTTGTGGCTGCGGCTGGTGCGGCTGCGTCTTCGGAGTGGTTTCCTTGCTTGGGCTTTACCTGCTTGCCCAGGATCGGAATCGCCGTCTCATCCACTGTGCTGCTGTTCCTTGGGACTCGGAGCGCTCGGGCGCCTGGCTCGGCGTTTCTGTCGCCAGCACATTCTTGTTCACTTGGTCGGCGGGCAGCGGCAGAGCGTGCTCACCAGGTTCACCTGCATCGCTCCCGCCCGCGCCCGGATTGCCCCAGAAGTTGTGATGAAACAGCCCCATCACCCAGCCGTAAAACACCAGGCATGAGCGGCCAGCGCGAGGTGCAGACCAATGGATCCCATCGCCGGGCCCGCAAACGGCTCCGGCGTCAGTTCCCGCTCCAGGTGCTCGCCGCTTTCCAGAACACTTTCCATCATCCTCTGCCAGCTCCGCTAACTCTGCTAACTCCGCTACTTTCCGGTCGCTGCCGCATCCTTCGTATCCAGCGGCTGCGTCACGATCGACACATTCGTGATTCCCGACTGCTTCACCGCGTCCATCACGCTGGCGAAGGCTCCAAACGGCACCCGCTCGTCGCTGCGCAAATAGATCGCCTGGTGCGCCGGATCCCGCCCGCCTGGTGCAGCTTCGCCGGCAGATCGTGCATGTTCACCGGCTGATCGTTCAGAAAAACATTCTGATCGCGGTCGATCGTCACCACCATGCGCTGCTCGGTAATCTGCTTTCACCGTCCGCGTCTTCGGCACATTCACTTCAATCCCGCTCTGCAGCACCGGCTCGGTGATCATAAAGATCACCAGCAGCACCAGCACCACATCCACCAGCGGCGTGATGTTGATCTCCGCCAGCGAGGTTCGCGTTTGTCCGTCTTGAGTCGTGAATGCCACCGTGCATCTCCAAAAACTGCCGCTGCTGCCAGATCCTCGATGGATGCCCAGCATCTGGATTTTGAAATCTGGAATGGCGGCGCAATCATCAAAGCCCGCATGCGGCCGCCTCTTCCGCACTTACTTGTATAGACTGCGCTCGGCCTCTCGTGGCGCATCCGCCGGTACCCGCGGCGGGGCCGGCGCCTGCTGCCGCACCGGCATCTCCTCGAGCGAGTTCAGCAGCTCGCGGCAAAAATCATCGGTCGCCGAAGCAAACAGCCTGATCCGCGCGCTGAACTGGTTGTAGGCAACCACCGCCGGCACGGCCACAAACAATCCCGCCGCGGTCGTGATCAGCGCCTCGGCGATGCCCGGCGCCACGGCGTGCAACGTAGCCGAGCCCGCCTGCCCCAGCCCCTGGAACGCGTCCACTACGCCCATCACCGTTCCGAACAGCCCCACAAACGGGCTGGTTGCAGCCGATCGTCGCCAGCCACGTCATGCGCCGCTCCAGCGCCGTTACCGCCTCGCTGGCCGCGGTCTGCGCCGTGCGCTCCAGCGGCGCCAGGTTGCGCGGCGGCCCCGATCCGCCGGTCTGCCGCTTGTAGGTCTCGTACACATCCTCAAAGACCTGCGCCAGCGGGCTGGCGCTGTAGTCGCCGGTCACCGCCGCAATGTCCTGCAGCCGCGTCGCCTTGCGGAATGCGCGGATGAACCTGCTTGCTCTGCTTCGTCGCCCTGCTGAACGTGGAAATCTTGCCCAGAATCACCGTCCACGAGTAGAGGCTGGCAACGAGCAGCAGCACCAGCACCGCGATCGCAATCGGCCCGATGTTGCCCATCATCCCCGCCAGCGCGCTAAAGCCCAGCGTCGACTGCGGTGCGCTCGACCCCGCGCCGCTGTCAGCCTGCAAGAAAACCGCTAATGCCGCTGTAAAAATCGCCATTCACCTCAATCTCCACGGTATCAGACCGCGTTCTCCGCGCCCAAGTGACCGTTTGGGTGCCTCTATTTCCCGCACCCCAGCTTCGCCCGTCACTCCTTCAACCCCGCCAATCATGCTATGCTGCGCTCGGATTGGGTGCCCCACGGTCGCGGGTGCCCCATTCTAACCGGAGCGCAGGTTCTGCCTCCGGTTAGGGTGGGACCTCAGCTCGCGCCATCAACTACAGCGGAAGATCGGACCCTCATGCTCGTCGAACTGCGCGCTGAAAACTACGCCGTCATCGATCACGCCATCGCCTCCTTCGGCCCCGGACTCAATCTCCTCACCGGCGAAACCGGCGCGGGCAAATCAATCCTTGTGGACGCGCTCGCCCTCCTCATGGGCGGCAAATCCTCCACCGACGTCGTCCGCCACGGCGCCGAAAAAGCCGTCGTCTCCTGCGTTTTCGAATCCACGCCCGGCGCCGAATCCGTCCTCGAAGAAAACGGCATCGATTCTGAAGGCGCCGACATCATTCTTCGCCGCGAAATTCTCTCCACCGGCAAAGGCCGCGTCTTCGTCAACAACCAGCCTGCAACCGTCGCAGGTGCTCAAGCAGCTCGCGCCCGAGCTGGCTCTCGTCCACGCGCAAACTGAGAGCCTGTCGAGTTTCGATTCCTCGCAGCAGCGCATCCTCCTCGACCGTTTCGCCGGCATTTCCACTGACGCCGTAGCCGAAGCCCACGCTCGCTGGCGCGCCGCTCAGGACAAACTCAACGACCTGCTCCACGGCGAGCAGGACCGCCTGCGCATGGTCGACCTTTGGACCTATCAGCGCAAGGAGATCGAGCAGGCCCATCTCGAAGCCGGCGAAGACGAGGCCCTCGAAACCGAAAAGCGCGTCCTCGCCAACGCCGAAAAACTTTATGCCGCCGCCATGAGCGCATTCGACGAGCTCTACGAAGGCGGCGCATCCGCCGAAGCCGCACTCCGCGACGCCCTGCGCAATGTTGAGGAACTGGCCCGCTACGACGCCCGATTTACTGAATCTGCCCAGCAGCTTGCCAGTCGCCCGCGCCACCATCTCCGACATCGCCTCCTCGCTTCGCGACTACGCCGAGGGCATCAACGCCTCGCCCGAGCGCCTTGCCGAAATTGAAGACCGTCTTGGCCCTCCTCGATCGTTTGAAGCGCAAATACGGCAAAACCGTTGCCGAGGTCATCGCATTTGGCAGAAGACGTGGCCCGCAAGCTCGCTGAAGTCGAAGATCGCGACGAGATCCTGAAGGCCCTCCGCGCGGAACTCGATCAGGCCGCAGCGGCCTATCGCAAAGCCGCTGCCGCCCTCACCGCCGAGCGCAAGGCCGCTGCCGCCAAACTCGCCAAACTCGCCGAAGCCCAAATCAACTCGCTCGCCATGAAAGTGAAATTCGTCGGTCGCCGTTACATCGAACGAACAGGAATCAGCGTGGGCCACCTCCGGTTGGGATTCAGTCGAATACCGCATCGCCACCAATCCCGGCGAGCCGCTCAAGCCGCTCACTGAAATCGCCTCCGGCGGCGAGCTCTCCCGCGTTCTTGCTTGCCCTTAAAGTTGCCGTCGAAGAAAGCTCCTCAAAGTCCAGAAAGAAAACCACGCCTCGCACGCTCGTTTTCGACGAAATCGACATCGGCATCGGAGGCCGCGCCGCCGAAGCCGTGGGCCAGAAACTCAAGGCCCTGGCCCGCGCCCAGCAGGTTCTCTGCGTCACCCACCTGCCGCAGATCGCCGCCTTCGCCGATCAGCATCTCGCCGTCGAAAAGCGCGAGGACCACGGCCGCACCAAAACCCACATCCGCGTCCTCGACGACCGCGCTCGCACCCACGAAGTCGCTCGCATGTTAAGCGGCGCCAAGGTCACCGACACCAGCCTCCAGCACGCCGCGCAAATGATCGCCGCCAGCCGGTAGCCCCGCACCTCCAAATCAAGATCAAGTTTTTCTCGCCTTTTGAAGCCCAGGACTTCACCCTGTCCATCACCCTAAAGCGTTACCTAGGTAACACATAGTCGTATTTTGGTTTGCATTTAATGGGTGACTTCGATAACCTCGAAAACAAATTTACTGTCTTTCTCAGCGCCTTGGGTCCTTGAGTTGAAGAGCATTTCTTCCCCTTCGATTCCCTAACTCGTCTACAGCAGCTTCGGAAAAATGGCATAACGATATTCACGATCTTCAGGTCTGGGCGGCCCTCAGGCGGCAAAGACCTCGGCAAACGCTTTGACCGTACAGTGTTTCCCAAACTGCTCCAGGAGCATTTATGCGAGTACTTTGCTCACGCGGTCTTCAGTTAATCACGGGGCTTTTTGCAGCGTCGCTCCTCGTTGTCACCTCGCTGATTGCAGGCTGCGGCGGTGCCTCGCTCGCGGTGAATCTGAACACCATCGCAGCCATCTCGACGCCGAGCAACACACTGCGGGTGAACCAGACCCTGCAGGTCTCGTCCGCCTACATGGCGTCCGGCCAGCCTGTCGTTTTCTCAGTCAATGGAATCCCCGGCGGCAACTCGACGGTCGGCACCATCTCGAGTACTGGCCTCTACACCGCTCCCGCCGTCGTGCCCACTCCATATACGGTCCAGATCACCAGCTCGATCGCAAAATATCCCACGGCGGCCCCGGGCTCGGTATCGGTGCAGGTGTGGAATCCAATTCCCGTCCTCGGCGCCGTGAACCCCGGAGGATTTTCTGAAGGAACCACAACCGTAATTGTGAATGGTTCGCAGTTCGTCTACGGCGCGCAGATCAACTGGAACGGCGCTCTTGTTCCGACGACCTATGTATCGCCGACCGAGCTGGTGGCGCAAATCGCCGCTCCGCTTCCCGGCACCTTTCCGCTCACCGTCACCAATCCTAATCCGGGATCGGCAAGCGCTCCTCCAATGTCACTGAAGGTCGGCCCCGGGCAAGTGGTGCTGCAACTTGAAGCCAACTCAGGAACCGACGTACGCGTATCGAACTCGATCAGCCTCGGCCTGACGGTCAATGGCACCGATAATCCCGGCGTCACCCTGCAGGTCAACGGCGTCTCGGGTGGCAACCCGACCGTCGGCACCGCGGTCATCAACAGCAGCGGCACCATCATTTACACCGCGCCGGCCGTCGTTCCCACTCCGAGCAACATTGTCCAACTCACCATCACCAGCCTCGACAATCCTGCGGTCTCGCTCACGCAGAACATCTCGGTGATGAATCCCATTCCGATTCTCACTGCGGCCTCGCCCATGTCGTTCAATCCCGGCTCGGCCACCATTGTGCTCACCGGTTCCCAGTTCATAACCGGCGCGCAGGTGCTTGTCGACGGCTCTCCCTCGCCCACCACATTCAACAGCGGCAGGCAACTCACTGCTACCGTCGATATCACCAATCCAGGCAATCTCGATCTGCAGGTCCTCAATCCCGCTCCCGGACCCGCAACTTCAGCCGATCTCATCGCCACTGTGAACGGTACGCCGCCGGTCCCCGTCGTCAGTCCCCAGGACGCGGCGCGCTTTCTTGAGCAGGCCACCTTCGGCCCAACCGACGCCGACATCCGCAACGTTTCCCTGATCGGCTACCAGGCTTGGCTCAACCAGCAGTTCGCCTTGCCGGCAGCGCCGATGGAGCCTGCCGTCGAACAGGCGTTGATCGTCAATAATCCGCCCTGCGCATCGGGCAACGTAACGTGCAATGCCACGCTCTTCGTTGAAAACAACCAGGACGAAGGCCTGGTGCAGGATGCCTTCTGGCAGCAATCGCTCACCGCACCCGATGAGCTGCGCCAGCGCGTCAAATACGCACTTTCGCAACAGTTCGTCATCTCCAGCGATAACACCACGGCCATACAAAACATGCCCCGCGGCGAGGCCAGCTATTACGACATGCTCGGCAACGACGCCTTCGGCAACTTCCGCCAGCTCCTGCAGGATGTCACCCTCAGCCCGATGATGGGCCAGTTCCTCTCCATGCAGGGCAACGACAAGGGCAATGCCACCACCGATCCCGACGAGAACTATGCGCGCGAAGTCATGCAGCTGTTCACCATCGGTCTCTGGCAGTTGAACGACGACGGTTCGCAGCAGCTTGATGGTTCCGGCAATCCCATTCCCACCTATTCGAATACCGACGTCAAGGGACTCGCCGCGGTCTTCACGGGCTTCAGTTGGAACATCCCGGGCGATTCCACTGACAACGCGTGGTCCAATTGCTGCGTCTACGTCGGTCCCGGCTATGGTGAAGAGCTGCTGCCCATGCAGAGCTTCCCCAGCCACCACTCCACGGTCCAAAAGCAGTTTCTCGGCGTCACCATTCCTGCCTCAGGGAGCGCCGACCCCAACGGCGATCTCAAAATCGCTCTCGACACGCTCTTCAACCATCCGAATCTGCCCGCATTCTTCTCCAAGCAGATGATCCAGCACCTGGTCACCAGCAATCCCAGCCCGGCCTATATCAACCGCGTCGCCCAGGTTTTCAAAAACGACGGCACCGGCGTGCGCGGCAATCTTGCAGGCGGTCATCACTGCTATCCTTCTTGATCCCGAAGCGCGCGACGACTCCACTTCTGTCGGCAATCCGCAATACGGCAAAGTCCGCGAGTCTCTGTTGCGTTACACGGAGTGGGCGCGCGCCTTCACCGCGCAATCGCGCACCGGCTCGTTCGACATCGGCAGCACTGAAGATCCCATCTATGGCCTCGGCGAAATGTGGCTCCGTTCGCCGACGGTCTTCAACTGGTTTGCCCCCGGCTACACGCCTCCCAACACGTCCATCTCAGCCGCCGGTCTGCTTGCGCCCGAGATGCAGATGACCAACGTCTCCTCCGTTGTCGGCTACATCAATTACATGCAAGGCGCTATCGGCTCCGGTTCCACCTCGGGCCCCGATCGTCTTCTCGTCCTACTCCACTGAAATGAGTCTGGCCGCGACGCCCGATCAGCTGCTCGACCGCATCAACCTGCTGCTCATGTCCGGCCAGATGTCCTCGAACCTTTACAACCAGATTCTTGCCGCCATCACTTCGATCCCCATTCCAGGCGGCGATCAGAATGCGATCAATGCCGCGCTCTTGAGCCGCGTGCAAACGGCAATCTATCTCACCGTGGCGTCGCCCGATTTCGCCGCGCAGCAATAGGAGTCCGCAATGAGCTGCAAATGCAACCAGTCTCGACGGCAGTTCCTCCGTACGGCCTCCATGGCCTCCATGGCCGGCTTCTACGTGAGCCCATTTTTTCTTGAGCTCAACTCACTCGCCGCCATGGCTCAGGGCACCGGCGGATCGGACTATCGCGCCCTCGTCTGCGTCTATCTGCAGGGCGGCAACGATGGCCACGGCACTGTCATCGCCACCGATCCCGAGTCCTTTGCCGCCTTCACCACGGCTCGTTCCGGCGCGCCCGGCCTCGCATATCCCCTGGCCAACCTGCTGCCCATCACCCTCAAGACTCCGCAAAGCGGCCGCACCTTCGCGCTCAATCCTTCTCTTGTCGGCGTGCAGAGTCTTTTCAATGAAGGCCGCGCCGCCATCGTCGCCAACACCGGTACGCTGGTTGCGCCTGCAACCAAAACTCAAATCAACGCCAACTCCGTCGAGCTGCCCGACTCGCTCTTCTCGCACTTCGATCAAACCGCCGCATGGCAGGCCGTCGCCTCCAATCTCGGCAGCGGCGAGCGCGTGGGATGGGGCGGCGCTGTTGCCGATGCCATCGAAGCCATGGACATGAATTCCAATTCCATGTTCACCTGCATCTCCACTGCCGGCAACGCGCTCTTCCTCGCCGGGCAAAGTTCGTTTCAACTCAACGTCACGCCTGCTGGACCGATCCCCATCTACGGCCTCGCTCAGCCTCCGTTTGGGCTGCCCGCAAACGCCAACCCGCTCAACTCCATCCTCACGTCCGATGAGACAAACCTCTTCGCCAAGGAGTACGAGGTCGTCATCAATCGCTCCATGCAGGCGCAGGCCATGCTCGTCACTGCCATGGCTCCCGCTGGCGTAGGCGGAGTCGCCAATCCGCCGCAGTATCTCAATCCCATGACGAATATGCTCGCGGATAATCCGCTTGCTGCGTCTTTGCAAACTGTCGCTCGCATCATCGCCGGCCGCGCCAGCCTCGGCGTGACCCGTCAAATCTTCTACGTCCAGCTCGGCAGCTTCGACACCCACGACAACCAGGCAATACAACACGCCCAGCTCCTCACCCAGCTCGGCGCGGCCTTCGAGTATTTCGACGGCGTCATGACTAACATGGGCCTCGGCAACCAGGTCACATCGTTCACCGTCTCCGACTTCGGACGCACGCTCACCTGCAACAGCGACGGCACCGACCACGGTTGGGGCAGCCACCACTTCGTTGTCGGAGGCGCAGTGAACGGCGGCGACATGTACGGCCAGTATCCCGTCGTCGGCGTCGATCAGACCAACGACGTGGGCGCCGGCCGCCTCATCCCCACCACCGCCGTCGAGCAGTACGCCGGCACGCTCGCCAGTTGGTTTGGCCTCTCTGACGGCCAGATCCGAACCGTATTCCCCAACTTCGGCAACTTCGGCACAAACCCGTATCTGGGTTTCATGAGCTAGGTGTGAATCTTCAACGGAATATTGATTCAAGTTTCTTGGCGGTGGAAGGCCGGGAATTTATATATATCTAAACGAAAATAATTTGCGCAGTGGGGCCCCAGGTCTCGCTTTTTGAGACCTGGGATGCCACCGTATCCAACTTACCAATCTGTCATCCTGTGTATAGCCCGTGAGAAGCTAATAGCTAAAAGCTAATGGTCCAAAGCTGGACGGGAGAGCAGGGAATTGTCGACAAACAAAATGCGACACGACAGCTTCGGCCTGTCGCCGCAGAATCTGCGCGCCTTGCGCGCGCTCAAGACGCCGGCGCGGATCCAGCAGTTCCTCGATGCGCTCGAGTACCAGTATGCTGACACGGCGTGGTCTCCCGAGCGCGCACTGCGCGAGCGCAAAGGCCACTGCTTCGAGGGAGCGATGCTCGCCGCTGCCGCTTTGCGCGTCCAGGGGCACCCACCTCTACTCATGGATCTTGAGGCCGTGCGCGACGATGACCACGTCATCGCTCTCTACCGCGAACACGGCCTGTGGGGAGGCCTGGCCAAGTCAAATTTCGCCGGCCTGCGCTTTCGCGCGCCTGTCTACCGCACCCTGCGCGAACTGGCGCTCAGCTATTTTGAGCACTACTACAACCTGCGCGGCGAACGCACCTTGCGCGCCTACTCGCAGCCGGTCAACCTGGCGCGCCTCGACCGCCTGCACTGGATGACCGCGGACGAAGATGTCTGGTTTGTCGCGGACGCTCTCATCGCTGCGCGGCACTACCCGCTCTTTCCGCACAAAGTCGCGCGCTCGCTGCCTCGCCTCGACCGACGCAGCTACCAGGCGGGTATGCATGGCTGGGTGAAACACTGAATGCGGCCGCGGGCGCCGCATCGTCGCGCTGTAACTGTGAACTGTGAACTGTTACCCGAAAATCGCCATCACGATATGGTTCACTGCGAACGCCGCGCCGTAGGCCATCGCCAGCATGTAGAGGAACTGCACGGCTGGCCACTTCCAGCTATTCGTCTCGCGATGTACCACCGCAATGGTCGATGTGCACTGCATGGCGAATGCGAAGAAGATCATCAGCGCCAGCGCGCCGCCCAGTGTCATGTCGTGGTGCAGCGCCGTCTGCAGGCTGAGCGCCTGCGTGCTCGGGTCCGCGCCGTAGAGAGTGCCCATGGTGCTGACCATCACTTCGCGCGCCAGTACGCTCGACAGCAGTCCAATGCCGATCTTCCAGTTGAAGCCCAGCGGCGCAATGGCCGGTTCGATGAAGTGTCCCAGCCGTCCGATCACACTTTCGGCCAACTGCGGCGCCGTCCACGCTCCGGTCGCAGTGTGGATGATGGGCAAATGCGCCAGCACCCAAAGCGCCAGCGTGACGGCCACGATGATGGTGCCGGCGGTCCTCATGAAGATGCGCGCGCGATCCATCAGCCGCAGCGCCAGCGAGTAGATGGTCGGCATGCGGTACTGCGGCAGCTCCAGAATGAACGGTGTGTCGCTCGACTTGAGAATGGAGCTCTTGAGCAGGCGCGCGGTGGTGAATGCGGCCACGAATCCGGCCAGGTAAAGGCCGAGCATCACCAGCGTGCGCAGGCCAAGAACACCGTGCAGGTAGTAGATGTTCGGAATGAAGGCCGCGATGAGCAGCAGATATACAGGCAGGCGCGCCGAACAGGTCATGAAGGGCGTCACGAGGATGGTGGCCAGGCGGTCGCGCTTGTTCTCAATGGTGCGCGTGGCCATGATGGCGGGAACGGCGCAGGCGTAAGCCGAGAGCAGCGGAATAAAAGCTTTGCCGTTGAGGCCGATGGTGCGCATCACGCGGTCGGCGATAAGCGCGGCGCGCGCCAGGTAACCGGAGTCCTCAAGAATGCCGATGAAGAGAAACAGAAGCAGGATCTGGGGGAGAAAAACGAGAACCGAGCAAACGCCCTTCCAGACGCCGTCGAGGAGGAGCGATTGCAGCCAGCCCATGGGCAGCAGCGGACGCGCCAACTCGCCCATGCGCGCGAGCAAATCGCCGAAGCCGTCGGAGAGCGGCTGGCCCAGCGCAAACACCACTTCGAAGACGCCGATCACCACCAGCAGAAAGAGCACCGGTCCCCAGACGCGATGCAGCAGCACGCTGTCAATTCTGCGCGAGCTTTCCGCCGACAGCGGAGCTTGATAACCCGTGCGGCGGCTCACTTGCGCGGCCCAGCTATGCGTGCTGGCAGCGTTGCCCACCACGGGCAGCGTCAGAGGCCTGGTCTTCTCGCCGCGTCCATTTTGTTGATTCAGGAACAACGGCACAGCATCCAGCCCGCTTCCATGCACGGCGCTGATCTGCGCCACCGGAGCGCCGAGCTCTCGAGCCAGCTTGAGCGTGTCAATCTGACCGCCGCGCGACTCCATCAGGTCGCTCATGTTCAGCAGCACCAGCGTGGGCAATCCCACCGCCAGCACCGGAGCTGCCAGCATCAGTTGGCGTGTGAGGTGCAGGGAATCGAGAACGAGCAGAACCGCGTCGGGCTTGGGTGTGCCCGGCATCAGGCCGCGCAATACATTCACAGCCACCCGCGCATCTTCACTGTACGGCGTGAGCGAGTAAATGCCCGGCAGATCAATCAGCGTCAGGTCTTCGCGCCCCACTCCGGCCATCAATCCCATGCGTTGCTCAACCGTGACGCCGGGGTAGTTGGCAACCTTCTGCCGAAGGCCCGTTAGTTTATTGAAGAGGGTCGACTTGCCGGAGTTCGGAGGCCCGATGAGAACAACTGTCTTGAGCGCCCCCTGCGGCGGTACTGCAGGCGGTTCAAAGACTGGAGTCTCGCAACAGGCATTCATCTTGCGGCCTCGGCCAATAAGGGAGCTGGTTCTTGCTGGGCGTCAACGGGCTTCATCTGGATGGCTTCCGCGGTCTCATGGCGCAGGGCAATTTCCAGTCCGTCAACGGCATAAACCGTGGGGTCGCCGGCCGGTGCGCGGCGCAGAGCGGTTACCAGGGAGCCCGGCACAAAACCCATATGCATCAGGTGGTTCTGGACGGATTCAGGCAGATCGAGGCAGACCAAAACTCCCGTTTCGCCAACCGTCAAATCACTGAGAACGCTCACCTGACGAACCCCGCAATGCCGCCTGCCACGTCGGGACAGCAGAAAAATACGACCGGAATGGTCGTATTTCAGTATAGGACTAAACCGCCCCTGCCTGCAAATTGGATTTTCGGGGATTCTCGGGTCGGACATTCCCATAGTTTGACCTCGGGGAAAGGGGTAATCGGCCAGAAATCCACAGCCATCTCCCCAAGTCCCCCCTCCCAAGCCCCCTGGCGGACCTTTTGCTCAACTCTTTGGAATGATGAATCCTTTGTAGCAGTGGGATTTTCTCCTGAAAGTGATCTAAATCACACCTGTGGGTCCGGAACCCGTTGCGGGAGGCCGATGCGGGTGGTAGAAGGGTCCCATGACTCCTGACGGCTCCCGGATCGTTGCCGATTTCCGTGCCTCCCTCACCCAATCCGAGCCTCCGCGCGAGTTGCCGGCCCCGCTCGCGGCTCTGTGGTGGGACGCCAAAGGCGACTGGGCCCGTGCGCACGGCATGGTCGACGATCTTGAGACCCCCGAAGGCATGGCTGTCCACGCTTACCTGCACCGCAAAGAAGGCGTCGAATGGAATGCCGAATACTGGTATAAGCGCGCGGGGCGCAAATTTCACCGGCCCACCCTCGAGGCGGAGTGGGAGTCGCTGGTGGAAGGACTGGGGAAGTGACGGTGGCACCGGTACAAAACGATCAAGGCGTCACCGAGCTGTTTGATTCGGAGAAGCTTTCGACGCTGCCCATTCTTCTGCTGCACGTGCACGAGCATTGCAATTGCCGCTGCCTGATGTGCGACATATGGCAACGGACGGATGGCAAGGAGCTCGATCTCGAGAGCTTTGCGCGGCACAAGGAATCCATGTTGCGGCTCGGGGTGCGTGAGGTAGTGCTCACCGGCGGCGAGGCGCTGCTGCACCGTAATTTCGAACAGTTGTGCACCTTTCTTCGCGACTGCGGCGTGCACATCACTCTGCTCACCACGGGGCTGTTGTTGTTGAAGCGCGCCGATGCCGTGGCTGCCGGTGTCGACGAAATTATTGTGTCGATCGACGGCCCTGAGCTGGTCCACGACCAGGTGCGGAGAATCAAAGGCGGCTATCAAATCATCGGCAAGGGAATTGCGGAAGTGCGCCGCAAGGCGGGCCGTATGCCGGTGAACGGGCGCAGCACTGTGCAGAAGGCCAATCACCGCTTTCTGCGCCAGACGGTCGCCGGAGCCAAATCTCTTTCGCTGGACTCGATCTCTTTCCTGGCCACCGATCTCACCTCGCAGGCGTTCAACCGCGATCAAGTGTGGCCCATCATCCGGCAGGACGAGGTCGCGCTCTCCCGCGCAGAAGTGGCCGCGCTCGAAAGCGAAGTCGAAGCCCTGATCGAGGAAAACGCCGAGGACATTCGGCTGAAATATATTGTTGAATCGCCGGCGAAGCTGCGGCGCATTGTCCGCCGCTTCAAGGAGCATCTCGGTGAATCTGCGCCCATCGCTCCGCGCTGCAACGCGCCATGGGTATCGGCGGTCGTCGAAGTCGATGGGTCCGTGCGCCCGTGTTTCTTCCACGAGAAAATCGGAACCCTCGAGGGGCGCACGCTGGAACAGGTGATCAATGGCGAAGAGGCGCGGCGCTTCCGCGCGTCGCTTGACGTGGACGCAAATCCCATTTGCCGGCGCTGCGTGTGCTCACTCAACTACAAGGGATCTGGCGAGGCAGCCCTGCACGGAAAATCAGCAGTTTTATAGTCGATTTGTGCTATTCTCCCCGCGTGACTCCCGTTTCCCTGCTTGAGAAAACCAGGACGAAGCGCCACTCCGGCGTGGTGCGCGTGACGCACTGGCTCACGTTTGTCGCATTTGTTGCGTTGGCGATTTCGGGCGGCGAGATCGTGCTCTCGCATCCACGGTTTTACTGGGGCGAGGTAGGGAACGTGAACACGAAGCCCCTGTTCGTGCTGCCACTTCCGTCGTCGCGCGATACAGTTCCGACCGGCTATCACTACGTGCTGCAAGACCAGAACGGCTGGAGCCGCTTTCTGCATTTTGAAGCGGCGTGGCTCCTGGTGCTGACCGGAATCGTGTACGGGATCTACGGAGTGTTGACTGGGCACTTCAAAGAGAATCTGATTCCTGATCGGCGCGACTGGAACGGGCGGGCCTACCGGGAGCGCATCGCGCAGTACCTGCACCGCAAGCCGCCGGATCGTGGAGAAGATCGTTCGTACAACGTGTTGCAGCGAACGGCATACGTGGTGGTCATCTTCGTTCTGTTTCCGCTCATCATCTGGACCGGCCTCGCGATGTCGCCGTCATTCACCGCGTCGTTTCCGTGGACGGCAGCGCTGCTGGGAGGACGGCAGTCGGCGCGCACGATTCACTTTTTTGTGTCGTGGCTACTGCTCTTCTTCCTGATCGTTCACGTGACCATGGTGGCCATTTCCGGCTTCTGGCGGCGGCTGCGGTCCATGATCACGGGGACTATGCGAAGTTCGGAGGAGGCCAAATGAATTCCCCAATCAATTCGTCGCCGAACCCTATCACTCGCCGCAGGCTGATCTATGGAGGCGTTGCGGCTGTCGCCGGCATGGGCGGCCTGGCGGTTGCCGATCGCATGGCAAAGAGTTATGGGCTGATCCCGCCCGACGGCGCAGGAGTCTACGGGCCTGGCGAAACGCTGACCTATGCCTGCCAGCGGCTGTTGACCGTGCATAGGCCGGCGCGCGAATTTCCGCGGAGCATGATCTCGAAGAATCCGTTTGCGAACGAGATTGCGCCGCCGAGCGATGAGTTCAAGAAGTTCCAGGCCAGGGGATTCAGCGACTGGCGTCTGGTAGTAGACGGAACGGTGACGCATCCGCTGTCGCTCTCGTTAGCGGATTTGAGAAGCCTGCCCATGTGCAGCCAGGTTACCGAGGTGGCGTGCGAGGAGGGATGGTCGTATATCGCCGAGTGGATCGGGACGCCGCTGAGCGAGGTTTTGCGCGAGGCCGGCGTTCTGCCGCAGACGCGGTATATCGTCTACCGCTCGATCCAGAGCGATTGGTGGGAGAGCATCGACATGAACGATGCGTGGGACGCGCATACTCTGCTCACGATGGGCATGAACGATGGCAACTTGCCGGTGCCGTTTGGCGGCCCGCTCCGGCTGCGCCTGCCGCGCCAGCTTGGCTACAAAAGCCTGAAATTCGTGAATCATATTACCGCGACTGACGATATCAGGAAGTTTGGCAACGGGCTGGGCTCCTCAGAACTCGATTACGGATACGCGTGGTACGCGGGCATTTGATTCCACCAGCAGGTCAGCTTATTGGCGCGGGTGAACGGAATAGACGAGCCCCAGGTAATCGTCAGTGATGAGAAAACTGTCGGGGCCGACGCGCAAGATTCCGCAGGGCCGGCCGTGCACGATCGGCTTGCCGTTGACAAAAGTAAGAAAACCGGTGATGAAGTCGTGCGGCTTGCGGTCAGAAGGCGTGAAACGAACCACGCGATAACCAGTGCCGATGTGAGGATGGCTGGCGCCGTGGAGAGCAACCAGGAAGCTGCCGCGAAGCTGTGGATCGGCTTCCGCGAAGTACTCGAATCCCAAGGGCGAACTGTGAGCCGCGAAGGTTGTATAGGCCGCCGGAACGGCTTCGCACGATTTAAGCGGCGCGGGCGCGTGGCCAAGCTCCGCATTGGGATCGGGAATGGAAGAATGCCCGCCGCCAGCCGTCAGATTTGTGCCTGCTGAAGCGACGCCGGCTTGCTTGCCGTAGACGGAATCGGCGGCGCTGCTCCTGGACGGTGTGGGCGCAACGACAGCCAACAAGCCGGGATCATTCATGGAGGGCAGGGCAGTACTGTCGTGCACCGGCTTTCCATTGGCGAAATAGCAAGTTGGCCAGCCATAATTCGGCACCGTTTTTCCGGCGGCGTCGAGCTTGAAAAAAGTGTCTTCCGGAAGCTTGTCGCCGAGGTGATCGTCGCCCATGTTTGTGGCGAACAGCGCACCTCCGTCGATTGCTGAAATCCATCGCACATCCACAGCGTTCCGCATACCCTGGGCCACGAGGGCCGGATGTTTGCCATCCGGGTCCATGCTGATGACCGCAGCGCGCAGAACCTCTCGTTCCTGGCAGTAGTTGCAGGACGACCCGGCGGAGACGAATATGCGGGCCTTGCCCGCCATGGGCACGATGGCGACCGTTCGCGTCAGATGCCAGCCTCCATATTTGTAGTTGAGGCCGTAGTCGGGAAAACGGATGAGCGTTTCTGGCGGGGATGATGGCGCGTTGTCGCCCGCGTTGTACTTATAGCGGACGAGCTTATCGGTCAGCGGAATGTAGAGCCAGCTTTGATGCGTCGCCGGGTCGGTCCAGAAATCGATGTTATTGGGATTGCGCAGGTGGTCTAAATAATGCGTGACGCGCGCGAAGGTGTGGGTCTTTTCGTCCCAGCCGTCAAGAATGAAGATGCAGCCTTGCGTGTTGTCGTCAAGGTTGTGCATGCCGGTGACGAAGATGCGTCCGTCAGGAGACCGCGCGAAAAAACGCACCCGGCGCAGCCCATTGGCCGCAATGTTGATCTCGAAGGGCTCGGGCAGCGACAACGTAATCGACTTTCCCGGCGCGTAGGTGAGCGTATGGGAAGACTGCGCGAATGCCGAGGCAATATTCAGGGCTGCGAGGAACAAAATGCCCGCAAAACTACGCATGCGCCGTTGCATGTCAAAAGTTTAGCCGAACGCGGTAGGAGAGCGGGCGAGTGCGATTGGGCCGGCGCGGACAGCAAGCCCTGGTGTCCTGTTCCAAATGTCCATATCAAAAATGAGCCTGTCATCCTGAGCGAAGTCCGCCGTGGCGGACGGAGTCGAAGGACCTGCAGTTGCTTTTCGGTACAGCCCGCCTTCAGTTTCCTTGCGCTTCCCCCCAAAATTGTCATCCTGAGCGACTGGAGTCCGCCGCGGCGGACGCAGGGAGTCGAAGGATCTGCGGTTGTTCCTTGTCACGTGCGCCGCTAACTTCGGGGACACCAACCTGGAACCGGTTGCATAAATCGCGTCTTGAAAGGGCGCGGCTTCACAAGCTACGGAAGAACTCGATGTTTTGAAAGGGTTCGACATTGGAGTTTGCTGAAAAACGCCTTAGCTCCAAAGCTTTGAAGGGGCACGGATTTATCCGTGCCCATAAAGTCCGAAAAATGGATGCGGGCTTTGCCCCTTGACGGATGATTTGGCCGGTCGAAGCCCCAAATGGCATTTTTTCTGCGAGCTCTTCACTCGTGCCGTAACGAGTGCATAAGACCTTGGGCTTCTGCCCCTGAGGGATATTCCTTCGCTGGTTATGGAGTATTTAAGCAAGCAACTCTCGGGCACTTTTAGTCAATTCGCAGGCCGAGGCGGGGAGGTGCCGATCCGGTCATTGGCGATGACCAGATCGCGGAGCCTTTCCAGGATTTCATCGGGGTGCACAGGCTTGGCGAGAATCTCAAATTCGTGCCCTTCCTTTTTGGCCCGTTCCAGCAGATCGTCAGTGTGGATTTGACCGGAATAAAGCAGCACTCTGCATTCCGGATGAGCCTTTCGGACGCGGATTGCCAGATCGATACCCGTCATTCGCGGCATGATCACATCAGCAATGAGAGCATCCGGCTGTTTGATCAACGCAGCGGAGAGCGCCATCGTGGGATCGTCAAATGCGATGCCTCGGAATCCTGCCTGATTCAGGACCATCACGAGGCTCTCAGCAATGACGGTTCGATCGTCTACGACAAATACAAGTCGGCCAAGCTTGTCCATAGCTTCTAATCTAAGATGCAAAAAAATGAATGAGGAGAGCCCGATAGGATTTCGGGCAGGTACTTTTGTACGTTCGAGGCGCGGATCGTGCTGCGGCGCGGTTTAATGGCGAGCTTGAATACTGGCCTGTTTAATTCGGCACAATCTGTTTTCAGAGCGGCGCCCTCCAACGCCTAATTTTCCGTTGAAGATCATTGCACGATATGAACATCGTTCCACAGCGTGGGATTCTTAAGCCTCCGTGTGCCTCGCGTCACAGCGGCTAACTGCCTCAAAGAAGAGACTCAATCGTGGCGGCCGAACCACCTGAATGGCCGCGTTGTGGAGCGAAGCGAATGAGTGAACCAAAGACTGTGATTCCCACCGTGATTATGGACGGAAACGAGGCTGCGGCCTCGGTAGCCTATCGACTCTCCGAAGTCGTCGCCATCTACCCCATCACCCCCTCGTCGCCGATGGCCGAGTGGGCCGATCAGTGGCGCTCGGAAGGCAAGAAGAACATCTGGGGCGCGCTGCCCATCGTGGAAGAACTGCAGAGCGAAGGCGGCGCGGCCGGCGCACTGCACGGCGCGTTGCAGGCCGGTGCCTTCGGGACTACATTTACCGCTTCGCAGGGCCTTCTGCTGATGATCCCCAACATGTTCAAGATTGCCGGTGAGCTGACCCCGGCGACGATGCACGTTACGGCCCGCACTCTGGCCACGCATGCGCTATCGATCTTTGGCGACCACTCCGACGTGATGGCCTGCCGCTCCACCGGCTGGGCGATGCTCGCCTCCAATTCCGTTCAGGAAGTCGCCGACATGGCGCTCGTCGCGCAGATCGCCACCCTCGAATCGCGCATTCCCTTCATCCATTTCTTCGACGGCTTCCGCACCTCGCACGAAGTCGGCAAGATTCTCCCCATCAGCGACGAAACCATTCGCGCCCTGGTCGATGACAAGTACCTCATCGCATTCCGCAAAAACGCACTCACGCCCGATCGCCCCTTCATTCGCGGCACGGCGCAGAATCCCGACGTCTTCTTCCAGGCGCGCGAAGCCTGCACACCGTTCCACGCCGCCGTTCCCGGAATTGTGCAGTCGGTAATGGATCGCTTTGCCAGCGCAGACCGGCCGCGCTTATCACCTGTTCGACTACTACGGTGCACCAGACGCCGAGCGCGTGATCGTGCTCATGGGCTCCGGCGCTGAAGCGGCCGAAGAAGCCGTCGATGCGATGGCGCACCAGGGCGAAAAGGTGGGCATGGTCAAGGTCCGCCTCTATCGGCCCTTCGACGCGAAGGCTTTTCTAGCCGCACTGCCCGCGACCGTCAAGTCGATCGCCGTCCTCGACCGCTGCAAGGAACCCGGCGGCACCGGCGAGCCGCTTTATCAGGACATCGTCACCGTGCTGGCGGAGAATTCCGCGAACTTGCCGTTCGCAGAAGATGCCCGCCGTCATTGGCGGCCGCTACGGCCTCTCGTCGAAGGAATTCACGCCCGCGATGGTCAAGGGCATCTTCGACGAGTTAACCAAGCCGTCCCCCAAAAATCACTTCACCATCGGCATCAACGACGACGTCAGCCACACCAGCCTGGACTACGATCCCGAGTTCTCCACCGAAGATCCGAAGACCGTCCGCGCTCTCTTCTACGGCCTCGGCTCCGACGGCACCGTGGGCGCCAACAAGAACTCCATCAAGATCATCGGCAGCGAGACGCCGAACTACGCGCAGGGCTACTTCGTCTACGACTCGAAGAAGTCCGGCTCGATGACCACCTCGCATCTGCGCTTCGGTCCCAATCCCGATCCGCTCAACCTACCTCATCACCCGCGCCAGCTTTGTGGCCTGCCACAACTTCAGCTTCCTTGAAAAGATGGACGTGCTCGAAGCCGCCATGCCGGGCGCGGTCTTCCTGCTCAACTCGCCCTACTCCGCCGCCGAAGTGTGGGACAAGCTGCCCCGCGGCACGCAGCAGGAGATGCTGCGCAAGAAGATCGAGTTCTACGTGATCGACGGCTACAAGGTGGCGCGCGAAGCCGGCATGGGCACGCGCATCAACACCATCATGCAGACCTGCTTCTTCGCCATCAGCGGCGTGTTGCCGCGCGAAGAAGCCATCGAGCAGATCAAGAAGGCGATCAAGAAGACCTACGGCAAGCGCGGCGAAGCGGTGGTGCAAAAGAACTTTGCCGCCGTCGATCACGCCCTGGCGCATCTTGAAAAAGTGGAGCTGCCCTCGGCCGCCTCGTCCAGCTTCGATATTGCCGGCGTCATCTCCAGCAAGGCGCCCGAGTTTGTCCACGACGTGCTCGGCCAAATCGCCGCAGGCAAGGGCGATCTGATTCCCGTCAGCGCCATTCCCGCCGGCGGCGCATTCCCCACCGGCACCGCGCAGTGGGAGAAGCGCAACATCGCGCAGTTCATTCCGGTGTGGGACAAGGACCTCTGCATCCAGTGCGGCAAATGCGTCATGGTTTGCCCGCACGCCGTCATCCGCGCCAAGGTCTACAGCGCCGAACTCGCCGACAAGGCTCCCGCGACCTTCAAGTGGGCCAAGCCCAAGTGGAACGGCATGGAACAGGAGCGCTACACGCTGCAGGTGGCTCCCGAAGATTGCACCGGCTGCGCCGTCTGCGTGGAAGTTTGCCCGGTGAAGAGCAAGAGCGACGCCAGCAAAAAGGCCATCAACATGGCGCCGCAGGCGCCGCTGCGCGAAGCCGGAGCGCGAGAACTGGGAGTATCTTCCTCTCGCTGCCTGAAGTCGATCGCTCCAAGCTCTCGCACACGCAGGTCAAGGATCTGCAGCTTCTGCAGCCGCTCTTCGAGTTCTCCGGCGCCTGCGCGGGTTGCGGCGAAACTCCCTACATCAAGCTGCTCACGCAGTTGTTCGGCGACCGGCTCTACATCGCCAACGCTACCGGCTGCTCGTCGATCTACGGCGGCAACCTGCCCACCACGCCTTACACCAAGCAACGCGCAGGGCCGCGGACCGACGTGGGCCAACTCGCTCTTTGAAGACAATGCGGAGTTCGGCTTCGGCATGAGGACCGCGCTCGATCAGCAGAAGGCTTTCGCCGAGACGCTCGTCACGCGCCTTGCGTCGGCCATCGGCGCCGAGCTTGCCGCCGATCTGGTCGGCGCTTCGCAAAAGACCGAAGACCGAGATCAACACAGCAGCGCGAGCGCGTGAGCGCGCTGCGTGCAACGCTCTGCCGGCAACGACTCTTCCGATGCGACGCAACCTGCTGGCAATCGCCGACGCGCTGGTCCGCAAGAGCGTGTGGATCCTGGGCGGCGACGGCTGGGCCTTCGACATCGGCTTCGGCGGACTCGATCACGTGCTCGGCTCAGGCAAAAACGTCAACGTGCTCGTGCTCGACACCGAGGTCTACTCGAACACCGGCGGCCAGGCGTCCAAGGCCACTCCGCGCGGCGCAGTCGCCAAATTCGCCGCCAGCGGCAAAGTCGAACAGCCGCAAAGATCTCGCCATGGAAGCCGTCAGCTACGGCTCCGTCTACGTGGCGCAGGTCGCGCTCGGCGGCAACGACAGCCACGTGATCAAGGCCTTCCAGGAGGCCGAAGCGCACGATGGACCGTCGATCATCATCGCGTATTCGAGCTTGCATCGCTCACGGCTACGACCTGGTGCACGGACTCGAGCAGCAGAAGCTCGCCGTGCAATCCGGCTACTGGCCGCTCATGCGCTACAACCCCTCGCTGCGCGAAGAGGGCAAGAATCCCTTCCAGCTCGATTCCAAGGCGCCGTCGATCCGGCTCAAGGACTACGCCTATCGCGAGGCACGCTACACCATGCTCGCGCGCGGCAATCCGGAGATGGCCGCGGAACTGCTCAAGGAAGCGCAGGACGATGTGGAGCGCCAGTGGCGCGTCTACTCGGCTCGCGCGGCCATGCCCGGCCGCGGCGAAACGCCGCACATCGCGCCCCTCGAAAAAGTCTGAAGAAACGCCCGAAGGCAAGCTGGCGGCCACGGCTGCCGGAGGTGAAGAATGACCGATATTTCCATGCAATATCTCGGCATGAAGCTGAGCGGCCCGATCGTGGTGGCGTCCACGCCGCTCTCCGAGTCGATCGACAATGTTCGCCACATGGAAGACGCAGGCGCTTCGGCTATCGTGCTCACCTCGCTCTTTGAGGAGCAGTTGGCGCTGGAGTCGCGCGCTCTCGACGAAGATTTGTCGCGCGGCACCGATTCCTTTGCCGAGTCGCTCGATTATCTGCCCGAACTCAGCGACTACCGCATGACGCACGAAGGTTATCTTGAGCATCTGCGGCGCGCGCGCGAGGCGGTCGGCATTCCCATCATGGCCAGCCTGAACGGCGCCACCAGCGGCGGCTGGGTGCGCTTTGCCAAAGAGATGGAGCAGGCCGGCGCTCACGCCATCGAGCTGAATACCTTCGCGCTGGCGACGGATCGCAGCCAGACCTCGGCCGACGTCGAGGATCTGCAACTGCTCGAACTGGTCGATAGCGTGTGCAGAGCGGTCACGATTCCCGTGGCCGTCAAGCTCTCGCAGTCGTTTACCAGCTTGCCGCACCTCTGCGCGCAGCTTGAGGATGCGGGCGCGCGCGGTGTCGTGCTCTTCAACCGCTTTTATCAGCCGGATTTCGATATTGAGACGCTGGAGGTGCGGCCGACGCTGCACTTCTCCACGCCGTCGGAACTGCTGCCGCGCCTGCACTGGGCGGCCATTCTCTACGGCCATCTCAACGGCGACATCGCCATCACCGGCGGCGTTCACTCCGCCGAAGATGTGCTGAAGGCGATCATGGCCGGCGGCAGCGTTGCCATGATGGTTTCGGCGCTGCACATTCACGGCATCGAGCACATCGGCCGCGTCCTGGCCGACCTGCGCTACTGGCTCGACAAGCGCGAATACGCATCGCTCGCCGAGACGCGCGGTTGCCTCAGCCGCCGCTCCGTGCCCGATACTTCGCCGTACGACCGCGGCAACTACATCAAGACGCTCAGCTCCTACAGCCTGCGCCAGACCATGGCGGCATTCTGATTCTGCCTATTCTCCACTTTTGAGTTGGCGGCTGCGGAAGAATGCAGCCGCCATTCTTTTGTGCACGTGGTTGCGATGGAACTCGCCTGGAACGTGTCTCACAAATCAGTTTTGTAACAAGGGCACGACCTTAGTCGGGCCAAAAATGCGGGAAAACAAGGGGTTTTAACCCCTGCTGATTGACAACCGAAATCTGCACAACCATTTTTGAAACGCGCTCTAATTCGCAAGGAACCGCAGCACAGCCTTTTCCAGCACACCCTGCGCTCGAGGAAGGGCGGCCTCCACGCGATCGCTGAACGTCTCTCCAAGCTCCGTCGATCCTGCGCCGACCGTCAAAAGCATCGCGTGCGCCGACCGGGAGCCATAAAGCGCACGGGCGAAGCCGAGAAGCCCAGGCGCGTCGACGTGGTGTGTTGTGTGGTGTGTTGCCGAGCCCGCATCCTCAGCATGAGCCTCGACGGGCGCGAGATTGACACGTCCCGGGGCCGATTCGATCGAGCTATCGACAAACAGGACTGATTCGGCTGCCGCAATCTCCTGCGCCAGATCGGGTGTCCATTGCTGGCGCGCAACAACACGCACATGACTGTCGCCGCGGAATCGCTCCGTCGCCCAGTTCGCTAGAAACGTCCCCACGCCGTCGTCGCTGCGCAGGGTGTTGCCGCACGTCAGAACAAGACAGCCGGCCGGCGTGATGGTCATGGGGTTCTCAACATGCATATTCGACCCGACATCGTTCGTCATCCCTTGTAGCCTCGGCACATCAATTGCCTCGTCGCACGCTGGAATCATGAACGCACAACCTGATCCAATACCTCGCCCCCGGCAGATACCAGGGTGATCTTCAGGGGCATCTGTCCTGCGGCATGCGTCGAGCAACTCAAGCACGGATCGAAGGTGCGCACCACCGCTTCGATGCGGTTCAGGATGCCCTCGGTGAATTTGCCGTCCTTCACGTAATGCTTTGCGGCTTGCAGCACGCCCAGGTTCATCGCCTTGTTGTTCTGGCCCGTGGCAATCACCAGGTTGGCCCACGTGATCTTGCCGTTTTCATCCACTTTGTAGTGATGATGCAGCGTGCCGCGCGGCGCTTCGGCCTGTCCCGTGCCCTCAAGCCGGTTGACGCCGGCCGTAGCCCGCACGTGCTTGTCAAGAATCCGCGGATCGCTGAGAATCTCCTCGATCTTTTCAATTCCGTAAAGGATTTCGACCAGCCGCGCGTGGTGATAGTGAAACGAACTCGCGACCGGCCCGGTTGCCATCTGTTTGAATTCGGCGAGTTCTTTCTCGGCACGCGGCGTGCCCATGCTCTTCACAATGTTGAGCCGAGCCAGCGGCCCCACGCGATAGCTGCCATCGGGATAGCCAAGCGGCTTGTAATAAGCAAACTTCGTGTAGCTGTAAGGCTCAACCGCCTCGCCGATCGCTTCGGCAAATCTGGTTGCCGTCATTCCGTCTTCGATCGTCTTTCCCGCGGCGTCAACCAGCCGCAGCGCGCCATCGGTAAATTCGATCGAGTCGTCCTCGTTCACGAGGCTCATGTAGTTCGACGGGAAGTTGGCGAAGACTTCGATCTCGGCTCCGAACTGATCCGCAATCTGCTTGTATGCGCCCAGTGCAAGGCCGATATTGCCGAAGGCCTCAGGAATCATGGCCAGAATCTTGTCGCGCTTGGCCGGCTCCAGCGGCTCCGTTACGCCGCCCGGTATCACCCATCCCGGATGGATGCGCTTGTCGCCCAACAACTCGATGATGCTTTGCCCAAAGCGGCGCAGAGCCACGCCGGCTCGGCCCAATTCCGGCTTGGTCGCGGCCACGCCCAGAATATTCCGCAGCTTGGGGTCTGCTTCCATGCCCAGCAGCAAGTCCGGAGACGACAGGTAGAAGAAACTCAGCGCGTGCGACTGCACCATCTGCGCAAGGTTCAACATGCGCCGCAGTTGCGCGGCCGTGTGCGGAATGCGCACCGACATGATGGCTTCGCATGCCTTGGCCGAGGCAATCAGGTGCGAAACCGGGCAGATGCCGCAGATGCGCGCCATCAGGCTGGGCATCTCGTAGAATGGGCGGCCCTCAGAGAAGCGCTCGAAACCGCGGACCTGCGTCACGTGAAAATGCGCATCCTCTACTTCGCCCTGGCCGTTGAGCTGGATGGTGATTTTGCCGTGCCCTTCAAGGCGTGTTACCGGATCGATGGTGATGGTCTGGCTCATACTGAACTCCGAATCTCGTTAACGTAGCGCCGGTCTCCGTCCCGGGGTCCCCGGCGAGTGGTCTTTGCTCGCGGGGGTGGTTGACCGGCTGTCGTGCGGGCATCCACGCCCGCACTCGTTTTATGCTCCAAAGCGGGTGAGCGCTGGAATATCCAGCGGCCCGCCGTTTACCAGCGCGGTGAGCGTAGTGTGAAATGTGTCGGCCGAAGGTGGACAGCCGGGCAAAAAGACGTCCACCTTCACAAATTCGTGGATCGGTCGCACCACGCGCAGCAGCTTGGGCACGACGACGCACGGAATCTGCGCCTGCGCGCTGACGTTTTCAATGTAGGCGCGGTTAAGAATCGCTTCCGGTCCGATGGGATTGCGCATGGCGGGCACATTGCCGGTCACCGCGCAGTCACCCATCGCCACCAGCGTTTTGCTGTGGTCGCGGATCTTCTTGATCTTCTTTTCGTCATCGACAGAGGCCACGGCTCCCTCAACCAGCGTGATGTCGACGTCGTCAGGGAACACCTTGGTATCGACGAGAGGGCTGTAGACAATGTCGACGACTTCAGCGAGCTCGAGAAGCCGCTCATCCATGTCGAGAAAAGACATGTGGCAGCCGGAACATCCGTCGAGCCAGACCGTTGCCAGTTTTAGTTTGCTCATTGTGCCTCCCGCATCAGGTTCAGCCAGGGCAGAAAATCGGGATACTTGGGATGTTCGGAGCCGATCTTGCTCTTGTCGAAGAGAGCTCCAGTCGGACACACCTGGACGCATTTTCCGCAGCGCGTGCAAGCCGAGCTTCCCCAATCCTGGTGCAGATCGGAGATGATCAACGAATTGATGCCGCGCCCCATCACGTCCCATATGTGCGCGCCTTCGATTTCAGAACAGACTCGCACGCAGCGTGTGCACAGAATGCAGCGGTTTTGATCGAGAGTAAAGCGTTCGTGAGAAGCGTCGACCTGCAGGTCAGGATTGCGATAGGGCAGGCGAACATGCGTCAGGCCCTGTTCCTGGCCGAGCGTCTGCAATTCGCAGTGGCCGTTCGCCACGCAGACTGAGCAAACGTGGTTGCGTTCGGCGAAGAGCAGCTCAAGGATGGTGCGGCGATGCTTCTGCAGCCGCGGGGTGTTGGTGCTGACTTCCATGCCTTCCTGCACGGTAGCCACGCATGCGGGCAACAATTTGTTATTGCCCTTGATTTCGACGAGGCAAAGGCGGCAGGCGCCCACGTCGCTGAGGCCGTCGAGATGGCACAGCGTGGGAATCTTGATGTTGTGTTCCGTTGCGACCTCAAGAATTGTCTGGCCCTCGCGAGCGCTCACTTCCTGACCATCGATAACGAGAGTTTTTACGTCAACCGCAGGACTCATGCCAACACCTCCGCGGGTACTTCCATGTTGCAGACCCCAGCCGGGCAGCGCTTGTGTTGAATGTGCTCCATGTATTCATCGCGGAAATACTTCAGCGTGCTGAGCACGGGATTCGGCGCCGTCTGACCCAGGCCGCAAAGGCTTGCCTCCTTCACCGTTGAGCACAGATCCTCGAGCAATTCGAGATCGTCCATGGTTCCGGTTCCTTTGCAGATTCGCGTCAGCAGTGTATGCATCTGCGCGGTGCCCGCACGGCAGGGAATGCACTTGCCGCACGACTCGGTCATGCAGAACTCGATGAAGAAGCGCGCTACGTTGACCATGCAGGAGGTGTCGTCCATGACGATCATTCCGCCGGACCCCATGATCGATCCGATCTTCAGCAGTGCATCGTAGCTCACGCCGATATCGAGCAGGTGAGCAGGAATGCAGCCGCCGGAGGGTCCGCCGGTTTGCACGGCCTTGAGTTTGTGGCCGTCAGGTACGCCGCCGCCGATTCCTTCGATGATCTGGCGCAGGCTGATGCCCATGGGAACTTCGACCAGGCCCGTGTTCGTAATTTTCCCCGTGAGTGCAAAGACCTTGGTGCCCTTGCTGCGCTCGGAGCCAATGCTCGAAAACCACTTGCCGCCCTTGCGAATAATCGGTGCAATGTTGGCGAAGGTTTCCACATTGTTGATCAGTGTTGGCTTGCCCCACAGGCCGCTGGCTGCCGGGTAAGGAGGCCGCGGCTTGGGTGTGCCGCGCTTGCCTTCGATCGAGGCAATCAGCGCGGTTTCTTCGCCGCAGACAAACGCGCCCGCTCCGAGGCGGATCTCCACATCGAAATTGAACGAAGTGTTGCAGATGTTGTTGCCGAGCAGGCCGTGACGCCGTGCCTCGCGCAGCGCAACCGTGAGCCTCGACACGGCCAGCGGATACTCTGCTCTAACGTAGATGAAGCCCTTGCTGGCGCCGACCGCATAAGCGGCAATCGCCATGCCTTCGATCACGCGCTGTGGATCGCTCTCCAGAACGCTGCGATCCATGAAGGCGCCGGGGTCGCCCTCGTCGCCATTACAGATCACGTACTTCAGGTCGCCGTTTGCCTTGGCCACCGTGCTCCACTTCAATCCTGTCGGGTACCCACCGCCCCCGCGCCCCCTGAGCCCGCTCTCGGTAATCTGCTGGATCACGCCTTTGGGCGTCATTTCGGTGAGCGCCTTCATCAGGGCCTTATAGCCGTCGTGCGCAATATAATCGTCAATCTTTTCCGGATCGATGTGGCCGGAATTCTCGAGCACGATATGCACCTGCTCATCGAAGTGTTCGCGAAGGTTGCATTGCAACTCAGCCACAGGCTCACCGCCCAGGCTCGCGGCAATGTTTTCCGCGTCCTCCGCGTGCGCGTGCTGGTAGAGAATTTCTTCCGGATCGACCAGCACCAACGGGCCGGCGGCGCACAGGCCCATGCAGCCAGTGCGGCGAACCAAGGTATTTTTTCCTTGCGCGCCCACAGCCGCGGTCAACGCGTCCTTCAGCTTGTCAGAGTGCTGGCTCAGGCACCCCGTGCCCATGCACACGTTGATCTCGTGATCGTGCTTGCTGTTTGCCAGGCGGACGGATTCGGCAATTTGTTCGAGCTCTTCGATGGTCATTCCACGGCCCACCTTTCCAGTTGCGCGATCAACTGATCGCCGGTCATCTGGCCCTGCAATTCGCCGTCGGTCAGAACCACGGGAGCGCGGCCGCATGCGCCTACGCACCGTGCTGTCGTCAGGCTGATCTGGCCGTCCTTCGTGGTCTCGCCTTCGCAAATGCAGAGATGCTTTTCCGCCGAAGCCAGCAGTTTATCGGTGCCCTTGATGTAGCAGGCGGTTCCGGTGCAGATGGTCATGGTGTGTTTGCCCGGCGGCTTCAGGCTGAAGTAGTGGTAGAACGTGACAACGCCGTAGGCCTGGCTAAGCGGCACACGCAGCGAAAGCGCGACAAAACGGATGGCGTCGTCATCGAGAAACCCGAACGAAGATTGCACCGTGTGCAGCGTTTCAATCAGCGCGTGACGGGCAAAGCCGTTCTTGCGCATGGTGCCGTTCACGATCTTCCATCGTTTATCGTCGCTGGGCAGTGGCGGGGGTGTGAATGCTGGCACGATTCCTCCCTCAAACTTGGCCATCGAGCGCGCACGAACCGGTGATGAAACACCGTTCAAACGGAAGCGTTGATCGATGCCTACCATTGTTGTACGTGCCGGGGGTTTAGGCAAACCGTGACAGCAGTCACGGGCGTGCGCGGCTATCCCATTGAATGGTATTGAACTTGCGCGTCACGGCAGGATGTGATCTGTGCAGGGTTTAGGGCCGCTGCACAAGCCGTGTCACGGCACACAGAATCAACAAGAAACAGCGCAAAATATGTGCGCGGAATCACCCGGAACCGCTGCCTTTAGTCTCCTGAGTCTGAAGTTCGAAAGATAAATACAGCGGTCATCCTGAGCGGAGTCCGCCGCGGCGGACGGAGTCGAAGGACCTGCATTTCCGGACTTCGGATTATGCAACAAATCAATGACTCAGGAGACTAGCAGCTGAGTTTGTCGATCCCGATTCGGGAGCCACGTGGCGAGCGGAAATGACCAAGCTGCGTTTGGGGCCGCTTGCTCTTATTTGCCCGTCTCGATCTGGAGGCGGTATTCGCTGTAATCGATCGTCACCACGGTGCGGCCAAAAAGAAAGCTGTCTGACTCGGCGCGGGCGTGCATCGCCATTGAATAGCCGCTGATATTTGCGTATTCGCGCATCATATGTGTGGTTCCTGAAAATGCCGATGGATTCTTTGATGCAGTTCCATCGATTTGCACCAGGGTTCCGTCTCTCGCGTCCACCCACATCGTCCCGTTGATCAGGTTCGGAGCCTGTTGTTTGGGCGTGATATCGAAAGCGAAGCAATCGCGCCCACGCAGCTTCTGCGCTCCGCCAGATTTCAGCTTCATCCTGTAGTTCGATGACGCGAACCACGACTTTTCCACGTTTCCCGGTTTGTTGATGGTCTTCTCGTTCTCCACAAGCGGTTTCAGCCCGAAGCGCAGCACAATCCCTGAGCCGCTCTGCGAGAGCACTTCATAGCCTTTGCCCACGCCCTTTTTGTAGGTATCCCTCACCGTCATCTCCGCCACGGGATGCACTTCATCGTCGCCTCTGAAGACGGAATAATGCTCGATGTCGGTAAATCCCAGAATATTTTCTACGCGGGCTGCAACCGCGGCGTCGACCTGGCGGATCACGGCGGCGGCATCCGGCGCCGGAGATTGAGCGCTGATTCCGCGCGTCCCAGGCAGCAGAATCAACGCAACCAGGGCTGCCACCATCCATAGCTTGCAATTCATCACGCGGTTTTTCTCTCCTCATTGAGAATTATCGTTCTTCTCAGGCTCGCGATGTTGGGTCGTCGCGCCGCAAGCAGCGCAACGAGTGCTCGAAACAGTAAGATGCAGAACCGCATGCGCTATGCTGATCTTCGGTGCGAGGCACACGCTTGGCCCACGAAACTCAACCAAAACGAGAACAGCACGAAGTGTCGCTGCGGCGCGAGGTGCTTACGGTTCGTGGCGTCGTCCAGGGAGTCGGATTCCGCCCATTTGTTTATCGGCTGGCGTCGGAGGAGCACCTCGCCGGCTTCATCGGCAACGACACCGGCGGCGTGACCATTGAAATTGAGGGGCCGGCCGCGCGCGTTGAATCATTCCTCCTGCGCCTGCGCAGCGAGGCGCCGCCGCTCGCGCGCATCGATTCAGTAGTCACTCGAAGCACTCCTCCAAAACAAGAAAAAAACTTTCGCATCGTTTCGAGCGACACGCACGGCCAGGTCAGCACCGGCATTCCCGCCGATGCGGCGACCTGCAACGATTGCCTGCGCGAACTGCTCGACCCGCATGACCGGCGCTACCGCTATCCGTTCCTGAATTGCACCAACTGCGGCCCCCGCTTCACCATCACGCGCCGCATTCCCTACGATCGCCCGCAGACTTCGATGGCGGGGTTCAAAATGTGCGCAGCGTGCCAGGCGGAGTACGACGATCCCACAAATCGGCGCTTCCATGCGCAGCCCAATGCCTGCAGCGTGTGCGGCCCGCGCGTCTGGTTAGTCGGCCCCGACCGAAAAGAAATCCCCTCCACGGATCCCGTCATCGAAACCATCCACCGGCTGAAGGCCGGCGAAATCATGGCCATCAAGGGAATCGGCGGATTCCACCTGAGCGTGGACGCGACCAACGAGGCTGCCGTCATGCGCCTGCGCGAGCGCAAACACCGCTACGGCAAGCCGTTTGCTATCATGGTGCGCGATATCGCTGCTGCGCGCGCGGTCTGCGTCCTGACGCCCGAAGAGGAATCGCTGCTGCTCACCTCGGCGCGGCCCATCGTCTTGGCTCGCGCCCGCCCCGGCAACGGCATCGCACCTTCCATCGCTCCTGGAATCCCATGGCTTGGCATCTTTCTGCCCTACGCGCCATTGCAGCACCTGCTCTTTGCCGACCCAGACTCGCATTCGCCGGGTGTTCGCGCGCTCGTGATGACCAGCGCCAATCTCAGCGAAGAGCCCATCGCCATCGATAACGACGAAGCCCTCGTTCGTCTCGGCCAGATTGCCGACGCCTTCCTGATGCACGACCGCGAAATTTTACAGCGCTGCGACGACTCGGTCATGGCATTGGTCGACGGCGCGCCGCAGGTGATTCGCCGCGCCCGCGGATTCGTCCCTCTGGCCGTGGAGCTGCCCCTTGCAGTTGGTGACGTTCCGCCGCTGCTCGCCGTCGGCGGCCACTTGAAAAATGTCTTCGCCCTCGCGCGTGGCCGCTTCGCCTACCAGAGCCAGCACCTCGGCGATCTCGAAAATATCACCGGCCTCGATTTCTTCCGCGAATCGCTCGAGCATCTGATGCGCACCTTCGAGATTGAGCCTGAGACCGTCGTCCACGATCTGCATCCAGGTTATCTAACGACAACCTGGGCCAAAGACTGGGCCGCCGAGCACGGCTTGCGCCTTATCGCTGTCCAGCATCACCACGCGCACATAGCCGCGTGCACGGCGGAGCGTTCACTCGAAGGCCCGGTGATCGGCCTGAGCCTTGACGGCACCGGCTATGGGACAGATGGCCGCATCTGGGGCGGGGAAGTGATGGTGAGCCACCTCGATGGTCCCGATCCCGTCGGCTTCGAACGTTTCGCGCATCTCGATTACGTGCCGATGCCGGGCGGCGAAGCGGCCATTCGCGAACCGTGGCGGATGGCACTCGGACATCTGCATGCAGCGGGCTTCGACATTGAGTCGACTGAAATCCTCAATCGCGTCGGAGCCAAAGCCTCTGACGCGCGCGTACTGCGCCGCATGACCGAGCGCGAGTTGAATACCCCGCTCACATCCAGTTGCGGCCGCCTCTTTGATGCCGTCGCAGCCCTCGTGCTCGGCCGTGGCGTAGTCGATTACGAAGCCCAGGCCGCCATCGAGTTGGAAGGGCTGGCGGTCGATGAGCCGTATGCTCTCGATTCGGGCTACCCGTGCGAGTTTGTCTCTGGCCACCAGAGCGCGCACCACCCGGCGCGAATCTCCACTACCCCTTTGTGGCGTGAATTGTTTCAAGACCTGCGCGCCGGTGCCGGCAAATCGCTCATCGCAGCTCGATTTCATTCGGGGCTGGCCGCAGCTTTCATCCACGCCGCCGTTCTGGCGCGCCACGCAACCGGCGTCGCCCAGGTGGCCATGAGCGGCGGCTGCATGCACAATCGCAGGCTGGCCCGCCTGCTGCGCGAGGGTCTCGAAGCGGAAGGATTTCACGTGTACAAACACTTACAAGTCAGTCCCGGCGATGGCGGCTTGAGCTACGGTCAGGTAGTCGTCGCCGCGGCGACGTTGAAACATGAGTTAACTGGCTAGTCTCCTGAGTCTGAAGTTCGAAAGATAAATACAGCGGTCATCCTGAGCGGAGTTTGGCCGGTCATCCGGCCAAACGGAGTCGAAAGCCTGCCCTGAGCGGAGGTGGCGAAGCAACCGTAGTCGAATGGGGACCTGCATTTCCGGACTTCGGATTATGCAAGATATCAATGACTCAGGAGACTAGAGCCAGTCTCATAAATGGTTCCGTAAAAAGGGCACGGCTTTAGCCGGGCCGAAACGACTTGGAAAATCGCACGGCTTTAGCCCCTGAGGGTAGCCTTTGGCGATTCAAGCCATTTATGAGACATCTTTTAGCGTAGTATCCGAATCATTCGCGTCAAAAATAAAGCTATCATCTTGAGCGGAGTTTGGCCGGTCTTCTGGCCAAACGAAGACCTTCTGGGAGACTTCATTAAGGAGATGAGAACGATGGCAAAACAAAGGATCGGCTGGCCTGCCCTGACGGTTCTTGCCGGCTTCCTGAGCCTCGTGGTTACGGCGTACGGGATGCGTGCGGCCATCGGCATTGACATTCATTTCAATCCGGTGCTTTCGACTTTGTACTTTGTTCTGCCCATTCTCAGCTTCCCGCTGTTCCTGCTCGCGCGAGCCTTTCGAAGGCTTTTCTTGCTTCAGCCGATTCTCGCCCTTGCCTATCTCGCCGTCTACTCAGCGCTGAATTGGCGCACCTGCGCGTCTTTCGGATATTGCGGCAGTGTTGCGGCCACGGTGCTTCTAACGTTCAGGACGCATTCTGTGCTGGCATTTTTTGTGGTCGCAATCCTCAGCATCGCCGTGCTCGTCGTGGGCCAGCCGGCATCGTCCCCGAACGAACAGAAATGAAGAACACCGGGGGTGCCCCCCAAAAAAGCACGTCAAGTTCAATAAGATGAACGCCCCGAAAATCAAGCCTGGATTTTGTGCGAATTCTGAGGGCGTGGTCGGACTGTTTGAAATCTGTGCGGATAGAAACGAAGCCCGCTGATGCGGTCCCTTTTGGGCTAGGGCATCAACGGGCTTCAGACTTCTCTAATTAGTATCCAGTTTGACATTAACTGGCGGGCTTCTAAATCACCAGCCTGAGTCACGTCGGTACGACTTTCTGGGAGTAAGAAGGCCAGCATCGCCGAGCAGGGAGCGGGCATGTTGGCATCTGCTGGCCTGAGCGACACGGCGAGTAACGGCCCAACACCTGCAGGGATAGCAGGGTTACGACACAAACCACGACACAGGTCAGTCGCGCCCTGCTGCTGGTGGTGGAAAAAGCGAGGTAGTGATTGGGTCGCTGGCGCCTGAGGCTATTTGGTGAAAATGCCGTCCAGCGTGGTCGCGCCGCGGGCTTTGGTTCACCGTTTGGGCTTTTCGATGAACGGTCTCAGATGCTTGGCGCAATCGTCAGCGGTTTTCTGAATCTGGTTTGTGCCCATCCTTCCCGCTGCGTACGCGAAAACGATCCGAGATGACCGGGTATCGATCACAGCAATGCTGGCGCTCGTTTCTCCGAGGGCGCGCCCCTCGGCGCCGGAAGCGTATCCCTGTTGCATAGAAGCTTGTACCCGGGCTGCCGGGCTGTCCCCATTCATATTCCCGTTGGTGGCCACCGTGTTGCTGTTATTGACCTCGACCGCAGGCTGATCGTCACTCAAGTCCTCATGAGCAACCGTGCTAGTGATGATGTAAGTGGCCTTGTGCCTGTCAGCAACCACGATCAGAGGCACATGCTTTTTGGCGATCGCAGCAGCCAAGTATGTTTCATATCCACCCATCGGATCAATGTAGACTGTGGCCCCGCTCTGTTGCACGGCCTGGGCCATCATAATGGTCGGGAATGCGAGGGCCAGGGATATGAGTACCTTGTGCATGCGTCTCCTTTTGCCAAAAGCCGAGGGGTGTTAGCAAGACTAATTCTCGAGAGCGCGGCCGCATCCTGCCCATGGCGCGAATGAGGAGCGAGCCTGCAACTTTAATGTGACTCATCGGGTCACTAAAACCTGATTCCCGCGATGTGGACTTATTGAAAATGCTTACCGCAAAGTCACTTCGGTTTACATCGAGACGCTCCCAACGCTGGTGAAGTCCGTGCGGAGCGATGCGATCGGTACAGTGACATTCGCACACGCTGAACCTCTCGGGTCCCGCCGGCGCGGAGCCATTCCACCTGTTTCGCTACGAGCACCGCGCAACGAAGCATAAGCCTTATACGACCGCAGAGCGATTTGCAATCGCCTTAAAGCAGATCGCAGGAAACAGGCTCACTTGGAACGAACTGACTGGGAAGGCGCATGCGGCGAAGTTTGCATCCCGCGCGTATCGGCCAGGGCCTGGTCGATCATGCGATACAAATCGCGATCGGGATTGATGACCTGCGTGTATGCGGCACCCTTTGAGTTTGCCGCAACCACAAAGATGGTCGGCGTGGACTCAACGCCGGTGCTCCCGCCAAGGTCGGTATCGGCCTGGACTTCGGCGGCAAACTTGCCCATGGGATCGATGGCGAAAGGCATGGCGACGCCGTGGCTAGACGCGAATTTCTGTGTCCACGCGTTGAGTTCGGGGAGTGTCTCAATCGAGACTTGGTTGGCGAAGATGTAATCGCGATAGTCGTTGCCCAGCTTCGCGCTCTTGGTGTCGAAGAAGCGTGCATTGATGGCTGCTTGACGACTCCAGATGTGGCCGCGGACGAGCAAGTCGTGGCGAACCCAGGGAATTCCATACTTGGCTGCGGCTTGCTGAAACAGTGGGTTGAAGTGGGCGCAGAACGGGCACTCCAGGTCGTCGAACTCGACCAGCGCTACCCGTGCACCAGGAGGAGGCCTCAGGGCCGAAGCGTCGTGCACCTTGATTGGAGTCAGTTGTGCAAGCGCCGCGTCCGGGTTGAATGCAGCAGCAGTGGCGACAAGGCAGAATGCGAAGATGCGCACTCGCGCGGCCCGAGCGCAGTTGCGCACTATACGGCTTGGCAGTCGGCTAGGCTGTGGTTCGCTCATCAAGAATGGGAGGCCCTTCGTTTGGAATTCTAACAATGATCATTGAATGGGACACCGGGCTGGCGGGTGGCCCGAGGCTGCGGAAGCAAAACTCACCGCGTAATGGGGTGGCCCGTGGTCCCGATTCTGGGACCCGGGAGCAACGAAAGCCGGTGCCACCGCCCAGGGACTACAAGCTGCTGGAGAAAACCTGTTCACTGTCCACTGCTTTCCAGCCCCAAACCCCTCGGTCCCTTGGTCTCGCAGTCTGTTGTCAACCGCTCCTCGTCCCAAGTGCCTCTCAACACGCGACTTCCTTTTGCCGGTAATTTCCCCTTTCCGGCGCACAATCAACCTAGCATCACCAGGACAACGGTCCTTGGCGCTGGGGCATTACTTGATCCCGGTTCCCTGATCCCTGTTGCCTGTTTTTGGAGTCCAGCATATGCGAAAAGAACGCAAGAGCATCGTCGTCGGCATCGATGCAGAGACGATTTCCTCCAACCCCGGCCTGGATACTGAGTCAGTATCCCAGTACACCTTCTCCAGCCTGCAGAAAATAAACGACTTCGATCCGAACGCGAGATCCTGTACTGGCTCAGTACATGCGCAAAATCAGCCGGATTCGGGACGGCTCGCACCATTTATGGTGCAAACACCCCGAAAACATGCCCGTAACCCCTTTGAATTGGGGATCATAGCGCATAACCTCTTTGGAATCAGGGGGATGGAGTAAATGATCAAGGGTACAAACCGCTGAAGGGAAAGCACTTACCCTCGAAAGGGGATGGGGGGGAGGAGTTACCGAAAGATAAACACCCGCGCTACTTCGTTGCTCCACCGGCTGTGTGAATTGTGACCTGGGAACTGAGAACTGTGAACTGATCTACCCCGACAGGCGAACCAGTTCCTGCGCCTCTTCGCGAGGCCCCAGGATCGACATGCGCGGGATGCGACCGCGCACCATGGCCACTTCGTCGCAGCGGTGCAGGCGTGGGCAGGTTTGGCAATCCTTGAAGATCTTGTCCGGCAGCTCGGCCTTGTCTTCCACCGTGCGGAAGCCGTATTTGAAGAAGAAATCCGGGATGCGCGTAAACAGGCACACGGACTGGATGCCGTGCATTTCGGCTTCTTCAATCAACGCGTTCAGGATCCGGCCGCCTGCGCCCTGGCTCTTGGCCTCGGGCTTCACCACGATCGAGCGCACTTCGCAGAGATGCGGGCCGTAAAGGTGCAGCGCGCCGCAACCCAGAAACACGTTTGCATCGGACTCGGCAATCGTAAAGTCGCGAATGTTCTCGCACACCTCGGCGAAGGGCCGCTTCAGCAGAGTTCCGTCGCCGGAGAGCGAATTTACAAGGTCGTAGATGTTGGAGGCGTCGTGCAGCAGTGCCTTACGCACCAGCATGAATGGCCTCCTCAACGTTGGACTTGGCAAGCGCCGCAATCCTCTCGGCCGCGGCATCGAGTGCCTTCTTTACGCGTGCGCGAGCCGTTCCACCGGTAACATCGTGGCAATCCAGCGTGGCTTCGAGCGTAACGGCAGCGTAGAAATCATCGGCGAATTCGTCGCCAAATTGGCGCAGCTCGGCGAGCGTCAGATCGCTTAGTTCGACACCCTTTTCGATGGCAAACCGCACCGCATGCCCGATCTTTTCGTGCGCGGTACGAAACGGCACGCCCTTGTGAACAAGGTAAGTAGCCGCGGCCATCGCATTCAGATAGCCCGACTGCGCGGCAGCCTGCATCCGGTCGAGGCTGGAAGCGAAGCGCGCGTGTAAACTTTGGCAAAACCTGCAACATTCCCTCCAGCGTGTCGGCCACTTCGAACACTGGCTCCTGTGTCTCCTGCAAGTCTTTATTGTATGCAAGAGGCAGCCCCTTGAGGATCGTCGACAACGTTGTGCATGCGCCCAGCAGGCGTCCGCACTTGCCGCGCAGCAGTTCCGTCAGATCGGGGTTCTTCTTTTGCGGCATCGCACTGGACCCCGTGGAGAAACTCTCCGGCAGTTCGACGAACCCGAATTCGCTCGTCGCAAACAGCGTGATCTCCTCGGCGAAACGGGAAATATGAATGCCAAGCGTCGCCGCGGCCTGGGCAAACTCAAGTGCAAAGTCACGGTCGCTGGTGGCATCGATCGAGTTGGCCGTGGGCGCAACAAACCCCAGCGCCTTTGCCGCGATGGTGCGGTCGAGAGCAAGCGTTGCGCCAGCCACTGCGCCCGAGCCGAGCGGACAATAATTCAGTCGATCGGAACAATCCGTGAGGCGCGATACATCGCGCAGAATCATCTCCACGTAAGCAAGCAGCCAATGAGCCACGAGCACCGGCTCCGCGCGCTGCATGTGTGTATAGCTAGGCATCACGGCATCACCGGCCGTTCGTGCCTGTTCGACCAGTGCCTCGGCCCACAGTGCAAGGCGTTCGATGGTGTGAGCAATCTCCTCGCGAACATAAAGCCGCATGTCGGTGGCGATTTGCTCGTTGCGGCTGCGGCCGGTATGCAGCTTCAATGCCAGCTCGCCGACCTCCTCGGTGAGCTCAAGCTCGACGTAATGGTGCACATCCTCGGCCTTCGAAACCAGGATGCCCGGCGCCATGCTCCTGACTTTGCCGATACCAGGCTCGCTCGTCGCGTCAAGCCACTCCCTGCTGTAGAGTGCGGTCGCACGCTTCTGCGCACGCGGAATAATGGCGTCAAGTCCGTGCAGGATGGTCGCCAGCTCCTCCGACGTGAGCACTCCAGCCGCTGCGATCATCCGCGCATGAGCCTTGCTGGCCGCAAGCTCGCAGGCCAGCAGCCGCCAGTCAAATCGCAATGACTGCTGCCAGGATTCGAAGAGCGGGTTCAACGGCTCGCGGAAGCGGCCTGACCACATCTTCACTTCATTGCCTCTTTCTTCTCACCGTCCACCGTTCACTGCCTGCTGAAAGCTGGCCGTGTTCGCCAGTCCACCCAGCAGCAACAGCAGCAGCGCCTTCTGCGCATGCAAGCGATTCTCTGCCTGGTCGAAGACGATCGACTGCGGGCTGTCGATCACGGCGTCAGTCACTTCTTCGCCGCGCCTCGCAGGCAGGCAGTGCATGAACACCGCGTGGGGTGCCGCTTTCCGCATCAGCTCTTCGTTCACCTGGAACGGCCGGAAAATGGGCGCGCGCTTGGTCGATTCGTGTTCCATGCCCATGCTGACGCACACATCGGTGTAAACCGCGTCTGCGCCTTCAACCGCGGCGTGCGGATCCTGCATCAGCCGTAGTTCACATTGGTTCTTCTCTGCCATTTCGCGCGCCGCCGTTACAATCTCGATCTCGGGTGAGTAGCCGCGCGGCGTGGCCACAGTCACATTGGCTCCCAACTGGGCCCCGGTCAGCATCAGCGAGTGGCACACGTTGTTGCCGTCGCCGACATAGGTGAAGTTCAAGCCCGTAGCCGTGCCGAAATGCTCCTCAAGGGTCATAAAGTCGGCCAGGGCCTGGCACGGATGCTCGAAGTCAGAGAGCGCGTTCACCACCGGCACTCGCGAGTTGGCGGCCATCTCTGTGATGGTGTCATGCGCGTACGTGCGCAGCACGATCACGTCGACCCAACGCTCAAGGTTGCGCGCCACGTCCGCGATTGTCTCGCGCTCGCCCAGTGGCTGGTTGGTCTGGTCCACGAAGATCGCGTTCCCGCCCATGGTGTTCATGCCGGTCTCGAAAGCCAGGCGCGTGCGCAGGCTGGCCTTCTCGAACATCAGCACCATCTGCTTGGCGTCAAGTGCGTGGCGATACTCGCGGGGATTGTGTTTCACATCGTGGCCCAGCTTCAAAATGGCGCGCACCTCGGCGCTGGAAAGATCTTCGATCGAGCACAGATCCTCGCCCGCCATCCGCGCCGCCGCTGCCAGCACGTCTGGATCTTTCTGCACCTGAACGGCGCGCTCCTTACGCTCCATGGTTATTTTGCTAGCCATGACGTTGTCCTCCTGCGGGCGGCGCAGCAGAGTGCGCGGCAGCATGTTCAGCGAAGATCTCGTCCAGCGCGGCAATCGCCGTATCGACGTGCGCGCGTTCCAGAATGTACGGCGGCAGGAAGCGCAATACTGTGTCGCTCGTGCAATTAATCAGAATGCGCCGCTTGAGCATCTCCGCCACGGTGAGCTTGGCCAGATCGGCCGAATCGAGCTCGGCGGCGATCATCAGGCCTCTTCCGCGCACATCGATAATCGTCTCATGTCGAGAAGCAAGCCAGCGCAAACGTTCCTGAAAATAGTTACCCACTTGAGTCGCGTTCGCCAGCAGCCCTTCCTTCTCAATGGTGTCGATCACAGCGACGCCAACCGCGCAGGCCAGCGGCCCTCCACCGAAGGTCGTTCCGTGCATGCCGGCGTGAATCACACGCGCAACCTCTTCCGTGCACAACACCGCGCCCAGCGGAATGCCGCCTGCGAGAGGCTTGGCCAGCATGGTCACGTCCGGCTGGATTCCGTAATGCTGATACGCGCACCACTTTCCGGTGCGGCCCATGCCGGCCTGGATCTCGTCCACTATCAGAAGAGCGCCCGTGGAGTTCGCCAATGCGCGCGCCTCGGCGAAAAATTCCTGCGTCAGCGGACGCACGCCGCCCTCGCCCTGGATGGTCTCGACAAGAATGGCGCACACCTCGCTGGAAAACTTGGCGCGAAGGTCAGCCACGTCGTTGAAGCGGACAAACTCCACGCCCGGAACCACGGGAGCGAACGGCTCGCGATACTTTTCCTTGAACGTAGTCGAGACCGCGCCAAAGGTACGCCCGTGGAAGCTTTGCTCCAGGGCTAGAAATTTGGTGCCAATCATTGCGCCTTCACTACGCTTCAAACCTGCATAAGCGCGCGCCAGCTTCAGCGCGCCCTCGCACGCTTCAGTTCCGCTGTTACAGAAGAAGACGCGGTCGAGTCCGGTGCGCTCGGTCAGGCGAATTGCCAACTCCGCCTGCCCTTCGTGGTAGAAGAGATTCGAAATGTGGATGAGCGCGCGGCTCTGCCGCGTAATCGCCTCCACGATTGCCGGATGATTGTAGCCGAGGGCGTTTACGCCGATGCCACTGAGCAGATCCAGGTAGCGATCGCCCTTTTCATCGATCACGTTCACACCCTCGCCGCCAACAAAAAGCACGGGGCTCCGCTCATAAGTGGAAAGCAGCAGCCTGGCTTCCGCGGCGCGAATTTCTTCGAATTTCATCGTTGCAAAGCCTCCTTAGGCGACCATCACTTCAGTGCCGTGCGCCACGCGCGAGCTGCACAGGTCCGGCAAAAAACCCGCAGCCTCGGCGGGCAAGATTCGCACGCGCTTTACCCCGTTCAGCAATGCCTCCCGGCAGGCCCCCAGCTTGGGCAGCATGCCGCCTGAGATGACGGCGCTCTTGGCCATCTCCGCAATTTGATCGATCGAGAGCCAGCGCAGCACTTCGCCGTTGGCTCCTTTCACGCCTGGAACATCGGTGAGAAAAACCAGCGCATCGGCGCGGCAGGCAACGGCACAGGCCGCGGCCATCTCGTCAGCATTGATGTTGTAATACTCGCCATCAAAGCCAAGAGCCATGGAGCAGATCACCGGCACGCCGTTCAGTTGCCAAATGGCCTCAAGCCACCGCGGATCGCTCGCCGCAATCTCACCCACAAATCCGAGATCGGGCACGGTGCGTTTTTTGCGTGCGCGAAAAAGTAATCCATCGCCGCCGGAAAGGCCGACAGCCGGCTGACCCAGCGCGCCAAGCGCGGCGACCAGTCCCTTATTCACGCGACCGGCAAACACCATCAGCGCCACGTCGCGCGTCTCCGCGTCGGTCACGCGCAGCCCGTCAATGAATTCGCTCTGCTTGCCCAGAGCCTTGAGCGTACGGGTCAACTGCACACCCCCGCCGTGGACCACCGCAACCTGGTTGCCATCACGCACCAAGTCTGCAATGGCCCGCGTGCAGCCATCCAGCAGCGAGGGCGTTTCAAGGCCTGCGCCGCCCAATTTGATCACATACTTCATTCCAGCCCCTTCGCGGCGCTTTTCATCCCAGTCCCTCCGCCTCGCCCCAGCCGAGCATCACATTCATGTTTTGCACGGCCTGACCGGCAGCGCCCTTCAGCAAATTGTCGAGGCAACTCACAATCACCGCGCGCCGCCCGCTCGCGTCCAGCTGAAACCCGATGTCGGCATAGTTGGTCCGCACCGAGTACTGAATCTGCGGCAACGATTTTTCGTAGATGCGCACCATCGGGCTGCCGGCAAAAAAGGCGCGATAGACTTGCGCCACGCTCTCGTGTGTCTGAGCACTCTTGAAGCGGACGTAGATCGTGGATAGAATTCCGCGCGGAATCGGCAGCAAGTGCGGCGTAAAGACCATCTGGCTCGCCGAAACTCCGATCTGCTCCAGCAGTTCGCCGGTGTGGCGATGCGTGAAAACTCCGTACGCTGAAAGGTTATCTGCGGCGTTCATGAAATGAGTTTTGGCTGTCGGCGCCTTTCCCGCACCGCTGACGCCGCTCTTGGCATCGGCAACAATGCCGTGCTCCAGGTCGACCAGCCCTGCGTCAACCAGTGGCTTCAGCGGCAGAATAATCGACGTTGCGTAGCAGCCTGGATTCGCAATCAGCCGCGCCCCGACGATCTGCTTGCGGTTGAGCTCAGGCATGCCGTAGATAGCCTGCGATTGCGTGGCCGCGGCCGCCTCGCTCCCATCGTCCTTGAATGCATAAACGGCGCGATTCGCCGCATCCGTAAGCCGCCAGGCGCCGCTCAAATCCACCACGCGCAATCCGTGCTTCAGCCCTTCGGGAGCCCACTCGCGCGATTGCTCATGCGGCGTGGCCAGAAATAGCACATCGACGCCGCGATCCACGAGCAACCCCCACGAAAACGGCTCCATCTTCAATTCGCCGCTTCCATTGTTGTCCGCGAGCTGCGGATGAATCTCTGTCATCGGAATGCCGCCGCGCGCCAAATCTTTTTCGTCCACGCGCCCGGCAAACACCGGAGGTTTGCCCTGGAGGCGCGGATGATGTAACAACAGCCGCGCCAGTTCGGCGCCGGCGTATCCCGTCACTCCCACAACCGCGGTTTGTACGGCCTTCGTCATGATTCCAGCATCGCTTTCAAACGAGACACCACTTCGCCAGCGTGGCGCGCGTCTAAGCAAATCACCAGGACCGTGTCATCGCCCGCAATAGTGCCTATTACTTCCGGCCATTCTTCACGGTCCAGGGCCGTGGCCACAGGCTGCGCTCCGCCCATCACCGTTCCCAGCACCACTTGATTCATGGCCTGGCGCACGCGCATGCCAAAGCTATTGATCACTTCGGTCAGAGAAGGGGGTTGATCGTCTTCCGCCGCATCCGCTGCAGCGCCGTTTCCGTGGCCATTGGGCAGCGAATAGCCCGCCGGCCCCTTTGAAAGCTGCAATTCGTGAATATCGCGCGAGAGCGTCGCCTGCGTCACATGAATTCCGCGGCGGCGCAGCTTGCGGCGCAGCTCGTCCTGGCTGGCGACGTGAGAACTCGTCAGCACTTCGCGGATCACGTTGAGGCGTTGAACCTTCATATTTTGGTACCGGGCCCATTTGCGGGCAAATCAAAGGCGCGGCCCGCTGGGCGGAAACCGCGCTTGAATAAATATACACATAAATTGGATAAGTATGCAAGCTTTGTTGCAGGGTGATTATCACCCTCATCCAGGCTGGTGAAATGAGCGCATGATTATCCATTTTTGCGAGTAAACGCAAAGGATTGTTCACCTTTACACAGGGTATGCCCCGGTAGGAGGATTGGGGTATGGGGTGGTCACGCTTCCTATGGGATTCCTCCGCAAGTTCTTTGTAGAACTGATCGTCGTCGCGGTCATTGTTGGGTGGGCCGTGACTAAATTTCCCGAGATCGTGACTCCTTGGATGCCATGGCTTTGTTTGGTTGTGGTCTGGCACTTGGCTTGGGAGGTTTTACCTAGACAGCGTATTAAAGGCTTTTTCTCTCGCCTGCAAGGGAAGAGGTTTGCCCTTGGTATTCTGGGCGCACTCATCGCTGCTGTTCTTCTCTCATTTTTTGTCGTTTGGGGCACTGGCGTGGCTACCAGGAAGTTTGAGGTCGCGGAGAAAGCTAGGGAAGAACACCCCGGACCCCCAATTCAAGGGAACGCTCCGAAACAGCTCCAAACACCAACTGGGACTCCAGCACAATCGCAGCCTTTATCCCGGCCGCAAAGTAAGCCGAAAAAAAGCAAACAGATGGAACAACCATCGAATCTGGAGGACATAAATATTCAAGATCCGATATCGGTAGCGCTCATTATCCAGGGCAAGACTAAGACCCTTCGGGACGAATGGGATGGATACTGGTCTGCCGACTTATATCTGTGGAATCATGAAAATATGGCCGCGGCGAAGGTGCCATTCGGGAATATGAACGAGGCAGCAATAGTCAAGGCGCGTCAACCATTTGAAGATAAGCGCGCTCAATTAAAGAAAGAAATTATGAAGAATATTCAAGAACGAGTGACTGATTGTGACCCATGGCACGCGCGAGCGGTCTCTTTTCTCGGAGCAACGCCAGAAGATGACGATAAAAAGGCCTTGTTCCACTCGATCGAGGAGGGGAGTTTTACGCTTTCTCAAGATCGTGTATTGTGGATTTGCACTTACCTCAACAAGCTTGCCGACAGACTTCTTGCTAGCGGCTCTCCTCTCACGCGGCAGTGAGCTTCTTATATTCCAATACCGGTGCTTCAATCAGTTTCATGAGCGTATCGCGGAATAAGTAAGGGTTGGACCGATCGTTAAACCGGAAGGCCATCTCATCAAGGTAAGCCGGAAGATGCTTTGCCGAAACCTTTGCCACGATCCCACAATCCCGCGTTTCAATAGAGAAGCGCCAATTCGATCCCGTTAGTCGTAATGCAAGCTCCGTCAGGCTCGCGCTTCTCGGGATTCTCCAAGCCCTTAACCAACAGATATTTACCAGCGCAGTTGCAAGCAACACATCCAGCCTTACTTCAAATCACGCCAATTCGGTCCAAACCCCAAATCGGCAACCAGCGGCACGCTCAGCTTCGCCACGCTCTCCATCTCAGTCTGAACCAGCGAGGCAACCTCATCGGTCTCATCCAGCGGAACCTCGAACAGCAGCTCATCGTGAACCTGCAGCACCATGCGCGTCTTCAGCTTTCGCTCAGCCAACTTGCGATCCAGAGAGATCATGGCCAGCTTGATCAGGTCAGCGCCGGTGCCCTGCAGCGGCGTGTTGATCGCCGTGCGTTCGGCGAATCCGCGCTGGTTCGGATTGCGGCTCTCAATGTCGGGAATCGGCCGCATCCGTCCGAACATGGTGCGCACAAATCCGTCTTTCCGCGTCTGCTCGAGCGTTTTTTCAATGAACACTCTGACGCCCTGGTAACGCGCAAAGTATCGCTCGATGTATGCCTTCGCTTCGACCTGCGGAATCCCCAGCTGCGCTGCCAGCCCGAACGCCGAAATTCCGTACACGATGCCGAAGTTCACTGCCTTTGCCCGCCCGCGTGTCTCCTTATCCATATTCTCGACAGGCACGCCGAACACCTCGCTCGCCGTGAGCGTGTGGATGTCGATTCCTTCCGTATATGCGCGCCTCAACAGCGGATCGCCGCTGAAGTGCGCCAACAACCGCAGCTCAATCTGCGAGTAATCGGCCGAGAGCAGTTGCGTACCCGGCGCGGCGGTAAATGCGGCGCGAATCTCTCGCCCCAGTTCCGTACGAATGGGAATATTCTGCAAATTCGGATTGACCGACGACAGCCTTCCTGTCGCCGTGGCCGCTGCCTGAAACGTCGTGTGCACGCGCGATTCCGCATCAGCCAGAAGCGGCAGCGCGTCAACATAATTCGACTTCAGCTTCGAAAGATGCCGATATTCCAGCACCAGCTTGGGCACTTCGTGCTTCTCCGCCAGGAACTCCAGCACGTCCTGAGCGGTAGAAACAGACTTGTTTTTGCCGCGGCTCGGAGGAGCCGGCAGGCCGAGGTGGGTAAACAGCACAACGCCAAGTTGTTTGGGCGAGTTGATGTTGAAGCGCTGTCCGGCCAACTCGAAGATCCGCTCACCGACACGCTCAATTTCTGCGCTCAACTTCCCCGAAAATCTGCCCAACGCAGCTGTATCGATGCGCACCCCGGCCTGCTCCATGCGAAAAAGCACCGGCGCCAGCGGCAAATCGATCTCGGTATACACGCGCGACACTCCGGCTTTGTCCGCTTCGTCGCGAAGCGCGGGCACCAGCGCGTGAATCGCCGCAGCCGCTGCGGGCAGGGAAGACGGCGCCATCTGGTTGTGCCGCGCGGCCACGTCGGCCAGCGATTGCGTGGCGTGCGTGGTGTTCAGCGCATAAGAGAGCAGCATCGAATCGTCGACCGTGCCGCGTAGCTCAACTCCATCCTCATGAAGAACATGCAGCGCGAGTTTCAAGTCATGAGCGAGCTTTGGTGTGGCCGCGTCTTCAAGCAGTGCACGCAGCTCTGGCGTAAGCTGCAATCGCAGTGCGCAAGCGGGGTCGGCGCTGACTCCTATATTGAATTGCGCTTTTCTGCCGGCGGCTTCGGCCAGGTCGAGCAGCGACAGTGTTGCCGGCGCTTCGTCGTCCGATTCCTCTTCAATCGGCTCCGCGGCATCGAGCGCGAATGCGAATCCATCGCGCCGCGCGGCAACGTAAAACGCGGCGACCTGCTCGGGAGTGGGCTCGTCGATCAGCTCCGCTTGGGTCCCTCCCGCCGCGGGAGCGAGGTCGCGCAGCATTGAAGTGAACTCCAGCTCAGTAAACAGCGTGCGGCACGCCTCAATGTCCGGTGGTTGCGTCTCCATCGCGCCCAGGTCCAGCTCCAGTGGCACTCGGCAATCGATTGTCACGAGCTCCTTTGACAGCAGGACCGTATCTCGGTTTTGCTCAAGTGACACGCGATACGCTTTTCGCTTGACCTCGGCGGCACGATCCAGGACCGCTTCCAAAGTGCCGAACTCGCGGATCAGCTCCACGCTACCTTTGTCGCCGATGCCCGGCGCGCCAGGGATGTTGTCAACCGAGTCGCCACGTAACGCCATTACATCCACAACCTTGTCCGGCGGCACACCCAGCGTCTCCGCTACCTTAGCTGGGTCAAGAATCAGGTTATCTTTCTGTGGATTCAAAATCTTCACGTGTGGCGTCACTAACTGCATCATGTCCTTGTCGCCACTGACAATGAAGACCTCGTACCCTTTTTCAGCTGCCTCGCGGGCCAGCGTCCCGATTACATCGTCCGCCTCGAATCCCTCGGCTTGCAAAATGGGAATGCGAAGGGCTTCGAGCGCGCGGCGAATGTATGGAATCTGTCGCCGCAGGTCCTCGGGCATGGCCTCACGCTTGGCTTTGTAACCCTCGTAGCTCACGTCTTCGAAACTCTGCGTCTTGCCATTCCATCGGCGCAGTTTCCCAATGGCGCGGGCCCGTTCGTCACGGAAGACCTCGCCGCTCACATCGAAGACGGCTGCAAAATACTTTGGCTCAAAGTCTTGCCGCAACTTCTTAATCATGTTCACGAAGACGTAGGTGGCCGCAGTGGGCAATCCAGAACGCGTCGACATGGGCCGGCTGCGCTGCATCGCGTGATACGCACGAAAGATGAACGACATGGCGTCAAGCAGGAAGACGGGCGGCTTGGCTTGGTCTGTCACGCTAGTGAGAATAACAGTGGACAGGGAACAGGGCATAGGAAGTAGCGAGACCGGAGCTAGAGGCCGGAAGACAGTAGCTGGCGCTCAAGCGATGAACATGCAATCGCCGTAGCTGAAGAACCGATACTTCTCGTCCACGGCGTGCCGATATGCGGCCAACACGCGCTCGCGTCCTGCGAACGCACTCACCAGCATCAACAGGCTCGACTGGGGCAGGTGAAAGTTGGTGAGTAGCGCGCTCACCACGCGGAACTCAAAGCCGGGCGAGATGAAGATCTCCGTTGTGCCGGAATGGGGCTTGATTTGGCTTCCCCCTACCTCAAGTGCTGCGGCTTCCAATGTCCGTATTACCGTGGTGCCGACAGCTACAATCCGCCGACCGTCGGTGACGGCGCGATTGAGCGCATCGGCGGCCGTCGCGCCAATCGAGTACCGCTCGCGATGCAAACGCACTTCGTCGACTCGATCCACGCGCAACGGCGCAAATGTACCCAGCCCTACGTGCAGCGTCACGCGAGCGATCTCAACTCCCTTTACCGCCAGCGCCCCGAGCATCCGCGGCGTGAAGTGTAAACCAGCTGTGGGAGCAGCTACCGAGCCGTGCTCGCTGGCGAAAACAGTCTGGTACCGCTCGCGATCTGCTTCAGCATCTTCGCGATGGATGTAAGGAGGCAGCGGCACATGGCCAATCCGATCGAGTACCGCGAAAAAATCATCGGCCGGCGCAAATTCGAGCAGCCGCTCGCCGAACTTTCCGCGCTCGAGCACTTCCGCTTCGAGCGCGATACCTCCATTGGCTGACGGAAAAACCAGACGCTCGCCAATGGCCACGTTGCGGCCCGGTCTCACCAGCGCGCGCCATTGGTTTTCGCCCGCTGGTTCAACCAGCATCACTTCAATGCGACCGGATGGTTTCTCGCGGTCGCGTACAAGTGTGCGGCGGGCATACAGGCGAGCCGGAATCACGCGACTATCGTTCAGAACCAGCAGGTCGCCCGGCCGGAGCTGGTCGCCAAATCCGGCAAAAATGTCATCCTGCACGGCTCCGGTTCCGCGATTCATTACCAGCATGCGGCTCGTGCCGCGTTCCTCCGGGGGTTGCTGCGCGATCAACTCCTCGGGCAGATCGTAATCGAAATCGTCGACACGGTGCTCCGCGCTTTTACTCTTTGGAAGACCCTCTTCAGACATTGGATTTCCCGAAGTGTCTCAGTGCCAGCAGCCGCGCGCGCTCGATTGCGGCGTTCAGCTCTTCGCGCTTTTGCTCGAATTGGTCCGGCCCAAGGTCTGCCGGAACCGAAGTCCATCGGGCCCAGCTCACTGCAATCCGAGAGAATGGCTTGGGAACGAGGAACCGATCCCATGACCGCATCGTCCACGCACGCTCGGGCTGCAGATGAAAGGCGCCGATGCGCGCTCCCGTCAATTGCGCCAGCTTGATGGCTCCCATTTTGGCTTGGTAGACCGGCCCACGCGGACCGTCTGCAGTAAAAATGGCCGGTTTGCCGCTTGAGATTACTTCTTTTAGACCCAGCAAACCCTCGCGGGCGCCGCGAGAACTGGAACCACGCACAGTCTTGAATCCAAAAAGCTGAAGAGTGCGCGTGATCAGCTCGCCATCGAAGCTTCGGCTCACGATGATGGTAGCGCCGGTGCGGCGAAAGTAGAACGTGCAGGGAATGACGCATTGGTGCCAGAAGCAGAAAATATCGGCGCCAGCGCCCGAGCCCATCGGCAACGGCATTGCGCCCTCTTCAGCAATGGTCTGGAAGCGCCAGGTACGGCCCACCAACCACAGAAGCGCCCACACCACGTGTGGAACCACAGCCAAAACAAAACGTTGGCGAAAAGTAAATCGCTGGGTGGTTTCAATGGTCACTCAGACGATTTTAGAGTAGGCGACCAAGACGCAGACTTCCATTCGACTCCAATTGCGCCTGCGATCTTTGCTCAAGTTGGATCATTCAACTCTGTCCGCCGCGGCGAACTCCACTCAAGAGTACCGCAGCCAACGTAGCAGTTCGGGCAGCGTGGCGCGCTTGCCATAGATGAGGATGCCCACGCGATAGAGCCGCGAGGCGAACCACAGCACCGCCCAGATACTGAAGACCAGAAGCGCAAGCGAAAGCGCGAGCTGCCAATAAGGAAAGGGGGGCGCCAGCATGCCGATGCGCGACACCATCACCAGGGGCGCGGTCGGCGGAAAGATGGATGCGGCAACCACCCAGGGCGAATTGGGGTTGTTGAGCAAGAAAGGCAGAATCGCAAAGCTGGTCCAGGTGGGAATGACAGCCAGCGTGATGTACATTTGCAGATCTTGTGCAGTCTCGCAAGTGGCAGCGAGGCCAGAGAAAAAGGCGCTGTAAAGGAAAAAGCCCAGAACGAAGTAAACGGGGAACAGGACGCCTTCGAGCAGCGTGAAATGGATTTTGATTTGGCCGCTGAGCAGCGCCGGCAGCAGTGCCGAGCCGCTCAACAAAACTGCGCCGGCGATCCAGATGGCAATTTGCGTCAGCCCAACTGCGCCAACACCGAGCAGCTTGCCCGCAAGCATATCTTCGGGGCGCGCTACCGCGAGCATCACCTCGAAGATCCGCGAGTTCTTCTCTTCCACAATCGAGCGCGCCATGTCCATTCCATAAAGAAGAATGGGCATCGTCATCAGGAAAGTCATCAGCATCGCCTTGTAAAACGGCGTCATGCCCTGGCTCTTGCCGGTCTTGCCGGTGCTCGAGATCTGCAGAGGTTGAATTGAAACGGTCTTGACGAGCGATTGCACCTGTTGCGGCGTCAATCCCTGCTGCTCCAGGCGCAGGTTCAGGAGGGCGTCGTTGATGGCTGAGTCCATGCGCGAACTCTCCATCAGATCGCCGGAAGATTCAGAGATATACGTGACGCTCGGCCGGCTCGACGCGGAGTTCTCAATGATTAGGAGCCCGTCAATGGATTTGTTCTCAATCCGCGCGAGAAGGTTGGCACGATCCTGCTCGGTAAACGGGGCGACTGTTTCAACCGTATCGCGTGCGTGCGTTTCGTTCAGAAGATTGGCGCGAATGTCGTCGGCAAGCGTGAGATTATCAGCTGCGACAACAATGCGCTTGCCTGTGCCCATCTTGCGGCTGGTAAACGAGCTCACGCTGAGGAGGAAGATCAAGAGCAGCGGCACGAGCAGAGTCGAAATGCGAAAAGCACGACCGCGTATCTGCTCCAGGTATTCGCGTTTCGCGATCAGAAGCATATTACGCATCGGTCTTGCCTCCCACGGTCTGGATGAAGATCTCTTCGAGCGAGGGCTCGACCAGCTCAAAGCGATAAATAGTCGCCATCGAGGCTGCCTGGTGCAGAAGCTTCTGCGCGTCGCCGTGGGGCTTGAGCTTGATCTCGGCGCGTCCGGAATAGTTGTTCGCCTCAGCGATCTCTTCGCTCTTTAGAAATGCCGCGTTGCCCTCGAATTCGACGATCACGCGATTGCGTTCATAGCGGCTCTTAATTTCGCGTACCTTGCCGGCCAGAACCGCTTCACCGTTATTGATGAGGCAAATTGCATCGCAAAGCTTTTCCACCTGGTCCATCCGGTGAGTCGAGAAGAGAATAGCTTTGCCTTGGGCCTTCAGTTCGAGCAGAGCATCCTGCAGCAGTGTGGTGTTCACGGGATCGAGACCGCTGAAGGGCTCGTCCATCACTACCAGGCCGGGGTCATGGAGCAGTGTGGCGATGAACTGAATCTTCTGCTGCATGCCCTTTGAAAGTTCCTGCGTCTTCTTTTCGAGTGAGCCAGCGATCTCCATGCGCGACGCCCAGTTCACGGCGCGTTTGCGGGCTTCATCTGCAGCGACACCGTGCAGCTGGCCAAAGAAAATCAGCTGATCGATGACCTTCATCTTCTTGTAAAGGCCGCGCTCCTCGGGTAGATAACCGACGCGATCAAGGTTCTTGCGATCGAATGGCTTTTCGAAGAGATCGATGTGGCCGGAATCAGGCAGGGTGATGCCCATCATCATGCGGATGGAACTCGTCTTTCCGGCTCCGTTCGGCCCCAGCAGGCCGAACATCTGGCCCGCCTCGATCTTGAGGCTCAAGTCATTTACTGCAATCTTGCTCTCGTAGGCTTTGGACACTCCCGCGAGCTCAACAACTGGCATTTGTTCTCCCGCCGCGACGGTTGTGATTGTGGCGTATGGTCAATCGGGAATCGATCTCTAGAGGCTCCGGCGTTGTCGTATCCAAGTTGCGACTATTTTGGAACCGCCGCAAGGAGCAGTGTAGCAAAGGATCATTGGGCCGGCATGACCTTCCCGCTGGTCGGCTGGTGCACCGCAGATGCGAGTCCCCCATGTATACTTTGTCCACTTCGGCCCCCAGAAGAATATTCCCTTCGAAAGGTGAAACCCATGCCCAGTTATCTCGTGCAGTGCTCCTACACGTCTGAAGCGCTTGCCGCTCTGATTGCGAACCCACAGGACCGCACCGAGCATGTGAAGAAGGTGGCGAAGACACTCAGCGGAAAAATTGGCGGTTCGTGGCTGTCGTTTGGAGAGCACGATCTGGTGCTCATCGTCGAAATGCCCAACAACATCAATGCGGCGGCCTTGGCCCTTGCCGCTGCCGCGGGCGGCTCATTGAAGTCGGTCAAGACCACCCCGTTGATGAGCATCGCAGATGCGACGGAAGCGCTGAAGAAGGCTGGAACTTCGGGCTACCGGCCGATCGTTACCAAGTAAAAGCGAGAGATTCCGCCAGTCTGCGCGCTTGCCGGGCGGTCAGGAGAATTGCGCCTGGTCTGCGGAGCGGCGCCCGGCATCGGTTAAATGATGGCTCTGTGCGCAAGTCCCGCCTGCTACCTCAGCCTGCGCCGCACCAGGTCGAGCGCAAGTTGGCTGGCCCATTCGCGCACGCGAATGCGGTCTCCGCGAAAGGTGCGTTGCACAGCGTCGGCGCCTTGTGCATCCGTCACGGCGATGTAGACCAATCCGATGGGCTTCGATTCTGTGGCACCCGTGGGGCCGGCGATGCCCGTGACTCCGACTCCCATGGTTGCGCCGGTACGCTGGCGGATGCCGTCCGCTAAAGCCTTCGCCACCTCAGCGGATACCGCACCGTGCTTTGTGATTAGCTCCGCTGGCACGCCGGCGAATGATGTCTTCACCTCATCAGAGTAGACAACCACTCCGCCGACAAACGCGCGCGAGGCTCCGGGGACAGAAGTGATGCGCTGCGCAATCAGGCCGCCGGTGCAACTTTCGGCCACGGCCAGCGTGGCTTGGCGGAGCCCAAGATAGTACAGCACAATCTGCTCGAGAGTATCGCCCTGCGAAGAGTAGATCCAATCTTCGAGGGCCTCTTCCAACCGTTCGGCAAGCTCATCAACGCGCTTCTGCGCGGCCTCGACGCTCGGTTTTGAGCAGATGAGAGTGATCTGAAGGTCGCCGGTGTGCGCCAGAAGAGTGGTCTCGACGTCGGGGTAGGTGCCGTAGATAGGCGCCAACAGCTTGTCGGCCTGCGACTCCGGAATCATGGCCGCCTTCAGCGTGCGCACTGCGATGGAACGCGGCGGCACTATTTCGCGCAAGCGGGGCAGGCACTCCGCATCGAAGAGCGGTTGGCATTCGTGCGGCGGCCCGGGGATCAGCGCGATGAGCTTGCGATAGCCTTCGAAAGTTATGTCAAGCCACTGGCCCGGCGCGCTGCCATTCGGGTTGGGGAGCAGTGTGGCGCCTTGGAGAACATCAGCTTGCTTCAGGTTGTTTTGGGGCATGGGGATGCGCCACGTCGCCGCGCGTGCATGGAGCGCAGCAACTTGTGATGCATCGCGGCGCAGGCTGATCGAGAGCGCTTCAGCGGCAGCTTCGCGGGTCAAGTCGTCTTCTGTGGGTCCAAGTCCGCCCATCAGGACAACAATGTCGGTGCGGCCGAGCGCCGTGCGAATTGCGTTGACCAGGTCCTTCTGACGATCGCCCACGATGGTCTTGAATGCGACGGTGACGCCGATTCCGTTGAGCTTTTCCGTAAGGTAGAGGGAGTTGGTGTCCTGGCGGTACGGGGTGAGCATCTCGGAGCCGACGGCAATGATCTCGGATTTCATAAGAACAGCTTCAGGCTCCTGACTTCTAGCCGCTCGCGACGGTGGGCCGGATGAGACCGTTGCGATATCTGATTGGGCGCTCAACCGATGGCGCGCCCTGACTCTGCTCCGGCGCGGGGCTCTACAGATGGCGGATCTTTGCTAAAAGCCAGCAGCTTAGAACAGCCTCAGCCCTTCCACTCCCAAATCGACATCATAAACGGCATCGTTGGTGGCCAGAACTGCGGTCCCAAGAGGAGAGAATGCAACGCCAACGAGGTTGGTTCCGGCGAGCACGAGTTTTGCTTCGCCAGTGGCCGTAACGCGCACGAGCCCATGCCGCCCATGGAGGCACGCGGCGAGATAGATATCGCCTTCGCGGGAGATCGCGAGCCCCTGCGGTCGGCCGAGACCGCGGAACCACGCGCGCGTGTCGCCGTTCGGTTCGATGGCCCAGATGGCCTCGTTGGAGGAGAGTGTCGGAGCGGTAACAAACAGCGTCCCGGCGGCGTTTACGGCCATGTGGTATGCGGATACGCTTGGCTCGAGCGTGGCGTGGACGAAGATCTGCCGCTGCGGATTGATCTTGAAAATGGTGCCGCTGCGATCGCCCACAAACAGGTTGCCCTCGGCGTCGAAGGCAGCACCTGTGGCCACGCCCATGCCTTCGGCATAGACAGTATGTTCGCCGGCCGCATCAATGCGATAGACGTTGCCCTCGGCGCGCGATGTCACGAACAGATCACCATCCGGGTTGAAGGCCAGACCGGTGGCATTCATGACGCCGGTAACGAAGGGGGTGGCACGGCCATCGACGCTCACGCGCATCACGGAGACGGGTGTTGGCTTGCCCCGCTGCCCGGAGATGGTGGCATAGATCATGCCGGAACGGCTCACTGCGGGACTGGTGACGGGGTGCAGGCCGTCGTTGAGTTGGCGGGCCACACGGACCGCGGCGGCATTTGCTGCGCCTGCCGGGGTGCGCAGCTCGATGAGGCCCATGGAAGCTTGGCCGGGCACCCGGAAGGCAAGGCGCGTGGGCCTGCTCATCACGATGTGGGCCAGTTCGCCATCGACATAGACGGCGGGCAAGCCGAAGCTGTGCGGGCCCAGAAAGACGCCGGTCAGCTCCACCTCGCCGAGCGGCAGTGCCGCTGCGGGAACAACGTCATCGACGCGAGGCAGCGGCAGAATCCCTGACGCGGATTGCGGGGAGCTTGGTGTCATATCACGTCCGTCAGACCCATATGCGTATGAGCGACGCTATACCCAAAGCATACAGGCCAGCGGCCACATCGTCGAAGACAATGCCCCAGCCGTCGGGAAGGCTTTCGAGCTGGCGCGCCGGAAAAGGCTTGGTGATGTCGAAGAGGCGAAAGAGGACGAGAGCGATGAGCGCATGTCGCCAATCGGCGGGGCTGCCGAGCAGCGCAATCCACTGGCCGGCCACTTCGTCGATGACCACAAAGCCCGGATCTTTGCGCCCGGATTCGCGGACAACTACGTTGGAGGCGAGGACACCGAAGGCGATCGACGCCGCGACGCCAATGGCCAGCGCGAACAGCAGATCGCGAGGCGAAAGATGAAAGCTCCACGATGCAGCGGCCCAGAGAAGCATCGCGGCGACGGAGCCCCAAGTTCCGGGGCCGGGCTTGCCAAATCCTGCGCCGAAGAACGTGGCGATGGTCCAGGCCCACGCGGTTTTCCGCGCTGCAGCAGCGGCGGCAGGCGTCGCAGCAGGCGTGGAGCTACTCATCGTCCGAGCCTTTGTCGTGCCCGCCGGCGAGGCCGCCGAGGTCTTCAAGCACTTCGGGATCGAGGACGGGCGAGCTGATCTTGTAAACGCCCATCGCCCATTTGCCGAGATCGATCTTGCGGCAGCGGTCGCTGCAGAAAGGGAAGTCTTCGTCCCGAGGGCGGACGATCATTCCGCAGGTGGGGCAGTGGAGCAGCTTGGCGGATTTTTTTCGAGCCGGCATGGGTTTCGCCGCAGGCGCCAGAGCGTTTTCGGAAATACTGTATCCAGTCAAAGCGTTCACGAAGGTCGTCGCTCCCTGGTGGTCGCTTCGACTGAGATGCCGTGAATGCGGATGCACCATTTCCGAAACGCTGTCGCCCGCGTTTCATATTTATGTTAGCGCGCAAGCCGGCCCTTGCAGAATGCGCGACATCATTCCCAGCGCCTGCAGCGACGCCGTCATGCTCGATGGCTTAAGCAGGCAGGACTACATGCCTTTTAGAAGTGATTGCAGGCGTTTCAATCCTTCGTCGCGGGCGGTTGTGTTAGCCGCATTCGTGTTGGCCGGATCCTCTCCGGCGCGCATAAAGCCGTGGCCGGCGCCGTCGTAGATCACGGGGTCGTACTTTTTGCCGGCGGCCGCCATCGCATCCTTGGTGGCCGGGACGGTCGCCGAGATGCGCGCATCGTTGCCGGCATAGAAGCCATACACAGGAGCGGCGATGGCTGCCATGGCTTCAGTCGGCGGGGGAACGCCATAGAACACGAAGGCTGCGCTCAGGTCCTTGCGCTGCGTGGCAAAGAGGAATGACTTGCCTCCGCCCCAACAGTAGCCAGTTACCGCGAGCTTGCCATTGGCTGCCGGCAATTTCAGCGCGTAGTCGGCAGCCGCGTTCAGGTCGGCGGTGACGACGGCGGGATCGAGCGAGGAAACCGCTTTGATCACCGCTTGCTGGTCAGGAAAGGCGCTGGTGCCGCCGCCGTTCGGTCCCTGGCCAGAGAGAAGGTCGGGCGCGATGACGATGTAGCCCATGGCCGCAATGTCGTCGGCCATCGAGCGCGCCCAGTCGCTGAGGCCGAAGATCTCGTGGATCAGCAGCACGACGGGCGCTTTGTGACTCACCTCGGGATAGACGACAAAGGCATCCACGGTGCGAGCGCCGTACTTCACCTTCACCCATTCCTGATGGCGCGGCGACTTGTCGAGCTTTTGCTTCGCCCAATCCTGAGCGAAGGCAGCGGACGAGGCCAAGGCGAGCGCAGCACAGAGCGCCACGCGAGAGAACCAACGGGCACGAAAGTGAAGCCGGTTTTTCATGCGGGCAAGGATAGCAGAAAGATTAGTCAACAGAGAACAGAGAACAGGGAACAGGGAACAGGGAACGTAGAACGGAGTTAGCGGAGTTAGCGGAGCTGGCCAGTAGCAAATGCCGGTTCGCAGTTCGTAGTTCTCAGTTCATGGCTCAGAGTTCGCGGTTCAGAATCCCGGGCCGAGTTGCTGTGGCGGGTCCCACAGTTCCACAGTTTCACAGGTCCCTCCCCCCCCATCCCTTTTGGGGGTTAAGTGCTTTCCTTTCAATCGTTTGTACCCCTGATCATTTACTCCAGCCCACTGATAACAAAGGGGATAGTCGATATGATCCCCAATTCAAAGGACTTACGGGGCGCTCTTCAGGGTGAATCTTGCTGCTGGTGCATATCTTCGTCAATTTGGGCCGCATCGAGTATCGACTTACGGCGAGCACGGGGTCTTTGGTTGATGTGGATCATGGAATGATTGTGCGCCAAACGAGCGAAATTATATGCAAACGGTGATCGGTAATTATCAGTCAGGGATCGGATGGCGAATCAGCTAGTTAGCAGGTGCGCAGATTTGCTTTCGGAGGCGTGAGGGGTTGACAGGGGAAAGGCGGCGGAATGTGCGGGGTTAGCGGGGCTAGCGGAGCTCGTAGCTTTGGCGGCGTTTGGGAAGCCAGAGGTGAGGCGTACATCCCACCCGGACAATGCTGGAGCGGGGACCCGGCGAAAAATAGATGCAGGTCCTTCGACTCCCTGCGCTGCAGTCGCTCAGGATGACAGCGGCGATGGGTGGCGTTGGTGAGAACCCACCTTGGCCACAAAAGCAGAGGCGTGGCGAACGGGGCGCCCGGCACTCGACGGAAGCCAAGGCTTGATGCAAGGCGATTCGATTTTTGCGCTGGTTAGATCCCACCCTAACCGGCGCTCGAATCGCGCGCCGGTTAGAATGGGGCACCCAGTGGGTTGGTGAGTTCGTGGATGACGGGTCTAATTTACGGTGAGGGTGACCGCGGTGGTCGGCGATGGCGTAATGCCAGTGGCGGCGCCGGTGACGGTGACGGTGTACGTTCCCTGACTCGTTCCCGGGTTCGATGGAGTCGAGCCGCCTCCTCCGCTGCTGCTGCTGCCGCCTCCGCAGCTTGACAGGACACCTAGGGCAACCATGGCCACCAGGATAGAGAGCATGGAGCGCCAACTGCGGCGCCGTGCGGGAATGCCGAAGAAGACGAGCAGGGCCAGAATGGCTCCGCCGCCCGCACCCAGCCATCCGTTGCCGTTGCCGAGTTTGGGATAGACCAGATCGGCGCTAGCTGCTGTGGTGCTGACGGTGAGCACGTCAGTTTGTGCCGTCGTGCCGCTGAGGGTCACCGAGGGTGAAGCAAAGCTGCAAGTAGCTGGGTCACTTGAGGCCGCCGGCGTGATGGCGCAGGTGAGGGTAACCGTTCCGCTAAATCCGCTCGCACCTGGTGTTACGGAAATCGTCGATGTGTTGTTGGTGGTTGCGCCTGGGCTCACAGTAATGTTGCCGCCGTTGCTCATCATGAATGTGCTTGCGGCCGCGTTGACCTGCACGTTCACCTGAGTCGTTTCAACAATGCTGCCAGAAGTGCCGGTCACAGTGACCACATAGGCGCCTGTGGTGGTTGTTCCTGTTGTCGTGACGGTGAGCGTGGACGTGCCGCCGGCCGCGACCGAGGTGGGAGAAAGCGCGCAGGTTGGAATGCTGGTGCCGCTTGTCGGGGTCACAGCACAGGTAAGACCAACCGTTCCGGTGAATCCGTTGGTCGGTGTCACAGAGATGGTAGAGGTGTTGCCGCTGTTTACCCCCTGGACGACGGAGATGTTCTGGTTGCTGCTGAGAGTGAAGCTGGGCACGCTCACCGCGACGCTCACGTTGGTGGATTCGCTGATGCTGCCCGAAGTGGCGGTGACCTGAATGACGTAGGTTCCGGGGGTGGTCGCGGCGACTGAATTGGCGGTGACATTGACGCTTACCGCACCAACGCCAGTGACTTCAAGCGAAGACGGAATGCTGCAAGTGACCGGGTTGGTTGCGCCGGTGGGTGCAGTCGTAACCGCGCAACTGAGATTGACCGGCCCGGTAAATCCATTGGTCGGCGTCACGGCGATTGTCGAGGTATTCCCGGTGGTCGCTCCGCCAGCGAGTGTGATGTTGCCGCTGTTGGCGATCGTGAATCCCGCGGTGCCGCTGGTTGTGCCGCTGACGGCTGCCGTAATCGACAACGTATGCACGAATTCGTTTGTCGGGTCTTTGCCGGTGATGAGCACGTCGTAGTTGCCGTTGACCGTGCCGGAGGGAGCGGTGACGGTGAGCGTTGACGTGCTGGTTCCGTCACTGGTGAGGGTTGGATTGGGCGTGACGGCGCAAGTCACAGGCGCGGTAGCCGCGCAGGTGAGGCTGACCGCGCCGGTAAAGCCGTTGACCGAGGTCGCGTTGATGGTGTCGGTGCCGTTGCTGCCCGCGGTGACCGGAACGATTGTTGAGTTCGGCACCAGCGAGAAGTCGGAGAGCGGGCTGGAGATGGCGGCGCCGCCATTGAGCGTGTAGGCAGAGGGATTGTAGACCGAGTCGCCGGTGTACTGGAGCGTGATGAGATTCGAACCCTGAAGCAGTGTCTGGCTGCTCAGCGGGAACGAGAAGTTGGAGACAACGCCAGATCCAGGCGTGACCAGAACTTCGGCAACGTAATAGCCGGAGGAATAGACCAGGATGTAACCGGGATTGGTGGCGACGGGGCTGCCGGGCGCGCCAGATCCACTTACGCCCGTGACTGTTCCGGTGACGGTGATGGTGGAGTTGGGAGAGAGGCTGCCGCTCATCGTCGCGGTTGTGACGGAGTTTTTATAGCCGTCTCCATTAGTGTTCACGATGGGGATTGAATAGATGGGGCAATTCGAACCGGAGAGCCCGAAGTAATTCGAATCGCCGCTGTAGCAGAAGGTGACGTTATAGTTTCCGCTGGTTGTGCCGGCGGGGACGGTGAAGTTGGCAACGCCTTGGACGGCCTGCGTTCCGCCCTGGATGAACGGGTCGACAGCTGCAACCAGAGGCGCGGATGTATTGACTCCGGAGGGGAAGCCAGTAGCGGTGACAGTGCCGGTCGGTGGTAGCACCGGAACAGGGAAGACGTTCGTCGATGTCGCTACGTTCGACTGGGCGCCGTTCAAGACTGCGATGGTGATGACCAGCGGCTGGTTGGGACCGTTGATCACCTGTTGGGAACTTGTGGATGCCGAAGCGTAGGGCACGAGGTTCGGCGTGTCTTTGATGACAGTGAAGGGAATGGCCGTTGAGGTGTACTTGCCGTAGCTTTGATCGCCGTTGTAGGTGGCGACGACGGAGTGCGTGCCGACAGCGAAGGGAGCGTTGTATTCGGCGTCGCCTTCGGCGTTCACGACTGCGGTGTCGATGGTGGTTGAGCTGTCAGCAAAAGTGACCGTGCCGGTGGGCTGGGTGTACTTGAGGGAGGAGCAGCCTGTGTTGGTGATGACGCAGTTCTGGAGAGCCGGGAGATCGCTGACAGGAGCCACCTCAGCACTGAGCGAAAGTTGCGTACCGTAATCGACGCTGGTTCCCGGGTTTGAGCTCGAGTTGTAATATCCGGTGCTTGAGTACGGGGAGAAGATGTTGAAGTTCATGCCGGGCGTTTCAGGGGTGACCGTGATCTGGGTCTTGGCGGAGGTGCTGAAGCCGTTAGTGTAGTCGCCTCCGTATTGGGCCCAGATGTGATAGGTGCCGCCGGGGAGGCTCGTTGTGCTTCCGGTATACGACCCGCCGCTGAGAGTGAAGAACGTTTGTCCCTGCTCGTTTGGCTCGGTGCTGTCGGTCATCAGCGCCACGTCGCCCGAGGGAGTGCCGCTGCCGGAGGTGACTGCGCCACTGATAGTGACGGCGGTTCCATGGGCGAAGCTCGTCGACGATGGGGTCATCGTCGTCGTGGTAGTGGCGAGCTTGACCTTGGCCCAGTTGGAGACCAGCTGATTGGCGTCGATCGTTCCCAGGCCGCTGGCCTCGTCGTAGCCCGCGCCGGCATTGTATTCGGGAGTAGTTCCGGTTCCGATTTGACCTTCGGTGACGCCAGCACTGGCGAGAGTGATGGGGCTGGTGACGGAGATGCAATTCGTGCTGACGGTGGGAGCATACTCGCAAGGCACTGAGTTGCTGCCGACCGCAACGTCGTGGAACGAAGCTGGAAACTGCATCGCCAGCGGATAGAGAACCGTGTCTGCCTGGCCCTGGGGGCCGTATCTCTGGTTGACGAGCGCCATGATGCCGGCAAAGGCGGGCGCGGATGCGGACGTACCGCCGACGCCATAAATTTGCACCTGGTTGCCGCTGGTGGGACTCTGGCAGTCGCCGTCGGTTGCGCAGATGGGATAGAAGCTGTAGTTGGAGCCGTTGGCAGAGAAGAGTGAGACGTCGGGCAGATCGCGGACGCCATCGCTGGGAACGCCGGTTCCGGTTTGCCAGGAGGGCTTGGGATAGCCGGAGAGTGTGCCGCCGCATACGCCCGTGGTGGGGTTATATGTGCTGCTGCAGATTGCGGCGTTGCTGGCGCCGCCACCACCGCCGGAGATGGAGGTGGTTTCTTCAAGGGCGTACTGATTAAAGGCATTCAAGCCGAATTGGCTGTCGTTCCAGGGCTGCTCGGGAATGTACTTTTGCAGGGAAACGGCGGGCAACTGGGTGGCTGAGGAATTCCAATAGGTGGCAACGCTCGCGGCTCCAGTTGCGTAGTCGGTGTAGTAGAAGTCAGTTCCACCGACGGCGACGTTATAGGCCGTAGAGGCAAAGCCGTTCACGGCCTGGCCGCTCACGGCGTATTCCTGGGTATCGCTGTCGTCGCAGCCGGCCGAGCCGCTATCGCCGGAGGAGACCATGACCGTTTGACCCTGGGCTGCGGCCTGCTCCCAAAGACCGGAGAGAAAGGCGTTGGTTGAGCCGAGCCCCGATTCGCAACTGCCGAAGCTGATGCTGACGACGGGGGCGATGTTGGAGTAGACGGCGTGCTCGGCGGCGAGGATCAGGCCTTCCTCGATGGGAGTGTCGGCGGCAACGACGAGATCGATGGTGGCGTTGGGGGCAACGGTTCCGGCCCACTCGACATCGAGATAGGCTTCGGTTGAGTCGTAGTTGGGACCGTCTGGATTGTTAATGCCGTCGACGCCAGGATCGTTGCCGTCGATGATGACCTGGGGCGGATTGGCGGAGAGGCTGAAGAGGGAGCGGAATTGATTGACGAGATCGATGTTGATATTGGAGTCGTTGATGATGGCGATAGTTTGGCCGCTGCCGTTGATGCCCTGGGCATAGAGCGGGTTCAGATCGTACTGAACGGCGAAATCTCCGGGAGCGAGAACATAGTAGACGCCGGCGCCGCTGGCCTGGGTCCACGACGGCGTGACCTGGCGGGTGGTGGGATTGAAGGAGGCTTCGCCCAGCTTATGAATGTAGGGCTTGGGACGGAAGTTGTTGAGCGAGCTGAAACCGGCGATGACGGGCGCGAGGGCCGCGGGAATCTGGGGGTCGGTGGCGTTGGCGTAGTGGGTTTCGCCGTTGACGGCGTACTTGTGAATCTGGGTGTGGAAGGCGTCGCGAAGTTGGGCGACGCTGCCGGAGAACTCCAGCGTGCCCTTGCCGGGATTCACCTTGGTGATGCTGAAGCCGTGGTTGCCGAGCCAGGTTTCGACGGTGGAGATGTCCTGGTCAGCGGTCCCGAACTGTGCGCCGAACTGGGTGGGCGTGAGCCACTGATGGTAGCTGGGCGAGCCGGGGGTGTTCTGCTGCGCGAGGAGTTGGTGGAGCGCGGCTTCCTGCGCGGGACCGCGCTCGAGCACAAGCTGGAGGCGGTCGAGCATCATGCCGTCAGGCGCGGCACCGCGGTCGTTGGCGGCGTTGGCGAGAGGATTGACGGTGTGCGTGAGTGTGACGAGGTTGCTTTCGTCGACCGGGTTGAGGATTCTGGCGGCGGGTGCGACTTGTTGAGCCAACGATGAAACGGGATAGAGGAAGACACTGGCCAACATGCACAGGGGGAGCGAACGCAAATTGATCATATGGGGTGGTCCTGGACCCTTTCTTTAGAAAAACCCTCGACAAGCCGAAGAGTTGCCGAGGGGGACAAAAAACCTTTTAAGAGCCTGATGTACTTAAACCAGACGCCGGAGACGGGAAGCAGGTTGATGATTACGGATGGGGCGATGGGAACGCAAGAAGGGCCGGGAACGCTGGTAGGAGGGCAGAGGCAGGAAGAGGCGGAAAGCGCGCACGCGGCGGGGGCGCCTTGCTGCATTGGAAAGCTGAGGCCCAGATTTTGACAGTGCATCCCTAGGTTGGGCATGACGAGCCACGCAAACAACTTTTGAAGCCAAGATAAGAGAAGGATGAATAGCCGGTGACCCCGAGGAAAAAAACCGGCAGACTCGGGAAGTTAGACGTGAGTGTGGCGGGAAGGTTGAGAGAGGCAGCGAGTGAGCAAGCATGGGAGCGAGGGAAAAAGGCGCGCGTGAAGAAGCGAACGAGGCGCGGAAGCGGCGCGGAAATCCAGATGAAGAACGTCGGCGAGGAGGCGGCCTGGAAGGGGATCGATTGCAATAGACAATTGTTTTCTTAAGGTATATGATGCGGTTTCCTGAGTCGCGGCCTTATTCTAAGGCAGTCTCGGAAATGCTGTACGGTCAAAGCGATTAGCGGGGTTCGGGCTGCCGTAAAGCTGCCTGGATTTGCATGGAGCGGAGGCCGTTGCATCGTTTCGGAAACTGTTTTGTCTGGTCCTTTATTGATCGAGTGGATTGATGCGCGCTTCGCTTTTTATTACCTGCTATAACGACACGCTGTTTCCTGAGACAGGGCGCGCGGTGGTGAGTCTGCTGGAGCGGCTGGGAGTGGAGATTGAGTTCCGGCCGGCGCAGACGTGTTGCGGGCAGATGCACGCGAATACGGGATTCCGCGGGGAGGCGTTCAGCCAGGCCAGGCGGCTGGTGAGGATGTATGAGGACGCGGAGGTGGTGGTGATTCCGTCGTCGTCGTGCGTGGCGATGATTCGCGATCAGTACCCGGGGCTGATGGAAGAGCTGGGCAACGAGGAGCTGCGGAAGGAGTTTATGGCTCTGCTGCCGCGCGTGTACGAGCTGAGCGAGTTTCTCGTGGACAAGCTGGGCGTGGAGGATGTGGGCGCGTATTTTCCGCACAAGGTGACGTACCACGCGAGCTGCCACGGGTTGCGGGCGCTGCACCTGGGTGACCGGCCGGCACGACTGCTGAACAAAGTGCGCGGACTGGAGCTGGTGCCGCTGCCGAATTTGGACCGGTGCTGCGGATTTGGCGGGACGTTCAGCGTGAAGAACGCCGAAGTGTCGTCGGCCATGATGGCGGTGAAGCTGCAAGACGTGCTGGGGACGGGAGCGGAGTACTGCACGGCGCTGGACAATAGCTGCCTGATGCACCTGGGCGGCGCGATGCATCGGCAATACGCAGGGATGAAGACGATTCACATGGCGCAGATTCTGGCGAGCACGCAGGAAGAGCCGGCAGAGGTGTTCGCGTGAGCGCGGCGGCGGAGCATGCGATGGCGGAGCGCCCGATACTCGATCCGGTGCTGGCGCCGCCGTTTCCTGTGGCGGCGCTGCCGGTGCTGCGCGATCCGCAACTGCGGAAAAATGTGGCGCATGCGATTGACGTAATTCAGGCGAAGCGGGCGCGGGTGGTGGCGGAGAAGACGGATTGGCAGGCGCTGCGCACGGCAGGAGCCGCGATCCGGGATCATGTGCTCGAGAATCTTGGCGCGTACCTGGAGCAATTTGAGGAGCGGTGCACGGCAGCGGGTGGACATGTGCACTGGGCCTCAGATGCGGCCGAGGCGCGGCGGATCATTTTGGATATTTTGCTCGAAGAGAAGGCCGATGAGGTGATCAAGATCAAGACGATGACCTCGGCGGAGATTCAGCTCAATCCGGACCTCGAGGCTGCGGGGATACGGACGTACGAGACGGACCTGGCAGAGATTATTTTGCAGCTTGGCGAGGGGGAGCCCTCGCACATTGTGGTTCCGGCGCTGCACGTGAATCGCAGCCAGGTGCGGGAGATTTTTGCGCGGCGGATGGGGATCGAAAATCTGTCGGACGATCCCAAGGCGCTGACGGCGGCGGCGCGGAGTTATCTGCGAGAGAAGTTTTTGAAGGTGCCGACGGCGATCAGCGGCGCAAATTTTCTGATTGCGGAGACGGGCGCAGTGGTGGTGGTGGAGTCAGAGGGAAACGGACGCATGTGCCTGACGCTGCCGCGGACGATGATTACGCTGGCGGGGATTGAGAAGGTGCTGCCGCGGTTCCAGGATCTTGAAGTGATGCTGCAAGTGCTGGCGCGCTCGGCGACAGGCGAGCGGATGAATCCATATACGTCGCTGTGGACGGGCGTGACGCCGGGCGACGGACCGCAGCGGTTTCACGTGGTCTTGCTGGATAACGGAAGGTCGGCAATTCTCGGCAAGAAAACCGAGCGACAGACGCTGAGGTGCATCCGCTGCGCGGCGTGCATGAACGGCTGCCCGGTGTACCGGCAGACGGGCGGGCATGCGTATGGGTCGGTGTACCCGGGACCGATTGGCGCGATCCTGACGCCACAACTGATGCAGATGCACCACGCCCAATCGCTGCCCTACGCGTCGACGCTGTGCGGTGCATGTTACGAAGTATGCCCGGTGAAGATCAACATTCCCGAGGTGCTGCTGGAGCTGCGATCGCAGGTGGTGAACCAGGAGCGGCGGACGTTCGGCAAATTCTTCGATCCTATGTACGTGGGTTTGCGCTTGGCCAACCTGGTGTTTTCGCGGGCGTGGCTGTTCCATCTGGCGCAATGGAAAGCGCGGATTGTGCTAAAGCTTTTTACGCGCAAGGATGGATGGATTCACTCGCTGCCCAGCGTGGGTGGGAAGTGGACGCAGACGCGCGACTTGCGCGGGCTGCCGAAGGAAGCATTTCACGAGTGGTGGGCGACGAGAAAACAGGGACCAGGGGCCAGGCGCTAGCGAATATGAGGGCGAAGCCACAATGAACGCGGCCGTTGATTCGCGCAAGCAGGTGATGGGGCGCATTCGTGCCGCAACGCGGAATTCCGCCGCGACGGCAGAAGAGGCTGCCGCGGATTATGAGGCGCTGCCGCGCAACTATGTTCGGCACGGCCAAATGTCTGCGGAAGCGCGGCTGGAGCGGATGGCGGAGCGGCTGCGAGAGTACGACGCAGAAGTGACGGAGTGTGAGCCATCGGACATTGCCGCCGCGATTGCAGCCAAATTGGCGGCGAGCGGCAGGCGGAGATTTGTCGCTCCCGCGGGACTGCCGGCCGAGTGGCTCGCCGAAGGCTTTGACTGGAAGATCGACCGTGACCTGGCAGCGAGCGAAGTGGAACAGGCCGAGGGCGTGGTGACAGCGTCCTTTTGCGGTGTGGCGGAGTCAGGCACCATTGTCTTGCATCACTCCGCAACGGAAGGACGGCGTGTGATTACGCTGCTACCGGACTGGCACTTGTGCATTTTGAGGGCCAGCCAGATTGTGGAGACGTTGCCGGAATATTTTGATCGCTGCGCGATCAGAGATCAGAGATCAGAGACCAGAGATCAGGGAGTCGCCGAGCTGCCCGCTTTGGTGACGTGGGTCTCGGGACCGAGCGCGACGGCAGACATTGAGATGACACGCATCAAAGGAGTGCACGGGCCGCGATTTTTGAACGTCATTTTGGTAAGAGATGAGGGGCGGGCAAATTAGTTCGCCGGACCCCACCCTAGCCGCAAAGAGCGCGGCTAGAATGGGGCACCCGCTGACGTTTTTGAACGTGATTCTGGTGAGAGAAGTAGAAGCAGGGATTAGGGATTAGGGAATAGCGAGCACGCACTTGCGGTGAGGGGATGTTATGAAGCATTCGGATTCTACGATTCAGGATGTTGCATTCAAGGCGCTGGATTCTTTCCAGATCGAGATTCCCTCGTGGGGATTCGCCAACACGGGCACACGGTTTGGCAAGTTTGTGCAGGCGGCGGCTGCGACCACGATCGAAGAGAAGTTTGCCGATGCGGCCGAGGTGAACCGGTTGACCGGCGTGACGCCCACGGTGGCCTTGCATGTGCTTTGGGATTTGCCGGGCGGGCTGAAGGATGTGCCCGAGGTGAAGGAACTGGAGCGGCGCTTCGGCGTTCGCTCGGGCTCGATCAATCCCAACCTGTTCCAGGACCAGGAATACAAGTTCGGCTCACTGTGCAATCCGTCGGCGGCGATTCGCGAGCAGGCTTTGCAGCACATGCTGGACTCGATCGAGATCGGCAAGGCGCTGGACTCGCGGGATGTTTCACTGTGGATGGCGGACGGCTCCAATTATCCCGGCACGCAAAGCATGCGCAAACGCATCGGCTGGCTGGAAGAGGCGCTGCGCACATCGCACGAGCACCTGGGACCGAAGCAGCGGCTGCTGGTGGAGTACAAGCCATTCGAGCCGGCGTTCTATCACACCGATATTGCCGACTGGGGCATGGCGAGCCATCTGGCGCAGCAAGCCGGACCGAAGGCACGGGTGCTGGTGGATACGGGTCACCACTACAACGCGCAGAACATCGAACAGATTGTGGCGTGGCTGCTGCACACCAGTATGCTGGGCGGGTTCCACTTCAACGACCGGCGCTATGCCGACGACGATTTGACGCTCGGCTCGATCGATCCCTACCAGATCTTCCGCATCTTCCACGAGATCCACGCGGCCGCGGATGATGGGCTGGAGCTCGAGATCGCCTACATGATCGACCAGAGCCACAACCTGAAAGGCAAGATGGAAGCCATGGTGCAGACCGTGGTGATGGCGCAGGAGTTGTATTTGAAGGCCGCGCTGGTGGATCGCGGACAACTGGCCGGGCTGCAGCAATCGTGCGACCTGGTGGCTGCCGAGGAGCTGTATCGCGGGGCGTTCTGGAGCGATGTGCGGCCACTGACGCGGGCATGGCGCGAGGCGCGCGGGCTGCCGGCCGATCCGCTGGAGGCGCTGCGCAAGAGTGGATATGTGGAGCGCGCGGCGCGGGAGCGGGGAACGCGGAGCTCGGCGGTAAGCAGCTACGCATAACAGGGAACAGCTCTAAGCGGCTTTGTAAACATGTTCCCCGATTATGCAGATCTATGTTTCAATACAGGTATCGGTTGTGTTTCAATACAGGTATTGGTATAGGAGGGAAGGTTGGCCAAAGCCAAAATCAAAAGGCTCTATTTGATTCCAATTCTCTCCAAGGCGCTCGACGTGATTGAGCTGCTGGAGAAAGATAATATTCCCCTGAGCCTTGAAGACGTTTACCAGAAGACGAATATTTCAAAGACGAGCGTTTACCGGATCCTGAAGACGCTGGTGCATCGCGGCTACCTTGCCCAGACACAGAACGGGCAATACCGCCTGGTTTCGCGGCCGCGGCGATTGTGTTTTGGATTTGCGGTGCAGAGCGCGGAGATGCCGTTCAGCGAAGCCGTTGCGCAGAGTGTGGAGGCGGCGGCTGCCGCATCGGGCGTGGAACTGCTGATGCTCGACAACAAATACGATCCAGCCGTGGCCGTGCAGAATGCCGAAGAGTTTGTGACCAAACGGGTGGACCTGGTGCTTGAGTTCCAGGTGGAAGAAGCTGCGGCGCCGCGCGTGGCGCACATCTTCAAGAAGGCCGATATTCCGTTGGTGGCGATCGATGTGCCGCACCCCAATGCGACCTACTTTGGCGTGGACAATTTCGAAGTGGGATACGAGGCGGCATCGATCCTGGCGCAATATGCGCAGCGCAAATGGAAGAGCAAAGTAGACCGGGTGGTGGGCGTTGGATTCAGCGAGGCGGGAAGCTTTGTGCAGAACCGCATTGCAGGCGCATTTGACGGCATTCGCGAGCGATTCAAGGATCTGGACGCCGATCGCTTTGTGCACATTGAAGGAAGGGGCATGCGCGCGGCGAGCCAAAAAGCGATGAGCGAGTTATTGCGCAAGTCTCCGCCGGGCGAGAATACGCTGGTGGCGGCAGCGACCGATTCCAGCGCGCTGGGCGTTCTGGATGCGGTGCGCGCGGCCGGGCAAGAGGAAAATTTTGCGATTGTGGGCCAGGATTGCATTCCCGAGGTGATGGAGGAATTGCACAAGGGATCGAGCGCGATCATCGGTTCGATTTCGCATGAGCCCGAGACGTATGGACCGCGGCTGATTCAGCTCGGCATCGCCATCTTGCGCGGGTACACGGTACCTCCTTACAACTACGTGCATCACCGGGCGGTGACGCCGGAGACGCTGGGCGCCGAAGAGAGCGCACAGGACGCGAAGCACAAGTCGGCGCGAGAAGAACAGGCAGTAGGGAATAGGGAATAGGAATAGATGCCGACTCGTGGGTGAAGGGGTTGGCGTTTGTGCAGCTCAGGCTTGAGCGCGCGAATTTGAATGTGAAGCATCGAGATAACCCGGGTCTCAACGGAGAGATCCTTTGTCAAGCTCAGTGCAGGTTCCGGGGCACTCGCAACCTCCTCACGGTGCAGGATAGTAAGCCGTAACATAAAACATCTTGGTGTTCTCGTCGGTCCCGAGGAATCCGTCATCGAAATTGAAACTGAATTCCATGGGCACTGGATTTTGTCCCGGCGAATCTCCCAGGCTCACGCCCTGGTCGCAGGGCGCATTCGAGGGCGTGTTTGGATCGCGTGGACAAGACCAGTAAAACCCCGGTTGAAAAAACAGGAAGGGACCCGCAAAAGACGGCCATTCCAGCCTCACGTCGCCCGCCGCCAGGCCCATGTCATTGTAGAGCGTCACCAGATCACTCACGCCCGGCAGCGTCCAGTTGTCCGCCCCGGCATACTTGCTCTTGTTCATCGAAACAATCCAGCCGGTTGGCTCACTCGGGTCGACCGCCGAGAAGTAAACCGTCCCATCGCTGTTAATCAATGGCTCAGTGAGGACGCTTCCATCAACGGTTGAAACCAGCGTCGGCGTCGTCCCGGTCACGCCGAATTTATTCTCGGCCGGCAGATTCGCTTCCAGGGTCCACGAAATGCCCGTGTTCGTGTCATACGCGGCCTTGCCAAAGCCGTGGCCTCCTGTGTACGGCAGTACTCCCTTGCCGGTCGGCAGAGGACCCAGCACACTTTTTGTCATCGGCAGCACGTGATAGAAGTTGTACTTCGTTGTGTTCGCTCCCTGCTGCCCGTTGTTGAACGAAAACGTCACTTGCCCACCGATGTTCGAATCCGACGTCCAGTAAAGTCCAGGCTGCAGTCCGACAAACGGAAACACCAGCGTCAAGAAAAAGGGAACGACGCTGTTCGGATAAGTCTGCGCCAGTCCCACATTGTAGAGGCTGCCCAGCGCACTTCCCCTGCATAATGCGCCAAAGTTGACTGCGTTGTATGAAGTACAACTCGTATCCGCCTGCGGAGTCGCCGGGAGCTGCCATTTGTTGTGATTCAGCCATCCTTTGCCGCCGTTATAACTGTTCAGCGCGCCAACCCAGTTCAAGGCGGTCTCGTAATCCATGGTTCCGTCCGGGTTGATCACCGGCGTGGTTCCATCGGGATTGGTCTTCGAAAGCTTCACCATCGCGCGTACCGCTGGATCTCCCGCCAGGTCACCGTCGGCCAGCCAGCACACTCCAAGATTCGAATCGTAGACGGTAAACTCGGTGAAGTCTGAGCCGCCGGGAACCAGCCAAAGCCCGCTGGTTCCGGGAAATGGAGCATTTCCCAGTGCGGTCCCACATGGAGTCGACGGCGCCGGGGGTTGAGCCGCTGAAACTCCAATGCATGAAAAAACGATTGTTCCGCAAGCGGCAACGATCAGGCGTCGTGAAATTCTCATGCTTCACCTCCCAATGCGAGATGCGCTGCACTTTATTACGTGAGAGGAGGGTTGACAACCGCAAAAAGGTAACTCCGGGTGGATTTCTTATGGAGCTTGCAACGCATCGCCCTCCCGGCTGTCTCGCAAACCGTCTCAGTTCGGATCGACAAATCATTGGGAATGCGAACGATCCTCTGGATGGTGGCATTTTGGCCAGGTGACTGGTGACGCAGTTTGCAGCCATTTCTCTGTTCCGGTTTGTTCGTCGCCCATTCGGAAACTGCACGGCAAACCAGTTTTCTAGCGGCCGGCGCTGTATCATAGATATGTGCTCGACCCATTCCCTGTTTGAGTGCCCCAAATATGACAACGGCAACTGCTTCTCCTGCATTGCATTTCCTTGAGGACCGCTGGGACGCGCAAGTAGCGGCCACTCTCGATGAGCCTGAGCTCTTGCGTTACCGCTCGAACCTGCTTGGGTCGGACCTGCGCATCACGAATTTTGCCGGTGGCAATACCAGCTCGAAGATTACCGAGATGGATCCGCTGACCGGCGAGCCGGTGGAAGTGCTGTGGGTGAAAGGCTCCGGCGGCGACCTGGGCAGCATCAAGCGCACGGGCTTTGCGACGCTTTACCAGAAGAAACTGCTGGAGCTGGAGCGCATTTACAAGGGCGTGGATACGGAAGACGACATGGTGGCGATGTATGCGCTGTGCGCCTTCTGCAACAATCCCGTGGCCGCGTCGATTGACACGCCGCTGCACGGATTTCTGCCGTTTCCGCACGTGGATCATCTGCATCCCGACTGGGGAATTGCGCTGGCTGCGAGCGCCAACGGCAAAGCGAAGATGGAGGAGTTCAACCGCGAGTTCAGGCACCGGCTGGTGTGGCTGCCGTGGCAGCGGCCGGGGTTTGAGCTGGCGCTGATGATGAAGCGCGCGGTCGAAGAGAATCCGGGGTGCGACGGAATTGTGCTGGGCGGGCACGGACTGTTTACCTGGGGCCAGACGCAGCGCGAGTGCTATCTGAACACGCTGACCGTGATCGACCAAATCGGGCAGTTTATCGAGCGGCATAGCAGGGGGAAGGTGCGCTTTGGCGGCGAGGCCGTACCGGTGCGCGCGAATCGCATAGAGATGGCGATCCAGATTGCGCCGTTTCTGCGCGGGCGCATCAGCGCCAAGCAGCGGTTTATTTCGAGCTTCAGCGATGCCGAGGATGTGCTGCAGTTTGTGGATTCGAAGGATGCGAAGGATCTGGCGTTTCTGGGCACGAGCTGCCCCGATCACTTTATCCGGACCAAGATCCGGCCGATGTTTGTGCCGTGGGGCGCGGACGAAGATCTGGAGGGGCTGAAGAGGCAGATCGACTGCTCGCTGGCCGAATATCGCGACCAGTATCGCGCTTACTATCGCACGTTTGCCACGCCGGATTCGCCGGCGCTGCGCGATGCCAGCCCGACGGTGGTGCTGATTCCGGGCATGGGGATGTTCAGCTTTGGCAAGAACAAGACCGAGGCGCGCATCACGGGCGAGTTTTATACGAATGCGATTCACGTGATGGAAGGCGCGAGCATGCTGGGCGATGGCGAAGTGAAGGGGCCCGTGCCGCAGTGTGCGCCCGGAATGGATCCAGCGAGCTTCAAGGTCTTCTCGAATTACGTGGCGCTGCCGGCGGCGGAGGCGTTCCGCATTGAGTATTGGGCGATGGAGGAAGCGAAGATTCGCCGGCAGCCGCCGGAGAAAGAACTGAGCCGGCGCGTTGCGCTGGTGGTCGGCGGAGCGAGCGGCATTGGGCGCGAAGTGGCACTGCTGGCTGCGAGCGCGCGGCGCGCATGTTTTTGTTGCCGACCGCAATGTGGAGGGCGCGGCGCGGGTGGCGAAGGAGCTGGGCTCGGTCAGCGTCGCCGGAGTTTGCCGGCAGCAGCGGCGTGGATATTCGCAGCCGCGAATCGATTCGCGAAGTGCTGGGCGCGGCAGCGCTGGCGTTCGGCGGCATCGACATACTCGATCAACACCGCGGCGATTTTTCCTTCGACGCTGGACGGCGACATTCCCGACGACATGTGGGCCGACACCATGGCCGTGAACGTGACGGCGAATTATCTGCTGGCCGACGAAGCGGCGAAGCTGTTTGAGGAACAGGGGCTGCACGGGAACATCGTGTTCACAAGCTCGGCGAATGCGGTGGTGGCCAAGCGCGGCAGCGAAGCCTACGACGTGAGCAAAGCGGCGCTGTCGCACCTGATCCGCGAGCTGGCGGTAGCATGGCGCCGAATGTGCGCGTGAACGGAATCAGCCCGGCGACAGTGGTGAAGGGATCGACGATGTTTCGGACGCGACCGCGTGCGCGCCTCGCTGCGGAAGTACAATATTCCTTTCCAGGAATCGTTCAGCGACGAGGAGCTGCGCAGCCGCCTGGCCGCGTTCTACGCCGAGCGGACGCTGACGAACAAGGCGATCGATCCGGCGGACTGCGCGGAGGCAATCCTGTTCCTGGCGAGCCCACGGGCGCGCTGCACGACGGGACACGTGATTCCCGTGGACGGCGGGTTGACCGAGGCGTTCCAACGTTGAGGAATGGCGCTGACGGAAATGGGGATTTGCTGCTGAGATGCAAGAAGCTGCACGTGTTGCCATTGATTTAGGCGCAGAGAGCTGCCGCGTTTCGCTGCTTCGCTTTGTCGACGGGCGGCCATCAGTCGAAGTAATCCATCGCATTCCAAATGGACCGGTGCATCGCGGGGATTCGTTATATTGGCCGCTCACGGGAATTCTGGCGGGCCTGGAAGAAGGCTTGCGCAAGGCAGCTGCCGCTGCTCCCGAGGGGATTGCGTCGATCGGCGTAGATAGCTGGTCAGTGGACTACGTGCGGCTGGCGGCGGACGGCAAAATGCTGCGAGAGCCGTTCTGCTATCGCGACGAGCGGACCGGGGCGAGCAAAGAGGCCGCGGATCGAGTCATTTCTTCCTTCGACATTTATCAGCGCACGGGCGCTTATCCGATCAAGCTGAACACGGTGTACCAGCTGCTGGCTGATCCGGCAGCGGGGATTGATGGACGCGCGCCGTGGGTGATGTTTCCCGAGTTTGTTTTGTACTGGCTGAGCGGGAAGCGCGTGGCCGAGTATACCAACGCCAGTCACACCGGGCTGGTGAGTCTGAAGACCGGCGACTGGGACGCGGAGCTTTTCAAAATGCTGGGGCTGGCGGTGGAAGCGGCGCCGCCGATCGTTCCGACTGGGACCGTGCTGGGGCCACTCAAGGGGCCGCTGACGGAACTGGGCGCGTTTCGCGAGACGCAGATTATTGCGCCGGCGACGCACGATACGGCGAGCGCGATTGCGGGGATCTCTGGCGACCTGAGCGCGGCCGCGTACATCAGCTCGGGGACGTGGTCGCTGGTGGGCACGGTGACGAGCACGCCGGTGACGACCAAGCATGCGTTCGACGCGGGCTATACCAACATTGGCGCGGCCGGCGGCGGGCTACTGTTTCACTCACTCATCAACAGCATGTGGGTGCTGAAGCAGTGCATGGACGCGTGGGCGGTGCAAGGGCGCGTTTGGGCTATCGATAAACTTGTCCAGGAAGCTGCCGCATGCCAAGCCGGCGGCGTGCTCGACATGGACGCCGAGACTCTGATGCTCGACTCGGACATGCCGCAGCGGATCAATGGCGAGCTGAAGCGGCTGGGATTCGAGGAGATTCCCGATGTAGCGGGGAACGAGCCCAAGTTTGCGCGAACGATTTTCGAGAGCCTGGCGCTGCGGTACTCTTCGGCGCTCAAGAATCTTGAAAAGATGCTGGGAAGGAAGCTCGAGCGGATTCACATGATCGGCGGCGCAACTCGGAATAAGTTGCTGATCGAGCTAACGGAGCAGCAGACGGGGCTGAAGGTGGAGATTGGCGAAACCGAAAGCTCGACCGTGGGTAACCTGGCCGCGCAACTGGCCGCGAGCGAAGCTGGCGGTGGCCGCGTGAACCAGAGCGCAATTCGTGAGTGGGCGAAGCGGCTTTGCGAGAACAAGTCCTACTAAGGCTCGTTTCATAAATGGGTCGGGGAAGTCATGAAATATCCTCCCGGGTTTTGCCTGCCCGCTCTTGACTTTGCGGCGGCGAAAGCCGTAGTTTGTTTTTACACGGGAAAGGAGGTTGATCCAGCCTATGAGCAAAGATTCTTCGAGTAGTAACTTACGTGAGGTGACTGAGGCCTAGGGCATCGCGCCCCAAGACTCAGGTAAGACCACGCTCACCCCAGCGACAAAGACCTGTCGCCGGGGGCCCCGAATATGGGGACCTTCGTCGTGGCTCTGGCATTCGCGGCAGCGCGATGGCCTTAGTCCAATCCCAACAGATCACCGGCAGCGGCCTGGGAATGAAAGTTTCCAGGCCGTTGTTGTTTGAAAAGCAGGGAAGCAGGGAACGAGGGAGCGGGGGAACCAAGGAACAAGGGAACGGAAAATGGTTCCCACCCACGCCGAGGTTGGGTTGGCCACCCACTTGAGTGTTTGCTATGTGGCGAGCGACAACACTATCTGCCCACTGTGACGTTCCGTCGAACGCTCTCACCCAAGTTGTCCGTGAGTCGCGAGCTTGCTCCAGGTGGTGTATTGAGAAGGCTAGCTGCGCTGGAGAGTAGCTCCGGCACCGGGGTCGGCTTTGCAAGGATTCGGAACTCATGTCCCCGTTCGACTGCTTCAATCATGAGCTGGTCTGCTATCAACTGGCCTGAGATCATGAGCGCTTGAATCGAAGGGTTGCTTGCCCTTAGCAAGATGGCAAGATCAATGCCATTCATTTCAGGCAGAACAACATCGATGATCGCCAGTTCCGGCTCCCACCGGGCGACTATTCCAATGGCCTCCTCCGCTGAGTAGGCCGCGCGGGTTTCGTAGCCGTGCATTGAAAAAATCGCGCTGAGCGTATTGGCGATGTTTGCTTCGTCATCGACAATAAGTACTTTCTGTTTTTTGGGCATGACTACCTGGCTTGCAGTTTCATTCGAAGGGCGAGGTTTGGATGTGATTGAAATCACCCTGCTTTGACTGCACAGCGAAGGAATCTTGCCTTCTCTAATCGCTTGGCGATCGGGATCACCATCTTGCATCCGCTTGCTGCGTCTTCGCCGCCGCGGAAATAATTCGCCCGCTTTGGCCCTGAGATGCCACAGATGAATTTCTGATACGTTGAAGGCGGGAGCGAGATAAGTCGCTGGTAACAGAGCAAAAGCTTCGGTGAGCCCAGGAAGCGAGAAGACCATGGAACAAAACCTGGAATACACGACGGCGCTGCTCGCGCGGACGCCTGCCACACTGGACGCACTTCTGCGCGATTTGCCGGAGGTATGGACAGAGAGCAACGAAGGCGGGAACTCCTGGAGCGCGCAAACGGTGGTAGCGCACCTGATTCAAGGCGAGCACGAAAACTGGTTGCCGCGGGCCAGAAAGATTTTGCAACCGGGCGCGTCGGAGGTATTTGTCTCATTCGAGCGCGAGGTGCATATGCGTTATGCAGAGGGCAAGACGCTGGGGCAGTTACTGGACGAGTTTGCGCGGCTGCGAAGTCAGAACCTGAACGAGCTGCGCAGATTGAAGTTGACGCCAGAGGATATGAAGCGGCCCGGCCGGCATCCGGTGTTCGGAAGCGTGACCCTGTCAGAGTTGCTGGCGACCTGGGCGGCACATGATTTGACCCACCTGCACCAGATTTCGCGGATCATGGCCGAACAATACCGGGAAGCAGTAGGGCCGTGGACCCGCTTTCTTGGCGTGATGCAGTGCAAAGGGCACAGCTCTGCTGCATGAAGGCGGTCTCGCTCCTCACGTAAGCAATGACGGACGGTTCGGAGATTGATTCTGTGATGGGTGTGGATGCGGTGGATTGGCCGCTTTGCAAGCGTGTCTGGGACGGGTTATGATGACGGTCCATGTTTCCTTACGATTCGGCTCTGCTTGCGGCTGTCAAAACGACTCCGACGACAGTTGCGGACGTGGTCCAGATGCTTGAGACCATCCAAAGCATCTGCGAGGATGGCGACGGGCTGAAATGGTTTAACGGGCTCTACCTTGAGGTGACCCAGGCGGTCCAGGCGCGGGTGGCGGCGTCGGGATTTGGCGATCCGCAGTGGATTGCGGCGCTGGACGTGCGGTTTGCGCGCTTCTACTTTGCGGCGGTGCAAGGCGCACTTGCAGCCGCACCGCTGGCGGGTGCGGGCGCGCCGGGTTGCTGGCAGGCGTTGTTTGCCGTGCGCAACCAGACCCCCATTGCGCGCATACAGTTTGCGTTGGCGGGAATGAACGCGCACATCAACCACGACCTTCCCGACGCGGTGGTGGATATGTACCAGGCGACGGGTGCCGAGCCGCAGCACGGAACGACCCAGTACGACGACTTCACAGCGCTGAATGCAACGCTCGACAGCCTGATTCAGACCGCCAAGCAGACTCTGCACGTGCGCTTGCTGGGAGGTGCGCTGCCGCCGGTGTCGCGTCTTGAAGACACGCTGGCTGCGTGGGACGTGGCCGCGGCGCGCGAAGCGGCCTGGAACAATGCTGAGCTGCTCGCACATCTGGAAGGTGCGCCGCTGATTTGCGGCACGTTTATGGATACGCTGGACGGCCTGACGACGGTGGCGAGTAAAGCACTGCTGGTGCCTGTTCCCTGAGCAGCGAGCGGGCCGCTGCGGATGGCGGATTGATGCCGTAAAATCGCTCGTAGCATGAAGTGTCCATATTGTGGGTTCGGGCAGGATCGAGTGGTGGACTCGCGCGAGAGCAAAGAGGCCGACTCGATCAGGCGGCGGCGGGAGTGTGAGCGCTGCAACCGCCGGTTCACGACGTATGAGCGCATCGATGAAATTCCTTACATGGTGGTGAAGAAGGACGGACGCCGCGAGCGCTTTGACCGGCAGAAGGTGCTGAACGGGCTGCTGCGCGCGTGCGAAAAGCGGCCGGTATCTTCGCTGCAACTGGAAAAGGTTGTGGACGCGACGGAGACGTTTCTGGTGGACGCGCCGGAGCGCGAGCGAACAACGGCTGAAGTGGGCGAACTGATCATGGAGCATTTGAAGGGGCTGGACACGGTGGCGTATATCCGGTTTGCGAGTGTGTACAGGGATTTCAAGGACGTACGCGAGTTCAAGGAAGAACTGGAAGGATTGCTGGGAAGCCACGGGAGAAAAACAGGGCATAGGGAGTAGGAATGGCGGAACGGAAGACACATAAGGTAACGCTGATTCCCGGCGATGGCATCGGGCCCGAAGTCACGCAGGCGGTGGTGCGCATTCTTGAGGCCACCGGGGTGAAGTTTGAGTGGGAGCGGTTTGCCGCGGGCGCCGAGGCGTTTGAGATTCATGGCGAGTACATTCCAGCGGCGCTGTATGCGTCCATTGAGCGTAACCGAGTGGCGCTGAAGGGGCCTGTCACGACGCCGATTGGCGGCGGATTCAAGAGCATCAACGTGACGCTGCGCAAAAAGTTCGATCTGTTCGCCAACCTGCGGCCGATTCGCAATTTGCCTGGGCTGGATACAAAGTATCCAGGTGTGGACCTCGTGATCGTGCGAGAAAACACCGAGGGCGAGTACGTGGGGCTGGAGCACGAGGTGGTTCCGGGGGTGGTGGAAAGCATCAAGGTGATCACCGAGAAGGGATCGACGCGGATTGCACTGTTTGCGTTTGAATATGCGCGCAAGCACGGACGCAAGAAGGTGCACTCGATTCACAAGGCGAACATCATGAAGCTGTCGGACGGGTTGTTTTTGCGCTGCGCGCGACAGGTGGCGGAGGGATTTCCCGACATCACGTATGGCGAACACCTGATCGACAACACCTGCATGCAACTGGTGATGAATCCGTTCCAATATGACACGCTGCTGCTGGAGAATTTATACGGCGACATTGTGAGCGACCTGTGCGCGGGGCTGGTGGGCGGGCTGGGGCTGGCGCCGGGAGCGAACCTGGGCGCGGAGTGCGCGATCTTCGAAGCGGTGCACGGATCGGCGCCGGATATCGCCGGCAAGGATGTGGCCAATCCGACGGCGCTGCTGCAGTCGGCGATTTTGATGCTGCGGTACCTGGACGAGACGGCTGCGGCGGATAAAGCGCAGAAAGCGCTGGAGACAGTATACGCAGGGCGCAAGTCGCTGACGCGCGATGTGGGCGGAACGGCCGGGACGACGCAGTTCACCGATGCGATACTGGCGGCGATGGGATGAAGCCGGGGAATAGGGAACAGGGAATAGAGAAAAGAGAATAGAGAAAAGAGAATAGAGAACAGGGAACAGAGAGCAGATGGACGAGTTTCGTTCGTTTGCGCGTGGGTCACTTGAGAACGACTGCGGCTTGCATTTGAACGCTGTTGAGGCACGATTTACCGTGCAGCGTCAGATTTGCGCAGGAAGGCGACGACGCCTATCACCGAGCTGCTGCCTCGGTCAACGACCGGCGAAGTAGTGATGTGGACTTTTACTTCGCGGTGATCGCGACAAACCAGCGTGGCTGTCCCTTTGCAGGTTCGCTCAATCACGATGCGGCGGTTGAGCGGGGAGCCATCGTCTGATTGAAAATCGAGCATCGGAACAGTTTCTTCGATCACTCTGCCGGTCAGTTCGCTGGAGTTGAAGCCGAAGAGTTTTTCGGCAGCCGGGTTTACGGCGCGAACAACGCCGAGAATATCGGTGAGCACAACGGCGTCGGCGACCGCGGCCATGGCGTTCTCAAGCCATTGGCGCGCGCGTCGCGCTTCATCGAGGGTCTCAGTCATCTCCGTCACATCGACGGCAACCATGCTCATGCCGGAGGGATTTCCCGCTGCGTCGCGAATCAGGCTGCGGTGCAACTGGTAAGCGTGGAACGATCCGGAGCGGTCAAAAATGCTGCGGGTGATCACCGGAGGCTGCATGCCCGACTGCATCTGTGCGCTGAAGGCGGCGCGGCTGAAGACTTTTTCGTCGAAGGCCATGAGGTCCCAGCCCTTTTTGCCCAACAAGTCCCCGTGGTCGGGATGGTGCAAGGCGAGAGCGGCGCGGTTGGCGCGTGTGATGAGGCCGTCCGCGTCGACTTCGAGGTAGGCGAGAGACATCTCGTCGATTTCACGCGGCAGCGCGCGTTCAGGCGCGGCCGGCACGGTTAGGCAGGATTCGTTCATCGCGTGCTCCCGGTGTTGGTCAGCAAGGTGATTTTGTAGAGATCATCGGCCGATTGAAGGCGCTCAATGGGCGCGATGTCGAAGATGATGGGAATGCGCAGCATGGTGGCGCGGCCGCCGATTTTTACGCTGGTTTCGCGATTCTGGAAAGCGATGCGCTCCAGCTCCGCGGTGAGGATCTGCTCGTTGGCGCGGCCTTGCAGGATGGCCACCAGCGACGAGTCGCTCCAATGGTAGATGGCATCGTCGGAGTGCAGGCTTTGCGTAAGGAATGCAGCGACAGCCATGAGACAGTCCTCGACCGCCTCGGGGCCAAATCGTTGATTGATCAAATTGAGACAACTGAGGCGGAAAAGAGCGATGAATCCTTTTCCGCCGCGCTCCATGATTTGCCTTAAGTGGTCGATGGCACTGCCGCCGCCACGCAATCCGGCAGCATTGTCGTTCGCCGTCGAATGATCGGCGGCTTGAAACTTTGACGCTTCAGCTGCAGTGGAATCTGGACCGGCGGGGTGCAGGAAGGCCTCGAGTTGAGCGCCAAGTTCTTCAACTTTTCCGGATGCCGCTGCCGCGCGAATCTTGCGCAACAATTGATCGGGCTTTGCGGCGGCGGGATCGATGCCCAGGCTCTTAAGGAGCTCGGTGAACAAGAGCGACACCAGCAAACGCCATGCGGAGGTACGGTCGCGCAACTCATCTTCAGCTGCGTTGCGATATTTTTCGAACTCGCGCAGGACCGCGCTGATCTGCGCCAGCTTGTCCTCATCAGGAAGGCGGTCAGGGAGTTGCAACGCCAGCTGGGCAACGTGGTCGCGAAACTCCTGGTACGCATTGCCATCAATCTCGGGAATGCCCAGAGCCGCTCCCTCCACAAGCAGCGTGAGGAATCTTTCCGGACTGGAAAGCTCGACTCCCGTCTTGTCGGAGGGGCGTGACTGGCCCTGGGTGGCAATCGGACGCAGGTTCATCAGAAAGCGCTCCTGCCTGTATTTATCGGCCCGAGGCTGCAGAGCGTTAGGTTTCCGCGTTTACGGCCGGATTGCAGCCTTCGGAGCTAAACGTATCGATTGTGGAGATACCGGTTGCTGTGAATTAGGCAATCGGAGCCAATGCCAAGGATCGACGCTGCCCGCAATTGCTGGTCCAATGTGAGGTCAAATCATTCTACTTTTTAGATTTATGGAGATCAGAATTCTTCGGGAAACATCATGGATATTTAACTTTTACGAAAATAGGAAGTTTGATGCATGAGGAGATTGTAGGGTTGCCTCAGATCTCCGCGGGACAGATTCGTGAACTGAAATTACAGATGAATCACTGAGAAACCGGTACCTTGACAAGGCATATTTTGAATGCCTATACTCGCTTTTCGTTAGACCTCTCTCCTAAAGATTGAACCATAGAGCAGTTTTCAAAAAAATCTTGAAAGAGCGTTCACGAGAAAGACCCGAGCCATACGTTCGCTCACAAAACCTGAAGAAAAATGGAGGTCACTGCCATGAAGTTGACAGAAACGGCCAGGTTTGATGATTCGCAGCAAAGAACGGCCGCCGGGAAAGCTCGTGGTCGTCGCATGTTCGATGCAGGCGCTGCCTGGAAAACCATCGCGCGACGCGCCTGCAACACGCGCCCGGCATGTTCACGGATTTTCATTCTGATTGCGGGGGTATGCGCGTTTTCGACCGCAATGTTTGCGCAGAACGCGTCGTTCACGGGCCATGTCACCGATTCGACCGGCGCCGCAGTCGCACAGGCCCATATCGCCGTGCGCAATCAGGACACGGGTGTCAGCGTTTCAACAGCCACCACCGGCGCGGGAGACTATACCCTTCCTTACCTTAAGCCGGGGCGCTATACCGTCAGCGCCGCTGCCCCTGGATTCAAGACCGAGAGCAAGACCGACATCGACCTTCAGGCAGCGCAGGTTGCGGTCATCGACTTCAAGCTTGCGGTTGGCAACGTCGCCCAGTCGGTTACGGTGAATGGCGATGAGTCTCTACTCGACCGTGGCGATGCGACGCGCGGAGAAGAGGTGGAAAACACCCGCGTCACCGAGTTGCCTCTCAACGGGCGCAATCCCGTGATGCTCGACCGGTTGAATTCCTCGGTCATCTGGAACGGCAACCTGATTTGGCAGCGGCCCTTTGACGGCCAGGTCTGGACCAACCTCGACATGAATGGAAGCGGCAACTACAACACGGAAATCATGCTGGATGGTGCGCCCGACCAGACCCCGAGGCCGCAGAACACCGGACACACCAACGGCGGCTACGTGGCGCCCGATGATGCCGTGCAGGACTTCAAAATCGTGACCAACCCCTACGACTCAGAATATGGAGAATCGCGCGGCGGAGTAATTGACCTGGACCTCAAGTCCGGCACCAATCAGATCCATGGCGACATTTATGAATACATGCGGCGCACCTGGCTCGACGCCAATTGGTGGGTCAATGACGCGGAGCAGGTGTTGAACCCCACGAAGACCGCTCTTTACGCAACGCCTCAGCACAAGCTCGACCAGTACGGCGCCGAGTTCGATGGACCGGTGGTCCTGCCAAAAATCTTCAATGGGCGCAACAAACTTTTCTTTGTTGCCCAGGTTGAAAACTGGAACGAAGTTGAGCCGGCTTACGCCGATACCAGTGTGCCCTGCACGGCGAGCACATGCGGCGACTGGGCCGATGGCGACTTCAGCGGCCTCACCTACAACGGCCAACCGGTGACCATCTACAACCCTTATTCAACGTATAGCTGCACTGTCGCGGGAAAGCCCGAAATCTGCCGCAACCCTTTTCCCGGTAACAAGATTCCGTCGGGCATGCTCAATCCCGTGGCGCAGACGCTTCTCAAGTACTACCCGGCGCCGAATCAGCCCGGTGAGGCAGGCACGCCATGGCAGCAGAACTACTATGCACAGGAGCCGACTGTCGACAAATACCGCAACGCGCTCATCAAGCTCGACTGGGCTCCCACCCAGAATGACAAGTATTCGCTGCGCTACGGATATTGGGAGCGCTATGAGACCGATATCAGCAACGGAATCCTGACCGGACCCGCAGGTTATGGCGAAGATCCTCTTGGCGACCGCGCCAACACCTTCGGCGCTCAGTGGGTCCATACTTTCTCGCCGACGCTACTTTTAAATTTGATGGCCGACCTCGACGTGAAGGCTGAGATTGCGGGCGTCTCTCCGACGGGTTTCGATGTCACGTCGATCGGCTGGCCGACCTCGTTGACCTCCCAGCTGGGCGGGCTTGCGATGATGCCTGGATTCGAACCCAGTAGTTTCACCAACCTGAGCGGTGGGACCGGCAACGGCCTGACTACAACGGATGCACTCAACGTGTTTCCCGGTCTCACCTGGGTCAAGGGCAAACATACTTTCCACATCGGCTTTGATTGGCGGATGGGGCAGTACGCGATCGTGACCAACGCGAGCACGGATGCAAGCCTGGATTTCAATCAGCAATGGACGCAGAACTGCTGGAGTTGCGGATCGGGCAGCGATTACACCGGCAACGAAAATACCGAGGGCAACTCCATCGCATCGATGCTTCTGGGTCTCGGATCCGGCGGCTCTGATGGCATCGGTTCCACAGCGTTCTATTCCTACAAGTACTATGCGCCCTACGTTCAGGACGACTGGAAGGTCACCCCGCGACTGACCCTCAACCTGGGTGTCCGTTACGATCTGCAGCCCGATGACGTGGAACGTCACAACCGTGCGGACTACGCCTTCAACACCACGACCCCCAATCCCGTCGACTCCACGCTGCCGTTTACCGCGCTGGCAACCGGCGCTCCCGTTCGAGACGTGGGCGGCATCACTTTCCTCGGAGTGAATGGGAATCCCCGCAACGTCTTCTCCACAAACCTGAGCGAAGTCCAGCCCAGAATCGGTTTCGCCTACAGCGCAAGTAACAACCTCGTATTGCGCGGAGGCTTCGGAGAGTTGTTCCAGATGAATGACGAGTATCCCATTCTGAATGGCTTCAGCACGACCACCAACTACGTCGGCAGTCCCGATGGAGGCTTGACGCCTGTCAACTTCAATAGCGGCACCGGCTGCTGTTTTGGCGGCAACCTGAGCAATCCGTTCCCCAGCATTACGCAACCAACCGGCTCATCGCTGGGGCTACTCACGAACCTGGGCAACGGCCAGTCGTACATCAATTCGAACTTCCAGATCCCCAATGTCTGGATTTACTCCGTCGGCTTTGAACAGCAGCTCACACGTAACGACACGCTGGAGATGAGCTACGTCGGCAACCGCGCTCCGAACAACGAAACCGCCATCAATCTCAACCACTGGAATGGGAACGACGAGGCGCTCTGCAACGTCCAGATGGGTGGCAGGCACGAGGTCTGCGACGATACATACTCCTCAGACCACACGGCGATCATGGGCTATGTGCCGAATCCGTATTATCACGTGGCAGCTTTTGCGGGCTCAACCCCATACGGCCAAACCACGCGACAGGCCCTGAACTGGACACAAGCTCTCGGCGGGGCATTCGCGGGTGTCACGGAAAATCAATCGAATGCCGCGCATTCCTGGTACAACTCGTTGCAACTCACCTTTCAGCACCGGTGGACCAACCACCTGACGATCCACGGAACCTGGACCTGGTCGAAGTTGATGGATGAGGGCGGCACAGGCAGCCAGACCAGCACCAACGGTGGCCAGTACTATGCCGACAACAACTATCTGATTCCCTTCCGCAGCCTCGACAGCCTCGACAGAACGCAGAACGCAACCATCTCGGTGGTCTGGGATTTGCCGGTTGGCCGAGGCCGCGATTTTTTCAGCAACATGAACCGCGTTACGGATGCAGTTCTGGGCGGCTGGGAGCTTGCTTCGATGCCGATCTTCCAGTCGGGCGCGCCCTATCCCATGCCGAGCGGATGGGACTATGTGCACAGCGCGAAGATCAAGCCTTACTGGACCAACGGCAACCTGCAGTGGTACGCGCCCTGCTACTGGAACACAAACGCTGAGACCGGCGCCATTACCGAATCGCAGGAGGCGATCAACTTCGGTTGTTCCCAACCGGACTTCATCCAGGTTCCGACTTACGGGGCCACTCCCTGGAGCAATGCGAATCTCAACGACATTCGCGAAGCCTGGACCATCCTCGACGACTCGAACCTCTCAAAGAATTTCAAGGTCTGGGAGAGCCTGTCGATGCAGCTCCGGCTTGAAACCTTCAATACCTTCAACCATCCGAACTTCTCGGGCGGGGCGTACAACGGCATCAACCAATATGCAGGCCAAATCGGCGCCACATCGGGCGGAGGCCAAAGCAACAAGCCCCGCTATACGCAGGTTGCCGTAAAACTCAGGTGGTGAAGCTTTGCATCTGTGCTCCGGGCGCGTTTCTGGCGCGCCTGGAGCCGGGTGCCTTCACGAAGGCTGCGGGCCCTCGGGAATTGTTTGGGTTCGCGGCAGTTAAGAAATCCCTCCGAAACTGATTCGTTCCGACCGCGCGCGATCTACAGCGTTGCGCCAATCCTCTTGTACACTAGATGTGTATAAGGCCATGAAAACCAAACATTCTGTAGGCATCCTGGGCGCGACCGGAATGGTCGGCCAGCGCTATATTCAACTGCTCGAAGACCATCCGTGGTTCGAGGTTACCTGGCTTGCGGCCAGCGACCGCTCGAGCGGGAAAACTTATGGCGAGGCCGCCAAGTGGCGGCTGGATACGCCGCTGCCGGAGCGGATTGCGAAAATGATGGTATCGCCGGCGGAGCCTGAAGGCGCGCCGAAGATCATCTTTGCCAGCGTGGATGCGGCGATTGCGCGCGAGATGGAGCCAAAGTTTGCCGCGGCCGGCTGCGCTGTGATCTCGAACTCGAGCGCCTTCCGCATGGCCGAGAATGTGCCGCTGGTGCTGCCCGAAGTAAATGCCGATCATCTGCAGATGATCGAAGCGCAGCCGTGGCGCAAGGAGTCGGGCGGATTCATTGTGACGAATTCAAATTGCTCGGCGATGGGGCTGGTGCTGGCGCTGAAGCCGATCGAAGAGCGGTTTGGCATCGAGCAGATTTTTGTGACCACGATGCAGGCGGTTTCAGGCGCAGGCTATCCCGGCGTGGCTTCAATGGACATTCTGGACAACGTGATTCCGTTTATCGGTGGCGAAGAAGAAAAGATGGAGACGGAGACGCTGAAGCTGCTGGGCAAGCTTCAGGGGCGGGCCGTTGCGCCGCTGGCGGCGAAGATGACCGCTCACTGCAACCGCGTTCCGGTGATCGACGGGCATACGGAGTGCGTGTCAATCAAGTTGGGGAAGAAGCTGGGACGCGAGGTGAAGCGCGAAGACATCCTGGCGGCGTGGGCGGAGTTCAAGCCGCTTGCTGGGCTGGGATTGCCGTTTGCGCCGGAGCAGCCGATTGAGTGGACGGGGCAGAACGACCGTCCGCAGCCGCGCTTAGACCGCAGCCGTGGGAAGGGCATGACGGTGACGGTGGGCAGGCTGAGACCGTGCAATGTGCTGGACTGGAAGTTTGTGCTGCTTTCGCACAACACCGTGCGCGGCGCAGCAGGGGCAACGATATTGAACGCCGAGATGCTTGCGAACCTGGGCAAGCTGGAGCCGGCCGCGGTAGGGGCGGCGCGGGCATAGGCACGTGGGTTGGGGAGTCTACTGAGATTTGTGGTTTCCCAGGTCTCAGAATTGAGACCTGGGGCACCCAGCTGAGTGCCGCACGGGTTAAAGAGTTGGGACGGAATTTTTTCGATGAAACTGGTGGTGATGAAATTCGGCGGCACGTCGGTGGAGGATCCGACGGCGATTGGGCGCACAGCAGCCATTGTGGCTGGACGCGTGGCCAACGGCAAGAGCCCCGTGGTGGTGGTGAGCGCCATGGCCAAGGTGACCGACCAGTTGCTGCGCGCGGCGGCTGCCGCTTCACAGGGTGACCGGACCGGCGCGCTGGCCATCAGCTCGAGACTGCGGGCGCGGCATCGCGATACCGCCTGCGAGCTGGTAAAGGACAAGGCCAACAGCGCCGCGCTGATGACGCTGATCGACGAAGAATTTGACGCCATGGACGAGGTGCTGCGCGGGCTGGCGGCAATTCACGAGCTGACGCCGCGTATCTCCGACCTGATCGTGAGCTACGGCGAGCGCATCTCGAGCCGCATTGTGGCCGCGGCATTCAGCGAGCGCGGCATTGATGCTGCGCATGTGGATGCACGCGAGATCATCATTACTGATTCGGAGTTTCAAAAGGCTGCGCCACTGGACGACCTCATCGAGAAGCGCGCGACGGAGAAGCTGCTGCCGCTGTTGCGCGAAGGCAAAGTTCCGGTGATGGGCGGGTTTATCGCGTCGAACGAAGCGGGGCTGACGACGACGCTGGGCCGAGGCGGATCAGATTACACCGGCGCGCTGGTGGGCGGCGCGCTGAATGCCGAGACGATCGAGGTCTGGACCGATGTGGACGGGATTATGACCGCCGATCCTCGCGTGTGCCCCGACGCACTGCGCGTAAGAGTGATCAGCTTTGAAGAGGCGGCGGAGCTGGCGTATTTTGGCGCCAAGGTGCTGCACCCGGCCACGATTCTGCCGGCGGTGAAGAAGAACATTCCCGTGCTGGTGCTCAACAGCCGCAACGCGGCATGTGAAGGCACACGCATCATCTCCGTTGCGCCGCACTGCAAGAGCCCGTTTAAGTCCATCGCTGTTAAAAGAAAACTGACGATCATCGACATCGTGGCCAGTCGCATGCTGATGTCGCACGGCTACCTGAGCAAGATGTTCGCCATCTTTGACAAGCACAAGTGTCCCGTCGATATGGTTTCGACCAGCGAGGTTTCGATTTCGGTCACGGTCGACTCCAATGCGAGCCTGCCGCAGATTGATGCCGACCTGAAGACGTTGGCAGACGTGACGTACGAGGGCAAGAAGGCGCTCATCTGCATGGTGGGCGAGGACATTCGCGGGCAGAATGGGATTGCCGCGCAGGTATTCAACGCCGTCCGGCACATTAACGTGCGCATGATTTCGCAGGGGGCGAGCGAGATCAATATGAGCTTCATGATCGAGGAGGAAGATGCGGACGAGGCGGTGCGGTCGCTGCACGCTGCGTTTTTCAAGGATCCAGATCCGGCTGTGTTCGACGTGGAAGCGAGAAAGCAGTTGTCAGTGATCAGTGGTCAGTGATCAGCACGAAGGGCAGCGGCGCATTTCCTAACCAATCTTCACTGAACACCGATCACTGTTCCAAAGGAACTTATGCTGATTCTTGTACTCGGCAAAGGGAAAACCGGGAGTCTGGTGGCGGAGGTGGCACGGGAGCGCGGCCACGGCGTGCGGGCACTGGACATTGACGAGAATGCGCACGCGTCGGCGCTGACTGCGCCGAACCTGGCCAGCGTGGATGTGGTTGTGGACTTCACCGCTCCGGAAGCGGCTCTAGAAAATATGCGCGCGGTGCTGGCGCTGGGCGGCCACATCGTGGTGGGCACCACGGGGTGGTATGCGAAAGTTGCCGAGATGAAGGCGCTCGCACTGCAACGCGGCGGCGGGCTGCTGTACGGAACAAATTTCTCCATCGGGGTGCAAAAGCTTTTCCGGCTGACGGCAGAGCTGGCGAAACTGGACGGATACAAGTTTTCAATTGAAGAGACGCACCACGTGACCAAGCTGGATGCGCCTTCAGGGACGGCGCTGACACTGAAGGAGATTGTTCTGGGTGTGCGGCCCGGGATCGAAGTGCCGATTGAGTCGCACCGTGTGGGTGACGCCAAGGGCGAACACCTGGTGCGCGCGGTGAGCGACTACGACTCACTGGAACTGCGGCACGATGCAAAGAGCCGGCGCGGCTTTGCGGTGGGCGCAGTGCGCGGGGCGGAGTGGCTGGCGGGGAAATCTGGAGCGTGGGACTTCCGCGAGATCTTTGACCAACTATAATCCCCGCTGCAGTCGCGCATTCGATCAAGCTTCAAGAACTTACTGCATATATTTTCGACATGCCAGCGAGCGCTATCTCGACAGTCTCGCGCAGCCAAGCCGGCGCGAGCAAATTTGCCTTTGATCCCAGGCCCAACACCACAAATTGCGCTTGTGTGCGGCTTTCGAACTCCACTTCGAAGATCAACCATCCTTCTTCAACCTGCTTGCCCGCTGCCTGATCGTCAACCTGGGTCATCGTGCACCATCGCTGCACAATGCTCGTCGCCTCTCTTGAAAGTGCCAGCGTTGTCCGTACGCGCTCGCGCCGGTCGACGAGGTCGGCGGTGGAGCGCTTCCAGTGTGCGGCGAGATCGAAGCGCGCCGGCCGGTTGAACTTGAGAGCCAGCGCAACCACATCGCGCATGCGCGAAACACGGAAGGTGCGCATGCCCTTTGCGGTGCGCGCGACCAGGTACCACGAAGACTGCTTGCAGACGATCCCGAACGGATCGGCGGTGCGCTGCGACGATTCGCCGTCGGCGCGCGTGTAGGCGAAGGAGAGCTTGCGATCCTGCGCCAGAGCTTCCTGCACGATGGGCAACATTGACAGATCCTCGGAGTCCATGTGCCAGCCGACAGGGTCGAAATGCAGGCGGGCGCGGATGGATTCGGCCTGCGAACGGGCCGGCGGGGGAAGCGAGGCCATGAGTTTGTCAAAGGCACGGTGCGCGGCGGCAGCCAGCTTGCCGCGGCCGAGCGATGTTGGCTGCGTCATCACCAGGGCGCGCAACTCGGCGTCGTCGAGCCCGGGAACCTGCGTGCGCCAGCTCTTGTCGAGCTCCCAGCCACCTTGCGCTCCGCGATAGGCGACGAGGGGAACTCCGGAAGCGCTGAGAGCCTCCATATCGCGATGCGCGGTGCGGGTGGAGATTTCGAGCCGCTCGGCAATCTCGCGCGTCGACCGGCGGCCGTGGCCCTGCAACAGCATCAATTCGGAAAGCAATCTTTCCGATTTCACCCCTCACCTCCGCAAAAAACATCTTTATCTCATTTTCATTGATAATTATGACATAGATTGTCATATATGACTTGTTAAGTTTATTTGCGTGAGACCTGGACGGTCTCAACATGGAGGGAATCGACGATGGAACTGAAGAAGTTTTTTCTGGAGCAACTGGAGCGCGAAGGCGAGGCGTCGCGCAAGGCGATCGAGCGGGTCCCGGAGGGAAAGAACACGTGGAAGCCGCACGCGAAATCAATGGAGTTGGGAAACCTGGCGGCACTCGCGGCGAACATGCCGGGCTGGATTGCGTTGATCATCCGGACCAATGAGTATGACCTGGCCGACCCCAACCGTGAGCGCCCGAAGCCGATGGAGACGCGCGCCGAGTTGCTGGCGGCGCTCGAGAAGGCGCTCGCGGATTCGCGCAAGGCGCTGAACGACACGACGGAAGAGCACCTGATGAAGCATTGGAAGCTGCGCATGGGCGAGACGGTGATGTCGGACCAGCCGCGCTACGCGGCGATTATGGATGGCGCGATTACGCACCTGGCGCATCATCGCGGACAATTGACGGTTTACCTGCGGCTTTTGGATGCGAGCGTGCCGGCGATTTACGGGCCGAGTGCGGACGAGCGATAGAATCAGGTGTGCTTTGCAGAGGAGCCAGATTCGCATTTTGCTGGCTAGCAGCCGGCATGACTGCATGGGGACAGGCGGGAGCGGTGGCGCCCGCAGACTCCAGCGTAACCGCGCACGCATACGAGGTCGTCTCGATCAAGCCGGACAAGTCCGGAGGCAGCGACGAATCTCAGCTCAGGCTCCCTGACGGATTTCGGCTCACGAATTTTCCGCTGCGTACCCTGGTTTATCGCGCCTACGACATCGTCCTGGACAGCCAGGTTTCAGGGTTGCCGGAGTGGATGAGGTTAGACCGATACGATGTTGAGGCAAAGGTAGGCGCCGACACCGCCGAAGCATGGAAAAAGCTTTCATACGAGGAGCGATGGAAGCAGGAACGGCCGATGGTGCAAACGCTGCTGGCCGATCGCTGCCACATGAAGGTGCATCGCGAAGCGCGGGAGTTGCCGGTCTACGACCTGGTGATCGCCAAGGGCGGGTTGAAGATGAAGGAAGCGCCGGCGGGCGAGGGTGACGGAGAAACGACTCGTCCCGGGAAGATTGCCGCGCAGGCGAATCCGATGGAAAGCCTCGTCAACGGCTTGTCGGGCGTGGTGGGCCGGATGATTGTGGACAAGACCGGGCTCGGAGACAAGAAATTTGACTTCAATTTGCAGTGGACGCCGGATGATCAGCGCGGCGCGGCCGACGCGGGCCCATCGATCTTTACAGCACTGGAAGAGCAGCTTGGCCTGAAGCTGGTTCCCGACAAAGGGCTGGTGGATGTGCTGGTGATCGATCACATCGAGCGGCCATCGCCGAACTGAGCCGACTGCGGTTGGGCGAGAGTCGCGACGTCGTGCCGGCGATCTACAGGCCCAGCGCACACGAGCGATAGAATCTGGTATGTTTTGCTGCGAAGCAAGAATCGCAATTTGTTGGATCGTAGCCGGCGTGGCTGCGTGGGGACAGGCGGGCGCGGTGGCACCCGCGTCCTCCAGCGCGAAAACGCTGACCTACGAAGTGGTGTCGATAAAGCCGAGCAAGCCAGGAAACGGCGGTGGTTCCTGGCAAGATCTTCCCGACGGCTTTCGGATCAGCCATATGGAGCTTCGCTCTTTGGTTTTCAGCGCATACAACATCATCATGGAGAGCCAGGTTTCGGGGCTTCCCGGATGGGCGGAGACCGATCCGTATGATATCGACGCAAAAGTAGACGCGGAGACGGCCGAAGCGTGGAAAAAGCTCACGAACAAGGAGCGATGGAAACAGGAGCAGCCGATGATGCAATCGCTTCTGGCCGATCGCTGCAAGCTCAGAGCTCACGAGGAGATGAAACAACTGCCGGTTTACGATCTCGTGATTGCGAAGGGCGGGTTGAAGATGAAGGAGGCGCCCGCCGGTGAGCAAGGGTTCTACAGGAGGAGCGGGGGCAGTTCGGGCAGCACCTTCACTGCGCAAGCGACTTCAGTTCAGAGCCTGGCGATGAGCCTGTCGGGCGATGTGAGTCGTATCATCGTCGATAAAACTCGATTGGGCGAAGAGAAATTCGATTTCGAGCTGAGGTGGTCGCCTGATGAGCAACGCGCCGCGGACCCGGCTAACGCGGGTCCGTCGCTCTTTACGGTCCTGGAGGAGCAACTCGGTTTGAAGCTTGTTGCCTCCAAAGGACCGGTCGAAGTGCTCGTGATCGATTACATGGAGGTGCCATCGGCGAACTGAAGGCGAGAAGAGCAACTGCAGATCCTTCGACTCCGTCACACTCAATCACCGCACGGACGAAGACCTGTCCGTGGGGACCCCGGTCACGCGGGACTCCGCTCAGGATGACACTGGATTTTCCTATTGCCCACCCGCGCGCGGCTTGATCAGATCGCCGAGATAGTCGGGCTTTGAGTCGTCGCGGACCAGGTGCGGATAGCGCTCGCCGCCGTGATACTGAACGGCGCTGGTGCGATAGTAATCGTCGTTAATGACGAGGAGCGTGATGGGCGCGGTGCCATCCTGTGCTGCCTTGATTGCATCTTCAAGCAGATCATGCGTGTAAACGCGGCCGTTGACGCCGATGACTTTCATTCCTGGAGAGATGCCGGCCTCGAATGCGGGACCACCGACAATGGAGTCGCTCACCGTGCCGTCGCCATCGAGTTGCAAGCCGATGGAATAGGTGTCGCCCATCATGCCGCGACGCCCGGACAAGTGCAGAGGCTTGTCGTTGAACTCGACTTTCCAGCCGGCTTTCTCGATTCCGCCCTCAGGCATAGCCGCGGATGTGGAGTCGAGATGCTGATGGAAGAACGCTGCCCAATCGTAAGGGGCTACCTGATTCAGCGTGTCGACGAGATCCTCAAACGTGTAGGGTTTCAGCTCGGGACCGTTGTTGGCGCCGCCGTGAAAGAGATGGCAGAAGTCATCGATGGATTTCTGGCCGTTGGTGACGGTGTGAATGATGTCGGCGACTTCAAACCACATCATGTCGCCTTCGTCGTAGTAGTCGGTGGAGCGGCGCCAGTTGGTCCAGCCTCTGGCGCCGCCATTTCCAAGGCCGGCCACGGCGACGGCGGTGTCGAGCAATGGACGCCAGGTGCGACCGGGGCGTCCCGGGCCGAGCGAGGCGGCGGCGTTGGCCAGAAAGTCGCGGTATTGCTCGGGCGTGAAGAGGCCGCTGCGTGCAGCAAGCAATGGGCCGAGATAGTCGGTGAGGCCCTCGTAGCCCCAAAGGAGGTCGTCCTGCATGGGCTTTTCGAAGTCGGGCGTGGCCAAATCGGCGGGGCGGCGAAACTTGCCGTTCCATGAGTGGACGAACTCGTGAGGCAGAAGCGAGCCGACCATCAAGCCGGCGTCGGGTGAGAGAAGCGCGCGTTCGGGCAGGCGGCTGTCGTTCGATTCGTGGTGCTCCAGACCGAAGTGCTGCACATGATCGCTGAGGGTGAGCAGGAAGTGATAGTCGCGATAGTGACGCGTGCCAAAGAGCTTGCCCGATTCGGCGACCAGGTTGGTCATGCCTTTCTGAATCTCGGGACTCATGGCGAGAGCCGCTTCGCTGTCTGCGACCATGTCGATTTCATGGTGGATCGACTCGCCGGTCGGCGTGAGATTGACGGCGCGATAGTACTGGCCAGCGATGACGGGCGAATCAACGAGCAGGTCGAGCGAGATGGGCTTGAAGGAGATGTGAGTGCCGGATTGGCTTTCGACAGGGAGGGATGTGCCGAACTGCCAGCCTTCGGGGAGGATGAGATTGGCCTGATAGGTGAGTTGCGCAGCCGGCGTGCCTGCTGGATAAAGGATTGCCTCGTTCCATTCGAGGTCCATGAGCTTATCGGTGGCCGAATAGCCTTCAGGTTCGATGGTGTCGTATGCGGCGTCGAGCTGCGTTGCGCCGGCAGGGATGTCGAGATGGAACGAGAAATCGTCGAGGAGATCGCGCTGCCAGGGAATGGTTTTTCCGCCCGCCTCAAATTTGAGGCCGGTCAGATCGGCGATGGGACCGTCAGGCCCATGTTCGCCGGGAATCCACTTGGGGAAATAGAGCGTGAGCGGACCGGGCTGAACGGGAAGAACGAGATGAGCATGAAGGAGTTTTTGCGGCGTTCGCGTGGCGTCGACGGTGAGGGAGATGGTTTGGCCTGATTGCGCAATAGCGGCGGAAGCTGCGAGCAGTGCCAGCGAAGCGAAAAGCTCAGGGAAACGGACGCGGAATGAACCCATGCAACTGCTCCTTGAAAAGAGGCGCTCAACTGCGCATCATAACAGGAAGAATGAGATTCGGGGGTTGTAGGAGGTAGGGCGCATGAAGGTCTTTGGCAAACTGATCCTGGTGGGCGCAGCCGCGATTGTTTTATTGCAATTTGTGCGGCCCAGTATTCCATTTCGGCCCGCCACGGCGGAAGTACAGGCGCCGCCGCAGGTCATGCAGGTTCTCGAAAAAGATTGCTACAGCTGCCATTCAGACGAACGGCGTCTTGCGTGGTTTGATCAGATCGTACCCGGCTATTGGCTGGTGCGCCACGACGTGCTGACGGCTCGTGACCATCTGAACTTCTCAACCTTGGGCTCAAAATCTGCCGCGGCGCAGAAGGCAACGCTTTACGAGGCAGTCAACATGATGCAGCTCGGCGCGATGCCCCTTCAGAGTTTCGTTGCGCTGCACCACGACGCAAAAGTGACCCAGGACGATCTCGCCACCTTGAAGGCTTATCTCGCACCCTGGACACCCGTTCCGAAACGACCGGGCACCGAGGCAAAATCGGAGTCTTCGCCCTCTGCCGTTCCCGGTGGACAGATGCAACCCGTTTCTCTCACATCGGTGCAGCAAGAATACGGCGGATTTCAATTCGATCCCGATTTCGAGAGCTGGAAGCCGATCAGTTTCACTGATCGTGGTGACAACAACACATTCCGTTTCATTCTCGGGAATGACATTGCCGTGAACGCAGTGCGATCCGGGAATATTTCGCCATGGCCGGACGGTGCGCGCTTCGCCAAGATTGCCTGGCAGCAGCAGCCTGGTCCAGATGGCCTGATCCATCCAGGCAAATTCGTACAGGTCGAGCTGATGCTGAAGGACGCCAACCGCTATAAAAGTACAGATGGCTGGGGATGGGGACGCTGGCGCGGTCTGGACCTTAAGCCCTATGGCATAGATGCGCGATTCGTGACCGAGTGCACGAGTTGTCATATGCCGGTGCGCGGTAACGATGATGTTTACACCCTCCCGATCACCGCAGCCCATTTAAATCGCGAAGAGATCGTAAACAACGCCGCTGCATCTCTGCCGGCGAGCCTGCCCTACCAGCCGCTTGGGTGGGGCGTAATTACGATGTATGTGGATCCGGCTAATCGCACGATAACGGCGCTCTATGGGAACGACATCGCCCTAAAGAATTTGAACCTGCGAGGCGATGCCGCTATGACGACGCCCTCATATGCTGCAGGAGCCGTGTTGGCACTTGTTACCTGGAATCAACGAGACGATCCGCATTGGTTTGGCGCCCGGATTCCGGATGTACCGCAATCAATTGAGTTCGTGCAGATTGGCCCTGAAGGCGGCAGCGAAAGTTACCGCCGTTTCGCAGGGGCAGAACTCGCGCCAACCGGGTTCGAAACCGCAACCGAGGCGGCGAGGGTGAAATTCATCTTAGGGCTTGCTCCTGCGAGCCTGCCGTAGCCGCATCTGCGCGGCGGCTTCCGGCTTTCAGAACCTTCTTCAGACGGTTTGTCGCCGAAAAGGGCCTGCCTGGTTTGGACCGGAGGCTTTAGCCATTAGCGGAGATTTGTTTCCTCTCTCTCTCGGTACCGATCAAATCGCGTATTTTCGCGCATTTCAAAACAGGCTGTGAAGACGTGCCCTGGTAGGGAAAAACATCTTTCACGAATCAACAAACTGCGTGAGTCTTCCACCGCGGGGCGGTCGCGAACCAGTATAGACTTGAGCTGTTATGGAAACGACAGGCTGTGGTACCGCAATTGTGACGCCCTTCAAGGCGGATGGAGCAGTGGACGAGCCGGCGCTGTGGTCGCTGGTGAATTGGCAGATTGAATCGGGGGTCGATTTTCTGCTGGCATGCGGATCGACGGGCGAAGCGGCGACGCTGGACGAAGAAGAGTGGCTGCACACGGTGCGGCTGGTGATCGACGCGGCAGCGGGGCGCGTTCCGGTGTGGGCCGGATGCACGCACAACTCGACGCGCGTGGTGGTGCGGCAGGCCGCAATACTCAAGCGAGTGCCGGGCGTGGCGTGCGTGCTGTCGGCGAATCCTTATTACAACAAGCCAACGCAAGAGGGGCAGTTTCAGCATTTTCTGGCACTGGCGCGGGAGGTGGCTCCGCTGCCGGTTTGCGTGTACAACGTGCCGGGACGGACGGCGGCGAACCTGGAGCCGGAAACGGTGTCGCGGCTGGCGGCTGCGGCCAGAAATATTGAGGCGATCAAGGAGGCGAGCGGCAGGATTTCGCAATTTGCCGAGCTGGCGCACAACATGCCGCGGGGATTCAAGATTTTCTCGGGCGACGACAACCTGACGCTGGCGGCAATCGCGGTGGGGGCGCACGGATTGATCAGCGTGGCGTCAAACGAGGCGCCTGCAGAAGTGACGCGGATGGTGCGTGCGGCGCTGAACAACAATTGGAATGAGGCGCGGGACCTGGAGCGGCGCTTTTCGCGGCTATTCGAAGCGAATTTCTGGGAGTCGAATCCCGGGCCGGTGAAGACGGTGCTGAACCTGATGGGCCGGTGCGGCGATACAGTGCGGTTGCCGCTGGTTCCTCCCATGGCGGGCACGCGGGTGCGGCTGGAGCGACTGGCCGGCGAATTGGGTCTGATGAAGCACACGCCGATTCCCGCGGGTGTGCGCTCAGAAGTTTTTTGAAGGACCAAAATGCGAAGAAAATCTGTTTTGAAAATCGGAGCAGCGCGATGTGCGCTGCTGGCGCTCGCGGTGTCGATGCTGAGCGTGGCATTGGCGAAGTCACAAAGCCAGGCGACCGCGGCGCAAACGCAGACCAACGGATCGCAGTCACAGACAGATCTGTGGAAGGTGAAGCCGAATATTTCGGGACAGAGAAATGGCGTATTTATCGAGCCGCAAGCGATGGATTTTGCGGATCACACTGGGTACGTTTCGCTCTTTGACGGCAAGACGCTCACCGGTTGGGACGGGCTGCCGGGAGTGTGGACCGTTGAGGACGGGTCGATCGTGGGTGTCTCAACTCCGGAAAAGAAGGCGGGCAACACGTTTCTGGTGTACCACGGCGTGGAGGCGAAAGATTTCGACCTGAAGCTGGAGATCAAAGTGGAATGGGGCGGAGGCAGCGGAGTGCAATACCGCAGCAGCACCGGAATTCCGTCAGGACGAGTTGCAGGAGCGGGCGAACCTCCGCTCGATCCGCGCTGGGTGATGATCGGGCCGCAGGCAGATTTCTGGTATCCGGTGAACGAACGGGCGAAGCAGTACAGCGGGCAACTGTACTCGCAGAATACGTCGCTGGGAATCATTGCCTGGCGAGGGCAGGTGGTGGAGTCGTTGGCGGGCAGGCCGCCACGGTTGGTGGGGACAATCGGCGACCGCGCGCAATTGGGAACCTATGTGAAGGACGGCGAGTGGAACGAATACACGATCATTGCGCGTGGAGGAGTGATTCTGCACATCCTGAATGGGCAGTTGATGGCCGTGCTGGTGGATGATGATCCGGCCTCAACGAACAACGTTTCAGGGCTGTTCGGGCTGCAGATTGAGGGCGCGCCATGCAAGGTCTCGTTTCGCGATCTATGGTTACGGAAGATCGACTAAGACAAGATATCTCCCGGCTAGGACGATAAATTATAGCAGCGGATTACACAGGAGAACCCTAATGTTCGTTACGGCGGTAACGCATTTTAGGGGAAATATATTTGCAAGATTCTTCGCAACTTTCCTGAATCCTTTCGGGTCTATACTCATCGACGGCCGGCGGTGACTAAATACACCGGACCCTGCCGCGGTATTTCAATTTAGGCGATTGCTCCGTGCGCGAGCCCGCCCTGGATGATCCATTTTTTCCCCGCTTAGGATGTCGAGAACCGTTGCAGGTTCACCTACAGGTGTGTCCAGGCGAAGGTTCGCGAACTAAGCGGCGTTTCCGGCCCAAGGGGACGTAGATGGCCTATCCGGCGCCCGCTCTGACGCCACGCAGATTCGCAGAAAGAGACCAAGCTGATATGTCCTTCATGACACAGAAAAACCTCTTTAGGCTGGCGCTGATTCCGCTGACCGCTGCTATTCTCGTGGCTACTGGCTGCGGCAACAGCTCCATGATCTCCACCGCAACCCAATCCAGCGCGACGGGCTCTACCTTCGTGGTCGGAACCGACGCACCTCTGGCAGCAGTCACATCTTTCGCGGCGCAAGTGGAAACCGTCGAATTGACCAATAGTAGTGGCAGCACGGCATCGTTGATCACCGGCACACCGACAGTTGACTTTGCACGTTTCAATGGTCTCCAGACCCTGCTGGATATGAACAAGGTTCCGGCGGGCACCTACACGAGCGTCACCATCACGCTGGGTTCAGCCACGATCGGCTACCTGAACACCGGCAGCGGCGCGCCCACTATCGCGACAATGCCCGCGGTATATAGTCCGAGTTCATCGTCCACGGTCAACGTAACGCTGGATAAACCGCTGGTGGTTGGAAGTGGAAACCCACCGGTCGGGCTGCGCGTCGACTTCGACCTGGCCAAGTCAATCCAGGTAACGAGTGGCGCGATCACCGGCAACGTGACTCCGACCTTCGATGTAAATACGATCGCACGGACTGACACGGGCGCATACATCGACGAGTTGATCGGCGGCGTGGTCACAGCGCCTACAGGCACAAGCGAACCGAATTCGTTTGTCATCGCGGGCCCGCACGGCGAGAACTTTACAATCAACACGAGCTCGACGACAACGTGGGATGGCAGCGCCAGCCTGAGCACACTGAATACCAACAGCATCGTGCAAGTTTCGGGGCAGTTGGATCCGGCGGATCAGACTCTGGATGCCGACGAAGTAGCGGTCATCTCAGATAGCAAGTTCTGGGCGACGGGGCAGATCACTTATGTGACACCAACGACGGGCGCGGCGACGAGCTTCGATCTGTACACGCGCGCACTCGAACCGACAGACGTATCTGGATCGACGGGCGTTCCGATTTCGCTGGGCCAGATTGCACAAGTGAATCTGACTGGCAAGGAAAACTACTACGTGTACTGGATGCACAATCCGTTCACGAGCTTCCTCTTCAACTCAAGCGCACTGGTTGCCGGGCAGGACGTTGCTATCGGCGGACCGCAGAGCGGCATCACGCCTGGCACGGCTGGCCTCACAGTGGATCGCATCCATCTGCGCAATTGGGGCTTTAACGGCACCATCGTTCCGAAGAGCGAGAACGCGGGCCAGGGGACCTTCCAGATGCAGGTGACTGGCTTTGCCGGTCAACTGATTCCAACGCCGATCACGGTCTACCTGGGCGGCAATTGCGATTTCCGCTACGGCTTTGGCTCATTCAGCGACCTGACCGACGGAGCCAACATTCGCGTGGTGGGCCTGTTGCTGAAGAATCCGACCAGCGGACAAGTGATCCTGTGGGCACGTCACGTGGACGGAGTTAACTTCACCGACTTCGCTACATTCGCGTTCTAAAACACAGCGGGAATACTGAACAACGATTCGCCGGGGTTGGCATCATGCCAGCTCCGGCGTATTTTTTGGCGTGGACCAAGCGAAACGAAAAGTATCAGACTGCCAGGCGGTAGAATTAGGGAACCCTGCCGGAAAGTTCACCAAGGATGTAACGGAACATGGAGAGATTGGTGTTCACAATCGAAGGGACTCGGGAGCTCCATCGCTGGACCCACGCCAGCCTTGATCTTGTGCTCGACCACCTGTCGAAGATTCCCGCGAATGATTATTCGAAGGAACTCCCCAGCTTTGGCCACCCCACCCTTCGCCAGCAAGTAATTCACATTTGCAATTGCGAAGGGAACTGGATCCAGGCGCTTCAGAGGCAATCTTATATCGATCGGACGGCGGACGACTGCCCCAGTGTTCTGGACGCAAAACTCCTGCAAAAGGAAACCAAGCGCGGGACACTTGCGTATTTGTCGAGCTTATCGGATCAACAATTCAATACCACGACTGAGCTCCGTTTCCCAGATGGCGACATCGTGGTTCGAAGACCTTCATTCATTCTTCATCACGTCTTGACGCATGCGTTTTATCACAAGGGTCAAATTGTCGCCATGTGCCGATTGCTCGGCTATCCCGCACCCGACACCGATGTGAGCCAGCTCGAATGAAGAAGATTCAATGGCGATTTTGAAAACTAAAACAGGTCGGCGATGGGCGGGAACGTGAGCAGCAGACCGAGGATGAGAAGAATGAGCGCAGCATTGCTGATGGGTTTCATCGTCAGCATTCGGTCATGCCAGCGCCGATGAAGAATGAGCCAGGCCAAAAGCCAGACCACGATGGCGCAGGTGGTGACTCCAGAGAGCGGTCCGGTGGGCTTGTAGAAGACGAACAGTTTTTTGAAGAACGCGGATTGGTCGCCCAGGATAGCGAAGACAGAGATCATGAATGAGCCGATGCCGGCGGCAAGTATCGCTGCCGCGCCGCCACCGTTGGGAAAGTTGCGCACATTGGGCGTTGCGGATGCGATTTGAGCAGTCATTTTTCGCCTCCCTGCACAATATGGATCGTTGAACCGCCTTCGACAGGCGCGTTCTTGTTGAGCATGGCGCCGAAGAAGCCGGCGATGCCCGCGGCGAAGAGCGAGATCCACACGAAACCGAGGACTGCGGCGCGAAGCTCAGGTTGCACTTTCAAATTGCGCCCGTGCCGGGCAAACACAGCCGCAGCCATGGTGATGGAGATGGGGACGAACCAGGCCACGTGCTCTTTCCACTCCATGCCAATGGAGTGCCAGGCGACGGTGGAGGGGCTGGACATGAGCAGGCGCTGCGGAAATGCGGCGAGACTCGTGGTTCCTGCCGGTGGCACCGCGCGGTACCAGGGATAGATGATGTATGCGCCAGTGAGTACGGTGAGCCACGCGAGCACAGCCATCACAGTCAGGTAGATGCGGAGGAAGCGTTCATCTTCAACTTCAATTGCCGGCTTGAGCGGCGAGATGTAGCGGCGATGAAGCTCAACCAGCGCGCCGGAGCAGGCCATGAGATAGAGCGCGCCGAAGCCCATGCCGTGAATCATCGTCCAGAGACTGCGGGTGGTGAGTTCCATTCATTCCGTCCTTTCAGCGCGCGGGCTGCAATGTCACCCGGAAAGCGCGCGATCAGAGACCGTTTCGATTTGGAGGCATGGGGAAGAACGCTTTCTCTGAAGACTTCTTCTTTTCGTCCGGCAAATCACTTTTTGCGTCCTTGCCCCAGGTCCAGTACATGCCGACGTAGGCGTAGTTTTCGGTTTGCCCGGCAACGGAATGGCCATAGCAGAAGAGAAACTGCTCATTGGGGTTGTGCTTGAAGTGGTAATAGCCGCCGATGTCGATCATGGCCGAGCGCTGAGTTTGCGCTGCAGCAAATCCTTCGCGGCCGTGGGCAAAGACTTCGGCGCCGAGTTCGAGGCGTTCGTTAAGCTCGCGTTTGATGAGAAATCCGCCATAGGGAAAGTCTCGGTAATCGGCCTGCGGCACAACCTGGTATCCGCCGCCGCCGTCGAAGAGCCATTTGCCTGAGTTTTTCTGGAACCAGATGGGCAGCTTATACCAGACCTTGCCCACGCCAAGGCCCTTGTCGTAATTGCCCGTAGGCATTTCAATCATGGTGAAGCTGCCGATCTGCGGGAAATGTTTGGTCTCTTTGATGAAGGCAATCTTCGCGCCGAGCTCCACATCGGTAAGGCCGAAGGCGCTGGGGCCTGTCCCGCCGGGAAGATAGACGGGGTTATTGGACGGTGCAATGACGCCCCAGGGCAGGATGGCGTGTATCTGCACGCGGGGAACTGCGCCCCAATTGAACTCGAAGGCAGGGCCGGTGGAATCGATCTCCGCCGGAGTGCCGTCGACGCCGCCGAAGATGTAGAACTCGTAGTGGTGCAGATCGACAGGAACCGGATCGTCCGTTTGATATGGAGGCCCCTGCGCGAAAAGCCGAGGGACGGCGAGGATCGCGAGCAGCAGCACGGCCAGTTTTGAAGAATGAACGGGGGCCTTCATCAACGATTCCTTGGGGATGAGATGACAGGGGCCGAGGGGAAGTCATCTGCTGCGAACTATATATCGAAGTTCGATAACAATCAAGGCAAGATGATGTGAACGGCGCTATAGTGATTGCTGTGAAGAGACACGCGCGCGAGCTTTTTTACGGCCTGATCCGCATTCACGTGCTGCTGCATGCGCGGCACGAGCCGATCTTCGGGCTGGGAATGATGGAGGAGCTGGCGCATCACGGTTATCACATCGGGCCGGGCACACTCTATCCGCTGCTTCACGGATTGGAGCGCGCGGGCCTGCTGAAGGGCCGCGCTGGCCGGGCTGAAGCCGGCAAGCGACGGATTTATGTGATCACCGCAGCGGGAAAGAAAGCGCTTGAAAAAGCCAAAGAGAAAGTCGATGAGCTGCACCACGAGCTGCACGAAGCGCACCCACGTCGGATTGGGAGCCGACGAGCGAGCTAGCAAGTTAGGGAGTGAACAAGTTAGCGGGTCAGCAAAACGGCGCCTGCAGTGGACGCAAGAATTAATGCTTGTGGCCTCCGCCGTGACCACCGCCCCCGCCTCCAGAGTGGCTCATCTTGGGCGCACTCGAGTGCCCGCCTCCGAAGCCTTTAAACGAATGGCCGCCACCGAAACTCTTTGGAGCCTTATAGGAGTATTTCGGCGCGCGTTCGCTGCCGAAGGATTTTGGTTCTTTTCCGGCGCCGAAGAGATGGAATCCGCCGGAGTGCTCGTCCCTCGCTACGGAATTGCCATAGCCGTCATAGGAGCGGGGAGTGTATGCGCGCGATGAACTGGACTCCGGCGCGTGATAGGACCGGTACGGATCGCTGTACGCGTAGTTGTTGGGCCGAGAAGAGGACTGGCCTGAGTACGCATTTCCCGAGTAGGCGTTGGTTGAGCGGTTTGCGAAGCCGTACGCAGGATTGCTGAAAGTTTGAGGGCGGCTTGCGTAGGTCTGCGCGTGATTGGGGTAGGTTTGCGGGCGATAACCGTAATTCTGCTGCGGAGCAACTCGCGAGTAATCCTGCTCGGGCCGGCTATAGAGCTGTCGTGCAGGGATTGTGGAACGGTTGTAAGTGCTGGGGGACGGCTGGTTGCCGCGATTGGATTCGTTGGAGTGTGGGTTGTAAGGGACGCCGAGAGCGGGACGCACGTACGACTGCCCTACAGTGCGATTGTTCGACCACTCGCCACGCTGGTTGTAATTTTGTTGGGCGCCGTAAGCCCGATTATAGCCGCCGGGCGAGCGACCGAACCCGCCCTGGCCGTAGTAGGCGCGAGGACCGCCGCGGGGCAAGCCCCAATCGGCCACTGAGGCGCTCTGGGTTTGATAGTCGGAGTGATTAAAGAGGATGGCTTGCGCGAGCCAATCGAGTCCCCAGCCTAGCCAACCGAAGGGCGTGTGATTAAACGCGGACATGGCGAAACCGAGCGCGTACCGGACGGGACTGGATCCGAAGAAGGAACCGAGCGCGCCGATGAGCGAGAAGCCGGGATAAGGCGAAATGGGCTGGCCGTAGACGTCCCACGGATCGTATGTGGGAACGTAGACCTCCTGCGGATTCGGGGGTGCGAGCTGGATGTATCCCTGATCGTTGGCCACATTTTCCTGGGGCGTGGACTGGAGATTGCCGGCCTGCTCGGCGCGCTGGCGCAGCACCTGCACGGTCTGCATCACGTCCTGCGGCTGGTTGTAGTAGGCATTGCCGAGACCGGTGGTCCATTCGAGGTTGTGGTTCAACATGTCGAGAACGTCAGGGAAGGCGGTGAGCGCCTTCACGCTGGGGTCCCAATTGGTTTGCGCCTGGGCACCCGAGGCGACCTGGTCAGGAGAGCCGTAGCCCTGACTGCGCATGTTCTGCAGCCACTGGTCGGCGACGGCCACCTGCGCCGGATAAGTGGACGCGGCAAGAATTTGCGCGAGCAGGGCATCGGGATACAGAGCGATGGGCGCGAGAAGCTGCTCGAGGTCCTGGGCGCTGAGCGCCTGAGCCGGCGGGGCGGCCTGCGGTGCGAGATCCCGCTGCTGCGGATAAGCTGGCGCGTAAGACTGCTGCGGTGCGGAGTATTGAGGCTGTTGGTATGGGGGCTGCTGATATTGCGGTTGCGCGTAGCCATACTGCGGGCTGGGCTGGGCGTATTGATTCGCGTACGGATTTGCGTAACCGTAAGGCGATGCCGGATAGGCCTGCTGCGCGGCGAGAAGAGTGGGTAGCAACGCGAGAGCGAAGAGCGCGATGGCAACAAGTTTAAGCCGCAGAGCGAGCGACACGATCCATGCGCGCGGGGACCGAGTGCGCGGAGACGGGGGTCTCGTTGGGTTCGAGAGCAGCGGGGGGAAACTTGCAACACAGCAAACAGGGAAATACGTTCGGGATTCCATCATCCCTCACTTTCCGCAGCGGTCCATTCCGGAGCGGTGAACCCGCTTCCGGCTGGGGCAGAGCCAGTGGAGGCCCGGCAGCCCTGGGGAGGGCTTATGGATTTGACCCGAACGGGTGAGTTTAGTTGTGAAATGGGGATCATAATTGGACGAATTTCTTTGGCGGCGGTTGCGCTCAAGGGCTGCAACTTAAGTTAGCCAGCTAACTCCTTTTTTACCAGTTCGCTGACCGCACGACCGTCGGCCCGAAGACCCGAGGCTTGCAGCCTGGCCTGGACGACCTTCATGGCCGCGCCCATTTCTTTCGGAGTGGGTTTGTGGCCGAGTGAGGCAGCGAGCTCGGCAAGGGCTTCAGCAACCAGCGCGGCGAGGCAGGTTTCGTCGAGAGCTTTGGGCAGGAATTCCTCGATGACGACGATTTCCGCTTGCTCCTTGGCGACCAGGTCGGGGCGATTGCCTTTGGCGAATTGCTCGATGGAATCGCGACGCTGCTTGATCATGGTGGCGAGCGCCTGCTCGCTCTCGGCCTGCGTGAGTACGTTGCGCTTCTCGATGGTCTTATTCTTGAGCGCGTTCTTAATGAGCCGCAACGTGCCGGTGCGTTCGGCGTCGTGCGCCTTCATAGCGGTAACGATTTGCTGGTTGACGATGGCTTCGAGTGCGCCGGCTTCAGTCATTTTTCTTTTCAGCTCCTGGCTTCCAGCCTCTAGCTGCTAGCTGGCCGTCGATGAATTCCAGTTCGTTTTCCAAGTCCGAGAATGCGGAGCGATGCGCCGCACAAGGATCGAGCGCAAAAAAACAGCTCAAGAAGAATTGTATCGGCTTGAACTATACGATGCACGAGCAACGCGAACGATGCGAAGCGGAAGACTTTCGATTTCACTGAGCGAAATCGAGTTCGGCCGCCAAGCAGAACTTTCGTTTCGCCGACGCATTTAAAGAGATGTGAGAGGTGAAAAGCAATGAAGCAATGGAGGGCAATCATCGCAACCGCCGCGCTGGGAGCGGGGTTTGGAGTTTTGGGAGTGCCGGCATTTAGCGCCGATATTCCCAATCCAGCGAATCCTGCGAATCAAGCGCGACCGGGCACAGTGAACTATATCGAAGGTACCGCACTCTTAAACGGAAGCGCACTGAACAATCGGAACGTGGGAAGCACGGAGCTTGGCGCCAATCAGGAGCTTACGACAGGCGCGGGCAAGGCGGAAGTTCTGCTGACGCCGGGAATCTTTCTGCGCATGGACTCGAACAGCGCGGTGAAGATGATTTCGCCGGACCTGGCGCAAACGCAGGTTGAGTTAGAGCACGGACGCGCCGGCGTGGAAGTGGATCAGATCTTTCCCGAGAACATGATTCAGGTGATCGACAATGGCGTGACTACGCAACTGATGAAGACCGGGTACTACGAATTCGACGCCAACCAGCCGGAGGCAATGGTATTCAATGGTCAGGCCGAAGTGGGGCTGGGCGATGGCCGATGGGAAAAGGTGAAGGACCATCACGAGATTGCGCTGGCTGCCGGTGTGCACGAAAAAACATTCGACTTCAATTCGCACCCAACTGACGACGCGCTTTACAACTGGAGCAGACTGCGCTCGCAATATCTGGCCGAAGCCAATAACCAGATTGCCGGCGAGTACGCCGATGCGCCTGGGTTCTATCCGGGTTGGTACTGGGATCCATATATGTGGGACTACACCTACCTGGGCTGGGATCCGTTCTACAGCCCGTTCGGATGGGGATTCTATCCGTGGGGTGGCTTCTACGGAGGATGGGGTTTCTCCGGCGGGCGTTGGTACCGTGGAGGGCACTACTACGATGGTCATGGAACCTACGGCGGCAATCCGGTCCGGGCTGGCGGTCGCGGATTCTCTGGAGGCAGCGTCCAAGGTAGCGGCTTCGCCGGCGGTGGGTTCCATGGTGGAGGTGGCTTCGGAGGTGGTGGATTCCACGGTGGCGGCGGTTTTGGCGGCGGTGGTCGGCGGTAATCAGGGCTGAAATCGTGATTGCCTTGGTGGGCCGGGTCGGGAAGGGATCCGGCCCTTTTTATATTTAGCGATCAGCTTTTGGAGCCGAGGTTGATGAAGCAGTACTATTTCTTCGGCAAACCGCGGCTGAATTCGAGTGCGGCAGCGAGAAGTTTGGCGCGAACGGCATTGTTTCCATAGGCCTTTTCGCTCGCCTTCAGCCAGCCACTCAGGGTGCGCCCCTGCATGACCATGCGTTGAACGCCGGGGACCTTCAGCGCCCAGGCGTCGTTGCCCTTGCCGAGACGGACCAGCATACCGTCGTCGCGAGCGCCGCAGAGCAAGTTGCCCTTCAGGAGCCATCCCATGCCCCCAAACATGGTCTTCTGCGTGAGGTCACGGACCCCAGCAAGATCGCTTTCGAGTAGTTCTTCGAGGCCTTTGTCGCGAGCCATGCTGACCTCCGGAAGTCATAATTTGGCGATTCGGCAAAGCCATTTTGCCAGAGAGGCGAGATGTTGTGGCCATTGAGACGTACTATCGCGGGATTTCCACACAGAATTAATCACAGAAACCACAAAAGTGTGTATTCTGTGAGTGAGGGGCGGGAAGGCTGATTCCGCCGGGATTCCAGTCCAAAGCGAGGGAAAAGGATGATCCGTAAAACACGGCTTTATACACCCGGACCAACGCCGCTGCTTCCGGCGGCCCAGTTTGCCATGGCTGCTGCGGATATGCACCACCGCACCGCCGAGTTTCGCGCGCTGTTCCAGAAGGTGCTGGCGCAGCTGAAGGTTTTCGTCGGCACGAAGAACGATGTGCTGCTTCTGGCGTGTTCGGGCACGGGCGCGATGGAGGCGTCGGTGTCGAATCTGACCTCGCCCGGCGACAAGGTGCTGGTGCTGACGGCCGGCAAGTTTGGCGAGCGCTGGACGGGGCTGGCGAAGGCGTTCGGCTGCGTGCCGGACGTGGTGACGGCGCCGTACGGGCAGACCTTCGACCTGGACGCGGTGAAGGCCGCGCTGAAGCCGGAGCACAAGGCCGTCTACATGCAGGCCACGGAGACCTCGACGGCTGTGCGGCACGATGTGGAGGCGATCGCAAGGCTGCTCGATGCAATGGCGCCGAACACGCTGCTGGTCGTGGACGGCATCACCGGCCTGGGCACGACGCACTTCGACGTGGATGGCTGGGGAATCGATGTGCTGATCGGCGGCTCGCAGAAAGCTGTCATGATTCCGCCGGGCCTCGCGTATCTGAGCGTGAGCGAGAAGGCGTGGGCGGCGATGGAGAAGCTCGAAGAATCCGCGCTACTACTTTGACCTGCGCAAGGAGCGCAAGAACGCCGTCAAGGGCGAGAGCGCGTACACGCCGGCGGTGGCGCTGGTGGCCGGGCTCGGCGCGGCGCTCGATTACATTGCCGGGCAGGCGGGCGGCGATCTCGAGAAAGGCCGCATCGCGCTGATTGACAATGCGCAGGTGAATGCGGCGGCGACGCGCGCGGGGCTGGTGGCGCTGGGCTTCACGCTGTTTGCGCCCACGGCTCCGGCTGCGGCGGCTACGGCGGTTGCGGTGCCGGAGGGGATGGACTCGGGCGCGGTGGTGAAGGCGCTGAAGGCGAAGTTCGCGCTGGTAGCGGCGAACGGGCAGGGCGAGATGCAGGGCAAGATCTTCCGCGTGGCGCACCTGGGCTTCTTCGACTATCTCGACACGGTGGCGCTGCTGGGCGCGATGGAGCACATCGCCAAAGACACGCTGGGGCTGCCGGTGGAGTTTGGCCAGGCCGTGGCCGCGGCGCAGGAAGTGTATGCGAAGGCGTGCAGTTCGTAGTTCACAGTTCGCAGTTCACAGTTGAGCCATTGCGATCTCACTGATTCAGGTCTGCGAACTGCGAACCAAGAACCGCTGAACTTGCGCTGGGAGCTTAGATGGCTGAACTAACTTTCGGAGAAAAGCTGCTGATCGCGCGCAAGCAGCTGGATCTCTATCAATACGAGATGGCGGAGCGGCTGGGAGTGCATCCCAACTCGCTCACCAAGTACGAGCGCGGCGAGGGCAAGCCGCACGCGGCGGTGGTGCGCATGTTCGAGTTGCTGTGCGAGCAGCAGGGCATTCGCTTTGATGAGTACGAGGGCGCGTCCGCAGCGGCGGACAAGGGAGCAGCGATGAAGATCGTACTGGCGGAGAAGGTTTCTCCGGCGACGCTGGCCGTGTTTGCGGCCGAGCCGGGATGGGAAGTGAAGACGCACGACCAGTTGCCGGAGGGATTGCCGGCGGCGCTGGCCGATGCGGATGCGCTGGTGGTGCGCAGCGCCGTGCAGGTGGACGACGCGCTGCTGGAGCACGCGCCGAAGCTGCGCGTGATTGGCCGCGCCGGCGTGGGCGTGGACAACATCGACGCCGAAGCGGCCACGCGGCGCGGCATTGTGGTGATGAACACGCCGGGCGCGAATGCGGTGGCCGTGGCCGAGCTGACGATGGGCCTGATGATCGCGCTGGCGCGCAAGGTGCCGGCGGCGAATGCGACGATGCACGCCGGCAAGTGGGAGAAGAAGAATCTGCAAGGGGCCGGAGCTGCGCGGCAAGACGCTGGGCATTCTGGGCCTGGGCCGCGGTGGGCTTGGAAGTTGCGCGGCGCGCGCGCGGATTCGGCATGGAGATTATCGGCAGCGATCCGTTTGTTTCAGCGGCCGTGGCGCGCGAGAACGGCATTGCAGTCGTTCCCGTGGAGGAGCTGTTTGCGAAGGCAGACTACCTCACGCTGCACGTGGGGCTGACGCCGCAGACCAACGGCATCATCAACGCAAAGTCGCTGGCCACGATGAAGAAGGGCGTGCGCATCATCAATTGCGCGCGCGGCGAGCTGGTTGACGATGCGGCGCTGGTGGATGCGCTCAAGAGCGGGCAGGTGGCCGGCGCGGCGCTCGACGTTTTCAGCGTGGAGCCGCCGAAAGATTCGCCGTACTTTGGGCTGGACAACGTGATTCTCACGCCGCACATCGCCGGCTCGACGGCCGAGGCGCAGGAAGCAGTGGGCATCCAGATCGCGCAGCAGGTGCGCGAGTACCTGAAGCTCGGCGTGGTGCAGAACGCGGTGAATCTGCCCTCGCTGAGCCACGAAGAGTATGTGCAGCTTGCGCCGTACATCGATCTGGCGGGGCGGCTCGGATCGTTTCTCGCGCAGACCTGCAAGTGCGGCATCGAGTCGATTGCGCTGATCTACGGCGGCGCGCTGGCCGACGTGAAGACGGAACTGGTGCGCAACGCTGCGATTGCCGGGCTGCTGCAGGGATCGGAAAACGTGAACCGCATCAACGCCGCGGCCGTGGCGCAGGAGCGCGGCATTCGCGTGCACGAAGAGAAGGAAGAGAGCCATCGCGGCGGAGCGGCGACGGTGCTCACCGTGGTGCTGCACACGGCGCCGGGCGAGAGCCGCGCGAGCGCGACCGTGATTCACGGCGAGCAGCCGCGGCTGCTCGCGTTCGACGGCATCGATATTGAAGCGCCGCTCGAGGGCAATCTGCTGGTCTGCCGCAATCTCGACGTGCCGGGCGTGATCGGCCGGATCGGCACGATCCTCGGCGAGCAGGGCGTGAACATCGCCAACTTTGCGCTGGGCCGCGAACGCGCGCGCCGAGCATGCCGGCAAACCGGTGAAGGCGCTGGCCGTGGTGCAGGTGGACGAGCCGGTGGGAGCAAAGACTCTGGACGCGCTGAAGACGATTGAAGCGCTGCTGGAAGCAAAACCGGTGAGCTTGCCGGAGTAGAAATCAGCTTTTCGCGGTTCGTCGTTGGCTGTTTCTAAGTGAGTGGAAAGTGAGTTGGCCCGGATCTCGGGAACGAGGCCCGGGCCGCGCAATTGATGGCCCTAATCGACGCGAATATTTCCTGAGCCTGTTTCGACGCGAACTTCGGGTCCGCCGCCGTTCAGTTGCGTGTGCACGTGATGCCTGTCCGGGACGACCGGCGTTGCGGCGGTCTGCGTCACCTTCTCAAAATGGATGAGCATCGTGCCCGACCTGACGGATGCGTCAAGATCCATCGGCGCATTGCCTGTCGAGAGCTCAATGGACCCGGATCCGGACTGGAGCTTCCAGGGCGAAGAAGGAGTTCCGGCGGCCTTGATCGCGCCCGAGCCTGTTTGTGCCTCCAAGGCGCCGTGTACTCCCTTTAGATCGATGTTGCCTGAGCCTGTCTGGGCCCTGGCGTCGCCCTGGCCTGTGCCGTCGATTGCAATGTTGCCGGAACCGGTTTCGGTTCTGAATCCGTCGTCGATTCCCGTCGCGGTGATGTTGCCGGAGCCAGTGGACAGCTTGGCCTCCTGGCCGACACCGGTGTCGGTAATGTTGCCGGAACCTGTTGCGGCGTTGAGCATCGTGTCAGCAGGCGCCTCGATTTCGTAGCTGATGGATATGTTGTGAAGGTTTTCCTGATGACCACCGATGCGGATCGTGTTTCCATCCTGTTCGATCGGCGGATTGGAGGCAATCTGCTGCACCTGTGCGGGGTCGCCATTCCGACCTGCCTTGACGATGCCGTGAATATGGATCTGGTTGGCGGAGCCCTTGGTCAGAGTGATGTCGCCCGCACCGGTGCTGACCAGGAGAGCAAGCTTGCCGGTGAAAGACAAGTTGCGATCGAAGGTGGCTTGCGATTCGGACGGTGGGGCAGGAGGCGCGGCATCTTGCGCGGACGCAGAAGGCGAGTCAGGGGTAGCCGGAGTGGCGGGCGTGGCGGGCCCACCTGGATATTCAAGCGCGATAGCGGTAGCAGGGATAACTCTGCCAGCGGGAGCGGCGGGCGCGGCCGGCACCTGAGCTACGGCGGGGTCCGGTTGGGCGGGCGCAGAGGCCGCATCCTGAAGGTACGCGTTCGCGCTTCTGAATGATGCCTGGCTTGCGGCCTGCACCTGGACAAAAGCTGTGACGGTAAAGAGCGCGATGGGAACGATCAGAACGGCAAGACGAGACCGGACGCTGCCGGAGAATGCGTGGCGGAGATAACCGTCATTGAGCAAACGATCAATGCGGCGAGAAATGCTGTTTGGACGAGCCATAGCAACTCCTATGAGTGTTGGGCGCGGCGCGGCCGCGAATTCAAGCAAGACCTGAGCATATGCGGAGCGGTTTGAAGCCGCATCGAGGCCGGAGCGGTCGCTAATGGCCTCGCCAAGGTCAGACAGTTTGTGTTTGAGCCACCACCCCAGCGGGCTGAACCAGGCCAGCGCGGCGTAGAGGGAGGCAAGAATCTGCAGATGGAAATCGTGTTGGCTGACATGAGAGCGTTCATGTGCGAGAACGATGCGGATTTTTTCTTCTGTCCAGCTCCTGTAGTCGGCAGGCAGCACAATGCCCGAGCCGATGGTCACAGGCGCAGAAACTTTATGGGTCCAGCGCAGGGTCAGGTCTGCGCCGAATGGCACGTCGGTGACCGGCGGAATTGGAGTGGACTTGTGCCACAGATACATTGCAGACATCAGGCCGAAGAGCAGGCGAAAGAGGAGCACGCCAGCGATGAAAAAGTAAGCCAGCACAGCCATGCTCAGGAGAGAAATCTGCGAGCGAGCGGCTAGAGTTTGCGGAGAGACGGCATTGGTCGCGGGCACGGAGTGAGCTGGCAATGAATCATTGAAAGCCGAGACATAGCTTGACACTGCTCTAGCGGCTTGCGGAGCGTTGAGCACGAGTTGAGGCGCCGACGCGAGCGTTTTTCCGCTTGATGGGGCGACTGCAGGTGTTGGCGTCGACGAGAAGTTCGCAAATTCGGACTGCAGATGGTCGAGAGAAGCTGGAGCGGGAATTGATGCGAAGGAGAGGACATGCCAATGCGATGTAAATGGCAGGGCAAATGGCATGAGCAACGAGCCAATGAGAACTGCGGTCCATGTGAAGCGCTGGGAAATGACACTGTGAATGCGGAAGACGCGAAGACCTGCCCAGACGGCCAATGCGAGGATGAGGGAACGAATTGCAGCTTCAATCAAGGCGGCTAGCATGAGTTGACCTCCAACTAGCTTTTGTTTTCATTCTTCCGTTTGTCCTGCTCGCGCACCGTGGCGATGCGTTTCGCGAGACGCTGAAGCTCAGAGCGGTCCAGAACCTTTGAATCCACCATGCCCACGAGGAGTGTTTCGACCGAGCCGTCACAGAGCCAGTCCACGATGCGCTTGACGGCGCGGCCGGCGACCCGCTGCCGCGACTCGGCAGGACAATAGACGAAGGCACGGTCCTGAATCGAGTGGGAGATGTATCCCTTTTCTTCAAGACGCCGCAGCATCGTGCGTACGGTTGAATCTGTCAGAGGCCGGTCGAGGGCTTCGCGCACCTGCTCGGCTGTAACCGATCCTTCGCGCCAGACAATCGAGAGGATGTTGCTTTCGAGTTCTCCCAACTCTGCCGGATCGTGATGAGGCGGTGTCTCCGTCATGGTGTTACTGACAGTAACAACGGACGGAGCAACTGTCAAGAGGGGACTTTTGCGATTTTTGTGAAAATTCCAATTGGCCCAAGTTCGCCGGCCAAATTTTATTTAGTCGGGTCGGTGATGCGGCCCATGAACAGGATGGCGCCGGTTTTCGTGTCGCGGATCAAAAACAGAAACGGGTGGTCGGCGCGGAAGACGATCGGAGGAGGCGCGTCAAAGGGAACGTGCGCCGCCAGGGCACGCATGACGACCGCTGTGGCGGCAGCAGCTTCAGTGCCCTGTTCGTTCACATCGATGTAGGCCTTGTGTATGGCCGCGGAGATGGTGAAGTCGGGCTTGCCGGTCATGCCCGAGAAATCCGCCGAGCTGCCGAAGGCCTGCGCCATGCCCATCGTTGAAAGGGCACTGCTGAGCTCAAACTGCTGCGTCATGGTGAAGCGCGGAAAAGTGAGGATAACTTTGTCCGCGGGCGTGAGCTTCTGGAGCCAATCGCCTGCTGAAGCGGCGGTAAACGACCGCTCGAGAGTGGGAAGGCCGCCGACGTCTTTGGGCAACAGCACTACCATCGCGAGATCGCCGCCCGCATAGGGAAGTTCGAGCGCCTGAAACGTGCCGCCATCGTAGTAGGAATAGCTTCCGGTGCGATGCATCAGCGAGGCCATGACGAACTGCGATGGTGAGAGATGAAACTCCTCACTCTGTGTGTCAGCTTTTTCAAACTGATCCTGCCAATTGCCCTTGAAGTAGATGGCGTTGGTGAGCACGAGCCGAGTTGTGGGCGTGAGCACGCCGGGTCCGATCAGGTTCTGGATTTTGTTGTTGGTCTGCTGCTCAACCCACTGGTTGATGGTGTCTCGAACGGCTTCAGGCGCAGCTTTGAAGTTTACGCGATGGAAACCAGCGCCGTAGTTGTCTTTCGTCAGCTTGAGATAACTGGCGAGAAAGCTCGCGTCCTGCTGTGCCCATAGAGCGTCGGCCACGCGCAGCTCGTAGTCCTTGTGCGGAGCGTTCATTTGGGTGAGCAAAGCACCCATGGCGGGATGCAGGCGGGCCGGCGGGAGCGTGAAGTGAAAGACGCTCTGCATCTCGGCGGCGGTCTGGCCGCGCGCTCCAGCGTAGGCCATGGCGAAGGCAGTGGAGATGCTCTCGGGTGAAAAGAAGAGGTTGCCGGGCTGCGCATGCAATTGGCGGTAGAGATCGACGGCGAAGGCGTTGCTGCTTTTCACGGTCGTGGACTCGTCAGCAGGCGGGGCCGCGGGAGCCGGCGAACCTGGCGCGGACGCAGCCAAGGCAGCAGGGGAAGAGAGGAGCGAAAGAACAAAGCAAAGGAAAGGCTTCATGTATGCCTCCGGTTCGGCGCCGAATGGCAGCCCGGCGCTTTAACCTTGGAACGCAGCGCGCAGCATCTCTTGCACGGGAAAAGCAAGCGATCGCGGCGCCGGTCATCCCATCAGCCCCTTGTGTCCCAACCAACTGCGCAGGTAGGAGGCCTGGCCGATGTGATAGGTCTCGTGGATGGCGAGGAATTTGACGATGCCGCTGATCTTACCGTCGGTGCTTGGGGGGCCGGTGGTCGCGGGCTGGGCGAGAGCTTCTTCTGAGGCATTTTCGAGCGCGCCGGTCAAAACGCCGGAGACTTCGCGCCAACTTTCCATGAGCGTATCGCGTGATGGGCAGGCAGTGTCGTCCAACTTTGCACCGCGCGCAAAAAGCTTGAGCCACGGCTGCGACCACTCAGTATCGAGACGGTCGAGGAGGGCCTTGCGCACATAGATCAAGTGGCCCACAATCCATGCAATGTGGTTCCGGTTTCCGTCAGGGTGGCGCATCCATTCTTCCGCCGAAAGGTCGCCGACCATCTTGCCAAGGAAATCGGAATTGAAGCGATAGTTCTCTGCGGCCGTTGCAATGGCTGCGGGAACGGGCATGGGACCTCCTCTGGTTGGCTTTACGTTGGGGGCGCGCTACGCGCGGCTTAGGTAGGCGCCCTCGCTGGTGTCGACGCGGATCTTTTCGCCTTCGTTGATGAAGGGAGGGACCTGGACAACGAGGCCGGTTTCAAGTTTGGCCGGCTTGGTGACGCTTGAAGCGGTCGCGGATTTGAGGCCGGGCTCGGTTTCGACGACCTGGAGATCGACGGTCTGGGGCAACTCGACGCCCACGGGCGTGCCGTCAAAGTAGCTGATCTTGATTTGCAGGTTGGCAGTGAGATATTCAACCGCATCGCCGAGCGTAGCGCTCTTGAGCACGGTCTGCTCAAAGTCGACAGGATTCATGAAGTAGTAATCTTCGCCGTCAGCGTAAAGGAATTCCATGGAAACTTCGTCGACCACCACTTTTTCAATGGCGTCGGCGGAGCGAAAGCGGTGCTCGAACATGGCGCCGGATTTGAGGTTGCGCAGTTTGGCCTGGATGAAGGCACGAAGATTGCCGGGCGTGCGGTGTTCGACCTTGAAGACTGTGTGAAGCTGGTCGTTATGCTTGATGATCATGCCCGGACGGAGTTGGGTGGCGGGAATCGCCATAGATATTGCTGCTCCTTGCTGATTTGCGCGCGATGCGCAAAGAAATGACGCCTTTTGGCCTATTTCGATTGTAGCTTAGAGCAGGGCCCGAGGCTGACCGAGGAACGTTCCTACGCGGAGAGGCTCGGGGTCAGCCGGAGCGGCGCAACTCACACGGAGATGGTGACTTTGGGGATGGCACCCGAGGAGAAAGGCACGAGGCCAAAAAACTGCGATATAGAATATGGATAAGCCAGCGAGTGATTGCAAGGGCCGCTCTTCTCAGGTTTCGCGGCATACCACCGAAAGGGAATTGCATAGCTCCTTCAGGGAGCCGGTAGAATAGCGCAAGGAGACCGAACCACTCCGTGACGAATCAAGTATCAATTTGTGTAATCGGGTCCGGTTACGTAGGACTTGTGGCAGCAGCCTGCTTCGGGGATCTGGGGCACAAGGTCATCTGCGTGGACAATGACGAAGAGCGCGTGAAGCTCCTTTGCGAGGGTGGGGTACCCATTTTTGAGGAGCATCTGCCCGAATTGCTGGGGCGACACCGGGGCCGGGGAGTCGTGTTCACCACCGATCTGGGTGCAGCCGTGGAGCAGAGCGAGGCAGTTTTCATCGCCGTAGGCACACCGCAAGGCGACAGTGGAGCTGCCGACCTGTCTTATGTAGAGGCTGTGGTGGCAGGAATTGCGCGCAACATCAGCACCTACAAGGTCATCATAGAGAAAAGCACGGTTCCGGTTTACACCAACGACTGGATACGGCGCACACTGCGCCGCCACGGTGTGGACGCAGAGCAATTCGATGTTGTTTCCAATCCGGAGTTCCTGCGTGAGGGCACGGCAGTCGTGGATTTTCTGCACCCCGATCGCATCGTGGTTGGCGCAAGTAACGAGCGGTCCGCAGAAGTACTCAAGCGCGTATATGGACCACTGACAGGTGGCGAATATTACGCGCAGCCGGGCGCGGTGCCGGGAGCTCACAGCGCGGCGCATCCCGCCAGGCTCGTGGTCACCTCAACGCAGAGCGCGGAGATCATCAAGCACGCATCGAACGCTTTCCTGGCGCTGAAGATTTCGTTCATCAACGCAGTGGGTAACCTGGCCGAAGCCGTGGATGCGGATATCGAGGACATCGCGGCAGGAATTGGGCTCGACAGCCGCATCGGTCCCAAGTTTCTCCGTGCAGGGTTGGGGTATGGAGGCTCATGTTTCCCCAAAGACGTAGCGGCATTTCATTGGGTGGCGCAGGAGCGGGGTGTCGATTTTCAACTGCTGGATGAAGTTCGCAAGATCAACGACAACCAGAAAGAGGTCTTCTTCAACAAGGTGCGCTCGGCACTGTGGACACTGCGCGGCAAGCGGCTGACCGCGTTGGGGCTGGCCTTCAAGGGCGATACGGACGACATTCGCGAGTCTCCGGCAACTGAGATCATCAAGAAGATGTTGCAGGCTGGGGCGATTGTGACGGCTTACGATCCGGCAGCGATGGAGCGTGCGAAGGAAGTGTTGCCGCCCGGGGCAAATATGAAATATGCAGGCGACATTTATGAGGCAGCGAAAGACGCCGATGCGGTATTGATTCTGACGGACTGGAAAGAGTTTGCCGCGATGGACCTCAAGCGGTTGAGCCAAGCCGTGCGCTTCCCGATCGTCATCGACGGACGTAACCTTTATAAGGCGCGAGAAATGCAGGACCACGGGTTTACGTATGTGAGCATGGGACGGCAAGCGAGCCACTACGCAGAAGAAGGCAAGCCGCGCAGGATGCCGGCGTAAGCGAAGTATTCGTTCGAGTCAGCATACCCAGGATCGCGGCGCCGCGTTCGAGCGACCGTTCAATGCCGCGATGATCCGCCAGCAGGCACATTGTTATTGATGGAGTATTGATTGTCGACTATGCGTGTACTTGTGACTGGCGCCGCCGGGTTTCTTGGCTCTCACTTAACCGATCGTTTACTGAGTGAGGGCCACAGCGTTGTGGGCATCGACAACCTTTCGACGGGTGCGCTCGACAACATCGCCCACCTTGCGGGCGATCCGCGTTTCCAGTTCGAAGAACGGGACATATGCGTGAGCCTCGATCCGGGGCCGGTCGATTACGTCTTCAACCTGGCTTCGCCCGCCAGCCCGCCGGAGTATCTCCGGCTGGGAATTGAAACGCTGCGAGTGGGCTCCATCGGAGTCGAGAACACGCTTGCGATCGCTGAGCGTTACAACGCCGGCTATCTTCAGGCATCTACTTCGGAGTGCTATGGCGATCCGCTCGAACATCCGCAAGCGGAGACCTATTGGGGCAATGTGAACCCGATTGGTCCGCGCAGCGTGTACGACGAGTCCAAGCGCTTTGGCGAAGCGATGGTAATGGCCTATCACCGTTCGCGCGGCGTGAACACACACCTGGTGCGCATCTTCAATACCTATGGTCCGCGCCTGCATCCTGGCGATGGGCGGGTGATCTCGAACTTTATGATGCAGGCCCTGCGCGGTGAGCCGCTGACCATTTACGGGGATGGCCGCCAGACACGGAGCTTCTGCTACGTCGACGATTTGATCGAAGGCATTCTGCGACTATCGCGCAGCGAAGAACATCTTCCTGTGAACATTGGCAATCCTGAAGAATTCACGATCCTGGAGTGCGCAAGGGCGGTGCTGGAAGCCACAGGATCGAAAAGCGAGTTGATCCATGTCGATCTTCCGGCCGACGATCCCACGCGCCGCCGCCCCGACATCACCAAGGCGCGCAAGTTGCTTGGATGGGAGCCGCGTGTGAGCCTGAAGGAAGGATTGACGAAATCGCTGCAGTTCTTCAGAAGCAAGTTGACGCCGGGTGCGGCTGTCGCAAGCTCTCGTTAGCGCGCCGGCTCGTAGGGCTGGGCACGTAGCAGATTGGAAAGGATCCCCCGCTCGTCCGGCGAAAAATTACTCTGATAGCGTGCGGAGTTGAGCACCGTGTCGCGCTGGTCGAGCGGCACGTGGGATAAATCCTGGAACGCTCGTCCCACTGTCATCTGGCGATCGGGCGGAAGCGTCGCCAACCGGCGCCCGGCCTGGCGAACCTGCATCTGATCCTGCGGCGACAATCGCTCGAGCATCTCGCTGCGCGCAAGGCGACGTTCGCGCTCCGCATCGGGCATCTGGTCCAAATCGTGCAACTGCTGCGTTAGGCGTTGTTGCGTGGCGGGAGGCAAGTGGCTGAAACTGGGATCGCTGCGCAGGAGCCGTTCCTGCTCCTGGACCGGAAGTCCCTGGTGCTGATTGAGCCAGGCTCCTAGATGCCCGGGACGTGAAGCGAGGGGATTGTTGTACTCAGGGCGAGCAGCGTTGGGAGCGTTGGGATAAGCCGGGCGAACGCCTGCAGGTTCCTGACCCTGAGGACCAAGTCGGCCGCCGTTGTTGAAAGGCGGCTGTTGATAGGGCCGCTGCTGATTCTGGTAGGGTCTTTGCTGGTTTTGGTATTGTCGCTGTTGTTTCTGGAGCTGCCGCTGCTGGTTTTGCTGACGGGCAAACTGGCGCTGAGCCATGCGCGCTCTGGGAGGAGGAGCCGGACGGGCCTCTTGACCACGCTGGCCGAGAGCCCCAATTGAGGCCAGGCAGAAGAACAGGACTGCAGCGGCGATCGCCGCCGGACGCATTCTTTCCGCGTTGGTAGTCCAGTTCACGTGTCTTCCCCCGGCAGTCCGCCGAAATGTCAGAATTCTGGAGCCTCTTATCAGGCCCTAATCTCCGCTCTCATTGCTGGTGAGAGCTTCCATCTGGTCGAGCACCTGCGCGTTGTTATCCAGTATTTGCAGATCGTGCACCACGGCCGTCTGTGCCGCTGGCTGAGCAGGCTGCATCCAGTCAGTGACGCCGAGATACGCTCCGCCGCCCACGAGCAGAGTGACAGTGAGCGCCATGGCAGCCAGAGGGCGCACATGCAATCCAGGGCCGTAAGCGACCCTGTTGCGCAAACGCGCAATTGTGCCTCGGCAACCAACCGGCCGGCGCGGCTTCGCGCTCCTCGCGCATCCGGGCGCCAAGCCGCGTAAGGAAGTACGGGCTCGGCTCGGGAGCTTCCCAGGCATCCAGCAAGTTCATGGTTGCCTTCAACTGCTCCAGCTCGCCCTGGCAGTGCGCGCACTCCGCCAGATGCTCTTGAACCTTGGCAGGATCCGGGCGGCGATCGAGCAGAACACTGGCCAGCTCAGCATCCATTCGCCCGCAATTTGTCTTCGACTGTTTCATGGTTGCCACCCCACAATCCGCCGGTCGATTTCCGCTCGTCTTGTCCCGCTTGACTCGCCCGGCTTATTTTCATTCCTTCAATCAAACAAAATCCTTCAACTTTTCCCGCAGCGTCTGGTAGGCGCGAAAGAGCAGCGACTTGGTCGCCGATTCACTCAGCTTGAGTACCTCACCGATCTGCCGGTAGTCCATCCCCTGGTACTTGTGCATCAACACTGCCATGCGCTGCCGTTCAGGCAGCGCCATCACGTGAAGACGAATCGCGGCCATGCGCTCATCGCGCAGCAACCGCTGCTCCACCGTAGGCTCATCGTCCGCCAGATCGGGAGTCGTGCCTGTCTCCTCGTCCGGCGCGTCCAGATACACCGTTTGCGCGGCCCGCTCGTGCCGGGTGTCGCGCGCATGATTCACCGCCAGGTTGGTCGCGATCCGGTAGAGCCACGTGGTAAATCTGGCCTCGGCCCGATAGCTGCTCCTGGCACGATAGACGCGCAAGAAACACTTCCTGGGCTAACTCTTCGGCAACCGCCTGGTTCCTCACCATCCGGTAGAGGAAGTGAATCATCGGCCGGTGGTACTTTTGCGCCAGATAATTAAAGCTGGCTTCATCACCTTCGGCCACGCGCAGCATAATTGCCGCGTCGCTTTTGGGGTCCAGCATCTGCCCGCTGGTCCAAACCTGAGCCAGGAGTCACACCCGGCCGCAAAGCCGAACCCGCTCCCAGGGCCGGACTGTTCAGGACCATGGTTGCCATATCTTCTGGAACACCATCTGTGCCAGAAGGTTGCGCCCCGTAACCGGTTTCTTCGCCTGAATTTCCGGGGTCATCGCTGCCTGGCGGCGGGGAGTCGGCCCGGGCCAGGGCGGCCGCCTGTTTTGGCCGACCCCGAGCTCCCGCGGACATTCCAGAGCCGTCAAGGCCCGAACTGCCCGGACCGGAGCCGCCAAGGGCGGAAACAGGGGGCAGGGCCACCTCCCCGTCGAACGGGAACTCGCTTTTCTGGCGGATTGAACGCACTCTCCGGAACATGACCGGTTTTGGGGCAAGACCCTTGCTAAAGCTGCTGAAACCAAACCCGCAACGCTCTGCTGAGGTTGGCCGTAAAGCCCTGCTGGTGTTACTCTATCCTACGGGATGGCGTTTGCGGCACCTTTCGAGTTTGCGCGGAATTTCGTGTGTAACTTGGGGAGTAAGCCTGGGCGAAAGCCACCCAGCCGCGCCTCTTTCGCCTGAGAGTTGTTCCTGGGCCTGGGCGATGGCCAAATCTCCTCCAAAGCCCTTTCTGGGCGCTTAACTCAGCGGTAGAGTGCCATCTTCACACGGTGGAAGTCGCAGGTTCGAATCCTGCAGCGCCCACCAACATCCGGCGCAGAGGGGTTCGGGGTCCTTCGCTGCGCTCAGGATTTCGCCTGCGGGCTCGGACGCCCGCAAAACGGCTCAAGTTCGAATCCTGCAGCGCCCACCAAGATCCGGCGCAGAGGGGTTCGGGGTCCTTCGCTGCGCTCAGGATTTCGCCTGCGGGCTCGGACGCCCGCAAAACGGCTCAAGTTCGAATCCTGCAGCGCCCACCAAGATCCGGCGCAGAGGGGTTCGGGGTCCTTCGCTGCGCTCAGGATTTCGCCTGCGGGCTCGGACGCCCGCAAAACGGCTCAAGTTCGAATCCTGCAGCGCCCACCAAGATCCGGCGCAGAGGGGTTCGGGGTCCTTCGCTGCGCTCAGGATTTCGCCTGCGGGCTCGGACGCCCCGCAAAACGGCTCAAGTTCGAATCCTGCAGCGCCCACCACCAAGGATCTTTGACACCATGCCGTCTGTGTTCTTAACCGGATTGACTGCGCTGATCTTACAGGCGCCGCACTGGCTTTCTGGCTGAGCTGTGCTCAAAAAAATTCTGCGATCAGACTGCGGAAGTCGTGCGAAACTTGCTCCCATGAGGGCCGACATCCATTTCTGGTGGCAGCTTGTGCCGCTTGCCGCGAAGGCAACCTGGTTCGACCTGGGATCGAAGCGGCCTTTTTGGCTCTTCCTGCTCGCGGTCAGCTGCGTGGTCTTGGCGTGGCGGGCCTATTTCGCACCTGAGCAGAAAAGGTGGGCTGCAATTCGCGACCAGTGGGTCCGCGAGCTTCGAGATGTGTGCGTCATTGTCGGCATGGTCGGATTGGTTTTTTTCGCATGCGAATTCGTTTGGAGCCAGCCGAACCGGATCCGGCAGCAGCAATTTGTCGATTCACTCTCGAATCCGTCAAGCGCTTTCAATCCTGTCCTGACGATGGGTCCGCTCGGTCCAATGAATGCCTTTCGCAGTGGTGCGGGTCCGGTCTGTATTCAGGTTCTTTTACCACAAGGCTTCCAGGGCGGGAGCTATAAGCTGCCATTCAAACCGGTGGCTCCTTCGCCACCGACCCTCTACAACAACGGCGCGGCCCTGCGGAAGGACATTGACTACACCGTGTCGGACAGCACAATCGTGGTGAACTTCAAACCGGCATCGAAGGATTCCTTGTCGGTCTGGTACACCGCGGTCGAACCCTATCCGGGTCTTGTGCAGTAGGGCGAATGGGCAAATAGGAAGTTGCAGGTTCAAGTCCCGCAGCGTCCGCGTTGCGCGAGTTCTAAGCTCGATACGTGTCCAGGATCAAAGCGCGCCAGGCAGGCGCGACTCACTGCGCGGCAGGAAGATGCAGATTCAGATTTCTCGCGCGGTTGAGCTTGAGGGTTGCTGTGCGGTCAATCTCGCTCATGGAAACGCGCAGGTGCCTGTCGTCTGGGTCAACGTAGTGAAGGCCGTCGTCAGAGGCGAAAATCGATTACGGCGGAGAGAGTCGAACCGTCCTTGAGGACAATGGAAAAAGCCTGTGGCTCGGAGCCGGAACTTGGCGAGGATGTGATGGGGGAAGAAGCCGCGCCTGCGGCAGGCCACTTGTATTCTGTGATCACAGAATGGCCAACGGGCTCGACGGCGGGCGGCGCAGGCGGCTCAACGAACAGGGGTGGCTGCTGAACAAAAACGACTGGCTGGGGCTCGTATCCGTACGCGGCACCGGAATCGTAGGGCAGGTATGCGTTGCCGAATCCATAGGGCACGGATGCGTACCCGAATCGTTGGGCGAGAAGGCCCGGGCGCGGCTGAAACCGTAGCCCCCTCGAGCAAAGCCAGGTCCGCCTCCGCCGCGGTGCTGGGCATAGGCATCGTATGCCGCACTCACAGCAAAGAACACAAACAAGCTGAGCAGGATGGTCCGCCGCATGGACAGCCCTCGTGCGGAGCAGTCTAACACCCGGACCTGCGATTGTAAATTTTGGGTAGTGGGTCACTCTGGATTTGCACAGGGGGAAAGCGGAGATTCAGCGAAAAGAAGGCTTGAGAACTTCGTCGGCAGCGTCATCCAGAGACGCAAATGGACGACCGTCCGCATCGCAGACACCCGCTATATTCTGCCGGTTTAACCGGATGGTGCAGCATCCGCTTGTTTCGCCGCAACTGAACGCGACAATGCCGGATTCCTGAAGCAATTGCATCTCAAGCGTCCGGTGTTCGGGATCGTCCACACGCTCAACCTTCAATTCCGTCTGTTGCAATGCCAGGAACCACCGAAGATGCTGCTGTTCGGCCTAGCATCACACTTCGCCCAGATAGCGAGCCTGAATTTTCCGCACGGAGAAAATCTGCTCGTCCAGTGCTCGCCGCTCCCTCACGTACATTTCAGCGGCAATCTTCTGGTTTTGGCTCTCCGTTTCGGATTCGGCTATCGCCCGGTCAAGTTTCCCACTCATGCCTCCATTATCCAAACCTCTAAACGCCGCTGCCACAAAAATCGCGTTGTGCGCGATCGTCTCCCATGACCATCGGCAAGGGGAACTGACCGCGAGATTCTAACCAACTCGCTGGTAAATCGATAGTTGATCAGGTTGCTACCGCTGAATCCCCTGCGGCCCTGCCCCCTCCTGCGGCTCCGGCTAACCTTTCGGCTTACATGGCGGCTATCCCAATTAAAGGCGATAGGATCGGCGGCAAACGCCGTCTCGTCACAATGACCAAGGAACAACGCCGCAGAGTATGACAGCCAGCCAGGCCGAGAAGGCCAGATGGAGCACGAAGAAAGACAAATGAATGCCTTTGCCGAGCACTACGCTTCATTACCCGACGAAGAACCTCCAACGGCTATCAGCAGACGTGCAATCCCTTATGCCTCAAGCGAGAATAGCCCTGCGGTCGGAGATGGAACGCCGCAAGATTCCGACGAATACCGTCACTTGGGAAGCTCAGCCCAAAGTTGAGATTGAAACGCCGGCCAAATCTAGCGGCACTGCAAGGAGATTTTTTCGCAACTTCAGATCTCTTTCGTTTGTGACGTAGTGTGTTGGTTATCGCGGTGATCCTGCTCCCAAGCCACGGCGTTGATGTGGAGAAATTAACCGAGTCCGCACTGTTTGGGTTTGCGTACTTTCGGTCATCCTGGCATTCTAGCGGCTAAAATTCGTTCCGAACGACTGAAAGCATTGGTTATTGGGATCGCTGCTCCGCTTTGCGAGTCCTATTTTTTAATAGTTCTCCCATTAACGTGTGGCGCGTCTCTAAACCATGCATTATATTTTGAGACAAATAGAAACCCCACCGGCCAGGGCGGGGTTCAGAGCCTTTTGAGATACCACTCTCTAGGCGATGTTACCCAATGGAGAAAGCATGTCTACGCCAATCGTCGAACTAGCGCGTCAAGTGCGTCAATGTGCGATTGCTGCACGGGATTTAATCGGATCACCTCATTTCTTCTTGAACGTACTTTTTCACCTTCGGATCAACGGCCTACAGCGTCTTCAAGCGCTCCGAAGGCGTCGTGAAGATTACGAACGTACAGCATTTGATTCTTCAATAGATCAAGAGCTGTCCGAAGTACCTCGCGATTCTCAAGATCGGTCATAGCGAATCCCTCCCCGTGGACTTGCAATCCACTATATACGTGACCCTTAGCCCCGCCCCATTGACATGCTAAAGCGGCAATTGCATATTGGTCAGTATGCGTTGTTCGATACCCAAACCCGTGCGCGAATCGTCCACTGCCTCATTGAAGGTTGCAGCATTCGGGCGGATTTGCAGAATACCGAAGCGGCCAAAAACACGGTCACGAAGCTCCTTGCGGATATAGGCGAAGCTTGCGCTACCTACCATGACAAACACGTGCGGAACCTTCGGGTTAACGGTGCAATGTGACGAATGCTGGTGTTTCGTCGGTTGCAAAAGAAACACGCCACGGTTGGAGCAGAAGAATAGGGATGGGGCGACATTTGGACGTGGGTTGCACTCGACGCTGATACCAAGCTGGTGGTTTCCTACCTTGTCGGTGGCCGTGATGCAGGCTGGGCAATGGAGTTTATGGAGGATTGCGCCAGCCAGTAAGAGGACGGTTGCAGATCACCACTGATGCCCACAGAGCGTATCTAAAGGCCGTGGAGGGAGCGTTTGGCTTGGGAGTAGATTACGAAATGTTCGCGCAAGATTTATGGCGCTCCCACCGATGAAGAGCAGCGCCGCTATTCCCCGGCAAAGTGCATCGGCTCTGATATGAAAACCGTCATCGGCTTTCCCGATCCAGAACGCGTCAGCACGTCTTATGTGGAGCGCCAGAATCTTACGTTGCGGATGCAAATGCGGCGTTTTACGCGGCTGACCAATGGATTCAGCAAGAAGGCGGAAACCATGCCCACGCGGTTGCACTCCACTACATGCATTACAACTTCTGCCGGATTCACCAGTCTTTGCGG
>CAVWXA010000008.1:0-21697 GCA_963758785.1 uncultured Acidobacteriaceae bacterium
GGTTACTCGACCGCAATCCGCATGTGGGCTGTTCTTTGGCGTCCGGGACAGGCTCGAGAATAGGTTGGGCGGCTATTTGAGATTCCTACGACTTATCGAAATTGCAGATGGGCGATCCACCGGGAAGCAGTCGCAGTCCTATGCCGCTGCCAGTTCGGTTTCCAAGAGAGAGAGTTCCTGAGCAAGACAGTCTTCCCTATGCCTGTTGTGGAAATGGAAGAGTTGAAGATGGCCCTCTTTTTCCATCCTGACGGGGGCGAGATCATAGAGGAAGATCGCCTCGCCACAGAGATCACAGAACTTGATTCCTTCGATGCTCATATGCCCTCCTTCCTGGCGGGCTGCTTTCTGGAACACGGCACCGCGCAGAAAGTGTCGCTGTGCTTCCATACTTACGGCCATTCCGATGTGCAATAAATCGCACGTTAGTGTACAGGGCATACAAGAAACCGCCATACGATTGGAATGGCGATTCATGGTCCGGCAGCGTGTGCCTGATGAAGGACTCGGAAGAGGCACGATCGCTCGTGTCGGTTTCCGGGGATCGTGCAACCCATCGATTCGCGCGTGTACTTCAGGGGTTCCGAGTTGTCGGCAATGGGGCGATTACGAGTCTTGTATTACCGCTTTCGAGTGGTGGGCTACCCGGACACCATCCACTTAACCGGCACGGAGCTTCGATTGTCCGGCCCTTACTCAGGCGGGCTTTGCTGCCGCACCGCGTGGCGTCAGGAACGCGAGGACAGCCGCTACAACAAATAGCGCCAGGACATCACCCCAAAGGTGTCCCATGTGCTCGGTGTTCGTAAGCGCTTGCGCCGCCATGATCCCGCCATGCACAACGCTCGACCACACCGTGAACCAGATGAGGCTGAGATGTGCAAGGGGGTTCCGGGATGCAATTACGAGGAATACGCCAAGCGTCGCGTAAATCCCCAGAATCATCTGGAGGTAATCGGAGTGACCGCCGGTGTGCCACGCCCAACCGGACGGCCAGATGATGGTGAGCGGGTAAAGCCCGACAATGAAAATCACACCCACCACCAGCAACGCTATGCGCAAGTACTTGGTGCTATCGGTCTCGGCCATGTTTTCCTCCTTGAGGCTACGGATCAAAACTGCGGATGCCGAGTTTTCCGTCAATGGGTTCCGAGGCACCAGACAGCATACGAGCGATTCCCATCTTAGTGCTGATTGGCCGATATTATACTCCCGATCAAGGTGCGAAGTGCTTGTCCGTTCACACCCTCGGTTTAGGGTTGACGGGATGGTTTCCGGTTTGTCGGCAATCCTTCCCTATGCTGAATCTTCGCCCCCTGAAAGCAGCGCCCCGGGCGCGGCGGGGTGGACAGTTCTGGTTCAGTTGAACGGTCTGGTTGTATTGAGGGGGCGGGGCGGATCAAGGGTTCTGAGCATGGATATAGTGACCGGCGACCCAGACCATATATATAGACCCTGACCTGAGACTATTTTCATAGTGCTTCTCCCCCGGTCTCTTGCTTCTCTGTCTCCCTGCCACATAACTCCCTGTCACATAAGAAGAAAACTTCCTCCCAGATCTCTCTTGTTTCCCACTCTCTTCTCTCTCCTCTAACCGCGCAGCTTCACTTCATATCCTGCGCAGTTGCGCACTTATCGGTATGCGCAGCGAGGGTCCCGGGGCTGGGGAGGGAAACGGGGCCGGAAACATCCTGCATCATGTTTGATATGCGCATGTTACCGGATTTATGGCTGGGAGCGCGGGAGTGGATTGTGGAGGTGGCAAGTGGCGCGGGAGCGGGGCGGGACCTCGTTTTTCTGTTGATCGGCCACGATGTTCCGGATCAGTCGCAGCCTGGGTTTCAGCCCTTAAGTAGGACAGCATGTCCGTCAGGGTGTCGAGATCCCTCCGGTGCTGGGTCTCCTCCGGGATGACAGCTTCGCCAGTCACGCGCGCAATGGCGCCGCGGACGTAGGGAGCGAGGAAGTCATGAATGGGCCGTTCCCACCGGCGCATGCGGGTGCCGATAGCTTCCTGCTGCTCGTATTGAGAGAGGGCGGTGCGTTCCTGGGCGAACTTGGTGTGGAACGGAGTCGGCACGTAGCGCATTGGATTCAAAGCACTTTGATCGCCCTCGAAGAACATCTCCTCTGTGTACTTGCCGAAGAGCTGGCCGAGGCGCCCGTGCATCGCTTGCTGTTCGGCTCCGCCCAGGTCGCCGCGGAAGACGCCATAGCCGTTCTCGATCAGAGCCCTATTTATATTGATATGATCGGCCGAAACAACGGCCCGGAGCTTTGGCTGGCGGCTCCTTTGAGTACATACTCAATAGGTAAGAACAATCCAGACCTTCCCGCAGTTGACGGGTCGGCCTATAAGGAGTATTACTCATATGAGTAAGAAGAATTCCCCGTCGCGCCAGGCATTGCACCTTAGCCTCGTCAACCCTAAGGTATGTGCCGAGATTCTCGGCCAACTTATCCGGTCAGTCCGCCTCAGGGATGGCCGGCCCCTGGAACAGATCGCCCCGCTGGCGGCCCTGACCGTGCCGGAATGGGAGGGCATCGAAGCCGGCCGGGCTCCCGGCAGCTGGGAGCACATCTGCCTGATCACCGCAGTGCTCTATCTCGGCCGCTCCTGGATGCCGTACCTGGCGCAACTATGGGTCGGGGCCCGGAGGGATGATGATCCGTATATCCGCCTGCGCCTTGGCCAGTGAACTCATAAGCGTATAGGCTCACCTTTGGAGAGGAGGTGAGCCTAAATTAAACGAACCGAAGAACCACAGGTGAAACGAATGAATCTGAACGTACCCATCGAGCTGCACAACAGCTTCAAGTCCATCACCGCCTCACAGGGCGAAAACATGACCCACGTGCTGATGGAGTTCATCCAGAACTACGTCGCGAAGCACTCCCCATCCGCCCCGAAGCCGAAGGGACGGCGCCAGTGAAGCGCGCCGCCCTTTACTTGCGGGTCTCGGGCATCGACCAGCACCCGGAGACCCAAGTCTATGACCTGCGCCAGATGGCCGCCCAGCGCGGTCTCGAGATCGTGCAGGAGTATACGGACCGAATCTCCGGCGCGAAAGCCAAGCGGCCGGGCCTCGATCAGATGATGGCCGATGCCCGCCGCGGACGTTTCGATGTCGTTTTGGTCTGGGCTTTCGACAGGGTCGCCAGGTCCGTGGTGCATTTCCTCCAGTTGCTCGACGAACTGAATCGCCTGGGCGTCGAATTCGTAAGCTTCAGGGAGAACATCGACACCGGCGGCCCGCTGGGCCGGGCCATCGTGGTCATCATCGGCGCGATCGCCGAGCTCGAACGGAATCTGATCGTCGAACGAGTCAAGTCCGGCATGCGCCGCGCCCGGCTCGAAGGCCGCCAGATCGGGCGCAAGCCGTTGGAACTGGACCGCGAGGCGATCTTCCTGGATCGCCGGCGCGGGCAGAGCCTGGCACAGATAGCCCGAACCCACCGCATCTCCCGAGCTACCGTCCACCGCGTGCTCCGTGAGCACGCTCCAACTCCGCAGAAGGAGGTTGCATGACCGAATATTCGCTCACCCTGCTTGTCTGCCTCGTCGTCATCATGGTGCTGGCGGCTCTGCTCTACGCCGCCGGTCGAGGCTATCTCGCTGCGCTGACCGGCATCGGCGAACTCCGCGCCACGCTCAGCCAGGTCCTCGCCGATACCCAGCATCATCGAGCAAGCGCTACGCCAGCAGCGGCCAGTTCTTTACGACGCCCACAAGCAGATCTCGGCCGTTACAAAAGGGGTAAAAAAACTCGCCTCGTAAACCCCGCAAAATCAATGGCCGGATCTCATCGATCCGGCCGTTCCACAAACTATACCTTCAGAAACAAAACAATACACAGAAACCGACAACCGACTGTTGCTGTCGGAAAGATCTGGGAAGACGAGCCGACTTCAGATTCGCGATGGTGCTGAACATAATAATCCCTCGGTCAGTTGCACGAAAGACGTGACTACGGGAAGTGAGGTTGAAAGTAATCGAGCTGAGCGGATTGGGGTGGTTTCTCAGGTGAATCGAGCTTGCTACCGGTTGTGCGGTGTGAGTGATAACGGCGTGTGGCAGACGACAAGCTTGGCCGAGCTCGGCTCTTTCGAGCCTTCTCCGAATTTGAGAAGGGCTTCGAAGTGCGGAAAGTTGTGTGAAGTGTTCTGGGGAAGCATGGAACGAAGCAGACGCATAGAGGCCTCGTCCAGGAGAAAATCCATAGCTGCGCCCATGGTCGCGCCCCCCGTTGCGGAGAGGATCAGGACATTGCCATTTCCACTGAGATTTGGCAAGAAAGAGATTGTCGCATACCGTACATGAGCATTCCCTTCTGCCCCTGAGGTACGGAACTGATCCTGCGCAGCGTCCGGAGCCCTCTTGTCTCGCGGATAGTAGGCGTGGAGCTCCGGGTCGAATACCCACACCAGCGAAAGATACGAATCAAAAGGCTGAATCCACGGATTCGATTGCGCGTTGCCGAGCAAAATCAAGTTTCCCGCCTTGACCTGGCGGTACGTTAGGTCCCTTGCGAATTGAACATTCGCGGTGCCGTGAAGTTCGCTGGCAACTTGAGCCATCTTCACGGTGAGAGGTGTATCCGCGAAAGAGGATTCTCGGCTCAACATGAGCGAGTGCACGATGGTTGGATTCATTTTGGAAGCAGCTACGCTCTTCTCGACAGACGAGAGGTAGCTGCGATCGTAATACTCTTCGAGAGCGACCGGCCGATTCGTCATTTCACGGTAGAGGTCAAGCGAAGCGTCGTCGAATACAATCTCCGTCGACCCTGTCTCCGGAAAGACTCCTGACCAGAACTGCCGGACATTCGGCTGGTTCGCGGCAATCGCAGGCCGCACCGAGTGGCGCATTTGGCGCCCGCTTAGAAAAAGAAAGATGGAAAGGCCGCAGAAAAGAGCGGTCAGAAAACTCGCTGCCGGGAGTGCCCAGGCCCTGGAGCGGGACGAGACTACAACATGTGTGAGCTCCGGCAGATGCGCGAGTTCCAGCCTGGACGCGGAGATGTGCGGGATCAAATCAGCGTTCGGCCTATCGATCTCTTTATGTTGCTTTTGCCCTGCCAGGCGTTCATTGAACAGGGGCGCATAGTTGCCCCGTGGTATCTCAATGGTGAACTTCTCATCTCGTCCTTCGGACTCGAAGAACTCGCTCAAGCGCTTGCGCAGCATGGACGCGTGCACGCGAACGATGTTGTCGGCGATGGTGTCATACTGCGCAGGCCTGCCAAAGACCTTATGGCCCACTTCAAGCTCATGAATATCCTGCGCTCCCTCTTCAAGTACACGTGAGCATAGATACTCAAATAGCTCCCGGAGCCGCGTTGACCGGCAGATGCCATTGCTAGCAACGATCCGCTCAACCAGTTCTTTCTTCGCCTTCAGATCGGATTGTGTGAGCGTTTCAATAACAACCTAGACCATACTCGAGCACAATCATTGGCGTCAATCCACCTTCGATGCCCTCTTTACGTAAAGAACTCAAATGCTAATGTGTTGAATCTAATAGGAGGCCTATCCTCCTTCCCTGTTGCCAATCCGCGACTGTGAATTAACTTGCTAGCCTTCGACTTCGAGAGTTCTAGTGGTTCCCAGACGAGCGAAAACGCAGGCTGTAAGCGGGAGCTTTGCTCTTTTCATGCCTTCGGCCGGCAGGACGCTACGAGTAGGAGGAAGTGCATTGAGTCAGGGCCTCGAAGGTCGGTCGATCACGCTCCAAACCACGAACCGGCGCGAATTCCTAAGGCTTGCGTCCGCTTTTTCGGTCGGGGCAGCTGCTGCGCTTAGTCTGCCGGGCCGGGCCGCCGAAGCCGAACTAAAGCCCGTCCAGCGCTCAGGCAGCATGATGCTTAAGGTCTCCGTCAATGCGTTTTCGTTCTCGCGGTTGCTCAACGCCAAGATAAAGCACCACAAAGAGGGAATCGACCTCTTCGATTTGGTGGATTTCTGCGCCAAGCACAACATCGATGGCTTTGACCCGACCGGCTACTTCTTTCCAGGATTCCCAGCCGCACCGGACGACAACTATCTCTACGACCTCAAGCGCCATGCATTTGAGTCCGGTGTCGGCATTTCCGGAACCGGGGCACGCAATAACTTCACCACAGCCGACAAGGCGCAACGTGCCGCGGACGTGCAGGTGATCAAGGATTGGGTGATCTGCGCCAGTAAGATGGGTGCTCCGGTGCTGCGTGTCTTCGCCGACACACAGATGCGTGACAAGACTTGGCACGATGTCGCTCCCGGCTCGATCCGGGAGCAGGTCCAGGACTGGATTGTCGCCGATCTGCGCGAATGCACCGCATTCGGCAAGGATCACGGCGTGATTATCGGCGTCCAGAATCACGGCGATTTTCTGCGCACTGCTGACGACCTGCTGGAACTTGTCGGAATGGTCGATTCGCCATGGTGCGGCGTTATCGTCGATACCGGCTACTTCCGCTCTCCGGATCCATACAAAGATATGGAGAAGGCCGCGTCCTACGCGGTGAATTGGCAGGTAAAGCAGAGCGCATTCGGCGCTGCCAGCGTCGTAAAACTCGACCTGAAGCGCCTGCTGCACATTGTGCGCGCTTCGGGCTATAGCGGCTACTTGCCTGTCGAGACTCTCTCGGTCCCAGGCAAGCCGTACGACCCATACCAGATCGTGCCCGGCTTCGTGCAGGAACTCAAGCAAGCGATCGCTGAAACCGCCTAGACAGCTTCATGCAGAAGTTACAGCATTGCACTCTGCATCACCAAGGTCTCTCAATGGCCGCAGTCAACGCCGCACAACCCGAGCGAGTTCGCCTGATCCCATCCACCAAAGCCGGTGTGGCAACCCACTTCCGTTGGACGATCTGCGGCTTGCTCTTTTTTTGCCACCACGCTCAACTACATGGACCGCCAGGCGCTTGCCCTGCTGAAGCCCACTTTGCAGGACCCGGTCCGCGGCATCGGCATGAGCGAGATTCAGTTCGCGGCCATCGTCTCAATCTTTTCGGCCGCCTACGCGCTGGGCCAACTGCTGGCTGGCAGCTTGATTGATCGCGTGGGCACGCGCATTGGTTACACCGTTGCGCTGTCGATTTGGACTGCAGCTGCAATGAGCCACACACTGGTGCGCTTCACGACTGTCACGGCGCCGTTGCATGCCATTGCCGTGTTTTTGTCACAACTTCTTCGCCACCTCCCGGGTCTCGCCTCGGCGCCTTCGCTCGACTCTTTGGCAAATCTTTCCGGGGCTGTCATCGGTTTCGGGTTGGCGCGCTTCGTCCTGGGCCTCGGTGAAGGCGGCAACTTTCCCGCGGCTATCAAGGCGGTCGCAGAGTGGTTTCCACGCAGAGAGCGCGCCCTCGCCACGGGGATTTTCAATTCGGGCACAAATATCGGCGCCACCATTGCACCTTTCGCTGTTGGTTTTCTTCTTTACCGTCTCGGCTGGCAGTTTGCGTTTCTCGGCACTTCAGTTTTCGCTATGATCTGGCTGGTTCTCTGGCTCACCGTTTATCGTGCGCCACAGAATCATCCGCGCGTGTCCGCGTCGGAGTTGGCCTTGATCAACAGCGACCCGGTTGAACCAACCACGAAGATTGCTTGGTCGCATCTCCTTCCGCATCGCCAGACGTGGGCATTTCTTCTCGGCAAGGTCATCACCGATCCGATCTGGTGGTTCTATCTCTACTGGCTGCCCGGCTTCCTTAATGCGCGTTACGGTCTCACCATCACCGGTATGGGCCTTCCGCTGCTAATCATCTATAACGTATGCACTGTTGGGAGTATCCTGGGCGGCTGGTTGCCTGCGCAGTTCATCAGGATGGGTTGGACCCTCAACCGCGCACGCAAAACAGCGATGCTTCTTTATGCGCTGGCCGTTGTTCCCATCGTCTTCATCGGCAACACCCAGACGCTCTGGCAGGCAATCGGTCTCATCTGCGTGGCCACTGCCGCACATCAAGCGTGGTCGGCGAACCTATTCACGCTCTCTTCGGATATGTTCCCTCGCCGAGCCGTTGCTTCGGTGGTTGGCATCGGCGCCTGCGGTGGGTCGCTTTCGATGATGTTTTTCGGGCTCTTCGTCGGATTAGTTCTCCAAATCACGCATGGCAATTACATGCCTGTCTTCATCCTTGCCGGCTCCGCATATTTACTGGCGATCCTCCTGATCCACCTGCTCGTGCCGCGGCTTCAACTGGCGCACATTGACTGAACCCAACCACCGTGACGGTAAGCTCCGAAACCCTTGAGCAATAACAGAAAGGAGACGACAATGTGTTTCAACATCATCCGCAACAAGTATATGACTCCTATCGCGGCGTTCTGCCTCGTCTTCATCGCCGTTTCACCGGTTCTGGCTCAGGACACGATGCCCCAGCGCCCGCAAATCACAGGCATCTCGCATGTGGGCTATTTCGTCACCGACCTGCCCAAGACGATCGGCTTCTGGCACGACCTGCTTGGATTCGACGAATACACCACACTCAACAAGCCGGGCACCGACCAGATCCGCATCGCCTTCATCAAGATCAACGACCACCAGCATATCGAGCTGTTCACCGATGCTCCCGCGTCGCCGCCCAATATGATGAGCCATTATTGCTTCAGCGTTAGCAACGTGGAGCAGATGCGCGCCTACCTACGGCCAAGGGCATCGAGGTAAAGCCGGGCAACGGCAGCACGACTCGCACCGGCGACTACGCCTTCGAGATCAAGGATCCCGACAGCACACTGGTGGAGTTCGTGCAGAGCCTGCCCACAGGAATCGAAATGCAGGATGCAGGGAAGTTTCATGCCGCCTACGCGCATTGCCGACGCCATTTACCACGTCGGTTTTCTTGTCGGAAACCTGGACAAGTCGCTCGCATTTTACGAGGGCGTTCTGGGCTTTCACGGAGACCTGGCGCGGCAGCAGCAACGGGAAAGAGCTGAGCTGGGTAAACCTTCAGGTGCCCGACGGCAAGGATTACATCGAGCTGATGCTTTACGACAAGCCGCCCACGGGCTTCGGCACCAAGAATCATGTTTCACTGCTCGTTCCCGACGTGCAAAAGGCGATCACCGAGCTCGAATCGCGGCCCGCCTATAAGACTTACCTGACCTACGGCAAGCCGCTGGCGATGCAGGTCGGCAAGAACGGCAAGCGCCAAGTGAATCTATACGATCCCGACGGCACCCGCGTGGAGCTCATGGAATCGCACACAGTGGACGGCAAGCCAGTGCCATCATCGACCGCTCCGCCCCCGTCCCCGGCTCACCAATAAGGAATATCATGCGGCGAATTGCAACGCCAAATACCAACGCCATTCATGTTGTTTGGAGCTGCTATGCATAGTTACCAAACCAGACGTACTTTTATCATGACCCTTGCCGCCGCCGCTGCGGCCCCGGCACTGCCCAGTTTCGCCGCGCCAAAATACAGCGGAATCCGTTTCGGCTATACCGCGATGACGTGGGGGAACAAGGAGCGCCAGGCCATTGACGACATTGCCGCCGTCGGCTTTGCGGGAATTCAGTTCCGGGCCAACGCGGTCACTGATTTCGCGCCGGCCGAGTTAAAGCAGCTACTCGGGGAGCATAAGCTCACGTTTGTTGCGCTTTCAAGCGGCGATGTTTCGCTAGACAGTTCCGCGGCCGAAAACATCGCATTGCACACAAAGAATGCACTATTCGCTAAAGAGTGTCGCGGGCTTTATCTGCAGGTTCTCGATAAGCTCAAGCCGTATCCGCGCAACGTCACTCGGGAGCAGTGCAAGCAACTGGGCAAGCTGCTCACTGAGATCGGGAAGCGCACCGCCGATCTGGGCATTCCGCTGGGCTACCACAACCACGTGAACACGATTAGCGAGCATCCCGCCAACCTTGCCATTGTTCTCGAAAACTCCGACCCGAAGTACGTCTGGCTTGAACTTGACACAGCGCACGCAGTTGCAGGCGGCGGCAATCCGGCCGAGATGATCGAGCGCTACCACGACCGGCTGCTCTTTTTGCACCTTAAAGATGTTGTGGACATGCCGATGACGGGGAAGATGAAATACCCATTCCAGTGGGTTGAGCTGGGACGCGGAAAGGTGGATCTGCCTGCCGTCTTCGTGGCGCTCGACAAAGTGCGCTTCCATGGCTGGGCGGTGGTCGAGCTCGACTCGGTGCCTGACCCTCCCCGGACCCCCAAGGACTGCGCCATCATCAGCCGCGATTGCCTTATTCAGAAAATCGGAGTCAAGCTCTAGGCTGCCGCCGGGAGCTCCCCGCGCAGAGCACGCTGTGTCTTCCGCAATGCCTTCGCTGCGAATCTCCATGGGGCGCTTTACGTAAAGAGTAGGCAACGCAAGTTATTGATTTTAATAGATGCGTTAAGGCGTTTTTTCGCAGTGCGCCTTTGCTGTGAATTAACTTGCCACCTTATCGTGCCAGCGCGGTTAATGCACTTCAGAAAAAGGCGCTGTGCCGCCGCGAAGCATTGCGCGAGGAAAACAGCGACGGGAGATGGGGAACCCTCAAATGCAGCATGCAACCTGGAATCTTGCGAAACCGATTTGCAGATTTTGGGGTGGCGTTGAATCCAGTCCGAAGCTCCGCAGGAAAACAGTAACGCTCGTCGCGATCTTGTTCGCGGCGTCAGCTTTGGTTTCTCCCGCAGCGGCGCCTGCAGAGTCAAGCCCGGCGCGCATCATCGGCATGGCGCACATGGCCTACTACGCCAGCGACCTCAAAAAGGCTCGCGACTACTACGAGGGCTGGCTGGGCTTCCAGGAAGCATTCGCCCTGCACAACCCTGACGGCTCAGATTCCGTGGTCTACATCAAGATCAACGACCGCCAATACATCGAGCTTTACTCTCAGGCTCCCGGCGCGCCGGAGAAATACGGCTTCATGCACGATGCCGGCTTTGAAACTAACGATGCGAAAGGAATGCGTGACCATCTCGCCTCCATCGGCGTGAAGGTTCCCGATCACGTCGCGAAGGATGCAGCAGGGAATCTAAGCTTCGACATCCAGGATCCTTCGGGATTCACCATTGAGATCGTCCAGTATCTGCCGGGCAGCATGACCGGCCGCACAAAGGGCAAGTTCATGCCGGCTTCGCGCATCTCCGATCACATCGACCACATCGGCCTGCTAGTGGGCAACCGCGAGGAGGCGTGGAAATTCTATGGCGATGCTTTCGGCTTCACCAAAGAAGGTGATGGCTCAAAGATGGTGCTGCCCGGCGGCGAAGATCGATTCGAATTGGGCGTGGATAAGAAAAGCCCATCCGAAGCGCGATTCCACGTGAAAGATCACATCTGTCTTTCCAACCCTGATGTCCCCAAGATGACGGCGGAATTGCGCGCCAAGCCCCAAATCAGCGAGTTCCCCGATGCAATTGCCGACACGCACCAGTTGGACAACGGTAAAAACGTTGTGGAGATTTACGACCTCGATAGGAACCGCGTCGAGGTGATGGAGCCACCCAAGGCAGGCGGGAACTAACACGTCGACCGCGCCGTGAAATCGCAGTCGGCATATCAAATGGGTGATTGAAATGCCAGGGCCCTTGCTGAGCGAACGATATGCGCCACATGCACATCCGCCGGCAGAAATGCAACCAACTTGAAGGAGATGCCTGTTATGAAGAAGCGAAATCCTCTGAGATCAATCTGGTGTGGCCTGTTGTTCGTCTTGATCGCCTCAACGCCCTTGATCTGTCATAGCTCAACGCCCACGGCGACTGTGGTGGGCCGCGTGGTCGATGGTCCGGAGTGCCATCGTGGGCGCCACTATCATCGGTTCGCAATACGGCACAAACCAAATGCGCACAGCACAGACCGGGCCGGATGGCTAAATATCACAATAACCGATTTCCGGCCGGTGTTTTGACGTCATCATGTGATGCAAGGATGCCAGCAACTTCATAGACTAATTGGAATTATGGCCTGATCAGAACAGCGAGGCGTGACAAGAGATTATGCGTATGGCTCAGAAAAAGCAATTAACGTCTACCGTGTGACGGCGGATGTGGCCTGTGAACACAGACACGTCGTCGGTGGGGGCGTAGTGAGCCCGGTGAGGTTGCCGAGATGCCGCTGAACGGCAGAAATTTCAACGTCCTTTGCCTTCACCGTTGTGGGCGATCATTCGTCCAAGCAAAAGGCAAAGGGCCTCAAATATCCACAAATGGCTCGCGCGCCGACTCGGGCAGCGTTTATATCGATGGCATAATGATGAAAGTCCGCGGGGACGCCAGTTCGCAGATTACGCCGCCCCTCGATGCTGTTCAGGAGTTCATGGCGACCTCAGGGTATTCGGCCCAATATGGCCGACTCTCGGGCAGCGTCATCAATATGGTTAACGCGCTGTGGTACAAACAGTTACCACGGCTCTCTCTTCGATTTCGTGCGCAATGATCTGTTCGACGCTCCAACCTTCGACTTCAGTACCGCCCCGGTGGCCAAGAACAAGCTGCGCCAGAATCAGTTCGGAGGAGACTTCTCCGGACCCGTCACTCTGCCGCATATTTACAGCGGGCACGACCGCACCTTTTTCCAACTGAGCCTCGAGAGCCTCCGCAACGTGCAAGGCATCGATGTCTACGGCATTGTGCCAACCGCGCTCGAACGGTCAGGAAACTTCAGCCAGTCCGTCTCGGGCAGCCCTTATTACTTTCACAAACCAAGCGACACGACGAAGGTTACGTGTGCACCGCCGGCTTCGACTGCCGGATGCTTATACCCATCTCCGTATTTCCAGATTCCGACTCTCGACTCTGTAGCTCAGAAGCTGCTCCAGTATTATCCCAATGCCAATATTCCCGGCGCTCTTCCCGGCCAGAATAACTACGTTTTTCTTGGTGATAGCATCGACAACTGGAACAACGGGCTGCTCAGAGTCGATCAAAAGCTCACAGATAAGGACCAGTTCGCCGGCCGCTTCCTGAGGCGTTTTGAAAGGTCCTCGAGTCCTACCAATTCTTCCGGTTCCAGCCTGGGCACCTTTGGCGACCACACCGATTCGCACGAGATTTTGCTCGGCCTTTCGGAAACCAGGATCTTCACACCCCACGTGGTAAACAACATGGTGTACGGCCTTACGCGGACGCGATCGGCAGAAGTTGCAAATGATGCCGGAACCGATTTCGCTCTTGAGCTGGGGATTGCCGGCACGACCAATTCTCCTTCATTGACCGGCTTTCCCAGCTTCAAGCCATCTGGCTTTGAAGCGCTCGGCGATAGTCCATCTGATCCAGTCACGTACATCGTGAACGACTTCGACGGCAGCGACGTCGTTACGTGGAACAAGAACCGGCACACCTTCACAATCGGTGGCGACATTCTGCACGTTCAGCTTTTCCAGCCGACGAACACGGACAAGAACGGCGCCTTCACGTACAACGGAAAGTTCACAGCCGCAAGCACCAGCGACTCGCTAGCCGACTTCTTCGCGGGCTACCCGGCATCCAGCATCCTGATGACCGGCGGCAGTACCAACCATCTCATCCAGACCAATTATTCGGGATTTGTGCAGGACGATTACAAGGCAACGGATCGGCTGACCTTCAATCTCGGCCTGCGCTACGAGCTGCAGACACTTCCGGCCGAGGAAAATGGACAGCTCGCAAACTTTGTTCCGTCGTTAGGGCAGATTGTTTACTCCAATGCTTCGACGGTTCCGAATATATCGACGGTCCTTGCTCAGTCAGGTCTGACGAACTATTACGAGTCGGCGAGCGTCGCGGGCATTCCACAGGCTCTCATCAAAGTCAACCCGCTGCGATTCGCTCCGCGCCTGGGCCTGGCATTTCGGCCGTTCCATGACGACAAAACAGTTATTCGCGGAGGATTTGGCATCTTCTACACAGGAATCCGGCTTTCTGTAGTGCGTACCAATCTTGCCGGGGCGTATCCCTTCTCTGAGACGGCGACCTATACCGCGGTTTCTCCCAGCTCGTCGGCAGCGGGTTCATCCTTCATCTCGACCACTACCCCATTTCCAGCCTCGGGAGGGTCGCTCTCGGGCATTCTTACGCCGAACGGATACGACCCTGATGCGCCCTCGGCGCAAGTGGCGAGTTATAACCTGATCGTCGAACGGGATCTTGGGCACGGCATCGGTCTCGAATTCGGATATGCCGGATCGAAGGGTACCCATCTGGGCCAGGAGACCGACTGGAACCAGGAGCGAACGGAAAATGTAAACTCTTCGCGGCCGATCCCTGAGTTTCAAACCATCACCATGCTCTACTTCAACGGCGTATCCCACTTCGACTCAGGACACGTGACCGTCCATCGCACCTTCCAGCATGGCCTCTTTTTCCGCGCCAATTACACCTTCGCAAAATCGCTCGATGAGCAATCTGGCGTGAACTACGGCGGCGGCGGCGGCTACTTTGCCCACCAGAATGTGCTCGATCCGCAAGCCGAGTATGGCTTATCGGATTTCGACATTCGCCAGACTTTCACAGCAACCTCGGTTTACCGGACCAGCTCCCGCCACTACTTTTTGCGCGACTGGCAAGAGAGCGGCGACATCCTGGCTTACACCGGTCAGCCATTCACGCCCACGGTATCCGGTACTCAGGATGATGCCCAGCCCACGCGCCCCAATCGCATCTGTGGCGGGACCACTTCCGGCCGGGCCATCTCCGAGTGGTTCAATCCGGCCTGCTTTACGGTTCCAGCTTCAGGCACCTTTGGCACTTCGGGCCGGAACATTCTCGAAGGACCAAATAGCGTGACGCTCAACCTTGCCGTGGCCAGGGTCTTCTCCATCGGAGAATTCGGCAGGTTTGAGTTTCGGCTGGAGGGATTCAACACGCTGAATCATCCCAACTTTGGTTATCCGACCTCCGTGATTGGCAGCACGACGACCGCCGGCGTCATTTCTTCGATTATTGGCACCATGCGAGAGGTTCAGCTCAGCGGTCGCTATTCTTTTTAGGCTCGACTGGATTTGCTCATTTGTTTGGCAACAAATTCGACGACATTTCACGAGCAGCCTCCGATTTGTCGATGCCCTGTACGGAACTTTAACTATCACGGAGACGAATGATGATGCAAATTACGGATCGCACCAAATTCGGCACAATTGCAAAATCGGCACTCGCTTTCTGCGGAGTAATTCTTGCACTGGCCGCCGCTACCAATGCTTATGCAACGCCGAGCGCCAGCCAGGATGCCCTGCAGAGTCCTCCCACGGCTCCAACTCCCGCATCGTGTGGCCTGTCCGGCCACCATGCGCTTTTGGAGAAGATGGCTGCAGCGTTCAACCTGACGTGTGACCAGATACTCAGAATAGAGCCACTCCTGCATGATGAGGAATCAGTCAGCAAGCCGCTGATTGCCTTCCAGGCTTTCACGCCCGACGAAAAGAAGGCTGTGATGCAGGAGGTAAAGCTAGCCGCACGCAAGCAGATTCTGCCTTTACTCACTCCCGATCAGCAGGTCAAGATGCAACAGGAGATCGACACCGTTTCAAAAGGCGACGAGGGATTGCAGGCTGGCAACTCCGGTGGAAAAGGCAAGAAAAACGCTGAGGCTCCCGCAATCGATCCGTTCCAGGCCGAAGAATCGCTGTCCCAGGCCATCTCGAAATACGCCGCCTTATCCGATTCCGAGAAGAAGGCGCTCATTCTGAAGGTAAAGCAGGCGTCCCTGCGGGCGGACGCTCCAGCCATGCAGCCGGATCAGACGAAGGAGGTGCAAGCGGAAGTGAAGCAATTGTCGTCTTAACAGCGATTGGAACACCATCTTCCGCGAGCCGATCGGATTTTCAGCTGTGCTTGATTTGCGTAACGTTGGGTAAAAAAAGAGGCCGAATGCGTGCATGGCTGCTCGTGATAGAGATCGAGAATTCTGAAGAATACTTCTCGGTAAACGCCGCAGATTGAGGGATCCTTCAAGCAACAGTCGGTTGTCGGTCTGTGTATTGTTTTGTTTCTGAAGGTATAGTTTGTGGAACGGCCGGATCATTGAGATCCGGCCATTGATTTCAAGGGATTTACGAGGCAGGATTTTTTACCCCTTTTTAGACGGCAGGAGATAGCGGTGCATCTGGTTGACGGCGCCGCGCTGGCGGCGCAGGTTGTGATGCATGGCCTGGGTTTCGGCCAGGTTCTTTTCGACAGCCTGATGGATGAGTTTGAGTTCCTTGGCTGCAGCGCCTCGCTCGCGGAGTTTATAGATCATCCCGAAGAGGGCGGCGATGGCGAGCGGAGTAATTACGAGAACGGAAGAGCGATCCTTCATGCAAGTTTCTCCTGAGAGGTTGGGGCGTGCCCGCGGAGCACGCGGTGGACGGTAGCTCGGGAGATGCGGTGGGTTCGGGCTATCTGTGCCAAGCTCTGCCCGCGCCGGCGATCCAGGAAGATCGCCTCGCGGTCCAGTTCCAACGGCTTGCGCCCGATCTGGCGGCCTTCGAGCCGGGCGCGGCGCATGCCGGACTTGACTCGTTCGACGATCAGATTCCGTTCGAGCTCAGCGATCGCGCCGATGATGACCACGATGGCCCGGCCCAGCGGGCCGCCGGTGTCGATGTTCTCCCTGAAGCTTACGAATTCGACGCCCAGGCGATTCAGTTCGTCGAGCAACTGGAGGAAATGCACCACGGACCTGGCGACCCTGTCGAAAGCCCAAACCAAAACGACATCGAAACGTCCGCGGCGGGCATCGGCCATCATCTGATCGAGGCCCGGCCGCTTGGCTTTCGCGCCGGAGATTCGGTCCGTAAACTCCTGCACGATCTCGAGACCGCGCTGGGCGGCCATCTGTCGCAGGTCATAGACTTGGGTCTCCGGGTGCTGGTCGATACCCGAAACCCGCAAGTAAAGGGCGGCGCGCTTCACTGGCGCCGTCCCTTCGGCTTCGGGGCGGATGGGGAGTGCTTCGCGACGTAGTTCTGGATGAACTGCATCAGCACGTGGGTCATGTTTTCGCCCTGTGAGGCGGTGATGGACTTGAAGCTGTTGTGCAGCTCGATGGGTACGTTCAGATTCATTCGTTTCACCTGTGGTTCTTCGGTTCGTTTAATTTAGGCTCACCTCCTCTCTAAAGGTGAGCCTATACGCTTATGAGTTCACTGGCCAAGGCGCAGGCGGATATACGGATCATCATCCCTCCGGGCCCCGACCCATAGTTGCGCCAGGTACGGCATCCAGGAGCGGCCGAGATAGAGCACTGCGGTGATCAGGCAGATGTGTTCCCAGCTGCCGGGAGCCCGGCCGGCTTCGATGCCCTCCCATTCCGGCACGGTCAGGGCCGCCAGCGGGGCGATCTGTTCCAGGGGCCGGCCATCCCTGAGGCGGACTGACCGGATAAGTTGGCCGAGAATCTCGGCACATACCTTAGGGTTGACGAGGCTAAGGTGCAAGGCCTGGCGTGACGGGGAATTCTTTATACTCATATGAGTAATACTCCTTATAGGCCGACCCGTCAACTGCGGGAAGGTCTGGATTGTTCTTACCTATTGAGTATGTACTCAAAGGAGCCGCCAGCCAAAGCTCCGGGCCGTTGTTTCGGCCGATCATATCAATATAAATAGGGCTCTGATCGAGAACGGCTATGGCGTCTTCCGCGGCGACCTGGGCGGAGCCGAACAGCAAGCGATGCACGGGCGCCTCGGCCAGCTCTTCGGCAAGTACACAGAGGAGATGTTCTTCGAGGGCGATCAAAGTGCTTTGAATCCAATGCGCTACGTGCCGACTCCGTTCCACACCAAGTTCGCCCAGGAACGCACCGCCCTCTCTCAATACGAGCAGCAGGAAGCTATCGGCACCCGCATGCGCCGGTGGGAACGGCCCATTCATGACTTCCTCGCTCCCTACGTCCGCGGCGCCATTGCGCGCGTGACTGGCGAAGCTGTCATCCCGGAGGAGACCCAGCACCGTCGGGATCTCGACACCCTGACCGACATGCTGTCCTATTTAAGGGCTGAAACCCAGGCTGCGACTGATCCGGAACATCGTGGCCGATCAACAGAAAAACGTGGTCCCGCCCCGCTCCCGCGCCACTTGCCACCTCCATAATCCACTCCCGCGCTCCCAGCCATAAATCCGGTAACATGCGCATATCAAACATGATGCAGGATGTTTCCGGCCCCGTTTCCCTCCCCAGCCCCGGGACCCTCGCTGCGCATACCGATAAGTGCGCAACTGCGCAGGATATGAAGTGAAGCTGCGCGGTTAGAGGAGAGAGAAGAGAGTGGGAAACAAGAGAGATCTGGGAGGTATTTTTCTTCTTGAGTGGCAGCCAGACAGGCAAGCAAGAGAAAGGGGGAGAATCACTATGAAAATAGTCTCAGGTCAGGGTCTATATATATGGTCTGGGTCGACGGTCGGCCTGCTCCTTACTTAAGCCCCTTGATCTGCCCCGCCCCCAAACTGCAGGACCATGCAACTGTACGAAAACTGTTCACGGCCGCCGCGCCTCTGGGGACGTCGCTAACGACATCACAACGAGGTCCGGATGCCATCTTCTACGGCGGAATCTATATCGTCACGTTTCGTGTCTCGGTTAGCGCTACAAATCCTCTTAGAAGTGGAAACGGTAGCGCAGTTCGGCACTAAACATCCGCGGATCGTTGAAGTGAAATCCGCCGATGGTGACCGAGTTATCCAGCAGCACGCGGTGATTGGTCACATTGATCACCGTCGCCGAAAGCTTCCAGTTCTCGCCCAGCGCATGTCCCGCCGAAACGTCAAAGGTCGTGTGCGCCGGCAGGTTAGTTTCCCTGATAGGGCCCTTCGCCTGAGTCCGGCCAGGCCATTCGTGAATCCCGATCCGTAATACACATTGGTTGCAAACCAGGTGTGCGCGGGCAGGTTGGCCGTGAAGCCCGTGTTCAGCGTGTCGCGCTGATCGTGATCGACGGGAGTGTAATCCGGCCCAAGGTCGCACGCCGGATCGGTCGGAATGCTGCACGTAAATCCGCCGATGATATTGCCGCGCTGCTCGGCGATCTGGTTCGAATAAGTCACGTGAAACTGCCCCAGCGCGCCAAGCGCTCGGCGAGCGCAGCGTCATCTCCCAGGCGCGCACCAGCGCGCCATCCACGGCGATGGGGAAGTACATATTCGATTCGCCCAGGTTCGAGTGATCGAGGAAGTTGTTCACGCGGTTCTTGAAGGTGTCCACGTCGAGCATCCATCCCTTGTAGGGAATCTCGATGCCGAACTGGTGCTCCTCATCGCGCTCCGAGGGCAGCGGCGTGAAAGCATTTTCGCCGCCTCCCAAGCTGCTCGCGTAGTTCAGCACCGAGCTTGAAACCGTCAGAATCGGCGCGGGCTGGAAGAAGTGGCCGTAGAATCCGCGCAGCACCCAGTTCAGCCGCGGAATCCGCACCGTTGCGCCGATGCGCGGATAGATCGCGGTCTCGTTCAGTCCCGCGCGGTAGATGGAGAAGCGCTCGCCGCCCAGCAGCGTGACATACTGGCCCAGCCGCAGATGGTCGGCAACATAGAACTCGACCAAGCCCGGCGCTGGCGTTGGCCGGCGTATTCGGCTGCGAGGCGCGCTGCCGTCGTTCACCAGCACGCCGAACAGATCGTTTTCCTTCTGGTAAAACGAGTAGAGCCCGCCGGAGAAGCTGTTCCAGCCCGCGTCGCATACGCGCATCGGCCTGCGCGCCGGCATAGTTCGAGTTCTGGTGCCACGTGGTGGCCGCGGGCAGGTCGGTCGCGTGCGAATCGTAGTTCGACTGGTTGAAGTGGTAGAACGGCGCCACAGAAAACAGCGCCTTCGGCGAGAACGGTGTGCACCCAGTTGGCAATCACAAACGAGTCGCGCTCCGTTTGTCCGTCGCGCAATCCATACGAGCAGTAGTAGCCGAGGTGCACTCGTAGTCGGTCTGGCTCGGGATCGTAGGGAACCTGAAAGTAGTCCTGTCGGTACTGCCCGTCCACGCGCAGTTGATCCTTCGCCGTCTGGTTGCGAATCAGCGACACAAACCCGCTCTGCGAATTTGTTGCATCGTGGTAGATCGCGGCGACCGGCGTGGCCAGCCCGTAGTTCGAGCGGAACCGGTCAGCGCTCGCGTACCACGCGGTCTTCTCCGAGTGGTCGCCAAGCGAGACCTGCGCCTCGCCGGTATAGAGATTGCCCGCCATAGAGCAGCAGCTCGCCGTCGCGGTTGAACTCAAATCCGTTGCGCGGCAGCACGTTGAACACGCCGTAGGTGCGGTCGCCCACATCGGCCGCGTAGCTGCCGCGCTGGGTCTCCAGCGAATCGATGTCCTTGGGATCGATCTGCGGGCCCACGTTCGATGCGATCTTGGTGTTGGGAATCTCCACGCCGTCGATCAGCCAGCTCGTCTGGTGGCCGCCGCGCATGTGCAGCATGTCGTGCGTCATGTACGCGCCGGGCACGTAGTCGGTGATCATCTCCGTGCCGATGGTGCGGTCGGCGCCCGGCGTCTCTTCGATCATCTGCCGCGTGATGAGCGTGGTAGGCGTCACGGTATCGGCCGCGCTGGGCGTGCCTTCCACCACCACCGATTGGGTGCCGCGCCCACTGCGAGCGGAATATGCAGCACCGGATTGGTGCCCGACGCGATGTTGACTGCCTCGCGTCGCGTTGGCAAAGCCCGCCGCCGTCACCGTGAGCCGGTAGACGCCGATAGGCGCCTGCGTCAACTCGAACTCTCCGTTCGGCGTTGGTCGTCGCGTGCAACACAAACTCGGAGTCCGCAGGCCTTGCAGGGTGACCTTCGCTCCGGCAATGGGCCGGTGCTGCGGGATCGTGCACAATCGCCATGCACGGTGGCGAACACCGTCGCGTGCGTGGGGAGGGAGGCAGTCAGCAGCAAAGCTGCGGCGAGAAGAAAATTGCGATGCATCAAGCAAACCTCCAGGGACCATCGGCTGCGAGCGTGAGCAACCGTTGCGCGCTGCAAGCGCCGGAACGCGATTTTCGGCAAAGTGGGGAAATCGGCTGAAGACTGTTCTCGGGCCCGAAGTGAAGATCCGAGGCTGCTCAGCATCTCAATTCGCGCGTTCGCACGTGCAAGCGAAGAGCATCGCCTCCGAAACCAGAACAGAAGCTTCGACGGATTCTTAGCTGAGATTCGTCGTAGGAGGGCCGCGCCCGGCATGGGCATCGCCTGGGATTGAACACGCTGCTGTGCGGTTTGCGACGGGCGCCAACGCGCGCAGGCGCGCAGCGTGAACGCTGGCAGGCGTGGCCGTCAGAGCGTGGGCCGGCATGAGAAGCGCTATAGTAGGACCGGGATAGTAAGGACAGGTTAAGGGAGCAGAAAATGTCGGTCTCGGGTCGGCCTGCATCTTGGCCATAGTCGCAGCCATGGTGCAATGGTGCGCACCATGCCGTCGACAACATGGTGGCAGATTTGCATCCTCGCTGCCGTCAACCATCGCCGACAGCGGCCCGAACCCGAACAACAAGATTAGCAAGATGGAGAAGCCGCGACGCATCTGCAATTCTCCCGGACTTCCATTTTGCTTTCCCGGCGACGACAGTATACCGCCTGTTGCCCCTGCTACGATCTTTTTCTGGATTCGTTCCAAAGCCAAAGAGCCCGACGCGCCCGACCGAGACTCCGCCAATTTTTGATAGACCCGCTCGCCATGAATTGAACCTGCGTTTCGTGCCGGCCACATCGAGATGGAGAACCTAGTTCTTTGGCGCGTTCTGCCTAGATTACCAGCTATCCGGCCAGAACTCGCAATTCTGACGGCATTAGGTCTGGATGAGTGATCTCCCTGTTAACCGGCCGATC
>CAVWXA010000009.1:0-405515 GCA_963758785.1 uncultured Acidobacteriaceae bacterium
TTTGTTGCGGCCGGGCCAGCGCCAAGTCGTTCCCATTCAGCTTTCTACGGGTTTTGGGGGCAATCGGCGCAGGTCTTGGCCAGCTTCATCTTGCAGAACACCAGCGGCGCAACGAAGATAGCCGCGATTTCGGCAGCCATGTAGCGAAGATACTCGAACGCGCATCCCAGTGCGCTTTCGCTTGCCGCGATGCGCGCAAATGCGATCTTAAAACCAAACAGCACGATTGCCAGGATGGCTACGGACAAGGCAGAGCGCAGAATTTTGGCAATCGGGCCCGCACTGCGCGGATCGAAGTTCACGCACCGGAGCTCGAGCGGAAACGCGACGACAATCCCGGTGAAGAAACCGCAATAGGCCGTCAATTCGCGCGCCTGGTTGTCGATGCGGCCAATGAGCGAAACGGCGAGCAGCCAAACCACGAGGCTTCCCGAGACGGCAATGACAATTTGCAAAGGATACGAGCACTTGGCCCACACGCTCGCCAAGCGTTCAGCGTAGCGGACAGCAACCAGAGCGATACCCAGGCCAAGGATCCACCCGAGCAGAACATCTTCAACATAGTGCACGCCGAGATACGGACGCGAGACGCCAATGAGAACAATCGCCAGCACGAGGACAACGCGGACGAAACGATTCCCAAGCAGCGCCAAGAGGTAAGAGTAAAAGGCCGACGAACCCATGGCGTGACCTGACGGCGTGGAATATTCCGCAGCGAGCGTCTTTGCGTCAGCCGCGCTGACCGCCCATTTTTGGCCGTAGGTCCCCTGCTCGATGAACGGTCTCGGGTTCTTGATCAGGACTTTCAGGACATCGTTGAACGCCATCGTGAGCAAGATCAGCATGGAGAGGCGGATGGCCTGGCGCTTGTCCCATGCCACGAACATGAACGTGGTGAGAAACGCGTAGAACTGGGCGGACCCAAAGAAGCTCACGATCGAAAACAGATGCGTAAGAAATGCAGTTCTGTGATCTGCGAAAAACTGCACGAGCTGCAGGTTGAAATGCAAATGGATCATCGTTCGGCTTTCGATCCCTTCAATGGCGCCGGGCGGCTTTCGCAGTCGTTTGAGACGCCCCAATTGATATAGACGGGATTGCCGATGAGCCAGAGCTTGCCGTCGGGACCTGCAACCTCAACGCGAAACCAATGACGCAGGCCATCGCTCGTCCAAGGCAATGTCTGCGTTGCGTCGGCGGTAGAGATCGCGGGGTTGGTCGCCGGTGTCATATCGTTTCCATCCTCGATCCAGAGCAGTTTTCCACTGCTTGCGCCTGCGATGTGCGCTTCAAAATCTACAGACGCGCCCGGCGCCGCATTTAACATGTCGCCCGCGTGAGCCGTTTGACTGCCGGCTTGTGCTGTCACTTCGAGGAGGCGGTCGTGAGTTCCCGCAACGTCAACGAAGACGTGACCGGCGCGAATGCCGTCGAGGATCGCCGGTACGGAAAGTTCCGCGGCGTAGACAACAGTCGTCGGACTTCCGATGGAGCCGATTCGATCGAGAGGAATCATGGGGCGGTGATTGTCGCTGCCGCCAATGCCCGTGAGACGGCAGCCGCTGTTCAGCTCCTTATTCCAGAATGGAAGCTCGGAAATGCCATGCTGCTCGTCGCCACTGTTGACGGCCTCTACGCCGGTGAGCAAATGCATATCGACAGGAGACGCAGGCGTCCATCCGCAGCCCATGCAGATTTCGCCAGTGGGCGAGTCAGGGTGATTGATAGACGTGATCGCGCCAACGCGATCGGCGCTGCGGAGCAAGGCGTTGACGTCGGGGACAGTTTTGCCGTCGAGGCGAAAGTCGACGAAATCGGTGCTGCCGAGAAAGTTGATGTGTCCCTGAAAGGTGGTGATCTCGCGGCCGGGAATCAGCAGCAGTTTGTCAAAATAGGGTTGCAGCTCGCGCATCACGTCATATTGCGAGCTGGCGTTGTGATCGGTGATGGCAATGAAATCGAGGCCGCGACGCGCGGCGGCGTCGATGGTGAAAAAGACCGGGCAGGGGACCATCTTGCCCGTTTGGCTGGGGCACTGGCCGTCGCTATGCGCGGTGTGCATGTGCAGGTCGCCACGGAACCAGGCCGGACCCGCGCGCAGCGGCTCGTGCAGAATGGCCGGCAGCTTTGCCACCGCACCCGAAGTTGAGAGATAGACATGAATGGTGTAATGCGACTCAACATTGGCGCGGATGTTGGGTACGCCGATCAGCACATTCCATTTGCCCGGAGGAACTGCTCCCGGGAGGCACGATGGAGTGGCATCCGTGAGCCCTACAGTAAGCATGGATTTGTTGCCACCGCTCCAGCAGCGAAGGACTGTGGGATCGAGCAAGCCGAGATCGAGAGCAGTGTGCTGATCTTTGGCGGTGTAGTCGAAGGTGATGGTCACCCGTTCAGTGCCGGAAGGTACCGCGAACGGGACTTTCACATAGCTATGATTCTGCGAGCCGCGGACCGTGCCTTGAAGAACGAGCCCGGCGCTGGAGGGCTGCGCTGCAGGAGCCTGTGCGGAGGCTGTGCTCGCGGTAAAGGGATGGAGCAACAGGAGGCATGAGAGCGAGGCGAAGCAGATGACCACTTCAGAAAGGAAGAACGAGCGAATTTTCATCGTGAACATGTTTTTCTGCCCGCGGAAACAGCAGGGCTATTATAGCCAGCCTGATTCGAGCGCTTTGGAGTCGCGCAAAGAAATACCCGCATCCAGCACGGAGGCTGCGCTGGATGCGGGGTTGGTTTGAGCCGAAAAAGGGAGGCTCAGTATCTTAAAAGACCATCCTGAGCGCGAGCTGCAGCGTGCGCGCTCCATTGTTCTGGTTGCTGTTCTTCGTGGCCGAAATGTTGCTGAAGCTGCCGGCCTGGAAATTCAACTGTCCCGGCTGCGCGAAAGGCGGCGTGTTGGTGGTGTTGAAGGCTTCGGCGCGGAACTGCAGAAACGCCGACTCGGTGAAATTGAAGTTCTTGAGGATCGACGAATCCAGATTGTTGAAGTGCGGTCCACGTACCTGCTGGATCTCTCCGCCGAGCGGTGAATAATCGACCTGTCCGATGGTGGTAGCCGCGGGCGGCTGAGCGAACGCGGTGGGGTTTAGCCATTGCGTAAAGTTGTGCGGGCCGGCGTAGAAGTTCGCGCCGCTCACGACGTTGGCGGCGCAACCGAAGTCGGCCGTTGTGGCGATAGGGCAAGTGACTGTGGTCGGCTGCCCGCTCTGGAATGTGTAGAAGCCGTTGATCTCCCACCCGCCCACGAGGAGATCTGCGGCCCTGTTCATCGAGCTTCCGAATTGGCGCCCACGGCCAACTGGCAGGTCGTAAGTGGCAGCGGCGTGCCACAGGTCGGTTGCGTCTGCATCGCAGAGGCCGTAGTCGCCCTTGATGCCGTAGCCGGGGAGCCACTGGGCGCGGTAACCTGCGGTGAACTGCGAGTTCTGCGGCGCGTGCTGGTCGCCCGTGCACCGCGACCACGTGTAGTTACCGAGCAGCAAAAGCCCGGCGCTCATCTGGTGCTGATACGTGATCTGCATGGAGTTGTAGCTGCTGTTCGCGTTGGTGGTGTTGTAGGTGCTGTTCCGCTGGAAGTACGGGTACGGAATATAGAGTTGGGTGTTGGTGCCGTTGGGCAAGATCTCAGAGTTGCTGTCCGTGGACCCCAGAATATCCAGATGACGACCCTGGGTGCCGACATAGCCCACCTGGATCGCATCGTGGTTCGTGAACTGATCTTCGATGGTCAGGTTCTCTGTCTGCACCAGCGGCGTCTGGTAGTTGTACTGACGGGCCGAAGTGGGAAGGCCCAGATAGTTGCTGCCGATGTATTGACCTCCCGGGCAATACGGGCAGGCAACTGGCGTCGTTGTATACGGAGTGGGGCTTTGCAGCACGCTCGGATTCTGGAAGTTGAAGTTATTGAAGGTATTCTCCAGGGTCGCCGGCGCGCCCGAGGAACCGGCGAGCAGCGGGTGGTTGGCGTCGGGAGAGGGGATGGTCTGGACGTAGACGAACGGGTAGTTGAATCCCAGCGTGCCGCCGTAACCGAGGTTGCCCAGAGCGCCGTAGGCCGTGCCGAAGCCTCCGCGCACGACCAGCGTAGGCCGGAGCTTGTAAGCGAATCCGACCCGCGGCGCGAAGTTGGTCTTTTGAGCGTTGCCGAGGGTCATGCTGCCCACACAGTCGATATTGATGTTGCTGGCGGCGGCCACGGTGTTGAAGATCGCTGCTCGGGCTACCGCGCAGCCCTGGTTGGACACATAGTAGGTTCCGGTGGGGCCATTTCCGCCCCTCGCGACGAAATTGGCCTGGTAACCGCGGGTTTCGGCATAGGGCGTGAACAGATCCCAGCGCAAACCGAGGTTTAACGTCAGCCTTGGATTCACCTTCCAGTCGTCCTGGAAGTATGCGCCGATGTACCAGCGATGGTCATCGGTGGTGGCGATATTGGAGGCGGAAATGCCGTTCTGGCCGCCGACCAGGTTGACTCCAGTACCCACGCCGTATTCGTAATTGACGGGCGAGACCAATAGGTCACCGATGCCGTTCAACCCGGTGCTTTTGTTGGAAATGTCGGTGTACTGGCCGTTGAAGCTCATGTCGCCGCGACCTTGCGGCGGCTGCGAGATATTGGCTTCCAGGTCGTCCACCTGGATGCCGGTCTTGAAGGCATGGTTCCGGTAGAGCTTTGTGACGCCATCAACGCCCTCAAGGCTCCAGACGGCTTGTATCGTTGGCGAGTAGTTGCCGACTCCAAGCCCCCTAAGCCCGCCAATGTTGATGAGCGGTAATCCTCCGTTGTACTGAACCTGTGGAACGCCCTGGATGCCGTACTCGAGGGGGATATTGCACGTGCCCGGCCCCGGATTCACCGTTCCCGAACAGGCCGCGCTTCCGTAGTCGTTGCCCCAGACGGATACCTGGTCCTTGTCGCTGTGCACCATGCCGACGTGCATGTCGTTGGTGAGTGTGGGCGTGAGGATGCGCGTGTAGCCGACAGCCCAGGCGTAGGCCGGCAGGCTGTCGACGCGTCCGCCGCTTTGGCCTGAGGCAACCCCGGGGAAATACGAGGGCACGTCGGCGGTGAGCAGGCTACGGTCGTAGACTCCGAACAAAATATCCTTGGGGCTGATGTCGGCGTCGATGCGAATGTCCCAGGTATTGGTGTTCTTTGGTTCGATGGGAACGTAGCTGGCGAAATTGTTGGCAAGACCGGAGGATGTCGGCGCCGGATACGTACCCAGCAACTTGACTGCGTTCGGATCCTGGCGAGTGGTCGGGATCACGTTGAGGGCGGAGAGGGCAACGCCGCCAGCGTCCTGTGTGAAGTTGGTTTTGGTGAGGCCGACGAAGCTGCTGCAGCCTCCCGCCGCCGTGCAGTTATAGAAGGGATCGCGCACATAAGCGTTGGGCGTGCCGGTGAGTCCGGTCACCGGGTCAGTGCCGGTAGCGGGAAGCAGGCGCGTTGAAGCCGGATCGATGATCGTGCCGGTGGAGAAGACGCGGCCCAGCGCGTCGGTCTGGCATTTCGTGGTATTTGTGGCGCTGCAGGTGCCGGAATAGTTGTAAGCGATGTTGTCCTGGAGGTTGGTGTATTTGCTGTTGATCATGCTCTGGGTGGGCACGGTTAAACCGCCATCCGGCTCCGGCAGGACATAACGGCCACCCTGGTAGTCGGCGAACCAGAAGAGCCGGTTCTTGCCACTCACAAGGTGCGGGATCACGACCGGGCCCCCTACGGTAAAGCCAAACAGGTTTTGGTGATAGGAAGGAATGGGCTTGGCGGTGCACGTAGAGCCTGAGCAGGTTCTGTTGAAGAAATAATTCGCGTTCAGATCGTTGTTGCGCGCGAACTCCCAAGCGTCGCCATGCATGCCGTTGGTGCCGGATTTGATGGACGCGTTGATGATGCCGCCGGTGGAGTGCCCGAATTCGGCGTTGAAGTCGCCGCTCTGCAGAGTGAATTCCTGAATGGCGTCAGGCGGCGGGACGATGGCGGCGTTGGTTCCTGTGTAGTTGCCGCCGTAGATCTCGATATTGTCGTTAATGCCGTCGAGGCGGAAATCGTTTTGCCACTCGTCGACGCCATTCACCCTGAAATAAGCAGACTCAGAGCTGCCTGCGTCGGCGGTGATGCCCCCGCCGCCGGATCCGGTTGGCGTAGTACTGACGCCGGCGGACATCTGCGCCAGCGAGCCCCAGTCGCGGGTGGCAAGGGGCAAGTCATTGACGGACTGATTGGTGATGGACTGGCCGACCTGGGCGTTCTCCGCTTCAAGCAGCGGCGCCGCGGCGGTTACAGTGACACTCTGCTGCACGTTGCCGGTGGCCAAATGAACGTCGATGGTCACCACCTGCTGCACTTGCACGATCACGCCGTGCACGACGTACTTCTGGAAGTCCGGGGGCCTCGGCCTCGAGGGTGTATTTGCCGGGAAGCACGTCGTCAAAAACATAGGTGCCGGTGGCGGTGGATTTGGTGGTGATTTTTGACGCCGGTGTCGTCGTTGGTGATCACGATGGTTGCGTTTTGCACGACTGCGCCGGATGGGATCTTCGACCGTGCCCGTGATCTCTCCTCGATCGAGCTGAGCTGCCAACCTGACAGGGATGCATAAGGCGACGAGCAAGCCGAGAACCGGGAACAGCAGGGCTGCGATTCTGAATCGTAGTTGCGTTTTCATAGATGTCTTGACTACCTCCAAAATTCGAAAATTTTTCACACGTTTGCACTCACTCGCAGTTCCGCGAGCAGCGCAACAATATTGCAGCTTAAAATGGGCGCTGGGAGTGTTTACCCTAAGTGACGGCAGGTGTATACACTAGTGTTGAGTGAACTTAACCAACTGAGCGAAAAAGACTTGTTGCGTGCTTGAATTGTTGGTAAACTGTGGAAATTGTACGATCGAGCGGCTGGGTTTTCGGCTGTTAAGAGTTTGTAAACTGTTGATTAAGATGCAGTTTCTCATGGCTGCCGATTTTTTTGGGCTAAAATTTGTTTGCAATCCCGAGCGCTGAGAACCGCTGCCAAAAATGGGCCGCGGCGGAAAGAGGCGCGACCGCCGGTTGCGGATGGAATGAGGTTTTTCCGAGCCGGTGGCCTCAAAAAGTTCCAGGCTCCTTGCCTTGTGCGGAGACCTGTTTATTCGATGGAACGATTACAGTCAAGGCAGTACGTCGCCGCAAGGTCGCGGACCGAACGCAAAATGTTTTTCTCACAGGGATGGCTGCCCGGAGATGAACCCCATGGAAAACTTGCTGCCGTCCAATCGAAGCCCAAGACACCGCTCTCCGACGGGGCGTGGCAGCCCGGCCTGCAAGACGATCCGCATTGGGAATTGGCGCAGCGCGTCGTGGCGGGATCCGCACTTCGCACGTTCTCCCTTGCTCTCGAAGTTTCTGCTGTTTGTGGTGGCGGAGACGCTGGAAGGCCGCGGAAACGAGATCACGGAGCACCAGATCGGGGTGCAGGTCTTCGACCGGCCGGCGGATTATCGCACGCTTGAGGACAACATTGTTCGCAACTATGCGCGGCAATTGCGCAAGCGGCTGGCCGAGCACTTTGCCGACCAGGGCAATTCGGAACCGGTAGCGCATCGACATTCCGCTCGGCGGCTATGTGCCGGTCTTCGTTCCGGTCTCGGGGGACAACGGCAAGGAAGAAGCGGCTGGCCTGCCGGTTGTGTTGCACAGTCAGACGCAACCGGTACCGATCCACCCGCACGAAGCGGAGGAGACGGCAACCCTTGCGATCGAGGACGAAGCGCTTGGCCGCTGGGCGCGTTGCTGGCACCGCATACAGCGCGGCGCTTATTGGCGCGACATGGTACTCCGCGACCCGCGCGCATCGCTCCGCGCCACGCCACAGGAGCCGGCGCACGTGCTTGTGGGCGGCGCTTTTTGGCGGCCCGGGAACAGCTACATCGTGCCCTCCGATGCCGGATTCAATCTGCTTGAAGATCTTTCGCGCCGCCCGGTGCCGCTGGCGGAGTATATTGCAGGCAGCTACCAGGAGCTGCCGCTCGCGGCGTGGACGCCCATAGCGCCGAGGATCTGCGCACGCAGCAGCTCACGCCGTTTGTCGATCTGCAGATTGCCGCCGCCCTCTCGCATTTGACCGAGGACAATCCGCAGCGTGTCTTCATCCGCTTTCCGCGCGACCTGCGCCTCGACGATCTGAAGAACGCAAATGCCGTAATCATCGGCTCGGTGGGGAGCAATCCCTGGGCCGCGATTGCGGAAACCAACGCCAACTTCCGCATTGCCGACCGGCCCGGCATGAGCGGCGCGGAGATCATCAACACCAAGCCGCAGCCGGGAGAAGCCGCGTCCTATGCCAGCCACTGGAACGAGCCCGCGCACGAGACCTTCGCGTTGATCGCTTTCTTGCCCAACTTGAGCGGCAACGGGCACCTGCTGGTTCTGGAAGGGCTGGATGTGGCCGGAACGCAGGCGGCGGCGGAGATGCTGTTGCATCCCTCGGCCATCGATCCGATTTTGAAGAGCGCGACGCGCCCCGATGGCTCCCTGCGCAACTTCGAGGTGCTGCTGCGGTCGACCAGCATCGAGTCCAACGCCACCGGCACCCAGGTGATCGCCAGCCGGATTTACTAGCCTTCAAAGCTCCGGGCGCAGGTCCCGCCGCCTCACTGCGCCTGCGCCGCCGAACAGCCTATGATGGCATTGCCAGCCGTTTCAGCTATAGTTTGCCAAGGAGCACAAACGCCTGCACCCGGGCGCATTCTTCGGGCAGGCTGAAAGGCGGGCCGGACTGAAACGGTTTGGCCGCTGTGCGAGCGCCGGAAGGCGAAGAGGTAAACCGTGAAACGAGCAACTGGATTTTTTGCAACTATGATCGGGCTGGCGATTGCGTTTGCGCCCGTTGCACAGGGAGAGGTGAAGATGTCGATATGGGGTCAAACCGCGGATGGAATTGCCGTCCCGATCTACACGCTGACCAGTGGGCAGATTGAGGTGAGAGTGACGGCGTACGGAGCGCACCTGGTGAGCATCAAAACCCCGGACCGCACCGGCAAAATGGCGGATATCGTTCTTGGCTTCGGTTCACTCGATGGCTATCTTCAACAGCCGAATTCCTACCTGGGCGCAGTGGTGGGCCGCTACGGCAATCGCATCGCGCTGGGCAAGTTTACGCATCGACGGAAAGACCTACCAGATTCCCATCAACAACGGCCCCAATGCGCTGCATGGCGGTCCAAAGGGATTCGACCAGTATGTCTGGCAGTCGCATGAGGTGCCCGACGGCGTGGAGTTTACGCATGTGAGCCCCGACGGCGACATGGGATTTCCGGGAACGCTGACGGCGACGGTGCGCTATACGCTCAAGGGCGACACACTGCGCATCGACTACACCGCCACGACGGACAAGGCACGGTGCTGAACCTGACCAACCACTCGTACTTCAATCTGCATGGCGACGGCAAAGGCAACATTCTGGATCAGCGGATCGAGCTCAACGCCGACCGTTACACGCCGATCGACGCGGGCCTGATTCCGACCGGCGAACTGGCGCCGGTGGCGGGAACGCCGATGGATTTTCGCAAGCCGGAGGCGATTGGCGCGCGGATCGATGCGGACAACGACCAGCTCAAGCGGGCCGGCGGATACGACTTCAATTTCGTGTTGAACGGCAAGCCCGGAACACTGCACCTGGCGGCGATCGCGACCGATCCTGTGAGCGGGCGCAAGCTGACGGTGGAGACTACAGAGCCAGGAGTGCAGTTCTACTCCGGTAACTTTTTGGATGGGAGCGCTGACCGGCTGGAACGGCGTGAAGTACGAGAAGCACGCCGGCATTCTGCCTGGAGACGCAGCACTTTCCGGATTCGCCGAACCATCCGGATTTTCCGAGCGCGATTCTGCGGCCGGGCGAGACGATGCATTCGACCACAACGTTCACGTTTGGCGTAGCGAAGTAGGCGAAGCAAGTTCAGTTGTGAATCAGAGGCCGCCGCAACGCTGACTTTAACGCGCGGCGGCTTTCTGTTTCTTGAACCAGCCCAGTCCCTCTGAAGTTCCCCTGGCGGGGATGTACTCGCATCCAATCCAGCCTTCGTATCCCAGCTCGTCAATCAGGTCGAAAAGATACTCGTAGCGAACTTCGCCGGTCGAGGGCTCGTGGCGCTCGGGCACGCCTGCGATTTGAATGTGGCCCACGCGCGTCTGCTTCGCGTCGGCGAGATATTTGCGGATCTTGATGGCGAGATCGCCCTCTTCCACCTGGCAATGAAACAGATCCATCAGGATTTTGAGATTGGGCGCGCCGATTTCGGCGACGATTGCGTGACGCTTCTTCCTGGCGATTGAGGAAGAAGCCCGGAATGTTGCGCAGCGCGATGGGCTCGATGAGCAATTCGATGCCCGCAGCGCGCGCCTTGCTCCGCAGCCCAGGCGAGATTGGCGACGTAGACATCGCGCAATGGCTTGCGCGCTCAACTATTGCGGAGCAAGGCCGGCCATGGCGTGGACGCGCGGACATTGCAATACCTGGGCGTACTCCAAAGCCAGTAAAAAACCGTCGCGGAATTCTTGCTCGCGGCCGGGTAGTGCGGCGATGCCGCGCTCGCCTGCTTTCCAGTCACCGGGAGGCGAGTTGAAGAGGACCTGGCGCAGGCCGTGCTCCTTAAGCAATGCGGCCAGCGTGGCGGCGGGATGCTCATATGGAAACAAATACTCGACAGCGTCGAATCCGTCGCGCGCGGCAGCGGCAAAGCGATCGAGAAAACTGTGCTCCGTGTACATCATGGTGAGATTGGCAGCAAAGCGAGGCATGGAAATCACTCCGTCATCAAGGAAGACTCTAAGGCGGTTTTGGAAAACTCTCGCATTCTCATGCGGAGTAAAGAGCGGCGACTTCGTAATCCGTGACAGAGGGAATCGTGAACTCGACTGAATCTCCCATGGCATGGAACGGGATGTCGCGCTCGGCGCGCAGCAACTCAACGCGCGTGACGCGGCGGCCGGCAGGAAGGCGGAAGTGGACCTGCTGCGCGCCGATGGGAAGAACTCGCGCATCCATCCGCGATGCGCGTTGGGGTTGTTGTAATTCAGCACGTGCACAGCAAAACCCGGCTCCGTTTCCCAGGCAAACACTTCGATGAGCCCCTTGCCTTGGACCGTGACGGGAGGCGCGCTGCCCGCGACCCAGCGAATACTGTTCTGCAGCAAACGGCTGAGATCGGTATGGCCTGACAGCCACATCGTCGCTTCGAGGTCGCCGGGGAAATATGCGAGGCGGCTCGCGCCTTGCTCGCGCAAGACGACCGCCGGTTCGTTGGTTTGCGGAGTGGGCGGATAAGAAAGCTCAGGCGGATACGCGGGATAGCCTGGCACGACAGTGAGCACGGGATTGTCGACAGGCTTGAGCGGCAGGCGAAACTCAGCGCCGGGAATCCAATGCGTGTCGGTGAATCCATCGAGAATCGGATGCGGCCGCTCAATGCGCGCCATGTAGGAATTGGCGTTGCCCCGGCGCCCAATCATCTCGCCGGCCAGATGGATGCCGAATACGTCGGACAGGCCGAACTCTGCGCGGCGCTCATTTCGATCGGTGTACATGCTGGTTTCAAACGTGGCCAGCAGCGAACCGCCCAGGTTGACATATTCGCGCAACTGCTGGCACTGCGCGTCGCTGAGCAGCGCAATATTAGGCAGGACAAGAGCAGAGTATTTCTTGATCCGTTCCAAATCCAGACGGTCTTCATGCACGAAGTCGAAGAGAAAACGCCCTTCGAGCAGCGCGTAGTACATCGCATCCATGTACTGCTGCATGGATACGTCGCGTGGCGGCTTATAGAAAAGTTGCGTGCGCTGCCCGATGACGACGCCGATATTGGCGATCGTGTTCTTGTTGACGAAGTGCGCGTCATGGCGGGCCGTCCACTGAAAATAATCGCGGCCGATCTTCTCCCAGCGCAGATCTTCGCCCAGGCCCTTCTCTCCGCCCACGATGTGGTAGTAGGGAACCATGCCGCTGGCCAGCGTTTCGCTGAGCCACATCACGATTTCCGCAGGGGACTTGGTCACCTCGCGCCAGCGCATGGGGCCGGTGGAATATGCGCCCGTTACATTGGTGGCCATCTTGCCGTCGAGCACGGCATTGCACACGCGCCCCTGCTGCGTGGCGCCCCAGATGGGCGCATCCTGCCCACCGCGGCCCTGATTATCTGCCTGGAACCAGCGGGCTGATCGCGCCCAAGTTGGGCAAGATTCGTGCTGGTGCGGACTCCGCCGCCCATATTGTTGAAGTAGAAGCTCGTCGCCTTCTTTTCTTTCGCGATCGAGCCGTAGAGTTTGCAGAGACTGATGACGCGCTCGTTGAATTTGTCCCAGTACGCCGGCGTTTTCGGCGGCGGTAATTGGCGGCAAATGGTTGCAATAGCAAACCGGCAAAGTAAACGAAGGCCAGCCGTTGGTGTAGTGCGCGTCCATGTCGTAGCGCGAGTTGACCTCGCGCATGACGGCCGGAAAATGATCGGTCATGTACGACGTGAACATGCACGTCTGAAAAAGTTCCGGATCGTCAGGAGTGGGCAAGGGCTGGCCCTGCTCATCGCGCATGAACCACTCAGGATGCGCGGCGAGAGCGTCGCCCCAATTCAGGTCGGGGCTGTAACGCGCAACGGTGCGCAGTCCGCGTTTTTTCGCCGCGTCGTGCAGATCACCTGTGAAATCGCGCCCGTTCAGGTATTTTGCGTGACGATGAAACGGCACGTTACTGGGATAATACGCAACAATGCCGGTGACGCTGATAAACACGGCGCCTATTTTGGCGCTGGCCCAATAATTGGCCCACGCTTCCACGTCGAAACAGCCGGATCATGCTCGGTGAAGTTGGTCTGCCCGATGCGGCGCAGGTTTGCTGCCAGGGATGTCGCAGGCGAGGCCGCTTGTGCCACGGAAGCTGAGCCGGCCTCAACAGCAGCCGGAGGCAGGACAAAAGAATCCCCTGCGCGAGCCAGCGGCACGGCGGCCGCGGCCGTCTTCAGAAATCCACGCCGGTCAATCATGGCGATGACCATTGCGATGATCTCCGTTGGGCTGTTGCAGTGCGATCGGGCGCGCGAGAATGCCGCAATCCGAAACTTATTTTGCATGCGCGCTGAGCTGGTCGAGCACGTGTTTTCAGATCGTCGAGTTTCTGTCCGGCTTCGGCCAGCTTGCCCTCCGACGTGAGGCGCTGATAATCGGCGAAGTCTCGGCCGGCCTGGTTGATGAGCGCGTTGAGATTCGTTGAGCGGTTGCTGCTTGCCGGGGGGCGCGGCCGCGCCTGAGGACTGTGACGCTTCAGCGCCGGTGAGCGAAGGCGTTTCCGATCCGAAGAGCGAACTGAGTGCCGCCTCGAAGTTCGGCCCGTAGGCCAGGCGGTCCTGCAGCGCCAGCACCACCAGCCGCAACTCCGGCATGGGGCTACTGCTGCGCCTGCAGATAAATCGGCTCCGCATAGAGCAGCGCCTGCCCGCAGGGAATCACCAGCAGACTGCCGCGGATCACGTGCGAGCCTTGCTGATTCCAGAGCGTGAGCTGGCCGGAGAGCTGCGCATTCTGGTCGATGCGCGCTTCAATCTGCTGCGGGCCGTCGACCAGCCGCGTCTTGGGAAAGTCGTAGACCACGGCGGTGCCATAATGCGCGCCGTCGCTGCGCGCGGCAATCCAGCCGATCATGTTGTTGCGGTTGATGGGCGTGAAGGGCAGAATCTCAACGAACTCAAGGCCGCTGGATTCGCCGGGCAGCGTCATGAGCACAAAGTTGGGGTGCATCTCCTGCGCGATCTGGTCGCTGCCCTGGCTCGAGCCGTTTCGGTGGCGACGGTCCACTGGTCTTCGCGGTTATAAAAGACCTCGGGATCGGTCATGTGATAGAGGCCGTATACATCGGCCTGCAGGCTGAGCAGCAGCTCGGGATAGCGAACGTGCGCGCGCAGCCACGCCGGCATCGTTGATGCGTCTTTGAACAATTCCGGAAAGATGCCGCGCCACGCGGCCAGAATGGGATCGGCTGATTGTCGAAGACATAGAACGTGACCGTGCCGTCGTAGGCGTCGACGACCGCCTTCACGCTGTTGCGCACGTAGTTGACCGGTTGATCTTCAACAGCGGACTGCGCGGAGTAAGGGTAGCGTCGCAGAAGAGGTGAAGGCATCGATGATCCAGGAGAGGCGTCCGTCGTCGCCGACCACGATGTAGGGATCGTGATCGAAGGTGAGGAACGGCGCCAGCGCCGCCACGCGCGCCTGCACATTGCGCCGCATCAGCAGGCGGCTCTCGGCTGTGATGTCGTCGCTGAAGGGAACCTTGGTCAGGTCGCCGCGATCGAAGGCCAGCAGCGCGCGGCGCAAAAAGCCGCCCATCACAATGCCGCCCGTGCCCTCGTAGGATGAAAGATTGTTGCTCTGGCCCTGGGGATAGTTGAATTCCTGCTGGTGCGTCTTCACGTAGACGTCGGTGTCGGTCAGCTCGCCGAAGTAGATCTCGGGGCGCGTCACGCTGAGGCCGGGCACGGTGCTTTGCACGGGCATGTTGCTCAGAGTAGAGCGTCGGCAGGCCCTCCGGCGTGAATCCGTTCACGGGATTCATGGTGATGCCGTAGCCGTGCGTGTAGATGAGCTTGTCGTTGATCCAGTTGCGGCTGCTGTCGGGCAGCTTGTCCACATTCAGCTCGCGCACGGCGAGCATCACCTGGCGCAGCGAGCCGTTGATCTGGTAGCGATCGATGTCGATGCCGGGAAAGTCGTAGTAGGTGCGAATCTCCTGCACCTGGCGCAGCGTGTCCTGCAGCGCGCCCACGTCCCACAGGCGAATGTTGTCGAGCGTGGCCTGATTGTGTTCCGGATCGGCCGCGGCGACGGTGGTGTCGGCGGGAAACTCGCGCTGCGCAAAGCGGTCGAGCCCGTAGGCCTGGCGCGTCAAGGCGATGTTGTCGGCGATGTAAGGCCGCTCGCGGTCGAGCTGGTTGGGCTTGACGATGAAAGTGCTCACATACCAGCCGGCGATGCCGGCCACAACGTAACAAGCAGCGGCGGGAGCGATGGCTGCAAGCAGCCAGCGCGCGGCGCGGCCGCAGAATGCCGCCGGCGAAGGCAATCACCGCGCCCAATGCAAGCGCCGCGCTGATGAACAACATGCCGATGAGCGTGACATGCGCGTCGGTATAGGTAACGCCATCGAAGATGGTGTGCTGGCTCGAAGAGCAGATCGAAGCGGCCGACGTACTCGTGGATGGCGAGCGTGAGCAGCAGAAAGCCGGCGGCGATGGAGACGCCGCGCCAGGGCAGGGAAGCATGCGCCGCAGACGTCCGCCAGCGCGCGCCCTCCGCCGGCGGCGACCAGGAACAGCACGGCGAGAACGCAGACCAGGACGGCGAGCGTGAGCAGCCATCCGGCGATGAGCTGCCATGCCGGGCAAGGTGAAGAGATAAAAGCCGAGCGGGCGGCCGAAGATGGGATCGGCTGATGCTTGTTGCAGCCTGCGGCGCGTACCGATAGAGCGCCAGCGTTGGCCATTGCGCCTCCATCGCGAAGCCGGTGGCGAGGGCGATGACCAAGGCGGCGATGATGGCGATGATGCGCAGAGCCTTTGCCACAGGCAGCTCGAACGGGCGGCCGGCGAAGTAGATCGTATGGGTTTCAGGCAGATCGGCGGCGTGGCTGTGGCGCAGAGCGAGGAAACGCCGCGAAGAGGATGAGGAAGGTGAGCACGGCAAAGACGGCGAAGGTTCCCCACTCGAGGCCAAAGGTCTTCCAGAAGACGCCCGCGATAGCCGAGCGACCGGAACCAGAGAAGATCAACCCAGTAGGAGATTGCGGTGCGGCCGCCAATGAAGATGAGGACGATGGCGGCAAAAAAAAGATAAACAAGGCAGGCGCATGCTGCGCGGTTTTGGCGTGTGCGGCCAATCGATGGTTTCGGGCATTTCCTGCTCCACTCAGGCGATAAGTGCGCGCTGAGTTACGCAAGAATTGTACAGCGGCGAAGCGGGGCAGCTACGGCGTTAGATCAGCTCGGAGTGGCCGTTGAGGCTCAGCTCCTTCACGATCTTGCCCACATCCTGCGAGTGGTCGCGGTGCGCGATGAGCAGCGCGTCCTCGGTATCGACGACGACCAGGTTCTCCACGCCGACCAGGGCGACGAACTTCTTGGGGCTGAAGATGTAGTTGTCGCTGGCCTCGATGGAGATGTGGCCGCCGGTGTCGGCTACGTTGCCTTCAGGGTCGCCGCGCAGCCGCGTTTCCACCTGGTACTCGTAGAGCGAGGCCCAGGAGCCGAGATCGTTCCAACTGAACTCCGCGGGAATGCAATAGAGATTCGACAGATGCTCGCCCTTGGCGGAGCGCGGCTCGAGCACCGCGTAGTCGACGGAGATGTTTTCGCACTTGGGATACGCAGCGCGGAAGACCTCGTCGAATTGCGGCGTGCCCCAGGCGGCGGCGATGGCTTCGAGCAGCGGAGCCGTCTCGGGCACGTGCTCGCGGACGGCGTTGGCCAGGGTGCGCGCCGACCACAGAAACATGCCGGAGTTCCAGTAGTAGTTTCCGGCGGCGACAAATTCCTCAGCGCGGTTCTGGTTGGGCTTCTCGATGAAGCGGCGCACGTGCAGTGCGGAGTCGTCCTTGGTCAGGTCGCCGGTTTCGATGTAGCCGTAGCCGGTTTCGGCGCGGGAAGGCTCAATGCCCAGCACCACGATGTTTTCGCCGGCCGCCGCGGCGGCGATGCCCTTTTGCAGCGCCTTGAGGAAGCGCGGCTCGTCGGCGATCACGTGGTCGGAGGGAAAGACGCCGAGCACGGCGTTGGGGTTTTCGCGCTCGATGAGAAAAGCGGCCAGGCCGCAGGCCGGAGCGGTATTGCGCGCCACGGGCTCCTGCACGATCTGCGCGGCGGGCAGTCCGGGCAACTGGTCGGCGATCTCGTGGGCCAGATACTCGTTGGTGATGATCCAGGTTTTTCGAGCGATGCCAGAGGTTTAAGCCGCTCCACGGTTTGCTGGATCATGGAGCGCTCGCCGTCGAGCGCCAGAACTTGCTTGGCGCGGGCACGCCGGGAGCGGGGCCAGAAGCGGGTTCCGCTGCCGCCGGCCAGAATCACAGGACGAAAATCAATAGCGTTTAACATTGAAGAAACATCCTACCCGACGCAGATAACGTTTGCACAGGGCAGAGCGAATAATTTTGCGGTGCAACGGCCCTGATGGTCAGACATCTATAAGCGCATTGCAGTTAGCGGTGAGCAATGGGAATCCGGCCAATTTGCAAAAACGAGTTAGAACGGCCAAGCAATGTTTCCCAGCCGGCAACTCGATTCAACCGGATGCGCCATCGGAGGAGTGGTAACAGTACCAGAACTATTGAACGCAGCAACCGCCGATCATCGGCAAACTGGCGAATGAGGTAAGCTATCGGGAATGCCAAGCATACGTCAGGGTTCGATTCATCTTTTTCGGATCGCGGGAATCGATCTGTTTCTCCACTGGTCATGGTTTGTGGTGGCCGTCATCGAAATCGGCAGCCGCGAAGGCAGATACGACTCGCTGATCTGGAATGCGCTGGAGTACCTGGCGCTGTTTGCCATTGTGCTGCTGCATGAGTTCGGGCACGCGCTGGCTTGCCGCCAGGTAGGGGGAACGGCAGATCGGATCATGCTGTGGCCGCTGGGTGGAGTGGCGTATGTGAACCCGCCGCAGAGGCCCGGCGCTACGTTGTGGAGTATCGTGGCCGGCCCGCTGGTGAATGTGGCGCTCATGCCGATTTTCTTCGCGCGCCTTCATGGTGACGCGTTCCCTGGGTTGGGCGAACACAATGCCCGATGCTTTCCAATTCATTCGCACGGTTCTGGGAATCAACATCGTCCTGCTGGTCTTCAACATTCTGCCCGTGTATCCGCTCGATGGCGGCCAGATTCTTCGCTCACTACTTTGGTTTGTGATGGGACGCGCGCGCAGCCTGATGGTGGCTACCGTCATCGGCTTCGTGGGCGCGGCTGCATTTGTTTGTTTTGGCTTGTGGATGCGCTCGTTCTGGACGCTTTTGATCGCCGGTTACATGCTCCTGAACTGCTGGAGCGGATTGCAAGGAGCGCGCGCGCTGCTCCGCAATGAAAAGCTGCCGCGCCGCGAGGGATTTACCTGTCCAAGTTGCGGCGTCGCGCCGCCCAAGGTTGGGAACCACTGGAAATGCGCCCACTGCAAACAGGCCTTCGACACCTTCGAAACAGGCGCTGTGTGTCCGCATTGCGGAGCCCAATATCTCGAGCACAATGTGCATGGAGTGCCAGCAGTTCTTTCCCATGATCCATTGGGCTGGCAGCGCACTATGCAAGCAGTCCTGTCGACAGCGACGCGTCACTGGCGAAGTAACCGCCGCGTTATCCTCGTCGGCGCCCGATTATTTCAATCCGGTCAGGTACTCGCCCATGCGCCGCGTGCCTTCGTCGATATTCTGCTTGGTCACCGGATAGGAGATGCGGACGTGTTCCGCGGTGCCAAAGGCCTCGCCGGGAACAGTAACCACATGCGCCTCGTGGAGCAGGCGGGTCGCCATTTCCGTAGCGGTGCGGATGCCGCCCTTGCCCAGGTACGCGCTGATGTTGGGGTAAACGTAGAACGCGCCCTCGGGTTTGGTGCAGGTGACGCCGGGAATGGCAGTAAGTTTGGCCAGCATGTAGTCGCGGAGATCGATAAACTCTGCGCGGAACTCGGCCACGCACTCTTGCGGGCCGCTGAGCGCCGCGATGGCAGCCTTCTGCACAAAACTTGTCGCATTCGACGTGGACTGCGATTGCAGCTTGCTCAAGTTGGCGACGACTGGTTTTGGAGCCAGTGCGTAGCCGGCGCGCCAGCCGGTCATCGAATACGTCTTCGATAGCGAACCGAGGATTACGATGTGCTCCTTGGCCCAGGTGAACGAGCCACCCGAGACAGCCTTGCCGGCATAGTTCAGGTACACATAGCATTCGTCCAGGAGCAGGTAGATCCCACGATCGTGCGCGAGATGGACGATCCGCTCCAGATCATCGCCCGAAACCACGGAGCCGGCCGGGTTCGACGGCGAATTGAGAATGATCGCCTTGGTGCGCGGCGTGATGGCGCGCTCAATGGCGTCGGCGGTGATGCGAAAGCTCTCTGCTTCGCTGGTTTCGAGATACACCACCTTGCCGCCTGCGTACTGGATGATGTCTTTGAAGCTGACCCAGTAGGGAACAGGCAGGATGACCTCGTCGCCGTGGTCGACCAGTATCTGAATGGTATTGAACAGCGCCAGCTTGCCGCCGGTGGTGAAGATGGCCTCGTCAATCGAGTATTCCGAGCCAAAATCGCAGGCGTGGCGCTCGACGATAGCTTTGCGCACGTCAGGGATGCCCGGCACAACCGTGTAGCGGGTGAAGTTGGCCTCGATGGCGGAGATAGCGGCGTCCTTGATGTGCCGCGGAGTGGCAAAATGGGGCTCGCCGGCCCCGAAGTCGACGAGATTTGCGCCCTGAGCGCGCAGTTTAGCCGCCTCGGCGGCCACGGCCATGGTTGCGGATACTTCGATCCGGCCAATGCGATCAGCAAAGACTTTTGAAGGAGCTGTAACGGTCATATCAGTTTCTATCTTGCCAGATTTCCCACGAACCGCAAAACCGCATGTTAAAAACGCAGAGTCGCAGCCGCGTCGGGCATTTTTGGGGCTGCAAAATGCCTCAAATTTGCCTATCCACAGCGGGAATACCGCATTTTAGTGTTCGCGGGTTGATATACGACCAAATTTGTCGTATATAGTGTGAAGAGCGCAACAGTACTACGTTTTGCGAATGTTGATGAATGGAGGAGGGACCAGGGTCCCGCGGATTGTCTCTTGGCGGAGACCGCGCAGACCCTGGAGCTACGGCCAAGCCGGCCGCAGGCTGTCTGCATTATAGGGTCGACCCAAGGCCGACTCAAGCACGGCTCTCTGTTTCAATCCAAATTCCCAAAGCTAGTTCTACCCGCCAAGCAGATTCATCGCGCGCCCTCACGGCGAGCGGGGATTTACCTGACCGGGAATTCTTTCGAGGAGAGGCATGAAGCAGAGACGGCGGAAAACCGCAGCATCAAGGAAGGGGAATCCGCCGCGCAGGCTTGGCCAGGCGCGCGGTTTGATTGCCATGGGGACCCTGGCGGCGTACGCCGTCATAGGAGGAACACGCTCCGCGCTGGCCGCTGCAACGAATGCCGGCCCACAAGGCAGTGGCGCACCGGCGGCCACCCTGCCTCTCAAACGCTTTAACATTTCCGCCGGGCCGCTCGACGAAGCCATTGCGGCCTACGAGAAAGCAACCGGCCTCAACGTAAAGGTTGTTCTGCCTGAAGGAACGCTGGCCGGTTTCAGATCGCACGGCGTTGTAGGTCTCTATCGCGAGGACGAGGCACTGCGCTTGATTCTAGTGGGAACCGGGCTGAATTATCGCGCGCAGGACGCGGCAACCATGGTCGTCGGTGTTCAGGCGAATGACACTGTGTCGGTGACGGCGCCCGTCGCCGGATCGATTTCACTGGATAAATTTACCGAGCCGCTGCTGGAAACACCGCAAAGCATCAATGTCGTTCCCCAATACGTGATGCAGGATCAGGCGGTTTCAACATTGCGCGACACGGTGCGCAATGTTCCAGGTATCAGTCTCGCGGCGGGCGAGGCCGGTGCGCAGGGCGACAACCTGACGATTCGCGGCTTTACGGCGCGCAACGATATTTTCCTCGATGGAATTCGCGACTTTGGCAGCTATTACCGCGATTCGTTCAATTACGAGCAGGCGGAGGTACTGGAGGGTCCGGCGGGAATCCAGTTTGGTCGCGGATCGACGGGCGGTGTGATCAACCAGGAAAGCAAGGTTCCCCAGCTGGAAAAGTTCGAAGACGTTCAGATGCAGTTTGGCACTGACCTGACGCGGCGATTCACGGCGGACATCGATAGTCCCCTGGCCGACAAGTTTGGTGGCGCGGCATTCCGAGCCAATTTCATGGCAGAAGAGGCGGGCGTTGCCGGACGCGACGCTGCTGAAATTCGACGCTTCGGCATCGCGCCTTCCATCTCAGTCGGGTTGAATACCAGGACAAACGCTACGCTGAGCTACGTGCATCTTTCTGAAGACGACACACCGGACTACGGTCTGCCCTGGCTGTTCAACAAGCTTGCGCCTGCCAACCGGCAGAGCTACTTTGGCTTTCCCGACGAAAGCTACCTGAAGACCAACGACGACATCATGACGCTCAGGGTCGAACACGAGTTTTCTCCCAGATTTAATCTGCACACCATTGCGCGGGCAGCGAACTACCCGAGGCAGGCGCAGATTACGGAGCCGCAAATTTGCTCGAATGCATCGCTGAGCGTGCCGGTGGGCGGCGTAGTCGCTACGCTTCCCACGCTGGCGTACAACTCGGCTGAGACCTGTCCTTATACGCCCGAAACACCGGCGAGCGAGATCACGCAAGTAAACAGGAACCAGATTCAGACCAAAAGCGTGGAAGGCATCTTGTGGGATCAGACCGAAGTGACAGCTCGGTTCAACGCTCTCGGTGCCGAGCACAATCTGGTGGCGGGTGGCGAAGGAGGCCAGGAGATCTCGAATCCCATCCGCACCAGTTACACCATCAATGGGATCAACACCGTTCCTGACACGACGCTGCTAAATCCAAACGAGGCGCAGCCTTTCGCGGGAACGGGATACATCACTTCGGTCGTGCATACGAAATCCAGGAGCATCGGCCTCTATTTCATCGACACGATGAAACTGGGAAGACTGTTTGAACTGAGCGGAGGTGTCCGCTGGGACCGCTTCGATACGGGCTATAACCTCTATCAGCCAACTCCTCCGGCTGGCGGAACGGTTACTGCGTCCGTGCCTCCCATCAGCAGGCTCGACGAGCAGCCGAGTTATCGCGCCGCATTTGTCTACACGCCTTCGACCCGCGGAAGTCTTTACTTCGATTACGGAACGAGCTGGGATCCCGACGCCGAATCGTTGAGCCTGAGCGTCGGCCTCGTCAACGGGAATGTGGCGCCGGAAGAGAATGTGTCGTATGAAGCCGGGACCAAATGGAATTTTCTTGGCGAGCGGTTGCTGGCGGAAGGCGCGTGGTTTCGCACCGTGAAAGACAATGCTCACGAGACCAGCCCCACCAACTCCAATGACATTGTGGCCGCGGGCAATCAACTGGTAGAAGGCGTTCAGTTCAGCGTGGTGGGACGCATGCCCGAGGGGATGGACCTGGTGGCGGGCTACGCGTACCTGCATAGCGATGTGCTCTACTCGCAGTTCTTCCCCACTGCTGTGGGCTATCCGCTGGCGAATGTGCCTGGGCAAACATTCAACTTGTTTGCGACACACCGGCTGCCGTGGAGATTGAACGGGGGCCTGGGCGGAAACTACTTGGGCAGCAGGACGGCCAGTTCTACGGTGCCATACGTGCCAACCGGATTCGCCGTCAATCCCAACGGGCCCGGATACGTGGTGACAAGCGTCGCCATGAAGCAAGTGCCGGGGTACTGGGTTTTCAGTGCCATGCTCAAGCGTCCACTGACGGAGAAGCTGGAGTTCCAGGCCAACGTCAACAACCTGTTCAACCGCTATTACATCGATCTGCCGCATCCCAGCCACCTCATACCGGGAGCGGGAGCCAGTGCCCTGATCGGCGTGACCTTGAGATTCAAATAAAAGCCCTTGCGCTACGGATCAACTGCTCGCCGGGCAAGCCATCCGCTTCCGCGCGGTAACAGGAAATCAGGAGAGAAGAGAAAATGTTGATTACCATTCCCGACATACTCAGCGCCGATGAAGTGACGCAGGCGGGAGCCGCGCTCGATGCGGCGGACTGGGTAGACGGCAAAGTGACCGCCGGCTACCAGGCGCAGAGCGTGAAAGAGAATCTGCAGTTGCCAGAGGGCCATCCGGTGGCTGTGAAACTCGGAGAGATGGTGCTGGCCGCCTTGGCGCGCTCGCCGCTCTTCATGTCGGCGGCGTTGCCTTTGCGCGTCTTCCCGCCGATGTTCAATCGCTACACCGGTGGCGGGCAGTTCGGCACGCATGTTGATACCGCGATTCGCGCACTGGCTTCAACCGGACAGCGGATTCGCACGGACGTGTCCGCGACTCTTTTCCTTTCCGCGCCCAATGAGTACGACGGCGGTGAACTGCTTGTTGAGGATACCTACGGAATCCACAGCGTAAAGCTTCCCGCGGGACACATGGTGCTCTATCCGGCGACCAGTTTGCATCGCGTCACTCCTGTGACCAGGGGAGCGCGCGTGGCTTCGTTTTTCTGGATACAGAGCATGATCCGCGGCGATGGCGACCGCACTCTGCTCCACGACCTGGACAGCGCGATTCAGCGGCTTGCAAAAGAGGTTCCCGGAAACCCGGCAGGCGTGCAGTTGACCGGGGTTTATCACAACCTGCTGCGGCGCTGGGCTGAGATGTAGAACTCAGCGCAGGTTCGCGATCGAACTGGATTCGTGCGCCAAAAATCGATCTGGGCCGTGGTGCTTTCGGCGCGCTCCATGACCTGCGCGTCACGGTAGCTCGGTCTCGGACGGTACGTGAGGAATCTGCTGCGGGCTTGCGTGCCGAGTCCGTGCCGTTTCCGAGTTTCCGATCCACTCGCCCAGGTTGCTCGCCACGACCGGCGGGAAAACAGTGTACGGCGAACTCAGGTCGCGCAACTCGCCGGGCGAGCAAGCAAGCAAGTAGAGCGGAATGTTGATGGCTGCCGCGATTTGCGCGTGACGCTGGACCGCGCGCGGCAGATGCGGCCACGCGCGCCACACGGCAATCACGATGCGCCGGCCTCAGCGAAATGCCATTTGTTGTAGTAGCCGCTGAATGAGGCGGACGCAACAACAAAATACAGGGCAAAACAACAGGCCCGTAAATAGTACCTGGATGCGAGATCCATTCAGATCATGACGTGGCCCAACCTTTCCATCGGGAGAAGAGATCGATCCGATCCAGGGAACCGCACGGCCGGACCTGAGCGCGGCCGAAGAGGTCATGGCGCCGTGGGCCTGAAATCAGTTGCCGTTGTGGATGCGCGCGCGCAGCCGCTTGAGCACGTTGGTCGGCACCAACCCGCTCACGTCACCGCCGAAGCTGAAAACTTCCTTCACCATGCGCGAGCTGACGAACGAGTAGCGTCCGGCGGGCTGCAGAAAGACGGTCTCGATTTCAGGCGCCAGGCGCCGGTTCATCAATGCCATTTGAAACTCGTGTTCGTAGTCAGAAATGGCGCGGATGCCACGCAGCACCGCGGTTGCTCCCTGGCGGCGCGCGAAATCCACCATGAGGCCGTCGAACGTAGCGATCGAGACATTGCCCAGCGGCTCGACAACTTCTTCGAGCATCTCCACGCGCTCCTGCACGGTGAACAGTGGATTCTTGACCGGATTGACGAGGATGGCGACGATGAGGTGGTCAAAGAGCTTCGCGCTGCGCTGGATCAGGTCCACGTGACCGTTGGTCGGCGGATCGAAGGTGCCGGGATAAAGGGCTTTGACGGGCATGGGCTAGCTGACTCTAGTGGGATTCTAGCAGCGCGAGCAACAGTATACGGTCAGCTTGCCGGACAAACATTTGAGCACAAGCTGACTGGCGCTGAAGGTCTTTATGCCTATTTCGAGAGCAACGGCGTGTCTTCGCGTTACTTGATCGGAGTTGCGTTGCTGAGGTCGAGGGTGACGGAATTTGCTCCGGGCTTGAGTTGAACGGCCTGTCCCCAGGCCAGTGGCTGGTTATTGTAGAGGGTCGAGATCATCAGGTAGTAGACGCCTGGAGGCACGCCGGGGAATGTGCCTCTGCCGTTGCCGTCGGCGCGAACTGCCGACGCGGCGTCTGCATTGATGGCCGTCATGATTTTTTGGCAGTCGGGCGACCTGTTGACGCAGACAGCGCCCACGTACACATAGGGCGATACTCCGGCAGGAACTTGCACGCCGCTTTTCGCGATGGCATCGGCGTAGCTGGAGCGCAGAAGAACAAAAGGTCGGCCGGTGAAGGGATTGGGAGCTCCGGGCTGCGCAGCAAGTCCAGGGATCACGGAGAGTACGGCGTTTCCAAGAGGCGCAGCGGGAGTGGAAAGACCGCTGCCATTGCTCCCGCCAGGACCCGCCGCCGCGTTCGTCATTGCAGCAGTGCCACCGCTTGCGGGGATTTGCTGGCTGGGTGCGAGCAAAGCGAGGTTGCAGGTGAGTTCCATGGGAGCGAAGGTGAAGTCGTCGTTGTCGTCCTGTCCAGTGACGATGCGCCCATGAACCTGGTAGGGACCCGTGCTGCCGGGATCGAGCGATCGGTCGGGACCGAAGGCGAGAGTGAGCGGGTGATCGGGCGCGGCGATTTTGACAACTGCACCGGCTGTGCCAACCTCAACGGTGTAGGGATAGGCGCGTGCTGCGTCAAGGCCGCAGCCGAGGATGACCGATTCGGGGAAGAACTGCACACTGAATCCGGTGGGCGCAGCATAGATGCCGTGCATGCGAATGCCGGGCGGCGTGGGAGGGCCCTTGTCACCGCCGACCATGGATTTGAGCAGATCGGTTTCCATAGTCTGTACGCCAACGCCCGCTCCCTTTGAGGAGAGATTGATGGCGGGGCAGGTGACGCGTTTGGGCGCGAACCGGGTGTAGCCGGCGTTCGCGTTTCCGGGGACCCGATTGCCGGCGGCATCGTAGAGGTTGCCGGCTGAGTCCTGCTGCGTGGCGCCAGTTCCCGCGGCGCCGCTCACATAGCCTGCGGCGATGACGCCGTCGATGGTGACGGGGCCAGGCGGGCCGGTGATGGTTCCATCGCCATGGACGGCGAGAACGAGCGGCCGCGGAGTGGTGGCGATGGTGAGTGTGGCGTGGCCATTCTTCAGGTCGAGAGAATAGCTTTCCTGGTTGGGCGAGAGGTCGGCGCAGTTCACAAGGACGCCCTCGTCGATAAAGTCGAGACGCCAGTAGCCGGCGCCCTGGAACACACCGGCCATGCTGGGTCCGGGCTGCTCATTCTTTTTGTCGGCGCCGGGAAGAACCTGCGAAATCATCTGCGTGAATGCGCCCATGAGACCGTTGCCGGTGCAAGTGGCCACGAGCCTGCCCGAGGAGACGCAGCGCCGCATGGCGCGCTCTTCAGCGTTTTTCGGCGGCGGAATCTGTGAAGGATTCATGCCCGCTTGATTTGCAGAAGCCGTCTGCTGGCTATTGGGAGTTGGTTGCGGGTTGGCCTTGGCTACGTTGGCGTTATAAATTTCCTGTTGCTTTTTCTGGAAGGCTTCTTCCCCGGCGAGTTCCTGCGCGGTGGGCTGTTTGCATGTGGGCAGCAGCTTCTTCAAATTTCCGCGCGTCTCGTAGGTATACGTCATCAATCCATTTGGCAAAACCGTGTCCGGGTGTCCGACCATGCACGTTGAGGTGTCCGACGTATCGCGTATGTTGCAACTGTCGATCACGAGGCGCTCTCCATTGCAGACATAGGTCACGTTGAGCTTGATGTCCTGAGCGGCGGCACAGACCCCGGCCAAATTTGCCGCAACAAGCGTCAGTGCGAGCATCAGTTTCATCGGTCGCATTGCTTCACGGTGCATCTTCATAAACCCCCGGCGAGACCGGGCCTGGGCCACACGACTCAGGCCAGAGCGAATTTGCGTGGACGAGAAAGCCGGCAATAGTTGTGAATACGGGGAAGAGAGATAAGAGAAGATTCTCTGGCCGCAAAAGAATTGTCAAGATGAATCAGCCAGAAGACCTAATTCTGTTGAGAAAACTACCCTCCGCCTGAAAAAGTTTTCGCGAGCCTGGTCTATTTCTCCTGCAGTGTCAAGCCATCGGCCGCGGCGGGCGCAGTGCACGAGCGCTGGCGCACCCCGGCGAGGAATGACGCGACTGTTTGCGTCACAAGGGGTTCCACCTTCTCGTGGCCCAGGCCATTGCCGGCAAAGTTCATGTGCGTTGCTGCGTCAATCACTCCCATCCATTGGCAGTGCGGCTCCATCCCCGGCAGATCGTGCCACGGCACGAGCCGAGCCTGGGGTCCACCCTTGAGCGATTGATCGCGCGTCCCGGTGAGAACCAGCACGGGCTTGTGAATCGAGCTCCACGCATCGCCGGGAAACACAATGCCGGGGCCCTCGGGCGAAAGCGCGACGTAGGCATTGAAGCGATCCTGTCCGGCAGGCGGCGCAGACACGTCAATGATATTTTTTGCGCCCGCTTCAAGCATCACGGTTTCTGCGCCCATGGAATGCCCAAGCAGCACGCGAAAAGGCGCGTGGCATCGCCCGTTGGCCCACTTGAGCACTGCGCCCACATCCAGCAGCCGCGCCTGTTCGGCGTTGGCATCGGCTACCAGCGCGGTTAGACCCTGCATCACGCCATAGCGGAGCATGTCTGCGCGCAAGGCGGCCAAGCCGCTTTCCGCGTGATCCATCACGATGGTGGTGTATCCCAGATGCGCCATGGCCTGCGCCAGATAGCGGTAGCCATCTTCAGAGCCGCCGGCTCCGTGCGAGATCATCGCCAATGGAGCACATCCGGTGCCCGCTCCGGCGGCGGGATAAAGCAGGAAAGGCGTGCTCTGGCGATCAGGCCTGGTTGCGCTCAGCGGCTGCTGCGCCGCGGCGCGCAGTGAGAAAAAACAGGTGGCGACCAAGAAGGCCATGGCACAGTGCGAATAGCGGCGATGCGCAATCGACATGGGGACCTCCGTTCCAATATAAGGGGAGCCGAGGCGGCACGGAATTGAGAATAAAAAGGGCGGAGAACTGACGATCGAGAAAAAAGCGCCGCCGAATTGACTGAACGCACGCCGTCACAAGCTACGTGCGCAACCTTCGCCGCCCGCCTGGATACAGAGGGCGGATGCGGCAAACGCCTGGAACTGGTTTAAGATCTGAGGTCTTTGAAAGGGCGTGACTACAGTCGTGCGGTGGCGCACGCCTAAATTCGGGGGCTTCAGCCTCTGAGGGACATTCAAACGTGGTCGGGCGACATTTATGCAACCACTCCTAGTGTCCTGAGTCTAAAGTTCGCGTACAAAATCGGGCGACGGAATCGAGAATCTGATCTGCGGTTTTGTGCCAGACGAATGGCTTTGGGTTCTTGTTGTGATGCTGAATGAAATTCCTGATAGCTGATTCCAGTTCTTTGGTTGAGCGGTGTACGCCGCGGCGAAGTTGCTTGTCGGTCAGTTGTGCAAACCATCGTTCGACCAGGTTGAGCCAACTGGCCGAAGTGGGCGTAAAGTGCAGATAGAATCGCGGCCTTTTCGCCAGCCAGTCGTGGATCAGTTGTGTTTTGTGCGTGCCGTAGTTATCCAGAATCAGGTGGACATCTAAGTTGCGGGGAACGTTTTGCTCGATGGTGTCGAGGAATTTGCGAAACTCGACCGAGCGATGGCGGCGCTGCGTCTGTCCGATCAATTTACCCGACTTGGTATTCAGTGCGGCAAACAGACTGGTGGTGCCGTGACGCGCATAATCGTGTGTGCGGCGTTCGATCTGCCCTGGACGCATGGGTAGCAGGGGTGCGGTTCTATCCAGCGCTTGTATCTGACTCTTCTCGTCCACACATAAGACCAGGGCGCGGTCGGGCGGGTCAAGATACAGACCAACGATGTCGCGCACCTTCTCGATGAACAGCGGATCGCGAGAAAGCTTGAAGGTCTCACTGCGATGGGGCGCAAGGGAAAAGGCGCGCCAGATGCGGCTGATGCTGGACTGGCTCAGTCCGCAGGTCTTGGCCATATCCCGGGTCGACCAATGGGTGGCGGCCTCAGGCTGGCTCTCCAGCGTGCGCGTCAACACCAACTCAACCTGCTTGTCGCTCAACTTGCGCGAGGTGCCTGGACGCGGCTCGTCCAGAAGTCCGTCGTTGCCTGCGCTTTGAAAGCGCTTCCTCCACTTACCCACCGTATGCGGCGTGGTGGAAAGCTTCAGCGCAATCGACTTGTTGCTCCCGCCCTGTGCGGCGAGCAAAATAATCCGCGACCGCATGGCCAGAGCCTGCGCGGTCTTGGGCCGCCGGCTCCAAGCCTCCAGTTCCAGCCGCTGCTCATCATTGACCGTGACAACCGCTACGGGGCGACCTAAACGCATCGATAACCTCTACTCTATTCGATGCGGAAGTGTCGCATACTTATGCTAATTCTTTCAGACTCATGACACTAGTCTGCTGAATCATTGATCTCGTGCATAATCCGAAGTCCGGAAATGCGGGTCCTTCGACTCCGTTTGGCCGGATGACCGGCCAAACTCCGCTCAGGATGACCGCTGTATTTATCTTTCGAACTTCAGACTCGGGAGACTAGTTGGCGAGGACGGCGCGGTAGCGGACTTTGCCCTTCTTCACCTTGTCGATGGCTTCGTTGGCGCTGGCCATAGGGAAACTCTCGGTGGTGGCTTTGATGTCGTGGCGGGCGGCGACGTCGAGCATTTCGCGAATCCGAAAGGGGCTGCCGACGGGGCTTCCACCAATGGTGCGCATGCCGGAGAGAAGCGGGAAGGCGTGCACCGAGACCGGCAAAGGCGGGACGCCGACAAACCAGAGGGTTCCATTGGGGCGCAGGGTCTGGAGGTAAGCGCCCCAGTCCTGGTCGGCATTGACGGTGCTGAGGAGGAAATCGAGGCTGCCGGCGACTTCTTTCAGGGCTTTCGATTCGCGGCTGTTGACGAAGTGGTGAGCGCCGAAGGCGCGGGCATCCGCTTCCTTGCTGAGGGTGGTGGAGAAGGCGGTGACATGCGCACCGAAAGCGCGAGCGAACTGGATGGCGAGGTGACCGAGGCCGCCGATTCCGATGATGCCGACACGGGAGGAAGGGTTCACTCCACGCTGCCGCATTGGGTTGTAGACTGTGATTCCGCCAGCGAGCAAAGGTGCGGCCTGTTCGCTGGGCAATGCTTCGGGGATCGGGATGACAAAGCGTGCGTTGGCGCGGACGCGATCGGCGTAGCCGCCGTGGCGATGGACACAGGTGCCTTCAGAGTCGAGGCAGAGATTCTCCTGGCCGCTGAGGCACCACTCGCACTGACCGCAGGAGTTGGATTGCCAGCCGAGACCGACGCGCTGACCGATCTCAAGAGATCTGACTTCGGCGCCAACGGCGGCAACCGCGCCGATGATTTCGTGGCCCGGAATGAATGGATACTGGCTGATACCCCAATCGTTGGCGACGAGATGAAGGTCGCTGCGGCCGATGGCGCAGTGGGTGATGGCAATTTCGACCTCATGGGCGCCGAGTTTTCCCGGATCGTAGCGAAGGGTGAGAAGCTCGGCACCCGCCGCGTGCGCCGCAAGACCTTGGATTTGACCCATGCCTGCTCCAGAAGCCTAAACAAATTTAGCAACTGCACCGGCAAGGTCCCCAAAAACACCGGTGCACAAGATGGGGAGAGGAACGATGTTGCGTTGGAATTAGTTTAACCCGCCGCCCGGCTCGATGTGCAGGTTGAGCACCTCAAAGCCGCTGAGCACGCCGCCGGCGAGCGCGTCTCCGACGACCTGGGCAGATTCGCCGTTAAGGCCGGCGGTTTGCGCATTGCGGAGAGGCTCGAGGGCGTTGGCCATGGAGAGAGGCAGGCTGGTGAGCGTCTGGCCGCGAATCTCTCCCTGGGTCTCAGGAGCAAGAAGACTTACATAGATGCGATCGGCGGGATGCTGATCGCGGGCCTCGGTGAGAACGGTTGCAAGATCGGGGGGCGGAGAAGGAGCACGTTGCTGAAGCAAAGCGCGATCGAGGGTCGCGGCATCGGAAACCATGAGGCGCACGTTGCCCGCGGCCAGGCGGCCTGGCAATTTGACGGAGATGCGGACATTGCGATCGGGCTGCTGCCAGGGCCGAAGAGTGGCTTCGACTTCAATGGTGTCGCCGGCGTGGACGATGTCGGTCGAGATGAGATGCGCCTGCGCGAGGGTGACTTGAACGCTGCGAGGAACGGCCTGCACGTGGAGGTCAATCTCGCGCACTGCTCCCTGGCGGTTGTCGTTTGCATAGACGCGAGAGAAGCCCTCCCCAGCGAGAAGCGCGGCCTGAAGCGACGCGGGCGCAGATTCTCCCGCCGATGCCCAGACATCGAGTGGGACAGGCGGGAATCCTGCGAGGTTGACGTTGCCGGTGACATGGTAGCTGAGGAATTCACTGTTCTCATTGCTCTCAAGGAGCGATTGAAGGAGCACGACCTGCATGGCGAGAGGGGTGAGAGACGGGAGATCGAGAATCTCGACGTTCACTTTTCGCGGGCCGCCGGGTGCATCGACGGCGACATGCATGGGGATCATGTGCGCCTCTGCGCCAAGAACACCGCGAATGGCCGACTCGCGATCCTGGGTAAATGCACCAACGGTGACGCCGGTGTTAATGATTTTGAAAGCGTCGAGGGGCGAAGCCAAAGTGGTGACGACATCCGCGGTGGTCATGGGCAGCGAAACCGGTCCCGAGCCGAGGACGGGATGACCGCAGGCGAGAAGCTGTTTGGGGTCGATGTAGGTGACGGTGCAGGTGGCGGCAACCTCGAGGTCGCCACGAATTAATTGCATGCTGACTGCGGAACCGGGTTCAAGCGTGGGCCGCGCAGCGGGGACAACAGAATCGGGATCGGAAGAGCCTGAGGAAGAGGACGAGCCGGCAGAAAGCGCTCCGCCAGCGGCAACGGATTCGAAGGCAGTTCCGGCGGTCTGCTGTTGCCAGAATCGAATCGCCTGCGGACCGAAACCGCTCATGACCAGCGGGGTCTCCATGGCGTGAAAGTTCATATCGCCGGAGGAAGGATTGATTTGGGAGGCAGGGATAGGGGTTGAGCCCGACGATGAATTCTGGCCGAGGAGATTGGTTTCGGCGTTGACAGGGGTGAGATCGGATGCAGGGAAATCGCGCACCTCGAGCATTTGCGCTATTGGCGTGATGCCGGCGATGGGATCCTTAGTGAATTCGCCGATGCGGTAAGAGAGCGAGCCCACGAGCTTGTTGCCGATGTAGACGGGGCTTCCGCTCATGCCATCGACGACGCCGGTGTATTCCGCCTTGGCGCCGCGGAGCTGGGCGAGAATCATGTCCTGGCCGGGGCCACGCGCGCCGCGCAGCACGCCGAGAATTTCAACCTGCATGGGCTCAGGGGTGGTTCCCTGGAAGACGGTCCAGGCTGTGCCCATCATGCCGGGGCGGACCTGGCCGAGAGGGAAAAATCCAGCATTGGGCGGCGGGCCAGCGAGAGGAAGCGCGGACTGCTGCGAGGAGACTGGTGGGCGCGCGGGAGCAGCTGCAGATTGCGCGGGCAGGAAGCGCGTAGACGAGGCCCCGAGCGCCAGGCCGAACAGGATCGCGAGGGCGGAGGAGCCCCGTTTGGTTCCCTTTGGGCGAGTTTCCACGTCTATTAGAGTAACGCGTACCGGATACCCGGCGCATGGGTCAATACGGAAGGGCTTGGAGTAAAGCGGGCGATTGGCGTTGCCACTCTGCTTTTCCTGACGGTTGGACCAGCCCGCTCGCCGCGGGTTTGCGATGCGAGTCGCGTATGCTTGTGAGCACGAGAGGTTGTGATGTCAATGCCGCATTTGAAGGTGAGGGTACCTCGGCATCTTTCGCTTGACCTGCTGTTTGTGGTACTGCTGGCGGTGGCTGCCGTGCCGCTTAACCGCGCGGGGGCGCAGGCCGCGGGACAGCAGAGCCAGCAGCCCGCGGCGCAACAGCCGCCGACGGACCAGTCGACGCCCGATGCTGGGGGGCCCAGCGGAGACAACGGCGTAATTGCGCTGCCGAAGAAGAAGGAAAGCCCCGAAGACGTTCCGCCTGCGCCGCCGGCCCCGGCAGAACCCAAGTTCAAGAATCCCGAAAACTTTCCCACTACGAGCATACGTATAGAGGTTCCCGAGGTGACGGTGGACGTGGGCGTGCTGCTCGAAAAGACGCACCAGTTCGTGCCGGGGCTCAGGCCAGACAACTTCCGTGTTTACGAGGACGGAGTACTGCAGAAGGTGGAAGGATTCAAGCGCACCGAGGCGCCAATCACGGTGCTGATGCTGTGCGAGTATGCGGCGCGCGGGTATGCGTTCAGGGTCGACATGCTGAATTCGTCGTGGGCGTTTATGCAGCAGCTGCGGCCGCAAGACTACGTGGCGATGATGACATTCGACCTGAATACGCACATCGTGAGCGACTTTACGCAGGACAAACAGCAAATTCTGCAGGGCATCAACGAGCTGGCGAACGAAGTGTGGATGCCGGCCGCATTTTCAGAGACCGACGTTTTTGATGCACTGAACGAATCGCTGGACCGGATGTCGCGCGTCGAAGGGCAGAAGTATATCGTGCTGATTGCATCGGGCGTGGATTCGATGTCGAAGCTGACCCTGGACAAGATTCTGGCGAGGGTGAAGGCCTCCCGGGACACGACGATCTTCACGATTTCGACAGGCGGACTGCTGCTGGCGATGACTGAGGGCAGGGGCGGGATGATGGGGGGCATGCGCGATATGACCTATCTGCAGGCCGACAACCAGATGAAGACCTTCAGCGATCTGACCGGCGGCATGCATTTCGCGCCGAGATTCACCGGCGAACTGCCCGATGACGTAAGGCGATCAACGAGAATATCCGCTCGAAGTACGAGCTGGTGTATCACCCCACAAATGCCAAGCAGGACGGGACTTGGCGGAAGATTCGCGTGGAGCTTGTAGATGATGAGGGCAATCCGCTGCGCATGCAGGATGAGAAGCACAAGCCGCTGAAGTACGACATTATTGCCAGAGATGGCTACCGCGCGAAGCAGGAAGTGGAGTAAGAGAACCGAGCCCATTTCGGAATGTGGTTCGCCGGGGAAACTGAAGCCGCGAGTGTGACTCCTGTCACCCTCGCATGATCCTATCGGCCACTATGATGGACAGCCGTAAGGCCCCAATGCCGAAAAGTCCGCATTGATCTGCGGACATGCGGAAACGGGGACCATGCGAAACCAGAATAGGTGGAGAAGACGATGGGATTTGTTCCAGTAATGTGGACCCTGTGGGGCGCGGCATTTTTATTCATGGCCGTCGTCAGCATTTATTCAGCTCGCTTAGGGAAGAATGAAGAAGACCAGCTTTTTCTGGCCGATTCGTCGAACCATGCGAAAACAGAACAGGATGCAATCGCGCTTCGGGTGGAGAAGTTCCAGCCGGTAAAGCGGGCAGCGCTGGTGATTGTAGGCGTGATGACGCTGCTTGTCGTGGTGTATTACATCCACGACATGATTGGTCAGTTCAAGTAGACGAGAGTTGCTTGGCCGCGCACACCGCCGCCCTCGAGCGGCGCAGCTGTGTCAACCAGAGAAGGGTGAAGACTACCCCTGCGAGACGGCGAAGGCCTCGCAGAGGAAGCGACTGCCCTATCCAACCAAGCGGAGCTGGACCAAAATATCGCGGACGTAATAGGCGACGACAAAGGCCGTCATGGCGATGACCACCCAACGTGCGACGCGGACCATTGGTTCGACTCTCGCCACTTTTGAAACGATAGTCGCCTGGGCCGCCTTTTCGTGCTCGAATGAATCATCAAGAAAGATCTGATCCTCTTCGTCGCGGGTGAGGCTGGTGCGATAGATGTACAGGGCGGCCATAATCACGACGAGCGAGGACCAGACTGTCCACATCACTGGAACAAACGTCATAGAGCACCTCCGTACGATTTTCCGGTCCCGGAACCCGCGGGCTTTGGGGGGAATCCGCGGTCGCGTAGGTAGAGGGGCCTTACGGCAAAACATGATAGTACCGTTCAGATACAGTTGGGAATGGGGATTTCAAGAAAATTCAAATCCTTTTGGTAGGATTGGTGGTGAACGATGCAAAGGGTTTATAAGCCGCGACCTCCGGGTGCCAGACGCATCTAAAGAGAGGTATCCCGTAAGGGGCTTGTGTCGGAGTGAGTAGAACGATAGAGTGAAGGTGAAGGAATCGCAGTTCGACCCTGGAGGAGATGAGAATATGGCGACAACGACGGTGGCACCTACGCAAGAAACTGAAAAGAAAGCACCTCTGATCCTGACTCCTCAGGCGATTACCAAGGTGCGCGAGATCATGGCTACCCAGGACCCGCTGCCGGCCGGCCTGCGCATCGGCGTGGTGGGCGGAGGCTGCTCGGGGTTCCAGTACTCGATGGCCTTCGAGAACCAGGCCGGAATGATGGATAAAGTCTTCAGTTTCGACGACTTAAAGGTTTTTGTGGACGCCACCTCGCTGATGTATCTGAACGGCTGCACGGTGGATTACGTGGAGACGCTTGAAGCCGCGGGGTTCAAGTTCGAGAATCCCCAGGTGAAGTCGACCTGCGGCTGCGGATCGTCGTTCAACGTGTAACGGCAGGGAATAGGGAGTTGGGAATAGGAAAACCAAGGACAAAGGCCTACCCCATGGGGGCGGGCCTTTTTTGTGTTTATGGGAGGGAACTGGACGGCAGGGAGCCAGAGCGCAAGAGAGCCAGGGCGTGCGGGAGCGAGGGGGCAAAAGAGCGAAGATTTAAAGATTGCCCGCGAACTACTGCGGGGCGGGGATGTCGGGGGGCATCGGAGCCGGGGTGGGGTTGGGGCTGGAACCGGGAGTGCCTGAGGTCGGGCCCCCGGAAGTCGGAGTGCCGGTGCCGCCGATTGGAGTCGTGGTGCTGCTTGCGGGCTGGCCGATGGCGCCGGTATTGCCGCCGGCCTGGGTTTGCACGTCGGAAAGCGGGTCGTAGGTAAATTCCCACTCGTTATAGTGATTTTTCTTTTTGTAAACCAGGATCGATTGCTTGGGGCTGGCGGGGGAAAAGCCGATGATGCCCGCACCGCCGAAGGTCTGGCTGCTTTGATCCGTGCCAGTTCCGGTTCCGGAGGTCCCGGTTGTGCCTGTTCCTGGAGTTGAAGTTCCGGTTGATCCGGGGCCACTGGATGGCGTGCCCGTCGAAGGCGACTGACTGGCTCCGGTGCCGGAGTTGTCCAGGCTGAAACCGCTGCCTGGGGGGCTGCCGGCAGAAGGACTGGCGCCGCCGAGGATCGAACTGATGCCGCCGGGCAGGCTAACGCCGTTGGGCACGTTGCCTCCACTGGGGCCGGTGCCTGCGAGCGTGGTGGGGTTGCCGGAAAGCGGCTGGCCGAAGAATCCCATCGCTGTGGGAGTTTTGTTCTGACCGAACATGACAGGTTTCCAGTCGCTTTTGCCGGTGATGGGATCGATGTAACTCTTGCGCAGGAAGCGGATGTCGTTGGTGTTGACGAGCGCATCGACATTCGGCGGATAGCCATGGAACTTGCGGTAGTAGAGCTGAACGGCGCGGCGATATTGCATGCCGCGATGGAAGGTTTCGAGATCGCGATCGCGCTGGATGGAGTTGGCGATTTGCGGCGCGGCGGCGGAAAGCGAGAGGACGAGAAGGGCAAGAAAGAAGATGGCGAAGAGCAGAACGTAGCCCTGCTCAGTCGGGGGGATCGCGGGAGGCCGGATGGCGGGCGGATGAGCGTGATCGCGAGTTGGGGAAGGATTCATCATGCGTCGCCTTAGAATGTCGAGAGAGAAAGCGTCTGCGTGTTGTTGTATGCCAGGTCGGTGACCTGCACGTTGAGCGGGCGGATGGCGCCGATTTTGTAGCGATGGTCAACAATGTCGCCGATACTGGCCATGAAGATATCGTCGCCATGAATGAAGAAGGCCTTGAGCGCTTTATTCTCGTCTTCGGAGTAGCCGAAGTATTTCAAGTCGATGGGCGGAGGCTTGAGGAACAGGAGGCGGCGGTTGGAGCAACGGGCGCAGTGTTCCTGGCGCTTTTGATTGGTGTTGGGATCGGCGCGGGCGCAGATTCGGCGGAGAAGATGTTTCGGCCGGTGCCGGAGTATACGACATCTTCACTCTGGGCGAGCTTGTCAAAGTGCAGAGTGGGGTCGATGCCGGCGTTGGTGAGTTTTTCTGCCTCATTGCCGGAAGCGGCGGTCGGATTTGCCGCAGCGGGCGAGCTGGCCTGGCCGGCGTTTGCACAGGAGCAGGGGGCGCGGAAGGCCCTGCAACATGTCTGAAAGATTTCCCAGCCGCCGACACCGAGAACCACAGCAAAAAGCACGATGACCAGGATGACCTGGCGCTTGTTTTCAGTGCCGAGAGCGAGGGCCATGACTATTCGCCCTCCTTGGCGGCAGCGGGTGATTCTGGACAGATTGGCCAGGTGGCGGCGTGGACGGCAAACCGCTGGCCGCCGCGTCGGCGGCGCGCAGCCAGGTGGAGACGCGCAGGCGGAGATTGACTAGTCCACCCTGCTGACTGGTGAACGACATGGCGCGAATGATGAAGAAAGTCCTGATCTCGCTCAATGCTGTTGATGAAGCGCATGATGGCGGGATAGTCGCCGCTGATGCCGGCATCCATGGAAATCTCACTGAGGTCGGAGCCGGGCGGGCCCTGCGTGTATTGCACGCGCGAGAGGCGCACGCCGGACGAGACCGCGAGATCGCCGATTCGGCTGGAGATGAGGGAGTAGCTGGGAGGAACGCGTTTTTTGTAGAACGCCTGCATCTCTCGCGGGTTTTTTCAACGCGCTGATCGATGCCGCGCAGGGGAGCGGTTTGGATTTCGAGAGCCTTCAACTGGATCTGCTTGCCGGCGAGCACATCGCCGGAATGGCTGTCCATGGCGGTCCAGTCCATGCCGAGGCGGACGGCGAGGGCGATGGTGAGTAAAAGGAGAACGACAAAGCCGGCGCTGTGCCAGATGAGCGGAGAAGCGAGGCGTTCACGCATGGTTGTAGGATGATCCGTCGGCGCTCATTGCGGACCTCCATTCGTGCTCGGCGCCCTGTAATAGCCGGGCGGCGAGGCCGGGGCAGGCCCGGTGTAGGGAGGGCGGCCTTGCGACGTTGGTGGCGCGCCGGGAGCGGCATGAGGGCGGCGAGAAGACGGGCCGGCCGATGACGGGCGAGGGGAAGCTTTCGCGACGCCGTTGGCGGACGCGCGCTCTTCCGTCGTGGGCGGATTGTAATCGGCGAGCAGATCGAAGTCGAAGAGGTTGGAAGCGCTGATGGGTTCCTGACGCTGGGCTGGGCCGCTCGAGGACTCAGCGGTTTCTCCGACGATGCGAGGCTGAAGGAATCGCCGTGAGCGCTCAAGGTTGCTGACGAGATCGACGGCACGATCGCGAGGGCCAACGACGCGCAGGTGGACAGTGATGTGGCCATCCTTGGCGCGGATCGGCTCGATGGAAGTGATCTGGACACCGCTGGGAAGAACAGTCTCCATGGCTTCCATGGCGAGCGTCCAGGAGAATGCTTTTTGATCGAAGAGCTGGTTGAGGGCTACGGCCTGGGTCAGGACCTGCGCGTTGGCGGGCTGGCGCATGGTTGCCTCGGCTTGGTGGCGCTCGGCTTCGATGCGCGCAATCTGGCCGTCGAGCGAGTGCTCGCGGGCCCGAGCTGCCGTCGGCCTGGCGATCGAAGAGGTGAAGGCCAACGCCCAGAAGGATGCACAGCTACAGCAAGCACGGCCATGGCGATGCGCAGGCGCTTGAGGGCTGGAGCGAGATCGGCAAAAGGGCGGGAGGCGAGATTGAGCGTAATTCTCATCGTCGGCTCCCGCCAGCGCGCCGGCGACGCCGGCAAAACTGGTTTGAGGAAGCGAGGTCAAGGCTCCTTCGTCGGGCGCGGCGCCCAGTCGACAACGGAGAGCGCGGGATCGCCGATGCAATAGGCGAAGTCGGCGGGGCTTTGGGTTCCTGCGTAATAGATGGTGCGCGGGCGGGAGCCGAGCTTGTCTTCATAGTAGGCGGCGGCGACGGCGATGCTGCGTTGGATTTCGACGATGCGCTGGCGGGGATCATCGGGAAGATCGAGCGTGCGATAGAGAAGCAGGTCGTGCCCATTGGCGATGGAAGTGGTGAGGGCATGAGTGCTCAGGTTCGCGGCCAGAAAAGCTTCCATGGGATCGCCTGCTGCAAGCGCAGCGAGGCTGGAAGGCAAGCACAGCGCCGGGCTCATAGCCGGCAGCGCGGACGGCGGCTTCATACTCGGCGAGGATGGGGCCGGGCATGACCGCGGCGAGCACTTTGCACTCGGTTTCGGATCTGGGCGAGGACCTGATAGCTGACGCCGGCATGCTCCACATCGAACGGAACCATTTTGCGCAGGCGGAAGCGGACGACGGGGATGGCTTCGGATGCCTTCGCGGGCAGGGAATCGAAATCGAGGACGAAGACGCGCACAAGGGTGTCGGGCAAAACCAGAGTCACGGCGCGGGAGCGTGGTGAAACTTCAGCGAGCGCGGAGCGAATGGCCGCTGCGACCGCGTCAGGCGCGCGCAGATTTGGCTCCTCGATACCGGGAACGAGCGCGCCTGAGGGGAGCGGAACGAATGCGTAGACTTGGCGCTGACCGGATTCCGATTTGGAGCGGCGGGAAAGAGCGCTGGAGCGAGCCGCAGCCAGCACGCCCTCGGGTGCGACCTCGACCGCTGCAGGCGGACGGCCGCCGGGCTGAGAACTGGTGCGGATTTTGTTGATTATCGAAGGCACTATCTTGAAGCCTCAATAAAGGTAACCTTGTTGATCTCCTTGAGCGTAGTGACGCCGCGGCGCACGCGCTCGAGGGCCGATTCGCGCAGAAAACTCATGCCCTCTTTTTGCGCCTGCTTGCGCACTTCAGAGGTGGGTTTCTTGGCGAGAATGATCTCGCGGATGGAGTCAGTAAGATCGAGCAACTCGTGGATGGCGGTGCGGCCGCGGTAGCCGGTGCCGCCGCACTCCATGCAGCCGGCGCCCTCGCGGAAGTCGAAGGTTGCGCCACTCGGCGGGATCCATGCCGCTGGCGAGAGGATGCTCGTCATCGTAGTGAACAGTGTGGGCGCAGTACTCGCAGATGGTGCGCACCAGGCGCTGGGCGAGGATGCAGTTGAGCGCGGAAACAAAGTTGTAGGCCTCGACGCCCATGTTGAGGAAGCGGCCGAGCACGTCGACGACGTTGTTGGCGTGGACGGTGGTGAAGACGAGGTGGCCGGTGAGCGCGGAGTTGATGGCGATCTGCGCGGTTTCCTGGTCGCGAATTTCGCCGACGAGAATTTTGTCGGGGTCGTGACGCAGAATGGAGCGCAGGCCGCGCGCGAATGTGAGGCCCTTTTTCTCGTTGACGGGAATCTGCGTGATGCCGCGAATCTGATACTCGACCGGATCTTCGATGGTGATGATCTTGTCTTCATCGCTCTTGATTTCGTTGAGCGCGGCGTAGAGAGTGGTGGTTTTGCCGGAGCCGGTGGGCCCGGTGACCAGCACCATGCCGTAAGGCTCGCGAATGTAGCGGCGGAAACGGCGCAGATCTTCTTCGGCGAAGCCCACCACGTCGAGCGTGAGGTGCTTGAATTTCTCGCTCATCGACTCTTTGTCGAGAACGCGCAGCACGGCATTTTCGCCGTAGATGGTGGGCATGATGGAAACGCGGAAGTCGATCAGGCGGGTCTTGTAGCGCACGCGGAAGCGGCCGTCCTGCGGCACGCGCTTTTCAGCGATGTCGAGCTCGCTCATGATCTTGATGCGGCCGAGGATGGTGCCGTGGTGCTCGCGGGCGATGGGCGCCATGGCTTCCTGCAGCACGCCGTCGATGCGGTACTTGACGTGGACCGAGTCGTCGTAAGCTTTCGATATGAATGTCGGAGGCGCGGCGCTCGAGAGCGGTGAAGATGGTGGTGTCGACAAGGCGGATGATGGGGCTGATGTCTTCTTCGCTGGTGAGCTTCTCGATGGAGATGTTTTCGTCGGAGTTTTCGTCGCCGGTGAGCACGTCGAAGGTCAGGCCTTCGCTGGCTTCGTCGAGAACGCGCTGCGACTGCTCGGTTTTCTTGAGCAGGTCGGTGATCTGCGAAAGCGTGGCCACGCGGGCGGTGATGCGCGGCCAAGCAGGCCGGAGATCTCATCGAGCACCATGAGGCGCGAAGGGTCGCTGACGGCGATGACGAGCGAGTCGGCCCGCTGCTCGATGGGCACGAAGTTGTAGCGGAACATAAGCTCGACGGGCACGGTGCGCAGGAGGTCGTGCTGAATTTTGAAGTTCTTGAGGTCGACGAACTCGGCATGATAGCGCCGCGCGAGCGCTTCGGCTTGAGAGCGCTCATCGCCGTTCAAAGGCGATGCAATGGGCAGCACATTGGTTTCGGCCATGGGAAAACCTCCTCGGTCACATCCCGGTGGCTTGCCCAAGCGAAAAGATGGGCAGGTAGAGTGAGATCAAAATGAAGACGACAACGACACCCATGACGATGAGGATGGCGGGCTCAATGAGCGCGAGCGCGGCGGCGAGCGCGGTGGCCACGTCTTCCTCAAAAAATTCAGCAACGGAGTTGAGCATTTGCGGCAAAGCGCCGGTCTGCTCGCCGACGGTAATCATTTCCGAGGCCAGATCGGGAAAGACTCCGGTCCTGGTGAGCGAATCGGCGAGGCTTTTGCCTTCGCTTACGGTGGTGACTGACGCCAAGACTGCTTTGGAGACGCGGCGCGACGAGATGGAACGTGCAGCCGTTTCAAGCGAGGGCACGAGCGGCAGGCCGCCAGTGAGCAGCGTGGAAAGCGTGCGCGCGAAGAGCGCCACCTGGTACTTGAGCCAGATTTTGCCGAAGACAGGCAGTTTGACGCGAATGCCGTCGACGAAGTCGCGGCCGCGCTCAGTGAGGGAGAAGCGATAGCCCGCGACGGCGATGACGAGCAAGGCCAGCGCCAGCCAGACAATGTTGTGCTGCATCCATTTGCCGAAGGTTAGCAGGTCGATGGTGAGGGCGGGCAGTTTGCTGCCGAGCTGGTCATAGAGCTGCGCAAACTGCGGCACGACCACCGTGAACATGAAGGTCAGCAGGCCGCAGACAAGAGTGAGCAGCACGCCGGGATAGATGAGCGAGCCGACGAGTTTTTTGCGCAGGGTGAGGGCGACCTTCTGGAAGTTGACGTAGCGCTCAAGGACTTCAGTCAGGTTGCCCGAGCGTTCGCCGGCCAGAAGCGTGGTGGTGTACATGAGCGGAAATCCGCTTTGCGCCTCGAAAGCGGCCGAAAGCGCTTCGCCGCGTTTGACACGGTTGGCAACGTCGTCCAACTGGCCGGAAAGCGCCGCATTTTTCTGGATCTTGCCGAGCATCTGGATGGAGCTGAGGATGGGCAAGCCCGCGCGAATGAGAGTGAGGAACTGCTGGTTGAAGATAAGAAACGGCTCGAGCTTGACCTTGCGGCGGGTGCGACCGATGCCGCTGCGCGCGCGCACCGAGAACACGTGGTAGCCGGCATGCGAAAAGCGGGCGCGCAACTCCTCGGCCGTGGCCGCGGTTTGCACCTGCTCCTGCACGTGGCCACGCTCATCGGCCAGCTTGATTACAAACTCTGCCATCGCTCCGCTTGCCAGTCGAGAAAGACCGGACTTTTCTGAGTAGTTTTTTGCTCAGAATTCAGGGTACCAGCTTACGCTGCCTGTTCCCGTAACGAATAGACGCGAAAGGGGCAGGCAGCGCTCGGAGGCGGGCGGGGCTCACTCAGGTCAGTCGAAACAAAATTGCTTTGCACAGGTGGTATGGGGTGTAGGATGCAGACTCCGGGGACACCAATTCAAGCCCCGGCGAAAGAGGAGGTTAATTCATGATCGGTAAGCAAATTGGCGAATCCAAGGGCAAGAGGATCGTGAGGCGGGTTATTTCAGTCGACCCACCCACGGTGGAAGTGTCGTTTGAAGAGAGCGGTCAGCTATTAGGAGTTCATTGCACAGGGTTGGGCACCTATACGTCGGTAGTCAGCCCGGATGGTTCTCTCCTTGGCCAGGGCCAGGGAATCAATATGACGGATGACGGCGAGGGCGTCGCCTGGACGGGGACGGGTTCGGGCAAATTCGGGCCCGGCGGCTCGGTGAGCTACCGCGGCATGTTGTTCTTCAAGACTACCTCAAAGAAGCTTGCCAAACTTAACAACGCGTGCGGGGCCTTCGAATTCGAAGTCGATGGCGCCGGAAACACGGTCTCCAAGATCTGGGAGTGGAAGTAGATATTTTGCACACGCATGAGCTCGGCGTGAGTTCAGTTCGGAATCCGTTGCAGGGCCAAGTTGGCGCCGCGCGTTCTGAATTTCAATTCTGAAACCCGCAATTTAACACCTCCCCCGACAAAATCGTCTTGCAACTCACCCAGACACAAGTCAAACGCCGGGACAGGGCCCTGTTCTCGTTCCCGAAATAGCTACGCCGTACTGATTCGCTCCGGAGATGGTCTGCCCATCTGCGGAGAGATTGACGCTGTCGACGGGGGCCGGCCAGGTCATGGAATACATTCCCCGCGAGGCGTCGGTCGCTCGCCAGGTTCCCGTGAAAGTGGAGGCCGAGAAGGTGCCGTTGGGAAACACGAGCATGGGTACATTATTCGACAGGGTCCAAGTGCCCGCGAGACCAAAGTTGCCTGCGATGCGCGTCGCTGAAATGGGGTACTGATATTGATTCATTCCACCCAGCGAGCGCTGGTCGGGCGCGATGGTGATGGTGTCAATGGCGTCAGGCCAGGTGAACTTGTACGCCCGCTGAGAGGCGCTTACTAATCGCCAGTGAGCCGTGAACGGGCCGCCATTCACGATGCCATTAGCGTAGATTACAACCGAACCATTGTTGAACCAGCGATAGCAACCCACGATCGGATCGGCGCCTTTTGGGCCAGCCGCGGGATTTACGGGGCTCGGATTGTTGGCGACGCTGGGATTGCCGTTGACACCGGGCTGAACGGGAGATGGATTGACTACTGGGCTGCTGGTTCCCACGGGCGCGGAAACAGGCGGCTTTGGCTTCAGCCAGATGACTGCGGCGACGATTGCCGCGATCACAACGATGGCGGCCACGCCGATCTGAAGCGTTTTGGGTGGGATTGTGAGTCCGTTGGCACCGCTTGTTGCAGGCCGTGGGCCCGTGGGCTGAAAAGGGATTTGCGCGGAGGCAGGCGGAGATTGGAACGGCGCCACTTGCCCCGGCGACGACGACACGCCCACCGGTGTCGAGGGCGCGCCGGGCACACTTGCGGGCACTGGAAGCAGTTTTCTTACTGTTTCTACCAAGGCGTCGAGATGCCTCTCCATGGGAGGCGTCATGGCGTCGAGCCAGTGGATGGAGCCGATGAAATAATCGAGCGACTTGCCTGGCGCCACGTCTTCAATGCGGAAGGGAAGAATCGCGACACCGTTGCTGACCGCGCGCTCCACTTCCTTGGGGATGTGGCCGGAAGAATTCGCGTTCGAGGAAAAGACGAGCACCATGACTTTCGCGGCATGAATTGCTTCAATGATGGCTTCGCCGTACGATGTGCCAGCGACAATGTCGCGTGGGGCAATCCAGCAGCGAATCCCGGCTGACTCCAGGCGCGCGCAAACGGCGTTGGCGATGATTCTGTCTTTTGACGCGTGGCTGACAAATACGTCGAAAGGCACGGGGAGATCTCCTAAGCCGGATAGAGTGGTTAGGTTTTTTTCTTGGGATACCGGCTGGACACGAAAATCATAGCATTCGTTTATTGAGCCATCGGAGATCAAATTTTTCACCGGCGGTCTCGTCTTGATTGCCTCACGAATCTACTGCGCTTGTTCGCTGAACCTGTATGCTGATTGCATTCTGTGTTGCGGTGGCGCTGAAACGCCGTATTGGACCGAGAGCGAGAGGTAAGGCGAGCCCATGGATTGGAAGCAGTTGGAACGCCGGATGAGGGAGTTTGCGCAGGTGCTCGAGTCGGTTCTTCGTCAGCGTTGGCGAACGCTTTCGGCTATTTGCTTTGGCGCAGCCGTATTCGCCGCTCTTCTTATTGCGCTCCGATCGAACCATGGCGCATCGGCCGTGGTGACGCCGTATCCGCACGAGTTGGCGCACGTGAGTTTTGCCGTGGCCGGCGATGTGATTCCGCACGAAGCGGTGAGGGCCGCGGCCGCAGCAGCCGGCGAAGGCGAGCAGGGGTGGGTGGCGCTGTTTTCAGATGTCGCCGATGTTTTCGAGAAGGCTGATTTTGGGTTTGTGAATCTGGAGACGCCGGTGGCTCCGGAGCACTCGCATGGGACGAAGCCGTTTTTGTTCGACGCGCCGGTGGAGCTGCCCGAGGCGCTGAAGGCGAGCGGGATCAAGATTGTGTCGTTCGCCAACAACCACGTGATGGACCAAGGGTGGGCGGGGTTTGCCGAGAGCCGCGGGCATTTGCGCGATGTTGGGCTGCTGTTTGCGGGAACCAGCGACAATGCGGCGACGGCGTGGCAGCCGGTGATTACCGAGGCCGACGGGATCAAGGTGGGCTGGCTGGGGATGACGCGGTGGTTGAACGGGAACCGCAATCCGGACAAAGACGATCAGCCGCACGTGAATTTCTTTCCCTATCCCGGCGAGGCCAACGGGGCGCCGGGAGCAGATGAGGCCACGGTGCTTGCCGCAGTTAAGGCTGCGCGAGCGCAGTGCGATCTGCTGGTGATTTCGATGCATTGGGGCGTGGAATACGCGACTGCGCCGAGGCCCGAGGACGTTGACCTTGCCCACAAGATGCTTGAAGCAGGTGCGACGGTGATTGTGGGAGCGCATCCGCACGTGTTGCAACCGATGGAGACTTACAAAACTCAGGATGGGCGCGAGACGTTGATCTTCTACTCGCTGGGAAATTTTCTTTCGAACCAGTCACGGAGTTATGTGGACCGGCTGAATCCGGACTCGAATGGCGAGCCGAGGGACGAGATGATCGGGCTGTTTTCCGCTGTGCGCGAAGACTACGGCCCGGCGGGTGTGCGCGTGGAACTGGGCCACGTGGGCATGCTGCCGATGTGGGAGGAGAACAACCGCAACGAGCTTGCAGCGGGGCATGAAAAGAAGCCGGTGATCCGGCTGATCCTGATTGACCGCGAGCTTCCGGTGCTGCAGGCGCGGATGGACCAGCTGAACAAACTGGGTTCTGCAATGACGGACGACGAGAAGAAGGAATTTGTTGAAGTGACGAACCAGCTGAAGCTGCTGACGGACCGGAGGGCGCTGATATTGGCACGAGTGGGCGACGAATACGTGGTGACGCCACCAAGCTTGCCGGCGAAGCCGTAGGGTGGCGCAGACGAGCGCCGGATCTGTGGCGACAGGCTGCCGGGCAACGTTCAGTAGCCGTTGGCGACCAGCCAGGCGGCGGTGAGATCGAACTCAGGTTCTTTTGCGGCCTGCATTTGCTTGGCGGCGAGCTTGACCAGCACATCGGCCTCGATGTTCACGGGGGCGCCGATACTGAGCGAGTGGAGATTCGTGCGCCAATAGGTGAGCGGCAGGATGGCGATGGCGATCTCTTCGCAGTCGAAATCCGCGATCGTCAGGCTGATGCCTTCGATTGCGACCGAGCCCTTGTGAACCATCCACTGGCGGAGATTTTCGGGGACGCGGACCTTGAGGGTCCAGTCGGTGGTCTGGCGATCGAACAGCGGGCTTGATTCGGGAATGACGGGGTCAAGTGCCGTCATGGCGCCGGTGCCGTCGACGTGACCCTGAACGACGTGGCCTCCAAGTGGACTGCCGGCGGCGGTGGGCAGTTCGAGGTTGACGCTGGCTCCGGGAGCGAGGGAGCCGAGAGAAGTGCGATCGAGGGTTTCCTGGGCGAGATCGGCGTGGAAGTACTTGGGGTCGGGGTCGAGCGCGGTGAGGCAGACGCCGGAGACGCTGAGTGAATCACCCTCGCGCAGACGTGACGCGATACCGGGGGCTTCGACGACGATGCGGCGAACGCCGCCACGGTCGGTAAGACTGACGAGAGTTCCGGTCTGCTCAATGATGCCGGTGAACATAAATTGATTCTAGGGAGCAAGCCACCCCAGCGACAAGGATCCGCCGCCGGGGGCCCCCGGCAGGGAGCAAGGGAGCGAGCAAGCAAGGACGCGGGGACCAGGGCTGCGGTTCAAAAACAGCGATCGGGGCTGTCGCAGTGGGGAAAAGCGCTCCGGTGCTATACTCGCCAGCCAAATGACGGACCGAAGATTGTTGGGTCGCCAGATTTCAGGTTGGACGGCGGTGGCTGTCTCCACAGGATTCGCGTGCATGTGGGCGTGGTGGGGCAGCAACGAAAATTTTCACGAGGGATGGTATCACGTGAGCATCTGGCGAAATATCAGCCTGATGCTCGTGCAATATCTAAGCCCCATGCTGATTGTGATGGTGGTCAGCGTGCTTGCTTTTCGCTGGCCACGGCTGGCGCTGCCCTTGATGGGGACCTCAGCAATTGCCGCTGCATGGTATTTCGGAAGATTCCGCTCCGCCTCGGCTGCCGTCCTGCTCATTGCGATTCCGCTCGTGCTCCTTGGGGTGCTGTATTACTTCGGCCGGCCCGAGCCGCGCCGTTGGGCGTGGAGATGCCTCATTGCGCTGCCGCTCCTGACGGCGACCGCATGTGGCGTGTATCCGGGCTGGATCGCGGCGCATCGCTTTGACGACGGCAACTATGGCATGCGGCAGATCGCGGGCAATGGCGTGACGCTGGTTTGGGCGCCGGAGGGACCGGGATGGCCGGAAAACGGTGTCTCCTGGAATCAAGCGATGCAAAGCTGCGCGCACTTAACTTATGACGGTACTGCGCTCGCCGGGCCACCGCAGAATGTGTGGCGGCTGCCGTCAGTGGACGAAGCGGTGCGGTCTCTCGTGTTTCGCGGCGAGAACGCCGGAGGCACCTGGGATCCGACTCTTCATTGGGCGCATTTCCGAGTCACACCGGACAAGGACTCTCCTCTCTGGAAGGTTCACTCAAAGGTGATTTATTGGTGGACGAGCACGGATGCCGGCGCAAATCGCGCGTACTACATCAGCAACAACGGGTACGTTCAATTGGTTCCCAAGCGGATCACCCCGGGCTATTTGGCGTTCCGGTGTGTCACTGAGCCGGGTAAGGCAGCGATACATTAATCCGAGCGCTCTGAGGGCGTGGCAAAAATCCTGCGATCGGGTTAGAACTTCATTGCGACGCCCTTTTCACACATGTCGCCAAAGAGCGAAAGAAGATTGGTGATTCCGAGGATTTCGCGAATCTGCTTGCCGAGGTTGATGAGCTCAAGGCAGGAACCGCCGGCCCTGGCGGAGACGTAAAGGCGGACCAGAGTGCCGATGCCCATGCTATCGACAAATGTAAGGTCGGTGAGATCGAGGACGATGCGCTTGCACTCGGGAATGAGGGGATGGATCTTGGCGTAAAACGTTTTGCAATCTCCGAAGACAAGGCGGCCGCGGCAGTGGACAAGAGCCGTCGAGCCTTTGCGCTCGACATCGAGTGTGAGAGAGTTCACAGCGGCCGCGTTCGGCATGGGATTTTTCCTTGACTCGGATGAAGATGGGGAAACGGGCTGCGGAATGATTGTCTCATGGAGGCAAGGAATAGGCAGTAGGGAATAGGGAACAGGGAATAGCTGGGGGCTATTTGAGATCCAGGTTGATGCGGTGGTCCTTGAGTCGTTGTGCCGGGGTCATTTGCCGGCGGCGGCTTCTTTGGGGGCTTGTGTGTCGTGAAAGGCTCGAGAACTTGTGATGGAGCGATAGGCGAGGTATAGCTTCAGTCGCCAGCGGAGGATCATGCCGAAGGCGAGCAGATAAAAGATGGCGCCCGTCTGCATCAGCGTGAGATAGCGGTCAAAGTAGCCGCGGGCGAGGTAGCGTACGACCGCGAGCACGATGATGACCGCAAAAAAGGCGCTAGAGCGCTTCATCATGATGACGCCGTTCTGCAGATGAAGGTCGGAGGTGAGCAGCAATGGGTAAGCAAAGACGATGGCGCCGATGAGGAAGGCGATCAATCCCCACGCGAACGGAACGCGGCACTGCGGGGCCACAAACATGCAGAAGCCCGTGGCCATGCCGACGGGAGGCATCACGATCTTCTTGAGAGTCACCGCGGTGCGACCCTCGCGAACGCGCCAGACGAGCACGCCGACGAGTCCGACGAGAGAGACAACGGCCGTGATGACGGGGGTGGAAAGCATGAAAGCTGCCTTTCAAAATACCCTTCGTGATGGGCGGAGTGGCCCCAGGGGCAGAGCCGCGACTACACACTTTCTATTTTATTCGAAGCTTTGACAGCGCAGCATGCGTCATGGCTCCTGCGCCGGCGGCCACGGATCGCGGAGCAGGGAGCTTAGGCCGAAATCGTCGCCATAGCGCTCGACTTCGACGTTGGTCATGTGGACGAAGTTGGGCATGCCGCGAAAGGCGGGGACAGCGTCAGAGCCCATGATTTGCGGCGAGATGAAGAGATGGAGGCGGTCGACGAGGCCGGCAGCGAGGAACGCAGTGTTCAAGCGCGTGCCGGTCTCAGTGAGCAGCGTAAGGACGCCCTCTTCGCCGAGCTTGAGGAGGACTTTATCAAGCGGGACGCGACCGGCTTCAGCAGGCAGGACCTCGACACGGACGCCGCGGGTGGCGAGCTCGCGGATGCGCGACTCGTCGTGAGAAACGGTAAAGATGACGACATCGTTTTGCGCGGTGGTGACCATTTTGGAATCGAGAGGCATACGCAGCGCCGAGTCGAGAACCAGGCGCAGGAGCGGGCGCCGGCGGCGCAGGCCGCTACGGTCGGTCATCCACGGGTCGTCGGCGACGACGGTGTCGACGCCGACCATGGTTGCGTCTGCGGCCCAGCGGAGGGGCTGGACAGCGGCGCGAGCAACTTCGCTGGTGATCCAGTAAGGCGCGTGCGGCGTTTGATGCGCGGGCGGCGGCGCGATGCGCGCGTCGAGGGTCATGGCGACTTTCATGAGCACGAAGGGACGGTGGTGCTGGATCCAGCGCGCAAAGCCCTCGTTGAGGCGGCGGGCTTCAGCCTGGCAGGCTCCTACGGCGACCTCGATTCCTGCAGCACGGAGAGCTTCAAGGCCCTGGCCGGCAACGGCGGGGTTGGGATCAATGGTGGCGGCGACGACGCGAGCGACGCCGGCCTTGGTGAGTGCCGCGGTGCAGGGAGGGGTGCGGCCGGTGATGTTGCAAGGCTCGAGGGTGACATAGGCTGTGCCGCGATGGGCGCGATCGCCTGCTGCGCGGAGAGCAACGATCTCGGCGTGGTCGAGCAGATCGTACTCGTGCCAGCCTTCGCCGGCCACCTGGCCGGTGCTGTCGAGGATGACGCAGCCGACGGCGGGGTTGGGCGAAGTGACGCCGATGCCGTGACGCGCGAGGTCAAGCGCGCGGCGCATCCAGTAGCGGTCCCAGTCGGAGATTTCGTTCGTGACATTCGACATCTGGTCGCTCTTCCGTTGCGGCTTTTCGGCGTATGAGCAGCATACCGCAGACACTGAAGCCCCGGTTTTTTTATTACGCCGTTTCGGCACGACTGAAGTCGTGCCCTGACACTTCTCGCGCCTTCGAACGAGTTTTCCGCTACCTGTAAAGCTCTGCCTTGATACGAAAGCGCCGCGCTCTCATGAGTGGATTCGATTGATGGTACCGCACGCTGAAGCGCGGGGCTAACGGACGGTGTGTCGGCGGCGCGAGGGCGACGGACGAACACTTTTGTGGAGTTTGAACGCTCGTCATCGCGTCACGCGGCGGCTATTTCTCGTCGAGTTCAGCGACAGCGGCCCCGGATCGGTCGCGCGGCGGGCGACGCAAAAGAGCCGTGCGATAGGCGTAGGGATCCTCGGGCTCCGCTTTGGGGCGAAACAACCGCTTGAGTTTTGCCAGGAGCTTTTGCAGAGGAAAGCTCGATCTGGATCGGGCCATGGCGGTGTCCCTCGTTATGCATCATTTTAAGACGCTCGACCGATTGGCCAATCGCACGCACGCGAAGAAACGAACCTGCACTTCGGCAGCGGATAACCTTGATCTGGCCTGTTGACTATCGCGGTACTTTAGGTATCCCCGTTGGTCACTTTTGAGGTGCAATGGAGCCGCTTTAAGGACTTATATGGAAGTAAGCTCATTAGATTTCTTATTTCGTGATGCCGATATTTTTAGATCCGCCCGATGGACGCGGCTGGAGGGGTATGCGACCGGCCTATTTCGTAGCACTCGCGTGTTATCTCGCCATCAGTGGCGGGCTCGCACATTCCCAGGGAGTTCCGATCCCCTTCGACAAACTTGAAGGCGGCATGCAAATGCTGCCAGTGGAGACCGCGAGAGTCTCCGCCGACGTGATGGGCTCCGGAACCTCGTCATCCTTCATTGCAGCAACTGGAATGGGCGCCACCCGCCCGATGCCTGCCTACCAACCTCGCATGATCGACGGGCGATTCCTTCTGATCAACGGCGCCCATCTGGGAATGGCGATGTTCGATGTTGCGATGACCCAACACTGCATGGCAGAACACCAATGCAGTGAAGGCAACCCGCTGATGCCCTCGTCTCAGGCAGGGCAAATCAGCGTCGACCTCGGAACCGTGGCGTTGGCTGCGGTTGGCGCTTACTGGGCGAGGAAGCACAACATGAGGATGTGGTGGATGGCACCGACGGTGGGGATCGCTGCCCACACGGCCGGCGTGGCCACTGGCTTTGCGCATTGGTGACGCTCACAAAGGCCGGGTTAACCAGCAGCGAATCGTCAAATACTGACGGCAAAAATTCGAGCGGGGTGGATTATTCCTCGCCGACCAAGCGAACGGGCAGACTCAGCGAGATGCGTAATCCAGGGTTTTCTGCCTGAAGCCGACCAATTGCATGGCCTCTTTGCATTCGCGATTGCCCAAGAAGACATCCCATACAAAGCCCGTGCGGAGGTTTTCCGCCATCACCACGGAGATGCCCAGGTCGATGCCGATAACGTCGGTGTCGAACCAGCCGGCAGCGGGCCGGAACGCATCGACGAACCCATAGCGACCCCAGATGCGGCTTCCCCACTTGGATTGCATGGCACGCAGCACGGCGAGGCAGTCGGCAGGAAGGAACGGCAACGACCCTGCGGCCGCGCTGGGCACAACGGTTCCGTCGAGCGTTCCGGTTGCCGGCGGCCCACCCCATTCGGTGTAGCCATGCGCAGAATCCGAAGCCGAAATGCCCCAGTGGTCTTCGCTATACCAAGCCGGGAACGAGAGGCAAAACGCTTTGAGTGCGCGTGAGGCGATGACTGAGTTCTCGAAATAGTCGGTGTATGCGTCGCGTCGATTGCGGAAATCGAACCATGCCTGGCTGAACTGGTGGGTGAAGATCGGATTCGGGCCGCTTACATAGTCATAGCCCGCGTAGTGTACAACAGGGCGGGTAAAGTTGGACCAGAGAGAAGGGGAGACCGGATGCGTGGGCGATCCAATAGCCAGGAGGTAAATCATCATCAGTTCGCAGTAGCGATCCCAGCGCGCCCTCAAGAATCCAGTTTCGGGCCGCCAGCCCATCGCGAACGCGCCCCCGCCGTTCAGCATCCATGGCCAATTCACGCGCTCATAAATCTGCTGTGCGAGGCTCCTGATTTTGGCGTCGTCGAAATACATTTTTGCCGTCAACACGCCGCAGAGCAGGATCGCCGTATCGATGGAAGACAGCTCGCAATCACGCCAGCGCTCCCCGGTTTCGATGTCGTTGAAGTGATAGAAAAATCCGTGCACCTCGGGTAGTTTATTGAGGTGCCAATCGAGCGTGGTACGCACGCGGTCGACGATTTGCGCGTACGGCATGTAGCCGCGCTGGTCCGCGATACACAAGGCGGTGAGGCCGAAGCCCGTAGCCGCGATGCTCGACATGCGCCGCGGATCGCGTGCGCCGCCGAGATGGTTCAGCGCGCGGTCCAAAACCTGGCCGTTGACCGGACTGGCCTGCTCCCAGAAATAGAGACAACCGCGGCGCTCGAGATCGTCGAGAAACGCGTCGTCTGCGCGGCCAGGCTGCGCGCTGTTGCCGGCGAATGCCTTGCTGCCAGGCAACAAGGCGCAACTCGCCGTAGCTGCGATCGCGCGCAGTACCTGGCGGCGGCTCAGCTCAGGCAACTTGCAGTTGATTGCTTGCGAATCCCCCAAAAGCTTTAGACCCCAAAATCCTGCGCCGCGCGATTCCCCAATCACGCGTAAGTCTTTCCTCGCACAGTTGATTACTCTGTATAGATTTCAATGCAATTCTTTATAACGCCATGAGCGGAACAGCGGTTCCGCCAACCGGCGCCGATTTCAGCCAGCTAAAATCGAGACAACTCTGAAAATAATCTCAAAAATCCTCATGCTCTGGGGATCTTTTCATGCCAGTCACGTTACTCCAGTAACGAATCGACGAACGCCGACGGCGAAAACTCGAGCAGGTCGGACATTTGTTCGCCGACGCCGACGAAACGGACGGGCAGATTCAGCTCGCGGGCAATGGCGACGGCGATGCCGCCTTTGGCGGTGCCGTCGAGTTTGGTGAGCACGATGCCGGTGACGCCGGCGGATTGCGTGAAAAGCCGGGCCTGTTGCAGGCCATTCTGGCCCGTGGTGGCATCCATGACCAGCAGGACTTCGTGGGGCGCACCCGGAACGAGGCGGGCGGCGGTGCGACGCATCTTGTCGAGCTCGTCCATGAGGCCGGTTTTGGTGTGGAGACGGCCGGCGGTGTCGACGAAGAGATCGTCGATGGCACGCGATTTGGCGGCGGAGATTGCGTCGTAGAGGACGGCGGCGGGGTCGCCGCCCTGGCGGGTTTTGATCATCTCCACACCGGAGCGTGCGGCCCAGACTTCAAGCTGTTCGATGGCGGCGGCGCGGAAAGTATCGGCGGCACAGAGGAGAACGGAGCGGTTTTGCGCGCGGGACCAGGCGGCAAGTTTGCCGCTGGAGGTGGTTTTGCCGGTGCCGTTGACGCCGACGAGGAAGGTGACTTTGGGCGGGGCTTGCGGTGTGGCGGCCGCAACTTGCGGGGCAGAGAGAATGGCAATTAATTGCTGCTTCAGGAGTTCGCGGAGCTCGGCGCCACCCTCGATGGCCTGGTGGCGGGCACGGTCGCGCAAGGCGTCAAGGATCGCGGTGGTGGTTTGCACGCCAAGATCGCTCGACGAGGAGAGCGGTTTCGAGTTCCTGAAGAGCGGTTTCGTCGACAGTGCGGGTGAGGGCGGCGAGGTCGGCGATTTTGGCGGAAAAGGTTTCGCGGGTGCGGGAGACGGCCTGGCGCATGCGGCCGAAGAAACCGGATTTCTCTTCTTCGTCGGAGGCCGGTTTTTCGGGTTCGTGGCTGCCAAAAAGGGTTTGGATCATCTTTCTCAGTTTAATTGGGGGGGAGGGAGAGAAAGCGGGGCCAGCGGAGTTGGCGGTGTTAGCGGAGTTGGTGGAGTTGCCGGAGCTAGCGTGGGCTTTGGAGTTTCCCACCCGTGTCGCAAAGTGCGCGCCATGAATGGGGAGCCCAGGTGAAATGAGGCGCCCGGCTGGTTCGTTTCCATTCGGGTGGGGGTTCCGGCGTTCCAGGACCTGTGTGGGTACGTTCAGCGCGAATCGGTTCGGGCAGGCAGGGGGCTTCGATATTCTTAATACAAGGGCCGTAAACCCTCAGGAAGAAATGACTAAAGTTCCCCAACATCCTCTGAAAAAGATTCTTAAGAGCCGTATCGCCGTCCTCGACGGGGCGATGGGCACGACGATCCGCAACTATGGCATGAAAGAGGCCGATATTCGTGGAGAGCGGTTCAAGGACTCAAAGAAGGACCTGCTGAATAACGGCGATCTTTTCACGCTGACGCAGCCGCAGATGATTGGCGACATCCATCGCAGGTTTCTGGAGGCCGGAGCGGACATTATTGAGACCAACACGTTTGGCGCGACGAGCATTGTGCAGAGCGAGTTTTTTGTCGACGATCCGCGAGAGCGCGGGGGCCGAAAGGATCCCGAGTTCTACCAAAACATCGTCGACGATGCGTTTCTGAACGACCTGGCGTGGGAGATCAATGAGCAATCGGCGCGGCTGTGCCGTGAATGGGCCGACCGCGTAAGCAACGAGACCGGGCGGCAGCGGTTCGTGGCGGGAGCGATGGGGCCGCTGACGGTGTCCCTCTCGAACTCGCCTGATGCTGACGATCCGGGCTTTCGGGTGGTGACCTTCGATCAAGTGAAGGGCGCTTACAAGGAAGAGGCGCGCGCGCTGATTGCAGGCGGCGTGGATTTGCTGCTGGTAGAGACGATATTCGATTCGCTAAACGCCAAGGCGGCGCTGGTGGGCATCCGCGAGGTTTTTGACGAGGATGGCAAGGAAGTGCCGGTGATGATTTCGGCGGCGGTAGGGCGCGGCGGCGAGACGATGATTTCAGGACAGACGGTGGAGGCATTCTGGAATGCCGTGCAACATGCCAAGCCCCTGAGCGTAGGACTGAATTGCTCGCTCGGTCCCGATTTGATGTATCCGTTTCTTGAGGAATTGTCTGAAAAGGCGGATGCGGCGATCTCGTGTTATCCGAATGCGGGCTTGCCGAATCCGCTATCGGCGACCGGGTTTGACCTGGGGCCGGCAGATATGGCGCGATATCTTGGCGAGTTTGCGCGTGCCGGGCTGATCAACCTTGCCGGCGGCTGCTGCGGCAATACGCCGGAGCATATCGCGGCAATCGCGAAGGCGGTTGAAGGCGTGGCGCCGCGGGAGATTCCAGCTGAGGACGAAGCGGGAGCCTACGTTCGCGAAAGCGTGAGCAAGGCATGAGCGTGCCCGAGATCGAAAACATGAAAACGGAGACGAGACCGCTCCGCCTTTCGGGGTCGCAGCCATTTACCCAGCAGCTAGGCGTTTACATCGTGATCGGCGAGCGGACCAACGTGGCCGGTTCGCCGAAGTTCGCCAAGCTGATCAAGGAGGGCAAATACGAAGAGGCCGTGAGCGTGGCGCGGCAACAGGTGGAGAACGGCGCGAACGTGCTGGACGTGTGCATGGACGAGGGCATGATCGACGGCGTAGCCGCGATGACACGCTATCTGCAGTTGCTCGAGAGCGAGCCCGAAGTGGCGAAAGTGCCGTTCATGGTGGACTCGTCGAAGTGGGAGGTGATTGAGGCCGGCCTGAAGTGCATGCAAGGCAAAGGCATCGTCAACTCGATCTCACTGAAGGACGGCGAGGAAAAGTTTCGGCAGAGGGCGGCGGCAGTTCTAAAGTACGGGGCGGCGGCGGTGGTGATGGCCTTCGACGAGCAGGGCCAGGCCGCGGGCTTTGAGGACAAGATCCGCGTGTGCGAGCGCGCCTACCGGATTTTGCTGGATGAAGGATTTGCGCCGGAAGACATTATTTTCGATCCCAACATCCTCACCGTGGCCACGGGGATGGAAGAACACAACAACTACGCGGTTGACTTTATCAACGCAACGCGCTGGATCAAGGCCAACCTGCCGCATGCGAAGGTGAGCGGCGGGGTATCGAATATCTCGTTCAGCTTTCGCGGCAACAACGTGGTGCGGGAGGCGATGCACTCCGCGTTTTTGTATCACGCGATTGCGGCGGGCATGGACATGGGCATTGTGAATGCCGGGCAGCTAGAGGTTTACGACGAGATTGAGCCCGAGCTAAAGGTGTTGGTGGAAGACGTGCTGTTGAACCGGCGCCCTGATGCAACAGAGCGGCTGGTGGTACACGGCGAAAAGCTGAAGGCCGCGGGCACGATTGGCGGAGCGAGCGAAAAGAAGGCCGAGGAATGGCGCAATGCGGAGGTTGAGGAGCGGTTGAGCCACGCCCTGGTGAAGGGCATCGACGAGTACATCGAAACGGACACGGAAGAGGCTCGGGTGAAGCTGGGCCGCCCGTTGCTGGTGATCGAGGGGCCGCTAATGGACGGAATGGGCATCGTGGGCGACCTGTTTGGATCGGGCAAGATGTTCCTTCCGCAGGTGGTGAAGTCAGCACGGGTGATGAAAAAGGCCGTGGCGTACCTTACGCCGTTTATGGAAGCCGAGAAAGCGCAAATGGTGGCAGCCGGCCAGGCGGTGAAGACACAGGGAAAGATTGTGCTGGCAACAGTGAAGGGCGATGTCCACGACATTGGCAAGAACATCGTGGGCGTGGTGCTGGCCTGCAACAACTACGAAGTGATCGACATGGGCGTGATGACGCCCGCGGAGAAGATTCTGGAGCGAGCAAAGGCGGAGAAGGCGGATTTGATTGGCCTGAGCGGACTGATTACGCCTTCGCTCGACGAGATGGTGCACGTGGCTTGCGAGATGGAGCGGCTGGGCTTCAAGCTGCCGCTGCTGATCGGCGGGGCAACGACGAGCCGCGCCCATACGGCGATTAAGATCGCTCCGCACTATAGCGAGCCCGTGGTGCATGTGCTGGACGCAAGCCGGGCCGTGCCGGTAACTACAAGCCTGCTGAGTGAAGACGGCAAAGCAGAGTTTGTAGCCAAGCATCGGGCCGAATACGAGGCACTGCGCAAGGCGCACAACGCGCCGCGAGCGAAAGCTATTCCTATTGAGATTGCCCGCACGAGGCGGACGCCGATCGAGTGGCGCACCGAGGATTTGGCGGTGCCCGCATTCACTGGCGTGCGCGTGCTGGATGACTTTCCGTTGGCAATACTGCGCGAGTTCATCGACTGGTCGCCGCTGTTTCACACATGGGAGCTGAAGGGGGTTTACCCAAAGATTTTCGACGATCCGAAGCAGGGAGCGCTGGCGAAACAGATTTTTGCCGAAGCGAATGCGCTGCTGGATCGCATCGTGAAAGAGAAGTTGCTGACGGCGCGGGGCGTGTATGGATTTTTCGCGGCGAATGCCGTAGGGGACGACGTAGAGCTGTACTCGAACGGTACCCAAACGGAAGCGCTGGAGCGGGTCCACTTTTTACGCCAGCAAACGAACCGGGAGGGAAGCGAGCCGTGCCGTTCGCTGGCGGACTTTATTGCGCCGAAGGAAACAGGACTGGTCGACTGTATGGGTGCGTTTGCAGTGACAAGTGGGATGGGGCTGAAGAAGTTGGTTGAGGGATTCAAGGCACAAAACGATGACTACAACGCGATTATGGCGGAGGCGATTGCCGATCGTCTGGCCGAAGCGTTTGCCGAGTGTCTGCACAAGCGGGTGAGGGATGAGTGGGGCTACGGTTGCGCCGAGAATCTCAAAAGCGAAGATCTTGTTGCCGAGAAATATCGGGGGATCAGGCCGGCACCGGGTTACCCGGCATGTCCAGATCACACGGAGAAAGGCATAATCTGGCGGCTGCTGGACGTGAAGGAGAAGGCGGGGATTGAGCTGACGGAGTCGTTTGCCATGTGGCCGGGCTCAAGCGTGAGCGGGTTCTACTTCGCGCATCCGGAATCGCGGTATTTCCAACTAGGCAAGATCGACCGCGATCAGGTCGTCGATTATCAGCAGCGCAAAGGCATGAGCCTCAAGGAAGTTGAGCGCTGGCTGGGGCAGAATTTGAATTACGAGCCGAAGGGGTAGGGGTCCGGTGCCCGTCAGTCTGTGAGCATGTGCAGGACGACGATGGAGAGGATGCCTCCGGCTGCAAGCGTTGCCGCAGCCACAATCAGAGTCGCCAGGTGGGCGCGAACGGCGGCGAACGTTTGCTGCGTCGCCCGCCGGAGTTCGGCGTCTTTGGCCCAGTTCCGAAACAGCGAGACGGCGCCCGTCGAAAACACCATCAAGGGCAGAGCAATGAGCAGCGTCCACAGGCCGAGATGCGGGCGCGCTGCGTACCACGTAACGATCTGTTGCGCAGTGTGGGCAGGCTCATATTGCTGTGGTTGAATGGAACGCGAAAAGAGCGCGGTCATGAACAGAGCAGCGGGGAAGATCAACAGCAATTCCAAGGCGGCGATCGAGCGCTGGATGGTTTTCATTAGTCACCTCATGATGTCACTTTATACTGCAAAGTGAACACGCAGGCAAGCACAACTTGCAGTGGAAATGTGCGCCTTGTTACTGCAGAGTTACAGTCGAACAAGATTTTTGCACTGAATTTGCAGCAGTTTGATCGTCCTTTCACAGCGTTGCCGGGATACTGGGCTCGTGGGCGCGCATACCCTGCACAACGTTCCGTCAGGACTGGCGATTAAGCCTGCTTCTGTGGACAAAGCTTTATCGGGCAGTGCTCCGGCGCTCGAGTCTCCGGCACCAGTTCGCCGCGTTCGCGCAGATGTCGGGCGATATCGATTGCGCCTGGCAGAGACGCGGGAAGATCGCGAGGCTGCGTGCAGGCTGCGATTCAAAGTGTTCAATATCGAGTTGGGCGAGGGGCTGGACAGCTCGTACGAAACGGGGCTCGACACGGACCGTTTCGATCCGGTGTGCGAGCACTTGCTGGTGGAAGACAAGGTGAGCCGGTGCGTTGTAGGGACATATCGCATGCAGTCGGGTACGACAGCGGCGACGCATTTTGGTTACTACAGCGAGCAGGAGTTCAACCTGGCGCCGTATGAGCCATTGCGCGTTGGGATTCTGGAGTTGGGACGAGCCTCGATCGACCGAGAGCATCGCACTCCCGAAGTGTTGATGTTGTTGTGGCGAGGGATTGCACAGTATGCTACGGACATGGGGCTTCGCACTTTGCTTGGCTGCTCTTCGTTGAACTCCAATGACCCGGCTGAGGGTTGGCGGATGTATCGCCAGCTTGAGAATTTCAGGGTTAGCCCAGAGTTTGAGACGACGCCGACCGCAGCGTACGCATGTCCCCCAGGAAGCTACGATTTGGAGCAGCAGGACGCGGGCGCACAGCCGTCTTCCTGCCGAATGGATGGAACGTTTCCGGGCGATGCCACTGCGGCGCCTGCGCGCATTGCAGTAAAAGTTCCTAAGCTGCTGAAGACCTATTTAGCAATTGGCGCACGTATTGCTGCGCCTCCGGCATGGGACCGCGAATTCCGCACCATCGATTTTCTGACGCTCCTGGATTTGAAATTGCTCTCGGCTGCGGCTCGCAACCGATTCCTTGCCCCGCTGACGTCTTGACCTGGCGGCGCGTCCGGCGCGCTGTGGCGCTGGCTTTCGTTTTGGTGCTTTGTATTGTTCGCTACTGGCTGGCGCGTTTGCACGGACCCATGACGCTGGAGCGGCGCGCCCTGTGGCTGCAAGGGTCGGCGCGTGGAATTCTGAAATGCCTCGGCATCGGATTGCGCGTGGAAGGCGAACCGCCGGCTTGCGGCCTGGTGGTGGCGAACCACTTGAGCTATCTCGACATCGTCATCATCAGCGCCGTGATGCCGTGCTTTTTTGTGGCCAAGATGGAGATTGATGGCTGGCCGTATTTCGGCAAAGCGGCGCGCAGTGGCGGCACGATCTTCGTTGACCGGTCAAGCCTGGCGAGCGCAATCTCGGTGGCGGAACAGATCGGCGAGCGGCTTCAGCTGCCGATTCCGGTGCTCCTGTTTCCTGAAGGCACGAGCACGGATGGTACGAAGATGCTGCGGTTTCACTCGCGGTTGATCGATCCGGCCACCAAGGCCGGCGCTCCCGTTACTGCGGCGGCGATCCGTTATGAGATCGAAGGCGGAATGGAAGAGCGGGAATTGTGCTGGTTCGGCGACGAGAGATTCATCACGCATCTATGGAAAGTGCTTGGCGTTGCCGGCTTCTCAGCGCAGCTCAAGTTCGGCGAGCCGCGAATTTATTCTGACCGGCGCGTGGCTGCCGACACGACCTACTCAGAGATCGTTGCCATGCGTGAGGCGTGGGAACTCGTGCTGCAATAAACTCATTTGGAATCCTGAGCGGGATGCGTTTCAGACACTTTGTGGAGTGCTGTCACTGCCGAAGGCGCGCGCGTCGTTTCGGACCAGCAGCGAGCGCTGGGGAATGCGCGTAGAAGCGGCGATCCATGGCATGGCGTTGGGAAATAGCGAGAGAGCGAAAGGCGCGAGGCCTCGGCCGGCGCCGGTAACCGCAACCCGCGAGAGCCAGGTGGCGAGCGACATGGATTTGTCGAGCTGCGCGCGCAGGATGCGGTTAAAGTCCGAGGTGGCCTTGTTGGCGAGGAACATTTGCGCGGCCAGAGCCCCGCTGTGCAGGGCGATGGAAATGCCGTCGCCCGTGAAGGAAGGGATCACCGCTGCCTGGTCGCCGATGCACCACGGAATGCGCCGCTCAGGGGCGATGTAGCCGTAGGGGATGGACGAGACGGCGAGCGGACGCGGCCATGAGGGATAGCCGCCGTCGAGGAGCGATCGCAGGTGGCGGTTTTCGCGGAGGATCGAAGCCAGGAAACAAGGCCATCCGCCAAGCTTGCGCAGTGTGGAGCGTCGCACGACGAGGCAGAGATTGGCGGTGCAGTTCTCGATGAGCGAAAGACCTCCGTATCCGCCGGAAAAAAGAAAAAGCTCCAAACGCTTACGCAAGGCTTGAGTTGGCACGGGAGCAAGTCGCCAATTCAGTTTGAAGCCGATGAGGTCATTCTGTTTGGCGGGAGAGCGGACAAAGCCGCGCAGGTCGTGCTTGCCGGTGGCGAGGAAGACTGTTTTTGCGAGCAGAGTTGCGCCGGTGCTAAGGGTGGCGAGCCAGTCGTCTCCGCAAGCGGTGAGTGATTCGACGCCGATGCCGCGATAGGTTTGGCAGCCGTTTTCCGCGGCGCGCGCGAGCAGGGCTTCATCAAGAATGCGGCGCGAAAGAGAGAGCGCAGAAAAGGGAAGTGAAGTCTCGAGAACTTTTGCGCCCGATGAGAGGCGCACGCTGTTGATTTCCGCTGCGCCGAGCTGGAGGGGATCTACTCCGGCTTGATGGAGATAATCGACGGCTTCGCGGCTGAGGAACTCGCCACAGACCTTGTGATGGGCTTCGCGCTCTTTCTCGAGCAGCACGACCTGGCGACCCGCGGCGGCAAGGCACAGGGCGACCATGGAGCCGGCAGGTCCGCCGCCGATGACGAGGTGATCGGCAAAGTGGGGAGCGGCCGTCATTGTGGTTTTCTGCGCGAAACGCACAAGCGCGCGGGCTTGAAGGACTGGATGGAGACGTCTCGCTCGGTCAGGCCAGCAGCCTCGCGCATGCGGTGCCAGTCTTCTGAGACGAAGGAGCGCGCGATGGAGATCGCGCCATCGTGCTGAACGAAGGGATGAAGGCGCGTGACTTTTGCGAGAATGCGAAAGAGATGATAGGGAATGGCGGCGCGAGAGAGATCGTTGATGAACCAGCCCAGCGAGGCGTGCTGTTCCATCCATTGAAGAAAGCGGACAATATCAGACTCCACGAGATGATGCGTGAAGAGGGAGCTGACGACGATGTGGAGCGGCTCGGTGGGCGTGTACGCGAATATGTCCGCGGCGGCCCAGCGGATGAGGCTCCCTGGAGGGGTGGCTTCGGCGGCGATAGCGATGGCATCAAGATTTATATCGATGCCCGTCAACGCTACTTTGATACCGCGCGCGTGAGCCCAACGCTCGATGCGGCGCAGTCCGTCACCATATCCGCAGCCGACGTCGAGGATGCGGATGGGCTGGGTAGTGAGAGCAGGGACGAGAGAGTCGAGCCATTGCAAGAGCGGCCGGTAGGCAAGAAGCCAGCGATTGAGGCGGGCGATATCGCGGAGACAAGGGCGCAACTGCTCGCGACTGCAAGGCTCATCGATCCATTCCGTGAGTTGCGCGCGGAGACGGAAATCATGGGACGCCGACAGCGTGGACTCGTTAGACGGCATGGAAGAGCATGGTTTCTGCTGTGACGCCTGGCCCAAAGGACATGGCACAGCCTTGTTGACCGGGAGTGGCGCGCTGCATCAACTGGTGCAGGACAAACATGACAGATGCTGAGGACATGTTGCCGAAGCGCAACAGAATGTCGCGCGAGGCGGCGAGGGCAGCCGGTGCTAGTTCGAGGCCCTGCTCAGCGGCATCGAGAATGGTACGGCCCCCGGGGTGGATGGCCCAGAGATCGATCGAGGAAAGATCCTTACCGCGCGTGATCTGGCTGCCTGCCGCCGCGAGACCGCGGCGGAGCTCGCCGGGGACCTTGCCCGAGAGTTGCATGTCAAAGCCGTTTTCGCCAATGCGCCAGGTGATGAGCTGATGCGTGTCGTCAAGATTGAGCGCGAGAAAACTGTCGATGGCGAAACCGGCCGGCTCGGCACTGACGAGGTAGGCAGCGCAGCCGTCGGCAAAGACAAGGAAGGCGAGCAACTGCTCGAGATTCTGAGTCTCCTGCATGTGGAGGGAGCACAGCTCGAGGCTGAGGAGAAGAACTTTGGCGTGCGGCTCAGAGCGAATGATGTGGCGCGCAGCCTTGAGGGCATTGATGGCGGCGTAGCAGCCCATGAAGCCGATCATGGTGCGCTCGACGGAAGGGTTGAGATTGAGATAGGCGACGACTTCGTAGTCCAGACCTGGAGCGTAGAGGCCGGTGCACGAGGTGACGATTACGTGAGTGATGCCGCGGCGCTCGTCTTGAGTGAGCGAGAGCTTATCGAGAGCGCAGCGAGCCAACCGCGGCGCGAACTGTTCAAAGGCCTGCATGCGACGTGCGGTGGTGGGGAAGTGGCCGGCAACGTAAAAGCCATCTGCGTCCTTCCAGGCCCCGTCTTCGGTTGGTACAGGGTGCACGAAGGTATAGCGGTGTTCAATCGCCGACATGCGCGCCATGCGGCGAAAGAGATTCTTGAGAGTGCCTTCGGGCAACATGCTCTCAGCAAAAGAAGTGAAGGCACGGTGCATATCGTGCGGAGGGGCCGACGTAGCGATGCGATTGAGATAGGCAGTCGTCAAAATTGCGCCTCCGGCGGGGAAGGGTGCACGGTTCTATTTGGACAGCATATCGCGCAATACGTCAACTTTTGACGAAGCTTGCTGAATCGAGACAATCAGATGACAAGTTCATGGATGAGGCAAGCGGGGCGGAGATGGCGCGATGCGTTTTCATGAATCGCCGTTCTTGAGAAAACGGGCGGATCGGTGACCCCGGTGAACCTCCTAATTATCTGGGTCTCAAAAACGGAACAAGTTGGCAAGAGTGGCGGGGTTGGGGATGATTTCTTGTGAAGGCCGACACAAAAGGCTGTGAGAAGAGATCTGAAGGATTTGGTGTCAGCTCGCGAACTGCGGAACATGGAATTTTTGCGAAGACAGAGTTCGTTTAAATTTCGTCGGCTTCGAACTATGAACGTGCGGCGGGAGGGACGGCAGTGGATCCACGCACGACGAGGCTGGTGGAAACGAGGAACTCGCGCTGCAGCTTCGGATTCTGAGGATCTTCAGCCTGCATGCGGAGCGCTTCGAAGGCGGCGCGCGCCAGATCCACGCGAGAAAGGCGGATGGTGGTGAGAGGCGGCAGGGTGAACTCTGCGAAGGCGACGTCGTCGAGACCGATGACGGACAAATCCTGGGGTACGCGCAGCCCTTCCATGTAGGCGGCGCGCAAAACGCCGATCGCTGTCATATCGTTGGAGCAGATGATGGCGGTGGGGTGCGAGGCGAGCTTGCGCAATTGCTCAAAGCCAGTGACGCCACCTTTGAGCGTGTGGTTGCACTCGATGATCCATTTCTTCTGAATCGGCATCCCAGACGCCTGCATGGCGGCGCGGAAGTCATTTTCGCGGGTGATGGCCGAGTGAAGGCTGTGCGGACCGGCAAGGAAGGCGATGGCTCGATGGCCGAGCTCAACCAGATGGCGAACGGCGGCGTGCATGCCCGTGGAGTAGTCGAGCAGGATGGTGCTTGCCTTGGGATCGTCGAGCTTGAACTCTGCCAATACAATCGGCACGCCACGGTGCACAATCTGGTCGAGGACGGGCTCCTCTTCACCGAAGGTCATGACGGCGACACCGTCGACTTTGCGCTCGAGCATGCGGCGCACACAAGCGGCCAGCACGATGGGATCGCTGTTGGTTGAGCTGACGAGAATCTCGTAGCCGCGCGCTACGGCGATCTCTTCGAAGCTTTGAATCAACTCGGGAAAGAACGGGTTGGTGATGTTTTCGACGATGATGCCCAAAAGGCGGCTGCGGCCCGAGACCAAGGTGCGCGCGTGAGTATTGGGAAGATAATTGAGCTGCTTGATGGCCTGCCAGACACGTTTACTGAGCCGGTCACTGACCAGCGGAGAGCCGTTAATGGTTCTGGAGACGGTGGCGATGGAAACCTTAGCCACTGCGGCGACGGCGCGAATGTCGGGTAATTTGCCGCCTGCCTTGCGGGATGCTTTGCGAGCCACGAACCAATCCTAATGCAGAGGGAACGAGTGCGTGGGGAAAAAGTTGCCAGGTTTTCCCACAGGAAGCGCCGGTGAAATCGTGCGAACGGCGCGACAAGAATGCTGCGCTCTAGATATTTTCAGAGATGAGCAGGCGCAGGTCGCGCAGGTTCTGCCCGGTGGGGCCGGTGACCACGGAGTCTCCGAGCGCGGTAAACAGCGGACAGGCATTGAACTGAGCGAGCGAATGCTCGGGATCGAAGCCGAAGACACGGGCACGAGCCACCGTGGTGGGGTCAGCGATAGCACCAGCCGCCTTTGTGTTGCCATCGATACCATCGGAGCCGGCGCTAAGCACGGTGAGGTGCGCGCCGGGATGATTTGCGAGCTCGATGGCACACGCCAGCGCAAACTGCTGATTGCGGCCACCTGCGCCCGGAGTGCGATTGAGCGTGACGGTGACCTCACCTACCGAAATGAGACAGAACCGTTCGTGCCTCAAGCGAAACGCATGGAAACGCTCGAGAAGATATCGCGCCGCGTCAGCGTAGTCCCAATCGTCGCAACTGTTGTCGACGACGACATGATAGCCGGCAATGCGGGCCAGGGAGCGCGCATTCTCCACAAGGTCATGGCTGGAGAGCAGGATCTCGAAGACCGAGTCGCGGAATGCTTCTTCTTCACCGCTCATGCTTGCCGTGGCGGCGATGGGGCGCGGGCGGACAGCATCTGCCCAGGGCAACTTGGGCAGGAACGACGGACGCCAACTCTTGTTGCCGGGCGACTCAGGCAGATCTTTGCGCTCAAAGAACTCGCGGATGGACGCGGGTAATTTGGCTGGCAGGTCGTATTTGACGAGGAGCTCGCGCACATCGGCAACCGTAGAGTGGTCTGGCGTAGTGGGGCCGGAGGAAAGTGCGTCGAGCGAACGCAGGGGCACGTCAGGGAGCAGGAGACTGATTTTGAGCGACTCTGGCGCGGCCAATGCCAGGCGGCCACCTTTGACCGCGGAAAAATGCTTACGAAGAGTATTGATCTCGTTAATCGGCGCACCCGAAGCGATGAGCAATTGATGAAAGGCGACGGCTTCCTCGAGCGTGATTTGCGGGTCAAGAGGCAGATCGAAGATCGCGGACCCGCCGCCGGAGATGAGGAAGAAGATGAGAGTGTCTTTCCTGGCCTTGCGCAGAAGGGCCAGCGTGGCGCGCGCGGCGCTGAAGGAATCCTCGTTTGGCAAGGGATGGCCGCCCTCAAAATATCGGAACCGCCAGTTGCGCTTCACTGGCAGCTGGTTGGAGCAGCAGATGCCGCGCAGTCCCTTTCGTCGCGGCATGCGATCGAGCAAGGTGTCGAGCATAGGCGCTGCAGCCTTGCCGATGGCAATGACGAAGATGCGCTTATAAGCGGAAAGATCGATGTCCGAGGGCCCACTGCCGTCCGGCAGCAGCCGGTGGAGCGTATTGCCCTCGAAGCGCAAGCGCCGGTCGAAGGCGGACGCAATGTTGCATGCCTTCAGCGCAGAGGTGAAGATGTCAGTCGCGGAGGCGTGCAGAGCTTCAAGGGCGGCGTTGGTGACGGAGGTCATGTCAGTTGCTCCTTCAACCAGACGGCAAGGGCGTTTTGCATCGGTTCGAGCTGACCCAAGAAGAAGTGGTCGGCGCCGGGAAGGAGGATGAGACGCTTTGGCTCGGCAGCAGAAGCGACGACTTGCGCAATTTGCGCGGCAGGCGCGAACGGGTCGCGGTCTCCGCTGAGAAAGAGCTTGGGGATGGTCAGATCCGACAGGAATGAGTAGTGGTAAGCGGGACCCTCGACGAGAGTGGGCAAGCCGATGGCAATGAGCGCGCGCATGTCGCGATGCGTTTCTTGGACGACTGCCGCGGCGCGGAGCGCCATGACCGCGCCGAAGCTGAATCCGGCGATGATCAAAGGGAGACCGAATTCGTGATCAAGCCAATCAAGGGCAGCGAGTACATCGCCGACCTCCGCCTCGCCATCGTGGCTTCCCTGGCTCAGTCCCGTGCCGCGGAAGTTAAAACGCAGTACCGGTGAGCCGAGACCCCATTCCTGATCGTTTAGGACCTTCATGGCGTGATAGACAACCTTGTTGTGGAGGTTGCCGCCGAAGGCGGGATGGGGATGGCAGACGAGCGCGGCAAACGGCGCGTGCGACGAGCCCATATTCAGAACTGCTTCAAGCCGGCCGGCTGGGCCAGCGAGCTTGACGCTGCGGATCGCACCAGCGGTGCGGCTTATCGATTGAGGGAATGTGGCGGAAAAGCGGGGTGCAGCCGCCAGATGCAGCTTTCGCGGGGACGGGTCTCGACGCATCTGGTTCGCAGAGTGAACGATACAATTCGCTTCGAAAATCGGATTACCCAGGTATGTGTGAGCCTGGGCGGCTGCGGATGTGGGGTTCATTCCACACTCCATTTTACGCTCAACGGGATGATGCGCCGAGCCCCGTTGCGGCCGCAGCGTGGAAATCGCGGCCACTACCGAATGCAGAAGGAGATGGGCGAAAGGCTGCCGAACGGGCGCAAGGTGGGGCAATGGCGTGTAACTGAAGGTAGATACGTCCTCTAGGATATTCTGGCTGCATCATGAAGGATCGTTCCGAGCTTGACCCCATTGACCCGATTGGGCTGACGCGCCAGTTGTGCGAGATCGAATCCACGACCTACCACGAGGGAGCGGTAGGCGATTTTTTGGCCGGATTTCTTGCCGGCCGCGGCTGGGAGGTAGAAAAAACTTCAGTAGCGCAGCCAGCGGAGAGTGGAACTGACGGTCCGCGGTGGAACGTTTATGGCGGGCCCAGCAGCCAGAAACCGGACCTGGTGTTTTCGACGCACACGGATACCGTTCCGCCGTATATCCCATTCAGCGAAGATGGGGAGTTCATGTTCGGGCGCGGAGTTTCCGATGCCAAGGGCATCATCGCGGCGCAGATTGCGGCTGCGGAAGCGTTGCGCGCGGCAGGGTTTCGGATCGGAGTGCTGTTTGTGAGCGGCGAAGAGCGCGATTCGGCAGGCGCCAAGGTGGCGAACCTGATGCCGAAGGGCAGCCGCTTTTTAATCAACGGCGAGCCGACGGACAATCGTCTCGCGCTGGCGTCAAAGGGCGCGTTGCGGGTGGCCCTGCAAGCCAACGGCAAGATGGCGCACTCCGCTTATCCCGAGTTAGGCGACAGCGCGGTGCACAAGCTGGTGCAGGTGTTGGGTAAGTTGCTGGCAATGGAATTGCCGGTGACGGAGGATGTTGGTCCAAGCACGCTCAATATCGGGCAGATTCATGGCGGACACGCGCCCAACGTGATCGCGGACAAGGCCGAAGCGCAGGTATTGGTGCGGCTGGTGGGCGATTCTGCGCCAACGCGCGCAGCGATTCTTGAGGCGGCGGAGGGTCTGGCGGAAGTCGACTTCACGCTGGAGATTCCGTTTGTAAGACTGCGCGCGGTGGAGGGGTTGCCGACAATGGTCGCGAAGTTCACGACGGATATTCCGCAGCTTTCAAACTGGGGCGAGCCTCTGCTGATGGGGCCGGGGAACATTCTCGTTGCCCACACGCCTTTTGAGAAGCTGTCAAAGAAAGAACTCTTCGATGCGGTGAGGTTATACATCGAGGTGGCGAAGAAGTTGCTTTCTTAACGCCAAGCTAACAGATGCTGGCTACTGATAGTTGCCGATGAGGACGAAGGGCGCCCAGTAGTACGGATGCGCGTAGCCGAGGCCGGCATTCGTTGGCGCCGGTCCCTGTTCGGTTTGAAAGCCGCGGCCGCTTCCGCCGCCCGGCATTGCACCGGAGCCACGCAGGAAGGCGAGTTGAGACTGGCGCAGCGCTTCGGCTTTGCCTTGCGCGGGATTCTTGACCCAGCGGTCGTAGAAGTCGCTCATGATACGGCTGGTGCTGGCGTCGTTCACATCCCACAGCGTGGCCAGCACGGCTTCGGCCTGCTTCTGCTGCGCGATCATTCCCAAGCTATCCATCTCCGTACCGTCTCTGGTTTCGTAGTCCTTCGCCGTGCTGCATGCGGAAAGCGTCAGGAGACGCGTCCCGTTAAACGTAACCGTGGAGTGTTCCATTTCAGAGAGATTCCACTCGTATCCTTTCGCATCTCCGCTGTCCTCGCCACCCATCATGAGATATGGCTCTTCGCCGTTGCCCGCCTCCACCACAAAATGGCTCGCGATATGGACGACGGAAAAACCGTTGCCTTGGCCGAGCTCAGTTTTCAGCGCAGCAAGCGTGAACTGTTCATTGGGAAGCAGCTTTCCGTCCATGGGACCATGCGATTCGGGGACCGCAGGGTCGTGGACCACTGCATCCAACTCCGGCAACACGCCGGGCAGCGGGGGCAGTCCGCCATAACTCTTTGAAAGGCCCATCGCCAGCACACTCGGTTTGGTCCCGTCGAGGAGCGGTGAATCGGTCATATGACCGTAGCTCTCGGGCGTGAAGAGGACGTTGTTGAAGCGCTCGACCATGTAGCGGTGGCCATCGTAGAGCGCCCCCATCGGAAGGTAGCGCAAGGCGTCATCTAAGGACCACAGCAGCGTGGGAACATGGCCCTGCGCTGCGGGCTGCGCTTCGAGCGCCTTCAAGTCCTCTTCAACGGGAGCCACCACCATGGCATACAACTGGGCAAGAAGCGGCCTGGGATCGGAGGTGCGCGCGGCCAGGTTTTGCCGAACTTCAAACGCCTTGCTGCGCAGCTCGGCCGGGGTGGATTTCAACTCGACTTTTTTTCGTGTCATCGCAGTGACGACGATCGCGTAGGCGTGATCCTCCCCCAAAAGAACACGAATGCCCAATACTCGCGGCCCCAGTTTTGCCAAAGTATTTTGCAGATAGCTCTGCCGAGAGTCCTCAACGGCTGCGTCTGCGGTGCCTGGTGCCGGTTTACGCTCCAGTTCAGCACAGACTGTGTCGTTGAAGTAGGTGAGTATTTCCGCAATTCCCTGCTGGAGGGTTGCACTCAGTTGTTTGAGTTGAGCATCTTCAGCGGGCGGGCGTGCGGTTTTTTCGTGCAGCCCGGCATACTGCAGGCTCATCTCCTCGAGAGCGAGGGTCTTCTGCTGCTGGGAGTCCAAATCGGTGAGCGCTTTTTGCTGGACGGTACTAAGCCTCAGCGGTTCAACCTTGGCCGCTGCATCCGGAGCGGCGCCGCGCACCACATCTTTCAGCTCCTGCTCCTTGAGGAGATCGAGCACCTGTTCCGTCTCACCGAGCCTGCCGGTCTCGACAAGCAATTCGGCGAGAGTGCGATAGGTGGATGCTCGCGATTGCGCGAATCCAGCCTGCAGATCTTTGTCCAAGCTCGAGATATTCTTGCGAATCTGCTGATAGCTGTTCACCGCGTCCAGGCCGAAGAAGATCGCGACTTCCGGACGATGCTGTTTCTCAAAGCCGATCATCATCGCGGTATCAATGCCCCCCTGCATGTCCGGATCGCCGGCAGCCTTCGCCAGCGTCAAGGCGGCAAGCGCGTACGGGAACGCATTGTCCGGTTGGCCGAGCAGCACGTAGGCCCTGCCGATGCCTGCCAGAGCCATGGCCTCTCCGCGGGTTTCCTTTACTTCGTGCCAAACTGGGAGCGCCTGGTAGGCGACCTCCAGCGCTTTGTTTCCTTGTCCCAGGTTGACGTATGCATTTCCCAGGTTGCTCAGAGTCATAGCTTCGCCGCGCCGGTTGCCAACATCGCGCCAGATCACCAGCGCCTGATTGTAGAAATCCACTGCTTGCTGGTTTTCTCCCACATCGGCATGCGCCCTGCCGATATCGTTCAGGTCAAGCGCCTCCCCGTTGCGGTTTCCCGACTTTTGCCAAATAGGCAATCCCTGGTTGAAGTAATCCAAGGCAGTCTGCTTCTGACCCAGATCGGAATAGACCCTGCCCAAATCGTCGAGGGAACTTGCTTCGCCCTGGAGGTTGCCAATCTGTCGCCAGATCGCAAGAGCCTGGTTGTAAGACTCGAACGTCTTTTGCTTTTGGCCCAGATCGGAATAGGTTCTGCCCATGTTATCGAGAGTCAGAGCCTCGCCGGCGTGCTCTCCGGTTTGACGCCAGAGAACGAGAGCATGGTTGAGAACTTCAAGCGATTTCGGCCCCTGACTCATGTCGGAATAAACCTTGCCCAACATGTCGAGCGCGCTGGCTTCGCCGTTGAGGTTCGTCGTCTGGTGCCAGAGGGGCACGGCCTGATTCAGGACATCGAGGGCTTTGTCCTCCTGCGCCAAAAAGGAATATGCGCGGCCCATGTCGGTGAGAGCGAGTGCCTCGCCATTCTGGCTGCCCAACTGGCGCCACACGGGCAGGACCTGGTTAAACAGGTCCAGCGCCTTCTGTTCGTCTCCCATGTCGGAGTAGATTCTGCCGATGATGCCCTGGGTCAGGGCCTGGCCAGGGCGACTGTTTCCTTTTTTTTCAATCTGTAACGCCTGGTTGCAGTCATCGAGCGCTTTCTGCATGTTTCCTGCTTGCCGGTAAAGGCTGCAGAGGGTATTCAGCTCGACTGCCTGGTCCCTATAGTTCGCAGAGTTGCGCGCGTCGACAAGCTTTTGCTCGTGTTCGGGGATCGTGCCCTGCAGTTGTGAAATCTGCGAACCGGCTGCCGCGGCGAACAACGCTATGCCCAGACTGACCACGATGCCAAAGTTGCGGGGGCAATACATGTCGCGCCTCTCATTGGCCCGGGTAGCCATGCCGTCAGGGATGAACCATAGCCGCCGCTGCGCCCGCGGACCTGAGCGCGAAGTCCGCATCCGATGAGCTTCGATTCATGACCGGGTGCTGGTGCATGCCTTGAGCCGAAACGCTTTGAGACACGTCCTGCGCCACGGTGGAATAGACCTGGCTCAAGGGCGTTGCTCCCTTGCCGTTTTTCAGCGCCTGGAGGAGGTAGTAGGTGAAATATCCGTGACCGAGCTGGTTGCTTTCAAGAGATTCCTCATTGACCTCGCTGGCGGCCATCACGATGCGTCCCGTTCCCTCAGTCATGTGCGCCAGCATAGAGCCAGAGGGCGCCGAGCTGGTGAGCTTTGCAGCAGACGCAGGCGCGCCACTACTTGCCGCACCGCCGCTGTAACATGTGTCCAGGAAGACCGCGGTGCGCAGAGCCTTCATGCGCGTGGCCACGGCATTCGCCAACTCCACCATGGGATATGCGGTGGCATACATGGAATCCTCATCGAAGGCGCCCGCGTTGTAAATCTCGGTATCGTAGGTGACCAGGTAATTGGCTCCGGCCGCGTCCATGGTGCGGGGCGTGCCGTGCGTGGCCACATAGATGACGACGAGATCATTCGCTTGCGCGTGGCGCGCGATCCAGTTCAACTCTTCCTTGATGTTCTTTGTGGTAGCTTGCTCATCTGTGAGGACATGGACATTGTCGGCGGGAAAGCTGCCAATGGAGGGATCTTCAAGTGTGGCGGCAAATGCCTTCGCGTCGGCGGTAGTGAAGTTGAGGCGCGGAATTTGGCTGTCGGTGAAATGGCTGATGCCAACGACGAGAGCCCATTTCTGCTGAACGGGTCCGGGAGGGACTGGCGGAGCGACAGGCACGGGCGTGGTGCCCTCGTCAGTAGCGAAACCGCGGGAAGCCGGCGTGGAGAGCACCAGCGGATCCAAGCCCTGGTTGAGCGCTTCGGAGCCATTGAATCGCGCCTTGTCCATGGCGTAGCTGGCAAGAGCAGCGTGGCCGAGGCGTTTTTCAACAATGCTGCGGTAGTACCACGCGTCGCCCAGCTCTGCGCACTCAGAGACGGCGTGCTTGAGGAGTTGAAGCGCATCTTCGAATGCATCGTTGCCGCTTTGCGGGGTGATGTGCTCGAGCGCCTGGATAACGAGGTCCTGGCCTGCGCCGCAGCGGACTCCTTGCGCTTGTCCGCGCGGGCAAAGAACCAGTGAAGCGGTCAACAACGCCAGGACCGTGTTGCCTAATCGACAGAACCCTTTCATCTTTCCGCCACCGGCCTCGTGTACGCTGTCGGTCTTCTCAACGCCCGGGCCTTCATCGCGGCCACTACGCGCGCGCTGACGCCACTGCTTGTGAGTTGCTTCTGGCCATCCGGGCTCAGGTCAAAATCGACGGCATCGGCGCCATGGATAGCCTGTACGACGGCGTCATCGTCCATGCCGGCCTTGACCATGGTGATGACCTGTGAATTGCTCAGCCCCTTGTGCACCTTCTCAGCGACTGATCTTTTGGCCGCCTGGGATTTCATGACCGTGAGAATCCGGGCACTGACGCCGCCACTGGTGAGCGTTTGCTCGCCTGCGGGCGTAAGGTCGAAATTGACGGCGTCAGCTCCATGAATTGCCTGGATAATTGTGCCGTCGTCGATGCCCGACTTAACCATGGTGATGACCTGAGCATTGGTCAGGCCCTTGCCTGACGCAGACGCGCCTGAAGACGAACCGTTCGCAGATGCGAGTTGAGCCTCCTTCGCTCTTTTCGCCGCCTCATTTTCCTGATCCAGCTGCTTGTAATGCGTGATGGCGGTCTCGATCCGCTTCTGCGGTTCAATGAAATATTTTTCGGCGGGCTTGGCGTCGATGGCTTTGCCATAGTTGATGGCGGCCTGATCGAGATATTTCATCGCCGCTTTTTCATCCTCGGCCTCGTAGGCCAATGCCTCATAGGCGACACCGATGTCGTAGAGCCGGTAGGCATCGTCTTCAGGCTTGGGAGATGGATGCGCGGTTTCGAAGGTCTCGAGAGCGCGTTCCCACAGGCTGGTCTGCGCGTCCTTGTCTCCCTCGTCGAGTGGGCCGTCCTGCTTGGCGAGGAAGACGTCGATGGATTCGTTAGTGTTCACGATGTGTTCGGCAATCTGCTGCACCGCATCGAGGATCAGGCGCGAGCGAAGCTCAGAGTCGGTGGGTGGAGTGTTCTCTTCGCTCTTTTGGCCCTTTAGCTTGCTCCATGTGCCGCTCAGCGACCCTTTAACGCCGTGAGACGTGGAGATTCCCGAACCGTCGAACTGCTCGTCGTACTTTGAGGTGATGTTGTCGGTGATCAGGGTTTGGCTGGTCGGCGTTTTGGCCTGGAAGGCGACGACCAACGTCCCTGTGATGCGCTGGAACTGCTGCGTTGTCGGCCCGCCCTTTGTGAGAGCGAGCGCCGGCCCTGTGCTGGTGGTTCTCTGCACTCCGGAATACTGTGTGATGCGGCAGGTAATGATCGTGTTTGGGGTGTCGTCCTCGCGGAGGTCAGGATTATCTTTTAACAACTCGGTTTCAAGCAGGGCCTGAAAATCGTAGGGAAGGGCGCCGTCAGCCTCACCTCCCGTGACAGTGACCTTAATGGAGTTTCCAGGCAGGTGCACCAAGGCGGGAAGCTTGCGGTGGAGAGTGACCTTCTCTTTGGATGCGCCGAAGTTTTGCGCGCCAGCCGGTTTTGCGGCCAGCGCAACAGCGACCACGCACGCCACGGCCCACATCTTTGCAGATTGGCTCATAATAACCCCCTAATCGCTTCTAAAGCGGTCTCGGAAATACTGTCCAGGTCAATGCTCAAGCCAAGCTCTTCGCTGCCCAGGGGGTGGTCAGACTCGAGTGGCGTGAATGCCCTTGCACCATCTCCAAAACTGCTATCGTGCATGCTGCAGGCCCCGACCTGCGGCATCTTTTTCACAAGCATACCCTCAGACGCGGGTTGCCGTCGTCCATTTTTTGATGCCCTCATCCCTTCGCCTTCGACGTGCTCTTCTTGGTGGTTGAGGATGGGCACGATGAGGATCCACCTGACGCAGGCTTGCTCAGGTTGGTCTCAGAAGGCTGAACCGTTATGTGCATCGAAGCGTAGGTTACGCCTGGGACCGAACCCTGCGCGCGTTGCGGGAGGGGTAGATTGGGGTCGGCATCCTTGGCCACCAGGTAACCCTGGATCAAGTCAAGATTGGGCAGCGCCTTGGCAAGCTCGTCGACGTGTTTCTGCGGAACCATCAGGTAGTCGCCGGACGTGAGACCGATATATGTCGTTTCGCGATCGGGATCGTTTAACGCCTGCTGTGTGGCCACGGCGGTGGTCAGGTTACCGGCCATGATGAACCGGGTACGGTCTTCCCAGTAGCTGAGCGCCTCGGTAAATGTGCTGAGAGCGGGTACGCTAATGGCCGGAAGGCTGACGATGGGAGCTGCGATCTTTGCACCCTGAATCATGATGTTCAGAGCCTTCACAAACATCGATTCAGCCGCGGCCCTGGAGACGTTGACTGCCACTTTTCCCGTGCCCTCGGTGAGCATGATCTTACTGGTGCCCTGCGTCGCTTGCGCAGAGCGGAAGCCGAGAGAGTCCAGGGAAACCTGGCCCATCTTGTTCGGGGCCACTGATGCGATGGCCGACCATGCAAGTGGCGTCAGGATATTCACGAAAGGATGGACCTGCGTGGTGTCGACGCGCAATTGCGACGCCTTCAAGTTGGTTTCACCGGCTCCGGGGCGGAACTGAGCCAGGGCGATGCTCACAGCAACGTCGCCATCGTGGTCGAGCAGTTCTTCTTTCTGAATATCCGATGCATAGCGGAGGCGCTTGTTGCCGGTGTCATAGTGCAGGTACTGCGTTTGAGCCTGGGGATCGGGAAGCTGATCTGTTGGTCCACGGGACGCCGATTTGTTGCCGTAGTCGGAGCTGTAGGGATTTACGGAGTCAAAGAATCCGTTCCAAAAATCGTAGGAGTCGTGAGGCAAGTCCTCTGCAGGCACCGGCGTGGATGTTTCCTGCGCAGCGAGCTGGGGCAGAATCGCAGCGAGCATGCCTAACGCTGAGGCGTCGGCCAGGAAATTGCGTCGTGAAAGAGACATTGTGCTACCTCCATCTGTTGCCAGCGTGTTGCTGTGAGCCGCCGGCTGCTCACGAAACAAATGAAGCCAATGAGAGACGACACCTAATTCGAATCAGTTTTTGGAATGCTGTGAACGGTCGTGAGGCCGATGCCCCAATTGGTGGGAACCTCGCCTGAGAATCCGCGAGTTCCGCCGCTGGTTTGGTTGAGCAACTGCTCCAGTGGAGATCCCACTCCACGCGCACCGCGCGAGGCAACACCCTCAAAGTTCAGCACGTACGGGTCGGCGAGAGGTTGCTCCGTGCTGAGGAGAATGAGCGTATCGACCCCATAGGGCGGCCCGATGCGCAAGATCGGCGCCCCGGGAAGGAAAAACTGGCGGCCGTTGTCGGCATCGTTCGGAAACTGATTCTCAGAATAATCGCGAGGGTAGAGGACCGCTCCCTGACCGTGGCAGTCGATGTCGAGCACGTAAACCCAGCGCTTGTCGATAATGCGGTCGCTGGACGCCAAAGCCATCTTGAGTTGGTCGCCTTGGCGCGCGGCCTGATTTGCGGGAAGCGGCGAACTGCTGGTGGAAGGGATCAAGGCCAGCGCGTAGAATTCGTCAGTCGATGCGTCGGCAGGGCTGTTGGCCAGTTCGAGCCAGCCATGGACTTTGGCGAGCAGCGAGGAGTAATGGTTGAGCTTCGTGCTTGCGGCATCGATGGCAGCCGCGCTGCCCATGGGCACCCAGTCAGTGCGCACCGGATATTGCGAAGTGGCAGAGCAGCCTGGACTGTGCGGGGGCGCATTGGGCGAGGGCGGGCCAGCCGCGAGTTCGCTTTTGTGGTACCACGCATAGGCGGGGCCGTTGGCAGTGAGAACTCCTGTGAGCGCGTAGAGGGCAGCGGCAAGATTGTCGGCATTCTGGACGGCGCTATCGCTGCCGGACGGTTTGAGCTTGTCGGCCAGTTCGTGCGAAGGAGGAAGGTTGACCCAGAGCTTAGCGTCCGCAGGAAGATTTTTCTTGAGGGCATCAGCAGTGAGCGGCGCACCGAGGATGACGGGAGTGGCCGCTCCGGCCTTTTGCAGAGTCCAATTCGTGCCGTCCCAACTAAGGACGTGGGTCCACTGCTGCTCGGCCGGATCGGCTACGAGAGCGGCTCCTGAGGCTTGCACTTGCGAAGCAGCGGCGAGAACCTGGTCCTGTGAGAGATTGGAAGGCCAAAGCCAGACGCGCAGCGGCGGATTATCTGCTGGAACCCACTTTGAAAGCTCGAAGACATCGCCTGCGGCAACCTTGGCTCCCGAAGGGCTGACGATTTGAGCCGTGGAGCGCGCAAGACCGTCGAGGCTGGCGATGCGGAGCACGACATTCTCGCCCGTGCTGCCGGTGACCATGGAAGTGAATTCGCTACCAACCCCCAGGCCGGAGGCGCGGCCGATGTCGAGGGAGACGGAGCCGTCATCGCCGGTGCCGAGTGCAGCTGCGAGGACTTTGCTGGACTTTGCCGCGGTTCCGCCGAAGAGTGGTTCCTGGCGGCGGGTTGCGCTGGCGTCGAGATCGGGTTCCTGATCGGGCACGTTGCTACCTTCAAGGACTGCCTTGACGCGCTCGTAAACGAGAGAGGCCGGCGCATCGGCGGGCAAAGCCTGCAAGGCCTGAAGCAATGCGGCGGTAAAAGCTCCGTGGGCCTCCGTTGCGCCGTTGCTCGTGGGCATTTCCTTCGCCGTCTGGCCTTGCTGCGCAGCCGAGAAGACCAGCGCCGGATTATCGGTGCGCTGGGTAGGGCCGGGACGCTGCTGACCGTCAGATTGAGTGTCAGGCGCCTGATCGATGTCACGAGGATCAAAGGCCAGCTCCCGCTCCTCGTACTTGGGACCGATGCCGCGGCTGATTCCGCCAGAGTGGCAACTATCGTAAATGACGGTGAGATGGACACCTTTATCGAGGGCGGCATTGAAGATCTGAGTCATCTCGCGATCGCGAACATCGTAGCCACCTTTGTAAGCATCGGAAGGGACCAGCGTGCTGTCTGCGTGCACATATTTCCCGTCGACGAGCACGGTGATTTTGTTGCCCTTGCTGTTGACGCGCAGGGAACCGTGGCTGGCGTCGTAGAAGACAACCGTGTCTCCTTTTTGCGGCGTGTCGACGAGGTATTTCTGCATGGCGGCGAGAATGCCATCGTGCGTAGTTTGAGAAGCGGGCAGGATGGTTACCCCGGGGCGCGCCTGGGGTGGAGCAGGATTTGTGAGCAACACAACCTGGTTTGCCGGGAAGCCGAATTTGGGGCTGGTGAGCAGGTCGGCCATCGCCTGCGCGTCATTTACTGAGCCGTCGAGGTTCTGGAAAGTTCCCAGCTCGCAACGGCCGTAGATGCAGCCGGCAGGATGATCCGCGGTTGTGCCCGCAGGTTGATAGGTGTTGATCCCAATGAGCAGGGCTCGCTGGGTTTGGGCGGGGGCTTGAGCGACGACGAGCGCGCCGACCAAGGCAAGGAACACGGGCAAATACGCTTTCATAAGCGCTCCAACTGCGAACTGCTAACGCGCAATCCTCCTCATTGCCGCGTTGGTGTCCGCGGTTGCCCGTAGGCGCCGCGTGATTTATTCGTCAGGGGACGGCCACGCTGTTTGCGGCCACCCAAGCACGCGGCTTGGAGTATCGCTCCACTTACTGCCGGTTGAACCCAACGACCTCGCGGAAGTTGTTCAACCAGCGATGCCAAAAAGGCACGCGACGTGGTCCGTTCCCTTTGTTCAGTCGACGTAACTCCGGGCTCAAGAGTTTCAACCGGCGTTTTGGACTGCTTGAGGGGAAGGCGACGGTCTTTAGTTATCGGACTACGAGCTACCTTGGGGGAACGCCCAAAGTATACCGCTCGAGTGAAACAAAGCAATCAAAAACGTGGCGGCGTGCGGAAGTACGAAAGTTTACACGCTGGTTTCAGGCCGAAGCATGGCAGAATGAAGGGTTTGTCATTCTGCGGGCGCGCAGAATCGGTTACTGCTCCAAAGTGGCCAAGCGATCAGACGAGCCCTTGCAAACGCTCAGCGCGACCCAGCGATGGAGCGCATGGAAACTGAGCCGGTAATGTCGATATTTACAGGCCCGAGCAACCCTGAGGGCAGCAAGGGCGAATCGGCGACGTACTTGGTGATATTGGTATGCGTGAAGCGCTGGCTGGCAGGCAAGCTTTGATCGCCGATGATGCGATTCGGCCAAAGATTTGTCACCTGGACCTTAAGCGAATTATTTCCTCTAGCCACTGCAGAGGTGATGTCGAGCGCGTAGGGCAGTTTCCAGACGACGCCCACCGGCTTGCCGTTGACGGTTATGCGGGCAGTCTCACGCACTGTGCCCAGGTCGAGAACCACGCGCGCGCCGTCAGGCAGCTGCGGAAGTTGAAATTCAGTGGAATAGGACGCCGTTCCTGAATAATGGCGAACGCCTTCGTCCGGCGATTCAGTCCAGGACTGCAACTTGTCGAGATGAATCTCAGGCGGCGCTCCCCAACCGGGAGTGAACTTGAGCGACCAGGAATTCTGAACCGGCAATGTGAGTCGATCTGCGACGGTGGCTGAGTAGCTGCGTCCGGCTGCGTCGGTCGCCACGTAATTGCCGCCGACTTGAGCGCGGAGCATGACGGCGCCGTTGCGCAGTGTCGCTTCGAATGGGGCGGCATCAGGCGTCAATTGCGGAAAGAGTTCGCGCCCGTCGCGTTCGAGCTTGACCACATGCGGTCCAGCGACTTTGCGGAAGACGACGATGGAGGTTCCGTACGGGGGAAACCACATTGGCAGATTTGTGCGCTGGTCCTTCGTCTGCGCATACACGCCGGGGCGTGTGATGGCGCCGGTTTCCGGATCCCAAATTTCTGGAGCAAGCCCACGCACGCGGAAACTAAGCACCGTGGCCACAGGATGCGAAAGCTGATTGCGGATGAAGTAAATTTCAGCGCCGCGGCCGCGGCGGTGCGCAAAGTCGAAGTCAGTATCCAGCGCCGGTCCAGCGCTGACGAGATCGGGCACAATGCCGGTGTCAACGGCGGGATCCTGAAGAGCCTGCCGCGCCGATTCCCCACACACGATGGTTCCCGCGCCAACCTGACTCACGGCTTTCCCGCCGTCGCAGCCGGCCCACAGACGGTCGGCAATCCTGACGACGTCTGCGTCAGTTGCGTGCGCGGTGGGCAGACCGGTGAGGCGCACCGGCTTGGTGCCAACTACCGTGGCCCCTGCGTTGACCAAACGCTCAATCGCGCGCATCGCGGGCAGCGAGATGTTGCTGAGAGGCGGCATCACCAACTCGCGGTACTCGGTTCCATTGGCGAGGCGGATGTGGTGATTGGCGACGCTGAGGCCCCTGGCGAGCACGTCCTCATCGACCACGTCGTAGTCGTAGCCGGGCATAACGTGCGCCGGGTCGGAGGCTTTGAACTGCACGAAATTCGGAACCTGGTCTCCGTAGTAATAGAGGACGTCGGATACCGGCACGCCTTGCTGCATCATGAACTGAACGCGCCCGATGTAATCGATGAACGCCTTGCCGTCGTGGAACCACGTGACCTTGGGATTAAAGTGCGTTCCCGCAAAATACTCCTGGCCAGGAAGTCCGGTCGACACCGGCGACGAAGTGAAGGTGTGCCAAACGAGCAGATTCAATCCAGCACAGACAGCCTGGTCGAAGGTTGGCTTAAGGTCGGTGGCCGGAGACTCCTCCCATTGCGGACCGAGGCTGGTGAGACCCTCGCCTGCAACCAGAGTTTTGCCGTAGATATGCGCTGCGCTCGATGCTTCCTTCACAAAGAAACGATCCAACTGGGAAGCGCGATGCGGTGATGGCGCCCAGAACTCAGTTTGCGGGAACGTATCGGCTCCGAGCAGTTGCAGTGCGTCAACGGGCGCGCCGTGCGGTCCGCCTGACTCGGGGTGGAAGCCCAGGCCGTTTTTGGCTGCGAGTTGGCCGAAGAAGGCGTAGTGATCGCTGAGGATGAGGTCGCCGACGGTGCGGCGGAGATCGTTGAGGAAGCGGTTGCTCGTGTCGCGGCTGTTGACGATGCGCCCGGCAACGATCGGTAAATACGGCACGGGGTCGTATCCGCGACGAGCGAGAAATGTCTCGCGGAAGCGGCCTGTCCAATTCACGCCACCTACTTCCCAACTATCGGTGTAGACATACTTGAGGGAATTGCCGCGGTAGGGTTTGGCCGCGTCGAGCAGAGGCTGGACGTTTGTATTCCAATACGAGGTCAGCGCGTCGCGGTCCATGTAATCGATGACCAGTCCCTGCCATGCGCCGCTGCTGGTGGAGACACGCGCGTCGGAACTGGTGTATCCAATGCGGAGCAGTTCCCAATCGCCGTCGGGTACCGTCCACGCGAGCTTTCCATCGGGTGACATCTTCGCGGTCAGATTCACTTCGTCGTTCAGTTCGAAATCCTGTTCACCGGGAAGGGAAGGGAAATCGGCGAGCAACGGCTTCGAATCGGGAACGGAAAAACCGGACTCTACGGATGCCGATTTCATGCGAAGAGCGCGAATGGGATGACGTCCGTCTTGTCCTGCAAGCGATGCTCCGTGCCGCAGCGGAAATGCCAGCAGCGCGATATCGCGGTAAAAGCCGTTTTTCATGGTCGGCGTGGCAATCTCCAGATCCATCGCTCCGGGACCGTGGACGACTTTTCGCGACCACGTGAGGAGCTTGGCCGATTGCGCACCGGTGACCGTCGGGCCGCCGACATTCCAGCCACTCTGGATGGTCAGGCTGATATGCAGGCCCAGCCGCTGGGCTTCTTTGAGCGTATGCAGAAACAGGTCGCGCCACGCGGGGCTGGCGAACTCGGGTCCCGCAGAGACGCCGATGTTGCCGCCCTGGTCCGAGCCATTGGCGTCCATCAGGATGGCGCCGCCGTAGCCTTGCCGACGCATGGCCTCAAGGTCGCTTGTGATTGTTGCGTCGTCTGTGTGGCCGTTGAGCCACCACCAATAGGCTAGCGGCTTGGCCGAGTCTGGCGGGGTCTGGAATTGCGATGCCAGAGCATCCCCACGGCTGGTTGCTGAAGATTGGGCGGCTGCCGGGCTAAAACTCATCCCAATTATTGCCGCAAGAAACAGAATAGTGCGTACGCTCATGCCTTTGATGATACGGATTTGTCTTTCCATGATTTGTTTGGTCGGTCATCTGCGATCTTACTCCGGCAGGCATTCGTTCGCAGGGCGCACGGGCGCTTTTTCTTGCCGGGCAGTGCAGATTGATTCGAGAGGGCTAGAGACGAAGCGGCAAGCCGTCACTCACTTTCGGGGCCAGCCGGGGGAAGGACCGTTGTGTGCGGGAGGATACAGGAGGCCTGAAAGATTAACAAACTATGGAGGCGATGTTGGACGGCGGCGAAGCTTTGCCGCGATGCGAAACTCTTCAATGCAGATCAGGATAGGTGCGATAGGCGATGCACTCGGCGTCGAAAAACGTCCCGTTCACGCGAGATGTCTTGAGCAAGACCTCGAAGTAGGGAAAGCGATTGACGTGAAAAATATTCCGGAGCGCCTGCATGTGCTCTTCAGAAGTAAGGAACGCTGCCGCGGCGCCGGTAGCATCGGAATCGGTTCCGGCGAGAATGAGGACGTGTCCAGTGCGGCTCGGGTTGGGCAGGTAGGCGATGGTAGCGTAGCCGATCAGATCGCCGGCGCCGCCCCTCTCTCCCACCGTGTAGACCGGTTGTTCTCCCGCCTTCGGATTGCGATTGCGCACGATTTGCAGCGATTGCGCGTAGTCATAATCGGTGACGAAATTCAATTCGCCATCAAAGAGGTAATCCCAGGGTACGGCTTTCTGCCCTCCGATGAGCACGACATTGTTCCGTTTCACCTCATCGGCCGAGAAGTTGCGTGTGAAGGCCAGGAAACGCGAATCGTTTGATGGAATCTCCCCAAGAACCAATTGAACAGCGCGAACCGCTCCAAACGTGACGAGATTGTGATTGAAGATCTCATACACATCTTCTTTGCGGTCGACGCTCATGCTGGATGACTGAATCTGCCGTTCGAATCCGCGGCTGAGGTAGTCGCCGAGCGTAATGGGATTGTGTGTGATGTCTTCGACCACGCTCGCCGAGTCGTCGGGCAGGACGATGTCCGTCGGCAAGTGGGAGTCGAGGAAGCCGGTCCAAAAGGAAGCGACTGCCGGCTGGTCTTCCCATGGACGGAGGGCGGTGCGCATCGTGCGGTTCTGCACGACGAGGAATGAGCACGCAAGGGTGAGGGACAGCGTGACCAACGCCCACCAAAGATGCGCACTGATTCGAGGGCGATCGCGGACCGGTAGCTTTACAACCGGCGCAGGTGATATCGGAAGCTGAGAAGCTTGCAGATTCGTGGCCGGAGGATCTGTAACTTGAGGGAGCCGACGATGAAAAACAGGCTTATAGCTGCCGCGGGGAATCTCGAAGACGAGTGGCTCGTCAGCGCCGCTGGTGGCAAAGTAAGATTCGATGCGCTTTCGGAGCTCGGTCGCATTCACGCGCACGATATTGTCGGAGGTGCGGTCGTAGGAGTCGGGCCGGCCAAAAACTTTAGCGCCGATCTCCTGCTCGTGGATCTCCTGACAACCGTCTTTGAGAGACTGCCTGCCTACATAGAGTAGAAAATCGCGAAGACGGGCAGAGCGACTGAATTGTTCGCAGGCGGCGACGCGTTCGACGAGAGCCCGCCGTTCATCAACGCTGGGCGGATCCTCCAGAGCTTCCAAAGCCGGATTTTCCGCAACTGATCCCATCGACCCTGCTCAGATGTATGGCTCCAAGTCTAAACTGTGGGGACGATACCGGCAATGTATGGATGAAGGTCGCATAAAAACAGGCAATGGCAACACTCTTAACCTTCGCGATTGAGCGCGTTGGTAGGATCGCTATTACGCTCTCCGCAAAAGACTTGCGTGGATTCTAGCGGTTAAGACCGTGACCCTCTTCCGGTGAATTAACTTGCCATCTATTGAAAGCGTTATCAAGAATGCATGTGGCATTCCGACGCGCTGACGACTCCGCCCGAGCGTTGTGGGGTTATGTGTCAGTAGAGCGTAGAGAAGAGAGCTCCAAAGGTAATCCGGCAGAGACAACACGTCCGAACGGCTGAGCAGCAGATCATCGGCCGAAAGAGGCGCGATGACAGGAATGATGACAGTCAACGCACGACAACCTGACAGTGAGGACCAATATGAATTTAGTGATGAGGGCAGTGAATGCAGCGAGCAAAAGACTCAGCAGATGCACCCTTTGGATGATCGTTTCGATCGCCTTAGTGGTGCTATGCGGGGCGACGAAAAGCAGTGCTCAGGCAAAATACCTGGGCGCAATTAGTGGCACGGTTACCGACACCGCCGGCGCGAGAATTCCCGACGCGAGCGTGACGGCGATGGATACAGTGACAAAATTCGTTTCCAAAGTAATCTCCAACGGTACGGGCGACTTCACGATCCCCTTTTTGACGCCTGATACCTATCAGGTGACGGTTTCGGCTAAAGGGTTCGGGTCGCAAACCAGGATCGATGTGGTGGTGACAGCGGGCGGCACTGCCGATGTTCCATTTACGCTTGTCGTTGGTTCGGCGACCACGACCGCGATGGTAACCGCGGATGCAATCCAGTTAGACACCGATTCTGGGCAGGTGGCAACAACCATCAGCACTCAACAGGTTGTCGACACGCCTCTCATTGGGCACAACCCGTTCATCTTCACGACGCTCGGGGCCGGTGTTTATTCGGGCCAGTACATGCAGTCAAAGCCGAGTTCACAGGCAAATCAATTCAGTGGAACCGCGGTGCAACTGGTCATCAACGGAATCAGCAACCACGTGCGGCTGACGCTTGATGGAATTCCGGACGACCCAGCAGAGCGATTTTCGGGAACCAACTACCTGGGTTTTGTGCCTTCGATGGAGGCAGTGCAGGAAGTCAAGGTTCAAAATACTTTGTTCGATGCCGAGGTTGGTCATGGCGCGGCAATTGAGAATACGGTGCTGCGCGCGGGAACCAACCAATATCACGGCGCAGCATACTACGTGTTCCAGAATACCTATATGGACGCGAACACTTCGGAGCGCGTTCCATTACAGAACGCAAAAACAGGCGCGACACCGAGAACCAATGACCAAACCAGCCAGCCTGGATTTGTCATCGACGGACCGGCTTCGATCCCGCATGTCTACGACGCGCATGACAAGACTTATTTCATGGTGGCCTACGAGCGTGTGCAGGCGAAACTGCCAATTACTTCAGTCGCCACAGTGAATGGAATCGTGCCAACTTCGGCACAGCGCACGGGAGACTTCTCAGGACTGTGCACAAGCTTCAGTTCGGGCGGCATTTGCAACCCGGGCGCCGGCCAGCAACTTTACGATCCGACGCAACCTACAGCCGCAAATGGCAACCGGGTGCCGTTTCTGAATAACAAGATCCCGTCAAGCTACTTTACCGGGGCGGTAGGCGCGGCGCTGATGGCTTTGTATCCGCAACCGAATGCCACACCGACAACCTCTTCACCCAACAATTACATACCTTCCAGCGGATTCACCTATGACGAGAAGTACTTCTCGCTGGTAGGCCGGGTTGACCAGTCATTCTCGAACACCAACAAGATGAATGCGTCGTTCTTCAAGGCAATCTTGAATCAGCTGGTGCCGAACGACAACTTCCCGACGCCGATTGGCGCGTCCGGATTGGACTACACCGTTTACCGCAATAATGTCGGCGGTCATATTCAGGACCTTTGGATGCCGTCAGCGACACTTGCCGTGGATACGCACATCGGGTTGATCTATCACCCGTTTGGTCTTGTCTACAAGGGTCTCACTTACAACACAAATTCACTTGGCATCAATCCTGACGGTGTCGCTTATCAGTCTTTTCCAGGGATATCCTTCACCGATCCTCTTGGCGGCTATCTGGGGCTTGCGGCGGGGGCAGGCGGGCAAGTGAGCACATTTACGCTGATCTCTCCGGGCACGGTAATTTCAAAGACGCACGGGAAGCACGATCTGCGCATTGGATTCGACGCCAACTTCGACAGGTACGACGTGCAGAACCCGCAAAGCGGATACGGCACGTTCAATTTCAATCGCGAGTTCACGCAGCTGAATTCGAACACCGGGGCCTGCCCAACTGGAGAAATCTGTTCAGTCGGCGGAGATAGCAATTCCGGAAATGCATTGGCGGCTATGCTCATTGGCGTTCCTTCCAGCGGAAGTTACGGCAATAACATTGCCTACGCAATGCAGGAAATCTATTATGGCGGCTTCGTCCAGGACGACATGCGCGTGTCAGAGAAACTCACCATGAATATGGGATTTCGCTGGGACTACGAGTCGCCCTTTACGGAACGGTACAACCGGCTGGTCAGCAACTTCTGTACCACCTGCATCAATCCTATGCAGGCGCAAGTGTCGGGACTTCCGTTGCCCGGCGGCCTGCAGTATGTGACTTATGGAAATCGCACGCCTTACCCGAAGAACTATAGCAACTGGCAGCCAAGATTTGGCGGAGCCTATCAGTTGATGCCCAATCTCGTGTTTCGCGGAGGCTTCGGTATCGTGTTTCTCAACACTCTTGAGAGCCCGATCAGTACCGGTTACAGCGCCTCCACCAGCTACGTGGCCACGACGGACAACATCCATCCCGCGAGCTATCTCTCAAATCCGTTTCCATCCGGAGTGGTTCAGCCCACAGGCAGTTCGCTTGGGCTGGCGTCTGCGTTAGGACAAAGCGTTTCGTATAGCGATCCCAGCCATGTGCAACCGAAGGACGTGGAGTGGTCGGTCAGTACGGAATACCAGGCGCCCTGGAGCGTGCTGCTCTCAGTGGCGTACGTTGGACAAAAAGAATCGCGTGAGGAAGTGAACAAGTCGATCGACGGCCTGCCGATTCAGTACTACAACAACCTCGCGCAAGCGACTTATCTGAATACGAAGGTGCCGAATCCCATGTATGGAGCGGCGCTACTGCCCGCATCTTCATCGAACGCCACTGCGATGATTTTGCAGTCAAGCCTGTTGGTTCCTTATCCGGAATTCACCGGTGTGACCGACGATTACGCGTCGATAGGGGAGCAGCTCTACAACTCGCTGCAAATTTCGGCTGCGAAGCGCATGAGTCATGGTTTAAGCCTTCAGGGGAACGTGACCTGGGACAAACTGATGGATCAGAACTCCTATCTCAACGGCGGACAAAACACATTCAACCAGTTGTTCCGCTACGAGGACTCGAGTCCGACGTGGATCGAGAATTTCATCGCCACTTACCAGATACCGACGCTCATTCATTCCTATGTGGGAAAGACGATTGTCGGCGGATGGACATTGAATACCGTGCTACGTGAGACCAATGGCGGCCTGGTTTCCACGCCGGGCAGCGGCTACACGCAGATTGCGAATCCTAAACTGTCGAATCCATCGTATGGCCAGTACTTCAACACCTGCTACCAGACCGTGAGTATTGTGAATAACTCGCCTGTCTACACAAACAAGGTCGGTGCGGGAGCGTGCGCCAGCGCATCATCGACTCCGGCGTTCCAGCAGAATCCTTCGGGGTTCTGGCTGGCGACAATCGGATCGGACATGGAAAGTGTTCGCTTCCATGTTCACCCGCTGCTTGATGCTTCGCTGTTCAAGTCGTTCCAACTTCACGAAAACTACACGTTTGAGATTCGCGGAGAGGCGTACAACGTCGCCAACACGCCGAACTTCTCGAATCCAAGCACCAGCATTGGGGGCACGTCGTTCGGGTCAGTTGCAGCAACCCAGGCGAACGACCCAAGAATTCTTCAGCTCACTGGTCGGTTTAACTTCTAATGCAAGCTCGTGACGCCGTTCCGCGCCAGCACTAAAGACGAAGAAGGAGCAAAAGTGAACGTAAGAGGGCCTCAGCCGGGAAACCGGTTGAGGCCTTTCTGTTTTCCCACCTGGACGCCAGTCATCTGGCCATTGGACGTGGAGAACGTCAAGCAGCGAACAGTCTTTGACCGCTCCTAGCCTGGATCATCTCGCGCTCGATCCAGCGATAGGTTTCTTCCATTCCGTCGCGGAGCCGAGTGGATGGCTCCCATCCGAGACGGGCCAGAATCATTGAGTTGTCACTATTGCGTCCGTTCACGCCCTTTGGCGCCCTCAGATCATAGGTGCGTTTGAAGCGTACGCCTGCGATTTCTTCCACGATGTCGACCAGATGATTGATGGTTACGAGTTCACTGGAACCAAGATTGACGGGCTCTGCGATGTCGCCGTTCATGATCCGCTGTGTTCCAGCAATGCAGTCATCGATGAACATGAAGCTGCGTGTTTGGTGTCCGTCTCCCCAGATATTGATTTCATGAATTCCAGCCATTTTGGCCTCGATGACTTTTCGGCAGATCGCAGCGGGTGCCTTCTCCCTTCCACCATTCCAGGTGCCAAGCGGGCCGTAGACGTTATGATAGCGAGCCACGCGGCAAACGACTCCAAAATCTTCCTCGAAATGGCGGCACATTCGTTCGCTGAATAGTTTCTCCCAGCCATAACCATCCTCTGGCAATGCTGGATAGGCATCCGATTCCTTAAGAGCTACTACATCCGGGCTGTTTTGCTTCTCCGCGTTGTACACACAAGCCGACGATGCGTAAAAAAACCGAGTAACTCCCGATTCGTGAGCTGCAAGCAAAGTGTTTGTGCTGGTGAGAACGTTGAGCATGCAGAGCGCTTTGTTGTTCTGGATGAAGCCCATTCCGCCCATGTCGGCGGCGAGCTGGTACACGTGGTCCGCGCCACGAACAGCGTCCAGACAATCTTCCTTCTGCTTCAGATCAAGGGAGACGTTCTCGACACCGTCCGTCACCTGAAACCATTCGGCGATCGGCTTTATGTCCACTGCTCGAATGACTTTGACGCCGCGGCTCTGGAGGCCCTTGACGAGATGACCGCCGATGAACCCGCCGGCGCCGCAAACCACCGCTCGAGGCGGCTGAACTTTGCTTTTCAACACCGATTCCTCCGATTGGCGTGAGCTCTTGCCGTAACCAGAATGCGGATGAGTGGTTTGATTCGCTCACCTGATTACGAACTAGCTGAACTGTAGCGGCTCCAGGATCCCGTAGTTGTCAGCGCACTGTCATCGGATTGTCACAAATGGGTTCGTTCGGTGCGGAACAATGAGCGGCTCGCGACGTTGTGAATGCGCGTCGGCGGTTGGAGGTCTCTAAAGCAGTTTTGGAAATAGTGTGGCCGGCAAAAAACGTCTGCGACGGTCGTCGCTCCCTGATGGTCACTCCCACTCCGATGTCGTGAATGCGGATACGCGATTTCCGAAACCGCTGCAAGGCTGGGACGAGGGAACGCCGCCGCTTTAAGGAAGTCTCATTTCTTCAAAGCAGGTGCGGGCGCATTGCACGATTATTTTCTAAGGTGGACGCTGATTCCCGAGGTCCACGACATGACGTCAAGGCCGGGGTTGGACGGGACAACGAAGGCATTGGAAAAGTGATAATCGCCCACGCCGAGGCGCAGATCCAATCTCTGGCTCAGCCGGATTTGTACTCCGATGTCCGACTGGAGACTGATATTTTCATAGCTCGCATTGGGAGATTCGGCTTTTTTTGAAAATACGAGGAATCCGCCTTTGGCCATCAAATATAGTTTGATGGCTTTGCCATCGCGCCAGAGCAATCGAAAGCCAACCGGCGTGATCCCGATTCCCGGAACAAGCCGTTTATTTGTAGATAATCCAACGCCATAGTAGTTTAGGTTCGCCGGCTCATCGAGAAGCACAAACGGCAGAAATTCTGCGACGTAGTAGACCTGAGCTTTCAGGAGACAACCCCATGAATGGCGATCGTATTCCACCCCTGAAGTAAACAGTTTGCTGTCGGTTCCCTGAGCGAAAATCTTATAGTTGCCGAATGAACCTTGCCCTTCATAGATCAATTCGCTTTCTACCGGTCGATTTTCGCCGAGCTTCTTCGCTGCGGCGCGTTCACTCTTATCAACCGTACAAGGCGACTGGGCATGCGCGAGTGGATGCGCTGAAAGGCCAAACGCGGCCGGAAGGAAAAGCAAGTTCAGGAGAAACTTCCTGACGAAACTCCTCCGACTGTAGCCGAGCCCACCTGTGCGTGGTGCGAATCGAGGGCCGCGGTTCCGGATTGTCGACAAGCTGTGATCTATGTAAGACATTGGGAGATCCCCGCTCGGGAAGAATTCAAATGCACAGGGTCGAAGATCATCGGACAAGTCAGCCCTAGGGCAAGTTCCAGAACTCGGAAACAAACAGCGCTTAAAAGCGCCAAACTAACCCAGTGCAGATGCGGCCAAAATAATTAGGCAGACCGGCGACATAGATCGGCCGACCGATGGCGAGGTCAAAGGTTGCATTCTGTTTGAAATACGCATACTGGAAGTCTCCCTGAACGCGGAAAGCGAAGTGCGGCGAAAGAGGCGTATCGACCCCGCCGCCGAGGACCGCCGAGAACGACGCCGTATCGCCAATGGTTTTGTTTGCGCCCCAATTGGCGTTCACATTACCTTCCCCAGCCATTGCCTCCACAAAAGCGGCTTCCCTGCCGAAGTTTCTTCCGTATTGCCCGCCCGCCATGATGAAGTATGGTTGCTCGGCCGCGCCCAGGTTGGTTCCGCGATACTGAAAGGCGTTGAGCTTAAATCGCAGGTCATGCCATGGGGGAATGGCGAAAGCAAATTCATACCCATTGAGCGGCTGATGGGAACCGCTCACTCCATTGATCGAGTTGGAGAGGAAGCTGTATCCGCCAAAGAGTTGATAGCGGGTCGAAAGGTCTGTTTGGGCGTGGAGGCCTGTCGCGAGAAGCGAAAGCGCAAGCCACCCAAGCACTCGAAATGACATTCGGCCTCCAGATGATGAAGTCTATCCGATCTTAACTGCTGGACGAAGGGGAATGGCAGGAGCATCATCCAGCTGAACACCCGGCACGTCGAGGCTGCACCGCGATTCTGCTCATCCTATATTAGAGCGCGGCGATGAGTGACACCTATGCCAACGAATCCATTCCAGCAACAGAAAGTTTCTGGCGCAAGTGCGTAGCAGCGGGTCAAGGATCGGGGCATCCTCCATATTCGAGAGTAGGCCTCATCCGATCCACACTGGTCCGCTCCGCCTGTGCTTCATGAGGTTAAGGGTTATCTCAGATTTTGTCTCCGCCTGAAGTCTCCGGAGAAACTCTCAGCCCACTCTGCAGAACATGCGGAGCCTCGGAGCTGTGCCAGAGAGTGCACGCGGTTACCTCGCAGTCGATATCGACCAGTTGCGCAGTTTTGGAACCGCAAGCGCCTTTGCCGCAGTGGTTATCTTCGCCAGTTCATCAGCGGCAGTGACGTCGTCATGCTGTATCGCGAGCCGCACCTGCCCTGGCTCATCATGCCGCTTATGATCCTTTGGTTTTGCCTGGTGTGGCGGATGGCGTCGCGGGGCGGGCTGAATGAGCCTTCTTATCGGCAAGGGAATCGCGGCCGTTGTACTGCACGCAATGTGAAGGTCCCGATCGCTGCTTGACACCGATAGAGCGGGAATTCTATCTTTTCAGACTGCAATTTGTTTCATTACCCAATCGCAGCGATCGCGGTCGTGATCCGGAGACAACGCTATGCAATTGAAGAGAATGTTGCTTATTCCAGTTGTGCTTTGTGCGCTTGATTTGTATGCGCAAGTGCCGGCTGCACCCTCGCAAACGGCGCCACCGACGCCGGCGGAGCAGTCCGCGCCGGCGACGCCTAAACCTGGGCCCAATGTGGTTGCGGGGATTCCTGTGAACTACGACGAGGCGAAGGTTGGCACCTACACGCTGCCCGACCCGCTGAAGCTGAATGACGGGAAGCCGGTGAAGAATGCGAAGACCTGGGTCACCAGGCGGCGTCCCGAAATTGAGGAGATCTTTGAGACACAGCAATATGGCCGCGACCCGGGACGGCCCGCGGAAGAGAGCTTTGACGTGACTGACAAGGGGACGCCCGCGCTCGACGGAAAAGCGATTCGCAAACAGGTGACGATTTCATTTTCGAAGGACCCGACCTGGCCAAAGATTCATCTGCTGATCTATCTTCCGGCGGCTGCAAACAAGCCTGTGCCGATGTTCTTCACGATCAACTTTGGTGCCGTACAAAATGCGGTGGACGATCCAGGTATTACGCCCGAGGAAGTTTGGGATCCGCGGACCAACACAAAAGTGATGCCGCCCAAGGGACGTGGCTTTGGCAGGATCGATGTCGAACCGTTGCTCGATGCCGGATTTGGCGTTGCGACCTATTATTACGGCGAACTCGATCCGGATTATCTGGGAGGGTTTGCGAACGGGATTCGCGCGCGGTATCTCAAGCCGGGGCAAACGGATCGCGCGCCGGACGATTGGGGATCGATTGCCGCGTGGGCATGGGGCATGAGCCGCGTGGAAGATTACTTTGAAACTGACCCGAGCATTGATGCCAAGCGTGTTGCGATCCACGGCGTCTCGCGGCTGGGCAAGACGGTGATGTGGGCTGGCGCGCACGATCAGCGCTTTGCCGCTGTGATTGCGAGCTGCTCCGGCGAGGGAGGCGCGGCGCTGAGCCATCGCGATTATGGAGAGACGATTGCCCACCTGACGGCGCCGACGCGTTATCCCTATCAGTTCGCGGAAAATTACGCTCACTGGGCGGGCTTCCCGGACAAGGCTCCGATGGATGCGAATATGCTGATCGCGCTGATTGCGCCACGGCCGCTGCTGCTGCAAACAGGCAGCACAGATTATTGGTCAGATCCCAAGGGGGAGTTTCTTGCGGAGGTTGCGGCGGGCCCGGTTTACAAATTGCTCGGCAAAGATTCTCTCGATACCGATGTGTGGCCCGCGGCGAAAGTTCCCATCCTGCACGATCTCGCGTACTACATGCACGACGGCGGCCATGGGATGGTTCCCACTGACTGGGATATTTACGTTGAGTTTCTGAAGATGCATTTGCATCCCGAGCAGTAGCGCGCGCGATCTGACAGCAAGCCGTGCCAGTCGACCCGAACAGAGGGAGGGATAGAGATGCGCAAAGGGGCGAAAAGGGAACTACCGCTTGCCGCGGTGTTGGTCACTTGGCGCGGCTTGCCTGGCTGTTGCGCAAAGCGCGCCGGTTGCGCTGGAGCAAGGGTTCCGCAATCCGCCCGACTCTGCCAAGCCCCGCACCTGGTGGCACTGGACCAACGGCAACGTGACCGAGGATGGCATCACGAAAGATCTCGAGTGGATGAAGCGCGTTGGCATCGGCGGGTTTCAACTGGCGGATGTATCGGCGGGGAGCGGGCAGGTTGTCGACAAGAAGATCTACTTCGGCACGCCGGAGTGGTACCACGCGGTGCGTCACGCGGCGGAAGAGGCGAAGCGGCTAGAGCTGGAGATGTCGATCTTCAGCTCACCGGGCTGGAGCGAGGCTGGGGGGCCGTGGGTAAAGCCCGAGCAGGCGATGAAAAAGCTCGTGTGGAGCGAGACCAGTGCCGATGGGCCGCGAAAGTTCGATGCGAAGTTGCCTGAGCCTCCCTCGAATGAGGGATCGGTGCGCGATTTGAGCGCAGGCGCGCGCCCAGATGCGGCGAAGTTCTACCGAGACAGCGTGGTCATTGCATACCGGACTCCTTCTGACGCAAAGTCGATGGCTGCGCTGCATCCGAAGGCAATGACCAACGATGGGCCGATTGATGCGGCGCGCATTGCTCGACGACAGCCTGAATACATCCGTCGATATCGCCGCGCCCAAAGATGGCGGCCCGGCATGGCTGCAATACGAATTTGACCAGCCGTATCACGGCGCGCGCTCTTTCACTCGGATGCGCGCGGCAGAATTCCGGTGGGTCGCGTACTTGCGAGCGATGATGGAGTGCACTTCAACACCATCGCCGTGTTGCCGGGCCCGCAGGGCTATCACGGCGCGGCGATCCGAACATTTGCTTTTCCCGCCGTGACGGCGAAGATCTTTCGCATCGAATTGGATGGGGCGGGGCTGTTGCCCGCGGCGGTCATTCACGGAGGTACGGCAAGTCCCGCGCCGCAGTACACATTGACGGAAGCAATCTTTTACTCCGACGCGCGCGTCAATCGCTGGGAGGATAAAGGGAGCATTTGGCAGCCTGATGGATCGGTACGACGTGGTGCCGACGCCGGCAGCGCCTGAGCGGCGGAGATTGCGCGCGGCGACATCATGGATTTGACGGGCAAGATGGACAAGGACGGCACTCTGCATTGGGAAGTTCCCGCGGGTAACTGGACGATTTTGCGCATGGGCTACTCGCTCACCGGCGCGACGAACCACCCCGCGATCCCTTCGGCTACCGGGCTTGAAGTGGACAAATTCAACGCGCAGGACGTGCGCGATTACTTTCACGGCTACATGGACCCGATCCAGCAGAATCTCGGTGATCTGACCGGAACAGCACTCAAATACATGACCATGGATAGCTGGGAAGCTGGGATGCAGAATTGGACCGACGATATGATCGCCGAGTTCGAGCGGCGACGCGGCTACAACCCCACTCCCTACTTGCCGGTGCTCGCTGGCCACGTGGTGGGAAGTGCGGAGGAGAGCGACCGGTTCCTGTGGGATTTCCGGCGTACCCTTGCGGATCTCTACGCGAGCGACTACTACGGCACCATGGAAAGCGAACTCAAGCAGCTGGGCATGGGGAGCTATGCCGAGGCCTCCGGCGTAGCGCTTGAAATTCCTGAGGACACTCTGCTGAACAAGAGCCATATCGACATTCCCATGGCGGAGTTCTGGGTGCGCGCGCTGCATCCCGAGTCGATGTACTACGTCGACGTTCGAGGCGCTGCTTCGGCTGCGCATGTATATGGAAAGCCGATTGTCGCGACCGAATCTTTTACCGGGGGCGGATACGAGTCGCCTTACACGCTCAAGAAGATTGCCGATTACTGGTTTACGCAGGGCGTGAACCGGCTGGTGTTTCATACTTCAGCCGAACAGCCGCTGGACACCAAGCCCGGCAACACGATGGTCGGCACCAACATCAACCGCAACATCACATGGGCGGAGCTGGCCAGGCCGGTGATGACCTACTTTGCGCGCGTCTCCTACATGCTGCAGCAGGGAAGTCCGGTGGCCGACCTGGCGTATCTGCTGCCTGAAGGCGCGCCTTCGACGATGCCATTCTGGGGCGCCGGGCTAGTTCCCGCACCGCCCGCCGGATACGATTACGACTACGTAAACACAGACATTCTGCTCAACCACATGAGCGTCACCGCCGATGGCCGGATTCATGTGGATGGCAGCGCCGCAATGCCTGATGGGATGACCTACCGCGTGCTGGTGTTGCCGCCTACCACGCAGATGACCCCGGAGGTTTTGCGAAAACTGCACGAACTGGTTGCGGCTGGCGCGACGATCGTGGGCTCGCGACCGAGGACGTCGCCGAGCCTCGTACATTATCCAGACGCCGACGCCGAAGTTCGCGCGATGGCGACCGATCTCTGGGGCGATACGGACGGCGTGACCGACACACAGCACGCATTCGGGAAGGGAATGACTTACACCGGTCTCACTCTCGACGAGGTGCTGAGCCGCCTGAAGGATCTTCCGGATTTTCAATCAAGCGGCAGTCTTGAAAGTCCACCTGCGTGGGTACACCGACACATGGCGGATGCCGATATCTATTTTGTCGTGAACCAGGCCGATGCTCCGCAGCACATCGATGCGCGTTTACGAAGCACCGGAAAAGATGTGCAGATCTGGCGGCCCATGACGGGCGAGACCGATGAGATTGAAGGGAATCAGGAGGGGATGACGACCCTTGTTGCGGATCGGAGCGGCAACCGGCAGCCTGGCATCGAACCGGCTGCTTACGTGGAAGAGCCTGGGTTCACTACGGTGTCGCTGGACCTTGCAGAGCGCGAGGCTGTCTTTGTGATCTTGCGCAACGCGGCGCCGGTGCGAGGGAATACGACGAGTCACACGGTCGAAAGACCGCTTGCGACCATTCCGGGATCGTGGACCCTGACATTTCCGCCTAACTGGGGCGCTCCAGCGAATATCAAGATGACGAATCTTGTTTCCTGGACGGTAGTTTCTGACCCGGGCGTGAAGTACTTCTCCGGCACCGCGACATACAGCAAGAATATTCGGGCTCCCGCAGAATGGTTTCGCCCGAGCCAGCATTTGTATCTCGATCTCGGAGCAGTGCGCGACATTGCGGAAGTCACAGTGAATGGCAAATCTGTAGGAATGGTGTGGGCGCCTCCATACCGGCTCGACGTGACCTCAGCGTCTGAAGCCTGGCGAGAACCAGTTGGCGATTAAGGTGACCAATGAGTGGACCAACCGGATCGTCGGCGATCGACTTTTGCCGCCGGAGAAGCGAGTGCTGTCACTGGCCGGACCTACGCCTCCGCGTGGAGGTATTTTCTTCGGTCCCAGGGAGCCGGCAGAATCAGGGCTGCTTGGCAACGTGAGGGTTGTCGCCGAACGTGCACAATAGGGGGAACGGCCGATTGCCGCCGAATTCAGAAACTTCAATCGTGAAATATCTCGATATCGGGACGGGCAATAAGTGAGCTTGCGGCTTGCTCGTGAGGCTCCTTTGCGCCGGTCAATCCTTCTGCAATGCCGTCCGCGTTCGGCAAACGCCCAAACCAGGGTGCAAAGGCCTTAAGAAGCTGCAAAAGAGTTTTGCACTGCAATTCTTCGGCTGGAGCCAAGTCAATTCATCACTTCGCCATTCACGGCGCAGATACCCAGAAGGTGACGTCTCTCCTTTCTCGGCTTGAGAAGAATTGTGTCGATGCGCCGCACGTGGGAAGATGCATAACAGACACTCGTGTTTCCGGGTAGGGGGATCAGTGCACGGAATGAAAGAGGGCTCTGCCATTATTGTCGGGGCCGGTCCGGCAGGGCTCACTGCAGCCATCGAGCTCCAGCGGCAATCGCGGATTAAGCCCATCGTGATCGAGGCTAACCAGGAGATCGGTGGCATCTCGCGCACTGTTCGCTACAAGGGCAACCGGATGGACATCGGCGGCCACCGCTTCTTTTCCAAATCGGACCGAGTCATGAAGTGGTGGCTGGAAATGATGCCGATTGAGGCCGGCGCAGGCGATGACGGGCAGCTTCGTTACCAAGGCCAACAGCGCGACGTTCCGGGTGCGATTTCGGGTGGTGATCCGAAAACAGAAGATCTGGTGATGTTGGTCCGCCAGCGGAAGAGCCGCATATATTTTCTCCGCCGCTTCTTCGACTATCCCATTCGCATCAGCGCCAGCACGCTAAGGAAGTTGGGCGCGGTCCGCACGATTCGATGCGGGCTCAGCTACCTGCGTTCAGCGCTGCTGCCACAACGCGAAGAACGGTCGCTCGAGGATTTTCTCATTAATCGTTTTGGAAAGCAGCTCTATCTTACTTTTTTCAAGTCCTATACGGAGAAGGTGTGGGGCGTGCCCTGCGATCAAATTAGCGCGGAATGGGGCGCGCAGCGTATCAAAGGACTTTCCCTGAAAGGCGTTGTCATTCATTTCCTGAAAAAGACTTTCGTCCCAGCGCGCTCCGGCGACGTAGCGCAGAAGAAGACGGAAACCTCTCTCATTGAGAGGTTCCTTTATCCCAAGTTCGGCCCTGGCCAACTCTGGGAACACGTGGCTGGGCTGGTTCGCAAGGGTGGTGGCGAAATCCACCAGGGTATCGCCGTCGACCGCATCCACGTGGATGGCAACCGCGTTGTGAGCATCGAGGGAAAGAACGAAGCCGGAGAGCACCAATCCTATTCTGGAGATTACTTTTTCTCGACCATGCCGATACGGGACCTGATTCGAGCTCTCTCATGCGAAGTGCCGCAAGAAGTCATGGAGGTCAGTGAAGGGCTGATGTATCGCGACTTCATTACTGTGGGTCTGTTGGTGCGAAAGCTGGCAGTCGCTGAGGACGACGGCAAGCTCCTCAAGGACAACTGGATCTACATCCAAGAGCCGGATGTGACGGTGGGGCGTCTGCAAATCTTCAACAACTGGAGTCCATGGCTGGTTTCGGACCCTGACAAGGTCTGGATCGGTTTGGAATTTTTCTGCAACGAGACCGACGCCATGTGGAAGCTTTCCGATGCGGAGACAGCACGGCTCGCAGTCGACGAGGCCTCCCGGATCGGGATCTTAAAAGCGGAGGATGTCGAAGATTCGCACGTGGTTCGTGTTCCGAAGACCTATCCAGCTTACTTCGGTACGTATAACCGCTTTGATGTGATCCGGCGCTATGTCGACAAATTCGAGAACCTATTCCTGGTGGGACGCAATGGCATGCACAAATACAATAACCAGGATCACTCGATGCTGACCGCCATGACCGCGGTCGAGAATATCGTGAACGGAGTCGTAGCCAAGGACAATATCTGGGCGATCAACACAGAAACGGATTATCACGAAGAAAAAATTGGGAAAACGCCGTGAAGAGGCAATGAGGTGACAACCGAGATCAGGAAAACTGCCAGCTCAGCCGTCTAGTCCTCGGGGTGATTGCATTCGTTTCATCCCCGCGGGCCGTGAAAGCTGGGTCTTTGTCAGCCTGAACAGCCCCATTAGGGGTGAGATCAGGCCGGATTTCGCTGGTCCAATGGAAGGTAAACCTTTGAGTCACTTCGTTATACAAATGCCATACAATGTATCACATTATATTTCAAATATAGTCCGGTTGTTTCTACCTAAGAGATTTGTTATGAAAATGATATAAAATTGTGTAGGACTCAAGATTGTCAAGCATTTGTCCCACGTTTTTCTTGCTCCCTTTATTACTGCGTGCTAGTTTTAAGCTATTCTGAACGTCGCCTCAATGCGAAAAGAGCATTGCACCCGTCACGGCAACGGCGCGGCAGAGTGTGTTTCCACGGTTCGAATTAACTTATCTGCCTAGCCTAGGGTTCCAGTGAACGCTTGGGACTCACAGGGGCGAAGCCTGCCTACAAGCTAAAGGGCTCTCGGCTATTTAAAAGAGTTCGGAGTATTCTCGTTCCTTTTCTCGCCACTACTAAAGACAGATGAGAGTGAAGGGGATCGCTCTGCATTTGAAATCAGGCTCGGAGGGGCAACTATGACTGTTCTGAAGCCGCGCTCGCGCACAATCAGCGTCCGTCTTTCCGAAGAGGAGTACGTGGCCCTCATGCGCGTCTGCTCCTTGACCGGGGCACGCAGCGTATCAGATCTCACTCGCGAAGCTATGCGGACTGTTCTGAAAGATGTGAATCGAGAGGATCCCCTTGGACAACATCTCGAGGAATTCCGCGCTGACATGAAGAGCCTGGAAAAGAAAGTGCAGCAATTGGAGGCAAAAATCACAACATTCAAGGCCGAAGATGCGCAGTGAGCGAAATTACCCCAATCGATCCGGCGTGGTCGGCGGCCAATCTGGGTATTGGCACGATGCGCAGGCGATCGCTGCGAACTGCTTTCCCGTGCAAGCAGTTCGTCTGCCACCACGATCTGATACGAATGGATTCTCAAGAGAACTTGAGGCTGCGGAATCATCAGTAGGCTACGAGGGTCAGAGGTTCAACACAAGTGGGTGCAGCAAGTCTCACCTGCAAATCGCCAAGTTCAGGGCATCGCAAGAGAACAACTGTTCGAAACTTATATGGTCTTAATGCCGGCGGCAGTCTGACCTGATCGGTGGCTGTGAGCTCGAATAGTTCAAGATACAAGAAGCGCACGGTGCAAACCGTAGAATCGAGATGGATTCAACCGCGGGCGCGAGTGTTGTGCTCTGTTGCCCTCCGTTGGGATGAACGCCCCGCCAGTGGCCAGTAACTGAGCTCGAATGTGGTCGCCTGCTTCAGGCACTCAACCTGGAACAACAAATCCACACGTGAAAAGGTTAAAAAATGTGCAGCGTATTGCTTAACGTTCGAAGAATGTGTGAATCAATGCCAGTCTGGACAAGAGTTCGTGGCTTTCTAATCACTTTTGGATTGTCCATATTGTTTTATGGCGTCACGATCTCTGAGGTTGGTCGCGCCCAAGACGCATCCCAAAGCACTGGAACCGAAGGAACCACACAAACATCTGCCCCGAACGGTGAGCCCCAAACACCGGCTGCAACAGGAAATGGTGCCGAGGAGACGGCCCCCAATAGTAACGCCGAGGGAGCCGTACAGGCGTCTGCCCCAAACGATGAGAGCCAAGCGCCAGCTGCGACAGGAAATGGTACGGGTGGAACGGCACAGGGCGCCAGAGCCACAACATCACCTACACAAAATGGTGCGACCCAACCACCAACGCAGGGCAGTCGTCCCCAGGCGACAGGTGCGCGCGCAACGCCTGCCCAAAGAACCGCCGAGACTCATCAAAGTGAACCGCAAGAGATACAGCAGCCTAGTCCTTATGGAAATTTGCCGTCGCTGCAGGATCTTTACACCCAGATTCCATCCGGTGGAGGGGGGCTACAGCGGTTTGGCAGCGACGCATTTCTTCTCGGGACAGGGAATGCAAACGAATTGCCGATGGATCTTCCCGTCGGTCCTGATTACGTTCTTGGACCGGGGGATAGCCTCGTCGTAAATATGTGGGGTGGACAGTCGAGCCGATTGGAAAGGATAATCGACCGCCAAGGCCAGATTGAGCTCCCTGAAGCGGGCGCAATCATGATCAGCGGACTGACGATTGCCGCAAGCACAAAGTGCCATCCAACAAGCCCTCAGCACGCAGTTTCAAAATGAGCATGTCGAAATCTCTCTGGGCCGGCTGCGCACAGTGCGGGTATATGTTGTCGGAGACGTGCAGCGGCCGGGAGCTTATGACGTCAGTTCTTTGTCCACGCCACTGAGCGCCCTTTACGCCGCCGGCGGCCCAACCAGTCTCGGGTCGCTGCGCATCCTGCGACAGTATCGCGGCAATCAACTGGTCCGCCAAATCGACCTTTACGACTTTCTGCTGAAGGGGGTCCGTTCAGATGTTGAACGTCTTTTGCCTGGCGATACTCTCATGGTTCCACCGGCTGGTCCGCAGGTTTCGGTTGAAGGAATGGTGCATCGTCCCGCGATCTACGAGCTAAACGGGGAGAAGACACTGAATCAGGTTCTCGAACTGGCGGGGGGAATCCTCGGCACAGCGAGCTTGAAACAAATCAACATGGCGCGAATCGTGGCCCACCAGCGTCGCACCATGTTGAGTCTGCAGCTCCCGAACAACCCGACCGAAGCGACGGAGAAGCTAGCCAGTTTCGAGGTGCAAGGCGGAGACGACGTTGTAATTTCGCAGATTTTGCCTTACAACCAGGACGCGGTTTACCTCGAGGGACATGTCTATCGGCCCGGCGTGTATCCATACAAAGACGGGATGACGATTAACGACCTCTTGCATTCTTACCAGGACGTATTGCCGGAGCCGGCTGATCATGCGGAACTCGTTCGTCTTTTGCCGCCCGACTTTCGACCAGAGACGATCAGTTTTAACTTGCACGATGCGCTGATCGGTAATGATTCGTTCCTCCTCGAACCCTTCGATCTGATTCATATTTTTGGCCGCTATGAGATCGATCCACCCACTGTTTCCATTGAGGGAGAAGTTCTTCGTCCCGGTACATATCCTATGTCTCAAGGCATGACAGTGGCCGGATTGGTGAGGATGGCGGGAGGATTCACACGTAGCGCGTATCGGGAAGAAGCCGGCCTTTCAAGCTATGTAGTGCAAAATGGCCAAACGGTACAAGTGAACCATAGCACCGTCGCGGTGGAGAAAGCATGTGGATGGTGACAAAAATGCCGATGTGCGACTGCAGCCGGGGATGTCGTTAGCATTCGGCAATTGGCCGGCTGGCAGGATATCGGTTCATCGGTGACGATAAGCGGCGAGGTTGAGCATGCGGGCAGCTACGCGATTCAACCAGGAGAGCGCCTTAGCTCTGTATTGAAGAGGGCGGGAGGTTTTCGAGAGGATGCGTATCCGCCCGCTGCCGTCCTGGAGCGGGCACAAGTCCGACTACTGGCCGAGCAAGCACGTCAGCAGATGATTCAACAAATCGAGAACACACCGGTCGAGGTCAAACCAGGAGTGATGGCCTACGCAAGCAGCGACGGATATCCAGCAATCACTCGAGACGCAGCGGCAGGAGATTCTCGCAAGCCTTCGCAGCCATCCCGCCAGCGGTCGACTGATCATCAACATCTCGTCAGATATAAGCAGGTGGGAAAATACTCCGGCGGATATTGAACTGCGTGCAGGTGACACCCTGTATGATACCAAAGCGGCCAAACTTCGTCGTCGTTAGTGGCCAAGTTTATAACCCTGCCGCGATAAGCTACGTGCCCGGGAAGAGATCTTGCCTGGTATCTGCGCAAGGCGGGCGGCGCGACACCTTTCGGCAACAAGAAAGAGATTTACGTGCTCCACGCCGATGGGTCAGTTGTGCCGCGCAGCGATAGCTGGGTAAGCAATAACTTTATGAGCCTTCGCATGCGGCCCGGCGACACTATCTTCGTTCCTGAAAAGATTGTCGGCGGCTCAACGGTCTGGCAGAACATGGCGGCAGTGGCGCAGGCCATGGCGGCGGCTGCCCTGCCGATCGCGATCGCCGCAGCCTACTAACGAAGCACGAGGAGCATCTTTCAATGGTTTCTGAGAATCCAGCCAGCGACGCAGACGCATTAACCGACAAAGCAGATCGCAGCAAAGAATCGGAAGTCGCCTCTTCGTCAACTTTTCGAGGCGAAAGTTTGGACCGGTTTGCGGTCGGCGGAATCCGGCACCGCTTAGTTTCCCGGAGAGTGAGTTTCAAATGGATCGATTCTCAAAACGAAACACCGGCTTCGGAACTCCAGATCCAGACAAAGGAAGTTGAGTCCGCCGATGGCGGAGAAGAAGAAGTAGGCGAAACTCTAAGCGAAAAATCGCTCGCTTCCTGCGGGCGTGTTGGGTGAGACGGAGGATGATCGTTGGCATCCTTGTCGCCGGCATTGTCGTCTCAGTTCTGTATGCGCTCGTCCCTGCCAAATGTCTATACATCCACAACAACTTTGATGCCTCCTGGCAACGCCTCTCCGTATCCGAGCATCATGAGTCTGCTTTCGCCCGGCGGTGGTGCCCCAGCTGAACTTGATGGTGAAGCGCTGGGATTAGACGATCCAGACGATCTATTCATCGACTATTCTGGAGAGCCGGAATGTCCAAGATGGCTTGATCAATCGCCTGGATCTTGCCCATTACTATAAGACGCAAAGTATAGAGGACACCCGCAAATCATTGGCCGGTGCTACCAAGATCGAGCGGAGATCGAAAAAGTGGAGTCATCACGATTGGCGTAACGGACAGAAATCCTGTATTTGCGTCAAAGATGGCGCAGGGGTACGTAGAAGAACTTAATCGCGTGGTAGCCGACAATACCACGTCTGCTGCTCGTCGTGAACGGATCTTTCTCGAAGAGCGCGTAGAGAGTATTAAAGACGCAACTCGATGAAATCCGCTAAAGAACTTAGTCAGTTTTCATCCAAGAGTGGGGCAATCGACATGCCCTCCCAAACAAAATCGATGGTGGATGAAGGGCTCAGATTGCAGGCTGAACTGATAGATGGCCGCAGTCAACTGGCAGCGTTGCGGCAAACTTATTCGGAGGATAATCTCAGAGTACGCGCTTTAGAGGCGCATAACGCAGAGTTGCAGCGAGAACTAGACAAGATGGGTGGACTACCGCAAAAGTCTGCCGCTAGCGGCGGTACAAGGCCAGTCTCCTTACGTTACGGCCGAGGAATTGCCTCAATTAGGACTTACTTATTACGACTTGGAGCGCAAAATGCGAGTTGAGGAAGCACTGTGGGAGGCCCTCACCAAGCAGTATGAAGCGGCCAAGGTGGAGGAGGCAGAGGAGATTCCCGCGGTTCGCGTTTTGGACGTTGCAGACGTTCCGGAAACGAGGTCCTCCCCTTCGCGCAGGCGAATTGCAGAGATCGGTGCAATAGTATCCTTCGTTGTGGCTCTCATTGCAGTCTTAATAGCGATGAAGTGGGAAGAGATGGGTGCTGAGGAAGAGCCCAAGCGATTGATTACTGATGTTATCGGCGCTACCCTGAGTTCTCGGCGGTGGTATTGGGCGTTGCCGGGAATGGGTTGGATTCACAGACACGTAATAGGTTCAGAAGGGTCGACTTAATTGATCGTAAATACCTGCGCCTGGTCGGACGAGTTCGCCAGAGCACTGGTCTTCTGTTTGGCCGTCATGATGCGATTTGCCTTCGAGGATTGCAAGGCAGTCGTAATCCATTGTTTGCGTAAGGTGGGGAATGGCGCAACTCGTTTCTTTCAAACCGGAACCCGAACGACAGAGTGTCAGTGATCTCTCGACGTGTTTTTGCGCAATGGGCGACGGTCGAAACGATTAGTTCATGTGAGGAGTAAATGGTTACAAAGGCCAAACAGTTTATCAGTGGCAGGCTCCCATTCCTCGTCCGTGCCGTCAAGCCCCTTGTCCATCGTGCGAGGCAGCAATCTTCCGGGCGGATCATTCGGAGGATATTGAGGGAGAAGAGGGATAGCATTTGTGTCGAACTTGGTGCGGGAGACAAGAAGGGGCAAGGCGGATGGATAACCATTGACATGTCGAATGGCTGCGACATCTGTTGGGATTTAAGAAACGGGATTCCGTTCCCGAGCGAGAGCCTTCAGAAAATATATTCCTCTCACTTCTTCGAGCATTTGTCGTTCCGTCAGACGCAACTGCTCCTGGAAGAATGCAAACGAGCGCTCGTTACCGGGAGGGAAATTCCTGATCTGCGTTCCCAATGCAAGAATTTATCTTGAAGCCTATGCGAAAGGTGTGTCCCTGAGTTCAAATTACTTGATGTACCCGCCTGCATTTAATCACACGACGCTGATTGACTATGCTAATTTCATAGCCTATATGGATGGAGAGCACAAGTATATGTTTGACGAGGAGAACCTCCTTCACATTTTGAAGTCTAATGGATTTCGAAATGTGCGTCTGAGACCATTCGATCCAAATCTTGACCTCCAAGAGAGAGACTTTGTGTCCATTTATGCAGAGGCGGAAAAGTGAAACGCACATAACATGACGCTCGGAAAGACATTATGAAAAAGTCCGATTTGTTTGACGTCTACGCGTTTTTGTTTGCGAGAAAGTGCTTTCGCAAGTTTAACCGTGGGCTCTTTCATGCGTCGATACGCGGGCTCGGGCTTATCAACTTCAAGGACGACAATGTAAGCGGCGAGCGCCACTTTCTGAGGAGATATCTCTCATCGTGCCAGAAGCCCACCGTTTTCGACGTCGGCGCGAATGAAGGCTCCTACGCAAAGGCTGCTCTCGCGGCGAACAGGAGTGCGCAGGTGTTTGCATTCGAGCCGCACCCTGCAACGTATGGCCGCCTGTCGTCGTGCTTATCTGAGATAGAAGGCATATCCGCAATCAACGTCGCATGCGGAAGCGCCCCGGCCAAATGGCACTTTATGATTACGCTGGATCCGTGGGTACGGAGCACGCATCATTGCATGCTGGGGTCATTGAGGGGATCTATCGGAAGGAGTCGGGTCAATGCATGGTAGATGTTATTGACTTAGACACCTTTGTAGCTGAGAACGACATTTCTCAGATAGATCTGCTCAAGATCGACACCGAGGGGCATGAGCTCGAGGTGCTAAAGGGTGCGTCGAATCTGCTGAGAGAAAATCGCGTTAGAGCGATTCAATTTGAGTTCAACGAGATGAATGTTGTAAGTGGCGTGTTCTTTAGAGATTTTTATCAGCTGCTTCCTAATTACAAATTCTACCGAATGCTTCGCGATGGTTTGAGTCCGCTTGGTTCTTACTCGCCGCTTTGGTGCGAGCTGTTCGCTTTCCAGAATATCGTCGCACTGCCTGATTCGCCTAATAGCGCGAGATGACTCGGGAATATTCTACATGCGCCTTCACTAGCCGTTTGCGCGCAACAGCCGCGTGGTGGTCAAAGATGTCCATGGCAGGTGAAACGGTGTCGTATTACTCGGAGAAGTTCCAAAACTTGCCAGGTAGAAAGGATTTCATCTGCATATAGAAGATGGGCCTCGTCTTTGTGCTCAGAACATTGGCGAAGACTCCCGAAACCGCATACGAAACTACTGTGGCGACAGCCGCCCCCATAGCGGAATATTTCGGGATGAGATATAGGTTCATTGCGATGTTGATGATCGCCCCGGCGATGGTGCGGTAAAGAGACAGCCGCAACATATTCTTGGCTATGTCCCACGGGGTCTGGGCGGTTCCGAGGAAAACGAAAACCGAAGCCCAAATATGGACGGCGAGTACCGGTGCGGCGCCGCTATAACTGTTTGAATACAGTACTCGGATGATCGCGTGAGAGGCGAGCGCTACGATGGAGCCGATCAGGCAGGCTGTTATGGTCATCAGCGAGAAAAGTTTGCGCAAGCGGCCGTAGAAAAGCTCCGGACTGTTTTTGACCCGCATGATAGCGGGCGATACGGAATTCACGATGGCCACGGGGATGAAATACCAGACCTCCGATACTCTCGTAGCAGCCGAATACAGGCCGACAGCGAAGTCTCCTTGCATCATCTTGAGCATCACCGTGTCAATGCGCATGTAGACCATAATGGCCATTCCGGAAAAGATGACCGGCCAGCCTTGCTGAAGCAGGAAGACTGCTTTCTTAGTGGTGCTTCGCCAGGAAAATATTTTCGCGCCGGTAAGCCGATAGCCAAGCATCAGTCCCACGGCGCCGAGTGCCACCTCCCCGGTCATAGCAGCGGCGAACATCCACACCGGGGCTTTGGCATAGATCAAGAACACGCGCACGGCGGCGAATATCAGAAACGCTCCGTTTTTCGCCCATACCGTTATCTTGGATTGCACCTGCGATTGGAAGAAGGAATCGATCGTATCGAAGACCTGGAAAATCAGGGTGAGCGAGTAGATGCTGACAAGCAGCAGCGCTTGTCGGTCATGAGGTTGAATCAGCCTGAGGATACCAATCGACGATGCAACAGCGACGAGGCTGGCACACGCCCGTAGTGCGAGAGTGGTACCCAGAATTTCTTTTGTCTCTTCGGCATTGTGCAGAATCTCTCTAATGACGATTCCGTCCAGGCCAAGCGTGGTGACGGTCCCAAACAAGGCGACGAACGCAACCGCGAAATTCAAGCTGCCGAACTGGACCGGCCCGAGGAAACGGGCCACCCATACCCCGACAAACAAACCGATCCCCATACGAACTACGCGATCCACCATCAACCAGCCCATGTTTCCGAAAATCCTGCGAAGCCCAGGGCTGACCTTGTCCATTTGTCTAAATGTGAGGAGAGCGAGCATCGGCAACTTCAATATATCAGTCCTAGAATCCGGTATGAGTCTATGAAACCGCTCAGTGTTGCTGTTGCAGGCACAATTCTCAGTCCGGAGTGTCAAACTTTTTGCTCTGGAACGTTTATTGAACTTCATTTCCCTGCCTTGGACCTTATACCTCAAATGCTGCGATATCCTACCGGTCGCTCCAAGGCTCTGGGGTCACTTGCCTTATGCAAATAGAGACGGTTCAAACGCCTGTGGCGCTGTTCGCCTTCAAGAGGCCAGAGGTTACACGCCGCGTGTTCGAAGCAATTTCTAAAGTCAGACCCGCCAAGCTGCTGCTCATCGCCGACGGACCAAGACAAGATAGCGAAGGAGAGGCAGAAGCCTGCCGCCAGGTGCGCGAGATTGTGACCCGAGTCGACTGGCCCTGCGAGGTGCTCAAGAATTTCTCAGAGAGCAATCTTGGCTGCGGAGAACGGATGATCAGCGGTCTCAACTGGGTGTTTTCTCAAGTAGAGGAAGCGATTATCCTGGAGGACGATTGCCTCCCCGATTTGTCCTTTTTCCGCTTTTGCCAGGAGTTACTCGAGAAGTACCGCGGAGACGACAGGATTGCATATATTTCAGGTGACGACCTTGTGAGGCGCCACATCAAGCCGACTGATAGTTATTACTTTTCGCAAATTGGCGGCATCTGGGGATGGGCGACATGGAAGTCGGAATGGAGACGCTACGATCGATACCTTGGTGATTGGCCGGAACTCAAGAGACGAGGGATGCTAAAAGAGATCTTCGACGATTCAAAGGCTGTTCGGTTTTATGAGCGTATTTTCGATGCCATGCACGAAAAGAAGAGGGCCGAATACATGGGATTATCAGTGGATATATTCAAACCTGAAGAATAACTCGCTTGCGGTCGTGCCCAATGTGAATTTAATAACCAACATAGGCTTTGGGGACGGAGCAACCCACACAACAAGAGCCGATTCGCGATTCGTGCTTCCCGCGCATCCAATGGAATTTCCCCTAAGGCATCCATGCAGCCTCATTCCCTCGCGCAGCCTCGATCTGCGCCGCATTCAGGATCAGTTTCCACCGACTATTCCTCATCGTGGCTTGAACATGATCCGTAGGGTCGTCGACACGGTGCGTGATTATTGGGCCAGGAGAAGCCCGCGGCGCGGCCTTAAATGGAGTTGAATCTAACTGATTAAGCGGGGAGCGATGCTCAAGTCTTTTGTCAGAAACTCTGCAAAGCAGTGCGGATATGAGATTCTGGGTCCGTCACGGTCCTATGCGACAGAGCGATCACTGGCCGGTCTGCTTCGGCAGGAAAGAATCAACCTTGCTCTCGATGTTGGGGCAAACATGGGGCAATTCGCAGACGAGCTGCGAGCTTCGGGGTACACAGGGAGGATCGTCTCCTTCGAACCGCTCACATCGGCACATGCGGAGTTATGCCGCAAAGCTGAGGCTGATCCAAATTGGAGAATTGCCGATCGAACGGCGATCGGTGCGGAGACGGGGTTAATCAATATCCATATCTCAGGAAACAGCGTGAGCAGTTCTATCCTGGAAATACTGCCAAGGCATTTGGAGTCTGCTCCGAAATCCGTTTATATAGGCTCAGAAACCGTGCCGGTTAAACGCCTAGACGATCTTTACGCTATCTCTTTGGATGATCGCGCGCTTTTGAAGATCGACGTTCAGGGATACGAGTGGCATGTGCTCGAGGGCGCGCCACGCATACTCGGAAGTTGTTGTGCAGTGATCTGTGAGATGTCACTTTCGCAATTATACGAGGGGCAGTTGCTTGCTAGGGAGTTGTGGGGCTTACTGGCTGCGCAGGGCTTCGAAGCGTGGTCGTTAGAACCCGGATTCCGAGATCCAGTGACCGGCCGGATGCTGCAGTTTGATGGGTTTTTCGTTCGGCGCGCGGAAGGATCGAAGGTCAATTCCGTGATGGAAGAGGCTTGAGGCACGAATCGGCCGCGACCAAACGATTGTGGGACGTTGGCTCGAATCCAGACTGATCGGGATGCACTATGTCTTGCCGGGATGGACTTTGACGATCTTCGAGGACCACGTGTTCTGGGCGTGGCGCCAGACTATCGTCGGGACAATCAGGATGCCGGTAGAATGAAAGTGATTCTCGCCCAAACAATTGAAGAAGTCACGTGCCGAACTCCAATTTGCCTGTTACTAATGCCCAGCGTGGATTCTTCAGGCACCGGCTTTAGCAATGATCCAGCGTGTGATGATTCACGATGAGAGTCGCTCACGTCAGTTCCGATATCAATGGCGGCGCCAGGACGGCGGCCTATCGGATTCACCATGCACTTCGCCGATGCAGGGTCGACTCGCGCATGTATGTGGCCAGTGCGAGTCCAGAGGACTGGACAGTTGAGACACCGGCCGGTGCAAGGCCCAGCAAAATCGAGAAGCTTCGGCCATTTCTGGGCGCATCTCTGACGAGCGTTCTCTGCATGGACAGCCAGAGCCGCTATTTGCCGGCCATCCTCCCCTCCCGGTGGCCAAAACTATTAAACCGCTTGGATACGGATGTCACTCATCTCCATTGGGTAGCGGAAGAGATGATGTCGATTTCCGACATCGGGAGGCTGCGAGGGCCGTTCGTTTGGACCTTGCATGACATGTGGCCATTTGCCGGAGCCGAGCATTTCACCGAAGATTTCCGGTGGCGCGACGGGTACGCGCGGCGTAACCGGCCCGCCGATAATTCGGGATTCGATATTAACCGGTGGATCTGGCAGCGGAAGCTAAAGCACTGGCGCCGGCCCATGCACATCGTCGCGCCTAGCCGATGGCTAGCCGATTGCGCGCGCGAAAGCGTCATCATGCGCGATTGGCCTGTAAGTGTGATCCCCTATGCAATCGATACTGAAGCGTGGCGGCCGATCGATAAGACATTGGCGCGGAAAATTCTGCGTCTGCCAAGCGAAGGCCCGTTGCTGCTTTTTGGCGCGATGGGCGGCACGCGGGACCCTCGCAAGGGATTTGACCTCCTGAAAGGCGCACTCGATCGACTCCGCGGCGAAATGCCTGCGCTGGAGTTGGTAGTCCTCGGCCAGTCTCCTCCGAGGGAGATCCCCGATCTTGGCTTCCCTGTTCACTTTGCCGGCCAACTGCAGTGACGAGATTAGCCTGTGCCTCTACTACAGTGCTGCGGATGCGGTGGTGGTGCCCTCGCGGCAGGACAATCTGCCCAACGTCGGCATTGAGGCGCAGGCTTGCGGCACGCCGGTAGCTGCTTTCCACATTTGCGGATTGCCTGATATTGTTGAGCACGAAATGACTGGCTATCTGGCTCAACCATTCGATCCCAGGATCTGGCCAAGGGGATTCGGTGGGTGTTGGGAGCTGAGCGTTGGACCATGTTGAGCTCTCAATCACGAGAAGCTGCTGTGGCGCGGTTCTCGTATCCGGTTGTGGCCGAACAATATCTGCAGTTGTACAAGACGGCTAGTTGTTCGCAAGAGCCAAGTCGGATTCATTGATCAGTGGCCTTCAGCTATCTTAGGTGTTTCGATAGCAATTCAGATTCGGGTTACAAGGTGCATCTTACGGGATTCCGGACACGCTCGTCCTGTTTCAAATTATTGTCGGCGCCTTCTGCGTCGGAAGCAGAGTCGCACCGAGATGGCAGGTTTCATAACGTAGCTTCCCATCGCGATTGAATGAGAGGTTAGTCTTGCGAATTTTAGTTGCCGGCGGCGCCGGATACGTCGGAAGCCATACTTGTAAAGCGCTGGCGCGCGCAGGTCACGTTCCAATCGTGATCGATGACCTCAGCACCGGGAACGAATGGGCGGTCCGCTGGGGAGTGCTCGTGCAGGGCAATATTGGTGACAAAGAGCTGGTGACGCGGATACTGCTGGCCGAGAAGATCGAGGCAGTCATGCATTTTGCGGCCAGTGCATACATCGGCGAATCGATGGCAGAGCCGCAAAAGTATTTTCAGAATAACGTTGTTAATAGTTTGAGTCTTCTGGATTCGATGCGAAGAGCAGGAGTCGCAAAGATCGTTTTTTCCTCGACGTGTGCCACATATGGGGATCCGCTGCACCTCCCGCTTGAGGAATCACATCCGCAAATTCCGGTGAATCCTTATGGGGAGTCGAAGCTCTTTATCGAGAAAGCAATGCGGTGGTATGGAAAAGCCTACGGGTTGCGCTGGGCAACACTGCGTTATTTCAACGCGGCTGGTGCCGACCCCGATGCCGAAATTGGAGAAGCGCACGATCCCGAGCCGCACCTCATTCCGTTAGTTATCCAGGCGGCAATGGGTGAACGTCCGGAGGTACGGATTTTTGGAACAGATTACAAGACCCCGGATGGCACTGCAGTCCGCGATTACGTCCATGTGGAGGATTTGGCTCAGGCTCACATCCTGGCAATCCAACATCTGGCCCGGGGCGATGAGGGTAATGCGTTCAATCTTGGCATCGAATGCGGGTATAGCGTGCGCGACATTATTGCGGCGGTTGAGAAGCACTCCGGGCGGAAAGTACCCTGGCGTGAAGGAGACCGGCGACCGGGCGACCCCGAGCGTCTTGTTGCGAGTGCTGAACGCGCGCACCAAGTTCTAGGTTGGAGACCCGTTCACGATCTTAAATCGATCGTTGCAACGGCGTGGGCGTGGGAGATCCGCAAGTTGACAAATCCGCCGCCAACTTCTACAGGAAAGGAACACTAACTCAATTCCCAGCGTATTCCCCGCCAATTATGATGCATCCTGACTTGCCTGTCTTATTGTCATCTGCAACTCAGGAAATCGGGCGGACCAAACAGCAAGGATGGTTCGTCCAACGCACGAACGGGCATTCGACCTAAAAAATGACCTCTTCTTCGATTCAAGCCGAATCCTTCAACGCGATGCCAGCGCGGAAACGCTCCAAAAGAGGAGATTCTTTCGACGCTCTGGTCTTTCTTATCCCCTGTTTTCAGTTTGTCCAGATCAAGTTAATTGGGACCTTAAATGGCTCTGATGTCATGCTATTGGTCGTATTCCTTTACCTAGCTTTGAGTGGGAGGATCCGAATTGCGACGCCGGTTGCCAAGAGATTCCTGGTTTTTGGTTCGCTGTGGCTTGTTTCCCAATGTGTGACGGATTATGTGAGACAAACGACAGTCACGGACTATTTGCGTGGCTGGAGCAATATTGGTGTGACCCTCATCAGTTTCGTCGTACTCTGCACGCTCTTGTATGGAAGGCCACGGCGGCTAGCGCTATACGGGTGGGGATTCGTTGCAGGGAGTTTGCTCAGGTTCTTTATTAACCCCAGTGAATTTGCAAAAGAAGAGCCCTGGAAATTTGGGATTTCGTTTACGATCACCCTGGCAGTGCTTCTTTTTGCATCCAGCAAAAAATGTCGCGGTCACTGGCCGATCACATTGAGCGCAATCATCGGCGTAATCAACATTTTTCTGGGAACCCGTGGTCAAGGCGGAATTTGCCTGGTCGCGGCGTTGTATCTTTTGTTGACCCGCCCTTTAAGCAGAAAAGGGGTAGCGAGCTCCAAGTTGAGGGCAGGATCGCTGGTTACCCTGACAGCAACAATTGCTTTAGGAGCTGCTGGTGTCCTTTGGTCTTATCAATATGCAGCTCTCTCGGGGATTCTAGGCCAAGAAGCAAGACACAAGTATGTACGACAATCCGGAGGGGAATACGGAGTGCTGCTTGGCGGCCGGATGGATCTAGTGGCGGCCATTGCCGCCATTTACAATTCGCCCATTCTAGGACATGGATCATGGGCAAAGGATCCAACCTACCTGATCATAGAGCTTCAGGAAGCGACCAAGATGGGATATATAGGTGAATTAGAAGTAACGCGGGATGATCTTAAAGAAGGCCTTATCCCGGCGCACTCCTACCTACTGCAGGCATGGGTGGACGCTGGTATTCTGGGTGCATTTTTTTGGGCATGGGTCTTTGTGGTCACAGCAAGGATGTTAATCCGCGTCTATCCTCGATCGATTACGCTACTGCCGGTTATGTCCTTTTTTGCACTTTCGTTGTTGTGGGGTATTCTATTTTCCCCCTACGGCGCGGAAGAGCGTATTTTCATTCCTTACTACTTCGTGATGTTGATGACTTGCGCTGACGCGAAGGCCCCCTCTGCTGTGCGCGCCGCGCCAGGTATCGCTAGAAGAAAGGTCAGCATTGTGTTGACGCCACGACCGCAGTCATAACTAACAAAGTCATGTTATGAAGAGAAAAATGCGAATTGCAGTGCATCGTCTCGTTTGGGGCATCGCCTGGCGTGCTGGGGCGGTGTGAAGCTGACGGCTGGGAAAAACACCGGGAGGGCAGTCGAGAGCGGCGGTGGCCATCATACGACGCTACGGCTGTTGTTACTTTGTTTATTCGATTTGTAGTTCGTTGAATTGATCGAGCTACTCCCTCAGGCAGACATCTCAGAACAGGCTGCAACGAATCGCATGAGAATCAGTATTGTTACTTTGTCCTATAACCAGCGAGCTTTTCTGCGGCAGGCGATCGATTCGGTTCTGCAACAAGACCACCCCGACTTGGAGTACATTGTTGTCGATCCTGGCTCGACGGACGGAAGCCGCGAATTAATCCGGAGTTATGGAGAGCAGATATCTCATGTAATTTTCGAGCCTGACTGGGGCGCGGCGGATGGCCTAAATAAGGGGTTTGGCCGAGCGACCGGCGAGATTTTCGGATTTCTGAATGCCGATGACTTCCTGCTGCCAGGCGCCCTGCGCCGGGTTGCGGAGTTTTTCCAGTCGCATCCGCAATGCGATATAGTCTTGGGAAACGGATATATTGTGGACGCTCAGGGCCGGAATCTGCGCCATGTGAGGGCTAGGGATTTCACGGTGCGGCGTTATCTCTATGGCGGGACGCGCTGGCTCCAACAGTCTACGTTCTTTCGCGCGCGAGGCATTCCTGCTATCGCCAGGATTCAATACCGAGAATCGTACCAGTTGGGATGGCGAGTTATTCGTGTCCATGGCACAGATGGGGGCTACGGTCGGCTATATAAACGCGGACCTTGCTGCCTTCCGGATTCACGACACATCCATTTCAGGGACCGGCAGGTTATTGGATGCTTACCGGAGAGGATTGCAGGCGAATTTTTCGGCAGATTCGCGGACGGGACTGGCGTGTAACCGACGAATTGTTGGCGTTTCTCTATAGAGTCGAAGGCCTTCTGCTCCGCGCAGGATTGTGGTTCAAAAGTTTCTGCGGGGAAGAGGGGCGCGCATGAGAGTTGCCATTCTTTGGACAGGCCTGTCGGGATACCTAAATGCGTGCTTGAAGGAGCTCGCCGGCCGTGAAGGGGTGGAGCTGTTTGTAAGTCACCAGGCTCCTGCCGCAGGAAGCACCCTTCATGACAATCAGTGTGCATGGATACGAAATCGTCTAGTGTGGCAATCGAAGGCCGATTTCGCTCCGCTAGGAGAACGGTTGCGTGCGTTTGATCCGGAGATAATGGTTTTCTCCGGATGGCACGTTCCGCCAGTATCGCCGAATCGCGAGGGAATTGGCCAAACAGTGCTTGGCGCGTGATGGCCATGGATAACTGCTGGAGGGCTACTCCAAAGCAGAGGTTGGGTATGCTCATCGCGCCGTGGTATATCCAGCCCCTTGCGGATGCAATATGGATTCCAGGGGAGCGGCAGGCAGTTTTTGCAAGAAAGTTAGGTTTCGAGCAGTGCGCCATTCTTTGGGGTCTTTATTCCTGCGATCAGACGGCGATCGAAGCCGTGCACCTTTCGCGTGTGGCTGATGGGCGTCCTGTTCCGCACTCGTTTTTGTTCGTGGGGAGGTTCGTCTCCGAGAAAGGCGTGGAGCAACTGGTCAAAGCCTACGAGTCCTATCGGGAGGGATCAATCGATCCCTGGCCTCTGGTCTGTTGCGGTGCAGGCCCCCTGAGATCCTCGTCTTGAGGGAAGAACCGGGATTCGTGTCGAAGGGTTTGTGCAACCGGACCGCCTGCGCGAAATTCTGGCTTCAGCCGGATGCCTGGTTCTGCCGAGCACGTTTGAACCATGGGGAGTCGTGGTCCACGAGGCGGCCTCAGCAGGGCTGCTGATTCTTGCATCCGAGAATGTTGGCGCAGCGGTGCACCTCGTCCAGGATAACTACAACGGGTACATTTTCGATAGCCGGAATGTGACGGAACTCGCAGCACTCATGTCTCGTGTCAGCGGTCTGAGCGATGAACGTCTTGATGCCATGTCCGGGGCCAGTCATCTGCTCTCAAAGCAGTTCTCACCTGGACGATGGGCTGACACACTTATTGAGGGCTTCCGTGAATTCTCGCTGCGTTAGACTGCGATCCGGTGAGTTTAGCCATCGGTAGAATAGGGCTGTCTTGGTAACAAGGCGAGGAACGAGAGACGGTCGCTGAGCTTTCTTGATCGCTATTAAGCGCACAAATTGGAGCGATGGGAAGGATGAAGATGCGAGGCTTTAGGTTCGAATGGACCGAATTAGGCGGGATGGGAGATGGATTCCAGAGATCGACGCTCTTTGTTTCCTCGTTGTTTTTCGGGCCGCCCCTTTCATCTGAATTCTGAGTTGCTATCACGATCTGGGTCTGTGAAAAACCGAGAATTCCCACTTGAGGCAGATTGCGGTTGACGGAGTAGGCCGGCATGACAAGGAAGATTCACTACAACGCTGCCGATCATATCTCGGCAAGTACGGGAAAGGACCCGTACCTTCGTCCGGCTTTCTCATTCCGAAACAGAGTTGGACGTTTAGCGTGGAATATCTGTTGGTTGCTCCTTTATCGAACATCTCCGCGTCTCAACCATTCTTGGCGCGTCCTGCTACTCAGGGCATTTGGTGCAAAGATGGGGTCGAACTGCCACTTCCATCCCGGATCGAAGGTTTGGGCTCCATGGAATTTGGAATGTGCAGACTTGGTTACGGCAGCCGATGGCGCTGAAATTTATAACCCAGCGCCAATGCGCCTCGGGTCGCATGCAATCCTATCGCAGGGCGCCTATGTTTGTGGCGCGACCCATGATCTCCAGGACGCCGCATTCCCCTTGCTTGCTTTTTCCATGGTCATCGGGGCCTATGCCTGGGTATGCGCGCGGGCATTGGTAGGTCCCGGAGTCAACGTGGGGGAAGGCGCCGTACTCGGAATGGGGTCAGTTGCAACCCGCGACCTCGAGCCATGGGGAGTGTACATGGGAGTGCCGGCCGTGAAAGTGAAAGAGAGAAAGCGCGTAGCTGCGGGCGTGACAGGGCCGCCCACTCAGTCAAGCCAGCCGATGTCGCCCGACCATGAGTCATTACCTCACGCGCACAGTACCATGCCGTAGCACAAAGACTTCGAGGTTGCGTTCCGAACCAGACATGGGTTGTAGCGATTCTCTCGGCTGGTTTCGTCCACCAGCAAGTAAAACGAGAATGTCTACGCAAAGTAGAAGGCGAACCTTGGTTGCCACTCAGAAGATACCGACAGACGAGTGTACGACAGGCGGACGGAACGACGGGCCGAATGCGGTTTAACGATCTGGCTCCCGCGTTGGTCAGTTCGAACAGGGTTGGGACTCTAACGGCTGGAAATTTGTCTAGACCGCCAGAGTAGAATTCTTCTTTGGGGATCTCGGCCAACTACGATCAAGTATCTTCACGAGTGCACCTTATAACTGTTGTTCTTTGAGATGATATGAGTTTGCCCAATTTACTCACTACCCGTTACGAGATGATCCTTGGAGTTCGCTTCTTTGTTGGGACTGCTGAGGATGCAATCAACGATATATCCCGACAAGGCGGCTTGGTGGTGGTGCCATCCGCGCCCACGCTTAAGAATCTCGCGAATGACCGTCTGTACCGGGACGCATTACTCGGCGCGGACTTTGCCATTGCCGATAGCGCTTTGATGGTGTTGCTTTGGACTCTGGCGCAGCGCAATCCAATTCCGAAACTCTCGGGGCTAAAATACCTGCGAGCGCTGATCCAACAGTCGGATTTTCGCCAGTCCGGCAACACCTGCTGGGTGATGCCCTCGCGGTCGTCTGCAGAGCGTAATGCCGCGTGGCTGCGCCAGAATGGCGTTTCTGTGACCGATGAAGATGTGTACCTGGCGCCCATTTACGGGGCTGATATTCGGGATCCTGAACTCGTGGAGCGCCTTGAACGGCGCCGCCCCGGACATGTAGTACTCGGTATTGGTGGCGGAACGCAGGAGCAACTCGGCTTTTATCTCAAACAAAACCTGAAATATAGGCCAGCGATTCATTGCGTGGGTGCTGCCATCGCATTTCTTTCCGGCGATCAGGTTCGAATTCCCGTTTGGGTCGACCGACAAGGCCTTGGCTGGCTGTGGCGCTGCATCTCGAATCCGAGACGATATATTCCCCGCTACTGGGATGCGTGGCACTTAATACCATTGATGTTGCGCTACTGGGACCGCTTGCCGGTTACCGACGCCTGAGCGGCCCTCATTTGCCGCTCCACCAACCTCCAGTCACCGCTACGTGATTGCGGGGAATCGGCCCAATTGAGATCGATCGTCATCAACGTCTTTCTCACGCAGAGCTGAAGGCTGCAACTCAGAGGGAAGCCGGCGATCTAAAGTGTGGAAGGCTGGTCAGCCACGTTGTGCCCAGATGATTCCATTGTGTTTCTCAACTTGGATCAAACGGATGACTTGAAAATTAAGGTCAGCAAGCGCACTTATAGCGCCCTCAACCGACTGACCGTCTGACAAATGATATTCCATGCGGATATCTCTAATTGACTTCCAAACCGAATTCGATTTGAGTAGCTCCCATTCCGCGCCTTCGCAATCTAGTTTTAGAAGGTCAACTGAGCCACCTAGCCGCTCTATCGCTGTCTCAAGAGGGATCTGTCGAATTGCTCCGCCGGACGACTCGCTTGGTCGCGTATACGCAACATTGGAGGCACCCGCGTCCACAACCGTGACATAACCGTTGGTTCCACCAAGTGCTTCGGGGTAAATTTGAATCTTCAAATCGGCGGTATTGGACTGTAGAAGCGGTAAGATGCGGGGATTAGGTTCATAGGCATGAATGGTTGCCTGGGGATAATTCTGCCTGGCTGCCAGCGAGAAGAATCCGAGGTTCGCTCCGACATCAAGAATAGTCCGCACGTCGCGGAGATTCTGCTTGAGACCATACGAATTGAAAATGATGCAGTGGAGGAAATCGGCGCTAACCCCGGCTTCACTCGGAGATTGCAAAGAAACAGCTTTTCCAGTGACATGAATTGTAGAAGGAGTTGTGAACTTGCTCTCGCGAAGGTAGAACACGCGGAACTTGAAACCATTAGCGCATCGCCTGGGCAGCATTGAGAAGAATCGTCGGAATCGCCGCACAAGGGAATGAATCTTCTCCATCTCAGTTGCAATCTCCTTTTTTGGACTCCTGAAATCAAATTGTACGACCCTTGGACGGGCAACGGCTCACGCCGAGTCAGGCCGCTTTGCTGGATCACGAGGGTGACGAGCCCGTCTGAAATTACGTGCCGCTCTGTTGCGAGGGTTCTCGGGAGCCGGCAATCAAGCATAGAAAGACCGAACGCACTGGGAAAGCTTAGTGTCATCGGAACAGTCACCAACAGTAACTATCACTGCTTCAAAGAAAGAAAAATTATCGTCGAACCTCTTTGTTCTTTTGATATGGGGAGGCGATCGAACCCGATGATTGCACGGATCGGCGGATATTGAGGCTGCATGTTCACGCTTCACATCATCGATAGTTTTCCCCAGCGGCTGGTGGTCCGCCGGAGGCCGTGCGCCGGCTTGCAAAGGCTTATCTTGCAGTCGGCGCGGGGATCGAGGTGGTTTGCCTGGACAATCCGGGTGAGCCATTCCTGGCAGGCATTCCGTGCCCAGTGCATGCTCTTGGTCAGTCCTATCTGGGCAAGTATGGATTTTCTCCCCGTCTCTGGCGCTGGCTCCGCGAGAATTCAGGTCGTTTCGACGGCATTGTGATGCATGGGATATGGACATTCCCTGGTGTTGCGCTTCGATTCGCGTCGCGCGCGCGCTGGAAAGCCCTACGGAATATTCGTCCACGGCGCTCTCGATCCCTGGTTTGACTGGCAGTATCCAATCAAGCACCTCAAGAAGATGCTTTACTGGCCCGTGCAGTATGCCGTATTTCGCGATGCGCTGGCGGTCTTCTTTACGACCGAAGTTCGAGCGAGATCTGAGCGAAAACCAGCTTTCGTCCGAACAAATGGAACAGCGTCGTTGTCGCGATTAGGGATCACCGATCCCGAGGAGCGCGGGAGAGAACCCGCAGGCCAGATCGAAACATTCTACCGCAGGTTTCCGGAGCTTCGCGGCCGCCGCTATTTGCTGTTCCTGGCCCGGCTCCATGCGAAGAAGGGCTGCGACCTGCTCCTCGAGGCGTTTGCGCAAGATTGCGACCTCCGTCCCAGAAGTGGACCTCGTGATGGCCGGCCCCGATCAAGAGGGAATGCAGGCAAAGCTTCAGCGTATGGCCGAACAGTCTGGTCATTGCCGGCAGAGTACACTGGCCGGGCATCATTGGAGGCGACCTCAAATGGGGTGCGCTCCGGGCCTGCGATGCATTCGTCCTTTCCGTCTCACTCGGAGAACTTCGGTATCGCGGTGGTCGAATCCCTCGCGGTAGGACGTCCGGTGCTCATCAGCAATCAGGTGAACATCTGGCCGGAAATCGAGAGCGATGGCGCGGGTATCGTCGAAGACGATACGCCTGAAGGCACCGAGCGTATGCTGCGCCGCTGGTTCGATTTGCTCCCGGCAGAGCGCGATGCCATGGTTGCGCGTACGCGGCCGAGTTTCCTAAAGCGCTACACATTGAATCGAACGGTGGACGCCATCGAGCGCCAGTTCTCTTTAGCGCCGCTTCAACCGGAGAGAACGACACAGCGGACCAGGTTTCGACTGTTGCCCGCCATTCCATTCCGCTCAAGAAATAGGGCCTATGCGGCTTCTAATCACGAGAAAGCCAACGGCTCGCGTAATTCTCAACGGATTTCCCAAACAGCGGGGCCAGCAAATGTGCACGAGGTTCTTGGGATGAGTGAACGAGCGAATGTCGCAGTTATCATCTTGACCTACAACGAAACGCTGCATTTGCCGAGAGCCCTTGAGCACATTAAAGGCTTTGCACAAGAGATTTTTGTGGTGGATTCGTTCTCGACAGATGGGACCGCGGATTTGGCCAAGGCCTACGGAGCCCATGTTCTGCAGCATCCCTTTCAGAACTATGCAAAGCAGTTTGAATGGGCGCTCGACAACGTGCCGATTACTGCCGAATGGGTGATGCGCCTTGACGCGGATGAGGTAGTCGAGGCCGACCTTGCCACAGAGATTGTGACGAAGCTTCCTAAACTTCCCTCCGATGTGACGGGAGTGAATCTTAAGCTCAAGACGGTTTTCCAGGGCAAATCATTCGTCACGGCGGAAGATATCCTCTAAGACTACTTCGCATCTGGCGGAGAGGCAAGGCTCAGATCGAAGAGCGCTGGATGGACGAGCATATTTATCTCACTGAAGGGCGTTCTGTAACCTTCGACGGCGGCTTTCAGACCATAATCTGAAGGACCTGACCTTTTTCACTGAGAAGCACAATCGATACGCAAGCCGGGAAGCATTGGACGTGCTGAACAAGCGGCTTCATTTGTTCGAGACGCCGTGCGCCCTTACAACCAGGTCGACGGCGCGGCAAGCAAAGTTGAAGCGTTTCTTTAAGGAATCGGTCTACAATCGGATTCCGTTTGAAATTTCGGCTCTCGCTTATTTTCTGTATCGATATATCATCCGCCTGGGCTTTCTCGATGGGCGGCAGGGCTTTGTATATCACGTTCTGCAAGGATTCTGGTATCGTTTCCTGGCAGGAGCAAAGCTCCGCGAGCTGGAAGGCGCGGCGCGAAATGCCACGTCGAGCGATGAACTTCGCAGGGAAATTGCCCGTTTAACGCGGCAGGAGCTATAGGGGCCCACTTCGATGGTCCCTGCCACGACCCTACCCGCTGTAAGCGGATCTCGTACAAGAAATACAGTCGACTGAGCTCTTCATCAGAACTTTTGACCTATAAGGGGCCGAAACAGTATAGATGAAGTCACCCACAAAGGCTGTTCGACGAAGGACGTGATTGTCCTCGCGTCAATGTGTTTGTTACAAGATCGGAGGATTCCATCGCACACATGAAAAAAGCGTTAATCACCGGCTGCACTGGCCAGGACGGTTCGTACCTGACCGAGTTCCTTCTTGCCAAAGGATACGAAGTCCATGGTCTCAAGCGGCGTGCGTCGAGTTTCAATACCGATCGCGTTGACCACATTTTCCGGGATCTTCACGAAACCGACAACCGCTTCTTTCTGCACTATGCCGATCTCACAGACGGCAGCTCGCTTTCCTCGCTTCTGCATGACCTTGAGCCGGACGAGATTTACAACCTTGGCGCGCAGAGCCATGTGAAGGTGAGCTTCGAGATTCCGGAATTCACTGCAGATGTGGTCGCCTGCGGAACACTGCGCTTGCTCGAGGCCATGCGGCTAACTGGCGTCAAGTGCCGCTTCTATCAGGCTTCATCGAGCGAAATGTTCGGAAGCGCGCCGCCTCCTCAAAGCGAGAGACGGCCTTTCATCCGCGCAGCCCGTATGCCTGCGCCAAGGTCTTTGGGCACAACATTACCGTGAACTATCGCGAGAGCTATGGAATCCATGCGTCGAGCGGGATTCTCTTCAACCATGAATCTCCGCGCCGCGGCGAGACTTTTGTCACTCGCAAGATCACCCGCGCGGTTGCGCGCATCAAATACGGAGTTCAGCAGAAGCTCTTTCTGGGTAACCTGGATGCGCGTCGCGATTGGGGGTATGCACCCGATTACGTTCGCGCCATGTGGCTGATGCTTCAACAGGAAAAGCCAGACGACTACGTGATCGGCACCGGGGAGGCCCATACGGTCGTGAATTCGTCGAACTTGCTTTCGCAACTGCTGACCTGGATTGGCATAAGTACGTGGAGATTGATCCTCGCTACTTTCGGCCGGCCGAGGTCGACTATCTCTGCGCAGATACTACGAAAGCACGGAAGGTCCTGGACTGGGAACCGACTGTAACCTTCACGGAGTTGGTCCGCATCATGGTTGAGGCCGACATCAAAGAGCTGGAAGCTCGTCTCAAAGGCGGGGCCGAGGCCCTTCAACTTGCGGTCTGCTGCGGAAGGCAGACACTCATGATTGATTTGCGCAATAAGCGAATTGTGGTCACTGGCGGAGCAGGGTTTCTTGGTAGTCATCTGATCGCCCGGCTCCAGAAAATGGGCTGCGAAAATGTCTTCGTTCCGGCACATAGCGAATACGACCTTACGAGCCTCGATGCGATTGAACGAATGTTTGATGACGTATCGGCCGGAGATTCTCATTCACTTGGCGGCTGCTGTGGGCGGCATCGGTGCAAATCGCGCCAACCCCGGCCGATTCTTCTACGAAAACGCGATCATGGGCATTCAGCTTATCGAGGTCGCGCGACGTCGCAGCGTAGAGAAGACGGTTGTCCTCGGTACAATTTGCGCTTATCCGAAGTTCACGCCAGTGCCATTTCGTGAAGAAGATCTATGGAACGGATATCCGGAGGAGACCAACGCTCCCTATGGAGTGGCCAAAAAAGCGTTGCTCGTGCAGTGCCAGTCGTATCGTGAGCAGTATGGAATGAATGCGATCTTCCTTTTGCCTGTGAATCTTTACGGGCCGGGTGACAATTTTGATTTGGACTCGTCTCACGTGATTCCTGCTCTGATCCGCAAGTGCCTGGAGGCAGTGCAGGCGGGGCGGCAGGAGATTGTGCTGTGGGGTGACGGGTCGCCGACACGCGAGTTCCTCTATGTGGAAGACGCGGCGGAGGGCATTCTTCTGGCGACGGAGAAGTACGACAAATCCGACCCGGTGAATCTGGGTAGCGGCATGGAGATTTCGATCCGCGATCTGGCAACAGACTATTGCGGGGATGACAGGCTTCACGGGGCGGATCATCTGGGATACGAACCAGCCAAATGGCCAACCGCGGCGGCGTCTGGACGTTAGCCGGGCAGAAAAAGAGTTTGGGTTCCGAGCCGCAACCTCGTTTGAGGTGGGTCTGCGCAAGACGATCGATTGGTATTTCGGCTCCATACAGCCCAAGGAATATACGGTGAGATTCTGGGATGTTGTCATTGTCACGGCCTCTTCCGAACGGCAAGCGGCACTGTATCGCGATGAGATCCAGCGCCGGAGACTGTCCGGGATGTTGCCGGAGAATACGCAGTTTCTGGTGGTCCCCGATCCAGAGCGATCGAAGGGTGGGCAGCGGCGGTGCGACCATCAACGCCCTTGGCGTTTTGGGCAAGGACAAAGAATGGTGGAGCGAACACCGGGTTCTGCTGGTCCACTCGGGCGGAGACTCGCGCCGTCTGCCGCAATACTCTCCGGTCGGCAAGCTGTTTGGCGTGCTGCCCTCCCGATCGCAACCGCGGGGCACGACGACGGTCTTTGACGAAACCATGACGCTGTCGGCTGCGTGGGCAGAGAGAGTGCCGAATGGCCTGCTTGTCGCATCAGGCGACGTGGTGTTGAAATTCGATGCCAACGCGTGAAGTGGGATCGCCCCGGTGCAACGGGCGTGGCGATGCGGATGGACTGCGGAGACGGGAAGCCATCATGGGGTCTACGTCGTCGGCGCTGGAGACGAAGTTTATACATTCTTGCAAAAGCCCACGCCGGCAGAAGTGAAGGCAGCGGGGGGACTTCTGGAAGATGGCCGGGCCGCGGTCGATATTGGATTGTTGCGGTTCGACGCCGAGCTGACGAGCGGCGCTGACCGGGCTCGCCAGATTCAAGAGCCTTCCGCGGTTGACCTTTATGATCAGATTCACTCGAGGGATGACAGGCCAATGGAAGCCGGAGAGCGATGCGGACCTGTTCTGGCTGGAACTGGCCAGGATCCTGCGTGCTCCAGAGCGCATGAGGGAATTCCACTGTGCGGTGGTGGATGGCGAGTTCATTCATGTGGGAACTACGCGCTCCTTCCGTACGTTAATGGCGAGTTCGGGTGGGATTCTGGACAGCGCGATTGGCGGCACATGCAGGACGGGCATGAGGCGGTGATTCTGGAATGCGACCTCACCGGGCCGGTGATTGCGAGTCGCGGTGCGATCCTGCATGGCCTTACTGGTTTGAGCGGACCTGTGGAGGTTCCCGAAGACACAGTGGTTCACCAGTTGCCGGTTGAAGAAGCAGCCAACGGCGGCTGGGTGATCCGCGCCTATGGTGTCGAGGACGATCCAAAGCAGCCGATCGAGACTGCCACGTGGTTCAATCAGCCGATTCTGGAAACACTCGAACGTCTTGGGATACGCAGCGAAGAAGTTTGGGACGCGGACGGAGCCGACACTCTGGAATGCGGCATTGTTTCCGGTGACGACACCAGACGAGGCCTGGGTTTGTGCGCGCTGGATGATGGGTTACGCGAGTGGATACAGCGTTGACGCTGGCGCGCAGCGCGACGACTTTCGTTATCTGAAAGCGCGCGCATTGCCGACGGGAAGGCGCTTGCCGAAGCGCGCAATCACCGCTTGCAAGGCATCTGGCAAGGCACCGCCGTGGAATTGGCCGAGTCGGGCGCCGACTTGCGTCCGCTGCTGGCAAATCTGCCAGGTTTGGCGCCTGCTGCTGCGGCAGGGCATTTGCTGCGAAATCGTGCCGAGGAGTTGCGCAAGGGAAACCGAAAAGATTTGACTCTTGCGGCAAGTCACTTCGTGCAGGCGGCGCGCTTGTTGGGCCGCGCCGGATTTGAGCAGGAAGCAGATTCGGCGGAGAGCGATGCCTTCATTTGCATTCAGGATGCAGTGCGTGAAGGGGCTGCCGCTGATATCGAACGGATGCCCCACACCTGGCGGTTGGAACATGTTCATGTATCGGCGCCTCCGCGAATCGATCTGGGCGGTGGCTGGTCGGATACGCCCCCATTCTGTTTCGACTGGGGCGGCACGGTGCTAAATTGCGCGCTTGAGATCGACGGGATATTTCCGATCGAAACCGAAATCCGTCGCATTGATGAACCTGTGATTCGGTGTTTTGCGGACAGGCATGGCGCAATGGCCGAGTATGGGACCGCGCAGCAACTATTGGAGCCCTGTGGGCCGGGATCGGTATTTTCTATTCCGCGCGCTGCGCTGCAACTTCACGGCTTGCCCATGAAGGGCCGGCCTCTTGAAGAAACCCTCACCGAGCTGGGCGGAGGCCTTGAGATTCGCTGCCAGGTAAAGTTGCCGATCGGTTCAGGCCTGGGCACCAGCAGCATCCTCGCCGCCACAGTGATCCGCGCGCTGGCAATGATGTCGGGGCGCGAGTTGGGCAATCATGCACTTTCTGAAGCGGTGATGCAACTCGAGCAGCTCATGACGACCGGTGGCGGCTGGCAAGATCAGGCGGGTGGAATCTTTCCCGGAGCCAAACTCCTCATTACCGGGCCTGGTTTGCGTCAGCGCATTCGCGTACAGCCTGTGGCTTGGAGCACGAGCGGCAGGCAGAGTTTTGCCAGCATCTGGTGCTCTACAACACTGGCATTCAGAGAATGGCCAAGGACTTGCTCCGCCAGGTTGTCGCGCGCTATCTGGCCCGTGAGACCGCGACCATCCAGGTGCTGCATAGCATCAAGACGCTGGCCATGGAAATGTCTTACGCGATGGCCGAGGGCGATTGGAAGCATTTAGGAGAGTTGCTGGACCGCCATTGGCAATTGAATCAGGTGCTCGACCCAAATACAGCCAATGCGCCGATCAATGCGATTCTCGATCGTGCTCGCCCATATATCCACGGAGCCAAGTTGGCAGGAGCCGGTGGAGGAGGCTTTCTCATGTTACTTGCGCGCGATCCGGAAGCGGCGAGCGGCATTACGCACCGCACTTTCGCAGGAAACTCCTGAGCGAGGCGCATTCGTGCCTTACCGCATTGCCGAGGAGGGGTTGCGCATTCGCGTTGGTGGCGAGGCAATTAAGAGTGGCCCAAGGCGCTTTCTCTCAACTGATCTTCTACAAAGCCGCGCGTCTTATCTGGCGACTGACTGCGACATATAACTGATGAACCGGGGTAAGAACTGTGAACAAGAGAGTGGCCGTGACGGCCTTTATCCGATGTCGCAATTGCGCTAGTTGGATTTGCACTCGATCACTGCGGGAACTAACTTGCTGCTGCACAGTCAGGCGCGCCGGACAGCGCCGGGCAGTCTGCCAGCGCCTCGAATGCCGCCGGAGCTGACTGTGAGCCTGTCACGCGCGGTTCGCCCTACATTCCAGTCGACAGTTGGGTCTATCCCGCTGTGCTGCGGCTATACGCGCTGGGTTATGTCGACAAAGTCTACCTGGGCATGCGCCCGTGGACGCGCGCGAGTTTGAAGCCATATGCTGGATGAGACCGAAGAACGTCTGGAAGATGTGGATGAAGGGCCAGTCACAAGCGAGGCCGAAGGGATTTACGATGCACTGAAACGCGAGTTGCGCGATGACACCTGAGGACACTTGCGCGGCGCACAAGGGTACTGCTCGCGTCGAATCGGTCTACAGCGTGGTGCGCGGCATCAGCGGTACGCCGCTACGCGATAGCTATCATCTCGGTTCGACGATCATCAACGACTATGGTCGGCCTTACGCAGTGGCTTCAATAACTATTCCGGAGCCAGCGGCTATGCGTCCTTCGACCGGTTCCTGCTCTATGTTCGTGCCGAGTTCCAGGGCGCGCCCTCAACCGCCGGTTACTCGCCGGCGCTGGTCGAGGAACTCGCAACCCTTGACGGCACGACCGACTACTTCAACCCCACCTGCTGGGCAGCTCAACAATCCTCCTTGACAACATCGTGTGTCCCTATCCCGAACACGGAGCAGACGACGATGCCGGTCGGGACCCATCGCGGCGGCCACCCGGGGACGCGTGATGGAAGCTTATGTCTCCGCCCAGTATCTCAACCATGTAATATCATTCGGCAAACAGGATGATGGCAGGGGCCCGGGTTGGGTGGCGCCATGTCGTATTCCAACAACGCTGAAAATATCTACTCCTTCCATATCAACCGCATTGAACCACTGGATGTTCCGCTGCTCTCCCGGCTTACTGGTCCCTTCCGTTATGAATTTCTGGTGGGCCCTCTGAAAGGTCACACATATCCCAATCGATCCCTGGGTGCACGTGGAGAAGGTAAGTTTTCGGCCCACGGAGAATGTTGAGTTTGGGTTCGAGCGCACCGTGATTTGGGGAGGCAAGGACCACGAACCCATCACCATCAAGAGTTTCCTGAGAAGTTTCTTCAGTGTGACTGCCCCCTGAGGTGTCGGTCAAGGACGGCCCTCGAGATCCCGGAGCCCGCTTTGGCGCTTTCGATTTCTCCTACCGGCTTCCCTTCGTCCGCAATTGGCTTACGCTTTACTCTGACTCGGAAGTACATGACGATGTTTCTCCCATCGATGCTCCGCGCCGTGCATCCTGGCGTCCCGGTCTTTATCTTTCTCATGTGCCCGGAATCCCGAAGTTGGACCTGCGCGTCGAAGCCGCTTCCACCGATCCACCCGTGTCGACCAGCAACGGCGGTCACTTCATGTACTACGAGGGAATTCAGCGCCAAGGGTATACCAACAATGGCCAACTGTTCGGCGACTGGATTGGCCGTGAGGACAAAGGCGGTCAAGGTTGGATTACTTACCACTTGAGCGGTAATGAATGGATTCAGCTCGGTTTGCGCGATCAGAAAGCCGCGAAGGACTTCATTTCCGGCGGAACCACCCTGAATGACATCAACTTCCAAGTAGTCAAGCGAATAGGCAAAGACTTCGAGATCAATGGCAACTTCGCCTACGAGCACTGGAAGGCTCCTATCTACCTTCCAGGTCAGCAGACCGTTACCACTACGACCATCCAACTTACATGGTTCCCAGGGAAAAAGGTCAGTTACTAAGAAGCCCAAGACCACAAGAATCGAGCCAATCACGCGCAAACAAGTTGGGGAGCCGTCTGGATGGCGTTCCAGGATAATCGGTCGGGATTCGTTTGATCGTAGAGATCAGTGCGCTGGATTTGCAAGGTTTCAATTCCAGAAGAATAGTAAGCAGTGTAATTGCGCGTCTAATAGCAACTTCAAAGCTAAACCCGGGAGACAGAGGACGATGGCAAGTGGAAACGACAAGATACGTTTGAACGTTGGCTGCGGCGCCACGCCGGTCGAGGGCTGGGTGAACCTGGATAATTCACTTTCCGTCCGATTTTCGAGAATTCCTGGGGCCATGAAAGCCATGGCTCGTTTTGGCCTGGTGGAGTCGATAAGCCTGAGAGTTGCTGACGCGGCCAAAGAATTCAATGTCCGTTATGGTAACGCGATGCATCTGCCGTTCAAGGCAGACTCAGCAGAGGTTCTGTACAGTTCTCACATGCTGGAACATCTCGATCGAACTGAGGCTCGCCAATTTCTTGCGGAGGCGCTGCGTGTGTTGGTTCCTGGAGGGATCATCCGTCTTGCGGTTCCAGACCTGCAGATGAGAGCAAAGGCATACGTAGAAACGGGCGATGCGAACACGTTCATGTTTTCGCTGGGTCCGGAAGAGAGCGCGTTAAGAACTTACAAAGCGAAGCTGAAATTCCTCGCGACAGGAAATCGAGGCCATCGGTGGATGTATGACGCCGCCTCGTTGTCGTCGTTAGTTGAAAGCTGCGGTTTTGTGAACGCTCGATCTCTGAAGGCCGGAGAAACGACGATTCCGGAGCACGGAAAGCTCAACCTGTGGGAGAGAGCGGAAGAGAGCATCTATATCGAGGCTTCGAAACCGGGTCCAGTTAGAATTTGACCAACGGGTACAACTTAAAAACGAAGTATCGAACATCGGAACTGATGGTCTTCATGACTGATGGTCCTCATGCTTCCGCACTCAGACTTCGTCATGTCTAGTAAGCATCATACTCGTGATTCGGTTTTTTGGTGCCACACGTCTCCTGGTTGCAATGGCGATCAATCGTCGTAGACAGCGGCCACATTCACCGTAGTCTTGGCCTCCGGATCGTCGCCGGTCCAATGCGTCGGCTATGGACGAATTCCGTATCGCGCTGCTTGCTCATCCTAGGAGCGCTTGAATGAAATTAATCATTGAGCGTGACGGGCCGATGCCGGGGAAAGGCCAATGTTCTTGTTTCAGGAACTCCTCCTTTATGGCGATCAGCACGTGAAGCACGGCCCCTTTCAGCCATCGTAAAACGTCCAATTGGAATCCGGGAGGGTGGGGGTCCTCCGCTCGCAGTTGAAAACGACTGGTGGGACGGCAAACGAGTTGGAACGCTGAACGAGCCTTGATGATGAGGTGTCAACGTTTTGATGCATACCAATCATGGCGTCACGAACCCAGCAAAGGCCGGTGGACGCACTTGGTACTCTGGTCACGAAAAACCAAGAAAGGGTAGGAAGCCCAGCAATCAGACCGTATATTCTACTCATGACCTGAAGAGTGATGTGAATTGCGGAATTGGGCCCAAAGGTTGAGAGAAACCTGGTGGAGTCATCGGCGCGTAAGACACTGTCGTCCTGATGAGTTTCTGCCCTGCACGTTTGGAAAGGCGACGACCGATTCTACCCCTAAAGAGGGATTGTCACGGGGGAGGGTGTTCGTCAATTTTAGGAGAGACTATGCGTTTGAAGCTTACCCCCAAGCTCATTTTTGCAGCGTTTTTTGCGGCTGCAGTATTACCCGTCTATTCCCAAGTCGCCCCGGCAGCTCGCCAGGGCGGCGTTCCGATTGTCGTTGGAGCCGGCGTCTCCGACTACAGCATCGATTGGGGACCTGGCCGCAGAATGGAAGGTATTTCGGCGTGGGTCGACTGGTACCCCAACCATTTGCCGGCAGTTCTACAGGGCCTCGGAATTGAGGCCACAGGGCACGACATCAATTACGGTCGCCCCGCCGGTCTTGGTACGATGCGCCAGGATACCGGCGAAGGCGGGCCTATCTACACCTTCAATCGTTATGGCAACTTCCGCCCTTACGTGAAGTATCTAATAGGCATCGGCAGCATCGACTTTCTCCCCAGTGGGCCGTATACACATGACACGTATCGCGTCGTATCTCCCGCTGGAGGGCTGGAGTATCACGCTTGGCAGCATATCTGGATTCGCGGCGACTACGAGTACCAGTTCTGGCACGACGTGATGTCACTTCACGACCTCACCCCCAACGGCTTTACGATCGGTGCCTCATACGATTTCAGAGCATTAGCGCCCAGGCACCAATAGATCCTGGAGCGGGTCCGACGGTGGTTTGAATAATCGCCGAGATTTTGGCATCCTTAACGATTGCCATAAGCCCAGCATCGGCTAAGGCCCTGAACCCTCCAACCAGGACACAGGTCTGATGAGGTGATAGTTCTCCAATCAGTACTTGTGCATTGTTCGTGCAGCCTCACATGTCAATTCTCAATCAGCGTGGGCACTCACCACAATTTGCAACTCGATCTCAGACGTGCCATGTGCTAAACACGTGCTGAGGGTTGCTTTGAAGATTATGGAGGCGTTGGCAGCGGAGCGGATAAAGATTGCGCTTTTCCTTATCCCCCAAAGAAGCAGTTTGGACGTCGGGCCAAAAACGAATGTTCGGGTGACTGATCGCAAGGCTCAGCGCGGACAGTCATACCAGATCACGTTGGTACGGTAGGGAAGAATCGGAGCGTCGTTGACGAATCGAGCTTTCCAGAAAGCGGCAGGATCCGGAGCGGCACGGTATTGGCCCAAAACCCTACAGCGCAGATGCAATGTACCGTTCAAAGCATTCTGTTCCTCTACCTCATCCAATCCCGACGACCCGTTCACCAGCACGACCTTGCCTCGGAGCTTTCCAACCCATGTTAGCCAATCATCCGGCTTCAGAATGGTGTACCCATGGGAGTGATAGATATCCTCACCAAGGTAAGGAGCGTCAGCGGCCTCGGTGTCAGATTCAAGACCAAGCTGGTAGTCGAAATAAAGAAAGAACGGCTGGTTTGGGCTAACGATGGTCGCGCCGCTCCGCGCATCCTGCGCTACAACTTCAGCAACCTTGCCCCAGGGCTCGCACAAGTTTGTTGTGGCATAGTGCTTTCCAGACGCGATTCCTATCCAACCAGAAATCACGATTACGGTGATTGCGCACAGTGCCAGCCGGGGATAGCGGGAGGAGCGGCGCGATAAGGCCGTTCCCATGGCCAGAAACAGCCATGGAAGCATGAAAGATACCCGTTTAATGTTGATATTTCCGGTGATGCCCAGGAGCACCATGGACCATACAAAGTAGACCAGCCACCGTCGACCGCGGCTGAACCAAATCGCTCCGAACAAGACAGGGATGCTTACGAAGACCGGGACGCTTAGGGGCAAAAGCCACGGCGCGATCGCAGCAGAGCCGAACATCGCAAAGCTGGGATAACCAGCCACTGCGATCTCATTCCTCCAATTCGTCCTGGATGCGACAGGAGCTACGTAAATCGCAACGTCCTGCAGAGCGACTTTAAGCAGCGGTAGGAAAAGTGCCGCGATGATTGCCATGACCGCCAGGAGCGCGTCAAGGCGCCTTAAGGCCAGTTTTTGATGGAAGATCACGAAATCGGCTAGCAGCAAAAAGAGAAACGCAAAGCCAAAATAGTTGCACCAGACTAGAAGCGCACTGGCAATTCCGAAGGCGACCCACGGCCGATAGCCTTGATCCGCGATGATCCCAAAGTAGGCCCATGTCACCCATGACAGAAGCAACATCGACAAGCAGTAATATCCCGTAATGCGCCCATATTGAAACGCGAAGGGCCAGACAAAGCCAAGGAGCAGGGTGGCCCAGTATGCAGGTTTCCCAGCAACTTTTTCTGCGGATTTGGAACTGAAGAAGACCGCCGCGATAAAAAGGATGTTTGCGAATACCCGAAGCAGGAAAAATGAATAGTGCGTCGCGATTAGCCAGAAATGCAACAGGAGTTCGGCCTCTGGTGGATGCAGTTCATGAAACCCCACTCCAGTGAAAAAAGGGCGCACAGCGGCAACGACTGGGCGACCTGCGATCGCGATGCTAACACTTTCGTCGTCCAACATTGTAAAGCGGGTATTCGTGGATACCATGGCAGCCGTATAGATCACAACGACCGTGAGGGTTGCAATCCATGCGGGTAGCCTTATTTCTCTTCGAGCCTGTATCCTTTTATCCGCCATTCTGACCTGCATTGTTGCCGAATCTTTCTTGCGAACAATTGTTTCCATGTGTTGTGCGGCCGCCGCTTACGCGGCAGTGCAACGAGGGTGTCTTGAAGGTCAATTCTAAAGTATCGGTTCCAATCGACCGCGCCTTGAATACATTGGTCCGTTGAGTCTGGAGAACGCCGATCGACGTTGCCGTTACTATCGATTCGACGACGAGCCGGCGACTTCCTCGACGACGCGCATCATCGGCAACGCATTACCATCATCTGGTAAGATTCCTTCACAGTCCGAGCCTTCGGCAACTTCTTTGGCTGGCCTTTTGGCTGAGCATCAGTGCATACCTGCGGACTGGCGATTGACGCGACCTTGATTTGAGTGAAAGGATTGTCGGTTGAAGCTTTTGGCACGTCATTCAATGCAACTCGATCCCCCTCTTCTGCTTGAGGAATCAGACCTGACAGCCACGATTGTCATTTGTACTCGGAATCGACCCGCTCTGTTGCGGAAGTGCCTCGAAAGCATCGCCCACCTGGAGCCCGCGCCGGCCGAGGTGCTCGTGGTCGATAACACAACGGGAGACAAAGAGACAGAAGCTGTAGCCCGAGAATTTGCTGCTATCTATACAGTTGAGCCAATCCAGGGCTTGAGTCGCGCGCGCAACCGAGGCTTGGCCGAGAGCAAGTCGGAGATCGTCGCATACTTGGACGACGATGCGATGCCCGATGTGCGTTGGCTTGGGTACATACTCGGGCCATTCAAACATCCCGAAGTTGCTGCAGTGGCTGGCAGGATTGTTACTCCGCAGTCTGGGGCAGAAAACGGTAGCAGGCAAACTGCTCGTTCCCTCAGCAACAGAGATCCCAGGTGGTTCGAAATTGCCTCGTTCGGCGGCTTTGGACTCGGAAGCAATATGGCACTGCGCAAGAGGGCCTGTGCCGGTCGAAAACTCTTCGATGAGCGGCTTGGAAGGGGAGCGCCATTTCAGATCTCAGAAGAGAACTACGCTTTCGCGTTCCTTTTATCGCAAGGCTATACTGCCGTCTACTCTCCTGATGCGGTCGTCTCCCATCCCACGTTGAAGCTGGGCGATGTCAAACAGCAGGCCCGCAATTCAATTGCGTATTCGATGCTGTTGTTTTCTATGTTTCCCAACCGCCGCCTCGACCTTTTGCGATTTCTTTTTCGCAGGGTTTGGCGCAAGCCGCTGACATGGCAGCGAGGTGCTCCCGACCCTGGTGAAATTGTAACTAGCGGCTGGCGTGTGCTGCTGGCAGCGAGTTTTAGCGCCGCACTGCTCTTCTTTCGTACCAAGAAGCCCCAGGACAAGTAACAATTCCGCTCGCGCGTACCCACTTCGCTCTTCCAATCTGCAACTGGAGCATCTGCATTCTGCTTGCGGAAGGGAGTTAATTGTCAATTTGTGTCCACATCTTGCAGAACGCACAGCCTGAGTGCACTGGAATCTCCCGGATTGTCGCGAGCATGGGAAAACTTGCTCATTCCTTCGGATACGAAGTATCAGTGCTCTTCCTTGGGGAAGGGCCCTTGGTCATGGCGATGAAGGATGCAGGTATTGCGGCAAGCGTAGTCTCTTGGGCGGCCAACCGTCGTGATCTCGCGGGTGCCTGGCAAGTGTGGCGCTGGTTGCGGCAAAACCCGGCTGACGTCGCACACGTGCACCACGGGGGACTGTCGGTTCGGGCCGTGTGCCGCATGGCCGGAGTGAAAGCTATCGTGCAGCATGTGCATGGCCGAATACTCGAGCCCACAGGCATATCGGTTGCGCATATGGATTTTCGTGCTGTAGACGCAATAATTGCCTGTTCGCAGGCCGTGGCTGATTGTCTCCCTGGACGTGACGCTGAAGTGATCTATGCGGGAGTCGAGACCGGTTCGCGGCCACCTGCAACGCAATTGTCGGCGGGGCCGCTCAAGCTGGGGGTTCTTGCGCGGCTGATTCCGCTAAAAAATATCGAAAGCGTGATCCGTGCCATCTGCCCGCCTCACGGACATGGGGATTGGAGTTCAGGCGGAGATTGCCGGAACCGGCCCATCGGAATGTGCGCTTCGCGATCTCGTTGCGAGTCTTGGTGTGGCGGATCGTGTGCGCTTTCTAGGCTGGCGCATGGACGTTGACAGGCTTTTGGCATCGTGGGATTTGCTGGTGATTCCGTCCCTGGAAGAGGGTTTGCCGCTCTCCGTGCTCGAGGCCATGGCAGCGGCCAGACCAGTTGTTGCGAGCCGGGTCGGAGGCCTGTCGGAACTGGTAGTCGATGGAGTGACTGGAATACTTATTCCTCCCGGAGATACTGACGCATTGATTTGCTGCATCGCGGAACTGGCGAGTAATCGGCGCCGGCTGTTGGAGATGGGAGACGAAGGATGGAAGCGTGTACGAACGCATTTTTCCACTGAAGTGATGACGCGCCGAACCACGGAACTCTACGACCGGCTCCTGGATCGAAGGAAACATCGCGGGCAGAATAGAAAAGCAAGCGGCGCAGCACGATTGAACTAGAGCTTGCGAAACGCATAGAGAATAGTCTCAGAGAAATAACGATTAAACCATGGCTTCGCGGACATTCCACGCCCTCTCATTTCTAGAAACCTGAAGCCGGCCTCTTCTGTGTCTCTAATGACCCTATCAGGGGCAGCAAAAATACCCAGCAGATCATCCTCGGCAACCATATGAGCGAGCGATTTCGAATGCTCTGATGGTGTGTCGGAGTTTCCAAAGCGGCCTTACGCCAGTAGAGGGGCGAAAACAAATGCAGGCATTTGCAGGTTATGTGCAGGAATAGATCAGTGTTCCACCGGGCCGCAAGACGCGTGCGAATTCACGCAAAACCGCAGTGCGGTTGATTCAGGGAGAAGGTCAAGATCAATCGCGTTGGTTGAGATCAAGACATGGGAAAATGCAGGCACTCGGTTCTTCAATCCTGGTGAAGCTTCCAACGCGCAGATCTAAATAAGGAAATCGCTTTCCTCGCTGCATGGTCAATGAGGAACTCGCGAGAGATCAATTCCTATTACGGAGAAAACCCATTTCGTAACAACGGCAGCGTCGTTCTTCCACATGCCGCAAGCGAGATCGAGAATCCTGGTCGCCTGGAATTGGTAGATATCTTCGCTCGACGAAGTAATTTTCTCGCAGGCCAAAGCCGATAGACAGAGCATTCATCGATCGCTACTTGGCGTGGAGTAATACTCGGAGATCTCTGCGTCATTCTTCAAGCCAGCCATTGATCTGGGGCTCCGAGTCGCGCTTTTCCGCGGACGTCTTCAGATCTCACTTGTCACGAAGCGATTCTATAGTTGGAATCCTCGCTGACAATCGAACGCCCCCAATCTATTCAATTAATGATATCTTTACCTTAAATGGAATGTTCAGACAGTTCGAAGACCGTGATAATCGGAAGTGTAGCATCCGCCTGGAGTTTGAGGCCGCGGGAACTCTGGCAGCATCGTGAGTTACTCCATTTTCTTACACTCCGCGACATCAAGGTCAAATATAAACAGACTGCGCTGGGAGTATTGTGGGTCGTCATTCAACCTTTAGGGATTGCACTTACATTTAGCTTGTTTCTAGGCAAGTTGGTCAAAGTACCGTCGGAAGGTCTGCCCTATCCGCTGTTTGCTTATTCAGGTATGGTTGTGTGGCAGCTCTTCGCGAATTCACTTACCGACTCCAGTAACAGCTTGATTTCCAATGAGCGACTGATAACTAAAGTATATTTTCCGCGCTTGATTATTCCGCTGTCTGCGGTCCTGGCAAGCTTGCTGGACTTCGCAGTCAGTTTGCTTTTTCTGGCCTTGTTCCTGGCTTATTATCGGATTGTTCCAACGGTTACGATTGCAATGATGCCAGTTTTAGTGCTCCTGGAACTGATGATTGCGTCTGGGCGTCGGGCTCTGGCTTTCTGCCCTTAATGTAAAGTACCGGGATGTGCGTTACACGCTGGGCTTTCTTGTTCAGTTCTGGTTTCTGGCGACTCCCATTGCATATCCCTCCGTAGTTGTGTCAGAACGCTGGCGGGCTTGGTACGGGCTCAACCCCATGGTCGGAGTTGTTGAAGGATTTCGCTGGTCTGCGTCCGGAATTGGCGCTGCGCCAGTTCGGCTGATGGCAGTTTCAGCCTGCGTAGGATTGGCGATTTTCATCAGCGGAATATACTATTTCCGGCGAACCGAGGAAACTTTTGCCGACTTTGTCTGAGAATGGCAAATTGATCGCGATTCATTGTGAAGGACTCGGGAAGAAGTACAGGATCGGCCGGCAAGAGCGGTATCGAACCTTGCGGGATTCTCTTGCGGACCTGGTGCAGGCTCCGCTTCGCCGCATGGCCTCAGCGTGGCGGCCGGCGACTGGCGCTTTTGAAAGAAATCCAGAATTGTGGGCGCTCAGGGATCTTTCCCTTGAAGTTCACCACGGCGAAGTGCTCGGAATTATTGGAAGAAATGGTTCCGGTAAGTCTACGCTGCTTAAGATTCTTTCGCGGATAACAAAACCTACCGAAGGACTTGCCGAGATTCGAGGCCGCGTCGGTACTCTGCTTGAAGTCGGAGCCGGGTTCCATCCGGAACTCACTGGACGTGAGAATATCTATCTCAACGGGGCCATCCTGGGGATGGCACGATCTGAGATTGAGCGAAAATTTGATGAGATAGTGGAATTTTCGGAGTGCGGCCGGCTACTAGACACTCCGATGAAGCATTTCTCCAGTGGCATGTATGTTCGCTTGGCGTTTGCGGTCGCTGCTCATTTGGAGACGGAAATTCTGCTGGTTGATGAAGTGTTGGCTGTCGGCGACGCCGCATTTCAGAAGAAATGCTTGGGGAAAATAGGCGACGCGGCGGGTCAAGGGCGAACAGTCCTCTTTGTCAGTCATAACCTGGTTGCGGTGGATGGTTTGTGTACGCAAGCCATCTGCTTGCATGAAGGAAGAGCCGTTCTGAAAGGACCTCCTGGTCTGGTTACATCGCGCTACTTGCAGAACTGGATGCCGAAGTATCAAGAGGCGATTTACGATAACATCGACTCTGCCCCGGGTAACGATCTGATCCGCCTTCGCCGAGCATGTGTACGCATTCAAAGTGGAACGTCCCAGGATAGGATTACAGTTCGTACTCCTTTTGTCGTAGAGTTTGAATATTGGAAGCTCATGGCTCACACCGCTCTGGATCTTGCCGCGGAAGTGTTCAACGAGCATGGCATAAACGTATTTTCTACCGCTCGATTTGCGGAGCCTGCAGCCCCGGCGGGACTGTTGAGAAGCTCGTTCAGCGTGCCTGGGGACTTAATGAATACCGGTACGTACAGGATTCACCTCACGGTGTTGCTCGGTGGCGCAACTCAGGTTGCATACTGGGAGGATATTGTGGCGTTCGAAGTTCACGATGCTGCCAGTGAGCTGCGTGGTTTCTACCATGATTCTTGGCCCGGTGCGTTGAGGCCAAACCTGGAATGGAAAACAGAGTGCATCGATTCTACTGTGCCGAAGACATCTAAATATCGCGGATCGGCGTTGAAGTGAAAATCGCTCTAAAGAAGCATCTGGAAAACTGGAGAAACAACCCACGACGAGGAGAGATAAGCTATGTCTTATCGAGTCTTCCAAGGGTCATCGGAAATTGTCTGAGCATGGGCGTCGTTACAGGAGACTGCAGCCGACCTCTGGATCCTCCCGTTGAGACAGAATATATCAACCTGCTCTTTGACCTTGAGTTTAGTCGCTCGGTCGCTCAGGTAAAGGATTTCACCTGCCTCGACGTGGTAAGGCTTGCGAATTTATGGAATGCCGTCAAGCTTGTTGGCGATGGTATTTTCCTGGAGATTGGTTCCTATCGCGGCGGAACTGCGCTTCACATTTGCAACGCAATCGAAAGCCGTCGCGCCAGCGCTCAGTTCTATTGCTTTGATCCATTCGAAGGTGGAGGCTTCGAAAGACTGACAGAATATGATCAGGCATTCAAGCCGAGAGCTTTATCGACACACAGTTTAGCGCAGTGACCAGGTTGCTTTCCTCTAAACCATTTGCGGAAGTGGTCCAAGGTTTTTTCCCGGCGGCGGCAGAAAGTATGAAACTTCGTGACGTTGCATTCTGCCACTTGGATGTAGATATTTACGAAGCAACCCGGGATAGCCTGAATTACCTGGCGCCTAGATTAGCGTTCCAGGAGCATTATCGTCATTGACGACGTGGGTCACCGAGAAACTCCAGGAGTAGAAAAAGCAATGAAGGACTTTGTAGCGACTCACCGTTCGTTTCTCGCGATCCCAATGTTTCCGTGCCAGGCTGTACTCTTGTCGAAATCTCTTTGGTGATTCTGATATGACTCTGCCGGCTGCGGCCTACTCAATTGCTGAGGATGCAGCAATGCGTTATTCGGTCGAAGTTGCTTGTAGCGAGACGGCACTGGGCAGCCTCGAGGGCGACTGGAATCGGCTCAGCAGAACAGCGGAAGAGCCAAATCGCGTTTATGACCTATGGTTGGTTTCGGGCTTGGGTTAGCCGATTCAGCCGGGAGAATCGCAGTGGTCGTCTTCTGCCTCACGTACTGGTGCTAAAAGAGGGCGGCTCAGTGGTTGGCATAGTTCCCTTTGTGAGGCGCATAGCTTCCCGCTTCTTTCGCGTGCGCAAACTTGAGTTTGCGGCAATTCACGCAGATTACAATGATCTGGTGTTGGGAGGGGATCGGACGGGCCAGACCGAGGCCGTAGTGGATTTTCTAGCCCGAACAAGCGGAGCAATGGGACGTGGTAGAACTCAGAGATTTGCGTGACACAGGTGGGCAGGTTTCGAGTGATCGAGCGCGATTTGGCACGTGCTGGCCTTTCCTATCGTATTTTCCAGGAAAGAGACGACTGCCCGTACCTGTCGATTGACGGAGACTCCTCAGAAGTGACAAAGAGACTCTCAGGGCATGCACGGCGTACGCTTCGCAATCGATGCATCGCGCTGCGAGCGCAAGGGCTGACGCACGCGAATAATCGAAAACCCCGCGCAAGAGCCTGATCTCTTAAAGAAACTTATAGTTCTCGAACAAAAGAAGCATCTTCGAAGTGTACTTACCCCCAGTTTGTCGGCGCATTCCCTGATGTGTTTCAGTTTTTGTTTGACAATCTGGGACCGCATGGCTGGCTTTATGTGGCTTTGCTCGAACAGGGCGACGAGCCGGTTGCCTATCAGTTTGGTTTTCGCTGTGGGGAAAACTGTGGGATTACGCCAAGGCCTATGACAGGTCATTTTCCGGTTTGCACCTGGCACATTGATACTCTTGGCTCTATTCGACTACGGTTTTGCGCGCGGATATCATGAGTATGACTTTTTGCGTGGCGAGGAGCCATACAAATCATTTGGAGCACCGGGTCTCATCGCCGGCTCCGAGTGCTCATTTGGAATCAGCACAAAATATCGCGAGTGCGCAAGTTCATCTTTCATGACGTCAGGTCAGTCATTCAGCAGACTTCTACGTAAACCCATCTGATTCAGAGATGATCACTGCAGAGCAATCATGTTTTCCGATTAGAGTTTGTGAAAGAAATTAGCGCGCTATGAGGAGCCCACTCTATACGATAGAAACCGTCACATCCGACGATGGGGTTCCCCGTCTCCACGAAGATTGGGACCACCTCAGTCTAACTCCGATAGCCCTAACGTGTTCATGACGTTTGACTGGTTTCAGGCATGGTACCAGCGTTTTGCCAGACAACAAGGGTCCGGGAAACGACGGCCAAATATTCTGGTCCTGAAGAAGAACGGAGACGTAGTCGGTATATCGCCCCTTGATCCGCACAATTTCCTCGCGCTTTGGCTTTTCTCTGCGGCGGCTCCAATTTCTGACGTGCGCGCACGAATGGGATTACAACGACTTAATGCTGGGAAATGATTAAAGGAACAAACTGAAGCCGTAGTTGATTTTCTAAACAACACCTCCAGAGAATGGGACCTAATAGATCTTCGGGACTTGCGTGATACTGGGAACACGATCCAACGTCATTGAGAGCGACTTGACACGCGCCGGATTGTCGTACCGCCTTTTCCCCGAAGCGGAGCGATGCCCCTACATGCCGGTTGATGGTCCATGGTCGGACATCATGAATCGCCGTCGCAGTACAACCCGCCATACGTTCCGAAACCGCCAATCCCGTAAAGCGAATGGCAGGCGATGGGCTGCGCGTGCGCATCATCGAGAATCCACAAAAAGAACCTGATTGCTAGGGAAAATGATCATACTGGAGGCGCAGAAGAGCGTAGGTGGCGAAGCAGTCAGAGCCCTTCCTTGGACTTTACGCAGATGTTTTTCAATCGAGTGTTCAATAAGATCGGGCCGCAAGGTTGGCTTTCCATCGTTGTTATGGAATTGGGCGAATCGCCTGCTTGCCTGGCAGCTTCTTATTTCGTTGTGGCGGAAAGCTCTGGGGCTACCTTACTGCCTATGATCACGATTTTCGCGAGCTATTCTCCTGGGACAATGCTGATTCCCACGATTGTTGACTACGGATTTTCGCACGGTTACACAGAGTACGATTTTCTTAGCGGCGAGGAGCCCTATAAGATGCAATGGATAACTGGCTTCCACCGTACCTACCGGTTGCTTGTCTGGAACCGGCGCTGGATATCGCGAGCTTCGCGCCAATGTGCATATCTCAAGTTACGCATGCGCCGCCAGTGCATGCGCAGATCGAACGAACCAAAGAGACTTATTTGAACGGACCAGATGTAAGAGTAGTGGAACAATGTATAAGCAAGTACCATGTGACCGGATGTTTCCGTCGCGGAGCGTAAGGAGTGACTTCTTTTGTCGGAAAGATATTCCTTCGGAGTTAGCGGTAAACCTGGCGGCTTATCGGACGGCTAATGCCGTAGCGAAATTCGCCTACTATCGCCTGCATCCAGACGAAGAGTATTTGTTTCCCAAATACTACAAGCCTGGGGACAATATTCTTGATCTTGCATGTGGAATGGGGAGAACGACGCCTGCTGTTCCATGAGATGGGGCTTAAGTTCGTGGGGTGGACCGTTCTGATGTCTTCATTGAAATAGCCAAGCGGCGCATGCCATATTTGGATTTGCAGGTGGGAAGTTATGATCAAATTAATGAGCCAGACTGCTCATTTCGCACGTGTTGATTTCGCATAATGGAATTGATTATGCATTTCCGGAAGCACAAAGGGCCGCAGCTCTGCGGGAATGTGCTCGTGTTTTGAGGCCTGGGGGTACCTTCATCTATTCCTCTCACAACTTAAATCCCTGCATTGGTTCTCGCCTTATTACAGGGCAGGCTGCGATGGAAATTGCGCAACTGCGTCAGAGCGTTCAAGGAGTCGGACTACATATTGGAAGAAGGAGTGCACACGTTTTATGCTTCGTCGTGACTTCATGTCGCGGCAAACGGAAGCGCTCGGACTGAAGCTGCGGGAGGCAAAAGGATTTTCCGAGATTCGAGATTGAGGATCGACAAATACTTCTCTCCATATATTTCTTATGTCTTTGTCAAGCCCAACAGCTAACTCCGGATTCATGATGATCAAGCTCTCCGTAATAATTCCGACGTTTAATCGTCGGCACGTTCTCGAGCGGACGCTACCACGCTATTAGGCGCTCAGGATCTGTCCGCCGGAAGAGTATGAAGTGATAGTAGTAGTGGACGGGTCACAGATGGCACCGCGGAGCTGTTAAACGACTGGAAGCCAAAGTGTTCGTTTCGAGCTTTGCACGCACCGCACCGAGGTCCGAGTGCGGCTCGTAACATGGGCATTCGAGCTGCTGCAGGTGAGCTGATTCTCTTCCTGGATGACGACTTCATCGGGTTTCCGGATCTTCTTCGACAACATTGCATGGCTCATTCTGGCTCGGAGCCTCAGATAATACACGGCCCTATCTACGTCGCACCAGGGAGCGCTGAGACCATTCCCCGGTACCATTTTGAACTATGGTATGAAGATTACTATCGCTCTCTGAGCCCTGTTATGGAGGTGCGCTATCCAGAGGGCGTCGAGTCCTCCGCATCAGTCTTGTCCTCTCTTGTGAATAGCTCGATGCCCCGGGATATTCTTCTTCGGTGCGGGGGCTTCGATGAGGAGATTCGGGCGTCAGAGGATCTGGAATTAGGTTTGCGATTGTGGAAGATGGGTATTCCTTTCCGCTTCAGGCCTACTGCGATTGTCTGTGAATACTATGTGAAATCGTCGCGTGAGTACTTAGACGGGCAAGCTGTTGCATCAGGCGCAGGGGACTTGCTCGCCAGCCGCAAACACGTGGAGTATCGGCGATACTCGTGGCTGTCATCATTTGCGGAGACACGTACTGTAAAGAAATGGCTGCGGAGTGTGCTGATCCGACTGCCAGTATCGCTGGTTCCGCTCCTTGCGCTTCCTCTTCGCTTCGAGAAGCGGTTCTGCCGTTTCAGCTGTATGCGCCGGTTTGGAGTACATTGGTTCCGATCCGTGAATGGAATCGCTCGTTTGCGCGGTGCCTTGACCACTGCAGGTTCCAGGCAGAGATTTGAGGCTGAGTTTGATCGACGGACATCCGTTCTTCTTTATCACCACGTTGGACCTTGGCGGTCCGGAACACACCGCGGGCTGACGGTGTCTCCGAAAGAGTTCGAGCGCCAGATGCGGTGGCTCGCCCGTCGAGGATATGTCGGGATCAAGCCCGCCGACTGGCTTCGCTGGCAACGGATGGGCACAGGACTTCCGAAGAAGCCGATCATTATAACCTTCGACGACGCATATGCTGATATCGCGGAATATGCCTTACCCATTCTTCGAGGTTACGGGTTTAACGCCGTCGTATTCGTTGTAACCGGACAACTGGGAGGGACTAACACATGGGACGAAGCTCAAGGTTGCGGGACGCTCTCACTAATGACGGCGGACCAAATTCGCTATTGGGCTGGGCATGGAATCGAGTTCGGTGCACACAGCCGAACTCACCCAGACTTGACGAAACTGTCTAGGGAGGAATGCCTCGGGGAGATCGCTGGAAGCAAGGATGATCTGACTGCCCTGCTAGGCTCGCCTGTCATCTCGTTTGCTTATCCGTATGGTAGATACAACGATATGGTTTACGATTCGGTACGGGATCACTTCGATTGCGGATTCAGCATTGAAGAAGGCATCAACTATCTAAAGGGCGATCCCCTTCTTGTCCGTCGAGCTTATGTCGGTCCCGGCATTAGCCAAATTGAATTTGCGCTTACAGTTCGTTTCGGAGGGCTAAAATGGTTTCGCGACTTGCGCGTCAAGCTTGCTGTGCGTACACGATTAAAGCGGGCACTCGGGCGCATCATCCAACCTTTGTCAGGTTGGGAACATTGATCAAGTTCGCGCAGGACGCGTCCTTAAACGAGCCGCTAACCTAATGAAATGGCAGCGGTCATGGGAGGCGACACCGAGACGATCGGCTGTTCAATTGAGGCGATAAGCGGTGAACCTTGCGGTGTTCGATGATGGCAAGGCAGGAATAGCCCTATCTCGCGCAGTTGATAATCTAGCTCCGTAGCAGCTGTGAAGGCAAAATAGTCGATTACCTCGTTGGATTTGATCGTGTCGTAATCAAGGCCGGAAGATCAAGTTGCATCCTCCGCGCCACGATGTTTCTCAAAAGTTCTGTGCTCTTTTGCGTCCAATTCAGCCTGCCTTATCCTTGTGCCAGGCCGAGATTTTTTACTTTCTGCTATGTGGATCCATGCCGTCAGCTCGGTCGACTTTTAGTATTGCTACCCAGTCACCTCGACGGCGCGCAAAGTAGACCAATCGAGCGTTTAGCCTGTTGGCTACATCGTCAGGGGTCAGCTCCTCATTGCCGGACATCGATAGGCTGCGCCGCCACCAAAGCGGCCGCGGCAGGGAATATGGCGCCGCGTAAATTGTAGGGAACATGACTAAATACTCAGGAAGTCTTTGCGGGTTGGTAATCTGCGGATCAGTAGTCAACTCCCGAAGTGTGACGTCCTCGATCTCCGAGACGACCATTGGCTGCCTTGTATAACCGAGCCACGGCTCCGTCAATTCGCTTGAAACAGGATATTTTGCCAGGACTGGTGCTTTCGGAGCTTCCTCGAGGAACTCTACCGCTTTCTGATGTAAGGCGACATAATCCAAGTAGGATAGGTTGTCTTCAAGCACCAACCCGTAGTAATTCGGATAGGTGAATAGCGCAATCAAAAATGCCATTGATACGAGCCCCGCGAAAACCGGCCACCACCGCGTACGCACGGAGATCACCGCCAACGATGCCAGAACGATAAGCGGGTCAACTGGTAATAGGTAGCGAGGTAACTGCGTACCCCCAATAACGGAGAGCATTACTACATATCCGACAATCACAGCGGCAAGTGCCGTCCAGTGGCGCGAGCTCAGTTCCTTTGAGCTTTGTACCAACATAGATGGGCGCATCATCAAAATTAGAGCGGCTGGCAAAGTGAGAACAAAGAGATTCAAGTATCCCAACAAATGAAATAATTGCCGGAGGCACGCTAAAACTATGCGCGCAGGGTGTAGAGCATCATAAAGATTGGACTGCACATAGTCGTGATCTCCCAAGAAAGTACCGGTTGCAGAATGAAGCCACACGAACCAACATAGCAACGTTAACAAGGGCACCAGTAAAGAGAAGCTCGTCTTCAGCGCCAGTTCAATTGGGATTCGAGCAAGACGATTCCGTTCGCGAACGGCCACTGTGGTTTCCAATGCCAGAAGTGCTAAGGGGGCGACCACTGCTGTTTCCTTCGTCAAAGCAGCCAAGGTGAACAGCAATACAGATCTCCAGCGCCGAGCGCTCAAGTATGCTGCGAGGCCCCAGAGAGTGAGCGCAGCAGCAGGAAGGTCTAAAGTCACCATCGTGCAATGGCTGAAAACGACAGGGTAAATAGCAGTCAGTGCCGCGGCAGCGATCGAAACGGGCCCAGTCGTGAACAACCGCGCAAGTCGCTGGACGCCAGCCAACGTCAGCGCTGCGATTGTAAGCATCGCGGTCCGCGCGACAGGAATGCTAAAGCCAAATAGTTTCCACCAACTTGCGACCCAGATAGAAACTAGGGGGGGGTGCGACTCGACTGGAACCGAGGTCGGGATGAGACTGCCTGATTGGAACAAATCGCGTGCTGCAGAGGCAAAATAAACTTCATCCCAGTAATAAGGAATGCGCAAAAGGCTCAGATGAGCTACCACCACACACAAGATAAGGGCCATCAGGGAAGCTTGCTCACCAAAGTAGCGTCCCCGCCTCACATCTGGCTGAGATGGTATTTGAGCTGTGACCACGCAAACTCCAGAATCTAGAATCCAGAAAATTGGTGAAATAAAGTCTCTTCACTCGGTACAAGTTCCGCACAGGTTCTGCTAAATCATAGCGCGGACGGGCCGGACTCTGGTTGGATTTCTTGAAAGTTGGATATTGAGTAGTTGATGGGCAGGATAGATAGCCAATTGGAAGCGCTTATCGATTCTGCGCCTTTCTTTCAAACGCGATGCTCTCGACGTCCCGATTGAGGTTTCATGGGAAACAGTCCGTTTAATTCGTGCCGAATGAATCTTGGAAAGAACGGATCTACCATCGGCAATCCTATCTCACGGGTCAGGACCATTTCGGAGGTGCCAGAGACATTACGAAGAAAGCAAGCTATCGTATGCCAACGAACCAAGGCTTTTGATATTCCAACTGCGTCATTCTTGCTTGCCGCAGCGATTTTTCTTTATTGCTTCCTCTTTGTTCGGCACCTCATTCCTATCGCCGAGACTGATTTAGGGAGCGCAGATTCGCTTCTTTATCTGGCTCCTGGTCAGCGGTTGTATCAAGGGGAGATGATCTACCGAGACTTTTTTGAATTTGTAACCCCCGGCGCCGCCCTTATCCATTTCGTTTTGTTCAAGATTTTCGGGCTTCGGCCCTGGATTCCGAACCTGCTGGCATTGCTTTTGGGGCTTGGGCAAGGCTGGCTTGGCATCGTCATCGCAAGAAAGCTGATGCGTCCCTGGCTCGCACTGCTGCCATGCGGCATGTTTCTCGTTTTGGCGCGCGATTATATATGCGACCCTACGCATCATTGGTACAGCGTGTTGGCCGCGATCGCGGCCCTGGCCGTTCTGCTGGAAAGGCAAACTCCGGTTCGGATTGGTGCTGCTGGCAGCCTTTGCGGTATCAGCGCCTGCTTCACCCAGACGCGCGGATTGGCTGTGGTCGTCGGATTTGCAGTATTTCTTTGGTGGGAAACCCGGCAAAGGCGTGAGGGATGGCGCAGGTTGCTCAAGAAAGAGACCTGGCTGCTCACCGGCTTCATCGGAGCTTTCCTTGCTGTGAACGCTTATTTCATTTGGACCGCTGGCTTGTCGCGGTATCTCTGGTGCACAGTCGTCTTCGTTCTTAAGTATTACCCGAAAGAGGCCGAGTGGAACACAGTACAAGCGATCAATCTATTCTTCCCCTCTGTAACTTCGTGGCAGACGTTGCTTCATATATTAATGGAATCGCTAATACTTTTTATAGTTCCGTTCATCTTCATTCTGTTTTTTACCTACTATTGGCGAGAACACAGCAAGAGGTCCCTGGAGTACTGGGAGCGCCCGATGTTAGTGGCAATTGTGGGCTTCTTCTTGCTTCTTAGCATCGCCCCCGCCCCCAACCCTAACAGGGTGTCAGAAAGTGCGCTACCCTCGCTTATCCTTCTGGGTTGGTTTCTCGATTCTCCACGCAAGCTCGCTCGAGTTCTTGTGGTGGTGTTCATGGTTGGGGCTTTGCTCACGGCTACCTACGGGATTGCGAGGTCGCAGCTCCAACCGGCTGGCATTCTTGCGACCTCCCAAGGTAGAGTTGCGATCATCGACCCCGAAAAATTCCAAGAGTATGCCTGGATTCAGCAACATACTCGCCCTGGAGAGTACTTCTACGAGGGCGATGAATCCGACGAATACTTTTACCTGGACCTTCGCAACCCTACTCCTATTCCGCGAATCGTAAACAACGGCTACACAACGGCAACGCAGGTGGCGGAGGTAATTCGAGGTTTGGATCAGCATCAGGTTCAGTACATTTTCTGGGACTTGGATCCGCCAGATGAACCACTCCCAGAATGGGAAAACCCTTCAGACGCTCATCTCGGACCATTGTGGAACTATATGCAGAGCCACTATACGGTGGTCAAAACCTTTGCCAATTCCGACGAAATCTGGAAGAGAAAGGGTATGTAGGAATCCGGGTACAACCCAGTCGTAGAGGGACATCGGTACTGCTAATGGCACGACCAAGAATAAGCTTCTGACCAATGGACCCTGAATCGATTAGACCCGCCTTTAGAAATCTGATTTCAAACGCCTGGTTAACTTCGGAGCCATGATAAATGACACCAACAAAATATACGGTCGACTCGATGCGCGCGCAGGTTTCTCATACAGCGACCGGCATCTTCCTGCTTGCCTCGATGACTTTTCTTTACTATTTCCTCTTTGTTCCGCCATTCTTGCCCATCGGAGTTAATGATAATGCGGATTCCCTTCTTTATTTGGCTCCGGGTCAACGGATGTATCAAGGGGAGATGATCTACCGGGACTTTTTTGAATTTGTAACTCCCGGCATTGCGATTGTTCATTTTTTTCTATTCAAGCTTTTCGGGCTTCGGCCCTGGATTCCATGCCTATTGGCGTTGCTCCTGGGACTTGGGCTGCTCTGGCTTGGCGTCGTGATCTCAAGAAAACTGATGCGTCCCAACCTCGCGCTGCTGCCGAGCGCCATTTTCCTCGCTACAGCACGCTTTTACCTTTGCGACCCCACTCATCACTGGTATAGTGCGCTGGCCGCTATTGCGGCCATCGCTGTTCTGTTGGAAAGGCGAACTCCGGCACGGATTGCCGCTGCCGGATTCTTTTGCGGGATCAGTGCCTGTTTCACCCAGACCCGGGGATTGGCTGTGGTCGCGGGATTCGCAGTCTTTCTGATCTGGGAATTCTGGCAGAGGCAAGAGGGCTGGCGCGGCCTGCTGAGAAAACAGGCGTGGCTGTTCACTGGTTTTGTCGCGACGTTTCTCACCGTAAATGCATATTTTATCTGGAAAGCTGGTTTAGCTCGGTATATCTGGTGCACCGTGGTTTTCGTCCTTAAGTATTACCCCAAAGAGGCCGACTGGAACACATTCGGGACGATTAGAACATTCTATCTCCCTTCGGTTTCAACAATGCGCGCATTCTTTCATTCGCTTGATTATTGGCTCCTTTTGCTTGCAATTCCATTCATCTTCATCTTGTTCTTTGCGCGCTATTGGCGAGGGCACAGCAAGAAGCCATTGGAGTATTGGGAGCGCCCAATGTTAGTGGCAGTCGTGGGTTTCTTTATGCTTCTTAGCGTCGCTCCCGCCCCCAACCCCAACCGGATGGCGGTAAGTGCGCTGCCCCCGCTCATCCTTCTGGGTTGGTTTCTCGATTCCCCTCGCAAACTCGCTCGAGCGCTTGCGGCGGTATTCACGGTTGGGGCTTTGCTCGCGGCTGCATACGGCATAGCGAAGTCGCGGCCCCAGCCAGTTGGCATTCTCGTAACCCCCCAAGGTAGAGTTGCGATCATCGACCCGGATGAATACCAAGAGTACACCTGGATTCAGCAACATACTCGACCTGGTGAGTACTTCTATGAGGGCATGGTCTCAGATCAATACTTTTATCTGGACCTTCGCAATCCAACACCTATTCCACGTATCGTAAACAATGGCTACACGACGCCAGAGCAGGTGGTCGAGGTCATTCGAGGTTTGGAGCAACATCAGGTTCCGTATATTTTCTGGGGCCTGGATCTGCCGGATGAACCCCTCCCAGAATGGGAGAATCCTTCGGATGCTCATCTTGGACCATTGTGGAGCTACATGCAGGCCCATTACACGCTGGTTAAAACGTTTCCTGATTCAGGCGAAATCTGGAAGAGACAGCCAGAATAATTATGAGCTGAATGAATTGAGTAAGAGAGCTAAATCGGCGCTTGCTTATGGTCGGTTAAAGAGCAGCGTCCTGAAGGGAATCTGCGCGTCTTAAATCGCGTCCGTCAACAGGGAACAAGCGTTCAGTTGATTCGATGAAAGCAAGCGCATCCCTTTTGGGGATAATCGTGGCTTGCGAGCGACGGCTTAGGATGACCAGCGCAAATATCAAAGCTGATAAGAGGCCTTGCATCGCAAGAACAATTAGTACGCCGGCCGTTATGACCGCCCAATCCAAGAATCCGTAAGAAGTGTAAACCCATGTAAAAATCCCCGCTCCGAAGAGAACCATCAATATTAAAAGTGATCCAGAAAACAGGAATATAAGCCGCACTGCTATTAACTCGCTGAAAACCGCAATCGCCGACAAGCCATGCACGACTAGGTTACTAAGGCGCATATGAGATTTCCCGAGGTACCGCCTTCCCCGTGGGAGGGATAGAGTTGAAAGCCGAATCCGGGAGCGAAGAACTGCGCCCGCGTAATGATTCCATAGATCAGGGCATGCCAATAACCCGGGCAGAGCGAGAGCAGAAATCGCGCTAAAGTTCCCGAAATTAATTGAAATGCCAGTGAGCAGCCAGTACGCCAACCGGTAAACGCCGTACATCAAGCGGAACAGATTCCCTTCTGATCGTTTGGAACGGGCAGCAAATACCGCACCGCATTTCTGCCGAGACAATTCCGTAATAAGTTGAGGAATATCTTCGGGCCGATCTTCTCCATCGCCATCCATGACAACAACAGCGTTCACTCCAACACCAGCATTCTTCAGGTGTGCCAATCCCACTGCAATAGCTCGTTGGTGTCCGAGATTGCAGTGCAATCGAATGGTCTCGACTATAGAAAGATGAGTGTATTCTTGATGCCGAAACTCATCCGAGGCTGCCGTCGTCGACCGATCATCCACAACTATGACTTGAGCCCGCAGACTGGCCGCACCTAAAGTATTGTCTATTTCTAAGAGAAGTCTCGCGAGTGAGTCCCAATCGTCGAAAACCGGGATGATAATTGCAACGACGTCCTCATTGGTGCGATTTGGCGAACTGGTCGAATACGGCATGATTTCGTTTCTTCTGCTCGGAGCAAAGCTAGGATAACATTGCTGTTCAGGAGCATTGGATCGTGCACTGATGCACCGAAGCGCTGAAGGACTGGATGCTGCTCCGCAGTTGCGTTTCTAGTGCCCTGTCTCTAAAGTCCGAGTACAAAATCGAGCGACTGAATCGAGGATTTGGCCGACGGTTTTGTGCCAGACGAAGGGCTCGGATCTTTGTTGTGGCGTTGGATGAAAACGCGGATGGCCGTTTCCAGTTCGTTGGTAGAGCGATCCACGCCGCGGCGGAGTTGCCTTTCCGCATCGGACTCCCTCCCGCTCTATCCGATGCGACAGGTCAACGTCTTTACGACAATTATTTCAGAGACATCACACTAGCGCTCCGCTCGCCGCAGCACCACCTGCATCGACGCCGGTGGCCGGAACAGCGGACTGCGCGACGGGTCCGATCCATCGGGCGGCGGGCCGATTGCCGGCTGCGGCCCTTCAGCCTGACTCGCTGCTCTCGGCGGCCGCTGAGGGAAGTTCATCGCGCGGTCCAGTTCAATGGTGTCTCCCTTGAACTTGCCGGAGTAGCTTATGCTGCCGGCTTTGAAGCTTAAATTTGTTCCGTCGACTTTGCCGTCTGTGATCGGGATGGGCGCATCGTATCCGCCTGCCCAGCCGGCGCCGATGCCTTCCACGGTTCCTGTCAAAGTTTGTCCATCCTGGCGCAGGATGTAAATTTGAGTTCCGCCTTCCTGCGTTGGCCTCCACAATCCGTTAACGCCTGCGCCCTGCGGCGCCTTGCGCTCCCAGACGGCCACTTGCGGGCGCAGCGTGATTGCCTTCGCCGCGATGGTGGCGCTGGCCTGCGTGAGTCCGGGCGACGTCGCCTCCACCGTGATGCTTCCGGCTGTCTTTGCGGATTGCACGATCGCCATGCAAAGCCCGCTGAACGCCTTGCGCGCTGAGCTCTTGTCCGATTCCTGATTGGTGGGGTCGCCATTGCCCACGCCGATCAATTTTCCCGCGCCGGTCACATTGAAAGTCACCGCGTTATCTGTGATGGGCACAACGCGGCCCTGCGCGTCGCGCACTTCCACGGCGAACATGGCTACGTCTTCGCCGTCGGCCGAGACCTCGCTGCGGTCCGCAGTAATAGCCAGCGCTGCCGGCGCCCCCGTGGTTTCGCGTTTCGCGGTCAGCACAAGCTTGTCGCCTTTGTAACCGCGCGCCTCAATGGCACCCGCAGCGTAGGCAACATTCCACGCCAGGTGCGAGTCCTTCTTCATCTCTTTCATGCCTTGGCTTTGGCCGTTCAGAAAAAGTTCCACCTTGTCCAGATTCGAATGCACCCAGACGGCGATCAGCTTGCCTTCCATGCCGGGCCAGTTCCAGTGCGGAAACAGATGCAGCACCGGCTCGGCCGTCCACCATGATTTGTAATAGTAGAACGTGTCCTTGGGAAAACCGCAGGTGTCGATGATTCCATACTGCGAGCTGATGTTGGGCCAGCCATCGGGCGAGGGCTCGCCGCGGTAGTCGAAGCCAGTCCACACAAAGCCGCCGGCCAGCCAGGGACGCGCGTCGCAAAAACTCCACCAGCCTTCGGCCGAGGCGCGGCCCGTCGTGGTGTAGGGATCGTACGAGCTCACGTAGCCCTTGTCGTAGTCCGTCACGTAGATGCCGCGCGTGCACACGGCGCTCACCGTCTCCGTGCCGATCACGGGCCGGTCGGGATGCGCCTTGTGATACGCCTCTGCGCCTGGGTCCATGTAGTTGTAGCCGACCACATCGCAAACCGCCAGGCCGCCGGTGCCGATGGCCCCCGTAGGCGCAATCGAGACTGGCCGCGATCCGTCGTGCCGCGTGGCCACCTCCTTCATCTGCGGTGAGGATCAGCACGCCCTTCTGCGTGTTGGCCGTGCCCTCCTCGTTGCCCATCGACCACATGAAGACGCTGGGATGATTGCGGTCGCGCCGCACAAGATCTTCAAATTGGCTCAGGCCTTCGGGATTCGACGACATCATGCGCGTCTCGTCGAAGACCAGCATGCCCAGCTCGTCGCATGCGTCCAGCAGCTCCGGCGTCGGCGGATTGTGCGAGGTGCGCATTCCGTTGCAGCCCATCTCCTGCAGCTTGCGCACGCGGTAGTACTGCACCGCATCCGGCAGCGCTGCGCCCAGGCCCGCGTGATCCTGGTGATTGCAGGTCCCCTTCACCTTCACCGGCTTGCCATTCAGCAGCAGTCCCTTCGCTGCGTCCATCTTGATGGAGCGAATGCCGAAGCGCGTTTCGCAGCGATCCACAAGATCGCCGCCAGCACGCACCTCCGTCACCAGCGTGTACAGATTCCGTTCTTCCAGCGACCAGAGCTGCGGCTGACTCACCGTCATCTTCTGCTCATAGGTCTGTTCGGCGCCCGCGGCGATCGATGATGTAGCCGTGACGGTTTTGCCCACCGCTTTGCCCTTGGGATCGAGAACCGTCGAGACCACGCGCGCATTCGCCGCATCCTGGCCGTGATTGTTTACCTCGGTGCGAATAGAAAGTTGCCGCCGAACCGGGCCGAAGCTCCGACGAAACAAAAGTGCCCCACTGGCGCACGTGCACAGGATTCGTTTTGGTAAGCCACACGTGACGGTAGATGCCCGCGCCCTCGTAGAACCAGCCATCGCTCGATGTGGCATCTACGCGAACCAGCAGCACATTGCTGCCGCCGGGATTGGCAAAATCAGTGACGTCGAAGTGGAAGGGATCGTAGCCGCCGCTGTGGGTGCCAATGTAGAAGCCGTTGAAGACCACCATGCCTTCGCGGTAGGCCGCATCGAATTCAATCGTGATCCGCTTTCCTGCGTCTGCCGCAGGAAGGTCAAAAATGCGCCTGTACCAGCCCACACTCGTCGCCGGATAGTTGCGTCCGAGCGGATAGAAGCCTTTGCTCAGCAGCGCAGGATCATTTTGAAAGGGCAGCTCAATCGCCCAGTCGTGAGGCAGATCGACAGCCTTCCAGTCGCTGTCGTCAAACGCGAGCGAACCAGCCGGAAGAAAGTTGCCCGTCTTTTGGAAATTGCCGGATCTTCCGCTGCCGAATCCGAAATCCTTCGTCGCGTCGCAAGCGTCACCGAGGTGGAAACGCCAGCCAAAGTCGAGCAGCAGACGCTCGCGGGCCGCGCCCGGTTGCGAGTTCTGGTTTGCTGCGCCCGGCTTTGCTCCTTCGGCGGGCAGCGGGCCAGCGGCTTCGCCGGCAGCCTGCATTGCGGCCTCAATCGGCGTCATTCCATGAGCTGCCACGGCTACGGCAGGCGCCAGCAAGCTCGTTTTGAGCATGTCTCGGCGTGAAAAGGCTTTCATTTTAAAATCTCCTGAACTTTGCGGCGCAAGCATTGTGCGTTCGCGATGAGATTGCAGCCAGTTTCTGACCGCATTCTTTGTATCAAAAGCAGGTGCCCCAAGTCTCGATTCTGAGCCCTGGGGCACCACGATGCTTCAAATTGAAATTCATGCAGCCAGAGAATTATCCCTTCCGGCCTCTAACGGCTTCCTTGGCTTCGGCTGCGCCACCGGCCGGAACTTCCGGCACGTCGGCTTTGGCGGCGCCGATACTCAGCCGTTTGCGAAGCTCGGCATCCATTTTGGCGTAGACGTCTTTGTTTTCCTTGAGAAAGGCGCGGGTATTTTCGCGGCCCTGGCCGATACGTTCACCGGCGTAGCTGTACCATGCGCCGGACTTCTCCACGATATTGTGGGCCACGGCCAGGTCGAGCACGTCGCCCTCCTTGCTGATGCCCTCGCCGTAGAGAATATCGAACTCGGCCTCGCGGAAGGGCGCGGCGACCTTGTTCTTGACGATCTTGACCTTGGTGCGTGAACCCACCACAGTGTCGCCTTCCTTTACGGCTGCGATGCGCCGTATATCGATGCGCACTGAGGAATAGAACTTGAGTGCGCGGCCACCGGTAGTAGTTTCAGGGTTACCGAACATCACGCCGATCTTTTCGCGGATTTGGTTGATAAAGATGAGAGCGGTACGAGATTTTGAAACCGTGCCAGTAAGTTTGCGCAGCGCCTGCGACATGAGCCGTGCCTGCAGGCCCATGTGGGAGTCGCCCATTTCGCCGTCGAGCTCGGCCTTGGGAACCAGTGCAGCGACGGAGTCGACGACGAGCACGTCAATCGCTCCAGACCGGACAAGGGCTTCAGTAATCTCAAGGGCCTGCTCGCCCGAGTCAGGCTGCGAAACCAGCAGATTGTCGACATCGACGCCCAGTTTCTTGGCGTAGCCGGGGTCGAGCGCGTGTTCCGCGTCGACAAATGCAGCCAGACCGCCCGCACGTTGTGCCTCGGCGATGATCTGCAGCGTAATGGTGGTTTTGCCCGAGGATTCGGGGCCAAAAATCTCTGAAACCCGGCCGCGCGGGACGCCGCCGACGCCCAGAGCGGCGTCAAAGCTGATCGATCCGGTGGAAATGACGGCGATGGGAAGAAGCGCCTCACGGGAACCGAGCCGTACGATCGACCCCTTCCCAAACTGTTTTTCGATCTGTGCGAGGGCAATTTCTACAGCTTTGGCGCGGTCGTCGGCAATGGCCATTCGGGGGGCTCCTCAAAAGGTGCTCGCCCTGCACATCTCATGCTTTTCCGGCAGGAAACGGCGAGGGGCTGAATTGGATTTCGATGGGATTGTAGCAGGATGACACATTGAAAGACAGGGAAAAATAGCGAACAAAGGGAGAAAATTGGCCGATGTGCCGCACAGGTGTGCTGGGGCGCACAAACGACGCTGGAAATGCGCATCCGTCACCGGCAATAGGTCGGACTCTATCCCATGGAAACAGTTATTTTGATTATTTTCTGTCTTTATATTGACTTTACATAATCTTCATGGTTCGCTCATCTTAAGGGCTCTTTTTCGATTACCGCAGACCGAACCCTTCTCTTGCGAGGGCTAAAGCGGGGCGAAAAAGAAAGGCGGGTGGAACCATGAACAGTCTGGACCGGTTTATGGAGTATCTCGTTGCTGGCGTGTTCCTTTGCGTCGGAATTGCAAAGATATTGAGTTACAGGCGCAGGCCAAAAGCGCTCGGGGCTCAACCGGCGCGTCTTCCATTCGGACTCCCATACGGCTGGATTGTTGCGGTCGGCCTGTTTGAGGTTGTGGCTGCGTTGGCTTTGATCACACCGTTCAATCTCATGCCGCAGGTCACGCTTGCACAGTTGGCGGCTGCGGGACTTGTGCTCCTTACGATAGCCGCCGCCCTCTATCACATGCGCCGCAGGGAATCAGCCATACCCAACGTGGTCCTGCTTCTTCTCATTTTGTTTGTCATTGTCGGGCGCTGGATGTAGCCAACGGTTCGCGCAGTCCCCACTCAGTAGCTGCCAGCCTGCAGCGGAGCAACCCGACTCGCTCAGAGTTTCTAGCTCATACCGAATACGCGCCCACCCGCGTCTCGCTGCTGGTGAGAGCATCACAGGCGCGATCCAGGACCTCGTACTCGCTGTCGTGCGCTTTGCGGAAGGCGCGAAAGGCCTCTTCGCTGGTCCAGCGGTCGATGGTCAGATAGCTATGGGGAACATAGGCGTCGCGCAGCAGTTCGGTTCCCAGATAGTCGGACGACGTGCGGAACAGCTTCGCCCAGGCGCCCTCGGGGCCATAGGCGGACTCAAAGCCAGCCACCTTGTCCTCAGCGATCTCGAAACGCCAAACCACGACGAACATGGGAACCCCAATCCTGTGTTTATGGTAGCGCAGTGGATTCCTGCGGCTCTAAAGCTGCACGGGTGCCAGCTTAACCGGATGACAGCCACGGGCTCGAAATCATCCCGTATCGTGGTACAGCGTCTCTCAACAGGGTGCATACTTATCGTGGATTGTTCTCATGAGGAGTAACCTGCCCCTTAGGTCTTCTCATCACTGCTTTGGCCGATCGAAATTGGTAAGTGTTTTAAATGACGCTGCCTGACGTACGGGCAGACGCGCTCCGCGCAGGCCTCGGAATGAAAAAATAAGGTATGCGAAGGTGTCGCGGTCTGCGGCTCCAGGCGCCCACAACGCTACAGCAGTTTCGGAATTGGAGTAGGGGTATTCACGACATCCAAGTTTGAGCGACCAGCAGGGAGCGCAGACCTTAGTCAACGCTTTGACTGTCCAGTATTTCCGAAACTGCTCTAACTGAAGTGAACGAAACAGGGTCAATGTGAGGGTCTATGAAAGCTCGCTATCCAGGCATCCGCGTTACCGCCAACGGAAATCAACTGGTCGCGTACCACACGGAAACCCGCATTGCCGACGCCGGCGTGTTTTACCCCATTACGCCTTCTACTGAAGGCGGCGAGCTCTTCCAGCAGGCCTATGCCGAGGGCAAACTGAACGTCTTTGGCGGCAACACGATCGCCATTGAAACCGAAGGCGAGCACGCGGCGCAGGGCGGAGCCATTGCGCACTCGGTTTGCGGCAAGCGCGTGGTCAACTTCACCTCGGGCCAGGGAGTCGTCTACGGCGTGGAGCAGTATTACCACGCGCCCGGCAAGGGATCGACCATGGTGCTCGAGGTCGGCGCGCGCGCGCTCACCAAGCACGCCCTCAATGTCCATTGCGGCCACGACGATATTTATGGAGCGCTCGACACCGGCTGGATCATGATCTTCGGCAAAGACGCGCAGCAGGCCGCCGACCAGGCGCTGATTCTGCGCCGCGTGACTGAACTCTCGCTCACGCCCGGCATGAACATCATGGACGGCTTCCTCACCACGCACCTGGAGCGCACCTTCTACAAGCATGAGTCGGAGCTGATTCGCGAGTATCTGGGCGCGCCCGACGACATCATCGAGTGCCCGACCGAGGCGCAGCGCGTTCTGTTTGGCGCCACGCGCCGCCGCGTTCCCAAGATGATGGACCTGACCAATCCCATCCTGCTCGGCCCGGTGCAGAACCAGGAACACTACATGCAGGGCGTCGTCGCGCGGCGCAACAACTTCGCCGAGCCGATCCTGCAATTCCTTGAAGACGCCTACGAAGAATTTGCCGAGCTCACCGGCCGCCGCTACGGACTCATCACCGAGTACAAGACCGAAGATGCCGACACAGTTTTTGTTTCGCTCGGCTCGGCCGCAGAGAACATTGAAGCCGCGGTCGATTACCTGCGCCAGACGCGCAATTCAAGCGTTGGATCCGTCCACGTCAACGTGATTCGGCCGTTCCCCGAGGCCGCGCTCGTCAACGCGCTCAAGGGCAAGAAGAACGTCATCATCCTGGAGCGGACCGACGAAGCGCTTGCCGGCGACAATCCGCTTGGCCGCGACATTCGCACCGCGTTTTCGAAGGCCGTCCAGGGTACCAGCGGCCTGCCCACCATCACACTCGCAGAGATGCCGCGGTTCTTTGGCGGCAGCTACGGGCTGGGCTCGCGCGACTTCCGCCCCGAGCACATCATCGGAGCGTTCGAGTACGCGACTGCCGGCCGCGCGCGCAAGGACGGCAAGACCGCAGCCGACGGCGCCAACTTCATCGTTCTCGGCATCGACCATCCTTACGCGGTCATCGGCGATGAAACGCCGTCGCTGCTGCCCGAGGGCGCGGTTGCCGTGCGCTTCCACTCCATCGGCGGCTGGGGCGCCATCACCACCGGCAAGAACCTGGGCGCGATTCTCGGCGACCTGAACGATCTGCTCTTCGAGCGCGACGGTTTGAAGGACGACCTGGGCAATCCCAAGGAAGTGATTCACGTCAGCGCCAATCCCAAGTACGGTTCGGAGAAGAAGGGCGCGCCGACGAGCTACTTTATGGTCGCGGCCAAGGATCGCATTCGCGTCAACTGCGATCTGCGCCACGTGACCGTCGTTCTTTGCTGCGACCCCAAGGCCTTTACGCACACCAATCCGCTCGACGGCATGCAGGAGGGCGGCTGCCTGGTCTGGGAGTCGGATGTGGACGGCGAGCGCGCGTGGGAAAACCTGCCGATGTGGGCGCGCAAGCAGATCATCGAGAAAAAGATTCGCGTCTTCACGCTGCCCGGCTTCGAGATCGCGCGCAAAGCCACCGATCGCGCCGATCTGCAACTGCGCATGCAGGGCAACGCCTTTCTCGGCGCGTTTTTTGCCGTCAGCCCCATGCTGCAGGAGTTCGGCATCACGCAGGAGCAGTACCGCGAGGTCGTCTACAAGCAATATGTGAAGAAGTTCGGCAAGCTGGGCGACGCCGTCGTGCAGTCGAACATGGAAGTGATGACGCCAGGGCTTCGAGCGCGTGAAGGAGATTGCGATCGGCGAGATCTGCGGCGGCCGACCACTCCAGCCTGCGCGGCAAGGCGCTGCTGCCGATTCTTGAATCGGTTCCTGAGTTTGCCGAGGCAAGTTGCAGCACTGGCCGCCGCTCCACGCCACCTCCCGCGGGCCAGGGCCCGCGCACGCCCATCTCCACCATCGCGGCTTTCGACGCGGAGTTCCGCTCGCACTTCGGCTACGACCAGCCGGCCACGCCGCTCTCCGCCATGGGCGTGATTGCCGCGGCCACCGGCGATACGGCTTCGAAGTATGTCGCCCGCCGCGAAACGCCGCTCTACATTCCCGAAAATTGCACGCAGTGCATGGAGTGCATCTCGGTCTGCCCGGACACGGCGCTGCCCAACTGCTCGCAGGACCTGAGCACGATTCTCGGCACCGCGATGTCACGCGCTACGTTGCCGATCCCGCCGAGCGCCAGCAAGATGCTCGACAAGCTGCCCGAGATCGAGAAGCTCACGCGCCAGCGCATGTTGGCCGAGATGAAGACGGGCACGCCGCTGCCAGACGATCATTCGCGAAGTCACCGAATCGGTCGACGGATTCTCGGCGGAAGCCAAGGCGCAGTTCTTCTCGATCATCGACAAGGTGCCGATGGCGTACCAGAAGGTGAACGCCATCTTCTCGTCGCCGGAGCGCAAGGCGCCCGGCTCGGGCGGCATCTTCTCGATCTTTGTCAGCGATCTGTGCAAGGGCTGCGCGGCCTGCGTTACGGCCTGCGGCGATCACCAGGCGCTGAAGATGGTGCAGGAGACCGAAGACGTGAACGCCGAGCACGAAACCGGCACGGCCTTCCTGGATCTGCTGCCCGATACCTCGCAGAAGTATCTGGGCCTGTATAACGGCGCCAATCCCGCCGACTCGAAGACTGCCACGCTGCGCAACATGCTCATGGTGCGCACCAACTACGACGCGCTGGTTGCCGGCGACGGCGCCTGCGCCGGCTGCGGCGAAAAGAGCGTGCTGCGCTCCATCGCCGCCGTCACCGAGGCGTACATGCGGCCCGTCTATCCACGCCAAGAGCGATCGTTTTGTTGCCAAGGCCGGCGAACTCGAAAAGAACGGGCGTTGCAAAGCTCGAGAGCATGAAGGCGAACTGTGCCGAAGAGTACGACGCGGCTGCGCCAGGCCATCGCGCACCTGGTGATGGGCCTGGGCGGCGAGGACGACTGAGGACACCAAGGCGCGCATCGCGGCCTACGAAGCCGAGCACGGCGCGATCACCGACGCGCAGCTGGTCGAAGCCATTGCCGCGGTGCTGCTCACCGAGGCCTTCAATCACAAGAACCTGCAGCCCATCGACGGACGCCTGGCCAACGGCATGAGCGTGATGGCCATGGCCGCGCACACCGGCTGCAACACGGTCTACGGTTCGACGGCGCCCAACAATCCGCATCCTTATCCGTGGATGAACTCGCTCTTCCAGGACGGCGTCACCGTGGGCTGGCTGATGGGCGAGAGCTTCATCGTCGATCACGCGCGCCGCTCCGTGATTCCCGAGCGGCTGGCCGACATTCTGCTCACGCGCGAATCAGACTTCTTGAGCGCGGAAGAGTACTACCACTTCACGCACTTCACTGACGCGCTGATGACCGACCAGGAGATCGTGGAGCTGCCCAAGGTCTGGGTGGTCGGCGGCGACGGCGGCATGGGCGACATCGGCTACCAGAACACTGTCGAAGGTGATTCTGCAGAACCGGCCCAACGTGAAGGCGCTGATGCTCGACACGCAGGTCTACTCGAACACCGGCGGACAGAACTCCGACTCGACGCCGATGCTCGGCGGCAACGACATGAACGTCTTCGGCTCCGCCACGCAGGGCAAGAACACCGAGAAGAAGACGGTGGCCGAAACCTTCCTCGCCGGCCACGGATCGCCGTTCGTGGCGCAGGTCTCCATGGCCAACGCGCCCAAGCTCTACCGCGCCATTCTCGACGGCCTCGAATATCGCGGCACCATGTTCCTGCAGTGCTTCACCACCTGCCAGCCGGAGCACGGCGTGGCCGACGACATGGCGCTCTTCCAGGCGCAGCGCGTGCGCGACTCGCGCGGCGCGCCGGAGTTCGTCTTCGATCCGCGCAATGGGCGAGACGCTACCAGGAAGCGCTCGACATCAAGGGCAATCCGTCGATCGATCTGGATTGGTACGAGACCAAGTCGAAGGTCACGGGCGAGACCGTATCGCTACACCGTGGCGCACTGGTGCACCACCGAAGCGCGCTTCCGCAACCACCTGAAGAAGATCAAGCCCGAACAGGCCGAGACGAATGATTCCGCTCGACAACATGCTGGTGCGCATCACGCAGCAGGATGTGGTCTATCGCTACTACCTGCAACCCGGAGCACCGCAGCTACATTCCCGACTTCGGCGTGTACATCCAGCTAGGACCAGGACGGCAAGACGGTCTACCTACGCGCTCTCGCGGCAACTGGTCATGTTCTGCGTGGAGCGCCGCAAGGCGTGGCGCATGCTGCAGTCCAAGGCCGGCGTCGTGAATCGCGAGTACCAGGCGCAGAAGGCAATCCTGGCCGACCTCGACGCAGGCAAGATCGCGAAGGAAGAGTTCTTCGCCCACGCCCACGAAATCATGGCCGAGCGGCTGGGAAAACCGGTGCTGGCGAAGGCGTAACCCAACCTGAGAGGTGCCTAAGAGGCAGGCCGCATGGTCTACGCTCTTTGCTTTGTGCGGTACCACTGGCTGCGAACCTGTGCGGCAACTACGGCAGTTTCAGAAATGCTGTATCCGCTTTCACGACATCTGAGTCGTAGCGACCATCAGGGATCGACGATCCTCGCGAAAGCTTTAATCGGACACAGTATTTCCGAAACTGCTCCTAAAGCACGTAAAGATCGACGTATTCGTTCACCGGCATCGCTTCGAGGCGATCGCGGATCGAGCGACGCATCGAGGATCTGTTTCTGCTGCGGTCCAGGAAACCGCCGCTGCAGGTTCGTCTTTGAATTTCTCGACCAGCAGCGGCAAACCCTTCCTCGCGGCGCCGGCGATGGCCGATGGGATACTCGACGGTTTCTTCGAGGATTTTGCCATCGTTCAATTCCATCGCGAAGGCGATTGGCGATAGAGCGCTTTTCAGGATCGTGATAATCGGCCGTGAAGCGGGGCTCTTCGACGCAGTCATCTTGGCGCGCAGTGCGTCGATGCGCGGGCGAAAGATCGGGTCGTTGCGACCGCGTCTTCGTAGTCGGCGGCCGTGAGCCGGCCGAAGAGCAGCGGAATGGCGACCATATATTGCACGCAATGGTCGCGGTCGGCGGGGTTGGCGAGCGGTCCTTTCTTGTCGATGATGCGCAGGCAGGCCTCGTGCGTGCGGATCGTAATGCGTTTGATGTCGGCCGTCAGACTTGCCCGCGATCGTCAACGCTTTGCGCAGCTTCATCGCCGCTTCAACCGCGGTCTGCGCGTGGAACTCGGCAGGGTAGCTGATCTTGAAGAGCACGTTCTCCATCACGTAGGAACCATAAGGCCGCTGGAATTTGAACTCCTGGCCGCCGAAAGAGACGTCGTAGAAGCCCCAGGTTTTCGCGGTGAGCGCCGAGGGATAGCCCATCTCGCCCGGCGCGCGCCATCAGCGCCAGGCGCACCGCGCGGCTGGTGGCGTCGCCTGCGGCCCAGCTTTTGCGCGAGCCGGTGTTGGGCGCGTGACGATAGGTGCGCAGGCTTTGCCCGTCGACCCACGCAAGCGACAGCGCATTGATGGTCTGCTCGCGCGTGAGGCCGAGCAACTGGCTGACGACTGCGGTTGACGCGACTTTGACCAGCACGACGTGATCGAGGCCGACTTTGTTGAATGAGTTTTCAAGCGCGATGCAGCCCTGGATCTCGTGCGCCTTGATCATGGCTGTCAGCACATCGCGCATCGTGAGCGGGGGCTGGCCCGTCGCCGACCGCTTCGCGCGAGAGCCAGTCGGCTGTGGCCAGAATGCCGCCGAGATTGTCGGAAGGGTGGCCCCACTCGGCGGCGAGCCAGGTGTCATTGAAGTCGAGCCAGCGAATCATGGCGCCGATATTGAACGCGGCCTGCACGGGATCGAGCTGGAAGCTGGTGCCGGGAACGCGCGCGCCGTTGGGAACGACTGTGCCCGGCACGATGGGGCCAAGCAGCTTGGTGCATGCCGGATATTCGAGAGCCTCGAGGCCGCAGCCGAGCGTGTCGATCAGGCAATAGCGCGCAGTGGTGTAGGCGAGATCGCTTTCGATTTTGTAGTCCAGCGCGTAGTCGGCGATGTCGGTGAGGACTTTGTCCGGCGCGGGGCGTTCATTGCTGATGTGCGAGGACACGCATGCTCCTGTCTTCTTAGTCCCGTGCCGCAATCGGCACAAACTTCAGATTCTCCGGCCCAGTATAGATTGCCGAGGGCCGGATGATCTTGCCGTCCTGGCGCTGCTCGATCACGTGCGCGCACCAGCCGGCGGTGCGCGCCATGACGAAGAGCGGCGTGAACAGGTCGACAGGAATGCCCATCAGGTGATAGGCGACTGCCGAGTACCAATCGAGGTTGGGAAACATGCGCTTGGCATCGTGCATGGTGCTCTCAATCCGCTCGGCGACCGAGAAGAGACGCTTGCCGTCGGCGTCCACAGCCAGCGCGCGCGCTTGCTCCTTGATGATGTCGCTGCGCGGGTCGCTGATGGTGTAAACCGGATGGCCGAAGCCGATGATGACTTCGCGATTGGCGACGCGGCGGCGAATGTCGGCCTCGGCCTCATCGGCCGTTGCGTAGCGCTGTTGAATTTCGAGGGCCACTTCGTTGGCGCCGCCGTGCTTGGGTCCCTTGAGCGCGCCGATGGCGCCGGCAATGCACGAGTAAAGATCGGAGCCGGTTCCGGCGATGACGCGCGCGGTGAAGGTGGAAGCGTTGAACTCGTGCTCCGCGTAAAGGATCAGCGAAACCTGCATGGCGCGCGTCCACTCCGCGCTGGGCGACTGGCCGTGCAGCAGGTGAAGAAAATGCGCGGCAATGGATTCGCCGTCAGCGTCCACTGCGATGCGTTTGCCGTTGCGCGCAAAGTGGTGCCAGTAGAGAAGCATCGACGGCAGCGAGGCCAGCAGCGCATCGGCAATGGCGCGCGCGCCGGCGGGGCTGTGGTCTTCGGCCTCGGGGCGCACGCAGCCCAGCACCGAGACGCCGGTGCGCAGCACGTCCATGGGATGCGTATGCGCCGGCAGCAACTCAAGCGCCTGCTTCACCTGCGCCGGCAGACTGCGCAAGCGCAGCAGCCGCGCTTTGTACGCGGCGAGCTCCGCCGCATTGGGCAGCTTGCCGTGAACAAGCAGGTACGCGACTTCCTCAAACTCGCAGTGCGCGGCCAGGTCGGCGATGTCGTAGCCGCGATAGTGCAGGTCGTTGCCGCTCTGGCCCACGGTGCAGACAGCTGTCTCGCCCGCGGCCGTGCCAGACAAGCGCCACGGACTTTTTGGGCTTGAAGGCCGCCCGCGCGTGGCTCGCCTCTTGAACGCTCATTGTTTGACCCCCGGAGAGCATTAAGCTAACGAATCAAAGCTGGGAATGTCTACTCGGATTCTTGGACTTGTCCGCTCGCTGCCCTGTTTTCTTGTTCCCTTGTTCCTTGCTTTTTGCGAAAAGCTCGTCCAGCTTCTGCTCGTAGGCGTGGTAGTCGAGATAGCGGTAAAGATCGTCGCGGGTCTGCATCAGCGACAGCACATTCTTCTGCGTGCCCTCGGCGCGAATGGTCTCGTAGACCTTGAGCGCCGCGGCGTTCATGGCGCGGTAGGCCGCGCAGCAATAAAGAATGATGTCAACGCCCGCGGCTGCCAGTTCTTCGCGCGTGAAGAGCGGCGTCTTGCCGAACTCGGTGATGTTGGCGAGAATCGGCACGCCCACGGCCTTGCGAAATGCAGTGTACATGGCGACTTCGGTCACTGCCTCGGCAAAGATCATGTCGGCGCCGGCGGCCACGTAAGCTTGCGCGCGTTCGATGGCGCGAGCCAGGCCTTCGCCGGCGAGCGCGTCGGTGCGCGCCATGATGACGAACTCCGGATCGGTGCGCGCATCGACGGCGGCTTTGATGCGGTCGGCCATCTCCTCTGGTGGCACCAGTTCCTTGCCCGGCCGATGGCCGCAGCGCTTGGCGCTCACCTGGTCCTCAATGTGCACGGCGGCCGCGCCGGCCTTGATCATCTGGCGGATGGTGCGCGCGATGTTGAAGGCTCCGCCCCAGCCGGTGTCGATGTCGACGAGCAGCGGCAGCGGAGTGGCGTCGGTGATGCGCCGGACATCGGTCAGCACATCTTCCATGGTGCTGATGCCCAGGTCGGGAACGCCGAGCGAGTTGGCGGCCACGCCGCCGCCGGAGAGATAGAGGGCGCGGAAACCCGTGGCCTCGGCGAGCCGTGCCGCGTAGGCATTGATGGCGCCCACCACCTGCAGCGGCTTTTCTGCCGCAAGCGCCGCGCGAAAGCGCGCGCCCGCTGTCTCGTGATTGCCGACCCCGGGCATACCTGTTCCTTTGGCGCATCATAACAGGGTTTTCACAGGCTTTTCCCGGGGACCGTCTTTCGGAATGTAGGCGCGCAGTGCGACAATCATCCGGTCAGGGGCGCGATCCCTTCAGAAAACAAGGCTCTGCGCCGGAGGAGAAGCATCGCTATGAAACACCTTCTTGATTTGTACGGGTCTTCTGCTTGCCGCAACCGCTCTGCTTGCCCAGCCAAAAAGCCGCCGCCAGCCCGCCGGCAACCGCGTCGGCGACCATCGGCGGCAAGACCATCACCATCACTTACAGCTCGCCCCGCGTGAAAGGCCGCGAGGGTCAAATCTTTACCAAGGACGGGCTCATCGCGAAGACGCATAAGTCGCTATCCGGTTTGGCGCGCGGGAGCCAATGCGGCCACGACGCTGCAAACCGATGCCGACCTGACGATCGGCGATCTGAACGTTCCCGCCGGCACGTACACGCTGTTCGTCGACATCTCCGACCCTGCGCAATGGATGCTGATCGTGAACAAGAAGACCGGCGAGTGGGGACTTGCCTACGACGGATCCCAGGATCTGGGCAAAACGAAGATGACCATGGCAAAGCCGCCGGCGATGGTGGAGGACTTGACGTACACCCTCACCGACGATGGCGGCGGCAAGGGCACACTGACGCTGGCCTGGGAAGATGTGAGCGCTTCGGTGCCCATCCAGGTGCATTGAGGCTTTGGTTTCCGCAAACTTCCGGCATAAGGCGAGGGCGGCAAGTTCAGCGGGGTCTTGCCGCCTTCCCGATACAATAAGGATGTAGATCATTCTTTGCCGAGGGATAAAAACCTTGCCGCTGTATCCGTATCGCTGCACCCAGTGCGGCCATCGATTTGAAAAAATTCAACACTTCAGCGCCAAGCAGGAAAAGGTTTGCCCCAAGTGCGGAGGCGCGCTGGAACGCACGCTGACTGCGCCGGGGCTGAAGTTCAAGGGTGCGGGATGGTACGTGAACGACTACGCGGCGAAGGGCAGTGGCTCCTCTTCCGATGCAGGGCCGTCTGAGAAGAAACCGGCGTCAGAAACCAAGCCAGAAACCAAAACTGAAACCAAGACAGAATCCAAGACTGAAGCCAAGACCGAAGCCAAAACGGGCGGCAGCGGCGCAGCGAGTCCCGCGCCCTCCAATTCAAGCACTGCGCCCAGCTCTACATCGAAGTAGTCGCGCCGAATCGAGCATAGCTGACCGCGATCACGCGAGCCGTGGCGCCGTCATAGGATAATGGAGACCTGATTTCCAGGACTCCTGAATGACCTCCGATCGTTCACAAGGAACTCCGCCACCAACAGGCAGCGCGGGGCCAGTCCACACCTCATCCAAGCAATGGTTGCTCCGTGCTCTCACTTTGGCCGCCGCCGTGCTGCTGATGGCCGGTCTCGCGGCTGGCTTGCTGCACTTGAACGCCGATGTCGCAATGGTGCTGCGCTGGGCCGGCATCGGTCTTTTCGTTCCCATTGCGGTGCGCAGCCGCTCGCTGCTGGTGTGGACGTTCTTCGCCATGGTGGCCGGGGTCGAACTCGGCGTGGATGCGCCGCACTTCGCAGTGCAGACGCGCTTCCTGAGCGACATTTTCCTGCGCCTGATCCGCTTGATCGTCGCGCCGCTAATCTTTGGCGGCCTTGTGACCGGGATCGCCGGCCATGGCGAGCTGCGCGGCGTGGGGAGAGTGGCACTCAAAGCCGTGGTCTTCTTTGAGGTGGTCACCACGTTGGGAATTTTTCTTGGCGCGATTGCCATCAACATTTCGGGAGCCGGATGGGGCATTACGCTGCCTTCATCGGCCCAGGCGGCTGTGTCTTCGCACCCGCCCGGATGGCAAGACATTGTGCTCAACGTCTTTCCTGAAAACATTGCGCTGGCCGTGGCACAAAACCAGATCCTGCAGGTCGCGGTGTTTTCGCTGCTCTTCGGTGTTGCGCTTGCCATGCTTTCCGAGCCGCGCCGCGCGCCGCTCGTCTCTGTCCTGCAGTCGCTCACCGATACCATGTTCCGCATCACGCGGATTGTGATGTACCTGGCGCCGATAGCCGCAGGAGCAGCGCTGGCCTACACGGTTGGCAGCATGGGACTGCAATCGATGTTGCCGCTGGCGAAGCTCGTGGCAACCTACTACGTCGCTCTTGCCGTGTTTGTTCTGCTGGTTCTATTGCCTATCGTGCTGGTTGCGCGGATTCCGCTGCGGCGCTTTTGTGCGGCGATTGCCGAGCCGGCCGCAATCGGATTTGCCACAACCACTTCAGAAGCTGCACTGCCGCTGGCAATGGAGCGCATGGAAGAATTCGGCGTGCCGCGCTGGATTGTTTCGTTCGTCATTCCCACCGGCTACAGCTTTAACATGACGGGCTCCAGTCTTTATCTTTCCATGGCCGCGATCTTTGCCGCGCAGGCAGCCGGAATGCATCTCACCGTGGGCGAACAATTGGTGATGGTCTTCACGCTCATGCTCACGAGCAAAGGCGTAGCCGGCGTGCCGCGGGCTGTGCTGGTAATTCTGTTGGGAACTGCGGCATCCTTCCACATTCCTACGACAGCCATCATGATCATATTGGGCGTTGACACGCTGATGGACATGGGCCGCACGGCAATGAACGTGATCGGCAATTGCATGGCCAGCGCGGTGGTGGCGAAGTGGGAAGGGCAACTGCACGTAGCAGGGAATCGGGAATAGAGGGCAGAGAAGAGGGAACTCGTCTCCGCCCGACACATTTCGATTGTTGAGATAATGAGTGAGCATGTCCTTGCTTGATCCCATTCCGTCGCCGGTCGTGCACGCCGACGTAGTCGCGCTTGAGTGGGAGCCACTCCTGGTTCTCGTTGCGGGGTTCGCCGCATCGCCCGTGGGCCGCGAAGCGATTCTCGCGCTGCAACCATCCACCGATGAAGGGTGGATCAGCAGCCAGCACCGGCTTGTGGGCGAGGTGCGGTTGCTCATCGAAGAGCAGGTATCGATCCCGTTAGGCGGGTTGTTCGATCCCACGCAACTGGCCGCGAAGGCGCAGATTGAAGGCGCGGCACTGGAAGCGGCAGATCTGCAGGCAGTGGCCCGGCTCGCGAACGACGTGGCTGCGTGGCAAGCGCTGTTGCACGAGCCTCCGGCACGGCTGGCGGGCAAGCTGCCTGGGCTCAGCGAGCTCTCCGCGGCACTGACGACAAGTCTGCGGCCGCTTGCAGAGTCGATCGAGCGCACAATTCAACCCGACGGCTCGCTGGCCGACAATGCATCGCCGGAACTGAACCGCATCCGCCGCGAGCAGGAGCGGCAACAGAGGCTCATTGAAGAAAGCCTGCGTGCAGCGTTGCGCAAGCTCTCGGGCGAAGGCGCGACGCAGGACGATGTCATCACCATTTGCGGCGAGCGCTTCGTCATTCCCGTGCGCGCGGAACTCAAGCGGCGCGTCACCGGCGTGATTCACGGGGCGAGTTCTTCGGGGCAGACGGTGTATGTGGAGCCGCTCGAGACCATCGAGCAAAACAATGAGTTGGTGCGGCTCATTGAAGAGGAGCAGGCCGAGATTCATCGCATCTTTGTCGCCCTCACCCGGCAGGTGAGCGGCTATGCGCACAGCCTTGTTGAGGGAGCGCGCGTCCTTGCGCTTGTCGACACTTTGCTGGGCCGTGCGCGATTCGGCCGTGAATTCGATTGCGTTGCGCCGAACTTTGGACCAGAGTTGTTGCGCCTCGAGCAGGCGCGACACTCGCTGCTCGAACGTCGGCTGAGGGCAACCGGCGGTCAGATCATTCCTCTTATGCTCGAACTGACGGCGGAAGAGCGGCAGCTGATTATGAGCGGGCCCAATACCGGCGGCAAGACAGTGGCTTTGAAGACCGTGGCGCTTTTGGCAATGATGGCGCAGGCCGGAATTCCCGTGCCCGCCGCACGAGCGAGCCTTCCCATCTTCACAGCATTTCTCGCCGATATTGGCGATGCGCAATCCATCGAGGCCGCGCTATCGACATTCTCCGCGCACATCACGAATCTCGACCGGCTCTCCCGATTGGCGAACGAACGTTCGCTGGTGCTGCTCGACGAGTTGGGCTCATCCACCGATCCTGAAGAAGGCGCAGCGCTCGCCGTAGCTGTTGCCTATCACTTTCTCAACGCTGGCGCCTGGACGTTAATTTCGACGCACCACACTTCGCTCAAGGTCTACGCGGCGAATACTCCGGGCGTGCGCAATGCGGCAGCGGGCGTGGATGAGCGAACGCTGGCGCCGAATTATCAATTTCACCTTGGCGTGCCGGGAGCGTCGGCGGGAATTCAGACGGCGGAGCGGCTGGGCTTGAACGCAACGATCATCGCTGCGGCGCGGGAACGGCTGGGCTCGCAACAAGCCGATGTCGCGCGTTTCCTCGACAAGCTGCACAACGAGCTTGCCGCGCTGGAAGCGGATCGTAAGGCAGCGCGCGAACAGCAGTACGCGCTGAACCAGGAGAAGAAAAAGCTCGAACGCGAGGGCGATGTGGAGGTGCGCAACCGCGTGCGCGAACTTGAGGCCAAGCTGGCCTCGCTGCTCAAGGATTTCGAATTTCAGATGCGCGAGAATGTGCGCGCCATTGAAGACCGTGCCGCGCAGCAGAAGCTATCGAAGGAAGCAGAACGGCGGATGCAGCGGCTGCGGCGTGAGTTTCAGGAGAGCTTTAACCAGACGGTCGTTGCCCACCGCACCGGCGCGGACCAGGGCGATGCGAACGCACAGCCGCACGTGCTGCGCCACATTGCGCCGGGCGACCAGGTGTATCTGAAATCGGTGGGCAAGATTGCGGAAGTGCAACGAGAGATTGAGAAAGATTTGTTTGAGGTGGCGCTGGGGCCGATCAAGATGCGCGTGAAGCGCGACGAGTGCTCCGCGCCTGCAGGTTCGGGGCCAGATCCTGCGAAGGGCAGGGAATCTCCGCTGGCTGCCGCCGGCAGACAAAAAGGCGTGCATGTTTCGGTGACGAGCGCAAACACTGACGAGATGCGCATGGAGATCAACCTGATCGGGCGGACGGTGGATGAAGCGACCAACGAACTCGAAAAATACCTCGATCGTGCATTTCTTGCCGGACTGCCGCGGGTGCGCGTGATTCACGGTCACGGGGCGGGAATTTTGCGGCGCGGTGTGCGCGAGTTCCTCAAGGGCCATCCGCACGTGGCGGGGATTGAAGAGGCCCCGCAAAACGAGGGTGGGCAGGGAGCAACCCTGGTGGAGTTGAGGCAATAGCCGCAAACTCGCCGTCAATGATGATGCTTGCGGCTAGCTGCGCGCCCTGCCATGGCCGGTCGAATTTCGATTCAAGATATTGTGATTGACTGACATGATTCCTTGGATTTTGCCGGCCATCCCCGCCAAGCGGTCAGCCTTTATGATTTGAGGCGAGATGACGCCGATAAAGGTATGCTCGATTATCTTCGCGATGCTCCTCGGTTCGATCTCGATTTCAGCGGCCGCCCAGACCGAATCACAAACCAACGACTTTTTTGCGGCGGCAGCCAAGGGCGACCTGGTCGGCGTCAAGGCGCTGCTTGCGCAAAAAGCGGATGCGAATGCAAAGCTGGCTACGGGCATGACTGTTTTGATGGCGGCAACATTGAATGGCTCCCCAGAAGTCGTGCGCGCCCTGATTGATGCCCATGCCGACGTGAATGCAGTGACAAATGATGGCTCGACTGCACTGATGGCGGCGGCGCAGTTTGATCACCTGGGGGCAGCGAATGCGCTGATCGGGGCACATGCCAACGTAAATTCGCGCAATCGTGACGGCATGACCGCATTGATCGCAGCAGCGGCGGCGCGTCACGTCGACGTCATGCGTGCCCTGATCCATGCAGGAGCTGACGTGAATGCAAAGAATAACGATGGCGGGACCGCTCTGATGGCGATATCGCAATATGGCCCCGTCGAAGGAGTGGAGGCGCTGCTGAAAGCCGGGGCTCAAGTGAACGCCAGAAGCAACGCGGGCGATACGGCGCTGACAATTGCCGCAATTACTGCGAGTGCAGACGTGGTGCAGGCGCTGCTGCGGGGCAAAGCCAATGTGAACGCTCCGGGCCAGTCTGGACTCACGCCGCTCATATTGGCATCGCTGAACGGTCCGGCGGAGATGGTGAAGGATCTGATTGCCGCTAAGGCCGACATCAATGCCAGGGCGATTGACGGCACGACGGCACTGACATACGCGGCCTTTGGTGGCCGAGCGGACGTGATTCCTTTGCTGCTTGACGCCAAAGCCGATGTAAACACCAGGGGTGGAATGGGTGTGGCGCCAGTGATGTGGGCGGCGCAGAACGGCAACCCGGACGCTGTGCGCGAGCTGATCGCCGCGCACGCCGACGTGAACGCCAAGGCGACCGTGCCAGGTACGGCTGAAGAAGACGGCGATGCGACGGCGCTCATGGTGGCGTCGCAAAAGGGCCATTTCGAGGCCGTGCGCCTGCTGCTCGAAGCAAAGGCTGATGTGAACGCAAAGACAACCCGCGGCATTACGGCATTGATAACGGCGTCGGAGTATGGCCATCTTGACATTGTGCAGGCGCTGGTGGCCGCCGGCGCCGACGTCAACGCCAGAACAACCTTGAATAAAACCCCTCTGAACGCCGCAAAACAGGACGATATCCGAGCATTCCTGATAAAGGCGGGAGCCAAACCTTAGCCCGGCGACGATCTGCGGAACCGAAGAGCAACCACAGGTCCTTCGGCTGCGTTTGGCACGCGGAGCGCGCCAAACTTCCCGCAGGATGACAGAGAGTAGTTTGGGCGCCCCAAGGGGAAGTGGTTACGCCATCGCTTCACGGCCCATCGGCTCGAAACGCAACTGGTTCGATTTGCGGTCGACATCGATGCGGACATGCGATCCATGGAGGATTTCGCCGTCGAGTATTTTGATGGCGAGCGGATCCTGCACCATGCGTTGCAGTGCGCGCTTCAGCGGGCGCGCGCCGTAGGCCACATCGGACCCCGAAGCCAGGACGAGCTGCCGCGCAGGTTCCGTTAACTCGAGCGAGATGGCCCGGTCTTCGAGGAGCTTGCGTACCTCATTCAGCCGCAGATCGAGAATCTGGCTCAACTGCGCATTGCTCAGCGGACGGAAGATCACGATATCGTCCACGCGGTTCAGGAACTCCGGCCGGAAGTGTTCGCGCAGCACGCGCATCACACTCTCTCGCGCATTGTCGAAGTCGTGCTCGGTCTTCAACGCTTCGCCGGCAAGCATGGCCGCACCCAGGTTCGACGTCATAATGAGCACCGTATTCTTGAAGTCCACGGTGCGGCCCTTGGCGTCGGTCAGGCGTCCATCGTCCATCACCTGCAACAGGATGTTGAACACATCCGGGTGAGCCTTTTCGATTTCGTCGAAGAGGATGACGGCATAGGGACGGCGGCGCACCGCCTCAGTCAACTGGCCGCCCTCGTCGTAGCCCACGTACCCTGGCGGCGCGCCAATCAGGCGAGCCACGGCATGCTTTTCCATGTACTCGCTCATGTCGATGCGAATCATGGAGTGTTCGTCGTCGAAGAGAAACTCGGCCAGTGCGCGAGCCGTTTCGGTTTTGCCCACGCCCGTGGGCCCGAGAAAAATGAACGAGCCAATCGGCCGTTTGGGATCACTCAGGCCAGCGCGCGAGCGTCGAATGGCATTTGCAACCACACTGAGTGCGGCATCCTGGCCCACCACGCGATCGCGCAAACGGTCTTCCATCTGGACGAGCTTCTTCACCTCGCCCTCCAGCATGCGCGAGACGGGGATACCCGTCCACTTGCTGACGATTTTGGCGATGTCTTCCTCGTCCACCTCTTCCTTCAACATGCGCGGCGCGCCCGATTTGCCGTTTTGCGCGGTGCCGAGCTTTTTGAGCTCAGCTTCGAGCTTGGGCAACTCGCCATATTGAATCTGCGCGGCACGGTCGAGCTGGCCCTTGCGGGTCTGCTCCTCCATTTCAAAACGCAAGGCTTCGATTTTCTTCTTCACGTCGCCGATGCGATTGATGGCTTCGCGTTCCTTGGTCCAGCGGGCACGGAGGCTGGTGATCTGCTCGCGCAGATTGCCGATCTCGTGCTCCACGGCCTTGATCCGCTCTTTGCTGTTGGAGTCGGTTTCCCGCTTGAGAGCAGCGCGCTCAATCTCGAGCGACGTGGCCGCACGCTCCAGCTGATCGATCTCAGTTGGTACCGACCCGATCTGGATGGCCAGAGACGCAGCTGCCTCGTCGACAAGATCGATGGCCTTGTCGGGCAAAAAGCGGTCGCTGATGTAGCGATGCGAGAGTGTGGCAGCGGCCACAATGGCGGCATCCTTGATGCGCACGTTGTGGTGCGCCTCGTAGCGCTCTTTCAGTCCGCGGAGGATGGCGATCGTGTCCTCGACGTTGGGCTCGCCGACGTAGACAATCTGGAATCGGCGCTCAAGGGCCGCATCCTTCTCAATGTATTTACGGTATTCGTTCAGCGTGGTTGCGCCGATGGCCCGTAGTTCGCCGCGCGCCAGCGCCGGCTTCAGCATGTTGCTGGCGTCGATCGCGCCCTCGGCCGCCCCCGCGCCCACAAGCGTGTGCAACTCGTCGATAAACAGGACAATCTGCCCGTTCGATTCCTCGATCTCCTTGAGCACCGCTTTGAGCCGGTCTTCGAACTCGCCCCGATATTTTGCGCCAGCGAGCATAGATCCCAGGTCGAGCGAAATGACGCGCTTGTCGCGCAGGCCCTCGGGCACGTCGCCTGAGACAATGCGGCGCGCGAGGCCCTCGACGATAGCAGTTTTGCCAACGCCGGGCTCGCCAATGAGCACAGGATTGTTTTTGGTGCGGCGGCTCAACACCTGGATGACGCGGCGAATCTCCTCGTCGCGGCCGATGACGGGATCGAGCTTGCCGCGGCGGGCAAGGTCAGTGAGATCTTTGGCGTACTTTTCGAGTGCCTGGAATTTGCCCTCGGGATTCTGGTCGGTGACGCGCTGCGATCCCCGCACCGCGGTGAGCGCGGTCAGGATGGCTTCGTGCGTAGCGCCCAGAGCGACCAGCGCATCGCGCGCAGCATCGCCTTTCAGGTGAGCGATGCCGAGCAGCAAATGCTCGGTGGAGACGTATTCGTCCTTGAAGTTCGAGGCTTCCTTAAAGGCCTGCTCCAGAGCCTTGTTGAGATTCTGGCTGAGGCCCGGCTGCGTGGCCGCACCAGCCACGCGAGGCAGTTTTTCCTCGATCTGGTGCAGATCGCTTTCCAGTCGCTCCGTGGGCACACCAATCTTCTCGAGTACGGCGGGGATCACGCCCTCGCGGTCCTCAACGAGTGCCAGCAACAGGTGCACAGGTTGAATCTCGGGATTGCCGAGTTCCGCCGCACGCGCCTGCGCCTGCTGCATCGCCTGCTGCGACTTGACGGTGAATTTTTCCCAACGAATAGCCATGAAAACTCCAGTTATCAGTGATCAGTTTTCGCGCCTGCAATCCGCGATCACCGACATCAACAGGTTAGTAACTTTCGGCGTAAAGGTCTCGGTGCCAGCATCAGCGGTTCAGAGTTCCTAAGAAAGCAGCCGGGAACAGGCAAGGAATCCTGCTTTCCCGGCTACTCAAACTGACAACTGACCACTGATGGCTGGCAACTGTCTTTACGCGGCCAGAGTCTTTTCCACGTTGACCTTGATCTGCTTCGGCTGTGCTTCGGGTTTCTTGTTCAGCTCCAGCTTGAGCACGCCAGCATTGTAGCTCGCCTGCACATGCTCCGTGTCAACAGTCGAAGGAAGCGTGAAGGCACGGTAAAAGCTGCCGTAGTTCCGTTCGATGCGATGGAAGTTCTGTTCCTTCTCCTCTTTCTCGAACTTGCGCTCGCCTTTGACGGTCAGCGTGTTGTTTTCTACGCGAACGTCAAGGTCCTTCTCTTCGATGCCCGGCACTTCGAGTTTGAGGACGACTTTTTTCTCGTCCTCATAGATGTCGACTGCCGGCACAAAGCTGGCCGTGGTCAGTGGGCCTTCTCCGGATTCATTGAAATCGCGGAAAAGGGAATTGACGCGGTTCTGCAATGCAACGACTTCCCGAAACGGGTCCCAACGAGTGATTGCCATAACCATTGATTCCTCCAGGTGGATTTTCGGTGATTCGGGCCGTGGTACTGAGCAACGGCCGCACAGGCCGCACAATCAATCTGATGAGATTACAGCATAAATGATTCACAAAATATGAGCGTCTTACGCTAATATAGTGAAGATCATGCTAACTATATTATTTCCAATAACATGTCGAACCAAAATCTAACCGCTTGTGGGGACTACCGGACCTAACCTGGCGCGTAAGCGGGGGCGCTTGGCTCCGCCTCGGCCCGAAGCCCAGTCGCGAGCAACGTCAGCGTGAGGACCGTAATGTCGTCTTCCTGCCCGTAATTCTGGGCGGCCTGGGCGATCGATTGGGCGGATTCGGTAGAGATCTTGGCGGTTCGGTCGAAGCCGAAGAGTTCGCCGGCTGCGTTGCGAGCCTCGACCACGCCGTCGGAGAGGAGTGTCAGCCGCTCGCCGGGCGCAAGAATCAGCGCGGAATCGGTGTACTCAGTATCGGCAGCAACTCCCAGCGGGAGCCCGGAATCAACCTGTATCTCGCGGCCATTGCGATAAGGGGCGAGGTGTCCCGCGTTGGCGACGGCAGCTCGCCCATCAGACGCGATTTTAAGCACCAGGCAGGTAACGAAACCGCCGTCCGACGCTTCGGCAAGCTGCGTGTTCAGCCGGCTGAGAATGCCGGAAGGTGGCAAGTCTTCTTGCGCGAGCGATCGCAATGCGCCCACCACGAGGGTACCGAGCATGGCCGCTTTGAGTCCTTTGCCGCTCACGTCGCCGATGGCAACGAGGACGGAACCATCAGGTCGCGGAAAGATCTGGTAAAAGTCGCCACCCACTTCACTGGCAGCGAAATACGCTGCCTCAAATCGGAAATTGGGCATTACGGGCAAATCCGCGGGTACCAGTTGTGTCTGAGCCCTGTGCGCCGCTTCCATCTCTGCGGAAAGCCGCTCATCGCGTTCGGCCGTGCGGGTAAAGCGCATTATCAGCAGAGCCGCAATGGCGAGATAGGCGACGAGTGACGACACGTCTACCCATGTGACCGAAAAGAGAGGGCCCCGGTAAAGTAATGTCCACGTGTAAGTGTTGATTGCATTGGCGTAATAGAGGTACTTCATGAACTGCATGAACGCTGTCATTAAGCTGCTGAGCAGGAATGGGACTAGCAGCAATTGCGCTTCGTGGTTACCTGTCCATGCCAGACGCACGAGGCGCGCAAAGACGAGAATGCAAAGAATCAGCGGAACGAAGACCCAGACTAAATCTGCATAATCAACCGAAATATAGCCCGGAACGGCGAGTCCGGAAGGAATCGGCGCGAGCAACAACAAGACGACGGCGGTGCGGAGCAGCTTATCGGCGGGAGCACGAAGGAAGCGCCAGATAAAGAGCAGCCAGAAAATCACCATCGCTGCCTCGATGCAGTTTGCGGCGAAGATCCAAACGTGCGCAGGCCAGAAATAGGTGCGATAGCACCATGAGCCAACAGTTTGCGCGCCATCACAGAAGAGAAAAAGAGCGGCCCAGGCGTATTCTGTGGAGCGCAATCGGAGAAGGAAAAGGCCGATACTGAACAAACCGATCGCCGCGGCTACGGCAGAGACAATCCAGTCAGGGACAATGGAGAGGGCATATTGAAAAATTGCCAATTGGCCGAGGCGCTCGACGGTTTGCCTGCCCCCCACGCTTGGATTTGTGGCGCGGCCTACAAATGGATAATTCGTGGCAGAGTCTTTTGGTTGCCAGACTCGAATGGCGAGCGTAATCGTCTTTCCGTTCAGCGCCAAGGGCAACGGGAACGAGTGAGGGACGCCTGAATAAGCAAGCCAGACCGGGACGGGGCGCATCTTGCCGATGTTGCCGATGAGTTGGCCGTCAGCATAGATTTCATTCGCGCTATTGATCTCGGTGAACCCAAGCGCAAGTGGGGATCGCGTTGCCGGCAACTTCACTTTGACCCGGTACCACGAGAAGCCGTAGTAACCCTTGTATCCTTGCTCGGCCCAGGTCTTGTCGATGCGCAGCAGAGACCAGCGGGAGTCGTCAAAATCGGGCGAGGCCCACTGCGCATCGTCACCGGTGTGGAAGCGCCATGCCGCGGTGATGGCGACAGGGCCCCCTGCGGCGGAAAGGTCGGCATACTGCGCGCGCAAGTCAGGCGCTGAGAAAGACGCAAGGAGCAGAAGCCAAAGCAGGAGCTTACGCATGGAGCGCCTCCACAGGAGCGGGTAAAAGTGCAAGCGTGAGGACGGTGATGTCGTCTTCCTGGCCGTGAGCTTGGGCGGCATGGGCGATAGATTCGGCGGACTGGGTGCTGATGGCGGCAGCGCGCTCGAAGCCGAAGAGCTCGCCGCTGGGGTTGCGCGCTTCGACGACGCCGTCGGAGCGAAACGTGAGCCTGGTTCCGGGTTCGAGACGAAGCGTGGTTTCGGCGTACCCGGCATCGGGGCGATGCCAAGGGGCAGACCTGAATCGATTTCCATTTCGCGGCCGTTGCGGTAGGCAGGCAGGTGTCCGGCGTTGGCGAGGGTGAGGGAGCCGTCCGCGGATACGTCGGCGCAGAGGCAAGTGGCAAAGCCGCCGAGTCGCATGTCGGAGAGAACAAGGTTGAGGTGGCGGAGAAGTTCAGCCGGGGAGTCCTTTTCCCGGCGCTCGGCTGCACCCAGCAGCACAGCCGCAGTCATGGCGGCGGCAGCTCCTTTTCCGCTTACGTCGCCGAGCAGAATACGCTGATGCCCGGCTGGCAGGATGCGGCAGCTATAAAAGTCGCCTCCGACCTCGCGCGCGGGGAAGAACGCAACGTCGATTTTGAGGCCGGAGAGGCTATCGATCGATGCCGGGATCAAAGCCCGCTGTATCTTCTGGGCCGCTTCCATTTCGCCCGCCAATGTCGACCGCTGATCGGCAATTTGGCGCTGATCGCGCACCACCAGCGCAATGAGCGCGGCTACCACGCACGCCTGCGCGATACTTTGTGCCGGGAACAGTGTGGACTGCCACGACTGAAAGAATTTGGGCACTCCCGGAATAAAAAATGTGGCGAGGGCGAGGAAGAAAACCAGGAGAACCGCGCCCCACGCCGCGGAAAGTCCGGCGACTGCCCTCATCCGGGCCGGGATCCGATAATACGGCCAAAAGGCGACGAAGGGACCACATCCGAGAAGAATGGCCAGGAGAACGTAATAGCAAGGATCGACGATGGAATCCTCGATCCAATCCATGCGCAAGGCTGATTGCGGGGGAAGCAGCAGCGCGACCAACGGCCATGCAGTACAGACAAACGAGGCGCCGATGAACAAGCGGAACCAGGCGGGAAGGCGTTTCCGTGCCAGCGCGAAATAAAAGGATGTCTGCGCGAGCGTGTTGGCTGTGGATGTCAGAGACCAAATGATGAGATACGCCCACGCGGGTTCGTTCATCATCATCGTCCCGCACAGGATGGCCACGAACATAACGCCGAGAGAGAAACAGGAAAGCCCCAGCAGGATGGGTTCGGGATTCTTACGGTCCGGAACGGAGAATCCCAGCAGCACTAGGCCGGCGATACCGAGCACAACCATGGGCACAAAGGAAATCAGGCTGTTAGGAAGCGTCGATACGAGAACGCCGGCCCTGTTATCACGCAGGGCCTGTATCCCTCCCAGGCGAATCTCGGCAGCTTGCGCGCCGCCTGTGGCTCCCGGCGATGCAAAGCGATAAACGATGCGCAGCGACAGGAGATTCGAACGACTCCCCGCAAGCGACGGCGAAATAGGGAACATGCGGATGAAATCCATGCTGAAGAGACCGCTGCGCAGATCGCCGTTCCGGCCAATGGGAGCCCCATTCATGAATAGCTCGTAAGCGGCTGAAAGGCGCACCTGCGCTGCGGGTTGGTCAAACTCTGTCGGAGCCATCGGCTGGAGATGACAGCGGATCCAGATGCGCGATTCGGAAGGGCTGAACTTCCAACTGGAATACGGCTGCCAGTTGGACTCATCGAAGTTGGGTGCACTCCAGGCGGGGTTGTCGCCCGTGTGCCAGACGCACTGCTGCGGCGAGATTGTGACGACGGATTGAGCTGCAAGATGAAACGTGGCGAGGACGAGAGCAAGAGACAGCAGTCCCGCTGATACGGGCAAGCGGCGGGGAAGCATGGCAAGAGCATACCCTGCTGAATCTAAATGCAAAAGCAAATTCTGAAGCACCTGCTTGGGCGAAGCCGGCCGAGTGAACGACCCCGAATGCCCGCAAAGCGTCGGCACTCTACAATGAAAAGTTCATGATGCACTTTCCCTCGGTGGTAGCAACAATCGACTGGCGCCTGGTCTGGCTTGTGGTGGCCGCGTTTATGGCCGGAGTGCTGAACGCCGTCGCCGGTGGCGGCTCGTTCCTGTCGTTCCCGGCCTTTCTCGGCGTAGGAGTGTTGCCTGTGCAGGCCAACGCCACGAACACGGTAGCGATCTGGCCGGGCCAGTTGACGTCAGTTGCCGCGTACTGGCCGGATGTGCGCAAGAACCTGCGCGCGGCCATGCTGATGGGACTGGCGGGCCTAATCGGCGGCACGGCGGGAGCCATCGTGCTGCTGAACACACCGCAGATGACCTTCATGCGCCTGGTGCCGTGGCTGCTGCTCGGCGCGGCCCTGACCTTCGCCGTGAGCGGGCCAGTTTCGCGCTGGCTTGAGCGGTTGAAACGCAAGCGGCGCGAGCGCGCGAAGACCAGGCAAGCCCTCGCACCCCGCCGCATGCCGCTGTTCCTGGGGACGGTAGCGGTGAGCTTTTATGTGGGTTACTTCGGCGCCGGCGCGGGATTTCTCTTTATGACTCTGCTCTCACTCCTGGGATACGAAGACATCCATGCCATCAATTCGCTGAAAGTGGTTGCCAACACGCTGGCGAACGGTATTGCGTTCGTGATCTTTGTCGTCGACGGGCAAGTGGTGTGGCGCTATTGCCTGGCGGCGATGTTCGCGGCCGCAATCGGCGGTTACGCGTCAGCCAGCCTCGCAAAGCGCGTGCCACAGCCGGTGCTGCGCGGACTTGTTGTGGTGATCGGGCTGGGCATGGCGGCGTGGTTCTTCTGGAGACAATGACTAGCAAACAGCGGACAGTGAACAGCAGGCTGCTGCGAGGTATCTGTTCCAACTGTTCGCTGTTTGCTGTGAACTGTAAACTATATCTATGAGCCACGAAGGCATCCGCATCGCGTCGAAGGAAGAGCAGGCGCGGGAGAACCAGCAAAACCGGCCGCTGCCCCGCATCGCTATCACGCCCGAGAAGGTACGCGTGCTGATGACCGAGGGCAAGGGTCTGGAGATCGACTGGGCCGATGGCCACAAGAGCGCGTGGAGCTTTGCATGGCTGCGCGACGGCTGCCCCTGCGCCACCTGCGTGGATGAACGTATGCAGCAGGGCCGCAAACCGGGCCAGCCCAAACCCAAGCCTGCCAGTCTGCTGCCCATGTACACGCCGCCGCCCAAGCCCGCGAGCGCGCATCCCGTGGGCCGCTACGCTATTCAGTTCAACTGGGCCGACGGCCACTCCGGCGGAATCTACTCATGGGAGTATCTGCGCCGCGTGTGTCAGTGCCAGGAGTGCACCTTTGCCGCCGCGGAGACCACGGGAACGCCGAATTAAGTCTGTACGCGCCGGTTCATCATTGCTTCCGGTCGTTGCGGTAGCCCTGCATCCCGCCGATGGCGGCGCGGCCGATGGGCACGATTCTCTCGATCCGATGGTGGCGCATGCGGTGCAAGGCGTACATCACGGCCAATTCAGCCGCGTTATCAAGGACGCCGAGACCGATCTGACCTGGCCAGCCCTGCTCGACGAACGGCTTGGCTAGTGGGTCAGTTTCACCTTGGCCGTGGCCAGCACGTTGCGTGGTGATGGCATCCGATGCCTGGCCGAGGAGGCTCATGGTGATCAGCGCGATGTTGAGTTTGTCGAAGAATCTGTGGCTGGGCGCCTGGTGGATATCCGGAGGGATCCGGACGATTGGTTTTCCGAAGTCCCAATATGTACCGAGTGATGCCTGCGGTTGATTTCGCCAAAACTGACAAGGACCCGGGCAATCCTGGTAGGTCACACCGGAAAAGGTGGCCGTCTGACTGATGTCGTCCCTTACGATTACATCACTCAGACTAAATCGCACAAGCACGCGTGAAGCAGGAGAGTATTCCACACCGCCGCCAAGTACGATTGCAGGGGAATTGCGGCTTCCGGATCGATAGTCTACTGGGGGACTCGTAGGCGTCGTAAACACGATCCATGTTGGAACGCTGCTCCAACTTACAAAGCCCGTCTCTGCGTCGGCAAACAGCCCCCACTTACGCCCGCGAGCAGAACCCCTCGCCCCCGCCAGGAATTCAGAGCCATGGCCGCCCCAGAGAGGTGATTCAACAGAGGCGTCACTTCGGGGTGTGATGTTGAACCGGGAATCTACCGCAAGGTATTGGTTCACATTGAACGCAGCGCTGACCCCGAGAGAAAACTCAGGTCTCGGACACAGCGGACAGCCGACGTTAAAGTGGAGATCTGATACTTGTCCGCCGATTTCAAATCGCCGCAGGCTGGCGTCGGGCGCAGAAACAGGGGATGGCGCAGACAGGCTCTGGCCGTAAAGGCCGGGCGCGGACAAAATAACCGCAAAAAAGAAAACTGTATGATTCAATGCGCGAATTCTACACCCATTCCGGTGTGTCGCCCGGCGCAGGGCCGGCCACTGCGATGGGTTCGAGGCTCGGCGTGCGCCGTCTACTAAAATTCCCTTATGAGAATTGGATTTCTTGGTTTGGGCAAGATGGGCGCGCCGATGGCGCATGCGCCTGCTCGCTGCCGGCCACGAATTGGCGGTGTGGAACCGCACCGAAGGGCGCACCGAGCCGTTGATTCGCGAAGGTGCGATCGCCGCGGCCACTCCGGCGGAGGCTGAGCTGGGCGCCGACGCCGTCATCACCATGCTCTTCGACGATGCGGCGCATGAAGAAGTGCTCTTTGGCGCCAACGGGCTGATGGACGCGCTTTCACCGGGTGCGCTGCATATCTCGTGCAGCACCATCAGCGTGGCGCTGAGCGAGCGGCTCACCCGGGAGCACGCGCGCCGCGGACAACGAGTTTGTGGCGGCGCCGGTCTTCGGACGCCCCAACATTGCCGAGGAGGGCCGCCTGTGGATCGTGGCGGCCGGCGCGGAGAATGCGGTAGCGAAGGCGCGCCCGCTGCTCGAGGCGTTCTCGCGCGGCATCTCGGTGGTGGGCGCCGAGCCGCGCCAGGCGCACGCCGTCAAGCTGGGCGGCAACTTCCTCATCAGCGCCATGATTCACTCGCTCGGCGAAGCATTTGTGTACTGCGGCAGGGCAGGGAATCGATCCTGAAACATTCCTCGAGACGGTCAACAGCGCGCTCTTCCAGTCGCCGTTTTACGCGGCCTACGGCAAGGTGATGCTGCACCCGCCCGAGAAGCCCGGCGCGACCATCGAATTGGGCGAAAAGGATCTGCGGCTGTTGCGCGAGGCCGCCGCCAGCCGCGACACGCGCTCGAGCCTGGCCGATTCGCTCGCCGAAGTTTTTGCCCAGGCGCGCGCTGCCGGGCTTGGCGAGGAAGATTGGGCCGTTGGCCAGTACCGTGTGTCACAGCAGCGCGGCCAGGTGCATCCGTAAGATCAGCAGTCAGGCATTTCATTGGGTCGAAACATGAAGCTCAAGGGAAAGATTGTCTTCATCACCGGTGCCAGCGCCGGAATTGGCGCGGCAACAGCCATGGCCTTCGCGGCCGAAGGCGCGCGGCTGCTGCTGGCCGCACGCCGCGCCGGCAAACTGGCTGAGGTTGCTTCGCGGGCGCTGGAACGCGGCGCGGCTGCAGTGCACTCCATCGATCTGGACGTGCGCAACCGCCATGCCGTGCAGCGTGCCATCGACGAGTTGCCGCCGGAGTGGGCTGAGATCGACGTCCTGGTGAACAATGCCGGCCTCAGCCGCGGCATGGAAAAGCTCTACACCGGCAGAATTGAAGACTGGGAAGAGATGATCGACACCAACATCAAGGGGCTGCTCTACGTGGCGCGCGCGGTAGTTCCCGGGATGGTGGTGCGCGGGCGCGGCCACGTGGTGACCCTGGGCTCCATGGCCGGAGAAATCGTTTATCCGAACGGCGCTGTCTATTGCGGCACCAAGGCCGCGGCTCGCGCCATCAACGACGGTCTGCGCGAAGATTTGCTGGGTACGCCGGTGCGCGTTACCAGCGTCGATCCCGGCCTGGTAGAGACGGATTTCAGCCTGGTGCGCTTCCATGGCGACGCCAAGCGCGCTGCCAAGGTTTACAAAGGCATTACGCCGCTCACGGGCGAAGATATTGCCGATGTGATTCATGTGGGCTGTGACGCGGCCCGAGCACGTGAATATCGCGCGCGTCTCGCTGACCTCGGTGCATCAGGCCAATACGCTGCTGATTCATCGCGAGCAGTGAGCGGCGAGTCGATGCCGCAATGCACAGAAGACACGGACTTCGTCTTCCTGGCGCCTGGAAGGGAGACCTCGTGCAGATTGAGTGTGGGGAAGAAAGGGCGTTCGCTATCTCGTTGCTGCTCGTTCTAATTCATTGCCTGAATCTGCGCCTCGACCTGGGCCAATGCGGCTTCAAGGGCGGCGCGGCGGCCGGGATTCGACGTTCTTTGCGAAGGATATTTTCTCGTTGCAGGTTGAGCGCCTGCCGTTGCCGTTCCCGCGAGGCCCGTTGTTGATCGGCCGCGCGCCGTGCCTCTTCGCTTACGAGGCCGCTGCGAGGATCTCATACCGCGATTCTCCAAGACATTTGCCATCTGCTCCTCCACCGATTTACTTTCCCATCCACGAGCCATATCTTCATTCTACGGGGAGTTGGTGCAATTGCGTCCCGCAGAAGTGACGATGATTGACCCTGGAGAGGCAGAGAGTCGCCAATGCGCGCTTGGCAAGTTTCGTCGTTTGGCATTGATTCTTTGGAGTTTGTGGAGCGGCCCACGCCCGCGCCCGGGCCCGGCGAAGTTCTGGTGGGCGTGCGCGCGGTTTCGCTCAATTATCGCGACCTGATGGTGGTGAAGGGTCTCTACAACCCCAAAATGAAGCTGCCGCGCATTCCCTGTTCCGACGGCGCGGGCGAAGTGGTCGCCGTGGGCGCGGGTGTGACCGCATGGAAACCGGGCGACCGCGTCGCCGGCATCTTTATGCAGAACTGGCTGGATGGGCCGCTGACCGCGGCCAAGGCCCGCGGCGCACTGGGCGGCGACATCGACGGCATGTTGGCCGACTATGTTGTGCTCAAGAGCGATGGGCTGGTCGCGATTCCCGATCACTGAGCTTTCAGGAAGCCGCCACGCTGCCTTGCGCCGCCGTGACGGCATGGAACGCTTTGGCGACTGGCGAGTCAAGCCGGGATCGACGGTACTGATCCAGGGCACCGGCGGCGTTTCGATCTTCGCGCTGCAATTTGCGCGGTTGAAGGGAGCGCGCGTGCTGGGCATCATCTCCAGCTACGAAAAGCTGGAACGCGCCAGCGCGCATGGGGCTGGATGCCGGGCTGAACTACCGCGACAATCCGGAATGGGACCGCTGGGCGCTCGACCAGACCGGCGGCGAGGGCGTGGACCTGGTGGTGGAGGTGGGCGGCGTGGGAACGTTGGGGCGTTCGCTCAGGGCCATTCGGCCAGGCGGAACGGTGGCCCAGGTGGGCGTGCTTACCACGTCGCCGGACCAGTTCCCGATTCCGCTCATCCTCCACAAAATGGCGCGCATTCACGGCATCTACGTGGGCTCGCGCAGGGATTTTGTGGAGATGAACCGCGCCATTTCGCTGGCGGAACTGCGGCCCGTGGGCGAGGAGTTCGATTGGCGCCAGGCGCGCGAAGTGCTGGAGCGAATGGAGAGAGGCCAGCCACTTCGGCAAGCTGGTGCTGACGGTAAGTTGACGTGTCGCTCCGTTGCCCGTCTGAATCGCCGAGTTGTCAAGAATTAAGGTAGCTTTGTGAATCTCTACGAAAGATGCTCGCCGTGGCCATTGACGAGGCGCGCCTGGGCCTCGGCGAAGGGGCATTCCCGATTGGCGCGGCTATGTTTACGCGTGCGGGCGAACTGTTAAGCCGCGGCCACAATCGCCGCGTGCAGCAGGGCGATCCCAGCATTCACGCCGAGACCGACGCGTTTCGCCGCGCCGGCCGCCAGCGCAGCTACCGCAACCTGGTGATGGTGACTACGCTCGCGCCCTGCTGGTATTGCAGCGGCCTGGTGCGGCAGTTCCGCATCGGCACGCTTGTGGTGGGCGAGAGCCGCACATTTCGCCGGAGGCCTCGACTGGCTGCGCGAAAACGGCGTAGAAGTGATCGATCTCGACAACCGCGAATGCCGCGAGCTGCTCGCGGACTACATCGCCGGGCATCCTGAAATTTGGAACGAGGATATTGGAGAAGAGTGAGAGGCAACTTTTGCGTCAGCTCAATGGAATACGGGAATCAGCGGAAGCTGAAGCCGAAGCTAAGTGCAATGCAGGAACAAGCCGAAGTTGAATTTGCAGGGCCATTCGATCATCGACGGCGAGTCACGGGCCGGAACCGGGGCGACATTTCAGCGGCGTCGATCCTGCAACGGGCGCACGCCTCGAGCCCGTCTACCATTGCGCTTCGTCTGAGGATTTGAATCTCGCCGCCGATCTGGCCGAGGAAGCATTTGTCACCTACGGCAAGCTTTCGCGGTCGCGAGAAGGGGCGTTTCCTGCGCCACATTGCCGACGGCATTGAAGCCATCGTGCCGGAGCTTGTGGAGCGCGCGAATCGCGAGACGGCGCTGCCGGAAGCGCGCCTGCAAGGGCGAGTCCGCGCGCACCATCAACCAGCTTCGCCTGTTTGCGCAGGTGGTTGAAGAAGGCTCATGGGTCAACGCGCGCATCGATCCCGCGCAGCCCGATCGCAAGCCGCTGCCGCGTTCCGACATTCGCTCCATGATGCGACCGCTCGGCCCGGTCGCCGTCTTCGGCGCCAGCAACTTTCCGCTGGCATTTTCAGTCGCCGGTGGCGACACCGCTGCCGCCTTTGCTGCCGGCAATCCCGTCATCGTGAAGGCGCATCACGCGCATCCGGGCACCAGCGAGATGGTCGGCCAGGTGATCGCGCGCAGCGTGCAAGCGAGTGCGGCCTGCCGCCGGGCGTCTTTGCGCTGCTCTTCGGCGCGGGCTCTGAAATTGGCGCGGCGCTCGTCGACCATCCCAAGGTGAAAGCCGTTGGATTTACCGGCTCGCTTGCGGCGCGGCAAGGCGCTGATGCAGCGGGCAGCGGCGCGGCCGGAGCCCATCCCGTGCTTTATGGAGATGAGCAGCGTGAATCCGCTTTTCGTGCTGCCGGAGGCGCTGCACACGCGCGGCGCGCAGATTGCCGCCGGCCTCTTCGGCTCGTTCACGCTCGGCGTGGGCCAGTTCTGCACCAAGCCGGGGCTGGTCTTTCTGCCGCGCAATGCTGATGCCGATGCGCTGGTTGCCGAGGTCAAAGCGCTGGTCGAGAAGGCTGCGTCCGTCGCCGATGCTCACTGAGGGAATCTCAAAAAGCTATCGCTCTGGCATTGCGGGCCGTCGCGCGAACCATTGCGTGGAGACGGTCGCGCAGGCTTCAAGTCCGACGGCGCGGGCAGTACGCTATGCCGCGCCGGTCCTGATGCAGATCGACGCTGAGCGATCTGCTCGCGCGATCCCGAGCTGGCGACTGAAGTTTTCGGCCCCAGCGCGCTGGTGATCCGCTACGAAGCCGCGAGGAGCTCATGGCGCTGGCGCGCTCGCTCGAAGGCCAACTGACCGCAACGCTGCACGGCACGGAAGCCGATCTGGCCGACCTATGCCGACCTCATCGCGATTCTGGAGCGCAAGGCGGGAAGGCTCATCGTCAACGGCTTCCCGACCGGCGTGGAAGTCTGCCACGCGATGGTGCACGGCGGGCCGTATCCGGCCACCAGCGACAGCCGCGCCACATCGGTGGGCACGTATTCGATCTATCGCTTCGTGCGTCCCGTCTGCTATCAGGATTTTCCGCAGGCGGCGCTGCCCGACGAGTTGAAGAACGAGAATCCGCTGGGCATCATGCGGCTGGTTGACGGCCAATTCACGCGCGACGCGGTTCCGGGACAGCCTTAGGCGGTTCTCCAGTGACTACATGCCTTTCCGAAGATTTGGAGATGGTTTTTTCTCGGTGAAAAAGCCACTTAGCGATTGCGCCTCTAGACGCCTACTGGAGAACCGCTCTAGGCAGGCGCAGCGAAGGATCATCGCGCCGGACACGATCAGCAGGATCGACATGGCCAGAAATCCGGCGCGGGAACTTGCCGGTGACGGCCTGCAGCCATCCCACCAGCCACGATCCCGCAAATCCGCCCAGCGCCCCGCAGCTGTTCACCAGCGCGATCACTTCGCCGGCGACGTTGCGCGGCAGCATCTCCGGCATGATGGCGAAAAACGGCCGTAAGGCGCATACATCGTCCCGCCGGCAACGATCAGGGCAGACATAAGCCAGCCAGAAATTGTGTCCGGCGGTTGCATAAGGAGCAGAACAGCGCCACGCCCGAAAGCATGCAGGAAGGGCCAAACAAAGATTTTGCGATGTTGCGCGCGATCGGAAAAATGCGCGACGATGCAGCATCAGAACGACGGCCAGCAGAAACGGCGCGGCGCTGAGAAGGCCAACTGTTCGATGCCGCGCGCCGATCCGGAGCGGATCATCGCCGGAATCCAGAACACGAGGCCGTAGACGCCAAAGCTCCAGCAGAAATACTGGACAGCACAACAGCAGTACGCCCGGCACGCGCAGCGCCGCGCGAAGATTTCCGCGCTGGGGCAGGAAGACTGTTTGCTCGAGTTCCAACGCCACCTCGAGCCAGGTGCGCTGCTCGCCTTCCGGCAGCCACGAGGCCTTCGATGCGGCCGGTCGCGCGCCACCAGCATCCAGACAAAAGCCCACAGCACGGATGGAATGCCTTCAAGGATGAACGTCATCTGCCAGCCGACGGCCTGGATCAGGTAGCCGGTTACGGCGGCCATCCACGTCACCGTGACTGGATTGCCGAGGATGAGAATGGCGTTGGCCCGCGAACGCTCCGCGCGCGTGAACCAGTTGGTCAGCAGAATCAGCATCGACGGAAAGATCAGACTCTCCGCGACGCCCAGCAGCAGCCGATCGACGACCAGCAGCCAGTAGATTGTGGATGACGCCGGTGAGCCCGGAAAAGATCCCCCAGCTGATGAGCGCAAAAAAGACGAGCCGCGTCGCGCTTTTGCGCATGGCATAGGCCGCGGCGGGAATTTGAAAGAGAAAATAGCCGAGAAAGAAGACCGAGCCGAGAAACGCCGCGCGCGACTCGGTGATGTTGAGCGATTGCGGCCAGTCCGGCGGCTGCGCCAAAGCCGAAATTTGAGCGGCCAAGATAGGCGAGGCTGTAGGTAACGAAGACCACCGGCATCAGGTAAAGCCAGCGGCGGCGCAGGCCCGCCTGAATCCTGCGCCGCATTGTGCGCTTTATCGTTCGGGCACATCGAGCTTTATAGCATCCCCAAGCGTCGAGCGCTCCGTCCCGAACGATGGCCCGCGCCCACTATACTGGTTTGCGGAAAGGGCCTTCCCATCGCAAACATTCTCACTCAGCTCGGTACTTGAGACAGACGGACGTCAGCCTCCTTCGCGTGGCCACGCATGCGCCCGGCCCCGCGGGAGCGCTGCCGCTCTCGCCGGAGATGCTGCTGACCGAGCCCTCCGGCAATCTCTTCGGCCTGACGCAAAATGCCGGCATGGGCTGGGAGCCCGAATCGCCTCCTCGATCCCGAGTTTCTGATCCTGAGCACGCACGGCGGCCTGCGCGCCGAGAACGGCGAAGCCATCGCGCTCGGCTTTCACACCGGCCACTGGGAAGTGGGCCTGCTGGTGGCCGAGGCTGCGCGCGAGCTGAAATCGCTGCGCGCCATGCCGTTCGCCGGAGCATGCACCGATCCCTGCGATGGCCGCACGCAAGGCACCACCGGCATGATGGACTCGCTGCCCTATCGCAACGATGCCGCGATGGTGCTGCGCCGGCTGATGCGCTCGCTGCCCACGGGCAAAGGCGTGATGGGCATCGCCACCTGCGACAAGGGCCTGCCCGCGATGATGATGGCGCTCGCGTCTTCAGGCGAAGCAAGCCCGCCGTGCTGGTTCCCGGCGGCGTCACGCTGCTGCCGGAATCGGGCGAGGACGCCGGCAAGGTGCAGACCATCGGCGCGCGCTTTGCGCAAAACCAGATCACGCTGGAATACGCCGCCGAAGTGGGTTGCCGCGCCTGCGCATCGCCCGGCGGAGGCTGCCAGTTTCTGGGCACCGCGGCCACGTCGCAGGTGGTCGGCGAAGCGCTCGGGCTTTCGCTGCCGCACACCGCGCTCGCGCCTTCGGGCCAGCCGATTTGGCTCGACGCTGCGCGCCGCTCGGCCCGCGCCATTCTGCGCCTGCACCAGCTCGGCATCGGCGCGCGCGACATTCTCACGCCCGCGGCCATCCGCAACGCCATGGTGCTGCATGCCGCGTTCGGCGGATCGACGAATCTTCTGATCCATCTTCCCGCCATCGCGCACGCGGCGGGATTGCCGCGACCCACTGTCTCCGATTGGGTCGAGGTCAATCGCCAGGTGCCGCGCCTTGTGGACGCGCTGCCCAACGGCCCGCAGAACTTTGCCACCGTGCAGGTGTTTCTGGCCGGCGGCGTGCCCGAGGTGATGCTTGCATCTGCGCGCGGCTGGGCTTCTGGACGACCAGCGTGAGGACAGTCACCGGCGAAACGCTCGGCGCGTGTCTCGACTGGTGGCGCGAAAGCCCGCGCCGCGATGCGTTGCGCCGCAGCTTGCAGGAGCAGGACGGCATCGATCCCGACGACGTGATCATGTCGCCCGATCGCGCGCGGTCGCGCGGACTCACTTCGACCGTCTGTTTCCCCGTGGGCAATCTCGCGCCCGAAGGATCGGTCATCAAGAGCACCGCCATCGATCCGTCGCTTGTGGGCGAGGACAATGTCTACCGGCACACGGGCCCGGCGCGGGTTTTCGTCACCGAAGCCGCGGCCGATTCAGGCCATCAAGGCCGGCACAGATTTCGCAAGGCGACGTCATCGTGCTCATCTGCAGCGGGCCCGCGGGCGCGGGCATGCAGGAGATTTACCAGATCACCTCGGCGCTCAAGCAACTGCCTCACTGCAAGCACGTGGCCGTGTTGACCGATGCGCGTTTCAGCGGCGTCTCCACCGGAGCCTGCATCGGCCACATCTCGCCCGAAGCGCTTGCCGGCGGGCCCATCGGCAAGGTGCGCGACGGCGACCAGATTGAAATCGTCATCGACCGCGCGCGACTTGACGGCTCCGTGCATCTGGTCGGCGAAGACGGCGAGATTTTCGGCGCCGACGAAGGCACGCGGCGACTCAGCTCAGCGCAGCCCGCGCGCCGATCTCGCTCCGCATCCTGAATTGCCCGCCGACACGCGCCTGTGGGCCGCGCTGGTGCAGGCCAGCGGCGGCGTTTGGGGCGGCTGCGTCTACGATGTGGATCAGATTGTTTCGCGATTGGAGAAGACAAGCGTGAAGCTTTACCGCACCAGCAACGGAAATTTACGTGGAGGACGACGGCAGATATCTTTCGCGTTCCTGAGTCGATCCTGGGATGCGCTGGTCGCGCACGAGAATCTGCAGCGGGTATCTGCGCTCGGTGGTCGAAGAGCGGGAAAGCCCGCGGAAGATTTCGCTTCGGCGCAAATTGAAGCGCCGATCGGCAGCCAGGAAGTGTGGGCCGCGGGCGTCACCTACTACCGCAGCCGCAGCGCGCGCATGGCCGAAGTCAAAGGACGCGGGCGGCGGCGATTTTTACGATCGCGTCTACACGGCCGAGCGGCCCGAGCTGTTCTTCAAAGCGACGGCGAGCCGCGTCGCCGGTCCCGGCGGCAACGTGCGCATTCGCAGCGACGCCAAGTGGTCGGTGCCGGAGCCGGAGCTGACGTTGCTCATCAACCCTCGCGGCCAGATCATCGGCTACACCGTTGGCAACGACATGAGCTCGCGCGACATCGAGGGCGAGAATCCGCTCTATCTGCCGCAGGCCAAGGTCTACGACCGCAGTTGCGCGCTGGGGCCGTGCATTCTTGATCGGCAGCGAGCCGCTTCCAGCCACGACGCCGATCCGCATCGAGATCGCGCGCGCCGGCATCACGCAGTTTTCCGGCGCCACGACGCTCGCCGAGTTGAAGCGCGCGCCCGCCGACCTGGTGGCATATCTTTTCCGCGAGAACACTTTTCCGTATCGGCGCATTTCTCATGACCGGAACCGGCATCGTTCCGCCGGACGACTTTACGCTCGCGCCGGCGACAGGATTCGCATCACGATCGATCCCATCGGCACACTCGAAAATGATGTGGTGCAGGGAAGGCCAGATCCGGCACTCGGTTTCTGAACGTTGCGAAATTCGCAGTAAGGAATACGGTTGGCAGCGCGTGAATTTGAAGCATCGGGGAGCCAGCCGCGGCGTACAGGCGTGCCGCGGCGCCGCTGGCGCATCGCATGGCTGCTCGGCATCGGCGTTCTGGTCAACTATTTTGACCGCGTCAATCTCTCCGTTTCGCACGATTCGCTGATCGCCGCTTTCGGCATCTCCGACGTCGTCTTCGGCTATCTCTCCAGCGCCTACAACTGGACCTACGCCGTCTGCCAGTTGCCCATCGGCGTGGTGCTCGACAAGTTCGGCGTGCGGCGCGTGGGCCGCATCGGCACATTCCTCTGGAGCGTGGCCTCTTTTGCCGCCGCCGTAACGCCCAGCCTGGGCGGATTCTTTGGCGCGCGCCTGCTGCTCGGCGTGGGCGAAGCGCCAACATTTCCGGCCAACGCCAAGGCCATCGGCCTCTGGTTTCCCGCCCGCGAGCGCAGCCTCGCTACTTCGTTGTTCGATGCCGCGGCAAAATTTGCTTCGGCCATCGGTGTTCCGTTGATTGGGATCGTGCTGATTCACGTTGGCTGGCGCTGGAGCTTCGCCTTCACCGGCGCCATCAGTTTTCTCTACTTTCTGTACTTCTGGCGCGTCTATCGCGACCCTGAGGAAGATCCGGACCTGAGCGAAGACGAGCGTCTCCACATTGCCGGGCAGCAGGAGCCAGTGGACCCGGATGAAAGGCCGTCCGCTTTGTCCCATCTTCTTGCTCAGCCCAAGGTGATGGGCCTGACGCTCGGCATGGGCGCCTACAACTACATTTTTTATTTGCTTTTGTATTGGCTGCCGAGCTATCTGTCCGCCGCGCTCCACATCGATCTGCTGCACTCGTTTGAGTACACCAGCGTGCCGTGGCTGATCGCGTCGGCAACGGACTTCATAATCGGCGGCTGGCTGGTCGATTTTCTGGTGCAGCGCGGTCGGGATGCAAGCGCGGTTCGCCGCGTCGTGTTGATCGGCGGTATGGCATTCGGGCTGGGCATTCTGGGCGCCGCGCATGCCCACGACGCCGCCCAGGCATTGTTCTGGATCAGTGTCTCAATCGGCGGCCTTTCCGCCGCATCGCCCGTCGCCTGGTCGGTGCCGTCCCTCATCGCCCGTCGCAGCGACGTGGGCAAGGTGGGCGGCATCATCAATTTTTCCGGCCAGGTTTCGGGCATCGCGGCATCCATCATCACTGGCTACGTGGTGGCGGCAACACATTCCTACGCCTGGGCCTATCGCATTGCGGCTCTTTACCTGACCGTTGGCATTGCGGGCTACGTGTTTCTGCTTGGCAAAATCGAGCTGCCGCTGCGCCGGCCGGCCGGGGCTTAGAGCTCACACCGGATGCATTCGAATCCGCATTCGCCAGTCGCAGACTAAAACCAGTCCCAGACCCCAAAATCAGGTCCCCTTGGCGAGCCCAAAGCAAACCCAGCCCAAGCTCAGAACAAGCTCAAAACGGCCCCTGGACACCCGATCCTGGGCCAATGCGGTTGCGCCCGGCGGCCCAGTGCCACATTTTGGGTATGACGGTAATGGTGCTGGCAAGGAAATTTGTTCTCCTGTAACGTCCCATGGTGCAAAATAGTCCGATGGGGGAATGACCGTCGTGCCGCGTATTCACTTTCACCAACAACTCGCCGAGCTCAAAGACAAGCTTCTGGCCATGGCTGCCCTGGCGCAGCTGGCCGTCGAGTCGGCGGTTGAAGCCTATCTGCGGCGCGACAAAGGGCTCTGCAAGTTCGTCAAGCAGAACGAGAGAGCGATCGACACCGCACAGCGGGAACTGGACGAGATGGCCTACGAGCTGCTGGCCAAGGAACAGCCCATGGCGATCGACCTGCGCTTTATCCTCGCCGTAATCAAGATCAACGGCGACCTGGAACGGATCGGCGACCAATCCATGAGCATCGCCCGCCGGACCAAGGAGATTTTGGTCTCCGAAGACTTCGAACTGCCGGTGGATTTTGCCGCGATGGGTGAGTTCGCAGGGCAGATGATCCGCACCGCGCTGCAGGCGCTGCTCGATGGAGACGCGCGCCTGGCCGACTCTGTTCGCGAGATGGACGACGAGATTGATCGCATGAATCGCCGCGCCCACAACGACCTGCTCAAGCTCATTGAAGAGAAGCCGCAAGTTACGCAACAGGCGATGAACGGCATCCTGGTGGCGAAGAATCTGGAGAGGATTGCCGACCACGCGTCGAATATCGCGACGGACGTGATCTTCTGGGTTCGCGGCGCCGATGTGCGGCACCAGCTAAGCATTGCCATGGATTGATGGCGGCCGTCCCAGGCCTTGAAGTCAAGACGCCCTTCGACCAACTCAAGGCAGGCCCTCTACCTCAAGTATGAAGACCTGTGCTTGGACTCTCCGGGTCCCTGTCTCCCGGCCCTAGAGCATTTTCTGTTTTACTGTAGACCATCTAGTGCGAGTCTGAACCAAGCCTGGGCATTGCCGGGAGTAATGCATGGCAGGGCTTCTGTGATGGCCTGATCGAGAGTTTCTTTGGTTCGAGCCTGGGCTGCGCGAAGCAGTTGTTTGAGTTTTGCCCAGGCCTTCTCGATGGGGTTCAGATCGGGAGAATAGGGCGGCAGATAGAGCAGCTCCGCGCCGGCTTTTTCGATCCATTGGCAAACTGCAGGCGCCTTATGCGCGCTCAAGTTGTCCATCACCACCACGTCGCCGGGCTTCAGCACCGGGTACAGCAGGTGTTCAACGTAGGCCAGGAAGATATCGGTGTCGGTAGGCTCTTCGATGGTCATGGTTGCGACCATACCGCTGAGGCTCATGGCGCCCAGAATCGTCATGATTTTCCAGTGACCGCCAGGCGTCGCCTCGTGGATGCGTCTGCCTCCCGGACCGCGTGCGTAGAGCCGTGTCATCGAGGTAGTGACACCGCTCTCGTCAAGGAAAATCAGCCGTTCCGGTGAGATCGACTGGATGCGCGCCGCGAACTCTTCGCGTCGCTCGCGGTTGGCTTCGCTGTCCCGCTCGACCGCGTGGAGTGACTTTTTTTCAGCCGCAGACCCAACTTCTTCAACAGATGCCAGATCCGACCCAAGCTGAGCGAAATGCTCGCCTCACTATGCAACTTGGCCTGCAGTTGAGCCAGCGTCAGATCGGGTTTCGATGCCACCCAATCCATCACCTGTCGCTGCGCCGCGACACCGGCACGCCACTTGCGCCCGGGCTGGTGCCGCACCCGCTCGGCCTGCCCGGTGCGGTTCCGTTGTGCGGAGATCTTCTTCGCCCAGCCCACGCTCACCAGGAACCGATCCGCAAGTTCCTCCAGCGTCTCCTCGCCTTGATCGTAAGCAAACAGAAACTTACGGCGCAGGTCATCCCCATATGGCTTCGCCATCGATTCACTCGCCGCGGATCATCGCCACGACAAGTCTACACTATTAAAAAAAATGCTCTAGTCTGCCTTTTTCAGCCTCAAATTCGCGTCGTCCGGACTGCAGGTGACGCCCTTCCAATGGTATTCCGCTACGGTCGATGAATTGGTCGTTTTTCCGTTCAAGGTAACGTCGAATTGTCCTTTGGCGGTCATATGCTCCAAACCATCGAAGACCATGTTGACCGTGCCCTTCATCTGCATAGTCTTCATCGGGCAGTCCACTGTGTAACTGGCGCCGCCCGCCGTGATCCTGAGCTGCTGAACGGAGCAGACGGGATTCTGGGTCAGTGCTTTCTGCCACAATGCGTCATTCAGACAGTACTGCACCGTAATTGGCTGGCTTGGGGATCCGATAAAAGACGTCACGGCCTCCCACTGGCCTGAACGGAGAGGGAACTTGTTCTGCGCGGAACAAATCTGATTCGACACGAGGGCAATCACGCCCAATGCAACGTATTTGAGAAAAGTCATTCCCACCCTTCATTTCCATTGTGATCAAAGCTTGAGCCTGATCTGCGGCTCACACCTTTGTCAACGGAATTCAATCTCCGGCGGGTGGGAATGAGCTGTCTCCGATCTAATCTAAACGCTGATCACTGCGCACAGTTCTTTCACTGCCTCGGCGCTCCGTTTCAGCGCGGCGTCTTCGTCGGCCGTGAGCTTGATCTCGATGATTTTTTCAAGCCCGGCCGAGCCCAGCTTGCACGGGACGCCGATGTAATAGCCCGAAATACCGTACTCGCCCTCAAGATAGGCCGCGCAGGGCAGAATCTTCTTCTTGTCTTTTAGAATCGCCTCGGCCATCTCGGTCGCGGCCGCTGACGGCGCGTAGTAGGCGCTCCCAGTCTTCAGGTACTTCACAATCTCGGCTCCGCCGTCGCGGGTGCGCTGCACAAGCTGCTCCAGCCGGTCCGGCGCAATGAGCTCGGTGATGGGTATGCCGGCGACCGTCGAATAGCGTGTCAACGGCACCATGGTGTCGCCGTGGCCGCCCAGCACAAACGCGGTTACGTTCTCCACGCTTACATCCAGCTCCGCGGCGATAAAACTGCGGAAGCGTGCCGAATCGAGCACTCCAGCCATGCCGATCACACGCTCGCGATTAAAGCCGGATTGGCGGTAGGCTGCCTGCGCCATCGCGTCCAGCGGGTTCGAAACAATGATGAGGATCGACTCCGGCGACTGCGCCACCACCTTCGACACAACATCCGACATGATCTTGTAGTTGGTGTGGAGCAGGTCGTCGCGGCTCATGCCCGGCTTGCGGGGAAGGCCCGCGGTAATCACCACGATGTCCGAGTTGGCCGTGGCCGCGTAGTCGTTGGCGCCCGCGATGCTCACATCGCGCTTCTCAATCGGCATGGCTTCCAGCAGGTCCAGCGCCTTGCCCTGCGGCACGCCCTCAACAACGTCGACAAGGACAACATCGGCCAGTTCTTTGGCCGCAATCCAATGTGCAGTCGTAGCGCCGACATTACCCGCGCCCACGATGCTAACTTTTTTCCGCATTCTTTTCTCCTCGTTGAACATTCAATCGTAGAAATCGTCAGGGTCTGCTTTGCAGAACCTGCGGTGCGGAGCGCATTCTCGCGAGCACAACTGGTCTGCCATCCGGATCCTTCAGAACTGCAAATCGTCCCCACAGAGCGTTTTGTGCCGGCCAAAGTACGGGTATGCCTTGCGATCTAGCCTCGGACTCGCACGCATCGGGATCCGCGACACTGAGGCGTAGAGCCGCGCCTGAGGCTGTCGAACCCGCTGGAAATATCCCGCGCTCGTCGTGGCCTCTGTCGTTTCTATGCAGCACGATGCGCCCAGCTCTGCCTCCGACAACCACGACAATCTCATCCTGGAACAGAACCGGCAGCCCGAGAAAGTCCACATAAAAACCTCGTGCCGCCGTCAAATTCGACACGTAAAAAATGATACTTTCAAATCCTTCGACTCGCATGAGGCCCGCTCCCAGCCAACATTGTCGGGTTATGATGGCTCAAAACCTGCCTGTCATGAGCGCACGTCACTGCTACATATTTCCGATGATCCGCGTGCCAAACTCGCTCGTTCCCACTTTGGTGGCGCCGGCTGTCTGGCGCTCGAAGTCGTAGGTCACGAACTTCTGCTGGATGGTCTTCTCCATCGCGCTTTCGATCATCTTGGCCGCTTCTTTCCAGCCAATGAAGTCGAGCAGCATCACGCCCGACAAAATCACCGAGCCGGGATTGATGACGTCCTTGTCGGCGTACTTGGGAGCGGTGCCGTGCGTGGCCTCGAAGACCGCGTAGCCGTCGCCGATGTTGGCGCCGGGCGCGATGCCCAGGCCGCCCACCTGCGCCGCCGCTGCGTCTGAGATGTAATCGCCGTTCAGGTTAGACGTCGCCAGAATGCTGTAGTCCGAAGGGCGAATAATAATCTGCTGGAAGATGGAGTCGGCAATGCGATCGTTGATCAGCACCTTCGACTTCCACGCGCCGTTGCCGTGGGATTTGCCGAGGGTATCGAGGACACCTTTAATTTCGGCATAGAGATCGTCGCGGAATTTTTGATTGCCGAATTCCAGGCCCGGTTCAATCAGTGCCGCATTTTCTTCAATGGTCAGCTTGGGGTTGGCGTCCGCGTTGCCCAGGATCCAGCTCTCGCGCTCGGTCACGGTCTGGTCACGGAATTCCTGTGTGGCCACTTCGTAGCCCCACTCGCGAAACGCGCCCTCGGTGAACTTTTGGATGTTGCCCTTGTGCACCAGCGTAACCGTTTTGCGCCCAGTTTCGAGGGCTTGTCGGATGGCGTATCGCACCAGCCGCTTGGTGCCGAAGATGGAGATGGGCTTGATGCCGACGCCTGAATCGGTGCGAACTTTTTTCTTTCCGCCCTTCAGCAGGTCGTCGTTCAGGAACGAGATCAGTCTGGCGGCGTCGGGCGAGCCCTCTTTGAACTCGATGCCCGCGTACACATCCTCGGTGTTCTCGCGAAAGATGACGATGTCGACCTGTTCCGGGTGCTTCACGGGGCTGGGCACGCCCTGGTAATACTTCACCGGACGCACGCAGGCATAAAGATCGAGAAGTTGGCGCAGCGCCACGTTGAGTGAGCGAATGCCGCCGCCGACGGGTGTGGTGAGCGGCCCTTTGATGGAGACGCGTAGATCACGCGCCGCGGCCACCGAGTCGTCGGGCAGCCAGGAATTGAATTTGCGGAAGGCTTTTTCGCCCGCGAAGATTTCAAACCAGCGAATCGCGCGCTTGCCGCCGTAGGCCTTTTCCACCGCCGCGTCAAACACGCGCTGCGAAGCCTTCCAGATGTCGCGGCCCGTTCCGTCGCCTTCGATGAATGGGATGATGGGGTGGTCGGGCACCGAAAATTGCCCGTCTTTGTAGTCGATCAGCGTGCCGTTTTTCGGCAACTCAAGGCCGTTGTACGTGCTTTGCATGATTTTGCGGGAAGCCCCTTCAGCGAAAGTGACTAACAAACTCTATGAGGCTAACACCTGCAATTTGGCGGTGGCAATGGCGGGAGGATTGAAGCGCTTCGGTGATCTGTTGATCGCGGCTATCGAGGTGGCACGAATTCAGAATCGAATGGGAAGAGTTTTCCGGCCCGATTCATCGACAAATTCGGCCTGAGGCGCAAAGCGGCGCAACGACGCCAGGAAGCGCTCGGGATCGGCCAGGATGATTGGCCAGATGCGGCCAGTTCTTGGTCCGATTCCGCGACGGTTGTACTCGATCTTGTAGCTGAGATAGCGAGAGGGCCTTAAAATTCCAACGCGAGTCACATCTTGCCAATGGATTTTGGTATTGATCAAAGGCAGCCTGTATTGGCGCAAGCCTTCGGAGTCCATTTCCCAGAAGGCAGCGAAAAAGCTGTAACACACCAGCAAGACCGCAACGAACGAGAGAATGACACTAAGTCCGCGAAATTCGAGCGGAAAGTGGAGTCGCCATAGGATTCGAGTGAATCCCAAGGCCGCGATGATGCCCAATGCCAGAATACGGGACCAGCTTTCCAGCACGGATTTGGCTCGGAAACGCATTGGGTGCAGTGTAATCCGGAAATCAGTGCCGGATTCTGTTTTTTTGCAATGCCGCGCCAGCGGCGAATCAGCCCGGCGGCTTGTTCAATTCGCGCGCGCGGGCGCCGCGTCCAAGAACATCACGCGCAGCACGTCTTTGTTTTTGGCGTAATCGACGTGCGCGGCATTGGGAGACTCAAAAAGCCACAGCCAATGGGACGCGTTTTGAACGTAAAGATTGACGACGTCGACATTGCCGATTCTAGACACGCGCCACGTCAGCACATCGCTGGGGTCGCTAAAGGCCACTACCTGGATCTTCTCTCGGTCTGCTTCGTCGCTGGGATGCAAAACCGCCTGGAAGTTTGTCTGAATCTGCTTCCACTGATTCACCAGCGATCTGAAGTTCGCCGCCGGGTTGATGGGAACCGCCGGCGCCGGCGCAAGCCCACGCGATTGATATTCGCTCGCGGCAGCGCTTGGCCCGTTTTCAAGGTTGGTAATTTCGAGCAATTCGAGTTGATTGGCAAAGAAATACACCAGCGATGTTCGTTCAAAGATGTAACGCATTGCATTCTCTTCAGCCGTTTTCCGCGCGGCGTCGGCAGCAGACAGGTTCTGCCCTGCATTGGCAAATTCTGGATTGAGCGTATTGAAGAGAAGGTAGCTGCCCAGGCTGTGCGTCACGCCGATAAATTCCTGGTCGAGCTTCGTGTCGTGGCTCAACTGCGCCTTCCAGTCATACTTTTCTTCGCCGTCGGTTTCGCCAGACGGACCGGCAGGCTGGTTGGGATCGAATGCGGCCGACTTGGCCATCAACTGCCGCACTCCGTCGCGCAAAATGCCGCCCAGTTGTCCCACGGTCAGCATCACGTCTGAAAGCCCCCAGTCGATGAGGCCCGTCTTCAAGGAGCGATTGACCAAAACAGCGCGGGGGTGGATTTTCTCAAGTTTTGCGGCTTCATTGGCGGAGATCCAGGGATAGAAGCGCCCAAATCCGGCCGGGTCCTGCCGTGAAGGTTGCGAACAGACCTCCAGCAGGTTGCGGTTGGGGCCTGCCAGGTAAGCGTCGCTGGCCACAATCGCACGGCACTTAAGATCAATGAGGAGCGGCCACCAGTTGATCTCGTCGACCACCAGGACGGCGGGATGGCGCCGAAGATGGACCACCCAGTGCACGACAAACGGAGTCGACGCGTGCCACTCATCCGCGTTTTTCCAGACCGGACTGCCAAGATACGCGAGCGTGGGCGGCTGCACATCGCTCGCAAACTCGCCTTTGTCAGCAAACTCGACACCCGCATTCTTCCAGTCGGTAATTGCACAGAGCCTGAGTTCGGTGCAGATTGACTCGCGCAGCAGGGCGGAGCCGCCCGATCCAATTTGATTGATGCCGGGCAAGTACAGAACGTGGATTGGATGCCGATCGGGAGAGTCGAGCGCAACGGCAATGCTGGTCAGGTTCTTCAGGGAATCCGCAGTGTCCCCAGCCACTTTTGCCTTTGCCGCAACCCCGCTTGCCAGTCCACTTAAAATGAGTGCGGTCGAAATCCATTGACCCGCGTGCATGTGCCCAACCTCTGGTATGAAGCACGCCAAGAATACAGCACCGCGCGTTCCGCCAAAAATGACTGCGCGAGCGCTGGGGCGTCAATCTGGAAGCGCGCCCGCTACGATGCAAGCCAAACCTAATTAACGCTGGGGTTCTTCAGAGTGTCGCCATCGAAGCGAGGAATGCCGAAATGTCCGCGCAGATGGAGCAGGTCAACTGGGCTCAGATTGCCGGCCACCGTCACCAGCGTCAGGCTCTTCGGGCTTTCCACCAGCACCACTCCGCCGCGAACGTTGGCGCCATCCATCACTAGCCAGACATCGGTCGTCCGATTGTGGACCAGGCCAGCGGGGTCGGCGGCGGTGATCACGTGCTTCCAGCCGCGAAGGTGGTAAGCCTGGCGAATCGCCTCAACCTGCGCTGGGTCAGCCGCGCCGGCCTCGGCAAATCTTAGAGTGTGTATGCTAACGCCATCGAGCTTGGCGACAGCTTGCTTCACGTCGTCGTCGGAGTCCCCCATGAGGCTCGCCGCCGCTGCCAGCATGGTCCGGTCCAGCGTAAAGCTCTCCTTGGCCACCGCCTGCGCGCTGAGTCCGTTCAATGCGGGTGGAACCCACTCCAGGATCGCCGTACCCAGGCTGTTACTGGCTGCCGGTGGAGGAGGTGGTGCGCTGGGGTCCGCCGGCGCAAGGGGAGCCGCGGGCGCCTGGGCCAGCACAGCGGCGCCGCTCATGGCCGTGCCCAGGACTACGATTCGCAGCCAAACGGTCCTTCTCTTCATGCTCTATTAAACGCAGAAGACGCAGGAAAGTTGCACCATCGGAAACCCATCGCGACGGCTTTTCCCCCCGACTTCCTCCCCGCGCCAACTTTCCAGCTTGGGCAACCCTCATGTCTTTCCGGCCTTCGTGCGACGTGAACCACGAATGAAAATATGCGAAATGCTGTTCGCACCCTCCTGGATGCGATAGACTCATGCGGGAACGTTCAATATCTGTCGCAATCTTTTTACGTATGGAGGGCACATCGAAATTGGGAAAGAGCATGGTCCCCAAAAGGCTTTTTTTTACCAAGGGTGTTGGCAAACATAAGGAGCGCCTGACATCTTTTGAGCTGGCGCTTCGAGATGCCGGCATCGCCTCACAGAATCTGGTGCGCGTCAGCTCCATCTTTCCGCCGCAATGCAAAGTCATATCGCGCAAAGACGGCCTGAAGTATCTCAGTCATGGCGAAGTCGTTTTCGCGGTGATCGCAGAAAACTCTTCGCGTGAACCGCACCGGCTGCTTGCGGCGAGCATCGGCGTGGCCATTCCGGCCGACCGTAATACTTACGGCTACCTCAGCGAGCACCACAGCTATGGCGAAACCGAGGACCAGGCTGGCGAGTACGCCGAGGAGCTGGCCGCCGAGATGCTGGCCACCACGCTCGACCTGGAATTCGATCCGGACACGAGTTGGGACGAAAAGAAAGAGATCTACCGCATCTCCAACAAGATCGTCCGCACCAGCAACATCACCCAGTCAGCCGTGGGCGATAAGCGCGGCAAGTGGACCACCACCATTGCCGCCGCGGTGCTGATCCTCGAAGAGTAACGGCCCGATCCCGCAACCAATAAAGACGCCGATTCCGCGCTGGCGGGGTTGGCCTTATTGTATGGGCTTCGCCCGTGCTTGATGGAGGCTCAACGGATAAGGAATGACGACGGCGCGAAAATACACAATCGCCCTTGTGCAAATGCGCATGGGGCCCGACCCCGAGGCGAATTTCTCTTCGGCCGTGCGCCACATCCGCGAGGCCGCGCGCCTCGGCGCCGATATCGTCTGCCTGCCTGAGCTTTTCCGTACGCAGTATTTTTGCCAACGCGAAGATCTGCATCTCTTCGACCTGGCCGAGCCGATTCCGGGCCCATCCACCGGCAAGCTGGCCGAGGTGGCGCGCGAAGCCGGCGTCGCCATCGTTGCCTCGCTCTTTGAGCGGCGTGCGGCGGGGCTGTACCACAACACGGCTGTCACAATCGATGCGCAGGGCGCGATCGCCAGTGTCTATCGCAAGATGCACATCCCCGACGATCCCCTCTACTACGAAAAATATTACTTTGCGCCCGGCGACCTCGGCTTCAAGGCCGTGGACATGGGCTTTGGGCGCGTGGGTACGCTCGTCTGCTGGGATCAGTGGTATCCCGAAGGTGCGCGGCTCACGGCGCTGCAGGGTGCGGAGGTGCTGTTTTATCCCACGGCCATCGGCTGGCATCCGGCGGAAAAAGATGAGTTCGGCGCGGCGCAATACGATGCGTGGCAAACCATTCAACGCTCGCATGCGATTGCCAACGGCGTTTATGTCGCGGGCGTGAACCGCGTCGGTTTGGAGCACGGCGACATTCTGGGGAACCGCGCCGCGGGGCAGGGAATCGAGTTCTGGGGTGGCACTTTTCTTGCCGATCCATTCGGCCTCGTCATCGCCAAGGCGGGCCACGATGCCGAAGAAATCATTCTGGGGGAGATCGACCCGAAACTCATCGAAGAAACTCGCCGCAACTGGCCCTTCCTGCGCGATCGACGCGTGGATGCGTACGCGCCCATCACTCAGCGCTTTCTTGATGCCGCTGGCGAGCCTTCAGAAGGCAAAGAGCGCAAGTAGCGATGCCGCTTAACGCCGAAAATGCGCCGTTCGAATTGGGCTATCGCATGCCCGCCGAGTGGCAGCCGCATGAGTCCACGTGGCTCGCCTGGCCGCACAATCCCGAGGACTGGCCGGGCAAGTTTCAGTCCATTCCATGGCTCTACGCGGAGATCGTTCGTCTGCTGGCGGCGCGCGAGTGCGTGCATTTGATCGTTGAAAACGCGGCAATGCAAAAGCGCGTGACCAGCATGCTCGAGCGCGCCGGCACAAACCTCGATCAGGTGACCTTTCACCAGTGGCACACCGACCGCGGCTGGACGCGCGATTCCGGTCCAATCTTTGTGCGCAATGCCGCCGGCGCAGTAGGCATCACCGATTGGCGCTTCAACGCCTGGGCCAAATACTCTGATTGGCGCCTCGACGATAAGATTCCCGGCCGCGTGACCAAACTGCTCAGCTTGCCGGAGTGGCAACCCGAAGTGCGTTTGGTCGACGGACGCACGCACAAAATCGTCCTCGAAGGAGGTTCGATCGACCCCAATGGCACCGGTGCACTGCTGACGACTGAAGAATGCCAACTGAGCGACGTCCAGCAGCGCAATCCCGGCATGAGCCGCGCGCAACTTGAGCGAGCGTTTCACGATTTTCTCGGCATCGATCGGGTCATATGGCTGGGCCGCGGTATTGCCGGCGACGATACCCACGGCCATGTGGACGACATCGCGCGTTTCGTCGCGCCTGCGACCATCGTCGCCGCGGTCGAGCCGAACCCGAGCGACCCCAATCACGAGCCGCTTGCCGAAAATCTCAAAATTCTCAAGGCCGCTCGGACTCCCGGCGGCAAGCAATTCAATGTCATCGAACTGCCGATGCCGAGGCCCATCGTCTTCCGCAGCCAGCGCCTCCCTGCCAGCTATGCAAACTTCTATATCGCCAACGGCCTGGTGCTGGTTCCCACTTTTCACGACCCCAACGACCGCGTGGCACTGAACATATTGGCCGAGGTCTTTCCGGAGCGCGAGGTGATCGGCATCCACTGCGTTGACCTGATCTGGGGCCTCGGCGCGCTGCACTGTATGACGCAACAGCAGCCTGCAGCACAGCCCACTGACAAGGATCCGTCCGCGGGGGCAGCGGTAACATCCAAACCATGATGGACACCCCGATCACTGATCGCCAGGCGATGGACGCGGCGCTCGCGCAAGCGCGACTCGCAGCCGAGGGCGGCGAAGTGCCGATCGGCGCTGTGGTCGTCTATCAAGGCTTCATCATTGCGCACGCGCAGAACTGTGTGATTCGCCACGTCGATCCAACGGCGCACGCGGAGATGATTGCGCTGCGCACTGCCGCCAAAGCGCTCAGTAATTATCGGCTGCCGGGCTGCACACTCTATGTAACGCTCGAGCCCTGCGCCATGTGCGCCGGAGCCGTGGTTCACGCGCGGCTCGATCGCTTGGTTTTCGCCGCCGCCGATCCCAAGGCCGGAGCCTGCGGCTCGGTGCTTTCCGTGCTCAACCATCCGCAGCTCAACCACCAGATGCAGGTGGAGCACGGAATTGGCGCCGAGGAATCAGCGGAATTGCTCCGCAATTTCTTCCGCGAGCGTCGGTAGGATCAAAGCAAGCTCCGCCGACTCCGCCAGCTCCGCCAACACCGCTATTTTCTCGTCAGCTTCCTGATCCTCTCTGCCACCGCCGGCCATTTTGCTCCGAGCTCCGCGTAGCTTCCGCTCTCGTAATCGGCAAAGTCGAATCCCGGCGTCACCGTGCAGCCGAGCAGCGCGACTTTGCCGCCATCAATGAGCCGCATGCCCTGCCATACGCCCGCCGGAACCATGAGCTGCACCCGTTGCCCAGCCCGCAAATCTTGGCCAAGAGTTAAAAGCACGGAGCCCCCGTCGGGAAGCAACTGCAGCATCTCCACCGGATCGCCGTAATAGAAGTGAAATATCTCGTCGGAAGCAAGGCAGTGCATCTCAGAGAAGGTCCCGGCATCGAGCAGGTAATAGATGGCGGTGCCGTAAGGCCGCACGCCGCGCACCAGAGCAACACTCACATCCGACGTGTAAGTGCGGCGAAACCATCCACCCTCCACAGGATGCGGCTCCAGGTGCAGCAGCGCCTTGATTTCGTCAGCGGTCAACGCCCTCCTCCGCGGTCAGCCAGCTCCTTTGCGACCGCCATCACAGAGCATAGTAGTGGAATCGCGTTAAAATGCGCTCATGACGGTGCAGGTTTACACCAGTGCCTGGTGCCGGGACTGCCGGGCAGCCAAGCAGTTTCTCGATGCCCACGGCGTTGTGTACACAGAGATCAACGTCGACTTGGACCCCGCTGCCTCCGCCCAGTTGATTCAGCAAGTGGGCAAGCGCGCTGTTCCGCAGCTCGTGATTGACGGCGAGTGGTTCCAGCCGTACTTGCCCGGCCGCGGACTCCTGATTGACGAGTTATTCCAGCGCCTCAGGATCCCTCGCTCCTGACAGCGCCTCCCCCGTACAATCAAATGTTGGGATAGCCTTCAAACTCTCGCTTGCGCAGACAACGCGATTCTATTTTCGTCCGGTTTTTAAATGCCGCCGGCACCGGCAGGACTGAGCTAATAGCTAAGAGCTGAAGGCTAAGAGCTGTTTTTCAAGGAGTTCCCCGTTGATCGAACGTTATACGCGCGCGGCCATGGGCCGCATCTGGACGGAAGAAAACAAATACCGCTGCTGGCTCAAGGTGGAGGCAGCGGCGAGCACGGTGCTGGCCGAAGACGGCGTGATTCCGGCCGCAGCCGCCGAAGCCATCGCTTCGAAAGCCAGTGTTTCAGCCACCCGCGTTCAAGAGATCGAGGCCGAAGTGAAGCACGACGTGATCGCTTTCACCACTGCGGTCGCCGAGACCCTCAAAGCCCAGGGTCTCGATGCCGAGTCCCGGTGGCTGCATTACGGCCTCACCTCGAACGACGTAGTGGACACCGCGCAGGCCTTGCAGATCAAGGAAGCTTCGGCGCTCATCGTCGAGGGAATTGAAGCCTTGCTGGCAGTGCTCAAGCGCCGCGCTCTCGAGTTCAAGCACACGCCCACCATCGGTCGCACCCACGGCATGCACGCCGAGCCCACCACCTTCGGCCTCAAGTTGCTGAACTGGTATGCCGAGATGCGGCGCAATCTAACCCGCTTCGGCGCTGCTGCCGAGGATATGCGCGTCGGCAAGCTCTCAGGCGCTGTTGGCACCTTCGGACATCTCGGTCCAGAACAAGAAGAAAAAGTCTGTGCGCGGCTGGGACTCAAGCCCGCGCCCGTTGCCACGCAAGTCATTCAGCGCGACCGGCACGCCGCCTACATCGCAACCCTCGCCATCATCGGCAGCACGCTCGACAAGATTGCCGTCGAGCTGCGCCACCTGCAGCGGACCGAGGTGCGCGAGGCGCAGGAGTACTTCAGCGAAAAGCAAAAAGGCTCCTCAGCTATGCCGCACAAGAAAAATCCGATTACTTCAGAACAGATCAGCGGCCTCGCGCGCGTGCTGCGTGGCAATGCGCAGGCGGCCATGGAGAATGTTCCGCTCTGGCACGAGCGCGATATCTCACACTCGTCGGTCGAGCGCATCATCTTTCCCGATTCGACGATCCTGGTGGATTACCTGCTCGGCAAGACGGCCGATCTCATCAACCGGCTGCTGGTTTATCCCGAGCGCATGAAGAAGAATCTCGAATCGACCGGCGGGCTCATTTTTTCGGGAAAATTGCTGCTCGACTTGGCCGAAGCCGGCATGATGCGCGAAGACGCCTATCGCCTCGTCCAGTCCCACGCCATGCGCGCCTGGAAAGAAGACCTGAACTTCCGCGACGAAGTCGCGCGCGACCCAGAGATTACGAAGCTGCTGAGTCCGGAGAAGCTCGCCGCAACATTCGACTACACCCGCCAGCTAGGCAATGTCGACGCGATCTTCAAACGCGTGCTCGGAAGCTGACATGGACGCCGCGCATCTCACCGTCGCCATCACCGGAGCCTCTGGCGCAATTCTAGCCCGCGAACTGCTGCGCGCCCTCGAATCCGACCCCCGCGTCGCCCGCGTCCACTTTGTTGCCTCGGAAAATTCGCTCCGCGTGATCGCGGAAGAACTGGGAGTGAGTGGCCGCACGCAGTGCCTCGAAAAACTCCTCGGCGCCGCGCCCGCCAAATTCGTCCCACTCTCTGACGCCGACATCGGCGCGTCCATCGCCAGCGGCAGCCATCCCTCGAACGGAATGATCGTGCTGCCATGTTCCATGGGCACCCTGGCGGCCATCGCGCTCGGCCTTGCCAACTCGCTCATCGCGCGCGCCGCCGACGTTACGCTCAAGGAACGCCGCCCGCTCATCCTCTGCGTGCGTGAAACGCCCTTCAACCGCATCCACCTGCGCAACATGACGCTGGCCGCCGAAGCCGGCGCGACCATCTTCCCCTGCATCCCCGCTTACTACGCTAACCCGCAAAACTCATCCGAAATGGCACAAGAATTTGCGTACCGCGTACTGGCCCACATCGGTCTGCCCCAGCCCGGCGCCTACGTGTGGAAGCCGGAAGAATAGGGGACGTTCATCGGGCCTCACAAATTCAAATAAATTCAATAACCCTACCGCACTCAGCATTTGGCGGTCTTCCAAGGGCCCTGCCTGAATCGGGCTGCAAAGCCGTAAATTCCCTCGAATGATGCGCCGGGATACTGAATTCGCCTTATAATTGCAGCCGGGCTCCCCGAGCCGGACAATCACAAGATGACTTTCCCCATCTTGCGGTAGGTGCCGGCGAATTACGCTTCATGGCAAATCCAAGAGGTCAAACGATCGTGAATTCCTCAAGGCTGGTTCGCCTGACAGCGATGCTGCTGATTCCGGCACTATTGAGTAGCAACTTCGCCTTCGCCGCGAAAAGGCCCATCGATCCTGCAGTCATGAAGGCAAAGGTGCAGGCGCGCGGCGTGGGCCGGGGTGTTCGCGTAACCATGGCCGATAACACCGAGACCAAAGGTGTAATCGTGAGCATCGGCGACCAGAGCTTCGAAGTTAAGCCCAAGGGCGTCGCTCAGCCGCAGGAGATTCAATACGCGCAAGTGAAAGGCGTGCACAGCGACAAAATGGGGACCGGGACCAAGGTCATCATTATCGTCGCGATTGCGGGGGCGACCATCGGCATCGTCGCTGCAATTCTCGTGCACGAAATCAATACAAGCTTCCCCAAGACCATACCTATTTGAAGGCGGCAGCCGCGATGCCCGATTCCGCGCCTGAATGGGTGCGTTCCTGTCCTCGCTTGACACCTGCGCCACCGCCGTAGATACTGCCAACTATGCCGATCTTATGGGAGTTCGGATTTGCGGTCATGGCCATGTGGATGTGTATGGTCTGCGGACCCGTCCGTCCGGCTCTTGAGCGGCGAATGCGCTAAGCGCAACCGATTCTGAAGTCGAGCGGCCCGGTCCCGAATAGGACGCGGGCCGTTTTCATTGTGTGACTCCGACCCGGCGACAAAAATGATTCGTCGGGACCGGGGTCACCCGGCCCGCAAACAATTCCCCCGCGTCCCCTCAAGCCGAGACAAAACGAACCTGAAGGAGATCATCATGTCGGAACCAAAACCGCAGCAGCTTGCCACGCTGGCCGTACACGCCGGCCAAGTCGCCCGACCCCACCACCGGCGCGCGCGCCGTGCCCATCTACCAGACCACCTCCTACGTCTTTCAGGACGCCGACCACGCCGGCCGCCTGTTCGCGCTGCAGGAGTTCGGCAACATCTACACGCGCATCATGAACCCCACCACCGACGTCTTTGAGAAGCGCGTGGCGGCGCTCGAAGGCGGCGCGGCGGCTCTGGCCACGGCCTCAGGCCAGGCGGCCGAGACGCTCGACCATCACCACGCTGGCCGCGGCGGGCGACGAGATCGTCTCCACCACCTCGCTCTACGGCGGCACCTACAACCTCTTCCACTACACGCTGCCGCGGCTGGGCATCAACGTGAAGTTTGTCGACGCCGACGACTTCGACGGCCTGCGCAAGCTCATCAACGACAAGACCCGCGCCGTCTACACCGAGACGCTCGGCAACCCCAAGCTCGACATCGCCGACATCGAAACAGCTGGCCGCCATCGCCCACGAGCACAAGCTGCCGCTGGTCATCGACAACACCTGCGCATCGCCGGCGCTGGTGCGGCCCATCGAGTGGGGCGCGGACATCGTGGTCAACTCGGCCACCAAGTTTCTCGGCGGCCACGGCACGGCCATCGGCGGCGTGATCGTCGACGCCGGCAAGTTCGACTGGGCCGCTTCGGGCCGCTTCAAGGACTTCACCGAGCCCGATCCGTCGTACCACGGCCTCTCCTACACCGCAGGCCTTCGGGCCGCTGGCCTTCATCCTCAAGGCGCGCGTGCAGGGCTTGCGCGACACCGGCGCGGCGCTCTCGCCCTTCAACGCCTTCCTGCTTTTGCAGGGCATTGAAACGCTGCACCTGCGCATGGAGCGCCACTCGCAGAACGCGCTGGCCGTGGCCAAGCATCTTGCAGCAGCATCCCGGCGTGGAGTGGGTCAACTATCCCGGCCTGGCGTCCAGCCGCTACTACGCGCGGGCGAAGAAGTACCTGCCCAACGGCCAGGCGTCGCTGGTCACCTTCGGCATCAAGGGCGGGCTACGATGCGGGAAAGAAGCTCATCGACTCGCTCGAGCTGTTCTCGCTGCTGGCCAACATCGGCGATGCCAAGTCGCTGGTGATTCATCCGGCCTCGACCACGCATCAGCAGCTCTCGGACGAGGAGCAGGCGGCCACCGGCGTCACGCCGGAGATGGTGCGGCTGTCCGTGGGCATCGAGGACATTCGCGACATCCTGGCCGATCTCGATCAGGCGATCGAGACTGCCAATGGACACGCGTTTGCCGGCGCAACCCAGGCCTGGTGTGCGGCAAAATCGGAACGGCAGCTAAGGTAAGGCTGAATCTGAACTGAGATGCTGAACCTGATTCGATGACTGACAGTTACAGCCGGAGCGGCGCTTCGCCGCCGGGATCGAAGACTCGTGGAGCCCACCTACGAAGGCGACTTCGTGCTGGACGGCTCCCTGCCGCTCGAGTGCGGCCGCGCACTGATCTGTCCCACGCTGCATTACGCCGTCTACGGCCGGCTGAATGCGGCGCGGGACAATGCCGTTCTGGTTTGCCACGCACTTTCCGGCTCGGCGCTGGTGGGCTCCTGGTGGCCTGAAATCTTTGCTCCCGGCGCGGTCCTCTCGCTGGAGCACGACTTCGTCATCTGCATCAACATGCTGGGCTCCTGTTACGGTTCCACGGGGCCCGGCTCCGTCAATCCCGAAACAGGCGAAATCTACGGGCCGGATTTTCCCCTGGTCAGCGTCCGCGACAACGTCCGCGCGCAGGCGCGGCTTCTCGATTCGCTCGGCATCCGCCGCCTGCGGCTGGTTCTGGGCGGGTCCATCGGCGGCATGCAGGCGCTGGATTGGACCATCCTCCATCCCGAGCGCGTGGAGCGCGCGCTCATCATCGGCGTCACGCCGCTGTCGGCCATGGGGCTGGCGCTCAACCATCTGCAGCGCCAGGCCATCCAGCACGATCCGGAGTGGGCCGGCGGCCGCTATCTGCCGCAGCGGCCGCCGCGCCGCGGGCTGGCGCTGGCCCGCCAGATCGCCATGATCAGCTACAAATCCGCGCCGCTCTTCGACGAGCGCTTCGGCCGCAATCCCAACCGCAGCGGCGAAGATCCCTGGGCGGCGGACGGCAAAGGCGGCGGCCTGATCGGCGGACGCTTCGACATTGCCGGCTATCTCGATCATCAGGGCAAGCGATTCATCGAGCGCTTCGACGCCAACGCCTACCTGGCCATCCTGCGCGCCATGGATACCTGGGATCCGCTGCGCGGCTACGCCTCGCCGCAGGAGGCCTTCGGCCGCATCCGCGCCCGGCTCAGCTTCATCGGCATCAGCTCCGACTGGCTCTTTCCCGCCGAAGAGGTGCGCCGCTTTGCCGAGTCCATCCGCGCGGCCGGCGCCCACGCCGACTACCGCGAAATGAAGAGCGACCACGGCCACGACGCCTTTCTGGCCGAGCAGGCGGAGCTGGTGCGGCTGCTGCAATAAGCCTTGGCCTGTTCGGATTCCCGAGTCGCGTGCCTCTGTTCGCAATCGCGCCTCTGACGCGGCGCTGCCGGCACGCCGCCACAGCCGCCAGTTGCCGTCGCGCTGTCGGCGCGCGTAACACGCATCCAAGTTTCTCGATCGCTGCCGTGCTTGTCACGGGCCGCATGGCTTTCTATAATCCTCCTACGCAGCATTGGAGGCCGTGGTATCGTAATATCCGTCACCCCGGCACTCAACCGCCGTCCAGGATCGGTTGCCCTTTCGCTGGCGAATGAGTGAATCTTGATCTCCATTTCGGCAATTCCCAGGAGCACTGCATGAAGAAGTTAGTCTTTGCATCTGCGATGGCATTGGCAGGCATGAGCCTTGTTTCCACGCCCGCACTGCGAGCCCAGGACTCCGGCCAGATCAGCCTTCCCGCCGGACCAGTTCAACGCCTATCAGAACTCCGCCACTCAGACCGATCCGGCGCAAAAGTGCGCGGCGCTCGAGAGCTTTCTGACGGCTTACCCGCAGACCCCGGTCAAGAATGGCGTTCTCGACAGCTTGATCGATTGCTACAACCAGTCCAACCAGCCGGACAAGGCTCTCGAGCGCGGCCAGCCGCCTGCTGCAGGTCGATCCCAACAACATGAAGGCCATCTTCATTTCCGTCTACTTGAAGAAGGCGCAGTGCGGCAAGAGCCTCGATCGCGTCCGGGAGTGCGCCACCGATCCGCAAACCTGCGACGATGCCGCGGCGCTGGCGCAGAAGGGCCTGGCGGCTCCCAAGCCAGCCGGCACGTCTGACGACGACTGGAAGAAGATGACCGCCGGCGCCTATCCGATCTTCCACTCGGCCATCGCGTTTGACGACGCGGTTTCGAAGAAGGACTTTGAGGGCGCTATCAAGGAGTACACGACGGAGTTGATGCTCTATCCGCCCGATGCGTGCACGACAGCCGGGCCCATGCCTTGGCCGATACATTGCAACTGGCGCAGGCCTATGCCAAGCCCGGCCCGGCAAAGGATGAAGTGAAGGCCGTCTGGTTCTACGCCCGCGCCTGGACTTCGCGCCTGCTGCTTACAAGACCCAGATCGAGCCGCAGCTCGATTACTGGTACAAGCGCTATCACGGCACGCTGGACGGCGACGCTGCCATCAAGCAGCAGATCGCCGCGATCGAGACCCAGGCGCAGTCAACGCTCTTCCCGCCGGCATAGCTTCACCATCGCGCCCGCTCCGACTCCCGACAGGAACTCGCGCAACACGTGCTCTATCGGCGGCGATCCGAACAAGCTCGACCTCGAAGACAAGGAGTTCATCCTGGCCAACGGCATCGAAGGACTGACGCCGACAAGCTCTGGGCTCTCCTGAAAGGTCAGCCGACTCCGGTTCCGGGCGATTGTCATCTCCGATCCCGCAACGGCGTTGAAGATTACCGTCACCACGGCTGCCGCGGTCAAGCCGAAGGAATTCGTGGTCAAGCTCACCAATCCGGTGGCTTGCAACGCCGTTCCCGTGCCGCCCACCGAGCTCAAGATCAAGGAAGCGCAGGACTATATTCTGGCCAACGGCGTCAAGGCCGATACCGATGCCATGGGCGACGTTCTCACCGAGACTCGCCGGCGCACATCCGCAAGATCGTCATCGAGCCCGCGGTTATCGACGGTCAACGTGGCGGTTACGCAGGATGCCAAAGACGCCAACACGGCTGACTTTACCGTCAACCTGAAGGACCCGCTCTCCTGCAAAGAGGCTCCTGCGCCTGGCTCCGCGCTCGGACTGCAGCCCGCGACGGAGCTGGACGGCACCTACGACACCTACACGCCAATTCCCGGCGCGGGCACGCACGGCTGCATCAGCGCAAATCGTGCTGAGCGATGGATTCATCCAGCAGGTGGCGAAGAAGGCGCGCGCCGGTGCATCACACCGTCGCCAAGCCTTCGCCCGCGCACCGCACGCGGGGATGTAACCAGCTGGCCATTTGCCGGTTTCAGTCCGGCGATCGCAGGCCGCACGATCAGTGCTTCTGGGATATCAAGGGCAGTCCGCTTCGGCGGGCTGCCCTTTTATTTTTCGCTGGCCGTGTTAGCACCGACGGCTTTGTAGCGCCAGGCTCGCTGGCTGTCGTGCAGGACTCCGCCCCACGCACTGCTCCATGCAATGGTCTATTCGCCCAGCATGATGCGCTGGATGGCCGAGGCCCGCCCGGTCGCGGGATCGCAGGTAACCAGCGCGCCGCACATCTTGGGATTTCCCTTGGCGGCCTCGAACTTGCCCGGCATTGCCGGTGAGGAATTTGTGCAGCACCAGTTCTTTTTCCACGCCGATGATGCTGTCGTAAGGGCCGCTCATGCCCACATCGGTCTGGAACGCCGTTCCGCGCGGCAGAATGCGCTCGTCCGCCGTGGGAACATGCGTGTGCGTGCCCAGAACCGCCGTCACGCGCCCGTCCAGATACCACCCCATGGCAACTTTCTCGCTGGTGGCCTCGGCGTGGAAATCCACCACGATCACTTTGGCCTTGATCCCGGCCAGCAGCGCATCGGCGGTGCGAAAGGGATCGTCGATCGCCGTCATAAAGACGCGGCCTTGCAGTTGCATCACCGCGTAGTCCACGCCGCCTGCGGTGGTTCCTTCAAAGACGCCGTAACCCGGCAGGCCGGGCTGAAAATTCGCCGGCCGCAGCACGCGCCGCGGGCGCTCCTGTGCTGTCGGCGGCGCGCAGAGTTCAGATAGTCGATCAGTTCCCTCTTGTCCCACACGTGGTTGCCCGTGGTCAGAACATCCGCGCCCAGGTCGAAGAGCTCTTCGGCGATCTGCGGCGTCACGCCAAAGCCGCCGGCGGCGTTTTCCACGTTGACGATGGTCAGCTCGACATTGTGCGCCTCGCGCACGTGGCCGATGTGCTCGCGCACAATCCTGCGCCCCGCGCTGCCGAAGATGTCGCCGACGAAAAGAATGTTCAAAACAGCTCCTGGCTGCTAGCCTCGAGCTCCCAGCCAAGCCAGCGGAGCTAACGGTGCTGGCGGGGCTAATGATTCAATCGTTCGTTATCCCACAAAACCCTTTCATCGAATCGCTCGCACCCGCAAAAGCTTGTCATCCTGAGCGACGAACGCAGTGAGGAGTCGAAGGATCTGCGTTTGCACTTCGCCCTGCTCCTCGATCTCCATCGACACCGCGCAGCCGGGCTAGCTCTTCGGCTCTTGGCTCTTGTCCTCTGTTCCCTGATCCCTGCTCCCTGTTCCCTGTCTTTCCTCATCAGCGGAAAGAGAATGACATCGCGAATCGACTTCGAGCCGGTCAGCAGCATCACCAGCCGGTCGATGCCGATGCCTTCGCCGCCGGTCGGAGGCAGTCCGTAGGCCAGCGCGCGCACGTAATCCTCGTCCATCTGATGCGCTTCTTCGTCGCCGGCGGCGCGCTGCGCAAGTTGATCCTCGAATCGCTTTTTCTGCTCCACCGGATCGTTCAGCTCGCTGAAGGCATTGCCCAGCTCGAAGCCGCCGGCAAAAATCTCAAACCGCTCCACATGATCCGGGTCGTCTGGCTTCTGCTTCGAGAGCGGAGAGACGGCGGTCGGATAGTCGTAGATGATGGTGGGCTGGATGAGGTTGGGCTCGACGACGACTTCGAAGATGCCATAAATCGTTTTTCCAAGCGACTGGATGCCGCGGCATGGGAACGGTCGGTTCGAGCTGGCCAGGTATATCGCGACGGCGACCGCGAACTCTGTTAGATCTCCACGGAGCATGATCCTCTGCGCATTTATGAGCATGCGGAGGCTGCGAAGCCGACGATGTCGCCCATTGTCAACGCCCTGCACCTCTTCGATGGGCGTGACGATCTCTGGATAATCAGCTTGTAAGTATTGAAGGGACGCAAGTAGGAACTGCTCTAAGTCGTCGGGGCTCTCCGAAGCTCCAGCGTTGGACCGGCGCCGAAATCATTCGGCCACCACTTGATGATCGCCTCCGCCATCGTCAGCCGTTCCCACTTCGCCAGGTCGATCGGCTTTCCCGACGGATCAAGCCGTGGAATCGGTTTCCCGTTCTCATCCATCTCGCCCGACGGAAGCACCGTCGTCCCGTTCACTTCCATCGCCACAAACTTGATCAGCTCCTCCGTCAAATCCATCAGGTCGTGGTAATTCGCGTAGGCCTGGTAAAACTCCAGCATCGTGAACTCGGGATTGTGCTGCGTGCTCACGCCCTCGTTGCGGAAGTTGCGGTTGATCTCGTACACGCGATCCAGCCCGCCCACCACCAGCCGCTTCAAATACAGCTCCGGCGCGATGCGCAGAAACAAATCCATATCGAGCGCATTGTGGTGCGTCTTGAACGGCCGCGCCGCCGCGCCGCCCGCGATCGGCTGCATCATCGGCGTTTCCACTTCAAGATAGCCGCGGCTGTCAAAGAACGTCCGCAGCGCGCTGCAGCACCTTTGCCCGCTTCACAAACACTTCGCGGGCTTCGAGGTTGGCGAACAGATCGACATAGCGCTGCCGGTAGCGCAGCTCCACGTCGGCCAGCCCGTGATACTTCTCCGGCAGCGCGAGCATGGCCTTGGCGAGAAACGTCAGACGTCTCCACGTGCACCGTCAGCTCGCCGGTGCGCGTGCGAAACAAGTAGCCCGTCACGCCGATGTGGTCGCCCAGGTCGAGCAGCTTGTAGAGCGCGAATCCCTGCTCGCCCACCGCGTCCAGCCGCACATAAATCTGCAGCCGCGCGCCCTCCTGCTGCAGCGTGGCGAAGCCCGCCTTGCCCTGCTGGCGAATGGCCATGATGCGCCCGGCCACGGCCACCGTCACGCGCTTGGCTTCAAGCTCCGGCGCCTGCGACTTCGCCCCATTGCGCGCGCACCGCGGCCAAGCGTGATCGCCGATTGGTCCTGACGGGCAGGGAACCGGTTGGGATACGCCGCCTGGCCCAGCTTCTCGATCTCTTTCAGTTTTTCCTTGCGCAGCTCAAAGAGATTCTGCTCAAATTCCGAGTCGAACACGTCAAATTCCTTCGCTGAAAATCGTTTCATGTGCCAACCGCCAGTATAGCGGCTGGTGTCTGGTAGGCGATTCCGGATGCGCCATGTGAGCAGTATCACGTTGCCCTGCGACAAACGCCGCCAGGAACGCCGGGAAACTCTTGGGCTTTACCGGGGCGCAAATTCATTGAATGGTTTTGGCTCAGAAATATTCTCGAAGTACAGCGCAAACTTTCCTCTCAATAGGTCTATAAGAGTAGGCAGCAAATAATCCCTGAGATTGGAGCGAACTATGTGCAATAAGTCACGCTTGATTGTCGTGTTGTTTCTGTTAGTCGGCCTCGGTTCCGTCGCATGGGGCCAGTGCACTGTGAATCAGAACTGCCCGGAGCGGCGCGTCATCTCGGTGAACGGCACTGGATTGGTGACTGCCGATGCTGACCTCGCCGTGGTACGCGTCGGCTACAAACTCTACGGACCTGACGCCAAAACCGCCTATGATCATGCCACCGAAGTCTCCAACGCCATCATGGATGCACTCACCGCCTCGGGCATCGCAAAGACCGCAATCGAAAGCACCAGCCAGGTTCTTCAGCATACGCAGACTTACGATCTGCAGCAGTTTCCCATGGGCAGCGAAGACCGCGAACGCCGGCAGTTTACCGTCTCCCAGAGCTGGATCATCCGCGTCAAGCCTGACCAGGCCAGCACTGCCCTGAGCACTTCAGTCGGCGCCGGCGCCAACGAGAGTGGATGGATTCAGTGGATTGTCGAAGATCCCAGCGCGTTGCAGGCCAGTGCCGCGTCTGATGCTGTCGCCAATGCCCGCAAGGTCGCTGAGCAGATTGCGCGGAAATCCGGCGTGCACCTCGGCCACCTGGTCAGCGTCAACGAGAATCAAAACCCAGTGTCGTACAACGGATTTGGGGGTGGCTTTGGCAGTGGCAGCATCTTTGGCATGGGGGACGCGGTGATGATGGCCGGTGCCGCTCCCGGAGTTAACCAGCAGCTTGCCATCAACTCGCGGCGTGTCGAGTTCAGAACCACTGTCTTCGCGGTCTTCGCAATTGAAGACGAAGGGACCGCGGCCAAGTAACCGTCGCCGGAGGCGGAAAAATCAATCTGACTCTCCATGCCACGCCGCGACACGTGGCCAGCAGCATCGCGCAGATACGCGCTCCTCGTGTATAACCACGATGGTGCCCTTCCATCGCCCCATTCCGGAAAAAAATCGGCAGCCAGGCATGTCTGGCATGCTTGGCGCGTGGGTCCAGGCCGAGAAGATGATTCAGATTGCGCTCATCCTGCCATGCGCGGGCTTCATCGGATGGCTCCTCGGCGCATGGCTCGACCACCTCCTGCATCAATCATGGATTTCGGTGGTTGGAATCGTCTTCGGAATCCTCGCCGGGCTCGTCGGCGCCGTCAAATTGACGATGGTTTACGCGCGCGCCCCCGCTGCGGCAGACAGTGAGGAAGATGAGCCCAAAAAGGGAAATGGCGACACCGAATCATGACCCAGGAAAGCCAGTCATTCACTGATCCGCCCCCCGGGCAAGGCGAACCCGTCGCCCAGGCTTCCGAGCAATCTCTCAGCCATCCGGAACATGATCCCGGAAACCATCTTCCGGCTGACTTCAACGTTGAAGCGTTGCTTCACCGCGCCCTGCGCATCGTGTTGATTCTGGGGCTTCTTGGCTCGCTCATCCTGTGGAAGGCCGCAGGCTGGCGTAACGCGGCCATGCTGGCTACTGGAACCGCCATCTCTGCCGCCAGCATTTACGAGTGGCGCCGTCTCATCCGTTTCATTTTGGCAAAGCTCGACGAAAAACAGTTGCCGCGTGGGGCGGGCATCGCCGTGGCCTTCTTTCTGCTCCGGCTCATCGTGTTTGGCGCGGCCATTTATGTTAGCCTGAAATGTTTCCAGGGTTCTGTTGTGGCACTTTTATGCGGCTTGGCCCTAGCGGTTCTGGCCATTGTCTGGGAGGCGGTTCGCCTGCTCCGCGACTAAAGCTCCACCCGATCCTCGTTGATCGATCCCGCCGGGAACGGAAAGACGCCTTTTTTTCATGCCGGAATCGCTCGCGTTCACTCGCTTATTGAATTATGTCTTCGGGCCCGTGGTGGCTTCCACCATGCAGGCGATGGGTGTTCATCCCGCTCATCCCACCGCTCCCATCAACGACATTTTCTCGCTGGAGTTGATGGTCGCCGGCGGCCTTATCATTTTCTTTCTCGTCGTAAGGCTCTCGCTTTCAGTCGAGAGTCCCAACCCCGCCCAGCAGGTGGCGGAGATGATCCACGAATTTGTCGGCGGCCAGGCGGAATCGGTGATCGGGCACGGCTATGAGCGATTCCAGGCATTCGTTACCTGCGTGCTCCTGTTTGTCCTTTTCAACAATCTCATCGGCCTGCTGGTTGGCTTTCACGGCATTGAAACTCCCACCGGGAATCCTGCAGTGCCGCTGGGCATCGCGGTGCTCACATTTCTCTACTACAACTTTCACGGCGTGCGCGCGCAGGGGTTCTTCGGGTACATGAAACACTTTGCAGGCCCGCTCTGGTGGCTGGCTCCGCTCATGATCCCGATCGAGATCGTCTCGCACCTCGCTCGCATGATGTCGCTCACCATTCGTCTTTACGCCAACATGCTGGCCAGCGATCTGCTCACCCTCATTTGCTTTTCGTTGCTCCCGATTGCAGTCCCGGTGGTTTTTCTCGGGCTGCACTTTTTCGTTTCACTCATCCAGGCCTACGTCTTCATGCTGCTGTCCATGATTTATCTGGGACTGGCAGTAGCGCAGGAGCATTAAGAGCAGTGAACAGCTGACAGTTCACAGCAGAAGGCTGACACCGAAGAGCGTGAACTGTGAACTAGGAACTGTGAACTGAGAACTGAAAAACATTCCGCCGGAGAGCGCTTCCGCTCCGGGCCAACGGACGGCCGCAAGCGTGAGGGGGCCAGCACGGTGAGCTTCAACCACCCACTGGCGGTCAATCTTGAGAGAAGCAGGAGAACTATGCGGAAACTGCAAAACATGTTGTATGCGCTGGCGGCTATGTTTTTTGCCATGCCCGTCTTCGCAGATGGCGGTTCGGCTCCAGTCAACCTGGCGCCGATTGGAATTGGTCTGGGAATCGGCATTGCGGCCGGCCTCTGCGGCATCGGACAGGGAAGAGCCGTCGGCTCTACCTCTGAGGCGCTGGCTCGTAACCCGGGAACCCGCAACAATCTGATGACTTCCTGGTCATTGGCCTGGCGTTCATTGAGTCACTCACGTTGTTCACGTTCGCGATGGTCATCCTGGTTTACCTCAAGGCCAAGTGGTAAGTTGATCTTCAATCTGTAACAAAGCGGCCCGGGTTCCCGGGCCGCTTTGTTTTTACACCCCAACTGCCTTACGGCTGCGTCAGCAGCATGGCGATCGCCTTCCGGTAATCCATTCCCGCCGGTTGCGGCGCGAACTCCGTCTCGTCCTCCATGGTGTCGAACGTCCTCGATTTAAAAAACACCCGGCCGCTCATCGCCATCTGGAATCGCACCGCTCGCCACTGGCCGTTGCCTACATCTGCCTGCTCGATCACGATCCAGCCGCCTTGATTCAGCCGCCCCAGAATTCCCCAGCCAAAATCCACATCCTGCTGCAAATGGCCCTCCAGCCGTGTCACTCTTTCGCGTGCGGCATCGATCCAGATTTCGCCGCTCACGGCCGTCAGAACCTGGGTCTCCAGGTCCGGAGGCGAGAAATTTGGGTTAGGTCGAAAGGTGAATCTTTCCAATGTTCCGTTGGGTACCGGGCCCGCATACTGGTACTCGAATGCGTCCGGAAGCACGCGCAGCACTTTCAGGGCGCGCCCGGCATCCGTGTCCTCGGCCTGTTTGCGTTTCCGCTGCTTTCCCGGGTCGCCCAGTAGCTCATTGAGCCTCGCCACTTCGTTCTGTTCGTCGGTCTGGCTCAGCGGTTTGTCGTTGATTGCAATGAGCCGGGCCACCTCGCCATCCCTGGTTTCATAGATCCACTTGGTCGTGGTCAGCCGCGGGCTGGTCTTGCGCAACTGGTAACGCATCGGGTGGCTTGCGTCCTGGGCCGCGCGCAGCTCGTTGGCCAGCGCCTTTTCCACCAGGGCTTGTCCCTGGGAAGGCGTCAAAATGTCTCCAGCGGCGGAGACTGGCTGTCCCTGAATTGCCGCAGCCCAGGCGAGCCAGAGCAGGAGTAGCAAGAATTGCTGCACAACGTCTAGTTTATCTGGCAAGGCTCCCCGCCCCCGCCAAATGGCCCCCGGAGGTGCTTCATCGGGTGCGGAATTGGCTAGCGATCACGCTCGCCGATTGAAGCAACGTGGCCGGTTTGCGTATAGTGCGGGCAGGGCCTCTCGTGTTTCCAGCCACTGCGCGTCTCTGAGCCGGATCTTTCCAATCGGCGCATACACCAGTCGGAAGCGGTAGAGACCAGGCCCGATTAGGCAAGATATCCCTCGAAACACGGCAACAAAGACCAACGGAAGGATCGAAACCATGGCACTGGAAAATGCGTCCGCGCGAATCGGCAAAACCATCGTGATCCGCGGTGAAGTGAAGGGCAGTGAAGACCTGATTCTGGATGGGCGCGTCGAGGGAACCGTCAGCCTCGCTGAAAACCGGCTCACCATCGGTCCCAACGCAGATATTGCGGCGGACCTGACCGCCAAAGACGTGCTGATCATGGGCCACGTGCAGGGCAACGTGGTGGCCAGCGGCCGCGTGGAACTGCGCTCCGGTTGCAACCTGCAGGGGGATATCCGCGCCTTGCGCCTGGCCATCGAAGAAAATGCCGTCTTCCACGGCAAGGTCGATCTGACGCAGGCTGTCGCCAAAGGCTCCGAAGTCGCACCCGCTCCGCACACCGCCACAATGTTCGGAGAATAGGCGACGCCTGCCGGGCCTCCCAAACCATTTGTCCGGCCTTAAGAGGGATTCAGGGTGTTGCGCCGTTTGTTTGACAGGAAGCAGGACAGCGGTTCGGCCGCGTCGGCTCAGGGCCTTGTTGGTCCTCGAGTGCCACGCCATTCAGGCGCGTGGGCCTTGGTGCGCAAGCGCCTCCAGGCCGAGCCGGGTCTGCGCATCATCGACACCGGCTATACTTCGCCCAGCAACATCAACTACCTCACCAGCCTCGGTCATAGCGTCTTTCTCGCCGACCTCGATCAGGACGCTTGCGCGCAGGAATGGCGCTCCGGCGAGGACGAAGAGGGCAATCCGATCTGGAATGTCGAGGGCTTCATCAACCAGACCCTCAAATTCTCCGGGCGCATGTTCGACGTGGTCCTCTTGTGGACGGCCCTGGACTTCCTCCCCGAGCCCTTCGTAGTCCCCGTTGTCTCGCATCTTTTCGCATCCATGAATCCCGGTGGACAGGTGCTGGCGTTTTTCCACACTAGGACGCATGGCGAAGAGGCAGTGCGCTTGCGTTACCACCTGACGCCCCGAGACGAAGTGGACATGCAGATGACCCAGCAGTTTCCCATCCAGCGCGCATTCACCAACCGCAGCATCGAGCGGCTGTTCGCTGGCTGGTCGGGTCACCGCCAGTTCCTCGCCAAGGACGCCGTTTCTGAAGTCATCATGACGCGCTAGCTCGCTTTCTTCTCCTCTCGGTCCTGCGCAAACGGCAGCCATGGCTGCATCTCCACCACTGAACTGGCCTGCGGCGTCTTTCTGCCTGGGTCTTCATACGTGTATCGCTTCCCCAGCTTGTACTCCCGGCAAATGGAATCTACCAGTTCGCTCACACGTCGTCTGTATTCCTGCGAGACAAAAGCGCTCGAAGCATAACGCTTCTCGTATGCGGCCAATTGTTGCGGAAAATTCTCGCTCACAAACTTGAAAAAGGTGGGCAGCGAGCACGGCTTCAGAAACAGCGCTCCTGCGTTGAAGAAGCTTGCGCCGGCCGACGCGGTGGCTTTGGCAACTTCGCTCATCGATCTGCGGCTGTCTGTGATCCCCGGCATCAGCGGCGAGCACATCACTCCGGCACGCAAGCCCGCCTCGCGCAATTGAGCTACGGCCTGAATGCGCAAGTCGGGCCGCGGCGCTCGTGGCTCCAGGATGCGCGCCAGCTTCGTGTCCATCGTGGTCACCGTCAGATGGACCGTCACGCTGTTTTGCTCCGCAATTTGCTTTAGCAGGTCGGCGTCGCGCTCCACAAGGCCGGACTTCGTGACGATTCCCAGCCGGAACCCGCTATGCCGTGCGAATACCTCCAGCAGCGAGCGGGTAATGCGCAACTTTCGCTCCAATGGCTGGTAGGGATCGGTTGCCGTCCCGATGGAAATCTCTGTGCCCGGCTTTAGCCGTTTCAATTCCTGCTCCAGCAGCCACGCGGCGTTCTGCTTGAAGTAAATCTTTCGCTCGAAGTCTCCCGGCGCAAGCTCAAGAAACTCATGGGTGTAACGCGCATAGCAATAGCGGCACGCGAACTCGCAGCCGCGATAGGGGTTAATGGCGTGGGTGAAGGGCAGCCCGCGGTTTGACGTCGTTTTGTTCAGGATGGAGCGCGATGCCAGCGGGCGATACTCGGTGAGGCATCCGCTTGATTCCAAAGGGGCTTTTGCTGCCGTGCGGGCCAGGCTGCCCAATGGTGAATCCTGGAGAATGGGGAAGAGCGTTTCTAGTTTCGCCATATATTCGCCTTTGTCAGAATCTACGCTCGCCGGTGAAACGCGTCAAGAGCCGATTGTGAAATGAATGCGCGATGCGCTCCTGGAGCGTCCGCAGGCGGCGAAACTGGAAGCAAAAATCGGAGCGGACTTGCGCAATTGAGCCCGCACGAATCAAGCTATCAATCGTTGAAGCTTCGCATTCATCGCACGAGACATTCATGTACAGCTGGACAAGGAGCAATCATGAACCCATCGCAGCAAACGCGCATCACCTGGCTCGGCCACGCCACCGTGCTGGTTCAGACCGCCAAGGGGACTAATCTCCTCATCGACCCCTTCATTGCGCACAATCCCAAATATCCCCAAGGTTTCGAGCTACCCTCGAAGATTCACTACATCCTGCTGACCCACGGCCACGGCGATCACATCTCTGACGCTGCGCCCGTTGCCACCAAACACGGCTCCAAGGTTGTCGCCATCTACGAGCTGGCAGATTACATTTCCGGCAAAGGCGTCAAAGAGACCATCGGCATGAATCTGGGTGGGGCCGTCGAACTCGACGACGTAACCGCCATCATGGTCGACGCCAAACATTCCGCAGCAGCGCAGGATGAAAAGGGCTCGCATTACGTCGGCGTCGCCACGGGATTCGTCCTCGAAGTCGCCGGCGGCCCGGTGCTCTATCACGCAGGAGACACTTCGGTTTTTGGCGACATGCGGTTGATCCACGAGCTCTACAAACCGAAGGTAGCCATGCTCCCCATCGGAGGCTTTTACACCATGGGTCCTAAAGAAGCCTCATTGGCTTGCAAACTTCTAGCCTCGCAAACTGTACTTCCGATCCACTGGGGCACATTTCCCCCGCTCAAAGGCACGCCGGAAGAGCTCGCCGCCTTAGTCGAGCCCGGCGTCAAGGTTGTGCGCTGGAAGCCTGGAGAGGAATTCAGCGCCTAGGAACCGCTTCGAGTCTGGATTGTGAGGCTGAACCCGCTCGTCTTATTTCACGGTTAGCGCCGACAGCGATGAATCGAATCACTGACAACTGACCACTGACCACTGTTTTTACTGGTCGCGCGTCTGCTTAATGGCTCGCGGCGATGTTCGAATCCCGCCGTCGCTGGCTGAGTCTTGACCGCCCAGGCGTAAAGCGGGCGATTGAGCGCTGCGGTAATTGCGCAGTTCGCGTAGAATCTCCTGCTTCTCGCGCGCGTACTGGCCGGCCAGGCGGGTCAGTGCATAGGTAATGATGTCGCTGTGGTGCAGATCCGCCGCCGTAGGGTCGCGGCGCATATTCAGCCACAGGCGGTGCACCAGTTGCACGTCTTCAGGACTCAGCGCCGGCGCGTGCGGCCCGATATAAAACACCTTCACCGCTCCATCGGGCGCAACCACGCAGAAATTGAATTGACGCTTCGGTTCGGGCAACGCTTCCCAGGCCTGCCCCATGTAGAAGGCTTGTTCTTCCGCGCTGATCGAACTCGATACTCCGGAAACCACCGATTCCACTTCAAGCGAATTCGCAGTCTGCACCAGTGCGGCAAAAATATCGCCTGCCGGAACCACCAGCAGAGACACCTTCTTGCCGAAGCTTTCGGCCACCGACACCGCCTTGGTAAAAACCATCTGCTCGTGCTCGCTGAAACTCTGCTGCTCGGCGCTCAGGTACTCCGGGCCGCCCACGCCCATCAATCGCACGCTGATCACCACCACGTCCCGGTCGTCTTTGGCCGTGCGCGCCAGCGTCCACTTCAAGGCCAGCGGATTGGCGGCGTCGCGCATGGTCACAATGATGCCGCCGGGGCGGATGGCTACCGACTCGCGGCTCACCGTTTCCTGGTGCTCTAGCTGGAAATGATCTCTCATCTCCTTCGCGGTCCGCGCATGCTTTCGCAGGTTCCCCCGCTCTGAAATGGTGAAGACCACAAAGAATGCTGCCGCGAACACAATGCCGCTCACCGTGGCCACCGATTTTGTAAATAGGTTCACCGTTGCCGTCGCAAACAGCACCATAAACACTGACATCAGGCCGATGGGAATCTCGGTCTTGCCAATGCGCAGGTTCGGTGGAACCTTCCAGCCGCGCTCGCCGTGATACTTCCAGCGCAGCACCAGCATCGAGACGCTGTTGAACGTGAACGACCAGATGACGCCGAACGCATAAGCCTCGCCCAGCATGATCACGTTGCCGCGGCTGGCAATGATGGTGAACATCTGCAGGACGAAGACCAGGTTGACGATGCGATAGCTGGTGCCGAATTTGGGATGCGGCATGCGGAACCAGTCGGTCAGCACGCCATCCTCGGCCACGCGCATCAGCACGCCGGTCGAGCCGATGATCGAAGTGTTGATGGCGCCGGAGAGAATCAGGAATCCGACCAGCACCACGAAGATGCGGAACAGAATCCGCCAGAACAGCGGCCCCACCATGTACATGGCCAGGCCGGCGATCAGGTTGTCCTGGTAGATGTGGGTTCGCGGCCCGTTGGGGATCAGCATCGACGCCAGCAGCGTGGCGCCGCCGGTGAAGATCAGGCTGTAGATCGCGATCACGATCGCCGCCCGCTTCAGGTTCCTCAGCTTGGGATGCTGGATTTCGCGGTTGACCTGCGCCAGGCTCTCCTCGCCGCTCATGGCCAGGATGGAGTGGCCGAACGCCATCAGAATCCCGAACAGGCCGAAGATCGGCAGCCCCGTGCCTTTCAAGGAATCCGAGCGCGTCATTGCTGAAATTCAGGTGCGACGGGATGGGCGAGGGAGGCAGATGCGCGCCGCGCACGGCCACAGAGTAGCAACCCCAAATCAGCAGAATGACCACCATCACCGTGGTGATCTGCATAACCCGCAGCGCCTTGTCGCTCGACTCCTCGATCCCCTTGATGTTCTGCCACCAGTAATAGATCGTCACCGCCGCCGCAATCAGCGCCGAGGTGTAATTCATATTGAACTGGAAGGGGTGGCCGTGCGCGTCCATCAGAGCCGGAGGCAGCCAGTGGCTTGGTTGGCCACCATCATCAGCTCGTTCAACAGGCCGGTAATGTATTGGCCGGCCGACACGCCGGAGATCGGGCCGGTGAGAATGTAGTCGAACATCAGCGCGGAAACGCTGAGCTTGGCGAATCCGCCTCCCAGGGCTTCTTTCACTACGCGGTACACGCCGCCGCGCGTGAACATCGAACAGCTCTCGACGTAGACCGCGCGCACCGCGAAGCTGAACAGCATGATGCCCAGGATGAACCACGGCGCCGCCGCTCCCACCGCCTGCTCGGCAATGCCGCCGGCGTAGAAAGCTGATGAACCCAGGTCATTGAGAACGATGGCGGCCGCGCGCCAGAAGGAGATGAACGTCAGCATCACCGAGGACGCGACGATTAGTCGCACGCGGTCATTCGGTGGGGCTACGGTCGTTCGAGTAGAGGCCATCGCGAGGGTTCCGGCGAGGCAGCCGGTGGTCGTAAATCCTGAGAGCGAAACCACCGCTCTGCGCTGAGTCTAATTTCCAATGAAGGCAGTGTCAACGAGAAATGAATGCCGTTTGCTCCCGCCCCCAAACTCAGCAAAATGCTGGGTTTTCGCCGCACCGCGAAGCAAGGCGCAAACCACTCATTTTGAAAGGACCGACCGCGTGCGCGAGGCCGCGGAGCTGGAACGCGAGACGAGGCTGCGCCCAATGGAAAGTGGATTTGAGAACGTGCAGGGTTGCTGGGAAGACAAAGCCGTGGCGGCCGCGACGTGCTCGCGGTGAAACAAACTAATCCTTGCCGAAGAGCTCTTTTCCGTCCTCGATAAAGCTGATCAGCACCACGATCGCCGATCCCACGAGGCCGAAGAAGAACATCACTTCCAGCACCCGCATTGCAAAGATCGCCAATATCATGTTCATCGATTCTACCGCACCCCCAATGTTTTACACTCGGCCCAGTATGCAATCTCTCCGTGGAAGCCGTGGGCTGCCGCGGCGCTTTCGGCGGTCTTGCTTGAGTTGCCGTTCCCGCTCGCCGGCCCCCTGCCGCCTGGCGCTCTGTCTTTGCATGGTTTGCCCTGGTGCCGCTGCTGTGGGCAGTTCTCTCCAATCCGCGTTCCACCGGCTGCCCGCTCCGCTGTCTGCGCGCTTTCTTTCATCGCTCTATCTTTGCGGCGTTCTCTGGTACGTGGGCAACTGCTACTGGATTCGCGACACCATGCTGCACTACGGCGACATGCCGCCGCTGGCGCCGAACTGCTGCTCTCGGATTCAGCCTGGTGCTCGGACTTTACTTCGGTCTCTTCGGCCTGGCGTATGTGCTGGTGCAGCGGGCCACTGGTTCCACGCGCATTGCGCTTGGCCTTCGCGCCCTTTCTGTGGACCGGCCTTGAACTGGCCGCCGCCCGCATCACCAGCGTTCCCTGGGACCAGCTCGGCTACTCCCAGGTCGACAACGCCCTCATCAACCAGCTCGCGCCGTGGACCGGCGTCTACGGGATCACTTTCGTGCTGGTCGCCGTCAATGCGCTTCTCGCCGGCGGTTTGCTGCTCAGGTGCACGGCCAAAAGCGCATTCGTCAGGCCGTTGGGCCTGGGCAGCGTGCGGCGCGGTTCTGCTCGTCGCCGGTTGTCGCGGCGTCTTTGTTCCGCCTCCGCAAAGCCCGACCCCACTGCCACTGCTGTCCTCATTCAGCCCAATCTCGACGTGGGCGAAGACAACAACTGGCAGGGCGCCGAGTGGGACCGTCATATCGCCCAATTCGCACGCCTGGCGGGCGAAGAATGCAAGAACTACATTGCCGGAATTCCGCAAACCGGCGCGCCCAGCGAGACGAATCGCCTGTCCGCCGTACCCCACTCATCCCGACCTCGTTGTCTGGCCGGAATCGCCCGCTCCCTTCGACGAGTCGGATCCGCGATTTCAGAAGGCGATGGCCGGCATCGCGCATGCTGTAGCACGCGCCCGTCGTGGTGGGCGGCATTGGCTGGACCTACGACACCGCCGACGAAAGCAGTGGAACTACTACAACTCGGCGATCATCGTCGGGAGCCGACGGGCAGATCGTCGGCCGCTACGACAAAATTCATCTCGTTCCCTTCGGCGAGTACATCCCCGTTTCAAAATCTGCTCAAGTTCGCCCACAAGCTCACCGGCCGCGTCTCGAAATTCTCGCGCGGAACCGTGCACAAGGTCTTCCTGCTCGATACGCAGACCGGCGGGAGACATCGCTACGGCATATTTCATTTGCTATGAAGCGGTCTTTGCCGACGAGGTGCGCCAGTTTGCGCGAAACGGCGCCGAGGTGCTTGTGAACATCAGCGACGACGGATGGTACGGCGACACCAGCGCTCCCTGGCAGCACCTGAACATGGCGCGCATGAGGGCCATCGAGAATCGCCGCTGGCTGCTCCGCGACACCAACAACGGCGTCACCGCCGCCATCGATCCCTACGGCCGCGTGCGCCAGAGCATTCCCCGCCACCAGGTTGACGCCCTGCCCGCCGAGTTCGGCTTCCGCAACGACATCACTTTCTACACAGCCCATGGCGACGTCTTTGCCTGGCTCTGTGCCATACTCTCTATAGGCATTCTTGGATGGTCGTTGGGCCGGCAGAAGACTTCTTCACGCAATTGCTGACTTGCTGACTCGCCAAGGTGCTATTTCAAATTCAGGTCAAAACGAGCACAACGTGGCATTGAACGATCTCGAATTCGCTTACGCTCCCGTGCGCAACCAGGTGCGCGACCTGCGGGAGTATCTTTGACCCTGCCCGCATCCGCAGGGAACTCTCCGAAATAGAAAAAAAGCTTGCCGATCCGGCGCTTTGGTCCGATCCCGCGGCCTCGCAAGCCGCTGATGCGCGAACGCAAGCGGCTCGAAGGCCTTGTCGCCGACGACGAGGAACTCGTTCGCCGCACCGGCGACATCGAAGCCTACTTCGAACTGGCCCGCGAGGGCGAAGATGTTCTCGCTGATCTCGAACGCGACATCAAGGCTCTCGGCACATTTTGCCGAAGAGCTCGAAGCCCGCACCATGCTCTCCGGCGAGGCCGACCCGCTCAACGCCATCGTCACCGTGCATCCCGGCGCCGGCGGCACCGAGAGCCAGGACTGGGCCGAGATGCTGCTGCGCATGTATCTGCGCTGGGCCGAGCAGCAGGGCTTCAAAACCGAGATGAACGACTACCAGGACGGCGAAGAGGCCGGCATCAAGTCCGCCACCTTCACCATCCTCGGCGAATACGCCTTCGGCCTGCTGGCCGGCGAAAGCGGCGTGCATCGCCTCGTCCGCATCTCGCCTTTCGACTCCGCCAAGCGCCGCCATACCTCGTTCGCCTCGGTCTACGTTTCGCCTGAAATCGACGAAACCATCCACGTCGATCTCAAGCTCGAAGACCTGCGCATCGACACCTACCGCTCCGGCGGCAAAGGCGGCCAGCACGTCAACACCACCGACTCCGCCGTGCGCATGACGCATATTCCCACCGGCATCGTCGTCCAATGCCAGAACGAGCGCACGCAGCACAAGAACCGCGACAAGGCGATGAAGATGTTGCGTTCGCGTCTCTACGAATATGAGCTCGAAAAGAAGCGCGCCGTGTCAAAGAAGCTCGAAGACTCCAAGCTCGAAATCAACTTCGGCTCGCAGATCCGCTCCTACGTCCTGCAGCCCTACCGCATGGCCAAGGATCATCGCACCAAAGTTGAAGTGGGCGACGTAGACAAGGTGCTCGACGGCTATCTCGAGCCGTTCCTGCGCGGCTATCTGTTGGCCAAGCGCCGCGGCACGGCAGTAGCCGCCGAAGCCAGCGACGATCTTGACGTGTAGCGCATCTGATTGAGAGAGCCATGACCAACGATCCCGCCATCATCGACGAAATGCTTCGCACCGCCAAAAACATTGCCGTCCTCGGCATGAGCGACAAACCGCTTCGCGCCAGCAATCACATCGGGCGCTACCTGGCTGAAAACGGCTATCGCGTTTTCCCAGTCAATCCCGCGCTCAAGGAAGTGCTGGGAAGGCCTTGCTTTACCGACCTCGACGCCGCGCAGGCCGCCGCCCTTCAACAGACCGGCGCCGGCATCGACCTCGTCGACGTCTTCCGCGCTTCGGAGAATGTCCCGCCCATCGTCGACGACGTGATCCGCCTCGGCATTCCCTATCTCTGGCTGCAGGACGAAGTCATCCACGACGAAGCCATTGCCCGCGCCCGCGCCGCCGGAGTCAAATGCGTGCAGAACGACTGCATCTATCGCGAACACGCCAAGCGGCAATGATGGACCACCCTGCGCACCGGTAGCTGGCTGCTAGGCAGCCCCATCTTCCTCGCGTTTTTTTGAAAGATGGCTGCAGCCCAAGCGACAGCGAAAAACCAGCCCTCGCTCCAGCCGGCAGACTACTTCATCGAAGCCGGCGCACTCTCCATGGGAACGCACTGGGCATAGGTTTCCTTGATTGTTGAGGTGTCACTGAACATCTTCACAAACGCATCCCATGCTGCGTCGTGCGTGGGAGCGGCTTTACCCGGCTTGATGTAGTGATACGTGACCATCTCGTTCTCGGAGTACGATTCGGCGTGCGTCGTCGGGTCGCGAACGATCACCCGCCCGGCGAAGATGACATCGGGGAATCCGTGACTCTTGTACCATTCCTGTTGCGCGGCCACCGCGGCCATAAACTTCTCCACGCTTGTGCCGGGCGTGATCTCAGAGACGCGAAGGATGTTGTATAAGCCGTCACAGGTCGGCATCGGCGCAGGGGCGGTTTGTGTCGAGCTGGCCGCAGGAGCACTTTGCCCGATCGTCAAGGGAGTCAGCGGCGCGCAAAGCAATGCCAATACAGTCAGGGAAGCTCGAATTCTCATTTGAATCATCTCCTTGAATTGCAAGGTTGTCGGCAACGGACCTGTTGTCGGGGAAAGGGGGAAGGACTCCCCAAACCTAGCACACGGGGGCAACCAGGACCGAAGAAAAAGTGCGTGCGCTCCATGAATTTTCCGCCGAGCGGACGATTGGCCCCCGCGATCCATGAATCAAGACCGCCCTCCGGCCAAACTTCAACCAATTGGGGTGCACCTCCCGTCCATTACACTGAGTCCAACGAAGGGGTTAGGTTCTGCATTGCCTTTCATGCGTCGTTTCCAATTTATCTTCGGGCTACTGTTCCTGCTCGCCGCAGCGCTGCCCGCCTCCGCAGCTTCCAACTCCGCTGACGTCGCCCACCTGCGCGTTGAGTTGGTCTTTCCCCACGACCAGCTTTACCCAGGCGGCAGCAATCAGGCCGGGCTGTACTTCAAGCTCGAGTCTGGCTGGCACGTTTACTGGCAGAACGCCGGCGACTCCGGCGAGCCGCCGCATATCCATTGGACATTGCCCGATGGCGTGACTGCGGGACCGATGCAGTTTCCCGCGCCCAGCCGCCTGCCACTCGGTCCCCTGATGGATTTCGGCTATGAGAACGAAGTTCTTTTTCCGTTCTCCTTCCAGGTAGCGGAGAATGTGAAACCCGGCCCCGCGGTCCTGCATGCAAAAGTCGACTGGCTGGTCTGTCGCGCGGTCTGCATTCCGGGCAAAGCCGAACTCGACGAAAACGTCCAGCTGGTGCGCACCACACCTATGGCAGCAGGGGTTTCCGGGCCTGATCAAGCTCTCTGGGACCGCTTCGCCAGCGCGCTTCCGCAGCCCCTTCCATCGTCCGATAGCGCCATCTTCCAGCAAATGCCCAACGGCCTTCGCCTCGCCGTCACCACCGGCCAGCGCGAAACGCAAGCTGCGTTCTTTCCTGAAGACGAGAACATCCTCAGCAATCCCGCGCCGCAAACGGTCACGCCCACGGCGACGGGTTTGCTGCTCGATCTCAAAAAGGATCCGAATCTCACCGCGAGTCCTGCGCAGTTAAAAGGCGTTCTTGAGCTTTCCGACGGTAGGAACTACGAGGTCGCAGCGCAGCCGGGAACGGTGGCAGCTCCGCCCCCCGCGTTTTCCATGCTCGCCCTCGCGCGCATTGTCGGTCTCGCATTTCTTGGCGGACTTCTTCTCAACCTGATGCCGTGCGTCTTCCCCGTGCTTTTCCTCAAGGGGCTCGCTCTGGTCAACTCCGCCAGCGAAGAACGTCACAAGCTCCGTGCTCACGGCTTCCTCTATGCCATCGGAATTCTCGTCTCATTCTGGGCGCTTGTCGCGGCGCTCCTCGGTCTGCGCGCCGCCGGCGCCACACTGGGCTGGGGATTCCAATTCCAGTCACCGGTTTTTCTGTTCCTTTTGGACGGGCTTTTCTTCCTCCTCGGCCTTTCGCTCGCCGGCCAATTCGAAATCGGTCTTACGCTCACCAGCGCCGGAAGCTCGCTGGCCGCCAAACAAGGCTACGCCGGCAGCTTTTTCACCGGAGTCCTGGCTGTCGTCGTCGCCACACCGTGCACCGCGCCCTTCATGGGAGCAGCCATCGGCTACGCGCTTGCCCAACCGGTCACCGTCACCTTCGCCGTGTTTACGGCGCTCGCCCTCGGCCTCGCTGCGCCCTATGTCGCGCTCACATTAAATCCCTCATGGACTCGCCTGCTGCCCCGCCCCGGCGCGTGGATGGACATCCTCAAGCAGGCCGTCTCTCTCTTCATGTTCGGTACCGTCGTCTGGCTCACGTGGGTGGTGGCGCAGGCCTACGGATCAGCCCTGCTCGCCGTCTTGCTTTCAAGCCTTCTCCTGCTGGCCGTCGCGGGCTGGTTCCTGGGTCGCTGGCCGGCGAAGCGTTGGGCGACCGCTGTTGCCACCGTCATTTTGCTCACCGTTGTGGCCGTCAGCTTTGCCGCGCCCAGGGAGTTGGCCAGCACATCGGATGCTACCGGCCCATCTCCAGAAGCAGCCACAGCTCGCGGCGCGTGGCAGCCGTGGTCGGCCGATGCGGTTAATCGAGCGCTGGCAGTCGGGCAGCCGGTTTTCGTGAACTTTACCGCCAGCTGGTGCCTGAGCTGCCAGGTCAACGACCGTGTCGCGCTCGAAAAACCTGAAGTGATGCAGGCGTTTGGCGCCAGAAACGTGGTCTTGCTCAAGGCCGACTGGACCCGCCAGGATCCCGCCATCACGCAGGCGCTTACGGCGCTGGGCCGCAGCGGTGTGCCTGTCTACGCACTCTATACGCCGGGCCAAAACACCCCCGAGCTCTTGCCGCAGGTTCTCACACCCGGCATCGTGATGGACGCGTTGAACAAATTGCCCAACCCCACTGGAACCATAGTCGCCCCGGATTCGTCCAAACAGCAGTAGGCTTCGAGCCTGGTCGGCGCCCGTCCCGTCCGCTCGGTATCCGATCCCTTGCTCGCGCAAAACTAGCTCGACTGAAATTGAACCGTCTGAATTCCCCTCAGGAGGTTGAATCTCATGAAAGCTCTGCTTCCTTTCGCAGGTGCGGCGGCTCTTGCTTTTGCAATGCTGCCCGCCTCCGCCCCCGCGCAGGCCGTGGTCGGCTCGCCCGCGCCGCAATTCACCGCGACTGACTCGCACGGCCAGACCCACTCGCTCAGCGAGTACCACGGCAAATACGTTGTACTCGAATGGCACAACCAGGGTTGCCCCTACACACGCAAGCACTACGTCTCCGGCAATATGCAGTCCCTGCAAAAGGAATGGACCGCGAAAGGAGTCGCCTGGTTCACGGTCATCTCTTCGGCGCAGGGCGAGCAGGGATACGTGACCGACTCCGAGGAGAACGCATATCTCGAAAAGATGCGCGCCGATCCCACCGCCGTGCTCATGGACCCCGAAGGCAAGCTCGGCCACCTTTACGACGCCAAGACCACGCCAGAGATGTATGTCATCGATCCTCAGGGCAAGCTGATCTACGAAGGCGCCATCGACGACAAACCCACGCCCGACCTCAGCGACATTAAAGGCGCTGACAACTACCTGACCGATGCGCTCAGTGCAGCCATGGCCGGCAAACCGGTGGCCAAGTCCTACACGCGGCCCTATGGCTGCTCAGTCAAGTACGCCGACTAAAGGGTCAGGTTTTCAGGAGTCAGAACACAAAACTTCCATACCCACCCTTTTCCGCCCCGCGGAGCAGTGGCGAAAAAAAAGGCAGAGAACAACTTCGGCGGCCTGATTCAGGCTGTCCTTGTGCGCGCTCCACCTTCAGTGCGCTTTTTTCTGCACCGAAGGTGGAACCACGCTTCCTTAATTGAGTTCTCTTTGAAGACTTCCTACGCGTGGGCGTGTTCTCTCGACTGCCCCATCGACGCCCGCGCTCCCTTTTCGAGTTCTTGGGCAGTTGGCTTGCTAACGGTGTGACTGATCGACCATTGATGCCCGAAGGGATCGCGCAGTAGGCCGTAGCGCTCGCCCCAGAACTGGTCGGCCAGCGGCATTGCCACCTGGGCGCCTGCCGCAACCGCCTTCTTCCAGGCCGCATCGGCGTCCTCTACCTGCAGGTGCAAAATCACCGGGCTTCCGCCCAGTGCTTCCGGTGTTGTGGGCTTCTGGCCCATGGATTCAGAGAAGTCGTCGTTCAAAAACAGGCGGCCACCGTTGATGTCGAGCGCTGCGTGCATGATCTTGTTGGTGCCCGGTGCAGCAAACCGCGACACCTCGGTTGCGCCAAATGCCTTCTTGTAGAAATCGATGGCCTTGGCGGCATTACTTACGACAAGATGCGGTACAAAATTCGTGCATTCGCTCATGATCGAACCTCCTGGGGGATGGGATGCGAGCGTGCGCGACGTGCCTGACGAAAGCGCACCAGGCGAGTCTAGCACCGTTGCTGTTAATCGCCGATGACTAGCGGTTCCTCAAATCGAAAATGCTGTGGAAACTCGCTGAATGTTTTTCGATCCCATCGCAAAACTCTCAAAAATTTGGGAATGGCAGATCCAGCGCCGCACACGCAACCGTCTCGGAAACGACGCTACGCGGACCGAATCGTAGGAATTCAATACCGTCGGAAGAGGAAGCCCAATCACACAATCTCCGACTCCGCGTCTTTCTATTCCCTATTTCCTATTTCTTACTTTTTTCTTGCTTTTTCGCCCTTGACAATCCATAACCATTCGGTTATGGTTTCTGCATGCAGGCCGTCGAGTCACACATCTTCCGAGCGCTGGCCGATCCCACCCGCCGGGCCATCTTCGAGGAGTTGTCCCGTCAGGGTGAGCAGACCGTCCACGCACTCACTCGCTTCGCCGGTGTATCTCAGCCTGCCGTTTCCAAGCATCTAACCGTGCTGAAGCGGGCCAGGCTCGTGCGGCATCGCCACCAGGGACGGGAAACTCACTATCGCGCGCAACCCGCCGCGTTGGTGCCGATGGTTGATTGGCTCAATCACTACGGGACCTTCTGGCGCGATCGGTTTGATCAACTTGAAAACCTATTGAAAAGGATGGACTGATGACTGATACCGCTACAGGGCCCCGCACTCTGACCATCGAGCGCGAACTGCCGCACCCGCCAGAGAAAGTGTGGCGAGCCCTCACGGAAGGTCCGTTGATCGACGAGTGGCTGTTGAAGAATGATTTCCAGCCGGTCGTCGGCCACCGTTTCACCTTCCATGCCACGCCGGCGCGAGGTTGGAACGGAGTCATCGAGTGTGAAGTCCTGGTGGTCGATCCGTATTCGCGGCTCGCCTATAGCTGGGGCACTTTGGGATTCGGCAGCGTTGTCACCTGGACATTGACGCCCACCGACGGCGGCACGCATCTCCGCATGGAGCAATCCGGCTTCCCGTCGGAAGAAGGCGCCAACTACAAGGGCGCGAAATACGGTTGGCAAAAGTTTATCGGCAATCTTGAGCAAGTGGTTAGGAGGTTAAACTGACCATGAAAACCAAAATCGTTTCTTACTGGACGACGACCGTACTCGTAGCGTTTTTCATCGGAGGCGGTGGTGCCGCGCAGATTTGGCAATTTCAGGCCAATCCGCATGGCGTCGTACCCGTCCTGCGTTACCCACTGTATTTCTTCCTCATCCTCGGGATTTGGAAGGTACTCGGAGCCATCGCCATTCTCGTGCCGCGCTATCCGCGGCTTAAGGAATGGGCGTATGCCGGCATCTTCTTTGACCTCACCGGTGCAGCCGCGTCCTGCGCTGCGGTCGGCGGGTATGGCGCCTACGGCTTTCACGTCATCGCCCCTCTCCTGCTTACCGCGCTGACTGTCGCTTCGTGGGCTCTGCGGCCCGAAAGCCGTACCATCAGCGTTCTCGTTCCTGTGAAGAACAGTCGGCCCGCTCACAAGGCGAGCGAAGATTGGCGGGCGGCCTAGCTTTGCGTCAATAAACGCGATCGAAGATCAATCAGCACCAACAGCAGGAAAACACTGTGAAGTCGAAGCGGCCCAAACCGCGAATGGCAAAGGAGAAACGAAATGAAAATCAAATTGACGAGCGTGTTCGTCGACGACCAGGAAAAAGCCCTGCGCTTCTATACCGAAGTGCTGGGCTTCGTGAAGAAAACCGACTTCAGCCAGGGGCCATATCGGTGGCTCACCGTGGCCTCGCCCGAAGAGCCCGATGGCATGGAACTGCAGCTTGCGTTGAACAATGATGCCGCGGCCAAGGCGTATCAGCAAGCCATCTTTCAGCAAGGCCAGCCCGCAGTCATGTTCTTCACGGACGACGTAAAGGGCGACTACGAGCGCATGAAGGCCCATGGCGCCGAGTTCACCATGCCTCCCACCGACGTGACTGGCTCGACCATTGCCAAGCTGAACGACACCTGCGGCAATCTCATCCAGGTCACGCAGCTCAAGCGCTGGTAGCAAAATCGTTCCGCGATCGCCGCACGGCGTGCGGCAGCGGAAACCAGCAAAAGAAGAGGTCGAAGTTTGCTAACCCGGTACCAAAAAATGGTTGCGCGCTGCTCCGAGCGCAGCTAAGATTAGCTGCGAAAATTGGAACTGATCATGAAAAGAAACGTCCCGCCGGAATCCGCCCCCGCATTCATCGACGCGAGGATCAATGAACTCGGCGATTGGCGTGGGGACACTCTCTCCCGCATGCGAAAGCTCATCCTGGAAGCCGATCCCAAAATCACCGAAGAGGTCAAGTGGATGGGCACTCCCGTCTGGTCGCGCGACGGAATCGTCTGCACCGGCGAGACGTACAAGAAGGTCGTGAAGCTCACCTTCGCCCAGGGCGCCAGGATCCCGGACCCATCGCGCCTCTTCAATTCCAGTCTCGATGGCAACCTGCGAAGGGCCATCGACATTCACGAAGGCGAGAAAGTCGACGCGCGTGCCTTCAAGGCCCTGGTAAAAGCTGCGGTAGCCCACAACGCCTCGCCAGCAAAAAAACGCTAGACCCTCAGATGCATTGATCGACAGTCGGCTCACTGATTCGCGGGTGCCCCACCTTCGGCGGACAGCCGGAACGCCTTGCCGGCTAAGGTGGGATACCCGTCCAGCGCTCAAGCCTTCTTCGGCATCTAATCGTTTGAGGGAACCCAAATGAGCGCAAAGACGAAACCCACGCACACCATGCCCGGTGGCGAGGTCGAAGACGAAGGTAAAGCCGAAGACGGCATGGTCAACGACTCGCTGGGCACAATCGACATAGCAGACTCCACCGGCTCCGACGACGCGAAGGAAACCGGCGAGGCGAAGAAGAACAACACACCGGCGCGAGAGGATTGAATCGCGTTGCGCTTCGGTAGTTATCCGCCGCCGCGCTTCCCCTCGCGAATCCTCCGGATCTCCTCCATCCGCTGGGCCAACTGCTTTTCCCGTCCCTCCTGCGTCGGCTCGTAGTACCTGCGCCCCTTCAGCGACTCCGGCAAACAATCCATATCCGCAACTTTGCCTTGTTCATCGTGCGCATACTGGTAGCCCTTGCCGTAATCCAATTCCTTCATCAGTCGCGTCGGAGCGTTGCGGAGGTGCAGCGGCACCGGCTCCTGGCGCGTATGCTCAATGTCTTCCTGCACCGCGCCGTACGCTGTGTAAACCGCGTTCGACTTCGGCGCGAGCGCCAGGTACACCACCGCCTCGGCCAGAGCCAGATCGCCTTCAGGCGAGCCCAGAAATTCGTACGTCTCCTTCGCTGACAGGCACAGATGCAGTGCTTCAGGCGCGGCCAGTCCGATGTCCTCGACAGCCATGCGCACGATGCGCCGCGCCAGATACAGCGGATCTTCACCGCCGGCAAACATGCGGCCCAGCCAGTAAAGAGCGGCGTCGGGATCGGAATTGCGCACGCTCTTGTGCAGCGCCGAAATCAGGTTGTAGTGCTCTTCACCCGCCTTGTCGTACATCAGCACACGCTTTTGCGCGGCTTCAGTCGCAACAGCCTTCGTAATATGCTTCGCTTCCGTCGGCCGTAGCAAGCTGCGCCGCCACCTCCAGCGTGTTGTATGCGTTGCGGCAGTCGCCGCTCGAGTAGCCTGCGATCAGTTCCAGCGCTTCCTCGTCCGCCGTCAGCTCCAGCGCGCCAAGTCCGCGCTCCTTGTCGGCAAGCGCCCTTCGCAGCAGCATCGCAATCTGCTCGTCCTTCAGCGGTTCCAGCACATACACGCGGCAGCGCGACAGCAGCGCCGAAATAATCTCAAACGAAGGATTCTCCGTGGTCGCGCCGATCAGCCGGATCGTTCCCCGCTCCACATAAGGCAGAAACGCATCCTGCTGTGCTTTGTTGAAGCGATGAATCTCATCGACGAAGAGAATGGTCCGCGAGCGCATCTCCGCCGCGCGCGCCGCTTCAACCATCACCTGCTTGATCTCCTTGATGCCGCTCGTCACCGCCGAGAACTCGATGAAGGTGGCCTCCGTCGTCTCCGCAACGATTTTCGCCAGAGTCGTTTTGCCCACGCCCGGCGGACCCCAGAAAATCATTGAGCTCGCATCGTCGCGCTCAATCTGCACGCGCAGCGGCTTGCCCGGCCCAACCAGGTGCTCCTGCCCCACCAGTTCGTCCAGGCTGCGTGGTCGCATCCGCTCCGCCAACGGCGCACCTGCGTTGAGCAGACTTTTGGACGAGTGAAGTGATTGATTACCGGACAATCCATCAAACAAGCTCATCGCCGCGCTCCTCGACGGTCCGCCGGACCGCCGCTCACCGCAGCTCGTTGCCGCGCCGCCTCATACAACAGCACGCTGGCAGCGACGGCCGCGTTGAGGCTCTCCACCGGGCCGGGGCAGGGAATCGTAATGGCGCCGTCGGCGTGGCTCGCGAGTTTGCGCGGCACGCCGTTGCCTTCGTTGCCGATGATCAGCGCAACCGATCCGACCATATCCACCAGGTCGGCGGGCTCGGCAGCTCGCACGGTCGAGGCAAAAGTCTTTATGCCGGCCTTGTGAAGTTGCTCAAGACATTCTTTTTCACTCGAGCAGAGCAACGGAACGCGAAACACACTGCCCGCCGACGCACGCACGGCCTTCGGATTCCACGCACTCACCGTTCCCGGCAAACTCACGATTCCGGTTGCTCCAAACGCCTCCGCCGAGCGAAGAATCGTGCCCAGGTTTCCCGGATCCTGAATCCCGGCCAGCACCAAGACAAGCGTTTTCTCCTGGTTTTGGACGAGCAAGTGACGCCACGACCACTGTGGCGGCTCAACCAGCGCAGCAATCGGCTGCGGAGTCTCGGTGGCCAATGCTGGCTCGAGCAACTCCCTGGGCATGATCAGCACATCGGTCTCCGCCGGCACGGCGAGTGCGTCAAGCAGTCCCTCAGACCCCTGGGCCACAAAGATGGTGGAAACGCGCACGCCCGCACGCAGCGCCTCTTCGAGCAAGTTCGGCCCCTCGATGCCCACACGCCCCAGAACGTCGCGTCCCGATGCGCCCAGCGCCCGTCGCAGTTCCTTCAGACGCGCATTGTCTTTACTTTGAACGGAGCGGACGGGCATGGCGACAGACCTAGGGCGATTCTAAACCGCGTTCGGGACTTCGCCGTTCTCGGCAGGCGGCTCGGATGCGCCGATTTCAGAATCCTTGGAACTTCGCCACCACCAAAATGCCGCAGGAATCGCGATTCCGATCAGGCTCGCACTGCATATGACGAAGCGCCAACGGAAGGCAATAAGAAGGCTCATGTCGAAACGGACGATCACGCAGAACAAAGCACCGATCACCACGACGAGAATTCCTGATGAGATGAAAAGGATCTTGGCGGCTCTCGGCCAAAGGAAGGTCACACACAGCGCAATGATCATTCCGGTCAGAAATGAAATCGTAAATTGGTACGCGATCGCAGTCGCGAGATTCGGAAAGAGACAATACTCAGAATGCGCAAAGATGGTCATGCCGCCTTTGACTATGAAGACTAAACCGGCAATAAAGAACTTGGGTTGCTCTCGCTCGCGAAGGAAGCGCCGCGGCGACGAGATCCCCAAGAGCAGCCAGAGGCCTCCAGCAAGATAGGCGAAGGCGGAGATTTTGCTCCAAGTTCCAAGAGGGTAGAAACGCAGCCCCAATGCTTCCTGTGCATACCTGTCGCCGTGGCTCGCTGCCTTGTGATACCAGCGGTCCGCCTCGTTGCTGTCCTCCGCAACGCCAAGGCCATGCCCATACATATAGCCGACGGCGTATTCCGATTTCGCATCGCCGTGATCGGCAGACTTCTCGTACCAGGCCAAGGCGTCCGGATAGTTCTGCGGTAGGCCGTGGCCGTAGTAATTCATCAGCCCCAGCGCGTGTTCTGCCGTCGAGTCACCCTGGTCAGCAGCCTTCCGATACCACGCGAGCGCGCCCGGGTAACTCTGCGGAACCCCGTCGCCGTAATAATAAAGATCGCCGATGGCATACTTCGCCTTGGCCGAACCTTGGGCCGCTGCCTTTTGGTACCAGGAATTGGCTTCCGCGAAGTCCTGCGGCATACCGCGTCCCCAGAAGTACATCCGGCCCAGGTCATATTGCGCGTTTGCATCGCCCTGATTGGCGCCCAGCTGCGCGACGCGCGCTTCCTCGGCCAGCCTGCGATCGGTGGCGTCCATTGTGTGCAGGCGCCAGAAAATCACCACCGCGCCGATAACAACGACACATGCCGGAACGGCGATAGCCCGTATGGCCGATCTCATTCGATCGTTCTCCGCGTCTCAAATACGATTTCTGCGATTTTAACGCCGAAATCCGGAGCTGATCCGGAAAGAGAGGAGGGTATCCACCATCGAACAGTAGTCCTCGCGACGCGATTCCAAGTTCGCGATCCACGTATCAAGGACAGCAACGCCGGCTCGCGTTAATTCGGCGTCGGATTTTCCTCGATCTGATCAATCACCAGCACAGGCACCGGCCGCTTCTCCGCATCGAGTTTCAACCCCAGCTGCCGCCGCACCGCATCGAACAGCGAGACGGCGCCGTTGGGATCCGCCGCCTCCGAATCCGCTGCTCCGTCCCCCGTGGCATTTTGTGCAGACGACTGCGGCGCGCCGCTGGTCAGGATGTTATTCACCGAGCTGAAGCTCAACGTGAAATTGTAGCCGCCTTTCAGCCCCGTTTTGTCGAGCACGGCGCTGTAAATGTAGCCATCGGCAAACGACTGCAACTGGTCGCCAAGTTCCGCCATCGTCATATTCTGGCAGGTCACCAGCCGGTTCAGAACCGGGTTTGTCATGCGCGGGTCCTTGCCGTCGGGGCCGGGGCCCTCCTTGCATCGCGTACGGCTTTTCGGATCGGCAGCCGTCAGCTTGGGGCTCACTGCAACCAGGTTGTAGGCGGTGCCCGCACGATCTTCCATGTGCGCCTTCAGGTGAAAGCGATCGGCCAGCAACGCGCGCATCATCTGCTGGAATTGTCTGAAGTCGGAATTCGGCGGCCGCTTTTCGGCTTCGTCCACGTCGCTCGACCATTTCGCCACGATATCCCAACGATCTTTGTTCAGCCATGGCGGTTCGTTGGCAATCACTCCCTTGTTGCTGTCGTTCAGATCCCAGGTCACCGTGATCACGTCTCGTAATGTCAGGCCTTTCACTTCGAGCCGGCCACGGCCGAAGGATCCGTTCGGTCGCGTGTCCGGTTTGGAAGGAGTGACCACTGAAACTTCGAATTCGGGCAGGGAAAGCGGCGGCATGATCTTTTCTATCCCGGGAGGATCGGGTGTTGGCGATTCTTCGACGCGATCGACCACGAGCACCGGCCTCGGCGCAGTTTCCAATGCGAGCTTCAGTTCGAGCTGCGAGTCAAGCGCATCGAAGATTGAGACGGAAGCAGCTCCGGCGCGATCGCGGGCGCCGCTCGGCGTCCACTTCAGATCGAAGTCGAACGCCCCTTTCAGGCCCGTGCCATCCACCACTGTCTGATCGAGGTAGCCGCCGCCACGCATGTTGCGCAACAGTTGGGCCAGCTGCACCATCGTCTCGTTGTGGCAGGAAAAGTTATATCCATCTGTTGGGCCAGACCGCGGTTGCGGATCGCAGCGCGCATCCCCTTCGCCGTCTGAAGGCTTCAGCTTTGGCTTGTCTTTTCCGACCCTCAGGACGTAAGCCGGCATCGGCGCAGTTCCATTGTGCGCGACAAGTTTGAATCGCTCGGCAAGCAACGCCTGCAGCATGAGCTTCTGGTCGGCGCTTGTCGTCGTCGGCGCAGTCTTCGCCTCTACGTCGTACCGGTTGTATTCGAGCCAACTGGGACCTTCCTGGACATTTGCTTCGTCCACGCTGTACGCGTTGGCGATCAAATCGGCCATCGTGGCCTGGTAGATTACATAGCGGTCGCCTTCCAGGTGCGGTCCGTCGAGCCATGGCTCCGACATGCGCGGGCTGCGATGCACTTCGGCCGCAAGAAACGTGAGACTTGGGGAGGGTGGGGTTTGACTATGGGAATCACCTGAAGCCGCGCTCCCCGCGGATTGGCTCCGCAACGGAACGGCCAGCAGTGCAAGCAGACTCACTCCCGCGAGCTTTCGAATTACCATATTTTCCCCAATCGACGAGAGAAAGAGCCGAATCCGCAACATCACCATCCGCTGCATGCAATTCAGAAGAATACAGTTCCAAGATAGACGAGAATGTTCGGCATTTGTCAGGCATTCAGCCGCGATTTGCCCGAATCAAGGCCCGATTTCTTCGATAAATGATCGTGTGGAAAGGCTCACTTAACTTGCACCACGGCTAGTGCTGTGATAGTTTCCGAGTTTGTAGCAGTCTGTTTTTTTCAATTCGGGAACCGAGGTAGGCCTCTTTGTCCGCGGAGATATTGCGCGTCCATCCCGATGAACCCCAACCGGACCGGATCGATTACATCGTCTCCTGCCTGCGCAAAGGCGGTGTTGTCGCCCTGCCGACCGACACCTTCTACGGCCTGGCCGTGGACCCGGTGAACCTTTTCGCCGTAGAGCAGATTTACCAGATCAAGACCCGACAGAAGCACAAGCCGCTTTCGCTGCTGATCTCCGGCCTGTCCCAGGCCTACGAGCTGGCGCGCGACACCGATCCGCTGCTCGACAAGCTGGCCGATCGCTTCTGGCCCGGTCCGCTCACCATCATCGTCCGCGCCGGAACCAAGCTGCCGCTGCGCTCCACCGCCAACACCGGCAACGTGGCTCTGCGCGTGCCCGATGCCGCCATTCCGCGCGCGGTGGTGAGCGCTTCGGCCTGCCCATCACGGCCACCTCGGCCAATCTGCAAGGCGCGTCAGAGTGTACCAACGCTGCCTGCGTCCGCGACCAGATCGGCGACCGCATTCCGCTCATCATCGACGGCGGCCCAACCGGCCGCGCGCAGCCCACCACCATCGTCGATCTCACGCTCGGCGCCGGCCGCTGGGAGATTCTGCGCGAGGGCGCGATCCCTACCCACGAAATCGTCATGGTCCTGCAGCGGTAAGATGGACCGCATGACGCGCGATGCCAAGCCGCGGCACCGCAAATGGCTCTTGCGCACTGTGCTCTTGCTGGTTGTTCTCCTCACACTTGGCGCTCTGGGCTGGTGCCGCTGGGTCTACATGCAGATTGAGAGCTACGCCGGCCAGGATCAGGCTGCGCCCGCTGACGCAATCGGCGTCCTTGGCGCGGCCGAATACGACGGCCGGCCCTCGCCGGTCTACCGCGCCCGCCTGGATCACGCGCTCGTGCTCTACCATCGCGGCATTGCTCCGCTCATCATTACCCTGGGAGGCCCCGGCGGCGATCAGTACACCGAGGGTTCGGTGGGCGCAGCGATACCTGATCAGCAGGGGCGTTCTGGAGCAGGACATCATTGCGGAAACCGAAAGCCGCAACACTGAGGAATCGGCGCGCCGCATCGCCGTCATCGCTCGCGTCAACGGGCTGCACCGCCTGGTCGTGGTCAGCGACGACACGCACATGTTCCGCATTCACGCCATCTGCGCCGCCGAAGGTCTCGATGTGCTCACGTCGCCGCGTCCACGCCCTCCTGTGGAAGACAGGACACTGGAATCCGAGCGCATCGCTCACGAAATTCTCAGCTACACCTTCTGGCGCCTGCATCTGCATTAGGGACATGAACAACATGCATGTCTTCACCGGGCTGTTGATTGCGCTGAGTTGGACGACCCTGTTCGTCTACATGATTTGCGCCGCATTTTCGGCCAGCCGCAGGGCCAGTCGCCGGGTCGAGCGCAGAGTCGAGTCTGACCGGCGCTGGAATTGGAGCTGGCTCATCCTGGCCCTGGTCGTCGCAGCTTTCGTATTCTTGACCCATGAAGATCATCTGTATCCGTTTGTCACATGGACAGTCCTGCCGCGCACTTCTATCGTCGGTCTCGGCGGCGATCTCCTGGCGTTTGGCGGCCTTTTCATCGCACTGTGGGGACGCGTCGCACTGGGCAAAAACTGGAATCTCTACCCGAGCTTCCAGGAAAATCATCAACTCATCCAAAGTGGCCCATACGCCTATGTGCGCCACCCCATGTACAGCGGTCTAATCCTAATGTCTCTTGGTACGGTCATTTGGTATGGCACCGGGCTTGGGCTCATTTTGTTTGTCGCTTGCCTGCTGGGGACCTGGTTCAAGCTCCGCCAGGAAGAGAAAATTCTAACCAACCACTTCGGGGCAGGTTATTCAATTTATAAACAGCGCGTGAAGGCGCTCATTCCCTTCGTGCTTTAGAAGATTTGCGCCGACTAATTCGACTCCAGCGCGAGGGAGCACGGAGATGCGACGGCCTACGCCTTCAGAAAATGAGGAGAAACTGCAATCGCGGCCAGCACAAATCCCGATGCGCTGGCCGTTGACAGAAAGTTGACCGCGTCGTTGTTCAGCCAGCCAAATGTCTCCAATGTTGCGCCCAGCAGGCTGTCGAAGAGCAGGCCGAAGATGCCCCCGGCGCAGCTCAATTCGAACAGCCTCCAGTCGCCGCGCAACGCCCAGCATCCAGCGCCTGCCACGGCCGCCGCTGCCATCACACCGGCCAATGTGCCCAACACGGTCACCGCGCCGTCCCGTCCCGCCTCCGCCACGCGAAACGTCGTAATCATCCGCGGCTGGCCGCCAAGTACCTGTCCAATCTCCGACGAAACCGTGTCTGCCGCGGCTTCAGCCAATGCTGCCAGTCCCATTGCAAAAATAGGCTGCGCCACGAGATTGGTATGGGCAAATTCTGAATCGATAAACCATCGCTGCATGGGCCCGCACCACGCCAGCGCCGCCGCTCCCAGGTTGGCCGCAACTTGTGAGGCAGATCGCCCGCGCCGTTTTTCGGCCGTTCCCAGCCGTTCCTTTTTTGCCCGGCCCACCCGTGTTGCGCCAAAGGCGAGCGCTGAAACCGCCAGTGTGGGGATGAGTGCTGTATGCCACGGTTGGTAAGGAACTTCAACGGTCGAAAACATGAGGCTGGCCGTGATCATTGTGCCTGTGATTGCCCCTGCTGGTGTAACCGCTCGCAGCTTCCATGTCACCAGCCCCAGCAGTACGCTCAGTCCGGTCGTCCAGATAAGCACAGGAGCCGACAGGTTTGCCCATCCGAAGCATGCGATCACGGCATCTGTGCCCACGAAGGGCACCACCACCAGCAACACCAGCGTCGATTGCCAGGCCAGCTTTCCTTTGCTCACGCTTCATCGTATCCTTTCCCGCAACTCCCCCAATGCAAGGTCCACAAAGGCGCTTACCGGTGCATGAACGATGACAAAATCGTCTGTCCCGCGTCGCACACCACGACAGCTTCGACGTGCGTAATTCCCGCCCGTCTGATTTACAATCACCAAGTAAGCAGGAAAGATTCGGAATGAGGCTTTTTCCAGGTATTTCAGGCCAGGCGCGTGTGTTCATCGCTCAGGCAGGCGCGGCTCTGGCGGTCGCTGTGTTCATCGGCGGTTGCGGAGACAATTACAGGCCCGTGGTTACACCGGTAAACTCCCCCGGTCCAGCCGCCCAGCCCACGTCTTACGTCGCCGTGATCTCTGCTCCTTCGCCGACGACGGCCGGCGTCGTCACCTTTATTGATTATTCCGGCGACTCGATCTTGACCGAGACCCCCATCGGGCCAGGCCCCAAAGTTTTCACGTTGGATGAGATCGGTGCGACAGGCTACACCGTCAACAGCGATGGCACCTTGTCCAACTTCGCCATCACCACCTCGCTCCAGGCCAAGAACGTCTCTGAATCCACCCTGCCGCCGACAGCGAAGCTGGTAAATTTGATGGCTCCGTCCTCAGGACTGTGGGTCGTCGACCAGAATGGCGATGTTGTCGATCAATTCTCCGGATCGCCTCAAGCTTTCAAACTGGCCATCCCGGTGGCCACGGCTGGAAGTCCCGCCACGATGCCTGTTTTCATTACCGGCTCCGCAACGTTGACCGGCCAGCGCGAATACGTCGTGAGTCAGGACGTTTCCGAGACCGCTCCGAACGCGACAATGACATGTAACGTCTCGCCAAGAACGGCTCCAACCGGTGTCGTAACGCCGATCGAGATCGCGAGCAATACCACCGATCCGGCCCTTCCCGTCGGCAAGTGCCCCGTCTACGCCGTGCAAAGCCCCGACCAGCAGCGATTTTTTGTCCTGAATCGCGGCGACGATACCATCACGGTAATCAATAGCAACAAGAACATTCTCGATCAGTGCCCGGTGCCTCTGGTCCCTGTGCCGCCTTCAGCGGTTCCCACTGCCTGCCCGGCGCCATACAACACCAACCAAAACGGCCAACCCATCACTTATCATCCGGTCCTGCCGCTTTCAACGGCTGCTCTAACACCCGCTGATGCGCCTCCGAACTGCAACCTCACCACCAATCCAACTTGCGGCATGGGCGCGATTGCCGGCCCTGTTTACTCCGAGTACAACCAGGCTACGCAACAACTTGTCGTGGCAAACTACGATGGCGGATCGGTCAGCGTCATCGATGTCAGCCTCGATGAATACGGCAACGACAGCCCCACCTTTGGAACCACATACACCATTCCAGTGGGCAATACCGCGACCCCTAACCCCGCCGCCGTCACGGTCCTTTACGACGGAACCAAGGCCTACACCGCCAATCAGAACGACGGCACGCAGAATGGCACCGTCACTGTCGTCAATTTATCCACGCACACCGCAGAAAAGACTCTGACTGTCGTCGGCCATCCCCGCATGATCGCCTCCACGCAGAATTCCGAGTTCGCCAAGATCTACGCGGCCTCGCCCGACAGCCCCTATATCACCATCATTCAGTCCAGCCCCACGGTCACTGACTTGATTGACACCACGGTGCTGGTGCAGGGCGACGTCGTGGATATGCGCGTGACGAGCCAGAACGGATCTACAGGCAATCCCAACTTCACCAGCCGCGTCCCAGGCTACGGCCAGCCGTGCAATCTGCCCGGCGCTGCATCGCTGGTTTCGCTCACTGCCTGTCAGACGCAGCCGTAAACGGCGCGCACAAGCGTGCAACGAGAAATACCAAAGGGTCATTTTCCTCACGGGGATGACCCTTCATATTTTTTGAGGGAGCTTTCAACGGCAATGGCGGATATCGCCAAAATTGGCTCCGCAAGCACTCGCGCCGCAAAGACGCGTCTCGACGTAATCCTCGTTGAGCGTGGCCTTGCTTCCAGCCGCCAGCGCGCGCAGGCGATCATCCTCGCCGGACGTGTGCTGGTCAGTGAGCAGAAAGTCGACAAGCCCGGTGCGGCCGTTCCCCTCGATTCTCCTATTCGCATCCTCGGCGAAGACATCCCCTACGTGAGCCGCGGTGGATTGAAGCTGGCGGCGGCAATGGAGCAATGGCGCATTCCCGTCGCAGGCAGGGCATGCCTCGACATCGGCGCTTCCACGGGCGGCTTTACTGACTGCCTGCTGCAGCATGGCGCCGCGCACGTCACCGCCGTCGATACCGGCTTCGGACAGATCGCCATGAAACTCCGCAACGATCCGCGCGTCCGCCTGCTCGAGCGTACCAACGCGCGTCTGCTCGAACCCGGTTCCCTGGCCACCGTTCCCGGCGCGCCTGCGCCCACGCTTCTCGTCCCTGCGCTCACGCTCATGGTCATGGACACTTCGTTCATCTCGGCCACGTTGTTGCTGGCCCCTGTCCTCGCCGCAGCGCCCACACTAGCCGAGGCCGTCGTCCTGGTGAAGCCACAATTTGAAGCGGGTCGTGAGCATGTGGGCAAGGGTGGAATTGTGCGCGACCCCGAAGCCCATCAACTTGCCATCGACAAAGTTGCCGATTGCGTTCGCTCGCTGGGCTGGCAAGTTGCCGCAATCATGCCGTCTCCCATCACCGGCGCCGAAGGCAACCGGGAGTTTTTGCTGCACGCGATGCAAATCTCACATTGAACGCACCAACCGGCGTCACATGGGCCGATCCGTTACACTTGTACCGCATGAGTTGCGTTGCCATTGTCTGCAAACCGCACAGGGAAGAGCTCACGCGGCTCTTGCCCGATCTGATCGCGTGGCTGCGCAAGCACGGTTACGAACCGATCCTCGATCGGGAAGGTGCTGGCTACACCGCCGATGCGCCGTCTGTCGATCGCGCCGATCTGCCCAGGCAATGTCCCGGGCTCGTCATCGTTCTCGGCGGAGACGGCACGCTCCTGGCCGCGGCGCGCATCTTCGCAACCGTCGGCACGCCCATTCTCAGCGTGAATCTCGGTTTCCTCGGCTTCCTCACCGAGGTTCGCCTCGCCGACCTCTACGCCACGCTTGAGAATTGGTGCGCCGGCTGCCATAGCGTCGACCAGCGCGCCATGCTCCACGCTGCGCTTTGGCGAGAGGGCGCAGAGATTGCCAGCTACGACGCGTTGAACGAGATTGTTGTTTCCAAGGGCGACATCGCGCGCATGGGTGATTTTGCCGTCGAACTCGATGGCAGGAGCGTCGCGCGCTTCCGCGCCGATGGCGTCATCGTCTCCACGCCGACAGGTTCGACTGCTTACACGCTGGCTGCCAACGGCCCCATCCTCACGCCCGACGTGGATGCCATGGTGGTGACGCCCATCTGTCCCCACCTGCTTACGCTGCGGCCCATCGTGGTGCGGGGCGACGCATCGCTCATCGTGCGTGTCGAGGGCGTTCCCAATGCCGCACTGCTCACCATTGACGGCCAGCAAGGCGTGGAACTCCGCCTCAAAGACGAAGTGCGCTGCTGCCGCTCCACTCACACCGTCAAGCTGGTCCGTCTGGGCGACACCGGATTCTTCGATGCGTTACGCAGCAAGCTGAGCTGGGGCGAACTATAGACAGAGTTGTAGACGACGTGCCCGTTTTAGCGGTAGACCTCTCGCCTGTTACCAATCTGGACAACAAGCACGCAAAGCTCGGCATCCTGAATGTCACAGATGATTCGAAAATCTCCGACCCGGTAGCGCCAGTACTCTCCGAGCGTGTCGCCGGTCAAAGCCTTACCGGTATCGCGCGGGTTATGTGTTCCAGCAATGCGGCCATCCACGAAGTCCAGGATGCGCCGGGCCGCCTTCTTGTCGAGCTTGCGCAACTGTTTTCTGGCCGTATCCGTGTAGCTAACTGTCCAGGCCAAGGTCTCTTCTCACTTCCCTTGCCGAAAAGACTTTTTCCTCGCCTTTACGAACCTTTTCCATCGTCGCGCCTGCTAGGTAGTAGTCCTCCAGATCGTCCAGGCCCTTGTTGACCAGCTCTCGGAGGTAAAACGCCTTGGTGCGACCCGTCCGCGCAGCCAGCCGGTCCAGCCGCTGCTCCAGTTCAGGTTCGAGACGGATTGAAGTTGCCATAGGTATCCTCGGTGAATGCATGTATTCGACGTATTCATTGTATTCATTTGCTTGTTTTTCGTCAACGGATGGTTGCGCGTGCGCAAGTCAGAGCTCGAACGGCGACTTACCGTCCGAACGCGATCGATGATGAGCTCAAGCAAGTGAACGCGCGGTTGCCCTTCGGCTTTTGAGCGGTGAAGTTCCGAAGCTATCTGCCTCGTCTTATTTGGTCAGTCCGGCCAGCAGCACCTGTGCCTTGGCGGCGAGCGTGTGCGCCCCCTCCACATCTCCTGAGGCCAGCGCTGCCTTGGCCTGCTTCAGGAACTCCCGGATCTGATCCGCAGTCTTCTGCTCATCGCTGTCCAGCGTGCGATTGATGCCGTTCAGACCGCGTTCGATCGACGCGATCATATCCATCGTTTGGTGCTGGAAGTTTGCCGGGTCGCCCGAGGAAAGCTGGCCGATGGCGCTGACTTCAGAATTTGCGGCGACCTCCTCCTTGCCTTCCGGCTTCTTATGTTTGGCCGGCGGCTTGATCGGTTCTGCCTGCTCTCTCATGTTGTAGATGGGGTGGGCGGGGAGCACGATCTCCGCGGGCGGCAACTCGACAGTCGCAAGTTCGAGAGGCCGCGAAGGCTCGATCGAGGGGGCCAACGTCGCAGGTTGAGGCGCAGAAATCCGGTGGAGCGATGTGTGACTGCAACCCGTCAGCGCGAGCAGCAGCAGCCACGAAGCGCACCTGTGAGGCGACTTCATTCCCCCATCCTCTTTTCGCCGTCAACATTCGCCGGCTGTAGATGCCGGCGTCCCCGATCCGTAGCGGTGAGTGGAATTCGCAGCCGGAATTCCGTGCCACGGCCTTGCTTCGATTGTACGTCGATGTTCCCGTGATGCAACTGCAGAATGCGATACGTCATCGCCAGGCCGATGCCGCTGCCCCCGGTTTTAGTGGTGAAATAAAGATCAAAGATTTTCTCCAGTATTTCTTCCGGAATGCCCGGGCCCTCGTCGCTGATCCTCAGCACGGCAAAGTTGAAACTAGGGTGCAACGATCGGTCGCCGGCAGTCCCGTTCTGCCACAGCGTCGGAGTGTGGCCGTCCGGATCATTCCGGTCCTCTTCGAGAACAACCTCGAGCCGGCCGCCATCGGGCATGGCCTGCGCCCCATTCTGGATTACGTTCAATGCGGCCTGTTTCAGCAGATCCGCATCCACATTGGCGATCAGCGGCTCCTCCGGCATGCGGCTGACCAGCACGACGTGGTGCGTGGTCAGCTCATCGGTAGCCAGCGCCAGCACGTCGCCAATCACCAGGCGAAGGTCCTGCTCGTGAAGCTGCAACTCCACCGGGCGCGAGAAGTCCACCAGTGTCTGCACCACGCGATCCAGGCGCCGTATTTCTGCGTCGATGACATCCAGATGCCTCCGCGCCTGCCCATCGCCTTCGCCGATCTTCGACTTCAAAAGCTCCAGATGCACCACGATCGCGTTGATAGGATTCTTTACCTCGTGACCGACACCGGATGTGAGCCGTCCGATTGCGGCCATGCGCCGTGATAACTCCAGCTCCGACTCAATCTCCGCCGCCATTTCCAAATCGTGCAGCGTGACCAACGCGCCCAATCCCTGGTGCGTTTCGTCATCGTAAATAAAGTCCACCGATGCCTGGATCCGCCGCCCGCTTTCGGTGCGAATCTCCTCCTTCACCATGTTCACGCCGGCGTCGATTGCCTCGCGCAACGATCGCCCCAGCACCGTCGAGTTATCGAAGATCTCGCGTGCGTGCTGGCCGAGCAGGGCGTAACGATCCATCTGCAGGAACCGCCGGGCCGCCTCCGATACCAGCACTGCGCGCTTGTCTTCTGTGAATAGCAGGATTCCGTCCTGCAGGTTGCCGAGTATTTGATCCAGATTTTCCCGCAACGCGGAGTAGACCTCTTCCACGTTGCGCATTCGTTGGCCGATCTTTTCAATTTTGGTTGATACGCGCGCCGCCACGTCCTGGTTTTCCGTCGACTCGTCTTCGATCGGAGCCCCTGCGGCCGCGGTCAGCATATCCAATTGCCGGCTGATCTCGGTCAAGGGTCGCAGCGCAAAATTGCTCAGCAGAAATGCCGCCACCAACGCCACAATCAGCGCCAGACTCATCAGCTTCATCGCATTACTCAGCAGCGGCTGGTAAACCGCGCGCAGCAGCGAGGTGTGCACCCCAACGTTCACGGTGGCGATCAACTTGCCGTTGTCTTCGAGCGGCGACACAATGTCGAACACTTTCGGTTCGAGGAAGGCCTCCAACATCACCAGGAGCGGGTTGGCCTTCAGCAGTTGCGTATAGCTCGGACGTGTTGGCAGCGGCTTGCCTTCATTATCAGGATTGGTGCTCAGCAGTATGACGCCCTGGCTGTCGCCGATGTTCACATCGTAGACAGTCGACGAAGAGCGGATGACCGAAACCAGCATCGTTCGCAGCGCCGGATCGCTTTGCACCGTCTCGGCCACCAGCGCCCGCAGCTCCGCCGGGTCGTTCGCGTTCACGGTGCGGTTTCGCAGTCCTGTTTCCAGCGCCTGCTGCAGGGCGAGCCATACTTGTCTGGCAACCATCCAATTGGAGTCATAGCTCTGCTTTACTGCTGCCTTCACCAGTTGATGCATATAAACCAGCGAGACGCTCCCAGCGATAAGGAATACCAGGGACGTAATAGCCAGTACGAGTTGGGTTTTCAGGCGCATCCGCTAGACTGTTTCTCCCGATTCTTGCCGCGCCGCCGAAGTCTATATCAAGGATTCTTTCATGCGCAGCGGAGTCGGGCGCCATTTTTGCACCCCACCGGGCTGGCGGCTCTTCGTTTCGGAGTCTGGGTTCAAGAAATAATCTTGCCAGCCGCTCATCGCCATCAAAAGCGCGTGGCCAGGAACTGTTGACTCACCCTACGATGGTGGATCGTGACGGCTCCGGCCGTACTCCCTGAGCTTGTTGTGCAGGGTTTTCAGGCTGATGCCCAGAACCTCGGCGGCGCGCGTCTTGTTTTGACCCGTGGCCTCGAGCGTACGCTCGATCAACTGCCGCTCCGCTTGGTCTACCGTGGTTCCCACGTGCACCGTGATCTTGCTGTCGTCCGAGGTCGGTGCTCCCGTCGTCGCGTCCTTGCCGAATCCTAAAGGCAAATGTTCGGCCTCCAGCGCTGCCCCATCCGGGCACAGAATCACGGCCCGCTCCACCGTGTTGCGTAACTCGCGCGCGTTGCCTGGCCAGTTGTGAGCCTTCAGCTTCTCCAGCATCGATGCGGATATGCCGGAAACTCTGCGTCCGTGTTTCTCGTTCATCTCGTTCACCATGGCCTCTACCATGGCCGGCAGATCGTCCAGGTGACTGCGCAGCGGCGGCATATGAATGTTGAACACATTGAGCCGGTAAAACAGGTCGGCGCGCAAATGTCCTTGAGCCACAGCATGACGCGGGTCGCGATTTGTCGCCGCCAGAACGCGCACGTCCACGTCCTGTTCTGAGCGCGCGCCCAGCCGCCGCAACTTGTGCTCCTCCAGCACGCGCAACAGTTTGGCTTGCGTGCCATGTGGCATTTCGCCCACTTCGTCCAGCAGCAGCGTGCCGCCTGTGGCCAGCTCGAAGCAGCCCGCGCGCCGTTCGATTGCGCCCGTAAATGCGCCCTTCTCGTGGCCGAAGATCTCGCTTTCGATCAGGGTGTCAGGAATCGCCGCGCAGTTGATGGCGACAAATGGATGCGACTTGCGCGGGCTCATGTCGTGCAATGTGCGTGCCACCAGTTCCTTGCCCGTCCCGCTCTCGCCGGTAATGAGCACGGGAACATTCGACGGCGCCACTTGCTCAATCAGCCTGAAGATTTCCTGCATCTGCCGCGAGACTCCGACCAGGGCGCCCATTACGCCCGTTTCGCGCAGCCGTCGCCGCGCTACCTCCAACTCGATTGTGGTTTCGCGTTGCCGCGTGGCGTTGGCCAGGATCGTTTTCAAACGCGTCGCGTCCACCGGCTTCGGCAGAAAGTCGTAGGCTCCCATCTTCATTGCCTCGACGGCGAGTTGGATCGAGCCCATGGCGGTCAGCACCACTACTGCCATGTTGGCGCTCAGTCCCAGTCCGCCCTCGGCCAGCTTGGCCAGCAGACCCATGCCATCCATCCGCGGCATCTTCAGGTCCGTCACCACAATGGCCGGATCCCACGCCAGCGCCTTCTCCCATGCTTCAACGCCGTCACGAGCCGTCTCCGTGCGATAGCCCCATCCCGAAATCAGTTCTGCCAGGCCGGCCAGCGCGTTCGGCTCGTCCTCGGCAATCAAGACCTTTATGGTGTTCGGCATAGAGAAGGTGAATCCTTCTTAAGCTTACCTGTTTACCCGCACCTATGACACTGTTAGACTCCCTCGCCGCGGTTTACAGCCACAACTCGCGTCCGCATCTGGTTAGTTACCTTAAACTTCAATCATGCTCGACTACGAGATCTCCCCTGCCGACGCCGCCGCATTGCTTCGCGAAAACACCGCCAGATTCGTCGATGTACGCGAGCCCTGGGAGTTCGCAACCGCGCGGATTGAGGGTAGCCTGCTCATCCCCATGAACCAGGTCCCAGAGCGCGCCCAGCAGGAGCTCAACCCGGATGAACGCCTCGTCATCGTTTGCCACCACGGCGTCCGCTCCATGAACTTGACCGTTTGGCTGCGAAACCAGGGATTTGAGCAGGCACAGTCGTTGCGCGGCGGCATCGACGCCTGGTCGGCCACCATCAATCCCATGGTCAACCGCTACTGACGCCTCCTTCCGGCGGCGTTTTGAATCCGAGCTTCGCATCAAAAATCCGATGTCATCCTGAGGGAGTTTTGGCGCGTTTTCGCACCAAAACGAGTCGAAGGACCTGCATGTGGGGCGCCAATTTTTGCAGCAAACTTCAGGTTCACCGCACAATCCGCACAACCATCTTTGAAACACGCCTCAGCAAACTCTTCCAATCGTGCATCTTGACCCACTTGCACTTCGCCCCTTATAGTCGCTTCGACTTGCCAACCCCAGGAAACAATTCTTCGATAGAACCATGCGGCACCCCAACCACCGCGCGGTCGTCGTCTCAAGGGGAACCATGAAGAAACTTTTCGCTGTGTTTGTGTCCTGCCTTTTTCTCCTCGCCGCTGCATCCGCTCAGGTCAAGCCCTCGCCTCTCTTCAGCGATCACATGGTCCTGCAGCGCGGCATGCAGGTGCCCGTCTGGGGCACGGCAACTCCCGGCGAAACCGTGCAAGTCACTCTGAACGGGCAGATGCGTTCCACTCGCGCTGCAGCGGACGGCAAATGGATGGTGCGTCTCCGCAAGCTAAAGGCTGGCGGACCGTATGAGATGCGCATCGCCGGCACCAACTCCATCACCATTCACGATGTCCTGGTCGGCGAAGTCTGGCTTGCCTCCGGCCAATCCAACATGGTGTTCACGGTGTCAAAGAAAGCGGCTTATTTCGCGGGAATGCTCGATGAAGACCAAGTAATCGCCGCCGCGAATTACCCAACGATCCGTATGTTCACGGTCAAGACGGTCAAATCCTACACGCCGCAGGACGATCCCGCCGGCGATTGGCAAGTCTGCAGCCCTGACACCGTTCCCGCCTTCTCTGCCGTCGGTTATCTGTTTGCGCGCGACCTGCAGCAGCGCCTCCACATCCCCATTGGAATTCTCACTGTCGCCTACGGAGGCAGCACCGCGGAGTCGTGGCTCCCGCGCCAGGTGCTGCAAGACGATCCCGGGCTTAAGCCCATGCTCGACCATTTCGATGAGCTCGAGAGTTTTTACACATCGCATCCGGGCGCCATGGCTGCCGACGCGCCTCCCGGCCCGCAAACCATCAACGCCCGCCCCGGCAAGCCCAGCCCGTTGCACGATCCCGTTCAGGATCAGCATCAGCCCACCGTGCTCTTCAACGGCATGTTGCATTCCGTCATCCCCTTCGCCATTCGCGGAGCCATCTGGTACCAGGGCGAGTCCATCGTCGGCGGCAAAGACGGTGTCGCCCTTTACCCGCATGTGATGTCCACGCTCGTCACCGAATGGCGTCAGCTTTGGGCCGAGGGAGACTTTCCGTTTTACGCCGTGCAACTGCCCGCGCTCAAAAATGTGAGCAACAATCCCATGGTTCGCGAAGGCCAGGCGCAGATTCTTGCGCTGCCGAATACAGGTCTCGCCATCACCATCGATGCCGGCGATCCCGACAACGTACATCCCAAGAACAAGGAACCCGTCGGCGCGCGCCTGGCGCTGATTGCTCTGGCCAACACTTATAAACAAAAGTTGGAAGACTCCGGACCGCAATACAGCTCAATGCAAATTCAAGGCACCTCCATCCGCATCCACTTCACGCACGTCGATGGCAGGCTGGTGGCAAAGGATGGCCCATTGCAGTGGTTTCAAATCGCCGGCGCCGACCAGCACTTTGTCGATGCGGAAGCGGTCATCGACGGCGACACGGTTGTGGTCAGGAGCCCGAGCGTACCCGCGCCTGTCGCCGTCCGTTATGCGTGGGCCAACTATCCCTTCGGCTGCAATCTTTCGAACGCCGCCGGCCTGCCCGCTGCGCCGTTCCGCACCGATGACTGGGACCCTCTCTCGCAGATTGCGCAGGAGTTTACCGGCAAATAAACAGAACCTACGCGCCGGCCGTAGACTCACGCGGATGACTAATTTCTCGCCGAGTTTCATAGTTCTCGCCCGAAATGTGATTACATTACTTTGAAAAATTCGTAAATTCTGGATTCGTCCACCCGCCCCGAAGATTCGCCCACTCGTCCCGAAATTTATCTAGAGCGTGTTTCATAAACATTTCCGCAGCGTGATCCAGAGGCAGGCGAGATAGAAGAATGCCCGGTAGGTGGAGAGCAGATGTTCATGACGGACGAGCAATCGGCGGAACTGTCCCAGCCAGGCGTTGGTGCGTTCGATAATCCAGCGCCGTTTGTAGCGTCGGAGTTTCCGGCCATCTTCGTATCTCCTCTCCTTGTTGTTCTTCCGGTAAGGCGCGATCAACTCGATGCCGCGCCGTTTCCATCTCTGCCGCAGTGGATCGGAGTCGTAACCCCGATCCGCGATCACCCGTTTTGGCTTCTGCCGCGGCCGACCTTTCGGCCTGGGGACGCGGACTTCTTTGAGCGTGGCGTCCGCAAGCGTAACTTCTGCCGGAGAGGCACTTTCCAGCCGAAGTCCCAGCGGAACACCTTGACCGTCTCCCAGTACCATCCACTTTGTGCCTTTGCCACGCTTGGTTTTGCCGACTGCGTCGCCCCCTTTTTGGCTGGAGCGAAACTGCCATCCAGGAAGGCTTCGTCCCATTTCAACAGGCCCTCTGCGTCCAGGGCGCCAAGCAGAGTTCGCCAAGCGTTGAGCCAAATCCCCTCCTCTTCCCACTGCTTCAGCCGCCGCCAGCAGGTTGACGGCGAGGGATACTCGTCGGGCAGAAAGCGCCACGCTGCTCCAGTTTGCAGAACCCACAGAATTCCTTCAAAACATGCCCGGTTCTCGGCCCACGGACGGCCCCGGTTGTCCTTCCTGCGTCGTGGCTCCGGGAACAAAGGACCGATCAACTCCCACTGCTCATCGCTCAACAGCTTCTGCCGCTTCTTCATGACAGAAGCTCAACAGTTCACCCCCCTCATACATAAGTCACTGACTTGAGGCCGAACCTATTTATGAAACACGCTCTAAGGATAGAGCTTGCATGAGTTCTCGTTCTCGCAATGGGGCTTCTTTGTCCCGGAACTTGCAAACTTCACGATGTACGCAAACAAATTTCTCTTTGATGAGATTAGAAAGGTGCGAGCAACCCACCAACTGACGCGAGCAACCCACCACGGAATCCCTGCTTCTGAAGGAGGAAGTATCCTCGATCACCCTTGAGTTTTGCGAAGAGGGCGATCGCTTTATAGGAGCAAGTAAACCGAAAATACAGGAGCAGATAATGACAAGAAGTAATCATCTTGGAGGGGCGCTCGCACTCGTTTTGGCGGCGGCCCTCTGCGCTTTCACCCCCGGATTGGCTGCCCAAACTAGCGACAACGCCCAGCAGCCTGGGCAGCAGCAACCAGACCAGCAGCAACAAGGTCAGCAGCAACAAGATCAGCAACAAAACAAGTCATTCACGGGCAAGATTGCGAAGCTCCAGAGCGGACAGTTTGCCCTGATCACAGGCCAAACGCCCGAGGGCAAAATATCCGGACACTTCCTCGATGATCAGGACGCTGCGAAGAAGTACGAAGGCAAACAAGTCACGGTTACTGGAACGCTTGACGTAGCCAGCAACACGATTCACGTAACCAATATTCAAGCCGCATAGTCACCGGCAAGTTGCTTGCGAAACGAGAGGACTGCCGTCCCTGGCGGTCCTCCGTTTCTTGAGGGTGAATACATTTCGATGAAATTTTAGGACGCAACAGGGCTCAATTTTCTTCTCAGTTTCCTTGAGGAGCATGCTGAGCGAGAGCGATTGTGCGCTGCTTGCAAAGGCGCGGCTTACTCAATGCGCAAGGCTCGCACCGGGTCGATCGAGGCTGCGCGCCGCGCCGGAATGATCCCTGCAATGGCAGCCGAAAGCACCAGCACTCCAATGGCAACGGCCATCACCGGCACATTCACGCTCGTGATCTCATAAAGCTGCGACTTGACATATCGCACGCAGAAGATTGCTACCGGGATGCCGATAGCGAGCCCGGCGACGGCCTGCAGCATGGCGCCGCGCATCACCGTTGCGATCACGTGGCTGCGCGCCGCTCCCAGTGCCATGCGGATGCCGATCTCGGGCGTGCGGCGAACCACGGTATAAGCTGTGACGCCGTAAAGGCCGATGGCGGCGAGCAGCAGCGCTAGCAGCCCGAAGAGCGAAGTGAGGCGCGCGATGAGGCGCTCCTCGATGAAGCGGTCGTCAATCTGCTGCTGGAAGGTTTGAAACTTCACGATCGTGAGGTTGGGATTGATACTCGCCAGGGTGTCGCCGACGATCTTTTCGAACCCGGGGATGGGATGGGCGGTCTGGATGACCAGCGCGCCGGCGTACAGCGACATATCTTTTTCGACGGGGTTGTCCGGGTCGTTGGTGACTCCGGCACGCTGTGTGAGCGGCAGGAAATACATGGTGTGGTTCTTCCAGTAGACGCTGGTGTAGGTGGTGTCTTCGACAACGCCAACAATTTCATGCGCCCCATCCTGAGTGACTTTGGACGGACCCGAAAAACCAAAGCGATGGCCGATGGGGTTTCGCTTGCCGAAGAACTGCTTGACGAATTCCTGATTGACCAGGGCGACAGGCGGTGCATTCAGCGTGTCCTGCCGCGTGAAGCCGCGGCCCATGACGACGTGCGTGCCCACGGAGTCGAAGTACTCCGGTGTGGCTTTCACCCAGGATGCGCCTTTGTTCAAGTCCGACTCACCCTGAACCTTTACGCCGGATCCCCAGTTGTTTTGTTCCATCGGTGTGTAGGTGGCGAGGCCGACTTTCATAACGCCGGGAATCGCGTGGAAGCGGTCGACGATGGCCTGGTAGAGGGGCTCGACCTCCGTGTTCTTGTAGCCGGCCGCCTGCGGATTGATGTGGGCGATGTAGCGGTTCGTCGCATCCAGTTTCATGTCCACGTTTTCGGCCTTGTTGAGGCTCTCGGCAAAAAGTCCCGCGGCAACCAGCAGCACGAGAGAGAGCGCAGCCTGGAGGACAACCAGCGAGCGCTGCAGGAAAGATGCTCCGTGGGAGGTGGTGCGCGCGTTGGAGCGCAGGGCTTCAGCGGGATGCGTGCGCGCGGCCATCAGCGCCGGCGCAAGACCAAAGAGGATGCCCGTCACCAGCGAGAGCGCAAAGGCAAAGCCGATGACCAGCGGCGAAGGCGAAGCAGTGACCGGCATGCTGTGCTGATCAGGAAAGGCCAGCGCCAGGAGCGCGTGCGCTCCGAGATAGGAGATGGCGAGCCCAAGCAGGCCGCCCACACCCGAGAGAAGGATGCTTTCAGTAAGAAGTTGGCGCACAATGCGGCTGCGCTGCGCGCCAAGCGCTGAGCGGATGGAAAGCTCCGCGCGCCGGCTCATGCCGCGCACCAGCAGCAGGTTGGCGATATTGGCGCAGGCGACCAGAAGGACCAGCGCGGCGATCCACTGCAGCAGCTTCAAGTGGTCCTTGTAACCATCCTGCATGTTCTGGATACCGCCGCCGCCGGGAGTGAGCACCACGTGGGTGCGGGGTAGGACCTTCTGGGCGCGCTGATCGGTAAATGTTTTGAGCGGCGCAATCTCCTGTTTCAGCAGCGCGCTGACCTTCGCCTGGAGGGCCGGCAGGGAAGTCCCCGGCTTCACGCGTCCGATGATGTAGGCCCACTGCGTGTCGGGATCGTTGAAGTACGGTGCGCCGATGACTTCATCCATCGAATTCATGGGAAGAAAGTACTTGGGTGGATTGGTGTCGATGCGGTCCCCGTAGAATCCCTTTGGCGCAACACCAACGATCGTGACCGGCCTGGTATTGATGTAGAACGCGCTTCCCACCACGTGAGGGTCGCCGGCGTAATCCTGCTGCCATGCGTCGTAGCTCATCACGGCGGTAATGGGCGCGCCCTTCTGGTCGTCGCCATCCACAAAAAGCCGGCCCGCCGCCGGCGTAAGTCCAAAAACCCGGAAGTAGTTGCCGGAGACGAAGGTTCCCACGACGGATTTCGCTACGGTCTGGGGTCCGGCGCGGCGGACGGTAATGGGCCGCCAGGCGTAGCCGGACTCCATCGCGGCCAGCTCTTCGAACTCCGGCAGGTTCTTCTTGAACACGTAATAGGTTTCAGTGGCAAAGAGAGAGTAGTCGCCACTGTCGTGCCAGCCGCCGTTGACGCAGCAGTCATCTTGGTCGCCGATGCGGATGAGGGTTTTGGGATCGATTACCGGCAGGTTATGCAGCAAGATGGCATTGACCAGCGTGAAGATGGCCGAGTTAGCGCCGATGCCGAGCGCAAGCGTGAGCAACACGGTCGCGGTGAACCCCGGCGTCTTGCGCAATTGGCGGAATGCATAATCCAGGTCCTGCCGGAGAACTCTCATCGCCTAACCTCCAAACACGTCGGCCCGGGCACACAGAAAGCATCTCATGTAAAACGAATTCTGGGCCAGAGGCTTGAAATCAATTTGTTGGAGCGTGTTTCAAAAAAACAGCTTTGTAACAAGGGCACGGCTTTAGCCGGGCCGCAAAAGCCTCACGATCAACGTCGGGCTTCAGCCCCTGCCGTCACGCCTGCCCATTTTTGAAACACGCCCTGCGTGCGCCTTCACTCACCGTCCGAATGCGTACGTCACCTGAAAAAGCCCGTTGTCGACGCCGGGATTCAGGTTGGCCGTATTGTTATTCGAGAAGTGATGATAGCGGTATTCCACGCGGATGGATCGGCTCCGGCTCCGGTAAAGTTCGAGACCGGCCCCTGCGTCGAATGTGAAGTTGAACGATCCGGCGCCCGGTACGGGGATCTGCTGGGTGGAATACATGTATCCGCCATGTCCGATGAGAAATGGCTGCAACTTGCGTCGCGGACGAAAGTTCAGTTGGAATCCGGCGGGGGACATGGCTTGCCCAACAGTCCAACGGCGCCCCTGGCAGGCAATGGTCAATGTGCCGCTGTAATCAACCCCGGTCACCGGATCGACGGTCGTATACGGTATCGTGAGCGGGCTGCACGTCACTGGCGGTTCACCGCCGTACGCGTAGGTCGCCTTGGTCGGCGAAGTTTGGCTTTCCACAAAGCTGCTCAACGGATCGCTCTCCAGAACCACCGGCATCAGTTCTCCGTTGTACTGCCAGTTCAGGATGCGATTGAGAATCAGCCGCCTGCTGTAGGACACTCCAAAGTTCACCAGAATCCGTTCTTCGGCGTCGCCCAGCAAAATGTGGCTGGAGTCGCCCGAGTACGCCCCGAAAATTCCGAACGTGTTTCGTCTCGCGAAGTAAGGATTGTCTGCCTTCGTCTGTGCCAGAGATGCTGCCGCCCAAGCACTCAATGTCAGTACGGCGAGAAAGCGAAGATATTTGCGATAGGCAACGAAGCGCGCACCAGCGGGTTTTAGCAAAATAATCTTCCTTTTCTCTGAGCGGACCAAGTGAAGTTCGAAAGCCTATACTTTTCTGTTAACTGTTGAAATCCATTGTAAGGGAGCCGTTCGATGTCTTCTTCTGCAACTATTTATGCACGCCAGAACCACCCCCGTTTTCTCGATGAGTTGAAAGCTCTGCTGCGCATTCCGTCCATCTCCACGCTGCCCGAGCACAAAGGCGATTGCCGCAAGGCCGCCGAAACGCTGCTCGCCGAACTCGAGCGCATCGGCATGGAGAACGCGCGGCTCATTGAAGACCAAGGGCCATCCGCTGGTCTACGCCGACTGGCTGCACGCACCCGGCAAACCCACTGTGCTCATCTACGGCCACTATGACGTGCAGCCGCCCGATCCGCTCGACGAATGGCTCTCGCCGCCCTTCGAGCCCACCGAGCGCAACGGCAATCTCTACGCCCGCGGCGCGGTCGACGACAAGGGCCAGGTGGTTGCGCAGGTCAAGGCGCTGGAATCGCTGCTGGCCGACCAACAAATCGCTGCCGTTGAACGTGCGCGTCCTCTTCGAAGGCGAAGAAGAAGTGGGAGGGGAGGGAATTGCGGACTATGTCGCCTCAAAACCCGCCGACCTCAAAGCCGATTTCGCGCTCGTCTCCGACACGGAGCTGTTCGCGCCCGGCCTGCCGACCCTTTGCGTCGGCTTGCGCGGCATGATCTACACCGAGCTCGAGGTGCGCGGCGCAAATACCGATCTGCACTCCGGCATGTACGGCGGCGCGGCGCCCAATCCCTTCGTCTCGCTGGCGCAAATCATCGCCAAACTCAAAGACGAAGACGGCCACATTCTCATCCCCGGCTTCTACGACGACATCGTCCCTCCCAGCCCCGAGGAACTCGCCGCCTGGCAGAGCCTGCCCTTCGACGAAGAGGAGTACCGCATGAACGAAGTCGGCTCGAAGCAACTGGTGGGCGAGGCCGGCTACAGCGTGCTTGAGCGCACCTGGGCCCGGCCCACGCTCGATGTGCACGGCATTCCCGGCGGCTTTACCGGCGCAGGCGCCAAGACCGTCATCCCCGCCAAGGCGACCGCCAAAGTCTCCATGCGCCTGGTTCCCGGCATGACTCCCGCCAAAGCCTTCGCTCTTTACAAGAGCTATGTCGAAAAAATTGCGCCCGCACGGCGTCGATGTCGACGTCCGCCTGATTCACTCCGGCGACCCCTGCCTGATCCCGGTCGACAATCCCTACATCCAGGCCGCCACGCGCGCCCTGCACGAGGTCTGGGGCAAGGACACCGTCTTCATCCGCTCCGGCGGCTCCATCCCCATCGTCGGCGACTTCGACCGTCACCTCGGCCTGCCCAGCGTGATGATGGGTTTCGGCCTGCCCGACGACAATCTCCACGCGCCCAACGAGAAGTTCAACCTGAAGAATTTCGAGCTGGGCATCGAGTCGCTGATCCGCTTCCTGGAGGAGGTTGGCCACTGAGCATGCCCGATCCGCGGCCGAAGCACGTCGCCCCATCCTCATCGGACCCTTCGAGCCGCGCCTCGGAGGACCCGGATAGGGTGGGGGATCGCAAGCCTGAATCAACCGCTTGCCATCCTGACGACGCCGGTTTCGTTCTAGCCGGTGGCCAATCCACCCGCATGGGCCAGGACAAGGCTCTCACGCCCTTCGCCGGCGAGCCGCTCATCGTCCTCGCTCTCAAAATTCTCCGCGAGGCAGGTATCCCAGTCTCCATCGCCGGAGCCCGCTCCTCCCTCACAGAATTCGCGCCGGTCATCGAGGATTCTGAACCCGGCCTCGGTCCACTCGCCGGCATCTGCGCCGCTTTGGCTTCTACTTCTGCGCGCTACGCCGTATTTCTTCCCGTCGATCTCCCTCTTCTGCCGCCCTCCCTCATCGTTTTTCTCCTCCACCACGCCGCAATCACCGGCTCGGCTGTTACCGTTCCCAGGGTTTCTGGCTTTATCCAAACCTTTCCTGCAGTACTCGACCGCGCCGCTCTGCCTGCGCTCAAAGCAGAGCTCGACGCCCACCGCGGCGGCTGCTTTTCAGCCTTTCAGGCCGCCGCAACCTTTATGGGCCAGGCCATCAGCAGCCCTGACGTCGAATTTCTCGCTCAATCCGGTCACGTCACCCATCCCCGTGGGCTGCCCGTCTTCCGCTGGTTCCTCAATGTGAACAAGCCTGCTGATCTTGCTCGCGCCGAGGCGCTCGCAACCCAGCGCATCGCGTAATCTTGTTTTGAGGTCCAGTGTCCGATCCCTCCTCCCAACCCGAACCGTCGGAATCGCTCCAGCCGCTCAAAGACGAGCTGGACGCGCTTGCCCAGCCGCCGGCCCCCGATGGGCCACCGTCCATCGCTCCACCGGGGCCGCCGCCCTTGGGTCCCCTCATCGCTTTTGACGATGTCTCAATTTCCTTCAATGGCCGAGCGGTGCTCAAGAATGTAAGCTTCTCTGTGGCCCGAGGCGAAACCTTGTGCATTCTCGGCCGCAGCGGCGTTGGCAAATCCGTCTCGCTGCGCCTCCTCATGGGCTTCCTCAAGCCCGATTCGGGATCGATCCATGTGGAAGGGCGGGAAATCACCGATCTCAGCGAAGAGGGTATGCGCGCCATTCGCCAACGCGTGACCATGGTCTTCCAGAATGGCGCGTTGTTTGATTCGCTCAGCGTACGCGAGAATGTAGCCTTTCCGTTGCGCGAGCGCGGTGGTTTGGCCGAGGACCAGGTGGAGCAGCTCGTTAACCGCTTGATCGCCCTGGTCGGCGCTGAAGATGTGGCGGACGCCTTCCCGGCCAGTCTATCCACGGGGCGCAAGCGCGCCATCGCCATGGCCCGCGCCCTTGCCGCGCAACCTGAAGTCGTGCTCTATGATGAGCCAACCACCATGGTCGATCCCATCATTGCCCGCCGCCTTGGCGCCCTGATCCAGCGCTTGAAGCACCAGCTTGGCTTTACCAGTGTTGTGGTCACGCACGACACGCGCTTTGCACGGCAGCTCGCTGACACCGTGCTGTTTCTTGACCAGGGCAGGGCGCAATTCTTCGGCCCCCTTGCAGGCTTTCTTGCATCCAGGGACCCTGATATTCGCCTCTTCCTTGCCCTCGATGCTTATTTGGTACCTTCGGCATAGGGGAACCATAAAAGATATTGATTCTTGACGATTTCGAGCTAGAATGGACTTGTCTCTAAGTAACCTCCGTCAGTAACCAAATTGTTGTTGAGTTTGTAACCCTCACCGGGCCATTTCTGTTGCAAGTCCTGTCTTTTGTGAACGATGACTGTGCCCTCTTTTTGCATATTCTAGCGCCGCGATGACGAGTGAAAGATCCCGCCACACGCTTTTGATGGGTTACCCCGGTTCAGGGTCCTTGAGTGGTCGTTTTCACTCCGCTGTCCATCGTTAAAACCTCCAGGTAAGCAGGCCGACCTGGGTTTCAAAGCCAATGTTCACTCGGATGTCAACCCGCATTAATTCGCCGCTGGCTATGAACGCGTGCAACGCCTTTGGGTTTGCCCGGTGCCGGCATACAAGAAATCAATATCAAAGCTTCATCCCAGGTGATCGCCGGCTGGGTGGGCTCCCCGCGGGTAACTCTGTGCATTCGTCCACTTCTGCTAACTCAACAAGCCTTCACTCAGGGACTCCGGTCGAGAAATCCTTTGCGGAATCTCCTGTTTTCCTAGCTTTGGTTCTCTCTGCTTGCGAATCAGTCACGGTGGCTCGTCACTCATGAGCCTCTGAACGATTGAGGTCTGAGCATCTCTTATGGCAACTTCGGATTTCTGGCAAAGGCTGTCATCTTCGTTGGCGACTCCCGCCGGGTGGGAAGCCAGCGCGGCAGTGAATCCCCCGCGAATCGCGCGAGGGGCGTCCACACTTTGGATGGTTCTGGACGCGGCAACCGTACTCTCCGCCGCCATCGTCGCCACGCTTTACGAGTTCCGTACCACCCCTGTCGCGGGCGCAAGAGGATTCTGGCATGGCACGTTGATCCACGGCCGGTCCATGGAAATTCTCCTCGCCCTGCTGTGCGGATTCACATGCGTTCTTATTCTCACAAGCCGGCGGATGCACCTCTACACACCCACCCGCATCACCAACTTTCTCCATGAGCAGAGGCTGAGTGCTCAGGCGTGTTTTACCTCCGGCTTTCTGCTCGCCGGCACGCTTTACCTGGTTCACGCCGACGACATTCCTCGCACCATCGTGCTCAGCACGGTCACCCTGGTAGCTCTCGCGCTGGGACTGCGGCGCCTCGCATACCGCCTCCTGCTCTACCGGCGGTTCGATCGCGGCCTCGATACGCGCAACGTGCTCATCGTGGGCACGGGCACTGAGGCGCGCGCGCTCCGTCATCATTTGCAGAGCATTCGCCGTCTCGGCTACACATTCAAGGGCTTCATCGATCTTCCTGGCTCCAACCCTCGCGGACTCGATGATTCGGGTGACGTCGTTGGCAACCTCGATACGCTCTTTGAGAACGCCCGCAAGCAATTCATCGATGAGATCTTCTTCACCACTCCCTGCGAACGCGCGATCGTCGAGGATGTGCTGAAGCAGGCGCGCGCGCATGGTGTCGATCTGCGCATCGTCCCCGATTTGTATGACGGCATGGCGTGGGCCAGCCCCATCGAATACATCGGCCAGTTTCCCACCATTCCGCTGCATCGCGGAGTTGTTCCCGAAGTGGGCCTGTTCTTCAAGCGCGTTTTTGATACCGCCTTTTCCGCGCTTGCCCTGGCCCTGATGTCGCCCTTGATTGCTGCGATCGCCATCGCCATCAAGCTCGATTCGCCCGGCCCGGTTTTCTACTCTTCTGAGCGCATCGGCAAAAAGGGCATCGTTTTTCGCTGCATCAAGTTCCGCACCATGGTTCGGGACGCCGACACACGCCGCGCCGAAATCATGCACATGAATGAGCGCGACGACGTGCTCTTCAAAATCACCAACGATCCGCGCATCACCCGGCTCGGCCGCTTTCTGCGCAAATACTCCATCGACGAACTGCCCCAGTTCTTCAACGTCATTCGTGGCGAGATGAGCATCGTCGGTCCCCGCCCTCCGCTGGCCGGCGAGGTGCGGAATTACAATCTCGCCCACCTGCGGCGCCTTGACGTCACCCCGGGCATCACCGGTCTCTGGCAGGTGCAGGGAAGGCAGGACCCATCCTTCGCCAGTTATGTTTCTCTCGACGTCACCTACATCGAGAATTGGAGCATCTGGCTCGACTTCAAAATCATTCTGCGCACCGTTGGCGTAGTCTTCGCCGGCACCGGCTCCTAGTATCCTGTCCCTGAAATTCGCAATAAAAATACTGTGGTCATCCTGAGCGAGTCGCCGCGGCGACGAGTCGAAGGACCCGCATTTGCGGCGCCGATTCCTGCGGCGAACCTTGGATTCACCACAGTAGAACTCGTTGCAGAAACAGTTTTGCAACGGCGCGGCTTCGCAGCTTGCGGAAGAATCCGGGCGGAGGGAGGCGGGGTTTCACAGGCTGCGGAAAAACTCATTCCTGCAGACGAATTCGGAGGTTTTGTAACAAGGGCACGACTTGAGTCGGGCCGCAAAAGCCTCAAAATCAATGTCGGGCTTTAGCCCCTGCTAATTTGGCGCCACCGCTAGAGCATTTTCTGTTTTACTGTAGACCATCTAGTGCGAGTCTGAACCAAGCCTGGGCATTGCCGGGAGTAATGCATGGCAGGGCTTCTGTGATGGCCTGATCGAGAGTTTCTTTGGTTCGAGCCTGGGCTGCGCGAAGCAGTTGTTTGAGTTTTGCCCAGGCCTTCTCGATGGGGTTCAGATCGGGAGAATAGGGCGGCAGATAGAGCAGCTCCGCGCCGGCTTTTTCGATCCATTGGCAAACTGCAGGCGCCTTATGCGCGCTCAAGTTGTCCATCACCACCACGTCGCCGGGCTTCAGCACCGGGTACAGCAGGTGTTCAACGTAGGCCAGGAAGATATCGGTGTCGGTAGGCTCTTCGATGGTCATGGTTGCGACCATACCGCTGAGGCTCATGGCGCCCAGAATCGTCATGATTTTCCAGTGACCGCCAGGCGTCGCCTCGTGGATGCGTCTGCCTCCCGGACCGCGTGCGTAGAGCCGTGTCATCGAGGTAGTGACACCGCTCTCGTCAAGGAAAATCAGCCGTTCCGGTGAGATCGACTGGATGCGCGCCGCGAACTCTTCGCGTCGCTCGCGGTTGGCTTCGCTGTCCCGCTCGACCGCGTGGAGTGACTTTTTTTCAGCCGCAGACCCAACTTCTTCAACAGATGCCAGATCCGACCCAAGCTGAGCGAAATGCTCGCCTCACTATGCAACTTGGCCTGCAGTTGAGCCAGCGTCAGATCGGGTTTCGATGCCACCCAATCCATCACCTGTCGCTGCGCCGCGACACCGGCACGCCACTTGCGCCCGGGCTGGTGCCGCACCCGCTCGGCCTGCCCGGTGCGGTTCCGTTGTGCGGAGATCTTCTTCGCCCAGCCCACGCTCACCAGGAACCGATCCGCAAGTTCCTCCAGCGTCTCCTCGCCTTGATCGTAAGCAAACAGAAACTTACGGCGCAGGTCATCCCCCTATGGCTTCGCCATCGATTCACTCGCCGCGGATCATCGCCACGACAAGTCTACACTATTAAAGAAAATGCTCTAAAGCCTTTTTCCGCAGCCTGTTCAACCCCCGCATAAGGGCCACAGAATCAGCGCGGCTTTTAGGCCCGGAAGAAATTACTGCTGGAGTTCCCCTCTCCGTCCTTTTTTCTTGGGCAACCCACTGAATCATGCCGTAATGATTGCATGGAATCGCGGGGCTTTAGCCCCTGAGGGATTTCACTTCGCTGGCCGACCACGCGCCCGGCGTGCTGCTCTCTCTTCATGCGGGATTGATCTTCTGAACTGGATACGGTTCGTAAACGTCGGCGGGCTCGCTGACCCCAGCCGGTCTTTCCGGCGCATCCGGCCGCACCACCCGCTCCGTCCGCGGCTGTGGGCTGCGCTTCACGCGCAAATTATTGATCGCGTATTCAATATAGGGAGATTTTAGCTCGGGCTCTTTGCTCAGGAAGCGGCACGTGGCGATCACCTGGTCAAGGATAAAGGTCGGTTGGTATCCGGCAAGCTCAAGGCCTTTTTCTCTGGTGATCAGGTAGACGATGAAGTTGAACACTTCATCGGTGAGGGTCATCGAGCGTTCCTCGCACTGCCGCTCAAAGATGCGTCGGAACTGATCCGGGTTCGGCGGACCCACTTCGATTTTGTACGGGAGCCGGCGCAGGAACGCGGGGTCCATCAAATCTTCCGGATCGAGGTTGGTCGCAAACACCACGATTTCTTCAAACGGGATGCTGAAGCTAGCCCCGGTGCGCAACTTCAGGTAATCCCACCGGCTCTCCATGGGCACGATCCAGCGGTTCAGCAAATCGCGCGGGCTCACGAACTGGCGGCCAAAGTCATCGATCAGGAAACAGCCGCCCAGCGCCTTCATGTGCAGCGGTGCTTCGTAGTACTGGCCGATGGGGTCATAGCGCAGGTCCAGCATATCCAGCGTCAACTCGCCTCCCGCCATCACGAAAGGCCTCTTGCACCTGATCCAGCGCCGGTCGCACGTTTCGCGCTTGAAGTTCCCAAGCTCCGGACCATCTTCCTTCTTCGTCTCCGGGCTTGCCGGCACGTGGATGCGCGGGTCGTAGAAGCGGATGATCTGTCCTTCGACCATGATCGCGTAGGGAATGTGGATCAGCTCCTGGTAAATGCTCGCGAAGCACAGCGCCACTGAAGTTTTGCCGTTCCCGGGAGGTCCGTAGAGCAGGATCGCCCGGCCTGAGTTCAATGCCGGCCCGGCTTGTTCCACAATGCTCTGCTCGATCGTCAAGCCGCTGATCGCCTTGATGACTCGATCCATTGTGACGCGCTCATTGGTCGGCTTCTGCATGTTCACGCGTTCAACAAACTCTGCCAGGGTCACCGGCGCAGGCCCGATGTATCCCGACCTCTGGAGCGCGTCCAGTGTCCACCGCTTGCCCTCATCCGTGAGTGCATAGCGCATGTCCAGAATGCTGTCGGAATTCTGCGAGCCGAGCGTATAAAGCAATTGCCGCTCGATTGCCATCCGTGCCAGGTCCATCACGATCGGCTGAGGCAGCTTGATGGCGTCGGCGACCTGCCCGAGCTTTTCCATGCGGCCCGAGAAGATGATCTTCATGAAAAGAGCCAGAAGATCCGTGTCGTTGATTCCCGTCGCTGCAATGTCCTTCGGTTCCTGCGGGACCCCGTGGATATACTTTTCAATCACGCGCTGTTCAATCACACCGAGCGCAACCAGGTTGTCCCCGAGGTTTCCACCGAAGACCACCTGCCGCTCCAGAGCCGCAGTTACGTCCTTTTCTGTGACCAGCTTGGCTCGGACTAAAAGCTCGCCTAATCGCGTTTGCGCTTCGATGGTGTGCTCCCGACAGGTCGAACTGTCTTTATCCTTGAGAGTTTTCGAACCACCCGGCGTGCATGACTTGGAATGGGTCAAATAGTGATGAATTTGATTCTAGGCAGTTACCTTAGCGTAAATAAATCCCCCATTTGGGGGTCAGAGGTTCCTCTAAGAGGCTGTTTTTTGACCAGTTTCCGCCACAAACTTGGGTTCTTGGGAGCCTGGCTCGATTCCGGACATGTTTCCCGGTCCAACACCAAGCGGCTCTACGCCCCGGCTTGCCCTTGAGGAATTCTGCATAGGTCATTGTGAATAAAGTAGATAGAAGTTCAAGCGCTTTGCATTCCGCAGAATGAAGAAGCCGCCGTCCCACCATATAAACTGGAGTTGTGAAGATCGCACTCGCCCAGATAGACCCCACGGTCGGGGATTTCACCGGCAACCTGGAGAAGATCGTCGCCGCCAGCCGCCGCGCAGCCGACCAGGGCGCCCGCCTCACCGTCTTCTCCGAGCTTGCCATCTGCGGCTATCCGCCCGCCGATTTCCTTGAGAAACCCAGCTTCCTCGCCCGCTGCCGTTCCGCGGTTGACGAACTCGCCGAGGCTACGCAGGACCTGTCCACCGCCGTCCTCGCCGGCGTGGCGCTGCCTTCCGATCAGCAGGATGGGAAACCAGCCTTCAACGCCGCAGTCTTCCTCGACCGCGGCCGTCTCCTCCTCGAGCAGCACAAGCGCCTCCTGCCCTTCTACGACGTCTTTGACGAGCAGCGCTATTTTTCTCCTTCCAGTCCGCAGAAGGTCATCGAATTCGAGGGCGTTCGACTCGCCGTCACCATCTGCGAGGATGCCTGGAACGACAAGAACTTCTGGCCGCGCCGCCTCTACCCCGTCGATCCCATGGAAGAGCTCATGCGCCAGCACCCTGCTCTGCACATCAACCTTTCCTCGTCGCCTTTCTGGCACTCCAAGCGCGCCATTCGTCGCGAAATGCTTGCCGCCATCGCCCGCCGCGACCGCATTCCGGTGCTCATGTGCAACCAGGTAGGAGGCAACGACAGCCTCATCTTCGACGGATCCTCGCTGGCCCTCAACGCGCGCGGCGAGCTCATCGCGCAAGCCGCCTCGTTCGCTGAAGACCTCGTCGTGCTCGATCCCTTCAACGCGTCGCCGCTCCCCGCTCATGAAGAGGACGCAACCGAGGCCGCCTATCGCGCGCTCGTGCTGGGGACGCGCGATTACGTGCGCAAGTGCGGCTTCCGCAAGGTGATTGTCGCTCTCAGCGGCGGCATTGATTCGGCCCTCGTCGCTGCGATCGCCACTGAAGCTCTCGGCGCGGAAAATGTCATCGGCGTTGGCATGCCCAGCCCCTATTCCTCTTCGGGCTCCATCGATGACAGCCGCCAGTTGGCCGCCAATCTCGGAATCCGCTTTGAAACCATCGGCATCACCTCGCTCTTCGAGGAGTTCACTCACGCGCTCCAACCCCTCTTCGGCGGATTGAAGGAAGACATCACGGAGGAGAATATCCAGCCTCGTATTCGCGGCACGCTTCTCATGGCGCTCTCCAACAAATTCGGCGCGCTTGTGCTCACCACCGGCAACAAGTCTGAGATGGCCGTAGGCTACTGCACGCTGTATGGCGACATGGTGGGCGCTCTTGCCGTCATCGGCGATCTCGTCAAAACGCGGGTGTACGCGGTATGCAATTGGCTCAACCGGGACCAGGAAAAAATCCCTGCGGCCATCCTCTCCAAGCCGCCCTCTGCCGAGCTGCGCCCCGGTCAAATGGACACCGATTCGCTCCCGCCCTACGAAATCCTCGACCCAATCCTCGAAGCCTACGTGGAACGCTATGAAACGCCGGAGCGCATCGCAGAGGAATGCGGTTTTTCTCTCGACCTCGTCCAACAGGTAGTGCACCTGGTCGAGCGTTCGGAGTACAAACGCCAGCAAGCCGCTCCGGTCCTGAAGGTGACCTCCAAGTCGTTTGGCATGGGCCGCAGGTTTCCCATCGCCGTCAAAGTGCAGGTGTAGCGCCGGACTCCAGTCCGGCTGTTACGCCGAACGCCAGTCCGGCCATTGCCACCCCCGCTGGCCCCCACCTCGCGCGAGCATTTAAGCTATAAGGTTGGGAGTCATCCCGCAATCGAAGGAGAAAAGCTTGATTCGTCCGTCAACCCGTTTCCTCGGCGCCGCCGCGCTTTTTGCTTTATTCGTTCCTATGCTCCAGGCTGTAGCCCAGCAACATGTACCGCCTGCTCCGGCAACTGCCGCTCCTGAAGCGCCCACTGCGCAGCAGGAGCAGACTCCTGTTACGCCCACGCCTTCCGCGCCGGCTCCATCCGCCGCACCGGTTTTTCCCAAGCCCGACCCGACCAACTTCACTGCCACTTCGCCCACAAAAGAGGTCGTCGATGGCTTCCTGAGTGCCAATTGGGGTTACGACGAGAATCGCATGTGGCAGGTGCAGGCCATTCTCAAGACTCCTGTTGATGGTGTCAGCAAAGTGATCGTTCTCATCGGCGACAAAACCGGCAAGCAGAAGCCGTCGGTTCTCGTTTTCTTTGCTCTTCCTGACGGCAAGCATATTATTACCGCCGATTCCATCATCGTATTTGGCGAGCATCCCTTTGCCGATGCCCGCCAGCAGTTGCAGGATCGTGCCAACGGCCCCTATCGCGGCTCGCCTTCAAAAGACTTTGAGTTAGTCGAGTTTGCCGATTTCCAGTGCCCCCATTGCAAGGAAGCGCAAGCCAATATGGAGAAGCTTGCCGCCGATTACCCAAAGGCGCGCATCGTGTTTCAAAGCTTTCCCATTCCCTCCATCCATCCTCAGGCGATGACCGCTGCGGAATATGGCCTTTGTGTCAGCAAGCTCGGCAGCAGCAGCGCATTCTTCCAATACGCAGCCGCCGTCTTTGATGGCCAGGAGGGGCTCGGGACCGCCGATGGCGCTACACTCACTCTCAACAGCGCCGTAACCAAGGCCGGCCTCGATCCGGTAAAGGTATCCGCTTGCGCCGCGACACCCGAGATCAAGGCGGATGTTGAAGCCTCCATCAAGCTCGGCACCGATCTGGGCGTAAGCGAGGTGCCCACGCTCATGGTCGATGGCCGCGAGCTTCAAGCCAACTGGCCCTATGACGTGTTGAAGAAGATGATCGACTACCAGCTCAAGTCAGACGGCATCGCCCAGTAAACACATCGCGCTTCCATGTCGTCCCACCCTTTTCGCGTCTCCCGCGATAGGGTGGGAAACGATACAGTCCGAATCAAATCGCGTAATCCACCACAAAACTTCGAGTGCCCTATTCATGGCGCATCCTTTGCGCCATGAGTGGGAGAAGCTACAGTTCGAATCGAATCGCCAGATCCACCACCAACCCGCGCGTGTCCCACCCTAGACGGTCAGCCGGAACGGCTGACCGCCGAAGGTGGGATTCATCGACGCACGATGCACCCCTAAATTTTTCTCAAGGATCAACCCACGGACGGACGCCCAGGCAGCTTCTTCACGCACCGGCTCGAGCGCCTACTGCCCACCCTTCGCGATCCGCAACATCGCCGTATGCCCGGCTGCCTGCGTGCCGCGAATCACGTGCGGCGTCATCACGATTACCAGGGTGGCGTAATTCTTCTGCATGTCTTTGTCCGTTACATTGTTCATTCCCGGTATCTCGCTCAGTCCCGGAGTGCCGCTGATCGCAAGGCTTTGCGACTTGTCCAATTCTGTCGCGACCACCACTGCCTCGCCTTCCTTCAGCGTCACGATCCCGGAGTATGCCCGGTTGTCCAGCACGGGATTGCCGTCGATCATGGTTCCTGACAGTGCAGTCAGCATCATGTCGATGCTGAGTGCTACATCGTCGTTGCGCAGCACTTTGGGCGTTGCGTTCAGCGTCAAGCCCAGATCCTGGTATTGCACCATGGGAATGTTGGGCACCGCGCTGCCCAGTGAGGAGAGCAGCGAGGTCAGACTGCTTGAGCTTCCTGCGCCGGTCAGTCCCGCAATGTTCGGCAGGTTCGGCGACAGGCTCGAATAAGAAGAGGTTTGGATGGGATACTTTTCCCCCTCTTTCAGCGTTCCCTGCACGCCATCCTCAAGGCGAAGCTGAATCTGGTCGAGTTCGCGAGAGTCTGACGTGTTCAAGTTGAGATTGATCGTCGTCGAACCCGGGGCCAGGGCCGACTGTGTGAGCCCGCCTCCAAAAATCGCAAATCCATTGGAGAGCAGTGGGTTTGAAATCTGTCCTGAAGCCAGCAGAATGCCAAGGATCGCCAGCGGGTCGTTGGGCGACGCGAGCCCCGACGAGATGATCTCCTGCACCAGGCTCTGGTTCGCATTCAGCAGCGACTCTTCTTCGGCGGCCACATTGAAAGCCGCAATGCTCTGCGGAAACTGCGCTCCGGTGTTGCGATCGCTCGTATGCGCAACCTGGATCAGCCGGACATCGAGCAACACCTGGCTGCGCCCGCCAAGAAGGCTCCGCATGGTGGTGTTGAACGCATTCAGCGTCAGTTCCGGTGCGTGCAGCGTGATGGTCCGTTCGGATGTTGAAAGATGCACCTGGTCCACCTGGAACACCTGCTTGGCCAGGGTTTGAACTTCGTTCATTTCATCGTCGTTCAGCCCGGCCAGGTAGACCGTCTCCAGTTCTTGATGAACCAGCCGCGTGCGATTGTCGCGCGAGTCCGTTGCCACAATCACGTGATGCGCATCCAGCGGAACGTAAAAAGTGTTGGTCACCAGGCTCACGACGCGCGCCGCTTCTTCAAAGCTGGCGTTATCCACATCCAGCCGGACCTGGATCGAGCGCACGCTGTCATCGATCATCGCCGTCAGCCCGTAGGCCTTGTACACCTGCTCGATCAGTTGCCGCTGGTCGCCGTGCGCGTGGAAGCTCTGCGGCGCGGACGTCGGCAACAGCGGATCCGGGTTTGCCAATTTCAATTTGTTCTGCGCGTTGGGCGATTCCGGAGGTACCGCTGCGGACTCATAGGCCAGTTCGTCAAGATGCTGGATGGCCTCGGCGTTTGTCGGATCCAGTGCGAGTGCTTTTGTCAGCGCCTTGCGCGCCGCTGCATCGTCGCCGAGCAGACGATCTTTGGCCGCGTCCTGGATCAGCGACGTGACTTCGTGACCGCGAGCCACGCCGGCCGCGAGCCGATAGTCGGAATTTGTGGGATCGAGCGCCGCGGCTCGTTCAAAGCCCTGTGCAGCCGCTTCAAATTGGCGATTGACAAACAGCTTGCTGGAATCGAGGTACAGCTTCGCCGCCCGCTCCCGGTCGCCGCGGCGCACTCGCTTTTCCGGCTTTGTCTGGTCGCCGGCCGTCGCGCTCGCCGGCGTAGAAACCTCGGCGTTCGCTGTCGCTTGCCCATTCGCCGCATCGCCGGGGTTGGTAGCGCCGGACTCCTGTCCGGCTGTCGCGTGGGCCTCCAGGCCCGCGCTCCCCGCGCCCGCCAGGCCTTGGTTTGCGCTCGCGGTCCCGCCCGCCTGCGCCGACAGCGCGACGGCAAAGACCGCCGGCAGCAATCCCGCGATGCACCACCGCGCCAGCACCCGTACGCCGCCACGCGCCCGGCTTCCGGTTTGGATCCGCTGCAATTTCATTGCGCGCGCTTGACCGTCGCCAGCAGGTCGGCCAGTGACGAAACGCAAGCCTCAGGCTGGCACGCCTGCAGCTCATCGAAGCTGTACTTTCCCGTGGCGACGGCAATCACCGGAAGAAAATTGGCGCGCGCAGCCTCGATGTCGCGCGGCGTGTCGCCTACCACGCAAATCTTCGCCTCGGCGCGTCGTTCGCATCCCGCCAGTTCGCCGGCCTTGCGCGCCGCCTGGCCAATTAACTCCGCGCGAATCGGGAAATGATCGCTGAAGCCGCCAAAGCGGAACCACTCGCGCAATCCCGCCTTTTCAATCTTGATCCAGCCGATGGCCTCCAGATTCCCCGAGGCCACACCCAGCAGCGCGCCCTTTTGGGCAAGGTGGCGCAAGACGTCTTCCACTCCTGGCATCAGCTCCGGATCCAGCTCGTTCCGCCGCTCCACCACGCAGTTGCGCATGGCTTCCAGAATCGCGTCGTACCGCTCTTCAAGCACCGTCGCGGGAATCCCCGCCTGGTTGCATGCCTCACGCAGGATCGCGGTATCGGTGCTGCCGTGCAGCAGAACCCCCGCCAGCGTGATTTCAAATCCCGTCACCCGGTGCACGCTTGAAGCGACGGAGTCGAAATGCACGCGGTCCCGGCTGCGCAACAGCGTGCCGTCAATATCGAAGAGGTAAGCGTCCTGACCGTCCCATTCAAAATCGGGCTCGATCGCGATACGCGGACCTTTCGTCGTTGAAAATGTCGCCATAGGATCAGGTGCGCTTTTTAAATTGCGGGAAATCTCAGGAGGACCGGACTTTCTATCCGGACTTTTTGCCTGGCTCGTCTGCCGGACTCTTATGGCAGATCGAGGCGTCAGCCCGCCTGCCGTAAACTCCCGCAATCGAACGCGGACATTCGCCCTTGGAAGACTTGGAGCAGCGCCTCAAGATGTTTTTTCCCGCAGCGCCCTCAGCCTTGGCGGTAGCCTTGGCGTGTCGCGCTATATACAGGACGTTCGCTCCTGGGCGGACGCTTGAGACCGGCGCGCACATCGGCCAGGTCCAGACCCAGTTCGGCCATGGCGCGGCTCAGTGTATTGCGATGCATGCCCAGCTCTTCTGCCGCCTTGCACTGGTTCCCGCGGTGCGCAATCAGGACCTCGCGCAGATACTGCCTCTTGAATTCGCGCACTGCCTCCTCATAGCGAATTCCGCTGGAGTGCATTTGCGTCACAAGGATGTCTAGTTCTCGTCTCACGCGTTCCTCTTGCCAGTCTTGATCAATCAGTGTAACTCGTGCTTTACCGCTTTGCAGCAAATCTCATCATTTCTGACCGTTACCGGGGTGCATCCATTCGGGTGATCCGTGCTCCAACTGCTTCACCCCATCCTTCACTCGATCCCCAAGTTCGCCCGGGCTCATGCTCGTACTTACATGTAAAGCCCCGGTAAACTCCTGTGGCAGCCTCGCCTCCGCCAGCCAGCGCTCTTGCGGAAAAAACGCCACCGTTACCAGAATGCAAACCGTCACCAGCAGCACGCCCTGCACAAATCCCAGGACCGCCCCACCCGCCTTATCCAGGCAACCCAGTCCCATCCAATTGATCGTCCTCGACAGGATACCGCCGGCAATGTTCGCAAACGCCATCACCAGCAGCGCGATCACCAGAAATCCAATCACGTCGTCCACGGCCTGAATCGGAATGATCGGCCTGATCATCACCGCCACGCGTTCGTAATTCCATGCAGCCAGCAGCAGTCCCAGCACCAACCCCGCCAGCGAACAAAACGAGCGGAGAAATCCCTGCGCCATTCCGCCCAGCGTCGCTACGATCAGCACAACCACAATGACCCAATCAACCCACGCCATAATTCGCTCCGTCGGTTCTGGGTCTGAAAACAGACCTTACGATCCGAGCTCCTGTCCGGTCAATCTCCTGAAGGCTTCATAATACTTGTCCCGCGTGCGCTCCGCCACATCGTTCGGCAAACCTGGCGCCGGCGCCTGCTTGTTCCAATGGATCTCTTCCAGGTAGTCGCGTACGAATTGCTTGTCAAAGGATGGCTGCGCGCCGCCAGGTTTCCATGCCTGCAAATCCCAGAAGCGCGAAGAATCTGGCGTCAAAACCTCATCGGCAAGAATAACGCCTTCCGCGGTTTTGCCAAACTCGAATTTTGTGTCGGCTAGAATCAGTCCGCGAGTCTGGGCGTACGCGGCAGCTTTTTTGTAGATCGTCATCGTCAGGCGCCGCAACTCCTCGGCCATCTCCGCGCCCACCGACTTTACCACGCTGTCATATGCGATGTTCTCGTCGTGCTCCCCGCCCTCGGCTTTCGTGGCCGGCGTAAATACCGGCTCCGGCAAACGGGAGCCATCCTGGAGTCCGGCCGGCAGCGGAATGCCGCAAACCGATCGCGACGCCTTGTATTCCTTCCACCCCGATCCCGTCAGGTATCCGCGCGCCACACACTCCACAGGAAACATCGCGGCGCGCTTCACCAGCATCGTGCGCCCCTCCAGTTGATCCGCATAGGGTTGCAACGAAGCAGGGAACTGCTTCACATCGGCCGTAATCAGGTGGTTCGGAACCACGTCCTTCAAAAGGTCGAACCAGAAAAGCGAAATCTGCGTAAGGACTTTGCCTTTGTCCGGAATCCCGGTCGCCAGCACGTGATCGAACGCCGAGATTCGATCCGTAGCCACCAGCAATAAATTGCCATCGACGGCATATAGATCGCGCACCTTGCCCCGTCCAAGCAGGGGAGTCGCGCCCAGATTTGTAGTAAGCAAAGCTGCCATGAATGATGATTCCTCGGGGGGACCAAAACGAATCCAGATTTAGAGTGTCTCTATGCCACTTCATCCAGTTGGATGCGGCTGACAGGGAGATGCGGCCTTCCAGACACTCAAAATTCCAATTGAAACCTGAAACCGCCGTGAATCTCCGATTGTCATTCGGCCATCGCGCTTTGTCAATAATCTTTCCTGCATCCCGAAAATTCTGTGGCTTCCGTCATGTGGCCCGGGCCAGAAGATTTTTCGCGGCTGCAGTAAGCCTCGCTTCCCGGGCTTTTTGTTTGACACAAACCCCTGTGATGGCCGTCACGGACCCAATTCGCCACATGAGCGACACTCCAATTGTCAACATGGTTCGGAGGGCGTGTAAGAAAGTCCTCTTTGAGCCGGGCGACACGAGGCAGCAGTGGAAAGGGGAAGCCGCGGCTACTTCGTTTAGTGCAGGGATCACCAGTAGCCGCGTGCTACCGACCTCCAGTGCCGGCTACTGGTCCCCGATATTATCTTGTGTTATAAGTTCTTTCTACAAGCGCCCCCGAGGAGACGTGATCCTTCGGGGGTGATTTTTTTTGCCCCGCAGCCCACCCCATCTCCATCCTGCCGTGAATCCACCGCCTTCGAAGCTGGACTTGGCTGCATGAATCCTGCGTTCAAAAGCGGCGATTTCACAGCCGCCGGAAATCCACAGCCGCTAGAAAAATTCTTTCGAAGACGCACGAAGTGTCAGGGCACGGCCTGACAGCTTGCGAAAAAACTCTTAACGGAGGGAGGCGGGGGTTTCACAGCTCGCGGAAAAACTCACTCGTGCAGACGAATTCGGAGGTTTTGTAACAAGGGCACGACTTCAGTTGGGCCGCACAAGCCTCAAAATCAATGTCGGGCTTTAGTGTCTGCGTGAGAACGTCGTTTGCCCGAGTTCAGCGGCGTTGCTGTTTTGAGTTGTCGTTACCGGCAGCTCTGTTTTTTGTTTCAAGCTGCTCGCAGGGCATGCAGCCGGGTGATGTTGAAGGCCAGCGTTGCCAGTGTGAATTCGTTGTTTACGTTTTGCAATCCACGGGTGCGAAATTGTCTCATTCCACGCTGTTGTTTGAGGACTCCGAAGGCCGGTTCGACGACTGCCTTGCGCCGCGCGTAGGCGGCTTCGCCGGCCGGACTTCGCAGCTTGGCCCGCATGCGCCGGTGAGCCGGGGCGCAGGCCCGGGTGCGGCAGTGCCCGCCCAGGTTCAGTGCCCGCGCCATGTTGGAGTCCGGTACATAAGCGTCGATGTTGCGCTGTTCCATCTGTTCAAGGTTATCGATCGAGAAGAAGCCGCTGTCTGCCAGAACCGCACCCGGCGGCGCGCCGCAGCGCTGTTCGGTCTCGTCCAGCATGGGCACGAGCGAGCCGTTGTCGGTCACGTTCTGCGTCACTCGCTGAGCCACGATCAGATGATCGTCCGAGACGGTAATTTCCCCCGAATAGCCGAGCACGAACCTGTCGCCGCGCTGACGCAAAAAGCGCGCGTCTTCATCGGTCCGCGACAGCTTTTTCAATCCGCTCTTCTTCAGCCGCTCCATGCGCCGCGGCATCTCGGCCAGCGCCTTGTTCAGTTCCCCGATGGCCACCTCCAGCCCGCCCGGCTCCTGATCGTCGCGATCGGCGGCCTTCTGCCAGGTCCGCACCTGACGGCGCAGCTGCGCCCGCCTATCGCGCAGCGCCTGCTCCGAATCCACACGATCCTTGCTGGCGTTGGCCGCGATGCGCGTCGAGTCGATCGCCACCCGGCCCAGCTTCACCATACCCTGCTGCTGCGCCCACTCCAGCACCTGCGTGAACGCGTCGTTCAACGCGCGCCCGTGACGGCGGCGGAATGCGCTCAACGCCCAGTTGTCGATTCGCTCGCCGGCAGCCAGGTAGCGAAACGCCAAGTCCTCCACCAATCGCCGCTCCACCTGCCGCGCGCTGGTGATGCCCAGCGCGTAAGCGTAAAGCCACACGCCCAGCATCAACTGCGGAGCGTACAACTCGCCGCCCTCGATGCTGTAGCTCAACTCGAACTCGCTCATATCCAACCGCTCAATCACTCCACGGACGAAAAAGCACAAGTGCTTCTCGCCCAACTCGTCCCGCACGCTCGGAGGAAGCAGATACGCCTGGTCCGGGCTGTAAACCTTGAATCGCGACATGCTTCTCTTGTCGCCCAACTCCGATGTGAATTACAAGTACCTTGTGTAGTTCTCACGCAGACACTTTAGCCCCTGCTAAATTGGCGCTACCTTTAGAGCCTTTTTCCGCAGCCCCTTCAACCCCTGCATAAAACCCTTAAAATCATCGAGGCCTTTAGGCCCGGGCATTTGCCTCTCTTCCACGGATCGAGTGAAGAATAGCAAGCGCCTTAAGGCTTCACAATCATCTTCCCAACGCCTTCCCGATACTGGCTCGCGATTGTGAAGGCTTCGTCGATCTGTTCGATCTGCCGGGTATGAGTCAGCAGCGGGGCAAACCAGTCGGTGTGCGCGTGGAGCAGTTCGAGAGCCTCTTCCGTCTCGTGGTTCGAACGGCGCACGTTGAAGATCGTCAACTCCTTGCGCCTCATCACCGACCCCTCCATCGACACCATCGCGGTTGAATGGATACCGGTCAGCACCACGCGGCCGGCATTGCGGGTTAAATGCACCGCTTGCCCCGTCGTATTTTCTCCCGCCGCACAGTCGATAGCGCAGTCCACCCCGCGCTTTCCCGTCTCGCGCAGAATCTCCTTGACTGCTTCTCCCGGCTCAATCGCAGCATCGGCTCCAATCGCTCGCGCCAACTCGCGTCGGTGCGCCAGCGGTTCCACCGCCCAGATTCGCCCTGCCTTGGCGGCTCGCAGAGCAGCAATCGTCAAAAGCCCGATCGGCCCCGCTCCAATCACGGCCACTGTTTCGCCCGCACCAATCGACGCCAGGTGCAGCGAATGCATGGCCACCGCCAGAGGCTCGGCCAGCGCCGCTTCGTTGCACGACATTCCGGTGGGGATGGGGCGAAAGTTGACGGCCGGCAGATTCACCAGCTCGCGGAAAAAACCGGGGTGCGTCGGAGTGCTTAGAAAACGAAGGTTCGCGCACACGTTATGCCGCCCGCTCAAACAGAACTCGCAGTGATAGCAATAAAGCGCGGGCTCAAGCGCCCCTTGGTCGCCCGCGGCCAGCCCGGTCACGCCGGCCCCTGTTTTCACAATCCTTCCTGCCGGCTCGTGCCCCAGCAGCATCGGGTACACGTTGGGAATGCCGCCGACTCCACCCTCTTTGTAGGCATGCATATCCGACCCGCAAACGCCCACAGCCTCAATCCGTACCTGCACTTCGCCCGGCCCGGGATCCTCAATCGGCATATCGGTAAGCCGGAATGTAAAGGGAGAGATAAGTTCCGCAGCCCGCATCGAATGTTCTTCCTCAGAAACGATAACCATAACTCATCCGTCCGCGAAACAAAAGGCAAGCGCGCAGCTACACAGCTCTCTGAAAAACTTGATTTGTTGAAAGATCACGGTTGCTGCGCGCGCTCGAGGCGGAGCTTGGTATCGCGGCAGGCTTCACACCATCCGCAAAAATTCCCTCAAGGATGAGCTTTGTATCGGGGCTTGGCGTCAGCCATGCCGAAGGCGCCCACACTACGCCCACGGGCCTCAGCCCCTGCTGAGCGAACTGCATTTTCTCACCGGGAGAGATGATCCGGTGCTCAGCTCATCGCCGGCAGAGCCCAAAAATCGCGCACCGGCAAACGCAGAACGTGCGTGATGTTGAAGTCGTTCATCTTCGCAGCATCGCGATTCTGACACTTGGCGGATCGCAAGCGCTTGCCCACTCACTCGCGGGTCTGTCTCGCTCACTCACCCGCCCGCTTGCGCGTTCCCTCATCCTCTCGCGCCCGAACAGAGAGAATACCGCGCCACCTCCCAGGTTCGTACCGCATCATTGATTCGGATTCTGGAGCGACTGCGCCAGCGCCGAAGGCACCTGCTTGAATCCTGCCGGCACTTCGAAAGCCGTCGCCGGAATCGGATCGTGCGAGAAATTTGATTTCTGCGTCGTCGTTTCCATCAGCGTCGTTTCTCCCGGAGTCTGCGATGCATCCGTTGAACTCGCTGGCGGCGGGTTGGCGGGCTGCGACTTCTTCTTGCCAAACAGACCCACCAGCGCCCCTCCGATGCTCGAAGTCGAAAGGCTGGGCGGCCCTCCTCCGCTATTATCAGGCGCAGGTTGGCTGCCGGCTCCATTCGCTCCCTGCGGTGCTGCCGCCCCCGTCCCCGATCCGCCCATGCTCGTCTTCTCAAGGATCGGCGTCCCCTGGATCTTCGCCATTTCCTTCCCCATCTGTGCATAGGCCCCGGAGGCGCCCGGCTGACCGGCAAACATCTGTGTCATCGCTGCGCTCGACGTGTTGCCAAGCATGTTCATGTATGCAGATATGTCCACTCCCGACATCAGCGCCTGCCCAAACCGTACATCGAAGTCCTGCGCGTCCTTCATCTCATCGGGCTCATCCGGCGTGGTCCAGATCTCTGACGTCACCGTGTAAATTGCACTCGTTCCCGGTTGGCTCGGATCGGTCACAGTCGTCGTCAACGTCAAAATCTGCTGCTTTGCGTTCAAGCCGTTCACCACCTGTTGCACGCCCGTATCGTTCACCTTCACCGCAAAGTTGAATTGCAGATTGTTTGCCGGCGCCTGTGCCGGTTGCGCCTGCGCCTGGGCCGCTGCCATCTGCGCCTGGGCTTGCTTGATCTTGTCCGGCATCTGGGCCATCATCTTGCGCATGTCGGCAAAAGTATCCACGCTGTACTGTTTTTTTACAGGGTCGATGTGGATGATCTCCTGCTTGTCCAGGTCGTAAATCTCCGTCGACTGGCTTGTCACCACCGCCTTCTGGTTCCCGTGCACCATTGTCGTCGTCGTTGTCGGTGCGGTCATGTTCTTGAATTGCTTCCCCATGAACGGGATGTTCTTCAGCGAATCCACCAGTTGGCCGCCGGTCAACTGCGTCGTCTCCTGGTAGCTCGAGTCGCCATAGCACACCAGCGGGCTCAGCGCCACAGCCAATGCGATCACTCCCTGCACATATCTGTTCATAGCCTGCCTCCCCTGCCTCCTCGCTGCATTCAGGAACGCATCGAAATGCGGCCACTGTCAAGAGAAGAATTTGTCCTTCTGCGTTGCGGATCGATGGTTACCTGGCAGGTTACCCGATTGAGCTTCGCCGTGATCCTTGCCTGGGATCGTTTACCGCCGGCCCTTCACTCGCTTCGTCGGCCCGTCCCGCGTCCGGAGTGCAATGCCGAAATGGCATTTGCCGCGGAAAGCCGTCCGTACGGCCCCATACGAACCAAACCCATACGAACCAAATATGATGAACGCTGAAACAGGATCCCGGCGTCTGAACCGGTTTCAGCGTGGCCGGTTCCATGATTCGGCAATCGGGAGATAGCTAAGTTGCAATCTTGGCGATCCATACTTCGCTTCCTTGCCATCGCCTTGAGCGTCACCGTCGCCCCGCACGCTCAGAACGGTAAGCCGCATCCTTCTTTCGAGATACTGACGCACCGGATGGATGTCGATGTCGATGGTGCTCCCAACGCCTACGGTCCGCCAGGCAAAGAGACCCTCGACAACCTTCTCGATGCGCACTACCTCAATCGCGCTGACCAGCCAGTCGTCGGTTATCTGCTTGACGAGCGCAATCGCCCGATTTTGCAGGGCCCGAAGGATCCATTCCCTGGTTACTTCATCTCGCAAACGGCCTTTACCGATCCTGGAAATCAAAATGAGCGCGATCCGCGGAGCTATGTCGACGCCCGCAAGATCAATTACGTCGTTCGCGGCAACGTGGCCCGGCAGCGCGGTGTAAAGGTGGGTGACTTCGTGTCCGTCTATTCCAGGCGTACCCGCAAGAGCGTGTTCGCTATCGTCGGCGACACCGGCAATCCCACCGGCGACGAAGGCTCGCTTCACTTATTGCAGGACCTGGGATATCCGTTTCACGATGGCGTCAGTGACGCGGTCGAAAAACCTGAGATCGTCATCCGGTTCTACCCAAACTCCAACCCGCAGCATCAGTTCTTTTTTACTCAGGCCGAACTCGATCGCGCAGCCACGAAGCTTGGCCTGAGCCGCAATTTCTCCCCCGTTCCCGCAACCAGGCCGTAATCAGCACCGCGCCCTCAAGACCTTAAGTTGCAGCCGCGAGCCGTTTGTTCACCGCAATTCCCGCCGCGATCACCGTGAGGATAATCGCTGCGAAGAGCAGCAGCCAGCCCCAGTATTGGGTCGGATGGAGCAGAATACGGATAAAATGACGGCCGTATCGATCGGCGATGATTGCGACCAGGCTGTACCGTATGCCCCGGCAAATGGCCACCACCGTCAGAAATTTCCCGGTGTGGTATTTCGAAGCGCCTGCCGCGGCGAAACATACGCTGGTTGGAAATGGAAACGGTACTGCCGTTGAGGCGATAAGAGCGCCGGTGCCCCACTTCTCAAAAAAGTGGAGCAGGCCATCCACCTTCCGGCTTCCAAACTTGCTGTGCAGATAAGCCGATCCAGCTCGTCTCGCAATCCTGAAGGTGAGAAAGGCTCCGGTCACCGACCCCGCTGTTGCAACCGCCGCATACTCGTACCAGGGATTGGTTTGCCGGGCAGCGAGAAGTGCCGTCAAAATGTCGGGGCCGCCAAATGTAGGCAGCGGAGAGCTATCAATAATCGCGAGAAAGAAGAGCCCCAACGCCCCCAGGTGGCCGAACATCGAAAACATGCGACGTCCCGGGGATCGTGTCGCACTTTGGATCAATACGTTCAGCATGTTGGCACTATATCAACTCAAGCATTCGAGCGAAGTGTGGGCAATCGTCCGTCTGCGGAATCTCGGCCTCCAGCGCATTCCCGGCCGCTCAACCAGAGAAGTGTAAAGAACGAACATTTCGCTGTTAGCGATCCGCCGTCCACTGTAAGCAGTCCGCTGTTAGCTGTAAGCTGACCACTGACCACTGTTCTTTAATGCGGCCTTCCGGGCAGCACAAAGTGTTCCTCGCAACGCGGCTCGTAGTTGTCGCCGGCCATGATGATCGGACTCGTATACGGAGCAGGTTTGCCGTCAACCAGCCGCTGCGGATAGAGCGCCTTGGCTCCGCAACTGCAATAGGCCACCAGTTCGGTGACGTTGCCCGCGTATGTGCGCACCAGCCAGGAGAGATTGAGCATCTCCCCGAACGGCATCCCGCGGAAATCTAGTTCGAGGCCCGACACCATTACGTCGTAGCCCGAGTCGAGCAGGCGTTTGGTAAATGAGAAAAGATCTTGAACAAATTGCCCCTCATCGAGCGCGATGCACTCAACGCGCTTACCGATCCGCTGTTCCGTGGCGGCAATCACCGGCAGCACCGTCCACGGATCGGAAGAAGGGAATTCGATCGCTTCCATCTTCCCGCACCCATTGCGGTTCCGGCTTTCCACCAGCCCGGCCGCCGCTTTGGTGTCGGCGCTCGGCTTCAATAGCAGGACATATTGCTTGGCATATTCGCGGCGCGTTTCGATGCGTCGCAGCAACTCTGCGGTCTTGTTGCTCCGCATGGGCCCGACAATCATTTCCAGTTTGCCAAGCACGATTGTCTCTCGAAATCCCGGGTGCCCCATTCATGGCGCGGTTTTATTGCGCCATGAGTGGGCGACTCTACAGCCCGAATCGAATTATCGGACCCGCCACCAACCACTGGGTGCCCCAGGTCTCGATTTTGATACCTGGGAAATCACAATAGCCAATATCACCACTGTCGCAGCCAAAAGCTGTTCGCTGTGAGCGGTCAGCTGCACTTCACGCCGTCGCCCGCTTCTGCTCCCGGTGTCCCAGTCGCACGCTCACGATCTTCGACACGCCCGGCTCCTGCATGGTCACGCCATAGATCATGTCGGCGGCCTGCATCATGCGCTTGGAGTGCGTCACGATCAGGAACTGCGTGTCCTGGCTGAGCGAGTTCAGCAGGTCGGCGAAGCGGCCCACGTTGGTTTCGTCCAGCGCCGCGTCCACTTCGTCGAGCACGCAGAACGGGCTGGGCCGGAACTGGAAGATGCCCACCAGCAGCGCCAGCGCCGTCAGCGCCTTTTCGCCGCCCGAGAGCAGCAGCACGTTCTGCAGCTTCTTGCCCGGCGGCGACACCACGATATCCAGCCCGCTCTCGGCCTGGTTTTCCTCGTCGGTCACGCGCAGAAAGGCCTGCCCGCCCTGGAAGAGCCGCGCGAAACACCTCCGCGAAGTTCTCGTTGATCTGCGCAAACGCCTCGTCGAACTTGGTGCGCGAAATCTGATCGATCTCCTTGATCGTCTCCTGCGTATTTTCGATCGACTCGATCAGGTCCTTGCGCTGCGTTTCGAGGAACCCGTGGCGCTCCGCCGTTTCCTTGTACTCCTCGAGCGCCATCATGTTCACCGGGCCCATCTGCTCCATCCGCTGGCGCAGCGCGCGGCAGGTCTCTTCCTCGGCGGCAAGCTCCTCGCCCGCCAGCCGCACAATCTCCTGCATCGGCGCGCAGCACCTGCGCCTCAACGTTCACCTCGGCCAGGCAGCTTGCCTCCAGGTGCTCCAGATCGGAGCGCAGCTTGGCCAGCTCGCTCGAGCGCGCCGCGCGGTCTTCGCGCAGCTGGTCCAGCGCCGCGCGGCCGGTCTTGAGCTGCGTCTCCAGCTCTGCCAGTTGCTGGCGCAGCGCCTGCGCCTGTTCGGCAATCGACTGCGCCAGTGGCCAGCGCCTGCGCACGCGCGTCCGGTCAGTTCCTGCTGGCGCTTGACCAGTTCGGCGTTCTCGGCGATGCGCTGCTCGCGCTCCGCGTCGCCGCGGCCGCTGCTGCTGCTCGATCGTCTGCACCCGCCGCTCAAGATCGCTGAAGAGCCGGTCGATGCGCTGGAAGGCCGCTTCCGCGCCGCGCCGCCGCTCTTCCAGGCCCGCCAGCTCCGCGGTCATCTGCGCGGCTTCCTGCTGCAGCGTCTCGCGCTTCTGCCGCGAAACCTCCAGCTGCGCCTGCTGCGCGTTCAGGCTGCTCTCGGCCTGCGCATGCTCGGCCTCAAGCCGCGCCGCCTCTTCGCGCTTCTCTGCAATCGATCTGCCGCTTGGCCTCGCGCGCATCCTTGTTGCGCGCCGCCTGCGCCTGCCACTCCTGCAAGCGCCGCTCGATGCGCTGCGCCTCGGCTTCCATCTGCTTCAGCGCCGCGCCCAGGTTGGCCGCGTCGCTCTCGGCCTGCCGCCGCTCTTCGCCGCGCGCCTCCAGCTGCGCCGTCAGCTCCTCGATCGCGCGCGTCAGCGCCTCGGCTTCTTTCTCCGCCTGCGCCAGCTCCTGCTTCCAGCTTGGCCAGCCTGCCCTCGGTCTCGCGCAGCTCGCGCTTCAGCGCCAGCGGACCTTCGCTGGCCGGCTTGCCGCCCGTCACCGTCGAGCTGTGGAAGCACTCGCCCTCCGGCGTCAGGAAATAGGCGTGCATGTAACGCAACGCCAGCCGCTGCGCCTCCATCGAATTCTCCGCAAGGTAGCCGTGCCGCAGCTTGGGCAGAAGCGCTTCGAGCGACCGCCCAAATCCGTTCAGCACTTTCATCGCATCGCGCAGCGGCGTCAGGCCCGGCTCGTTCACCGGTCCCTCGCCTGTCTCAAAGAGCTCGCCTTGCGCATCGGAGTGAATCAGGAACGTCGCGCGCCCGTCGCTGGTCTTCAGCAGGCGCACGCCCTCTTCCGCCGCGCCCCAGCTCTCCACCACCACATAATTCAGCTCTTCGCGCAGAAACTCGTCCACCACGCCTTCGTGCTCGCCGCTGACTTCAACAAAGTCCGCCAGCGTGCCCACCGGCGCCACCGACGGCCCCAGCGCTCCCGGCTTCAGCAGCCGCCGCACCGAGTCGGTGGCGTAGCCGTGATTGCGAATCAGCGCCTCCAGCGAATCGCGCCGCCCCGCCACCGCTCGCCTGTTCGCCGCGCAGCTGGTTGGCCAGCGCGCGCCGCGCGCTTTCGTCTGCGCGCTTGGCCTGCAGCGCTCTCGCGCAGCGCCGCAATCTCCTGCTTCCAGCCGCTTCACGCGTCGCGTCTGCCGACTCAAAGCGCAGCCGCGCCTCGCCGCTCTCCACGCCCAGGTTCTCCTGCTCGCTGCGCGCCTGGCCCATCTCCGCTTCCAGCCGCTCCGCTTCGCGCTCCAGCGCGGCCAGGCTCTCTTCGCCCTGCGCAGTATGGTTGCGCGCATTGCCGGCCAGCGTCAGCAGGTGCATCGCGTGGCGGCGGCCGGCTTCCAGCTCCCGCTCCGCGGTAAACACCTCTTCGGCCGCGGCGCGCGCTTCCTGCTGCCGCGCTTCCACCTTCTGGCGGAACTCGTGCGCCTCGCCGGCCGCCGTCTCAAGAAAGCTCCGCTGCTGCGCGCGCTCCTCTTCAATCCCGGCCAGCTGCGTCCGCGTCTGTTCCAGCTCCGCGCCCGCCGCGGCAATCCGCGCCTCCAGCTCGCTCACGCGCTCCGTGTTGCTGCGCTCCCGCGCCGTGGCCCGCTCCAGCTCCACCGCCGCTTCGCTGGCCCGGTTCTGCGCCTCCTGGCCTTCGCGGTCCAGCTCGTAGCCGCGCTCGGTCAGCGCGTGCTGGCTCGCCTCCTGCTGCGCCAATCTCCTCAGCCGAACCGTTGATCCGCTCTGTCAGCGCCGCGATCTCCTGCTCCAGCCGCGCCTGGTCCGCATCCATCGCGCCATGCGGCTGGCCAGCACCACGCGCAGGCGTCCGCGCAGCTCATCGCGCACCGCGGCAAACCGCTCCGCCTTGGCCGCCTGCCGCTTCAGGCTGTTCATCTGCCGCGTGACTTCTTCAAAAATGTCGTCGACGCGCGCCAGATTCTGCTTCGCGCTTTCCAGCCGCAGCTCCGCCAGCCGCTTCTTGGTCTTGAAGCGCGTAATCCCCGCGGCTTCTTCGATAATGGCGCGCCGCTCGTACGGCTTCGAGCTGAGCAGTTGCCCGATGCGCTCCTGGCCGATGATGGCGTAGCTCTCCGGCCCGAGGCCCGTGCCCATGAAGATGTCCTGAATGTCGCGCAGCCGGCAAAGCTTGCCGTTCAGCAGATACTCGCTCTCGCCGGTGCGGAACAGCCGCCGCGTGATGACGACTTCGCCCTTTTGCGGCGTCGCTGTGAAACTTGCGCCGCCGAATCTTCAGCACCACTCCCTGCGGCGCTTGTGCCGCCTCGGATTCCTGGCTTGATCTCGCACTGCGCTTCCGCCGGCGCCGACTTTGCCCGCCCTCTTCTTCGATCACCTGTCCCGGCTGCTCGTCGGCGATAATCTCTTCGGCCTCGGCCGCGCGCTGGCGGCGCATCTCGTCCTCGTCCCAGTCCGCCGGCCCCTCGTGATCGACCACGACCTCCGGCTCAACCGGCACCGGCCCCTCGTAGGCCTCGGGATCGACCATGGTCAGCGTCACTTCCGCCATGCCCAGCGGCTTGCGCTCGCGCGTTCCGGCAAAGATCACGTCCTGCATGTGCGTGCCGCGCAGGCTCTTGGCGCTCTGCTCGCCCAGCACCCAGCTCACCCCGTCCAGAATGTTCGATTTCCCGCACCCGTTCGGCCCCACCACCACGGCAATGCCCGTGCCCGCCACCGTCAATTCCGTGCGGTCGCAAAAGCTCTTGAAGCCGAGGATGTGAATCTTCTTTAATTTCAGCATTTTCTCTCCGCGACGATTGAGCGCGTTTCACACCTATAGCTGTCCCTTCGGCGGCAACTTTGACAATGCCGCAGGCACGGACAGATTTACTACTTGATTACAGACTTTACGGATGCAGAATCGCACGGTCAACGATGATAAGAGGTGCCTTTGTGGATAAGGGGGTCGGAATTCGTTTCTTTCGCGAGACGTCGCATATTTACTTGATTCGCCGGTTCCGCTGGTCTTCGCGCCCACCGCTTTTTTAAGAGCAGAATGCGATCCATCACCTGCTCCGCGCCATCGTCCCCACCGCTTTCCTGATCACCTTCTCCAGCGCTCGCAGCGCCTGCGGCCTTGGGAATCCCGGCCGGCTCGCCAGCCGAATCGTGCGTACCGATCGCCCCGCCAGCGGCCGCAGCACGATCTCGCGCCTTTTGAACGAGTCCGCTGCGAGCGCGGGAATCAGCGTCGCCCCATATCCCGCGGCAACCAGGTTCACCAGCGTCTCCAGCGTTGCGGCCTGCATCGACCTCTGCAGCCCGCTACCCATCAGTCCGCCCTTTGCGCCGCATGCGGCCAGCGCATGATTCGCCAGGCAGTGTCCGTCGGCCAGTACCAGCAGCTCGCCCGCGAGCGTCTCCTCGTTCACTTTCTTTGCTCTGGCCAGTTTGTGATCCGGAGGCAGCGCCGCCAGCAGCGGCTCCTCGAACAGCGCTATCTCGGTGATTTCCGGCGCGTCGGGCGGAGTCGCCAGCAGCGCTGCATCCAGCCGGTGGTTGCGCAGCCCGTCAATCAGCGCGCGCGTCTGGTCCTCCCACAGCTCGATCGTCAATCCCGGATACGCCTGTTTCAGCGGCTTCAGAATCAGCGGCATCAGGTAAGGCGCCAACGTTGGAATCGCGCCCAGCTTCAGCGGCCCCACCAGCGGATCGCGCGCCGCCCGCGCCACTGCTTCCATCTGGCCCGCCTCGGCCAGCGCCTGCCGCGCATGCGTCAGAATCTGGCTGCCCACCGGCGTGATATCCACGCGCTTGTTTGTCCGCTCCAGCAGCGTCACACCCAGTTCGTCCTCAAGCTTCTTGATCTGGCTGCTCAGCGTCGGCTGGCTCACATTGCACGCCTCCGCCGCGTGCCCAAAGTGACGAAGTTCGGCGACGGCAACCAGGTAACGGATGTCCTGAAGGTTCATGGCTTTTTAAGCGCCACCCGGCAGAGCTAAACTGGTATGCGCATGGCTTGGCGGTCGCACCGGAGCGCTGCGCCCCGCATGCTTTTATCATAGGCCACGAGAATCGTCATCGTAGAAACAATTCATTTTACTTATGGATGCAGTGAGACTAGTTTGAGTGGTGGGTAAGTTGTCCAGTTCTCGAAGATCGCCGGCAAGCGAGCGACCTGCAATCCAGAAGTTCAAACCGCAACGCAGGGTGCTGCAGGAAGCGCAGCACAAAAATTCCAAACTGCATTCATATTTGCCATAAGGAGACGTCCCATGTCTGAAAGCCCGGCAAAGCACCCCGGACCGCCAATCGTCGACGATCAGAACGCCAAAAGTGGCGACGCAAAATGCCCATTCTCGAATGGCGCGCTGAAACATACATTGACTGGGACCCCATCAAACGCAAACTGGTGGCCCAATCAACTAAACCTCAAGCCGTTGCACCAGCATTCCCCGCTGTCCAATCCCACGAGCAAGTCATTCAATTACGCCGAGGAGTTCAAGACCCTCGACCTCGACGCCGTCATCAAGGACCTGCGCGCACTCATGACCGACTCGCAGGAGTGGTGGCCCGCGGACTTCGGCCACTACGGGCCATTCTTCATCCGTATGGCGTGGCATAGCGCGGGCACCTATCGCATCGCCGATGGTCGTGGTGGCGCGGGTGCTGGAGCGCAGCGATTTGCTCCCCTCAATAGTTGGCCTGACAACGTGAGCCTCGACAAGGCGCGCCGCCTGCATCTGGCCCATCAAGCAAAAGTACGGCCGCAAGCTCTCGTGGGCCGATCTGATCATTCTCGCCGGCAACGTGGCGCTTGAATCCATGGGATTCAAGACCTTCGGTTTCGGTGGCGGCCGCGAGGACATCTGGGAACCGGAAGAAATTTACTGGGGAGCTGAGTCCAAGTGGCTGGGAGACGAGCGCTACACCGGCGACCGCCAGCTTGAGAATCCTCTCGGCGCCGTTCAAATGGGCCTGATCTATGTGAATCCTGAAGGACCCAACGGCAAGCCGGATCCAGTTGCCGCGGCACGCGATATTCGGGAAACATTCGCCCGCATGGCGATGAATGACGAGGAGACCGTCGCCCTCATCGCCGGCGGACACACCTTTGGCAAAACGCATGGCGCTGCCGATCCGGTCAAGTATGTCGGTCGCGAACCGGAGGGAGCCGGTATCGAAGAGCAGGGCCTCGGTTGGAAGAGCAGCTTTGGCAAAGGCCATGGCGGAGACACCATCAGCAGCGGCCTCGAAGTCACCTGGACCACAACGCCAACCAAATGGAGCAACAACTTTTTCATCAATCTGTTCGGCTACGAATGGGAACTGACCAAGAGTCCCGCGGGCGCGCACCAGTGGAAGCCGAAAGATAACGCTGGCGCAGGCACAGTTCCCGATGCGCACGATCCCTCCAAAAGCCACCAGCCCACGATGCTCACCACCGATCTCTCGCTGCGGCTCGACCCGGTCTACGAAAAGATTTCCCGTCGCTTCCTCGAGAATCCGCAGCAGTTCGCTGATGCCTTCGCGAAGGCGTGGTTCAAGCTGACGCACCGCGACATGGGTCCACGCTCCCGTTACCTTGGCCAGCTCGTGCCTAAAGAGGAGCTCATCTGGCAGGATCCGGTTCCCGCCGTCGACCACCCGCTGATCGACGAGAAAGATGCGGAAGCACTGAAGGCGAAGATTCTCGCATCCGGCCTGCCCACTTCCGATCTGGTCAACACGGCGTGGGCCTCCGCTGCCACCTTCCGCGGCAGCGACAAGCGCGGCGGGGCCAACGGCGCCCGCATTCGCCTTGCGCCGCAAAAAGATTGGGAAGTCAACCAGCCCGCCGAGCTGGCCAGGGTCCTTCAGACGCTCGAAAAAATTCAGAAGGATTTCAACAGCGTCCAATCCAGCGGCAAGAAGGTCTCGCTCGCCGACCTGATTGTGCTCGCCGGCGATGCGGCCGTGGAAGCAGCCGCGAAGAAGGCTGGGCACGGCGTGAAGATTCCCTTCCTGCCGGGCCGCACAGACGCTTCGCAAGCGCAGACCGATGTGGATTCGTTTGCGGTGCTCGAGCCGGTCTCAGACGGTTTCCGCAACTACTTACGGAAGGGATACGAGCCAATAGCAGCTGAGTTGCTCGTAGACCGCGCAAACCTGCTCACGCTCACCGCTCCCGAGATGACGGTTCTGGTCGGCGGCATGCGCGCACTGAACGCTAACTTCGGGCATTCCGCACTTGGCGTCTTCACCAGCCGGCCCGGAACATTAACCAACGATTTCTTCGTCAACCTCCTCGACATGAACACGAAGTGGCAAAAGTCCGCCAAGTCTGAAGGCGTGCTCGAAGGGCACAACCGCGCCACCGGCGAGCTCAGGTGGACAGGCACGGTTGTCGACCTGGTCTTCGGTTCCAACTCCCAGCTTCGCGCTCTTGCGGAATTCTATGCGTGCGCCGATTCCGAGCAGGTGTTCGTGCACGACTTCGTAGCGGCCTGGAGCAAAGTGATGAACCTTGACCGCTTCGATCTCACCGCGACCAAACATGCCGTTGAAGAGCTGGTTGCCGGCGACTAATTCAACATCCCTCCCCTGCACTGCGTAAGGAGCAAAGGCCCATCCGATTTTGGATGGGCCTTTGTTTTTCGATCCGTCACCTGGGCATCGCCGCACTGAATCTCGCACAGTGTCCAAGTGTTAAAATCAAGCAGTGCCGGGTCCTACGCGACGTAATCCCGCCAACCCCGCCAGGTCCGGAAGGAAGCAACGGTAACGGGCTCGTACGGGCGCAGTAGGTCACCCGGTACTTTTTTAACGCTTTCCTCGATTTCTCATGTTGTGAACGCGGCCTTCCGGTCTCCCCACCCGGCGCGTGTGCCGCAAGGAGAAACGCATTGAGCCTTACCGTTCGCCCCATCGTGGGCCGGCGCGCAAAAATCACCGCGCTTGGAACCTACGTCCCTCCCGACGTGATCACTAATAAAGACCTTGAAAAAATGGTGGATACCAGCGACGAGTGGATCATGGAGCGCGTTGGCATCCGCGAGCGCCATGTGCTGGCCAAGGGGCTCGGCCTGAGCGACATGTGCACCGAGGCTGCAAAAAAATGTCTTGCCGCTCGCGGCATCAAGCCGAGCGAAGTCGAAGTCATCCTCGTCGGTACGGTCACACCCGACATGATGTATCCCTCGACCGCATGCCTCGTGCAATACAAAATCGGAGCCACCGGCGCATGGGGCTTCGACGTTTCCGGCGGTTGCTCCGGATTCACATACGCGCTTCAGGCGGGCGTCAAGATGGTCGAAAGCGGAGCGCACAGCAAGGTCCTGGTTTGCGGCGCCGACGCCAATACGCGCATGACCGACTACACCGACCGCACCACCTGCGTTCTGTTTGGTGACGGCGGCGGCGCTGTGCTCGTCGAGCCCGCCGAAGAGGGCGAGATCGGTTTCATTGACTACCTCAATGAAATCGACGGGTCGGGCGGCGTCAGCTTGAACATGCCCGGCGGCGGGAGCCTGAACCCCCCCACCCACGAAACCGTGGACAAGAAAATGCACTACATCCATCAGGACGGTCCGGCCGTCTATAAGTTTGCGGTGCGTAAAATGGTCGAGGCCACTGCCAAACTGCTCGAACGCAACGGCATCACCGGCGCCGATCTCGGCTGCTTCATTCCCCATCAGGCCAACAAGCGCATCATTACTGCCACGGCGGACCGGCTGGGAATGAATCCGGATCGCGTGGTCATTAATATCGAAAAATATGGCAACACCTCGTCCGGAACCATTCCACTGGCGATGGAGACGGCCATCGAAGAGGGCAAGCTGAAAAAGGGCGATCTCGTGCTCCTGGCAGCAGTGGGTGCAGGCTTCACCGTCGGCACTGTCCTGTTGCGTTGGGAAATCTGAAACCGGCTTCTGGTTTTAGCTTCCGGCTTTTGCCTTGGACGGTTTGAAGTTTTGATGCGGAACGCGTGCCGGATACTGCAGGCATTGCATGGCAGAAGGTGCATCGGACCACGGCCCGCAGGCGCGCTGACTCGCTGACCTGCTGGCTTGCTGACTTGCTCACTCGCCTTGGCATATACTGTGCTCCACAAATGCCGGATTCCCCCGGCGGAATCACAATACGTGAGCGGAGGGCGACCATGGACGTGGCAATGACTGCCAGGACGGGAAAGATCACCAGAGCTCTGCGCGTACAAGCCGAGGAAGGCATGGAGCGGATTGGACGAGTCCTGGGCCGCACCGCGCGCGCCAGCATCACGTTCAGCACGCAAAGGCATCTCCACACAGTCGAATTAACCGTGCAGGCCCGAACTCAGAAAATCGCAGCCACAGGCAAAGCCAATACGCCGGTTGCGGCACTCCGTGAAGCCATGGCGCACGCCGAGCTCCAGGCCCAGCGGTATCGGGACCGCCGCTTGGTGAGCAAGCGCCTCCCCAAGATCGACAAAGTGCTCACGGCACCTCCCGTCGCACGGCCTAAAGCGCGCTTCGATCCGCTCGACGACTCCGACAATGAGGAAACATCCCGACTGGCCAGCAAAGCGAGAGCGTCGATCGCAGTCCACTCCTTTCCCGCGCGCGCCACGGTTGTCGAGCCGCACATCGTCAGGAACAGCGAAGCCATCGCCATCAGTTCGATGACCATTGAAGAGGCCGTCAAGGACGCTGAGTTCCGCGACCGCGATCTTCTTATCTTCCGCACTGCTGTCGGCGAAATGTTTGTGCTTCATCGCCGCCGCGACGGTCAAATGGAGCTGGTGGAGATCCCTTAAAATGTTCACAAAGGCCCGTGACCGTTTAATTCTGTACCAAAATGGGTGCCCCAGGTCTCGATTTTGAGACCTGGGAATGACAATCGCCAGGTTCGAAATCATGCGGCCACCGACCTGGAGCGCGCAAAATCAGAGGTCACTCTCGCTCTTTTCTTCGTAGTCCGCGTTCTTCTGGTCGCGGCAGGGTGCCACGATGCCGGTCGCGCCTTTGCATCTGATTCTGACATCATATTTCCGTGACGGCGCGCACAAAATTGGGCGCAAATGCAGCGCTCTTTCGGACTTTGGTTGCACCGGCTGACCGATTTTGGGTATGGTTGGCGCCCCTCGTGGCCCATACGATCAGATCAATGGCAAGGGCTCCTTCGAGGGCCGGGTTCTCGCTGAAACGAAAGCTTTTGCGAGTTTCAGTTGCGGCCGTGCCCGGGAGGCCACGGGATTGAATCGTCACGAAAATGCGAGTCCTGACGCGAAGCGAGAGGTGCTCGACGGTCTTCCGGTTCTAGTGTTTCTGGAATGCGCTGGGAAGATCACTTTCGCCAATGCAGAAGCTCGTCAGGCGCTGGGGCTGGCCGAAGGAGAATGGACTGAACGTCCCGTCGAGGACGTTTTCTGGGGACTTTTTCCCGGCACGGCAGAGCCCAAGACTTCTCTTACTACCACGCGACGCAGCCGATCCTTTCATGCCACACTCCCGTCCAAGGATGGCGGGCTGATCTCGGTTGAAGGCACCTACAGCGTCCTGAATCCCGAGTCGCGCGAGGCCGTGATCGTCGCCCATCCCAGCGAACGGGAGCGCGCCCCAAAATCTCAGCTCATGGAAGACGTCCTGGCCAGCCTTCCCGAGGCTGTCGCCATCGAGCATCAGAATCATGTGCTGTACACCAATCCGGCATTTACCCGGATGTTCGGCTTCTCTGCGGAGGAAGCCGCGGGCGGCAGCCTTCGGGAATTGATCGTTCCCGAGACGCGTTTCAACGAAAATGCGGCTTTACTCAAAGCCGCCGAAGATCGCGGTTTCGCTACCGTCGAGACGGTGCGCTCGAACAAGGCTGGCGAACTTGTCGACGTCAGCCTCCAGATTGCACCGCTGCTCGTGAACGGCGGCAAGGTGGGACATGTTTTCACCTTCCGTGACGTCGGCGAGCATAGAGAAACCGAACAGAAGCTGCAGCACGACGCCATGCACGACCTGCTCACGGGATTACCCAACCGGGCGCTGTTTCTTGACCGCATCAACCTCACGCTCAGCCGGCGCCAGCGAAATCCGGACTATCGCTGCGGCGTGCTCTACCTTGACCTCGACCACTTTAAGGAAGTCAACGATGGGCTCGGTCACGCCGCGGGCGATGTCCTGCTGGCAGCCGTTGCCGGGCGGCTCCGCTCCACGCTACGCCCGGAGGACTCCGCTGCGCGCTTGGGCGGCGACGAGTTTGCCGTTCTCGTCGAGAACATTCTCACGGCATACGATCTTGAAATCGTCGCCACTCGCATTCTGCGTGAACTCGAGCGGCCCTTCGACATCTTTGGGCATTCTGTCTTCGTGGGCGCGAGCATCGGCGCCGCCATGGCCGCCTCTGAACACACAACACCCAACATGCTCCTCCGCGACTCCGACGTTGCCATGTACAGCGCCAAACAATCGGGCGGTGGCCGCTACGAGATTTTCGACAAGCATCTCGAAGTTTCCGTCACCAGCCAGCAGGAGCGTGAGCGCGAACTGCGTTCCGCGGTCGAGAAGCGCCAGTTCGCCTTCCAGTACGAGCCCATTTACAGGCTTGCCGACGGCAAATTGGAGGGGTTCGAATCCTTTCTCCGCCTCTGCCGCGCCGACGGAACAATGGAGGACTCTCGCGAGCTTTTCGCGGTGGCTGAAGACACTGGCCTTTCCATTCTGCTGGGCCGCGAAACCCTCGACGCCGTTTGCGCGCAGCTTCGTAGCTGGAGTGATCGCTTGCCAGTGCGGGATCTGACGATCTCCATCAACTTGACCCACGGGCAGCTTTTTCATCCCGATCTGATTTCGGATTTATTGAAGTCTCTCGCGGCCTCCGGCACAGACCCGGCGCGGCTTTTGTTTGAAGCGCCCGAAAGCGCGTTCAACGAGAACCCCGACGCCGCGGTAGTTGTCCTGCAGCGTCTCGCGGACTGGCAGGTGCGCGTGGCCATCGATGACTTTGGCAGCAGCCTCGCGCCTTTGAATTATCTGGTTCACCTGCCCATCAGCATGGTCAAGCTCGCTCCCCGGCTTACCTCCGCCGCCACTTCAACCGGCCGCCAACTGGCCGTGCTCGAATCCCTGATCCGGTTGTGCAATACGCTGGACCTGCAGATTGTCGCGCAAGGTATCCGCACCCCGGAGCAACTCGCCGCACTCGTCCGCATGGGTTGCGCATCGGGCCAGGGTCCTTTGTTTTCGCCTCCGCTGGCTCCCGATCAAGCGCTTGAACTCGTGGATACAGGCTATTGGGCGCTCGCGCCCGGGGCTTGAATCGGAACCCGATTCCAAGGGCCCTCCGGTGTAGCATGAAAGCCATGACGCCTCCAAAGCCCCCGCGCGGAGCGGCCAGGTCGGCAGCCACCGTCCGCAAGCAGAGAGCCCGCGCCAAGTTCCCCAAGGAACTCGTCATCGTCACCGGAATCTCCGGCGCGGGCAAGGCTTCGGCGCTGAAGGCTTTTGAAGACCTTGGATTTCACTGCGTCGACAACTTGCCGCTTGAATTGCTTCCGGATTTTGCTGGACTCGTCAGCAAATCGGCTGAGGTCGAACGAGCCGCCATCGTGGTGGACGTTCGCGAAGGCGTGACTCTTGACCGCCTTCCCGATATTCTCAAGAGCATCAGGAAGCTGCTTCGCACGCGCGTGGTCTTTCTTGATGCCCAGGATGCCGTGCTCGTCCGCCGCTTCTCCGAAACGCGGCGTCCGCATCCGCTGGGCAGGTCAGAGACGGTGTGGCGCTCCGTCGTGGAAGAACGGCAACTGCTCGATCCCATTCGCAACGTCGCCGACACCCTGATCGACACCTCCAACTTCAATGTGCACGAGCTGCGCGCTGACATTCTCGCCCGTTTTGGCCGCGAAAAGGAATCCAAGCGCCTGCTCGTTTCGTGCCTCAGCTTCGGTTTTAAGAATGGCGTTCCCCTCGATGCGGACATGGTCTTCGACGTGCGCTTTCTGCCCAATCCACACTTTGTGCCTGAATTCCGCAAGAAAACCGGGCTCGATCCCAAAGTCGCGGCCTTTGTGCGCAGATTCCCGCAGACAGGGGAGTTTCTCGATCGCGTCACAAAGCTCATGCTCTACCTGCTGCCGCACTATGTCGAAGAAGGCAAGAGCTATCTCACGGTGGCCTTTGGTTGCACCGGCGGCCAGCACCGCAGCGTGATGATGGCCGAAGAAATCGCCAGGCGCCTCCGCAAGGCCGGGTATCAGGTCAAGGCGCTGCATCGCGATATTCCGCGCCCCGCGTGAAGCCGGGCTGGTAAATCAGCGGGCCGCCAAATCATCGAACCGTCAAATCGCCGAGCCAGCGTGTCAACGCAACAGAATCGGTCTTTACGACATCGGACGACCCCGTCAGCCAAACCCGCTCTTTCCGTGCCTGCACAACACCGTAAGCTTCCTGGCGCTTCTGCTCCGCGTGTCCTTGCAGAGTAGCCCGATAAAACCACAATGAAGGGATTCGCAACTTTCCCGCAGGCCGATCCATCTCCCAGCGGTCGCGCACCAGCAACCAGGCCGGCAAAAGTCTGGAACGCGGGTCGTCGAATATCACAGTCACCGGCTCAGCCAGAGGCTCATCCATCACCAGGCCTGCCAGCTCCGGGTGATCAGCAGCCATCTCCAGCGCCAGGTTCGCGCCCAGCCCCGTGCCATCCAGCACAATCGCAGCGGGATCGATGTGGCGCGTTTGAATCAGGTATTCGAGCGCCCAGCCGGCATCCTCTTGCCAGTGCGCTTCGCTGGGCCTGGCGAATTCGCTTTGTCCGTAGCCCCGGTAGTCGAAGGCCAACACATTCACGCCCACCGCATGCAAGCGGGCCGACCGCGTCCACAGTGTCACCTAGATTCCCGGTGCTGCCATGCAGGTAAACAAACGTGAAGCGCCCGAAAGTCGCTCCTGGCGCAGCCGGAATCCACCAGCCTTTGAGCCTTGCCACGCCTGCGTCCGTGTCGGCGAATGCCACCGCGTCGAAGGCGAGCCCGGCGCTGGCCGGCGTGCGCGCAATCGCCGTCGTCGGCTTGTAAAGCATCTGCCAGGCTCCTTGCCAGAAAAGCAGGCACAGGACGACCCACGCGCAGACCGCTGCTGCTGCGACAGACACACCGACTGCGCTCAACAGCCACCGGCCCGAGACACGTGCGTGTCCCGGCCGTTGCGCATGTTCGGATCGGTCCTGCCTGTCGCTCTTCGTCTGCTTGACGCCCGATGCGGGCCTGCGCGGGACGTTCTTCGGCCGTGTTGTCTTGCGTGCCATGGTCGCTGGTTGCCGGCTCTCCGCTCCAACAGGCGGAATCGATTCAATGCTAAATGTACTGGCCTTGAGGCCCCTCCCCGGCGCCGCGGGTGTATAGTTTTTCTTGGCTTCCGAAATCGTTTACGGAAAAGAACGAAATCGTTAACTATGCGGCTCTCCAATTGGTGCAACGCGAAGCGGATCGCTCAGTGGCTCTTTCATCATGAAAAAGCCATCTTCATCGACGTTTTCCTAAATCGGGGTCCCGGCGAACAGGTCTTCGTTCGTGGGGTGGACGTAAACGCCACATAGAAATTGGAGAACCGCCATAAGAGGGGATTGAGATGGAACCTGGGAACCGCGAAATTTCGAAACCAGCGGCAAATGAAGTACTTTTGGTCACCAGTGGTGATCTGCGCCAGTCCGCCAATCAGGCGTGCTGGCCTGCGCAGCGCGACATGGAAGAGAAGCTCACGGCGGCGTTCGCGCAACAGGGCTACAAGTTGGTTCGCGCCCACGCATACGACGAAAACGTAAAGCACGGCTTTATCTCCTCGCAGCGCATGGGAATGGACGTCTTCATGAAGATTCATCCCCAGGCCAGGCTCGTTTTTGCTACAGCGGCCTGGCAGTACAGCCATCATGTGCTTCCCGGACTGCGCAGCCACCAGGGCCCGATTCTCACTGTGGCCAACTGGTCGGGCCAATGGCCCGGGCTTGGTTGGCCTGCTCAATCTCAATGGCTCCCTTGTCAAAGCCGGCAAGCCCTTCTCGTCGATTTGGAGCAAGGATTTTACCGACGCCTATTTTGAAAAAGCGCTGGACGAATGGCTGCACACGGGCAAGATCACTCACGATCTCTCTCACGTCCATCCGCTCGACAAGAACAAACTGCCCGCCGAGAGCGCGCAGTTGGGCGCGCGGCTTGCCGCCGATTTGAGATATCGCAAGGCCATCATGGGAATCTTCGATGAAGGCTGCATGGGCATGTACAACGCCATCATCGACGACGAGCTCCTCAATCCCGCCGGAGTCTTCAAGGAACGTCTAAGCCAGTCTGCACTCGTGGCCAGGATGCGCACCGTCAGTGACTCCGAGGCGCAGGCCGTCTATCAGTGGCTGCTGGCCAAAGGCGTCAAATTTGCATTCGGCAAGGATCCCGCCACCGAGCTCACGCTCGATCAGGTCCTCGGCCAGTGCAAAATGTACATCGCCGCTGTTCGCATCGCGCAGGAGTTCGGCTGCGACGCCGTCGGCATTCAATATCAGCAGGGGCTCAAGGACATGGCGCCGGCCTCCGATCTGGCTGAGGGGATGCTGAACAACTCGGAGCGGCCTCCGGTCTTTGCCGAGGGAACAAAGGAAGAGCTCTATGCGGGTGGACCGCTTGCCCACTTCAACGAAGTGGACGAGTGCGCCGGCGTCGATGCTCTGATCACCAACAAATGCTGGAAGGCGCTGGGCCTCGATCCCTCAACCACGCTGCACGACGTGCGCTGGGGTGAGCACTACAAGGGCGACGGCGCCAACGGCTCCGGCAAAAGCGCCGGCGGCTCTCATAAGGAAGCCAGCGGCTCACATAAGATCGACGATTTCGTCTGGCTCTTGCAAATCTCCGGCGCAGCGCCCGCTAATCACTTTGTCGGCGGCTACGCCGGTGCCATCTCCGAGCGCCAGCCGGCCATGTACTTCCCCCTCGGCGGCGGATCGCTCAAAGGCGTCGGCAAGCCCGGCGAGATCGTCTGGAGCCGCGTCTTTGTCGAGGGCGGTGCGTTGCACGCCGATCTGGGCCGCGGCACGGTCGTCAGCTTGCCTGCCGCCGAAACCGATCGCCGCTGGCGCGAAACCACGGTGCAATGGCCCATCGTTCACGCCATCCTGCACGGCGTCAGCCAGAATCAGATGATGGCCCGCCACCGCGCGAACCACGTCAATGTGGCCTATGCGCCCTCTGCCGAATCCGCCGACAAGGCCCTTGCAACCAAAGCCGCCATGCTCGCCGAACTCGGCGTCCAGGTGCATCTTTGCGGCGTCACACAAGCTTGACCCATAGCAACCACTGGGTACCCCATCCTAAACGCGCTTTCTGCGTTTAGGGTGGGGAAGCGTGAATTTCAACCCCCCTCACCCAAGCCGGAAGCAGAAATCCAGCGGGTGCCCCATTCTAAACGGCTTTTGCGTTTAGGGTGGGGTCGCACAAGCCACTCGCGTCCTCTGATTCCTACTCTCTACTACCTATTCCCTGTCTTTTCACTGCTGCACCTGTTCCGCCGCCATTTCTTTCGCCGCCGGAATGATGCCCATCTCCTGATAAATCGGCCGCACCACGCGCCGCAGCGCCGGCAGTCGCGTAAAGAACCACGCAGCACCTAGCGATGACCGCCAGTCCGTTGATAAGGACCGTCCATTGCGCGCCGGTCAACACCATTCCCGCCACAATCCAGATCGGCGTCGGCGGAATCGCATGCGCCATGGTTCCGGCCAGCAGGCTGCCAAACGGCGCCATTCCCACAAACGCCATGGTGTAGTAGCTCATCACGCGGCCGCGCTTGTCTTCGCTCACCAATGTTTGAATGATCGTGTTGCTCGCACGCCATACCCTGCATCATTCCCATGCCCGCCACGAGCACCATCAACATCGAGAGCCAGAAGACATGCGACAGTCCAAACCCAACCAGCCCCAGTCCGAAAACACCCGCCGCAATCGGAATCATGCGGATCAATCCGCGCACGCTCCTGCGCGCGGCCAGCGACAGCGCCGAAATCAGCGCGCCCACGCCCATCGCGCCCATCAGGAATCCCAGCGTGTGCGGTCCGCCATTTAGTACCTTGGCCGCAAAGATCGGCATCAGCACCACAAACGGCATGCCCATCAGGCTCACCAGCGCAAACAGCATCAGAATGGTGCGGATGGGCAGGAACCCCGAAACATAGCTCCAGCCTTCCTTCAACTCGATCAAAGTCGACGCCGCCACTCGCCTCACAGAGGGAACGTGCACACGCATCATCACCAGCGACGCAATCACCGCCAGGTAACTGATGCCGTCGATCAGAAAACACCATCCCTCATTCGTCGCGGCAATCACCATCCCGGCCAGCGAAGGGCCGATCAACCGCGCCACGTTCACCATCGAAGAATTGATGGCGATCGCGTTTCCCAGGTCGGCGCGATCCTCCACCATCTGCACCATGAAAGCCTGACGCCCCGGCATGTCGAATGCATTGATAATGCCCTGCAACACGGCTCAGCACCAGAATCAGCTCAACCGTGATATGGCCTGAAAGCGTCAGCGCGCCCAGCGCCAGCGACTGCACCATGGCCAGCGACTGTGTCCACACCAGCACGCTCCTGCGGTTGAGTCGGTCGACCCACACCCCGGCGAATGGCGCAAACAGAAACGTGGGAATCTGCCCCGCAAAGCTGACCGTGCCCAGCAGCAGCGCTGACTTCGTAAGCCGATACACCAGCCATGAAGTTGCGATGCGCGTCATCCACGTGCCGATCAGAGAAATGGTTTGCCCGCCAAAAAACAGCCTGAAGTTGCGATGCCGCAGCGATCGCCACGCGTGCGACATGCCCGTCGCTGCAAAACTGTTTTTCTCACGCTCGGTCCCGTCTGGTTGCATCTCACTCCATCTTCCTTTGCTCATCCCTTTCTTGTACAGTTGATGCAGATATACGCCCTCCTATCAACTGTGGATGTTCATTCGAATACGCTGGCGGAACTGCTCCAGGCAATCTTCGGCTTCACAAAGTTTCGTCCCGGGCAAGAGCCCGTGTGCCGCGCCGCCATCGCTGGCCGCGACCTTCTGCTTGTGATGCCCACGGGGGCAGGGAAGTCGCTTTGCTATCAGCTGCCCACCGTCGCACGCGGTGGGACCGCACTGGTCGTTTCCCCGCTCATCTCTCTCATGGAAGATCAATCGGCTAAGCTTTCCGCGCTTGGCTTGCGTGTTGCGCGCATTCATTCAGGCCTGGATCGAGCCGATCAAAGAAAAGCCTGCGCAGATTATCTTGCCGGATCGCTCCAATTCCTCTTCATCGCTCCCGAACGCTTACGCGTGCCGGGCTTCCCTGAGATGCTGGCAAAGCGAAAACTTGCTCTCATCGCCATTGATGAGGCGCATTGCATTTCGCAATGGGGCCACGACTTCCGCCCCGACTACCGCACGCTCGGCCAGTATCTGCCGGCTTTGCGCGGCGCGCCCGATCCGGCGCCCGTTCTCGCGCTTACGGCCACCGCCACGCCCGTCGTGCAGAAAGACATCGTCGCGCAACTGGGGATGGCAGAACCGCTTGCGTTCATTCACGGATTCCGTCGCGAGAATCTCGGCATCGAAGTTGTCGAGGTCCCGGTGCCGGAACGCGCGTCGGCCACATTCAAGCTGCTGTCCGATCCAGCGCGACGTCCCGCCATTGTTTACGCGGTCTCTCGCAAGCAGTCGGAGGCACTCGCATGGGACCTTTCTCGCGCCATGCCCGCGGCGGCGTATCACGCCGGTCTTGACGCTCAAACCCGCGAACGCGTGCAGACCGCCTTTCAATTTGGAGAACTTGAAGTCGTGGTCGCGACCATCGCATTTGGCATGGGCATCGACAAGCCAAACATTCGCACCGTGATTCATGCAGGCCTGCCTGGAACTCTCGAGGGCTACTACCAGGAAATCGGCCGTGCCGGGCGCGATGGCGAGCCAAGCCGAACTTTTCTGATGCACTCCTATGCCGACCAGCGCACACACGATTTTTTTTTCAACCGCGACTATCCTCCCATCGAGCACCTCACCCAGGTCTTCGAGATGTTGAAAACGGAGCCGCAGCCGGTCGAAGAATTGCGCTCGAAGTCGAAACTTGATGAAGAAGCATTCGACAAGGCGTTGGAAAAGTTGGAGATCCATCAGGGTGCGCGTGTGGACTTCGGAGGGTCCGTTACCCTCGGCCGATCCGGCTGGAAGAGCACCTACTCCGTTCAGATGCAGGTTCGCGCCGAGCAATTGGATAAGGTGATCCGCTTCACTGAGTCGTGCCAGTGCCGAATGTCTGCGCTGGTGCGGCACTTCGGCGATTCGGAAGATGCTGGACGGTCATGCGAAAAGTGCGACGTATGCGATCCTGCGGGAGCAGTGCTGTGCCAGTTCCGGCACGCCACTGCGACAGAACGCCGCATCGCGCAACAAATTGTCGACGAACTACGTGCCGTCCACTACAAAGCAACCGGCACGCTGCAAAAGAACCTCGATCTCGTTGGTAGAATGAGCCGCAAGGAATTCGATGGTCTTCTTGCTGCAATGGTCCGCGCGGGCCTCATCGAGATTGAAGAAGCTGAGTTCGAAAAAGATGCCGAGATCATTCGCTATCGCAAGGTGTGTCTCACGCCCGCAGGGCATGAACGGCGCCCCGCCGCTTCTTTGGCGCTCTTGATTGCCGACGGCATTGTTGAAGAGTTCCGCTCGCTGCCCGCAACGGCGGCTCGTTCCAGCCGCCCTCGCCCGCCCGTCAATCAACCACCGGCTCAAGCGAAATCGAGTGTGCCGCCGGTCGCCGCAACCCCAGAAATAGAACACCTGGCAGCGCGTTTACGTGAATGGCGAATCGTTGAAGCCAAGCGTCTCGGTGTCCCCGCCTACGTTGTCTTGCATGACCGCACGCTGAACGCGATCGCGCTCGCGCGTCCCGCGCTTCCCGCCCAGTTGCTCGCGATCGATGGCATCGGCCCCGCGAAAGTAGAAAAGTTCGGCGCGGCCATTCTTGAAATGTGTGCAGTCAATCAGAACTAGTGTCCTGTTTCTAAAGTTCATTACAGAAAATAAGCTGTCATCCTGAGCGGGTGATAAAACCTTTGCATCACATTGTTTTCATTGCACATAATATGCCGATTTGTGGCTGTGTAGGAATTGTGCAGGAGGATTGTGCATTTCAAGCGACTTATCTTTATTTATGGCAGCCCACTGGAATTCGGCCGATCTGAGTGCGCCAACATTTTGAGCAAATATGGGCTTCCCTTTTTCGACGACTGCGATGCAGCATCCGGTCCGTTATCGTCAAGTACGTCGTTAAGCGACAGCAATGAGGCCACCTTGATCGATAACGCAAGTAAGCGTTCAGAGGTTGGACGAGGCGAGTCGTAATCGCCATGAGCTGTCCTATTCCTGAAGGCAACGACCTCACGGATCACCCCGTCGCGGTGATCGGTAATGGAAGCCTCGCAACCCAATGGCAATCGGTCGAACAGCGCTGAAATCCTTTTCGCTAGGGTCATGCCCTTCTTTTCGAGTCCAATATTGCGGCAGTAATGTTCTAGGTATTGAATGTTTTCCATAAACTGGCGCTCGACCTCGTCTGGGTCGGAATGATCACTCATGAAGCCGTAACCGAACCATTCTTGACCGTCTTCGAACATGATGAGGGCCTGTCCTCGTTAGCGGAGGTGTTTTCAATTGAATTGAAACACGTCAGCAAATTTTCCAAAAATACGCAACTGACATCGGCCAGACGGCCTGGGCGCAGATTGTTGCCCCAAGGCGCTGGCCACGCTCCCAGGTAGGCGCCTACGCCATCATCAAACTGGGTCTAATTAAACGCATCCCTGAATGCGAAAAATCTGGTGCATAGAGATACGCACATTCTTCGGGAAGTAAATTGAAAAGCTGCGCCAAATCTCCCACGTCGAATCGAAGCTCTTTAATATGAGCATTAACGAGTTCACTGAGAAGAGTTGGCTTTTCAACTGGAATATCCAACTCAGCAGGTTCACGAGTGTTGTAATGTAGATTTCCGAAATTAACTCGCATGTATCTGTATTGGGTGGAATTGATAGTTTCGAGTTGCTTGGCTCTTTCTAACAGTGCTCCCATCGATACTTTCCAGATGCCTTTGAGCAAAGCCAGGTTAGAGAAACGAACATTACGCAATTGGTGTTTAATCTCGGATGCTGGCATCAGAAACTCAGATGCGAATCTATTAGCCTCTTCCTCCATTTTTTCCGAAGGGAATGTGTGCATGATCAAGTGACCCAATTCATGAGCAAGAGTCCACCGGTAGCGATCCCGCCAATGGAATCGTCAATATTCATCAAAATAATAGGTAGATGACTGGGAATCCATTCGCTCACTGCATCGGTGCGGGCACTCCAAACTTATGTGTGGCAATAATTATGCCGACGTCTTCGACAGTTGCAGTGAGATTATTCACGGGGCCGAGAGGGAAATGTAGAAACGCACGAACATGACGAGCAATGTTTTCAGGGCTCCCAAATTCTTCGATAGACATCCGCATCAACTCTATCTGCGGAGAAATTGAGGCAGCCAACATCAGTCGGTCAATGCGCATCCGAGTCAAATTCAGTACGGCATGAATACGGCGTAGAGTCTTAGCGGGCATGTCGGCCCGTTTGCGATGAAAGAAAACGGAGGCATTAAAGCCAAAAATTCTGTCTTCCTGAAAAAAGAGACTGCGGGATACTGTAGGGCATTGGCGATGGCGGCAATTTGATGATCGTTAGGCTGAGCTATCCCGGCTTCAAATCGAGAAATGAGGGTTTGAGGGATCTCGGTTATCTGCGAAAGATCAGATTGCAGGACTTCGCGTGACTCCCGAGCAAGCGTGAGCAAGCCTGAATTGAAGTGCGGCATCGTTTACTCGTTTTCTTGAGCCAAAAGCTCTTTTTGTTCCGGGCCGCGTTTGATCCTGATACGAGTCCTGGTTCCGAGAGCATCGGAAGTTTGGGAAGGCATCTCAATGACTCGCGACTTGGAAGTGAGTTTTTCTAATTCAATATAAAACCTGAGTTGACCTATTGAATAGAATCGCTGAATCAACACACGCTGAATGCTTTGTAGGGTCTGATCAACCTTGAAACCGAGGACCAAGACCGGTCTCTTCGGTGCGAATGCAAAGCTTCCTTGCATCATCTCAATCGCCGTCTCGGTCGGATAATTGGAAGGAAAACCGTCTTCACCGAGTTGCTTGTACCAGAGGACGCACCCGTTGAACAGGTGATAGGTCGTCCCATTCGCATCGAAGAATTCCGAACTTCGCGCGCCGCAAAACCGCCGCCGCGCTTCATCTATTACATAGCCATTGAGCACATTCGCGGTGATTCGAGCGTTCCAGGGTAGGCGTAGCGCGGGTGGAATCGTGTTATAGGTCGCAAGAGCGCCTCTGGTATATCCCACAAATGGTGCCGGACGTTGCGAATTTTTGTAATTGCCCAATCTTGTGAACCAAAAGCTGCCATTGGCAACCCCTTACGTACGAGACGATTATCCCATAATGGCGCATTGAACGCAATAAATATTCACTTTTTATTCAGAAGAATGGCGACTTGTCCCTTGAGATGCTCGGTCCCAAACCGCGGTAGATTCTGGGGGAAGATACATAACTCTACTTGCTGAGGCTTGATCTGAATTGGAGCAAGACTAGAACCTGATCTCTAATGGCAAGTCGGCTGGTGTCCGGAATTGCGAGCGCCCTTGCCGGGTCCTGCACTCTGGCGGGATCGACCTATCCCGAGACAGTTCCGTTGAGGCTGCTGGCCGATCATTCCCAGGAAAACCTGTGGGTTTGATCCTTGGCAATGATGCGTGGGGCCGGAATCCAAGCCGGTAAGTTGGGCGATTCGCAACTTCGATTTGGAATCCCGCAGGCGAATTGGCACGAATCGTCAGCAAACAGGTATCTCAACGCCCTTTCCTTCTATGCTGTAGTCGCGGTGCGCGACTGCGTTTACGAGTGCCTCGCGACATGCATCCTCCGGGTAAACGAGGCTCTCCGCAAAAATGCTAGAGTCGACTAGACGGGTCCGAGCCAGATACGGACGAAGAGTGTCACAGGCATTTTCTAAAATCCTAATTACGTTTCCACGAACGATGTGGTCATCACGTTGGACAATGTTGTATTCCTTTCCAACCTTGATAGCGGTCCCTGATACCCTTGCGATTCTGACCTGGCACCTGGGATGCCACTTAGTGATGTCTTGGCCGAACAAAAGTAGAGCTGCGCGGCGGAGCACCAAGCCCTCCGCACGGTAGTCCGCCAGATCAACGTACTGAAGGAACTTCTCAGGAGATTGCCCCCCCGCAATGAGCTTAGAAACACGCTGAATTAGATCCCCGTCAAGATCAGCTACTCGTGCGCCGTCCACGAATTCTCGATCGTACTCCTGCGATTTACGTTCTTGACGGTTGTACTGAATCTCTTCCGCTGCAACGGGCCTGTTCTCCGTGTCAAAGCGCTGCAAGCATCTTCCATCCGCTGTGAGGTGAACTCGATTGGTGCTCTTTGCCACTTGGAAGTAAAGAACCGTCACTCCGTTGCTTTTGAACCGCACGATATTAGGCCCTGGCAGCGGCGTGCTGGCATGCACATGAGTTTCGGGGGCCTTTGTCATAGCAATGATTAGTTCTTCTTTATGCGGGATGCCGGTGACCGTTCCTTCGTCCTCAACTCCGACGAACAATTCTCCGCCATCAGCGTTCGCAAATGACACAAGTGCCTCTCCGATATCTCGGCAGATCGATTTTGTTTCTCGCCCTTTGGGAGGGGCGAAGCTTCTGTCAATAGCGCTCTTAAACTCGCGGAACTGACTCTCTCCCTGCTCAACCCCGGCTGCCAAGCGCTCGGAGATTTTTAGCAGCTCGATGTTTTGAGGTTCGTTTTTCATAAGGAAACTCTATGACATATGACTACTTTCGCGATAGAGCCCTCCAATTGTCTTTGGCGAGAACGACCTGCCTTTCCGACCATCGGCGGCTCGGGAGGTGGCCTTTGGACACCGGTTCGCCCTGAAACAGAACCTCATGTCACTGGAAGATGCTCGTTTCGCAATTAATCGCGGAGTCGCTCATTAAGACATGGATGGGTAGCGAAGAAGCCGACCAGTGTCCTGGAAACGCAGATCGGGCAAATGGTACGGGGCTATCGGAGGACACTGATGATCTCATTTTCAAAGAGTTCATTCGGTGGGTTCGGAGCCTCCAGTGATGTCAATATAGTTCCATAATGGAATGATATTGACGCGGATGTAAGGGCAATAAAATCCCATATCGCGTTGATCTAAAAAGGGTTGGTTGGCGTGACTGGGATTCTTTCGACACCGTTTCAAGAATTCGCCAGACAGTGTCTGGTGAATTTGCAGCTCGTGAATATGCAAGAACTTCGCTACGGTTTCAACAGCATCCGATATTCATCAACTAGCAGGCTGGATCCGGTCCTCATAGCGGCTTAGATGATTATGGTGCGATTGGGAAGGATCAGAGCGTGCCCTCCTTCCCGGCACAAAGAGATTGGAACTGCACTAAGTACAGCCGCCAGCGGCGGCACGTGCAGAGAGATTTGCCGCTAAGAACGCCCCAGCGGGGCAGCGGCAAATCAGAACAATCTCAGTGAGGAGCGTCCGGGCCGGACATTGGGACGACTACGTCCCTGCGCCAGCCTCCGCCAGCGGCTCCGGCAAAAGACGGCTTCGGGAGGTTTATTGTCAGCGCGCCTTGCTGCGTTGACCTCCTTTAGACCTATCGTGAACCTCTGCCGCCTTCACCGCCTTGGCCTTGCTATAGTCCGGTTGCGGCAGTTCCCACCCCGCCATCCCCTGCAACACGCGGTCCGCGTGCTTGATGGTGTTCACGTGTCCATAGTGGGTTTCAATCATGTGGACGGAAGTTCCCATCTGCTCGGCAAGGAAATACACGTCCACGCCTTCCTGCAATCGGAGCGTGGCGTAGGTGTGCCGGAAGCAATAGGTCGAGCGCGGCACGCCCTGCGTGCCTTCGCGCAGTTTCGCTTCGTTCAGAAGGTCGGCAATCAGCGTGCTGTAAAGAGTTTTTTCGGGCTTGCCCGTGGTGTTGGTAAAGACTCTGTCGTCCGGTTCCGTGGCTTTGGAGATAGCGCGGATACGTTCCAGATACTCTCCGACGCTCTTAGGAGCCACCAGCTTGCGCGACTTGCCTTTGCCCTGGACAAACAGCACAACGATCTCACGCCCCTCGCGGTCTTTTGCAGGCATAATGTCGCGCCAGCGCAGATTCTTCATCTCCGCCGGCCTCATGCCTGTATTGCAGGCAATCAGGATCATGTTGTAGGTGACGGTGCGATACCAGATGCTTGAAGGTTTATCTGCCTCGGCAATCCACTTCCTTCCCACGGTGTGGAGTTTGCGGTATTCCTCCAGCGTAAACTCATCGCGCCTCATCGTCTTGAGCTTGGGGCGCTCGTCGAAACGCTGGCTGGCCGCAACGTAGCGTTTCTTGATGGCGTAATTCATCACCGCACCGAAGATGGACATCTCCAGGCGGATGGTGGAATCGCTAATAAAAGGAACCGTCCGTTCTTCGGAAGGTTTGACTTCAATCGGCTTCAAAACTCGGATGCCCAAGGTTTGCTGAACCTTGGTGCGGCGCTCGGCTTCCGTATCCGCGAAGGCTTGCGCCATGTCGGCAGTGACTTCCCGAACGCCGTTGCGCCTGTTGCGTCCCGCGCCGTTCTCCCGCCGCCATGCCGGATAGCCGCCCCAAAGCTCATCGCCAATAAGGTGGACCTGCGTTGAGCCTACATATCGGTCTAAAGCGCCTTCGATGATGGCGCGAACTTTCCTGGGCCGCGCCGCGCTGATCTCTCCGCGTCTCGCCCGCGCCTCCTGCATCAGCAGATACTCTCGCCCCACCTCGCGGAAGGGATGGTTGAACACAGGAACGTCATGCTTTAAGCGGAACCGGATATCTGCATCCTGGTCGAAGGCGCGTTCCCGCGCCACCTCGATGTCGGTCGTCTTCAGCGAAACCGTCTTGTAGCGGTCGGCTTTGGGTATTTTCATGCGGCAATACCACATCCGATGATCCACGTCGCCACGCCGGAAGAGAACCAGGCCCGGCTTGAGTTCCGATTTGTCGGTGACGAATGCCATGTTCGCCTCTATTCTTTTCGATGCGTCCTGTGCAGATTCCGTGCAGATTTTTCCGGCAAGTCATTGACTCTGCGTATCTGTGCAGGACTTGTATAGATGATATCAAAATATTATGTTGCTTGTTTATATATATTTACGATATATTTGTCATCCTGAGCGAAAGGGGCCCCGAACGTCTTTCAGTTCGGGGGTGGTGAGTCGAAGGATCTGCGGTTGCACTTCGGAACTTATGCAATCAATTCCAGAAATAAGGCGCTAGAATTCGTTTGCATCAACACCGTTTTTGAAAGGGCACACCTTCAAGGCCTGCTCTGAGCCCAGCCGAAGGGTGCCGCGTGAGGCCCATAAACCATCGGCTTTAAAAGGCCGCGGAAAACTCTTAACGGAGGGGGACGGAGGTTCCACAGGCTGCGGGAAAACTCTTTCGAAGATGTACCAAGTTTCAGGGCACGACTTTGGCCGTGCCATAAACGAAATAGAATCAGTTGGGCATTTAGGCTCTGTGCGAAACATTGCAAGCGATTTGCCCGCTGTCCCTGATGTTTCCGCAGCCCGCTTAGACTCTGAGGCCACGTTTCTAGCCGCAATGATGCGATGGATGCAACCAGTTCTACTCCATAATCGCGTGATCGTTCTTGATGTTGACCCCGCTCCACGCCTTCTGCGCCGTCCACGGCTCGGCCGGCGCACTCCAGAACTCGTCCTTTGCCGGCAGTCCCAGCGGCAGCCACGCAGCTGAGCATAAATAACAGCTTCCTGTCGAGATGTAGCCCTCGCCAATTGCCGGCTGGTGTCCCGCAAACCCGATCGTCAACCACCCTTTGCTGTCGAAGGTTCCCTCCGCCTTGATCATGCGCGTCATCACCGCCGTCATCGCCGGGCGCACCTGCGCGGGATGCACGCCCTCAGGCAAGTCGTTCCGTAACGCCATCTCCGCCAGATGCTGCAGCGCGCCAAACCGGTATGCCAGCGATCGCCCAATCGCCGGAAACGTACCCTCCGGACTGATGAGCCGCTCCTCAATCGCTGCATACCTCCGCGCATGTGCTTCCACCGGCTTCCGCAAAAACTCCCAGCGATCGGTCGTGGGTTTCACCGCGTCCAGAATATTCAGCATCATCGGCTGAATCACGAAGCTGTTGTAGTAATCCCAGTGGAACGCAGGCCCATCTCCGTACATGCCATCGCCCTTGTACCACTCCTGGTGCTGGCGCAGCGCGTAGTCGATGCGCATCGTATCCCACGGCTGCCCGAACTTGCAGAACAATGCCTCAATCATGGCGCTGAACAGCAGCCAGTTGTTGAAGCCCGGCTGAACCTTGCGCGTTTCCACGAGCGCGCGAACGAGATTCTCTTTCGTCGCCGCGTTGAGCTTGGTCCACAATTCGTTCGGCGCGCGCACCACTGCCAGCGCCAGAAACGCCGCGTCCACCACCGATTGCCGATTGGTTCCGAAGTTGAGCGCATCGGGTGATTGCGAATCGGTGCCATATCGAATCGCCAGCCGTGCCCAGTCGCGATATCGGCTCCGTAGTACCTCTTCGCCGCTGTCGCCGCTCGCCTCAGCCTCAAGCCAGGGCGCGAGTCCCGTCAGCAGCCGGCCCACTGCCTCCAGGTGCGTCGACTTGCTTCTTTCCGCCGCCAGTCCCTCAGCAGCTTCAACAGGCATGGTGGCGCGCAGTTTCTGCTGGCTGATCGCTTCGAGCACCGGCTGCGAGACGCGCTCCACAATCTCGAGCCACTTCGCGCGGTCTTGCATGCCCGATGAAGCTGTTTGCGCGCCCGTCTCTCGCCCTGCGGCTTCTGCTGTCCGGCCCGTAAACAGCGGCGCAGATGCCAGCAGCGTGCCCTTCAGGAAATTTCTCCGCGTTGCGGCCGATTCCATTCGGATCACTCTCCCGCCGCTTTAGCCGCCAATGCCTCCACCACTGCGATGTTCTGCATCAAGTCCGCCGGCACATGATGCCGGTCGCGCAGATAATCCGGGGCATTATAGGAGATCCATGCTTTTCCAGCCGCGTCTTCCCAAACCAGAATCTTGAGCGGCAAATCGATTGCGATACTCGGTGCTGCCAGCATCAATGGCGTTCCCGCCTTCGGACTCCCAAAGATCAGCAGCTTGGTGGGCCGCATTTTCATCCCCACCTTTTCCGCTTCACCGCTGTGGTCGACGAGCGCGAAGAGAGTCACGCCCTTCGCCGCGAGAATTCCTCGCAGCCGCTCCACCGTGTCATCCACAGAGTGCTGGCTCGCCACATCAACGATTCCATCAATACTCCCCGTCATACACGCCAGCTTTCTCTCCACAAGCGATCAACTCTCTCCATAAGTGATCAACCGAAAAAGCTTCACACACGGATCGAAACGAAATATGCCGTCATCGCCAGCCCAACCGCAGCCCGAAAGAACGCCACCGTCACTGCCAGTGCCGTGGAGTGGCTGCGCGGAATCTCTCCGCTGTCCAGCTTTCTTACCAATTTCAGGTGGTCAAAGCCCGCGAAAATGTTCAGGATGACGCCCGCCACAATCAGCGCCGTACCAAACCACAGCGAGAGCCCGTAGCCCTGGTGCGTGGTCATCGCCCGAAACGCCTGAACTTGCTGCAGAAAGAGTCCGAAGCGCGCAACCACAAAGCCAAAGCCCATCAGCGCCAGCCCCGTGCGAATCCACGCAAGAAAGGTGCGTTCAGCAGCGAGATAGTCGCTGAGCCCGCCTTCTCTCCTGGTTCCGTGGGCCTCTCCATCATGGGCTGCCCGCCTTGGCGTTCTACGCTACTCGCTCGATCGTCACTGACTCCAGCACCACCGGCTTGTGCGGCTTGTCCTGCGCATTGCGCGGTACCTTTGAGATCTTCTCGACGATGTCCTGTCCTTCCACCACTTCGCCAAAAATGGTGTGGTTGCCAGTGAGCCACGGCGTGGGCGCGACGGTCAGGAAGAACTGGCTGCCATTGGTATTCGGGCCGGAGTTGGCCATTGCCAACTTGCCGGGCTTGTCGAAGGCGTGTCGCGAGCCTTTGGTCTCATCCTGAAACCGGTAGCCCGGGCCGCCCATTCCGTTCCCGGCCGGATCGCCGCCCTGGATCATGAAGTCCGGAATCACGCGATGAAAGATCGTTCCGTTGAAGAGCTTGTCCTTCGACTTCGCGCGTGTGGTCGGATGCGACCACTCTTTCGCGCCTTCAGCCAGTTCGATGAAATTCTTGACGGTGACGGGTGCATCGGTCTCAAAAAGGCGAACGGTGATCTTGCCTTCCGTTGTCGTAAAGACGGCATAGGTTCCTGCTGCAAGTGCCATGAGTTTCTCCTGGGTTTGTCGTTTTCCTCGTCCCCCGCAACCTTCAACGGAAGACCTTAGATCGTGTTTCAAAAATCTGCTTTGTAATAAGGGCACGACTTTAGTCGGGCCGAAAGTTTCTGGAAAAACAGGGGGATTTAACCCCTGCCGAATGAAAACCGAAATCTGCACAACGAATCTTGAAGCACGCGTTTGTCAGATCCGCATTTGCCGCGGCCTGCTAGTTGGTTGTGCTGCCCGGGCTCTGCAAAGCCGGATGCGGTATGGCGGGAAGTGGAGGCATCGGCTGGCCCTCCGGCACAATCGTCACCTTCTCCAGAACTACTGGCGTCAGCGGCTTGTCATTGGCGTCGCGCTGCACGCGCGCGATGGTCTTCACCACGTCGACGCTCGAGTCGTCGCACTGGCCAATGAGCGTGTAGTGCTGGTTGAGTGTGTCGTAAGCCTGCTCGGTGATAAAAAACTGGCTTCCGTTCGAATTCGGACCGCTGTTGGCCATCGCCAGTCGTCCCGGCTTGTCGAAGTTCAGGTTCGGATCGAGCTCATCGCCGAAGGCGTATCCCGGCCCGCCCATCCCGGTACCCGTCGGATCGCCTCCCTGAATCATGAATTCCGGAATTACCCGATGAAAGGTCGTGCCGTTGTAAAGCGGTTTGTGGTGCTGAATCTTGTTGGTCGCTGGGTCAGTCCAATCTTTTGTGCCTTTGGCCAGCCCGATGAAGTTGGCCACGGCATTCGGCGCCTGCTTCTGGAAGAACTGGCAGGTGATGCGGCCCATCGAGGTATCCATCACTACAAACGGACCGTTGGGAACAGTTGTAGCTTCGGCAGTCGCTTGCGGCGCGTCAGGAATCTCCTGAGCCGGCTGAGCCGGCGTCGTGGACTGCTGTGCCAGCGCCGCTGCAAGCGCGACGATTCCGACAGCTGCGGCCGATGCGGAAAAGAGAAGCGTGTGCCTGAAATTCATACTGAGTCTGAGGGTAAATCATGCGGCGGGCCACCTGCCAGCCTGTGCACCGCGAGGTCGTACCGCCGGTCTCCCGACCGGCTGCAGCGCGAACCTGCCGGCCCGCACAGACATCTTTCAGCGCACCCGCAAAGCTCAGATATTCGTATCCGCAAGTTCTCGTATCGTCTCTTGCGGCTTTCTTCTCCCTATTCCCTATTCCCCGCTCCCTGTCTTTTCAATTCTCCGTCGGCGCCTTCTCCACGTGATCGATCACCAACCGCTTGACCTTTGCATTCCGTTCGTTCAGTTCAAGACCGAGCTGCTTCACCGACTGATAGACACTCGATGCTCCGCTCGGATCGGAAGCGGACGGGGCCGCATTTGCGCCTGTGCCGCCCGTTGGTGGCGGAGGCGGTGGAGGGCCCATTCCCTGTGACTGCGCCATCGACATCAAATCGGCCAGAGAAATCTCCACCGCGAGTTGGTAGTCACCCTTGAGGCCGGTCTGGTCGACGACCTGCTGGCCGCCCATCTGCCCCAGAAGCACTGAGAGCGTGTCCGTGAATCCACCCATGGTGACCATGCTCGATTCGATGCGCAGCGCCTGGTTGATTGTGTCGAGCTTCACTGTGACGGTGCCGCGCATGCCCAGGTCAAAGACCATCGAGCCGTCGGAATTTCGCTTCATTCGCACCGGGCCATCCGGCCCATCCATCGTCATCTCGTTCGGCTTCAGCGGAGCGTTCTCATCCACCGGCTGCGGGGCGGTCGCGGACTTCTTGATCTTTGGGCCGTTCTTGCCGACGAGCAGCGCGAGCACCTTGTGCTCTTCATCGCTTTCATGTGCCGTAAGCTTGAATCGCTCTTCCAGCAGGGCCTGTAGCATAGCGGGAGCATCGTTCTTGGTTGCGCCCTGCGGCATCGTGGCTTCAATGTCGAATCGCTCGCTCCCCAGCCAATCCGGACCGCTGACCTGGTAGCCGCGCAGATTCCATGCGAGAGCGATCAGGTCTTTCAAATTCATGTTGATGTATTCCGCGCGCGACGCGTTCACGTGGGGACCCACGCGCGGCAGTCTGCCTGCCTGAATCTCGGCGCGGATTTTCGCGGGGTCGGGTGGCGGTGACGGCCTGACGGTCGCTACGTCGAATGCAAGCTTTGCAGTGGGAGCCTGCCCCGTTGCGATCCCCGACGCGCAAAGAAAAACAAAAATGAATGCAGAGATGATACGGCTTTGAAACTTCATGGGGGAATTGCCTCTGGCGAGATTTTACGCCAAGGCCCGGCGGCGCAAGCGGTTGTCGCTTAGTGGCGCGTAGCGTATTTCGTCCAGGCTTCGATCGAGTCAGGGGCAGTCTTCTCACGTTCTGCTTTCCTGACCCCTGATCCCTGATCTCTTCTTTTCTATACCAGCTTCAGGAAACTCGTCCGCGCAATCCGCGCTCCCGGAAACACCAGTTCCAGATTTTCTGCGCCGAGCGTATGCGTCACCACTTCGCCCAGCACCTGCCGGTAGTCGGTAGTCAGCGCCAGGTCGCGCCCTTCGTTGAGCTGGTCGTTGTCGAGGCCCGGCCACTTTCCGTAAACCTTGCCGCCCTTCACCTGCCCGCCCAGCACAAACATCGCGTTGGCGTGGCCGTGATCGGTGCCGCCCGTCCCGTTTTCGCGCGCGGTGCGGCCAAACTCCGACATCGTCACCAGCGTCACGTTGCCTGCGTCGTCGCCCATGTCGCGCCAGAAGGCCGCAATGCTCCCGGAGAAATCGCTCAGCCGGTTGGCAAGCTGCCCGTTCACGCCGCCCTGGTTCTGGTGCGTATCCCAGCCGGTCACATCGGTAAATGCCGCTTCCACGCCCAGGTTCGCTTTCAGCAGTTGCGCAATCTGCCGCATGTTGTTGCCGAACTCTGTCGTTGGGATAGTCGACCCCGGCAGCCGGCGTGTACTGCGCGGGATTCGCGGCGCGCAGCATCTTCACCGCCTCAAAGGTTTCATCGCCCGCGGCATGGAAGATGCGGTCGCCCGAATCGGCATACATCGCCTCAAACGCGCTCGCCGCCGGCGAAGCGTCGGGCCGCGCCCCGCCACCGTAAAGCTGTTCACATTGCTGATCGCGATCGCCGGAATCTTTCCCGCCAGCGTGCGCGGCACATCGGCGCCCAGCGCCAGCGCGCGAAACGCGGTGTGTTCCTGCCGGTGCTGCGCAGCAGTTGCACACATCTTCCGCTTGCAGCGCGCGGTTCAGCCAGCCATCCTCGGTGCTCTTCAATCCCGGCGTGCCCGATTCCATATAATCCTGCGCATCAAAGTGCGATCGGCTCATATCCGGCGATCCGCAAGCGTGCACAATGGCCAGATGTCCCTGATCGTAAAGCGGCTTGAACGCCGCCAGCGACGGATGCAGCCCGAAAAATCCATCCAGATCCACAACCTGGTTCTGCGGAATCGCAATGCTCGGCCGCATCGAGTAGTAATTTTTCTCGCGATAGGGCACCACGACGTTCAGCCCATCGGCCGCGCCGCGCTGAAAGATCACCACCAGCCGCTGCCCCCGCGCAAATTGTCCTCCCGCCGTCTGGGCCAGCACGCTGCGAACAAGAAAATTCGGCATGGCTGTGGTGCCTGCCACGGCCAGCGCGCCCTCTGTGCAGGAAAAATCGCCGGTTCATCTGCATGATGCATCTCCTGAATCGTTCCGCGAATCGTCATTCAACCCGTTCAAGAATTTTTCGCCGCGAACTCCGCCATCTCCGCCAACGCCGCGAACTTCGCAATCCTCGCTAACTCCGCTAACTCCGCTAACACCGCTAACACCGCTAACCCCGCTGTCTCCGCTGTCCCCGCTATCTCCGCTGAAACTCCGGCGAGCCCAGCAGCAATCCAGCCAGCAGTTGATCTTCTCGTTCGTACGCATCAGCCGCGGGCGCGCGATTCGCTCTGCCGCGCCACAACCGGCGTTTCTGTTGCGGTGTTCTGCGCACTCTGCTTTTCGAACTCCTCCAGCGCCGCCGCGCGCGTCGCCTCGCTCACTCCGCCTGCCACCAGCATCGGCTCAAGCCGCGCCTCTTCCGACTCCGGAGTCGGAATCACCTGCTTCGCCGGCGCATCGCTGTCGAGGCTGCTCAAATCCATCTCCGGCGCCCACTCCACGGTAATCCCCGGCAACCGGTTTGCCGCCAGCGCCAGCGCAAAGTTCATGCGGTCCACCAGCGCGCCCGTGCTCACCCAGTCCGCCTCGTCCCACTTGTACCCGACTGGCGGAATGCAGCCATACAGCGGCATGCCCATCTGGCGCAGCGCATTCACCAGCGGCATGAAAGTTGTCGATGTTCGCGTTGCTCGCCCGCACCGCCGATACCACAAACTCAATCGGCGTCTTCACCTTGGCGCGATAGTCGCTCGCAGTCCAGAACTCCGGCGAGTGGAACAGCGTCTTCAGCACCGTGGGAATGTCGCCGCCGCTCGCCAGGTACGCTTTGGCCATGCGGTCCACCAGCGCCTGCGGCGGATCGTCGCTCACAAACCGAATCGCCAGCTTGCGCGAGATGAACTGCGCCGTCGCCGGCCGCGTGGCCAGCATGTGCAGCAGCTCGCGGCCCTCCATCTCGCCGTCTTCCTTGATCTTTGCGCCCATCACCTTCTTCGTGCCCGGCTCGTGGCGGTTGGGGTTGAACTGGAACCCGCCGCCCATCTGTGGCCGATCCACCGTCCAGCCCGTCAGCACGCGCGCCACCTGGGTCACGTCCGCCTGCGTGTATCCGCCGTTCACGCCCAGCGTGTGCAACTCCATCAGCTCGCGACGCGTAGTTCTCGTTCAGCCCTTCCGGCGGTTGCTGCTTGGCGTTGGGGCGTCGCGCCATCGCCATCTTCGCCCGCTCCGCGCCCAGCGAATCCGGCCCAACGCTTTGCGCGTTGTCGAGATAGATCAGCATCGCCGGGCTGTGCGCCACGGCTTCCAGCAGATCCTCAAACTTGCCCAGCGCATGCGGCCGAATCACGTCGCGCTCATAGCTCACCAGGTAGTAAGGCATCTGCTCGTTCTTGCGCAGGTACACGTTGAAGTGATTGAGCCAGAAATCGGTCATCACTTCCTGCAGCTGCGCGTTGGAGTAGATGTCGCGCGTCAGGCGCTCGGCAAAGAGCTCCTGCACCACCGTCTGTTCAGGAGTCTCCAGGTCCGCTACCGACTCTTTCAGATCCGGAGTCATACCGGCCGTGAGCGCCTGCCGCTGCACAGGGCGAAGCGACTTGATGAAGTTCTCAAATTCCGCTGGCTGCATCTCTTGCAGCCGCAAGACGCGCTGTTCAGGGGCCAGGTTGAGAGTCTGCGCGATGAGCGCTTCATCCACCGGAGCCCGATCTGCAGCCGCGGGCGCCATCGTGTTCATCGCTTCCGCCTGCCCTGCCGCCGACTGACCCGCTACGCCCAAACCTGCTGCGCCGTGAGCTGCATTGGGTGCTGCCGGCGTCATCCCGGCGCTCCCATCCATGCTGGAGTTGGCGCCACCGCCGGCTTGCATGCCGGGCTTTTCAGTCGCGCTGGTCGCCGCCTGTCCAGGATTGACTGTCGTCGTATCCTTCTTCTCCGCCTGCGCCGCTTTCCTCGCCTGGAACCGGTAGATCTGGTTCTCATACACTGCGTGCAGCGTGCCATTTGGTGGAATTTGCACCTTGCCATCCGCTGCCTGGCGAATCATCGCGTTGCTCGGCAATCGGAAAAGCAGATCCTGCGTGCTCCACTGCATCGCGGGAAATTGCGCCAGGCGAGTGTTCAGATCGGTCTCATCGATGCTGCTGGGCTGCAGTTGCTGGTCAAACCATTTTTCCAGGCCCATTGCCTGCACGGCTTCCACTTCGCCGGGGCGCGGCCCGAATGTGAACCGATTCAGCGCATGGATAACCCGGTCGTTGCCCTGCAACTGGCTGGAGCGGTAACCCGGTCGATGAGCGGCCTGATCGAGCGCATGATTGGGAGCTTGTTGGGAGGCTTGTTCGGCGGCTTGCTCGGTCGCTTGTTGCGCAAGAGCCATCGGAGCAGGGAAGCAGAGGCTGAAGATGAGGACGATGGCGACCAGTCTGTAGATCGACCCGCGCAAAAACTCCATCGTTTGTGCTCCTGGTCGGGGATGGCCGGCGCATCTTCGCGCGGCAATAGCTTACTGTTTGCTCAAACGCGGTCCACAGGGGAAAGTTGTGGTCGCCGGGGTCTTGCCCGCGTCACCGCATCCCCACTTAATCTCGATTCTCGCGCTCAAAGCGGCTGCGTGCAAGAGTACGTTCGGCGGTCCGCCGTAGATTTCGAAGCCAGCCGGTGGAGCAGCAGCAGCGCCTCCACGTGAAAGATTCACATGACCCCCAGTCCTCCGATAACCACAATGATATGAATGGGATTCAACGAGCTCTCGCCCGTTCGCCGCTTTGGCTTGCCGTGTTGGATGCGGGATCAGGTCGCCTTTACTTGTTGGGTTACACGTGCCGGAATACAATTCTGGAACGACTCAGGCCAAGGGAGAATGCTCTTCAGTGATGAAGCTGACAGCGTGGTTGAATGCTGACGAAGTCGTTACCGATGAACGCGGTTGGTCGGTAAACCTCGACATCTTTCGCGTTATTTTCTTGGCACTGGCAGTTCTCCCGTGGGCATTCAGAAATCTCCATTGGATTGACGACGTGATGCCCGACATTCCTCGCGGCGTTTGGGCTCCAATCTCGTTTTACCAATGGCTCCCGTTCTCAGTGCTCACCAACGCAAATCTGGCCAAGGCGCTTGCCCTGTTGAACATTATCTGCATCGTGCTTGGCCTCGTTGGATTCGGCACGCGTAAAGCTCTTGCCTGTGCTGCGTTCCTTTCGCTTTACCTGTTTGGTTTGACTGAGAACCAGGGCAAGATCGACCACATGCACCACCTCATCTGGTTTGTTGCCTTGATGGCGGCTGGGCCATCCGGTCGGTTTTTGTCAATCGATTCTCTAAGGCGCGCCACGCAAAACGCCGATTTTGGCCGCGTCGATCGATCCTGGCGAACATTCGATGCGCTTTGGACACTTCGTTTTGTCTGGCTCCTCATGGGCCTGCTCTACCTCATTCCCGGACTGGCCAAGCTTGATAAGGCGATGGTGGCAGGTTGGGCAAGTGCGGCGAATCTGCAGCAGATTTTCTGGCGAAAATGGCTGGAAACCGCGCTCTTCGACCCCGCATCCAACATGCTGCTCCGCATCGACCTCCTTCCGCCATGGCTCATCCATCTGGCTGGTTGGGGTGTGATCGCCTTTGAAGTTGGCTTTCTGTTTGTGGTCCTGTTCCGGCCGTTCCGGGCACCCGCCGCGATCGCCGGGTTTTTGTTCCACGTCGGAAATGGTTTGGCGCTCCAGATCTGGTTCACAACCCTCATTCCGGCCTATGCGGCTTTGATCGATTGGTGTGCGCTGGGACGCAAGCTTTACCGGGTCGAGAAGCGCCCGCTCGTGGTTCTCTACGACGCGAAATGCAGGTTCTGTCGCCGTACCATTGCTCTTTTGAAGACGCTGGATCTGTTGAACGCCATCAATCCCAGGCCCAATGACTCCAGTCCAAGTCCATTCCAGGCAGATGACCTTAATTCGACATCGCAGCAAGAACGCATTCGCGATATTCAAGTGATCCAGGGGAGCAAAATTTCGACCGGCTACGACGCATACGTCGCGATTGCCTGGCGGATTCCTCTTCTGCTGCCCGCCGCCGTCGTCATGCGATGGCCCTTCGTAGCTGCAAAGGGCCGCAAAATCTATCGCAGGATTGCCGACTCGAGACACTGCTCCATTGCGCCTCCACCCGTCACGTTGCCCGCCGATCGACCCTTGAATCGTCCTGTATTGGTGGTCGGCAGCGTGCTGGTTGTCTTCCAGCTTTTTATCGGTTTCGCAATGTTCATGTATACCGAGTTTCCGGATCGACCGGCAACATTGCCTCGACCTGCAAAGCGCCTGATTTCTGCGGTTGGCCGCAGGCACCTCGTCTGGCCCTTTAGCTACTACCCCACATTCGATGCTTCCACTCCGGGCGGGGCCGACATGTGGCAGGCGCGGTGGGTAGTGGATGGCAGCGAGGTTCCCGTAAGTCCGCATGCGTATGGACTCGCCTTCAATAACTCCGGCCTTGTTTGGAGCATCGTTACGGACCCGAAGGTCCAGGATCAGCAGCGCTCCCTTGAATTGGTACGCAGACTCTGGAAATCCGAGTCACCGGCTGTAAGGCAGTCTGCGTCGGGCGTCAGGGTCTATTGGGTCAGTTACCGCCTTGGCCCTCCCGATCACGCTCCGGGAACGATTGTGAGCGACAGGCTTCTTTTCACCTTCCCAACCGAAGCTTTCACTCAGCAAGCCATGCCGCACTCCTAGGCCCGTGACCGCTTAATTTTGTACCAGAATGGGTGCCCCATGTCTCGATTTTGAGACGTGGGAAGGACAATCGCCAGGTTCGAAATCATGCGGCCACAGGCCTGGCAGGCGCAGAAGGTCCAGGTGTCACGTCTCTGTCAGGGATTGGATTGGAGGCAGGGGGACGGCCGCTCGTTAACGGCCTTTTTTGCATCGCGCCATAATCACGGAGTGCAGTCGCTCGCTAACTTCTGTGGGCAACTCGTAGATCTCGTGGCACTGATAAATTTCAATGGTCTTTCGCATGGTGTTCAAGACCACCTCGCAGTGCCCGCACTTGCGCAAATGAGTTTCGATCTCGGTGCGTGTATCCGCCGCAATGGATTCGTCAATCACATCGTCGAGAATCTTCAGAAACTCGGTGCAGGTCACTTCTTCAACTCCGTTTTTCCTGCGCCAGTGCCGGCGCAGCTTTCTTCTTGAAATAGCGGCTGAGGCGCTCGCGCAGTTGCAGTCGTGCGCGCAGCAGGCGCGATTTTACTGCCGGAACGCTGAGGCCAAGCGCCTCTGCCGTTTCTTCCGTTGAGAGCCCATCCACATCGCGCAGAGCGAATACCAGCCGGAACCCTTGCGGCAAGCCCTGGATGGTCTTGCGCAGAATGTCCGCCAGCTCGGCCTGGTTGTAGTTTTGTTCCGGGTCCGGCGCCCAATCGGCAAGATCGCGGGGGACGGTCCCCTCGTCGGTCTCCAGATCCTCGTCGATCGAGACCATTTTGCCGGTGCGCCGCTTGCGCAGCCGCATCAAGCTCTCGTTCACCGCGATTCGCACTAACCATGTGTAAAACTTCGAGTTTCCTTGAAACTGGTCGAGCTTCTCATACGCCTTCAGGAACGCATCTTGCATCACGTCCTCGGCATCCTCGCGGTTTTGCGTTATATGCTGCGCAATCCTGAAGATTTGCCGCTCGTACTTGCGCACCAGCGTGTCGTAAGCCGTGATATCCCCGGCGCGAACCCTTTCTACCAGGGCCACGTCCGGATGCTGCTCGTTTTGTCCTGCAATCGATTGGATGGTCGACATGGGGTTCGGTTGCGAAAATCGCAGGGAAAAGGGGTTACAAAAGATTTACCTGCCGGTCAACGACCTTCGGAATACCCGGCAAAAGATGAGTGTAACGGATATGGCGGCAGGGAACCAAACCGGACCCGAGTGGAACTACGGTTACGTCAGTGATTCCCCCGTATCCCCCATTGCGTCTAAACGGGAATAAAGTGGAACTATGGTCGCTTCACCCTCTTCCTTGGCTGTCTTCCGCCCAGCGCTCCGCGCAGCGGCGATTCAACTCTTGTTGCTGATGGTTGCATGGTCCGTTACGGCGCAGTCCACTTCTACCTCGGGCTCAAGCGCTCCCACCTCCTCCACTTCCAGGCCAGCTACCGCGAAAAAGGCAAGGCCGGCTACGAAGACGCCTGCCAAACACAGGCCGGTTCACCACTCCAGCCGAGCCTCCAGGCTGGCGCGCACGGCGCGGATCAAACGTGCTTTTGTCGCCTCTACCGAGCTGCGGCCCATGGCTCAGCAGCTAGCCTTGCTGCGCACGCCTGAAGCATACGCAGGAGTGACCGCCTACGCCCACAGCCACACCGGCGATGCTGCTGCGGCGGCTTACCTGGCGCTGGGTCACGCGTACTTGCTCGACAAGCGCTACACCGAAGCCGAATCCGCTCTGGCTCAGGCCAGGCACGACGATGGAGAGTTGGCCGACTACGCAGATTTTCTCGCCGCCGAAGCCAGCCACGGCGCCGGTGACGATGCAGCTGCAGAGACAATCCTGCACGGCTTTACTGATCGCTATACCGAAAGCGTTTTTGATGACGAGGAGCCCGAGGTAGAAGCAAACGTGCTTCTCGCGATGAACAAGCTGACTGGCGCGCGTGAAGTGCTGGCAAAGGCCGAAGACTCCGACGCCGCGGCAAGACCCGGCTTTCAACTGGCCGAGGCCCAGGTGGAGCTGGCGCTTGGCCAGCAGCAGGCTGCGGAAGAAACCTTCAAGCGACTCCTCCTCGCGCATCCATTAAGTGCCGAGGCACTCACCGCGCGCGCCAAGCTCACGCAGATGGGTGCCGAGCCCACTCTCACCGTGGCGGAGCTGCACTCCCTGGGCGATGCTTATTACGACGCGGGGCGCTATTCAGAAGCCGCCGAACAGTTTCGCGTCCTGGCTCGCGAGCCGGGTTTGGATACTCAGGCCCGCAACAGTTTTGCCGTCGCCGAAGCTGCCTGCGATCTCAAGCTCAAGCAGCTGACTCCAGCACAAGTGCAGGGTCTCCCAGATACCGACGACGAAAACGGCGCGCGGCGACTCGACCTGTTGATGGAACTGGCGCGGGACCGCGAGGATGCGCCCGACCAACAGCGAATTGTTTCCGAGATGGAAACAAGGTTTCCCCGCAGCCCATGGCTGGCGGATGCGCTGTTCTCCAGCGGCAACATGTATCTGCTCAAGCGTGATTACCCAAAGGCGATCCAGTATTACAGCGAATTGGCCCAGCGCTTTCCTGCCGACAAGCAAGCCGCTGCCGCGCATTGGCGCTCGGGATGGTTGAGCTATCGGCTCGGCCTCTACAGCGATGCGGCGCGAATCTTCGACGATCAGATCCATCTCTATCCTGGCGCACCGGAAACTGTCTCGGCGCTTTACTGGCGCGGGCGCCTCTATGAGTCCGAGGATCACAAGCCCGCTCAGGCCGCGGCGAACTACCGGACCATCGTTCGCGCCTACCAGCATTTCTTTTATGCGCAAATGTCGCGGGCGCGGCTGGCAACGCTGGGCGCCACGCAACCTGCATCGGACGCGGTGCTGGATCAGTTCCAACCCGTGCCGGCGCCCCATCTGGTCGACACTTTTCCTGAGGACAGTCCGCATTTGGCAAAAGCTCGGCTGCTGGCAAACGCGGGCTTGAATGAGTACATCGCCAGGGAGATCAAGGCTGATCCCGATTCGTCCTCCTGGAGCGCGCTGGCCGAGGCGCAGATCTACTCCTCCTACGGCGAGACCTTCCGCGCCGTTCGCGCGCTCAAGCGAGCATTGCCGGGTGCGGCTTCGGCCTCAATTCAATCCATCCCCCTGGCGTATTGGCGAATCCTTTTCCCTGAGGCCTGGTGGGATACCATTCAGGCCGAGTCGGCAAAAAACAATCTCGATCCGTATTTTGTAGCTTCGCTCATCAGGCAGGAGTCTGAGTTCGATCCGTCGGCGATCTCGAACAAAAGCGCGTATGGCTTGATGCAACTGTTGCCATCCGTCGGTCGGACCATGGCGCGTGAAGAAGGAATCGCCCATTTCCAAACCTTCCAACTGCTCGACCCCGTAATGAACATTCGCCTTGGAACACGTTATCTGCGCCAGATGCTCGACCGCTTTGGCGGTGTGCAGGAGTACGCCCTCGCCGCTTACAACGCGGGCGATAGTCGCGTTGTCGATTGGCAGGCAGGCGGCCCTTATTCCGGCATGGATGAGTTTGTGGAATCCATTCCGTTCACTCAAACCCGCGAGTATGTCGAGGCCATCCTGCGCAACGAGGAGACTTACCGCGCAATCGATGACTTTGCTCGCACCCACAGCCTGGCCGAGAGGGCCGCGTCGAGATAGGGAACTAAGGTTGCTTCTGGGGGCGGGGAATCCATCTTGCTACTCTCTGCGTTTGATTCGGATTGACATCACGGGGGCGTCCGGCAACACTGAGCTTAACCGGAAGCATCCAATTCCGTAATGACGGTCGCAGCCTGCTTTTGAAACACACCAGAGCCGGGCGGGACAGGGTCGCGGCTCGGTTGCATCAACCCTGGAGGGAACGATGTCAGCCGACTTGCAGTTTCTGGAAGAGTGGATCCCCGAAAGAATGGACCCGGGAACGGTTTTTGTGCTGGAGAACCAGGCCAAACTTGGCCACGCACAGAACCCCTATGTAGCCGTGATGTCGTGCCCGCGCTGCGGGACTTTGGGGCTGATTACCCGCCGGCAACTCTACGGCGGCGAGACCATGATCTGCGGTGGCGACGTGTGTTCGGCCGAGTACCGGCTTGACGGCGAGAACATCTGCTTCAGGATGGCGCAATAAGCGCTATTGTTGCAGCGTGTAGTCGGCATTGGTCGTCTTGGTGCCGACCTGCGCGGGCGTGGGAAGCTGCGTGCGGTCCCAGCCTCCGCCCAGGGCCTGCACCAGTTCAACCGCCGATGTCATCTCCTCAACCTGCAGTGCGTTGAGCGTCACCCGATTGTCGAGCAGTGTCGTCTGCGCAATCACCACATCGACATATGGATCGACTCCGGTGTTGTAACGTACCAACTCCAGATCGAGATAATCTTGCGCATCCTTCACCGCCTGCTGCTGGCGCAGAATTTGCTGCGAATAAACTCGCGTGGACGCCATGTTGTCTTCTACCTGTTGGAAGGCGTTCAGTACGCTCTGGCGGTATGTCGCAAGGTCCGCGTTGTAGACGGCTATGTATTGGTGCAGCTGGGCTCGGTAGAGGCCCCCATCGAAGATGACCTGAGAAACGGATGGGCCAATGGACCAGATTCGGCTCGGCCAATTGAACAGATTTGTCAACGTGGAGCTCTGGAATCCTCCGTCGGCGCTGATCGTCACTTGCGGGAAAAACGCGCCGTAGCCGATGCCGATCGTTGCGTTGGCTTCGGCGAGCGTGCGCTCGGCAGCGGCAATGTCGGGCCGGCGCTCGACAAGCTGGGATGGCACGCCGGTCGGAATTGGAGGCGCAGCGTAGATCATGGGCTTGACCGGAATGGAAAAATCGGTCGGTATCTTGCCCAGCAGCATTGCGATCGCGTGCTCATACTGCGCGCGCAGCAGGCCTACATTCACCGCGACTGCCTCCGCGGACTCGATCGTGGTCTTGGCCTCGGCAACCGATATGTAATCGCCAACGCCCGTTTCATACTGCGCCTGGTTGTATTCGAGCGACTTCTGATCCGCCGCGACAGTTTCGTTGAGAATCTGCTGCAGCATGTCCTGGCCGCGGATCTCAAAAAAGTATTCGGCCAGGCTGGACTGTTCGGTCAGCTTCTCGAGCTGCAGATCGGCCGCACTCACCTGCGCGGCATATTGGGCTTCGTGCACTTCGTTGCGGATCTTGCCCCAGAAATCCGGCGTCCACGAAACGTCAATCGGAGCATTCCATAGCGTCGAGGTCTTGCCCGTGTTCGCCTGCGTGGACAGTTGCAGATTCCCGGAGCTCTTCGAACGGCTCCATGCTGGATTCGCGGTAATGGTCGGCCAGTACTGCGCGCGCGCCTCGGCGATCACGGCCCGTGCAGCCATGTAATTCTGGAAGTCCGCCTTGATGTTCTCGTTGTTGATATTCAGCTGCTCTTCCAGCGCATTCAAGTCGGGATCCTGAAAAACTTCCCACCAGTTGCCCCGTATCATCGCGTCCTGCGGGCTGGCTACCTTCCAGCCCTCCGTATCGTGGAAGTTGACAGTCGACTCTTTGTAATTGGGCGCGGTGATTGCCGGCGGCGCGGGCGCATGGTAGGGCGGCCCGACGCGGCAGCCGCCAAGAAGGACGAGCAAACCAAGTGCGGCGGCAGAAAATGATAGCGTGATTCGGCTCTTTGCCTCAATCATGGTAACTTCCCTCATGGGTTACTAAACCGCTCCTTGTGCCGTCGCCGGAAGCGCGTCATGAGTCCGGCCGAGCGCGCGTAGGCGAAGGCGATCCATCATCAGGTAGATCACGGGAGTCGTGTAAAGCGTAAGCATCTGGCTCAAAAGCAGTCCGCCTACGATGGTGATGCCAAGAGGCCGCCGCAACTCCGAGCCAGTGCCGGTTCCAAAGGCCAAAGGCAGCGCTCCGCAGATGGCTGACATCGTGGTCATCATGATGGGACGGAACCGCAAAAGGCAGGCCTCGAAAATGGCATCGCGGGTATTTTTTCCGTCCTGCCGTTCCGCCTGCAGCGCAAAGTCAATCATCATAATGGCGTTCTTTTTCACGATGCCAATGAGCAGGATGATCCCGATAATCGAAATGATGTTCAAATCGATATGGAAGATCATCAGCGCCAGCATTGCGCCCACACTCGCAGAGGGCAGAGTGGAAATGATCGTCAGCGGATGAATCATGCTTTCATATAGGATGCCCAGCACGATGAAAACAGATATCAGTGCGGTGAGGATCAGGATTGGCTCCGTCGACAACGATTGCTGGAAGGCCTGTGCACTGCCCGAAAAGAACCCGGCGACTGTGCCGGGCATTCCCAGGCGTTGCTCCATCAGCGTCACCTCCCTCGTCGCGTCGCTCAGCGCGACGCCGTTTTTCAGGTTGAACGATACGGTTACCGAAGGGAAGAGACCTGTATGACCAACCTGCAGCGGCGTGGTGTTGGTGCTCGGCTTCATTACGGTGAACAATGGCGCAACCGTATTGAGCCCGGTGCCTGACGAGGATTGGCCGGAAGCGAAGTAAATGTTGTTCAGCGCAGACGGATCCTGCCAGTACGGCGGAGCCACTTCCATCACAACGTAGTACTGGTTGAGCTGTGTGTAGATGACCGAAACTTCTGACTGCCCGAAGGCGCTGTAAAGAGAACTGTCGAGTGATTGTGCGGTCTGTCCCAGTCTGGCAGCGGTCACCCGGTCGTAGGTGAGCATCTCCTGCAAACCGCCATTTTGCTGGTCTGAGTTCACATCCTCAATGTCGGGAATCTTCCGCATGTTGTCCAGAAGCACCTGGCCCCAGTGCGCAAGTTCTGCAATGTTGTCAGACTGGATGGTGTATTGATACAGTGCCGCAGTGCCGCGGCCGCCGATGCGCAGATCCTGCGCCGGCTGCAGATAGGCTGAGGCCAGGGGCAGTCGATTCATCTTGGGCCGGAGGCGGTTGATGATGTCCATCGCCGATGTCTGGCGCTCATCGCAGCCCGGGGCGCGCTCTTTGCACTTGGTTCCCAGGGCTTTAAGCGCAATGAACATGAAGCCGCCGTTGCCGCTTCCGGTGTAGGCGTTGAGGTGAGCCACGGCGGGATCGGCTCTGACGATGTTGACCAGTGACAGGGTGGAGAAGTTCATGAAAGGGAAAGAGGCGTCCTGCGGCCCTTGCACCTGGCCCATGATCACGCCGGTGTCCTGCTGCGGGAAGAAGCCTTTGGGAATTCTTACGATGACCAGAAAGTTCAACGCAATGGTGAGAGCCAGCACGATCAACGTCAATCCCGGATTGTCGAGCACCCACACCAGCGAATTCCGATAGATCGCGATCATGCCATTGAAGAACTTCTCGTTCGTGCGGTACAACCAGCCATGCTTCTCGTCTTCCTTGTGCGCTTTCAGAACATGCGCGCACATGCACGGCGTTGTGGTGAGCGAAATGACCATCGAAATAATGATGGCCGTCGAAAGCGTAACCGCGAATTCCCTGAAGAGACGTCCAATGATGCCGCCCATCATCAGGATGGGAATAAACACGGCAATCAGCGACATGCTGATCGAAAAAACCGTAAATCCAATCTCACGCGCGCCCTGAAGCGCGGCAGCGGTCGGCTCCATGCCGGCTTCGAGATGGCGGGTAATGTTCTCCATCACCACGATGGCATCGTCGACCACAAATCCCGTGGCGATCGTCAGCGCCATCAGCGACAGGTTGTCGAGCGAGTAGCCAAATAGGTACATCGCGGCAAAGGTTCCAATCAGAGAAACGGGAACGGCGACGCTGGGAATGAGCGTGGCGCGCGGGCTCCGCAGGAAGAGGAACACCACCAGGATAACCAGGACAATGGAACCGACCAGCGTCTTTTCGACGGTGTTGACTGAAGCGCGAATCGTGGTGGTGCGGTCCAGCACGAGCGTGGTGGTGATTCCCTGGGGAAGCACCGCCTCGAGGAAGGGCAATTGCGCCTTGACGCGGTCCACGGTCTGAATGATGTTGGCGCCCGGCTGGCGGAAGATGGTGACAGAAACCGCCTTTGCTCCATCGGAGTAGCCTGCGGATCGAATGTTCTGCGTTGAGTCCTCGACGTCGGCCACATCCGAAAGCCGGACAGCTTCGCCGTTGTGATATCCGATAATCAGTGGCCGATAGTCGGCAGCATCGGAGATCTGGTCGTTCGTCAGGATGTCTTCGCTGATTCCGTTGTTGGAAAGTTGTCCCCTGGGTTCATGCGAGTTTTGCAGGCTGAGCACCGATCGCACGCTTGCAAGTGTCAGGCCAAAACTTTCCAGCTTTGTAGGATTGACCTCGACCCGCACTGACGGCGTAGCTCCTCCTTGCACGCCCACCTGCCCGACTCCCTGAATCTGCGATACCTTCTGCTCCAGGATCGTGGAGGCAAGGTCATACAGCTTGGTCACGTCGTATTTGTTTGAAGTGAGGCTGAGGAGCATGATCGGCGAGTCGGCGGGGTTCACCTTGCGGTACGAGGGATTCGAGGGAAGATTTGCCGGCAGGTAGGTCCGCGCCGCATTAATCGCCGCCTGCACATCCCGCGCCGCGCCGTCGATGTTGCGGTTCAGGTCGAACTGCATGGTCACGCTCGTCTGGCCGAGCGAACTCGATGAGGTCATCTCCGTGATGCCCGCGATATGGCTGAACTGGCGCTCCAGCGGAGTGGCCACCGAAGCCGCCATGATTTGCGCGCTGGCTCCGGGCAAACTGGCTTGGACACTGATTGTCGGAAAATCCACCTGCGGCAACGGAGCCACCGGCAACACTGCGAATGCGATCGCGCCGGCAATGGTCACTGCGATCGTCAGCAGCGTTGTGCCCACGGGCCGCCGAATGAATGGCGCCGAGATATTCATGCGCTCTCCGTGCCGGGCTTTCCCTCGTCTCCGCCGGATTGCGAAATATGGCGGCCGGTGACGCGCTGGCCAAGCCTGTCGAAGAAAATGTAAATTACCGGCGTGGTGTAGAGGGTAAGCAACTGGCTCAACAGCAGGCCGCCGACCATTGCAATACCGAGCGGCCGGCGCAGCTCCGAACCCAGGCCGGTTCCTACAGCCAGCGGAATGCCGGCGAGCAGGGCAGCAAATGTGGTCATCATGATCGGCCTGAAGCGCAGCAGGCTGGCTTCGTAGATCGCGTCAGTTGAAGTCATCCCGCGCTGCCGCTCGGCTTCCAGCGCAAAATCCACAATCAGAATTCCGTTCTTGTTCACAATGCCAATCAGCAGGATGATGCCTATGATGCCTATGGCATCCAGGTCTTGACGGCAAATAATCAGCGCCAGCAACGCGCCAACGCCGGCCGATGGCAGCGTGGACAGAATCGTGACCGGATGGATGAAGCTCTCATAGAGGACGCCAAGAACGATATAAACAGTCACCAGGGCGGCAAGGATCAGCAACGCTTCGTTGGAGAGCGAATTACGGAATGACGCTGCGGTGCCTTGGAAGTCTGACTGCAAGCTGGGAGGGAAGTGGAGGTTCTTGGCGACTTTTTCAATGTCGTTGATGGCCGTGCCCAGCGAAGCGTTGGGCGCAAGGTTGAAGGACACGGTGACCGATGGAAACTGTCCCTGGTGGTTAATTGACAGCGCTTCGGTAGTGTCGCGCATCTGGGTAAAAGCGCTCAGAGGAATGGCATTGGCGCCTACCGACGAAGTGGACCTGTTTGCCAGTGCGGCCGTCGTCGTGCCGCCTGCCAGCACTGAGGCCGGGGCGTTGATCGCTTCTGAAGACGGCGTATATTTCACTGAAGTCGTCAGCGCGTTCGATCCTGCCGCAGTCGAAGCAGAAGAAGAAAACGATGTCGCCGCGCCGGCTCCGCTTGCGCCCGATGAGGCACTCGACTGGATGTAGAGATCGCCCAGATTTTTGGGATTCTGCTGCCACTCGGGCGCAGTTTCCAACACAACGTGATACTGGTTCAGCTGCGTATAGAGCGTGCTGATCTCTCGCTGCCCGTATGCGTCGTAGAGCGTATTGTCGATGGTCGTCGGCGCAATCCCCAGCCGCGATGCCGTCACACGGTCGATGGCCAGCTGAATTGCCCGTGCGCCGGTTTGCTGGTCCGTGGCCACATCTTCCAGCTCGGGCAGCTTCTGCAGTTGCGCCGTGAACTTGTTGGTCCATTCATTCAGCTCGTCGGTGTCAGGGTCCTCCAGCGTGTACTGGTATTGGGTGCGGCTCACGCGGTCGTCCACCGTTATGTCCTGCACCGGCTCCATGTAAAGGTGCACTCCCTGCACCTGCTGCAAGCTGCTCTGTAGCCGCCTGATCACATCGGACGCGCTCATATGGCGCACATTGATCGGCTTGAGGTTGATCGAGATGCGGCCGCTGTTGAGCGTGGTGTTGATGCCGTCAGCGCCGATGAATGAAGACAGGCTCTCCACGGCAGGATCTTGCAAAATAATTTTTGCAAGCTCTTTCTGCTTTTCGGTCATCGCCGGGTATGAGATGGATTGCGACGCCTGCGAGATCCCCTGAATGACGCCCGTGTCCTGTACGGGGAAGAATCCTTTCGGGATTTCGATGTAGAGAACAATGGTAAGGACCAGGGTGGCCACTGCCACAAGCAAAGTGATTGGCTGGTAGCGCAGTACCACCTTCAGCGTGCGCCCATAGAACGCGATCAGCTTGTTGACAGCATTTTCCGAAGCGCGGTAAAAACGGCCCTCCTGGTCTTTCGGGTTGTGACGCAGGATGCGCGAGCACATCATCGGTGTAAGCGTGAGGGAAACGAACGCCGAAATCACAATCGTGACCGCCAATGTCACTGCGAACTCGCGAAACAGGCGCCCCACCACATCGCCCATGAACAGCAGCGGGATGAGCACGGCCACCAGCGAAACCGTCAGCGACATGATGGTGAAGCCAATCTGACCTGCGCCGGTAAGCGCAGCTTCCAGCGGCGGCATGCCCTCTTCCAAAAATCGCGTGATGTTCTCAATCATCACGATGGCATCGTCGACCACAAAGCCCGTTGAAATGGTCAGTGCCATCAGCGAGAGGTTATCCAGTGAATAACCGAGCAGATACATCACGGCAAAGGTGCCGATCAGCGAAAGTGGGACGGCCACGCTGGGAATAATGGTGGCGCGAAGGCTGCGCAGGAACAGGAAGATCACCATGACCACGAGACCGATGGTCAGCATCAGTTCAAACTCCACGTCGTGAACTGAGGCTTGAATGCTCGTCGTCATATCGGTCAAGGTCGTCACTTTGATCGATGCGGGAAGATTTGTCTCCAGCTGGGGCAAGACCTTTTGAATCTCGTCGACGACGGAGATGGTGTTGGCGCCCGGCTGGCGCTGGATGTTGAGAATGACCGCGGGCGTCATATTCATCCAGGCGGCCTGTTTGGTGTTCTCTACGCCATTGATCACGTTGGCGACATCTTTTACGAATACCGGTGCGCCGTTACTGTAAGAAATCACTACACTCTTGTATTGGTTGGCTTCGGTAATCTGATCGTTGGCGTCGATTTGATAATCCTGGCGCGGCCCGTCGAAGTTGCCCTTCGCGGAGTTGACGCTGGCCTGCGTCAAGGCCGTGCGTACATCCTCCATATTCAGGCCATAGGAAGACAGTGCAACCGGATTCACCTGGATGCGCACTGCGGGCTTCTGGCCGCCGCTGATGCTCACCAGGCCTACTCCGTTCAACTGCGATAGCCTTGGCGCGAGGCGCGTATCTACGTCGTCTTCGACATCGGAGAGCGGAAGACTATCCGATGTGATGGCGAGCGTCATCACTGGCGCATCAGCAGGATTGGTCTTGTTATAGACCGGCGGAACCGGCAGATCGGAAGGGAGAAACGTCTGTCCCCCGTTGATCGACGACTGGACCTCTTCCTCGCCCACATCGAGGCTGACCGAGAGGCTGAACTGAAGCACAATTACTGACACGCCGCCGGCACTGGTCGAAGTCATCTGACTCAGGCCTTGCATTTCGCCAAACTGGCGTTCCAGCGGCGCCGTGACTGTCGTGGCCATTACATCGGGGCTTGCGCCGGGATAAAACGTGACCACCTGGATCGTCGGGTAGTCCACCTCCGGCAGCGCTGAGACGGGCAACTGGGTGAATGCAACAAGCCCCGCCAGCAGGATTGCGGCCATCAACAGCGAAGTAGCGACCGGCCGTAAAATGAATGGCCGTGACGGACTCATGGAGCACCCTCGGTGGTGTCGGTCGTATTTGGAATCGTTACCTTCGACAGCACAATCGGCGATCCGTCCACCAGTTTTTGGAAGCTGCTGTTGGCCACCACGTCACCCGGCTCGATTCCTGTCACTGCCGTGTTGCCTTGATCCGATGTGCCCGACTTCACATTTCTGATCGTCGCCTTGTTGTTCTGGATGAGGTAAACGAAGTCGGCCGCGCCGTTATGCTGAATCGCTGACGACGGAATCAATGTCTGGTTATCCAGCGTCTTCACCAGCAGCCGCGTATTCACGAACTGGCTTGGGAAGAGCGCGCCGTCTCTGTTATCGAATCCAGCGCGCAGCTTCACCGTGCCGGTAACAGTATCGATCTGGTTATCGACCGCGGCCAATCTCCCCTTTGCCAGCTGCTTTTGCTGTGTCCGGTCCATGGCGTCCACCGTAAGCGCCTGGCCTTTGCGCATCTGCTGCAGAACCTCGGGAAGGCTGTCCTCGGCCAGCGTGAAGATCACCGTAATGGGCTGAATTTGCGTCACCACCGCCAGGACCGTGGTGGAGTTGGCGGTCACCAGGTTGCCGGGATCGACAATGCGCAGTCCCACACGGCCGTCGAACGGCGCAGTAATGTGGCAAAAGCCCACCTGCACCTGGTCGTATTGCACGGTGCCCTGGTCGTTCTTCACGCTTCCCTGGTCCTGGAGCACGACCTTTTCCTGGTCCTCCAGCGTTTGCCGCGGAATCGCATTCCGCGACCAGGCATCCTGATAGCGCTTCTGGTCCATTTGCGCCTCGGCCAGCAGGCTTTGGTCGCGGTCCAGCATCCCCTGCGCCTGGGCAAGTTGCGCTTCATAGGGCCGGGCGTCGATATCGATCAGCGGGTCGCCCTTGTGGACGAGTTGACCTTCTCGGAAGTGCACAGCCGTGATCACGCCCGTCACTTGCGCGGTAATGTTATCTGTGTACGTAGGCGTGACGGTGCCGATGGCGTCAAGATAAACGCCGATGCTGCCCTTTTTAGCAGTAGCAACAGTCACGGGGACTGGCCCGGTCATTCCGGCAGCGCCGCCGCGGCCCCCTCGGCCCCCGGTCGGCGCAGATGCGCTTACGCCATGCTGCTTGTATACCCAAAAAAACAGCAGCGCAAAGAGCAGCAGGATAATCGCCCAAATCCAGCGGTGACGGTGTTTTTTTCCGGAGTCGACGGGCGGTTGCACAGGTCCAGAATGTGAAACAGACAAAGGTTGATCCATCGTCTTCTTCTTCTCGTATGTCCGATTACGAACAGTCGGTTTGTTAAGTACATTTTCTCACATTCGAAATCGAGTGCCGAATGCGCAAACCGTAAACTCCACCAGCCCCGTCAAATCGCCAGATTCGACAACTGCCCGTGCATCTAATAGTACTGGCGGGTAGTACTGGCGGGCCGCAGTGACGAAGTACGGCACGTCACAAGTCAACCCCCGCGCGCGTGCACGTAATGTCATGGACGGTGAGGGCCGGCAAATAGTTGCATTCATGAATTTAGGCGCTTGGTCAACTGATGAGTTGTGGCCGGCCGATTCGGTGAATTTTCGCGTCACACCCCGGCAAAATGGCCTTCAAGACGGCCTGAAGTCGCTCTCGGCCCGGCAGTAAAACTGAACGAGGGGCTTCTCGCGCGTACCCAGCGATCATCGTGTTTCAGATCTCCGCAAAACTCTTCCAGCCGGTTTGGGACGATAATTGCCCCCGTCCACAACCATCTGGCCGTTGATCAGCACGTGTTCAATGCCTGCCGGATACTGAACCGGGTCCACGAAAGTGCCTTTGTCGAGGATCGTTTCGGGATTGAAAACCGTGATGTCCGCGAAATTCCCCGCCTTCAGAAACCCCCTTTGCTGAAACCCGAAAACTTCGGCTGGCTTCGATGTCATCTTTCCAATTGCGTCTTCCAGCGTGAGCGCGCCCTCTTCGCGAACATATTTTCCCAGCACGCGCGGAAACGATCCAAAAACGCGCGGATGCGGCCTGCCCCCAAGCAACCCGTCCGTGCAGACATTCTGCTCCGGCCGGCTCAGGAAACGAATCACGTGCTCTTCCTCTCCGTAGAAGTCCACCATCCCAACCGCATTCTCTTCGGCGAGCAGCAGGTCGAACGCGGCATTCAGCGGATCCTGGCCGCGCAGCGTACCAATCTCGGCCAGGCTCTTGCCAATCAAATCCCGATTTGCGTCCGTCCTCACGCTGGTCACAAAGATGCCGTCGCACCCGGCGAATTCCACGAAATTATCCCAGCCCGCGATCCCGCGCTCAATGTCGCGAACCATTCGTCTCCGCTCCTCAGGGCTGCGCAACCGCTCCAATAGCCTGTCGGTTCCCCCGTCGTGCGCCCATGGCGGCAAAATCACTCCCAGCATGGTGCTGCCCGCAACGTATGGATACTGATCAAACGAAACGCGGATCCCCTCGGCCTCCGCGCTCTCGAGAATCTCAATCAACTGGTCGATGAGTGGCCAGTTCCTGCGGCCGCAGACCTTGAAGTGCGAAAAATGGACCCTCACCCCGGATTCGCGTCCGATGCGGATCACTTCGCGCATCGAATCCAGAATCGTGTCAGCCTCGCTCCGTTGATGCACAACAAAAACTCCATCGCACTCGGCAACCACCTTGCAGACTTCGATCAACTCCCCGGTCTCCGCGTATGCGCAAGGCATGTAGATCAGCCCCGTCGACAGACCGAATGCGCCCGCCTCCATCTCGCGCTGCGTGATCTCTTTCATGCGCTTCAACTCCAGCTCCGTCGGCCTGCGATTGTCCAGCCCCATCGCCTCCATGCGCACATTGCCGTGTGGAACTAGGTAGCTTTCATTCAGTCCAACACCCTTGGCTTCGAGCGCCCGCAAGTAGCCTTCCGTCGTTTCGTAATCCCAGCTGAATGCGTCGCTTTCTCCCTCGAGCCCGGCCAGATTCTTGCGCCACGGCGAAATGTATTTCTTCGGCAGCGGTGCCATCGAAATTCCGTCCTGCCCGAGCAATTCGGTCGTCACGCCCTGCCGCACCTTGGCTTCAATATATGGATCCACGAGCAGCTCCAGGTCGGAGTGGCTGTGCGTATCGATGAAGCCAGGAGCTACGATCAAACCCTCCGCGTCGATCACGCGATCGAACCCGCTGCCTCGGCCGATTCCGCCGATGCCTGAGATCCGTTCATCTTCCACCACGAGATTCGCCGCGAAGCGCGGCCTTCCCGATCCATCGATGATCGTGCCGTTCTCGATGAGAATTTTCATGTTGTCAGTCTTTTCCCAGAATGCCCTGCAGGATGCCGTAATAGCCCTTCGTGGCCTGCAACAACTGCTCCACTTCGATGAACTCATCGATCGTGTGTGCGAGATTTTCTCGCGATGGCCCAAATCCAACCGTCTTGATGCCGGCCTCACCCGCGTAGTGGCTTCCGTTCGTGCAAAACGAGTACTGCGTGACCTCCGGACTCAACCCAGCTCCGCGCAGTCCCGCCAGTGCCTTCTGCACAAATTCGTCGCCCTCCGCAAAGACCCACCCCGGAAAGAATCGCTCGCCGCCAATTTCTTCGCCGGTGTAGCACCTCTGCGCATCTACCGCAAAGTTTGCTTTCGCTTCAAACTGCGGATCGTTCGCCTTCATCGCCTCGATCAGTTCGTGCACAGGCTTGAGAACCGACTCCTTCGTCTCGCCCACTAGCAGCCGCCGGTCATACGTCGCGCGGCAGTAGTCCGGCACAACCGATGCGCCAGGGTACGGCGACGATTGGATGTCGGTCAGTTCCAGAATGCCCTCGCCCAGCACGGGATGCGTTTTTGCCAGCAGCTTGCGAATCGCCCCAATCAGCGCGGCCATCTTGTACACCGCGTTAATGCCCGCACTGGGATTGGCTGAGTGCGCCGGCTTTCCGAAGGTTTCCACCACGATCTCTGCGCGCCCGCGTTGCCCGCGCTTCAAATTCAGCTCCGACGACTCGCCAATCACAACGTACTCAGGCCGAATCCGCTCGCTGATCTTTCTTGCCGCGATGCCTTCAAAGCATTCTTCATACACAACGCCCGATACATAAATTTCGCCGCCAAACTCCCCCTTCGTGTCAGCCGCAAAGTATGCCGATGCGGCGATCATCGCGGCCACCGCGCCTTTCATGTCTGAAGTGCCGCGCCCGTAGATTCTTCCATCTGTCAACTCGCCGCCGTACGGTGCGTGCTTCCATTTCGATTCATCGGGAACCGGAACCGTGTCGATATGTCCGTCGAGCAGGATCGTTTTTCCCGGCCGCCTCCCGCGGATGCGCCCCAGAACGCTGCCATACCCATCCATGATCGCGTCGTCATAACCCAATTCCTGAAACGCCTGCTTCACGCAATCGACAACACCATCTTCATGCCCGGAATAGCTCTTTTGCCGGACCAGCGCCTGGCACAAGGCAATCACTTGCTCTTCCCGTTCCTTCGTCAACATGATTCTTTTGCTCCGTTCTTTGCGCGATTGCGGCTGTAAGGCGTGTCATCGAGAGGCAAACTGGTGCGGAGTTTTCCATCGCGCTGCCAATAGGCGCAGGCAATCGCAGGCGCCGTCGGAATGCTGACAATCTCACCCACGCCCTTCGCTCCGTACGCAAGCTCAGCCTGGTTCTTCTCGATGATGTGGCACTCAATCTCAGGCGTTTGCGTCGATCGCAGCAGGCCGAGCGTGCCGAACGTGACCGCGGGCGCGCCATCGCGTGCGCGAAATTCCTCAGTCAGCGCATAGCCCATGCCCATCACCACGCCGCCTTCAATCTGTCCCTCTACGCCATTGGGGTTGATGGCCCGCCCCACGTCATGCGCCGCCACCACCTTTTGTACTTTGCCTTGTTCGTCCAGGATCACGACCTGCGTCGCATAGCCGTATGCAACGTGGCTCACGCGATTCGGCTTTTCCGCCGTCATTGCATCGGTTTCGCAATCGTATTCGCCATAGAACTCGCGGCCCTCCAACTCGTGCAGGGCGTGATGGCTCAACTCGTCCTTCAAAGCGTTTGCAGCCCGCCGCGCCGCCTCGCCCGTGATCGTGGTCTGGCGCGAGGCCGTGCTGGTGCCACTGTCCGGTGTAACGCTTGTGTCGGGCGCGTGCACCGTAAGAACCGATGCGTCGAGCCCCGTCGTTTCGGCCACAATCTGCAGCACCACTGTCGCGATTCCCTGGCCCATGCACGCCGCGCTGGTGCAAATCACCACAACACCGCCCCATACCTTCAAACTCACGCGGCCCACGTCTCTCACCCCGACGCCCTTGCCGGTGTTTTTGAACACGCAGGCAATTCCTGCTTCAGGATGCGCATCGATCACATCCTTCACGGCCATCAGCGTTTCCTTCAGCGCCGTACTTTCATCTGCGATCTGCCCGTTCGATAGCACGCCGCCCGGCTCGATGGCATTGCGCCAACGAATCTCCCATGGCGAAATGCCAGCTTCGCGCGCCAGCAAGTTCAAATTGCTTTCCATCGCGAAGCACGTCTGCGTCACGCCAAATCCGCGCATCGCGCCGGACGGTATATTGTTCGTGTAAATCGCGCGCCCTTCAATGGCGACGTTATCGATCTGGTAGGGCCCCGCCGCATGAGTGCAGGCGCGCTGCAACACCGGTCCGCCCAGCGAAGCGTATGCGCCCGTGTCCGCCACAATGCTCGCACGCACCGCGGTCAGTTTGCCGTTTTCGTCGCACGCGGTCGTGTACTCCATCTCCATCGGATGGCGCTTGGGATGCACGCGCAAACTCTCCGCGCGGCTGAGCGTGAGCTTCACCGGCTTGCCCGTATGCCACGCCAGCAGCGCCGCGTGGTGTTGGACCGACATATCTTCCTTGCCGCCAAATCCTCCGCCCACAAACTTGCTGACGATGCGCACCTTCTCGCCGGCAACGCCGAGCATGCGCACAATCTCGCGATGATCGTCGTAGACACTCTGGCCTGCCGTGTACACCGTCAGCGATCCTTCCTGTGCCGGCACAGCCAGTGCGCTTTCCGGTTCAAGAAACGCATGCTCCTGCCGCGGCGTCGAGTAGTGTTGCGTAACCACGTGCTTCGCTTCGGCAATCGCGCGATCTACATCGCCGCGCTTGAGAATCGTCGTCGCCAGGACGTTCCCGTTCGGATGTAGCTGCGGAGCGCCTTCGGCCAGCGCCGCCTCCGCCGACAGCAGCGGCTCGCGCTCCTCATAGTCCACGCGAATCAGTTCCAGGGCCAGCCGCGCAGCTTCTTTTGTGGTCGCCGCCAGTACCACCAGCGCATCGCCCACGTAGCGCGTCTCCTCGCCCTCGGCAATCATCACCGGCCAGTCGTGAACCACGTGCCCCAGCAGCCGTTCGCCCGGAACATCCTTCGCCGTCAGCACCGCGACGACTCCGGTCAGCGCCCGCGCGGCTGTCACATCAATGTGCCGAACCAGTGCGCGCGGATACTTTGCTCGCAGCACCGCGCCATGCAACATGCCCGCGACCTGCATGTCATCGACGAATTCCCCGGTTCCCAGCAGTTTCTCCGCCGCATCGGCGCGCACCGTGCGCCCTCCCACGCCGGCCCCGGATGCCTCCATTTCCCGTGTTTCGCCGTCGCGCAATGCCTTGGCGGCCAGCTGAATTGCCTGTTCAATCTTTGCGTAGCCGGTGCAGCGGCACAGGTTGTAGCGAATGGCAGATTTTACTTCGGCTGCGGTCGGAGCGAGATTCGCATTCAGTAGCGCCTTCGCGCTCATCAGCATGCCCGGCATGCAAAATCCGCACTGCACCGCGCCGACCTTGCCGAACGCCCATCCATATATATGGCGTTCGCGCGCGCTAAGGCCCTCGGCCGTGGTCACCGCCGTGCCATTTACCTTGGCTACGGTCAGCGTGCATGCGCGCACCGCTTTCCCATCCACGATCACCGAGCACGATCCGCAGACGCCGTCGCCGCAGCCATCCTTCACTGAAGTCAGGCGCGCATCCTCGCGCAGATATTCCAGCAGTTTCTTATCCGCGTTGACTCCGACCTCTTGTCCGTTCAGCGTGAATTGGAACATAGCGTTTGCTCTTCACCCACGTGCGGCCGCAAAGCGCAGATCTGCCTGTTGTACTCGCGCACCTTGGCATACTCCGCATCCCAGAAATCCTGGCGGCGCATGGAATCGAGAAACTTCTTCGTATATCCAAACTTGAGCCAGTCCTTCTCTTTCTGCTGGAATAGCCGTTCCTTCATCAATGGCGTGCGGAAGTCGAAAACCTGGTCGTCCGCTGCGCCTAAGAAGATGTCGCGCGCCCAGCGATCCAGCACCTGCGGTGCGAGTTCCAGGTACCGGCCATTCAGGTCCTCGAGCACGGAGTGATAGCGATCGAATCCGTCTGTCGCCACGGTCACAACATTGTCGCCCGGGCCCAGCCGCAGGTATTTCGCCAGCTTGATTGCACCCAGCACATTGCAAATGCCCGAAGGCCCGAACAATTCGCGCAGGCCCAGTGCAAACTCGCGCTCCACGCCCATCCTCACGAGCGATTCCGCTCCGTCGTGGAAAATCTTCACGCCCTGCACCGTCTCTTCGTCCTTGATCAGAATGACGAAATCGGTGTTCAGCACGTTATGAATCAGCGTACACATCTTGTCGCCGATGCCCTCAATGCGATGCTGTCCGCGCCCACCGTTGGCCAGGGTGGAGCACTCATAAGGCTCGAGTGCGGCAATCTTCGCTTCAGGAAATGCGGCTTTGATCTGGTCGCCCGCCGCAATGGTGCCGGCCGAGCCGGGCGCGGAAGTAAAGCCCGCGATTCGTCCATTGCCTACGCCCTTCACGGCATCCATCGCGCTGCCGCCTGTCACGTGGCGATGAAAACGGTAATTCGGAAAAAGCTCAAACTGCGCCAGCGCCTTGTTCCTCGCGTCCTTCATCATCTCGTGGGTTTTCTCAAGCGTCAGAATCACGTCCGACTCTGAGCCTGGCGTCAGCTCCAGTTCGCCGCCGTACTTCCTTATGCGCTCGTAACGCTCCTTGCTCATGTTGTCAGGCATGATCACGATGGCGCGAAAGCCGAGCAGTTTCGAGATATAGGCTGTGCCGATGCCGAAGTTTCCCGTCGATGGGCCAAGAATGGTGTGCTCGCCTGGAGAAATCTCGCCATCCACCATGCCTTCAATCAGCGTGCTGTACGCCGCGCCGACCTTGTGCGAGCCGGAAGGGAACTCGTTGCCCAGCATCACCACGACATTGGCGTCGATTCCCGTCAGCGACGAAGGCAGAACCACCTTGCGCACCCGGTTCGCGGCATCCTTCCAGGTGATGTTGAATAAATTGATCGGGTCCAGTTCGTTCTCGTGCAGCGCCGCAAGCGCATTGGCGCGCACGTCCTTGTCGATCAGGCCCGGATCGAGCATTTCGTCGTAACTGGGGCCGAAGGGAATTTTTGTCATCTTGTATCTGCCTCTCTCCTGCATCCGAATCGCTTGAATTTTTTAACTCGCGGCGCCCACAAGCAGCGCAGCACGAACTTCTTCCATCTCGGGCCGCACTGCGGTCGCGGAGCCCGCTGCGCGAACTGCGCTCTGGATGTCTTTCAGCCCATTCCCGGTCATAATCAGCGCCGCGCTCTCGTTGCGGCCAATGATGCCCGATGCCACTGCGCGCTTCACCCCAGCCACGCAAGCAACGCCGGCGGGCTCGCCAAACACTCCTGCCTTGCGCGCCATCACTGTGATCGATTCCAGAATCTCTTCATCCGCAACCGCAATAAACGCTCCGCCCGACTCGGTCACTGCGCGCATTCCCTTTGTGAAATTCCGCGGATGCCCCACCGCAATCGAATCCGCCATCGTGCGTGCCTCGCACGGGCTCAGTCTGCTCCGTTTGCGCCAGGCACACACGAACGGCTGGCAGCCTTCGGCCTGTACCCCGAGAATGCGCGGCAACCGGCGCAGCAAGCCCAGCCTGCCCATCTCCTGCAATCCCTTCCAGACGCCGCCAATGGTGCAGCCATCGCCGACTGAAACCACAACCCAGTCCGGAAATTCAACGCCAGCATTGCGAAACTGCTCCACCAGTTCCAGCGTTACCGTCTTCTTGCCTTCAATCAAATAGGGATTGATGGCGCAGTTGCGGTTGTACCAGCCAAACTCCGCACTGGCCTTCATGCAAAGCTCCCACGCCTCGTCGTAGGTTCCCTGCACTGAGAACACCCGCGCCCCGTAGACGAGCAACTGCGCAACCTTGGCCTCCGGCGCGCGCGCAGGGACAAAAATCGTCGCCCGAATTCCCGCGGCAGCCGCAAACCCCGCCAGCGATGAGGCCGCATTTCCGGTCGACGCGCAGGTAATCTCCGCAGCGCCTTTTTCGAGCGCCTTCACCACCCCGATCGCGCTCGCGCGATCCTTGAAGGATGCTGTTGGATTGCGCCCTTCATCCTTCACCCAGCAGCGCGCCAGGCCCAGCTCGGCGGCGAGATGCGGCGTTTCATAAAGCGGCGTCCAGCCCACCTGCAAATGTGGAATCAGCTCCGGCCTGGCGACTGGCAGCAGCGGCAGATAGCGCCACATTGAGAGATTGCGATCGCCTGCGAGCGCCTCCGCGTTCAGCTCCCGCTTCACCGCCGCATAGTCGTACACCACATCCAGAATGCCGTCGTGATATCCGCAGGCATGGCAGTAGGTGTCAACCTCGTCCGTCGAATATGCGTGCCCGCAATGGACGCATTGAAGCTTGGTCACGTGCATCTTTTTTGGAACCCCCGCGGCATTCTCGCCGCCCATTGAACTAACGCTTAAGCGGCATCGTGATCGCCCGCAGCTTGCAGCGGGTCACGCAAAGGCCGCATTGAAAACACTTTTCTTCACTGATTTGCAGCACTTTTGCATCCTTGTCCTGGTGAATCGCGCTGTAAGCGCAGCTCTTTTCGCAAACCCCGCACAGAACACAGCGGCTCATGTCCACCACGGGCGCGCCTTTCGCTTGCGGCGCGCCACACTGCCGCATCAGCCGCACCGTCAGGCCGCTGACCTCCTCCACTGATGCGTACCCGTGCTCGTCGAGAAACGTGTTCAGTTCCCTGGCAATCTTTGCGTACACCGTCGGCCCGCGCAGAATTGCCTCCGTGCAAACCTGCACCGCCGAAGCCCCTGCCATCAACATCTCCGCCGCGTCGCGGCCGTTGCTGACGCCGCCCACTCCAATGATGGGAATCTTCACCACCCGCGCCGCGTCGTAAACACAGCGCAGTGCCAGCGGCTTGATGGCCGCACCCGACAGCCATCCGAATCCCTCTTTGCTGCCCAGCAGCGGCAGCCCCGTTTCAAGATCGATCCCCAGGCAAGGTCCGAACGAGTTGATCATCACCAGCGCATCCGCGCCTGCATCTTCGAGCGCCAGCGCAATCTCCTGAATATTCGGGTGCGGGCTTAGCTTCATCAACACCGGCACATCCACAGCTTCCTTGGCTGCCGTCAATGCGTCGATGAGCGGCGCAATATTGTTGCCCACATAATGTGTTGATAGCTCCAGCGCATCCGCAAACGGTTTCACCAGCGGCGCCAGCTCGCGAATCTGCCCTGCCGTATAGCCCAGGCCGACGATCACGGGCAGCCCCATCGCCCGCGCCAGCTTGTATTCGTGCTCGATCCACTGTTCTTTCGGCAGCTCTGACCACAACTCGGTGTTCAGAAACCCGCCGCGAATCTCCGCCATGCACGGCCGCGGCACTTCCGCCGGAGCAACCGAGATCGTCTTCGTTACCAGTCCACCCGCTCCGCCATCTGCCGCCGCCTGCAACATGGCGCCGTCTTTCGATGGAGGCCCGGCAGCCGGCAGAATCGGATTCCGAAACTCCAGCCCGCAGATCTTGACGCGGAGATTTGCCATCGCACTTTCCGTTCAACTGAGGTTCCGAACGCCGTGGATGGCCCGGCATCCCGCCATCAAAGTTGACTCGCCCTTGATCAGGACCCTCCGCGCCGGCGCGCAATCCCTGCACCGTGCGGTCATATATATGGATTGTCTTGCAGTTCCGCCTGATCGCTACGTGATTTGGATCACAACACTTAGCCCACGCCGCCCGCTAGAATCCATCGCACCATGGAGCCTCCTGCGGATTTGCTCGTCGGCAATGGCCGCCTGATCACTCGCGACGACACCGAGCCTTTCCTCGACGATGGCTGCGTCGTCATCCGCGATGGCCTCATCCTCGCCGTTGGCCCAACCGCAGACCTCCGCCGCGCCCATCCCTCCGCCCCGTTCCTCGATGCGCAGGGCCGCGTCATCATGCCCGGCCTCATCAATACGCACACCCATCTCTACAGCGCCTTCGCCCGCGGCATTGCGCTCAACGGCCCACTCCCCGCCAACTTCGTTGAGACTCTCGAACGCCTCTGGTGGCGGCTTGACAAAGCCCTCACGCTCGACGATGTCTATCTGAGCGCCATGGCCGGCTTCATCGACTGCATCCGCAACGGCGTCACCACCATCTTCGATCACCACTCGAGCCCCCACGCCGTACGCGGCAGCCTCTTCCGCATCGCCGACGCCGCACGCCAGACCGGCCTCCGCACCTGTCTTTGCTATGAAGTCTCCGACCGCGACGGCGCCGAAGTTGCCGCGCAGGGCATCGCAGAAAATCGCGCCTTTCTTCAATACTGCAAGGACGCTCCCGACGACCGGTCACGCGCTCTTTTCGGTCTGCACGCGTCTTTCACGCTCAGCGACAAAACCCTCGCCCTCTGCCGCACCGTCGCCGCGGATTTCGAGGCCGGCTTCCACGTGCACACCGCTGAAGCTCTCTCCGACGTCGATCACTGCCTGCGCACCCATGGCAAGCGCGTCGTCGAGCGCTGGTTCGATTTCGGCATCCTCTCGCCCCGCACGCTCGCCGCGCATTGCGTCCACGTCAGCGAGCACGAAATCTCTCTCTTGCGCGAGACAAAGACCAGCGTCGTCCACAATCCGCAATCCAACATGAGCAACGCGGTCGGCTGCGCGCCCATCCTCGAAATGCTGCGCCAGGGCGTTCGCGTCGGTCTCGGCACCGACGGCTACACCGCCGACATGTTCGAATCCATGAAAGCCGCCGGCCTGCTCCAGAAGCACCACGCCGGCGACCCGCGCGCTGCCTGCGCCGAGCCGCCCGCCATGCTCTTCCGCCACAACGCCGCAATCGCCACCGAGTGCTTCGGCCATCCCGTCGGCAATCTCATCCCCGGCGCTCATGCCGACCTCATCCTCATCGACTACGATCCGCCCACGCCCCTCCACGCCGGCAACCTCAACAGCCACGCGCTCTTCGTTTTTTCCGGCCGCGCCGTTTCCACCACCATCATCGGCGGCCAAATCGTCATGCGCGACCGGCAGCTCCTCTCGATCGACGAGCGCGAAGTCCTCGCCAACGCCCGCGTCGCCGCCACCGCGCTCTGGAACCGCATGTGAGTCCCTGGCCGCAAAGTTCGCATCAAAAATGCGCTGTCTTCCGCCGCGCTGTGGCACCGCTTCTAGCACCCTGCCTTCAGAGTTCGCATCAATAAATGCCCTGTCATCCTGAGCGAGTTCTGGCGTGTTTTCGCACCAAAACGAGCCGAAGGACCTGCATTTGCGGCGCCGATTTTCGCAGCGAACTTCTGAGAAACCACACCAGAACTGCTTACACGAATCGTGCTTTAAATGGGCACGGCCCCTGATCTCTGCTCTCCGTTCTCTGCTCTCTATTCCCTGCCTCTCCCCCTTTCGCGCGATAATGGTAATCGGGCGGCAATCCCGCCCCACGTTCCCCAGGATTCCTCAATGAGCGCCACAAACTTTCACGTGCTGGCCAAACCCATCGGCCCCATCTGCAATCTCGATTGCAAGTACTGCTTCTATCTCGAGAAGGAATCGCTCTACCCCCAGGTCGAAAAATGGGCCATGCAGCCTGAAGTCCTCGAGAGCTACATCCGCCAGTACATCGAGGCTCACGACACTCCGGTCGTCAATTTCGCCTGGCAGGGCGGGGAACCGACCCTCCTCGGCGTCGATTACTTCCGCCGCGTCGTCGAACTCGAACAGCGCTACGCCAACGGCAAGCAAATCGCCAACGCATTCCAGACCAACGGCGTCTTGCTCAACGACGCGTGGGCGCAGTTCTTTCTTGAGCATCAATTCCTCATCGGCATCTCCATCGACGGCCCTCGCGAGCTGCACGACGCTTACCGCGTCGACAAGGGAGGCCAGCCCACCTTCGACCGCGTCATGCGCGGCATTGAAACCCTCCAGCGCAACAAGGTCGACTTCAACACGCTCACCACCCTCCACCGCGCCAATGCCGATTCGCCGCTCGAGGTCTATCGCTTCCTCAAAGAAAACGGCAGCGGCTTCATGCAGTTCATTCCCATCGTTGAGCGCATCGCCCACCAGGTCACCGACGAAGGCCTGCGCCTCATCTCGCCCGACTTCACCGGCGCAGCCAAAGTCGCCCCCTGGTCCGTCGAGCCGCGCCAGTTCGGCCGCTTCCTCTCCGCCATCTTCGACGAGTGGGTCCGCAAAGACGTCGGCCGCACCTTCGTGCAGCTCTTCGACATCAGCCTTGAGCTCTGGTCGGGCATGCCGGCAAGCCTCTGCATCTTCCGCAAGCAATGCGGCGCCGCGCTCGCCATCGAGCACAGCGGCGATCTCTACTCCTGCGATCACTTCGTCTATCCCGCCAACAAGCTCGGCAACATCATGGACGCGCCCCTCGCCTCGCTCGTCAGCTCACCGCAGCAGCAGCACTTCGGCGAGGCCAAGGAGTCCACGCTCCCCAAGTACTGTCGCGAGTGCGACGTCCGCTTCGCCTGCAACGGCGAGTGCCCCAAGCATCGCTTCCTCACCACGCCCGACGGCGAACCAGGACTGAACTATCTCTGCGCCGGCTACAAAATCTTCTTCCACCACGTCGATCCCTACATGCGCTTCATGGCCGCCGAGCTAGCCGCCCAGCGCGCTCCCGCCAACGTCATGCGCTGGGTCGCCGAGCAGGATGCGCGCGACAAGCAGGGCAATCCCGGCCGCCCGGGCCGCAACGATCCTTGCCCCTGCGGCAGCGGCAAAAAATACAAACAGTGCTGCCTCCCCCGCCTCAGCTGAGACAGGTTCGACCATCGCTCGCGGGTGCCCCATCCATGACGGAGGGAGCAGGGGCCTTCAGGCCCCTGAACGCGAACAATGAGAATGGATGGCTTTAGCCACGGACCCTTCGCGTGCTCCGGCTTCGCCGCAAGCCGGAATCGAACACGGAGCGAGCAGGACCCTTTACAGCTTACTGAAGACCGAAGAACACTCTTTCGAAGACGCACCAAGTGTCAGGGCACGACTTGACAGCTTGGTGAAAAAGACCTGCGGAAGAGAGCTCTGTAACAAGGGCACGGCTTTAGCTGGGCCGCAAAGGCCTCACGATCAACGTTGGGCTTCAGCCCCTGCCGTCACGCCTGCCTACAAGATCACTTTTTCACCAAGCTGTTGGGTCGTGCCACTAAAAGCTCATAAATCGCTGGGCTTTAGCCCTGCTGGGAAGCCACAATTTCCGGCCACACACCCCCGCCGCGCATTTGTTTTTCGCAGCCGGCAACGGGTACCTCGCCAATCCACCACCTGTTTTCAATCCCCGCGTTCAGGCTGCATACAGCTCCCTCTTCAGCTCCACGAATACCCGCTCGCCCCATCTTTTAAAAAAGAATGAGCGCGGCAGTCGAAGCAGAGAAAGACTTTCACCTGGAAAATACACGGTGCCCCGAGCTACCAACGCCGGCCTTCCCAATCACGGGCCGCCTCGCGCGCATTCCGCACTTCTGCCGCGAGCACCTCCAGCACATAAGGACACAGCGGCGGTTCAGCGTGAACCATGTCCTCAAAGTCACTACGAGAAATGAACCCGACCACGGAGCCTTCGCTGGCGATAGCCGTCAAGCTGTACGGCTGATCCGCAATGACTGCAGGAAGGCCGAGGATCGACCCGGCGCTGGCGTGGAGGGTCATTTGGATCCGTCCCCGCTCCGAAGTCATCACCAGGGTGACCTCTCCGGTTTGGACGATGTGAAGACCCTTTGGAGAGTCTCCCTGGCTGAAGACTATCCGGCCCTCACCAAGAGAAGCCGGCTGCGACCGCGCCCGTAAAGGCTCAAGCAATCTGGGGTCGGCGGCAAACGGGTTTCGACTCATAACAGGCCCCCTTTGGCCAGAGAAATGAGAAGTCGAGGGAGGGCAACGTACCGATAGTCGGGGGAACATATCGATAGTCGATGCACGATCGTTTCAGCCGTAGGATCGGGTGTCTGTGCTTCCCATCACGACTCCTGGGAGCGACAAACCGACGCAGGCCGCCGCATCCTTCCCGCACCCAATCGTCGTCGCTGTCATCCTGAGCGGCCAGAGCGCAGCAGAGGGAGTCGAAGGACCTGCATTTCGGCGCGCCCACCTCCCACATCAATTGGGTGCCCCATTCATGACGCAGTTCCATCGCGCCATGAGTGGGAGACCACACTCGCCAACCCGCTCCCGGAGGGAGCCGACGAAAATAGCCCAGGGACGGGGCCCCCACGAATTGGTCCTCGTCCGTGGGGTGGAGAGTGCAACCCTGGGAAACCACCCACACGCCTTTTTGAAAAATAGAGCGCGCGGCGCAGCCGCGCCCATATCCGTGTCGCGGTCACCGCCTCAACCCTAACCGCTGTCATCCCGAGCGGAGCCGAGGGATCTGCATTTCGTTTTTTTGCTCGCTCAGGATCGAACCAGCAAATGGCAGCACCCCGCCTTGTACAAGGGCATGACTTCAGTCATGCCGCAAAGCTCACTTCCTCGCCACACGGAGGGAGCGCGGGGCTTCAGCCCCACGAATACCTCGACCCCTCTTTTTTTTGAAAAATAAAGATCGCGGCGCAGCCGCGCACACCCCAAACGCACCAAGACCCCTCGTCTCCGAAGGGCCTCGTGTGCACAGTGGCGAAAGGGGGGCTAATAAAACAGACTAGCCAGAAGTCAACATTACGTCGGTGACGTGCGATACAGCCAATCAATCTACGCGGCGCTATTGTCCCACCCGTGCGCTCCCTCTGACGGTGACCCGGCAGAGAACGGATCGCCTGCCACGACAGGAGCTCCGGAGCGCACCACCCGAGGTCAAACCTTGGAATCCATCGCTTACAAACTCAAGATCCAAACCCTGAAAGCGCAAGTGGCGCTCTGTCAGCTCATATGCGCATCCCTCGCCAGAGAGTTCGAGGAAGAGAGTCTCACGTTCGTGGAGAGGTCAGCGCTCGCACATCGGTGGGACGACACGTTGAAGGATGGCTACGTCTTGCAACTAACGCTTGACCTGCTCGAAAGACAGGAACGGGAGAAAAACAAGCAGTTGAATTCGACGCCCCAGCCCCCGTTTTGCCATCAAGAGAGTGACTCATATCACTTGCGATCGGTCCAAACGCGCCTATAGTCCTTCCAATGCGCGACCCCTGACGGCGCACGGCAGGTAAAAGGAGCCCCTCCCAGGTATCGGGGGTTGGCGCGCTCTCAAAAAGGTCGAATCATGGAACTCACGAGCCGCAAAATCACAATTCAATCCCTGCAGGCGCAAATTGTGCTCCGCCAGCTCCTTTGCGCACCCCTGGCCCAGCAATTCGAAACCAAAGGCCTCACGTTCGCGCAGAGGGCAAATCTCGCACATCGTTGGGACGACTTGCAAACGGAGAGTCAGGTCTTGAAGCTCGTCCGCGACTTGCTTGAAAGAAGGGCACGGGCCGAAAAAGAGACAATTGAATTCGGCGCCCCAGCCCCCGGTTTCACCTCACTGGAGAGTGACTCGAATCACCCGCAATCGGTTCAAACGCCCCTATAGTCAAACCAATGCGCGCCTCTGGCAAAACCGGCGCCAGCAAAAAGAATCCTGATCCGGTTCTGGGCCCTCGCGCGCATCCAATGAGGCCGAACCGTGGAACCCACCATCCGCAAGCTCACCATCCAAACCCTGAAAGCGCATTGGATATTGCGCCAATACATATGTGTGGCTCTCGCCAAAGAATTCGAGGCTGGTGCTTCGACTGCAAACGTGAAGTGGTCGCTCGTCGATCGATGGGACGACGCGCTAATGGAAGGTCAACTCTTGCAACTGATGTTGGACCTGCTGGAATGGGGGGAATCCAAACCGTCCCCCACCTTCTGAAAAATTAATAGCCGGGCAAGCAAACCCAGCCCGCCGCCCCATCCAGGCTTTGCTTGAGCGGGGAATTGTCGAACCCACACCGCACGTAAGCCTTCATCGCTGAAAACCTAAATCACCCCCCATCAATCTTCTCCGGCACTTTCCGAAACACACGATTGAAGATTTCGTGCGCAAGATCCACCGACTCCTCGATCGCATGTCGCGTGGGAATCACCTGCACGTTGACCTGGCGCTCGCCGTGCCAACCGGATTCCCGCGATGAGACACGCTCCAAGGTAGATCATCCCCCGGTTGATGCGCGGCATGTGCGCGTCGGGATTTAAAGAAACCCGTTCAGTTGTCGTGTTGTGGTAGTAGTGTATTAATGGAATAGTTGGAGAAAAGGTAAAAAAAAATTTAGTGTATATAGGTTAGTAGAGAGTGTGTGTGAAGTGTATTAGTTTTTAGTATTCGATGAAGTGAAAAAAAATTGTTTAAAGGTATAGTAAAGGAATAAATTATGTAGGGGTATATAGTATAAAAAGATTATTGGTGAAAATTATAATGGGTTTAGAAAAGATAAAAGGATATAAGAAAAGAAGGATAAATAATTAGGAATGGAGTATAAGTTGTGGGAGAAAAAAAAAAGAAAAAAATTGAGGGATTATGGAGTTTAGTAAAGAGGGGAATAGGAGGGGTATATAAATAAGTAAGAAGAAAGTATTTGAAGAAATAAATTGAAGAATAAAGATTTAGGTAAAATAGTAGGAAAAGAGATAAGAAGATGTTAAATTAGATTTTGGGTGAAGTGGAGAAAAGAGCTAAGTACTAGCTAGTCTAAAGAGAGTTTAAAATGTTTGCAGAGTTATAAGTTGGGTTAGGTAGCTCAGGTGGATTGGTTTGAAGGTATGGTTGTACTGGGTGGTGAGGTGTGTAAGCTGTAGTTTTTTGTGATGTGCAGTATGGGCTCAGGTGATGTTTTTTATAGGGTTTATATTCACGTTACGCAGTAAGCGCTGTTTGAAGTTTATGAGTATGTGTTTGTTTACTTTGGTGTTGTTTTTAAGACTTTTTGATATGACAACATGATTTCGGTGTTGAGGAAGATTTTGTGTGGATATTAGTGTGTATAGACGGAACGGATAATAGAGTTTTGGTCGCACTGGGGTTATCAGAGAGAGTACTGTAGTTTGGTTAGTGGTAATGAAAAAGGTGGTGTGTAGGGTGAGTTGGGTTGGTTTTGGTGTAACTGGTTGGTGTTTGTGTTGGAGGTTACTGGGTTAGACAGGTTGAACGAACAGATTTTGGATGTTTGTCTGGAGAGTAGAAGTTGCACGATAGTTGGCCTGTTATGACGGTTGGTTAGGTTAGTGATCTGGAATGTGAGTATTTGTGTTGTTGATTGAAGAAGGTTTTTTTATTTATGAGTAGCTGTATTGTTGTTGGTGGATAGTAAGGGTTGGGTGAAGGTGAAGATTAATTGGTACTTGATTTGCTTTGGTTAGGGTTTTGTGTATCAGTAGTGGTTGGTTTATTAACTGTAGAGATAATGTATGACAATAAGGTGACTGTATGTACTTACGATGTTATGGGTGTGTTTATAGTGATATGGAACACTATTTGGATGTGTTGGAACGGAAGTTGGGAGTTATGAAGGGTTTGAGTTTCTGGAACAGTGGTGTAGAGTTGGTTGTTGGTTTGTTTGTTTGGATGTTATTGGTAACAGTTTGAGCAGTGTAATGGTAAGGGTAAGGGAATTTGTGAGATGATAGCTTTGGTTGTGTGGTTTTATTGATGGATGGGATAAGCTCATGTGTTGTGGAAGAGGTTTTGTGTTGGGGATCAGTGATTTAGTTGCTGTGATGTATTGTTGTGTATGTTGATGGAACAAGCGTTAGTATGTAGTGGCTTTGGTTGAAGAACTGTTTAGTTTGAAGTTTATGTGGGTTATGGATAACTATGACTTGTTGCTGGTTAACACTAGGGGGTTATTATTGAAAAAAGACATATGTTTGGAATAGTTAGTGTGTTTTAGTACTGTAAAGGGTGGTTGTTTAGTGGTGTTAATTGTGTTGTTTGTTGAATGGTATTTAAGAAAATTATTTTTTTGATATTTGAATGTTTTTGGTTATTGAGTGTGAAAGTGTGATAGGTATGTTATTGATAATGTTTTGTGATGTGTATGTTGTGTTTGAAGATGTTTGAAGAGTTTGATTTGTGTAGTGTAAGATTTTTGTATTTTGTTTTGTGAATTGGTTGAAGGTGTTTATATTGATTGAAAGGAATGTTGGTGTTTATGGTGAATAAGTATGTGAAAGATTATTGTTAATGGTTTGTGTTGGTTGTTGTTGGTAGAAGTGTTGTGTTGTTTTATTAATGTGGGGTGTTGGTTAATGAATGGTTGAAGTTAAGTAAAATATTAGGTTGTAAGTGATGATGTGATGGTAGAAGTATGAATGATTTTTTGATGAGGTGGATATGTTTGGTGGTTGATATGGTGTATAGTTTTTTTTTTAGGTGATTTCTGACAGAGTGAGTGAGTGTGATTATATTATTACGAATTTATGTTTCGAATGGATAACGTATTTCTAAATCAGGCTCTGCAAGGCGCTGCTGGAAAGGATCACGATCGTGAATGAAAGAAACATCATTGCGGCATATCTTTTCTTTGTCTTTCCTTTTCCCTGTTCCCTGTCTTTCGCAGGTCTTTGGAACATGCCCGCATCATAGGCGAATAGAAGGCGAAAAAGCCAGTGCAAAACTGACAGAACTCCAGCCCGAGGGTGCCCGATTCTGGCTTTGCTAGGGTGGGCCTCAATGAACACGGACGTGAGTCCGTGCTCCCATCCCTGGTTCCCCGAGAATCGTTCAAGTCCCCGCTGCAGAAAATTCCCGCAACCCCATGAAAAAAAGCCTCAAAAACCTCGCGCTGCTTTGCATATAATTTCTGCCTTTCGGCGCACAATCTAACCATATGCGTTCATCCAGGCCATCTTCGCCGACGGAGAAACTTCGTCACGAACCCGGACTCCCGCCAAACTCAACGTCGGAACTGGGAAATGGCCCGAAAAACGCCCCGTAAGTCCTTTGAATTGGGGATCATATCGACTAACCCTTTTGTTATCAGCGGGCTGGAGCAAATGATCAGGGGTTCAAACGATTGAAGGGAAAGCACTTAACCCCAAAAGGGGGAGGGGGGGTGTTCCGTGAAACTGTGAAACTGTGGACCACGAACGGCGTCCGCGACTGAATGCTGACTCGCCGACTTGCTAACTCGCGTCCTTTTCTCTCTTTTCTGCTCTGTGTTCTCTCTTCCCTGACCCACCCCCTAAATCCAAACCGGAGTGAAGAACCATGAAGAACATCACCGTCGCCATCTCCAATGAAGGCTATCTCGCGGCGCGCGTCTGGGCTGCCGAGCGCGGAGTCTCACTGTCCAGGATCGTTGCCCATCTGCTCGAAACCCTTCCCCAGATCAAACGCGCCGCACGCCGTTTCCCCGTTCTCGACCAAACCGTGACCGAGACCACTGTCACTTCTACACCGCAGGATGGCACCCCTTAAGTCAAAAACCCGACTGTGAAACTGTGAAACTGTGCGCGCTGCCAGCTTCCCCGCAATCATCTCCATCCGCAAACGCTCAGCCGGAACCCGGATTAACCATTGCGCAATTTCCGCCGATGAAATCACTTGACCGATGGTCGAATCGGCTTGTCTGCTGTTCGGTGCTGCTCGGTTCGTTCGCCAGGATGAGTTGCTGGCGCGAACGGGCTCCGACCGCGCCGCAGCCAGGCTCGAGCGGAGTTCGTGTAAATGATGACTGTCCTCGTCGTCGATGATTCGGTAACGATGGTTCTCAGCCTGAAGACCACGCTCTCGCTGAACGGCTTTCAGGTGGAAACCGCAGGCAACGGGCGCGAGGCGCTCGACAAGCTGCATGCCGGAATCAAGCCCAACCTCATCCTGACCGATATCAACATGCCGGTGATGGGCGGCATGGAGTTGATCCGCAATGTGCGCGCGCTACCCACGCTGAAGTTTGTGCCGATCCTTACCCTGACGACGGAGAGCGAGGCCGCGAAGCGCAGCGAGGGCAAGCTGGCCGGAGCGACGGGCTGGCTGGTGAAGCCGGTTTCGGGCAACGACCTGATCGCCGTGATGCGGAAGGTATTGCCCGGAGCTTAAACGCATGGCCATGGCAGCAACGACAGCGCGAGCGGGATTCACTTCAGGAAAAGCTGCAGCGATTGGAAATGACACCGCAGATGTGAACCGGAACCTGGAGGCACGGCTGAACCGCGTGGTGAGGCGGTTGCTTACGCAGATCGCCATCGGAGTGGGATGCGATGCCTTGCTCTGGCTCGCACTGCGCCGCATGCTTGGCGCCGCCTTCACCGGCTGCCAGCTTCAGGTGGCAGAGCTGATTCTCGTGGTCGAGGTTGTGCCGCTTCTGCTCGTGGAATGGGTGAACTGGCGGGCGGCGCGCAAGTCGATCGCCGACATGTGGGCGTTTGGCAAGCTGCGCTTCGATCAGATATCGAGCATGCTGGCGGGGCGCATGGCGATCAAGGCCGATGTGGAGAATTCGCAGCTCTACATTGACGTGATGCGCGGGCAAATAGGCGATTCGCTGGCCGAGTCGGAGGCCCAGGTGGTTGCCGCGATCGAACAGATCGGACAACTGATTGGGCAATGCAGCGAGCAGAAAGAGCACATAGCCCGCTCTGTTGAGAGCAGCAGAAATCTGGCCGAGGCCACGCGGACACGAGTGGAAACGAACAAGGAATTGATCGCTGCGATCCAGATGCAGCTGGAGATGCAGGTGACGGAGACGCGCGACAACTTTGAACGCATCCGGCACCTTTCCAAGGGCATGTCCGCGCTGACGCCGCTAATCAAGGTGATCAGCTCCATTGCCCAGCAGACGAATTTGCTCGCGTTGAATGCGGAGATTGAAGCGGCTCGTGCAGGAAATGCCGGGCGCGGCTTTTCCGTGGTGGCGATGGAGGTGCGGAAGCTGGCCGTGCTCTCGACGAAAGCGGCGGCAGAGATCGCGGAGAAGATCAACTCCACCGCAAAAAACGTGGAAGCCGAGCTCGAGAATGCGCAGGAAGCGGTGAACCAGAAAGAGGCAAACGCCGCCATGGACCACCTGGTCAGCGATCTGGAAGCGATGCAGCAGGAGTTTGCCGGCAACGGCGATCTGTTGCTGGACGTCATCAGCGGCGTGGAATCGAGCTACCGGAAGACCGTGGAGCGGCTCTCCGAGGCGATGGGACACATTCAGTTCCAGGACGTGATGCGGCAGAGGATGGGGCATGTGCAGGAAGCGCTCGTCGAGATGGGCGAGCATCTGCTGGAGCTGAACGAGAAACCGGAAACTCCCGGTTGGGATGGCCGCCTGGAGCGGACCTTCCAATCCATTCTCGACGCTCACCTGCAACAGTACAGGATGGCCAGCCAGACCGTGACCCACCACGCGATTTCCGGAGGCGCAGCCGGCACAGATGGCGGCGGCCCGGCGATTGAGCTGTTCTAGATGGTCGCGGTGTGGTGGAGTGTTGGGCGAGTAAAAGCCGTCGGTCGAAAATTTTGGGGCTGACCAAAAAAATCATTGCGCCCGTTCCGAATTGGTTTTCCTTCCCACATGTGACAACTCCAATCCACCTCCTCTCGATTCCTACCCAAAGATTGCTCCCACACGGCCGATGAGTTCCTTAGCTGGCCGTCCGAAGGATTGGCCTGCCAGCGCAAACGAGGTCCGGTCGCAACATGCAGCAGCAAGCGGTGGGAATCGCATTAAGCCAGAGTGACGATTCGTGCACGGTCTCGCTCGCCGGCGCGATCGACATTGCCTCGGCGGCGGAGCTGAAGGCGGTTCTGCTCGAAGCACTCGAAACCGGCAAGGAGATTCGCATTTCGCCTGCGGATGCCACCGATCTCGATATCACCGCCTTTCAGCTGCTTTGGGCGGCCAAGCGCGCAGCAACTGCTTCCGGCGTGAGCTTCGCGCTTACAGACGCGTTGCCGGAATCCATTCGGGGTTCCCTTGCGGTGATGGGTTTGGAAGGGTCAAGCATGCTCGGTGAGTTGGGTGGGCGATAGGAAATGGTTCAGCAAGCATCAGGCAATGCCGAGCAGTTCAAGCAAAGCTTCCGCGAGGAGGCACGAGAGATCCTGGTCGAGCTGGAATCGGCTTTGCTGGAGCTGAATGAAAACCCTGGCGACGCCGAGGTTGTCGGCCGGATCTTCAGGGGTCTGCACACCATCAAGGGCTCGGGCTCGATGTTCGGTTTCGAGCGCCTGGCCGCATTCACGCACGATCTCGAGACAGCGTTCGACCGGGTGCGCAACGGGCAGCTTGCAGCGAGCCCCGAGCTGATCGACCTGACCCTGGCCGCACTCGACCAGATCACCGCCATGCTCGAGGAAGAGGATGGCGCCAGCTCCGCCGATCCGGCCGCCTGCACCCGCATCCTCGAGAGCGCGCGGCGATTGGCAGGCATCAAGGACGCTGCGCCGGCGAAGGAGATTCGGGCCGCGCCGACGGGCAGTGCTGCAGATGCGGGACCAACCCGGAGCTGGCGCATCCGCTTTGCCCCGGGCGCGGATCTGATGCGCTTCGGAGCCAGCCCGTTTTTGTTGTTGCGAGAATTGGGCGAGCTTGGCGCGCTCTCGATCGAGGCCAGCATGGCCGCGGTGCCGCCGCTCGCCGAACTCGATGCCGAGCGCTGCTATGTCTCGTGGGAAATGATTCTGGCAACCGCAGCGAGCCGGGACGTGATCCGCGACGTTTTCATTTTTGTCGAGGATAGTTGCGAGCTCAGCATCGAACCGGATGGCGAAGTTGCAGCGATGGGCACGGCGCCGGTCAACGAGGCTGATGTCGCTGCCATCGCACTCGCGGAACAGCGCACGCAGTCCCCCGGCCGCCGTACCTACGATAAGCCCGACAACGCTTCGAGCCTTCGCGTCCCCGCCGCCAAACTGGACCAATTCGTCAACCTGGTGGGCGAACTGGTGACGGTGCAGGCTCAGTTGAGTGAAATCGCGGCTCAGCGGGATGATGCCGCGGTCGCGCAGGTATCGGAAGAGGTCGAGCGCCTTACATCGGCCCTGCGGGAAAGCTCAATGAGCATTCGCATGATGCCCATTCGCGGCACCTTCGAGCGATTCCGGAGGCTGGTGCACGATCTTGCCCGGGACCTGGGCAAGCAAGTCGAGCTCACGATCGAAGGCGCGGATACGGAGCTGGATAAATCGGTCATCGAACAGCTGGGCGATCCCCTGATGCACCTGATCCGCAACAGCATGGATCACGGCATTGAGCCCCCGCAGGTGCGCGTGGCGCAAGCGAAGCCGGCGATGGCGACGATCCAACTCGCGGCGCGCCACTCCGGTGCAAGCGTGCTGATCTCGGTTGCCGACGACGGCGCCGGCATTGATAGCAAAGCCGTTCGCCGGCGCGCGATTGAGAAGAAGCTGGTGGCCGCCGATGCGCCCCTGACGGAACGTGAGATCTTCTCGCTCATCTTTCAGCCGGGATTCTCGACGGCCAAGACCGTGACCGATGTCTCAGGCCGCGGCGTGGGGATGGACGTTGTCCGCCAGAAAGTCGACAGCCTGCGCGGCAGCATCGACGTGACAAGCAATCCCGGCCATGGAACGAGCGTTACACTTCGCCTGCCTTTGACCATGGCCATCATTGACGGCCTGCTGGTGGGCGTAGGCAGCGCCTACTTTGTTTTGCCGCTGGCCACTACGCTCGAGTGCATTGAGCTGACGCGCGACGATATTCGGCGGGCGAACGGCAAGCATATGGCCAACGTGCGCGGCGAAATCATTCCCTACATCCGTCTGCGCGAACGCTTCAACATGCACGGCGAACAGCCGGCGATCGAACAGATCATGGTGGTCGAGACCACCGAGGGGCGATGCGGGTTTGTGGTGGACCGGGTTCTGGGCAATTGCCAGACCGTGATCAAGAGCCTGGGCCGTTTTTATCGACATGTCCAGGCAGTCTCCGGCGCCACGATTCTCGGCAACGGGACAGTAGCTTTGATTCTCGATCCCGACCGGTTGATGAAGGGGGTGCTCGTGGAGCGCGGCACGATCCGCGCCAGCAGCCGGCGGCACGAAACGCACGGAGGAGTGATGCAGTGATGCATAGGAACTGTCCGCGTTGGTTGGAACGCCAGCGCTTGTCGAATGATGAATCAACCTGCTGGGCCGGCATCCGGGCCGAAGATCGTGGCCGATGAGGATAAGTCGACGCACAGCAGAGACGGGAGTTAGTTCTGTGAATAGCCTGCGAAACCTATCGTTTCTGGTATGGACGGCGCTCATAACGGCCGGAATAAGCCCGGCGTCTGCGCAACGACCTTTCTCTTTCTCATCTGCGCAGCAATCTTTCTACGGAGGCATCACGGCGCACAACAGTACCATGGCGGCCTTGCAGCCCTCATGGGTTGTGCCTCTTGTGGAACCCGACCCGCGATTGATCCAGGTCGTGCGGGCCTCTTTCTCCAACGAGTACACCGCGGCGCGCACTGAGACGGTGAACTACGGAAACGGCCGCGGCGTCACCTACGTATTGGGCGATCGCTTTGAGTTCGACTACCTGCCGCCCTCCTACATCCAGCACAATGTGGCGACGGCCACTGACGGCCTGGGCGACACCTCCGTTTTGGGGAAGTTTCGTATCGCCTCGGGCAACGCCCAGCACGGCAACTATGCCCTGGCTGCGTTGCTCGGCCATAGCTTCGCCACGGGCACCTACAAAAACGGAGCGCTGACCGACTGTTGGACTCCCACCGTGGCTGGAGGGCGGGCCTTTGGCCGTTTCGATCTGCAAACTTCTCTGGGCGGATCAATGCCCACTGGCAAGATCGCGTCGCAGGGCCGGTCCATCGGCTGGAGTGCCCTGACACAGATGCGCGGCAGCAGATCCGTCTGGTTCGAACTGGAGAGCAATGCAACCTTCTACTTCGCGGGAAGTCACGACGGGAAGATGCAGAATTTCATCACGCCGGCGGCCTTCTACATCGTGCGGCGCAAGGAGTGGAAGCCTGCGCATCCCTTTCTGATCTTCGACGGCGGCATGCAAATCGCCACGTCAGGCTTCCACACTTACAACCACAACCTGATCTCCGAAGCACGGCTATTGTTTTGACGAGTTTGGGCGGAGATTCGAACAGGCCGGAAGGCCGGCTACACAGCGTGATTACGCGTAAGGAGCAATCGCAATGAAATGGTTTTACGACATGAAGATCGGCGCCAAGCTGATCGGGTCTTTCATCCTTGTGGGAATCATTACCGCGGTGGTCGGCTTCATGGGTATCCGCAGCATGGGCAAGATTGCCGATCTGGCCGCGTCCTCGTATGCCAATGAAACTCTCGGCATCGCCTACCTAAAGCAGGCCGACCTCGCAGTCCTCAAAGCGGCCAGGGCCGAGAAGAACCTGCTGCTCGCCACTACACCCGAAGAACGCGACAAATACAAGGCGGCCCTCGAGGAATTTAACGCAGAGGCCAATCAGAATCTGGATAAAGCGAGGCCATTGGTCCACACCGCCGAGGGCAAGGAGTTGCTGGCAAAGATCGATGGGGCGTGGAAAGAACGCCAGGATGTCGCGGACCAGATCGTCTCGCTGGCCGAGAAGGATCAAATGCAGAAGAAACGGGCATCGGTCGACCTTTCCATGGGGCTGGGCCGCGCCAAAGCGGACGCCGTCGAGGACGTGCTGACCCAGTTGGTGACCGTCAAGGAAGACAACGCCAAGGCGGACGCCCAGGAATCGGACGAGACTTACCAAAGCAGCCGCAATTTTATGATCATCTTGGTTGTGGGCGGCGTTCTCATTGGCCTGGGCCTGGGCATCTTCATCTCGCGCAGCATTGCCCGGCCCCTGGGGCAGTTGGCAGAGAGCGCGAAGCAGATTTCTCTGGGCGATGTGAACCAGATCATTGAATACCACTCCGGAGATGAAGTCGGTTCCCTGGCCGAATCGTTCCGAACGCTGGTCGCCTACATCCAGGGCGTGTCGGAATCGCTGGAATTGGTGGCTGCCGGCGATCTTGGCGCAAAGCTGGAACCAAAATCCGAGCGCGATGTTCTCACCAGGAGTTGCCAGAATTCCGTGAGCGTGATTCGCGCGCTGCAAAAGGAAATGGGGCGCTTGATTGAGGCCTCGCATGCCGGCCAGCTTTCGGAACGTGGCAAGCCGGACCAGTTCCAGGGCGCATTCGCCGAGATCGTGCGCGGCGTCAACGACATGCTGGACGCCATTCTGCTGCCCATCGGCGAAGGTAACCGTATTCTGGCCCAGATATCCAGCGGCAAGATTGAAGAACTGATCGCGCAGACTTACAAGGGCGACCACGAAAAAATGAAGCAGGCGGTCAACAATGTCGCCCTGGTCCTGCAGGGCCTGCACAAAGAGTTGGCGCGCCTCACGGAAGCATCGAATGCGGGCCATCTCGCCGAACGCGGAAAACACGATCAGTTCCAGGGCGCATATGCAGAGATTATCCGTGGCGTGAACTCCATTCTCGACGCGGTGATCGGGCCACTGAATCATGCAGCCAAGCTTGTAGAACAAATCAGCAAGGGAGACATTCCCGCACCGATCACCGAGGTCCGTCATGGCGACTTCAACCTCTTGAAGGACAATATTAACGCGCTCATAGCGGCGATGAACGACATCACCGCGGCCGCAGAGGAGGTTGCCAACGGCAACCTGACGGTAAGCCTCCGCGAGCGGTCGGCGCAGGACAAACTGATGCACGCCCTTTCGGCCATGGTCGGCGGATTGACGCGAACTGTCGGCGATATCCGTTCCATCGCCGGCGAAGTGGCAGCCGCCAGCCAGTCCATTTCCACCGCTTCCGTCCAGGTGTCGAAAGGCGCGAGCTCCCAGGCCGCGGCGGCCGAGGAAGCGTCGTCCTCGATGGAAGAGATGGTCTCGAACATCAAGCAGAATGCAGACAACGCGCAGCAGACCGACAAGATCGCCAACAAGAGCGCCAAGGACGCGCAGGAGAGTGGAAAGAGCGTGCTGGAAGCGGTCGCCGCGATGAAGGAGATTGCCAACAAGATCTCGATCATCGAGGAGATTGCCCGGCAGACCAACCTGCTTGCACTGAATGCGGCCATTGAAGCGGCGCGCGCGGGCGAACATGGCAAGGGATTCGCCGTGGTTGCGGCCGAGGTGCGCAAGCTGGCCGAGCGCAGCCAGAAGGCAGCCGCAGAGATCAACCAATTGTCGGCTAACACGCTGAAGGTGAGCGAGAAGTCGGGCGAGATGCTGGAGAAGGTTGTGCCCGATATCCAGCGCACGGCGGAGCTGGTGCAGGAAATCACGGCTGCCAGCAAGGAGCAGGATACCGGCGCCGAGCAGATCAACAAGGCTCTGCAGCAACTGGAGCAGGTCATTCAGCAGAACGCCGCGGCCGCCGAGGAGATGGCCTCGACGACCGAGGAGCTGACCGGGCAGTCCGATCAGTTGGTGAGCGCGCTGTCGTTCTTCCACACTGGGGACGACGGCCGCCTGGCAGCCGTGCGAACCTCCGCGGCCAAGACGGTCGAACCTTTCGATGCGGCGCCCGACAAGGCCGCGAAGTCGAATGGACACGGCAACGGCGCAAACGGCAAAAACGGAAAATCAAACGGCCACGGCGCGGTGGCCGTCAAAACGGCAATAAAGACCGGGGTCAACCTTCGGCTCAACGACAAACACGATGAGCTGGACGCTGAGTTTGAGCGTTACTGACCGCAAAGGCGCGGAGCCGCTGTGCTCCGCGCCGCGCGGAATCCCGGCGACGGGATCCGCCACAGTCTTCAGGAAAAGAGAGGAGCTTTAGCATGAGCGTTAGCGAAATCACGGAGACGCGGCAGTATCTGACATTCAAGCTCGGAAACGAGGTATTCGCCACGGATGTGGCGAAGGTGAGGGAAGTGCTCGATCTTACGTCCATTACCAAGATTCCCCGGACGCCGGAATTCATGGCCGGGGTGATCAATCTAAGGGGAAGCGTGGTTCCTGTCATCGATCTCAGGCTGTGCTTCGAGATGTCGAAGACCGAAAACACGCGGAACACATGCATTGTGGTTGTCGAGGTACTGCTCGAAAACGAATCGATCGTAATCGGCGCACTGGCCGACTCGGTTGAGGAAGTGATTGACCTCGAGCCCGAGCAGATCGAACCAGCTCCCCGCATTGGAACCCACATCCGTACCGATTTCATCCGCGGGATTGGCAAGCACGATGCGCAATTCATCATGATCCTCGACATCGATCGTGTCTTTTCGGCCGACGAGATCGCCGCGATGCGCGTTCAGGAATCAAGCCGGTAGACGTAGCCGCGTAAGAAAGGAAGGGGCGGGCATCCCCGCCCCATTCTTCCACTGTGCACACTCAAGACGAATTCATTTCGGGCAGAGACTATTCGCGTCTTCGCAAACTTGTCTACGACAAGGCGGGGATTGCCCTTGGCTCGGAGCGAAAGACGATGCTCGAAGTGCGGATCAAGCGCAGGTTGAAGGCCCTCGAACTCCATTCCTACGGCGAGTACTGCGATTACCTGTTCTCAAATCATGGCCTGAAGGAGGAGCTGGTTCACCTGATCGACGTGGTCACGACCAACAAGACCGACTTTTTCCGCGAGCCAAAGCATTTTGATTTCCTGACGGCTACCGCGGTTCCCGCCCTGATTGCGTCTGCAGCAAATCGACGTCCGCTCCTGGTGTGGAGCGCCGGATGTTCGACAGGCGAGGAACCCTACACGCTGGCGATTGTCTTGAGCGAATACGCACTCGCCTGTCCTGGCTTTAGTTTCCGCATCCTGGCGACGGATATCTCGACCACCGTGCTCAAAAAGGCGGAGCTTGGGGTGTACTCGACTGAAGTGGTCCGGTCGGTGCCGGCCGCTCTCAAGGTTAAATACTTCATGCGCGGCAGCGAACCCGAATCCGAGCGGGTGCGCGTGGTTCCGGAACTGCGCCGACTCGTGGAGTTCAGGCGGCTGAACTTCATGGACGCCAACTACGGTATCTCCGGCAAGGTCGACGCCGTTTTCTGCCGCAACGTCATCATTTATTTTGACCGGCCCACGCAGCAGCGAATTCTGGGCAACCTGGCTCACCATCTCGTGCCCGGCGGATTCCTGTTTGTCGGTCACGCGGAAACTCTGCACGATCTGAATCTACCTCTTGCGCAGGTCGCTCCCGCACTTTACAGGAGGGTTGATGACGGAGCTTGAGGCGTCATTGCCGGAGGTATCTGTGCAGCCTGGAGAATCGCATCTGGTGACGGAGCCCACGATATTGAGAACAGTGCTCGGCTCATGCGTTGGAGTCACCTTCCTTGTCCGCAGGCTTGGCATCGGCGCCCTCTGCCATCCCATGTTGCCGCATTGCCCGGCAAATCGGCGAGGAAAGTTGAGCGTGACCGCTGGTCGCCGGTACGTGGACTTCGCCATTGAAGATATGGCGCAGCAATTGCATTCAATGGGCGCTCAGCGCGGTGAGACTGAGGTGAAGCTCTTCGGCGGGGGCGATGTTCTGGCCGTTGGCAATGACCCATCACGGCCTACGGTGGGCAAATTGAACTGCGAAACTGCATTGAGAGTTCTGGAGGAAGAGGCCTTCACACTGTCAGCGTGCCGCCTGGGCGGCGCCTCGGGAGTGCACATTGAGTTTCATACAGCAACGGGCGACGTGCTCCTCCGGCGACTCGATCCGACCACAGTGCTTGGAAAGCCGAATTCGTCGCGAAAAACACACCGTTGCGGACGTAAAAAATAAAGGCGGTTGCTCGTGGATTCAGCAAAAATACGCGTACTGGTTGTGGATGACTCGGCCGTGGTGCGCCAAACGCTGAAGGAGGTTCTTTCTTCAGATCCCGAGATCGAGGTCATCGCGACCGCCGGCGACCCCTTTGTGGCCGCGGACAGAATCGCAGAGCAGGTCCCGGACGTAATCACCCTCGACATTGAAATGCCAAGGATGGATGGACTCACGTTTCTCAAAAAGATGATGAGCCAACATCCGATTCCGGTTGTAATTTGCTCCAGCCTGGCTGAAGAGGGCGCGTTGAGCACCCTCAAGGCGCTTGAATATGGAGCGGTGGAGATTGTGACCAAGCCGCGGTTGGGAACCCGGCAGTTTCTTGAAGATTCGCGCGTGACTTTGTGCGAAGCGGTGAAGGCCGCCGCCGCGACTCGATTGCGGGCACTCGGCCCCAGCCACGCCGTCGAACCGAAACTGACTGCGGATGCCATTCTTTCTCCGGCCACGCGTGCCATGATTGAAACGACCGAGAAAGTTGTGGTCATCGGTGCGTCGACCGGCGGGACGGAAGCATTGAAGGTCCTGCTGGAAGCCCTGCCCGCTGATACTCCCGGCATCGTGATTGTGCAGCACATGCCGGAGTTGTTTACCCGCGCGTTTGCCAACCGGCTCGACGGCCTGTGCAACATCACCGTAAAAGAGGCTGAGACAAACGACACTGTCATTCGCGGTCGCGCGTTGATTGCGCCCGGTAATCATCACCTGCTGCTGAAGCGAAGCGGTGCTCGCTACTTTGTCGAGATCAAGGATGGGCCGCTGGTGTGCAGGCATCGCCCTTCAGTCGATGTGCTTTTTCGCTCTGCCGCGCGCTACGCGGGGCAAAATGTTGTGGGCATTATTTTGACGGGCATGGGCGATGACGGCGCGCGTGGCATGCTTGAGATGAAGCATGCCGGTGCGATGACCATTGCTCAGGACGAGGCCACTTGCGTCGTCTTCGGAATGCCAAAAGAAGCGATCAAGCTCGCGGCGGTTGACAAGGTCTTGCCCCTGCCTGCAATCGCGGGAACTATGCTCGCGCATTGCCGGTAATGTCTCGTGGGCTCTCGCTTGCACGCACTGCGGTTTCATCGCGTCATTCAGGTGGACCGCTCCCTACCGCTGGCAGGTTGATACGACTCCGCGGCGCCGAACGATTCGGATCCACGGTGGGAGCACACGGGCTCCCCGACTGCGCTATCATGCTTTTTCCGCATGAAATTCTCTTTGCGGGAGGGTGAATGCCTTCGCACAGCACGAGCAAGAATCCCGCGGTGCTCTCTTATTACGCGATGCGCAGAGCCGTGGGCATCACCGCGCTGTCGCTTCCGGTGGTTCTTGCACTGGGGTCCATTGCGCTGGCGCTTCTCGGGCCCAAGCATGGACTGCCGCATCCACTTCTGCAGCGCTCGATCAGCGACTACTACTACACCCCGATGCACGACTACTACGTCGGTAGCCTTTGGGCCATTGCGGCCTTTCTGGCCTATTCGCGCGGATACGATCTGAGCGACGAAATCATCGGCTACCTGGCCGGCTTCTTCACAATCGGCGTTGCGCTGTTTCCGCCGGTCAACCCCCAACGCTACGTCTACACCGCGTTGCAGGTGGATATCGGCTTTGTCCATACAGCCTTTGCCGCGCTCCAGTTTTTATCCTTCGCCTATTTTTGTATCTTTCTGTTTCGCAAGTCTTCTCCTGAAAAGCCGTTCACCCGCCGCAAGCGACACAGAAACAGGATCTACGGTGCCTGCGGACTGATCATCGTCGTGTGCGTGGTCGCAATGGTCAGTCTCACAATCGATGCAATCGAGAAATCGCATCGGCCCAGCTTCCTGCTTTTCTGGTGCGAGACGCTCGCGCTGGCCGCCTTTGGCGTGGCCTGGCTGACCAAGGGCGAAGGAATCCTGAAAGACAAGCAGCAGAATCACACCAAGTCGCATGAGCCCGGCGGCCACACCGAGGTGAAGTCCGCCGTGTGAAACGGTACGGACCGGGAGGCAGTGCGATTCCTCTTCGCGATCAGATGTGGACCAGGCCGCGTTGCAGCGCAGTAACGACCGCTTGCGTGCGGTCGCTTACATTGAGGCGCATCAAAATGACGCTGACATGGCATTTGACCGTGGACTCGGTGATGCCGAGATCGGTCGCGATCTCCTTGTTGCTCTTGCCGCGAACAATCAGATCGAGAACCTCGCGTTCGCGCGAGCTCAAATCGGAATTTGGCATGCGTGAATTGAGAACGCGCGAAACGGGTGGCGGCAGAAAACGGCCGCCAGCTTGAACACGGCGCAGCGCGCTGACCAGCGCATCGTGCGGCATTCCCTTGATGATGTAGCTGCGCGCGCCGGCCGCCAGCGCCTGATGGATATCCTCGTCGCCTTCGTAGGTGGTGAGCACAACGAATTTGGCATTGCGATGCCGGGACATCAGGATGCGGATAGCCTCGACGCCGCTGATGCCAGGCAGGCGAAGGTCCATGAGCGTGATATCGGGCAGATGCTTCTCGAACAGCTCGACCGCCTCTTCGCCGCTCCCCGCCTGGGCAACGGTGGTCATGTCCGGCGTTGCCTCGATGATGGCGGCGATACCGACGCGCATGATGGGATGATCGTCGACAACCAACACTCGAATTTTGGCTGCTTCCTTCGTTCCGTTCTGCTCGCACATCGCCGTTCTCCTACCTTCACATTCGACAATTCGAACACAAAGTAATGCCTACGGGGAAATCGGAGAATCAAGAGCCGAGATCACCGGGAGCACATTCCCCTGCCTGTCAAAAAAGCCGCGGTCACGTAATCCGCCTTCGGCTGCCGGCTCCCACCAGAAGACGCCCTGGCCGAGACCATTGGGAATCGCGCGCACTGCAGCATCGACCGCGCGAAGAAACGCCAGTTGCCCTTCCGGGCTTTCGGGAAAATCCGATGTCTTGCCGGCGAAATCGTGGGGCGTCCAGTCATATGCGGTTTCGACCACAATGATGGGTTGTTGATAGCGCAAGGCGAGATCGCGAAGGTTAGTTCGCATTTGTGCGATGCCGCCATGCCAGCGAGGGTAGTAGGACATGCCGATGACATCAAAGGGTACTTTGCGGGCGTTGAGATTGTCGAAGAACGAGACGGCGGCGTCGTAGTCGCCACTGCGCTCAATGTGAATCATGATGCGCGGCCGGGGCGCATGGCCGCGGCCGGCGTCGACGCCGCGGATGCCCGCCTTGAGCAAATCCGCAAAGTTATCCCAGTTCTCAGGCAATTTGCCGTCGGGCCATAACATGCCATTGCTGACTTCATTGCCAACCTGCACCATCTCCGGCATCACGCCGTTTTGGGCAAATGCGGCGATAGTATCCCGGGTATAGTCGAAGACCTCGTTAACAAGCTGCTTGTGCTTGAGCTTGCTCCACGCGCTTGGCATTGGTTGCTTGCCAGGATCGGCCCAACTGTCGGAGTAGTGCAGATCGAGCAACAGATAAAAACCAGCCGCCTTGGCGCGCTTGGCGAGTGCAAGGGTGTAATTCAAATCGTTCGGCAATTTATCCGCGGCGGCGGAAGGATCGTGAAAGATGCGAAGGCGCACCCAGTTGTAGTGGTGCTCGCGCAGGAGAGCGAGCACATCGATCGGCTTTCCGTTTTCCTTGAAGACCACTCCGTCTTGCTCGCACTTGGCGAGGAAGGAAACGTCGGCGCCGATGGCATAGTTCTGTGGGCCGGCCTGGCCAAAGGCGCTGGCTGTTAGACAGACCAGGAAAACGATGCTCCAGAGATTCCGCATGGAGGCCCCAAATGCACGCTCATACGTAGAGAGAGCCAAGGATGTTTCTCTCTCCGAAATATGGCATCATAGCGCGCCGACTGGTGGGCGCGAATCCGCCAAAAGTACGACGAAAAAGACATGAGGCCTAGTGGACACTGCGCGGCGGTTGAGCTTGAGGCGTGCCACTGGCCGCCGATGGCGGGCATTCTGTTGCGGCGCCGATCTCGAGTTGATATTCCGGTACGAGCTTGATGCTTTCGAGGGTGTCGACTTGAGCATTCCGTGAAAACTGCGGCGGGCGGGATAGCTCAAGGTAGATCGGGGCGTCCTTGCGCAGCGGCAGAACGCTCAGGTCGAAGGTGGTCGAGCCTTGCGGGCTGAGGAAGCGCTTGAGTCCAATCGTCCAGGGCTGACCGTTGTAGAAATTGTCGGTCAGAAGATGGTGACCGTCGTAGATGCGCGCCAAGTCTCCCTGGTAATTCACCTCCATATACAACTCGCTGAGTCCGTCTGCGGCACCCGGAGGAACCGTGATGGACCACTTGGCAGCCTGCGGCGGATCGCCGGCATCGGGCGCCTCGGCCACGCCGTTCGCACGCCAATTGGGCCGAGGACCGATCTTGACCGGCGGAGCCTCGCCTGCCGGCTGAGTCTGGTGAAGTTCCAGCGTTATTTTCCGAGCATCCGCTGAAGCAGTAAAGCTCGCGCTCTGATTTGTTGCAGCGGTCTGCGCGAGGGGCAGGGAAGCTTCGAGTTGCGTGTCGAGGGACGGTGTGGCAAGGGGCGGCGTGAGGGTGAAAGCGAAGTGCGGTGTAGTGCTGGAGCGCAGCCAGATGCGGCTGGGCTGCGCTTCGGGGTCGGCAAAGAAGTCTTGTTCGGTGATGAGCAGGTGTTCGCTGCCGCCGATGCGCACCTTCCAGGCATCTTCGGCTTCATGTGCAGTCAGCACGACCAGGCGAATCGACTTTCCCTCGCAGGAAACGGCCTCAATCGATGAATCGATGCCGGGCTCGATGCCGCTGAGATAAACGACGCCTGCATCCTGTGTCTGCTCTCCGCTTGTCGCATGCACCGAGCGAACACTGGCCGCATCGAAAGCGAACTCCACAGGGATTCCGGGAATCGCTTCAAAGTAGAGCGTGGCGGCGCCACTCGGCGTGTTCGCAGGGAGGCGTGTAAACAATTGCGCCGTGCTGTAGCGCAGCATCGCGCCGCCGATGCGCAGGTTGAAGGGCCAGATGAAGAAAGCGCCAGAAGGCACGTCGACTGGGCGACTTGGGACCGCCAGCGTGCCGCTGGGCAGGTGAACCAGAAACTGCGCCGCCGGCCGTTTGGGCATCTGGTATCCGCGGACATAGTTATTGAAGAAGATGAATCCCGAATCTCCCCTGGATCGCACCGAGGCACGCGGAACCGAGAGATCCGCTTTACTTTGCGGCACCAACTCCGGCTCGTGGGTCACCATTGGAGCCAGATCTGCGCCGAAGTCGTTGAGGAAGTATTGAAAGACCTTCATTTTGCGCAACGAAGTTCGTTCCTGTCCGAACTCGCCCAGGGGTGCCTGAAAGTCATAAGACTTGATCGGCAAATCGTTGGGATAGCCGGTCGCTTGCGACTCCTGCAGCGTCGAGAGCTTGCCGTCAGGGTTTTCACCTCCTTGAAACATATAGGTTCCGTAGAGATTCACGCCGGACCCCAGCATCACGGGAAAGACCGCGGCGATGTCGTCGGGCGCGATCACGGGGCGGCGATGATAAGTGTCTTCAATGCCGCCGCCAATTTCCGCGGTGAGATAGGGCAGCGGGTCTGGCGGATCGGGTTGCGCCGCCGACGGACCATGGCTGCCATTCGCCTGCATGTTTGCCGTAACGCGGCTGTGGAAGCGAAATGCATACACTTCCTGTGGCGGCAGCTTTTCGATGGAACCATCCCAGGGAGCGTCGGGATATCCACCGCCGTAGACAGGAATCACCGCGCGGGGCGGCACCACCGCGCCGTCCCACCCCGTGATGACATACAGCGGCACGTCCAGCCCGCTCGCGAGGGCGATCTTCTTCAGTTCCAGGATGTGTTGTTCGCCTGCACCGGGGCCGCGCAGCGAGTACTCGTTTTCAAGCTGGACGCCGATCACCGGGCCGCCGTCTTTCCACAGGAGACCCTTGAGCTGCTCGCCGATCTGTCCGTACCAGGCACTAACACTGGCAAGATAAACGGGATCGTTGACGCGCGTGGGACCCTGCTTGAGCACCCAGTCAGGAAACCCGCCGTTGCGAACTTCGCCGTGGTCCCACGGCCCGATGCGCGCCAGCAGCAGCATCTTGTGCTTTGCGCAAAGTTGGGCAAACGCGCGCAGATCGCGCTGCCCGCTCCAATCGAATTGGCCCTTCACTTCTTCGTGATGAATCCAGATGACGTAGCTGGCAATGACATTGACCCCGGCGGCCTTCATCTTGAGGATTTCTTCTTCCCATTGCGCGCGGGGATAGCGAGAGAAGTGGAACTCGCCCATCACGGGGATCCACGGTTTGCCGTCGAGTGTCAGATAGCGGCTATTGACGCCGAGAACCCCGCCCGTGGGAGAAGTTGCGGCGCCCTCATCATAAGGGGCGGGAGCCGGTTCAGCGTAGGGGGCGCTGGCATCGATGCGGATTGGGGTGGCGGCCTGAGCGCGCACAAGCGTTGGCGCACCGATCAAGCCCGAAAAACATGCGCCCGCGAAAGCACACGTCCCCAGGACGCGTGATGACCGCGAGTGATCCCCAAAAAATCGCAAAAAGAAAGACATCGAAAAAAGCTCCGCAGAGCAACTGCCAGACGCGATTGCGATGCGCCCGCAATAAGAAAGATCACTGTATCGCTGCCCGGCGGTATTGGAATCCGCCGAAAGTCGGATCGACGGTCTATTTCCGTCGCCATCTGCTTCGACGCAGGAATCAGGCTGGTTGTATACTGACGGCAAAACCACAGAAGATGTGACTTGGATGCCCCTGATCAAGGTCGCCTCTCGCTGGTGCTCGAGTCGACTGAATTACGGTGATTTCGGTATGCAGTATCTGTGGTTTTGCGATCGCGCCGCCATGCAAACACTTTGGAGGCATGCCCGCTGGCTGCTGATCTTCGCGGTCGGCTGTGTGGCTTTGCGGGCCGACGGTCTTGACGGTTACACACGGCGCGTCTGGCAGGTTTCAGACGGATTGCCGGAACAAACCGTCCAGGCGTTCGCACAGACGGCTGACGGCTACCTGTGGATTGGGACCACCGGAGGGCTGGTGCGCTTTGATGGCGCGCATTTCACCGTCTTCGACAGGCAAAACACTGCCGCGATCCATGAAAACAGCGTCTTTTGCCTGACCGTCTCGCGCGATGGCTCGCTTTGGATCGGTACCGAAGGAGGCGGGCTGATCCGCTACTCCGGCGGCCAATTTCGCCTGTGGAACACGCACCAGGGGCTGAGCGACGACTTTGTGAGGACGGTGCTTGAGGATGCGGGCGGAAAGATCTGGGCGGGAACTGACAACGGACTTCTGCGAATGGAGGGAGACCGTTTTATACGCGTCGATGGAAACTCCGGGATTCCGCAGCTTGCCGTGCATGCGCTTTATCAGGACCGCGCGGGCCGGATCTGGGTTGGCGGGTCGAGGTTGATTTGTCTCCAGGGCAAGGCTGTCACCGAATACACGATGCGCGGGGAAGCCAGCCAGAACCGGGTGAAGTCGATTATCGAAACACAGGACGGGACGATGTGGGTGGGCACGGTGTCGGGCCTGAACCGGATGCTTCCCGGGCAGGATCATTTCGAGCGCGTCAGCGGTGTTGTTGGAACCGTTCGCGTCCTGCGCCAGACACAAGACGGCGTGTTGTGGATCGGCACCATCGGCCACGGGGCCTTCCAATATAAGGACGGCAAGCTGAGCTCAATTTCCGCTCCCTCATCGCTCCCCAGCAATACCGTTTTGAATTTCTTTGAGGATAACGAGCAGAATTTCTGGATCGGGACCCAGGCGGGAATGTTGCGGCTGACCAGGGCGCAGGCGAGCATTATTCCGTTGCCCAAGGCCAACGACTCGGATTTTGGAACCATTTATCAGGACCGCGACGGCAGCTTCTGGATCGGATCCACACTTCTGTTTCGGATGGTCAACGGCGTCATCACGCAGGAAAGGCTGCCGGGAATCGAAGGCGTTCATGTGCGCAATGTCTATCGCGACCGCTCCGGCGCATTGTGGGTGGGAACCGATGGGGACGGCGTCTACCGGATTTCGCCTGGCAGCACGATTCATCTGACCACTCGCGACGGGTTGACGAACAACTTTGTGCGCGCCATGACCCAGGACCGCGATGGCAGCATGTGGGTTTCTGCGGATGAGGGCCTCAATCACATTGTTGGGGAGAACGCGCATCCGCGGATTGTCAGTTACCAAATGCGCGATGGGCTGGCATACTTCAGCACGCGCGCCCTGCTCGAAGATGAGAGCGGCGATTTGTGGATTGGCACAGAGCGAGGCCTGAGTCATATGCGCAACGGCGCCTTCCTGAGCGATGCCGCTACGACGGCTCTTGCCCAAATGAAAGTTTGGGCTGTTCACCAGGATGCAAATGGGACTCTCTGGTTCGGAACGCGAAACAACGGCCTGTTCCGCTACCACGACGGAAAGCTGGCCCAGTTTTCATCGGCGGACGGCCTGCCAAGCAATGCGATCTATCAGATTCTCGAGGACGGCGCAGGCCATCTCTGGCTCAGCGGGCCAAACGGAATTGCGCTCGTGAACCGCCATGAACTCGACGCGCAGGCCGAATCGTCGCCGCGCCATCTCGCACTGGCCTTCTATTCCACGGCCGATTTGCCGGCCAACATCGAGATTTACGGCGGAACGCAATCCTCCGGTTGCATCACAGTCGCGGGGGATGTGTGGTTTCCGAGCAATCTTGGCCCGATCCATATTCTTCCAATGCAGCGTGCGCCGCTGCCAGCGCCACTGTTGCACATTCAGTCTGTACTTGCCGACGGCCTGCAGGTTCCAACCACCGGGCCGGTCGTATTGCGGCCGGCAAACGGGCGCCTGGAGATCGACTTCTCGCCGATCCGGCTTCGTTCCCAGGATGGTCTTCGCTTTCGTTACATGCTTAGCGGCTTTGAAAAGAACTGGAGCGCGCCGACAGCATCACGCTCGGCCGATTACACCAACTTGCCGGCTGGGCACTACGAATTTCGCGTGCAGACGTATGAGGTGAGCAGCCCCGACGCAATGAGCGAAGCCTCGATTGCGATTGAACAACGACCGTTTTTCTATCGGACATGGTGGTTCATGGCAGTCTGCGTGGCTCTTGTCGCGCTGTTCATATTTGCGGTCTACCGATATCGCGTGCGGCATGTTCGGATGCGGTTCGAGGCAGTTCTTGAAGAGCGTAGCCGGCTTGCACGCGAGATGCACGATACCGTGATCCAGGGTTGCACGGGTGTCTCCGCGCTGCTTGAAGCGGTGTCAATGGATGACACTCACGGCGAAGCGGGCGCCGGCCTGATCGATGTCGCGCGCGTTCAGTTGCGTTCGACCATCGATGAGGCCCGGGATGCAATTTGGAACCTGCGCCAGTCAGACGGCAATACCAATCAGCTTGGTGAGAACCTTGAAAGCATGGCGAGGCAAGTCGGCGAGGAGTTCCATCTTCCCGTCGCTTGCTCCATCGGTGGCACACCGTTCCCAGTAAGCCATCCCATTGCCCACGATTTGCTGATGGTGGCGCGCGAGGCGGTCTACAACTCGATGCTGCATGGCAAACCATCTCGTGTGGATGTTGTGTTGACTTATTCGAATAAAGACCTGCTTCTACGGCTGGATGACGACGGGTGCGGATTCGATCCAGAGCAACTCGAGAGCGCAAACGGCCATCACTTCGGGCTGCGCGGCATGAGAGAGCGGATAAAGCGATCCGGTGGCAAGTTCCGCTTGACCAGCGTGGTTGGCAAGGGCGTGACGATCGAAGTGCGCCTGCCGCGGCGCGGCTGAAGCACGGAGCAATGGGGCGCAGATGAGGGCACAAAAAAGCAGTCCGGACCAAACGGCCCGGACTGCGAGAGTGGAAAATCTTTTGAACTAGAAAGTTAGTTTCAAAGCGCCCTGCATCACGCGAGGCGGCTCAGAGCCGGTGCCCGAGATCTGGCCGAAGTTGCCCCAGGTAAGTGTCGTGCCGGGAGAACGAAATGACGGGTGATTGAACACGTTGAAGAACTCCCAGCGGAACTGCACGCCGTACCGTTCGGCGATCTGCCAGTTCTTGTCGATGCCTGCGTCGCCGTAAGTCGTGTGCGGAGCCCGCATGATGTTTTTGCCGGTGTCTCCAAAAGTGCCCACCGGGTTGGGAGTGAATGCCGCGGTGTTGAAGTATTGATTCAGCCATTGCGCGCGCGAACCCTGTTTGACATTCAGCGCTTGGCCTGGCACGAAATTGGCCCGGTCCTCGCCCTGATTGGAGAAAGAATTGTTGCTGCCATTGGCGCCGCCGTTGACGGTGAGGCCCGCGCCGGAATACCAGTTGTAGATTCCGCTCACTTCCCAGCCGCCCAGCGTCTCGCGCATCAAGAGGTTGCTGCCTTTCATCGATGGCATGGCGTAGACGAAGTCGCTGACCCACACGATGGGGAAGTTCTGCGAAGAAATGCCGCGGCTCCAGCCGAGGTTGTAGGGATCGCCGATGGCGTTGTAGCCGAAGCTGATGTTCGACGACGACGTGTCGTCGATAGCCTTCGACAAGGTCAGGTTGGATTGGAACTGCAGGCCGTGCGACTGCTTCCACTCGCCGGTCATCTGCAGGCTGTTGTAGCTTGCCGTGCCCGGGCTGAACATGTCGAGGATGGAACCGCCGAAAGTTGGCGCCAGCGCGCGGCTGCCGTTGTTGCTGCTTGATGCGCCGTAGTAGACGCCGGGGTTTTCGTCGATGATTGTGGACTGATGATAGGTTTCAGTACCCACATAGGCGACGCGCGCGACCATATTCGACTTGATGGCCTGCTCGACCGAGACATTCCACGCTTGCGTCACGCCCAGCTTGAAGTTGGGTGAGATAGTGGCCGGAATGGACAGACCCGATGCAAAGGCCACGTTGGACGCCGGTTTATAAGTGGCTGAAGCAAACGGTGGGAACGGGCTCTTGCCGCCTGTGCCTGTGAATGTAGACCAGGGATTGTTGAAGCTGAGCGGCGTTGCGGTCGAGCCCTGAGGTGTGAAGGTCGGCGCAAAAGGTGCGTTGTCGACAGTATGGTTGTAGGTCGAGTAGATCATCGGCTGGGTAAACATTCCGAAGCCCGCGTGAATTGAGGTCTTGGGCAGGCCTTTGGGCTGCCATGCGACGCCCAGGCGAGGTTCCCAGTAGCCATACGTGGTCTTCATCAGACCGGCGCCGATTCCCGCGTCGCCTGGGAAAACCATTCCCTTGGGCGCATTCGGGTAGACGGTGCTCTGCTGGCCGGGAACCCACGCCGCTGCGCGACCCGCAGTCACTTGCGGAGGTATGTTCGGATCCCACCGCAGGCCCAGTGTGAAGTTGATGTTGGGACGGAACCTGTAAAGGTCCTGCCCGTAGAATCCTGGCTGCCAGCCGGAAACCGGAGCTACTTCGCCGGCTCCTTGCGTGAACTTGTAGAGGTCGCCAACCAGGTAGTCGGCCAGGCCGTTGCCGGTATAGCTTCCGTTCCAGTCAAGCTCGGCTTCGGTGGGATACTGTGTGAACTCCTCGGCAAACTGATGCTGATAATTCACGCCAGCCTGAACGGTATGGCGGCCCAGAGTTTTCGAAAAATTGTCGTAGAGGCCATACGTGGTGCGTTCTTCCTGCGAAGGCTCGTACCAGCCGCTCTCGAAACCGCCGCTATCGACCTCGAACCCCTCCAGATAACAGGTCCCGGGAAGTTCAGGTAGGTTGATGTAGCTGGACCAGCAGAAAGGCTTGTTGTTGGCGGTCAGCGCGGCAGATCCGTTGTGCGCAGCCATCTGCGTCCAGAAGACCGATGCGACGTTCACCATGGTGGGGCTGATCGTCCACGTATGGTTCAGCGTCTCATTGAAATACTGCATCTTCTCGGCGAAGGTGTATTGCCAGGTGGCCAGGGGAAGCATCGAAAGCACGTTGCCCGGCGTGTCACCCGAGGGCTGCACCAGGTTGTTGACAAAGCTGATCAGCGAGAGCCGCTGCGAATTGGAAACGTCGTAATCGAGGCGGCCGGTGCCCTCGTCGTAGTTGTTGACGATGGCCGCGCTCGTGTATTCGACGCATCCGGCCGCGATCTCCGATGCGGTGCAGCCGGTTGTGCTGACACCGCTCTTTCCCAACTGCGGCAGGGCATCTTTTACGATCTGGACGGCTGTCGTATTGAAGGCGTAACCCTTGGAGGTGTCGAGTTGGTTCGCCTTGCCGTTGATGGTGGTGAACGGGCATACCGCCGACTCGCCACCGGAGCAGAGCTTGCTTGAAAAGCCACTGAAGTCGCCAGCCATCATGGCAGCGGTCGGCGCGTAGGTCTGGTTTTCGCTCGACGCAGCGGCAGAACGAGTGCCCTGGTAGTTGCCGAAGATAAAGAGCTTGTTCTTCAGGATCGGTCCCCCCGCGAAGGCGCCAAATTGATTCTGGTGCAGCGGATTGATCTGGTGAGTGAACCAATCCCTCGCGTTGAAGTCGTTGTCGCGTAGGAACTCGAACATTCCGCCATGGAACTCATTGGTTCCCGATTTCACCTGGATGCTGACCACAGCACCCGGCGCAAATCCGTAAACGGCGTTGAAGTTGTTGGTGATGACCGTGAACTCCTGCGTAGCGTCGGCGTTCGGGAATGGAGCCGCGCGGCCCAGGTACGTATCCATATTGGGCGCGCCGTCGAGAATGTAATACGTGCTGCCCTGGCGTCCGCCGCTTGCTGCGGCGTCGGTTTCGTTGGGGAATGAGAAGCCACTCTGCGTATAGCTATTGCCCATGTTGGCGTTGACGACGCCGGGAGCGAGCCAGACGAGCGTCGAAGGATCGCGGCCATTCAGCGGCAATTGCGTAACCGATGCCTGATTGACGGTCATGCCCAGTTCAGGCGAGGTGGTGTTGATGAGCTCGGCGTCTGCGGTCACGCTGACCGTTTCACCGGTGGCGCCGACTTTCAGATGAACATCCTGGGTGGCCGCCTCGTTGGCGTGGATCACGATGCCGGTTTGCTTGTAGTGGGCGAACCCCGGAGCAGAGATCGTCAACGAGTAGTTCCCAGGTTCGACAGGGGCGATCAGATAGACCCCAATGTTGCTCGTTACTTCGTTCTGCTGATAATTTGTGCCCAGGTTTGTGAGAGTGATTGTCGCTCCAACGACGGCCGCACCCGAAGGATCAGAGACCAGTCCCGTCAAGCTTCCGCTGGTACCTTGTCCGTAGGCAAGAAGACCGCAGGCGGCCAGGGTGACGACCGCGAGCATGAAAGCCCGCAGACACTTTGCGCCGATTGATTGCATAACTTCCTCCTGAAATCATTGAAAGGCGACAGAGAGAGTGAGCTCACGCCTCTCCGAATCTGGCAGAAATTGCGTGAAACCGCTTTCAATCTGATATTCGCTAGCCCCAATGCAAACGGTGTGGTTCATTTCCGCCCGATCTCAGATCAGCCCATTCCAGAATCGGCCAGTCATTTCGAACCGCTGGAAGCGCCTTTTCTGAGTCGAGCCGAACATTACGCTTGTCAATTATGTGGGTGCATCCGCCAAAAGTAGGATTGAGGCGAGTTTTCGAATCAGGGCAGCCATGGCATCTCTTCAGGAGACGTCGCAGATCCTCGCTCCCATTTGCGGTATCCGCCTCAATCATCCGCATCGCTTCAAAGGGCTGGCGGCTTGCGGCCGGCGGAGCCCGGGAAGTTTGTCCAACCACTTCATTTAGCGTGCTAAAATCGCTGTCACTGGAAGTGCCATGATCGACGCTGAAGTCGAGTACCGAACGACGCCAGAGCTCACCGCGGACATGGTTCGTGTGCAGCTGGACCTGCTTGTGAAGGATGAGGTTTTTCGCTCCAGCAAGAGGTCGGTTGCATTCCTTAAATATGTAGTGGAACAGACACTGAACGGATCTGCTGATCAGATCAAGGAACGCACCATCGGGATCGAGGTTTTTGAGCGCGATCCCGCTTACGATACAAATCTCGATCACATCGTCCGCACGGCGGCTACCGACCTTCGCAAACGACTGGCAACCTACTATGTCGACGAGAAGCATCGCTCCGAGCTTCGGATAGAACTTGTTCCCGGATCGTATATCCCGAGGTTCGTACTCCCCGGACAAGCCAGGCACGCTGGGACGGAATCAGGGATCGAACCGGAAACGGCGGAGGGTCTAACTGAAGCGCAAAACGCGCAGAGTCCGCTCGGCGCCGTTACGCTGAACGGAAGCAAGTTTGCGCCGAAAAATTCCGTGCCACGGCGGAAGCACACATATTCTGCCGTGATCGTAATTGGTATGGCCATCATGGCAGTGGTTGGGGGCTATACCTGGCTGCATCGACCCAGCGCCGAGGATCTCTTTTGGAAGCCGGTGCTTGAAACGCCCGGCCCGGTTCTGGTCGCGGTAGGAGATCATCCCAACGGCCCTCCAACCATGCCTACGATGGATGGAAATGGAAGCCCGATGACCCCCGTCCCGAGCTCCGATTCGTCGCAGACGGTCCCCTTCGCTGACACCGTAACCATCGCTAAGGTGGTTGGCGCTTTGGAAGCCCGAAACAAGCAGGTCGTCATCCGCAGAGGCAGTGCAAGCTCCTTCTCCGATCTCAGAGGCGGTGCGGCGGTTCTCATTGGCGCATTCAACAATGAGTGGAGTCTGCGACTGACCCGCCAGTTGCGCTATAGCCTGGCGATGGATGCGGACAAGCATTTGATTTACATCAGCGATGCCAGGAACCCTTCGTCGCGCATTTGGAGTTGGGGCACAAACCAGCCACGTGAACCGGTCACCGGCGCCAACAGTCCCAAGCTTGAGGATTACGCGTTGATTTCGCGTATTCGCGACTCGGAAACCGGGCATGTGGTGGTCGTGATTGGCGGGCTCTATACCTACGGCACCGAGGCTGCCGGGGAATTTCTCACCGATCCCAATCTCATGCAGGCAATCGCCAGGGAATCCGGCCTCAATGGATCCGGGCAAAATCTGCAGATCGTTCTTGGGACCACGGTGACGGATGGTACACCCGGACCACCCAGGGTACTCGCCGCGTCGGCCGATTAAATCGGCTTTTCCGCAACAGGCCTCATTGTGGAATTGTTTCTAGTTAAATTATTGAAAATACAAACGATAATATAATTTCCTGACGGTCAGGGACTGTATCTGTCTATCTATATGTAGGCTGTCTACAATACAAACTTCACGACTCAAAGTTTAGTTCGCCCGTTCAGGCAGGCCCCCGTACAGACCGGTCCGTGCGAGCTGACAATTGCAACAGTTCAGGAGGCTCAAATGAAGACATTCATCAAGCTGATTGGCAGTTCGGCGGCCATTTTGGCAATTTGCATCTGTTTCCCCGGCTGGATGTCAGCGCAGGGGTTCGGAAGCATCAACGGAACAGTGACTGACTCAAGCGGCGCAGTTGTTGCCGGCGCAGAGGTGACGGCGATCCAGGCTGCAACGGGGATTTCGTCGAAGACCACCACGACCAGCCAAGGCTCGTTCGTCTTTCCAATTCTGGGTCCCTCGGTTTACAACATCAGCGCCACGGGCGCGGGCTTTGAAGCGTACACGCAGAACGGCGTGCAGCTTCGCGCCGATGCCGCGGTCACGGTAAATATCACGCTCAAACCCGGCAAAACCACCGAGACGGTCACGGTAAGCGCAGAGACGGCGCAGGTGGATGTAACGACCGGCACATTGTCGCAGGTGATCGGCACATCGCAGGTGAACGAACTGCCGCTGAACGGCCGCAACGCCGCCGCACTCACTGAGGGGGTAGCTGGCGTTTCCATTGCGCCGCCCGCGCAGGCCGATCAGGGCAATACCAAGACCTTCCCCACGGCGATTGCGATCACCGCCAACGGCACATTTGTGGGACAGACCAACTACATGCTCGACGGCGGCAACAACGTGGACGAGTACACCAACGTCAACATGCCGTTCCCCATGCCCGATGCAATCCAGGAGTTCAGCATCGAAACCAACAACTACAGCGCGCAATACGGCCAAAATGCGGGCGGCGTGGTGAACATCATCACCAAGAGCGGCACCAACAAGTACCACGGCGACCTGTTTGAATACGTCCGCAATTCCGATTTGAATGCATCCAACTACTTCACCTACAACGTCAAGACAGGAACAAATCCTCCGGACTTGCTCAAACGCAATCAGTTTGGCGGCACCGTCGGCGGACCGTTGGAGATTCCGCACGTCTTCCACAGTGCCAAGACATTCGGATTCTTCGGATACCAGAGGACGATCGACCACGAGTCTTCAGCCAATGCCTCCTCCATTCTGCCCACCATTGCACAGGCGGGCGCAAATTCATCGGGCGCAGCGCCGGGGACAAACAACCTGGTGTTCACCGATTGCGTCAACGATCCACTGATGCCGACGGCGATGCTGGCTCCGACCATCACCTGCCCGGCTAAAACTTCGAACGTCTGGAGTTCGTCCGCTCTCAGTTCCGTCACGGCCAACTTCCTGAAGTATGTTCCGGCATTAACCTCGACCGGCGCTGTTTTCTACCAGGAGCCGAATCTTTACAGCTTTGCCGAGATCACAGCCCGTGTCGATCACGAGTTGACGCCCAAGGACAAGGTGACGTTCCGGTACTTCTCCGATGCGTACGTTCTGCAAGGCGTGGAAAACCTTACGGACGTGCTCTCGATAGAGGATGGAGCCGCGAACCACTACTACAACTCGCTGATCTCTGAAACGCACACCTTCAGCCCTCACATCGTGAACAATTTCATCATCAGCAATCAGCTCGATAACGATGCCCGCGGGCCGGTTTCAAACAGCCTCGATGTGGCCGATCTCGGCGTCAACGTCTGGCAACCGGCCTTTAAGCAGATCAATCAGATCTATGTTGAGGGAGGCTTTTTCGAGATCAGCGTCAACCCCCAGGCCTTCTTCCGCCGGGATAACTACACCCTGACCGACGACATCCACTTCCTGTTGGGAAAACACAATATCGACGCCGGTTTTCACGGCGAGCTGTCGAAAGTTGACGTGAACAACCTCTTCGAGCAGCCGGGACAGTTCAACTTCAGTTCCACCGCCAACATCGCCGGCGGCGGCGACTCCATGGCCGATTTCCTGTTCGGGTATCTTTATCAATTCAACCAGGCGTCGGGACAGTTCTTCAATCCGCGCGGCAAATTCATCGGCGCGTATGTGCAGGACAGCTGGAAAGCCACTCCACACCTCACGCTGGATTACGGCGTCCGCTATGAGCCGTTCAAGCCCTGGCACGAACTGCAGGGCCGCATGGGCAGCTTCTTCCCAACCTTGTGGGCATCGAACACGCACTCCACCAAGTATCCACTGGCCCCTGCTGGAATGGCATTTGCGGGCGATCCGGGATTCAATCCCAACGGAGTCGCCTCGGCCTACAACCACTTCATGCCAAGAGTTGGATTCGCCTACGACGTATTCGGCAACGGCAAGACCGCCATCCGCGGCGGCGGTGGCCTGTTCTTCGATAGCCGCATCAACAGCACCTTGTTCAACATCTATTCCAACCTGGCGCCGTTCATTACATCCGTAGGTCTGCAATCCAGCCCCACCGGCTACCAAATGAGCTTCGCCAATCCCTACGGTACGGCTGGAGTCACCAATCCTTTCCCGGCTCCTCAGCCACCTCCGCCAACAACCCCCATCGGGCCGCAAAGCTGGCTGACCTACGATCCGTTCAAGGGCTTCCACGATCCGCTTACCTACGACTGGAACCTGGCCGTGGAGCAGCAGATGTCGAGCAGTCTCTCACTGCGCATCGCCTATGTGGCCGAGCACAGCAGCCACGAGTGGACCGACATGGAGCTGAACCCCGTCGTCGGTGCAGTCAACGGAGCAGGCGGAACACGCGTCTACAATCAGGCGGGCTGCGCGACGACCAACAGTTGCTACACGGGCACCATCACGGCGGCCAACACCGGCGGCAACACCAACTACAACTCACTGCAGCTCTCCGCCGAGCAGCGCGTCCGCTACGGACTTACCGTGCTGTTCAATTACACCTGGTCGAAGGCCCTCAACGATCTGCCCTGGAACCAGGCGGCGACGTCGATTGGCAATAACAACTCCTACGTTTACCCGATCACCATGCCGAACTTCAAATCTCTTGACTACGGGCCGGCAGACTTCGATCATCGCCAGGTCTTTGCTACGTCCTACGTCTACTCGATTCCGAAGTTCCTCAACGATGCGCCGAGCGTTGCGCGCTATGTCGTCAACGGCTGGTCGACAACCGGCCTCATCGAGTTCCGCAGCGGCGATCCTCTCACCATCTTCGCCAATAGCGGCAACTTCGATGGCTCACAACAGAGCCGTGATCGCGCTGTCTATACCGGCGGCGGAGCATATGCCACCACGAGTTGCGCCATCGGTGCTGCGAACTGCAGATCCTGGTTGAGTCAGGCCACCTTCTCGAATCCCGCTGCCGGCGGCTTCGGTAATGTCGCGAAGGGCTCCTTTGTTGGGCCGCACTACGTGGATTGGGACGGCAGTATCGCTCGCAAGTTCCCCTTCAGCGAACGGACCAGCCTGACGTTCCGCGCCGAGTATTTCAACCTGTTCAACCACACCAACCTGGGCGATCCCAACACCACTTGCGGCGGCTCGACCGCCGGCGCGCCGTGCACCAACGCCAACAGTACCTTCGGCAAAATCACCAGCACCAGTCCGCAGAACTGGGCCGGCACGGCGCCGCAGAACGATCCTCGTATCGCCCAGTTGTCTCTGAAGCTGGATTTCTGACTCACCGGGGAGTGCGGCCGAGCGCCGCGCTCCCAACCTCATTGCAGGCTGGCTCGCCGCAATGAAGATCATCACTTTTTTACAAAACTTTTTGCCGGTCAAGCACTCAATGCAGTGGCCGAGGGAGAGGGTTCGCATCTTTGAAGGCAAAGCGAGCGAACGTGAAGGCTAGTGCATGACGCAGATGTTTGGATGGAAAACAAACCGGAGAATAAAGAGAATCGTGGCGGCCGTCTGCCTCGTGGCGGGCACAGCTGCGTGGGCCCAGGTGCCGCGACCGCAGACGCAAGCCGTTTATCGCAATCCCATTCTTTTCGCTGATTATTCCGATCCTGACGTGATCCGCGATGGCGCGAATTACTATCTTGTCGCTTCGACATTTCATTTCGTGCCCGGCATTCCAATTCTGCAATCCACTGACCTCGTCCATTGGACCATCGTCGGACACGTCGTGCAGCGCATGAACATGGACCCGCGCTACAGCATGATCGGCGGCAACCGCTACGGGAAAGGCGTGTGGGCGCCATCGATCCGAAAACATGACGGGCTTTACTATGTCTACTTCCCCACGCCGAGTGAAGGGATTTTTGTGAGCACCGCGACCAGGATTACCGGACCGTGGAGCGCCCCGGCTGTGGTGATGGCACAGGCCGGCCTTGAAGATCCCTGCCCCTTCTGGGACGACGACGGCAAAGCATACCTCATCCATTCGAAAACCGGTGCGGGCCCGCTCATCCTGCATCGCATGTCGCCCGATGGCAAGCATGTGCTCGACGAAGGAACCATCGTCGTGCAGGATCCCGAGCACCTGCCGATTCTTGAAGGGCCAAAACTGTATAAGCGCAATGGCTACTACTATATTTTTGCGCCAATCGGCGGCGTCGGTGCTGGATCGCAGGCAGTGTTGCGTTCGCGCCAAATTTACGGTCCGTACGAACATCGCGTTGTGCTCGCGCAAGGTTCGACAAGTATTAATGGTCCGCACCAGGGAGCTTACGTCGAGACTCCGGACGGCGAAGGCTGGTTCGTGCACTTCCAGTCCGATGGAGCGCACGGCCGCATCGTTCATCTTGAGCCGGTACGCTGGAAAGATGATTGGCCGGTGATTGGCGCCGATCCTGACGGCGCGTCAACGGGAGAGCCTACGCCATCCGGCCCCATTCCGGGTCACCCTGATGTTCCCTCTGAGCAGCATCCGCAAACCTCGGATGACTTTAATGGTCCAAAGCTCGGTCCGCAGTGGGAATGGAATCATAACCCCGACGATGCGCATTGGTCTTTGAGCGCGCGGCCGGGTTATCTGCGCCTGATTCCTATGCCGGCCGATGACCTGCTCTCCGCGCGCAACACGCTCACACAGTGCATGCAAGACAACGCATTTGAATTTACCGTTCGCCTTGACTTGGCGGGTGTGAAGCCCGACGTGCACACGGGCGTGGCCATGTTTGAGAAATCGGCAAGTGGTCTTGAAATTGTGCAATCCCAAAACGACAGGCGGTTGGTCTTTTTCCATCTTCAGGATCGCGTCGCAGGTCCCGCAGTGACACAGCCAACCATCCAGCTTCGCGTGCGCGTGGATGGAGATGAGGCACGCTATTTCTTCAGTCTCGATGATGGCAAGACTTTCGAGCAGCTTGGAACGGTTTCGCAGATCCGATTCAGCTGGTGGAAGGGATCGCGGCCTGCTCTCTTTGCTTACACCACTTCTGTGGCAGACGCTGGAGCCGTCGACGTGGACTGGGCGCACTATCAAGCTCTGGGAACAAACCCCTGGTAAGTTCAGCCGGCGGCCCGGGCCTCAGGAAGCAAACCCACCACCAAATGGGGTGCCCCACCCTGACTTGTCAGGGTCGGACGAACCACCGTCTCCCACATCACAGATTCGAAAATTAGACTTAGATATTGTGCGAAGCCTGAGCGGTGCCGTCAGCCACGACTTCTGTTAACTGTGAACTGACGGAAAGCCAACAATCCGGTCGGAACTTACAGTTGTCGCTATTTCATAGGAGTTTGGACAACGATAGGGAATTGCACGCTTGACAAGTGGGAGCAGTAGGAGGAGCAAATGCGCAACGCAAATGGAGTATTTGGGAGTCGCAGAAAGCGATTGCTCGTTGGATTGCTCGTCGCCGCAGTGCTTATCGCGTTCAGCCTGGCAACCGCAACGCCAAACCGGGCACAATCGCAGCCGCAAAACACTACCGCCCCTTCGCCCCCGTACGAGTACGAAGCCGCGACAATCAAACCAAGCAAAGGGTTTGGGCCTGGGTCCAGAATAGGGATGTGGGCCGCGCCTGACGGGTTCAGCGCATGGTTCATCACGCCTCAGCAGATGATTTCGATCGCATATGGAGTCGAAAGATTTCAAATTTCAGGAGGCCCGAGCTGGCTCCCCTCCGAAAGATTCGACATTGAGGCAAAAATGGACGCCGCAACATCTGATGCACTGAAGAAGTTGAGTCAAGACCAGCGCGTGCTCGCGCAGCAGCAAATGCTTCAAGCGCTTTTGGCGGACCGCTTCCAGTTGAAGGTTCACCGCGAGACAAAGGAACTTACCATGTACACATTGGTCATCGCGAAAGGTGGCCCCAAACTTCAGGAGGCAAAACCTGGGGACACTTACCCCAACGCACCCCCCTTTCCTGACGGCACCCATCCGGGAGCGGGCTCGATGCGGGGAAGCGTACTCAGCGGGGAAGTAACAGCTCAAGCGGTGCCCATCGCCAGGCTCGCGCACGACTTAATGCTGATGCTTGGCCACCCCGTTTCGGATGAAACCGAGCTGAAGGGCGTCTATGACTTCAAACTCCAATTCACCCCGGATGACCGGCTCCAGCCGCCTAGCGGGCTCGCACCAAATGAAAGGCTTCCGGTACCTCCAGCCGATTCCAATTCCCCCTCTTTGTTCGACGCCCTTCAGGAGCAGCTTGGCCTGAAACTGGAATCCGGAAAGGGGCCCGTCGAAGTCATCGTGATCGATCATGCTGAGAGGCCATCGGCAAATTAAAGGCCCTTCGCGTTTCGGGTGCATTACCGCCTGCACGGAAGTTGCTGGAACCGGGCGAAGAATCGTCAAAGTTCCGAATCGGCGACAATCCTCCCGGTACTGGCAATTCTGACCCGCATCAAGCGTGGATGAGTGACTCGCTTATTGGCAACAACTGAAACCCAATCTCAGTATTGTCCGTCAAATGTCGGCAACGACATTAAGCGCCAGGGTTCCATTCGAGGGAAGCCACCGCGACCGCGGATTCAGCGTTTTCCTTGGTCATCCTCCTGATAAAACTGCGAGACCAGATTATGGCGCTCCATGAAGTCGCCCATGCGCTCAAACATCGCGATTTTGTAGACAAGGGAGGCCAGGGCGTAGCGGCTGGAGTAACGCCGGTCGGTGTTCACGCATTCCGTCAGTTCGTCATTTCTGCCATTGAGTACGCGACTGGTGGGAGTGCGGAGATCCATTTTGCTTTTGAAGTTGTTGAACTCGTCTTCGGGGGAATCCCAAGCACTTGGCTGTATGGCGCCCGGGATGCCCCAAACGTCCGCGTCGGCCCGGCATTGCGCGAGCGGGGCCACATGCACTGCGTCCTGTTCGCGTGCCATCGGAACTGCGAACAGCAGAAGCAACGGCAAAAGCAAACGCGTAATTTTCATCGTCATGATTCCTCCCTGCGGCTGATTCCACCGGCACGCAAGGCTAATTCACATTGCAGGCCGCGGCTCGTGTTCCGGAAATTGCGAGGCCGTACTGGTCCGCTCCAGACAGCCTGGAACCGTCAGCCGCGAGCGTGAGCTTGTCTAAAGGCAAGTCCGAGAACGTATATGTGTATGATCGGGTCGCGCCGGCTGTGACCTGCCATTTCCCATGCCACGACGCGTTAGACGACACAGCCGTGAATGTGCCGGCTGAATTTGAAGAGCTGTTAGAAGTGACTGTCACTTTGCTGGTTACGACGTCGACCCAGTTCCACGTTCCAACCAGTCCGTTGCTCCCGGAAATGCGCGTGGCCATATCTGTGCCTCCATACTGATTTCCTCCGGTCAGAGAATGCTGGTCCGCGGAGATCGTGATCTTCGAAGTTACCGGCTGCGGCCATGTGATAGCATACACGCGCTGGGCCGCATTCACCGTCTGCCAACTCGCAATGAACGGCCCGCCTACCGCCTTGTTGTTCGGCAGCACCACGACCTCGCCTCCGTTGATCCATTGAAAGCAGCCCACGATTGGATTGACGCCGGGGAGGTGTGGCAGGGCCAACGCCGGAGGCGGGTACCTGCCATCATCGCTTGCGCATTGCGAGGCCTGGACCATGCAGAGGGTTCCATTGTTCTTGCGGCATTGCGCGAGCGCCTCTTCGGCGGCCTGATCGCGATTAGGCTCGGCGGCCCAACCCGTGGCGCGGTCGGCAAGACTGGTTGCGAGCGCCAGGCACAGATTGCTTCGCGACAGGAGGGGCTGACAGTCGGATGCCAAATAGCTGCAGTTGGTCTTGGCCACCGACTCTGCCGCGCTTTGCGAAGGCTGCCCGTGGGAAGCCCCCGAGCTCATCGTGCTGCTTGAATACGCAATGGCAGTCCAATATACGTTCGTGGACGTTACGCTACCTCCCGGACAGTCCCACCGCATGAATTGATCGTTCCATGTGCAGAGCGCCTGCGCTGAGGCGGGAACCGCACCCAGGCTGCCCATCGCCGCAGTGAGACACAAAGCTGTGACAAAACTCAAAACTCGGGTTGAGTTCACTAAGGCCGTTTCGGGGATAAGTCCTCTCATGACAATTCTCCGACTCATTAAGTCAAGGTCTCAAAACGAGACCTTCGGCGCTCTCATTCCACTTGGATTCCAAGGGAACGCCGATATTCGGTGAACGGGGGCACAACGGAAGCATACGCGTATGGCGGCCTGAAATGCAGAGAATCAGCGCTCTGAGCAGCGCCGTTTGAGGATCTTCATGAAACGCTCGAGGCTACATTGGAGCTCCATTATCGCCCGCTGAAGTCAAAATCCCAGTTGGTCGCCAACCCCGAACCTTAGTCAAATGTTTGTGAATCCCCTTGTCATGAACTGAGCCCGCGCCCTATGGCCGCAGCATCGAAGCAAAGAACCGTATGCTTCCCCATTACTCCTGGATCGCTGGCAAGTCGGACATAACCCGAAAATGGGGTTATGTCCGACTTGCCGACAATCCGGCCGGAAGGTGAGGATTTGGGGCGCCCTACGACTACGCCCGACCCCGCATAAAGAACATCGTTTCACTACCGAATCTCCGAAGCGAGCCATCGCCGCTATACTGCATTCATCACGCAAAAGCTCGTGCATTCCTGGGAGAGCTCTATGCACTTCAGCCGGAAGTTCCGGGTGCTTAACTCAGCAATTTACGGCCGGGAAGGAATGAGTCCTCTTCGATCATGCATAAGATCCTAAGCCGGCGGCTGTTTTGCGAAACTGGCATTGCAGCGTGCTCAACAGAGTTGCTGGCCAGTAAGACTCTTGCGTCTGCAATGGAGAGAACAGCAATGCCGTCAAGCGCCCCCGGTCTGCCGACGCTGGACGAGATGGGAACCGGCTGGCTCGATTGCGGCCTGCTTGCACAGATGCCTTCGCTGCATAACTTTCATGACATGGCCGCCTGCGCGCCGGATCTCGTCGGTGTGAACTTCCTGCCTGGCGGGCAACTCTGCGGCGACGAATCGGGACCGCGCTGGCTCATCTACCATTCCCTTCCGCTGTGCGGGATGACGATCGATGGCCGGTCTTACGACAGCACCAGCTGCCGGTGGTTCGCCTATCAGGCCGTACGCCACGCGCAGCTGGGCAACCTTGATGTGGTCACCACAAACAGGCTGGTCATAGAAGACACGGTGGTCCTGTGGCGGGTGAAGTTCACCAATCATGACGCGGCGGCCAAAACTTTTAACGTAGCGATAACGGCAGACATCGGCTGGAAACCGGTGAACCGGGAGATCATCGGCCCCGGTGAGATTCGTGCCACATCAGAAAAATGGAAGATGGACGCGGTTTATACGTTCTTCGATCTTCAGCAAGACAAAGTGGACGGCCAGTTCGCCGAGTGGCAGGTGCATCTTGCACCGGGCGAGAGCCACGAGATTCGCTTCTTGATGCACGTGGAGGAACCGGCCAGGCGCGGACGTGCAGGTCTTACAAGCTCGTGGTTTGAGACGCAGTGGGTTCGAACCAAAACCGTGTGGGACGAGCGCTGGAAGAGCGCCTTTACGCCGGGTAATAGATTCTTTTCAGGCAATGCTCCGCTGTTGGTTACAGACGATGCCTCGATTCGCGAGATCTATTACCGCAGCGTGCTCACGTTGCTGGTGCTGCTGCGAACCAACCTATGGAGCAACCGAACCTTTATCACCAGCGGCGAGCGCGCTAAAGGGGTGGTCTACTACTGGGATACCTCGCTGTTCTCGACAATCTTCGCGTTGCTCGAACCGAAGCAGATGAAGGAGCAAATCAAATTGTTCCTTGAACAGGACCCGCACGAGAGTGATGTGATCGTCTTCGAAACCGAGCGGCCTGCGTCGCCCAACCATCTGGAGGTTCCCGCCGGATGGGATCTGCGCGGATATGCGGCCAATGATCTTTCCATCTTCCGGCTCACTTGGTCGTATCTCGTCGTCACGCAGGATAAGGAATTCCTGCGGGAGAAGATCGCCGACCAGACAGTGCTGCAGCGTCTTCGCGTTCTGGCCACGAACTGGAAGAAACTGCGGCTGAATCCCAACGATCAGCTTGCCGATTATGGCGGCGCGCTCAACTTGCTGGAGTGTGTGCCCACTTACATCAACAAGGTTCCCTCATTCAATTCCGCCAATGTGTGGATGATGCGCGAGCTTGCAGACGTTCTTGAAGAGAACGGCGACGACGTCGAGGCTCGTCAGTTGCGCGTCGAGGCGGATGCCATGTTCAAGGCAGTAATGAACCTTTATGAGCCAGGAAAGGGGGTGTGGGCGAGCCTGCATCGCGACGGCGCCCGGGTGGAGATGCGCCATTGTTACGACTTCGCCACTGTGGGCCGCTTCCTCGCTGCGGACCTGCCGACCAACGTTGGCCGTGAAATGGTGGACTTTGTTCGACAAGAACTACTGATGGAAAAGTGGATGCGCGCGCAATCCCAACTCGACGTGGCAGCGGCGAACTCCGACCGCCCTGACCATGGGCCGATGGGCGCCTACGATGCTTGGCCTGCCGTGACGGTTGACGCCATGTGCCGCCTCGGCTATTGGAACGTCGCGGTTTCTTTTCTGCGGCGGACTCAGGCTGCCGTTTATGAAGGAGTCTACGCGCAGGCGCATGAGTTCTATGGAGCAAAACGGCGGGACCGCGACGCACCAGTCCGCATTGCGCAGCGTCAGAGCTGCATGCGCGAATGTACAGGCGGCGGAGCTTTTACAGAGACTGTCGTCTGCACACTCTTCGGCTATCTGACGAAACTCGGCGGCGCGCCTTCGCTACTGAATCCTGGCACGGCAAGAGGCTTCAACGGCGAACTGCGCCATGTTTGCCGAGGATCGCAGAAGTTCACCATTCAGTCTGGCAATACTGGACTGAATTTGCGAGAAGAAGTCTAGTGCCTTAGCATCGAAAGGCATGCCCACCTGCCAGGCTGCGGCGCAATGAATCGCCGGCACTCCTCGAACGTGATATTTTCCTCCGCTCCTAAATAAGGTGAAGAGGAGTTGTGAGAAGAGCAATCAGGTGTGTGCAATCCCGTCGGTCAAGAAGCAGCAAATTCGACGAACGAAAATCAAGGTTTCCCCAGGCGAAGATGCGGACTTCCTCAAGATTTCGCATGCGTTAGGAACGATTCCGAGTGACCGTCTACACGGAAGTAGCTCCAAAATGGGGTTAGTCATAATGTAGTGACCGGCCCGCTGCGCTAGTCGTGGGTTAGGCTGAGTTTATTTGGAACGCAGTCCAGAGCCACAAGCGGAGGAACCGGTCATGAGAGAGAAGTTATGCATTTTGGGTTTGGATGTCCACGCCGAAACGATAGCGGTAGCCGTAGCCGAAGCAAACGGCGAGGTGCGCAGCCTGGGTACGATCGCCAACCGAGAGGATTCGGTCCGCAAGTTCATCAAGAAGCTAGGTCCACCGGAACAGTTGCGTGCCTGCTATGAAGCCGGACCGACAGGATTCGTACTGTACTGGCAGTTGACGCAGTTGGGTGTGGAGTGCGCGGTGATAGCGCCCACGCTGGTTCCGAAGAAGCCAGGAGATCGGGTGAAGACTGATCGCCGGGATGCTTTGAAGCTGGCACGCTGCCACCGTAACGGAGACGATCTGACGGCGGTGTGGGTTCCCGATGAAGCCTCCGAGGCCTTGCGTGATCTTGTCCGGCAGCGGGAGGCAGCCAAGCAGGATCAGCTGCGCGCACGGCATCGGCTGACCAAGTTCCTTCTCCGTACGGGCCAACGTCCGCCTCTTGGACTGAAGGCATGGACAGAGCGCTACATGAGGTGGCTGGCACAGGTCCGCTACACGCAGCCGGCGCAGGAAGTCACCCGACTGGATTGCATGAACGAATTCGAACATATGAGCGTGCGGGTCAGGCGCTTAGAAGAGGCCATCCTGGAAATCGTGAAGCAGGCACCACAGTCCATGCAGGAGCTAATCCGTGGACTGCAGGCTCTGCGCGGTATAGCGCATATTTCGGCAGTCACGATCGCCGCTGAGTTGGGCAACAACATCTCCTCACGCTTCGAGAGTGCACGGAAGCTGATGGGGTATTCCGGAGCCTTCCCGAGTGAAAACACCAGTGGCAAGCGTATTCGAAAAGGTGCCATTACCAAATGTGGCAATGCACATCTAAGACGCATCGTGGTGGAATCGGCCTGGTGCTATCGGCACCTGCCTCGTGTCGGAGAAAAGCTGCGAAAACGACATGAAGGGATTCCGGCGGAAGTCCTTGAAATCGCATGGAAGGCACAGAATCGCCTGCACAAGCGCTACCGGAAACTGACCATGGCAGGCAAGGATCTACGGAAGGTCATGACTGCAGTCGCACCAGAGTTACTGGGCTTCATCTGGGCCATCGCCATCAAGGTCGAGCAAACTCGGACAACACGACTGGCAGCGTGACAAAGAACGAAAAGACAAAAGCAAAAACCTTCCTAAGAAGGAAAAGGCAAAAACCTTGAACAAGACAACCAACTCGAGGACAGGGTCAGCCGCAGCCGAGGCAAGCACGAGGGAGAATCCTCGGCGGAAGTATGCGACAGGCTCAGCCGGATTCGCGTGGTTAGTCAGAGGCAGCTCCCGACGGATCTTGATTATGCGGTTCCGACCCGCGAATATCAGCTTGATCAATCGTCGCCATTACCTGCCTCGGCTGCCGCTGACCCTGTCCTCGTTTCGGAAAAAACGACCAGCGCACCTTGACTGGTCACTACATATCACTTCCGAATCGGCCGACCATCCGGTCGAAATACCAATTAATCAGCGATTGTGGCAACATGGGCGAATCGGCACAAAAGAGGTACAAGCAATGGACGCAAGGTTGGATGGGCCCACACCGGCGCCGCCGGTTCCAATCGATGCAACGGTCTTCGCGGTTTCGAAGGGAACAACGTTGGCGATGCTGCTGGCTCTGCTGATGGCGCTGGCCGAGGCAAGTGTGCTGTTGTTCCACGCCTGGTTCACTGCGGACCCGACGACGCGGATCACGCAAGTCCGCGAAGGCATTTTCTGTCTTCTCGTGGCCGAACTGAATTGGCGATTCATTTTCCGTTCGTGGCACCGCATTGCCGTGAATGCGAACGGGATCTGGTCAAAACGGTGGGGCAGGACCGGTTACCTTGATTGGCACGCTGTGGCCAACGCACGTGCGAACGATCCCTTGCAGAGGCTTGAGTTAAGCGATTCGAGCAGGAATACAGAGATCGACGTAGAGTACCAGGTCAAGAATTTTGAGGGCCTGCGGGCCTTCATCCTAAGCCACACGGCCGAATCAGCGCAGGTCCAGAGTCCCGGCATGACCACCTTCCATCGAGGCGGTGGCATCAAGATGGTCTATGCGGGGCTTGCGGCGGCCCTGCTTTACACCGCATGGCTTATGCACCAGCAAGGCGGGGGACAGGAGTTCCTGGTGCCTGTTGTATTGGCAGCGTTTGCGGTGGTCAGGGTTTTGCTGGACCCGGTGAGACTGGTCATCAGCCATGACAGCATCGCGATCGAGTACCCGACTCATCAGAGGACCATTCCGTTCAGTTCCGTGAAGGCGATTGCGATCAGCGATGTGCGCCGCAAGGCGAATGTGTCAGCGGGCGTGGTGATTACAACGCGCGAGGGAAGGCGCATCCGGTTGTCCCAATTCCGCGAAGGCTCGGTGGCACTGAACGAGGCGCTGCAGTCAGCGTGGCGTGCGACAAGCGCAGCGCAAATTTTGCCGGAGCCTGCCAGTACAGGCGCCCAATACACGGCCGCCGGAGTATCTGCGCATACGGTTGCCGGAGCGCCGTTGCAAACGGTGCCAACGTCGAGCGGATCGTCAGCGACAGCAAGAAGGACGGTTCTTGCTCTGGGCATCGCGGTCATTGCAGCGGTGGCGCTGCTGGCGTCGCTGAAGCATGGCAAAGTTGGAAGGACGGTGGGCGGCGAGATTGCGCGCCGCTACGTGACGCCACCGACTTATGAGAAGCATGCAGGGCCAATTGCGCAGGTGAGTGAGCTGAAGGGGAGCGGGCGAATTTACCTGGTGCAGATGGGAACACACAGGGCGCCATATTCGGTGGAGGATTTTGCGAAATGGCTGCATGGAAAGTACGGACTGGATGTGCAGGTGCTGCCTGCGATGGCGATCGATGAAGCGGCATGGAATGGGCGGCGGCGCCAGGTTGTGGCCGAGCTGCTGGAAGCGGAGTTGAAGCAAAAGCACCCGGACCTGGCCGCAGATCACGACGCCTATCTGATTGGCTTTACCGATTGGAATATGTACTCGACGAGAGAGATGTGGGACGGAACCTTTACCCAGCGGGACCTGATGCGAGCGGCAATTATCTCTTCGAGCGGAATGGGGGATACGGCGTGGCAGCGGGCCGACTTAGACCCGAAAGGCGCGGTTGCGCGATTCCAGGCACGAATGCGGAGAATTCTGCTGAAGGATGTCGCGGTGCTTTATTGGCACTTGCCGGTGAATCGCGATCCCACGAGCCTGCTTCACAACACGCTCAATCCAGATTTGCCAACAGAGGACATTTATGAGTCGGACGTGAATCCAGCACTGAGCGCGAAAGGTGAGGCGGTGGACGAACCATGCATTTTCTTCACCTATTCCTCGAATGACGGAATGCAGCCACTGCCGGGGCCGGTCATTCGCGATTGTAGTGACGTGCAGGACCCGATGGAAGACGAGCAAGTGGAACTTTTTGAGCTGGACCTTCGGCTCGGGCTGCTCATCGACAAGCACACCGATTTGTATTTGCCCGATACGATTCCAATTGAGTTCCAGCGCGTGACGCGCGACGGCGAGCGGGGAAGAGATCCGTTTGGGATCAGCGGCTGGGATAACTACGACGAGTTTCTCGGGTCGGCGGACAATATTCACATCTTTGTTGAGCATGCTGACGGTGGCCGGGATAACCTGGTCCGCGTGCCTCAATGGCTGCCGGTTATCTCATTTGTGAAGTACGTCGGCGGGCAATCCGCGGGGATCGAAGTGCCAGGCTCCAGAGTCGTGAGAACAGCCTGGCAGTACGAAATGGCGTGGCACGCGTTTCCGTTCGAACACTACGACGTGCGCCGCTTCAATGGCGGCATAAAGACCTACCTCCCGTGCAATCGCTCCAGCGTTAACTGTTCCCTTGTGGGCTATCAGGATTCGCAGGGGCGAGAACTGAAAATCGAGCGGAACAGCAGCCGGAGGCTTGCGCGAATCACCTCGCCAAACGGAAACTGGGTGGGAGTGGGCACCGGCTCCGATGGGCGCATCCTGGCTATTGACGACAGCAGAGGGCGAACGGTCCACTATACATATGATGGAGCCGACCGGCTGACAGGCGTCACTTATCCGTCAGGCGAAACCCACCACTATGATTACGACTATACGCAGCACATGCTCACATTTAGAATTGCGACAGATGCACATTCAGAACCGCGCGTTGTGTTGAGCAATGAGTATGAAAACGGGCTACTGACGAAACAGACGCTCGGCGACGGCGGTACCTATACCTACACCTACGACTCGTCGAATCCCGAAACAATTCGTCACGCGACAGTTGAAACACCCGGCGGTAGGAGGTTCACGATTGAGATCGGCGCTTATTCATCGATCGTGCGCGAACAACTAAGCCCGAACAGCGCAAAAGCTGTGCAGACGGGGCGCCGGTGAGCGAAACCGTTTCCTCGGGAGTAGACTTGCAGAACCCAACCAATTCTGACGGGGTTGCGAAGAATCGGTGACAATGCAGGAGCGACGCCATTCGTGGACCTTAAGCAATCTAGTGTTACGTTAGGTCCCTATCGGGACTGTCCCGGCGCGACGAGGCGGGTCTGTTGCAGGATCTTCTGCCGGGGCAGTTTCGATAGGGACCTAACGTTTTCCGTTACCGATCCTGCCCATCGAGCTGACATTGGCTGATTCTGATGTGTCGGGACTCTGATGCTCATCCTATGCCGGTCGCTTGCGAAATGGGTTACCAACTTTCTATCTGCAACGGAAGTACGAAAGCCCCGTTGATTTTACCGGGTTGGATCTGAGAGCTGAAGCAAGCACCCTTCGGAGGATCGACTTATTGCGCGGCTCTTTAAGACGGGTTTGAAAGGTTTCTTTCAACCGCCGGGGCTGACCCGCCGAGGGAAAGCTCACTCCGTACAGATTTCCCTTTCCTGGTTTATAGTGGAGACGCTCTCATTCAAGGATTTTTCCTCATCGGCTGGCCTATTTCTCAGAGGTGGCGGCCGATCGAATTCCGGATTATTTCCCGATAAAGCATCGGTGCAATTGAGAATGGATGCAGAATCGAGGAAGTAGAAGCTCTTAAGGGGTTCTCCCGCAATGCCCGACCCAACGCGAATCAAGCGCGTCGTCGTTTCCGTCCTGTTGATCGTGCTGGTATTAGCGATCACGATGGGAATGGTGTGGCACCATCACGACCAGTGCTCCTCGGGCAACTGCACGCTGTGCCACTTGGCCATCGCGCCTCCAGCGGCGGTGATTGGAGCGATCGGATTGGTCCCGGCGACGGTGGGGCGCGCGGTCCGGGAGAATAGCTTCGTTTCGCGTTACAGGGCCAATGAAAAGCCGCCTCGCGCTCCTCCTGTATAGCCTTTCCCTCTAATTCGTGCCCTCGCGGCACGTTCCATGGCTATGCCTTTCGATCAGGAGTTGAGCGCTCATGCGTTTGTCCGTCTCATATTTTTCCATGCTGCTGGTTCCTTTGTTGTTCTCAGGAGCCGCGAGCGGGCAATCGACGCCCGCGCAGCCGCCGCAGGCCAGCCAGGCACCGGCCCCGGCGGCGGGCCAACTGGCGCAGAAGCCGGGCGCGCAGTTGATCACGCTCGATCAGGCGGTTCAGTTGGCGGTCCAGCACAATCACAACCTGCTGGCGGCGCAGACCACAATCGAGCAGAGCCAGGCGGAAGAGATAACGGCGAATCTGCGGCCGGACCCGGTGCTGCTGGGCGATGCGCAGTTTCTGCCCATCTTCCAGCCCAATAATTTCAGCTCAGACTACATCGACAATACGGCGCAGTTCGATCTGGGCGTGAGCTATCTATTCGAGCGCGGCCAGAAGCGGCAGCATCGGCTGCAGGCGGCCCGTGATGTAACGGCCGTGACGCAGGCCCAGGTTGCCGACAGCGAGCGCACACTGATGTTCAATGTGGCCACGGATTTCATCAATGTGGAGCTGGCCGAGTCCACGCTGGAACTGGCTGACCAGGACCTGAAGAGCTTTCAAGACACGGTTGATATCACCGAGGCGCGCTACAAGGCGGGCGATATCGGGCTGGACGATCTGCTGAAAATGAAACTGCAGCTTCTTCAGTTTCAGACCGACGTGGCGCAGGCCAAGCTGGCGCGGGTGCAGGGGTTGTCGGACCTGCGGCAGTTGCTGGGGTACGAACAAGTGAACGCAGACTACGACGTAGCCGGATCATTCGACTACCAGCCGATGAAAGGCGGCCTCGAAGACCTGCAGGCAATGGCTCTGAAAAGCCGGCCGGATCTGCGGGCGGCGCAGCAGGGAGTCGCGGCGGCAAACAGCCAATACCAATTGCAGAAGGCGATCGGGAAGCGGGATGTGACCGGGCAGATCAACTATACGCACCTGTCCTATCTGAATAATATTTCGCTCTTTGGGTCGGTGCAGCTCCCGATCTTCGACCGTAACCAGGGAGAGATCAAGCGCGCGGGGTTCGCGATCACGCAGGCGCAGCAGCAGCAGCTGTACGCGAGCGGGCAGGTGCTGACCGATGTGAGGGACGCGTTCGAAGGGTGGCAGGCAAACGACGAAATCGTGGGGCTGTACCGCTCGGGATATCTCGACGAGGCGCAGCAGTCGCGCGACATCACGGATTATGCGTACAGGCGCGGCGCGGCCAGCCTGCTGGACTTTCTGGACGCGGAACGCAGTTTCAGAGCAACGCAACTCGGCTACCGGCAGTCGCTGGCGTCGTACCTGGAGGCGCTGGAGCAGCTTCGCGAGGCAGTAGGAACCAGGAGCTTACCATGAGATACCCTCGAACCATCGACCGCGCCGGGCGGATGCGGAGCGTGTTGCCGCTAGTCGTGTTGCTGACGCTCACCGGCTGCCGCTCGAAAGACAATGCAAGCGGAATGACCTCGTTCTCGTCGAGCGCAACTCCCTCGGCGACGCCGCAGTTATTCACGATACCCACCGACCAGATGAGCCACGTGCAACTGGTGACACTGACGCCGGAGACGATGAATCACACGCTGCGGCTGACAGGCGCAGTGGCCTACAATGCGTTCAATACGACGCCAGTGATTACGCAGGTGGGAGGGCCGGTGAGCCGCATCCTGGTGGTTCCCGGCGAACACGTGAAGCTGAACCAGCCGATGTTGGAGCTGAGTAGCCCGGACTACGCGCAGTTACTTGACGGCTATCTAAAGGCCGCAGATTCTTTCCGGCTGGCGGACAAGTTTTATGTGCGTGCGCAGGATCTGTATGTGCACCATGCCATCGCGCTACAGGACCTGGAGCAGGCGGAGAGCAATCGCACGCAGGCACAGGCGGACCTGAACGCGGCCGAGCAGGGGCTGCGGATTCTGGGGATCAAGGATCCCGCGGAGCTGGCCAAGACACCGTCGTCGGCCGAGATTCCGGTGCTGGCACCGATTGCCGGCGAGGTGGTGGAGCGGCTGGTTTCGCCTGGGCAAGTGGTGCAGGCGGGGCAGACGCAGGCGTTCACCATTTCCGACTTGAGCACGGTATGGGTGCTGGCGAACGTGTACCAAGCGGATCTGGAATACGTGAAGAACGGCGACGACGTTGTGGTGCAGACGGATGCCTTTCCGGACAGCTTCCACGGGAAGATTTCATATGTGTCGCCTGCCCTCGATCCGAATACGCGCACGCTGCAGGCGCGCATTGTGGTGGACAATCTCGCCGAGAAGCTGAAGAGGGATATGTACTGTACGGTGATGGTGACGGCCGGCGCGCTGACAAATGCGCTGGCAGTGCCCAACGCGTCGATTCTGCGCGACGACAACAACCAGCCCTTTGTGTATGCGCTGACGGGTAACAACCAATTCGGGCGTCGCGACGTGGTGCTGGGCCAGGCGCAGGGCAACGAGACGCAGATCGTGAAGGGCCTGGCGCCGGGCGATAAGGTCGTAGGCAACGGTAGCCTGTTCCTGCAGTTTGCGAACTCGCTGCAACACTGAGGAGACAGGCCGATATGATTCATCGCACTGTTCAATTTGCACTTCGGCAGAAGCCGATCGTCCTGTTCCTGGTGGCGTTCATGACAGTGGGCGGAGCGATCGCGTTCCACAGTATGCCGGTGGACGCGTACCCGGATCTTTCGCCGCCTATGCTGGAAGTGATCACGCAGTGGCCGGGGCACGCGGCGGAAGAGGTGGAGCGGTTGGTCACGGTGCCCACCGAAGTCGAAATGAATGGCGTTCCGAAGCTGACGGTGATGCGTTCGATTTCGCTCTATGGGCTTTCGGACGTGATCATGACATTCGACGAGGACACGGACGACTACTTTGCGCGCGAGGTGGTTTTTCAGCGGCTAAGCGAAGTGACTTATCCGCAGGGCGTGACGCCGACGCTGTCGCCGCTGGCTAGTCCTTCGGGGCTTGTCTACCGCTACGTGATCGAGAGCCCCGACCGCACGCCGCAGGAGCTGAAGACGATTGAAGACTGGGTGCTGGAGCGGCAGTACAAGCAGGTGCCCGGCGTGGCGGACGACTCCGGCTTTGGCGGCACGGTGATGCAGTACCAGGTGCTGCTTGATCCGACCCGGCTCTATGCGTATCACACGACTGTGCCGACCGTCATTCAGCAACTGTCTGTGAACAACTCGAATGCGGGCGGCGGATTTTACGAGGAGGGGCAGCAATCGGACTACGTGACCGGCGTGGGCCTGGTGCGTGACACGCAGGACATCGCGAACATAGTGGTGGGCTCGCAGAACGGCGTGCCGACGCGCGTTGGGGACATCGGGCAGGTGGAGATCGGGAACGCGCCGCGGCTGGGCGAGTTCGGTTTCAACAAGACGGATGACGCGGTGGAAGGCGTGATCATGATGCGCCGCGGCGAGCAGACGCAGAACGTGCTCAAAGGAGTGGAAGCCAAGACGCAGGAATTGAACGAGCATGTTCTGCCACCAGACGTGAAGGTTCACCCCTACTACGACCGCAGCGACCTGGTGCAACTGACCATCGACACGGTGGAGCACAACCTGGTGATGGGCATGGTGCTAGTGCTGGTGGTGCTGATGGCGTTCCTGGTGAGCGTGCGCGCGGCGGTGATTGTGGCGCTCACGATTCCGCTGTCGCTGCTGTTCGCGTTCATCTTCGTACACGCGGAGGGGATTCCGGCGAACCTGCTGTCGATCGGGGCGATTGACTTCGGCATTCTGATCGACGGCACGTTGGTGATGGTGGAAAACATCTTCCGCGAACTGGGCTTACGCGAAGGTCAGCAGTACGAGCTGGAAGAGGTGATCAAGAACGCCGCCAAAGACGTGGACCGGCCGATCTTTTATTCGGTGGCAGTGATCATCGCCGGGTATTTGCCCATCTACGCGCTGACCGGCCCGTCGGGGAAGCTGTTCAAGCCGATGGCGGACACGGTGGCGATTGCGCTGGTGGGTGCGCTGATCCTGACGCTGACGCTGGTGCCTGTACTGTGTGCGATGTGGTTCAAGAAAGGGGTGCACGAGAAGGAAAACAAGCCGTTCGAGTGGGTGAGAAGAATATACGCGGTGTGGCTGGACTGGTGTCTTGACCGGCCGCGAACGACGCTGGTTCTGGCGGTGGTGATCTTCGCGGCCACGATGCTGCTGATCCCGTTTATCGGCGGCGAATTCATGCCGCATCTGGACGAGGGCGCGCTGTGGATTCGCGCCACCATGCCGTACACGGTTTCATTCGAGACGTCGAGCAAATTCTCGCCGCAGGTGCGGGACATCCTGATGAAGTACCCGATGGTGACGGACGTGGGCTCGGAGCTGGGGCGGCCGGACGACGGCACCGATCCGACGGGGTTCTACAACGACGAATTCTACGTGGGGTTGAGGCCGTATAACGACGCGGTGTGGAAGACCGGAACGATTCACAACAAGGCGGAGCTGCAAGCAGACATCGAACGGCAGCTCGATGTGTTTCCAGGCGTGATCTTCAACTACACGCAGCCGGCGGAAGATGCGGTGGATGAGGCGCTGACGGGCCTCAAGAGCGCGCTGGCCGTGAAGATCTACGGACCTGACCTGAATGTGCTGCAGAATTCGGCGCTGGAGATCAAGCGGCGATTGAGCCAGGTTCCCGGATTCACGGAATTGACCGTAGTGCGCCAGTTGGGGCAGCCAACTCTGACCATCAACGTGGATCGCGGCAAGATTGCGCGCTACGGCATCAACGTAGCCGACGTGGAAGCGATTGTGCAGGCGGCGGTGGGCGGGCAGGCGGCCACGCAGGTGGTGCAGGGAGAAAAGCTCTTCGACCTGGTGGTGCGCATGAAGCCGGAGTTCCGCGAGAGCGCGCAGCAGATAGGGAACCTGCTCGTTGGCACGCCCGCGGGGCAGCAGATTCCGCTGAGCGCGCTGGCCGATATTCGCGAGTCGGGCGGAGCGTCGCTCATCTACCGCGAAAACAACTCGCGGTATATCGGCGTGCAGTATAGCGTGGAGGGGCGCGACCTGGAGAGCGCGGTGAACGCCGGCCAGAAGGCGATTGCCGACATTCAGAAATCGCTGCCCACGGGATACCGATTGACGTGGGGCGGCGAGTACGACGAGTTTCTGGCCGCCGAGCACCAGTTGGCGATCATTGGGCCGTTGGCGGTGTTCATCATCTTTATGATCCTGTTCGCGCTTTATGACAATTTCAAGTTCCCCGTTGTGATTGTGATCGGCGTGGTGCTGACGGTGCCGGTAGGCGCGTTGCTGGCATTGAAACTGACGGATACGCCGTTCAGTGCTTCGTCGGCGCTGGGCATGCTGGCGCTGATCGGCGTATCTGTCGAAACGGGGGTGATTCTTGTTTCCTACATCAACAAGCTGCGCATCGAGCGAGAAATGGACATCCGGACGGCAACGCGCGAAGCCTCGCTGCTGCGGCTGCGGCCCATCATGATGACGGCGCTGGTGGCTTGCCTGGGACTGCTGCCGGCGGCGCTCTCGACGGGCATCGGGTCAGACACGCAGAAACCTTTCGCGATTGTGATTGTGGCAGGGCTGATCTCGCGGCTGTTCTTGGGGTTCTTCGTGAATCCAGTGCTCTACGAGATGGTGGCGCGGGACGGGGATGTGCTAAAGGTATAGGCGGCAGCGGTTTTTCAAGCCTTCGGCGGCAACGAGTCGCCACTCCATTGAGCCACGTCATCGATATTTGGCGATTCCAGGGCCTCCACCGGAGGCCGCATGCAAATCTCAACTTTGCGTGACTCCCACGAACGTGTGCACCCGCACTATTCGATAGCGCAATGGGCCGGTGGAGCACCGTGGCGTGGCTGCGCGGCGGGGACCACCGACAGCCAGACATGCTTTCTTGAAGCCCGAAGAATCAGTTATCAGTTGTGTAGCATTCCGGTACGCCTTCGGCGCGGATTATGTTCTCGTCGTCCTGAAACCTCTGCTGACAGCATTGCCGTGCGCTGGTCGACAAACTCGACTCCCTCTAAAACGGGCGTCTCAACGCAACAAGCTGGGCAACAAGTATGTAAATATCTGATGCTTCTGTACGTTACGAATTCCATCCAGGATCGATCCTGAAAAGTCAGCATCGCGACCGGGATCTTGTGCCCATGCCAGCCGCGTTCACGTCCGCGGAGGGTTCTGGAGCCTGCGGCGTTTTCAGGAAAAATCCTTTGAACGAGGCTCAACCAATGCTCGATGAGCGCTTTGTCC
>CAVWXA010000010.1:0-16535 GCA_963758785.1 uncultured Acidobacteriaceae bacterium
GGGACGGTCAGTGCAAACTGCACTTCCCCCCAGTTCGAATTTGGGATGGGCGGAGAACCGCCACCCATTTCATCCGCTCCGAGGGCAACGCTTTGAAGTACTCAAGAAGCGACGCGTAGCTGGCGTCGCTACATTGATTCTCCGTGAGCGCGAACACGGCAGTTTCGCCATCGCGCGAGAGTGGACTGACTGGGCGGATCCATCTGTGCACGAGTTGTTCAGCTCACCGCCTACTCGGCTCAGTGCAGAATCGTTATTCGAATTGGTTACTCTTCTGGAACACCTGACAGGCAGGGAGGAAAAAGGTTGACAAGGAGTTCTTTGATCGCATTATCATCAGACCAGTTATACGCGTGGTCTGATGGATATTCAGAAAGAACCAGCCGCCGCACTGCGAAAACGCCTAACGCACTTGTGCGCCAGCTGCCGCCACTGAGATCGGTCCTGCGGGGTTCCCTTATCGAGCGATACAAACGCTGTGGCAAGCCGGGATGCAAGTGCCAGACGGACCTGGACATGGTCCCAAGTACTATCTGTCGGTAAGCTATCCTGGCCAGCGGCCGCAAATGGATTACGTGCCTCAGGATGCTTACGAACAGACCGCAGAGTTTCTTGCCAACTATCACCGCAGCCGCGAGATTCTGGAATCGATCTGCGAGATCAACCGCGAACTTCTGCGCCGTCGCGAAGCGCTTTAGAGAGGCACAGTGAGCGAGTCAGCCGCTGCCATCCACGCCCCGATCGATGTGGAGTTAGGCGGCGCGTTTCTCGCCAATATGCTCACATGCTGGCTCGATGGCGACCGGGAGAGTTCATTCTCTTTGGAGGTAGCCGATGAATACCACAATCAGCGAACAACACCTGAGCAAGACTGCCTATGTGTATGTGCGCCAGTCGACGCTGGCGCAGGTCCGTCACCATCAGGAGAGCACGGAGCGCCAGTATGCGCTGAGAGAGAAGGCGCTGCAATTGGGCTGGTCGACGGTTCAGATTTTGGACCGGGATCTGGGCAAGTCAGGAGCACAGATTACGGGGCGGGAGGATTTCAAGACCCTGGTAGCGGAAGTCTCGATGGGACAGGTGGGCGCGGTGTTTGCGCTGGAGGTCTCGCGACTAGCGCGTTCGAACCTGGACTGGCATCGATTGCTGGAGTTGTGTGCACTTACCGAAACGCTGGTGATCGACGAAGATGGCTGCTACAACCCGGCGGATTTCAACGACGGTCTTTTATTGGGATTGAAGGGGACAATGGCTCAAGCCGAGCTTCATTTATTGCGCGGGCGCCTCCTGGGTGGCAAGCTCAATAAGGCGAAGAAAGGAGAGCTACGGTTTCCTCTTCCGGTGGGGCTCTGTTTTGACGAGGAAGGACGGACCGGGGTGGATCCGGATGAAGAGGTACGGGGTGCAGTAGCCCTGGTGTTTCGCTTCTTCCGCGAGACAGGGACTGCTTACGGAATTGTGCAGCGATTTGCAGCAGGCGCACTGCGGTTTCCCCGGCGCTCCTACGGTGGTGCATGGGATGGCAAGCTGATCTGGGGACGCCTGACGCATAGTCGTGCGCTTAGCATCCTCAAAAATCCTTCCTACGCCGGGATGTATGTTTTTGGCCGTTATCAGTATCGCCGTCGCATCAGTTCCACGGGTGAAGTGCAGAAGCGGGTCTGCGCGACGCCGATAGAAGAATGGCGTGTTCGTCTGGAAAAACACCATGAAGGGTATATCAGCTGGGACGAGTACTTGCAGAACCAGGAACAGCTGGAGAAGAATCGTACCAATGGCGGAGCGACGATGGTGAGTGGTCCGGCACGGGAAGGCCTGGCGCTGCTGCAGGGGCTGCTGATGTGTGGACACTGCGGTCGGGCACTCACGGTCCGCTACACGGGCAACAGCGGCATTTACCCGACATATCTGTGTAACAGGTTGCGCCGCGAAGGTCTGGCGCAGCGGGACTGTCTGAGCTTTCGTTGCGACCTACTCGACCAGGCTGTCACCGAAGAGGCCCTGAAGGCTCTCCAGCCGGCGCAGCTGGAGTTGGCTGTGGCGGCTCTGGAAGAGCTGGAAGCTCGTGACCACGATCTTGGGCAGCAGTGGAAGATGCGGTTGGAACGCGCCGAGTATGAGGCTGCCCTGGCGGAGAGGCGCTATGAGGAGGTAGATCCAGCGCAGCGGCTGGTGGCGGCCACTCTGGAGCGGCGCTGGAATACAGCACTGCAGCAGCTGGAAGAGCTCAGAAAACAGGCTGCGGAGTTTCAGCAGCGGCATGCACGCGTTGCGACCCCTGAGCAGAAGGCGAAAGTGCTGGCCCTGGCCAAGGATCTGCCAAAGCTGTGGCACGCTCCTACTACGCAGAGCAAAGACCGCAAACGGATACTGCGTCTTCTCATCCGGGATATCACGGTAGAGAAGGGCTCTGTCCCCAAACAGCTTCTTGTCCACATCCGCTGGCAGGGTAATGCATGCACGGACATCACGCTCCAGCGTCCTCTCAGCGCGGCGGATCGCGTACGATATCCTGCCGCAGTTGTCGATCGTGTGCGGGAGCTGGCGCGTCAGCTCACTGACGCCGAGATCGCCGAGCAGTTCCGCCGGGAAGGTTCGATCAGCGCCACAGGCAAGACGTTCACGACTCTAATCATCCGCGAGATCCGCTTCACTTACCGAATCCCTCCTCCTGTGTTGCGCAAGCCCGAAGAGCTGACCACCGCCCAAGTGGCCAGACATTTCGGTGTCCGTGAAGGCGTTGTCTACTACTGGATCGAGCAGGCTCATCTTCAGGCGCGAAGACTCAACGCCGGGTCCCCGTATTGGATCACACTCAACGCAACCGATGAACAGAGGCTCCGGGAATGGGTGCAGAACTCAAAGCGGATTCATCCTCACATCCCCATATTCCCAAAGCCTGCGGAAGGAAGTGCATTATGAAACCACCGTCGGAATACCCAATGGTCGGAATTTTCCGGGCTTGCCGGGCTTGGGAATCAGCTTACGTCGAGAGGGACTTGGTCGATATGCGCCAGTGCGCAGCTCGATTCGCAGTTCCTCAAGAAATTGCATTTCCCCAATTTCCTTCCTGATACGGCCGACTGTCATCTTGTCGATTCCAGCGGAGCGTTTGCCCTTGTTCGAGGCCACGCGCCGCCAGGCATAGCGAAGGTTGCGGAGATCGATTAACCAATTCCACATCTCACGCCATGCTTCGTCGGGATTTGCCTTACTCCATTGATAGAGTTTGCGCTGAACGCTGAGTACCCAGGCTTCGTCAGCCTGACGATCTATGTCCACAGATCTCTCCTCCGTCGGTGCAAACCAGTTGTCTTCCTGCTCCCCTTCGCCATGTACACGGTTTTCCCGTGCTCCGACTACTACGAGAGCTCCGCCCTTGATGTCACCCGTCACCGGTCATCGCGGCTAGCCTGCTGTCAGGCGAGCGCATCAAGTTCCCGTGTTCCGACTTCCGACCTATGTGCCCTTAGGTGGTGTGCTGTACCCCTGGCGATATGGAAGACAGGCAATGAGAGCGCGCCTGTCTCGAGTACGTTTTCACGCACCCTGCAGCAAGGAGCGATGTGCCTTGCCGCATCGAATCGCAGTTGTCCTCCAACGCCATCACATCTTCACGGAGGCAATGCACGGATAAATACAGAGGCTTCCAACGCACACTTCGTTACCTCACCATAGGCACTGTGGTAGTCCGACTTGCAGTTGATGGACTGCATCCGGTACAGTTAAGGCCAATCTGCTGATGGCACCCCACCGGCGATACCCGGCTGAGCTTTTCGGCCCCCTTTCATCCAACGCTCTTATCGGATGAGATGGCATTACAGCCACCGGTCGAAAACCAGCAAGCGTTAGAAATAGAGCTACTCCATCCTCTACCTCCTCGCGCCTCACGGCGCACCGTCGCCGTCCCACCAAAGAAGTTTTACGATGTCGCCTCTGTCTTCCACGAAACACAAACACATGCCCGGAGAACGGCTGTTCGTGCAGTACGTTCTGCACCTGCGCACTCAGTCCATCAAAACCGCGACGCAGATCTGTCACGCCTGCTGCAATCCAGATCTTGGTCCCAACAGGAAGCTGGATCACTTGCGCAGACTCTCCAGGATCGACCGCACCAGGGATGGATCAGCGCCGCTCTCAACACTGATCATCGCCCGGCCGGAAGTTCGATGTTGATCGCCCTCCCGCCGGCGTCGTGACTTCTTCAACCTTGCTGCTCGCGTCTCCCGTGCTTGCCACTGTAACCGGAATCAGCGCCGAACAGGGCTCGGCTCACTCGCCGCGCTCAAACGCCCGACGCCACGTAAATACCTGGTTCGCGTTCACTCCATGCGCTCGCGCCACCTCAGCAACACTGGCTCCTGGCTTCAGCGTCAACTGCACGATCTCCAGCTTCTCTGAAACCGATCGCCAGCGCCGAACACGACGATCAGAACTCACTTCCAACCATCGGCCATGAACCGATCTTTACGCTCGGTACTACTCAACGCCAGAAGGGGAAGAGCGCACGCTTACGGAGAAACCCGCATCGAAGCCTCACTGAAGTCGCGTCCACAATTTCGCATCGCGTCTTGACAAGGCGTATATCTATTTCACTACGGTTCAAACCGGGGAACACGCACACGCTCGTGTCCACCCCTTCCCCAGCTCCTTTCCAACCGAAGCCGGACACGAACGAGAACACCCGCGTTGTGTTTATTTTCGAACGAGTGATCGACTAGATAAACATAGAGGCAACAGATGCAAAAGACGTACGACTTCTTGCTGGCTGAGAAAAGCTGGGCAATTTCCTCGGGCTCTTGGGATAGGGCAGGAACTCGCGGAACTTATGGCGGTGAAGCGCGCGCACGAAGAAGAACCACAACGCGGCCACGTCGTTCTCGACGCGTCCCGGACAGAGCGTCGGGCTCCCTGAGGATGTAGGCCTGGTAGCTGCGCAGATGATCAGGACCAAATTTGCCAGATCTGTCACCCGGGTCGAAAACGGCTACTGCAGGAACGGTCGGCGGGCGTGCTTGCGGCGGGTCAATCGGTTGCCGCGCCTGACGTATCGTCTCCTAATCTCTTATAGGGCCTGAGCGTCTCCACAGGAACTCCGGACAGGCTCATTTGTGTAGCGGCTTCCCGCTTGCGCCGCCATCGAAGGTTGTTGCGGGGAGGCATCTTGCGCCTCCCCGTATTTGCGTATTTGGACCAAGCCCGTCTTAGAAACTAAGGCGCGCCGATATCTGAATCTGACGAGGCGTATTGTATGAGGAACTCAAGAGTTCTTCGCCGGTCGTCGTGTTTGGAATGACAAATCCCTGCACGTTCAAAGCATTGAACGCATCCACGTTGAGCCGGAGGTCCACTCTTTCCGTAATCGGGAATACCTTGAAGATGGATAGGTCAACTGTATAGTTGAACGGTCCATTGAGAATCGTGTGCGAGAAGGGGTTCACCGACTGCGGGCCTGGAGAGTAGGCAATGTCTGTCGGCTTGCCTCCAGGCAGTGTGATCTGCACTTCGTTCGAACCGTAATACTTCGTTCCAACCACGTTATCGATGGACGTCTGATAAGGAACATAGTCAGACGGCAAGCCGGTCACGCAGCCGGTGGCGCTTGCGCAGTTTCCGCCGATTCTCCCCGGCGCAATATATCCATTGAACCATTCGTATTCTTTGGTGCATACACCATTCGTACAATCGTTGATCGGTATCTGGTGCTTGTAAACTTTCAGCGGAGCGGTCGGGCCCCAGTTAGTTGCGTTGATCGCAAAATCCTGAGAAACGATGGAGCCGTCGCCTGCGACTTGAAAGCCCCCGATCAATTCGTTCGCAAATTTATTTGCATTCCCCAAGATCCGCTTTCCTCGCCCGATGGGCAAATCGACAATTCCATTGAACTGGATGTGCTGCTTGGGTAGATTCGTATCCACCGTGTAATTTTCAAAGCGATTCAATGAGCGATAGAGCCCGTAGGAGGGAATGCTTGAAGGTGGAGGTGGCGGCAGGATGGCAGAAACAACACTTCCATACGTCTGCGTCATTACGCTTGGCCCAGACGTATTGTAATTCGCGTAGGGATACAAAAGACTGTCGCGGCTGGAGTTCCCCCCGATCCGGAAGGGCTTCGACCACGCATAAATGATCTGGTACGAGATCCCGTGAGTGAACAGGCGTTGGTAAGTCGCCTGCAGCGCGTTGTTGTTCGAGAACCCGGTCTTCCCTATTTGTGCGTTTCCGCTGCCGCATGTGGTCTGATCGTACGGTCCTGTTGCGGTCGTAGAATACTGGTTCGATCCGACTGTTGATCCATTTGGGGGCACTATGCCGTTTCGCATCTCGTACACATAACTGGAGGGATGGTTGTTGTACTCGTAGTATTGGTCCAGATTGGCCCCGTGGCTATATACCCAACTCAACCGGAACACCGAGCTGCCCCTGAACGGCTGCTCCAGCGTGGCATTTGCCTGGGTGACGAAGGTCGGTGGAAAGTCCGAATTAAGGCTTGTGCTGGTGAATCCAGGAAGTATCGCCGCCACCGAGGAGTTAACCACGTTCGAGCTGTTGGCGCCCATGATCACCTGCTGCGGAGCCCGAAGCAAATAGTTCGGAAGACCGTCAGGTGATTGGGCTGCGGAAATATAGCTCTCCGAGTAACCTATCTTCAGCGGGTTGTTCGTACTGAAACTGATCCAGGAGCTGCGTACTGGAACCGGATAGATATACTGTCCCGCCGCCGCGCGTATTACCATGCCGCCATCCCTGAACGGTTGATAGGCGAACCCAACGCGCGGACTGAATGTGGCATTGTAGTTTCTAAGAAGGGTTCCGGTCCCTTTGCCCACATCGCTGCCGCTTTCGAATTTTGCGCCATCGGCTATATCGGCATTAATGACCGATTGCGTTGTGTAGCCTTCTGAGATAAGGGTAGACAGAGGAGCAGCCGTTATCATGGCATCCTTGTCGAGATCGAAGCCCTCCATCACACCGTACTTCTCCCATACCGCGGGATGGGCTTCGTAACGGAGTCCCAGATTAACGGTCAGGTGCGCATTCAAACGATAGTTGTCCTGAATGTAACCGTCGATTTCCATATCATGGAAGTGTTCGTAAGGCGCCTGCTGTGTCACGCTGTAAGCCGAGGCCGCGCCCAGAAACAAATCCGCGTCCGCATGCCGGTATTCGCTGTTGCGGTGTAATTCGTTCCCGAGGATGGATTTTCAAGGGCCGTCGCGTAAGCGCCGTAAGAAACAGAATCTGAGGACCTGTCGGGAAGATATCCGATGCGTTCATGGCGAAAACGCCCGCCGAACTGGAATTGATGATGCCCCGCGATCTTGGTCAGGTTCTCATCGAGGTCGTACATCATTTGATCTTCGTCGTAGTTGAACTGCGTCCCATAGTTGAATGGAGTAAATGAGCCGGACCCGATCGTGGGGAAACCAGGCTCGCCGAAATTATTCGGTAGCCCCAGCACTTTTTCGTAGTTAAGGTTTGGCTGGCCGCCGGAGTTGTGGCCAGCCGCATACCACTGAGCGCTGGCGACGGTTTCAGCAAAAAACGTCGGTGAGAAGGTATGCGCATAGCCTAGGGCAGTGGCAAAGATAACGTCCCGCGCGGACGAAAAACCGAGGGCGCCTGTGGGAATGCTGCCGACCGCCAATGACTCCGGCATTACGGATGTTATGCGCGGCGTGATGTTGGTTTGCAGATTGCTTGTGTAACGCAGGTACATCTTATTGTTTTCATTCAAATTATGATCGAGTCGGAACGTCACCGTCGGCACGACGTTATAGCTCGGGACGGGCGAATTGAAGTTAGGTATTACGGCAGGGTTCGAGTTTGTCGTAGGGCCAGGCAGCATCTGATAAAGAATCTTGGTGGTGGGGGCCAAAAGACTCAGCGGTATCTGATTGTTGGTGAAGGGAGCGCGGCAATAGGGGTTCGCAGCTCCTCCATTGCACGACGTCGCCGATGTTGTAGTCGCAGGATTATACAACTGCTGAGGCGTTCCCGAGGAGTTGGTCAGCCCGCTCCAGTCGCCGTTTCGCATTTGCGTTGACGGTACTGAGATATTGGTGTCGGTTACCTGCGCCAGCGAGTACCGCTCGAAGGAGAAAAACCAGAAGCTCTTATTCTTCCCTTCATAAATGTGTGGAATGACGATCGGACCGCCAATCGAGCCGCCAAATTCGTTGCGGATGTACTCCGGGGCTACGTAATTCGCCGGGTTCGACCGGCTCTTCGCAATCCCGATGGCATTGTTCCTGGCTGTTTCAAAGAGCGTTCCGCGCAGTTTATTTGTGCCCGATTTGGTCGTGATAATGCCGGCGGCCGGCGTGGCGTATTGCGTGCCAATTCCCGTCGTCTCTACGCGTACTTCCTGAATCGCGTCCGGATCGGGCATCTGCGCCTGGCTCGTATGCTCTCCGCCAAATTCACGGTCGGCCAGGCTGACTCCATCCACCACGTACTCCATCGCCGGGCCGGGAAGCCCATTGGCGCTTCCGCCCGCGGCCGACTGCGGGGCAGTTTCCAAGCCCGGCGTCGACATCTGGGTCAACGTCAAAAGGCTGCGCCCGTTCATCGGGAGCTGGTTCAGCCGTGCATTGTCCAACGTCGAAGCCAGTGTCCCGCTGTCGGTGGTTGTCAACTGAAAGGTATCTGCGGTGACCACGACGGTCTGCGTTACCACCCCAGGAGTCAGGGCGGCGTTGATTTCCATATTCTGATTCACCTGTAGCTCAACTACCCTCTGGTTTGCCTCCATCGCCGGAGCGCTGATCGCGACAGTGTAGGTGCCCGTGAACAGATCCGGCACTTGATAAAAGCCGACCTTGTTTGTCTTTGTGTCCGAGCTCACACCCGTCGCCTGATTGGTTACATGGATTGAGGCTCCCGGGATGGCGGCTCCGGCGCTATCTGTGACCGTCCCCTGAATCGAACCTGCGCCGCTCTGGGCGCCGGCGATCGCGCAGAAAGCCAATGTCAGCAGGATGTCGGCGCAGGCGCGAGCGCAAACGTTGCTCGGATGGGCGAAGAGATGTCGTACAGAATGCAATGCCATTGAGTGTTGCCTCCTGAAAGTGGTGGTTTGTTTCAAACAGACACATTGAGGGCTCAGAGCTGTCCGTTCTTATGTCGTCTCATAGCAGGTTTTTTATAGCGGGCCAAGAGTCAGCCTCGGCCCCTGCCCCTGACAAGTGTCTATCCGTGCCAACTAGATGGGGTTCGCTAAACTGCTGAAAATAAGCGTGATTACCTGCTTGTATCAAGGAGTTGCACACAAGGATGCAAAGGCTGATCCCGTCGAGCCCACTCGAGAAGAACGAAAGAACCTCCCTCGAGCAACGTCGGTTGCCGCATTCCAAATGAGAGGCTGGCAGGATTGTGCCGAAGCCGCTGCGCGCGTGTGACGCCGCCTTGAGGCTTGCGATATGCTCAGAGCGCAAAGCTGATGAGAGCGAAGGTGCCAATTCGAGCGAATTCCGCATCGGGAGACGACAAAGATCGAATCAAGGCAGAACTGAGCGCAATCCTGGTGACGGAACATTTTTCGAACGGCAAACGCTATCCGGCATTTCTGACCTACATCGTCCAGAAAGCCCTCAACGGCCGGTCCGAGGAATTAAAAGAGCGCTCGATCGGAATCGATGTCTTCAAACGGAGGCCGGATTTCGATACCAGTGCCGATACTGTGGTCCGATTCACCGCCGGAGAGGTTAGAAAGCGGCTGCACTCCATCTACTTGATCGAAGGAAGAGCTGGGGAGGTGCAAATCGATCCTCCTGTCGGCTCCTATGTGCCGGAGTTTTTCCGCCTCATTGCCGCCCATGATGCAGCCGAATCGCAGGGGGCGTTGGATCATCACATCGGCGACCCGGCCTCGGCAAATGACACGGCCAGATCAAGGAACACGTGGAGTTTCGGCACAAGGATGATCTTGGCGGGCCTTTTCTGCTCCATTCTCATCGTCATTGGCCTACTTCGGTTTCGAATTTGGCCCGTACGAACATCTTTGGAGCGGTTCTGGCAGCCGGTTTACACATCATCCACACCGATCATCGCGCCAGGGGCCTTTGTTATCTCGCGCACTGCCCCCGATCCGGACGGACGGTTAGCTGCGACCGAGGACGACGCCTATCCATATACCTCGATGGCAACTGTCGAGGCGATCGCCAACATCTCGACTGTGTTGACGCGGCAACATTCGGGCTATATCTTGCAACACTCCGGAGCGGTCACCTTGAGCGACATGCGGCAACATCCTGTCATCTTTATTGGAGGATACGACAACGAATGGACATTGCGATTGGCCGATAAGCTTCGCTTTCGTTTTTCTCAATCGCCCCGCTTCCAGATCTACGACTCGATGAATCCTTCTGATGTATGGACGAGACCTATGGAGAATCCGAACTACGGCAATACAGACGACTATGCGATTGCGGCCAGAATGCACGATGCGCTGACTGAAAATACTGTTGTCCTAATTGCGGGGATCAGCAAGAACGGCACCGCGTCGGCAAGCCAGTTTGTCACTTCTTCGCAATATCTCGATATGTTAGATCGCCCCCCGACCAAGGATTGGGCCCAAAAGAATCTTGAGATCCTTCTTAAGACGACGGTAATCGGCGGCAAGATCGGGCCCCCGACGATCGAAAAAGTCTATCTGTGGTAATGGCACAAATTGTTGTAATGAACGTGTCGATAAGAGAAATTCGGATGCTCGATGGCCGGCGTCAACGATCGTCCAGGGGGGTTGGCCATCAGAACCGAAAGAGACGAAGGCGGCGTGCGCCTTACCGTACAGGATACGGGCGTGGGGATTACACCGCAAGACATGGAGAGACTCTTTGAAGCTTTCTACACCACCAAGAGTGGCGGAATGGGGATGGGCTTATCGAGTCCATTCGCGCTTGTCTCGAACCCGCTTTGAAGTGCATTCGTACCCCGTTATTCAATCGAGCGTGTGCAGTCAAAGGGATGAATGGAGAATTACGACGGCGTGGAGGAGAACAAAGAGACCAGGCCCTCGGGAATTGTCGGATGCGCAAGAACGGCCTCGCGTAGTGCGGTGTAGGGCAGGTTACCGAGCATCGCGATTTGAACACAGCCCATGATCTCGTCTGCACCCACCCCAAACGCAGCAAAACCCAGAATGCGGCCACTGTCGCGCGCGACCAGGCACTTCAGGAATCCCTGTGTTTTTCTATCAGGCTCCGGGCACGCAGTACCGCGGCCATGGGGACTTTGAATAGCCTGTACCCGATTCCTTGCTGCTTGGCTTCACTCTCGCTCAATCCGATGCGCGCGAACTCTGGGTCAGTAAAGAGACAGAATGGCACTTGCCTTCCGGTCGTCACATGATTGCCACCGAGAATGTTGTCACGAACAACCCGGAAATCGTCCTCGCATATGTGGGTGAAATGTGGACTGCCGGCCACTTCTCCAACTGCCGACACACCCGCAGCCGTGGTTTCGAGCCGCTCATTCACTTTGATGTATCCGCTGTCTGTTAGTTCCACGCCGGCGAGTTCGAGTCCGATATTCTTTGTGTTCGGGATGCGTTTGCCGGTAACCAGCAGGTGCGAGCCTTCAACGGTCCGCTCCTCGACCGCCCTGAAAGAGGGTGAGGCGGACTGACTGGCCGGATTTTCCCGAGACGCGCTTCACTTTTGCGTTCAGAGCAAGATCAATTTCCTCATCTTCGCAGAGCGTTCGCAGTCCTTCAGTCACGTCGTCATCTTCGCGATGCAGGAGACGATTGTTGCGATCGACAACTGTGACCTTGCTCCCGAAACGCCGCATCGCCTGCGCAAATTCCAGGCCAACGTATCCGCCACCCAGCACGATCAGGTGCTCAGGCACGATGTCGAGTTCCAAGGCTTCCACATGAGTCAGCGGATTCGTCTCCTGTAATCCCGGGGTGTCATCTACGCCGGCATGCGTGCCCGTCCCGATAATCACATTCTTTCCGCGCAGCAGCCGCTTCGTTCCGTCGGAAAGCGTCGCTTCCAGCATTCTTGCTCCCACGAAGCGTCCCGAAGCCATGATCAGTTCCGCGCCGCTGCGATGGTAGAGATCGAGATGCATATCGACCAGGCTTTGCACCATACGGCGTTTGCGCTCACGCACCGCAGGCATTCTGTGAGCCCCCGACAGAGATACCGAATCTTCGCTGGTCCGCACGTAGTGTGCGATCTGCGCGGTGGGAATGACGTTCTTGCTGGGAAGGCAGGCGATATTCGGACAAGCTCCGCCGACATATTTCCGCTCGATCGCCGCTACCCGTTGCCCGCGCGAGGCAAATGTCCAGGCCAGCAGCTTTGCGCCGGCTCCGCTGCCGAGAATGACCAGATCGTAATCTTCAGGTTGTCCATTTACCGTCATGAGCGAACCTCCCTCCTCTTTTTTCGTTTTTCGAGCACAGGGCGGATGATCGTCTACTCGCGAATCTTATGGCCCTGCTCACGGCGTACCCTTATCGATTCCTCCAGGCAATCAGATCCCTTTCACCTCGCCACCATCCATGCGCACACAGCTTCCGGTCATCCATTTTGCTGCAGGCGAAACCATGAACGCCAGCAACTCCGCAATTTCTTCCGGCTGACCGTAGCGGCTGATGCCGGCCTCCTCGGGAAACTTCCTGGTGGCCTCGTCGACGCTCATATTGTGTGCCGGAGCCCATTTCTCCAAGAACGACCTGCGCCTCCCTGTCATCACCGCTCCCGGGACGATGCTGTTGACCTGCACGCCATCCTTGATCCCCTGCTCTGCAAATGCCTTTGCCATGGCAATGATGGCCGCGTTTGTGGCTGCCACTGCGGCAAAGCCTGGTTTGGGATCGAGCGCCGCACTGCCAGACATAAACACTACCGATCCCTTGCTGGCTTTGAGCGCGTCCCAGGCGCGAATCGTTAACCTGCGCGCTCCGTGAAGCTTCAGCTCCATGCCGGCATACCATTGCTCGTCCGTCATCTCGAAGAGATCGATTTGCGGCACGGCGCCGGCAATGTTCAAAAGCGCGTCAACGCGGCCATAACGGTCGAGCGTGGTTTTGAGCACGGTTTCCGGCGATTCAACGCGGCTCAGATCGAGCGCGATGCCGAGCGGTTCAGCTCCGCCGTTGCGAACAGCATCTGCCACTTCTTTCAGAGCATCTCCATTCCTCGCCACGAGAACGATCATCGAGAAATCGCGGGCGAGCCGGATTGCACTGGAACGGCCAATTCCCTGGCTGGCTCCGGTGACGATTGTTACGGTTTTGTTCATGGACGACGCTCCTTTGCAAAAAATGACCGTTCACTCACGACAACTCTCAGCTCAATGTCGCCTGCACCGCTTCAAGGATGATGTCCGTGACCGTATCGGGTGCGGTAAGCAACGGCGTGTGGTCTACCGCATACGACCGGATCGTCGCCTTCATGCGCTCCGCCATAAAGCGCTGTGTTTTTGGATTGATCATCCGGTCCGCTTCGGCAACCAGATACCAGGCGGTTTGGTTTTCCAGGCTGGCGAGGCGACAGGCTCCTGGATACTTCTTACCGAAATGGGTCTCTGCGCTGCGCGACGCAGGGCGATTTGCTCAGGGCTTGCATTCTGCGCAAACGCTTGTGCGAAGCTTTCATCAGGCATCCAGATAAAGCCATCCGCATCCGGAGCGAGCTTGGGTGCGCTCGGATGCGATTCGTCCCGGTAGAAGACATCCGCAACGGTTTCTCCCTCGTTGGGGCTGAGGGCCGCGACATACACCAGCGCCTTTACGCGCTCATCGTTCGCTGTTCCAACAACGGCGCCTGCGTAGGCGTGCCCGGCGACGATTACGGGGCCTTGGGTGCGCGCTATGGTTCGCCGCAGCGCCGCGGCATCATCGCCCAGCGAGGTGAGGGGAATCGGCGCAGCCACGACATTCAGCCCCTTGCCCTTCAATCTGCGAATCACCGGCTCCCAGCTCGACCCATCGGCCCAGGCACCGTGGATCACAACAACCGTGGCGTTCTTCAACTTTGACATGAAGTTTCCCCTCGATGTCTTGCGGAAATCAGCGCGATATTTCATCGCGGCGCGAAATCAAGCGAAGAAGCCGACGATCTTCTTTGCAATGAATTCGCCGTGGTCCTCCAGCGCAAAGTGTCCCGTGTCGATCAGGTGCAGCTCCGCATCTGGAATGTCGCGCAGATAGGCCTGGGCGCCTTCGACCGTGAAGAAGGGGTCGTTCTTTCCCCACACGATCAGCGTCTTCGGCTGCTTGTTGCGGAAAAACGCGTGCCATTCGTCGTAGTGCGTCAGGTTAGCCTGGTAGTTGTGCAGCAGGTTCAACTGGATGGCATCGTTGCCCGGGCGATCGAGAAAGTGCTGATCCATGGTCCACGCATCGGGATTGAGGCGTTTCGCGTCCTTCACTCCGTGTGTATATTGGAACATCGTTGTATCGAGCGTGAGCAACCCGCGCACCGGCTTTTCCGTCTCCGCCGTGCGCTTGGCCCAGAACGGCTTCATCGGGTCAAACGCGCCGCCGATTCCCTCGGCGTAGGCGTTGCCGTTCTGCACAATAAGGCCTTCGATTGCATCCTGATGTTTGAAAGCGATGCGGTAGCCAATGGGCGCGCCGTAGTCCTGCACATAGATACTGAATTTCTTCAGGCCGAGAACGTCGAACAGCAAGGTCGTCCACGTATGTTGCAAGATTGTCAAAGGTGTATTCGAAGTCGTTTACGCCGGGCGCATCGCTGTAGCCGAACCCGATGTAATCCGGCGCGATGACATGAAACTTGTCTGCAAGCTGCGGAATCAGGTCGCGGAACATATGCGACGAGCTGGGAAATCCGTGCAGCAGCACGATGGTTGGAGAGCTTTCGGACCCTGCCTCACGGTAGAACGTCTTGAGGCCGCGAATGGCGGCGTGTTGAAATGTTGACATCGTCTCCCTCCTATCGAGTTGAATCGTGCGGCGATTGCGCGCCAATGAGGTGAGATTATGTGACACCGATAATAATGTCAATACTGGTGTTATGATTTCTCGAAATATTCTTGGGGAGTTGGAAGCGCAATGAGTGCTGCTAGTGAGGATGCCGGCGACCAGGTCGATGGTTTTCTTTTTGTTGGCAATCGGCCGATTCTCGATTTCTTAAATACCCGCCCAGTCCTTGCCCAGGGCCCCACCGAGTTGCTCCCAGATGTTGCTGCGCTGGAACGGTGGCTGATCGCTGCGGGCATTGTAAGCTCGGCAAAGGCAAACGCCTTGTGCGCGCCTGGCGAGACTCGCCGAAAGCGGCCATGTTTCTAAAGGATTTGATCGCGTTTCGCGAACGGTTGCGGGACGCTGTTCTACGTTTGGAAGGCGGTTTGGCTCCAACCGATGAATTCATTCAGGAGGTTAATCGAGGTCTGCGCGAGCATCCGGCGTCCACAATGCTGCGCAAGCAGGAGGGGCAAATGGTCCGGGAGCGCCTGCTTGATCTCGAGCGGCCAACGGACCTGTGGATGCTCATCTTTGAAGTCACAGCGGATCTATTGAGCGAACCGGAGATCGACCGTATTCGCAAATGCGAGGCCTGTGTTGTGCACTTTTTTGACACGAGCAAGAAAGGCTCACGCCGCTGGTGCAGCATGAACATCTGCGGCAACAAACTTAAAGTCGCCGCCTATCAGCGCAGAAAGCGTGAAGGCGAGTCAGAGCGCTGAGCCATTCATACTGAAAGTCGGCATGTGTTTACAAATCAAGTCGACTTGTCCGAAAAACCGGCTTGATCGGCATAGGGGCGGCAGTCACCTGCCGACCCCCGCCACACCACCGTGCGAACGGGTCTGTACACGGCGGTTCGAGAAGTTAGTCTAGTAGTTCTCGAACAGTGAAGGCAGTCCGAGCGAGCGGAAGTATGCATTTGAAGCTCCCACGGAGAGAGCTTTGGAGCGAGCCAGGTACCAGGGAACTCGTCCACTACCGGCCGTATTGCTGGCCAGACGCGTACGGACTCCCAGTTGCAGCAACGCAGCCCGGCGACGACGGGGTGTTTTCCACTGTCGCCAGAGTGCGCATCGCAGCCTGAGCCTCACCCAACGAATAAGACCTATCAGCACCTCGGGCGTTTCGCAGAAGCCGAAGTAGCCGCGCCAACCCACCATGTAGGTAGCCAGCCGCTGCACTGTCGTCTCGATGCTCATACCCTTGGCCTGTCGCGTGATTTCACGGATCTTGTCTTTGAAACGAGTCAGAGCCTTCGGAGCAATCGCTCGCCTGATCTCTGGACCGCTTGTAAAACTAAATCCGAGGAACTTTCGCTCCTGCGGTCGCGCCACCGCACTCTTCGTCTCATTTACCTTGAGCTTGAGGCGCTGAGTGATGAAGAGCGTGACGCTCTTCATCACCCGGTGACCCGCACGTTCGCTACCCAACCATAGCCTGCAGCGATGTGCCGCTGTGCTTGGGCTATAGCCTGATGCGCCGATCTCCGTGGTCGAAAACCGTAGCTGTCATCGGAAAACTCCGAGTCCCACCGCTGTTGCAGAACCTGCATGACCGCTTGCTGGATGAATCGATCCAGTACCGT
>CAVWXA010000011.1:0-48637 GCA_963758785.1 uncultured Acidobacteriaceae bacterium
CGCGGCCCTTGGCGGGTCATGCGATGCGGGAGCTGGACTCGCTCATCCGCTATGTGCTCGCGGTCCCGATGGATGCACGCGCCGTCGATGATCCCGAACAAACTAAGCTGCGGACCGACGCCCGGAAGGCGTTGATGGAAATGGGCTTCGATGAGGCGGCCATACAACGCGCCGAGGCCGCGCTGAAGCCGAGATTTAGCCACAAGACACAGATTAGGAAACTCGTCGCGCGTCTCGGGCTAGCGCCAGATGGCGACGTGGCAACGCTCTGGATCGAACTCAACGAGGCCTATGGGCGTGCCCATGAACGTTCATTTCACGAACGTTTAGAAGTGGACGAGGCGTTTCGCACCCAATATGCGCGGCGCTTCGACACGGTGATTCGCGCTTTGGCCGTGCAGCTAGAGGGAAGTTATTCCGCACTGATGCGGCGTGCGAGGCATATAGCGACCATGCCACCTGCCGAGGGCATCAAGCTTTTCATGAGCGAGATTCCGGGTGCCATTCAGCTGCAAAATTTTTTCTACCAGAACCTTCCGTCGGAGGCTTGGCTGGTCGTTCTCGAAAAAGAGGGCTTGCTGAAAGAGCCAGTTCAGGACGCGCAAGCGGCAAGTGGCCTGCGGATTTGGGCATGGCCGGTCGGCCTTTATCTCATGCGCATGGCGAGCTCGAATAATGTCGCCACGCGAAAGATCGTCGTGCGCGCTCTGCGGGCGCTTGCCTCGTCGGCGCATCCGGACGTGCAGCGGCTCGGCTTGGACACGATTGCGGCGTTGCCCGCCGACGAAACCGCGGCCCTTACCGACGTGGTTTCGGGATGGCTTACGCCGGAGACCGCGCATTTTCAGGCGGCACCGCACAAACTCATCGCAACACTCTCGCAAGCGGGCCACGCCGACGCTGCTCTCCGTGTCGCAGAGGCAATATTTCAAGTCTTCGAGCGCGATGGGGGGCTCGCGAGTTTCTTCGACACCACCATGTACGAGCACTACATGATGGGCGCGGTGAACCACCTGCGAAAGCGCACCCGCTTTTAGCCATCCCTCGATTTAGTGATTTGTTGTTGCATGCCTCGCGCATGGACCGCCGGCTGAGTACCGTCAGGGAAGAAGATTATTCGTACTACACCGTTGGCTCCTTACGGCCGGATCGGATGGGCGGGGGCGATGTCCTCGCGACGCTCATCCGCGCTATCGTCAAGCTCGCGACCAGCGCGGTCGAAGCGGACCCTGCAAATGTCCATCGTGTCCTGAAACTGCTCTCAAATTACAAGCCAAGGATATTCCGGCGGATTGCGCTTCATGCGCTGGCCTTGGCTCCCGGCGAAGCGCCCGATGTCGCGGATCGGTGCTTAACGGACGCGGACTTGATTGAGACCGACTGGTGCCGGCAAGAATACGCCGAGCTTGCAAGAGCATGGCTACACCGCCTGCCACCAGATCGGCAAAAGGTTATCTTTGATTTCATCGACCTCGTACCGGCGTCGCGTCTCGATACGTGGCACGCGCGCTTCGAGCAGCACGAAAAGCGCAAGCCCACTGCAGAAGACGACCGAAAATATTGCGATATCACCATCCGAGATATCGTTTGGGAATGGCGCGACGCTTTGCCGTCCGATCGCCGGGCGGCGCTGGAGAAAACCATCGCCGAATTCGGCGATCCCGACGCGTGGCAACAAAGATTTTCCGCAACGGACGAAAGCCCCTTAACCCGGGCCTCGATGCAAAGCCAAACGGTTGAGGAAACGGTCGCCTATCTCGAAACGTGGCGTCCTGATCCGCAGCTGCAGACGCATACCGCGGGTGGGCTCGCGAACGAGCTGCGTGAAGCTGCCGCGGCGCGGCCCGATGTTTTCTCGGCAGGCGCCGCGAAGTTCGTCCGGTTGCGTCCGCTCTTTATCCGGCACCTCCTTGACGGACTGCGGCAGCCGACTGCCAACGGCGCAAGGGTCGACTGGGTCCAATGTCTGGAGCTGGTAGAAGGTATTCTTGAGGCGTTCGGAGACCGCGCCGGACAGTACGGCGGCCATTCCGGGCGACGATCCCGACTGGTCATGGGCCCTCCGAAGCGCCGTCGAATGGCTCTCCTCGGCACTGAGGCGTGGCGCCGATGGCGTTGCCTTTGTTCATGCCGACACGGTGCGGACGGTCGTCCTCGGGCTTTATGACCGGGTCGAGCGCTTGCCTGCGATGAGCGAAGACGCGCGCGTGGATCGTAAGCATCCCCATTTTGCCGCGCTGCAGACCGTTCGCGGAGCGGCGATCGACCTCTGCGTTCTGCTCCTGTTTTGGCAGAGCAAAGATCCCGCGAGCATAATCGGGCGAGCGCCGCGAGAAGCGCTCGCCAACGCTCCGGACATTCGCGCGGTTTTCGAAACTCAACTGCGGGATCGCTCACCATCGGGGTGGATGCCACGCGCCATACTCGCGCGTTATCTGACTTGGCTTTTCTTCTTCGGCGAGGATTGGCTACGCGGGCAGATGACGAACCTGTTTCCGCCGGACAATAGGGAGCTTCGGGATGTTGCATGGGTGGGGCATTTGCAAAACGATCAAGGGCCGGCTGGTGAACTCATCGAAGCGCTTCATTCCTGCTACGCCGAACATATTGCAACCATTGGATCCGATGACGCGCCGCCCGGATACGAGGAAAGCAAAAACCGGCTCATCGATTACTTGATGATCCTCTATCTGTGGGAGCTCTTGCCCGAAGATCTTCTGCAGCTTTTTTGGGAATTGGCTCCCGAGGCCGAGCGCCGTCACGCCATGTGGTTCATCGGTCGGCACATGGTGTCGACGAATGAGCTTAGAACCCGGGCAATGTCCTACTGGGACCGAAGGCTCCAATCCGCAATTCATGGTGGTGATCCTGAACCTTATCGCGGGGAGCTCGGCACAATCGGTCAGTTCTTTCTTTGGGACGTGGATCCGCTTTGGCTCATGGACCAGCTGCTGGTCACGTTAAACGCAGGCTTCGGGCCGACAGATGCGATGGGCATAATCGACAGTCTTGCGAAGCAGGTCCCTGAAAAAATCGACAAGGTCATGGAAATCACGAAAGCGCTGGTGAGGCAGCCGAAGGTGGAAGCTTGGATCTTCGCCTCGGAAGATAAGGCGCTTCGCAAAATTCTTGTGGAAGGCAAAAAGAGTTCGTCACCTTTGACAGTCGGCATGGTCAAGGAAATTGTGAGCTGCCTTTCCTCGCGTGGGAACACGAGCTTTCTTGACATTGATGAATAGGAGGTTTCCGATCGACGCGCTTGCTGACGGACCAACTGAAGCATGAGCAACCCGGCGCCGAGGCGCCACCTTCTAATGGGCAGAGCCCTTATCAAGTTTACCTTCGGGCACCAGGACGACGTCGGAGTAACGTTTATGCGTTCAGCTTGAACCAGCCGCGGCGTTCGCAACAGGCACACCTGCCGACTTCGTCGAGCGTTGCTGGAATGATGCCAACGTGCTCGACGAGATGCCTTAGATGGGCTGGCGCCAGACGTGAAGTCTTCGCGTTCCTTGGCGCCAAAATCGGTGCGGCGTCATCCCCGGCATCAAGAGGGGCGCGCCTCTCTGGTCGGGCGGGTCCTTCAATTTATCGGATCGTATGCACCGAGCAACTTCCTAAATCGACCTCGGTCCGCTTACCCTGTCAATAGGACGCAAGTTCTTGAAGCCAGTTTCTACCTGATCTGATCAACGACGCCGGCGCTCTGCAATGGAGGTGGTGAAGGAAAATGAAGGACCGGTTGGCCGTTGGACAAATATAAAAGCCAAGAAACGCGAACTCCCTGATTGCTCGCAGCTTGCGCCACCATGCATGCCAGCTCCGCGTCATCCGCCTCCCACAGCCGGCTCGCCATTCCAAAATCGGATCGGTTGAAGTGAACTTTACGCTTCGCAAGGCTCGGCAGGTGCAGCAAGGCCGACCACCACGCTTTACAGGGCCATTGCACGGGTCGCCAGTTGAAAGCCCACCCAGGAAAGATGCGTTCGATTGCGTGTCGTCCCTGAATGTTGACCGTGATTTCAATCCAGCCACTGTCCGGCGGTTGCTCAGATGAGACACCGGTATCTATGATCACATCGAGCGGGGCTGACGATACAGCTGATTCGATAACCGCCGTGCATCACTGCTCTCAATTAAGCCAAAGCGAGCGCTGGTGATTCGGGCAACCAAAGCTGTTCAGCAGGCTCAGTGCCGTACCCGGTACTCCCCCAGTGCGATTATAGCCAAACGGAAAAAAAGTTTTGAACGCGTCAATGGCAAACTCTTCCAACTCGGAAACGTACAATCCTTGCCGACGCATAGAATTCTGAGTTTACATTTTTCCGGACCGTAGTGGCGTATTGCTTCGCCGATATACGAGCTGGCCATGCAGTGTTGGGAAAAGCGCCTGGTAGGATTGTCAGAACGACCGATATAGGCGCGCCCATCTGGCAGTGTAATGCAATACAAATAGTATGCGCTCATGGCGTGATCTTTCGATCAGCGCCGCGCTGGCTATTTGCCCGCTCGCGTTCCCATTCCTCGATCTCTGCGATCTTCCAGTGACGGGCCGAAGTCGGTCCGCCGAACTGCACCGGCTTCGGAAAGCCGTGCTGGCGCATGTAGCGCCAGAGCCACATGCCGGATACGCCGTAACGCTCGCGCACCTGACCAGCGGTCAGATAGCGGGCGTCGTCTGAAACGCGAATGTGATGTTTGGTCTAGAAAGGGCACGCATCGCACCCCCGAATTACGGGGTTAGCCCATCGTGCCACCATCGCCAGGCATCGGTGACCTGCGGCCTTGGTCCCGCGACGCCGATGGGGTCAGCATCGCGGGAGGCGACCGGTCAGCGTTTCGTCACTTAGCAGTGTTCAACTGCCATCCCAAATCCAGAGGCCCCAATAAGCGAGGAGCTTGCCATGGGCGTCAGGAGGACGCACCTACGGTCTGCGCACAGGAATAAATCGGGAGCGCGGCACGCTGCAACAAATAAAGATGATTAACGGCTAAGAAAATTTTTGCTTGCGATCCCAATTTTGACTTGTGATCCTCTTCATCAGGCACCACTTATGCGCTCCCAGGTTGCTTGCGCAATGAGACGTACCAGAGAGACGAGCTCGCGGGGTTAATGCGACTCAGTGGTGGAAAGGTGATATTGAGTCGGCGTCACACCGATTGCGCTTGATCGGTCACCAACTGAACTCGTCGACGCTATGGTCTCAGAAGATCTAAAGCCGTCGAGGCGCGGTCCGTCGCTGAGCTTCTGCAGGTGGTTCAAGCCGATGAAAGCGACTTCGAACGAATGTTCGCAAACGGCGTCACAGACGCCCGGGCGTAGCAGCCGGCGTAAAAAGGATCGGCGCCATATGGCGTGAGCGGTGTCAGGCCGTCGCGAGCAAGGACGCAGGGACGTCTCTTGGTGATATGCTGAAGTAGGTCACCCCGGGTCCGTAACCCTCGTGTTCCTCTTCTTCGCCGCGATGGAAGGGGAGCGTGTACACCGCATCGGCTTCTTGAACGCGGCAATCGCAATCTCATCCCATTTTAACGAATGGCGCAACCCATAAGAAACCAAACGCGCCAAACCGCGACCATTTAGTATCGCGGCGCCGATGATCGGCCTCGCGAATTGCAGCCGGGGTAACGCGCGGGGTAACGGAGCAGACGAGGTCGAGCGTCAGAAAGCCAATTCGCTCGCCCCGAATCTAACGGCGCCGGCGATCGCCGTTGATTTCGCCGTCCACGACCCTACATTTCGATCGACCATCCATAGAGCGGGAGCAGTGCTCCCCGCCAACCTGCCCGACCTCGGGCAAGGTGGTCCAAACCAGGGATGGGCCGGCCACATGATGGCCGGAACTATACGAGGTGATGTCATGGTCGCACCAAAGTCCCCCCCGCGGCACCAAGTCTCAAGGCCGCCGTCAAGTCGCCGCCGTTCCAGACAAACTCACGGCATCGGACGATCGCATAACCAATGATGACAGTCGCCGAGGACAGCGTTGGGGCCAAGACCCGGCGTTCAGCAGAACGCGCGCGCAGTTTTAGTTGGACCCTTCGGGAACAAAGGAAGCAAACACGATGCCGAAACACATCACCCAAAAACAACGAGAGGCCGCGGTAGACGCCGCGCTTGAGCGTCTAAATCGCAGTGAGGCTCCGCACTGCGGTGCGTCCAATCCCGTTGAGCCTTGCCTAAACGACAGCGGCGAAAATTTGTTTATGTGCGATTTTCGCGACGGCGCGATTTGCAAATCGTGCGGCGCGGATGCGCCGGGCGGCAGCGTGCCGCGCGGCACAGGATGCTTTAGCGTTGGATTGGGACCGACCAAGGAGGGATTAGAACGCGCAGCGGCGGCGGGCGCACACATGCGAGCGGAGCTTAACGACAAAAAATGGAAAGGAAGCCCGCGTTAAGCAGAACGCGCGCGCTGTTTTAGTCGGGCCCTTCGGGGTCCCGCATCGAAGCCACATGGGACCGCCGCGCAGCGCATCGGAAAGCGCATCCCGATGAACTCGTCCAACAGCAACGGATGGACTTCTTTAGGCGAGGCGTCGGCAACGCTCGCAACGCCGGCGTGCTCGTCAAGTGACAAACAGGAATTGAGATTGCTTGGGGCATGGGTCGGCGGAGGCCTATGTAGGGATTGAACTGTTGCACCCGGAACTCTATTTTTCTTCCGACTCCACAGCGAAAGTATCGCTCCCGGGGCATGAGCACCCGGCCCGTTCGGTCCCAACCCGAACCTGAGAGCCGCCGGCGCGACCGCAGCCGCAACAGCGCTGCCGCAACGCCGAACCTCCAAGGCGACCCGGATCCTCTGACATCGCAATGCCGCGGGCGCCCTGGCGCCGATGCGGCCTATGGAGGTCGATCATGACCAAACAGATTCGCAAGCGTGCACGCGCACGCCGTCCCCTGCCTCCTGTCTACGAGCTCGCCGCGTTCAGCATTCTGGATTTTGCCTCGCGCACGGGCTGTCGCGGCGCAAGCTCTACTACATGCTCGAGGCGGGCGAAGGTCCGCGCATCATGAAGTGCGGTACGCGGACGCTGATCTCGGTGGAGGCCGCGCAGCGCTGGCGGCGAGCCGCGAGCGCATAGCCGCTGTATCGCGCCGGCGATACGGCGGTCACCGCATTCGCAAACTTCGCACGCAACACCGCAAGTACTAAACGCGATTAATCTTGCGCCGTCACAGGCATGTACCATCCACCGGAATCTCCGGACGCTATCGGCGATCGCCATTGATCGTGGCCGTCTCTATCCATACGTAATTGAGCATGCATCACGGCTGAGGCACGCGCCTCTGAGACGGGTGGCCAACAAGAGGTCGCCCGATGAGTGATGTGTCTCACCCGCAGCTGTGCTTCACGATCCCTGAAGCGGCTGACTACCTCCGTATCTCCCGAGCACTTCTCTATAAGTTGATCCGACAAGGCCGCGTCCAGACGGTCAAGATCGGCAAGCGCACGATCGTTCGCGGCGCCGAGCTGGAACGCTTCCCGATCAGCAACAGGCAGCGTAGGGAGGACAGCATGAACCGGATACAATTTCTCCGTCGCCGAGCTGTCTACGCTCGTCGACCGACGACGAGCTGTCCGTTCGATTCCGCGTAGATTGGCGCTCGCACGGCCTCGTGGGGATTTCGACGAATGATGCGGACGAAGCCGAGGCATGGCGACGGGATCGCCGCGCCGAGGGCCGAACCGTGGTCGAGCGTGACGCCGGATCGCGGCAGTCGCCGCCTACCCACCGTTCGATGCGCGAACGGCTTGCCCTCGCCATCGAGGGCGGTCGCGGTGACTTTTCACTAATCGAGCGCGCCTGCATTGCGAAGGCTCTACGAGCACGCGCCGCGCGCCCAAAGCCGGCGGTGGCACTGTCGCCGCGCCTGTTGGCGACCGCCAAGGCCGTAAAATCGGGGGAACTAAAACTGAGCTGTGCCCAATCTCGGGTGCCGATAGATCACTGGTCCGAAAATACTTAGCTAGTCTTTGAGGGTTGCTGAGCCCTACTCTCAACCCCTTAAGACAGAAATTCACCTGCACGATCATCGCTTTGGTGTTGGTGTATTTGGATATTTATATGTGTGTAGATCAGCTAATAAAATAAGAAAGAGAGATAAGGAGGGGAGATGCAGCGGAGCTGGGAAGTGTGTGGTTCGCGCCCACCAGAATCGTGCGCTTGACTGAAATCGCGGATTTACATGCAACCCTTAAGACCCACCGGCTTTTTTGTTTGTATTCAAGGGTCTGCGTGAACGGTGGTGGCCAAGTGTCGCCACACCCAACCCATAAGGCGATGTCAGGTTCGAATTCACTGAGCGGAAGCCTGCGGAGACTCTCACGAGCGTACGAACGCAGCCGTTGTTCGTGCTGCGCGAGACAGTGCCGCCGCTCTATATCGTCGGCGCTACGCCCAACGCTTTCCGCCGCATCGGCATGGTCGTCGGCGGCTCCTTCGAAGGCGAACGGCTCTCGGGTGCCGTGGTAAGTGGCAACGATTGGCAGGAGTTCGCCGCGACAACTGCACAAAAGCCTGCCGTGCGCCTCCTCCTGAAGACAACGGACGGCGCGCTTCTCGTCGTGACCTACCAGTGCCTGCGCGCTGGGAGGGCGAGCATTCTGGAACAGTTGGACCGCGACGAGGCCGTCGATCCAGCCAGCTACTACTTCCGCTTCATCGCGCTGTTCGAGACGAGCATCCCGAAGTACGATTGGATCAACCGGATCGTCGCCATCGGCGTCGGGGAACGTCTCGCCGACGGTCCGCTCTATAGCGTCTTCGAGGTGCTCTGACCCAGTCGCGCAAGAGGAGACACAATGAGTAAGCTGACCAGCTATGCCGCCGACATCCGGCCGCTTTTTACGCCGCGAGATATCCAGGGGATGAGCAAGGCGTTCAACTTGGCAAGTTATGATGACGTTAAGGCCCACGCGGCAGCGATCTTCGACCGGATTCGCGGCATTGGCGGCGCTGTCATGCCGCCGCCACCACCGAAGGGAGAGGGCCCCTGGGCTCAAGCTCGCATCGATCTCTTCGGCAAATGGATAGCGACGTAGCCCCCCGAACAACCTCAAGAGACTGCGGCAGCGCGCTCATCGACTTTCTCGGCCGTTGATCATTCAGCGCGCATTACGGTGACCTTAATTAACGCCCGGATTTGAATTTTCGACCTGCCATGACGTTCGCTGGAAAAATTATCAGCGCATTGAAGGCGCTTATCGACTTCTCATTTTTGAAAAATTGATTCCCGGCTTCGCCCCCTACTCATCGGAAACGGCGCGGGTACCTTTCACAAATGGGAAATGATGCCATGGAGGTAGCCAATGTCAGGCAGCACGCAAGCAAACGATGAGGCGGCGATCCGAAGCGTCATGCTTCGTATGAAGAGGCGCTGAACGCTTCCAGCACCGCAGCCGTCATGCCGCTCTACACCGAGGACGGCGTTTTCATGCCGCCGAATAATCACTCGGCGGTCGGCAAGGCGGCGGTTCGCCAAGCCTATGACGCGGTGTTCAAGGCCATCACGCTGCGCGTCAAGTTCACCCTCGCCGAAGTCGTCGTGATTTCACCCGAATGGGCCTTCGTGCGAACGAACTCCGCGGGGACCAACAAGATCAACGCGACCGGCGCCATTAGTCCCGAGGGCAATCAGGAGCTCTTCATCTTCAAGAAGGGTGGTGACGGTAAGTGGCGGATCGCCCGCTACAGCTTTTCCACCACCAATCCGCTGTCGGCGGCCTGAGGCGGCGGCGGGGCGATGGCGAGCATGAGAGCGGCGGTCATTCGCAGGGCGGGCGGGCCGGAGGTTTTGGGCATCGAAGAGGTGCCGGTGCCCAAACCGCAACCGGGCCAAGTGCTAATCCGAGTGAAGGCGTTCGGGCTGAACCGCTCCGAACTTTTCACACGGCTCGGCCAGTCTCCGAGCGTGAAATTTCCGCGCATCCTCGGCATCGAAGCAGTTGGCTTGGTCGAAGAGGCGCCGGGCGACGAGTTCCGCAGCGGCGACGTCGTCGCCACCGCGATGGGTGGCATGGGCCGGCAGTTCGACGGTGGCTACGCCGAGTTCACCTGCGTGCCGGCAACGCAAGTCCAGGTGATCGAGACCAAGCTCGATTGGCCGACCCTCGGCGCCATCCCGGAAATGCTGCAAACGGCCTGGGGCTCGTTGTTCAAGTCGCTCGATTTGCATCGGGGCGAGCGATTGCTGATCCGCGGTGGCACGACATCGGTCGGGCTCGCGGCCGCGGCGATCGCTAAGCGGCGCCGCATCCTGGTGGCGGCGACGACGCGCACGCCAGACCGGGAAAGGCTGTTGCGCACGAACGGCGCCATCAGGTGTTCATCGATACCGGCTCGATCGCCGCCCAGGTCAGGGAAGTTTTTCCGGGAGGCGTCGATAAAGTGCTCGAACTCGTCGGCACCTCGACGCTTGCGGATTCGCTTCGTTGCGCCAAGCCGCACGGCATCGTCTGCATGACTGGCATGGTCGGCAACAAATGGTCGATCGACGATTTCAGTCCGATGGACGAAATCCCGACTGCGGTGAACCTGACCTCGTATAGCGGCGGCGCTGAGGATTTCATGCTTATGCCGCTCGCCGAGCTCGCCGAGCAGATCGCGGCGGGCGCGCTGCATGTGCAAATCGGCAAAGTCTTTCATCTCGACGAGATCGTCAAAGCGCATCGGTGCATGGAAGAAAACCAGGCGGGCGGCAAGATCGTGGTGCTGACGTAGCGGGGCGAAGAAGGACAAACTGTCATGGATCCGGTAAGCGAAGCGAAAAACATCGCGTTCGATCGCCTCGGCAACGGCGAGAAGGTGCTGTTGATTTCCGGCTTTCCGCAGACGCGCCGATCATGGAACAAATCGTGCCGCTGTTGTCGGATAAATTCCAGACCATCGCGGCGGACCTCCCAAGTTTCGAAATTCGGCGATCCTTCAGGCTCCGGCGACGACGGAGAATGCCGCCAGATTTTTCACGCCTTCGTTTCGTCAATCGGCGCACCGCTGCATGTCGTCGCGCACGATTTCGGCGCTTGGGTCGCCTACAGTTGGGCTCTTTTATTCAAAGACGATTTCAAGTCACTGACGCTCATCGATGCAGGAATTCCGGGCGTGACGTTGACCGAGGACATTCAGCTCTCGGACTTCAAGCGCAAATGGAACTTCATTTTTCAGATGCTTCCCGCCCGCCGCCCCCGGAAGATCGCTGTTGTCAACTGTGTGGTCGGTTCACGAAAGACCGTCCTCGCGGTCCGAGCCTCACGATGACGCCGGGGCTCGATCTTGACCACTGTCACGAAACCGGCGCGTTCCGCGGCTGGCTTTGTTATTCTTGCAACGGGACGATCGGCAAGGTCGAAAAGTTTATAGGAGTTCGCCGCCTCGAAACATATTTGCTAAGGTATGCGGTGGGTGTCGCGGCCGACGACATGTTAGAGCCCGCGTCCGTCGAGATGGCCAATCGCTTAGTGGCAATGAAACAATTGTACCGGATCAAGCCCTTCCCCATCGAGACTGCCCGTCGCTTCCAGCAAATTGAGGGGATACTCCGCGCGGGGCCGCCAACTGATGGGCGCTGTAGATCTTGCTCGGAATTTGTTGGTCCTAATCACTTGAGACTTGTCGATAATTCCACCGACGGCTTTGATTGGGTTTACGAGACCTGCCGCGAATTCGGCCTCCTGTCAGTGAAGCGCCGAACAATCAACGCCCAAGTTAAAAAATCTGTCAGGGATTGAGCGTGGTTTGGTCCTCTAAGACCGCACCCGGCTTGCTGTGAACCGCCCCGCCCGAGTACATCGAATTTTGCCGGCTTCTTTATACTTCGTCGAACGGCGCAACCCGTCATCAGTTCCGTCTGGCACGCGCGCGCGAGGCGCGCCGCTTCGGAGCACGACGAGGTAGGGGGTACGATCTGCCGAGCGGGGCAATTCGCAAAACGTGATGGGGGGCTTCGCTCCCCTCGCTTTCCCAAAAAAGAAAAAAGAAATTCCAGAAAAGAAAAAGCCTTGCTCGAAAAACAAGAAAAAAAATTGCCCGCAGCTGGCGACACCGCGTTAACCGCTTGGATTGATCGCTCGCTCGTCGCGTTCGGCTAAATCTTGCACTCTCCGAGCTGTCGTCATAGGCTCAGCTTATCGTCCAGAGTTCGGGGTTCTGCGAAATCGGCCCGATGCCAGCCTGCTTCTCCGAGCAAGGTGGATCGCACAGACGAGGTGGCGCTTTGCGCCGCAAAACAGGCGGAGAATTTAAATGCCTCTCAAAGATCACCTTGAAAAGCTTGCTACGGAATATCCCTTATTACCGTACACAGAAGCCAGCCGCACTTTTTCAACAGTTCGACGGATGAAAGCGGAGAAGGGGATGGGCATTCCCGTGTTTCTTCGAACGGGTTATGCCATTTCTACGAGAACTGGAAAGGCGGCGAACACGATGACTGAGGATGAGTGGGAGCAGTTTTACAGTGCTCTAGCTGAACAGCTCAAGCGTGATTACCCGGAGTTATACGGACTTATATTTTCGGCCAGTGAATATGCGCGGGGGAGACTCTGCGCCTGTCAATTGCACCACGGCTTTTGAGTCCTAGCCGGAGGGCGGCGTTTTGGACGGCTGCCTTGAGGGTTCGATGGAGTCCCGCCAAGGCGGGCTGGCAAAGGCGGTGGGAGACGAGGGAAGCATGGCAACTACCGGCAAGAATATTGCGAAGGCGCGCGCCGCTGTGACCAAGCCGGCGTATCCGCTGCCTGAAGCAGTGAGTCTCCTGAAGCAAGTGAAGTATGCGAAGTTCGACGAGACCGTCGATCTGACGATGCGTTTGGGCGTGGACACGCGCCATGCCGACCAGATGGTGCGCGGCACCGTGGTTCTGCCGCACGGGCTGGGCAAGACCAAGACCGTGGCCGTGATCGCCACCGGCGACCGGCAGAAGGAAGCCACCGAGGCCGGCGCCGACTTTGTGGGCGGCGAGGAGATGGTGGAGAAGATCCAGAAAGAAAACTGGACCGCCTTCGATGCGCTGATCGCGACGCCCGACATGATGAAGGTGGTGGGCCGGCTGGGCAAGGTGCTGGGACCGAAGGGCCTGATGCCGAATCCCAAGACCGGAACCGTGACCATGGATGTGGCCGCGGCGGTGAAAGAGATCAAGGCCGGCAAGGTGGAGTTTCGCGCCGACAAGACGAGCCTGGTGCACGTGCCGGTGGGCAAGCTGAGTTTCGAGCCGCAAAAGCTGATCGACAACACGACGGTTGTGATTACGTCGATCGTGCGCGCCAAGCCTTCGGCGGCGAAGGGCAAGTACATCAAGAGCGTCACGCTGAGTTCGACCATGGGCCCGGGAGTTCCGCTGGATTCGGCTGTGGCTGACGCGGCGGGAAAACGGTAAATGCAGGGAACAGGGAATCAGGGAACAGGGAATTGGGAGCAGGGAGTAGAAAAACGCAATTCCCTCTCTGCAGCTTGATGGTCGGTGGCGAAGGTTTATTGGAAAGCAAGATTGGATAGGGCGCCTACAAGGGGCGCCGCCGACCCGATGAGGGGAGCAGGAAGATGGCAATTTCAAAAGCAAAGAAGACGGAGAAGGTGAAGGGGCTTGCGGCGGAGTTGCAGTCCTCGACCACCGCGATTGTGGGCACATTCAACAAGCTCACGGTGGCGAAGGATTACGAACTGCGCAAGGTGATTCGCGAGGCGGGCGGCAAGTATCGCGTCGTGAAGAACAAGCTCGCGGCGATCTCCGGCACAGGCACACAGGTTGAGGCAGCGCTGAAAGGCCTGAAAGGCGTGAACTCGGTGGCATTCACTGCGGGCGATCCCGTGGCTCTGGCCAAAGTTTTCGCCAAGTGGGCCGGCGAGAACTCGGCGGAGTTCCAGTTCAAGCTTGGCATTGTGGAAGGCAAGCTGATGAGTGTGGATGAGGTGAAGACGCTGGCGACCATGCCAGGCAAGGAAGAGCTTTTCTCGAAGCTGCTCTTTCTCATCAATGCTCCAGCGCAGCGGCTGGTTACTGTGCTCAACGCCACAGGGCGCGATTTGGCGGTGGTGCTGGGACAGGGCGTGGAGAAAGAGAAGTTTTCCACCGCCTAAGCGCGGTGAGCCAGAAGCTAGTAGCTGTTCTTAGGGATTTTGGCTGAGAAGCGGGCGAGAAAGGGCGCGGGTCTGGCGCATCGGAAACTTTCAAGCCTATTTACGCAGCTGGGGAAAGACGAATTCAAACGGTTTTGAATGGAGAAGAACATGGCGGACATTGCACAGTTGGAAGAACAGATTGTGAGCCTGAGCCTGCTGGAAGCGGCAGCTCTGGTGAAGAAGCTGGAAGAGCGACTCGGCGTTTCGGCTGCGGCTGCGGCACCGGTGATGGTCGCGGGCGGCGCGGGCCCAGGCGCAGCGGCTCCGGCGGCCGAGGAGAAGACCGAGTTTCAGGTCATCCTGAAAGATGCTGGTGCTAACAAGATCAACACCATCAAGGCGGTACGCGAAGTCACATCGCTGGGTCTGAAGGAAGCCAAGGACCTGGTAGACGGGGCTCCGAAGCCGATCAAGGAAAACGCGACCAAAGATGAGGCCGAAGCCATCAGGAAGAAATTCGAAGGCGTCGCGACCGTCGAGGTGAAGTAAGTTGGACCGCTTGCAACTACCGCCGAGACGCGTTACGATATAAAGTGCGCGTCTTAGCGGCAGGGTTCGTCAGCCTTGGTCGGCGAACGGGGCGGTAAGGCGGAGCAAAAGGCGGAGCGTGGCGTACACGCAATCGTTCACAATCGAGGGTAGCGGGAAGTCCTTTGAGGTGAGCGTTGCGAGTCTGTTAAGTTCTTTTGGGTCAGCAGTTTGTCTTGGGGTCAGGCGAGGCGGCTGTTGATGAGGCTCGGGCAACCGGCAATTCGCGGCAGAAGCGGGTTTTGCGATCGGCGAGGGCAATGGAAGAAAATTCGGAAGGGGGCACTGGCGATAAGCCGCGCTCGTGAGGCATTGCGTCCTTACGGGCTTCTCGTGTCTCCCCGGTGCGTCGAATCCAGACTCTTGATCATCTAATTGACTATGCACACACAAGATCGCGCTACGCCTTCACCCCGATTTTTGGGTCTGTCCGTGGCGCTCGCTCCCACTAATTGTGCGCAGTCTAGCGCAGGTACCCGATCGACGGCAACATCGAGCACGCGTTTTTGACGTGGCTGTCACAGAACCCGCCTGACCTGGGTTCTTCCCGGCACGCCTGGAACGCAATTTCCATGCTGCCGGCAGTAAAAGAGCGGAACTGAATCTCGGCTTCCGCTTGACCGTATCTTCGATTTCTTACGGAACTTCGCCGACGCCAATGAGACTCGGGCGCCGGCCCGGCACGGCCAGAAGATTAAGGCGAGGCGCCGGATTGACGAGGCTCAGGAGTGAACATGCCCAACGAGAAGCGCGCGATTCGCAGCCGGCTCGATTTTTCAAAGATTCCCACTGCAACCCAGATTCCTAACCTGATTGAAGTGCAGCGCCGCTCCTACGAACGGTTCCTGCAAATGGACAAGCTGCCCAACGAGCGCGACGACTCCGGCTTGCAGTCGGTGTTCGTGTCGGTATTTCCGATTACCGACTTCCGCGGCATCTCGCAGCTGGACTTCGTCGACTTCTCAATCGGCAATTGGGAGTGCAAATGCGGCCACCTGAAGGGGCTGCATCATTTACGGACGGCCTGTGTGCATTGCGGCGCGATGGTCATTACCGATCCCTTCCTGCCCAGCGACGTGCTCTGCCAGAAGTGCGGAACGTACAACAAAAACACACCCGACTTCTGCAACAAATGCGGTGACCCGGTAAGCCTGCAGTTGAAATACGACCAGCAGGAGTGCGAGGAACGGGGCATGACTTTCTCCGCGCCGTTGAAGGTAACGGTGCGGCTGACCATCTATGACAAGGACCCCGAGACGGGGAACAAGACCATCCGCGACATCAAGGAGCAAGAGGTGTTTTTCGGCGATATTCCGCTGATGACACCGAACGGAACGTTCATCGTGAACGGCACCGAGCGCGTAATCGTTTCGCAGTTGCACCGGTCGCCAGGTGTCTTTTTTGAGACCGCCAACAACCGCACCTACTTCCTGGGCAAGATCATTCCCTACCGCGGCTCGTGGGTGGAGTTTGAGTACGACCAGAAGAACACGCTCTATGTGCGCATCGACCGCAAGCGAAAGTTCCTGGGGACGATTTTCCTGCGCGCGCTGGGGTTGCGATCGGATGAAGAAATTCTAAAAACCTTCTACACGGTCGACCGGATCCAGATTGCGGACAGCAAGTTGTTCTGGACGGTGCCGCCGGAAGCTACGACGGGTACACACCTGGTGGGGGTGAAGCCGGCGCACGCGCTGCGCCACGGCAGTGAAGAGATTGCCCACTCCGGGCGCAAGATTACGACGCATGCGCTCAAGGCGATTCGCGGCGCGGGCATCGACAAGGTGGAAGTGGAAGCCGCGGAGCTGGATGGCGCGATGACCGCGTCCGACGTTGTAGATCCGACAACCGGGGAAGTGGTGGTGGAAGCCAACGTTGAGTTGACCGCCGATCGGCTGCACAAAGTGCTGGCCTCAGGCGCCACCGGCCTCGAAATGTTCTTCCCTGACCGCGACGATGTGGGCAATATCATCTCGAATACGCTGAAGCGCGACTCGGTGCACAAGCCGGAAGAGGCGCTGATCGAGATTTACCGCAAGCTGAGGCCGGGCGACCCGCCTACGCTGGACACGGCAACCGCGCTGTTCGAGGGGATGTTCTTCGATGCCCGCAAATACGACTTTTCGCGGGTAGGCCGGCTGAAGTTCAACATCAAGCTCTACGAAAACCAGGACGCCACGCCGCTCGATCACCGCACGCTGACGCCCGAGGATTTCTACGCGACGATTCGCTACCTGCTCAAGCTGCGCAAGAACATCGGCGCGGTGGACGACATCGACCACCTGGGCAATCGCCGCGTGCGCGCCGTCGGCGAGCTGATGGAGAACCAATTCCGCATCGGCCTGGTGCGCATGGAGCGGGCCATCAAGGAAAAGATGAGCGTATATCAGGAGCTGAACACGGCCATGCCGCACGACCTGATCAACGCCAAGCCGGTGATGGCGGCTATCCGCGAGTTCTTCGGCTCTTCGCAGCTCTCGCAATTCATGGACCAGACTAATCCGTTGTCGGAGATCACGCACAAGCGGCGGCTTTCAGCACTCGGGCCGGGCGGACTGTCGCGCGAGCGCGCGGGTTTCGAGGTGCGCGACGTGCATCCGACGCACTACGGCCGCATCTGCCCGATTGAGACGCCGGAAGGCCCGAACATCGGCCTGATCAGCTCGTTGAGCTGCTTTGCGCGCATCAACGAATATGGATTCATCGAGTCGCCTTACCGCAAGGTGAAGGACTCGCGCATCCTTGATTTTGTTGAGATTGTGAACGCCGGCGAGAGCGGACTACGCGTGGGCGATCACATCGAAAAGGACGAAGCGGCTCGTCTCAACGCGCAATTGAAGAAGGCGGGCAAGCGCAGCATCGAGTCAGTGCCTTACAGCTTCTACCTTTCTGCTTGGGAAGAAGACCGGCACACAATCGCGCAAGCCAACATTGACTTCAACGATGAGGGCCAGATTACCGAAGACCTGGTGAATGCGCGCAGGCAAGGCAATTTTGTGCTGGTAAACCGGGCCGAGGTGGACTACATCGACGTGAGCCCGAAGCAACTTGTGTCTGTGGCTGCGTCACTGGTGCCGTTTCTGGAACACGACGACGCGAACCGCGCGCTGATGGGCGCGAACATGCAACGCCAGAGCGTACCGCTGCTGGCGGCTGAGGCGCCGCTGGTGGGCACGGGTATGGAGGGCGTGACAGCACGCGACTCCGGCGCCGTGATTCTGGCCAAGCGCAACGGCATTGTGGACTCGGTCGACTCCGAGCGCATTATCGTGCGCGTGGAGGGCGAGCACCATCCCACGCAGCTTTCCCGCGAGGTTGGCTCCGATATCTACCAGCTCATCAAGTTCAAGCGGTCAAACCAGAACACCTGTATCAACCAGAAGCCGGTGGTTCGTGAGGGCGAGCGTGTGGTGAAAGGCCAGGTAATTGCCGACGGGCCGTGCACCGAACAAGGCGAGCTGGCGCTGGGCCGCAACGTGCTGGTGGCGTTTATGCCCTGGCGCGGCTACAACTTTGAGGACGCGATTCTGATCAGCGAACAGCTGGTGCGCGAGGACTATTACACCTCGGTGCACATCGAGGAGTTCGAGATCGAGGCCCGTGACACGAAGCTGGGCCCCGAAGAGATCACGCGCGACATTCCCAACGTGAGCGAGCACGCACTGCGCGACTTGGACGAGAGCGGTGTCATCCGTATCGGCGCTCAGATCGGGCACGGCGACATCCTGGTGGGCAAGGTGACGCCGAAGGGTGAGACCCAACTGACGCCAGAAGAGAAGCTGCTGCGCGCCATCTTTGGCGAAAAGGCCGGCGACGTACGCGACGCTTCGCTCACTTGCCCTCCAGGGATCGAGGGAACGGTGGTGGACGTGCGTATCTTCAGCCGCAAGGGCCAGGAGAAGGACGAGCGCGCCAAGCAGATCGAGGGCGAGTACATTGCCAAACTCGAAAAGAACCTGGGCGACGAGATCCGCATTCTGACCGATGAGCGGTTGAAACGTCTGGAATCGATTCTGGGCGCCAAGGAAGTGCTGGCCGACCTGCACGACGAGCGCACCAACAAGCGCCTGCTGACGAAAGGCGCGATCCTTGACCGCGATACGATCGAGCGCATCTCGACGAAGAACCTGAAGCGCATCCGCTATGCCGACAAGGATCCGCGGGTGAACGAGCAGATCGACGAAATCGAAGAGATGACGTCACGGCAGATCGAAGTGCTGCGCAAGATCACCAACGAGAAGGTAGCCAAGCTGCAAAAGGGAGACGAGCTCCCGCCAGGCGTGATCAAGCTGGTGAAGGTCTACGTGGCCATGAAGCGCAAGCTGAGCGTAGGCGACAAGATGGCCGGCCGCCACGGCAACAAGGGCGTGATCGCGCGCATTCTTCCCGAAGAAGATATGCCGTACCTGCCCGATGGAACGCCGGTGGAGATCGTGCTGAATCCTCTGGGCGTGCCTTCGCGTATGAATGTAGGCCAGATCCTCGAGACGCACCTGGGTTGGGCTGCGCACGCGCTGGGCAGGAAGGTTGCCGAGCTTGTGAAGGCCAACACCGATGCTGCATATGTGCGCGAGCTGATGAAGAAGGAATTCGCCGGCACAGCCACGCTTCGCCAGCTGCTAGAGCTCGACGACGAGATGCTATTGCGTGTCGCCGCGGGCATGGAGAAGGGCATCTGGTTCGGAACGGCGGTCTTTGACGGCGCGCGCGAAGACGAGATCAAGGCGCTGCTGGCTGCGGCGGGATTGCCCTCTTCAGGCAAGACGACGCTCTTCGACGGCCTGACTGGCGATCAGTTCGAGCAGCCGGTAACGGTGGGCTACATCTACATGCTCAAGCTTTCACACCTGGTCGACGACAAGATTCACGCGCGATCGATCGGGCCGTACTCGCTGATCACGCAACAGCCGCTGGGCGGCAAGGCGCAGTTCGGCGGACAGCGCTTCGGCGAGATGGAAGTTTGGGCGCTCGAAGCATACGGCGCTGCGTACATCCTGCAGGAGCTGCTCACTGCCAAGTCAGACGACGTATATGGCCGCACCAAGATCTACGAGGCCATCGTCAAGGGCGAGGCGGCAATCGAGCCGGGTGTGCCTGAGTCGTTCAACGTGTTGATTCGCGAGTTGCAGTCGCTATGCCTTGACGTGGAACTGATCAAGCGCGCGGATCTCATCAAGAAGTTGCCTACGCCGGAAGTGGCGGCGGTGGCGGACTAAGTTACGAGGTATCCCAGGTCTCAGAAGCGAGACCTGGGGCACCCAGCAGTGATTGAGAACAGTTTTGGTTGTTCAGGGTCCTTCTTGCAGGTGGTAAACGCCGCCTCCCGGGAAGGAAGGACCCCAAAAGAATCCCGGGAAATATGGCGTTTTTCCAATTCGCGTAAGCCTACCGGCGTGGTTCAATTCGGCTTTTTCTTGAGGAAAAAGCCGGCAGAGAGCGGCGGTTTCGGACCAGAGCAATTGGAAAAACGCGTAACCGCGGCGGGCAACAGAGAGCCTGCCAGGGAGGGTCGCCTTGTTTCGTTCGAACCCGTTTGAGCTCAGCAGCCCGATTACCGACTTCGACGCAATCCGCATCATGCTTGCCTCTCCGGAAAAAATCCGGAGCTGGTCGCATGGCGAGGTAACCAAGCCGGAGACTATCAACTACCGGACCTTCAAGCCGGAGCGTGACGGCCTGTTCTGCGCGCGCATCTTCGGCCCCGTCACCGACTGGGAATGCCTCTGCGGCAAGTACAAGCGCATGAAGCACCGCGGCGTAATCTGCGACAAGTGCGGCGTGGAAGTGACAGTGAGCAAGGTGCGGCGCGAACGCATGGGCCACATCGAGCTGGCTTCTCCGTGCTCGCATGTCTGGTTCTTCAAGGGCCTGCCCTCGAGGATCGGTCACCTTCTCGACATTTCGCTGCGCGACTTGGAGAGCATTCTCTACTTCGAGTCGTACGTCGTGGTCGATCCTGGCGACGCGCCGGTGCGCGAGCGCGAAATCATCAAGGACGAAACCCGCTTCCGCGAACTTGACCAGCAATTCCGGCCCTCCGGCTTCAAGGCCATGATGGGCGCCGAAGCGATTAAGGAACTGCTCAAGCGCGTGAGCGTGGACGAGTTGGGAATTGAGCTGCGTGAGCGGATGAAGACCGAGACCTCAGCGCAGAAAAAGATCAAGTACGCCAAGCGGTTAAAGGTTGTTGAAGCCTTCCGCAAGAGCAGCAACAAGCCGCAGTGGATGATTCTGGACGTGCTGCCGGTGATTCCTCCGGAGTTGCGCCCCCTGGTGCCGTTGGACGGAGGCCGCTTCGCCACGTCGGACCTGAACGATCTCTATCGTCGCGTGATCAACCGCAATAACCGGTTGAAGAAGCTGATGGATCTGCATGCGCCGGAAGTGATCGTGCGCAACGAAAAACGCATGCTACAGGAAGCCGTGGACGCGCTGTTCGACAACGGTCGCCGCGGTCGTGTGCTGAGAGGCGCCAACAATCGCCCGCTCAAGTCGTTGAGCGACACGCTCAAGGGCAAGCAAGGCCGCTTCCGCCAGAACCTGTTGGGCAAGCGCGTGGACTACTCAGGGCGCTCGGTGATCGTGGTGGGTCCGGAGCTGAAGCTGCACCAGTGCGGTTTGCCGAAGAAGATGGCGCTTGAGTTGTTCAAGCCCTTCATCTATCACCGCCTGGAGCAGACCGGACAGTGCACCACCATCAAGCAAGCCAAGGAAATGGTGGAGATGCAGGAGCCAGTCGTGTGGGACATCCTTGAAGAAGTTATCAAGGATCACCCGGTGCTGTTGAATCGCGCTCCGACGCTGCACCGCCTGGGTATTCAGGCCTTTGAGCCGGTGCTCGTTGAAGGCAAGGCGATCAAGATTCACCCTCTGGTTTGCACGGCTTTCAACGCGGACTTTGACGGTGACCAGATGGCGGTGCACATTCCGCTGTCACCTGAGGCGCAGATTGAAGCCAGCGTGCTGATGCTGGCATCGCACAACATTCTTTCGCCAGCCTCAGGGCAGCCGATCACCGTACCAACGCAAGACATGGTGCTTGGTCTCTATTACCTGACGAAGGCCAAGAAGGGCGCCAAGGGCGAGGGGCGGGTGTTTGCCAACACCGAAGAGATCCTGATGGCTCTCGAAGCCGGTGAGGTGGAGACACTGTCGCCGATCCGACTGCGTTATACAGGCAAGGTGCTCGACATGACGACGGCCTACGACGATCAGGACCTGACGCACACCGAGCCAGTGGACTTCGACAAGGAGTACATCAATACAACAGTGGGACGCGTGATCCTGAACGACTCACTGCCGGATGGCATGCCGTTCATCAACGGTCTGTTGAAAAAGAAGGGCATCGGGCAACTGGTGAACTACTGCAATCAGAACCTCGGCCTCGAAACCACGGTGGGTATGCTGGATCGCATCAAGTCGCTGGGCTTCCAGTACGCCACCCGCTCCGGCCTCTCAGTGGGCCTGGACGACATGGTCATTCCGGCGAGCAAGTACACCGTTGTAGATGAGGCCGACAAGAAGGTGATCGAGGTCCAAAAGCAATATATGGACGGCGCGATCACCAACGGCGAGCGCTCGAACAAGGTCATCCAGATGTGGTCGGCGGTTACGGACCAGGTGGCTGACGAGATGTTCAGCAACATGAAGCGTGCCGATGACGAGGGGGCCATGAACCCCATCTACGTGATGGCCGACTCCGGCGCTCGTGGATCGAAGCAGCAGATTCGCCAGCTGAGCGGTATGCGCGGACTGATGGCCAAGCCAAGCGGCGAAGTCATCGAGACGCCGATTACGGCGAATTTCCGCGAGGGGCTGACGGTGCTCGAATACTTTATTTCGACGCACGGCGCGCGCAAGGGCCTGGCCGACACGGCGCTCAAGACCGCCGATTCCGGCTACCTGACGCGCCGGCTGGTCGACGTGGCGCAGGATGTGATTGTGACCGAGCAGGATTGCGGCACGCTGGAAGGGATCTACGTGGGCTCGATCGTCGAGTCGGGCGAGATCATCGAGCCGCTGCGCGATCGCATCATCGGCCGTGTGTCTCTTGAACGGATCAAGGACTACGATGGCAACGTCGTCGTTGAGGTGAACCAGCCCATCGACGAGGATATCGCATCAGCGATCCAGGGCGCGGGCGTGGAGAAGGTGAAGATTCGTTCCGTGCTGACCTGCGAGTCGCGGCGCGGAGTGTGCGCGCTGTGCTACGGGCGCAACCTCGGGTCGGGCCGTATGGTCGAGCTGGGAGAAACCTGCGGTGTGATTGCAGCGCAATCGATTGGCGAACCGGGCACGCAGCTGACCATGCGCACATTCCACGTGGGCGGTACCGCCAGCCGCGTGGCCGACAAGTCGCGCCTCGACGCCAAGAACAATGGCTTCGTGCGCTTTATCAACCTGAACACAGTGGAAAGCAAGGAAGGCGAGCTGGTGGCTATGAACCGCTCAGGCTCGTTGGCTATCGTGGACGAGCGTGGCCGCGAAAAAGAACGCTACCAGGTTGTCTACGGCGCGCGGCTTCGCGTCCGTGAGGGCTCGCAAGTCAAATTGGGCGAAATGCTGGCCGAGTGGGATCCTTACACCTACGCCATTCTCACTGAGATCGGCGGCGCGGTGCAGTTCAAGGATCTGCAGGAAGGCATCACGCTGAACGAGGAAGTGGACGAAGTAACCGGGCTTTCTCGCTGGGTGGTCGCTGACTCGCCCGACGAGAAGCGGCAGCCGGCGATTGGAGTGAAGGGCGCAAAGGGCAGCAAGCGCTACCTGCTGCCGCGCGGTGCGCACTTGATGGTGCAGGACGGCGACAATGTGGGTCCGGGCGATGTGCTTGCGAAGATTCCCAAGGAGAGCACGCGGACCAAGGACATCACCGGCGGTCTGCCGCGAGTAGTCGAGCTGTTCGAGGCACGCAAGCCGCGCGAAACCGCGATCATCAGCGAGATCGATGGCGTGGTTCGATTTGGCGAGGTCTCGAAAGGCCAGCGCAAGATCTACGTGACGGCCGATAACGGCGACGAGAAAGAGTATTCGGTACCGCGCGGTATTCACGTGAACGTGCAAGAGGGCGAGCGCCTGCGCGCCGGCGACCCGCTGATGGATGGTCCGTTGAACCCGCACGACATTCTAGCCGTGCTGGGCGAAAAGGAGCTGCAGGCGTACCTGGTGAACGAGATCCAGGAAGTCTATCGGCTGCAGGGCGTGGCCATCAGCGACAAGCACATTGAGGTCATCGTGCGGCAGATGTTGCGCTGGGTGCGGATCGATGAAGTGGGAGACACCAACTTCCTGCTCGAGCAGCAGGTTGACCGCTTCCGCTTCAGGGAAGAGAACGAGCGCGTGCTGACCAATGGAGGCCGTCCGGCGATCGGGCGTCCGCTATTGCTGGGCATTACCAAGGCGTCACTCTCGACCGACAGCTTTATTTCCGCGGCCAGCTTCCAGGAAACTACGCGCGTGCTCACCGAGGCCAGCATTAACGGTGCGGTGGACAATCTGCGCGGGTTGAAGGAAAACGTGATCGTCGGGCGCCTGATCCCCGCCGGCACGGGCCTGGAGTACTACCGAAACGTGCAGCTCTCGCCGGAGCTTGAAGAGGCGGCGGCGCGTGTGCAGCAGGAAGTGCACGCCGAGATCGAAGCCGCCGAACGCGAGCTGGAGTTGATGCGGCAAGAGGGCGAAGCCGAGGAGATGGCGGCCGAATAAGCACCTGCGGTGCGGCAGCCCTTTGGTTTGCAATTGTGGAAGGCCCGGCCAAAAGCCGGGCCTTTTCTTATGCGCAGTGGCCAAGATCGGGGACGGAGCCCGCGAAAGGCATCTGCTTGCGTTTGTGCCGGGATTGCTTGATCGCGTACATGGCGGAGTCAGCTTTGCCGCACAGGCTGCCGACGCTCACCGAGCCGTGCACTACATGGTCCTCCAAGACGGCGAATTCATCTGAATCCAAACATGCAAGCGTTCGCCTGGGCGGGGTTACCGCCTCATACGCTGCGCTGCTTGCTGTAAGTAAAGGACACCAGCGTGGTGGTCGCAATCGTCATTCACCTGCTTGAAACGATCGAGATCGATGAAGTTCAAGGCGAACGGGCTGTTGGATCGATTCGATCCGCTAGTTCTTTGCGGTGAGATCGATCTCCGATTGTGCCTTCGGCGACCGGCTTTTTCCAGACCTTGTGTACTTGGCTGAGTACATGGCGGCGTCGGCGGCGCGAAGAAGGCTGTCGGCGGAGTTCGCATCTTCAGGATAGAGCGCGATGCCGATGCTCGCCGAGCCGTGGAGCGCATAACCCTCACCCTTAAATGGCTCGTCGAAGCAGCGTTCAAGGCGGGCGGCAATTTCCTCAACTTCAGCTCGATTGCGTACCTGAGAGACCAGTACCGCGAACTCGTCTCCGCCAAGCCGCGCCAGCGAGTCGCCAGGGCGCAACTGGTCCTTCATGCGCTGTGTTAATTCCTGCAGATACAGGTCGCCAGCCTGGTGCCCATAGACATCGTTCACCTGTTTGAATTCATTCAGGTCGATATAGATCATCCCGAAGATGCTGGCCGATTGGCGCACGGCATGAATCTGTGCGCGCAGGGCCTTCTCCATCGCGAAGCGATTGTGGACGTCCGTGAGCAAATCGTATTCCGAACGGTGTACGAGATCGGAGTAGAGCCGCGAGGTTTCGATGGCCAGCGTGGCCAGTTCCGCCGCCATCGAAAGGGCCTCGGTCTCCAAAGCACAGGCCTTGGTGCGCGCATCAAGAGCGGTGAAGATCGATCCGAGCGCAGGCCCGGAGCGGGCGGCAATGGGATGCTCGACCGTGCGCAGCGAGGAATCAAGCTGCGCGGGGCAGTTGCCCAGCTTCGCTCCACCCGCAATTTGGCACCAACATGGCGCTCCGTTGAGACGAACAGAAACCAACTCGGTAATTCGCTCCAGTATTCCGGCCAGGGGTTTTGAATGATTGATATCTTCCAGGATTCGGCCGCGCCGCTGCTCCACGTACGCCAGCGAACCTATCTGGCGGCGAGTTCTGTGCTCCAGGTACCATCCACGCATTCCGATCGCGAGCACCGCGATGAGCAGCCATGCTACAACCAGGGCGGCATTGTGCGAATTCAACTCGGAGGGATTAGCGACTACGAGAATGTCGCCGGGGGATCGGAGCAAAATATTGAAAGGCACCTCGCCGTTGAATGGGTTGGCGTCTGTCAAGATACAAATGCCAGTGACGCGGATCCGTGCACCTTGGGGAACGTCTTTCATAGGGAAAAGCGGAACTCCCATCAGAGAGCTGGGATGACGCATAATCGCCGAGAATAAGCGCCCGTCTGACTTAAGCACATACGCATCCTCGGTTGCCTGCCTGACATCCGCGACTACTTCACCTTCGATGGAGACAAGATCGAAGCTATGGCCGGTAGCCGTGTTGCCGCCAAGAGCCAACTCTCGCCAAGTCAACAGGGGAGCGATCACTGGTTTCTGAACTAAGCTGTCCTGAATTTCACTGCGGGTCAAGGCCAGAATGCCGTTCTGCACATCTGGAAATCCGATTGCGGTTGCCCGATCGCCGACCTGCAGCGGGCTGTAGTCACGCGTTTCGACCCAAAGGCTTTTGGAACCATCCTGGAGCACCAGCGCCGAGCCCGGCTGATAGTAGGTAATTGTTCCCTGGACTCGCATTCGCTGCGAGCGATCTGAGGAGCGGAAGCCGGCGATCACGACGTTCATCGGTGTGATCGGCAGTGACCAGGGATCGGAGCCGGCAGGTTTCAGCATCTTGACGCCGTCCAGCGACTGAATGTGGAACAGGATGCCGGTTTGCTGCATTTTGTTGTCGAAGTGTCCTGACACCGGCCCGGTGATTTGCACCTCAGCGTCGAGGAGGCCTTTCAAGGTGTTGACATCGTCAGTGTCGATGTTCGCGTCCGCCGGCGCTCCATCCACAAGCATGCGCAGATAAGCTGTTGGTCTAGGCGCGAGAGTATTTGGCACGAGGTCGGCGGAGCGGACGATGGCGCGTACTGTGACGAACCTGCAATCGGTTTCGGCTCGGATCATCTGCTCGAAGGTGGGTTTTTCGGGCTCGGGCAGCGGGCCATGACCGACGAGGGTGATATCGTCGCTTTCTACAAAGGGGCGGAAGCTCCCGTGGGTTGTTCCCCGCACGAGGACGCGATCGCCGGGAGCGAGCTTTAGATTAGTCGTAGCGTGAACATAGACTGCATCGTGGCCGTCCTGCAGAAAGAGATCTTTGTCATACCCGCGGAAATAGGTGACGGTCGCCTGGAACGAGACCGGAAGATGTTTGCTGGCTTCAGTGTTGGTGACAGTCTCAAGCAGATGAATGGTGGTCAGCGGCGCGGGCGCGGATGCTCGCGCGGAGATCGCTGAAAAAAGAATGGCCGCCGCGAAGAGAAGTCGCTTGATCAAATCGAGCCCTGTCACCGTTCCGATCTCTCCGCACATGCAGGCTGTACACAAAAGGCCACCCGCTCCTTCATCCTGGTGCGCCGGGGATGGGCCGTTGGCGAGCGGGAACAATACGTGGATTTAGTTTCAAGTATCTTACTCTCAGCAGGGTGCTTGGGAATAGCACTTTTGGTGCTTTGGGGCCTTGATTCCGCCGGGATGGCACCCCCCCAAATTCGTTGCTTTCTGTTTACGGCAGACCCGGTGGTTTCAGCTTGAGACAGCCGCTCCGGCACCAGTGCCGGGACGTTGGAAGAAGAGATGCGGCGCGGGGTTCTACACTGAATGTGGGCCGCTTGCAATGAGGGCGGCGAACCGACAGAAAAATGACGAAAAAGCTGCGAGTGGGGATTCTTTTTGGCGGACGGAGCGGCGAGCACGAGGTCTCGTTGCTTTCGGCGGCATCGGTTTTGGGAGCGATCGACCGCGAGAGGTTTGATGTAACGCCAATCGGCATTACCAAAGAGGGCCGCTGGCTGGCGGCTGCGGACGCACGCGGCCTGCTCAAGGGCGACCCAGGCGGGGTGGCCCGGAGACTCCGCGCGGGGGACCCTGAAGCGACACCTGGGGCGAAACTGCTTCACGAGGGCATTCCTACGCTGCTGGCGCCGGAGCCCGGTCCTCAAGGCCCGGAAGGGAAAGCGATCGATGTAGTGTTTCCGGTGCTGCACGGCACCTACGGCGAGGATGGAACGATTCAGGGCCTTTTCGAATTGGCTGGGATCGCTTATGTCGGCTCGGGTGTGCTGGGCTCATCCGCGGGCATGGACAAGGACGTGATGAAGCGTCTGTTTGCACAAGCCGGGCTGCCCATCGTCAAGCACGTTGCGCTGCTCCGGGTCGATTGGGAGAAGTCTCCACGAAAGGCGATCGCACTCGTGGAGCGGACGCTCGCTTATCCGGTGTTCGTAAAGCCCGCGAACCTTGGGTCATCGGTAGGCATTACAAAGGCGCACAACCGCGGAGAGCTTGGGCCTGCGCTGACGCTGGCTGCGAAGTATGACCGCAAGCTGATTGTGGAGCAGGGCGTGGGGGGTAAAGCCCGCCGCGGCGAACATACGGCGCGCGCCCGCGAGTTTGAAGTCGCCGTGCTGGGCAACGACGAGCCCAAGGCAAGCGTGGTGGGCGAGATCATTCCGGGCAAGGAATTCTACGACTACGAGGCGAAGTATCTCTCTGAAGGCTCCGTGCCGGTGATTCCGGCGAAGATCAAACGCGAGCAGAGCCGGCAAATTCGTGAGATGGCCATAGCAGCATTCAAAGCGTGCGATCTCTCTGGTTTGGCTCGCGTGGACTTTCTGATGGAGCCGGAAGGCAAGCAGCGTATTTACTTAAACGAAGTGAACACGATGCCGGGATTCACGCAGATCAGCATGTACCCAAAGTTATGGGAGGCGTCGGGCCTGAGCTACAAGGGATTGATCACGCGGCTGATCGAACTGGCCCTGGAACGCCAGGCTGAGAAGGGCCGCACAACGTATAGCAGAGAAGAGTGAAAGGGCCGGGGTAGGGAACAGACGGCGGCTCTGCGGTGTCTAATGGGAAGAGACGGGTCTTTGGCGGAAGGGACCGAATCTATTCAACCTTGCCCAACTTCCGACTCTGTTTCCCGTTTCCCCCCATTTCGTGCGCTACCGCCGTATTCTGGTTCTGAGGAAGTTTTCCGATGACTTTGCTCGATGCTCCCAAGTTTGACGCCGCACGCGACCGGCGCAATGCCTTGATTTTTCGGATATCCGCTGGCACGTTGCTGGTGCTCTTTGTGGCATGGTGGCTTGTGGCCGGACGCCCTGTGGATTGGCCGTGGAACTGGAACCGTTACTGGTTCGGGCGAAACACGGTGAACCGGTTCATGACCGCTCTCGAAGCCAACGATCTACCCAAGGCCTATGGCGTCTGGGTTCACGACAAGAACTGGCAGCAGCATCCACAGAATTACAGTGTTTATCCTTTTAACCGGTTCCAAGACGATTGGAGCCCTACCAGCCCCAACAATGAATACGGTCCTATTCACAGCCACACGATTGCCCTCGCGGGGCACTACGGCAACGGTGTGCTGGTGGCCATCCTCATCAACGGCCGCAAGAGCGACGCGCTCGACCTGGACTACAACGCCGGGAGTGGGCAACTGAGCTTTGCGCCGCCCGGCGTGAATTTGTACCTGGGGCCGTAACAGGCTTGAAGTTTCCAGATACTATCTTGCCCCTGCTTGAGGTGGATCGACGCATGAGCTCCGGGACGTGCTCAGGAGCTGAATCCCGCCTTCATTCACTTCGCCTCAATTTCATTCCGTTTCGTCTTCGGCGCGATTCAAGTTGTGCCCTGATATAGAGCGAATCCTTCGCACCTGCTCTCGGGGTAATGTGGACCCCTGCCCAAACGAGCTAAGTTCTACGGCGCTGTTTCGACCAATTCGTCGGTACACTTACTCATCTTGGCGGTGCGCTGGATTTTGTCCCAGTTGAACGGCTTGCCGTCAATAGCGCGTTTGAGCGTCTTGAAGAGCACGATGGAGAACAGTTGGCGGTAGGCGAAACGCTGCAGCCAAATGTGGAAGAGCAGCCAGCCGTCGCCCTTATTGGCCGGGTGGCGCCGCTCCAGGCTGAAGGCCACCGTCGAAGTGATGAAGTCGATGAGCAGGAAGGTGCCGAAGTAGGCCAAGAGCTTTTCAAAGCTCGCGGCGGAGGCAGCTTCGGGGTGGTAGTGGCGATCGACGAGGAAGTTGACGATGCCTGCCACGAACATGATGTCGATGAAGGGCGAGACCAGCGGCAGAAGCATCTGGAAGATGAGAATGTTGGGCAGCGCAAAGAGACCCATGGCCTTGTTGCGGACAAATGCCGCGCGATGTTTCCACACCGCCTGCAGCGTGCCAAAAGACCAGCGAAAGCGCTGCCGCATCAGGCCCTTGGCGTTGATGGGTGCTTCGGTGTAGGCCAGAGAGCGGTCTTCGTAGTCAACTTTGAATCCTTGCTCGAGCAGATTCATGGTCAGGTCGGCATCTTCGGCGACGGTGTTCAGTGGATACCCGCCCGCGGCCTTTACCGGCGCCGTACGCCATGCGCCGATGGCGCCCGGAACTACGGTGATTACATGGAAGAGATCGAGGGCGCGGCGCTCGAAGTTCTGGCTGGTCATGTATTCGAGAGCCTGCCAGCGCGTCCAAAGATTCACGCGGTTGCCCACCTTGGCGTTGCCCGCAATAGCGCCGATCCGCGGATCCTCGAAATGGGGGATAAGCTTGGAGATGGCGTCGGCGGCGATCACGGTGTCGGCATCGATGCCGACGAAGATCTCTTCATTCATGCGATCGAGCGCGTAGTTGAGCGCGGCGGCTTTGCCTTCATTGCGCTTGGTGAGGACCTGCACATGGCCGGCGGCGATTTCCCGCGCGTAGGCTGCCGCGGCCACTTCGGCGGTGCGGTCCTCCGAGCCGTCGTCAATGACGATTACGCGGAGGTTTTTGTAGTCGGAGTTGAGCACGGAGCGGATGGTGCGCACGATGACCGCTTCTTCGTTATAGGCCGGGATGAGAACCGCTACGCGAGGATTGAAGCCGGGCGAGGCCTGACGGTGGGGCCGTCGCAAGCGGTCGATGATGGCGAAGAGGCCGACGACGATAAGGCGCGCGCTCATGAGCACATCGCCGACGAAGAAGACCATGACGATGAAGTTGCCGATGATATCAACCACCGAAAACGCGATGGAGTCGGGAATGGTGCGCACGCGCTGCCAGAAAGTGAGCGGCGGCATCACTTGCGCCATGGTTTTGCCCATCAGTGCGGAGACCGGAACAAGGTTATAGCCGTGGGCACGCAACGCGTCGATTAGCGGTCCCAGAGCTGCCACGGTGACCGAGCGGTTGCCGCCGCCGTCGTGCATCAGGATGATGGAGCCGCGGAACTGCGGCTTGACTTTCATCGTCTGCAATTGTGCAAGCACAGAGTTGATGATCTCGGCGGTTGTTTTGCGAGGGTGTTCGTCCCAGTCGTCGGTATCGATCTTGCTGCCGACGATGATGAAGCCTTTCTGCTGGATGCGCCAAGCCGGCGCGGCCTCGTCATCCGTGTCTGGCTCTTCATCGATGTCGTAGGGCGGCCGGAAGTAAAGCGGCTGCACGCCCAGCTTGCTTTCAAAGAAGCGTTCGGTGAGATTGACCTCAAGATCAACCTGGCGCGACGAGATTTCGCTGATGTCAGGATGGGTCCAGGTATGATTTCCGATTTCGTTGCCTTCGCGGACAATTCGCTGCATCAGGCCGACATGCTGCGCCGCTTCCGAGCCTATGGCCATGAAGGTGCCTTTGACGTGTTTGGCCTTGAGAATATCGAGAATCTTAGGCGTCCAGGTGGGATCAGGGCTATCGTCGAACGTTAGCGCAAGCTCATTGGGATGATATCCATATTGTTCAACGGTGTAGGTGCGCGGATACACGTCCATGTGTTCGTCGACGATGAGCTTCTTGCGCGGATCGGGCTCGTCGGTGTCGACTTCCACTGTGCGTTTGCCTGGCTGGGGCAGACCGGTAACGCGCAGAATGTCCCCGTCTCCCTCGGTGTCAACATCGTGGCCGGGCTGGACGGTGCCGAGCGCCTGGAGCGACGACGGATCGCTGGGATGGTCCCAAATGTTCCACAGTGAACTGTCTTCCCAGCCAAGGCGCCATAGGGCGAAGGTTTGCAGGCCGAGCAGGCGCGCCGCGCGCATTTCATTCAGGACGGTGACTCCATCGAGGAACCAAACTACATGACGCTGATTATTGTCTTCGTCGATGTACTCAAAGTGTGGATTCAGCGTGTCGTAATCGAGATCGAGATCGGCGTCGGCGTCGGAGGCGAGCTCCCAGGCATCGGAAACCGAAAGGTCCTCAGTATTCAGGACCTTTGGCTTGGGATGGTGTTTGTCTTTGGGATCGGGGATCGAGAGCGTCCAGTCGTACCCGTAGTTGCCCAGTCCGCAGATTAGTTTTTGTTTGGGCACGACCTTGAGCACGCGTTCCAGGTTGCCAATGAACCAGGTCTGACTGGCGATGGGTCCAGGATCGCTGGTGGTCTGATGCTCGTCGTAGTTCATCAGCACGATGCCGTCTGAGTTGGCGGCGATCTGCTTGAGATCACTATCGCTGGTGGCAACGGCTAGATTGACATAGAGGCGCAGATTACGCGCGTGCATCTGGGCATAAAGGGCCTGAATGAAACTCAGGTAGGCGGGATCCGCATCGTCGGGGATGCTTTCGATGTCGAGCGACAGACCGCGATAGGCTGGGTACGCGATGAGGAAGCGCATGAGCTGCCTGAGGAACGAGGCGCTTTTGTCCGGGTCCTTGAGGACTTCTCCAATGCCGGTGTCAAACTCCTGCGTGTGCGGGCTGACATTGTTAATGACGGGGAAGATTTCTGTGTCTTCCTTAGCTGCCTGAATAACGTGCTTGACCTTGTTGAGATAGTCGGGATCGTGAATGGTGGCTCCCTGGATGACGGGAAGCTCACGCAGGTTGTCGCCGCTCATCATCATCAGCGTCCCGTCAGGCGAGTCTACGTGCAGCCATTGCGGGAACAACAAGTCGATCTGGTGGATGTGTTCCTTGAGCGAGGAATAGCTGGCAGCGTCGTACTGCACATAGTAGGCGGCACGCAAGCCTTCCCCGGTATTCAAGGGAATCTCAGAGGGTTTGCGCGTGGTTTTGCGTCGCGCAGGACGCTGGCTTCTGATTGCGCGCAACAGGATGGACTGGTCCGGCAGAGCGCGATAATTATGTTTGGGTATCGGGAGCAAGAGCTCGGGCAAGCGCTGGGTGCGCAGGACGTTGAAGATGAAACCCGCCAAGACCAGCGTGGAAACAACGGCTGCCGCATCCAGAATGCGGCGCAGGCGCTTCCAGCGCTTGCGTTCCGGGTCGAAAAAGATTTGTCGGTCAGGCATGTCCAGTGCTTTTCGGCGGTTCTCCAACTGCTATGTGGCGTTTCTGGCATCTTCCAAGATGGCTTTCTCTTCCACCCCAGGGGCGAAGATCGGTTTCTCCATCCCACAAAGCAAAAATCGTCCAAAGGGGGCCCCGAGTCGCGCGGGATCCCGGATGGTGAAAAAGTCATTCAGCGACAGTGCTTGGCGCTGCACCCATTTGGAGCATGGTAATAAACGGTCGCGCAAAAACTGCGCAAACAGACCGCCGCATCCCGAGAATGCGGCCGACCCTGCGCGAAATCGAGAGGGACGCGGGATTCCTGGAAATGCCGTACGCTGTACATAAAGAATCGTATGGAAGCAGACCAAGAGAGTCAATTGACAGCGTGGCGGCACTTGACTAAAAACGCAGGCAAAGCGCGCGGCACGCTGCCCGTGGCGCTGCCTCTTGCCGCGGGACTGGTCCTGCGTATTTGGATGCTGAAATGGCTCTTCGAGGTCAATGGTGACACGCCCATCTACGGCGGCCTGGCAAAGAACTTGCTGTTACACGGCCGCTTTGCGTTCACACTGCCCAACGGCGCAATGTACTCGACGCTGATCCGGCTGCCCGGCTACCCTCTTTTTCTCGCCGCTTGCTTCAGGCTGTTCGGAATGGAGAACTACTTTGCCGCAGCGTGCGCGCAGATTGTGCTTGAATTGTTAGGTTGCCTGCTCCTCGCTGATTTTGTACGCTGTATCGCGCCACCTGAGCTCAAGAACGGCGCTGCGGTGGCGACGCTCTGGCTCGCCAGCCTGTGTCCTTTCACCGCCTCATACGCCGCGGCCCCACTTACCGAGACTCCGACGCTTTTTGCACTGGCGCTTGCCATGTGGGCCATGGCGCGCTTCCGCGAACGGCCAAGCTGGGGTGGCGCGCTGTGGTTTACCTTCGCGGTCACCTGGGCTGCATTGTTGCGGCCCGATGGGGCTCTGGCCGCCGTTTCCTTCGCGCCTGCGCTGGTGATCGGATTGCCGCGCGGCGAGGGGCCAGGAAAGATTCCGATTCGGAAGCTCGTCCGGATGGTGCTGGTTTGCGTTTTGCTCGGGCTGATCCCCTTTGGCCTTTGGACGGCGCGCAATTGGCGGGTCTTTCACGTTTTTCAGCCGCTGGCGCCACGGCTGGCCACCGATCCCGACGAAAGCCCGAATCCAGGATGGGAACGCTGGGTGAAAAGCTGGTGCCTCGACTTTATTTCGACCTACGAGATCTACTGGAACGTGCCTTGGGACAAGCTGGATGTGGACGAGCTTCCCAACCGCGCTTTTGACTCTCCCGCACAGCGAGCGGAAACGGTGGCGCTGGCCAATGATTACAACAGCAGCGGAATGGAGATTACGCCAAAGATCGATGCGCGTTTTGAACGGCTGGCCGAGCAGAGGAATGCGGCGCATCCGCTGCGCTATTATTTGTGGCTGCCGCTGGGCCGCGTGGCCGATATGTGGTTGCGCCCGCGCGTGGAGAACCTGCCCATCGACCTGGACTGGTGGGTTTATGCACACCACCGCGTAGAGACACGGTTCAGCTGGGCTTACGTTGCGCTGAATGCGGTTTATTTGCTGCTGGGAATTATTGGGCTGTGGATGCGGCCCAGGTTTTGGGGCGCGATGCTGGCCTATACGCTCCTGCGCAGCGCATTGCTACTGACCGTGGAGGCGCCGGAGGCACGTTATACGCTGGAGTGCTTCCCGATGCTGTTCGCCGCTGGTGGCATTGTGCTTTGGCGAATTCTATCCAGGCTCTACTTGCCGGGAGAGAAGCTGAAAGCGTCTTTGGGTAACGGCTGATTCAGTTTGAAATTCGTGTATTGGCACACCCTGGATTCGCCTTCACCCTCATCGAAGACCTGCTTGAGGCTGACAGCGTGGGCAGTGTCGAGCCAGATGGTGACTTTAGGAAGGTTCTTGCGGATCGCGGGATCCTTGGCGATCAGTTCGAGCTTGTCAGTCTTCACGCCATCGATGGTTTCTGTGCCGAGGTACTTGAGGTCCCACTTGTCAGCGAGCTGAGTGCCGCTGGCGCCGAAGCCCAGCATGAAATAGCTCTCATATTTACTTGCCTCGGGGTAAGGCTTTGCGTCCTTTTCTTTGCCGGTATCCGACACGCGAAGCACACCGCCGGAATACATGTAAGTTTTGGCTGTGGGTTGATTGTTGTGTTCCACGAAGTGTGCGGCCATCTGGAAGCGGCTGCCGCTGCGCTCATAATAGGCAGTGCCGGTCATAACGTCGGTATCGGGGATCGGATCGGTCTGGATGGTGTCAAATTCGACATTGGCCGTCGTGGTATGGAAATCTTTTGCAGCAGCGTTCAGCTTCTGCAGCACGTCCTTGAGATCGTCGGCACGAGTGGGCCGTGCTGGTAAGAGCGCAGCGGCGATGAGGGCAAAATAGGCGAACTTCCGTCCTGAATACATCGGCTTCCTTTCACCTTTTTTCTATTTGATGCGCGGATGCAGGCGGTGAACCAGAGAAATGTCTAGCGATGCGCCCAGACCTTCCACGCGAGATTCCCCTGGGCGTCGGTCACGGTTACCCAGTGCTCGACAAAGACATCATCTCCGGTAACAGGTTCGATAGCTTTGCGGAGCGCGTTTTTCACTTGCCGGGAAGATGCGCCCGCCGGGACGTTCACATCGGACGCTTGCACAGTGATGATGACGCCACGCCCGCTGGAGACAACCTGGAAAGGATGCAAAGGGCCGGCGGCCAACGACGGCTTGGCGCCGTAGTCCCAAAGGTGCGGGGTGACGAAGATGAACAGGAGAATCAGAGTCACCATGATGTCGTAGTGGAACGATCCGCGGCGGTAGGTCCAGTAGAAGTAACTGCTGAGGATTTGCTTAATGCCGCGCCTGGGCTGCGCGATCGCTCCGCCTGAGGTTGAAAACGCCATTATGGCTCCCTCGTCATTCTATCCATTCCGCCCATGTATGGGTGAAGGGCTTCAGGAACGAGCACGGAGCCATCGGACTGCTGATAGTTTTCAAGAATCGCCAGCCAGGTGCGGCCCACGGCCAGGCCGCTGCCGTTGAGCGTGTGGACAAACTCGGGCTTGGCCTTGGCGCCCGCTGACACGGGCCGGTAGCGGATGTTGGCGCGGCGCGCCTGAAAGGCGTCAAAGTTTGAACAGGAAGAGATTTCGCGATAAAGATTCTGCCCTGGAAGCCATACCTCAAGATCGTAGGTCTTGGCCGAGGAAAAGCCGGTGTCGCCGGTGCAGAGCAGGACACGGCGGTACGGGAGGTTGAGCGTCTCGAGGATTTCTTCCGCATCGCGGGTGAGGCGCTCGTGAAGCGCGTCGGATTCCTCAGGGCGGGTGAACTTGACCAGCTCGACTTTTTGAAACTGGTGCTGGCGGATAATGCCGCGTGTGTCCTTGCCGGCCGCGCCAGCTTCAGCGCGGAAGCAAGGCGTGTAGGCGGTGAATGAGATGGGTAGGCGCGCTTCGTCGAGAATCTCATCGCGATAGAGATTGGTGACGGGCACTTCGGCGGTGGGAATAAGCCAGTGGTCGCTGTCCTTATACTCTCCGCGTGCGGCGGCGTCGGCATCGGCATCGGAGCAGCGGAAGAGGTCCTCGGCGAACTTGGGCAACTGGCCCGTGCCGAAGAGCGACCTGGAGTTAACCATGAAAGGCGGCAGGATCTCGGTGTAGCCGTGCTTGCGCGTGTGCAAGTCGAGCATGAAGCTGATGAGCGCACGCTCAAGGCGGGCGCCGGCACCCATGTAGACGGCAAAGCGCGCTCCGCTCAATTTGGCCGCACGCTCAAGATCGAGGATGCCGAGGGCTTCGCCGATTTCCCAATGCGGCCTGGGGGTGAAGTCGAATTTTGGGATTTCGCCCCAGGTTTTGACGGTTTTGTTGTCGGCTTCTGAAGCGCCGACGGGAACTTCGTCACGCGTCAGGTTGGGAATGCGGGCGAGGGATTGGCGCAACTGCTCGTCGAGGCCAGTAGCAATCTTGTCCATCTCGTCGAGCTTGTCTTTCAAGACGCGCGTTTCTTCCATGACGGCTTTGGCTTCGTCATTCTTGCCGGTCTTTTTAAGCGCGCCCACCTGCTGGCTTAGTTCGTTGCGGCGAGCCTTGCATTGCTCGGCCAGGGTGATGGCCTCGCGCCGGCTCTTGTCGAGGGCGCGGAAATCGCCCAGCAAAGCAACCGGATCGGCCCCACGAGCACGCAGTTTTTCTTCAACCAACTCCAGGTTGGCGCGAACGAATCCCAAGTCGAGCATTTCCTTAATAGTTTACAAGACGGCGCAGGTGCTTACTCGATGTAAGCCTTTAACCAGCCGAGGATTTGTGGCCAGCCACGATGGCTCTCACGGGCAGATTCTGTAAGCAGTCCGGAGTGCGTGAGCCGGACGGTCGTCGCGCCATCGTGTTCATCCAGATCCCAGCGCACGAGAGATTCCGTGGCGTTCTCATACCAATCAGGAAGCCATGTGAAGACGAGCAAACGGGGTGGGTCAATCTCACAGTATTCGCCGCGGATTGTCACCAATTTGCCGCCATAGGCTTCTGCATGCATGATCCACTTACCGCCGGGACGCAGATCCGAATCGAATTTTGTGAAGCGGAATCTGCCCTCGGGTCCGCCCCACCACTTCAGGCGCTCCTCGGGGTTCGTGAGCGCGCGAAAGACTCGTTCCGCGGCACCTCTGATCTTGATTTCCTGAACGATCGTATCGCTCGCCGTAATCGGATTCATTGAATATTCTCCACATAAGTTTTGAGGCTTCGCATGGTTTCAGCCCAGAAGGTTTCGTAATCGCGAAGCCAGTCGTTCACGGCTCGCAGGGGTCTTGCATTCAGGCTGCACCGGCTTGTCGTGCCCTGCCTGTGGGAGACGACGAGGCCAGCGGAGCGTAGTAGGCGAAGATGCTTTGAGATGGCCGGACGACTCATCGAGAAATTCCGGGAAATTTCGCCGACCGTTTGACGGCGTTCGCGGAGCAGGCCGAGAATCTCGCGCCGTGTGGGGTCGGCGATTGCCCGGAAGACGATGTCGCGTTGGTTGCGCTTAGCGGAAACCATCTGGTTACCATAAGCGTAACCAAATGGTTTCCAATTGTCAATGATGAAGAAACGAGATTTTTCGCAAGCTTCAACCAGGATGAAAAGGCGTCGCTCGTCTTTAGTCTGCTGCCTTGGCTCGGCAACGGGGGCCAGCGGCGGTCTGGTCGCTCCAACCTGGGAGGTTTTGGTTGCCAGTGATGAGCCGCGCGCCTCGCGTGAATGTGAAGTAGGTCCACATCCAGCTTGCGAGCACGGAGAGGCGGTTGCGAAAGCCGATGAGGAAGAAGATGTGCACGGTGACCCAAATGAACCAGGCAGGGAAGCCGCTCATGTGGGCCTTGAATGGCCATTCCACCTTAGCCACGGCGGCCATGCGGCCAATGGTGGCCATATCGCCTTTGTCGAAGTAGCGAAAGGTGGGGCGCTGTTTTCCGGCGAGGTCGGCGGCGATGATTCTGGAGACGAAATCTCCCATTTGCATAGCTGGCTGGGCCACGCCAGGGATCTGATGGCCGTCCTGTTCGAAATGAGCAAGGTCGCCGAGGACAAATACTTCAGGCAGTCCGGCGGGGTTGAGTTGGCCGTCTACGATGACGCAACCACGGCGGTCAAGAATCACTTTGGGGGGTGCACCAAGCATTTTGCCCAACGGCGAGGCCAGTACGCCTGCGGCCCAAAGGGTGACTGCGGCGTCAATGCGCTGTCCATTCGCCTCGACCCACCCGGGTCCAAGCGCCGTGACCTGAGACTGGGTGTGCACCTCGACGCCGAGGCGTTTGAGCTCAGCCTCGGCTTTGGCTGAGAGGTCCTCAGGATAGGCAGCAAGGATACGGGGCCCGGAGTCGAGGAGAAAAACTCGGCTCTTGGTGGGATCGATGTGGCGAAAATCGTGGCGCATGTACAACTGGGCGATATCGCTGATTGCGCCAGCCAGTTCCACGCCGGTGGGGCCACCGCCGATGACGACGAAATTGAGCGGCGGATGCCACCCATGCTCCACCATCTGCCTTTCGGCCAATTCGAAGGCCAACAGCACGCGGCGCCGAATCTCAATTGCGTCCTCAATTCCCTTGAGCCCCGGAGCGAGTGGCTCCCACTCATCTTTACCGAAGTAGGAGTGAGTGGCCCCGGTGGCGAGTACAAGGTAGTCATAGGCGAGCTTTGCGCCGCTTTTAAGGGACAGTTGCCGCGTGGACACATCGATGGCGACCACCTCATCCATCAACACCTGAGTGTTGCGTTGATGGCGCAGGATGGAGCGGATGGGCTGGGCGATATCTGCCGGCGAGAGAACCGCCAGTGCTACCTGATAGAGCAAGGGTTGAAAAGTGTAATGATTGCTGCGGTCTACCAGGGTTACTTCGACCGGCATGCGCGCAAGCCCTTTCGCAGCGTTGAGGCCGGCAAAACCGCCGCCCACGATGACAACCTGTGGTCGGTGATCTGGGGATTGCGCTTTTGCGGTTCTAAGCCGTTCCGTTAATTCGCTCACGTGACCATCCATCTCGATCAGAGATATTGAAAATGCCCCTATGCAGTTGATGCGCAATAGGGCCGATAAGTGACAGGCGTTTGTCGATACCGGGGCGGACGGCGGGGCATTTCCTGTAGCATCCAGCTATGATCGCGGGCGTTTCCTGGGCCTGGTGGGCAGGGTTTCACGCGGTGGTGGCGGCAGTGCTGCTGGCGGATTCGTTGTTACCCGGCCACCGGCGCGAGTCACGGCAGGCGCAAACATTCGTCTGGCTGGAAACGGCAGGTCTTGCGCTGGCGGCTGCGGGATTCGCCTGCTGGGTCGCAGTGGCCATGGGCCGGCAGACGGCACTGGAATTTGTGGCCGGATACGCGATCGAGGCGTCACTCAGCGTCGACAATCTCTTTGTTTTCCTGGTTCTTTTCGAGGGATTCCGGATCGGCCGCCAGCGCCAGCACACTGCACTGCTATGGGGCGTGTGGGGAGCGTTTGTGCTGCGCGCTCTATTTGTCGCCGCAGGCGTTACGCTTCTGCGCCGCTTCCACTGGATTGCCTGGATATTCGGCCTGTTTCTGCTTTATGCGGCGTGGCGGCTGGTGCGCAGCGGTTCGCCGCGCGCGGCGATTCCAGATTGGATCGTGCGGCTGCAACCAGCAAAAGGTTCGTTGCTGCCGGTGATTCTAGCTGTGGAGGTTACGGACCTTCTCTTCGCGACCGATTCGATTCCCGCGGTCCTTTCCGTTACTCACAATCCGTTTGTAGCCTATACCTCGAACGTCGCGGCGATTCTTGGGCTTCGCTCCCTCTATTTTGGCCTGGCAGCGATGCTCGACCGCTTCCGAGCGTTGCACTATGGGTTGGGCGCCATCCTGGCCTTCGCGGCGTTCAAGATGCTCGCCGCGCCATGGATCACGGTGTCGGTCACGCTTTCGTTGGCAGTGATTGGGGCGATTCTGGCCGCGTGTGCGGCAGTGACGGCGATCAGCGGTCAGGGTCGCGGGGTCAGTGACCCAAGATCAGGGAACAAGGACCAGGAGCGACCGCGGTGAGGACGCGGGTCAGCAGGTTGGCGAGTCAGCAAGTCACCGTGCAAATTGAGGGATTGACTCGAATAGTGCTTCGTCAATGTCAATCTTGCGAGAGAGTAGAATCCAGCCGTCAAGAGTTTTGTAGACAACGAATTTGACGATCTTTGGCTGCTCTTCAAAGTTCAGGGCGAGATAGATGACGCGGAGGCGCGGCGTAAGGTCCTGCTCTTGGACGAGATCAAAGTTCTGATATTTGCCGCAGCTTTCGAGGATGGAGCGAAGCTCGCTTGAAACTGGCTGCCCCTCAAACGGGCTGCCGCGGAACCATGCCTTCTCAGCGTCTTCAGGCTTTTGATCACCGAGCTGATGCAAGCCCTCGAAGATGATGGCGGGGATTTTGCTGACATCCGCCTCGCGTGAGGATGGAGTCTGCGCGTGCGCTGAAGGGGGCACCAGCGTTGAGAGGGGCATGAGAGCAAGGAAACAAAGACGCAGGAAGAACGCATGATTTTCCATAAAGGCCTCTCGTACTGACGATCGATTTGCAGTTCACCAGCATAGACGTCAAGGCACGGACGGGCGCTCCTGGATTGGCGGCGATAGGCGCGGGAAACTTCACCACTCCTCGAAGCGGACTTTTGCGTCGCGGCCGATGATTGAATGTTTGCCGAAGTTCGCGTCGTCGCGGCTTGGAAAATCGTTGCGGAAGTGTGCGCCGCGGCTCTCCGCACGGGCGAGCGCGGATACGAGAATGGCGTGGGCCACCCGGCTGATAGCCTGCGCTTCGGCCAGGCGGCGGCTGGCGCGCCCGCGGGCGGAAATCTCGGCCAGCCCGGCCTCGCAAGCGGCCTGGACGGCGAGGCCACGGCGCAACGAAGGCTCCTCGCGAAGCAGGCCGGCATCGGTCCACATGGCGGCTTGCAGTGCGGCGATCAGGCTTTCTACATGCTTCTCCTCTTTCGCCGGCAATGGTCTGAGAGCGTGGGGGGCGTCGGCTGGAGCGGAGGCGGGAGCGGGGGGGAGCGAATCGGAGAGCATGGACTGGGCAGCACGGGCGCCGAAGACCAGGCCTTCGAGCAGGGAATTGGACGCCAGTCGGTTGGCGCCATGGACGCCTGTACATGCGGCTTCACCTGCGGCGTAAAGGCCGCCGAGGCTGGTGCGTCCGCCTAGGTCGGTGCGGATGCCGCCCATGAGGTAATGGGCGGCGGGGCGAATGGGGATGAGGTCACGGCGCAGGTCGAGGCCGTATTCGGCAAGGAACGCGCTGATGCCGGGAAAGCGCGCTGGGATGTCGATGTTCTGCACATGGCGCATGTCGAGATAAACGGGGCGTTGCAGATCGCCCGATTCGGCGATGCCTTCGCGAGCGATGGCGCGGGCGACAACATCGCGCGGAGCAAGTTCCAGCAGCGGGTGATAGTGCTCCATGAAGCGCACGCCACAGTCGTTGCGCAGGTAGGCACCTTCGCCACGCAGCGCTTCAGAGATGAGAAAGCGCGGCGCGCCGGGAAGCGAAAGCGCGGTGGGATGGAATTGATAGAACTCCATGTCGGCGAGTTCGACGCCGGCATGGGCGGCCAGGGCAATGCCGTCTCCGGTAGCGACGGCGGGGTTCGTAGTGTCGGAATAGACCTGGCCCGCGCCGCCGGCGGCGATGAGAATCGAACGCGCCGCAACGCGCACGTGGGTCCGATGGTTCTTGTGACCTTCGGCGCCGAACGCCGCGCTGGTTGGCTCGGCGCTGGCGAGGTCGGCAGCGACGACGCGCCCATCGGCAACCACGAGGCCCGCAACGCGGGTCCACTCCGCAAAGCGGATGCGTTTGTGAACGCGAGCAAAGGTAGCGAGGGAGCGGCTGATCTCGGCACCGGTGGCATCGCCGCTGGCATGCAGAATGCGCGGGAGCGAATGCGCGCCCTCGCGCGTGCGGAGGAGTGGGCCGCTGCGACGGTCGCTTTCGCTGCCCGCCTCACGATCGAAATCGGCGCCCCACTCGATGAGCTCGGCGACACGGAGCGGGCCTTCACTGACCAGGGCCTCTGCGGCAGGGCGATAGACGAGGCCGTCGCCGGCATTCACGGTGTCTTCGAGATGCAGGGCGATGTCTTCGTCGCCGTCCATGGCCACGGCGATGCCACCCTGCGCGTAGTGGGTGTTCGATTCGCCCAGCGACTCCTTGGTGACTACCAGAACATCGCCATGGCGGGCGAGTTCAATTGCGGCGCGTAGGCCGGCAACGCCTGCGCCCATCACGAGGAAATCCAACTGCGGGCCCTTTGCCATAACCCTTGAGGCTAACAGGAAGCAGTGATCAGTGATCAGTGATCAGTGGTCAGTGGTCAGTGATCAGTGATCAGGCCTTGGGTGGTGCGGTGTTTACTGGTTGAAATTATTATCCCGTTGACACATGTTCATTTTAGAGGCATGATAGGTGGAACCGAGGCATGCGATGAATCTGTACTCTCTGACGCGGCGGTATTCAACTGAAAAGGATGCACTCGATCATCTAGTCAAAACGCGCTGGCCGAAGGGCGTTCGCTGCGTGGCGTGCGATCACGGCATGTGCTGGCTGATCGAGTCTACGAACAAGACTGGCGGACCGCGTCGCTTGTTTCAATGTGCTGCCTGCAAGCTTCAGTTCAGTGCGACTGCCGGCACCCTATTCCATGATTCGCATCTTCCGCTTACTAAATGGTTCGCGGCGATCTCCCTGATGAGCGATGCCAAGAAGGGCATCTCGGCCAGCCAGCTCGGGCGTCACATCGGCATGACCTACAAGACGGCCTGGTATGTGGCTCATCGGATTCGCGAAGCCATGCGGGAAGCCAAAGATGTTCAACTGGGAGACCCCGACACCACCGTTGAGATCGACGAAACATATATTGGAGGCCAACTTCGCCACAAGGGGTCCAAGGTGGCCAAAGCCTCTAAAACCACGGTGATCGGCATGGCCGAACGCAACGGGCGGATTCACCTGGAGTCGATGTCCAACCGCCGCTTCGAATCAATCAAGCCAGTGCTGGATGCCAAACTGGCGGAGAACACCAAAGAAATTGTCACCGATGGCAATCCCAGTTACAAGGGTCTGATTCCCAGAGAGAAACACTCGAGAGGCAATCACGCCAAGGAACTCCGGGAGCGCGTCTGGACAACTACGCAGACGGTGGAGAATGCGTTTTCGCTGTTCAAGCGTGCCATCGTCGGCAACTACCACAAGCTCAGCCCCTGGCACCTGGATCGCTATATGCGCGAGTTCTGCTGGCGGTACAACCGGCGGCGCATGCAGGCGGCGATCTTCGACATGGCGCTCACAAGTATGGTCAGTCGAACACCCTTACCGTACAAGACGCTGGTTGCGTTCTAACTCGATCCCGTAACAGTCAACTTCAACTTACTTGCCTGTGCTGCGTGCCTTCCGTCGCGCCTGAAGCTTCGCGCTGACCTCAGATCGCGACAGCGGCTTGGCCTGCAACATCCGCCGGAGTATCGCGTCGAACCTCTTCTCCACTGCTGTCTTCGCGCACATCTCCACATCTTACCAATCAACCACCATGCGTGATCGGGATGATCATTTACATCAGTAAACATTGTAAGCTGACGGATCTTCGCCACAATGCGGTCACAGCAGAGAATCGGCAAGCCTTTGTTTAAGATCCCGAATCGTGGATTTGCAGTTTCGTTGATTCGAGGAATTTGAAACAACAATGTGATTCTCAGGGCGGTCGTTTTGGCAATCGACGATGACACCTTTGGCGTGTCTCCAGTGCCCAGAGCAAATTAGAACGCCGCGCCATTTTGGGGTTAAGCGATTCTCGTTCAATGGTCTGTGCCCCATCATCATTTGCTCCAGCGGTTTGTGTGAGGGCTCCAAGTGGGGGTCCTGCGCGCGGCATATCAGTTCAGGAAGGCTTGCTTGTAGTCGTCGAGAAATGTCTGGAAGGAGCGCGGGGGAGTGCCGGTGACTTTCTCGACGTCCTGCGACAGACCGGCAGCTTCTCCGCGGCGGTAATGTTCATAATCCTCGATGAGGCCATCCGCCTGCCATGCGGGCATGCCGTACGATGACAACGTTCCACGCATGGAACCGTCGGGCACATCAACATATTCGACGGGTTTGCCGATGACGGCGGAGATTTGCGCCGCCAGTTGCTGATGAGTGAGAGCCTCGGGTCCGGTAATGTCGTACGATTTGCCTTCATGGCCCGACTCGGTAAGCGCGGCGGCGGCCACGGCCGCAATATCCCGAACATCGACGAGGCTTACTTTTGCGTCGCCGGCCATGGCGTAGAAGCGGCCCTGCGATTGGATGGAAGGAGCGAAAGCGAGCAATCCCTGCATGAAGAGGTTGGGCCGAAGGTGGGTGCAAGCCATGCCGGAATACGCGAGCGCGGCTTCGATATTGGCGTGATAGCGGAGAAAGCGCACCGGTGAATCGGGACGGGCATGAAGCTGTGAGAGATAGACAATGCGGCGCACGCCCGCGGCCGCCGCAGCCTGGACAAAGCAAAGTTGCTGGCTTTCGACGCGCTCAGAGGAGTTGGTGGTGAGAAACGCGCTATCGACGCCTTTGAGGGCCTTTGCCAGGCTCGGTTCGTCGTCGAAGTTTGCGGCGACAAACTCAACGTTGGGAGCGAGTGTGGTTGGGGCTTTGGGCGGCTTCCGGGCCATGGCCCGAATACGGACACCGCGTGGGGACAACTTCCTGATCAATTCGCTGCCATTTGTGCCTGTGGCACCTGTCACAAGGATCATTTCTCTTCTCCAGGGGGATTTGTGACCGGAGGGCCCATTGACCAAGGCAGTTGCGGACGATCTAGTTATATAAGGATGAGATTGCATCGAGGGGTGATGTGTTGCCTGGGGTGGCGGGATAGCAAGTCTGCGAGTCGGCGGACGACGTGTGCGCCGATCCGATATTGCCGGGGGCGCAGGGTCATGCAATCCCACGTCTCAGAATCGAGACATGGGGCACCCATTTTCGTGGTGGACGGAGTTTGGTGCAACCCCACGTCTCATCCGCCGCGGCGAACGAGACCTAGGGCACGCGGCTGCTTTCGTGAGGGGGTGTTTGGAGCGGTACGCTCGCTCATCAAGCCGCTTTCCGGCGTCCGAGTTTCCATGCAATAAACGCAGCCGTAAAGGCCCAAAGAGAGACGTTTAACAACGCCATTTCCCAAAAGTAGGCGGTTGCGAAGTTCTTAGATGTGATTGAATACAACGGGAACGAAATAACGGGCCACGCGATTCTCGGCCAGAAGGTCGAATGTGCATTAGGCATGGCATCAACTTCAGCCCACACATACCAGAACGCGAGAAGATCCGCGCTGAATGCGACAACTCCGACAAGCACAGGTGTGATAAGGCGACGAACGGTTGACATTCCATTCCCCGCCACAAAGCCTACCACGGAAATTCGGCTACGCTCGTTACATCACCAACAGCTCGCAAACCGGAGTTTTTCAGCAGCCTGCCAGCGTGGTGAGACCAAAGTTCATTGAAAAACAAATGCAGGTCCTTCGACTCCGTTTGGCCGAAAAACGGCCAAACTTCGCTCAGGATGACCAGATTATTATTGAACGAATTTCTGACTCATGACACTAGACGCGAAAGGCAAAGGCGCGGCGAGGGTGGGCACACAGTGACTTGACGTGGGTTGGTCTTACGCCCGCTGCGCGGGCTGGTGTTGCGGATTTTCGATCGCCCCCCAGGCTTGCGCCATGGGCTATCGTCTGATGCCCGCTACGCGGGCTCGACACAAGACTCAGAGTACGGCTCCGTGCGAGTCGTCGTCACGGGGCATACTCATCTTCCAGCCGCGTGCGTCTTCTATCATTGAAATCATTGTGCAAACGATACGGGTAGATACACCTTCGGCGAAGTATGACGTATTTGCGGGGAGCGGGTTGCTGGAGACGCTTGCCGTCCGCATTGAGCGAACTGTGGGAGGGCTGCTGCGCCATAGCGGACGGGCGAGGCGGGTTTTTGTGGTCACATCACCGGGGATCTGGTCGCTGTGGTCGAAGAATTTTCTGCGGTCTTTCGCTGAGCCACCGGTGACGCTGTTTTTGCCCGCCGGCGAAGCACACAAAACGATCAAGAGCGTGGAGCGGCTGACGCGGGAGATGGTGCGGGCCGGAGGTGATCGCGGATCGCTGCTGATTGCCTTTGGCGGCGGGATTGTGGGCGATGTGGGCGGCTTTGTGGCCGCGGTGTTTATGCGCGGCATTCCCTATGTGCAGGTGCCGACGACTTTTCTGGCGCAGGTGGACTCGAGCGTGGGCGGCAAGGTGGGCGTGAATTTGCCCGAGGGCAAGAACCTGGTGGGGAATTTTCTGCAACCGCGGGCGGTGTTTGCCGATATCGGCTTGCTGGGGACGCTGCCGGACCGCGAACTGCGCGCAGGGCTGATGGAAAGCGTGAAGGCGGGATTCATTCGCGACCGGGCGCTGGTGCGGTATATGGAGGAGCATGCAGACGAAATCCTGGCGCGGGAGCCGAAGGCACTGGAGCGGGTGATTTCAGCATCGATCCGGATGAAGGCCGACGTAGTGCGGCGCGATGAACGCGAGAGCGGGTTGCGCATGATTTTGAACCTGGGACACACGGTGGGTCACGCACTGGAACAGGCGACGCGCTACAAGGCGATGCTGCACGGCGAGGCGGTGGGATGGGGCATGGTGGCATCGCTGCATGTGGCGCGCATCAGGGGGACAATTACCGGCGGACAGATGGAGCGTATGGAGAAGCTGATCTACCGCTACGGACCGCTGCCGAAGCTGAAAGTGCCGGCGGGCAGAATCATGGCGGCGACGGGGCGCGACAAGAAGAATGTCGGCGGGGTGAGGCGGTTCGTGTTGCCGGTGGGGATTGGCGATGCAGGCGTGGTGGAAGATGTGACGCATGCGGAGCTGGAGGCGGCGGTGAAGTACATGCTGGTGAGAGCGAGAACAGCGGGGAGATAGGGAATAGGGAACAGCTTTCGGCCCGACTCGACTGCTGCCACTGTTACAAAGCAGATTTTTAAAACAGGCTCTAGAGCATTTTTTTTAATAGTGTAGACTTGTCGTGGCGATGATCCGCGGCGAGTGAATCGATGGCGAAGCCATATGGGGATGACCTGCGCCGTAAGTTTCTGTTTGCTTACGATCAAGGCGAGGAGACGCTGGAGGAACTTGCGGATCGGTTCCTGGTGAGCGTGGGCTGGGCGAAGAAGATCTCCGCACAACGGAACCGCACCGGGCAGGCCGAGCGGGTGCGGCACCAGCCCGGGCGCAAGTGGCGTGCCGGTGTCGCGGCGCAGCGACAGGTGATGGATTGGGTGGCATCGAAACCCGATCTGACGCTGGCTCAACTGCAGGCCAAGTTGCATAGTGAGGCGAGCATTTCGCTCAGCTTGGGTCGGATCTGGCATCTGTTGAAGAAGTTGGGTCTGCGGCTGAAAAAAAGTCACTCCACGCGGTCGAGCGGGACAGCGAAGCCAACCGCGAGCGACGCGAAGAGTTCGCGGCGCGCATCCAGTCGATCTCACCGGAACGGCTGATTTTCCTTGACGAGAGCGGTGTCACTACCTCGATGACACGGCTCTACGCACGCGGTCCGGGAGGCAGACGCATCCACGAGGCGACGCCTGGCGGTCACTGGAAAATCATGACGATTCTGGGCGCCATGAGCCTCAGCGGTATGGTCGCAACCATGACCATCGAAGAGCCTACCGACACCGATATCTTCCTGGCCTACGTTGAACACCTGCTGTACCCGGTGCTGAAGCCCGGCGACGTGGTGGTGATGGACAACTTGAGCGCGCATAAGGCGCCTGCAGTTTGCCAATGGATCGAAAAAGCCGGCGCGGAGCTGCTCTATCTGCCGCCCTATTCTCCCGATCTGAACCCCATCGAGAAGGCCTGGGCAAAACTCAAACAACTGCTTCGCGCAGCCCAGGCTCGAACCAAAGAAACTCTCGATCAGGCCATCACAGAAGCCCTGCCATGCATTACTCCCGGCAATGCCCAGGCTTGGTTCAGACTCGCACTAGATGGTCTACAGTAAAACAGAAAATGCTC
>CAVWXA010000012.1:0-4809 GCA_963758785.1 uncultured Acidobacteriaceae bacterium
GGACGCTACCATGGCGCAGACACAATTTGGTGTCATGCAGGGCCGGCTCGGTCCCCCCGAAGCGGGCCGCTTTCAATCCTTTCCGCGCAATTTTTGGCGGCAGGAGATTGCCCTCGCGCGCGACGCCGGTGTCGATTACATCGAGTGGATTTACGACGACTATGGCGCCAGCGCCAACCCCGTCGCCACTCCGGAAGGCATCGCCGAGCTGAACCGCCTGAAGCAACAGCACAACATCGCAACCCCAGCGCTGTGCGGCGACTGGTTCATGGATTTCCCCCTGATACGCTGCACAACGCAGGAGCGAGCGCAGCGCGAACTCTTTCTGCACGAACTACTGCGCAAAGCGCAACAGATCGGCGCACGCAGGATGGTTCTGCCGTTCGTGGACGCTTCCAGCATCCGCACCGACGAAGAAAAGCAAATTGTTCTCGATGTGCTGGGTCGAGCTTTGCCCATCGCCGAGCAAACCGGCGTCGAATTGCATCTGGAAGCCGACTTCGATCCCGCAAATTTCGCCGCATTCCTCGCGCGCATTCCCCACCCCATGGTCAAAGTCAATTACGATACCGGCAACAGCGCCGGCCTGGGATACATCGCCACCGAGGAGTTTCGCGCATATGGCGATCGCATCGGCAGCATTCACATCAAAGACCGCCAGCGTCTGCCCGAAGGCGGCGTGGCCACGCGGCCGCTTGGTGAAGGCAGCGCCGATTTCGAAGACGTCTTTGCCGCCATTCGCCGCATCGGCTACACCGGAGGTTTTACGTTGCAGGTCGCGCGCGGCAAAGATGGTGACGAAGTAAACTGGATTCGCAAGCAACTCAATTTCATCCGCCGCTTCTGGCCCTGAGGGATATGGAGCTTGACCTCAAAGATCGCGTCGCTCTAGTGGCCGGCTCCTCACGCGGCATCGGCAAGGCCATTGCCGCAGCGCTTCTGCGCGAGGGGTGCCGCGTCTGCATCTCCGGCCGCGATCCATCTGTTCTGCATGGTGCCGCCGCCCAGCTTCGCTCAACTTATCCCGGTACTGAGCTCATGGAATCCGCGGGCGATTTTACCTCCGCCCCGGTCATCGCCGACGCTCTCAATCTTCTCGGCCGCACCTGGGGCGGGTTGGACATTCTGGTGGCTAATCTCGGCAGCGGCGCCGGCAAACCAGGCTGGCTGCAGGATGAATCCGAGTGGGAACGGCTCTTCAATGTGAATCTCTTCGGCAGCGTTCGTCTGGCGCAGGCCGCCATTCCCCACATGCAGTCGCGCGGCGGCAACATACTCTTCGTCTCTTCCATTGCCGCGGTGGAAGCGACTCCCGCTCCATTGCCTTACAGCGCCGCCAAGGCCGCTCTCGTCAATTACGCAAAGAACCTCTCTCGATCCGTCGCCCAGTATCGCATCCGCGTCAACTGCATCGCTCCCGGCAATATTTTCTTCCCCGGTGGCTCCTGGGAAAAACATTTGCAAAATCGCCGCGAATCCGTCGAGCAGTACATTGAACAGGAAGTTCCACTCAAACGTTTCGGCACGCCCGAAGAAATTGCCGACTTCGCCGCTTTCCTCGTTTCTCCCGTTTCGAAATTTGCTACCGGCAGTTGTTTCATCATGGATGGAGGCCAGACACGGACCCTATAGTTGGGTCCGGTGGAATTCTATGGACGAGCCCCAGGCGCAACGCGTAAGGGATCTGTTTGATCTCACCGGAAGAGTGGCGATCGTCACTGGTGGAGCAGGTCTTCTGGGATATCACCACGGTGCGATTCTCGCTGCTGCGGGCGCGCACGTGGTCCTGCTCGATCTTTCCGCGGCCGATCCCGCGAAGCGCGCCGCGCAACTCACCGAAACGTACGGCTCGGAGTGTCTCGGCCTGGTTGCCGATATCACCAGCGAAGCGGCGCTTGTTGAAGTCCGCGATCGCCTGCTCAGCCGCTTCGGCCGCATCGATATCCTCATCAACAACGCAGCCAACAACCCCAAGGTGGAAGATACCCAGAGCCAGGCTTGGTCAAGGCTTGAAAACTTTCCCCTCGAAGTCTGGGACGCCGATATCCGCGTCGGACTTACCGGTGCGTTCCTGTGCAGCCGGGTTTTTGGCGCAGCGATGTCCACCCGCGGCGGCGGCGTGATCGTCAATGTGGCTTCAGACCTCGCCCTAATCGCGCCTGACCAGCGGCTCTATCGCGTCGACGGCCTGCCCGAGGATCGACAGCCTGTAAAGCCGGTCACCTATTCTGTCGTCAAAACCGCTCTCATCGGCCTCACCCGGTATCTCGCCACGTACTGGTCAGAAGCCAATATCCGCGTTAACGCCATCTCTCCTGGTGGCGTTTTCAATTCGCAGCCGGAAGTATTTCTTAGCCGCTTGCATCAGCTCATTCCCATGGGCCGCATGGCGCGCCGCGACGAATACCAGGGCGCAATTCTTTTTCTGTGTTCCGATGCTTCTTCCTATATGACCGGAACCAATCTCATCATCGATGGAGGCCGCAGTTGTCTGTAGCCGCATCCGATCTCGAATCCTCCAGCCTCTTTTCCGTGCGAGGCAAAACCGCGGTGCTCACCGGCGCCTCGGGTTTCCTTGGCCGCACCTTTGCCCGAACGCTTCTTGCCAATGGAGCCCGCGTCATTGCGCTCGGCCGCTCCGACCGCTTGCAGACTGAGGCTGAGCAATGGGCCAGCGAGTTCGGTGCCGGCAGCATTTCAGTCCATCGCATCGACATGTATGATTCGCAGGCTCTCGACCGGCTGCTCGAAGAGATCGCCGCGCAGGAAAAATCCATCGACATCCTCGTCAACAATGCCCAGGAGCTCGGCCCTGGCACCGGCTTCAATATCCCCGAAGGATCACTCGAAAACGCCACCATCGACACCTGGATGCGCAACCTCACCGGTGGCGTCTACTGGGCGGTACAAACCACGCAAAAATTGGGCGCGAAGATGAAAGAACAGGGATCGGGCAGCATTATCAATATCTCCTCAATGTATGCGCTGGTCGCGCCTCGCCCGCAGCTTTACCAGGATACAAACTTCATCAATCCTCCCGGCTACTCGGCGTCGAAGGCGGCGTTGCTCAGTTTCACTCGTTATGTCGCATCTTTCTGGGGAAAATATGGGATCCGCGCGAATGCCCTCCTGCCCGGCCCATTCTCAAATACTGAGGATTCCGCCGGCGCCAACAGCGTTCCCAAAGACAACCCGTTCCTCCAACGCTTGCGCTCTTACACGTGTCTCGGCCGCCTCGGCAGCCCTAATGAACTTTCTGGCGCGCTGCTTTTTCTCGCCTCCAATGCATCCAGTTTCATGACGGGCCAGGCTGTCATCGTTGACGGCGGCTGGACAGCCGTCTGATGCAAAAGCGACAAAGGCGCCTTCGTACGATCCACCTGCCTTATGGTCTGCGCCCGTCGTGCAGAACGGCACCTGGCGCATCGCACTCCTCATCCGGCAGATGCTACCAACGCACAAGCTTTACCTGCGCGCCTGCGGGGACAATGGGTTCCAGGCTGTCATGTGCGCCGTCCTGCCGCAAAGAGCCTCGCACAAAGTTTCATCCACCTTGCCACGATGATGGGCCGTCCGGTTGCGGCAAATCCCTCCCGTCATGGTGCCTGAGATGAGGGTCGCTCCAGTAGCAAGGCAGCCCCAATCGCATCTCCCAGAGCTCGATGGCATACGTGGGCTGGCAATCCTGGGCGTCTTGTGCTCCCATGGCGCCGGCCTTACCGGCATCTTCGACGTCGCTCCTCACTCCCTGGCAGATAAGCTCCTGAAGTTTGCCATGGTGCCCTTGTGGGGCGGGGTCGATCTCTTTTTTGCGCTCTCCGGCTTTCTCATCACGGGCATTCTGCTGCGCACCAAGACCAGGGAGCATTATTTTTCTTCGTTCTACGCCCGCCGCGTGCTTCGGATTTTTCCAATTTACTATCTCGTCCTGACGCTCAGTCTGATCGCCGCCCATTTCTCGGCGGGCTTCGCCTCCATGCTGCCTCCAACGACTTCATGGAGGTTCGCTTATTTCATTTACCTTCAGAATTGGCCCGTCTTCTGGCACGGCGCGAAATCGATGGAGGGCTTTTGGGGCGTATATTGGAGCCTTGCCGTCGAAGAACAGTTCTACTTTGTGTGGCCGCTTATCGTGTTGCTATGTTCCGAACGGACAATCACCCGGATCTGCTGCGCGGGTATCGTATGCGCGTTGCCATTACGCATCTTTCTGTCCTATCGCTATTTTGGAGATAACTTCGGTTTCGCACAGATTACTTCCAGCAGGGTGGATGGCTTGTTCGTCGGTGCGGCATGCGCTGTCTACATGTTCCAAAACGATCGTCCCGTTCCGATGCGCTGGATCGTTGCCGCCGCTTCACTCGGTGCGGCCATCGTCGCTTACATCGCTGTCTTCCATCCTCTCGAGCTCGTAGCAACAGGCAGATGGATTCTCACACTTGGCATCACGGGTTACGCCCTTCTCTCGGGAGCTCTCGTTGCAATTTCTCAACACCGCATCCGTTTTATCAATCGTATCCTGACATTAAGCTGGCTGCGTATGGCAGGCAAGTATAGCTATGGTATCTACGTCTATCATTTGTTCATCTTCCTCACGCTCCGCGGCGCTATCCTCCGCCTTGGATGGTTGATCCATTCAACCTTTCCGGAAAGGGTTCTGATCCTGCTCCTGGAGGTTCTGGTGGCATTTGTTGTGGCGATATTAAGCTTCGAGTTATATGAGACGCCTTTCTTGCGATTGAAGAAGTACTTCAAAACTGCTTGATGGAACTGTGTACAATTTTTAGGCAAATCAATTCTGAAAATGGA
>CAVWXA010000013.1:0-187686 GCA_963758785.1 uncultured Acidobacteriaceae bacterium
AGTGTCCTGAGTCTAAAGTTCGCGTACAAAATCGGGCGACGGAATCGAGAATCTGATCTGCGGTTTTGTGCCAGACGAATGGCTTTGGGTTCTTGTTGTGATGCTGAATGAAATTCCTGATAGCTGATTCCAGTTCTTTGGTTGAGCGGTGTACGCCGCGGCGAAGTTGCTTGTCGGTCAGTTGTGCAAACCATCGTTCGACCAGGTTGAGCCAACTGGCCGAAGTGGGCGTAAAGTGCAGATAGAATCGCGGCCTTTTCGCCAGCCAGTCGTGGATCAGTTGTGTTTTGTGCGTGCCGTAGTTATCCAGAATCAGGTGGACATCTAAGTTGCGGGGAACGTTTTGCTCGATGGTGTCGAGGAATTTGCGAAACTCGACCGAGCGATGGCGGCGCTGCGTCTGTCCGATCAATTTACCCGACTTGGTATTCAGTGCGGCAAACAGACTGGTGGTGCCGTGACGCGCATAATCGTGTGTGCGGCGTTCGATCTGCCCTGGACGCATGGGTAGCAGGGGTGCGGTTCTATCCAGCGCTTGTATCTGACTCTTCTCGTCCACACATAAGACCAGGGCGCGGTCGGGCGGGTCAAGATACAGACCAACGATGTCGCGCACCTTCTCGATGAACAGCGGATCGCGAGAAAGCTTGAAGGTCTCACTGCGATGGGGCGCAAGGGAAAAGGCGCGCCAGATGCGGCTGATGCTGGACTGGCTCAGTCCGCAGGTCTTGGCCATATCCCGGGTCGACCAATGGGTGGCGGCCTCAGGCTGGCTCTCCAGCGTGCGCGTCAACACCAACTCAACCTGCTTGTCGCTCAACTTGCGCGAGGTGCCTGGACGCGGCTCGTCCAGAAGTCCGTCGTTGCCTGCGCTTTGAAAGCGCTTCCTCCACTTACCCACCGTATGCGGCGTGGTGGAAAGCTTCAGCGCAATCGACTTGTTGCTCCCGCCCTGTGCGGCGAGCAAAATAATCCGCGACCGCATGGCCAGAGCCTGCGCGGTCTTGGGCCGCCGGCTCCAAGCCTCCAGTTCCAGCCGCTGCTCATCATTGACCGTGACAACCGCTACGGGGCGACCTAAACGCATCGATAACCTCTACTCTATTCGATGCGGAAGTGTCGCATACTTATGCTAATTCTTTCAGACTCATGACACTAGTCTCCTGAGTCTGAAGTTCGAAAGATAAATACAGCGGTCATCCTGGAGCAGAGTTTGGCCGGTCATCCGGCCAAACGGAGTCGAAGGACCTGCATTTCCGGACTTCGGATTATGCAAGATATCAATGACTCAGGAGACTAGAGCTGGTTGCATATATACATATTTGAAGGGGCACGGCTTTACAGCTTGGTGAAAAAGACCTCCGGAAGAGAGCTCTGTAACAAGGGCACGGCTTGTCGGGGTCCCCACGGACAGGTCCTCGTTCGTGGGGTAACTTGAGCCGGGCCGCAAAAGCCCCACTATCAACGTCGGGCTTCAGCCCCTGCCGTCCCACCCTGCCCACAGAATCACTTTTTCACCAAGCTGTCTAGTCTTGCCGTTAAAGGCCAATAAATAGCTATGGGTTTTAGCCCTGAGGGATGTCTTGCGATCGCCCCAAGGAAATGGGGTCTTGACTCGTTGGCCGGGTGACCGGCCAAACTCTGCTAGGAGACCGGATTTATTGCGAACCAGACCAGTTCTAGTGTCATGAGTCTGAAAGAATTAGCATAAGTATGCGACACTTCCGCATCGAATAGAGTAGAGGTTATCGATGCGTTTAGGTCGCCCCGTAGCGGTTGTCACGGTCAATGATGAGCAGCGGCTGGAACTGGAGGCTTGGAGCCGGCGGCCCAAGACCGCGCAGGCTCTGGCCATGCGGTCGCGGATTATTTTGCTCGCCGCACAGGGCGGGAGCAACAAGTCGATTGCGCTGAAGCTTTCCACCACGCCGCATACGGTGGGTAAGTGGAGGAAGCGCTTTCAAAGCGCAGGCAACGACGGACTTCTGGACGAGCCGCGTCCAGGCACCTCGCGCAAGTTGAGCGACAAGCAGGTTGAGTTGGTGTTGACGCGCACGCTGGAGAGCCAGCCTGAGGCCGCCACCCATTGGTCGACCCGGGATATGGCCAAGACCTGCGGACTGAGCCAGTCCAGCATCAGCCGCATCTGGCGCGCCTTTTCCCTTGCGCCCCATCGCAGTGAGACCTTCAAGCTTTCTCGCGATCCGCTGTTCATCGAGAAGGTGCGCGACATCGTTGGTCTGTATCTTGACCCGCCCGACCGCGCCCTGGTCTTATGTGTGGACGAGAAGAGTCAGATACAAGCGCTGGATAGAACCGCACCCCTGCTACCCATGCGTCCAGGGCAGATCGAACGCCGCACACACGATTATGCGCGTCACGGCACCACCAGTCTGTTTGCCGCACTGAATACCAAGTCGGGTAAATTGATCGGACAGACGCAGCGCCGCCATCGCTCGGTCGAGTTTCGCAAATTCCTCGACACCATCGAGCAAAACGTTCCCCGCAACTTAGATGTCCACCTGATTCTGGATAACTACGGCACGCACAAAACACAACTGATCCACGACTGGCTGGCGAAAAGGCCGCGATTCTATCTGCACTTTACGCCCACTTCGGCCAGTTGGCTCAACCTGGTCGAACGATGGTTTGCACAACTGACCGACAAGCAACTTCGCCGCGGCGTACACCGCTCAACCAAAGAACTGGAATCAGCTATCAGGAATTTCATTCAGCATCACAACAAGAACCCAAAGCCATTCGTCTGGCACAAAACCGCAGATCAGATTCTCGATTCCGTCGCCCGATTTTGTACGCGAACTTTAGACTCAGGACACTAGCTCGCTCTTCCGCATGTCCATTCCACGCGCCGCACCGGTCTCCAGCCGCGCTGCCGATCGCCCATCGCCCCGCTCGCCCATTTACACTCGACTGCATGAGTCAACTTCGCATCGCAGCCGTGATTCCTGCGCGGCTGGCCTCCACGCGCATGGCGCGCAAGGTGCTGCGGCTCATTGCCGGCCGGCCAATGGTGGAGTGGGTGTGGCGCGCGGCGCAGGCAAGCGGGCTCATGAACCCCGTGGTGGTGGCAACCGATGCTGAAGAAGTCGCCGAAGCGTGCCACGCGCGCGCCATCCCTGTAGTGATGACCTCGCCCGCGTGCCCCAGCGGATCCGACCGGGTGAGGGAAGTGGCGCGCCAGATCGACGCCGAAATTTATGTCAACATTCAGGGCGACGAACCCACCCTCACGCCGGATTTTTTCTCGCCGCTGCTTCAACTGTTTTCCCGGCCGGAGGTCGAGGTCACAACGCTCGCCGTCCACTGCCCGCCGCGCGAGTTCACCAATCCCAATGCGGTCAAAGTCGTCACGGCTCTCGACGGCCGAGCGCTCTACTTCTCCCGCGCCACCATCCCCTTCGACCGCGACGCAACCGGCTTCTCCGGCTACCGCAAGCACCTTGGCATCTATGCCTATCGCAAGGCAGCGCTGGAGCGCTTCGCCGCCCTCCCCCCTTCGCCGCTTGAAAAACTCGAACGCCTCGAGCAGTTGCGCCTGCTTGAAAACGGAATCGATGTTTATGTGGCCGATGCGCCGCGCGACACCATCGGCGTTGACACCGAAGAAGACCTCGCCCGCGCGGAAATGGTGCTCGAGAAATCACTCGAAATCCAATGAGTTCGAAAGTCTCCTTAGCCTCACCGAATCCGCGGCACTGTCAGTCCTGACAACGCCTCCTTCCGATTCAGAGCCTCCAGCCACGCTCGCACGCTTTCGCGAACGGCATCGACTTCGATCCCTCCATAGGCCGCGGGAAATCCATCGAGTCGTCGCAATGCCCCGCGCAGCAATGATGCAGTGCCTGCCAGGTTTTTCCGCTGCAAATGGTGAAACGCCGCCGTAATTTGAATCAGCGCCTGCAAGAAAGTCTTTTCCGGCTCCTCGCACTTCAGCCAGACGCATTCCCAGTGCTCATGCGCCAGAAAATACTCGCCGTCCCTGTAGCATCGCAGCCCTTCCGCCAGCGCCCCGTAACTCCAATCCAGTGGCATCATTCCATTCCAACCGTCTTTATGCATCTTCACACGCCTCCGCACATCTTCGCGATCGGCACTCTGAGCCTAGGTTTGAGACCTCTTGGAGTTCGCCCCCGTTCTCCGTCACGCGGCAGTTAGTCCAGCCTGAGGGCACGATCGAGGGAAGGTATCTCGTGGCGTTGTGCGCTGATTTTTGACCCGGCAATGCACTCCCTATTTTGTCTGACTCTCATCACCCATCCGTGCAATTGAGAGTCGCGCCTACAAGCGGCAGGATTCCCGTATGCGAGTCAACCTCATCACTCGACCGTCCAATCGTTCCGAATCAGGCGCAGGGACAATTCCGCTGTCTCTGACGATCCGCCCGGCATGCGGGTTACCCGGCGACTACGAGTGCCCAATCGATAGTGCGGCGCTTCTGCGATTGCTTCGGCGGGCGACGGATCTGCCGGCTTACGTCCTGCAGCGTTTTGAAGCAGATCTGCGCACACCGTTCGGGGCGCGGCTGCAGAGCGTGGAACTGAACGAAAGGGTTCTCACCGATATTGGCTACTTCATCGACTAAAGCCTGTGTGACCCCTGTGAGAGCCCAAGCCGTCTAGCAGCTTGCGGAAAAGCTCTTTCGAAGCCGCACCAAGTGTCGGGACACGACTTCGGTCGTTCTGTAAACGAAGCGGAAACAGTCCGGCCTTTAGGTGCCGAGCGAAGCCTTTCGACAGATTTGTCTCCGCTGCTTTGCCCGGTAACTTTACTTCTGTTCCCTACTCCCTGTCCCTGCTCCCAGTCTTCTCGCTCCCTCGGTCCCTTGTTTCCTGCATTTCTTTGTCAAGCCCTTACGCTCGAAGCAAGGCCGCCATCTCTACCCTAAGTCGTTGTTTTCTTGCCCCCTTGTCCCCTCGTTCCGCCGTTACCTGTTTTTGCATAGTATTTCCCCCTTTTGGCGCACAATCATTCTATGATCCACTTCAACCAAAGTCCCGTGCCAGCCGTCAGTGGATGGTCGACGAGGCCCAAATTGACGAAAATGCACTCCCTGAGCAAAATTCACCCCGAAAACAGCCCGTAAGTCCTTTGAATTGGGGATCATACGAATTAACCCCTTTGAAATCAGCGAGCTGGAGCAAATGATCAGGGGTACAAACCGCTGAAGGGAAAGCACTTGACCCCCAAAAGGGGATGGGGGGGTAGGCTTGTGAAACTGTGAAACTGTGAACAGCGAATGGACCGGCCGCCGGCTGCAAGCTGCCAACTCCGCTATCTCCGCTCCGTCGCTCCCTTAGTCCTTGCCAACTTCAAGAATCTGGAACGAGTGCGGGATCATTGGCGGCCGAGGTCCGCGCATGAACGCAGGACGGCCTTCAGGAGCGCCTGCCGTCGGCGCGGCTGCTGCCGGTTGCGGCGGCGCAGCCGGCGTTGGTCCGTATTCGGCTGTAATCAAGTAAAGATTGCCCGTTTTCGTGTCGAGCGTGATCGTCTTGGCTCGTAACGGCGTGAAAACCGTCTGCTCGACGGCGAAACTTGTGGGCGAGTCCTCTTTGACCACCGTGATTGTGCCGTCGCCCTGCGAACTGAAAGCTTCCATCGTCTCCGGATTGAAGGTGACGCCGTCGCAGCCTACGCCGGTTGGCAGGTCGGTGATGACGTGTCCGTCCGCCGCCGACAGAATGATCATATTGTTTTTTTCGCGGCACGCGGCAAACAGGATGCCGTTCTTCGCGTCGAGCGCGAGGCCCGCGCAACCGCTTCCGTGGCTTGAGACATCGTAGCGCCCGACCATCTTCATCGTGTTCGCGTCAATAACAGCAATGGCAGCCTTGTCTTCAATGTCGACATAGATTTTGCCATGGCCGTCTGTCGCGGCCTCTTCGGGCGCGCCGCCAATGTCGATCGTGCCCAGAATCGATCCATCCTTGTCGTCGAGCACTGTGATGTTGGGCTCGGAGTGGCTGAGAATGTAGAAGTGGTGATTGTAGGCGTCGTTCAGGTAGCCATCGGGATTGCCCTGGACGTCAATCTTCTTGATAGTCGCGAAGGTCTTCGCGTCGAACATCGTTACTGGCTTGGAGGTCGCAAAGCCGTGCCCCGTCGCCGTGTCCACAGCTCCACCGTGCCCGCTCGTGTCGGGAATGTCACCCACCTGGGCGAGTGTGTCGAGATTGAACACGCCAATATGCCCGCCTGGGCCGGAGCGCGCCACGTAAAGGATGCGGCCGTCCGGATCGGCGGTCACGTAATCGAATCCGCCGTCGCCGCCGACTAGTTGGATCTTGAGCACTTTGTATGGCCCGCTCTGCTGTGCGAGCGCAAGACCTGCGAACGAAAACAGGAGGGCGAATGCTGCGACAGCGTGGGACCTGAGTGACATGGCAATGCCTCCATTGAGCGGTCGGTCGCGATTAGCGCCTGCGACCGCTCGTGTGCAGGGCAGTCGCGATTCCTTGTGCAGATTGAGGATACACGCTGCGGCGCGCAGATCGGATGAACGCCGGTAGAAGTGTCTGCCCGACGGGTTATATGAGGTGTGCGGAGCAGAGCGTGATAATCGGAATTACGCGCAAGAACCGGATGGCGCATACGACGCGAATCGGCGACCATCGATTCCATGAGTAGCGATCTTCAAGTTGCATCTATCAGCGCCGGCACCTTTTTGACAATGACACCTTTACCGAATTCACCCACCGCATCAGCCGCGCTTCTGGACCCTGAGGAAGCGTGGAGACAAGTCGTCACGCGCGATCCGCGGGCGCAGTTTTTCTATGGGGTCACAACCACGGGTGTCTTTTGCCACCCGCATTGCTCGAGCCGCAGGCCGTTGCGCGGAAATGTTCGCTTCTTCCGGTCGGCAGATGAAGCGCGCGCCGCGGGCTTTCGCGCCTGCCAGCGCTGCCGTCCGGCAATTGCATCGAGCAGCCCCTTGGACAGGGTCCGTAGCTACCTTGAGCAGCGACTTGACCGGCCGGTGCGACTCAAAGAGTTGGGCCGGATTGCCGGTTTGAGTCCATTTACGGTGCAGCGGCTCTTCAAACGCGCGATGGGCGTCAGCCCCCTGCAATACCAACGCGCTCTGCGAGCGGGCGAGCTGCGCGCGGCACTCAAGAAAGGAGAACAAGTGACGGATGCAATTTACACTGCCGGATTCGGCTCGGCGAGCCGCGCCTACGAGGGAAGCCAGTTGGGTATGACACCGTCACGCTTTGCGAAGGGCGGACGTGGCGAGAAGATCGGGTGGGCTGCGGCGCCGTCGCCGTTTGGCTGGATGGTTGTCGGAGCGACTGAGCGCGGCCTCTGCTGGCTCTCGCTCGCGGGTACGAAGACTGAGGCCGAAGAGACTCTGCGTATGGAGTTTCCCGCCGCCACCCTACGCCGCGACCCGTCTCTCTCGCGGCTCGTGGATGCAGCACTCGAGAACGTCCGCGAAGGCGCCGACCTGGCCAAAAGCCACGCCCGAAATGACTCGCTCGACCTGCGCGGAACCGTATTCCAACTCCGCGTGTGGCAGGCCCTTCGGCAGATTCCGCGCGGCGAGACGCGCAGCTACAGCCAGTTGGCGCGCGAGATGGGCGATCCCAAGGCAACTCGCGCGGTGGCCCGAGCCTGCGCCACCAACCGCGTGGCACTCCTGGTGCCATGCCATCGCGTAGTGGGCGCAAACGGATCGTTGACTGGATACCGCTGGGGCATGAATAGAAAGCGGCAGTTGCTGGAGGCGGAGAGAAGCTAGATTTCAATGAGCCCGTGGGAATTGTCGGATCTCGCGCCTCAATGACAAGGCTTGAAGCATCCTTAATTTTTCAGGCGGAACAGAAATGTTTGCAACCTCCCGAACCTTCGCCACTCCCAGTGGCGGACTAGCGAAAGGACGGGACTTGGTGTTGAACTCCTCAACCTGTATAGCCGCCAGATGCGTAGACGGTTTGACCGCTGAGCCAGCCTGAGTCCTCAGAGGCCAGAAACGCTGCAACATCGGCGATGTCTCTGGGTTGGCCGATGCGGCCAAGCGGAGTTTCAGCTTCGGCATTCTTTTGGAAATCGCTGCCGATGAAGCCTGCTTCCTGCGTGCCTTCAGTCTCTATCAAGCCTGGATTGAGAGCGTTCACGCGAATTTTCTTGGGTCCCAGCTCTTTGGCGAGCGATCCGGTAATGGTGTTAACCGCGCCCTTGGTGGCGCTGTAGACCGCCGCGTTGGCGAATCCGGAGGCAACAACTGAGCCGATGTTGATGACGCTGCCTCCAGCAGGGTTGAATTGCGCGACCGCTGCCTGCGTGGTCAGCAGCAGGCCAAGCACGTTGAGATTGAATTGTTTGTGGAAGTGCTCGGGGGTGATCTGCTCAAGTGGCCCAAATTCGTAGATGCCGGCGTTGTTGACCAGAATGTCGATGGGCCCCAGCTGATTGGCGACAGTCGAGACCAGGGGACCGATCGAGTCAGGGTTGGCCAAATCGGCCTGGACGGCGATAGCTTTACCACCCGCCGCTTTAATCTCGGCAACGACCGTTTCCGCTGCCGCTTTGCTGCCTGAGTAATTGACTGCAACGGCGGCGCCGCGGTTGGCGAACTCACGGGCAATGGCCGCTCCAATGCCTTTTGATGCGCCGGTCACGAGCGCCACTTTTCCCTGAAGGTTCTTCATTTTTTTGCTCCCGGAATCGAATGTCATTCGTTCGACACTTCGATAACTGTCGAATTGATTACCGAGCCGGAAGAAAGGATTCAAGCTTGTTGTGAAAATCTGTGGAAGGGCGACTCAGCGGCCGGCGCAACCGGCTGTTTCGAGAGCCGAAAGGCTGGCTGCAACGGAATCGAGAACTCCTTGCCGCAGGCTGAGATAGGCAAACTTTCCCTCGCGGCGGACTTCGATCAGCCCCGCCGTCTGAAGCTCTTTGATGTGGTGCGAGAGCGTCGCCGCCGAGATGGGAATGGCGGCGAGCGCCTTAGCGCAGCTCAGCGGGCGTCCTGCCCTGGCGATTTGCTGCAGCAACTCAAAGCGGTGCGGATCGGCCAGCACTCTGAAGATCGCTGTCTGGCGTGCGCGCGTCAGCCCGGTGGCCCTCGACGGTTTGGTTGCTCGTGCGGATTTTTGGGGGACTGCCATCTAACCTATACTCTGCGGATTAGCCTGCGATCCTAATGGCAGCCGCCGACCAGCTTTCCTTCCGCCATCGGCGCAGTGCTCTTCAGCAAATCTGGAATCTTGCTCGTGAGTGTGGGCGGCTCATAGTTAAAGAAAACTCCCGAGCAGGCGACATTTCCATTCAGGCGAAACAGCGCATACGTACCCACTGCGCCGCCGCTGTAGCTGGTCTTTGTTCCAGTGATGCCGTTTCCAGACTTCAGCAGAGTGCCTCCCGATTCCAGCGCTTTAAGCGAGAGCACATACCAAAGTCCGTTTGCACCGGACATGGCATCGGGCGAAGCAGCGTCGAGTTCCAGCGCCATACCGTCGGCTCTGAGGACTGCGTTCAGGTGTGAAATGACCGGTGCCTGAGCAGTAGCCGGTGCGCCTGCCGGTGGCTTGGGTACATCAAAGACATCGGGCTCGGTTAGCGATTTTAAGAATGCGTCGATAGCCTGAGTAATAGATAACTTGTCGGCCTCTGTCCGCGCGTCGGGTTCTGCGGCCCCAGGGGTACTCGGTTCAGCACCTGGTGTACCCTCCGCCTTTTCTTTCGCGGCCGGGACGAGGCACGCGCGGGCTTTTACGAGAGCGGCAAGCTTTGTCACAAACGGAGAGTGAGCCTCGTCGATGGCGGCAAGTGAACGTGGCATGTAGGTGTCCGGGATAATGACATCGACCCCAAGCGCTCTTAAGTGCCCCGCAACGTCATTCAGAAGGGTCCGATCCAAAATGTTTCCTTCGAGGGGAGAAGCTTCCGCTGTGGCACTTAGAAGTGACGCCGCAAATGAGGCTGCCTGACTCTCCGGGAACATCGACATAATCGTGCCGCTCAAAGTGGTGGTTGCCGCTCTTCCTGCCGGACCTTGAGGACAGTATTGATTGGCGCGAAGCGTGAGTATGTCCATCGTAGAGATGTCGGTGCGCCAGAGCTGAAATTCGTTGAGGGCACTCGACCCAGACGTGACGACCACAATGCCTACGGGCGGACCTGTGATCGGCTGCGGCGTGCAACTAGCATCCGCGGCACCCACGTTACGTCCGATGCCACAGGCAACCGCCGTTCCTTCGGAGTCCATTGCTGTATAGGTCAGCATCTCTGACTCGATGGCGAAGTCTGACGGTTTCACGGAATCGGCGCTGCTCTCCGCCGACGAACTTGGCGATCCCGATTTTTTGGAGGATTGACCGAGGGCAGCAGCGCCCAACGCCAACGCTACGAAAAAAACGACACCTACGCTTCGCATCGGCCCAAGGACCCTGAGCAATGCACTCATTACCTACCTCCGATTTGGCTGGGGGGGAGCCTGGATCATTGGATGGTGCCTGAACAACGGGCGGTTTAGTCCGTTGCCGTCGTTCCGGGTTTTCCGCTGATTGAAGGCGATCATACCATCATTCCATCATTCCCGCGATCGAGAGAAGAGAAATTGACACGCCCGCCGGTCACAACTGGTGATTACGCCTGAGGTGATATTGAATTACTTGCGGCCACGTTCGCCCTCGACGTGGCGGATCGCCGCGCCGGCTGCGGCCCGGAATGAGCGATCAGGATCAATTGCAAGGCTTAGCTCGACTTGTACCCCACCGCAAGCAAGGTTTGGAACTGCGGCGCTTCCGCCTCTTTGTCGACAACCGTCGTTTCGATGTGAACGAAGCCGGCGTTCTGGAGCGTGGTTTCGAGCTCGGCTTCGCTGAAGCCGAGCCATTCATCGGCGTACAACTCTCGCGCTTCTTCAAACCGGTGCTTGAGCAGATCGAGGACAACGATACGTCCACCCGGGGCGAGGATGCGCCCGGCTTCCTCTGCGGCGCGCTCAGGGTGCAGCGCATGATGCAGTGACTGCGAGAAAAAGATGAGATCAACCTCGCTGTCGCCGATGGGAATCTCCTCCATGTCGCCGAGGCGGTACTCGATGTTCGTCACACCACGGCGAATCGCGAGCTCGCGGCCGACCTCGATCATCTTGGCCGAGGAGTCGACGGCGATCACTTTCTTGGCGCTCTTGGCGAGCAGCAGCGCGAAGGCGCCCTCGCCCGATCCCAAATCCGCAACCACCATCGGCGGCATCAGGCGCAGTAGTGCCTCGGCCACGCTCTTCCATGATTTTCCGGGTACGTAATGCCTGCCCAAACGGCCGGCCACGCTATCAAAAAAGGCCCGCATCTTGTCTTGACGCTTTCGCAGAACGGGTCGCATGGCGGCTTGGTCCTTCGCGGCTTCAGGGATTTCACTCTCCGCCTTCTCCAGAATCACGCCCAAAGGATCATCCTCCACAGAAATGCTGAGGTGGTAGAGGCTACTCTTCCCGGTGCGGCGGTCTTCGACCAACTCCGCCTGCTTGAGATGCGAGAGATGTGTGGAAATGGTGCTCTGGCCCATGTTCAGAATCTCCTGCATCTCGGCGACGGAAAGTTCCTCGCTTTTTAGAAGCAATAAGATACGGAGTCGGTTAGGGTCGGATACCACCCGCAGTGTTTTGAGGATTGACGGCATAGCAAAGATCTGGTACACATCAATATATCACGATACGTCGATACGAGGAGATGCACATGGTAACCGCGACCGTCGAAAAGATCGACGCCGAATACAAAGTGGCTGACCTGGGTTTGGCCGACTGGGGCCGCAAAGAAATCATTATCGCCGAGCAGGAGATGCCAGGGCTGATGGCGATTCGTAATATGCATGCCGCGGACAAACCTCTGGCAGGGGTGCGCATCACCGGCTCGCTACACATGACAATTCAAACGGCAGTGTTGATTGAGACGTTGGTAAGCTTGGGAGCCAAGGTGCGGTGGGCGAGCTGCAATATCTTCTCAACGCAGGACCACGCGGCCGCGGCCATTGCGGCGGCGGGTGTGCCAGTGTTCGCGTGGAAGGGCGAGTCGCTCGAAGACTACTGGGAGTGCACCTACCGTGCGCTCTGCCACAAGGACGGCAAAGGGCCGCAACTCATCGTCGACGATGGCGGGGACGCGACGCTGCTCATCCACAAGGGCTATGAGCTTGAAGACGGAGATACCTGGGTCGACACACCTTCAGGCAATCACGAAGAACAAGTGATCAAGGACCTGCTGAAGAAGGTGTATGTCGAGGACAAGCAGCATTGGCACAAGCTGGTGAAGGAGTGGCGTGGCGTGTCTGAAGAGACCACGACGGGCGTGCACCGGCTCTACAAGATGATGGAGCAGGGCAAGCTGCTCGTGCCGGCGATCAATGTGAATGATTCGGTGACCAAGAGCAAATTCGACAATCTCTACGGTTGCCGTGAGTCGCTTGCCGACGGCATCAAACGCGCGACAGATGTGATGGTCGCGGGTAAAATCGCGGTCATCTGCGGCTACGGCGATGTGGGCAAGGGCTCGTCACACTCGCTGCGTGGCATGGGCGCTCGCGTGGTGGTCACCGAGATCGATCCGATTAACGCGCTGCAGGCGGCAATGGAGGGGTTTGAGGTGAACACGGTCGAGGACACCCTTGGCCGCGGCGACATCTACGTTTCCTGCACGGGCAATACCGACATCATCACGCTCGAACACATGCAGAAGATGAAGGACCAGGCGATCGTTTGCAATATTGGCCACTTCGACAACGAAATTCAGATCGACAGGCTGAACGCTGCGCCGGGCGTGACCAGACTCAACATCAAGCCGCAGGTGGACAAATACACCTTCCCCGATGAGCACAGCATTTTCATCCTCGCTGAAGGGCGGCTGGTGAACCTGGGCTGCGCTACCGGCCATCCGAGCTTTGTGATGAGCAATAGCTTTGCCAATCAGACGCTGGCGCAGATCGATCTATGGAAGAACAAGGACAGCTACAAGGTGAACGTGTACACGCTGCCCAAAAAGCTGGACGAGGAAGTGGCGCGGTTGCATCTTGAAAAGATCGGCGTGAAGCTAACTACGCTCAGTAAGAAGCAAGCAGACTACATCGGCGTGCCGGTCGAAGGCCCGTACAAGGCAGAAAACTACCGGTACTAGAAAAGCGGGGAACGAGAGAACGAGGGACCGGGAAAACAAGAAAACTCCCTCGATCTCTTGTTCTCTTGGTTCCTTGGTCTCTCACTTATGAGTTCGCCGCTCACTTTCTCATTCGAGCTATTTCCGCCGCGGACGCCAGAAGGCGTAACCAAGCTGCCGGCTACCGTGGCCCAACTGGCTGCCGTACGGCCGAATTATTTCTCTGTCACGCATGGCGCGGGCGGCTCCGATCAGGATGGGACTTACGAAACTCTGTTGACTGTAGTCGAACACAGCGGCATTGAGGTAGCACCGCACCTCACGTGCCTGAGTTCGACTCGCGCCAATATCGCGGCGCACCTGCAGCGTTACCGTGATGCGGGGGTCAAACGCATCGTAGCCCTGCGCGGCGATTTGCCGGCTACGGCAATGAGCCCAGCGGCGCCGGGCGAGTTTCACTACGCTAGTGAGCTAGTGAGTTTCATCCGCCAGAAGCACGGAAACGCGTTCAAGATCGAAGTGGCAGCGTACCCTGAGATGCACCCGCAGGCGGCGAGGCCAAGCGAGGACTTCGAGCATTTCCGGCGCAAGGTGGAAGCTGGCGCGGACTCAGCACTCACACAGCTCTTCTATAACGCCGATGCGTACTTTGACTTCATGGAGCATTGCGAGAAGGCGGGGATCAGAATTCCTATTGTTCCGGGAATCATGCCCATCACGAGCTACGCCAACACCATGCGATTCTGCTCGGGTTGCGGCGCCGATCTGCCTCGATGGGTGCGGCTACGGCTGGAAGAGCTTCAGGACGATAAGGAGGGCCTGCTCGAGTTTGGATTGAGCGTGGTGACGCGCCTATGCGAAACCCTGCTGCGCAATGGCGCACCCGGGCTGCATTTTTATACGATCAATCAGGCTGGCCCAACGTTGCGGCTTTGGAAGAACCTGGAGCTGCCGGCGCGCGGGTGAGAATACTTCAAAGTGGATTTTGGGGTGAAGGCGCGCCCGCGATGAGTTAACCTTTGCGTGGGAGACGATAGGCTTGATGACCCACCATTGGATAGCAGTGATCGCACAGTACAGCAGCGTGGTTGGCTTCCTGATTGCCCTGCCGACAGTTATGGCCGCCTACTATCAGTCGCTGAAGGCACGGCAGGAAGCGCGGCGGGCACGCGAGGGAACACTCCACAGTCGTAACTGCCTGGAGTTCGTGTCCGGCGATGGGAGTTGCATCAACCTTGTGCCGCTGGAGACGCTGCACTCGCTGCCCCGGGAGGGCGATGTTCTGCTGCTGCCCGGCAATGGCGTCGGCGCAGAATCGATGTTCCTGCCAGGCGCTTATTTGGTGGAGTCGATCGAACATATCTATTCGCCCGCCGAATCAGAGGGTGCGCGGCCGCACGAGGCACGGCTCACCAAAGCCGTGGCTCGCGTCACGTCGCTGAATCCGGCGTTGACGGCGTAGGTTCGCGCCGGCGCAGCTACTTCCGCTTGCGCCCTTTCAACTGGTGCCACGCCCGCCACATGGCATTGTGCAGAAGGCGCGTCTGCTCGGCCTTGAGGCTCCGGTAGGAGCGTTCGACATAAAAGTCGAATTCGGGTGGCCAGCCGATGGTAGAGCGGCGCTCAGTGTGATCTCCTTCTGCCCATCTTGACAACAGCGCCTTATAGCCTACGACATGGGTGACAAAGTCGAGCAGGCATTGGGGCATCTCTTCTTCGACAATCAGAAAGGCATTGTCAATAATGATCTTCTCGCGAACGTCGTTGAGAGGCATGAAAATGGTCGTCATCCAAAGTGTCCACTCTTTCAAATCTTCGTCGCGAATGGGATGACACTGCAATTTGCCCTGTTTCGCGAGCAGCGAGCGATAGGCGATATTGCCGGCCACAGTGGCAACGTAGAGGGGACCGTAGAACTCGTTCAGACGCTGATTCACGAGGCGCAATCGATCGGCGCGGCGCGCCATCATGCGTGTGCTCAAAAACGTGACTAGGTAGCCGGCAAACGCAAGAACGATGGTAAGAATGGCTGCATTTTGCAATGTATTCGGCAGTAAGATCGATGAGGGATCCATAGCGTGGTGACTTCACCTCGCCGAAAAGTATACCCGCGGAAACAGCGGATGGGCTGTGACGGCGGTGTTGCAACAGCTGTGGAGTTCCAATTTGCTACTTCGTGTGCCGAGCGGGAACGAGTTTGGCCGCCCCAGGCACAACTTTGATCTCGAAGAGCTTGGGCCAGAGCTTGCCAGTTACGAAGAGACGATTGTGGGCGGCGTCGTATGCAATACCGTTCAGGACGGCTTCTGGATCGGAGCGTTCGTTCGCCGGCAGCAGCCCGGCGAGGTCGATCCAACCCAAGACCCGGCCGGTGGCCGGCGAGATCCGGGCGATGCGGTCGGTGTGCCATACGTTAGCATAAATTTCGCCGCTCACGTATTCCAATTCGTTCAACATAGGCACTGCGGCATCTTGATCCGTGACCACGATACGGCGAACTTCGCGAAATGTGCGCGGATCAAGAAAGCGGAGGGTTGCCGTGCCGTCACTCATGATCAGGTTCTTGCCATCCTGCGTTAGGCCCCAGCCTTCACCCTCGTAGTCAAAAGTGCGAAGCAAGCGAAAGCTGAAGCGGTCGTAGACCAAGGCAATATGCGATTGCCAGGTCAGCTGAACGAGCGTACTACCCCAAGAGGCAAGTCCCTCAGCGAAGTACTTATCCGGCACGTCGGCGCGTTGCGGCACGCGCCCGGTTTCAAGGTCATCCATGCGCAACGAGGATCGCCCGTTCAGGCCGGTGCTCTCGTATACGTGCCCATTTTCATAAAGAAGACCTTGCGTGTAGGCCTGAGGGTCGTGCGGATAGGTATGGACGACGCGGTACCTGTCTGCCGCGAAAGTAGGCGACGCGGCCAGGACGAGGAAGACGGCTGCGAGAGTGCGAGAAATGAGGATCAGGTTGGAAGCCATTATGAGCATCAAGCGAATTTCGTCACCGATCAGAGATTCCGCCGTAGAGTTAATCGCCCGGGCAAGAGTCACGAACCGCCGTGGAAGCGGCCGAAGTGGCGAGCATGCATGACCGACATGACCAGAAATCCTGCGCCAAGCGTCAGCACCTGTGTCATGTCGAGAAGGCTGAAAGCGCCGACGCGAAGCACAAGCAGGTAGGCGATAACGAGATTGGAGAAGCCCCACAGAACATTCACGGTCGAGGAGGAGAGACCTTTCCCGGGTGGCTTTGCGAAGGGACTCTGGAAGGAGCGGCCGGAGATTCCGTTAATGAGATGCGGCAGGGTATTCGCGAGAAATGCACCGCCGAAGAAGTAAGCGAGATAGTGATACCAGTGCATGATTGCGCCTTTTCGTTTGACGAGCAGCATAGTAGCAGAAGTCGTAACGCGTGATGCGCCTTCCGCGAGTGGCGCGAAGGTGTGCTGCAAGTTTTAACTTGCGCCGAGATAGATGAAGCGGGCCAGGAAGAGCGCGGCGATGACGTAGAGGAGCCAATCCTGGCGACGAGCCTTGAGCACGAAGAGGTGCAGAACGGCCCAGGCGATAATGCCGAAGCCCAGGCCGTTAGCAATCGAATAAGTTAACGGAATCAGTACCAGCGTGAGAAACGCAGGTACGGCGATGAGAGGATCGTGCCACTGAATCTCAGTAATGGTTGCGAGCATGAGCGAGCCAACAAGGATGAGTGCGGGCGCCGTGGCCGCCGCTGGCACGGCGCCAATAAAAGGAGCGGCCACAACAGCGCACAGGAACAACAGACCGGTGACGATGGCGGTGACGCCAGAACGGCCACCGGCGGCTACACCTGCCGTTGACTCTACGTAACTGGTGACTGTGGAAGTTCCGGTGAAGGAGCCGAATATGGTCGCCGTGGCGTCGACAAACAGGATCCGGTTGAGGCGCGGAATGGAGTGGTCGGAGCCCATGAGCCCCGCACGCTTGGTGACGGCGACCAGCGTGCCCAGGTTGTCAAACAGGTCCACAAAGAAAAAGACGAAGATGATTTCCAGCAGGCCCTTGTTGACTGCTCCCATGATGTTGAGTTTGAATGCCGTACCGGCGAGGGCGCGAATGCCCCCAGTGGATGCAGTCCAATGCACCAGGTGGAGCGCCCAGGCTATTCCGGTAATGGCGAGCACGCCGATCAGGATGGAGCCTTTTACTTTTCTGATTTCGAGGGCCACCATTAGGATGAGGCCGAAGAGTGCGAGGTAGGCAGTGGGGCTGCGGATGTTGCCCATGGTGACGAGTGTGTTTGGATCGCGCACCACGAGGCCGGCGTGCTGGAAGCCGATGAATGCGATGAAGAGCCCGATGCCGCCGGCGACGGCAGCGTAAAGCTGATGGGGAATGGCGCGCAGGATCATCTGCCGGATGCCGAGAGCGGTAATGGCGAGGAAGATGACGCCAGATAGAAACACGGCGCCAAGGGCTGTTTGCCAGGGGATGTGCATCTTGAGGCAGACGGTGTAGGTGAAATAGGCGTTGAGGCCCATGCCGGGCGCAAGGGCGATGGGATAGCGTGCAATGACGCCCATCAAGATGGAGCCGAAGGCAGCCGAGAGGCAAGTGGCGGCGGTGACCGCGGGCAAAGGCACACCGGCATCGGCCAGGATGGCTGGATTGACCAGCACGATGTAGGCCATGGTGAGAAACGTGGTGACACCGGCGAGAACCTCGGTGCGCCAGTTGGTGCCGAGCTCCACAAATTCAAAATAGGTTTCGAGACGCTTGAGCATGGGCGGGTTCTTGCAGGCGGTTCCTGTCAGGAGAACATAATCGCGGCCGAATGCAAAGCGATTTTCAACTCAGGAGTCGAGCTGCATCTTTGGCGAAGTACGTGACGATGAAATCTGCGCCGGCGCGCCGGATGCCGACGAGCGACTCGAGGATGGCGCGGTTTTGATCGAGCCAGCCTTTTTGGAAGGCGGCATGGAGCATCGAGTACTCGCCGGAGACCTGGTAGGCGCCAATGGGTACTCCGAAGCGTTCGCGAGCGGCGCGGACCACGTCGAGGTAGGGCATGGCCGGCTTCATGAGGATCATATCGGCGCCCTCTTCGAGGTCGAGCGAGATCTCGCGCATGGCTTCGCGCAGGTTGGCGCCATCCATCTGATAACTTCTGCGGTCGCCGAATTGAGGCGCCGAGTCGGCTGCCTCGCGAAAGGGCCCGTAGAAAGCCGATGCAAATTTTGAGGCGTAGCTGAGGATGGGGGTATGGTCAAAACCGGCGTCGTCGAGTGCGCGGCGGATCGCGGCGACGCGGCCATCCATCATGTCGCTGGGGGCGACGACGTCAGCACCGGCTTTCGCCTGGCTGACGGCCGTGCGGGCGAGCAGCTCGAGCGTGGGATCGTTGTCCACGTCAAAGGTCGCGTCGGGACCATCGCCCGACTTGACGACTACGCCGCAATGGCCGTGACTGGTGTATTCGCAGAGGCAAACGTCGGCGATGAGGACCAGCTTTTTTGCGCTCCCGGATTGCCTGAGGGCGCGCAGCGCCTGCTGGACGATCCCGTTTTCTTCCCAGGCGCCAGTGCCTTTTTCGTCTTTCGATTCCGGCAGGCCGAAGAGGAGCAAACCCGCAATGCCCAGCCGCGCGGCCTCCTCGGCTTCGCGCACGGCTTCGTCTACCGAGAGATTGAAGACGCCGGGCATGGAGCCGATCGGATTGCGCACGCCCTCGCCGGGGCAGATGAAGAGCGGGTAGATCAGATCACCGAGTTCCAGCGTGGTCTCGCGCACCAGCGCGCGCAGCGACTCAGTGCGGCGCAGCCGTCGCATCCGATTGGCTGGGAAGGTCATGGTCCGATTGTAAGGCAGACGTGAAAGCAGCCGGCAGAAACGGAGTTAGCTTGGCAGCGGAGTCAGCGGAGTCAGCGGAGTCAGCGGAGTTAGCTGGTAGCCGGTAGCAAATGTGGGTTCGCGGTTCGTGGTTCACAGTGGCAAACGATGGGTGCCGGGTCAGACTGTTTACTTATCGGTACGCCTCCCCATCCCGCCATCCCCCGCCGGTGGTGGTATAGCAATTCTTTTATTTTCTGCGGGTTGCGGTTCACCTCTAAATCCTATGTTTTTGAAGAATTTGGAAGGCAAATTCTTCAAAACAGAGATTTTTCGGCGGTGATACGAGCACCGATCGCAACCGAGATTCCGCGAGTACGCGTAACTGAATCGATCCCACTACCAGAGTAGCGAATCGCGGGAAATAATATGCAAAAAGTGATCAGGAATCGGTCGTCCGTGATCATGCCGGGAATCAGCAGGTTAACGGACTGCGGGCCGCCAAATGAGCGGTGCGGGAGCTTGACACCGGAAAGGCGGCGAGAGACGAATATGATCGGAAGCAAGTCCGCGGCTAACCGAAAGACCGCTCCCCATCTGGATTCTTTCTCACGAGGAGCGTGGTTTCTCCTTGCTGAACAACGCGACCTTCCTGCTGTGTAACCGCAAGATGCAGAGTGACGATGCCCTGTCCTTTCCGGGAGATCCGGGTTTCCGCAACCGAGATATTGGCGCCTATGCGATCCCCCGCGAAGATAGGAGCCACGAACCGCCAATTCCAGCTTAGAGAAGCGATCGCCATGATGCGCACCGATGACCGATTTTTCAAGCCGTCAATCAGGGAAAGACCGAGCAATCCATGAGCGATTCGTGAAGGGAAGCCTTGTGCACGAGCAAACTCGTCGTCCATATGGACGTCAAAGAAATCTCCGGACAATCCAGCAAAAGCGACGATGTGCGCTTCCGTTACGACGAGATGCCCGGTCTCAAACCAATCCCCGCGATGCAGATCTTCGAACCAATAATTCCCCGGCGGCAATTGTCTTTCAGTCGCGCTCTCCACAGTCAGCTTGCCTCCCTGTTTCAACGTTTTTCCCCCACATCCTTACGCAAAGACAGAAATATCCATACGTCCAGGGTCGTGAATCGTGGGGCGGAATGCCATAAAAGGAAGGATGTCGCGTTCGATTTCGATTCCGGGAGCAATTTCGATCAATTGCAGCCCCTCTGGGTCAAGCCGGAATACGCAGCGCTCTGTCACGTACAGGACTTCCTGGCCGTGTTGCCTCGCATAATCGGCGGAAAAGGTGATTCGCTCAACAGCCTTCACAAATTTCTGGATCTTTCCGGGCTTCACGATGCGTAGCCGGCCGTCTTCAAATGCCACTTCGCTACCCTGTGCATCGAACGTGCCGCAGAAAACCACTTTCTTTGCGTTTTGTGCAATCTCAATGAAGCCACCGGGCCCCACGAGATTTCCGGCAAGGTGCGAAACGTTGACATTCCCCTGTGCGTCTGCCTGGCCCATGCCAAGGAATGTTTGATCAATGCCTCCGCCGCTGTAGTAATCGAATTGCTCGATGGAGGGAATAATCACTTCAGGGTTACGCGCGGCCCCGAACAAATGGTCATCGAGCATGCGGCCATTGTGCGCGCCCTGCTCGACACTCATCCAAAGATCGTCAGCGATGTCCTTTTCGGCAATGACGCCGAAGATGCCGCCTGGAATGCCGAAGCCGAAATTCAGAGAGGCATTGCGTGTGAGTTCCATGGCAGCGCGCCGCGCGATGATCCTGCGTTCCAATTTCTTTGGCAACTCGGTTGAGAGCCGGTCTAGATGCGCTCTGCGGGATCCGCTGATGGCCGGATCGTAAGGCACACCATAAAAAAGCTCTTGCCGGCCATCTTCCACCACTGCGTCGACCATGATCCCGGGCACGCGTATGCTTCTTGCTTTCAATGCGCCCGGCTCCAGCACCTGGCGAACCTGGGCCAGCACGATGCCACCGCTATTGTGCGCTGCCAGAGCCATGGTGTGAATATCAAGATCCATTGCCTCTTCTTCAGGGCTGATATTGCCTCGCGTGTCGGCGTAGGTACCGCGGATGATGGCGACGTCGACCTTGAAAGGCTTGTAGCGAAGGTGTTCGCGGCCGTCGAGGTGCAGGAGCTCGACAAGCGTTTCTGTGCTCCTTTGATTGCAGCGCCCTGCGTCCTGCCGAGGATCGACAAATGTCCCAAGGCCGGAATGGGTGATAAGTCCGGGCCGGCCCGCGCCGATCTCGCGCAGCAATTGCTGCACCACGCCCGCAGGAAAACAGTAGGCTTCAATCTTTTCTTCGCGGATCAACTGTTGCATGCGCGCCGACCAGGTAAAGTGCGAAGCGATGATTTTGCGCAGCATTCCTTCATGCGCAAAACGATTCGTTCCCTGCCGGTCGCGATCGCCAAGCCCCAGAGAATGAACCAAGGAGAGATTGCGAGGTTCTCCGGTTTGGAGAAAACGGGTTTCGATAGCGGCTAGAATTGCTTCCGCCGATGTCATTCCCGCACCGTTGCCGCTGACCGCGACGGTGTCGCCGCTTTTGATCAACAGGGCAGCTTCTTCCGCGCCGAGAAACTTTGTACGGTTCATTACTGATTCCTTATCGATTGCGAAAAACCGGCTTCCGCTTCTCGCGAAAGGCCGCAATGCCTTCGTCACAGTCTTCCGTTGCACGGGCCTGCGCCACTGCCTCTGCATGATCGTGGCTCATTTCATCATGCATACTCGCCAGCAGCTTCTTGGTCAGCGCCATCGCAATGGGCGCATTGGCAAGCAGTTTGTCGAGCCATGCGTCGACTTGCGACTCCATCGCCACGCGGTCGGCAGCCACGGCGTTTACGAGGCCCCAGGCGTGCGCTTTTTCCGCGGAGATCGGCGAACCGAGCAAAGTGAGTTCGCGGGCACGAACCACTCCTGCGATCTCTGCGATGCGCCGGATTCCGCTCCAGCCGGCAATCATGCCCAGGCCCACTTCCGGCGTTCCCAGTTTGGCTCCTGCAACCGCAACGCGCAGATCGGCCATGAGCGCAAATTCGAGCCCACCTCCTAACGCATGCCCGGAGATGGCAGCGATCACGGGCTGAGGCAACCACGCGATCGATTCAAACACCTCGATGCCGCGGAGTATCCATCGATTTGCCATCTCGTCTGGAGTAAGACTGCCCCAAGCCTCAATGTCGCCACCTGTAGAGAAAAATCGGCCGTCGCCACGAAGCACAAGCGCCCTGATTTGCCGCGATGATGCGACGATCCGGACAAAACGCTCGATGGCGTCGAGCATTGGAAGGGTGAGAGCATTTCCTTTGTTGGGTCGGTTTAATGTGATCTCGGCCCATACCGCCCCACCGCGCTCATGCTCCTGGTAAAGAACCTCGGATTCCACAGTCACCTCGCCGCCTCCACCGTCTTCTTGTGCTGAGCAGCAAGCCGCCCAATTTGAGAATGGTCGTTCAATCGTGTTATAACCAACTGGTTGGTTAGTATACACTCCGAGTTCCGCCACCAGCAATCTGCGCAATGAAGAAACAACCCGCATCCCGGAAACGAAACCCCGCTGCGAGCAGACTGCGCATTCTCGATGCGGCGACCAGGCACTTTGGCGAGGCAGGATTCGATGGTGCGCGCGTGGATGTGATTGCCCGCGCGGCGCGCATCAACAAACAGTTGCTGTATCACTACTTCGGTAACAAAGACGCGCTTTTCACGGCAGTGATGGAGCGGGCGTATCAAGAGCTCCGCGAGCAGGAGTCGGCTCTCAACCTGGATGCACTGCCGGCTGACGAAGCCATTCTCGCGCTCCTGGATTTTACCTGGCATTACTACCTGGCTCATCCGGACTTTATCCGGCTGCTGAACAGCGAGAACCAGATGCATGCGCGCCATTTGAAAGCGTCGCGGCGTATCTTGAAGATCAATTCCCATCACCTGAGGATTTATCGCGATTTGATTGAACGGGGACAGAAGGAAAAGACTCGTTCGGGGCAATCTGGATCCACTGCAACTGAGCATCAATATTGCTTCGCTGGGATTCTTCTACCTGATGAATCGACACACCATGTCAACGGTCTTCAAGAGCGATCTCAATTCGCGGAGGATGATGCGAAAGCGGCTTGTCGTCATGCGTGACGTGATCGCACGGTGGATTCGTCCCGACGTAAAGTGAAGGCCTATTCTGCCTGGGGCGCTTCACTCGCCAGCCGATCTTGCTGTTGTTGCCCCGCCGCGAGTGAGGCTCTTAGCGCGCCGCCGTTAGAACCGCAATCAATTCCTCACTCGTGAGTTGAATTGGATTGGCTTGCATGCTGCTGGCGTGGGCTGCTTTCTCGACGACGCCGGGCAGATCGGCTTCGGCGATACCCCATGCACGCAGTGGGGGTACGTTGAGCTCGGCACAAAGCGCGCGTACCCAGTCGATACCGTCTTCCGCGTCGGCTTCATTGCGGCCGGTAAGCAGGCGAGCGATGGCGGCGTAGCGTTCCAGGGTGGGATGTTGCGGTGCGCGTGCTTGTAGCGCCGTGACATTGGCCGCCATGCCGTGCGGCAACAGTGCCGCACAAAGAGCGCCGTGCGGCGCCTTCCACCCGCCTCCGAGCGGCGACGCGAATCCGTGCACAACACCCAGGCCGGCGTTGGCCAACGCCAGGCCGCCGAGCAAGCTGGCCAGCGCCATATCGCGGCGCGCCTCTCGGTCAGTACCGTCGTGATACGCGCGGCGCAGCGCTCCGGCAACGCGCGCAATGCCGTCGATGCAGAGTGCATCGACGATGGGATTGGCGCGCGCGCTCACATACGGCTCAATGAGCTGCGTGAGCGCGTCAAGGCCGGTGAATGCGGTGACCGCAGGCGGCAGGCCATATATCAACTCAGGATCGACCAGCGCGACGCGCGGAAGCATGAGCGGGCTGCGAAGGCTGGCTTTGATGCCGTGCTCCGGCGATCCGAGCACGGCGTTACGCGTGACTTCGCTGCCGGTGCCGGCCGTGGTGGGTACCGCAATGAACGGCAGCGGGGGGAAGGCGATGGCGCGGCCCTTTCCCACCACCTCAAGAAAGTCGAGCGGCTCGTCACCGTTGGTGGCAATGGCGGCAATCGCTTTGCCGGCATCAATGACGCTGCCTCCGCCAAGCGAGAGGACAACATCGCAATGTGCGTTCTGCGCGCGCCGCGCACCCTCGCGGACCAGGTCGACCGTCGGCTCGCCGGGCACCGCAATGGTCTCAGCCGAGAGTTCCGCGACAAGCGCTGCCGCGCGCTCGGGCGAGGCGCCGGTGACCACCAGCGGGTGAGCGCCGAATGTGCGAGCCAGTTGAGGGAGCGTGGCAGCCGTGCCTTCGCCGAAAATGATGCGCGTTGCGGTGGCAAACTCGAAGCGCATGGTTCTACCAGCCCTCGGGATCGGGGAAGACGGCGTCGTACAGGGCTCGTTGGCGCGGCTCCGCCATCATGGGCTCAACCGCATCGCGCCACTTGGCGTAATGGGCTGTGGCTCGATGCGCGGTCACCGCTTCAGGCGTGCGGTAGACCTCGACCAGCACGAACCGAGTGACATCGTCCTGCTGTTCGACGACGTCGAAGCGCGCAATTCCTGGTTCCTTTATACTGGCGCGGCCATTCTCGATCGTAGCCCGCTTGAATTCCGCAACCGACTCGGGTTTGACATGCACATGCACATGAACAATAAGCATCGGACATTCCTCCGCTCCTAATCCTACTGCGGTGCGCGTATGTGATGGGGTCGGCGAGCAACCAGATCGCCCGAAGGCTTGCGATGAACGTCTACCAACTCTTCTTGATCAATGTGTCGACTGCAAAGCCGCCGTTTGGATCGCGAGTGGCGCTGACGGCGACCCGCGGAGAGATCTGATACTGGCCCTGAATCGTTTGTCCCTGGGTCGTCGCCACATTGGTTGAAAAAGTGACAAACAGATTTCCCGTGACCCGCTGCCGAATAGTCAGGTTCGCCCCGGGAGGCCCGGCGGAGGTGGAACCCGCAAGCACAGGGCTAATCGACAGCTGCGAAATGCCCGCGGCCTTGGAAATGCGGCTGGTTACCTGGCTTGATACCTGCGACGCAACCAATCCTTCGGCCTGCTGATTGACCGGAGTCGAGTTCACGGCGCTGGCCTCAGTGGTTTGCCCGAATGCCAGCAAGTTGATGATGTCTGCGGACGGCAGCGAGGGATCGGAAGTGTACTCAGTGCGCAGGTCGTCGGCCGGTCCCTGAAAACGCAGGTCGATCTTATATTCCTGAATGTTTGTTGTGAGAGAGACGTTCAATACCGGTTCGGTGGTGTATGGATTCACGAATTGCACTGTGCCGCCCGAAAGGACAAACCGGCTTCCATTCAAGATCACATCGCCACCAGCTAGATTCACACGACCGAGGATGACCGGATCGGCCAATGTGCCGCGAACCTGCAAATTCGCCGTGCCATCCACACTCAGGGTCCGGCTGACAAGATTTACATTGCTCGCGGAATTCACCGTGATATTGAGTGAGAGGTTCTGCGCGAACCCAGGCTGCGAAGGAACCTCGACTCCGCCGGAGAATTGATTGAGCACAGAGGAAAGATCAAAGCTGTTTGTGAACGACAAATCGGCGAGATTGACCGACCCTCCGAGGGTAGAGTGTTCCATCGTTCCGGTAAGGCGCAGATTTGCATAGGCCGTTTCACGCATCCCTTCCGGATAAAAAATGCGGGCACCTTTGGCGGCGAGCCCGAGGTTGAATTGAATGTTGGGGCGATACACGATTGCGCCCTGGGCTGTTACGTCTCCTCCGCCGACCGTGGCATCGAATTTCGCCACCTCGAGTCGATCGGCGGTTAATTTCAGAACGCCATTTCCGTGCTGCAATCCAACCGGAGAAGTCGTTGTAGCAATGCTGGCATCGACAATGTCGATTTCGCCGCCGAAGGAGCCGGCGGCGAGCGCGCCGTGCGAATCGATATTTAACTTGAGCTGCCCCGAGCTGCGGAGATCGGAGTCGAAGATCTGTGCGATCTGCAGATTCACGGTTCCCTGCGCCTTCAGCGACATGGGCGCGCCGCTGTTGACGGGAAAAGACCCCTGAACTTGCAGGTCGGTGTCCGTTCCGCGAATCGTCGCCGGCTGCAGGTTGATAAGGCCATTTTGATAATCCGCCTGGATGGGCGACGCCGCGGCCAGTTGTATCGAATTGCCGTAGGCGAGCTTAAAGAGAGGGAGAGAAACGTGGGCTTGCAACTGATTTTTGTTCTTCAACGGTCCGTGCAGTTGCGCGTGAATCTCAGCCTGCCCGCTGACGCCGGAAGAATCTTCGGGCGCGTAGGCTGCAAGAAACGGCTCGAGAGGCAGCGCCTGCGTGTCAAAAGACGCGTCGGTGAGATAGTCACCGGTTAAATTCACTTGCGCCTTGCCGTGAAGAGCAGCGTTCGCGATGGATGCGGCCAGATCTGCGTTTGCCACGTGATTCGCCAGGTGGGCGCGCAGGTCGGTGCCGGAAAAGACCTGGCCACCGGTGGTCAGTTTGGGAATCTGGAGATTCACGTCGACAGAAGGATTGTCGAAACTTCCCTGACCGCTGGCCTGGATCGCCACAACGCCCGTCACATCGATGCCTCTTGTCTTGACTGCCTGCAATTTGGTGAGGTCAATACCGCTCGAATCGATTCGGGCAGTAAAGGTTCTTTCCTGTGGCTGCGCGGATACGCGGCCTTGAATGGATCCGCTCGGCATTTGGGCTGCGAGAGTTGCCTGAACCTGATTGCCCGAGCCGTTGAAGTCCACCTTGAGTGATGAGATTGGTTCGTCATAGGCTGAGGCGCCACTTAGTGAGAGTGTTCCATTTCCAGTGGGACTGTTGGCCTGACCATGAATGTGAGCGCTCACATTCAATGTTCCAGCGATAGGCATCTGCTGCCCGGTGAGCTTGGCGAGCGTTGCGAGGTTGAGTTGCGATGCGTTGAGCTCCAACTGAATGGGACTCTGCTGTGTGAACGACCAGTCGTGAAGTCCTACGCTTGCGCTTCCGGCGATGCGCCCGCGATCGCCGGCCTCTATGCGAATATTCGTCAGGCTTGCGCGAGCCGGACTGAGCTCTACTCCTGTCTGCAACGAGGTCAAGGACGTGCCATCGTACTGCAAATTCTGCGCGGTCAAATTCCCCGTGAGATCGGGAGCTACGGTCGATCCGCGCACGATTCCTTGAAACGAGGCTCGCCCCGTCAGGTTCAGTGGCGAGCCTTTCTCTGCCGGCGCGCGAAAGAGATTGGCAAAGGTGGCAATCTCGCCCAGGTCGTTGGCCTGCAAGTTGACGGAGAGGCTGGAATTCCGGCTCACGGTTCCATTGAGCGAGAGACTTGATTGCGAGCTCCTGAGACTGCTGTTGTTGAAGGTCAACTCATGCTGGTGGTTCGAATAGATGGTGTGGAAGTCCCCGTGGATGGGCACAACCGTTGCATCGCCCTGGTTGCCGCTTGCGTTGGCCACGGGGATTGTTTTCTGATTGCCCGGCTGCGATCGGCTGGCCTGGCCGTCGAGAGACAGTTCGGCTCGCGCGACCAAATCGTCCATCGTTTTTCCCCATTCTGCAGTAGCTGAAGCATTCGCCTGACCATTCAGCGCGATATCCTTCGCAGCTGCGGCGCTCGCGAATGCCCTCCGTACATCGGCGAGAGAAAGCTTCTCGACCTTAGCCTGGAAGCTGGAATGAGAGTTGCCGTCGATTGCTTCCATCTTTCCGCTTGCCGAAAGCACGCCGCCGAGGAGATTGGCACGGAAATCGCGCAGCAGAGCATTTCCGTTTGCCAGCGAATAGTGGCCAAGGATGTTTGTGACCACTCCATTTGCCGAAGGTGTGCGAAACGTGACCCGGCTGCTGGAAAGCTGGCCCTCGATCTCGAGCATCTGGATGGCTGCGCGGTTTGCCGATTGCTGATAGCGAAGCGAACCCGAAGTTCGTATTGTTCCAGCAGGAATCGACGGCTCCTGAAGCATCTGTGCGGCCTGCTGGCCGTCGAGCACAATCTCGTACTGCCCCTGAACGGAAGGAGCCGCATAGTTCTGGAGCGTCGCAGTGATCGTGGCCTGTGATGCGCCGATTGAGATTCTGGCGCTCTTCAGCGTAAAGGCGCTGGGGGTCGCCTCGAATTCCGAATCGAAGGCGTGCTGCAAGGGGCGAAACGATCCATAGGTTAGGTTTCCATTGCCGTACGAGAGCTTCCCGGAATAGCGGCGAAGAAGAGCATTGAACGTCGAGCTGAATTCGAGATCGTGCAGGCTTGCCGCAACGGCGCTGGGGCGCGAATTGTAGTAGACCTCGCCGCGATTAATGGCCGCACTGCGAATGCCCATCTCGAACACGTCAGTGTGGCTCGATCCGCTGCTCTGGAACACGGGCAGGTTGGAGACGCCTTTCCTGTCGACGACAACCCATGCGACCGGATGATCGATTTGAATTTTGTCGAAATACCATTCTCTTCCGAATACGGAGATGACGCGTACGCCCACCCCGACGTGATCGGCCTGGAGCAACGGTGGATCCCGATAGGGCATTGCGCCCGAGACGCGGATTCCATAGAGGTCGAGGCTCAACGAGCCAGGATGCAGGGTGAAGTTCTGGAGCTGTACGCGCACGCCGAGCGCTTCGGCGGCTTTGCGCTGGGCGAGTCCGAGCAGGTAACGATGGCCGCCCTCGGTATTCACGAGAGCGACGGAGACGACCAAGACCAGGATGACGACGAACACGGCGCCGGCCGCAACCCAGGCTGCCAAACGGAGGAGCATCGATCGCCGCCGGTGCTGGCGATTTCGATCGGCGGCGTTGCTGGTGCGATCGCCTGAATCCATGAGCGTGCCCCTTTCAAAAGGCCTGGCCAATGCCGATAAAGTATTGGGTTGGGTTGATTCCCTGGACAGGGTTCAAATTCCGCCCGAGATCAATACGAATGGGCCCGACCGGCGTGGAGTAACGGAGTCCGATTCCAACGTTGCTTGAATAGAGCGACGAGAAGTCGTGGAACCCGACATCGGGGAAGACGTTGCCGCCATCATAAAAGGTAACCAGGCTCAGATTTTTCTTGATCGGCAGCGGAATACGAGCTTCTGCATTCGCGATGAGAAGTTCGTTGCCGCCGGTGGGCACCTTGATATAGACATTGCAACCGGTGCCCCCGTTGGGACAAACCTCGACGTTCCGCTGCGGACCGGCTCCATCGAGCGGAAAACCACGCAGCGAGTTTCCGCCGCCGCTGAAGAATGCTTCGCTCAACGGCACGTAGCTGTTGGCAAACGGCTCGGCGAGGCCGATGCGAAGGCTTGCGGCCCAGACGATGTGATGGAATTTCTCGCGATAGATTGCGGCCTGTCCGGTGAGCTTGGCGAAGTCGACGCTTGAACCAAGCTTGCTGGTGTTGAAATCGAGCTCGAGCGAGCCCAGCATTCCCTTATGCTCGTCGAGCGGATTGTCGCGCGTGTCGCGGGTAAGATTTCCCGAAAGGGTTGACAGTTTGACGTGCTGGTCTTGCGCAGGGACCAGGCTGGGGATAAGAACCCTCGTCAAGTCCACTTTGCTGTAGGCGTACTGGGCAAAGAAAATCGTCTTCTTCGCCCTGTCGATCGCGCGCTGGAATTGCAGAGTGCCTTCCACCTGTTGCGAAGAGAAGACGGGGTTTTCTTCGTTTTTTTCGAAGGAGAATGAAGTGGTTGTTTTCCACGACGACCAGTGGAAATTCGGATCGATATAGTAGATGGCTCCACGCTGATCGAGCCGCCCGGCGAATCCGGTGAAGGAAAGCGACTCGCCTTTGCCGCGAAGGTTGTTGCGCGTGTACTGGACGGTGCCGCGCGGACCATAGAAAGTGGTTTGGCTTGTGGTGAAGTTTGACGGCAACCCGATGGGGGGCAGGTTGGGCAATGCCACTGTGCCGCTGGGAATGCTTCCTCCGCGCTCGATGACTTCAAAACCGAAACCATAGGTAAAGTCATTCCGATTCGACTCGTGCACCTTGACGAGCACGTCGTCTGTGGTTTGTGTCGTGACCGGTTCTTTCGGGTCAACCTGGGCCCAATCGAAGACGCCGGTATGGTCGTAGAGATTGCTGCCGGCGATCAACAGTTCTGACTCCGTGAGCGGCTTGCCTTTCTTGATACCGCTCACGTCATTGTCGATGAGCCGCTGGTTTGTGTGAACCCTGCCGAGGGTCAGGACATTGCCAGCAAATACTCGTGGACCTTCGAAGATGTGATAGACCACGTTGATGCGATGGGGGTCGCTCTTTGAAACCTCGCTGGCCGTTTCGCGAAAGCTGGAAATGAGATAGCCGGCTTTGATGTAATTCGCAATGATGGCCGCTCGGTCCGCCTGGACATGCGCCTGAGAATAAGGTTGGCCAGTTGCCAGCTTTAAGCCATCGGGAGCGAATTGCGATTGAGGAAACGTGTTCGCGCCTTCAATCGAGAGCGAATTCACAACGTCGCGTGGACCTTCGACGACCCGAAACGAGATCTGGATATTGCCCGTGGATCGCGTGAGCGCCGAGGCGACTTTTACATCACTGAATCCTTCCGATTGATATACGGCCTCGAGATTCTTGATACTGGCCTGCACCAGACGATCGCTGAATTTTCCGGGAGAAAAGAAGTGCTTTTTCTCGACGGTGATTTTCGGCGTGAGCTCGGATGACGGCAGGGTGGCGTTGCCGGTGAGATTGACGGCGGCAACCTTGTGTTTCTTATCCTTGGTAATTCTGTAAAGGACGGCATCGCTCTTTGCGCCCTTCTTCAACTGCGCATCGACCCGAACATCGAAGTAGCCTTTGGCCTGGAAGTAAGCAAGAAGCGCCTGCTGACCCTCCGTGACGCTCTCATCGTCGACGCCGACGCCCTGGTAGATGGGAAGCAGCGACTTGCGAGTCCATGGCCAGAGATGCGCGCCATCCACCTGGACCTGAGTAACGGCTCCAGGATTGATGGTGAAGTGGATATCTGCCCGATTCGTCGCCGCCTGATATTGAGCTCCCGAGAGCTTGACTTGCGCCCCCAGGTAACCTTGTTTCGCGAGAGAACTCTGGATGTATTGAGTGGCCTTGGTCACAGTCGAGTGATGATAGGTTTTTCCGGGGCGAATGGCAGCCATATGCAGGCGCGCCGACAGAGTTGTGAGCTTATGAACCAGTTCCGGCCCGGTAGCATCAGGCGCGCCCTCGATGGCAACCGATCCGAATTTAGCGCGCTTGCCAAGCGTGGATTGGAAAGACACATTGGCGATTGCATTGGCAGCATCGAATGTGATTTTGGGATCTACCGTCGCAGTAAAGTCCCCTTCGCGCTGGAAGAAGGAAAGTAGACTCTGCCGGTCGGTGTCGGTCTCCGAGGGATTGAAGGCTTCCTGGATTGGATAATTTGCGGCCTGAATCAATTGTGAATATGGAAATTCCTTCGCGCCGGGAAACGCGAAGATTCCGAAATAAATCGCCGGCTTGAGAACAAAGACAATCCTCACTCCGTTGGCATCGGGCTCGACTTGCGTTTCGACACTCTCGACATTCGCGGCGGCCTTTAGCGCCGCTTCCGTCTGTGCCACCTTCGCCTGAGAAAAAGGCTGGCCTGCCAGCTGCACGAGCAAATGCGCATATTTGTCCGCTTCATCCGCAGGGCGCCCGGCGATTTGGACCGCGAACACGGGTTGCCCTTCATAGGAGGCGAGGAATTCTTGCTCCTGTGCTGTGGGCGATTGAGTTGCAGCCGATCGGTCTGGCTGCTGCGCGAAGAGTATTTCAAGAGGCTGGGCCAGCAGTTCGATGACGACGAACAGGGCTACAAGCCAAGCAGAGCTGTGGCGCCTCGAGGCGAAGCGCTTTCTGATGATCACAATAGACAAAGATTTGTTCCCACGCCACCCTGACTGAGATGCCCGTTCGATAGGTAAGGTTTGATGATTTGGATGCGTCCTCACACGGCGGACATGTTCAATGGGAAGCATGATGCAGACTACTGCGCATGCAGGCGCGGCATCTATATCTCTGTACGGACGCACGCTCAAAGACAGGAGCGGCAACTCCCATCAGCGACAATCGTTCCAGCCCGATCGCACGGCTTTCGCGGCAACCACGGCAGTTCATTGTTCCTTCGAAATGGAAGCCGACATGGAGGGTCGAAGGAGTTCCCTTGAACGAGTTGGCTGTGCAAGTATGGAGGTCCCTGCTGGCCGATCGGGTTTTTGGATGCGCGGCGCAACTCGGCTTTTACTTTCTGTTCGCGCTGTTTCCCACGTTGTTTTGTGCGGGGTCTATTTTGGGTTTCGTGGCGCGCTCAGCACATCAAATCTCCGACAGGCTGCTCGAATACCTCGCCTTCGTGATTCCCACCTCCGCCCTCGGCACCGTGCTCAGGACATTCAACGAGACAACCGCGGCTGCGTCGTCAGGGAAGCTCACTTTCGGATCGATCGCCGCAATCTGGTCGGCTTCGGTCGGGATCTCGGCAATCCAGGACACACTCAACGCCGTGTTCAAGCTCGAGGACCGGCGGTCCTATATTGTTGCGCGCATCAACGCGATTCTACTTACCATCGTGCTGACCATTCTCATCGGCTCTGGCCTCGGCTGTATGTTCGCCAGCGACTTTTTCTCGACTCTTGCGGCGCGGTATCTTGTTGCGCCGGGTTTCGCAGGGGCCGTTGCGGCTGCGATACGGCTCATTGGATGGAGCGGGTCAGCATGCCTTCTTGCACTGTCGTTCGCTTTGGTTTATTGCTGGGCGCCCGACTGGAGGGAGCGGCACTGGCAATGGTTCTCTCCCGGCACGATCGTTGGCATCACGGGATGGCTGATTATCTCGGTGGGTTTCCGCATTTACCTGCATTTCTTTAATAGCTACACGCTCACATATGGATCACTGGGCGCAGTGGTCATCTTGCTGATGTGGTTTTACATCAGCGGCCTCATGCTGTTACTGGGTGCCGAGATCGACTCGAGCATCGAGGAAACGGCTGCGGAGGGGAGATTGGCGTCCATGATGGCGAGAGGTTCGGCTTAGGCTTGTTGTGAGAACTCGTATATTTAGGAGGAAAGAACAGGGAACAGGAAAGAGAGAGGGGCCGCGGAGGGGGAAAGCCAATTTATGACTCGGCTTCAGGATGCACCCATTGCGAACCCGGTGTAGAAGCCGTCATCCAAGCTGCTCGTAAAGTGTGGAATTGCGGTAGCCGAGCAGGATGACCAGAGTGGCAATGCCCAGTGCGGTGCCGATGGGGAACTTAATGAGGGTGAGGATGGCAACGACAATGGCCATGATGCGGCCCCACTGCGTGCGTTCGAGCAGACCCCACCCGGCCAGTCCGCAGAGCACAACACGAATCGAAAGAAAGAGCCAGGTTAGATGCATCGCGATTGGAAAAATCCAATTCGGCGGCATGGGGCCGTGCGTCCAGGGCCCGTTCATCCAGGGGCCGAAGCCTCCGGAGAAGAATGCCCTTGCGAACGCCATTGCAGCGAAGCCCATCAGCAGGGAAAGCGCGGCATAAATGAGCCACAGCACGCCTAGCACTCTGACTTTGCCGGCGTAGCGCTCCAACTCGAAATGGAAACCGGGCACAGGCGGCGGCATGGGCGGCACAGCCGGAACCGCCGGGCGGCCGCATTGCGGGCAGATTGCCTGTCCATTCTCTAAAGCCTGGCCACATCCGCTGCAAAACATAATGCCTCCTCGACGTCGAGATCAATATACGCAAACTATGGGAGATTGGTTCCTGGAGCATGCTTCAAAAATGGCTGGGTGGATTTCGGTTGTCGCCCGGGCAGGGTTAAGACCCCTTGTTTTCGCCGCATTTTGGCCCGACTAAAGTTGTGCGCTTGTTACAAAGCGCAAAGGAAGGAAAGAGCGGCTATCTGGCTGGCGGCGCCAGCCGCAGCCAGTGCTCTTCGTGACGATTGTCGCGAAGGAGATAACCCGTGACACGACCCTGGGCATCGCGCTCGAAGTTCAGGGAGATGTTGTGCGCGCCGGTGGCATCGACGGCGCGGAAGAAGGTTTCGGCCGACTCCGCCTCCAACACGTTGAGATTGCCGCTGGGGCCCTTTTCAAAGAGCTGGTCGCCCTGGCGAAGGATGGTTTCGACGGCGTGGCCATTGGGTTCGCGGTATTCGCCGGCAAGGCTATCGAGCTGCGCGGTGGAGAGCTTGATGGTGGGCGCGCGCAAGGGAATGACGATGCGCTCGGCGAATGCCGGCGGCTCGGGCGTGGCGGGTATGCGATGTGCGAGCAGCCAGTGCGGCAAGTCCGGCTCGTCGTAGGCGCGGGTCCAGCAATCGTGCTTGAGGCCCTGGTAGATCCACAAGCGGACGTTTCCGCCAGCCGCCTTGAAGGCGTCGAACATCAGTTCGCTTTGGCGCGGCACTACGACGTTATCGAGGCTGCCGTGGAAGAGCCAGACGGGCGTGCGGCCAAGCGCGGTGGCGTATTCGGCGGGCAGGATGGAGGACTCTTGCCAGCGCTCGGTATCGTAGCTCCAGAAGACGCCACCGGCGGCAATGGCGATGGCGGCCCAGCGGCGGGGATGGAGACGCGCCAGTTCCCAGGCTCCGTATCCGCCCATCGACAAGCCGGTGAGATAGGTGCGTGCCGGGTCGCCATGAAACTCAGCCGATTCCTGATCAAGGGAGGCCATGGCCACGTCGAGCATGGCAGGATCGGTCCAATGGGCGTTCTGCGGGCACTGGGGCATTACGATTACGAAGGGCCATCGGTCAGGGTGGTTGCGCACCGCTTCGGGAAGGCCGATCTGCGTTTGCCACATGCCTTCGGAGCCGCGCTCGCCCGGCCATGCAGGAAGAGGATGATGGGCCATTGCTTGCCGTCGTCACGCCGCCAATCCTCAGGCAGGTAGACCTGAAAGCGGTAAGTGATTCCGTGGAGTTCGATGCGGCGGTTCAGAAATCCCGTATCCTGTGGCGGTTCCGGCCTGGGGGCATGCGCCTTGGCCAGTGTGGCGTGGGCAAAGCCGGGCCACGACGCAAACGCCAGCGCAAGGCAGGCGGCAACGGATCTATTCCAGCGGGACATTGTGACTACCATCATAATGATTCCGGCCGTTTGTCCTAGTGACGCTTTAGCTGCGCTCCTTTGCATCTTTCTTACGATTTGCATGAAAGACTCGAAGTTGCGATGCTTTGCGAAGTGACAACCCGCCTCGAAGCCGGAGATGCGCTGGACCACTACCGCCTGGATGCGGAGGTGGCGCGCGGAGGCATGGCCACGCTGTTTCGGGCCACAGACCTGCGCAACGGACGCCAGGTGGCGGTGAAAGTTCCGCACCCGGAGATGGAGGCCGACCCGGTGCTGCTGGAGCGGTTCCGCCGCGAGGAGGAGATTGGCCAGGAGATCGACCACCCCGGCGTGGTGAAGACCTACGACGGCGAAGAGCGCAGCCGCCGTTACATGGTGATCGAGTGGGTAGAGGGCCGGCTGCTGCGGCAGATTCTGAACGAAGAGCGCAAGCTGCCGGTGGAACGGGCGATTGCCCTCACGCTGGCAATTTGCGACGCGCTCGACACCATGCACAAGCATGGAGTGGTGCATCGCGACCTGAAGCCGGAAAACATGATGGTAGGCCCACAGGACCGCATCAAGATTATCGACTTCGGCATCGCCATGAAGGAAGACGCACGGCGGATTACGCACGCCTCGGTTACGCCGGCGCTGGGTACGCCCGACTACATTTCACCTGAGCAGGTGAAGGGCCAGCGAGGCGACCAGCGCAGCGATGTGTACGCGCTGGGCGCGATGCTTTACGAGATGCTGACGGGCCAGCCGCCCTTCACGGGCTCGAACCCGCTGGCGGTGATGAACGAGCGGCTATTGATCGATCCCGCACCGGCGCGCGAGCTGAATCCCGAGATTTCGCCCACGTTGGAGGAGGTTCTTTTCCGTGCGCTGGAGCGCGACCCGCGCCACCGTTACGCGACCGCTGCCGAGATGGCCTGGGAACTGGAGCACCAGGAGCTGGTAGGCGTTGAAGAGGGCGGGCGGCGGCCCGCGGCGCGCAAGCGGTTTTTGCCCGACGGCAAGAAGGTGATGCTTTACGCCGGGCTGGCTCTGATTCCCGTGGCGATGTTTGTGGTGATGCTGCTGCTGGCGCGGCGGTGAAGAGGCGATCCCGCGCTGGTGGACGGAGGACGAATCTTCTGGAGGAATTCGCTCAGGGCCTAAAGGTTTCGATGATTCTGAGGGTTTCGCGGGGGCGTTAAAAGGCTGCGGAAGACGCCCAGGGGAGAAGAAAATCTTCCTTCAGTGGCTAAAGCCACACTCAAACTCCTGCATATATGGCACGAGTAAACTCGTACCCCTTCAAAACATCGAGTTTTTCCGCAGCCTGCTAAAGAACTTCCTTCAGGGTCTGAAGGCCCAATTGATTTTGCCCCGTTTACGGCAAGACTGAAGTCGTGCCGTGACATTTGGTCCTCCTCCGAAGGAGTTATTCCGATCCCGTGAGGTCGCGAGCTCGCAATCGACGCAGAATCCCCGGAAAATTCGGCCTATTGGCACGGAAAAGCGCGTACTCTGGTAGCGATCGTTGGATCTTGCCGTCAAACAGAGGACGATCGGGCAGAGAACGATCGGGATCGGGGTCTGCGATGAAACATCGCAATGCAGTTGCTCTGATGGCCATCCTGTTGCCGGCCTTGGTCGCAGTGCAGGGCAAGCCGAAAAAGCCGGACACGCTGCCCGCAATCTTTAGAAACGCGAGCTATGTTTATGTGCAGGCAGTCGACGGACAACAGTTCGATCCTCGATTGGATCCTGAAGATCGCTTGGCTATCGCCAACGTGCAGGATGCTCTTTCCGATTGGAAGCGCTACACGCTGGTCACGCGGCGCGACCAAGCCGATCTGATCATCGTGGTTCGCAAGGGGCGGCTGGTCGAGGGAAGGGTTGGAGTGGACGTCGGCGCAGGAACGCAAGGCAACGCTGGCACTGGTCCTGGCGGCCAGGCGCCGAGTGCGGGAGGCCCCCGTGCGAGCGGTCCGGGAGTGGGCGTGGGGGTTGGCGGCGAAGTGGGCCCTCCCGACGATCTCTTCGAGGTGTACGAGCCAGGCTCAAATGATGCCTTCGGCGCTCAACTGTGGGTTCGCTCGCAGCCTGAAGGTCTCAGCGGAAAGAACCCAATCTTGTTCAAGCAGTTCAAGGATGCCGTGGAGAAGGCTTATCCGCTCCAGCAGGCTAGCCAGAAGAAGCCGTAACGCTGAAAGACTCCTCAGGCGGGGACACGCTTGAGAAATTCGTTCGCACACTGGAACCACTGCTGCTCGCGCCGGCGCAGGTAAGTCGGCATCGTCAGCTCCTTGTCGAGGACCTTCTGCGCCCACTGCCGTGCTTCGGCAGTGCGTCCATCGGCCGCGAGCATCTCAGCGTAGTTCATGTAGGTCTCTGAAAGGGTCGAAGACTGTGTCGCCTTTTGAAAGAGCGCCTCGGCCTTTTCCTTTTGTCCGGCCTTCCAGCACGCGAGCGCCAGCATTCCTCCGGCACGGTGAAAATCGAATGCGGGATCTTCTTTCACGACGTGTTCCAAATCGGCTACCGCGGCTGCGGCATCGCCCAGCTTGAGTGCGCAAAGGCCGCGCTTATAAAACGTCTCCTCGGTGTTGGAGCGGGCGGCGATGGCTTTGTCGAAGGTGGATCGAGCCATCTCAAGGTTTCCGCTGCTCATGTAGAGCTCGCCCAGTTCTTCGTAGTTTGCAACGGAAGGGTTCTCTCGAACCGCAGCCTCGAATTGAACAATGCGCTTGTTGTATTGAGCGCCTCGGAACGACTGGAAGTACGGCAGGAAATCGGGCAGGGCAACGACGCCGAGATAGACCGCCGATCCCATGGGCCCAAGAAAAATGATCACAAAGATCCAATACATCTCCGGACGATTGCGAAAATAGTGGATGAGCGCGGCCACTTCAAGCAGCACGCCCAGCGGAGACAGGAGATAGAGCAGGAATTCCATGTGCAATTTTCCTGCCGCCAGCATACACGCGGTTGGGTTAGAGGAAAATCACACAATTGGGGGAAAAGCGAGCAAGGTACACGGCCTCGATTTGGCGTATTGGCCTTGGCGCATTGGCCGCGGATTCCGCCCGCTGCAATCGCGGGTGCCCGGGACTTAGCCGATCCGTGGCAGCACGTTCAATGAATCAGCGATACGATTCGTCGCGGTGGATGACAAATTCAGGATAGGCGCCGCCGCCGAGCTCGTGAAGGTCGAGGCCGATGCGTTCGCCGTCGGGATCAACGCGGAAGGGAACCACGCGGTTGAGCAGCGCGAAGAGCAGGTAGACCAGTGGCAGAATGGCGCCGAGCATGGCCGCAATGCCAACGAGCTGCGCAAGGAACTGGCCCGGCTCCGGCGCGAATACACCCACGCACAGCAATCCCCAAACGCCCGCGACGCCGTGGACGGTGATGGCGCCGGTTGGGTCGTCGATGGAGATGGCGAGTTCGAGTAGCTCGACGAGCAGAGGCGTAAAGATGCCGGCGAAAGCGCCGACAAAGATGGATTCGCCGGGAGTGACGATGGCGGCACAGGCGCTGGATGCGACAAGTCCAGCCAGCCAGCCGTTGGAGCAGAGGCTCGCGTCAGGCTTGCCAAAGCGGATACGCGTGACCGTGAACGTGGAGATGAGCGCTGCAGAGGCGGAGAGCAGTGTGTTGATCGCGGTCGCGGGCAGCGCGGCGAGCGGGGCGTGCAGCCAAACGATCGCGCCCGCGGCATTCCAGGCCAGCCAGCCGACCAGCGCCAGCAGGCAGCCGAACAGAACATAGGCGGCGTTGTGTCCGGGCATGGCGGTGGACAGGCCCTCTTTGGGGAATTTGCCACGACGCGGCCCGGCGATCCAAACCACGGCGAGAGCGCTGAAGCCTCCGAGCACGTGCACGGTGGCGGCGCCGCCGCAGTCAAGAAATCCCGCGCCCAGGGAGAAATTCTCACCCAGCGCGGCGAGCCATCCGCCGGCCCAGATCCAGTGCGCAGCGAGAGGGAAGACGAAGGCGGCCAGGATAGCGGCGGCGAATGAGCCTGCCGGCAGCCGCCAGCGATCGGCGCCGGAGCCCCAAGGCAGCAGCACGGCCATGGCAACGGCCATGAACTCGAAGAGCAGGGCAAGTTGCGCCTGCGGATCTGCGGCGCCGAGTCCCCGAAGCAGGAACGGGCCAAGGGCCAAGACGCTCCAGCTTTTCCCGGCGGCGTGCAAAGCGATGTCGGTGTGCCCCAGGCTGCCGGTAAGCGCCGCGCCAACCAGCGCGAAGGCGAGGGTGGCCACAGCCAGAAGGGTCACATTGCCGAGCAACGCCTGCGCGGCCGAGCGCGCGCGCCCCAGGCCGGCATTCATGAGCGCCACGCCAGCGATGGCCAGCGGAGCCAGCATGAGCAATGCGAGCGCGAGCGCGAAAGCGGCGTCGCTTAAGGGGGGAACGGGCGCCGACGGAATTGGAGAAAGCTGGTTCATGGGCGGCTGGCCCCGCGCGCCGGCATGTGGCCGCGCACCGCAACGACAAGTCCCATGACCTCGACGGCCAAACCGCATAGCACAAAGGCAGCCCTCCGCGGCGGGTCAGTAAAGAGCGACAGTGCGGCAAGGGCGAGAAACAATCCAGCGGGCATCACCAGCAGTCCGGCGTATTTCATCTTTGCATCCTTTGTCTTTCGTCAGCGGGCCGTGCACGGGCAGTGAAAATCGCGATAGAAGAGGAAGTCCGTCTGCAGCGAACTCGAGCATGCCTGCGCAGAATGATTGCCTGGGGAGCAGATGTTACGTTCTTATGAATTCTAAATTACCTGATAGCCACGGTTGCTGGAACAGGGCACTCCGAGTCTCGTCCGTTCGTTGCCAGACGGCGCGGGGCCTTTACGATTTCTTTTCGAAGGGCGGCCGAGAATGAGCTATGAGCATCCGGCTTGACCGGGCCCACCGGTCCCCTTCTGTGATTCTCGGCGTGGTTACCCTGGCCAGTGTCGGCGTGCTGTTGGCATGGGACGCTTTTCCTTCGCTATTTCCTGCCGGGAGTCATAACTTTCTGGCGGCGTTTTCGCTGGCCATGATTGCGCTTGCCTATCTTGTGTACCAGTTTGCGGTTCGGCCGGCACGCGCGGAAATGATCAAGGCGATCATGCTGGCGTGCGCATTTTTATTTTGGGGCGCAAATCAGCTCTGGCCGGGATCGCGCCAGGCGACACTCTACAACGACATTGCGATCGCGTTATTTGTCCTCGATGTATTTCTGGTGATGGCGGGCTGGCCGCCAACTTCGCCGGACAGTTCGTTTGCTGAAACATTTGAGGAACCACGCAAAGAAGAACGTTCTTGAGAGAGGTATTTCGGACAGAGGAATGCTGATGATATGGAAGGGTTGATTGCACGCGCTCAGCGATCGAGATTTCACTCTGCGGAACGAGAGATTTGGATGATTTTTGCGAGGATGTGGCGCGTCCGGCATCTGACGTGATATTTTGTTTCGCAGCACACCAGCCTCTGGTTTGCAACCCTCCAGCGGCGCGGCAGTGGCTTCCCAACATTCGCTCTTATCACAATCAATTTTGTTTTCAAAGGGTTGCAAAACAAGTTTCCCGCAGAATTTTGTAAGATTTTGCGCGCGGTGAGTGTTGCGTGGCAGCCGCAGGCTGCTATATTGAAATTTCGGGCTTCCCTGCCCCCACACCTGATCTTTACCGAAGAGCGTTTCTTGTACATAACCTATGTGACCGCCGGCACACGCGGCGCATACACAGACGGAAATCAAACCGGGAATCGTTCATGGCACAAATCTTCGACCGCAACTCCAACGCACTGGCTCGCATGAGCCTGGTGCTGACGGGGTTGATTGTGATTGCCCTGGGGGTAACACTGGATCAGTTGCAGCGCTCACCGTGGGTCACACGGCAGGGCCAGCGCGCAGATCAGCCGGTACCGTTCAGCCACAAACACCACGTGGAAGGGCTGGGGCTGCAGTGCCAGTACTGTCACACGTCGGTGGAGAAATCGAGCTACGCCGGAATTCCTCCCACGCGGACATGCATGAATTGCCACGCGCAGATTTGGACGAACGCGCAACTGCTGGAACCGGTTCGGCAGAGCTGGTATACCGGCCAGTCCATTCCCTGGATCAAGGTGCACGACCTTCCCGACTTCGTTTACTTCACCCACGAAATCCACGTGAACAAGGGGATCGGATGCGAGACGTGCCACGGCCAGGTAAACGAAATGCCGCTGATGTATGAGCAGAACACCCTACAGATGGAGTGGTGCCTGGACTGCCATCGCAACCCTTCGAAGAATCTGCGGCCAACCAGCGAGATCTACAACATGGCGTGGGAAGAGCCCACCGATGACAAGCCGGTGTGGTGCTCGGCGGTTGGGAACAAACCCGGCGTGCCCACGGCGCAGAGCGTGAGTTGCACAACGCGGGAGCCAAGCGGATCGTCAGGGTCGGAGATGGCGTCGCTGCAGCCCACAAATTTAACTACAAAGGGTTTGACCGCAGACGTTGCTGCCGCGGCGGTTCCGGTTGCCGCGCCGGTTTACCAAAAGTTCACCGATCAGGATGCGTTAGGCCACTTCCTTCTGGATCACTACAAGATTCGCACGCCAAAGGACCTGACCAGTTGCGAGGTGTGCCACCGATGAGCGGAAGCCGAAAGAACTCGCCGGCGGTAGAGAAACAGATGGGGAATGCCGTGAAGGACGCGAAGCAAAACGCGAGTGAGGGCATCGTTCAGCAGGCTGAGAATCCTGTGCCGATGACGCTCGATGCGGTGCGCGAGGAATTGAAAGGCGCGAAAGGGAAAAAATATTGGCGGTCGCTGGACGAGCTGGCCAACACGCCGGAGTTTCAGGCTGCAGTGGAGCGCGAATTTCCGTCGGCTGCGCAGGAGTGGATCGATCCGGTTTCGCGGCGCGGATTCCTTAGATTGATGGGCGCCTCGATGGCGCTGGCCGGGTTGGCAGGTTGCACCAAGCAGCCCGATGAAGTGATTTATCCGTACGTGAAAGCCCCGGAAGAGCTCTTGCTGGGCAAGCCGATGTACTTTGCCACCGCGCATCCGTTTTCGACCGGCGCGGTGCCATTGCTGATCAAGTCAGACGAGTTCCGTCCTATCAAAATTGATGGAAACCCGGAGCACACGTACAACCAGGGCGGATCGGATCCTTATTCGCAGGGCACGCTTCTCGATCTCTATGATCCCGATCGTTCGCAGCATGTGACCTATGAAGGCGAGGCGCGGGAGTGGGCGGAGTTTGCCCAGGCGTTTCGTGAAAAAGTTGCTTCGACCAAAGACGGCACCGGTATTTACTTTCTCAGTTCCACCTTCACTTCGCCCACGCTGGCGCGGCAATGGCAAGCGGTGCAGCAGGCGTACCCGAAGGCCAAGCTGGTGCAATACGACCCAGCGCTGGCGGGAACGTGGCTGGCGAAGGGATTGAATGTCCGTTACGACCTGACGCAGGCGGACGTGATTGTTTCGCTGGATGCGGATTTCCTTTCCGGCGCCTCCTATCCCGGGTTCCACAGGCTGGTGCGCGACTATGCCAACCGGCGCAAGGAGCCGGAGAACGGAATGAACCGGCTGTATGCGGTGGAGAGCACGCCGACCACGACGGGCATGAAGGCCGAGCACCGGCTTGGGTTGCGTGCGAGCGAGGTCCCGGCATTCGCTGCGGCGTTGGCACAGGCTGTGGGCGCCGCGGGCGTGAGTGCGCCGGCCTATGCGTGGACCGATGAGCAACAGAAGTTTCTGGCTGCGGTGGCCAAGGATCTGAAAGCCAATGCCGGCGAGAGCGCAGTGCTGCCGGGCGTTTATCAGGATCAGTCAGTCGCGGGCCTGGCGCTGGCCATCAACAATGCGCTTGGGAACATGGGCAAGACAGTCTTTCCCGGAACCGATCCTTCGATCCCGCTGCCCAGCGATCAGCTTGGCGATTTGAAGGCTCTGGTCGCCGACCTCAACGCAGGCGATGTGGATTGGCTGATCATTCTGAATGCCAATCCTATATATGACGCGCCTGCCGATCTCGATTTCGCGACGGCGTTCAACAAAGCCAAGGCCGTGGCGCATCTCGGTTCGCATTACGACGAGACGGGCCACCAGGCGCACTGGCACATTCCCGCCGCACACTACTTGGAGTACTGGTCGGATGCGCGCGCCTACGACGGAACGATTTCGATTGTGCAGCCGATGATCGATCCGCTGTATGGCGGCAAGACGGCGCACGACGTCTTCCAGAATTTGCTCAACGATCCGATGCTGAGCGCTTATGCGGCGGTGCGCGAAACCTGGAAGTCTGCCATCAAGGGAGATTTCGAAACGGGTTGGCGCAAGACGCTGCATGATGGCTGGATTGCAGATACGGTTCCGAACGGCGCCGAAGCCAACGCCGGTCCCGCTTTCCACGGGACGGTTCCCACGCCGACGGCGAAGGATTCGCTGGAAATTATTTTCCGTCCGGACCCCAACATATATGACGGTCGCTGGTCGAACGTGGGCTGGCTGCAGGAGCTGCCCAAACCGGTGACGAGCCTGAGTTGGGACAACGCCGCTATCATGAGCGGCGCGACGCTGGCCAAACTCGGACTCGAAGAAGACGACATCGTTGAGCTGTGCGTCGGCAGTGGCCGCGTCAAAGCTCCGGTGATGGCCGCTCCCGGTCATCCTGACAACTCGATCACGGTCTACCTGGGCTACGGCCGCGAGTTTGCAGGCCGCGTGGGGTCAGGGCAAGGCTTCAGCGCATATCTCATTCGCAACACCTGGGCGCCGTTCTACGCAACCGGCTCGATCCGCAAGCTGGATGGCAAGTGGGGCATTGCGATCACCAAGAGCCACTACCAGGACAAACGCGGACCTGGACTGTTGGGCCAGGGAAGCGGCAACAACTCGCTCGAAGCCGATGAGGCGCTGGGTCCGCGCGGCATCATCCGCTACGCCACGCTCGACGAGTTCAAGGCCAATCCCAATTTTGCGCACGAGGGCGACTCGCACGAAACGCCGAGCCTGGACACGTCGCTCTTTCCCAACTGGGCATTCAACGAAGCGAATGCGTGGGCCATGTCGATCGACATGAACAGTTGCACCGGCTGCAACGCGTGCATCGTGAGCTGTTATGCCGAGAACAATATTGCGGTGGTGGGCAAGCAGCAGGTACGCATCGGCCGCAACATGCAGTGGCTGCGCATCGACTCTTATTTTGAGGGCGATCTTTCGGCGCCGCGCGCGCATTTCCAGCCCATGGCCTGCCAGCACTGTGAGAACGCGCCCTGCGAGCAAGTATGCCCCGTGGGGGCAACGGTGCACACACCGGAAGGGCTGAACACCATGGTCTACAACCGGTGCGTGGGGACACGCTACTGCTCGAATAACTGTCCCTACAAGGTACGGCGCTTCAACTTCCTGCTCTTCTCGGACTACGAGACGGAAAGCCTGAAGTTGATGCGCAATCCCGATGTGACGGTGCGCTCGCGCGGCGTGATGGAGAAGTGCAGCTATTGCGTGCAGCGCATCCAGGAAGCGAAGATCCGCGCGGACAAGGAAAATCGCAACGTACGCGACGGCGAGATCGTGACCGCGTGCCAGCAGGCCTGCCCTGCTCAGGCGATCGTCTTCGGGAACAAGAATGATCCAGGTAGCCGCGTGGCCAAGCTGCGCGCGAAGCAGCGCAGCTACCAGGTGATTGCCGATATCAATACGCGGCCGCGCACGACTTACGTGGCAGAAGTTTTGAATTTGAATCAGGAACTCGAAGAGACGCCGCAGACCTTCGAGCCGGCAAAGGGTTGAGCTAACGATGGCGACCAAAGAAGTGAAACCCGCTGACCATTGGGTCGATCCCGCAACCGGCGAATACCGGGTGATTGCGCCCGGCCAGACCTTCCGGTCGATCACAGACAAGATTGTGCGGATTGTGCTCACGCCGAATACGCCCATGGGCTGGTTTGCCATCTTCACCATTGCGGGCGGCGGCGCCACCATGCTCATGGTGGCTTTGACATGGCTCTTCCTGAAGGGCGTGGGCATTTGGGCGATTACGCAGCCGGTGGCGTGGGGCTTCGCCATTATCAACTTTGTGTGGTGGATCGGCATTGGTCATGCCGGAACGCTGATTTCGGCGATTCTGCTGCTCTTCAAGCAGGGTTGGCGCAACGCCATCAGCCGCTTCGCAGAGGCGATGACGATTTTTGCCGTCATGTGCGCCGGGCTGTTCCCGCTGATACACGTGGGCCGCCCCTGGATGGGGTACTGGCTCTTCCCGCTGCCTTTCACCATGACCGTGTGGCCGCAGTTCCGGTCGCCGCTGATGTGGGACGTGTTTGCTGTGTCGACCTATGCCACGATCTCGGTGGTCTTCTGGTACATCGGCATGGTGCCTGATTTCGGTACCTTCCGCGACAAGGCACAGTCGAAGATCGCGCAGTATTTCTACGGCATGCTGAGCGTAGGCTGGCGTGGATCGGCGCGCCACTGGATGCGCTATGAGACGGCGTCATTACTGCTCGCCGGCCTGGCCACGCCGCTGGTGCTCTCGGTGCATACCGTCATCAGCTTCGATTTCGCAGTCGCTGTCCTACCTGGCTGGCACACGACGATCTTTCCACCGTACTTTGTGGCCGGCGCCATCTACTCAGGCTTTGCGATGGTGCTCACGCTGGCCATTCCACTGCGCAAGTTTTATCACCTGGAGAGTCTGGTGACCGATCGCCACATGGACAACATGGGCAAGGTGATGCTGGTTACCGGATTCATCGTGGCTTATGGCTACGGCATGGAAGGCTTCATGGCCTGGTACTCGGCCGATCACTGGGAAGCTTTCACGTTCTGGAATCGCGCATTTGGCCCCATGGGCTGGTCCTACTGGGTACTTATCACCTGCAATCTCGCGATTCCGCTCACAACACTGTGGGTTCGCAAATGGCGCACGAACATGACCTTCATGTTCATCATGTCGATCATCGTAAACACGGGCATGTGGTTTGAGCGCTTCGTCATCGTGGTGACGAGCCTGACGCGCGACTTTCTACCATCGGCATGGGGCACCTATCGCGCGACCAAGTGGGACTACATGACATTCGTGGGCACGCTGGGATTTTTCACCTTCATGTTCCTGTTGTTCGTGCGCTTCCTGCCCATGATTCCCATGAACGAAATTCGCATGTTGCTGCCCGCGGCCAAGATCAAGCCCAAGGCCACAGTGGAGGCGGGAGACTGAGATGCCTGCTCGCGAAGGAACCTACGGCCTGCTGGCCGAATTCGATACGCCGGGCGACCTGGTGCGGGCCGCTCGCAAAGCCCGCGAAGACGGCTGGCGGCGCCTGGACTGCTATACCCCGTACCCAGTCGAGGAAGCTGCAGAAGCGATCGGCTTCCATCGCAACAAAGTGCCGCTGATCACCCTGATCGGCGGCTTGATGGGCGGTGCGGCAATGTATGCACTCGAAGTCTGGATTTCGGTGCTCGCTTATCCATTGAATATCGCGGGACGCCCCATGTATTCGTGGCCGGCCTTCCTTGTGCCCGCTTACGAGTGGACCATTCTTTGGGCCGGTTTGTCGGCGGGCTTCGGCATGCTTGCACTGAATGGCCTGCCGTCGCTCTATCATCCGCTGTTCAATGCGCCGAATTTTCGAGATGGCGCGACGACCGACAAGTTTTTCCTGTGCCTTGAGGCGCTGGATCCGAAGTTCGATCTTGCCGAGACCAAGGCGTACCTGGCCGGATTTGGCCCGAATTCTGTGGTGGAGGTGGAGTACTGATGAACCACCTCAGAGATCAGAGATCAGGGATCAGGGATCAAGAGACTGTGCTGAACATTCGTTCGCGGCAGGTTGCATTCGCTGCGGCGCTTGGGGCGCTACTGCTCATTGCCGGATGCCGGCAGGATATGCAGGACGAGCCCAAGATGGTTCCGCAGCGCGGGAGCGAATTCTTCGCCGACCATCGCGGGGCGCGTCCACAGGTACTGGACACCGTGGCCCGCGGCGAGTTGCACGAGGACAGTTACTTCTATACCGGCGTGGTGCAAGGGCCGAACGGCTACCGCAAGGAGCTGGATGAGATGCCGTTTCCGGTGACGATGGAAGTGCTGAAGCGCGGTCAGGAGCGCTTCAACATCTATTGCACGCCGTGCCACTCGCGCGTGGGGAACGGACTGGGCGAGATTGTGCAGCGCGGCTATAAGCCGGCCGCCAATCTGCACGACCAGGTGAGGATGTCGCAGCCCGTCTCGCACTACTTTTTCGTGATGACGCACGGCTACGGGGCCATGCCCGACTACTCGGCGCAACTGACGCCGGAAGACCGGTGGGCCGTGGCGGCGTATATCCGCGCTTTGCAGCTCAGCGAGGCGGCGACAGCGAAGGACGTTCCGGCGGGCGTGCAGATCATGAACCTGAAGGATCTTGCGGCGGCGGAGGGACATCGCGATTACGCCCAGCCGTGGCCGATGCCAGCAACTGCTGTGCAGGCATACAAACCAATTGCCAGCGAGGGAACGCCGGGCATGGCGCCGGCTTATCCGGCCGATCCGACGATTTCGGTTCCCGCAACCAAACCAGCCCCCGCGGGGCAAAAGTAGGTAGCAAGGAATGGCTAACGAAACGCACGCATTACCGCACGACAGGCATCTCCCCGCAGAGCTCGGCGCGCCCGCGTTTGTGGACGGCTGGAGGAGCCGTGCGCTGATGGTTGGCGCGATTTTTTCGGTAATTGCCGTGATTCTGGCGGTGCTGGGGCAGGCGCAGGACGGTTTGGGTTGGGACCATCTGCTGCGCGCGTGGACGCTCGGCACCATGTGGACATGGGGGCTTTGCATCGGCGGTCTCGCGCTGCTGATGGTGCAGTACTGCTCCGGCGGCAAATGGGGATTGCTGCTGCGCCGGCCACTCGAGGCCCTGAGCCGCACGTTGCCCCTGGTTTTCGTCTACTGGTGCGTGATTGCAATCTTCAGGAAACACCTCTACCTGTGGGCGGTGTACACGACGAGGGATGCCACGGAGAGTGCTCTCAAGTCCGGGCTGATTACTGAAATGCAGGCGCACTGCCTCAACTTCAAACGGCCGATGCTGAATCCAGTTACGTTTCTCTGGGTTAGCCTGCTCTGCTTTGCCATTTGGGCTTTCTACACATGGCGCCTCAATTCGCTGGCTCTCAAGCGCGATGCCGACAAACCTGAAGGCACACCCTACTGGATCAAGAAATTCGAGAACGTCAGCGGCCCCGGCATTGTTGTCTATTCCATCACCATGACGGCAGCCGCAATCTACTGGGTTATGTCGATGGATGTGACATGGTTCTCGACGGTATACGGCCTGTTGTTCCTGGTCGGTCAAGGCTACCTGGTGTTGGCGTTCTCCATCGTCACGACGGTTTCTCTTTCGAAGGCCGAACCGTACAAGACCATCCTGCGGCAAACCGAACAGCACGATCTAGGCAAATTGACGTTTGCGTTTGTGATGTTGAACATCTACCTGAACTTCGGCCAGTTCCTCATCATCTGGTCGGGCAACCTGCCACAGGAGATCAATTGGTATCTCGATCGCATTCGCGGCAGCTGGGGCATCATCATCACGCTCGATTTCATTTTTCACTGGCTGATTCCGTTCACGATGCTGCTCTCGCGCGACCTCAAGCGCAACAAGAAGCGCCTGGTGCGGGTCTGCCAGTGGATGGTCTTCGCCCGGGCGTTCGACATGTTCTGGCTGATCGAGCCGAACTTCAAGGACGCCGCGCGCAACCTGCACTTCAGTTGGGGAATTCTCGAGTACATTGCAGTGCCGGCGGCCATGTTCTGCTTCTGGCTGGCCTATTTCTGCATGCAGCTGAAGATGAGGCCGCTGGTGCAAGTGAACGATCCGCACCTGGCGGAGATTCTGGAGCCTGAACATGCCCACGCATGACGAACACGTACCGCACGGGCACGAGCCGGAAGAGATCGATCTTTCGTCGGGCTACGAGCGCAGTGACGCGAACATCAACGGGATCGTTGTATTCCTTGTCGCGCTGGCGATTCTGGCAGCGGTGACGGGCATGCTGTGCTACGGAATCGGGAAAGTGATTAACGCGCGCATGAACAAGGAGGACGGGCCCAACAGCAAGTGGACCAAGACCGTGGACATCCGCCAGTTGGGGAACATGCCATCGAGCCCCGAGATGCAGAACAAGGTCGCGGAACTGACGCAAACCTTTCCCACGCCCCGGCTGCAAATCGACAACGGCGACCAGGATATTGCCGACCTGCACGCGCGCGAGGATCTGCTGCTGAGCAATTACACCTGGATCGATGAGTCGAAGGGGACGGTGAGAATTCCGATTGAGCGCGCCATGGAGTTGATCGCGCAGCGCGGGTTGCCGGTAGCGCCGCCTGCACAGGTGCAGGCACCGATGACTGGTGACAATCGCCCGGTGGTAACCATGCCACTGACCGATGGATTTGCGCGGACCGGCTTTGAGCAGACGGAGGCACAAGCCGAGGCCGTGAAGGAGCAGCAAGGGGAGCAAAAGTAGGGACCCTGAGATGTTCGGTGTTGCAGCCCCGGGCGAGAAACGCGGCGTAAGTGAGTAGAGAATTCGTAAGTCAACGGCAACGCGAAGGGAAAGAAGGAGCAGCCATCATGCAGTGGAGACGCACAACCCGACGAAGCCGGCGGGCCGCGGCAGTGGCCATGGCGGGTGCGGTTGTGCTCCTGCTTTCCGCGCCGTTCGCGGCCGCGCAGGTTTCAACTTACAGCTCCAAGGGGTTGCCAATGACTTCGTCGATGGACACTTCAGCGGGACAGCCGGACGCAGCTCCGAACGTCCTGAAGAGCGTGGGCATCGACCAGCATCTGAATACCCAATTGCCGTTGAACCTCACCTTCACCGACGACACAGGCAAGCTGGTTCCGCTTGCCAGTTACTTTGGCAAAATGCCCGCCATCCTGGCCCTGGTTTACTACCGCTGCCCAATGCTTTGCTCAGAAGAGCTCGACGGGTTGGTGAGTGCGCTCGAGATGGTGCGATTCGTTCCCGGCAAGGATTTCAACATCATCGTGGTAAGCATTGACCCTACCGAGGGGACCGATCTGGCCGCGGACAAGAAGAACACCTATTTGAAGCGCTACGGACATCCCGAGACGGCCAACGGCTGGCACTTCCTGACCGGCACGCAGGCAAACATCGATGCGCTCACGCAGGCTGTCGGCTTCCGTTATGTGAAGCTCGAAGTGCCGGGGAGCAAGCTGACACAGTACGCGCACGCCAGCTCGATTCAGATTGTGACTCCGGCAGGAAAACTGGCGCAATACTACATGGGTGTTGAGTACTCGCCCAAGGATATGTTGCTGGGGCTTGACGAAGCCTCGTCGAACCGCATCGGATCGCCGGTGGACAACATTCTTACTTACTGCTACCACTACAATCCCGCTTCAAACACACATGACCTGATCATTTCTCGCGTTGTGCAGCTGGGAGGGTTGGTCACGCTTGTTCTTTTGGGTGGTTTCATGCTGGTGATGTTTCGCCGCGACTACCAGCACAGTCACGAAATTGGCATGGGAACCCGCGGGACACCAAAGAAGGTGAACGGATAAAGGAATGGACCACATCAGCCCAGTACTTTGGCAGTTCCTCGATAAGTGGTTGACGCACTTCTCCCTCTTTCCCCCTGAGGCGTCGAAGATTGCGGCGGAGTCGGACGCGCTTTATTTCTTCATGTGCCTGGTGAGCCTTGTTGGACTGACGCTGGTGGTCCTGCTGATCGTTACATTTTCAATCCTCTACAGCAAGAAGCGCCATCCCCAGGCAGTGCAGATCGAAGGCTCAACGCTGCTTGAGGCCACATGGACCATCATCCCGCTGGGGCTGTTCCTGGTGATGTTCGTGTGGGGCGCGTTGCTCTACTTCCGCATCTACACGCCGCCGGCCAACGCCATGAACATCTACGTGGTGGGCAAGCAGTGGATGTGGAAGATCGAGCATCCGGGCGGGCAGCATGAGATCAATGCGCTGCACGTTCCAACGGGCCGTCCCATCCAGCTGACGATCATCTCGCAGGATGTGTTCCACAGCTTCTCGATTCCGGCCTTTCGCGTAAAGCGCGAGGCGATTCCAGGACGCTACACGACCGTGTGGTTCGAAGCCACCACGCCAGGCACCTATCACCTTTTCTGTACACAGTACTGCGGTACCAATCACTCGGAGATGATCGGGGACGTGGTGGTGATGACTCCCGACGACTTCAAGAAGTGGCTCGCCGGCTCGACGAGTGGAAATTCGCTGGCGCAGGACGGCGAGCGGCTGTTCGCGAGTCTTAGCTGCAACGCGTGCCACAATACGCGACCCGATGCCCGCGGGCCCAGCCTGGCAAGTGTCTACGATTCCAGTCTGACCCTCTCGAGCGGCCAGACCGTCACCGCTGACGACGCCTATCTCCGGCAGGCAATCCTGAACCCGGCACAAAACATCACACAAGGCTATGCGCCGATTATGCCCACCTACCAGGGACAGATCAGCGAGGAAGGCGTGATTGCGCTGGTGGAATACATCAAGAATCTCAACTCGGACTATCGCGTTCAACAGACCGTAAACACGACGGAACTGCCCCCAAATATTGAAGAAAAGGCGCCGGCTCCGGGCCAGAAGCCCGCGGCGCAGAAGGAGGTAAAGCCATGAGCGCTGCCACCATCGTGAGTCTTCCCGATCAGTCCACGGCCAGGATTCCCAAGATGAACTTCCTGACCAAGGAGAATGGGCTGCTGAGCTGGCTGCTGACTGGCGACCACAAACGGATCGCCACGCTGTACGTGATCTCGATTACTTTTTTCTTTTTTATCGGCGGAGCACTGGCAGGACTCATCCGCCTGGAATTGCTGACGCCGCAGAGCGACCTGATGGCCGCCGACACCTATAACAAGGTGTTCTCGATGCACGGGCTCATTATGGTCTTTTTCTTCCTGGTGCCCTCTGTGCCCGCGACGATCGGCAATTTCGTTGTCCCGATGATGGTTGGGGCGAAGGACCTGGCGTTACCCAAGATCAACCTGCTGAGCTGGTACCTCTACATCATCGCGGGCGGCATGATGCTCTTTACGATGTCCGTGGGCGGCGTGGACACGGGCTGGACCTTCACGACTCCGCTCTCGACCCACTACTTGAACACGCACGTTGTCACTGCAGGCCTGGCGGTATTCGTGGCCGGCTTCAGCTCCATCTTCACGGGACTGAATTTTATCGTCACGATCCACAAGATGCGCTGCCCGGGCATGACCTGGTTCCGGCTGCCGCTGTTTATCTGGTCGAATTACGCAGCCAGCCTTCTGATGGTCCTTGGCACGCCAGTGTTGGCGATCACGCTGGTCCTGGTCGTCCTTGAGCGCACGGTGCACATCGGTGTCTTCGATCCCGCGCTGGGAGGCGACCCGATTCTGTTCCAGCACCTGTTCTGGTTCTACTCGCATCCCGCTGTCTACATCATGATTCTGCCCGGCATGGGCGTCATTTCCGAAGTGATCTCCACGTTCAGCCGCAAGCGCGTTTTTGGCTACACGGCGGTCGCCTTTTCTTCGGTCGCCATTGCAGTCTTCGCCTTTTTCGTCTGGGCCCATCACATGTTCATCATGGGCATCTCGAACTACGCGGCGCTGGTTTTCTCGCTGCTCACCATGTTGGTCGCGGTGCCCTCGGCCATCAAGATCTTCAATTGGGCGTTCACGCTTTACAAGGGCTCCATCACCTTCGAGACTCCGATGCTCTACGCCTTCGGATTCATGGGGCTGTTCACCATCGGCGGCATGACGGGCGTCTTCCTGGGCTCGACGGGCACCGACATTCACCTGACAGAGACATATTTCATCGTTGCGCATTTCCACTTTGTGATGGTGGGCGGCATGTTGATGGCCTTCCTTTCCGGCATCCACTTCTGGTGGCCGAAATGGACAGGCCGCATGTACCCGGAGAAAATTTCGCAGCTCGCGGCGCTGATCACATTTATCGGATTCAATCTGACTTTCTTCCCGCAGTTCATCCTCGGTACGCTGGGGATGCCGCGGCGTTATGCTGCGTATCCGCCGGAGTTCCAGGTGCTGAACGTCTTTTCGACCGCGGGTGCAACGATTCTCGGCGTCGGTTACCTGTTACCGATTCTCTATCTGACATGGTCGCTCAAGTACGGTGAGATCGCCGGTAACAATCCGTGGCAGGCAACAGGATTGGAGTGGCAGACCCAGTCGCCTCCGCTGACCGAAAACTTCGTCGTGACTCCGATCATGGACCATGAAGCCTATGACTACGAGTGGCTGGAGCGGCAGCACCAGAAAGAGGTAGCCAGTGTCGGATAGCACCGCGATCGCACAAGGGGCAACGGAAGCTGGCAATTCCCATCATGGGGAGCATCCGTCGTACCAGCGCCATCACTTTGAGACCGTCGACCAGCAGTTCGACGCCACCAATTTCGCCATGTGGCTCTTTCTGCTCACTGAGATCATGTTCTTCGGCGGGCTCTTTGCTTCCTATCTGATCATGCGCAACTGGTACTATCCGGCGTTCGTCGAGGGCTCACATCAGTTGAACATCGGCTGGGGCACGGCCAACACGGCGGTGCTGATCGTGTCGAGCTTCACGATGGCCATGGGCGTTTGGAGCGCAGAGATGCGCCGCAAGGGCATGCTGGTCTTCTTCCTGGTGCTAACTTTTGTCCTCGGCCTCGCCTTCCTGGGCATCAAGTCCATCGAATACCACGAAAAATGGGTGAAGCACCACGTTCCGGGACTTCATTGGAGCGACGCGACGTTTCTCAATCCCACCTCGGACCCCGAGGTCTACAGCGAGTATCACGACAAGCCACTTTCACCCGACATGGCCGCGAAGACCGAGATGTACTTCTTTCTTTACTTCGCTATGACCGGCATGCATGCCCTGCACATGATTATCGGCATCTCTATTCTGGGATTCATGCTGGTTCGCGCGCGAGCCGGCGCCTACACGACCGGACACGTGACCTATGTCGAAAATTTCGGCCTGTACTGGCATTTCGTCGATATCATCTGGATATTCCTTTTCCCTTTGCTGTATCTGATCAGCAGACATTAGAAGGATGGGCGCCATGAGCGAGCAAAATGAGCAACACGAGCACGAACACCACATCGTAAGTCCGATCACTTACCTTGCGATTCTTTTGACGCTGTTGGTGGCAACGGGGCTCACCGTATGGGCATCGTACGTCGACCTCGGCGAGTGGCGGATCGCCTGGCTGGGAATCACCCTTTTCTGGAATCCCGTAGTGGCGCTCGCCATTGCCTGCACCAAGATGACCCTCGTGGTGCTCTTCTTCATGCACGTCAAGTACAGCCAAAAGCTCACCAAGCTTACGGTCGCCTCCGGCTTCTTCGTGTTCCTGGTGCTGATCAGCATGACGCTGACCGACTATATGAGCCGCGCTTGGGGACGGTGGTGAAGACAGTTCACAGTTTGTAGTTCACAGTTCGCGCTGAAACGAGGGCCGCCTGCTGGCGGCCTTTTCGTATTTGGGCCACTCAACCGAACTCGTCATTGGAGGCTTGCGTAGATGTTGCGACTACTTGTCTTCGGTATTGCTCTGTGCGCCAGTTCCATGTGTGCACAACGGCATGTGTCGATTTCTGTCGTGGACGCGTCGTCCGGTAAGAGCGCGCAGATTCAAGCTGATCTCTATGGCAGCGGGAACCGCGCCGTGCTCCTGGCACACGGCGGGCAATTCAACAAAGACAGCTGGCGAGAGCAGGCGCCGATTCTCGCTCGCGCCGGGTTTCTGGTGTTGGCGATCAACTATCGTGGCGACACATTCAACGCAAACGGCATGCCGAGCGCACTTGGATCCGACGATGATAACGCAACTGATGTGCAGGCGGCCGCGGCCTATTTGAAAGGAATCGGTGCAAAGTCGGTCGCAGCAATCGGGGCGAGTCTTGGTGGGGACGCGGTTGGCGACGCCGAAGCGCGATCCCCATTGGGTATCTTCGACAAGATGATCTTTCTTGGATCGGAAGGCGGCGACGCTCCGGAGAAGTTAAGAGGCCGCAAGCTTTTCATTGTGGCGCGCGGCGACGCGGATGATTCCGTCCTACGTCTACCTGGGATTTCGAAGCATTGTGAACAAACCCCCGAGCCGAAACAGTTGATCATCCTCGACGGCTCGGCACACGCGCAGTTCCTGTTCGCTACTGCGGAAGGCCCGCAACTGATTCGCGAAATTCTGAAATTTCTCAAGGCGAATTAAAGCGTCAGCACTGCTTGTGGCTCGGGCCGTTGCGCAGAGAAGACCCTATGGCCTTTAAAGCGTGGGCTTCGGCGGCTTCACCACGGTCCACGCATTTGCTCCGATTACCTTCACGGGCCGGCGATAAAGCTTGCTCGCTTGCGCGGCGTAGATCCAGTTTGCATCGCCTGTGGCAGCGAAGGTGATCGCAGACAGCGGCAAGGCGCCTGGCGCGGGCGGATTCAGGATCTCCGCGACGCGGCCGTTTTCCATGCAGATTTGAATGCCCAGCGGGGTAGCAAAATAGACCACTCCATCGGCGTCTTCTATGGCGGCGCGCGTTCCGCTCTGCCAGGCCAGCATCGTCGTCTCCGGCAGTTCCAGCCGGTAAAACGGTTCGCCATTTTTGAGCGATCCATCGAGCGCAATCTGAAACGACCAACTGTAGCGGGAAACCGCATCGCTGACGACGAGCATTGATTGGTCGGGTGAAAGGGCAAGCGCGGCGGGAGTGGTGACTTCTCCGTCGAGATCGGTCCAACGCAATGCGATTCGCGCGTGGCCGGATGGATCGATGAAGCCGATGGTGGGCGACGTTCCATCGAGAAAATAGATCGCGCCTTTTTGGGTGACGACAAAATCCTTCACGCCGGCGAGGTTCCTGAAGATGGTCTTTTCGTCGCTGGCTTTGCCGGTGGCCGTGTTGGAAGCGACGATGTCACCAGTCGACGGCTGGTAGGTGTAGAGCAGATCGCCCGCGCCCATGCGCACGATGGATGCGTAATTCGGCGGTTCTGTGAATTGCGTCAATTTGCCGTTTGCATCCACGCGATCGACACATTGCGCCTTCGGATCGGAGAAATAAACATTGCCATTGCGGTCGGCGGTGAGGCTGTCGACGGACCGAAAGTCGCCGCCGATCTGCTGCCACGGCTTGTCGACGTCAATGGTGGAAAAAACCTTTGTGGCAGGGTCCCATCCGGACTCGTGCATGGCGGCGGGCTCATGGGCGACGATCGACTGGGGATAATCGCGCCACAACCAGCGAAGTGCGTCGGGCAGAATTGCACCGGCCTGCTTCGTGTTGTGGCTTTCGGTGCCCATCACCAACTTCACGTCGTAGCCTTCGAACTGGAGTGCCTCATACATTACCTGGTTATTGATCGGCCAGCTTCCGGCAAATGATGTTCCATAGGGCTGGGAGAGAACGATGTGATCGTTGGTCCCGTCCTGCATGAAGATGCGGATTGGTTTGGGCTCGGTTTTGCGAACTAGCGCGGGGAGCGCGTCGGCACCTTTCATCGACACGTACGTTCCGATGAAGCTCAAGACGCGATGGAACTGGTCGGGGCGATTCCAGGCCGCCATGAGCGCGCCCACGGCGCCGGTGCTCACGCCACTCAGACCGCGATCGTCAGGATTTCTGGAGAGATTGTAGTTTTTCGCCACCGCGGGAATCAGTTCGTCGAGAAGAAAATGGGCGAAGCGCGGCGTCAGCGAGTCGTACTCGTAGATGCGGTTGTAGCGGTTCTGGTCCCCATCGGAAAATGTAGGGAGAATGCCGGGATCGACGAAGATGCCGATCATGACTGGAAGATCGTGCCTGGCGATCAGGTTGTCGAAGACTACGGGCACGCGCATGCCGTTGCCGAGCGACTGGCTGCCGTCGAGAAAGATCATGAACGGTGTCGGTTTGCCGGCATCATATTGTGCGGGCACGTAGATGGCGCAGTTGTGCGGCGTTCCGGGATAGTACTTACCCGGAGGCAACACGAATTTGGTCACCGCGCCTTTGGGGACGCCGTCGTGCGGCTGCGAATCGGGGCCGAGTGTGTAGTCCTGGGAGTGAAGAAAAGCGGCGGCTGAGAAGGCAACAAAAAGAGCCAGAAGAATTCGTCTCATCAAAGACCCCAGGCGTGGATATGGACGTAACAGGAGCGGGGGAAGCTGCGCGCATTGCGGCAACCACCCCATCCTAACCGGTGCAGGCCAGGTTGGCGACACTACAAGCCGAACGGCGAGGCTGGCTCGCCCTCGAACTGGGAAATATGCTTCGGCACCTGCTGCGATGACTTTGCGGCAAGATTATTTTGTGCTGGCTTGAGCGGGAACCAAGTCTGGAGATCCGCCGTTGATCGGCTGCAGCTTTAGACTTGGCCATTGCGTCGGAATCCGTTCGATTTTCGCGTTTGGCCATTGCGTCGGAATTGGCTCGCCCTTCGGATGCGGCTGAACGACAAGCGGAGCCAGTGAAAAGGAATTCTCATTGCGCGCAAGGAACACGACGTGCGATTGCGAACCAGCACAAGGGGTGCCGAAGAGATGGTCAAAATCGATCGAGCCGCTCGCCTGAGTCCGGATTGCGCTCAGGCCGTTGCAATCGAGACTTTTGAACTTGGGTTTTAACGCAGTCTGCCCCGGCTGGCCAATGTTGAAATTGAATGGCCACTCACCGATTGATGCCTTGCCGGGAACTTGTGAGCTTCCAGGCGGAGTTGCCGGCGCTTGGCAGAAGACCACGGCGGTCTCGAGCAAAAGGACCGCGAAAAGCATGAGGCGGTTCATTCGACACCTCTCCATCCCGGCGCTTTTTGTTGGCTTTGAGTATAGCCCGCACGGCGGACTACGTCGATCTGTCTCATATTCGCTTAACCGCTCTCTGTGAGCGAGCGGCTATTGGCGTGGTGATTTTCCGCATCGTGCATGCCGTGAGCGGCGGGCCCGCAGAGATACAAAAGCACCGGCGGAATGTTGCTCGCGGCCTGCAGAGTGACTCGCTCGCCGCTTGTGCCAACCCGTTGTGCTGGGGGTCACACTTTGAACTACTCGGTGCTGACCTATAATGAGCATCAATTTCATTCCCGGAAGTTGCGTGTTTCGTTGAGCGTTATCCGAAAGATTTCGCGCTCATCTCCACCGAGAGATTTTTATGAGTGGGGAGGCCGGAGTTGGTCTTCGGATACGCGTGACGAATCCCATGTTCGATTGGAACGAGAGGGACCCGATTTGTGACGGCGGCGCGGGAGCGCTCACCGTTTCTGCGAGACTACGCGCGGGCCGCGGCAAATGGGCGTCGGTGGCGCTGGCCGCGTGGCTGCTGACGCAATTGACACCAGGGGCGGCAGCACAGCAAGCCCTGCAAGGACTGCAAGCCAAACCCACATCCGAGCAGGCGGTTCGCTCTCCGAGTGTGCCCCCTCGTGTGATTGAAGCGCAGCGCTTTCTGCTTCAGCGCGGATGGTCGCCCGGCCATCGCATGGCGCCGCGAGCGAGCAGCGGGCGTGCTCAAGCCCAGACGGGACTGGCGCCGCAGACACAGACCGCAAACAGCAGCGCAGCGAGCGCGACCTGGCAAAGTCTCGGGCCCACCGCCGTGCAAACACCGAACTTTGGACTCGTTTCAGGGCGCGTAACAGCGCTGGCGCTCGACCCCGCCGACGCGACGGGCAACCGGCTTTACGTGGGGACGACGGGCGGCGGCGTGTGGATGGCGAACAATGCCGGCGTGTCGACTCCTTCGTCGATTGTTTTTACCCCGCTGACTGACAATGTCGCAGCGCTCGGCGGGGCCGTCGACGCGTCCATCAGCATCGGCGCGCTGACCGTGCAGCCGGGCGGGACGGGCGTGATCCTGGCCGGCACCGGAGACCCCAACGATGTACTCGACTCCTATTACGGAGCCGGCATCCTGCGCTCGACTGATAACGGGACCACGTGGACCCTGATCAAGCGAACCATGGACGAGGAAGATGGACTGGGCGCTGTGGATTACAGCTTCGTGGGCAACGGTTTCTCGGGCTTTGCCTGGAGCACAGTCAATCCTCAAGTAGTGGTGGCCGCGGTCTCGCAGGCATATGAAGGCACGCTGGTGGATGCGAACCGCGTCACTGCGAGTTACGAGGGCCTTTATTACTCATTGGATGGCGGCGCGACGTGGCACCTGTCCACCATCACCGATGGGAGTGGAAAAGATGTGCAGGGGCCCCTCGATCCGATCCTGGCGCCGGATGGCAACGCCGCTACGGCGGTGGTGTGGAACCCGGTGCGGCAGTTGTTTGTGGCCGCGGTGCGCTATCACGGCTACTACCAATCTGCCGACGGCATCACCTGGACGCGCATGACGGCGCAGCCCGGCGTCGGGCTGACCACGCAGAAATGCCCGAACAACCTGGGGAACACCGGCTCCATTGACTGCCCCATTTTTCGCGGCGCACTGGCCGTGAATCCGCAAACCGGCGACACCTTTGCGTGGACCGTGGACCTGAACAACCAGGACCAGGGATTGTGGCAGGATCAATGCGCGATCAGCGGCGGGGCGTGCGGCAATCCGGCGATGACGTTTGCCCGGCAATGGAGCACTGCAGCGCTTGAAACCAACACCCTTGAGGGGGCGGCGACGATTGCAGACGGGACTTACAACCTGGCGCTGGCCGCGGTCCCTTCTGCGCAGGACACGCTGGTGATGGCCGGCGCAAACGATTTGTGGAAGTGCAGCTTGGCCATGGGTTGCGTGTGGCGCAACACCACCAACTCGACCACGTGCATGAGCGCGCAGGTGGGCGAGTTCCAGCACGCGCTGGCGTGGAATGCAGCGAATCCGCTGGAGATTTTCTTCGGGCAACGACAGCGGGCTATGGCGCATCAACGGATGCGGTTGGAGAGACGGGATCGGCGTGCTCGGCGACGGATTCCACGCATTTCCAGAACCTGAACGGCAGCCTGGGTTCGCTTGCGGAGGTGGTGAGCCTGCCCCAAGCGATCGCATCGCCTTATAGCCTGATGGCCGGGCTGGGAGTGAACGGAACTGCCGGCGTGAAGAGCGCGGCTGCAACTGCGGACTGGCCGCAGATTCTGTCGGGCTACGGAGGTCCGGTCGCGATTGATCCTGGGAATAGCGCGAATTGGTATGTGAACAACCAGCCGGGAGTCGCCATCTACCGCTGTTCGCAAGGCGCGCCCTGCACGCCGGCGTCGTTCGGCACGGTCCCATTGGTCACGGATGCAGATGTGGGAGGCGATGGCGAAGCGATGCCCGCACCAGCGCCGTTTCTGGTGGATCCGCTCAATACCACGCAGTTGCTGATTGGAACCTGCCGGGTGTGGCGTGGTCCTGCCGGCGGCGGCTGGAGCGCAAGCAACGCCATCAGCCCGATTCTCGACAGCGGGGCGACCGGCGTTTGCAACGGCGACGCGCTGATTCGATCGATGGCCGCTATGCCGCTCGCGGGTAGCGGCGAGGTGATTTATGTGGGTATGTACGGCTCGGCGAACGATGGAGCGAACCTGCCCGGCCATGTATTGAGTGCGACTCTTACCCCGGCGTCGAGCACCGCGCCGGTGTGGACCGATCTAACGCTAAATCCAGTGGTCAACGACACACATGCGCTGAATTTCTACGGCCTCGATATCTCGAGCGTAACCATTGACAGCCATGACCCGACCGGCAACACGGTGTACGTGACCGTGGAGGGAATGGAGAGCCCACAACAGGAAGTGCAGGTGGTGTATCGCTCGACCAACGGAGGGGCAACCTGGACCGACATCACGGCGAATTTGCCCACTGCGCCGGCGAACAGCCTGGCGGTGGACCCGCAAAATGCCAACACGGTATACGTGGCAACGGACCAGGGTGTGTATCTTACGACGCAGGTTGGCGAGTTGCGGGCAGTCGCTGTCAAACTGCTGGTCGGCGTTTGGCTCGGGCTTGCCCGGCGCGCCGGCAGTTGCGCTGAGCGCGGTTCCCGGCAGTTCTTCCACGCCGGTGCTGGTGGCGGCGACCTATGGGCGCGGCATTTGGCAAACTCCGCTGTGGAGCGCGGGAACGGGCTTCACCACCGCTGCCGCAACTCCCCCGACGCTCGCCTTTGCGAGCCAGGTGTTCAACACCGCGAGCAGCGCGCTGACTGTAACGCTGGAAAACACCGGCAGCCTGCCGCTAACGCCCACTTCGATTTCGATGAGTGGGAATTTCAGCGAGACCGACAACTGCGTGAATGCGACGGTGGCGCGGGCGCGAGCTGCGCCATCCAGGTGACGTTCACGCCGCAGGCCACGGGATCGGTCAGCGGCGAAATGACGATCTTCGCCAACGTGTATGGCGGCCAATTGACGGTGGACCTGACCGGAACGGGATCTCAGGCCGGCGTGGTGACACTGACGCCGGCAGCGGTGAGCTTTGGTCAGGTTGAGGTGGGAACTACGTCCGCGGCATTGCAGGTGACGGCAGAAAATAGCAGCGCGACCGCGGTTCCCATCAGCAGTGTTTCGATCACTCCGCCGTTTGTGCATCGCCAGCAACGCCTGCGGCACAAGCAGCCTTGCCGCAAGCGCCGATTGCCAGTTGCAGGTGGAGTTCGCGCCTGCGCAAGCCGGCGTGGCGACCGGCCTGCTGACATTTACCGATGGGGCGGGAACGCAGACCGTGGCGCTGAGCGGAACAGGGGCGGCTGCGCCCACCGACATCCTGAATACAGCATCACTGACGTTTCCAGCGACTCCGGATGGCCAGCTTTCTGCTGCGCAGGCGGTGACGATTACGAATTCGGGAGGCGTGCCGCTGACTTCGATTGCGATTTCGGCGAGCGGGGAATTTCAGGAGTCGAGCAATTGCGTCACGCAACTGGCTGCGGGCGCGGTCTGCACCATCAGCGTGCAGTTTGCTCCCACGCAGGTGGGCGCGCTCAACGGCACACTGACCATTGCCGACGCGCTGCGCACGCAAACCGTGGCGATGAGTGGAACGGGACTGGCGCCGCCGGCCTTCAGCGTGAATCCAGCCAGCTTAACCTTCACCAACCAGCAGCCGGGCGTGGCGAGCGCGCCGCAGACGCTGACCTTCACAAACAGCGGCGGAGCGCCGATGGCCAACGTCGGATTCCAGATCACGGGAGCCGCGGCGGCGAACTACTCAATTTCCGCGACTACTTGCAGCGCAGTGCTGAACAATGGCAGCAGTTGCACGGCGCAGATTGTCTTTACGCCCAGCGCGACGGGAGCCATCGCGGCCACGCTCGCCGTCTCGTCGTCGACTACCGGCGTGGCGGCGGTTGCGGTGCCGCTCAACGGATCAGGACAGCTTGCCGCGGCCCTGGCCACAAACCCATCGCAAATCACATTTCCCGTGGTGGCCGCGGGCCAGTCGAGCGCAGCGCAGGCGGTCACCGTGACCAATTCCTCAAGCTACGCGATCGGATCGGTTTCGCTTGCAGCCGGCGCGCCGTTCAACGTCACGCAAAATACGTGCACCGGCGGCCTGGCGTCCGGCGCCAATTGCACCGCTTCGGTGGTGTTTCAGCCCAACGCGGGCGGGTCGGCGTCGGGCGCGTTGATGGTGACCTCTTCAGCCGTGGCAGCGCCGGCGACCGTGGCGCTCTCTGGTACCGGATTTGATTTCGCCGTCTCCGTCTCGGGTCCGGCGAGCCAAACTGTGGCGCGCGGCCAGCAAGGCGACTACACGCTGGTGATTTCACCGAGCGGCAGCAGCGGCGCGTTCACCTTCTCGTGCGGAACGTTGCCTTCGAATGCAGTTTGTTCTTCAATCCCACCACCGAATCACTCAGCGCGGGCGTTCAGGGCAATGTGGAAGTGGAAATCTCAACGAGCAGCGCGTCTTTGGCTCGCGTCGAGAAGCCGGAGAACGTGAGGCCGCGAAGTGGTTATTGGCGCGCATTGCCGTTGGCCTGCGGGCTGTTCCTGCTGCCACTGGCCGTTTGCAAGCGCCGCAAAATGTTTTTGATGGCTGTGCTGGCATTGTTTCTTGGCGGTGGGGTTACAAGCTGCGCCGGTTCTGGCGGAGGCACAGGTGGTGGTTCCGGCGGGCAAAGTGGCGGGTCAGGCACGCCGACGGGGACTTACACAATTCCAGTGAATGTAACGTCGACGGGCAATACGCATTCGGTGATTCTCACGTTGACCGTGGATTGAGAGGGGAGGGCGACAGAAGCTCGAGAGATACGCGCCTTGAGCGGAACGCATTCAGCGACCGATATACTTGAGCTTCGGGAATGGGCAGCGAGGCCCGCACAGAAAGCTGCGGATATGCCGAGGTGAGAAGAGCAGAAAATGACTGCCAAAGTGACTGTCGAAGATGTGAAACGCGTGGCCGAACTGGCGCATCTGGAGCTTGCGCCGGAGGAAACGGGGAGCATGGTGCGGGATCTGAACGCGATCCTGGACTACGTTGCCGAGCTGAACGAGCTGGACACAGAAGGCGTGGCGCCGCTGGCGCAGGTGAGTGAGCTGGGCGACGCCGCCGGACCGAGCGCGCCGCGACCCGACCAGCTTGAGCCTTCGCTGAAGCGCTCCGTTGTGATGGCGCAGGCACCGGAGACGGACGGCGCATTTTTCAAAGTGCCGAAGGTGATTGAACGATAAAAAACAGGGAATAAGGAACAGGGAATAGGGAATAGAAGAACGGGGATCAAGGGAAAGAGGGAACAAGGCCTGGGGACTGCCGGGGAACTCCAGAGGAAATGCATTTGCAGACTGGGACAAAAATTGCTGAGAGCTACGTTGAGAAGCCGAAGACGCTGGCGGAGTTGCGCGCGGAGATTGCGGCGGGGCGCACCAAGGCCGCGGACCTGGCTGCCAGCTATTACGAGCGCATCGAGAAGATCAATCCGCAGCTGAATGTGTATCTGAGCCTGACCAAAGAGCGCGCGCTCGGCGCAGGCGGCGCGCATGGATGCGATGGCTGCCAAAGGCGATCCGCTTGCCCCCGCTGGCCGGCATTCCCGTGGGCATCAAGGACGTGCTGGTGATGCAGGGCGCGCCGTCCACGGCCGGCTCGAAGATTCTGCAGGGCTACCGGCCGCCCTACGACTGCACTGCAGTGGCAAAGCTCGAAGCTGCGGGCGCGGTGCTGCTGGGCAAGCTCAACTGCGACGAGTTTGCCATGGGCTCGTCGAACGAGAACTCGGCCTATGGGCCGGTGCGCAATCCTGTCGATCCGGAGCGCGTTCCGGGCGGTTCGAGCGGCGGCTCGGCGGCGGCGGTGGCGGCCAACATGGCCGTGGCCACGCTGGGAACCGATACCGGCGGCTCGATTCGCCAGCCGGCCAGCTTTTGCGGCGTGGTGGGCGTGCTGCCGACATACGGGCGCGTCTCGCGCTACGGTCTGATCGCCTTTGCTTCGTCGCTCGATCGCATCGGTCCGTTCGCCGCGAATGTGCGCGATGCGGCAACGATGCTGGGCGTGATTGCCGGCCACGATCCGAAGGACGCAACCAGCTCACCGGCTCCGGTGGCGGACTACGCGGCCGAAAGCGACAAACGCGCGGAGGGACTGCGCATCGGCGTGCCGGCTGAGTACTTTGGCGAGGGTCTCGACCCCGAGGTGCGGCGCTGCCGTCGAAAAGGGAATTGATGCGCTCGAGGCCGCGGGCTGCACGGTGAAGCCGGTTTCGCTGCCGCACACCAAATACGCGGTGCCCACCTACTACCTGGTGGCGACGGCCGAGGCCAGCGCCAACCTTGCCCGCTTTGACGGCGTGCGCTACGGCTACCGCTCGCCGCACTCGGACACTCTCTCGGCGATGTACTCGCACTCGCGCGACGAGGGCTTTGGCGCCGAGGTCAAGCGCCGCATTTTGCTCGGCACCTACGCGCTTTCGGCGGGCTACTACGATGCCTACTACTTGAAGGCGCAGCAGGTGCGCCGACTGCTGGCCGAGGAGTTTCTGCGCGCCTTTGCCGAAGTGGACGCGATCGTGACGCCAACGTCGCCCGTGCCGGCGTTCAAGCTGGGCGAGAAGACCGGCGATCCGCTGGCCATGTATCTGGCCGACATCTACACGGTCACGGCGAGCCTGGCGGGCATCTGCGGCGTGACCGTGCCATGTGGCGCGACGAAGGACAGGCTTGCCGGTGGGGATGCAGGTGCTGGCCCGCCATTTGGGCGAGGGCACGGCGTTCCGCGTGGCGCGGGCGGTGGAGGCAGCGCATTTTTAGGAGCCTGGCCGCTCATGAGCAATGACTTTGGGTTTCGCGGTCGTCACATTGTGCATTGATCGCAGGCGCAGGTGAATTTGGCGTACGCGCACGACACACAAGGTGCATACGTGTTGTTCTGGGCGCGGTCAAGCGCGTGCCGTATTCGAAGGCCGGTGATCCGGCCGGTGCAGCTGCGAGCGGCGCCACCATTGAAGAGTCGCTGAAGATACGCGCGCTGCTGGTTGACGGCGTGCTGAAGGAGTGGACGACCGGCGACGCGCACGACGTGACCGACCGCAGTTTTGTGGTGCGGCGCGTGATCCGGCTCAACGACGCTCTGCCCGGAGACAAACAGGGACCGGGCGACAAGCCAAACCGCTGGGTGTGGCAGCGCGGGCCATGGCTGCTGGTGGACCGTACGACCGGCCATGTGACCGCGCTGAAGCTGCCCGACTACGACCCGGGCGTGAGCCAGGTGAGCTGGTTTCGCGACTACGCGGCCTACTGCGGCGTAACGGCAAGCGGCAAGAGCCTGTATGCGGTGGTGGCGCAGGTGGCCGCGCGCAGGCCGGTGCTGGCCAAAAAGCTTGCGGCATTCGACACGGCCGAATCATCCCGATCCGGCCTGCGCACCGCCCGACTGGCAGCGCGAGCCGCTGCGCATTACGTTTCATCCGGCGGGCAAGGACGCGGTGAGCTACGACTTCGTTCCCGGCTCGGCGGTGCTGGTGGAAGATGCGGGGGACGAAGAAGAGACGCCGGACGCGGCACAGGCGAAGTAGCAAGAAGGCAATGACCATCTCAGCAAGACAGCGAGTGAGCAAGGCGGGAGGTCCGCGGTATGGAATCGCTCGACGAACTTTTGCGGCAGGCCGAGGCTGCGCATGGGCACCTGTGCGCGGGGCAGATCCTGGGTGTGCGCATGGCTTTGCTTGGGCTTGAACCGTCTTGGATTTAAGGCCGATCCGCAAGGGCGCCGACCGCAAGCGTCTCATCACCTATGTCGAAATCGACCGCTGCGCCACCGATGCCATCGCGCTGGTGACCGGCTGCCGGCTCGGCAAGCGCGCGCTGAAGTTCCGCGACTGGGGCAAGATGGCCGCCACCTTTGTCGATCTAGCATCGGGCCGCGCCATACGGGTGGTCGCGCTCGAAGACTCGCGCGAGCTTGCGGAGCAGCAATATCCTCACCTGGAGACGAAGACCCAGCGACAGATGCAGGCTTACCGCGAACTGCCCGATTCGCAGCTTTTTCGCGAGCAGAGGGTGCGGGTCACGATCGATCCCGCCGATCTACCTGGCCGTCGAGGGGACCGCGTGGTGTGCCCTCGCTGCGGCGAGGGAGTGAACTTTGGCCGCGTGGTACCGGCCGATGGCGAACAGCTGTGCCTCAGCTGCGCTCATCCCGGCTTGCGTTACTGGGAACCTGCGCTCGAGGACTAGATTCGTCCGCGACGGGTCCAGCGCTTCTCTTCTCTCCACCAGTTCCAAAGCACCCACAACATGAAACCGATCGCCATGCCCGCGGGAATCAGCCACAGGGTTTCGGCATGGAATTCCACTGTCACGGTGACAACTCCTTTGTCGATCTCCCGTCGCACGATGCTCCTGTTTAGCGCACGACGGAAGACTCCGTGTCTCCAGAGGACGCCATTTTGAATAAAAGGAGAGAAGGCTTTTTGTAAAGGCTCTATAAAGGCGGGAGGCACCTGCTGGCACTCCAGGGTGTATCGACATATGCGGGCGCGCAGCGACGGGCGCCATTTTTTTCTCAGTTCGAGGAAAGAGGAGCGACGCATACTCGGGCCCCCGCGGACGCGCTTTTTGTCCGTGGGGTGGATACCGGGCGTCTGCTAGCGACGATTGACGACGAACTGGGAAAAAATGGCCCCGTCCCTTCGGGTTGCGGCGAAAATCCGGCCATACTTCATTCTCGCCCTCGACGGTGGACCCACCACAGCCTTCGGGCTCGGCTTCGTCTGGCCGGATTTTCGCTCGCAACGCCGCGCGTCAGTAGATGTCGATACACCCTAACCACCTTGACACCGCACCGGCCGCACATTTCTTATCTTTAACAGGGATTCTTTTGGCAACCCGGGCGGGGTGAACATGGCGCGAAGCGGTTTTCCGCTGCCTGGACTGCCGAAGGAATGCTGTGTCGAACAGGAAGCAGGCGGCAGTAGGGTAAACGGGGACTTGCGGGCAAGGAGAGTTATATCCCTTCCGGTCTGCGCAGCCGAACCCTCCTTCCAGAGCCTGGGCCAGAGATGACCGAGGCTTCCAGAACCTTTCCCGGAGACAAATTTCTTGTCAGGCGCCGGCAAGCAATGGCCGGGTGCAGCCTGCGCCCGAAGCGCGGCCAACGCAGGCCCGAGGGCGAGTGAAGGACGCGAGCAAAGCATGAACGTGGCAACGAGTTTCGCATTGTGGGCGGTGGCCCGCTCCGGGAGCGGGCAGCGGCTTCTCCATGCTGCTTCCCATTCTGCTGTTTATTCCGCTGCTCTATTTACTGATGATCCGCCCGCAACAGAAGCGGCAGAAGCAGTGGCAGCAGATGCTGGCGAGCATCAAGACCGGCGACCGGATTACGACCGCGGGAGGCATTCGCGGCATCATTCTTTCGATCAAGGACGACTCGATTGTAATTCGCGTTGCGCCCGACAACCTGAAGCTGGAAGTGGCCAAGAGCGCGATTGCTTCGGTCACCACTGAGGAGGGCTCTTCGAACTCTTAAGGGGCCCCTGGCCTACAGGCCTTTGGACGAGTGAATTGGAACTATGAAGAAGAATCTCAAAAACAAAATTGCCCTGATCATTGCAGTTCTTCTGGTCTGTCTGTACGGCATCTTCGGAATCCCATCGGGCGTCAGCGGGAAGGCCTTGCAAAGCGCCATATCCAAGCGGATTCATCTGGGTCTCGATTTGCAGGGCGGCGCGCACCTGATCCTGCAAGTGCAGGTTGCCGATGCGGTCAACGACGAAACCGACAACACGGTGCAGGATATCCAGCAGAGCATGAAGAAGGCGAACCTGACCTTCTCGCAGGTGTACAAGCCCGATCCCAAGAAGCCGGACGTGATCCGCATCGAAGGGACCGCGCCAGCACAATCGGATGCTGTAAATTCGCTGCTCCAGAGCAATAAGTATTCGAACGAGTACGAGGTTTCAGGGGGCTCCGACAACACCTGGACCCTGACGATGAAGCCGGTGTACGAAACCGATCTGGACAAGAGAACGGTCGACCAGGCGATCGAAACCATTCGCGACCGCGTGGATGCGCTCGGCGTGAGCGAGCCGCTGATTCAGGAGTACGGTCTTGGCGCCAACCAGATTCTGGTGGAACTGCCGGGCATCAGCGATCTGGACCAGGTGAGGAGCATCATCAAGTCCACGGCGCGGCTTGAGATTCACGCCGTGGACGGCGATCCCAACGGATATGCCGACCGAGCAGGATGCGCTGACCGGCATTGGGGGCGCGGTTCCGCCCAATGAAGAGATGGTGCACGGGTCGGCCGAGGTGGACGCCGGCGGCCGACCGGGTTTACATTGTGCAGCGCACAGCCATCGTGGAGGGCAGCGACTTCCGTTCGGCGACTCCGGGGTCGAATCCAAATACCGGCCAGAACACCGCGAATTTCACGCTCACAGATGAAGCCGGCGACAAATTCTGGGACTACACCAGCGCCAATGTCGGCAAATACATGGCGGTCGTGATGGGCGGGCGTGTGCGCAGTGTGGCTGTGATCAAGAGCCCGATTCGCGACAGCGGCGAGATCGAGGGCAGCTTCAGCATGGCAGAGGTCACGGACCTCTCCAAGTTGCTGCGCACCGGCGCGTTGCCGGCTTCGCTCAATTACATTGAGGCCAGCACGGTGGGTGCGACGCTGGGCGCCGACTCCATTCGCGAGGGCGTCACGGCTGCGATTGTCGGCGTGCTCGTTGTGATGGCATTCATGCTCATCTACTACAAGGGCTCGGGCATCAATGCCGACCTTGCATTGATCTTCAACCTGATCATCCTGCTGGGCATCATGGGACTCTCAAGCGCCATGTCGAGCGCTTCAGGGGGTGGAGGGCTCACGCTCACGCTGACCTTGCCCGGCATCGCGGGAGTGATTCTCACCATCGGTATGGGCGTGGACTCGAACGTGCTGATCTTCGAGCGCATCCGCGAAGAGATTCGCGCCGGCAAGGCAGCCTCGGCGGCCGTGGACCAGGGCTTTGCCCACGCCTGGGTGACGATTGTCGATACGCACGTCACCACCATTGTTTCGGCGGCCATTCTATTCATGTTCGGCACCGGTCCGGTGAAAGGTTTTGCCACCACACTGACGGTTGGTCTGGCGGCCAATCTCTTCACAGCCGTTTTTGTCTCGCGCGTGATCTTTGAAGCGCATTTGAACAAGCTGAAGCCGGGCGAGATGGTATCGATCTAGGGACCATGGAACAGGAATAGGGACGAGCAACATCGAGCTCCGGAGTCCACGAATTCCGGCCTCGCAGGAAGGGAAGAAAAAGCAGTGGAATTTTTTCGCAATCCGAATGTGAACTGGCTGGGATGGAAGTGGTACTTCCTCGCCTTTTCCATGATTTTCAGCGTGGCCGGCATTGTCAAGATGAGCTGGAACTGGACGCACATCGGCAGTCCGGTCCCGTTGGGTGTGGACTTTCAAGGCGGCACGCAGGTGGACGTGAAGTTTGACCAGGCTCCGGATATCGAGGCGATCCGCCAGGCCATGAGCGCGGCAGGCTTGAAGGATGCGGTCCCTCAGAACTTCGGCGCCGCTGCCGATCACGAAGTGCTCATCAGCCTGCCTGAAGAGACCAACGAGGCCGCTCTCGACGCGGGCCGCCAGGAGATCGTGAACGCTTTACAGGCCCACTACAACAATCATTTCGATCCCGCGACAGGGGTCAACATGAACGTGGTCGGTCCCACCGTAGGCCACCAGCTGGAGAGGCAGGCAACGCTGGCCACGCTCTACTCCATGGCGGGCATGCTGATCTATCTCTGGTTCCGCTTCCAGCTAATTTACGGCGTGGCCGCAGTGGTGGCCTGCTTCCACGACACTCTGATCACCGTCGGCGCTTTCGCACTGACCGGCCGGGAGATCAGCCTGACCGTCATCGCCGCCATCCTGACCCTGGTGGGCTACTCGATGAACGACACGATCGTCGTCTTCGACCGCATCCGCGAAAATCTGCGCCTCAGCCGCCGCGAGCCGCTGCCCGACCTGGTGAACCGCAGCATCAACCAGACGCTGAGCCGGACCGTGCTCACCTCGGGCCTGACTTTTCTTACCGTGCTGTCGCTGTTTATCTTTGGCGGCCAGGTCCTGAACGGCTTTTCGTTTGCCCTGGTCGTGGGCATCCTGATCGGCACGTATTCATCCATCGCGGTGGCCGCCCCGATGCTGGTGGCGTGGCAGCAGTGGCGTGCGGCAAAGGGCAAAGCCGTCTCACTGCCGGCGGCAAGAAAATCCAAGGTTTGAGGCACGATGAACGGCAACCGCGCCAGTGTATTCGCATCCAAGGAAAGCGTGATCAGATGCCGGAACGCAATGTACATTTGGTGGCGCAAGAAGGTTGAACGGCCAGGTTTTGAAGGGCCGGGAGTTGCACCACTTTTGCAGCATTTTTTGCAGTGCGAGCGCAGTTCTGTTAAGGTTGACTCGCTCCTTTTTTGACGATTTGTTTACCCGGGAACAATTCCCGTTCCCGCGGTGTCTAAAATAGGAGTAACGAAACCCGATTCACCGAGGCTGGCTATGTTTGAAGACTCCACATTCGAATCCGGGAAAAGGATCAAAACCAAGAGTGGCCGATGGATGCTGGTAACTGGCAGCATCAATGCCGCGGATCCTGATTCTGTTGATTCTGATTCCGCTGATCTATCCCGAGGCGCTCCCAACGGAGTTGATGGCAACGGTATTGACTTTGCCGCCTCCGCCACCTCCACCGCCTCCGCCACCACCACCGCCTGAAGTGCACATCGTTCACGTGCAGTCGGAGATGATGAACAATCAGCTCACGGCGCCCACCAAAATCCCGCACAACATCGCGATGGTGTCTGAGAAGGAAGCTCCGCCATCGAGCTTTGGCGTGGCGGGCATGGAAGGCATGGGCGGCGGCGGCGGCGTCATGGGCAGCATGTTTGGCAACGGCGACACCCCGAAGGTGAAGGCCGCTCCTCCCAAGAAGGTGAACATCTCGGCTGGCGTGGCCGTGGGCATGTTGATTCAAAAGACGCAGCCCGTGTATCCGCCCGATCGCCAAGGCCGCGCGCGTTTCGGGAACGGTGGTACTGCAGGCCACCATCTCCAAGTCGGGAACGATTGAAAATCTGAAGGTCGTCAGCGGACCGGCCATGCTGCAGCAGGCGGCACTTGACGCGGTACGAACATGGCGCTACCGGCCCTTACCTGCTCAACAACGAGCCGGTGGAGGTGGATACCACAGTCAACGTGATCTTCACCCTGGGTGGGTGATGCGACCTTCGGCTCCCTGCCGCTGTTTGGCAGGGAGCATTGCTTTTGACCGGAATGCGAATCCTGAAAGAGCCGCATTCCATTGAACCACCCGCCGCGGCGGGTTCAATGCAGTCCAAAGAATCTCCTTAGGAGGAACGATTCAGTGATTCTCGCTCAGCTCGCACATTTCGCTTCGCACACGGTCAACAGCCTGGCCATCTTTCAGGATGAGGGCAGACCGTCGGCTTCAGCCCCATGCAGCTTTGGGATCACATGGCATGGATGGCGCGCACCGTGGCCATCATCCTGTTCATCGAGTCGGTCTGGTCTCTGGCCGTCATGATCGACCGTTACCTGTACTTCTCCGCAGCCCGCAAGCAGTCGCGCGAGTTCGCGCCCAAGGTGGCCGGCGCCCTGAAGGACAGCAAGCTCGAAGAAGCCATCAAGATCGCCGACCGCAACAAGAAGTCGCATCTGGCCGAAGTGGTCACTGCCGGCCTGCAGGAGTTCCGCGCCTCGTCCGGTCAGGCGACCGACGAAACCATCGCCAGCGCCGGCCGCGCCCTGGAGCGGGCCGAGGCCATCGTTCACGCCAAGCTGAAGAGGGGCCTGTCGGTTCTGGCCACCATCGGTGCCACCGCTCCGTTCGTCGGCCTGTTTGGCACCGTCGTCGGCATTCTGCACGCATTCGACGCGATTGCCACCCAGAAGATCTCGGGTATCGGCGCAGTCGCCGGCGGTATTTCCGAAGCTCTGGTGACCACGGCGTTCGGCCTGCTGGTGGCCATCCCCGCCGTTATGGCGTTCAACTACTTCACCGGACGCGTCGAGGCCTTTGACGTGGAGATGGACAACTCCTCGAGCGAACTGGTGGACTACTTCATCAAGCAGAGCCACAAGCGCTAAGAGCGAAGCGGCTTGGCTCGAGCGGGAATTTTGCCGGGCGGAAGAGCTGAAACTCTTCCGCCCGGCGGTTTGAACCTCGCGCGGGCTGCTTGAGTTTCGAGCAAGGCCGGAGCGGATCCGGCATAAAAATTCAAACGTACGGAGTCCACGATAATGGGAAGTAGCAGTTCGCGACGAAGGTAGAAAGGTCAATTCCAACATCAACGTCACCCCCATGGTGGACGTGATGCTGGTGCTGCTCATCATCTTCATGGTCATCACTCCCATGCTGCAGAACAAGGTTGCCGATCGACATGGCCAAGGTGGACAATCCCACCGCCATGCCCGACGCCGACAAGGACGACGCCATCGTTGTCGCCGTCACGCGCGACGGCGCAGTGTTCCTGGGCCAGAACAAGGTCGATCCCACCCAGCTGGGCAGCCTGGTGCGCGATAAACTTGCCGACAAGACCGACAAGACGATCTATGTCCGCGCCGATGCGCGCGCGCAGTTCAAGGCCGTTGAAGACGCCATCGACGACGTGCGCACGGCCGGCGTGGAAGAGGTGGGCCTGTTGACGCAGAAGCGCGAAGGCAATCTCGATCGGCGGCGAGTAACACCGGGCCGCCTGGGTAATTTGACTCAACGATATTGAGGAAACGAGGAGTTTAAGCCATGGCAATGTCAATTGGTGGCGGCAGCGGCGCATGGCCGAAATCAATGTCACGCCGATGATCGACATTCTGCTGGTGCTGCTGATCATCTTCATGGTCATCGTGCCGGTGACCCCCAAGGGCCTGGAAGCGCTGGTGCCCCAGCCGCCCAAGAATCCGCAGCAGCAGCAGCAGCCCAACGACCGCACCATCGTGGTTCAGGTGCTCTATCGCCCCGGCCAGGCTCCGGCATACAAGATCAACGAGACCGATGTGAACCACGCCGATCTGCTGCCCAAGCTGACTGAGATTTATGCCAACCGCGCCGAGCGCGTGATGTTTGTAAGGGGCGACGACGACGTGAACTTTGCCTATATCGCCGACGTCATCGATATCGGCAAGGCCGCCAACGTGGATCACATCGGGTTGATGACGCCCAAGATTCAGGCCGGCCAGTAGGGCGCACTGCCGTGTCCGGAGGAGCACTTAATCCGGGCGCGGGAAGAGTACAATTTTTCTACCCTGGCTACGGTCTGTCCCACCCGCGGCCAGATGCAGAGGATTCCAGGCGCGGCCCGAGGCCCACGCCTGAAGGAGAAGGATAAGAACATGAATGGACCCGCACGTTTTTGGGTGCTCGCGGTGACTTTGACCGGCATGGTGGTTTCCATGAGCGGATGCAACCAGCTTGAGGCCCGCGACCAGTTGAACAAGGGAGTCGATGCCTATAAGAGCGCTCACTACGATGAGGCGATCGAGCACTTCCAGAAGGCCACGGAGCTCGATCCCGAGCCTGCCCATGGCAAAGACCTACCTGGCCACGGCGCTTGCGCAGAACGTAGTGCCGCGGATGGACGACGCCCGAAAACCTGAAGACCGCCAACCAGGCCATCGACATCTTCAAGGAGGTTCTCGCCGAGAATCCCAACGACGTCAACAGCATGAAGCAGATCGCGGGCATTTATTTCAGCATCAAGAATCTGGATGACGCCAAGGACTGGCAGAAGAAGGTTCTTGCCGTCGATCCCAAGGATCCTGAGGCGGCCTATACGATCGGCGTGATCGACTGGACGAAGGCGCACGAGAACAAGCTGAAGGCGCTGCAGGATGCCGGCCTGAACGATGACGGCAAGGGCAATGTGAAGGCGCCCAAGAAGGTGATGGAGCCGCTGGCGCAGGAGAACGCGCCGCTGGTCGACGAAGGCCTGAAGTATCTGACCATGGCCGTCGACAATCGCCCCAATTACGACGACGCCATGCAGTATCTGAACCTGATCTACCGCAACAAGGCGGACGTGGACTACGGCAATACCGCCGCGGTGAACCAGGACCTGGCGATGGCCGAGGAATGGACCACCAAGGCCATGGACATGCGCAAGGCAGAACGAAGAGAAGAAGAACGCCGGGCCCCGGCGGCATCACCATCGATTCAAGCGGCCAGATGCACTAGCTGAAACGTTCTCATGCAGCATCGACACCAGACGGCCTCTGCTCCGCGCGGAGGCCGTTTTCTTTGTACATATGGGTCGCACTTTCTGAGGTGCATTTTGATCAAGCCTGAAAGCATCGCTCGCATCCTTTTGTCCTTTGTTGTCTTCCTTTCGCTCTCCGCGGTTTCCGCGTCCAGCCAATCTGTTGCCGGAGAGACGCCCCATCCTTCGGCGATGCGGGCCGTCAAGTCACCCGGCGGCTTTACCGCGAGCAACGATAGAGAAGCAGCTTGAGGTGACGGTTTGCAGCGATTCACTCATTCACGTCACGGCCCGGCCATTGGGGGCCCCGGTTGCGCAGGAGTATCAGCCGTGGATGCTTTCAAGGACGGCCAGCTGCCCAGGCGCGGCCTTCCAGTTCAGCGAGTCGAACGGAGTGGCTACGCTTACTACAGCGCGGCTCGCTGTTTCGCTTCCGGAGCAGGACGGCAACCTCACCGTCAAAACCCTTCAGGGCGAAACCCTGATGCACGAAAGACCCAATCTGCCGCGCACCTATCTGCCGTCGGACGCGTCAGGGCTCTTCCATATCGAAGACCGATTTGGCCCCGATGCTACCGAGGCGACTCTACGGTCTTGGCCAGCACCAGAGCGGAATGTTCAACTACCGCGGCAGCGTGGTCGAGCTCGGCCAGAACAACACCGACGTCGCGATTCCACTGCTTGTGTCGAGCAAGGGGTACGCCATCCTCTGGAACACCGCCTCCTTCAGCTACGTCGACAACCGGTTCCCCCTCGAACTGAATCTGGAATCGATGGCCGCGCCCCAGATCGACTATTACATCCTTTACGGCCCGGAGATGGACAGCATTGTCCACCAATACCGCTCGATGACCGGTCACGTGCCGCTCTTTCCCGAGTGGGCCTACGGTCTCTTCCAATCCAAGGACCGCTACAAGACGCAGGACGAGATTCTCTCCATCGCCGCCGAGTATCGCGCGCGGCATATTCCCATGGATGCGATCGTGCAGGACTGGTTCTGGTGGAAGCAAGGCGGCAAGGGCGATCCTGTCTTCAACTCCGGCTACACCGACGTTCCGGCCGAGCTGAAGACCCTGCACGACGAACACGTCCACGCCATGATCTCGGCATGGGCCATGATGGATTCGACGGCCGAGAATTACAAGCAGATGGTTCAGAAAGGCTTCGAGATTCCCGGGGCCCAGGTCTACGATCCAACCAATCCAGCCGCGCAGGATTTCTTCTGGAATCAGTTTGTCGGCAAGCTCTTCGCGCAGGGGTGGGACGCATTCTGGCTCGACAGCTCGGAGCCCGAGGAGGCATGGCCGCACGTGGGCGACGCGGTGCTGCGCTCCAAACAGCTCCATGTCGGCAGCGGCCTGGAGTATACCAACGTCTTTCCACTGGAGCACACCGGCGACGTTGAGGAGCGCTGGAAGCAGGCGAACCCCGACAAGCGCGTATTCCTGCTCACCCGCTCGGCATTCATGGGCCAGCAGCGCAACGGGGCGACGGTATGGTCCGGCGATGTTTACAGCAGTTGGTGGGCGCTGCGCCGCCAGGTTCCCGCAGGCCTTAACTTCGCGCTCTCGGGATATCCCTACTGGACGACGGATATCGGCGGCTACCATCCGCTCTTCGCCGGCCAGGCGAACCAGCCCGCTTACCAGGAGCTCTATGCGCGCTGGTTTGAATACGGCGCCTTCTGCCCCGTCTTCCGCACCCACGGCCACCGCGATCGCAACGAGCTGTGGACATATGACAGGGGGTCTTCCCGACGCTCCTGGCCATCGACCGTCTGCGCTATCGCCTGATGCCGTACGTCTACTCGCTGGCGTGGAAGGTGACGAGCGAGGACTACACCATCCAGCGGCCGCTGGTGATGGATTTCCGCGAGGATCCTGCCGTGTGGGAGATTGGCGACCAATTCATGTTCGGGCCGGCCTTCCTTGTAAGCCCGGTACTGATTGAGCACGCCACGTCGCGGTCGGTCTACCTGCCTGCTGGGGCAGGATGGTACGACTTCTGGACCGGAGGGCGCACTGCCGGTGGCACGCAAGTCACCGTGCCGGCGCCACTGGATCGCATTCCCCTGGCTGTTCGCGCGGGATCGATCCTGCCGCTCGGCCCGGTGATTGAATACGCCGGCCAGGCGACTGATCCGATCGAGCTGCGCATCTACCCGGGAGCCGATGGCGACTTCACGCTCTACGAGGACTCGGGCGACGGCTATGGCTACGAGCGCGGCGCGCACGCTACCATCCCGATTCATTGGAATGACGCCGACGCGAACTCTCACCCTGAGCACGCGCCAGGGTAGGTACCCGGGCATGCCTGCCGGGCACACATTCAATGTTGTGATTGTTTCTGCCGGACACGGAGTGGGTGGAGAAGCAACCGCGGCTCCGGACAAGACAATCCAGTACTCCGGCGCCAGGATTGAAGCAAAGTTCTAAAAGCGCGCCCGAAAGCGGGGTATTTATTGTTCTCCCTGCTTCAGAACTTCTCCGCGAAATAGTTGCGCACGCGCGCATCGTCCTGCAGCATCTCGAGGTATGCGTTTTGCAGCAGTTGCTTCTGAGCGTCGTGCAGGGTCTGGTGGATGGTCTGCCGCACATTGGGATCGTTTAAGAGTCTTTGCCCTGCCGGTTCGCGCGCGATCAGCTTGTAAATGGCATAATAGGCGATTTTGTGACCGGGGCTCGAGTCGTACATGGGAAGGACATCCGTGAACTGATCCGGTTTGAGCTTGCCGACCACGTTATAGACTTCGGGATCTGTACGCAGCGTCGACTCTGGCACGAAACCCATGTCCCCGCCGTTCGATGCCGTGTGCGAGTCCTCTGAGAAATTCATGGCCACGGTTGCAAAATCCTGGCCGCTTTCCAGCCGACTGTACAGGGCCTCGATCTTCTTTTTTGCGTCGGCATCGCTCGTGGCCTTGTTGTCTTGCAGGTTTCCGGCCTGCGGCGCGGGCGTGGTCGTCACGATGATCTGCGCCAGGTGATATTGCGGCTCAACCACGTTGAAGTCCGCCTTGTGCGCCTCGTAAAAGTCGGCAATCTGCGCGTCGGTGATGTTGATCTTCGACTCGATCTCTTTGTTGATCAGCTTGGTCTCGGTCAACTGGCGGCGAATGTCGCGCTTGAAGTCGTCGAGAGTCAGGTTGCGCTGCTTGAGCAGGTTGTAAAATTGATCTTCGGTGTAGGGAGCCTTGATCTCGGTCAGCTCGCGCGTTTACGTCTTCATCGCTGGCGGTCAGGTTCAGCTTGGCGGCCTGCTGTTGCAAAATCTCGTTCTGGATCATCTTGTGCAGAACATTCAGCCGCCGGATGTCGGCTTCCTGGGGCGAGGGCTTCTGCGGACTGTCTTCCAGGGTTGCAGATATCTTGATAGTTCTCGTTCCAGATCGGCGCGTTGAATTTCTTTGCCGTTCACCGTGGCCACCACATCCGCCGAAGGCGAACGATGGCAGCCGGAAAGGGCAGGGAACAGAACGACGCCGAAGCAAAGAAGAGCGGCACAATTGGAACGCGATCGGAAATGCGATGCGACTTGCAAGCTGATCTCTCCTATGGGGTTTACACAAGCCCCCGGCATTCAAGGATAAATCCCGCCACCGGGCGCGCGGATAGTCCCCGGCGCGCTATTTGGCTGTGGCAGCCGGCGCCCCTGAAGCTGTCTGCGCCGGCGTGGGCGGTGGCTGCTCACCCGCGGCGCGCAAGGCGCGGTCAATCGCCATCCAAAGCTGGTCCGTGGGCAGTGCGCCATTGATTCGTTCGCCGTTCACAAAGAGCGCCGGCGTTCCATCGATCCCCAAATCTTCGGCCTCCTTCGCCGAGGCCTGCGCCTGTGTTTCGTCCTGTTTTGCGATGCAGGCGTCAAGGCGGGTTTCATCGAGCTTGCCCAATGTGCCTTCCTGCCGGGCGATGCGATCCAGGGCGGCAAAGCTCTTCGCCAGATCGCGGTCATCGCCCGTGACCTCCTGCCCGTGAGCGTGGAGATAATCCACATAGGTCCAATAGACCTCGCCGCTCTGTGCCGCCAGGCAGTTGGCATCCACGGCTGCGTGCATCGCCCAGGGGTGCAGGTCGGTGAGCGGATCGTCCTTGTACACAAACCGCACCAGATCCTTGTAATGCGCAAGCGTGGCGGGAAACAGCTCCTCATGCATGCGCGCGCAGAACGGGCATTCCAGGTCGTCGAAGTTGATGACCGTCACCTTGGCTGCGGGATTGCCGCGGATGGGACGTACCGGCGATCGGGATCGCGTCGGCGGGATCCTTGGTCAGGTCGAAGGTATCCAAATGGATCAGCTTGGTGTTGTCGTCCGAGATCAGAAAGTTGATCACCTGGGTCTTGGACCCTTTGCGCGATGGTGACGGGCAGTGTCTCATAGCCCGTGAACTGGCTTGGGCTTGCGAGCGCCGATGCTCAGGTTGTACATCCGGAGGCAGATCGTACTGGGAGCGAACCAGAACCTCAATGCGGCGATCAAGCGTAGGATCGGGTCCTGAAGGTGAAGCGCTTTGGGCTTTGCAGCCCGCAGCCAGGCCGAGAATAAGCAGTCCGGCCATAAAGCGAATATGCGGCAACTTGATTTCCTCTCAGGAAAGGATACTCCAGGCGCCTGCATGGCGGGCGCTCCGACTGCGTCGGTTTCCTGGCCGTAATGGATGGACGCAGGCGGGGGCGAAAGGCAACCGGGACGAAGCCGCCGCCGGCCGATTTTCAGCTTCGTTCACAAGATGCCGACGGTTGACCTTAATTGCCTGACCAATTTCCCTAATAGGCCGGCGGAAGGGTGGGGTCGCGGAAGACGGAGTTGGCGCGCCGGATGTCGCCCACCGCGCCGAAGTTGGCCAGCGTAAAGCTGTAGAGCCACTGCGTCTCGTCGCGGCTGGTCGACCCAATCGTGCCCAACTCGAAGCGCCGGTAGCCGACGGTCAAGCCGCAGCAGTCCCAGTTGTAGACCGCCTGCACGCCCCCGTATTGCACCTGGTGCTGCGACAAAGTCGTAACCGCCATTGAGCGCCAGGTTGAATCCGCTGCCGCTGGGTTTGCCGAACTTCGAGGAAGGGCTGCAACTGCTGGCTCTTGATCACCGACTGGGCTCCGCTGCTGGCCCGTTCGTCTACTGCGTTCAGCAGCGCGTGGCCGATGCCCAGGGTGGTGCGGCCAAAGCTGTAGCCGGCGAAGAGATTGTTCGCAGCGAAGTCACCTGCTGATGGTGTCGTAATCCAGGTCCCACTGGACGCGCAGGTTGTCGATGGCCTCGAAGCGCATGCGCGAGTCGATGGGCGCGAAATTGCGCGGCGAGGTAAGAAAGGTTGGCGCCATCAGATCGAGCGTGGCGTCAAAGACGTTGCGCCGGCCGGGGATGAGCGCGCCGCCGAAGTTGGGATCGATGAAGTACTCCTGCGCAATCTGCCAGCTCGCCCACTCGCGCAGCGGTTTTGGACACAGCTTTCGCAGCGTTCTCGCTGCTCGCGGTTCCCGCGGCGTCGTTATCGCAGGGCTGCTCACCGGTGGGCCGCAGATAAAACCGCTGCGTGAGCGAAAAGCCGGCTTCATTCACGTTGGTGGCGACATCGGTCGTGTCGAACAGAAGCACATTCCGCGCTTGCGGGCCGATTCCGCCCACGTACCGGTAGTTCAGCTCAGGCTCGATCACATGGCGCAGCTCACGGTGCCAGAGCGGAAGCACGAAATCGCGCTCCAGCGCGGGCGGGCGGATGTCGATGGAAGCTTCGAGGTCTTTGCGGTTGAGCGGGTCGTGGCTGATGGTTGGAACCGCAAACGGGCCCGAAAGAGTGGGAGTCTGGCTGATGGTGTAGGCGGTATCGCGCAGGGCGGCCTCGGGCACGAAGCTCCATCCACCCGACCGTGAACGGCATGGAAAGATGCGGATAGAAATCCAACCGGCCCACGTTGCGGGAGTGGAAGAATGGTTCGGAGCGGTTCAAGATAGCCGAGCGACGATCCGAGACCCCAATAAAGCAATGAGCTTCCAAGTGGCCGGTCCAGCACGTCGTAGCGGATCAGCGGCAGACGCAGGATTTTGACCTCGTTGCCATTCGAGGTGCTGGCAAAGGATTGGAAGCGGTCGAGCCAGACTTGACGGAATCCTGCCGTTGTGGTTGTGCGTGAACACCACATCGCTTGCGACCTCGGAGCTGATGGCTTGCGAGTAGTTGTCGTCGAAGACGAGGCGGTAGACATAGCTCGAGAGATACTCCATGGTGCCGGCAAAGCGTGTATTCGGCGACAGATCCTTGCGCCCGACTATGTTCACATCGACTCCGCCCTGATTCACGAGCTCATAGCCGACCGGCCCGGTCAATTTGGCGTACGGACTGGCGGCGGAGCTGGGCGCACCGGCAGCAGGTGAGGCGGCCGGGCTGGCCAGAGTATTGCCAATCTCTTCCTCGACCCCACGGTCGAGCAGCGCATTCCAGCGCGCGATCAGGTGATCGAGCCCCGGGCCCTTGTAGCGGAAGTCGCCATTGGGCGCCCAGCCGCGCTTGCTGTAGTACTCGGAGCCAATCACCATATCCATGCTGCGGTTGATGACCCAGTACACCTGCTCGCCGAATGTGTAGCCGCGGATGGAGGATCCAGTGCTGACGACGGGCGTGAGCAGTCCGCTCACACGTCCCGTCTCGTTGGCCGGATGATGCAGGTAAGGCAGGTAAAACAATGGAATGCCGAGAAATTCGAAGAACGCGTTCGAGGTTGACGCATTCTTGTCGTCCAGACTGATGGTGTGCGCGATGATCCGCCAGTCGGGGTGAGGAAGCCGGCAGTTGGTGATGGAGCCATCGATCAATTTGATAGTTGCCCTCGCCTGTTTGCAGCAGCACCCGGCCCGAGAACAGCAGCGGAGTCGGTGTGGAGTAAACAACCGTGTGCCCCACGGTGCGCACGCCCTGCGATCCGCTCACGTTGTAGAAGCGCGCGGTGTGCATGTTGAGGCGCATATCGCCTTGCGTGGCGTTGATCAGCACATCGTTGGGCCCGCCGGTGACCTGCAAGATGGCCGTCAGCTTCTAGCTCGGTTGTGGTCCGGTTGTAGACGACCTTGTCGGCGCGAATGACGTAATCGCGATAGTGAACGACCACATCGCCAGTCAGAGTCAACGTGTCGCCGACCCATTCCTGGCGCAGCGCTTCCCACTCGACAGGGGTTCCGGTTGCAGGCGCCCGTTCCGGCACAGCCAGAGGAACTATTTCCTGGCCGGGATCGTCGGGCAAAGCATCGGAAGTTGGAGCCGCGAGGCTCTCGGCGGCGCCGCGCGTCTCACGTTGCGCCGCTTGTTCCGCATTGGTCAACGTCTGCGCGCCCAATTGCAGGTGACAGACGGCGAGCACCGTGATAAATACTAGATAGCGAGGACGCATCCCAGAACCATCACCGCTGTAAGGCTCAGCATAGCAAAGCAGGCTGCATGGGTTAGGACGCGTACCGCGCGCTCTGGTAACTCGAAAAAATTTGGGTCGACCGCATGTTTTTTGCCAGGATCATCGGCCGCACCTGCTTTTTCCGCGATCATCTTTCCTTGGTTTAGCACCGACGCACGCGTCGTCCCGAATGCAGGTTGGGAACAGGTACGAGTGAATCTGGCAGCGCATGCCCGCAAGCATGTTTCGCTGGCGCAGCAGAAGGGGCAGAGGAGAATTGAGCACATCGTTGAGTACGGCAAGCATCCATCCCTCGTGGAAGCAGGAAGTGAATCGGCGAGTGGCCGCGCACATGAACCACAAAACACATTCGGCGAACGAATCTGCAGCGCCTGTGGAGAGCAGGGCGACCGCTGCCAGCCGCGCCGCGCAGGCGGCTGCGCGTGTCGCAGCGCGGTACGCCAGCGCTCCCAGCTACAGCGAGATGCTGGCGGAAGAGGCGCGGGCCGCGCTGCGTGCCGCCGAAGCCGCGACCAAGGCCGCGCAAAAGGCCCATGCTGCCGCTCAATACGTTCTTGATGGACTTGAGGCTGCTGCGTCGGCTGAGTCTGACTGGCGTCAGCAGGTGGACTCAGAGAACGTGCCCGCGCACCAATTCTCTGCTGACCTGGCGCAAGAGGCACAGGATTCGCCGGGCCCGATGCTCATGGGAGAAGCGGAGATTGCCGATCGCAGAGAGCCGGAACCCGCCAAGCCCGCGCCGGCCCGAAGAAAGTCCCGCAGAAAGCGCGCCGCTGCGGTTGCAGCCGCGGTTGAAAATCGGCCCGAGCCCGCATTGCCTGCCCTGACTGTCACCAGTGTTGACGATGCGCTCATCGGCGAAGTTGCCGAGCCGATCTATGCCAACCTCATCCAGTTTCCGCGCGAGGTGGTGGCCACGCGCAAAGTACGTCCGCGGCGCATCGAAGGCCCCCTCGCTGCTGCAGCGCCTACCGAGCAACTCAGCATCTTCGAAGTGGATCCGGGAACCATCTCAACGCAGCCCACATCGCCCGCAGCCGACGAGTCCGCGGCGCCGGTATGGATGCGTCCGGATTGGTCGAGCATCGAATTGAAGGAGCAGCCGCAGGAGGAACTCCTCGAGGAACCCGAACCCCAGGCTCCGCCGATGGTTGTACACCTGGCGCCAATGAGCCAGCGGCTCCTCGCCTTCGTCGTGGACGCCAGCCTGGTCGTCGCGGGCTTTCTGGGAGTTGCCGCGCTGAGCATATTTTATGGAAAGACGCTTCCAGGCCCCCGCGCGCTTGAAATGGGCACTGCCGTGGCGCTTCTGGTGATCAGCGCAGGCTATCTGTGGCTTTTCTTCTCATTGGCCAAGGCGACGCCCGGCATGAGGTACGCCGGGATCGGACTCTGCACATTCGACGGCCGCATGCCGAGCGATGAGCAATGCTTTAAACGCCTCAAGACGATGGTCCTGTCAGTCCTGCCGCTCGGCCTGGGATTGGTCTGGGCTTTCTTCGACGAACCCCACCTTACGTGGCACGACCGCTTGTCGAAAACCTATCTGCGCAAGTATTAATCCGGAGCCAAGTCAAAGGTTCCGGGATGGGCGCGCCCAAACCCATCGAAGCTCGTAGCCTGCCATCGGTGCCCGTCTGCGCTGATCACCCTACGTCCGTGGACTCTTTGGTTGCGCCGCCACTGAAGCTCACGGCCTGCTGACCCTTGCTCAGCGAATTGCCCAGTAGCGAGATTCCCATGGAAGCCGCACCGCTGATCGCGGCGAATACCTGGCTGGCAGCGGGCGCGCGCATTCCTGTCAGGAAGGCATGGCGGGTATTTCTCAAATCAATCAAAGGAGCGTCTCCCGACGGCGCTGACAACTCCAGGCCTGCGAGAATCACGTCGTCTACGTCATCGCAAACGATCGCGGGGCGGCCGTCGGGTTTGTCGGCGATGTACTCGACGTTGCGCAGGCGCACGCGGTCTGCGTGGCGGACGAAGAAGCCAAATGCGGGCAGATGGCCCATCATCCAGGACTCGGGATACTTGTCGATGACCTCAGGGATATCGCGATGGGCCCACTCGGCCTGCCCTGCAGCGACGGACCGCATGCGGCAGTTGCTGATGGTGATGTCAGAAGGGCGCAGACCGGGTACGCCCGTGACGGAACTGGTGACGATGGCGCCCACCGCATCCACGCCTTCGATCAGCACGTTGCGCAGGAACGAGTTCTCGCTCGGGGTGCGCCGGCCCAGCCGCACGAAGATGGGCGCGCGCACGTTCTGCATACGGATGTTGGAGATCACTACGCCATCCACGCTGCCGCCGTCGACCGTTTCCACGTTGATTCCGCCGATCACGCGATTCATCATGGGGCTGTCGTTGTCGCTGTAGATGGACGAATTCGAGAAAACGATATTCTCGAAGGCGCCGCGCGTGGCCGTGCCCATCTTAAAGCCGTTGCTGGAACTGGAAACAGCGCAGTTGGTGATGGTGATGTTTTTGGTGGGCTGCACCGTGCCGCCGTAGGGATTCTCGCTCTTGAGGCAGATGCCGTCGTCGCCGCCCACAATGTCGCAGTTGGAAACGAAGACGTTGCGGCAGGCGGTGATGTCCATGCCATCGGTGTTGCGGCCCCAGAACGGGTTGCGGATACGGATTCCATCGATGACGACGGTCTCACAGCCGATGGGGCGCAGGGTCCAGCCGGCCGAGTTCCTGAGAGTGACGCCGCTGATGCGCACGTTGCGACACTCAACGATCTCGACCATGGGCGAGGGGCGGGTGTTGTTGTACTTGGCCTGGTAATGGCCGGACGCCACGTCGTGCCAGGCCTCGTCGGGCGGGGCCGCGGGACGATTCGGATTGGGCTCCCACCAGGCCTCGCCCTGGCCATCGACTGTGCCCAGGCCGCAGAGTGCAATGTCTTCAGCGCCGCGCGCAAAGATGACGTGATAGCCGTCGATGTCGCTGCCTTCGCGGGGCAGGCCGGGCCGGTATTCGTAGTCACTGAGATTCGGGCTGCCGAGCAACTCGCAGCCGGCCTCAAGGTAGAGAGTGACGCGGCTCTTCAGCTCCAGCCCGCCGATGAGGAATCGACCGGGAGGCGCGTAGACCAAGCCGCCACCGGCCTTGAACACATTGTCGATGGCGCGCTGCATGGCAGTGGTGCTCAGGGTCTTGCCGTCTGGAACCGCGCCGTAATCCAGAATGCTTTTCGCCGCGCCTGTACCCTGTGCTGCCAAAATCGGCGCTGCCTGACCCATTCCCGCAGCCGATATTCCGAACGCCAGAGATGAAGCGGACAAGAAGTCTCTTCGTAACATTCCACACCTGCCTTGTGCACCTAGAGGAGTTGGAATCCGGTTTTCGCGTGCCCAGATCCGGCGTATCCACGCTGAATCCGAACTGGAGCACGCCTGACGCTGGCAGATTTTGCCAGCGAATTTTACAACGCGTTCCCTTTCATCATCGCGCCGCCAACTCCCTCAGCGCACTTACGCCCGCCCCGATGAGCGCCGTTTCATCGTCCGGTGGCAGGATCTCAAGCGAGAAGCTTTGCAGCGGGCTCATGCGGACCATGGTTTCAAGGTGGCTGCGCAGCAGCGGCAGCTCAAGAAAGCCTACGTTGTGGCCGGTAAAGTAGAAGCGCCCCGGTCCCGCCAGATGAATGAACGAAGCGGTGGCCGCCGCCAATGCCCGGTGCCACAGATCAACAAATTCCCGGCAACGTGGATCGCCGTCTTTGGCGTTGGCAAAGATCTCTTCGGGTTCCAGGTCGAGGAAGCGCATGCGCATGGCGCGATTGCCCATGATGCCTTCAAGATGGCCGGCGCCTCCGCAACCGCAGTAGCGTTCTTTGGGATCGAGGGTGACCGTGATGTGCCCGCCCTCCCACACGCCGTCGACATAAGGCCAGCGGCCGTATCCGATGCCGTTGCCGATGGTCCACACGCGGGTGAGCTTGTCGAGCCGGCCGTGGGTGGCAGCTACGCCGGCGGCGATGGCGTCGGCGTCGTTGGCTATGTGCACCGGCACCGCGACGCTGCGCTCCGCCAGCGCCTCGGCCAGTTTTTCCGCCAGGCGCAGGCCTTTGAGCTGCTTGAGATTGGGCGACTCTTCCACCACGCCATGGCGCACAATCCCGGGCACGGCCACGCCGATGGCCTCGGGGGGCGCTGGGCCGCTACCGCTCACCGCGCCGGCGAGGGTGGCGATGTGTCCAGCGACAATGTCAATGAGCTCACTGGCGGGCATCGCAGCCAAGGCGTCCTGGGCGTCTGGATCGCTTGGATAGCGGAGCAGTTTGCCGGCCAAGCGCTGATCCTCAAGCCTGCCACTGACAACATGTTCGGTAATGACAACGCCGATCGCCGTGGTCATTGCGCCCTCCTTGGGAAATGGGAGAGATACTTTCGTTGGCGTCAATCTCCTCTACAGCAGTTCAACTCTCGCCCGCTCAGCCGCGAGATTTTGTCTTTGCCTCTGCAAGAATCGGCCGAAGACGAAGCCCTACCCTGCTTGGTACTTGTGCAATCTCCCCAGGCCATTGAACGCGGCGACCTTGTAGCACTCTGCCAGCGTCGGGTAATTGAACACAGCTTCGATAAAATAGTCGATTGTGCCATCGAGGATCATGACTGCCTGGCCGATGTGCACCAACTCGCTGGCGTCTTCGCCGATGATGTGCACGCCCAGCACCTTGCGCGTGTCGCGATGGAAGATGAGCTTGAGTCTTCCCGTGGTGTCGCCGAGAATCTGGCCGCGCGCCACCTCGCGGTAGTAGGCCATGCCGACTTCGTAGGGCACGTCTTCGCCCGTCAGTTGCTCCTCGGTCTTGCCGATGAAGCTGATCTCAGGGATGGTGTAAATGCCATAAGGATAAAAACTGGGATTGGACGAGGCTGCATTGTCGCCGAAGGCACGCACAGCCGCAATGCTCCCTTGCTCCATTGAGACCGAAGCCAGCGAGGGAAAGCCCACCACGTCGCCGGCGGCATAAATGTGCTCGACCTTGGTCTGGTAGTGCTCATCAACGGCGATGCGGCCGCGCGCGTCTGCCTCCAGGCCGGCTGCGGCCAGATTCAGTTCGTCCACGTTGCCTTGGCGGCCCACTGCGTAAAGCAATGCATCGCCTGAAACTTTCTTCTTGCTCTGGAGATTGGCTACCACTGTGCCGGGAGACGGCTCCTCCACACTTTCGACTTCTTCGCCCAGCCGCATGGTCACGCGGCTGTCGCGCAGGTGATAACTGAGCGCCTCGATAATCTCCTGGTCGGCGAACTCGAGCAGCCGGTTCCGCTTTTCAATCAGCGTGACGCGCACGCCAAGCACGGCGAACATGCAGGTATACTCCACGCCGACCACGCCGCCACCCACGACAATCAGCGTTCTTGGAAGCGCATCAAGACCGAGAATCTGATCGCTGTTGATGATGGACTTGCCGTTGACAGGTACCTTGTCGGAAGTGGCAGGCTTGGTTCCCACGGCGATGATGATCTGGCCGGCCTCGAGCGTCGAGTCTGCCTGCGGGCCTTCCACGCGAACATGGTGGGGATCAAGAAACTGCGCAATGCCGTGGACGACATCAATGCCGTTGCGCGATAACTGCGCTTCCGTCACGTCCACCTCGGTCTTGATGACTGCCTGGACGCGGAAGGCCAGATCGGCCATGGTGATTTTTTCTTTGACCCGGTAGTTCACGCCGTAGACAGAGCGGTAGTTGTAGCCGGAGAGATGAAGAACTGCCTCGCGCATGGTCTTGGAAGGAATGGTGCCCGTGTTGATGCACACCCCCCCGACGACCGACCGCGCCTCAACCACGGCGACGCGCTTGTCCATCTTGGCTGCGGCAACGGCGGCGCGCTGTCCCGCGGGCCCGGAACCGATAACGACCAGGTCGTACTGTACCGCGCTCATGCGTGTCTCTCCCCGGTTGGATGCAATTTCAGCGCTTACCGCAAAGATGGGCCGATCTCCCGCACCCGGATGGGTTGCATCTCAAGAATAACTGTATCGGGTGCGCGGACCGGGGAAGTAAAACCGGGATCAATATCGGGAAGTGGGAGGGAATTGCGGCGTCGGCTGGTATTTCGGCCTCGTTCGATCAGGCGGGCAGCCCCGGCGAGGAACGTGAGTTCACTTGCCGGAGCCGCAGATTGGGGTTCCCGCCTGGCCTAATTCAACGCCGGATCGCTGCCGGGCTCATGCGCGCGCCGCGCCGATGGCCGCTTGGTGTGCAGGGCGCGGATTACCGGCGAATTTTCCGCCGAGTTGTGAGTCGTCTTCCAGTCGGAACTGGCGGATCATTCCATCGAGTTCACTGGCCAGCGAAGCGAGATTCTTGAGCGCCTGAACCGCTTCTTCGGCAGCATGGGTGTTTTCGATCGCGAGTTGCGAGATCTGCCCCGCGGATTCGGAGATCTCGCCCGATGCCGATGCTTGTTCTGTAGCGGCGGTGGCAATCAGGTGGATTTGTTGCTCGACCTGCTTCGACGACTCGATGGTGGCCTCCAGGCTCTCGCGGGCATTCGAGGTCTCAGCCATGCCGCTCTCCACTGCGGTGCGGCTCTCTTCCATCACTTGCAGGGTTTCTCGCGTCTCATCCTGGATGCTGCGAATGGTACCTGCGATCTCCTCGGTAGCGCCCTTGGTGCGCTCGGCAAGCCGGCGCACTTCGCCGGCAACCACGGCAAACCCGCGCCCGTGTTCGCCAGCGCGTGCCGCCTCAATCGCCGCATTCAGAGCCAGTAGATTGGTTTGCTCGCTGATCTCCTGAATGACATTGACCACCTTGCCGATCTCTTCGGAGCGATGCGCCAATGACGCCATCTTCCCTGAAACGGAGTTGGTGGCCGAGGCAATCTTTTCCATTGTGGCCGCCGCAGCCTGCATCACGCTCCCGCCCTGTTCGGCAGTTCGAGCCGATTCACGGCTTGCGTGGGCCGCGTTCTCGGCGTTGTGGCTGATCTCGCCGATGGTCGCGGTCATCTCCTGCGCTGCGGCAGCAATCTGGTTGGTCTTGCTCGATTCGGTTTGCGCATTGCCGGCACTTTGCACCGAGCGCGCGCTGATCTCCGTCGTTGCCGAGGAGAGCGTGTCGGCGGCGTGCGCCACCGATTGCAGCACCGCGCGCATCGAGGCGACGCTGGTGTTGAGGGCCTCTCCCATGCGCCCAATCTCATCGGACGCGGAAACGACTACGCTCGCAGTCAGGTCTTTCGCCGCCATGCGCTCCAAAGCCGCTGTCACTCTTTGAATTCGCGGCGCGGTCATTCGCGTCAATGCCATGCCCGTGAACGCGCACAGCACGAAGATCAGCAGCGTCACCGCGCTATTGATCCAGGTCGCGTATTGGCTCGCGACTGTCGCCGCGCGCGCACTCCCCATACCCTCCTTGACGTTCAGGTCCACATCCGCGTTGATGGCGTCCAGTGCCGTCGAAAATGTTGCAATCGTCGCACTTCCGCTGAGGAGCTCCAGTGCGTCTCCCGTTTTTCCTGCTCCTACGAAAGCGACGCCGCGGTTGCTGATCTCCTTGTACTGCTCAAACGTCGTGTGCATCCTTTGAAAGATCTCGGGCTCGCCCGGGTAGCTGATGAGCGGCGAGTACTTGAGAATGTAGCCTTCGTAATCCGCAATCGCCTGTTGCCGCTTTTCTGTGTTGTCCGTGACGCATGCGGTCGTTTGGCACAGCATCAGGTCCAGATCTTCCCTGCGCACGACGTTCATCGCCGCTCGCGCTGCAGAAAGGTAAGCAACTGAGGGAAACGCATGTTCGCTCACATCCAGGCTCTTCTGAGCGATGGTGCGGAACGTCACAAGTGTGTAGGCTCCCAAGAGAATGTAAAGACCGCATAGAGTTCCGAATGCGTAGGCGAACTTGCGAGAGATGGGTAGATTTCTTGCCCAGGACATGGAGCAGCCCTTTCTAGAGCAAAACCAGGGATGCTGTATCCCGAAGTCGCAGCATTCAAGTCGACGCGACCCCAGGAAGCGGCGACCTTGAGCACCGCTGATCGGTACACACCTTCTCTGGTTTTGCCGTAAATGTCGTCACTGGCGTTATCGGCGATTAACGGAGGGTCTTGAATTCCTACTGCGCCGTGAGCCAGTTGCCGCGTCCCGTGTCTATCAGCGGCGGAACCGCACGGGGGTGGGGCGGAGGGATGCCAAGGCATGATTCCAGCTGCCGTTGGTGCTGATCTGATACAGGGATTGCCGCGCAAGAAAGATCGGGCACCGCCGTTTTTCCGCCTCGCGAAACTCACCGGATCGACGGCGAAATTGCCTTCCGTCAACACGCCGGCGGCGAATTCAAGCGCGCCCCGATCTCGGATTAGCCTGGCAGCGGGTGTGTCTGCGCCCAGGTCTCGTATTCCTTGAGCAGGGCAATGCCCGCCGTGTTGTACCAGGAATACCCATTGCGCCGTTCGAGGCTAAGATCGTTCACGTCGTCATGAATGGTCTTGTCGCGATCGCCGAAGATGGGCTTGTCGGTACCGATCTGGTAGTAACGCGACCAGATGGGCCCGGCTCCCGCGACGGCCACCAGCTTGCGTCCATCGGGACTCCTGCGGTCGGCCATGAAATTTCCGCTGCCATAGCGATACCCGAAGATTTCCACCTTCTTGAGCCAGGCGCACGCGGCGTGAACGGCCGCGACTTCTGGCGGAGTGGGATCGGGCAAGCTCATGAGAAATTCGACCACGGGAAAGCTCTCATCGCTGGTCAGCGAAGCCATCTCGTAGTTGCGTGCGGAGGTCGGCTCCAGCGTCAACGCATCGTACTGCTGCGCCCACGCCGTTTTCTCGCCGTTCTCCACAATCTGCAGCTTGAGCAGGCAGTCGATGCCGCGCTGCGCGGCCGGCGCTGCCTTTTTGACGAGAACCGCGGGCAAGAATTTGTAGTCTGGAGCGCCCGTCGCCACATCGTTGAGAATCTTCACAGCGTGCGTCATGGCGTCGTCGTTGATGGTGATCGCGTCGTGATAGCCGCCTTCGAGCGGCCAAACCTGCGGCCAGCCGCCGTTGGGGTATTCGGAATCCAGCAGATAATTCACGCCGCGCTCCACGGATGCGCGAAAGGGAGCAGCATCCGCGTCGCGATGCGCATCAAGGAGTGCCGCGGTTACATGCGCCAGAAAACGGATCTGCATCCACGTGGAATCGTTGTCGAGGGTCGCGATGTAGTGCCACGAAGGATCGACCGGCTTATCGAAGTCCGCCGTATCAGGGAAGCGGTTCTCATTGTCGGCGTCGTACAGGTCACCGGGTGCACGCGGCTTACTCACCATGTCGATGTTTTTGCTCCAGCCGCCATCCGCCACCTGCCAGGTCACCATATTGCGCGCGTCGCTAATGCGCCTCGTCGCTGGTCCACCACTCCGGCGGATGCTCAGCGCGCAGCGCAAACATGCCGCGGCCCATCGACGCATGCTTGGAATTTGTGTTCCCCGCGGCCTTTTGCTCGTCGGCAAGAGTCTGCTTATCGATCGCCTTCTGCTTTTCCGATCGCTCCAGATACTCGAGCCACGCCTTCTGCTGCTTTTTAGGCAGCGTCGCGATCCGCTCGCGGGTGAGTGGCTTGGCAATCACGTTCATGCCGATCACGTTGGCAGATGAGGATCGGGAAAGGCCCAGGGCAGCGAACGTAGCCAGGAGCAGGATGAGCGCGAATCGGCTGTGAGGACGCATGGCTCGCTTTTTATCTCAGCCGAACGGTGGTTGTCAACGCGAGGTCAGACCACTGGGAACACCTGTTTGGCAGCCCCGCGGATCGCAGTCTTGCGATTTTCGCGTCGACTTTTTCAAAATGTTTTAGGCTGAGTGTATGGAATTCAAAGTTAGCGAACTGGAGCGCGAGCCGGTCGAATTCGACCTGGAACTCAAGCCGGGCGCGATCGATTTCGGCGAAGAAGCCGAGCAGAAGGGCGATCTGGCCACCTCCGGCCGGGCCGAGGTGATCCACGAGCATCGCGGGCCCAAGGACATCGTCGCCGACATCCGCCTCAAGGGCCGCTTCGCGGGCACAGTTCGAGGTTCCCTGCGCGCGCTGCATCGAGCCGGTGCGAGATTCCGCTCGCCGCCGAATTCGACCTGATCTTCCGCCCCATGGGCGCCGATGCCGGTGCCCCGGAGCGCTCCATTACGGCGCCGGAGACCGAAATCGGTTATTATCAAGGAGACAGTCTGTTGCTTGAGGATGTGCTGCGCGAGCAGGTGCTTTTGTCCCTGCCGGTCAGGACGCTGTGCAAGCCTGACTGCAAGGGACTTTGCCCGCGCTGCGGAGCGAATCGCAACACTCAGCCCTGCTCCTGCGAAGAGGGTCCGACCGACCCCCGCTGGGAGGCGCTGACCGGGTTGCGCAGCCGGATCAAGTCCTGAAAAATCAGGCTTTTGGCGCTGAGGGTGCTCGAATCTCATCGCTGGCCGGAATGACCAGACGCATCCGGCGATGTTCGACGGGCGCCTGCACTCTGCGGCTCGAGCCAGATCGAAAGGAATTGCATCATGCCGAATCCGAAAAGGCGCCATTCAACGCGCCGCACCGCTCTCCGCCGCTCCCACGACTTTCTTACCGCTGACGGGGCTCTCTGAGTGCCCCAACTGCCACGAAAAGAAGCTGCCCCATCGCGCCTGCCCCAAGTGCGGGGCGTACAAAGGCCGCGCCGTGCTGGAAGTGAAGGAAGCGAAGTAATACCCGACCCCGATGCTCACCGACATCGCGCTTGACGCCGTTGGTTCCGACAAGGCTCCCGAGCCGGAGATTCGCGGGGCCATCCTCGCCTGCCGCACTCTTGCCGGTGCGGGTCCATCTCATCGGGCCTGAGCCGGAGCTGCGCGACCTGCTCGACGAGCATCTTGAAGAACGAAGACCTGCCCATCGTCATCCACCATGCCTCAGAGCGCATCGGCATGGACGAAAAGGCCGCTCACGCCGTGCGCACCAAGCGCGACAGCTCGATGCGCGTGGGCCTCAAGCTGGTGCGCGAGGGCAAGGCCGCGGGATTTGTGACCGCAGGCAACACCGGCGCGGCCATGGCCACGGCCAAAATGGTGCTGGGCGCGCTGCCCGGCGTCGACCGCCCGGCGCTGGCCACGCCCATGCCCACGTCAAAGGGCAATCCCTGCGTGCTGCTGGACGTGGGCGCCAACGTGGATTGCAAGGCGCACAACCTCGAGCAGTTCGCCGTGATGGGCGAGATGTATGCCCGCAGCGTGCTCAAGATCGCCCAGCCGCGCGTGGGCTTGCTCTCCATCGGCGAAGAAGAAACCAAGGGCAACGAACTTACCCGCGAGGCACTTCCCGCTGCTCAAGGCCCTGCCCATCAACTTCATCGGCAACGTGGAGGGCCGCGACATCTTCAACGGCCATGCCGACGTGATCGTCTGCGACGGCTTTGTGGGCAACGTGGCGCTCAAGACCAGCGAGGGCATCGGCCGCTTTGTGCGCGATGTGCTGCGCGAGTCGCTCACCCGGACCGTGACCGCGCAGGTGGGCGCGCTGCTCTCGCGGCGCGCCTTCAACGATTTTCGCCGCCGCCTCGACTATACCGAATACGGCGGCGCGCCGCTGCTCGGCGTGCGCGGCGTGTGCATCATCGGCCACGGCTCGTCCAACGACAGTCGCCATCTTCAACGGCATCCGCGTGGCCCACGAGTTCTCCCGCTCCGGCGCCAACGAGCGCATCGAGCAGGCGTTCGCCGGCCGCCCGAAGCCTCGCCCCGATCACGGCGACAGTCCCGACGCGACGATTCAGTAAGCGGTTTTCAGAAACCTGCGACTCAAAGCCATCATGCACGACAAGCCCGCTCATCCTCTGATCTTTGATCCCTCCATACTCGCGTTTCTTGCCTGCCCAGCCTGCTATGGCGATCTTCGCCTGGATGATGCACGCCTGATGTGCACCGCTTGCCGCCGCGCTTACCCTATCGTCGATGGCATTCCCGTGCTGATTATTGAACGCGCGGAAGCCGTCGCCGATGTGAACTGATTAAAGAATTTCGCCTGGGACGACGCGCAACGGACGGGGTTTTCCGGCTTACGGAAAACCGCTCCAGAAGCTGACTTTCCGTCGTCAACCCCGCGAGCAGTGCAACCACGAGCTAAAAGCTAAGAGGTAAAGGCTATTAGCTGGCTCATGCGTTTTGCATTTAATTTCCCTCACTTGGCGCACAATGGTTCCATCATCCGCATCCGCCCAAAAAGGCCGAGTCGCTGGCTGCCGGCGGCGGACCGAAGCAAAGTCAGTGAGACAGGTGAAGCAGAGAGTAAAAAGTCGTCAAAAGACGCCTTGTAAGTCCTTTTAATTGGGAATCTTACGAAATAACCCCTTTGTGATCAACGGGTTGGAGCAAATGATCGGGGGTACAAACCGTTGAAGGGGAAGCACTTACCCAAAAAAGGGATGGGGGGGTACCCAAAAAATGGCAAAATCACGCTGTGAAACTGTGAACCTATCCTAACTCAAACCATTCAAGCCAGTTACACGCCGATCCTCGATTGTTTACTGAGTCAGTACACGTACTGAATCATTGACGTCTCAGTTGCATCAACCGGCATTTCTGAAACCGCTTTATCGCCGCCGGTAGAAAGGAAGCACGATCAAGGCAGCCAAAGCAATGGCCACGGCCAGGGCGAGCGCAATAAGGCTGTAGAGGAGGGTCAGGCTGGGGCCGGAGGACGGTTTTTCACCGGAGTCTTTTCCTCCAGACGGAGGAAGAATCTCTGGATCACTCATACTTGAGTGACTCCACTGGATCCAACTGCGCCGCGCGGGTAGCGGGCACTGTGCCGAAGACTACGCCTACCAGCGTTGCCGCAGTGAGCGCGATGAACACTGACCACCATGAGAAGGGAAATTCGTAGTCGGTAAACAGACGAATGGAGAAGGGAATTGCAAGGCCCAAAATACTGCCAACTACGCCGCCGGCAAGCGAGATGAGAACGGCTTCCGTAAGGAATTGCAGCTTGATCTCGCGGTAAGTGGCGCCCAGGGCTTTGCGAATTCCAATTTCACGAATGCGCGAGCGTACATTGGCCAGCATGATGTTCATAATGCCCACACCGCCTACGGCCAGCGTCACGGCCGCCAGCACAACCAGCATCGCTGTTAAGACGTTGGCGATCTTCGCCGCAGTGGTCAGCAGATCCTGAGAGTTTGCGCGTTATAAACCGAGTTTGACCGATGGTGCATGTGCACCACTTGCTTAATTTGATTGGCGCCGTCGGGGACCTCATCCATGCTTTGCATCGAGAAGTAAATCTGGTTCACTCGCTCGGTGCCCGTAAAGTAGCGAGCCACTGAATAAGGAATCAGGGCGGTCTCGTCAGTAATCTCCGACTGGCCGAAGTCGCTGACACTCTCTTTGAAGACGCCGATGATGGTGAAGGGTATGCCGAGGATCTCGAAGGTCTGGCCCACCGCCGCATCATCGCTGCCGTAGCGCTCCTTGGCGAATGGCTGGGTAACAACTGCGCATCGGGCGTGCGTGGAATCGTCAGTCTCATCAAAAAAACGACCTTCGGTGACGATCAGGTTGCGGACCTTCTCGTAATCCGGACTCACGCCGAGCACCGTGGTGTCCTTCTCGGTCCCGCCGGGAAAGGTGAGGCGGTTGTGCATCTCAAGGACGGGCGAGGAATACATCACGCCCGGCACCTGCTGGTCCACAATCCGCTCATCTTCGAGGGTCAGATAGTCGTTGTAGCGTACGCGCTCCGCCGGCGTAGCGCCTCCGCCAGCGTATTCCAACTCCACTGAGTTGGTGCCGATTTTCTGAATCAACTCGAGGATGTATTGCTTGCCGGTCATGCCGATGGTGACAACCAGGATCACCGATGCGGTGCCGATGACCATGCCTAGCGCGGTCAGCATAAAGCGCGTCTTGCTGGCGCGGAAGCTGTCCAATGCCAGCTTGAGAATCTCGCTCATGAGCATGGTGCGGCGCGCGCTCAGGAGCGTTTGCTCGAAGGTGCGGGGTCGGGCCTGTTGGGTGACAGGATTCATCGTTTCCCTGAGGATTAGACTCCGGAATGCGACGCGCGGCTTCTGAAATTGGCGAACCCGTCCTGGCCGGGACCCATTCCGCGCTCGTTCGTCTGAAGATAGATTACGCGCTTAGGGGTCCGGGGGCCGAATGGAGCGGCCGAGATTTCCCGATACCTGTATCGGGATGCGGGGAGCATGGTTCTTTCGTAGCAGGCCTGCCCGGCGGGTTGTACCGCCTAGAATTCGTGGGTGGACGCAGATTTCGATAGCCCGTACTGGCCATCGAATGGTACGCTTTGAAAACCAAAATAGAGAACGACCAATTTCAGAAAGCCGCGAGCCAGAGATTTCCGAGATTCAGATTTACCCGGAGGTTGGTCACGGCGGCCCCGCATACCCATATTTTCCCGTGGATGTGGGCTGTCTCAGCGGTCATGCCATTATGTGCCCCACCGAGCCGCGTGAGGTCAGGAGAACGCAAGGAGGAAGTGAAAGATGAATGTAGGGTGGGAAGCGAAATTCAAAGAGTTCTGCGTGCAGGCGGCGATTGCCGCCGCCATCGCCGGCTCCGCATTGGCCCCCGCGACGGCGCAAGGGAGTGGCGCTACTGCTTCAGCTGGAGGTTCGATCCAGTTACAGCCCTACTCGGCGCCCGATCAGAGCGCTTCTGCCGGCGTTCCTGCCGGTTGGAAGGTGAGCAAGGGTGAGCAAACCGTGATCCAAATGACGGGGCCGCATGGAGAAACGATCTTCCTCGGGAATACGATGATTGCGCGGAACGCCGCATTTCAGGCGGGCCAGCGCGGATCCGGTGGCACCGATCTGTCCATGCCCTATAGCGCAAACCTGACACAGAAGCTCACAATGATCCTCGAGCAGGGTGCGGCGTCGAGCGGCAAGCCGGCCCCGCAGGTTACCATCGCGTCCGCCACGCCGATTCAGTTGCCGCCATCCCTCGGCCAGTGCGGCCGCTTCGTCGCCAGCGCGACCAGTCCGGAGGGGCCGATGAAGATCATGGGCGCCCTCTGCTCCCTGCCTCTCGACTCCGGAGGCACTTACAAGAACATCATGCTCCTGGCGCAGGCGCCCGCATCTCTCGCAGCACAAGACGCTCCAATCGCATCGGCTGTTTTCTTCAGTTACCGAATCCCGACGGCGATGCTCGAGAAGAAACTGGCGCCATTTACTCAGGCCCCCAAAGTGGTTCCCGGCGCAGGAGGCACCCGAATTCCGGCTGGCGCCATGCCCATGATGGACGACACCGGGGCGGATTGCTTCGATCTTGGCGTCATCCGCGGGTTGCCGCCAAGCCAGCTGCCGCAGAAATGCGGCGGAAGACTGCCGAACTGACGCGCCCCAGGGATGCAGCAGGCCCGGCTTTGGGCGATTGCCGCGGACGCGGAAAGCGCGGTGGCCACCATGGAACAGGAATTCGCTTATTTGAGATCCTTCAGCCCGCGCCAAAGCGCAGCCAAGGCTTCAATCGGAACGGCCTCGGCGCGCGCTTTTTGATCGATTCCCGCGTGTGCCAAGGGAGTCGTTGAGACGGTGGAGGTGATTCCCGCGGCACGCAAGTTGTTGGCGAGCGTTTTGCGTTTTTGCGCAAAGGCCTGCCGCAGGAAGCGCAGGAAATCGGCCTCGGCGACGCCGAGTTCGGCAAATCGCGGCGCAAACCGCCAGCGAAAGACCGTTGAATGAACCTGTGGCGGCGGGGAAAAGGCCGATGGCGGCAGCGTAAACAGACGCTCGACTGGCCCATACATCTGCACCGTAACCGAAAGCAGTCCGTATTCGCGCGTGCCCGGCACAGCGGTGACACGGTCGGCCACTTCCCGCTGAACCATCAGCACTGCCGACTCGAGCGAAGCGTGACTGCCGGCAAGCTTCAGCAGGATCGGCGAGGTGATGTAGAACGGCAGATTCCCCGCTACGCGGAGCCGACTCCCGGCCTGCGCTGCAGCCGCGCCAAAATCGAACTGCAGCACATCCTGCTCGATCACAGTCACGCGCGGTGGCCCGAATTGCAACTGCAGGCCAGCCGCGAGTTCGTGGTCAAGCTCGATGGCGATGACGTGAGCGGCCCGCGTCGCAAGCGCTGAGGTGATCGCGCCCCGGCCGGGGCCGATCTCAACAACGGTCCGCCCCACAAGATCGCCCAGCGCCGCAACGATTTGATGCGCTGCCTGCACATCGACCAGGAAGTTCTGCCCGAGCCTGGATTTCGTTGGCATCTTCTGCTTCGATGGTAGACCAGCCAAGGCAGGGGCGGCGCAGACCAGACCCCGTTGATCCGCTGTTGCAGCACTGCACTAAACTAAACCTGTTGTTCAACGAACTTACCATGCACCCTGCGAGGCTCGTTTGCTGATTGATTCCCATGCTCACCTTGACAGCGAACGCTATGCCCCCGACCGCGAAGCGATGCTGAGGCGAGCGTTTGAGGCCGGCGTAGGTGCGGTCCTCTCGATCGGCATTGGCGAGGGACCGGCCGAGATGCAGCAGGCGCGCGACCTCTGCTCCGAATTCAACGGGCGGCCGAATATGCCACGGCTTTACGCCAGTGCAGGCATCTATCCTCACAACACAACTGAAGCGGATGACGCGGCGCTTACCAAGCTCGACACCCTGCTGGCGGAGCCAGAGGTGATTGCCTGCGGCGAAATCGGCCTGGACTACTACCACGAAGGAGCGCCGCGCGACGTGCAGCGGAAGGGCCTCATCCTCCAACTCGAAATTGCCGCGGCACGCAAACGGCCAATCCTGATCCATTGCCGCGGCACAAACGAGTCCGTCGACGCGTGGGACGATCTTTTTGAAGTTTTGGAGGAACACTGGAGGCGAACAGGGCTCGGCGGCATCATGCACTGTTTTGGCGGAGGATGGGAGCAGGCGCGCCGCTCGCTGGAGCTTGGATTCCTGGTCTCGTTTGCCGGCAATATCACGTATCCCAAAGCGCAGCCGCTCCGCGACGTAGCCGCGCAGATCCCTTTGGACGCGGTGCTTGTGGAAACGGACGCGCCCTGGCTCGCGCCCGCGCCTCTTCGAGGGCAGCGCAATGAACCCGCCTTTGTGGCCAAGACGGCCCAGACTCTGGCTGGATTGCTTAACATGCCCGAGACGGAAATTGCCGGTGCGACCACCAGAAACTTCTTTCGACTGTTTCCCGCCCAGAAAGAAGTGCGAAACTGTTAATAGATGTGCAACGTGCGGCTGCCCAGCCGTTTGAGGATTGGAAAGCCATGGCTCTCGATAATTCCTTTGACATCGTCAGCAAAGTTGATATCCAGGAGGTCCGCAACGCGATCGACCAGGCGATCAAGGAAATTCGCCAGCGTTTCGATTTGAAGGACACTCACTCCGAGGTGAGCCTGGAGGGCAACGACATCCAATTGGCATCTGCCAATGAATACAAGCTTGAAGCGGTGAAGGACATCCTGGCGCAGAAGCTGGTGAAGCGCGGCGTCTCGCTGAAGAACCTGAGTTACGGCAAAGTAGAACCTGCTGCCGGGCAAAGCGTACGCCAGAAGATCAGCCTGCAGCAGGGCATTCCCATAGAGAAGGCCAAGGAGATCGTGCGCATGGTGAAAGACTCGAAAAAGAAGGCGCAGGCCAGCATCCAGGGCGATGTGGTGAGAATTTCAGGTAAAGATCGCGACGACTTGCAGGCGATCATCGCCTTGCTGCGGGCCAAGGATTTAGGACTGGAATTGCAATTCACCAACTACCGCACCAATTGAGCGAAGGGCAGCCGGGTCGCGCGCCTCTCTCAAAATACTATAGAATCAGAGAACTTTGAGCACATTCACCATAGCGTCGGCCAGAGAGGTTTTTGAGCTACTGCGGGAGGACCTTGTCGCAGTGGAGCAGGAACTGGGCCGCGACGCTGCTTCGAGCGTCAGCACCATTACGGAGATTGCCGAGTACCTGCGCGAAGGCGGCGGCAAGCGCATTCGCCCCTCGCTGCTGCTGCTTGCCGCACATCAATTGGATTACTCGGGCCAGGGCGCCATCCGTCTGGGATCGGTGGTGGAGATGGTGCACACTGCCACGTTGGTTCACGACGACATCATCGACGGTGCGGAAACGCGCCGCGGGCGTCCTTCGGCGAATACGAACTGGGGCAACGAAAAATGCGTGCTCGCAGGCGACTGGCTTTACATGCAGGCCTTCAGGGTCGCACTCGAAGAGCGGAATCTGCGTGTTCTCGATCTGCTCATCGGTCTCACGCAGCAGATGGTCGAGGGCGAGCTGTTGCAGATTCAAAAGCTGGGCAAATCGGTTTCTGAAGCCGAGTATTACGACCTGATTTTTCGGAAGACCGCATGCCTCTTTTCGGTTTCAATGCGTCTGGGCGCGGTGCTGGCCGATGCTACCGAGGCTGAGGAAACCAGCTTGGCCACTTTCGGCCGAGCGGTGGGCCTGGCGTTTCAAATTGTGGACGACGTGCTCGACCTGACGGCAACCGAAGAGGTACTGGGCAAGCCTGTGGCCAGTGACCTGCGCGAAGGCAAGGCTACGCTGGCAGTGATTCACGCGGCGGACCACGGCACTGCCGCCGACCGCAAAGCGATTCGCCGGGTTCTCGACGATCGCAGCTTTGAGAACGTGAGCCGACAACAGATTAGGGAGATCCTGGTGCGCAACGGATCAGTGGAATATGCAATGGCGGCGGCCGACCGCTACGCCGAGCAATCGCGCCAGGCCCTTGCCCCGCTTGCTGACACCGAGTACAAGCGCGCCCTGCTCTGGGTCCCTGATTTTGTCGTGGCGCGGGAGAAGTAGATGCCTCCAGCCAGGGTTCCCAAGGACAAACTTTGGACTGCGGTTGATCAATACTTCGGCGATCTGTTTGCGCCGGCCGACAACCATCTGAACGCCGCAGTGCGCGCGAACAAAAAGGCCCGGCTTCCCGCAATTGATGTCTCCCCGCTTCAGGGCAAGTTTCTCCAGGTGCTGGTCACGATGACGCGGGCCAAACGGATTCTGGAGATTGGCACGCTGGGCGGTTATTCCACGATGTGGATGGCGCGAGCTTTGCCCAGGGGTGGTCGCATCGTCACGCTTGAATTTGAGCCACGCCACGCCGAAGTGGCTCGCGCTAATCTACGTTGCGCCGGTCTTCTCGGCCGCGTGAAGATCCGTGTGGGTCGCGCGCTCGACACGCTTCCAGCCGTCGCCTCTTCCGGCGCCGGACCGTTCGATCTGATCTTTATCGATGCGGATAAGGAGAACAACCCGCAGTATTTCAAGTGGGCATTGAAGCTGTCGCACCGTGGCACCGTTATCGTGGTGGACAACGTGGTTCGCCAAGGCGGAGTGATTCAAGCCAAGAGCACCGAACCCGACATCCAAGGTACTCGCCGCTGCATGGAGATGATGGCCGCTGAGCCAAGGATCAGCGCTGTGGCTCTGCAGACCGTTGGAGTGAAGGGCCTTGACGGATTCGCGCTCGCCGTCGTGCTGCGCTGAGGCGCGTTTCAAGCGTCCTGCACGATCGTTCCCTGGTGGTACACAATCTTCCAGATGTTGCTAGTTTTCTGCCAGATGGTCGCCCTGCGGGTCAGCCGCTCGTGATTCTGGAGCAACGTGTAGGTGAGCAGGTAAATGTCCTCGGCCAATTTTCGGCAATGAAAATCATGTGTCTCCCAGATATCATCGTGCGGCGCAGAAAAACGCTGTTCAAGCTCATCCAGCACAAACTTCCTTGAGTAGCGGCGGCCTGAAGCGCCGGTTTCCCAGTAGTCGTCCACCGTCATTTGCTCGAAGTCGGCGCGCGAAGTTCCGAACTCCGGACGATGAAAAATGGGCTCGCGTGCGGAGAGTTCTGCGAGCACGTCCTGCAATTCGGGCGCAGTGGCAAGCTGAAATTCCATTGGACGGGGCTCCATGACAACCAGCATAGCCATTCTCGGCTCGGAGTGGTTGCGATGGCCGGAAACCTAATCTATTTTTTCTTAATGAGCGTTCGCAGCGCCGCCGCATACTTCTTCGGCAAGGGCTTGCGCTGCAATTGATCATCGCAAACTACGTGCACTGTCTCGCCCTCGGCCAGCAGAGTATATTCATCGCCTTGGGGATCTTTGCGCAGAATGCGGTAAGCAAACTTCAACACCGATCCGCGCATCATCGACGGCTTGGTCTCAATGAGAATTTCATCGTCGTAGCGCGCCGGCGCGCGATAACGGCAGCGCGCCGAAACGACAGGCAGAATGCAGCCGTGGTCCTTCTCGAGACGGCTGTAGGCAAGCCCGAGGGATCGCAGCAACTCGACGCGCCCGAGCTCGAACCAGATGAAGTAGTTGGCATAGTAGACAATGCCCATCTGGTCGGTCTCGGCATACCGCACCCGCGCCTGCATGGTCACTGGCATCGCATGGTATCTTTCGTCGGACGCGACCCGTTCACTGTTTGCTGTCCACTGTCAGCTGTCCCTACGGTTTGATGTGCGTGAACAAGGGCAGTTTGCTGACGTCGTTGAAAATGGTGAAGGCGATGAAGGCCATCAGCACAACAAAGGCCGCGGTATAGATTCGCTCCTTGATTGCCAGGCTGATATCGTGGCGCAGCGCACTCTCGATCAGGAGCAGCAGAATCAGGCCGCCATCGAGAATGGGGAAGGGGAGCAGGTTGAGCATGCCGAGTTGCAGGCTGATCTCGCTGGCCAGGCCGAACTTCGGCAGCCATCCATCCATCTCGGCCGCTTCGCCTGCTGCCTGCGCAATTCCCACCGGTCCCATCATCTGCGTGACTGAAAGCTTGTGCGTAAAGAGGCGCTCAACTACTTCGCCGACGAGCAGGGAGTTGTCTTTGAAGAACCCGAGCGATTTGCTGACCGCCGAGAAGAGGGGCAAGGGCTCGTCGCGGATGGGAATAGGCACGGGCGCGAAGCCCAGCTTCCACAAGGTGTCCAGCTTGGATGGCGTTGCCGTGATTTGCAGGGTCGCGCCACTGCGCAGAACCGTAAGCACGAGCGGTTTGCCCGCCCCAGCCTGCATGTAGGCCAGCAGCGTATTCACGCTATGGAAAGGATGGCCGTCGACGGCTTCAATCTGATCGCCGTCGCGCAGTCCAGCCTTTTGCGCGGGCATGTCCGGTTGCACCTGCAACACGCCAATGGGGCCGTTCTTGAACTGCGGCGAAATTCCCGCGTCGCTAAAATCGAAGTTGTCGCTCTTGGCGCTGGCCGGAATATGCAAGCTCAGCAGGATCGGGCTTCCCCCGCGATCGACCGTCACCGGGACCATCTGGTTTGCGTTCAATTTGGAGTGGTCATACACCATATTCCAGTCGGGATTCTGGACGCTGTCGAAACCGGTAATTACGTCGCCCGCCTGCAACCCTGCAACCGCGGCGGCTGAGTTCGGAGTCACCCATTCCACGGTCGTGGTCTTCAGCAATGTCGTTGGAACTTCGTTGATCCAGCCGAAGTAGAAGGTCATCAGCGCCAGCGTCAGCACGAAGTTCGCCATGGGACCGGCGACGCCAATCAACATGCGCTGCCAACGAGGGTGGGAGGAAAACGCCGCAGGGTCAGCTGCAGCCTCTTCGCCCGTCACATCGGAGGGGCTTTGGGTGAGTCCAGACTCGAGTTCGCCCGTCATTTTAACAAAGCCGCCCAGGGGCAGCAGGCAGACTTTATAGTCGGTCTCGCCGATTTTGAAGCCGAACAGGCGCGGGCCAAAACCAAAGGAAAAAGCCTCGACGCGCACTCTGCACAATTTGGCGACGACGAAGTGTCCCGCCTCGTGCACGATGACCATCACGCCGACGAGGACGATAAAAGCTACGGCAGAAACAAGGAATGCATGCATAGATGTTGGGTGTTGACCTCGGTTAAGCGCGACCCCCGGCGTGCGCCCGTCTACAGCAGTTTCAGAAATGTTGTAAAAACCTTCAGGTAACGGGCGACGCACAGGAAATGAAGACCCTGGTAAGCATCTTGACCGAGCAGTATTTCCGCGACTCCTCTGATTTAAGTGAGCATTGCCTGGGCCCGCTCTCGTGCCTGCCCGTCGGCGGCAAGCACCTCCCCGATGGTCGCGGGATGCGCCTCCGGGGTAGACCCGAGCACTCTTTCAATTGTACGCGGGATGCCGGTAAACGAAATACGACGTTGGAGGAAGGCCTCGACGGCCACCTCGTCGGCGGCGTTCAGCGCAATGCAGTGGGCTCCCCCCTTTGCGGCCGCCTCAAAAGCCAGACGCAGGCAAGGGAAGCGCTCAAAATCGGGCTGCTCGAAATCCAAATGGCGCAGCGCCGCCAGATCGAACGTGAGCGAAGATGCCGGCCGCTCCGGCCAGGCCAGCGCGTAAAGGATAGGCAAGCGCATATCCGTGACCGAAATCTGCGCCAGGATCGATCCATCCACGTACTCCACCATTGAGTGCACCGTGGACTGGGGGTGAATGGTGACCCGCACTTGAGCTGGCGTCACGTCGAAGAGCCGGCAGGCTTCAATCACCTCAAGGCCCTTGTTCAGCATGGTGGCCGAGTCGATGGTAATGCGCCTTCCCATCACCCAGGTGGGATGCTTGAGAGCTTGCTCCGGCGTGATGCTTTCGAACTGATTCAGCGGAAGCTGACGAAACGGTCCGCCCGAAGCGGTTAGCCAGATAAACTTGACTTCTTTGTGCGCACCCACGCGGAGGCACTGGTGCACGGCGTTGTGCTCGCTGTCGATGGGCAGGATGGGGACATTGCGCTCGCGAGCGGCGGCGGTCAGGATCTCGCCGGCCGCCACCATGCACTCCTTATTTGCCAGTCCCACGGGCTTTCCGGCCAGGATAGCCTGGTGCGTCGCCTCCAACCCGGCGACGCCCACAATGGCAGAAACCACGAAGTCGGCTTCAGACAATGTGGAACAGGCAATCGTGCCTTTGGTTCCATGCACCACTTCGATCCCGGAGACGCCGGCCTGGCGTAGACGCGCGTCCAAACGTCCAGCCAGTTCTTCAGTAGCCATTGAAACGACGCGTGGCCTCCAGCGCTCTGCTTGCGCAAAAGCTTCGTCCACGTTACGGCCGGCGGCCAGCGCCGCCACTGCATAGCGTTCAGGAAACTGCTCGACGATGGAGAGGGTGCTTTGCCCGATGGAGCCGGTGGAACCGAGGATGGCGAGTCGCTTCAAGATGACGATTCGGAGGTAAACCTTAGAACTGCTGGTGAATAACCTGAGCGTACCACAGCACCGGAGCTGCCAGAAGCAGCGCATCAATGCGGTCGAGCACCCCGCCGTGTCCAGGCAGCAGGCTGCCCGAATCCTTCACTCCTGCCGACCGTTTCAGCGCCGACTCGGCCAAATCTCCCACCTGCCCTGCGAGGTTAATCACCACGGCCAACACGAGCCAATACCAAAGATCATCGGAATAGGAGATGACGGCCGCCGGACACGCCCGCTCCATCCAGGCCAGCACAGCTGAGTTCCACGGCTCTTGCAACAGGGTCGCCAATCCAATGAGCCCATAGACAATGAGGACGCTCCCGGCCACTGAAGCCACTGCTCCCTCCCAGGTCTTGCCGGGACTCAACTTGGGCGCCATTTTGTGGCGGCCGAATGCGCGGCCAACGTAGTAGGCGAATGTGTCGCCGGCCCAGACCGCAAGCAGAAGCAGCAAAATCATTGAAGGGCCGTTGGGCTGGTCGCGAATTGTAGGAATAGCCAGCATGGCAAGGCCGGTATAGAGCAGGCAGAAGATCGCCGCCGCGGCGTCCGCGATGACCTCTTCAACCGGCTTGAAGAACGTGCAATAAACCAGGAGGCCGAGGCCCAGGATCCCAAAAAGTCCGGGCACCATGTCAGGCCATTGGAAGTTGACGACAAACAGCGCCACAAGCGCCACGAGTGTGGCAACCCGAGGCGGATTCGCTCCGCAGCGGCGCGTGAGGCTCATGTATTCCCAACCGGCAAGTACCGAGACCGCCGCCACGGCCAGCGAAAACAGCCACTGCCACTTTGGCCCCAGAAAAATCAGGGCCAGGATCACTGGAATGAGGACCGCTGCCGTAAGTATTCGTTTCATCCACGGTTGAGAATACACTGCCCGGGCGGGCGATAATGGTTACCAAAGAATTGGAGTTTTTGACGATTCGGCGGAGCCGCCAGAGCTTCCAGCCTCGCAACGGGGGGTAGCTCAGCCGCTCAACTGACCGCAATCCTGATCCGGTCAGGATTTTCTTCGACCTCGCCGCCGGCTTCGCCGATACCGCCGAACCGCCGTTCCCGGCGCTCGAAATCCGCGATGGCTTCAAGCAGATGAATGCCCCGGAAATCGGGCCAATATCGCTCTGTTACAAAGATTTCGGTGTAGGCGATCTGCCAGAGAAGGAAGTTGGAGATTCTCAGTTCGCCGGAGGTGCGGATGAGCAGGTCGGGGTCGGGCATCTGCGCTGTGTAGAGATGCCGGTGGATGTCTTTTTCAGTAATGTGATCAGGATTGAGGTGCTTGTCCTTCACCTCGGTTGCGAGCCCACGAAATGCATCCACCAGTTCGGACCGGCCGCCGTAGTTCAGGGCCAGGGTCAGCGTGGTGCCGGTGTTCTGCGATGTAGCATCCTCAACGTGCCGCATCATTTCCTGCACGTCGTGCGGCAAGTCGTGGGTGCGCCCGATGTACCTCATTCGCACATTGTGATCCATCATGCGGCGCACATTGCTTTCCAGATAGATCTTGAGCAGGCGCATGAGGAAGCTGACCTCGGCGCGGGGCCTGCGCAGGTTGTTTTCAAGAGAAAACGCGTAGAGAGTCAGCCACGGCAAGCCGATGCGGGAAGCCGTCTCCATGACCTGCTGCACAGCCTGGGCTCCCTGTTGATGGCCTACGAAACGTTTGAGCGAGCGGCGGCCGGCCCATCGCCCGTTGCCATCCATAATGATGGCGACATGGGTCGGCAGGCGCTCAGGCTTCAACGTGGCATAAATGGTGCGCTCCTCCGCGCTTAGCTCGTCAATGCGCGGCGTTGGAGATGAAAACAAAGACTTGCCTTTAGATTGCATTTGCGGTTTCCACGCGGGCGCCGGCTGGGCGACCCAAAGTGGCGCCGACGGAGTTCACACCAGTTGTGAGCAAGGCGCACTCATCGCATGAACGAATCACCAGCCGGAATTTGCTAAGACGGCGGCCGGATCCGAGGAGTCACAACATCGACCCTATAGTATTTTGCTGAATCCTGCAATGCGGCCGCGCGTGGCCTTCTGCGCCAGCCCACGGTAATAACCGTGGGACTTTCATGAGACGCAAGAGAAGCGGCGGATCGGCAAAATCGTCTCCGCCGCCAACCCCAAGGACAACGTGGTTTGCACTGCCGGACTACGCGGTGCGCCGGCGACCCATCGTGGCATCCCGCACCGCTCCGAGAAAGAGCGTCCGGTGCAGAGAGTCCAAATGTGTCAACAGGGCTGCAACCTCCGCAAGGAAGGGGTCGCTCAAGATCGAGGTGACCTCTTCATCGCGGCGGCTGCGTGCATCGCGGACCAACTGGCGCACTTCTACGCCAAGGGCCGAGGCCAGCCGTTCCAGCGAGCCCAGCGTGGGGATCGCTTTGCCGTTTTCAATTTTGGAGATGTAAGTGCGCGGCACCAGCATCCGGCCGGCCAACTGGCGCTGACTCAGATGGCGCGCCCGGCGCATCTCGCGCACCTGTGCCGCAACCTGCAGCCCGGCTCTGTCATTCTCCGGCGCTGGCTGGCTGGTGACCAGTTGCGGCGCCAAGGGCGCCGGCTCCTCAATATCGAGAGGCCTGTGGCACCTTCTGCAAAGAGAATTGCAGGTTCTATACTGCATCAATCTGCAGTATTCACACCGCACCACTTCGCGTGTATCCACGCTCACTAAAGTAGTCGCCATTTGGATGTGCGGAGCGCCAGAGCTGGAACCCCGGGTTGCTGAGTTGCACCACAACTGGTGCTACTGTCAAGGAAGGGAACCATAATTGTCAAGTAGAAATTTCGGGACAAACCGAAAAAAGACCCATTAGAGCCGGGAAACCCCGACAAATCGCGAACCATATGAATCAACTGGAGGCCAAAATGGTCACAACGAATCCGCAGTTTGGGCGCGAAGAAGCCTTTCAATTGCTCACGGAATGGACTGCGAGCGAAAGCCTGCGCAAGCATGCGCTGGCTGTCGAGGCCTGCGTAGTGGCTTACGGCGAACGGGAGGCAGACCGGCTTGCGCTGGAGGGCGAGGAACGGGCGGCTCTACTCCGGCTCTACTCCACGACTGCCCTACTGCACGACTTCGACTACGAGCGTCACCCCACGGCCGAAGAGCACCCGTTCGTCGGCGTTCGTGAACTTGAGCGGCTGGGCTGGCCTGAAGAGCTGCGCACCGCCATCCTGGGCCACGCGCAGTACTCCGGCGTGCCCCGGGTGTCGCATCTCGCCAAGGCGTTGTTCGCCTGCGATGAGCTGGCCGGCTTTTTGACGGCTTGCGCGCTGGTTAAGCCCACCAAGGCCATTGCCGACGTTGAATTAGCCAGTGTGAAAAAGAAGATGAAGGACAAGGCGTTTGCTCGAGGAGTCCACCGCGAAGACATCGTGCAGGGCGCATCGGAGCTGGGTATCGATCTGGACGCACACATCGCTTTTTGCATTGATGCAATGAAGAAGCGGGCGGGCGAACTGGGGTTGTGACCATGGGCCGGTGGCACTCGAATTGCTTTACGTTGCCTCAACCGAGGCGCTTCTGGTGTCGAAAGCTAGTTTCTTCAGCAAGACTTGGGTTTTGCCTTGGGCCACCCAACCAACGATTTCTTCGACCTCGAGGGCGTGGTTATGTATGAGTGGCTTGAAAATGAGATTTCTTCTGTGAAGACACCAGGGTTTCACGTTGTTGATGGCCCTGCGGGAGAGGAGATGAAGAACGCAATCATGAGGACTACGATTCCTGTTCCGATCTCTTATGTCGAATTTGTTTTGAAGTTCGGAAATGCGCGGCTATACAGAGATCCACGAGGCGACGCCTTCGCGATCGGCGTTTTCGCTGCGCCCCGAGAGAGAGCCCTTGAAAATGACGCCTCTCTCTATCATCTCGGTTTTCGCGATAGCGCGAGCGTATATGTCAAGGAGAGCAATGATCAGGCGACTTTCGCGATATACGAGCATGAATCGGGAGGCGAAGATAGGGTCGCAGACGATTTTGAACTTTGGATAAAAGACAGTTGCGAAAGAGCCCGGAGAAGATTCAGCAGAGAGGACTGGGAAAACATTCAACGCGGCCCCTTGCCATTTTCGACATCAGAAGAGGAAGTTATAAAGGCGCGACGGAGTATGAAATGGCGAGTCGTTGGAATAGATCCAGACGGGATGCACATGATCGAGGTCACAAATTCCGGGGAACGGATACTACCCATACTTAAAATTGGGGCGCGTTCCAGGGATCAGCGCTTAAATGGCGCAGTCCTGCTCAGAACTGAGGGATTAGGGCCGGGGCAGTCGAAAGTGCTGCACGTGAATTGTTATAGGAACCTCGTCCTTCCGCATGAATTGGAGTTGTTTTCTCTACCGGATCCCAAGCCGGAAGATCGATTGCGGTATCCCGAATTCGGGTACACAGAGTCTCGCAGCTGATTGCGGACGCTGCACCTCGCCACTCTGTTGCGGAGGCGGCACAAATCGCCCGAGTTTCCATCGATCGTTATGGCTTTTTACGGCTGATCCTTGAGCCCCGCGTCCTGCTACTCCGTCCACGCCCCGCTCGCAATCGCCCGCGCCGGGTCCGCCTTCCGGTTGTAGCGATAAAACCAGCACTCGAACTTTTGCCCGCATTTGATCTCGACCGTCTGCTGTTCCCGTACAAACTCGCTTGTCTCCGGAGTCTGTGGATCGAACCCCTCATATGCGTCCAATTGCCGCAACACCGCCCCGTTGTCAGGCAATTGCATCACGGTGCCGGCAATCCGGCGCTTTGAGCTGGGGTCGGGCACAGCGCCAGGATAGCCGCCCAGATCATAGAGAATGCCTCGGACAAAGCCTTCTGCTACCGGGCGCAGCATTGCCGCCACAGGCGCGATCTTTCTGGGTGCGCGCCCAGGCAGCAACGTGCCGTAGACGAAGAGGTATTCGCTCATATCAAGATGGACTCAGGCCCGCAGCTTGTGGCCAATGAGCAGGTCCTAAAGTGGGTTCTTCGCGCGCAGCTCCGCCACAATCTCCCTGGCCGCGGCCCGCGCATCAGTTTCCTTATCGGGTGGAAAGCTGATGGCTCCTACGCGCGCGTGCCCGCCCCCGCCGTAACGCTCGCAAATTTGCGCCAGGTTCACCATCTTTTTATGCTCGGCCTTGGTCCACGGGTTCGATCCTACTGCCACCTTGGTCCGGAAACTGGACTTGGACAAGCCGATGGAGTAGGTCGCATTTGGATAGAGATAGTACGGAATGAACTTGTTGAATCCTTCAAGGGGATGATCGGTGATGTCGAAGAAGATGGTCCCGTCGCGCTCTTCTGCGCGGCTGCGAATCAGCTCCAGCGCCTGCTGGTGCCGCTCGAGCAGCGGAGGCAATCGATCCGCCACAAACGGTTGGCTCAGGACCTCGGCCAGCGGCATCCCCGTTAGCAATGGGATCAGCCGCGGGATGAATTCCGAGTCTTGCGCAGCCTCGATGATGAGCGTGAGCTTCATGGCCGGCGCCGCCATCTCCACGGCAGATTCTGCGCTCTCGTATTTCGCGCCATCGACAATATCGGCCCAGTGAATCAGCTCCGCAACCGGAGCGGTGTCGAAGCCGTAGCGTGTCTTGGCGATATGTGCCAGAAAGCTGGTGCACGAAGTGTAGTTGGGATCGAAGAACTTGTGTGCCGCGCACTGCGGCTCGCGCTGGCAGGCTAGGAAGTTCTCGTGATCTTCGCGCGTCAAGAACGCCGACTGGTGGTGATCGAACCACCAGGTGATCCGCGGCGAGGCGGAGTATTTGAAATCCACAATCGCATTCTCGTCGCCGGTGAATTCGCTTTCGTCGAAGAGCGCGCCGGCACGATGTACCAAGCCGTGATAGTCGTAGCTGGCACCCGGCGCGATACGCTCCCTGTGGAAGCGGGTGAACAGCGAGGCCGAGCAAGCTCCGTCGAAGCATTTGTCGTGATAGAAGACGCGAACCCGCAAAACCTGGAGTCCTCCTGGGCCTGAAACTTAAACAACCGGAACTGTTAAGCATCAAGGGATCGGCCGATTGTGTCAAGGCAGGGAGCCGAGTGGGGGTGACTTCACGTCTCGCATCTGGGCCGGCCGATGGGGAGACTTGAGCTGCCGCGGTCTGCGTCACAAGCGGTCTCGCGCCTCATCGGTTACCCTCGAATGAGCCCACATTCAATGACAACGGACGCCGCTAACGCTCGTTATCCGCTTACCCAGGGCGTCAACCCGTGGCTCGTCACGGTGTCGGTGATGCTGCCGACCTTCATGGAAGTGCTGGACACGGCGATCGCGTCGGTGGCGCTGCCCTACATCGCCGGCTCGCTGTCTGCCTCGACCTCTGAAGCCACCTGGGTGCTCACAAGCTATCTGGTCGCCAACGCAGTCATCCTGCCGGCTTCAAACTGGTTCGCCCGGCGCTTTGGTCGCAAACGGTTCCTGCTGAGCTGCGTCATCCTCTTCACCATCGCGTCGTTCTTCTGCGGCGCGGCTCCGTCACTCGCCGTCATTCTGCTTGCCCGCGTCCTGCAGGGAGCAGGCGGCGGCGCACTGCAACCTCTGTCGCAATCCATCCTGCTTGAGAGCTTTTCGCTCAAAGACCGCTCCAAGGCAATGGCCGCTTATGGTCTGGGCATCGTCGTCGCGCCCGTGCTCGGCCCCACCCTCGGCGGCTGGCTCACTGATACCTTCAGTTGGCGCTATGCCTTTTACATCAACATCCCGGTCGGCATTCTCGCGGTCGTCATGATCACCCGGTTTGTGCACGATCCGCCTTACATCAAGAACGCCAAGGTGAGCGCCTTTGACAACATCGGCTTCGGCCTGCTCATCGTTTGGACCGGCTGTCTGCAAATCGTCCTCGACAAAGGCCAGGAAGACGACTGGTTCGGCGCGATCTGGGTACGCTGGGCGGTCGCTGCGCTCATTGTCGCGTTCGTGCTGTGGATCTGGCGCTCCTGGTCTAACCCCAAAGGTCTCGTCGACTTGCACGTGCTCAAGGATCGCAACTTCCGCAGCGGCTGCATCATGATCGCGATGCTGGGGATGTGCATCTACATCACGATCGCCATTCTGCCCCTCTACTACCAGGAGATCCTCGGCTACACCGCGTTCACCGCCGGCCTCGTCGTCGGCCCGCGCGGCATCGGCTCGTTTATTGGCTCGCCCATCATCGGCTTTCTTAATTCCCGCATCGATCCGCGCAAGTTGCTCTGTGCTGGTTTCCTCGGCTTCGCCGTCTGCGCATTCATTTTTGGCACAGTGAATCTCGACATCGGCCCCTACACGCTGCTCATACCCATCACCCTCACCGGTTTTGCGCTCAGCTTTGTTTTTGTGCCGCTGGCCACTATGGCCACCTCTACCATCTCCCGAAACGAGATGGGAAACGCTACCGGCATCTTCAACATGCTGCGGAATATCGGCGGATCGATCGGCATCGCCATGGCCACCACCGCGCTTGTCCGCCGTTCCGACCTTCACCAGACATACCTGGCGGCGAATCTCACGCCTTCCGGCGGCGTGTTGCAGCAGAAATCAGCATTGATCGCCACCTATCTCGGCCATCAGATCGGCCGGCCCAGCGCAGGTCCTGGTTCTTTTGGCTTGATTTACGGGCTCATGCAGCAACAGGCGGCCATGCTTGCCTATGTCGACGTCTTCCGTTGGACCGCGGTTCTGGCTCTCATTTGCGCCGTTGCCACGTGGATGTTCAAGAAGCCGCAAAAGCACGCGGCACCGCCGCCGGGATCGCATTGAGATACTCACAGAAAAACGCCGCTTTCGCCGGGCCGCATTACGTTTCGATGTACCAATAAAGCACTCAGCGGAGCCATTCTGATGCAACCGCCTGCCTGATCTTGCCTTCAAACCCTCTGTGCGTCATAGCCGGTTCCTGGCCAAAACGCATACGAATCAAATTGGCAGGCGGTCATCGCGATTCTCCTCACTTTGCCGGCAGCGAAACAAAATGACTCGGCAAACCGTCTGATCCGGCCAAGGCTCTCTGCGCGCCCAAATACATAATTTCTTTAGCTCCGGTGAATTGTTATGGCCCATCTATGAATCAAGCCGAATCAGCGATCCATGTCGTGATCGGGAGCCTGATCGAAAGTCAGGAGGCTCTCGTCGAGATCGGCGAAAAGCTCGATGACCAAAACTTGAAGCGCTATTTCCTCGTGGAGTCGCTCATACGCGCTCAGTTTCGCAACGAGCTGGAATCGGTTCTTAACCACGAAGGCATCAGCGACCTCCGCGAGAACGGCTCCTCGGCAGGAGACTTGCACCAAATCTGGGCCGGCCTGAGATTCAAGTCAGTCGGTGGCGATCAAGCGCTTTTGGAAATTGCGGAGCAAGTTGAAGGCATCACGGAGGAGGGATACCTGAGCGCCATGAGTACCGCGTTGCCGCTGCCGGTCCGCCAGATCCTTTCCACGCAGGTGATGTACATTCACGAGTCACACGATTACGTAAAGGCTGCACGCGACCGTGTGAACAGAACCGCCGCCTAGAGCTTTACCAGAGAAGACACAAACCGGAAACGATTCGCCTCGGAGTTTCGGTGCGTCGCCCGACGCGCATTAGACTGCTTCGCCAAATTGGGGGCAGGGCAACCCGTCGCTGCGTTTTCGCCTCTATCCCCCTCTGAGGCCGCACCTCTGTTGTGGCTTCATTTCCAGGCAGGGGCGGGAGGTTTTCGCGATTTCCCTCTCTCGCCGGCGGCGAAGGAGAATCGCAATGGCAGCCGTCGGACCCTGCCTGCGTTCGTGCGCTCAGGACGAGCGGAGCAGGAAAGAGGTTCAACTCAGCAGCCCAACAAACCGCTTCGTCTCCTCGTCGTACTCCTCAATCCGGCCGGTAAGAATGTCGTAGTACCAACCGTGCACCGTCAACCGGCGCCTCGCCAGCGCATGCTGCACGGCGGGTTGCGCGCGCAGGTTCTTGAGCTGCGCCACCACGTTGCCGCGAATCAGGGACGACAGTTCCGCGTTGTCTCCGTCGTCCGCATTCAACGGCTGCTTGTAGGCAAACGCCTTTTCCACGTGATCCAACCACCGCCTTGCCTTGGGCAGATTCTCCAAACTCTTGCGATCGAGCGCTGCCTTTAGCGCGCCGCAGTCCGAGTGCCCGCAAACGATCACGTGCGGCACCTTCAACACTTCTACCGCATACTCGATCGTCGCCGTAACTCCGTCGACGTCCTGGCTCGAGACGGGTATGACATTTCCAATGCTCCGCGAGATGAAAAGATCGCCCGGCTCCGTGCCCAGAATCAAGTCTGGTAGGACGCGGGAGTCGGCGCACGTGATGAACAACCACTGCGGCGACTGGCCTTCAGCAAGCAGATGAAAATGACTCTTCCTCGCTGGAAACACCTCGGCGAGAAACCGCTTATGCCCCTCGATCAACCGTTGCATTCACGCCTCCGGCGGGCTCCATCCGCGTCAAGGTCACGCGCGGGCCGCCTTTGCCCAGCCTATCGCACTGAATCGGGACCTTGGTTTAGGCACACCCAGCGCGATTATGCTAATCGAGAGGAAAAACTCCAATGCGTCGATTTGAAAGACATTCGTGTGTGGCCATCCTGTCGTTTCTGTTGCTGGCGGCAGGCTCCGCTTCCGCGCAAACAGTGGACATCATCTCGCCAGAACTGCGCAGCCAAGTGGACCGGATCGCCAATCAGGTGCTGGCGCAAACCGGAGTTCCCTCCGCTTCCGTCGCCGTCGTCCAGCACAGCAAGCTCGTTTACACGCACGCCTATGGCTTCGCGCGCTTGGCGATGGATTCCTCACCAGCCGTCCCGGCTACGCCCAACATGCGTTACTCTGTCGGATCAATCTCGAAACAATTCACCGCGACGGCGATCCTGATGTTGCAGCAGGAAGGCAAGCTCTCCATCGACGACCCAGTGGGAAAATACATCCCCGGCCTCACGCGCGGTAACGACGTGACGATTCGTGAGATCCTCTCCCACACCTCCGGCTACCAGGACTACTGGCCCGAAGACTACGTGATGACCACGATGCTGCATCCGGAAACAGCCGAACAGATCATCGATACCTGGGGCAAAAAGCCTCTCGACTTCGAGCCGGGCACGCAGTGGCAATATTCCAACACGAACTTTGTCATTGCCGGCCGCATCGTTGAAGTGGTCTCCGGAGAACCCTACTTTACCTTTCTTACCGAGCACATTTTCCGACCGCTGGGTATGACTTCGGTGTGGAACTCCGACCAGAAGAAGCTCACGCCACCGGACGCCACCCCCTACTATCGCCACGCGCTCGGGCCGCTGCGCATCGCGCCCAATGAAGGCATTGGCTGGATGTTCGCAGCAGGAGAGCTGGCCATGACCCCACACGACCTCGCCCTATGGGATGAGAGCCTGATCGCGCAGTCCCTCCTCAAGCCCGAGAGCTACAAGGCAATGTTCACCGAGGTCAAGCTGAAGAATGGCGAAGGAACTCACTACGGCCTCGGCGTCGAAGTGCGCGAACGGAACGGTCACCGTTCGATCGAGCATGGCGGCGAAGTTTCGGGTTTCGTCTCCGACAACGAAGTCCTCATCGACGATGGCGCGGCCGTGGCTGTGCTTACCAATCAGGACGCGGTCGAGGCGGCCTCCACGATCGCGCGGCTCGCGGCTCCGCTGGTGGCCGGCAATTCGCTTGCGCCTGCCGAGCAGCAGGCTCTCGACATCTATCGCGGCTTGGAGCAAGGCCGCATTGACCGCATGCTCCTAGCGCCGAACCTCAGCGACTACTTCACCCCCGAAGCGCTTGCCGATTTCCAATCGAGCCTGGCTCCGCTCGGCGAACCGCTGAGTCTGCGACAGACCCACACCGAACTGCGCGGCGGCATGACCTTCCGTGCCTTTGAGATCACGTATCCGGGCCGCCGGCTGGAACTGACCACCTACACCTACCCCGATGGCAAGCTGGAGCAATACCTCATCGCGCCTGAGGAGTAGGGTATGCGGTTTCATCGCGCCCAACCTGCGAACGAACGCTGCTCCGGTAAACTGGAATCTGACCATGTTTGAGAACCTCACAGACAAACTGCAGCGTGTCTTCAAGAACCTTCGCGGCCAAGGCACGCTTAGTGAAGAAAACGTCGCCGAAGCCCTCAGCGAAATTCGCGTCGCGCTCCTTGATGCCGATGTCAATCTCAATGTCGTCAACGAACTGATCGAGCACATCCGCGAAAAGGCCATCGGGACCGAAGTTCTCACCGCGCTCTCGCCATCAGAGCAGGTAGTGAAAATCGTCAACGATGAATTGATCGCACTGCTCGGCAAAGACACGGCTCGCTTCAAGTTTGCCTCGCAGCCACCGACGGTGATTTTGATGGCTGGTCTGCAAGGCTCGGGCAAAACGACGACATCCGGGAAATTGGCCGCCTGGCTCAAAAAGGGCGGTCATCGGCCGATGCTCGTCTCGGTTGACGTCTATCGCCCCGCGGCCCGCGAGCAACTTAAGGTCGTCGCCAAACAAGTGGAATCGCGCCTCTACGAAGGCGACCAGAAGGGCGAACCCGCCAACGCCGATCTTGTTGCACGCCTCGCCAAAGAGGCCTTGCGCGAGGCCCGCATCATGGGCTGCGACACGCTCATCGTCGACACCGCCGGTCGCCTTCACGTGGACGAAGAACTTATGGTCGAGATGGAGCGCCTGAAAAAACTCCTCTCGCCTGCCGAGATTCTTTTCGTAGCCGATGCCATGACTGGCCAGGACGCAGTGAACTCCGCGCAGGATTTTCACACTCGCCTCGGACTGACAGGTGTGGTCTTGACGAAAATGGACGGCGACGCACGCGGTGGCGCCGCGCTTTCAATCCGCCACGTGACCGGGCAGCCTATCAAGTTCATCGGCGTGGGCGAAAAACCGGACGCCTTCGAACCTTTTCATCCGGATCGAATTGTGGGCCGCATCCTGGGCATGGGAGACATGCTCTCGCTGATCGAGAAAGCGGAATCCACTCTTGACCGCAAAAAATCAGAGGAGCTGGCCAAGAAAGCGCTCCTCGGCGACGGCTTCTCGCTTGAGGATTTCCGCGACCAGCTCAAGCAGATCAAGAAGCTCGGGTCGATGGAAAGCATCTTGAAGATGCTGCCCTCGGTCGGCCCCTTCGCCGGTATGCAGCAGGCCGCACAAAACGTCGACGAAAAGCAATTCACGCGCCTCGAGGCCATCATCAACTCGATGACGCCCAGGGAGCGCCGCAATCACGAAATCATCTCCGGCTCACGCCGCAAGCGCATTGCCGCCGGCTCGGGCACCAGCGTACAGGACGTCAACCAGCTTCTCCGCCAGTACGCGCAAATGGCCAAGATGTTCAAGCAGGTGGGCCGCGGCGGCTTGGCCAAAAGCATGATGCGCGGGGGGCTGGCGGGCTTGGGCGCAAAGCAACGCTTCGGGCGGTAACCGAACCTCGCGGTGCCAAGCGAGTGTTTTCGATCACCCTCTGCGGATGCGACATGCGTTAAGGTAGAAACTCGATGACCGCGCTCCAGGACCAACTCGACGAGATCACAGCCAATACCCGTCACCTGGTCCAGGCCGAGCGCATGGCGTTGAGCGAGCGCGCCGTCGCCGAGCTCTTTGCTTCCGGAATTGAAAGCCGTATCCTTCCTGTGGGTGCCACCGCACCCGACTTCACCCTGCCTGACGCCTCAGGCCGCCCCGTCCGCTCGGCCGACCTGCTTGCGCTGGGGCCCCTCGTTGTCGACTTTTTTCGCGGTCGCTGGTGCCCGTATTGCGTGACAGAAATTGAAGTCTGGCGCGACCTCCATCCGCAGCTTCGTGAAGCCGGCGCACTGCTCGTCGCGATCAGCCCCCAGACCACGCGCCAAAGCGATTTCATGGTCGGGCAGCACAGCCTCCCGTTCCCGGTGCTCAACGACTCCGGCTGCGCGCTCGGTGAACAATTTGGGCTCACATTCGGCATTCCCGACTTCCAGCGCGATTATTACCGCTCCATCCTCGTCAATATCCCGTTTATCAACGGCGACCAGAGCTGGCGCCTGATCCTGCCGGCCACCTATGTCCTGGCCCGCGATCGCAAAGTCCTCTATGCCCAGGCCTACGCCGACTTCCGCGTCCGCCCCGAGCCTGAAGAGGCGCTGGCTGTTGCACTCACCGCGGTCGCCAAGTAGCCCCTTTTATTGGATTTTTCGCCTAAATTTGCAACTTCTTTAGGTGTATTGCATCAAAGAAGTTGACAATATCTCACTCAATCTGGCATTCTGCCACGTTGGGTACATTCTGAATCAGGCAGGGACACAATCATGGCAAAAATGATAGGCATCGACCTTGGCACCACCAATTCGTGCGTCGCGGTTCTGGAGGGCGGCGAGCCAAAAGTCATTCCGAATGAGGAGGGTGCGCGCACTACACCCTCAATCGTCGCCTTTACAAAAAGCGGCGAGCGGCTGGTTGGCCAGGTGGCGAAACGCCAGGCCATTACCAACCCTGAAAACACTATCTTCTCCATCAAGCGATTCATGGGTCGCCGCTATGACGAAGTGACGGACGAGATGAAGATGGTTCCGTTCCGCGTCGTCAAGCAGGGCGATCACGTTGCAGTAGTGGCGCAGGGCAGGGAATACACTCCGCCCGAAATCTCCGCCATGATTCTGCAAAAGCTGAAGAAGAGCGCGGAAGACTATCTTGGCGAGGCGGTGACTGAAGCCGTTATCACCGTGCCAGCTTACTTCAATGATGCGCAGCGCCAGGCCACGAAGGACGCGGGCAAAATTGCCGGCCTCGATGTGAAACGCATCGTCAACGAGCCCACGGCTGCAGCACTTGCATACGGACTCGACAAGAAGAAGGACGAAACCATCGCTGTGTACGATTTCGGCGGCGGCACGTTCGATATTTCCATTTTGGAAGTAGGCGAAGGCGTCATCGAAGTGAAGTCGACCAATGGCGATACTCACCTTGGCGGCGACAATCTCGACCAGCGGATCGTGGACTGGCTCATCGCCGAGTTCAAGCAGGAGTTCGGGCTCGATTTGACGTCGAAGGGTAACGAGATGGCGCTGCAGCGCCTGAAAGACGCTGCGGAGAAGGCCAAGATCGAGCTGTCGACTACCGTCGAAACCGAGATCAATCTGCCCTTTATCACCGCTGACGCCTCGGGCCCCAAGCACCTGGTCCGCAAGCTCACGCGCGCAAAGCTCGAGCAGCTGGTCGGGGACCTGGTCGAGCGCTCGGTCGAGCCGTGCAAAAAAGCCTTGTCCGACGCCGGCATCAGCACCAGCCAGATCAACGAGGTAGTTCTCGTCGGTGGCCAGACGCGCATGCCCATGATTCAAGAGCTGGTGAAGAAGCTCTTCGGCCGTGAGCCCCATCGTGGCGTCAACCCCGATGAAGTGGTTGCCGTGGGCGCTGCGGTTCAAGCGGGCGTGCTTTCGGGCGACGTGAAGGACCTGCTGCTGCTCGACGTCACACCGCTGACCCTGTCGATTGAGACGCTGGGCGGCGTCGCCACGCCAATGATTCCGCGCAACACGACGATCCCGACCAAGAAGACTGAGACCTTCTCCACTGCGGCAGACTCGCAAACCGAGGTCGAGGTCCATGTGCTGCAAGGCGAGCGGCCCATGGCGGCGCAGAACCGCACCCTTGGCAAGTTCAAGCTGGGCGGCCTTCCGCCGGCGCCGCGGGGAGTACCGCAAATCGAGGTCACTTTCGACATCGACGCCAATGGCATTTTGAACGTGACCGCCAAGGACATGGCCACCGGCAAGGATACGCGCATCACCATCACCTCCAGCTCGGGCCTTTCGAAAGAGGAAGTGGAGAAGATGGCTCGCGAAGCCGAGTCGCACGCTTCGGAGGACAAGGAGAAGCGCGAGGAGATCGAAGCGCATAACGCTCTCGACGGTCTCGTCTACAACATCGAGAAGATGCTGAAGGACGCGGGCGAAAAAGTGGCCGCTGCCGACAAGTCCGACGTTGAAGCTGCGCTGGCCGATGCGAAGAAAACCCTCGAGGGTTCGCCTTCGACGGCCGCGTTGAAGGCCGCGCATGAGAAGCTGACCCTTTCAAGCCACAAGCTTGCCGAGGCGCTCTACAAAGCGAGCTCGCCGCAAGGGCAGGCGGGGCCGGCGGCGGGCGGCGGTGCGGAGCCCCAGGCCGAACAGAAGAAGGACGAAGGCGTCATTGATGCTGAGTACGTTGACGTCGACGACAAGAAATAAGACTGGCCGGTCCAGGCAAACTTAACGAGCCGAAACAATGGGTGCCCCAGGTCCCTCGCATTTGGGGACCTGGGATGCAGAAATCCGGGGTGCCCCATCCTAAACGCGTTTCTTGCGTTTAGGGTGGGATAGAGAGAATGCGGAGAGTCAGCGGGGTGGGCGATATCCAATCGCCCACCCCAAACCTTTAATCCTCAGCCGCTGTCATCCTGAGCGACGAGCGGCGCGAGGAGCCGAAGGATCTGCGGTTGTTGTTAACGAAGCGTCAAGGAGTTCGACAGTGGGCCAATTTGACCTTGAGACCGACGCAGCATTGGCGCAGCTTGATTTCGAGGAAATATCCAAGACCCCTGGCGGAGAATTTGCTGAGATCATCGGCGATTTGCTCATGTTGATTGGGACTGGAGGTCTTTGCTCTGCCGCAGGAGGAGCCTCAAATCTCTTGCGGAAGATACGCGGGCTGGCCGGCGCGAGCTATGCGAGCAACCTGATTTACGTCATCACCGCCGTGCGGGACGACTTGGCTGATCTGTACCAGCGGCACGAAGTACTTCGCGGGCGAATCGATTCTCTCCGGACCGATCCGAAGTTTGCTGAGGCAATTTCTGCGCTCGCTCTTCGCGCCATGCAAACCTCCGTCAAGGATCGGCTGAAGCGGCTTGCGCGAATCGTCGTGAATGCCGTCAGACAAGACGACCTCGATCCTGAAGGCCTCGACGACATGATGCGGGCCGCAGTGGAACTGAGCGAATCGGACATTTTTCTGTTAGGTCGGATATACAAACTCCAAGTCCACGTCATCCGCGACTCCACAAGCAGCGATAGCGACCGCCTGAAGCGGATTACTAGTGATTGGACCGCGCGAACGAAGCTCAAAACCGAGAATGGAGGGATCGAATTATCCAAGTGCAGGGGCTCGGTAGCGCGACTCCAAGCGCAGGCATTCGTTCAATTGAGAACGCCTGGTTTTGATGCTGGAGCAGAAATAGTCGTGCTGCTGGAAGACGGCGCTAAGTTCTACGAGCGTCTTCAGGAGATCGGTGCTACAAAGTGAGTAACAGAATGTTCAATCCACCGCATCCCGGCAAAATCCTGCGTGACGCGCTGGGCGATATGGACGTGACGACCGCCGCCCGGAAGCTGCATGTCTCGCGGACTACGCTGTCGCGCATCCTCAACGGCGCAGCAGGCATCTCAGCCGAAATATCTCTGCGCCTATCGGCCGCCCTGGGCACACACGACAGCCTTTGGTACGAGTTGCAGATGAGCTACGACATCTGGCAGGCCACGCGAAAGAAGCGGCCCAAAATCGAGCGATTCGAGGTCGCAGCTTAGAGTCGCGCTTCTCATGAAGCGACTCTGAATGCCCGCTCAGGACTATGGCCCGGGCCAAGCATCAAACAGACGACGGCAAAGGATTTTGAACGGAAGTTAGAAAACACCAATGGCCACCACCACTCAAAAGGACTATTACGCGACGCTTGGCATCAAGAAGACGGCCACGCCTGAAGAGATTCGCAAGGCCTTTCGCAAAGCTGCGCGCAAATACCACCCCGACGTCAACCCCAACGACAAGCGCGCTGAAGAAAAATTCAAGGAGATTTCAGAAGCCAACGACGTTCTGAGCGACGAGAAGAAGCGCAAGATTTACGACCAGGTGGGTTTCTACTCCGACCAGATCGACCCGGCGCAGGCTGAGGCCTACGCGCGCCAGCAGGCCGCCGGCAGTCATCCGCCCGTGGACTTTGGCGGCTTCGACTTCTCGGGCTTTCAGGGTGATCCGAGCGCACAGACAGGGGGGGAGCCTCGACGTGGGGCAACTTCAAAGACATCTTCTCGGGCATCTTCTCGGGCGCGCAGCAACCGCAGTCGCACGGCCCGCAGGCGGGCACCGATCTCGAATACCAGGCCACGGTCGACTTCTGGACTGCCATCCGCGGCGGCCAGGCGCGCATCCAGATCAATCGCCAGGAGACATGCCCCAGTTGTCATGGCCAGACGCACACCGGCGGGATGATGACCTGCCCGGAGTGCCACGGCACCGGCAAGGTGACACAGATGGGTGGCCGGATGAAGTTCAACATCACCTGCCCGCGCTGCAACGGGACCGGAAAGATCGAGGACGATTGTGCGACTTGCCACGGCGAAGGCACCGTGACCCGTACTGAGACGGTGGATTTCCGCATCAAGCCTGGAACACGCGATGGCCAGCGGATCCGACTGCAGGGCAAAGGCAACGCAGGCGTCAACGGTGGCCCGGCTGGCGATCTCTTTTTGATCGTGCGCACCGGCTCGAATCCGGTCTTCACGCGCCAGGGCGACGACATCCTGCTCACAGTGCCGGTGACAGTGGCCGAAGCCTCGCTCGGCGCGAAAGTGGAAGTGCCCACGATTGATGGCCGCGCGCAACTGAAGATTCCTCCGGGCACGCAAAGTGGTCAAAAGCTGCGCATGCGCGAGCGCGGCGTTGAAAGTGCCCAGCATCCCGGCCAGCGCGGCGACGAGATTGTTACCGTCTCCATTGTCGTGCCACACCTGAACGACGAGCGCAGCCGCGAGATCATGCGCGAGTTAGCGCACCTGAACCCCGAGGACCCGCGCAAGGCATTGTTTGAAAAGCTGTAAAAAACAGGGAACAAGAGAAAAGGCAGCAAGATGTTGGAGTTGGATTAAGGTGGTTCTCGAGAGAGCGTCATGGCAACCAAACGCAAATCCAAAGGCGCATACATGATCTCGGCGGTAGCCGAGATGTACGAAATTCACCCGCAAACGTTGCGCCTCTATGAGCGCGAGGGGTTGCTCAAGCCGTCGCGCACCGAGGGCAACACGCGCCTTTACACCGACGAGGATCTGGAGCGCCTCGAATTCATCCTCAACCTCGCCCGCGACCTTGGCGTGAATATCGCAGGAATCGCCATCATCCTGCAGATGCGCGAGCGCATGGAAGAGATGAATCGCCAGATGCAGAATTTTGTGGAGTACGTGCGCACTGAGATGCTCACCCGCTTCCAGCAGGCTTCGCCGGGCTCAGCGGGGCCATCGTGCCGATTCGCAAGACGGCAACGCCGCTGCGTCCCGCTCCGTCGCGCAAGCAGTAACCTTTCATCGGTCCTTCTGTGCGCTGGCCTCCGCACGTGGGTTCATCCCTCGAACGCCGTTTTCATCCCCGCATTCGTTCCCCACATCTTCAGCATCGCGGGTATCCTTGAACCAGCATGCCCTATGTTCTCCTCGGCCTGGCCGTCTTCGGCCTGATTACCTCAGCGGTGTTCGCCGGCATTGTTCTGTGGGCCGTTCCCGGTTATCTGCGCGAACGGCAGCTGTCGCTTGCCGCTCTCACCGCGCGGCCGGGCTTCAGGCCTCCCCTCACGCTGCTGAAGCCGTTGCATGGAGCGGACCCCGGCCTTGAATCTTACCTTGAAAGCTTCTTCAACCAGGATTATCCGGAATACGAGATTCTTTTCTGCGCCCGCGACGCCAATGATGCTGGCCTTGCCACTGCACGCCGCGTCGCCGCACGCCACACTAAGATCGCCGTCAAATTCCTCTCCACCGACGGCGAGCCCGATTACATCAACGACAAAGTGATCTCGCTCGAAAAGATGGAAGCCGAAGCGGCGCACGATATCTTGGTCATCAGCGACAGCGATGTTCGGGTTGCGCCCGATTACCTGCGCGCCGTGGCGCTGCCCTTTGCCGTCGAGAGCGTAGGCGGCATGTGCTGCCTCTATCGCGGCGTGGCTGCAGAAGGTGGCCTCTGGGCGCGGCTTGAGGCGGTCGGCATGTCTGTCGAGATGGCCTCCGGCGTTCTTGCGGCGCGCGCCATGGAGGGGATGCAATTTACCCTGGGGCCGACCATGGCCTTCCGTCGCCAGACCATCCGCCGTATGGGCGGCTTTCGCGTTACGGCCGACTACTGCGCCGACGATTTCGTGCTCGGCAACGAGACGCACAAGCTGGGCCAGACCGTTTTGCTGAGCCACCACGCCATCGACCACATGGTGCTGAATTCAAGCTTTATCGCCTCTATGAAGCACCAGGTCCGCTGGATGAAGTCCACGCGCTTTTCGCGTCCCAAAGGCCACTTCGGCACAGCGTTCACCTTCAGCATGCCGTTCGGCTTGCTCGCATTCTTTGCTGGCATGTGGTTCGGTCACCCGTGGTGCGGCCTGGCGCTCCTGGCCTTCGCTGTGGTCACACGGCTCGCGCTTTCCATCGCCGTCGGGCGCCTTGTGGTGCATGACAAGAGTTGGTTCGCGCTGGTTGTGCTCTATCCGATTCGCGACCTGATGGGCTTCTGCTTCTGGGCCGCGAGCTATTTGGACCGTCGCATTCTGTGGCGAGGTCGAGTCTTCGAGCTGCTGCCCGGGGGAAGAATGCGCGCCGCGCGTTAGAGCAGTTGTTCGTGCGCAGCGTGGTTTCTTTCAGCGTGTTTCAAAAATGGTTGAGTGGATTTCGGTTGTCATTCCCCGCAGGCGTTAAAACCCTTTATTTTTCCTATATTTTTCGGCCCGACTAAAGTCGTGCCCTTGTTACAAGGCTGATTGTTAAAACACGCTTTGGTCAATTGACCGGCCGGTCCGTCCACAGCGTCTTGTCGGCGATAGTTTGTACTTCGTAGAGCCGTCCAGCGAGGACTTGTTCCACCTTGTCGCGATCCGGATCTTCCGCGAAGAGCCATTTGCGCTCACCCGTGCCCCAACTCACGGCGAGCTTCTCATCGCTCAGGAAAATGTCGGGCGCATCCGGGTAGCAGGAACCCCACAGCAAAGTCGTCCCTTCATCATGCTGCCCGCAACGGGGCAGAACCAGTAACGCGGGCCGTCTGTCGAAATAATTGTGCGTGTAGAAGATCACGCTCGACCCCGATGATTGCTCGCCGTAGATGATGAAAGTGTCGTTCGGAGTGCCGTCCTTCATGATTGTATCGGCCAGTTGCTTTGAGCTGAGCATGGGCTCGAAGCGAGCAAACGCGATGTGCGCGGCAATAAAGAATACCGTCATCGTCAGCGCAAGACTGACCGTGGCGGCAAGGTGTTTCTTCTGCAGCCGCAATAGCCATCCTGCTGCTGGCCCAATTAACAAAACGACCGCCGCTAACACCGCCGGCAGTCGCAAGGCGGCAAAGGAGGGCCCGGTCAGGTCGAACAAGTGTGACATCGACAGGGTGTAATCGCCGACGGCGCGATGCGCCAGCAGCGTGCCGATGTCCGGAACAAAAGGTAAATCGCGCGACGTCCACAATCCCCAGCCGAGCGCCGCGGCCGAGAGCACGCCGATCGCAGCGAAAGCTCCTTGCGCACCCGTCAGCCAGCCCGTCGACAGCACTGGCCCACCATTTCCCGCACCCCTGCGCTCTTCAATCTCCGCCACCACCCCCGCAATCAGCATTACCAGCGGCGGCCACACAGGGAACGTGTAGTACTCCTGGTTCGTCGAAATTGAGAAGAACAACAAGGTCCATGCGGAAAACAGACTCAGCAACCAGATGGTGCGCGCCCGGAATTTCACTCTCAGTACGTACGTTGCCACATCTTCGCGCATCGCGTGGTCCAGGTAAAAATCCACGGTCTGGCCGGCGTCATGGCGCAGGTGATGCGCCCAACTGCGACGCGTCTTCCAAAGCACGGCGACTGCGGCGGGCAGAAACAGGCTCCACGGAAAGATCCACACCAGGTGCGCCAGCCAATACCAAAGCGAAGGCATTTTATTGTAGTCGTGCGGATAGCGCATGTTGAAGAACCGCAGCACATGCTCGTTGATGAAATAGAAGTAGAAAAACCCGTGCACATTCCCGATCGTTGGGTGGTTGCCCACCGGATGTCCCTGATCGGGGTTGGCCAGCCCGCACAGGATATGCCACGGTGCGCCGATGGCCAGAAAGACGAGCATTCCACTAACCGGCTTCAACGCTTTCCAGCGCCGCCATTGCCCCGTCAGAAGCAGATAGGGAATTGCCGCGCCCAAAAAGAACACGGGAGCAATCAGTCCCTTTGTCAGCATTGCCAACGCCACGCCGGCCCACGCCCAGTAAATTCGCCGAGGACAATTGTCTTCAAGGCTCGTGATCATTGCGTAGAGCGCAATCAGCAGAAACAGCGCAAGAATCGATTCTGGAATAATGAAGCGCGTAAACAGGAACGGCCCGATGGAAGTGAGCACGCCCAGTCCCGCGTAGAATCCAGCGCGAGGTCCCCATGCGCGTCGCGCCCATAGCCACGACAACCACGTCAGCCCAAGCATCGCCAGCGCATTCGGCAGGTGGGTGGCAAAGGTGTTCTGGCCAAAAATCTTGTACATTCCCGCCACCACCCAGTAGGGCAGCGGAGGCTTTTCAATGTAGCGAATGCCGTCGATCTTCGAGGTAATCAGGTCGCCGGTCTCGGCCATGTTCTGCGCCGCTTGCGCGTGCGCCGCGTCCACATCGTCAAGCAGCGGCGGAGAAAAAAGCGAAGCAAAATAAACCGCGATGAAGATAGCCGCGAACAGCAGCCACACGGTGCGCGTAGAGGGCGCCTGCTGGGGTCGATCGATGGTGTTTGCGTAGCCTGTCATTCTGGTAGCTGCGTGTTTCGCATGCCCGGTCAGCGTTGGGGCATGAACTGAGTGGTAGCGCAAGTTGACCGTGAAATGAAGATGGCTATTGCCCTTGAGGGGGGACCAACCCACCCTCTGAGCCTTGACGACAAATTCTTGTGTCAAGATTAGGATACCAGCAGGGTTTCCGCGCGCATGTTGCGGGTTCGTAATCCGGGAAGGCTCCCTCGCCGTCGAAGCTAGTAAACAGGGAGGGATGCTCAGTTGATGCTTTCCATGTGTGAGGCTGAGATCGATTTTACACTGATCGTGGAGCCTGCCGGCGACTTCTGCCTGCTCTATCACGCCCAATCTTTGATACGAGAAATACCGTCCTGCACAACGCTATCCGTCAAGTTTCGCTTGCGCGCGCTGAATTTCCTTCCCCCGCGATGTGCGCCGAATTGTGTTCCGTGAAACCCTGCCGAACGCCAGCGCGTCACCTTCGTGTATCTTGACGATGATTCGATTTTTTCTTCACGGAGCGCGCCGAAAAAAACCATGCCCACGTTTGCCGCCATCGATATTGGTTCCAACTCGTGCAGGTTGAAGATCGCTAAAGTTGCCGCGCATCGGCTCAAGACTCTTGCCGAGGATCGCGAAGTAACGCGCCTTGGCGGCAGCGTCTTTGACACCGGACTTATCTCTCCCGAAGCAATGGCGGCCACGCTGCGTGCCCTCAAGCGATTTCAGCGCGCCGTGCAGGCGCATGGTGTTGACCGCATCCGCGTAGTGGCCACCGCGGCCATGCGCGACGCACGCAACGCCGCAGCCTTTCAGGCGTGGGTGAAGGCCGAAACCGGCTGGAACATGGAGATTATCTCCGGCCTTGAAGAAGGGCGGCTCATTCACCTCGGCGTCACCACCGCAGAGCCCGGCGCGGGCGGACGCGTGCTTCTGATGGACCTGGGCGGCGGAAGTTGCGAACTCACCACTTCAGAACATAAGCACATCAAAGAGACGATCAGTTTGCCGCTGGGCGCGGTGCGGCTTACTGAGCAATTCCTCTCGACCGAGCCGCCGCCAGCCGACGGCCTGGCGCGCATGAGGCAGTTGATTGCGCGTGAGCTGCGCCGCGCCCACCGCAGGATTCAGCCGGGCCGTGCGCCGCTTGTCATCGCGACCTCAGGCACAGCCGCTGCGCTTTCCGAGGCCTGTTCATCCGGCGCAAAGAATGGCAAAGGCGGGAATAAGAAGGCTGGCAAGAACGCTTCGAAAAGTATCTCCAGCCGTGACCACGCACGGAATCGCTCCGCCATTTTAGCGGGCATGGTGAGCGCGCGTGCAGTGCGCAAATTGGCCGGCAAACTCGCCAAGATGTCGCTGCCCGATCGCGAGGCGGTGCCTGGCATCGGCCCGCGCCGCGCGGAGATTATCGTTGCCGGCGCACAGGTCTACTCCGAAATTCTCGAGAGCTTCGGACTGCCGGGCTTCCGCTACTCACCGCTGGGTTTGCGCGACGGCATCCTCGCACAGATGTTTGCCGAGCAGGACGCCCGCGCCAAGGCTCATCGCGAATTCGAGCATGAGCGCTGGGAGAGTGTCCTGGCTACAGCGCGCCGTTACGGCGTCGATCCCCGCCACGCGGAGCCGGTGCGCTCGCATGCCGTGCAACTGTTCCGCGAGCTGCGGGCCATGCATCAGCTCGCGCCCGAGTACGAGAGCTGGCTCGCAGCCGCTGCAGTGCTCCGCGACACCGGCAAGTTCATCAACCACCAGGGCCATCACCGGCACACACAGTACATCATTTCTTCTTCGGAAATTTACGGATACACGCAGTTGCAGCGCACGCTGGTTTCAGCAATTGCTCGCTACCTGGGCAAAACCCGCCCCCAGCCGGGCGACCGCGCGCTGCGCAACATTCCCGCCGAGGAGCACAAGAATGTGAATCGTGCTGTGATATTGCTGCGTTTGGCGGTGGCATTGAACCAGGACCGCGCGAGCGACGTTCTGCGTGTGGGAACGAGGATCTACCCCAAGCGCGTTTACCTGGAATTGCGCGCTGGACGCACGGGCGCCGAGCTGGAATTGTGGTCGCTGCGCAAGGAGGCCGGCTACTTCCGCGAGGTCTTTGGACGCGAGCTCTTCGTCACGCTGGCGTAAAGGGCGCGCGCACGCGCGAGGATCGAGAAGCCACTGCAGCCGCGGGGGATGGCTCTCCATATCCACCCGGGCAATGGAACCCTTCCGCATACGGATTGCCGCGCCGCCATTGCCGGTGATCAGGTGGCCGAGAAACTGAAACAGGTTGGGGTTGTGCCCCACGATCAACAGGCCCTCGCGGTCGGTGTATTTCGCCAGGAGCCGCTGAAAGTCGTTATAGCTGCCATTTAATCCCAGTGCGGCGCTCACTTCAACCTGTGAGTCGTATCCGAGCTCTGTTCCGACGAGCTGTGCCGTCTGCCTGGCCCGCTTCAATGGGCTCGATACGATCACGTCAATTGGGGCCTTCAGCGCCCCCAGCACCCGCGCCATCAGAATGCATTGGTCCTTGCCTTCCTTGATCAGGCCCCGTTTGGCGTCGAGAACGGGATTCTCGCGGACGGTTCCGGCATTGGCGTGGCGCATCAGGTAGAGGATCATGGGGGTCGTTTCGGCGGGAACCAATAGGACTAAACCGAACTCCTTGCATCCTCATTTTAACAAACATGTAACATTTGGCGCTCCTATAAGACTGGGCTGCGTCTGAAGATGTAGCGGAGGCTCGAGAATGGACCCGGATCATTCGCAGCCGCTTGTACCCTTACCAAAGTGTGTGCTAACCCGGCTTGAATCTGTGTTTTCGGGGCTAAGATGATGCTTATAGTCGGATAAAATGGCAGGCAGCCATGAACGCAGCGGAAATCAGCGGCGACTGGGTGGGACACGTCATCGACGGTCAATTCCCCCTCACCAAGAGGCTCGGCAGCTCACAAGGGGCTGACGTCTTTCTGACCGAGGTTGGCGATCCACCGCAGAAGGCGACCATCAAGCTGATCCCGGCCGATGGCGAGGACGCGGAGAGCCGCATCGCCGCGTGGCAGGCGGCAGCAAACCTCTCCCACCCAAACCTGATGCAGGTGTTGGCGAGCGGGAGTTGCGAGATCGATTCCGTGACGGCGCTCTATGTGGTGACCGAGTATGCCGATGAGGTTCTCGCGGACATCATTCCGGAACGCGCGCTGACGCCGAAAGAGGCCCGGGAGATGCTCACCGCGGTCATGAACGCGCTCTCTTATCTGCACGGAAGCGGCTTTGTTCATGGCCGGCTGAAACCATCGAACATTCTGGCTGTCGGCGATCAGTTGAAGCTGTCGGCCGATGGTCTTATTTTTTCGGGGGCCATGGGTGAGCCCTCGCTGGAGCGTACGGTCTACGACGCGCCGGAGACGGTTGAGGGACCGATTGAAGCCCCGGCCGACATCTGGTCGCTGGGAGCGATGCTGGTGGAGGTATTTGCGCAGCGGCCGCCGGTCTGGGACGGCAAGTCCACTCTGGAACCGGTGGTGCCGTTATCCGTTCCGCAGCCATTTGCGGAGGCCGCCCGGGAGTGCTTGCACACCGACCCAGCGCGCCGATGCACTCTTGCAGGAGTTGATGCTCTGCTGGAATGGAAAACGCCGCCTCCGCCTCCAAAGGTGAAGACGGCCGAACCGTCCGGCGCTAGTCGTGGACTCGTCGTGCCACTGATCGGCTCACTTACGGTCCTCATGATAGCGATTGCGCTCTGGTTCATGGCATCGCATAAGAAGGTGCCGCCGACGCAGCCATCGACCGCGGCGGCAGAACAGAATGCACAGGCAGCAGCTCCGACTGAGGCCGCAGTTCCGGCTCAGGCTCCAACTGCGAAGCCGGCGCCTGCTCCGACTCCGAACTCGACTGCAGCCCCAACCCCAGCTCCGGCTGACGCACCGGCTCCTGCCGCGACGTCGGCGCCAAAACCAGCGCCGGGACAGGCTCCGCCGGCTGCAGCGGCAGCGCCCGAACCGGTTGCGCCTCCGCCGCAGGCTCCGACCGCTGCGAGTGCCGGCGGCGCAACGGTGAAAGGCGCGGTGGCGCAGCAGGTTGAACCAGACATATTGCAAAGTGCACTGAGGACCATTTCAGGCACGGTGAAAGTGTCGGTAAAGGTCAATGTCGACGCCAGCGGCAATGTGACTGACTCCGAACTCGATTCGGCGGGGCCTAGCAAATATTTCGCCAATAAGGCGCTTGATGCCGCGAAGCATTGGAAGTTCACGCCTGCCCAGGTGAATGGCCAGCCAGTCACGAGCACATGGACTTTGCATTTCGATTTCACACAAAGCGGAGCCAGCGTCACTCCGGTTGAGACGGGTCCGTAAGCTCAAGTCTGCGATTTCCCTCGCTCGCATCGGTGTACTGAGTCAGTACAAAACCGAAAATTGGCATATAACCTGTTTAAATTGTTTGAGTTAGGCAATGGTCCACAGTTTCACAGTTTCACAAAGGAGGTACCCCCCTACCCCTTTTTGAGGCAAGTGCTTTCCCTTCAGCGGTTTGTACCCCTGATCATTTGCTCCAGCCCGCTGATTCCAAAGGGGTTAGTCGCTATGATCCCCAATTTAAAGGACTTACGCCGCGCTTCGGGTCGGATTTGCTTCCCTCCGGGCCTGAAGGCGTCGATAGTCTGCCTATATGGGGGTTGAACAGGCTGCGGAAAAAGTGGGAACGAAAAGCGAATTCGGCAAAGAATGAATGGGCAGGGGCTAAAGCCCGACTCATTCTGCTGACCTTATCGGCCCGGCTAAAGCCGTGCCCTTGTTACAAAGCCCCTTGGATTGAGTTTTTCCGCAGCCTGTAAAACCCCCGTCTCCCTCCGGCAGGGGTATTTCTGCGTCTGGCCCATTGGTGAGGGTTCGGACGCGTGCGCCGGTTTGTAGATGGAGGTGAATCATGTATTGATTGTGCGCCTGGACGGAGAAATCATCTGCAAATGCATCACACGGAGTTTTCAACGTGTTTTCAGGAAGTTATGGTGGGTCGGAGCCGACGCTGGCTTGACTTTTCAAAGCCTCACCCGGTTTGGCGGCGGTATTTGGCGGCGAGAAGCCGACTTAAGGGGACTGATTTCATTCCGGCGATGGGAGCGGGCCCCAGGTCATCGGTCATCCCCGGTCCCCAAGTGCGAGGGACCGGGGGCACCCTCAGCCAGAATGAACATCTCCCTGAGATCACGGCCACCCGCCCTCGGGAGCCGTGACTCTTACCTTCAACAACTCCTAAGTAGACAGAAGCTGTTATTGCTTTGAGGCACGCGATCGGCCGGATCGCCTAGTGATTGCGCTCTTCGGCAATCGCGGAACGGTCTTGACGCCCGCCCAAAGCGTTGCGATCGTTTGCTCGACCACCAGAGTCTGGTCAGGCAAGTCAGGCACAACGCCTTGGATGACCATGAGTGTGGCGAGGCCAAAGATCGTAAACCACCAGGTGTGAGCCATCACCATGTCATTCTTATTTGGCAATCCCTCATCCTTGGCAACATCGAAAAAGAGCTGCACGAATCGACCGAACAACGGCGCGCCAATGTCGTTGATATATTGTCCAGCGCGGATGCCGTTGCGGTTCTCCGGCCCAAAGAAGACGTTACGGAACTGCTGTGGATGGGCAGTGCAGAACTGAATCAAGCCGCGTGAAGTCGCAAAAAGACGCTCTTTCGGTCGAAGATGTTTAGCGGCAATCGCGTCGAAGTTCTGAACCATCAGCCCGATCGTCTCGCGGCTCAACTCGGCAAGAATGTGCCATTTGTCGGGAAAATGCTGATAGATCACGGCGTGCGTATAACCAATCTCTTTAGCGATCTCGCGAAGCGTCACGGCTTCGTAGCCGCGATCGGCAAACATCTTGCTGGCAGCCCGAAGGATTTCGCCCCGCAACCTCTCCTTTCGCTCCAGCCGGCGACTTGGTGATGTGGATGTCACTTCAATAGCTTAGTCGCTTTTGACGATTGTTGCGACCGATTGTTGATTTATAACCATTGGTTGCAACGCACCGCCCTCTTATGGCGCTGCAGTTGATATGTTCACCAAATACAACCACTGATTAATTTGCAACCAATGGTTATTACTGACCTCTAATCGTCAGGTCGCGCATTTGGATAGGCGGCCAAATTCGAAGCAAAGGAGAACACGAGCATGTATTTAGTCATGGGCATTACCGGAAAAGTTGGGGGCGCCACCGCGCGGCATCTGCTGAAGCAAGGCAAACATGTGCGAGCACTTGTGCGCGATCGCGAGAAAGCGGCGAAGTGGGCAGACCAAGGCGTGGATTTGGTGGATGGAGACTGGAACGAAGCGACAGCCATAGCAGCGGCGCTCAAAGGCGTTGAGGGCGCGTTTGTTATGTTGCCGGCTGTATGGGCGCCCTCGCCTGATTACAGAGAAGCAAAGGGTGTGATTGCGAACTATGTCGAAGCGCTGACCAAGGTAGTGCCCCCGCGGGTGGTAGCGCTCTCGTCGATGGGCGCGAATAGAACAAGCGGGGTGGGGAATGTCACGGCCTTATCACTCTTGGAGCAAGGTCTTCGCAGCCTGCCGTCTCCGGTCGCATTTGTGCGCGCTGGCGGCTTTTTCGAAAACTTTCTTTACGGTTTACAGGCCGCCCAGGGCGGAGCACTACCGGTCTTCTACAATCCTACAAACCGGAAATCGACAATGGTCGCGGCAGAAGACATCGGCGCAGAGGTGGCGACGCTTCTGACCGGCCCGGCGTGGTCAAGGCATCGCGTCATCGAGTTGGGTTCGATGGTAAGCGCGGATGAAGTGGCCGGACAATTGGGTGAGGTCCTGGCACTCGACGTAAGAGCCTTTGCAGTCCCGCGTGCAGGGTGGGCGGAAATGTTCCAGCAGTTCGGCATCCCGAAGGGCCACACTGGGCCTGCCGAAGAAATGTTTGAGAGCGTAAACGCGGGATGGATGGACCTCGGAATCACGGGTACGGAACACGTAGCGGGTACGACGTCCGCACGCGATGTGTTTGCGGCTGCACGGAACGCCGTCGAGGCGTAAGTCCGGGGCAAGCAGTTTCAGCGCGCTGAGGGCGGGAACAGCCAGCCGTGGCCACGGCGGCCTCGTGTTCGACCGGCGGTTCCTGCCTTTGCTGCTCAGCCATGGCCGACTTATTGCAGAACGATTTAAACCATTTAACCGGCAAGAGAGGGGCCACTTTAAATATGAAAACTGAACACACAATCGATAAACCCGCACGGGCAGGTCGAGCAACTCAAATAGCCGCGATGGTAATAACCGGCCTCGTTGCCTTCATCTGGGTGCACTTCGGAAGGTTATATCTAATCCACGATCCCGGCGAATGGCGGATCGCCAATCAGCAGCTCGGATACCCGCTCTATATCATCCCTCTGATTGGCGTGACCCACATCCTCGGCGGCATGGGCCTTCTGATTCCCAATGTGCCTCGATTGACTGAGTGGATTTATGCTGGTCTCTTGATCGATCTCTTACTCGCGTTTTATTCACAACTGAATGGGGGCGGCGGTCCCTGGGATAAATTTGATCCGATTCTGGTCATGGCGTTCGTCTTTGCTTCGTATGTATTAAGACGCTGCATGCGCGCAAACAAGTGGTCGATATGAAGGACGCACCCGGCGGGCTGTTTACTAACTTATGGGCGGAGAAAGCTCAAATGGCGAGAACAGGGCAATGCACCCATCCAACATGGGTTATCCCGACGAGGGGTGGATCGGTCCTGGCAAACGCCGCAGGCTTCGGGAGCGTCCTCGGATTCCAACCGGGCGACAGGGCACAAGATTCCCGTCGCCGTGCCGACTTTTGGTTACCTATCGGATCTCGGTGAGTGCCTTGGCGATCATGCACTCACCGCGATCCGCCGATTTCAGATGGCCGACAGGCCGCCGTCGACATTCAACTCCACCCCGTTCACGAAGCTCGAATCGTCTGAAGCAAGAAACAGAGCGACCGTCGCGATTTCCTGAGGTTGACCCATCTTTCCCCGCGGGATCAGGGACTCGAACATCTCCTTCGCCTCCCTGGTGAGAACTTCTTCCTGCATCGGTGTGGCGATCGGCCCCGGGCCCAGCACGTTCACCCGGATCTTCCTGCCCTTTAGTTCGTTGAGCCACGTGCGTGCGAAGGAGCGCAATGCTGCCTTGCTCGCCGCATACACGCCGAAACCAGGAAAACCCTTCACCGAAGCAACTGATCCGGTCATGATGATCGATCCGCCTTCGTTGAACAGCGGCAACGCCTTCTGGACCGTAAACAGCGTGCCGCGCGCATTCAGGCCGAAGGTCGCATCGAAGTGCTGCTCGGTAATCTCGCCCAGATTGAGGGATTCGCCCCTGCCGGCGCTCGCGAACAGGATGTCGATCTTGCCCTTCTCTCGCTTGACCGTATCGAACAGGCGGTCGAGGTCCTCGAGATTGGCCATGTCGCCGCGCACGCCGGTCACGTTCCGGCCAATCAACTTGACGGCCTCATCGAGCTGCTGCTGCCTCCTACCCGTGATGAAAACGTAGGCGCCCTCTTCAACAAAGCGCTTGGCGCTTGCCAGCGCCATGCCGCTCGATCCACCCGTGATGACTGCAACTTTTCCTTCAAGCTTTCCCATAATTGCTCCCTTCGGTAGATGTGTAGCATCCAGTACAGTAGAGTAGATTTCTTTGGTGGTGGACGAGAACTGCTCGGGAGTCCTAATCTTTTGTCTATTCGTCCAAAACGGGGAGACTAAATTGGACCCGATAACAGACATCTTCCGAACGATGCACGTGACCGCTTTCGGTCAGCACAGGCTCGAAGCCACAGCTCCGTGGGGCGTAAAACAAGAAAAGCAGGCCGAAGAACAAGTCGCGCCTGCCGACAAAAGGATTTCACCCACAGATTTGGCGCACTTCGCCATGCTTTCGCGCGGCAACTGCTGGCTGAGTGTGGAAGGGATTCCGGAGCCGATTCCCCTCACCGGTGGTGATTGCTTTTTGCTTGCCCGGGGGACTTCGATTGTTTTGCGCGACAGCCCGCGAACACGTCCGAGGTGGAGTCTCCGCGAGATCGGGGCCAGGGCCAACAGCAATGTCGCTCATTATGGAGGTGGTGGCGCACCGACGACAATCGTCTGTGGGTCCTTCAGTTTCGATCGCGCCAGCCTGAAGCCGATCACCCAGTTATTGCCAAGCTTCATTCTGATTAAGGCCGAGCAGGCACGCACGCTTGCTCTTCACAACACAATGCAGGCGCTGGCATCAGAAATGGCAGAACAGGCGCCGGGATCTGAAGTAGTCGCGACTCGGCTGGCCGAGGCCCTATTTATCCAGGTACTGCGGGCGCATATCGCGTCGGGACCGGAACGCAACAAAGGATGGCTTCGTGCGATTTTCGATCCTCAAATGGGCACGGCTCTGTGCGCCTTTCACGACAGAGTGAATCAACCCTGGACGGTCGAATCCCTGGCCGAAGCGGCGGGCATGTCTCGCTCCGCATTCGCAGCACGTTTCAAAGAGCTACTCGGACAAACACCACTGGAATACGTAACCGAGTGGCGGATGCAGAAAGCGATGCAGTTACTCGAGCAGCGTGACAAGAAGCTCATCGACGTTGCTCGGTCGGTCGGTTACGAGTCCGACGCTGCGTTCAGTAAGGCGTTCAAGCGAGTTGTCGGGGCCAACCCTGGTGAATACCTCAAACGTGGTTTTGAAGGCCACGGTCATGCCGGAATGGCGGAAGCTTTTTGAAGCGGGGGATTCTGACTCTGGCGGCGGGGCCCAGTAGTGTGAACAGGCCCCAGGTGCCATGGAAGTGTGTTCTTCCACTGAAATGGGCGCCCCAGGCGCTGGGGTGGAGGTGCCGCGCATTTGGGAACGGGCAACCACGGATCCAAAACCGATTGAAGCAGACCACGATCAGTCCCGGCAAACACCGTAGTGTCCAAGCATCGGTGGAGATAGAAATGCGGGGACTGATCCGGCATCAGTCTGCCCTCTGGTTGATTGCGGGTTTCGCGATGTCATGCGCCGTCGAGTGTGCAGAAAGTGTGCGGATACATCACTCAGACAAATAGCCTCTGACCTCCGATGACGTGAGATTCTCAGAAGGCAGCCTTCGAGTGCAGGCCCCTCTCGCCGAGCTTCGACCGAACGGCTCGCCAATGATTTCTGCCCAAGCGGCTTCAGCCGCCGATCTTCTCGGTTAGTTCTACCCATCGTTCGTAAACGGCATGGTGCTCGACTTCTGCCTCTTCGAGTTCGGCGAGGGCGGCGGTGAGGGCCGCGGGATCGATGACGACTTCGGCAGCCTGGGTGCGCTGCTCGGCGGCACGAAGACGCACATCCGCTTGGTCGATGCGTTTTTCCAGGGTGTCATACTCGCGCTGCTCCATATAGGAGAGCTTCCTGGGAGGTCGAGATGCGGAGGATACGGCTGGGCTCGGCTGAGGCGATTCCTCCGCGGCGGCTTCTGATATGGCTCGGGTCTGCTGGCCGCACCACGCTTCCCACTGAAGGTAGTCAGCAAAGAGCGCGGTGTTGCCAAGACCGTCGAGACCGAGGACGGCGTTAGTGACGCGATCGAGCAGATAGCGGTCGTGCGTTACGAGAATCAGGGCGCCGGGAAATTCGAGCAGTGATTCCTCGAGAATTTCGAGCGTGGGGATATCGAGGTCATTGGTAGGCTCGTCGAGGATGAGCACATCGGCGGGCTGCAGCATAAGGCAGGCGATGAGAACGCGAGCGCGCTCCCCGCCGCTGAGGCGCTTTACCGGCTGATCGAGCTGCTCGACGGCGAATAGAAAGCGCGACGCGTAGCCAGCGACGTGAAGGACTCGATCCTGATAGATGACAGAATCAGAGTCAGGCGCGAGCGTGCGACGAAGGGTGAGTGAAGTATCCAACTCACGCGTCTGCGAAAAATAGACGATCCGGAGTCCGGGTGCGCGGTGGATTTCTCCGGCGTTGAGTGTGATTTCGCCGGTAATAGCGCGCAGCAGCGTGGTTTTGCCGGAGCCATTGGCGCCGGCAAGACCGAGTTTCAAACCGTTGGTCAGTGTAACGCTGACACCGTGGAGGATTTCGCGATCGCCCAGGGTGACGGCGGCGTTCTCAACTTCGATGAGACGTTTAGTCTGGCGGCCGGTGGTGTCGAAGGTGATGCTGGCCTCGGCAATTCTTGTGCGGGACTCGGAGTCGCGCAGCTCCGAGATAAGGGCATTGGCATTGTCAATCCGGGCTTTGGCCTTGGTGGTGCGGGCCTTCGGGCCGCGGCGGAGCCATTCCATCTCTACGCCGACGCGGTTGCGCAAGCTCTCCTGGGCGCGCTGCTGCCACTCGACGTAGGCCTCTCGCTCTTCGAGGAATTTGGTATAGCTGCCCTTTACGCGCAACAGGCCATCTGAGTAAATGCGATTGAGCTCGACGATTTGGTAGGCAACGTTCTCCAGGAAGTAACGGTCGTGAGTGACGACGACGAAGGCATAACTGGCGGCACGGAGCAGGCCTTCCAGCCATTCGATGCCGTCAAGATCGAGGTGGTTCGTTGGTTCATCGAGGAGTACGACTTGGGGATCGGTGACAAGGGCTTCGGCGATGGCTAGCCGCTTGCGCCAGCCGCCGCTCAGGCTTGCGGCTTCACGATCCATGCCGGGATTGCCGTGAGTGTCGCTTTCTGTGAAGCCGGCGCGGCCCAGCGTTTCGCGCAGCCGCTGTTCGCGGGCGGCGTCCGGAACTGCGGCGCGCTCGAGTGCGCCCTCGATAACTCCGCGGACCGTGATTTCCGGAGCGAAGTCTGAGATCTGGTGGACGTAGCCGATGGGAACGCCCTTGCGGAACGAGACTTCCCCAGAGTCGGGCTGCTGTTCCGCGCCGAGGATGGCGAGGAGAGTAGATTTGCCAGCGCCGTTAGGCCCGATGAGGCCGATGCGATCGCCGTCGTGAACTGCACAGGAAATGTTGTCGAAGAGAGGAGTAGCGCCAAAGCGTTTGGAGATACTCTGCGCAATCAGGATCGGCGGCATATTCTTAGTGTACGGAGCAGAGCCCTCGCGCCAGCGCCATGGGAAGTCTCACTCCTCGGGCATTGACCGATGTGTCCTCGAGCCGTTCGGGTAGTCTTGGGGTGGAGAAGTCACTTGAGCTTTACCAGAGGACTCAATCATGACGAATAGAGAAGCCGGAATCAATGTAGTCCGCGAAATGATGGGCGACCAGGCGGCCGCAAAACTCAGCGCTTCCGCTGGCTCAAACACCTTCGGTGCCCCGATCGCTGCCTACGCGGTCGACCAGGTCTTTGCGGATATCTGGACTCGTCCCGGTCTGGACAGGCGCTCCCGCAGCCTGGTTTCGATGTCCGTCATGATTGCCATGCGTCAGCCCCATGAATTCGCCATCCACATGGGGGCCGGGCTCAATAACGGCCTCACATTGAAAGAAATCGAGGAAGTTCTCATCCAGGCGCTGCCATACGTTGGCTATCCTGCCATCGCATCGGCACTGGCTGCAGCTGCCGAGGTTATCAAGGAGCATGGTCTGGACGTCGAAGAAAACTACGCTGGCCACCGCGGTCTGCTTTGACACTAAACGGCATCCGCCCTGCCGGTGTTGAACAACGCTTGACTGTGCAACCCTAAGCTACCGTCCCGTGAACCACGATTGGTACCGATAAGTCGGTATAGCGACTGGAAACAGCTCCGCCGTTTGCGTCATTCCCCGCCGGTATGATTCTTGGCGGCGATTGGACGCTCACAACGGGAGCGCGACCGAAGCAGTACACTCACATCTAATAGACGATGGATTCTTCCAACAATCCCCTGAACGGTCCGCCGCTCAGCCCCGCCCTTGCCGGCCAGCAGGTGTGTTTCGCGTTCGACAACACATTTGCGCGGCTTCCGGAGCACTTCTACGCGCGTTTGGACCCAACACCGGTCGCGGCGCCGCGCCTCGTGAAAGTCAATGCGGAGCTGGCCCGGGTACTTGGACTCGATGCAGATGCGCTCACCAGCGAGCATGGTGTTGCAGTTCTCGCCGGCAACCGGGTGGCCGCCGGCGCAGAGCCGATCGCGCTGGCCTATGCCGGGCATCAGTTTGGATGCTTTGTGCCTCAACTCGGCGACGGGCGCGCCAACCTCCTCGGCGAGCTGGTATCGCGCGACGGCCAACGCTATGACATCCAGCTCAAGGGCTCTGGCCGAACCCCTTTCTCGCGCGGCGGCGACGGCAGAGCTGCACTTGGACCAGTGTTGCGAGAGTACATTGTCAGCGAGGCCATGGCGGCGCTGGGCGTACCCACTACACGGGCCCTGGCTGCCGTGACCACCGGCGAACAAGTGCTACGGGACACCGTCTTGCCAGGAGCTGTGCTGACGCGGGTAGCGGCAAGCCATCTGCGTGTGGGTACCTTCCAGTACTTCGCGGCACGGGGCGACGTTGAGGGCTTGCGCATGCTTGCCGACTATGCGATTGCCCGGCATTATCCTGAGGCCGCGCGAGCGAAGGAGCCCTACCGGGCGCTGCTGGAGGGCGTAATCGCACGACAGGCGCGGTTGATCGCGCAATGGATGCTGCTTGGTTTCATTCATGGCGTCATGAACACTGACAACACATCCATCTCTGGTGAGACCATCGATTACGGTCCCTGCGCCTTCATGGAGGCATACGATCCGGCCAAAGTTTACAGCTCCATTGACCACGGCGGCCGCTATGCCTATGGCAAGCAGCCTCGTGTGGCGCTTTGGAACCTGGCGCGGCTGGCCGAATCATTGCTGCCCCTTCTTGCGCAGGAATCAGGCAGCGAAGAAGCAGGGTTGGTCGCGGTAAACGAAGCCCTCTCGGCCTTCGGGCCTCAGTTTGAAGCGGCCCGCGGTGCAGGACTGCGCCGCAAGCTTGGGCTCGTTCGAGAGCGCGAAGGCGATGCGGCTCTGGCCGAAAATCTGCTCCAGTGCATGGCTGCCAACCGCTCGGACTTCACCCTGACTTTCAGGAGATTGTGTGATGCCGCGGCCGGGCCTGAGGGCGACGCAGGAGTTCGCGCGTTATTTGCCGAGCCCGCCGCATATGACGGCTGGGCGGCTCGATGGCGCCGTCGTCTCGAAGAAGAGTCCGCCGAGGGGCAGGCGCGCGCCACAGCCCTGCGCAGAATAAATCCGGCGTTCATACCCCGCAACCATCTTGTGGAAGCGGCGCTCGATGCCGCAACCTCGCGCCAGGATTTCCAGCCATTCGAGGACCTTTTCGCCGTTATCTCGCGGCCATATGACGAGCGGCCGGAGCTTGAGAGGTACTCGACGCCCGCCCGCCTTGAGGAGCGTGTCCTGCAAACTTTTTGCGGGACGTAAAGTATCAAACAGTGTCATCCAGTTGGGCCGAACCTATTGATCCGCTTGGTCTACATTAATTTCCAAGGCAAAGATCGACGTACCACGGTCTTAGGGAACTGAGGACAAATGTCTACCGCAGAGATGAATCCGTCCCGCAAGCACGCATTCACAGATGCTGGTGCACCCCAACTTCCAGAGCCGACCTATGCCGAGCGCGTTCGCACCCTCATTTCCCTCTGCAAGATCGCAACTCTCTCAACCGTCTCCCGTAAGCGGCCAGGATATCCATTCGGTTCTCTCATGCCTTATTCGATCGACGAGACCGGACGACCTATCTTTCTGATCAGCAATATGGCCATGCATACCCAGAATATTCAAGCTGACCACCGCGCGAGTCTCTTTGTGGCTCAAGCGGGCGACGGCGATCCGCTCGGCACCGCACGGGCAACGCTTGTTGGTGATGTGCTTCCTGTACCGGAAGATGAAGTTGGCGACGCCCGTCAACTCTATTTATCGCGCTATAAGAACAGCCGTTCCTGGGTGGACTTTAAGGATTTTGGGTTCTATCGCCTCGAGCCTCTGGACATTTACTATGTCGGCGGCTTCGGGGTCATGGGATGGGTCACAGCGGATGATTACCGGTCTGCAAAGGTTGATCCGCTCGCCGACGCGGCTCCCAGGATTCTCGGTCACATGAACTCAGAACATGTTCCCGCGATGATCCTGCTGGCTAAAGTTTATGCCGGCATCGACGCGACTGAGGCCGTAATGACGGCCGTCGACCGGCTCGGATTCCACCTTCGGCTGAAGACCAACGACGGCATGAAAGGGACGCGGATCAACTTCCTACGAGAAGTCCAGGACTCGGATGAAGCGCGCAAAGTGCTTGTGGAAATGGTTCGAGCAGCTGAGCCGAAAGCCTGATTACAGCAATTAATCGAATCTTCCTTCGAGTACGCTATATCAGGCCATTGTCATTGCAATCAGCATTATCCAAAACTTCATTCAGGTCTGTCGCGCGCCTACTGCGTTTACCAGGATCTATCCGGCCATCCGAGCTCAAAACGTCCTCCGGTGGCGCTTTGCCCTGATGACGCTTTGCCCTGATGACGCTTTGCCCTGATATCGATAGCTGACATCGGTCGTGGTACTTGCCGATGGATCTATGTTTGCTCATATCGCGACCCTGATCGGCGAGGATGCGGGAGGTTTACTCGCTTTTCAGCGCACGAACCGGGTCGAGGAATGCGGATCGCAATGCCGGGACGACGCATGCAGCCACGGAAAGTAATCCCAGTAAAACCACAGACGAACAGAAGCTCGTCGCGTCGAGTGGACTGATGCCGAAAAGCAGTCGAGCAAGTGCTCGGGTAATCAGCAGCGCTGCGCCTACACCGATTGAGGCGCCGATAAGTGTCAGGATCAATCCTTGACGAAAAACAACTGCCATAACATGGCTGCGTGTGGCTCCGACGGCGATGCGGATGCCGAACTCTCGAGTTCTCTGCGTAGTCGTCCAGGAGACAATACCGTAAATTCCGACCGCTGCGAGGAGCAGAGCCAAGGAACGCGGCCTCGGGCCTGGGACGATCAACGCGCGAATGGCGACTGTGCGACGGTTGGCTTACGAGGCGGCCGGGCTCTCCTTTGTCGATGGCTTGCCGTCCGCATTGGCCGCCATCGCCGTGCCCGAAGTGATGATGAACGGCCGGCTCGATCCCAGCGGCACCTCGCCCATCGCCTCGATTGCCTTGCGGTCGTTCTCGCAGTTCTTCTCGAACTGGGAGAAGTCGTGATTAAAGGCAAGATGAACGACACTGTCGGACTTGGCCGCTCCGTCGCACAAGCTGTCGAGGTCCTCGATGTTGCCTTAATGCACCTCGGCTCCCGCCTTTCGCAGCGCTTCGGCCCCGGCCTCTGAACGTGCCGGCCCCAGCACTTGATGCCCAGCCTGAATCAGTTCCGGAACGAGCGCCGAACCGATGAATCCAGTCGCGCCCGTAACAAAAACACGCATATGAGTCCTCCTGTTCCTGGATATGGATTGTGTTGGCACGGTCGCTGCACTCGCCGCGCGATTTGAGATGCGGCGTTCTGTTTGGAATACAGCGCCGTGACGCGCTGGCAAATCGGTCGGAATGTACAGATTCGCAGTCTTATCTCCGATCCGGAGTCCCAGCCAGTTGCTCGATCCATGCCTCCGTATTCTTCTTCGGTTCGCCCTGCGCCGCGTTCGCAACGTTCTCCCACGCCTCCCAGGTGGCAATCCGCTCTGCATAGGCAGCGCGCGCCCGCGGCAGAATCGAGGTGCCCAGTCCGAACCGCAGCGGCGGATCGTCCGCATCCACAAGCTTCAGAATGGCCCCCGCCGTGGCCTCGGGATCACCCCATTCCACGCTGGCCAGGTGCGTTAAAAACTGCTTCCGAAACTCCGCGTAGGGCTCCAGAGCATCGGCAATTTGTCCGGACTTGCCGAAGTCGGTAGCGTAGGCGCCAGGCTCGACCAGTGTCACTCGGATGCCGAACGCCTTCACCTCTTCGGCCAGGGCTTCGTGCAGCGCCTCCACCGCCCATTTCGACGCGCTGTAGAAGCCAATCAGTGGCAGCGTTGTGATTCCCAGGCCGCTCGAAACGCCCAGGATATGCCCGCTGCCCTGTTTCCGCAGCAAAGGCAGAGCGGCTCGCAACACCCGGACCATGCCCAGGTAGTTCGCGTCAAACAGGTTGCGGATTTGCTCGTCGCTCGCCTCCTCTATCGCTGCGAACAGGCTGTAACCGGCGTTGTTGACGAGCACATCCAGCTTGCCGAAATGCCTGTACGCCTGCTGAACGGCATGGGACACCTGTTCCGCATTGGTCACGTCGAGTGCCAGTGGCAGGACAGCATCTCCAAAGTGCTTTTTAAGATCCTCGACGTCTTCCCGCCTGCGCGCGGTAGCCGTGACCCTATCTCCGCGTTTAAGCGCCTCTTCGGCCCAGATGCGCCCGAAACCGCGGGACGCGCCGGTGATAAACCAAACTTTGCTGTTCATTCCATTTCTCCTTTTGAAGAATGTGAAAAGTATGAATAGGGCTTTGAATCTTTACAGATTGCGAAACTCAAATTGTTTGTTTTGCCTGGCCATGTAGACTCCTGAATTCGTTGCTGGATCTTCCCGCTTGCAATCGGCATTGACAAAGAGCTGTCAAATGAATAAAACGGAGATATTCTCCGAATTAATAGATAATCGGAGACTATCTCCGGTTGCAAGATTTTTTTGAAATGAAGAAGAAGCGTTCCGAGTCTGCTCAGCGAAAGCCGCGAACGGATGCTCTGCGAAAGCCGCGAACGGATGCTCTGCGCAACCGCGAGCGTATTCTCGAAGTGGCCAAAGGGGCCTTTACGCGCCACGGCGCCGATGCCAGTCTGGACGACATCGCGAAGCAGGCGGGAGTTGGAGCCGGTACCTTGTACCGCCATTTCCCTACACGGGATGCACTGATCGAAGCGGTCTACCGGAGCGAGGTGGACAAGCTGGCGGCGGCAGCGCACGGGTTCGCTGCCGCGATGTCCCCGGTCGAGGCCCTGCGCGCCTGGTTGCTCCTGTTTGTCGACTACATCGCGGCAAAGCACATCATTGCGCCCGCTCTCAACAGCGTCGCCGGAGGCTCTTCCAGGCTCTATGAGGGTTCTCGCAGCATGGTCCAGGGAGCCATCGATGAGTTGGTGAAGCGCGCGAAAAAGAGCGGCGATGTGCGAAGAGACGTCGACGCCTCCGATCTGCTTCGGGCGGTGATCGGCGTCTCCTATGTGGCCTCCGGCGGTGATTGGCAGCAAAGCGCCAGGAGACTCGTAGACATTCTCATGGCAGGTTCACGACCGGTCAAATAGACTTCCATTCGATCCACCCTCTACAGTCGGCGGGGCGCTATGCAGCCCGCAGAGCCGCGAATCCAAAACGCAATGCCGCAATCCAGCTTCTCGGGTTCAATATATCCAGACCGGCGGAAAGGCGCGCAACCCGTACCAACTCTTGCGGCGGGAATTCAGAGGGCAGTTTCGCCATGATTTTCGCTGCCTGATCTCGATTGGCCGCAGCTTTATCTCGTTTGGCTCGCTGTAAGAGTACCGGTAGCTGCTGAATGGTTGGATCGGGGCAGTACGCAGGTGTCCCAGGTTGGTAGCGCCAGGATTCGGATAGCGGCCCTGCATCAATGGCATCAAAGCCCATTTCGTCCACGAGAGTCATTACGAACTTCTTCGACTTTTCGTTACCCCCCGATACCGGAAGTGCAATCCGACCCTTCGAACCCTTTGGAAAACCTCTGTGCAGGAGGCTGTCCGCCACAATGTTGTTGAACACCTTGATGATGGGACGGCCGAGCACGCGGGAGGTCCACTCACTCTCCACCATTCCTGCTTTGATCTCCGGGATTACACCATCGCGAAGCGGGTAGTAGTTACCAGTGTCAATGATCGGGGATGACGAGGGGAGATCGGAAAGCAGATCCCTCGGGAGCATAGGCACGCTCTTCATGGGGACTGTGATGACCAGCAGATCCACTCCTTTGGCTGCCTCTGCTACGGCAACCGGGGCTGTGCCAGTCTCTCGAGCGACCTGGGAAAGCGTCTCCGGACCGCGCGAGTTTGCGATCAGCACAGTGTGCCCGAGTCTGCGGAAGTGCCGGGCAAGCGCTGATCCGATGTTTCCCGCTCCTATGATTCCAATCTTCATCTGTTCTCCTGCCCCTGCCGCAATGGCCGGAAGAAGGCGCGGATATCCTCGACGAGTAGTTCTGGCTGTTCCAACGCGGCGAAGTGACCGCCCCGGGGCATGACCGTCCAACGCTGCACATTGAAGGCTCGCTTGACCCATGAGGGCGGCGGCATTGGAAGCTCGCGCGGAAATAAGGCGAAGCCAAGCGGAGGCGCCACACTTTGGCCCGGTCTGAAGGTGAGCGGTGCAAGCCTGTTCTCTCTATATAGACGCAAAGACCCGTTGATATCATCACCGAACCAATAGAGCGAGATGTCAGTCAGGAGTGTGTCGAATCCAAAAGCCTGCTCAATGTCTCCGTTGCAGTCACTCCAGCTGCGGAACTTCTCAACGATCCACGCTGCGAGCCCGACCGGCGAATCGGTCAGCGCATAGGACAGTGTCTGTGGCTTCGTCCCTGCAGATGGGCATAGGCGCCTTCCTCCGCGGTCCAGGCGGCAACTTTGTCGAGGTACGCCTTCTCCTCAGGCGAGATCGGTGGAAGGTCGTTTCCCATTGGCGGCCTGTAGCCGCTGGAGATGAAGTTCAGATGTATGCCAACGACTCGCTCCGGAAAGAGTCTTGCCGTCCACATAGAGACGCCGGCGCCAATGTCCCCGCCCTGGAGTGCGAAACGTGCGTAGCCAAGTTCTGCCATCAGGGCTTGCCAGAGATCGGCAATGCGTCGCGAACTAACACCAGGTAAACTCGGGGCGGGCGAGAAACCGTAGCCGGGCAGCGAGGGCACCACGACGTGAAAAGCATCGAGCTGGTCGCCGCCATGCGCTTGCGGATCCGCGAGGAGAGGTATCACCCGCTCCATCTCCGCAAATGAACCCGGCCAGCCATGAGTCAGAATCAGAGGTAATGGATCAGGCCCGTTTCCCCGCAGGTGTACAAAATGAATTTCCTGGCCATCGACCGTCGCGATGAACTGCGGTAAGCCATTGAGACGCTTTTCCTGTGCTCGCCAGTCAAACTTATTCAGCCAATAGTCAGTGAATCGCTGTAAAAACTCAAGTTCTGCACCGTCGCTCCATCCTGCGCCCCTTAGAGGCTTGGGCCATCGCGCTGCGCGTAGTCGCGACCGCAGGTCTTCAAGTCGCTCCTCGCGAATATTGATTGCAAATGAACGAATTGACATGGTTGCTCCTGTCAAGAGCTGATCCACAGTCGCTATCGCAGCGTGGCTGGATCGGACGAATACGTGATCGCCGCAATCCGCCAGCCATTGGTCGCTTTCACCAGTTGCCAGGTCTCGTTGCCGCGATTTTCGGGCTTCCCATCGACGTTAGAAACGTAATCGAAAAAGACAGTCGCGATAGTGCCGTCCGTATGGATGACGACGTTGCTGTGTTTCGGGTCGAAAGTCTTGGCCGTCGACGATACAACCTTCGCGAAATCAAGATAACTGCTGACTCGGACCTTCGGGTCGTCGTCCCCCTTTGCTTGTGCCCGATCGTAAGCGCTGTCAGTCAGCACGCTCAGCCAGATATTCGCTTCGGGCAGGAACAGGGCGGAGAGTGCAGCCCCATCATGACTGACAACCGCCTCATGATACTGGTTCATCACTTGTTCGATCGCAGTCACCTGGGCGTGGCGCTCATTGGCTGTCTCAGTTTGTGCCATGGAAGGAGTCGGCGTCTGGGCCATGGCCGCCACGGGCAGAAGGACAAAAACACAAAGCGCAAATTTGCGCAGTTTCAGCATTACATATCCTCCGATTTCCTCAGTTGGACCTGGAGTCTCATCGCATGCTCCTGGTCTTTCGGCATGGTTTGCCGCTCTGCCGTGGTTTCGGTGAAGCGTTCAGAGAGGAACGAGCCGATCTGCTGGAGGGCCTGCGTCGAGGCGCTCAGGTGACCCACGGAGCCCAGGAAGCCGTGCACCATGCCTTCCCAGACATCTAGCTGCGCATCCACTCCGGCCGCCAGAGCCCGGTCGACAAAACGGACCGAGTCATCGAGCAACCCTTCGTCGTCACCGACGTGGACACGAATCGGCGGGAGGCCGCCTAACTCCGCGCGTAGCGGCGAGGCAGCGGGATCGCTGGGATCTGTTCCATTCAGATAGGACCGCACCAGTTCGGCCGATTGGAGTTGGATAAAGTAAGGATCCGCTGCCGCGCGCGTCGTCCAGCTTGCTCCGGAGAGCGAAAGGTCCGTCACTGGGGACAGTACGACTCCGGCGACGGGAACCACCTGATTGTTTAGCTGAGACGCCTTCAGCGAGAGAAGCAGCCCAAGAGCCAAGGTCCCGCCTGCGGAGTCGCCGGTGATGGCAATCCTCTTGTAGCCAAGTTCGACGAGGCCGGCATAGCAGTTGCGCACGTCCTCAGGAGCTGCCGGAAAGGGATGTTCGGGGGCGAGACGATAATCAGGTGAAAACGCAAATGCGCCAGCATGAATCGCGAGGTGCCCGACCAGGTTGCGAAATGCTTTCGCTGAGCCCCAGTTGAACCACCCGCCATGAATGTGAAGGAGCACGCCGTCGGGCTGAGCGCCTTCCGGCTTGCACCACCACCCCGGAACACCGCCCACAGTGCTTGCTTCAAAAGTCACGCCTTCAGGAGCAGCGACGCGCTCCATGATGGCATCGAAAGGCACGCGCGCTGCAGTACCCTGTAAGCGTCCTTTGTTGGGTTCGACGATGGCGCGCAAGCTAGCCATCGCGGTCTTGTCGGCCGCGTTAATGGGATGGAACGTGGTTGCGCTCCGTTGAGCGAAGCGTCGGTCTTCAAGAGATGTCGGCATCAAATTTCTCCTCTGTGTACGCTGTTCGGGCCGGCCCGTTCTACTACTGAGGTTGGACTTGCGAACGGTGTGCTCTGAGAAGTGCATGTTCTCCAAGTGGCCGATGCAATCAGCCAACCTTCTCCAGGTTCTGAAACAGAAGCCCGCCAGGCTGTCCGCCGACAAAATGAAGGGGGACGCCGCCTTCGTCGATCCTTCCCAGTTCGACTGGGGCGAAGCCAAGCTGAGTTGCTACCGCCGCAACGGTCGCACTGGCATCGGCGTCATTGCTCGATAAGAACACGGCCTGCCGCTGCCCATTCGGGGAGGGATTCGTTCCAAGCTGCGCAGCCGGCAGATGATTAAATCCCTTCACGAGGCGTGCTCCGGCGAACTCCTGGGACACAATTTCTGAAGAGAGGGCACTGCCCAACTTTTCCGGAGTCACATGAAACGTGTTGGTTGCATCGACGATGATCTTGCCCTTCCAGCGCTTAAACAGCTTCGCGACATCCTTGTGGGCGGGAAATGGGACAGCAAGAAAGATCATCTCAGCCCTGCAGGCGTCTTCAATGGATTGTGGAGAGACGCTGGGCCCGAGTTCTTCTCTCAAAGGCGCAAGCGTCTCAGGCCCACGCGAGTTTGCGATTGCGAATTCTATATTCTTGCGCGCAAAGACGCGTGCGAGTGCAGTGCCAATCTTGCCGGAACCAATAATCGCGTACTTCATAGAGATTCTCCTGATTCTCGGTGGATGCTGAGAATTGTTGGCAGTTGATGATTCCTTACGCGCCTTCGGCGCTGGCTGGCTTACCTTGAGGCTGTGCCACCATCGACAGGCAGGTCGATGCCTGTGATGAAGCTGCTCTCGGCGGAAGCTAGGAGCACGGCTGCCGATGCAAGCTCATCCGCCGTTCCAAGCCGTCCCATGGGGATCATCTTGCGGAAATATTCGCTTGTGCCTTCTGGCGATCCTTTAGAGCCGACATGAATCATGGGCGTCTCGGTCGGCCCAGGACTGATCACGTTTGCCCGAATGCCACGGCCGGCCAACTCTGCTGTCCAGCTACGGACAAAGGAAACCAGCGCTGCTTTCGTAGCCGAATAGGCGCCGTAGCCAGGAATCCCCATCTGCCACGCGGCCGATCCAGAAAGGATGATTGACCCTTTGTCGGCGAGCAGCGGGAGTGCCTTCTGCACTGTAAAGTAGACCCCGCGTGCATTCAGGTTGAAGTGCTTGTCATAGGATTCCGGAGTCGAGCCCGTAAGCGAAACAGGATCAACAATGCCGGCATTTGCGAAGACGATATCGATATGTCCCTTCGCTTTTCGCACGACATCGTAGAGATGATCGAGGTCGTCGAGTTTCGAGACGTCCCCCTGAACTGCCGTCACGTTCTTTCCGATCAATGAGACTGCCTTATCCAGTTCTTCTTGGCGACGGCCGGTAATAAAAACATAAGCACCTTCCTTCACAAACCGTCTGGCTGTAGCGAGCCCGATGCCGCTATCCCCTCCAGTGATTACAGCTACCTTGCCTTCAAGTGCACCCATTGATTTCTCCTTTAAATGTTCGTTGTTCACACTGTTCCTCAACGCCAGCAATATCATGGCCGAAATGCAGATGATCTAATGCGCCACAACGGAAGTCGTGCTCCAGTTCGCCTCCAGCCATCGATCGAAAGTGTGGGTCGTCGGATATTCGCGCCGCACCTCTTCAATGTTGAAGTGAAAGCCTTTTTCTTCGAACCAGTGGTACATCACCGTCAGTTCCCGTCCCATGCTCTTCTCGAACTGATCCCAGGAAACCTGAACGTACTTCACATCGCGCGCAGTTACACGGCTGAATGCGTCGGCGATCTGCTGCATCGATAATTCATCGCCCGCCAGCGAAAATGTTCTGTTCTTCCATTTGCCGGGATGCTCAAACGCAAGCGCTGCAAACGCGCCGATGTCATCCACAGCTATCATCTGCAAGGTTGTCGCCGGGCTTAACGGTTGCTGGAGCTGCCCCCTCCCGATCGACTCGCCGAACCCTCTCCACCAGTTCTCCATGAAGAAGACGGGCCGCACGATCGTATACAGTAAGCCGCTCGACCGCAGATGCTCTTCCACTTTGACTTCGGTTTCGAAGTGGGGGATGCCGGTATCTTCGTCGGCCGAACCTACCGAACTGTAAACAAAATGGTTAACTTCTTGTCGTTTCGCCGCATCAATGACCGCCAGTCCCTGCCGGATCTCACCGGCCGTGTAGGGCTGCACGGAGAATACGCCGTACACACCTTCCATCGCGCGCTTCAGGCTGTCAGGATCAGCGAGGCTTCCTTGAAACACTTCCTCCCCATGCCGCATCAATTGACGTGCTTTGTTGCTATTCGGATTCCGCACCAGCGCGCGCAACCTGAATCCTTTCTTCTGCAGGTGTTGATACACGGCGCCTCCCTGCCGACCAGTGGCACCTGTCACCAGAATGATTTGTTCGTTGTTCTTCGGCAGGCCCATTTTTATCTCCTTTGATTTTCTGTAGCCCGCATATATACGGAACCATCACTACAGATGTGTTGAAAGGCGGATCGGATGCGCGATTTCGCAATCTAATATGGAAGTGATGAGCAAGAACATGAAAACAGGGAACGGAAAGACGGGACGGCCGATCGGCTTTGATAAAGACGCGGCGCTTGAGGCCGCAATGCTGCTTTTTTGGGAACGAGGCTATGAAGGGACTTCCATTGCCGATCTTGCCCATGCAATGGGCCTCAACCCCTCAAGCATTTATGCAGCCTTCGGTGACAAGCACACCTTGTTTTCACTCGCCGTTGAGCGCTACATGAAAATTCGGGCGCAATATGCTACGAAAGCGCTGGAGGCGCCGACCCTCAAAAGGGTCATTCGTGCGCTCTTCGATAACACGATTGCATTCCTCACTACTCCCGGCCATCCGCCTACCTGTATGACGCTGGCAGGGGCGGTGGGCTGCAGCGTAGACGCTAAACCGGCGAGAGATCTCATGACGGAGATACGGAAGCAGAATCAAGTTGCCCTTCGGAAGCGCCTTCTCAAAGCGCGGGAAAGCGGAGAGTTGCCGAAGAGCATCAATTTGGACGACTACACCCGGTACCTCTCAACCATCATTGCCGGTCTTTCCATCCAGGCAGCAAATGGTTCCACGAAGGAGGAACTCAAGCGGACCGCGAAGATGGCCCTTCGACCCTTGGGTTTCTGAGGCGTGGCTTGGCGTGGCCGCTCCAGCTCTATCACCGAACCGCATGATTGATTGCCGCATAGCGAATTGCCTCCGCCTCCCTTGCTGTCCCGATCGGCTGGTACTTTGTCTGAAAGCTCTGCAGCACTTCATGCGGCGCGCTCTCTGGGGTGCCGCTATTGAAAACCGGGTTCGGCGCATACTCGATCGCAAGCTGGATCTCCTGAGCAGCTGCGTCTCCACGCAGAAGAGAGACCAGCACCAGGGCCGCATCCAAGCCAGCCGTCACACCAGCAGCGCTGATGAAGTTGCCGTCCACCACCACCCTTGCATCGGCCACAACTGCCCCGTATTGCGGCAGCAGATGCCGAACACTCCAATGAGTCGTCACTTGTCTTCCCGCGAGCACACCCGCTGCACCACACAGCAGGGCTCCGGTGCAGACCGAAAATAGAAGCTTTTCGCTCTGAGCGTGCTTGCGGATGAGCCCGAGCACTTCTTCATCGTGCATGAGCGCCTGCTGCCCATGACCACCGGGCACGAGCAGAACATCAAACAGTCCTGCGTCCGCAATGCTCACACCCGGGGAGAGCCGAAGTCCCTGCACATCCCGAACAGGCGCAACTTCTTTCGCGATGACCTGGATTGTTGTATCAGGCATGCGTGAAAGAACTTCAAACGGACCTGTGAAGTCAATCTGATCCATCTGCTCGAAGATCAGGCAACCCACGGCAAGCGGCCGCACAGAAAGCGCTGGCTTCGATCTCTCACTGACAAACAAGGGACTGCTCATCAAACCTGTCTCTCCTCGACGTCGGTGCGGAACATGCACTCCACGCGCAGTTCCTGCGCGGTGACGCCAGCGTTCTTTACGCAACCTCGGCCGTCAGGCTATCTTGGGCGATGCGAATTGGCGCTGCAGGTACGACAACCTCAACAAGCCCGGTCGCGACGTCATAAACGAGGCCGGAGATGAGCCACTCGTCCGGCAATGCCGGAATCGCCCTGAGTACAGCAACGTCGACAGCCACCGACTTGCGTGGATCGGGGACTGACTTGGCCGCAACTTCCTTTTCTGATATCTGAAAATAGTGCGCCAGCATGGCTGGGTCTCCCACGAGACGCGTACTGCCGCAATCCGTATGATGAAGTACGATCAGGTGAAACTCCCCGCCGCCTCCTGGAATCGTTTCGGCAACCTCTCCGATTCGTCCCAGCAGACCGAACTCCTCCAACAGCCCCGGCGTGACTCGACCGCCGATGTTTCTCATGACGACGGCCTCACCCGGTTTGATTCCAAGCACATGTACAGGATCCACGCGCATATCGGCGCAACCGATGATTACCGCCTTCAAAGTCCGCAAAGACTGTGGAAGCGATGGCATGGGGGCAGCGAGCTCTTTGTTACGTTTCAACATCTGGTCAAGCTTATTCATATCGATTCCTCCTGAGGGGGTGCAGGATGTGGAACAGTCGTTGATTAAGGTGACCCTGTTCCAGAACTGGACTCGTAACCGGCTTTGCCATACGCCGACTTCGTGGGACCCGCCTTATTGTCGGGTCCCACACTTGCCGAATCAGCACCTGAAGCGATTACGAGACCGGTTGCAGGCGGTCAAGCCGGCATAATCTTGCGTACTAATTTTGATGCAAGCATCGATTCGAACAGAGCGAGCGATACAGGACAAAAAAGCCACTGTTTCTGCCAATCGGCAGGGAGAGAATTACCGCACGCGCGTGTGCCCAAAAGAAGCTCTGTATTGATGGGGGGTAACGCCGAGGCGGCGCACGAATGCACGACGAAGAATCTCCGCAGAGGTAAAGCCGCAGGAAAGCGCAATTTCTTTAAGAGTTATTGCTGTCGATTCGATCTGGCGCCGCGCTGCCTCGAGGCGAAGACTCTCGATGTATCTCGCTGGGGTTTTGCCCACTTCCTGGTGAAACATGCGAGCGAAGTTTCGTGGACTCATGGCTGCGCGCCGGGCAAGACTCTCGATGGAGAGGTTGCGCCGGATGTTGTCAGGAAGCCAGGCGAGCACATCACCGAGGGGCCGTCTCTCAGAAGTCTGTGCCATCAGGGTGGCGCTGAACTGTGATTGACCGCCCGGCCGGTGCAGAAACACCACCATCATTTGAGCAACCTTGAGAGCGGCAGGCCTGCCCAGATCCTCTTCCACAAATGCGAGCGCGAGATCGATTCCGGCCGTTACACCTGCTGAGGTATAGCAATTTCCGTCACGAACAAAGATAGGTGTGGGGTCTACAGTCACTCGCGGGTAGTCGCGTGCAAGCTCTTCGCACCAGTTCCAGTGAGTTGTTGCGCGCCGCCCATCAAGAAGGCCGGCCTCAGCCAAAACCAGCGCGCCAGTGCAGACCGAACCAAAGCGCCGGCTGCTCGCACAGCTCTCCTTGAGCCATTTCAGAAAGTTCCTTTCGTATCGGACTTTCGAAACGCCGTCGTACCCGGCGACAAGAATCGTGTCGATGGAACCACAATACTCGCGGTATGTTTGATCCGTGCGAACGGGAAGACCGAGATGGCTTGAGACGTCTCGATCGGTTCCGGCCGAGACGACACTGATTTCGTATATTGGTCCGTCGTTCCTTAAGCGGTTGGCATCACCAAACACCTCCAGCGGACCGAACACATCGAGCGTCCTCACCGGCGGCACGGCGACGATGAGAACATGGCGTGTGCTTCGCCCCGGAGAGCGGATGTCGCCATAGGGACGTTGCGTGGTAAGACGCTTGGAATCCGGTCTATTCATTGTCCGAATTGTCCCGACTTCAGTTTCGCTAGCTGCGATGCATAGGGAGCCTGCCAGAAGTACAGTGCTGTAATTATTGTATCCGCGTGATAAAGCGTACGTTGGGTCCAACCATTCTCAATAACTCATAAATCCGCCGAGTCGCTCATCCATCGCAGGTTAGTCCCGAAATGTAGGCGTATGTTTACCCATCCGCTTTATTTCATGTAGATGTATAACCGGCCAAGCGGCGATTAGGGTCCGGACCCGTGCCTGAGAAACCAACTTCACGCAACGGCGACTATTCGTCCATGTGAAATGCGTCGTCTTCAGCGTGCGCATTGGCGATTTGTCGTAAAACCAGAATCCTACCTGGCGAGATGGGCGTTCTCCAGGAGTTCAGATTGAAGGGGACTTCTCTCGATCGCCTTAACAGTTAAGAAGCGGTCGAGATCCGAGCGGATTTGATTTTGCCGAGGTACAGGACGCCGATGACACCGAAACCGCAAATCTTTGCCAACCATGTCACTTGGCGGTTCCGAGAGGTTTACGCATTGTGCCTCTCTGCCGCAGGCGTGCATGAGTGTTGACCGGAAAGATAAATCAGGCTTACTGTGCTACGATTTCGATCGGCTGAGTTTCTTCTTCAGAATGAACGGAATTTTCCGTCTCCAGCTTTTGTACAGGCCGAAGGTTCTGCAGCCGTTTGCGATTCCCATTCCACGTTGCATCAGAGAGACGATAATTAGCCCGTGCCGCGCGCAACTCAATCGGTGTCTGGTATTGGAGGTAGGCGAGTCCCACGTGCATGTTATGCAGTACGGGGCCCGGAATCGAAATCGCCACGGTAATACCGAGAATCGCGTGCGCAAAGCCTAGTGTGACGATGCTGCGGAAGCGAAGAAACAGGAAGCTGGCCGCGAGTCCCCAAACCAGTGCCATAACCGCCAGAATCGCATTCGGCGCGTGCGCGACTGCGAACAAGCCTGCCACAATCGTGGCGGCCCAACTCTCTCGAGGCGTTATTTGCGCCAAGCGCGGAAGAAAGTATCCCTGCAGAAGCCATTGCTGTGCGATGGCCCACACCGCATAGCCCACAAAGGCTTCCGTGCGACTCATCGGCCCGTAGGGCTGCTGCAGTGTATGCATTTTGGCCGCAATAGCCACCGTGGGAACCGCCAGCATCAGCGCCGCGCCCACGATCCACAACGAGCGCCAGAATCCCGTCATCCGAAACACAATCGATCTGCCCCGAATGAATGCCAATGCAGTTGATCCACCAATCCACGCCACGGCCGCCCAATAGAACCACTGCTGTGCAGGGTTCGATGTCCAATTGGCCGTCAGAATCAGCCCATAACTGACCAGTAATTCCACCACACCCCATGACCTATTGCGTGGCTGATGGCTTTTTAGCGCATCCTGAACAACGGTGCTGCTTACTGCCGAAGTGGAATCCTGCAAGGCCATCTGTTTCCTTTCTCGGTCTCCACGCGAGCGGAGTGTCGTTTTTACTCATCTGGCTTCCGGGCCCTTGAGTGACACATGGCCTCTTCCTACGAACACGGATCAGTCGAAGGTGTTTCGATCATGCTGATTCTTTCAATCAGTTGATACAACTTAACATAGGCGAATCGATAAAACGTCAATTGCACTACTTTTGTGTTATTGAAAGCGATGCGAATCAGACGCAACGGCCTACGCCCCATTCTAGGAACTTGTTGAAATAGGTACGCGTTTGCGTCGGAGGTTGGCGGCCATTCGTCTAACAGACATGCGTGGAGATGAGCGGGATCAGGACGGTATGTTCAGCTATATATCGTTGGAGCAGCGCGTGCCTCAGGATCATCCATTACGGGCAGTTCGCAAGTTGACGGATGCTGTGCTGCGGACGTTGAGTCCGGAGTTTGATGTGTTGTATGCCGACTCCGGCCGTCCCTCGATTGCACCGGAGTACATTCTGCGGGCGCTTTTGTTGCAGGTGTTCTACTCAGTGCGCTCAGAGCGTTTGCTGGTCGAGCAGATCGACTACAACCTGCTGTTCCGCTGGTTTGTGGGCCTTGGCATGGACGACGCGGTGTGGAACCATGCGGTGTTTTCCAAGAACCGCGATCGGTTGCTGACCTCGGATGTGGCGCAGCGGTTCTTCGCCGAGGTGAACAAGCAGGCGAAGAAGTTCATGTCCGACGAACACTTCACCGTAGACGGCACCCTGATCCAGGCCTGGGCCTCGCAGAAGAGCTTTCGCTCCAAGGATGGCTCCGACGATGACGATGGTACGGACTTTCGCGGACAGAAGCGCAGCAACGATACGCATCAGTCAACCACCGATCCGGATGCGCGGTTGTACAAGAAGAGCTACGGCAAGGAGTCGAAGTTGAGTTATCTTGGCCATGCTCTGGTCGAGAACCGCAACGGGTTAATCGCGGCGGCGATGGTGACTCATGCCGATGGCTATGCAGAGCGCGATGCCGCGCTGTTGATGCTGGCCGACAAGCAGCAAGGTCGCGCCCGCCGCATCACTGTGGGCGCCGACAAGGCCTATGACAGTGAGGATTTCGTTCGGACCGTGCGGGAACTGAAGGTGACTCCGCATATCACGAAGAACGACAACAACCGCAGCAGCAACCTGGACCGGAGAACCACGCGGCAACCTGGCTATGCGATCAGTCTGAGTCGCCGCTGGCTGATCGAAAAGGGATTCGGATGGTTGAAGCAAACTGGTCCGCTTCGGCAAGTCAAGTTACGAGGACTGGAGAAGGTGGACTGGCTATTCGTGTTCAGTTGCGCAGCGCACAACCTGATCCGGCTGCCGCGACTGATGGCTCAACCACCGGAAATGCTCCGAGAGAACTGTGCCTGAGAGCCGGGTGCGAGCCTCGGGGATCATTCCTGAGGACCACAAACCCTTATAAACACCGGAAAGAACTGTACTTCAAACAGATTTCGAACAGGAAGAAATGAAAATCGCCAGGAAAGACGACGCAATCAGGCGAATTTCAACGAGTTCCTAAAGGAATCAGTCGGCATTGGAAAATCGTGGACGCGGACTGCGCCGTTCCAGGATTAACAACTGCTGCCGCAAAGCCAGGTTCTCCAAGAGACGATGATGGCGTCAGCGCAGAGACCGAACAGGCAAAGTGAATAGAAGCCTCAGCAACCGGAGCATGAATCGGTTATACGAAACAAAACACGGTAGAAATCTCGCCGGACACATGCCCACTAAGCTCAAAAGGATGCGCGCTTCTCTTGATTGCCTTAACCGTCAACAAGCACCTTCGAGCCGTACGGATGTTAATTTGGCGAGGCACAACTCAACGGAAGACGAATCATTCTACTTCGGTTGAATTGTACTGCCGCCTTGTATTTTGGTCGAACTGTTACACAGAAGAATATGATCGATCTTCCAGTTGTTCGTCGAAAAGCGCAAACCGAGAGAATTCACCCGCTTTCAGAGCGCGACATCTCCTGCTATTAGGCGAACGGAGAAACACGTTGAACAAGTTTTTGGTCATTCCGTCTCCAGCGACCCGCTTCGGTTTCGCACCGTAAAACGGGCTTATCTAGAGCTGCATTGAGTCGGCCCGGCTCGAACGCTAGCTTGCTGGTGCCAAACCGATGGATTCGTCGGTAGGTATCATTGTCTGCATTCCAACTACTGCAGGCACAGGAAGCGAAGTCTCGCCAAACGCCATCCTGCTGGACGAAGGTGACGAGATGAAGAAAGGCGTGGTCAGCCCGTGGCTGGTCCCCGACGCGGCTTTCGTCGATGCGGAATTGGCGATCAGCGTTCCACCGGCGGTCACGGCCGCCACCGGACTGGACGCGCTAACCCATTGCATCGAGGCTTACACAAACAAATTTGCTCACCCCATTGTGGATACATGGGCGATTGAAGGGGTTCGACTTATCGCCGACGCGTTGGTGGATGCAGTAAGCCAGCCGACTAACCTAGCAGCTCGGGAGAAGATGGCGCTGGGCAGTCTTTACGGCGGGCTCTGCCTGGGCCCGGTAAATACAGCCGCCGTCCATGCGCTCTCTTACCCGCTCGGCGGAAAATTTCACATTGCCCATGGGCATGCGAACGCGCTTCTTCTCCCACACGTGATGCGATTTAACATGGAAGCATCCTTTGATCGTCACGCTGCCATCGCAATCGCGCTTGGAGCCTCCCCGTTGGCGACTAAGGAACGAACCGCAGAAGACGGCATTCGGAAGCTTTGGTCACTTATTGATGCTACAGGCCTAGAAATGCGCATTTCCGCCTTAGGCATCAACGAAAACGAATTGCCAGCCTTGGCGGCAGCAGGTCTGGGAGTCACGCGGTTGATGAAGAACAATCCTCGCCCGATGTCGCAGCAGGACGCCGAGGCAATTTACCAGGCGGCGTTCCATGGACGGAGTTGTTAGTGTTGCGCTCGAGTCCTATGTTGCTTGCGTCCGGACGGTGTGGAAAACGATTTTCACACGTGACAACACTGGCTTTGAAACTCACCTTTAACAGTCGTTGAAACGGCAAGGAAGCGCGCCGATTGTGGATACAGAAAGTTTGATTGCGCACTGGCATGAAATTGAGATAGAGGAAGGAGAATGATTCGCGTCAGCCAGAGAGAATTCGCCACTGGCATAGCCGCCGGAGTTGGGGCTTCTATTGTTTCCGGTGTCTCGATGGCGGTATCCGACGCTATCACCGAAGCGTCCGCCGGCCCGGCGACAAACCCGAACAAACCCAACTTGCTCTCTATCATGAGCGATCAGCGGCGGCCAAGAGAAAATGTTGGCGTATGCTCATGAGCTCAGTTGGCCGTGCAAGAGCTACGAGCACAAGCTCCAGTGTTGGTGGGTCGACAAATATGTCCATCCGGCCGAAGAGGATAAGAAGAACGCGATGAAGCGATACGACCGGAAGATGAAGCAAGGACACCGCAAGGCGAAGAGCAATGGCAAACATTAGGATGGACCGCCGAGCCTAAGCTCATCAACGTTTCACCGAACTCGCTCATCAATGCCTCTACCCGTTCGATCCCTTTATCATCACATGACCCAGTCTTCGTGGCACTCGACGCAACGGAGACCGTCACCATGGACTGTGAGACGCATTCGTGCCTGGTATTGGGCGGGGGATTGAACGGCGTTTTAGGCGAGATTTTCTGTCCGGTTTTGGTCCGACCCCCCCACACGAAACCGGACGAAAATTCCATAAAAGACGCGAATATTCGCGAAAAAGACACACCTATGGAAGCGTACTGAAATCGCTCGAATCTGCACAAATTGTTGAATTTGCATGCAAAAGATTGGAGGCGCGGGCCGGGATCGAACCGGCGCATAAAGGTTTTGCAGACCTCTCCCTTACCACTTGGGTACCGCGCCTCGGGCTGCCTGCGTCACCATTTGCGGATCGTCCCATGCCGCTCTTCCTATGGTCCAAATCCAACCACGCGATGCGGAATGGAGCGGGAGACGAGACTTGAACTCGCGACCCTCGCCTTGGCAAGGCGATGCTCTACCACTGAGCTACTCCCGCTTGACGCAAATTCGAGTATACCGGGCGGTCGAAACCGGGTCAATCCGGCCCCAACCCATCAAGAAACGATCATTCTCTGCAGGGATTTAAACAAAGCTCACACCTTGGCGTCCGCCCGTGCCTTTGCTTGCAAATTGACCCGTTCCCGCTCTTCCCGTACACTAGGAGATTGCGAGGGATGCGGCTCGATCCGCCTTAAACTCCGCATCATTTTGCCTGAGAAACAGGACCAAACCCCTGAAATTCAGGCTTGGAGATTGAAGCAAAGCCATGGCAAACCACGTATCGGCACTCAAGCGCGCCCGGCAAACCGAAAACCGAACCGAAGTGAACCGCGCGAACCGCGCCCGCGTGCGAACCAGCCTGCGGGCATTGCGTGAGGCGCTGGCCAAGGGCGACGTAAAGGCCGCCAAGGCGCAGTACAGCGCCACCGTCTCAACGCTCGACAAAAGCGTGCAAAAAGGCGTTCTGCACTCCAACACTGTCTCCCGTTACAAGAGCCGTTTAAACGCGCGCCTCAAGGCTCTGGCGACCGCCAAGGGATAGCCAGGCTGAACTGATTTTAGCCACAATCAAATTCACGATACGATGAGCAGCCGGGAGCGATCCCGGCTGTTGCTGTTTTGGCGTCGAACCAACCTACGGTCCCTTGCGCAGCAGCGGTTTTAGCACTGGCAAAAGCGTATCCGGCGATGATCGCCGAGCCTTTGGCGGTGGGATGGATGCCATCGCCTTGAATGGTTCCCGGAACGTTGATCAGATTCTTATAGAGCATGGGTACAAGGGCCACGTGGTGCTTCGCGGCGAGATCGCGAAAGATCTGATCGAACGAGCGAATGTAGTCGGGTCCGTAATCGGGCGGAAGCGTGATGCCGGCGAGCAAGGTCTTCACATGCGCGTTCTCGAGCCCGGTGAGCACCTGGTCGAGATTGCTGCGCGTCTGGTCGACTGGCAGGCCGCGCAGCCCGTCGTTGCCGCCGAACTCCACAATCACGATGGCGGGGTGAAGGCGCAGAACGAACGGCAGATCCGCCAGCGCATCTTTGGTGGTGGCGCCGCTCGTGCCCTGATTGACAACTTTGTACGCGTAGCCTGGGCGTCCAGCCTTTTCTGCAGGAAGTCGGGATAGGCCTGGCCGTAATGGAGGCCAAACCCGGCGGTGATGCTGTCGCCGTAGCAGACAAGAATGGGCCGCCTCGGCGGCGCGGCAGCGGCGCCAAGCCATCGCAATCAGCAGGCAAAATGCGACAAGAACCAATCGCCGAACGTCCACGTATAAAGTGTAGCCGCGTGCGATTGGGACTTGCGGCCTCAAACCGTTAAGACAGGCCATTTACACTGCGAGTGGCGGAGGAACGCATTGATTCAAGTCAAGGGCGCGAAGAAATGGATCCAGAACGGCGCGCGGCGCGTGGAGATTCTGCAGGGCATTTCGCTGGACATTCCGGCCGGGCAGTTTGTGGCGATCGTGGGCGCGAGCGGCAGCGGCAAGAGCACGCTGCTAGGGCTGCTCGCCGGTCTCGACACGCCCAGCGAAGGCGAAATCTGGCTCGATGGCGTGCCCATCCACAATCTGGCCGAGACCGAGCTGGCCGCGGTGCGCGGGCGCAAGATCGGCTTCGTCTTTCAGTCGTACCAGCTCATCCAAACGCTCACGGCTCTCGAAAATGTGCTGCTGCCCTACGAACTCAATCTGGAAGGCAGCGGCCTCGCTGCAGGCGCGGCGCCTGCTCGACGAGGTGGGCCTGCGGGAGCGCATGGATCATTATCCGGTGCAGCTTTCGGGCGGCGAGCAGCAGCGCGTGGCGTTGGCGCGCGCCTTTGTGGTCGAGCCGCCCATCGTGATGGCCGACGAGCCGACCGGCAATCTCGACTCAGTGAACGGAAAGCATGGTTCTCGATCTGCTGCTCGAACGCAATCGCAAAGCGGGAACGACGCTGGTGCTGGTGACGCACGATCCCGAAGTGGCCAGCCGCGCCGACCGCAAGATTGTGCTCAAAGATGGGCTGATGGTTGAAGATTCACAATCCGGGCCGGTTCCAGCCGGCCTCACAGTCGAGCACAAGGAGAAGAATGGCCAAGCGCGCATTGAGCTGGAAACGCGCTGCGGCCATTGGCTGGCGCGATCTGAAGTCCGCTCCCGGCAAGTTCGGCTTCGTGGTGTTGTCGGTCGCCGTGGGAGTGGCCGCGCTGGTGGGCGTGCGCGGGCTCAGCGACAGCTTTCGCGCAGACGCTGAATACCGAGGCGCGTTCGCTGCTGGCGGGCGATCTGAGCGCGCGCATGTTCCGCGCGCCTACGCCCGACGAGCTGAGCAAGATTGCGGCCATCGCAGGCCAAAGCGGCGACGCAATCCGCTCCACGTGGGTCACAGAGACGATCTCGATGGCCTCGGTGCCGTCGATCCGGTGCCGCTGCTGGTTTCGCTCAAGGCGGTCGATCCGGCCGAGTATCCCTTCTACGGAACGGCGGAGCTGGAGCCGGCGATGCCGCTGCAGCAGGCTCTCCAGGGCGACTCGGCGGTCGTCGCGGATGAGTTTCTCATCCGCCTGAATGCGCAGTCGGCGATACGCTGCGCCTGGGTGGCAAGGACTTCCGCATCTACTGCAGTACTGAAGCAGGAGCCAGACCGCATCAGCGCCGGCGTTGGCATGGGGCCGCGCGTGATGATCTCGCAGGCGTCGCTGCACGAGCACCGGATTGCTGGCGCCGGGCAGCCGCGCAAGCCGGCGACTGCTCGTGAAGCTGCCTGACAAGCCGCCGCGCGGGCTTGACTGCCGATGCGGAGACAGCCGCGGTGCGCACGCAACTGGAAGCGGCGCTGCCCGATGCGCAGGTGATGGACTTTCGCGAAGGCAATCCGGCGCTCACGCGCGGCCTCGACAACGCCACCTCCATCCTGAGCCTCATCTGCCTGGTTGCGATGGTTCTTGGCGCCATCGGCGTAGCCATGGCGATGCACGCGCATCTCGAGCAGCGCATGGACATGCTGGCAATTCTGAAGGCCATCGGCGCGGACTCATCCGATTTGCTGCGCATCTTTCTTCTGCAGACGCTGGGCCTTGGGCTTGCCGGCGGTTTGCTCGGCGTCGCCGCCGGCGTAGGTGTGATGGCCGCGCTGCCGGCGGCCTTCGGCCAGCTGCTTCCCGTGCACGTCGATCCTTCAGTTCCCATGGCAGTCGGCGCTGGCCGGCCTGGGAACCGGATTGTTGACCACACTGCTCTTTTGTCTGCCGCCGCTGCTCGATGTCCGCGCGGTGACGGCCGGTGCTGGTGTTGCGCAGGCTGGTCGAACAGGGCCCCGCCGGCATCGGCAGACTGGTTTGCGCGTTGGTGGGCGCGCCGCTTGCAACTCGGCATTGCAGTAGCGGTGATCGCCGGGCTGGGCGCCATTGCGTGGGCGCTTTCTGATTCGCCTAAAGTCGGCGCGTGGTTTGCCCTCCTGTTCACCATCACGCTGATGGTCTTGCTCATCATGGCGGCTGTGGCCTCTGCGCACGCTGCGCTTTCTGCTCAATCGCACGCGGTTGCGCATTCCGTCGTCGCTGCGTCACGGCCTCGCTAATCTCTATCGTCCCGGCAATCAATCCGCCGCGGTGCTGGCGGCGCTGGGCACGGGAGTCATGCTCATCCTCGCGGTCTATCTCATGCAAAGAGATCTCTTGCAGCGATCTGCGCGAAGACCGCCTCGCCAAACCTGCCCAATGTTTTTCTTGTCGACGTGCGAACCAACGAAGTTCGCCGGCGTGAAGGAATTTTTCGCGCACCAGCCAGGTGTTGAGCCAGCCACTCAATCTGATCCCCGTGGTGATGGGCCGCTTCGTTTCCATCAACGGGCAGCCGGTGGAGCAGATGAAGGGCCAGCACTATCCGGCGCGCATGCTGGAAAGTGCCGAGCTCAGCTGGGCCGATGCGCCGCCCGAAGGCGACAAGGTGACTGCGGGCGCATGGTGGACAAGCGGCAGCACAGACGCAGATCGCGGTCGAGCGATGGCGTGGCCAAGCGACTGCACCTTGGCGTGGGCTCTGCCGTGGAGTTGGAGACCGGCGGAACAACGCGGACGCTCAAAGTCGCCGCCATCTATCGTGCCGACGGCCAGCACCTTGGCGCGCGCGTGCCAGTTTGTTTTGCCTTCGGGGCTGATTTGCTGATCAGCCGTCCACTTGGTACGGCGGCGTGCACATCGATCCCAAACAGGTGGCCGCGATGGAGCGCGCCTTCTTCGCGGCCTATCCCACCATCACCATCATCAACGTTGCCGATGTGCTCGAGCGCATTGAAAGCGTCGTCGATCAGATCACGTTCGTGGTGCGCCTGCTGGCCGGCTTCTCGATTCTCGCCGGCCTGACGATTCTCGCTTCGAGCATCGCCAGCACGCGCTTCCGGCGCATGCAGGAAGCGGTGGTGCTCAAGACGCTGGGCGCCACGCGGATGCGCATCGTGCGCACTTTCAGCGTGGAGTTTAGTGTTCTGGGATTGCTGGCCGGTGCGGTCGGCGTCGTATTTGCCAATCTGCTCACGCGCAGTGCTCCTGCACAGGCTCGACATCGGCTTTCACATCGAATGGATTGCGACGGTGATGGCGCTCGTCGGAACGGCGGTGCTGGCCACAGCTACGGGCTGGATCGCGAGCTACCGGATTCTTGGCTTGCGGCCGCTTGAAGTGTTGCGCGAGGAGTGAAGAAGTGTTGGGGCAGGGAAGCGAAAACAGGGAAGCTTGTGATTAGCTATGGAACCTCACTTCGGTCTCACAATTCGAGGAGCGCTGCGCGGATAGGGTTTACGGTACACTGGCAACGCCCAAGCCGGCGATTACCATCGACACCAACGCCTGCATGTCCTACCCCTGCCGCTTCGCACATTCAATTCACTCTCGGGCGTCCGCAACGTACGGGTGGTAATGAGCGACTCCACCTCCGCGGCTTCCAGCCTCAGGTTTTAGCCCGCATGTCGGCGTACCGCGTTTTTCTGTTATCCCTGGTCCCGTTGACCGCGCCCAGGAATGCCCCGTAAGATGAATAGGTTGGCTTTATGCGCGCAACGGTAGGGCCACGCCACACAGCTACAAGCGGAGCCGCCGCTCGCTCTTTTTGCCCCCTCGTTCAATGGTAGGACAGCTGACTCTGGATCAGCATATCGGGGTTCGAATCCCTGGGGGGCAGCCAAAAATGAGCAACTTAGCTTCGGACCTTGGTGGGGCTTCTCCTCAAGATAATGTAAATTTCCAACTGCGTTATGTCGGTTGACGAGCTGCGCCAAATCTCTCAATTTCGGGCACGGGTGTGCGCAGCTCACATGCTGTTTCAAATCTGAATGCTCGTAATCAAGCTGGCAGCGCCCTTTCGCGTCTGCGGCGATCGGACCGCGGCACTTACCTCGGGTGCCCATGTCGAAGCAAGCGCAGCCAAGATTTTGGCTTGCCGTGCCAGAGTATTGCGAATTGAATCTCACAATTCGGGCCTGATCGACAACCCTGCCATATGACCTGGCAGCAATGTGCCGTGGCCGCAGGCAAGACATAAAGCGCCGTAGCAGTAACGACCACGATCACAACCAGAAACCACAAGCGGTAATAACGGAACGTAGCCGCTACGATGGTTCGAATCGAACTATCCTCTATAATTCCTGTCGTGCGGCCCGGAAGACTCTGCATAGGCTGCGGATCGCTCCTTAGCGCTGAAAAGTCCCTTTCTGGCGTTACTGAAATGGTGTCTCCGTCCTTCGAAGGATCAATTCGCGTCACATTCTCGAAAGAAAGGCCAATGACGGGCCGATCACCCAGACATGGGCTTGATCTTTCATCGCTCTGGTTGCAGCGAGGAGTTGATTCTGATAGCTGCGATCGACGGAAGTCCAGTTGCTCTCGTTGCTGATATCCAGTTCATTTGGCCCCTCAACAGACTCGATTGTTTTATCGGCTAGCGAGTCGACATTGTCAAGCAACGCGCCGTTGAGTGGCCCAAGTTTGCTGCGCGAATCGGGTACTGCATCAAAGCGAATGCCGAGGGTGCCAAGCTGGATCCATCGCCCGTATTGCAGGGCGGTCTAGTCGGAGTTCTGTAGGTGAACACCGTCGCGCAGGTGAAGCGCACCAAGGGATTTCAATTCGCGTTCCACAAGCGGAAAGTTGCTGCAAGTCTCATCAAAATAATTTAGATGTGTGTTCAACCCGATGCTGTTGACAAAATCGTGTGCGCTTCCTGCCGTTTCGCGGGCAGGACTGGAATCCACTGTTGAGGATCTGCCATGGCGAAGACTTGAGCCGCAAAAAACAAGGGGAAGTAACAATAGCGACGACGCGGCCGCGAAGCAGCGAGATAACTGAGACAAAAGGGATTATCAAAAGCATGAACACCTGCCCAACCATTTGGAATGCCGAGGCGTCTAAACACACTGAGCAGGCCTTCTCTCGAGCGGTCAATTGATTTGGCGGAAGAGCCACCAACACCTGATAAAACACTTGATAAGTAGACACATAAAAAACGTCTAGGGTGCTCAGCCAAACGGTCAGCGCAAGCAGGTCCATTTCATCCACTGATTCGAAATCTGCTGCCTTGAACTCGCAAGAATCTAACCATTCGCTGTCCAGGCCACATGTTCTGGAGCCGCCAAGGGAGTTTTATGGGCGATATTCAGGTTGTTATTGCGGATAATCAGCCTCTTACATTGTCAGGGTTGAGGACCGCGGTGGCCGATCATGCCGACATCCAGGTTTTGGCAGAGTGCTACAGCCGTGACAAGTTGCTGGACTTGGTACGCAAACATACTCCAGATGTACTCCTGGTCAGCACTGAGATTCTGCAAGAGGAGCTAGACGAACTCGAACGTCTTGTGGCTGAGATCGATGAGACCCGCGTGATCGTGTTAACGAACCATAAGGACACTGATTTCTTCGAAGCTGCGCTGCGTTGCGGCGCAAAAGGCGTCATTCAAAAAGAGTGGCCGATACAGCAGATTCCCGTCGCCATCCGAAAAGTGACCCGGGGCGGCGTCTGGCTCGAGCGCACAGTCGCTGAGCAGGTGCTGGAAAACCTGCTCGACACGCGAGAGACTGAAGATCCTGATGCGCATAAGATTGCAGCCCTCACACCACGGGAACGTGAAGTGATCGATCTGATCTGTCAGGGACTCAGAAACAAGACCATTTCCGACAGGTTGCACATCAGCGAAGCAACTGTATCGCACCATCTAACTTCGATCTATCGAAAGCTTGAAGTTGACGACAGAACATTGCTCGTTATCTATTCGGCAAAGCGCAACCTGGTCGCTTTCTAGTCTCGTTCAGAGACAGACTTTATACGTTTTTCTAGTTCACTCCACGAACTGGCCGCGCCCGCCCCCTACGAGCTCCCGCAAAATATCACGTATTGCAATCTTGTCTCACAATGCGATCGGAAAGAGGCCCTGCGCCCTTACCGAATTGGCCGCGACGTACGCAGCCGTTTCCAGCAGCCGATTTCATTGAGGCTTCTGGATACACGGCAGGACCGGGATCTCTGCCGTTTGATCCGCAAAGAATAACCGGCTTCGCAATTTGATTGAAAAGGTCGAGCTTTCAAGCCGCGCCCGACTCCTTGTGCGAGTTGGACTTCACTATTTTATCGGCACCCCGAAGCGCAATGCACATTCCCGCAAGGATTTTGCCGGCCAGAATCTGTGATTTGAACTGATCTTGGCACACCGCCATCGGCCCACGTGTCAATGCAAAAAGCGCCATGAAGCAGGACCGCTGCCTTATACTTCGGAAATACCAGATCAGGCCGCCCTGCGAGATTGTTAACGTGTAAGGCCGTCGGCCGGTGACTTGCGGAGCCTTATTCGTTCGCTTGCCCCGAGATGCCAAGAAATCCTATAAGCGTCTCCCAAAGTAGAGGAGTGGAATGGCCAGGAAAGTGATCACGATCTTGACTCCCTGCTACAACGAAGAGCTTAATGTGCGCGAAATCCATCGCCGGGTGATGGCGATGGCGGCGCAGCTTCCCGAGTATCGCTTCGAGCATCTGTTTGCCGATAATGCTTCAAAAGATGGCACTGTTGCGGTGCTGCGCGAAATGGCCGCCGAAGATTCCAGTGTCAAGGTGATCGTCAACGCGCGCAACTTCGGCACCGACCGCTCGGGAATGCATGCGTTTTTGCAGGCTGAGGGTGATGCAGTCGGATCAATAGCGGCCGACCTCCAGGATCCGCCCGAGCTGTTCATCGAGATGATTCGCGAATGGGAAAAAGGTTTTCCGATCGTCGCCGCCATTAAAGATTCGAGCGATGAAAACGGCCTGATGTATGCGGTACGCACAGCCTACTATCGACTTGTAGCCCGGCTGACGAACGTGGAAATCCTGGAACATTTTACTGGCTTCGGGCTCTACGATCGATCAATTGTCGAGCAAATCCGCGCTAACTTCCGCGACCCGTACCCTTACTTCCGGGGAATGATTGCGGAACTTGGACTGCCATGTGCCAAAGTTTTCTACAAACAGAAGCGCCGCGAGCGCGGCTTCACCAAGAACAACTTCTATTCTCTTTATGACTTCGCTATGCTCGGCATCACCAACCTCTCCAAAGTGCCACTGCGCCTTGTCATCGGATTTGGCTTCATCTCAGCTTTTTTCAGCTTCCTTCTGGGAATGTTTTACCTGGCCTACAAGCTCATCTTCTGGTCGAGCTTTACGGTCGGCATTGCACCCGTCGTCCTCGGCTTGTTTTTTCTTGGATCGGTGCAGTTGATTGCGCTGGGCATTATTGGTGAGTACGTGGGCTCCATCCACACATTTGTTCTAAATCGTCCCCTCGTTACAGAAAAAGAACGCATCAACTTCTGAAGGCCCGCATCCCAGTGAAGCCGCATTCTCACAAGTCGTTCGGGCAATTCATGCGCTACATCCTCGTGGGTGGATTCAATACTATATTCGGTTATTGCCTTTATGCGTTTCTCACTTGGTGGTTCAGAGGACTTGGCTCTTACAACTACATGTACGCGGCGGTTTTAGCCAATGTGATCGCGATTAGCGTAGCTTTCCTCGGATATAAGTGGTTCGTCTTTCGGACCCGCGGCAACTATCTGGTCGAATGGATACGCTGCTTTGGTGTGTATGGCAGTAGCGCGCTTATCGGCTTGGCGGGCCTGCCCATTTTGGTTCCGATCCTGCGCCACATTCTGCTAAAGCCGGTGCAGGCTCCGTACATTGCTGGGGCCATGCTGATGGTTGTGACGGTGCTTTTCAGCTTCTTCGGTCATAAGAATTTTTCGTTCAGACAAAAGCGTGTCGAAGAAGACGTGAAATCGCAATCTGAGATACCGTCTGCCTGAACGGCAGGATTTCGGCCGGCCTTCCTGATCCTTTGTACGAACGAGATTGCTAGCGAAACGACACGGCGAGCGGTCCAGTCGGAATTGCGAAGAGTTGGCCAAATCGTGGCTGCGGATGCAGGCGCGGCCGATCGAGACCGGCCCAAAGGCGGCAGAATTTGAGACAATCAGGGGTGAAACAAGTGACACCGGATCATATCTTTCAAGGAAGAGCGCCTTGGCTCAAAACTTTACCGTGCAGGATGTGCAGGGAATCCTCCTGGCCTTTCCATGGTTCTCGCTCATCCTGGTTGCCCCTGGCTATCTTCTCGGTTTAGTTTCGAATGTCTTCGACTTCCGGCGACGGGGTCTGTCTGAGCGCGTGCTGCTGGCCCTGGCGATTTCCATCGCGGTGTCACCTTTCGCTATCAATTTTTTGTGCCGCTTCTTCCCTGTCTGGATTGTGTCCGCGCTCTACTTTCTGATTGGGATCGCGTTCCTTGCGAGACTGCTGTTTGAGTGGAGGCGCAGGGGCTATGCATTTCGCACTGGGATGCATTGGACGACCAAGGCAGCGCTCTGCATGGTTGGCGTATGGATCGTCATTTGTTTCCTTTCGCTGCCGGATCTGCAGTCAGGGCAAAGGATTTACTCGAATGCGGCAACCTGGGACTACTCCGTGCGGAGTCCCCTTATCGCTTCCGCGCTGCGCACCGGCGCCCCCCCAGCAAATCCATTCTTCTTTCCCGGACAACCTGTTCCAGCACGCTATTACTACTACTGGAACGTATTATGTGCGTTACCGGCATTCATGTCGGGGAGCAACACGCGGTTCGTGCTTTACGCCAGCTGCATATGGAGTGGCCTGCTTCTGGCTGCAATGATTCCGCTTTATCTGAAGAATTTTCTCGAACAATCCTCCAAATTGCGTATCGCATCCGTCATCGGGATTGCTCTGCTTGCTGTCACGGGCCTCGATCTGATTCCAACGCTTATCAGTTGGGCCAATGGGCATACTCCTTCCGCTGACATGGAATGGTGGGACCCGGGCCAGATCACATCATGGTTCGATGCTCTGATCTGGGTTCCGCATCACGTGGCGGCATTAGTGGCCTGCTTGGCGGGATTTCTCTTTCTCTGGAAGGCCACGTGCAAAGGAGAACTCCCGACACGGATTTGGTTCTTTCTATTCGCCGCGGTCGGATTTTCGAGCGCCGCGGGGCTATCGGTATACGTCACGTTTACCTTTGCAGTGTTTATTCTCGTGTGGCTGGTTTACCAACTCTTGAGCGGCAGGATCCGCGCGGCGATTCTTTATTGCAGCGCAGGCGCCCTGGCACTGGTGCTTTCTATCGGTTACCTGCGCGATTTGCTTGGTACCGGAGTGAATGAAAGCGGGGCAGGCAGCCACTTTGTTGGATTCGAGCTGCGGCGGCTGCCGTTTGCGTTGGATATTCACAACCACCTGGTGAAGTTGTGCGTTTGGATCTTCTTTTCATTCCTCGTTCTGTTTTTTGAATTGGGAATCTACATGGTAGTGGGCCTTATTCAGGCAGGCCGCGATTGGCGCAGGTGGCGAACTCTTTCTGAAGCGCAGAAGGCTATGTGGGTTATGGCCGGTTCTGCCTTCGCGGTGATCATGTTTGTTCGGTCGACTGTTCTTCTAGGACCGAACGATCTCGCCTGGCGGGGGGCCATGGTCATGCAGTTTCCACTCCTGCTTTGGGCGGCCATCTACCTGGCGGATCGGGTTACGACTCACCGCGAACGCCCAGCCAAGGGCCTTTCGGACGAACAGTTGCTGGATGTGGCTCTCGTTGTCCTCATTGCGCTGGGTAGCGCGGCGTCGCTCTACCAGTTGGGCATGCTCCGCGTTTACTCAGTATTAAGCGATAAGTATCATTGGGCAGACTATCTGGACCTGGCAAGCGGTCACGACGCTTACTTCGTTCGCAGCGCATACGCCGAGTTAGATCACTTGGTCCCTGCAGACATGGTTGTTCAATACAACCCGGAGACCGAACTGTTCAACCAGATATTGATCTATTCCCGCTATCAAGAGGCCGACGCCGGCGGTTCTAACTGCTTGACGGAATTCGGTGGATCTGAGGAGCAATGCCCGGCAATGCAAGATGGTCTGAAGGCTATCTTCGACCCTGAGCCCGGTGATACGTCCTCGAAAGCCGAGGTTGATCGTATCTGCCAGGCGCTGCACGTCGATGTGTTAGTCGTGAACGCCCGCGATCCCGTTTGGACCAGGAGGGATAGCTGGGTGTGGCAAGATGCTCCGTTCATCCAGAATGAATTTGTTCGGGTCTTCAAGTGCGGCACCGGCCGATAGCGGCCGCCCGGGCGACTCTCACAGTTTCACAGTCTCACAGTTTCACAGGCCCGTCCCCCCCATCCCCTTTTGAGGGTTAAGTGCTTTCTCTTCAATCGTTTGTACCCCTGATCCTTTGCTCCAACCCACTGATTCCAAAGGGGTTAGTCGATATGATCCCCAATTCAAAGGACTTACGGGGCATTTTCTGGGGCAAACTTTACTTTGGTCAACTTCTCGGTTGACTTCCGCCCGGTCCGCCCCGAATGCCGACGAATTCGAATCCGAGGGCCGGTCCCTTGTTTTCTTCATGTTACGGTATTTCACGGTTTTGAGCTTCGCCGCGTACTGAGCCAGTACCCTTCACGGATTGGCCGACAAGTCCTTCATTTTCTGTAGGCTGGTGGCTGTGTACTGGGGGCACTGAGTCAGTATGCAGGGCCGGATCGGGGCCCGGAGCCGCCAAACACGATTGGATTCGATTGGCTACGGCGATGTTCCTGGGTGGTTTTGACATGACTTCGAGCTCCAGAAAAGACAGTGTCCAGCGATCTGCTGATTTGGTGATGTTAGGTCCATTGTGCGCCAGAAGCGAGAAATTATATGCAAACGGAAAGGCCAGGGAAACAGGGGCTTAGGGGCGAAGGGGCTGGACACAGGAACCGGCGTCGCGATGAAACCAACTGAGCGGCGGGGCGGCGGGTGAGCGAGGCCGGTCGAGCGGTTTCGGAGGTATTGTGTCCATTCACAGCGCTATGACCGGGGCTCTTCGCTAGTTGGCTTGCGTGTTTGCGCCTAAACACCACGCCATATCCGCTTTTCCCGCTCTGCCCGACGAAAAATAGCTTCCGGCGGCAATGACAGAGCCGCCGCACGAGCGCATGAGCTCGATCAAGGAGCGTTCAGTGAAGTAGTTAATGTGCTCGTGCATCATGTAGAGGCCGGCAGGGCGGAGGATGTGCCGAGCAAGTGCTGGATGCGCGAGGGCCATGACCCCGATTTGCGCGAGCCGCCTGGCGATTCTTGGCAACCCGAAGGCGAACTCGCATGGCACTTCAAGAAACACGAGACCGCCCTTGGGGGCAGCCTTGAGAATCTCGCCCACCAGGATTCGCGGGAATCCGACATGCTCAAGGACATTGCTGTTGATGATCAGATCGGCTTCGCATCCAGCCGGGTCAGTGGTTGCGATCGCGCCGGTTGCAGCCGGAATTCCTGAGATGTCGTAGACAAATGCCTCTGCGCCGTCAAACAAGCCGACGATCAGATCGCCGCGGTCGCCGCCGTAGTCGAGAACGCGATGGATCTTTCGCTCGCCGACGTGTTTTCGGAGGATGGGCGCGAGCTTTGCCCGGCGGTTTTTGTACGAAAGAGGCGACGCCAGGTCAGTGTTGAATTTAGCGGTGTACCAGGGTTCGGAGGCGTGGCGCATCTTCTGATACTCCTCCGAGCGGTAATTCTCATAAAGGCGGCGCAAATCGCCGTCATCGAGCCGGGGATTGTAGAACATGAATCCGCAAGCTTGACACCGGACAAGGTCCACACAAAAGGGCGTCCTGTTCCATATCCGCTTAGCCAGGAAGGGCGTAACCAGGGCACGCTTTAGCTGCAAGATACGGCCATCGCATATCACGCACTTCGAAGCCTCGATCATCTAGCGTGGACCCTCCATCTAGAACCGATTCGCCCCAGACCGTACAGGGCTTGGCATGACCTTCAGGATACTGCGTCCAGCGCGGGAGCCTGGGCAAGGCCATGGGCGACTTCAGTACGAATGGCATTCGCATGAGAACTCCCTGAAGCGACGCGATTATTCAGACTGAAGTGGCCCCGATGCAGCGATTGGGCGGGACGGCGTACATGACGGTCTGGAACCCATCGTCCTCATAGGCACGCAGGTATAACTTGTGCTCCGGAAGCATCTCGCGGACGAGGAGCGGGATGCGCCAGATGTCGTTTTGCTTGTGGTAAACGCAGATGGCGAGGATGGGTTGATCGCGCTGAATCACTTTTGTTGCGCCGCGCAAAGCATCGTATTCTGCTCCCTCAATATCCATCTTGATAAACGTCAAGGGAGTGTCTGCGAAGAGCTCGTCGATGGGAAACAATTCCACGAGCAATCCCTGAGTGGACACTTTGGACGTAAGACTACCGCTGCACTCAAACCGGACAGACCCTCGCTCTAGGCCCACCGCACAATCGAAGGGGTGAACACATTGCGCTAATTCGTTGCCAAGATTCTGGATAAACTCCTGCAGGCGAGCGAACGAAAGAGAATCGGCTTCGACAGCGTAGACTGCTTTGATCGAGGAATTCGAGCATTCGAGGGCCTGGCGAATCGTGTCACCGTCAAACGCTCCGCAATCCAACAGAGAATCTGACTCGTTCAATGTCAAGAGGTCCGCGGGGAAATAGGTATTGATCGATGGCCTGCCAGGCAAATCGCGGGCGTCGCCCAACGCTCGCCAGCGTACATTCGCGCGATACGCAATTAAGGATTCCTGATCGGCCCAAACATCTTCGGCTTGCAGCACTGCGTCAGCTTCCAAATACAAGCGGTGCGGCGGCTCATTCAAAAGCAAAAGCTGCATGAACGTGTCCGGAAACCTCCAAAACAGTGGAGCATAACTCGAAATCAGCGTGCATCCGAGACTGCTGAGCTGGGCATACGTTTCACTAAACCAGTGGTGATCATTCCAGATGGAGACTCGAAAGAGGGCTGAATTTCCACCAAGCACGGCAGCCCTTTCGGGAGGAAGAACGGGTGTGTTCATGACTTGCGTGTCCCACGTGGCCGCGCTGTTATCTGAAAATGCCAACACAATGCAGCCGATTTGGTGCAATGGGATGAGCGCCCGTTTCCCGAGTGTTCCCGCTCCGAAAAGCACGACTCTGCGTTGCCGCTCGTTAAGCAGAGTCTCCAAAGCAGTTCGCTCACGCCTTTGCACATCTTCGACCGATTCCTGAAAAAGTGGCGCGAGTGGCGAAACCATACACGATCTCCTCAATTCTTCGCTCGAGATCTATTCCGGCAACGGCTTAACGATCATGTTGGCGAGGAACTCCTCGCGCGGGAGGAACGGAAACAGATCCTCCAACGGTTTGGAAACCATCGATCCATCGGGCTTCTGGTACGACTGGAGCCGCGGGGCGCGCATCTCGTCGGGAATGACATGCACATCGACGATCACCGGGCCATCCATCGCCAGCGCACGCCTAACGTCGTCGCGCAGATGCTGCTGGTCTTCAATCACGATGGAAGGAATGTTGTAGGCCGCGGCCACCTTGCTCATGCTGGGGACGGTCAGGCCGGTGCTGCTGTCGCAGCCAATGTTGGGCTTGCCAAAATAACCTTTCTGCGAGGCGCGGATGGATGCGTAGCCGTCGTTATTGAGAATGAAAAACTTGACGGGCAGCTTGAGCCGGGAGGCCGTCTCCAGTTCCTGAATATTGAACTGAAAGCCACCGTCTCCATCGACGAGGATGGTGCGTCTGTGGCCGCCGCCGATGCAGACCGCTAGAGACATCGGCAGGCCGTAGCCCATCGCACCCAGGCCCGCGGTGTGGTAGATTCGCTGGCCATTGCGCGTGGGACAGGCTAGCAGAAAGATCTCGATGCCGCTTCCTGAACTGCCGGAGACAAGCAGGTCATTGGGGGTGGATTCAGTGCCGATGACTTCAGCGAGATGGAAGATGCTCACCTTGCTTTCGGGCTTGCGATGCTCGGCAGTGACCACGGGGTAGCGCGTCTTCCAGTCAGCGCAGCGGGCATCCCACGCATCGTGGTTGCGCATCTTGATGGAGTCTTTTTGCCGCAACAGCTCCTGAAGAAACAACTTCGCGTCTGCGCAGATGGGCTGCTGGATGTGCGGGTGGAGCTTCTTCAATTCGGCGGCGTCGATATCGACGGCGGCCTTCCAGGCTTCGCGCGCCAGATTCTGCGGGGCATAGCCGGTAATGGCAAAGTCGAGACGAACGCCGATAGCGAGAAGAAAATCGGAATTCTGCAAAGCGAAGTTGGCGCCCCGCGCAGCCACCGATCCGGGGCGGCCAACATAGGTCGGGTCGTCGCTGGGCACAAGGTCTGCGGCGCACCAGGTGGCAACGGTGGGCAAGTTGAGCAGCTTGCGCAACTGCTCGAATTCCGATTCCGCATTGGCCAGGCGGATACCGTTGCCGGCGAAGAGCAGAGGGCGTTCTGCCTGGTTCAATTTTTCAATTAGCTGGCTGACTTCGTCCCCCAGGTTCACTCCGCCGGGATGTTCCGCGAGCTCAGCCGGATCGAAACCACGCATCGAGGAGGGATCTTGAATTTGCGCTGCCTGCACATCGAGAGGAATATCGATCCAGACCGGGCCGGGGCGACCGTGCAGCGCGAGATAGGCGGCCTTTTCCAAGTGGTAGCGAATATCCCCAGGCTCGAGCACGGTGACGGCGTACTTGGTGATCGGCTTCACGATCGAGACAATGTCGATTTCCTGGACGCCGAGCTGGCGCATGCCGAGCGGTCGTCCATCCTTATCGAACATGCGATCGGGGCGCTTCACCTGGCCGGAGATGAAGATCACGGGAGTGGAGTCAAGCCATGCGCCGGCCACGCCCGTAACGGCATTGGTGCTGCCGGGGCCGGTCGTCACCATGCAAACGCCGAGATGATTGGTGACTTTGGCATAAGCCTCGGCGCACATCGCGCTGGCCTGCTCGTGCGAGTTACAAACAGGCTCGATTGCAGCCTCAGCGCCGAGCGACTGGTTGAGGTGCATGGCGCCACCCCCAGTTACCAGGAACACATGCTTCACGCCCTGTTCGACAATAAATCGAACAACGAAATCAGAAAGCTTCATGCGATCAACCATTCCCAGGTATCGAAAGTCGTTGGGGCTCAGGGCCGATTGAAGACCTCGTGCGCGCGCAAGCCCCGCGCCGCCAACAGCTCCTCAACCAGCTCTCGAACAGCACCGTTGCCGCCGTGGCTCTTCGAAATAAAATCCGCGTGGGCCAGAACATCGCGCGCGGCGTTCGCCGGAGCGGCAGAGAAACCGGCAATCTGCATCGCGGCGAGATCGTTCACGTCGTCTCCCATGTAACAAATCTCCACAAGCTCGATTCCTGCGGATGCTGCTATCTCTCGCAGCGCCGTTGCCTTGTCGCGGCTACCTTTTATAACGTGGCGGATTTGCATCTTTTTGGCAAAACGGTCGACGAGCGGGCTGTCTTCGCCGGAGATGAGCGCCAGTTCGAAGCCAGCGCGTCGAGCTAGGGATATTCCCATAATGTCGGCGAAGCAGAAACGCTTCCACTCTTCGCCGCCGGGCCCCCACCAGACGCCGCCATCCGTGAGCACTCCATCGACGTCGAACACTAGAGCGCGGACGCGTTCCATTCCACGCTTTGCTGGATTGGCTTCCATCGCGTCCAGGCTAGACCGCTGCGCCGACACGGCGAAGCTTTTTGATGATGGGAAATTCGCGCTCGTACACACGCTTGACGCCGTCGCCTTTGGATTGCTCCCAGAGGCGAATGTCCCGCACCAGGCGCGTGATGCCGTTCGGTTCCAGCGAGGCCGCCTGATCCGAGCCCCAACCCGCGCGATCAAGGGTGATGTGGCGTTCTACGCAACAGGCGCCCAGCGCGGATGCGCAGACACTGGTTGGAATACCGGTTTCGTGCCCGGAGTAGCCAATGGGGATGCCATAACGTTCCGCCATAATCGGGATCGCGCGGAGATTCAACTCATCGTAGTTGGCTGGGTAAGTGCTGGTGGCGTGCATCAGAATCAAGTCTTCTTTGCCCAGAACCTCGACAGCGTGATCGATCTCGGCGTAGGTGCTCATTCCGGTCGAAAGAATGATGGGCTTGCCGGTCTTGCGAGTGTGCCGTAGCAGGTTGTCGTCAGTGAGCGAGGCTGAAGCAATTTTGTGTACAGGAGGCTTGAACTGCTCCAGAAAATCGACAGAGCCCTCATCCCACGGAGAGGCGAACCAGAGCATCTTTACCGACTTGCAGAATTTGTCGATCTCGGAATATTCATCTTGCCCGAATTCAAGGCCGTATTTTAGGTCGCCGTTGGTCGGACCGAAGGGATTCTCGCGCGGTTTGGCTAGTTCTTCGGGAGTGTACACCACTTCAATGGTGCGCTTCTGAAACTTGACGGCATCGCATCCTGCAGCAACCGCTACGCTGATCAGCCGCTTGGCGAAATCAATGTCGCCGTTATGGTTGATACCAATCTCTGCAACGATGAAACAGGGCTGATCGTCGCCGATCCGCCTGTCGCCAATCTTCACCGTACTCATGGAAATCACTCCTCTCGGTGTTGCCTTGACGCTAGCACCGCAAGCCTGGGCGCAAAGGACGATCGGTGTCTGCCGGCTTTCCCACGCGGCGATGATAGCAGGTTAAAACCCCTGACCCCTCACACGATCGTGTTAGTTGGAAATGCCGGAACACAATATGGCACGGGAGCGGAAATAGGCGGGTTTGACGGCTCTGGCGGCGGCTGGGCGCGGTTGAGATGGTGACCGCGATGTGCCCACCCGGGGCGCATCGCGCCAGGATTCCATAAGCATTCCCGTCGCGCGAGCGAGCCGGGGTTTATGCTGGATGCGTGAAGCCCCTGGCAAGCGAAGATTTGAAGCACATCTTCAAGCACACGCTCCCGCTGTGGGAGAAGGCGCGCGGGCGGGCGATCTTCCTCTCGGGCGCTACGGGATTTGTTGGCGCATGGCTGCTGGAAAGCCTGGCTCACTGCAATCGCGAGTTGAATCTCGGAATTTCCGCCACGGTTCTCAGCCGTGATCCGCGAGCTTTCGCGCTGAAAATGCCCCACCTTGCCAAGGAGCCCTGCATCCGGATGCTCGAAGGCGATGTTCGCGAATTCGAATTTCCCGGCGAGAAGTTTGAGTACGTCATCCACGCAGCGGCACCTACTTCTGCAGCCGCGGCCAACCTGCCGCTCGAGTTGTTGAGCACCCTGGTTGACGGCACGAGGCGGATGCTCAAGTTTGCCAAGGCGCGAGATGCCGAGAGGTTTCTACTCGCCAGTTCTGGCGCGGTCTACGGGCGGCAGCCGCATCATCTGAGCCATATTCCCGAAAATTACCTCGGCGGGCCGGACTGGCTCGACTCGATTGCCGCTTATGCGGAAGGCAAGCGCGTTGCCGAGCAGTTGTGCTCCCTCTACGCGCGAGAGTCCGAGATCAAATTCAGCATTGCTCGATGCTTTACGTTTGTGGGGCCACACCTGCCGCTCAACCAGCATTTTGCGATTGGCAATTTTATTGCGGACGCCATGGCGGGCAGAAACATTGCAGTCCGGGGCGATGGCACGCCGATCCGTTCGTATCTCTACGGGGCCGACCTGGCGATCTGGCTATGGACGATGCTGCTGGGCGAAGCGGTCCCGAATTCGAATCCAAATGTTTTCAATGTCGGCTCGGGAGATGCGATCAGCATTCGCGACCTGGCCTATGTGGTTGTTGAAGAACTCGACCCCTCGCTGAAAGTGGAAGTGGCCAAGGCGCCGATCGACGGTGAACCGCGTTTGCAGTACGTTCCAGACGTCCACAATGCGGAAAAAAGCCTGGGGTTACGTCAGACGATAGGATTGCGCGAAGCCATCCGGCGCACAGCAGCGTGGCACCGCTGAACGTGAGCCACTATATGTCGATACACCCTAGTGTCATGAGTCTGAAAGAATTAGCATAAGTATGCGACACTTCCGCATCGAATAGAGTAGAGGTTATCGATGCGTTTAGGTCGCCCCGTAGCGGTTGTCACGGTCAATGATGAGCAGCGGCTGGAACTGGAGGCTTGGAGCCGGCGGCCCAAGACCGCGCAGGCTCTGGCCATGCGGTCGCGGATTATTTTGCTCGCCGCACAGGGCGGGAGCAACAAGTCGATTGCGCTGAAGCTTTCCACCACGCCGCATACGGTGGGTAAGTGGAGGAAGCGCTTTCAAAGCGCAGGCAACGACGGACTTCTGGACGAGCCGCGTCCAGGCACCTCGCGCAAGTTGAGCGACAAGCAGGTTGAGTTGGTGTTGACGCGCACGCTGGAGAGCCAGCCTGAGGCCGCCACCCATTGGTCGACCCGGGATATGGCCAAGACCTGCGGACTGAGCCAGTCCAGCATCAGCCGCATCTGGCGCGCCTTTTCCCTTGCGCCCCATCGCAGTGAGACCTTCAAGCTTTCTCGCGATCCGCTGTTCATCGAGAAGGTGCGCGACATCGTTGGTCTGTATCTTGACCCGCCCGACCGCGCCCTGGTCTTATGTGTGGACGAGAAGAGTCAGATACAAGCGCTGGATAGAACCGCACCCCTGCTACCCATGCGTCCAGGGCAGATCGAACGCCGCACACACGATTATGCGCGTCACGGCACCACCAGTCTGTTTGCCGCACTGAATACCAAGTCGGGTAAATTGATCGGACAGACGCAGCGCCGCCATCGCTCGGTCGAGTTTCGCAAATTCCTCGACACCATCGAGCAAAACGTTCCCCGCAACTTAGATGTCCACCTGATTCTGGATAACTACGGCACGCACAAAACACAACTGATCCACGACTGGCTGGCGAAAAGGCCGCGATTCTATCTGCACTTTACGCCCACTTCGGCCAGTTGGCTCAACCTGGTCGAACGATGGTTTGCACAACTGACCGACAAGCAACTTCGCCGCGGCGTACACCGCTCAACCAAAGAACTGGAATCAGCTATCAGGAATTTCATTCAGCATCACAACAAGAACCCAAAGCCATTCGTCTGGCACAAAACCGCAGATCAGATTCTCGATTCCGTCGCCCGATTTTGTACGCGAACTTTAGACTCAGGACACTAGAGTGGTGAATCCGAAGTTCGTTGAAAAACAAATGCAGGTCCTTCGGCTACGATTGGCGCAAAACACGCGCCAATCTCCGCTCAGGATGACAGCTTGTTTTTGATGCGGACTCTAGAGAGAGGACGGTAGTGAGGTGTCCGAGAAGTTCGCGGCATCATTGGTAGGGAACAACCGCAGATCCTTCGACTCCGTTTGGCCCAAGAGCGGGCCAAACTCCGCCTCAGGATGACGAGCTCATTTTTTGATAGGAACTTTTGGGACAGGACACTCATGTGGCGAATCTGAAGTTCGTTGCAAGAATCGGCGCTCTCAATGCAGGTCCTTCGACTCGTCCTCGCGTGGCGAAGGCTTGCTCAGGATGACAGCGTGTTCCTGGCGCGAACTTTGAACTCAGGGCACAAGAAACCTATGCGTCTTCGGCGGTGCGGGCGATCCAGAAGCTGCACGGCCATACGTTATTGCCATCGAGCGTGGGCGCGAAGACCTTCAACGAAGCGGGCATGCGACAGAAGCTACCTTCCCATGCGGGGAAAGCCTGGCGCAGCACGTCGGGGTGGGATTTCTGCATCGCGCTGGAAGCCCAAATTACTTTGAATGCCTTATTGAACGACAGGAACGCCTCGAGCAGATATTGCTCGCCCCAGAAACACAGGTTCGTCATGACGAATTTTTCAGGGTAGTCGAGCGGAGCAAAGATGTCGTGGAAATGAACGAGCACGCCGGGCGCCAGCGTGGGCAAAATGCGAAGGCATTCGTAAAGCACGTCGCTATCCATTGAAACCACATGGCTGGAGTCGATGAACAGGATGTCGTTTGCTTTGAGGCGAAGGAAGAGATCGAACGGCGCATCCTGCACCCTTGCCGGGATGAGACGCGTGAGCGGCTTGCCCTCCAGTCTTTGCCACGAAAGGACTTGAGGCTGGGGACAGGAAAGTAAAAATGTTGCGGCGTCACGCTGACGCCGAGCTCGGTTTGCACAAACTGAAACGACGAGGAGAGCGTGACTCTCATGGAGGGTCTTCGCATCAAGCTCATGACAGCAAGTAACTCAAATTAAATGACGTACATTGAAATCGACCAAGGCTTGAAAAGAGGACCGGAAGGCGCGCTTATAAACCTACGATGCCGGGCGGGCGGTAAAGGCCTGCAGGCGAGTGAAATCGTCGAGGAGAAATTCACAGCCACCGGCAGGGGAATGGAAGCAGGAAAAGAAACCGATCCTTCACCGGGAACATCGATAATGGTGTTGAGACGCTGGGCTTCCCACAGAAAACAAACTAGCGTGTGTTTCAAGAATGGGCGGCGGATTGGGGCCGAATCCTTCAGGGGCTAAAACCCCATATTTGATAGCCTTTTTTGGCCCGACTGAAGTCGTGCCGTTGTTACAAAGCTCATTTTTGAAACAGGCTCCAGCGTGGTGAATCCGAAGTTCGTTAAAAAACGAATGCAGGTCCTTCGACTGCGATTGGCGCGAAATATGCGCCAATCTTCGCTCAGGATGACAACTTGTTTTTGATGCGGACTTTAGAGACAGGACACTGGCAAGCTGCAACAAGAGAGCGCTGCAACCAAAACGAGCCGCGGTCCGAAAAAGACAATCGAGAGTGAGAATGAGCGAACAGCCATTGTACCGATGGCTTGAGCAGCAGGGTGAGGCTTTTGGCACACCCGGCTTGCAGCCACGATGGACTTCAAGCATCAAAGACGCAGTGTGCACGGCATATTCGGGGTCAAGCCGAATCTGGTTTACGTGCTCGCATGGAATTTTGAACGAGATCTACTACTCCACCATCGATCACCCGCAGGTACGGGACATGGAGTTCCTTGTGACCGACGGCGAGACGTTTATGCACGAGGAGAAACGCGACCTGGTGTCGACCTTCGCATACATCGATCCGGAGGCGCTGGGGGTGCGGTATGTGAATCGCGATCCCGATGGGCGGTACAGCCTGACCAAGGAGATGATCTGCGATCCGCATCACGGAGTGGTGCTGCAGAGGGTGCGCCTGGAGGGGCGTGAGGACCTGATGCCGCGGCTGAAGATGTATGCGCTGCTGGCGCCGCATCTGGATGGCGGCGGGGCGGGGAACTCGGCGCGGGCGGTGGATTTTGCCGGGCACAAATCGTACTGCTGGCGTGGAAGAACGAAATGGTCGCTGGTGATGACGGCCAGTTGCGGATTCTCGCGCATGAGCTGCGGATTTGTGGGCGCGAGCGACGGCTGGCAGGACCTGATGCAGAACTTCAAGATGGATTGGGAGTTTGGCTCGGCGACGAACGGCAACGTGGCGGTGATGGGCGAGATCGACCTGGAATGCACAGCCGCGAGGGCGGCAGACAATGGTGGTCTGGTGGCGCGGTGGTGGCGACGGATTGAATGGCTTGGCGGTGCGTGAGTTTACGCTGGCCATCGGAATTGGCGAGGGGCACCACACGGCGGCGCAAAAGACGATGGGAGCGCTGTCGACGCCGTATGAGGAGCAGCGCAAGCGATTCATCGAGCAGTGGCAGCGCGCGGCGAATCCGGAGTGGCTGGCGCCGAAGGCGCAGGATGGCGGCAAGCTGATGCGCGCGAGCCACAACGTGCTGCTGGCGCACGAGGACAAGGCGTATTCGGGCGCGTTTGTGGCGTCGGCATCGATTCCGTGGGGCCAGACGAAGGGCGACGACGATCTGGGCGGGTACCACCTGGTGTGGACGCGCGACATGGTGCAGACGGCGACGGCGCTGCTGGCGTGCGGGCGTTCGGAGACGGCGCGGCGGGCGCTGGTATACCTGGCGTGCACGCAGCAGCCCGATGGCGGATTCGCGCAGAATTTCTGGATTGACGGAACGCCGTACTGGAGCGGGAAGCAGCTCGACGAAGTAGCGTTTCCGATGATTCTGGCGTGGCGGCTGTGGAAGGCTGGCGGGCTGGGCGAGCTGCACATTTTCCCCTTTGTGGAGCGGGCGGCGGGGTTCCTGGTGCGGCAATGCGCCGATTACGCACCAGGAGCGCTGGGAAGAGAATGCGGGCTACTCGCCTTCGACGCTGGCAGCGGTGATTGGCGGACTGATTTGCGCGGCGGAGATGGCGCGCGCCCACGAGTCGGAGGAGCTGGGAGAGTTTCTTGAGGAGTTTGCCGACTGGATCGAGGGGCATCTCGAAGACTGGACGGTGACGAACGACGGCGTGCTGCTCCCGGAGATCAAGCGGCACTATATGCGCATCCGTCCGCCGGAGTGCGGCGAGGCTTATGCGCACGAGGGCTGCGGGAAAGAGATGATCCGGCTGGCGAACCGGCCGCCGGGGACGCGGACGGAGTTTGAAGCGCGCGAGATTATCGATGCGGGATTTCTGGAACTGGTGCGCTACGGCGTGCGGCGGGCCGACGATCCGCTGATTGTGGATTCGCTGAAGGTGGTGGACGCGGTGCTGAAGCGCGATCTGCCGCAGGGGCCGGGATGGTTGCGCTACAACTAGGACGGCTACGGGCAACGGGCGGACGGAGGACCTTATGAGGGATGGGGCCAGGGGCGCGTTTGGCCGCTGCTGACCGGCGAACGCGCGCACTACGAGCTGGCGGCCGGGAACGGCATGGATCCAGCTGATCAAGACCTACGAGGGGTTTGCGACCTGCGGGCAAATGCTGCCGGAGCAGGTGTGGGACGAGGCCGACCTGCCGGAGCGAAGCCTGCGGCGAGGGCAGCCGGCCGGGTCGGCGGTGCCGCTGGTGTGGGCGCACGCGGAGTATTTGAAGCTGCTGCGCTCGGCGGTGGACGGCAAGGTCTTCGACCGCATCGATCCGGTGTATGAGCGGTACTGCGCGCCGGAAGGCCGCAAGCGGCGCAGGCGCGATCTGGAGATCTATAGCCGCAGGCGGCCGATTCAGCGAATGGACGCGGGCAGCACGCTGCGGATTCTGGACGAGCGGAGCTTTGACGTGGTTTGGACTGACGATGGCTGGAAGACGGTGAACACGACGGCCAGCCGGGGGTTGGGCAGCGCGGGATTCAGCGCGGATATCACGCCGGCGCCGGGCAGCGGGGAATTGGAGTGGACGCTGCACTGGACGCCGGAGGCGAATCGGACGCCTGGCTTGGATACAATGTGAAGGTCAAGGTGGAAGGGGCGTAGGGACCTTTCCCGCGCGCGTTTCGACAATGGGATCCCGCTATCCCATCCTGGCCGCAAGGACAAAGACGCGGTGATGGTGGGGCACCCGCAATCCGCGGTGCATTCGCACTTCAGCGAAAGGAAAAATCAAAGACCATTATGGCTCCAAGCGTTGCTTCTCTCTCTCTCGATCAGCTTTCGATCGATACACTGCGTCTGCTCGCGCTGGACGGGGTGGAAAAGGCCAAGAGCGGCCACCCTGGGGCGCCGCTGGGCTGCGCGCCGATCGCCTATCTGCTGTTTCACAAGCTGATGAAGCACAATCCGGCGCACTCGAAGTGGGCCGACCGCGACCGTTTCGTGCTGTCGAACGGCCACGCGTCGATGCTGCTTTACGGATCGCTGTTTCTTTCCGGCTACAAGGTGACGCTGGACGATCTGAAGAGCTTTCGCCAGTGGGGATCGAAGACGCCGGGGCATCCGGAGTACGGATTGACCGACGGCGTGGAAGCGACGACCGGGCCGCTGGGGCAGGGATTTGCAATGGGGGTGGGAATGGCCATGGCGGAGAAGCACCTGGCGGCGACCTACAACAGGCCGGGCTTCAAGGTGGTGGATCATCACACTTACGTGCTGTGCGGCGACGGCGATATGATGGAAGGCATGTCGCACGAGGCGGCGTCGCTGGCCGGAACGCTGGAGCTGGGCAAGCTGATTGTTCTCTACGACGACAATCTGATCTCGCTGGACGGTCCCACGAAGTGGAGCTTTACGGAGGATGTGTACAAGCGCTTCGAAGCCTACAACTGGCATGTGCAGCGGGTGATGGACGGCAACGATCTGGAGGGCATCGAAGCAGGCGATTGGAGCGGCGAAGGACGTGACGGACAAGCCATCGCTGATCGCGGTGCGCACGGTGATCGGCTACGGCAGCCCGAAGGCGGGCACGAACAAAGTGCACGGCGAAGCGATGGGCGCGGCGGACGCGGCGGCGACGAAAAAGTTTTTTGGGTTTCCCGAGGACCAGAGTTTTGTTGTGCCGGATGACGCGCTGGCGAACTGGCGCGAGGCGGTGAAGCGCGGTGCGGCGCTGGAGGCGGAGTGGAACAAGCTCTTTGCCGGCTACAAGTCTGCGTATCCCGAGCTTGCGGCGGAGTTTGAGCGCACGCAGGCGGGCAAGTTGAAGGCTGGATGGGAGAAGACGATTCCGAGCTTTCCGACGGAGAAGCCGATTGCGACGCGCAATGCCGGCCAGGAGGTGATGAACGCGATCTCTGACAACGTGCCGGAGCTGTTCGGCGGGGCTGCGGATCTGACGGCTTCGACGAAGACGATCTTCAAGCCAGCCCGCATTTTGCCGACGATCCCGCGGGGCGCAACGTGTTTTTTGGCGTGCGCGAGCTGGCCATGTGCGCGGCAGTGAACGGAATGGCGGTGCATGGCGGATTGAGGCCGTTCGGATCGACGTTCTTTGTCTTCTCCGACTACGCGAAGCCGGCGCTGCGCATTGCGGCGATCATGGAGGCGCCGTCGACTGTTCGTCTTCACGCACGACTCGATCGGCGTGGGCGAGGATGGCCCGACGCACGAGCCGATCGAGCATCTGATGGCGCTGCGCGCGGTGCCGCATATGACGGATTTCCGTCCGGCGGACGCGAACGAAACGGCGGCGGCGTGGCGGCTGGCGCTGGAGCGCAAGGGGCCGTGCTTCTTCGCGCTCACGCGGCAGGATGTGCCGGTGATCGACGCCGCAAGCACGATGTCTACGCGGGCGTGAGCAAGGGCGCGTACGTGCTGGAAGATGCGGCAGAACCCGCAGGTGATTTTGATCGGCACGGGCTCCGAGGTTTCGCTGGCGCTGGGCGCGGCCAAGCTGCTCGCTGCCGAGGGAATTCGCGCACGCGTGGTGAGCATGCCGAGCTGGAAGATCTTCGATGAGCAATCGGCCGAGTACAAGGCCAGCGTGCTGCCGGCGGCCGTGCCCAAGCTGGCGGTTGAGGCGGGCGCGACGCTGGGCTGGTGGAAGTATGTGGGCTCGAACGGCGACGTGATCGGGCTCGACCGCTTTGGCGCCTCGGCTCCCGGGCCAATGGTGATGAAGGAATTGGGATTCACAGCGGAGAATGTGGCGGCGCGGGCGAAGGAGCTGGTGAAGAAGTGAGCAGTGGACCGTGGACAGTGATCAGTGGTCAGGATTTTCCGGATTGAGTGACCTTCATCTGGATTTGGAGGGCCGATCGGCGCAGGAACTGATCACTGACAACTGATCACTGATCGCTATTCCGAAAGGAAGACCGTGAAGTTCGTCATCGCTTCCGATCATGCTGGATTTGCGCTGAAGGAAGAGGTGCGCGCAAACCTGGCCGCGGCCGGCCATGAGATCGTCGATCTGGGAGCGTTTACGTACGAGCCGGAAGACGACTATCCCGACTTTGCGCGAGAAAGTGGGCGAGGCGATCAAGGCGGGCGTGGCTCCGCGCGGCATTCTGATCTGCGGATCGGGCGTGGGCGTGTGCGTGGCGGCGAACAAGATTCCGGGCATTCGCGCCGGGATTTGCCACGATACCTATTCGGCGCACCAGGGCGTGGAGCACGACGACATGAACGTGCTGGTGCTGGGCGCGCGGATCATCGGCTCGGCGCTGGCGTTTGAGCTGGTCCACGCATTCATCGGCGCCAAGTTCCAGGCCCAAGAGGGCCGGTTCGAGCGGCGGTTCAAGAAGGTGCAGGCGATCGAGGCCAAGTACATGCGCGACGGCGGAACAAAACCTGCGTAGCAGCGCGGCTCCGGTCGCGCAACTTTGCGTATTCATCGAATTGAAATCTCGATGCTCTCTCATGGAAGTATGAATTGAGTAGTTGTAGCTTGTTTTGGAATGTCTGCCAGATCCTGGCTGTCGTCTCTGCAGGGGTTGAAACCCCTCATTTTCGGGTCCTTTTTCGGCACGACTGAAGTCATGCCCTGACACAAAACAGATTGGTAAAGCACGCCCTACAATCTTGACCGACTGGCTGCCGGGCTCCGCGTGCGCCGTGCTGCTTTAGTTCTCCCCGTTGATTCTTTG
>CAVWXA010000014.1:0-21451 GCA_963758785.1 uncultured Acidobacteriaceae bacterium
GTGTCTGCGTGAGAACTACACAAGGTACTTGTAATTCACATCGGAGTTGGGCGACAAGAGAAGCATGTCGCGATTCAAGGTTTACAGCCCGGACCAGGCGTATCTGCTTCCTCCGAGCGTGCGGGACGAGTTGGGCGAGAAGCACTTGTGCTTTTTCGTCCGTGGAGTGATTGAGCGGTTGGATATGAGCGAGTTCGAGTTGAGCTACAGCATCGAGGGCGGCGAGTTGTACGCTCCGCAGTTGATGCTGGGCGTGTGGCTTTACGCTTACGCGCTGGGCATCACCAGCGCGCGGCAGGTGGAGCGGCGATTGGTGGAGGACTTGGCGTTTCGCTACCTGGCTGCCGGCGAGCGAATCGACAACTGGGCGTTGAGCGCATTCCGCCGCCGTCACGGGCGCGCGTTGAACGACGCGTTCACGCAGGTGCTGGAGTGGGCGCAGCAGCAGGGTATGGTGAAGCTGGGCCGGGTGGCGATCGACTCGACGCGCATCGCGGCCAACGCCAGCAAGGATCGTGTGGATTCGGAGCAGGCGCTGCGCGATAGGCGGGCGCAGCTGCGCCGTCAGGTGCGGACCTGGCAGAAGGCCGCCGATCGCGACGATCAGGAGCCGGGCGGGCTGGAGGTGGCCATCGGGGAACTGAACAAGGCGCTGGCCGAGATGCCGCGGCGCATGGAGCGGCTGAAGAAGAGCGGATTGAAAAAGCTGTCGCGGACCGATGAAGACGCGCGCTTTTTGCGTCAGCGCGGCGACAGGTTCGTGCTCGGCTATTCGGGGGAAATTACCGTCTCGGACGATCATCTGATCGTGGCTCAGCGAGTGACGCAGAACGTGACCGACAACGGCTCGCTCGTGCCCATGCTGGACGAGACCGAACAGCGCTGCGGCGCGCCGCCGGGTGCGGTTCTGGCAGACAGCGGCTTCTTCTCGATCGATAACCTTGAACAGATGGAACAGCGCAACATCGACGCTTATGTACCGGACTCCAACATGGCGCGGGCACTGAACCTGGGCGGGCACTGCCGCACCCGGGCCTGCGCCCCGGCTCACCGGCGCATGCGGGCCAAGCTGCGAAGTCCGGCCGGCGAAGCCGCCTACGCGCGGCGCAAGGCAGTCGTCGAACCGGCCTTCGGAGTCCTCAAACAACAGCGTGGAATGAGACAATTTCGCACCCGTGGATTGCAAAACGTAAACAACGAATTCACACTGGCAACGCTGGCCTTCAACATCACCCGGCTGCATGCCCTGCGAGCAGCTTGAAACAAAAAACAGAGCTGCCGGTAACGACAACTCAAAACAGCAACGCCGCTGAACTCGGGCAAACGACGTTCTCACGCAGACACTGAAGCCCGACGTTGATAGTGGGGCTTTTGCGGCCCGGCTCAAGTTACCCCACGAACGAGGACCTGTCCGTGGGGACCCCGACAAGCCGTGCCCTTGTTACAGAGCTCTCTTCCGGAGGTCTTTTTCACCAAGCTGTAAAGCCGTGCCCCTTCAAATATGTATATATGCAACCAGCTCTAGTCTCCTGAGTCATTGATATCTTGCATAATCCGAAGTCCGGAAATGCAGGTCCTTCGACTCCGTTTGGCCGGATGACCGGCCAAACTCTGCTCAGGATGACCGCTGTATTTATCTTTCGAACTTCAGACTCAGGAGACTAGTGTCATGAGTCTGAAAGAATTAGCATAAGTATGCGACACTTCCGCATCGAATAGAGTAGAGGTTATCGATGCGTTTAGGTCGCCCCGTAGCGGTTGTCACGGTCAATGATGAGCAGCGGCTGGAACTGGAGGCTTGGAGCCGGCGGCCCAAGACCGCGCAGGCTCTGGCCATGCGGTCGCGGATTATTTTGCTCGCCGCACAGGGCGGGAGCAACAAGTCGATTGCGCTGAAGCTTTCCACCACGCCGCATACGGTGGGTAAGTGGAGGAAGCGCTTTCAAAGCGCAGGCAACGACGGACTTCTGGACGAGCCGCGTCCAGGCACCTCGCGCAAGTTGAGCGACAAGCAGGTTGAGTTGGTGTTGACGCGCACGCTGGAGAGCCAGCCTGAGGCCGCCACCCATTGGTCGACCCGGGATATGGCCAAGACCTGCGGACTGAGCCAGTCCAGCATCAGCCGCATCTGGCGCGCCTTTTCCCTTGCGCCCCATCGCAGTGAGACCTTCAAGCTTTCTCGCGATCCGCTGTTCATCGAGAAGGTGCGCGACATCGTTGGTCTGTATCTTGACCCGCCCGACCGCGCCCTGGTCTTATGTGTGGACGAGAAGAGTCAGATACAAGCGCTGGATAGAACCGCACCCCTGCTACCCATGCGTCCAGGGCAGATCGAACGCCGCACACACGATTATGCGCGTCACGGCACCACCAGTCTGTTTGCCGCACTGAATACCAAGTCGGGTAAATTGATCGGACAGACGCAGCGCCGCCATCGCTCGGTCGAGTTTCGCAAATTCCTCGACACCATCGAGCAAAACGTTCCCCGCAACTTAGATGTCCACCTGATTCTGGATAACTACGGCACGCACAAAACACAACTGATCCACGACTGGCTGGCGAAAAGGCCGCGATTCTATCTGCACTTTACGCCCACTTCGGCCAGTTGGCTCAACCTGGTCGAACGATGGTTTGCACAACTGACCGACAAGCAACTTCGCCGCGGCGTACACCGCTCAACCAAAGAACTGGAATCAGCTATCAGGAATTTCATTCAGCATCACAACAAGAACCCAAAGCCATTCGTCTGGCACAAAACCGCAGATCAGATTCTCGATTCCGTCGCCCGATTTTGTACGCGAACTTTAGACTCAGGACACTAGTGTTCAGTGACCTGATAGCGGGCGGACATTCCGGCGAGCATGTGGTCGCTGATGTGGCAATGGTAAAGCCAGATGCCGGGAGCGTCGGGCACCATGTCGGCGGTGATCATCTGCGCAGAGACGACGGAGAGAACGTCAGTGCGCTGGCCACCGACGACGACAGTGTTGCCGTGCCAGTGCGGCGTGTGCGCATTGTTGAAGTCGCCAAGCGTGGCCACGTACCAGCGGACGTGATCGCCTTTCTTCATGACCATCATGGGCATGTTGCCGTAGATGTATCCGTTGATGGACCACTTGACGTTGGTGTCAGCAAAGCCCGAGCCGGCGCTGATGGTGAAGATCCCGGTAGCGGTGATGGGGATGAATTCATACCGATTGAGCTTTGTGGGATCGGCGATGTGAGCCTTGATGTTGTCGTCGAGATACCAGCTTTCGTTCTCATTGATGGCGATGAGCATGGTGACGAATTCCTTGTCGACGTCTTTGGGGCGGCCATCGGGAAGAGCCATGCCGCGACGGGTGATAACAAAACCGCCGAAAAGACCGGAGGCAACATCGCGCAGCTCGTCGCAATGCGAGTGGTAGAGCCAGAAGATGGAGCTGGGATCGTTGGGCCCAGGACCGGCGCGCTCGGGAACCTGCCAGGTATAGGTGTGGGTAGTGCCGGGTGCAACGCAGCCATCTTCCTGATCCTTGCCGCTGGTGCCGTCGTTGTAGTCGGAGCCTTCCGAGTCCTTCTGATAGAGGACGCCGTGGGGATGCATGCTGTAGGGATGCGTGGCGTTGTTCTTGAAGACGATCTTCATGGTGTCGCCGACTTCGGCGTGGAAAATGGGACCGAGAATGCCGAGGTACTGGTCTTGAGGAGCGCGCGGTTTGAGGGTGGTAAAGGTAGAGTCGGTGTACTCGCGGTAGACCGCCTTCTTGTAGACGCGGCCGATGTGGTTGGGGCCGGTCTCGGTGAAGCCTTTGGCGACAGCGTCGAAAGGCATGCCCATGGCTTCGTCGCGGCCGGAGGGAGCATAGTCCCAATTCAATTCATCGGCGGCGACGTAGTAGGTGCGGGTTTTGCCCGCGTGGGTGGGCGGCGCGGCATGCGTCGGCTGCGCAGAGAACATGAAAGCGACAAGGCAGATCGCGGCAACCGCGCCGCGCAGCAAATTTCGCGAGTTCATCTTTCCTCCCGGGGAAATAAGTTGGGGTTGGGTTAACGGCGGTTCTCCTCCAACTATGTGCCATTTCCTGCTTATTTCAGGGTGGCTTTTTCTTGGTGAAAAAGCCGCTCAGCGATTGCGCCTTGGTTTCCATCTGGAGCAGAACCGCTAAAAGCGCGAGAGGTACGGGCCCTCGCCAACCAGGCATACGTCAGGGTGGCGACCGATGCATGGACGCCAATTCTCAAATCCAGACTGAGTTGACAGCGAAAGATTCTCGCGGCCGGAGCGCGCTCTCCGGGGCAGGGGAAGTGAGCCGGAGCTGATGCTCTGTTTTCCGGTTTGAGAGCAGGATACTCCCCGCATGCCGGGGTCGTACAGTTTTTTAATAATTTCTCAGCGCGAAATCGATCTGAGGGGATACGAATTCAGCGCCGAATGCACCGCAAGGTCAATGGAGACTCTATCGCTCGGAGGAGGCTTCGATGAAGAGGAATCGCGGCCATGCTTTTGGCGGCGGAAGGGCAGAATTTCAGCGAGCTGTCATCTTGCGGCCAGGGTGGGCGAAGCTTGAACAGGCAAGATGATTGAAAACGCCGTACCTCTTCCGGTACCGTCGCTTCGCGAACGAACCCCGATGCGGCCGCCGTGCTTATCGACAATTTGCCTGGTGACCCAGAGGCCGAGACCCGTTCCTACCGTGCCCTTGGTTGTAAAGAAAGGCTCGAAGATACGGCTGCGAATGGAGGGATCGATTCCGCGGCCGTTGTCCATGAAGGTGATTCTCACGCAGCCTGCCGCGCCGCATTCAGCATGCCGTTCCGCCGCTGCAGTGGCGGAGATGCGAATCCTGATCTTGCCGTGAACATCGATTGCGTCGAGGCTATTCGACAACAGATTGGAGAATACCTGCCGCAGCTCGCCGGCCACCGCCGTGATTTTGACATCGTCACGCCAATCCTTCTCAATGGTGGCCTGTTTTTCGATAATTTTGCCTTTCAGGAGATTGATTGCGGAGTCCAGCAGCGCATTCACCGACGTGAGGGAGGGCGCATTCGATTCCCTGTAGAATCCGAGTGACTGGCGGGCGATATGAGCGACCCGCTGTAACTCAGCTTCGGCCATTTGAAGAAAGTGGTGGACAGATTCGGGAAGATCCTCGGTGTGATCGGCCAGGAACAAAAGGTTGGTTACGGATTCGAGCGGGTTGTTGATCTCGTGCGCAATGGTCGCAGCCATGCGGCCCAGGGTGGCCAGCTTCTCGCTGCGCAGCAGGGCCTGTTCCGCTTGTTTGCGCCCAGTGATGTCGCTGGCTGCGCCGATCCATTCAACAATCTCACCGCCGGCATTCAGAATGGGCACCGCGCGAGAGAAGGCCCACCCGATCGAACCGTCGATACGCACAACGCGGTGCTCCAACGCAAACGGGAACTTGTAGCGAATGGCCTTTCGCATCTCGTTGACGACCGATAACTGATCGTCCGGATGAATGTACTTTTCAAGCCAGGTGCCAGTGGGCGTTTCGGTGTCGGGAATAAAATCGCGGCCTTGCAAGTGCCACATCTCGCTCCAGTCCGGACTCATGCGGTAAACGACATCGGAGCTTGCCGAAACGAACGCGCGGAAGCGTTCTTCGCTTTGCCGCAGTTGCTGCTCGGCGGTATGGCGCAGGCGGGAGAGGGCGAGTTGATTTTCGACGCGCGCCACGAGCTCGCGGGCGGAAAAAGGCTTAATAAGATAATCGTCAGCGCCTGCTGCCAGACCTTCGACGCGGGACTCTTCTCCAGCGCGAGCCGAGAGCAGAATGACGGGAACGGCGGTGGTTTGTGGATTCCCGCGCAGCGCCTTTAGCAGCCCAAAGCCGTCGAGCCGGGGCATCATCACATCGGTGAGAACAAGATCGGGCAGCTCGCGAAGCGCCGATTCAAGCGCCGCCTGGCCGTCACCGGCACAATCGATGCGAAAGGCGCCGGCCAACAGGCGACGCAGATAATCGCGCATGTCTGCGTTATCTTCGGCAAGCACAATGCGAGGCCGAGACTGCGGATCGCTCGCGACCATCGCGGCTGTTTCTGCTTCCTGGCTTGTCTCTGCCGGGAGCCAGCCCAGAGCCTCTTCAAGGAATGCATCTGCGCCGATCACTGTTGAGGCCGCAGTGCGCGCAACCCCGATGCGCTCCGGAGGAAGATGGTCCGATCCGAAGGGGATCGATACGGTGACCGTCGTGCCGTGGTCGGGCACGCTTTGCAATTGAACCGAGCCGCCATTCAGCTTGACCAGGTCCTGGACAAGAGCCAGGCCGATACCAGAGCCTTCATGGCTGCGCTTCCTGGCATTGCCTGCCCGATAGAAGCGTTCGAAGACATGCGGCAGATCGTCTGACGCAATGCCGCCGCCGGTGTCGCGAACATCAAGCTGCACCGCGTGTTCAGAGGCCTTGAGCGTCACTTCAATGCGGCCTTCGAGGGTGTACTTGAATGCGTTGGAGACAAGATTGAGGACGATCTTCTCCCACATTTCACGATCGACGTAGACCGGCTTGTGGAGTGGGGGGCAATCGACGATCAGCTTGAGGCCGGCGCGTTCAATCGCCGAGCGAAAAACACTGGCCAGTTCGGCGGTGAGGGCCGCAAGATCGACCGGCTCGAAGACCGCCTGCATGCGGCCTGCTTCGATGCGCGAAAAATCAAGCAACGTGTTCACAAGTTTGAGCAGGCGCAGGCTGTTGCGGCGGGCGATGCCCAGGCTCTTGCGCTGGGATTCGGACATCTGCTCAGGCGCGGCCAGAGCATCTTCAAGGGGCGCCATGATCAGCGTAAGCGGGGTGCGAAACTCATGGCTGATGTTGGTAAAGAAGGCGGTCTTTGCCCGGTCGATCTCGGCCAACGCCTCCGCGCGCCTGCGTTCCTCTTCGTAGGCGCGGGCATTGGCGATGGCAGTTGCAATCTGGGCTGACGCCAACTCGAGAAATCCGCGATAGGAGTCGTCAAAGCGTAGCCTCGGACTGATTGCGGCGATAAAGAACCCTGCAACCTGATGGGCGATATTCGACTTGATTGGCACGACAGCAGCGATGTGCGGCGGATCGGACCACGAGCCATGCGGGACCCGGTCGAATTTGGCTGCCAAGGCGGAGACGGGCACAATTTCTTCGTCTGCCTTGCAAAATGCGAGCGGCCATAAACTGTCCAGGTCTGCGGTCAAATCGATGACCTCAGGGCGCAACGCCGCGCAGTCCGCCGTTCCCGTATGCGCCGCCAGATGCGCTTTTTCGCCGCTGGAATCCAAGAGGTAGATGAGAGCGAACGGAATATCGTTTTCGTGTTTGGCGAGGGTGTCTGCGGCCGCCATGCAGGCCTCGACAGCGGTCTTCGTCTCCAACGCACGCGTGCTGATGTCGCGCAGAACCAGAACCCGGCGCTGGGAAAGCACTTTCTCGGTAATCTCGTGCACGGTTGCCAGAACACCGCCAATACCCCGTCGAGCCGTAGGATCGGGAACGGGGCTGTAACCGATGGTGAAGTGCGTCTCCTCTACAAAGCCGAAGCGGTTGACTTCGAGCTGGATGTCTTCCATCCAGGTTGGCGGACCGCCTTCGAGCGGAGATCGAACAAGAGGCTCAAGGACCGGAAACACCTCTGACCAGCATTCGCGTAAAGGCTTGCCGAGCGCAGCTTGAGGATGCTTGTCGCCGAGTACGGGAATATAGGCGTCGTTGTAGATCGACAGGAAGTCGGGGCCCCACCACAAAAGCATGGGAGAACAGTTGGCGAGGACCAGCCGCGTTGTCGACTGCAGAGCGGGTGACCAGGTTTCCGGCGGGCCGAGCGGGTTCTTCGACCAATCGAAGGCGCGCATAAGTGCGCCCATTTCGCCGCCGCCGGCGAAGAGGTTTTGCCCTGAAGGAGAGCCCTGATCGGGCTCACGGCCCGGTAGGAAATTCTGCTCTTCTGCAAGATCCACCGAGATGGGCACAGTTCTTTCTCCAGTGCATTGTTAAGTCAGTTCAATGGATTTGATGCGGGCAAGCCCCGCGGAAACGTCAAATGCGGCATCGCGCTGAACTGGCAATTTGGGAGGCCCCATGGCAGCCCAAGCCTGTATGGCGTATCAGTGCTAGTGACGATCACTCGTCAAGCTCTGATAGATGATGCGATGCGGAAAACGCGCAATCGGTTTGTCCGAAAGTTTAAGGACGGCCAAATTTCAGCTGGGTCTGGCCTCCCCGCTCCCGGAAGGGCTCGCCCGGCACAGGCTCCTCAGTGAGATGGGCCATCCGAGGGTAGCGCAAATTCCGAGAGGCCGGCACGTTGGAGGCCCATAATTTCGACTTCGAGGCCGCCGTAGTCGGGGTGGTCATTTTCGCGGATGCGGTAGGCGAGATCGACGACGCTGCCCTGGGCAAGCGAGAGCGAGGTGACGCGATCGGCGAGGCCCCAGCCGACGGCGCGCATGGAGGCGACGGGTGCGGCGCTGGCTGGGGTTGCGGGCGGGTGGCGCGGATGCGGAGCGGACACACTCCTGCGCGAGCTCGAGACAGAGGTGGCGATCCTTCATGATGCGCGGCGGAGCGAGCAGGCGCGCGTTGCGGGCGACGAAGATGGGCTCGGGATTGCCGTGGCCGAGAGGTTCGAGCTTGCGCAGCCATCCGGCGAGCACGGGCGTGATGCGATCGAGGGGCAGCTCAGCGTGAATGCGCAGGAGGCGCTCGGGCTCGCGCGCGGCAAGGTGCTCGTCGGCGTAGAGGCGCAGGCGGCGCTTGAGCTCGGGCAGAGACGCGGCGGGCAGGGCGAAGCCGACGGCGAAGGCGTGGCCGCCGAAGCGAGTGAAGAGATCGGCGCAGGATTCGATGGCGGCGAGAAGGGCGAATCCGTCGACGGAGCGGCCGGAGCCGTGGGCCACGCCGTCTTCAACGCTGACGACGATGGCGGGCTTGGCGGTGCGCTCGACGACGCGCGAGGCGAGGATGCCGATGACGCCGCGATGCCAGCCGTCGCCATCGATGACGAGAAGGCGGTCGGCGGCGAATTCGGCATCGGCGGCGAGGCGGGCTTCGATGGTGGCTGAGCGCGGCGGCTTCGACGTCGCGGCGCTCGCGGTTGAGGCGCTCGAGTTTGGTGGCGAGCTCGGCGGCGCGGTGCGAGTCGCGCGTGGTGAAAAGCTCGATGACGTCGGAGGCGACGTCCATGCGGCCGGCGGCGTTGATGCGCGGCGCAAGGCGGAAGGCGACATCGAAGCCGGTGAGTTGTTTGGCGGCGGGATCGAGCGCGGCGGCGGCGAAGAGCGCGCGGAGGCCGGCGCCGACGGGGCGGCGCAGCTCGCGCAGGCCGAGCGCGGCGATGGTGCGGTTTTCGCCGTGAAGCGGAACGGCGTCGGCGATGGTGGCGATGGCGGCCATCTTGAGAAAGCTGGGCAGGGTTTTTTCGCGAGGCGCGGGTCGCGGATCGTCGGCGCTCGAGCAGTGCCTGCGCAAGCTTGAGGGCGATGGCTGCGCCACAGAGGGATTTTTCAGGATAGGTGCAGCCGGGCTGGTTGGGATTGAGGATGGCGAGCGCGAGCGGGGAGCGGCGTCGTTCGCGTCGGGTAGGTGGTGGTCGGTGATGATGAGGTCGAGGCCGAGGCGGCGCGCAGTTTCAGCTTCAGCGAAGGCGCGCATGCCGGTGTCGACGGTGATGACAAGGCGAATGCCTTCGGCGTGGGCTGCTTCAAGGACGCTCGATTGCATGCCGTAGCCGTCGCGCAGGCGATGCGGAACGTGAAAGCGGGCTTCGCCGCCGAGCATTTCGATGGCGGTCTTGAGCAGGACGACGGCGACGGTGCCGTCGACGTCGTAGTCGCCGTAGAGGAGCAGGGCTCGCGAGCGGCGATGGCGCGCTCGAGGCGGTCAACGGCCGCGGACATGCCGAGCATGAGAAAGGGATCGTGGAGGTGGGCGGGCTCGGGATTGAGGAAGGCGAAGGCCTCGGCCGGCGGTGGTGATGCCGCGCGCGACGAGCAGTTCGGCCAGAACGGGCGGCAGGCGCGCTTCGCGGGCGAGGGCTGCGGATTGGTCAGGATGCGGTTCGGCGAGGAGCCAGCGCTGCGGCGGGAGGTGCCCGCTTTGCAGACGATGGTGCTGGTCCGCCGGCCTGGGTGGCGCATGGCAAGATCGGCCACGCGGCGCTTACTCGTCCTCGTCGTCGTGCGAGTGAGCGTCGTCGATGACGATGTCGTGGAAGCTTTCGATGTTTTCAAGCAGCGACTGGTAGCGCTCGTACCACTCGGTGGTGGTTTCGTGCAGGAAGACCAGGCCCTGGTAGATGAAGCCGAGCTGAATGTAGCCGAGCATGCCGGCGTATTTGCGCAGCCACTTGGCTTCGACCAGCTCCGAGGCTTCTTCATCGGGGAAGTTCATCTCGCCGGCTTCTTCGATGAGGGCGTCGAGCTCTTCGCGCTCCAGCGTCATCTCGCTGAAGGTGACAAAGGGAGCGCCCACATGCTTGGCCATCTCCACAAAATCTTTCCATGCGTCGGGATTGCCGCGGCCTTCCCAGAGGACGGAGGGAATGTCATCGGTGACGTAGCCGGGGAGGCGATGGAGGCCGTGGCCTTCAATAAAGGCCACCATGTCGTCTTTCAGCGAGAGTAGGTTGTCGGTGCTCATAGTCAAACACCTCATTCTCGCAGATGGGGGCTGGGTGGGGAATCAGGAAATCTTTTTGGGCGGCGGGGTGGTTGCGGGGCCCGGGCAAACGGCGGAGCGCTGCGGGAAAGATTGCACCGAGCGGCGGAGGCGTTACTCTGGAATGGACCATACCGAGGAGGATCGCCGCTTGCCCGCATTTGAACGCCACGTTTTTGTCTGCCACAATGTCCGCCCCGCCGATGCGCCGCGGCCTTCGTGCACCCGCGATGGAAAAAGCGAACTGCACACGCGGCTGCAACAACTGAGCCGGGAGGCTGGGCTTGGCAGCGAGAGTGCGGATCAACAAGTCAGGCTGCCTGGACCAGTGCGAGCATGGGCCGACGGTGGTGGTTTATCCGGAGGCGGTGTGGTACGGCAACGTGAAGCCGGAAGATGCGGAGGAGATTGTGCAGGAGCACCTGGTGGGCGGACGGCCGGTGGAGCGGCTGCGGATTGCCGAGGAGTGCATGAATACGAAGACTGCCCGCATCGGAGTTAAAACAGGGAATAGGGAACAGGGAATCAGGGAATAGAAAAGCAGGGAGCAAGGGAGCGATCCGGAGACAGATTTTGTGATGAAGCGCAGAGAGTTTCTGAAGGTGGCGGGAGCGGCTTCAGCGGCGAGCCTTGCGCAAGCGCGATGGCGCGCCAGGCCGCGGTTACGCGATCGTCATCGATGCCCGCGATCCTGTGGCAGCAGCCCCGCCGGTGCGTTGGGCGGCGGAACAACTGCGCGGCGCGCTTGCAGCAAAAGGCGCATTGTGCCTGGTCATCGATTCTCCCGGGCAAATGCGAGCCGCCGCGATGCGCGTATTTGTCGCTGGTGAGGGCTCGGCCCTGGCTGCCGGCCTGCCGCATTCTGGTTCGAAGCTTGGCGCTCCCGGAAGTCTACGCTTCGCCCCGGGGCGATGGGGGAATGCGGCGGCGCTTCTCGTTTCAGGAAGCGACGAGAGAGGCTTTGTGTACGCGCTGCTTGAGCTGGCGGAGCGGGTTCGCTTCGGTACAGATCCCGCCCTGGCGCTGCACTTGACGAAAACGCTCGAAGAAAAGCCGGCGAACGAAGTGCGCAGCGTTGGCCGCTACTTTTGCAGCGAGACGGAGGACAAGGCATGGTTCTAGGACAGGGATTTCTGGCTCGGCTATCTGGATTTGCTCGCTGCCAGCCGGTTCAACCGCTTTTGCCTTGGCTTTGGGCTTGAATACGATTTTCCGAAAGGCGTGACGAGCGACTATCTGCACTTTCCGTATCCGTATTTGGTGGCCGTTCCGGGATACGACGTGCGCGTGATGCAGATGGCGGAGGCGGATGGGAAGGTGCTGGCTGAGCCGCGCGTGGTGAGCGACGAGGAGCGGCAAAAGAACTTTGATGCGCTGCGCTTTATTGCAGCGCAGACCGCCGCGCGAGGGCTGCATTTCCAACTGGGCATCTGGACGCATGCATACAAGTGGACAGACAGCCCGAACGCATATCACCGCATTGAAGGGCTGACGGCGGAGACGCACGCAGCCTATTGCCGCGATGCGCTGGCGATGCTTTTGAAGGAGTGCCCCGAGATCCAGGGGCTGACGATGCGCGTGCACGGGGAGAGCGGGATTCCGGAGGGCAGCTACGACTTTTGGACGACGCTGTTTGAAGCCGTGAAAGGCTGCGGGCGCACGGTCGAAATCGACATGCACGCGAAGGGTGTGGACGAGGAGATGATCGACATTGCCGTCGCAACCGGCATGCCAGTGAAGCTGGGCGCGAAGTATTCCGCGGAGCACCAGAGCCTGGGATACCAGCAGGCGGACATTCGCGCGCTAGAGATTCCGAAGGCGGGGCACGAAGGCGAGGGCCCATTCAGCCTGAGCTCGGGTGCGCGCTCATTCACGCGATATGGATATGCGGATTTTTTGCGGGAGGGGAGCAAGTACAAATTGTGGTTCCGGCTATGGCCGGGAACGCAGCGGCATTTGCTGAGCGCCGATCCGGAGATGGCAGCGGCGTATGGGCGGACGGCGATTTTTGTGGAGCGGTTGGACTGGATTTGATGGAGCCGCTCACCTTTAAAGGGCGCGAGGGCTCAGGGAAGCCCGGCGGGCGGTGCGCTTACGCCGATGCGACATTAAACCCGAAATACGATTGGGAGAAGTTCGAACTCTACTATCGCGTGTGGGGGCGGAAACTTTACGATCCGGATGCGAACGCGGAGGTTTGGCGGCGGTGGATGCGCAGCGATTTCGGGGCGGCCGCGATCGCTGTGGAGACGGCTGTGGCGAATGCGAGCCGTATTCTGGCGCTGCTGACTTCGGCGCACCTGCCGTCGGCATCGAATCACTGCTTTTGGCCGGAGATTTACACCAACATGCCGATCGTGGTGGGCAGCGAGCCTTCGCCATATAGCGACACGCCGACGCCGAAGTGTTTTGGGACGGTGAGCCCGCTCGATCCGCGAACATTTGGCACGATCGAAGAGCATGTGACGGATATTCTGGCTGGGAGCTCGAGCGCGAAGTATTCGCCGATCGAGGTGGCGCAATGGATGGAAGACTGCGCCGCGGCAGCGAGCGACGCACTTGCCGAGGCACAGCGAAAATTGACGCGTGCGAAGTCCGCGGATTTCCGGCGGATGGAAGCGGACGTTCTGATCCAAATCGGGCTGGGGCGATTTTTTGCGTCGAAATTACGCAGCGGCGTTCTGTTCTCGGTTTTTGAGGGATCGGAAGATCCGGAAGCGGGGGTACTGCGCTTGACGAATACAGACTGGCGCGAGAGGCTTGGGTCGCCATGGCAACCCAGCCGGGTGCTGTCTATGTCAACGACATTACGTATGGAAGCACGCCGATGCGGCGCGGGCATTGGAACGACCGACTCGCAGCCATCGACAAGGATATCGGTGCGCTGACAGAGCGAGTACGCGGGGCGCAGACGGGGGCCATGTCGACACCGAATACGAGGCGGGCGATCGAAGCCGCGACCGGTAGTCCGGCACGCCCAACGATTGAAAGTGTGCACACGCCACCAGCGGCATTCCAGCCCGGGACGCCGCTCGCGATTTCGATTTCGGTTCCCCAGCAAACTGTGGAAGCCGCAGTGGCGTCGATCGCTCTGCGCTATCGCCACGTAGATCAGGCGGAAAGATGGCTGCGGCTGGAGATGCAGGCGAACCAGGAAGTTTTCACAGCGGAAATTCCGGCAGAGTATACGCAGACGGGGTATTCGCTGCAGTATGCCTTTGAGCTGCGTGCACAAAGCGGAGCGGCATGGCTTGAGCCGGCATTCAATGCGACGCTTTCAAACCAGCCTTATTATGTGGTGATGAGGCGAGGGGCGTGACTCTGACCGGACGACGCGGAGGCTGGGGACCGCAAAGCGCTGCCGATTGTGCCTTTTGCAGGGTGTACAGGCGGCGGTGCAATGCGTTATCCTGAACCTTAACCCATGATTTTTTCTCGCGACTACATTGGGTATCTAGCCCGCCGCACGGTCAAGCACCTGATTGACGCCAAGATGATCACCACCAACGACCGGAAGGTGACGGAAGAGCGTGTCAACATGGCGCTGCTGGAAGAGCTGTCGCTGGAGGACCGCATCAACGAGGAGGTGCGGGTGATCCTGGAGGCGTACTCCGACGAGATGCGCAAGAGCGGCGCGCAGTACGCGGAGATGTTCAAGAAGGTGAAGACCGAGCTGGCGAAGAAGTACAAGGCGGTGCTATGAGGATCAGCCGCGACAAGCTGAACAAGCTGGCTCACACGGTTGCCGACACGCTGGCCGAGATCGATCAGGTGGGGTTTCTCGAAGATCGCAACACGATCCGGCAGGAAGCGCGCAAAGAGCTGGAGGTTCTGCTTACTGAAGAAGCCAGGATCGACACGGCAGCTCGACTGAAGATCGCCAATCAGCGGAAGATCATCCTGGAAGGATCGCAGGAGTGGGACATTCTTTACCGCAAGTACTACAACGACGAAGTGCGGAAGCTGGGGATTTGAGCGGCTTGCTGGAGACTCGCGCGGCTTTGGCGGTGAAGCGGGTTTTTGTTAAAGTAAAGTTGTAACTTTCCGATGTTTCTCCGCAGAAAAGTGGCGCTATCGTCTAGGGGTTAGGACGTGAGATTCTCAATCTTAAAACCCGGGTTCGATTCCCGGTAGCGCTACCAGTCATTTCCATCCATCTCATTCCAAATGGCTTAGCCTGCCACCCTCGCCCGTTGTACGACATTTGAACCACATCGTGCGATTTTTCTCGCGCGCAAATGCCAAGTACGCCCGGAAATCCAGTATTAGATTTCGGTGGCTATATGCGGCAGAAGATTAGAGTACGCATCTACGAGCGCGTGAAGTACGGTACAAAATGGGGACGGAAGAGGATCGCGATTCCTCCCCTCAAAAAAGACGGCACGCTGTTTCTGAAGGACGACCGGCAGGGGATTTTTCAACTCTGCTGGCACGAGAACCGACAGAAGCAGTGGCAGAACGTCAAAGGCCGCGTCAGCGAAAATGAGCTTCCGTTCCTTTCCGATGCCATTACGCAGGCCGATGATAAATCCTGGTTTCTGAACAATCGCGATCGCCGAGTCAATGACCCAACCACCGACGTGGTGGAGCGGAAGAAGTTTTCTGTCGAAGTGCCGCGCTACATAGAAGCCAAGAGCGGTTGCAAGAAAACGGTCTCTGCGCACGAACACGCGGTGACAGAATTCGTCAACGTGGGCAAACAAGCCGAAGAAGGGAAGGGGACTGGTCTATCGTTGACGAGGTTAGCAAGACCATACTTCGCAGGTACTTTGAATTCCTGGTCGACGGTGAAGAGGACGATGATGGGCCGGCCAACCATCCTTTCACCGCGGCAATGAAAGTAATGCGCGTCAACTCGTTCGTTCGTGCGGCACTCGGTCTTGAGCCCGGAAAGGGGCCCGTCACCAAGAAAGGACTACAAGCGTGAACTCAAGAGCAGCAGAGTCCCTGAGATTTATACCAGGCAAGATCTGGACGCGTTGTTCTCCGCGATGGATGACGAAGAGCACCTGACCTTCTCGACCTTGTACGAAGCCGGGTTGCGCAAACGTGAACTGATGCATCTGGAAGACTCAGACCTAATCAGCGACGAACTCGTGCCCGGCTGTTTCAAGACCGAAATCAGAGTGGAATCGAAGCCGCACTGGAAGCACCAAACCAAAACGGGCAGCGACAGACTTGTCTACGTTCCAGAAATCTCATGGAGAGACTGTTGCGCTGGAAGAAAGGTCGCGTGCCTCGAAACTGCTGTTCGGAACCTCAGCAGGGAAGCCCGACTACCACCTCTGGGATAGGTTGAAGGCGATCGCGAAACGAGCTGGGATCGATCCAACAACCGTCTGGCTGCACAAGTTTAGATCTACGGCAGCGACGCACTGGCTGCGCTCCGAGCGCCTCGGCGGCAAGGGTTGGGATATCGGATATGTCCGGCAGCAGCTCGGCCATACGGATATGCATTCGATCGAGCACTACGTCGCAATGGTCAGAAACGAGGAAATGGCACTGCTCGAATTCACTCCAAGCGGATCGACTCGTGCCGGCCGGACGCCTTGCCGTCAAGAGTCAGGGCAAAACCGCGACCATACTGGAATTTCGGCAGAAAGTCTGGTGCCTAGTAGGGAATCGACGGCTCAGGTCACTGCCGATAATTGTCAGGGGAGTTGACGTGTAGACACTTCGAGAACAGCTGTGGCCTGCAACGTGGAGCGTCTCCAGGCGCACCTCGAACTCTCCCGAGAGGCGTCGTCAAAAGCGCGAGGGCGAAGTGAAAAGGGGCCTGGACGAACATGCCGAGGCCGGGATCATTCACCGGCGAGGAAGTCAGCGCGGACTGCCCTCCAAGAAGCCCTTCTGCGACCCTCGTTGCGCGGATCCACTGACACATTGAGACTGTTGAGGTAGTGATCGAAGATCGTTTGCACATTGGCGTCGGAATTGTCACCAGCGCATCCGCCACGGCCTCCAAACGAGCACGTTCATCAGCACTAAAATCTTCGGGCAGATTAAAGTTCTCCATAGTAATCCCTTTTGACTTAGTTTTTACCAGAGAGTTCTGCGCCCACCGGCGATGATTGAGTTACAAGTTGCCTTGACTGCGGAGGCGGAGTTTCTCGAAGGCAGCTTTGAAGCGGTCCGCCAAGCGGGTCGCAATTAACTTCTGTGCGCGTGTAGGCGCCTTCTTCTCTGCGAGGAAGCTGACCAGCAGTATCAACTGAAAAAACCACACATGCTGGTCGAAATCAGTAGCGTCCATGACGAGGTCGTATTCGTTTCCTGGGGTTCCGGCTTCCTCAGCATTGAGGCTGATGCGCGTCTTCATTAAGGCTTCAGGAGAGAGGCTGTTGTCAGCCATGAACTCCGGGGAAAACTGTGCGATAAGATCAAGCGCCGCGCACAACGGGGCAGCCATTGCGGGGGTGATGGTGATATGGAGGGCGGTGCCGTCGAGGTTGACGTAATTGGCAGCGGTAGCTATGGCTTCTCGTTCCTGCTTATTGGTGCGAGACATATTATTCTCTTTCAACAACTCCGTCGCCAGTTGGTGGTCGCTAGTCTGCGACCAGGCGGTCGAAGCGTTTCGCCATCCGAGTGGCTGCGGCCAGAAAGTTGCTACTCTCCGAGTGTGACCGGGATGAGACTCCTCACTGCGGACGCAGTTCACGAGAATTGGCGTCTCTTTTTTCCGCGACTGACCGGTGCTAGAATCCAGAGTCAAATGAGCTCGAGCAAGAAATCCGCCAGGAAGAAGCACCCACTGCCACCAAAGGTGGACTTTGAGACTTGGAACACCCGACTAAAGCGATCACTTGCACCGCGCAGCCGCGAAGCGAAGGCTCTCGGGTCCTGGTTAGAGAGGGAAGCAGCTATTAACAAATCGATGGAGAAGAGAGGGGCAGCAACGAGAGAATCACCTCTTGAAACCGTATTTATGGACGCAACCTCAGCTCGCGTCTGAAGCAGCAAGAGCTCGACATGCGTCTGTTGCCCCAATGTTGAAAGATCTGAGACCTGCGATAGAAGGGGTCTTAGGGGCAATCAAGGCCTGCAGTTCAGAAGTTTTGCCGGAGGGTGGACTACTGCCAATCGGTCTGTGTGAGCTGGCTCAAATCTCGAGAAAGTAGCATTTCATATCCGCACGTCTTATCTTCCTAGACCGGCCCTATCGACGTTCAGGTGACGCGCTTAGTTATTGTTGGATGTTCATCCAACAACTACAGCAGTGTTGCGACGTCTCCGAGATGCATGCCCTTTCCCTGTGCCGAGTGATAAAGGAGGCCCATGGATTCTTAGATGACGAACTGGAAATATTCTCGAAGAGGTCGCATGATGCAGGAACCGTTCGCAAGAGAATTCGCAAAGAAATCAAAAGTATCTTCGATGCATCTGATTCGGCCCAGGAGCAGTACCGGAAAATTAAGAACTTAGGACCATTAAACCGAACCTCCTGCATGGGGCAAGCAAGACTAACTACGGATCAAATTCCCCCCAACAACTCCAACTCTTTCGCTCTTTTTCCCACTCTTCCCTCGAAGATGAAGACAGCTCACGGATTATTGAGCGTGCTGTGCAGGCGTGGCTGGGGCCAGCCGCACTAATGATGGGGAAAAATGAACGGCCAGAGCGAAATCGAATTGATAGGTGCCATCGAGGACCCAAACCAGGGTTGCACCACGAAGGTCGATTTCGTTGCACTTGAAACTCGCGCAGGCATTGCGCGAGTCGAGCCAGGATCCGAAGCACTCGACACGGTAGCCGCACAAAGATTGCATTCGACCAGGAACAGCGAATCACCTCGTTGGTGATCGTCCCGACCGTTGCAGTTGAGGTAAGTGCAACGGTAGACCCCGACGCCGATCCACTTATGACGCGGCTTGGGGCGATGACCACCCCTGAACTCACGACATATATAAAGGATGAGATTGCCCTCGGTGAGCGCGTGCTGGCCGACGAGAAGCTGGCCGCTGACGAACACAAGCGGATCAAGGGTCAGCGGTTGCAGGTCACCTACGAAGTCATCTGTGCCCTGCGGGAACTCAAGTCCCGGTGCAAGGCGTCGAAGACTTGGGAGAAGGCGCTCAAGGAATGCGGGATCGCTCCCAGCACGTGGCGCTCATGGGACTGTCGGGAGCTGAACCAGTTGACGACCGGCAAGCGCACCAAGAGCCGCAAGCCTAAGCCCGATGGCAGGTCACTCGCTCAGATACAGGCTGACGTGGCCGCAGCTAGCGCAGCGGTCGATGCTCGACGGGCCGCAGCGATGGCTGATCAGCTGGAGACCAATCCCCTGGAAAGTGAATACGTGGATTCACCAGCCCCGGATGCGACAGCGCCCGACAAGCTTGATCCGTCCGTGAGCGAGTTGAACGCGGAGCCTGATTGGAAGCACGTGCTGATTGAACTGATTGCGGTCCTAGAGACAGTACGGCGACAGGCTGCCGCTTGCCGTTCTCAGCCAGAAGCGCGCCGTCGAGAAGCTCCTACGAAGGCAAAGACCTGCCGCTGCTGCCCGTAAGGACTCCCGAACTCTGCCAAGAGGTATCAGAGGCGCAACGAAAGTGGATTCCGAGAGGCAATGGTTACAGGGTTGTGAAGGCTAAGGGCGAAAAGGAAGCATTGGAAACCGTTGATGTCGAATCGATCGACGATAAAGCGGTTGCGTATTTGAATTCGCCGGCTGTCTCGCTCTCAGATATTGGCGCCGCGTCCAGGATGTCCCGCAAGCGTAACGCTTGTTGGCGCCGAATCCTTGGACCTGCATGAAGGTGTGGCCTGATCGGCCGCACAGACTTAGAATACGGCGCGCACCAGGCTCCGGTTGTAGATGTTCTTCGATCCACGATTATTACAGCCGGCGACCTGGTGAAGCGGATCGAAACACAGTATTAGAGAACATGTGGAAGCAATGATCCCCACTGACGGTGCCGGACCAAACCAGCCTAGAGAGGAGCTCGATGTGAATGTAATCCGTCGACAACTATAGGATGAATATGAGTGAAGAATCATCTGAACACGACTCTGGCGAGCTGAATACATCGACGGATAGATTACAAGCGTATTCACCAACGGTAATGACGAAGAGTTCCAGGCACAACGCGACGTGGAAAGCCGGTGCATTGTCGTGGAGAGATTCGCCGATTAAGGCCAGGATAGCTAAGAGAAGTTGCCTGACTTCGATGCCAGACCAGTTGCCCGAACGGGATAGCAGTGTGGCCTCGCTAAAACTGGATGCAAGAACATATCGAGCAGAAATGCAAGGAGTAATAAGAGTATGAAGAACATTCCGGAACTGCCTGGCTGTGGACATATGGGAGCGGATTTTCTCCGGATCACGTCTCACGGTCATTCACTGGCGCCGAAAATTGCGAGCCGTGGCACTTGGAATCTCAGCGAAACTTGACGTGATCGAGCGCATGCAGCAAGTATGCCGCTTACGCTCTTGCGGTCAGCAGTGCGTGCGACTCATCCAACTCGGCGCAAGGACGACACTCAAGGCATCAATGCGCTGGCAGACATCTCGAATAGCGGAGATTTTGAGGCAGGTCGGCCCGTACTATTGTGAGAACAAGTTAGGTCAGCCGATCGCTGATTGCGGCAGCGATGACTCTCCCCATGGACGATGAACTTAGTGAAGGCACGCAAAGCAGGCCCACCGACCGACGCTTCGGGTTCCACCGGCGCCCAAGTATACAACTCAGCCGAAAGAATAGAATCGAGGAGACATCTAGATGAGGCCCGACTGGGCGATCACCCAGGGCACGGAGGTGTCGCACCAGCAGGAGCAACTGATACAGCGAGGACAAGCGTGGAAGAAATGACGAATCGAGGATCCGGTGGCGCGGAAGAAGGAAGAGGCTTATCGCCCGGCGACATCGAAGAGGAGAGGCTGAGGCTCAACGATTTCTTGGTGATCATGACCGGATGATACGTGGTTGGGTAAACCGGGAGAGAAGATGCGGCCCTCAGAGTCGCCGAACAGGACGAGGCGTTGACGGTCGCGGCGTGGGGGGCGGACAAGGTTGTAGTTTGGCATCGCTCGCGGTGATCCGCGGAGTCTGGATGGCACCGTGCTTTTCGAAGAGTTCGAGTGGAGTACATCGGAATCAGATCGGAACAGATTTGCCGTATAAGGTCGAGTTCGAGCAATCGACTCGAGAAAGGGAAATCAACCAATGAACCAGAAGAACGGGCTGATCGTCGGGTGCGTACTGGGTGTCAGCTCTCAACCCTATAGCGACTGGCATTGGTGGCAGTCGCCGCTTTTGCTTAGGTACTGTCCAGCAACGGATCCGCATGCCGATCGATTTGTTCGGACTGAAGAGGTGGTGCGCCTCGAGGCAGCCGGCTTCGTGCCACTCGGACTTGTTGCGACCAATCTGGACGGCCAGGCGGGTCTCGGACTAGTGATCGGAGACGAGACGCCGGCGACAATTCGGCAGTACCTACTCCAGCAAGAGCAGCAGATCCTCAACGAGGCTCTTGAGCGTGAAAACCTTCGAGGTGCCGCATGAGTAATTGGGTAATCCTGAATGCTCCACGGGCTGCACATGGCAATGCCCGTGAAGCCGTTCATGAGTACACCCTCGCCTACTTCCTGAATGAGGAATGGGATCTGCTCCTGGGGATGGGGTTGACGAGGATATCGGTATTAACGGAGTAAAGGAGGAAGTATGAGTGAAGACAAACTGAAAGAATTATTCAAGCACCTTGAATCTCAGGGCGTTGTTGTAGTTGTAGACCAAATTACTGAGGACGGAAACCTGCATATCCCTCTTGACCTTCTCAAAGGCCGCATGATGTCGGACGTCGAAAGGGAA
>CAVWXA010000015.1:0-1260478 GCA_963758785.1 uncultured Acidobacteriaceae bacterium
GAAGCGGATGCGGCTTCCTGTGCCGCTGCACCGGGAGCGACCGCCCAAGCGACAAGGGCAGGAGGAGCCGAGACGGGATTCGCGTTATTTCGCACACATTCGCACCCCTGACGCAGTTCGGCCAGAGCGCGTTACTGCCGGCCTCGTGCAAAGCGGCCCGCCGCAGCGGACCGCTTTGCAGATTTGTTCCCTCAACAATATCAAAGAACAGCTATATACCTAGCCCATTCAGCGTCGGCCTTTGAGGCGGTTCGCTAAAAGTTCAAGCGTGATCTTCGCCGTCAGCGCCCGCGGCGTCACGTAGTGCGTGCCGCTGAACGTCGAAAGGAAGTTATAGAGCGCGTACTTGTTGGTGACATTGATCGCCGTAAGGTCGAGGTCCGTCTTGTAGTGTTCGGTGTGGAAGATGTTGTTCTTGCCGAGAGTGGCGTCGAACAGGTTGCGCGGCGCAATGCGCTGCGGATTGTGGTCGTCGTCCTCCTGGTTGGCGCCGGGAATCTGAAGCAGCTGCGACTTGTATTGCGACGCAAGGCAAGAGGTAAAGCCGCCGTTCGCGAGAGTGGCGGCCACGCCATTGCAGGTGATGCCCGCCTCGAACTCCTGATCAGCCGTAAGCCCGCTCAGGTCCACGCCCGGCTGGCCGCCGATCAGGATCGAGGTGCCTGCGCAGATGCTGTTGGGATCGATCACGTTGTAGCACGGCGTCGATCCCGCAACCAGTCCGCTGTCGTAGCGCCAGTTGAAGCCGCCCCACAGCCCGTTGATCAAGCTTGCCGGGAATCTGGTATTGCAGGTGGGTGGTTTCGTTGAACTTCTCGTCGTGGTCGATGCGGAAGGGATATTGGGTCCCGACAGCCACTCCGCTGGTGGCTCCGGCTCCTGCCACCTGCGGCCCGAAGAAGCGCGCCGCCACCGAGGAGGTGACAAAATACGCGCTGAAACCGTGGACGGTCGGAACTTCCACATTCATCGCATAGCCCGGGATCTTCGAGTTATGCCAGTCGATGGGGAAGGTGATCGGCGTGTTGCCCAGCACGCTGAAGTCGAAGGCGTTGTGCGTGTACTTCCAGATGTACTCGCCGTTGAACACAGATACTTGCCGAGGGCCTGCTGCAGACCGGCATGGAACTCGTTGCGGTAACCAGGGTGCATGGTGCCCGAGGCGCCCGGATTGCAAAGCAGCAGCGGACTCAGCACCGCATCCGAACAGCCGCTGCTGGAAAGCACCAGGTTCTCGTTGAACGGCGTCTCCAGCGTGCGCGCATAGGAGATGCGCAGTACGGTTGCGGAGGGCTTGACGTTGTAGGCGATTCCCACGCGCGGCTCGATCTGATTGGCGTCGGTGAGGCCGTTATAAAGGTCCTCGCGCAGGCCCAGGTTGAAGTCCCAGTTCCCGGCCTTGATCTCGTCTTCAGCGTAGAGGCCAAGCTGCTTCACGTCGGTGTGGCCGAAGTAGAGATAGTTCGTGCCTCCGCGCGTCAGATCGTAGGGCGCAAGCACGGAGTAGATAAGTGCCTCCATTGGACGGATCGTTGGACACCTCGCCGGCGCCGGCGCACTGCGATGGGTTGGTAAATCCCGGCAGCGGGTCGCCGTCTGCTGTCCACGCACGGGGAGTTATAGGTGGAGTCCACAACGCCCAGGCTGTCGTGCTCGCGCAGGAAGGTCTGCTCGTATTGCGCGCCGATCTTGAGATTGTTGACTCCCTTGACGTAGGAATAATCCGCGTGGAGGCCGGCGTTGGCCAGCGTGCGGTACTGCGAGATGGAAGAGGTTTGCAGGTTGGATGGGCCCAGGTCGGCCAGTGGATTCGCGCTTGGGTAATAGCCATAGCTGTCCCTGCGGAGAAATGCGCCCAGGTTGAAGACCGAGTCGTTGCTGATGATGTGCGTGTAGGTGGGCGAGATGTTATAGGTGTTGATCTTGGAGCGCTGGTCGGTGTTGCCGACGTTGCACGAAGATTGGGTTGGCGCTTGTGCCGCTGTTTGGGCCGGTGGTCTCGACGTTCATCACGTTCAGGTTGTCGTAGGAGTTCGGGCGTCTGGAACCAGGACCGGCTGTAGTTGAGATCGAGATGGATGGAGTCGGCCGGGTGAAGCTGTAGTCGACGCGGTCGAAGAAGTTCTGCTCGTTGCCCTTGTCGTGGAAGACGGTAAACTCTGGCGGATCGAGAAAGCGGCCGGTGTTGAGGCCGTCGACCTCGATAAAGTTGCCCCAGCTCTTGCCGCCGTAGGAGAGATCGAAGCCGCCCGTCGCCGACCCGAAGGATCCGTAGGAAGCGTAGATTGCGCCGGTAGGCTTGGTGATGCCCTGGCCGGAGCGCGTAGTGGCCACGATCACGAGGCTGGTCTTGCCGCCATATTCGGCCGGCGGCGCGCCGCTGATGACCTCGATGGATTGAATCGGAGTTGGACGGCAACTGGTTGGAGAAGACCTTGCTCTGCTGGTCGGTGATGGACTGGCCATCGATGGAGAAGGAGTTCGAGGCGTGGTCGCCCAGGCCGTGAAAGAGGCCGTTGGAGTCGGCGGCGACGCCGGGGGTGGTGAGCGTAACCAGCGAGCTGAGCGTGGAAGATGCGCTTTCCAGCGGCACCTTGTTGAACAGGTCGCGGTCCACATCGACGTGGAAGGTCGGGATCGTCCTCAATCAGGTCGCCGGCGGCCTCGACGGTGACCGTCTGGCTGCCGCCGGAAATTTGCAGGACCAGCTTGACGTTGGTTCCCACCGAGGAGCGAATCTCCACGTTCTGGCTCAACGGCGCGAAGCCTTTGGCGGAGACATTGATGCGTACGGGTTAAAGGGCACGTTGGAAAACGCGAACTGGCCGGTGGCATCGGTGGTTGTGGTCTGCTCGAATTCGCTGACGGCGTTGGCAAGATGGACGGTTGCGTTGGGAACCACGGCGCCGGATGGGTCGGTCACCGTGCCGCGTACGGTTCCGGCGTTGCCGCTTTGTGCCGGACGCGGAAAGCGCCGCGAAGATCAAGGCGAGGAGGGGGAGAATGCGTAGCATTGCGCCACGATGGAACGGCATGGGAAAGTCTCCTGAAAAATGGCTGAAAAATGCGGGAAACAAGCCGCGGGACGTGCCGCCGCGGCATCCTCAGAGCATTTGAGGAACATCGGTCCGTTTCAAAATCAGCTTGTGGAAATGCGCCGGAGAATCGCCCGCTAAATTGGGGCAGACGGGTGACGCAACGGCTGGGATGAAGACGGAAGGATGCTCTAGCAGGAGATGGGAGGGGGGCGAATATAGAGGGTGGAATGCCAATATCGGACAACCGCGTGAATTTCAAGCAACGTCGGGGCGACGGTTTCGATCCTGACCAGGACAACCGTGATCAACATGATCACGAAGGGCACAACCGAGTGCATCGCGACGCACAGTGTGCAGTGGTCGGCATCGCTAGCGGACGCATGGACATGCGTTACCTGGGCCACGGCCAGAAGCGCGAGCAAGACCAGGCACACGACCGTCGCCACTCTCAAAGCAGTCTGCTTTGAAGGGGAACCGCTGCGCGAACCAGCCTGATTTCTTCTCAACTTAGCAACCTCGCTAAAAGTGTACACGGAATTGGGGTGAGCCGGAAGTCTCTCCATCTCAGACTCTTACCAGCCGCTTCGCAAACAAGGGTCCCCTGCGGATTTCGTTAGACGCGGAATTCCCTGGATTGGTTAGGCTCTCTCGTCAATTTTTCAGTTTAGTGGACCATACTCCGAGGCTGCTGCCAGGCGATTCATTCCTTTCGGATTGAAGAGGTTGGGTCGCGCTCCAGAAGCATATGGAGCCAGCACGTCATAGATTGAAAATTGCATGGGGCTTTCCGATCGACTGGTGACAATTCGGTGAGGCGTTGTGCGTTAAGGCTTTGCTTCTACGTGGGAGTTTCGGCTCCGCCAACTGATGAGACACTTCCCAGAGTGCGAACAAAACGCCTAGCCCCAAAAGGATCAGCGAAAGGGTAACTACACTGATGACTTCACTGATCTTCCATCGGATCTGTTTCATCCGCCGCTTGCTGCCTCTGGGGAAGATAATCACTCGCGACATCATGGCCTCCAATGAAATGGCTGACGGACGCTGAAATGCGGGAAACTTCCGTAGCATCCTCTGCGCATTGGTGGGATTGTTCCGTCTCTCGGTCAGCCTGTGGGGGTACGCCAATCCCTCGTCTGCCGAAGGCGGCGACGGGGGACGGAATCAGGCTGAGAACGGAAATCGAAAAGGTGCGCTAGCAGCCAGCGGGAGGGGGGCGATTGAAAAGGGTAGGATGCCAGTATCGATAAATCGTGCGAGCTTCAAGCAGCGTCAGCGCCTCGGTTCCGATCCTGACCATGACAACGCTAACTGCCATCACGACGAAAGGCACGACCGAGTGCATCATAACGCAGAGCGGGCAATGATCTGCATCGGTGGCGACTCAATGTCCAAACGCCACGTGGACAACCGCCAGCAGCATTAACAAGACCAGGCACAGCCCAATCACCGTCCGCAAAGTGTTTGGCTTTGGGTCGAAATTCCTTCGTGAATGGGCCTGAAGACTGTTCAACAAAGTATCCTCGGGCGATGATACACGGACCACTGCGCAAATGCCATTCGTAGCTAGACCGTAAATATACGGTGCGAATTCCCAGAGAACTCTTGACTTTTGAGTTTCGGCTGTAACCGGAACTGGCAATTCTGAAGACTAACAGCCTGACCAAATTCCGGTTTCATTACGCCGAAAACTTCACGGTCCTCCTAAATAATCTTGCCTTCTCGTCAAAGCGTCACCGGATTGAAGTAGATTCTTGGCTGTTCGAGGAAGTGATTCTTCGGATAATCGTGCAAGCGCAGGATTCTGCGGCTCGATTGAAGTACGGGATATTTCCCAATACAGTGCGAGCGCGGTAATTGCCACCGCTAGAAGCGAGATCATGAAAAGACTGGCGATTTCGAGAGGCCGCCATCGGATTTGGCGCAATTTCCGTTGGCTGCCTCTTTGACGCAACCGCCGCTCGCTGCCTTTTTGGCACGGCCGCCGCTCGCTGCCTCTATCGAAGTTGATGACTCGCACAACGTGGTCCTTTCCCGGTCAGAATCAGCGCCAAGGTTCCATCCGATGTTCTTTGAATTCCAGCGGCAACTCCAGCAAATGCCCGGCGTCTGTGGAGCGCACCGCCCATTCAACAAGTGAGCGGTACTGGTCGAAATGGGTGATATTGCCCAGCCATTGCGAGCTCGTCTCTGAATTCACCACAACGACATTGGCAACATCGCATGGGCCGACGCAGCCGCTCACCGTGAGCTGGAACCGCTTCAACAGGCCGCATCTACGCCACTCATCCTTCAGCCACTCCACCGGAACCTCCGGGCGGTCCTTGTGTATCGCTCCGCAGCAGCAGCCCTGGCACACGATCATCTGGCAGATTACGCGGCGTTTCGTCTCCAGCATGTTTTCCTGCCCTTCCCGATCTTGACATATACTCTAGGGGAGTATATTACTATTTCCAAGAGGTCAGCTTGTCCCACACCAGCAAGAACAGAGAACAGATGTTGAGCCGGGTCCGCCGCATCAAGGGCCAGGTCAAAGCAATTGAAAGAGCTCTCTCAGGAGAAGAGAACGAGTGCGAAGAGATCCTGCAGCTCGTCGCCTCCTGCCGTGGTGCGCTGAATGGACTGATGGGAGAGCTTATAGAGGGCCAGTTGCGGTATCACGTCCTGCGCCCGGCCAGAAGACGTTGCCTTCCCAGTTGGAGGCCGCTGATGACCTAATCGCCGTGGTGAAACGCTACTTCAAGTAAAGCCGGCTCGTCGCCGAGATTCCCTATAGGAGACGACATGAGCTCCGTTACAGAACATCCGAGCAAGCCTCACGCGCCCGAACATTTGACAACAGAGTCACAGGGTGCAAGTTACACATCTGAAATCGATCACGAAGAACATGACCACGAACATGGTTTAGAGTGGCTCGAAGTTGCGCGCGTGGTGTTTGTCGCACTGGCCGCCGCAGCGGTCTGGTTTCATTGGTGGGAGCCGTTTCATCGAGTCAGCGTGATCGGACTGGCCGCGACCCTGATCGGCGGCTACCCCATCTTCAAAGAGGCGTTTGAGAACATCGCCGAGCGCCGCATGACGATGGAACTGTCGATGACCATCGCGCTCGTGTCCGCCGTGGCAATTGGTGAATTCTTTACAGCTTTGGTCATTACCGCATTCGTTCTTGCAGCAGAAATACTGGAAGGACTCACCGTCGGCCGTGGCCGGCGCGCCATTCAAGACATGCTGAACTTCCTGCCGCAAACTGCCAGCGTGCTGCGGGACGGACAGATTGTTGAAGTCGATACCAACTCGATTCTTCCCGGCGAAATTGTCCTGATTCGGCCAGGCAGCCGCATTCCGGTCGATGGTCAGGTTGTTAGCGGTCATTCGTTCGTTGAACAAGCCGCCATCACAGGCGAGCCGATGCCGAGCGAAAAGACGTCTGGTAGCGAAGTCTACGCGGGGACGATGAACCAGTCTGGTACGCTCCAGGTCGGCGTCACGCGATTAGGCAAGGAGACGACGTTCGGAAAGATCATCGAAGCCGTAGAGCGTGCCGAACACTCACGCGCGCCGATTCAGAAGATGGCCGACCGGCTCGCGGGCTACCTGGTCTACCTCGCGCTCGGGGCGGCGGTACTTACCTTCCTCATCACCCATAATATTCGGTCTACAATCTCCGTCATCATTGTGGCTGGCGCTTGCGGTATCGCCGCCGGTACTCCGCTCGCGATCCTCGGCGCGATTGGGCGGGCCGCACAACAAGGAGCCATCATCAAGGGCGGGATCTACCTGGAGGCGCTGGGCCAGCTCAATACAGTGTTTTTTGATAAGACAGGCACACTCACGTTTGGCACGCCAGCAGTTACGACGGTCGAGCCCTCGCCGGGGAACACTCCTGAGACTTTGCTTGCTGCGGCGGCCAGCGCCGAGCGCGCTTCAGAGCATCCGCTAGGAAAGGCGATCGTACGATACGCCGGCGAACACCAAATCGCTACGGAGGAGCCAGTCAACTTCCGATACGAAATCGGACGTGGCATCTCGGCAAGCGTCGGTGGCCAGCAAGTTTTAGCCGGTAATCGCAATTTTCTCGAATCTGCCGGTATTGTGGTGGCTCCAGATCGCAAAACAAACGGAACCAAGGTGCATGTAGCGCGCGGTGGACAGTATGCGGGGTTCATCTCAATTGACGATAGGATTCGCGACGGGTCTGCCGCCGCAGTGCGCGCCCTCGAAGAGATGAAGATCCAAGTCATCCTGCTTACCGGTGACACGAGCGCTGCTGCCGAAGCGGCAGCAGCTGAACTCGGTATCTTTCACTTCCACGGAGATCTTTTGCCTGAAGAAAAGACAGCGGAGATCGCTGCGCATGCTCGCCGCGGAGAAGTTGTGGCAATGCTTGGGGACGGCATCAATGATGCTCCTGCCTTAAGCGAGGCGACCGTCGGAGTCGCGATGGGTGCGGGGACTGATGTCGCCCGCGAAAGTGCCGATGTCGTCCTGATCGGCAACGACATCATGAAATTCGTTGAAACCGTTCGCGTGGCCAGAAGCTGCCGCAGCATCATCCTGCAGAATTTCTACGGCACGCTGGTTGTCGATACCATCGGCATCGGCCTGGCCGCTGCCGGATTCCTCAATCCGCTACTTGCAGCCTTTATCCACGTCGCGTCAGAGTTGACTTTCATCCTGAATTCGACGCGCCTACTTCCACCGAGAGAGTCGTATCGTGTTGCGAGCCAGGAGCAGACGCCCGCCGGAATCTAAGAGCCGCTCGCGATTCGGGGATTTGACTTCAACTCTTCAATGTGAACAATCGCTGATTCGCCGATGTGCTTATTGAATGTTCGAGATGCAAAATCCAGGCTTGTGGGTTTTACCGGCTATGCGTCAGGTACCACTTGTGTACTACCCAACGCGGTGCGAGGCAGAGGCTATGCGGGGCGTCAGGGCAGAGTTGGTGGCTGCAACTAACCCTTCGGTGCGGTCGTAGTCCCTTCACCCAAACTCTCGCGGTCAAAACCTGTAGTAGAACTAGAATCTGAATAATGGATTTGCTTTCGGCTTGTTACAGCTTCTCGCCTGATTCCTCCTCGAAAGTCGGCTTGTATCCACTGGAACTAATGTCTGCCAATCGAATAGACTTTCAGCACTTCGAAACACGAACGTTTGGAAGAGTGAGCTAGCTTCAATCTCAATGTTCATGCGTGAAGAAAGTGCGCATGCAGAGTCAGTTCTGGTTCAGAGGAGCAATTGCGATGAGTGAGAATTTGCGCATCGCCGAGAGAACACCTTCTTGCAACTGAAAAAGCCAGGCTGGAGGCAAAATTTACTATCCAGATTTACTATCCATCGAGCTAAATCTTACAAAAATGCGACAAATCGGCCAACAGATGACCACAGATGCAACTCATTCTATCTTGTTTATTTTGTGCAAAGTATATTAGTAAATGCCAGAATATGAGAGTTTGCTAAAAACACATCCGTAGAAGCTGACGTTCTGCCACTGAACTACTCCCGCTTATTAGAATCAATAATTCATGTCTATTTACCGCTATTGGTGCCCATTTTGGTGTCCAAAGTGACAAGCTGGTGCTGAATTTGAGGCGTTGAGTATGCCCGGAAAAGCGATGGCAGCACGACATGGACACCAAAAGCCATCAAATCAGCCTCACCCAGAAACGCAAAGCAGAGCCGGACAGTGGCAATTCTATCCGGTTCAGTGGGACGGAAACAAGCCAGACCCGCGTCTCATCCTCATTGACGGAGAGCCAGCCTCTTGGAAAGGAGGAGGCGCATTCTTTTTGGACCGGAGAGAGGGTGGGAAGCGAACCCGCAAAAAAGTTGGAAAGACGCCGCGTGAGGCGTTGGATGCATGGAGAAAAGCATCCGGGGTAGCGAATAGCTCGATTCGCGACGATGAGGACGAGACGACAGACGGATCTACGGATACGTCGCTGTCATCCACGACGGCAGGATCAAGTGGGAGAAGGGGTACGGGGTTCGGCAAATTGGCGGCGACTCAGTCAACGCAGACACTCTCTTTCAAGCTGGCTCAATCAGCAAGCCACTCGCCGCTATGGGTGCGCTTCATCTGGTCCAGGAGGGGAAGCTCTCGCTCGATGCGGACATCAACACGGGCCTCACAAGCTGGAAGGTCCGTCACCCTCAGCAAGCGAAAAAATGAAGAATTACTCTGCAGCAACCGATCGAAGATTTATGCGCCAGGCTTTTCTTGCTTTGGGTTTGTTTTCTTGTCCTCGCTAGTCGCCTGCTTATCTTGCTCGCTAATCTTCTCTGAAACGGATTGAACTCCGGCGCTTTCTGTTGCGGCGTTGGCAACGGCTGCTTCGCGTTGAGGTGCGGCCTCGCCGCTGCCTTCGTCATTCTTATTGTTCGCTGCTTTTCCCTGGTTTTGAATCGGCGCTTGTGCTGCGCGTGCCTGGTGCTGCTCTTTTTCGGCGAGCTGTTCTTCTTTCTGTTTTTCTGTGGAGAAGAGGCGCTCCAGCCTTACACGGGTCGCCCGCCACCTGACGTTGCTGGTCTTACGGGCCTGAGTCAAATAAGGGGCAAGCTGATCATCAGTGACAATGCCGTCGTCTTTTAGGAATTGTAAAAGAGCCACGTGTTGTGTCTCTAGGTTCTCGAGAGATGAACCCAATTCATTCAGCAGTTCTTGTGCTAAATCAACGTTCATATCGCGTACCTCCGTATGTTATGGATGCTAACCAAGGACAATCTGCTTGTTTGTTTGACACCAGGAAAGTATGATACAAACCCAAGTTGTTGCCCTCCAACGATGAAGTGAGTACTTGGGGATGTGATTGGGTGAGCCATGCGCTCTCCGGCACGTTCTGTCTGAATAACGAGCTACACGGGCAGAACTCGAAAATCGTGTAATGTGCCCTTCGTGTCGCTTGCGCAGCTTTTCCCCCACGCGGGGCAGGTGTCGATAGGACCAGGCCGATTCCACCACGATTCGTCTCAGGTGCGCGTTACCGGCCTTGGCAATACTGCTTCTTCGAATGCGCTTGCCAACTGCCCCAGCTGCCAGTAAAGTACGAACCCCGTCGGGCCGGCTTCACAGCAGGTCCTCAACTGTTCGGGCGGCCCAAGCTTCCTGATTAGCTTGTGAATCGAACCTTCGCGTTGGCAATCGTTCCCAGGCTGCGGAACACGCCATCCGGCTCGGCTACTGCTACAGCTATCGTTTCGGCATGGACATCTAAACCGAAAAATCGTAACTTCTCTCATGACCGGTTCCCTCCGCTTGTGGCTCTGGACTAAGTTCGTCAAACAAACTCAGCCTAACCCACGACTAGCGCATCGAGCCGGTCGCACCATAATCACTACCATTTGATCAACACTGCGGCAAACTGTTATCCAACTTGAAACTTCCGATCGGGCGACTTTTCGTCCGAGTGGAAAGTCACCCCACTGGAAACCAGTAAACCCCACGGCGTTTCCGGCGCAAATCCGCCTGGTTACCCAAACAGCGTCAGCGAGCGGTACCTGGCATCGCCGTGGTCGTTTTCATCTCGATCCTTCCCGCGATCTCTGCAAGCCGCCGGTACGACTCGAGGCGCGCCGCATGTTCCCATGTGTCCGTCACCACGATCAGCTCGTCGGCTCCGGTGACAGCCACCAGCCGTTCCAGACCCTCCTTGACTGTGGCATCAGAACCCACAATCGCCGCCCGCAGCTTGCTCTCCACTGCCGCGCGCTCCCACTCGTTCCACAGCCCATCCATCGAATCCAATGGAGGCAGAAGTTCCACAGGCTGATTCCGGATGAGCCGGAGAAAACGCTGTTGCGGGGTGGTGAACAATCGCTGTGCTGCCACATCCGATTCTGCCGCGATCACCTGAACGCCCACCATGAGCCACGGCCGATCGAGCATCTCGCCTGGGCGAAAATGCGTTCGATACAGATGCGCCGCTTCCTCCAGCAGATCCGGAGCAAAGTGCGCGGCAAAGGCAAACGGCAGTCCCTGCTTAGCCGCCAGACGCGCGCTGAAGTCGCTCGACCCCAGCAGCGTTATCGGCACGTGGCTACCCTGTCCCGGAATCGCCTTGACCACCTGCTCAGGCCACTCCGGCCCCAGATACGTTCGAAGCTCCTGCAGCAACTCCGGGAAATCGTCTCCGTTTTGTTGCAAGTCGCGCCGCAAGGCCCGCATGGTTTGGAAATCGCCGCCCGGCGCTCGCCCCAGGCCGAGATCGATCCTTCCGGGATACAACGCCTCCAACGTGCCGAACTGTTCGGCCACCACCAGCGGGGCATGGTTGGGCAGCATCACACCGCCGCTGCCCACGCGAATTGTCTTTGTCGCCGCAGCGATGTGGCCGATCAATACCGACGTCGCCGAGCAGGCCAGTCCGGGGATCGAGTGATGCTCTGCCAGCCAATATCGCCGATAACCCCATTCTTCCGTGTGCAGCGCAAGGTCGACCGAGCGCGCAATCGCGCTCCCCGCCGGCTCCTTCGCCCGCATTCCAACCAGATCCAGTACCGAAACAGGCAGACCCATACGAAATTAGATGAATCTATCGCCGACTCGATCCACGCCTGTGAAAGCTGCTCATTTCGGAAGGCTGCGAGATAGGAGAATTGATTCTCAGTTGAACTAAGCAGAGGGAGCGGCGCAGAGGAAATATGGGAGGGATAAGAGAAGAGTACAATTCGCGCAGCAGAAGGCAAGAGAAAAGCGGCCCATCAAGCAGAGTAAAGGAAAGCAGATTGTGTACCGATATAACGTGATCCGATTACCCAACAGGCCGTTAACGATGGAGCCGGTACGATGCTCACCCCTCTTTTCGGCGCAATCGTGAATCGCAACGGAACGGAATGGCGGGTAGTCGGCGTCCTTCATGAGCTTGACCTTAAGGGGCCAATCGCAGTCCAAATTCACCATGTTTTCCTAACCCACACTGCGTAACATTCGCGCTTGAGTCATCAATCCTTCCGATGGGCGCTTCCTTCTTCGCGTACCTCGCAATGATGACGGTCGGCCGTTCGCCCTTTCTGCTCAAGATTGCGCCCCAGCCCGGGAGTGAGTGTTCCTCGGTGCACCCACATTTCCTGCACTGGCGTTCGGCTTCGATCATCAAAGGGCAATGATTATGTTTTTGGGAAGATGCTGTGTGGCCTCTTTTGATCAGCGCGACGATTTCTCGCGGTATCCAATCGAGTGAAAGGAAAACATCTCATGACTCGAGAAATAGAGACGACCACGTTTACTGCCGCTGAAGTGAATAGAGAGGTTACGAACGATTCCCTTGTAACTGTCGACAGCGCGGACTCCAACGGCTCCGATGAGACGAAAGAGACCGGGGACGCGAAGAAGGGAAACACGAAAACGCGGGAAGACTGATCCGGGGAAAGTGCGGAACAATAGTCCGGAACTGGCAGTGCCGCTGCCTTGATAGGCGTATTCCGCACGGGGTCCACTCAGGGGCAGCACCCATCAACTCAAGCTCGACATCCGATGGAGTCATACCGCTATCCCTGAGCAGGGGCGTTTCAAGATAAAAACCCCGACACGGTCGCCTATGATGCGTCGGTAGGAAGACTGTGTGAGCGCATTTCCAGATCCAGGGCCTTACCCATCCTGATAACGATTGGCGGCAATGCTTCAATATCTGCCAGCGACGTGCGAAAGTTCACAATGCATGCTCGCAGCGCGAATTTCCCATGGACCACTGCGTTGGAAAGATAGGCCTCGCCGCTCGCCTGTAGGCGAGTTAGCAGTTTAAGATTCAGTTCGTCCAGATAGCTCGCCGCCTTATCGTCACCTGAATCGAGGTCCGTGGGCACAAAGCGAAAAGTCGTAATACTGAGAGATTGGGACAGCGCCTCAAGCTCGGCGCTTTGTGAAATCCGCTCGAAGAGGGCTCGAGCCAGGCGGATATCGTCGGAGATCATTCGCTCGTAGCCCTCGCGTCCCACGCTTTGCAGAGCGAGCCACACTTTCAGTGCGCGAAACCCGCGTGAATTCTGTGGACCAAGGTCAAAGTAATTCGTGGCTTCGACGCCGAAATGATAGTAGACCGGATGATAGGCAAAAGCGGCGCGCAGCTTTTCCGGGTCGCGCACCAGCGCGCAGCCTGCCTCCAGCGGCGCATAGAGCCATTTGTGCGGGTCCACGGCCACTGAGTCTGCCTCGCGCAATCCGGCGAAAGCATCTGGCGCATCCGGTAGGACCGCCGCCAGGCCGCCGTATGCCCCATCCACATGGAACCAGAGGCCGAACTCGCGACAAAGCGCAGCCAGCTCCGGCAGTGGGTCAATAGCCCCCGTGCTCACCGAACCGGCATTCCCCACAACCAAGGCTGGCCTGTCTCCCGCTGCAATGTCCTTGCGGATTTGTTCCCTTAGCGCCGTCAGATCCACCCTCATTTCGTTATCCACGGGTATCCAACGAATCGCGTCCGTCCCCATGCCCGCCATGTCCGCCGCCTTTTGAATCCAGGTGTGCGTCTCTTTCGAGCAGTACGCACGCAGACGTGTCCCATCCATTCCTTTGGTGCGTACATCCAACGCCGCCTTCGCTTGCCGCGCAGCAAGAAAGCAGACAAAGTTAGCCATGTTACCGCCGCTGACAAACAGGCCTCCACAATCCACGGGATAACTCAGCATCTCGGCGATCCAGCGAATCGTCTGCCCTTCGATCTCGCTCGCCATCGGCGAAAGCAGCCAGGCTCCAACATTGGGGTTGACTGCGGCGGCCAGTAGCTCACCCAGTGCGCCGATGGGCGCAGCCGACGACGTGATGTAGCCCCAGAAGCGAGGATGGCCGTTGAAGAGAGAGTGATCGAAGAGCAGGTCAGCGGCATGATGGAGCAGCCGCGCCGAATCGGCACCCTGTTGCGGCAAAGTGCGCTGGGCTGCGAGAGCATGCCGTACGTCGGCGGGAGACTCCGCGCAGCGTTACGGGCCGGTTGGGAAGCGATTCAAGAAAGCTGACGATGCGATCGATAAGCTGGGCGCCTAGTTCTCGAAACTCCTCGGGATTCATGGCCAGCGGTGCCGCGCGATTTTTCAGGCTGTCCTCGTTGTGCATTGAAATCCTCGGCCGAATTTTATCCCAAGGGGGCAGCAGGTTCATGGCCTGCTTTCGAGGACGCGTTTCACAAAGTCAGAATCTCCGCTAAGGCTCATGCTGGGAACAGAAACCACTTGTCCGAGATGCGGACTTTCTGGGCGCTTCCGGGACGACCAACCCGGCGCCGACGGCACGATTCGCGAAGCCGATGGATGCTGTCAAAATAGTCAGATTCATGGGAAGTTCTTTGCATCCTGCTCTGAGGATGAGCTATTGGAAATCGAGCGGTGACCGCGGTCGCCAGCGCACGCCAACCCCCAAGACGGAAACGACGAATCAAAGCCGCCACAACGAGCCCCAACAAGGCACCAACAACGAATTGAACTGCGATGATGATCAACGCTGCGGTACTGTTGAGGAACACGTCTCGACTCCCAATCATAATTTGCAGCCATGAAGCTAAAAAGAGCCTGCGTTTGAAGAAGTTGGGGAGAGAACTGGTAGAGAAAGTACGACGGAACCTTGAAGTAGCGTGCCAATTCATCCAGGCATGACGGATTCAACCCAATAGCGCGCGCCTGATCCTCTTTCCCGATGACTGCCACCTCCGCACAATCTCGTAAACAATCACCGTTGCGTAGGTCACGGCGATCCAGACGCAGACTTCTTCAATCGGTAGGCGGCTCCATGCCGTGATGCGCAGCCCGATCATGGAGCGATCCTGGAACCCCCACCATCCATAAGGCACAGCCAACGTAGCCTCCCAAAGAAGGCTAATCAGCAGAATAATGAATACCGCCAAACTGAATGCGCGCCAATTGATGACTGGCATGGCTGCAGGAAGCAGCGCCGCCGATGGAACGAGGGCGCCCAGCACAAGAAACACGAAATAACCTGGGAACCCCGGATCCTGCACGAAGACCCTCCGATAAACGATGGCTGCCGCAATCAGGACCGCGGCGCACACCAGCGAAGCAGGGTGGAAGCGCAGCAGGCGTTGGAACTGCGCTCTCTCTTGCGCATCCGCGCGAACGCCATACGCCGCCAGCCAATACTCATCCAACCAGATGTACGTAAGCAGCACCGCCACGAATCCTGTGAAGTAAAACACATACTCTTCAAGTGGGACACCGCCGCCCAGCGCAGGAGAAGTAACCCGCAACGTAGCACCGGGATTGGGAAACGTGAAGAACGACCGCGCGAAGAAAAAATCCAGAGCAGCGCCCACGGGAAAAAGGATTGCAACGGTGCGAACGAAGGAGTCTTTGGATATCTTCACGCCTTCCGACGGCAAAAACCAAAAACCGATCACCAAGATCGGCACGACAAACAGAAGCAGACTGACGGTATATCCGTAAGGAGACGAGTCAGCCGCCAACGCGTTCGGTTGCGGCGCTGCTCGCACCGTACGAAGGGTCAGCGCGGCGGGAAGAGCGACCATTCCGAGCATGGCCAGGACCAGCCGAAAGCTCGTGTGCGGCGTGGGAGGACGAGGAGAATCCTTTTTGAAAGGTGTCATCAAAGTCTCGCTCTGATCGGGGAGAGTGCACAAATTGAACCGCCATAATACTACAATCAAACCTCCTTCCTGTCGTGAGGAAACCCAAGGATCCGGACTTGGACCTCCTGCGAATCCGCACTTATTCAAAGGCAGTCGAGTGACTTTTACAGTCCATCCCGCCTCCGCCTTTTCGGGTCGTTGTCGTATCACCGGCTTCCATGTAAGTCTTTGTCAACTGACAAACACGAGACTTCTTTTCGCGCTCTGGAGAGCGCGTTGCCAGTTCGATCAGGAATTGCCGTTGCGCGCGTTGCCTCTCGGCGGTTGGTTCCTGCTCTGAGCAGAACCGGACATCCATTTGCTGCCTGAGGCTCCCTGGAGCCATCGCAGAAGACTGAGTTTGTGTTCTCTGCCAGTCCCGAAACAATCCGAAGAAAGCCTCAGGAGTCGCCTCCGTCGCCCGGCCGGTGATCTGCGGGACCTGGCGGTCCGCGCATCGATTGATCCCGATGTCTGATGCGGCCAATCAGTGCCCCAAACGCACCTGTCCGGTGCAGTTCCCAATGTCGTTTCTACTTGGCTTCGCGAGATTTCGCGATTGCTCACTTCCCAAAACCGAAGTCGCGCAACAGGCCTTCCGACGGCTCCCATTCAGCGATTGCCGGGTAAATCAACATGGCCTTGCGTGCGGCTTCTTTCGATCCAGTCATCGCCGCTTCAATGGTTGCCCGTTCGTACTCTTTTACCGCAAGGACCAAACCTCGAACAGCGGCTGGTAAAAACCCACATGGCTCCGGCGTGATAGCGCCATCGCTTATGTTGCACGGCACTTCGACCACGTCGTTCTCGTCAATTTCGGCAATCGCTCCGCGGTTCCTGACGTTGACAATCAAGCGTTGATTTTCTTTTCCGCGCAACGCCTTCATGACAGCGAGAGCAATTCTGTGGTAACCGTTGGCCGCCCGGAAAGGGTCCGCGCCTTGCACAGTCTCTTTCAGCGGCACATCTTCGCTTGTCGATTCCAGCAGCATGTAACTTCCAGAGCGCTCATTCAGGTACTCAATATATGCAGCCAATGCTTGCTGACTGTCGTTTGCGGCGAGCAATGTTCCCAGGCGACGAAATAGTTGGTCGTTTAGCAGACCGATTTCGGTGCCCCTGGTAGCTCCATGCGCCCTCTGATTTGCCAAAGCCCTTCGCCGCGAATAGTAGAAGTACAGATATTCGGTTGGTATCAATCGTAAACTGCGCATTAATTCGTGATCGAACATGGGCGCAGCATGTAGCTGGTCCAGGATGTCGTCATCGGCGAGAACCTGGCACGTCACGTCTTTACCGCGCAACTCAACCTTGCGTACCCATCCCAGATGGTTCAGCCCGATGTACTCGCACCGCACGTCTGCAGGCACGGCTCCAAGCGCATTGGTAATGCGATGGAGCAACTCCGATGGCGTGTCGCAGATTCCAACAACGCGGGCATCCGTGTGATGCAGAATAGCTTGCGTAATAAGGCCGGCGGGGTTTGTGAAATTAATTAACCAGGCTTTTGGCGCGAGACGTTGAACCGCGCGCGCCTGCTCCACGGCGACGGGTACTGTGCGCAACGCCATGGCCGCGCCTGCCGGGCCGGTAGTTTCTTGCCCGGGGTAGCCATGCAAAATCGCGGCGTGCTCATCCCTGGTGCGTGCGGCAATGCCGCCAACACGAATGCTGCTAAGAACAAAGTCCGCGCCTTCAATAGCATCTTCAAGAGCGGCTGCCGCGCGTACGCGCGTTGTTCCACCCTCGCGCGCCACCACGGCCTGCCCGAGCGCCACCATCGTTTGCGCCCGCTCGAGATCCGGGTCATAAAGTACAATTTCATCCACTCCAAGCTCACGGGCGCACTCGTTGATGCCGAATACGACCAGCGGCGTGCGGACGCCGCCCCCACCGATGCATGCTACCTTACCCATAACTCTCCTTGTAGCAAAGCTTCAGCTCGTCTCGGGTCGGCAGTCCGCGCAATGCTCCGGCAACGCGCGTTGAGAGCCCGCCGCAGATGCACCCGCGACGCAGGCATTCTTCACCGTCTTCCCCATCAAGTAAGCCGTCAATAAACCCTGCATCAAATGCATCGCCCGCCCCGGTTGTGTCGACTGTGTCGACCTTCGGTGAGCGCGTGCAAAGCGTGCCGCCCTCCGCGCGCATCATCGCGCCTGCCGCTCCCATCTTGACCACGCCACTCGGCCAGTGCTCTCTTCGCGTGAAGTCGAGATAAGCTTTCACGTCCCCCGCAGCAATCATCATGGCTTCGCGCTCGTTGGGCAGCAAGTAATTCACCTTCGAGCAGGTTTTCAGATTATCGGAATTCTGCAGCCACGCCTCCTGGTGACCGACGTCAAGCGATGTTGTACATTGCGCGGCGATGAGCTTGGTGATGAGCCGATCTGCGAGGCCAGTCGTGATGGGCATCGCCATATGAACATGACGAGCTTCCGCCAAATGCTCCGCGATCGAGTCACCGGCCAATTGCTTTTCAAGTTTTACGTTCTCTCCTACGAAAGTAAAAAATGAACGATCCACTTTGCTGGAAACGCTCACAGTAACCCCGGTACTCCCGGTTCCGCGACGCAGTCCGGCGCTTGTCACCCCAAAACTCGAAAGCCGCTGCTCGATCCAGGGCATTTCGTTGGCGCCCACCACACCAATCAAGCTCACGCTCCGCCCCAAACGGGCCAGCGCGCAGGCAGTAATGGCCGCGCCTCCTCCGACCTCCTTCATATACTCATTTGTAAAAACCTCCTCGCCAGGCTCGGCCACTTCGCGAATCCAGTCAGGACATGATCAACATAGATTTCTCCTACAACCGCAATGTCGTATTTCTTCATAGAGTCGCGAAGGGCCACTCCCGTTCGTGCTTCGCCTTGAGAAGGTAGACTCCAGTCCGGCGGCAACCATCCCCATCCCAATGGCCAAATAGTGCAGGCCGCTGCTTGCCGCAATGTAAATCCACCCCAGCAACGCAATAACCGCCGGAAGCGGATAGAGCGGCATTCGGTAAGAGTCTGTTCTCCCGGGTGGCGACGGCGCATCAACCCAACTGCGATGCACTGCGCGGCAAACTGAAAAATTGCTTGCACGACAATCAAAACCTTGATCAGCTCGCACAAGCGAGAACAGGCATGCAACCCGCTGAGAAAACGCCCATGAACAGAGAGCGACATCGTTGGAAACCTGCCAGTCTTGTGCAAGCTGGGCAAAGGGCGAAAAGAAATGACCGTCCGCAGCAGCCGCGTAGGGAATGCGGAGTATCCGAGCATGTTCGCGAAGACTGCGCCGAAAGCTGACGACGAGTACAAGAACGGAGACCAGCAATCCGGCCCATCTTCCATAAATCGCTTGCATGAAGTCGGCTGCAATCGCCTGCGAGTGCTGCGCAATTCGCCAGTTCAGCGATCCAATAATCGATAGATTCATTAGCAGATACAAAGCAGCCACAAGAAGAATTGAAACGATCACAGCGCGCGGTATGTTCTTTTTGTGGCTGATTGACTTCTCCACCCAGCAGACACACGTTGTTGTAGCCGCCGTAATCATAAACAGCTATCAGGGTTGTGGCTCCAAGGCCCATCCAGAAATGCAGGTGACATATGAAACGCCCCGCCGGGAAAGTCAAATGCCATGGACGCATGAAAGTGCAATGTGCCACTGACAATGACCCAGACAACACGTCGCAATGACGATAGCGGTAATCCAATGGAAATGCGGTCAATCGACCGAATATCCGGTAGAGTAAGATAACGCGTTTACCAGACAAACTCCGATAGCAACTGCAATTAATGCATCGTGCGCTAGGTTCGGATAAATAAAGCTCATGTAATCGCGAGAAACCCACAGCGCCTGCAGCAATGAGATACGGCCCAGTCAGTAGCGTCTGCCAGAAGAGATAGAAAACTCATAGGTTGGCCAAGGCTGTTTCGGCCAACGCCTCAAGCAGGTAGTAGTAGGAACCGCCGGAGCTCGGCATTGCTGATCCGAGCTCCGCCCATACCATTCCATCACAGAGGCATAGAAGCGCCCCCAGCACCCAACCAACCATAGCCTGCGGTCCGCCCATGGCGGAGATCGCCAAGGGGAATTGTCAGAAACGGCCCCACGCCCACCATGTTCAGCACATTAGCTGAGATCGCCCCAAATGGCCCCAGGCCGCGTTCGAGTTGCTGCCGATCTTTGGCAATCTGCATCCATCATGGCTATGACCAGCTCGGAACACCAGTGTACAAACTCGACAGCAGCCATAATGCGCATTCGCGTCCTACTTTGCCGCTTTCGCGTTTCAGCAGCGGGTTCTTTGAGAGGCTGAGAAGGTTTGCGAAAATTCTATATGCCCCAGGCACTCCCAACGGTAGTTCCCGGTAGAAAGCGTAGGCCGTGTACATATAAACGCCGGAACCATAGTGCGCGATGACCATGCCTCCTTTTTGCGGCTCCTGGTCGGATCGTGCGTCTCAAGCAGCGCTTCATATTGCGGGTCCCAGCTCTTCAGGAACTTCGAGCCTCGTTCTTCAATCCATCCCATCAAAGTCTTTGGCGAGTAATCACATTCGGCCATTTCATCGCTGCGTTGTCTGGGTCAAGGATAGTCACGACCGAATGCTCATCGGTAACTTCCTCTGGGTTCGAAGTCATGCTGTAGGGATAGGGTCCGAAGTTATGATCGAATTCTGGCGTCTGGTATTGGACGACAACTGCTCCGCCGTTCTTCACGTAGTCGAAGCAAACGTCCGTTATAGGTGCGCAGATCCTCACGAACGGCATAAGCGCGCACTCCAACGAGAATCTCATCGTATTTCTGCAGGTCTCCGCTCGCCAGATCATTTGCCGACAAAAAATGTACATGCACGCCAAGATTTTCCAGCGAAGCCGGGATATCGTCGCCGCTTCCTTCGATATACCCAACCTGCAGATTGGGACTACTGTTAATACTTGCCCCAGTAAGTTGGTAGCTCGCATCGCTGTAATCAAAGTAAGGCCTCAATCCGGGATATCCGGTCTGGATATATCCTTCCTTGTATTGGTGGCCGGCTATAGTCTGCAATGCGCTGAGTTGATACGCCTTTTCCTTGATATCTGGCCGGAGTCACATTGAAGCTGACGATTTGCTCCTGGCCATCCTGAGCGAATGAGAAGGCCGCGCTGTCCGGCTCCGACTTCCATCCTGAGGGCATCTCCAGATGCACACTTCCCTGTGCCGGGCCCTTCACGTTGCTGTGAATCTTCACGCTGACCGGAACAAACGATTTGTCCAGCGGGATGACACCGGCGCTCTTCGGTCATCGTGACGGAGATGGCCGGCCCGATCGGCAAGGGCTGATTGACAGTTCCCGCGCCGACTTCGCGCTGCACTGTCTGAACCACTTCACTGATCTGAATCTGACGCCGTGAAGGAGAAAGTTACTTTCGCCTGCAGGGGATAGGGCGCGACGGGCAAGATTTCGGTATTTCGCATCCGCAGATCGTAATACGGCTGATCAATGCTCGGGCGATCAAAGTAGGGACGCGTATATCCGGCGTTCTCAGGAATTTGAACGGTAAACAGCGTATTCAGAACCCCGCCGGCATTCAAGTCGGCCCCGAGAGTCTTCCCGGCCGCACTGTCGGCGTCGAATCACGTTGCCTTCCAACTCCAGCGTTGAGCTTTCGACATTGACGGCAGCATTGCTGTCATCAGACATGTGCACGAGCACGCGAAATTTCTGGCCGGGAATTGCCATGGGAAAATTTGGCTGATTGGCGCGCATGAAGCCGCGCTCCGGTTGCGGATCCGCTGTCGTCTGATCAGATGTGACAGTTGCCGTGATGGAAAGACTCAACGCCAAGCGCAAGCGCATCGTTGAACTGCGCGTGCTTGACATTCAGTTCGTGCAACACGTTGTATTTTGCTTCGTCGGAGAGTGAGCTGCCTTTCACCTGATCGATCAACTTATCTGTCGCGGACAGCCCGTCCGCCAGCATGGGCGCGATCGCGCTCGGATCAGTCACCGAGTAGCTCTGGATCGCTTGCTCGACTAGACTCGTTGATCCTGCGCAAAGCCCATCCGTGAGAAAAGCATGCTCCTGGTCTCCAGCAAGAGTGGCGATTCCCGGCAAAGTCACATCGATGCCATCAAAGAACGAATTCTCCTGATCCGCGACTGAATTCGCGAGCCAAACCTGTGGTAGGGGGAGAGTGGCGGAGCCGGCGCGCCGGCACTTCGCCGCCGCCATTCTGCGATTTCTGATAGCCAAGTCCGGTACGCGAAATCTGCTGAATGCTCAGCCCATTTACACGTGCTGTAAGTTCCGGTCGGAATCTTGACGTTAGCGCTTACAGGGCCCTGACTCGAATTTTCCGGAGATATAATTCTGCACGCCGTCCACCCTGACGGAAGAAAGGCGCGCGCGCGTATTCCTTGCAAGGATTCCACGGGCAGTAGGCCCTCTTTGATCTGCTCAGGAAAGACATTCGGATCGCCTGCGGCGGTAAACACCTTCTGCGCCCAGCGTCCTGCGGCCTGGTGATTGCCATGCCCATCCGACGGGCCGCCAACAAACACGGATGTGATGACCAGAGGACGGGTCATCCGCACTACGCGCACGACATCGGAGAAGACTGGCCGTCACCGCCCCATTTATCAAGCGCTTCATCAAGGGTCTTTGAGAAACCGTAATCCGCAGCAGTGGTGAAAAACTCGGTTGCGCAGTAATAAGCGGTCTGCCTGAAGCAACTCTTCGGTGCGCACCAGTCCCAGCGCGTCCCAGAAATCAGACGACATTTCGTTCGCGCCGCCCTCGCCGCGATTGAGCGTCAACAGCCCAACACGTGCGCCCACAACGCGCGATTCATACGCCAGGGTGGCGCCGTCTTCGTCGTCCGGATGTGCCACGATCATCAGCATGCTGGCCCTGGTGTGGAGTTGTTGCAAGCGCGAGAGTCAGTGCGGCAGCTCCCCGGTTCTCAGGAATCGCCTGTGCATCTTCCCGCTCATTTCCCTGCGTCCTGCACGGGGATTGGCCATTTCAGGACCGGCAGCGACAGATGACCAGTACAAGCAGCGCCAAAGCGAACTGAGTCGCGTCGCCTTCCCACGTTTCCTTTCGTCATTTCGGATACCTCGCCATTTCATATCCTGAAGTGCCAGGGTTCCAGCCGAATTGCTGCTGACCTCAAGAGTTGGCCTACGCAAGAAGAACGCAAACAGCCGGTCCTCGGCGATGCTCCGCAGGCGGTTCTGCGAGAGCTTATGGTCGATCTGAGAAGTCTCTCGCCACCCGCCTACCGGTAGCATGACGCGCGTGAAGTGAAAGGTCGCTCAGAAGTAATACTTGATTGCTATCTGCATAATTCGTGGACCGGCGGTAGTGCTGGTGACTTTTCCGAAGTTTGCACCGGAAGTGGAGATGTTCGCTGCCGGATTGCCGAAGCTTGCGTGATTGAACGCGTCGAAGAACTCGAACCGCATCTCAATGCTGTCTGCCTCTGAGATCGGGAAAGATTTGAAGAGACTGAGATCTTCATCCTCGAAACCCGGACCGTGATACATTCTCGGCCGGCACGAACCGTAGGTGCCTAAGCGTGGGGCGAAGAGAAGGCCGCCGGATTAATGAAGAAGCCTGTGGCGTGTGCTCCGACGTAGTGCGCTCGGGCTCTTTGAAGCACCCGAAAGGCGATTGCCGGTGCAGTTCGCGTACGATGCCGAATTGCCGCCTGTGTCGCTTACGTTCGTTGCCGTTACATTGAATGGTTCGCCGGTCTGCAGCGTGACAATTGCATTCGCCTTCCAGTTGCCGATTAGGCGCGAGGCCAGGCTGTTGTTATTCATGACAAGCCGCCCTGGCCGATTGGCAGCTCATAGGTTCCGTGCGCGGCAAAGCGGTGGCGAACGTCCTGATAAGAATTGCTCATCTCGTGACCATAATCGTGCGCATCTTGCGGCGTGTCCCCGCCTGTCAGATTGTCCACAAAGTCTGCCATGTTGTGCGACCATGTATAGCTGAAGTTGAACATTAAGCGGTGATTCATTTGCCGTTGCAAGTTCAATTCCAAGCGCATCGTAATCGGTATTGCCGTCATTCGTAGCCAACTCCACAAAGGCGTGCTGCCCGGCGCCATTTGCCGTGTCGTTTGCGTCAATCGTGTTGCCGGAGTTGAAACTGGTCAGCGGGAAGTAGATATCCGCGGTGCTCGTTACGACGGCGCAGGTCGGGCAGCTCTTGACAAATCCCTGGTTTGCATTTTGCACCCGGTTCATCTTGCGTCCCCAGTTGCCGATGTAGTTTGCGCTCGCGATCGTGTCTCCGCTCACCTGGTACTGCAGACCGAAACTCGTTTGCTGAATGTAGCTGGTGCGGTTGTTTACGCCCTGCGCGCGTACATGTTGCGTGGGCAGTCCGCCTGCAACGCCATTAACGCAAACGCCATTCGTTAGGGTGCCGGTGATGCAAGTTACTGCCGGGCCTGGGACGAGCAAGTCAGCGATGCCTTGGCTGAGCTTAGATAGGGCGCCGAGTTCATTCCGCCGCAGCGTCCATTTGGAACACAGGGATCGTGCTTCCAGCCGTTTGCGCGACATCCCATACTCCAATGAAGGGCGGGTTCTGCTGCAGCATGGATTCGGAGCCGATTCTGTTAATGAATTGGTGAAAGACACCGTATCCGGTGCGGATCACGAGGGGATTGAAAACGTGATAGGCGATCCCAATACGGGGCGCAAAGGCATCGTGGTCCGTTTGCATTTGCGTGTCGCCAGACCAGCCATTGCCAGACTTGGCGGTCACGATCGTGCCTCCGTTCGAAGGCGGTCCCGACGAAATGCAGGTCGGATATGGCTGTGATCCGCAGGAGAAATTGGCGGTCCGGCCCTCCCGATTAAGCCAGAATGGCGGATAGAGCTCATAGCGAAGGCCGTAGTTCACAGTAAGATTGCCTTTGACGCGCCAGGTATCTTGAGCGTAAACGAATTGCCGCGGATATAGTTATTGATTTCCGCCGGCGCTTCCAGAATCAACTGTGAAACATCGCCCAGAAGTAAGTCGGCCGCCGCTAAATCCGTTGGTGTTGCGTGTAGATACCAGAGTTATACACGATTCCCTGTGGTGCTTCAATATCAAAGAAGTTCAATGCATCCTGATGATATTCGTAACCGAACTGGAGGCTATGCAGCCCCTTTACCCAATACAGCGCCTCAAGCAACTGATAGGTTTGGTGCCACTTGATACTGGGGACGATAGTAGGATCCGCCAATGCTTGTAAGTCCGCTTTCTTCAAATGGCGGGATGCCGAAGCTCCACGGAGTTTGCGGAACGCCCTGCCAGTCCGAGCAGCGAGGAAGCTTGAGATTGCCCCACCTGCACGCCAATCGGGTCGCTGTGCGAGTACGTGCGCAGATATCCAAAATGTACCGTATTGACCATGCTCTTTGCTGATGGTGTCAGTCCAGCCTAACGCAATTGACTGATCGTGAAGAATGTAGTTCGTGGGGAACCCTGCGCCGTTGCCCGGCGACTGCATTACCGGTCCAGGTTGGTGGAGTGGAGTAATTCGACCAATCGAACGCATAACGGCCAAAGATCTGATTGTTTTTGTTCAGCGTGTGGTCGATGCGTACATCCAAAGTCCGCGTATTGTTCGGAACTAGTTCCAACATACTCGTAGTTATACGCTCCTGCTCCAGTGAATCCGTGAACAGTTGTCAAGGGTGCAACGTTGGGTGCGGGATAAAGGGCCATCAATTTCGCGCCCACCGGGTCGAAACAGCCCTGGCTTGATCACGTTGCCGGTGATGCACCCAGCTTGAGCTCGGCACCAGTGCCGACATGGTGAATTTGCTCATAAATTGCCGTTGGTGGCCGCGCTGAAATCTCCGCCTTGCATCGCCGCCGTGGGCACAGTCGCCGTTTCTGTCATTTCAGTGTGGCTTATCAGGTTTTCGTAGGAGACAAAGAAGAACGTCTTGTCGCGCTTGATCGGTCCTCCAAAAGTTCCGCCGAACTGGTTGTAATCGTATTGACCGCGCGGAATGGCGTTGTAGTTGTTGAAATACGTGTTCGCGTTCAAAGCGCCCATTCTGGATGTAGTCCCAGGCATCCCCATGGAACTTGTTCGTCCCAGACTTGGTCGATACGTTTACGACCGCGCCGGCTGCGGTGCCAAACTCGGCCGAATAAGTTCTTGTTTGCAGGACAAATTCCTGCAGCGCATCCGGTGGCGGAATGACTGACTGCGTTGACTGTTCCTGCAAGTTCTCTGATTTTGAGTTGTTATCAATGCCGTCGAGCTGGAAGTAGTTCTGTAGTTGCAGATTTCCGTTGGCGCTGAACAACCCCTCAGCAGGGTTTGATACAGTGTTGTCGCGGAATATACCGGGTTGCGTCAGCACCAACTGATCGTAGTCGCGGCCGTTCAGAGGCAGATCATTGAGTTCCTGCGACTGCATCACCCCGCTTACTTCCGCGGACTGCGTCTGCAACTCGGCCGTGGTTTCGGTGACCACAACCTGCTGCTGTACCGAAGAGACGCCAATCACGAAGTCGATCTGAATGCGATCCTGCACGTTTACGGTAATGCCTTTTCGCACTGCCGTGCCGAACCCCGCATGGTCGACCGTGACGTCGTAGATCCCCGGAATAAGCTGCAACGCTTCATACTCGCCGTCCGCATTGGTTACATAAGTGCGCGTTACCGAGGTTGCTGTGTCGGTGACATTCACCGTTGCTCCCGGAACACGCGCATTGCTCTTGTCCTGCACTGTGCCCACGATCGCGCCGGTATCGGTTTGCGCATACACCGTAATGGCTGTTGACGTGATTGCAAATGCCAACGCAATGCAGGCTGTCCGGATGAGCGTGATCCGGTCAAACAAATTGAGAGAATGCATGGGACTGACCTCCTTAGAGTCGAACGGGGATTTGAAATCAACTGCAATGGCCCACAGGCTGAGTTTGAGGCGCGGTGGAAGCTTCGAGGGAAAGGCGCGTAACGAGGATAAGCCCCGGCCTCAGATACCTCCGAGTTTTGAGATCCCGAACGGCCAGGGTGGACCGGCTGACGCCTGGACTATCCGCATTCATGCTCTGCAAGGTCCGACTTGTCTGGCACTTTACCGGTAACGCGAATGACTTGCAGCGTACACACCGGTAATCGCGTTGTCAACGAAAAAAATTAACCTGTCGTTCATTGAACAACGGATTAGCTCGGCGAAAATGCCCACTGGAAGTCGGCCTTAGCCTCGGCGCATTTCCATGAGGCGGCGTTTGTACTCCTGGGGTCCGGGCAGTCCTTGCGATCCGCCCGGCCGCGTCCCAGCCAGGCTGCCGCAGATGTTGCCGGCGCGCAGGCAATCTTCCCACCCCAACCCGTGGAGAAATGCGTGCAGAAATCCGCCGTTGAATGCGTCTCCGACCCCTGTGGCATCCACCAGCGGCACCGGCAATGCGGGTTGCCGGTACACCTTGCCTTCGGCCAGCAGCAGCGATCCCTTTGCTCCCAGTTTCACGATCGGGATCCTCACCCAGTCCTGCAATTTCTCCAGCGCGCTCATTGGGCTTGTGGCGCCGGTGATGGCGCGCGCCTCGTGTTCGTTGGGAAAAATAAAATCGCAGTGGCGGATGATGGAAATGAGCTGATTGATGGAGATATCGGGATTCCATCCGAAATCCGCCGAAATGGTTACGCCACGCTCTCTTAAGGCTCGCAGGACGGGCCGCCACTTTGCCGGACGCCTTAGTGCGCAAGCCAGATGCACATGCCGTGTCTGCCCCAGTTTGCGGAGAACGGATTCGTTGTCGAGCAAATCTTCCAGTCGCGCGTTGATGGGCTCATTGGTCACCATCATGCGATCGGTTTTGTATGCGATGCAGACAGTGAGCGCAGTGGGCAGATCCTTGCGGTACTCACATGCTGTAATGTCCAATTTCTCCTGGGCGATTTGGTTCCAGGTCGGCAAGTTCCCAGCGTCGGCGCCGACCCTCGTGATGATTCCGGTGACGGTTCCCAACCGGCTTGCCGCGATTGCGGTGGTCGACAACCCTCCGCCGGGCGCAACCAGGAACGAGTTCGTCTTCGACTCTTCGCCGAAGCGCGGCCGCCGCGGCAGATGGTAGAAGATCATGTCGGAGAAAAACTCCCCAAAGACCACCAGATCGAATTTCGCCTCTCGGTAATCCCGCCTTCTTGCCATCACACCATCCCTTTCAATTAGACCCGCCCCGAATCGATCCTCGACCGATCAACGTTGCCGCTCCGATGATTTCCTCTTTATGAGTCTCGGTTTCACAAGGACTCGATGCGCGCGGCTTCGGCTTCCATTGCCGATCACGCGAAGCGCCAGTTGTGCGGCCTTTATGCCAAGCTCGCGACCCTCAATGTCGATGCTCGTCAGCGGAATCTTCATTGCGCAGAGGAGGGGATCGTCGCCGCAGCCAACGACTCGCAGATCTTCGGGAATCTTGATTGCGTGACCGGCCGCTGCATCCATGGCTCCAACGGCCATCAGGTCGGTGTAGGTCATCACTCCGTCTGGACGGCCGCGCCTGCCGAGCAAGCGCACGATTGCGTCGTATCCGCGTTTGTATTCGCTCTCCTCCGGATGCATGCTTTCTACCAGCAGATCCGGCTGCACTGGCAGTCCATGCTCGTTCAGCGCCTCGCGATAGCCCTTGGCGCGCATATCACCCGCGGCCGTGCGCGGGCCGCGAAGATACGCGATCCGCTTGCAGCCGCAGCGGATCAGGTGCTCGCACGCAATTCTTCCCACTTCCTCGTCGTTCACGCCAACATAGCTCTCGGCGGCCCCAGCGGGTTTTTGATCGACAAAGATTACGGGCATCTTCCGAGACCGTTGCATTTGCTCGAAAAACGAGCCCGTTTCCTGGAGCGACACAACCAGCAGCGCGTCCACCTGCAGCGAGAGAAAGACTTCAATCTGCCGTTGCTCATAGTCAGCGTCCCCTTGCGACGAAGAAACGATCAGACCATAGCCTTCGGCGCTCACTACCTGGTTGATTCCCGTTGCGACTTCAGAAAGGTAGTGCTTGCCGATGGACGGCACGATCAGCCCCATCGTTTTGGTTTGGCCGGTGCGCAAACTGCTTGCGCTGATGTTCGGGATGTACTTGAGCTCCTTGACGCGCTTGAGAACCCGCGCCTTGGTTTCATCGCTGATGTCCGTCTGACCGCGCAGCACTTTCGAGATGGTCATTTTCGAAAGGTTCAGGTCTTCGGCGATGTCTTTTAGGCGAACTCGCATCCTCAAAACTCCAATTGCAGGCCGAGGCATTCAACAGTCTAAAGCAACTTGGAAATCACAATCACAGGTTATTGCGCCGGCGAAGATTGAATGTTGCCGGATACCAGGTCTTCAACGGTATACAGTCTTCCATTCGCGATCACTTCTTTCACCTTGTGCGCATTGGCGATATCCTCGAGTGGGTTTCCCGAAACAATCACAATGTCAGCAAGTTTGCCGGGCTCAATACTGCCCGCGTCCAGGTTCAGTTCCTCAGCCGGTGTGACCGTCGCCGCCCTGAGTGCTTCATAGGGCGTCATACCGGCCATCACATATGTCTCCAACTCACCGTGCAGCGCAAATGCGTTGGGCGTGTCGGTGCCTGCCACAATCTTTGCTCCTGCATGCATCGCATTGATCACGAACCTGCCACTTTCCATGCTCAAACTGGTGATCGAGCCCGGGCCCTCGCGGACAAATCCCGGCATCTCGCGGCGCTGACCTGTAGCAAACTGCCGCAGCCAGTCAGAGTAAATTGTGAAGCGCGGATCGCTCTTCATCTCCGGCTCATTTTCAAACAGCTTCGCCGTGCCGGGCGCAGACACGGTCGGCGTGAGGTAGCGCTGCGATTGCCCGAACAGTTGCACGACGTCCTCATAACTCCGTTGCAAGGTGGCCTGCTTTGGCGAGTAGACTCGGCGGCTGGTTGCTCCCACGTGCTCAGTCGCATCCACACCCACGTAGGCCGCAGGATAAATTTCATGCGTCGTCACAGGAATGCCGATGCTGTGAGCGAACTCGACCATGCGCTTCTGCTGCAGGTCGGGCAGCCGCACGTAGCTCTTGAGCAGATCGTGCTGCAGCACCTTCGCCAGTTCCAGTTCCATTTCAAAGTGCGCGGGGCCGGAGATGGCCACGCCCATCTTGTAGTAGGTACGCCGCCACTCGAAGAGGTACCCGGTGCTGAATAGCCGCGGCCCGGGGCGCACGCCGGACTCGTTTGCTTCGATATCCTCCACGCCTTCGTAAGGCGTATTGCCCGGGCTTCGCACGGTGGTGATGCCGAACGCCAGCCATGCGCGGTGCTCTGCTTCTCCATAATCCTTTTGCAGATGCGAGTGCGACTCAATCAGGCCGGGCATTGCAGTGTAGTTCGCTGCGTCCACCAGCCTGGCGCCGGCGGGCACGCTGGACGAATGTGGCCGCACGCTCACAATTCGATTTCGTTCGATGACGATGTCCATATCGGAGCGCGTGGTCTTGCTGATGCCATCTACGAGTTTGCCGACATGCAGCACCATGGTCCCCTTCGGGATCGAAGGTCTATAAGTCAAATCAAGAGGAATCTCGTGCACTTCACCGGTGAGAATGTCAATTTCTTTGAGTTTGTCGAGCGACTGATAGAGGATGTGTTCGGAATCCCCGGCCCAGCTTGGGGCGTAGGCGATCTCGCTCGTCATGTGCCGCGGGGGTCCGAGTGGCTCGCCGGTCTTCGACACCGGCCAGACGGCAAGAACGCCTTCATAGATGGCCGCCATCTTTCTGCCATCAGGCGACCACACCGGCCCGCAGTATCCGCGCGAATCAATCGACAGGTTGGGAACCGGCATGAACCATTCGTCGTCGGGATTCGCCGCGCCGTTTTCTGATGACATCGTAAAAATCTGGTTGGTTCCCTCGCGTACCGTTTTGGAATAGGGCGCAATGTTTGCCATTGCGATTCGTTTTCCATCCGGCGACCATGTAGGCATTCCCGGCGCATTGAGCGTATCGTGCAGCTTCGTAACCTTACCCGTCTCCACATCCACCACGGAAACCTGCGCCGCGCGCCAGATCCCATTCACATCAAAGAACGCAATGCGTTTTCCGTCGGGCGACCAGGATGCGCCCTGCGGCTGAGTCGCAAGGTGCGTAATCTCGCGATCTTTGCCTGTTCGCAGATCGCGTACCCAAAGCTGCAGGTGATCGCGTCCCTTGTCGGATGAGTACGCCAGTTGATTTCCGTCGGGCGACCAGGCTGGATCCGTGTCGAGGAAGCGGTCGTTGGTGATATTCACGGGCTTTTGCCCAATGGTCATCACATAGATATCGCCGATGGCTGCAAACGCCACCTTTGTTCCGTCGGGTGAAATCACGGGGCGAATAATGCCCAGCGCCTTGCGCGGCGCCGTGGAATCGAAGTCGCGCTTGCGCCGGACGTAGGTCCCGTTCGCGCGCGTTACTTGCATCGTAGCTTTGAACGGCACCGTCTCCGCTTCACCGCCATTCACATTCCGCTTGCGAATCTTTCCGTCCGATACGTAGTAAAACTCGCTGCCCGACACCCATGAAACCCGAAATGCAAAGGCATTTTCATCGCCGGTGAGTGTCTTGCCGTCGCTCTCGAGGCGGCTGGTGTTGGCTTCGAGATCGTGGTAGACAAGCTTTCCATCCGTACTCCACGAAGGCGCAGCGGCGGTGCCGGTCGCGGTCGCTACTTTTCGTTCCGTGCCGTCAGCCACGTTCACTGCCCAGATAGAGTTACCGGCATCGCGCGTCGAGGAAAATGCAATCTCCTTGTCGTCAGGCGACCAGCGTGGGCATGTGATTTTCTGAGGGATCGTGAGTGACGCGCTTCACTTCGCCGCGTTCAAGATCAAGAATCCAGATGTTGTAACTGCTTCCCAGCGGGTTATCCCGGTCCGAAGCGAACGCGATGTATCTCCCGTCATGCGAGTAAGCTGGCTCGCGATCGTCATAACTTCCCCAGGTGAGTTGGTGCTGTTGGGTTCCGTCTGGCGCGATTGTCCAGATGTTGTAGTTACCGTCGAGATAGCCAAAGAAGGTGATCCACTTTCCATCAGGAGACCAAACCGGCTGGCGCGCATCGTTGAACAGACCGGTAATGCGCGTAGCTGTTCCGCCTGTGGCAGGCAGGGTCCAAATGCTTCCCTGCATATCGATTGCCAGCGTTTTGCCATCTGGCGAAACGGCAACCGCCATTGAAGTCCCCTCGCTTACGGTTACGTCGATCAAGGTCTTTGGCGCGAGCGGCGCCGCCTTAGTGCGCCGTCTGCGCGCTGCCGAGGCATGCTACGCACACCGTAACGAACCCGACACCGGCAACCGAAAGAATCCGCGCCCTCGATGCGCGATTGATCTTCATGTTGATCCAACCCCCGTTGCTTAATATCCGCGGAATATCTGCTCCCGTTTCACGGCCTAAGACGTGTCAATCGAGCTTAACCTATTCGCTACCCATCATGACCTGCTTTTCGTCCTTCTTCCAGGCGCTGCGCCTTGTGCTATGGTTGATCCGCTGTCGCGGAGAGGTCGAGCTACGATGCGCTGCATCATTCATTTTCTGCTTCCTGTGGTTCTCGCGCTGATTCCCGCCCATTTGCTTGCGAGGACCGTTGTTTTCTGGCAGTCAGGATTTCCGGTGGCGGATTCTTCTGTGCCAAACGAAGGTGCGCTGCGTGCAGCTTTTGCCGACGCAGAGTTTGTGGATGCGACCCATCTGTCCGCTTCGTTGACGGCGCCAGAGACGGATTTGCTGGTGCTGCCGTATGGATCGGCGTGGCCCGAGGAGGATTGGGACGGGATTCTCGAGTATCTGGATCGCGGCGGGAATTTGATCGTGCTGGGCGGGAAGGCGTTTACGCGTGCGGCGTATGAGGACGCGAGCGGATGGCACCTGCGTTCCTCAAGCACGGCGCAGACGCTGGAATTATTCATTGACGGGTACCAGGAGACGCCGGGATCGGACGCGTTGAGCTTCACGCCGAATGACGACGTGTTTCCAAAGCTGCCAGGGTTTGGGTGGAAGCAGGCATTCAGTCCAGTGGTGCGCCTGTCAGTAGTGAATTACGACACGAGCGGCGGCGCGACCGGCGGCGAGGACATGGATTTGACAACACTGGCCTGGGGCGAACGCAACGGACACAAGCTGGCTGCTCCGGTACTCGAGTTGGATCACAATGCGAATCGGTTCGTCGGCGGTCGATGGATTCTGGTTGCGTGTGAGCCGGACGCTGAGTTTTTCGCGAACACGGAATTGCTGGCGACCCTTGCGGAACTCGCCACAAGAAAAAATGACCGCTTCGCATTTCGACCGCGGCTGCCGCTGTTTCTGCCGGGTGAAGCGCTCGAGTTTGAATACACGCCGTCTGATCCGCTCGCGGCTCAGCCTGTGGACAAACGACTGCACGTGCGTGTGACCTCAGAAGACGGCGCGACCCATTACGACGAGGCCGTTGCCCTGGAACGCAAGCTTACGTTGCCCGCAAGCGCGGCCGAAGGCAAGGGCTTTCACACCGTTGAAGCGACGCTGCTGCTGGGCGGGAAGCCGCTGCGGACGTACCGGTCGGGGTTCTGGATGCGCGACTGGCAGTATCTGCTATCGGGCCCGAAGCTGACTGTGGGCAGTGATTACTTTGAGCTGAACGGCAAGCCGCTGCCGGTGGTCGGGACAACCTATATGTCGGGTGACGTGTCGCGGCTGTACCTTTTGCTGCCGAACGCGTACGTGTGGGACCACGACATGGCGCAAATTCGTGCGGCCGGACTGAACATGATCCGCACTGGACTGTGGACCACGTGGCAACGTGAGCTGGCACCCGACGGAGAAATGAGCGAGGCGGCGCTGCGAACAATTGAGGCGTTTCTGATGTGTGCCCGCCACAACAATCTGCCCGTGCAGTTCAACTTGTTCGCGTTTTATCCTGACGAGTTTGGCGGGGAGAACGGTTACCTGGACCCGGTGGCGCTGCATGCAGAATCGCACTACGCGCAGTCATTGGTGGCACGGTTTCATGCGGTGCCATTTCTGGCGTGGGATTTGATCAACGAGCCAAGCGCAAACAAGAACCTGTGGCAGACAATGCCGGATTACGATCCCTTTGAGCAAGCGACTTGGCGCAAGTGGATTGCGGATCGTTATCCGGATCGGACGAAGCTGCTGCACGACTGGACCGAACCGGGGCTAGGGATCGGGCGTAATCTGCAGGCAAGTCCGGTCGCGACCGGACCAGAGGTCGCCGGGCAGGATCCGCTGGCGCTTCCTGTGGCCGGAGCTTTTTCAGTCGATGCGGTGCGGAATGGATTCAATCCGCTGAAGGTATATGACTACGCGCTGTTCACGCAGTGGGTGTTTACGAACTGGGTGAGTGAGATGCGGACGATGATCCGCGGGACGGGATCCGATCAACTGATCACCGTGGGACAGGATGAGGGCGGCGTAGCCGGACGCGTCTCTCCCGCGTTTTATGCGCCGTTTATCGACTTCACAGCAGTCCACACCTGGTGGGACTACGATGCGATCCTCTGGGCGTCGCTGGCGCCAAAGTTTCCCGGCAAGCCAATGCTGGTCCAGGAGACAGGCGAGCAGCGCCGGCTGACCCTGGACGATCAATTGCGCTTCAGCGCGGAGATGGAATCATGGCAGCTGGAGCGGAAGATTGCCGCGGCCTTTGCGCAGGGCGCGGGAGCGCTGGAGTGGGTGTGGGACGTCAACGCGTACATGGCGAACGACAATGAAGTCCCGATCGGTGCGGTGCGGCCGGACGGGACGGAGAAGCCGGAAGCGCAGGTGCTGGGCGGCTTTGCGGCTTTCGTAAACAAGAGTCCGCAAAGCTTTACAAAGATCGAGCCGCCGGCAGTGGCGATGGTGACGTCGCAGGCGCTGCTTTATTCGATCCTGGGCGGCCTTGCGCTCGATACGCAGAAGCACGCACTGCGCGCCATGGCGTATTGCGATCACACGCCGCTGCGCATGCTGCCGGAAAATCGGCTGGCGGAGCTGGGAACGCCGAAACTGGTGTTTTTGCCGTCGGCACAGGGGCTGACGGACAAGGCTTGGGGCGAGTTGCTCGACTACGTTGCGCGCGGCGGAACACTGCTGGTGACAGGCCCAGTGGATCGCGACGAGCACTGGCAGCCGGTGGACCGCATAGCGGCCTTGGGAGTAAGGGCAACGGTGATTCCACTCGCCGTGCGCGGGTCGGTGCTTACGTTGCCGAATGGGAAGTCGTATCCGCTCGGCTTCCCGGCCAATGTACAGCAGTTGGCGACATGGACGATGCGGTTCGACGACGGGAAATCGGTGGAAGTAATTCCCCACGGAGGCGGAAAGATTTTGTGGTCCGCAGATCCGGTGGAGTTCGCCGAGGGATACACGGCAACCTCGGCGTTGTATCAATGGGCCCTGGACGAAGCGGGCGTCGAGCCGGCGTTTCGGGAAGTAGAGCCGTTGTCGGCGGAAGTGCTGGCCTTTCCTACCGTGCTTGACGACGCAGAGATTTACAGCTTCAGCAACGAGTCGCTTTATGCGCAGAAGGTGGACATCGCCGACGCGCTGACGGGCGCGCACATTCACTTCCAATTACCGGCGCAACGCGGCGCGGCGCTGTTATTGAGCCGTCAGGGCACGGTGCTTTCAAGTTATGGCGGTGCCGCGGTGGATGCGAAATAAGCCGCGAATTTGCAGCGCGGCGCGCATCACACCTGCGCATCTTCATTCGCCGGAACGCACAACAGTCAAGGTCATCTGCGTAATGCCCTTGTATTCCACATCGACAAATTGCCCGTGCTGTGCGGCCGCAAAACTCTTCGCATCCGATTTCACCTGGACCGTCAGCCCTGGCAAGCTCCATTGCTCGCTGCTTACGGTGCCCGATGCGAGGTCCGGCGCGCTGAGACGAAAGCTCACGTCGCCTGCCGCGGTAATTGTAATGCCCGACTTGTCTGCCGATGCATCGATCGGCGGGCAGCGCGTGAGTTGAATCCACCCGACTTTGCCATCGGGAGCCTGCCACTGCACAGTGACTGGATGAAACTGGCTGCGCGCGTCCACATCGCGCGTGTGACCCGTAATCTCGCCGCCATAGATGACATTTTTGCCAATCCAGGCGGTCGCGATACGCTGATCGGCGATTGGCCGGTTGACCTGGTGCGGACCCGGAAAATGCTCGAACTTTGCCATCGCGTCAGGGGGAATTTTGGTGTCGAGCACCACGATCAGGGGCACGATCCACAAATCGGCGACGTGATCCACGGGAGGATCGAAGGTGGTCAGCGGCGCGTGATCCGCATCGAGAACAGTGCGCAGCCACAGGCCCATCACGCTCACGTAGCTTTGCATGTCCATGCCATAAGCGCGGTCGTAGGGGCCAGAGATATTGCGGAGGTTGGCGTTATACAAGTCGGCCGCGGAGCGCCAAAGCCCAGCCTCCATCTCGCCGCCGCGCTGGCGCATGTGGGGAGTGAATCCGTCATCGCGCCAAAGCGCGAGAGCGTAGATATCGACGCCAGAGTAAGTCGGCGAGTTGTACTCCCAAAAGGCATCGTGCTGCTTGTAGAGGTCGTAGACGGTCTGCTGCCATTGCTCTGCCTGCGCCTTCCACTCCGGCTTGCCGCCGCGCTCAGCCGCGAAATCCCACAGGAAGCCGTACATCAAAGAGATGTTGGTATAAGTGGGCGCCAGGCGGCCTTGCTTCATTTCACCGGCAATGGCGTAATCGATCGAGTCAATCATGCGCTGCCGCAGTTCCGGCGAAACGCGGTCAGGATAATCGGTAAGAATGATGGCGAACGTTGTGCCGATAAACACGCGCCAGTTGGGATCGTAGGCGCGCCACATCACGGCTTCATTGCCCGGCTCCGGCTCGGCCGGGGAGCGGCGGAAGGTTCCGTCCCACGGCTTGCCGGGTTCGCGGTACTGCGCATTCAATACGACGTCAAGAATTTGCGCGGCGCGCGCGCGGTCGCCTTCGCCGTCGCGCAGCAAAAGCCCCAGCGCGTACCACGTCGATTCGCGCACCATGAGGTAGGGCGAGAGCCGCAGTTGCGCATACGCAGGCGAAGGCGGCATGCGGCACAGGTTCGCCTGCGCATCGAAATACTTGTCGCCCCACTGCATTGCAGTAAGGAAGATCTCGCGGCTGTTCTTGTTAAGCGATGCAACATTCGGTGTCGCGGCGCACCAAACGCCGACAGGGCAAAAACAATTGCAAAAAAGACAGGCAAACCCGCTCGCATTGAACGATTCATCGCTTCCCTTCCCGCAGTTCTAATTCCAATTCTTCGGGCTGTAACTGAGATCCTCCAGCCCGGGCTGTTCTCTCTTGCGGGAACAGCCGCGGGCCGGGTCGCAGCGGTGCGAATGCAGGAAGAGTTAGAAGTTGAATTTCGCCGCGAACTCCAGCGTGCGCTGCTCGTAGCTTGGCGTGCCGGAGATTCCAGTGATCGTGCCCTTGTTTGAGTTGGAAATGTTTGCGTTCGGCGTGCCGAAGTTCGGATGGTTGAACACGTTGAAGGAGTCGGCCCGTAACTGCAGATTGTAGTGATCGTGCCATGGGATGTTTTTCTGCAGGCTCATATCCCAATCCTGGAAGCGTGGCCCGCGCAGCATGTCGTAGCCCGAGGTACCGTATGTGGCATACGTGACGCCATTCGACACGTAGGTGGACGGCGTCGTGAATGCGCACGGGTTGAACCATTGCGTGTGAGTTTTCGTGTTCCCAGCGAGCGCGGTGCAGGTGGGATTGGCGGCGATGGTGCCGCTCTGGTAAGGATTGCCGACTTGATTGGCGCGACCGCTGACCAGACCGATGGGACTACCGGCAGCCGAGAAGGAGACGGAGAAAGGTTGTCCCGTTTGTGCGTCGGTGATGCCGGAGATCTGCCAGCCTCCGATGACTTTGTTGGTGACATCGCCGGCGCTGCCTAAAAGCGCATGGCCCTTGCCAATCGGCAGCATATAGGAATAGCTGAGCTGGAGTACTTGCGGAGTGATGCCGCCTATGGGGCCGTAGGAGTCCTGAGGATGCTGGCCGGAAGGATCTTCAAGATTTTCCGTTCCGAGAACGCGCGTCCATTGGTACTCGGCGCCGAAAGCAAGGCCACGCGTGTATTGCTTATGCACGCCTAACTGCAGCGAGTTCATCGGTGCTGTGGAAGATGGGATCGAGCGTGTCCGGAATGGTGGCGAAGGGCTGATGCAAGTTGGTGCTTTGGACCGTTGAGCCGACGATCGGCGGATCAGCCAGGTTGATGTTCGGGGCATAGTTGCCGCTGCCGCCGTAGTTGTTCTGCTTGAGGTTATGTTGGCCCACATAGCCGATGCGGATATCGACCCCTCCGCCGAACTGGTGTTCGACAGCGAGGTTGTACTCCTCGGTGTACGGCGTTACAAGCTTATGCTCCGCGTTGACTGAGGGATTCGCGCTGTAGGTGCCGGATGCCGAAAAGGGATTGCTCATCGTGAATGCAGAGGCATAGGTCTTGGAGTTGGTGAAGTTCTGCGTAGCTTCAAACGGCAGCGTTCCGAACATATTGCCCATGTACGAGGCGGGCAGCAGGTTGAAATAGATGCCGAAGGCGCCGCGCACAACGGTGTTCGGCATGGCCTGGTAGGCGAATCCGAAGCGCGGAGCAAAGTTCTTGTCGGGGCGGCCCAGGTAGCTGAATGGGTTACTGGAAATTCCCGCGGTCGGACGAAAGTGTCATCAGGTTCGACGCAGAAAGCGAGTTGACGTAGGACGGAATTGCTCCGGACGGATAGGAGCTGCCGAAGACGACGACTTTCCCGAGCGAGGGCACATAGAGCGAGGACTCGCCGTACGGACCGGGCTCGAACCATTGCAGGTCATAGCGAAGACCCATGTTAATCGTCAGCTTCGGCGTGGCTTTCCAGTCATCCTGCACGTAGGCCGCGTACTGGCTGGAGACGTTGCGGGTGATGAAGGTGCCCGGCGTACCTTGCGCCGTGGTAGCCGGCAGGCCAAGCAGGAAATCTGCGAATGCCCACGGTGCGCCCGATGAATCGCCTGCGTGCCTTGCGTGTATTGCCCGTTGAAAACGAATTGGCCGCGTTGCGGTGTCGTAGCGGCTTCGTTCCAGTGATTATCGAAGATATACGAGAAGCCGGTCTTGATGGTGTGCCGGGCCAAAACTTTGGTCACCGCGGTGTTGGCCTGCATCGCCTGCTCCAGATCCTTTGAACCCGCTTCAGATACCGAGGTGATGTTGGTGATCGTGATCTGCGGCGCGCCTTCAATCAGCTGTGGGCTCAGCTCGGGGATGATCGATTCCCACTTGGTGCCGACATTTTGCGGCGTGCGATAGATCGGCAGATGGAAATACGAGGCGTAGGTGTCAATCAGCAGCGTGGGCGAGAAGGTGTGCGTCCAGCCGAGAATGGTGTTGGTGTTGTGCTCGCCGTCGCCGGAGAAGCCGCCCTGAAGGCTGGAAGAGCCTACATCGGGATTCGGCCCATAGAGCGCTTCGAGGAACGTGCCGCGGATCTGGTCCTTGTCGCTGAGCTTTTGATCGATACGGAGCGAGATAGCGCTTTGCCTGGCTGGTGTAGGGAACCAGCTCGAAAGTATTTGTGCCCGTTCCGGTAGTGGTTGGCTTTGGATAAAGCAGGCTCAACAATTCAGCGAGACGGAATTTGCTGTCCCGTGGGAATCGTCTGGCCCGAAAATGCCGTGCCAGTCGCAGGATTGATGATCGGCTGAGAAAACTCAGTGAAGATACCCTGGCGTTCAAGAAGCGTCGGCTCCTGGCTATTGACGCTGGCCGATTGGTTGAGGCGGAAGCCTTCAAAGGCAACGAAGAAGAACGAGCGATCTTTGCCGTTATAGCCCGGCAGAAGAATGGGGCCGGCAAAATTGCCGCCGAATTCGTTGCGCTCATAGGTGGGCCGGGGCAGCGATCCGCCAAAGTAGGTCTTTGCCGAAGTGCCCTTCGAACGGTTGTACTCGAGCAGTTCGCCGTGAAACTGGTTAGATCCGCTTGCGGTTACCACGATGACCTGTGACGGCTCATTAAACTCCGCTGGGGCGCCCGTGGTGAGCACTTTGAACTGAGAGAGCGCATCGAGCGACGGAACCTCCGGCTCGGAGCGCTGCAGTGTCACTTCTTTGTTGATCACGCCATCCAGTGTGGACCCGAGGCCGCCGTAGGCGTTGCGGCTGCCAGTGCCGACTGCATAGGTGAGGCCGCGGACGGCAAGCTGGTCCTGCGCGCCGACACCCTGAACGCCCGGCGACAAGCGCAATCAGGCCCATGACGCTCAGGCGGCCGTTGAGAGGCGTGTTCTGGATAGACTGGCTGTCGATTACCTGGCCTACTGATGAATCTTCGGTCTGGATCACCGGGCCGGTGCTCGTCACTTCAACGTTCTGCGCCTCCGACCCCACTGCCAGTTGCGCGTTGATCTGCGCGAGCTGGTCGATCGCCAGCGTGATGCCGGTTTGCTGATAAGTCTTGAATCCCGCTTTGTCGACCTTCACGGAATAGTGACCCGGAGGCAGTTGCGTCACTGTGTATGTGCCGGCCTCCGAGGTAGTTACGGTCCTCATGGCGTTGGTTTCCACGTCGCGCACCGTCACCGTCGCCCCGGCGACGACCGCCCCGCTGGGATCGACGACCGTCCCGGTCATTGAACCGGTGATGCCTTGGCCGTAGCTCACCGTTGCGGCCGTAAGCATCAGCAACACCGTGAGAAGCAGCGAGGTTATCCCCGCCAGCGAATGACTTCCCTGTCTGCGATTTTGCGTCGTACAACTACTGGCTAAATTCTTCATCTGTGTTCCTCCTGAGGAAATCGGTTTGCGACGAAACTCTTCCGCAACCGTGGCTCTGCTCACGACCCGTACACCGCCCCGCGATGGGGTGGTTGCCAGTCGGTAAGCCGACCACTGAAGGCGATCTGACTGCGAAGAGTCCTGTCAGATCCGAAGAAAGGTATCCCGCGCCCGTCGATGACTGGCTGAACCACTCTTGCTGATGACACATTAAGATGGATAGTCAATTTAATGCTACGGTAACCGCTTTAGCGAATTTTTTACGTTAATGCGCTTATAATGGAGCAGTTTACGTGCGCGATTAAGAAAGTTCGATTGTCAATTCAGCATTCATTGGGTCATAATCGCGGCAGCTTCGGCGGACAGCCTGCTTTGATCACCAAGGGGAAAAACCCGGATGGCCTCGACTTGGACGCGTCGGTTCTCGCGACCGATGAGCGGTGGAAGCTGGCAGAAAGGGTGGCCCGCGGTTCGGTGCTCTACCGCGCCACTCAGCTCCGCGACATGCTGCTGTTCATCGTCAGGCAAACGATCCTGAACCCCGACGAGCCGATCCACGAGTCTGAGATCGCACATCGAGTCCTGGGACGCCGCAGCGATTTCAATCCACTCGATGACAATATTGTTCGCGTCCAAATGGCGCACCTCCGCAAGAAGCTTGACCTCTATTTCTCCACGGAAGGCAAGCAGGAAGATGTCGTGATCACGGTGGCGCTGGGCAGTTACAAGCCCGTGTTCAGTCCGCGGTTGCGCCCGGCCCCGGCACCCTTTCTGCCCACCGAAACGGAGACAGGCCAAAAAGAGGATCAAGCCGGCAGCGAAGATGGATCTGTTGGGGCGCTCCCAACCCGGTCCGGCGAAGCCAGGCAGGCGATGGGGACGGCGCCGGCCAGCCGCTTGAGGATTGCGCTGCCTCTCGCCGCCGGGTTCGTGATCCTGGCGCTGGCCGCAGGCTGCGCTACTTTGTGGGTCCGCTTGCGCGACCGGCAGCAATCTTTAGATATCGCGCGCCAGGCGCTCACGCCCTGGAAAACCCAGCCATCGGCGCCATTGTGGTCCAGTTTCTTTGAAACCAGCCGCGATACCGATTTGGTGCTCAGTGACGATTCTTATCTGTTGATCGAGCAGATCAGCAAACAGTCCACCCCGTTCTACAGTTATCTGAACCGCAGCTACATCGACCAGTCGCAAACCAAGACGGCGAGCGCGGAGACGCGATTTATCCAGGGCATGATCGCGACCAAGAGCCTTGGAAACATCAGCGAATTCAAGCTGGCGCATCGAATTCTTGCGCTCGATCCACTGGCGAAGAATGTGCGTGTATTCGGCGCTCGCCAATACATGCCTGCGCTTGTCAAACAGGACAACGTGATTTTGATTGGCGGCCGCGTCTCCAATCCATGGGTGGAGCTTTTCGAAAGCCGGCTCAATTTTATCGAAAACACGAAATTCGAAGGCTATGGCGTCACGACTGTGACCAATCGCGCACCAATCGCCGGCGAACCAGCTTTATATGCCTCAACCGACTCGGTGGGCTATTGCGTCGTGGCCTACCTGCCCAATCCTGGACAGAACGGAAAGACCCTGCTGATCGAGGGCACTTCGGCCGAAGCTACCGAGGCGGCCGGCGACTTTCTTGCGGGAGAGCAGTTTTCAGCTTTCCGCGAGATGATCCACGCCGGCAGCCTTCCCTACTTTGAGGTGCTGCTCAAAACATCCCAGGTTAGAGGAACTCCGCTCACGGTCACGATCGAAGCGTACCGTGAGTATCCCGAATCTGCACTGAAGCCAAACCTGCCCTGAGAATTGAGTCGCAAGGATCGCCATCTCGCATGGTTCGGATCCGGAGCCGTCTGCGCTCCAGTGACGCTCCAGTGAATGGACCGATGTCCCCGGCGACAAGATATGATCCACGGCGGGACCTTTAAGCGTTGGCGGCACCGCGCCTTGGGATATTCTTGCGTCTGTGCCCGCTCACTTGCCAGCACCATGCTTAAGCATGTAGTTTTCCCGTGATGCAGACAGCGAAGTTATTTAAAGCTGGAGAAATTCAAATGACGGTTCGTGCGCAATCATCCTTGAAGACAAGCGAAACCATCACACGGCGCGACGCGTTGAAAGCCCTTGGAGGAGTGATTGCGGCGTCGGCTGTTCCCGCTCAGGGGCGGGGCGCCTCCCTGACCGAACAAAGCGGAGCTGTGCAGGCTTCGCCAGGAGCGTTGCCAAAACAGCCGAATATTCTATGGATCACCGGCGAAGGCGTGCCCATCAGCGCTCTGAGCTGTTACGGAAGCAAACTGATCGAGACACCGAATATCGACCGCATTGCCAAAGAGGGCGTGCGATTTGAGAACTCCTTCTGCACCAATGGGCTCTGCGCTCCCAGCCGGGCGACGCTGCTGACCGGAACTTACAACCATATCAATGGAATGTTTTCAAACCCCGACGTCGGAGATCTTCCCAGGGACGAGGTGCCGCATTTCGATCCGGCGCAGGAGACGTTTCCGAAGATCCTGAAGCGCCACGGATACCAGACGGGGATGGTGGGCAAATGGCATCTCCCGGTCAATCCCGCCAAAACCGGCTTCGATTACTTCGTATACAAAGAGGGAGCCGGTGGCCCGTATTACGATCCCACCGGATTCCTGGGAAATCCCAGCCTGGGCAGTGAAGAAATTCTGAAGTTCCGGTATGAAGGCTACGAGACTGACGTGATGACCGATCTGGCGATCAAGGGAATGCAGCAGTTCAAGCAGCCCTTCCTGATGATGCTGCAGTATTTCAACGCGCATCGGCCATTCGATCCACCGCACAAATACGAGCATCTTTACGACAAGGTGCGCATTCCGGAGCCGGGCACATTTTGGGATGACTACGCGCATCGGGCGAGTCCGGCGCGCGCGGCCAGGATGCGGATTGAAGATATGCCGGACTTCAATCCTCCCGCGGATCTTACCGGGCGCCAGCGGAAGCAGTGGAACTACCAACGCTTCATGGAGCATTTTCTTGGGACGCTACGCTCCCAGGACGACAATATCGGGCGGCTGTTTGAATTTCTTGAGAAGAATGGATTGGCGGATAACACCGTCATTGTGTACACAACCGATCACGGCTTTTTCCTGGGCGACCATGGCTGGTTCGATAAGCGATTCATGTACGAGCAGGCCATCCGCGTGCCGTGGATCATTCGCTGCCCCGGCATTGGCGGGCAAGGCACTGTGCGCAGCGATTGGGTGGTGAGTATCGACAATGCGCCCACGGTGCTCGATCTGGTGGGCCTTCCCATCCCGCCGGAGATGCAGGGCAAGAGCATTGTGCCGGCTCTGCGCGGAGCAAACCCGTCAAGCGAGAAGAATCAGTTTTACTACCACTATTACGAGTTCGGCTCGCCGCACTGGGTTGCGCCGCATTATGGAATCCGCACCGACCGCTTCAAGCTCATCAGCTATTACGACAGGAATGAGTGGGAGCTTTTTGATCTCGAGAAAGATCCGGATGAGATGGAAAGCCTTTTTATCGACAATGGCCGGCGCGTGCAGCCCGGCTACGAGGCCATCGCGCAAGACCTGGTTGAGCAGCTGAAAGCAATTCGCGAACGCTACAAAGATACAACCGGACGGCCCGTGAATCTGCGGCTTCTGGGCGACTGAACGAGCGAGATAGATCAACTTCACCATAAAGGATTCTGCAATGCGATTTCACGGCAATCGAAGCTTTCCGTTGTTCTGTCTTGTAGCTGCTTCTATGCTTTTGGCGCCGTGGCTCGCACGTGCACAGGATGCGGCCCCGCAGCGCCCCGAGATCACCGGTATCTCGCACGTGGGCTATTTTGTCTCAGACCTGCCGAAGACGATTTCGTTCTGGCACGATCTTCTCGGCTTCGACGAGTACACCACGCTCAATCGGCCCGGCACTGACCAGATTCGTATCGCCTTCGTCAAGATCAACGACCATCAGCACATTGAGCTATTCACCGACCCTCCCCCATCGCCGCCCAATATGATGAGCCATCTTTGCTTCAGCGTGAGCAACGTGGAACAGATGCGCGCCTATCTGCGTGCGAAGGGCTTTGACGTGAAGCCGGGCAACGGCAGCACGACGCGAACCGGGGACTACGCCTTCGAGATCAAGGATCCCGACGGCACGCTGATCGAGTTTATGCAAAGCCTGCCGACTGGGATCGAGATGCAGGATGCAGGCAAGTTCATGCCACCGGCGCGCATCTCCGACGCGATCTACCACGTGGGATTTCTGGTGGGAAACCTGACCAAATCGCTCGCTTTTTATGAGGACGTGCTGGGCTTCAAGGAGACATGGCGCGGCAGCAGCAATGGGCAGCAGCTCAGTTGGGTGAACCTTCAGGTCCCGGACGGCAAGGACTACATCGAGCTGATGCTCTACGACAAAACGCCTTCGGACTTTGGCACCAAAAACCACGTTTCGCTGCTGGTGCCTGACATGCTGACGGCAATCGCGAATCTTGAGTCGCGTCCTGCATCCAAAACTTATCTCGCAACCTACGGCAAACCGCTCGATATGCATGTGGGCAAGAATGGCAAGCGACAGGTGAATCTCTACGATCCAGACGGAACACGCGTGGAGTTGATGGAGCCTCACACGGTCGACGGCAAGCCGGCGCCACCATCGACGGCACCGCCTCCCCCGCCGTCAAATTGAAGCAGACATGGACGCACGACGCCGCATTCGGCGCATCCGCAAAGACTGAACCAGACCTCACCAGACAAGCACGCCCTCAATGCAGGAGCGTTTCAAAGGCGCTGATTTGCGCGCACGTTTTCTCGCGCATGTCCTCGCCCCGATGCCAGGCGCGATACCAGTCCATCGTCCATTCCAGCGCCGCCTCGGTCTTGAGCTGCGGCTTCCATCCAAGCTCCATGCGGGCTTTGCTGGCATCGAGTTTCAGAAGATGCGTTTCATGCAAACTGCCGGCGTCATCCAGAACCCACGAGGCTCCTTCGCCCCACAGCTCCGTCAGTTTTATCGCCATCCGCTCGACCGACCATCCGTCCTCATAGTTGGGCCCAAAGTTAAACGGCGTAGCAAACTGCCCCCGCCCCTGGAGCAGTTGTTCGGCCAGCATCATGTATCCATGCAGAGGCTCAAGCACATGCTGCCATGGGCGAATCGCTTTCGGCTGCCGGATCGGAACCGGTTGCCCGGTATGAAATCCGCGGATCAGGTCGGGAATCAGCCGATCTTCCGACCAGTCGCCTCCCCCAATCACGTTTCCGGCGCGCGCCGTAGCCACTGCAACATGGTGTTCCTGCAGCCGATCCACCGGGAAAAACGAACTGCGGTACGAGGCCGCTCACCATCTCTGCGCACGCTTTGCTCGAAGAGTACGGATCGCAACGTCTCCGCCCAGCGGATCGGTTTCACGATAGGGCCAGACCCATTCCTGATTCTGATAGCACTTGTCCGTGGTAATGCATACCACCGCCCGCACGCTGGGAGTCTTGCGGACCGCTTCCAGCACATGCGCGGTACCCATGACGTTTGTGGCCAGCGTGATCAGCGGGTCGACATAGGAGCGCAGCACGAGTGGCTGCGCGGCCAGATGAAAAACCACCTCCGGACGAAACTCCGTCATCGCCGCTTCCACTGTGGGAGTAATCGCGAGTGTCGCCGCGAAAGTCCTCAACGGCGGTCCCGACCGATGCAGTGGTAAAGAGATTCGGTTCCGTCGAGGGTGCAAGCGCATAGCCCCTCACTTTTGCTCCGCGGCCGGCCAGCCAAAGCGAGAGCCATCCGCCCTTAAAGCCCGTGTGACCGGTAAGGAAAACTCGCCGTCCCATCCACGGATTCACCACGTCTTCCACGGCGCCCTCCCGCTGGCCCAAAGTTCCTCAAGCCTCTGCTTGTCGCGCAATGTGTCCATGGGCTGCCAGAAGCCGTTATGGAAATAAGCCTGCACTTGCCCTTTCCTGGTCAGATTCTGTATGGGTTCCGATTCAAACATGGTGGCTTCGCCGCGGATCTCATTCAAGCACGTGGGCGAGAGAACAAAAAAACCGCCGTTGATCCAGCCGCCTTCTCCCTTTGGTTTTTCCTGGAATGCTGAAATCTCCGTTCCCTTGATCGCCAAACCGCCAAAGCGCGCCGGGGGCTGCACAGCCGTCACCGTCACCAACTTTCCGTGGTTCCGATGAAAAGCAATCGTCGCTCCAATATCCACGTCGCTCACGCCATCGCCATACGTCAGGCAAAAGGCGTCCTCACCCTCAAGGTACCGCGCCACCTTCTGCAGCCGGCCCCCGGTGCCCGCATTGTCCCCGGTATCCACGAGGGTGACCCGCCATGGTTCGGCAACACTCTGGTGCACCTGCGTGCGGTTTTCCCGCATATCGAATGTCACGTCAGACATGTGAAGGAAATAGTTGGCGAAGTACTCTTTGATCAGGTAGCCCTTGTATCCGCAACAGATAACAAAGTCATTAATCCCATGTTGAGAATACATTTTGAGAATGTGCCAAAGGATAGGCCGGCCGCCAATTTCAACCATCGGCTTGGGACGCGTACCGGTTTCTTCACTGAGCCGAGTTCCCTGCCCGCCAGCCAGAATAACTGCTTTCATTCCAGTTTCTTAGCATCCTTTTAGCGAGCGCACTCTGTGGCTAATAAGCTACAGAATTCGTTCTTAAGTCATGTACCGTCGCCATTAGGGTACACTACCGCCTCTCGATTATGTATGCTTACCTTACGAAATGTCGATGACGGAAAAAGCAGAGCAGCTTCGGCGGCAAATTCTGGATCTGTCCACTGAGTATTTTGCTGAAGCTTTTCCGGTGGCCGAATTCAAACCCGGACAATCGCCGGTGCCGATTTCCGGCAAGGTGATCGACGGCGGCGATCTCAGCTCCGTGATCGATTCCGCCCTCGATTGCTGGTTTACGACTGGCCGCTTTGCCGAGGAATTCGAGCGCAGGCTGGCTCGCTTTGTCGGCATCCGCTGCGCATCGCTGGTCAACTCCGGTTCGTCTGCCAACCTTCTCGCTGTCAGCGCGCTTACTTCGCCAAAACTTGGTGACCGCCGGCTCAAGCCCGGCGACGAAGTGATCACGGTTGCCGCATGCTTTCCCACCACCGTCAACCCGATCTTTCAAAATCGTCTCGTGCCGGTCTTCCTCGACGTTACGTTGCCGGGCTACGAGATCGACGTAACCCAGCTTGAAGCGGCTCGCAGCGAGAAGACCAAGGCAATCTTCGTTGCGCACACATTGGGCAATGTCTTTGATCTTGACGCGGTCACGGCTTTTGCGAAGAAATACAACCTCTGGCTCATTGAAGATTGCTGCGATGCGCTGGGCTCGACCTGGAAAGGTCGCCACGTGGGGACTTTCGGTGATATCGCCACCATCAGTTTTTATCCCGCCCATCACATCACCATGGGCGAGGGTGGGGCGGTGCTCACCCACCGGCCCGATCTGCAGGTTCTGATCGAGTCGTTCCGCGACTGGGGCCGCGACTGTTGGTGTGATCCGGGAAAAGAAAACACCTGCGGCAAGCGTTTCGAGTGGCAACTCGGCAATCTGCCTTGCGGATACGACCACAAGTACACCTACTCCCACATCGGGTACAACCTTAAGGCTACTGACATGCAGGCGGCGCTTGGGCTCTCACAGATCGGCAAGCTGCCGTTGTTCGTCGAGCGCCGCAAAGAAAACTTCCGCTATCTGTCGGCAGCCCTCAAGCCGGTCGAAGACTGCCTGTTGTTGCCGGAGGCGACGCCTGGCTCCGACCCGTCGTGGTTTGGATTTCCGATCGGAGTCCGCGAGGATGCGTCGTTCACGCGCGAAGCGCTCATCGCCGCTCTCAAAGAAAAGAAGATTGACACGAGACTTCTTTTCGGAGGGAACATCCTCCGCCAGCCGGCCTACGAAGGTTGTGAGTATCGCGCGATCGACGATCTGCCCAATACGGATTTCGTGATGAACAACGTGTTCTGGATCGGTGTGTATCCGGGACTGACCAGGCCTATGCTCGATTTTGTCGCGGAAGTCGTGACCGGCTTCGCATCAAATTCAAACGTTCACAAGCTCGCAAAGCGCGTTCCAGTTGCCTAGAACTGGTTGCATGTATACCGCTTTGAAGGGGCACGACTTTAGTCGTGCCGTTATAGGCCCATAAATAGCGGGGCTTTAACCTCTGAGGGATGTCTCGCGACCCGCACGAAACCATTGATGCAACCAGCTCTAGTCTCCTGAGCCTGAAGTTCGAAAAATAAATACAGCGGTCATCCTGAGCGGAGTTTCGGCCGGTCATCCGGCCAAACGGAGTCGAAGGACCTGCATTTCCGGACTTCGGATCATGCAAGATATCAATGACACAGGAGACTAGTGTCCTGAGTCTAAAGTTCGCGTACAAAATCGGGCGACGGAATCGAGAATCTGATCTGCGGTTTTGTGCCAGACGAATGGCTTTGGGTTCTTGTTGTGATGCTGAATGAAATTCCTGATAGCTGATTCCAGTTCTTTGGTTGAGCGGTGTACGCCGCGGCGAAGTTGCTTGTCGGTCAGTTGTGCAAACCATCGTTCGACCAGGTTGAGCCAACTGGCCGAAGTGGGCGTAAAGTGCAGATAGAATCGCGGCCTTTTCGCCAGCCAGTCGTGGATCAGTTGTGTTTTGTGCGTGCCGTAGTTATCCAGAATCAGGTGGACATCTAAGTTGCGGGGAACGTTTTGCTCGATGGTGTCGAGGAATTTGCGAAACTCGACCGAGCGATGGCGGCGCTGCGTCTGTCCGATCAATTTACCCGACTTGGTATTCAGTGCGGCAAACAGACTGGTGGTGCCGTGACGCGCATAATCGTGTGTGCGGCGTTCGATCTGCCCTGGACGCATGGGTAGCAGGGGTGCGGTTCTATCCAGCGCTTGTATCTGACTCTTCTCGTCCACACATAAGACCAGGGCGCGGTCGGGCGGGTCAAGATACAGACCAACGATGTCGCGCACCTTCTCGATGAACAGCGGATCGCGAGAAAGCTTGAAGGTCTCACTGCGATGGGGCGCAAGGGAAAAGGCGCGCCAGATGCGGCTGATGCTGGACTGGCTCAGTCCGCAGGTCTTGGCCATATCCCGGGTCGACCAATGGGTGGCGGCCTCAGGCTGGCTCTCCAGCGTGCGCGTCAACACCAACTCAACCTGCTTGTCGCTCAACTTGCGCGAGGTGCCTGGACGCGGCTCGTCCAGAAGTCCGTCGTTGCCTGCGCTTTGAAAGCGCTTCCTCCACTTACCCACCGTATGCGGCGTGGTGGAAAGCTTCAGCGCAATCGACTTGTTGCTCCCGCCCTGTGCGGCGAGCAAAATAATCCGCGACCGCATGGCCAGAGCCTGCGCGGTCTTGGGCCGCCGGCTCCAAGCCTCCAGTTCCAGCCGCTGCTCATCATTGACCGTGACAACCGCTACGGGGCGACCTAAACGCATCGATAACCTCTACTCTATTCGATGCGGAAGTGTCGCATACTTATGCTAATTCTTTCAGACTCATGACACTAGAACTGGTTGCATAAATGGTTTGGGGCGATCGCAAGACATCCCTCAGGGCTAAAACCCAGCTATTTATTGGCCTTTAACGGCAAGACTAGACAGCTTGGTGAAAAAGTGATTCTGTGGGCAGGGTGGGACGGCAGGGGCTGAAGCCCGACGTTGATAGTGGGGCTTTTGCGGCCCGGCTCAAGTTACCCCACGAACGAGGACCTGTCCGTGGGGACCCCGACAAGCCGTGCCCTTGTTACAGAGCTCTCTTCCGGAGGTCTTTTTCACCAAGCTGTAAAGCCGTGCCCCTTCAAATATGTATATATGCAACCAGCTCTAGTCTCCTGAGTCATTGATATCTTGCATAATCCGAAGTCCGGAAATGCAGGTCCTTCGACTCCGTTTGGCCGGATGACCGGCCAAACTCTGCTCAGGATGACCGCTGTATTTATCTTTCGAACTTCAGACTCAGGAGACTAGTTCGAAACCGAAGCGGCCACCCTAAGGGTTTGACCTGATTTCGCAGCGCCCGGTATCATCAAACTTGGCCCTGAGTGCATATTTCATTGCGCCGGAGCCACCTCCTGGCGGAGTAGCTCAGATGGTTAGAGCGTGGGATTCATAACCCCAAGGTCGGCAGTTCGATCCTGCCCTCCGCCACCACCACTGCGTGGGGCAGCCGCTCGCTCGGCGCTCGCATGAGCTTTGCTGCAACTTGAAGGAATACGATCCTTCGCTGCGCTCAGGATTTCGCCTGCGGGCTCAGACGCCCGCAAAACGGCTCAAGTTCGATCCTGCCTCCGCCACCACTGCGTGGGGCAGCCGCTCGCTCCGGGCTCGCATGAGCTTTGCTGCAACTTGAAGGAATACGATCCTTCGCTGCGCTCAGGATTTCGCCTGCGGGCTCAGACGCCCGCAAAACGGCTCAAGTTCGATCCTGCCCTCCGCCACCACCACTGCGTGGGGCAGCCGCTCGCTCCGCGCTCGCATGAGCTTTGCTGCAGCTTGAAGGAATACGGATCCTTCGCTGCGCTCAGGATTTCGCCTGCGGGCTCAGACGCCCGCAAAACGGCTCAAGTTCGATCCTGCCCTCCGCCACCACCACTGCGTGGGGCAGCTGCTCGCTCCGGGCTCGCATGAGCTTTGCCACAACTTGAAGGAATACGATCCTTCGCTGCGCTCAGGATTTCGCCTGCGGGCTCAGACGCCCGCAAAACGGCTCAAGTTCGATCCTGCCCTCCGCCACCACCACTGCGTGGGACAGTTGCTCGCTCGGCGCTCGTATGAGCTTTGCCGCAACTGTCAGGATTTCTTCCTGGGAACTTTTGCGCCTTCTTTTCGAGCCTCGGAGAGACCGATCGCAATGGCTTGTTTACGACTCGTCACTTTCTTGCCACTGCGGCCGCTCTTCAATTTGCCACGCTTCATCTCGTGCATCTCAGTCTTGACGTGCTTTGCGGCGGAGGAACCATACTTGCGGGTCGACTTCCTGGCGGATTGCTTAGCGGCAGATTTCTTCGCCGTCTTTTTCGAGCTCTTCCTTGTTGCTTTCTTTGTTGCCATGTCTATCTCCATTTCAATATGGCTGAAGGGAGCATTGTGCGCCGTCAGTCGTCCGGCGTTGCACCCAACCTGCATCTACATTGAAGCGATAAACGTGTCAGGCGTTGCCTTGATCCCTGCGAGCAACATGCGGGCGTGACGAGCGAAGCAATTCGAGCCGGCCACTCTTCACTGGGCCGGCGACAGCAGATCGACGGTCAGCGCGCAGTCCTTCAACTCGCGCAGACCCGTCACGACCGATTCGGCATTGAGTTGTGCGCCGGCTTTTCGGCTGTGCTGGAAATCGAAAAAGTATGTATGGGCGGCCTGCTGGCCAAGGGCGTCGTATTTGTTGGCGGTCATCGTGTTCAAGTCAATGAAGCGCGCGCCGCTGACGCGCGCCGCATCGGCGGCCCAGCCGGCATAACCGTCTAGCCCGCGTATGACATGGCCTTCAATCCACTGATCGCGTGGCGGCGGCGAACATATGATCACGGTCGCTCCCTTAGCCTTCGCGTCGGCCACATACTGGCGCAGATACCAGCCATAGCTGTGAATGGTTTCCTTCTGGTGGTTTACTGGCGAATCGATTTCTTCGGTTTCATCACCGTCGCCCATTAACGTGGTGCGGTCAGGATAGTTTTGCGAATTTTTGGCGTCGTTGTGGCCGAACTGGATGATGATCCAGTCGCCGGGTTGCAACTGATCGACGATCTTTTGCCACGCACCTTCCTGGATGTATCCGCGGCTGCTGCGTCCGCCCAGCCCGTCGTTGTAGACATGAATCTTCGCGGCATCGAACATGGGGATGATTTCCGAGCCCCAGCCCCACGGCCCCGTGTCGCCATTCCCCGAGCCCGTGTGCATGATGGAATCGCCCACCAGGAACAGCGCAGGGTGCTCCACGGTGGGCGCCGGTGTTGATGCAGGAGCCGGCGCCGCTTGCACTTGTGCCATCGGCACGCCGATCAAGTCCGGGCCGAGTTCGACGCACGTGCGGACCAGGTTGTCAGCAACCATGCGACCGAATACCTTTTTCCCCGCTTCGTTCAGGTGCGTGCGATCGAGCGGCGCGGCGCCATTCTCCGCGCGCTGGTCGGCGTGGCCGGTGGCATCAAACTCGTCTGCTTGGGCCTGCGTCATCCTGCTCAAAAGCGCATCGGAAAAACCCAGCAGATCGATGAAGGTCACGTAGTCCTGCTCGGCGATCCGCTGCGCGGCATCCGCGTAGAGTTGGAGATCGGCGTTGGAGGGCTTGCCATCGCGGAAGGTCCTTCGCGCCAGCGGAGAGAGGATTATCGGGATGGCCCCTATGGCGCGCACGTCGGCTATGTATCGCTGGAGATTCGCGGCGTACGTCGTGTCGGGGTCTGTGTGGCGCGCCGCATCCGGCTTTTCGTCGTTGTGCCCGAACTGGATGAGGTAATAGTCGCCGTGTTGAGCGAGCGCTTTCTTCCACGCGCCTTCGTCGATAAAGCTCTTGCTGCTGCGGCCGTTGAGCGCGTCATCGATGCAGGTGTCGTTAAGCGCCTGGTCCGCACAAAAGGCCGGACCCCATCCACCTTCGGGAGCGACCGTCGAGTCTCCCACCAGCACAATCGTTACAGGAGCGCCATTGAAGATGCGCATCGCCTTCTCGCCTTCAGGAGGCAACGGCGCCGGCTTTGACAGTACATATTTCTTCATCCCAGGAACGGCCCTGACAAGATCCACAGCTACGATGCGCCCGAAGATATAACTGCCCTGCCAGTTCAGGTGGGTCTTGTCCGGGATGGTTTTGCCATCGGTGTCTTTCTTGGTGATCCCGAGCTTGGTCCCCCCGGCTTCGCCGATCTTCTCGAGGTAGGCGATGCTTTCATTGTGCAGTTCGATCAGGGGAACGTTCATTTCATGCGCAACCCCGCGCATGGAATCGCAATATGCCGTCAGGTCAGAATGGATTTTGCCATTGGCGTCGAAGTTTCTGCGCGTTAGCGGCGTGACCAGGACCGGAGTGACTCCGGCGGCGCGCGCCTCGGTCACGAAGCGTTTCAGATTCTCGACATAATCCGGCAAAGGGACCTGCCGGGGCAGGTGCTGCTCCGTGACCTCGTCGTTATGGCCAAACTGGATCACCATGTAATCCGGCTTGGTCTCCAGCGCGCGCTGCCACAAACCCTGCTCGCGGTAGGTGCGTGTGCTGGCGCCACCTTTGGCCAGATTCATGCAATCGACTTTCGCCGTGAAGTTGGCGCAGAATCCGCGGCCGTATCCCGCGTTATCAGTCTGCGTGGAATCCCCGATGAGGTCAACGCGCACCACCGTTCCCGGTTTCCGTACCGCTGCAGTTTGCGGATCAAACCGGCGGCCGGGGTCGCCCTGCGCTGGGGCAGCCACGGCGCGACCAAGCAGAATTGCCGTTGCGGCCATCCAAATCCAACTGGTCGATCTCATTGCTTCGCTCCCATTTCGTTCCTCGCTCCGTCTGAGCGGATCACTCCCGAATGATACAAACATGGCTCGGAATTTGCCTATTATCCTGCGTGTTACAATTTGCCCACACCGAACTCCATGAACGAGCATTCCCCGGATTCAGAAACATCGCTTGAAGTGATTGCGCCTGACAGCTCTCGCGAGTTTGTCACCGTCACTCAATCTCCGTTCTACATTGGCCGCGGCGGCGAGACAGACAACATTCTGCAGCTGACCGATGGACGCATCTCGCGCCGTTGCGCTGCCATCGTCGCGAACGGATCGGGCCATCGCATTGAAGATCGGGGCAATCGCTACGGTCTGTTCGTGAATGGGACCAAGGTGGAGCAACAGTCGTTGCGCGATGGCGACGTAATCACCTTCGGCATTGACGGTTCGTACGAGATCATCTTCCATGCGGCGGCTGCGCCCGCGGCAACTCCGCCGGTGGAAGTCGCCAATCTTCTGACGCGCATCGGCACCCTTTCCGATTTCACAGGCCCCTCCACGTCAAGCGGACTGAGCAAGCTGAATCTTCTTTTGGAAGCAACCTCGCTGCTGCACTCGCAGCTTCCACTCGATTCCGTGCTTGGAACCATGCTCGACCACGCCATCTCCATCACGCACGCCGACCGCGGGGTGCTGATTGAGCCGGACGCCGCGGGGGCGCTGCGCGTACACCTAGCGCGCGGAAGTAAAGGCGACACGCTGCCGCCCGATTCGCTGAATCCAAGCCAGACTGCGATCCACCAGGCGATCAAGCACGGGTCCAGCGTTATTACTGAAGACCTGAACCTGGCCGGCCTGGATTTGAAGGCGGCAGAGAGCATCGTGGTTCAGGGCCTGCGCGCAGTCGTCTCCATCCCGCTTTACACCACGTCTCGCGCCACTACGGACACGGGCGCGCCGCTTGAGCGTGGCCAACTACTTGGCGTCATCTATCTCGACTCGCGGCGTATTGCGGCCTTCTCGGCGCTCGACCGCCAGATCCTCGACGCGCTGGGCGTGCAGGCCGCCAGCATTCTTGACAACGCGCGCCTGGTGGAGCGCGAGCGGGAGCGCCAGCGCCTGGAGCAGGAGCTCGCCATCGCACGCAGCATTCAGCAGGCACTGCTGCCGCAGGGACTGAACGACTTTCCTCATCTTGCCGTCACTGGCGTCCATCATCCCTGCACTGAAGTAGGCGGCGACTACTTTGACGTTGTCCCCGTCACGGAAGATCGCACTGCAATTCTCATCGCCGATGTCAGCGGGAAAGGCCTGGGCGCGGCGCTGCTCACGACCATGCTGCAGGGTGCACTGTCTGGCATGACCATGGGCGCAGATCCCGTGAAGGTCTTCAACCATATCAACAAGTTTCTCTGCCGCCACGCTGAAGTGGGCCGCTACGCCACCATGTTCATTGGCCTCCTGGGCCGCGACGGCATGCTCGAGTACATCAAGGCAGGCCATCCATCACCGCTGCTGCTTCGCAATGGCGAAGTAAGTGAGCTTTATACCGAGGGGTCGTTCCCCGTCGGCCTGATTCCCGAGGCCGAATACACCTCTGCACGGCTGCAGCTTGAGCCCGAAGATACGCTGGTACTCTTCAGCGACGGCGTCACTGAGGCGGAGAATCCCAACCACGATCTTTTCGAAGGCTCTGGTCTTTCGCAGGCTCTGAGAGGCAAGCGGGGAATGCCGGTTGAGGCGCTGCAGCAGTCCATTCTCGACTCTGTGCGTACCTTTACCCGGGGGGCTCACCAGTCTGACGACCTTACTTTACTCGTGGTGCGCTACCGCGCGACGGCCTGAGATGCGTTCCCAGCCATTTGCCGGCCGACAGATTCATGGCGCGTACCCAAAACCGGGTCGAAAACCCGCTGAAACCGCGGTACGGGATTGATACAATCCACTCCATGAGCGCCCCCGAGGTCATTGGAAGGTACGAGATTATCGAGGAGCTAGGCCGCGGGGCCATGGGCAGCGTCTTCAAGGCGCGCGATCCCGCGGTGGGCCGCACCGTCGCACTCAAAACCATCCATGACGCGGCGCTCTCGGGCAACCAGAGCGACGAATATCGCGCGCGATTCTACCGCGAAGCGCGAGCCTCCGGCGTTCTGGCGCATCCCGCCATCGTACCGGTTTTCGACGTGGGCGAGCACGAAGGCGCGCCATTTTTGGTGATGGAGTTTGTGGATGGCAGGACCCTCGCCGACGCAATCAAGAAGGGCGAGCGCTTTACCATCGATCGCGTATGCGAGATCGGCCAGCAGCTCGCCGAGGCGCTCGGCTACGCTCACCGGCAGGGCGTGATTCACCGTGACATCAAGCCTGCCAACATTCTGCTCACTTCGCCCGCGGTGTATGGCAGTGAGCGGCCGCGCATCACCGACTTCGGCATTGCCAAGCTGGCGGCGAGCGAGATCACAACGACCGGCCAGTTGCTGGGCACGCCTTCATTCATGCCTCCCGAGCAGTTCACAGGAGCGCCCATTGACGGCCGCGCCGACCTCTTTTCGCTCGGGGTGATTCTCTACTCGCTTGCAACCGGCGAGCAGCCATTTCCCGGCGAATCCATGATGGCCGTTTCGTACAAAGTGGTTCATACGGAGCCCGCCCCGCCGGCAAAACTCAATCCTGCCATCCCGGTGCGCCTGGAGAGCGTGATTCTGAAGTGCCTGGCAAAAAATCCCGCCGAGCGCTATCAAACCGGCGAAGAAATCGCACAGGACCTGGCTGCGATTCGCGCGACTGCCGGGGTAGCAGCACAGCAAACTATTGCTCCGATGCCTAGCGCCAGCGGCTCCGATGTCACTCTCGGACCTGCGAATGTTTCGGCTTCCATTCCGCCTGCTCCGGTCCAAATGGCTGCAACGGGCGCGCCGCCAGCGCCCCCAAACGCCCGTAGAAACCGCGGGAGACCGGTGCCGTTTGAGACCATCTTTGCCGTCGTCCTGCTGTCGGTTGCGGCACTTGTCGTGGCTGTTGCGGGCGAGTGGATCTTCCTCCAACGCCATCACAAGTCCGCCGCTCTGCCGCAGGAACAGGCGGCAACCATCCCCGTTGCGCAACCGGTTATCCCACCGCAGCCAGCCGCTCTCGCCGTGCAGCCTGAACCACTTCCTGCCGCTGTAACTCCGGAGCCACTCCCTGCGGCCACACGGCCGGAGCCGCCTGCTGAGAGCAAGGCGCCGGCAAAAGCTGCGGCCAAAGCTAAATCACCCATGGCCAAGACGCTGGAAACCAAACCCGAGCCGCCCGCTCCCGCGCCCGCATCGACCAACGCAGCCGTTGCAAAGTCAGTGCTATCTCCGACACCTACCGCCTCAGTACCTGCAACGCATCCGCCCGTGGCAATCTTCGATCCCCGCAAACTCGATCCAAATACAAATGCCAAATTGAAGATCGAGTTGAATCACATGCCCAACGGCCTGCCTTACACCGTGGAAATGAACGGCAAGGTGTATTTGCGGGGCATCACCGGTGAAAACGTGGACCTTAGCAATCTCTTCGTTCCACCCGGGGTGCAGGAGTTCCGTATGACGGTTAAGGGCGGAGGCCAGCAGAAAGTTTCGAATATTGTCAGTGACGAGTTCAAGGCGAAGAAGCGCAAGACACTGAAAATCGACCTCCTCGATCAAGCGAGTACGCCATCCAAACCCACCGAGCCGATCAGCAGCGGCGCCAAGATCTTTCTTTCGCTCAAGTAAGCGCGCCACACCGCCGGAACGACCGCGTCTGTAACAGAACTGTCACATTCGTCCGTTAGGATCACCCTATTCTCCGCCAGCGGTTCGCGAGCCATGGATTTGGCTGCGCCTGGAGCGGACGATTTCCCCGGCTTGAGATGAACTTTTTGGGCCGCTGGGCCAGAGTCCATCCTGCTGGCAAGGATCTCACGACGCAAAAAGGAAGACAGAAATGCAAATCTTCACAGAAGAAATGGACGGTGGCATCACCAAAGTCGACCTGGATGGGCGGCTCGACATTGCCGGGGCCGCGATTGTGGATCTCAAGATGAACATCATCGCCGGAAGCAGCAGGAAACTGTTGGTCGACTTGCAAAAGGTCACGTTCCTTGGTTCCATGGGATTGCGCTCTATCGTCATTCCAGCGCGAGCGGTTCTTGGACGCGGCGGCAAAGTTGTGCTCTTCGCGCCAACTGAGATGGTGGAATCGGTTCTCAAGACCAGCGGCATCGATTCCGTGCTGCCCATTCACCACGACCTGGCCGCTGCAATCGCCGCATTGTAATGAGTTCATACGACTGTCTGGCGGCAACCAAGCCCAAAGCAAACACGGCCATGCCCGCGGAAAACAAAAGTACGCCCGCACCTCGGCTGACCCTCAAAAGTCAGCTCGATGACCTGGCGCGGCTTTGGCCATGGGTTCAAGCACTGGCAGCCGAGTACTCGATTCCCGCCGACGCAGAGTTTGCCATCAGCCTGTGTCTTGAAGAAGCGCTCTCGAACATCGTCCGTCACGGATACCGCTCGCAGCCCGGCCTCCCCATTACGGTCGAGTGGGCACTCGAGGGAGCGCGCGACCTGGTCTTCACCATTGAGGATCAGGCTCCGCCATTCGATCCCCTCACGGCTTCAGCGGTTCCTGAAACGCCGCCGCCCTCTTCGTCTCTCGACCACCTTCAGCCCAGGGGGCACGGCATCCGTCTGATGCGCAGATTCGCCGGAAGTCTGACATACCAGCGCCTCGCAAACGGCAATCGCCTCACCATCCGGGTCGCAATTCCTCGCTGATTTCGCCGCCCATCCTGGTTCTGCCAGTGGACGGAGCGAAGACAATCGTTAAGTAGCTTTTTCGTCAAGAAGAAGCCTCATTCGAGGCCGCCAACAACCTGCGGAGGTTGGGCAGTCACTGCAAACCGCGTAATTGCCCACTTTTGGCCTCGACAGAAGGCCACGTTGCGCACCAGTTGGGGTATCATTGCGTCTATAAGATGTGAGCGGCTGGCTTCCCCTTGCAAGCCGCCCCGGTGGTGAGTGTGTCCCGATTCTTCCAGCGTGTTGTCTTTTCGGTTTCCGTTGTGATCTTCGCCGTTCTCGGCCTGGGCCTGGCACTGGGCGAGTTCGGCTGGGTCGGCGTTCATGCCGGCGACGAACAGGATGCCGCTTACAGCCAGATGCGCGTCTACGCCGAGGTTCTGCGCAAGATTCAGAACTACTACGTCGGTCTGAACCGAACATCCCGATGTCACCAACGGCGCCCTGCACGGCCTTCTCGACTCGCTCGATCCCGACTCCAGCTATCTGACGCCGGCCGAATACAAGATCTACAAGGACCGTCCAGCGACGGACAACGCGCAGGTCGGCCTCACCATCTCCAAGCGCTTCGGCTACGCCACGGTCGTCAATGTGCTGCCCGGCTCGCCCGCCGACCAGGAACATCTGCGCGACGGCGACGTAATCGATCTGATCGACGGCCAGTCGACTCACGAGCTGCCGCTGGCCATGGTTCGCTTCATGCTCACCGGCAAGCCCGGAACCACGGTCACGATCTCCGTGGTCCGTCCCTTCAAGCCCGATCCCGACAAGGTCACGCTCACCCGCGCGATGTTTGCGCCGCCAGCGCTGGGCGAGCAGTTCTACGAGAACGCCTCCATTCTCTATCTCAAGCCGGGTATCCTGACCGCGGCTCGCGTTGACGACATCGCCGCCAGGATCAAGGCCGCCGGCAAAGGGCACAAGATTCTTCTCGACCTCCGCGACACCACCGGCGACGACCCCAAGCAGGGACTGCGCCTGGCCAACTTCTTCATCAAGCAAGGAACGCTGGCTTCACTTGCAGGGCCAGAAGTTCCCGCTGCAGACCTTCACCGCCGATCCCGCACAGTGCCTGACCGATGCGCCTGTAGCCGTGCTGGTGAACCGCGGCACCTATGGCGCGCCCGAGCTTGCCGCTGCCGCCATTGAAGACCTGAAGCGCGGCGACGTGGTCGGCGAGCGCACCTTCGGCGAAGGCACGGTGCAAAAGACCATCGACCTGCCCGACGGCGCCGGCCTGATGCTGACCGTGGCCAAGTATGAGGATCCCGACGGCAAGAAAATTCAGGATGATGCTGTCACGCCCAACGTCGTGGTCGCCTCGCCCGAAGATGATGGCGAGCCCATGCCGCCATCCAACGGCGACGAGCCGCTCAATCAGGCGCTGTCGCTGTTGAAGGCCAAGAACTTAGGCCTAATCGCATGGCTGTTTCGCTCGGATTTGATTTCCCAATCGGTGCGTTGTTTCCCGCTCTTGCACGGCATGGTGCGCGCTTTTCGGCTGCGAGTCTGCTCTCTCGATCGTTGCAATGCTAGCCTTAGAGTGAGATTTCCTGCCGCGCCATCAGCGGCATAGATGCGCTTGAGGCCAAGTCCGCCTTGGCTACCACATCCAGTCAGCCGGTTCGATCAGCGTGACCCCGGGCGCGACGCGCGCCCGTTCTCGTGGCCACGCCGCCATCACCCCCAGCGCCCCGCGCGACGCAAGCTGGCCGGACGCTCCGCAATCGTTGTGCTGCTGGTTCTCGCGGCGGTCACCGGCTCGCTGGCCGGCCTCACGCTGGTCTACTCCGCCAATCTGCCGCAGATTCAGGACCTCGAGCATTACCGCCCCTCCACCATCACCGATCTCTACGACCGCAAGGGCCGCATCATCGGCTCCTTCGCGCTGGAGCGCCGCGAGGTGGTCGGCTACGACGGCTTCGCGCCCGTCCTGCGCCAGGCCGTGATCTCGATCGAAGACAAGAACTTCGAGTCGCACTGGGGCATCAACGTTTTTCGCGTCGCCGGCGCCGCCTGGCACGACATCCGCAGCCACGGCCGCGCCCAGGGCGCTTCCACGCTCACCATGCAGTTGGCGCGCAATCTTTTTCTCTCCTCCGACCGCACCGCCATGCGCAAAATGCAGGAGGCATATCTCGCCATCCAGATCGAGCGCGCATTCACCAAGGAACAGATCTTCACGCTCTACGGCAACCAGATTTATCTGGGCAGCGGAATGTACGGCTTCGAGGCCGCGTCGGAGTATTTCTTTTCAAAGCACGCCAAGGACCTGACTCTGACTGAAGCCGCGCTGCTCGCCGGGTTGCCCAAGGGGCCGGTGGCATTTTCGCCCGTGCTCAATCCTGACCGCGCGCTGCGCCGCCGCAACCTGGTGCTCAGCGAGATGGAGTCGGACGGCGTGATCACGCACGCCCAGGCCGAAGCCGCGCGCGACGCTCCGCTCGGCCTGCACATCGCGCAGCCCGTGGGCGCGGTGGCGCCGTGGTTCCAGGAAGAGGTGCGCCGCGAACTCGATAAGCACTTCGGCGCCGAAGAGGTGCATGAGGCCGGCCTGCGCGTCGACACCACGCTCGATCTCGACCTGCAGCAGACGGCCAATCGCGCCGTGGTTGAGGGCGTGGCCGCCTATGAGCGCCGCCACGGATGGCGCGGCAAGCTGGAAAACGTTCTCGCCGCCGGCAATACGCTCGACGGCTATACGCCATCCCGACTGGGCGGTCACATCCGGTCCCGGCGACTATGTTCACGCGCTGGTCACGCGCGCGCTTCCGCTTGAGATTCACGCCCGCATCGGGCCGCCCGATCAGCCCGGCTCTGAGATCTGTGCTCCTGCCTGCCGACTGGCAATGGACCGGCCAGCGCTACGGCGACGCGCTGGTCAAAGCCCGGCGACATCATCTACGTGCGCCTGACCGCGGCCACTGAGAGCGGCGCGCGCCGCGCTTCGCTCGAACAGGACTCCGGCGCGCAGGGCGCGCTGCTGGCCATCGACAACACCAGCGGCGACGTGCTGGCCATGGTGGGCGGCCGCGACTACGCGCTCTCCGTCTTCAACCGCGCCACGCAGGCTGAGCGCCAGACCGGCTCCAGCTTCAAGCCCTACGTTTACACCGCGGCCATCGAGGACGGCGTCAAGCCCACCGACATCATCGTCGATGGGCCGGTGCGCTTCGGCGACTACGTGCCGCACAACTACGAGAACGACTACAAGGGCGCGATGACCGTCGCCAACGCCTTCGCCGAGTCGCGCAACATTCCCGCGCTCAAGCTGGCCGCGCGCGTGGGCATTCGCAATGTCATTGACGTGGCCCACCGCTTCGGCGTCACTTCCAACATTCCGGCTTACTTGCCGGTGGCGCTGGGCGCGGTCGAAATCACGCTTCAGGAGCAGGTGGCTTCGTACGCCGTCTTTCCCAACGACGGCATTCGCGTTCGCCCCGCACCTCATTCGCAAGGTCTCAAATGCCGACGGCATCACGCTCTGGGAGGATACGCCTGCGGTCGACCGAGGTCATCGAGCGAGCAAACCGCGCGCACCATGATGACGCTGCTGCGCGGCGTGACAGAGCACGGCACCGGCGCGGCCGCCGCGCAGTTGAACCATCCCCTCGGCGGCAAAACCGGAACCACCAGCGACTTTACCGACGCTTGGTTTCTGGGCTTCTCGCCCTCTGTGACCTGCGGCGTATGGGTGGGTTACGACAGCCGCGAGTCGCTCGGCGAAAAGGAGACCGGCGCCGTTGCCGCGCTGCCCATCTGGATCAACTTCATGCGCGCAGCCATCGCCGGCAAGGCCGACGAGCAGTTCCCCGGTGACCAAGACTCATCGCCACGCGATCTGGCGGCGCGCAAACCCCGGGCTGTCAAACAGGCGCTTGTGTCCAGGCCCTGAAGCCGAACTCCAGCTGCTTACGCGGTGCCGAAGAGGCCGAATCTCTTCTTCTGTTGTTCTGCCGGTAATCCTGACGCCATCCTGGCCATCATCTGAATTGCGCGCTGTATGCCCGAGGGCTTCAGAGCCAGCGGTGTCGCGGTGTTCTGCATCTCACGCACCGCAGTGTAGTCATTGGGAATGCGCCAATCGGCCGGTCGCGTAAGGGCTCCTTCGATCGCTTCCACCCCGATCCCGAACACCTCAGACTTGTACCGATTCAGAACGATTTCCAACTTTGGAGAATACGGCTGCAGGCATCCAATAATCAGGCGATTGGCGTTGCGCAGCTCGGCGATACTCACCTGCGTCACCAGGTAGATCGTCGAGACGAAGTCAAAGAGTCGCGTTTCCACCAGATCCCACCTTGAGCCTGCATCAATCACGACATAATCGAATGTTCTGCTGGCAACCATGACCAGCTTCTCGACTGCCTCGGTGGTGATATTGACCCGCTGAAACTTGCCCGGCGCGCCGAGTACAAACAAGCCGGAACTGTGTTGCGCGGCCAACTGCTGCAGAAACGTGGAGTCGATCCGATCAGGATCTCTCAGCGCGTCTACTGCCGAGGATTCGCTCGTAATCCCAAGGCTAAGAGCCGCATCCCCAAGCGGCAGGTCAAGGTCGATCAAAAGGGTGCTCCGCCTGGACTCCTGCGCCATCGAAATAGCGAAATTGCAGGCGGCTGTCGTCACTCCGGAGCCGCCCTTCGCTCCGAGAAAAAGGAACGACCTGCCGGCCGCCTTCTTCAAATCCGGCGTCAGTTGGCCGCGGCTATGCATCCGGCTGAACGCTTCCTCAATCACGCCTGGAGCAAACGGGTAGATCAGGAACTCTCTGACGCCGGCACGCATGCATTGAATCAGCAAGTCGTCGTTGCTTTTTTCTGAGTACGCCATTGGTGTTACCACGCCGGAGTGCGATAACGCCTCGATTGTCTTGAGTGCGGCTTCCTGGCTTCCATCCACGGCGAGAAGAACCACGTCGAACCCCTGGCTCAGCAATATCTGCGAATTGGCGACCTCGTGGAGATTTGTGACCTTCGGCATCACCGCGTTGGTGCGGAGTCCGCACAGAATGGCATTTACCGCATTGCGGCGCTCAAGGATCGGGTCAACAACTGCAATTGATAAAGGGCGCACTCGGCCGTTTCCGCCGTTGACGCTTCGGCTGGAATCGTGATTATTCAAGTTGAGGGTCACTGGAGAATTCATGAGTGCAACCTCTTTCAAAGCCGTTGGCTTTCAGGACCGTTGGCCCGCGTAGCTCTCTTTTGAGAAATCGCCTGGTCGCGTCTGAGAGAGGTCGAACTGCCTTCGCTGATCTCTCAGCGTGACGTTGACTCGAATCCCTCAAGTGTGACTGCGGGGAGGCCGGCGAGAACGACTCACTTGGGGGACTGCAAGTAGGGAGATACCTGACAGAAGTCTAATCGCGGTTCGATGCAGCGTCAATTGTGATTCTTCACAGATGCGCGGAGTGCCGCGGCGTAACGCTCGGCAATCTCCACGCGGTTTTTCTCGCGGATCTGTTTCTTTCGCTCGCGAGTACGCGGCAAACTCAGCAGATGCAGTGGTTCTCCGCGGTAGCTCGCCAAGCGACTCGCGCTGGATGCATGGGTTGTCTTTCGGTTGAAGTTACTTCTGGTGTCGCATTACACACCGGCAGTCATCGACTGCACGAGTCGAAAGTACCTCTTCGCACGTGCCACGTCTTTGAAGATCTGCGCTTTCAGCGCTTCTGGCGACGGCCACTGCCGCTCCTCTCGCAGGCGCAACAAGAACTCCAACTCGATCGGCGATTGTTCGCCAAGATCGACTGGCTCGAAGTCGAGGATGTGCGATTCGACCGCGAACGATGCCTCGCCGAAGGTGGGCCGGTTCCCCACATTCGTCACCGACTGGAACGCGCGGCCTTCAATTTTGAGCCGAGACCCATACACTCCGAAGGCCGGCAACAGGCCGTCGTAAGGCGCGAGATTGACGGTCGGCACCAGCAGGCGCGTGCCGATGCCGCGTCCACGCGCTGGTGTGGAAAGCACTGCGAAGGGGCGCCCCAACATCCAGCGCGCGCGGCGCACGTCGCCCGCAGCCACCTTCGCACGAATCGCCGAACTCGAAACCTCCATGCCGCGCACGCAAACCGCTTCGTGGACGCGCACCGCGAAACCCATCTCGGCGCCAAATGCGGCTAGCTCGCGCACACCCGCGGCAGCTCCGTGGCCAAAACGGAAGGTCTGTCCCTCGTGAACGCTGATTGTGCTCAGCGCCGAAACCAGAATCCGCTCGACGAATTCGCGCGGCGTGAGCGCTGCCAGCGCCGCGTCAAACGAGAGCACGAGTACCGCATCGATTCCCGTGGCGGCGAGCAGCCGCGAGCGTTCGGGCATGGGCGTAAGCAGTCGTGGAGCCTGCGCGGGACGCAGAAAACACTCCGGGTGCGGATCGAAGGTGATGGCCACCGCCCGCGCGCCCGACTTCCGCGCCTCTTCCGTCACCGCCCCCAGGATCTCCCGGTGCCCCAGGTGCACGCCGTCGAAGTTGCCCACCGCAACCACGGAAGGACCGAACTCCACAGGGATTTCCTCAAGCGAGCGGAAGACAGGAACTTCGCCGCCGCCGCGCGGCGCTGCGATGCCGACATTACGCAACGAGTCTGGGCTCATAGTGTCACGGACACGGTTAGCCCGTCGTAAGCCAGCCGGGTGTTCTGAGGCAGGTTGCGGTTGGTCTCTTCGTGGCCGAGATCGTGGGCAATGTGCGTGAACCAGGTCTGGCGGGCGCCGATGCGTTTGGCCCACGCCAGCGACTGCTCCAACGTGGCGTGGCTCGGGTGCGGCGCGTGGCGCAGCGCCGAGAGCACCAGTACTTCAACGCCTTCGAGCAGCGCGAAGCTTGGCTCAGGAATCTCGCTCACATCGGTCATGTAAGCTGCGTTGCCAAAGCGGAACCCAGTTATATTCTGCTTACCATGCATGAGCGGAATGCGGACAAACTCAACTCCGAACACCGTGTTGCGCTCGGCCAGTGGCACCAGTTTCACTCGCGCGCGCGTGGGGTAGGTGGACTGAGGCGAGAATGTGTACCCGAATACCTGTTGGAGCACCGCGGCCGCCTCCATATCGGCGTAGAGCGGGATGGGACCCCCTCTCCGCGCGGCGATAAAGCTCAGCGGACGCAGATCGTCCAACCCGAGAATGTGATCGGCATGCCCATGGGTGTAGAGCACGGCGTCCACACTCGCGAGGCGCTCGCGCAGCGCCTGCTCGCGAAAATCCGGCCCGGTGTCGATTACGACTAAACGTTCGACGCCATCGCCGGCACCTGCCTCCCGCCAGCGCAGCAGCACGGAGGGCCGCAGCCTGCGGTCATGCGGGTCCAGCGAGTTGCACACAGCGCAGCCGCAACCCAGCGTCGGAACCCCCATCGAGGTCCCCGTGCCCAAGAAATGTGAGAGTACCTTGCATCAGAAAGCTTCTGGCTCCCGACTACCAGCTTCCAGCTAGCAGCGCTCAGCTTTTATCGGCCAAATTGCCGCTCGCTTTGCGCATTGACTTTCGCCAGGTGGCCGAAAGGATATCGAGGTTCCGCTTTTATGGTTCGAACCTGAGCGACGCAACAGCGGTTTCCCGATCATCGAGTTAGAAGCCTGGACCTGGAAGGCGCCTCGCTATTTCTTTCCCGGCGGCGGAGACGGCGGCACGGCCTGCACGCTCATCATGCTGGTCAATTCCAGGAAAGCCATACGCGCTTCAAACAGAGCCGATTGCAACACGCGGTCCTCGGTGGTGGTCAGATTGCCGCGGGTCTTATCAGCCAGGATCGCCAAGAGGTCGATGGTGGCGCGCGCGCCCATGATGTCTACGCGCGGACGCTGGCCTTCCTGCGTTCCGGCGCCCATTTGCAGCATGGCAGTTACGTAGAACTGCTGCACCAGGTGCTCGAAGCCCACCTGTGGCGGCGGACCCGCGGCTGGATTCTGCGCGCGGACCAGATCTTCGAGCCGTTGCGCCGATGCATCGTAAGCGACCTTCTGTTCGCGGCTCTCTTCGGCGGTCGGCGGCGGCGGCAACGCATCCGCCAACTGCTGCTCCTCCGCAGTCTGCGGAGGCCCTGGCTCAGCCTCGTGCTTTGCTTCATTCACAACCAGGCGCGGTCCGGGCGAGGGTTCAGAAGGTGCATGCTCGGCCGGCGCGGGGGCCGACGGCTGCTCGGGAGTCTGCCGGCTCTCCTTTTCCTCGTCCGCCTTGATCTTGCGGCGGTCAATCACTTCGAATTTTGGCGTATCGGTCATACCTATAAGCTTCTCACCTTGGAGCAGATTCGGAAATACCGCATACAGCTTGTTTCACAGATGGGTGCCGTATCCGGCGGTTGTCCCCTAAGGGTTAAACAGGCTGCAGAAAAAGAGGGAACAGCGGATTTCAAGAGCGGGCACCCGGCAGGGCTAAAGCTCGCATTTATTTTGCGGTACCCGCGGCCCGAATAAACTCGTGCCCTGATACAAAACTCCGCCTCGAAGGAGTTTTTCCGCAAGTTGGGAAGGCCCAATGGGTCTTGCGCGCCTGATGCGGGGTTGAAACTCCTCCTCCCTCAGCAGCGAGTTTTGTCGCAACCTGTGAAGCCGTTTCCTTCCAGAACCACATTCACGCCAACAGTTCTTGTCCGTTATTTGCCAAGCCTCGGTGGCGAGGCCAGGATTCCGGCCGTCCCTGTCGCCGCCCCGGCAGTGTAATGGATCGTTTGGCTGCGCTCCTCCGCCTCTGTGCGGATCATGCCCAGAGCAAACACACGCGGCTCACCGGCAAGCGGCAATTCGGCCGCGCTCGTGATGTGTCCCGCAGCGGTTCCGTTTTCGAGGGCCAACTCCGTGCCACCAGCAGGCACAGGCCCAGACAGTTCAAGAGGCCGCAGATGGCGGTGCACATTGCCGCGCGACCGGATACGCTCCACAATCTCCTGGCCCAAATAGCAGCCCTTGCTGAAGTGCAGCGCGCGCATTTGCGCTGTCTCCTGAGGCAAATCGTGCTCCGTGATGTCAATTCCGTACTGCGGGATTCCCTCAGCAATGCGGAAGGCCTCAAGCGAGGCGCAACCTGCAGGCGTGGCCCCACCTGTACGCAAGCAAGACCACAGCTTAGGCAGTCCCGCTGACGGCAGCCAGAATTCGTAGTGCTGAGCCAGCACGCCGTAGACGCGCAGAATCCTCAACTCCCACCCGTTCCATTCCACGGTGGTTCCCGCCATCGGACTGCTGAGCACGGGCAGGCCGACGCGTTGCAGCACTTCGCCGGCCAGCGGACCCGTCAAGCCCAAAGCCGTCTCGGAACCCGTCTCGCCGACCTGCTCCTCGCCCAGCGGGACCAGCTCCACATCGTCCATGATGATGAAGTGGTTGAGATGGGCCAGCAACTTCTCCATCTGGTCGGCCGCAATTTCCAACTCCAACTCGGATTCCCCGGCAAACGGCGTTCCCAAAAGATGATCTTCGCCCGGGGAGCCTTGTCCCGAACGCGATCTCCGCTGCGGTGAGAGTTCCTCGCCTCCGCGCCACACGGTCAGGTCGCCCTGGACCCGCCCCTGAGCGTTCAGCACCAGGTTCCAAGCTCCTGTGTTTGGAAAAAGATCGTTGACGGTGTTGGTTACCATTCCACTCAGCCAACGGAAGCGGTCGGCTCCACGGACAGCTACGCGCCGCATCCAGCCCAGGTCATGGATCGCGGCTCCGGCCCCAAGTGCCGCTATTTCCGCCTCTGGCGCGTCCAACTCCCGTGGGGTCAACGCGCCATGATAAGAGGCAAGTTGATGGGGTATCCGTTTAGATTCAAGCATTGCAGCCAGCGCGCTGGCCTGCAGGTTTGTGGCAAGATCAGACTCAGCCATGTGAACTTTTCCGCGATTCAGCACAGGATTTCTGCAAAGATTGGACGCCAAACCGCATCCTGATTATAGCCTTGGAATGAGAAGCCGGAATCCGGCCAGGAAACCCGGAGCCGAACCAGTTACCGCGGGGAGAACGGATGAAGAAGCGGCACGCAGATTTTCAATGGATGGGGCGCGGACGAGGTCTGGCTCTAGTGCTGTGCCTGGCGGCCGCAGGAGCGGCAGGCGCGCAGCAAACCGGCCCCGCGTCTCCGCCAGTCGCCCCCGCTTCACCGGCGCCGCCTTCAGGCAAGTCACCCTCGACCCCGTCGCATGATCAAGGCGCCAAATCCACCACCCGCATCACGCCCGAGCAGGCGCAGCAGCTCTTCGCGCTGGTCGATGAGCTGATCAAGTTTTCCTCGCAGGAAACCGGCCTGCCGATCAAAAGCACAGTCAAGCGCCAGCTCACTTCCCGCGCCGCCGTCGAGGCCTATCTCGAAGAAAAATTCAATGAGGACCAGGGCGCAAAGCGATTGCAGCGCGACGAAATCGTGCTCAAGAAATTTGGCTTGATCGATCGCGACTTCGAGCTCAAGCCCTTTCTGCTCGCGCTCCTGAAGGAGCAGATCGAAGGCTATTACGACTCCAAGACGAAGACCGTCAACCTGCTCGACTGGGTCGATCCCGACGAACAGAAGTCGGTGATGGCGCACGAGCTCACCCACGCTCTGCAGGATCAGCACTCCGACCTGGAAAAGTGGGATGACCAGACTCCCGACGACGTTTCGACCGACGCCGCAGGCGACGAAGATCACCTGGGCAAAGACGAAATGGACACTGCCCGCGACTCCGTGGCCGAGGGGCAGGCAACCGCCGTGATGTTCGATTACATCCTCAAGCCGCTCGGCAAAAGCCTCGTCAAGGATCCCGAGGTGCTGGATATCGTCAAGTCGCAGATGAACAGCGGTTCAGACTCGCCGGTGATGGCGCGTGCGCCTCTGCTGCTTTCCGAAAGCATGCTCTTTCCTTACCGCGAGGGCCTGAGCTTTGTGCAGGACTTGTGGATGGACAAGGGACAAACCGCGGCGTTCGCGGGCGCGCTGGATCGGCCGCCGACCTCGAGTTGGGAGATCATCAATCCGCGCATGTACGAAGAGAAGCGGATTCCGGCCATTCCTCTGCTGCCCAACATTCATCCACTTGTCGACCCGCTCTACCGGCCTTACGACATCGGACAGATCGGTGAACTTGACGTGCACATTATCACCGAGCTTTTTGGTGGAGATGCTTCGTCCCGCGATCTGACTCCGGCCTGGAACGGCGGCCTCTACTGGGCAGGACAACTGCGCAGCGCTACCACTCCCGCCGAACAGGACACGACGAAGTCGCTGGCGCTTTTCTACCTCTCGGTATGGAGAAACGCCGACTCCGCACAGGTATTCGCCAAGCTTTATGCCAATAATCTGGCGCGGAAGTATTCCAGCGTGCACCAAGTTTCCACTGCCACTGCTTCGACTGTGTCGGGCGATGTGGAACAGGTGTACTCGACCGACGAAGGCCCGGTGGTCATCACGACTCGCGGCAAAATGGTTTTTGTCGCGGAAGGCTTTCCGCTTCCGCTGGCCCGCAAACTTACCGCGCTCATCCTCGATGCGCAGGGCAGCGGCGCTATTCGCGTCACTTCGTTGGAGACTCCGAGCACGCCCTTCAATCACGTCTCAGCACCGCTCAGCGGCGACCTTGTTCGCTTTTTCGAGAACTGCGGCGTGATGAAGTTTGCTGTGGATGCCGAACGGAAGGCTGCCCGATAATCGCTCGCGCCTCGCCGATCTTCGCCGCGCACGACGCGAGCGGACGGTGGAAAAAGTGTCGCTATCATCGACCTGGCGGCACAGCCTTCATGCCGTCTCCCACGTTATGATTGAGAACCGAATGTGACGCGAGTCTTTTTGATCGCGACTTCGCTTTTATTCGTAGATCGAAGGGGAGAATGCACGTGCAAGGCAAGCTTGAATTGATGATGGGACCCATGCGCAGCAACAAGACGGCGGAGTTGTTGCGCCGCGCCGACATGCGCCGCCAATACGCAAAGCAATATGTTATGGTCCTCAAGCCAAGCGACGACACCAAGGGCGGTCCCGGCGTTGTGGAGAGCCGCAATCCCAACGGCGGCGGCAAGATGAGCGCTTTTGAATTCAAGTCCACCAATCCGTGGGAAGTGCTGCAAGCGATCCGCGACAAGGAGCAGGAGATCGGCAAGCGCGTGGAGTGCATTGCCATCGACGAGGGTCAGTTCGTCGATCAGCTTTTCCTTTTCACCAAGTATCTGCTCGATGCAGGCCACGATGTGCTTGTGGCCGGTCTCGATCTCGACTTCCGCGCCATGCCTTTTGGCGAGATGCTGAACCTAACCTGGCTGGTGAACGCCTACGGCGGCAGCATTACCGAGTGCATGGCCTATTGCAGCTGCGGAGCCCGCGCTCTCTACTCGCAGCGGCTCATCGACGACAAGCCTGCGCCGTTCGACAGCCCGATCAAGATGCCGGGCGACTCCTATGAGCCGCGCTGCGCCGAGCACTACGTTCTGCCGGGACGTCTGCATTAAACCGGTAGCGTGCATCGAGCTTGCGCGTGAACTCAGTAGCCTTTGTAGGCTTGATTAAACTTTGGCCGTGGCTTGGTATGAATGAATGTGGCCACGTCAAACGCCTGTTGCGGCGTGAGCGTGCCAGGGTGATTTTGCGGCATATTGTGAATCACGAAGGCAGCCATCTTGGGGGGCTCGTTCATGCCGGCTCCGTCGTTGTAGGAGTTGTTTCCCCACAGCGCAGGCAGCACGGGCGGAACGCCTGCGCCGTCAACCCCATGGCACGTGGCGCACTGGGCGGCGTAGATTGCCTTGCCGGCAACAGGATTACCCTCGAGCTCGGCCAGCTTCACAAGGCCGCGGCCCTTGAAGGCCTTCCCCTTTACGCCATTGCGTGAAAGCCAATCAACGTATGCGACGAGCGCATGCATCTCCGAGCTGTTTTCGGGCAGAGGCTCCCCGTCTTCGCTGCGCGCGAAGCACTCTTGAATACGGCCCTGCAGGGAGATCATATGCCCCGCCCGCTTGTTGAACATGGGGAAGAGACCGGCCATGTCGATCATGGGCGCGGAAAACCCTGAAGTTCCACTTTGCAGATGGCAGTCAGCGCAGGAGAGCTTGTTGCCGACATAGCCCGGGGCATACTTCGGGGTTTCGTCGAAGATGAGTTTTCCCTTGTGCACCAGGGGCGGCAGTCCGCCGCTTTCGATTTCTGCGTTTGTGTTGCCGGGCGTGGCTAGCACTGCCCGGTCCTGATGAACACCGCAGCCCGTGACGCACGTGCAAGCAAGTGCGGCGGCCAAAGCAAGTGCCACTGGCAAGCGTCGAGTTGGGCGTAGACCGATGATCGAATGAATCATGCTACTTATGACCCTGCGCGACTGACATGAATCCGAACTGATGATAGATGGCCTGAGCTTCGTCACTCTGCAAGAAACGCGAGCCACTGCGCCGCAGCTGCGGGGTGTGGAGCATCCTTCATCCTGGCGCCTGCGTAAATTGCGGTTGTGTTCTCTGCGGCGGGAATCGCGACGCCCTGAATGGGGTTGCCAATGCTCTGCTGAAAGCGCACCTCCGAGGCCCACGTAACACCTGCGTCTGCCGATCCGTTCATGATGCGCATGGGCGTTTGCCGATGGTGAATCTCAGAGAGCTGTGTTGTGCCGGATTTCACTTTGCCGTCGTAGACAGATTGTTCAAGCGCATCGCCGCCTGCCTTGCGCAGCGAATCCTCAATCTGGTTGGCGACGCCCTCCCATTGCGGGTTGGGCATGGACAAGCGGAGATCGGGCCGGGCCGAGATCGTTGAGCGAACTGATGTGCCGAGGATTGCCGGCGCGAACCATGATCTCAAGATCGTTGGTTGCATACTGGACTGCGTCTATGAGAAGGCCGCTCTTCTGCATGTCGCTGACGACGCGCATGCCCGCTTCGTACACATCGGGCTTGATCTGAATGGTCAGGTTGCCAAGCGTGAGGGTATCGTTGGCCTCGATTTGCCGGCGCAAAATGCCTGGCGGCAGAGTTTCGTAGAAGATATGGCCTTTGAGGTCCGGATGTTGCCGTTCGAACGCGGCAACGAGCTGTGGAAGCACAAAAAACTGGTTGCCTCCGATGAAGAGCACCAGCCGCGCATCGGCGGGATTGCCGTGCAGGTCAGGAACGTTGTCGATGTCGGCGACGCGAAATGTATATCCCTGTTCCGCGGCGGGATCGTTCGCTCCCTTGCTCCACGGGGGCATGGTCTGTGCCTGCATGCCGCCAACGCAACCGGAGAGAAGAAGCGCGGCAATAAGTTGGCGTTGAAGTCGCACGGGTTTCAACCTCCTTGCGGGTTATGCGTTGAGATAGCTGTAGTGGCCGTGCGTTTGAAGTAGTGCGATGGCGGCCACCATGGAGGCAACCACGAGAACTTCCGGCACCGTATGCGCGAGCAAGTCATCGACGATCTCTTCGGGCGACTGCGTGAGCTTTTTATGCTCAATGAGGCCACGCGCCTGTTCCTCGGTGGCAGTGTGGCAACTCAGGAACTGTACGCCGCGCGCCTGGAGCGCTTGCACGCTCATTTCCTGGTACACGGAGTCGTGGTCGCTGGGATCTTTTGCAAAGGCAGCCGCGTCAAGCGCGTGTTTTGCCGGATGAAAGATATTCCGGACGGCGGGCTTGCCGGTTTCGGGGTCGGTCACCTCGAGCCATTCACCGATCTGATACTTACTCCAGACGTAATCGTCGTAGTTGACCATGTTTGCCGGACCGTGCAGCGCGGCGACTATCTTGATGTTCTCCTTGGGAACATCGAAGCCATAGCACAGGCCGTTGAGCGAGTTCTTGATGCCGTTAAGGAATTTGCCGTCGCCCATCATGGTCACGTTTACGACCTGCTTGACACTCGCGGGGTTCTCGATGAGCTTGCGGAACTCAGGCAGCTTCCACTGCGAGCTTTTCCACACCAGTTGTGCCTCAGCCTGACGCGTGGCTTCGCCGGCAATGCCCAGCACGGCAAGGCCGGCCGCGGCTTTCGATACGAATGATCTACGTGTGAGCGAGCTGGGAGTGAGCGGGCCAAGTGTGAGCGAGTTAGGGGTGAGCGGATCCATTCTTTTCCTCCTGGGAATTGTGGGTTTGGGCCGGCGGTTCCTCGCCCGGCGAGGGAATGCCGAGGTTCTCAAGAAAACGAAACTTGGGCTCTTCAACGCGATCGCGGAAAGTTTTCGATGCCTTCCGCCAGAATACAAAAACCAGCAGGATGAGAGTGACGACACCAATGATCCAACCAATCATGGCGCTCCCCCCATTCCTGACATTTTGCCTGACATGGCATCTGACGTCTTCGCGGGGCCTGGGGCCACGCACGAGGAGACTGGCGGCTGGTAGAACGACCGCATGTACACGGTGACGGCCTGAATCTCGGCAGGCGTAAGCAAAGGCCACGCAGGCATTCCGCTGCCGGGAACGCCATTGCTTATCACGTACGCGGCGCCCGCGAAGGAGATCTCCATTTGACGAAAGTCTGCAGGGGGGCGCTTGTAGAGATTGGCCTCCGAGCCGTCTCCCGCGCCGCTGACGCCATGACAGCGCGTGCAGTGCGTATCAAAAACGCGCTTGCCGGCTTCGAGCAGCACCGGAGCCGGAGCCCACTGTTCTTCCGGTCGCAAAGGCGGCGCGGCAGGCAGAGAAAGCACATAGTCGCCCACGGCACGGAATTGCGAACCGGGCAGATCGTTCCAGGCAGGCATCGCCGTTCCCGGCACGCCTTGCGCAAGCACACGCCAGACTTCGCGAGCAGGCAGGCGAAAATCGATCAGATCGAAGGGTACGGGGCGCAATGCAAGGCCGCCTTCAGTGCGACCGTGGCCATCGGCGCCGTGGCATCCCGAGCAGTTGGCTGCAAAAACCGTCTCGCCCTGGTCCAGATCGGATGTCCCCCGGCACAGCGGAACTTCGAAGGTGAGGCTGGCCTGCTGCGCAGGTTGAGGGTTGGCCTGCTGCGCTGACCGGCCCAGCGTATTGAGGTACGCGACAAGGTCGCGCGCGTCCTGGGTTGGTTTATCGGGTGCGCCGTGGAAGAGCCAGCCAAAGCTGGGCATGATCGAGTCGGGGACGGTAAAGCGCGGATTGAAGAGATGGACCAGCTGCCAATCGTCGGTTCGCTTGCCCACCTCGCGCGCCAAATCGGGCCCGATCCGGCGTGTGCCCCACATCTGCGGGAATTCATCCTGTGTTTCCCATGCCTCTGTCGGCGGGCCGAAGCGCCACTCATCGGCCGGCGTAAAGCGGACCTGCTCGGTGTGGCAATAGGCGCAGCCATCGTGCGCGTAGACGAGCTTGCCGCGCTGTTCAGCCGGGGTGAGCGCCATGTGCGCTCCCGGCGGCGTAGTGCGTGCAATCGCTTTGTGGAGTTCCATGGCAGGAAGAACCCCGAGCAACGTAAACGATGCGAAAAAGAAAAGCAGCCCGGCGCCAAATGTGGCGGCGTAAGCGGTTGCGATCCAGCGGTCGGTGCGCGGGTTGGCGGGCGCGTGCGGGAAAGAACTCGAGGGAGCAGCCACTGCCGCGGTTTGAGCGGTGTGCTTCGCTCCCACAAAAAAGCTGAGGCCAAAGGCGATAAATCCGGCGAGCAGAAGATAGCCATCGGCGCTGCGCACAATCCAGTAGGGGAGCGAGGCGCGCACCGAGTCGATCCAGGGAATGTGCTGCTGCCAGAGGTTGGCTTCCACAAGGCCGGCGCTGGTGAGGTCAATGACCATGAAGGCGAGGCCGAAGGTGAGCAGCCAATAAGACCACGCCAGCAAGCGCCGGCTGGAGCGGACATCGGGTAGCCGCTGCCAGATGTGGGCCAGGCCGCCCATGGCGGCGAAGGATGCAAAACCAATCATGGCCAGGTGCGAGTGGCCGATGACCCAGTCAGTGAAGTGGATGAAGCGGTTGAAGTCCATCACGGCCTGGACGGAGCCCTGGATGCTGACGACGAGGTAGAGGACCACGGCGGTCCATACAAAGCGTAGCGGAATGTCTTTGAGGACCACGCCTTCGGTGGCAATGCCGATGGAGAGAAGCAGATTGGCGACAACGATGATGACGTCAATGCCCTGATAGATCGAAGCGACTTCAGACACGTGCTGCGCGCCCATGGGAAGCGACGAATAGATGTAGTGATGGATGCCGTTCAACGGATAGACCAGAAACAACAGCCAGAAGCCGATCATGGAATAGAAGTGGCTGTAGATGGGCCTTCGGGTCACGGCGGGGATCACGAAGTACGCAATTGCCGTGGCGAAGGGAGTTACGAAGATGCCGACGGCATCGTGAATCCACAAACCGCTGAAAGCCGCGCCCATGGCGCCAGGGAGGACATTGGGAAGAATGTTGCCGATGGGATAGGCGAGGGCCGTGAAGGTGATGCTGCCCAGCAGATACCATCCGGCGACATAGAGTTCCGACGCGCCGCATTTCCAGAAGGGAATGCCGAATTGCACGATGAGCAGGAGAAACGACACTTCAATGACGGCGGCGATGACAAGCGGAAACTCAGCCCATTCGAGAGGCTGGCTGTGGCCCGCAAGCACAAGGCTCCAGCCGCCGAGCACCGCGACGACGTTGAACATCCAGAACATCACCCATCCCAGGCGCACGCTGACAATATTGCGCCGGGTGAGAATCGGCACCGCGTAATACAGAAATGCGATAAACGCATTGCCGAGCCACGCGTAAAGGATGCCTTGCGTGTGGTCGTAGCGCAGCCTGCCCCACGTATCCCATCCGTGTCCGCTCAGAAACTCGGGCGCGTAGAACTTGATCGAGACCAGGAGTCCAAAGAGCGCGGAAATCACCAGACCCACGAACGCGGCTACGGTGTGCGCACGGATCAGCTTCTGGACTGCGGGTGTGCCGGCTTCGGAAAATGGTGTGTGAGGATCGGTCAAGGCCGCTTGGCCCCCCCAGTGATTTGCACTTGCGCGCCTTGTCGCGACGGGAATGGGGACGCCGGACGCGGATCAATGCGAAAAACGGCATAGAGCGAAACGACGAGCCCCAGGAGGATGAGGGCGGCCACAAGAATTCGCTGAGTGCGCGTTGCGGGTAGTCCGGAAGATTCCCATTGTGACAACTCAACCTCCTTGCAATCGTAGGGAAGAAATTCCTGGTGCCGGCGCCGAGCCGGCCGTCCTTCTGATCAAGCGGTCAGGTACTTCATGATGTTGGTGTAACTGATCTGGAGGGATTCGAGCGGCGGCTTGTCCGTCTGGTCCTGCTCCACATACATGTTCGGAATGTTGAGGTGCTCTGCCAGCCGGAAAATCGATGGCCAGTCCAGGGTGCCTTCGCCGACTTCGGTAAAGTGTGCGGCGGAGGGTCCCGTGTCAGTCGAAGTCGGCACGTTCGGCTTACGGTCTTTCAGGTGTAGCGACTGCATGCGCTTGCGGTGCTTGCGCAGCATCTCCGCTGGGTCGTGCCCGGCCTGCGTCACCCAGTAGCAGTCCATCTGCCACTGCACAAGTGCCGTGTCGGTGTTCCCGAGCAGAATGTCGATTCCGGTCGCACCGTCGAACTCCCTGAACTCGATATTGTGATTGTGAAAGCCGAACTTCAGGCCCATCTTCTTCGCTTGCGCTCCCCATTCGTTGTATTGCGCGGCCGCGCGCTTGAAGCCATCGGCTGAGTTGGCCATATCGGCGGGGACCGATGAGCAGACGACGCACTCCACGCCCAGTTCCTTTGCGTAGTCGAAGCGAGTCCCAAAATTGTTGTAGCCAAAGTGCGCGCTGGGCACGACAAGGCCGGCATCGACGATGGCCTGGCGCAGATCCCTGGCAGGCATCTTGTACTCGGCCACGAAGGTTTCCACGGTGCGATAGCCAATTTTGCGAATGGCCGCGAGCGTGCCGGGCAGATCGTTCTGGATCACGCTGCGCACGGTGTAAAGCTGCACACCTACCGGCCGATCCACCTTCTTCGCAAACGCCCTCGGCGCCAGGGCCACGACGGCCAGCCCGGCGGCTGCGTCCCCGAGAAACTCTCTTCGTGTCAGCATCTTGACTTCTCCTCTCGACGGCTCAAAAGCAAGGCGAGCACGCGCATTTCATTCAAACGTCACTCGCACGGAATAGCGCACCGTACTCTCTACGTTGGGTCCTCAAAGAGGAACGCAAAGGCAGGAAAAAATCTATTACGATTGATTGCCAATGTCAAGACGCGTGAATCTTGTCAGCTTGCGTCCGGATGATCCTGCGGAACTGCTTGGAGATGAAAAGGCGAGAAATCTCCGGCGATCTGGAGCTGCGCCGCCTATTTGACAATCGTTTGCAATCGATAATACTATTTTCCTTCGACCACTGGAAGGGGTACGCCCGTTCCGGCTCGTCCCATTCGAGAGCTAGGCGCTGGGGAAATGGCCACAATTTGCAGTCCACTGATGGCGGACTCCAAAATGGAAGGTGCGCCATTCCTGGGAGGAATCATGCCGCAGAATCTGCTTGAACAGTTGCGCAAGTACAGTGTGATCGTTGTCGATACGGGCGACATTGAAGCGATGGAGCGGTTCAAGCCGCAGGATGCGACCACCAACCCTTCACACATCACCAACGCGGCGAAGATGCCGAAGTATCAGCCTATCCTGGACGGCGAGCTGGTGAATGCGCGCAGGGAGCTGGGCGCGGGCGCGGCAGATGAGGCCGTAGCTAACCTGGCGTTCCGGCGGCTTTCCATTGCCTGGGGCAAAAGAATTCTCGACGTGGTGCCGGGCCGCGTGTCCACAGAAGTGGATGCGCGCCTGTCGTACGACACTGCAGCCAGCATCGCGCAGGCCCGCAGCATCATTGCGCAGTACGAAGAACAGGACATCAGCCGCAAACGCATCCTGGTGAAGATTGCGGCCACATGGGAGGGCATACGGGCAGCCGAAGTGCTGGAGAAAGAGGGCATCCACTGCAACATCACGCTGATCTTCGACGCGGTCCAGGCGATTGCTGCGGCTGAGGCCGGAGCCACGCTGGTTTCGCCTTTCTGCGGCCGCGTTCTCGATTGGTACCGGAAGGAAACGGGCAGGGACTACTTTGGCGCTGAGGATCCCGGCGTGATCTCGGTGACCCGGGTCTACAACTACTTTAAGAAGTTTGGTTACAAGACGGTGGTGATGGGTGCGAGCTTTTGGACTGTCGGACAGGTGCGCGAGCTGGCAGGCAGCGATCTGTTGACGATTGCCCCCAAAGTACTGGCGGAGCTCGAAAGCACTGAGGGTGAATTGACTCGGAAGCTCGATCCCGTGGCCGCCAAAGCGATGCCCATTGAAAAGATCGTTGTAGACAGCAAGGCCACCTTTGAGCGCCTGCTTGCCGCTAACCGCATGGCGACGGAGAAATTGAAGGAAGGCATTGACGGCTTCGCTGCCGCGCTGGTTGATCTGGAGACGCTTCTGGTGAAGCGGCTCGCCGAGCTGGAGTCTCGCGCTGCAGCGACCGTGTAACCCTGAGCGCGCTGTTTTCAAAAGCGCAGCCGGAAACTGTATTTTTTGACTTACGTTTTGCCCGCGGAGAATGAGGGAGTGAGAACCGCCATGGGCGCTGGCAATTTGATGATCGTACAGGGCGGCGGACCAACGGCCGTTTTCAATGCCAGCCTATCGAGCGCGATTTTGGAAGCAACCAGCCAGCCGGCGATGGGGCGGATTTATGGCGCCCGCTACGGCATGAAGGGCCTGGTGCATGGCGATATCGTCGAGCTCGGCCAAATGACGGCGGGCGAATTCGAGCTTCCTGCACAACAGCCCGGGTGCGGCGCTCGGATCCTCCCGCTACAAACCAACCCAGGACGATTTCGACCGCATGGTCACGACGCTGCGGCGGCTCGATGTGCGGCAAATGATTTTTATGGGCGGCAACGGCACCATGCGCGGAGCCTCGCTGGTGAGCGAACGCTGCCGCGAACTGGGCTTCGAGATTCAGATCATCGGTGTACCCAAGACCGTGGACAACGATATTGCCATGACCGACCGCTGCCCTGGATATGCCAGCGCGGCACGTTACATGGCGCAGTCGACGCGCGATTTGGGCATGGATATTCGCTCCCTGCCGCAGCCGGTGACGATTCTCGAGGTAATCGGGAGAAGTATTGGTTGGCTGGCTGCGGCCACTGCGCTTGCCAAGGAAAAGGAAGCGGACGCGCCGCACATTATTTTCTTGCCTGAACGGCCCTTCCATGCCGAGAAATTTCTTGCGGACCTGGATGCGATTGTGACGAAGCTGGGCTGGGCCATTGTGGTAGCGAGCGAGGGAATACGTAATGCCGATGGCAGCCTCGTGTACGAATTGACCGATCCCACACATCTCGATCCGCTGAAGCGGCCGATGACTGGCGGCGTAGGGCAGTTTATGGCGGATATGGTGGGGCAACGCCTGAAGATCCGCTGCCGGACAGAGAAGCCGGGGCTGATAGCGCGAGCATCGATGGCGCACGTGTCTAAACAGGATCGGCTCGACGCCGAGCTAGTTGGGCGCGCCGGAGTGCAGGCGTTGGCGGTAGGCGAGACGGAAAAGATGGTTTCGCTTTTGCCGCTTAAGAATTCAAACAAATGCGGGTACGAACTGGTTCCGCTGAGTAATGTGACTGACGTGGAGAGGCAGTTTCCCGCGGAGTGGATGCGTGACGCGGTAATTCCTGTTGGCGACGAGTTCTTTGAGTACGTGCGCCCGCTAGTGGGCGATCTCATGCCTTATTTCGTACGCTTTACCAATTGATTCATCATTATCTGAAAGGAAAGAAATGCTGAAGTCTGCTAAAGAAGTTGCTGCAGCGCCGCTTGGCGTGATGATTCTCGGCCGCAAGCGCCCCGGATTCGATCAGGAATGGAACCAGATTATTTGCGGCCGCGCCGTTGCCGCGCTCAAGAGCCTTGGCTACACAACCGTGGGCGCCGAAGCGCCGGTTGTGGACGACGCCACCATCAAAGTTGCACTCGACAAGCTGCGCGAGGCCGGTTGCCAGGCGATGGTGATGCTGCAACCCTCGATGGGGCACGGGCAACTGGCGCTTACCGTTGCGCAGCAGTGGCCCGATCCCGTGGTTCTGTGGGCCACGCCAGAGCGGCCGGGAGATGGAAAGGTGAGCTCGTGCTCGCTTGTCGGCCAGCATCTTTGGGGCTCCACGCTACGCCAGGCAGGACACGCTTTCGAACTAATCTACGGCGATCCCGACGATCAAACGACACGGGCAGAATTGGTGCGAGCCATTGCGTTGGCGCGGACGGTTGCCGTTCTGCGGCAGGCAAAGGTGGGCGTCATCGGCACGCACGCGCCGGGATTCATCGATCTTGCAGCCGATCCATTTCTTCTTCGCAGGACATTGGGCATCCAGATGCACCCCCTCAGCTTGCCGCAATTCATGGAGCGCGCGCGCGCCATTCCGGAGGATGCCGCGCGCAAAGACGTGCAGCGCGTGCTCGATCTCAAGCTCCCGATGAAGGATGTCACAGCCGACGACTTACCCATGAACTCGCGCTGCTATCTGGCCATGCTTGAGCTCATTGAAGAAGAGAGCCTTGATGCGCTGACGATTCAGTGCTGGCCGGAGCTGCCGAACATGCTTGGCCAGTGGCCTTACCTTGCCGTATCGCGGCTTGGCACCGAGGGATTCGCAGTCTCGATTGAGGGCGATGTGGACGGCGCCATCGGCAGCCTGATGAATTGCAACCTGGGAACGGGACCGGGCTTCCTGACCGATTGGCTGGAGCACGACCGCAACTCGATCTTCTTCTGGCATCCGGGCATGGCGCCCATGGATATGTGCAATCCCGTTGGCAGTGAAGGCGGACCAACGCTGGCCAAACACTTCAACATTGTGAAGCCGATGGTGGTGGACGCGCAGATCCGTATCAACGAGGAGGTCACGGTCGCGCGGCTGTGGCGCTGCGACAATCGCTACCACATGACGGCGTTTGAGGGCCGCACCGTACCGCCGCGCCGCAAAGTCACCGGCAACATTGTGCTGGTTGAGCTTGCGGAGGCAGATGTGGCCAGCGGCGGCGATGTGCCGACACGTTTTGACCGGCTGGTGCACGCGGGTATGCCGCACCACGTGATCCTGACTTTCGGCAAGAATGCGGAATCACTGCGCAGGCTTGCGCGCGCGCTTCGCCTGGAATGGTGGAGCTGAAATGCGAGACAAACAACCGGTTTTCGAAATTGCTAGCAACGGCGCAAAATCAGCGCCCAACAAAATGAGGCGAATCGCATGAGCCAGGTTCAGGAAAAACTGCACAAAGTGTATCTCGACGGAAAATGGATCGAGACGGGCGAAGAGATCCAGGTGAAAAACCCCGCGACGGGCGAGGCGTTTGCCAGTGTCGCCGCGGTCAATCGGGATCATGTGCGCGCGGCGTTCGCGACGGCACAGGCATCGTTTGCCGCGTGGCGCGGTATGACGGCAAAAGAGCGCGGCTCGCTGTTGCTGCGCGTGGCCGAGGAGGTGCACAAGCGCGCGGATGAGATTGCCCGCACCATCACGCTCGAAAACGGCAAGCCGCTGGCGCAGAGCAAGGGCGAAATGGCGATGACCGAGGATCATCTGCGCTGGTTTGCCGAGGAGGGCCGCCGCGCTTACGGACGCCTGATTCCGCACCAGGTGCAGGGCAAGCGCAACATGGTGGTTAAAACCCCCATCGGCGTGGTCGGCGCCATCTCGCCGTGGAACTTTCCGCTGGTGCTGGCGGTGCGCAAGGCCGCACCGGCTCTGGCTGCCGGCTGCCCTGTGGTGCTAAAGCCGTCATCGCAGACTCCGCTATGCGCCATCGCGTTCGCGGAGTGCGTTGAAGCCGCAGGCATTCCGGGCGGCGTCTTCCAGCTTGTGGTCGGCAGCGCCCGCATGATTGCCGAGGAATTCCTCACCAATCCCATCTGCCGCAAGGTCACGTTCACGGGATCGACTGAGGTGGGACAGGGAATTGATTCGCGGAGCGGCGCAGGCGATCAAGCCGCTCTCGCTTGAACTGGGCGGGCTGGCTCCGCTGCTGGTCTTTGACGATTGCGATCTGGACCAGGCCGTGCAGGAGACGCTGATCGCGAAGTTCCGCAACACGGGTCAGTCCTGCATCGCGGCCAATCGCATCTATGTGCAGCGCTCGATTCACGATGAATTTCGTGAAGCGGTTTGTCGCCGGCGTGCAGAAGCTCAAGACCGGACCGGGCCTGGAGCCGGGCGTCGACGTCGGACCGCTCATCAACCAGCAGGCGCTGGACGCCGCGCTGGCGCAGATTGAGGAAGCTGTGGGCCGCGGCGGCAAGGTGCTCTGCGGCGGCAAGCGGATGGCCGGATCGAGCGGATATTTCCTGGAGCCCACGGTGATCGACGGCGTCACGGGAGACGGCGCTCTGCATGCGCGAAGAGACCTTTGCGCCGGTGGCGCCCATCACGACATTTGAAACCGAAGACGAGGCCATCGAACTGGCGAACGGCAGCGACTACGGACTGAGCGCCTATGCCATGACGCGCGACATCGGCGCGCATCTTCCGGCTGGCAGAGCGGATCGAGGCGGGAACGCTGGGCATCAACGACGGCGCGCCCACCACAAGCAAGGCCCCCTTCGGCGGCGTGAAGCAGAGCGGCTGGGGACGCGAACTGGGCAGCGAAGGCCTGGATGCTTTTCTGGAAACGAAGCATGTCTCCTTCGGTGGGATTTGAGTTTCGGAATTGATGACAGTTTTCACGGAAGGAATCTATGAAGGAGCAAACACGATGATTCACTTTCTCGTTCACGATACAGCGGACACGGTTGGCGTGGCCGTCGTGGATATTGCAGCCGGAACGCAATTGACCGGCCGGGATCTCTCAACCAACAAGCCACTGACGGCAAAGTCGGCGCAAGATATTCCGCTCGGCCACAAGCTGGCGCTCAAGGATTTCGCCGTGGGCGATACAGTGATCAAGTATGGCTGCGAAATTGGAAAGGTCGTGCAGCCGATCAAGGCCGGGCAACACGTGCACGTGCATAACCTGAAGACGAAGAGGTGGGCATAATGAAGGACCAGACAATCTATGCGTATCGGCGTGAAAACGGGCGCGTCGGCATTCGCAATCACGTGATCATCCTGCCCGTGGACGACATTTCCAACGCCGCGTGCGAGGCCGTGGCCAACAACATCAAGGGCACGCTCGGCCTGCCGCACGCCTATGGGCGCCTGCAGTTCGGCGAGGACCTCGAGCTCTTCTTCCGCACCATGATCGGCACCGGCGCGAATCCCAACGTGGCCGCGGCGATCGTCATCGGCATCGAGCCGGGATGGACGCAGCGCATCGTGGACGGCATCGCCAAGACCGGCAAGCCGGTGGCCGGATTCTCGATCGAAGGCCAGGGCGACATCGCGACCATCGCGCAAGCTTCAGTGAAGGCCAAGGAGTTTGTGCAGTGGGCGACCGAGCTGCAGCGCACGCGAATGCAAATTCAGCGAGCTCTACATCAGCGTGAAGTGCGGCGAGTCCGACACCACCACCGGGCTTGCAAGCTGCCCCACCGTCGGCAACGTGATTGACAAGCATTGCGCCATCGGCGGCATGGCCTCGTTCGGCGAAACGTCAGAGCTGACCGGCGCCGAGCACATCGTCGCCGCGCAAGGCCGCGAATGAAGCGGTGCGCAAGCAGTTCATGGCCGTCTTCGACGACTACCAGAAGCTCGTCTTCGACGAGAAGACCAACGACCTCTCCGAATCGCAGCCCACCAAGGGCAACATCGCCGGCGGCCTGACGACCATCGAGGAAAAGGCGCTGGGCAACGTCGAGAAGCTGGGCAAGAAGACGAAGTTTGTCGGCTGCCTGAAGCCGGCGGAAGCGCCCACGGACAAGGGCCTGTGGTTCATGGACACCTCGAGCGCCGCGGCAGAAGCCGTCACGCTGTGGGCTGCCTCGGGCGCGGTGGTGCATCTGTTCCCCACCGGGCAGGGCAACGTCATCGGCAATCCCATCGAGCCGGTCATCAAGCTCTCGGGAAATCCGAAGACCGTGAAGTTGATGAACGATCACATCGACCTCGACGTGTCGCCGATTCTGCAGGGCGAGATGACGCTCGACCAGGCCGGCGATGCGTTGATTGAGATCATCGTGCGCACCGCAAACGGCCGCTTTACCGCGGCGGAAGCGCTGGGCCATCGCGAGTTCGTGATGACCAAGCTGTATCGCAGCGCGTAGTTTGCTGAGCATGATTCAACACTCCGGGTATGCCGGGTCCAGCGTTTGTGGACCGCGGAATACCAGGAAGCTTCAATCGACTGAGGCTCTAATGAATCGTTATCCGAAGGAACAATTACAAAGCGTCGTGGCGCAGTTGGCGAATGCCATGGGAGTGCCTGCTGAGGATGCGGCGCTCTTTGCCGAGGTGCTGGTCGATGCCGATCTGCACGGCGTTTCGACTCACGGCGTCTCCCGCCTGAATATTTATCTGAAGCGCATCGAAGCTGGGCTCATCGATCCCAAAGCAAAGCTTGCAATCGATCGCAGCGCGGGAAGTGTGCTGGTGCTCGACGCAGGCAACGGACTGGGCCAGGTGCAGGCGCGCAAGGCGCTCGATCTGCTCATCCCACCTCGCCCGCCAGAACGGCGTGGCCGCGGCGACCATCCGCAACTCGCAGCATTTTGGCGCGCTTTCATGGTATTGCAACTACGCCGCCAGCCAGCAGATGGTGCTGCTGGCGATGACGAATTGCGAGCCAGCCATGTCGCCCGAAGGCGGATACGAAGCGTTTTTCGGCACCAATCCGATCGCGGCCTCGTTTCCCACCGGTAAGGGATTTCCGGTAAAGATCGATCTGGCGACGGCACGGTGTCGCACGCGGCAACATTATCGCCGCGCAAAAGAAAGGCCAGCCGATTCCGTTGGGATGGGCGCTCGATCCCGACGGCAATCCAACAACGGATGCTTCGCAGGCGCTGCTCGGCACCGTGCTGACCATGGCCGGGCACAAGGGCTATGCGCTGGCAATGATGGTAGAGCTTTTCAGCGGCGTGCTTTCGGGCGCAGCCATCGGCCCCGACGTGGGATCGATGTACAAGAACCTCGACCGCAAACAGGACGTGGGCCACTTCTTCTGCCTCTTCGATGTGAAGGCGTTTCTGGACTACAGCGAATATCTCGGCCGCATCGACGAAACCATCGACCGCATCAAGGCTTCAAAAAGACGCCCTGGCGTGGAAGAGATTCTGGTTCCCGGAGAGCGCTCGGCACGAAAGGCCGCCATCAACGAACGCGCAGGGCATTCCGGTCTCGCCTGAGACCGTTGCGGAGATCGGAACAGTGGTGCTCGCGTCTGAAAATTGCATTCAATTGTCATGAGGTGGTTTGCTAGCTATGCCCGATATCCTCGTATCTGAAAATGTTCAAGGCGCTGCTGTCGATGCGCTCCGTTCGCGGTTCAATGTCGTTGCGCAGCCTGATTTGTGGAAGGATCCGGCACTACTGGCAGAGAAAGCAAAACACTGCCGCGCGCTGATCGTGCGCAACCAGACGCCCGTAACCGCGGCCCTCATTGACGCTGCGCCGGAACTGCTTGTCATCGGCAGGGCTGGCGTGGGCCTCGACAATGTCGACTACAAGCACGCCGAGCAGGCCGGAATCGTGGTTTCGTTCACGCCCGATCAGAATGCCATCAGCGTTGCCGAGATTGCCATTGGCATGATGCTTGCGCTGGCGCGATTCATTCCCACAGCGGATGCAGACACCAAAAAGGGAAACTGGAACAGGCAACGATACGTCGGAATGGAACTCTACGGCAAAACCCTCGGCATCGTTGGCGCGGGAAAGATCGGCTACCTCACTGCGCGTCGCGCCACCGCGTTCGGCATGAAAGTGCTCGCCTACGATCCTTTCCTGAGCCAGGACAATATTCTGCTCAGCGAAGTGCAGGCTGAATTGGTGGAACTCGATGAATTGCTGGCACGTGCTGACGTCGTCTCCTGCCATCTTCCTGCCACACCGCAAACCGTGGGCCTGTTGAACCGCGACTGCTTTTTCAAGATGAAACCGGGCTCATTCTTCATCAATACGTCTCGCGGCAAAGTGGTCTCCGAGGCTGGCCTGGTGGATGCGCTGAAAGCCGGCATTGTGGGCGGCGCTGCGCTGGATGTGCGAGAAAAGGAACCGCCGCAAGTCGGCGAACTCGAGGGGCTGCCGAACGTGATTCTGCTGCCGCATATAGCGGCATTTACGCGCGAAGCGCAGGACCGCGTAACCGCGGCGATCTGTGAGGATGTCTCTCGTGTTTTGGAGGGAAAGCCCGCGATCAATGCCGTCAATCGGACGATGCCGATGCCGCGCGTCACGTCCTGACCCAGCGTTACGCCATGATTGCATGCTGTGGCCTGATTTGGATTGGCTTCTGCCCGTCGGGTTTGGGCACGAAGATGTCCTGCCACGCCAAGCCGCACTCTCTCACCATCTGAATCGGGTACTCGAGGCGCCCCAGTTCGGCTTCCGCATTGTTGGTGCCGAAGGAGAATTTGCAGCCGGCGGCTTTGGCCATCTTGATAAATGTCGGACTCGGAATTCTGCGGCGGTTGTTGATCTCAATCGCAACATTGTTTTTCAGAGCCGAATCGATCACGCGCTGCATCCGTACCGGCGTCCACAGCGCGTCGTATTCCGCGCCAATCTGGTCCGGGATATATGTGGCGTTGGCGTAGATATCGATGGGCTCCCGCATTACGCCTTCGATGCGGTTCACAAGCATCTCCATAAACGCCTGTTTGTCGCCGATGACCCCGATCTCCTCGGGAATCCAGATTCGCATGCGCTTGCCGGTGTCGTCGGAGAATGTCATTGCGTCGGTGAAGACATAATCGAAACGAGCGATGGATTCGGGTGAGACGACGCGAGTCCATTCCCGCCCCTCGCCCTGCATGGCGACATAGCAAGGCTGGCCTTTCATGCTCTCGATGTACTCGTGCACGCCCGCGTCATCGTGAACGGGTAGCCCCATGCCGCAATTGATGGCAATCCCGTAGCCGATGCCGACGCGACGGGAGTTCGCGAGTGCCTGGTCGGCCGTCAGGCCGGCCTTGAGGTGCACGTGATAATCCACAACAGGATAGTTTTCGGCGCCAAGGCGGATAATTTCGCGATAAACGTCGTCGACGTGAGGCTGCTCGTCGGAGAGCTGAGGAATGGCGTCGGGCAGTGGGCGAACACGCAGATTCCTGAAGATTGTCGTACTCCGAGGATCGAGTGTCTGGAGCGCGAACGTACCGCTATTGATGACGCAGCGGAAGTTTGCGTTGGCCGAAAATGGCTGGGCAGGCTCAACGTAGTCCACCACCAGCATGTTGTTGAGCCGGATTTGTACCTGCTTCTGTCGAACCAGAATGTTGATCGTGAACCAATCGTCGTCGCTGGCTAACTGTTTATAGACGTTGCGCACGCCAAGCAGCGAACCGGTCTGTCTCCGTTCGATGAACCTATTGGGGCCCCGAAAATTGTTCGCCATCAGCACTTCGAATCCCTGCGCGGGCCTACCCGGGGACTGCTGCGCGGTGTGGAAGCAGATGGCTGAATTCGCGCCTGGCCGCATCATTACTTCCGTGGCGAACTCGAAGTTCCTGAATTCCGCGTGGCGCGCCGGGTCCGCATAGAAGAGTGACGCAGGACCGCCGTGAGCGGCAATTTGGCCGCCGCCGGCTTTGAACACGCCCGCCTGTCCTTGAGCCTTCCAACCGCTGAGCGAATTGCCGTCGAACAGCGAAATCCATTCTCCAGATTCCTCACCGAGAACATGAACGACCGCTGGAGCGGCCAACAGCAAAGCCAAAACATCGCGACGTGTGAGAGCGGACATCGAATCCTTTCAGCCATGCTCAAGTCAGGCCAGGTTTACGCGGCCTCGGCGGGCTTGTCGAGCGTGCGATACTTGCGGCCGACGAGGAAGAGAGCGACCGTGCCGGCAAGGGGCATGAGCCCGACGAGGAGAAAGACCGGGGTGTAAGAGATGCGATCGACGAGAATGCCGGTGAGCAGCGGAAACAGCGCGCCGCTCAAGTCTCCAGCAATGCCCATTAGACCTGCAGCGCGGCCCACCTGGTGTTCCGGAAAGAGATCGGTGACGGCCGCAAACATATGCGCGGAGAGGAAGTTGTCGGCAGCGATGGTCACAGAGAGCATAGTCATTACAGGACCGATGCCATGAAGATACGGCACTGTGAAGCTGAGCAGGCACACAAGTGCACTGCCATACATGAGCAGCCTCCGTGTATTGCGCACCGAAAAGCCCCGGCGTATCAACACACCCGCCGCCCATCCTCCCGCGATGCCGCCCACGTCTCCCATCAGGAACGGAATCCAGGCAACGAATCCAATCTGCGCCATGGTCATGTGGCGCGCGCTGTAAAGATAGCTGGGCGTCCAATACCAATAAAACTGCATGACTGGCCCGATGAAGAACCGGCAAAGCATGACAGCCCATGTGGAGGAGTTGCCGAGGAGTTCGCGCGCGGAGATCGCAGGCGGAGCGGCCTGCGCATGCGTCTTTGGCTCGCGGCCGTAGATGAACCACCATGTCGGAATCCAAAGGAACCCGGCAACCGACGGGACCAGGAACGCGATCTTAAAGCCATAATGCTCGAGGAGATAAACGATGACCGGCACGGCGAGCGTCGCGCCGATGACGCTGCCGCCATTGAAGATGCCGATGGCCAGAGTGCGGTCTTTCTTTTCAAATAGGCGCGTGACCGTTTTCACGCCACCAGTGTAGGCGCCGCATTCACCAGTGCCTTTCCAGAATTGCGAGAGGCCCAGCGAAAGCCCCGAGCCTGCCAGCGCAAACGAGCCGGTCGCAGTCGACCACCAGCAGATTGCGGCCGTCAGCCCGAGGCGAGCGCCCAGGCGGTCCATCAGGTAGCCCATTGGGAACTCGCCTGTCATCATCCCGAAGCCGAGCGCGGAGACGATTCTTCCATACGCTGAATTGGAAAGATGAAATACCGTTCGCAGCACGGGCGCCATGACTGAAAGCGCCTGGCGGGCGATGAACATGATGACAGTGAGAAAGAAGAGCAGGCTGAGGATAAGCCATGGGTGCCGGCTCGCCGAGTCAACTCTTGTAGCGCTGCTGTCAGCCCGGTCCATCTCGTTAGCTTCGATCAAACTTCCTCCAGCAACACTTTCAGCAGGGCCGCTGCTCTTTGGATTCCAGTTTTACAAACCGAGCGATCTTCCGCCGGAAATCAGCCTTCACTTCAACCCTACGCCGGCATGCTGCCCGCCTCAAACCAGGGACGTGCCGACTCGCGCACTTTGTTGATGTCTTTCACATTTTGCATCCCCGTGGTGTTCAGCCATCCTTCCAGTGCGGCTAGGCCATGCTGCGCATAGACCGGAACGCCGACCTGCCATGTAGCTCTTCCGCGAGAGCGCCATTAAACTTCACGCCTCTCTACACAGCCATCTCAAGCGTTTCCAAAAACACCCGGCTTGAGACTCCGGCGAGAGAGAAATGAATGGCCTATCCGTTAGCGGCGCGTAGGACGTACGGCAGCTTCGTCGCTTAAAGGATGCAGCCTGACCGCGACCGTTTGCGATTGCCTATCGAGTCGCAACAGAATATATCGAACCCTCTTTAGGGATGTCAATCGATTATGAATGATAGTCAATGATTTAAAGCCGCCGCACTGGCTAGCGGCGATCTACGCGTACGAATCGTTTGCCCACCGCTCGATCTCAAGTTACTGAGAACTCATGCCGTTCGCCAACCTTAGAGGGCCGAGAACCGGGAATCCGAGTATTTGTCCAACATTTGCCCACCAGCTGGCACCGATGTGCCGGCCGCAGACTCGCGTGCACACCAAAGAGACGCGCGTTGACGCGGATGAATATGGAATATCCGACTAACTTTCAATGAGTTATCACATACTTCGCATTTCCCGCGCCGCGCAGTGACTCTGCGCCAGCGCTGTCGGCAAAAAATCGATTGAAATTGATTGACAGTCGTTCCTCGGTCTGCCTATAATTTGCTGCGAATTAGAGACCGTTGTTTTTGCCCAAAACCTTACCCCCAAAAATCTTTCGCAGTTGGGAGCGGCTCGTGTGCGAGTTGTCCAGTAGCCTTTTGATCGGTGCGCCACTCAACGCTCAGGGTTAGCGGAATTTTGGCATTTGCAATGAAGCAAACAGAGCAAAAAAAACGGCGTTCCTTGACAGGTTCGGATTCGAGCTTTAAGGTGTCCTTACCCGGTCGGGCAGATGATTGTTCCAGTACCGATCCGGCATCTCCATCAGGTTCAGGAATCAATGCATTCAGAATTCACTCCCGCGATGTGTATGTGCTGCAGCCTGCTCGGCGTCATGCGGGTGTGTGCCTCGGACTGATTTCAGAAACGACCTCCGAACTCCGGCGACCCACCCGCTAAACGGCGCGGTGGGTTTTTTGCTTCCAGAGCACTTTGAAATCTCAGGCTGTTCAGCAAGACACGGTCAAGCTCGCGAGACAGGTGACGAAATTGAAAACGCGTCGAGACGTTTTGCAGGCGATAGCGGCACTCACGGTGGGAGGAGCGTTATCCGTGCTTGAGTCCCCGCGCATGTTTGGAGAAACCGGCCGTGTTCCCACAGGTATTCAATTTGGTGTGCAATTGAACGCATTTCCCATCGACCCCAAGCGCTTTCAAACCTTCGTCGACACGTTGGCGAGAAGTGAAGCAGGTTGGCTATCAGGGATTCGAGTCGGGCTTTAGCGACTTGAGCGAGCAATTTGCCGAGCCCGCGCCAGCGCGCCGACAGATTGAGCGAACCGGACTCACGTTTTTCGGCATTCATATCTTTATGCCGAGTTTTGAAATGTACGATCCCGCAACCAGAATCGCGGCGCCGTCGATTTACGAGCCCGTAGCTCGCGGCGGAGCGGCTCTCGGCGCTAAACATCTCATCCTCAGCGGTGCGCCTGCCGCTGATCCTGGGCAGCTCGAGCACAAAATCGAAGGCCTGAACGCCGCCGGCCGGTTCGCGCAAAGCGCCGGCATCAGCGTTGCTTATCACAATCACTGGTGGGAGTTTGAATCGAAGATCGGCGAGATTGAGGCTCTCTATACCAAGAACTGACCCGTCGCTGGTCCATTTCGTGCTCGACGCCGGCCACGCCTATCACGGCGGCGCCGATGTACCGGCTTTCATCCGCGCCCACTCCGCAGCGCATCGTCGGCTTCCACCTGCGCGACTTCAAGAACGGCGAATATGTCGAGCTTGGCACCGGCGACTTTTCCGCTCCATCAGGTTGCGGCCACGATCGAGCAGATCGGGTGGAAGGGGTGGGTGGAAAACGAAGAGGAGCGCGCCGACCATTCACAGGGCGGCCTGACCGTGATTGCCCCGGCTTTTAAAGCCATGAAGGAGGCTTTTTTATCGTGAATCGCCGTGAATTTCTTTATACCGGAGCGGCCGCCGCCGCGGTCGTCACACGCAGCATGGATGCCCGCGCGTACTCCGCCATTGCCGGAGCCAACGAACGAGTCGGTCTGGGCGTGATCGGTCTTGGCCGCCGCGCCACTGTGCGTTTGCGGCTGCCTTCGTGCAGGATCCCCGCGTCAGAATTCCGCGCCCTTGCCGACATTTACGACAAGCAGGTAGCGGCGTTTCAGGGCCGCTTCAAAGATCACGTGGCGAATGCCGAGGTTTCGGTCGAGTACCAGAAGATGCTCGAGCGCAAAGACATCGATGCGGTGTTACGTTGCCACTCCCGATCACCTGCACGTCGAGATCGCCAAGGACACGCCTTGGAGCCGAACAAGAATACCATATCTTGAAAAGCCGACGCTGCATCGCTGGAGCGAGCGAGATGCGCTCAACGAAGGCGGCGGCAAAGAGCAAAGGGCTGCTGCAGTGCGGCATGCAGCAGCGCAGCGGCGCGCATTACATGCAGGTCAAGGAAGGAGATCTTCGATGCCGGGAAGCTCGGCCACGTGGTTTTTGCGCGCGCCGTGTGGAGCAACTTTCCCTGGCAGCGCCGCGTCATCCCCGACGTGCCCAAACCCGCCAGCCTCAACTGGGATCTCTTTCTGGGTCCCGCGCCCAAGGTTCCGTTTGAGATGTCGCGCTACAGTTCGTGGCGCTCCTACCACGACTACGGCAACGGCTTGCTGGCCGACATCCTGACGCACTGGGCCGACGTGGCGCAGTGGATGCTTAACGACGACAAGCCGGTGACAGCGGCCGGCGCTGGGGGGCGACTTCCAGCTCGACGGCGACCTCACCAATCCCGACACGGTTAGCGCAGTCGTCCGCTACAAGGACTGGAATCTCAACTTCGAGTCGACTGTACTCTCCATTCGCAACCCGCGCCCTTCGGTGTATTTCGAAGGCACCGAGGGAAACCTCGACCTCACACGCGAGGGATACGCTCTCACTCCCAACAGCGGCGAACCCGTCGAGTTGAAAGTCAACACAGAGTCTCGAACAGCGCCCATGCCGGCAACTTTATTGATGCAATCGTGAAGGGCGACAAGATCAACGCTCCACTGGAGGCGGGACTCGATGCCAGCGTGCCCGTCATGATGGCGCTCGAATCCTACTGGTCGCACAAGCTTTGTACTGAACTCGCTTAGAGGCCCCGCATGCTTCGACGAATCTGCGGCAACAGCAACGCGCTAACCAGGTCACGGGACAGATACTCGCCCGTGGCCCGAACAAATAGAACGATCCTCTGGAGGGGTTTTCACCATTTGTTTCACGAGATGGCAATGCGGTGACTGGCCAGAAACCGTACAGCTGAAATCGGGTCGAAGGTTCGTGTGGACGGCAATGGATGCACGCGCCGCCCGTAATGAACTCTAAGACAACACAAACGGTGTGAGCACAAAACAATCAGCAGACGAGAAGCGCTCCCAGATGCGCTTCTTTCATGAAAGGACAGGATGAACAACAGACTTCGCAAACTACTCTTCGCCAGCTTCGCAGTGCTTCTATCGATGGGCGCTGCATCCCGCGCCTCTGCGCAATCCACCGGCGTGCATTCGCGGGACGGTGACCGACCCCAGCGGGGCCGCAATTGCGAAGGCCTCGGTGACGGCAACGGAAACCAGCACCAGCTTGACCCGCGAGGCCGCGACCAATGAGAGCGGCATCTTCGTTTTCCCTGACCTGCCCATCGGCACCTACGCGCTGAAGATCTCCGCGACAGGATTCGAGACGCAGAATCGCCCCGGCCTCACATTGATCACCGGCCAGGTGATCGATCTGCCGATCGCCATGGCGGTCGGCTCGCAGACGCAGCAGATTACGGTCACCTCGGAGACGCAGCAGATCGAAACCAGCTACCTCGACGGTGGCACAGTCGGTCACCCAGCAGCAGATGCGCGATCTTGCCGCTCAACGGCCGCAATCCGCTGCAATTGACCACGCTGACCGCCGGCACGGTGCTCACCACAACCGGCACTGAGAGCGGCCAGGAAGACAACACCGGCCTCTCGGTGAACGGCCTGCGCGCAACGGAAAATACCTATCACCCTCGACGGCACAATCTATGTCAACCGCTTCTTTGACTCCGTGCCCACCATGCCCAATCCCGATGCGTTGCAGGAGTTCACTATCCAGTCATCGGATTACAGCGCCGATCACGCGGGCGCGGGCGCGCTGGTGCAGCTCTCCACGCGTTCCGGCACCAGCGAACTTCACGGTGAGGCATGGGAGTACTTCCGCAACACGGTGCTCAACGCACGCAACTATTTCTGGGCGGCAACCAAGCCGTGATCGTCAGCCGCCCTTCAAGCTGAATCAATTCGGCGGCACCGTCGGCGGTCCGGTGTTCGAGAGCAAAAAGGCGTTCTTCTTCTTCTCGGCAGAAGACCTGCAGCAGCGCTCGGCGCCGACACCGATCACCAGTCGAATACCCCACTGCGGCAGAGCTTGCCGGCAACTTTTCGGCTTTCAAGGCGCTAGGCGTCGCACTTTACAACCCGGCGACGGGTTGCGGCTTCGGCCAGACGGCGACCCCCACCGCCCCAGGCGCCACCACTTATAACTGCAGCGGCACGATCACCGATGATGTTTCTGCCGCAGACGCCGGCGCAAACGCAATTCCCATTGATACGCTCTCGGCAGCGGTGAACAAGCAGTACCTCGCCAGTGAGGAAGCGGCGGGCACCTTGTCGACCAACGGAACATACGAAACATTCTCTTCTTCGACGAACAACAACATCGACAACACGCAATATCTCGTCCGGCTCGACTACTCTCTTGGCGATAAAGACCACCTCAGTGGCCGCTACTTCTACAACCAGGACAACTTCCAGCGGCCGTTCACCGCTCCGTTGGGCTTTTATCGCGGCCAACCTCTTCCGCAATCAGTCGCTCACCATCAGCGATGCGCACGTTTTCTCGAACACCCTCACAGGCGCTCTCTATGGAAGCTTCTATCGCGGCGCACGCACGCAGATTCCCGAGGCGCCCGGTCTGAAGACCCTCCAGGAACTCGGACAGACCGCTCCTTACGGGAGCCCGAACGAGAGCCTCGTGCCATTTCCGGGCGTGCGCGCACAAATCTCCGGGTACGTCGAAGCCTTTTCAGGCGGCGCGCTGACGCAGGATGCGACGACGTTTGACTTCCACGCTCAGTTTGTCAAGCTGTTGCATACTCATACGCTCGCCATGGGCGGCGACCTCGAACGCAACCGCATCGACATGGACGACTACTCGTACACGCCCGGCGATAGTACCTCGCCCGGCTTCAACGGCAAGCGCACGCAATCTCCCAACGGCGTAACCCCGACCGGCTTTACGTCCACGGGCAACGCCATCGCCGATTTCTATACTGGCTACGAGCAGGACTATTACATGGACAACGGGCGCAAGGCGTATCTGCGCGAGCTGCGTCCGGCCCTGTACGTCCAGGACGACTGGAAGACGACACCGAGACTCACTCTCAACCTCGGTTTGCGCTGGGATCCATGGATGCCTCCCATCGATGACAACGGCACGCTGGTGGGCTTCAACGTGGCCAATCCCAACTTCCAGTCCACGGTCGCGCCCGGCGCGCCAAAGGGCATGTGGTTCGTGGGCGATCCGGGATTGTCGAATTCGGTTTACAACAACAACTGGAAGGACATCGCGCCGCGCGCCGGCTTTGCCTACAACGTATTTGGCAACGGCAAGACGGTGGTTCGCGGTGCTTACGGTCTGTTCTATGGATTTCCTGAAGGCTTGCTCTATCAACGGACCGATGCCATGCAGCCTGTGGATCTCTACCTTGAACTCATCAGCCCGGCCCCGCCGAAGTGGGACAGCCCCGTTCGCCGGCTACCCTGGTGGCGATCCCTTCCCGCGCGGACACATCGCTCCTTCGCAATTCAAGAACTACACGTTCCTGTTACCCCTCGCTGGCGGCGTGCTGAATCCGGCTTCAAAAGTGGAATACACGCAGGCCTACAACTTCACCATCGAGCAGGATTTGGGCGGACGGGTTCGCTTTTAACGCGGGATATGTGGGCAACCACGCCGAACACGTAATGGCCTCGCGCCAGTTCAATCCATTCGTATTCACGCCGCCTCCTGGGACTTTCGAAACCACCCGCCTCTTCCCCGGATTGGGTGCGGTGGAGTTGGCCGACTCTTACGACTATGAGATGACGAATGCGGCTGGAGTTCAACGTTACGCGCCGTGTCGGCTCACGGCCTGACTTTGCTCTCCAACGTCGTTTGGATGAAGACCATCGACAACACCTCGTCGGGGACCGAAGGACAGGACGGACCATCGAATCCATTTAATTTCCAAAGTTATCGCGGCGTTGCCGACTTTGATCAGGCACTTCGCGTTACCGGATCAGTTAATTATCCGCTGCCCCAATTCAACGTGAACGGCGTGGCAGGCGCGTTCGTCAATGGCTGGCAGGCTAATGCGATCGTTACTTCACAAAGCGGATTGCCCATCACGATTACCAGCGGCGTGGACAACTCGGAATCGGGCGTCGGCAACGACCTGGCGACTTACAACCCCGGCGTCAGCCTTGCCCGCCCCGCCGGCGCCTCCAAAATGACGGAGTGGTTCAACCCCGCGGCCTTCATGAAGAATCCGGCCCCTTCAGCTGCCAATGGCTACACGCAGTCGTTCGGCAACGTTCCACGCAACTCTCTGCGCGGGCCGGGATTCGAGGACACCGACATTTCGCTCTTTAAGGACTTCCTGGGCGACCATCGCATCCATGGCCAGTTCCAGGCTGAGGCCTTCAATGCCTGGAACCACACCAATCTTGCCAACCCTACTTCGAGTGTCAGTTCCGGTACATTCGGGCAAATTACCGCAACCAGCAGCAGCACGGGCAGCGTAAACACGCCCTCGCTAATAGGAACGCAGCGCGTGTGGCAGTTCGTGATGAAGTTCATCTTCTAGGGTTGATTAACTTTATTTCCTGTCCACCCGGGCTTTTGAGTCTCCGCCGCAGAACATCGCGGCGGGGGCCTGGGACTATTTGAAGAGTATTGGCCCTCAATAAAGGTTCGAAGAGAATCATTTCCGCATCAACTCCAGCCTGAGGGCATTGTGATCCGCTTTAATCCCGGCTTGCCGCACGGAGGGCACGCTCGATATGCCAGTTCAATCACCCGTTGGGAGACACCAGGTTCGCGAGGAGCTGCAGCGTAGAATTTTGTCGGGAGAAAGCCAGCCGGGAGAACGGCTGACGCAGCAGAGTCTAGCCAGGGAGCTAGGCGTCGCACAGGGCACGGTGCGGGAATCCCTGCTCGAGTTGCAATGGCTCGGGCTCGTCGAATCCATTGACCGCCTTGGCGTGTTTGTCGGCAAGCTCGACGCCGCCCGCCTGTGCGAAGCCTACCAGGTGCGGGAGTTTCTTGAAGGCCTTGCTGCGCGTCTTGCGTGCGAGCATGTTTCGCGAGCCGACGTCGCCTTGCTGCGCAACATGGCAGAACACATTTGGAACCTGTCGAAGGAAAACAAAGAAGAGGAGATGGGAGCCGCCGACCGCGCGCTTCACCTCCGCATCATGGACCTCAGCCGTAACAAGGTGCTCCTGCGCCTTGCTGAAGGCTACCGCGTCCTGGGCATGGCCGTTCGGGCATCGCGCGACCCGCGGATCGTATTTGAAGAGCATTTGCGCATCATCGAAGCCATCGACCATAACTTTCCAGACGAAGCGGAAAGGCTCATGCGCCTGCATGTGGCTGAAGCGAGACGGATGATCGAGCAGCAGGCGGCCAGCAACGAGTTCACGCCCAAGTGGGTCAAGGATCCAAAGGAATAGCCGGCGGCAAACACAACCTGGTGTCACTGATTTCATACCTGCGGCGCGCTTGGTTATCACACGCTGGCAGGCTCCCGCACACCCTCAGGATGTAGCACGCGGTAGGTGTTGTAGCCACCCGGGAGATTCCGGGCGCACAAACCATGCTGAGAAAGAATCCGGCAAGCGTAGTAAGCACGCTGTCCTACCATGCAGGTCACCCAAATCTCCTTCGTTCGCGGCAACTCGTCAATGCGCGTGCGCAACTCTCCGAGCGGAATATTCACGGCGCCTTCGATGGAGCCGGCGTGAAATTCATGCGGCTCGCGCACGTCAAGAATGAAGGCGGAGGTGGAACCCAAATCATTCCATGGAGCCGATTTCATGTCCTGACGAATCACGTTTGAGGCAATCATTCCCGCAAAGTTCACAGGGTCTTTGGCGGAGCCATATTGCGGCGCGTAGCAAAGCTCAGACTCTTCGAGATCGAAGACCGTTGCTTTCATCTGGATCGCCTGCGCCAACACATCGATCCGACGCTCAACACCGTATTCGCCCACGGCTTGCGCGCCCATAACCAGCCCGTCGGATTTGCGGAACAGCAGCTTCATGTGGATTGGCTGCGCTCCCGGATAGTAGCCCACATGGTGGACCGGGTGCAGATAGACGGTCTCGAAGTCGTTTACTCCAGCGCGGCGCAGCGATTTTTCCGTTGCGCCCGTCAATGCAACCGTCAGCCCAAAGAAACCACAGACCGCCGTTCCCTGCACTCCCCTGAATCGCGAATCGCGGCCGCAGATGGCGTCGGCAGCGACGCGTCCCTGGCGGTTCGCAGGCCCAGCCAGCGGGACAAGTTCCCACTGTCCCGTGACCCAGTTCTTCACTTCCACTGCATCTCCAATGGCCCAGATGTTTGCGTCGCTTGTGCGCATCTGGTCGTCCACGCGGATTCCACCCCGCTCACCAATCTCCAAGCCCGCGCTGCGCGCCAGCTGGGTCTCGGGCCGGACGCCGATTGAGAGCACCACAAGATCCGCGTCAAACGCTGCTCCTCCTTGCGTGCGTACAATCAGGGCGTTGTCGGAGCTCTGCTCAAACCCCATAACGCCTTCGCCCAGGACCAGATTCACTCCGTGCGATTCGAGGCGCTGACGTGCATACTCGGCCATCTCGGCATCGAGCGGCGGCATTACCTGCTTTGCCAGCTCAACCACCGTCACTTCAATTCCGCGATGCCGAAGGTTCTCAGCCATCTCGAGCCCGATGAAGCCGCCACCCACCACAACAGCCTGGCGCGGCTTTTTCGTCTCGATCCAGTTCCGAATCTCGCGGCTGTCGGACACGCTGCGCAGGGTGAAGATGCCCGGCAAATCGATCCCCGGCCACGGCGGGCGAATAGGCACAGCGCCCGGCGAGAGTACAAGAGCGTCGTAAGGCTCTTCTCTCTCCGTTCCGGGCTCCAGATTTCTCACCGTCACGATGCGCCGTTCGCGATCGATCGCGACAACCTCGTGCCTAGTGTGCACCTCGATATTGAAGCGTTCACGAAAGAGCTCCGGCGACGCCAGCAGCAGCATGCTTTCGTCCTGAATTACGTCGCCGACGTAATAGGGCAAACCGCAATTTGCGAATGAAACATACGGCCCTCGGTCGAACAACAAGATCTTGGCGTACTCGTCGAGCCTGCGTAGCCGAGTTGCGCAAGTCGCCCCGCCTGCAACACCACCCACAACAATGACTCGCTTTGCGCTCATGGCTCCTCGCTTCGCAATTCCGTATGCGCTCGGCGAGAGGGTCACCACTCCGATCGACGCATCCGCTCACAAACAGCGTGGATGAACGCTTATTCCTTCCGCTATGATGAGGGTCACACTGCGAATCTTGAGCCATGAAAAGGGGCACCGCGCACCATTCGGGTTGGTGCGGTGGAGGTTTTAGGGGATGAAATAGATATGGTTAACGAAATACTCAGTCTTCACACGCCATATTGCCGCAGCATCCGGCGTCCTCGCTGCAACATGCGCCGCCAAAATCGCATCCCTGCCGCGCATCAAACGACGAATTCCCGCTACCCTTTGAGATCATTCCGGCGCCACCACTGATCAGCCGCTTCGCGCTGCCACCACACTCCGGGCAATCGGAGATTGGCGGCTCCGACATCTTTTGGCGCCGCTCGAAATGCTTGCTGCACGTCGCGCACTCGTATTCATAAGCCGGCATCGTCATTCCTCCTTGACAGTGGTTTCTTTAGTTATTGTACGAGGCCCGGGTGATCGTCCAACGCAGGTGAACTTTGATCCGGGCATTCCAGGAAGCTGGTCTTCCAGCCTCTCGCAACATTGCGCTAATTTTCCGAGCCCTCGGCCAGCGTAGCTATTCGGTCCACGCCGGGCACAGTGAGATGTTCCACTTTGCCGCTTGGCCAATGCACCTCGATGTCATCCACCTTGGCGGCCTGCCCCAGGCCGAAGTGCGGTCGTCTGTCGTTGGTCGAAGCATAGATGCCACCGCTGAGCACGTCGCCGCGTTGCCTCATTCCATTTGCCGTCACGAACACCGCTGCTCTCACGGCATCGCGCGGACATTGGGGGCCGCCTATCAGTTCCAATTCAAGCCAATGATTCTTATCTGGAGAAACGTTGCGCAGTAAAACCGGATGGCCGTCCATCACTTTGATGACCGCATCGATTTTGCCATCGTTGAAAAGGTCGCCGACGGCCATTCCGCGTCCGGGGAGGATGTCGGCAAGGCCTGAGCCTTCAACGGCCGGCACGACCTCGAACTCCCTGCCTCCGATATTGGGAAAGAGCAAGGGGCGCTGTATCCAGGTGGTACCCCATGGCTCCCGGTCCACTTGAGGGTCGACATGCCCATTCGACATCAGGAGATCCTTCCACCCGTCGTTGTCGTAGTCCAGGAAGGCGTCTCCCCACCCGAGAAATGGAACCGTGATGTCCGCAATTCCGAGTTCGCAGCCGATGTCAGTGAAGCAGGAGATGGTGACCGATGCGCAGTTCCTTCGCTGGATTGCGCCTCGACAAGCGCATTTATCCCATTTAATTGTCCGAGAAGAACTGCGAGTAATCCGGTTGTCAGGGCTCCGTAAACGATAGCTTCTCGTAGAGTTCGAGGCATGGCAGCAAGACTACGGAGCAGCTTCTGACACGTGATCGTCTGAAAGGTTGAGCGATAACTCGAACCGAGTCCCAGTCAGCTAGTGATTATCTACTTGGTATGGAATTCCAAATCGGCCAATCTGGATAAGGGCTTTCTCATACGGCGGCCAGATATGCAAGCTTTCCACTCGGGTCGATCCCTGTATGCGGTGTGCGTCGGATGTCCCGAGCAGGGCGCCGGTGGCAGCGGAATTGAAATGTACGCTCAGCGAGTCTCCTTGCTGCGACCGGGTCCACCCAAAGACATACTCGCCGGCCCTGAGTTCGACTCCCCCGATATTGATGGGCACTTGCACCACCAAGTAATGCGAGTATTTGCCATCGGCCGAGTACCCAGCTGTAAGTAATACAACTCCAGCGATCAAGCGCCCGCGCTGGTCCACGATTCCGGATGCAGTCCGCATCTCTGTTTCGATGTGTTCGCTTATCACGGGTGCACGTGCCGGAATCACCGAAGCGAGCTCGGCATCGGAGGCCTGGCGCCACTGGCTTTTCTGCGCCGCGGCCGGCACCCAAAGCAACGCGAAAACGAGTCCACTGAAAATTGACGCTCGCACCGCCCTATTTGTCATGGTTTAGGCTTCCGAAGGGATTCAAGCGGAATAATTCCCCGTTGAATTGCAGCCGTTGTGGCCTGAGTGCGATCGGTGACGCCCAGCTTGCCGAGGAGGCTGTTGATGTGGGTCTTGACCGTTGCCTCCGACACCTCAAGTTCAGCCGCGATCTCTTTATTACTTTTGCCATGCACGATCTGCTCCAAGACATCAAACTCACGCGGCGTCAAGTTCTCCGCGCTCATACGCTCGGCCAGCTTTTCAGCGATTACAGGCGGAATATGGGATTTGCCGGCATGGACATCATGAATCGTCGCAACCAGGTCGTCGCTTGTCATTCCCTTCAGCAAGTATGCCTTCGCTCCAGCCTTCAGGGCGCGGTAGATGTCTTCATCACCATCATAAGTCGAGAGCACAATGAACCTGGCCTGTGGCACCTCCAAGCGGATCCGCTGAATCACCTCTACGCCGCTCAATCTAGGCAGGCGCAGATCAATCAGAGTGATTGCGGGCTTGCATTTGCGTATCTCCGCGATTGCCTCGACGCCATCGGCGGCCTCGCCAACCACTTCCACGCCGTCAACCAGCTTGAGCAGAGCTACCAGCCCCTGGCGCACCACGTTGTGATCTTCGACTACCATGATTCGAATCACTTCATTAGTCATCGTGTGCCTTTCGTTGGCTCGCGCCCGACCGGAGCGCGCAGACGCACCGTCGTTCCTTCACCGCGTTCGCTGCTGACTTCAAGCACTCCGCCGATGGCTGCTGCGCGCTCCCGCATCCCAGTCAGGCCGAATCGGTCAGCGAGCGACTCTTCAGTTGTATCCGTGGCTCCGCCAAGTCCGTTGTCGCAGATTTCGAGTGCAACCTCCTCTGTCTTGTATTCCAGTTGAACGGAGAGATCACTCGCGCAAGCATGCTTTTTTACATTATGAACCGCTTCCTGCGCGATGCGTAGAAACTCCTGTTCCATGGCCATAGGCAGCGGACGATAGGCGCCATGAATGCTTAAGCGGGTATCGAGTCCGTCGCCCCCCGCAGCCTCGACGACGCGCCTGAGCCTTACGGGCAGCGATGTTTCGCTGGAATCCTGCGTGCGCAAGGCCCAAATCGATTGCCGCGCATCGGCCAATCCCTCCCGCACATACTCGCGAGTCAGCGCAAGTCGCTGTTCGGCTTCTTGCACCTTGCCGGACTTTAGCAGCTCACCCAGCACTTCCATCTGGACCGAAATGCCGACATAGCCCTGCGCGAGCGTGTCGTGAATTTCCCGCGCGATCCGGATCCGCTCGCCAAGCACGGCGCGAAACTCATGTTCCGCGCGGCGCAGGCGCAGCCTAATGAGTAAAAGGATGATGCCTGCTGCAACTATCAGGAGCAAGGCATAGAACCACATCGCCTGATACCAATGCCGCCGCAGTTCAAAGCTGAGCGACGCGCCGTCTACGTTCCAGTCACCGTCGTTATTCGCCGCCTGTACGCGAAAGGTGTATCGCCCAGGCGGAACATTGGTGTAATAAGCGCTTCGCCGCGTGCCGGCCTCGGTCCAGCCGCTGTCAAACCCGTCCAGCATGTACCGGTATTGCACTTTCTGCGGCGCAAGAAAACTGAGGCCCGCATAGTCGAACTGGAAGTGCACATGTCCGGCGGCTACCTTCAACGACGAATTCATACCTTCGAGCGGCTGATCGACGTCGTCGACGGCAAATCGCTCCATGGCCACGGGTGGCGGGATCGTATTGATGGGGAAATGAGCAGGATTGACTTCGACGAGCCCTTCAGGTGTGGCAAACCATAAGAGGCCGTCCCGCGAGCGCCAGGCAGAAGGATGGCTGTTCGTTGCTGTTTCACGGCTTGGCAGTCCGTCGGCGGTGCTGAACGTAATCAAGTGCGGACAGCTTGGTGCCGGGTTCGCGCTCCGCATCGCCATGCTGTCGCACCGCGCAATTCCGTTGCCCGTTGCAAACCACAGATGGCCTCGTTCATCGTCGAGGATGGCGTGAACGGTTGTCTGATCGAGGGCGCCACTCGATACCGCCATGAATCTCTGACCATCCCACACGTTCCATCCATGGTCCTGTGTTCCGATCAGCAGAGTGCCGTCAGTGCGAGGCAAAAGCGAGGTCACTACGTTACTTGAAAGTCCGTTCTTGGTAGTGAAATTTGAGATTGCGCCAGCATGAATATGCGAAAGACCAGCCAGCGTGGCTACCCACAAGTCACCCTTTTCGTCACGCGCAAGCGCTCCCACCAAATCGCTGCCCAAGCCCGTTGCCTGCGTATAGGTCTGCATGCGGAGATTAGAAGGCACAGTTGCACTCGCATTGGTCCAGTGCGTAAGCCCGCGCCTGGTTCCAATCCACAGTGACCCATCAGCATCAACGAGCAGCGAACGGATGAAGTCGTCAGGCAACCCGTCGGCGGAAGTAAATGTCACGATGCGGCTCCCGCGGAGCTGGCTGAGCCCATCTGGTGTACCCACCCACACATCGCCATTGGGCGCTGCCGCCAGTGACAACACTACGTCGCTCGCCATACCGTCACCGACGGAGTAGGTCTTGACGGCATCGATCAGCGATGCCTCCCCGGCGTCGAAGCTGGAGTCGCGATCTGCAGTGTGTCCGCTCCTGTGTAACGCATTCAAACCGTCCCGTTGCGTTCCTACCCAGATTGTTCCTGCAGCGTCCTCTACAACGGCGGTGATTTGATTCGAGCTGAGGCCATCGCGCGAACCCAAGGCGCGGAAGCGCCGGTCGCGCAGGACGTGCAACCCGGCGTTTTCGGTTCCCACCCAGAGGTTGCCTTCACGGTCTTCCATCAGCGAAAGTACTGAGGCCGAGGCGAGAGGATCGTTGACAGGCAGCTTCTGCAACTGTCCTCCATTCCATCGCGCCAAGCCGTCGTTGGTACCGATCCACACGCTACCTTCGCGGTCAGCGAGGAGCGTGTCAATGCGACTTCCAGGCAACTCTCTGCCAGCCGACAGGCGCGCCAGAATATCGGTTCCTCGCCTGATCACGAGGGTGCTTGCGCTGCCATAGATTGCTTCGCTGGATGGCTTTGTCGAAAAAGCGAGGCTGCCTCTCGGGAATCCAGCAGTTATTTCCGCGTTCGACCAGTGACCGTTTTGATAAACGACCTCCTGCTGCGGCGCTTCGACCATCATCCCGCCCGGCCCGATGGGAAGGACTGCCGTCACCGAGGCACCATCAATCCCGTCGTTGTCCGGAACAAATCCCTTTCCGCTAAGCCGCGCCAAACCAAGATCCGTCCAAACCCACAGCACACCATCAGCGGTCTCAACAAATGCGCGGACACCGTTGCTTGGGAGGCCGTCATGGGTGGAGTAAGCGGTTACCGCGCCGTCCTTCCACCTTGCCGGCCCATCACTTGTTCCAATCCACAGGGCGCCGTCGTGCGTTTCGAACAAACAGCGGATGTCATTTCCCGGCAAAGCGGGTTTCGTGCTGTGATCGAAAACCTGAAATGCAGTCCCGTCAAAGCGCACTAATCCGCCCTCCGTCCCGATCCAGAGAAATCCATCGCGCGTTTGCGCAAGCGCCTGCACCGAGTTTTGCGGCAGACCGTTTTCCATGACCCAGGATTGTCTGCTGTAACCGCTTAGAGTTGTAGAGGGCTCGACAGCAAACCCCGGCCATGCGCAGAGCATGAAACCGACAACACCGGCAGTAGGAAAGACTGCTCGCCGAAGGTGAAATACACAACAATGAGTTGCAAAATTGAACCGAGTGTATCGTCGTGCGATACAAACAAGCGAATGACGAAGGTCGAAACAGGTCAAGAATCGCATGAACTGCCTTACCTGGATATTCTGGCCCTCTTCGAGCTTTCCAGTCGAGAAACGCGCCTCAACTGCAACTTAGAATTGCGGCGCGGATAGAACGGGCTTGCTATTTGTGACGGGTATGAATGAAATCCTGAAACCCAGAACCAAAGAATGTCTTCCAGCGGCTCAGTGGCCGATTTCGTAATACTCAGTAAGTCGTCAAGTACCCCCCAATCATAGCAATCCTCAAGGGATTTCTCGTCTTCTTTCTCGCATTTATCTTTTGATAGAATTCGGCCATGGTGGTTCGAATTTCCTGCAGGCTCGTTTCATTGGTGTCAGTGCTTGTATTCGCGGTCGGGTGGTTGCACCCTCAGGGAATGGGCCACCCAACGCCGCCGCCGCCTCCGCCTGGAGCTAAGTCACCGAAATGTACCAATCGCGCAATTCCACGGTTGGAAGATATTACGGCGAAGTCGGGAATTACCTTCTCCCATACTTCCTCCGCAGATAAGCGATATATCTTCGAGTCGATGAGCGGGGGTGTAATTATCATCGATTATGATCGGGATGGCTGGCCGGACATTTACTTTACGAATGCACCAACGATCGACATGGCTTTGCAGGGAAAAATAAGCCTCGGCGCTCTTTACCATAACAATCACGATGGAACTTTTACCGACGCAACTCAAAACGCAGGACTAACGAAGCCCTGCCTGGCAATGGGCGGAGCTGTTGGAGATTACGACAACGATGGCTGGCCCGACCTTTATCTCACCTGCCTGGGCGGAAACATTCTCTATCACAACAACGGTGACGGCACCTTCACTGACGTAACCGCGAAAGCTGGGGTTGCGGACGGCCGGTGGTCCGCCGGAGCATCATTTGGCGACTACGATGGAGATGGATTCGTTGACCTGATGGTGACGAATTATGTCGATTTTCATCTCAATGATCTTCCCAAATTCGGCAGCACGCCCTATTGCAAATATCGTGGCGTCGATGTGCAATGCGGCCCAAGGGGACTCAAGGGCGCAGGCGACTCTCTTTTTCATAACAACGGGGATGGCACCTTCACCAACGTCTCTAAAAGCGCCGGCGTGAGCGATCCGAACGGCTACTACGGCTTAGGCGTCGTATGGGCTGACTTGAACGGAACTGGCCGGCCCGACATCTATATCGCCAACGATTCGACCCCTAAGTTTCTTTACCGGAATTTAGGGAATGGTAAGTTTGAAGAAATCGGATATGAGTCCGGAACCGCTTTCAGCAAAGACGGCGCTGAACAGGCGTCCATGGGGATTGCGGTGGGTGACTACAACCATACTGGGCGACCTTCACTCTACGTCACAAACTTTGAAGACGAGAATGACGATCTTTATCGTAATGATGGCGATTGGAACTTCTCTGAGGAATCTTACTCGTCAGGTTTGGCATTTGCATCTCTGCCCTGGGTGAAATGGGGAACGGCCTTTGTCGATCTCGACAATGACGGATGGCTCGATTTGATTGCTGTAGACGGCCATGTGTACCCGCAAACAGACATGATGGCCTCAGATTCAGGTTACCGTCAACCGAAGTTACTCAGCATGAACGAGGGAAATGGAACCTTCTGCGATGCCAGTACGCAGGCTGGGCCCGCGCTGATGGAGAGGCGCGTCTCTCGAGGGCTTGCCGTTGCGGACTTATTCAATGACGGTAACATGGATGTCGTGGTAAATGACCTCGACGGGCGGCCTATGATTCTGAGGAACCACGGAATACCTGGCCGCCATTGGGTAAGTTTCGAGCTCGCTGGAACAAAGAGTAATCGCCTTGCGCTGAACGCGCGCGTCAAGATCACGGCCGGAGGTATGACGCAAACGGACGAGGTTCACAGCGGCGGAAGTTACCTTTCGCAGAACGATCTGCGAGTGCACTTCGGGCTTGGTCCAGCCACAAAGATCGATAATGTAGAGATTCGCTGGCCGTCCGGGGCGATTGACCACATGAATAATCTCGAAGCTGATCATCTCTACTCAGTTCTAGAGGGCAAGGGAGTCGTTCCAACGGCGCGAATACGGCGTCAGCTTAAGGCGCGAGAACCCCAGAGCATCCAATGAGAACACAGTGGGAGCCTATCCTATCGTCGCGAATTTTCGCCCTCCTCCGGCGTTTCTGACTTGTTCGTTGCGCCCGATTGGTTTTTGAGGTTCTCATAGACCTCTGTTTCTTTTTCTGCGTCGCCGGTCCGCGATGCGAGCCGGTAAGCGGCAGCGAGTCCGCGATGATAGGCAGGATCGCCGGGCACAAGCCGCGTCGCGGTCTCCAATTCCGAAATTGCCCCCGGAGCATCGCCGCTCTCCAAGTAGACCTTCCCTAGATCGTAGTGCGCGTCGGGATCGTTTGCGTTGAGCAAAATGGCGGATTTAAATTCCCGATCGGCCTCTCGTCTGTCTCCATCAATTTCAAATACCTCACCGAGAGCGCGATGCACTTCAGGGATCTCAGGATGCGCCGTTTCCAGCTCTTGGAGACGTGTTCTTCCGGCAGATAGCCGACCGGTTTGTACAAGGGATTCTGCAAAGACATACTCCATTTGGGGGATGGCGGCGAGTTTGTCTTCCACTCCCTTGAACGTGTCAATGCAACCGCTGTAATCGTGAGTCATGAATTGGCTCATTGCGAGGGCACCGCGGGTCCCGGAATCTTCTGGGTGCGAGTTAACATAGCGGGAAAGAGGTGGGATCGATTCGGAGAATTTGGAAGCCATAAATGCTGCCCGGCCCCAATTCAGGTCAAGCCCATCAAGTTTGGGGCTCCATGCGGCCGCATGCTCAAAGTATCCGATGGCTTCAGTGTAGTTTTTGCCAGTTGCCGCGATCACGCCCAGGTTGTTGTAACTGTCCGCAATCGGAGGAGTAAGTCGTTTCTCAAACGAGCTTAAATCACTTTTGGCCGACGAACTTATTTTCTCGGGAGCTGCGATGGCTCCATCCGTCGGCAAATCCTGCACATCCTGCGCCCCTGTCGCAGCCGAGTTATTTAGCAGTCCCGCGAGATGGCTCTTGTCATGCGATAGTCCTATATCGGCAAATTTCTTCGCTATTTCCACCTCGGCATGCGCCTCATCAGGCTGATGCTTCTGCATCAGTATCCGGCCCAGTAGAAAGTGCGCCTTTTGAATCTGGAAGCGGTTTCGAGAGGGATCAGTTGTCAGTTCAATCGCCTTGCGCAGCGCGGGTTCGGCCTCGACCGGGCGATTCATATCGAAGTACATCTGCCCAAGATAAAGAAAGGCATCAGGGTTTTCCGGATTCAGTGTCGTGGCGCGCTTCAGGTAAGTTTCCGCTTCCTGATACCGGTGCCCAGTCACCGCCAGCTTGCCGAGGGCAGCATAAGTTAGAAAATCGCGCGGAGAGATCTCCAATTCCTTCTTTAGCTCCGCTTCTGCCTCCGGGATGTTCTTTGCGTCGTCGCCAGCGGAAAGCAATGCAGCCGCCAACGAGTAGTGCGCTTCAGGGAAACGCGGGTTCTCAGCGATCACCTTGCTGAATTCGGTGATTGCCTGCGGCACAAAGTCTGAGTTTCCGTATGCCAGGCCAATCTGCATATGAACTGCAGGAGTATCGCCGAAGGAACGCACAATCTCATCGAAGACCTGGCTGGCGCACTTCTCGTCATCGAGATCGAGGCAGACCAAGCCAAGCCCGTAGTCGTTGGCGAAGCTCGGATCGAGTCTGATCGCTTCTTCCATCTCTTTCTTTGCGTCCTGGTCCCGGTACTGCTTCAGAAGCGCACGGCCAAATGTCTGGTGCGCCATGGCGAGCAATTGCGGATCGGCGTGAATGCCATCGATCATCGCTCGCGCCTGGATTTCCGCTCGTGATGGGTCCCCCATCGCGAGCTCCATCTTTGCGTATTCAAGGCGCAGGACCCATGCATCCGGTTGCACCGAAACTGCTGCGTCAAAAAGGCCGGTCGCTCTGGCAGAATCCCCAATGCCAGCATGGCCCTGCGCCAGTTCTTCCTGCGCTTTGCTCAGAAAGGCGCGATATTCGCGGGCAGCAGAGTCGAGATCGCCTGCTTGCTGAAAGTGCTGAGCAGCATCGTAGTGCTGCTGAAGGTCGGAGCTCGCGCTTTTGGCGTGCTTGGTTTGCGCCTGCGGCACTGTACTCAGAAGCAGGATTTCGAACGCGCCGCATGCGATCAGTTGGAGCGAATTGAGCATCATACAAGCGGCTGCGCGAGGTTGGGCGCGTTCGCGAGTGGCCGCAGGTTCTCTATTCTTGCACGGCTGTTGCCCACCCGCCATTCGTTTTACGTTTTCGTTCGCTCATCAGCGCCGGGAGCGGGAGCGTCGCGCCGCTGAGTAAACCTACCGTATACCTTGATACCTTGAGAAAAAATTGCGGAAGGCGGCGTCAGGTCCGCCTTCCGCTTCGGAGGTGTTTAGAAGCTGTACTTCGCGTCCAGTTCGATCACACGGGCGTACGGTAATGCCGACCTGACGGTCATCAGGCCAAACGCGTTCGCGCCTGAGGACCCTTGATTGAAGTTCGGTGTAATGGTCTTGCTTGCGTAGTCCACGTTATAGTTCAACGTGTAGTAATTGCTGCCGGAGAACGTCAGCAAGGAATGGTTCAGCCAGTCGAATGCGCTGATCCGGAATTGTACCTGCTGTTTTTCGTGGATGTGGAACGTCCGATACAACGCCAGGTCGTTGCTGAAATACGGAGTCGCACTCATATAGGGAAACGCCTGACCGCCCTGCGTTCCGACCGCCGGTGCTGTGAAGCATTTACCGTTCAGGATCTGATGAGCTACCCAAGCCTTGGGTCGGGTTGCAGGTTAGCTTCGGCATAATCGGAACGCTCTCGTCCGTCCCGAAGTACGTCGGGTCTCCGATGCCAGTGGTAATTCCCTGCGGCAGCCGCGTTGGTTGGCAGACCAGTGTACTGCAGCCCCATGTTAAAGTTCGGCACACCATTCCCAAGGAAGGCAGGAACATAGCCGCCCTTCTGCCAGGTGGAGATGCCGGTGATCGTCCAGCCGCTGCCCAACTGGTTCAGCACGTTGTGCCCCGGTGTGGAGCGTGCCGCTGTTGTAGGTGTAGGTCGAGTTGAAGACCAGCGGCCGGTCTTCCGCCGTCGGTCCATAGTTCAGGCCTTCGGCGTAGGGGTTTTCCTGCAGGGTCGTCCCCAGCATCTTTGACCAGGTGCCGTTCAAATTGAACGTCAAGCGTCCTGTGGTCTTGATCCAGGAAACCTGCAGGCCGTTGTAGTTTGCATACGCGATGTTTTGCAGCATGTAGGTTGAGTTGGTGCCGTACGCATATCCGTACGGGTGGTAATCCGCAAGTGCGTTGCCCGTAGCGCGTTTCCCCGGTGCCCGTTGGGATTCTCCGACACGTCTTCGGGATTGGTGGAGAGTTTGCCGGTTAACGGATCGGCCGGAACAGAGGCGCCCATCGGCGTCTTGTTCTGGTTGGTCAACTCGGTGTAGCTGCTGCCCTCGATGTCTTCGCCGCCATCCACAAGCTGGCTGCTCTGGCTTCCCACGTACGCAACTTCGAACTGCGAATTCCAGGGCAGCCTCTGGTCGATGGTGAAGTTATAGGCCTCGTCATCGGCTGGCCGTAGTCGGTAGGATCCAGGCCGGTCTGGCCTCCTTGTGACGCCGCAAGGCGGAGGCTTGGTTGCCGATGGGCAGGCCACATATGCCAGGCTGTGGATGTTCTGCATTTGAACTTCAGTTGACCCGGGCTGGCTATAGGCCAACACAGTATCTGCGGTTCCCTGCGCCTCTCCGTTGGCGACGGTGTTGACCTGGGTCACGTAACGATACACGCCCCATCCGCCGCGGACGACGGTGTTGCCGTGTCCGAACACGTCGTACGACAAGCCGAAGCGCGCATCGGGATATGCAAAGCGGTTAGGTTGGCCGCTCAGCGGTACGCCGGCGTCGATCGCATGCCAGTAGTATCCGGGAGCATATTTGCCTTGCTTCGTAGTCCGTCAGCACGCGGCCCGGGTAGAATACTGCGAGTCCAATGTGGTCGCGGTCGTACCAGTGGCCAACGTGCTCGATGCGGATGCCAAGCTCCAGGGTCAGGTGCCCGCGTGGCCTTCCAGGTGTCGTCGATAAAGGCCGCCGTCGACATGCTGGGCCACGTCGCCGATGGGCGCCTTGTTGTTCTCTCTGTAGCCATTCACGACGCCGTTGGCGAAGTGCGCGACCCAGTTGAACCGCGAGCCGATATTTCCGTTCGCCCGGGTTGACAAGGTCCGGGTGCTGGCCGCCATTGAAGCTCATGATGCCATCTTCGTTGTAGCTGAACGAGCTCTGGAAGTTATCCGTGGTCTGCGTGAATCCGCCGATCTTGATGGTGTGGGTTCCCCAGACCTTGGTGAGCGTATCGCCGAATTGCGGCGCTTCCTTCTTCACCGCATACTCCCCGGAGGGTTCTCGAAGATCGAGGCCTGCGAGAAATCCGGGAAGGATTCGCTCCCGGCGCTGTTGTATGCCGGAATGTTCAGAGACGGAGTTTGAACACCTTGCCGTAGGTGTAGCCCAGCGTTGTCCTATAGAGCGGACGAGGCGCTCGGCGTTTTAAACGGGTAGCTGCCGAACGCCCATGCCGCCAGGAAGTCATTGGTCGTTGTGGCGTTGAAGTTGTGTACGATGTGGCCGGCCAGAACTTTGCCGTAGTCCTGTTCCGTCTCGCCGCCTCCCGGAAGTGGGATGGAGTTGCCCGGCGTCCAGTAGAGGTGCGCGCCAATGGCCGGACTACCCGCGAGGTTGTAGCTGTATGCCTGCTCGTAACTGCCGTAGATCTTCGTGTTGTCGCCCAATAGATAATCCACGCGCGCACGCCAGATCCATCCATCAGGGGTGTTCAGGACCGGCTGGTAGTAGTTGCAACCGCTGACAAACAGTGTTGTTCGGGGTTGAAATTCGCCTTGGGCCAGATCTTGGCCAAAGCCGCCGCACCCGGATCGAGGAACGTACTGCCCGTGGGAAACTTCTGGCCGTAATCCACCGTGTAGTTGGTCCCTCCAACGTTGACTGAGGTCGGCGCGCCAGTGCCGGATGGGCCAACCGTCGGTGTTGGCAACGTGGCTGTCGTTGTTCCGTTGGCCAGCACCGTTCCACCAAGGTCGCTGCACCATGAACCACCGGGATAACCACCGGGGGGCTTGCCCTGGAAAAAGCCATCCGGGCAAACGGACTGGTTGTCGGCGTTGTCCATGCTGAAGTCGCCCGCCATCATCTCCGGAGTGGGGATGAAGGACGTTGCAACGTTGGCGTTGCCTTGGTTCTGCAGCCACTTCTCATAGCCGCCCCAGAACAGCAGGTTCTTGTGCGTCCCGGGAACCGGCCCGCCAAAACTGCCGCCCGGATAATAGTCGTGTGCCGGTCCTAGCGGGGTCTTCGAATTGTTTTGTTGCCAGCCGTTCGCATTCAGCACGTTGTTGCGCGCGTTGAAGTAGCGCTTCGCCGTGATAGTTTGCGCTGCCGGACCGGCTGATGGTGCTGACCACCACCGGCCCGAAGGCCTGATCGGCACTCATGTTCGAGGACTGCACGCTCACTTGCTCTGTCATCTCCGGATCGATGATCACGAGCGAGTTGGCCATGTTCCCGATGTCGATGGTTTGGGCGCCGTCAACCTCGATCGACGTGCCGCCGCGATAAATCGAGCCGCTGAGGTACACGCCGCTGCCGACCGCACTCTCGTCAACCGTGACGTTCATGTCGCCGTACTCCGGAGCGGTCTGGGTAAGGCCGCCTGACTGAGTGACGGCGCCGGGCAGCGATTCCAGCAGTTCGGTGGTGTCGCGACCCTGCAGCGCCATATTGGCGATATCGTCCCTGTTCAGAACGTCCGTCCTCTGGCCGTTCTCGACGGGAATCATTTCAGAGGTCGCTGAAACCGTTACCGTTTCGCTCGTTGTGCCTACCTCAAGGTCTAACGCCGGTACAGAGCGCGTATCTCCGGCGTTCAAAACGATACTGGTGACGGCTTTGGACTTAAAGCCCTTTGCCGATGCCTTGATGTCGTAGGTGCCGGGCACCAACGAGGGGAATGCGTAGAGGCCTGCTCCGTTGGTCTGCTCGACGCGGCTTTCCTGAGTCGCGTCATTGGTCAATGTCACCTGGGCGCCTGGAATCACGCCTCCAGACTGATCCTGCACCGTCCCGGTAAGCGTTGCTGTGACCTGGGAATGTCCTGCCGCAGGCAGGACGAAACAAAGGATCGCCACCGCTAACGGCCAACATGCCGCCCGCTTTGAGGGCAATCGACCGAGTTGAGAAACAAACTTGATCTGATGGAAGTCACATACTGACCGTGCGGGCGTGAGCGCCCCTACACAAAGCTTCCCTTGTAACATGGTGCCTCCTAAGCCGAACTCAGTCAGGAATCTTTCACCTGATCCGGGCTTGCCGATAGATTCTGTTGAACGCTGGGGGTAGTCAGCGTGGGTCGAAATATAGGCACCAAAGAGAATCACTGTCAACAACGAAATTCAAGAATCGCCTTGAGAAAAGCGATTTATTCATCATTCCAGCAACAATAGGACATGTCCTATGACGTATTCAGAGACACACAACTACGAACGATGGAAGCGTATCGCTCATCGTTTCTTCACGATTCACAATTACGAATTACGGGACTCAGCAGCCTTGCCGATCCGCAAAGTCGGGATGGTCACGGACCGTCCGTGACGGTCACGTGGGTCGGGCTTCCGTGTCAATTCAAAAGAATCAAATTGGAAATTTCTGAGGCTGCTTCTCCACCTTTGGTTGGAGACGTATCTGCGCCGACCGCCGGGGTCACTTTTACGCCGTTGGTTCGGCCAAGCAAAGCAGATTGTGCGCAACTCTTTTAATTTCAATAGGCACGGCAAATCCCAAGGGTCCAGACCCGAGCGCGGCGCAAAGCTGAGCCCTCAGTTTCTTGAAGCCGTAAGTATGGGCAAGTAAATCCTTTTATCGCGTGGTATACTCCTTTGCGATCGCAAAGAAGGAGCGGCAAAATGATCGCTCACAAAATGCAAGAGGCAAGACCGCCGATGCATATCCCAAATTTGGTCTTCAGCCCGGCTACGGACGCGGAGCGAAACCAAGTATGCGATCAACTCAAGCGAATTCTAAACAGCCCGGCCTTCCACAACAGCAAACGCTATGCTGCGGTTCTTAAGTTCATTGTCGACCAGACGCTGGAGGGTTCCGGCGATCGCCTCAAAGAAAGGACCATCGGCATTGAAGTCTTTGAGCGCCGCCCGGACTATGACACGGCAACGGACCACGCCGTGCGGAGTGCGGTGGCTGAGGTCCGGAAGAGGCTGGCGCAGTATTACCAGGGCGAAACGCGCGCAGAATTACGGATCGAGATTCTACCGGGCTCCTACATGCCCCAGTTTCGGTGGCCCGAGGAGAATCAGCGTTCAGATTCTGCCTTTCTGCAGAACGGGTCAATTCGTACTGACCGAGCGGAGGCGTGGCCAGCTCCGGGCCATACTGCCCGGAGCTCGTGGTTACGGCCTGCTTGGATTTTCGTCGGTTGCGTACTTTTGATTGCTGCCGTTGCTGGCATCGTAATATCCGCACGCGCGCCAAACGGCCTGGACAGCTTCTGGAAACCTCTCCTGTCTTCACGTAGTCCGATTCTGCTGTGCATCGGCAATCTGGAAGGGGGACAGGATCCGCCCGCTGATAGCCCAGGATTGAGCCGAACGCTCACGCTGAGTCAGTTTCACAATGCGCCCAGTTCAACTGTGAATGAATACGATGCATTCACGTTGGCCAAGTTTGCAGGCTTGATGCAGGCAAATGGGAAAAGGTTCAGGTTTGCGTCGCAGTCCGACGCGACGTTTACAGATTTGCAGAGCGGTCCTACTATTCTTGTCGGTCTGTTGAATAACAGCTGGACGGAGCGTCTTATGCCCAGGCTCCGCTTTGCTGTGGAGCAGCCGACGCCGGGCAAGTTCGTCATTCGCGATCGCAACAATCCTTCAAGGAACGATTGGTCAATCGACTACTCAACTCCGTATCTCGATGTGACGAAGGACTATGCATTGGTTCTGCGCATGGTAGATCCGAAGACGGAGCAAACCGTGGTTGTGGATGCAGGCATTACGGTTTTCGGCACTTCAGCGGCGGCAAATTTCCTTACCAACGCAGACGAAATCAAGAAACTCGCCGCGGTCGCTCCTCCGGGTTGGGAAAATAGGAATATGGAGATCGTCCTTTCGACGGATGTGATCCAGGGCCGTTCGGGTCCGGCGACTATTGTCGCTACTCAATTCTGGTAGTCCATGCCGGCAAAAGCAGGAACGCATCTCTTCGGGCTTCACTTCGTCTAGAGCATTTTCTGTTTTACTGTAGACCATCTAGTGCGAGTCTGAACCAAGCCTGGGCATTGCCGGGAGTAATGCATGGCAGGGCTTCTGTGATGGCCTGATCGAGAGTTTCTTTGGTTCGAGCCTGGGCTGCGCGAAGCAGTTGTTTGAGTTTTGCCCAGGCCTTCTCGATGGGGTTCAGATCGGGAGAATAGGGCGGCAGATAGAGCAGCTCCGCGCCGGCTTTTTCGATCCATTGGCAAACTGCAGGCGCCTTATGCGCGCTCAAGTTGTCCATCACCACCACGTCGCCGGGCTTCAGCACCGGGTACAGCAGGTGTTCAACGTAGGCCAGGAAGATATCGGTGTCGGTAGGCTCTTCGATGGTCATGGTTGCGACCATACCGCTGAGGCTCATGGCGCCCAGAATCGTCATGATTTTCCAGTGACCGCCAGGCGTCGCCTCGTGGATGCGTCTGCCTCCCGGACCGCGTGCGTAGAGCCGTGTCATCGAGGTAGTGACACCGCTCTCGTCAAGGAAAATCAGCCGTTCCGGTGAGATCGACTGGATGCGCGCCGCGAACTCTTCGCGTCGCTCGCGGTTGGCTTCGCTGTCCCGCTCGACCGCGTGGAGTGACTTTTTTTCAGCCGCAGACCCAACTTCTTCAACAGATGCCAGATCCGACCCAAGCTGAGCGAAATGCTCGCCTCACTATGCAACTTGGCCTGCAGTTGAGCCAGCGTCAGATCGGGTTTCGATGCCACCCAATCCATCACCTGTCGCTGCGCCGCGACACCGGCACGCCACTTGCGCCCGGGCTGGTGCCGCACCCGCTCGGCCTGCCCGGTGCGGTTCCGTTGTGCGGAGATCTTCTTCGCCCAGCCCACGCTCACCAGGAACCGATCCGCAAGTTCCTCCAGCGTCTCCTCGCCTTGATCGTAAGCAAACAGAAACTTACGGCGCAGGTCATCCCCATATGGCTTCGCCATCGATTCACTCGCCGCGGATCATCGCCACGACAAGTCTACACTATTAAAAAAAATGCTCTAAATACATTTCGCGGCAGCTGCCGTAATTGTTACGGGGCGAATCGGACATATTGCCGCCCAGCGTAGAGGCGGAAACCATTTGTGGGATCTTCGATCATTTGCAACGGTTTCGGCCGCTTCATTCCATGGTCTGCGGCAGCATTCACGTTGAGCAGTTCGTGCCCGCCCACGTCGGTTACGATAAATTTACCGCCATCGACGAAACCAATCCCGTAAACACCTGCCGCCAAGCGCTTCCCTTCTATCTTGAGTGGCACTTCAGCAATAAAGTAACCCTGATATTTCGCAGCCACCCCGCTCGAGTAGCCACTCGTATCCACCAGGCTCGCCAGCACGTAAGAGCCGTCGGCGAACCTCACGCCGCAGGCATTACGAAGCTGGATCGGCGCTGTCTGTCCGCGATAGTAAACGCTGGGCGGGAGAAGTTTCGCAAGATCCGCCGGCTTTAGTACAGTTGGAGCACCTGTTTGTGCCAAAAGGCCTGACGCGATCGCCAGCAAGCCAAACGCAAGTTTTCTTATTGACTCCATTAACATGGTGAGGCCCCCCGTTCTCCCATTGCTCAGCACATAGTACATCGATTCAAAGCATATATGGCAGAAACCACGCGGACAGAAATCTGGTGTGCAATTATTATTCTTGCGCTCGCATCCAATACCGTATCGGGAGGATTCTCATGGAACTCGGCATGATCGGATTAGGCAGAATGGGAACCAACATGGTCCGCCGTCTCATGCGGGCCGGCCACCATTGCGTTGTATACGATATTCATTCGGAAGCCGTGCAATCGATTGCCAAGGAAGGCGCAGTTGGCAGCAGTTCGCTTGAAGACTTCGCGAAGAAGTTGAAAAAGCCTCGCGCCATCTGGATGATGGTACCGGCCGGCGTAGTGGATGCGACGCTCAAAGGGTTGACCCCGCTGCTCGAAGCGGACGATGTGGTCATCGACGGCGGAAACTCCTATTATCACGACGACATTCGCCGAGCCGCGGATCTGAAACCTAAAGGCATTCATTATGTGGACGCGGGAACCAGCGGCGGAGTGTGGGGAGCAGAACGCGGCTATTGCCTGATGATTGGCGGCGAAAACGATGTGGTGCAGCGCCTCGACTCGATTTTTTCCGCATTGGCGCCAACTGTCGACTCAGCGCCGCGCACGCCCGGCCGGGAAAAAGTGGGCGGCACAGCCGAGCATGGCTATCTTTACTGCGGCCCAAGCGGAGCCGGCCACTTTGTGAAGATGGTGCACAACGGAATCGAGTACGGAATCATGGCCTCGTATGCGGAGGGGTTGAACATTCTTCATCACGCCAATGTTGGCAAGCTGAAAGAAAATGTGGACGCCGAAACGACGCCTTTGCGCAATCCGGAGGTTTACCAATACGATCTGAACCTTGCCGACATTGCCGAAGTCTGGCGCCGTGGCAGCGTGATTGCATCATGGCTCCTGGACCTGACCGCCATCTCTCTGCTCGATAGCCCGGATCTGGCAAAGTTTGCGGGCCGCGTGTCAGACTCGGGTGAGGGACGCTGGACGATTACCGCTGCGATTGACGAGTCGGTTCCTGCGCCTGTACTGAGTGCTGCGCTATATGAGCGCTTCAGTTCGCGCGGTGAGGATACTTTCGCCGACAAACTGCTATCCGCACTGCGATTTCAATTCGGTGGCCATGTGGAGAAAGCCTCTGGCCAGAAAGAGGGCGCCTGATGGCAGAATCGCAGTCTGATGCCCTGGTGGTCTTTGGCGCAACGGGGGATCTGGCCCACAAAATGATCTTTCCGGCGCTCTATGCGATGGTGAAGCACGGCGCACTCAAGGTTCCGGTGATCGGCGTTGCCTTTCCTAAATGGAGTGTAGAGCGTCTCCAGAGGCGTGCGACGGACAGCATCAGGAGAGCGGGCGGAATCGATGATAAACGCGCGCTGCAACGCCTGCTGTCTCTGCTCCAGTACGTGAGCGGAGATTATACAGACAGCGATACGTTCACAGCGATTAAAAAGGCGCTGGGGAAGGCACAGCGTCCTGCATACTATCTTGCTATCCCGCCGGCGCTCTTCGAAACGGTGATTAAAGGACTGGGAGCCGCAAACCTGGCAAAAAATGCGCGTGTGATTGTCGAAAAACCGTTTGGGCGCGATTTGGCTTCGGCACGCGAGCTGAATCGGGTTGCCCGCGCAGCGTTCCCTGAAGACTCGATTTTCCGCATCGATCACTTCCTGGGCAAGGAAGCGATCATGAATATTCTCTATTTCCGTTTCGCCAATTCATTCCTGGAACCGATCTGGAATCGCAACTACGTGGCCAGCGTCCAAATCACTCTGGCGGAGAATTTCGGCGTCGGGAACCGCGGAGCATTTTACGAGACGGCGGGCTGTCTACGCGACGTGATCGGGAACCATCTTTTCCAGATCGTGGCTCTTCTCGCCATGGAACCACCCGCGGGGCGGGACTTTGGAGAAGTGCAAAACGAGAAGGCCAAAGTCTTTAAAGCCATGCTCCCTCTGAAGCCGGATGACATGGTGCGCGGCCAGTATGTCGGCTATCGAGAGGAGCCAGACGTGGCGAAGCGCTCCGACGTCGAGACCTATTGCGCCGTGCGACTCTTCATCGACTCATGGCGCTGGGAGGGGGTGCCGTGGTATTTGCGTTCAGGCAAGTATCTGCCGATTACCGCGACCGAGATACTGGTGGAATTGAAGCAGCCCCCGCAGAAGCTCTTTGCCGACGCTGTGCAGACTTCTAGCAGGTCGAACTATCTGCGCTTCCGGCTCTCTCCCAGCTCGGCCATCGCGCTTTCCGCCCGCGTGAAGCTTGCAGGTCAGGAATTCGTCGGAGAAGAGAAGGAACTTTACCTGTCGGACGAACAACCGGGAGAGGAAGCGCCTTACGAACGGCTTTTGGGCGATGCCATGAAGGGCGATGGGGCGCTCTTTACACGTGAAGACGCGGTTGAAGCTGCATGGAAAGTAGTCAATCGGGTCCTCAAGGACCATCACCCCGTTCGCCGATACAAACGCGGCACATGGGGGCCGAAAGAGGCTGGCGCGTTCATCGCTCCGGATGGCAGTTGGCATAATCCAAGCCCGGATGGCGCATCCGAATGATCGCTTGTCTCCGGCAAAATTCGTATCCAACGGATTTAAAAACTTCTGTTTACTCACCGGGTGGTCTCTTCTCGTTCGCCGCAGGGGCCAGAGGTAGCCGGACGATCGCGCGAGCACCAACGTCGTCTTCGCGATTCACGAGAGAGATCTCGCCCCCGTGCGCACGTGCGATTTGCTGCGCCAGGGCAAGACCAATGCCGCTGCCTGTGGACTTCGTCGTATAAAACGGAACGAAGAGATTCTCCGGGTTGGCAATTCCCAGTCCGCGGTCTTCAATGACAATCTGTACGCTTGCACCCACGGGCGTCCAACTTGCGCGGACCGGCTTGCAGCCATTGGCCAGTGAGGCGTCGACGGCATTGGTTAGCAGATTGATCAGCATCTGCTCGATTTGGTCGGAATCGGCATCGAGAGTGACCGGCGGTCCGGCGTCGAGCTGTACAGCAAGACGCTGCTCCAGTAGTACGACTCGTTCCATCAAAGGCCAGAGTGGAATGTGCCGCTGACGTGGAGGCGGTAGTTGCGCCAATTGCCGGTACGATTGCACGAAGCGATGCAGCGCATCCGCGCGGCTCTCGACGACACCCAGGCCGCGGCGAAAATCGTTTCTGATGGCTTCGTCACCGTGCATGCTCTCGACCCTGGCAAGCAGGCTTCCAGCGATGGACTTGATGGGCGCAAGTGAGTTCGAGAGCTCATGGCCAAGCACGCGGATGAGGCGCTTCCAGGCGGTCTGCTCCTCTTCCTGGAGCGGAACTCGTACGTCGGCCAATACCAACAATGTGTGGGGCGCTCCGTCCTGACGAAAGATCGCCTTTCGCAGAAGCCAGCGCGCCGAATTAGCGCCGAAGGAACGGATCGACTCGTCGGGCGCCGACAGCAATTCGTCGAGGCGCAACTCGGTCGCGGAATGGTCGAGACATCGCGCGTAGGGACGATCGAGGAGTTTGAGACCTGAGCTGTTGACCAGCTGTAGCCGGTTCTCGCGATCGAAGGCGAACAGGGGTGCGTGCATCACTTCTAGAATCCGCGCCAACAGCGCCGTTGCCTCTAGCGAACGTACACGTTGCTTCTGCAACAGATCGGCAAGCGCGTTAATCTCTGATGCGAGTTCGCCCAGCGCGTCGCCAGATCCTGCGCCGCGCGCGCGGAAAGAGTAATCGGCCTCGCGGAGTGACGAAATCACGTTGGAGAGTGTTTGCAGCGGACGGACAAAGCTATCAACAAGCGAGGAGGCGCAAAGGGCGAAGTAAATGAGCAGGCAGAAGCCGAGCAAAACGGCAGGTGCGACGCCTAGCTGGCGCTGGTAAAAGAAGACCGCAAGAAAAATCAGGGCTGGGAGAGAAAGCAGCAGAGAAAAGAGCCACGCCCGGCGAACGGTCTGGCGCGGACGCCGGCGCGATCTCGGTTCATAGGCCATATTTTTCCATGCGCCGATAGAGCGAAGCACGGCTCAATCCCAGCGATTCGGCAGCCTGGGAGATATTCCCGTCGCAGCGTCGCAGTACTTTGCGGATCAGCATGGCTTCCATTTCGTCGATGCTCATATTGTCGAGCGACAGTGCGGCCTGGCGCGTACCTCCGATTGACAAATTCGCCGGCTCAATTTCTTCACCGCCGCACAGCAACAGGGCGCGCTCAATGCTGTGCTCAAGCTCTCGCACATTGCCCGGCCAGGAATACTGCATCATCTGCTGCATGGCGGCAGCCGAAAAGCCATTCACCTGCTTGCGATAGCGCATGCGAAGGCGCGAAAGGAAATGTTGCGCAAGCAACGGAATGTCTTCGCGCCGGTCGCGCAGCGGAGGCAGATGAATCTCCACCGTATTGATGCGGAAAAGCAAGTCCTCGCGGAAGTTGCCTGCCTTGGCCTCCTCGTGCAGTTTCGCGTTGGTGGCGCAGAGAAGGCGGACATCGACGCGCCGGGTTTGCGACGACCCCACCCGTTCTAGTTCGCCCGTTTCCAGCACACGCAGTAATTTGGCTTGCTGACGCAGTGGAACGTTAGCAATTTCGTCAAGAAAGAGTGTGCCGCCGGTGGCCAATTCAAATCGGCCTACACGGTCAGAGCGCGCGTCGGTGAAGGCGCCTTTTACATGGCCGAAAATCTCGCTCTCGAACGTCCCCTCCGGTAGCCCGCCGGCGTTCACCGTTACCAGCGGCATGCGAGAGCGTGTTGAGGCGGCGTGCAGCAGGCGTGCGACGATCTCCTTCCCCGTGCCGTGCTCTCCAGTGATGAGCACGTTGGCATCTGAGGGGCCGATCCGCGCGATGAGTTCGAGAACAGGCTGCATCGACGGAGCCGAGGCTACAAACTGCGGCGAGCCCTCGGGGCGAAGAAGGCGATTTTCGAGTTCAAGCTGCCGGGCGCGGCGCAGCGCCTGGTGCAGCTCGGCGTGAACGCGGATGAGCGAAACCAGCCGTTCATTCTCCCATGGCTTTTGGATAAAGTCGCGAGCGCCATGCTTGATGCTTTCGACGGCAAGTTCGATGTTGCCCCATGCCGTCATCACGATCACTGGAAGACGGGAGTCGAAATCTTGGATGCCAGCCAAAAGATCGAGCCCTTCCCTGCCAGATGTGGTGTCGCGAGTGTAGTTCAAGTCGATCAGAACAACATCGTAGTCGCGCTCCCCCAGAGCTTCAAGGAGTAGTTGTGGCGAACGCACGCAGTCTACATCGATTCCCTGTGGCTTAAGCAGTAGTTCAACGGCTTCCAGGACATGCGGTTGGTCATCAGCCACCAATACCCGAATTCTTTCTTGCTTACTGAGGATGGCCTGCCTCCACAACACCTGAATTCGAGTCCAGCGCCAACGACTTATCGGATGCCAAGGATCTAAGGTTCATGCGACACCACTCCCATTTTCGCATCGTCGATCGAGACTCCAGTTTGCTGCAGTGTCTCACCGGTGGCCCTGTCAATGTCCACTTTTGCCTTTTCGGCCGCTGTCTGCGCGGCCACGAGAAGCGATTCAGCGATGGAAAGGTCGTGTTCCGCGGCCAGCGTATCGCTGCTGGACATGGCTCCGAGTTTTTGCTCTTGTTGAGTAACATCGAATGTGTGTTGTGCCAAATCGCGAGCCTTTGTCGCAGCGTCGACGCGAGCCTGCGCCTGCTGCAACGCAAACAGCGAGTTGCGCACGTCGAAACGGATGCTTTTCTTTTGCTCTTCAAACGTGATCTGGCGCTGCCGGAACTCCAGCGAAGCGCGAAACTGATCGGCTTTGGCGACCCGGTTGCGGAGATTGATCGACAGATTCATTCCGAATTGATATTCCGGGGACGAGTAATTGAATGTGTTCCCGAACATGCTGCCGAACCCGGTGGGAAGATCGGACTCGCATTCAGCCGGGTTCGAAAGGGCGCAGTTAGGGTTTTTCGGTCCGGCAATGCCTGCTCCAGCATAAAAGCCGTAGACATTTAGCGAGGGCAACAGCTCACTCCTGATCGATTTGAGACTCATCTCCGCCACCTGCATTGCCAGCTCATCCTGGGTGACGTCGGGGCGGTTCTTTTCTGCTTCGGCGATCAGGTCATCAATCGATTTGGAAGCGTTGGGATCAGACGGTCCGGCGCGATCGAGAGGAACGACCGGCATTTCATCGATAGCTGCATCGTCGGTCTTGGTCAGCGCGTTCTTGATAAGGAGTTCATTCAAACGCAAAGTGGCGCGCGAAACGGTGAGGTCGCCCTCGCTGGTCGCCACATCCGACGCGTCCTTGCTGACCTGCATGGCTGGAATAGCCTGCAACTGGAGCTGCTTCTGGTCGTCTTGAAGAGTGCGCTGCGCAAAGGCGAGGGAACGCTCCTTGACCTGCTCGTCCTGATACGCGTTCACAAGATCCCAATAGATGTTCTCAACCTGCGTGATTGTCGCGATAACCTGCGCGCGAAACGCCAGGTCGGTGATCTGGAGATTCTTCTTCGCGATATGCATGAAGCGCTCGTTGGTTGAAACGCCGAAACCGGCGAGGAGCTGCTGCGTAAGCATCAACTGGAAATTCGCGTAAAGCGTGGGATTGATCGCTTCGTAAGGGCTGTTGTTGGCGAAACGCTGGCCCTCGTAGTTGACGGTCAAGCCTGTTCCCATGGGAAAGTTCTGCGAGAAATTGGCCAGAGCTTCAATGGTGTTTTGTTTGAAGATAAGAACACCATTCTGGAATGCATTCCCTTCCTCGGTAACATCGTGATCGGCGAAACCCTTGAAGTTCAGGTAGGGATCGAAGGAAGCGACCGCGGTTCCAGCGCCGAGCGTCGAGGTCACGAGGCCACCGGCGCCAGCCGCAGCCGACCCCGAGCTGGCGCCTGCAGAGTTGGAGCTTCCGCCGGAGAAGCCCCCTTGCGTGGACGACTGCACGATGCCGGTATTGACGCCGTTCACGCTGCCGCCTGCTTTCGTGCGCGCGTAGTCGGTTTGCGCAATAGGGAAGTTATAGCGGAAGTAAGCGAGATCAAGATTGTTTTCAATAGCGAGTGCGATCGCATCTCGCAGCGAAACGTACAGCTTCCCATCTCGAATAAGGTTTTGAAGACGCGGTGAATTGGTGAGATCCAGCGGAGGTGCATCGCTGGGTCTATACTGTGCGAGCGGTTTATGCGAGTGCGGAAGATCCACGTGAAATGGCCGCTGTGGTGAGATTGCCTCCAGCTGTGTCTGCTGCATCTGCTGGGCCAGCGACGGGGGGAGCGCAGTGTCGTTCGCAGCGGGTGCCGGAGCTGCAGGAGTCGGAGCTTCCGGCGCGGATTGCGTTGCCTGCGAGTTTCCTTGCGCAGACTGCGCTTGCGGAGGTTCGGCCGCGAAGGCCAGGTTCATCTGCATGAGCAGAATCGCTACGATGGCCTGAAGACGTAGAGCAGCCGATTTGGCAGTGCGAGAATTCATGCGTGTCACGTTAAAAAACTGGATCGGATAATCGCTCACTTTGCCCCCGTTGCGGCTGTCTGCATGACTTCGTCGCGCGTGATCCATCCGTCGCGCAGTTCCACGACGCGTTTGCTGTAACGCGCATTGTCTTCAGAATGCGTTACCTGCACGATGGTCGTGCCCTGCTGGTTGAGCTTACAAAAGAGCTCCATGATCTCTCGACCCTGCGTGGAGTGCAGATTACCGGTAGGCTCGTCGGCCAAAAGCAATGTGGGAGCATGCACCACCGCACGAGCGATGCCTACCAATTGCTGTTGTCCGCCGGAGAGCTGCGACGGAAATAAATCCTTCTTCGCCACAATCTGGAAGCGGTCGAGGATGTCGGCAACCATTCCCTGGCGCTCCCTGGAAGGCAGATTTTTGTACGAGAGCGGGAGGTCGATATTCTCCGCCACCGTGAGATCGTCAAGCAGATGATAGCTTTGGAAGACCATGCCGATGCGTTGTCGGGCGAGATCGGCGCGCTGCTTTCGATTCAGAGTGTGAATCGCGATATCGCCGACCCAGTACTCGCCGAGCCAGCCATCATCCAACAGCGCGAGTATGCTCAGGAGCGACGATTTGCCTGCTCCCGACGGCCCCATGATGGTGACGAAGTCTCCTTCGCGGATGGTGAGACCGATGCGGCGCAGCACCCAGGTTTCCGTGTGGCCAGTCTTGTAGCTTCGTTCAACGTTTTTGAGTTCGATCATGACGCTAGGCCGTCTCCAATCTCCAGATACTCAATTCGAATTATTCGGTGCGCAGCGCCTGCATGGGCTCAATGGAAGCGGCGCGGCGTGCCGGAATGAAGGCCGCGGCAGCAGCGAAGATGACCAGCAACAGCGGCGCCCCGGCCAGGGCGGTGGGATCGTAGCTATCCACGCCGTAAAGCATCACTTTCATCAGGTAACCAACGTAGAGTGATGCCGGGATTCCGAGGACAAGTCCAATGAGGATCTGCCAGAGCGCTCCCCGCATCACCATGTTGACCACACTCTGCCGAGTGGCGCCCAGTGCCATGCGAATGCCAATCTCACTGGTGCGCCGCGCCACAAAGTACGACATCACACCGTAGAGACCGACCGAGGCAAGCGCCAATGCCAGCAGGCCAAAGAGACCGGTGATGCGCGCCACGACCCGCTGTTCGCTAAAGTTGCCCGCCAACTGGTCGCCGAAAGTGCGCAAATCCTTCACCGTCAGATTGGGATTGATACCCGCGAACGTGTTGTGAACCAACGCTTCGACGTTCGGAGGCGCTGTGTGAAAGTCGAGGATCATCGCGTTCACGAACATTGAACGCGTCTCGCCCCGGATCATTCCTGACTCCTTGTAGTCAGTTTCCTGCTGTGTGATCGGTCGCAGAAACACGGGATGTACGTTGTGCGAGTATTGCAGGTTCATCTTGAAGTCGCGGAAGACACCGACGATCTCATAGCTGCCTGAATATTCCGGCCGGTCTATGCCAAAATGCCGGCCGAGAGGGTCCTGGTTGGGAAAGAATTTCTTTGCGAAAGCCTCGTTCACAATCGCTACTTGCGGCGAAGTGGCCGTGTCCTGTTCCGAGATGGCGCGGCCACGAAGCACAGGTACGCCAATGACATCAAGAAAGTGCTTGTCAACTCTGTCCCAGGTCGAATCGCAGTCTTCTCCGTGCCGCGGTGCGGGATGGCCCTGCTGGATCACGCAATTGCTCCAGTTGTCGCCCTCGAGCGGGCTGTAAAGCACGAGGCTTGCATTGGTGATACCGGGCAGAGCCGAGAAGCGATCCTGAATCTCGCGATAAAGGGCAGGCAGCGTCTCGATGGTGTAACCGGCGCCTTGTGGGTCAAAGTGCAGCACGTAGCGGTTGTCTGTGACGACGCCAAAGTTCTGCTTCTCCAAGTTTGTGAGCGTCTTTGTCATTAGGATCGCGCCGGCAAGCAAAACCACTGAGAGCGCGGCTTGAAATACAACCAGAGCCTTTTGGGGCAGCGAAGAGCGGTCCCGCGTTGTGCGGCTCACTCCGCGCAGCGCCTCGGCTGGTTGCGCATGGAATGAGAGCCATGCCGGCGCGACGCCGAAAAGAATGCCGGTAACAAGAGACACCAGCAACGCAAATCCCAGCACTGGCAGCGAGGGACTGGCGTTGATGGGTATATTCTTGGCATCCGGAAACACCAGAGCCAGAATCGTGCTGCAGCCGGCGTAAGCCACGACGAGTCCGACGAGTCCTCCGATGCAGCTCAAAACGACGCTCTCGGTAAGAATCTCGCGCAGGATGCGGCGCCGCCCAGCGCCGAGGGCCGTCCGCAAAGCAATATCAGCCCGGCGCATTGTAGTGCGCGCCAGCATCAAGTTGGCGATGTTGGCGCAGGCGATGAGCAGCACCAGGGTGGAGAGAGCCATGAGCATTTTCAGACCCTTGCCGGTCTGGTTCTGCAGGTGCTGGATGCCGCCTCCGCCCGGCGAAAGGATTACGTGCATCTTGGGTACGAGTGCCGCTCCGCCATTGGCGACCATATCCGGGCGCGACCACAACCACTGCCGCAAGGCGACTGTTAGCTTGCTCTGCAGTGCGGGAATATTCGTGCCCTTGTGTGCGCGGCCCAACAAATAGAGCCAGTGCGACTCTTCGTTGTCGAGAACCGAATCTCCGGCTTCGACGTAAGGCTCGGTGTGGATCGGCATCCAGAGCTCGGGCGGGGCGTCGCTAACACGATCGCCAAAAAAGCCCGGGGGCGTGATCCCGATTACGGTGAATGGTTTTGTCTGGATATAAATGGTTGAGCCGACCATCGAAGGATCTCCGGCATACTCGCCTTGCCATGCCGCAAAGCTCAGCACGACTGCGGGGGCAGCGGAGACAGCGTCATCGCTCGAGGAAAAGAGCCGGCCTGCATACGCATTCACGCCGATTGTCGTGAAGAAGTTGCCCGAAACAAACTGGCCGGTAAGCGATTTTGCAAGCTCGTTGCCTCGGCGTACGCTCCAATTCCATAGACCCGCCTGCGTGGCGGCTAGCTGTTCAAACTCAGGAGCGGATTGTTGCAGGTGTTGATACAAATCGTAGGAGAAGATCGAAAAATCGCCGGTTTGCGAGGCATCCTCAGGGAATCCGCCTTCCACACAACACTGGTTGTTGTCGCCGATGCGGTAGAGCCCGGATGGATTGGTCACGGGCAGAGAGCGAAGCAGTATGGCATGGACGAGCGTGAAGATGGCCGTGTTCGCTCCGATACCGAGAGCAAGCGTGATGATCACGGTGAGCGTGAACCCCGGGGACTTGCGCAACTGCCGCAGCGCGTAGCGTAGATCGTGAATGAGGCCATCCATCCGTACATCTCCTCGAAGGCTGGTTATTCCGCACGCAGTGCCTGCATCGGGTCGAGCCGCGAGGCGCGCCATGCCGGCGCCAAGCAAGCCAGAGCCGCTACCAGAAGCAATGTCGTTGCGACAGCGGCGAAAACCGCTGGATCGAGCGGTTGTGTTTCATAGAGCATGGTGGTGTCGATGAGGCGCACAACGCCCACGCTGACGGCGAGTCCCAGCGCCAACCCGAAGAATGCAGGCCGCAGCCCGTCCGCAAGCATCAGGCGCAGAACCTGCCCCCGTTGCGCACCCAGTGCGATGCGAATCCCGATTTCCCCGGTTCGCTGCGTCGTTAGGTAAGAGAGAACTCCGTACAGGCCTACTGACGCCAGCATCAGCGACAGCACGGCGAAGGCCACCACCAGGCTGGCGCTCAGGCTGGCGTTGCCCAATGACTGTTCAATGATCTGCTGCATGGTAAAGACGTTTGATACCGGCAGTTCCGGATCGAGCTCCGCAATCTCTTTCTGGATTGGAACGGAAAGCGCCAGCGGATCGGACGCCGCCCGAACCGCCAAAGTCAACCCACTTTCGTTGTTCCCATTCAACACTGGGAAATACATGGTTGGTTTTCCCGGCTGGCCCACGCGCCACAGCATGTCGCCAACAACCCCGACGACTTCGTAATCGGCGTTTCCGTACGCAACCACGTGGAGATGCTTGCCCAGCGGGTTCTCGCCAGGGAAATACTGCTGCGCCACTTGCCGGCTGATGATGACCGTCTTCGGCTGGCCGGCGCGGTCGTCGCTGGTAAAGAAGCGCCCACTCAGCAGTGGTACACCCAATGCGCTGAAGTATCCGGGGTCAGCCCACCGGGTGAGCGCGTCGGGCAGCAGAGCGCCCGGCGCGATAGGTGGATGCTCGGGAATCGTGAAGATATCGTCGCCACCGTATCCCGCTCCGGGCACGGTCGAGCCGAGCGCCGCGGCGCGTACACCCGGCGTGACACGCACGCGCGCCAGCAGCGTTTCGTTGAATGCGTTCAGCTTCTCGGGGCTGTCATATTTTTTTGCGGGCAGGCTGTAGTTCATCGTGAGTACGTTGTCTGTTACGCAACCCACATCGGTCGTCCTCAGACGCCAGAAGCTCCTGAGCAGAAGGCCTGCCGCGATTAAAAGCACTACCGTCGTCGCAATCTCCACCGTGAGCAGCGTCTTGCGCAAGGCGGTGCGCGATTGGCTGCCCGTCGCGCTTCGCGACGAAACCTGCAATGCCGCGATCGCACCTTTGCGCGTCGATGAAATCGCCGGCAGCAGACCTGCCAGCAAGGCCGTTACAAAGATGAGCGCGCAGGCAAACGCCACCACTACGCCGTCGCCGTGAATACTCTGTGCGCTGGGAAGGTTCCTCCATGTGCTGACGAGCCACTTCGTTGCCGCCATCGAAAACAGCAGTCCGATTGCGCCGCCTGCAATCGAGATCAGCAGGCTCTCCACCAACTGTTCGCGAATCAGCGTCATCCTTCGCGCCCCAAGCGCGCCTCGAATGGCGATCTCCTTTTGCCGAGCCGCAGCACGCGCCACCAACAGATTGGCCACGTTGAGGCAGCCAATCAGCAACATGCAGGCCACAGCCCACAGCAGGATGTCCAACGGTTTCTTCACTTCTCCCGCGATATCCTGAATGAGAGTCTTTGATGCCACGTCCTCGGCTATCGGCGCATTCAGGTCCTGCATATGCAACTGGTATTGCACCGCTTTTACCTGGCTGAGGGCGCTCGACAGGCTGACGTCAGGCCTCAGGCGCGCCACCACGCGGCTGAAGTGATAGTCATGGTGCTTGAGGATCTCCGGCGGCATCCCCGATGCATATGGAACCCACACCTGCACCCTCGCATCGGGATACGTGAACCACTTGGGAAGCACTCCCACCACCGTATAAGGCTTTCCGTCGAGATGGATTTGCCCGCCGACAATCGATGCATCCCCGCTAAAGCGGCGCTCGAAGATGTTCCACGTGAGCATCACAGCGCTTCCGTCCGGGCGATCTTCGCTCTCGATAAATGTTCGTCCGATGGCCGCGTTCACTCCAAGCAATGGAAACAGGTTCCAGCTCCCGCCGCGCGCCAGCACCAATTCGGGCAACTCTCCGTGCTCTCCAGTCAGGTCGAATTGCCCGTAACGCCACGCCGCCATGTCTTCAAAGCCGTGGGTCTGCGCGCGCCAGTCGTAGAAGTCGGCGGGCGCAACGGGGTTGTAGTTGAACTCGGGCGCATTGAGGCTGGGAGCGCTGAAATGCTCATAGATCATCACCAGCCGATCCGGATCGCGGAAGGGGAGCGGCCGGAGCAGAACTGACCGCACCACTGTGAACAGCGACGTGGTAGCGCCGATGCCGAGAGCGATTACCGCGATGGACATGATCGTGAAGCCAGGCGCGCGCCGCAATTGGCGCAAGGCGTAGCGTAGTTCGCTGAAGATCATGATTCGGCCTCCGCCGCTTCTTCGAGCTTCTTCATTTCCTGTTCGCTTACCACTTTGCCGTCGAACAAATGCAGCTCCCGCTCGGCGTGGCGTGCGAAACGCGGATCGTGCGTGACCATGCAGATCGTCGAACCTTCGCGGTGCAGATCGCTGAGAAGGCGCATCACTGCTTCGCCGTTTTTTGAATCCAGGTTTCCGGTGGGCTCATCGGCCAGCAGGATCGAGGGTGATCCGGCAAGCGCGCGAGCCACGGCCACACGCTGCTGCTGGCCGCCGGAAAGCTGCGCTGGATAGTGCTTCATCCGGTGCGCCATGTTTACCCGCTCCAGCGCTTCCTTCACGCGCCGCTTCCGCTCCGCCGAGGGCATCCCCGCGCGATACGTCAGTGGCAGCTCGACATTCTCTTCAACAGTCAGGTCGCCAATAAGGTTGAAGCTCTGAAAGATGAATCCGATCTCCTGGTTCCGGATCCGCGATCGGTCGCTGAAACTCAAATTCTCCACTGCGTTTCCGTTCAGGTGGTAGCGCCCACTTGTGGGAGTGTCGAGCAGGCCAAGAATTGAAAGCAGCGTGGATTTGCCGCAACCCGACGGGCCCGACATGGCCACATACTCGCCTTGCGCGATGGTCAGATGGATGCCTGAAAGTGCGTGCGTCTCAACCTCGTCCGTGTAGAAGACCTTGGTCAGGTCCTCAATCTCGATCAGCGTGCCGTTCGTTGCCATTGTGTCTCTCCTAATTTCCTGGCAGTTTCCGCCTTTGTCTTTCAATCTCTGCAGGCTCTCTTTCAGCCGCCGCACATTTTGCTATTCAAGGCGAATGCGATCCACGCTGTCCCAACGCGACATATCCGAGAGAATCACCGTGTCGCCCTCTCTCAATCCATCGAGCACCTGGATTTCATTCACTGAGGCTCGGCCGACCTTTACCGGCACGCGCGTGGCGCCGGCGCCGTCTGCATCGACCTTGAACAGGTTCAGCGTGGAATCTTCGTTCCCCAGCGCGGGACGGCCCACGTAGAGAACATCGGTCAGTCGTTCCAGATCGATGGTGCCGTCCACGCTCAACTGTGGAACCGCGCCCGGCGGCAAGGCGCCATCAAGTTCTACGTCAACGGTGCGCGTTCCGTTCACCACCGAAGGATCAATTCGTGTAACATGGCCCGGAATAACTCCGTTGTGAGTGTCGATCGTCGCCGGCTGGCCGATCTGTATGTCGCGTGCCTGTGTCTCCGCAATCTGCAGCTCAGCTTTCAGCTTGTCTCGCTGGATCACTTCAGCCACGCTCGTTCCTGCCGTCACGTGCTCACCCACCTGCACCGGGGTGGCCAATGGTGCAAGCGTCCCTGCAATGGTTGAACGCACTTGGAGCGCCGCCGCCTGCTTTTGGTAAAGATCGAGTAGGGCCTGGGCCTGGTCGGTCTTGGTCTTCTGCGAGGCAAGCTGTACTTGAATCGCGTTCTCATTGACGTCGAGTTGCTGCTGGCTGAGTTGATGCTGCACCGCCAATTGGTCGGCCGTTCCCTTGGACTTCTGGTACGCGAGGCCCGAGATCACTCCCAGGTCGAACAGCGCCTTGTCTGTCTGGGCCTGCAACTGGTCCTGCGTATAGTCCGCGTTCACTTGCGCGGCCGCGGTCTTTTTGTCCATCAAGGTGCTTTGAAGCTGGGCCTGGAGGCTCTTGTAATCCGCCTCGGCCGCCTTTAGCCCCAGCCGCGCGTTCAACAGTTCCTGCTGGAGTTGCGGATCATTGAGATCCATAACGACCGTGTCGGGCGTCACCTGGGCCCCGGGCAGGATGCGGATGCGCACTACGGTTGCATCGGTCTGCGCCGGGATCAATTCGATGGAGTCCTCGCGCGGCGCAAGTACCCCAGTCGACGAACGCACCTGGCGTACCATTGGCCCGCGTTTTACTGTGTCGGTCCAGATGGTTGATCGATCTACCGTGGGCGAGGCGGGCTTCAACCGGGAGACACCCACAGCCAACAGGGTGACAATGACCGCTCCGCAGGCAAGCCAGACCAGCATGCGGCGCTTCTTCTTTTGCTTAATGTCGGGACGTGCGATATCCATCACAGAAAGGGGTAGCAAGCAGCTTGCCAAATTGAAATTGTGCGGACTCACTGAAAATAAGCGGTTTCGCGCTAACAAGCGGCGACTCGGCGATGACTTACTGACCGATTCCATGAGATGACTGTTCATTTTCGAACAGTCCGCGGCATTTGAAAGCGCGGGAACTGCGCGCGCACCAAGTACGTAAAGCAGTTCAGCCGCAAAATTCATGGGGGCACTGCATGTTCAGCGATCTTAAGTTTGCTTTGCGCCAACTGAGAAAGTCGCAGGGCTTTACCGTCACTGCAATCGCCACCCTCGCGTTGGGAATTGGCGCAAACGCAGTCGTATTCAGCGTTTTAAACGCGCTAGTGTTGCGGCCGATCAATGTTCCGGGCGCTGAAAACCTCTATATGGTGCAACGCGCGTGGCAGCGGATCCAAACGCCGTCGCAGTCTTACCTCGATTACATCGATCTACGCGACCGTAATCGGACCTTCGAGAGCTTGGCATCGTATGAGATTGTGGGCGCGGTCGGTGTAGATACCGGCAAGAATCCATCCACTGCATGGCCCTATTTGGCCAGTGGCAATTACTTCGACGCGCTTGGCATCCAGCCTTATCTTGGACGTTTTTTTCACGCTTCTGATGAGAAAGGCATCAATAGCGCTCCATATGTTGTCCTCAGTTATGAGTATTGGCGCAGCCATTTTCACCAGGACCGGGGAGTGATCGGACGCGCAGTCGACGTGAACAAGCATCCGTTCACAATTATTGGTGTGGCACCACGACAGTTCCGCGGCACTGAGCTGTTCTTTGCGCCGGCCCTTTATATCCCGCTCGTCGAATCACCTACTCTGCAGGGTGCCAACAACCTGCAATATCGTGGCAGTCACTCGCCGTGGGTGATCGGGCGCCTCAGGCCAGGAGTCACTCCAGCGGTGGCAACGGCTGATCTGAATAGTATCGGCGCCTGGCTCTCGAAAACTTATCCTTCCGACGATGACGGAATCAGATTCACACTGGCTCGCCCGGGTCTAGTTGGTGACATGCTCGGCGGACCAGCACGCGCGTTTATGGCCGGGATGATGTTACTTTCCGGCCTCATTCTTCTGGCTGCATGCGCAAATCTAGGCAGCCTCTTCGCCGCCCGTACTGCGGACCGTGCCAAAGAGGTAGCCTTGCGGCTGGCGCTGGGCTCGAGACGGGCAACGATTCTTCGTCAACTGCTCACCGAAGCGTTGCTGGTTTCGCTCGTGGGCGGAGCAATCGGACTTGCAGGCGGCATTTTGATCCTGCACGCCGTCAGCGCATGGAATCCAATCGCCGACGTCCCCATCAATGTCCCGGTGAATCCCGACATTCGCACCTACGCTGTCGCACTGCTTTTCGCCGTCTCCAGCGGGTTACTCTTCGGTGTCGTGCCCATCGGGCAGATCTTTCGTTCCGATCCCTGGCAAGTTATTCGGACGGGATCAGGCGGCGGCGCTGGGATGAAGCGTTTCGCGGTCCGCGATGTACTTCTCGTTGTCCAGATTGCGATCTGCGCCGTGCTCGTGACGTCGTCGCTCGTGGCTGTGCGCGGTCTGTTGCGCTCGTTTGAAAGCAACTATGGATTCTCGCCGCTGAATGTAACTCTCGTTAATACCGATCTCCGCATGGCTGGGTACTCACACGATGATTTTTCACAGATGCAACACCGCATGCTCGATGCCGTTTCTGCGATCCCCGGCGTGACGGCTGCGGGATATATCAACCAGGTCCCGTTAGGGCTGGGAGGGGGCGACTCGGAGGTCTTCAAGGACACTGTGAGCGACTTTCGCTCCAGCAACTCCGGCGCAGATGCGATGAACTACAACATCTCGCCTGGCTACTTTCAAGCGGCAGGTACAAAGGTGCTGGCGGGAAGAAATTTGCGTTTCGACGATAACAAGAAAGCGCCGACCGTGGCTCTGATCAATAGGCAATTCGCGGTAAAGATCTTCGGATCGGTCGACCGCGCCGTTGGAGGGCACTTCAAATTTTGGAGCGGGAACCGTGCGGAAGTAGTTGGCGTCGTGGAAGACGGCAAATACCGTACCCTGACTGAAGATCAGCAACCCGCAATGTTCTTCTCGTTCCAGCAGCACGACGAGAGCGGCACATGGTTGGTGGTGCGATCCAAGCGCGATCCGCAGGAGATGGCTCGCGCTCTTGAAGTCGCGCTTCACGGTTTGGATTCCGGCCTTCCCATCGTCATTCGTCCCTGGTCCGAGGAGATGGATACGGCATTATTCGCTGCGCGCGTTGCCAGTGTCGCACTGGGTGTACTCGGATTGCTCGGAGCCATGCTGGCGGTTACGGGCGTCTTCGGAATGAGTTCTTATGTCGTAAGCAAGAGAATGCGTGAGTTGGGCATTCGTGTCGCGCTGGGTGCAGGGCAACGCGAGATCTTGCTCACTTCCCTGGGGAGAGCTTTTCGCCTGCTGGCCGTCGGATCGGTTGCCGGCGTGGCACTCGGGCTAATGGGCACGCGAGTGCTCTCCTTTATCGTCTACCAGGCCACGCCAAAAGATCCGATGGTGTTGGGTTGCGTGACCATCACGATGTTGCTTCTTGGCCTGCTGGCAGCCTGGATTCCCGCGCGCCGTGCGCTCGCCGTTGATCCACTCATTTTATTGCGGGAGGAATGAGCCGCCTCCCGGCAGGACTCTAACTGGGCGCAAAGGGGAATAGCAAGTCAATCCAGCGCAGCACATCTGCAAGCAGCCGTTTGGTCAAACCTTATGGGGCGGATCCAATCCGTTAGAAAACGATCAATCAGTTCCGGAACGCAAGAATCCTGCCTTCGGCAATTCGATGGAATGTGCAGCATTATCAACGCCGAAGGTCACGGCCACGTGTTTCGCGCAGTCTTAAACCACGATGTCCAATATGAATTATCGATGCAAGTCCGCTACTGTGCAGCAAAGTGCACGCAATAGATGGGCGTCAATTTCACCGGGCCCAGCAAGCCGGAAGTTAACAGCGGCGACGAGCTGGAGAATTTCTTGATGTTTGTCCACGTATAACGATGCGTAACGCCTGGCTGCGCGTCGCCGATGAGCCGGTTGGGCCACAGGTTGGTTACCTCGACCTCGAGAGCATTGTCGCCCGGACGCAGGAAAGCGTCCACACGCGCGGCATAGGGACGTTTCCAGAGCGGCGTCAGCGACGTGCCATTGACGCGAATGCGAGCAACTTCGTGAACCTCGCCCAGATCGAGCCAGAGCTCGCGGCCGGGAACAAGTTGGCCGGCATTGATGTGAACAGTCGTTCGATATGTGCCTGTGCCAGAGAAATAACGGATCCCCGGATCGGAGAATTCGGTCCACGACTCCAACTCCGGCACTTCGACTTGCGGCGGAGCACCCCAGTTCGGCGGAAAATCGAGGGTCCATCCTTCTGAGAGCAACCGCGACGCTGCGGTCGGAACGTCCACATTTGCCTCGCGTCCGTTGGATAGCATTGCAGCGTAGGAGCCGGGAACCGAGGTTCGCAATTCCAATTGACCATTCTCGTCGGCGACCATTGTGTCGTCGGAGAGAGGGACTGCCTGGTGATTTCGTTGCAATTGGGTCAGGTGCAGCGTCGCCGGTCGCCGGAAAACAACAAAGTATGCTTCATAAGGTGCGAGCGAGATCGACATCTTCGTGCGGCCATCTTCTGTCCTTTCGTAGAGCATGGCAGGCGTCACATTGCCGGTCACGGGATCGAAAATCTCAGGCTGAAGGTTGGCAACGCGGAATGTGACTGTGGAGGTGACTCCTTCAGGCTTGCCATTGCGGATGAAGTAAATGTCGGCCTTCTCAGAGCGGCGATGAATGTAATCGATGGCAGGGGACTCTGCCTCGAAGTCGGGTAGAATTTGCATCGTAGCGAGAGCACTGCGCGCCTTTGCCTCGCAGAAAAGCGTGCCGCGGCCAACGTGGATTCCCGCATTCGGCGACGCTGCCGAACAGCCGCCCCAAATCGCTTCGGCCAGTTGCTGGTAGCGCGACTCCGCCGATGCCGGCACAATGCCCTGTGGCCGCAGCGGGCGTTCGCCCACAACCACCCCTCCGACCCGAAGATAACGATCGACTAGTTCCATAACCGAGAGCGGCACAATGCGCCAGGGAGGCAGAACGAGCATTCGATAATGGATGCCCTCAGGCGTGTGCAGGCCGCTCGAATCGATCACCACGCGATGCAGAAGAGCTTCTGTGTCCGTGATGTCGTAATCGTAGCCGGGCAGAATACCAGCGGGATCGTCGCTTTTGAGCCGAACAAAGTTCGGCACCTGATCGCCGTAGTAATACAGAACATCGGCGACCGGTTTGCCTTGCTGCATCATGAACTGGCCGCGATCAAGATATGCCGTGAATGCCCCCGCTTCCTGCCACCACGTAACTTTCGTATTGAGGTAGGTGCCGGCAAAATACTCCTGTCCGGGCAGGCCCATCTCAGAGGGTGAACTCGCAAACTGATGCCATACCAGGCGATTGAGTCCCTCGGTAAGAGCCATATCGAACGATGGCTTCAGGTTCATCCCGATCGACTCCGTCCAGTGATTGCCCATACTGGTTTCGCCTTCGTCGGCGACGAGGGGCCTGCCATAAATGTGCGCGGCACTGGCGGCTTCTTTCACGAAGTAACGGTCAGTATCTGCGGTGCGATGATAATTGGACATCGCCCAGAATTCCGTTTGCGGAACTGCGGCATGGCGGAAGGTTTCGAGAGCGTCAACTGGTTCTCCGTGCGGGCCTCCCGATTCGCATTCGACGCCCAGACCAAACCGGGCTGCGCGTTCGGCCATGGTATCGAAATGCAAATTGATCAGATCGGCCACCGTGCGGCGAAGGTCGGCGAGAAACTCGTCGCTGACTTCTCTGCTGGTCAGAATGCGGCCGGAGACAATGGGCAGATAGGGCACAGGATCGTATCCGCGCCGCTTGATGAATTCCTCGCGGAAGTTCTGTGTCCAGTTCATTCCGCCCATTTCCCAACTGTCGGTTGTCACGTATTTCAGGGTGTTTCCTAAATATGGCTTGGCTTTGTTCAGCAGCGGCGTGAGCTCTTTGTCCCAATAGAGGTCCAGCGTCGCGGGCGAAAGGGTGTCGAGAGAGAGCCCTTGCCAAGCGCCGCTCCCCGGAGACAGGCGCATGCCGGAGTTGGTGTAGCCGACGGTCAGTACCTCCCAGGGGCCTGGTGTAGGTGGATCCCAATGCAGCGTGTCGTTGGCATCGACGTATTGCGTGACGTTGCGAACGTCAGACAACTCAGCGTCCTCATCTCCTGATTGGCCTTCCGTGTCAAAAAGCAGATTAGCGCCTGGCGGCATGGATCCACCTGTTTCCGCAGCAGCCGCTTTCTGCTTGAGATTGGTGCGAGGTGCACGCGGATCGCCCTCCTGGCCGGCCAGCTTCGGCCCGTGCCGCAACGGATATGCAAGAACCGCGATGCGCTGATAGAACGCATTCCTAGGCGTCGGAGGCGTCAGGTGCGTCTCGCCTTTTTCCGCCAGCGTGTGCGACCAGGTGAGGATTTTGATCCCGTCTTTCGGCTCAATGAAAGGTGCCCCAAGGTCCCAGCCGCTCGTGATCGTCAGAGTGATTTCCAAGCCCAGCTTATGAGCTGTTTCGACCGCGTGCAGGAAGAGGGCGGTCCATTCCGGGCTGCCGAACGTGGGCCCGGCCGGCACAGGATCATTTCCTTCTGCGTTGGCGCCGTTGGCGTCGACCAGCAGAACGCCGCCATAGCCCTTCGCCTTCATCTCTGTAAGGTCGTGATCGATGCTCTCGATGGTGACGTGCCCGTTGAGCCACCACCAGTAGCAGCGCAGGCGCGCGGAAGGCGGAGGGTTTAAAAAGCCGCTACGGAGCGCATCCGGAAGCACTGGTACAAAGCCGGCATTCACAGAATGCCGGACTTCATCGGGTTGTTGTGTAGCCTGGGCGTTTGCGCCGACGGAATACAGGGCGATGCCCACAAAAAGGACGGTAAGAATTATCAGAGAAAATTGAATTGGCAGAGAAAGATAAGGACGCTTCATTGAAAAGAATTCACCCCTATCGAAGCTAGGCTAGTTTTGCCACCGGCGCAACTCGCAACTCGCCCCTCGTTCGCTCTTTCGCTCAAGCTGATCCGTGAGGTGAATCGCGACGTGAGACCCGGAGAGTGGTGTCCGCACCACGACAAAGCGATTGCTAGAAATTGAGCCGCGTGGTTACGTGGCCCATACCAGAGATACGTCGTTCAAATGAGCTTGCGCTGCCGTGCTCCGAGCGATGACGAATTCAAAAGACCGCTTGCAGCCGGTTGCTGTTAGAAGCTCAAAGTAGCGCGCATACAAATGATGAATCTTTCGTGCGATCCATTTCGCGGATACTACCGGGGAGGGCGCACCTGGCGGGGCTTTTCCTGCGAAGTCGGCCGGCACCTCGTACGCGCCAGCGCGGATTAATAGCAGATCTGTTAGCGAACAGGTTCAACGGTTGCCAGACATGCCGCTTCCCAGTTTCGGAACCAGGTTGCGAGTTCCGCGCCCTGATGCCTGCGTTGTTCAGTCACAGGTTGCGAGAACGTTGCGGTGCAGATGCCGCGCGCCTCCGCGATCCATTTAAGAGCCCATGGCGTTGGGAATCGGGCGAGTTTGCTTCTGAAGGTATCGAGTAACGCGCTCAATTGAACGAACCTCTCACTACCCGCATGCTCGCGCTCGGCATAAAGACCGCAGATCAACTCGGGCAGGACGCAGGCGACCCCGGAAACGACGCCATCACAGACGCGCTCGCGTAGCGCATCGGCCAGCGCACCATCGTTTCCGACCATCCGGCAGGAATGGATCTGTTCCCGAGTGAGCAGACGCAGCGTTGCCAGAGATCCTCCCGAGTCCTTGATCCCGATCACATTCGGCACGTTTTGGATAAGGCGGCAGGAAGTCTCCGGCTCTAATCCCGTGGTGAAATCAGAGAGATTATAGAGAAGAACTGGCAGTTCAGCGGCGAAGGCAATCGATTCGACAAACGCCTCTAGATCCTCTTGTTCATAAGGGAAGAAATAAGGCATCGGCAGCAGCAGCGCCTGTGCTCCTTCTCCGGCGGCGATCCTGCCAAGTTCAAGGGACTTCGCAGTCCCAGCGGCTCCGATCCCGCAAAGGATTTTTGCCCCAGGCACGACTTTTTGTGTCACACGGAGAGCCGTTCTTAAGTCGTTTGGAGACGAGAGACAGAATTCCCCGGTCGCTCCATTGATTGCATAATCTGTGACACCTCGTCCGGCAAGGAAGGAAACCACGCGAGCAAAAGCAGACTCGTCGACTGAGTCATCCGGTCTACGGGGTGTGAGCAGGGCCGCGTAAAGTCCATTCACCAATTTGTCCGACATTCAGCGGCAAAGTTCCTTTCCGTTAATTGCTGCATCGAGTTGCTGCGGTGTGGGGTCAACATCAAGCAACCCAGCCCCTCCCAGCGTTGATAAGGGCCGCAAGCGAAGAATATAGCAAATTGTCGTTCGTATGTCGACAGAATGAGGACATGTGTCCATGCATTGAGAAAAATAGGCTCCTTGAACGATTCATCGCGCGAGGATTGTAGACATGGCAAAGGCATTTGAAGGTGGTATATTTTCTCTGCAATGGAAAGGCGAAAAAGCAAGCGTCGAAGTCTACCGGGGCTCTCTGTGAGGGAACGGGCCTACCAGCATATAAAGAAGCTGGTTTCGGATGGCGTGCTGGGTCCCGGGGCAGGCGTGAGCGAACTGGTTCTGGCGAAAGAACTTGGCAGCAGCCGAACGCCGATTCGCGAGGCAATGAAGCAACTGGATGCCGAAGGTCTGCTCGAACAGAACCAGAATGGGGGAATGGTCGTCGCGCAACTCGAGCGCGGGGACATTATTGAGCTGTACGAGCTCCGCGAAGCGCTTGAAAACTATTCAGTTGGCCGTGTCGCAAGCTTTCCACTTCGACTTGCCGACAGGGATCGCTTGCAGTTCATGCTAGATCAACTGCTGGTGCTGAAGAAGGAGTTGAAGGACCGGAATATGCCGGAGCTGGACCTGGAGCAGAATCGCCGATTCATCGAGAGCGATCTCGGATTTCATGCGTTGCTTATGAGTATGACCGGGAACTCGAGAATCCAGAAGATCCTGCACGATACGCGGCTGCTGATTCGCGTCTTTGCCATCCGCCGACGCGGGCACAGCGCTGAAGAGCTGCAAAGCATCTATGACTATCATCAACAGATCCTGAATGCAGTTGCGGCGAAAGACAGCGACGCCGCCATCAAGGCGATGGCCGCGCACATACAAACCAGCCAACGCGAACGCCTGAATGAGTATGATCACTGGCGGCGCGAAACCACGCTTCGCCAGCATTTGCCTGAGATCTTCGAATCCCGCATTCCCGCCTCAAATTCATGAGTACCGGAGACACCTACAAATGGCTGGTTGTTGCCATGCTGTGGTGCGTCTGCTTTCTCAATTACGCTGACCGCCAGTTGATCTTTACGGTCTTCCCACTGCTGGGGAGCGAATTCCGTTTGAGTGACGCGGGGTTGGCGGTGCTGAGCGCCTCATTCATGTGCGCATATGCCATTTTCGGGCCGGTGGCAGGGTTGATTTGCGACCGCGTTCCGCGCCGCGGACTGGTGCTTGGTGCCCTGATCTTCTGGTCGCTCACGACGGTGGGAACCGCGACTGCACATGACTCTTTCTGGCTCACGATAGGAATCGCGTGCGGCGGCATGGGCGAAGCTTTCTACTTTCCGTCCGCGCTGTCAATGATCGCCGACTATCACTCCGTCGACACCCGTTCGCGCGCCATGTCGCTGCATCAGTCCAGCGTCTACATCGGAAGCATCGTGGGCGGAGCCATCGCGGGATACATCGGACAGTTTTATGGATGGCGTGCCGGCTTTCGGCTTTTCGGTGCCGCTGGCATCCTTTTGGCATTGCTTCTTTGGCCACTCCTCAAGGAGCCGGAGCGAGGGCTCTCCGACGCTGTTGCCGGAAAGTTGAAGGCCGGCGGGCGGTTCATCGAGGGGTTGAGCGAGTTCGCACGCAATCGAGCGGCGTGGCTGTTGACTTCGGTATTTGTTGGCGCAAATTTTGTGGCCATGATCTTCACCGTGTGGATGCCGACTTACCTCTTCCGTCGTTTTCACATGAGCCTGACAATGTCCGGACTGAACGGCTCCGCCTACTTGCAGATCGCGTCGATCGTCGGAGTGATCAGCGGCGGCGCAGCGGCTGACGCCCTCGTGAGGCGCCGTCGCGGCGATCGAAGCGCACGGATCCGCATGCAGGCGATCGGCCTGTTTTGCGGTGTACCATTTCTCTTTCTATCCGGTTGGACGACGGCGGTAACGGCGGTTCTGGCGGCGATGATTGGCTTCGGCTTCTTTAAAGGTGTATACGATTCCAATCTCTGGGCTGCACTTTACGATGTCACACCTATCGAACGACGGGGCGCGACGCTTGGCATCATGAACTCTTTGGGATGGCTCGGAGGCGCGGCAGCTCAGCTGTGCATCGGAGCCACTTCTCTGCGATTCGGAATGAGCGTCTGCCTAAGCGCAACCGGGGTCGTCTATCTCGGGATTGCGATCGCACTCATGGTGGGAGGCCGGCGTCTGGCTGCGAAGGCGGTACCGGCCGTGCCAGCCGGCCCTCTCTAGCCGCGCCAAACCGACTCGCGGAACGAACAAGCCGCTCTCGCGTCCGGTCTGCGTCCTCTGCGCGAAAGTTTCACAGCTTGGATTTCTCGCCCAGCCTTGCTTTCGCTTAAAATCGCATCACAATCATAAATCGCTGAGTAAACATGACTTATTCGGGAATTAGATTTCGTCGTCTTCGCAGCTCGAAACACGTTGACACGAATTAAAGAAAAGTCCTACCTTTCGTGCCGGCTTGAGAGAAACATCCCCGGAACACGCAGAGGTCTTGGCGCGCGCAGCAAGAATGATCAGCCTATGGGGCGAATTCTCGGATTCCAGGTGCGAATCGAGCGTCAAAAGGAGTATTGCCCCGCAGATAAGGATATACGATATGTCGACATATTGTACTTGACAAGCCAGCATCTGGCTTTCTAGAGTTTCCCCGTTTCATTTTTGGGCTTTTGTGCAGTCACTCCATTTGCAATCCTCGCGATCCAGAATCACGGGAAACGACCTAATTCGGAGGCAATGCATGAACCACGCAAAGAGAATCTCCGCAGCAATCCCTGCCCTGCTGTTTCTGCTGTGCAGTTGTTGCTTTATCCGAGCGCAAGTGACGACGGCGACGCTAACGGGCGTCGTGACGGACACTACGGGTGCGGTCGTGCCAGGGGCGACCGTCAACCTGAGGAACCTGGATAACAATGTTATCCGGACCGAAACCAGCGGCGCTGACGGCGCCTTTCATTTCCAATTTGTCGTCGTAGGCCGGTACGAACTGACAGTCTCCCATGCCGGTTTCACGACAGAAAAGATGACCAATCTGGAGCTGAACACTTCCGAGAGCGCTGACATTCCAATCCACCTATCAGTCGCGAAACAAACGGAGACAGTGCAGGTCAGCGGCAGCGACGTGGCGGAGATCCAGACCGTGACGTCAGACCAGGAGTCGACGCTCCCTGCGGCCAGTTTGAATACTTTGCCTGTGGCACACCAGGATTGGACGACAATGCTGCAACTCAACACTGCGACCATCAAGCCACTTTCCGCGAGCACGGTGGCTTCGACAAGTCCGCAGGGAAGCGGATTGAATGTGAATGGACTTGCGTCCGTGGGTTACAACCTCACGGTCGACGGAACGAATGCGACTTCGAATCCAGAGTTCACTGCGTTCAATTTTTACCAGGGGCCAAATGTAGTGAACACAGTGAACAACGATGCCATCGCAGAGGTCGGATTCACCAAGGGCATCGCGCCCGCGACTGTTGGGAATACGCTTTCGAGCAACATCAACATTGTGACGAAAAGCGGAACAAACAACTATCACGGTTCGCTCTACGAGATCAATGAAGAGGCGCTTTATGACGGGCGTAATCAATTCCTGACAACCCGGCGCGGCAAGACGTTCAACGAGTACGGCGGGTCGCTGGGTGGACGCGTCATCCGCGACAAGCTCTTTCTGTTTGGAAGCTATACCGGAGCGCGCGAAGCGACGCAATCGCCGGTGAGCGGCACGGTGCCGACGCCATATCTCGTGGGGATTAGTCCATCAGCGTACGCACCAATCTTCGCAGTGTTCCCGACGATCACGCAGCCGTCGAACAACCCCACCGCGCTCACCGCTACCTTTCTGGGCGCGGGCTCGGAGCCGCAGAAGGATGGAAACGGAGTACTTCGCCTGGATTACTACTTCAACCAGAAGAACCAGCTCGCCGTCCGGTACACGCGCGCACGGCCATATGAAAGCATTCCCACAGTGATTGAGAGCAACCCACAGGTGTACGACGGCCACATGGACGACGTGAACGCAACATACTCCTATTTGGGGAATCGGTGGACGAACAATGCTCGTTTCGGCTTCAACAATTTGAAGCTGAATCGCATTAACGAAGCATTCTTTGCTGGGCTGCCAACTATGTCGTACGCGGGATTCAGCACAGGCGGAGTTGGGGCGTTCTTTCAGCACGGGAATATCACTTCCTACGAGGATTCTGCCGTCAATGTGATTGGCAAGCATACTTTGCAGTTTGGCGGAATCCTGGAGAGAACGCTGGCAGCACGCTTCAAATACACCACGGCGACAATCTCCTACTCCAGCGCGGCAGATTTCAACGCCAATACACCTGATTCCGTGCTGGATGCGCCGAACTCGCTGCCCGCGGGAACGCCGCTTTTTGGATGGACCACCTGGAATTACGGCGGATATGTAGAGGACGACTATCACGCGGCTGCGGGGCTGACACTCAACCTCGGTGTCCGGTATGACTACTACACGGTACCCAAGGAATTGGAAGGCCGCGTTTTCAACCGCGGAATCAGCTCAAGCAATCCTTCGCTTGGCTGGGGATTCGGCGCTTTTCTGCCGAACGGCTCGATGTACCAGGCTACGTACAGCAACATCCAGCCACGCTTCGGATTCGCATGGGTGCCGCAATTCGATCAGAAGCTCGTCGTGCGCGGCGGATTCGGCATGTTCGCAGTGAACCACACCATCTATGGCGGACCGGTGGATACCTACGGACTCCCTCCCGGCGAACCGTTGAATTTTACCGTCAACAAGGCCCAAGCTGCATCGGTCGGTCTCAAGTATCCGGTGAGTGGAAGTTACACCGCCTATACTTCGGAACTGACGTCGCTGCAGAATGCGGGCGCGCTGGGAACCAATATCGCATTTGAAAATGTGGCCGCGTATTTCCCTGACCCGAGCAGCATCCAGTATTTCCTGGGAATCGAACGCGAGTTTCCATTCGGCATTGCCGCGAAGATTCACCTGTTGGATACGCGCGGATTGCATTTGAATCAGTTCGAGACGCGGAATCTGCCGGACCGCGTCACCGATGCAGTTCCCGTGCCAAACTTCGGAACTTTCTTCCAGTTCCAGGCAGGCGACCGCAGTAACTTCAATGCCGTCGAGACTGAGCTAACCAAGCAACTGCAACATGGCGTACAGATTGGCGTGAACTATACCTGGAGCAAGGTTCTTTCGTACGGCGACGCTGACATTCTTCAGCCGACTGAAGTCCAGAACAACAACAATCCGCAAGGAGATTATGGTCCGGCGCCGTTTGATCTGCGGCAGCGATTCGTGATTGACGGAATCTGGCGCGTGCCGTTGAATATGTGGCTCCATGCAAAGGGTTACGCGGGAACGGCACTACTGGGAGGATGGGAATTTGGCGGCATCTTCACCGGCGAGACAGGACTGCCTGTCAACATCACCGACTCTGCGTCCTCCTATCCAGCGGACCGGCCGAATTGGGGCAGCGGGCCGCAGTACGTGTCCGGCTATCGCAAATTCGGCGCCGGCCTGGTGCACCAATTCCTGAATCCCTGCCAGCCGACCGGGGCCTGTCCGAATGCACCTCAACTTGCAGGCAACTCTGCATTTCCCATCGTCCCGTTTGGTCTGGCAAACGCGGAACTGACACCCGGCACTCTACAGCGCTACGGCGAGTATGCACCCGGCTATGAAGACCTGGACCTGAGCTTTAAAAAGGTCTTTGCCTTCACTGAAAAATCGAACTTCCAGTTGCGGATGGATGCGTTCGATGCATTGAATCACACAAATCTCACTGGATTGATCGCAACTGTCAACTCGGGCAACTTTGGACAATTGACCCAGGCCACGCCGCGCACAGTGCAAATTGGAGGACGTATCGAGTTCTAAGTCTGGATAGTCACTTATTCGCCCGGTGGGCTTTCCAATTGCTCACCGGGCGGTTTGGTCTGCAGCTGTTTTTCGCTGCTTCGAATCAACGCCATCATATTATGATCAGTTTGAATCTGGCCGGTAACGCGCACGTTCAACCGACCAAAGTTCCAGGATTTCCACTCTAGTTGATCTGTTCACCACTTCGCGAATACTCGCTGGCAAATTTGGCGGCTTATGTTTGGCTGCCTAACCATTCGCCGATCGTCAGCTCTCTCCAAATGGCCGTGCCAATGCGCGGCTCAGATCCGCAGCGGCCTTAAGCAGGGAGGCGATCACGGGCGAATCGCGCTTCGGATTGAATCGCGATGCCGGTCCCGATATGCTCATCGCCGCTGTGACATTTCCCTGTCCATCGAGGATTGGCACGCCGACACACACCGCGAGCAGTGAGCCCTCGCCGCGATCAAACGCGAACCCCATGCTGCGAACTCGCTTGATCTCGGCCAGCAAGTCATCCGGCCGTGTGATCGTATTGGGCGTGATGCTATCCAGATGATGTCCTCGGATTAGTTGCTCGATCACATTCTGCGGAGAGAATGCCAGGATAGCCTTGCCCAGCGCACTGGCATGCACAGGCACGCAAGCGCCCCGGCTCTCCTGCAGGCGTAGCGCAAATTCGCTAGGGACGACTTCGATGTAAGTCACCTTATCAAAGTGCAGCACGCCTAAATTGACCGTTTCGCCGTATCTATTGCGCAATTCAAGCATGATTGGAAGCGCGAGGCGGCGCAGGGCTTCTCCCGACGCTTCCTCGTTGACAAGATGTCCCAGCGCCGGACTGATGCGATAATAACGATCCGCATCGCGGATTATATAGCCCATCTGCGCGAGAGTATTGAGAACGCGGAAGACCGTAGATTTGGCGATACCGGTATTCTTCGTTATCTCTTTAAGGCCCAGTGGCTCGGAGTGCGCAAGCTCTTCAAGGATTCGGAACGTGCTTCGCACCACGGGAACGGAGTATTTGTTCGTCTGCTCCGGGACATTCTCATCCCGTCGTTTGACGACAATTGCGGCATTCTTGATTGAGGTCACGCTCATTAGGATTGCATTCCCCGTTCTGTGTTTCAATGCAAAATCAACGTTGGGACAGGTTTCAGAGCTTTGCCGGTTGGCCGTCGCGATACACGAACTCGATGCCAATCGGAGCCAGATCGGGAGACTCGTACGTGGCGGGACTGTCGATGGCTTCTGCGTGAAATCCCACCAGCTCGGCGAAGTAGCCCGGTGCCAACTGGCCACGATCCTTGAGTGAGTAGCGCTGCGCGGGCTTGGCTGTGATTTTGTGCACGGCCTGCGGCAGCGTTAGCCAGCGTCGCTCGCGGACAAACGTACCGAGCAGCAATGGAAATGTTCCATGCAGGCGCGGGTGCGGCCGGCCTTTCACATAAAACCCGTCACTGATAATGGTGGAACATGGATGAGTCAAGGTCGCATGCAGGTTTTCCATGCTCTGGTTGAAGCAAAGCATGTTCACGTCGCCTTCCTCGTCGAGCAACAGATCAAGCACTACATCGGCGGACGATTTGCCCTTGCGCTCCGCAAGCTGCTCGAGATTGCTGCCAATGTCCGATTGGTTGCCGCGGGTCCTGACAGAGGATATGTAAATATCCGACCACCGCCACGGAACCGTGCGGTTCAGTTCGTCGCAGATTGTTTGACGTGCCGCAGGATCGCGCAGGCGCCCAAGCAGCGCGGGCACTCCGCCATCGAGCGCTTTCTGCGGCAGCACCTGAGTCAGTACGCTCGATCCCGCTACGTAGGGATAGCAGTCGAACTCAACATCGATGCCATCCGCACGAGCCTTCTCGATATGGGCGATCGCGGCTTGCTGTAGTGGCCAATTGGCGGCTCCCACTGCCTGCAGGTGCGAGATCTGCAGGCGGCCACCACTGCGACGGGCCAGTTCAATCTGTTCGTCCACCGCTTCGATGAGACCGGAGAAGTACGAGCGAATGTGGCTGGTGTAGATCTTTCCCGCCCGGGCTGTTACATTGCAAAGCCGCTGCAACTCTTCCTGTGGCGCGCTCGAGCCAGGGGCGTACATCAGCCCCGTTGAAAAACCGGCCGCGCCGGCGGCGAAGGCTTCATCGAGCAAGCTCTCCATCGAGCAGATCTCCGCTTCCGCGAGCGGTCCTTGCTTCGGGCCCGCAACGGCAATCCGCAACGATCCATGGCCTACCAGCGAGACAACATTCGCCGTGCGGCTTTGCTGAACAGCTTTCAGATACTCTTCGGTCGTGCTCCAGCCCCAGGTGTCATTGCCGCAGAAGATGCCGTTGGCAAAGCTGCGCAGCTCATCTGGATGACGTGCCGGCGGGTATGTTGAAAAACCGCAATTGCCAATGACCTCGGTGGTCACGCCTTGACGCAACTTGTCGGTACGGCCTTCGATGACCTGCAGGTCCGAATGCGTATGCGAGTCAATAAAACCAGGCGCTAAAGTGAGCCCCGTGCAATCGACGTGCGTGGCGCTTCGCGATTTCAGCCCTGGCGCAACCTGCGTAATACGGTCGCCCACGACGAGAATATCCGCGCGAAACGGATCGCCTCCGCTGCCATCGACGAGTGTTGCTCCTGAAAAAAGTAGCTCGCTCACAAGCTTTCTGTCATGCTTCTAATGAAAATAGTATATACCTATTGAGACGCGGGAATCACCTCGAAGAACCGACGAAATGGCCCGCGCCCGGAGGCTAACACATGGGTGACGTTGTGCACGTAAACGTAGAAGACGCGCCACAGCCAAAAGGTGCTTATTCGCAGGTGGTGCGTGCGGGCAATTTTCTATACGTGTCCGGGCAGGGGCCCATCGATCCCGAGACACAAAAGTTTATGTTCACCGACATTCGTCGTGAAACAACTCTGGTTCTCGAGAATATCGAGCGTGTGCTGGCAGGCTGCGGCGCAAACCGCAAGCACATCGTGAAGTGCAGCGTATTCCTGGCAACGGCGTCTGACTTTGCCGCAATGAACGAAGCCTATGCGGCGTTCTTCGGTGAAACGCGCCCCGCACGCACCACCGTGCAGGCGACGCTGGTCGAGGACGGCATGAAAGTGGAGATCGACTGCGTGGCCTATCTCCCGGCGAATTAGCGCTCAGCACCCTCAGATTGCCGCACGCGCCACGGCTTCGAGCGTTTGCTCGATGTCTCCGTCGGTGTGAGCCGTCGACACGTACCAGCGTCCGTCCGGCAACGCAAGCACTCCCTCGTCAAGCAACGCGAGAAGAAGATTGCTGTACTTTTGCTTGTCAGCGGCGAGCAAGTCGCGATAGTTCTGTGGAGCGCGATCGATGAAGGATACATGAAAAACGGGACCTTCACCGGCGATGCAAACGCGGTGGCCGCGTCTCTCTAGAATCTCTTCGATTCCCGCTCGCAATGCCTCGCCGCGCCGAAAGAGTTCGCCATACGTGGTATCGGGATCGCGCATGAGCGCCTGCAGCACTGCACGCGCCGCAGAGAGTGCAATAAGATTCCCATTGAGCGTACCTGCATGCACCACCTCGCCGCGCTCGATGAGTTCCATAAACTCCTGCCGGCCCGCCAGCACACTAAGCGGCGTACCTGCGCCGACAGCTTTGGCGTACGTTGCCAGGTCCGGAAGTACGCCGTAAAACCCCTGTGCGCCCGCGATTCCCAGGCGGAAGCCCGTGATGACTTCATCAAAAATAAGCAGAGCGCCCTGGTCTTGAGTGATGGAACGCAGAAACTCCAGAAAGCCCGGTTGTGGCGCGATGCAGCCACTGTTACACATCAGCGGCTCGCAAATGATAGCGGCAATCTGACCCTCATTTTCCGCAAACGCGCGCTGCACGCTTTCCACGTCGTTCCACTGCGCAACGACCGTATAGTCTGCAGGCAGTTGTCCTGAACCTTCATGGACCGGGTGAAGCGGAGAAGAGCCCAGATCGTCCTCTGAAGGGTGGTAGCTCAGCAGGACGCTGTCATCCCACCCGTGATAGTGACCTTCAAACTTAATGAACTTGAGACGTCCGGTTACAGCGCGCGCCAGCCGCAAAGCGACTTGAACGATTTCCGTCCCGCTGTTGGCAAAGCAGACGCGCTCCGCACATGGGATGACGCCGGTGAGCAACTCGGAGACTTCGTATTCAAGATCGTGCTGTGCCCCAAAAGTAAGTCCCTTCCGTATGCACTGATGGATGGCGTCAACGATCTCTGCGGGGGCGTTTCCCAAGATATTCGGGCCCCAGCCTAGGCAGTAATCCAGGTAGGTGTTGCCATCCACGTCTTCCAGCCGCGAACCCCGCCCACGCGCAAAATAAAGCGGGTAAGGGCGTGCGTTTCGGCGTAGCCCGCTGGAGACTCCCCCGCACAAACTGCGCGAAGCGCGCTCGAAGCGTCGCAATGAACCACCCGTCTTCCGCCGCACATTGGCTTCGTGAATAACCGGAGCGAATGGCTGCAGAATCTCGGTCTGTGCGCATTGCGCAGAAAAATTGTGTTTTTGTATTGAATCAGCCATGTTTCAATTGGGCCCGGGACTTATAGTGAGGGTAGCAGGTAACTAAAGTCAAGGCAGTTCGCGCGGCTTACCTTCAATGACCGCTGAGAACGCGCCTACGTCCCCGCTCTATGCCAATCGCTGGTCCTCAGAATGGAGGAAGGTTTGCAGAACTCTGAAGGAGTTCCTCAACTTAGACGAGTCCTCGGACTTTGGGACCTGGTTTTCTACGGCATTGTCCTGATCCAGCCAATTGCGGCGGTGGGCCTATTCGGCGTGGCGCAACAGCTGTCTCACGGGCAAATGGTCACCACAATCCTGATCGCGATGTTTGCGATGATGCTGACGGCTGTGAGCTATGGGCGTTTGGCATCGGTTTATCCTTCGGCCGGCTCGGCATATACCTATGTCTCACGAGGCCTCAATGTCCACCTGGGCTTCCTGGCCGGGTGGGCGATGGTACTGGACTACCTCATCCTCCCCATTGTCAGCACCATCTACGCTGCGCTTACATTGACCAGGCTGGTCCATGGCATTCCTTACTCGGTCTGGGTTGTGCTTTTAACTGTGGCAATTACGGGGCTGAACCTGGCTGGCGTACGATCCGCAGCCAGATCGAACATCGTGCTGCTCTGCGCCATGTTCGGCGTTATTTGCTGGTACTTCGCAATGACCATTCGCTACCTGGCGCTGCATGGCGGGGCGCATGCGTTGTTCAGCATCCAGCCCATCTACAACCCCGCCACATTCAACCTGCGCCAGGTGTTCACTGCCACGTCGTTCGCGGCTCTCACTTATATCGGATTCGATGGCGTGACCACGCTCGCAGAAGACGTGGAAAATCCCCGCAAAAACGTACTCATTGCCACAGTCCTGGTATGCGCTCTAACTGGGCTGATGAGTTCGCTACAGATCTATCTCGCGGCTCGCGTCTGGCCCTCCTACAACGACTTTCCCAATGTTGAAACAGCTTTTCTCGACGTCTGTGGTCGCGCCGGCGGCCCGTGGCTCTTTCAGGCGATGGCTCTCACCCTCTTCGTGGCCTGTGTGGGCTCCACACTCACCGGGCAACTGGGAGCTGCTCGGTTGCTTTATGGCATGGGGCGCGATGGAGTGCTTCCGCGCCGTGCCTTCGGATTTTTGAACGCGCGCAGCACGCCGTCTTTCAATATGCTGTTTATCGCCGTGATCACCCTCGCAGGCTCGCTGCTGATGAACTATGAGCATGCAGCCGAGGTCTTGAATTTCGGCGCGTTCATTGCGTTCATGGGCGTCAACCTGACCGTGGTGCGTGTTTTTTACCGGCGCGGCCGAAGGGGCAGCTTACTCTATGACATCGCCGCGCCCCTTGCAGGCTTCGTCTTTTGCGCGGTCATCTGGATCAGCCTTCCGCGACTGGCTAAGGAGATCGGAGCAACGTGGGTCGCCGGAGGGCTGTTGTACTTGATCGTCCTGACACGCGGCTTCCGCCGCGCGCCAGCGCAACTGCATTTCAGCGAATGAAGAAGGAGGCGGCAGGCATGAGCATGACAAGGGACAACGGCAGCTCTGTAGCGGTGATCGGACTCGGACTGATGGGGCGCAGCATTTCGGCTTGCCTCTTGGCGGCGGGGCACCGTGTAACCGGCGTGACAGACAATCTGGAGGCAAGCGCAAGTGTTCCGGAGCGGATTCGCGAACTGCTTCTGGAAATGGCGAAGGAAGGCTTGCTCACCGAACCTGTCCAAATTCTAGCGGGCCGCTTTCACATGACAGCCGAACTCGAAGGCATTGCCGATTCCGAGATTGTATTCGAGTCGATCAAGGAGGATTTGAAGGATAAGCGGGAACTGCTCCATCGCGCCGAGCAATTCGTCACTTCAACCTGCATTCTGGCCACAAACACTTCAGCGCTGCCAGTGTCGTTGCTCCAGGAAGGCGCGCGGCATCCAGAACGAATCCTGGGCATTCACTGGGATGAGCCGGCGCACGTTACGCGCTTCCTCGAGATCATCCCCGGCGCCGCCACATCGCCGGAATATTTGGATCGCATCGCAGCCCTTGCACCCACCTGGGGCAAGGAACCGTCCACTCTGCGCAAAGAGATTCGGGGATTCATTACCAATCGCATTTCCTATGCCATGTTCCGGGAGGCCTGTCACCTGGTCGATTCCGGGATTTGCAGCGTGGAAGATGTGGACCGCTCGCTGCGCAATGATGTGGGCTGGTGGATTCCATTCGCCGGTCCTTTTCGTTATATGGACCTCATGGGGGTGGAAGGATATTACCGCGTCATGCACGATCTGCTGCCCGATCTCTCAAACGATCCAGGTGTTCCGAAGTTGATGCGCGACGTGGTGGAAGGCGGCGGTCGAGGGATTGCCAACGGCCGGGGCTTTTACCAATACACTTCGCAGCAGGCGAAGGCGTGGGAAGACAAATTCACCGAATTCAATTACAAGATCCGGCGACTCACAGCAGAGTATGCCGATTTGCTCGCGCCACCCGGGAGCAAAAACGAACAATAGATTTCCCCTATCGATCTGTGATCAGCAGGTCGTGAAGTGAAGGCAAGGCATCGCCGGACCGGAAGCTGCGCCGGAAATTCTCGAAATTTGTCAGCGCGCGCAGCCAGAACAGATACTCCGCATCCCAGTGGCCCAACGCAGTGCCTAGCCGGTACGGTGTGTACTGCTCAAGCCATGCTTTGCGGTAGAGCTCGCGCGTGCTGGTGACGCCGTCCATCATGTCCATCATCCGGCTGTGCGTCTCGTTCGAGACTCCTTGGCCCAGCGCGTCAAGAAACTGCTGGCGCGTGGGATGCGGCGGCAATGACTGCCATGCCGAGACGATCTCGCCGGCAAATATGAATTTCATGCCCGCCAGATCGATCGCGCGTGCCCCGAAAAGAAACGAGTCCAGATGTGGCGTTTCCGGTGCGGTGTCTCGGATTGCGTAAAGATGCGTCAGTGCGTTCTCAGCCTCCATCCGGCAATTGTGCAGGTCGTCATATTTCCCGCGCAGTGCGTCAAGAGACGATGCAGTAAATGGATCGCGCCAGGACTCGCGCATGGTCTCTTCGCCGACAGCCGCATGCAGGCTGCGCTCAGCCAGGTTCAGGCTGGTCAACGCGGAAGCCATATCGGGTGCGATTGCTTTCGGATACTGTATGCGCGCAAAGTCGGCAAAGAAATCCTGCTGCTGCATCGCAGCCTGTTGCCACGCCGCCGCTGCGCCATACGCGATGCCGGGCCACGACATCTCCATCAGCATCTGATTGTCGTCGGTCCAAAGCGTGTTAAGCAGGCCCATGGAGTGAGACCGCCGGCCCGCCACGAGCAAGGTGTCGATGTTTTCGAAGCTCACCGTAAAGTCCGGAGCAATTTCATCCCAACTCATCACTCCGGAACTGACCATATTTGGTACTCCCTCATCGATCAGTGGATCGAGCCATCGATGATATTCCGGATCAGGCTGTGACTCGTAATACCAGGGGAGTGCGATCAGGCCCCTGGGCAGGCGCGGAATGATGCCGGGAAATTTCACCATGATGTCGGCATAAGCCATCACCGTCTTGTCGTGCGCCTGGAAAAGATCGGTGACCGTTGTAAGTTGCTGAATGAACAACTGCACCGGCGTAGACGTGGAAGCTTGCGCCGCGGCCTTCTGCAGACTCCAGGTTTCATCGAAGCCGACGTCGACAAACGGGCTTGGAAAGAGGTCGCTGATCTGATTCACCCAGTCGGCGAGCAGCGCTTTTACCTGTGGATCTGTCGGATTGAATTGGCCGCCGTGCGGAAAATCCGCCAGGTTCGAATACTGTTCAATCCGGAACAGATCATGGAGATGGCCATACATTTCGAGGGCGGGTACCACGTCGACGTGGCGCTCACGAGCGTAGGCGACGATCTCACGTATTTGCTGCTGCGTAAAGCGGGCGTCCGGGTTCAGCAGCGGATACCCACGTAGCTCAATGTTGCCTTCCGAATAGAAGAAATACTGATTCCCTTTCCATCGGGCGATGAAGTCAATCTGCTGCTTCACTTCATCGAAGGTCAGCATCGGGCCTTCCGAACCGGCATCCATCAGCGTTGCGCGGTAGCTTAGCGCGGGCCAGTCCTCAACGTGAGCGAAAGGCAAGCGCATCGCGCCATCGGGCGCATGCTCAAGCATCTGAAGCAGCGTCTCCACCGCGTAAAATTCGCCTGCGGAAGATCGGCCGCGTAACAGCACGCCATCTCCGGAGATGTCAATCGAATACGCCTCGCGCGATTCGGGGCCCGGCTTTTCGCCGGGTACAGGAAGTGCCGCGACGGGTCCCGTACGCTCCAACCGGATGGCGAGGGTATGTTTCCTTCCTTGCGCTGCGCATGTTGAAAGCACTCCGTGCGCTCCCTCCAGGAGCGCCTGCTGTGCATAGATATCCTCCGGAACAGCCGAATTGACGGGTGCAACGCAGAGTGAGCCCAGCGGCAGATAACCCGCGCCATACCTAATTTTTACCGGTGCAGGCAGCAGCGGCGAGTGTGGTTCCTGCGCGGAAGCGGCCGCGATAAGAAGAGGAAGCGCTACGCCGGCCACGATCGCCGGCCATCGAGGCTTTGCTTGCGAGTTCATCCGTGCACCTTCATGGAACTCGAAGATGAACTGCGCCGGAGCGCAGCGGGAAAGTGATCAGAGCGAAAGGGACAATCGTGGATTGGCTTCACCCGGCGTCAATAGGCCATTTCATAACAGAAACAACTGGTTTGCTATTGACATAGCAAATCTAAACTGTATAGATGTTAATTGACAAGCGGTTTACCCTGTACCGGAACGCATTCCTGCGGAAATGCCTGGTTCTGACGCGGGGAAAAACAGAAAAATCTTGCACGTCCCGCGGAATCACCAGGGTTGGAAGTCGCATGAAGAATTATCTCGCTATCGTCGCAATGATTTTCAGTAGCGGGATCCACGCCCAGCAACTGCGTCTGGGCGTCGCGGCGGTCGATATCACGCCCCCGGTCGGCGCGCCCATGGCCGGCTATTACTACACTCGCATCGCCACCGGCGTCCATGATCCGCTGCACGTGAAAGCCATGGTTTTGGAGCAGGGCAGCGACAAGATTGCGATGGCCGCCTGCGACCTGGTGTCGCTGCCAGCCAGCATCTCCGATGCCGCCCGCAACATGGTCAACCAGCGGATTGGACTGATGACCGACCACGTAATGATCAGCGCAACGCATGCGCACACCACCCCGGTCATCTGGACCGTTCCTTCGCGCTATGACCTCGACGGCGAGGCGAAGCAGATCACGCAGACCTACACCGATTTGCTCGCCGGCAAGATCGCTGAGGCCATCGTGAAAGCCAATGCCGCCCTAGCTCCGGTCGAGATGCGTGCCGGCGTCGGTGAAGAATCAAGCTTGAGCTTCAATCGCCGTTACTTCATGAACGACGGCACCGTGGGATGGAATCCCGGCAAGTTGAATCCGAACATCGCACGGCCCGCAGGCCCCATCGATCCTGGACTGCCGGTTCTTTATTTTGCATCCCCTGGCGAAACCGCGCCCGTCGCCGCTTATGTCAACTTCGGTCTGCACCAGGACACCACAGGCGGCCTGCAATTCTCGGCTGACTTCTCCTACCCGCTCGGCCAGGTTTTAAGAATGGCCAAGGGCGATGATTTCTTCTCGATGTTCACGATCGGCGCTGCTGGAAATGTGAATCATCTCGACACATCGCGCAAGGACGCGCAGAGCGGCTATCAGGAGCAAGCCAGAATCGGCGCCGTCCTCGCAGGCGACGTGCTGAAGATTATCCAGGCGGCGCCGGTCGTTCCCGTAGGCCGAATTAGCGTGAGCGATAAAATTCTGCACTTCCCCGTGCCTCATTACACGCAGGCGGAAATCGATTGGGCCACACGTACCCAGGGAACTTTCAACACACCGCACGCCGCGCCCTTTCTCGATCTCGTTAAGGCCGCTCGCATTTTGGAGTTGAACGCGCGCGATGGCAAGCCGCTTGATGCCGAAGTTCAGGTATTTACGCTCGGGAAACAAGTGGCAATTGTCGGGTTTCCCGGCGAGATGTTCGCCGAGTTCGGACTTCAGCTTAAGGAAGATTCTCCGTACCCTATTACGATCTTGGCTGAGCAGGCCAACGGCGCATTCGTCTATATTCCCAATCGCGTTGCGTACGAAGAGGGTAACTACGAACCCACGGCGGCGCGCCTTCCGGTGGGCGCTGGGGAGGAGTTGGTCGATTCCGCGCTCGATCAATTGCTGACGCTGGCCCGTAAGGATGCCGATGTTCACTGAAAGACGAATGCGCGTCATGGAGGTCTCCACGCCCGCGGTGGTGGTGGATCTCGACATCCTGGAGCGCAACCTGGATCGCATGGCCGACTATTGCGCCGAGCACGGATTGGCGCTGCGGCCGCACACCAAAACCCACAAGTGTCTCGAAGTCGCCCGCATGCAATTGGAGCGCAGCGCAATTGGCCTCACTGTTGCCAAGGTCGGTGAGGCTGAAGTGATGGCGCAAACTGGCACACCGCAAATTCTCGTCGCGCATCCCATCGTCGGCGATGAAAAGCTCCAACGTTTGGTGGCGCTCTCCTCAACCTCAGAGGTGATTGTGGCTCTCGACTCCCTGGCTGCTGCGCAATCTCTGGCACGTGTCGCCGAGCGGTGCGGGGAGACGGTGGGCGTGCTTGTCGAGTTTGATTCAGGCTCGCGCCGCTGCGGCGTAGCGGCCGGCCAGGAATGCGCTGAGCTTGGGTCGGCAATTCACGCTCTCCACGGCGTTCAACTGCGCGGACTGATGACTTATTTCGGCAGCGTGTGGGGGAATGAGCAGGAAAGAACTGAAGAGATCGAACGCGTGAGCAGTACGGTGCAGCGCGCAACCACCGCGTTTCACAGCGCCGGCCTACCGCTCGAAATTGTTTCGGCGGGCTCAACGCCGGCGGCCATGATGTCGCACCGAGTGCCGGGTATTACCGAGATCCGGCCGGGTACATACGTGTACAACGATCTGAATACGTACTATCAGGGCCTGTGCGCGCTTGAGGATTGTGCGGTACGCGTCGTCACGACCGTGGTGTCGACCTGCATTCCAGGTCAGATCATTGTGGATGCTGGGTCAAAAGTGTTCTCGTCCGACACGCTGAGTTCGGGACCAAAACGCGGGTACGGGCGCTTGATGGAAGTTGACGACGCAGTTCTCTCGAAGCTCAACGAGGAGCACGGCTACGTCGAAACAGGCGGTCGCGGACACTTTTCCGTCGGACAAGTGCTCTCGGTGATCCCGAATCACGTGTGCACCTGCATCAACATGCACGATGAAGTCTTTGTTTCCCGAGGCGGTGAGATTACCGGCACATGGAAGATTGCCGCTCGCGGCAAGGTGCGGTGACAGGTGAGGCGCAGAATCAGGCTGCAAGAAGTGCTGCTCTTTCTATGCGCCGGAGCGCTAATGCCGCAGGGAGCACGCGCCGCAAAGCAACCCTGGTGGCAAATGGAAACCGCCATGTCTCCTGACGGCAGGCTGACAATGCTCAGCAAAACCTGGTGGCCGCGGGCCAGCGCGCTGAAGGATGGTGAGCGCTTTTCGCTCGATCTGAACGGCGATGGTCGCGCCGACACCATCGTTGCGCGTGTCGCTGGTGACATCGTTGAGGCGATCGACGACACGGGACGCGCCCCGAATATCTGGAACACGGTCAGCACGACCTATGTTGTGAGCTATAACGGCAGCGGCATGGTGGATCGCATGGTGTCCTATATCGACAACAACCGTAGCGGCCACGCAGCCGAAGTTGATCTGCGCTATTTCCAGGATGGATTTCTGCGCTACGCGTGGTTTGCGCGCAGCTATGACGGTGATGCCTCGCGCGTCTTCGCTCTCAAGCGGTGGCAATACGCCGGGAACGATCAGGGCAGCCAATTCCGCGGGAATGCTCAGATCTATATCAACAAGTATGACGCGACAACCGGCACATGGGCTCCGCTTTCAGAGTGCCCGTTTTCTTTTTGGGATGCTAATCACGATGGACACACGGATGTCACGCTTCGTGTGAGCGCCACGCCGGCCGAAGCGCGGACGAGTGAAGACACCGACTACGCCAACAACTACGACTACATGTGGTCCAAAGACACGATCCCTGTCGGCAATATGGAAGTCAGCAACATGCGACTGAGTTTCAACATCGACGCGCGGCCGCGTACCGACCCGCTCGACCGGCCGCACTCGAACTTCAGTTTCACTTTGGTGGGCCACGAAGCTTATCGGTATCCGGGAATGCACGACTTCAATCCGAGGCGCCGACCTCCACAAACCACGGTTCACATTCCGTGGTCACTCCGTTGGCAGCCTGCGCTCGAATTCACGGCCGATCAAACCGGCTTCACCTGGGATGAAGCGCGCACTAACTTCCGCTGGGAAGGACAATTCTGGATCTACGAGCGCGATTACCTGTCCAACACCGGCAGCCCGACCGAGCGCTGGAATATGCGGAGGGAATATGCGCCACATCCGGCAAGCAGGCGTGAGCTCTATTACTCTGGGGCTGACCAGCGATACCATCTCAAAGGCGCGCAGGAAGCCTGGATGGAAGTCGGCCATCTCGTCGATAACAAGAAAGATCTGGAAATTCGCTGGTGGAGTTCCAGCGGGCACGCGTATCTCGATACCATCGAAGTCTATCGTGGCGATTCGACCAAGCCATCGTGGGTACAACATTTCGATCCACGCGCAGAGCCTGCGGCGGTTGATGTCACTGCATTGGCGCGAACCTATAACGCGACCATCCTGCCCGAAAGCATTGCAGCCGATCGCAAAATCATTGCTGAGCTTAAACCTGTGGCGTCTGATGCGCTTGCCGCGATGTATGAAAGTGCTGCTGATGGCGCAGGTTCGCTTGAGCGCGAGCGCTATTGTCTCGACGTTGCCCGCATGCTGTATTTCCTCAGCCTGCGCGACCGATTGATGCAGGAAGAAGCAGCAAACCCTTATGCCAGCCGGCCGGTTGACCGGGACCACTTCCGCGATCCCAAGCCGGAGAGTGCGGCCGGGACCTCTGCCGGTGCCTACACCATGGGCGACAGCGAGCAATTCTGGTCGATGGCGCACGGCTTGCACCGCTTGGACCAGACCTTCGCTGACGGCGATTTCGCCAGCTTCAGTGCAGCCTTGTCGCAGCTTCATCTCGAAAAGGAACCCGATGCGCCCTCGCGCTGAATTTGCGGTCTTAGTCGGCCTCATGACTGCAACAGGCATTTGCCCTCTGCAAATCTGCGGCCAACAGAGCGCACATTTTCAGCGCGTAGCCAGCTTCAAGGCGCTTGGTGGCCTTATGGCGAGCGCTGCGGCCGAGGGCCCTACTCCGGGATCCGAGCGCATATACGCCAGCTATCTCTACGCCGACAATACTCTCGATATCGTCGCGATCAATCCTGACACTGGTGCCGCGGAGGTGTTCAAGAACCCTGTGCCCGGCGAGTACGGGGCGCGAAACATTGCCATCGGGCGTGACGGCGACATCTATTTTGGAACGCTGCCGCACGCTCATTTTCTTCATCTCGACCGCAAGGCGCATCGCTTAATTGACCTGGGCAGGCCGAGCAAAGACGAAGAGTACATTTGGGACGTTGCGTTTGGCGCCGACGGCAAGCTCTACGGAGTCACCTATCCGGACTGCAGACTCGTGCGCTACGATCCCGCGACCGGCAAGCTCGACGATCTGGGCAGGATGGACTCCTCCGAGAAATACGGCCGCTGGATCGTCGCCGGCCGGGACCAATACCTGTACATCGGCATCGGAACGGCAAAGGCAAATATTGCCGTTTACGATACAAGCTCTGGAGAGATGCGCGAAGTTCTGCCAATGGACGCGCAGATCGTGGGTACCGCCAAGCCTTATCTTGGTGTGGATGGCAAGGTCTATGCAACGGTTGGTGATCGGCTGTTTGCGCTCTCAGGATTCTCGGTGCGCGAGATCCCCACGAAGGATCCCGTGGCGGCCATCAATCTCGACGTATTGAAAGATGGCCGCGTAGTCAATTTGGCTGAGGATGGCACGATTACCGTACTCAATCCAATGACGAAAAATGAAAAAAAGCTGATGATCGCATACCAAGGCGAAAACTTGCAGCTCTTCCGGATCGGCTTCGGGCCCGACGATATTCTTTATGGCAGTTCCATCTTGCCCATCCACTTTGTAAAGATTGATATTGCACACCATAAGGTCGACGAGATCGGCCGATTGGGCGATGGCGAAATCTATTCGTTCCTCGCCATCGACGGGCGGCTCGCGATGGGCACTTATGCCGGCCTCGCTCCATTGATGTCGTACGATCCTTCACAACCTTTTCAGCCAGCCGCACATGGCAATCCCGCATTTGTCGAGTTTACAGGCGCAGACGAACATTGGCGCCCGCAGGCAATGATTGCTGGAGAGGACGGATTGGTTTATGTAGGTGGAACTGCGGGCTATGGGCAACTGGAAGGCCCGGTGATCGCATGGGATGCACCAGAGGGGCCAGTGCGTACTTACTCAGGGCTCTTGCATAACCAAAGCTTCGTTTCACTGGCGCAGTGGAACAGCAACATCGTTGGCGGAACCACGACCGAAGGTGGAGGAGGAAGTCACCCGACGGAAAAGGATGCTCACGTGATCCTTTGGGACGCTTCTCGGAAGAAGCCTGTCTGGGACCTGATTCCATTCCTTGGCGCCACCTCGATAACCGATCTCATCACCACACGTACCGGGACGATTTATGGGATCGCGATCGGTCAGAAACAGCAAACCCTTTTCGCGATTGATCCGCGTCATGCTCAGATCATCGCTACCGAGGCGCTGCCTTTCCATAACGTGGCCTACAACAGCGTCGCACTGGCCCCCGACGGGTCGATATGGGGACTGGCGGAAGAGGGCATCTTCCGCATCGACGACGATAAGCATCAGGCCAGGCTGGTTGCCCCTTCTCCGGTTCCCATCACTGGAGGTTTCGCACTGCGGGGCAATCGCATTTACTTTGTCTCAGGCTCCGATGTCTATTGTTACAACGGGGTGAACGGCGATGCGCATTAATCCGCGCGCTCTTGGCTTGTTCGTCGTGCTCACGTCGGCCGCGTCGGCTGTCGCGGCTCAAATGCAATCTGCTTGGGCCCTTCCGAATTTTTCTCATCGGCTCGACGTGAGCGTTACTAATCCCGGTTCACAGCCGATGAATACACTCGCCGCTCTGGACATTGCAACGGCACGCCGCGTGGCCCCGGCGTTTCCCGGAATGCTTGCGATTGCTGTCGAAGAGAAGAATGGAGTTCACTTTCTCCCATCGCAAATTGATCCTGGAGCTGGCGACGCAGGCCAGGGCGCATTCATCTTTGCCGTCCAGCTCTCTCCGCACGAGCGGGAGCAAGTTTCGATTTATTACTCGCAAACGATTCAGGAGGATCTCCCGTGGCCGAAGCGCGTTCATGCCGCGCATTCCTACGGGCATAACCATGCCACGGCTGCGCTTGAAAGCGAGTTAATCGGTTATCGCTCCTATGGTGGTTTTTTCTTTGATGTGCAGGCGCACCGCAAGGGTGAGCTTGGCCTGTTCAACTCGCTTATCGGCTTCTCGCTCATCTCCAGACCGCCCGTAGTCGGACAGGACGTCATCCATCTCGGCGATACGCTCGGCCTGGGCGGGCTGTTTCTGCGTGCAAACGGAAAGGTTTTCCGTCCGCCCTTCAACACGCCGGATTACATGCATCAGCCGGCGAAATCCGATGAACCGCAGTACCGCGTGCTGGCTGCCGGTCCTCTTCGCGCGCTGATCGAAGCACAATTGCCTCACTGGAAGATCGGGAACGACGAAGTTGCGCTGCGCGCCGTATACGAATTGCGTGAAGGCGATGAGGTTGTGCATTGTCGGTTTTGGATCATTCCTTTGCGGCTTTCGCAAAGCTATGACGTGGGCGCTGGAATTCTGGACCTGCCGCAGATGCGCCTGGCAGAGCAAAACGGCCGGCTGGCGCTTGAGGGGATTCAGGAAGCGGCGGTTGGACGCATCGCCCTCGGTCTCGCGTACTCACCTGCGGACGCGCACCCCGGCGGTGCAGTGGCCACATCCGACGGGGATAATCAGGTCATCGTGTTCAATCGCAGATTCGAGCAGGGGCACGCCTTTAGCGGCGAGTATTCCTTTGTTGCCGCATGGCAAGGGAGCGGGTGGAGTGATCCGCTCGGTCATGCGCTCAACGCACTGAAAAATGCATCGGCCGATCCCACGGTCAAACTCTTGGATGATCAAGAGACGCCAGAGCCGGGACGGCTTCTATCGGAGCCGGAATGATAGTCGACGGACACGTGCATATCGGTAAGTCAACGCGGCTGCAGATCAACATGGATGGCGCCGCTTTGGTTCGCATTGCCGACAAATTGGGCGTCGATAAGTTGTGTTGTACTGATCTGACAGCGCTCTTCTATGACATGCACGAAGGCAACCGCCTGCTGTACGACGAGATGCGCCGGTTCCCCGACCGCATTCTCGGTTACGCCAGCCTGCATTCGACGCGCTTCGGGCAGGAAGCTCTAGAGGAGATTCGGCGTTGCCGCGACGATTACGGCATGCGCGGCCTCAAAATTTACTCAACTCCGGAAATGAGCATCGCAGAGCCCGCAATGATTCCGATTCTTGAGCTCTGCGCGGAATTGAAGATGCCCGTCCTGGGCCATATTACGCCCGCTGAGTCCGAATACCTCATGTCCCATGTGCCTGAAGCTCAGCTCATCATGGCTCACGCAGGCGGCCAGCCGTTTGCTCATGGCGACTGGAACCGCGCCATCATGGTTGCGGCAAAGTTCCCGAACCTGTACCTCGATACAGCGTGCTCAACCGTTGACACGGGCTTTGTGGAGAGCTGCGTTGCGGCGCTCGGAGCCGATCGCGTGATTTTTGGGACCGACATTCCGTTGCTCGATCCATGGCCCCAACTGGCCAAGGTAAAAGAAACACGCCTCAACGTGGAACAGCATGCGCTGCTGATGGGCGGCAATATCCTGCGGTTGATGGGGGTCGATGCATGATCCTGGATGCCAATGCATATATCGGGAAGTGGCCTTACTGGCCCACGCCACGAAGCAGCGCCGTCCAGGTGGTGGAAGAGCTTAGGGGATTGAAGATCGATCGCGCCGCGGTTTGCTCCACGCGTTCGGTTTTCGTGAATTGGGAAGACGGCAACTGCGAAACTGAAGCAGCCGCTAAAGCATTCCCCCAAACACTAATTCCCTTTGCCTGTCTTGGAACGCAGGAGCTTAGCCATGCCTGGCAGCCGGGGAAATACGCCTTCGAACGCTACACTGCGCGGGCATTCCGAGGTGTTCGATTCTACCCGCAGCATCACAGCTACCACCTGCTTTACGAATCGTTTGTGGATGAGATTCTTGAAGACGCAGCAACCCGCTGCTGGCCCGTCATGCTTCCTTTGCGAGTCATCATGAATTGGGGTGTGCCTTCCCTCGATCCATCCGACATGCATGCAATCGTCACGCGCCATCCCCGGGTGACCTGGATCCTCGCCGGCATCAATTATCTCCACGAACTGCAAATGGCGACCTCCCTCATGCAGCGACACCCCACGGTTAATCTTGAAACGTCCTGCGTGATGGGTTACGCGGCCATAGAGAAAATTGTGCAGCGATGGGGTTCTTCGCAGTTGCTCTTCGGCAGCGGCTCGCCGTTACAGCACGGTGGAGCGGGCCTCAGCAAGATCATGCGCGCCGCGATTCCCGCAGACGCGCAAGACGCAATTCTTGGCGGGAATTTAGCGCGCCTGATCGGAGATACAAAGGGGTGAGATTTGTTCGCTTCTTTTCGAGCGATGGCGGCGTGATCGCCATGGGGACTCCTGAAGGCGTCGGTCTTGTGCGAGATCGCAAGCTACGCGCTGGCGACTGTTTATGTGCGGAGATCGAAGGGCTGGGCCGTTTGGATACCTACATGAGGGAGCAAGCATGAAGACACTGGGAGTAGGCCTGATCGGATCCGGATTCATGGGCCGCACAAATGCAGAGACAGTAAAGAGATACCTCGAAGGCGCGCGGCTGGTGGCCGTCACCGGCGGCAGCCGCGCCGCCTCGCTTGCTCAAGAGTACGGCGCGGAAGCTGAGCCGGATTTGGATGCGTTCTTGGCGCGCCCGGATATCGATGTGGTCATAATCAGCACGCCGCACGCAGCCCACTCGAAGCAGGCGATCGCGGCTGCAAAGGCCGGAAAGCACATCCTGCTCGATAAGCCGATGGCAACCAGCGTCGCCGATTGCGACCGTATCCTCGACGCCGCGAAGCTCGCCCGGGTGAAACTGATGATCATGTTCGGGCAGCGCTTTCGCGATTGCAATATTGAAGCGCATCGGCTTGTCCGCGCTGGCGCGATCGGCCAAGTCACAATGATCCAGGAGCAGATCCTCGCAGTCGGCGGCCTTTCATCTCTCCCCTCGTGGCAGTCGCTACCGGAGAACGTTGGCATCCTGCTGGGTCACGCGGTGCACAATATCGACCGCATCCGATGGATCACCGGTGCGGAAATCGTCTCGGTCAGCGCGCAGGTGCAGCGCGATCAGGCTTCAGGCAACGATGTTTCCGTGATGGCGCTCCTGTCGTTGACAAGCGGCGCCATGGCTACATTGTGGGCTTCGTGGGCCATCGCGTCGCCGGCGTTTCCGCACACAGCTTCCCGGGCGCTCATCGCCGGTGAAACCGGCAATCTCGATCTCGATGCCTACGGCGAACTGCGCGTCGGGCGCGGCAATCAGTGGACCGTGGCACAGGTACAGCAACCCATTGACTGGGCCGGGGAAGGCGCTCTTTCGCCTGTCCGAATGGAAGCGTATCGCCGCCAGCACCAGGAGTTCATTGATGCGGTGCGTGAAAACCGAAGTCCTTCGGTGTCCGGAGAAGATGGGCGCGCCGCCGTCGAAGTGGCAATCGCCGCCTATCAAAGCGCGGCTGAAGGTCGCGTAATTCATCTCCACCCGCCGAAAAGCTGAAAATCAAATCAATCATCATAAGAGGCATCATGACTTCAAAGCTTGCACTCGAAGGTGGACAGAAGTCGATTACCGAAACGTTGCCGAATTTCCTCTCCGCAGAAGGGCGCACTTTCGGTGCGGAAGAAGAGGCGCTCGTCCTGAAAGCTCTTCGAAGCGGCTGCCTGAGCCGCAACGGCGGCACGATGGTGAAAGGGCTGGAGCGTGACTTCGCTGCGGCGTTAGGCGTCTCTCATGCTGTCGCCTGCTCAAGCGGAACGGCGTGCGTGCATCTGGCGCTGGCGGCGCTCGACCTCGAGCCGGGTGACGAAGTTATTGTTCCTCCCATCACCGATATTGGGTCCGTCCTGCCAATTCTTTGGCAGAACGCCATCCCCGTGTTCGCAGACGTCGTGCCGCAGACCATGTTGATCGATCCGCTTTCGGTGGCAAAATTGATTGCTTCCCGCACCCGTGCAGTCATCGCCGTGCATCTGGCGGGCATGCCGTGTGCTCTCGACGAGCTTGCCTCGCTCTGCAAAAAGCATGGAATCGTACTCATCGAAGATTGCGCGCAGGCTTACTGGGCCGAATATAAGGGCGCTCTCGTCGGAACCATTGGGCAGATGGCCTGCTTCAGTTTGCAGCAAAGCAAGCACATGACCTGCGGTGAGGGCGGCCTGATGGCCACTTCCAGTGCTGACTATGCGCGCCGCGCGCTGCTGTTCTCTGATAAGGCGTGGCCACGCGATTCCGGCTCGCTGGGCTCGTGCCGGTTTCTGTTTCTCTCACAGAATTACCGCATGAACGAGCTCTCCGGCGCCGTTGCCTGGGCTCAGCTCAAGAAAGTCGCTGACACCGTTGCTCGTCGCCGCAGAAGCGCTGAAATGCTCAGCGAAAAGATTGCTGGCCTGCAAGGTGTCAGCGCCCCTCACGTTTCTGAGGGTGCAAAACCGGCATACTGGCTCTACATGCTGCGCGTCGATGCAAATTCCGGCGCCGATGCGCAGAGCTTCGGAGACGCTTTAGTCGCCGAAGGTGTGCCGGCCTGGGTGCGCTACATCATCGATCCCCTTTACCTTTCGCCAATCTTCACTGAAAGGCGGACCTATGGCACAAGCGGATACCCGTTCACTGCCTACCCCACGCAGCAATTCAGGCGCGGCCTCTGCCCCAACGCGGAAGCCACGCTGAGCCAGGTCATCGCCATCCACTGGAACGAGAATTACAGGGCGGCCCACGTCGAGCAGATCGCTTCGGCGATTCAGAAGGTCGCTGAGCATTTCCGTGGGAGGGCCTGAAACAATGCCGTCAAGCATACAAGAGCTTGAGCGGATGGGTCCGGTGCATATCGTCAGCATCCGGGCGATCCGCGTCACCGTACCGATGATCGAGCCATTCCGCATCAGTTCGGGAGAAGTGTCATCGAAAGAAGCCATCCTTGTGCGCCTCGAGAATCAGGAAGCATTTGGCTGGGGCGAGTCCTCGGCCATGGCGGGAAGCTTCTATTCGCAGGACACTCCGGATAGTTGCCAAAAGCAATTGCTCAGTTGGCTTCCCGAGCTGACGGGAGCTCGCTTCGAAACCATGCGTGATCTTGAGCTGTCGCTGCTTGCGGCAGACATGTCTCCATTCGCAAGGGTGGCTATCGAGACCGCTGCCTGGGAGATAATTGCCCGGAAGCGTGGTTGTTCGCTGCGCGAATTATTCAATCTACCCCAACAGCCGATAGAGTCCGGACTTGCCCTTGGGCTCTATGCGTCATTGGAGGAGCTTCGCCAAAAACTACAGCTCTTCGAAGTCGGAAGTTATCGACGTCTCAAAATCAAAATCAAGCGCGGCCAGGACATCTCATTGGTCCGCGCTGTGCGCGAATGGTATGGCGACATTCCTCTATTCGTGGACGCGAATGGCGACTATACCCGTGACGATCTTGGCACACTGCGCGAGCTTGACCACTATGGACTCATGATGATCGAACAGCCCTTCGCTCGACCTGATTTGGCCTCTGCCGTTGAATTGCAGCGACAAATCACCACGCCGCTTTGCTTCGACGAAGGCATCGAGTCAGCCGCGGACGTGCATCGCGCCGCTCAGGCGGGCGCCTGCCGCATCGTAAACATCAAGCTACAGCGTGTTGGCGGGTTCCTTGAAGGTTTTCGCATTGCAGAAGCTTGCATTGCGCACCAACTCCCGTTCTGGATAGGAACCATGCCGGAACTCGGCGTGGGCAGCGCTCAGGCCCTCGTGCTCGCGGCGCATCCCGGCTGCGCGTATCCCACCGACGTGGAGCCGAGTGTCCGCTGGTACACAGGTGACATTGTGTTTCCGGAAATCCGAATGCAGGATGGACTGATTGAGATTCCAGATGCGCATGGCCTTGGTTTCACCGTCGATGAAGCCGCGTTGCAGCGCTATACGCAAGCGATTTGGAGCTTCCCCGCGTGAACGCGCGCATGACGCTCCACTTGGCCGATTACATTGTCATCGGCGGCTACTTCGTCCTGGTTGGCTGGATTGGCGTCTGGTTCCGCAAACGTATGGCCAATGTCGGCGACTACTTTGCCGGCGGCCACCAGGTGCCGTGGTGGATGGCCGGCATCTCCCACTACATGTCGAGCTTCAGCGCTTTCTCTTTTGTGGCCTACGCGCAAATGGGTTATATGTACGGCTGGGTCGCGGTCACTCTCTTTTGGGTCAGCGTGCCCGCGTGCCTTGCTGGCGGCCTTCTTTTCGCCCGGCGCTGGCGGCGCGCCCGTGTCATCACTCCGGTCGAGTTTCTTGAGGTGCGCTTCAACGCAACGATTCGGCAGACCTTCGCATGGGCGGGAATTCCCATGAAGGTCTTCGACGATGCACTCAAAGTTTTCGCCACCGGACTCTTTGTGTCAGTCGTCGCGGGTTTTGATCTGAGCTGGTCCATCGCCGCCTGCGGCGCAGTCATGGTGGCTTACACCTTCTTCGGCGGCTTGTGGGCCCTGGTGGTCACAGATTACGTGCAGTTCCTCATGAAATCGCTCGCCATCCTGCTGATGCTTCCACTCGCTTTTGTAGCATGCGGTGGAATACACAAGGCTTTTGCTGGTCTGCCTCATGGCTTCCTCAGGCCCGTGAATGGCCCCTATGGGTGGTTGTATCTCCTGGGCTTTGCCTGCGTCATGATGGTCAGCTATAACGCCAGTTGGTCCCTCGCACAAAAATACTATTGCGTGCCCAACGAGCGTTCTGCGTCAAAGGCGGCATATTTATCTGCGGCGTTGAATGCTTTAGGGGCGCCCATGATGGTGCTGCCGGCCATCCTCGGCAGACATTTCCTGCCTGATCTCATAGCGCATGGAAATACAGCCGACACGTATGTCCTGCTGGTCATGCGCCTTCTTCCGGAAGGAATGGTCGGAATCATCCTCGCCGCCATGCTCTCTGCCACAATGGCCGCGGTCAGCGCAGATTTCAACGCCATCGCCAGCGTGCTGACGCAGGATATCTATCATCGGCTCATCAGCAAGGACGCCTCTCCAGGCCGCCTCCTTCGCATGGGGCGCTGGCTCACGCTGTGGCTCGGCGCAATCACAACCATTTTCGCTGTCGTCATCGCGCTGTATCATCGCGAAGCTCTCTTTAGCCTCATGGTCACTGTATTCGGCCTCTTGATGGCTCCAACCCTTCTGCCGCTTCTGGCCGGTTTGACCGTGAGATGGGTAACTGCGCGCGGTGCAATGTTCGGTTTTATCGCCGGGCTCGGAACAGGCATCGCGTTGCTGCTGGTTCAGAACCTTTGGCGCGAAGCCCCTCGACTTTTTGGTGACGCGAACGGCTTTGAAGGCTTCACTCTAATCGCCAACACCGCGATGACGCTGCTCGGCATGACCATCGGCAGCCTTTCCGGATCCCGGCAGGCAGCGGAGCAGCGCAATGCTCACGATTTTCTCGAGCAGCTGGACCGGCCCATCGAATCACAACAAAGCGCATCAAAAACGGAGGCAGAATCAAGCGTCATCCTGGTCCGCTCAACGGTCGCGGTTGGCCTGCTTATCGCCCTTGCAGGGCTGGCAAGCGGCTCCGTTCTCGCACGTTCGATCGACGGCAGCGCAGCACTGGTCTTCCTCCTCATGGCGTGGGCGTTGTATCGGACAAATTCCGCCAAGCCTGCACCCGGCACTCTTCGGCCTTAAGCCGCGCCCCGCTTTCGCTTCGAAAAACGAAAAGCAATGGCTTCAATCGTTATTCCAATAGAAAAACGACAATATTTCTATTGACTCCGATTTCGCAAGTGTGCTTATATTGCTCTAAATTCGAGCGTAATCACCGCCGCAAACGGCGGGACGAAACCGGCGAAAGTGACCCCCCAACGAAGCACAGCCGGACCGAATTCTGGAGGTTAAGTATGCAGGTTCCCCTCAAGCCCCTTGCGTTCGCCGCAGCCCTATTTCTCGTCGCATGCACGCCCGTCTGCATTCGCGCACAGAACCTGACCGGTGAAATCGACGGCGTAGTGCAAGACTCGTCGGGTGCAGCCGTGCCCAACGCCCTGATCGTCGTGAGGAACCTCAGCCAAAGTGCGCTTGAGCGCAGCGTGAAGGCTGATTCGCAAGGCCAGTTTGTTGTTCCGCTGCTCGCAGTCGGCAATTATTCACTAACTGTTCAAGCGCCAAGCTTCGGGTCGAAGACTGTGAATGGCATTGCCGTACAGCTTGACCACCCCATTCACATTCCCGTGGTGTTGCAGCCCAGAACCGTCGTCTCTTCCGTAACCGTAGAGGCAACTGAGATCGCACCCGAGTTGGAGACCGCGGCCGCCGGTACCATCCTCAGCGGCACTCAGGTGCGCGAACTCTCTATCAGCAGCCGCAACTACCAGCAGTTGCTTACGCTACAACCCGGTGTCACCTCCACCGTTCCAGGCACGATCGATCGCGGGATCATCAGTCCGACCGGTGCCTCGAACGCCGCAAACTTCTCTGTGAACGGACAGAGGGTCAGTCAGAACGGCTATTTCCTCGATGGCGTCGACATGGTCGGCCATGGAGCCAGCCAGCAGTCGCAGTTCTTCCCCAGCCTTGATTCCCTTCAGGAAATTAGCCTGCTGCGCAACACATTTGGCGCGCAATACGGCGGCGAAGGTAGCGCCATTGTCAGCATGACTACCAAGTCTGGCACTGACCAGTTCCACGGCGGAGCCTATGGCTTCTTCCGCAGCCAGGTCATGAATGCCAACAACTACTTCAACAACCTGAATAACATCGTGCGCCCGGGAAACCGCTATGCCGACGTGGGCTACGAGGTGGGCGGGTTTGTGCCCATTCGGGGCGATCATCGCAAGACATTTTTCTTTGTCGGGCAGGAGTTCCTGCGTGAAGAAACGCCCACCACGCAAACCGTCAGCTCGGGTATTCCCACCGCAACGGAGCTCACCGGTGTTTTCCCAGTTCCAGTCTGCGTGCAATACTACCCCACTACCAGTCCCCAGGCGGGCAAGTGCGAGACGACCTCAAACACAATCTCCAGCATCGATCCGACGGCGCAGGCATATCTCAAGGACATCCTCGACAAGATTCCCGCCGGCAACGCCTCCAATAACCTCACCTTTTCCACGGCCAGCTTCGACAATGAGGATCAAACCTTCCTGCGTGTCGATCACACCTTTAACCAGAAGCTCAGCGTTTTCTTCCGATACATTCACGAGCCCTTCATCCAGACAGTTCCTTTCGGGCTTTACGGAACCTCGGGTGTTCCCGGTGTAGGTACCTCCGCACTGCGCAACGGCTCTACAAACTACCTTGGTCACGTCACCTATGTCATCAATCCCAGCACCGTGGTTGAAGGTGGTTACGCGCAGGCCCGCCCATTCAACACCGCTACACCTATTGGACTCATTGCCTCCGGCAACTCGCCGGATATTCACCCCACTTTGCCCTACGTTTCCACTTTGGCGCAGGTGCCTAACTTCAGCATCAACGGCCTGAGTTTTGGAGCCACTGGGCCTTATTACAATCCCGGCACTTATCTCATCATGTTCGCCAACGTGACACATACCAGGGGACGGCAAACGCTGCGCGCCGGCTTCAACTTTGAGGACATGCATCTCGGCGGGAACAGCGGCGGCAACAACACCGGCACCTTCGCCTTCACCGCCGGCCAGCTTCCCGCCGGCGTCACCACATTCCAGCAATCTTTCGCGAACTTCCTTCTCGGCCAAGCTGCGTCATTCACCCAGCTTTCCGTCGACGCGGTTGCCTGGGTGCACGGCAACCTGTACGAAGGCTACTTCCAGGACGACTTTCGCTTCTCGCCTCGCCTCACTCTCAACGCCGGGGTGCGTTACTCGCTCATCGGCCAGCCCGTCGACGATGCTTACCAATCTCACCCATTCTTCCCCTTGATCAACTTCGATGCCCAAACCTACAACACGGCGAACGCCCCAGCCCTTACTTCGAGCGGTCAAATCTGCTCGGCCACCCCATGCTTCGGCGGGGCCACGCCGAATCCAAGTTACAACCCGCTCAATGGCATTATTGTCGGAGGCGCTAACTCACCCTTCGGCAATGCCGTAACCAGCCAGCCGAAGCTTACGTTTGCGCCCCGTCTCGGCTTCGCATTCGATCCGGATGGAAACGGAAAAACTTCGATCCGCGGCGGCTTTGGTCTCTATTACATCCAAACCCTTTATGGCAATTGGCAGAACATGGTCTTCCAGAACCCGCCAAACGTACGCAGCATCACCATCAACACCACATCAAGCAACTCCAATGGGATTTCCTTCGATAACCCCGGCAGTGGTGTGATTCTCGCCAACGTGCCCGTCACTCCTTACGGAAATACGCCGCAAAACATCATTCCTTACGTTGGCGACTACAGCCTCGACGTGCAACGAAATTTGGGCTCCAACCTTCTTGTCGACCTCGGTTACTACGGCAATCAGTCAAGGCATCAGATCGGCGAGGAAGACTTCAATCAGCCAGCCGCAGGCGCCTACGTTAGCGCCGGCGTGATTCCGGGTGGCGTTGTCACCGCAGCCAACAGTTCTGACCTCAACCTGCTTCGTCCGTATAAGGGTTATGGCCCCATCGATCTTCTTGCTCCGCGCTTCATCGGCAATTACAACGCTCTGCAAACTGCTGTGACCAAGCGCTTTCATGACGGCTCCATCATCAACGCAAATTACACCTGGTCGAAAGCAATGACCAACAGTCAATCCGACCGCAGCAACGCTCCGGCAAACATCCAAGACGCCGCTGCCGAATACGGGCCCACGCTGTACAACCGTAAAAATATCTTCAGCGCCAACTACGTCTACTTCGTTCCATTCTTCCGCGACCAGCGTGGCCCCGTCGGCCACATTCTCGGAGGCTTCGAGCTTACCGGCATCGTCACCGCAGCGTCCGGCCTGCCATCTTCTGCGGCCGAATCCGGTGTCGACCCCGCCGGACTGGGCCTGCTTGCCGCCGGTGTCGCCGGTCCAGCCAATCGCCCCAACGAGGTCGGAAATCCGAACGCGGGCGCGCAACACACCCGCTTGAGTTGGTTCAACACCACTGCCTTCACCAAGATTCCCACCACACAAACGTTTCCCGGCACAGCTTCAGTGAATAACATCGTCGGGCCGGGCTACCAGGACTGGGATCTCAGCGCCTTCAAGAACATCCGGCTCATCAATGAGTCCGAGCTGCAACTTCGCGCCGAAGCTTTCAATACGTTCAATCACACGAATTTCCTCGGCCTCTCCAACAACATCACCGCCTCGAATTTCGGTCAGATCACCAGTGCCGGCAGCGCACGCATCCTCCAGGTTGGTGCAAAGATCAACTTCTGATCCCACCGGGCGCGCGCGCCCGCGCCGACCGCCGGCGGAGGTTTCGCGCTGCGTGGCAACTCGCTATACTTCCATTCGGGATCGGACGTGTGCCGCTACAGCGTGGTGAACAGTACAGTGGAGTGGACAGCCATGCGCATTCGAGCCAGTGACGCGAGTTCGCGGCTCGTTTCAACCAAAGTGCGCGCAGTGATTGAGCAGTTCGACTATGCGCTCGTTTGCCCCGCCATCCGCCCGGAAATGACTGTTTCCAAACCCAATGCTGGTTCGGCGCTATGCCATTAAATGATTCCCGTACAAAGCGCGCGCGACGCTTTTCCCTAGGCCCTCTCTGGCTTCAGGTGCTGGTAGGAATGTTTCTTGGCATTCTTGCCGGGGTGCTCATACCGCATCAGGCAGTCGCTCTGCGACCTCTCGGCGATCTCTTCGTGCGCCTGATTCGCATGACACTACCGCCGCTCATGTTCCTCAGCATCACCATCGGCATTGCCCGCCTGGGCGATCTCAAGGAAGTAGGGCGAGTCGGGGTCAAAACTCTGGTGTACTTCGAGGTCGTCTCCACTCTCGCGCTGGTCGCCGGCCTTGCCGCGGCCCTTCTCCTTCGCCCCGGCGTGGGAATGAATATCAACCCCTCCGCATTCAATACCAGCGAAATCGCTGACTACGCCGCTGTTGCCACGCATCATGGCGTCGCCGATTTACTCATCGGTATGATTCCCTCCAGTATTGCCGAGGCGTTTGTGAGCGGTAATATGCTCCAGATCGTCTTCCTCAGCGTTCTCTTCGGACTGGCGCTGGCGCAGTTCCGCGAGCGCGCGCGTCTGCTGCTCGATGTCATGGAATTGTGTCTGCATAGTGTCTTCGGAATCGTGGGCTTCATCATTCGCGTCGCGCCAATCGCCGTCTTCGGTGCGATCGCATTCACGATCGGACAATACGGAGTTGCTACGCTGATGCCGCTGGCCAAGTTCGTGACCGCGATATGGATGGTCTGCATCGTTTTCGTCGTCGTACTGGGAGTGGTCGCGCACCTCGCCGGCGTCAATCTCGTCAAGCTCCTCCTTTACATTCAGGAAGAGATCGTCTTGACCCTTGGCACCTCCTGTTCCGAGGCGGTGATGGCGCCGCTGATGGTCAAGCTGGAGCGGCTGGGCTGCGAGCGTTCCATCGTAGAGATGGTGTTCCCTGCCAGCTATGCCTTCAACGCCGATGGCACCGCCGTCTTCGCGACCATGGGAGCAATCTTTATTGCGCAGGCCACGAACACGCATTTGGCAGGGCACGATTTGGCTGTGCTGCTTCTCACTATGATGCTCGTTTCCAAGGGAATATCGGGCGTGACCAGCGCGGGGATCGTGGTGCTTGCCGCTGCCTTGGCCGCCGTTCACCAGATTCCTCTTGCCGGCCTGGTTCTGCTACTTGGTGTCGACCGGCTCACCACGCCCATCCGTGCGGTCCTGAACATCATCGGCAACAGCGTAGCCACAGTGGTGATTGCGCGTTGGGAGGGTGCTTACGACGCGCAGTTGGCAGAGAGTGTTTTGAATGGGAACAAAGAGCAAACTACCGCGATCGTCGAAACCTCCGGCTGAGCTTGCCTCCGGCAATTCTCTTCTGCCGCCATTTTCTATCCCTGGATGCAGGCGGGGCTTCCATTTCGAGTTCAGCGCAGTGGTTTCCGTCCGGTATGATGGTGGCTCACGAATTTGAGATCGGATTTTGCCGCCTTAATATCCGCCGGGAGGGCGCAAACCGACGTTCTCCAATCCTGTTCACCCGGGCAACACAACAGCGAGCGCCACTGCCGACCCATGATCGACCCTCACAGCATCCTTCTTCTTACTGCCGCGCTCGTGGCCGTAATTGTGCTAATTCTTCTTATCGCTGCACTCAAGCTGAATCCGTTCATCGCGTTGTTGGTCGTTTCGCTGGCGTTGGCGATGGTTGCGGGCATGCCGTTCGGTGAGGGAATTCATTCTTTTGAAGCGGGCATGGGCGCAACCCTGGGCCACATAGCCGTGATTGTTGCATTGGGCACCATGCTGGGCAAGATGCTGGCCGAGTCGGGTGGCGCAGAGCAGATAGCGAATACGATCATTCGCTTATTCGGCGAAAAGCGCATTGCCTGGGCCATGATGGTCATCGGCCTCGTCGTCGGACTACCTTGTTTCTTCGAGGTCGGATTCGTTCTGCTGATTCCGATTGCTTACACGGTATCGCGCCGCACCGGGACGTCCCTGGTGCTGGTTGCGCTGCCGCTTGTAGCGGGCCTCTCGGTGGCCCAGGGGCTGGTTCCCCCCACCCCGCGGCGACACTCGCAGTCGCCATTTTCCATGCGGATCTTGGCCGCACTATCCTCTATGCGCTGGTGATCGGCATTCCCACGGCAATCCTCGCTGGGCCGGTGTATGGCGCCTGGGTTTCGCCGCGGATCCAGCTAGCCACCGAAAACCCGATGGCGGCCGAGTTTGTCGACCACGGTGGCGAACGGAACTTGCCCGGATTTGGGCCAACGCTCTTCACCGTGCTGCTGCCGGTCGTTCTGATGCTGGTAGGCAGCACAGCAGGTGAGGCTCTGGGAAGCAATGGGAAGCTGGTGCAGACATTACGCCTGCTGGGCAACGATGATGTGGCGCTGCTCGTCGGCACGCTGGTGAGCTTCTACACGCTGGGCCGTTTACGCGGCTTCGCGCGTGAAACCATTCTTCGTTTCAGCCGGGAGTGCCTTGCCCCCACCGCATTGATTACCCTGCTCGTCGGGGCAGGCGGTGGCTTCGGCAGGGTTTTGCAGGACAGTGGCGTCTCCCATGCCATCGTGGGGGTGGCACTTGGAAGCCATGTGCCCCTCCTGCTGCTGGCGTGGCTGCTGGCGGCGCTCATGCGCCTCGCCACAGGCTCTGCGACGGTTGCCATGACAACGGCAGCCGGCATCGTTGCTCCAATCGCGCTGCAAAGCGCCTATCCACATCCCGAGTTGCTCGCCATCGCGACTGGCGCTGGTTCGCTGATCTTCTCGCACGTGAATGATGGCGGCTTCTGGCTGGTGAAGGAGTATTTCAACATGAGCGTTCCGCAAACGATTGAGTCATGGTCGGTCTGCGAAACCATCATCTCCATCACTGCACTTCTACTGTCCATGTGTGCCGCATACTTTAGCTCGGCATTCCTGCCCTGACAGTATTGGAACGCGCGGCCAAATTGATAGTTGGCGCGTTCTGGCTCAAACCCCCTGGCTGTCTACGTCACCAAAGCGGCTAACGGCTGGCGTAACTTTGGTTGAGCGGAGATTCGGCGCGCGGCACCCCGGAATCCTGACTGGACTCATCTGGCCGAGTGCGCCGCGCCCTGTAATGATGTCTTGGCCAGAACGTAAGGTCCATCCGGAATAATTCCGATGGCCGCCCCATTTGGCAAGTTCGCCATGAAAGCGTTCACTGCTTCCGGCAGTGTGCGATATGCAGGCCCCCACAGGTTGCCCCAATATTCAATGGGAAGGCCCGGCACAAAGAAGGAAACGCGGTGATCCGCCGTGACGAGTCCCAGCTTCTCCAGTTGCCATTGGTCTATCTTCACGGGCGCATTTAGTATCCCGTCCATGAACTCGCGATCTGAAGGGTGAGCTCGCAGCATCTCCCGAAACTCGGGGGCGCCGGCCCCTTCTTCGCATGCGGCAATCAAAAGGATTTGGCCACCCGGCTTTACAATGTGCGCGGCCGCGGTAATGCCTTTGATGGCTTGATAAAAAGTCAAATCCAACGGATATCCTGCGGCACTCGTTATGACGCCGTCCAGAGGTTCATCGAGTTGCTCCAGCATGGCGCGCAAAACAAACTCTGCTCCCGTACGATGCGCTTCAACGGGATTGCCAGCGAAAATTCCCGCAACTGCGCGGTCACGCGTGAGAACGACATCGAGCAGGAAATCATGGCGTGCAATTCGGGCGATCTCCAGCAGCTCGCGGTGTAGAGGATTCTCCTCGATAAACCCCTCCGCAGAGCGCGGCTCTCGTATGAATTTAGGGCTGTGCAGGACCTTGATGGTTTCCTGCGCCGCCAGGCCTGGCGCGACCAGCTTCCGTCCGCCGGAAAAGCCCGCCATCAGGTGCGGCTCGATCAGGCCCAGGGTGATATGTAAGTCCGATGAGATAAACCGCTCATCAATAAAGATAGGAGTGCCGCGGGTGGTCGATCCAAGATGGCGATGCGACACCAGGTCGCGCGCATCGTGGTTCACAACCCGATAACGCGAAGCGACGTAGGCCCCGCAAATTTCGCGGATCTCTGGCTCCGTGGCCGCGCGATGCAACCCGGTTGCGATCAGAATGGTGATTGCATCTCGTTGGATGCCTTCCTGTTCCAGGCAGCGCAGCAGCGGAGGTAACGTCACCGGATTGGGCGCGGGGCGGGTAATGTCGCAAACAGAGATCGACGCGCTCTTCTTGCCCCGCGCGATGTCTCTAAGCGAAGATGATGCAATTGGAGTTTCAAGGGCGCTGCGCAATTCCTTTCCGACATCGGCAAGCGGTTTGGCGCTGCGAGCATCGAGAGTAAGATAGCGAAATCCGTCCGGCAGTTCGGCGGTCAATGCGCTTTTTCCAAAAGCCAGTTTAGCTTTCATGCGACCCACTCTTGCCAGCCGCGCCTGCTATAAACCGCATGAGAACAAGCAACTTCGTTTTTCATGAGCGATGAATGCGGTAAAGTCCGTTCCGCCTCTTGTTCCTCATTTTCACACAAGTGCTGCGTCTCCGTCGCTGGCCTATCTCAACGCCAATGTCGATTCGAAGTTAACGATCCCGGCATCCCCGACGGTAAACCCGCCATGGCGCAGCCGAGACCACCTCCCCGCGGAAGCGGCCTATTTTGGATAACTAACCAATCTCATCGCCTATGAAAACAGGAATGTGATCTTCCAATAGTGTTTCCCTTTGCCAGTAATTAAATTCTTCAAGCTTGTCATTTAGGCTGGTTTGGATGTGTTTGCGAATGGTCCGCACTGCGCGTTCCGGGTCTTGTACGGTAATAGACTGCAAGACCTCGGAATGGCGCTCTTAGATCCACTCCAGCTCAGTCTCCTTCGGCAGGCCCCTCGTTGCAAAGAAACGGATCAGGAGTCGAGTGCTGTTCACTACTTTTGAAATGCGCGGATTCTTCGCCATCTGGATAAGCAGCGCATGAAAACCCATGCCGCTCCTTACAAATTGCCGCTGCGAGGAATTAAGTGCCTCACGGCCCCACCGGTCAAGCTCATTCTTCAGGGCGAGGATTTCATCCGCCAGAGACTGTAGCGGGTCAAGGTCAGCGCGATGGATGCGTCCACGCGCTATCTTTTCTACGGCAAAGGCCTCGAGTGCTTCTCCCAATTCAAAAAGGTCTATGATTTCCTGTCCGCCAAATTGGACGACAACTGCCCCGCGGTTCGGAATCTGCACCAGAAGCCCTTCGGCCACGAGTTGGCCCAGTGCCTCACGAATCGGTGTGCGGCTGCTGCCAGCTCCTCGGCGATCGTCAACTCCGAAACAGCCTTGCCGGCCCGCAGATCAAAGCGCCCTTTATCTTCGCCCGCGATTTTCATGCGAACTTTTCCACGAAATGGATGGCCAAGGATGTCGGAATGGCCTTGGAGCAGGGCAAGCTCTTGAATGTTCCCCTGCCGATCACTGCGGTCACCGAGCAAATGTTTCTTGCCAGCGTTTCCGAAGGACGTGGTGACGATGATTTCTGTGCCGTGATTCAGATTCTGGAAGACTGGGCAGGCGTGGTGGTCAAGAAATAGCTGCGGGAACTTTCAAATTGAGGTCATCCAGGCGGTCCCCACCACGTCGATCTACCAACAGACACAACGCCAGGTACGATCCGCCGCCGTCGCGGACCGCGCCTTCATCGAAAGACGCGGTGTCGATCTAATTTGATTCTTGAAAGCTCCATGCGGCGGATTCTGTGCGCCTGCAGGCTGCAGGGAGCGATGGTTCAGAACGAACTTGCTCGTAGCCGCATTCCGCCACCTGCCTACCGGTCGATGAGTGCACCGCCGGTTCAGCGGCCGAACGCCATGACTCCTCGATCGAGATCCACTGAGACTCGCAAGATGCCGAGGGCCACTGGGCTCATCAGCCCATCGAAGTCGATCTGGGACGGTTTAGGGTTACGGGTCACCAGCGCCGGCTCTTTGCGGAACTCCTCAGGGCCCAGCGTGAGCGAACTGAGCAAAACCTGTTTGCTCTCGAAGGTGCCAATCGCCTCCTGTCGCAGGACGACATCGGCTTTTACTCCTGGGCTCTTTGGCGTGAGCCTGGCGAACAGTATGAGGGAAGAAGCTCCAGTGTCGAGAAGAAGACGCACGGGAGTGTGATCGATCTGGGCGCCGAAGACCGCCAGGCCTCCATCCATCCGCAATGGAATGGAGACAGCCAGGGCCGGGACTACTCCAAAACGGATGATGCGAGCAGGGTAGTCGATGGTGAACGGTGCCTGCCCCAGCACATCCAGACCAATGATGGCATCGATGTGAACCGGGATGGCCGCATCGAGGAAAGAGAGGTTAGCGGTGATGATGTCAAGATTGGACCGTTGTAACGGACCGATCTCAAGCGAGGGAAGACTTGCCTCTTCGCCCTCCACCCTTCCTCCCACAACGACGACGCCGGCAGGTTCTTCGTCGTGAAGATTGAGCTTTCTCGCGATCCGCGAATCGAAAGTGGAGTGAATTGTGCCGGTATCGAGGAGGAAGTTGAGCTTTTTCAAAGGCCCGGCGGACCCATGTGCCACCATGCAGTAGCCTTGATACAGGTCGAACCGCACGGTTGCGGCCGGGTCGCTCATCGCCGGAGCCAGCTGCGACTGGTGATTTCCACGGGCGTGCGCCTGGCCGGTCATCGTTAAGAGGGCAAATACGCTGATCAGGAAGTAAGGGCGACTGCTCATTGACCTCCTCCTCGCTTTGAGAGGCGATCATGCGCGGTATCGCGAAGTACCTCAATTCACTGGGCCTAGTTTGAAAATCATGCGTTCGTTTCGCTGCAGGAGAGAATCTGGAGAGATACAGGAGAGGGATATCTCTTGCAAAATAGTTGAAGTAGACGCCTGAAATGTGGCATCAAGGGAAAAGAAGACACAACGATGCTTGATCTTCCCCAGAACAGAGATTCACCGCCCAACAACGGACACCACAGGGTTCGATTTGGTGAATTCGAGGTCGACCTGCGTATCGGCGAGGTCCGCAAGGCGGGAAGCCGCGTCAAGCTCCAGGACCAGCCTTTCAAGGTTCTGCAAATTCTCCTCGAGAATCCCGGTAATATCGTTTCGCGCGAGGAGTTACAGTCGCGCATCTGGCCTGAGGACAGTTATGGGGACTTCGACCACGCGGTGAACGTGGCCATTGGTAAGCTGCGCACTGCGTTGGGCGATTCAGCCGAAAATCCTTCGTTTATTGAGACAGTGCCGCGCCGCGGCTATCGTTTTGTTGCAGCGGTGCAAGGCCCGCCGGCATTGCCTCCCACGGCAAGACCGTCCCTTCCAGCCAGCACGAATGGCGAGGGCAAACCTCCGTCCAGATCCAGGGCGAGCCATCTGCTGTGGATATGCCTGACCGTCATTGCGAGTGCCGTGCTGCTCGGGGCAGGCATGTGGCTCGGGCGCCGAAGCGTGAGGTCGCAGCCCGCGGAGATTCAGCGCCTGACTATCAACCACGGGACCGTCTATTCCGCCCGGTTCGCGCCGGATGGACGGAATGTGTACTATGCCGCGGCGTGGGAAGGCTCGCCGATTGAGATCTTTTCGACCGACCTCCAGTTTCCCGGCTCACGATCTCTGGGTCTGGCGGGGACTGACCTGCTTGCAGTTTCCTCCGCAGGAGAAATGGCTGTGCTGCAGCCGGCAGAACCGGAACTTATGCTGGGAATGGTGGGCACCTTGGCCGAGGTACCACTCACGGGCGGGAGTCCGAGGCAGGTCGCCGAGAGGGTCGAATGGGCCGACTGGTCTCCTGACGGAAAGTCGTTGGCCGTTGTGCGCGGTGTCGCGGGCAAAGTGCGGCTTGAGTTTCCGCTCGGCCACATTCTCTACGAAACCTCCGGCTGGATCAGCCACGCACGCATTTCGCCGAGCGGAGGCGAGATCGCATTTCTCGACCATCCAACCTTTAACGACGATGAAGGGAATGTTTCCATCGTCGATCTGGAAGGACGAAAAACCGTTCTTTCCACGGGGTGGGAAAGCGAAGAAGGACTGGCGTGGTCACCGCAAGGGAAGGAAGTGTGGTTTTCGGCAACTCGCGCTGGGTTGCAGCGCCAGATTTATGCCGTTGACCTGAATGGCCATCTGCGCCTGGCTTTCCGCGCACTCGGCGGAGTCACGTTGCAGGATATCGCGGCGGACGGCAAAGTGCTGATGACCCGGGACGAACATCGCGCCGGCATCAGAGGTGCGGCGCGCGGAGCGTCCAAGGAGCAGGAACTTTCGTGGCTTGACTGGTCGCTTCCCGAGGACATTTCGCCGGATGGCACACGGATTCTCTTTGACGAGCAGGGTGAGCAGACTGGGCCAAACTATACGGTGGCGATGCGCGATATGACAGGCTCGCCGCCGGTCGCGCTGGGCGAAGGAATGGCCGGCGACTTTTCTCCCGATGGCAAGTGGGCGGCTGCAACTGTCTCATACACGCAACTCGTCCTGCTGCCAACCGGTGCAGGAACCGTGAAACGAATCGACCGGGACGACATTCAGCAGTACGGGTACCAGATTCACTGGCTGCCCGATGGCAAACAGGTTCTTTTCTCCGGAAACCTGGCTGGACGCGCGGCCCAGTGTTTTGTTCAGAGCATCGATCGGGGAAAGCCGCGGGCCGTCACGCCGGAAGGAATCAACTATTGCCAGATTTCGCCCGATGGAAAGCTCATTGCAGCCAGCGGCGCGAAAATGAGCGGAGCACAGCTCTATCCACTCGACGGAGGGGCGCCTCGACAAATACCTGGATTGCTGGCCGGAGAAGCAGTTGCGTGGACCTCCGATCCGAATTTTCTCTACGCCTTTCAGCGCGAGAAGTCGTCAATCAAAGTTTTCCATTTGAATATGGTCAATGGCCAACGGAAGTTCTTCAAAGAGATCACGGTGCCCGAGGGACCGGGGATTTGCGAAATGAATCATGTACTCTTCAGTCCCGATGGCGGCGCATACGCCTATGGCTACGTCCGGCTGCTTTCGGACCTGTACCTGGTGGCAGGCTTGAAATAGAAGCTCTATCCGTCCGCCGGATTGACCTCAACCCCGTGTTTCTTGTCGCCAAACCGCCAAAGCGGTTGTCACCCCGAGCGCAGCCCAGGGAACTGCGGTTGGTTTTAGCGATGGCCACAGCAAGGGAAAAAATGAAGTTTCCGGATTGACGGTAAACCAGGGGAAATTCTGCAAGGCACTTCACCGCATGCTCGCGGTACATTTCCCAGAAGGTTCCATCCAGATCAAACCTAGCCTGCCTGCTTAACAATCGCCTACCGCATGCCAAACGAGAATATCCGATGTAATACATTTGGCATCTATGAAAAAAGCCGGCATCCTCATTTTGCTCCTCTCATGCGTTTCCCTGTTGTCCGCAGAGCCGCGCCAGGATGATGTTGCTCAGAAGCTGGTAGGAGCCTGGCGATTGGTTTCGGTGGAAGGCAACGATGCCACTTTTCACTTTCCTCACGATCATCCTACGGGCGTCATCATCTACGATCGGTCCGGCTGGATGTCTGTCCAGATCGACTTCAACGGTACTCGCAAGCCCTTTGTTAACGGACCTGCCGGCGGTACTAGCGAAGAGAAGGTTGCTGCATTCGACAATTACATCGCCTACTACGGCACTTACACGCTGGACCTGAAAGCGCAAACTGTCACTCATCATCTGGAAGACGCAATCGCGCCAAATTGGCGCGGCGTCAATAATGTTCGATGGTTCGAATTTCAAGGCAATGATCGCCTGCTTCTTATCCCCCGCGAAGACGGGAAAGGTGGAGTGATTGACCGGAAGAATGCGACGTATAAGCTTCTGTGGGAGCGCATCAAGTAGTCACTTGCCCAAAAGTCCGGTTTCCGGACGGTTTGTTGCCTACTCGGCAATTGTCAGAAAGCAACGGAAGGGTGGTCGGTCATCCAGGGGAACGAATCGGCCCGGAATCCCAGATCTCTTCCACGATGTCAACCTGATCATTACCGAACCTGAGTATTCGTTTCCGGCAGATTCGCTCGGTAGGAGCTGTTCAGGCGTCGCCGCGGATCGCGAATTGTTTTGCGTCAACCAATTACTAATCTCCCGCAAAACGTCGAAGGCGCAGCTGCCAGAGAACGGGAAAATGAGGAGAACCTCAATTTGGGGCTATCCTACCGCACCACAGGGAGCCCAGCGTCTACAGGCTCGGTCGGAATGCTGCACGCGTGACATGGGAAAGCATGGGGGTCTATTCGGCCGTGGTCCGGGCAGTTTATTGAGGCAGCCCTTGCACGCGAACTCCTTGCGCTGCTTCCATGTGTGCACTTTTGACCATGAAAAACAACTCACCGGCACGTACGCTCAGGTAGGCGTATGCTTGAAGTAGCAGCCCGTTGTCCCCTTCTCGCCTTTGGCATTCCTGGCTTCGCTCCAGACGAGCATCTTTCAGGCACGCAACCGAACCACCGGAGCCGCCATGAGCCTCATCAGGCAGAGCGATGTCAAGGACCACTTGTCTCCCCGTGACCACACACAGATCCATCTTTGCCCGCCCGAAAGCCAGCCTGATGCAACCGGTTTTTCCGGAGCCGAACCGGACGTAATCAAGGAAAATCCGGCGACTTTCTCTAAGGATTTCACCGCGGAACATTCGTCGATTGCTAAACCCGCTGCATCGGCCGATCTTCTCACCGGATGCACTCATCCGCGGGTGCCCGTCGCATCGAAAAGCGCGCAAGCGTGAAGCCGCATTCTGTTTTCCTGCGCAAGGAGTGCGTCCTGCCGGAACGCCTGGATCCCCTCAGGGAGCCGGTTGGCGAAGATTGGACCCTTGTGGAAGAGATCACAGCGCCGATTTTCGATACCATGATTCGCCGCATGGGCTGGCACTTCCTGTCGATGCACCACCCACACTCCCGAAGAGGCTTTGGGCTCACGCAGGAAGATGCGGCCGAGCGAGCTTTGACGGGTGCCCTGAAGGGAGTGGAGGAGCGATTCAACGCCGCCGAGCTTGTTTCCGTTCAGGCCGTGAGATACCTGGGCTTGCAAATCGCAAACGTTACATTGCAGCCCCGCCAGATCCAGCAATACACTTCGTTCGAAAATGCCGTAGAGTGGCAACGACTGGCCGTTCCCTTAGGTTAAGCCGAGCGTCGCAATGCGCGAGGGCCGAGCGTTGAGCCTTTTACCGCGATTCCGCTTGTTATCGTGCAGCGTATCCAAAGCGCCGACCAAATCTGGATTGAAAAGAGGATAGGATGTCTTTCTCAGAAGTAATACGTCTTGAGACACAGGCGGGACGAAGTGATGCGTCAGCTTCTTTGCCCATCGCGTTGAAAGCCAGCCGCCTGCCTTTGCCTACGCGCATCGCTTTTGTTGGCAATTACCTGCCGCGCGAGTGCGGCATTGCTACCTTCACTACCGACCTTTGCACCGCACTCGCTGCCGAATACGGAGAAGGGCGCATGTTCGCCATTCCCGTCAACGATCCCGATTCGAGCTACGACTATCCGGAACAAGTGCGATTGGAACTGACGCAGGAGGACATTGGCTCCTACGAGCGAGCGGCCGATTTCCTGAATTTCAATAGCAACGATCTCGTATGCCTGCAACATGAATACGGCATATACGGCGGCGTCGCGGGCCGCTACATCCTCGCCCTGCTACGCCGATTGAAAATGCCGCTGGTCACAACGCTGCATACGGTTTTGCGCGAGCCGGATGCAAATCAACGAATCGTGCTTGAGGAGATCGCTCAGCTTTCCGATCGCCTGGTTGTCATGAGCGAACTTGCGGCTCAACTGTTGCGCGAAGTGTATGCGGTGCCCGGCGGAAAGATCGATGTGATCCCACACGGTGTGCCCGACATGCCCTTCATGGACCCTAATTATTTCAAGGACAAGTTTGGCACGGAAGGCAAGTCCGTTTTGCTTACATTCGGACTGCTTTCGCCAAACAAGGGAATTGAAAACGTGATTCGGGCACTCCCGGCAATTCTAGCGCGACATCCGAACGTGGTGTATATCATCTCCGGCGTGACACATCCGCACATCCGGCGGCGCGAGGGCGAGCGCTACCGTGAGGAGCTTCAGGCTCTAGCCGCGCGGCTTGGTGTTTCATCCCAATTAATTTGGAACAATCGCTTTGTCAGTGCGGATGAACTTGTGGAACACGTGGGCGCGGCCGATATTTACATCACTCCCTACCGGCATGAAGCGCAGGTCGTTTCTGGCACGCTGGCCATCGCGCTTGGCGCCGGCAAGGCGATTATCTCCACTCCCTATTGGCACGCCAGGGAACTGCTCGCGGACAAGAGGGGCGTCCTTGTCCCATTCGACAATTCAGATGCCATCGCGGAATCGGTTCTCGCCCTGCTTGAGAACGATGCGGAGCGCCATGCCATGCGCAAGCGAGCCTACCTGCACTCTCGCGGAACAACGTGGCAGAAGACTGCCCGGGCCTACATGGCAACCTTCCAGCGGGCTCGCTTCGAGCGCTCATTGCAGCCCAGGGCTGCGCAGCCCGACGATGCCGTCGTGGACCTGACAGACCCGATGGACCACCTACCGGATCTGAATACCTCTCATCTGCTAACCATGACCGACGACACTGGCATGTTGCAGCACGCCATCTTCTCCATGCCCAACACACGCGAAGGCTATACCACCGACGACAACGCGCGGGCACTTATCGTGTCCACTCTTCTCGATGAGCGTGTTGGCTTCAAGCTCGGCGAGGATTATCTCAATCTTTCTCGCCGGTACATGGCTTTTCTCTGGCTTGCATTTCACTCCGATTCCGGAAGGTTCAGGAATTTCCTTGGCTACGACCGCAAATGGCTTGAGGATGTCGGTTCTGAAGACAGTCACGGGCGCGCGTTGTGGGCCTTGGGATCGGTGCTCGGCCATTCGCAGAATGCGGGATTGCGAGGAGCCGCTGGAAGACTTTTTGAGGCTGCCGTGCCGGCCGTTTTGGCGTTCAGCAGCCCACGCGCATGGGCATTCAGCATTCTCGGCTTGCAAGCCTATCTCGATTGGTTCCCCGGCGACAGAGCCATCCAGGGCGTTCGCAACACACTCGCAAATCGCCTGCTCGACATTTACGAGCGCAGTCACTCCGACACCTGGCATTGGTTTGAGAAAAGCCTTTCGTACTCGAATGCGAGGCTGTCACAGGCGCTCATCCTGGCCGGCGGGCGCAGCCACAACAAAAAGATGGTCGCGGTAGGAATCGAGTCACTCGAATGGCTTGCTGCGGCTCAACACTGCGGCGACCCGGAGACCTTTGTCCCCATTGGCTCCAGCGGATGCTTCGCCGAGGGCGCGGAAAAGGCCCGTTTCGATCAGCAGCCCGTCGAAGCCTGTGGCACGATCTCGGCTTGTTTTGAGGCATACCGGCTTACGCGCCAGGAGCGCTGGAGCGAAGAAGCCCAATGTATCTTCAAGTGGTTCTTGGGCAAAAACGATCTTCAGGCTACGCTCTACGATGCATCAACGGGCGGATGCAAAGATGGACTTCATCCCGACCGTGTCAATGAAAATCAGGGAGCGGAATCAACGCTTTCGTTCCTGATGGCGCTCCTTGAAATGCGGGAAGCGAATGCGGCCAACGAAGAAAAAACTTACCAGGAAATGAGCTTCTCCTCTTGAACCCACTTATGCATCCATCGGCTTCGTCAATCGCGATTGATCCAGAGCAACCAAACCCTGGAGCATACGCAGACCCGCCCCTGCTCACGCGCCATCTCGGTAATCCGATTCTTAGTCGCCAGAATTGGCCTTATCCCATCAACAGCGTCTTCAACGCAGGAGCAGTGAGACTACCCGACGGCGAAACGTTGTTGCTTTGCCGCGTAGAAGACCGGAGCGGCCTGTCGCACCTGTGCGCGGCGCACTCCCAGAATGGAATCGACGGATGGCGTATCGACGCTGAGCCAACCCTGTTGGGAAATCCGCAACAATATCCTGAAGAAATCTGGGGCATCGAAGATCCCCGCATCACCTATGTTCCTGAACTCGGGCAATACGCCGTGGCGTACACGTCCTTCGCGCGGGGCGGCCCCGGAGTCTCACTGGCTCTCACATACGACTTCCGAACCTTCAAGCGACTCGGTGTGATCATGCCGCCCGAAGATAAGGATGCCGCGCTGCTGCCGCGAAGAATCAATGGCTACTGGGCCTTGATTCATCGGCCAATGACGGCGACCGGCGCACACATGTGGATTTCTTACTCACCCGATCTGCAGCATTGGGGCAGCCACAAGGTCATCCTGGAAGCGCGCCGCGGGGGATGGTGGGACGCGAACAAGATTGGCCTTTGCTCTCCGCCCATCGAAACGCCGAAAGGCTGGCTGATGATCTACCACGGAGTGCGGCAAACGGCCTCGGGAAGTATCTATCGCCTGGGCCTGGCGCTCTTCGATCTTGACCATCCCGAGATCTGCCTGCAACGCGGAGACTCCTGGATGTTCGGTCCCGAAGCCCCCTACGAGCGCGTCGGAGATGTACGCGACGTCGTATTCCCTTGCGGTCAGACCATCGGCGACGATGGGGACACCATCAACATGTATTACGGAGCAGCCGATTCGAGCGTCGCTTTAGCCACGGGAAGCATACGTTGTTTCCTCACATGGCTCGACGCGAATTGCCGCGCAGGAGTTGGATCTGGGCTGTGATGGATGCCAACCTTCGATTGAAAGGAAGTTCCCGATGAGTGTTGCAACCATGACCTGGCCCGATTGGCTGCCACGTGTACTGTGGATACGAAGGTGCCCTCGCTGCAAATGCGATCAATTCAAGCCCGGCGAGCTGCGCCCATACGATGTTGTCCTTGCCTTATTCTTTCTCCGCCCCGTCCGCTGCAAGTTCTGCTGGCGCCGGTTCTACTGGGTTACCTTGAAGGGCGCGGAGTGAGCATCTTACAACAGAACTCCAGCGCCACGTCGAATGATCTTCTGGAAAGCCTCATCGCCGAACACACCCCAGCAGGACTAAACTATCAGATCGCTGCAAAAAGCGCGGAGGACGCGCACAACATCGAAAATGCGCCGGCAGTCAGCATGGAACCAGGCAAGGTCGCGAACCATCTGGAAGACTTCTCAGCCGGGAAACTCTACTCCGCTGCAGAAGGGGGATGCCGGGACTGAACGGGACCTCAAGAAGTGACATGTGGTTGCGCACCAAGGTTGGGATCAATCTACTCTTCGTCGGAGCCGCAAGACACACGCGAACACACGGTTAGAGTTGAGTTTGGAATGCGTCCGGTCTTGAACGAGAATGTTCGGAAGCGATGATCGTTCAGGCAAATCTAGCGCTCTGGATCGATGAAAAAATCCGACTTCTTGTCGAGGGTGGCTGAGTCTTGGCGATTGGACAACGCATCATTGTGGCCACGTAAAGTCCGCTTTGGAGTGCCATCCGCTTTGGGGCACCAATGGTTCGAATCGAGATTTCTACCGAACATAGGCAGAAATTTGAAGCAGCTTCCCTGTCAGAATCGAGGGCGTTGAAGAACTCGAATTCGCCGATTTCGATGCATAAGCAAGAACCCAGCATCAAACCTCGGCCGTGCAACAGGCTGGTACACAGAAGCTCGGCCTTGCAAGCCATGTCAAGACAGCTTGCCGGAATCTCGCAGAAGAAGAGCGAACAATCCCTGCATTCCATAAGTCCCATCGAGATGGAGCGGAGCACGCGCCCGCGTCCTTTCGCCGCCGACAAGATATTCGCCGATGATCCCTTCAGGCTTGGGGGCTCGATACTCGCAGACCGAGCGCCTCGCCGAGCATGGCATCGATAAGAAGGGTTGGGGGCGCTACACAACCGCACCGGTCCAAGAACGATAAAAAAGGAGAAAGGAGTGCAATATTGAACAGCCTCGACGCCTTTCAAAAGGTATAAAGGATTAACTGGCCCATTTTCTCCGGGCCCGTCAGGATAGAGTTGCCATGTCCGGAGGTCTTCATGCCCCTAACGCTCATCCTTGCCGTTGGCTTGGATTCGTCGCTTCTGGCAAGTCAAAGCTCAGCTTGGCAATCTGCCGGATACTTAGTCACATCCTCTGGGTCGATCAGGGAGGCAATCGCCCACTTCAGGACTGGCGATTTCGACTTGGTCCTTCTGGGGTGTTCGATCCCGGCCGAAAGCAGGGAAAGACTGACGTTTTTGATTCGAGCATCTGGTTCGCGGACTCCTGTGGTATGCGTCGCAAACTCTTCCAGTGACTCCGACACCTTTGCGGACGCGACAATCAGGAGTGAGCCGATCAAACTGATGGTGGACATTGGAGAAATCATGGCCAAACGGGCGAATATGCCTTCGCCGAGTCGAGCCATGCCGGACATTGCAAGATAAGTGACTGCTGCGCAATGTCTCGAAGGTCGCGGGCACGATCCAGACCGCCAGTTCGGCAAGATCAATTGGCGGCCCCAGATTAGAGGCAGGAGGAGGTTCGATGCACACCTTGCAACTGATCCATAGCCAGACCGGGAGGGGGCTTCAAGCCGATCTCTGCAGGGCAGATTTCACCGAAGCATGGGCTCAAAATGGTGAAAAGCGCATCGTGGACGAGTTCCCGATGCTAAGCGCATCGGGAATGAGGCGCGACGACGCACGTTGGTCTTGTGGAACGGAAGGATTCTTCAAAGATTTGCCGACTAAGGCTCAGAGCGACTTTGAACTGCTCGCTACACGTTTTCACTGCCCCGGCTCGACAGTGCTTATCAGCGAGGCGCAAGAAGCATTCAGCATCCTATTCCTGCTTGAAGGGGAAGTGAATATCTCGATGAATTCTTCTGATGGCAGACGACTTCTGCTGGGGGTCGCAGGAGCAGGAGATATATTAGGGCTCACTTCTACCATTTCGGGCGACTCCTCTGAGATTCGTGCGGAGGCCAGGTACCCCTGCAGGATCGCATCGCTGCAACGTCAGGACTTTCTCGGGTTCCTCTCGCGTCATCCCATCGCCTGCCAGAACGTGGTACGGGAATTATGTCTGCACAACACGCGAGCCTGCGAGAGATTGCGGATACTTGGCCTCACATCGTCCGCGATGGCGAAACTCGCCCATCTATTGCTGGAGTGGTGCAGACGGGGTCAGCAGACGAGGAGCGGTATCCAGGTCCGGTGCGTGCTTACACACGGCGAGATCAGCGAGCACATCGGGATATCCCGCGAGACGGTCTCCCGCACCCTGGCCGACTTTAAGTCTCATGATCTACTGAGACAGCGCGGCTCGGCTCTAATCGTCACGAGTCGCCGTGCCCTGGCAATCTACGCAGGCATTGGTTCCTTCGCGAATCCGCACGAACCGGCTGCGTGATCTGCGGAAGTTGCCACTGGAGCCTTCGGCTGGTGACTGGACGGGGTCCCGGCGCCCACCAACGAGGCTCTGCGGCGATAGTTTCGCAACACGCGGTTCTTATTGCTCAGACAGCGGCAATGCCCGTAACTAGATTGAAGGATGTAAGGGTAGATAAATGATCGTCCCGATTAACTAGCGGGAATTCATGAATGGACCGAGCCCCTTATGTAGGCTGCTGCTGCCGTGTTGATTTTAACGGCATCAGAGCATCCCACTTTATCCAGGGAACCGCAGGACACCTTAAGGGGGTCTTACATGCGTGGAATTAAGTTTCTGATCGGTACGACGGCACTGCTCGCCGGCCTGGCGCTGGTACCAAAGGCTCAGGCACAGATCTATGTCAACGTTGGTGTTCAGCCCGTTTGTTCGTACGGCTACTACGGCTATGCGCCGTACGCGTGCGCGCCCTATGGCTACTACGGGCCCGGGTACTTCTACAACGGTATCTTCCTCGGCATGGGCCCATGGGGCGGATGGGGCTACAGCCACGGCTGGGGCAGCCATCGCTTTGTGAGCGAAGGCGGAGGGAACTACCACGGTGGACCTGGCCGTGTGTCCTATCGCACCAGCGGCAGCCAAGCCCGCGGCGGCGCGATGCAAATCAGGCCGGCCGAGGTTTCTCATTCCAACGGAGCGCGTCCCAGCGCAGGTCATGTGGCAGTGGCGCGTAACAATGCTCCGCGCGCATCGCAAGCCCCGTCTTCCCGTGCCACGGCTTCGCACGCATCAGCACCCCGCGCATCGGCTTCGCACGCAGCTCCAAGTGGAGGTGGGTCTCGTGGCGGTGGCGGTGGCGGTGCATCCCGCGGCGGCGGACATGAAGGCGGCGGCGAGCGGCACTAATCTGTAGCTGTTTGACAGTACCGCAGTTCGCACAACAAGCGGCGGAGCAAACCTGCTCCGCCGCTTTCCTTTTGCTGAGGCAATTCCGGCCGCATCGCGCTTGATTGAACGAAGCGGGACGCGAAGGACTAAAAGACCAGCCTCCCGGTTTCTCAGAGCAGGGTTTCGTCTGATTCGGCGGGTTGCCTAGCTGAATCGATCGCTTTCGACAGCTTTTGCGTCATCACTTGGAAGTGATAACCCATTACCGCCAGGGTCATGGCCGCGCCGAAGCAGCGGCGATACCGCGTCGCAGCCTCTGCAAGAAACTTCCAGTAGCTCCATTGGTGTCGGCCAAAAACACCCTGCTGCACGATCGAGTGAACCAGCGCACGCAGGTTAGGCCGTGTCATCCAGGGTTCGGATTGCTGCGGCTGCCTATTCCCCCGCTCTCCCGCCGCCCGCTTCGCTGGCTTCGGGTGAGCCCGGTTCAGGTAGAGCTTCACGCGCTCATAGTAGGCCTCGCAGTTGTAAATCCTCTTCATCACCTCGCCGTAGCCCGCGGTCAGCCGTGCTGAATCCATACGGGGCAAAAAGTTCAGCCGGTCGCAAAAGGTGTTGTTGCCGCCGCCCGCGTCCACAATCCGGCCCTCCCGCTTCAGCCGCCGGAAGAGCTGCGTGCCCGGCATAGCCTGCAGCAGCCCCACCATGGCGATGGGAATCCCGCTCTTCGCGATGAACTCAACCATGCGGTCGAAGATATCTTCTTTATCGGTGTCGAAGCCCAGGATGAAGCCGCCCATCACCTCGATCCCGTAGCTCTGGATCCTGGCCACGCTCTCCAGCAAACTGCGTCGCGTGTTCTGCATCTTGTTACTGGCAATCAGGCCCGATTCATCTGGAGTCTCAATCCCCAGGAAGACCGACTTAAAGCCCGCATCCTTCATCAGCTGTATCAATTCGGTATCGTCGGCAAGGTTCAGCGAGGCTTCGGTAATGAAATCGAATCCCGCTGCCACCTTCGTTCGCCACTCGACCAGCGCCCGCAGAAGTTCCTTTGCCCGCGCCTTGTTGCCGATGAAATTGTCGTCGACGATAAAAACCGACTCGCGCCAGCCCGCCACTCGCAACTGCTCCAGCTCCGCCAGCACCTGAACCACAGCCTTGGTGCGCGGCCGCCGTCCATAGATCTCGATAATGTCGCAGAACTCGCAATTGAAAGGGCAGCCGCGCGAGTATTGTACGGTCATCGTCGAGTAGCGCTTCATCTTGATCAGGCTCAGGTCGGGCAGCGGGCTGACCGTCATCTCCGGCCGTTCCGCAGCCTGATACACGGGCCGGGCCGTTCCGGCTTCGAGCTCCCGCGCCAACTCGCCAATCAGGCTCTCCGCCTCGCCAATCACCACGTGATCCGCCTTCAGTTCAGCCGCCGGCACGCTGCTCGCAATCGGCCCGCCCACCACGGTGCGCAGCCCACGCAAGCGGCATCGCTCCACAATCGCCCTCAGCGACTCGCTCTGAATGTGCATCCCGCCCAACATAACCACGTCCGCCCAAGCCAGGTCGCGGTCGCGCAGAGGCTCCACGTTGGTGTCCACCAGCCGCTTGTTCCAGGCGGGCGGCAACAACGCCGCCACCGTCATCAGGCCCAGCGGAGGTTGCGCAGCACGCTTACCCACAAATTTGAGTGCGTGTTTAAAGCTCCAGAAAGTCTCGGGGAACTCAGGGTAGATCAACAGGGCGTTCATCTGCCATCTCTCCAGGAAAGAGGGCGCCGCACACGCGAATCGGCAGAAGGGGTTCTGCAGTTGGTTCCAGCGCATCGCAAACTAGCGCGGCTGCGCCCCGGCGCATTCCTTCGAAGATAGATTCCCCCACTTGGCCCGCTGAAAACTGTGCAAAAGGGATCACTTCCCGGGGAAAGATCGGATTTTCAAGCTTGAGGCCTTCCTGGGCGCCGGCGTCGCCGAAAGTCCCGAGGCTCAGGCTACTTCACAAAACTCTGCGGCGTCCGGAAACCAGGTTGACGACCAGGATGATCAGTGCGACCACCAACAGAAGATGGATCAGGCTACCGGCTATGTGCAAGGTGAAGCCCAAAAGCCACAAAACGAGAAGGACTACGAAGATTGTCCAGAGCACATACACACACTCTCTGCTTTGTGTACGCCTGAGGCAGAAAACCCGGCTCAGGCGCACCCAACGCATTCACAAATGACGGTTAATTGGAAGCAATAGCCTGCGCCTTTGCGCCTCTGACTGCGTTGATAAACGGGTTGGCCGATTCAGGCGTCGCCACTTCGCCGCGGAGAACACGGTGTGTGGAGACGTCATGCCCGTAGAATGCATCCATGGAATCGTCGTCCCGGCGAAGATTTGCCCCGGTCAGGGTAAGTCCGGCAAACAGGCCTTTGGCCCGCGAGTAAGTGAGGACCTCAGTATTCAGCTTCCAGTCGGTATTGGCGGAAGCATGGCGTCCCACCGGTCCGGCTGCCGCAGATGCGTCTGCTCCGAGTTGAAAGTTGCTGGAGATCATCCGCTGCATCCCTTTGTCGCCCTGGAAAATCATGACCAGATCCACGCCTTCGACGCCGATCTGCAATCCCCAATTGCCGCCCGTGATAGCAAAGAACGCCGGCGCGCTCCATCCATCTGCGGTTCGGCAGGTGGCTATACCCCTGCCATTCTCCGCCCCAAACACCAAGCCACCCTTGATCATGTGCGGCACTACGGCAATGCACTTCGCGTGCTCCAGTACCTCTTGAGGAATGCCTTTATCCGGCGCGGCCATGATCTGGTGCAGCACCAACGTTGCGTTGTCGAGGCGGTTCTGCACATCTTCGCGAGTCTCCGCCGCCCGGGCAGCGCTTGTTACGCCGAGGCCCAACAATGCCACTAAAGTAATGAACTTTTTCACTTATTTCACCTTTTCTACCCATGCGCAGCGTCACTTTCTTCCGCGCACTGAGGCGCACAAGGTATCCTCACTCTAGAGGCATTGACCGGCAGAGTCTGAGCAATAGGGCTCTCTCGATGGACGGCGGCCGATCATATCGATGCCGTGGGAGACGTCTATGGGGTGGACGGCACAATTTCGCAAGCACGCGCCGCGGCAATCTGGCAAACCCTTCGTAGTCCCGTTCGGCACCGACCGTAGCGAGGCTTGCACTCATCGGAACCGACATCTCGACATCCGTACATCCCATAAAGTCCCGTGCCGTTCCTTCAATCGGATGGAGGCTTGATCGATGGTTGAGCTTGAAAAGCCAACATTTGATGCGGCCGCTTTTCTAGCGAGCGTCGGCCTGGGGCGAAGAATCGTCCAATTGACGCCCAAGCAGACGTTCTTTACGCAAGGAGACCCCGCAGACGCTGTTTTCTATCTCCAGAAAGGCCGCGCAAGGATCACGGTCGTTTCGACTGTCGGCAAGGAAGCCACAATCACGCTTCTCTCGGCCGGAGATTTTGTTGGAGAGGAGTCACTCGCGGCGCCGACTGGGCTGCGCTTGGCGACCGCCACTGCCCTGACCTCCTGTACCGCGCTCAAGATAGCGCGGGATGAGATGATCCGCGTGATGCACGAGGAGCATGACTTCTCCGACGTGTTTTTGAAGTTTCTGCTGGCCCGCAGTATGCGCATCCAAGCCGATCTGGTCGATCAGCTTTTCAACTCGAGCGAAAAGCGGCTGGCGCGAATTCTTCTGCTGATGGCTGAATTTGGCCAGCCCGGTAGTTCGGAAACGGCGCTTCCCAAAATCTCGCAGGAGACGCTGGCGGAGATGATCGGCACCACTCGTTCCCGTGTCAGCTTCTTCATGAACCGCTTTCGCAAGCTCGGCTTTGTCGAGTACGACGGCCGGATCCGTGTCCATAAGTCGCTGCTCAATGTCGTTCTCCACGATTGAGCCTGGCCTGAGCGATCTCCCTTGAGTCAGTGCCGGCTATGAGGTCGAGCGTCCGGTCGAGGTGCGCCTGCGCCGGTTAGAGCGACAGAGTTCGCTATCTCCCTCACCATTCTTTCTTTGCCGACGCCCCAACATTTCCCTTCGACAATGCAGAAGGGTCACTCAGCCCGAAAGGTCACAGTCGTTGTCCGCAACCTATGCGCCGCGAGTGGTCGAAACTGCTCAGACTCACATGATTTGAGCCGCTACGCTCATAAACGTTGGAGCAAGCAAACGACTGCTCCGACCATTGTGAGGAGAACTCATGAACAGGATCAAGTTTCTTGCTTTAGCGGCGATTGCCGCATTCGCCATAGCGCCTGGCGCTCCCAGGGCGGCGGCTCAGGTCTCAATCGATATCGGAGTCGCCCCCGATTGCCCCTATGGCTACTATGACTACGCCCCCTATAACTGCGTTCCCGACGGCTACTACGGTCCTGAATGGTTCAACGGCGGAGTCTTCGTTGGCGCTGGTCGGTGGTTTCATGGATCCACGGAGTTTCAGGGCAATGTCGACAACACTCTCGATCCACAGCACGGTTACAGCGGTCCATTGCCCAAGGTTGGCGATAAGCCCGCAGCACAGCGAAGAACCCCTGAGCAATTCAAGGGAAATGAAGTGCGCGATGGGCGCGGCAACAAGAAGTGAAGAAAACCAAGGCGACATAGCGCAGCGCAAACCAATCCCAACCTGTTCAAGCGGTCCAACGACGGAGCTGCACAGGCGAGCGTGGGAGCGCAGATCTTCCACCTGAGGTTGACCCATCGAAGCCCCGTTTGACAGACAAAAAACCGCACTCTCTTTGATCGAGGCGCAGAAGATGTATTCCTGCACCTTCGTCGAAGTCTCTCAAGTTGAACCCACGGAGGTGGACCAATGAATAAAGATCGAGTGAACGGCACGATCAACGAAGTGGTGGGAAGCGCCAAGCGAACGGCGGGCAAGTTGACTGGCAATACTCCGCTCCAGGTGAAGGGCATGCCCCAGCAGGTGAAGGGAAAGCTTGAAAATACCCTGGGTAAGGCCAAAGAGGCGGTCCGTGGAAGCAACCAGGGAACCAAGGCGCGAAATGGCACACGCACATAAGTGAAGTTACTCTCAGTTGAAGAGCGGCTCAGGTTGGCGCGCGCACTCTGTATCATTGCGGCCTGATGAAGCCGGCAAGAACGCCCACTCATCCGATGATTCGTTGAAGAAGGCGCCGGAACATAGCGGCGCAGAGCCGCTTCACCTTCCTGTGCGGCCGAGGTTCCATGTAGCGTATGCGCCCATTAGGCTGCCGGCGAGGGCCAATGCGGCGAGATGTGATGGATTTCGCCTGTACGCCAACCAGCCATAAGAGCAGCTGTTCAGTGCTATCGGGCAGAGGCAGAGGAATGGGAGAAGAGTCTCTGTGCGGATTGACGCGCCCAGCCGTGGGATCGCACTGAAAGCTCACTTTGTGCGGAAAGACAATAGTCCCCGACCGTCATTTCTTTTATAAATTGCATTTCCCGAATCAGTTCAGCGAGGCTTGCCTTTGAATCTGGCGGGCTTGGACGGTAACTCTGGCCATGTGGAAACCGGCAAAACTCGTAACGTGCACGGAACCCAGCTCGGCGGCATTGAACCGCCCCCGCACCGCAGGAAGGGTCCGAGCCAATGCCCGATGGATCGCGGTTTCGGCCGTTCTGCCCAGTGCTTGCGATGAGTACGAATCTCCCAGCCACATGAAGTGCCAGCCAACGCTGCGGATTGCGGCATCCACCTCTGTTGCCACGGTCCCGATCGCTTCTGCCCATCCCCTGGAAAACGGCTCCTGGTGCAGAGCGAACTGGCTCGGCAGGATACACCCCTCCCGCAGGAAGATCGTGTTTATTTTCACTGTTGCCGACTTCCCGGCGGTCTGAGTAGCCGCGTCCGGCCAGAACCGGACATGATCGGAATCGAGGCGTGGGATACGCTCGGAGAAGAATGTCCCACGGCGAGAACTTCGGCTGAGGCTGGAACTGTATTCCCCTTGGCGGAGGACCTGATCCCGGCGGAGGCGGGCTGGCTCACCGGCACTGTCCTGCCCAGCCTCATGGCTCGCCGCGCTGCGAAGTGCTTTTCAACATCTACTTTCTTGATGAGGCTCATTGCCGCTCCAGCCGTCCTGTTAAGGTTCCTCTGCGGCCTTTCTTCGGGTCCGCAGAGGACATTCGTTTGTGTTAGCGCAGGCTTCCAGTCGTTGTATTGACCGGGCTGCCAATTGCTTCGCCCGATACGACGAGTTCCACTCTCCGGTTCTCTTGCCGCCCAGCGGAGTTATCGTTCGAAGCTACCGGCGAACTATTTCCGAAGCCGGTTGCGCTGACTGTACTTGCCATTACGCCTTCCTGCACAAGGTAATCGCGAACAGAGCCGGCGCGATTCTCTGAGAGCTTCTGATTCATCTCATCGCCACCCACATTGTCGGTGTATCCGCCGACTGCAATGTTGAGCCCTGGGTATGCAATCAATATTCCGGCAACCTTGGCCAGCTTCTCCCGTGCACCCGGCTTCAATGAGTATTGACCGGTGTCAAAAAGCACATCAGACATGCTGACGATTAGCCCCCGTGCACTGTCGCGTGTCTGCAGGATCGCATTGAGTTGTACTGACAGTTGCGCACGCATTGCCGCTTTTTCGCTGTCCGCCTGCTGCTGTCCCTGCTGTGCTTGCTCGGCGACCAAACGAGCCTGGTTCGCATCGGCTTGAGCCGCATTGATTGCCGCCGTTGACGCTGCCTGGCTGTTGACCATGTCAGCCTGGGCCTTTGCCGCGGCGTCCTGTGCGTTTGCCGCATCCGCCTGAGCTTGCTCCTTTTGGCGCGTCGCCTTGTCGGCTTGCGCCTGCGACTCTGCCTGCGCATCGGCCGAAGCCTGGCGTTCATTCACTGCGCGATCCGCGTCGATCCTTTTGATGGCTATTTCTCGCGCATCTTCCGCAGTCTGTACAGTCTCGCGGGACGTTGCAATCAGCTGCTTTTTATTCGAATGCCCTTCCGTTGCGTATCTGTCGGCACTGTTCATCAGCTCGACAGCGTGCTGGTAGCTTTCGCCGGAGTATTTCTCGGCTCCCTCAGATTGAGCAATGCGGATCGCATTCCGAGCTTCAAGAAACTCCAACGGCAGCTTGGCATCCAGAACCACCGGGTCGAATTTGTATCCAGTCGGGATATAACCGCCCCGCTCCATGAGTTCATATTTTGCGTTCATTGCTTCAGGTGTGCCCTTGGTGTCGGCGCGAACAACATTCTCGAGAACGACGACATTGCTGGGTTGGCGAACGGCAAAATAGGGCTCAGCGGTGACGATCAGTGCGAATGCCTGGAGATTGGTTGTGGCAGTCAGTTTGCTGCGATCGTCGCCGCCGATCAACACTTCTCCAAGATTCACTGCGTGACCGTCAGGCGAGATCGCCCACATCACGTAGGTCAGATATTCGGTGCCAAATGCCGTGGGGCTTTGCAAATTGCCGAAATCCGCTTCGACTTCCATGGTGCCGCGTTTGCTGCGCACTTTGGCTTTCCCATCGGCTGAAGGCAGCAAAGCGGTTCCGGCCAAATCCACATCCGAGGCCCCGGTGCGATGTTGATAGTCAACCGCTTCGACTGTGCGACTCGTCTCGCTTGCAACATAGGTTGGCATTGAGCCGACAGGCACGAGAGCGATCGACTCTTGCGAGCCGACTTGCGCAAACGCGCTCACGCTGAGAGCGCTTCCGATCACGAACAATAGTGTGTGCTTCACAATGTCTCCTGCAGTCAAAGGGCTGCTGAATTGCAATGTTGACTTAGGTTGGCGGGCGAAGCCCTGCAGACTTCGATGTCGTGGCCTGTCAACGCCCGACGCGGAATTGATTGAGGTGTTGAAACACCCCATATAGATTCGCGATCCACAAGACCAGGACGATGACGACCAGGCCGTTCAGGATCGATTTGATTTGTCCTTGCATGGGGATAAACCTGTTGACAAGCCACAACAGAAGGCCTGCTGCAACAATCGTGATGATGACAGTGGTAAGGGGCATATCATGTTCTCCAATCGTTTTCCCGGTTGCGATACCGTCTCGGTGCACCGCTGAGAAGTTACCAGCGTTTGGCTCGCTTAGCGTGGGTCCAATCAGAAAGAGGAGAACGATTACTCCGCTTCATTCTCATTCTTCCAATGCAACGCAGAAATATCTGAGCTACAATGCTCACCCGAGAAGATTAAGAGTCAATATTTGACGAGATCCGAGCCGACCCTTTCAACAACGGGCCGGGCGGGAGATTCGCCGGCATGGCTTGATGCGGTGAAGTTGGTCGAAGATCTAACGAGATACAGGCAATTAAGCTCATCGCGAGACGAATTATGGTTTTTGAGCTGCCAAGGCAGTCGCCTGCACAGGCTTTTCGGCATCGATTGCGGATGAGCTGGCAGTCGGCGCGGGTTTGTCTGCAGGTATCTCGGTTCCTGCCGGATAGATGAGAATCTGGATCGAGCCCCAATCTGCTTCGAGGCCCGCGCCCGCCTGCTTGCCCATTCCGAGCGTCTTGAGCTGGCTGTCGTCGAAGCCAAAGTTCTCGACCAGATACTCACGGACAATCATGGCCCTGGCCTGGGTGAGCACGAGATCCTTCTGGGTATCGCCATCCATGTCAGCTGAGACCACGACAACCGCAACTCCAAATTGAGTCTGTGCCAGGAAATCTCCGGCGTCTTTGAGAGCCTTCATGTCCTTCATCTTTGCCGAATCGCGACCATCGAAGAGTTTCTTAGCCGCGTAGATGAATGTCTTCTCCGGCGTAGCCTGCGGTAGCACGCTGATCCTGTTTGCCGCCAAATCGGAGGAGTCTTCGTATCCGCGCTTTTTGAAATATCCGCTCAAGAAGAAGTTGTGTTTCAAGGCTTCCATATTCTCTTGGAAGTCCGTTACACCGGCCTGCGCCTGCGTCATCGTATCTTGGAGTGTGGCCGTCGTCTGTTCCAGGTTGTTATAGAGTTGCTTGTCATTCACCAGGGATCCCACGGTTCCCTGACCCGAATCAATTTTGGCGCTTACCGAATTAAGATGCGCCGTGGCCAGCGTTGCGTTTTGGATAGCCAGTTGACTGCTATCCAAAATGCCGCTCGTTTTCTTAAACAAATCCGCCATCAGGAGCGGCGGTTCGCTTTGGATGGTCTCGCCATTTACCACTTCGGCTTGTCCTGCGGATCCGAACGAAATGGCCACGAACTGATTGCCCAATACTCCCTCGGTCTCGATCGAGGCGACAGAGTCGCGCTTGATAATCTCCTGCGTTGATTTGTTGAGATCCATAGCGACCGTGATCTTATCGCCTGGTTTGTGTGGCAGCTCGATGCTATGCACGGTTCCGCTGTGAACCCCGCCCACTTGCACGTCAGCTCCCACACTCAGACCCGCAGCATTGTCGAATTGCGTCTTGAGTTGATAAGTGGAGCGAAACAGATACTCTTTGCTCCCGATAATGAAGACACCGGTGGCCAGAACTGCAAGCGTGGCTACGATGAATGCTCCCAATCTTGCCAATCTCGACATATGTCCTCCTACGACTGTTTCAAGAAATCCTTCACAAACCCGATGTCACTTTGCTGAAGATCGTCGAACGTACCCTCGATCACTACGTCGCCCTCATTCAGCAGAGCGAGGCGTCCGGCAATAGTCTTGGCGCTATGCAGATCGTGCGTCACCACGATGGACGCCATCCGGCGCTCCCGCTGGAGCTTGAGAATCAACTCGTCTATTTCGCCAGAACTGATCGGGTCGAGACCGGCTGTAGGCTCGTCGAGTAACAGAATTTCGGGTGCCAGAGCCAAAGCACGCGCCAAGCCCACACGCTTTTGCATTCCGCCTGAGATATCCGACGGCATCTTATCGAGATCGCCCTCCATACCCACCTCGGCCAGTAATTGCCTTACCTGGTCTGATCGCTCGGATCTGGACATGTCTTTCCGATGGTGTTCTAGGGGAAACGCCACATTACCGCCGACGGTGAGCGAATCATAGAGCGCCGCTTGCTGAAACAGGAATCCCATCTTCTTCCGAATCTCTCCCATACGGTCGAGAGCCAGCCCGGCGATGTTTTGGCCATCAATAGAAATCGATCCAGCGTCTGGTATATCGAGGCCAATGATGAGCCTCAGGAGCACGCTTTTCCCCGTGCCGCTGCGTCCGAGCACGGCCAGGGTTTCTCCCTGATTCACGCGCAAGCTCATCCCATTTAGAACCTTGTGGTCGGTGAAGGACTTGTACACGTTCTCTACAGCAATGACAGGCACAAGGCCGTCTTGCCCCCGTTCCGTTTGCTTCATCGCAATGTCATAACCTGTGGCCATATTTGCTTTACGTGTGCTTCAATCAACGATTAAGGAAAGAAAACGAGAATGAATTTCACTAGGACGACGTCGGCCAGGATAAGAAAAAGCGAAGCCAGCACGACCGAGTTGGTGGCCGCGCGGCCCACACCCGCTGCCCCTCCGCGCGTGCGCATACCCTGGAAACACGCGATGAGCCCGATGATGAAGCCATACACAGCAGTCTTGAATGTCTGCGGCAGGAATGCACTGAAAGTGGCGCCATTAAAGCCACTTGCGATGAACTGATGGAACGAGAGCGGCTCAACAAGAGCCTGCGCAAACCAGCCCGTCAGCATGGCGCATGCGTCAGTCGCAAGGGTTAGCAGTGGCAGCATCAGGATGCACGCTAGAATGCGTGTGGCGGCCAGAAGCCTGTAGGGGTTAATCGCAGATGCCTCGATGGCGTCGATTTGCTCGGTCACTTTCATCGATGCCAGTTCCGCGCCCATGCCGGCCCCCACGCGCCCGCTTACGACCAGGCCGGTAATGACAGGGCCCATGACCTGGACAACGGAGTACACGAGAGTGGCAGGAAACATCGACTTGGCGCCAAATCGCGTGAGACTGTAGCGGGCTTCCAGTGAGATGACAACGCCAATTGCGGCGCCTGCCATGGCGACCAGCGGCAGTGACTTCGACCCAACTTCGTCGAGCTGTCGAATCAGCTCACGCCACTCATAAGGCGGCGTAACCGCTGCCCGCAGGACCCGCCAGGAGAAGATTCCCAGGCTCCCGAACCACTCGAAAAACCCGTTGAAAAGCCTGGCGGCAGAGCTTGAAACTGGCGACGCGGGTACGCTCCGCCGTATCGGAAGCGGAGGGCTTGTGCCCGCAATGGACGCAAATCCGTGGCCGCTCATTGATTCGGGCCTTGAATCGCGGAGCCGTGCGCGTTGTTCAGATGCATGCGCGAAATCAAGGCGTGGGGTCCGCTATAGAAAAACTCCAGAGCAATGTTGCCGCCGACATAACTCAGCAGGCTGTAATTGCCCATACGGAACGCGTCCTTTGCGCCGAAGCGATTCGGATACCACCCGTAAACCGCAATCATGGAGCCCGCATAGGGCGCCACAAGCGCGGGAAAAGAGAATACGCGATGGCCATCTTGCCCGCGACGCGCTGTCAAAGTGGAGATCACCGCGTGGCGCAACCGCGGAAATGGGCCGATGCATTCGCAGCGGTAGTACAAGGTATCTTCCCTAAAGGCTTCCGCTAGCCCGTAACGCGTGGTTGTTCCAATAGCCGCGATGGCGAAGTTGGAACCGAATCTTTTACCAAAACCCTCGACGCCCTGACCCCACTCAGGTGGAGAATTGGTCCACTGATTAATTCCAGCCGCGAACGCGGCGCCGGTAATTGGGTACGGACCGAATGCGTCGAAAGCGTAGTTGTTCACCTTCATTTTTTCAGTCGGCCGAACATAGGTCAGGTCAAGCTTTCCAGAATTCGTGATGCTCGTAGTTGCCGGGGGATCTTTGGAAGAAACCAGTGCTTGCGATCGCGCCAGTCCTGGCATTGCAGCCAGGGCTGCCGAGACTAACACCAGGAGTTTAGCCCGGTGAACCATCGTGTCGGGCGCCTTCTTGCGCAATTGGCCAACGCGCCTTCCCGGCAGGCGGGTCCGGCATGCCAACACGAAACGCGATTCCGATATCCGCTTGGATGACCGCATCGTTTCTCCTTTGATCGGCATCGCCCATCTCAGTCATGGCATGCGCCACGACTGAACTGCCGCGTCGTTGGCTACGCCCATAAACATGCTTGCAGAGGGGAAGTCTCAAAGGATGGTCACATTTGCACTCAATCGGAAGTGGCGAGCTTCTGCATGGTGGCTCGCAGCAATCCATCCTGCCAGACTTCCAGCGCATTTTTCTGAGTGAGCAATATTGACCAGACCAGCGCTTGGAATTCAGGCGATGATGGACAGAGATTGATCGTATTTGCGTTGAATCAAACGGACGGACTGTCTCCTTCCCGGGCTACTTACCGAGAAGCAGCCAAGGTCCCCGTTGCCAGCGCCAAGTGGCGAGGAATGCGTGCACTTACTTCTTGAGCGCTTTGTTCGTGGTCTTTGATCCATTCGCCAAAATCCCCAAACGCGACACGCTGCGGCAAAGTGCCACTGGGCATGAAAAGGTCGCCCAGATGAACGGCCTGCAACGAGGTAACATCTTGACAAGCGATAACAGCAACACATTCGATTCCGCAGCCTTCCTGGCAAATGCAGGTCTTGGCCGAATCATTATCGAGTTAAAGCCCAAGGAAGCATTTTTCTGCCAGGGAGATACGGCGGACTCTGTGTTTTATTTACAAAAAGGCCGGGCAAGAGTCACCGTCGTCTCGCAGAAGGGCAAAGAAGCGACAATCACCCTTCTATCCACCGGCGATTTTGTCGGAGAGGAATCTCTCGCAGCGATCGTCGGGTTGCATATGGCAACCGCCACCGCGGTGAACACCTGCACTGCGCTCAAGATCAGCAGAAACGAAATGATTCGCGTAATGCATGACGAGCCTGCATTCGCAGACCTGTTTCTCAAGTTCCTGCTTACGCGTAGCATGCGAACCCAGGCCGATCTTGTGGATCAACTCTTCAACTCAAGCGAAAAGCGTCTGGCGCGGATTCTCCTGTTGATGGCGGAGTTCGGAAAGCCAGGTGAACCAGAGACCCTCATCCCGCCGGTTACTCAGGAAACGCTGGCTGATATGATCGGCACAACACGATCCCGCGTCAGCTTCTTTATGAACCGTTTTCGCAAGCTCGGCTTTATCAGCTATAACGGCCGCATCCAGGTGCACAAGTCGTTGCTAAACGTGGTCCTGCTTGATCAATTGCCTGACCACAACGCGCAGAAGCCTGACATTCTCCCTATCCCGTGAGCTGCTTCAGCTCGCAGAGTGAAAAACAAGTTGCGTTCCGAACCCGGATCTCGTCATGAGTGCGAGTGCCCTTCACTGCGCGTCGCAGTCTCTTCCTCGGTGACTACGGAGAAAGTGCGCAAGTCTGCGCGTCCAAACGAGGTGGTCATCGCCACATCAGCCACTTCCCGGCGTGTTGCCACAGCACGCAGGCAATCTCAGCCGGCGATCATTCGCCACCCATGCACCGAGAGAGCGGCTATTTCTGCTTGCGATTCAATGCCTGGCGACCCCGAAGTTCCTTAATCTAACTTGCGGCCGCGCGATAGCTATGCCATCCGAGATGGTGGCATATAGTCGATGGTAGCCATGACCTGCTTTCGAATTGACGCGCTCATGGCGCCCGCGACTATCTCCTGTGCTCGTAGGCCGTCGAGATGGTTTATCGGAAAGGGGCTTTCACTTGCGCAACACCCCAGGAAGATCCTGAGTTCTTCTTTATAGGCCGCGCCGAAACGATCGATGAACTCCGGAAGAGGCTGGTCATAGCGCCGCATTTCGAAGATCTTGAGCGCCAGGGGCTCCTTCGCTTCTCGAGTTCCATAAGTCTCGACCATAACTTCAAGAGGTCTCTGTTTGAAGCACCCCACGCGGATCTGGCCTTTCTCGCCATAGATCACGGTTTCACCGCGATAACCAGAGACATGATTGCGAGTGACTTGGATTTGAGCAATCAGCTCATCGTCAAAATCGAGTAACATCAGGGCGTCATCGAAATCCTCCTGGCAGGTAGTAAGCCGATGACTGAATAATCGCGAGCCAATCGACATTGCCAGCTTTGGCTTACGGCCGCAGAGCCAGACAACTTCGTCCACGTTATGAACTGCCATGTCAGGCAGAATACCCGGACTCGCGAAGCCGTCCGGCGCCGGGCCCGAATCCTCGAGCGCTGAGTATATCTTGAATATCCGTCCTATTGCGCCCTGATCGATAAGTTGCTTTGCATAGCGAATGGGCGCATCAAAGCGCCGCTGGAAACCGAGCATCACGGCTTGTGGATGTTCGCGGTCGAGCAACTCCGCAAATTCCCGATCGCCCTTCAACGTCCCGGTGAGAGGTTTTTCGAGAAAGACGCGCTGCCCAGCCTGAATCATCATCATAGAGTGCTCGCGGTGCAATGGCGTATTCGTTGCGATTACCGTTACGTCGCAAAGGCCTGATTTTGCGAGACCGCAGATGTCGTCGAAGAGAGGTGTCGAATTACCAGTAAGGGAAAGAAAATTGCTGGCCGCATTCATGTCGGTGGTCGAAGCGCAGGTCAACCTGCAAAGGTTGGATTCGCGCGCCAACTCTTGAATATGAAGCGCGTGGATCATTCCCATGCGACCTAGGCCTATTACGCCGACGCGAATGGGTTGATGCGGAGCGCGTAATGAAGACGATCTAAAAACGGAATACATTCGACTTTCCCCTCGATGGAATTTAGGAAGCGTGCGAGCAGATCACCAGCGCTCGCCACTAGCATCCTGCGATCGGAGGTAATTACAATTCACTCCTCAGCGAGACTATCTCGGAGAGACTCAATTCATCCTACAGGAGGCAGCGTGCTGCCCGAAGCGAGGTCGTCGCATTTCATTTTTCGAATGATTTATGCGCTTGCATTCGCTCTTCTAGGCGCCACAGCGAACCCATTTATGCGCAAGGCGGGCCGCCCTTTATTGCTGACGATCCCGGCACACCTGGCAATCGCCAGTGAGAGATCAACTTCGGCTGGATTGCTGATCACAATCCCGGTAATGCTTCCTACGAAACCCCCGATATTGACATGAACTACGGCTGAGGAGGCCGGATCCGACTCAAGCACGATCATCCTATGGCGGCGCACACCAATCCGAACGACACCACCCACGCCGGCTTGGGCGAGTCACTGCTCGGCATCAGGTGGCGGCCTTACGAACACCATCGAGTCAGCGAGTCGAAGTCTGACGAGAACGTAGATTTTTCTGTCGGCACTTATCCCCAAGTCTCAATCAACAACCCCACCAGCACCGTGCGCCGAGGAATCATGGCGAATGGTCCCCAATACTACTTGCCGATTGAGTTTATGGCACAGCTCGGCCCAATCACCTTTGACCGCGAAGTAGGTCACTGGTTTGGTAACGGGCTTGTACGGAGCCGCTAGGGCCGCGGATTGATTACCGGCCACGAGTTCAGCGACCGATTTGAACTCTACAGCGAAATTTACGATCTCCAAGAAGCCAACCGCATCGGCACCGAGCCCAAACAGCGCGAATTCACCACTGGCGTAGGCGGCCACGGCCAAACCCCCGACCGCGATGGCCATATCCGCCTGCTCCTCATGACGGGCCATGGCATCCAGGCCGTCACGCGTCACGACAGCGAGCCGAATTGGATTACTTATCTAGTACTACTGTGTTATAAACTTCCGTGAAGACAGCACGGACAACGAGGCAGCGAGCGGACGAGGTGGGTTGCGATCTGGCGTCGAAGTGTGGCGACGGATTGAGGATTATGCCGTTCTGTTCTTACGGGCAGCGCCGCGGGGCGTGTAGTTGGATTGCATTGCGGGTATTTGAACTTGGATGTTTTCTGCTTCGACAGGCTGTGAGTTGGCTGAGGGGGGGAAAAGGCACCGCTCCAAAACCAGGAAGCCGTAGGCTGCAATCGACAGAGTTGCATGATGATGAAATCCGCGCCAGTTCCGACCTTCGAAATGGCCCAGGCCAAGTTCCTGTTTCAGTTCTTCGTAGTCGCGCTCGATGCGCCAGCGCAGTTTGGCGATGCCAACCAATTTGCGCAGAATGATCGAGGCGTTTAGATTCGACAGCCAGTATTTTGTTGGCTCCTTCTCTCCTGCCGGCCACTCGATTAACAGCCATTGCTCAGGATGCGGTTCTTTGCGCCAGTAGTCGCGATGGGCTACGCGAACACGAACCGCGGCAAAGCGTGAACGCATCATGCCGCGTGTTCCCTCACGCCAGTGCACCTTGCGCAAGTCAGTAGTACTCAGGCATAAAGCAAGGTCTTTCGCAGAGAGTGGCTGATGTTGTTCATCCCTCCGCAATAGCCGCGGCGGACGGCCCATTTTTCCCTTCGGCCGGGGCGGCAGCGGCATGATGCCCGGGGGCCAAAGCGTGGTCGAGGACTTGATGCCAACCGCATAGCAAAGCCCCAGTGATACGAGTCCTTCGCGAAATCCACTATCGTCGCCGTAGGCGGCGTCAGCAAGAACCACACCGCGTGGTACATCTTCGTTAACCAGCGAACGGATCTGCCCAAGCGCAATATCCGGCTTGGTTTGGAAACTTATCTCCTTGGGTACGCCGGCTTCCTTGCGCCGCTCCTTGTCGTTTGCCCACACCTCGGGAAGATAGAGACGGTAGGCCGCGGGAATACTTGCCTCTTCGGTGGCAAGCGACACACTCACCGCCACTCGGCAGTTGTCCTGCTTGCCCAACTGCCCGCAATACTGACGGGTGACTCCAACCGAATGAGTACCTTTCTTGGGGAATCCCGTGTCATCCACAATCCAGGCCGCCAGTGCATGTCTCCGCGTCATGACGGGAAGCACTTGGTTGCGAACTTGATTCAAAAGCGCGTCATCGCTCCAGGCTGCATCGGCAACGATGTGATGCAACGACTGATGCATCTGGCGTACGTTGCCCGGAGCCAGACGTGCCGCCATCGGCTCCACGCTCTTGCGCTCGATCGGCAGCATGAGTCCCTTCGTATAGTTCTCGATAGGAACCACGCGATCAGCATGTCCGGCGGCTTCTGTCAGACCATCAAGATAGACCTGCAGACGTTCCCCTTGACGCGAGAAATCCAGTTGGCGAGGGCTCATTCCATCAACGTACTACCCGACAAATTACACCGTCAGAATAACCGAAGCAGAGGTATCTACTTTATAACACAGTAGTACTAGGTGTTCAGTTCCCTCTTGGCCCCAAAAGATTTTGAAGGCGTGCAAGCTCGAGCGCGCTCGAACGTGGCTGAATGCTCGCCAGCGTGAGTCGCATTCGACCGTGACAAAAATTTCGCCAAGCAATGCGACCGACCTCGCTAAAGGCGTTTGAGCTTAATATCCTCATCGCCGAGATGCAAAACCAAAACCCGCGGCGGAGGCACGCTCACCTGACGCACTTAACTCGCCCCAACGCAAGATCAGCTGGCGGGCCCAATGCCCACAAACTGTCGCTTGGTCGTGAATGCTTTTTTGCTGTCCTTTGCGTCTCTATCTTTCTCTCCGCGTCTACCCTGTCTGCCTGGGATTTTCGGGTCGACAATGCGATGAAAGCTACCGGCTATTTCAACGATTCGGCTCTGCAAGAAGCAGGAGAGTTCACCGGATTACAGCGAGCGGCTGTGTTTCCCGGCAGCGTAACCACGTAGTGACCGGGCCAGCGCGCCGGTTCGTTCACCGGATAGTCTGTGCTGAGTATCTGGGCGCCGCTGGCGGTCATGGCATCCCGGCGGGCTGTGTCGTTCGTGCGTGCTTCCTTGGTATCCGCATCGGTGCGTGTGCGAATCAGGTAGCCTTTGCGGACCAAATCAGAAATATCAGTTGCGGGACCATCATTTCGTTCGATAAAGGCGGCGTCAGGCTCCCCAGGTTCTGCGTTGGTGAAGAGGACTCGGCCTCGAAGCGAAGGATGACCGGCCAGATAAACCGGGCCGACGGGGCGCTGATCCATCAGAAAGATCACTTTGCCGCGCGCACTCTTCAGAGTGGGCCAGTTTCCGGCGAGTACCGCTTGATTGAGAGTTTCGTAAGATCCACGGACGTCATCCGGAGTGATCATTTCATCGGGTGGAAAAACAGAGCGAATCTCTGCATCCAGCGCGTCAAATGTAGTGGACGTGAACGGCTCTGGCACCGTCTCCTGGTAAGGACGACGCGGCTGCGATTGCTTGGTTTCAACCAGGACGAAGATCGGGATGTGGTCAGGATGTTCATGCGACCAGTGGCGGACTTGTTGCAGGCAGGCGACAAACGGCTGACACGTGCTGCGGTAGTCGATGTCCTGCATGTGCATGACCTTGAAGCCCGGCTTGTTCATCACACCGTCGGGATCAAACTCGGGATCGGCTGGCAGGTGCGCGGCTGCGATCGATTGCTCGCCCAACGGATGCGCGTACAGCCCACCCTTGTTATCCGAGTAGACATCGAGCTCGATCTGGCGAACGCCTCCGTCGAATTGTTGGGGCAAAGGTTGATGTTGGTAATCAAGGCCCATGTACGCCTTGGGGTTGTTGGACTGCCACAGTTTTGCTGCGCTGGGAGCAAAACCGGCGTGATAGCTATTGTGGCTGCCGATCACCTGAATCTGGTTGATGCGTAATTGATTTTCCATTTGAGCGATAACGGGCAAAGCACCAAAGACGAATTCAGCAACGAGAAGAAGCGCATACAATCGGGAATACATCGAAACTCCTGTCGGAAGACATTTAAAGGTGTGTGTACGGCTTGGTGTAATGTGTGGACCTCGCGACAAGATTCTAATTGAGAAACCGCCAACTATCCCGCTCGCCGTCTGCCTCAATCAGCATATAAGCATTGGGAGCGTAGCGAGTCGCAGCGATGGCATAGTGCTGCGGCACGAAAGCATGCGCAAAATCAACCCATTTGTGCCAGTGACCGGAAACGACGAATTGAATCGCGTCCTTAGTATCTGCGCGGCGGCGGATGCAATCCGAAATCGGAAAACTCCGCCGGCACACAAAATGGCAGAGGATAGTGGATAAAGATGAAAGTCGGTTTGAACTCCCGCACTGCGTTTCAAACCAGTTCAACTGCTCCTCGCCTAGCGATCCTAGGGTTTGAGGATGATCTTTGGACTGGGTATCCCAGGTTGAGCCAAGGCAGCTATTGGGGTGGATGAATTTGTGACCTTGGTGTTCAAGGGGGTAACACGGCCTGGTGGACAATTTGGTCTCGAAGAGCCGATGACTCATGTCGCGCGGCACTTCGGGCAGATCGTAATCGTGGTTACCTTGACCGACATGTACCGGCATTTTGAAACCATCGGTAATGGCTTTGGCGTTGTCTAAGCGAGGCTTGTTCCTTTCGCAGAAATTGTAAGTGGTGGAAGGATAGTTATGCGAATCGGCAATAAGGGCGAAATAGAAGCGGCGACTGGAAATTGTGGAGGAGGCCTCACGCGCCCATAACGAACGCGTGAGGGATGAGCCAAGCGCACCCGCCGAGATCAATCCAGGCTGCCGGCGAGTGATGGCCATCGTTTCCCTCTTCCTCTATTTAGAAGATCAGCTTGAGCGCCAGTTGAATCTGGCGCGGCGGGAAGAACGAAGTGATGGCGCCATACCCACCATCCGAGCGGTTTGAGTCAGGATTGTTGTAATTCACCGCATTGAGAGCATTGAATGCCTCGCACCGGAAATCCAGGTTGGAGGTTTCATTCCACAGCGGAAATGCCTTATGCAAGCCGGCATTCATCTGATAGAACGCATTATCGCGGAGAGAGTTTCTGCCCGCGTTGCCGTACGGCTGCGCCACATTGGTGGGAATGGTGACGGTCGTTGAGATTAGATAGCCCGTAAGAGAGGTGGCAGTCTTGACCCACGAACCCCTCGGATTCTTCGGGTTGCCCGTAACATTAGGACGATAGTTGAGCAGATCGCTCACGTCCATCTGCGACGGCTCGGAGTAGATGAGGTTGACGGGTGCTCCGCTGGTTGCAGTATTGATCACGGTAAACTGCCAGCCTCCGGCTGCGGTCTGCATTAGAGCGGTTGGCGCTTGCACCCCAAGCGGCGTCCACGGCCATAGGGCAGGTCCCAGATCGCGGTCAAAGTATCGTTGAGCGGTTGGTTGTAAGCCGACTGTCCGCGCTCACCCCTGAGGTTCGCCAGGTTCACGCGCGAGTTGTCGTTGTTGGGCGTGTCCAGGTGGCCCGATGCGTTGTCGATGTCTCTCGAGTAAGTAGAATGAGTTGAGCAGGTACAGACCGCCCGAGTAACGGTGTTCGACCCGGGCCTGCACACCGTGATAAATGAGCATGCCGAGATTGGCCGATCCTTCGATGCCGGTGAATCCAACGATAGGACGACGGCTCAGCAGCGGTACGCAGCCGGTGGTTACAAAGCTGCTGGTAGCCGTGTTGTACTGGCATGTTGCGCTCACGGTGTTGGGCCGAGCCTGGTTAATATCATCAAGCACCCAGATTTTTACTCCGTGCTCGCCAACGTAGGAGATGTCGATGAGGGTGCCCTCACTCAGCTTCCGCTGCACCCCGAAATGCCAAGCCTGCACATAGCCGGTTGCGATGTTCGTGGGAATGTAGCGAGTCTCGGCCAGATGCGGTGCTGAAGCCGGAAGAGCTGACGAAGTTTGTGCCGTAGCCCTGCATTGTCGGGCTGAAGCAAGACGTCGTTTGTGCATTGACAGCGACAGATTGGGTTCGTGATCGACTTGGGTGATGGCGGAGTTGACGATGTAGGGTCCGTTATAGGCAAGCAGGTTTTCGCCGCCCTCGCGATTGAATTGAATGTAATTCACCCCATATCCGCCGCGAACTACGGTTTTATCGTTCCATCCATAGGAGAAACCGAGACGCGGAGCGAAATCGCGCTTCGGTGTGTTGACCAATGCGCGGCTGGATATCGAACCGTACGAGGCCTGCTGCAGGGTGCCGGTGGTGATACCGAGGTAAGGGGCCTGCGACGCCGTGCCCGGCAGGTGGAATGAAATTCGCCAGATGGTTTCCAGTCACCCACTGCGGCGTAACCAGCTCATAGCGCAGTCCAGCGTTGACCGTGAGCTTGGTCGAGACCTTCAGATCGTCCTGGACATAGAAGAAGTTCATCATCTGGTGATAGTTGACGATGACAAAGTTGTTCAACGTATAGTTGTTGCGAGCGCCCACCAGAAAATCGGTCAGAGTACGCCGCTTCTTTGATGCCGGCGTCGCTGCTGCCAGTATAGGCGCCAGCGTTGGCGTTTGACGCGCCGGAACTGAAGCCGCCGCCATAGTTGTCATTGCCATAGGTTGGATTGAAGTCGTCGATCTCGGTATTGATGGCCTGATACTCATAGCCAACCTTCACGCTGTTGCGGCCGTGCAAGATCGTGTAGTTGATCTTGGGATCGATCGCAAACGGATTCTGGAACTGCGGATTGCTGCTTTGCGCGCCAAACTGCGAGAAGCTGGTGACCGCCTGATCGTTGAGCGAGCGCGAGATGAGCGGAGAGGTGGGTAAACCTGGGATGCCCGCCTGCCGTGATCAGGCTGGTCTGACCGAGGCCATAAGGGGTCTTGCCGCCCAGGGTCCAGGTAAAACCGACACGCGCGTCGAGAATGGAATTCTGACTGAAAAGGAAAGTGTAGCCGGCCGCGACTTGCTTGTTGTAGTCGTGAATCGTGCCGTTGCCGTTTCCACCCGCCGGGCCGGTAATGGGTTCGGCGTCCACGATGTTGCCGTGGTGCCAGCTCCAGCGGAAGAACGCCGTCGTGCGCGGATTCAGGAAGAAGTCGAAGCGCGCGTCGGTTTTGTTATCGGTAAAGTCGGCTTTGGGTACGTTCACCAGGTTATTTGAGAAACTGCTTGCCCCTGCAGTGGTGACATTCGGAGCCGGCAGGGCCGGAATGACCAACTTTGCCAATGCGTTCCAATCAGTTTGAGGAACCACACCGTTGGCATACACGGCGCCGGTGAGTGGATTGTGTAACGAAACGGGATTGCCTAAGGTGTCAGTAAAGATGCCCTGACGCTGATTGTCATTGGGCACGGTCGATGCAGTGTACTGACCCTGGACCTGGCGGTTGCCTTCAAAATCGCCAAAGTAGAAGATCTTGCCGCTCATGAACTTGGGCACAGGACCACCGATGGACGCCGCCGAACTGGTTTTTCACCAATACCGGCTTTACCGCTTTTCCGGTGATGAGCGTTTGTTGGAGGAGTGAAGGGGCCAATGGCGTTGAAGTCCGTGTTGCGGTTGTATTCCCAGAGTTTGCCGTGGATATGATTGGTGCCGCTGTTGATGCTTACGTTAAAGACCGCGCCCGCGGAGCGCCCGTACTCGGCGCTGTAGTTGTCCGTCTCAACGCGGAACTCATTGATCGCGTCTGGCGAGGGCTGAATGGCCTGGTTGGAGAAGCTCTGATTCGATGTGCCGTAAGCGTTGTTGTCCAAACCATCAAGCAGGAAGTCGTTCTGCTCGCTGCGATTGCCATTGACGTTGTAGGAAGCATCGCGGCTGGTCACCGTCTGGTTTTCCAGTACGTTGGCGCGGACACCGGGAGTCAGCAGCGCCAGATCGGCGTATGCGCGCCCGTTCAGTGGAAGATTGCCTACGTCGCGCGCGGAGATAATCTGACTGCGTTCGCTGTCTTCGGTATTCAATAGAGCCGCTGCGCCGGTTACAGTGATCGTTTCAGTTGTAGCGCCGGGTTTCAGGTTCAAATCGACGCGCTGGCGCGCATTCACTTCAGCGGTAAAGGGCTCTGTCAAGGTTTCGCTGAATCCCGGTGCCACGCCCTTTACTCGATACTGTCCCACGCGAACGCTCGTAAACTCGAATTGCCCTTGTGCGTCTGCTGTTACCGTCGCCTCTACGCCCGTGGCAACGTTGATTAGTGTTAGCTTGGCACCGGGGATCACTGCTCCCGAAGTGTCATGGACAAAACCAAGTACTGTCGCGGTCTCGTACTGCCCGTGGGCTGAGACACCCAAGAGTCCACCCAGGACCAGTACTGTTGCAGCGCAGACAAACCTCAAGAACCAGCTCAAATTTGTCATTTCTGTTTGCCTCCTTTCAAGGTTCTTAGTGGTTGTGGATTCTGATTGGATACAGGGCACAGTGAGTCTGCGGTTGTCGTGACTCGCAGAACGGTGCATGGAGCTTCGCTCTCTGTGGTTTAAGACGGGCCCTTGTGATTCGCGCACGCCTGCATTGTTCCTTGAAAATACAACGCCCGGCGACCCTCAGATCGAGTCAGATGATTAAAAGATCGCTAAACCAGTACCTGCGCTGGCTGAAAATCATCATCTTAAGTCTTCCAATCGGAAAGGGTTGAACCCGACTCCGCAGCACCTTACGAGGATTGCAGGCGCTTGACTAGGTGTTTCCTCGGTGTAGAGGGGGTGATTGCTGCAGATTAAAGTGCGTAAGTCGCTTAAAAAACACTAGTTAGCGAAGGCAGTCTCTCGGTTTTCTTCAGTAGCTTTTACACCGTGGAAAGATTATCATTTTCACGTGTTCATAACACCGCTTCGTTCTCCATGTCTTCATCCGCCAGACCGTGGACTCTCAGCCCACAGTCGATCCGGCCTTGTCTTCAGAGGTGTACAGGGGCGCATTTTGAAGCGGTGTCCGGGACCTGGGAGTAGGCCGTAATGTCGCAGACTATACATTTGACTGCCAGCGAAGAATCAGATCAGTTGGGCGTGCGCTCCTTGCTAGACGACCCACGTTGGCAACTTGCACGGAGGATCGTAGTCAGCAAGTGCTTCGAGAAATCATCCTTTCTCGTAAGCTTTTTGCTCTACGTCTGCGAACGAGAACTGTGCGGAAAGAGTCATGAAATCAATGAACGCGAGATCGGCGTCAAGGCCTTGGGACGCCCCACAGCCTACAACCCCGGCGAGGACAATATCGTCCGTAACTACGCCCGTCTTTTGCGAAAGCGCTTGGAAGAATACTTCAAGACCGAAGGAAAGAACGAGATTCTTCGTATCGATATTCCGCGCGGCCATTATGTTCCTGTTTTCTATTCCATTGAGTCTCTGCAAAATGCCTCACTGCCTTCCTCATTTCCACCCCCTGCATCTGGTGGGCAGACGGTCGAAACGGCTGTCAACGCGCAGCCAACCCCTTCCACGTTTCGATCGCCAGTTCACAAGGCCCGTTCAATCGTGCTCGTACTATCCACGCTGATAACAATTGTTGCGGTTGCATTCGTTGGGATTCGATCGTTCAAAGGGAAACCAACGCCCTTATCTCATCAGCTTTGGACACAAGTTTTTGGTTCGAATAGAGAGACCATCATCGTGCCCGCCGACAGTGGCTTCGGAATTCTGCAGAACCTCACACGGAATTCCATGCATCTCAGCGATTACGTCAATGGCAAGTATCTACCCAAAATCGACTCGGCGAGCGGCCTCGATAGTCGCAACTTGAACGACCTCAGCACCCAGCGATACACCAGCGTTGTCGATCTCAACATCGCCGTAAGCTTGTCCCGTTTGCCGGAACTGGTGCCCGATCGATTCGCAATTCGCTACGCGCGCGATCTGCGCATAGAGGACCTCAAGCATTCCAATGCAATCCTTATCGGGTCCCAACATAGCAATCCCTGGGTCGAGTTGTTCCAGGACAACATGAACTTCATGCTGCAGTACCAGCTAGAGGTAGATGATTCTCTCATCTTGAACAGGCATCCTCTTCCGGGCGAAAGCGCGAGTTACAAAAACTTGTGGGACGAGGACTCCCATCGAACATATGCCGTGCTGGCTTTCGTACCCAGTTTGGATGGAATTGGCCATGTCATCCTGCTCGAGGGCCTCAACATGGCTGGCACTCAAGCCGCCGGGGATTTCCTCCTTGACGAACAATCGATTGATCCAATCCTGCGGAAGGCGAGACTCCCCGACGGAACATTCCGACCCTTCGAACTGCTGCTTGAAACTAGGAGCATTGGCGCCGATTCACCCAAGGCCCGCGTCATCGCTCAACGATATGGATCGTCAGCGAGGCAATAAGTCCACCCGACGTATCGTTGTAATCCGTCGATATCCACATCCATAAGGGTCATGCTGTCGAAATCTGCTTGCCGCTTAGCGGACAATACCGAGTTCATGCGCCACTTGGTCCGCCGCCAGCCATGAATCTCCGTGCGGCTGTGAGGCATACTGAGTCATTGATCTGCTCCATTGCTCTCCAAACTGGAACCAGTCAACGGGGCCGGGGGATCTTCCGGTCTTCAGAGATTTATCGAGATCCTCGAAATAGAGCTGCCACCGCGGGCGATAGTAGCCGGAGACTAAACCTGCCCAATCCCTGTTGCCATAGTCATGAAGGCCAGCTTCGCTCGCAGTTCGGTCACCCCATATAGTCAGAATCGAACGGGCATCGTATTGTAATTGCCTCAATTCGTCTTCACTCCCCGCCCATGGGGTAACCGATTTCAGCCACGAGCCAAGCAGAAAAGACGCATCGGTGGCGAGTAGGGCGTCTTCAAGATCCATCATCCGCAGCCAACGGTTAGTGAGTTTGCGAAACTCCGGTTCATCGCGTCGATTGTATGCATCTTTGATCCGAGGCAGCGCCTGCCTGCTCCAATTAGCCAACGATTGACGGGCAAGATCTACAATATCGTACCGGTAAGTTGCCGTCGCTCGCACCGGCGCGGCAGCCTGAAGCAACTCGGCAAACGCCTGTTCGAACTGCCTGGGATCATAGCGGAGCTGATCGGGAGCCCAAGTCGATGCGGTGGCGGCGGTAAGGTTCGGCTGTGCGTCGAAGAGAGACTCGGGAGCCGCGTCCCTTTCTCCGTGACCGGAGACTCCATCTGCGCGCCCGCTATACGCGGTTTGCATTAGGATCTGCCACGCGCGTCGGGCATGCTCGTCGTCGTATCCATAGCGGCTGGTTGCGTATTCTTGCGACCACTGTGGCAGGTCGACAGGCTCAGTGCGCCAAGCCATTTCTGTAAACAGCGTGAAAGCTGCGGGATTCGTATCCAGCCCCTCAGAATAGAAAGCTGTCCCAGCCATTTTGCTGGCTGGCCGCGTTCCCATCTTTGGCAGACGCACTGCGTAATCGTAAAGATTTGCTCCAAGGGTCGTGCGTCCTCCAAACTCCCAGAGTCCGCCGAATAGATAGCGCGCGCCGAGGAAATCTGTTTCGCGGTGCTCGTTGGGAGTGCGCCCCTGATCGAGATCGACGATCAGGAGAAGGTCGCGATCAATTCCTGCGAGGAGCGCGGACGAAGGATTGTTCTGCCACGCGAGGGTCATCCAGAGCGCGCCCGGTCGGGCACGGTTAAGTGCTTGCTGAACGCATTTTGCAGCATCGCTCACTGGAACATCCCCAGACGTTCCGCCCTCCTGAAACGGTTCCATATCGTAGATGGAACTGTCTCCGAAAAGCTCGCGTTGGTGCCGATAGAAAGACGCCGCTATCGCTGTAAAGAGTGGGTCACGCGGGTCAAGCCAACCTGGTCTCTTGAATCCGTTCCACATGCCTTGAGCCACTACATGGGCGCCAGGATGACGTACAGAGAAATCGTCCGGAACAATACCGAAGTAGCCGGGAAGGACGGGCGTAATGCCTAGCTCACGCAGTCGCGCGATGATCTGCCGGGCAGAATGCATGCGCTTGCCAAGGATTTGTCGCGAGATCGGACCATCGAAGCAGCATAGATTGCCCATTAGCTGCCAGTTTTGGTGCGCGGGAGAAGTGATCCAACGGCGAATTTCGCTGTCTGAATAGCCAAAATCGCGGAACGTCCGGTAAAGCACGACATCCGTACCCCGTTCGACGAGCACCGCGTTTATGCCGCTGGCGGCGAGCAAATCAACCTCGCGCTCCCACCGCGGCCAATCCCAGTAGGGTGTTGAATAACCATCCGTATTCTCGTTCAGCGCGTAGCGAAAAGCGTAGGGCGACTCCTTCTCAATCGCCTCGGAAGGGGCCGGCAGCCTGCCTTGCGTGCGAAACTGATCGCCGTTTGGAGAGAACTGCATGTGAGCCAGATACCTGAGATACCAATTGACACCAAAGAGCGCGGCGACACTCGAAGTTGCTTCGACTCTGATTACCCCGGTTGTTCCGGAAATACGGAAGGCATCGTGGATGCCACTGCGGTGAAAAGCCGAAAGCCTGATCTGAGATTGGAGGGATGGAATCAGCCTGCAGAGTGCCGCTCTTGCTGGCTGGAGCCCATCCTTCTCTGCGTCAGTCGCCTGGCAGATGCACCGCATCGCCGGAAAAAAGCATAGAGCAATCAGCACCCGAGGGATAAAGCAACTCGAAGCCAGCATCTTGACGCGCATTGTTCTCCTTTAGGCAGCAATTAGACGGGACCAGACCCAACCGTCTTGAAACGACCGAGGTGCAATGCGCATCGATCACAAACTGGGCCGTAGCAACTCATTTGGGCAGATGCGCGAGTATGGTATCGATCTGTTCGCGGGTGAGCCACAATTTGTAGGCGAATGTAATGTACACGGCGAGAGGAAAACAACATGGAGTCGGCTTCCCGGAGGAACCGGACCGTTGCCGGTATCAAGCGCAAAGTTCGGAGGTGTAAATTCTCCAAGTTCACGAAAATGGACCGATGCCACTTCGAACTCCATCTTCCCGCTTGCGGCCTTCTCCCAATCGGTTTGACCCGTTGCAGTCCGTGCTAGACCAAGAACTATCGGCACAGCAAGAACCGCGGCACGCACCAGCACCGAAAAAGCTAAGGCCCGCAATATGGTTTTCATCGCACTTTCTTCCTGAGCGCTAGCTTACGCCAGCCGTGCGTGGTTCGCCGCCAATCCGGTCATCTCTCCCACTTTCGGATTCTGCCCCGATCGTCGCGCGCTCTTCCCTTTGACAGATTTTCGCCATTCGGCCGGTTTGGTCATTCTCGCTCGAACATCGGCAGAGGAGCCGAGGCACGCCGCACTACCATCCCTGATGCCTGTTCGAAACTGAACAGGCATTTGCATCACCGGACAAGTAGAGTCCCAAGACCGCCGCGCGCGCTTTTCGCTATCGCCGTGTTTTTGCTCGACTTGAGCCTGCCAGAGCAAACTCGATTGCTGGCAATTGAATTGCTGGCTCTGGGGCGAAGGCTTATATCACCGAAGGGGGCACTATGGCCTATTTTGAGCGGATCCGCGACATGGTCTCCGAACCGTTCAGTCCCGAATTGATTCGGCAGCGCTCCGGGGCCGGGTGGCAGATGGTCGCAATCGAGTGGCGGCGCGAACTACCCGACGCCGAGACGCCAACCGAAGGAGAGTTCAATGAAGACATCCCTTACGGGCTGCGCATCTCCGACGACTGCATGCGGCTCGAGGCCGACCCGGTTGAGCACCAAGTGTTGATGCTGATCATGGAGGGCGTCGCACTGGACTCTTCCTACGCGGAAATCGCTGCCAGGCTAAACGAAAAGGGCTTCCGCATGCGGAGCGGCCAGCCGTGGAACCGGGTCGCCGTCTTCGGGATGATTCCGCGGCTCATTGATGTTGGACCGCGTTTCTTCTCGTCGACGGAGTGGGTGGAACGCAGCCAGCACTTCGAAAGTCCGAGCCTCTCCGCAGAACCCGATCAGCCCGCATCGCGGTCGCAATCGTGGCGCCGTCTCTTCGGCCGAAAGTCATGAGGCTGAGTCGCGCAACTCACCTGGAATGGATTGTCATGTAGCCGGCGGTTATAAAGCGGCTAATAGTCAATAAGTAATTGCCGGCTTGCTCGCATCCAACACCGTACCAGGAGGATTTAATGGAACTGGGCATGCATTCCTCGGCTTGGACAAAAATGCTCCCGGTCCCTTCAGAAACTCAGGATTCAAGTGCAAGCTCTATTCCGTCTGAACATCTTAATTTGACAGCCGGCGCCGTTTTTCGCCTCTTCCCATCGTCACACGCTGATACCGGATTGGCTCACGCATTTGGGGGCCCTAGGCCTTTTCTCGGTCGCTGTCGTTGACTCCTCACCCATTCCTCTGCCTCTGCCCGGCAGTACAGACCTGCTGCTTCTTTGGCTGGTGGCTAATGGCGCCGACCCATGGTTGCTTACCGCGTTCGCAATCGCGGGCAGCCTCGTGGGTGGACACACGACATGGGACCTCGGGCGCAAGGGAGGCGAAGCGGGTTTGCGCCGCTATCTGCCGGCTCGTCATCTTAAAAAAGTCGTTCGATGGGTCGATCGCCACCGAATTCTCGCCGTGTTTCTTCCCGCCGTGCTTCCCCCGCCGATTCCCCTATTGCCATTTGCGCTTGCCGCCGGTGCGCTGGGTGTTTCACGCAGCCGATTCCTGGCCATCTATAGTGCGGCTCGAACTCTGCGATATTCCGTTATAGCGTGGGTCGGGGTAGTCCATGGGCGCCACGCCATCCGCGTTTGGTCGGCGATGCTCCAGAAGTGGTCCACTCCGCTGGTTTATGTGCTCGCAGGCCTGCTGGTAGCCGGCACTTTCTATGGAATCTGGAAAGTGAGCGGGCTCCGCAAGAACGATGCTGCGGCCAAACCTGCGCGGCATAAAGCGGCGACTCGGACAAGCTAAGGCCGTGAGGTCGCTTAGCCCGGCTGTTTAAAAAATAAACATCGCAACGCCTGCTGCGAACATGGCGATTGTCGTTATGGCCACAACAATCCATCCCAGGCGGGAGCTTGGCTGGCGCTGCATCAGTTTCTTGTCCGCTGCGATAATTAGGATTGCCACAAGAAGAAAGGGCGCCAGCAATCCGTTGATCACGGCTGTCCAGTAGAGCGCCTTGACCGGATTGATTCCAATGAAGTCCAACGCGACGCCCACAGCGGTCGAGATCAAAATGAGGGCGTAAAACCAGCGGGCCTGTTTCAGTTTCCTGTTCAAGCCTTGTTTCCATCCCAGGGTTTCGGCGAACGCGTATGCGGCAGATCCGGCGAGTGTGGGGATGGCAAGGAACCCAACTCCCACAATACCCAGAGTGTATACAGTTGTTGCAAAGTTGCCGGCAAACGGACGCAAGGCCTCGGCCGCTTGCTTGGAGGTTTCAATGCTCGTAATACCGTGTCGGTTGAGGGTGATGGCAGTGGTCAGGATGATAAAAAACATCACCATATTCGAGAAAAACGCGCCCACACCGACGTCGATGTTTCTCAGTTCAAGCTCTTCGGGCGTAGCGCCTCTGCGCTGTGCGAGCGTGCTCTGGCCTGCAGACTTCTCTTCTTCGACCTCTTCACTCGCTTGCCAGAAGAAGAGGTAGGGACTGATGGTCGTGCCCAGGATCGCAACCAACATCGCCCATTCATTTCTAGTGTGCGGCAACGAAGGAACCAGCGTGTCCCGCAGCACCTGGCCCCAGTCGGCTCCAACAACAAATGCAGTAATAGGGTAAGCAAAAAGCACGAGCACAAGCCACTTGAGCACGTTCGCGATCTGTTGATACCGGAGCCGGATCGTCGCCCACGAAATCAGAAGCGCGAACACCACCGCCAGCCAGCGCGAATTGATCCCCGACAGCATGGAAGCGGCATCCGCCATCCCCGCCAGGTCCGCGGCAATATTAATTGTGTTCGCGGTCAAAAGGGCGATCACCACTACAAGCAACACCCATTTGGGAAATCGTTGCTTGAGATTCCCGGCCAGACCCTGGCCGGTCACCTGGCCGATGCGAGCGCACATCATCTGTACTGCGGCCATCAGCGGCCACGTCAGAAGAGCCGTCCATAGTAGTTTGGTCCCGAGTTGTGCGCCGGCAACAGAGTATGTAGCGATGCCAGAAGGGTCGTCATCGGCCGCCCCGGTGATGATTCCAGGCCCAAGAGACTTCAGCAGCGATCGAATCCAACGAGATGGGGTTGGTTTCCGCAAAAGAAATTTAGGGGAACCTTCCCTTCTCATCAAGGTTAGGATGCACTCTAGTCCGTCATCGGCCTGCCTTCAGCACCATCAAGCAAGCAAAACCGGCGAATCGTGCGCGAACCATTGACTCCAGGTCATGCCGTCATCAAGTTGTCTGAAAGTTATGGATTGCGCAAGTTCACTTCAGTCGACCTTTCAATGAGAGTAACTCAAGCGCCTTGAAACGCAAGTGCGAACGCCGCATCTCGAAAACTCTATCCGGACCGTGTTCCCTTGTTCCCTCGTTCCCTTGGTCTCTCGCCGGCTGGCCTCTGAATTCAGAGGCCAGCATACTTAAGGCCTCCGGCCTTCCTGGGAGAAAGATCCATTCCTCACCGCCCGTTACATTCTGCTGACAAGCCGTAGAGAATCGCACCGCGGAACTCGCGCAGTATTACATTCTGCTAACAAGCCGTTGACAACTACATCGCGAATTCATGGTCCAATCCCCAGACAGTTAAGAACTGCGTCGACCTGCAATCGAAAAACTTAGCCAGTGACAATTGAGGGTCTCCGGGAACGGCGGGAGCTGATCACGAGGAGATACCAGCAGCGATGAAGACAGGACGATTTACCCAGGAACAGATCATCGGCGAGATGAAGCAGCAAAAGGCAGGTGCGTAGGCGCAAATTCCAACCAAGAATTCAACCAAAGGGAGGACCGATTATGTTCGAACCCAAAACAATTGGATGTCAATCCAGTGCGCGCAAGTCCCGGCAATGCGGGACTGCCGCCAAGCCCAGATATTCAAGCGCCGCCAGAATTGTTGCACTCGGTATAGCCGTAGCCATGCTGTCTTTGCCCGCCATGGGAAGCCCAAGGAGGGGATCAACTCCGCCGACCACGCCGGGCAATTTCCACGTCACGGCGAAAACGAACAGCAGCGTCTCATTCGCTTGGAACGCCTCGACGAACGGAACAGGCGGGAGTCTGGGATACAACATTATCAACGACACCACCGGATTCAGCCTCAACGTGGGCAATATCACCAGCTACACCTGGACGATAGGAGTAGAAGCAGGCGGCACCTATTCGTTTCATATTGAGGCATATTCCGGGAGTGAGCTGGTGTCGCCCCCCCAGCCCGGAGGTCACGGTGACGCTTCTCGGAACTCCGCTGCCGACGCCCGTCAAACCTGCCGCGCCGTTGATCACGCAAACCAGCATGACTTCGAATTCGATTACCGTGCTGTGGACGGAATCGACACCTGCCAATGAGATCAATTTGTATACTGTCGCTGTCAATGGCATCGAGGATGCGAGCTCCAACGCAAGTACCACGACGGCCATAGCCACAGGTCTCATACCCATCTACACCTACAACGTTACCGTCACTGCCTATAGCCTGAGCGGCACTACCGGATCGCTCTCGACAACCAGCGCCCCCGTCACCGTGACGACGTGGGCAGCAACAACAAGCCCGGCGCCTCCCTCGGTTCTCACCGCTCCCACCGACTTGACGGGCTGGGGTGATGGCGGCGGCGAAGCGATTGTTTCGTGGAACCCCTCGACGTCGGCAAACGAGCCGCAACAGGATATCCAATATGTCTTCTATATCAATGGGGTGCTCGATAGTTACGATGGCACCGTCGGCCAAACCTCCGAGGTCTACATCTTCCCCCGAGGAGCCACCAACCCCGCGCAAGTCTTTGTGGTTGCGATTGACAACCTCGGCAACATATCGGCGCCCAGCAACGTGCTCACTGTAACCAGCTTCTAATCCGGCTGCGGTCAGCGTAATAACAGGAAACCACCTCGTTTGAACAACCCGCCGCCTCCCAAAAGGCGGCGGGTGTTTCTCGCTACTGAAATCAACGCCCAGCACTCTCACTTCGAACTCTGTCCGCCTTGCCGGTGACTCGATCGAAACCGTGAATGGCATCCCTCAACTGGCTTCCGAGTCTAAGTTCGGTGCGCGTATCTTCCATCTTCGAAGACCGGAGCATTACAATCTGACTTCTGATGCGTAATTGGGCCGGTTGGATATTTCTAAATTCCGGAATGTTATGTCACTCCGCATCATCACCCGCAATGCAATATGGCCCTGACGCATGATCGGTCCGTTGTTGGTTAGTCCGCTGTCAGTCGTGTCGAAGACGGTTACATCATCGATCGCTCCATGCAGCCGGTTTCCTTCCTGCAAGAAGGTGACTCGATACCACCTGTCCAACTCCCAACGCCGGTTCTCGATCTGGAATGCTACCGGACAGAGCCACGGATTCTTGATGACCGCATGAGAAACCAGGTCGTTCCGGGTATCGAACATTTCACGATAAAACTCCCAGTGGTAGTTACGCACATCTTCCGCCGTAACTACACGCATTGACCCATCGGAACGGAGCGGATAATCGTTCAGGAAATCTTCGCCTTGCATCCCGGCGGCTTGCAACATCCAAAGAGCTAAACCGCCATGCTAGTGGATCATGAACTCGGCCGACAGATAGAGGTCGCCCTCAAATACATCGCGCGTCCACAGATACATCCTCGTCATGTCTTCTTTGGCGCGACCGTCTTTGAGCAGGAACTCCCGCAAAGATGGCGTCGTGATGCGCAGCCCTTCCGCGGTAAAACGCAGGCATGGTCCGCATCCTTGTTGGAAGAACTCGGTATCCTGGGACGCGTCAGTGAGCGACAGATTCTTGCGTCGTACCCAGCCATTCCCCAACATTGTTGGAGCGGAAAAGGGTTTGAGTCGATTGCCCGTATAGCGCAGCTCCAAGCTTTGTTGAAGTTCGGTATCGGTGCGGCCTCCGTTCGTCACAAACAAGCTTCCGATTTCGGCAGGAGAAAGAATTCGATCAAAAAAGTCAATCTGCCCCATTGCGTAACCGGGATTGCCAAAAAAAAGATTCGGTGCCGGGGCATCCTCCGCCGGAACAGTACTCGTGAACGTGTCAGAAACTGCCACTAGAACACCATTGGCATAGACGCGGCAGTCACCTATCACGATCCCAAACCGCTACGATTTGATACCAATAGTGCGGCAGAAACTCAAAGTAGTTCGCTGTTGCCTGGGCAATGGCTCGGCCCCACTCGGAACCATCGGTGTTCACGAATTTTGCGGTGAGTCCCGGATACCAATTGGTACTTTGAAACAGGCAAAAATTCGCCGCTTGCACATCTTCTACGGCTTCCCTGTCCGTCAAGAAAACAAAAGCGTCGTAAAGGGGGTTCGAAATTGCAAAATTGGGATGGTGTACCTCAGGTGAGATCTCCTGGAGGGGCAGTACCCAGAAGGCCAGGGAGCCTTTCCTGGCACCCACCGTGTGGCGCGGCAAAGCGGCACGGCCGTTGATGCTCGTAAAGTTCAAGCCGCGGCGTCCGCCACGCTCGATGTAGCGGCTCGAAGGATGCAAAACAAGGATCGAGGAATCACCAGCAGGATAGGAAAATGCCGGTGTTGGTGTCGGCATGATTTGAAACGAGTGATTCTCAGGAATCGTTGCAGCACTCGTCTGAAAGCGTGATCCAGCAAAGCCCATGATTCCACTTGCCAATGTTGACTGCAAAAAACCACGTCGACCTATCATGCGGCTTGTTTCCATAAGCAAATTCCCTTCCTGGCGCGCGCATCTTAAGAAATACAGAATCGATCTAGTCAACGGCAGTGGCGGAAGTGGTCCGCATCGTGGTGCTCACGCTGGAACCCGCAAAGTTGCCGCCGGGCAGGTCCAGCGTCACTTCTCGTTCTCCAACGCTTACGTGAAGTTCCAGCGGCAGGTTTTCTGGATTCGCCGCGCTGATCTTCCAGGCATTTCCTAACCGCCTAATCAAAAGAAGACACGAATGATCAACAGCGATGGTACCCACTGCAGTTTTTAGAGACCTTGGCCTCCGAAACGCAAACATTCCAATTTCGAGTCGATCGTTCCAAGCTGCTTGGATACCGTCATTGTTTGCAAGAACCTCGATCGCTGGTTTTCTGGCGCGCTCCATCGTCTCTTTTGGCGAGGCCCCCGGTAGAACGAGATACTGATATGACCCATTCTGCGGCGATTGACCATGATCGATCCAGAGATCGAAAACTCGAAGTGTGACAGGCTGATTCGATCCGCTGCCAATGTCGGACCACGTTCCGCTTTGTGAACCCACCGAGAGTCCGACTTGGCTCCCTGGAGAAAAGATGTATCCGACGTCATTGTGGTAGACCCAGGCAGCGCTGCCGGCGGTGTACGCATACGTGCCGTCGGCAATGGGACGGTTCGATTGACTCGTCATCACTGCGCCACGCAGAAGCGTTTGATTTACATCGGTTGCCACGCTTTGCGCCGAATCGCCGGCCAGTGTGATTCCCGCTCCCAGGCAAAGATATTCATCATCGAAGAAGAACCATGCTTTCCTGGCAGTCAGCTTTCCACGGCTCAAATCCATTGCCGCCATGCCGTAAGTTCCGTCGGAAACTCCTCCATTGAACGGAGTCGCTCCGCGTGTGCTTATCGAATCCTTTTCGCCAGTGTCGAGCGTGCCCTGGATGGCGGTCGTCCCTGGAAGCTTCGTCCAATCCCATACCGGGAAGATGTCCTTGTATTCATCGCCTGTCAGATACAGAAGGTTAACGCCATCGGACAGGTGCTCTGACTCTTTCCCCTCTCCATTGGTAATCTCTGCGTTTTGTATGCGATTCGAAAGCATTTTTACCGATGCATAAAAGGCTTTGCGACGGTGTGCCATAAAGTCCGAGCACCAGAATTGCTTATTGCCGCTGAAAATCGGCGTATCCCGGTTCCCTCTTAATCGCGCCGCAAACGACTCAAATTCCGTCTGACGCGGAGACGGTTCAGCAGCGAGCAGGGTCACGACATTCCCCAAGCTGTAAGCCGGACCTGCCTGCGAGATCGGTCCAATCGTCCAATCCTCCGGTGTTGCAACGATGCCCTGCCGCGTGATCTCTCTACCGATAGTGCTGTAATCAATAACGTCACCGCGAATCAACCACTGTTCACCATCTAACAGGTAGGAACTGAAGATCGCCATTCGATCTGGCGGTATCTGATAGTGCGTTCCCCATGCAAATGACAAGAATCTCCCAACATCATTTGCATAGTTCAAGCCGTATCCGCCGCTGTATAGCTGCACTCCATGTTGGTGGAATGAATCGTCCTGCTGAATCCCCTCTGCAGATGGACCAACCACCTTGATTTCTTGATACATTCGCTCATAACCCTCGGCGACCGCGCCGGGATCGTTTTCAATGCATCCGCGCACTATTTCGTTCGTGACGCCCCAGGTTAGATTCGCGCCGGTCCACGGAACGCGTCTCCAATCGCTCCGCTTCATGATGAAGACGATCTTTGAAATTTCGGCTGGCGAAAGCTCCGAGTACATCTGGGTTGCAATCTCTCCGGTTAATTCAGGCGCCCCTATCTCGTTCCACCACCAGTTTGGGTTCCGGTAATCGTGGTCCGTCCATGATTTCAGCGCGAGAAGAACTTTAGCTTCGAGTGCTGTGTTCGGGCGATGTTTGTTGCGATACAGCCTTGCAGATTTAGCCATGACTAACGTTCGCCGCAGATGGTCGCTGGTTGGCCAAACCGAGCTATCCGTGGACTCATAATCAATGTCGGGCCAACTCCCGTTGGGCAAAAGCGACACGGCATACTTGGCGCTCAGTGCATGCAAATGATTCATCTGCGCTAAATCCGCAGGAAGTACGGACGAAGCATAGCGACTGCGTATCGTGTTAATTTCGGAGGTCGCGCTTTGGGAGCCGGCTGTCGCTCGGTCGGCTCCAGTGCCCGCAGCTCGCGCAGAGTGTGCAAGCAGCCCGAAACAAAACACAGTAACGACGAGTCGACGTTTCTTCATGTTGGCCTCATCGTCAGACAGCGAGGGATATTCAACGATTCCAAATGGCCGATTGCGTATTGCTCAAAATGGCCCATTTTCCCGATCATAACAATGCGTCTTGAACACCATTTCGGACCATCAAGCTCGATCCGCGCGCACGGTAACTACGCCCCAGCCTTCTACAATCACTTCCTCATCGAGCTGCTTGATCGGATCTTCGCTCAGATCACTAAGTGAAAACCGAACTCGTTCCGGCCTTAACCAGCGCAACTTTGCCTCTCGCGTTTCGCCCGATGCGCCGAACAGTCTCACGATCCACGCGTCTCCGTCGTCAGTTGGCTTGAGCGACACAGCGAGCACATCCGATGGTTCAATCCGCATCAGTGGCTCTGATGGCGGCTCAGAATTCGCGGCCTTTGCAACGAGCGGTTGCGACAAACCGATAGCAAACCGGCTTGCGGCCGCCGCATCGTATCCGGCGTGCGCTCGCAGTGCATAGCGGAACTCCACGACCCCTTCCTGATAGGCGCGATAGTTCGTTTCCCAGTGATTGTTCATCGCCCAGGAGTAGAACTTCTGCGTCGGAGCGATATGATCCCGCCAGAGCACGGGGTTATGCTGCGATCCCGCTAACGTCGCACTTATCTTTCCCACTTCAACCAGCGGTGCGTCCAGCGTCACCCAGGTCACACCGTGTTGCTCATTTGCGACGTCGATCCATCGACCGACAGGAAGCCAGTTCTTGCACGATCCGGGAAGTTGATCGATTTCCGGACGCATCTCAGCCAGGGGAATGTCCATGTGCATCTGTCCATCGGCGATCGCAAATGGAAATGCGAATTGCACACTTTCCTTGCCTCCATAGAACGCCCATGCGTGAGCCTCGTCACTGTTGCCCGGATGGGGATTAAGAGGCGCCCGTTTCTTGTCGACGATATTTGACATCTCAATCCAGTCTGCTCCCGCAGTTAGGCGCACTCTTCGCACAAGGCTATTGCAGCCCGGCGCGGGCGATTCAATTCGCAGAGAAACCACGAGCGGGCCCGCATCTTCAATCTTGATACGAACCGGACCATTCTTCTGGATTTTCTTAACATCGTTGCCGTCCAGGGAGAAAGTCGAATAATTGAGTGCCTGAGCCTCATTCTGAACTTTCCAAATCTCCTCAAAATCTTTCCCCTCAACGAACAAATACTCATTCGCAGCCTCGCCGCTCGAAGTATCAACAAGGTTGCCCGATTTCCCTTGCAGCACAAACTCCACCAGATTTCCTGTCTCTGAATCGATCCGAGCGCTGAGGATTCCGTTTTCCAGGCGGTCGCCCTTGATGGAAGCAGGCATTGCCGGCATGTGCGGCTTCTCTGCTGATAGATGAAACCGCGCACTTCCAAAGGCCGGCACATCGCTCGCAAGAAATGCCAATTCCCCTGTGGACAGCCGCTGCGACGGGAGCGACTTTCCGCGAGCGTCTTTCACATGGTCGACAGCCGACGACAGTTCTTTCGACAGGACAACGACTTCTGTCCGCGGCCACGACGTGGCGTTGACTAAATCCACGGTGGCGGGATTTTCTCCTGACCCAAACGAACGCAGCGCTGCCGCCAGCAACTCCTTCGATTGCGTCTCCCCGTTGAGGGCGAATTGCCTTTTCCCTGCCCACTGCGCCTTAACCATGGGATCTTCAGAATTTCTTACGCTCCCTGATGCCCCCCATGTGTGCTCGGAATACAGTAGAACATTTCGCCAAGCCTCGGTGAAATCTCCTGCCGAATATGCACGAGTCGGCAGCATCGCCGATAGCGCTGCCGCTTGCGTCAGGCGATCGGCGGAATTGCGGTTGATGGCCGTCTCTAAAGCCGAAGATCCCGCTCCATCTTCCCAGTAAGGCGTCAAATCGCCTTTGAACTTCGGAATCTCGTTTCCATGGCGCTTCTCAAATGCTGAAAACGCCTCACTGGTAGAGGAGATTGCGAACTTGGGCCATTCATAATCCTGGTTCCACGACTTAACAAATTCACAAATCTGCGGATCGGGCAGTGCATTATCTCCATGGCCCGACCACCTTATATAGGAAATCTGATAAGGAAAATCAACGCTATCGAGAAATTCCTGGCAGCCTGCCACCATTTCAGTATTCGCCGATGCCCAGGTCGTATAGCCGCGCCCCGGCATCCAGACCAGCACTTTTTCTTTGCCAGATGGTGAGATCGCCCAAAATGGCCTGTCGTGCCACGCTAGCCTGATCGTTCCAATCCGGTCAGAATTGTTGGGAGCAGCTGAAAAATAGCGGATACCGGCCTGCGATAGTGCCGATACAGCGCCCCAAGTAAACCCCGGAACATCGCTCAGCATCGCGGAGTCCACCGATACTTCGCATTGCTTGCTCAGCACTTTGGAATAACGAAACAACTGCATGAGCTCTTCGGGACGGCAAAGCCCGGTGAGCTCGTTCGCGTACATGCCATTGATGCTCACCCAGCCTTTCTTGATCGCGGCTACGAATTCGTCCTTCTCGGCCTGCGACTTGCGCTGCATGAAGAGGTCCGCGCTCCACAGCACTTCCAGGTTCCAGATAAATCGGGCGCCCTCCGGATAGTCGGCAGTCTTTCGCGCGAGGCCTATCGCGAGGCTGATATTGTGCATCTGCCTTTCTTCGATATTCGCTTGGACATCGGTGTAGCCGAGATCGTGATGCGAGTGCGGCAGCATGTAGACCAGCACTTTCTTCACCGGCAGCAACTTTACAGTTGAGCTAGCCGAAACCTCGCCCACTGAAACTGCCACATTCACGCTCTCAGCGGCGCTGGCTGGCTCCGTGAAAATCTGAAATGTGCTCGTTCCCGCCGGCAATGTCCGCGTGTCCACCTCCGCTCCATTTAGCTTCGTCACGGTTTTGGTGCCGGGGGCAGTACATTGCACCACAATTTCTACTGGCTGCACCAGTTTTCCGTCTCTCCTCATCAACCCGCGAATGGGCGTGGCAATCATCAGGCCGGAGTTCTGACCCTGTTGTTGCCCAAATACCGGCCACGCCGACATGGGGAATAGTGAGCTGCCTGCCACAGTCGTGAGCGTCTTCAAAACTTCCCGCCGCTTCATTTCTTGCATTTCCTCCGATTTCCGCTCTGATGCTCAGGCCGCAATCCGCCCCTTTGCATTGTTGCGCAGATCGCCGCGGATGTGCGACGGTTATGCAGCAAAGCCGCACGAATTACAGAAGCGAATGGATCGCGCAGCGGCGCAGTCCGCCGCCGCGCGCGAATGGTGAGTTTAGAAATGCAGCATTGCCGTTAGCCTGAAGTAGCGTGGATCGTTGTTTTGGGTCGGTCCGGTATCCTCGCCGAACGCGCTCGCACTGTAAGTGGCATTGAACGTCCCGATGATGACTGCGTTGTTGACGACATTCTGGCAGTCTGCGCGAAACTCGAATGCGAGCCTGTCGTGGATCGGAAAGTTCTTGCCGATTGAAGAGTTAAAGTAGACACCCTCGGGGAAACGGATGTTATTGCCCATGATCGAGGCCGTTTGCAGCGACGCCAGCGTGAAGTTTGGCAATTGGATCCATGCCGGCGACTCCCCTGCGTTACAGCCCGATTGTTGAACAACTCCTGCGCCGAACGACGTAGGAATGGTGTACGAATATGGCGCCCCGAAGACAGGCCCGCTGGAGCCTGTCGCCTGCGAGGTTATCGGGATCACGCAATTATTGAACCAGTGGAGCTGCGACTGGTGGGCGGCATGTGCGTTGGCGCCCGTCCATATCACGCTGCCAGGCCACCCCATACCGGTCGCCTGGTCCCAGTTTTCGCTGTTGGCCCAGATCCATCCGTTAAGTGCGCTCTTCACAAGCAAATTGTTTGAGCGCACGCCCGGCAGATGGTACACCATGTCGAACTCCAGAAAGCGGCTCGGTTGCTGATCGACATAATGTGACGGATGCAGGTCGGTAGGATTGGTGTAAGCGAGCTGGTCCATGATCTTGGCCCAGGTAGCTGAGACGTGAAAATCGAGGCCGTGGGTCATGCGTTTTGTTGCTTCAATGTAGAGTCCGTTGTAGTTGATCACTCCCATTCGTTTCCCATTGATCTTGGTAAATGTTTCAGTAATTCCGCCAAACTGCGGAAATGGCAGGTCGAGGTTTTGCTGAGTGGTCGTTGCGCTATTCAAGCTTGACGATGCCGGCATGTGGCCCGCCATGGGATTGGCGACGCTGGCATTCAGGACTGACGTAAGTCCGGATCCCGTGCAACCGCCGGATGCCCAGTTGGTGGTGTTGGTCATGCTGGCGTAATAACAAGCAGGCAGGGCGTTGATGTTCTTGCTGATTCCGAGACCGCTTGTATAGGCGCCGTGGTACGAAACATCCAGCAGGAACTGGCTGGGGAACTGATGCTGCAGGCCCATCACATAGAGATACGTATGAGGATAGGAGTAGTTCTGGTTGTTGAAACTGATGGCCTGACCAAGGAAGGTGCTCGGTCCAAGCAGGTTGCCGGTGGGCTCAACAACCCCGTTAGGAAACGGATTCGTGAGCGTGCAATATCCATAAGCGTCACCACCCTGGGCCGCGGTACAAGTGGGCGGTGTGTAGTTGGCGTTGACCGAAGAAACCATGGTCGTGTTGGCGCTGAAGCCCTGGTTGGTCTGTGCCGTGGGCTGAGGACCGATGGTCAAGCCGAAGCCGCCGCGAAGCACGTCGCGGCTCGTCACTCGATACGCGCCGCCAAACCGTGGCTGGAAGCGGTCGAGCAGTTCGCGGGTGAAGGGCAGATGAACTCCGTTACCCACGAAGGTGAGTCCACCGAAGTAACCACCGGGAGAGCCGGCAACGGTGGTTGCAGGCGCGCTGCAGCCCGCGACTCCCGTTCCCAGCGCATTGGGCAGACAGAACGGTTGTGTTACATTGGGATTGAAGCCGGCATTCATCCAGTTGTGACGCTCAGTCACTTCGCTTTCATAGTCGTACCGCACGCCGAGATTCAAGGTGAGCCGATTATTGACGCGCCAGTCATCCTGAACAAAGCCGGCATAGTAGTTCCATCCATAAGCCGGAACGGGATTAATAGTTGCGGTGTCTCCCGAGGCATATCCGAGCATGAGCGATGCGAGGCCATCGCCGTAGCCATTGGTGTTGCTGGCTCCGGTTGCAACATCGTTCTGCGTAAAGACGTTGCTTCCGCTAAAGGTTCCCAGAACCGAAGTGTTTGCGAGGTCGTCGTCCCGATAGAGCAGGTATTCGCCGCCCATCTTGAAATTGTGGCGAGCGAAGGCCTTGTTCACCATCGCCGTGTTGTCCCAGAAGTAGAAATTGTCAACCCCGCCCTGGCCCACCTGCAGGGCCTGATAAGAGCCTCCTCCACCGGCGCCGGTAAGGCCCGTCGTGCCAGGAAAGTTTTGCAAAGGAGCCGGCAACGACCCGGTCATTCCGATCCCGGTCGGGTTGAAGTGTTCGCCTTCGCGGTTGATAAGAACCGGGTGCCAATCGAAACCGGAATGCAAATCGACGACGGTGGTGGGATTGATGACATGCGTGTAATCGAGGACAGTCAGGTTTTCATTGCGCAATGTCTGCACCCAGGTACTTCCCAACTCGTCGTCCGGGAACCCCTGGTCGTCGTTCGAAATTTGATTGAAAGATTCCCGGGAATAGCTCACGTGAATCTTGTTGCTGTCGTTGAATTCATGATCGACGCGGGCCACAAACTGGTGCAGGTAAGTGACGTACGCGTAGTGGGGCGCCTGGTAGTTACCGACGTAGGGAGTGTTTGGCGTGGTGCTCACAGTATTTGGCGCGGGGTAAATGCCGGATTTGTAGCCGTTCGGTGCGAGCGCACCGGCCAGGGTTGCGCCTGCTGTGTTCCAGCGGCTTTGCGGAATGCAATTGATATCGCCATTACAGTTGGGAATCGTAGCGTTAGGTTCGCTATATTCCTGGGTAAACGACTCGCGCTCGCCGGCAAAGCATCCCGCCGGGTGTCCGTTTGCTGCGGGCATTCCGGCGCACCATGGGGCATAGCTCGCGGCTGCGCCCAGCGGAACGGTGGTGGTCGGATCGTAGATGTTGCCGCCAATTGCCGCCATTTCTGAGAAGTCGCCGTTGCGCTCTTTGAGAGTGGGAACGTTAAATGTCAGGATGTTGGAGGTTTGCTGCGGAAGACTGAACCAGAGATGGCGATAGCCGAACATGAAGTAGGTCCTGTCACGTCCGTGGTAGAGCCCGGGAATGCGCACCGGACCTGTGATTGCACCAGCCTCGTCAACCCAGTTCGTCTGCGGGCGCGGCAACGGGGGGTTCGTTAACTTGCGTTGCCACGCATTGGCGTCGAATGCAGTATTTTCGTCGGTAATGGAGGCATCGCCGTGGAACTGCTCCGTGCCGCTCTTCAGGATCAGGTCGTAGACACCGCCGCTGTTGTGCCCGTACTGCGCATCGAATTCGGCGGTCTTCACGCTGAGTTCCTGGGTCGTAAACGGAACCGGGCTGAAACCTGAGCCTCCCGCCGTACCCGGATTTCCCTGCATATCTGTATCGAGAAGCCCATCGTAGTTCACCAGCGTGCGGCCACTCACTCCGTTCACTCCGGCAATCTGTCCGTTGCTCTGCGGCACCCAGTTCTGTTTCTCCGATCCCTGCACAAAGTTGCCGTAGACACCGGGAACGCGCGTCGAGAGATAAAAGACGGTGTTGCCCGTGTTAGGAGTGTTCTCAATGACCTGCGCCGTCAGCGTTGTGTCAATCGTTGAAGAGCCGGTCTCAAGCAATTCTCTGTTCGCTGTGACGGTCACTGAGGCGCTCGCCGAAGCCGGTTTCAGATGGAAATCGACTTCCTTATTCGCGCCTGCAATCAGCGCTGCTCCTGTTTGTTCGGCGGCCGCAAAACCCTGCGCATCAACTTTCACATCGTAGGTTCCGGGCGGAAGAAATGGAGCGGTATATGCGCCCGAGCCGTTCGTCGTAGCCGGGTTCACAAAGTGCGTGTCTTCGTTGATGATCTGAACATGAGCGTTCGTGATAGCAGCGCCCGTTTGATCGGCTACCGTGCCCGAAATGGTGCCTTGATAGACTGACTGACCCAATGCCGCGGACGCCAGAAAAAGCGTCGCGATCAGGAAAACGCCATAACCCCGAAGCATTGAATTTCTTTCCGATTCATGCCGAGACGACCGGATCGTCGACCCATTTGTAGCTTTTGAGTTCATTTTGCCTCCTCACAAGTCTGTTGCTTTGCTGCAGTTTTCGACTGTTTCTGATCAGCCAGAGAATGCGCTGGCTGCAGATGCCTTTAAGACCTTCGGACCCGGGCACATTCTGCCCCTATTCCGAGAATGTGCATGTGGCCCTTGGAAATTGGGATCATTCGCAACTGGATACCGGTCTCTGCGAATGACAGTGAACAAAATAGGCTTGCTGCTCGCTTTTGGAAACGTTATAGGTCGGTCAGAACAGTTCCGCTAACGGTTACGCTTGCGGAAGCCATTCGATCTAAATAATTTAGCCAACAGTGCGCACTCGGTTTGGATTTCATCAATAACAATCAATCGATTTCGCCTTGATCGCATCTGGGCGTGATCGTACCCTTCGATGTCGAATCGCGGACCGTGTTACGATTGATCGGGCTGATGCGTCTCGCCTGGTCATAACTTTCATGCAATCTTCAAATATTCTCGACGCCAACGATGCTCGGCAGGCTCAGTTTGCGAAATCGATCGAATCGATCGAAGACGTAGCTGCGCTCCGGCGGCATGTTCAAGAAATCATTGAGGGCAGGGTCTTTAAGGGTAGCCATCGCAGCGGTCGCTTTCTGGAATATATCGTCGACCAGGCAATCGCCGGTCACTTTGAAGCGTTGAAAGAGCGCCTCATTGGCGTTGAGCTATTTGGGCGATCACCCTCCTACAACACAGGCGAAGATGCGATTGTCCGCGTCACCGCGAATGATGTGCGCAAACGCCTGGCGCGGCATTATGAAAGATACGGAAGCGATTCCGGATTTCACCTGAGCCTCCCGTCCGGATCGTACGTTCCCGAGATCACTCGCTCCTTCAACGGTGAGTTGAGTCTGTCCGCAGGATCCGCTACACGCAACCATGTCGACGGACGCGATATTGAAGGCCCTTTTGAACCAGGTGTTGCCGTACTCGAGCCGGCAATGTTTCGCGAAAGGGCAACTCATTCTTCCACGGCCGTCTCGCGTACTCACCTTTGGATCCTCTCCGGGTTGATCTTTGCACTCGCAATCGGCTGGTCGATTACTCTGATCCAGAACCGCACGATGCATCGGGCGTTGTACCCGTGGAAATATTCTCCCGCGGTGGGCGCACTCTGGTCCGGATTTCTCGACAACAATCAAAATACCGATGTGGTCATGCAGGATACGGGATTTTTGCTCATCCAAACCATCAGCGGGCAAGCTTTTTCGCTTGATTCTTATCTCGACCGAAGTTATCTCAGGCAGTTGCAGGCTGACAACTTCAGCCCTGAGCTTCATTTTGGTCTGAATGTGATCGCGAGCAAGAATGTTTCCAGAGCGGGCGAGGTTAAGCTGGTGCAGCGAATCCTCCTTCTCGACCCGTTAGGAAAGAATCTTCATTTTTATCACGCCCGCGAATACATGCCTGCCCTTGCCACTCAGGACAACGTGATCCTGTTTGGCAACCCAACTGCGAATCCCTGGGATGAGTTATACGAAAACCGGCTCAACTTTACCCAGGCTGCCGCCGATGGTCATGATCTGATTCCCGTGACAAACCGCGCGCCTGCCCACGGCGAACGGGCCACGTATATTCCGAGCGATACCATCCAGTATTGCGTGGTAGCCTACCTTCCCAATCCAGACCATAATGGCAGGATCCTGCTAATTCAGGGCACTTCGTCAGAAGCAACGGAAGCTGGCGGGGACTTTCTCCTCTCTGAAAGCCAGATGTCCAGTTTCCAGAGGTTACTTGGCACAGCCAAATTTCCCTACTTCGAGCTGCTTTTGAAAGCAACCGCAGTCCAGGGTACTCCGATCACCACAAGTATCGAGGCCTATCGGACGTATCCTAACCTGCACTGATGCGGAGCTGCTGCGCGGCCTGCCGCGACGATCAACCACGCATGTTTCTATTTCACAAACTATGGATCACCACTATTGCAAGCGGCCGTCAGGACGTCGAGCGAATTGAGGAATCGCCGTAAGATGGAGTTCGTGCTGTTCCGACAAATGGTGGCTGGCCTTTCCGCACACTATCTCGCAATGCTGCGTCCCACACAAGATGCAATGTCCGCCAGGAGTTGAAGATTGAAGATGCTGGAGAATTTCCATTTTACTTCGATACTGTTTACTGAAACGAAACTGACGAGTCGACGGCCACTTGCCCTGGACCGGAAAACAGCAGCAAAGCAATCTGACGGAATGCTGAGCCTCCTTTTCACGATGTACCCGGTTGCGCCCATCGGCGCTAAGATCTAGGAGGTTCCGTTCACTCATACCGCGCTGCGACCGGCTCGATCCAAGTTCCGCGATTTGCCGCGCATGGGCCGGCCCGAATTTGAGCGACTGCATTGGATTGGATGACGGGAGGAACTCGATGAGGATGAAGATTGCACTTTTTGCCGCATCGGTACTTTACTTTGGATGCACGCCTGCAGGCACGGCTCAGCAGTCCACGCCGGCGGGTCCGAACCGGCTGGTCGTGAGCATTGATGCGCAGCAAACGTTTGAGCCGGTGTCGCAGTACCAGTTCGGTATGTTCATTGAGCACCTTCGCAGTCTTATTTATCGCAGCCTGTGGTCGGAGATGCTTGACGACCGGAAGTTCTATTTCCCGATTTCATCCAAAGAGGCCGATGCTCCCGGACAGCCGCCAGGAAGTCCGCTGCGCAATATGCAGCTTCGCAAATGGCGGCCAGTGGGTCCGGACGAAGCTGTGGAGATGGACAATGACCAGCCGTTTGTGGGCGACCAGAGCCCGCGTATCGAACTGGACGGTACTGCGCCGCACGGCATCCGGCAAACGGGCCTTGCCCTGGTGAAGGGGAAGAAGTATACCGGCCGGATTTATCTTCGCGGCACCACTGGAAGCCATGTGAAGGTTTCGCTGATCTGGGGCGACGGCGAGCGCGATCGACAAACGATCTCGATTGGAGCGCTGACGAATGAGTACAGGAAGTTCCCGCTCAGTTTCACATCGCAGGCCGATGCGGACGCGGCGACTTTTGAAATCACGGGAACGGGGACGGGGAATTTTCACGTCGGCACTGTGTCGCTGATGCCGGCTGACAACGTGCAGGGATTTCGCCCAGATACCATTGCGTTGTTGCGTGGACTGCACTCGGGCATTTGGCGGCTGCCGGGCGGGAATTTCCTTTCGGACTGGAGCTGGTACGACTCGGTCGGTGACATCGACAAGCGTCCGCCAATGTTCGACCATGCGTGGAATGCCATGCAGACAAACGACGTTGGCATGGATGAGTTCATGACTTTCTGCAAGCTGATCGGCACTGAGCCGTACATTACTGTCAACGCTGGCTTAGGCGATGCACATTCAGCGGCAGAAGAAGTGGAGTACATGAACGGCGCGTTGAGCACGCGACTGGGCGCGGTGCGCGCACACAACGGCCATCCCGAGCCCTACCACGTAAAGTTCTGGGACATCGGCAACGAGCCCTACGGAGAATGGCAAATCGGCCGCACCGATCTAAGGTACTTCACGCTCAAAACGAATGAATTTGCCAAGGCGATGCGCAGGGCCGACCCATCGATCACGCTACTGGCTTCAGGTGCAATGCCCGACGAGATGACGGTCACGGGCCAGGCACGCGCCCTGCAGATGACTGACCCGCAGGCGCAATTCGGATCGCCGGCAGACTTTACCGGCGGATTGCTTGCGCACAGTTGGGGGAGCTTCGAAGGTCTTACTGAACATTGGTACGCACGGGCGGGGAAGCGCTTCGACTACGAGCATGCAAAGAGCCTCGCGCCGGATGCGCCGAACGAGGCCGGGTATGTGAATGTTGACCAGAGCCTGCTGGAGTGGGCACGTTATCCATCCAACAGAGTGCGCCTGAAGGCTGAGGCGTGGCAGGAATACGAGAAGAGATTTCCGGCAATCCCCGACAAGAAGATATTTCTTTCGATTGACGAGTATGCCTACAGCGGCGCGCCCGTGAATCTGAAATTAGCTCTTGCCTATGGCATGGTCTTCAATGAGATGCTGCGTTACACCGATTTTCTGAAGATGTCTGCATTCACCATGGGTGTTTCGACGCTCGATTACAACAGAACCGAAGCCCTGTACAACACTACGGGGCTCCTGTTCAAGATGTACCGCGATCATCTCGGCACGATCCCGGTCGCACTTTCAGGAAACTCGCCCCAGCCCGCGCCGAAGTACCCCATCGCCGGAGATCAGCCGAAGACGAACCCGGGCAGCCCGACGTATCCGCTGGACATGTTCGCCGCGTTGACTCCGGACCGTAAGTACCTGACCATTGCGGTGGTGAATGCGACGGAATCGGAACAGAAGTTCGATCTGAACGTAACGGGCGTGCGAATCACGGGGTCACCGACCTTGTGGCAGATGACGGGGAGTGGCCCCGACGCCGCCAATCACGTTGGTCAGCCGCCGCAGGTGGAGGTAAAGGAGATTCCGATGAGCGGTGCTCCCGGGGCGATCGCGGTTGCGCCGATTAGCGTTGGGATCTATCGGTTTCCAGTGGCCGATGCGCGGCAGTAAGATACGAACGAAGCTTGTGGCCAGAAATGAATTCGACAAAGCTGACTTAATCAGCCGCGGCCCGGTACTATGCTTTGTGCATAGCAATCGCTTCTCAGATCTGCGCGAAACACGCAAATCTTTTGGCCATCGCAGAGAGTTACGTTGCATGGTTCCCGAGACAGAAAGGGGAGTCTCATGAAGCCAGTCTCAAGAAGGCGCTTTTTGAAAAAGGCGGGCCAGTCTGCCATGACCCTGGCCGCAAGTTCCGCGTTCAGCAGCTTCGGATTGGCTGACAGCGCGCCAAGCGTGACTCGCGTGGTGATCGATTCGGGGCGGCAGATCGCCCCAATCGATCGTCATCTCTTCGGCTCTTTTCTCGAGCATCTGGGACGCGCCATTTACGAAGGCATTTACGATCCCAATTCGAAGTTTGCCGATCGCGATGGGTTCCGTACCGACGTCATGAAGGTTGTTCGTGATCTTGGAGTTCCCATCATCCGTTATCCCGGCGGCAATTTTGTTTCCGGTTATCACTGGCTTAACGGAGTGGGGCCGAAAAACGACCGGCCGACTGTTCTCGATCGCGCGTGGGACACTCTGGAGACAAACCAGTTCGGAACCAACGAATTCATCACGTGGACGCGGCAGGTGGGCGCCGAACCGCTGTTCGGCCTCAACTTCGGCACAGCTACTGCGGAAGATGCGGCCGCACTGGTGGAATACTGCAACGTCGACAAGGGAACCAAGTGGAGCGATCTGCGGCGCTCTCACGGGTATGAGCAACCGCACAACGTTCATTACTGGTGTTTGGGGAATGAGATGGATGGGCCATGGCAGATTGGCCACATGCCAGCCCGCGAATATGGGATGAAAGCGACCGATGCCGCGCGGCAGATGTGTGTTCTGGATCCATCGGTCAAGCTCATTGCCTGCGGATCAAGCGGGCCTTTCATGCCGACATATATCGAGTGGGATCGCACTGTACTGGAAGAGTGCTATGACGAGGTCGATGGCATTTCTCTCCATCGCTATTGGGGAAATACTGAAGAGACAGGCAACGACAGCTCGAAATATCTGGCGATGAACCTCGCCATGGATCGCCAGATTGAGGAAATTGTTGCAGTTTGCGAAACCGTCCGCGCGCATAAGCGGTCGAACAAATCTCTGTTCCTGTCATTCGATGAATGGAATGTCTGGTATCGTGCCCGCACTGGTGACGCTGTGGATGGTCACCGGAAAACGGCTCCCCATCTTTTGGAAGAACAATACAACCTCGAAGATGCCCTGCTGGTCGGAGGCCTCGCCAATTCTTTGATACGGCATTCCGATAGCGTGAAGGTTGCGTGCCTTGCTCAACTCGTCAACGTGATTGCGCCGATTATGACAAACGAAGATGGGCTTTTGCGCCAGAGCATCTTCTACCCCTATTCCTGGGCACTGAAATATGCTCATGGCCGCGCGCTAAGCATTGCGCCTGAAGGTCCAAGTTATCAAGTACCTTCTCTCGGCCGGCCAATGGAAAGCATCGGTGTGCCTGCTCCCGGATTCGGAGACGTGCTGTATCTGGACATTGTTGCGGTGCTTGACGAGGATAAGAACACAGCGACACTGCTGATGCTGAACCGTGATCTCGAAAAGGCGCGGACGCTGGAAATCAACTGGCACGACTTGAGCCCCTCGAAAGTGATCACGTTCGAAACCATCACCGGCTCCGACTTGAAAGCGATCAACACCTTTTCAGATCCCATGCACGTGGTTCCGCAAACGCTAGAAAACCCAAAAGTGGGTTCCAAAATGTCTCTTGAGCTCCCTGCGAAGTCGTATTCGGTCCTCTCGCTTGCTCTCTGAAATGGGAGCCGGGGGCGCCACCGCAAGCTCAGGATTTCGGGATCGATTAACGCTGCTCAAGCTTCGAATGCTGCTCAAGCTTCGACAAAATCCTTGCTCTCGACGAGCCTTCCGAGCAAATTGAATGTCTTTTCGCAGGTGTGGAGGTGCGTCTTCATGGCGTGTCTGGCTTTTTCGGGATTCCGGCTGCGGATGGCGGCGAGAATCTTGAGGTGCTGGCGATGTGCGTTCTCCTGAATCCCGGGCAACTCCTGCGACTTGCTGATCCATTCCGCCAGGACCCCGCGGATGGGCGAGAGCAGTTCGTACAGCATCTGGTTCTTGGCGCACTGGGAAATGGCGAGATGGAATTCGACGTCAAAGTCGACATAATCACTGCCGCCGCTTTCGAGGCTGCGCGTCATTTCGCGCATGATGGATTCGAGCCGTTCGAGGTCTTCAGGCTCGGCGCGCTCCGCGGCCAGGGCGGCGATTTCGCCTTCGAGAATCAGGCGCGCTTCGCCCACATCCTGGAGCTCCTTGTCGGTTTTGAGGGATCCCCGCGCCATGATCCGATCGATCAGTAACCTTGATTCTTCAATCACATACGTGCCTTCTCCAGGCCGCATCTGCACCATGCCGACGAAGGCAAGCGACTTGAGGGCCTCACGCAAGGTCGAGCGTCCGATACGGAGGGTGCCACACAACTCGGCCTCTGAGGGAAGCTTGTCGCCAGGCTTCCAGCGGCCTTCGGCGATTTGGCTTGAAATCTGTTCTGCGACCTGCTCTGCCAACGTGACTCTGGATACGGGTTTAAGTGTTGACATGCTCACCTCGGGTTGATTATAGTTCGCCAAACAGAAGATCTGCTCATCTGGATGTCTGATGTTTGGAAGCCAGCGGCCAACTATTGCTATTCGGAGCCAATGTGCCAGATCTCCGGGACGCGGACCGCTGACGTTTCACTTCATTTTGCGGCGTTGACTTTGAACCTGGTAGCGCAGAGGCGGTTCTTTCCTGATTTTGAATGGTGCGCCCGGGCTTCAATCAAGAACGTATCAAATGAGCCGGAATTATGAAAAACGCCCTCCGCTGGAAGATGGCGATCCTGATTGCGGCGGCAATCGCAGTCAGCTATTTCGACCGGCAGACGCTCCCCGTAGCGATCCACGCCATCCAACGGGAGATCCCGGTCTCAAATGTACAGTTTTCGCATTTGCAGGCTGCATTTTTGTGCGCCTATGCATTGATGTATGCGGGCAGCGGCAAACTGATCGATCTTCTCGGAACCCGCAAAGGGTTCCTGCTGATTATGCTGTGGTGGTCGTTGGCGTGCGCCAGCCTCGGGCTCGCGAGCAGCGTTCCTTTTCTTGCCGTCGGCCTGTTTCTTCTTGGCATGGGGGAAGGCGGCGGGTTTCCGGCCGCGACCAAAGCGATGGCCGAGTGGTTTCCAGCGCGGGAGCGCTCCACGGCGATGGGCCTGATGAATGCGGGCACCGCTGTGGGTGCAGTTGCGGCACCTCCGCTGATTGCCTTGACGCTGCACTATTTGAATTGGCGCTGGGTCTTCTTTCTGGCAGGCGCTGTGGGGCTGATGTGGACGCTGTGGTGGATAGCGAGTTACTATCCCGCTGCGCAACACCGCGGCCTGGGCGCGGTGGAGCGGCAGAAGCTGGCCGAGGTGCTCGCACTGAAAACCGAAAGCACCGCAGCGATTCCGTGGATCGATCTCTTGCGCTATCCGCAGATCGCCGGACTGGTGACGGCCAAGTTCCTGAGCGACGCGGCCTGGTACTTCTACATTTTTTGGTTGCCCAAGTACCTCTACGACGTGCACCACTTCGACACCAAGCAGGTTGGGTCGTTTGCTTGGATTCCCTATGCGGCGGCCGGAATCGGCAGCATGCTGGGCGGATGGCTTTCAAGCCGGCTCATCCAGCGGGGACTCTCAGTGAACGCGGCGCGAAAGATCGCATTGGGCATCAGCGCCGGCGTGATGCCATCGATCCTGCTGGTGATGCATGCGCCGGTGCAGCTCGTGATTGTGCTGTTCAGCATTGCGTTTGCGGGCCAGCAATCGTGGTCGACGCTGGTGATGACGCTGCCTTCCGATATTGTTCCGACCAGCGTGGTGGGGTCAGTCGCGGGCATGGTCGGATTCGGCGGAGCTACCGGCGGCATCGTATTCGGACTTGTGGTGGGTCAACTTCTGGATCACGGATTCAGCTACGGTCCGGTATTCGCATGCGTCAGCGTACTGCACGTGATTGGATTCTGCGTCATCCTGATGTCGAATCGGGTGATCGGTCCGATTGATTTCAAAACGCCGCGCATTCATTCAGCCGCAGCTTATGCAGGCAGACCAACGTAAAGGGGACCAAAGTGGCAACAGCAAAAAAAACCATCGGCATCATTCATGCGATTCATCTCACGATTCCGGCGATGCAGCCATTTCTCGAGAAGTATATTCCCGATGTGGATGTGATGCACCTTATGCGACGACACCATTCAACGCGACAACATCGCCGCGGGCGTGGGCGTCATTCCCAAGCACAACTATTTCCGTTTTGCCCAGTATGCGCACAACCTTGAGGAGTCAGGCGTGGAGCTGATTCTTCTGGCGTGCTCCACATTTAACTACGCGGCCGAGCTGGCTCGGCCGATGATCGATATTCCGATCATGCAGATCGACCGGCCCATGATGGAGCTGGCCGTCGCGCAAGGCAGGCGCGTCGGCATGCTCGCTACGCTTGCCACTACAGTGCCTTCGTCGGAAAGATTGCTGCGCATCGTCGCGGAAGAAAAAAGCGCCCGGTGGAAATTACAACCGTGCTGCGTCCCGAGGCATTCGAGGCCATTCAAAGAGGCGACAAGGAGACCCACAACAGAATTCTCCTCGAAGAGATCGACCGGCTCTCAAGCAAAGTCGACTCCATTGTGATGGCCCAGCTTTCGATGTCGGCGCTTGAGCCATTCCTGGGCAAAACCGCAGTTCCTGTTTACAACAGCGGCACCACCGGATTCGACTTCATTCGCCACGCGCTTTACGGAAGCGCCGTTCCTGCGGAGGTGCACGCGTGACAACTCACTCCTCCCAGGCGGCGGATTCGGTGTTGGTGTATCGCCACGGGCCGCATCATCCCGAGGCAATGGTGGCCGATCTCTCGCGCCGCGCTTACGAATACCGCACCCACGTGTTGCGCATGGTGCATGGGCGTAAATCAGGTCACATCGGCGGCGCATTTTCCTGCGCGGAGATTTTGACGGCTCTGTATTTCCATCATCTTCGCGTGGATCCCGAGCGTCCCGACTGGAGCGACCGCGACCGGCTCGTCTTCTCAAAGGGCCATGCGTGCGCGATGCTCTATACCGTTCTTGCCCATCGCGGCTTCTTTCCGGTAGGAGAGCTGCCTACGTTCCGCGGCCTTAATTCGCGTTTGCAGGGCCATCCCGAACCGCAGAAGACGCCCGGCGTTGAAGTGGCAGCCGGTCCGCTGGGCCACGGTGTGGCCATCGGCGCAGGCATGGCGCTTGCGGCGCGGATGGACGGATCGAAGCGAAAGGTTTACGTCATCCTGGGTGACGGCGAGTTGAACAGCGGCGTGATCTGGGAAGGCATGATGACGGCGGCCAAGTTCGCACTCGACAATCTGACGGTGATCGTGGACTACAACGGCGTGCAGCAGACGGGGACCACGCGGCACGTGATGCCGACCGAGCCAATCGCAGACAAATGGGCGGCATTCAATTGGCATGTGATCGAAATTCACGGCCACAACATGGCGCAGATTCTCGACGCGCTGGACCGCGCAGACGAGGTTCACGGCCGGCCGGTGGTCATTATTGCGCGAACGACCAAGGGCAAGGGCGTGAGTTTCATGGAGAACTCGTCCGGCCTGGCACGGCGGCATACCCGACGCCGCACAGTTTGAAACCGCATTGGCGGAGTTGAGCGAGGGGGCACGCGCATGGACGGCCTGATCCGCAATCCGCTGGGCAGTCCGAGCCCGATGCGCAAAGCCTATGGCGAGGCGCTGGTTGAACTGGGCCGCGACGCGGCAAGACGTCGTGGTGGTCAGCGCCGACGTGCAAAGCTCCGATTTCAGTTACATGTTCGAAGCCGCATTTCCTGAGCGATTCATCAACGTCGGCATTGCGGAGCCCGCGCTGGTTGACGTTGCGGTGGGGCTTGCAACCAGCGGCAAAGTTCCTATCGCGAACACATTCGCCTTTTTGTTTGCCACTCGGGCCCTTGAGATGGTGCGAACGCATCTCTGTTTCGGCGGAGCAAACGTGAAGCTGGCGGGCGCGTATGGCGGGCTTTCCGATTCTTTCGACGGCCCAACCCACCAGACGATCTCCGATTTCGCCATTTTTCGCAGTTTGCCTAATATGACGATCGTGGTTCCCGCCGATCCGCTCGCGGTGCGGAAACTGTTGCCGCAAGTCGCCGCGTGGAAGGGTCCCGTGTATTTCCGGCTCTGCCGCAACGAGGTGCCTGAGGTTTTCACCGATCGATACGAGCCGAAGATCGGTGAGGGGATCACGCTGATGGACGGCGACGACGCCACGGTGATTGCCTGCGGCGTGATGGTGGCGCGGGCGATTGAAGCGGCGCGGCCGCTGGCGCGGCAGAATGACAGGTGCGTGTTGTGGAGATGCATACACTCAAGCCGATCGACGGCGAGCTGATCGTGCGCTGCGCGCAGGAGACGGGCGCGATGGTTACAGCAGAAGAGCATTCCATCATTGGCGGACTTGGCGGCGCGGTTGCCGAGTGTCTCGCACGAGAAATGTCCCGTTCCACTGGAGCGCGTCGGCGTCAACGACACCTATGCCGAATCCGGCCCCTATCTCGAACTGCTCGACAAGTATGGCATGAGCGTGGAAGCGATTGTGGCGGCCGCGCAGCGTGCCGTGGTGCGCAAGCAGGCAAGCTCACCGCACGCAACCAGCGAGGTGTACTGACGATGAAGAAGATCACACTCCCCTACGGCCATGAACAGCGGGTCATCGAGGTTCCCGAAGAGAATCTCGCCTGGATCGAAGGCCCTCGCCACGCCCCTCCGCTCCCGGACATCCCCGCAGCGGTGCGCCACGCAATTCGCAATCCGATTGGCTCTTCCACGCTCGCCGGAACTGGTAGCGCGCCACGGCAAGCGCACGCTCATCCTCATCGACGACAGCACGCGCAGCACTCCGCAAAAGCTCGTGTTGCCCATTCTTCTCGATGAGTTGAATGCTGCCGGAGTTCCCGACAGCGAAATCTCCGGAATGATTGCGCTCGGCACGCATCGCTGGATGAGCGAAGCCGAGATCGCGGCGCGCGTGGGCGAGGCTGTGCTGCGGCGCATCCCGTGTGACCAACATGTCGCACAAGCGCGAAGATTTTGTCGACCTGGGAATCACGCCGCTCGGCATTCCGATTCATGTCAGCCGCCGCTATCTCGAAACTCCGATCACGATTGCGGTCGGCAACATCATTCCGCACATGTATGCCGGATGGGCGGGCGGAGCCAAGATGGTGCAGCCCGGCGTGACCAGCGCGGTGACGACCGGGAGAACCCATCTGATCGCCGGACCGCGGGTCTACGAGATCCTCGGCAACGTCGACAACGAAGTTCGCAAGGAGATGGAAACGATTGCGGTCAAGTCGGGCCTGAAGTTCATCGTGAACGTGGTGCTCGATGCCGGCGGAGTGGTCGCGGGGGTGGTCGCGGGCGATGTGGTAAAGGCTCATCGCGCCGGCGTCGAGATTGCGCGCCCGATTTACACTCTCGAACTCTCCGAGCGGCCCGATATCGTCGTCGCCAGTTCGCATCCGGCTGATCGCGATCTGTGGCAGGGCTTCAAGCCGGTGAACAACTGCGGCATGCTGGTGAAAGATGGCGGAACGCTGATTCTCATCATTCCTGCGCCGGAGGGGATTGCGCCCGACCACACTTTGCTCGTCGATCTCGGCACAACGCCGGGCGATGAAGTGAGGCCCTGGTGGATCAGGGAAAGATCCATGACGAAGTTGCGGCGGCTACTTATCTGGCATTCGATCAGACCCGGAAACGGATTCACGTCGCGCTCGTCTCCGATGGAATTCCGGATTCGGAAGCGCGCAAGATCGGCATCACGGCCACGACCGATTTCAATGCTGCATTGAACGCCGCGCTCCTGCGCCACGGCAGCAATGCGCGCATCGGCGTCATCACGCAGGGCGCCGACATCATGGCGACTTTCACCGGAAAGGAGAGTGAACAGTATGCCGCGGTTTGCAGCGAATCTCACCATGATGTTTAACGAGGTTCCGTTCCTCGACCGGTTCAAGGCGGCTTCGGATGCGGGCTTCAAAGCGGTCGAGTTTCTCTTTCCGTACGAGCACTCGCCTGAAGAGGTGGCTGCGAAAGCAAAAGCGGCCGGCGTCGAGATTGTCCTGTTCAATATGCCGGCAGGGCAACTGGACGGCGGGCGAGCGCGGCATCACGGGACTCCCCGGACGCGAGCAGGAATTTCGCGAGGGCGTCGACAAGGCACTGACCTACGCCGATCAGCTCGGCGTTCCGCGGCTTCATGCAATGGCCGGCATCGTCGCCGGCAGGCGCCGATCTGCGGGCGTGCCGCGCCACACTGATCGCCAACCTGAAGTACGCCGCGAAGAAACTCGCCGAACGCAAGATCACGCTGCTTCTTGAAGCCATCAACACGCGCGATATACCCGGTTTCATGGTTTCCACGCAAAAAGATTCGCACGCGATCTGTGAAGCGGTTGGCGAGCCGAATGTGAAGATGCAAATGGATCTCTACCACATGCAGGTGATGGAAGGAGATCTGGCGACGAGCCTCAAGCGTTACGCGCCGCAGTGCGGCCACGTTCAGATTGCCGGCTGCCCGAGCGGCATGAGCCCGATACCGGGGAGATTCGTTACGAGTATCTGTTTCGATTGCTCGATGAGATCGGCTACGCGGGATGGCTGGGTTGCGAATACCGTCCCGCGGGAAAAACAACCGATGGGCTGAAATGGTTTCACACAGCCGCGCACTGAGAACGCTTGGAACCGCTGGGGCGCAATGTTCGATGCGTCACCAGCCAAAATTCAAGGGATGAATCAGGAAGGAGTCACCATGAGTACATGATGCACGCAGAAAAGGTATACCCGGTCCCTCTTTCCAGAGAAGCTGGCAATGAAGCTGATGGATTGGGATGGGGAGGCTGAAATCCGTTGATGGCTTTTCCGGCATGGCAAAGACCCCACTGCTTGCCGTTATTGCTTTGCAAGCGAAGAGCGAAACAAGACGACGCACGAATTGAAGTTCACAGGAGGTAGGAAATGAGTCTGATCAGACCAGTTGCGATTATTCAGGGGCCGGTTCAAAACATCCAGACTACACTCAGAAATCAGTTGACGACGAGGCAGCTCTCCGGAAGAACCTTGCGATTCGCCTGTTTCTTCATTGTCGTCTGTCTCCTTGCGGCAATGCCTGCTTTCGCGCAGCTTCAAGCGGGACGAATTGTGGGTCAAGTGTTCGACCCTCAGCACGCCTCCGTGGCTGGAGCGACAATCACTGTCACTGACGTCGCTACGAACATTTCTGACACCGTCAAGACCGATGCTTCGGGCAATTACGTCGTGACTCCCCTCGACCCGGGAACTTACTCAGTGAGCGCGAGCGCGCAGGGATTCCAGACAGAGGTTCGAAGCGGAATCGAAATCACAGTCGGCCAAGCAGCAGAAGTGGACCTGAATCTGCACATCGGCGCGGCAAATACCAAGGTGGAAGTAACCTCTTCGGGTCCCATTCTCCAAACACAAACCGGTTCCCTGGATATGACCGTCACGAATACGGAAGTTGAAAGTCTTCCCCTCAATGGCAGACAGTTTACCCAACTTGCCGCACTCTCGCCCGGCGTAGCCTCCCTGCCGGCTTCGGGGAACACGCAGAATGTCCGTCCCGAAAATTTGAATGGAAACGTGTTCGACGGAATCAACGGACAGGAATCGGACTTTCTGCTCGATGGCGGCGACATCACTGCGCATCATGAAGGCGGCACTCAGATCATGACGTCGATCGACGCCCTGCAGGAAATCAACGTGGAATCGAGTCCCTATTCCGCAGAATACTCCGGGGTTGGCGCTGCCTTCAATTCCACCTCGAAATCGGGAGGGAACGAATTCCACGGCGACCTTTTCGAATTTGTCCGCAACCAGGACACCGACGCCGAGGGCTTTTTTGCACTGACGAAGCCTGAGCTTAAGCGCAACCAGTTCGGTGGGACAATAGGCGGCCCACTGTCGATCCCCAAACTTTATGACGGAAGGAATAAGACCTTTTTCTTCGCAAGCTATGAGGGCAACAGACAGGTGCAGGGTCTCACTTCAAATGTTACCGTTCCCACCCAGGCGCAGCTGGGAGGCGACTTCAGCGCAGCGGGCCTGCATAAAATTTACGATCCCACGACCACCACGGTGGGCGGAGTCCGCACGCAGTTTCCGGGCAACAAGATTCCTGCGGGAGATATCTCCTCGGTCGCAGCATATTTCGACAAGCTCATTCCGTTGCCCAATTCGGCAAACGGGCTGGATTACATTTCGAATCCAGTCGACTACTATCGCTACGACAACTTCATGCTGCGCGTGGATCAAGTCATCCACAACACCAATAGGCTCTTCGCCAGGTACAGCACGGATCGTAACCGAGAGAACGACGCTTCTCCGTTTCCGGCTTTGGGATCCGCATATCTTGAAGGGCCCGCCACCGACTTCGAAATATCCCTTACCAGTTCGATCGGATCGCACATCGTCAATGAGGCACTCTACAACGAGCTTCCAGGGCAGTATCGGGGCTTTGCCTTACTAAATGGTCAGGGCGTCGCAATGGACCAGGCAGCGGGCATCGTCGCTTCGACCCTGGCTGGACTCATAAGTCCCGGAGCCGGGACTTTCCCAATTTTTGCCCTGACGAACTATCTTGGCGGAGACTTGACCGGGCAATTTGGTGACGGTCGCCCCAAAGGTCAGAACAGATATATCTATGAATGGGCTGACAACCTTACATGGGAAAGAGGACGCCATCTTATCAAGGTGGGAACCATGATCGAAGATAACAAAACTTTGCTCTTCGACTCGCGCACCTCAGACGGGAGTTACAGTTTCACCGGGGCAGAGACTTCAAATCAAGGCGCCTCCGGAACCGGAGACGGTTTTGCCGACTGGTTGCTGGGGTATCCGGCAAACGCGACCCGTGGCAACTACCCTAATTTCTGGGGCGGCTCTGGAACCTTCTCGGAATTTTATTTGCAGGACGATTGGCGGGCAACGGAAAAGCTGACGATAACTCTCGGCATGCGCTACCAATATATGCCCTGGCTGACTCCATATCTCGGACAAGGGGCAACGTTTGATCCCACCAAGACCCAGCCTGTCATCGTCTCAAGCAACACAAACTCAGTGAATCTGAACGCACAACCCGACGCCGCCGTGGGAGTTGCGATTTTCGGGAGTTTGATTCAGACAACTCACACCGCGGGTCTCCCGCTGACGGTCACCAACATCAGCAGGGATCTGCTCGGGCCGCGCCTCGGGTTCTCCTGGCGGCCTTTCGGAGAGAAGACGGTGATTCGCGGCGGCATGGGCCAGTACTACCAGATTGAGAGTACCAACGTACGTTTGAACTTCAACTTTATTCCCTTCGATTTCACCCAAACCGTCAATGCCACGACAAACGTTGTCCCGACGCAGACCACGGCGAACTTCTTCCTGGGCCAGGCGTTCGGCGCCAATATGACGCCGGCCAATACGCCAGTATCCTGGGCTCCGCTGCCCGAGTTCGCGAAGATGGCAAGCAACGCGCACTGGAGCTTTGGTGTCCAGAGGGAGCTTCCTGGGGGAATGGTAGTTGACGCGAATTACGTGGGCACGTCGGGAAGACATCTGCCGGGCACGCTCAACGTCAACGATCCCACGCCGGCGGCAGGGGCCATTCAAGGCCGGCGCCCTTATGCGCTCTTCGGAACGATTAATTACAACAATCAGGACGCCTCCTCCATCTACCACTCCTTCCAAGCCTCGATCCACAAGCGGACGTCTGACGGACTCTGGTACACGCTGTCGTACACATTCGAAAAGAACATCGACAAGGGCCAGCAAGTGGAAATGGGCGGAGACGGGTTCATGGCAAGATATGTGGACGGCTCCAACATTCCACAAATCCTGACGGTCGCCCTGGGATACAGCCTGCCCTTTGGGCGCGGTCAACGTTTCATGAGCCAGGCAAATCCGTTTGTGAACGCCGTCCTGGGGGGCTGGCAGTTCCAGACCATCAATAACTTCCGCAGTGGTGTTCCCTGGACCCCCACTATCTCCACCGACGTGGCCAACATCGGGGTGACCCCTCAGCACCCGAATGTAGTAGCCGCGGGCGGATGCACCGGCATCGGTTCACTGACTCACGAATACAGCGCAAGCGCCTATGCAGTGCCCGCTGCCTACACCTATGGCAATTCAGGCGTAAACACTTGCTACACCTCTAACCACCAGCAAATTGATGCGTCTCTCTTCAAGGAATTCAACGTCACGGAAGGCTCGAAATTCCAGTTCCGCTTCGAGGCGTTCAACGTCCCCAACCTGACTGACTTTTCGGGTCCGAGCAATACCAACATCGATTCCTCCAGCTTACGGACAGATAACCAGCATCTCTAACACCCCAAGGCAGCTGCAGTTTGCCTTGAAATATGTGTTCTAGCAGTCTGGTAGAGATTTTCATCCAGCATGATCCACAGTCAGGGCTCGCTTCGATCCTTGATTGCGAGAGCCAGGGTCATGCGCACACTTTCTCTGACTACGATCTGTGCCGCTATCCCAGCGGCACAGATTTCCAGCTCGCCTCTGCATCATTTCAACCTAATCGATCGAAGCCGTGAATTCCATGGCTCGCAAATCAGGAGACACACTAATGAAGATGAGAACTGCTTCGGGCTTGTTGGCCTTGGCATTTGGGCTTCCGCTTTGCATGAATGCGCAATCTGTTTATCTCGATCCCTCGCAGCCGATCGACAAGAGGGTTGACGATCTCATCCATCAGCTCACACCCGCCGAAAAGACGTCGCTGCTGAGCACGACCGCGCCAGCGATCGATCGCTTGAAGATTCCGGCGATGAATGGCTGGAACCAGAGCCTGCACGGCATCGTGTGGACGCAGCCGACCACGATGTTCCCGGTGCCGATCAGCATGGCGGCTACCTTCGATCCGGCATTGATTCATGAGGTGGCATCGGCGATTGCCGATGAAGGCCGAGCTGTGAATAACTACTGGCGCACGGTTCCGGCAAGACGGAAATGATTCGCGGGCAGGCCATCACAGTGACTGCCGACGGAAAGAGGATTGCGCACAATGGACTTGTCTATCGATCGCCGGTTATCAATATGGATCGCGATCCGCGATGGGGACGAATCTGGGAAACATTCGGCGAGGATCCGCTTCTGGCGTCGCGAATGACCGTTGCTTATGTCCAGGGAACACAGGGCAACGATCCCGAAGTATCTGGAACTGGCGGCCACTCTCAAGCACTATGCGGCGTACGATGACGAACGCGACCGCATCAAGACCGGGCAACGATACGGTGCCTGAGAGCACGCTGAGAAATTATTATCTGCCCCAGTTCAAGGCCGGCATCATGGCCGGCAAGGCCTCATCCATCATGTCCTCGTACAACGGCATTAATGGCATGCCGAACGCCGAGAACAAGATGATGCTCACCGACATTCTTCGTGGCGAGTGGGGCTTTCAAGGATTCGTCGTGCCCGATAGCGGTGCGGTGCAGAATCTTGTGAGTGCGTATCATAAGTATCCGACCCTGGAGGAAGCTGCGGCTAAAACCGTTTTAGCCGGGAGCGATCTCGACGACGGTTCCTACGCGATCGCGCTTCCCAAAGCGCTGGAAGAAGGCTTGCTGACGGAGAAGGACGTCGATCAGGAATTGCGCAGAGTGTTCACGATTCGTTTCCGCCTGGGAGAATTCGACCCACCCGACATGGTTCCCTATACGAAGCTCGGACCGGAAGTGATCGATTCGCCTGCTCACCGGCAACTCGCTCTTAAAACGTGCGCAGGAATCCATCGTGCTGCTCGCCAACGAGGATCATCTTTTGCCTCTCGACAAAACCAAGATTCAATCCATCGCGGTCATCGGCCCCTTCGCCGACTATGCGCAGACAGGCCCTAACTACACCGGTGAGTACTCGAAGTTCGTCAAGCCGCTTGAGGGCATCCAGAACGAGGTTGGCTCGGGAGTGAAGGTTGTGTATGCGCGCGGAAGCGGAATCATGGAGACGGACAATCCGGAAGCCAGCCTCACTGAAGCAGTTTCGGCGGCGAAGCAGGCGGACGTTGCCATTCTCTTTGTGGGAACGAACCAGTTGCTCGAGCGCGAGGGACTCGATCGCGAGTTCCTGAATCTGCCCCCGGTGCAGATTGCACTGGTACAGCGAGTGATGGCGGCCAATCCGAAAACCGTGATCGTGTTGCTGAATGGCGGCCCAATCTCTCTCGCCCCGCCCTACGCTGGTGGCGGCCAGCGGGCGATGATGCTGCGCTACCCCACAGTCCTGGATATGTTCTGGGCCGGCGAGGAAGGTGGAACGGCCATCGCCGATGTGCTCTTCGGTGACTACAATCCCGCCGGCCGAATGCCCTATACAGTCTATGCGTTCAGAACGCTCTCTGCCTCCGATGACCGAGTACGACATCTCGAAGGGATTTACATACATGTATCTCAAAGACAAGCCGGTCTTTGCGTTTGGCCGCGGGCTCAGCTATACGACTTTCGACTACAGCAATCTGAGCCTTTCTTCTGGACCGTTGCCAGCGACGGCACGGTGAAGGTGAGCGTCGACGTGCAGAACAGCGGCAACCGCGCCGGCGAGGAGGTGGTTCAACTTTATGTGCACAATAACGATGCGAGCGGCACGCTGCCGCGCGAGCAGATGCAGGGATTTGAACGAATCAATCTCACACTCGGCGAGAAAAAGACGGTAACCTTCACTCTGCCGATGGAGCAACTATCGTGGTGGGATGTCAGCAAACATACGTACGTCATCCATCCAGGCGCCTACGATGTTCTGGTGGGCAGCGCGTCGGACGATATTCGTGTGAAGGGGAGCCTGACCGTGACAGCGCCGGCGAGTGGCCGCCAAGCGAACTGACGACGAGATTTGCTGACGGTGACTATGCGCAGACTGATCGATGAGCATTGACGGGATTTGAACAGCGGACGGACGAAACCAAGATCGGGCCTGCGCCCTGAAGAGTGCGCACGGGGTTAGCGTGGAGAACTCTGAATGAAGATGAAGAAGTGGGCGTACGTGGTGGTTGCTGGTGCCGTGGCGATGGCTTTTCGCGCGCAAAGCCAGGTGAGCGTGAACGTGGATCTTGCCAAATCGCAGGGGCCCTTCAAACCTATCTATCGCTGGTTCGGTTACGACGAGTCGAATTACACGACAATGAAATACGGCAGCCAACTTCTGCGCGAGTTGCACGACCTCAGCCCGAACCCCGTTTACATTCGCGCGCATCACCTGCTCACCTCCGGCAATGGAGTCCCGGAGTTGAAGTGGAGTTCATCGAATGTCTTCAGCATCGGATCCGATGGCAAGCCGGTGTACGACTTCACGATCACCGACCAGACCTTTGACGCATATCAGAATCAGCCGGCGTTCGCCCGATGGTCGAGCTTGGCTTCATGCCGAAGGATCTCGCCTCCAGCGTTCCCGGCATCACGGAATACCAGCTTCATTATCCCAAGCCGACCATGGGCGGATCGGTCAACAATCCGCCGAAGGACTACAAGATGTGGGGCGACCTCGTGCGCCACTACGTCGAACACCTCGTCGAGCGTTATGGCCGGCAGGAAGTGAGCACCTGGTACTTCGAAGTCTGGAACGAACCCGACATTCTTTACTGGCACGGCACACCGGCCGAGTACTTCAAGCTCTACGACTATGCCGCGGCGGGGGTTCGCGCGGCGCTGCCCAATGCCATGGTTGGCGGACCGGCAAGCACCGGGCCGGCCAACCCAAAGGCGACGGCGTTTCTCGACAGCTTTCTCAGAGCATTGCCTGAACGACAAGAGCGCAGCCGACGGCAAGCCGGTGCCGCTGGACTTCATTACCTTTCATCCCAAGGGCAGGCCAAGCCTGGTCGATGGCCACGTTCGGATGGGCATTTCAAACGAGTTGAAAGCCGCGCAAACTGGATTCTCTGTCGTCGCAAAATATCCGCGTTTCAAGCACCTGCCCATCATTCTGAGCGAGGCCGACCCTGAAGGCTGCGCAGGCTGCTCGATGAAAGTGAATCCAGCCAACGCCTACCGCAACGGACCGCTCTACCCTTCGTATACGGCCACTGCGCTGAAGGCGTTCATGGATCTGCAGGATCAGGCAGGCGTGAATCTCATTGCAATGGTGTCGTGGTCGTTCGAGTTCGAAGGCAAGGACTACTTCGAAGGATTCCGCACGCTCGCGACCAATGGCGTCGACAAGCCGATTCTCAATCTCTTCCGCATGGCGGGTCTCATGTCGGGCGAGCGGGTGGCTGCCTCCAGCGGTGGTCAGGTTCCGCTCAGCCAAATTGTCTCCGACGGTGTGCGCCAGTCTCCTGACATTGACGCGCTGGCGACGAAGGCTGACCGTGAAGCCGCCATCATGTTGTGGAACTATCATGACGACGATCTTCCTGCACCCGACGCGGAAGTGCAGGTCGCAATCGCAGGAATCCCGCCGGGCGTCAAGAGAGTTTTGCTCGAGCACTACCGCATCGATGAGACGCACAGCAATTCCTACACGGCCTGGAAGGCGATGGGCTCTCCTCAGTCGCCGCCTCCTGAACAATACGCCCAGCTCATAGCAGCGGGACAACTGCAATTATTCACGTCGCCCGAATGGCTCGACGTCAACGACGGAAAGGTAACCATCACCACCAGCCTGCCGCGCCAGGCTGTTTCGCTGATGCATCTCAAGTGGTAGCATTGCGATCGCGTTGGAAAGCTACCTCTGCATCCGCACTCTCGCGATCACGATTGATCACAATTCGCAGGTTTTGCTGTCGTGGGTCGCGGGCAGCGTGGCTCACCCTCACTCAGTTCGAAGTCGGGATCCCAACTCGGGCTACCCTGCAGTTTCTGGAACACTGAGTCACTCGCAAAAGGAGCCGCAACAATGAAATCCAAATTCTCCCGCCGCCGTTTCCTAGCTTCTGCCGCCGCCTCTGTTGTCCCGGCCGCAATTGCTCAGGCGAGCCCACGAGTCGCCGGAGCGTTCAACTTACTCGCCGCCGATTCTCCGACTGATTCCTCGGCCGAGACATGGAAAGACGCCGGTGTCATCGATGTCTCCCGATCGCCCTACGCCAAGCTGAAAACAGTTCCCGTTCGCGCTGTCGAGATTCAGGAAGGCTTCTGGTCGAAGCGCCGCGTCACCAACCTCGAATCCAGCATCCCCTCGATGCACGACGAGTTGATCAACCACGGCCGCATGAACAACTTCCTCCGGCTCGAGGCCAAATCTTCCGCGCCCCAGATCGGCCCCGTTTATTCTGACTCCGATATCTACAAGTGGACCGAGGCTGTCGGCTTCGCTCTGCAGACCGCCGACCACCCACAACTCCGCGCCACGACCCTAGAAATGATCCGTCAAGTTGTCGCGACACAGGAACCGAGCGGCTATATCGACACCTACTACCAGGATGATCGCAAACCGCTGCGCATGCTCTACGACACGCAGACCACCGGCCATGAGCTCTACTGCCTCGGCCATATGCTACAGGGAGCCATCGCCATCTACCGCGCCACTGGCGACCGCACGCTGCTCGATGCCGGCATTCGTTTCGTCGACGATTTCCTGCTGCCGAATTATGGTCCAGGTGCCAACCAGAAGGGCATTGTCGCTGGCCATCCGGAAATTGAAATGTCGTTGATCGAGCTCTACCGGACAACCGGCAAGCGAGCCTATGTCGATCTCGCCGGCTACATTCTTCACGGCGACGAGCGCATTCCCCTCCGCCCGCAGCAAATCGTCTACATGTTCTGCGGAATTCCCTTCACCTCGCGCACGCATCTTGAGGGTCATGCCGTGCGCGCCATGTATGCCTGCTGCGGAGCCACGGACTACTACCTCGAAACGGGCGACGCGGCCTATTGGAAGACCCTCAACACACTCTGGGAAGATCTGGTCGGCGATCAGCTTTATGTCACGGGCGGCGTAGGTGCGCGCGAAACCGGCGAGGCCTTCGGCGATCCCTACGAGCTACCGAATGCGCGCGCTTATGGCGAAAGCTGCGCCGCCATCGGCGTCATGATGTGGAATTGGCGCATGCTTGCCGCCTCAGGGGACGCGCGCTTCACCGACGTGATCGAGCGCTCCCTGTACAACGGCATCAATTCCGGCATGTCGCTCGACGGCCGCACCTACTGCTATCGCAATCCGCTTGCCTTCAATCCCGAGGGCGACTCCAGTGATCGCCACACGCCGGAAGGCAAGATTCGCAACCCGTGGTACGACACCACGTGTTGTCCGCCGAACCTCGAGCGCACTTTCGCTTCCCTGCCCGGATACTTCTACGGCATCAGCGACGAAGGCGTCTACGTGCATCTCTACGACAATTCCACCATCAATTGGCGATTGACCGACGGCCGCCCGTTCCGCATCACGCAAACCACTCACTATCCCTGGGAAGGCAACGTCCGGATGGCAGTGGATCCCGCGGCTCCGAGTGAATTCACGCTATTCGTCCGCATACCAGGTTGGTCGCAGCAGACATCCGTTCGCGTCAACGGAGCAGAGCAAACCGAAGTGAAATCTGGCGCCTATTTGCCCATCCACCGCCGCTGGTCAGCGGGAGATGTGGTTGAACTCTCCTTCGACATGTCCGCGCGCTTGTTGAAAGCCAATCCTGCCGTTAACGAAGATCGTGGTCGCGTTGCGTTCCAGCGTGGCCCCATCGTCTTCAGCATGGAGATGCTGGACCAGGCGGATGAGGCGCGCGCCCCTGAAATTGTCGGTTACACCGCGCATCTCGACGCATCGACCACTGCGCGCTACGCACCCGACCTTCTTGACGGTGTGATGGTGCTCGAACATCCGGGTTCTGTCGCGAAGGGCGCAGCAGACACGAGTCTCTATTTTGCAGCGACAGACAGCCAAAAGACCGCCGAATCGCCGACGACGCTACGGCTCATTCCTTACTATGCATGGGCCAATCGCGCGCCGTCAGCGATGCAGGTCTGGATCCCTTTCCGCTTTAGCTGAATCGAGCGGTTTCATGGGAAAATCGCTTGAGTACCCCTCACCTGCGGATGCTGCTCGGTCGCGACTCCGAGAATCGCGTTCGTGGTATCCGAAAGTTCGACTTCGGTTGGATTAAAGACTGTGTACCGCGAATTCTAGGGGGGAAACGCGGTCACTGGTCCCCATGTCCATGCTCCAGTTAGCTACTAATTGCAAATTGCCGACTCATTCATCGAGCGCCAGGTGCAGAGAAATCCTTATCTTTTCGTGTTCCGGTCCCGGTAGGGACGCCCATCGCAGGGCGCCCCCCGGACAGATCCGTACGTGCGCGTCTACGCATACGGCTCTTACGAAGGATGTGTGGCGGCGAAGCGGGCATCAGGGTAAGGGTGTAGGACTCGGGGTATTGGAACCCATCGATCCAAGACAAGGTTGAGACGTTCCCATCGCATCCGTGCGCGCTGACTGCGGCGGACTAACACTCCCCGCCACAACCGGCAGACGCGATTTCTGAAGATGCGCAACTGAGCTGTGTTGCCGGGGACAGCATGGTACTGGTAGTAGCCCATAACAACCTTCCGGAGCCATTCACCGACTTCGGTCGTGCGATCATGCATCCGGCTGCGAAGCTCCGCTTTGAGAGCTTTGAGCTTGGCCACCATCCGCTTCTTCGCCGTAATCCGCCATACGATGAATTGCCCGTCGCTGCTGCGCTGCCCACAGTAGTGGGTGAAGCCCAAGAACGTGAAGGTTTCTGGTTTTCCCTCTCCCCGCTGCTTCCGGTCTCGGGCCGCGAAGCGCCCGAACTCGATCAGTCGTGTCTTGTCAGGATGTAGTTCCAAGCCGAACTTTGCCAGCCTTTCCCTGAACGCTCTCCAGAAACGCTGGGCGTCCGTTCGGTGCTGAAAGCCCACCACAAGATCGTCGGCGTAGCGGACGATGACGACATCGCCTTTGGCCACTTTCTTGCGCCAGACATCAGCCCACAGATCGAATACGTAATGAAGGTAAGCGTTAGCGATCAGTGGTGAAGCCACTGCTCCCTGCGGCGTTCCCTGATTCGTCTCCGACCACTGGCCGTCTTCCGATACCCCCGCCTTCAGCCATTTCTGGATCAGGCGAAGAACCCTCCGATCGGCCACCCGATGCTCGATGAACTTTAAGGCCCATTCGTGACTCAAATTATCGAAAAAGCCCAAAATGTCCGCGTCGAGCAACCAGTTCACTTTCTTCCATTGAATGCCCGCCGTCAGCGCGTCCAGCGCCTGATGCGGGCTACGACCGGGCCGGAACCCGTAAGAGAAGCCCTTGAAGTCGACCTCGTAAATCTGGTTGAGGATCGTCACCACGGCCTGCTGAACGATTTTGTCCTCCAGCGCCGCGACGCCCAGCGGACGTTGCCGTCCGTCAGCCTTCGGTATATAGACTCGCCTTGAGGGTTGTGCCCGGTACGTTCCACGGTGAACCCGGTTGTGCAGATCGATAAGCCGATCTTCCAATCCGGTTTCATACTCCTGCCACCTCACACCATCGATTCCCGGCGAAGCTTTACGCTGAAGCGCGTAGAAGCTGTCGCGGAGTAAATCGACGCTTAGATGATGGAGCAAAGCAGTAAACCGTTCCTGCTTTTTCCCCTTTGCTGCTTTCCGCACACCGTTCAGTCCCTGGGACATGCGTTTCCCGCTCTGTGTCGGGGGCATGTGAGATGGAACGATGTTCTCCCTCGGCTGTGTCCTTCCCTCCCCGACCTCCGCAGAAGCTTCCGCTCCCTTGTTCGGCTGGTTCACAGGTAGTACGACACAGTCCGACTTCTCCAGCGCGTGCATGTCCGCTGTGCGGTTTATGGCCTTTACGGACCGGCCTTGGTCGTCACACCAAGGCGTGCTGGAGATCTCCCGGTTCTCGTGCATGTTGTTTCTCAGCGTGCGCGGGTTCTTCGACTACGCAGGACCGGAACAGCCACTCGCGAATAACGCGGCCGCCGTGTTGCCTTCCTCCTACTCACCATGGAGTCAGCGTCCTGAACTACCGGTTTTTCGAAGCTCAATAGCCCCGCCCACCGATGCCTCCGTTCTACGCTTCAAGCGACACCTCACGATGACGCCTGCAAGACTAGAGGTCAGGATGGAATCGCTACTTCCTTTCCTGTAGGGCTCCTGCATCCCCTACAACATGCCGGTTTATCCCGGCGCTCGGTGGATCACCGCCCAACGAGAAATTACTCTTTCAATGACCGGCGACGCGAAGTGTTGTCAAACTTGACATTCCCGGGTGGATGACCAACTCTCCCGGAATGCGCCTGAGAGGATCGATACGACGACTTAGTCGCTGAGAAGCGCCCGCAGTGCACAGATCTCCATATCCATGCGGCGGTCATATCGCGCGGGCTTAGTTCGGTTGGAGTAGCTTGGCCAACTGATCCGGCGGGACGGGCCGGCTGAAAAAGTTCCCCTGGGCTTCGTCACATTCGTGTGCCCACAGAAACTCCAAATCTTCCGTCGTCTCAACCCCCTGAGCAATCACCCGGAGATGAAGGCTCCTAGCCATGTCAATGAATGCTTCGACTGCGGCCGTTCCACCGGGAATGGTGGTGATCTGGCGGACAAACGACCGATCGATCTTGAGAGCATTGACGGGTAATTTCTGCATGCTGCTCAAGCTGGAGTTGCCGGTGCCGAAATTATCGACTGACACATGAACGCCCTTATCCCGGAGGGTCTTGAGAACAAAAGCTGTGCGCTCGGGATGATGCATCAGAACACTCTCGTTTACGTCCAATTCCAGAAAACCCGGATCCAGGCCAGTCTTGTTGAGCGTAGCGAACAGCCCATCCAGAAAATGCTCGCTCTGAAACTGTACTGCAGAGACGTTGACGGCCATCGTCTTTGCGCGCATACCCGCATCCGCCCAAGCTCGCGCTTGCGAGCATGCTTCACGAAAAACCCAGTCGCCGATGGGGAAGATCAGGCCGGATTCCTCTGCGATAGGAATGAACTGATTCGGGGGAATCGGTCCGCGCGTAGGATGGTTCCAGCGCGACAGCGCTTCAGCCCCAATGATGGCTCCCGTCTTGAGATCGACCTTGGGCTGGTAGTGCAACGTCAATTCGTTGCGTTCCATGGCGAGCCGCAGACTCTGCTCGATGAAATCGTGTTCAACGGTGGGGACATTCATCTCCCGCCTGAAGAACTGATAGCTCTGGCGTCCATTCCTCTTGGCCTCATACATTGCCGCGTCTGCATTCCTGATGAGCGCCTCCACATCTGAGCCGTCTTCGGGAAAAACGCTTATACCGATGCTTGCGGTGACGTGAAGCTCGGAGTGGTCTGCAAGATAAACGTCTGCCACCGCCTGCAACACTCGTTTGGCGGTAGCAGCGGCATCCTCCGGTGTTTGCAGGTCTTGCAGCAGCATGACGAATTCATCGCCTCCCTGCCGGCTTACCGTGTCTGGAGCGCGTACACAACTCAACAAGCGATTCGCCACAGACTTGAGAAACTCGTCGCCGGCCGCATGTCCCAGGGTATCGTTAATGTACTTGAAGCCATCCAGATCCAGGAACAGCACTGCAGCCCGACCTCCGTGTCGCCGTGCAAGAGAGATCGCTTGGCCAACCCGGTCGCAAAGGAGCAATCGGTTCGGTAGACCGGTGAGAGAATCATGTTCGGCCAAATGGGCCATATGCTCCGACTGCGCCTGCGCCACGCTCACGTCGCGAAAAACGATGACCGCTCCAGTAACCTTCCCTTCGCTGTTGTGGATGGGAGCGACGGAGTCTTCGATGAAGACTTCGTGACCGTCACGGTGGATGAGTACACAATTCAACGGCAGTTTTCCCGCCTGATCCTCAGCTGCCGCCCTCGCCATCGGATCCAGAATGACCTTCCGCGTGGTGCCGTCTACGATCCGGAAGACCTCGGACAAGTGCCGGCCTACCGCCTCCTTCAGCGGCCAGCCCATCATGCTGCCCGCAACGGGATTGAAGAAGGTGATGTTTCCTGCCATGTCGGTGCAGATGACGGCGTCTGCGATGCAATTAAGTGTGGCCTGGGCTCGATCCTTTTCATTTGTCAGGATCTCTTCATTCGTCTTGCGCTCAACGGCATTGCCCAAGGCTCGCATGAGCCTGTGCGGATCGATCTGGCCCTTGATGAGATAATCCTGCGCGCCTTCATGAATAGCTTGAATTGCATTCGGCTCGTCGTCCAGGCTGGACAACAGCACAATGGAAGCGTGCGGAGCGACCGCGCGCGCTCTTCTGGCCGCCTCCAGTCCTCCTGGACCGGACAATCCCAGGTCCAGCAGGACAATGTCAGCCGGATTCCCTGCTAGATACGTCTCGGCGTCTGCCAAACATTCTGCTTGGGTCAATGCGAATGAGTGTGAGTCTTGGTCGTCGAACATCTCGCGGATGATGCGAGTCTGTTCGAGGTCATTCTCGATCAGAAGAACGGTCTTGTCTGGGTTTTTCCCCATGTGCTTCACCTCGGCACGTGCAACCTGGAACCACTTGCTTAAAATTCATGAATCCAAGATCCTTCCCAGACGAAATTGATCGAAGAATCTCAAAGACCTGTGTAACATTACTGTTCTCTTTTGCTCACTTTGGAATGACGGGCTGGAACCCGTCATCCAGTGGAGAATATTGCGAACTCATCTTTCTGATTCGACAGCAAATGGCGGCCCGGCGAGCATGGGCCCAATGTCTCTGTCCGAGACCGGCATGTGAACTAGTTTGGTTCCTGTCACCTCTGTTCAAAGCCCGAGGTAGCGCCTGAACCGTTCTCCACTCGGAAACGCGGCAAACCTCCAGTTGGCGACAAAACACCAGATCCCGGAAAAGCTTCCGGTATCCAGGTAAATAAGTCTCCGCTTCAAGTTTTCGTTTCTCACAGTCTCGCTTCAATTTATGGGTGCGATTGGTGCAGCGGAGGACCTGTTGCTTTGGGAACCTCCCGCGCAGCTAGCGCCGGAGCCCAATTCGAGTCCAGGACGTTGACCAGCGACCAGGGAGTGCCGGCCAGATCATAGTGAAACTCTCCCTGTTCATCCATCGCGAGCTTGCTTGCCGGGTATAGGAATCCTGTGCTCTTGGTATTGTCTGCGTCATTCATATCGAATTGGCCAACCATCAGGTCAAAGGACTGGGAATCCGAATTCGGATTGACTTCATCGGATTGGAGTGGACGGCTGGCGATAAAGGTGATCTCCCGCCCGGTTGGCGTTACAAGCATTTGGATGAACGCGACGTCGAAGCTGAAATCTCCGGTGATTGAGCAAAGACCGACCGCTTTGGTTTTGGAGAGCGCGGTGGCCAATTGCCGATCCTGGCCCTCTTGGAATGCCAGTGAAAGAAACTGCAGATCTGCAGAAGTGGTGTAGTTGTAAACGATCAGTGTTAAGCCAATCGCATTTCCGTCTTGGGTGTAGTTGGCTTGAATGCTCTCGTGACTTGGGCTGCTAGAGAATCCCGGGGTCGTTCCAAACGCGAATAAGCCCGCGAGCAGCAAGCTGGAGGACCCCATCTTGCGGCCGCATCGAATTACTCTCGCAAGCAGTCTCATTTTGTGGTCCTCCAAGCTATCCATCTGAAACAGATGCCTTTCATGTCGGACAATTCGAGTTACGCGGCTGACCTTTTCTCTTGCAGGTTCTGGGCCTGGACGAGTTCGTCGAAGATGGCACGGTATTGGATCATTGCGGTACGGAGCTCTTCTGTGGTTGCTTCAGTTCGGTGGGGACGCACCGCGATTGCATGTGCTACGCGGTAGTTTTCCATCACGCGAGGGTAAGTGACGGAGACATCCGCGGCGCGTTGTTCAAAGGTGTCCTTGGGATAGCCACGGGCCTCAAGTAGCGCAGCGATCAGGTCGTCAGCTTCAGTCACCGCAGCCGCGGGGTGGTCGAGGAAGCGGGATTGCACGGTTTGCCACTCGGCAATGAATCGCTCCCGCTCAGTGGCGCCGAGTTCGCGGATCTTCAGTGCTTCCACGCGTGTTTCGCGGTCGGCCAGTTTTGCCTCAGCCTTGCGCGAAGAGCCATGCTCCAGAATAGCGCGGTCGTACTCCGATCCGAAGCGATTGCGGAGGGCAACAGTCTTTACTTTGCGCCGTTTAAAATATTCGACGACGGCGATGGCAACGACGACGAATACAATCGCTGCAATGGTGAGCTGACCAATCGTGAAGTGATAGAACATTGTGTTCTCCTATGCGGGATCTCCGCGTCAGCAAGGAGTGAATGGGAGAGTCTTTGCAGACGGGGAAGGAACCTACGCAGATTCCATCATGGGCGGCCACGCGAGTGAATGCTGACCAGAATTGCACACTGCAGAATTGAAAAGGCTGCAAACAAGCCTTTAAGAGAAATAGCATCCACAGCTGCAGCGCGAATAACTACCAGATCAATCCCGGTTGCGGTTCCGTTAGGTTGTGCCACCGTCTCTTAGATGCCGCTCGATCGCGGCCCAATCACGAATGGTGAAGGCGCAACGAGTTCATCGACCATAGAGGTTCTCGTCGTCGCTCCAGGCACTTTGCCGAAGCAGGTCGCAGTCGTACTCGGATCCGAAGTAATCGCGGAAAGGCGCCATTGCTTCACGGCGATTCTCAAGGCACGATTGAACGGCCATAAACCATGCCGTCAATGAAGGAAATCGAGCCAACGATCCGCAGCGCAATCGTAAACTACGAATGATGTAGAACCGCATCTGTTGATGAGAATATAAAGGACGCCGTTACATAACGGCACCCTTCGCGTTCGGATTGGTCTTGCTTAGTGCGTAGGCGAAACCTTTGGTGCGGGCACAACTGGGGCGGCGGGCTTGCGCGCGGGCTTCGTGGTCGGCTAGCTCCCAGTATTGAGGATCGGCGTCGGCCCTGGATTTCTCAACGAGGCCCCAATCCGGATTGCATTCCTTCCAGATTCGACTCGGACTTGCGTGTCGCCTGACAAAGAAACAGCATGGCTAGCGTGGAACGACGACTACAATAGGATGGGGTCTGTGATGTCTATGGTGTCTCCGATGGTGCTGGTAGGCGTAGGCAGGCATAACTGCGAATGTCGCGAACAAAGCGACAAATAACAAAAGCATGATTTTTTTCATCTCTTCTCCGTAAATTCCTGCTTATCGACCTAAGCCGGGAATTCGATTTTGTATTTCTCCTGCAATCATCTAGCGCTTTGCCGGTAGAGCCAGTCTGTCCGCAATTGCTCGCTGCAGGGGATTTAGATCGCCGCTATGAAAACCATTCACTGTGCGGTGGTTGAATTGCACATCGCTCATGGATAGCAAGTTCATTGACACGCTTCCGTTCCTACTGCACAGATCTGCTTTATCCGGGTGCACTTAAGCTATCCAGGTTTGCGTGCCTTGGTGATACTTCGACCGTCGATTCAGGGAGGTCAACAGATCATCTGGCAGGAGACTGAGATTGAAGCGGAGCATGTACGATCAGCTCCGCCTCTATCGCAAGTACGGCGATCACCACGACAAGCGGCAGCACCCCGGGCAACAACCAAGTAATGACTGTCCGTGAAATCACCGTGCAGGAACCGAAAATCGTGTCAACGCATCAGCGCCGGCTCATCGCCACGTGCGTCGCTTCCCTCCGCGCAGCGGTTTCATTGCCCACGCCAGATAATCCCGACGGCGATCTCCGCTCCGCCGCCAATCTTCCGGCAGCGAGCCGCGCTTGCAGCAGATCGCTCTATCGGAATGCTCCCAGCAGGTAACACACCAGCACGATCGCAAGCACTGTGCCAAGCCCTATGCCTGCACCCCCGCCTGTGCCCCACTTGTTGTAGCCGTAGTATCCTCCGCCCCCACCGAAAACCAGTAGCAGAACAATAATGAGAATGATCAGCATCTTGCATCTCCTTCGCTCCGGGCTTCCCCGGGTTTTGATTCTCGCTGGACTGTGCCGAGCGTCTACCGCTCGCCGATTCACCGATGATCGTGCGGCCTAAACCTGCATGGATCGCGGCACACTCTTCGCGATCTCTTCCGTATGCTTTCAGGCTTCCACGGAGTATCCTAGAGCCTTCCTGGCCAGCTCCTGGGCGGACGCGTAATCACCGGGGCTATGTCCGCGCACAGTGCTTCGCGTGCGTAGGCCGCCTTGGTGCGGAGTTCCGCTAGTTGCGAATTGCTCTCTGTCATTGTCGTCTCTTGTTTTTCAGGGGACGCTGAGACTCTCGCATCTGGAGTGTTCTATGTCGGGCCAGGGAAAGCTGAGCAATTTCGTACACTTCCAGGAGCGGCGAGTTTGCCTCGACAGCTCGTCTGTATTATCGGATTCCGTTCAACCGCCCGGATGGAATATCTTTGGGTGACTCACCGCGTCACCGTCGCCCCGTTTCAGGCTGTGGAAGATAATCGCCGAAACAATGGTCAATGCCCCGAGCGCAACGAGTGCTTTATGAATACCGTGAATCATCTCGGTCGGACCGGATTGACCATTGGTAGGAACGAAAAAAGCTGTCGCCAATCCCGCCGTCGCGACGCCGAAGCTGATCGACATTTGTTGCATGGTGCTCGCGATCGAACTGGCGGCGCTGGTCTCCAGGTCCGTGGTGTCGGCGTAGACCAGCGTATTCATGCTTGTGTACTGCAAAGACGTAAAAGCCCCATAAAAGAATGCCAGCAACACAATGATCCACACCGGGGTATGAAGACCGATGGTCGCGAACAGCAGAAGGAGCAGACCAAGGATGATTGTGTTGGAGATGAGCACCCAGCGATAGCCGATCGTTGACAAGATACGGGGCATTACCGTCTTGATGCTCATGGCTGCTAACGCCTGAGGCATAATGAGGAGCCCGGACTGTACCGGAGTGAAACCGAGACCCACCTGATACAGCAAGGGTAGGAGAAACGGTACCCCTCCGATACCCAGGCGAGTAAAGAAACTGCCGTTGACCGCTGCGCGGAACGTACGAATCCTAAATAAGCCAAGTTGGAGCAGCGGGAATGCGAGAGATTTCGCGTGCAGCCAATAACCGGCGAGCAACGCGATAGAAAGCACGAGTAATCCGGAGATCTCGCGCACGCCAAGGGTGTGCTCCCCGAAAACTTCGAGCACGTAGGACAGCAGGGCGACACCCGACCCAAAGAGGATCAGTCCTACCGTGTCCAACGGGTGTGTCTCCTCCCGGTAATCAGGCAGGTGCAGATAGACGAGGATCAAGCCGAGCAGACCGATAGGAATGTTGAGAAAGAAAATCACCCGCCAGTGAAAATAGCCAACAATCAAACCGCCTGCGATTGGTCCGAGCATAGGAGCAATCAGGGCCGGTATCGAAACGAAGCTCATGATACGGAGAAGATCTGATTTCGCAAAGGTCCTCACCAGGGTCAGCCGGCCTACGGGCACCATCATGGAGCCACCACAGCCTTGCAGGATGCGGCAGGCAACGAGTATATGGATGTTGCTCGATATGCCGCATAAGAACGATCCCAGAGTAAAGATTCCGATCGCAGCGGCGAACACTCGTCGAGTGCCGAATCTGTCCGCGACCCAACCACTGATAGGGATGAACACGGCAAGACTCAAGGTATAGCTGGCCAGTACTGCTTTCATGCTGAGAGGGCCAACGTGGAGGGCCGCCGAGATCGCTGGCACAGCCGTATTGAGAATGGTGGTATCGAGCGACTCCATGAAGAACGCAACCGCGACAAGCCACGGAAGTAGCCGTTTGCTGGCGGCGGAGGGAGCGCCTGAAACCGTTGTTGCATTCGGGGGAACGGGTAGACCCATAGAGCAATAAGAACACGCGCCCGCAACATCTATGGGATTTCGCTCAATGCGGGAGTCCCGAGCGGAGAGGTACTCTCGGTGAATTTCCAGATACCAATGACTGGCGGCAGAGCAAGGATCAAAGCGGCGAGCGAAGTGAGGACCAGTTTTGTGACCGCCTCTCTCCAGGTACCGTCATCAGGAAAGCGCAAACGGCTGAATAAAACAGCGCTGCGCTACAAAGTAACAACACTATTCCCAGCGCCGTGCTCTTCTGCCTCACGCAGGCAGCGCTCTTAGAGCTTGAAGAGACAGCACCTCCGGTACGATCCTGCTGAACTCGGAGAGACTTTGCAGACAACACGCCATCAAGACATTGTCATGTGAGTCGTTCGCACCGTCTGCCCAGGCTCCCTCCGCGTGAATTTCGCGGTCCGGATGTGTTTCGCAAGTCCAAGCTTCTCCAGCAACCAAATGCCGTAATAATTGGGGTCGAACTCATACCACGCAAGACCATGCCGGGCCGAAACCGGATTCGCGTGGTGATTGTTATGCCAACCCTCGCCCCCGGTAAGCAGCGCCACCCACCAGCTGTTGCGAGACTCATCTCGAGTTGCAAAGCGCCGCCCGCCGTGGAGATGGGTCGCGGAGTTCACGAGCCATGTGGCATGCAGACCGAGAGTAACCCGCAGGAGTATGCCCCATAAGAACAGGCCCACTCCAGCCCTGATACCCCCAGTAAGAGTTCCCACCAGCAGCAGCCCAATCCCCAGAATGGTCAACGGGACCCAATGGTATTTGCTCAACCAGACCTGTGCGCGGTCCTTGGCGAGATCGGGAGCGTAATGGGCCAGGGCCTCGGTCTGAGTATTGAGCGCACGGCCTGTGATAATCCAGCCCATGTGCGCCCACCAGGTACCTTCCTGTGGAGTGTGCGGATCGCCGAGGTGGTCGCTGTGTTGATGATGGATGCGATGAGTCGCCACCCAGGCGATCGGACCTCCTTCCAGGGCCAGAGTGCCGCAGACCGTCAGGAAATATTCGACGGCTTTGGGTACCTGATAGCCGCGGTGCACCAGCAGGCGATGATAACCCATGCCGATACCGCAATTGACAGCGAGAACATAAAGCACCGCCGCGACAATCAGGTTGGTCCAGCTGAAAAAGAAGAGTGCGGCAATGGCGCCCAGATGAAAGATGGCCATGAAGATGACGGTAGTCCAAACCATACCTGACTCATTTTGCGTGCGCCCCATTTGCAAGCCGGTCGGCGATACTGGCTTGTTGCCTTGCCGCGCATTCTCCCGATCTTCACGCACAAACCTGTCGATGGATGGCCACAGATGCTCGTCCTGGGGTGCGTCTTGCGTAGCCTTTTCGGTGAGAGCTTTCTCTGGCATAGGAACCCCCTGAGAACCAATTCACCGTAGGCATTAGATGGCGTCGAGGCAAGTTGGCTGCACTCGAACCCCCAAAAACCCTGCTTCGTCAAAGAGTGCGCGCACAGGTCGGAATCGGGTTCGGTTGGCCGGTGATGCAGGCACCGTATCGTTCGAGTGCCTGAAGCTTTGGAGTTAATATTCCATCGAAAAACCTAAAAAGCTGGTCACTTTTATACACATTTGGAAAGTTCAGCGTGGAAGCAGCATCGTCGAGTCTATACGAAAATCTGCGCCGATTGATCGAGGTCTGGGCCCGCAAGGCGTCCCCTGGCCGGGATTAGCGCGTTGCGGATCGAAGGTTATATCGAGCTTTCGCCGTCTCATCGCCAAGACGCCAATGGCGAATACGGAAGATTGATTAGCGGGATCGAGAAGCGGGTGAGCGACCTCTGACCGCAGCTGTCGGTTGTTGTTTAACAAAAACTGGCTTAACCGCTAAGCCTATTATCCCGAAAGCGCTCCGCTGATTTCCCGGTGGCGACCCCGGGTACCAAACGATATTGCTGAATCTTGTAAAGCAGGCCGCGATAGCTGATGTTGAGACATTGTGCGGCGTGGCGACGATTCCAGCCCGAGATATCGAGCGCTTCCTGTATCAACTGAGCTTCAGTGCGGTCTTTCATATCGCGCACGATCGATCTCATGCCTGACTGCTGACGCTCGGAGTCGTAGGAGCCTTCTTGATGTACAGCCTCGTTCGCTGCGGCGACCTTCGTCTCTAGTTCTCGGACTGCGGCATCAGGGTCTCTCAAAATGACAGTCCGAGTGACGAAGTTACTCAGTTCACGCAGGTTTCCGGGCCAATCATGGAGAAGGGCCATATCCATTAACCTGGAGGAAAAGGGCCGCTCGCTGCCACTTTTCATTTCGGCTGATGAGCGGCGAATGATCTCCTCGATCAGATAGGGAATCTCCTCGCGCCGTTGGCGAAGTGGTGGAACAACAATAGAGAACACGCTAAGACGGTAATAAAGGTCCTCGCGAAAGGTCTTTTCAAGCAGCGCAGACTCCATTTGAATGTTTGTGGCAGCCAGAACCCGGACATCGACTTTGCTGGATTCCCGCCCGCCGAGGCGTGTGACCTGGCCGTCTTGGAGTACGTGCAGAAGCTTTGCCTGCATCTGCGTACTCATCTCACCAATCTCATCAAGAAGCAGGGTTCCATGATCCGCTTGCTCGAAGCTTCCTGGCCTGTTCTTGATCGCTCCTGTGAATGCGCCTTGCTGGTAACCGAATAACTCACTCTCAATTAAATCAGCCGGCAATGCCGCGCAGTTCACTTTCAGGAGTTCGTGCTGGGACCGTTGCGAATGCTTGTGAATCAAGCGCGCGATCACTTCCTTGCCAGTGCCGCTCTCTCCCAGAATCAGCACGGGCAGATCGACGTCGGCCAGGAGTTTAGCCTGCTGATGGATCTTAAGCATTGCGGGCGAGACAGCCAAAAAGTAGCTATTCTTCCCGAGTTCTTCCAGATATGGAGCCGAAGGCATGTCCGCGGCGACGCTGTCTGTGTAGTTGGCAGTGACCGCGCAACGTGATCTGGCTTCGCTGCGGGACTCTTGTGCAGAGGGTCGACTTAAGTGCTCAATCATCGCGTTGAGATCGTCACGAGTCACGGGCTTTGTCAGGAAGTTCTTAACTCCAAGCTCGGACGCTTGCTTGCGCAACCCTTGTTCGGCAATCCCTGTAATGAGACACACACTGGCCGCAGGTGCGCTCTTTAATACTTGGCGGTATTGCGCCTCTTCGCACGATTCCGTCTGCGATGGCTCAACCAGCACAACGTCTGGAGAAAGCCGGTTGCTTAGAAGTGACTGCGCTTGTCGGCATCCACTGGAGTGGACTACTCGATGGCCCGCCCCCTCCAGAACTGCCCTCACGACCGATCGCGTTTCGGTATTCCGAATGACAGTTAAAACCAGCAGGAGAGATTTCACCAGGCGCCTTTAGAGAGATCTGTTTAATTCGTCGATCAAAAATCTATGCTTTCCACGCCACTTGCGTCCGTAAATCACGGCTGCCCGACCGCATTTGGACAAATTGGATGCAATTCAGAGCGGCCTCCGGTCGTACTCTTCCCATTGTTGCGATCGACGTCAGCGGCAGTCTGTTCCATTTTGCTCATATCCGGAGTTTGTTGGGAGGCAGGGCAACGAGGCCGGAATCGACGATTTCAATGGCCGAATTGAGTGTGTCTGCTTCTTCGGGCGTCGCCAGTGCGGGCGCCGAGATCAATATATGACTAGGTCAGAGCAGGAAATTCGGACACTCCGAAGTTACTCGGGACCATTCGGCCTGATGCCGCATGCCTTGAGTGAATCCGACAACCGTCGTAGATCGGCGACCAATCTGCCTGCCGCTTCCGTCCTGCGCCTCGCCAAATTAACATCCGTACGGCTCATAAATGCTTGGTAATGGTTAAGGCAATCGAGGGAAATCCGCATCTTCTTAAATTTAGTGTGCGCGTCCGGGCCGATTTCCTCTGTGCTTTGTTTGGCATAACCAATTCATGCTCCGGTTGCTGAGGGTTCCTTCTCACTCTCGTTCTTCAGCCCCTACGCTCACGCCACCTTCTCTTAGAAAATCTAGCTTCGCGACTGCAGCTTTCAGTCCTGAAACGGCGCCGTCCGTGTCCGCGATTTTCCAACGCCGACCCGTTTCTTTGGGTTAGCTGCGGCGCCTGTGGGCCAAATGGCGGAGCGCCTTAGTCCTCGACCGACCAGAAATTGTCGAACGCGCCAGAGTCTGGAAGAGCTGCGCGTCCGATAAGCAACGCCTACCACATGCACTTTCGTTCTGGCTTGGGATCGACAGTATCTATCATGCGCACAACCATCAGCTCGGTCATCATCGCGCGCGCCGATTGCGAACTCGATGCGTCCCACAAGTTGTTGGTTTCCTCAGGATCCCTGACTAGATCGTAGAGCTCTCCGTCTTTGAGGTTCTGATAGTAGACCAACTTGTATTCTTCTGTGCGTACACAGACCGACATCGGGGGAGGATCGTAAAGCGCCAGCGAATCGAAATACTCGCAGTAAATGGAGTCTCGGTGTGTGGTCGTTTCACCGGTCAAGAACCTGGTGAGCGAGCGGCCTTGCATACCCACGGTTGGAGGCAATCCAGCAGCTTCGAGCAAGGTCGGTGCCAGATCCACCATTTCTACAAGCGCATCGCTCTTCAATCCGGCTTTGTATTTTCCGGGCCATCGAATGATAAGCGGAACGCGAATTGCTCCCTCGTAGAAGTACGGTCCCTTGAGGAAAATACCGTGGTCGCCGAGCATTTCGCCGTGGTCGCTCATGTAAATAACGATTGTGTTCTCCGCCTGGCCGCTGTCATCTAACGCCTTCAGCATTCTGCCAACTTCCGTATCCACTTGCTCGATCATTGCGTAGTAGGCCGCCTTCATTTTGCGATGCTCCAGGTCGGTGGTGTTTTCAAACGAGACGTCGCGACCACCTGATGCTCCGCGATGATCGATCTGCTGATAGATTGGCTTATTCTTGAGCTCGCCCTCGCGATAATTCGGGCCTGGAATGTCGGACGGCTGATAGTGGTCGAGGTACTGTTCCGTTGGCCAGTAGGGCGCATGTGGCTGAAAGATATTGACTGACATGAGCCAGGGATTGAATTCACGCTGGCCACGGATGAATTGAATCGCACGATCGGAGCACCATGCGGTCTGTGTATACTGCGGATCGACAGGTACACCCCACGCCAGAGCGTCTTTCCCCTTGGGTGGAGTGGGCCATTTCACGCCCTGCTCTTCCAGCCAGACCCTCCACATATTGTGGCCAGGCCAAAGGTTGCTGGTGTCGTGGCTCCAGTCGAAGACGCTGTAGCCATCATCGATTCGGTCTTCCAGCCGCCCGCCAAATGTTGGCGAGAGATGCAGCTTGCCAGACAAGCCGCACGCATATCCTGCATCTGCAAGCGTTTTCGTCACGAGTTGCTCGTCTGGCCGGATACGCTGCCCCAGCGCACGAAGTCCGGTCGTATGGGGATAACGGCCGGTCAGAAAGCTCGCGCGCGAAGGCGAGCACACAGGGTTTTGCACGTAGGTATGTGTCAGCGTTACCGACTCCGCCATCAGCCGGCGCAGATTCGGTGTATGAATCGCGTCGTTGTTCAGGCCCTCGATCGTGTCGAAGCGCTGCATATCAGGACAGATCCACAAGATATTCGGCGGTTTCCCGCCGTTTATTTCCCTTGGGGCGCGAGGCCAGATATGTAAATCCTCCTGCTGGCTTGGGCCGGGCTGTTGCGCAATCGAAGAGCCGACAGCAAGCGCGCCTGCCCCAAGGAGTGACGATTTCAAAACATCGCGACGATTCATGATGAAAGTACCCTTCAAAAAACGGACGAGTGTTCGAACAGCCAATGGTACCGCATGCGATCAAGACGCCGATCGAACCCGAAAGACTCGCGGTCTGATACCGCCAAGAAGTGCGCGAACATCCTGGCCAGCATTTCGAGACGGTTCGCGTCAGAAGAGCAGCTTGAGTACGAATTGCACTTCCCTGGGCGGCGGAGAGGGAAGCAGCGCGTTCAGCTGCCCAAAGGTTGCATCGCTCATCGAAGTGTCGGGTAATCCGAAGTGAGGGGTATTCGTGAGATTGAAGAAGTCTGCGCGGAATTGCATATGCAACCGCTCGACCAATTGTGTTTCCTTGTCGAGTGAGAAGTCAAGGTTGTGCAGTCCAGGGCTCCGGGCGTTGCCGATGGTTCGCGATACATCTCCAAAAGTAAATGCAGGAGGCAGCGCGAACGCAGCGGTATTAAACCATTCTGCAACCTTCGCGGCGACTGGGCGCGATGAAGAGAGCTGCGGACTCACATTCGGAACCCAATTCGGGCGGTTTCCTCCGTCCGTCACTGGAGCAGATAGGACGAGTGGGGAACCTTTCTGTTCTGTCAGGATTCCTGATGCGCTCCAACCGCCGACAAATTTGTCTACCACTCCAGGCGCTGTGCCCAACAGCCGGTGCCCTCGTCCAAAAGGCAGTTCGGCCACAACATTCAGAATCAGCGATTGAGGAGTGTCATTTTCAGAAAGCGATTTTTCCGCCGCCAGATCGTACCAGTTCTGCACTCCCGTGTTGTTGGTCGTTCCGATTGGCGCGTCGGCGGCTGTCATGTTTGAGAGCCACTTGCTGACGGTGTAAACCGCCAACATACTTACCCCATGCGTGGGCCGCTTGTTGAGCTTGAACTGCGCGGACTGATAGTTTGATCCGCCCCAGGTATCGTTTTCGATCGACAAGCCGGTGAATTGCGGGTATGGCAGAAGCAGTTGCTGTTCCGTCACCTTTGCGTTTGAAAGCGTTCCAACTGTCACGTACGGCTGGAACGGATTCGCCACTTGGGTTTGCAGGGCCGTTCCCATGCCCAGGTATTGCGGGTTCAGCGTATCAGCGGAGAAGTTGTGCGTCAGGTGCAGGCCCCGGTTGGCGACATATGCAGCCTCAATCAGTATGTTCGAGGGAAGCTGCTGCTGAATTCCGAAGTTCCATTGATACGACCGAGGCGTTTTGGGGTTTTGCATCCACACACTCAGCGCCTGTCCGAGCGATGTGCCCGCGCCAACCGAATTGCCTGTCGGCTTCACAAGTCCCTGCGGATAAGGATTACTCAGCAGATTGTCCGGATTCAATCCTCCATTTAACGAGGTCTCCCAACTGGTTGATGAACTGTAACCTGTGTCCGGTACGAATCCGACCGCGTTGTTGCTCAACTCCAGCGGCGCGTAGACCATTCCGAATCCACCGCGCATCACGGTGCCGCGGAAAAATGAGTAGGCAAACCCAACCCTGGGATCAAACTGATTCGTATTCCAAACATAGACCTGCGATGGCGTTCCACTCTGGCCGGCAAACACAAGGCCGCCTTTAAGATTCGGGAATGACGGATTCGCAGCGGGGCTCGCGGATGTCGAACTAAAGAAATTCAACTCGTTGTGACGGTCGGTGTACGGGCTCTCTTCCTCATAGCGGAGGCCAGCATTAACCGTCAGCTTATTTGTCAGGCGGATATTGTCCTGAAGATACCCCGCGACATACCAATCCTGCAGCTCATTGCCTGCGCCAATCGGCATCGACCCGGAGTTTCCGGCTCCCAGCAAAAGGCTGGCCAGTGCATTGCCAGCGCTCGAACTCGCAGTGTTTGGATTGGGCCCCTGCGTTTGCGCTTGCGTAAAGCTGAATGTTCCCGAACTCGCCGCCACGTTGAAAAAGTTGATCAGATGTAGCCGAACGTCTGTGCCGGCAATCAAAGTTTCCCTACCCAGAATCTTGGTAACGGATGTTAACAGGCTGTGAGAGTCATTGCCGTTCACCAGATAACTCTGTCCGTTCGTGGCTGCATAGCTCGTCACGTTGACCGAAGGAAACATGGGAATCGTGACCAGCCCCACGAATTGCGAAGGAAAGCCCAGTGACGCATTGTTGAACCCATAGCTGAGAGTCTGGCGGGACTGAAACCAACGCGCGTAGCCATAATCGAATGTGACAAAAAGCGAAGGGCTCAAAGTGATGGTGTTGTCAAAGGCGAACGACCAGTTGTGAAACTCCGTCGTGCCCACAGCACCAGCGCCGCCCGTCGCCACATTGCCAAAGGAATTTGGCTGTGTAAGGTTCGTAAGAAAGAAGCCGAACCTTCCGAAAAAATGATAGCGATCGTTCACGTTCTGGTCGATACGCACGCTTCCCTCGTTCTGCCCGACGCGCAATGGCGCGTCACTGATGAAGTTGTTTGCACCGGTGTTGGGCGAGCCTTGCGTGTTCGGCATCGGGTAATAGGTCATGAGATTCTTTGCGACAGGATCAAGCATGCCCGGCGGAATAACGTTACCAGTGAATGCCGTGCGGATATACTGCGACGGATTGCTCGGATTCGTCGTCGTCGAAAACGGATTATAGATAGTCACCAGCGTTCCATTTGAGTTATATGTCTGGCTGAAGTCTCCTGTCCTTTGTGCGGCCGTAGGCACCGTGCTCAAGAAGGTGCTTCCCTGGATCCGGCTAGTTCCTTCGTAATCGAGAAAGAAGAATGTTCTGTTCTTCCCGTGATATAGCTTGGGCAGCACCACCGGCCCCCCGAGAACGCCTCCATATTGATTCATGATGAAAGTGGGAATCGCGACATTCTTGCTCTTGTCGATGTAGTCGTTGGCATCGAGCACCGAGTTCCGCAGGAAATCAAATGCCGTACCGTGCAGATCGTTTGTGCCGGATTTCGTGGTTACGTTGATCACGCCTCCGCCAAATCGCCCATATTCCGCGGAAAGATTGTCGCTCTCCACCTTGAACTCCTCTGTATCGTCAACCGAAGGAATCGTGGTGATCTGATTGAAGAATCCAACAGAACTCGGAACACCGTCGATCAGGATTTCGTTGCTCTGCGCTTGTCCTCCGTTGACAGAGAAATCTGTATCCCAGGTAGTATTCACGGGAACGTCCCCGAACTGCCCATCTGCCGCCTGGTTGAATGTGACACCGGGAGTGAGCTGAATCAAACGAAAGCTGCTGCGACCATTGAGGGGTAGATTTGTGACCGTGCGGGCGGCGATTACCTGCCCGAGCGAAGACGTCTCTGCATCCAGCAGAGGGGGCGCCGACGTGACAAATACGGTTTCCGTCGACGATCCAACTGCAAGCGCAAGATTCACTTGTGCTGTCTGCGCAACCTGCAGAGTGATGTTGGCTTTCGTCGCCTCTTTGAAACCACTCTTTGAAACCGAAATCTGATATCCATCAGCTGGCGGAAGCAAAGGCGCCTCATAATCGCCATTTGAATTGGTGACGACCGTGATGTGAATGCCGCGCGCCGGGTTCGTCACTTTCACAATGGCGCCGGGGACCGATGCGCCGCTGCTGTCTGTAATGCGTCCATCAAGTTGTGCGCTCTCCTGCTGCCCGCTCATCCTGGCGCCTGCGGTCAGCAGCAGTGAAAGAACAATCAGCATCGATGTTATGCGGGATGGACGCTCGCAATTCCTTCCTACAAAGAACATGCCTTTCCTGGCAATGCTTCCTCTCCCGCTGCAGAATCCTGGCATCATGACGACCTCCTCAAGCTCCAACCGCGTTTAGGTTCCGGACTCGACTGGCATAAGGTTGCGAATGCTGACCGCCGCAGCCCATTACACCACACAACTCGACCGAATTGGCAAGCGGGCCGACCTTCAACATCCGCGGTTTTCAGGCAGATTTTGTCTTGTGCAGCTGACCGGATTGGGCAAACTAGAGAAGAATCGGCAATCGAGAGCAGACAAATCAAGTCAATTTACAGAGGTCGAGCACCATCCTTACAGCCGTGGAAACCGAGCCTTCGAAATCGCGCGAGACAGATGTGCCCGAGCGGTAATATCAGTGCCTTGGACGCCACTGATTTTCCGCACCAACTGGTGACGACCTTCCGCCTCGCCCGGTTTCGGGCAGGATCACTGCGGCAGAAGTGTTTACCTGAAACTCGAGTTAAACCTCATGAAAACACGGCGTTTCCCTATGAGCTTCAGGGTGCAAAATGTTGAACCTTGTCATTCGCGCGGGCTGCCTCATTCGCCAAATGATATTTCTCATCGGTGGCCGCGGGCCGGATCCAGCCAGCCTGCGGTAAAATTTCGTCGCAGGCCAGTTCGCCACGAATCAGAACGCAAATTCCCACGGTTCTGGACTGTAAGAGCCAAAATCTTAACTGTAGCGAGGGCTCGCCATGCAAAACGTTTTCATTCCTCAGCCACCTTCCAACATTAGAGAATCGAAGAAGAACGATTCGGCTACCTCCCAATCGCCGCTCGACCCTGCAGCTTGCTGGACCCTTGTCGAGCGGATTGCCGCCAGTTCTCAACTTAAACGAGCAACCCGCCTCCGCGACCTGCTCCTCTTTGTTGGCAGACGCCAGCTAAAGGAGGGTTGCGACCATCTCCATGAGCAGGAAATCGGCATTGAGGTCTTCGGACGTACCGATGGGTACGACACCAACCTCGACAATATTGTTCGGTCCAATTTCAGCGAATTACGAAAGCGCATCGAAGCATACTTTGATGCGGATGGCCGCGCCGAAAACCTCCTCCTCGAAATCCCACGCGGCAGCTACTCTCTCGTCTTCAAGAAACGCGAGATCAACCAACCTTTCGAGGCTGAAGTTCCCTCTCCATTCTCGAATCCGCGTCGTGAGGAAGTCGGCGCGGTAACCATTGATGTCGGCACGGTGAAGCGAGCGATACTAAATCGACTTCTGGCTGCGACTGCAATCGTTGCGATTGTGGCTCTCTCGGCCGCGTGCGTTGGCTTGTGGGTGCAGAACCGCACTCTGCAAAGATCACTCAACTTGACTGACCGGTCCTTCTACTCATGGCGATATGAGCCAACTGTCGCCAGTTTCTGGAAGGTCTTTCTGGACTCCAGAATTGATACCGATGTAGTTGTTCCCGATGCCGCTTTGAGCCAGTATGAATACTACACACGGACTTCCGTTTCGCTGCGCGACTATGTGAACCGCAGCTACGTGGGGCAACTGCAAGCCCAGATGCTGAGCCCCGATATGCGCGCCATCTTTAACTCCTTCACATCTCTCAACTTTGTTACGCTCAGCGCCATCAAAATGGCTCACAGTATTCTCGCGCTCGATCCCTTGAATCAGAGGATGCATCTCTATTTCAGCCGCGAATACATTCCCTCATTCATTGAGCGAGACAATGTCATTCTGATCGGCGATCAAGTTTCCAATCCGTATATTCAACTCATTGAGAATCGCCTGAACTTTTCCGTCGATCGAGTTGGAAATCATCTTGGCCCGGTGATCAATCGCTCAGCTGCTCAGGGCGAGCCGGCAACGTATTTCGCGTCAGATAGCATCGGGTATTGTGTCGTGGCATATTTGCCAAATCCCGGGCACAACGGAAAATTCCTGCTCATTCAAGGCAGTTCCCCTGCGGCGACCCAGGCCGCGGAGTTCTTTCTGCTTTCTGAGAGCCGACTGTCTGCGTTTAAGCAGCAATTACATACAAAGGACTTCCCGTACTTCGAGGTTCTTCTCAAGACCTCACAGGTGACGGGTACGCCGCTTACTGCCACCGTCGAGGCTTATCGAGTCTACTCAGAACAATAGGATCTCTTTGGGCGCCCCGATTCAATCTCCGCGGTAAAAACGGCCTTGGCGCTCGAATGTCAGAAGTTTCAACCGTCGTAGACCGATGCGAAATGGTTGTGGCGGGCCTCTGAGAAGCGGTTCTTCCCCAGACACGAGAGATCTCTTAAGGCACTCCTAGGGCAAGGAATCAGAGACCGAGCGTAGCCGCTGCGTATTCGCAGAGCAGCTAGCCGGACCGATGTAATGCCGCCAAGCGCGCGGAACCAGTTTGCGTTCAGGCACTCGTCGCGTAGCGTCCATGGAAACTCTCGACGTGTCCCTTCTGCATCGGCCTCCCGGGCTGGATGTGAATCAGGTTGACCTTGCGTCCTTCCGCCCAGGCCAGCATGCGTCGCGAGGTGAACTCGGTCCGTTACGCTGCTCCGCGTCTACCAAGCTGTGCCGCGGTGGTGCCGGTAGGGGGCGAACCTTAGCCGCCGTTGTAAACACGCAGTTTGCTGATTCCAGAATCGACAAAATCGCCAGAAGCGACATTCCAAGGCACAATCCAGGCACAAAGAGGCCCGCGGAGCGTTCGGATCCATGTTGATGCGCTCCCGGTCAGGCGTCCACGGAATGCCTTCATATGGCCTCGATACTGTTTACTGAAAAATACCTGACGCGTTGCCCATTGCTGTCCAAAATAGCGGATATCTGTTTGACCCGAGAAATGTTTGAGGAGGCTGATCCCCAGTTACTCTGAAGTGGGTTCCCAGACAGGACCACATTCGGAGAAGAGAGGATCAGCCATGCTTCAAGTATGCAGTGTGTACTCGCAGCTTTTGCAACTGTTTTCGCGCGGGCAGTTCGCTCGGGCAGTCAAACACCACGAGGCGGAGCGCAACGCCAAGGGGTTCAGCAGTTGGGAGCAATTTGTGGCCATGCTGTTTTGCCAGTTGGCGCATTTGAACTCACTTCGCGAAGTATGTATGGGACTGGCCAGTTGTGAATCCCCGCTGAAGCATCTGGGCATCAGCGTCACGCCGAAGAAATCGACCTTGGCGTATGCCAACGCCAACCGTCCTTGGGAACTCTACGAGTCGATTTTCATGCAGCTGTTGGAAAAGTGTCAGATGGAGACGGCGGCGCACGGCCGTCGCAAGTTCCGTTTCAAGAACAAGCTGATGAGTCTGGATGGCAGCGTCATAGAGCTGTCGGCGACCATGTTCGACTGGGCCAAATACACGCAACAGAAGGGCGCGATCAAGCTGCATCTGTTGCTGGACCACGACGGCTACCTACCTTCGTTCGCGGTGGTGACGGAGGGCAAGCATAGCGAGTTGAACGTAGCGCGGGACTTGCGCCTGAAAGCGGGCACGATCCTGGCCGTTGACCGCGGCTACAACGATTATGTGTGGTTCAGGCAATTGACGCGGGACGGGGTCTTCTTCGTCACGCGAATGAAATCCAACACGGTCTACACGACTGTTGAAGTGCGTGCGGTTCCGGAAAAAGGCAACGTCCTCAATGACCAGATCATCTCTGTGCCCTTTTTGAGCAAGAAAGGCGAAGCGCCGGTCCTGTTTCGGAGAATCGAGTACTGGAACGCGGACAAGCAAGAGGTTCTGGTCTTCTTCACCAACCTGCTCCACTTGGCAGCCTCGACGGTGGCCGCGATCTATAAGGACCGCTGGCAAATCGAGCTTTTCTTTAAGGCGCTGAAACAAACCGCAAAAGTGAAGTCGTTCCTGGGCACCAGCGCCAATGCAGTCAAGACGCAGATATGGACGGCATTAATCGCCATGCTGATCCTGAAGTACCTGCAGATGAAATCCAGCTTCGGTTGGTCGCTTTCCAATCTGGCCGCCCTGCTGCGCCAACAGTTGTTCATCTTCAGAGACTTGTGGGCATGGCTCAACACTCCTCTGGAAGGACCGCCAGCCGCAAAGAAACTCTGCGAACAGTTACCGATGCCGCTGATGTGGTAGTCAAGAGTTGGACAGCAGCGAGAGAATCAAAGTCAGATGAACCAGAAGCTCAGCACTTATACGCCAACTCCTTGGACAGCAGGGATACCCAACACATAGAAATCCATCCAGACCGAGTCATCGGCCAAACCTGCCACTATCGGTGGGGAAGATGCCTATGTCGTATGAAATCAACTGCGCAAATTTACTGAATCGCTGTCTTGGACAAGGCTGCGAGTAGCCGGTCATTCGCGACCGGAACGCAACCTCGACATCTTTATAGCCCGCGGAATCCATTCTGCGGACAGAATCTCTATGAGCATCAGCTGTTAGCATTTGGCCCGAACGTAGCCCTTGCTAGTTCGGCGAGGGTCGATCACGCGATCAACGACGATTACATCCGCCGGCTCGCAGAATCGGGCAAGACCTTCCCGCAGGCGAGGCCGCAATGCCTGGTGTTTGCGTAGCCTTCCTCTTTAGTGCACCAGAGGCCTGGCTTTGCCAATGCGGATATTGAGTCCAACGATCGAGCCCCAGACGTTGATGCCGTAGTCGTAATATTTGGGCTGGGACAGGTAGAAGTTGGAGATGTGCTGGTAACTGGCGCCTGCCTCGACACTGAGGCGGGGGTTGAAGTCATAGCGTATCCCGCCGCCATTCATCAAGGTGAAAGTCAGATCCTGTCCCTGGGCGTAGAGCACTCCGTCCGGACCTTTTGCATTGATGTTGCCCACACCTCCGTGGGCATCGAAGTAAGGGACCATTCTCCAGTTGGGGCGAATGAAGTTACGGCGTATTCCAAAGAGAAACGCAAAATAGCGCGTCTCCGGGCCGCGAGGGATGTCCACATAGGACCCGCTGAACGTGTAGTCGGTGCTGCCGCGCAGAATGCTGGGCCAGTCGATTTTATCGATGGTCCAGCGGACGGAAGCAATGTTGGGTTCCAGCGTGTAATGGAGCGGCCAGGTGGTATACGTGCTGCCCGTAGCGAAGTTGTAGACGAAGGGGATATTAATGGGCTCCCAGCCTGACTCGAGAGAGAACTCCAGTTTGTTTCTGTAAAAGATATTGCGGTTGAAGTCGCCAGGGTCGTCAAAGAAAAAGAATTTATGGATGGGATGGCTGGTGGCGTCCTGGGTTTTTGCGGAACAGGCAAAATAGGCGAGCGAAAGGATCATGAGCAGATATTTCGCACACACTCAACCAGGCTCCGTTCCTCAAAAGTTTGTTTAAACAGGACGATGATATGCCACCGCGCCGATGCATGGGAATTCGTTTACGAACATTCTGGGAGGATTGTCGCCTACTCTTCAGTGTTGTTTGCAAGTGAAAATGTCCGCTTTTCGTAGCAAATGAAGTGTCGGGCTTGGTCAATTGTCAGCCGTCGCGGAGGCAGTGGGAAAGTGCGAATCCCGCGCAGTTTGCGGGATTTGCAAGTTGAGAGGAAAAGTCTGTTTTGGGACTTTCCCTCTCCACGTCCTTTCCACCGCCCTGATATGCTTCTTCGTCAGCGGCGTCAACAGCTTTCCTTCCGCGTTGTAATGTCCGACACGGTGTCCTGCGATGGTGAGGGTGAGGTAGCGTTCAGGTGTTGATGGATGATCACCTTGCATCCGGCCATGGTAAAGCGCCATTCGGCACGCTCGATCTGCATAACCAGGTTGTGAATGCGCACGGCGTTGTCCTGGTCAATTGTGCGCTCGAATCGTTGCGTAAAGATCACACATCTGGCTATAACGCAGGACGTTGCCGGCACCCGACGCCACCGCCATTGTTACGGTACTGATCAGATGTTCAGAAATGAGGCGGCACCTCTAGTATCTGCGGTCACTTGACTTTAGCGGCCCAAAATCCTACGATTCAAGCAATGTTGAGGTGAGGGAGTTCACCTTTAACCGCTGTCCATCCAATAGGCCGGACAGATGATGACTCCTGACAGGGAATCCTGTTGCGGAGTTATGTCCCGGCCGAGTTCCCTGAATGACAATCTAGGAGTTCGTATTCATGACGAACACTTGGGCTCTTTGTGCGCTCTGGGTGGGGCTTGCGTTGGCGGCGACGCTGTTGGCGATCTGGTTCAAGATCTCGACGGCGCTTTCTGAGATTGTGGTCGGCACGGTGGCCCAATTGGTCATTGGCGTGTTCCTTACCGGGCTCTTTGGTTTTGCGCAGGGCGGCCTGGCCGGGAATACGCAGTGGATCACCTTCCTGGCCGGAACCGGTGCAATCGTCCTCACGTTCCTTGCCGGTGCGGAACTCGATCCGGCCATCTTCAAAACCAAGTGGCGTGAAGCGTCGGTCATTGGCCTCGCGGGGTTCTTCGGTCCCTTTCTCGGCTGCACGGCGATCGCGCATTACGTACTGCATTGGGCGATCATGCCCAGTTGGCTGTGCGGCGTCGCTCTTTCGACAACGTCCGTTGCCGTTGTGTACGCGGTAATGCTGGAACTTGGTTTCAACGTCACGGAATACGGCAAGGCAATTCTGGCCGCCTGCTTCATCAATGATCTCGGAACCGTGATTGCGCTGGGACTGATCTTTTCTCCGTTCACCATCAAGACGCTGATCTTTGTGGTGGTTTCCATCGTCGTCTTTGTAGTCCTGCCATTTCTCACGCCGCGGTTCTTCAAGAAATACGGCGGGCGCGTCTCCGAACTCGAAGCCAAGTACCTCCTCTTCTTCCTCTTCGCTATGGGTGGACTCGCCGTCTGGGCCGGCAGCGAAGCGGTGCTGCCCGCTTACATGATCGGCATGGTGCTGGCCGGAACGGTCGGAAAGGACCATTCGCTGATTCGGCGTCTGCGTACACTTACGTTTGGATTGCTCACGCCGTTCTACTTCATCCGCGCCGGATCGTTTGTTTCCGTGCCGGCCTTGATGGCTGCGCCTGTCACGTTGCTCGTCCTGTTTGGTGCGAAGTCGCTGTTCAAGGCGGTTGCTGTGTATCCGGCGGTCAGGATTCACAAGTATGACGGCAAGGCTGGAGCCTACTACACGCTGATGATGTCAACCGGCCTCACATTCGGAACCATCTCTGCGCTCTTTGGCCTCAATCATCAGATCATCACGCCAGGCGCAGTACTCCTACATCGTGGGCACTGTCATCGCCAGCGCAGTAATACCCACCATGATTGCGAACTCGTTCTTTCTTCCCCGGCATCTTCTTCCCCAGTCGCAAGCAGTCAAGAAAGCAGAGAAGGAAGTCATGCGGCCAGTTCCCGCAGAAGAAGGATAGGTGATCGCTATGGGAAGTCCGGTTTTTGTTGGAATTCAAAGAATACTGGTTGCGTTTGACGCCTCTCCGCACGCGGAGCACGCTTTGGATGTGGCTCTGTCAATGGCCGGCGATATGAAAGCCAAGCTCTTCGTCATCTCGGTCATTCGGCCGCCTGAACCCGCCGAGAGCGCGGAGTTCCACGCCGTGCTTGAAGACGGGCAAGAGCGCTACGAGAAATGTTTCATCCCACTGCGCGAACGCGCCAAGCAAAAGGATATTGAAATCGAAACTGAGATTGTCTTGGGCCATCCGGCGGAACAGATCATCCACAAAGCCGACATCAGTCCAGGCCAGCCTCATTGTCATGGGCAAACGCAGCCACACGATCCTTCATCGCTGGATGCTTGGCTCGAATTCCGAGCGCGTGCTGAGGTATGCGCACTGCCCGGTCATGATTGTCCATTGAATGGAGCTTTAAAGATGAAAATTGCGAATCGAGTGAACGAGAACGCCAAGGTCCGCAAGAGCGAATGCGGAGCGCGAATTTTGTTTACCAACAATGCATCGAATTCTTCATAACTTGCGGACCTGCGGCCGAGAAAGCGGAATGATCATATCTGAAATTGCAAAACTTCAGGCACTTGAAATCCTAGATTCTCGTGGCAACCCGACCTTGGCGGTCACTGTGACACTGGCGAACGGCGTCACCGCAACCGCAAAGGTGCCATCCGGCGCGTCAACCGGCAAACGCGAAGCGGTTGAGCTTCGTGATGGCGACAAATCCCGATATGGCGGCAAAGGCGTGCTGAAGGCGCGAGACTATGTGGAGGGCGAAATTCAGGGCGCTATTCGCGGATTCGATGCCAACGATCAGAAGGGGCTCGACAAGCGACTCCGCGAACTCGATGGGACACCTAACAAGAGCCGGCTCGGCGCCAACGCAATTCTAGGCATTTCTCTGGCGGTAGTTCATGCAGCAGCCAAAGATCATGGATTGCCACTCTATGCCACGCTCGTGGACAAGCCAGCCAATCTTCTTCCGACGCCGGGACTGAATGTACTCAACGGCGGCAAACATGCCGACAGCAACGTGGACTTCGCTGCTCGTGGCGCGGCTGTTTCGGCTGCCCGCGAGCTACTGGGCGCCGATCACGACTCTGGTCGTCACGCAGTCGTCGCTGGGTGCGGCGCTTGCTGTTTCCTCTCGGCGATTCATCGGCACGATTCTCGGCGCATTGGTCGGCGGGTTAGTGGCTACATTCTTCGCGCCAAACGCCCTGATATTCGGAGGCTGCGTATTCATTCTGGGGTTGCTTTGCGCCCTCACGCACGCCGATCATTCCGCATATCGCTTCGGCGGCATGACGGTAGCGTAGCCATCGTGTTGTTGATCCCGCGGACGGAACCGGCGTGGCTCATGGCCTTTCATCGCTTCGCCGAGGTATCCATCGGCCTTGCGGTCGCGCTGAGCTTTGCGTTGTCATGGCCGGAGAGAGGAGCCGCGAGTTAAGCTGAAACCCTTTCCTAATCCCCGACGAAGCCCGGTCAATGGGCGGTGGACAAGCCATAAACCAATACGGCGATAGCGCAGATCAACAGTATCGCGCCAATCGTGGTGACCGTGGTCCCGATCGAATGACGGTCTGACTGCCCCTTGACCATATGGATGAAGAATCCGCCTGGCTGAGCCAAAATGCCCACCACAACAATTGCGCAGCCTGCATGCTTGATCGCCGGAGACAAGGATGTTTTGTCCCTAAACGTGTAGTACAGCAGCGACATCAACAGGAGCATCCCGGCATGCGCGTGGCCTGCCCTGAACCAAATCAGGCGAAACGGTGTCATGGCGTTGGCCTTGTTTAAAAGTTGGAGAAGGGAGTAGCCGCCGTACATCACCGTTGGGAGCGCTATCCAGGAATAGATCATCCATCCACGAAGTTCGCTCATAATTCGCCTCCGCACACATTAAATCGAAAACTCTTGCTGGCTGCCAGTCGCCGCCGTAGGAAACACTGCGGATTTTGCAGATCCCAAATTGCGGGTGTCGGGTGAGGGATATATCGATACCGTCCATCGCCCGGTTCAGTCTCACAGTGGAGACGTTCAAATTGAAAGCCCCGCGAGAGGAAGGGGAGCCGCGGCATTGTTTTTCAACAGGATTTTTTGAATCTTAAGACAACGAAGGCAACCCCCGTACGGGCAGCTTCATCCCCTCACCAGCGTCGAGTCCAAGAACCCGACAACTTTACTTTCTTCCAGCTACGATCAAGATCGAATCGAAAATCCTCAACCAGCTTTGTCAACACGGGCTTGAACGCCAAGTCCGGCAACTGAAGGAGATCATTGGGAACTGCCGCACGAGCAGGAGGGGGATCGAACCCACGAAACCTGGAGGCATTTCATGGCACAGAATGTAGCCGATATGATGTGGAAAATGCTGGAGAAAGCGGGCGTGAAGCGCTGCTACGGCATTATTGGAGACGCGTTAAATCCTGTAATCGACGCGCTTCGCCGCAACGGGAACATCGAGTTCGTGCATGTGCGGCATGAAGAATATGGGGTGTTCGCGGCTGTTGCCGACGCTTATTTCACCGGCAATCCGGTGGTGGTGTGCGGTACGGCGGGACCGGGTGTTACCCACCTGTTTAACGGCTTGATGGACGCCCTGAAAGAAGGCGCGCCTATCATTGCGATTGCCGGTGATGTGGAAACAAGCGTGATCGACACCGGGGCACTCGAAGAGCTGAATCCTTACCAATTCTTCGAGGCCGCAAGCCTCTACGTGGGCCGCGTAGTCAATCCCAGGCAAGCGCGAGCGGTGATGAATACGGCTATTATGACGGCAGTGATCGAGCGTGGGCCGACGGTGATTTCCATGCCGGGCGACGTGGCCAGTGCGGACGCGGATTTTCGCATCGACGACATGAGGATTCCGGTCGCACCAATCTTCCGTCCAGCCGATGCCGACGTCGACAAGCTGGCCCAAATGATCGAGGCAGCGAAGACCGTGGCGATCTTCGGGGGCGACGGCTGCCGCGACGCCCGCGACGAAGTGCTCGCGCTGGCAGAGAAACTGAAAGCTCCGGTCGGTTATTCGTATCGCGGCAAGCAATGGCTGGAGAGTGAAAATCCCTACGCTGTGGGCATGACCGGGCTTCTCGGATATGGCGGCGCCTACAACGCAATTAACAAAGCCGATCTTTTGCTGTTGCTGGGAACCGATTTTCCTTTTCCGGAGTTCCTGCCAGGCGACGGCGTAAAGAAAGTGCAGGTCGATCGCAGGCCCGGGCATATCGGCCGCCGCACTGCCATCGATCTGCCGCTGGTGGGCGATGTGAAGGCAACGCTGACTGCCTTGCTGCCGAAGGTGCGCGAAAAGGACGAAACGCGCTTTCTCGACGACCATATTGCCGAAACGCGCGACTTCTACGAATTGCTCAATCACTACGTCGACAAGGGGCCGGACATCAAGCCCATCCGGCCGGAATTCCTGGCGGCTACGCTCTGCGATCTGGCTTCGCAGGACGCCATGTTTTTTGCCGACACGGGCACACCGTGCATCTGGCTCGCGAGGCACATCCGGGGTGGAACCAACCGCAGGTTCCATGGGTCCCTTACATGGGCGTCGATGGCGAATGCCGCGGGGAACGCATTCGGCGCGCAACTGGCTTATCCAGGGCGGCAGACCATCGCCTTATGCGGCGACGGGGGATTCACCATGCTTGGGCTCGGCGATCTACTCACACAGGTAGAGCGCAAGACCAGGGTAGTGCACATTATCTTCAATAATGAGTCGCTCAACTTCGTCGGCATCGAGCAGCAGGAGGCCGGCATCGTGCCCTTCGGCGTGAATTTCAAGAATCCGAATTTCGCCAGGGTGGCCGAGGCTATGGGCGCGAAAGGGATTCGACTGGAAGAACCTGGCGACGTGAAGGACGTGCTCGCCGAGGCGCTGGCCTACACAGACGGACCGGTGGTGGTGGATGCCGTGGTTGATCGCCTTGCGTTGTCGCTGCCGTCGCATGTGCCGTTCCATACCGCGAAGGGCTTTACGCTGAGCTTCGCCAAGCAGGTGCTGTCTGGAGACATGGACACGGTCATCAAAACCATCGAGCGAAATGTGCATCTGGTTTAGGCGGATGGTCTGCCACGACCGAGCTCATCCGGCATCGTCCGGCGTAGATGGGTCACAGGGAACTTCCTGATGACCCACACTCTAAACCGAACGATCGCTCGGAACCACCAACACTGTACGCCTGCGGCTCAGGTCAAACGCGGGTCGCATCAGCCTTTGGCGAAGGTGCGATCTCGATTCACCTTGTACATCATGCCCCGGCAGTGATACGGCATCGACGAGGTCTTCATCGAAGATTGCGTCAATGCGATCCTCACATTGCGAGTGGAACAGTCTCGATCAGTCCAACAATTCAAGGGTTCTACATGAACTTGCAAATCATGTAAAGTCATAAGACGATGGCTCAAGCCGGTCAATCGGGAATTCCTCATTCGTCAAGCCCCTGGCGCCCTCTCCGTAACTCCACGTTTCGAAATCTGCTTGTTTCAAACTTGATCTCCGATATTGGAACGTTCATGCAGAGCGTGGGAGCTGCATGGCTGATGACATCGCTGACCAAGAATCCTCTGTATATTGCCCTGATTCAGACCGCTACCGCTTTGCCGTTCTTCCTGCTGGCGCTGCCAGCAGGCTCAATCGGAGATATCTTTGATCGCCGCAAGCTGATTCTTGGTACGGAAACCTGGATGCTCGGAATCGCGATTGTGCTGACCGTGGCCACATTCGCGGGAGTTATGACGCCCTGGCTCTTGCTCTTGCTCACTCTGGGGCTATCGATAGGGGACGCCGTCGAATCACCCACATGGCGGGCAATATTCCCTGAGTTGGTAAATAAGGAGGAGTTGCCTGCCGCTCTGGCTCTGAATGGGATCGAGTTCAATCTTGCCAGGGCGTTAGGACCAGGCCTCGGCGGCTTCATTGTCGCGGCAGTGGGCGTCGGCGCAGCGTTTGCCTTCAATGCCCTTTCTTTTCTTGGCGTGATTGCGGTCATCGGTAAATGGAAGAGGCCTGCACGAAAGAGCACATTGCCGGCCGAGACGTTCCGGGGGGCGACCTCCGCCGCGATCCGCTATGTGTGGTACTCCCCTGACATTCGCAGGCTATTGCTTCGTTCGGCGGTTCTCATCTTCTTCACGAGCTCCTTTTGGGCACTCCTGCCAACGGCGGCGAGGGAACTCAGCAAGAGTCCAGTTGCGTACGGCTTCTTACTCGGATTCTTCGGCTTGGGCGCGGTGTTGGGCGCCATGGTACTGCAACGGACCCGGTCGAGGCTTTCCACAGAAACTCTGCTTAACCTTGCCACGGCGACATTCGCCACCACCGTCTTGAGCCTGGCGCTGTTGCGCTCACCCGCGATCCTGTGCTTCCTGATGCTCTTTGGAGGTGCCTCTTGGACCGCAATCATGTCCCTCTTTAACATTATGGTGCAGGAACTTGCGCCCGATTGGGTGCGCGCGCGAGTGCTTGCCGTCTACCTATTTGTATTTCAAGGAAGCGTTGTCGCTGGAAGTACACTTTCGGGATACGTGGCATTGCATACGAATGTCGATCTAACACTTGTCTTTGCCAGCATTGGAACCGGCGCGTGCCTGTTGCTGGCACCTTTGTTCAGGCTGCCAAATACAAACGTCGATCTCAGCATTTGGAATCACTGGACAAAGCCGGCCATGATTCAGCAGCCCGCGCCCGACCAGGGGCCGGTTCTCGTTACCGTGAAATATGTCATTGATCCAGCGAAGGCTCCGGAGTTTCTCCATCAAATCCACAAATATCAGCGCGTCCGTCGCCGCGACGGTGCTATCAGTTGGGGAGTCTTCGTCGATACTGAAGCTCGTGACACCTATCTAGAGAGCTTCAAGGTTGATTCCTGGGCCGAACACGAACGACAACATGACCGATTTACAATGGCCGATCGCGAGGTCGAGAAGCAGGTGCTCAGCTATGCAGTCAAACCTGTCGAGGTGAAGCACTATATCTATGCCAGGTGAGCCTTCGTTCGTAGTGCCTCCTTGCCCGCGCGGAGGGGTCGACTGAGCAACTGTCTGATCACTGTATTCCCTTTACAGCAGCGAAAACGCGCCTACGCGGCCGCCCCGTGGGCTCCTTCAACATCAGGATCGCGGACTCCAACGGCAACCCGGGCCAGCGCGTCACCAACTTCAATGTCGGCACTGCGTCACCCCCCTGCAATCTCAAAGCGGACACGAGTCACTGCGACTTCCCCGCATGGTCGCCCGACGGGCGCTCTGCGTACGTGATCTTTTATTGATGGAAACGTCACTTTAGCGCCAACCGAGAGCCGAGGCGACCGTAGTCAGAATTGCCTCCATGACATGCACATTGTAGGCAACACCCAATTGGTTGGGGATAGTTAGCAAGAGCGTGTCGGCCTCCGCGATCGCCTCGTCTTTCCTAAGCTGCTCGATGAGAGTATCCGGCTCAGCAGCGTAGCTACGGCCGAAAATTGCCCGCGTGCTTTCGTCGAGGAAACCGATTTGGTCCACTTCCTGATCGCCGCGTCCGAAATACGCACGATCGCGCTCGTCGATCAACGCGAAGATACTACGGCTGACGGAGACGCGCGGAGTGCGCGCGTGACCAGCTTTCTTCCAGGCCGCGCGAAAGGCGCGAATCTGCGCGGCTTGTTGGATGTGGAGTGGTTCGCCGGTCTCGTCGAATTTGAGGGTTGAGGTCTGCAGGTTCATTCCTAGCTTCGCGGCCCATACAGCTGTCGCGTTGGCAGCAGACCCCCACCAGATTCGATCATGCAATCCTTCGGAGTACGGTTCTAGGCGCAAAAGCCCCGGCGGATTGGGAAACATCGGACGTGGATTAGGTCGCGCAAATCCCTTCCCGCGCAGCAGATCGAGAAATTCTTCGGCGTGCCGACGGCCCATGTCTGCATCGTTCTCGCCCTCAATCGGGCGATAGCCAAAATAGCGCCAACCATCGATCACCTGCTCGGGGGAACCGCGGCTGATTCCAAGCTGCAGTCGGCTGCCAGCGATGAGATCTGCAGCGCCAGCGTCTTCCGCCATGTAATGAGGATTCTCATATCGCATGTCGATCACTGCGGTGCCAATTTCAATCTTTCGTGTTTTGGCGCCAACCGCCGCGAGCAGTGGAAAAGGTGATGCCAGTTGCTGCGCGAAGTGATGAACCCGGAAGTAGGCTCCGTCCATTCCCAGACGCTCGGCCTCCACGGCGAGGTCAATGGACTGCAGCAGCGCGTCAGCCGCCGACTGCGTTCGTGACTGCGGTGAGGGGGTCCAATGACCGAATGAGAGGAACCCAATTTTTTTCATACAAATCCAGTTTCCCATCCAAGCTAGGAGATATGACCATTCCTCGGTAGACCTAGCACCTTTACAGCTTTTGCCCTTATCAAAACAAGCGCATGTTCAATTTTTTGGCGCCGCTGCCGTCGACCATGAACAAGACGCCCTTCGCAATTTATCCGCGGTACCCGGACGAACCAGGGGAAGTTTGTCAATCGAGCTCAATACAATCTGATCGACCTGTTCCTGCGCCATCCCCGGCGAGGTGTCGTAGCCCAGCGCCTGGATGACGCCCGGACTGATTGCGATTACCAGGATCTTGAAATCCTTGCGATCTACGGACCAGATGCGCGCAAACGAGATGATACTGCCGCCCATTGGGTCCGCGTCAAGGTGGACATTGCCATCAAGGGGACAGAAAAGACCGGAGGACCAATCCTAGAGAATCGTGACATCCGTACCATGGTCAAGTCGCTTGGCCGCTCAAGCGGGGGAATTCACTGGGCAGGCCGCACCAGACAACAGCCTTTTCGAACCATTCTGGCCTGAGGCCAACTCCAATGATCGAGCACCAGGGGAACCGTGGCCGTCGTATGCGCGACGCTTCGATCATAAAGATTCCAAGACGCTGGCCGACTTCTGGGTAGTAATCGGCCCCAGCGGCCACGTCCACGGTAATGTGCGGATCGTGAGCAACCTGCTTAAGGCTGGTAACCGTCCACCATCCACCGAGCGAACAGCTCAATTCGGTCCTTAGGCCAGGGGCCTTCTCCTCGTGGTGGTGGAGGCGGCATCACGGCACCGCCGATGCCGCGAATACGATCGTAGATGACGGCCGCATGTGCCTTCACATCATCGTAGTTCGCCAGGTTGAACGCCTTACTCATCGCCCGAATATCTCGCTCCGTGAAAAGGGGACGGATGTCGGATTGATAGCTCGTCAATTTTGCCATGGTCCTCACCCTGATGAGCGGGATTCGGTCTGCTAGCGTGATCGTATCAAACAGATCCGGTCCCGGTAGGGACGCCCATCGCAGGGCGCCCCCCGGACAGATCCGTACGTGCGCGTCTACGCATACGGCTCTTACGAAGGATGTGTGGCGGCGAAGCGGGCATCAGGGTAAGGGTGTAGGACTCGGGGTATTGGAACCCATCGATCCAAGACAAGGTTGAGACGTTCCCATCGCATCCGTGCGCGCTGACTGCGGCGGACTAACACTCCCCGCCACAACCGGCAGACGCGATTTCTGAAGATGCGCAACTGAGCTGTGTTGCCGGGGACAGCATGGTACTGGTAGTAGCCCATAACAACCTTCCGGAGCCATTCACCGACTTCGGTCGTGCGATCATGCATCCGGCTGCGAAGCTCCGCTTTGAGAGCTTTGAGCTTGGCCACCATCCGCTTCTTCGCCGTAATCCGCCATACGATGAATTGCCCGTCGCTGCTGCGCTGCCCACAGTAGTGGGTGAAGCCCAAGAACGTGAAGGTTTCTGGTTTTCCCTCTCCCCGCTGCTTCCGGTCTCGGGCCGCGAAGCGCCCGAACTCGATCAGTCGTGTCTTGTCAGGATGTAGTTCCAAGCCGAACTTTGCCAGCCTTTCCCTGAACGCTCTCCAGAAACGCTGGGCGTCCGTTCGGTGCTGAAAGCCCACCACAAGATCGTCGGCGTAGCGGACGATGACGACATCGCCTTTGGCCACTTTCTTGCGCCAGACATCAGCCCACAGATCGAATACGTAATGAAGGTAAGCGTTAGCGATCAGTGGTGAAGCCACTGCTCCCTGCGGCGTTCCCTGATTCGTCTCCGACCACTGGCCGTCTTCCGATACCCCCGCCTTCAGCCATTTCTGGATCAGGCGAAGAACCCTCCGATCGGCCACCCGATGCTCGATGAACTTTAAGGCCCATTCGTGACTCAAATTATCGAAAAAGCCCAAAATGTCCGCGTCGAGCAACCAGTTCACTTTCTTCCATTGAATGCCCGCCGTCAGCGCGTCCAGCGCCTGATGCGGGCTACGACCGGGCCGGAACCCGTAAGAGAAGCCCTTGAAGTCGACCTCGTAAATCTGGTTGAGGATCGTCACCACGGCCTGCTGAACGATTTTGTCCTCCAGCGCCGCGACGCCCAGCGGACGTTGCCGTCCGTCAGCCTTCGGTATATAGACTCGCCTTGAGGGTTGTGCCCGGTACGTTCCACGGTGAACCCGGTTGTGCAGATCGATAAGCCGATCTTCCAATCCGGTTTCATACTCCTGCCACCTCACACCATCGATTCCCGGCGAAGCTTTACGCTGAAGCGCGTAGAAGCTGTCGCGGAGTAAATCGACGCTTAGATGATGGAGCAAAGCAGTAAACCGTTCCTGCTTTTTCCCCTTTGCTGCTTTCCGCACACCGTTCAGTCCCTGGGACATGCGTTTCCCGCTCTGTGTCGGGGGCATGTGAGATGGAACGATGTTCTCCCTCGGCTGTGTCCTTCCCTCCCCGACCTCCGCAGAAGCTTCCGCTCCCTTGTTCGGCTGGTTCACAGGTAGTACGACACAGTCCGACTTCTCCAGCGCGTGCATGTCCGCTGTGCGGTTTATGGCCTTTACGGACCGGCCTTGGTCGTCACACCAAGGCGTGCTGGAGATCTCCCGGTTCTCGTGCATGTTGTTTCTCAGCGTGCGCGGGTTCTTCGACTACGCAGGACCGGAACAGCCACTCGCGAATAACGCGGCCGCCGTGTTGCCTTCCTCCTACTCACCATGGAGTCAGCGTCCTGAACTACCGGTTTTTCGAAGCTCAATAGCCCCGCCCACCGATGCCTCCGTTCTACGCTTCAAGCGACACCTCACGATGACGCCTGCAAGACTAGAGGTCAGGATGGAATCGCTACTTCCTTTCCTGTAGGGCTCCTGCATCCCCTACAACATGCCGGTTTATCCCGGCGCTCGGTGGATCACCGGCATCCGGACAAAACTTGAAATTGGGATAACGTCCGGTTAGCCAACGATCAAGTCCAATGTCCGCTGTAGCTGGTAGTTGTGCAGTTTGAATTCATGCTCAATTTTCGGACTAAACTGAGTCATAGTACGGTTTGGAGTCAGATTGTTTGCGGCGATTTGTTTGGGACGTGGCAGTCATTTCCTGGCGCGGTCGACCTTTGCCCGGGCACGTTGCACGCGCCTTCTCCACTGGCCGACGGCCTCCCTGTCATTCATAAATCTCCACAATCTCGGCGAGGTCGCGCTGCTGCCGCTGTTTTCCTGCTGTCGGAGATGGCCGACTCGCGTGTATTGCCGTGGGTTCGTGAGTTCATGGAGGACGGCAACGCAAGTGTCCGTTGGAATGCGCTAATCGCTCTGGGGCAGGTCCTGCAAGGACCATTGGGCGACGAAGGGATTGCCTTAGCAAAAGAGCTATTGGCAAAAGCGGAGACGGATCATGAGCAGAGATTGCGAGAGCGGGCGATAGAGATTCGCGAGCAACTCGCATAGGACCCCGGATTGGGGTTGGTCTGCGCCGTCTTCTGCTTTGCTTGCGGCGAGGGAGTTCCCTCCTCTGACCGAGCCGAGATCAAGGTAGCAAACATTAGCAAGAGTGCTGCAATCCCGAGTTTCATTCTTAAGGGTTGCACGAAAAAACCTCACTACTGCGCTAGTAGACGACTGGCCGTCTGCGCGATCTCGGGATCGGAACTGCTTGCCGCAGCCCGCAGATGCAACCGCGCCTCGGCCGCGCGGCCCTGACTGAGCAGCACCATCCCCAGCCCGAGATGTGCCAGCGGCTGATCTGGCCGCTGCGCCAGCACCCGTTCATATTCAGGTATCGCCTCAGCCGCATGGCCGGTGGCGGCGAGCAGGTCCGCCAGGTCCTCATGCACCACGGGATCGTCGGGCTCCAGTTGCGCCGCTTCGCGCAATTCGGTAACTGCACGGAGTAATTGATCCATCAGCACCAGCAGCCGACCCAGGTGATGATGCGCCTCCGCAAATCCGGCATCGGCCTTAATGGCCTTCTCAAACTGGAACTCGGCTTCCGCGTAGGCGTGCTCCTCCGCCAGCAGACTGCCAAAATTGTCCCTGGCCTCCGGGAAGTCTGGCTGGCAACGCAACGCTTCACTGAACTCATGCTCGCCGGTCGCTCTGTCGCCTTGCTTGACGGCGACGACTCCCAAGAGATTGTGCGTCTCCGAACGCTCAGGATTGGCCTGCGAGGCGCGCTTGAGTACGGCGGAGGCCTGTGCGATTTCTCCCTGCCTCAGATACGCGTTGCCAAGATCGCTCAACAGCAGATCGTCGGTTGGGTACCGCTTCACCGCCTCTTCGAGCACTTTGGTCGCCTGCGCGTTCTGGTGGATGGCGAAGAGGGCCGGCGCCAGCTTCACAACCGCAGGACGAAAATTCCCGCGCGTAGCCAGTGCCTGCCGTGACCAGCGTGCTACTTCTTCGTTGTTGCCTTCGCGGTCGTAGGCGTCGGCCAGCACCAAGTACGGCTCCGGCGAGTTAGGCTGGTAACGCTCCAGCAGCTCTCGCAGCCGTGGAATGCCGTTGTCGTTCACCTCCGCCTCGGCCATCGAAATCTCTGCCTCGGGCGTGGCGGGTGCTTTAGCCGGATAGTAAAGCGCCACCTTTGTAAAGCTGCCCTCGGGTGCGACGGTTTCGGCAATTGGCGCGAGCAGATCGCGCTGGGGCTGCGTGCGGCGGATAAAGTGATCGGTCATCACCGCATGCACCACGTCGTTGGTCCGCCGCTTGGGCATGTGACAAGTGAGGCACGTGCTTGTGCGCGGCAGCGCTATGGTGTGTGCAACGCCCTGGTGGCAGCTGAGGCATACCTCGGTGTAATGGGCAACGGCCTCCTGCCCGCGCGGAATGTCGTGCGGATCGTGGCAAGTGAGGCAAGTCATTTGACTGTTGCGAAAACATGCTGACTTGCGCAGCCTGTACGCTGCATGATCGATCTCGAAATTGTCGTCATTTTCGTGGCCGGCGGGTTTGAAGTAGAGCTTGAAGTCTTCCAGCGGCTGGCCCGGACGATACGAAAAGACTGCGCGATCGAAGGCGCGCTCTTCGTTCGGCTCGTGGAAGCTGGTCTTAAGATGACACTGCATGCACACCTCAAGCTGCCGTTCGCGGCTGAGCCGGCCAGGATTCACGATCGTCGACCGCACAAGCTCCGGTGCGGCGTGATCGGGCATGGCCGCTTCCACATGGGCGCGCCCCGGCCCGTGACAACGCTGGCAATCGATGCCCTCTGGCAGCTTTTCCGGAAAGACCGACCTCTCCAGTCCGGCATCGCCCTTCGGATATCCGTTGTGGCAGAACATGCACTCCCCTGTGATCGCGCGGCGAAAATCCTTCTGACCCTTCCAGTCATAGCCTGGGCTCATCGCCCAATAGCCGGAGCCCTCTGAGTACCAGCTCACCGATAGCTCGATCAGCTGTCCGTCCGGCGCGCGATGCAGGTAGCTGCGAGAGTGATTGCCCGAGCCGATCACATAGTCGATCCGCTCTTCCATCACGTTGGTCTCTTTGCCGTCGAAACCAACCTCTGACCGCCGCTCAAAGAACTCACCGTTGCGCTCGACCATCGCATAGCGCAGACCGGAGGGCTGATGGAAGACGGTGTTCGCATGTACGAAGTCTTCCCCCGCGCTGCCTGGAGTGGGAATCGAAAAGGAACGGCCCATGCCGGTTTTGCGGTATGTCTCGGCGATGTCCTGATGGCAGGTCGCGCAGACGGCGCCATCTACATAGTCCGATTGGGAATCCTGCACCGCCGGCTGTGGAGAACCGCTCGAGCGATGGCGGAACACCGTCAACAGAGCGACAGATGCCGCCAGCAAGGCTGCTGCCAGGAGCGCACCGACCCATACTCTGCGTGACCGCAGTATAAATTTTGCCTGCATGGCTTGCCTACAATTGGATCGCACTTCCTTCATGTGCTAGCGCTCGATGCTGAACTGCGCCGCATTTGAGGCTAGTGAATCGCCGCCGATCCAAACTGTATATTGCGTGGGCTCGATCACCTGCTTGCCCGTGTTGTCGAAAAAGGATAATTCGTTAAATCTCAGGGGAAAGCTCACCTCCTTCGACTCTCCGGGCGCGAGCGTGACTCGCTGAAATCCCTGCAGGCTGCGCACAGGCTGCTCCAGACTGGCGCCGCGGTTTCTTACGTAGCACTGAACGACCTCCGTCGCGGCGCGCGTTCCGGTGTTTGTCACGGTTGCGGTCGCAGTCACCAGCGATGCGGTTCCGGGATGAGCCGAGCGCAACGGCACGGTGGGGCGCGAGATGGCGACAGCGGAGTAGTTGAAGGTGGTGTAAGTGAGACCGAAGCCAAAGGGGAACAGGGCGGCGTTGGGCGCATCGATATAGCGCGAAATAAATCGGGAATCCACTCCTGGCGGTTCGTTGAGGTCGGCGTTGTTCGCCGGCCGTCCCGTGGGGAACTGGTTATAGTAGAGCGGTTCTTGTCCCAATGTCACCGGAAAGCTCATGGGTAGCTTGCCGCTGGGAGACTCATCGCCGTAGAGCAGATGGGCGACGGCGTTGCCTGCCTCGATGCCGGGAAACCACACTTCGAGGATCCCTTGCGTATGTTGTGCGGCGGACGTAAGCACCAGCGGACGACCCGAGAAGACAAGAAGCACAATAGGCTTGCCGGTAGCTGCGACTCTGTCGAGAAGCTCCAACTGGTTGCCGGGCAGATCGAGTTCTGCGCGCGAGCCTGCTTCCCCGCTCATCGAGCCGGATTCACCGAGCGCGAGCACGATCACGTCGGATTGGCCGGCGATTTGTTCCGCCGCGCCAAAACCAGCATCGGAATTCGAGAGGATCTGCGTGCCCTGCGCGTAAAGGACCGAACCTCCTGCAGCGGACGCTTGCTCTTCGAGGGCGGCTCGCAGGGTGACGACGTCAGAATCCCGGTACACACCGCTTGACGAGCCCACCATTTCGCGCGGGTTATCCGCAAGCGGTCCAATGAGCGCGATCTTCGCGCCTGGCTCGAGAGGAAGCAAAGGCGTGCCCGAAACCGATTTGTTCTGGAGCAGCACAATGGATTCTTCGGCCGCGCGGAGCGCAAGCGCTCTGCGTTCCGGCGTCACTGCAGTCACTTCAGATTGAGTGGGATAGGGATGATCGAAGAGGCCCAGCGCGAATTTGAGGCTCAGCACGCGGCGCACGGCTTCGTCCACCTCGGCCATGGAGACGCGGCCAGAGCGGATCAACGCTGGCAATTGTGTGTCGTAGAAGTGCGACATCATGTCCACATCGACGCCTGCGTTGATGGCCTTTTCGGTTGCCGTCGCCGCGTCCAGCGCGACGCCATGATTGATCAACTCCATGATGGCCGTGTAATCGCTCACGACGATCCCGTCGAATCCCCATTGCCTGCGCAAAAGCGTGCCGAGCAGATAAGGATTGGCCGTACTGGGAACTCCGTTCAGCGCGTTGAACGCGCTCATCACGCTGGCCGTGCCCGCACCCACGCCTGACTTGTACGGTGGAAGGTAGTCCTGAAAAAGACGGCTCAGGCTCATGTCGGTGGTGTTGTATTCGCGGCCAGCCTCGGCGGCGCCGTATGCGGCGAAGTGTTTGATCGTCGCAGCCACGCTGTCGGGTTGGGAGAGCCGATCGTTCTGATAACCGCGGACGTATGCACGCGCCATGGCCGCACCCAGAAAAGCGTCTTCGCCCGCACCTTCGACCGAGCGGCCCCAACGAGCATCGCGCGAGATGTCGACCATGGGCGAATAGAACCAGCGGATACCCGTTGAACTTGCTTCTTCTGCAGCCGTGCGCGCGAGCGAAGCAATCAGGTCGGGATCGAAGCTTGCAGCAAGCGCGAGCGGAACCGGATAAACCGTGCGGTAACCGTGAATCACGTCGGAGCCGAAGAGCAGCGGAATGTGCAGACGGCTCTTTTCGACAGCGGCTTGCTGATAGGCATGTATGCGCGCGGCGGGAACGTTGAGCATCGAGCCCATCTCTCCGCTCGCGGCCAGCTGCATAGCGTCAATGTGATAACCGACCTCAGGATTTGCAGCCAGATTCTGCTGCAGTCCCGTGGTCACCATGGCAGAGGCGGCGCCGGCCGAGTTATATTGCACAAGCTGGCCGAGCTTCTCCTGGAGCGTCATTTTGGCAAGCAGCGCATCCACGCGGCGCTCGACTTCCGGTGAAACAAGCTGCAGGTTTGATGGCGGGATCTTTCCGGGAGGCTGAGCGGGCCTTTGACCAATCGCCGGCGCCAGCGCCAAGGTCAGCGCCACAAGAAGAAGAACGAACTTTGCACGCTCAACGAACTGCCTTGTCATTTCTGTATCCCTGAGGATTGCCGTCCATATCCTGGCACCACGGCCAGCGTCAACTCTTCTCGATGCCGGCGAGTTTCATTGCACGGCGCGGCTCGGGATTGGCCATGAACCACTTCCAAACATTGCCACTGCGAAGGTTTCCCGCACTGAGCAGGATCATGCCGACATCCAGCCCCATCGTTTCGGTAGAAACCCAACCGGTGAGGGGATTGAAAGCATCGGCGAGGCCGTACTTGCCCCATATTTTATCGCCGAATTTGTCCTTCATGGCGTGTATGGCTGGGATGCAGATGTCCGGCGTAATCATGAGCGAGCCGCCGGCAGCGCATGGAACCACAGAGCCATCGATCTGCGAGTGCGCGGGCGGACCACCCCACGCCTTGTAGCCCTTGGGGCTTGACGAGCTGGTGATGCCCCAGATGGTTTCCGTGTAGTCGGGAAATTCCTTGGCAAGATCGGTGTAACACCACTCACGATGTGCACGCGTAGCGATCTGGCAGTTCTCGAACCAGTCGACTTTTCCTCCCCGTGTCTCGCGCCTGCCGCGGAAATCGAACCACGCAAACGGATATTGATAGGTCCAAAGCAAAGAAGTACCGATGTAGTTGTAGCTTCCGTAGGAGTTCGGATCGCGGCCCCAGGCATACCAGGCTTCGGGCGGCAGCGGATGTGCGGGCGAACCGATGCCCAGTAGATACATGGCCGCAAGCTGGCAATACTTCTCGTAACGGGCTTTGAGGAACCCTTCCGGCTTCCAGCCGTGTGAAAGCAGTTTGCCGTCGCCATTCGTCATCCAGGGGAAATCGTAGCGGCTGTAAAGCAGTGTGGCGAGATCGCCGATCTCCCGATCCTCGTGAAAGTATTGGCGGCAAGTGAGAGCGCCGGCCAACAGCCAGATGCAGTCGCTGGTCGAAATCTCCACGTCTTTCCAGCGTTGGCCCGTGTGCACGTCGAGGAAATGATAGAACCAGCCGTGCTCTGGCGGGACCTTGCCGTTGGTGTAGCTCTGCAACGTATGGCGAACGTTGTTCTTCGCGTCCTGTCGCGAAATCCAGCCGCGCTCGGCGCCGATGCACATGGCGGTGAGCGCAAAGCCGGTGACGCCCGTGCTTCCGCGCGACTGATCGCCCTTCCTCGTGTTGTCGTCAGGGTTGCCGTGAATCAGGTCCATGCAGATGCCCGTCTCGGGATCCATCGCGTCTGCAAAGTATTGGAAGCAACGTTTGGAGAGATCGTCGAGCAGCGCATCGTCATGCTGATGCTTGACGATGCCAAAGGCGCGGCCCCCACCGATTCCCGGCGCAAGCCCAAAGCCTGCGGCAAGCTGGATAAAGGTGCGACGGCGGATAGGAGTAACCGAAGTGGATTCCATGTTATTGTCCTTTTCGTTTTATGTCCGAGAAAAAGTGCCACTCACGTTTCTGAAATGTTCCTGCTTCCGCTTGTGCGGATTGCTCCGCAGCCGTCAAGATTCAATGTACGCCGCCGAGTAGCCGGGCAAGTCGAGCGATCCGCAGCCATCTCTGACTTTGGCTCGCGTTCCCGCTCGCGGATGGAATGTGCCGTCTGCGTCAACGCGGCTTCCTCCGAAGGTGACCCCCTCGAGGCTGTCGATGGCAGGCGCCTTGAGCCACCAGACTTGGGCGGTTCGCGAAGCCGGGAGGCCTGTCATGTTGATTCTGACTGGAGCGGCGGCCTTGTTGAAGATGGCCAGCTTGAAGCCGTACGATCCACTCTTCGCCGCGAAGGCCGTCAGATTCTGCGCGGCGCTCTGCCCGGAAAGACTTGCCTCAACAAACGTGCTGCCGGCAAAGCGCTGGGCAAGCAGCATTCCGTAAAAAACGGGTCGCACGACGAATCCCTGCGGCGAGTCGCCGGCGATGGGAGTGTAGAGTCCGTTGCCTCCCCCGTGCAGGTTGACTCCGATGTAGCCGGCCTGCGCCACCTGCAGCATGTAGTCGCCGCTCCAGAGCGCGGAAGCGAAAGTGTCGCTCACCAACGGCTTGCCACCGTGAAAGCAGGAGTTGCACTCGGTCATGCGGAACGGCCGGCCCAGCGCCTTTGTCGCCGCATGGACAACGTCGATTTCACCGCTGGCCGGATCCGCGCCCCTGTGGAGCAGGTATTCGAGCGTCATCTTGGGATTTGCCGGCGGGCCTTCAGCATAATAGTGGCCGCTCAGAAATTCGAGATCGGGATGTTTCTGCGACATCTCTGTGACCCATTCGTACTCCTTGGCGATGTCAGGCCCGGCGAACCGCGCATCGGGAACAGCCTGCTTCACTGCCGCCACAAACAGCGGCCACTTCTCCCAGTAATGCTCGAAGGTCCAGCGCTCCTTCGAGCCCGCTTCGTGGTCCATGTCTGGCTCGTTGCCAATCTGGAAGCAGATGAGTCGCGGACCCAGAGTCTCAAATATGTAAGCTGCCTCGGCTGCAGCATTCTCGGGCGTGCCGTGCCAGAGATTCAGGCCGTAGATCAGCTTCCATCCGCCGGTGCGGTCGATGAAGTCGCGCAGATTGCGGATGGCGATGGGTGTGAGAATCGATGCGGTTTTGGCGGCGGTTCCGGCGTCGGGGCCGATGGCATGAGGCGTTTGGTTTTTTTCGGCGTCGGCGTCGTTGTCGCTCCACATGGTGTACTCCGCCGTATTGCCACCGATGCGCAGCACGCCCTCAGGCGTGAGCTGCTTGAAAAGCGCGATGAGGCCGGAGTTTTGGGCGGAGAAGAAATCGGGATGCCCGAGTTGCGCCGACTCGTAGCTCAACCCTGTGAAGTCGTGCGGCATGGTTGCCAGCGGCTTGCTGAAATCTGCAGAGAGCGTAATCTCTGACGGATTGGCCGGGGCTTGAGACAAAAGCTTTGCCGGTGAGTGCGCAAGGGCCGCCATTGCAGCGGCCCCGCTAATGAAGGTTCTACGTGTGGTCATGAAGTTTTTTTGAAATTCCCTTCAGAACGAAAAGCGCGCCTGCATCTCAACAATGCGGCCAGCCAGCGCGCCCTGGCTCTGGCCGAACGTACCCGACACGATGCTGGTAGTTGGACTGGAGAGGTTGGTCAGGTTGAATAAGTTGTAAGTGTCCACTCGAATATTGAGGCCCGCGTTATCTCCGATCACCCGCGCCTCCGGAAGATGGAAATTCTTGGCGAGGCTGGCATTCACGCTTTGGTACATAGGCCCTGTGAACGAGTTTCGCTCCATGACCGGTGGCGGCGCCGGGTACTCGGTGGTGATCGCCGCGGAAGTCGGCGCCGACGTGTAAATGGGGGGTGCGAAGAAGCTCTCGCCTCCTGTGCCGGAGGGGAAATTCACGTTGTGGTTACTGGGAAAACTGGTCGAGGGTCCCGACTCAAACGCTGCGGTGCTTGTGTTCAAAGGCCCGCCCGTATAGGTCGCAGGACGAATCGTGGTGTACGGACTGTTTTCGTAATAGAGGTGACCCGTTGGGCCACCCACGATGCCCGTCGAAGTCACCGGATAGGTCGGGGTCCAGGGGAAGCCTCCGTGGTACTCGTACGAGCCGCCCAGCGACCAACCATCGGCAAAGCTGTGCAGCCAGTGCTCATGGAAAAAGTTCGGTTCATACAGCCCGAAGATGCGGACGTTGTTCTGGAAGTTATAGTCGGAACGCCCATATACGTCGTGAATGCTGATCGGCGCGTAGGAGTCTTCATTGTAGGATGAAGATCCCTCATCCATGCTCTTGGACCAGGTGTAGTCTGTTTCCGCCTGGAAACTGTGCGAGAAATTGTGCTTCAGGCTGGCCAGCATCGCATTGTAGTTCGAGTTGGCGCCATTGGTGAAGTCGGTAATCCGGTTCAGTTGCGGGTTGAGGGCATAGCCGCGAACCGCCGCATATGCGTTAAGGTCCTGCTCGTAGAACAAATGGTGCCCGGAACTTCCTTGATAACCCAAAGTGGCGACGAAGTTGGCGGGCAACTGAATCTCCGTGTCCAGCGAGTAGTGATAGACCGTCATGGTCTTCTGATTGGTATCGAAGGCATCCACTGAGACGACAGCGGTGTTGGGGATGTTGTTGGAGTTGAAGGTAGTTTCGGCGTGAGTATTGGCCGGGTATCCGAACGGAGAGTTAATGTTCGGCGCAGTGTTGTACACAATTGAAGGACTAAAGGCCGATGCCGAGAAACTGATAGCTGCCGGCACGTTCGCGTCGCCCGAGCGGAGGATGGCGATCTGGTTCTCTTCGTAGTTGATGCCGACGCCGCCGCGCAAAACAATCGTTCGGTGAAGATAATTTGGGCTCCACGCGAAGCCTAACTGCGGCCCAAAATTGCTCGGCTGGACCGACGCCAGAGAGCCCTGTTCGACAATTTTCAGACCACTCATCATCGCCGAACCTGTGCCGAAATCAAGAACGGAAATGTTGTTTTGCTTGTCTGTCATGCTGCCAAGGTAACTCCAGCGTAGCCCAAGATTGACGGTGAGATTCGGTGCGACCTGGTAGTCGTCCTGCACGAAGATGCCGGCAATATTTTGGCGGTCATCGTTTCGTACCAACTCCGGCACTCCGGTGAGCGCGTTGAAGGTTCCCGATTCCGTAAGCGGTGCGTCATTCAGGAAGTCCCAGAAGCTCTGGAAGGTAAACGACGGATGCGCGTTCGAAACGGGCTCATCCAGGAACTCGACGCGACTGAGTTGGAACCCTGCCTTCAGGCTATGGCGGCCCAGGTTCTTGGTGACGATATCCTGGTAGGTGTAAGTCCATTGGTCGAAAACGCCTGGAATGCTCTCGCCAAACTGCGACGGCTCGCCGCTGGGGCCGACGTCGGCGAAGGTGTCCGTGGGCAGGCCGAAGGAGCCCTGGGGATTTTGCGCTATCAGGTTATAGCGATACCCGCCGGCGCTGGCGCGGGCCTCGTTGAGCAGCGTTGGGGAGAAGACATGGTTCCACAACGCGGTGAAGGCGTTGTTGATGTCGCCTGCGTATTCGAAATTGGAGGGCCGCGCTGGACCGTTATAACTGGTGGTCTCGTTCGGCGCCCAGTAGATGATAAAGCTCAAACGGTCCTTCTTGGTCACGTCGGCGTCCATGCGCCCGTTGTATTGCGTTCCCACGAAGGTGCTGGGGTTGATCGTCGACACCTCTTCGAGATCAGCGTTGCTGCTGAGGCCGCTGCCGATACCGGTTCCGATGCCTGTGTAGCTCGTGTCATGCGATCCTAAGGGCGTCGTGAGCGGCGACCCGATGTTGAGCTCTCCGTTGGCGAGGGTCGTGCAGTATTTAGCATTCGTTATCCCAAGAGCCGAAGAGCAAGTTGTTGGGATGATGCCGGCCGATGCGGGAGGATCGCCGGCCAGCGTCAAATACTTTGCGGCGATGCTTCCGGTCGGTGCGATCCCGTCGATATAAGGAGTCTCAAACAACCCGCTGCCCGTTGTTGACGAGTCATTGCGTAGCGTTTCGTAGGCGAAGAAGGCGAAGAGTTTGTTGTGGAGGATTGGCCCGCCCACGCTGCCGCCGAATTGATTGTATCGCTGCACATCCCTGAGCAGATTGCGGCTCGCCACCGACAGGCTGGCATCAGCAGGGCCCACCGAATTAGGGCCATTCCAGCGCTGGAACGCATTCAGGCCCGGACGGTCGCCCTTGAAAAACAGGCTGCCGTGATAAGCGTTAGTGCCCGTATTGGAGGTCAACTGGATAACCGCTCCACTGAAGCGGCCGAACTCGGCATCGTAATCGTTGGCGGTGACTTTCAGGTTTTGCACCGAGTCTTCTTGCGGGATGATCACCGTCGATCCGGCCCAGCTCGCGCTGGCGGTGGGAATGCCGTCAATCACGTAAAGGCTAGTGTTGTTCTCGCCGCCATTGCCCTCCACCTGCGGAGTGAGCTCGCCTTTTGTGAAAACGCCCTGGCTGGCCTGGATGCCGCCGTTCTGCTCGGCGGGCAAGTTGTTCTCGTTGCCGCTGGAGGCCTGCGAATTGTCGCCGAACATACCTGGAGCCAGTGAGGCCAACTCGAACACATCGCGATTGAACGACGGCATGTGCTGGATCTGATCGCTGGTGATTGTGCCGCTGATGTTGGCTGTCGTCGTATCAAGCGCCGGCACGGCGCCGGCATTCACCGACACGGTCGCGTTCGTTGTGCCGAGTGCCAGTTGGACGTTGATTGTGTTGGGCTGCTCGGGAATGATCGTTATGCCCGTCAGCGTCTTGCTCGAAAAATTCGGAGCGCTCACGTCCAGTTGGAAGGTGTCTGCCGGCAGCGCCTCTAGATAGTAAATGCCCTGCCCGTCGCTCTTCGCTGTCCACTTGTGGTTCGTGCTCAGATCGGTGAGCGTAAGCGACGCGCCGGGGATGACCGCTCCCTGCGGGTCGGTAACCGTGCCCTGAATCGAGGCGCGAAACTGCGCGAATCCCAACGTTGCAGTGAGCGCCATTACCGCGATTGGACCGAGTTTGGTGCGCGAAAAGCGGCGGATTCTCGCGAACAATTCTATGTTTCGTGTGAGATGCGTCATGCCCTAACCTCCGAAATGCAGTAAAAGTGAAGCCGATGTATTTGGGGACTCGGGGTATTGGGGACTTTGACAAACGGACCCCACCCTAGTGACCAGAGTGAACGGCAGTCAAGTTCCATACGGTGCATAGACGGCGGCAAGAGGGGTATTAAATCGATCGGCATCTTATAAATCAATAACTTGCGTCCGGGTGGCAAGCCGCGTATCATACGCTCAATCGAAGCATATAATTTGGGTTTTAGCACCCCTTTATCGTTGGGCCTGTAAACTTGAAGCGACCGACGATGGTGTTCCGCCGAAAGAACCCACTTCGATGACGACGACCAAAGAGCCCGTGATCAATCGAGTGCCTCTGAGCGCGGACGAACGCGTTCTGATCGAAGATCAACTGGAGAGGATGCTGGCGAGTCCGCTGTTCACGCAAAGCAAGCGATACGCACCATTCCTTCGGCATGTCGTCGAGAAAACCCTCGACGGACAAGAAGATCGTCTCAAAGAACGAGTTCTCGGCAGCGAACTCTTTGGCAGGGCCCCAGACTACGACAGTAACAATGATCCCGTAGTCCGCGTAACCGCCGGCGAGGTGCGCAAGCGAATCGCTCAGTACTACGACGATTCGGCTCACCGGAACGAGCTTCGGATCGACCTTCCCATTGGGACTTACGTGGCCCAGTTTCACCCCGGTCCATTCACAGATGAAGAGCATCGCGCGGCCCCGCAATCGTCCCTGCTTCAAGCGGAACAAGCATTCTCTCCGGAGCCAGTCGCTCAAAAGCCCGTGCTTGAAGCTGTGGCGCGCGCACGTCCGCCGAGAAAGCGCCTCACGGCCGCGTTTGTGGTTCTTGCGGTGCTCGCCTCCGCCGGTCTGGTTTGGAAGCTCGGGGCTAGAAATCCATCGTCGGTCGACGCCGTTTGGGGGAATCTGGTTTCCACGAGTTCCCCTTCTGTGATTTCGATGGGCGAGCCCCGCTTGTATCCACCGGAAAACACGACGAACGAGCCAAGCGCAAGACAGCATCTGCGGAGCGACTATGTAACACTTTCGGATCTCCAGGCCCTGCTTCGGATCGTCAGGTTTCTTGACCATAAGGGCGCCGCCTTTCGTGTGCAACCCGCCAGCAGCACCAGTTTTGCGGATCTGCGACAGGGACCTGCGGTCCTTCTCGGAGGGCTTGATAATCCGTGGACGATGCGCGCCCAACAAAACCTGCGCTTCCGGCTGGCGTCGGACGGGAACGGTTTTGACTGGATCTCCGATTCTCACGATCCTGGCGCAAAGAAATGGTTTGTTGATTTCAATCGTCCGTACTCCAAGGTGACTACGGACTATGCCATCGTCGCTCTTTTCCGTGACCCGGGCACCCAGCAACCAACGCTGATTATCGCGGGAATGGGCGAGAACGGTACCAAAGCGGCGAGTGAGTTCGTCATGGACGAAACCCAGCTCAAAAACGCGCTCGGGGAATCGCTGCGGAAACCGGGAGGCAGCAATTTCGAAGTGGTCCTCACCACTGAGGTGGTCAACGGTTCGACTGGCGCGCCCGTGGTGTTAGTGAAAGAGGTTTGGTGAGTGAGCACTCTTTGCGGGGAACCATTGCACGCATCCGGCAAATGTCGAAGCAGTTGCGAAGGATGATTTGGAGCCATCCCGGAGACACGCTTCAGCTTCTCTGGATTGGAAAAACGATGGGTCGTCTCGATTTCAACCAGCAGCGTGCGCGCCGTCAGTACACCGATACCAGGAATGGACATCAGCAAGGTGAAGGCTTGGCGATCTGTCTCAGTTGCGAGCAACTGCTCGATGGTCTGCTCCACGGCGTGGTCTACATAATCGATGTGACGACGGTCGTTCCTGACCGACTGCGCATAATGCTGCGACAGACCTTACTCGTCCAGCCAGCGTAGGCCCCGCTGTGTGAAAAAGTGGCGATGCGGGCAACGTCTCTGTTTGCGGGCCAGTTGATAGCGGATACCGTCGCCATCCGCTAGCGGGACTTTGCCCACCGCAGCAAGAAGAAGCTGATGCCCCTGCCCGTGTACGAGTTCCTGCATCCGACTTCAGCTACCTCGGGCTGTCGAGTTTCATTCTCAATTGCCGGGATGCCCGAGCCACATTCAACACTTCTTCAGGAAACTCCTTCACAAATCCTTGCTGCCCGGCATAGGAAGACGGGCACTGTCCAAATCCAGAACGAGCACCCAATCACTTCGGTTGGGCGGGCTGAAGGTCTTGGTTCCATGATTTGGGAATTTGCCGAAATCGGTCGCGGTGCCATTCGAAGGATTGAACCACCAGGCGTGGACAACCCCCGGAAAATGGGACAGGGCAACCTGCGGGTTCTGCGCATTTCCAACCGGATCATAGACAAGGCAGCTCTGGCCTTCGGAAGTACAGGCCGCGACAGAAATCGAAGTTCCCGTACCAATGCCACCGGTCAAAACGGAATTCGAGGCATCCGGTACCAGCTTCCAGAACTCACGGCTACGCATCAAAGCGCCCTGCCACTGCTCGGAGACTGAACCGGCCGAGGCCAACTGGCTCTTCCAGGTTTGGCCCATTTTGTCTTGCGGGCCCCCCATCGACCAGATCGCATTGTTCCCAAACAGCCGTCCCAGGGTGCAACCAGAGAGAGCCGCCCAATAGGCTTCTTCTCGAATTCTCAACGGATTCATTTCATGCTCACCCTCATACCAGTCTTCACCGACCAACGCAGGCAAAGCATCCGATCTCGAGGCATCATGCGCACAACGAGCCTGGCTCGTTGTGTACGTCGGATACACCCAGTTCAGATTCATCGGGGTCGATTGCGACCAAGCATCCATTGTGGATTGTTGTCGGCAGGCTTCGAGAGTCAACAGATGATTCGGGTCCACTGACAGGATCCCCTGGGCGACATCGTTCAACTTCCGGTAGATGACGCTCTCTTTCATGCAGGCGTCTCCGCCCAGCGACCAGATGATGTTTGGATAATCTCTATAGCGCTTGCCGATCCACGCGCCATAGGCCCTCATCACCTCGTCGGAGGTGGTGAGGTAGCTCGCGTAATACCCGGCGGAACTATTCACTCCGACGAATCCCGGGTCGATCACAGCAACCATGCTGTAGGCTTTGATCCGCTCGAGAACGTGATCCACGTGCGCCCAATATGCAGCGTCTTCGTGAGTGAAATCAGGCCCATCAAACGGCGTTTGACCATAGAAGTTCTTCGGTGCGTTCGTCTGATCCGCCTTGTCGACCGGCAAGACCCACAGCGCATTGAATTTCCGAGAAGCACGATCTTTGAGATACAGCTCGACATCGGCATCGGAGACCTCAACGAAGATGGTCTGTGGGGCATCCCCGGTTATGAATGTGGGCTTACCTGTCACCTGGTTGACGAGATACTTCCCGGTTCGATTAAGCGTCATCCATTGCCGCCCGCGGCGTTCGGGGCCAGCAGCAGCCAGTGTCAAAATCAGTCCTGGGATCAGGAGGAATACTAATCGATTCATTCTTACCGTTCTCGATTTCCGCAAGTGTCGCCGCCCCCGCTTCCCTCAGATTCGACCGTCTTCTCTCGTGGCTTGAATCAGGTCATCGCACCTTGGTTCTAGCTTGCGCCCTCATTTCCATTAAGAAATCCGGGGGGTAATGATGTCCTATACCCATCCTTATAGCGAGCAGAACCTGACCCTCGGCAACGACACGCTCATTGCGAGCTACACACCTAACGCGGCCAGTTCCACGACGGATTTGAGCTCCTGAATTCGCTTGCCGGAACTGTGAGCTACTGTCCCGTTCAGGCCCACGCGATCAACTTGAGCAACGCAGCCACTGGCAACAAGTAGAGAGATATCCAGGACTCGATGAAGGTACACCGCCCAAATAACGCATCTCTATATGGGCCGTACCTTCATTGAAGTGGAGTACCCGAAAATCGTCTTTACCAGGTTCGCCAGGCAATAACTTCAGGAGCGGTCGGAGCGTCATCCACGATCCGCGTCTCGAGAACAAACTGCAGGTTCTTTCGGGGCCAATCCGGAGGCGCATGGCTCAGAGCCCGCGCCAACAGGTCCGGCCGCGTCAAAAAATATCCCGCGGCACGGCTGCCGAAACCTGAGACGCCCGCGGCTGTCACCAGAAACTTCCCGGTCTCCGAATCCACCACGCGAGAAACCAGCGCAAAATCTACGCCCGTTTTACCGTCTGCCCGCAGATGCGGAGGAGCCCACTGCCGGCGCTGCCCATCTCGCTCTTCGATCAGCCTGTCTGGACCTTTCTGCGCAAAAATGAAAGGCTCCTTGCTGACGCTCTGCAGCGTCCAGCGATTGGTAAAGGCGCCGATGAGCACTGTTGGCGCGTCCGAAATCTCACTGTATGTAGTGTTCTCCGAAAGACGGAACTCGGATGGCTTACTGAATCGCCCGAAGAACGCGCTCAGCAATACCGCTAGATTGGCATCGCCCGCCCCTACGTATTCCGCCTTGACGGGAATGATTGCGGTGCCTGGAATGGTGCCCTTCTGTGGATCAACGGTCCACTGCGGCTGGAGGCTTGGATCGATGCCGTGTTCCCGCACATAGTTTCCCTGAAAAGACCCAGTGTAGGTATAAGTCGTCGGCGATCCAATGCAGATCAGGACAGGTTTCGGATCCCGAATGGCCGGCTGCCAGAACTGCTCCAACTGCGCCTCATTGGCGTCGGCGAGAGCCTTGACCTCGTGTCCTGCCGAAAGCTTGTACGCCGCCAGAATCACCGCTGGCAAAGCAATAAGGAGAGCAGCCGTGCTGAGCCGGAACCAGCCCCGCTTCGCCGGAGGATGCAACACGGGAAGGCCAGGCACCATCGGCTCAGCGGCAACCCGGTGATCTTCTCCGGCGGTTCCATCCCAGGGCAAAAACTGCGGGATATAGGACCCAAGTGGAATTTCGATCCGGCAAGGACTTGAGTGCGGAAAGCTTGCGTAGTACTGCGACAAGCGTCTGCGAACCTCTGTCGCACGGACTCGGACGACAGAATCCCCCTCGGTAAGGTAAGAAGGGTTCCGGCCAAAAACCTCGATGCCGATGATTCTCTCTTTCAGATCTTCCTTCTGTCCTTCAAGCGTGTGCTCCACGACGAATCGCAGAAACTGGCTGCAGCGGGGGCTGGATCGGAAAGGCTCACTCTGGAGAATGCGCTCCATTTCCTCGCGGACTGTCTGCTTTTGTTCGTAGACCCGCACCGCAATTTCGCCTCCTTTCGCAATCGCACATGCACCGCGCTGTCTCATCCGGATCCCTCAACCTCGTGGCAAGCGTAGCTTGAACGCCTGAATGCAGCGTAAATCCATGAACGTGCTGTAAATTATCTCCGAACTTGCGCCGGAGAGCTGCCTTGCTGAAGTGCTTTACCTATAGTGATTTGCAGTAGCCGCGTAACCGTTACGAACCGCAACAAGCCTTTCGCGGACGCGGCCAATATAACATGCTGAAGCCACGATAGACCAGAAGTTCCTGCCTCGTTCCCCCCGGCTGGCTGCGGCGGGCGTTTCCGGTCGAAACAGTAAGGTCGGGAATCAAAGACAAGACAATCGCATGCAGCAAATCCTTCGCTTAACCAGACCCACTTACCAACGCAATTGATGATCTTTCGTTTCATGCACTGCCATGACGCGTACCCAGGCAACAAGTCAGAAGTATGTGATGTCGGGGAAGGAAGCAACGGAACACGTGCAGTTGTTGATCGAAACTCAAGGAGGAGCCATGAAAAATATAGGTTTGGAAGACGTCACTGAACAACGGGCTGGTGAGCCGCGTTCTCGTTTTCAATGCCCAAGATGGTCTCGTAACAAAAAGCTGGAAGAACCTGAAGGATGGCAAAGAGTTCATCGATCCGGATCAGGAAACGATGGACAGCTATTGCCGTCAGTTTCGCTTCAACCTCAACGGTCAAACGTATACCGGCACACCTGCGCAGTTCATGCTGACACACGCCGAAGAGAGCACTGACCCGAGCGGCGCGCGCTTACTTGCCTTGAACTTGGCTTCGCGGGACCGCTCTTTTTCTGTAACTGTCCACTACGCTTTGCCCGAGGGCGCCACCGGCATCCGCCAGTTTCTCTCTATCCACAACAACACCACGCGGCCGCTTGCGCTAAGTCACCTGTCCATTGCCTGTGAGCCCATTGCGCCGGCTCAGCCCGACAATCTGTTGGCGTACGGCGGCTATGGCGAGGAGCCCCGCGAACTTTTCTTTACGGGTCGGGCCGACGACGTCGCCATCCTGCTCGAGGACGCCACCACAGGAGACGGCGTCGCCGTACTCAGCGAAGTTCCCGGGGTGCTCCGGCGCACCGAAGTCGGTGTTATCGGAAAATGGCATCAGTGGGAGCCGGGCGTGGATGCCATGTACGACACCGACCTTTTCCCTTTTGAGCGCACACTTGCTCCCGGAGAGATCTTCACCACAGCTGCAGTATCGTTCGTTTTTTATCAAAGAGGGACGGCACAGGATCCACACTGGCTGATCCCGCAATACGTGCTCACCAACATCGCGCGTCCTGAATCAACTCCACGCTGGATGTACAACGGCTGGGAACCATTTGAAACAAAGATCGATGCAACGCACCTTGAGGAGGTGGAGCAGGCGGTCGGTCGGTCGGGCCTCGGCATCTTCGTCATTGACGATGGATGGGAGAAAATGCGCGGCGATAACGCTGTCAATTCCGCGCTCTTCCCCGAGGGTCTTGCTCCAATAGAAAATCTCGCGCGACAAGAAGGAATGCAGTTCGGCCTTTGGTCACCCATGGCAATCGCCAGCCCAGATGCGCCGGTCGTGGCCAGCCATCCGCAATGGGTCTGCCACGATCAGACTGGCAAAGTTCGTCTCATGGCGGGGATGGTGCAGATGAATCTCGCCTCGCCATTTCGCGACGACGAACTCGAGCGGCTGTCTGCGCTGATTCGCCGGTACGATCTCCGCTACGTCAAGCTTGACCTGACCACCGTGTTTAACACCTACGGTGAGCAGCCCGGCTGCTTTGGCCCCGACGGCGAACACGGCGCCACTCCCGCCGATCATGAGTTCATTCCGCGCGTCTATGAAGCACTCGCCCGCATTGCCGATGAGCTGCACCGCCGCTTTCCGGGGTTGTTGATCGACTACAGCTTCGAGCTCTGGGGTGGCAAGCACCTCATAGACTACGGCCTGCTGCGCGATGCCGATCTCGACTGGATGAGCAATGTTGCAGATCGTGTCGCGACCGACGCCGGCCCGCGCGCAGCCCGCATGCTCCTTTACCATCGTGGAATGGCGATTCCCGCAGAGTCGATGCTGATCGGCAATCTGCAGGGCGAGACCGGCTCTTGGCGCGTGCGCGTTGCCACGGAGATGGGCTCCTGGCCGCTTTTGCTCGGCGATTTCCGAAAAGTTTCGTCACAGAACCAGGCGCAGTACGCTGATTGGATCGCGCGCTATCGCGCTTTGCGGGAACGGGTTCCTCTAAATCAGTCGTTCTTTCCTCTCGGTGCCTGGCGTCAGCCGCGCAACAACCAGTGGGATGGCTTTGCGCGCTTTTCCAGTAAAGGCGAAGGGCTCATTGTGCTATTCCGCAACGATACGCACGATGCGAAGGCGCATATTTGTATCCCCGGATTTCCGGATGGCGCCGTCTCGGCACTTGTCTGGGGCTCCAACGTGACTTATTCGTGGACGGGCGAACAACTTCGCCGTGGGATTGACATTTTGATCGCTGGAGACGCGGAAATTCTCGAACTGCGACATGTCAATTGGCGATGATCGGCGAAGCCGCTCCTCCCACTCTTCAATCGTGTGCAGCTGCAGCTACTGTCAAACCCGCGGCATTTGGATTGTCCGCGAATGCCAAATGATTCGTACCAGTCCAGTTCATGTTGCCGATAGACTAAAATTCAGTATTTTGGAAGTTGTGATTCATCCCAGCCGCCGCCGGCTGCCTTGACCAGCAAAACGCTTGCATCGATGCGGCGGCGCTGAATGTCGATGTCGTTGCGCTCATCTGCGAGAGCGATCGTTTGAGCGGTGATGACTTGAAGGTAGTTGTCGACTCCTCCTTCATAACGATTCGTAAAAAGCTGGAGCGACTCTTGAGCAGATGCAGTTGCCTGGTGCTGCTGATCTGCTTCTTTCTCAAGAATACGTAAAGCGGCCAGGTTATCTTCCACCTCCTGAAAGGCATTCAACGTCGTCTGGCGATACGTAGCGACTGTGCCATCGTAGTTAGCCTGAGCAGCTTCGGACGTAGCGTGGCGACGGCCAGCGTCAAACAAGGTTTCCGAGAGCTCTGGTCCGACGGCCCAGATGCGACTAGGCCAATTCAACCAATTGGTCACCGTGGTACCTTCGAAGCCGCCGGTCGCACTAATCGTCAGCGTGGGGAAATAGGCTGCCCGGGCGATACCGATCTGTTCATTTGCTTCTGCCACACGGCGTTCGTCGGAAGCGATGTCGGGACGTTGCTCGAGGAGGGTTGAGGGCAAACCAACGGGAATAACGGGGAGACGCAGTTCTGTTTGCGGCGCTGGAGGCAAGCTGAACTTCGAAGGCGGCTCTCCAATCAGCGTCGCGATGGCGTGTTCATACTCGGCGCGGACTTCGGAAATGTCGGTGTCCTGCACCCTGGCTGCATCCAGTTGAGTCTGTGCCTGAGCCACGTCTGACTTGGGGGCCGCTCCGCCCTCGAAACGGTTCGTCGTCAGCTGCAGTGCATCACTATACGCCTTCACCGTATCGTCGAGTAGCCGCTTCTGCGCGTCGGCGCTGCGCAGTTCGAAGTAATCAATGGCGAGCTCCGCGTGCAGACTCAGGCTGGCAGTCGCGAGATCGGCAGCAGTGGCTTGCGCCTCCTGGCGTGACGCGTTGACGGTGCGGCGCACGCGTCCCCATAAATCCACTTCATAAGAGAGATCGAACGGCAAGGTGTAGTTACCAGTGCCGTTGTTGGCCTCCGAAGCTGGAAAGTAAGGCTCATGGGCAGATACGCGTTCGTTGGCTACGCTGGGTGATGTGGAGATGGTCGGGAACAAAGCCGAACGGTTGAAACGAATGGCGGCACGCGCCGCGCGCAGCCGTGCCTCCGCCACCTGCAGGTCTTCGTTGGATGCAGTGAGCTGATCTTCAAGCGCATTCAACTGAGGGTCGCCGAACATCGACCACCAGTTGCCACGAATCTGCTGGTCGCGTGGCTGTGCGGCCTGCCATTCCTGGTTTTCCCTGAAAGACTCGGGTGCCTGCTCCTTGAATGCAGGCGCCATGGGCGTCGCCGGTTGTACGTATTTTGGTCCGACCATGCACCCGCTCAGAAGCAGAGTCGCAGAAGTCAGCAGCATTGGAAGCATTCGGGAATTCATTTTGTGCCTGCGCGATTCGCCGCGTTGATTTGAACGGCGGTTCCGGTGGTAAGGGAATCTGATGGATTGACGATGACCCGGTCGGTTGGACTAAGTCCGGCGACCACTTCGACCGAAGATCCGTAGTCGCGTCCGATGCTAATTGGAACCAGTTGAGCCTGGTTATTGCGGACCACTCCAACTCGGAGCCCCTCGGAACGAAAGAGCAGAGTGTTTGCCGGAATGATGAGCGATTCGGCCGCGTGCGGCTGATCGTCAGGGAGTTTCAGATGAACAAAAACATAAGCGCCCGTCTTGATATGATCACCCGGATTGTTCACGTCGACTTCTACGTTCAGCGTCCGCGAGGCGAGATTGATGGAATCGGAGTTACGCACGATGACACCTTCAAAGGTCTGGCCGGGAAATTCATCGAGCGTCAGAGCTGCTCTTGCCCCGTCCTGCGCGGCTCTCAGGTCCAATTCCGGCAGTGCGACATAAACGCGCAGCTTGTCCACCGCTGCGATGTGAAACAGTTCCTGTGGCTGCCCGCCGGCGCCAGCGTTGATCAGTGCGCCGATATCCGTGTTTCTGGCCGTGACAACGCCGGAGAACGGCGCATACACCTTTTCGAAGGATTGCAATTGTTCCAGCCGATGCACGTTTGCCGTCATGGAATCGACTGTCGCCTGCTTAGCGCTCAGATCGCTGACAGCCTGGTCAGTCTCCTGCTTCGAAACGCTGTTTGTCTTGAGCAGATTCTGCCAGCGGGTCGCAGTAATTGCGGCCAGTTGTTCGTTTGCCTGCGCGGTTTTCAGGTCCGCGCGGGTTTGATCAAACTGCTGATCGATCTCCGGCGTATCGATTTCAGCGAGCAGTTGACCTTTTTCGACACGTGCTCCGATATCGAAATACCAACGCTTGAGGTAGCCGTTGGTCCGAGCATAGATCGGGGTATCGCTGAATGCCTGAGTGTAGCCCGGCAACACAATCTCCTGCGAGGCTGCAGCCGGCTGCGGATGCACCACGTTGACGATTGTGATTGCCGCGCGTTCCGTCGCGACGCCAAGTCTCCGTTGAGCTTCGGCGCGCTGATGAATACCTGAGTAAATCACAATCCCAAGCAACACGGTCGCCATAGCCACGAGGAACGAAAGCCAGCGCGCATGTCTTGCGTCCGGCAGGGGAGCGGACTGGGTTTCGTTCGATTGAATTGGATCGCGGTTTACTTCGATCGTGCTCATTTTGTGTTTCTCCTTCCCCAGAGTTCGGAGTCATGCGTGGATGGGTTGATTACTCGGTTCACTCACAGGTTGCGCGTTAGCCGATTCCTGTCGGCCGTGGAGAAGAGCAAAGACCGAAGGCACAAAAATAAGCGTGGCTACCGTAGCGCAGAGCAAGCCACCGATCACGGCGCGTCCCAATGGCGCGTTTTGCTCACCGCCATCGCCAAGCCCAAGTGCCATGGGAATCATCCCGATGATCATGGCCAGCGCTGTCATAATGACCGGGCGGAAACGCGTCACACCCGCCTCCAGAGCAGCCATCATCGCGTCGCCGTGCTGAGACAGCCTCTCTTTGGCGAAGGCAACAACCAGAATGCTGTTGGCCGTAGCAACTCCCATGCACATAATGGCTCCCATCAGCGCGGGCACGCTTAAAGTTGTGTGCGTGACGAACAGTGACAGGACAATTCCCGCAAGCGCAGCAGGCAGCGCCGTGATGATGATGAAGGGATCGAGCCAAGACTGAAAATTCACCACGATCAGGAGGTACACGAGAACGATTGCGAAGCCCAGTCCGCCAATCAGTCCAAAGTACGAGCTGCGCATGGTGCTGTATTGCCCACGCAGGGAGACGAAGCTGCCTCGCGGAAGCAACTTCCTGTTGGTATCGACAATCCGCTGCACGTCCCGGCCCACCCCTCCCAGGTCGCGATCCTGTACCGAGCCGTAAATGTCCACAACGCGCCGGATGTTGTAGTGGTTAATCGAGCCCAGCTCGCTCGTGCGCTGGATGCTCGCAACATCGGCGAGAATCCCATTCCCATTCTGGCCTGCGCCGCTAAGTGGTATGTTCTGGAGATCCTGTCCTGATTGCATGTCGTATTGAGGCGTTTGCACTACGAGGTTGTAGGAGACTCCGTTTTTCGGGTTGAGATAGAATTGCGGCGTCACCTGAAAACTTCCACTTAGCGAAATCAGCGCGCTGTCGGCGATATCGTGTTCGGTATATCCAGCCTGCAGAGCCTTCGTCCGGTCGACATTGATATGAAGCTTTGGATAGTCGGCCTGCTGCTGGATGCGCAAATCCGTAATGCCCCGAACGTGTCTCAGGTCGCCCAGCATTTTTTCAGCCACTTTCTGATTCCCTGCGATGTCCGCGCCATCAATTTGGATGTCGATGGGCGCTGGCAGTCCGAAGTTCAGCGTCTGCGTGACAATGTCGGCCGGTAGGAAATAGAACGTTGCGCCTGGAAAGTCGCGCGGCAGGGTTTCGCGAAGTGTGCGCACATAATCCGCCGTGTGGTGATGTTTCCGCTTCAGTGAGACGAGAATGTCTGCATCCGCCGCGCCCGTCAATCCCGAATTGTTGTAAATGTAGTTGATATTGCTGTAGGGAAGGCCAATATTGTCGAGAATGTTGTCCATCTCATTCGTCGGAATCGCCTGGCGAATTGCGCCTTCTACTTCATCCGCAAGGCGCGCTGTTTCCTCGATGCGCGTTCCAGTTTTCGCGCGCACATGCAGAGTGAACTGGCCGCTGTCCGTATCCGGGAAGAAATCCTGGCCGAGGAACGGAACCAGTGCGGAGGCGAGGAGGCAGACAACCAGGAATCCGGGTACGAAATATACGCGCAGGGCAACGAGCCGCGCGAGCAGTGAGGAATACGAAGAGCGAATCTTTTCGAAGAACCTCTCGAACCCCGCATGAAAACGCGCAAAGATCATGCGAGGAACAGAAGCGCTTTGTTTGTGGGTCTTGAGCAGAAACATGGCAAGAGTCGGCACCAGTGTTCGCGACAGAATGTAGGAGGCGAGCATTGCGAAAATGACTGCCTCGGCAAGCGGTACAAAAAGGAAGCGCGCGACACCACTCAGGAAAAACATGGGCAAAAAGACGATGCATATGCAAAGCGTGGAAACAAACGCTGGAACCGCAATTTGAGCAGCACCGTGCAAGATCCCTTCATGAAGGTCTGCGCCTTCTTCAAAGTGCCTCTCAATGTTTTCGATAGTTACGGTTGCGTCGTCAACAAGGATGCCAACCGCCAACGCCAAACCACCGAGGGTCATGATGTTGATAGTCTGATGAAGAAAACCCAGTACGATTACCGAAGTAAGGATCGAGAGCGGAATCGAGATCGCAATGATGAGTGTGCTCCGCCAGCTCCCCAGGAACACAAGAATCATCAGTCCTGTGAGAGCTGCAGCAATTACTGCTTCGCGGATAACGCCATTGATCGAGCCGCGCACGAATATGGATTGGTCGGAGAGCGGCTGAATCTTCAACTCGGGAGGCAATGTCTGCTCGACGCGCGGTAGGAGCTGCCGGATCCCTTTGACGACATCAATGGTCGAAGCGTCGCCAGCCTTAAGTATGGTTACGAGCGCTCCGCGGTTCCCATCCTGCCGGACGATGTTCGTCTGTGGAGCAAAACCGTCGCTCACCGTGGCGACATCGCGGAGATAGACAACTGCATCTCCAACTTTTTTGATCGGGAGATCGTTGAATTCTTGAACAGTCTTGAGATCGGCATTGAGGTCGACGTCGTATTCAAATTGACCGATCTTGGACGTTCCTCCCGGTAGAATCAGGTTCTGGCTTTCCAGTGCCGTGAGCACGTCATTTGGCGAAAGCCCCTTAGCCTGCATCAACTGAGGATTCAGATTGACCATCACTTGGCGCTGCTTGCCGCCATAGGGGAAGGGCACTGAAGCGCCCGGTACGGTCACGAGTTGAGTGCGGAGAAAATTCAGTGCGATGTCGTTCAACTGCGGCTCAGTCAGATTTTTACCCGAAAGACCGAGCTGCAGTATGGGGACTGTCGATGCGCTGTAGTTGACAATGAGTGGTGGCAATGATCCCGGCGGAAGCTGCCGCAAGATGGTCTGGGAAACGGCAGTAATTTGCGCGTTCGCCCGGTCAACGCTCGCTCCTGGCTGCAAATAGATCTTGACAATGGCCGTTCCATTCACTGTCGTCGACTCAATGTGCTGGATGTTGTCGACGGTAGTGGTAAGAACGCGCTCATAAACCGTTGTAATGCGCCCTTCCATCTCCTCTGGGCTTAGTCCGGTGTATGTCCAGGACACGGCGACGACAGGAATGTCGACGTTAGGCAAAATGTCAGTGGGCGTCCTGAAAATCATGACCGGGCTGAGGATCAGAATGATCAGCGCCAGGACGATGAACGTGTAAGGGCGGTTTAATGCGATTTTGACGATCCACATCGGATTTGTCCTCGGATTTCGTCCCAGGCGTGCTGTGGTCTGTCATGCTTTACTTCCTATACGCTTCGTATAGAATTGACATATCGGTTGGATTCTTCGTTCGCTGGAGAGATTCAAAAATCCTCGACGAAACGGCGTTCGGCGTTGATAATGCAATCTAAATATCCTGCAATGTGAGAATATGCTCGGGCGCGGATTGACAATGAAATCGGTTTTTACTCCGGAATGTCGCGCAGTCTCGATGATGCATTTGAGGAGAGGCGATGAAAGAAGCTGCCACTCGACAGGGGGTCAGCAGAAAAGGTCGACGGAAACTCACAAACATTGTTAGCTCAGCGTCGAAACGCCGCGGACGCCAGCGAAGTGAGGAATCGGAAGAGGCCATCTTGGGTGCGATCACCGAATTGCTAAAGACCAAGCCGCTCCGCGACATCTCTATCGAAGAAATTGCAAGAAAAGCCGGAGTGGGCAAAGCTACCATCTATAAATGGTGGCCGAGTAAGGCCTACATCGCGTTCGATGCCTTCTCGAAAAAACTCACCGAGATGGTTCCGATCCGGGATACCGGCTCGGCAGAGCGGGACTTTAAGGAACAGCTTCGATCGCTGTTTGCTTTTTTTGACACTCCGGCGGGACTGGTTCTGCGTCACTTCCTTGCGGAAGGGCTAGTTGACGGAGAATTTGCCTCCCTGTTCCGGGACCGTTTTATCAAGCCCAGGCGTGAATCGATTGGCGTGATCTTCGATCGCGCAGTGGAGCGTGGACAGATTCGGCGCGGTCTGGATCGCGAGGTGGTCCTCGATCTGATCTATGGCCCGGGCTTCTATCGCATACTGATTCGTCATGAGCCGTTTGTGCGCACGACAGTAAACGAAATGGTCTCGGCGTTGTTTCGAGGGCTGCGGTCGGCTATCCGTCCACAACCCTCCGAGCGGAGGTATTCGCGTTGATCGAAATGCACGACGACAGGCTATCAGGCATAACCCGACCCGGCGGGTTCCTGAAAACCATCTCGTTGTTTCAAGTAAAAGTAAACGCAACGTGCGGAAAACGGCAATTATCTTCGACTCTCGTCTCACAAAGCCCCGCTCTTTAGACCAGTTTCGGCCATCCCTTCGCGCCCCAAGAGTCGCGACCCCGTGGTCCTCGACTGAATAGGCGGCAATCTGGCCACCAGCACTAAATGCGCGACGGACGCGGGATACCCAGAAGGTAGGTAAGGTGCCCGGCCTTGCCGCGAACTCCAATGCGATCCGCTTGCCAATCGTAGTCGTCGAAACCCTGCGTCATTGCCAGCATCTCTGCGCCCGTATATGCACGGCATGCGGATACCAGACCATCCCACCAGCAGGTGAGCGGGATCAAGGGAATCACACAGGTCCAGAGCAAGCGCTTCCATCGGAATGGCACTATGAAAAGCGTGGCCAACGCAACAAAAATCGGCGTGAACAAGAATGGAACCATCATGAGCAAGCTCCGTTCCGGAATTTCAAATATGCCAATTGGTTGCCGCGCTTGAACCGCGCTTTCGAGCACCAGCCGGGCCCACTTGGGCGCAAAGTGATGGAACGCGTTGAACACGGTACGCAGCCCGACCAAGTCCTTTGGCACGTTGGTGGCATCGACCGGACCAGCAATATATTGAATGCCTGTAGGGTACAGCGAGGAAAGACGTTGAAACGCGGCAATATTAGGAAATTTGTCCGTCAATGTGAAATGAACACTGATTTCGTCCGCTGCCAGAGCTTCGTACATGGCCAGCACGGGGCCGCCTCCGCCCGAGCATAAATCCACTACGCACGACGTCTTCGAATTTTCGAGTATCGCCCGGAGCAGGGGAACGGCTGGCTTATGCAGAGCGAAGCGGGTCTCCATAAAGTGGAGATAGTCTGTCGCAAGATCCCGAATCGTGTGCGGGAACCATGTTAGATCTTCAAGTTCGAACAGTTGCAAGCGCGGCAACGGCATGTTCTTCCCGATCCTCGTAAATTCGACGATCTCACCATACAGGATTGGCGATGCATTGTGACCGTATTGTCGCCTCCCTTCCTATGCTGATTCTTCGCCTCGGAAAGCGACGGAGGTTGGCCAGGATTCGAGTAAAGGAAGGGTGGCCAGTAACGCGGCCGGAGCCCAGAAATACGTGAATTCTTCCTTTGAAAACCTCGACGGCTGCATTTGTCATCAAGCGAGAACGATGAACTACCGACGCGCAGCTGTGCATACCTGCGCTCTTCAGCTGGTACCGGGCGTTACTGTTTGATGACTGTGCCGTCACGAAGTCGAATCTCGCCCCAGCCACCATTCAGCGGGCTGGCGGTAAACGGTGCTTTCGCTGCTTCCCTCTCGTCGATCTCAATGCCCCATCCTGGCTTCTCGCTCACCCATAGATAGCCATCACGCATCTCCGGGCAACCTTGAAAGATCGCCTGCGTTCTTTCGTTGAACGGCGAATACTCCTGAATGCCAAAGTTATAGCTGACAAGATCCAAAGTGACGTTTACCATGTGGCCAACCGGTGAAACATCGCCGGGGCCGTGCCACGCCGTCTTCACACCAAACTGTTCCGCGAGAATCGCGATCTTCCGCGCCGGAGAGAATCCTCCGGCCTGCGATACATGCACGCGGATATAGTCAATCAACTGTTCCGTGATAAGAGGCTGCCATTCATGCGGGCTATTAAAAAGCTCACCCATGGCAATCGGAGTTGCGCAATTCTGGCGGATCTGCCGGAAGTATCCCAAATCTTCTGGAGAGAGCGGGTCCTCAAGAAAGAACATTCGGAATTGCTCGGCCTCCTTGCAGAACTGCACTGCCTCGTTCGGCGTCAGCCGTTCATGCATATCATGGAGCAATTCGACTTCGTCACCGAGTTCACGGCGGCAAATTTCAAGAAGCTTCAGCGCGCGCCGCATCTGGGCCGCGGGATCAAAGAGCGGCTTGTCGTGGAGTGCCTGTGGCCGACCTTCTTCCTGGTGCTGCGAACCATAACCCGCCATTCCGGGAAGACCCACCTGAACACGAACATTTCGGAAGCCTTGTGCAATATACTTTTTCGCACTTTCGACAACGTCTTCAAATTCATCGCCGCTGGCGTGCGCATAGATATCGGCCGCTTCGCGACATTTGCCGCCCGCAAGTTGGTAGACGGACATCCCTGCTTGACGACCTTTGATATCCCATAGCGCTTGATCGACACCACTGATCGCGTTGTTCAATACTGGGCCGTTCTTCCAATACGAACTGTCATAGCAGGATTGCCAAATGTCTTCGATCCGGTCGGTTGTCTTGTTCAGCAGAAACGGCTTGAGATATTTCTCCACCGCAGGCTTCACCAGATCTGCGCGCTGCGTAAAAGTCGCGCAGCCGTAGCCATACAGTCCGTCTTGATCTGTCGTGATCTTTACTACGGTCAAGCGCACACCAGCAGGTTCACACTCAATGACGCTGATATCTTTGATTTTCGGCGCCGGAGTTCCTCGTGTTGCACGTGCCGCCAGCTCCTCCGCTCCAGCAAGGCGCGGAGCCAAAGCGAGCGCGCTTGTGCCTGCTATAGCCTTCAAGAAACCACGCCGTTCAATTGGCATTTCTCAAATCCTCTCCATCTGTGGTGAATAGATTTCAAGCGCCGGCTGCTTTGCTTCGGGAACAATGTATAGAGCGCTCGAATCCTCCGGTCCGGATGACTGCCCGTGTAATGCACAGTCAGTGCGCTGGCGTTCGTTGAAAAACACAGCGCTCCTCACAATCTGAGCCCCGAATCCGAAATTGCGGCGGAAAGTTACACCTTCCGAAATTCGATCTTGCCTTTCGCGATGGGAGGCCGAGTACCTCTATGCGCCTCAGGTCGCGTGTCCCAATGCCCCATTCCTCTGCTAACTTCAGCGTGTTGTCGCAGTTTTCAAAGGGAGCTGTGCCCCGGTCAGACATCGGATCAAAACCCATCAGCGCAGTGCAAACTGCATCCGTGGTAACGCAATTCGTACCCGCAATCAATAAACCTGGGGAAACGGTCCGCATATTCCTGACCCACGGACCCTCGCCGCCCGCCACGGTCTCAATACCATCGATAATGCTCAGGTGAATGGGGCGCGCAGCCACCAGGTCGACGGTCACGCGCGGGACGCGGTAGCCGGGATCGCGTGGCGAATGCGCATCGAGTTCCGACAGCGCACTTCTGGGAGGCTGGCGTCTCCCTGAGTGCAGCATATCTCTTGGTCCAACCGCTTCAACGCTTGGCTCATCCAGACCAGCGCCTTGGCCATAGATGGTGGTGGGGGTAATCCCGAAGCAGTTCTTCATGGCTCCGGTAAGGCCGGCGGTGCTGTGCTCCTTCAGTTTGGCGAGAGATACGAAAACATCGCAGTCTTGATAGGCGCGACTTAAATCGTAGGCTTTGAACAACAGCCCTCCCCCCGGAACCCAAAGCCGGGCGTACTTGTTCGAGGAGCCCGGATAATTCGTATTCTCGAGCTCCACGCGTGAAGCAGCGCTGGTGAAATCTGAGGGCCGCCAGCCCGCTTGCTGAAGAAACTCCTCGAGCGTACGCACCTTGGATCCGGTTGGGCTCTCGAGCAAGCGTATGCGTCGCGCTCCTGCCACACCGAGCAGGTGAACCGTCGCGCTTACAACCTGAGGATGTACCCAATAGGTCTGTCCCTGCTCAATGCCGCGGAAACGCTGCGAGGAACCCCCGGTCACGTTGATCTTTATAGCCACGGTCTTGCCGCCAACCAGCTTCTGCAACCCACCTATTTGATCGAACATCCTCGCAAGTGTTGCGACAATCTCCGAGCCGTAGGTAGAGCACCTGCCCACTGCAACAGGTGCCGTTGGCGCCGGATCTACCGCCAGCAGTCTGGTTGACGGAAGGTACAATCCCAAAGCCGAAACGCTTATGCCTTGGATGAAAGCCCTGCGGTTGATGTCTCTTTTCATAGCGCCACCGGCCTTGCACGGGCCCAAGCCTGGTACGGGCCCAAGCCTGGTTCTGATAGTAACTCGGTATCTGCCATTCGCGCCTCAAAAAACTTTCTGCGAAATATAAGTGATGCGTCGAGCCTCGTTTTCTGACATCGACGGGGTGATCGGGTTCTTCAGATAATGGCGGCTCAAGAATGGAACTCTCCCACCTGAGCAACTAAGCCAGGCGACGTCAGGTAGTCAATAATCCGCATTCAATCCGAGCTGTACGTTTGCCTGCGTCGCAGTCGCTATTCGTGCAGTGCCTTTGAAAAGGTTGCCGCTGATGATGGCGCAATGGACAGCCTCTCCAAGGGAAACGTGCTGTTTATTCTGACGAAACTCGCATCCTCGGATCAGGACAGTCCCGGAACTCACCTGAATTGCGGCGCGATCTCCATCCCTTCCCCATTGCACGAACGTGCAATCGCTGAAGCCCACGGTGCCTCCACCCGCGATCTTCGCAATCTGGTCGCAGGGGCCCCAAAAGGCACTGTTGCTGAAGCGAACGACGCCGTGATGAGCTGGCCCTACCTCCACCATGGTTGGTTCAGGGCCATGGAATGAGGTGAATTCCGCGTTTGCAATGAGAAGGGCATACTCGGCGCTCTGTTCAACGAGAACCGCACGGTTGCAGTCATCTGCCCCGATCCCAAGAAAGTTACCATTGCACTCACCAGTGTCAGTCGCGATGAATTTATAGCCTACATGATATCCATAGCAGAATGTGTTCAGAACGTACTCCCAGTCGGCTCGTCCGAAAATGAATGCTTCTCCGTTTTGCATTTGCCAGTCGTAAACCGCGCTGTGCGAACTCCACCAGGGGTTGAAGTGAACGTTCTCGATACGTCCAATATCGTAGATGGCATCCACAAATATTCCGCGTCGGATGGGCTGACCGGTAATGTTCCGTATGTTGTGCCGCTCATTTTGACTGGCGTCGATTCCTTGAAAGGGGTTGAGCAATTCTACATCGAAAATCGCAGGATTCTTCCCCCGCATGACGATCGTCCATGGGTAGGGCACCGGCGCAGAGTCAGTGACCTGTTCGGGGTAGAAAATGGTGATCCCCGCGACGGAACTATTCGTATTCAGTGCGAGAAACGGCGTGCCATCCTCGTTTCCCTTTCCCGCCGTCACCAGCAGGGCGGTGCCATCGTCGCCGGGTTTGGCAGCTCCATGATTTCGCAAGCCGACGTGAGACGGCACGCAAGCGTAGGAACCGCGCAGCGTTACGCCGCTCGGAACGTTGATCGTTCCCTTGAAGAGATATCTGCCCGGGGTGCATAGACGGTCCCTCCGCCGGCAGTGCCGACGGCGTCGAGTGCACGCTGAAACGCGGCAGTATCATCACTTACTGCGTCACCAATCGCTCCGAAATCTCTGACGCTCCGCGCGGAAAATTCAGGATGTCCATCGACTGCGCTGCTCGCTTCCGATGGCATGAGCATCGTCATCACACCCGCCGCGGTTCCTCTGGAAAGCAAATCCCGTCTCGTCGTCAAAATCGTCTCAAGTGATTCCATCTCTATTCACTCCTGTGAATCTGTTTGCATGTTATCGATCTCAAGTGTCTTCCATCCCGTGCGCCAGCGCGCCATGGCGGTTGGTGTATTCCAGGTTCCAGCGCGCCGGAGAGCCACCAGACGGCTGGTCGAGTATGTATCCACCTTTCCTTCCTGTCTCCCTCGGGAATTACATTTGACGGATGGACACCAATGCCCACGGCGGCAGCCTGGTCTCAATGTGGAGTTTGCCCTCGGAATCTGCCCTCACGATCTCTTTCTGGGTGGCCCACGCCTCTTCTCGAAGCAGTTTCGTCTGTTCTTGATTTGGGTCTCCGGTTTCCCCATCGCTTCCCAGGCTGCGACAGCATCGCCATGCAGTTTGTCGAGAGTCTCGACGACAAACGATGCGCCGGCCGGCAAATGCGACAAATCCAAGCTGAATTCGCGGGCACTTCCGCTATTGTCGATTGCGTCCGCGGCCTCCAGGGTGTTGCTCACCGGCAGGGAGACCTTCGTCTCAGGCGGATAATTGTAGGCCATGACGGCGATCCGCCCGCTCTCGCTGAAGCGTGTTACGATTCCTCCCGTGACCTGAGCCAGCATTTGGTCGCCGAGTAGATTCATCATGCGATATGCATGAAATGCTGGCTTCACGATCTGCTGATAGTTAATGAGGCCGAAACCACCGTGGAAGACAGAGTCGGTATTTCTGTTCTCTTCAAAAACATCGGTAAACACCCAGTAAGAAAGCGAATCTACCAGACCGATGCTTTCGAGGTTGGTCTTTGCAACGAAAGCTGCGGCCGCCAAAGAGTCATGTGAATGGTCCACGGGGGATGGACTCGAACTCCATTCCGTCAGTTCGATCTCCGCCTTGGGATACGGGCTGTGGCCAATCAACTCCCGGAGTGTTCGAAGATCGTCGCGTGTCGCATCGATACTCCGGCGATAGTGCTGCCGCTCCGGTGTCCCCGGCTGGTCGATGGCAAAATCCTGCGGATAGGGATGAGTTGAGATGAAGTCCACTGGCAGATGATTCTTGCGGCAGTAGTCCAGAAAGTCAGTGATCCAAATGGGACCCCACGGAATGGAAAAGGGATCGAATGGCTTTCCCGAATTTTCCGCCCTCTGAAGCGCCTCCTGATCCATATTGAAATTGCTGGTTGCAGGACCGCCAGCCCGAAGCTGGGGGTCCACCTCCTTGATTGCCTCAACGGTCTCTTTATACAGCTCGAAGTATTGCTCTTGCGATCCGCCTCGGAAGAATGACTCATACAGATTCGGCTCGTTCCAGACCTCGAAGTACCACCTGCGAACCTCGGCGATTCCATATCGATCAACGCAATGCTGGACAAATGCGTGGACCAACGCCGCCCATTTGTTGTAATCGGACGGCGGAGTACCATCGGCACGCCACCAGAATGTCGTGCCATGCACGGTCGAGAGCGGAGCAGGCGAAAAACTCAACTCGACAAAGGGGCGTACGCCATTTGCCAGCATACGGTCATACAAATCGTCCACATACTGGAAGTTATAAATCGGATTTCCCTGCCGATCCTCCCGATAGACAAACATGTCGTCCTGGAATATTCCGTGAAAGCGCACATATTGAAATCCGTCGTTCTTTGCTGCCGTTACAAGTTCTTCCTGCCAGGTAGCCCGCAAGCCTTCGTTGGCTCGACCCGCGCCGACTACCTTACTCCAGAAGTGCACGAGCGGCTTTCCGGGCGCTGCGGCATCAGCCTTCAGATGAATGGCCGAATCACGATCCACGCCGGACGATAGAGGAGTCTGACCCACTAGAGCAGCAGAAATAGAAAATACGATGGCGAGACACCATGCGCACTTCGCCAGCTTCCGACGGCTGGCGGCTTCCCATTTTTTCATTCTCCTCGTCCTCTCATCGGCAGTGTAAGCTGCGCTGCCGAATAATACCGGTTAAGACAGATCGGGTTGTCGCTGGACGACGCGCCCGTGCAGATCAACGCCAATCAGAAGGGCAGTTGGCTTCAAATCGGGAACTGCGCGACTGTTGGCCTGTTGAATGAAGCGAAGAAAAGCAGCTGAAGTGAACAAGAGAATTTGATCGATTCATAGCGCTGGAGTCAAGGAGGTACTCAGAAATGGAGAAGGGCAAAAGTCACAACCTGCCCGAACTCCTCCCAGTCGTTTTGGAAGTTTGTTGCGCAATTGCTGAGTCGGCCGCCCAATGCGCCCGCGAGTGCCCGAATATGGCCGACAGAATTGTCCTCAGTCTTCGGAGTTGAATTCCGCGCATTGTCAAAGGGTTCACTCGAGAAACTCGCGATTGAATCAAACATTGCCTACGCCATTAATTCAGGAACCAATCCTCTAATTTCCCACGGGCAGTCGCTATGAAGCTAGATTGAAACGAGAGTCTTAATTGCATGAAATTGGCATCGATTGAAAAGTATCGCCCGGGGAACGGCCTGTTCCTCTGTTTACACTGATCGGCGATCAAATCAACTCTTCTCCAGCTAACGGAAGTATCTACTGTTACAGCAAGTCAAAAAAGACAACCCATTTATTAACAGCGACGTACGGGCGCCGTTAGACTCATGTCTAACCTTGTTTTTCCTCTCAACCGAGGCGTAGGGTGTTCTCCGACCGTAAAGAACTACTTCACGAAGTCACGAAAAAACTTGTGCGAACTCAGGGAGGAAAGATGACGTTAAGAGACTCTTGGATTTGCTGCCTCGTCAACACGACTTTGACGCTTATCGTGCTGTGCTTCGCGAGCGTATCGTGCTTTGCACAGCTCGATCGCGGCACGATATCCGGAATTGTCACCGATCAGTCAGGTTCCGCAATATCGGGTGCCAAGGTGACTGTCACCAATACCGCGATGGGCACGCAGAACTTCACGGTTACGACTGGCGTCGGAACCTATACGATCCCGGATTTGCCTGCGGGAGACTATTCCGTCACAGTCAACGCGTCCAGTTTCAGGGAGTTGATTCGCAAAGGAATCACGGTTTCGGTCGGAGAAACCGCGACTATCAACCTGCAACTCTCTGTGGGGCAAGCTACAGCGACGGTCACTGTAACGGCGGATGCTCCTCTGCTCCAGACCGATAGCGCCCAGATCAACTCCGAGGTCACCACGAGGGATCTGAATGAGCTTCCGATCAACATTAACGGCATTGGAGCCATTCGCGACCCGATGGGTTTTGCTTCCTTGCTGCCGGGCTCCATCGGAGGCGGGTGGAACGATATCCACGTCCAAGGCTCGCCGGCAACGACGTACCGCGTATTTATGGATGGCCTGGACGACACCAATGCGACCAAGGGCGCCATCTCCGATGAGCAGCAGCCCTCGGTCGAGTCGCTTAGCGAAGAATCCGTGATGATCAACGACTATTCCGCCCAATTTGGTGAGTCTGGAGGCGGAGTCTTCAACTACACCTCGAAGTCCGGGACAAACAAGCTGCACGGGACGGCCTTCAACTACCTCGAAAATGAGGATTTGGACGCCGGACAGCCCTTCAACTACGTGAATGCGAAAACACTCCAGAAGTATAACCCGGTTCAACGGGAGCTTAATTTTGGCGCCTCTCTGGGCGGACCGGTGTTCATTCCTCACGTCTACAATGGCCACGACAAGACGTTCTTCTTCTTCGCGTACGAGGAGTACCACAATTCGCAAACCCTAAACAACGGAACCATTACGGTTCCCACGCAAGCCTATCTCACTGGCGACCTGAGCTCTAACTTGCTTGGTCCCATTAAGGATAACAACGGAAATCCGGTTCTGGACTGCTTGGGCCGGGCGATGTTAAACGGGCAAGTCTACAACCCGGCGACCACCAGAGTAGCGACTTGTACGAATGGTTCGACCGCGACGGTCCGTGATCCGTTTCCGAACAACTTTATCGGCGCGCCCAGCACCTGGGATCCGGTAGCGGTAAAGGCTCTTGCCTACATGCCGACTCCCGCGGGGGCCACTGCCAATGCGCTGAACGGCAACTACCCCAATCTACAACCGAACAACAAGTACCAATACCTGACGAGCGTCAAACTCGATCACTATATCGGCGAGAAGTGGCACTTTTCCGGTTACTATATGCACGAGATTGGGAACAAGGACAATGCGGATGATGGCATTAACACCGTGGGAGGTTCGACTCGCTGGAACCACACCCCCGCCCCGCAGTTGTATCTGAATGCGGACTATACGGCCACGCCGAATCTTGTGCTTCACGCAGGATGGGACTGGACGCGCCACGACGCTCTGCAGGATGCAGCGGTGCAGAACTTCGATCAGACGACTCTTGGGTTGCCCTCATTGGCGAATATGCCTGGCGGCGCTGCGAAAACCTTCCCGATTTTCTCGGGACTCACCGTCAACCATCAGAACGTTCCGCAACTGGGCATCAACAACGCGCCGTTTATTGACAATGACTGGTACGACACGGAATCCGCGATCTGGACCCACGGCCGCCACACCTTCGACTTTGGCGGCGATTTCCGTCATCAACTCTGGGGCACACACAACGACCTGTCGGACGGATCTTACGGATTCGGCCCCGCTCAGACATCTCTACCGTCCTCCTCAGGCCAAAACCTTTATGGAGCGAGCCAAGGCGATGGTTTTGCCAGCTTCGTTCTTGGCCAGTTGGGTGGCGCGAGTATTGGCAACGATAACATCCAATGGTTTATCCGCATGGAGGGCTCGTTTTACGCCCAAGACACCTGGAAGGTAACCAGTAAGGTCACGCTGAACCTCGGACTGCGTTGGGATCTCGAACAGATGCAGCACGAGCAACATCTGCGGGTAACCCAATTTAGTCCCACTGTCGTAAATCCGTCGGCTGGCGGCCTCTTGGGTGGAACCGAATATGAAGGAAATGGCACCGGACGCTGCAACTGCGTCTTCGAGCACTTCTATCCCTGGATGATTCAGCCTCGCGTTGGCGCCAGCTATCAACTGACTCCAAAGACCGTGATCCATGCGGCGACTGGATTCTACTCCGGCCCCCAGCTCTTCATGAATGAAGAAGGCTATAGCAACCAGGGATTCGGCTTTAACCAGGTGTTTCTCACCAGTCCCTCGAATGATCTTCCCGCCGGCCTGCCCTCGGGTACACTTGTCGGCGATACTCTTAAGAACGGCATACCGTTCTCCCCGGCTGCTATCACAGCCACCAACTTCGATCCGGGCGCCTTCCCGAATCTTGGTTCAACCAATTCACCCCCTTCATTCATTGTTTCGAACAATGGCCGTCCGCCGCGCTTTCTGCAATCAACCGTAGGCGTTGAGCGCCAGATTATTAACAATCTTTCGGTCAACGTGTCCTTCATCGACGACCGGGGCGTTTGGCTCAATTCTGACAACCTGACGAATACGACAAACGAACTCACCCCAACAATGCTGTCGCAGAAATATGGTCTAAACGTTACCAACGCGAATGATTTCAACCTGTTGACGCAGGCGATCTCTTCTCCTTCCGTGGCGGCGAGAGGCTTTAAGGCGCCGTATTCCACCTTCCCGTCCGGGGCCACTCTGGCTCAGGCACTGAGGCCGTTTCCGCAGTTCGGCGGCATTGGTGACATGTACGAGCACGACGGCAATTGGTGGTACGACGCGCTTCAGGTCAAGGTCACCAAGCGCATCAGCAACGGACTGTCGGGCGGCGTCGGCTATTCGTGGTCGAAGAATCTGGGGACTGTGGGAGCGACGTCTCCCACCTTCACCACTTCGATTTATGCACAGGATCCCTCTCTCCCTCCCAAGAGCCAGAAATCCTTTGAAAGCATCGACGAACCGCAAATGCTTAACTTCTACTTCAACTACGAGGTGCCGCGTTTCAGCTTTGACCGAAATGGCTGGAAGCACGCTCTCTTAGCGGGCTGGACCGCCGACGGCAACTTCCATTACGCGAGCGGTTTCCCGCAACAGGTACCGAATACCTGGACGACCAACTTGGATTCGGTGACTTTTGCTAACGCAGCCACCGGAAACTTTTCAGTTTTTGCGAATCGCGTTCCGGGTCAGCCGCTCTTCCTGCAAAACCTCAATAACCACAGCTCGAATATTAACAATCCTTTCCTGAATGCCAATGCGTGGGCAGCTCCCGCCCTCGGCACCTACTCCACGTCCAAGCCGTTCTACAACGACTACCGCCAGGCCAGACAGCCGAGCGAGGAGTTGGGCTTCGGCAAGGTCTTCCCGATCAAGGAAGGCGCGTCGTTCTCTCTCCGTGCTGACTTCTTCAATGTCTTTAACCGCTGGGTATATCCGGGCTTCAATAACACGTCCAACCCGGCTGCGACCGGGTCCGGTAACCAACTTTTCGGCGTCATGGCAGGGAGCATCACTAACGCCGGTGGAAATTACGCTCCGAGAAGCGGCGAGTTTATCGCAAGGATCCAGTTCTAAACGTCAATTCGCCAGAATTCCAACCAACAGGCCAGATGCATTCATCTGGCCTGTTCACTTTCAAGAAAGTGTTCTTTGCGAATGGCAAACAGTACAATCGGTACCCAATGAAGTTGGCAATTACGCGACGTGACTTTGTGACAGGCTTGGCTGCTCTAAGCGCAGAAACTGTCAACTTCCAAGCATCATCGCTTGGCATGACCATCGGACGGCCAACAAAGGGCATCCCGCCCAGGAATCAACTTCACAGTACCGGGCACAGGGCATCCGCCACCGTTCAATCCGCTGATTCGCCAATGATCTTCGAGAACACAATTGACGCGTCAAAGATACATTTCGTATTGAAGAACAGTGTAAGTCCCCAGCGTTACTCCATAGAGACAATGACTGGCGGTGTTGCAGTCTTCGACTACAACAATGACGGATTCCTGGACATCTTCTTTGCGAACGGGGCACAAATTCCGTCTTTGAATAAAAACGACCCCAGTTTCTATAACAGACTCTTTCACAATAATGGCGACGGAAGCTTCACTGATGTCACCGAAAAGGCTGGTGTGGATGGTGTTGGCTACTCGATGGGCGTAGCGGCCGGAGATTACGATAATGACGGGTTTGTGGATCTGTATGTGACCGGATTTAACCACAATCAACTCCTTCATAACAATGGCGACGGGACATTCACTGATGTGACAGAGAAAGCAGGTGTCAGCGGCATTTTTCCGGGACAGGGCAAGCCCTGGTCCGTCACAGCAGGGTGGATTGATTACAACAACGATGGATTGCTCGATCTCTTTGTTGTGAATTATCTGGACTATTCGGTCTCCACCGCTCATAGTTGCCAGACAGACAACATCGTTGACTATTGCTCTCCCAATGAGTATCGCGGAACACCCAATATCTTGTATCAGAACAATGGTGACGGCACATTCACCGACGTTTCGCGGCAGTCGCATATTTCCCAATATGTAGGTAAAGGCATGGGCGTAGCTTTTGCCGATTATGATGACGATGGGTTCACCGACATCTTTGTTTCCAACGACACCTTCCCGAATTTCTTGTTGCACAACAATGCTGATGGGACATTTACAGATGTCGCACTCTTGGCCGGTGTAGCCTACAACGAAAACGGCAAGACTGTTGCAGGTATGGGCACTGATTTCCGCGATATCGACAATGATGGCAAGCCGGATATCTTTCACGCTGCGATGTACGGTGACACATTTCCTCTCTACCGCAATCTGGGGAATGGCCAATTTGAAGACGTCACTGACAAGACCGGTTTAGCCGCAATGACAACCCGCTTTACCGCTTGGGGAACAGGACTTTTCGATTTCGATAACGACGGGAACAAGGATATCTTTGCTGCTGGCTCCGCAATTCTGGACAATTCGATGGAGGTAAATCATAAGCCGTATTCGCTGCCCAATTTGCTCTATCGCAATTTCGGGAATATGACATTTATGGATGAGAGCGCACAAGCGGGAGCGAGTTTTTCCGTTCCGGCTGCACACCGCGGCGCCGCATTCGGTGATTTAGACAACGACGGGAAAGTCGATATTGTGGTCACAGTCCTTAATGCGGCGCCCGAGTTACTCATGAATCGGTCTTCGAATCCCAATCATTGGATCATACTGAAGCTCGTTGGCGTGGCCGACAATCGAGATGGATTGGGAACCAAGGTAAAGATAACGACCGCAAATGGCGTTCAGTACAATCAGGCTACGACAGCCGTCGGCTACAATTCGTCCAGCGACAAACGCGTGTACTTCGGATTGGGGAACGCGCCCGTTGTGGATCGAATTGAACTCGCATGGCCCACGGGTGTGAAGCAAATACTCAAAGATGTGAAGGCCGATCAGATTCTGACAATCGTAGAAAGTGGCCGCTCTCAAAAGGCCGGATCGTCCCAATCGAGTTCTCGGGTTCGATAGCCCTCGGCGATCAAGCGCTCGGGCCGCTTCGAACCTGTGCCGGCTGGCAAGTATTCCTCCCTTGCGCCTGGAGGCAAGTTTCTATGATCTGGCTTCTCGCACTCCAACTCGCAGTCGGCCCGGCGCAACATTACGAGAACGCAAAACAGGACTTTGCCGAACGGAAGTTTTCCGAGGCTGTCAACGAAGTTGATACCGCGCTGCATGAGAGCCCGTACATGGTTCCGGCCCTGGTCCTGAAGGCTCGGTTGGCCGCCTTCGCCCATCGCCCAGATGTTGAGAAGAGTTGTCTTATTACAGCCGTTACGGCCGATCCAAACTCCGAAGAAGCTCAGTTTTTTCTCGGGATGTTCTACTACACACAAAACGATTTCAAACTGGCAATCTCGCCGCTTCAGACAGCCCAGACGCTCTCTCCCAAAAGCCCGCTTCCCGTGTTCTATCTTGCTATGACCCAAGAAGCTTTGGGAGATGAAACTAAAACGTTGGAGCTATACCAGCAGGCAGAGAATCTTTCTCCACAGAAGTCGCCCCAAAGTGCGTCGATTCTCGTTGCGTACGGAAGATTTCTGCTTTCGCTTGGACGTAGTCAGGACGGTGTTGAAAAAGATCGACGGGCAATTGAAGCAGACCCAAAGTCTCGCGATGCGCACTACGAATTGGCAAAGGGACTAGACCATGAGGGAGATTTCAAGAATGCCGCACTCGAAGGAGAACGAGCCCTGACTCTCCAAGAGCTCGACACCAGCGATGCCCAGATTCATTTTCTCTTGGCAAATCTCTATCGGAAGTTGAATCAGCCGGATTTGGCAAAGGCCCATTTGGGGAAATTCGAAGCTGCTTCCCAGACGACACATAGGTGAGTTGTGCCTCGTCAAAGTGTGCCATCAACGACGCAGAAAAGAGGCCGCAGTGCAGTTGGAATGGAAGCAGCCGTGCGGCATGGAAGATGGAGGGGGCCCCTCCAGGGAGCGGATTACAGGAAATGACAGATGTGAGGCGCCGAAGTTTCTTGGCCTCGATTTTGGCCTGGCTGACTGGCTTGGCCGTCCGGCAGGCTATTGTGCTGGGCCTTCCCGCCACGGGACATGCCGCTAAGCCTTCGCCTTCTGCCGCGACGCAATCGTCCAACTCAGAAACGCAAACCGATGGCAGAACACTGGAACAGGATCCGTCGAAGACCGGCTCCTACTGGTTCACCAACGTCGCCGGCCGGTCCCAGTTTTCCTACCGCACCAACAACGACTTCACGGGCAGAAAGTATTTTCCGCAGCCGATGTGCGGTGGCGTTGCCGCGATTGACTATAACAATGACGGGCTGATGGATCTGTTCTTTACCAACGGTGCCAAGCTGCCGGAGTTGGAGAAAACCTCGCCCGCTTATTACAACTGCCTGCTGCGAAACAACGGCGATGGAACGTTTGAGGATGTAACCGCCAAGGCCGGGCTAATTGGATCCGGGCTCGGCTATTGTTTTGGTGTCGCCGTTGCGGACTACGACAACGACGGACACGACGATCTCTTCATCTGCAATGTTGGCAGGAACGCTCTCTACCATAACAACGGCGACGGAACATTTACCGATGTGACCGCGGGATCTGGACTCGAATATAAGCCGGAAAAAGTGTTGAGCGTAGGGGCGGCCTGGTTCGACTATGACAACGATGGACTTCTGGACCTTATCGTTTCCAATTACACGACCTGGACTCCGCAGTCCGATAAGCAGTGCTTCAAGGACGCCACAATTGAGGAGTATTGCGATCCGAAGGTCTATAAAAACATTGAATCGAGGCTCTATCGCAACCTTGGCCACGGCCGCTTTGAGGACGTCACCAAAGCCAGCGGCATTGGAAAATCTCTGGGCAAGGGAATGGGTATCTCGATCGCGGACTTTACAGGCAATGGGCTGATGGACATCTTCATCGCCAACGACACCGAGCCAAATTTTCTCTTTGTCAATCAGGGCAACGGAACGTTCAAGGAGAGCGGCCTTGAATATGGCGTGGCCTATAACGACGAGGGTGATTCCGTATCGGGCATGGGTTCGGACGCCAAAGATTTCGACAACGACGGCTGGGTCGATATTATCTACAACGACCTGGCCGGGCAGGTCTTCGGCATTCTCAAAAACGAAGGCGGACGGTCATTCAGCGAAGTAACCTGGTCCACCAAGCTTGGCCCGTTGACCCGGAATCTGTCGGGATGGAGTATTGGCTTCATTGACTACAACAACGACGGCTGGAAGGACGTGTACTCCGCGGATGGAGATGTGGACGACCTGACTGAGACTTCAAGACAGCACGACACCATGTTCGAGAATGAAGGTGGCAGGACCTTTATCGACGTCACAGAAAAAATGGGGCCAGATTTTGGATTTGTCGGCTACCAGCGCGGTTCGGCATTTGTCGATTTAAACAATGACGGCTTCATGGATCTGGTGGTGACTTCCCTCGGCCAGAAGCCCCGCATTCTGATGAATAATGCCTTGATCAAAAATCACTGGATCATGTTCGATCTACTCGGACACAAGAGCAATCGCGACGGAATTGGCGCCACCATCACGGTGACCACCGCATCCGGCAGGGTACTCTATAACCACGTGACCACCAGTGTAGGGTTCATGTCGTCGAGCGATCGCCGCCCTCACTTTGGCCTTGGCGCCGAGACAAAGATCGACCACGTGGAGATTCGTTGGCCGAGTGGAATTGTCCAGCGGCTCGAGCATCCCGCCGTAGACCGGATCGCAAAGGTTGAGGAGAGCGCACAATAGCCTGTGGGAGTCTGGTGCGGCAGTTCCATTTGTATCTCCATCGGAGAAGAGAGGCGAGTCACTCCTGGGAGTTCTCGCCCCGATAAGAATCGACCTATCGGCTCGAGTTGTTGTCGCGGGTAGGAGTTGTCAGTGGGCAGATTCGCTCGGCAATATGTGGCACGCCACCACATCGATATCACTCGGAGTGCCAGCCATGGTATTCAGGTGCAACAACATCTCAAAATGCCGGACCGGACCAGAAGGGTTAATGCCGCAATTATGCAGTTCAGTATTTAAGCGATTTAAGTCGGTTGCAACCTTTCCTGCAGCCGCAGTACCCTCCGAGTTCGCTCCTGCAAGAAGCAGGACCTGCCCGCTTTGATCTGGATTCTTAACCAGCGCGATGATGGCATACGAATCCCCGGTAGCATAGCCGTTAGCGGTTGGAATATAGGCCGATTGTTCATTCGGACGTGGATGAAGATTCCGGAGAAATTCCGAACCGGAGTTCTTGTCGAATACAAACCGGAAATCCAACTGGTCGCCGAAAAAAGAGAACCATGGATTACTGCGAGGGCTCCCCAGAAGGATGAAGTTATTATCGGACTTCAAGTCTATCAGTTGAATGCTTCGGGCCGCACGGACGTCTATGCTTTTTGAATTAGCTTGAGCGAGTGCCGCAACTTTGGCAACAATAGGTGCATCGACCTGAGAAGACTTGTCCCCTCGCAAAACATTCCTGACGATATTATCTTGTTCGGGCGTGAGCTTGTTGGGCATCGGAACGTAATCATGGTTGGCATAATCTGAGAGAGAGACTTGACTGCCGGTAATTTCCTGAATTTCGGTTATATTTGGATCGCTTGTGATTAACTCGGCGGCATGGGAGGAACCGAAAAGCGCTGACCAGGGAAGCACAGCGCTCGGCGCCGCCGCTATGCGCGTGATCCGGGCCCAGAGGACGCCCCACAGTGCGAGGTTCAGCATCACAACCGCAAACGCGGCAGTCAACCATTTTCGTTTCGAAGAGCCCCGCGGATGGGCAGTCGCTACTTGGTGAATTCTGGAATTATTGTCAATCGACTCCCTCGGAAACGGCGAAAGTGGAGGATCGATGGTTGCCGGCTTGTCCGGACTTGGGGCTGTCTCGTGAAGCACCGTCTTGTTGTCCGAAATTGCAGCCCCATTCGGCCTGCGCGTAATCTCTGGGATGTATGACCCTGAAGGCAGTGTGATCCGAAATTCAGAGGTCGATCCGTATCTTCCATAGTGCTCGAGCAGGCGCCTACGCACATCGCTGGCCGTGACTCGAACAATCGCATCGTCGCCCGTATCATAGGTCGCGGATCTCCCAAAAAGTTCAATCCCAATTACGCGCTCCTTGAGTGATTCGCAGTGACCTGCGATCGCTTGATCGACGATGTATTGGAGGAATTGAACGCTGCGGTGGCTCCCCTTAAATACTTGCCCTTCAGTAACTTCCTTCACATGCTCTTGCAGGGCCGCAATATCGCTTTTTGTTTCAGCAATCTTAGCGATTTCTGCGATTCGGGCGTCATTTGGCGAGGGCGACTGCATTTTGAACGTCCGTGTGCTCAAGATTTTCGCATTCTGTTTATCGAGTTGTCCACATTCTACGGCTTGCCACTGCAGGACAAATCTGGAATGCGTTTCTCAGGCGAAAATCATTCTACAGGTTTGCTTCGTAATCTGTTGACTGAGCACCGTTTGGGGAGTTTGAGCCGGCATTGGCGCGATCTCCCGAGTCCGAAGAAAGGGGTCTGGCAGAAAGAAAAGTGCCTGCCATTATCCTGGCACAATTCAATTTGCCTTTGGGGACTCCCCGTCGCGAATCATCGCTGAGAAATCGTGCGGGTTCGAACGATTCCCTGACCTTTTCGAAGGTATCTACCGTTAGCTGGAGTAAATGCGCATAAGTCTTTTATTTTCAGCGTCAAATGGTTAAGCGGGAAACCGTTGCAACCTTGCCGCTATCGCGCTATTCCTCTACTGTTGTTGGTGCGCGAAGCAATTCCGGAATTAGGGCAGAAAAGTGAAGAGACACAGCAGTCGCATTTACGGCACAACCTACGTGCTAGGTCCCACTTCAGAGTCAAGAAACCAAAACAAGAGGCCACTATCGTTCGGTGTCCTTACCCCCGTACTGACTGAAGAACCTGGGCCAAATCAGCAAGGGGACTGGGAATCCCGGGTCTCGTTCTGCCTTGCGCAGACATTTGCAATTCCAATTGTTGCCGGACTGGCGTTATTGGCCAGTCCGAATCCGGCACTGGCGCAAGTGGCACCTCCGACAGAACGCTCCGGGATAGAGAATCGAGTAGGTAACAAAAGACAGTTCTCAATTGTTAATAGGCAGCGGAAAAACAGGGAAGAGAGAATAAATGAAGACGACTTCAATCGCTCTGATTTTGTCGGCCTTTTTAGGCACTATCATGTTCGCCCAAGGACATCCACAGAAGGAGCTAGTGGATTATGTTTCTCCGAATATCGGAGGCATCGGGCAACTGCTCACGGCGACCGTGCCGTACGTCCAGCGCCCTTTTGGCATGGCCCGGCTTGCGCCGATAACTACTCCCGGGATTACTGACCGGTATCTCGCGGACAAGATCTATGGATTTCCTGCCGGCCCTGCGACGTTGATGGCTTCGGTCGGTGAGACTGAGTCTGATCCTGACGCATACGCGTCGGATTTTGATCACGATTTCGAAGTTGCGACTCCGTATTACTACGAGGCCGATCTGCAAACCTGGAGGATCAAGGCCGAATTCACGGCCAGTGAAGAGGCTGCCTACTATCGTTTCACGTTTCCTGCCAGCGGCCACGCTCATCTCATTCTCACGATGGGAGACAGCGCAGAGTTGGAGGTGAATGGGGAAAATGCCGTCGAGGGAAGCCAGAGGATTATTGGCCCGGTAGGAAAGCTCTCGGGCCCGGATCGGGAAACTCGCGAGTACTTCTACGCGGTGTTCTCTCGTCCGATCAATTCGTTCCAGACCTGGGGGAAGGATGCCCTTTGTCGTTCCGCGAAGCAGGCCGGGAATAATATCGGCTTCGTTACCGACTCCACGACGACGGCAGGAGAACAGATCGAAGTTCGTGTCGGTATTTCCTACATCAGCACGGACCAAGCCCGCAGAAACCTGGAACGGGAAATCCCGGGCTGGAGCTTTGACCGTGTGAGATCGCAGACACGCGACATTTGGAATCGCGCACTCTCTGCAGTTGATGTAACGGGAGGGGATGAGCGGCAACGGGTTATTTTCTACACCGCTCTGTACCGTTCTCTGGGCCGTATGACTGATATTACCGAGGATGGAAAATACTTCAGTGGTTACGATCATGCAGTGCACGAATCGCAGGGTCACGATTTCTATGTCGATGATGGACTATGGGATACCTATCGTTCGCTTCACCCTTTGCAACTTTTGCTGAACGCGCGGCAACAGCAAGACATGGTCCGCTCCTACTTGCGCATGTATGAACAGAGCGGCTGGCTTCCGTCGTTTCCGTCTGCAGCCGGCGATCAGGCGGTAATGATTGGCCATCACGCTGCGGAATTCATTCTGGATGTCTACGCCAAAGGCTACCGCGATTTCGATGTGGGGGAGGCGTATTCGGCCATTCGAAAGAACGCTACGGAGGCAACGATGCTTCCTTGGAGTCGCGCCCCCCTCACATCTCTGGATCGTGTGTACTTCGACAAAGGCTTTTTCCCAGCATTAAAGTGGGGCGAGAGCGAAACCATCCCAGAGGTAACTTCTGAGCGTAGGCAAGCAGTCTCGGTCACGATTGAAAACAGCTATGACGACTGGTGTGTCGAGCAATTTGCCCGGGCGCTCGGAAAACAAAAGGATGCTAGCCACTTTGGCCAGCTGGCAAACAACTATCGGAACGTCTTCAACGCGGAAATAGGCTTCATGGCTCCGAAGGATGCCGATGGGATGTGGATCACGCATTTCGATCCAAAGTTAAGCGGTGGACAAGGAGGACGAGACTACTTTACGGAGGTCAACTCCTGGCTATATACATTCGGGGTTCAGCACGACGTGGCGGGACTCGTCCAACTTATCGGCGGACGAGATGTTTTCAATGCCAAACTTGACCGATTGTTCACGGAACAGTATGGCACCGCAAAATACCATTTTCTTGACCAATTCCCGGACGCCACGGGTCTGGTTGGGCAATATGCCCAGGGCAACGAACCCAGTTTTCACATCCCGTATCTTTACGACTTTTCGGGACAACCTTGGAAAACTCAGCGGCGCGTAAGACAACTAATGGATGTGTGGTATGGAGACGGCCCACTGGGTATTCCCGGCGACGACGATGGCGGAGAAACCTCGTCATGGTACGTTCTCAGCGCTTTGGGCTTTTATCCAGTATGTCCCGGCAATCCAATCTATGAGATTGGAAGTCCCATTTTCGCAAGAAGCATCATCCGCTTGGATAATGGGAAACTATTCACAATTCTTGCCAACCACGTTTCGAGTCGAAATAAGTACATTCAGTCGGCTCAGCTCAATGGCAAGCCACTGACGGGTGCGTGGTTCGCGCACGCGGCAATTGCAAATGGTGGCACATTGGTCCTGGAGATGGGGGACGCGCCAAACACCAAGTGGGGTAGCGCTCCGGAAGATGCTCCGCCGTCCCAAATGGATATGCCGCAATAATGTATATTCGCCGGAACAATAATAGACCACTTCGCGCTGCGTAAGCGGAGCGACGTGGCGGGTAAAAGTATTTCAGCCACCCCGAAGCTGGTCCCCCGGACGAAGGAGCCATTTTAGGGGGTATGCACACGCTGGGGTTGTACGCGCGTTCGGCGGGCGATTGGTACGGAGGGCAAGCGACGGCAAGTGCTGACATAAGATACGTCGGGCCCGATAAGTGGCTTCGGGGACCTGCGCAACGCCCGCTCTTCTTGAACAAAATGGATCGCGGCTGCAGGTGCGGAGCCAGTCTGGCGTGTGGGTGTGACCTTCAACCATGAGGTAAACATGAACGGTTTGATAAGCAGGATTGTATATTCCGCGCTGATTCTTTCGGCATCCACCCTCTTGGCTCAATCGACCACTTCTGACTCGACAACCGCGTGGCACAACGGCAAGTTTCAGGTTGATGTGGCTGGAGTCATGAGCCGGTCTTCCATCATCCTGGAAAAGCCGAATCTCAGTTCCACGCAGGCTATGCCGCTTGGTAATGGGCGGCTCGGTGTGGCTGTATGGTCAGAGAATGGTCTTACTGCACAACTCAATCGGGCCGACGCGTTGCCCGACCGCCTGTCTCCAGGTGAGGTGGTCGTCCCTGGGCTCGCTGCACTCACGCAAGCTAAGGACTACTCGGGCCGGCTGAACATCTACGACGGCCAATTTGAAGAGCATGGCGGAGGAATCACCGCGACGGTATACGTGCAGCCTGACACCGATACGCTCGTGATTGAAGTGAGTGGTGCACCGGCGAATCAAACGCAGACAGCTGTGCTTCGGCTTTGGGCGCCGCGCACGCCGAAGGTCGCGGCCAAGGGGCAGCTGGGGCTCCTGTCGCAAGGTTGGATCGATGACCTTGAGCCCGGCGCGTCCGGACGTCCATTCGGCACACTCTCCGCGATCACGGCGGTAGGGCGCGATGTCTCCACAACGGTCACGGATCCGTTGACGGTTACCGTCTCGTTCAAGCCTTTCGAAAGCGGCCGCTACGAGATTGTTGTCGCGAGCCCACATTACGATGGCAAGCACGACGCGCTCACTGTTGTCCGTCCTGCGCTTTTTCCAGGCACTGGGGCAGCGCACAAATCCTGGTGGCACAACTATTGGAATCACGTGGCGATGATTAGGATTTCGTCTGCAGATGGATCCGGCGAGTATCTTGAGAATCTGCGCAACATATATTTGTTTGCCGCTGCGGTGGAAAGAGGAACGGAGTATCCCGGTTCACAGGCGGGAGTCGGCGACATGCTTTCTTCCGGGCGCGACTCTCATCACTGGGCTTCATCGGCTTTCTGGCATTGGAATCTTCGCATGCAGGTCGCCGCGAACATTGGCGCAGGAGCGACGGAACTCAACGAACCTTACTTTAATCTTTATCGCGAAAACCTGCCGGCGATGGAGAAGTGGACGCGGGAGAATATGAATGGGCTCCCGGGCGCATGTATCTCGGAGACAATGCGCTTTAACGGGTTGGGAATTGAATACGAATCGAGTTGGGATTCGAACGACCATGAAGCGGTGAAGCTTGCCCGGGACTGCGATGCATCCTTCCGTCCTTATTTCAACGCACGGACGCTCACGACGGGAGCCGAGGTCTCGTTGTGGGTTTGGCAGCAATACCTGGCCACGAACGACATCAAATTCCTCACTGATAATTACCCTGTCATCGCAGCATCTGCGCAATTCCTGGTGGCCTACCAAAAGCCCGGTCCCGATGGAATACTGCACACAAGCCCTTCGAACGCGCATGAGACGCAGTGGGATGTGACCGACCCGACGACGGATATCGCTGCAGCCATGGCGCTGTATCCGGTCACGATTCAAGCTGCGAAGCTGATGGGCAAGGATGCCGACCTCGTCAAGAAACTGCAGGATGCTTTGCCGAAGATCCCCCCATTCCCGCGCACACAACTGAGCAGTCCGTTTACGCTGCTGCCGCCGTCGGCTGATGCCGAGGGTGCCGACATGATCGCTGAATCCTATCTGCCGGACGCGCAGAATCATAACGAAGAAAACATCGGCCTTGAGCCAATCTGGCCTTATGACATCATCGGCGACACTTCGCCGCTATTCGACCTGGCAAGGCGCACCTATCAGCATCGCCCGTCGCAACGCGGTGGAGGGTGGAGTTTCGATCCGGTCCAGGCTGCTCGGCTCGGCATGGGCGACGAGGTGAGCGCGGCACTGTTGAGGAGTACGGAGAATTCTGCACGGTGCGTCAACGGGTTTACTGGGTGCGGCCGTCGAGGCGGAGGTGCGGGCACTGCCGAAGCTCCGCCGCCAGACGACCGCAGAACGGAGTTCTATGTGGAGCAGAGCGGCGTGGCCGCAGACGCACTTCAGGAAGCGCTTGTCCAAGACTACGACGGGATCATTCGGATTGCGCCTGCGGTTCCGAGGGCCTGGGACTTTGATGGGAGCGTCTACGTACGCGGCAAGACCAAAGTGGACGTGCAAGTGAGACACGGCGTCCCGGAAACTGTCGTGATTGAATCCGGGATTGCTCAGCCGATCAAGCTCCGCAATCCGTGGCCTGGAGAAGTGGTGGATGTGCTTGCGGGCAAAACGAAGATCGTTAATGCCGCCGCGGGTAAGGAGATCACGTTTCGAGCCTCGGCGGGTGTGAGCTATCTCGTCGAGAGGCGCGATATGCCGGCCGCGAATCAGAAGTCCAAGGCGATCGGCGGAACGGCTGCAACTGCTCCGAAGAGACTTGGACCCGTGCAACTTGGCTTGTTCCGTGACGCAGATTAGCGAGAGCCGATGCTGCATCCACCGACGCCTTCTCTGACAAATTCCGCGCGGATGCCAATTCGTCTTCAAAGTGTGAGGTACACTAATCGCGCTCGGCGGTGCGGATAATTAGTGAAGCACGCAAAGAAACGAGAGCAGCTTCAATGCGAATGAAAAGGCGCAATTTCATTAAGTCATCCCTAGCAGCCGGCGCAAGCCTGGCAGTTCCGAATCTTGTAACTAGCTTGTCTGTGGCCGCGCAGGAGAACCCACAAACGCTACCCTGGCAGCGCGAGATGCCGTTGCGCGATGCGGCACAATCTGTTTTTCTCGAAAGCGTCCTTGATCCGCAGAATCCTTTGCCCGATTCCGGCGGCTTCGGCCGTGGCGGCTCCATGGCGATTAACAACCTGAAGATGAGGACGACCATTTGGGGAACGCCGGACCGCATCACGATCAGCATGAACAAGAACAACGTATGGGATCGCCGGCTTAACCAGCGCTCGCTCGAGGCTCCGGTCTTACAGGAGATCATCGATGGGGCGTTTTCACCGGCAAATAAAGACTATGTTGGACGGCAGAAAGACTCGCAGCGCCCGAACAGTTACGGCTATTTGCTGAAGCAGGGCGGCGTATACGACGGCTATCGCGAACCGCAGGAGTATCCATTTCCCTGCATGAAACCTGTCGGGCAAATCATCGTGGGAATCGACTCATTGGCCCAGGCCGCCGCGCCGGCAATCAAGCAGAGTTGTGCGAATGGGGCGGTCAGCCTGCAGGTGAGCAAAGACAGGGCGAACGCGAACCTTGAATGTGTACTGGGCATGACGAACAACGTCTATGCTATCCGCGGCAGCTTCACGGGGACTGATGCACCCATTTGGTTGCGTCTCTACCGCCATCGCGACACGGCACATCTTGACTATATGAGCGATGAAGTCACCTACTCCAAGCCCGGCGCCGAGTGGGACAAGGCCTTCAACTTTCCCATGGATCCACCGACGAGCGGCCAGGATGGAAAGTACTTCTGGATTCATCAGAAGTTTCCCGAAGAAAAGACATTTACGCAGGGATTTGAATATGTGCTCATGGGCGTCATTGCAACGCCCCAAACGGCCCAATTGGATTCCGTTGAAGGCAAGATGGGACTTGGCACGCCGCCGCCCGATCTCCATATCGCTGCCGCAGCGGGAGCTGCCGCGACTGCGACTTTCGCACTATCTATCATCGGAGTACTGGAGGCATTTGTCACGGTTGTCACTACGATGGATGGTTCCGACGTGATGGCAGAGGCGAAACGACGCCTGGTGAAAGCCGAAGCCGTCGGATTCGATGGAATCGCGCGCGAAAACGCCCAATGGTGGAGCGCTTTTTATGATCAGCGCGAGAATGGACGCGTCTTCCATGGTGACAGCGGGAAAGACTGCACTGACAACATTCGCACGATTTACCGCAGCTACACCGACGTCCACGGAGGCGGCACCAAGACCGACATGCGGCAGTTTGAGTGCAGCGCATCATACCGGTCTGCCGGAACATGATATTCAGCCGTGGACCAGCGCTCCCTGCTATAACGAAGTGTTTACGACGGCTCGCTTCGTCCGCAATTGGGGTGACAGCGAGGACATGTGGAAGCAACTTGTGTGGCATTGGAAGGAAGCCGGCAAACAAAATGCGTCCGACATGTTCAATATGCCTGGGATGCTGGTTGTCCATGGATATCTCCCGCCGGTTAAGGCGGATATCTATGTGCATACAACGATTACTCTGGAGTTCTGCCTGGGCACAATGGCGCAGATCATCAAGCCCTCATGGGACGAATGGGACTATGGCGGCGACATCAACGTGCTACGCAAGGAATGTTACCCTTTGCTGCGCGAGATGGCGCTCTTTTATGCCGCCTATGCGACAAAAGGCCAGGATGGCTTCTACCACGTGATCCCGTCGATGGAAGAAGAGCGCTGGGGATGGTATCCCAGGTTCGCGCGCAACAAAGATGTGACCAGCTCCCTTTGCATGTTCCGCTGGGCGTTAACCAGAGCGGAGGAGGCTGCAGAATTGCTCGGCGTCGATGCAGACGAGCGCACCCATTGGCGCGAAGTGGCTGCGCAAATCGTGCCGTACGCAACATGGAACACGCCGGATGGCCCGGAGTATGCAGGACAGCCTGGTTTGCAACCGGCGCGCCTGCCAGATGATCATTTCGGCGAACCGTCGATGTATCCCGCTTTGCTGGCTGATGAAATCAATCTGGATTCGCCGAAGGAGCAGAGAGAGATGATGCTGCGCACAGTGCATGCGCTCCGCACAGCTGGAACTGCGGCTGAAACCGCGCTTCTTCTGGGTGCGAAACCCGACTCCGCACTTCGGGGCTACGCCTCACGGGGAGTGAAGAGGATGCGGAGGCGTTGCTCAACAGCCGCGGTGGACGGATTCATCTTTTTCCGGTTGCCGCCGAGTCAGACACGATTGCATTTCACAACTTTCAGGCACGCGGCGGCCTTCTCGTTTCGGCATGCAAGAATGCAAGCGGAGTGTATCATGTCGAAGTTCAGGCGCGGCGCGATTACGTGTGCCGCTTAATGAACCCATGGACCGGGCAGCAAGCCTTGATTCGCGAACCCGGCAAGACGCAAATGGTTCCATTTCAGCTGGATAATTCGAACGGCGAGTGCATCGTTTTCCCCGTTGTGGCGGGACACCGTTACACAATTTCGCGAAAGGCTGAACCAAAGAATTACGCCCCTCGGACGCAGACTGAACGATGAATCGCTGGCCCACCAAGGGCCGCAAGCGCCACTCGTCTATCTTGCCGTAGAGCTTCTGGTTCAGGCCGTTCACCGTTTAGGCCGATACCTTCGTACCCCATACCCGAAATTCTTCGGTTTTCAATTCGTCGAACGCCCCGGCGCCCCAAAATAAGCACACCCTGTCCCCGTTCTTTTCCAGCCCTAACGGAAGTGCGGGGAGGAAATAGACCGAAATTACAAATAACTCCCGCAAAACGCGTCAGGCAACCACTGTGTCTGAATCGAGGAACGGAGCCGTGGCCACTGATCCGGAATCAGCCACCCTCAGACATGAGGCCGCGAGTTCCGCGATGTCGAGCATTAACTTATGTGCAAAGAGTGCGCGGCGCACGCCGATGTTGCAGGGCGAGACTTTTGGAGTTGATCGAGACTTCAGATCATAAGGAGAATGAATTACATGCACCTTACTCATTAGAGTTCCGGCTCTCATTTTGAGCGGGCCGATAGCCGATTCCTCCTTGCGCGGCGCGACGAACACAGCCGTTGTCTTAGCGTGAGCAATCGGCGCCGCCTCCTGCCTAACAAGAAAAGAGAAAGTCATCGGCGCCCGATTGATCTACATAGAATTCTGCTAAGCTATAGCGTTTCCAGGGGTACTGTAAGCCGAAACTACGTGACTCAAATCCGGGGCTCGCAGCTGCGCTTGGCTCGAAGTGCTGGCGTCGTTGCGGTGAGAGCGACAGGAAGACGCGGCCTTGATGGCACTTACCAGTGGTCCTGGTTATCCTGGCGCCGCCGTAACTCCGCGGAACTTACCCGCTGCGGTCAGCCGCAGCAACTTTCCCGAAAGTCAATTTCCTACACTTACATGGAGGTTTTAAATGAAACCAGAGCCGATCCGATTTAACGTCGCACTTCTGCGGTGCCAATGCACCCGTCGACCCGCTTCAGTCCCTAACTCAGGTTGTCGCGCGTTTTGAGAATAACCTTCTGACTCTTGCAGAAGCCATGCCCGCGGACAATTTCAACTTCGCCCCTCCAAAGGCCTTTTCAAGCCGGGTTCACCTGCCGAATTTGCGACGGTCCGCACTTTCGCTCAGCAGCTGACACACGTCGCTGGAGAGCCGTTCCGCCTCTTTGCTCCATTCGGTGTTATGCCGGGTGCGGATGTCGATGTGAAATCCTTCGATTCACTCACCACCAAAGATGACACCATCAAGGCCTTGAAGGCATCCTTTGACTATCAGAACAAAGTCATCGCAAGCATCACGCCTGAGAACGCGTTCACTTCTGCCGGGCCCCGAAATTTATCGAGAGTTTCGGCTCTTGTCGCAATCTTGAACGATGACGGCGACTACTATGGGCAGCTGGTTGAATACCTGCGCATGAACGGCATTATTCCGCCGTCTTCGGCCAATCAGATGAATCGGATGGCTCAGCCTCCGCCGCAGAAGTAGCTGCTTACCTGGCCGGCTGACCGGTGCTGTAGCAATAGACTTCAGCACCGGCAGGGTTGTTCTTTACAACGCAACGCGGTCAGCTGGGCGAAGTCTTGCCGCGCTTCAGATCTTCAAGCAGAATGATGGCTTCGGCGATTTCGCGCAGTGACTTGCGCTTCTGCCGACTCTGTTTCTGCAGCATCAGATAGGCTGTCTCCTCGTCGATGTTCAGCTCACGCTGCAAGAGACCCTTCGCTCGCTCCATCAGTTTGCGGTTCTCCAGCTGATCGACGAGCTGTGACTTCTCGTACTCCATTCGCGCCATCTCGATCTCAGCGCCCACCAGGTAGCCGATCAGCGTAATCAGCCGGATTTCGCGTCGCGAATGGTTGTGCGCTTCGCGATGCTGCAAGTTGATGACGCCCACCAACTTTCCGCGGCAAAGAATCGGGACCGCTAGGAAGGCCTCAAAGCGGTCCTCCGGAAGATTCACAAACTTGGCGAACCGTGCATCGGCCCACGCCTTTGCAGGCAGGCTGACCGTTTGCTGATGCTTGGCCACCCAGCCAGTCACGCCTTGGCCCAGTGCGATTTCCAATTGATCCACCACATCGGTATGCGGATTTTTCGACGCACGAAGGATCAGCTTGTCCTTTTCAAGAACGTAAATGAAGCAGGAGTCGCAGCGGACAGCGACCGTTACCATGTCGATGATTCGGATCAAGACTTCGTGAAGAGGGTCGGCTGCAGCCATGCGGCTTCCGATCTCGTGCAAAAGATCGATGTCGCCGGCTTCCTCTTGCGTATGAATCATTTCGTCCAAAATTGCACCTCCGTTTGCCGGAATTCGTTGGAAAATCCGCTAAGTGGTACTTGACTTTATTCGTTCCGTGTGACTAATGTAGGGCAACCCTCGTTTTGTTACAAGCAGAGGGTTCCGCGATTCTTCAAGAAGTACCCCTCCCCGTTGAAGGCGGACTCCGCGGTATCTTCCCCGTCGAAGATCTCCAGATTGAGAAAAGCTGCTTTTATCGCGCCGCAAGGTGCACGGTTGCGCGCTCGGGTGTACTTGTCTCGCTTTATTGCGGGAACCCATTCTCTCGGAGATCGTTGTGGGAGATTGATCTCACGCCGATCCATCGGCCACCTGCGCTGAGTTTCATGCAGGAGTTGAATTTCAAGACTTACGCAAGCTTGGGCAAGACCTGGGCACCGCAATCTGCCCGTGATCGCGTAAACGCAATTCGTATTCCGGTAAATCGGATTCGTCATCGAGAGGAGATTTCCAATGAGCTTGGAGCAGTTCAGTCCTGTCCTGTCACGCCGCAGCTTTGTGCGCCTGGTAAGCGCCGGAGTCACGGCAGCCGCGACACTCCCCACCTTTGGTCAACAGGTAGCCAGCTCGTCCAATTCCGCTCCCGCAGCCACTCCGCCTCGCAGGCGCGGCATGGGCGGGGCAGACATGGGTGAGATGCGCCAGCTTTCGCCCGACACCGTAATCATCAGTTCCAACGAGAACCCCCTGGGGCCGGCGCCGGTAGCCTTGGCCGCTATGGTGGGGGCTGGCCCGACGGGTGGCCGTTACGATAAGTTCGGCGTCGCGCGCGCCACAGTGCAAACCATCTCCGATCAATTCGGCTTGAAGCCTGGTTATGTCGAGCTGTACCCCGGCTCGGGCGGCCCGCTCGACATGGCGCTGATGTCGAGCATCGGCTCCGATCGCGGTTTGGTATGCGGCGATCCAAGCTACGAGCAGGGTCCTCGCGCTGCTGCTGCCGCCAATGCTCCGCTGAAGTTGGTGCCGCTCACCAGCTCATACGCGCACGACGTGCGGGCTATGGTGGCCGCGGATCCGAAGGCCGGCGCGTTCTATATCGTCAACCCCAACAACCCAACGGGCACGATGACGCCGAAGGAGGACATTCTTTGGCTGCTGAAAAACAAACCAGCCCGTTCAGTCGTCATTGTCGACGAAGCTTATCACCATTTCTCGACTCACGAATCGGTGATCGATCAGGTTGCTGCGGACCAGGATATTATCGTTCTTCGCACCTTCTCGAAGATCTACGGCATGGCAGGAATTCGCGCCGGATTTGCATTCGCGCGCCCCGACCTGCTGGAGAAGTTCCAGTCGATCTCACCGGAGATCCGCCTGCGCAATGTGGCATCGGTTTCGCTGATTTCCGCAGCCATGGCCGGTGCCAGCCTGCGCGATCCAGACCTTGTTCTCTCCCGCCGCAAGATCAACACAGACAACCGTGAAGCAACGCTCGAGTTCCTGGAAAAGAATGGCTATAGGTACCTTCCAGGATCGCAAGCGAATTTCTTCATGGTGGATGTTAAACGCCCTGGACGCGAATTCATCCAGAATATGCTCAAAGAGAAGGTCGCCATTGGCCGTACTTGGAACGCCTTGCCAACCTATGTCCGTGTCACCGTTGGCACCGCGGATGAGATGGCGAAATTCCAGACTGCATTTGTGAAGTGCATGGACATGCCGGTCACGAGCCCGACAGTGGCGTATGCGAATCCTGCTGAACTGTATCTTCCGTCTGAACTGGATCGGGCTTAAAGCACTGAGTGCTCCTCCAGGAGTGCTAAAACGCACTCTCTCGTCAAGGGGCACGGTTGCCATGGGATTCGCAATGCTTCCGGTCTTCAGTGTCATTGCAATCTCTTTCATGGATTTGGGACGAGTTCTGGTTAGCCCTGGCGGCTCGCCACCGCGGGTCCGCAGATTAATAACTGAACGAAACACGCGAGCCGTCGCGGGAGCTTCTCGTCTCAAGCGCGCGAACTCGCAGAGGAGAAAAGCATGACAGGGATCCTGAATAAGGAACAAGAAAGCGAGCTTTTACTTCGTGGTTTCACACGCCGCAGCTTCTTCCGGCTCGCGACCATGGTTGCGGGAGCCTCCGCCATGCCGTTTTACGACGAGCCGGCGATGGCGCAGCTCTCCAAGATCACCAACGCGCCGCCCGGCGCCGTAATGATCAACGCCAACGAAAATCCGCTGGGACCTTGCCCAGAGGCTATGGAGGCGATCCGCAGCATCGTCGCCCAGGGTGGTCGTTACCTTTACAGCGAAACAGATAAACTGCAAGCCGCAATGGCTGCGCAGGAAAGCCTGGATCTCGATTCCGTGCGCATCTTCGTTGGATCCAGTCCTGCTTTGCATCAGACTGTGCTGGCATTTACTTCACCCACGCGGCCGCTGGTCATGGCTGATCCGGGTTATGAGGCGGGCGGGCGCGCCGCAGATTTCATCGGTTCGCCAGTTATCAAGGTCCCTCTCACCTCTACTTACGCACATGACGTAAAGGCAATGGCCGCCGCAAGCAAGACTGCGGGCCTCATCTACATCTGCAATCCCAACAATCCCACCGGAACGCTGACCCCGAAAACCGAAATCGAATGGCTTGTGGCGAATAAGCCTGAGGGCTCGGTGGTCATGATCGACGAAGCCTACACGCACATTGCCGGAGCGCCCTTCAACTCCGATCTGGTCGCCCAGGGGAAGGATGTGGTCATACTGCGGACTTTCTCGAAGATCTACGGCATGGCGGGCTTGCGCGCCGGTGCGGCGTTTGCGCGTCCCGACTTGCTCAAAAAACTCAGCGGCTGGGGCGCCACCATGATGCCCATCACGGGAATGGCTGCAGCCTCGACCAGCCTGCAGGTCAAAGACCTGGTCCCGACGCGTCGTGCAATGATCGGCCAAGTCCGCGAAGACACCTTCAATTTCCTTGAAAAGAACAACTACAAGTACGTGCCTTCGGTTTCCAACTGCTTCATGGTCGATACTGGCCGGCCGGGTATGCAAGTCGTCATGGCCATGCGTAAGGAGAACGTGTTCATCGGACGCGTATGGCCAGCCTGGCCCAACTTTGTTCGTGTGACTGTGGGAACTGCTGACGAAATGCAGAAGTTCCAGGTCGCGTTCAAAACGGTGATGTGCGCGTGACCTACTGATGTGCGCGTAACCCACTTTGCAAACCGCGTACGGCCGCATTACGCGGCCTAGCGCAACTGAAGTCAACAGGTGTCACGAACCACGGCACTCAAGATCAGGACCCAGGCGACGGGGTCCGCAGCAACTTGGTCTTCGTTGGCAAAGTCGACGGAACGTAGGCCCTCAAATTCGCCACACGCAGCGCAGTACTTCAGGTTTCGCCGTAACTGCAGAGCAGCCGGCAGATTGAGAGTATCCCCCATCTTCATGCTCAAGTCCAAGGGAAAATACACGTGGGAACGGTTCGCTGGCGATTGTGCAGGTGGCTTTATTGCTGCATTAATTGCGCTGCCCTATGGACTTTCCATGGCCGCGTTGATGGGGCTACCGCCGATTCTGGGAGTCTTCACTTCCATCCTCTCAACTCCGGTAACTGTGTTACTCGGGCGCAATTCGCTTCTTATCGGAGGCACGGCCAGCGCCACCGTGCCGTTCATTGCCGGCGCGGTCCGGGCGCAAGGCATTTCGGGCGCCGCAAAAATCTCCATTGTCGCCTCCGTCTTCATGATGTGTTTCTGCATCATGCACCTGGGGCGATACGCGTCGCGGGTTCCGATCACCGTGGTTGCGGGCTTCTCCGCAGGCATCGGTGCTCTCATGGTCATCTCGCAGCTTCATGTCCTGCTCGGAGTGCATCCCTCATCCTCCGAAATTCCTCTCATGCAGCTCATTTTCGTAGGCGGTCAGATCACGGCGATGCATTGGCTTCCGCTCGTGCTTGGAAGCGCTGTAATTCTCGCGGCCTTCATCACCCACCGCATCTCGCCGCGCCTGCCCGCGCCATTGATTGGAGTCGCCGTCTCCTTTCTGGTGGCGATGCTGTTGCACTCTCACCAGCCGGAGGTCGGCTCTCTTCATCTTGAGTTGCCTCCCTTCGCCGGATTCTCATGGACGCCCCATGACGTTATCAATCTGCTTCCGTCGGGCCTTATGCTCGCCTTTGTTTCGTCTGTCAATTTGTTGCTTACTTCGCGCACAATCGAACATTTCCAGGGGCGCCACAAACCGCTCTTGCGCTCCGACTCTGACGCCGAAGTTGGAGCCTACGGAATTGCCAATCTGGTAGTGGGAATCTTCGGTGCCCCCATGAGCGTCGGCATCCCCGCACGCAGCGTAGCTGCCATCCGCTGCGGTGCAACTACTCGTGCGGCAAATTTCCTGCACGCAGTCTTCCTGCTCCTGCTGGTGCGCTACGGCTCCGGCGCGCTGGCCCATATTCCCATGGCTGCGCTCGCTGGTGTGACCACTTATATGGGCATTTCGCTTCTCGACATAGGGACTTGGCGGCGCCTGAGAAAAATGCACTTGCTTGACGCCGCGGGATTTCTCGTGACAGTAACTGGCGTCTTGGTCTCCAACGCCGTTACGGCGGTCCTGGCGGGGTCCTTCCTTTATGTGCTGCACTATATATACAAGAGGTATCTGCGGCCGATGAGTCATCCCGCAGGCGCTGCGGATGAAGCCGCATGAGCCGGTCGCCCAGAATCGGTTTTTGAGTTTGTCGTCACGCGTTGTCAACGAAGTCGATCAATGAATGGTGCTCATTGGAGGTGACGGAGAGCGACGGAGCGAACTCAGTTACGCTCTTCGTCTTGCGATCCCTTCGCGTCCAAGTTGCCCGACGGCGCTCGAAGAGAGAGAAGCCGCGACTTTGGAAACCCATTCTAAGAAGCCACTGCCGACCGTTGGATTACGATGGTATTGATGACTTAAAGCGTAGTCGATCTCTGAGAGAAAACTTCTTGTTGACTCCCAGTTATCTCGATGCTAAGTTAGATCAATGGTCGAAGGGTTTCAGTTACTAACTGCTCCTCGGTCGTTGATCTGTAATGCAACGCGCAAAGCATAGATAGTCCAGGCTCCCACAAGGGAGTTCTCGCAAGGCGCAAAGGAACGCCGCTGTCACCATGTCGATGATACCGGCCAGAACTTAACAAAGCACTTTCATTTCCTCGCCGTGCTATAAGCTGAGGGACCCGCAACACCCCGGAATTGCCTTTCTCCGTCCGAAGGCATATCACTCGTAGCACTCTTCCCTGTCGAAGATTTTCTTGTTGTCGAAATCCGTTCAGCGTGCCATGTCGCTCATGGTTGCGCGTTCTGATAAGGCTGTCGACCGACGCCGCGCCGCTTGAGCTTTCGTCACTCAATTTTCAACGGACGATTTGATTTGGAGGATTAGACAAATGACACGATACCTGTACCGTAACAGTTACCTGAGGATATTGGTTGTCTGCTTTCTCATGACGGCATCAACTGGGCTCAGCAGTGCACAAACCAATTACGGTGCAGTACGCGGCATGGTTTCTGATCCGCAAGGCTCCGTGCTGCTAGGTGCTTCCGTGACCCTACTGAATGAGCAGACAACGATTATCCGGACATCGGTAACAACGTCAAGTGGAGAATATTTGTTTACGGCCGTCGATCCCGGCAGTTACACGATTACGATCACAGCGGCCGGCTTCAACAGGTTGCAACAAAAGGGCATCGTGGTTGGTATCGGCACGACAGATACGGTAGATGCGAAGCTAAAAACCGGCGACGTGACGCAGCAGGTAGTCGTCAATGGAGAAGCCGATCCCCTGATAGACACCGCATCGGCTTCAGAGGGCCAGACTTTCGACACGCAAAAATTGCAAGATTTGCCGAACCTGGGGCGCAATCCGTTCGTATTTGAGAAGCTCGACAACAACGCCACACCAACCGGCGACCCTCGCTTCGTTCGCGCGGAAGATCAAAGTGGCACGACGAGCGTTTCTGTGGCCGGAGCACCCATCGGATCCACCTCAGGCGCCAATGCCGCCAACAACTACGTGGTCGACGGGATCCCCGTTTCCACTTCGGCCGGGGGTGCCACCTTCATTCCGTCGTTGGAAGCTATCTCCGACGCCAAAGTGGAGGCCGACACCTACGACGCCGAGGTGGGGCGCAGTGGCGGCGGTGTCTTCAACTCGACTTTGAAGTCCGGTTCATCGACTTATCACGGAACCCTCTATGGCGAGACGCGCCAGACCGACTGGGCTGCGAACGCGTGGTCAAACAACCTGGTCGGAATTCCCCGGCCTGACTCCACTACGTATCTTTACGCCGGAGCCTTCGGTGGTCCACTTCCATTCAGTCACAAATTTAAGCCTCTGGATAACACTTTCTTCTGGATTACTGAGGAGGGCTATCGCCAGGCTCAGCCATATACGAGTTCCACTGACTCGTACTATCTTCCAACGCCAGCTGAACTCGCAGGCGACTTCTCTCACGATTCCGTAAATGGTGCACCAGTTACTATCTACGATCCCACCCAACCGTTTGTAGCAGGCAAACGTGCTACTCCCGTCTCCAGCAATGGCATTGCGAATGTGATCCCATCGAACCTTATCAACCCGATCGGCCAGTTCATCGCCAAGCAGTTTCCTGCCTGCAACTATCCATCGACGACGAGTTGCGCCAACTACACAGGCAGCGGAGCGTATAACTTCATCGGGTCGAACGACTTCAAGACCCGTTCTGACATGTATAGCGGAAAGATAGACCATGTATTTACCCCTTGGTGGTCTGGTTCGGCTTCCTATGTCCACCTAGCCACACAAGAACCTAACGGTAATATCCTGCAGGTTTTCGCCGAGAATGACGGCGTGATTCATCGCTTCAACGATGCAACGGCTGTCGATAACGTCTTCACCCTCAGTCCGACGCTGGTCCTTACCGTTGGGTATGGTTTCAATCGCTACTATAGCGACACGCTCCAGTACAGCAGCGGCTTCAACCAGACGGACGGCTTTGGTGGCGTCGGGTTCCCCTCGGGTTTTGTAAGCGAATTGCAATCGGCGACTTTTCCGACGATAACTTTGAGTGGGGTGACAGATGCCGCTTCCTTAGGCGCCGCCACTTCCGGACCCACGGTCAACGCTTCCAAGAATGTCGTGGTAGGTGTCGTCAAGACGATTGGCAAGCACAGCCTGAAAGGCGGATACGTCTTTCGGTCGATGAACGAGTTCGTTTCCTCGGCAAGCGGAGCTAATGGCTCCTACACTTTCGACGGAATGTATAGCGATCAGAACGGCGGTTCAGTCTCCAACGGCCCCAACGCCATCGCAGATCTTTTGATGGGATTACCGGGTTCATCCAGTACGGCCGCGTCGGTGACCATCAATGCCGTCGGGTTGCTGATGAACGAGAAGTACAACGCCCTCTACGCTCAGGATGATATTCGCGTGAACGCGAAGCTGACGACGAACATTGGCCTCCGCTACGAGTTCGAGCTCGGCCAGAGTGAAGCATCCAATCGGTACAACGTCGGTTTCGACCCGAACATCAGCTACATTTTCCCCAGCACAGGTGCACCGACAGCACATGGCGGACTTGCCTTTGCCGGCGTGAACGGTTATCCGGTCCATTGCTGCGATGAAAGCCATCTGAAGTTTTCCCCGCGTTTTGGCGCAGCCTATGCATTGAGAAAAGGAACGGTAATCCGGGGTGGTGCCGGCATCTTTTTTGCGGGCGTTTCACTTACTCCTTACTCCACAGGATTCAGTCAGACGACGGCCTATGTTAATGCATCAACAACTACTGCTTTAACCAACGCGAACACTGGGAAAGCCGCATGGCTTACAGATCCCTTCCCGACAGGACTTCTGCGGCCTTCCGGCAGCTCATTGGGGGCATTGTCCGGAACGGGTGGTGCGATAACGGCGCAAGCCTTCGGTCGGCACTTTCCGCTGGTAGAGCAATATTCTCTGGATGTGGAGCAGCAGCTTCCAGGAGGAATCGCTCTGAAGGTGGGCTATGTTGGCGCGCACTCAAGGAACTGGGGCCAGACTGTGGGATTAGACCAGGTGCCGGACTCGATTATGGCAAGTTACGCGGCAGGCGGAGCGAACTACGGGTCGAGTCTTTCAACAAAAGTGACCAACCCCTACTACGCCGCAATTTTGGGAGGCTATCCGTCCACCGGTGTAATTTCAAATGCGAGCATTCAGCAAGCGCAATTACTTCTGCCTTACCCCCAATTCAGCGGCGTATCAGTTATCGAGAGCAACGGTAAGAGCCTGTACAATGCGCTGGACATAAAGGTGCAGAAGCAAATGAGCCGAGGTTTGAGTGTCCTCGCAACTTATACATGGTCATCCAACTGGGATAACCTCTACGGATCAACAAGCACCTTGAATTCGAGCACCGCGGGAATGCAGGACAATTATAACCTACCCTCGGAATATGGGCGCTCCATCAATGATATGCCGAATCGCTTCACAGCGGCAATCAGTTATCAACTGCCCTTTGGGCGGGGCCAACAGTACTTCTCCGGCATGAACCGCTGGCTGGACTATGCGGTAGGCGGTTGGCAGTTTAACGACGAGTGGATCGATCAGAACGGTTCGCCGCTGGCGATTACGCAAACTGACCTCAATAGTTCAGTCTACGGCGCAATCGGCGGATCGACGCAACGGCCCAATCTGGTCCCCGGCATGAATCCCTGCTATTCTGGCCGCCCGGAGGGCCGGGTGGGTGGCCCGAACAATCTGAATCATCCCTATTTCAACATCAATGCATTCGCTCTTGTCCCTGCCTATACGTATGGCGATGCGCCACGGACCACCAGTTGCAAAGGGCCGGGATATGACAACTCGGACATTTCTATGTTCAAGGATTTCAAGACATTTGAGAGCCTTAACTTCCAGGTCCGAGTTGAAGCACTGAACGCCTTCAATACGGCTGAGTTGGGCACCCCAAATACGACCATCACAGGCGTTGCTCAGGGAACAAACGCCAGCACGGGATCGATTACGTCGTCTCTCGGTTTCGGTCGGATCATTCAAATCGGCGGCAGGATAACTTTCTAACAGAATGTCGGTCAACCGAGAGGCGTGTACATTGCGTGTTCTTCGATCTTCAGGAGAATCGTAGCTTCGAAGACAGGAATTCCTGAAATTGTCCATAACTACTCCATCGGCGGCGGTTCGTGCTATTGGCGTTCGAAATAACAAAACCCGGGATCCCGCGCGTTTGGGTGATTTGAGCATTGCGGAGCTAAGTCAGCAAAGACGGCGGACGGCCGTTCATGATTACCATGGGAGCAATCGCAACATTAGCAAGCTCTTCGCTGCCGCAAGCGGCTGAGAGCTGCGATCCATTCACCATCGGCGTGCTCGCTCTGCAAGGCGACTACCAGGCTCACGCACGCGCTCTTACGAATGCAGGAGCGCAGGCGGTGTTCGTCCGCAAGCCGGAGTTTCTTTCCGGTCTTGACGGACTGGTAATACCGGGCGGCGAATCAACTACGATGCTGAGATTCCTCGAGCGCAACGGATTCCTCGACGCGCTAAGCGAATGTCTCTCTACCACGCCATGTTTCGCCACATGCGCCGGCTGCATCCTGCTGGCGCGCGAAGTGCTGCATCCTGCGCAGCGAAGTCTGGGCTTGCTCGACATCACTGTTGAGCGCAACGCCTACGGTCGGCAGATCGATTCCACTATTCTGATGGATGAGACGGAGTTGGACGGAGGTCCATTGGAAATGGTCTTCATTCGCGCGCCGCGTATCACTCGCGTTGGTTCTGGCGTTGAAGTCTTGGCCCACCGCGGAAATTTCCCTACCTTCGTGTGCCAGGGGCACTTGCTTGTGTCGACATTTCATCCCGAGATGACCACAGACCTCCGTGTGCAAAAGCTCTTCCTCGACATGGTTCGCAAACACAAGAGCTAATGAGTTGCCCACATTCTAAGTTAGGAAGACCGCATATAAACAGAAGTCCTGGTTGCGCCCCGAAAAATGGCGTCAGATCAACAGAAAAAAGCCCGCCCTTAGTATCCAGGACAGGCTTTTGCGTTTGGCTCTCTAATGCGCTGATCGCAGACGACGGGTGCTCAACCATCAATCACCCTGCAACCGGCTACAGCCCCAGATTTGTTTTTGGCATTCCCGCTATGCTCGACATCTGCTCGTGCATTGCTGCGAGTTGTTGCATCTTCGCGGCCCGATCCTCCGCGATTTGTTTGCTGACCCGGAGAGACCGGATAGCGGCCTCCAGCGAATAACTGGTACTCACGCACATCAGACACGAATTAGAATACGGACTCCTTTGGTACGCCTTGATCTTCGACGCGTAAACCCGCGACTCGTTAAGGTACAGTTGCGCCTGTCCCTGGTAGTACTCCGCGATGCGCTGATGATCCTCTGGCGTTCTTGCTTTAGCGATCAATCGGTTAATTTGACGCTGGCTCAGTTGCTTCCCGGAAGCGGATTGCTCAACCCTGGCGGTCTGTCCAAAAGCGCTTGCTGATACGACGACAGCAAGCGACAAAACTGCGAGAAAATTGACTGTGACTTTGCCTTTCAAGGTAGTCTCCGTGACACACATAAATGCCCGATTCAATATACGACACAAAAGGGTGGTTGGACAGTAACCGCGCAACCACTCTCCGATACGTTGGGATGTTTTTGGGTTCCAATCGGATCTCGCCCCCGATCCGAGCTGCAGGGCTTCATCGCAAAATATCAAGATAACTTATTGACTGTAAACATGTTATACATCAGGTTTGGAATCCCGGTCACATGCACCACGTCGCCGGTTGGACATTCCGCCTCCCCGCTACGCAAAATCGACCGTATTAGTCGCGCAGGCAGATAAATCTTCGAAAACACTGCAGGCTCCGGGGACGTGCCATCCCAACCTCAACTGCCGGAAGACTGGGGCAGACCCGACATCAGCCTTGTCCAAGACAGCGATTCAGTAAATTTGCGCAGTTGATTTCATACGACATAGGCATCTTCCCCACCGATAGTGGCAGGTTTGGCCGATGACTCGGTCTGGATGGATTTCTATGTGTTGGGTATCCCTGCTGTCCAAGGAGTTGGCGTATAAGTGCTGAGCTTCTGGTTCATCTGACTTTGATTCTCTCGCTGCTGTCCAACTCTTGACTACCACATCAGCGGCATCGGTAACTGTTCGCAGAGTTTCTTTGCGGCTGGCGGTCCTTCCAGAGGAGTGTTGAGCCATGCCCACAAGTCTCTGAAGATGAACAACTGTTGGCGCAGCAGGGCGGCCAGATTGGAAAGCGACCAACCGAAGCTGGATTTCATCTGCAGGTACTTCAGGATCAGCATGGCGATTAATGCCGTCCATATCTGCGTCTTGACTGCATTGGCGCTGGTGCCCAGGAACGACTTCACTTTTGCGGTTTGTTTCAGCGCCTTAAAGAAAAGCTCGATTTGCCAGCGGTCCTTATAGATCGCGGCCACCGTCGAGGCTGCCAAGTGGAGCAGGTTGGTGAAGAAGACCAGAACCTCTTGCTTGTCCGCGTTCCAGTACTCGATTCTCCGAAACAGGACCGGCGCTTCGCCTTTCTTGCTCAAAAAGGGCACAGAGATGATCTGGTCATTGAGGACGTTGCCTTTTTCCGGAACCGCACGCACTTCAACAGTCGTGTAGACCGTGTTGGATTTCATTCGCGTGACGAAGAAGACCCCGTCCCGCGTCAATTGCCTGAACCACACATAATCGTTGTAGCCGCGGTCAACGGCCAGGATCGTGCCCGCTTTCAGGCGCAAGTCCCGCGCTACGTTCAACTCGCTATGCTTGCCCTCCGTCACCACCGCGAACGAAGGTAGGTAGCCGTCGTGGTCCAGCAACAGATGCAGCTTGATCGCGCCCTTCTGTTGCGTGTATTTGGCCCAGTCGAACATGGTCGCCGACAGCTCTATGACGCTGCCATCCAGACTCATCAGCTTGTTCTTGAAACGGAACTTGCGACGGCCGTGCGCCGCCGTCTCCATCTGACACTTTTCCAACAGCTGCATGAAAATCGACTCGTAGAGTTCCCAAGGACGGTTGGCGTTGGCATACGCCAAGGTCGATTTCTTCGGCGTGACGCTGATGCCCAGATGCTTCAGCGGGGATTCACAACTGGCCAGTCCCATACATACTTCGCGAAGTGAGTTCAAATGCGCCAACTGGCAAAACAGATTGGCCACAAATTGCTCCCAACTGCTGAACCCCTTGGCGTTGCGCTCCGCCTCGTGGTGTTTGACTGCCCGAGCGAACTGCCCGCGCGAAAACAGTTGCAAAAGCTGCGAGTACACACTGCATACTTGAAGCATGGCTGATCCTCTCTTCTCCGAATGTGGTCCTGTCTGGGAACCCACTTCAGAGTAACTGGGGATCAGCCTCCTCAAACATTTCTCGGGTCAAACAGATATCCGCTATTTTGGACAGCAATGACCCGACATAGGGTTACTGATCCGGCATCAGTCAGTTCGAGTTGTGTGATGGCGATTCTCGCTTTCTTGAGCATCTGCTGGTGTGCAGGAATTGTGCAGAGAACGTGAAGGCCGCCTCACTCGGAACTCTCTTTGTCACGTTCCGATGACAGATCGAATTTGAACAGGAACGCAATCTAACGCCACGTGGATGCGATGCCTAAAAGAGGAAAACCTGGGCACAGTCTGGGCACAATTTAGGCGCAAACGATTTTACACTTTGCTAAACTGCTAATTCAAAACCTATTTAAGCTTGGTGCCGGGAGGGGGCGAACCTTGGCCGCTGTTGTTATCACGCAAGTTGCTGATTTCAGAATCGACAAAATCGCTCAAATCGCAGAAGCGACATTCCCAGGCACAATCCAGGCACAAAGACACCCAAGGAACACTCGGACCTGCATTCGATGAAACCGAGGATGACGACGCTCGCGCATACCTCGGATAACGCAATGCCTCTCGAGCAGTTGAAATCGACCCGGCCCATACCGCGAGTTCCGCATCTGTCTGCGCATGATCCTCTGTTGACGGTTAACAGCCCAAAGCGCTCATTGACCCGAGTTGTGCTGCTTTCCGCCGATGGGTCCCAATAAACGCCGGAGCGTCCAATGACCCCAAACTAGACTCAAGAGCGCGCACGAAGCGCATGCGCTACAGTGGGATACGAAAAGTATTGTTTGAAAAACCACCCTGATTTGAGGATGAATTCATGATTCTGAAACATCTCACACTGTTAGTGAGCGTGACCTGCATTTCCCTCACGCCGGCACGACTCTTTGCCGCCGACGGCTATTTTCGAGTCGAGCAGAGAGCGGGCATATGGTGGTTTGTCACTCCTTCCGGCGAGCTTACCATCTCAGCGGGAGTGAACAATGTCTCCTACCGGGGAGATGTGATCCACGGGACCACGGTCCATCCTTATTTCGACGGTGTCTCGAAGCTCTATCCGTCGGAGCGTCAAGCTGCTTATCCCGCGAAGATGGATGAGCTCTTCGCCGCGCACCAACTCATTCTTTTGCCCTGCACTCCCGTCGCCCGCCTCGCCGCCGGCGCCGATCACAGCCAAACCCGCAGCCGCCTCTTGCGCTACACATCGCCATTCAGCTTGGCGGGCGTGCTCACCATCGCCATCCCGTGCCCTCACGGCGGCATGCAACTCGCCGCCCAGCGCGAGCTCGACGAGCCACTCTAAGCCCTCGCCGCCGAAATCGGCGGGCGCAGAAAGACCCACGCCGCATCCTGAGCATCATCCTCCGTGAGAAAAAACCCCTCAACCTACTGCTGCGCGTCTCCACTCGGCATAAACGTCAGGTCCGGCTCGATCGGTGCTCCTTGCGGAATCGATGTCGGCGTCAAAGGCGCCGCGTGCCCAAAGCCGCCCGGCCCAGCCGTTTCGCTCGCCGCTGCGCCACCCGCACCGCCGCGCCCCGCCATCTGGTCAATCGCCGCTGCATAAAACGCCTGCGACTCCGTGCTCGCCGCTGTGTCCTTCGCATGCTCGGTCGCAAACGCGCGCATTTTGTTCAGCTCCGCCTTTACCACCGCCTTCGCCAGCGGCGAGGCCCCAGGACTATTCGACAAAGTCACCATGTGCTCCAGCACCGCCTCGTTCACAGTCATCTGCGACTCACCCTCCAGCCCTGTCAGCACCGGCGCGTACCACGAAGTTTTCAGCAGCGTATCCAGCACTTCGTTCAGGCTTGGCAGCGACGCATCGCGCGCGTGAAACTCCATCAGCCGCGTTGCCCGCGCCGGGTCCAACAATGCATTCAATGTAATGTCCGCCGCCGCCCGCACCGGCGCCATCGGGTCAAACACCGGCCCCGCATAGCCCATGAACGACTCCTGGTCGCGTGGCATATTCGGCGGACGCGGCGGCAGAATCTCCAGCAGCGGCTCCGGCAGCGTCAGCATCTTCGGGTCCAGCGTCTTCAGCATCGCTGTCAACGCGGTGCGCTGCTCATCGCCCGGCACAATCTTCGTCACCATTTGCCCGTCCCCGCGCAGCGCATAGCGATAATCCTCGCCCGCGATGCTCTGCGCCACCGCCTCCGTCTGGTAGCGATGCAGCAAATACACCGGCACCAGCACATCTTCCAGGTCAGCCATGGGAACGCCCGGCCGGATCGCCGCCTCAGAAAAATTCTTCATTGCAATCGCGCGCACCTTCAGCAGCCGGTCCAGCTCAACCGCGGAGTTCGGTCCGTTGTCCCACTCCGACGAGTGAGGATTCACCGAGTCCGGCCCCTGGTCGATCATGTAGTACATCCCTTTTTTCGCCGCATCCATCAGGATCTTGTTCAGCCCCGCCTTCTCTTCGGCCGGCGTCGTTCCCGGGGGAAATTCGTGATACGCGTAGTCGATCGAAACTTTGTCCCACTCGCCCAGCCCGGGCTCATACGCATGTGTCAAATCCAGCTTCCCGTCCGCAGTAATCTGAATCTTTGGGAACGGATAGTCTTCCACCGACCCACCCATGCCGAATGCGCTCGACGCATGGTTGTGGCTCAATCCGATCGTGTGCCCCGACTCGTGCGCCGCCAGTTGCCTTATCCGCTCCAGCACCATCTCCGTCTGCTGCGGTTCCGGCTCGCCGCTGGTCTTGTAAGGCGACAGCAGCGCGTCTGTAATCAAAAAGTCCTGCCGTTCGCGGCCCGAGGTCAGCGTCACCTCGCCCTTCAGAATCTCCCCCGTCCGCGGATCGATCACATCCACGCCGTTTGAAAATGCGCGCGTCTCCCCCTCCGCCCAAAGAATCACGTTGTAACGCATGTCCAGCGGATCGGCGCCTTCAGGCATCAACTCCACTTTGAACGCATTCGAAAAACCTGCCGCCAGAAATGCCTGGCTCCACCACTGCGCGCCTTGCATCAGCGCCGTGCGAATCGGTTCTGGAGCGCCGCGGTCCACATAGTACACAATCGGTTTTACCGGATCGCTCACCGCTTGCGTCGGGTCCTTCTTCTCCAGTCTGAAGCGCGTCAGGTAGCGCACCGTGCGCGATTCTCCCAGCGGCTTTGACCAGTCGTTGTAGCTCGTCACCACAATCGAGCCCGCACGCGGATCCCACAGTCTCGGCTTGTATCCTGGCGGCGGCAACTGGATCAGCGACTGCCGCACCCGCAGCGTAACGCTGCTCGCATCCGGCGCCACAACCGACATCGGGCCCTGGTTCACATAATTATGCCCTCCAGACGCTGCAGCCCTGCTCTGCGTGCTGCCCTCATCCGTAAACGTCAGCATGGTCTCAATCTCGCTGTTCAGCGGAAAGTTCTTCGTGTCCTCCGGAACAATCATGCTGCGCGCCGGGTCCTCGCGATAGCCTGCGCCCAGGCGCGCCGCAAACCCCATCGCATCCCGCGTAAAGAACTCTGTCGCATCAACCAGCAAATGGTTCTCTCCGTCCTCGGCAACAACCGGAAAGGCCGCAAGCACCGAATCCGGAAACCCCTGCCGCACCGCCGCCTGCTGCGCCGGATCGTCGCTTCCAGCCCGCCATAGCGTGTTCTCCGCAGTCAGCATCACCTTCGCGCCCATGTGCGAAAAGTGCACTACGTACGGCTGGTTCACCTCGCCGCGGTAGAGCGCGTTGGCGCCCGCGCCATACCCCACGTGCTGCACATACATAAACTGGCTGTTCAGCTTCTCTACTTCCAGGTAAAGCCGGTCGGTCTTCGTATCCATATACATCGGGATAAATCCATCCAGCTTCTTCATCCCTGCCGTGCGCGCTTCAATCGTAGGCAACGAGCCACCAGCCGCAGCATTGTCACCTCGCCCCGCGCCACTCTGGCCAAACACCCCAGCCGGCATCCCCATCGCAAACAGAAACACCACGACAGCTAACTTCCACAATCCCTTCATCGGCTTGATCCTTAACCTTTTGGTTGTAAGCTTTCGAAAATACGAACCGGTGACGTGAAGATTTTTATTGCAAGGGAAAATGTGCGAGAAAACCCGTCAAAGCAGTGACGCAAAGTAGATTTCGTGTCAGGTGCTACCACTCGTTGTCAGTCTTAGCTTCATCGAGGTAGGGCTTGGACCAGAGCGCGATCTGCATCTGGAGCGATCGGCACCAGGCACGATGCATTCCCTCGACCTCATCCTCCGTGTGTCCCTTGCCCGCAAGATATGGTTTGATGGTTTCGTTCATCACCGCGACAAATGCAACGATGTCGCGGAAGGGGACAAACGCGGTGGACCTGACTCCGTCGGTCTGGTTCTTCTTGAGGCTCGTGTGTCTCAAGGCAATCTCTTGCTGGTAGTCCAGCCAATCCTGGTCATACGGACGGAGGCAGGTGTCCAGAATCCATTGTTCGAAGCGAAGATTGCTTTGCGCCAGATATTCCGGAATGGCCTCTCCCTCAGGAGTGCGCGAGTGCCTGGCGAGGTGAGGAATGCTGGCGATGATGCCACTCCTCCAGTGATTCACAATCTGTTTTGTTTGGCCGGCTAGCACTTCCCCTGCCAGACGCAGAAACTTTTCATCTTCTTCCGTGAATCCCGCAGAGATCTTCAGCTGGTCCAACTCGTCGAGCGACACCGGCGAGGCAGCCACAGCCTCCGTTCCGAATGTGTATCCTCGGATCTCATCCGCGACTTTTTTCACTACGCCTCCTCAGCGAAACAGTTCCTCCATAAGAGAGGGATCTTTGTCAGCCTCTACTTGGTAAACCTCCGGACCAAGCGCAACCGCGCTTCCACTGTCTGCGTAGTCGCGAATCCCGACTCCGTTCAGTCTGCCTTCATCATATTGTTGCTGCGATCGTCGTCGGGAAGTACGTGATCCGGATCCACCACCACCGTGGCAATCGGCGATTTGCCATCCAGCGTCCACGTATACGTCCCCTTCGACAACCAAGTCTCCACGGGCAACAGGACGCGTGTTTTGTTGCCGTCTTTGAAGGTCGCCTCCACAGTCGTTGGCAGAACCAGTTGCCCGCGATTGCTCAGCGTCACCGTTTCGCCGGCAATCTTGTCTACCGCAACGTCGTACTTCCAGTTCCCCATGTACCATCCACGCCAGAACCAACTCAGATCCTCTCCGCCTTCACTCTGCATCTCGCGGAAAAAATCCGACGGTGACGGATGCTTGTAGGCCCAGTCGCGAATGTACTTCCTGAGCGCCCAATCGAAACGCTCAGGGCCCAGAATCTGCTCGCGCAGCAACACCATGCCGTATGCGCCCTTGAAGTAGCTCACAGGGTGTCCTAACTGGAATCCGTAACTGTCCGCCGGCGCCATCAGCGTAGGCGCCTGCGCATTGTCGAGCACACTCAGGATCATGTCTGGCGGTTCACCACCCCCGGAGTACTCGCTGTCGCGCTTTGGCCCATATTTGCCGCCGTCGTACATTGCCGATTCTTCAATGTCGATGAAGGTGTTGAATCCCTCATCCATGAACGCGTGCCGGCGCTCATTCGATCCCACAATCATCGGGAACCAGCTGTGCCCGAACTCGTGCGCTGTGAGCCAAAAGAAGTCTTTACCTTTCAAAGTGTAGCCATCAAAGACGACGCCTGGATACTCCATCCCCGACGTGTATCCTCCAATACTCACGGCCGTCGGCCATGGGTACGGAAACCAATGCCTCGAAAACCGCTCGATCGTGTCCTTGGTATACTCCGTCGACATATCCCATGCATCCGGCCCCACGCTTTCCGGCGGATACACACTCATCGCCAGCGCCGTCTTCCCGTCCGGCAGATTCATGCGCGCAGCATCCCACACGAACGCCTGCGACGCACTCCACACCACATCGCGCGTGTGGTCCATGTGGAAGTGCCACGTCAGCGTGCCGTTTTTGTTTGGCCGCCCTGCATTGGCCGCTACCTCGCTCGGCGTGCGGATATAGACGGTCTTATCGCTACTGCGCGCTTGCTGCAGGCGAGCAATCTCTTGCGGTGTAAGCACGTCCTTCGCATTCACCAACTCGCCCGATCCGGCCACGATCATCTCCGCCGGCACAGTTACGTAATAATCGAAGTTTCCGTACTCCAGGTAAAACTCGCTTCCGAGGTACGGTAGCGTATCCCAGCCACGTAGATCGTCGTAGACGCACATGCGCGGATACCACTGTGCGATGTCATAAATTTCCCCTTCATTCACCGTAACCCACGACGTCCGTCCGCCCCAGGTTCCGGGAACCTCGTAGCTGTATGCGATGTGAATCTTCAACCGCCCACTGCGCGGCTTCAACGGCTCGTCAAGACGAATTTGCATGCGCGTGTCATTCACCAGATAGTCGGCTTTCGTCCTCTTACCGTTCGCCTCTACCTCCACACTCTTGAGCACATCCCCATCTGTCGTCGTCTTCTGCGGTCGCGGGCCTGCGCCGGCGCGCGGGTTGCGCATCATCCCGCCATTCACAATTCGTGCACGCGAATCGCTCCGGTACATGTTCTGCTCCAGTTGGATCCACAGACTGTCGAGCGCATCCGGGCTGTTATTGGTGTAGGTGATCGTCTCCGTCACCGTAAGAGTTTTATTGGCCGTATCGAGCGTCGCGTGGAGCTCGTAATCCGCCTCATTTTGCCAGTACTCCGAGCCGGGCGCGCCGTTGCTCGAACGATATTCATTCACGGGACCGGGCAGCGCGAGGGGAGCGAACGTGATCCGTGGGTCATATCCCGTTGTCGAACTGGTCGCCGTCGTTCCTGAGCCCTGGGCTTGTACCCACCCACAGGCCAGCGCAAGGAATGCCGGCAAAGTGAGCCGCAGGAATCTTGAAATGGGGGCGAGAAGACTGCGCATGAATGGACTCTTTTCTCCTTTCTGGATTGGTGAGGGCCGTGATCGAACGAGCAACGCTGGGAAAGCCAAGATTATCATGAATCACAAAATCTGCCTGTCGGGACAGTGGACGGATTGGTGCTGTCCGCCGAGTCACAATGCTCGGGTGTAACTCACTAAGATAAAAATCATATAAGGATCGTATCTATGCATAAAAACCGTATAAGGATTTCGCCTGCCCGATCGTTTTCGAAGCCAATTGTTTTGATTAACTTCCACGCGCCGAATGCTAATCGATGATTAACAATTTTCCTTGACAGCGTTCCGAGCGCGGGTTAAGTTTGAACCTACTAATCACTGCTTCTCTTGCTGGTAGTGGTGATTTGCAGGAATTTTCGCTCCGACGTTTGGCCCGCTAAGTGACCTGTTTGTTTGTCGCAATGGCTTCCTGTGCGCAAGTTATCAGTCACGGACAGTAGTTAGTTGTTCGTTGCTTTACAAGCTCCTAGGCTGGGAGGTGAGCCCGCAGCCTTGGTCATTCCGCACCAGCAAGCACACATCCTGAATCGATCATCGCAATAAGAGCGTCTTGGAGATAACATGGTGAATCGCTACCTATTGGCTTTGGGAGTCCTGCTGTTCACATCGGTTTCTGGTTTTGCTGCGAGCGATCCTCTTGACGGCACATGGAAGATCAATGACACAAAGTCCAGTTGGAGCAACGGCGAGTTCCCGCCCAACATGAGCCTCTCGATCGAACTGAAGATCGACGGAGACGTAATGAACTATCGCTCCGTCAACGACACCAGGAAGGGCGTGCCAGGCGTCGTTAGCCATTTTGAAGCTGCCATGGATGGGAAGCCGCACCTTTATCCTGACAGCCCACGCTTCAATCAGGTTCAGATCCGGCGCATCGGACCGGGGCAACTGGAAGTCCTCGAGATGAAAGATGGAGATGTAGTTGTCGGTGCATGGTGGTGGCTGTCCGCAGACGGCCAGCATTTTGTCCGCCGCGGAATCGGCAGGGGTGCGGACGGTAAGTCAAAGGAATACGAAGAATACTTCGACAAGCAGCCGTAGGCCAGCTCGGTGCGGCGATTCATTCCCTGGTCGCCAGACTGAGCACATTCTCCGGCTAAGTCTTCGCATGGGTATTCCTTTATTGCCCTCGCGCAATTTAACCTTGCGATCCGAATAGCTGTTTTTCGTTTGAACAGAGAGCCGTAGTCTCCGCGATTCTCAACTTGACGCGAATTGAAACACTACGTGCCCACGCCTGAAATCTTTTAGGAGGTTACTGAATGAATCTACGCGGATTCGTCAAGGCTGCCGTTTATCACATCGCGCTTTGCTCACTCTTGCTTGGCGTAGCTGGTGCAGTGATGGCTCACGCTCAAACACCCACTGGCAGTGTAACCGGCCTGATCACGGACTCGAGCGGAGCAGCTATCGGAAATGCCAACGCGGTGGCCACCAATCTCGACACGATGGTGACCTACAAGGCCACCGCTTCCGCGGGCGGCGTCTACGTGCTTCCCACCCTTCCCATCGGCCGGTATTCGATTCGGGTTACTGCGCAGGGCTTCGAAGGCAACGAACGGACCGGAGTCACGGTCGCGGTCGATCAACATGCGGAACTGGACTTTACGCTGCAGACGGGATCGGTTTCTCAAACAGTCACGGTTGTCGCGGACGCAACCCAGATCGAAGCGGACACCCACTCCATCGGTACGGTCGTCGACGCCCAGAAGATCGTACAGCTTCCGCTCAATAGCAGGACCTTTACCAACCTAGCGTTCATCGTTCCTGCGGTCTATCCGCCTGTCTTCAACTCCAGCCTCGGCTATCGTGGTGGATTCAATGTGGCGGGCGCGTCCGAAGCTTCGAACACATCAATCTACGACGGATTCGACAACAATAACGACCAGCAGTCGATCCCGTCCTATCAGCCTTCAGTGGATGCGATTGCTGAGTTCAAGGTTCTCACCGGCATGTACGATGCCGAGTACGGGCGCGACTACGGCGGCCAGTTAGTAGTCACCGGCAAGTCCGGAACTAACGCATTCCATGGCACTCTCTACGAATATCTCCGCAACCAGATTTTCGACGGCGAGAATTTTTTCATCGGCAACAGCACAAAACCCTACTACAAACGAAGCCAGTTTGGCGCCACGCTAGGCGGCCCCATCCGCCGCGACCACACTTTCTTCTTCTTCGGCTTTGAAGGACTTCGCGATCTGGAGCAGGTCACCGCGGTGGGAACAGTTCCTGAGCCCGCCTGGTTGAAAGGAGATTTGAGCTCGCTACTGCCAGCACACCAGCTGAAGAATCCGTTTGTCGGCGGCAATATCGCGAATAACAACCTGGCGTCGCTTCCGCAGTGGACAGCCCAGCCCGCCATCGTAGGCCGTGCCCTGGCTGCGTACTATCCCGCGCCGACCAACAACAATACCTTCTCCAGCGATGTCCCCGTCAGTAACTACAATTTCAACGGCGCGAGATCGGAAACCTCCAACCAATGGTCGCTCAGAATCGATCAGACCTTCTCTCAGAAAGACTCGATGTATGGGGAGTACAACTTCTATCAGGACACCTCGGTAGAGCCTTCGAACTCACTTTGCGGAAGCCGCGTTCTTCCCGGCTTCGGCTGCTACTCCGACCGTCCGCTCAGCGTTGCGGGAGGCTCTGAAACTCATATCTTCCGGCCAAATCTGCTCAACACCGTACGGCTGGGCTTCAACCGATACGAGCAGTGGCGGCTGCAGCAGGACTACAACATCAATTTCGTTGGCACGTATGGATTGACGAACGTCTTTGACACGAATCTTGCCGACAACATGGGTGTCCCAGCCGCTACCGCTACCAGTTTTTCCGAGGTGGGTGGGCCGAATAACATCCCACAGGACTTCGTCAATAATACTTACAACTTGGCCGACCAGTTGATCTATATCAAGGGCAACCAGACCATCAAAATCGGCTTCGATTTCCGGCGCATCCAGCAGAATAGCCTTTCCATCAGCAACGGGCGCGGCGTGTTTACATTTAGCGCTTCGTCGAGCGCGCCGACCACTGGCTTCGCCTTCGCCGATCTCCTGCTTGGCTACCCGACTTCAACCACCAACAATCCCCTGGCTCCCAAGATCTACATCCGAACCTCTGATATCGCTCCTTATTTCCAGGACGATTGGAAAATCAGTTCCAAGCTGACGCTAAACCTGGGCATCCGCTGGGAGCTGCAGACGCCGTTCATCTCGGCTAATAATCAGTTGTCCAACTTCAACACGACAAACGGCGCCATCATCGTGGCCGACGTCAACGGGCAGCCCCGCAACTTGATTAAGTACGATTACAGCAAATTCCAGCCTCGCGTGGGCTTCTCCTACTCCGCCGACTCCAAAACCGTGGTTCGCGGCGGCTATGGGCTCTATACAGGCTTGCTGCCGACCTTCTCTCCCATCGGCAACCTTTATTACAACCCGCCTATGCGCGATCCTGGCACGTTCCAAAGTACTACTGTCGTGGCCAACGCACTCACCCTGGCCAACCCGTTTCCCAGCAACGCGCCGGCGGGAACAGCCACGGTCACCGGGATCACTCCGAATTTCCTGACGCCCTATTTGCAGCAGTTCGGCCTGGGCATGCAACGGCAGGTGACAGCCAACACGCTGCTCGATGTCAGCTACTACGGCTCGAAGGGCACGCACCTGCAAACGCAAACCAATATCAACCAGCCACCACCCAGCACCCTGGCTACTGCCGCTTTGGTCAACGTCACTCGCCCCTTCCCTGCGTATGGGAGCATCGTGCAGTACCAGAGTTCGGCAGCATCGAATTACAACGCACTTGAAGTCAAAGTTGAAAAGCGCTTAAGCGACGGTCTCAACGGGCTGATTTCCTATACCTATTCCAAGTCGCTCGACGATGCCCTTGCCATTAACCCGCAGAACGCACGCAACGTCGCCGCGGAGTATGGCAATTCGGTCTTCGACGCGCGTCAACGTCTGGTCATCAGCGGGTTGTATCAGCTCCCCTTTGGCCACAGCGGTTATTGGGTCAAGAGCGGTCCGGCATCATGGATCGTCGGCGGCTGGGAGTACACCGGCATCTGCAGCGTGCAGACCGGCCGCTACCTGACTCCTATCTACAGCGCCAACATCAGCAACACCTACAACAGCGAGGACCGTCCCAATCTCATTGGAAACCCCAACGCCGGACCGAAGACGGTGACGGAATGGTTCAATATCGCCGCCTTCTCAAAACCGGCAACGGGAACTTTCGGAAACGCTGGACGAGACATCATCGAGGCGCCCGGCTACACCGACCTTGACTCCACGCTGGCGCGCTCTTTCCCACTTCCGCGGGAGTCTAATCTGCAATTCCGCGCGGAGTTTTTCAACGTCTTCAATCACCCCAACCTTGATCCACCCAACGTGACCGCGGATAGCGCATCTTTCGGGGACATCCCCAGCGCGGAAGCTCCAAGGCAGATGCAGTTCGCACTTCGTGTGACTTTCTGAAATCAGGCGCGGCCGATAGTTGAAGCACCGTGCCTGGTCATTTTTCCCGAAGGTCCAAAAAATTCGCGGCCAAAGAACCAGGGAAAACCTGGTTCTTCCCGCGTAAGATGACATTGTCCACAACGTCCCGGCGGAGTCCGCCCGATACCGCCGAAGAGAATAAGGATCCAAATGAAGAGCAGATCTATGGTTTTTGCAGTCGCGCTCCTGCTGTCTGCCGGATTGACGCAGGCGATTGCCCAAGCTGCCAACGCGCCCGGCCATGCTCACGGCGAGATTTTATGGGACACATATGGTGTTCCCCATATCTACGGCAAAACTGAGGCCGCAGTCTTTTACGGATTTGGATATGCGCAAGCACAGAGCCACGGCAATCTGCTCATTCATCTCTACGGAGAGGCCCGGGGTCGTGCCTCAGAATACTGGGGCCCAGAGTTTCTCTCTTCCGACAAGTGGATCGTGGTCAACGGTATCTATGAACGCGGAGCCGAGTGGTATAAGCAGCAGACACCACAGTTCCGCTCCGACATGGACGCGTTCGCGCAGGGGATCAATGACTATGTCGCCAAGCACCCCGACGCAATCGATCCTGCAGTGAAGGTTGTACTGCCGATTACCGGAATCGATATCATCGCGCATGCTGAACGACTCACGAACTTCAGCTACGTCGCGTCGCCCCAGCGAATTCTCGGTGGTAGAGATGTCGGCGGCGGTTCCAATGCATGGGCAATTGCGCCTTCGAAATCTGCCAGCGGCCACACCCTGCTGCTTGCAAACCCGCATCTTCCGTGGGCACCAGGACAACTTACGTACTATGAAGCACAACTGGAAGGTCCGGACATTCATATGTACGGAGCGACTCAGGTTGGGCTGCCCGTCCTGCGTTTCTGCTTTAATAACGATCTTGGCTTCACCAACACAGTCAATCAAGTCATCGGAGACACGTCGTACAAGCTCACCCTGGCGCCAGGCGGCTACCTATTTGACGGGAAGGTCCTGCCCTTCACGACGGAAGATCGCGTGATTCACGTTAAACAGTCAGACGGCTCGCTCAAAGACGAGAAGATCACCATCGAGAAGACCGTTCAAGGCCCCGTCTTCGTCAAGCCCAATGGCGACACCATCGCGCTCCGCGTAGCCGGCCTGGATCGCCCCGCCATGTTGCAGGAGTACTGGGACATGGGGAAAGCTCACAACTTCGACCAGTTCCAAGCCGCGTTAAAACGCCTTCAGGTGCCAACCTTCAACATCGTCTACGGAGATCGTAAGGGCCACATCCTCTATATCTACAACGGCATTGTTCCGGTACACCCGAATGGCGACTTCAAATACTGGCGCGGCGACGTCCCAGGCGACACATCCGCCACTCTTTGGACTAAAATCCATCCTTACGAAGATCTGCCCAAGGTGATCGATCCTCCCAGTGGATTCGTTCAGAACACCAATGACCCACCCTGGATCGTAACCTGGCCTTCGCCGCTTAAGCCCTCCGACTTTCCGCCGTACATGGCCCCGCTCACGGGAGTCACCATGCGCTCGCAGCGTTCCGTTCAATTGCTCATGAGCAAACCGAAGCTCACTTACGATGATTTCGTTTCCTTTAAGTTCAGCAATCGCGCCCTTCTTGCAGATCGCGTTTTGCCGGAGCTACTGACCGCTGCTGCCGCCAGCGATGACCAGAATGTTAAGGATGCAGTGGCTGTTCTGAATGCCTGGGATCACGAATTCGATCCAGACAGCAAGGGAGCATTGCTCTTCGAACGGTGGGCGTCCAAAATGATGGGCGCAAATTTCATGAACGAAGCCAACTTTGCCAACCCATTCTCGTTATCGGACCCTCTTAACACTCCTTCCGGACTGAAGAATCCGGCTGCAGCGGTCAAGATGCTTGGCGACGCCGCTGTTGACGTCAAGAAGCAATTCGGATCCCTCGAACGTCCCTATGGGGAAGTGACCAAGTATACTGCGGGCGACGTTAGAGCGCCGGGGGAGAGCGGTTCCGGCAGCATTGGAATCTTTCCCTCCATGATTTTCGGCCCATACGGAAAAGATGGAACCCGCGATGCGGTGAGCGGCGAAACCTGGATTTCCATGGTGGAGTTCACGACTCCTTTGAAGGCCGAAGGCCTTATGTCCTACGGCGATTCCACGCAACCCGGCACGAAACATCGCTCCGATCAGGTCGAACTTCTGAGCGAACGCAAGCTTCGTACATTGTGGATGACTCGCCCGGAGATCGAAAGGCATCTGGAAGAAACGACTTCCTTTTGAAGCGTGGTTCGACTTGGAGTGATTACCTTTCGCTAAATGGACACGAAACTTTCTGAGTCTGATTCAGGAGTCTCTCCAAAACGTGGTCGGCAGTTGCGCGACGCGGCAGTCCTTCGACAAAATTCCATCCGCGCGGCTCTCGAGCGCTTCTTAACCGTTAAGGCAATCGAGGGAAGCGCGCTTAAGGCTGAACTCGGCTGAGACTCCTGCGGCCAGATTTCCACCTTGTTTTGTTTGATATCAGCCATTCATGGCCCGCATGTTGAGGCTCTTATTCATTGTCTTCGTTCGATCTCTGGGCTCGCGCCGTCATTTTCTCGCAGAGAACCTAGCCTTGCAGCAGCAGGTTTTGGCCCTTGCGCGACATTGCCCTCGGCGACGGTTTTCTAATGCCGACCGATTTCTTTGGGTTATGTTGCGGCGCTTCTGGCCGCGATGGAAAGGCTTTGATTCTCGTCCAGCTTTACTGGACTTGGCTGTCTCGGCATCGCAAGCGTGCGGGAAGAAAATGCGTGAACTCGGAACTGCGTGAGCTCATCTTCCGCATGGTAGCCGAAAACATGACCTGGGGAGCACCACGAATTCATGGCGAGTTGAAAATGTTGGGCTTCGACGTTTCGGAACGAACGGTGCCGCGCTGGATGCGAAGAGCGCCTGGAGACCCTGAGCCGGCAAAGCGATGCGCTCGATTCACCTTCGTCACTTGCTGCACGATGGAAATGCCACGGTCCGTGAGCTTTTCATTCTTAAGGTGCAGATTCACCATGAGGTTTCCGTAGACGTAACCGAGGCGAGCCATCGCCCCAGTCGTAAGCATGTTGCAAATCAACTTTTCTGCGCTGCCTGCCTTGAGACGTGTCGAGCCAGTCAAAACCTCTGGACCTACGTCGGCTTCGATTGAGATTCGTGCTACGCGCGCGAGCTCCGATCTTTTGTTGCAGATAACCGCCACGGTCGCCGCGCCTTTCTTCGCGGCAAACTTCAAAGCCGCAATGGTGTACGGCGTGCGTCCGCATGCTGCAAGGCCTACAACGACGTCTTCCCCTGAGGGGCTTCGGGCCGCCATGTCCCTGACGCACAGCTCCTGTGAATCTTCACTCGCTTCAGTCGCATGAGCGAGAGCGCGCTCCCCTCCCGCAATGACATATTGGATTTGTTCCGGACTGGTGCCGAACGTCGGCGGGCACTCCGCTGCGTCAAGGGCCCCAATCCTTCCGCTTGTGCCACAACCGACGTAAATGAGTCGCCCACCGCGTGCGAGTCGGTCACGGATTACATTGCTGGCCTTTGCGATTGCGGGCACAGCCTCACGTACGGCACGAAGCACTTGGGCATCTTGGCGATTCATCAGAGTGGCAATCTCCAGCGCTGTCAGCTTATCCAAATTGGCGGAAGCCGGGTTCCTACGCTCAGTTCTGAGGCGCTTTAACATGTCACTCTCCCCACTTCTTAACTCACACAGCCACGCTGTCTGAGATTATTCGCTACACAATTAAGCTGGCGCCGCAGCTGGCCGCAAAGGTGACTGCGGAGCCGCGTGGCACATACCAGGTAAATGGGTTGCCAGTATTAAAGCGCCCAATGCATCCCGATGTTGTGACAACTACCCACTTAGTCATAAAGAAGATGCGGCTCCATGTATGTTTCCCACGCAGGGCAGCCAAGTAGATCACATACCGTTTTCGTCCGGTCGGGCCACGCCTGCTCGAACAATTCCTCCATGCCCTGGACGCCCAGGAGTTTTTCCAAATGTCTTTCCCCCGAAGGGTTTACGTGCGTCGAATAGCTCGACCACCCAAAAGTTCCAGGATGCAGATCGTGAATAAGCTTAATCAGGAGGAGGCCGGTAGCCACGGGCCGCAAGCGCCGCATATCTGTTACATGGAGCATGACGCCCTTGCAACCTTGCCCTTCATGCTTTCCAATTTCAGGGACAAAACTGACCGGCCTCGCTACAACTCCTGGGAACTCGGCGCAGTTGAATTCATCCGAGACTTTGGGAGCGTCAAGCCAAGGAGCACCCAAAACACGAAATGCTAAACCCGTTCCCCTGCCCTCACTCAAATTCGTGGACTCTGAGAGGCAAAGCCCGGAATAAAGCAAGCACGCGTCAAAGTTGGTGATCGCAGGAGATGTTGGCACAAAAGATGTGGCCCACTCGGGATAGAACGAGTTGCGAGTCCATCCGGTCGCCTGAATTACCCGGAGATTCAAATCCGTCAGACGCGTGGTCTGCCATAACCGCGCAAGCTCTCCAAAAGTACACGAGTGACGAAGAGGAAGTGACCACCTGCCGATAAATGACGAGCATGCTTTTTCATCGAGCAGCGGTCCTTCAGCCAAGCTCATGGCTCCTGAGATTGGGTTCGCTCGGTCCAAAAGCACGAGTTCTTTACCTAGACTTGCGCATGCCTCCATCATATGTGTCAGTGTCCATAGATATGTGTAACATCGGCAGCCAATGTCTGGTAAATCGACCAGCACCACATCTATGTCGTCTAACTCCGTCTCAGAAGGTCTTAGCCTGTCTCCATACAAACTCTTCACGGGCAGATGCGTGAGTGTGTCGTAACTATCCGGCACGGGCTCGCCATCTGCGCCCACAGTGATCAATCCGTGCTCGGGCGAGAAGAGCTTTGTGATCTGATATCCTTTTGCGAGAAGGGCCTGGCGGGACGGAATATAGGAGGCAGTGCAAGCACCGTCGTTCGTGAGCAATGCAATCCGGCATCTGCGGTCACAATAAATTTCCTCCAAAAATCTATCGACGCCAGCTTGCACGTGCATCCTACACCTCCAATACACCAGTCAGCGCCGAGCTCTCAGAATCGCTTCGCTTGTTGTTGGGTCGACCTCAACATCGCGAGCTTTCTAGTCCTTCTTGATTCCGTCTCGCACGCTAACTACCGCATAATGTTCCGCTCTAAGTGCTCCGCAGAGCACTAAAGGTCGCGATGTAACAATCCCCGGGATAGCACGTGATCGAAAACTCAACAGGGATATCATCCTTCATGTAACTCTTACGGTTGATCACCAACAGGGGACTGCCACTTTCAATATTGAGTAACTGCATTTGCTCGTGAGTTGCCGAAGTCGCCACGATCTCAGAAAGGCAATGTGACAAAGTGAAACCATATGTCTCCTCCATCACTCTGTAGAGCGACTCTTTCTTCCAATCGAGCTGGTCAAAGCCAGGGAAAAGCTTCTCCGGTACCTGGACGATTTCAATTGCCAGCGGTCTGCCGTTGCTGAGCCTCAACCGCTTCAATTCGTAGACAGTTTCTCCGCCCTGAAGTCCAAGAAATGCCTGAGCACCATGAGTCGGTGTTACTGTTCTAATATTCAATACCTTTGACGATGGCATACCTCCCCTCGCCGACACCTCCTCGCTGAAGCTCAGCATCCCCGCAATTTTCTTTTCGATGCGTCCATCAAGGGCGTAGGTACCAATACCACGTCGGGCCTCGAGGTAACCTTTGCGCTCGAGGACGCTGTACGCCTGGCGCAAAGTCATCTTCGACACCCCAAACTGCTCGGATAGGACCTGCGCGGGGGGAAGCAGTGTGCCGGGAGCAATCGACTTTTCTTCGATCGCAGCCTGAATCTTGTTCGCTATTTGAAGATACATGGGCAGCGAATCGCGCTTATTGATTCGAAATGAATGTAGTGGGTGCCTCAACTGACTCTCCTTGGACTTTACATCGAACTTTGGCTCAATAGTCATAAATCTAAAATGCCTCATCAATTGCGGATCAAGATTGTTCCGTCACGATCCAGGCCGTGCTGGCCGTACAAAACCCCTCTTAACTTGCGCTTTGTCATATTGCGATTTGTTGACTGTCGCACCGCTTCGTAGAGGTGTCAGTTTTAGTTGATGCCATCATCATTGGTTTCTCTCTGCAATTAGTTGGATCCCACGAGGTGGAAAATTCAATCGCCTTCCACGAAAGGTGAGGTGCCGTGTCTCATATGTATCATTGAAAAACGTGTAAACAGTCTCACCGCCGCCCACAAACCGATTGATGAGAATATGCGGATCTGGAGAGTCAATAAAGGGATCGGATTCTCCGGCGAATGCTGCGGCATGTTTCAGCAAGAGTGGGTGTGCCCACCGCAAGAAGTCGAGGATGTCCTGGCCATACCAAGTGTCGGCACGTCCTTTGAGCCAGATGCCGTCTCCTTGCCAAACGGCAAACCTAAAGTCCTCAGCCGACAGGATATGCGGCTCAACACCGGAGCTCAGCATGTCCCAAATGTGTACTCTGGGAAACGTGAACCGCCAGAGATTCAACTTTGCGTTATAGGCTGTCGGAGCGGAGGATGGGAGCGCATAAGTAAATGAACCATCCACATACGGCGCACCGACATCGACCGGCGGGCATTCCGTGTAAAGGATTGTCGACTTCATCCCCTCGTCATCCAGCGCCAAGCGAACTCGTTTGGTCATTTCGATTTCACCCTCAATCATGTCCGCCCCCACAGGGTGGTCATGGTTGGCTGCGTAACATTGCCGATTGCGGCAGTTAAACTCGTCTAGATATACTGCCTCAGCTCCCGTCTGCCTGGCCACTGTCGCCATTCGGTTTGAGAGATAGGCTTGCCATGCAGGAACATAGGGGCAAATGAACATCTCAGGGCTTCCGTGGGGCCACCAGAGACCCTTTCCATCTTTGCTTGTGAGCTGCCACTCTGCGCCATGACTGCGGCCAACTTCCGAGTTCTTGTCTACGAGGTAACCTTCGAAGTAGAGTCCCGTCGGCACGTGTTCAGATTTTGCCAGTTGAACATTAGCGCGGAGGTTTTCAGCACCGCCAAGTTCGATCGGATAGTCACCGACTCGGCCGTGCACATCTGACAATGCCCATCCAGATATATCTATGAAATCGATGCCGCCGAATGCCTGGCCTTCCCGAAGCAAGCGGTTGAAAGTATATCGATTGCGATCCTCATCGAAGAGCAACCCGCTACCTCCAAGAGGGTAGTCCCTGCGCATATACAGCGAGCGCTGCAGCCAATTCGGATGCGGGGTGTCAGGCGCATACCAACTGCTAACCCACCGTCTGTAAGCATTGAAGCCAGCGCGCCAATCTCCGTTGTGCGAAACGACAGACACAGGAGGTGGCGAATACGACTGATGAGGCGCAATGCGAACATGGTACTCTGTGCGGTCGGAAACTAGGTTATTCTCCTTGTTGAGAATGAATGATTTTGCCTCGCCCCGAGTATCCTGGATGATTACCGATGCTCCACAATCGGAGTGCACTGAAAAGACATCGGTGAACTGGAGCAGAAAGTTCGGGCCGTAATCCGCCGAAAGGGACGCGTCCCGGGAAGAGATTAGTGCTACCCTTTGAGGAAAAAGATACGAGACATCTTCGGGGTCGCTAGAGACATGAATACTCAATGATGGGAATGAAAGAACGACATCGACATCGCGATCGCCCGTGTTCGTTAGCGTCAGGGAAAGGGAGAGTCCGTCTGGCGAACGGGCTTTGTCCAATGCAGCCTTCACTGAATCGACCGGCTGACCAGATCTGTCCGCGACATTGAACCAATCAGAACCGTGCAGCGTACTCGTGGTATCGCATTGCGGGGTCTTCGACGACGTAGAAACCGACATGCTTGGTTCGTCGGTAGACTCTTCGGCATGGTTTGAAACAGCGGCGTTGAATAAGACCAACTGGACGTGCGGGCTGCGATCGGCTAACTCAACTGAGAGCAGACGCCGCTTTGGATCGAGCCGCAGGGCATACAACGATCGAATTCGATTGAGCAGAGCATGACGATGCTGCGCGATCAGCAAGGGAAACTGTTGTTCCACCTCAGCGGGACGGTCCACGTACCTTATATTCGCTATCACATCGCTCGTCTCGCTGCTTTCCGTGGGTCGCTGCGGACTCGAGGCTATGTAATTGGTGTAGCCTGCGAAATATGCAAGTAAATCCATATATAAAGTTGTTCCCTGTTTGCCGGCTGCGGAAATCACGAGCGATTCGCGGCCGCGCAGAGAGGTTGCAGGCGCGCCGTCGCACTTTAGAGGACCGTCCACCGCTAACTGTACGCTGCCTGCTGGCATCTCATTGCGCTGAGAAGACGCGCAAGGCAAAATTCCCGGGTCACCAAGGAACTGCATGCTGGCAATCTTCAGTCTTGCACCGGCTGGCACCATGAATCGCAGTAAGTCTATCTGCGGTGCTTTCAATTTGTTCTTGAGATCGATTTTTAAAGTGTGCTGCTTCCCATCAAAAATCAGATCTTGTCCTCGAACGGCAATTACATCATCTCCAGAGACCAGCGGGTTTTCCGGATTCGTTGCGCGCGGGGTAATCGGACCAACACTGCCGGGCCGCAGCGCGAGCAGAGCAACATTTGGATTCATGTGGCCAGATGCGAGATAGTCCAAAACGAGAGTGTGGTAATCGGCGACCCAGATAGGGTCTGTTGAGATCTCCGATTTGGCTGGTCCAGCTAGTTCCTTCGCTTGGAGGGAATAACCGCTCAATAATTGGCCTTTTGCTCCCGCTGGCATAAGCAATGCTAGGCAGCTTAGTGGCAACCACAGAATTCGGCGTGTGTTCGAGGCCCTGCTCAGCGAATTCATGCTCATGCCTCTCACTTGTACAGCAGCGCCACTGCCCGGCCTTGTTTGAATTGTTCGAGAGCTGCTTTCTCGCCACTTCTGGTAACGCTGCGCGGGTCCTGTCCAGCCTTCAGCGCATCAATTGCAGCCTTATTCAACAGGTGCTGATCCATTCTGTCGATCTGATACGTATCCGGGTAGAGCTTGTAAAGTGCCGCTGCGATCTCCAGGCCAAGCTCTGGGGAATCCAATAAGTTCCTGTCTGTGATGAAAAACTCGATTCCGCTACAAAGCTGGCCATTGAATGGGTACTTGTCACCCGGCGTGAACTGCACGGGAATAAATCGCACACCAGGGATATGGCGACCATTGAGGTAGGCGGCAGTTTTTCGTGCATCCAGCCACGGCGCGCCGATCCATTCGAATGGAGTCTCAGTGCCCCGGCCGACACTGAGGTTGGTTCGTTCGAGCAATCCGACCCCGGGGTAAAGAATCGCTTGCGCCAAATTTCGCAAATTCGGGGATGGATTGATCCAGAGCTGTCCCGTCGAATCAAACCAATCCGTGCGCCGCCATCCCCGCATGCGGATTACCAACAGTTGAGTATCGAGACGATTTTTGGCCTTAAAGTAAGTTGCCAACTCGCCCATAGTCATACCATGACGCACAGGCTCAGATGTGTAATTGATGTAGCTTTCCCGGCCGGGCGATGAAACCATCCCTTGAACGGCAGTTCCGCCAATCGGATTGGGACGATCGAGGATAATAATGTCGATCTTGGTGCCCGCTGCGGCTTCAAGAAAGTACCCTACCACGGTCTCGTAGGTATAAAAATGGACGCCCACATCCTGCAAATCGATGATCACTGCATCGAGATTTGCGAGTTGTTCCTTGGACGGGCGTCTTTGCGCGTCGGTGGCGCCGAAAAGACTGATCACGTCGAGGCCCGTCGCCGGATCGTGGTCATTCTTAATATCGTGTTGATCCAAAATGCCGTTGATGCCGTGCTCGGGGCTGAAGAGATTGACGACGGTGAGCCCCGGAACGAGGCGCGGCGCATCTGTAAACAGGACATCGGCAGTGCGTCGTCCCGTGCTGTCCACGCCTGTCTGATTTGTCATGAGGGCCAGCCGCAGGTGACCTTCGTGCTTTGCAGCGAGCTGTTTCAAGGCGGAGAAATGATCTTGCTCAAGTACGTCGATCCCATTCATTACCGGCGTTCGTGCAGCCGTTTGTGCGCGGGAAGCGAGACTTGCGAGCAACACTGCCAGAAGCGAAAGCGCTCTTTTCAACATGGTGCTTGCTCCACCGTCAATTGAATCGGATAGTTTCCGCGTGGCGGAGCTCTCTGTTTCGAACGAAGAACAGAGTCAGGCTCAGCCAGATCAGATGAACCGCGCGGTACAGCAGGCGCGAATAGTAGCACTGCGCCTGCTGCGCCCTTCTAGAACGACAGCCTTAAAGATCCCTGGATTTGCCGGGGAGTACTGCCCGTTCGCGTGCTGGATATCACCCCAAAGGTCGCCGAGGGGAACGAAGCTCCGGGAGGACCGAAGTTTGGAGTGTTGGAGAGGTTGAATACTTCGAGTCTTGCTTGTAGGTTAATGCGTTCGGTGAACGCAAAATTCTTGAAGATCGACGGATCGAAGTGACGGTAGTGGGGTCCGAAAAGAATGTTTCGATGCTCATAGGTCACCGCGTTGAAGTTGCCAATTGGCGCCTCTGCTTGAAACGCGGAAGTGTTAAACCACTCACTGATGGTCGGATGGGATAGCTCAGGATTCGCTATCTGATTTGGACGATCGGATTCGCCCGTGTTGAGCAGCGGGCTTGCATTCGTGACGCTGAAGGGTTGTCCCGTCTCCCATACGTCGATCGCATTGAACTGCCAGCCCTTGACAAAGCCCGCTTTCACGCCCGTGTAGCTCTGTCCAAAGGGTAACTGATAATTCAACATCATCGCAAAGCGTTCTTGAACATCAAGTTCACTCGGTCCATATTCCAGGGTGGCAGTTTGAGTGGGAACAGCACTCGTAAAGAGGCCACCTGCAGAGAATGCCTGAATGTCGCTGAGGGCCTTAGCCCAGGTGTAGTTGGCATTTAGCGACAATCCATGTCCCACATTCTTTACTACCGTAGCTTCCATCGAATTGAAGTTCGAAAAGCCAGCAGATTCATCGTGCAAAATTGTTGTAACGTTTGGGTAAAGTGCATAAAATGGACGCCGCGTAATATAGCTCGGCGATGTAACTTCAGAAGGCAGCGGAGCATTCCTGTCCGGCGACATGTGCAATTTGTGACCCCACTCGCCGACATAGCCGAAAGTTACAACAAACGATCGGAAATCCCTCTCGATATTGAAATTGGATTGCTCCAGGAATGAGTTTCGATAGTTGGTCGCCATACCCCTCAAGGCGCCGGACGGATTCGTATACGAACTCTGAACGGGTGCCGGCAAGGGAGTTGCTAGGGTGGTCGTTAAGTTATTCGGCGAATACGTAGCGACGAATGGAGGATTTGCAAACGGAACACCAGGCCCGGTGTTGTCACGGAAGAATACGAGTCCGAAGCCTCCGCGAACGACGGTTTTAGGAGTCACGTTTAGTGCGAAACCCAAACGAGGCTGAATGGAGTGGCGATCAGTCACGATATTTGTAGTATTTGAGGAGTTGACTCCTGCGACGAGGATCGCAGACGATGGCGGATCAAATTGAGAGATGTTATCGCCCCGGGCAACGTCAGGAGTGACGATGTCGTATCTGAGACCAAGGTTCAACGTCAACTTTTGGGTAATGCGCCAGTCGTCCTGTGCGTAGACGCTGGGCTCCCAACTGCGCATCCAGCGCGGAGCCAGTTGCATCACCCTGGATACGCTGAGGTTTGTCCCCTGCAGTAGGTTGATGAGCGAAATGATGCTGGTTTTCGTTGTTCCTGTGTTGTTCGGAGAGTTGGAGAAACTATACGAGCCCGCGCCGGAAGTCGGCTCTTCATTGAAGATCTGCCGACGAATCAAAGCCGCGCCGAGTTTGATTGTATGCCTTCCCTCCACTCTTACCACGCTACCGCTGTATTGGAATATGCCGTCGCGATCGTATAGCGGAAGAGATGTGGAATCTCCGAGGGTTGCATAGCCCGAGACGGAAAAGTTGGGAAGCATTGAAGTATAGAGGCTCAGGTTTGCACCCGGGACGCCAAGCGCGTTCCCGAAATTATCTCCATAGTTCAAGGGAAGAGATGTGTTCAAAATGTAGGTATACCCCGCCTTAAGCTCCATACTGGTCTTCGGGGAAAAGATATGAGTGTAGTTGAGTATGGCTTGATCGGCCTGATCAGCGGCAGTACCGGGGTAAGAGACGGTTCCCCCGGGTTCAACTTTCCCGACTCCCGAGATATTAACCGCGGGCAAGGCGCTTGCCGTACCCACCGTGACCTTGTTAAACGTGTAGCGGGCAAAGGCTAGATTATTTTCGTTGAAATGATAGTCCGCCCTCCCGTCGACAGTGGTGCTGAAATACGAATTGACGGGGCTGTAGATGAAGTTGTTGGTCCCGGAATTAGGCGCTGGATACAGCTTAAAGAAATTCAATCCGGGCGTGCTGAAAGTTGCGCTGGAGATGACAGGCCCGCCAACGTCAGAAAAATCTCCAGGGTGAGCAACTTCATAGGCCGTCGGGACAGAATTTACGGCGGTTACTCCCTGCAATATGCGTAGGCCCTCATAATCTCCGAAAAAAAAGGCCTTATCTTTCTTGATCGGACCGCCAAGACTTCCACCGAATTGGTTTTGCCTTAACTCCGGCCTGCCCCCGACGGTGGCAAAGAAGTTTCGTGCGTCTACCGCATCGTTGCGAAGATACTCAAAGAGCGCGCCATGCAGCTCGTTGGTTCCTCCACGCGTGATCACATTGACAACCGCGCCCGGAGATTTACCGGCCTCCGCCGGGTAAAGGTCGGTCTCAACACGGAGTTCGGCGATGGCGTCGATCGATGGCCGCACCCCAATGGTCCCGATCGTGCCCTCATTGTTATCGACTCCCTCGACCATGTCGTTGTTCAGCGTATCCGACTGCGCATTGACCACGATGGCTGAAGTCTGACGGCGATCGTCGGGCCGGTTGCCGTTGGTGATGGCTACCGGCGTGCCCTCATTTGCACCAGCCGCCAGCTCAGCCAATTGGACATAGTCGCGGCCGTTGAGGGGAAGGTCTTGGACTGCCTGTTGTTCAACATCAGTACTTAGAACGGTGCTGTCTGTCTCCAGCGCGGGTGGAGCGGCGGATACAGTAACACTCTGAGACACATTGCTGATGGACAATTTGACGATGATACGGCGGCGATCGCCCTCATTGAGATTAATGTCATCCACACGATATGGCTGGAAACCAGACGCGCTAACCAGGAGTGAATAGCGACCGGGAAACAGCAGGGTAAAGATGTACTCACCCGCCTGATCTGAAGTGAGAGCATGAGTCTCCGCGGTTTGGGTATTGGTCAGGACAATTTTCGCGCCAGGAAGCGCATTTCCGCTCGAGTCGGTAACATTGCCAAGAATGTCGCCAGTCGAGACCTGAGCACGAGAATTGGTGGTCAGGAGCGTGAGAACAGCCACGCTCAGCGAAATCTTCAGCAAAGAGAAAAGCCTGCGTCTAGCCCTTTCCAGAGCTCCGGCGTGGACGGTTTCCTGGTGGAGAGTCAGTCCATTGTCGATCCTCATTTTGCCTCCTAAGACATCTCAATTCGCTGGCGTTCGAAGTTGCCAGATCGGTGAAGGTTGACGATGAACATCTCTCTTGCGGGTTTGCATTCATCGCTTCAACTTGCAGCAGGGGCAGACGTGTTTTATGAAAGACGAGAGCGATTGGGGTAGCAAATTGTGTTTCAGTTCAGCCAGCAATGTGATCTTCAGGCCCGAGGTGGAGCGTCCATCCGACTGAGGCGGCGGTCAGAAAATGATTAAGCTCGGCAATCTCTCGGTACTCTCGCCGTCAACGGTATGGTCATTTCTATACAACTAGAAATATAGGTATGCAAGCAAAATCTAACTTAACTGTGGATTTCTTTGCAGGAGGAACTGAAGACGCCGATCCGAGGGTTCATGAGACTATCTCGCCATTGAACAGAGTCTCTTGGCAGTGACTCCCTTCTCGGCGTCCTCCGTAACCTTTTTGGTTACAATGATTTGGGAGAACAGCGGCCCGACGATCCGCCCGGTTTGTGAGCTCGTGGAGAGGGAGTGAGCCCGCTTAGCCAAATAGAAACTCAACTAACGTGGCTAAAAAATCGGCTGCTTTGCCAGAGATAGGGATCTCTATTGATGCTTACGGCCGCGCAGGCCGAACTTCCACATCCGTGCCCGCTGCCTTATGGTCATTGGCGCCGCGCAACGACCAAAGTCAGACCAAAATATCTTTCATTTTCGTGAGCGCCGCAGATGGTAGACAACGATTCCACTGCACGAATTCCGCCGATGTGAGATGCGACGGCGTCTTCATCGAACGGCTAAACTGTAATATCACCCGGAGCGCTGCAGGTGCGAATTCAATTCGTAATCTTTGATTTCGATGGGACGCTATTCGATACCAAGGCGGGCATCTTGCACTGCCTCCGTTCGGCGGGGAATGCCTTTGGTTTGGACACCTCAAGTCTTTCCGACTGGGTGATTGGTCCGCCTGCTGATGAATCAGCGAAAAGGTTGATGCCACATTACAGTGCTGAAGCGCGAAGCAAATTTCTTATGGCCTATCGTGAATGCTACGCAATGCATGGCTGGTCACAGAGCGTGCCTTACCCTGGCATTATAGGTATTCTGGAATGGCTACGCACCTGCCGTCTTCAGGTCTTCATCTGCACATCCAGGAGATTGGACCTCACGCTCAAACTGCTCCACCATTATCAAATATATGAATATTTCATGGCGATCGCCGCTGATGATCCCGAGCTCAAGAATCATGAAAAGAAGCATCTCTTGAAAGGTTTGGTTAGCCGGGAAAACATCGACGTGAATCGTTGCGTGATGGTTGGCGATAGCAAATATGACCTGGACGCAGCGCGTGCTGTCGGATTGAAAGTTATCGCGGCTCTTTACGGCTACGGAAAGCGTGAGGAGCTTGTTGCCTCGGCGCCGGATGCCACGTGTGAATCCCCGAATGAATTGCCGGCTATCATCGGCTCGCTGTAAAGAACGATCGTTTCCATAAACCGATTTTGACGCAGCGAAGAAATCGCTGGCGCGTCCGCCGAGACGGCCGTTGGCGTATGATTCGCCATGAGAAGCATTGACTCCAGCTCAACCGTGCCCATCTTTCGATATAAGGGCCAAGGGAGTTTCTCGAATGACAAACCTTCCCGACCTCTGCCTTGCCGGCAAGATCGCTCTCGTTACAGGTGCGGGACGTGGAATCGGCGCATCGATTGCCCTGAATCTGGCAAAGGCGGGCGCCGACGTTATCGTCAACGATCTCGACCGCCAGGCTGCAAATGAGACGGCTGGATCGATCGACACGTCGGGACAACATGCTCTGAGTATTCAAACTGACATCGGAGATGAAGGAGCTGTGCAGACCTTGGTCGCTGAAGCAGCGCGATGGCGCGGGCATCTCGACATCCTCGTTTGCAATGCCGGAATCAGCGAAACCGAGAGTATCTTTACCCTTTCCCCCGATACCTGGGAGCGCGTAATTCGAACAAACTTGACCGGGACCTTCCTATGCGCGAAATATTGCATGATGCAAATGAAAGAACAAGGCGGCGGCGGAAGATTGATTTTCATCGGGTCTGGTGTCACACACCAAGGTGCGCTTCTCGGTCATGTCGCGTACGCCGCTAGTAAAGGAGGAACCCATTCCCTGGCCAGAACACTTGCGCGAACTGGCGCACCTCTTGGAATCACATCCAACGTGATTGCGCCGGGCAGCACCGATACTCCGCTGCTCCGTCAAACACACTCGCCTTCATACATCGAATCGCTAGATGCATCTATTCCGCTTGGATTAGCGTCGCCGGATGATATCGGCTCGGCCGCCGTCTTCCTAGCTAGCGACGCGGCAAAGCACATCACTGGCATCACGCTGGACGTGAATGGTGGTCAGATCATCCGCTGAGGCTCGTGTCGGCGATGGTGTTAGCGAGCCGCTTCGCGTTTGCATACGAAATGATAATGATCACCCACAATATCAGAGCGGGTGCATAAGAATTAAATGAAGTAATTTATGTCTGGGCTGCTTGAGTAGGAACCGATGGAGGTTTATCAAGGAATATGGATACTTTGAAGCACACTGAGCCTCCAAATACTGACCAGCTGCTGATTTGGGCGAGAAAAGTGCAAGCACTTGCGCAGACCGGCCTCGCATACACGAAGGATCCTTATGATAGGGAGCGTTACGAAAGTCTAAGGCAAATCGCAGCCGAACTAGTGGCTGCGAGTGCTGCAACCGTGCCTGCAAGCTTGATTGACTCATTTACGTGCGAGATCGGTTATGCGACGCCAAAGATTGATGTGCGCGCCGCGGTATTCGTTGAAGATCAATTGCTGCTTGTCAAAGAGCGGAGCGATGGACGATGGACATTGCCTGGCGGCTGGGCTGACGTCGGCGATAGCCCCAGCGTTGCCGCCGTTCGGGAAGTTAAGGAGGAATCAGGGTACAGCGTGATCGCTAAAAAGCTTGCCGCGGTATACGATCGCGATCTTCACGGACACCCACCTATGCCCTATCATGTTTACAAATTATTCTTCCTGTGCGAACTCGTATCCGGAATGCCTCAGGTGAGTATTGAGACGGAGGCTGTCTCTTTTTTTCACGAGGAGAATCTTCCTCCCCTTTCGCTTCCACGAGTTACATCAAAGCAAATTGCACACCTCTATGACCATCATCGGCATCCAGAATGGCCGACCTCGTTCGATTGATTCAGAGCCTGTTTGGGTCGAATGGAATTAGGCGATGGCAGCCGGGACCGGTGCGCCTCAATTAAGCTGGGAACACTACTTTGTCACGGGTCGACTCAGGATGGTGAGCAGTAGGCACGCTGCATGGGATCATCTGGGCGTCTCGTACTGAAACCAATCAAAGTCGGCGGGGGTGGAGCACTTCTTGCCGTTTCCGCTCGAATACATGCCGATATAAGCCCCGCTCCACATTGCAGCGACTTCGCTGGAGATGAGGCGTTCCAGGCCCGTGCCCAGCAGATTCCAATCGCCATTCGCACCGGCATAGTAAAAGTTGTACTTCTCCGGGTCGGAATCGATGCGCAGACGGAGCGGTCCCGCTGATATTGGAGCCTGCGCGGCGATCTCCTGGATATCACCTGCCTGCTTACGCAGCATGACCACGCGCCGCCCTGCGCGAATCGTGACAAAGATCTCGTAATGATAAGAAGGCGACATCAGCACGGTCAGGCCTGCTTCCTCATTCTCCGACCCGGGATCGAATTCCAATTGTGTTTGCGATTGGCTCGTCCATTCCGTTTGCCGCCGTCCGACGAACGCCGTCTCCGCGTCGAACGACAGCAGCGACTCCTGCCCATACAGACGCAGAAATCCTGGCCGCTCCGTCAATGTACAGGTATCGGCACCGAGAGGGCCGATGGTGTTCCACACGCCATCCAGCGTTGTCGAGTTGAAGGTGTCGCGCGCCCGCCGCGCCGGCCACGGATGCGGTGGCAGCGCCTGTTTGCCGACCTGCAACTTGTCGATATCCTGCTGCTTCACCTGGGGCCAGCCTTCCCGCCATTGCATCGGATAGAGAAATGTCTCACGGCCCAGGCTGAAGCTGTTGTAGTTCGGATGCCGCGTGCCAAGGCAAACGATCCACCACTTGCTTCCCGGCGTATCGGTCCAGTCACAGTGGCCCACCGACTTCACCGGATAATCCCACGAAATATGCTGCGAAACGAATGGGTTTGCTGGGTCGGGTCTGAAGGGCCCCCACGGACTTTTGCTACGCCCGACTGTTTCCATGTGCAGGAATCGCGCACCACCCTCGGCTTCGATGAGATAGTACCAGCCATCGATCTTATAGAGATGCGGGCCCTCGGCGTCGTCCGTTACCATGCCTCTCGAAATCGTGCGTAGCGGCGACGTCAGTTTGCCGGTGTGAATGGAGATGGTCGCCTGCACGATGTTTTCGCGGTCATTCGGCCCGCGACGCGTGTAGTACACCGTGCCGTCGTCGTCGAAGAATAGACTCGGATCGAACCTGCCCTGGTCGACCTTGATGGGATCGGACCACGGTCCCGCGGGATTTTTCGCCGTGACATAAAAATTGCCGCCGCCCCGAACGTCCGTCGTGATCAGGTAGAAAGTGCCGTCGCGATAGCGCAGCGTCGCAGCGTACGTGGAGGGATGCGCGCTGAGCAGCGCGAACTGCGAGCGCCTCGACAACGCGTATCCGAGTAGCTGCCAGTGAATTAAGTCGAGGCTGTGATAGATAGGGCAGCTCGGGAAATACTCGAAGCTGCTGGTGGCAAGATAATAGTCGCGACCAACGCGCAGTATCGAGGGGTCCGGATTCATCCCCGGCAACACCGGGTTCTCGTACTGCGCGCTCACACAAAGTGATGCCAAGACCAGGACGATCGACATGGTGTACAGAAGTCTCGTCTTCATTGGGCGTTCCGCAACCTGAAATGCAAATCGAACCGACGGCAGTGAGGACTGGGCATGAATGCGCTCCTCTCCAAAACTTCACCGGAGACGCGGAACGCAGCCAGTGCCTCTCTGCAGCTGTGAAGCAAGGCGTAGCAACTAAGCGAAACGTTCCTGTCTAGCCACTATATCTGTAACAACGGTTTTCTTGGTCAGGTGAAGAAGGTTGAAGAAGGCCAGAAACTTCCTTAACCCCGCCTAACCTAGCGGCTGCTGGATTGAAGGGGCAGCTCAATGCCCAGCTTCACGGATCCGGCCCGGAACACCCCAGATTCAGGCCGGACATGTGTAAGGGGAAAGAGTCGGAAACGCGAGAGACGTCACTCTGACTCGTCGCCATTCGTCGCATCGCCTTCGTACCTTCGTAATACGAATTAGGGTTTGACAATGAAGTTCACAGCTCTAAGCCCTCACAGCGCATGTGCGTTTGGCCACCTGCGCGGCCAGTCGTCCAAAGCGCAAAGGGGCTACCGCAGCAGTAGGCGTTTCTTAAGAGCCGCCCTTGGCGGCAGGTCCGAATGAGAAACTGGAAGTTGCACTTGCTTCTATCACCGCAGCTAGCCTCTTGGTAGAATCCCCGCATGTTATCTCGGTGCGCGGTTCTCCGTCGGCTCCGTACCCGGCCACATCAGACCGGCAGCAATACTTTGTCCCCGGTTTGCTTCTGCGAGGTGGCAATTTCTCTGGTCAATATTGCTTGGACGTCGGCACACTCGCGCTTTCCAAAAACATTGTTCATCTCCATCGGTCTCTCTTAAGATCGAAGAGCATGCATACGCCGGTCTCATATAGAACCAGCTTGTAACCGTCCGGCGATGCGACTGGGCGCCTCAAAGGCCAGTTGTCAGGTGCGAGCATCGTCCTCCAAACCGTAAACGCACCCAGCAGCGGAGTCGAACACAAGACCATTACCATCATTCCCGTCCATGGAACGCCGCCTGGTAAATTGCCTCGGCGTCCTGCTGCGACATCGGGCGAGGATTGTTCTTCATCAACCGCGTGACTCCCAGACCTGCTGCCGCCAAGGCTGGCAATTCGTTTTCGTTGATGCCTAAGGCGGAAATGCGCATTTCTAGGCCTGTAGCATCAATAAGTGACCAAAGCTTCCGAATGCCGTCTTCTGCGGTTCGTTCCTTAGTCGCCAACGGGGAGGCTCCAAGCGCGATTGCGATGGCAGCGTGACGATCAAAGGATGCTTCCATGTTAAATCGCATCACGTGTGGGAGAAGAAGCGCGTTCGCATGCCCATGGGCAATGTGAAATTTTCCGCCGAGCGGGTAAGAGAGCGCATGGACGGCGGCTGTATTTACCGGGCCCAGGCAGAGCCCGCCGTAAAGACTGCCCAGCGCCATCTTCTCCCGAGCTGCTAGGTTAGTCGGCTGGCTTACTGCATCCACCAACGCGTCGGCGATAAGTCGAACCCCTTCAATCGCCCATGTATCCACAATGGGGTGAGCAAATTTGTTTGTGTAAGCCTCGATGCAATGGGTTAGCGCGTCCAGTCCGGTGGCGGCCGTGACCGCCGGTGGAACGCTGATCGCCAATTCCGCATCGACGAAAGCCGCGTCGGGGACCAGCCACGGGCTGACCACGCCTTTCTTCATCTCGTCACCTTCGTCCAGCAGGATGGCGTTTGGCGAGACTTCGCTTCCTGTGCCTGCAGTAGTTGGAATGCAGACCAGCAGCGCACTTCTCTTTTTGAGCAGATTGATGCCGAAGACCTCCTCAATCTTCTGACTGCCCTCGAGCAATGCGGCAACCAGTTTGGCGACATCCAGGGCGCTCCCCCCGCCGAGCCCAACTACAGCATCGGGCTTGAACATCCGAGCGCGATCGAGGATTTCGGTTAACCGGGAAACCGTGGGTTCGGCTTCTACACTACTCTCGATCATCGAGCATGGAATTCCAGCCAACAGCTTTTCGGCGATCTCGCGACCGAACGGTGGAGCAATCAAGAACACGCGCTTCGCGCCACGCTCGTGAAGGAAGTCCTTGCAGCGGATCAGACATCCGCTCCCGAACATCAAGAGTGGCACTTGTAGTAAACGAATGGTATTCATTCTTCAACCTCCGCGGAGGGTAGCCGTCGATCCAGGAAGTGGCGAACTTCATTGGCCCGCCCTTCGAGGTCTTTCCCTTTTCTGAGCAACACTTCCGGCACTTTCGGTAACCGATTCACTCAGGTCCTCCCACTTCAACCTCAGCTCGAGCCCGGCGGCACATGGCCAACCAAGTCCACAAGGTTTGCTGTGACGACTCATCTTCCCTTGCTGGAACGAACAGCGATACCAATAGGCCGGTAGCGAACAACACGATGTTGCCGACGGCGCCAATTGTGTATTCGTGCCATCGATAGTTCCAGTTGTGCAGGTTTAGGGCTTGACCGCCATCCATTGTCAGCGTGGCCCAGGCGGTGAAGCAGAGATTCAGCGTGATACCGGCGACAGCCGCGCTCTTCCCGGCCTTGGCGGTGAGAAATGCCAGGAAGAAAAGTCCTGCCAAGCCGCCGGCGACGATGGCAGTGATGGTGTAGTAGAGAACCAGTGCCGTCCCTTGTGTTGTCGCCAAACGAAGTGCCACTCCGATGGCAAGCAGACCGCAAATGCCGATGGACATCTTTCCAAAACGAAGCTTTTGCCGATCCGTGCGGAGCGGTAGAAACTGTGCATAAAAGTCCTCGGTAGTGATCACGGCTAAGCAGTTCAGATCAGAAGCCAGCATTGACATGGCGGCACCGAAGAGAGCTGCCAAGAAAAGTCCTGCCAGGCCAAGTGGCATATGCGTAACCATGAAATGGGGAAACACCTCATCGGGCTTGGTAATTGCGGCGGGTAGCCGTTCACCCGTAAGGTGATAGAAGGCCCAAAGCAGACTGCCAATGAGCATGAAAGCCGTCCACGCGGGCAAGCAAAGGAACGCTCCCATGCCGATTCCTTTTATGGCCTCTTTGTCGGTACGCGCGGCCAGATAGCGCTGAACAACCGTCTGGTCGGCGGTATACTTTTGCAAATAAAAGAAAAAGCCGTAGATGCAAAGAGTCCAGAATGTTGGGGCGCTAAGGTCAAACCTCAAGCTGCCAAGCGAGGTCTTATGATGAGCGGCTATCACGTGTAGAATCGCGCCAGCCCGGAGGTGACTTCCAAAGAGCAGAATGGCGATCGTAACAAGCACTCCGCTCCAGAGTACAAAGCCCTGCAGGACATCAGTCCAGATCACGGCCTCCAACCCGCCGATCAGCGTATAGAAGACCGTAATCGCGCCGAGCACCACGATGATGCTGGCAAGAGGCCAACCGGTAATACCGCTGACTGATAGCGCGAGCAGGTAAAACACGAATCCCATCTTGGAAAAGTGACCGATCGCAAATGTGAATGAAGCATACATGCGCACGGGCTTGCCAAATCGTATTCCGAAGTACTCATACACGCTCATCGAAACTACGTGGCGGAAGAAAGGAATGATGACGCGGCCGATCATTGCAACCACGGCGACAAACATGATGCCGGGCACGAGGAGGTTCCAATTCCCCGCAAAGCTGGCGCCGGGGTATGCGATGAAGGTTACGCTGGTGATGATCGTGGCGAGCAGAGACATGCCCGCTGCCCACCCGGGGATGGACCGCTCTGCGACGAAGTAACGTGCGGTCGTTGTCTGGCGGCGCGCAGTCTTAAGGCCGATGGCCACCAAAGCCGCCACGTAAAGCACCACCACGAGCACGTCTTGCCAATGCATTGTTAACTCGTTCCCCGGTTCTGAGAGTCGTCAGGCAAACACCGTTTCACCTGCTCGAAACGCGGCTAAGAGTTCTGAGGCGCTTTCGATTTCTGTAATGGCGTCACTCATCGTTGCCGGAAAGAGATTGCAAATACAAACTGGGTCATATTCTCCAGTGGCATCTTCGATCTTGAGAAATCCGCCACACACTGTACGTCCGGCTGCCGAAAATGCCAACGCTAACAGGATCGCGCGCGTGTGCAGCGCCCGGTGCGCGGCAAGTAATTCCACAGCAATCTGGCCGCGGAGCGCCGAGTCTATCTTCTTGAAGATGAGCGAATGGGGAATCTCGGACAAAGCAGAGATGGCACTATATACCGCGACCGCAGCCCCGCTTGGGGGCAAGTTTCGAGACGCGGTGGCGAATGCCTGAACACCAGGTGCAGGAGATAAATTTCGTGAATCGAGCCAGACGCGCAAGGGATATCCTGTCCTGAGGAAGGCTGCGCCCGCGTCGCAAGCTCCGGTTAGGTCGTCGGCCAGAATATGGACGTGGTTCGGGCACTCAGGACCCATCACGGTCTCAGCGAAATCCGGAAGAGGGGATATGAGAGGCATCAACGATGGAGATCCTTTTCGTTCGGCGGGCATCGCAAGGTTCTGTCCCTGGATTGCCGTCTTGCTTCCTTACATCAGCGCTGGCCCGTAGTATCGCTCGGTGAAGAGGTTTCCCTGAATCGAGCCGAGCCGGCCGGCTGTAGATTTATAAAATTCAGCCCTGGGCCTCTTCTGGATGAGCTCGTGAAGCACTTGGTCCTGACGGTGAAACGCGGCAAAAGTGATTGCATCGGGATCGACAAGCGAGGTCAGACGCCCATGCAACTCCTCCACAACCGGCGCGAACTTCTCGTCATTTGCCAGGTTAATCATTTCCCCATATGGCTTGCTCATGTCGAACAAGAGGGGCTCGGCAGCGGTGAAATAGATGTATTTCCATTGATCCTGTCGAATCATGAACGACCCAGTGCTGTTGCCACCCGAATGCGATTCGCTATAAGCGAAAGCTGGCCCGGTCGAACTGTTCCCTTTCAGCATCTGCTGCAGCGATTGCCCGCGCAGGCCTGATGTTCTTGCTCCGGCCATTTCCATCAGAGTTGCAACCAGATCTACATGGGCAACCGGCGTTTGGACGACTTTGGCCTTGGGGATGCCCGGTCCGGCAACGATCAGGGGCACTCTGCTCGCGTAATCGAGTAGCGTGCTCTTGAGCCACAGGCCGTGCTCTCCCAGCATCTCGCCATGATCGCTGGTGTAAATGACAATCGTTCGCTCAAGCTGTCCACTCTCCTGGAGAACGTCCAATATCCTCCCAATCTGCTTGTCCATTTCCGTGATCATTCCGAAATAAGCGGCGCGCGCGCGTTGTTTGCGTTCGGCAGCAATCGGGAGCTGGAAGTGCGAGTGGCATGCCTGCATCTGGATTTCAGGATGCCTCCGTTCGAGGTAGTCCTCGGGCCATTCAGGCGCCGGCATATCTTGCGGCGGATACAAGTGCTCGTACTCGGCTCTCGCTCTGAAGGGCGGATGTGGCTCGGTGAACCCGATCCAGGCGCACCACGGGCGCGCATTCGATTCGCGTTTGGCTGAGATGAACTCAATTCCATTCTGGGCACGAGCAACGTCTTCATGTTCGCCGGCTTTGAAAGTTCCGTTTACGTTGTCGCGGTCCTGGAGGCGCGAACACAGTGGAGATCGGAAAAGCGAGTCGACATCCGGGTCGAGTGAGTGCTCATGAACGGTATCGACTTCGGTAAAGCCCAAGTCGCGATTTGCCCGGAGGTCCAGCTTTCCTGTGGCCCAACATTCATATCCTGCGTCTCGCAGCCGATTGCCCCAGGTCGGCACATGTCCATCGAAGGGAGTGCTGTTGCAATAGGACTGCACATCGGACGGGAACATGCCGGTCATTAACCCCGCCCGGCTCGGCGCGCACACAGGGTTTCCGCAATAAGCGGACTGGAAATTGGTTCCCATAGCTGCCAGACGATCCAGATTCGGCGTTTTTACAATTGGGTGTCCATTGGCCCCAACTACGGCACCGGCATGCTGATCTGAGCAGATAAAGATAATGTTCGGCCTCTCGTTAGAAGGCGCCTCTGCGGTTTGCCCATGTTCCAAAGCGCTCGAAATCAAAGAATGGTGCGGGAAAACCTGCTGGGCAATCGCCGGCAAGGCGGCTCCACAGGCAGAGGCGAGAAGTGTCCGTCGCGAAAGCTTACCCATGGTACCCCCTGTAGAAAGAAGAATTGGAACTAGATATACCGGCCGGCAAGATTGACGGCAAGCGGGTCCTTTGTAGCTCGGCCCCAGTCTGCAATCAAGTTGGCCAGTTCCTTTACCTGCGGTTTGAGGCCAAGGTTTGCAATTAGATCCTTCGTTTCTCCTGGATCGTCGACGATGTTGTAGAACTCATCTTGAGGGAAGTCGCGGAGAATGAGCTTCCATGTTTTGGTCCGGACTGCACGCTCTGTGGCAAACTTCCCGTCGACCTTCTTTTGCGTGATGTTTTCCAGAAAGACGGGTGCCTTCCAGCCTAAATCACGATCGCGAATCTCTTCGAGCCGGCTCTTGCCTTGGGCTCTGACTGGAACTGGAAGACCTGCGGCGTTGAGAATGGTCGGCATCAGGTCGAGGGTGGTCACGCCGCCCTCGTAAACTAATCCACTCGGAAGACCCTTCGGCCAGCGAAACAGAAGTGGGACTTTGGCGCTATCGTCATAAGAAACTGTTTTGTCAACGCTCCCGAGACGCATGCCAAATGTTTCTCCATGATCTGCCATGAAAATAACAAACGTGTTTTGCATTAATCCAGTTTGCTCGAGCTTATCGAGAACGAGTCCAAAGTCCCGATCCACTGCTGTTACTCCGCCCCAATAATCGGGATGTGGAACGCCTTTCTCTCGATAAAGCTCCTCATCGCGCCGCGGCGGATCGTAAGGCTTGTGAGGCGGGTAATACGACAGCATCAACAAAAAAGGCCTCGACCGCCGGGTTTCCAAAAACCGAAGAGCCTCTTGCGTCTCTATGTCCGACTGGTACTGCGATTTATCGCGCTCGCCAGTCCAATGTGGCTTCAGAGAGTTGTAACCGGCCCACTCATCGAAGATTCCCGGATTCGCATCACCGAGATGCCATTTCCCGATGTAACTGCTTTCGTACCCCGCGTTGCGGAGAAGCATTGGCCAGACAGGCTGAAGTTGAAACTCTGGATCAGCGAGAGCGTCGGGCACGTTGTACAGGTTGTGATCGAGTCCGGAGGTGTGTGGATAGACGCCTGATAGCATCGCTCCGCGAGATGGCGTGCATAGAGCCTGCGGACAATAAGCGTTGACAAATCGAATCCCGGTTCGCGCCAGTCGGTCAAGGTTAGGCGTTACGCTAAAGCTATTGCCCGAAACAGCGAGCGCATCTGCGCGCATCTGATCTGAGATCACGAACAGAAAATTGGGACGAGCCGGCGGGGTTTGCTGCGCTTTGCCCAAGCGATGTGTCGCTGCGAGCGCTCCTGCCGATGCAAGAAATTCTCGTCTGCTTAGCGAACGCATACTGTAGTCCTCTTCCGCGCGATCATCGCGCAGCTTGAGCAATCGCTGTGCCGTTGAACCTGGCTCTCGCGGCGCCTATCGCCCAGAATCCCCCTTGAAGACTCCGTCCGTGCTCCCTGCTTTGATCCACTGTTCGGCAAACGTCATATATTTGATCGTCTCGCGCCGGAACGTAAAGGCGGTCTGGATCATGCCGTCGGGAGATTGTACGACGGAAGGGTACGCATACTCCGCGTCTTCGCCCGGACGGAAAATGGGCGGAGTGTCTCCCGATTGCAGATCACGTACCCAAGGCCAAGTCTTCCCATCATCTTCAGAGAGTGCGACCGAAAGAACGGTGCGTGAGGCGGTGCGAGGATTCTCGCGGGTGGTTTCGGCCTGGGCGTTGTTGAAAACCATCACCAGGTGACCATCTGCTAAGCGAATCGCTTGAATTGAGGCGTTGTTATTCGGAAGTTGCGTGGGTACCGGCGCGCTCCAATGGCAACCATCACTCGACGCGCTCCGATAAATCCAATCTGCATAACGGCTGCGAAAGAATGCAATCAGATGATCCTCATTCAGCTTGATGATGTTCATCTGGACGAGACCGCCTGAATTCGGCACTTCGCAATCCGCCCATGTCTTCCCGCTATCCTTCGAGATTTTGACAATTGAAACGTCGTTCTCTGCATTTGTCGTAATGCCAGAACTGGCTGAGTGGTATGTGGGAAAAATCCATTCGTCGCCCAACGTGATGAGATGTTGTCGAATAAACGATCCGGGCTCGGAAAAGACTGTCTTGGGCGTTGTCCATGTGTGCCCCTGATCATCGGAAGTCAGTTGATAGACAATCGCAGTCGTTTGCCCCTTATTCGCTTGCTGTGAGGTATGGAATAACCAAATGCGGCCATCCGGAGCCAGAAACGGCACCGGGTTCTGATCGGACCAACCGGGATGGTTGGAGAGGATCACGGGGAGACTCCAGCGATCGGAACCATGATCTAAGCGAGACATGGCGATCGAGACGCCGGATTTCCCTTCCCAGGTTCCCGCAAACCAGAAGCACAACAGGTCTCCGTTGGGCAGCGAAAGAAGATTGGCGGCATGGTTGCTGGCCTCATCGATCGGAAGGTATGCCTCCTGGGCTCCAGGAAAACGCGAGGGGCGGACTACGCCGTCCGCCATCTGATATACGGTATCCGATTCGTTGTTGGAAGGAGCCGCTGCGATGGCAAAGGGCATGGCTAGGAGAATCGCAATCGCTACTGCGAAAAGAGGCTTATAGTTCACGAGTCTCTCCTTAGTTGAGGTTGGATGGCTGCGGGAGATCATCCAGGCCATCTTTCGAGCCCTCGTCCGCAACCACCCATTATTACCACAGGAAGCAGAACATGACAATTTAAATTAATTATTTTCATATCCAGCTCAAGCGAATCATCGGAGTCAGGCAGGATACCGAACTAATTCTATGGGAACAAATCGTTTACATCGCCTTTGCGGATCAATGGCGGGATGTTCAGTAGAATCGATTGCACTGCACATGAACCAGATTGTTGCCTGAAAGGCAAGGATAATCCAATCAATTTCCAAATTCTTACTTAAAACGCAATTTAACGGTTGACCATGAAAATACCGCGGTGGTATATCTATCCCGCAACCAAAAACTCCCGGTTTTGTTTATTGATCTCTAGCCTATTCGCGCTTCAACAATGCAAATGTTACGGGCAAGGTCGCTGATGATACCTCAGCTCGTTTGTACCCGGCGCACAAATTGTTCCCAGTGGCACCCTGCCGGTGTTGAATGCAAAGTAACTCTCAGGGGATTATGCGAGGCCCGCAACCTGTTGATCGCCGCGAACCTTCAGGTTGATGGAGTGAGAGAAACGCGGAAATTCCGGTTTTGGGTTTCAATGAATCTTCAAATAAATATGATCAGCACGATCAACGCCGACGCAGGCATTGCTGAATGCCGCGTGATGAATGTGGCGACCAAGGCAGGCGGTGGAAATGTCGCCACCGCGATGACTACTGCGATAAACAATCCTCTTAATCAGGTCTGCTAAGGGATAGATTTTTCTGAGGGCAAGATCAGTGGAGCGCTGTTGGCAACTGCACTTTATGCAGACAGGAGAACATTATTAGCTATGAAAACCCTCTATTCCGCGCTGTTAACTTCAACCGCGTTGTTTACCGGCCTCACATGCCCTGTCGCCGACGCCGGGAACACGGTTTACAGGTTGGCGGATGGTATCGTTCACCCATCGAGCTCCCTTGGAGCATTGGAAGCATATCTTCCAATGGTGGCGCCGTTCAATCACGCTGCAAATCTCCTGGCGCTTCCTAACGGAGATCTTTTGTGCGTTTGGTACACAGGGACCGGGGAGCGAGATAGAAATGTTTCCATTGCATTGTCTAGGCTCGACCACAAATCGAAGCGATGGGGCCAGCCGATCATCGTCGCGCATCGGGATAACTGGGCGAACCAGAATCCCGTCCTCTTCCGGACACCAGATGGGAAAATTTTGCTCTTTTACGATTCACAGCAGCATGGCAGCAGCGAAGCTACGGCTGTTGTGAATGAGCTCATCTCCGAGGATCAGGGCCATACCTGGAGCCAGCCGACGACTTTATTCACACAACCGGGCATATATCTTCGACAGCCCATTGTCATTTTTCACGATGACTGGCTTTTTCCTGTTTATCAGGAGAGGAGCGGTGGCGTCTCTTCCGCCAGCGCAGGCAAGGATTCTTCCCTTGTGGAAGTTTCAAAAGACAGCGGGAAAACATGGTCCGGAATCGAAGTGCCGGAATCCGGTGGCCTCGTACAGATGAGTATTGTCCTCCCCACCCAAGATGGCCAATTGCTCGCCTTCTTCCGCAGCCGTTACGCCGACTGGATTTATGAGACCAAATCGATAGACGGTTCCCATTGGGAGGTTCCTGTTCGCACTCCTTTACCGAACAACAACTCCTCAATCCAGGCAGCGCGACTAAATGATGGTCATATCGTCATGGTTTTTAATAACTCCCAGGCAGAAACCGACCGCACTCATCCTACAGAAGGATCACGCAAAGTACTCTCAATTGCTCTTTCCGTCGATAACGGAAAAACCTGGCCTTGGGTACGTGATCTCGAGACAGGAAATGAACCCCCTTCTTACTGCCTGTGTGAAGATCCCGAGTACTCCTATCCTTCAGTGACTCAATCATTGAATGGCAAAATCCTGGTGGCTTTTAGCTTCAGGAAGGAGACTATCAAGTTTATGACTTTCGATGAGAATTGGATCAAGCAAGGTTCCACCATAGGGATTCAGACGGGGAGCTTCAATATTTACTAGCGGTTTCAGTCTGTGCAACGCAACCTGTTCTATCGCGTTGGTTCGTGGTGCACTAGAGCAATAAGCGAAGCGTAAGCGGTGCAGAAGCGGCAGAACTGCGCTGAAGTCGAGGCGTTGCTTGCGGAGTTTGAAGCGAGCAAAGGCAGCGCCTTAACCCCTCCTCCTGGCGCCACAGCAGAATGAAAAAAACTGCAGTGACCGAATTTGGGAGTTTGCGCTGGGCACGCGGGCCGTAAGTACACGGCCGTTGACGAGACGGCGACGAAGATCAGTTCGTCAAAGCTCGTATTGCAGCTCTGGAGCGCACGGTAGCAGATTTCCCAAGCAGGCAGTTCCATTTGCACATTGTTTGATCGCCTGGCGGCTCGACTGTCGGATTTCAGACCCGACGATTCCGCAATGCTTCCATCCTGGAATTGTGGTGGAGGTTATCCGGCATGAATCAGTTTCTGCCGGCTGATGGAGAGCCCGTCACGGCGGCGTAGATTGCGGAAGACCACGGTGGAGACGACGGTCAGAATGCCGAGGGCGACAAAGGCCTCATGAATTCCGTGGATGAATACGACGGGAACCGACCAGATGTGCTCGGGAAGGAAGAAGGCGGTCGCGAGACCGGCGATGGCTACGCCGAAGCTAAGGGCCATCTGCTGGATGGTGGCAAAGATGGTGCTGGCGGCGCTGGTGTCATCTTCGGCGACGTCTGCGTAGACCAGGGTGTTCATGCTGGTGTATTGCAGGGTACTGAAGGCTCCGTAAAGGAAGGCGAGCAGAACGATGGCCCAGAGCGGCGTGCGCAGTCCAATGCTGGCGAAGAGCAGGAGCATGACGCCAATGATGACCGTGTTTGAGATCAGGATATAACGGTAGCCGAAGCGGTTCAGCAGCCGGGACATGCAGACGTTCATAATCATGGCGGCGATGGCTTGAGGCATGATTAGGAGTCCCGATTCGACAGGGGTATAACCCAGGCCGATCTGATAGAGCAGCGGTAGGAGAAATGGCACGCCGCCGATGCCGAGACGGGTGATGAAGCCCCCTCCGACGGCCGCGCGGAAGGTGCGGAGCTGGAACAGCGCGAGCCGGAGCAGCGGGGAGGGAATCTCCTTCGCATGCAGCCAGTAGCCGGCAAGAAGGGTGAAGGAGATCACAAGCAAGCTGAAGATTTCGCGAACGCTGAGGGTGTGGTCGCCGAAGACTTCGAGGACATAGGAGAGCAGGGCAACTCCGGAGCCGAAGAGAATGAGGCCTAGCAGGTCGAGAGGGGGAGTATCCCGTTCGCGATAGTCGGGCAGGTAGAGGTAAACCATGACCAGGCCGAGGAGGCCGATCGGGATATTGAGGAAGAAGGTGATGCGCCAGTGGAGGTAATCGACGATGAGACCGCCGGCGACCGGACCAAGCATAGGGCCGATCAGGGCGGGAATGGATACGAAGCTCATCACGCGGACAAGTTCATGTTTGGCAAAGGCGCGGACCAGTGTGAGACGTCCGACGGGAACCATCATGGCGCCGCCGCAACCCTGGAGCACACGGCAGAAGACGAGCTCATGGATGTTGGTGGAGATACCACAGAGCAAGGAGCCAAGGGTGAAGATGCCGATAGCGGTGGCGAAGACGTGGCGAGTGCCGAAACGGTCGGCCATCCAGCCACTGATGGGGATGAAGATGGCAAGCGCGAGAGTATAGCTGGACAGAACGGCCTTCATGGCTAAGGGGGTGACGCTGAGCGCTTTGGCTATAACGGGGACAGCGGTATTGAGGATGGTCGTGTCAAGCGACTCCATGAAAAAGGCAACCGCGACCAGCCTGGGGAGGAGGTTTCGGGTCGATGCGGTAAGGACTTCCGCGCGGGGCGCCGGCTGAGTTGGCTGGGACGGGTCCATGGGTGAGAACATCTTTCCATTGCGGGCTGTGCCACTCGGCTTGATATTCAGATCGAGGCCAATCTCCTTGACCGCCTCATAAGGAGCGGAAACCTTGACCGCAAAAAGCACCATCGATCCCGCCGCCGGCTCGTTCAGTATCTCGCTCAAAAGCGCGGCGCCAAGCGAATACCTGGTTCGCGTTCACGTCCTGAGCACGAAGTACCAGCGAAACACTCGCTCCCAGCTCGAATGTTAGCTCCGCGATCCGCCGCTTTTCCGACACCTCCCGCAAGCGGCGTGGACGATGCCCAGTCCCCACTTTCTGCTCATTACTTATAAATAAATGGATTGTCCTCCTGCAAGCCAGACCCATGCTAGGTGACTTTACAGGCCGCCGAAAAACTCAACAGAGGAAAGTTTTGTAACAAGGGCACGGCATTTCGGAGTCCCCACGGACAAGTTCTCGTCCTCGCGGTGACTTGAGCCGGGCCGCAAGTGTCGCAAACCGTCCAGGGCCTGGTTCCGCCTGAGTGCCTCCGCCATTTCCAGACATATGGCCCAAATCGGGGAATCGGTAGCGCAGCTCGAGATACGCAAACCATGATGAAAAACAGGCAATCGTTCTCGAGCTGCCTGAGTCTTGTTACTCTCCTTCAGAATGTCAACCGGCCGCTGAACTGTATTGTCCGGTTGGTTGCATTTTTGAAGAGTCCAAAATTGGAATCGGTCAGGCCTGTATCCAGACTCTCCAGGTAGGGGTGGTTCGTAACGCGGAAGGCATTGGCCTGCAACTGGAAGTTGACGTGCTCTGTTATCCGAAGCGACTTGGCGGCTCCAAGATCCCACTCCCAAGGGGCGTTACCCCGGAGGGCATTGCGTGAAAGGTTGCCCGGCGTAATGCTGGCGCCGCTCAGCGTTGAGATCGGAATGATTTGATACGCCGCCGGATTCAGATATGGATGAGTTTTTGACCAATTCGAGAAATAGTAACTGACGCCAGGATTCCGATTCGGCCGGTCATATGGATACGACGAGCTTGGATTACTGATATTGACCGGACTTCCGCTCCCTGCCGTAAAAACGCTGGAGAGTTGCCATCCGCCCAGCAGCATCTTACCAGCGCGGCTCGTGAGCCCGGCCCAATGATCGAAGGGCAGCGTATATACGAAATTCCCACGGAATGCATTGGGCAGGTTCCAGGGGGCGGGGCCGTAATCCGCCGCAGGGTCGTTGTCTTGCTGGGGACCACCATTGCCCAGGTCAATGTCTCCACCACCCAGGGTGAGGGCGCGCGACCAGGTATAGTTAAGGTCCATACTCAAACCGCTCCTGAATTGCCTCTTGAGCGACGTTTGCAGGGCGTTGTAGTTGCTGTGGTCCTGTCCTACGTAATACCGAAACTCCCCAAACGTTGGAGCGGGGGCAACGCCGGTCAGACGGTCTGGCAGGTTGGTCATTTCCGAAAAGAGCAGGCGAAGGCCGCGCGTTCCAACGTAGCCAATGTCGAACACAAAGCCGCCTTTCAGCTCTTGCTGCACGTCCAGCAACCATTGCTCACTGTAGGGATCGCGACCGTCGCCGAGGGCTGATGTGACGACAGGGGTTTGTGCGGCAATCAATTTTTGTTCGAGGGCCGTTTTATCGATCGGGTAATTCAACCCCATGGCCAGTGCCTGGGCGCGGTTGAGCGTCAGGCGGAACGGGACATAAGGATTATCAAGGACATCGTCAATCGGTCCTCCCCGGATGGTGAGGGGGGTGAAGAAGATCCCGGCACCCGTATGAACCACAGTGCTCCCGTTGGGGCCCATCTTCCAGGCGAGGCCGACGCGCGGCGAAAGGCTTTTCCAATAGGAGTTGTAAATTGAATTGGGCGGACGCAGAGGCCCGGTCCCGGGGCCGAGAGAGCTGGGACCGCGGGTAAAGAACCGCCCATTCTGTTCCTGGGGTACCGTGAAGTAGTCGTACCTGGTTCCTGCGCTGATCGTGAGGTCCGGAGTTATCTTGTAGTCGTCCTGAATGTAGCCGCCGAACTGGTAATTATGTATCCAGAATTTGCTTAGTGCGAAATTCACTTGAACCTGGTCCGGGATATTCGCGAAAAAATCGCTCTGGGTGGAATAGCTGTATGTCGTGGTCGTATCGTCGATACGGCCATCGCCGTTGTGCTGAATAATGCCGCCAAACCCGATCGTATGCTTGCCGCGCTCGATGGAAACATCTTCCTGCCACGTATAGATCCCGCCCAGAATGTTGAAATTCTCTCCTCCCTCGGTGTTAATGGAGTTGTACTCGATTTGGGGGAGACCGCTTTCTCCGCTCCCATACCCCAGATCGAGCCTTTTCAGTGACAGCCGGTTCCAGCCGAATCGCGTGGACGCAGTCCAGAATTTCCCAGAGTGTGTGTACTGGGCGTTGATAAGGTCAGTATGCGACGAATAGGTCCGGCCTTGGAGGGTGATAATGCCAGGAGACAACTCATAAGGGCGGGCACGCGTATAACGGAGATAGATCTGGTTGGAGGGAGTCAGGTAGTAGTCCAGCCGGGCGGTCCCGTTTCCGTCATCGTGGATCTCCGGAACGGGTATTTCGTAAGGGCCAGTCACGGAACCGGCCGTGTACGATTCATTGGGAGCGGGGTAAAGGTTCAGAACCGGCAGGTACTCCGGGGCATTCGCCTGTACTAAGGCGAGGAACGCGGGTGTAGCGACATGACCAGTTTCCAGCTCGAATTGGTTGTTACGGACCCCCTCATACGTTCCAAAGAAAAAGAACTTGTTCCGAAGGATCGGCCCTCCAATCGAGCCGCCGTATTCGTTGAATGTGTAAGGTGTTTTGCTTGAGTTGAACTCATCCTGCGAGTTATAGGCGGCAACATCATTCAGTTCGAAGAGAGAACCGTGGAATTCATTGGATCCGCTCTTAGTGATGATGTTGGTGTTCCCCTCCATGCCGGATCCGGCGGAGGCAGGAGATATCCCCTTGGTGACCGTAACCTGGGAAATTGCATCGAAATCGATGACGTGGATTGTGTCGAATCCCCCGTACTGACCCAATGTCGAGATTTCAGGATCCGGTTGGGCGTTCGTTCCATCAACCGTCAGGTTCATTGACGCCGGAGACAAACCGTTCATTGTCATCCCACCCGATCCACCGGTGTTGAGGCCGTTGCCCTGGAGGACCAGGTTCGTCCAATCCTGGTTGGCGAGGGGCAACAGATGGACAGATTCACCCGAGAGCGTCGCGATTTGAGCTGAGTTGGCAGTATTGAGCGCAGGCGGCGCGCCGGAAATGATTACGGTTTGGCTCACTGCTCCAACCTGCAATTGGAGGTTGAGCGAAATCTCTTGGCCAGCCAAAACCGTCAGGTCGTTGCGGACGGACGATTTGAATCCAGGAGCCGTTACATCCACTTTGTAGTGGCCAATCTGCAGCAGCGCGAACACGAAATAGCCGTCATTGTTCGATGCTGTTATGAGGGTTTGAGCGGTGTCTATGTTGGTCGCTTTGAGTTGGGCGCCTGTGATTACGCTGCCGCTTGGGTCTGTGACGATGCCCTTGACCGTCCCAGTGTTCACCTGTCCAAGCGCAGTCGCCGTGATCAGGATGAGGGCCGCACAAGCCGCAAGTATGCAATTTTGTTTCAGTGGCATAGAACCTCCTGTGAATGACGACTGCTAAAGAGGCTGCGGGAAAACTCCGAAAAACCGACGAAGGGGAAACATTGGAGGGACAAAAAACTATCACCCGATGCTTACAAATCATTCCTGGCAAATCCTGGGCGATTTTTTTGGCCATTCCGCGAAATTGAGTTTTCCCGCATCCTCTTAAAACCCACTTCTTAAAGCCCACTTTGCTAAAGCCCAGTCGAGTGAACAGATGGAATGTAGTTCAAGTTTGTGATAATTGTCAATTATTAGTTTCATTTTTTATGCTGATGAAATAAAAATCTTTTCCATTCCTAAGGGGTAAGGAGCTGCTGCGAGGGAAAAGGGTATGGCCAGGAGGATCGCAATCGCAATTGCGAAAGAGGTCTAAAGTACACGAATCTCTCCTTAATTGAGGTTGGACAGCTGCGGGAGATCCACCCATGCTTCCTTATGAGCCTTTGACCGCATGAGCCTTTGACCGCAATCGCCCATTATTACCACAGGAAGCAGAACATGACAATTTTAATTTAATTATTTTTATTTCCAATTTAAGCGAATCATGGCGGCCAAGCAGAATACCTGACTAATTCTATGAAAAAAAACCATTTACATTACTTTTACCGAAGACGGGCGGGATGTTTTAGCAGAACGGATTGCCCCAGCACTTCGACTGAACAGTTGCCCCGAGTGGCCCAGATCAATTTTCATTTGGGATAGAATACGGAAATGCTGGAATCCCAAGATAAGATTCGCCGTCGACGGCCAAAGGCTACACGTACCGGAACTGATGAGGCGATGTCTTCCAAGAACGGCCTATACCTGTCCAAAGCCATCATTCGGGCTCTCAATGTTCTAGAGTCGTTTCGCCAAATTGGTCGTTCCCTGTCTCTCATGGACATCAAGGCGAGCACGAGACTCCCCGAGGCCACGCTGTTTCGCATTCTGGTTACGCTGGAAAGCCAGAAATATCTTGTTCAACTTAAGGATGGAAGTTACCGGCTCGCACCCAAGGTCCTTTGGGGCGTCATACACGACCGTGCATCTGCCATACGCGATTTATTACATCCACGCCTGCAATCACTTGCGCGCGAATTCGATGAAACCGCCAGCAGCGGATTCTTGTACGGAGACCGAATCCAGTGCATTGATACCGTCGAGAGCCTCCGCGATGTTCGCGCCACTACGCGCGTGGGCCGGGTACTGCCTCCCTATGCGAGTTCAATGGGAAAGGCGATCACCGCATTCCAACCTCGCGAGACCATTGATCGATTGATCGAAGTCTACGGGTTGTTCAAACGCACGGAACATACCATCATTGATCGCCTGCAAATATTCGAGGATTACGAGAGAATTCGCGCTGGGGGAGTTGCATTCGATCGTGGCGAGGCTACCGATGGAGCAGTATGTATCGGCGTGCCCGTCTTCTCAGGGCCAGACTCCGTCGAATGCGCCATCAGCGTATCCATCCCACTGGTTCGTCACGGCCAGGAATTTGAACGCGATGTTGTTTCGGCATTGGGAAGGACAGCCAAAGAGCTATCTCAAGATCTCGAACGCTTGGTGAGATAGCGGAATTTCGCGTTGCACAAGGTGAAAAAAATTCCCCTCGGGATCATGGAAAAACAAGAGCCGCATACCGGGGTGAACTTGCTCTTCCACAAAATCAACGCCTGCGGTTTGCAGTTCATCGCGAGTGCTGTTCATATCGTCCGTCGTGAATGCAAGATGGCGCAAACCCGCGTCTCGAATCATAGGCGCCGGGGGACATGTATCTGCCAAGACAAACTCCAGCACCACGCCGTTTGCGGATTGAATATTGATCGTTTTCCCCGTATCGAGCAGAGGGCTGAAACCCAGATATTTTAGATACCGAGAGGAAAGCACCTTGGGATCAGAGCACGCGATCGCAGTATGTTCCAGCCCGGTAATCATTCAAGCTCACTACTCAATCTCTAACGACATTCTGGACGGTCTTATCCCGGGCTTCAAGCATGGCCGTTTGTGCCTGCTGAAGCGCGGATTTCATCCCGGCCCTCAGGCAAGCCGTATCGTTGCCACAGAAGAGCAAATCGATCCCCTGTTTAGCGTAAAAGCCGAACTCGCCAATTCCGGATCCTACGGCAACCAGCTTGCCATTGCGTTTGGCCGCGTCGATAACCTTCCGCGCTGCTTCGAATACCTTAGGATGGCCGAGCTGGCCAGGCACTCCAAGACTCGCAGACAGGTCGGACGGCCCGATAAAGATCTCAACCCCCGGCACGGCGCATATTTCTTCAATGCGCTCCACCGCCGTCGCGGTTTCAATCTGGATCATCAAGCAGAGTTCATCGTTGAGCCGCTGCTGCTCATCGGCCACGCTTTCAACCAGGCCATAATCAAGGGCGCGTGAAACGCTGAAGAAGCCGCGCTCCCCCTGGGGGGGAAACCGTGCGTTCCGAATCAGCTCATACATGGTCTCTCGACTGTCAACCATCGGAATATCAATAATATCCGGACCGCACTCAGCCGCCTTCGCCACGTTCTCCCTCTGCGCGTTCGGGATTCGGATCATGGTAAGGAGTCCAGTGCCTTTAGCCATGCGGCAAAGATCCGCTGCTTCGGCGAACGTGATAAACGCATGCTCCATCTCAATCCAGATAACACGAAAACCGAGACGGGCTGCCATTTCGAGAAAAAGTGGGTTGTAAGAGTAGATGGCAATTCCTAATAGGGGTCCGTGGCCGTGTTCTTCTAATGCCTGACGAAGTCGATTCATGGTTTTTCCTGAGTTGCAGCTGGCAGGGTTACGATAGGCGTGCAGTTCCGCAATTCAAAGTCTAGTCATAATATCACTTGAATTGCAATACTTTTTATTTCCTACAAAAATGATAATTATATTTGACAATTGTCTATTTTGATATGAATGTTTAGGCTATGATTGGTCACTATTGGGGCGACACGGTTGTTCCTCTGCGGCTGCTCCCGAACAACTGCAATCTGGAACGCGGAGGTCGGGCGGTTTGAGTTCCTTCGAGTATCGACTATCGACTTGCTTCTCCGCATAGTCAGTGGCCGCTCTCTGCAACACGCAGAACGAAACTGCCACCGTTCACTTAACCGTCTTCGACCAATCCGCCTGCATGCTTGGATTCGCAAGGAACCGGTAAAGGGATCAGATCCTCGCGTTCTGCAATTCGCGATCAAAACGCCCTTTTAGGGGCCGCAGACGAAGCATCGGACGCGGCCCCTGAGTTCATCATCTTGAGCTCCGCGGAGAGTGTCCTGCAATCAGATCTCAAGGAGGATACATTGATTCAGATAAATGGAAGGGCGTACCACGTGGATACTCCCCCAATTGTAGGGATATGTTTAGATGGGACAGACCCGGCCTACCTGGAGGCAGCAGCTCCGTGCATGCCGTTCCTGACGGAAATGTCAGAGCGCGGCGCCCGCAGTCTCGCACATTCTGTTATTCCTTCTTTTACGAATCCGAACAATCTTGCAATCGCGACCGGAGTTCCTCCCGAGGTAAACGGAATTTGCGGCAATTATTACTACAACGAGTCGACTGGGGAAGAAGTCATGATGAATTCTCCAAATTTCCTTCGGTGTCAGACCATATTCTCGGCAGTCGCGCGCGCTGGAAGAAAAGTAGGAGTCGTAACTACCAAGGAAAAGCTACGGCCTTTATTGGGCAAGGATCTGCAAGGTATATGCTTCTCCGTGGAGAAAGCAGGCTCGGAGGTGTTTGCCGCAGAAGGTATTGGGATATTGCAGGAAGTACGGGATGGGGTGGTTCCAGGAATCTACGATCCGGATGCAAGCATCTATTGTCTCGAAGCCGGGGCCGAGTTGCTAAATAGCGGGCTTGCAGATTTTCTCTATCTCAGCACAACGGACTTTGTGCAGCATAAACATGCTCCTGGGGATCCGGTCGCGCAGAAGTTTTACAGCGAAGTAGATAGGGTGTTAAGAAAGCTGGATGCGGCGGGTGCAATCGTTGTCGTGACCGCGGACCATGGGATGAATTCTAAAACGCACGATGACGGGTCGCCCTGTGTGCAGTTCCTGGAAACGCAGTTGCACGAAGCCGGATTTTCCGATGCCCTCGTGATCCTCCCAATCACCGATCCTTACGTGGTCCACCACGGCGCTCTCGGATCGTATGCGACGGTCTATCTGAATCGAAGCAGCGTCGAAGACGTGAAGCAGGTATTGCGGCGAATCGTGGGTGTCGAGTTGGTCCTTTTCCGCGAAGAGGCACATCGACGCTTCCAGCTGCCGGCTGACAGAATTGGAGATCTAATTGTCCTTTCAGGCAAGAATACGGTCCTGGGCAGGACGCCGTCCTGGCACGACTTGTCGGCTGTGAGCAAGAACCTTCGCTCCCACGGGGGACTGCACGAGATGGAGGTCCCATTCATTATTAATCGTCCGTTGTTACCGGCCTACGCGGACCGGCTTGCTGCGGGGAACGTTCGCAATTATGACCTCTATGATTTCGCATGCAATGGTGTGAGGAGCTGATCGATGCGTGAATTTGCCAGTGTCGTAGGTGGCAAGACACTCAAGGAAGCGGGAAAAATTGAGGTTCGCAACCCGTTTACGGGAAATATGGTGGGGCGTGTCTCGGCTGTGAATAGCCAGACGGCTATCCAGGCGGTCGAAGCATTCCAGGGAAACAGCATCGCGCTCAATAGATACGAACGCTATGCAATTCTCGACAAGATGAGCCGTAGACTGCACGAGCTTGCATCCGAGGTCAGCGCCTTGATCACGGATGAGTCCGGCCTTTGCCTGCAGGACACACTATATGAAGTAAAACGCGCCTGCGATGTTTTCAAATTTTCAGCCATCTGCAGTCTTAAGGACGACTCTGAAGTCTTTCCCTGTGACGTTTCGCCTGGCGGAAAGCAAAGACGCATCTACACCATGCGCCAACCATTAGGCCTGGCCTTTGCCATCACCCCGTTCAATCATCCTTTGAATCAGGTTGCACACAAGGTAGCTCCTGCGATTGCGGCCGGGGCCAAGATCTTGCTCAAACCCTCGCAGTTGACTCCACTCACTGGTCATTTTCTCGTTGAGCTGGCCATCGAATCCGGGCTTCCGCCGGAGATGATCGGCGTTTTGAGCTGCACGTCACCAGAAGTTGCGGAATGCATTCTTGTTCATCCTGCCATCCAGATGGTTACGTTTACTGGGAGTACACATGTCGGTAAGCGCATCGCTTCGCTGGCTGGTTATAAGCGCGTTGTTCTGGAAATGGGCGGAAGCTCTGCGATGTTGGTGCTGAAGGATGCGGAGTTACCCCTGGCCGTTGATCTGGCCTGCGCTGGAACCTTTAAGAACAGCGGCCAACGGTGTACTGCAATCCGCAGGATCCTGGTCCATGAGTCACTTGCCGGCGAATTTGCCAGTCGCCTAGCGGAGAAAGCGAGCCAGATAAAGTTCGGTGACCCCTATTCACCGGACAACGCAATGGGCACAGTGATCTCCCAAAAGGCAGCAAACGCAATACAGCAGCGAGTAGAAGAGTCGATCGCAGAAGGAGCCGAACTGTTGGCGGGTCATCGCTGCGAAGGCGCGGTCTATGCGCCAACGGTGCTCGATAGAGTCACGAACCAAATGCCAATCGCGGCCTGCGAGACCTTTGGTCCCGTTGCGCCGATCCTTCGTTTCAAGACGCTGGAAGAGGCCATATCCATTGCGAATGATACTGAGTTTGGCCTTTCCGGAGCCGTTGTGAGTGATCACTGGCCTTCGATACAGAAGGTCATTACTGAACTGGAGACAGGCACCGTCAATGTGAATGAGATACCAGGGTTCCGCCTGGAGTGGTCCCCCTTTGGGGGCATTAAGTCATCCGGCCTTGGTTACAAGGAGGGTGTTATCGAAGCGATCAAGAGCATGACGTATGTTAAGACCTATTCTCTGCCATGGGAGCGTCCCTAATGGCGATGCTCTCCGGCGGAAAAAGCATGCGCGAATGGCGGTTCCATATCTTTGCTTTTTCATGGATCGCTCATGCCGAACTTTATCTGTGCCGGAAGAACTTCAATGTCGTGGTGCCCGTGCTCGAACATCATTCGAGCATGGGGAAATTGAGTTTTGCGAATATCATCTCCATCTACAGTCTGATGTATGCCCTGGGCCAGCACATATCTCGCATGCTCTCAGATCGCAACGGTCCACGCGTCGTAGTCGCGATTGGTATGCGCCTCGCGGCAACATCCAATGTCGCCATAGCCTTTTATGCCTCACCAGGGGCATCTTCATCCTTATCCCACTACAGCTGGAACATACTTATTCACCTTTTGGTGATGATTGCTCTTATCGGTGGAGTGTTGCAGGCGTTGCTCTGGCGTCATGTAAAGCCAGTTAGTGAACCTGGAAAAGAGGCATTCGCATGATGAATCACGAGATTCCGCAATCGGAAGGAGACTCGAATCGCACAAACCTGCGCCAACAATGGCATGCAGAATGCATCAGTGATGAAACACGGAACCTGCTGGCAGAGGATGAGGCCCACTTCATCCGCCAGTCCTTATCCACGCCATGCCTCAATGTGCTTTCCCGCTGCGACGGGGCCTGGATAGAGGACGTGGAAGGCCGCCGCTATCTTGACTTTCACGGAAATAACGTTCATCAGGTGGGATTTGGGCATCCGCGGGTTGTTAAGGCAATCACGGATCAGATGCAACAATTGTCTTTTTGTACACGGCGATACACCAACCTTCCTGCGATTCGTCTTGCAGCCAAGCTTGCTTCTCTTGCTCCCAGCGACCTAAATAAAGTCTTGCTGGCTCCGGCCGGCACTGCGGCCATTGGCATGGCCCTGAAGCTGGCTCGTGCCGCCACTGGGCGATTCAAGACCATTTCGCTTTGGGATTCGTTTCATGGTGCCTCTCTCGATGCCATTTCCATCGGCGGTGAAGCTACGTTCCGGAATAACGCCGGACCCCTACTGCCAGGAACGGAGCATGCGCCCCCGCCGGATCCAGTGCATTGCCCGTTTCATTGCGGAGTACAGTGCAACCTTCGCTGTGCGGACTACATTGCGTACATGCTGGAGAAGGAGGGAGATGTAGCGGCGGTTATCGCGGAGACGGTTCGCAGTACGCCTTATGTTCCTCCTTTGGACTACTGGAAGATGGTTCGCGCCGCGTGTGACAAACATGGCGCTCTTTTGATTCTGGATGAGATTCCGCATGCGCTCGGACGCACCGGACGCATGTTCACTTTCGAGCACTATGGCATTGTTCCGGATATGGTTGTGATCGGAAAGGGACTTGGCGGAGCGATTTTTCCTCTTGCTGCCCTGATCGCAAGGGAAGAACTCGACATTGCGCCGGAACGTGGGCTAGGCCACTACACACATGAGAAAAATCCCGTGGCGTGCGCGGCGGCCTTGGCAGCAATTGAGGTCATTGAAGATGGAATACTGACTCACGTCGAAGAGGTTGGCCGGTACACGCTGGATGCCCTGCACAAGCTTGAAGAAAAGCACCCGCTTGTCCGCGATGCGCGCGGACTCGGGCTGCTGATTGGGATGGAGCTTGGCGATATTCCTGGAATGACCGCGGCTGAGGCGGCGGAAAGAATCATGTATGGCGCTCTTCGCAAGGGATTGAACTTCAAGGTGACGATGGGCATAATCCTGACTTTGACTCCAGCCTTGATTATTACAAAAGAAGAGATGGATCAGGCGATCAACATTCTCGACGAAGAGTTATGTGCAGTTGAAGCGATAGCCGCTTCTCGTATTTGACAAGAGAACGTCATAACAACAGGAACAGAGGTAACCGATGGTATCGCAAGATCCGCGCGATTTAACGCAGTTGCGAACTCTGAGATGCGCACAAAGGTCATTTCCATGCCGCGGCTCGGCGGTCTGCACCACCGTTACCACCTCGCTGCCTGATTCACCACGACGGCGACCGCGGCAGCACGAATGCCCATCGAGAATGCACAAGTTGTTTCTAACGTCCCGCTCTGAGTACTGCATCGTCATGACATCCGGTCAAAGGCTTCCGATCCAACATCTTTCGCTGTCATATCCGTTAAGCGTCGTCCTTTAAGCTTGCGGATGGAGTTTTTGCGAACTACAGATTGAAGCGGCCAAGCGGAAGAGCGACAAGATCGATGCAGTCAAGATCGCCGACCACGCCTACTCTGATGCTGCTGAGTTAGTAACATCCACGGCGATCTGTGATCCACTTTGAGGTGTTGTCGCGACGTCGTCCATGCGACCGCGATCGGGTCGAGGTTTCAAGAGCACGCGATGGCCGCAGTACGGCAAAGTTCCTGCCTGACGAACGATGGAGCCAATTGGATCAAACGCCAAGGCTGAGATGATCATCGAGCTCGACCTGGAATTTCTTCAGCCGCTGCACTAACTGCGCTTTGATGGGCGCGCAGGCAGGGTCGGCGGAACAGTCCCGCATCTCCCATGGGTCATTCACGATGTCAAAGAGTTGAATCTTACGAATCTGCGGATAGACGATCAGCTTGTGCGTCTTTGTTCGCACCATTCTCTGGAAGTCTTTGTAATAGCTGAAGACGGCATCGTGAACCGGCTGATCGCTGCCACGCAGCAGCGGCGCGAAGCTGGGGAATTGTACGGTTGACGGGAGTGGGATGCCCGCAAGCTCGCAGGTCGTTGCATACATGCTGTGCTGGTAGACAAGTTCGTCCACACGCTTGCCGGGCGTGATTCCAGGGCCAGCGATCAAAAGCGGCATGCGGACGCTGCACTCGTAAAGATTCTGCTTGCCCATCAATCCGTGTTCGCCCACTGCAAGTCCGTGGTCGGCGGTGAGGATGACGTAGGTGTTCGAGGCCTTGCCCGATTGTTGCAATGCATCAAGAATTCTGCCGATCTGACCATCCATGAATGTGATCAGCGAGTAATATTCGCGACGATGGAGCTGCACTGCTTCCCTGGTGCGCGGAAAAGGCGCCAATACTTCGTCGCGAATTTTGGCGTCGCCTTGGTCGAACGGGTGTTCGGGAAGAAAATTGGGAGGAATTTCGATCCTCTCTTGCGGATAAAGGTCGAGACACTGCTTTGGCGACTGGCGCGGATCGTGCGGCGAATTGAAGCCGAGATACATGAAGAACGGCGCATCTCGTTTGGCCGCGCGATTGAGCAGATGATCGATGAAGCAATCGCTGTAGAGAGCGTCCGAGTGCTCGATCGTGTCGGGAGTCTGGTTCTTCCAGAGTTGAGTGTGCAGCCAATGACCGTTGAGCGACTCGTCCCATGGTTGCCAGTCATCGCCGGGACGGGGACGGTCGTAAGCGGCGCCGCCCTCCGGAGTGGACTCGAGCATGCCGGGCGCAACCGGCCCCATCTCCTTAAAGCTGCGCTGCAAGACGGTTGGGTCGAGATGCCATTTGCCACAGATATAAGTGTCGTATCCAGCCACTCCCAAGGTCTGGCCCCAGGTGGGGACTTTGTCGAGTCCATCCTCGGCATGAAAGGCAGTGAGGCCGCTGGTCAGCATGGTGCGGCTGGGCACACACACCGCTCCGCTCCACGAACCCTGGTGGAAGCAATGCGTGAAGGCGCAGCCCGAGTGGGCCAGGCGATCCATGTTTGGAGTATGGACTTCAGGATTGTTGAGACGATGAATGGTGCGGTACGTAAGATCGTCGCAGATGATAAAGAGAAAGTTGGGGCGCTCCGCGGCTTGATTCGAGTGAGTTTGCGAAAGTGCAAAGACTGACTTTGTGCTGCTGGCGGCAACCCCTGTTCCGAGCAATCCAATAAACCGGCGGCGATCCATGCTGTTCTCCTGATGTATTTGTTAAGCGTATCCTCTGATTCAGGCTTTCGAAGGGAGCACGTTCCAGACGCCGCGCAGTGGATCTTCAAGGTTGAGCGGGTCGTCAAGTTCCTGCTGAGCGCGCTTGAGTTTCTGCATCAGTTCCACCTTGACGGAAAGCATCGCGGGATCGCTCGATAGATCGTGCATTTCCCACCGATCGTTCTCGATATCGAACATCTGGATTTTCTGTATCTGCGGATAGACGATCAACTTATGCGTCTTGGTCCGGATGGATCGCTGGGTGTGCCGGTGATAGCAGAAAACGGAGTCGTAAAGCGGCTGCCGTTCGCCGCGCAGCAAAGGCGCGAGGCTGGGAAACTCAACTGCGGCCGGTACGGGAATGCCGGCAAGCTCGCAGGTGGTCGCGTACATGTTGTGCTGATAGACGAACTCGTCGATGCGCGTTTGTGGCGCAATTCCCGGTCCGCTGACGAGCAGCGGCATGCGGACGCTGCAGTCATATAGATTCTGTTTGCCCAGCAGGCCATGCTCGCCGACAGCCAGGCCGTGATCAGCGGTGAAGATGACGTAGGTGTTCGAGGCCTTTCCGGATCTTTCCAGCGCATCGAGAATCCGGCCGACCTGCCGATCCAGGTGCGTGATGATGGCGTAATACTCGCGGCGATGCAACTGCACGGCCTCGTGTGTGCGTGGAAAAGGAGCCAGCGATTCATCTCGCCCAAAGGTATCCGGGCCCAGATTGAAAGGATGCTCGGGCAAAAAATTGGGAGGAATTTCAATCTTCTCCTGCGGGTAGAGGTCAAGAAATTCCCTGGGCGACTGTCGCGGATCGTGCGGTGCGTTGAAGCCGACATAAGCGAAGAAGGGTGCGTCACGCTTGGCGGCTTTGTTGGTTAAAAAATCGATGACATGATCGGCATAGATCACGCTGGAGTGCTCGATGGTATCGGGCTTTTGAACGTCGACGATATTTTCGCGCAGCCAGTGGCCGTGGAGCGATTTGTCGGAAGGATCCCAGGCCATATCGGTCCGCGGGCGAAAGTAGGCAGGATCTTTGGCAAAAGAGGGATTGGGGTGGTCGTGGTCGTTATCCGAGTTGCAGTCGGTATAGAAGTCGTTGCCGGGAGCGAGGAAACCAGGACCCACCGGGCCCATTTCCTTGAAACTCCTCTGTAGAACGGTGGGATTCAGATGCCACTTTCCGCAGATATACGTGTCATATCCGGCTGCGCCCATGGTCTGACCCCAGGTGTGCACCCGATCTATTCCGGTGAGGGCGTGGAAGCCTGTGAGACCGCTGTTCAACATGGTGCGGCTGGGAATACAGACAGCGCCCGACCACGCACCCTGATGAAAGCAGTGCGTGAAGGCGCACCCCGATGCCGCGAGGCGGTCGAAGTTGGGGGTTTGAATCTCAGCATTGTTCAGCGAATGAATGGTGCGGAACATCAAGTCGTCCGCAATCATGAACAGGAAATTCGGCCGCGAGGACGGCTTTCTTTCCTGTCCAAGTGCAACGGGTGTGGCTGCGGTTCCGGCAATGCTCGCCGTCACCAGCCCCACGAATTCGCGCCTATCCATGCCGCGGTTTCTCCCGGCTCGGTTTCTACGATCGAGCCTCTGATTCGGGTCAGAAGTAGAACTTCATCGCCAGTTGTAATTCACGCTGCGTACTTGCCGTGGAAGAAATCCGCCCGAATGTCGCGCTGTTCTCGGTTGCTCCCGGTGCTCCCCACACGGGAGTATTGGTGGCATTAAACGCTTCCGCGCGGAATTCGAGATAAGTCTTTTCGATATTGAACCTGCGGAAGACAGAGAGATCGAGATCGCGATACCAGTCAGTGCGCAGCGTGTTGCGCGGGACGTTGCCCTCGGTGTATTGAGCAGGCGCCGTGAAAGCCGCCGTGTTGAACCACTCAGCGGTAGTCCGGTGCGCCAGGCTCGCACTGCCAACCTGATTCACGCCCTGATAGTTGTTTCCCGTGTTGGCCGCATCGCCGGAGTAGGAAACCGTGAACGGCGTCCCTGACGTGAAGGTTGTGATGGCGTTCAGCTCCCACCCGCCAACAATCGCATCAGCGACCGGATTTTTGGTTTGAAATTTCGCGCCTCTTCCAAACGGTAACTGGTACATCGCGTTGGCCGTCAACATCTGGGGAAGATCGATTCCTGCCACGCTGCGGTCGGCAGCCGGATTGTATGGGTTGCGAATAAAGCAGTCTTCAGCCCCGAAGTATCCATCGCAGGCCACGTCGATTGTTTTTGACCAGGTGTAGTTGACCGTGTAGGCCAGGCCAGACGACATCCTCTTTTGCAGTTGCACCTGCAAGGCATCGTAAGGGCTGGAGCCGTTGCTCTGCTCGTACTGTGTCGGACTTATATAGGGATACGGCGCGCGGCTTGCCACCGTGCCCGGACCGGGCGTGATCGCCACGTTATAGTAGCCGCAGCAGGGCATGTGCGTGGTGCGCGATCCAACATAGTTGATACTCATCATGGTGCTCGCACCGAACATCTGTTGCAGCCCAACTGTCCACTGGTCAGAGTAGGGATTCTTGAGGTAAGGCGCAATGAAGTTGGCAGACTGAGTGAACGGCGAGGCCAGGGGCACGGTATGTGTTTGCCCCGCAGCCAGGTTCAGCGGATTCTCCGCGGTGGTAGTGATGGTAGTTGAATTCAGATTGCTGGTGATGTCCAATCCGAAGGACGGCCACAGCGCTCCCTCGTTCTGGGTCATTTGCATAATGCCGGACCAGTCATCGTAAACGCGGTTGTAACTGAGGTGCGCCACCAGCTTCGGATCAATCTGATAGGCAAAGCCCAGTCGCGGCTGGATGTTGGCGATCTGATTGTTAATCAGCCTGTCGCTCGTTCCCTGTACAACGTTGGCCGGGAGCGCGCCGCCGGGAATACATGGCGCGGCGTTCAGGGTGGCGCAGGAGCCAAGCCCGGTGGCCGCCTTGGTCAAGATATAGGTCCCGTTTCGGAAGTTCATTGCACCGGTGATGTTCGATTGCGTCGAATTGGGCGCGAGCGTGGGCATGATGTCCCAGTCGTAGCGCAACCCGATGTTCATCGTGAGTTTGGGCGAGATCTTCCATTGGTCGCCGGCATACACTCCGTCGACCCAACCGTTCCTGGGGATCTTGAGATTGTTTCGCCGTTCGCCGCTTGTGGGCGCCCCAATCAGAAACGACGCCAGGGCGTTGCCGCCCGCCGAGGTTTCGAGATTCTCTGTCTGGAACGGCGAAAAACCCTCGTTGTCGTTGGCGTTCAGAACGCTTTCGTTGTTATGGCTGATCAACGCTCCTGCCTGCCAGAGGTGACGTCCGACCAGCTTGGTAAAGTCAGCGCCCAATTGGTAAATGTCGCCATCGTTGTCATCGAGATAACTTTGACTTGGACCCGCAAAACCCGTCACCGACAAGTCCGGAATCTGGCATGCCAGCGGCCCGATAAACCCGCACGAGAAAGCCGTGTCATATCCGGTAGTGCTGATGGATTGGGTGAAGTTGGTGTTGGTGATGTAGACTTGGTTGACGTGCCCCGCGGTGACTTGCAGCGTTGCCGACGACCCGAGCGTATGCAGATAACCAACGCCCCAGTTTTGACCGTCACTCGTATTTACCGAGACCAGGCCGACCACGCCTCCCGAGCCATTTAAGGAAGAAAAGAACTGGCTGTAGCGGCCCCAGATCGAATTGGATGTATTGAATTGGTGATCGATGCGTACAGTGTAGTCATCAATGTGGGTAATCGACGGCTGCGTATCTACGCCGTTGAACCCCGATACCGGGGTTGCCAGGGGCGCCGGATACACCTCTTTGATGACCATCTGCATGACCGGATCGATTTCTGACGACACGTTGTTATTGGCGAACTGCGTGCGCAGGTATTTGCCGGGATTGAGGGGGTCCGGCTTGGTTGTGTACGGATTCCAGAGCGTCGTTGTTGTGAGCGCACTGAAATCGCCGTTCTCCTCCGCGAGGGTGGGCACGTCGTAAAGACCTTCAGCGGCGGTGTTGATTCTGGTGCCTTCGTAGGCGCCGTAGAAGAAAGTGTGATCGCGTCCGTTGTAATGCGGAAGCAGCACTGGACCGCCGAAGACACCGCCAAACACGCTCTGCTTCAAAGGAGTCTTCGTGGTCAGGAGGGGATTGCGCGCGTCCATCCCGGAGTTGCGGAAAAATTCCCACGCGTCGCCGTGGAATTGGTTGGTACCGGATTTGGTGACGATGTTCACCATGCCGCCCATGACGCCGCCAAACTGGCTTTGGTCGTTGTGCGACTGCACCTTGAATTCAGCGATGTCATCCACAATCGGCTGCACCGCATATTCGCTGAACCAGAATTGCTCGTCGACAATGCCGTCCATTAGATAAAGATTGCTGCGGTTCATCTGTCCATTGACCGACGGAAAGCCGAAGGATCCGGGGACGAGAATGGCATTTCCGCCGCCAGATCCCTGGCCGGAATCCGCGCGGCTGGCTCCCGGGGTAAGCGTCAACAGTTCGGTAAAGTTCCTTCCGTTCAACGGCAGCGCATTCACGGCGACCTGGTTCACAACCGTGCCCAGGTTTTCAGTGGATGTCGCCAGTTCTACCGTTTCGGCGGCTACGGTAATCTGCTGCACTTGGGAACCCACGCTCAGGGAAAAATTGAAGGTCGCGGTCTGGTTCACGTAAAGGACGAAAGGCGCCTGATTTGCGGTCGCAAAGCCTTGTCTGGCTACTGACAGCGTGTAATTGCCCGGAGCGACATCGATAAAAGCGTAGTCTCCCGCCGAGTTCGACGCCGTTGTTCGCTTCGTGCTAGTCGAAACGTTGAGCAGAGTGACCTCGGCGCCTACGATTGCCGCACCTGTCGTGTCGTGCACTGTTCCATTGACCGATGCCGTGGACAGTTGGCCTCTCACCGGCAGGGCAGCCAGAACAAGGCTCACGACGATCAGGGAGAGAAAAAACCGGTCCCTTAGCGATCCAAGGTGATTCACTACGTTCTTTGCGTCGTTCATCCTGTCCTCCTGAAATTTGAGCGATTGCGATGGATGTCGAGCCGGCAGATCGATGCTTTCCCGGAAGTTCTGTTCCAATTGGTGATGTATTCGTGGTTTGGGAACGTTGCTTGCGAAAGTAAATTAGATGTACGGAAGCGAAGTATCGAGGCGCAAGGTGAAAGAACGTGCCACACGGTGCATGACACGGTGACACGTTAAAATACAAGATTTAAGCGCCGGCTGGGCGAAAAAGCCACAAGCAAAGCGTGCGAGTGCAGGCGCTGCTTGCAGGTGTCATGCCACGCCGCGCCATTCTCGAGCGGCTCCGTGACCGTTAAAGGGTGTGCACCCTAAAATGGGGTCCGCAGAGAAGGCGTTCAGGCCGGATAGATGAGGCGGTGCGGAAGTCCTGTGATCTGGCGCCACGGGCTTCGGCGGGAGTGAGATGACAATTAAATCGTTCATGGGGAACAGCACGGGCCTGGAGACCGATGCCAAGCGCGCTGAACTGGAGCGAGTGCTCGCCAGCCAGACGTTCGCGAAATCACCCCGGCTCTCGGCCCTGCTGACCTATATCTGCGAGCACTCCCTGGAAGGCCGCCAGGAAGAGCTGACCGAGCAACAGGTTGGAATCAACATTTTTGGACGTCCACCGGGCTACAACTCGGCCGAAGACACGATTGTGCGCGGCACAGTTCGCCATCTGCGCGACCGGCTGGCTCATTACTACCAGGACGAAGGCAAGGCGGACCCGCTCCAGATTACGGTGCCGAAGGGCGGATACCTGGTCCATTTCGAGCTTAATCCGCCTGCCCCGGCCGCGGAACCTGCGCTGGGGCAACGGACTCCCACCGCCGCTCGAGTGGATGAAAAGAAGCCGCCGTCACAATGGCCCCGCTCGGCAAAGATTGCTGTCTCTGCCTGCGCAGCGCTTGCCGTCGTTCTCGCGGCTTTAGTTTTCCTGCTTCCGCGCCGTAAGGGAGTTGATTCTGTCGAGCCGGCGGGGCCTGAAGCCTTGTGGAAGGCGCTTTTCATTCCCGGCCGGAAGACGCTGATCGTTCCGGGCGACGCGAGCCTGGACGCGTATACGGCCTGGGAACAGCGGCCTGTTTCGCTCGCGGATTACACAAACCAGAACTATCAGCGGGACGTGACGGTGAGTGCGCCACCCTCGCACACCGACGTGCCGCTCAGCGTGCGTTCGGTGACGCCCATGGCCGATCTGCGCCTGGTTGCAGAGTTGGTGAGGGTTCCGGAGCGCATGGGAATGCCGCAACTGGAGGGATGGACGGAGATCTACTACGCGCGCGACCTGGAGGTGGCACAGACCCACGACAGCAACCTGATCCTGATCGGCTCTGAAACCTTTAATCCGTGGGTCGCCCTCTACCAGCCGCTGCTGGATTTTTATGTTCATTGGGATTACCAGACTGACATCTACACCGTCACCAACCGCGCACCCAGGGCAGGCGAACAAAGGCAGTATGTCTACGACCGAAAGACGCCGGGACGCAAGGCATATACATTCGTTGCCCTGGTCGATAATACGCAGGGAAGGGGCCGCGTGCTCCTGATTGAAGGGACCTCGATGGGATCTACTTATGGCGCGGTGAATCTTTTTACGAATGACCAACTATGGCGGCCGGTGATGCGCGCAGCAGTGGACGCGAGCGGAAGACTCCATAACTTTGAGGCGCTGATGAGCAACGATTTCATTCGCGGCGGAGTCAGCAATACACAACTGGCGGCTTTGCACGTTCACTAAGCGCTCTTGAAGCTGTTTGAGGGCTGCCGCGACGTAGATCGTCCAATGCGCAACGTGGCGGGCGGTAGTTGTTGTCATGCGACCAGGGAGCCAGCTTTCGGCGGGCGCCGGCCAAGTTAAAGAAGACTTCCGCTTTCGTCCATCTTGATAGAGCCGTTCCAAACCCTACACCTTGTGGAACGGTCGGATAGGCGAGCGTAAGGGCTGGCAGAATCGGCGGGCTGTACGGCGCCCGGGCGCTATAGCGCGTGGCATTTGCCGAATATCGAATACACCCAAGATGGCAAAAGGGGGCCGCTCGTCTTTTCCTTCTCCCCCGGCGAGGATTGGATGAAATTGCGAGACCGTCCGCCTACGGCTGACTGGCGAGTGTTCCCGAAGGAAGCATGGAACTACGCGCATTGTGCGGATGAGCACGTGGCCTCCAAAATTGAAGTAAAGGAGCTTCCGATAGCTCCAATACCATTCGGCGCCGAACATCCGGCCGTGACGCTGACACTTTGAGAAAGGTCGGCATCAGATCGGTCTCATGTCCAATTGCATTCACTGGCCGCTCGGTCGGCTTAATGACGCCGACGTTTACCTGCAGATTGTGATGCGGCGCGATGCGGAGAATCTGGTCACCAGCGGCCTGTTCATTGGCGATGATTTCGAGACATACCTTCAGGCAGCGCGCCTCTCGCGCGAGCAGAACATCACCGTCTTCGGCACGCCAGTGAAGAAGATGGTCGCGGTGATGCAGCCCGACGAATTCCGCACTCGGATCCATATCGATGCGCTCCTGTGGATTTGGCTTGGATTAAGACGCGCTTCAGTCAGATGAGCTGGAAACTCACACCGGAGTCTGTGTCCGGAGAAGAAGGCTACGTGACGGATATTGCCAATCCGGTCCTGCGCGCCTGTCGAGCCTGTCAAACAACTCCGTGGGGAACGCACTCACGTAGCCGTCGTTGTCGAGTTTCTTTTGGCACTCCGCAATTCCAGCTACAATTCCGTCGGCCTTTGTCTTAATCGCCCCATCGCCCGTTGCCGCGTAAAGCTGTGCAGCAGCAGACAGGTAATGGCCGACGAAATGTCCACGTAGCTCTGAACGCGGAGCTTCCCACCCACCAAGCGGCTGTGCGTCCGACGCGATCCCTGCGTGATTTCGAAAATTATGCAGCAATCGATCGTTTGGCAACCGCATCATGTAGGCGCGGTTCCAGTCGCGCGCTTGCTGGAGCGGACCGGGATCGAGTTGAACCTCCTCCAGCGTGAAAATCTGCACTCTCGGTCGCAATTCCTTCCTTACAAAAACCAGCTTTTCAGCAAAAAGGGTCTGCTTCGTTGATCGGTGGACGCTTGTTATAGGCCGCCGCCGGCTTTCGTTGCAAAGGTGTTTGAGGTGCCGAGTCTTCCGTTGGAGGCAGTGCGACACCCTGCTGGGAATGCAATTCCGCTCCCAACGCCATTGCAATGGGCGCCAATGCTGCGGTTTTCGTAAACTGCCTGCGATTCATCTCATCCTTCCGTATCGATTTTCAGGGAGCGACGCATGCCAATCTCTTAGCTGCAACTCGCCTCAGTATTCAAGCCACGGACCGCCGGGAAAACAGCGCTTCAAGGTCATCCGATCTTTTGCCACGCATACACTTCATAGCCGATCGTACCCTCCGCGCTGCCCTGCGCTTGGCTCCAGTTCAATCGCAGAGTTTCATTGTCGACCGCGAAAGCAAACGGCAATGAGCCGTCGCCGTAAACGCGCGCTGTGATGCGTCGTGTCTCCCGTGCCGCCGCAAAGAGTCCCGCATCCGCCCATGGCACAATACTTCCACTCTTTACATAAACAGGAATCTTGTCAGTCGATGCAGAAACCGTGAGTTCCACGCCGCCCTTGATCGCTTCACCCGTCCAGAAATCGTGCCATGGTCCTTCTGGTATCACAACCCTGCGCGATGGTTCTCCCGCGAACAGCGGCGCAACCATCATCCGGTCACCAATCATGTATTGGTCGTCGACAGTGTAAAGCCGCTTATCACTCGGTGCATCGAGCACCAGCGCGCGAAAGGGCGGTGTGCCGGTTTCGGCGTAGCGTTGGAATGCAGCGGTGAGGTAGGGGACAAGCTGCATCCGCCATCCAATGATCTCGCGGCAACGCGCCTCGAGCTTTTGCCAGCCATCAATCAGCTGGTCCGCATTGTTTAGCCGGCGATTTAGTTGCTTCCATGGCGGATTCTTGATGTACCAGCCGTTGATCATGGCCAACGGTGAGAAAACCACACTCTGCAGGCGGCGGATCAGGTCTTCTTCGCTCACAGCGTCACGCACCTCCGGGCACCAAAGCAATCCGCTGAAACCTGAGTTGACAAGTGCGCGGATAAAGTCGCGATGCACGTAGAGATCGCTGTAGAGCACGAACGGATACGGTGCTGCCAGCGCCCCGCTTGAACGAACAAGATTGTAGGTCGGCATTTTGCGCTTCCTGAACTCGTTCCAGATCGCCATCTGATAGCGCAAACCAAACACATTGTGCATCTGCTCGCCATCCACGCCTGACGGAAATACACTACACTCTGGAAACGACCACCCGCCGGTGTAGTCGGAGTTATCGCACTCATCGATCTTGAATCCACTTACACCCGCGTCAACAAATGTTTCGCCATGATAGGCACCAAAGGCCGTGCGCGCCGGCTCTCCTGCAAAGTCGGGAACCACTCCTCCCCACACCCCATAATCTCCGGAATGCGGCTCGATCTGCGCGAAAAGCGGAGACGCCGGATGTGTAAAGGCATGCTCCTAGAGATTCACATTGAAGTTCATCTCCCGTGCTGTGCGCACAAAGCTCGCGGGATCAGGAAAACGATCTTTATTCCAGACGAATGTGCAGGAATAAGAGTGTGTTTGCCAGCCGCCTTCCAGTCCAATCACATCACAAGGAATCTTGTGATCTCGAAACTCCTTTGCCAACGCGATTGTACTTTGTTGCGTCGCCCGCGACTCCGGCCGGTACCAAAAGCCCAGCCCCCATTCCGGCGGAATCACGCCACCACCGGAAAATATGTTGTACCGCCGGACTGCATCCACCATCTCTGGGCCAGCAAAAAGATATATGTCGACTCCACTTGCTCGCGGCACCTCGACGGTAATCTGCCCAATGTCGCCATCCTGGATGTTATGCGTGTAATTCGGATCCGGATTCGTATTGTTCCCCAAGTCGGCCGTGTGCGTAGGCTTGGGCCGTGCGTCGCCGAAGTAAAACGTCGCGTATCGCGCAGTATCGATCAGGATGCCGATGCCTTCAGTTGTCACATAGAAAGGAACGGGCGCGTGCGAATCCCCGGTATCGAATCGTGGATCCGCATTGACGCGCACAACTTTCTTTTTGCCTCGCTGCGCGAACGAGAGGAACTGCAGCCCGAGGCCGAAAACCTGTTCATTGGGCCGCAGCGGAAGTTGCACTTTGGCTCCGCGCTCAGTTTGTTTGCCGCGAATAGCCGGCAAAGGCGCTGTGTCCACCTTGGGCAGCTTTGCGAATGCCGCAACCCGCGCCGGAACCAGCCGGCTCGAAACCGGAGTGAAGCGCTCCGGCTTGCCGATGGTGGCCTTCCATACGCCCGGATGAATGTTCTTCCATGCCACCGAGCTTTCAGGTGTCGTGGCCGCCGATGGCTCTGCTCGTAGTAAACCGGAAAAGCCGGATACCGTTCCCACCGCTGCCAACCCTTTGGCAAGATTACGTCGTGTGATCTTCATTGCGTAGTTTCTCTCCGGATAAAAGATAAGCGGTTCCACGGGGACTTCAGGTCAAATTTTCTTCCGAACGATAACCCTCGACCTATCGAGTTTCCGATTGGCGCAGCGGGACGGCCATGAACGTGTAGTAGTTATCGGTGAGAAAGCCTTCATAGCCCATCGGTGAGCCATCCGACCTCCTTCAGTCGTTTGACCTGCCCTTCGCTCCCTCGCCTTCAAAGTCGAATTCTGGCGGCTTTCAAAATTACGAAAACGGCGGTGCAACCGGCTGCTTCGTTTTCTCCTCGCCGAACCGCGCTCTTTGACCTTGGCCGCAAAGCGGAGGCGGATACGATTCTGTTTGCCATGCTCGGCGAATACGATCATGGCGATCCGCATCCTCTTGAGCGCCTGCCGAGAAGCGCGGAGAGTTTTTGAAAACCGCGAGTCGGACCTTTCACCTCATTTGGCGTCTGAACTGCACCTCAGAATAAAGCGCCGGGCTTCGGATCACGAAAGCCCGGCGCAGTCTGAAAGGCTACAACTCAGCTCAGTAACTACCAGGTCAGGCGCCCAGTCAACTGGAGCTGGCGGTTTTGGTAATTTCCGCCGCCGGAAGTGCCCATTTGGTAGGTTCCGAAATTTTGATCTCCTACAGTCGTGTCGTACCCGGTGGAGTTCTGGATGACGTGGTTGAGAGCATTAAAGGCATCCATGCGAAGCTGAAAGCTCATTCGCTCCCATACTTTGAAGTTCTTACTGATGTTGGCATCATCGGTGACGATGCGCTGCATGCGAATTCCGCTGTATTCAATATTCGGTACCACGCCATAGTTGCTCAGTACTTGGACAAAGTTGGCTTGCTGGCAACCCGCAGTGACGGAATAGGACTCGAGCGTTACTGCGCCCGTCGATACGTTTTGCGTGCCGACGCAGGGTTTGAAAGCCTGAACGTAAGAGTTCTTGCCTGCGCCTTGACTCCCAGGCCAAAACGGGTTCGAGTTGCCGGGGAAGAACCGCTGGCGGGGCAGAATATAGCCGCCGTTTGCAGTGGGATTGATGTAGTAGCCGCTGATGGCGAACGGCATGCCTGACTGATAAGTGAAGATCGAAGCCACCTGCCAGCCGCCCAGCGCAAAATCGGTAATCCGGTTCATGCCGGGAAAGATTCCTCGACCTCGACCGATCGGTAGCAGATAGACGCCCGAAATGATTACGCGGTGTGGAATGTCCACTCCCGAGATCGTCCTCGAAGGGATTCGATTGACTGTGTCTGCGTACCCCACCGCCTGGATCGCCTTCGAATAGCTGTAATTGCCATGAAGGTCCAGCCCGAATCCGGTTCTGTGGTTAAAGGTGGCTTCAATGCCGTTGTACCAATAATGTCCACCATTGACAGAGGTTTCTGCCACTGTCTGCGCGTTGCCCGCCAGGTTGGAGTTAGAGAACTCCGGGTAAGGACGTGTAAAGTTGATCTTCTGGATATAGCTCGATGTGTAATAAGATTGTCCAGCGAACGGAGCCAGCCCCTTGAACGGATTGGTCACGTAGCCGAGTATTCCGGTCGTCGACCCGCTGGTGCAATTTGATTCCGGGCCGCCACGCATCGGATCGCATGCCGCTTGAGCGGCCGCACTCACGTGGTCGAGATCGTCGGTATACGCGAGCCCGTATCCGCGCGTGCTCACGTATGAGACTTCAAGCGTATCGCTGCTCGTAAACTGGCGCTCAAACCCGAATGCGGCCTGAAGGAATATCGGTGGGTGATAATTCGGGTTGATGAACGAAAGCGTCTGCCCTGCATTTGTCTCAAGACATTCGCTCTGGTTCCCTCCGCAGTTACCGGTAGCCGGCTGAATGGTCGGAAACGGATTGGATAAGTTCAGGAGCGGTGTCTGGCCTGCTCCATTGACCGATCCCGTGTAGTTTGTCGTCGACGTATATCCGGTTTGAGGAGGCGCGTAGTCATTTCCGGCTCCGCCGTTGTTATCGTCCTGGTAATAAAGGCCTATGCCGCCGCGCATTACGGTTTTTGAATTCCAGGCATACGCGAAACCGGCGCGCGGTCCGAAATCGTAGTAAACGGTTTTGAACGGGTGACGCGGGTTTCCATTAACACCGGCATAGGTGATACCGCCCAAAAGCGACCCGCTAATGGGAAGGCCAGCGGCGCTGATGAGGCTGTTAATCGGGTTAACGTCGGTCGAATCGAAGTCATATACTTGGCGATTTTGCCTATCGACTTCCCCACCGCCAAAATCCTCCCAACGAACACCCAGGTTCAGAGTCAGATTCGGGCGTACCTTCCAGTCGTCCTGGAAGAATGCGGCGTAGTAGTACTGGGAGTAATAGTCATTCGGCTGAATTGTTACGTTCCCCGAATCCCATGTGCTGAGCAGCATCGACGCGATTGAGTTACCGCTCTCGCTCTTCCCACCATTCGTGGTGGTCGGAGACGAATCAGAAGTCGACGTGAAACCGGTAGTGCCGCCCGTTACCAGCGTGTCATACTGCTGCGTCCACGCCTTGCCCACGCTGAGATTGATGCCGTTCCCGGCCGTATTGCTGATGCGCTGTGAATATTGGCCAGGCCGCAGATAGCCGCCGATCTTGATCGAATGCTTGCCGCGGAGATAATTCAGGACATCGTTGACGGCCAGCTCATTATCGGTTCGCTCCAGCCCCGGGATGGAGCCGAGGGTGTTGAAATTTCCCGGTGTAATGGATGGAAACCGGCCCAAGTATGACGGGTTGGCAGACGCCAAGGGTGACGTGAATCCAAGACTCGCCGGATCAAAGAATCCCGGAGGCCCCGTGTTATCGGTCTGATCTGTGATCAGGATGGACGCCTTTGCGGAGTTGACCAGGTGGGGGCTGAAAGTATGCGTCCAGGAGAGCAGCAAGCTTGGATCTTTGTAGTGGCTGTTCCAGTGCGCACCATATCCGGCCCAGTTAACTCCAGGATGGGCGGCATTCACGTCGGTTCTTGGAGAGTTATTTTCGGAAGTGCCGAATTCCATCCACAAGCGGAGCTCGAGACCGTAGACGTCGTTACTTCCCACGTTCTGATCGAGCTTAAGCAGGTAAGTCCTGTCTAACGCTGTCACCGGGTTGTTTAAGGCGTAGTTGTCATTGAGTGGGTTGGCTGCAGTGGGGCTCGCCGCCTGTTGGGCCGACGGATACCATGACAAGGCCGCCATGGCAGTCGGATCCATACGATTTTTGGGGATCACATTTGGCGGGCCGATCTGCACCGGATTGCCCTGCGGTCCCCGCGCGGCCCCAGGCCCAAAACCGAATTGATATCGGCAGGTTTGCGCATTTGAGCTGGTATACGAGCCGTTGCTTGGATCGGTGTTATTTGCCGTGCAGGCAGCCTCTGAGAGCGGATCGTAGATGGGCTCGTTGTAGGAAGACCCGTTCGCTGAAAGCATACTGCTGAAGTCACCCTGGCCTGGATACTGGGTTCCATTTCCGATCATGGCCGCGGTCGGAACCGATTCGTTCCCGCTTGAAGGAAGTGCTGTCGTGTTTCTGATCTCTTCGTAGGACAACAGGAAGAAGGTTTTCCTCCTGGCGCCCCAGATCCTGGGAAGGATCACCGGGCCATCTAATTCAGTCCCGAAATAATCCTGTGTATGCTGCGGAACGGCGAATCTGTCGTCATTGGGATTTGTCGCCGATATCGGGTTTGCTATCAGATTCGCGTCATTGGTTGAACTGTTGGCGTCAAGAAAGCCGCGGCGCATGATTTCATATGCGGCGCCGTGGAGTTTCTGAGTGCCAGTCTTTAGCGTCATATCGATCGAACCGCCCGGCGAACGCCCCTGGGAGGCGTCAAAAGCGTTGGTCGAGATCTTGAACTCCTGCACCGTGTCGGCAGGCGGATCGTACGCATAGTTCTGTGCTCCCGTCATGCTCACGTTGGTCATGCCATCAAGATTCATTTCGATGCCGGTGCCATGAATTGAAATGCTCTGGGCAAGCTGGTTGTAGCCGTTGTAGTTGGTTGTTGCGAGCGTGTTGACGACGCCGGCGCTCAGCTCCGACAAATTGAAGGCGTCGCCGGCAAGAACCGGAAGCTCATTCAGCCGCTCGCCCTCAACCACATCGCCGCGGTCTGGCTTCACGTAGTCCAGGACATCTGCCGAGGCGTTCACCGTCACCGTCTGCGTCACTTCTCCAGGTGCGAGCGAGAAATTGACGGTCGCCGTTTCATCGGTCTGCAAAGTAATCCCGGTCTTGTTTAGACCCTTGAAATTGGTGGCTTGAACGCTCACGTCGTAGGTGCCGGGATCGAGAAACAGAACCGTGTAGTTGCCGGCGCCCGTGGTGATTATGTTCTTGTCGACCCCGGTCGCCTCATTGTGCACGGTGATTTTCGCGCCAGGAATTACTGCTCTGCTCGAATCGGTTACCTGGCCGGTAAAGCCCTGTGACAAGGTTTGCGCGTGGGCGCCCACGCTCAGCAGCAAGCCGAGAAAGCAGAACACCGCCGCATATGCCACTGAGGCGCCAAACTTATTGAACCTGCGCATCACGCCGAACTCGCTTTGTCGATTCCTCATTCCAAGCCTCCTAATTCCTTCCTTCGAGAATGGCCAAATCACATCTCTCCCGGGAACCCTCGAGGTGATTTCTTCATCGGTCAGCAGATATTACGCGCTTCATCGAGAGTGTGATTTTTGACCGCTGACCAATCTGTTCCGTGAAAATGCGACTGTCAACGTTCCAAACGGTTCAGGAGCGTCATTGAATGGAAGATCATTTAATGGAGTGATTTAAGCCGCTCCGTTACGATACCGTTAAGGCCAAATGGTAACTGCCGGTAAGCGTTTTCAAGCGCGATGCCAACTTGGATGGCGCTTCATCTCCGGGGGCGACTGACGCCTCAAGGAGGGCTGTGATATCTGCTGTGAATTCGGCGGCTGACCGGTCTGAATTGAGGCGCAGCGACTCAATGGTTCACGCCGGAATCCGATTCCACGGCTGGTTTGGCAGGAAAGTGCGCCGATCCATTCTGCCGGTCGTTACCGCAGATCACCGAGCAGGCCAGGCAGGATTGGGCTCGGACGACATGTGAAAGACCAGCGTCCCGCCGGAGGCAATCTCTGCGTGCGTTAGCCAGAACCGCCTCAGCGGCACGCCATTGAGGGTAGCCGACTGGATGTAGGGGGCCTGTGCTGACTTTTGCTCCGCAACGATATGGAAGACCCTTCCATTGGGCAGGTGAATCTTCGCGTCTGGAAACAGCGGCGACCCGATCGCATACCGTGGAATTCCTGGCGTGACTTGATAAAACCCGAGAGCGCTCAAGATATACCAGGCAGACATCTGCCCCGCGTCATCATTGCCAGTCAGGCCGCCTGGCTCATCACGATAGCCTGCGGCGCGAACTTCGGCCACATGTTGTTGGGTCTTATACGCAGCGCTGGCATAGTCATACAGATAGGCAATATGATGACTCGGTTCGTTGCCCTGATCATACAAGTTCTTCGCGAAGAGTTCGTCAAGCTTCGAGATAAACCCGCTGTCTCCGTGCTCGAGCGCAATCAACCCGGGAATGTCCTGGAGCACATAAAACGTAAATTGAAATGGCAATCCCTCGGTAACATACGACGCTTGCCTCGTGGGATCGAACGGAGTAACCCATGTTCCATCTGCATGGCGCCCCCTGCGCAAATCCTGTATCCGGATCGATCACGTTGCGATAATTCTGCGCGCGCTTTCGAAAGATAGCCTCGTCTTCGGGCTTGCCGAGTGCCTTGGCCACTTCTGCCAGGACAAAGTCGTCGTAAGCGTAGTCCAGCGTGCGGGACACCTGCTCGTTCTTATGCGGCAAGGGGGCTCCCGGAACCGAATCCTCCAGCGGGATATAGCCGTACTTCAAATACGAGTCCAGTGCCCGCCGCCCCTCTCCGTCGAGATATTCGGCCTCCGATGGCGGCAATTCCAACGCATTCTTCCGCATCAGGCGGTAGCCCTCTTGTATGTCGAAGCCGCGTATTCCTTTCAGATAAGCATCGCCAATAATTGCAACTCCGTGATCGCCGTCCATCTCCGCTGTGTGACTGTTCCAGGCCGGAAAAGTGGGCAGAAAGGTGCCCTGCTCACCTTTGACGATCAACGACTGGATCATATCCGCATCGTCTTTCGGATCGATAATCGTCAAGAGGGGATGCTCGGCGCGGAAGGTATCCCAGGTCGAGAAGTCATCGTAATAAGTGAAGCCGCGGGCAGTTTCAATGGTCTGCCCACCCGCGAAGCGCGGGTACGTTCCACTTACATCGTTAAAGACGCGCGGAAGTTGAAGCGCATGATACATCGCGGTGTAGAAGATACGCCGATTCGCATTGTCTCCCGGTACTTCGATCACGCCCAGGGCTTTCTCCCACGCGTCGCGGCTTTTCTGCTCGATTTTCGAAAAATCCCATGCGGGAATCTCGACGCGAAGATTCTTGCGCGCTTCATCGATGCTCACGAACGATGTCCCAACCCGAGCCAGCACGGCTTCTCCCGGCTTTACATCAAACGTGACATAACCGCCCGCGGGGCTGGCGTCGGATGTTTGGCCGGTACTGCCCGGATGAACCTCTGCCCCCGACCATGTGCCTCCCACATGGAAAGGGTGATCGAATTCCACGACTATATAGCCGCTAAATCCTGCCAGCTTGCCCTGGCCGGCATAGAGGCGGCGCACTTTGCTCCAACCGACGATCTCATTGTGAGCAGTATCGATGGTCAAGGAACCGTCGCCAGCGCGGGCGTTGTTTTGCACGTCGATCCACGCGGCGCCACCGCGGCGAAATGCAAACCGCAGCAGACCGCAACGCGTGGTTCCGGTTACTGATGCAGTCACGCCAAGATCCGGAAGCTCAACTTTGTAAAGATATGGTGTGGCATGCTCCGCGCCGTGAGAAAACTGCGAAGTGGGCGCGTGGCCTTGCCACGGAAACACATCCGAACCCGCGAGCAACTGGAAACTGCCATAATCCTGCATGGCCGAGCCGCTCAGAAAATGGCTGCCGCGAATTCCGTGAAATGTCTGATCGGCGTAATAGTGGTCTCTGACGCTTCCTTCCAACTCCTCGAGGACATCGAGAAGCGGACATTCTCTCTCAACGACTATCTCAACCGCAGCTATTTCAGCCAGGTTGCATCGCAGAGTTCCGGCTCGAATATGCAGCCTTTTCTGACCTTGGTTGCCTCCAAAAACTTTGGGAACTCGAGCGAATTCAGGCTGGCGCAACGAATTATGGCGTTCGAACGAATCGGAAACCGGATGCACATCTACAATGCGCGCGATTACTCTTCCGCGCTTGCAGGCCAGGACAATTTGATCCTGATTGGCTCGCAGTACTCGAATCCTTGGCAACAGTTATTCGAGGCCCGCCTGAATTTTAAGGAGAATCCGCCCGGCGTCGATCCTGGTCCTGTGATTAATAGCTCGCCGAGAGCGGGAGAAAGCGCAATCTACTCGCCCACCTATTCCGTGGGCTACTGTGTGGTGGCCTATCTGCCGAATCCCGACCCGGGAACCAGAGCGCTTCTCATCGAAGGAACCTCCTCCGAGGCTACGGAGGCCGGCGGAGATTTTCTGCTCTCAGAAGATGAGTTTTCTGCATTTGAGAAGACACTTCGTTCAAATGGATCGCCGTATTTTGAAGTTCTGCTCAAGACCTCACAAGCGAGGGGTACTCCAATTACAGCTTCGATCGTGGCGTATCGTAGTTATTCAATGCAACCTTAATGTATGAGCAAAACAAGATTTGAGTGGAGTGCCAAGTCGCAGCTCAACGAAGCTTGCCACTGAAGATCACGCGGAGTTAACGGGCAATTCTTGCGGTCCATCCAGACTGCATCGCGCAAGTTCGAGAGGATAAGGGGCTGCTTTATAGACGAACACCAGCGAGGGCACGCTTCGGCAGAGACCACGGAACGGTACATCGGATGCAAGCAGAACTTTAAACAACCCGTCAATGATCTCTTCGGGATTTCCGTCGCAACCAACGAGACTTAGTTTTCGGCGAGTATTCTGCCCTTTCGTCGATCTGGAGTCGGGATATGGATGTGAGCAGGGCCATAAACGGCGAAGTTTGTTCGACCAGGCGACACCGGCATTGAGTAGGTATGCGGTGAGCGGTTACTTCAGAGAACCGCTCTCCGACTCGATAGACGGTTTTGGTGTGCCGGTCCAACGGAACCGAAATGTCCGCCCTTTGCGAACGTGGGCCACAAGCGCCGGTCGGAAGCAGACAAGACAAGCGCCTCCAGTATGGCGTACGCTCGGATAAACCAGTCCGAGGGATCCAACCAGGAGGAGAGTTTGACCCAGAGTTTGAGAGACCTTGTAGCTGGCCGGATCGAGCGTTGCAGCGAATTTCTGGCTCATCCGTAGGTCGTGAAACTGATCTGTAAAATCGGCGAGGTATTCGTCGTAGGTCATCTCATCCTTGAACTTTCCAACCTCGGAGAGCGAGACGGTCGCACGGTATTTGACTTCCGCTTGGGCCGTCTGAATGCTTCTTGCAGCGTACCAGGCGCCGCGAAACGGGCCGCTGAACCGTGTTCCGGCTGGGTGGGCATGAGTGAATGCTGCATTTATGACGCTCGCATACGGAACGTTTGCGACGAGCTCTTGTGGGCTTATTCCAGGAAGCAAGCCGAGTTCAGCTTCGAGTCGGTCGTTGGTCCTGCTTTCCATCTGAAATAGATCCCTGAGAACGTCTTCATCAGAAGCCAGCCGGGTAAACACGCTCTCTCCTTTCGGACTGCACTTGGACTGAATGAGCCGCCGTGTGTCCTTGAATGCAATCGCAGAAAGAAGCGGGAGAGCACTTGCCCTCCCGCTTGGTTTCTCAGAATTGATCCTTGGCACGGGCCTACACTCCTCCGCGTCGGGCGTCCAACAGGCGGCGGACGTTCTGCATTGCCGGCAAGCCGCCGTCGATCATGTACTGCAAAGGAGTCTTTCCACCGAACATGGAATTGCTGTTCGGAAGCTGTACCCACTCGTCGGCCAGTTCCTGACCGTGCAAGATATTAATTGCCTTGAAGATCCCAAGAAGGTACGAAATGCGGAACATCCGGTCCACGTCCAGAACTTTACCCTTCGGATTCTTCTTCATCTCGTAGAATGGCCCGTTCGAGATTCCACCGAGGAGCATCCTGGCGTCTTCATCACGGACTTTCCAGATCTCCATCATCTTGAAGAACCCAGTGAGGGCCGATCCGCTGAGGCGCTTACGCTCATCGGCTGAATTGAAATCGACAAGTGGCTCAGGAGTATACCGAGTTTCTGGGTAGCTGAGAACGGTTGCCATAGACAACCTCCTGATAAGGAGATTATATACTCCTGTTTCGGATTGTAAAGACTAAAATCGCGAGCAGGCCCCGGTCAATCTGGGCCCAGAAACAAGCTGGCGCTAACGTCCCTTATCGTTCACTTTTTTATTGGACGAAGAAAGTATCCGGTCGGGAATTCGGTCACTCTGCCGCTTGCAGACCTTCGGGTGGTCTGTTTGGATCTGTGCTTTAGCCTCTTAGGATGCAGTGCGGGACTGGATCGCCCGCGCCGCTGGTATTCTTGCCTTGCCCTTAAGTAACTCGCCCATGCCGAGTAATAGTTCGGTTGAATCCGGCTCAAAAGTCGCATCCGCAAATGCGTCGTGATGGCCGGGTGCGTCGGCAATGCTGGCCACCGGAATTTCGTGGCGTGTAGCTCGAATTAGGAAGGTCAGTCTTTCTCTGGATTCCATCGGAATGGAGTGTCCCAGAAGAACCAAGTCGAAATCACTGCGCTTGAGATGTCCGATTGCCGTCCTGACTGAGTCTGCAGCTATGAAGGTGTATCCTGCCGACCTCCACTCTGAAGGTCGAGTCCCTCGAACAGATGGATCAAGGCAAACGGCAAGTACAACGAAAGTCGCCATATATACCCCATCCTCTGCGATAGCGGCAATCCTGGCCTGCATATTCTTGCGGCAACAAATGGATCGGATATCTGTGAGAATATGCACGCTTCAGCACGAAGGCGGTGATTTGAATCACACCCTTTGCAAAGCATGTTCGGGAACCGCTAAGCAGAGGGCAATTTACCGGTTGGGCAGCTTGTGCCCAATGAAGACTTCTATGTCCGGCCCCAGCAACCGGTCATGGGGATAGGCTTTCAATTGTGTCGGATTGTATGTCCGTGCACGGATACTGGATACCGTCAATTCTGCCACTCGGTACAACGTAAGCTGCCACCCAGAAAACATGATTCCTGCCATTGGCAGGCCAGGAGACCGCTCCCTTTGGCATTTCCTCCACATGCAGTCAGCGCGATACGCCACAGAAACTAGAGATTCCACCTGGTCACGAATCGTGATCTCCGATACCAAGAAGAGTTCAATGTTCGCCGATAACTTCAGTACAACAGCTGCGCGCCCTCAGACTATGGCCGGAACAGTTAGCAAATCCCGAAGACCGTGGATTTGGCGTAGCTGACATTTGCTGAAAAGACATTCCGGTAATGTCACATATCGCAGGAGCGCAGGATGGCCATTTCACTCGTCAATTCGAGCTGGGAGCTACACCAACACATAACCACCGGCACTCCTGCCAAGGTCGGGGAGGTAGCCGTGGCGTATGTGGACAAAGTTCTGACCTGCATTCAGTGCGGATGCGAGTTCGTGTTTACGGCAGGTGAGCAACAGTTTTTTGCTGACAAGGAGTTTAAGCACGATCCGAAGCGCTGCAAGCAATGCAGGGCAATACATACGGTCAAGTCAGCCAAAACCTCTAAGCAGTGCCAGGAAACGCAGACAACGTGCGCTGAATGCGGGCAGGAAACAACGGTCCCGTTTAAGCCAACTCAGGGCGGGCCGGTTTTGTGTCGCGCCTGCTTTAAAAAGAGCCAGGAACGGTCTGGTCCTCGCCTCATCATCAAAGATCGTGCCAGCACGAGACAGTAAGCGGTCTGCATATCCGCGCTGTGTGCCATATCGTTCTTCAAGAGAGAGCCGGGAATCGTGGCGAGCCAGGTGCTGCGCTCTTGTTTCCGCAAACGGAAGGCTTGAGCCTGATATTTGAAAGAGCGAAACGTCCTTCGGAAGAGGTATAAATTGCTCACGAAATGGCGACCGTCATTGATCTACGGTACAGCTACGGTAGAGATATTTGACGGGGCGCTTGTGACCCCGGAGGCATCGACACTCTCTACGATGTAGTCATATGCCTGATTGGGCTGAACGGAGATGTCAGTGTAAGCGGTTTCGGTGACTACCGACGAATTAATCTGAGCAAACGCCGAAGCGCCGCTGGGCGAGCGATAGACGTTATAACCTGCCACCGGGTCGGAAGAAGTTGTGGGCGCATCCCAACTCAAATTCACTTCATTCCCAACCGCCACCCCGACGCCGCTCAAGCTGACGGTCGCCGTCGGACTCGTCGATGATGAACTGACGATCGTCAGTGATCCAGTCACGGCTCCCGTTGCGGTTGGATCGAATTGCACATTCAGCGTTACCGCCTGATTTGAATTCAAAGTTAACGGGAACATCACTCCGGAAACCGTGAATTCGCTTCCTGTCACTGAGGCCGAGTTTACGGTCACGGCCGCAGCGCCTGTGGAGGTCAAAGTAATCGATTGTGTCGATGGCGTGCCGACGTTTATGTTGCCAAAGCTCACCGTAGAGGCGTTGATAGTGAGTATGGGCTCGGACGCGCCCAAGTTCAGAACGAAGGTAGCCGACACGCCGCCCGCGCTTGCAGTTAGCGTCACCGTCTGCGCTGAAGTTACGGAAGATATCGCAGAGGTGAAACTGGCCGTTTTCGCCCCCGCCAAGACCGTCACCGTAGCCGGGACCGTCGCCGCGCCGTTGTTGCTGGCCACGCCGATCGCAAATCCGCCCGTGGCAGCAGCCGTATTCAGCGTAATTGTGCAGCTATCGGTCCCCGCTCCAGTCATCGAACCGCTGGTGCAACTGAGGCCGGTCAGCACCGGCATACCCGTGCCGGTCAGGTTAACCGTGGAAGTCGTCCCCGTCGAAGAGTTACTGCTGATGGTTAGCGTACCCGTGGCCGAGCCAGCCGCCGTAGGAGTAAACTGTACCGTCAATGTCGCAGTCTGATTCGGATTCAAGGTCAGCGGGAACGTAGCCCCGGAGACCGTGAGTCCGTTCCCGGTCACGGTCGCCGAGTTTATGGTCACGGAAGCAGTGCCGGTGGACGTCAAGGTGACTGACTGCGCCGCCGAACTTCCCACATTCACATTGCCAAAAGTCAGGCTGGAACTGCTCATACCGAGCGTGGACGCCGGCGCCCCTAGTTGCAACGCAAAGGTCTGGGCCACATTCCCCGCACTTGCGGTTAGTGTCACCGTCTGCGCCGAAGTTACGGAAGAAACCGTCGCAGTGAAGCTGGCTGTATTCGATCCTGCCGGCACCGTCACCGAAGCCGGGACCGTGACGTCGCTGTTATTGCTCGCCAAATTGACAGCGAATCCAGCTGTAGCTGCCGCCGTGTTCAGGGTTACCGTGCAACTATCTGTTCCTGGTCCTGTCATCGAGCCGCTGGCGCAAGTCAGACCGCTCAAAACCGGCATACCTGTGCCGGTCAAGCTCACTGTAGAAACAACGCCCGCCGAAGCGTTGCTGCTGATGGTCAGCGTACCCGCAGCCGCGCCCGCAGCCGTGGGAGCAAATTGCCCCGTCAGCGTTGCAGCCTGATTGGGATTCAGGGTCATGGGAAACGTAGCGCCGGAAAAGGTGAAACCACTCCCTGCCACGGTAGCTGAGTTGATGGTCACCGGCGCATTGCCGGTCGAAGTCAAGGTCACCGCCTGCGTTCCCGACGCGCCCACATTCACATTGCCAAAAGCAAGACTGGAACTGCTCACATTCAACGTCGGCACCGACGCGCCCAGCTGAAGTGCGAAGGTCTGAACCGCATAGCGGGTGCTGGCGGTTAGTGTCACCGTCTGGGCCGTGCTCACGGAAGTGACCGTCGACGCGAAGCTGGTCGTATTCGCCCCTGCCGGCACCGTCACTGAAGCTGGGACAGTCACCGCGCTGTTATTGCTGGCCAGGTTGACCGCGAATCCACCCGCGGCTGCTATTGCATTCAGTGTTACCGTGCAGCTATCAGTCCCTGCTCCCGTCATGGAGCCGCTGGCGCAAGTCAGACCACTCAACATCGGCATACCCGTGCCGGTCAAGCTCACGGTCAGGGCAGCACCGGTCGAAGAGTTGCTGCTGATGGTCAGCGTACCCGCAGCCGCGCCCGCAGCCGTCGGAGCAAATTGCCCCGTCAGCGTTGCAGCCTGATTGGGATTCAGGATCATGGGAAACGTAGCCCCGGAAGCACTGAATCCACTGCCCGTCACGGTGTCTGCATTTATGACCACTGCCGCAGTGCCAGTAGAAGTCAAGGTGAGCGACTGCGTCTCCGACGTACCCACGCCCATGTTTCCGAAGGCAAGACTCGAACTGCTCACACTCAAGGTGGGAACCGACGCCCCAAGCTGCAGTGCAAAGGTCTGGGCCGTGTTATTCGCGCTGGCGGTGAGTGTCGCCGTTTGTGCCGAACTCACAGAAGAGACCGTTGCAGTAAAACTGGCTGCACTCGCCCCAGCCGGCACTATCACCGCAGCTGGGACCGTCACGGCGCTGTTATTGCTCGCCAGGTTGACGGCAATGCCACCTGAGTCCGCCCCTGAATTCAGTGTTATTGTGCAGATGTCCGTGCCCGCTCCTGTTATCGAGCCGCTGGCACAAGTCAGACCACTCAACACCGTCACGCCCGTGCCGCTCAGGCTCACGGTGGAAGTCGTCCCCGCCGAAGAATTGCTGCTGATGGTCAACGTGCCGGCAACTGCGCCCGGCGCCGCAGGAGCAAATTGCACGGTCAACGTCGCCGCCTGATTCGGGTTCAAGGTCAACGGGAAGGTGGCCCCGGAAACCGTGAATCCGTTCCCTGCCATCGTGACTGAATTTAAGGTCACAGGAGCAGTGCCGGTGGAAGTTAGCGTCAACGTCTGCGTTATGGGCGTATTCACGTTCACGCTGCCGAAAGTCAGGCTCGAACTGCTCACACTAAGCGTGGGTACAGACGCCCCAAGTTGCAGCGCAAAAGTCTGGGCCGTGTTGTTCGCGCTGGCGGTCAGCGTAACCGTTTGCGCCGCGCTCACTGAAGAAGCTGCCGCGGTAAAGCCAGCGCTGGTAGACCCCGCTGGCACAGTCACTGAAGCCGGAACTGTGACAGCGCTGTTATTGCTGGCCAAGTTCACGACAAATCCGCCTGTGGCAGCCGCTGTATTCAGTGTTGCTGTGCAGCCGTCCGTCCCCGCTCCCGTCATCGAGCCGCTGGTGCAACTAAGCGCGGTGAGCCCACTGGAACCGTTCGAGGACGACGATCCTTTGGACGAAGCTGCTATTGGTGCGACACAAGCGGACAGAATAGGAAGCAAACAGAAGAGCAGAGCAACTGAAACAGCTCTTATACAGCCGTTTCCTCGCCGGCTAGCTCCGTTGAACTTACGGGCTCCCCAGAAACTCAGTTGAGTTGGATCTGCACTTCGTGGTTGGTTCTCTGCGGCGGCTATGCGTTTGGAACAATGAACAATAACTGCAAGGCCCATGTGTCTCTCTATCTAAGCGAATGTGTGGAAACACGTCTCCTATCGCATGTGCCTACAGCACGAGCGTTACGCCGCTTCTAAGTCGAAGGGAGCTGTCAATCAGATCAGGGTTCTTCTATCTGTCATAATCTCGGATCGTTTGGCCTGGGGCTGTGACTCGTATCACCACGAGGTCACTTGAAAGCATTACTTTCGTTCAGCAGCTATTGGCGGTCCGGCTGCGCATGAAATTGAAAACCACCACGTCGATCCGTAGATCGAACATCATCACCTCCATGATCACGTTTAAGTTATTTTGGGTTGTGCATGAATAGTCTGGACAAGAAGACTCTTGTCGAAGATGCACGCTGTCAGGATGAAACTTTAGGCTTCGTCGGCTCTGGGCGAAGCCCTCAGCCGGGTCGATCCTAACTGGCACTACAACACCGTCGACAAAGCCTTAATGAAGGCCTCAAGACCAAGCGACTCGCCAGCAGAAGTTACGGCCTACGATAAAGAGCTGGGCTCATTCGACGTTTCCACGCTTGCAGTGGCTGTCCAAATTACACGTGTCGGTCCTGATAAACGTTAGGTTCCTATCGGGACTGCCCTGGCAGACGAGGCGAGGTTGAGCCCGGCGCATTCGTCCGGGGCAGTTTCGATAGGATCGTTTGAACTGAGCCTGCGGCGTTTGCGGCGGATGCGGTGATCTACTTATGTACTTTCAATCGCGTCGTCCCGCCGATCGTGGCTATTGCGAGCACGGAGCCGAGCCAGCCGAGGGAGAAGAGCCTTTTCAGAGAGCGGAGTTGAGTGCTGCAAGGTGTGCGCGAGTGCCGTATACAGGGTGCGTGAGCAGCGTGCGGGCATAGGATAGCGTTGCAAGCGCGAGCATGCCATGGGGCGACCGGGGTAGATGCATCGTGGGCCATGGATGTTTTATGAGCTGTCAACGCTGGACCTCCGTGGGGTGGCGAGGCTCGGGTGGGACTGGAAGTAAAGTTGAGCACTCGTGAATCGTTCTACGACCAGCATGGTTGCGAAGCAGGCGGGGCAACGCAGCTGGTTGGCCGCATCTGTTGGATCAGTGCGTGCAGTTGCGCCGAGCAACTGGCGGCAGCGTTGGATCTCAGCACTGCGTCTTCGGTTGGCGAACAGTCCGAAGTGGCGGATGCGGACCAGGCCTTTGGGCAGGACGTGAAGAAGGAATCTGCGCAGGAACTCATCGGCAGAAACGGTCATGATCTTCTTCTTGCCGCCGTGAGCGTAGTCCCGCCAGCGGAATGACACGCGATCGTTCTCAAAGGCCACGAGTCGATGGTTGGAGATGGCAACGCGATGAGTGTAGCGAGCCAGATAGTTGAGGACATGTTCGGCGCCGCCGAAGGGCGGCTTGGCATAGACGCCCCAGTCCTTCTGGCCGAGTTGCCAGAGGAAGTGGCTGAATGCGCCAGGTGAAGCAAGCTGTAGCAGTGAACCGTGGAACTGCAGTCTATCCTGTTCAAACAACTCACGGAGTTGGTCGCAGAACTCGTCGCGGAAGACACGGCTGAGTCGCTTGACGGGCAGGAAGAATCGGCGCGAGGAATCTATCCATCCGGAACCATCGGGGGCGAGGCCGCCAGCGGGAACAATGTAGTGAACGTGGGGATGATGCTCAAGGTTCTGTCCCCACGTGTGGAGCACGCCGAGAAATCCGATATCGGCTCCCAGGTGTCTGGGATGGCGAGCCAGTTCGATCATCGATGCGGCACTGGTGCGGTAGAGCAGATCGTAGAGCAGTCGCTTGTTCTGAAGGATCAGAGCGGAGAGTTCGTGCGGCAAAGTGAAGACGACATGGAAGTACGGAACAGGCAACAGTTCGGCCGAACGAGCGGCCAACCACTTGGCGCGCACGTTGCCCTGGCACTTGGGGCAGTGCCGATTGCGGCATGAGTTGTAAGAGGCGGTCAGATGGCCGCAGCGGACGCACTTATCACGATGACCACCCAGTGCCGCGGTGCGGCACCGGACGATGGCATCGAGCACCTTGCGATGCACCCATGCAAGGTGAGACTTGTGCCCTTCCCAGAATCTGTTGCCCGCTGCGCGGACGATGTCGGCCACCTCGAGGGTGGGCCGGCTCACCGCTTGATCTTCCTCCGGGACCGCTTTACCTCGCTGGGACTGGATACCTCTATCGCTTCCAGCGGACTGGCGACTGCCTGCAGATGGCGACGGGACAGATGCAGGTAAAGTGCTGTATCGCCGATCTTGGCATGACCAAGTAGAACCTGGATGGTGCGCAGATCGGCGCCGGCTTCCAGCATGTGGGTCGCGAAGCTGTGTCGAAGCAAATGAGGTGCAACGCGCTTACTGATGCCGGCGCGCTTACCAGCCTCGTTCACAGCCGCCCACACAACCTTCGGGGTAATCGGCTTATCTGCGCGCCAGTTGTTCACAGTGCCTGGGAACAGGTAGGTCTTGGGCTTCATCCAGCGCCAGTACTCACGAAGAGTCTCCAACAGCTTGGGACTCAATAGAACATCGCGGTCGCGTCCGCCCTTGCCCTTGTGGATACGAATGACCATCCGTTCGCTGTCGACATCCGAGACCTTGAGATGGCACAGTTCCGAGCAGCGGATGCCGGTTGAGTACAGTGTCATCACCATGGTGCGGCGCATCAGGTTCTCTGCTGAATCAATCACCCGCTGAACCTCTTCGGGGCTGAGCACAACGGGCAGCTGCCTGGGGCGCTTGGGAAAGGGGATGTGCTCGGGAAGATACGGGCGTCGCAGCGTCTTGACGTAGAGAAATCGCAAAGCTGCGGTGCACAATGCAATCGTCCCTGCCTGGAGCTTGCGTTCTCGAAACAGATAGGCCTGATACTGCCGGATATGATCCGGGCCCAATCTGTCTGGCGAGCGGTGAAAATGCCTGGAGAAGTCTTCTACCGCGTGCAGGTAGGTGTTGACAGTGTTCTGTGAGTAGTTCCGACGCTGGAGCTCATCCAGCATCTTCTGCCGAAGATGGGTCACAAAAACCTCCTTGTGACCCAAAACTTAAATGGCCTGAAAGGCTGGGGGACCACTGCTGCCGCAGCATCCGCCGCGCCGCAGGCTTAGTTCAAACGCCGCAGTGGCCCTTAAAGATCTGGATGTCGACCTGTTGCGCCCCCCATTTGACCAGTTCAATGAACATTTGATCGAAGGAAGTTTAGACAAACTACGCGTGAGAAGGCCTGGAGTTGAAAGCGCTCTTTCGCGTCTGGGAGAGTGACTAATTGCGATCACTCTAAACCGGTGCTAACTTCGACGCCTACAATTTCAGGTGATGACGCCAGATGCGGAGAAAATTCGGGTTTCAGACGACGGCCTGGTCTGCCCGGAAATCCGGCGCTGGGCTGAGACCAAATACCGTCTGATTGCCCTGTACGATGAGCTCTTTGCCACGGGGATGAAAAACAAGTGGCATCAGCGGGTCTACATCGATTTGTACTCCGCGGCAGGTTACGGGCGTATCAAGGGAACGCAAACCATCCTGATGGGTTCGCCTCTGATCGACCTGACGGTGGCGCATCCGTTCGATAAGTACATCTTCTGTCAGGAAGACGAAGGCCTCCTTGAGGCATTGACGGCGCAGGTGAAGCGTATCGCGCCGAAAGCGGACGTGACGTATATCTCCGGAGGTTGCGATGACAAAGTTGCGGACATTTGCGCAGCGATTCCAAAGGATTCCTCGACAAACAAGGTTCTTTGCCTCTGCATGGTGGATCCGTTCGATCTCGGAATCAAGTTCGACACGATCCCGAAGCTCTCATCGGTATTTGTGGACTTCCCGGTTTTGCTTGCGGTGGGCATGGACGCTAACCGAAACTACGCGCATTACGTCGACGGTGAGCACAAGAAAATCGACGAGGCGCTCGGTAATATCGACTGGCGGGAGCGCTGGCGGAATAACCACGTCAACCGCAAGAAATTCATGCCATTTTTGGCGGGGGAGTTCGCGCTTAGCATGCGGACGCTCGATTACCTCGAGCAACGCCTGGACCAGATGAAACTGGTGAAATCGGATGAAAAGAATTTGCCTTTGTATTATCTGGCGCTATTCTCAAGGCACTCGACCGCCTACCAGTTTTGGCAGCAGGTTTTGAAGTACGGTACGGATCAATCCAGTTTTGAGTGGGAGTAGGACTATGTCTTTGCTATCGAAAATCGAATGGACGGATGCAACCTGGAATCCTATTCGCGGTTGCACAAAGGTCAGCCCGGATGTAAACACTGCTATGCCGAGCGCTTCGCAGAGCGTTTCCGCGGCGTTAAGGGACATCCTTTCGAGCAGGGATTCGATCTGCGCTTAGTGCCGGGGAAGTTGGCAGAGCCGGTGAGGTGGAGCGAACCGAGGATGATTTTTGTCAATTCGATGAGCAATCTTTTTCAGGACGAGGTACCGATCGAATTTATCTCAAGGGTCGTAGTGACTATGAAGCTCGCCAACTGGCACACCTATCAGGTACTCACGAAACGGTCCATGCGAATGAAGGAAGTGCTATCAGAGCCACTGAGGGAGTGCGCGGCGGCCAACCACATTTGGTGGGGCGTATCGGTTGAGGACAAGAAATATGGCATTCCACGGATCGCCGACCTGCAGGCGTCACCGGCAACAGTGCGGTTCCTTTCGATAGAGCCGCTACTTGAGGACTTGGGCCGGATACCGCTTGAGGGGATTTCATGGGTTATCGTGGGGGGCGAGAGCGGACCCGGCGCAAGGCCGATGAAGGAAGAGTGGGCGCTCTCCATTAAGGAGCAATGTGCCGACGCAGGCGTCCCGTTCTTCTTCAAGCAGTGGGGTGGCGTTCATAAGAAGGCGCGAGGCAGATCGCTGCGGGGTCACACCTATGACGGTTTCCCGAAGCGCGTTCAGAATCCAATCTTGCCCGCTACGATTCGTGCTCGGCATGCGCGTGAGATCGACAACTCATCGCTGGTTCAGCTATCGCCGGCGTAAGGTTTTTCTCCGGCGTGGCAAGTCACGCAGTGCCGACAGATCGCTGTAAGAGGTTACTGATTCTGCATCGGGTAACCTGCACGATATGATCTTGAAATCTCAGGGTGTCGAGCGTCCGCCGGTGTGCGAAAAGTGTGCCATGAAAAATGTACGAACCGCTGAGACCGAAAGAGTCATATTATGCCACTTGAATCGGCGCTCGATGATGATACTCGGCTCCTTCATGACCCACCGTTGATGAACACAGATCTGAGAGATAGAAAATGATGGCTCTGTCCGCAAACTGTCAGACGATCCGCGATTCAGAATGGCTGAGTTGGGAATCACATCCCGTCGTCATTTCCATCGTCAGATGTTCCAGTCGACACTGCCACATTCTGCACTTCCGTTTTCGCCCCCAACGCCATTTTTGCGTTGAAACTCGGTGGGTTTTACTGCCATCCAGAGGGCTTCGGGTACAGTTTGGGTACAGTTTTCGCGCAAAATCTCTGTTCCCACTGTAACCGTCAGATTTTAATAGGGATATTATGGTGCCGGGAGGGGGGGTCGAACCCCCATGACCACAAGGGCCGGCAGATTTTGAGTCTGCTGCGTCTGCCAATTCCGCCATCCCGGCATCGGGGTGGGCTCTGCTCCCAAAGTATCGCATAGGCTTTGGCTTATGCGCCACGGGTCAGCCCGCGCAACGCGCATGCCCTGCTTTCCACACGTGCCCGCCGGCTCGACAGCAACCCCTATGCGAAAATGGAGGCACAACGATGACCACTGCTTCCTCCGCAGCCGTTCCTGAGCCAATCACAATCACCCCGCAGTTGCTCGCCCAGCACAGCATCACTGCGGAGGAGTACGACCGCATTCTCGCGGCGCTTGGCCGCGACACCTTCGCTCACCGAACTCGGCATCTACAGCGTGATGTGGAGCGAGCACTGCTCCTATAAATCCAGCCGCGTGCATCTCAAGCGCCTGCCCACCAAGAGCGATCGCGTGGTGCAGGGGCCCGGCGAAAACGCCGGCATCATCGACGTGGGCGACGGCTGGGCCTGCGCCTTCAAAATCGAATCGCACAACCACCCCAGCTACATCGAGCCCTATCAGGGCGCGGCCACCGGCGTCGGCGGCATTCTGCGCGACATCTTTACCATGGGCGCGCGGCCGCTCGCCGTCATGGATTCGCTGCGCTTCGGGCCGATCTCCAAGCACGGGTGTCCCACCTTCGGCGCGGAATTGGGCGGCGACTTCGCGGCTAAGCTGGAAGCCGACCGCGAAATCATTCACAAGAATCATCCATCCTCGAAGGCGTGGTCAGCGGCATCGCCGGCTACGGCAACTGCTTTGGCGTGCCCAACCTCGGCGGCGAAACCAAATTCGAGCCCTGCTACAGCGGCAATCCGCTGGTCAACGCCTTCGCTCTCGGCCTCGTCCGCAAAGACGAAATCTTCTACGCCAAGGCCACGCGGCACGGGCAACCCCGTCATCTATGTCGGCGCAAAAACCGGCCGCGACGGCATCCACGGCGCAACCATGGCCAGCGAAGAATTCAAGGAAGGCTCCGAGCAGAAGCGCCCCAACGTCCAGGTCGGCGACCCGTTCATGGAGAAGCTGCTGCTCGAAGCCTGCCTTGAAGCCATGCAGACCGGCGCCATCGTCGGCATTCAGGATATGGGCGCGGCCGGCCTCACCTGCTCCACCTGCGAGATGGGCGCGCGCGGCGGCGTCGGCCTCGATGTCGAGCTCGATCTCGTGCCGCAGCGCGAAACCGGCATGAGCGCCTACGAAATCATGCTCTCCGAAAGCCAGGAGCGCATGTTGCTCGTCGCGGAAAAAGGCCGCGAAGACGAAGTCCTGCGCGTCTTCGCAAAATGGGGCCTCGACGCCGTCATCGTCGGCACGGTGCAGCCCGAGCCGCGCCTGCGCATCCGCCATCACGGCGAGCTCGTCGCCGACATTCCCAACCAATCGCTCACCGACGATGCGCCGCTCTACCACCGCCCCGTCGGCACATGGAAAGCTCCTGTCCCGCTCGACCCGCCCGCGAAGTTCTCGCCGAGCTGGCCAAAGACCGCGACTACACCGCCGACCTCAAGAAACTTCTCGCCAGCTCCAACGTCTGCTCCAAGCGCTGGGTCCACGAGCAGTACGACACCATGGTGCAGACCAACACCGTGCACGGGCCCGGCGGCGAAGCCGGCGTCATGCGCATCAAAGGCACAGGCGTCACGGATCAGGAATCAGAAAAGCCACGAGCGCGGCCTCGCCATGGCGCTCGACGGCAACGGCCGCTGGTGCTATCTCGATCCCAAACTCGGCGCCATGCACGCCGTCGCCGAAGCCGCGCGCAAAGTGGCCTGCACCGGCGCAACGCCCGTCGCCGCCACCAACTGCCTCAACTTCGGCAATCCTGAGAAGCCCGAGATCATGGCGCAGCTTTCCGCCGCCATCGACGGCATCGCCGAAGCCTGCACCGCGCTCGGCACGCCCATCACCGGCGGCAACGTTTCCTTATATAACGAGACGCGCGGCGAAGGCATCTATCCCACGCCCGTCCTCGGCATCGTCGGCATTCTCGACGACGTCACCAAGCGCTGTCCCCGCGCACTTCCAGCGCGAAAGAGACGCCATCGTTCTGCTCTGGCCCATTCCGCGCGGCGAGGAGCCCGATCCCAGTCTCAAAGTTCCGCTCAATCCTCCGCCCATCAGCCAATATCCCCTCCCCGCGCTCGAGCGCGAACCCCGCGTGCGCGAGCAGCCCGACGCAACTGACGCCGAGGCCGCCGCGAATCTCACCGCGTTCGGCTCTTCCGAGTTCGCCAAAGCCGTTCTCGGCGGTCTCTGGGGCACTCCGCCTGCGCTCGATCTCGAAGCCGAGGCCAGCCTGCACAGACTTGCTCGCCATCCTTGCCTGGCGCAAGCTCATCCGCTCGGCGCGCGACATCTCCGATGGCGGCATCGCCGTTGCTCTCGCACAGGCAGCATTCACGAAGGGCATCGGCGCAACCGTCGAGCAGGACCCCTCGCTTCTCGCTCATCCGCTCTTCGGCCTCTTTGCCGAGCCCGCTTCCACCATCATCGTCACCGCCGATCCACGGCAATCTCTCCGAGATCGATGCCATGGCCGGCCAGCACAACTTCTTCTCCGCGCGCATCGGAACCACCGGCGGCAACCGCCTCGAAATTCTCGTGGACGGCGAGACCTTCATCTCCGCGCCGCTCGCCGAGCTTCGTGCACTCTGGGCCTCCGCCCTGGAAGCCAATCTCCACAACGAGGTGTCTGCATGACCCGGTTGCTTTTCCAGGGCGTCGCCGGTGTCGCCGACCTTTCCGAATCACTTCGCATATCCAAAAGGGTCTGTCATCCTGAATCAACAAACTGCCTTCCTGAGCGAGCGCGAGTCGAAGGACCTGCATTTGCTTTTCCCCTAGTCCCTAGTCCCTACGTCCGTACGTCCCCGCAATTCGCCGCGTCCGGCGACGAACTCCACGAAGAATGCGGCGTCGTCGCCATCCACGGCCATCCTCACGCCGCGCGCGAAGCCTATCTCGCCCTCTACGCCCTCCAGCATCGCGGCCAGGAATCGGCCGGCATCGCCACCGCCGACGGCCAGCATCTGGCCAACATCAAGGGCATGGGCCTGGTCTCTGAAATCTTCACCGACGATGTGCTCGCCAAGCTCCCCGGCCACATGGCCATCGGCCACACGCGCTACTCCACCACCGGCGACTCGGCGCTGCTCAACGCGCAGCCCATTCGCGTCGATTCCACCAAGGGCCTCATCGCCATCGCGCACAACGGCAACCTGGTCAACCTCGGCAACCTGCGCGCCCGCCTCGAGCGCGACGGCGCTTACTTCCAAACCACTTCCGACTCCGAGATCATCGTCCAGCTCATCGCCCACTCCCGCGCCGGCACGCTGGTCGACTGCCATCGCCGACTCGCTCTCGCAGGTCGAAGGCGCATTCTCCATCGTCATGATGACGCGCGACCGCATCTTCGCCGCCCGCGATCCGCGCGGCTTCCGCCCGCTCTCCATGGGCCGCATGAAAAATGCCGACGGCCCCGACACCATCGTCTTCGCCAGCGAGATCCTGCGCCTTCGATCTGCTTCGCGCCGAATTCATCCGCGACGTTCTTCCCGGCGAGCTGGTCATGGTCTCTGAAGACGGCGTCACCAGCCGCCAGTACGCCACCGGCTTGCCGCAATCGAGCTGCGTCTTCGAGCACGTCTACTTCGCGCGCCCCGACTCGCGCATCTTCGGCCGCTGGGTGCAGGAGTCGCGCGACCAGATGGGCCGCCAGCTCGCCCGCGAGTCCGGCGTGCCCGCCGACGTCGTCGTTCCCGTCCCCGACTCCGGCGTCACCGCCGCGCTCGGGCTACGCCGAAGAGGCGCGGCCTTCCCTTCCGCTTCGGCCTCATCCGCAATCACTACGTCGGCCGCACATTTATCGAGCCCGAGCAGCGCGTCCGCGACTTCGGCGTCCGCCTCAAGCTCAACCCCGTGCACAATCTGCTCGAGGGCAAGCGCGTCATCCTCATCGACGACTCCATCATCCGCGGCACCACCAGCCGCAAAATTGTCCGCATGGTGCGCGGCGCAGGCGCAACTGAAGTTCATCTCCGCATCAGTTGCCCGCCCACCATCTCGCCCTGCTTCTACGGCGTCGACACGCCCAGCAAGAGCGAACTCATCGCCGCCAATCACTCTGTCGAAGAGATTCGCCAATACATCGAGGCCGACTCGCTGGCCTATCTTTCGCTCGAAGGGCTGCTGTCAGTCTGTCCAGCGACCAGAAAAAAACCGGCTACTGCACCGCCTGCTACACCGGCAACTACCCCACGCAGTGGGTCGACGTCGAAGAAATCCTGCCCGCCGCCGCTACGGTCTAGAACTGGCTGCATAATCCTGTTTTGAAGAGGCACGACTTCACAGCTTGGTGAAAAAGGCCTCCGGAAGAGGGCTCTGTAACAAGGGCACGGCTTTAGCCGGGCCGCAAAAGCCCCACTATCAACGTCGGGCTTTAGCCCCTGCCGTCCCGCCTGCTCGCAAAATCACTTTTTCACCAAGCTGTTTAGTCGTGCCATCAAAGGCGCATAAATAGCGGACACTTCAGCCCCTGAGGCATGTCTTGGGACGTGGCGCCGCTGTTAGGATCCGCCGCGCGAAGCGCGCACTTGTCGTTTTCTGTTATCCCACCCACCCATCTCGAGCGCCACTTTAAGACACGAGTTCCGAAGTTGATCTGCGTACACCCTCTCCGCAAGAGATCGCGCCACGACCATCCCTCCAATGCTCAGGGCAGCGATCGCTTGAGCGCGCTCGCGCGCCGCTTTTCCCTTTCCAACGAGGCTTCGCTCCAAAACATCCACCATCGCCCGAAAGACAGTTTCAAAAGCCCGTCGCGCTGTAACCCCGCTCCGTGCCACATCCGTTGGCAACGCCACCATCGGGCAGGAGTTCTCAACGTCTTCGAAATGCTGGCGTGACAAATAGGCGGTCACCACCTGGGCTCCGACGTCCGTTCCCGACAAATCCACGTGGACGCCCTCCCAGCACGCCTTCCATTCCGGATCGGTGAAGAAACAATTCATCACTTCGGCGTACAGATCGCTCTTGCTTTCGAAGTAAGAATAGAATCCGCCATGCGTCAATCCTGCGCCCTGCATGATCTCCGCGATTGACACACTTTCAAAACCGCGCCGGTTGAATAACCGTCGCGCGCTATCGATGATCCGTCTCTTCACCGCGTCGCGGTGGCCCCTCGCGTATGGCATAGCGCCCTCCAGATCGTCCGCCTTGATTCGAGACTGAAAATATTACCTTGAACATATTTTAGTTGGATGTTCTCATCCAAACAGCAACACATCCCCAAAGCAACACGTACCCCGAAACTTGTTCGAATGATTCTGAGGAGGCGCCGTGAATTACTCATCGATCGCATCGAATTTTGACCCCGGTCGTCGCCGTTGGCTGCTGCAGTCAAGCATGGCGGCTGGCGCGCTCATCCTGCAATCGACCCGCACTCTTGCTTCGGCTGCCGAGGAGATCTCTCGCAATGCGGAAGCAATCCATCAGGAAGTCGCCTTCAACGCGAAACCTGAACGCATTTACAACGCTCTCACCGATGCCGCAAGTTTCCAGAAAGTTGAGTCCCTTAGTGACGCGATGCAGAGTCTCGATATTACCGGGCATCCGGCCAAAATAAGCCGCGATCCGGGCGGGCCGTTTTCTCTCTTTGGCGACTACATTGTCGGCCGCCAGATTGAATTGATTGCGAACGAGCGCATCGTCCAGGCCTGGAGGGTTGCCAACTGGGAGCCAGGCATCTTCTCCATCGCGCGCTTCGAATTGACGCCTCAGGACGCAGGGACAAAACTGATCTTTGACCATACGGGCTTTCCCGCCGGAACCGCTGACCATCTCGCCAGCGGCTGGTATGCGCACTACTGGGATCCCCTTCACAAATTCCTCGGATGAACGAGTATCTCCCCCAGGGAATTTCTCGGCTCTGAAGACGCGGTGAACGTTCCACCACCGCTCGTCCCTGCTCCCCCAATCCCTCTTTCCTGATCACTGATCCCTGACAACTGATCACTGTCTTTCAATGATCCTGAACTCCCCGCTCGCGTGCATCAGGCTCATCAAATAAAGCAGGCCGTCATAATATCGTTGCTCGCCTGAAGGCACTGGCATCGCCCATAGTGCGTCCACAAATGCCTTCGCCACCGGCCCATCCGTCGCCGCCAGGCTACCCACCGCCGCCGTCGCCACCATTCCCGGCGAGTGCGTTGTTGACATCGGTTTCCCATCCAGCGTGTACCGGTTCACAAACGTATCGATGCCCTGCCCATACAGAAACTTCTGCAGCCGGTCGCTCAAAGCCTTCTCGCGCGCGTCCTTGTGCCACCACGAAGAATCCACGCTCCAATTGCTAACGCTGCGCCACGAGTCCGCCATAAACGGCACCGGCTTCCCATCGAACCCCATCACCGCCGTTCCATCAAAATTGCTGCGATCCGGCGTCAGCCCCGTCTCGGGTCCCGTCACCCGATTGAAAAAGTCCCGGCTCACATCTGCAGCCGTCGCCCAGAATGCGCGATCCTCCACCGGGCCCCATCGCGCCCACAACTCATAAAACGCCGGCAAATGATAGCTTGCATCCGTTACCCCATCCGGCAGGTCGGGCACAAACTTGATCATCCAGTGGCTTTCGTCCACCATCGGCCCAATCGTCTCTTCGCGCGAACCGCGCGGAAACCGGTAAGCCGGCCACGGCCTTCCGTTCGCCTTTGCTTCCGCCTCCATCCTGCGATTGTTCGGGCTAGGCCAGGGATGATCCGGCGGCACAAATGGCGGATCGTTGGGATGAATGCGGAACGGCCCCGTCCCCGTCAGCACTGGATGATGCCGCATGCCCCGCAGAATCTTGTCTGCCTCGGCCTGGTAGTTGTAAATCCCCTTGCCGTTGCCCCAGCGGTGCGCGGCAAAGTAGAGCGCCATCGTAAAGTACTCTTCCCCATCCGGCGCGGCGCCCGTCGAGCGCGGCGTCCCATCCGTATTCATCGACCACGCAAAGTACCCCACCGAGGGATTCTTCGGGTCGGTGATCAACATATATGTATGCGCCCAGTTCCAGATCGCATCGAACTCGCGCTTCTTGCTCAGTTCCACGGCAATCATCATGCCGTAGCTCATCCCTTCGGTGCGTGCGTCGTTGTTCGCCCAGTCGGTCACATACGCCAGCGTCCCGTTCTCGTTGGCTCCGGTCTCAAAGTAGATTCGCTCTTCCTGTCCATCGCCGTGAAACAGTTGCTCGAACGCCTTCTCGATCTTCGCCTTGCTCTCCGCCGGTGTGTGTCCCTGTTCTGCAAACAGATCGCGATACTGATGCGTCTTGTACGCGCCGTCGCCATCTCCCGGAAAGTGTTCGATCTCACCCAGCGGCGCATTCACGTGAGACGCGCGCGCGAAAGACGCAGGCGGAGGAGTTCCTCCGTCCGCGTGCTGTTTCTCCGGCGCAGTTTCGGGAACGCTGGGCGAAGCCGCGCCCGTAGACTGCGCACTTGCCGTGCACGCAGCCAGCAGAAAACCGCACGCTATCAAAACACAGCGATCGACAGCAGCCTTCATCCCTCGCTACTCCTCGCAGCCTCGCATTGCTCGCATCTGCACTACGATCGACACAGGCCCGCCCATGATGACCACCGCCGCCATCCTCATTCTCCTGGTGCATCTCATCTGGATTGTGCTCGTCATCTTCGGCGCACTCTTCACGCGTGGCCGCCCGCTGGGTAGCGCCCTCCACATCCTCGCTCTGTTGTGGGGAATCGCCGTCGAATCTGGCCCATGGCTCTGCCCGCTCACCCTCGCCGAGCAGTATTTTGAAACCCGCGCCGGTATGGCCGCCTACAAGGGAAGTTTTCTGCTCCACACTCTCGACGCCGTCGTCTATCCCAATCTTCCTGCCTGGCTCGTCACCGTCGCAGGTGTTGCGGTTTGTGCCTTCAACCTCGGCATCTATCTTTGGCGCCTATGGAAATTCCTGCGCCGCACCCGCTGACTGTCAACGATCTCCGTCCCCTAGTCCCTAGTCCCTAGTCCCTACTCCGCCTGACCACTGACCACTGATCACTGACCACTGCCTTTCGTCGCCGTCATTTGCGCGCTCCAGGTCCCGTCATCGGTTCCCAGCGTGAAAACAATCTGACCCGCCGCGATCTTCCCCTTGTACACCAGCTTGTACGTCTGTCCCTGGTAATCGGTATTCACCCAGAACGTCACCGTATCGCCATCCACTTTGCCGTCATGAATGTCGACCGGCGTCGTCGGCAACCCCTCCACCGTCCCTGTCACCGCGCCCGCCGTGCTCGATAAATGGATCGTCAGCGGTACGCTGCCGCCGTTGTAATCGAACGCGCCTTTCCAGGCTCCGCTCACATCCACCGCAGCCGGCACGGCCGCAGGTATAGGAGCCGCATCCGTGCTCTTCGCCGCCGTCATCTGCGCGCTCCAGGTCCCGTCGTCCGTCCCAAAGTTGAACGCGATTTCGTCCCCCGCAGCGGAAACCTTCCCCTTATAGACCAGCTTGTACGTCTGCCCCTGGTAATCCGAATTCACCCAAAACGTGATCGTGTCGCCGTCCACTTTGCCATCGTGAATTTCAACCGGCGTTGTCGGCAGCCCTTCCACCGTTCCCGTCACCGCGCCGCCCGCCACCGTCAAGTGGAACGTCAACGGCACGCTGCTCCCCTGGAAATCGAACGCCCCCTTCCACGTCCCTCCAGCATCCGCCGCATAAGCGAATGCCGACACCACCAGAAACGCCATCAGCCCCGTAATCCGCAGCCCGCCCTTCATCGAAATACCTCCAAAGCAGACAAAGTCTACCGCGCTTCGTAGTACCCCGCCGTGAACCAAGCTCGATCGACCGATCCGCGCCCTCTCGCTCCCTTGTTCCCTCTTCTCTGTTCCCTCTTCTCTGTTCTCTATTCCCTTTTCTCTATTCCCTGTTCCCTGCTCCCTGTTCCCTGTTCTTGTGCCTCCAGTCACAGGACGTTAACACTCCCGCTGTGATAGCATCCGGCTTTTGGCGAGGAGCCCGGCGGAAACCCTTCCATATTGTTCCGCCCCGCAAAAGCAGAGACGCTCCGCATGGACGAGGAAGACGCCACACCGGGGGCTCGATCCCGGCAATCCGGCCACTTGAACGCCCCGTGTGGGGTCCTCCCGCCCTCCCTGCGTTACGCAATCCCAAAATCCAGAACGAAGCTCCGCGGCCCACAGTTTCATCGTCTTTCCTTCCTGCGTCCTGGGCCTGTCCCGAGCCAAGTCGAAGGATTGCAAGTCCATACGTCCCCTGTCTCTACATCCGCCATCAGTCCGTCCCAAGGAGAATTCCATGAAAACGTACCAGGGAAGTGAGATCCGCAACGTAGCTGTAGTGGGGCATGCGCACAGCGGCAAAACCACCCTCATTGCCGCTCTGCTGCATGCCGCTAAAATGACTCCCACCCAGGGCCGCGTTGAAGACGGCTCGGCCGCCACCGCCTACGACGAAGAAGAAGTCGCCCGCGGCATCACCATGCAGAACGCCGTCGCCTTTGCCGAGTGGCAGGGCGTCAAAAATCAATCTCGTCGACACGCCCGGCTTCCACATGTTCACCCACGAAGCCCGCGCCGCGCTCTTCCCCGTCGAATCCGCTATCGTCGTCATCAACGCCCAGATCCGGCGTCGAGCCCGTCACCGAGCGCGTCTGGCGCTTCGCCGAAGAGGCCAACGTTCCCCGCATCGTCCTCGTCAATCAAATGGACCACCCCAAGGCCGGCGGCGGCGGCGGCCTGAGCGCCCTCATTGACGATCTGCAGGAGCGCTGGGGCCGCAACTGTGTTCCCGTCCAGTTGCCCATCTCCGACGCCCAGGGCTTTCACGGCGTCGTCGATCTCGTCACCATGGAGGCTTACACCTACACGCCCGGCGGCGATGGCCGCGGCAAAGTCTCCGCCGAAATTCCCGCCTCGCTCGCTGCCGATGCCAAGGCCCGCCACGAAGCTCTCGTCGAGCTCGTCGCCGAAGGCAAAGACGAGCTGATGGAAGAGTATTTCGAGAAAGGCACCATCCCCGAAGACCACCTCATCGCCGCGCTCCATGAAGCCATTCGCGAAGACCGCATCTTCCCCGTGCTCTTTTCGAGCGGCCTCGCCAACATGGCCCTCGATCATCTCCTCGACTTCATCAAGGTCTACGCGCCTCGCGCCGCTGAGCGCGCGCCCATCGCCAGTCGCAAAGTCCGCCACGCGCTGCCGCCGACGCCCCCGCCGCCGTCCGCAAAGTCGACGACTCCGGCCCCGCCGCCGCCGTCGTCTTCAAAACCATGTCCGATCCCTTCGCCGGCCGCATCACCTTCTTCAAAGTCATCAGCGGCGTCGTCAAAAACGACGCCACGCTCGAAAACTACACCCGCCGCGGCCAGGAAAAGCTCTCGCACCTCAGCATCATGCAGGGCCGCAAGCCCGTCGAAGTCGCCGAACTCCACGCCGGCGACATCGGCGCCGTCGGCAAGCTCCGCGACACCCTCACCGGCGACACCCTCGGCCACAAAGGCGCAGAAATCCAGGTCTACACTCGCCGCGCTGCCCGAGCCCGCCATGACCTACGCCATCGAGCCCAAGTCCCGCGCCGACGAGGACAAGCTCGCTCCCGCCATCCACAAGCTCATGGAAGAGGACCTGCTCATCCGCTTCTTCCGCGATCCGCAGACCAACGAATTTCTCATCGCCGGCGCAGGCCAGCCGCACATCGAGGCCATCGTCAGCCGCCTCAAAAAGCGCTACCACGCTGAAGTCACGCTCAAGGCGCCCAAGGTTCCCTACCTCGAAACCATCCGCGGCAAGGCCGAAGCGCACGGCCGCCACAAAAAGCAGTCCGGCGGTCACGGCCAGTTCGGCGACTGCAAAATCCGCATGGAGCCCCTGCCTCGCGGCGGCGGCTTCGAATTCGCCAACGAAGTCTTCGGCGGCGCCATCCCCCGCAACTTCATTCCCGCCATCGAAAAAGGCATCGTCGAGACCGCCGCCCGCGGCTACCTCGCCGGCTACCCCGTCGTCGACTTCAAGGTCACCGTCTACGACGGCAGCTATCACGACGTCGACTCCAACGAGCTGTCCTTCAAGACCGCCGGCCGCCTCGCCTTCAAAAAGGCCATGGAGCACTGCAAGCCCTGCCTGCTCGAGCCCATCATGAAGGTCGAAATCGAGGCTCCCGACGAATTCGCCGGCGCGACTCATGGGCGACCTGAACCGCCGCCGCGGCCGCGTGCAGGGCATGGAAACCAAGGGCCGCACCACGGTCATCAACGCCGAGGTTCCCATGGCCGAGATGCTCACCTACGGCACCCAGCTCACCTCCATGACCCAGGGCAAAGGCAGCTACCGCATGGAAGTGGACCACTACGACATCGTCCCGCAATTGGTCGCCGAAAAAATCCTCGCCAACGCCAAACGCCCCGTCGAAGAAGAGGAAGAGTAACTCACCCACCACCGCACCACCGCCGCACATGGGTGCCCCATCCTAAACGCACATTTTGCGTTTAGGGTGGGATAACTCGAACTCCAAAACTACACAGTCCTCCCGTGCGATCGAAGGGAGCCGAAGGACCTGCCTTTTCATTCAAGCAAACAAACTGGGTGCCCCATCCTAAACGCGTATTTTGCGTTTAGGGTGGGATCGCGCAGAGCCCATCCCATCGAGACAGCGCAATCGGCTCGGAGTGCTCCTCGCATGCCAGTGCACACCGTTCGCGTTCCGGTCGACGTGCGGTATCTTTATCTACAGCCTTTACAACTCTATTGCGCGGAGCCACACACCATTTGGCTTCTTTTTACCGATCGAAGGTCTCCGAATTTCTTGCGGTCTCTCACGGGGAAATCCTCGCCCGCCTTTCAACTGAATATGCACGGCGGGGCTATGCAAGCCAATACACCGACCAAACCCTGACCTGGGAAAGAGACATTCGCTCTCTGCGTCAAGCGCTCGTTCAATGCATACAAAGTGACGGCAGTGCTGAAAACTGGGGCGTCCTTCTGGAGTTCTCGATTCCACGCAAGGAGAAACGAATCGACGCAGTCCTTCTCATTCATGATGAAATCGTAATTTTGGAAGCGAAATCAGGCGTTGATCTCTTCCCGGCCCGGCGGCAGATCGAAGAATACGCCTTGCTTCTCCACTATTTCCATAAAGCTTCTGCTGAGCGCAGGATTGTCCCGATCATCGTTTCACCAGAAGCCGGCGAGCTGGACCTCGACTCATTAAATCAATACGAAATGTTTCCTCAACTCGCGACCTATTGGGTCGGCAAGGTGATCAATACATCGTGGAACAACCTTCACACTGTCCTCGACGTCGTCGCCGAGCAGAACACCGATCAGGCCGACACCGCGTTTTGGGACGAGAGTCCTTATCATCCCGTTCCAAGCATTATCGAAGCGGCAATAGCCCTGAGAAGCGGGCTATCGATTCGAGAAATAGCCCAATGTGAAGCTTCTGAACACGAAATCGGGGCCGTGAGACAGACGATCCAGGCTCATGTAGATCATGCGCGCGCGAAGAATGAGCATGTCATCTGCTTCCTGACCGGCGTTCCGGGCTCCGGGAAGACTCTCGTCGGGCTGAGCCTTGCGCATTCTCACGAAAACCAGAAGAATGCGATCCACTTCATGAGCGGCAACGGGCCTCTTGTCAAAGTTCTGCAACACCTATTCACGCAGGAGAGCAGAAAGTGCGGAGCAAATGCAACAAATGCCCGGATTGAAGCAAGAACCCTTATTGAGAACGTACACATCTTTGCCCGAAACTATATGGACGACGATCAGAGAGAACCTTCAAATCATGCCATCATTTTCGATGAGGCCCAGCGCGCGTGGAATCGTGCACAGAACAAGAAGAAATTTAATCGCGACTATTCCGAGCCCGAAATGCTCTTGGGCATCATGGAGCGGCATCAGGACTGGGCTGCTGTGATTGCACTTGTCGGAGGTGGACAAGAAATTAACGACGGCGAGGCTGGGCTAGAGGAATGGGGAAGAGCGCTCGCACGGAGCTCCACGCAGTGGGCTATCTATGCCTCACCCGAGGTTTTGGAGGGAGGCCCTTCAACCGCCGGACATCGACTCTTTGACAATGCCACTAGGCAATTAGAGGTGCGCACCAATCCTGAACTGCATCTGCGCACATCCAATCGCAGCCTGCGCGCTGAAAACCTCGCTACCTGGGTCAACCATGTCTTGGACGGTAATGCGAACGACGCTGCTGCTCTACACATAACGGACAAGTTTCCGATATTCCTTTCGAGAGATCTAAAGGAAACGCGAGCCAAACTCCGAAAACAGGGAATCGGACTAATCCGATACGGACTCGTTGGGTCTTCCGGCGCAGCACGTCTGAGAGCCGAGGGGTTGGAGCCAAATTCAACTTTTCATGCGGACTATCCCTGGGAACAATGGTACCTCGCAAGCGAAACAGACCTTCGAGCGAGCTTTCAATGCGAGGTGTTTGCGACAGAGTTCGAAATTCAAGGGCTCGAACTTGATTGGATCGGGCTTTGTTGGGGCGGCGATCTTGTATGGAATGAGTCTCACGGATGGCGACTCCGTAAACTGCTGCCCGGCCCGAATAATCGATGGATTTCAATCAAAAAAGAAGATAGGCGAGTCTACCGAAAGAATGCTTATCGGGTTTTGTTGACCCGAGCACGCCAGGGAATGATCATTTTTGTTCCAAAGGGCGACTCAAAAGACACCACCAACAGCCCAGATGAATTCGAATCAACCGTGGAATTCCTTCTCAGTTGCGGAATAATGCCCTTACTTCCACTGATCTAACGACTGCTGGGCCGCTCAATCCCGCACCGTTCCTCCGCCATCGAACCGGTCCCGATTCGGTGTCAAGCTCAAATCGGATAACTACTTAACCATCAATCACTTAGATTTACCGACAATTTCCCCACCTTAGCGCACAATCATTCCATGATCAGCCACAATACAGTGCCCCATACACATTCGCACCGGCGCCAACCGGCCCATTTCCTGGTGAGAATGTTAACCAAAAAGATAACATTCCTCGCAAAGGAGGCTCTAACCCATTTACTCTGAAAAATTTGCCATCTAAATTCCTTGCTGTCAGCTAGTTAGAGCCAGACCGGATTCGGCAAGCCGTTTGTAGAGTGAACTTTAGCCCCAGCACCCGGGGGAGGGGTGGGGATGGGTAGGGGTACCGAACAGTAAACACCATCACGAACCGTCGGCCCTTGTGCCGATCACTTGCACAGCATCATGCGCCTTGACTGAGCCCCGCTCACGCATCAGCAACACATCCAAATTTTCGCGAGGCATATTCCCAAAAACACAAAGCGGAAGAAGAAACCATTTCGGTCTCTCCTTCCGCCCGTGTTCGTTAAATACTTTAAATACTGTCGTTCTACTCTGCGCAAAGGTCGGGATCGCTTCTCCCGCTCACGCCTCTGCGGCTTCAATGCTTTGTACGTGGATCACCATGGCCTGCTGATCGAGCTGGCCAGTCACCTTCACGGCCTTGCCCTCGTACGGCTTCGCGCGATCCGGGTCGTCCAGCTTGTACATCTGGCCTGACGAGTCGCGCAGGATGAAGTCCTCGCCGTGCCGCATGATCGTTCCGGTAAAGGTTGATGACTGGGATTGATCCGGTTGCTGCTGCTGCGGTGCCGGTGGTTGCGACTGATCTGGTTGTTGCTGCTGCGGCGCTTGCTGCTGCGGCTGTGCCTGTTCCTGCGCATTAGCTGAGCGGGCGCTGACAAACGGGCTGCCCCAGGCCAGCGCGAATGTCACCACGAGCGCGCTGAGCAGAGAGCCGAAAAGGAGATCGCGCCTTGCTGATTTCATACAAACTACCTCCGGGGATTCAATTGCCGGACCGGCACACACCACTCGGCCGGGTGCGGGCCTTCTCTGCATTCGTTGCGCCAAACCTCCTGGTGGTTGTTCCAAATCTCAAACGATTGAGGGCGCAGAGAATCCACAGTCGCACCAGCACGACTCCGGTAAGAACTGCTCACAATTGATGAGGTAAAAAACTGCCTGCCAGGTAAAAAGGTAATGTAATCCTTGCGCCGCTTCAGGCAGTCACAGCCGGCCGCACGCGTCTGGCCATCGCCCACTTCAACTCTTCAATGCCCTCGCCCGTCACCGCCGAGATGGCGTGGAACTCGAGCTTCCTGCGCTTGGCGTACGCCGCCAGCTTCTTCAGCTTCTCAGGATTCGCCGCGTCGATCTTCGTTGCAACCACAATCATTGGCTTCTCCGCCAGCGGATGCTCGTCCTCACCGCCGCTCGAAGCTCGCCAGCTCGTTGTTGATCACCTTGAAATCTTCCACCGGATCGGGCCTTCCCGATGCGTCCGATACATCCACCAGGTGCACCAGCACGCGCGTCCGCTCAATGTGCCGCAGAAACTGCGTGCCCAGCCCCGCGCCCAGGTGCGCGCCCTCAATCAGCCCCGGCACATCGGCCACTACAAACGATTCCTGGTCCGGCTCCTCGCCCACCGTCACCACGCCCAGGTTCGGCTCGAGCGTCGTGAAAGGATAATCGGCAATCTTGGGCCGCGCCGCGGAGATGCGCGCAATCAGCGTCGACTTGCCCGCATTGGGATAGCCGACCAGCCCCACGTCGGCCAGCAGCTTCAGCTCCAGTCGATAGGTGCGCTCCTCGCCGGCCCGTCCCAGCTCGTGCTCGCGCGGAGCCTGGTGCGTGCTGGTGGCAAAATGCTGGTTGCCGCGCCCGCCGCGCCCGCCCTTGGCGATCACGATCCGCTCATCCGGCTCCTGAAAGTCGTGCACCAGCTCGCCCGTCTCCTGCGTCGTAGAGCGAGGTGCCCACCGGAACCTGCAGCGTGAGCGAGCGGCCGTCCAGCCCCGTGCAGTTCGAGCCCATGCCGTGCTCGCCGCGCTGCGCCTTGTGCTCCGGGTTGTAGCGGAAATGAATCAGCGTGTTATGCCGCTGGCTCGACTCCATCACCACGTCGCCGCCGCGCCCGCCATCGCCGCCCGATGGGCCCCCGCGCGGCACAAACTTCTCCCGCCGGAAGGCCATGCAGCCGTTGCCGCCGTCGCCGGCCTTCACGCGAATTTTGGCTTCATCAATAAACATGGTTCCACTTCATCAATAAACATCGCCCCAATCGGCCGCTCGGGATCGCCGCCCGCGCTCATCCCGCCGTTCACCGGCGCATATCGTCGCGAATCGTCGTCTCTTCAGTCTATCGAACCGTTCCGCCCTCGCCGGGCGCTCCCACCCAGCTCGAATCGCTGCAAACCCTCGCCCGCGGGCCCTCATTGCCTCATTCCAAAGAAAAACAGGCGTTTGTGATGCACATTACGTTGCACTCACGCCCTCAAGGCATAGAATCGCTTGCAATCTTCTTTCAGCTGTAACCAGGGCGTCGGGCACCTCGTTTGCCCACCCTGACCCAACCGGATTCGCCTCCAGAGCGGATCGGTGGCGATATTTCTTTTTCTCCCAGAGTCTGCCAAAGCAGAGTTGGCAATGGCAGAGGCAAAGCGGAACTGGATCAAGTGGCTCGCGTTCGGCGCGCTCTGCGCGAGCGCCTGCTCGTCGGCCCTCGCCCAAACTCGCCCCGCAAATTCCCCTCCACTTCGTTCCATTCAAATCCAATCTCCTCGCGCCGGTTCCCTTGCTGGCCGCCTCACCGATCTGCATTCCTCTCCACTCGCCGGCGCCTCAGTCATTTTGCGTAATCAGGCCACTGGCGTTGAGTCCCACGCCACCACCACGAAGAACGGCGCCTTCCACTTTGCCGCGCTCGAAGCCGGCACGTACTCGCTCGAGGCTGACGATTCGAAGCTCGGCCATGGCCGCCTTGACGGAATCCTCGTCACCGGCGGAGCCGAATCCCGCGTGCAGGCCGCCATCGAGCTTGAACCCGCAGCGCCGTTCCAAAACGCAGCGCCCACTCTGCTTCAGGCAGTCGCGCCGTTCACTGCTGCGCCCAGCCCGCCAATCACCCCACCCAATCCTCCGCTCATCGCCACCAACCCTGCGATCACGGCATTCATCGCCGCGCAGCCATCACAGGCCGCGCCGTTCACTGTCGCGCGCACGGCAAGCCCCGCTCGCCCGCCTGACCAACTCAATTTCCCTCAGCAAAGTCTGCCTCGTACCATCGTGCGCCCCACGCCACCCGCTCAAGCCCTGCCGCCCTTCAACGCGCAACCAGTATTCAGCATTCCCGCCGCGCAACAGCGCGCCTCACTGCAAACTCAATCCGCCGCAATTCCGCTCGCACTTGCCCTAGCTTCGCCGCAAACACTTCCCCTGTCTCACGGACTGGCTCCCGCTCTCAACGCCGGCGCAGCAGCAGCCGGCAGCGCGCAGGCGGACATCGTCAACCTGTCCCCTGTAATCGCCACCACCGTCACCGCCGCTGAGTTGCAAGCATTGCCTGTGAGCGGACGCCGCTGGCAGGAGTTTCTGCTCGACACCCCGGCAGCCACCGCCGCCGCCGACACTTCACAAGCGTCCTTCCGTGGCGCGCAGCAATCCGCCGAGATAACGATCGATGGCGCCAGCACGCGCCTGGCCTTCGGCGTCGCCGCCGGTTCTGCATCCGGCACGCAAGCCTCCGACGAAGCTCAGCCCGCAACTCCGCAAAACTCCATGAGCCAGGCTTGGGCTGGCGGGCGCGGCCTCGGCGTCAGCGAATCGGCCATCCGCGAAGTGACCACCGCCGCCGGCAACGTCGAAGCCGAGGGCATGCGCTCCTCCGGCGGACGCACCACCATCCGCACCGAGAGTGGCGGCAACTCTCTTCACGGCCAGGGCTTTCTCTTCGATCGCCAGAACAACTGGGGCGCGCAAAATCCCTTCACGCAGTGGCTGCAGAACACCGGCTCCGCCTGCATCGCCCAACTTCACCTCCGCGCCCTACACTCCGCCCGATCACGAAATCGTCTGGGGCCTCGGCATGGGCAGCCGCATTCGCCGCGACAAGCTCTTCTGGTTTGCCGCCCTCGACAGCTATCACCGCAACGATCCCGGCCTTGCCACGGTCAAAGATCCCAGCGGAGTTCTTCAATCTTCCCGAACCAACCAGCGCGTCCGTCGACGCTGCTCAGCGCACAGCTCGGCGAAAGCCAGAACCAGGCCTACAACGATTTCCTCGGCGTCGCCGCTTCCGGTTATGCGCCGGCGGGCCTCGAGCAGTTAGCCGCGCTCCTTGGTCCCGCGCCGCGCACCGCCTGCGCAATGGGTCGGCTTTGCCCGCATCGATTGGCAGGCGGCCGAGCGTCATCACTTCACGCTCGAAGGCATCGGCGCAAACTGGAACGCGCCCGGCGGCGGACTCACCCGCGTCTCTGAAACCTACGGCAACCACAGCTTCGGCTCCAGCGAAGCCAGCCAGCAGTGGCTGCTGGCGCGCTGGGAAGCGTATCTCACTCCGAACCTGCTCGCCGTCACGCAGGGCTCGGCGGGGCGCGACATCCTCACCGCGCGGCCCGCCACGCCCTCGTCTTTCGAGCAGGCATTTCTCAGCGGCAACTTCTGGGGCCAGTTGCCGCAGATCGTCGTCGACTCGCGCTACGGCTTCACCATCGGCAATCCCTCGCGCTTCGGCCAGGGCAGCTACCCTGACGAGCGCCTCTACCACGGCCAGGAGATGCTGGACTGGGTCCACAACCATCTGCTCGTCAAGGCCGGCTTCGAGCTCGACCACAACGCCGACGCCACCAGCCTGCTTCGCAACCAGACCGGCACTTATCACTACTCCAACGTCGCCAACTTCATCTCCGACGCGCTGGCCTTTCAGAAATTCGGCTTCTCCGACGCGCTCGATCCGCGCAATCCGCACAACTGCGGCACGACCGACACCAAGTTCGGCAGCCAGCCCTGCTACTCCTACTACTCGCAAACCATGGGCCCCACCAACTGGCATCTGAGCACCAACGACTGGGCCGGCTATGTCACCGCGCAGTGGCAGCCGGCCAAGCTGGCCGTATTCTCCGCCGGCCTGCGCTGGGAGCGCGAGCAGATGCCGCCGCCCATCGCCGCGCTCGCCAATTCCGAACTTCCGCTCACGCAAACTCTGCCGTCTCTCGGCAACAACTGGGGTCCGCGCGCTGAGCCTCGCCATCGGCGGCGCCAAAAACCACTGGCCGGTTCTGCGCCTCGGCTACGGCATGTACTACGGCCGCACTGAAAACGCGACCATCGAGACCGCGCTCACCCAAACCGGCTCGCTCAACGGCGATCTGAGTTTTTCATGCGGCCCTCCGACGATTGCCAGTTCTGCTCCGGCGGCGCTCCGCCGTTCCCTTACGTCTTCGCCGGCCAACCCTCCAGCGTGGTCAAGCCCGGAGCGGTTGAGTTCGCGCCCAACTTCCGCAATCCTGAGGTTCACCAGGCCGTCGCCGCCGTCGAGCAGCCGCTGCCCGGTCGCACTGAGCTCACGGCCAGCGCAATGCTCAGCCTCGGCCGCCGTCTGCCCGTCTCCGTCGACACCAACTTCAATCCTGCTGTCAATCCCGGCACCATCACCTACAACGTGAAGGATCCAACCGGCGAAGGTCCCATCAAGTCTCCGCAAATCACCGTTCCCTTCTACGCTTCCTGGCCCTCCGCAACATCGCCCACCGGCACTGCGGGCCGACTCAATCCCGATTACCAGCAGATCTCCGAAATCATGAGCCGCGCCAATTCCACCTATGAAGCCGCCATGATCAGGATCGTGCGCGACGGCCGCCGCGGCCTGAGCCTCCACGCCCACTACACCTACGCCCACGCCATGGACTGGAATCCCAACGAAACCACGCTAGTGGCCGGCAGCGACGTCCTCGACCCCGCCAACTTCACCCAGGAGTACGGCACAAGCAATCTCGACATGCGCCACTCCGCCGCCGTCATGGCCATCCTTCAAGCTCCCTGGAAGCTGCGCAACTTCGCCGGCCACATCGGCAACGGCTGGATGCTTTCCGGCATCGGCCAATTCCGCAGCGGCCTGCCCTACACCATGCGCACCTCCGGCTCATTGCCTGAGGAGTTCACCATCACCGGCGCTGCCATCGCTGGCCTCGGCCCGGGCATGAACGGCTCGGGCGGCGACAACCGCGTCTACTGGAATCGGCCGCAACACTTTCCGCTATCCCAGCACCTGGAAGGCCGACCTCCGCCTCGCCAAGCGCTTTGACCTGGGCGAAATGCGCCAGTTGGAAGTGCTCGCCGAGAGCTTCAATCTCTTCAACCACCAGAACGTCACCGAGCTTGAAACCACCGGCTACTCCATTGAGAACAGTGGCACGTCAAGCACACTCCCCACGCTTTGCTACCTCACCATCAACACCACCGGCACCGCGAGTTGTGGAACCACCACCACAACCGGCCTCGGAACTCCGCTGCCCGCCTTCGGCCAGCCGCTCAACATCAACGGCACCGACTTTTACCGCGAGCGCCAGATTCAGCTAGGCCTGCAAATGCGGTTCTAGTCGGACCTCATCGCAAACCCAACGCCAAAATGTTCTTGTATCGATCCAACTCGAGTTGTTGTAGCGCCAGTCTCCAAGCCCGCAGTTGTAGCGCCGGTTTCCAAGCCCGCAGTCGTAGCGCCGGTCTCCTGACCGGCTGTTGTGTGGGCCTCCAGGCCCGCACAAGCCAAGGCAATTGAGCCGCTAACTTCGACAAACGAAATCGACACAGTAACCATCGCCAGCAAAAATTAAAATGCGCTTGCCCCTCAGTAATTCGCGCCTCCAAGTGCCCGCAGCCACCCCGCCGTCCTACAATCGTTCGGAGCTATATTTCTGTTATCCACCGGAGTCTCGAATGCAATCCCTTACGCTTTGCCTGCGCCCATTTCGCGCCCATCGCCAAATTGCCATGACCCTCGCCGTCCTGCTCGCACTCGCTTCATCGTCTGCCGTCGCCGGCGCTCAGCAGAAAAAGGCGACCATCGCGCCTCCCGGCGATACGCTCACCACCCCCGGCCCGCTCGCGCAAAATCTCTCGCCAAAGCTCTCGCACCGCGACCTCGCCAAAGCTATGAAGCTCGTCGCCGACTGGCAGCTCGGCCGCATGCCCGCTGATGCGCAGACCGACTGGACCTGGGCCGCGCTCTATGACGGTTTCATGGCCGTCCCCGACAAAGTCGCCGGTGACAAATACAAGCAGGCCATGCTCTACATCGCCGAACAGCTCAACTGGCAACCGGGCCCGCGCGTGATGCACGCCGATGATCAGGCCGTCGGCCAGATGTATATGGAGCAATACTTCATCCATAAAGATTCCAAAATGATGGACCCCATGCGCGCGCGCCTCGATGCCGAAATGGCCACGCCCGATCCCACCGATCCCAAAAAGCCGCTCTGGTGGTGGTGCGACGCGCTCTTCATGGCGCCGCCCGTTTACGCCGATATGGCCTCCGCAACCGGCGACACGAAATATCTCGCCTTCATGGACCACGAGTGGGACATCACCACCGCTCTGCTCTACGACCAATCGAAGCATCTCTACTTCCGCGACGCAACCTTCCTCGACAAGCACGAGAAGAATGGCGAACCGCTCTTCTGGTCGCGCGGCAACGGCTGGGTCATGGGCGGAATTGTGCGTGTGCTTGAACACCTGCCGGCCGATTCTCCGCTTCGCCCCAAATTCATCGCGCTCTTCAAAGACATGGCTGCAGAGATGCTCTCGATCCAGGGCAAAGACGGCCTTTGGCGTCCCGGTCTCCTCGACGCCGATTCCTATCCGCTGCCTGAAAATTCCGGCAGCGCCTTCATCACTTACGCCCTGGCCTACGGCGTCAACGAAGGCATCCTCGACCGCGCCACGTATTGGCCCGCAGTCGAAAAAGCCTGGGCGGGAATGCTCACCCACGTCTATGCCGATGGCCGCCTCGGCAGCATTCAGCCCGTCGGCGCAGCGCCCGGAGCCTACACTGAGACCACGAGTTATGTCTACGGTGTCGGCGCTTACCTGCTCGCCGGCTCTGAAATTTACCGTGGCGTCAAATAGCAGAAACGACAAATCCCCAACCGCATCCGCAGCCCTGGCCTGGCTGCGAATGTCGTGATGTAAGAGGACGTGATTCTAGATTTGCCAAAAACCCTCGCGCCGTAGGCGCAACGTTTGTTAGCCCCGCTCTTCAGAGCGGGGAAGTCACAAAACTTCAACGTGAGTCCTGTAGGGACGGCGCTCGCTTCCATCACGGCGCAACTTTACAAGTTGCCGAAAAACTCGATGCTTTGAAAGGGCGCGGCTAACAGGTTGCGTAAAATCTCTTTCGAAGACGCACCAAGCGTCAGGGCACGACCTCGGTCGTGCCAACAACATCAATCAACTCAGCGCGGCTTTAGCCGCTCAGGGACGTTTTCATCGATTGCGGCGCATTCGAGCCGCACTGTCCGCAAGCACTTTAGTCGTGCATAAGAGGCGCATAAATAGCCCCTGCCGCAGCCATCCTGGACCCCACCTGCTCCTGAACGGCCACCCACCCAGAACCAACCACTTCCCTGTCCACCCGTCGTCTCTTCGATGTATCATGAGTGCGCCGTGCAAACGGCTGCGAGGAACCGATGAAGCAACTCCTCTGTATCTGTGCTGCCCTTGCCATCACGTTCACCGCGGCAACCGCGCTGGCCGCCGACGTCACCGGCACTTGGTCCGCGGAGATGAAGACCCCCGACGGCAATAACTTCCAACTCAGCTTCACCTTCAAGCAGGACGCCGACAAGGTCACAGGCACGGTGCAGGGACCGCAGGGCGACCCCATCGAAATCAGCAACGGCAAAGTTGATGGCGACAACTTCACCTTTGACGTGTCGTTCAACGGCATGACCATTCACCATAGCTGCGCGGTGAATGGCGATGAGATCAAGATGACCACGAAGTCGGATTCGGGCGACTTCCCTGGCATGGAGCTAACCCTCAAGCGCGTAAAGGATGCGCCGGCTGCTCCCGCACCACCACCACCACCGCCCCCACCGCCACCTCCACCGCCATCAGCTCAATAGCTCGGACTCAGGTAGCGGAGGCGAGCCTTAGAGCGTGTTTTCGAGAAATCTGTTTTGTAACAAGGGCACGGCTTTACAGCTTGGTGAAAAAGACCTGTAGAAGAGAGCTTTGTAACAAGGGCACGGCTTTAGCCGGGCCGCAAAAGCCCCACTATCAACGTCGGGCTTCAGCCCCTGCCGTCCTGCCTGCTCACAAAATCACTTTTTCACCAATCTGTTTAGTCGGGCCGAAAAATGCGGAAAAAATAAGGGGTTTTAACCCCTGCCGATGACAACCTAAATCTACATAACCATTTTTGAAACACGCTCCACGACTTGACGCGGAATTTAGCAATAAAAAATGTTGTCATCCTGAGCGAGTCCGCGCAGCGGACGAGTCGAAGGACCTGCATCTAGGACGCCGATTTACGCAACAAACTTTTGACCAACCACATCAGCCGGTTTTCTGGGTCCCGTTCGGCTCGTCAGCCTGACCTGAATCCACTGTGAGTGCTAGTTCGCTCTCATCGACCTCTGCAGCGTCGACCAAATTTACGGGGAGAGATTTGGATGTGCGGATGCCGAGCTTTTTTAGCTTTTCAGCTTGGCCGACTAGATTGCCGTTCTCCTTCGCGAGCTTATCCATTGCATCGCCATGCGCTTCCCTTGCACTCTGTAGGTTCTTGCCGACCTTCTCCATATCAGACACAAAACCGACAAACTTCTCGTATAAGAGTGCCCCCCTCTTCATCACTTCCTCTACATTCCGCGCCTGCCGTTCCTGACGCCACAGATCAACAACGATGCGAATTACAAAGAGAACCGTTGTCGGTCCGCATAGAAGGACCTTTTTCCTGTAGGCCTCGTACCAGATGTTCTCGTCGCCTTGGAGAGCCAATAAGAATGCCGGCTCTATTGGCACAAACATAACGACAAAATCTGGGGATTCCATCCCTCCGAGCCCTTGATAGTTTCGCGCGGATAGCTCGTTGCAGTGGTTGCGCACACTGTTCAAATGTCTCTTCAGTGCGTCCGCACGTTCCTTCTCTGTTTCGGCGTTCACGGAATCGTTGTATGCATTGAGCGAGACTTTTGAGTCGATTATCAGATGGTGGCCACCAGGTACTCTCACAACGACGTCAGTTTGCCGTCGTTGTCCTGACTCGCCTTCAGCGTCGGTTTCGACGAAGGACTCTTGAAAGCTGTAATGCATCCCTTCTTGCAGACCTGATTTCTCAAGGATGTTGCGCAGGATCGTTTCTCCCCAGTTTCCTTGCATCTTGGTGTCGCGTCGCAGGGCGGTGGCGAGATTGTGTGCCTCTTCGGTCAGTGCCTGGTTTAGGGATCCAAGCGTGCCAATCAGGGTTTTGAGTTCCGTCACCCCGGTTTTGGAGTCGACATTCGTCTGTTCGACTTTTTCGCGGAATTCTTTAATCTGCGTTTTGAGCGGATCAAGCAGATTGCCGATCTCCTTCTGGCTTCCCTCGGAAAATGCCTTGGATTTTTCATCGAGGATTCCGGCGGCGAGAGCTTTGAATTGGTTCGCGAGCGTGTCTTTTGCCGCCTCAAGCAACGCTACCTTTTCCTCGGTCTTCTTCTGCTCGCTACCAAGCAAGGCTTCAAGTTCGCTGATGCGGGCGGCCTGCGCGCGTGCCGACGCAGTACCAGCTTGCAATTCGGCGCGCACGCTGTCTCGCTCCCCCGAAACACGCTCAATGGTTTTCTCGCGTTCTGTGGCCAAAGCCTGGTAGCCAGCCCGCGCCGCCGATTCCGCCTGTGCCTGCACCAACTCGCTTCTGGCCGCAGTCAAATCGCGCGTCAACTCCGCGCCCCGCTCCTTCGCCGACGCACTTCGCAGCCAGAATCCCACCAGGATTCCCGCGATTCCTGCAACCGCTGCCACTGCCAGAGTCACAATCAACGACGACATGATTTCCCACATTCCTCTTCGCCAAATATACGCCCGAACTCTGCGCATTTCCCGGCTTTCGTCCTGCTTCCTGGCCTCTGCCTTCTTGCTCCTTCACTCCCTTGCTCCCTCGCTTCCTCGACCCCGATTTCTATTCACGATTCCCTACTCCCTATTCCCTGTCTTTCCCCGCCTTTACACCCCTCGGTCCTATCGGTAGACTTGAAGATTCGGGGCCAGCGCATCTTTTCTCGGCGCGGTGGTTGTCATTCCCTGCCGCGGACCGGTATGGTAGGTTCGCGGGTGGATTTGGTCCGGTCCCCGGAGAGTTTCATTGAATTCTTAATCACATTGAGGAGATGCATGCATGGCCGTTGAAGAAAAGGTGAAGCAGATCATCGTTGAGCAATTGCAGGTGGATGAGGCCGAAGTGACCCCTGGCGCCAGTTTCCAGGAAGACCTCGGCGCCGATTCGCTCGACGTGGTCGAGCTGGTGATGCAGTTCGAGGAAGCGTTCGACATGGAGATTCCCGACGAAGACGCCGAGAAGATCAAGACCGTCAAGGACGCCATCGACTATATCGAGAAGAACGCGAAAGGCGGCAAGTAGGCTTTGACCCAGGTACCAACTCAGGCCCCGGCCCCAGCGTCGGCGCGCAGAGTCGTCATCACCGGAATCGGGCTGCTCTGCGGTGTCGGCAACACCGCGCCCGAGGTATGGCGCCAGCTATTGGCTGGTGCCAGCGGCATGGCTCCCATTCACGCCTTTGACACCACCGGTTTCCCGGTCACCTTCGCCGCCGAAGTCAAAAACTTCGACCCTCTTCAGTTCGTCGACAAAAAAGAAGCGCGCAAGATGGGGCGCTTCATTCACTACGCCTTCGCTGCTACGCAGGAAGCGATGGCGCAGTCGGGACTTCAGGTCACTGAAGAGAACGGTGACCGCGTTGGCGTCTTCATCGGCTCCGGCATCGGCGGATTCGAAGTCATCGAGCGTGAGCACAACAACCTGCTCCAGGGCGGTCCGCGCAAGATGTCGCCTTTCTTTATTCCCGCTGCCATTGTTAACATGGCCGCAGGACAAATCAGCATCCGCTATGGCGCGCGCGGCCCCATCTCCGCCACCGCTACGGCCTGCGCCACCAGCGCCAACTCCATCGGCGACTCGGTGCGCATGATTCTGCACGGCGACGCCGACGCCATGATTGCGGGCGGCGCTGAAGCTGCCGTCACCACCATGTCCGTGGGCGGATTCGCCGCCATGCGCGCGCTTTCCACGCGCAACGACGATCCCACTCACGCCAGCCGCCCCTTCGACAAGGATCGCGACGGTTTCGTCATCGGCGAGGGCGCCGGCATTCTCATTCTTGAAGAGCTCGAGTTTGCGCGCGCGCGCGGCGCAAAAATTCTCGCCGAGGTCATCGGCTACGGCATGAGCGCCGACGCCTATCACATGACCGGCATCGCGCCCGCATGGCGCACGGCGCGCAGCGCAGCATGAGAGCCGCGCATCAAAGACGCCGGCATTCAGCCGGAAGAGGTGGGCTACATCAACGCGCACGCCACGTCCACTCCGGCAGGCGATGGCAATGAGTCGCTCGCCATTGAAGCGGTCTTTGGCGAACATGCCCTCAGACACAAGCTCAAGATCAGCGGCACCAAATCGATGACCGGCCATCTGCTCGGCGGCGCCGGCGGACTCGAAGCCGGCATCACCGTGCTGGCCCTGGTCAACCAGCAACTCCCGCCCACCATGAATCTCGATAATCCCGACCCCGAGTGCCGCCTCGACTACGTGCCCAACAAGCCCATCGCGCACAGCTTCGATATCGGCGCTATCGAACTCATTCGGTTTCGGCGGCATCAACGCCACGCTCATCATGCGCCGCTGGCGCGACTAGCGCCGCGCCTCCTTCTCAATTCCGCTCCCGCACCTACGGCACCACCGGCGACGCTCCATTCAGAAATGCTGGATCCATCTCGGCAATGTCCGCGCGATAACTCACCGAATTTGCCGCGGGAAAATTGGCCGGCGCTTTCTGCGTCACCTTGCCCGTTGCCGCCCACTCCGTGCCCCGCTGAAACGTGGTCATGAATCCCACGCAGCTCAGTGCAAACACGTCATGCCCCATCGTCGTGTGAAAGACTCTTCCCTTTCCATACCGCACCACCATCAGCATCGGCTCGTCGCGGCCCGTTCCTTTGTTCTTTGGGTCGGAGTGCGCGGTCGCCAGCACCGTCATGTTCTTGCCCGGCCCGCGTAGCCCCGCATACAGCTCGTCGTTCGCGTGCAACCACACCGCCGGCAATCCCTTCATGATCGGATGTTCCGGCTCCCGCGTCGTCACCTGGAACGGCAGCCGCGCTCCATGTTGCCCGGCCGATCCCGGCGTCGTATCCGGCACCACTTTCCCATCCTTCCAATACCAATACGGTCCCGCCTGCTCATCGCGATTTCTCCATCCGCCGATGCCGATCATCAGGTTATACGCAGGCCAATCGGGAAACGCATTGTCCGCCGCGTGCACCACCACCAGCCCGCCTCCATCGGCAACATATTTCTCAAACTGCGTGCGAAGCTCCGCCGGCCAATCCGGCCCGTCGTAGTTCATCACGATCACCCCATAGCGCTCCAGCTCTGGCTTGAAGTTGTTGAAGTCCCCATCCGAAGTCGGCGCGGTAATCACCGTGACCTCGAACAGTCCCGGTCTCTTCCAGCTCTTTCTTGAGCACTGGCGTCGTCAGACGCCAATTGTGGTACGCGCCACCGCTTTCGCCGTCCACAATCGCCACGCGGATAGGGCCGCCAGCCGAAGCCGCCGCCGGAACACTCAACAAACTCATCGCCATGATGACCCACCCACATCGACTCATCTTTAATCCTCACTCATCAGCATCTTGCGTCTGAACAAGCAGAATACTCCTGCCGCCGCAACATGCCGGAACCGACAAACGCAGCCGGCTGCTCACTCCAAAAGTCACCGCCCGCAGGTTACCGAATCGGCGCTGAACCCACGTAGGTGGGATATCCGGCAGCTCTTCTGAACGCTACTCTCGTGGGGTAAGAGAGTGCTGGCAATGCGAGTTTCCGCCTGCGACGTATCGAATGCATACCATCATTCCGCACGTCGCGGGAAATTGATTCCATAGATCGGAAACGGCGTCTGCACTCGCCGAACTACTTGTGGGGTCACAGCCACTTTTGATTGCCCAGATCGAGAAGGTTGAAGTTGGACACCAACACGACCTCTCACATTCGCCTTAGCCCAAATCTGCGTGCGGCCGAGGCGTGGCGCATAGCGCCACGTTCCCTGGCCGTCAGGGTGTTTGTTGCTAAGGAGCAGCGATGAAGGTTATCGGAATCAGCGGACTGGAGAACTCGGTCCCTTTCAAACAGGCCCATTGGCCCGGTCTCGACGAGCGCGAGTGTCGCATCGCCCCCGGCATGGATGCAGCCGCCGCGCTGGTCATCGACGGCAAGCTGATCGCCGCCGCCGCAGAGGAGCGCTTCAGCCGCAAAAAGCACACGGGCGCCTTTCCTTTCGAAGCCATTCAGTTCTGTCTCGCCAAGGCAGGCATTTCCATCCACCAGATCGACGAAATCGCACACGGCTTTGATTACGCTCCGCATCGCGATCTCTACGCCGGCGACGACGTCTCTGCCGATCTTTACAACAAGGTCTTCTCTCGTGATGCTCTGCTCGCGCAGATCCGTCGCGAATTGCCCTCCTTCCCAATTCAGAATGTCCACCATGTGGGCCATCACCTGGCGCACGCGGCCAGCGCGGCCTACACCTCCGGCTGGGACGAATGCCTCGTCGTTGTCAACGACACAATGGCTGAGAGTGAGAGCATCAGCGTCTATGCATTTCACGACGGCGAGTTCGAAAAGATTCGTACCGTGGCCGCCGGCGACTCCATCGGCATCCTCTATTCTCTCGTCACGCTTCATCTCGGCTTCGAGTTCAACTCCTGCGAAGATGAAATCATGGGCCTCGCCCCATACGGCGATCCGGCACGATTCCGCAAATTCTTTGAGGACGCCGTGCAGCTTCGCCCCGAAGGCTCCATCCGCATTCCCATGCTCAAGCTCAATCGCAGCTGCGAAGGGAGTGAAAACTATACCGCTACGCGCGCCTGGCTTGATCGGCGCCTCATCCCGCGCCGCGCTCCAGGCCAATCCATGACGTCCGATCATGAAGACGTAGCCGCGGCATTGCAGGAGTGTCTCGAGCGTGTGGTGATGCACGTCTGCGAGCATTTCAGCGAAAAGACCGGCTTGCGGCGCCTCGCTCTGGCAGGCGGCGTCTCGCTCAATTCCGCCGCGAACGGCAAGCTCAGCCGCTCCCATCTCTTCGATGAAGTCTACGTGCAACCCGTGTCCGGTGACGACGGCGTTGCCCTGGGCGCGGCTCTCTATCGCACTGCGCTCAGCATGAAGGTTCCCAATGAGCGTTTCCCCGCCCCGCTCTTCGGCCCGCGTTACACCGCCGCCGAAATTGAGTCCATGCTTTACCGCTGCAACGGCAGGCTGCGTGGAGACGTTGCGCATCATTCGAAGAAACCTGTGCCACCGCCGCAAAGCTCATTGCTGAAGGGCGCGTTGTCGCCTGGTCGCGTGGACCCATGGAATATGGTCCTCGCGCACTTGGCAATCGCAGCATTCTCGCCGATCCCGGCAATCCCGGGATGCGCGACCGCATGAATGCCATGGTCAAAAAGCGCGAGGCCTTCCGTCCCTTCGCCCCCGCCTGTTCAATTGAGGAGGCGCATCGCTGGTTTGAGATCGCTCCCGGAACGCGAATTCCCTTATATGACCAGCGTCGTCAACGTCCGCCCCGAGGTGCGCGATCAACTTCCTGCCATCACCCACGTCAACGGCTCCGCGCGCCTGCAAACTGTCAGCGTCAACAACAATCCCGATTTTCATGCGCTCCTGGTCGCTGTGGGCCGCACCACGGGCCGCGAACTGGTGCTCAACACCAGCTTCAATGTCAAAGGGCAGCCCATCGTGAATACGCCCGAAGAAGCCATCACAACTTTTCTCGGCACCGGCATCGAGCACCTGTTCCTCGAAAATTTTCACGTGTCCCGCGCCGCAATTGATTGAAGATGGGCCTAATTCACGCCGCCAGGCGGCGCTCAAATCACAAAGGAAATCGCTCCCGCACCAGCTTCAACGCATCCTCCGCCGTCGTGATCGTCCCCTCCAACTGCGCATCCTCGACCGCGTTCAGCATCTCGCGGAAACCCCCGCCCGGCTTGTACCCCGCCGCAATCAACTCTCGCCCCGTGATCAACGGCCTGGGCCTCACCTCTTCGTTTGGTATCGAGAAAAAACGCTCGCGCACAAAGTTCCAATGATCCAGAAAGCCGCTCCCTGCCAGGCAATCCATGCGATGCAGCGCCAGGTGCTCCTCGAACTGTTCCAGCCGGAAAAATCGCTTCAACGTCGACGCCTTCATCCGCTGCGCATCCATAAAGCGCATGTGATTTTCAATCAACGCCAGCACCTGCCGCGTCTCCTCATTCGAGAACCGGAACCGCCGGCAAATCTCTGCGCCGATCGCGACCCCCATCTCCACATGCCCGTCAAAGCGAATCCGGTCCGGCGCGCGACGGAACGTCGGCGGCTTGCCCACGTCGTGCAGCAGCGCGCCCCACGCCAGCGTCATGCTCGATCCCGGCTCCAGTTGCTCCAGCAGCATCAGCGTGTGCAACCACACATCGCCCTCCGGATGAAACTGCGGAGGCTGCTCCACGCCCTTCATCCGCGCGACCTCCGGCAGCACTTCCTTCAGCAGTCCCGTCTCGTCCAGCAGTTCGAAGGCGCGCCGCGCATGTCCCTCGGTCAGCATCTTCGTCAGCTCATCGCGCACTCGTTCACGGCTCACAATATTGATCCGCGAAGCCAGCGCCTGTATCGCTCGCTTGGTCTTCGCCTCCAGCTCAAACCCGAACCGCGCCGCAAATCGCACGCCTCGCAGCATGCGCAAACGATCTTCTTCAAAGCGCTGCTCTGGCCGCCCGATTGCGCGCACCACCCCCGCGTCCAAATCAGCCAGCCCACCCACATAATCCAGCACCGCCGCGCGAAGATCCGTTCGCCATCCTTCTGATTTGCCATCCTGCGCGATCAAAAATCGACTGTCGTCCCGAGCGACCAAGTATTGATTTTCATCCTGAGTAATCAAAAATCGGCTGTCATCCTGAGCGGAGCCGTCCGCCTTGGCGGATGGCGCAGTCGAAGGACCTGCATTTGTTTTCTCTCGGCGAACTCGCAATACCCGCTTGTCCAGCCGCAGTGGATCCAGCAGCAGTCCGTTGATCGTGAAATCCCGCCGCTCCACATCCTCTTCCGCGGTCTTCGCATACCGCACCGCATCGGGATGCCGCCCATCGGAATACGCCAGATCCGACCGGAACGTCGCCACTTCCGTCACGAAACCCGCTTCTTCCTCCCCCGACGCCACAAGAACGACTCCAAAGTGCGCCCCCACCGCAAACGTCCGTGGAAACATCTCCAGCACCACCTCAGGTGTCGCGCTTGTCGCCACATCGTAGTCCGCTGGCTCGCGCCCCAGCAGCAGGTCGCGCACGCATCCGCCCGCGAAATACGCCTCATATCCCGCGCCGCGCAGCGTCTCCACAATCCCCAGCGCCGCTTCGAACTGTGTCGTCCCATCCATCGCCGATGCTTCTATTCTCACCCCGCCGATTCGCCATCGCGAGTTGCCAACTCCGCTAACCCCGCCAACTCCGCCAGCCCAGTATCTCCGCTCCCTCAACCCACTAAACTAGAGCTGTGCGCGTTCCCGGTCTCATCCTCGGCATTGAAACTTCCTGCGACGAGACCGCCGCGGCTATCGTCGAACGCGGATCCCGCACCCTCTCCTCTGTTGTCGCTTCGCAGATCGCCACTCACGCGCGCTATGGCGGCGTCGTCCCCGAATTGGCCAGCCGTGAACATCTCCGCGCCATCGTTCCCGTCGTCCGTGCCGCCCTCGCCGAAGCCAACCTCAAGCTCGCCGACCTCGATGCCATCGCCGTCACCTCCGGCCCAGGTCTCGCCGGAGCGCTTCTTGTCGGCATCACCTACGCCAAGGCTCTCGCCTTCGCCCAGAATCTTCCCCTCATCGCCGTCAACCATCTCGAAGGCCACATCCACGCCGTCCTGCTCAACGAGCGCGAATCGGAATCCCAGGCATCTGCACAAAGGCCGCAGGGGACGGGCCGCAGCCCGTACGATTCGCCGGACGCGCAGTCCTTGGCACTCGTCGTCTCTGGCGGCCACACCCACCTCTATCTCGCGCGCCCCGCCCAAGGCGCCTGGCATTACACGCTTATCGGCCGCACCGTTGACGACGCGGCCGGCGAAGCCTTTGACAAGGTCGCCAAGCTCCTTGGCCTCGGCTATCCCGGCGGGCCGTGGATCGACTCTCTCGCCAAGTTCGGCAACCCGCGCGCCGTCCCGTTTTCTTTCGCGCAAATCAAGACAAAGGTCCACCTTGGCGGCAAGCCTGCGCGCACCAAGGCTGCCAAATCCGCGCCCATCGCGCGCCTCGACCCGCATCTTCTCTTTTCATTTTCCGGAATCAAGACCGCTGTCCTGCGCTACGTTGAGCTGCACGGCCTTCGCGCCGAAGCCAAAGCACGCCACGCGCGTCTCTTTCCGGTTGGGGTTGCCCCATCCTTTCCGGAATTCGCGCAAGCGAATTCAGCAAGAGTGGGAGACGCCGCGCGCAAATCACCAAAGCGTCCCCCTCAAACCCACGAAGAAGCCCTCACCCTCTGTCCGCAGCCCACGCTCGACCTCATCGCCAGTTTTCAGCATGCGGTCATCGGCGATCTCATCAAAAAGACATTCGCCGCAGCCGAGTCGCTCGGCGCCCATCGCATCCTCGTCACCGGCGGAGTAGCCGCCAATCGCGAACTCCGTGAGCGCTTCACCGCAGAAGCCGCGCGCCGCAATGCAAGTTATCGCGGGCGTAAAAAAATGGATGTCATTCTGAGCGACCCTGACACTGAGGAGAGCGAAGTGGAGAGGGGAGTCGAAGAACCTGCAGTTGCTTTTGAGCCGGTCAAAGGGAGCGTGCAGTACATTGTCTCTTTCCCCACGCTCGCGCTCTCCACTGACAATGCCGCCATGATTGCCGCCGCCGCGTGGCCTCGCCTGCTGGCCCGCGAATTCGCCCCGCAGAGCCTCTCCGCCGACCCCTCGCTCACGTTGTCATAACCACCGCGCAGCACCCTGGCCTTCATGTCCCACACTATATGTAATCGGCAGATCGTGTTCCGGTGGGGCGCCTTATTCTATTCTCTATTCTCTATTCTCTATTCTCTATTCTCTATTCTCTATTCTCTATTCTCTATTCTCTATTTTCTTCCCTATTCCCTATTCTCTGTTCTCTGTTCCCTGTTCCCTGTTCCCCGTTCTCTCTTCCCTGTTCTCTATTCTCTATTCCTATTCCCTGCTTTTCCAGTTCCCCGAACACCTCGCGCATTCTCCGCCAAGTCGTCTCCAGGTCCTCTGGCAGCACGCGCGTCTCGCTCACTGTGGTCATGAAGTTGGTATCGCCGGTCCATCGCGGCATGGCGTGCAGATGCAGGTGCCCGGCAACGCCCGCTCCGGCGGCATGTCCCACGTTCATCCCGAAGTTGAAGCCATGCGGCGTGTACAGCCGCTGCAGCGCTCGTTCGGTCAGTTGCGCCAAGTCCATCAATTCATGCGCAGTCTCTTCCGGCAGCGCCGCCAGCCGGTCCAGGTGCGCGTAGGGCATCACCATTACGTGTCCTGAGGTATACGGGAAGGCGTTCAGACAAATGAAACAGTGCTTCGCGCGCAGAACCAGCCCGCCCGCAGCTTCAGCCTTCTCGCGCTCCATGCCATTCGCAATCGCATAGTCAATCGCCGCAATCAGGTTGCAGAAGACGCATCCCAGGTCGCCGGGCCACGCATCCAGCTCCGGTGGAACGCCGGCGCGCACCGCTTTCTCCGCCGTGGTGACGTAGGCAAAGCGCCAGGGAGTCCAAAGATGATCCATTTCGATCGCCGTTCGATCCAGTATAGAAGGGATTTCACGCTCCGTTTCGAAGCCGTGGAAGACTTCCCGATTCGGCTTTTACGTGTTCGCGCTCGTGTTTTTCCGTGAATTACCGCAAAATCACCGCCGCGCCGAGTCTCCCTTGCCGCGCCTGCCGCGCAAGTTCAATTGACGCTGGATTGCGGAGATTGCTACACTCAAGGCGTAGCTTCCTGCGCGGATTCCAGCAGTGAGTTGCGGCCGCCCTCCCAGCAAGCCGTTGCCTGCCGGCGTTTCCCAAGGAAACCAGCCGTTCCGTCATGCGGACCACCCCAGAGCAATTGGATGGGGACGGCTTTTTCCTGCGGAAGACGTAACCGGCGCGTCACGGGGCGCGAGGGCAAGTCAATCGGGCCCGAGCGCGACCGGAACGCGGCCAATTCCGGCGCGGGAGCCACCCAGCGGCTGGCGCAATCCACCGCTGGAGCACGGAGTCCCGGAGCTGGCTGTAATGGCAAACGTCCTCAATCCCGAAACCGAGAGCATAACCCTGAACACCGAATTGGAAACCCCAACCCTAGAACCTGCGACGGAGCTGGAATCTCTTCAGAGAATTGACCAGCCGTCGCGTGAATCCACGTCCAACCCTGAGACCGCTGCAGTTACTCGAAGCACCCCCGCTGGACGCCGATGCCCTAACCGAGCCTGTCGCTGAGGCCGCCTTACCCGAGCAATCAGCCCCGCCGGAAACACCGGTCGCGGTTGCCCCGGAAACGGGACCGCCAGCCGCTGAAGATGCTGAAGCAGCCGCTGCGCCGCCAGCCGCTGAAGCTGTCGCCGCACCCGCTCCGCCTAGGCCCGCCGCCCCCGGCCACGCCGCTCTCCGAGCCAGGCGATGATTTCTCCTCGGCTCTTGCCGCCTTTGAGCGCGAGCAGGCCGCTGAAGCCGCCGCCGTCGAAGCCTATGGAGACAAGGTTGTCTCCGGCAAGGTGGAGAAGCAGACTGAAAAATATCTGGTGATCGATGTCGGCCTCAAGTCCGAGGGCCTTGTGCCTCTCGAGCAGGTTGTCGATCACACCGGCGCAGTCAAGTTCCAGCCCGGCGACATCATTGACGTGGTCATCGAGCGCGAGGAGCCCGAAGGCGGCTACCTCGTCAGCTACGAGCGCGCCCAGCGCCTGCGCGTTTGGGACACCATCGAGAAGGCCGCCAACGACAAGACGCCCGTCATGGGCACCGTCGTCAGCCGCGTCAAGGGCGGCCTCACTGTCGACATCGGCATGAAGGCCTTTCTGCCCGGCTCGCAGCTTGAGATTCGCCCGGTGCGCAATCTCGACGCCTACCTCGGCCAGCAGATTGAAGTCCGCGTCATCAAGCTCAACAAGAAGCGCGGCAACGTCGTGGTCAGCCGCAAGGAGATCCTCGAAGAAGAGCAGAACACCAAGCGCTCGGCCACCATGGAGCACCTCGCTGAGGGCGCCGTCCTCACCGGCACGGTCAAGAACCTCACCGACTACGGTGCGTTCGTCGACCTCGGCGGCATCGACGGCCTGCTGCACATCACCGACATGAGCTGGGGACGCCTCACCCATCCCCGCGACCTGGTCAACGTCGGCGACGAGATCCAGGTCAAGGTGCTCAAGTTCGACAAAGAAAAGCAGCGCGTCTCGCTGGGCTTCAAGCAGTTGACGCCCGATCCGTGGCTCGACGCCACCGAGCGTTATCCGGTCGGCGCCAAGGTTCACGGCCGCGTTCTTTCCGTCACCGACTACGGCGCGTTCGTTGAGCTCGAGCAAGGCATCGAAGGCCTGGTTCACCTCTCTGAGATGACCTGGTCCAAGCGCCTCAAGCATCCCTCCAAGCTGGTCAAGCCGGGCGACGAGGTCGACACCGTCGTCCTCAGCGTCAATCCCGCCGACCGCCGCATCTCGCTCGGCATGAAGCAGCTTCTCGAGAATCCGTGGGAGAACCTGACCGACAAGTATCCCGCCGGCGCCATCGTCGAGGGCCGCGTGCGCAACCTTACCGACTTCGGCGCCTTCATCGAAATCGAGGACGGCATCGACGGCCTGGTCCACGTCTCGAACCTGAGCTGGACCAAGCGCGTCAAGCATCCCTCTGAAATCGTGAAGAAGGGCGAAAAGGTCAAGGCAGTTGTTCTCGGCGTCGAGCCGCAGAACCGCCGCCTCTCGCTGGGCATCAAGCAGTTGCAGCCCGATGTCTGGGAGAGCTTCTTCGCCACGCATCGCGTGGGCGACGTGGTTCACGGCAAGATTCTGCGCACCGCGCAGTTCGGCGCTTTTGTCGAAATTGCCGAAGGTGTCGAGGGCCTCTGCCACATCTCCGAGGCCGGCGACGCGTCGGCGACCACTCCAAGCTCGAACAGGGCCTGGAGCACGACTTCAAGATCATCAAGATCAACGTCGAAGAGAAGAAGGTGGGCCTCAGCCTGCGCGCCGTCAGCGGCCAGGAAGCCAGCCGCGCCACGGTCGAGAACTACAAGGCGGAAGCCCACAAGCATCCCGTCTCCAGCTCCACCACCACGCTGGGCGATCTGGTCAACTGGCGCAAGAGCGAGCGGTAAAACTTCTGCGGCAGCATCAACTTCAGCGGCCACCCTCCGGGGTGGCCGTTCTGCGTTTCGGCGCTAATCCAAAACTGGCATGAAGCTCCACGCCTCGCAACTCAGCCGAAACTCGTAACTCCATTCCGAGTTTCCTGAGATCGAACTTCGCGTCAAAAATGCGCTGTCATCCTGAGGGAGTTTTGGTGCGTTTTTGCACCAAAACGAGTCGAAGGACCTGCATTTGGCGTGCCGATCTTTGCAGCGAACTTCAGATTCACCACACGAGGCCCACCTCAAAAGGAATTCCAAAGATCGATTCCGGATATACCCACTCGCAATCGGCTCCGTTCTCACTTCGACTGCAAAACGTCGCCGTACGACTGGTGCGCCCATCCGAGATAATGGGCATCCCCCCGGTTCGCCGCATCGAGCTTTTGCAACATCTGCTGAAGCAGATCGCCATAATCCGCGGTGCGCAGCGCAATAGCCATCTTCGCGGGGTTGCTGCTTTTCACTCCGTCGTACGTCATCGCGAGATATTTCTGGCTCGTCGTTGCCGCCTGCTCGGCCTTCTGGTCAGCGCTTTTTCCATCCGTCGGGCTGGTCAATTCATACATCATCAGCGTAAGGCGCGGTACCGACGAGAGCAGCGACTGCCGTTGGCTCAAACTGCCTTTGAGTAGTTTGCTTTGGATGTCTCCATTCACCGTCATTCCCGCCGGTTTCGCCATCGCAACCACGGCTTGATACGCTTCCACGAGGCCAGAGAGGAATTGCAGGTTTCCTGATCCCTTATTCTCCGCCCGCTGCCACGGCTCTATATCCAGGTGAATCCCGTCAAATCGGTCTGCAGAATGCTTCTGGTTGAATCCGACGATCCCCTGCACGTGACTCAACAGTGTGCCGCGATGCTTCCCCGCCTCATCGGCTTCTGTGCTGGACAACAGCGCCTCCACGCGAATGTTCGCGTTGTGCATCAGAGAAATCAGGTGCGCCAGTTGCGCCTCTTCGCTCGCAAAGCTGCTGGCCGAGATCGAAACGTAGACTTCATTCACGCCTGCGGATTGGCAATATTTCGTTAATGTCTCCGCCCCTTGCGGCGCTCCCAGCACCGTCGGACTCTTCCAGACCCACAGTCCATGCACCGGACCCGCGTCGTTTGCGGCAAATGCCGAATTGCATGAAGCCACCAGAAGGATTCCCAAGAGCGAACTCAGCCAATGCGCACGAATGCACAAAACCGTCATCACCCATTCTCCTTTCCGCAGTTTCCTCCATCGCTTTCGAAGCGTCTCTGTTCTGAACCGATCCCGCTTCTCCGATCAAACCCGAAGCCCGCGCGCGAATCCCCCGCCCGCGCCTCTATGCGGCCGTGCTCAGCCAACCCTTCATCGTGTCTGCGTTCACCAGTCCTGCTTGCTGGAACTGAAGCCGGCCACCCCTGAACACGGCAAAGTTTGGAATGCCTCTAACCTGGTACCGCGACGCAAGTTCCGGGAACTTTTCCGTATCCACCTTCAGCACCACGGCCCTGCCTGCGAGGTCACGTGCCACTTGCGCCACATGCGGCGCCGCCATCCGGCAGGGGCCGCACCACTCTGCCCAGAAATCCACCAGGACGGGAACCTTGCTATCGCGAATCACTTCGTCGAATTCCTCGGCGGTGCCAACCGCAAGAGGATCGGCGACCGCGGGCAACGGCGTTTTGCAGGCGCCGCACCTTCCTGTATCGGCAAGGTGCTTCGCTGGAATTCGATTCGCCTTTCCGCAGTTTGCGCAATTTCGAAGGATAGCCATCGTAAACCCCCGTCTCGAGTTGCCGGGACAACAGTATCTCTTCCGCCGGGCAATCTCGACAACTGAGAAATACGGTTATGTTTTAGTTCGCCGTCGCTTTGAAAGGGCACCACCTCACAGCCTCCGGAAACACTCTTTCGAAGACGCATCAAGTGTCAGGGCACCACCTCACAGCCTCCGGAAACACTCTTTCGAAGACGCATCAAGTGTCAGGGCACGACCTCGGTCGTGCCGTAAACGACACAGAATCGGTCCGGCCTTCAGGCCCTGGGCGAATTGTTTCAAGAGATTCGCACTCCGTTCTTCATGGCGGTTTACGCCGCATATTCACGCCCAGGCCCCAAATTAATGCCAAATGAATTGTTTTTTGTTTACCCCCTCACCTACATCGTGCAACATAGAGGTCATGCAACGGCGAGCCGGCGGGCATGAGACTCTTCTCCAATCGGGACGCGATGCATAAACTCTCTCCCCGTGCCGGTTTATGAAGAATTCCGCACCCTATCGCCGCCTTACTTGTTTCCTTCTCCTTCTTGGCCCAGTCTGGTGCGCCGCTCAGGTGGACCGCGGTGGTCTCAGCGGAACGGTGAGAGACAGCGGCGGCAAGAGGCTGCCGGGCGCGCAGATTATCGCTACGCAAAGTGCCACGGGTTTGCACCGTGCCACCGCCTCTGCGTCCAGCGGGACCTACGACATCCCCGAGCTGCCAATCGGAATTTACCGCGTGAGTTGTTCTGCGCCGGGGTTCAAGGAATCGGTGTTCGATGCCGTCGAATTAACCGTGGGACAGACTCTTACGCTTGACATCACGCTTGCCGTGGGCGGCATTACCGAGCAAGTGAACGTCTCCGCAGGATCGCAACTCGACCAGACCACCGACACGCTGGGCGCGCGCACTGAGCACGAACAGGTGAAGGAGTTGCCGCTGAACGGCAGAAATTGGTCGACCCTGACGGCGTTGGCGCCAGGCGCGGTTGACACCGGGGGCAGCAACCAGCGCAGCATTCGCTTCGCAGGCCGCGGGCTCGACGACAACAACTTTACTTATGACGGCATCGACGCCACCAACATCGTCAACCAGGCGCAGCAGCCGTTCGTCCGTCTCGCCATCCCCACTGACGCCATCGAGGAATTTCACATCGATACCATGCTCTTCACCGCCGAGAACGGCAGCACGCCCGGCGGCCAGATTGACGTCGCCTCGAAGTCTGGTACCAACACGCTGCATGGCGGCCTCTTCGAGTTCCTTCGCAACAACATCTTCGACGCCCGCGATCCCATTCTTCCCACCAGGCTCCCCTTCCGCCTCAACCAGTTTGGCGGCGACCTCGGCGGCCGTCTGCTCCGCGACCGCAGCTTCTTCTTCTTCACTTATGAAGGACTCCGCCAAAGTTACGGTCAGCCGCTCTCGGGCTTCGTTCCCAGTCCGGCCTTCGCCGCCCAGGTATCCGCTGCCAACCCGGTGCTGGCGCCCATCCTCGCCGCCTATCCCACCACGGGGTTAACGCCTTACGCCACCGATATCGACCAGTTCACCGGCTCCGGTCGGCAACTCGATCACGAAGACTCTTCCATGCTGCGCCTCGATCAGCATTTTTCCGCCGCCGACACCGCCTACCTTCGTTTCAGCATCGATGCAGCTTACAGCGATATACCTTCCGACGGCCTGAATGACCGGCAGCTCACTACGTCTCGGCCGGTGAATGGAGAGCTCGAAGCGTTGCACATCTTCTCGCCCAGGCTCGTCAACGAATTGAAATTCGGCTTCAATCGCAGCACCGTCTTCACCACCAACCAGGGACTCGCGGATCTTCCTTACTCCGTCGCCGTCGCCGGCCTCAGCACCCTGGCCAATAACGAACTCAACGCCGGTGTTGGCAATTCTTTTTCCTACATCGACAATCTGACCATGGTTCGCGGAGCGCATACCCTCAAGTTCGGCGTCGAAGTTCGCCGCATCGAGCTCGATCAGGGAAACACGGCCAACGGGACGGTAGTTTATTCATCCCTCAATCTTCCCGCGTCCAGCTTTCTCGTCAATTCTGTCAGCTCCGCAACCCTGAATGACGCGCTGCCCATCAATGGCCTGCGTAAGACCGAGGTGTACTCCTACGCTCAGGACGAGTGGAAGTTCCGCCCCGACCTCACGTTGAACCTCGGCCTCCGGTACAGCTTTTACAACATCTTTCACGAGGTTCACGGAAAGGCCAATCCCTTCGACTTCGCCACCTGCGGCGCAGCGGGCTTCTGCGGCGTGGGAGCCAGCTTCGGCAATCCCAACCCGCTCGACGTCGACCCGCGCATTTCTTTTGCCTGGTCCCCGTCGGCTCTCGGCGGCAAAACCGTCATTCGCTCCGGCTTCGGCCTCTACCACGGCGACGGACAGCTCGACGACCAGAATGTCCCCATCAAGAACGAAGTGGGCGCGTACTCGCTCAGCTCCAAGTCAACCCCCGGGCTTTCGTATCCCATCACACCCTTCCTCAACGGCCCCGGCACCATTTCGGCAAACGCCGACTACCGCGACCGCAGGGACATGTACGTCATCCAGTGGGGACTCTCCGCGCAAAGAGCGCTTCCCGGCGATCTGGTCGGCACACTCTCCTATGTGGGCAGCAAAGGGAATTTCCTGCTCATCACTTCCTATGTCAATCTCATCGATCCGGCGACAGGGCTGCGCCCCTATCCTGCCTTCGGCCAGGTCAGATGGCGCGGCAATAGCAATAGCAGTTCCTACGATGGTTTCATCGCCAGTCTGCAGCGCAGCTTTCTCCGCGGTTTGCTCATCTCCGCCAACTACGCTTACACGCACCAGATCGACCAGGATGCGCCCGGAGGCGGAGATTCCGACAATCCGCAAAACCCTGCCTGCATGTCCTGCGAGCGTGCCTCGGGAGATTTCGACGCCCGTCACGTCGTCAATGCCAATGCCGTCTACGATCTTCCCTTTGGCCCTGGAAAGGCATTCCTTTCTCAACCCGGAATCGCCGGCGCAATCTTCGGTCGCTGGAGCCTCACAGACATCATTGCAGCGCGCACTGGCACCCCACTCAACGTCACGTATTCCCGTTCCAGCTCGTCCATCGCTACCGGCTACACAACCAACCAGCGCCCCAATCTCGTTCCCGGAGTCTCGCTCGCTCCACCGGGCGGCAAGTCGATCAGTGGAACCACCATGAATTGGATCAACCCCGCGGCCTTTGCCAACGTAACCAATCCGGATAGTTACGGCGATACCCCGCGAAACATTGCTCGCGGCCCCAACCTTTGGCAGACCGATCTCGGACTCGCCCGGCGCATTCCAATTTCCGAACGCACCCAACTCCAATTCAGGTGCGAGGCCTTCAACCTCTTCAATCGCGCCCAGTACAGCTTGCCGCTCGAAGAAATCTGGCTACCGCCCTCAGGGTCATCGCCGGCGAGCATCGAGCCCCAGGTATCTACCGCCAGCACAACCCCGATTGGAACGGGAACTCCGCGCGAAATCCAATTCGCGCTGCGGCTGGAATTCTAAGCGAAGGATTGAACCGCCGATCCTTGGAGATCTCCTAAACAATCGAGGCCGGCTGCCTCAGCTTTCGAGCTCATCAATGCCATATAGCGGCTAACCCCTGCAATGCCGGCTCACCATCCTCAAAGCAGCCTCGTTCCTCAGAGTTCTCCGGCTACCTGGCTGGCGAGCGCTGTGAGCTGCCCCTGGTTCGCCGCAGTGAAATTCCCGAGATTACGAAAACTCAGGAAGTAACGAACGTTGCCTTTGCGCACGTGCAGCCCATGACTGGGATCGAAATATGCTTCGTCTCCAATGCCCGATACCGGCGTCGGCGGACTATAAAAAACCTTCAGCCGCGCGAATAAATCCGTTGCGGCAGGCGCCGAAGGATCAAAATACACCCTGAACCAGAGAGCGCTTCCGGCTCCCGTTGGCGCATAGTTGCAATCCGTCCCTTGAACGGTGCCAGCGAACGGCGCGGGTGCGACGCTCTTTTGCGGCGAACCGTAGGTTTGCCCTAGAGCCGTGTTCAAGCTTGCTGCCGGCAGCAGCGAACACACGTCGGTGGGAGCTTGAGTTGCTCCCGCCGGCTTTGCCGTGCATGCGGCTAAAAGCAAAGTTGCAGCAAACAGCGACGGTTTTCCCAGGTTTGCCATCGAGTATACCCTCCCACTCTCCGCGCCGGAATTCCTTCCGAGCACAAGAAGTTTGGTGGATTCTACCCTGCCCGCCTTTCGAGCGACAAGACTAAAAACCTGTGATGCACCGTCAACCCGGCGCAGCCGCGCCTACAACAGTTTTGCCATCACCTGGCCGGCAAGCGCAGGCCTGTCTCCGTCATAGGGCGACTCCAAGTGAACTCTGAACTGCTCGATGAATCCCTTGAGACGTTTTGCGGGAGTTGGCGCGGCGAGACGTTCAGACGCAAATCGCCCCGATCAACTGCCGCACTCCTCGCGTCCCGGAGCCTCGCGTCCTCATGTACCCTCGGTTCCCGCCGATAAATGTTCTTTTGAGGAGCGATCATGTATAGCATTTCCAGGCAGGGCTACGGCTTTCAACTCACCTTCGGCGGATCCATTGACCTCGACGAAATCAATCGTTGGCGCGAGGAATCGCGCAAGGCGCTCGCCGCCGCTCCAAAATCGTTCGGCGTTCTCATCGACATGCGCGAACTTCGCCCTGGCGATCTCAAGGTGAATGCGCAGCCCGTCATGGTTGAAGGGCAACAGTTGTATCGCAACGCCGGCATGGAACGCAGTTGCGTCATCCTGCAATCGGCTACCGTGACCATGCAGTTCCAGCGCCTTGCCAGCGAGTCCGGCATCGACGCCTATGAGCGCTACATCAATGCCAGCGCCCATCCTGACTGGCACACAATGGCCATCGCCTGGATTGAAAAGAAGGTCGACCCCGGCCGCTGAGAGGGGCACTGGCCCGTTGCCGCGCAATCGGTCGCCGGCCAAACCGCGAAAGCCTCAATCGAATAAACAGCAGACTTCGTATCATCGCCCGGCCTACGCCGTGCCAATACCCTCCCGCCAATCGTGTCAGCGGGTGCCCATCCTGGCTCTGCCACGGTGGTCCATGAAGGGTACAGGCCTCGGCCCGTATCTCCAACTCTCTGAGGCGGACTTGTCCTCCCAACGGTCAACAGCATGACACTTCTATCGTTCCTGGCCACTCTCACGCACTTTCCCCAAAACGCTCGCCTAATTTTGTGTTCGCTTTTCGACGTGGTCGACGACAAGGACGTCGATTGGCGCGTTGCCGGCTGCCATCTTCAGGCCGAGTTCATCATTTAATGCGGCTTTGAGGATGGAGGTTGTATCCGGCTTGGTTCCATCCATATTCTTTGTCGGGTCCGGCAAATATGGCGTGAATTCAAGGGCGAAATCGTATTTTCCAGTGAGGCCTGTGTGATCGACGACGGGCATATCAAGTGGCCCGGAGAGAAAGTCGGCGAACTCACCGATCGGCATGGATTTCGCGATTGTGCCATTGGCTGAGTTCTCGCGGAAGGGTTTCGCCTCCGGTGCCGCCGCGGGTGTGAGCCTGGGCCCGCTTTTTGCAACCGTGAGTACGATGACCTTCATTTCTCTCGGCTCGCGATGGAAGCTGAGGCCAAAACGTTCGGCGAGCAGAGATTGAAGCATCCGCTTCATGGTGTCTTCGTCTGCAGGGCCATCGGTTTTTGCCGTAATGTCAAAGTGATCGGTCTCGAGCCAGCCTGGGCCGGCGATCTGGCGGTCCTGCACGTGATAGGCGAGCTTAATGCACGTGTCGACGGTTACGTCCTGCATGCGCAGGGTATCGCCTAGGAATTCTGTTTTTCCATCGTGCTCGAATTTCACGGCTTCTCTGCTGGGCCTGATGGTTGCAACCTCGAAGGTCGGTTTTTGAGCCGCAGCGCCGGCAACGAACGGCTCGAAAACGAGGAAGGCGAACAAGACGAGATTGATTCTGAAGAGCCGGGTCATGCAGCTAATACGCACGTGACCATGGATTGGTTAACAGGTCCAGCCGATCCCCTCATCCCAACGCCCTCGATGATCGTCGCGTCCAAACTCCGCCGGCGATTCTTTTCTGACGCGGGAACGGGCAGCGGTGCTAACTCCGCCTCAAGGCAGATGCAGATGCAGCCGCCAGCCGGTGTAGCTGAGGATCTCGTGCGCAAGGCGTTCGGTTTCCGCGGTGCCGCCTCCAAAGGAGACGCGAGTCCGGGGAGAGGTAAGTACATCGAGGCCATCTGCGGCGCAGATCTCGTGAATTCGAAACAGGTGGGTGCCGTCGCTGACGACGACCAGTCGGCGCAGACCGTTGGCTCGGGCGATGACGGCAATACGGTGGGCCTGTTCCTCGGTGTTTCGGCTCTGGGTTTCGGCGATGATGGCAGATTCGGGGATGCCCAGACTCACCAGGTAGTCGCGGCCCACCGCACCCTCTGAGTACTGATCTCCGCCGGTACCGCCCAGCACGATGATGAGCGGTGCGATGCCGCGGCTGTAGAGATCGTGCGCGTGGTCGAGGCGTGCGCGGAAAACCGGGGAGGGCTGTCCATCGTACTCCGCCGCGCCCACAACGGCGATGGCGTCCGACGGCGCGGCCTGGTCCAAACCGGCATAGTCCTCAATTTGCACGTAGACCCAGCAGGACCATCCCAGAAACGCGAGAATCGAAGCGAGGAACAACACAGCAAAAACGCGTCGAGCCCAGTGGCGGCGATGCGGCTTGGGTTGGTCTTTCATGTGCACCATCTTACCGCTGCAAGACCATGTCGATTTCGTGGGTGGAAACGGCGCTCTCGCGCAGAATTTCCCAGCGTCCCTGGCCGAGAGAGAGATCGACGACGATGGTGGTACGCCGCGCGTGGCCGACCGGAATCGCCGCCTGCATTGCATTTCACTCTCAACGACTGTTCGGTTGTAACCGGCATCACTGTGGAAGTCGGGGCGCCAAAGCACGAATCGCATTCGGGTGCATCCCGCCACCAGACCAAGCCTTCCCCTTGGTTTTGAGCAGGTGCCCGCAACCAGGAACTTAGGTCAAATGTTGGCAAATCTCCTTACCATGACCCGAGCCTGCGCCATTTGGCCGCCGCATTGAAGCATCGAGCCGCATGTTTTCCGGCCCAATACTCCGGGATCACCGGCATCCCGGAAGTTGCACCATTGTTGCACCATATTTGGTACGGGAAGGTCTTGGCGATGACCCACCTGGAACCCGAGGTAATATCGGCTTCCGATTAATGATTGAAGTGTATAAGACCGCTCAGTCAACGCCCCTTCGTCGTGGAACCATTGGAGAATGGATAACGCTTGCCGATGATCCGACAGCGGCCCGCGCCATCGGCAAATTGGCAGAACTCAATATCGAGGGTTCTCCGAAGGAAAAGAGTATGAGAACCCGACTGGAATCCGCAATTAGCGCCCGATTCGGAGTTCTTCCGAACTTCTTTCGACTCACCACCGACGATCCGGAAATCACAGAAAACCTGTGGGGTTTTGCTCAGTTCGCATACCTTGACAACCCGCTGCCTTCTCTCCTGAAGGAGAGATTGTTTGTTTACTTGTCCCTTTTCTGCGATGTCCGGTACTGCATCGCCAGACATCTTGGGTTCCTGGTCGGTCTGGGTCGTCCCGCGGGCGACCCACAGTGCCTGCCGCAATCGGTCGACGAAGTGTTGCCTCTGCTCCGGCGAGATCTTCCTTTCAAGTTCGATCTGGATCAACACCTCGCTTTATGTGAAGGGTCGGGCATGGGATCTTTCCCCCCGAGCCGGACAGCGCGCAGGAAAGGGCAATCTTTGCATGCGCAGCACATGTCTTCTTGAGAACTCCCGATGCGTCGAGGGCGCTACACGGCCTCAAATGTGTCCTTGATGCAAAGACGCTGGAGTACACCAAGCTTCTTCTGGCCTTTATCCGCACAGCCCACTACTGGACCGAGATACATCCCGAACTGATTCTGGAAGACGACATCGAGCAGCTCCTGGCTACCCATGAAACCATTGCCGCGCGTGTCCTTGCAAACCCGGCCCACTTGCCGGAAAGCATGCTGGCTCATCGCATCTCAGAAGATCTGATCTCCTTGCGCGATTTGAACGAGCGACACCTAAAGCTCGAACAGGAATATGAGTTGCTTGGCACCGAACATCAGAGGACAGAGGATCGCTTGTTTGAGAAGGAACAGATGCTGGAAGAAAGTTCCAAGCGTCTCGGCGAACTCGCAGCAATTGTCGAATCCTCCGACGATGTGATTGTCAGCAAGGATCTGAACGGCATCATTAGAAGCTGGAATGCGGCCGCCACGCGTCTTTTCGGTTATTCCGCGGACGAGATGATTGGAGCGTCCATCCTTAAGCTGATTCCCGAGGATCTTCATTCCGATGAGAAGACGATCATGGAAAATATCCGTGCCGGACGCCGAGTCGAGCATTTCGAGACCGTGCGTCGCACCAAGAGTGGCCAATTGCTCGATGTCTCCCTCACCGTTTCTCCCATAAAAGACAAGCACGGTCGAGTGATCGGCGCGTCCAAGATTTTGCAGGATATCTCCACGCGCAAACGGCTTGAACAAGCCCTGTTGCAAGCGGAAAAGATCGCGGTAACCGGCCGCATGGCGGCGACGATCGCCCATGAAATCAACAACCCACTCGAAGCTGTGATGAACTTGATGTACCTCCTTCGCCCGATGATTGTCGACCCGGCAGGTATCAGTTACTTCCAGTCGGTCGAGACGGAACTCGGGCGTGTCTCGCATATCGCCAAGCAGACGCTGGGTTATTACCACGAACACGCGGCGGCAAGCAGTGCCTCAATCGGGGAGATCGCTCTCCATGCAATCACGATCTATGAGCCTCGGTGTACAGCAACTGGCATTGCGATTAAGAAGGCGATTCATTCATCGAGGAAAATCGTGCTGCGTCGCGGGGAGATGATGCAGATGGTCTCAAACCTGATGATGAACTCGATTTACGCCATGCAAAAGGGAGGCGTCTTGTCCATCTCCGTGGAAGACGCAGTAGGGTCTCCGGACGGCGTCATCTTGACCATTCAGGATAACGGCGTTGGCATCGCCGAGTCCGATCTGCCGAGAGTGTTTGAAGCCTTCTTCACCACCGGCAACACCGTGGGCACCGGCATCGGTTTATTTATCGCAAATCAGTTTGTTGAAGGCCACGGAGGCCGGATTGAGATTGAGAGCCGTCAGGATGGGGAAGATCACGGTACTCGAGTTCGCGTCTTTTTGCCCATTTCTACGACGTATGACTCCTCTGGCGAGGGCGTGCGCACCAAGGATTGTGAGCAACAAAATGCGGAAGTTGGTCTTCGCGGATAATCATTGATTCTTGGCGAGTGACCGGCCATCCGGAAGTAGCTCCAAAATGGGGTTACTTCCCAATTGACGACAATAGGCCCGGAACCCCACCGCTAGAGCACGATTTGCTCGCCGCTCATTCATGTAGGCTGAATGCAGTGATCCGACTATTACCATCCATTCCCGACACAATCCGCCTGTTCCGCGCCACCCCTTGGCCCCATCAAAAGACGCTTGTGACGCCGCGCAAGGACATGGAGAGTTTTCTCTCAGCTCTGCTGGCTGTTTTTCCTGTTGATCAGGGAGTTGCATCTACGGATCAGGCTGTATTCGAACCACGAAATGTGTTGGCAGTCCTGAAAGCTCGTGAAATCGCGTCTAGAGGACCATTGGACTTTCTGCGCCGTAGCTTCCAGCGCACAGGATGTGGCTGTGCTCCTGGATGCGATGCTCAACGATTGGATCGATTTCGTGTTTGTGCCATCACCGTCGAGCTTTGCAATTTATGCAGATCACGACGAGTACTTAACGCTCTATGTTCCAATTTCGTCGGAACTGGATCGCCTAGTGGCTCGACTCGAACTCGCGGGATTTGATTTCGTCGCAGATTATGTTCGGCCATCAGGAGGGGACGATAGCTGGAGGTGAATTGACTCGTTCCGGGCGTATCAACGGCTATCCGGTAGTTACTCTGTCGCTAACCGTTCAGCCTTTCGCGACGGGCCGCGCACTCGGTGATGCACCCAACGTGCCATCGAGACTCCGCAGATTCGTACCCATAAGCGCTCCGGTAGCCACTTCCCGAGATTATATACTTGACACAAGGTAGGAATCCTGCTAACCTTTCTTTTGTGGACGTTTCTTGGGTTGCTGTTCCTTCTCCTTCTTGATGTGCTCAATCACCTTGGGATGGAACAAATGAGAGACAGCCTCTTCCGTGGTCATGTGGCGCGGGTGCTTGAAAGATGTGGAGGGTTTAGCCATGAAGGACTCCGTTAATCTTTGCTCTCTGATTGAGCAGTTCGGCAGCGAGAAGAAGTGCCGGGAGTATCTTGAGGCGCTGCGTTGGCCTGATGTGATTATCTGCCCGCGTTGCAAATCGCGCAAGATTTCTCACGTGACAAAACGCGATCAATTCGACTGCGACAATTGCCGCTACCAGTTCTCTGTAACTGCCGGGACGATCTTCAATGACTCCCACCTGCCTCTGTGGAAGTGGTTCCTCTGCGTTTACCTCCTTTGCGAATCGCGCAAGGGGATGAGCGCCAATCAGCTTAAACGGACGTTGGGCATCTCTTACAAGACGGCATGGTATCTGTGCCATCGGATTCGCGCTGCGATGAAGGAAGCCGATCTTGAGCCCCTGGACGGCATCGTAGAGATGGATGAGACTTATATCGGTGGAAAAAAGACGGGTCAAGGCGTACTGGCCGCGAGGCGAGCGAAGGTCCCGGTGTTTGGCATCAAACAGCGCGGGGGAGAATTGAGGTTTTTCAAGGCTGAAGATGTGAAAGCGGGAACACTGGCGAAGTACATGAAAGAGAACGTATCCGCTGATGTGGAAGTGATTATGACTGATGAGTCGGCCATTTACCCTAAGGCTCTTATCAAGGCCGGAGCGTTCGGCGTGTCGCACAAGACAGTCAATCACAGCCATGGCATTTACGTTGACGGCGACATTACGACCAACGGGATCGAATCGGCATTCTCGCTGCTCAAGCGTGGGATTGTGGGATCGTGGCACAAGGTTTCGGCAAAGCATCTTCCCGCCTATCTTGATGAAATGACGTTTCGGTTTCAACAATCGCTCTAATCCTTATCTATTCCGCGATACCCTGATGAAACTTATTGAAGCGCCTGTGCTGGAATACAAAAAACTGACGGCGGATGCAGCGTAGTAATTGCTGAATTATGGCTGCTTGGGTATTTCCTGCGCCAGTGCTTTTAATCGCGTTGCTACTTCCTCGATCTCTTGTGGAAGAATTAGGGCGCGCGGGTTCATTTGATCGAATTTTTCTTGCGTCGTAAAGAATTCATCCAATTCCGGATCACCTATTTCATGCTTTGCAAATTCATTCCTAATATCCTTCACCTTTTCAAAGAAATTATTGTGAAATTGGTTTGATAGATCCTGTACCGAAGTTTTCATCTGGTCTAGATCGTGTTGATTAGCAGGTCTTTTTGGCTGAGGTATTTCAGTTCTGAATTGGTTTTCCGGCCCTGCCAATCCGTAAAAAGCAACGTCTTTCATAATTTCGTTGGATAATTCAACCGCCCTAGGGCCAAGATTCCCGAAAAATGGTTTCGTTACGACTACTGTAGTCAGATGGCGGAGGTGCTGGTACTCCCTGCGTTTGTATTTGTGTCCCTGGTGGCGCCAACCTTCCAACCACGCCAGACAGTTTAGCTCCAACCGCTTCTGCTATTGCTCTAATTAAAGGAGAATTGTCCCTATCCTTATTCCATCTAATTCCACCTATCCACAGCACGCTAAATAACAGACAAAAAGGTATAACATAAATCGCTACCTTCCTACCTCGCGACAATCCTCTAAGAGAACCAGATCGATGTATAGCCATAGGAAGCATCACGCTGACCATCGCGATATATCGCCCGTCGAATATACCAAAGAAAATCGCTATGATGCCTAGCATGAGCTGGAACCAGCTATGTTCGATCGCGCAGAAAGTGCGTTCCATGCTTGAGCGCGGTTCACTTTCCCCCGAAAGATTCTTTGTGGCCGCCATCGGTAGCTCCAGCGGAATGTCCGGCTTATCGGACAGTGCATTGTCATCCATGCCCCAATCCTCCCACTGAGGCACACCTTGTGTAAAGGTGAACAATCCCTTACGTTTACTCGCGAAAATGGATATTCATGAAGCATTTTACCTTGTGTCAAGGTGATAATGACCCCACTTCCCCCTCGCCTCATTGCCATCGGAAAGACCACCCGCGCCCCGCCGCCGCTTCATCGAACGCGCGAGCGCCGCGAACTCCAATTTTTTCCCTGTCAAGCCCCTTGCCGCTCACCCACTGTTTCTCAAGGCGCTAACCTGCTGATTCGGAGGCTGATCCCCGACCACTGATCCCTGATCCATTTTTGCAGATCATTTCCTTCAATTCGCTACTCTGGTATTGGGATCGATTCAGTCACGCGGGCTCGCATTTCCGTCACGTTCATTCGCTTGTCTCGGTCGCCTTCTGTGCCCTCAGCACGGCCGACAGAATCTCTGTTTTGAGGAATTTGGCTTCCAAATTCCTCAAAAATAGAGGATTCGCAGGGGAACCGACGCACGCAACTCATTGAAAAAAGAGGAATCGCTATGCGACCCCCGGTGGGAGGATGGGGGATGGGGAGGGGCTACCGAAAAGTAAACATCTCGCATTCGGTGCTGTGAACTACGAACTGTGAACTCTGAACCTCGAACTGCCCGCGCGCGCCTGCATTTGCTTGAGCACGACCACGATCCCCAGCCCCGCCATCACGCAGATCAGCGCAAACAGAAACGCGCTTGCGTAGCCGAAGAATCCAATGATGGCGCCGGCGATTGGCCCGGTCAGGAAGAACGACACGTCCGCAAATGCGGTATAGACGCCCAGCGCGGTGCCGCGATTGAACTCTGGCACGCGTTTCACCGCTTCTACACCGATGGCGGGAAATACCAGCGAAAGGCCCAATCCGCCCACCGCGGCCCCGGCCAGCGCCATCCACGGCGCCGTCGCCTGCCACAGCAGAACCATGCCCACGGCTTCCGTCAGCAGCGAGGCAATGGCCACCGGGAATCCACCGTAATTGCCGATGGTTTTAATGAACAGCACGCGCGCCGCGACAAACGCCAACCCGAATGCGGTCAGGCACAGTGCCGCGCCCGTCCAGTGCCGGCTTACATAAAACAGCGTGACAAAAGTAGCCAGCACGCTGTAGCTCACGCCGCCCAGTGCCAGTCCCATGCCGTGCGGCGCCACGCGTCCCAGCACCTGGGTGAAAGGAAGATACTCGCCCGGCTCAACTGCAACAGGAGCCTTGCGCCATGCCATCACAAAACTCACCGCTCCAATCAGGATCGTGACCACGCCGATCGAAGTCAGGCCCCACTGCTGGTCCAGCACCACACCCAGCGGCGCAGCCAGCGCCATGCCGCCGTACGTGCTGATGCCGTTCAGGCCAATCACCTTCGCCGTGTGTTCAGGTCCCGCACTGGTGATGCCCCATAGCGTCGATCCCGTCGAACCCAGGCTCTCGCCCACGCCCAGCACCAGCCGGCTCACGATGAGAACCGCAAAGCTGAGCCAGTGCACGGTGTGCAATGCCGCCGCACCCACCAGAAACGCGCCGCTCGCCGTGCAGCAGGCCATGCCCCACAGCACCGAAACTTTGGCGCCCATGTGATCGGAAATCCGGCCCGCCCATGGCCGGCTCAACAACGTGGCAATGTACTGGATGCTGATGGCCAGCCCCGCCAGCACCGCGCTGTAGCCCATGCGCAGATGCACATAAGGCGGCAGCACCGCCAGCGGTAAGCCTATGGAAACATAGCAGATAAAGGTGAAGTAAACGTATCCGGCAATGTGCCATGTCCGGCTTCTTGCCGCTGCCTGAACGGGTACCTGAATATTGGCAGTTGCTGTGTATGGCATCGTGAAGATTGATTCTACGGATGAAAACCGCTGCATCCAGTATATCGAAGAGTCAGTTTAGGCGCGCCGGGCCCGCATCTTGTGTGCAGGTGCAAGTGGCCCGGAACGATGCAGGTTTTACTGCCGTGCGGACTTCATCGCCCACAGGATCCCATTTCTGATGATCTCGTACAGCAGGGGATTGGCGTAGTCTTCCTTGTTGTGGCCAAGCGCCAGGTAGAACTCGCGGCCACCATCGAACTCGTGGTACCACGCCAGCGGCAAATCGACCGGGAAACTCGCTGCGTCGATCGTCATGGGCTCAAGTGTGGCGAGTTTGGTCCGGTCCGTGACCAGAACTGGATGAATATCCGGATTGAGGTGGTCAAGAAAGTAGCATTCGTCTGTCCATGTAAATTGCGCGGGCACTCCTTTGACGGCGGCGAAGCCTGGGTCTACGACCCGAACAGTGAACGCCTGCTGGCGCGGATGAGCCACGAATTTGCCGCCCAGTACGGACCAGAAGTAAGGCCAATCCCGCTCGGATCCTGAGGCCGAGTGGATGCCAACGAATCCGCCGCCGGCTTCAATGTAGTGCTTGAAGGCGTCGCGCTGCGCATCGTCGCTGAAGGCCTGGTTATTGCTGTTGGCAAACACCAGCGCGGCGTACTGGCGCAGGTTGCCTTCCGTAAAGACGCCCGAGTCGTTTGAGGCATCGACCGTGAATCCGGACTCCTGTCCCATCTTGCGGATTGCTGCCACGCTGGCGGCGATATTGTCGTGCACATAGCCCTTGCCGTCCGGCGTGTAGTTGCGCGTGTAGACCAGAACGCGAGGCTGCGGCGCGGTCTGCTCCAGGGCGGAAGAGGCCAGGCAACCTGCGCCGGTGATGCAGAGAACGAGGCCGGCGAAGCGAGAGAAACGGAGATAGAGGTGCATCTGTTCTCCTCCACAAAAATCCGTTCCAAGCCTAAATTGTCAGCCCCGCTCCCAGCGAGTCGCTCCGCAACCAGGAATTCAATAGACTAGAATTATGGCGGTCTTTCACATCGAGAACTTCGGTTGCAGAGCGGCCCGCGCTGACGGCGAGGCCATCGGTGAGCATCTGCGCGCCATCGCCGAGCGACACCCGTTCGCGGCCGACGTCGTAGTCGTGAATACGTGCAGTGTCACCGCCGAGGCTGACCGCGCCGCCCGCGCCTTCATCCGTCGCGCGCACCGCAGGAATCCCGCGGCGAAAATCGTCGTCACTGGCTGCTACGCGCAGCGCGCGCCGCAGGAACTGGCCGCGCTCGCCGGCGTGGCTGCCGTTGTCGGCAATAGCCACAAAGCGCTCGCACCACAAATCATCCTCGCGCTCGCTGGCAACGATCTCACGCGCGACGCAACCCAGGACGCACCGCTCCCGCTCACACTCATCCCCGTGCAATCGCTGCTCTCGCGCGGCACATGCCCGTCGGCCCCCGTCTGGCCCTCGGCCCCCGTCTGGGTCGACGACTGCTTCGCCCACTCCTTCCTCGCCGAAGCGCCGCTCTTCCCCGGTGCGCAAACGCGACCCAACCTGAAGATTCAGGAGGGCTGCTCCAATCGCTGCACGTTTTGCGTCATCCCCTTTACACGTGGACCCTCAAAGAGTCTGCCCGCCGAAGCCGTGCTGCGTCAGGTCCGAAGCTTCGTCGTCGCCGGCGGCAAGGAACTCGTCCTCTCAGGCATCAACCTCGGCCGCTGGGGTCGCGACCTGCTGCCTGCGCCCGGCTCGCCCGCAACGCTCGCCTCGCTCGTTCGCTCCATCCTCGAGCAAACCCCACTACACCGCCTGCGCCTTAGCTCCATCGAACCCATGGACTGGGACGATGAGCTGTTCGCCCTGATGAGCCAATTCGGTGGCGCGCGTCTTGCACGCCATGCCCACCTCCCGCTCCAGTCGGGCTCCGATGCCGTGCTGCGACGCATGCACCGCCGCTACCGTCCCTGGCACTACGCGGATAAGGCGATGGCCCTCGTGCATGCCGTCGGCCCCGATGTCACCCTCGGCGCTGACGTGATGGTCGGCTTTCCCGGCGAAACCGATCGCGAATTTGGCGAGACACTCGCCTTCGTGCGCGCTCTGCCCTTCGGCTACCTTCACCTGTTTCCCTTTTCGGCGCGTCCCGGGACGAGCGCATGGGCGATGCACGCCGCGTCTCCCATCCCTCAATCCGTGGTCGACGAGCGCATGGCCGCACTCCGCGCCCTTGCAGCCGAAAAAACGCGCGCGCATCGACGCAATCTCATTGGCCGCAAGCTTTCAGCCATCACGTTGCATACGACGGCTCCGCTCGCCGCCCTCGGGCACACCGCCGCTCTCACAGACAACTTCATCCCCGTTGAGCTCAACACACGCTTGCCTGCCAATCAGCTCGTGCGCGTTAGCGCAACCGGTCTCAACGATGAAGGCGCCCTCAGATGTGGAGAAATCCCCTAAACCCCTTTGTTCGCCCCGGCTAGGCCAATGCTATACTCAGGTTGCGTTTGTGTGGCCGTGGTCCGTCGTGTCCTTTAGCCGGCCCGCTCAACGCCTACTCGGAGGAGTACCATCGCATTCGATAAACGTTCGGCTAAGTCCTTTATCCGCATCAACGACCGGATTCGCGCGCGCGAAATCCGCGTTATCGACGAAAACGGCGAACAACTTGGCATTCTTGCACCCTTTGAGGCGCTGAAGATCGCTCGCGAGCGCGGCCTCGACCTCGTTGAAGTCTCGCCGAGCGCCGTTCCGCCCGTCTGTCGTATCCAGGACTACGGCCGCTTTCTGTACGAGAAGGAAAAGAGCGAGCGAGCTGCTCGCAAACGCCAAAAAGTCATTACCGTCAAGGAAGTCAAGTTCTCTGTTACGGTCGATGAGCACGACTACCAAACCAAGAAGAATCAGGCCGTCCGCTTCCTCTCAGAGGGCGATAAGGTGAAGGCCAGCCTGCGCTTCCGCGGCCGCCAGATGGCCCACCGCGAGCTCGGCTACAAGATCATCAATCGCCTTATCCAGGACATCGGCGAAGCCGGCGTGGTCGAATTCATGCCGCGCATGGAGGGCACCATCCTCCACGCCATTCTGGCTCCATCGAAAAAGGAAGGCGCGCCTAAGCCCAAGCCCGCGCCCCCGCCGCCGGCAGCCGCATCCAAACCGCCCGCCGCGTCGGCGCAGTAATCTGCGCCGCAACATCCCGCCCAGCCAGCCGCTGTCCCAAGCAAGGTCCGCTGTGTTTCGCCTCAAAGCGCAGTGTCCTCTGCGCTTGATAGCACGATTTTCAAAATGGTAATATTGCCTCATTCGCAGTCACGGCCATCTCGCCTCCACACTCACCAGCAACCCTCATCGCACTGGCCTCAAATCCTTCGCGATGTGTACAGTCTTCACTACCCTCGCAGGCCCACCATCTTCGCGCCCCATGCAGCGCGCCACAATCGCTGAATTGCAACGGAGAACTCTCAATGGCAGACCTGGCCACTGAGCCCGAGCAGGATTCCGCCAGCAAGCGCGTCAAGCCGCGCGGTCTCCGCAGCTTGTTCGACGACACGCCGGCCAATGTACGCGGCAAGGTCGTCGGCATTTATGCAATTCTGCTTGCCTTCAATGTGGCCGGATGGCTTTGGGCAATTCTTGCCTTTCGCCATCATCCCCTTCTCATGGGAACTGCGCTTCTCGCCTACAGCTTTGGCCTGCGCCACGCCGTCGACGCCGATCATATTGCGGCCATCGACAATGTCACTCGCAAGCTCATGCAGGAAGGCAAGCGGCCAGTAGCAGTGGGCTTCATGTTCTCGCTCGGCCACTCCACAATCGTCTTTCTGGGTACGGCTGCCATTGCAGCAACAGCCCTCGCGCTGCAACACCGCCTCGATGCCGCGCGCGTCATCGGCGGAGTTATTGGCACTCTCATTTCCTCTCTCTTCCTCTTCGGCATCGCCATCGTCAACATCATTGTTCTGTTCTCCATTTATCGCGCTTTCGCGCGTGTGCGCGGCGGCGCGCCCTATGTCGACGAAGATTTTGACATGCTCCTCGCCAGCCGCGGATTCCTAGCGCGCCTGTTCCGGCCCATGTTCGCCATGATTCGCCGCAGTTGGCACATGTACCCACTCGGTGTCCTTTTCGGTCTCGGCTTCGATACCGCAACCGAGATCGGCCTGCTCGCCATCTCGGCCGCCGAGGCCTCAAAGGGGCTGCCTCTGTGGTCCATCATGGCCCTTCCTGCGCTCTTCGCCGCCGGCATGTCGCTCATCGACACCACCGACAATATTCTTATGCTTGGCGCCTACGGCTGGGCCTTTATCAAGCCCGTTCGCAAGCTTTACTACAACATGACCATCACTTTCGTGTCGGTCATTGTTGCGCTCGTGGTCGGAGGAATCGAGGCGCTCGGCCTCCTCGCCGGTCATTTCCAGTTGAGCGGCGCCTTCTGGGATCTTGTGCTGGAACTCAACGGCAACTTTGGCACGCTCGGCTATTTCATCATCGGATTCTTCGCGTTGAGCTGGATCGTATCCATAGCCATCTACAAATGGCGGCGCTTCGACGACCTCGAATTCGGCAACTGACCTGCCCGCGGCCATACCCGCGCGTGCATGTACCTGAATCAAAACCCACTTGCCGAAATTCATGGGTTTGGGTTATTGCGAAGGCCCGCGCCACACAATTTGCCCGCAACTTAAACTCTCAAGCCGGTTTAACCGTCTTTGATAAGAGCGATGGGTACGAGTTCCGCTGCCGATCTCCCGCTCCTTAAGTTTCCGGCACGAACATACATCGAACTCTCGAGTCATCAAAGGTCACTATGAGAATTGTCCTGCGCATCTTCCCCCTCGCCCTGATGATTCTGGGAGCGGTGTTGCTTTTTGAGCGCCCTGCATACGCCTATGCGGATCCGGGGAGCGGTCTGCTGGCAATTCAGGCAGCCGGATCCGCTCTCGTCGCCGCTGGCTGGTATTTACGCCGCAAGATCTATTCGCTCCTGTGCCGCACCCCCCCTGAAAGTGACCACGAAGATCTACCCCAAGCCACAAAGGGCGAGGATTTGCCCAACACGTGAACGGTCAGGTCGAGCTAGCTAATCAAACTTCGAGCCTCCCGCCCGGGAACAGTGATCCGGAGTTAAATTTCCGCGATCCGAGAGCCAATCTCCGCCTGACCAAACAAAATGCTTTGCACCTGACTCGCCCGCTCGCAGGGCGCAGAGTCCGTAAGCATCTCTCTCGAATCGAGCGAATTTCCCTTGGCGTCGGCGCGTCTGCATTCGTCGGCGATTTACGTGCTCAAGCGAGCCTCGGATGATCAAGCGGATCGCCCAGGCGCTGGGCTTTGCTGCCATTCTCCTTCTGCCCAACTACATTGACATGACGTCTTCCGCTGGCGATGAGCGCATGCGCGTTCCCTTGCCGCTCACAAAAATTACCCTGGCTCAAATTACCGACCTCGCCATTGTGGCCCTTGTCTTCCTGGTCTTGATGGCGATCCTGCGCAAGCTTCAGTGGTGGCCAATGTTGCGCTGGGTCTTGATGGCCGCGCTGCCTCCGTTCCTTTTGGTGCGCAATCTCAATGTCTTTCCATTCGACGTTCCGAATGCCGCGACACTTACAGTCAGCCTGCTCTGGATCGCCTTCCTCGCGCTTCTCATTCCCCTCGCGCCCGCGCGCGCAGCCAAACTTCGAAATGCGGGCAGCGCCGTCCTCACCGGATTTGCTGTATTCGCCCTGGTGATGACCTGGCAATTGGTGCGCGCGGCCATGTGGCGTCCCGGTCCGCAGGCTTATGCGACACCCATTGCTGCGCAACCTCAAATCAAGCCGCGCCTCGTCTGGATTCTTTTCGACGAGCTATCCTACAAGCCCGCCTTTGAATCCCGCGATCCGTCGCTTCAACTCCCGAATTTTGACCACCTGCGCAATGAAAGCACACTCTACACCCAAGTCACACCGATCGCTTATTGGACCACTCAGGTGGTGCCGAGCCTGTTCCTCGGCCGCGTCGTCACCAGCGTCACCTATACCGCGGAAAAACGTTATCTGGTGCGCTTCGAGGACTCCCCGCATTGGCAGCTCTTCGATGTCAACGCCTCCCTGATCGGCATGGCGAAGCAGCGCGGTGTCACAACTTCGATTGTTGGATGGTGCATCACTTACTGCCCGGTCTTTGCGGGCGCGGCATCGCAGTGCTATTGGAGCAACGACGACGCGCAGGACCGCGGCCCTACCTCGCTCGACGCCAGCTTCGCTGAGAATGTCTGGTTTCCGCTGCGCATTCTCGCCGAGCAATTCATTACGCCTCGCAAGGCCTGGGCGGATACTGCGGCATGGAAATCTGCGGGCCATGTTGCATCGGTCAAGGACATGAGCCAGCATGCACTTCAAACACTCGCTACCAGCCAGGCCGATTTAATTTATGTCCATCTTCCCGCGCCGCACCCGCCCGAGTTTTGGAACCGGCGCACAGCTACGTTTGGGCCTGGAGGGTCGTATCTTGACTCGCTCGACTATTCCGATCGGTTGTTGGGTCAGATGCTCAGTGTGCTCGAGGCGCAGCCACGCTGGGCTGCTACCACTTTGATTGTCCAGGGTGACCACTCCTGGCGCACGCAACTGTGGCGTCCGCAACCAGGCTGGAGCGCTGAGGATGAGCGCGTTTCACATGGAGGGCAGTGGGATCCGAGACCTGTCCTGCTCATTCACAAAGCTGGCGAACAAGAACCCGAAACCGTAAGCAACCCGACCAGTCTGATGTTCGTGCACGATTTCGTTGCCGCGCAAATCCAGGCCATCGCCCGATAGCCTTGTCGCATTGCGAATGGATTTAACCTTGGTACCACACTCACTTCGGCAGCGCCATCGTTCCTGAAATGCGGAGAGTTGTGGCCTGGGTTTCCGCTTCCGGCTGTCCGCCCGAAATGAAGATTTTGTACTCGCCTGGAACCACGGCCCGGTTCCCCTTCTCGTCTACCTCGCTCAGTTCCCGCGGGGTCAGCGTGAACTCGACGCGCCGCATTTCGCCCGCGCGCAAATGAATCCTCTGGAATCCTTCAAGCTCCCGTTGCGGCGACACTGCGGTCTGCGGCGGAACAACGTAAAGCTCCGCCACCTCCTCGCCGTCGCGCTTGCTTTCGTTACGCAGCTCGGCCGTCACCGTAACCGTCGCACCGGCTTCAATCGCTGCAGAGCTGGCGTGCGGTGCCTGGTAGCTGAATGTCGAATAACTCATGCCATACCCGAACGGATACAACACATCGCCTTTGAAATAGCGATAGGTCCTGTCCTTCATCGAGTAGTCGGTAAACGCGGGTAGATCGTCGGTTGCGCGATAGAAGGTGACGGGCAGCCGTCCCGCCGGATTGTTTTTCCCTGCGAGTGTCTCTGCGATCGCGTCGCCGCCCTCTTCGCCGGGATACCACGCCACCAGCAATGCATCCGCATGCTCCCTGGCCCACTGCATCGCGAGCGCGCTACCGGTAGTCACCACCACAATCAGGGGTTTGCCGGTTGCGCCCAGCGCCTCCAGCAGGTGCGCCTGCGCCGCCGGGAGTTCGATGCGCGTCCGGTCGCCGCCGTTGAATCCCTCCACGTGCACGTTCATCTCTTCGCCTTCCAGATTCGGAGAAAGCCCCACGAAGGCAACCGTTGCATCGGATTTCTGCGCAGCATCGACCGCCTGGACAAGCAGGCTGTTCGCTGGCGGATCCCATTCCAGATCGACGTTTCGATCGTTGGGCAGATGCACGTACTCCACGCGAATCGAGTGTGGCTGCGTATCGCTGAAGCTCACGTGCGCATTGGCCGGGTCGCTGTGGCTGTCCATCACAAGCTTTTCGTCAATGTACAGCCGGACGCGATCCTGCATTCTTCCCGTCGGTTGTTGCGCCCCCGCTGCAGCCCCGCCGGCAGTGGGCGACATGAACGCCCGGGGACCGCGAAGAGCCAGCACATACTCACCCGCTTGCGGCGGCAAAAGTTCTCCCGTCCATCGCACGGCAAATGTCTTATCGGAAAACCCCGCGGCAGGAGCCACGCGATTCCAGTCGAAGTTGATCTTCGCGTCCACGCGCACCAGCTTGGGAGCGCCTTCAAACTCCACGTTGTCGAAATACTCACCCTTCAGTCCCGCAGTCTTCAACGACGCATCTGTGCGCAGATAAGCCGAAGGAATGAGCGCCGACATGCCATCTGCCAAAATGGATCCGGGCGCGTAAATGATGTTCTCATTACCGAATTGCTTGCGCATCCCATCGAGTGGCGTCACTGGATCGGGAGCCGTTCCGTTGTAATTGCCTTCGATCGACTCCAGCAGATCCGCGGTCGGGCCGACAACTGCGATCTTCCGGATCGCCGGTTTCAGCGGCAGTGTGTTGTCGCGATTCTTCAAAAGCACAATCGCCTCACGCGCCGCTCGTAGCGCCAGCTCCCGATTGGCCGCAGAGTTCACCTCGGAATACGGAATCGCGTTGAACGGCACCATCGCCGGCGGGTCGAACATGCCCAGCCGCATGCGAGCCGTAAACAAACTCACTACCGCAGTATCGATATCCGCTTCGCTCAGCAAATGATCGTTGACGGCCTTTACCAGTTCCGCGTATGTCCTGCCGCAGTCAAGATCTGTTCCCGCCTTCACCGCGACCGCCGCAGCCTGATCTGCGGTCGTCGAAAAATGATGTCCGCGTGCAATGTCGCCAACCGCGTCGCAATCAGAGACCGCATACCCGGAGAATCCCCAATCATTACGCAGATGTTGCTGCATCAGCATTGCATTCGCACATGCCGGCGCGCCATCGATTGCGTTGTATGCGCACATAATCGAATCCGCATGTGCGTCCACGATCGTGGCCCTGAACGCCGGCAGATATGTATCTTCGAGATCATGATCCGAGACGTCCACATTGAAGCCGTGGCGAAGTGGCTCCGGTCCACTGTGAACTGCGAAATGCTTGGGCGTTGACACCAGTTCCAGGTACTTTGGATTGTCTCCCTGCAATCCCTTCACAAACTCAACGCCCATGCTCGCGGTCAAAAACGGATCTTCGCCGAAGGTTTCCATGCCCCTGCCCCATCGCGGGTCACGATCGATATTGATATTCGGCGACCAGAAGGTAAGCCCCGCAAAACGGCTATGATCGCCGTCGCGAATCGCCTCGTTATACTTGGCCCGGCCTTCCGTCGCAATCACCCTCGCGATCTGGTGCATCAGTCCTGTGTCCCATGTCGCGGCCAACCCGATCGATTGCGGAAAATTCGTAGCAAATCCGTTCCGCGCCACTCCATGCAGTGCCTCATTCCACCAGTTGTATTCGGGCACGCCCAGGCGCGGAATCCCCGGCGCAACATCCTGCATCTGGCTTACCTTTTCTTCAAGCGTCATTCTGCCCACCAGATCCTTTGCGCGCTCGGCCGGCGTCAATGCTGGATTCAGATACGGGCACGTCGCCGCGCCGCACGAAATTTGCTTGTCATTCGTCGCATCTTGCGCGGGCACGGCCAAAGCCAGGCCGAAGAAACTCACGAGGACAGGAACAACCACTCGAATTCTCACGAAGACCTTCTCTCTTGATTCAATGAGCAGCCCGCCATTGCTCCGCTATTTCGCCGCAGTGATGAACGGCATGGGAATGGGGCATCGCTCTTTACGCGAATCATTTCCTGATCGAGCGCCGAAGCCATGCTACGACACCAAACCACGATTCTCAAAATCTCTAAGGAATTTGAATAAATCGGTGTAGTTCTCGATGCGCGAAGAAAAAGCGCCCCGCGCAACGATGGCTTCTGGGCGTCGAATCGGGCGCCTCGGCATCGGCCCCGAATGATCAATCTGCAGTCTGATTAGCGCGCGCCCGCCGCAGGATAATCGAGCGCGTGATCGATGGTGTGCAACAACTCGCCCGACGGATCTTGCGAATACTCCCAGAACATCACTCCACCCAGTCCCTGCGTCATCACATACTTGCATTTCGCTTTGAGTGACTCAGGATCCTCGTAAGAAACAAACATCTTCCGCTCCGCGCTGTACAAAAAAGGAGCGGAAGCCGCAGCATCCCAGTTGCGCGTAAATCCATGTCCGAGCAAGGTCCCGGTAATGACGCCATACGGGAAAAAGTTTTGCGCCGCCGGTTTTCCACGTTCGAACAGACCGTGATTCTCGCTGCCCACCTGCTCCCAGGCTCGGCCATAGAATGGCACCCCAAGAAGGATCTTCCTCGCTGGCACCCCGGCAAGTTCAAAAGCGTGCACTGAGGCGTCTGCGGATTCTTGATTGGGCGCCTTCGGGTCCGTAAACAGGGGCGCGGCGTGGCCCGTCAAGCCTCCGGAATCCCCCTCGCTGTAGTCATAGGCCATTAAATTGACCGTATCGACATAGCTCTGCACTTTGGCCATTTCTGTGTTCGCAACATACTCGTCAGACGCTCCGGCCGCAATCGTGAGATACAGTTTCCTGCCACTTGTTTTTTCTGCCTCGGTGAATCGCGAGCGAAGGTCTATCAGCAAAAGCGTAAAGTTCTGCTTGTCTTCGCTTCGATAGGCATGGCCCGCGCCTGGCGAGCCCGGATACTCCCAATCAACATCCAGACCGTCCAGGCCATAGCGCCCTAGAAAATCAATCGCACTGTCGGTAAAGACCTTCCTGCTTTGCGCCGTGAGTGCGATGTTGGAAAAATCTCCAGATCCAAGCCATCCGCCTACCGAAACCAGAATGGTCAGCGACGGGTTCTCTTTTCTCAGCGCGGTAAGAAGCGCAAAATTTTGCGCATCCGCTTGAGATCCAGTTGTCAGCCGCCCATCCTTCGTATCTGCGAATGCGTAATTGATCCGTGTCATGCCATGCGCATCAACCTGTCCGGGCGTGAGAGCGGAGCCTCTCGGAAAAACATAGCCCACGATGGCCGGCTTTTCAGTTGTCTGTCCCATCGCCGCGCACAAGGTTAAAACGCCGCATACAATGCAGCCAATCAGGACGCAAACTCCCTGCTTCATCGTGGCACGCACAATAGCCTTTCAATGACGGTGCAGGCACGCTCCACATCGCAACCGGTAGTCAGCCGTCGCGAACCCTCACATGCGAATCAAGCAATCGAACTGGTCACCGGCTCGCCATTCACAACCGAAGCAATCAACTTACCTTCTGCGTTCACAGCAACCAGATTTGCCGCGCGCCCCACGACAACGCAGCCCGCTTCGTCTCCCAGCCCGATCATCGTTGCCGGATTGGCAGTCAGCAACCGCAGTCCGTCGTCGACAGCCGCGCCCGAAAATTTCAAGAAGTTCGCCAGCGCACGATCCAGCGTCAGCACGCTTCCGGCAAGCACTCCATCTCTCATGGCTCGACCTTCTGCCACCTGCACGGCAAAACCGCCAAGCGTATACTCACCGTCCGGCATTCCCGTGGCGCTCATGGCGTCCGTCACCAGAATCCCCCGCTTCAACCCCTTTGCCAGCCACCACAGGCGAGTGATCTCGGGCTTCGAATGTATGCCGTCGCAAATCAGCTCGGCAAACATGGTGTCGTCAGTGAGTACCGTCCCCAGAATGCCCGGCTCGCGATGATCCAGCGCGCGCATGGCGTTGAAGGTATGCGTTGCGCTCACCGCGCCTGCGGCAATCGCTTTGCAGGTCTCAGCCGCAGTTGCATCCGAGTGGCCCAGCGAAACACGGACGCCACGCCTCGTGGCATGTTCGGTCAACTCCGGCGCGCCCGGCAATTCCGGCGCAAGCGTCATCAGTCGCACGTGCCCCTGGCCGGCCTCGAACAGTTTGTCGAACGTTGCCACATTCGGCGTCAGCAAATACTCTGCGGGCTGCACGCCGCGCTTGGCGTGCGAGAGGAATGGCCCCTCCAGATGAATCCCGAGTGGTCGCGCCGATCCCCCACCAATTGGCCGCTCGATCAGCTTCGCCAATCCATCGACCGCTCGCAATGTCGCATCCAGAGGCGCGGTCACCGTTGTCGCCAGAAATCCGCCGGTTCCCCGCGACGCCAGAAAAGTGCTGACGGCGACAAGTGCCTCGGGCGTGGCTTCCATCAGGTCATGCCCGGCCGCTCCGTGAATGTGGACGTCGACAAAAGAGGGCGCGAGCGTGGCGCCGGGAAATTCCAGAACAAGCGCCCCGGTAGGCAATTCGCCGGCCGCCCTCGTCGTAACCGATGTGACCAGACCGTCCTCAAGCAAAATCACCGGATCGTCGATCAGTCTGCGTCCATCGAAGAGCCTCTTCGCGGTGAGTACCGTAGGCGTGCTGTTCATTATTTAACCCTCAAAGCAAATCTCGAAGGCACCCTTCATCGAGCTTTAGTGTATCGTTCCAGCCGAATCGGACACGGCAGCACTTCCCGGACCGGCACATCTCGTGCATCGTGCTCCACATGAGCTTCAAAGCAGCGACTCGCGGGCAGCATTGAAGCTCGAAGGCGCCTCCTTCGAGCTTCGCGGTTTGGCTCCGATCCAATTTGCCCAGGCGCCGGAGCACTACGGCTTGACGTTCGTCAGAAGTTCAGCTTCAGAGATAGTTCGATTTGGCGGCCGGGATTCGATCCATCCAGCAAGCCATACGAGCCAACGCTGCCTCCCTGGCCCCCGTTGGGTCCGGTGGTGCGCACACCCGTGCAGTTTACGCACGAGCTGTATTGATCCCACCAAGAATTCGGGATGCTGAAGATCGGCGTGTTGGTCAGATTGACGAACTGCGCCATGAACCTCAGGTCTGTATGTTCAGTAATGGGAAAGGCCTTGTTCAGGTTCAGATCCGCCGTCTTCAGATGCGGTCCACGCAAGACACCTGCTCCGCAGTTGCCGAACTGACCGTCTGCCTGGTAGGTGACCGCAGCCGGATTCAGATTCGCCACTCCGATGCTGGAGCCGACCTGCACCGTTTGCGGGCTCTGGCCGAAGCTTTGACCGGCCACGCAGCTTGCGCGCGGTACATAGGAAGGCGCAGTGAGAGCCGAGGCTGACGCCGGATTGGCCGAGCCCATGTACGAGCCATCATAGGGCGTTACGGCAAACCCGCTGCGGAAGGTGGAGTCGAGGGAGACGTTCCAGCCACCAATGATCTCGTTGACAGCCGTCGGAACTGTTGAGCCGAACATTTTCCCCTTGCCGAACGGAAGGTCATATAGCGCGTACGCGTTGAATGCCGAAGCCGCATCGATCGTGCAGCGGCCATAATCGCCTACCGGGTTGTATTCGTTCTGGAAGAAGTTTTGGCCGCCTTCATTCTGCTGTTCGCCGCTACCTTCCTCATCTCCATATGCACCAAAGTAGCCCAGGGAGTTGCTTAAACATTTTGACCAAGTGTAGTTTGCCTGGAGATCGAGCCCGTGGTACGCCTTCTGGCTGACCGTCACCTCCATCGCATCGTAGCGCGAGATTGCGTTGGAGGCGTTGAAGCGAGCCTGGCCGACGCCGGCTGCTACGAGTTTCTGCATGTAGGGGCCGGCAGCTACCGCCGGTACCGTCACTTTGTTGCCCTTGATGTCAGTCACCGTTTGGGTCCCGGACGTAAGAACCTTCTGGTTGTACCAGAAGATGTCGGCCATATGGTCATCCTTGTCGCCGACGTAGCCAATCGATGCGGTGAAGTTGTTTTTGAACTGGTGCTGGATGGTCAGGTTCCACTGCTGATTCATTGCCGGGCGCAGGTTGGGATCTGTCGCGTGAGTCACTTCACCGCTGAGACAGCTTGCAGCCAGAGCCTGCAGTTGTGCGACAGTGCAGGTGCTTTGGTAGGGCGCGTATCCATTGGCGAGGGTGTATTGCGGATATTGCAGGTTTGCTCCTGCCGTGTTGTTTTGGTTGATGAGAATCGAGTTCGGCGGGTTGATGACGGCCATGTTGCTGATGCCGTTGCCTTCCATGAAGCTCGATATGTCGTAGGCGCCGCGCACGACTGTGCGAGAAGCGAAGCTCGGCTGCCAGGCAAATCCGACGCGTGGCTGGTAATCGCCGATGCCCTTGTAGGTGTTGTAATTCGTTCCGACTTCAGGTGTGCCGGAGACGAGATCGAAGTTGATGTTGTCTTGCGCGTTGCGATCGCCGCGTGGCGTGACGACTTCAAAGCGCAATCCGAGGTTAAGAGTGAGGGTCGGCGTCGCCTGGTAATTGTCCTGAACGTACGCGGCGCCAAGGCTGTTGACGAGGTGGAAGTGGATGGGCTCGCCTACGCCTACCGATGATGGCAAGCCGAGGAGGAAGTCGGCGTATCCCAAGCCGCCGCTGCCGGCTCCGGTATTGTTGGTGTATTGACCGTTGAAGGTCCACGAGCCGGCTTCGCCGTTGTTGCCCGCGTAGGTGTCGTTCATCGCGTAATGTAACCACTGAAACCCGGTATGGATCGAGTGCCTTCCATGCGTCCATGTCAATGAGTCGGCAATCTGATCCGTGGTGTCGTGGAAGACTTCGGGACCATCGCTGTTGCCTACTGCTCCTGAATTGGGCCCATATCCCATGTTGATCGCAGGAAGAACGCTGACTGGTACATCGGCAAGCCCAATCTGTGTGTTGATGTTCCCGCTGGTCGCCGAAGTGTAGATCTGATCGTTCGCGGGGAAGATCTGCGTGCCCACCCGCAGATCGTTGATCAACGTGGGAGTAAGCGTGCGCACGTAATCCACCACAATATTCTTCAAGGGGTATTCCCGCTCAAGGTTTGGCTGCAGCAGGTCCGTGCCGTTCGCCTGGATCAGTTGGGTATACATCTGGGTATAACGCCCCATCACGTGATCGCTCTGTGTTGGCTGCCAGTCGATCTTCATGTCGCCTTGGTAGTTGTGGGTGTAGCCGTTCTGGAAGTAGTTCAGCGTGCTCACTTCGTTCTGAAATGCCGGCAGTGCAACCAGCGCCTTTGCAACCGCATTCACCGCCGACACAGGAACCTGGTCATACGGAATGAAAGCCCGGGCGCCCGGTGCGGCTCCCGCAACGGGCGTATATAACTGACCAGCGCCACTTGCGCCGACGCATTGGCCGGAGCTGTTGAAAGATGCACCGGGTGTGCTCGTGCAGAACCATCCCAGGTCGTAGACCGATGCGCCGGATTTTCCTGTGCTCGCGGTATAGAAGCCTGCGCTCGGCACCACCCCGTTCGTTTGCGGCGTCTTGGGCTGGTTGTAAGAGATGTTTCCTCGTCGGCGAAAAAGAAAAGCTTGTCCTTGATGATCGGTCCGCCGATCGTGCCGCCGAATTCGTTCCACTGCACCGCCGGCCGTGGCAACGTCGTGGCCGGTCCATACCCGGTAATGAACGCATTGGCCTTGTTTTGCCATGTGTTGGCATCGAGATCCGTGTTGCGTACGTATTCGTACAGATCTCCGTGGAATTTGTTGGTGCCCGACTTCATTGATTCCACGATCACGCCGCCCGCGTAGTTGCCGTAATCGGCCGGCGCGTTGCTCACGATCAAGTTGAATTCCTGCACTGCGTCGGGTGCCGGCGTATAGGCAACATCGTCATTGTCGGCCTGGTTGATGTCCATGCCATCGAGGATGAAGTTGTTGTCCTGTTCGCGCGCGCCGTTCACGTACGGGCGCCCCGTGCCGAAGGTGGTCTGCGGCGACTGGAACGCGAAAATGTTCGAACTCAGAACGCCCGGCGCCAGTAGCGTCAACTGGTTAATGTCGCGCGTGGCCAGTGGCAGCGCCGACGCGGCGTTGGCATCAATCAGCGTGCCCACTTCGGTTGAGCCGGTTTGCAGCAGCGGAGGAAGATCGCTCACGGTGACTGTCTCGCTCACCATGCCCACTTTCAAATGAAAGTCCACGCGGGCCACTTGATTCAGCACCAGGACGAAGGGGCTTCGGACCTCGCTATTGAATCCATTTGCCTCCACCTTCACTTGCACCTTGCCGACCGCGATGGTGGGAAATTCGTAGAGTCCAGCGCCCGTCGTCTTCGTGCTCCAGGTCGTGCCGCGGTCTACATCCCGCACCGTGACCGTCGCATTTTCAATCGCCGCGCCTGAAGAATCCGACACGAGTCCTGTAATTGAGCCAGCAGTCTGCTGACCCCATGCGGTTGGCGATACGGTCAACAGCAATGCAAACAGGCTGGCCGCGCTGACTGCAATCATCAATATTCGATTCATCAGCTTCACTGGAATCTCCTCCTCAGTAAAGGTTCAGGTTGATCGTTTGACCTTTGAAGGGTTGCTCAAACAATGTCTGCAAACCGCGCAACAACGGACGTTCACATCCCGACTCGATCCACGTCCCGACTCGATAATTGATGTGGCCTGCCTGCGGAACCCGGGTACAAGCGAACCAGCCTGCGAAGCCATTCGGTGCCACCATAATCCAGGCAATCGATAGTCTGATCATATGGCGGCAAAGTGCGCAATCATCGATGGCAGCAATCCTACCTTAGCTCTTTGAAAAAATGCAAGAGAAAAATTGAAAGAAAACGCATAATTTGATCACTTTTCTGATTTACGCATATATATATGGTCGCGCAAGAGTTAAGTGCAGCTCTCGTAATTGACTCTTTAAAATCGCGCTCCCACAGCCCGGTCGGCCACCCTTAATGGAGTCATTCCATCCCGTACACGGGCACTTCAAAGTCGGCATAATCTCCCATGTATCATATTCATAATGCGAGCGATATTGGAATAAATAGATGCAGTAATCATTCGTCCCAAGCTTCTTAGGTGCCGCGATCTCGCTGGGCGAACGGAAGAGCCAGTGACGCAATGCGCTGCCTGGCCCGGAACCGCGGCGCAATGTCTCTATCGCAGAAATTGAACCGATCGAGGGCAGCGTTCAGATGAAAATGATCATATCGATAATTAATAATCATATTCTTGTAAATTAATCGATGATATGGTATATATCAATTCAATCGCGGGTTACACTCTTTAAACTGAATGGCTCAATTGAGCTATGAGCGCACAAAACACAAGAGTTTCACGTGAGGGTCAATTGCTCAATTGGAGATACGCGAGGAACGATGAGCGGTATTCCCCGCATCGTATTCCCCGCATCCTTGTTCGCTGCCTCGATCTGAACTCAGAAATGCATCCCAATAGCGAAGGAATAGAGCTTGGAATCGGCTATGAAGAACGTCCTCTTTGAATTCTGTGCGGAAAATCTTGAAGGAGCCCATGCAGCCGAATCGGGAGGCGCGGACCGAATTGAAATCTGCTCCAACCTTTCCTGCGGCGGCGTCACACCAGATCCGGAACTCATGGCTGCAGGCTTCCGTTCGTTTGTTGTTCCTGTTCACGTTCTCATTCGCCCGCGAGGCGGCAATTTCGTTTTTTCTCGCGATGAGTATCAGCTCATGCGCCGGCAGATCGAGCAGGCGAAGCAAGCCGGAGCCAGCGGCATCGCAGTGGGCGTGCTCCTGCCCGACGGCCGCGTCGATGTCGATCGTACCCGCGCGCTCGTCGCGCTCGCGCGTCCACTGGCCGTTACGTTTCATCGCGCTTTCGATGAGACACCTGACAAGGCCGAAGCATTGGAAAATGTCATTGCAACCGGAGCCGATTATTTGTTGACCTCAGGTGGCGCGCCTGATGTCTTGCGTGGCGCCGAGATCATCGCGGCCCTGGTGCAACAGGCCAGCGGCCGCATTCAAATCGTCGCAGGAGGTGGACTTCGGTTAGCGAGCCTCGCGCAGTTGGTGCGCCGTTCGGGAGTTTATTCCCTGCACGGATCGTTAAGCCACGAAAATGGCGCCGTATCGTCAGGCGCAAATCAACACAAGCTTGAAGACACTGTGCGGCAGGCAGTCCAGTTGCTGCGCAGCCAGCATTCCGAACTTAACGGTTCTGCTCGGGAGATCTACACCCCGTAGAACTGGTCGCATGTGTGCCGCTCTGAAGGAGCACGGCTTTATAGCTTGCGGAAAAATCTTGTGAAGGGGCACGAGTTTACTCGTGCCGTGAATGCCGCAGCTTGAGTGCGGCTTTAGCCGCTGAGGGATGTTCTTCTTCGACTGCGCTGCCTTCGAGGGATTTTTTCCGAAGCCTCTTTAGCCCTGGGGGACGTCTTGCGACCACCCCAAACCGCGACCACCCCAAACCATTGATGCAACCAGTCCTGGATTCCACCCCGCAAAAGCAGTGCGACCCGCGCCACCCTCAGTCCGCATGGCCGAAAGTTTTCTCAGACTCGAAAAACTTTCGTCCCCTGTCGCTCAAATGGTGCCACATCCTCTGGCGTCGCGCCGGTGTCGGTAATCAGGATATGAATTTCGTTGGCCGGGCAGATGATCGCCGGACTTACCTTCCCAAGTTTGCTGGAGTCGGCAGCGACAATCACCTGTTTCGATTGCTTGAGCATCTTGCGGTAGACCAGCGCTTCATCAGCCTCCAGCGTAGTGGCGCCGCGTTCCGCATCGAGACCGCTGACACTCAAAAAAACCTTGTCCATATACACCGTATCCAGGAAACTCAGAGCCGCATTGCCCGATAGCGCAAACGCCCAGGCCCACAACACAACCCCTCCCGTCAGGTAGGTGCGAATGGCCGTCTGGTTGCTCAATTCCATGCTGATATTAATCGCGTTCGTCACCACCTGGATGCCTTCACGATGGCGGAGGCTGCGGCCAATATGCGTCGTGGTAGTGCCCGCCGAGAGGCCCACGGTTTCGCCCGCCTGAACCAATTCCGCGGCAGCCAATCCGATGCGCCGCTTTTCCGCAGCATTGCGCTGTTCACGCGCTAGAAATGAGCTGTCGTATCGGAAGGGCTCGTACAGCAATGGCTCAACCAGCTCCGCGCCGCCGTGCGTGCGACGGATGAGGCCCCGGTTTTCGAGACGCGCTAAATCGCGCCGGATGCTGGGAGCAGAAGATCCGGCTACGCCTACCAGCTCTTCAATGGTGGCGGTTCCGGCGCCTAACAGAAACTTGACAATCTGTTCAGAACGGCGGCTTATGGACTCTGACATTTCAAGGAGATTCTACCCCTCGATCCAATGAACAAACAACAACTTTGGTGCAATTTCGCGAAACTTTCCGTGGTTTTTCGCGCAAATAGTCAAAGATGTGACCGTTATATCCACAGATGATCATGCGATGTGCGAGCACCTATTTCACACTAATAAGGTCAAAATCAGCTGGATTTGCTTCAATCGTGACGTTCTTGTACTCGTCGAACAGGCCGGCATTGTGCATCTGCCACGCGATGGGGCCAGTCTTACCGGCAGTTGAATCATGAAAATCAAGGACCTCAACGGCCTTGCTGCCGACCGGCTGCGCCACCGCCATGCGCGCCACGCCTGTCGTTGCATCCGCAACAATCTCCACCCGGCTCCATTCGTGCGGATCGAAGCCTACCTTGGCCACCGTTGTGAACTCCGCCCCTCCGGCATCGTTTCGTCCAGGCCGATAATCCCAATGACCGCCCCGCGGCACTTGAAACTGGATTCCACCCAGGGCATCCAGTGGCATCTCATCCCGCGACGGCCGCGTGCAGAAGATCAGAACGCATGCCTGGTGATCGGGATTCCCCGAAACATGCCTCATCGTAAACATGAGCCGAAAGCGCTCGAAATCAAGCTTCGTATAAATCACTCCCCGTCCTGATCCCGTGCTGGCCATGGCTCCGTCTTTCACTTCCCACCCCGCGGTAACACCGGCCAGATCGCCGGGAAACGCATCGTTCAGCAGCATTCGGTTCAACTCAACCAGTTCTCTCCCGTGCGGGTTTGTGCGAACCATCTTCTTCGTTTCCGGTCGAAGAGTCACGCCTTCAAATCGGACATTTGTGTAAACGAGAGGGCCCACGATCACTTTGCTCAAGCCTTTCGCCAGCGCCGAACGCGTCGCCTTTTCGTCGCCTGCATGCGCAGTTTCATACGCCGACAGCTCCGCTTTCACCGTGTCGTCCAGCTCACCGTTCAGAAATGCGGCCACTCCATTCGATCTCGCAAGAATGGACTTTGTCAGCGCACTCAGATCGGAGATATCGTTCCCCGAAAACGAGGTCGAGGCGTTTTCAATCTGGATCCACCCGTCGAGCGTCTTGCCGTTGAACAGAACCCGCCTGCTCTCGCGTGCTCCAACCATCCTTGCGGAAGGCAGGAAGCAGCAGCCGGCCGCTGCCATCATCGCCGACCCAAGAAAGTCCCTTCTGCTCAAATTTGCCGCGCATCCCTGCACAAGAGTTCCTTACACCTGCTGTCGTTTCCTACCCAACTGGCCCGCCCTGCAACTTCCGCGTAATCGCAGAATCCCCACGGGCGCGAAGACTAGAACTGGTTGCATATACACCGCTTTGACGGGGCACGACTTTACGGCTCGGTGAAAAACTCGTTTCCGTCCGCCGTTTTGAAGGGGTACGAGTTTACTCGTGCCGTTAAAGTCCGCATGATGAGCGAGGGCTTCAGCCCCTGAGGGACGACTTGCGTCCGCTCCAAACCGTTTATGCAACCAGTCCTAGGACACATTCCGCAACTTAACAGACCCCTCGCTTGCGCCATTTTTGAACGCCACCGGCGCAGCGGCCTTCGACAGATCGCCGCCTTCGATAATAATTCCGTCATTGCCTTCGCCTTCAACCTGGAGAAACGCCGGCGATGCGTTCAGGACCCGCGCCGCCGTGATCAGCGTTTGCTTGGAATCGATAAACCGAAGCACGGATTCCGCGTCAGAATTCCCCTGAACGCTGAAGCCGTTGAAGGCGGCGTCTTCCACATGATCAAAAATAACCGCCGGCCGCAAATCGGGCGTGCTCACTTCGAAGCGCACATTCTGCAACGTAAGTCCATGCGCATTTCTCGCATAGAGTCCGTATGCGGGAATCGGGCCCAGCTCGAAATACTCGCCAAAAACCTTGGGAACATCGCGTCGCGCGGCCTCCTCTGCGGTTCCGCCCCCGCCGAAAGTCAGATGAACGTTATTGAATGAGATATTCTCCAGCACTGAATCATCCACCGAGTTCAGCACAATCGCGGAATGTGCTTCGCCCGGCCTGCTACCGACCGTGATTGTGCCCTCCGACAGTCCATGAGGCGGATTCGTCGTTACGTTCCCCTGGATATTCGTGAAAGAGATGTTCCGAACCACCACCGGGGGCAGCACCTCCGGGAGTGTCTGATCGCTCGCCCGCCGATGTCCTTTTCCCACGCTGATACTAATTGGCCCGGTAACGTCGTCGAGCACCAGGTCGGAAAACGAAATGTTTCTGAATTCTGAACCGGGATCGCCCTGGAATTTCATCGGGCACCCGTACACTTCGCGCAGCACGCAGTTCGAAATCGCGATATTTTCTGGATGCCCTCCACCAAAGCGAAACACCGACCAGCGCGTGCTGAAGTAGGAGTTGGTGATGGTGATGGACTTGCACGAACCGAACATGGCGCATGCATCGTCTCCCGATTTGACCGTGCAATTGTTCAGCCGTACCTGTTCGGCGCTGATAAAGTGAAACCCATCGTTATTGCTGTTGACCCGGTTGTGAATGTAGATGCCGTCGAGCCAAATGCGCTGGCTCTCGATGATGCGAATGCTGTGATATGCGCAATCGAGCAACGAAATGTTTCTGACGGCGAAGTTCTCGCTCTGATACACGAGGATGTGGTACGGGCGTTTATTCCCTCCCAACCCGCTCGGTGGCGGCGTTCCGCGCACCGCGGAATGAAATTGCGCACCCTGGCCATCGATTGTGCCCGGGCCCTCAACGGTCACATTCTTTGCGTTCACGGCAAACAGCAATGCCCAGTTTCCATCATTGAGCGTCGTGTCTCCGCGCAGTGGGATCGCGTCCACCGCATGATACTGTTTACCATCTCCGCTGCCCAGCAACGTGCCCGATGCTGCGATGTGCAGCGTCACGTTGCTCTTCAACTCAACGGTTCCGATAGTGAATATCCCCGCAGGAACCAGCACTGTCCCGCCGCCGTCGCCACTGCATGCATCGATCGCCGCCTGTACCGCCGCCGTATCCACCGTAGTCTTGTCGCCCTTCGCGCCAAAGCTGCGAATGTTGTACACACGCGCGCCCAGGTCGTCATTATTTGCTGGCGTTTTTGCGCGGCCCGCCGCCTCCGTGCCGTCCAGCAGACCGGCCGCAATCACCGCCCCAGTCGCCGGCAAAGCTAATTTTCCGAGCCATTCGCGACGAGACAGATTCTTCGGATCCACTTTGATTGGATTGTTCAAGTGTGCCGCTCCTTCCCAAAAAGTGCGGAGATCATTCTATCGGGGTTTGGGCATAGAAAATCCCGCCCCGCCGGCGCGCCCGATCAAACGCGCCGGCCTCGGCAGCGGGTAACGGAATCAGAAATCGATCCGCAGCGCGATTTGCATCGTTCGCGGACCGCCCAAACTGCCGTTGCTGGGCGTGCCGGTCAGTTGTCCGAACGTCGAGGCAGTTTGTGGATTGCTCGCTCCCTGGGAATTCGCGTTCGCGAACGTGGCTGTGCCGTTCAACGCGTTGAACACCGTATGGTTGAAGGTGTTGTAGGTTTCCACACGCAGCTGTGCGGTGATTTTGTTTTCGATCGGGAAGTTCTTGAACAGCGCGGTGTCGAAGTTGGTGTACCCGGGCAGAAAATAATTCACCTTGGGTGCGAAGACTCCGCTGCCTGTCGAATAGAAGGTGGGAGCCACGCCGCTGGGGTTCGCTACCGTAGGCACCTGGGCCGCGGAGCCGGCAATCGGCGGCTCGATGCAACTCGTGTTGAACCATTCATGGAAGGTTCGGGTGCCGGCCGCCTTCTTCCACGGATCGCAGGTTTCAACCACGCGAGCACCATCGCCGCCGCCGGTCACATTCTGGCCGTTGCTCAGGCTCAGGGATGTGGGGGTGGTAGAAGGCGGCGCGCCGCTGTAATACTCTGCAAAGCCGGAAACCTGCCAGCCGTCGAGCACCTGGCGGGTCACCAGGTTGTTCCACATCGATTTGTCGCCCAGCATTCGGCTTGCTCGCGGCAACGCCCACAGGTAATTGATCACCAGCATGTGTTTCAGGTCCCATGAGGCCGGGCCATACTGCCAGGCGCGCATGTTCTGGTACAGCGGTCCGCCGCCGTTGTAGCTGTCGATATAGTCCATACCGCGTCCGAAGGTATAGGCGCCGCCGAACTCGAGGCCGCTGCGAAATCGCCGCGTCACGCGGACCTGCAACGAATTGTAGTTCGCGGTAAGCGTGTACAGCTGATAGCTGATCGTGCCCAGTCCGGGATACGGGCGGAAGTAGTTGTCGGGCGCAATGGAACTCGCGGTGCAGGCCGCGCCGGAGTTGACCGCGGAGCAGTACTGGTGTGAGAGCAGGAATTCAGCTCCGTATGGAACCTCGTTGATGGGCGCTGTGTAGGAGGCGTGCTTGGTAAATGTGCCCACATACGCCACATCGAGCACGATTCCGGCCTTGAACTGTTGCTGAATGCCCAGGCTCGCCTCTTCCGCATACGGCACCTGGCCGTGGAGAGGAAGGGCGTGACCGATGCTGAAGGGCGAACTCAAGTTGCTGATGCCGGCAGCCGCATAGTAGTTGGGAGCAGTGGAAGTGGCGCTGGAGTAGTACTGCGTGGGACCGTTGGTGGTGGGCGCGTTGTTGGTCAGGTCGCCTTCCTGGCCGCTGCGTGCGCGCGTGTTGTAATACAGGCCGAACCCGCTGCGAATCACCGTCGACGGAGTCGCAGCCCACGAAAATCCGATGCGCGGCGCCCACAGCAAGCCATTGCCGTATGTCGTTCCCTCCGGATAACCGGCTGTCTTCACATACAGGATGCCGTTGTTCTGGTTGCCTGTGCCCGGCACCAGCAGGCCGGCATAGGCCTTGGGATAGTACGACCCGTTGTAAGTGGCCACGAGTGCGGTGGGTGTGCTGCTTTTGCTGTTAAAGCCGAACCCGTACAGTGCCGGGGCATTTGCTGAGTTGTAGAGGCTGGGAACAAAGTTATTGCCGCTCGGCAGATTCTGCGCCATGGCCCAGGAGTTGCGGATGCCCGCATCAATCGTCAGCGTGTGCAACGGCTTCCAGTGGTCCTGGTAGTACCATTCCAGCCGGTTGGTCAGGGGATCGTAGGTGACCAATTGGGTGTCCTGGCTATAGGTGTCGATCACACCCATATCGGCGTTGCTATAGGCGAAATTGGTGTCGTTCGGATCGCTGGTGTCTTTGCCGAACTGGAAGTTTCCCACGCGATTGTGGTTGATCTGCCTGTAGATGTCCCTGCTGCCGTCGATGCCTGCGGAGAAAGTATGATTGCGCCAAACCTTGGTTACCTTGTCCGTGGCGTTCATCGTTCTCACCTGGTCGACCATGGGGAAGCGCGAGTCCCAGTTGTAGACTGCAGCGTCGGTAACGCCGCTAAAGTTCACTTGTGGATAAAGATTAAGTGGGTTAACCCCGGCATAGAGCGAAGGCAGGTCGAATGCATTCGGATTCAGAGTCACCTGCGCCAGCTCCGACGATGCGTAGAGTTGGTGCTCGCTCCAACCGGCCGTAGCTATATTGAATTCGTTCACCAGGGTGGGCGTGATCGTGTGCACGATGTTGTAAACAAAGTTGGGCTCAGTGTTCTTGTAGTTCACCTCCATCAACCACGGCAGATCGTTGGCCGGCGAACTGTAGTCGTTGTCGTTCACCGTGGTCAGCTCGCCGCGGAAGAACATGCGCAGGTTCTGTATCGGCTCGTAGTCGATCCGCCAGACCTCCTGATTCGTCGGCTTGCTGGCCGAGTAGTTGGTCACATAGTTGTAGTTGTTGTTGCTGACGGCCAGGTTGGTAAAGGCTTGCGTGTTGTTCTTGCCTATATTAGGGTTGCCAAGCGTGTTCGTATACATCGTAGTGAGCAGCGACTGCGTCTGTGCGTTGATGTAGCTTCCCGGAACAATATTGCCTGGCACACAGTGGGAGTTTGGCGTGCCGTTCACCGGGCAACCGCCCGAGATGGTGCTGCTGTTCTGTCCCGGGTAGGCAATGTTGATCAGTGTCGCGGCGGTCTGCGTCGCGGTCCCCTGGTTATAGGTCTGCGAAAAATTGCCCTGGGTCTGCAAGAGCGTCGGCACCGTGTAATCCTTCAGCCCGTCGGGCGAAGTAATGGGTGAATCCTCGATGGACACAAAGAAGAACAGCTTGTCCTTGTTCCTGTCGAAGTGTCCAGGCCAGTAAATTGGGCCGCCGATCGTGCCGCCCGCCACGTTATACCGGTACCGGGGACGCGCGAGGTACGTCGACGGCGTCAACCCATACTTGTCGAAATAGGTGTTGGCGTTCATATCCTCGTTGCGGAAGTATTCGTAAACTCCGCCGTGGAACTTGCTGGTGCCGTTCTTGGTCACGAAGTTGAACTCGCCGCCGGCTTCGCCGCCGTATTCCGCTGTGTAGTTCGACTCGTTCACCGAGACTTCTTTCACCGCGTCGAGATTGAGTGGCGTATCGAGCGTGCTCAGGCCGCGCGTGTTGCCGATCGCGCCGTCAACTGTGGACATCGAGTACTCGTTGTTCACGCCGTTCACCACCGGAGCGGTTGTCGTGCTCAGGCTGCTGGCGCCGTTGCTGTTTTCCACCACCCCGGGAATAACCTTCGTCATCGACATCACGTCGCGCCCAACGGAGAGCAGGTTATCGGTCTGCTGCGTATCCAGCACGCCCGAGCGTTCCGAGCTCTCGGTCTGCAGCGCTGTGATGTCCGCCTGGATCGTCACCGTCTGCTGCACCGTGCCCACCTGGAGCGTGAATGTTCCTGCATCCAGGTTCACCAGGGCGAAGAGGACGAGGTTAACCTTCCGCAATTCCTTGTAGCCCTGTGCTGAAACGTCGATCGTATATGTCGCTGGATTCACGTCGGCAAAAATAAAGTCGCCGTTCGCGCCGGTATGCGTCGTTGACACCAACGCCCTCGTTGCCTCGTCAATCAGCTTGACTTCGGCGTTCGGCACCGCGCCTTTGCTCTGGTCGGCCACGTGCCCGGTAATTGCTGCACTGGTTGTTTGCGCGACCACGGGGAATGCGCAAAACCCCAGCACGAATGCCACTGCTAGCCTCATCATGATTTTCATTTCGATGGTCTCCTCGATTCTTTGTGTTTTTTGTCTCGACACGTTTTGTTTTTTTCAGTCCCTGCGTTTTTTTTGATTACTTGGAGCAAACCCATTCGACCCTTGGCCGGTCCCAATCCTGCGTCAGCCGAATCTCGTGTCGATTTGGTGAGATACGTAATCCTTTTTTGGAATACGTATACATTCCCCTTCACCACCATCCCTGCCGAGGGTTGCCGGAGTCTGCTCCTCTTGCAGCTCCGCCAAATCCGGCAGATCTGCCGCCGCCAACTCTGCGGGTTTCGCACTCCGCCAGTGTGGCATCAATTTTCAGGTGGCCGGGGAAGCCCTCGAAATCGTCGCCGTAAACGATAACGCCCGGCTATATAGGCTTGTCAAGAGAAAAATGCCTGCGGCATTCACGTCCGCGGCCGGATCTGGTTTCACCGCAAGGTTGACGGAAAACGGATACCGTAATTCTGGTCTCGTCGCGACGAAAATTCGTTTCGAGCGGCTAGGTCATGGCCGGCGACCGGGCGAAAAGACCTGCTTCCAAAAGTCAAGTCCCTATTCACCCGAAACGGCCGCAAGTGACTGAAAAAACATTGCAAGAACGATTCGCTGTTTTGCAGTGTATTTCCCTCTCGCGGCGCATAATGGTTCCATCAATCTCGAATCAGCTCGTTCCATGCTGCGGAGATTTTTTGCCGCGTCCGTCGAGGCTGCGCCCGGCTGTTGAAGCCTTGAAAAAACAGTGAGAACTCCGTGACCGCAAAGCGCGGTCGAGGCAAATTGAAGTGCAGTTTTGTTGATGTTCACGAAACAGGACAATTCGGCCTGAAAAACGCCCGTAAGTCCTTTAAACGGACTATCATACGTTCTAACCCCTTTGGAATCAGCGGGCTGGAGCAAATGATCAAGGGTACAAACGATTGAAGCGAAACCACTTAACCCCCAAAAGGGATAGGGGGGAGGTCCTGTGAAACTGTGGAACTGTGAAACTGTGGATTACGCTTGGCCAAAGTTCACGACACAGGACTCTGTTCCCTGATCCCTGACCACTGTTCTCTGTTCTCTGTTCTCTGTTCTCTGTTCTCTGTTCTCTGTTCTCTGTTCTCTGTTCTCTGTTCTCTGTTCTCTGTTCTCTGCTCTCTGCTCTCTGCTCTCTGCTCTCTGCTCTCTGCTCTCTGCTCTCTGCTCTCTGTTCTCTGTTCTCTGTTCTCTGTTCTCTGCTCTCTGTTCTCTGTTCCTGCAGCGACATCGGCGATGCACATGCTTTATCCTCATGCGTGCTTCCCATGCAGGCCAACTCACTCGCTTTCCTGATGATCGCGTTTTACTTGGCCGCAACCGTCATCGTCGGCTACCTCGCTCGGCGCGGTGCCGACACCGCCTCCAGTTTTCTTCACGCGCGCGCCTCGCTACCGGCGCCCATTGCCGCCCTTGCCTTCCTGGCCGCCAACTGCGGCGCGCTCGAGATCGTTGGCATCGCCGCCACCAGTGCCAAATATGGCGCACTGGCCCTGCATTTCTACTGGATTGGCGCAATTCCCGCCATGATCGCGCTCTCCCTGCTCATGATGCCCATCTACCTCCGCAGCGGAGCGATGACCGTCCCTGATTTCATTCGATTGCGCTACAACGATGCCACCCACATCCTCACTTGCGTGCTTCTTTCCATCATGATGGTTCTAATTTCGGGCATCAGCCTCTACGCCATCTCAGCCGTTCTGCACCATTTCTTCGGTTGGAATTTTTCCGCGGTGGCCGTTGTCTCCGCCTCGGTGGTGCTCTGTTATGCCTTCACAGGAGGCCTCAAAGCCACCATATACAACGAAATCTTTCAGCTCGGCCTCACCATCGCCGGCATCGCGCCCATGACATTTGCCGTCTATCGCTCCTTTCACGGCGTTCACGGCATCATGCTCCAATTGCCTCCCGCAAAAGCGCACATTTGGACCACCCTCCCACTCATGCAGCCCAAGACCGCAACCATGGATGTCTTCGGCGTTGTCGTTGGCTTGGGCTTTGTCCTCAGTTTTGGTTATTGGTGCACGGACTTCATCCTCATTCAGCGCGCCCTCACAGCCAGGACGTTCGAGGGCGCGGTCCGCACTCCGCTACTTGCGGCGATTCCCAAGCTTGTCTTTCCCTGGCTGATTGTCTTTCCCGGCATGGCCGCAGCAACGTTCCTTGCCAAAACCCCACACCCGCAATACGACTACGCGCTTCCCATCTTGATGACGCACTACTACGGCTGGGCTCTCACAGGTTTGGGAGTCTCTGCCATCCTCGCCAGCCTCATGTCCGGACTGGCTGGAAATGTCACTGCTTTTTCCACGCTATGGACTCACGACCTCTATCGAACCCACCTGCGGCAACACGAGTCCGACGCCCATTACCTCCGCATGGGAAGAATCTTCACCGCGCTGGCCGCATGCCTCAGCGTCGCTACGGCCTATATTGTTCTGCTCTACAACAACCTGATGGACTATCTTCTGCAAATCTTCTCGATGTTCAACGCTCCTCTGTTCGCCGTCTTTCTTCTCGGCATGTTCACTGCGTGGGCCACCCCCGCAGCCGGATTTTGGGGGCTTCTGGTCGGCGTGATCGCTGCTTCCGCACACACCCTTGCCATTCGCTGCGGTGTGATTGTGTATGGCAGCCAGATGCTAGGGGATTTTTACGGGGCTATTTATGGTTGCGCCTCCGCCGCCGCAGTAACAGGCATCGTGAGCCTGGTTACGGCGCGAAAACCGGCGCAGTCATTGAGTGAAGTCACCTATTTCAGCGAGGCCGGGTCGCGCCACCGCATCTCTCCGTTGACGTGGGCGCTCGTTGGTTTCATCCTGGCGGTCTTCGCCGTGCTGAATTTTATCTTCCGCTAGGCGCGTTCCTTGTGCCTGGAAATGCGCTTCGTCGGAGGCACTTTTTTCTTGTTCGGCCCGGTCGAATTCCGCGTGATCAGTGTGGTTTCAACCTTGTATTGAGTTCCATTCCTGTGCGGCGAGCTAGCCAGTACTTCCAGAGCGCTCACAAAAGTCCTTGCTAGTTCGTGCCGGGACAATCGCAAAGTGGTCAGCGGCGGATAAACAATGTCGCTGAGCTCAATGTCGTCGAATCCCACAATCGAAAGATCTTCGGGCACTGACAATCCTTGCTGGTGAATCACGCGCAGCGCGCCAATCGCGGTCAGATCGTTCGCCGCAATAATCGCTGTCGGTCGATCCGTAAGTTTCAGCAGTTCGGCCATCGCAACCTCTCCGCCACTGATGCGATAGTTACCTACCCGCAGGAACTGCGTTTCAGGAGCAAGGTCAACTCTCTTCATGGCAAGCAAGAAGGAGTGCAACCGGTGGTCCGAAATGGTGGGGCCAGCCGAACCACCAATGTACCCGATTTTCCGGTGCCCCAGTTCGTAAAGATGTCTCACCGCTTCTCGCATGCCGCTGGTACTGTCCACACAAACATCGCTTAGGCCCTTGCCCACCACCCGACGGTCCAGAGTAACCAGCGGAACACGGTTGTTCGTCATCGCCTCGATCGGGACCGTCTCAATCTCTGAAGCCAGCAGCGCGATGCCTTCTACCTGGCTCACGAGCATTCGGTGAATGGTTTTTTGCATGCGCAGAGATTGCGATTCGGTCGTCGCAACGAGCATGTTGTAATTCGTGTCGGCGAGAATCCCTTCAAAGCTCTGAATGAATTCCGGGAAAAACGGATTGGTGATATCGGGGATGATCAGGCCGTACGTGCTGCTTCGCCCGTACTTTAGCGTAGTGGCACTGCCGTTCGGAATAAACTTCAGTTCGTCGATCACGCGCTGCACGCGTTCTGCAGTCGCCGGCCTTACCGAGCTCATACCATTAATTACGCGGGATACGGTTGCGCTCGAAACGCCCGCTATCTTCGCAATATCGCGCATGTCCATCGGATTGAGCCGCCGTTCGAAACCTTCGTATCGCTGAGATTCCGTTAGTGAATGACTTACGTATACCACAGAACAGAATCAGCTTTCTGCGGGCCGACGCCTTCGCGCTTTGACCATGTTCCGCTCTCCGACAATTGTGCTGGATCCTGCGCGTGCACCCGCTCGCTGCTTTAGAACTGTTGCATATACTTGCTACTTTGAAGGGGCAGACTTTACAGCTCGGTGAAAAACTCGTTTCCGCCCGCCGTCTTGAAGGGGCACGAGTTTACTCGTGCCGTTAAAGTCCGCATGATGAGCGAGAGCTTCAGCCCCTGAGGGAATGTTTTTGGGAATTCGACCCTTTCCGGCAAGTTTTTCACCAAGCTGTTTAGACGCGCCGAAAGGCCCACAAATAGCGGAGCTTTAGCCCCTGAAGGATGTCTTGCGACCACCACAAACCATTTACGCAACCGGTTCCAGTGCTGCTCTGGGCTGTTGGCCATCGTGACGATCAACACAGCTGGTTTTGGGCCTCTATTTGGCCACTTCACGTCGCAATGGTAGCGATCGTCCTTCTTCAAAACATGCCCATATTCCTCGGCCGCCTGAGGCGGTATTCCACCCTCCGTTTCAATCTTTGAACGTCAAGCAGCGTGCGCGCCCTTCGGCATGCAGGAGCTGTTGCCGCATACATGAATGCTCGTTCCATCTCACCAACATTTCAACGTGATTGGTTAGACCACTCTGCCTCGCGGCTCGTCTCGAGTAAACCATCGAAGACCCTTATTCCATAGGATCTTACGGAATCACGTTTTTTCTCTTGACATTTTTGTGCAGGTGTCTGGATAATTCGAGCGTTTCTAAGGTCAGACCATTCTGCTTTCCCCAATCCGCTCTGCCCGGGGTATCTAACTAGATCGCGACAAATGCGCGGAGCATTTCTTTTGGAGGTCGTGCCCATGCGACGCATCACTTTCGCCCTCGTGTCCTTACTGTCTTTGCTCGCCGCATCGAACTTGGCCGCGCAAGCCCCTGTTGCTCTCCCTTACACCATGACAACGATTGGCGGATTGTCGCCGATGGCGGCCACGGCGGGGACGCAGTGTCCGAGTCTGCCAACAGGTGTGGTGTCGACCGACGCGTTTGGAGACGGATGCCTTGCGGTGAATGGCATTTTTGGCGTGGGCGCTTTCAGCGGCCTGGTCGCGGACCCGTTTGGAAATGTGCTCGTAAACGACGACATCAAGGGGGCGCTGCACCTCATCAATCCGAATTCCGGAATCATGACGCTGGTGGCCGGAGGCGGCGTGGCCTGCTCCAGTAAGCAAGACTCATCGGGCGACGGATGCGTAGCTGCAACCGGCACGCCTGTCGCGACAATCGAGGATGCGCGTGGGGTAGGCATCGATCCTTACGGCAATGTTCTCCTGGCCGGTTATAACGATCATTTCGTTCATCTGATCTGCCGCAACGCTTCGCCCCTGTGCGGCAGCAGCGCGCCGTCTGCGGCGAGCCCGATCCAGATTCCCATCGGAAACATGGGCCTGGTCGCGGGCTGCGCTTATTCCGGTGGATCGAGCGGCGTAACGGGCGCGGGCATTGACAACACGCCGGGATTCACAGCGTCTACGGCGGGGTTCAGCGGATCGCCGTTCGTCAACACCGGCGGCAGCTCCTCGGCATGCAGCTCGTCGCTTGGCGAAGTCGATCAGCCGCGAGGCGTGTCGGCGGATGCATACGGCAACGTCTACTATGCCGACACCACCAGCGAGCGCTGGCGCGTGGTGCTCGGGCCGCAGAGTTATAACGATGTCACCAATCCGCTCTGGGCCATTCTCGAACAAAATTCATCGTGGTACAACGGCACGACCAAAGTTCTCGCCGCGGGCTATGTGTATACCGTTGCCGGCGCCAGCACGACCGCTACGACGAAAGGCACGTCCTGCGCGGGAGGCGGATTCGCCACCGACAGCGATGGTGACGGCTGCCTGTTCACGGCCGCGACGGTGTTTGCCAGCACCAGCGATGCCCAGGGCGTAGGCGTGGATGCGGCCGGCAACATGGTCTTTACCGACGCCGGCCACGGGCTCTTGCGCGTGCTCTTCGTGAGCGGCGCCGGCGCCGCGGGCGCAGCGACGGTGAATGCCATCGAAGTGAACAACGCAGGGATGAATCCGCCGAGCCCGCAGCCGGGCTTTGTGTACTCGCTGGCCGGCGGTGGAACAACCGGAGGTGTCTCTGCCACGCCTGCACTCGGCAACAGCCGTACTGCGCTCGATTCCTCGACCACCAAGCTGACCGTTAGCCCGCAGGGCAACATTTTTATCGGCGACAAAACGCGCGTGCTGTTTTTCGACATCAATACGGGCTTTATTCGGATCCTGTTATCACAGGCATCGTCGAATATTGCGGCGACCAACGATTGCAACGGCATCTCGGGACAAAAATCGTTGAGCGCCTATAGCGACGCCTGCCCGGCCTCGAACGCCGAGTTTGGCAACAGCAATGGACTGAGCGTGGCAGTGGACGGCGGGGGCAGCCTCTATCTATATGACGGCACCAGCAGCGCGACGGGGCAACTGGTGCGCAAAGTTCTGGCACAGGGATTGGCCGAACAGTCGCTCGCGACTCCGCTGATCCAGAGTTTTGATGTTCATCTGCCCGAGACAGCAGCGGGCACAGTGAGTGGGGCGACAGCCGCTTTGACCTCGACTCCCGACATGACCGCCGGCACACCTGCATGCACCGAGAACGGCGACGACTCTGTCGATTGCCTGATAACCGTGACGGCAACACCGTCGGCCGTAGGTCTGCGTTCAGCGGCGCTCACGGTGGTTCTGCCCGCGGGCAGCTGGGAGAATGCATCGGGCAGCATTGCGCTGGGCGGAGTCGTTCCCGGATCGGTGCTGGCCGCCGACAATGCTTCCACCACGACGAATGGCGTCACCACGCCGGTTGCGCCCAATGCGAATCCAGTTTTGAGCGGGATCGTGCCCGAAGGCGTGTCTCTCGATGGGGCGGGCAATGTCTACGCGATGGACGCAAACAGCGGATCGATTCTCGAGTCGGTGCAAGGAGCGGCGGGGGTGGCCATCTCTTCGCATCTGCCTGCAAATCCCAGCCAGATCGCGGTCGATCAACTCGGTGACGTCTTTGCGGTGGGCAGCGGCACTCCGTCAATCGAAGAGTTGAGGGTGAGCGGCGCGCCGGCATCCGTGGGCGCACCCGCCAGTTTTACGCCTGCCACAATTTCTTACGTCACGGTGAATAGCGGCACGCCGGCGCCGCATGGCATCGCGGTCGATAACGCCGGAGATCTCTACGTTGCAGACAACCAGGGATCGCCGGCGAATAATGCCATTTACCGGCTGACGCTCGAGCCCAACGCGGCTCTTCCGCAAGTCACGGTGGCCACGGGCTTCGCCAATCCTGTTTCGCTGGCGGTGGATGGCTCCGGCGATGTGTTTGTCGCCGACAAAGGCGCCGGCGCGGTTTATAAACTTGCACCCAACACCAGCGGCGCCTACACGCAGACCACGTTGCTCTCCGGCGTAGTTCCTGTTGCAGTAGCCACGGACCCGGCAGGGGATGTTTATGTGCAGGACGAGAGCAGCGCCAGCGTGATTGAAGTTCCGCTCGGCGGCGCCGAGACGCCCGTGCTGACCGGATTGCAAAACCCCACTGGCCTTGCAGTCGACGGCCTGGGCAACCTGTACAGCGCCGACGCGACCAAGATGAATATTCTGTTCGTGGTGCGCGACGCAGGTTCGTATGGTTCCACGACCAGTCCGCTCACGAGCATTACAGCCACGCTGACCAACGTGGGCAATCAGGCCGCGACGGGAACAGCGCAAACGCAATCCAGTGCATTCACGCTCTCGGCCAGCGATTGCACCCTCGCGTCTACCAGCGCCTTTGCGTCCGGCCTTGCTTGCCCGGTTTCCGCTGCGTTGTCCTCGTCTGTTCTTCAGAATCCCGGCACAGCCTATACCGATGCGCTCTCGTTCCTGGCTGCGCCGTCAATCGGATCCGTCACTTTCAGCGACATCGTGCCCGCTGGCCCCACGTCCATGACCCTCGTTGGGCCCACGAACCCCTTGTTCGCTTCGAGCGGCACTGAGGCCACTTTTGTCGCAACCGTCACCGGCATCGCATCGCCCAGCGGCAGCCCCATCTCCGTCACGGTCAGTTCGATTACGAACTCAGGAACCACGGTTGTCTACTCCAACACGCCGACGTTGAACGCCTCGGGCCAGGCCGCCATCAACCTTTCAGGCTTGGCGCCGGGCAACTACTCCATCGCAGTCAGCTACGCAGGGGTGACCAACACCTATTCGCCTTCCAGCGCCGCGGCCTCGTTCACAATCGAGCAGTTTGTGGCTACCGGCGACAGCCGAACGGTGACAGAGCCAACCATTCCGGCCGTCTGCGGCGTGCTCAATGCTGACCTCATGATGGTAAACAACGATATTCCCGCCTCCGTGGATTCCACGGTGAGCAATCCTGACGGCGCGCGCATCCAGGCGGCGCTCAATAGCTGCGCAGGCACGGGTCAGGCTGTCGAACTCTCGCAAGGCAGCGGAGGCAACAATGCGTTCCTGAGCGGCCCGCTCTCGATGCCGTCCAACGTCACGCTGCTTGTCGATCCGGGTGTTGTGCTCTTCTTCTCGCGCAATGTGCAGGACTACGACACCACTCCGGGCACGCACACTTGCGGCACCGTGAACAACAACAGCGCCACCGCGAGCTGCCGGCCTCTCATCGACATTCCCGGCAGCGCCAGCAACGTTGGCATCATGGGCTTCGGCAAGCTCGATGGCCGCGGCGGCGATGCGCTTATCAACGCATTCCCGTCCAGTTTCGCAGGCCAAAGCTGGTGGGGCCTGTCTTCTATCGCCAACAGCGGCGGCAATCAACAGAACCCGCGCTTCATCCAGATGGATTCGGGCTCGAGCAACATTACGCTGTACAAAATCACGATGCGCAATTCGCCGCTCTTCCACGTTTCCACCACCGGTGCGGTCTCGAACTTTACCGCGTGGGACATCAAGATCGTCACGCCTACAAGTTCTCGCAATACAGACGGCATCGATCCCGGCAACGCGCAGAACTTCACCATCACCCGCTCCTGGATCTCGGACGGCGACGATAACGTCGCAGTAGGCGCGGCAAACTCCGTGCCGGCCGCAAACATCTCGGTCACCAACAACCGCTTCTTTGCCGGTCACGGCGAGTCCATTGGCAGCTACACGCAGGCAGGCGTCAGCAATGTGCTCTTCGATAGCAATATGCTCTCAGGCAACGGCATTGCCGGAGCGGGCAGCTCAATCAACAACACCGCCGACAGCAACTCCACCGGCCTGCGCATCAAGTCGGGCTACGATCGCGGCGGGCTGGTAACCAACATCCAGTACTCGAACTCCTGCTTCCAGGATCACAAGGCCGAAATCGTCTTCAGTCCGAACTACGAGGCGACGACCGGGAGCGTTGCGCCAAACTTCCAAAACATCCTGATGCAGAACCTTGCGTTCCTCACCGCAGGTACCGTGCAGTTCACCGGCACAAGCGACAACAGCACGGTGTATCCGCTTCAGCTCACGCTCGACAACGTCAGCTTCCCGAGCACATTTGCCGCTTCCGAGTTCAGCCCCGCACCCACTGAAACCGCGATGACTTACGGCCCCGGGCAGGTTTCGAGCGACTTCATCGCCGACTATGCGACCTTCGTGAACGCCAACGGCAATACAGTGACGAATAACATCACCGCAACCAATCTCAATCCGCCGGTTTGCAGTTTCACCTACATTGCTCCTGAATTGACCGGTCCCAATGGCGTGCCACAAACCATCACGGAAGGCCAGAACGCAACCGCGGTCGCGATTCTCACGCCAGCCGTGGGCGGTGCAGCTTATCCCACTGGCACCGTCACGCTCACTGATGCGCTCACAAACAACACCACGACGATCACGCTGCCCGGAAACTCCGACACATTCTTCATCCCGCTCACCGGCCTGGCTGCCGGCACACACACCTTCACGGCAACCTACTCCGGCGACTCCAACTACACACTTACAGCCGGCCAAACCGCTTACTCCACGGCCGGACCGTATATCGTTAATGTCGGCGAAGGCAGCCTGGGCGCGACGACGACCACGTTGTCCGGCGTTCCCGCTTCCATCGCATTTGGCACTTCGTTCACGGCCACTGCCACCGTCACCGGCAGCAGTCCCACCGGCACGGTCGAGTTCATCGTCAACGGCACGGTCTATCAAAGCGCGCCGCTCAGCTCCGGATCAGCCTCGGTCACCATCACCCTGCCCTACAGCACCAGCGCCTACAGCATTTACGCCGTTTATAGCGGCGATGCCGCCAACGACGGTTCCAGTTCCGCGGCGCAATCCGTTACGGTGACTCCCGCGCTCACCACCACCGCGCTCTCGGCAAATACCACGACGACCACGCTCGGTCATCCCGTCGTGCTCACCGCAACCGTTTCTTCCACTGTCGGCGCAGCCACGGGAACTGTCACATTCACTTACACCACCACGGGCAGCGGCACGCCGCAGGCTACTACGGCCACGCTCGTTGCCTCATCTTCGCCCAACGCCTCCGTGGCCACAGCTGGAGTAGACCTGCTTGTGGGCACAGACAACGTCACGGCAACCTATGCCGCGAGCGGCAGCTTTGCGGGATCGGCGTCGGCGCCCATGGCATTCACCGTCACCACGGGAACCATTCTCCCGCTGCCCTCGAATCCCATTCCGCTGCCTTACACCATGACCACGATCGCAGGCGGCGCAACGGCGAACTGCTCCAGCGAAACCGATAGCTTTGGTGACGGATGCCCGGCCACCTCCATCCTCTTTGGCGGGTCGGTCGACCTCCGCAGTGTCGTTGCCGATCCATTCGGCAACGTGTATTTGACCGACGCTGTGGCAAGCGTGGTGCGTCGCATCGCACCCAATGGCGTGATCACCGATTTCGCCGGCAAAGTCAGCGGTTCCGCCTGCGCGCCTAGCGCGACAGCCGGTTGCCCGCCAACGCAAGTCACTCTTGACAAGCCGCGTGGCATCGCTTCCGATGCGCAGGGCAACATCTACATCGCCGGCTACGATAGCCACGAAATCTTCAAGGTGAGCGTCTCCACTGGTCTGCTTTACCTGGTCGCCGGCACCGGCACAGCCGGCAGTTCCGGTGACGGCGGCCCGGCGGCATCCGCGCAGGTAAACGCGCCACGCGGCGTCTGGGCAGATACAGTCGGCAACGTCTACATCGCCGACACATCCAATAACAAAATTCGCGTTGTCGACGTCGCCGGCAACATCCACACCTTCGCCGGAACGGGTACTGCATCAACTACGGGTGATGGCGGACTTGCGACATCGGCCACCATCAACAACCCGCAGGGCGTGATGACTGATGCAAATCTGAACGTCTACATCGTCGACTCCAGCGGCGGCAAGATCCGCGTCGTTTGCGTCACATGCCGCACCGGCTCACCGCTCGATTCGCTCCTTGCCACCCTCGGCATCACTTCGCCGCAGAACGGTTTCATCTACACCATCGCCGGCGGAGGCAGTTCGCCTGGCCCATATCCAACCCTCGCAACCAACGTCAGCATGAGCCCGCAAAAACTCGCCGTTGATCTCAGCGGCAATATCTACATCGCTGACGGCAACGGCGTCGCCTGGTTCCTCGACGCGCACACCGCCAACATTCGTCCCATCGCCGGCAAGACCAGCACCAATTGCTCCACGGCGACGGACAGTTTTGGCGACGGCTGCCCGGCCACGCAAGCGGTGATCGGCGATGGCGGCAACGGCATCGGCGTCGGCACGGACGCGCTGGGCAATCTTTACATCTCCGACACGCTGAACGCGCGCATTCGCAAGGTGATCACCGGCCTTCAATCGCCGGCCACTGCAACTGCGAGCACAACCAGCCAATCCGTCGAGTTGCACTTCATCCCCGGTGACACGCTGGCCGCCACCAACGGTCTCGCTTACACTTCAAGCGAATGGTCGCTCGCCACTCCTGCCTGCGCGACGAACTCTGACTCAACCTCCGACTGCCTGCTGACCTCCGGCTTCACGCCGGCGGTGCCCGGCGCTCGCTCCACGCCGCTTACAGTCAACAGCGCCGAAAGCAATGTGGCCTCACTGGCGCTCACGGGCGTCGGCCTCGGCGCAGGCGCAACCCTTGACCCCGCAACGCAAACCAGCTTCGGTTCGAGTCTCGCAGTGACCGGCCTTGCCGCCGACAACGCGGGCAACATCTATGTCTCCGACTCGAACTCGCGCAAGCTTTTCCTGTTCACTCCTGCAGCTCAGGCTCAGGGCGCGAGTGCAACCGGAACAGTTCTCGGCACATTCACCGCTCCCGGCGCGGTCTCCGTCGATCCACGCGGTTACGTCTATGTCGCCGACACTTCAGCGGGCACAGTCACGCAAATATCACCGACCGGCACGGCTGTGCCCTTGCCGTTTACATTTACCAAACCCGCAGGCCTCGCGGTCGATGCGTTGAACGTTCTCTACGTCTCCGACTCCACGGCTCAAGTCGTTTATCAGATCGATCCCATCACCGGCGTCGAACGCACGCTTGCGCTCGGAGCGTTGGTTGCACCCGCTGGTCTCGCCATCGATCCCGCAGGAAACCTGCTGGTCGCCGATCCCGGAGCGCCGGCCATTTACCGCTTCAACTTCGCTACAGGCGTGCGCACTACGGTCACGAATCCGGCCGCCGCGCCATCGGACGCTCTCACCGACGCGGCGAGCAATCTGCTCGTCGCCGACATGGCGGCAATTCTTGCCGTACCCGCGAGCACAAATAGCTCTCCATTCCCAATTGCCAGCCTTGCGCCATCGGCGTTGGCCATCGACTCGGCGGGGAACCTATACACCGGTGCGGCCGGTGCCGTGCTTAAGCTCACGCGTACGCAGGGACACGTGCAGTTCGCCGCGTCGTCAGCGCCAAAAGCAGTCAACCTGCTCGAATCGGGCAACCAGGTTTACTCTGCCAGTTCGTTTACGCAAACCGATACCACTGACTACACGCTCGTTCCGACGGCTTCCACCGATTGCGCGCTCTCAAGCAGCGGCTCTGGAACGGTTGCCGTAGGTGGCGCGTGCGCACTCACTGCCACCTACACGCCCACCACCTTCGCGACCACGACCGATAGTGTCACCTTCACCGGCAATCTCTCTAACGCCGCGCTCTCCACCCCGCCCTCAGTTCAACTCACGCTTACCGGCCCGACGACTGTGCCCGCTTCCACCACGACGCTTGGCGCGTTCAGTCCCGCGTCGCCGATCTACGGACAGCCAGTAACCTTGAGCGCGACTGTCACCGGCGCCGCACTCACACCCACTGGCTCGATCGTATTCACGGTCAACTCCTCCACGTACAACGCCACGCTCGTCAACGGCACCGCCAGCACGGTTGTCAACGGCCTCACCGCCGGCTCGTACAGTGTCTCGGCCGCGTACACCAGCAGCAATGGCTATGCGTCGTCAACATCGACGACGGCAACGCTCGTTGTCGCTCAGGCCACGCCGATCGTTACCTGGCCTGCGCCGCCTGCCATCACTTACGGCACCGCGCTAAGCGCGACACAGCTTGACGCGACCGCTTCAGTGGGTGGCATGCTTGCGTATACGCCGCCAGCAGGAACCGTGCTCAACGCTGGAACGCAGACGCTCTCCGTCCTCTTCACGCCCACCGACACAACCGACTACAAATCCGTCACGCAAACCGTGATGTTGACCGTCAACAAGGCGGCGTCTTCCGTTACGCTCTCCGCCAATCCCAATCCGGCCGCGCAAGGCAAACCCGAAGTGCTCACCGCAACCGTAACCGGCGTGGGCCAGCCCACAGGGATGGTTGTGTTCATGTCGGGAGCGACCACGCTTTGCACTTCCACGCTTAACGGCTCGGGCGTGGCCACCTGCTCGTTCACGCCCGCGGCGTCGGGCACGCTCTCCATCAGCGCACAGTATCAGGGCGACGTTAACCACCTGGGATCATCCGCAAGCTTGCCGCTCAGCGTGTACGACACGTCAGTCTCTCTGCAATTCGCGAGCACGCAGCTCACCTATCCCGGCGCGACCAACGTCACCGTCTGCGTCACTGGCGCCACCAAGGCCACGCCCACCGGCACCGTCCAGATCGTTGACGGCACAACGGTCCTCACCACGCTCACTCTCGGCGGCAACGGCTGCGCCTACTGGTACATCTCGCCAGGCCTGAATGCCGGCACCCACACCATCACCGCGGTCTACTCAGGCGACAAGAACAATCCGGCCGGAACGTCTGACCCAACTGTCCTCACCGTGAGCCCAGTGCCCGTGAAAATGTCAGTCTCCTGCTGGAACTCTTCGTTCCCCTACGGCGCCAATTACCAGTGCACCGTCAATATAAGTTCGAACGCAGGCTCAGCGCTGGGCAACATCACGTATAGCTACGATGGGGGCTCGGCAACCGCCGTTCCACTCAGCGGCGGCAATGCGCAATTCACCATCACTGAGCCGGCCGTTGGCAATCAAAGTGTCGTGATCGGCTATGCGCAGCAAACCAACTATGCGGCTGCACCTTCGCAGACCGAGAACTTCACCGTCACGCCTGCCCCGGTCAACGTCTCATTGACGCCATCCACCTATTACACGACTGCGGGAACACCTGTCACCTTCCAGGCCGCCGTCACTTCTTGGAGCGCCGGTCCGCCCGATGACAATGGATCGGTGTCCTTCTACAACGGCTCAACACTCCTGACCACCGTACCCGTCAACGCAAGCGGCCAGGCGAGCTACGCCACATCGAGTTTGCCCGCCGGCAGTGACACCATAACAGCGACCTACGCAGGAGGAACCAACTACGCCTCCGGCTCAAGCAGCGTCACGATTACCCTCACTCGGTAATCGCCTAAAGATCCAGGAGTGGAATGGTGGAGCTCTATCCAAACTTTTATAAACGCTTTTATGGCGGAGAGGGAGGGATTCGAACCCCCGATACCCTTTCAGGTATGCCGGTTTTCAAGACCGGAGCCATCAACCGCTCGGCCACCTCTCCGCGGCGTTTTGGGCTCTTTTAGATTGTACGGCCAATCCCTGAGTTTCAGTGAAAGCCGGTTATCGTCTGCACAGACGCCGGCTCGCACAATTCTCAGTGCTCCGGCAGTACCAGCACCTCAACGCCTGAGGCCGCGTCCTTCTGGCGGAAGATCTGCTCGGTGGCCTTTTGGAAGTCCTCCGGCTTGGCGAAGGGAATGTCGGTGAAGGTCTGCGGATTGCGGTCGGTGAGCGGAAACCAGGAACTTTGCACCTGGACCATGATGCGATGGCCGCGGCGGAAAGTGTGGTACAGATCCGGCATCGTGAAGTTGATTGCAGCTTCCTTCCCGGGTGTGAGCGGCTCCGGCTTTTCCCAGCTATTCCGGAACTTGGCGCGGAAGGGCTCGCCACGCAGCAACTGCTGATAGCCGCCCATAAGCAGCGGCGGCGCACCGAGGATGCGCTTGTTCCCATTCAGTGATGGATCCGGGTCAGGATAGTCCTCCGGATAGACGTCGATGAGCTTCACGTCGAAATCGGAATCAGTCCCGGAACTGGCCACCTTCAAGTGCGGAGTGATAGGACCAGCGATCGTAAGATCCTCCGCAAGCGGATCGGTCTCATAGACAAGCACGTCGGGCCGGTAACTGGCGAAGCGCTGGTCGTCCACCATGTAGCGTTGCGGCACCGTGTCAGTGGTGTAGCCGACAAATGGCACGGGATGGTTCGGATCGCTCACATACTCATCTACGCTTTTGGTTTCATCCGGCGGATCGAAGCTCAGCTTGCCGCCAGCGTGAAAATAGAGCGTCTTCGGCGCAGCGGCCTTGGGCGGCCATTCATCATAACGCCGCCAGACGTTCGTTCCGGTCTCAAACACGATGGCTTCTGAAAGCGCTCTTCCTTTGCCCTTCAGGTAATGCTCGAAGAAGGGAAACTGAATGCTGGTGCGGAAATAGTCCGCGGTTTTGGCATTGAACTGCGCGTCGCCCAGGCGGCTGCCATCGCTGCGCGCCCAGCCTCCGTGGACCCACGGGCCCTCGACCAGCGTGATGGGAGTTTCAGGATTGAATTTGTGGATCGCGTAGAAGGTACGGTATGGGCCTTCGAGATCTTCGGCGTCGTACCAGCCGCCGACCACGAGAACAGCGCACTTGACGTTCTTCATGTGGCGCGACAGGTCCCGCGATTGCCAGTAATCGTCGTACGTATCGTGCTTGTACTGGTCATCCCACAACGAAGCCGAATCCTGGAAGTACTTATCGAGATTGGCCACGTTCCCAGCCTGGAGATAGAACTTGTAGCTATCCGGCGTGCCGAAATCGAAGGGAAGGGTGGGATGGGGAAGCACTGGGTTTTCCTGTGGGTGGAAGAACGGCGCATAAAATCCAAAGCCTGCCGAGAGCATGAATGCGCCGCCGTGATACGAATCGTCGCCCAGGAAAAGGTCGGTCATGGGCGCCTGCGGGCTGGCAGCCGCAATGGCCGGGTGCGAGTCGATAATGGAGGCCGAAGTGTAAAACCCCGGATACGAGATGCCCCAGATGCCGACCTTGCCGTTATTGTTGGGCACTTGCTTCAGCAGAAAATCAATGGTGTCGGAGGTGTCAGAGGAATCGTCCACGTCCTGCGGCGACTTCTTCACATCGATGTGCGGACGCATCTCAACGAAGTTGCCTTCACTCATCCAGCGGCCACGCACGTCCTGATAGACAAAGATGTAGCCGGAATTTTCAAATTCGTCGGACGGACCGAGATGGGCCGGGTACCGGTCTTCGCCGTAGGGCGCGACACTGTAAGGCGTGCGCGTCATGAGAAAGGGATACGGGCCCGGATCGTCAGGGAACGATGAGGCCTTGGGAACATAAACAGCGGTAAACAGATGCACCCCGTCGCGCATGGGAATGCGGTACTCATACTTTGTGTAGTGAGCGCGGACGTATTCTTCAGCAGCTGCATCCGGCGAGGCCTGCTGGGCGCGAGCGACAGCAATAGCAAGAACCAGTACAGCAAGAACGGCGAGCGATATGCGGGGCGGCCTGCGCATTGGCGAATGAAATCTCCTGACCATCCAGAGTAACCCAGCGAGAACCCGCAGTGGAGCATTTGACGGTCTACTCAGTCGCCTCTATTCGTCCTTCCTGGGCTCCGCTGGCGCTTTTTCCGGCGTGGTCAACGGTTGAGTGATGTCATCGAGATAGTCCGGCGTGCCGTCGACGCGCTGCAGCACCGGGTAGCGCTCGCCGTCATGATAGTTGACATCGACCATCGAGACAAACGAGTCGGCTTGGACGATCAAGTGAATCGGCTCGGTGGCGCCTTTTGCGGCGCGAATTGCCGCGCGCACTCCGTCGGCAGAAAAAATTTGCCCGTCAACGGCGATAATCTTTTCTCCCGGTGCCAGCTGGGCCTTGTCTGCCGCACTGCCCCATCGAACGTCGGAAATCGCCCCTTCGTTGCTCACGCGCAGTCCGACGGAAAACCAGCAGTCGGGGCCCTGAAAACGCGGGTTGCGCGACATGGACAGCATACGCTCCGATGCGCTGGGTTTGTCTTGATACACCAGCTTGTAACCGCCCTGCTCGATGCCTGCCAGATCGGCGTGCGGATTGATATTGTCGATGCGCTCATGGAGAAATGTCGCCCAGTCGTAAGGGGCGACTGCATTGAGGTCGGCAACGAGCTCATCAAATTGATAGGGCACGATCATCGGGCCCGTGTTGCCGCCCTTGGCGAGGAAGATTTTTTCGAAATCGTTCAGAGATTTTTTGTTGTCGGTCGTCTTGCGGATGAGCGTGTCGGCGTCGAGCCAAAGCAACTCGCCTTCCTGGTAATAATCCTGGCCGCGTCTCCAATTTGCCCACGCCGGATTGCTGTCGCGCAGCATGCTGGCTGCGATGGCCGTGTCCTCGGTTGAACGCCAATCGCGGCCGGGACGATTGTCGAGTTGCGCGGCGCTGAGCGCCAGCCGATCGCGGTATTGCGCCTGAGTTTCAAACCCGGCGCGGGCCGCCAGCACGTTGCCGAGATATTGCGTCATGCCCTCATAGACCCACAGCAGCGCGCCTTGCTGCGCAGTGGCGAAGTCGGGTTGGTAGAGGCCGGCTGGCCGCCGGTACTTGCCATTCCATGAGTGCGTGAACTCGTGTGGCAGCAGATCGGCATTGCCGAGTTCATGACCATCGTCGGCATAGCCCTTTTCGCCCACGCCGTTGTCAGACGACTGCCCATGCTCCAGCCCTTCGCCGCCGGCCATGTCAGAGAGCGTGAGCAGGAAGTGGTAGACGTGGTAATGGTGCGAGGCGTAGAGCGCATCGGTTTCGCGGACCAGGTTGTTCAGTGAAGCCAGCACCGCGGGGCGCAGGTTTGAGTCTTCCGGCATGTCAGACGCCACGTCGATGTAGTGCTTCGGAGTAATCTCGGGAGCAAGAGCAAACTCGTGGAAGTACTGTCCGGTAATCACCGGCGAGTCTTCGAGTTGTTCCACGTTGGTCACGGCGAATTGCGTGGTTGCGCCTGTTGCAGGCACCGGATAAGAACCGGAGCTGACGGGTGCGAGCGCTGTGCCGATTCCCCAACCGGCGGGAACTTTAAGCGAAGGCTGAATGGGAATCTCGCGAACCGCTGTGTCGGCCGGGTAGAGGAGCAGCTTCTCCCATTCAAGCACTGCCAGCTTCTGCGAGACGCGCGCCATCACAATGCAGTCAAGATGCGCGTGAAGTGTGGTGACGCCCTGCGGAACGGTGAGATGGAACTCGTAGAGATCGACGTCATCGCGGCGCCAGGGAAGGGTTTGGCCGTTGGCGGTGAAAACCACGCCGGTAATTTCGCTGACCGGGCCGGTGGGCCGATGGTTGCCGGGAATCCACCTGGGAGTGGTGAGAGTAAGCGGGCCGGCGGTTACAGGCAAATCGATCTCGGCGTGGTAAAGCTTGCGCGGCGCATCCGTGAGGTCGGCCGTGATCAGAATGGCCGGCTTTTGCGCTATCGCGGGCACGAGCCATGTGAAGATGGCAAACAGGGATAGGCCAGCCACAGGGCAGCGTTGATGCGTAAGCATGAGGAATGGACTCCTGGGCATTCAGGGTAACGTACGGCGCCCGCCAAGGGAAAGAACGTTTGGGCCGCAGGCTCTGCCGCCTTTTCCTAATGGCAGCTTTATATCCGGCGTGCTAGAAACGAAAGAATAGACTTATGAACGCGAGTCATCTAGTGGATTTGGAACCGCTTTTCGGAGACTATCCGCTCGACGAGGCCTTCGACGAGATGCGCGAGCCGAGCGGAGAGTTGCGCCCGCACTATCGCGCGATGGCGGAGAACCTCGCCAGCCTGCCACCGGGTGAGTTGCAGCGGCGAAAGCAGTCAGCCGAACTTGCGTTCCTTACCCAGGGCATCACTTTCACGGTGTACGGGCGCGAAGAGGGCACGGAACGGATCTTCCCATACGATCTGCTGCCACGGCTGGTAACGGCCCAGGAGTGGGACCGCATCGAGCGCGGTCTGACGCAGCGCATAACCACGCTCAACCTGTTTCTGCGTGATGTGTACTCCGACGCGAAGATCCTTAGCGACCGCGTGGTGCCGCGAGAGCTGGTCTACAGTTGCAAGCACTACCGGCGCCAGATGCGAGGGCTGCAGGTGCCGCGTAACGTCTACATCGCGGTGGTGGGCTCCGACCTGCTACGCCTCAACAGTGGCGAATTCGTGGTGCTTGAAGACAACCTTCGCGTCCCCTCAGGCGTGAGCTACATGCTCACCAATCGCCGCGTGATGAAACGGACGTTTCCGCGACTGTTCGCGCGTTACGGCGTGCGTCCCATCGAGCACTATCCGCAGTTGCTGCTGGCCACATTGCGCTCGCTGGCGCCGGAGGGGCGGCCGGAACCGAATATCGTCCTGTTGACGCCGGGCGTCTTCAACTCCGCATATTACGAGCACACCTATCTCGCGCGGCAAATGGGCGTTGACCTGGTAGAGGGCCGCGACCTGGTGACACACGACAATATCGTGTACATGCGCACCACCGACGGGCTGAAACGCGTCGACGTGATTTACCGGCGCGTCGACGACGACTTCAGCGACCCGCTGGTGTTTCGTGCGGACTCGGCGCTGGGTTGTGCCGGGCTCTTCAATGCTTATCGTGCGGGCAACGTGACGTTGACAAATGCGTTTGGCACCGGACTTGCCGACGACAAGGCGGTTTACGCTTACGTGCCTAAAATGATTCGTTACTACCTGGACGAGGATCCGATCTTGCCCAACGTCGACACGTACCTGCTCAGCGAGGAAAAGGATCGCAAGCATGTGCTGGCCAATCTGGAGAAGCTGGTAGTGAAGGCTGTGGGCGAGAGCGGCGGCTATGGCATGCTGATCGGGCCGCATTCAACTGCGCGGCAGCGAGAGGAGTTCGCACGACAGATCGAGGCCAACCCGCGCAACTATATCGCGCAGCCAACGCTCGATTTCTCCCGCGCTCCGTGCCTGGTCGACGAACGGCTGGAACCGCGCCACGTTGATCTGCGGCCTTACATTCTTTTTGGCGACAAGGTAAATATCGTCCCCGGAGGATTGACGCGCGTGGCCCTGGAAAAGGGCTCGTTGGTGGTGAACTCCTCGCAAGGGGGCGGAAGCAAGGACACATGGGTTCTGGAATCGTGAACGTCACAGACAATCGGGCCGGAAGAGAGAGAAGCAAGATGCTATCGCGCGTCGCCGACAGCCTCTACTGGATGAGCCGCTACCTGGAGCGTGCGGAGAATACCGTGCGCCTGCTCGATGTGACCATGAGCCTCATGCTCGACACGGCCGGCGCCAACGTGGAAGCGCGATGGCAGCGAATGGTGGCCGCGCTGGGCAAACCGGCCGGGATGGAATGGAACGGCAGCCTCGAGCAAATGGCACGCAAGCTCGTTTTCGATCACGCGGATCCGTCATCGGTGATCTATTGCGTGAACACGGCACGTGAAAACGCGCTGCAGGTGCGCGAAGAGATCTCATCCGAGCAATGGCAGCGGCTAAACCGGTTGTATCATCACATCCACTCGCCGCATGCTCAGGCACAGTTCGGCTCGAACATGAACGATATGCTGGCGTCGGTAGTCGATGGAATTCATCTTTTCCAGGGCGTCGGCGATTCCACGATGATTCACGGGCAGGGCTGGCAGTTTATTCGGCTCGGTCGGGCGCTGGAACGCGCTTATGCGACGGCCACGCTGCTCGAGGTCAATCAGCCGGAACTGTTGCGCGCGCAGGAGCGCGAATACACCGGCTACCAGTATCTGGAGCTTGTGGGGTTGTTGCGCTGCTGCACGGCCTTCGAAGCCTACTGCCAGGTGTACACCGCGGACTTGACACCGGACCGCATGCTCGAGTTCCTCGTGTTGAATCGCGATTTTCCGCATGCCATTCGCTACTGCGTTGACGCCGCGCGCACTGCGATTGATTCGATCCAGAATACTGGCGGGCGCCGCTCGCCAGATGAGTTGATTGCCAGCATTGGCCGGCTGCACGCCATGCTTGGCTACACCACCATCGGCGAAATTCTCGCCGGAGACGCTGGCGCGTTTCTGCACAACATCCGCGGGCAGTGCCTCCGCATCCACGAGTTGCTCTATCGCTATTATGTCCACTATTCCATTCAATCGGCGCTTGCGGTATAGAGAGCGCGCATGAACTTTTATTCGATAAGACATTTGACGCGCTTTCGCTACTCGCAGCCGATCAGCGAAAGCATCATGGAGACGCGGATGCATCCGCGTTCCGACTCGAGCCAGCATTGCCTCACATTCTCGCTTTCGGTCAGCCCGCGCTGCCGGGTATTCAGCTATCGCGACCACTTGGGCAATAACGTACAGCACTTCGACATTCCCGGCGAGCACAATCAACTGGTAATTGTGGCCGAGTCAGTTGTAGAGCAGCAGCAGTTGCCCGACATTCCGCATTTTCTGGCTCCCGACGCGTGGCAGGAGCTGGATGAGCTGATTGAAGCAGGCGATTACTGGGAGATGCTGTTGCCCAGCACGTTCGCAATTGAGACGCCGGCGCTGGTGGAGTTGGCGAAACAGATGGAGGTGACGCGGCGCGACGATCCGCTGCACCTTGTCCTGGAGCTGAACCAGCGCCTCTACCACTATTTTGATTACGTGCCTCGGTCAACGCGCGTGGATTCGCCTATTGACGAAGCCATTGAAAACCGCGCGGGCGTTTGCCAGGATTTTGCGCACACCATGATCGCGCTGCTGCGGCATGTGCACATCCCCGCGCGCTACGTGTCAGGCTACCTGTATCGCAGCATTGAGGACCACGACCGGTCGACTCCCGACGCGTCGCACGCGTGGGTTGAAGCGCTGCTGCCGCACCTCGGCTGGGTGGGCGTGGATCCCACGAACAACCTCATTGCGCATCACCGGCACATTCGCACCGCAGTGGGCCGCGACTACGCTGACGTACCACCGACGCACGGCGTCTTCCGCGGTAAGACTGCCAGCGATCTTTATGTCGCGGTGCGGGTTGAAGCCAGCGATGCGCCGCCGGCGCTCGACCGCAAATTGCCGATTCCGGAGGACTGGAGTGTGCTGGTGGAACACGCGCAACAGCTACCGGAGCCCGCGCTGCCAATCGTCGATATGCAGCAGATGCAGCAGCAGCAACAACAGTGAGCAGTGGGCAGTTCGAGTTCAAAGGTCCCGGTGCGTGCCTGCCCATTCACAATGTCAAGCCCGCGAACACCACCCCCACAGCTAAATCCAAGACCTGAAGGCGATTAGCCGGCATTTGTGTTTTGCATAGAATTCCCCGCTTTGGGCGCACAATCAACCTAGCATCACCAAAACAGCGGCTTGGCGCAAGGATCTTACCTGATCCCTGTTCCCTGATCTCTGTTCTCTGTTTTCCGGAGCCCAGCACATGCGAAAAAAGCGCAAGAACATCACCGTCGCCGTCACTCCCGAGCATTACCGCGAAATCCGTCACCTGGCCGCGGACTACGACACCACCGTCACCACGCTGGTCGCTTATCTGCTCAAGCGCCTGCCTGACGCGCTCCGTCGCGCAAACTATCCTGGGCCCGGCTCCAAAAGCGCCACCGCTCAGGTGACTGCCCGCACCTCCTTCTGCGCCTGCGGGCGTGCGAACCCGCCCTTCAGCCCTATTAATTCTGAGCCAATCTGCCCCAAATCCGGCCAGAATACTGAGTCAGTATCCCAGTACACTGTCTCCAACCACCAGAAAACGAATGACTTCAATGCCAACTCGCGACCCTGTACAGGCTCAGTACACGCAGAAAATCAGCCGTCATCCGACCGAATTGCCCCATCCGCCGTGCAAACGCCCTGAAAAAAGGCCCATAAGTTCTTTGAATTGGGGATTCTGCGAAATAACCCTTTTGGAATCAGCGGGCTGGAGCAAATGATCAGAGAGCAAGCCGCTGACAGGAAAGCACTTAACCTCAAAAGGGGGTGGGGGGGCGAGTTACCAAAATGTAACACTCCATGGTCCTCACTTTCGGCATCGACGAAGAGCAGGAGCTGAGATCAGTCGGTTTTTTGAACCTCTGCGGCGATCTTGCGGAGCTCAGGGAGAACTTTGCCGAGAGCGATGGGCGCGGCGTCGCGCGTGCCGAGAGCGAAGTAGACATCGCGGTAGAGCCGGTAAAGCTGCTCGTAAACCGCGGCGGATTTGGGATCGGGCTCGACGGTGCGCAACGGCAGGCAGACCGCGGCCTGCGCTTCTTCGATGGTCTTGTAGGCGCCGGCGGCGAGCAGCGCGAAGATTCCCGAGCCGAGGCTGGTGGGAATTCCGGCGGGAACGAGCACCGGCTTGTTGAGCACGTTGGCGTAGACGCGGTTGAGCACTTCGTTCTTCTGCGGAATGCCGCCGGCGTTGATGACGCGGTCGATGCGCACGCCGTGCTCGGCCATGCGCTCCAGAATGATGCGCGTGTGGAAGGCCGTGCCTTCAATGGCGGCGAAGAGCTCGTCCTGCGCGGTGTGAACCAGGTTCCAGCCCAGCGTGACGCCGCCGAGCTCGGGATTGACGAGCACGGTGCGGTCGCCGTTGTCCCAGCTCAGGCGCAGGAGGCCGGTTTGCCCGGCCTTGTAAGCATCGAGCCCCTCAGAGAGCGCGGCGACTGTGGTGTTGGCGCGGCGTGCGATGGCGTCAAAGATGTCGCCGACGGCGGAGAGGCCGGCTTCGATGCCGGTGGATTGCGGATGCACGCTGCCCGGCACCACGCCGCACACGCCGGGAACCAGCTCCGCCTTTCGCGCCATGGCGATGATGCATGTGGAGGTGCCGACAACATTCACCACGTCGCCTTCGCGGATGTTTGCAGCCGATGGCGTCCCAGTGCGCGTCGAAGGCGCCGACAGGGATGGGGATTCCGGCGCGCAGGCCGAGCTCTGCGGCCCACTTGGGCGAGAGATGGCCGGCGAGGTGGTCGCTGGTGAGATATTCGCCGCCGATTTTGGCGCGGACGCCGGCGAAGAGCGGATCGACGGCGACAAGAAACTCCTCCGGCGGCAGGCCGCCCCACTTGGGATTCCACATCCACTTGTGGCCCATGGCGCAAACGCTGCGCTTGAGCGCGTTGACCTGAGTGATGCCGCAGAGCGTGGCCGCCACCATGTCGCAATGCTCGAGCGCGGTGACAAAGCGGGCGCGTTTTTCAGGATTGTGGCGCAGCCAGTGCAGCAGCTTGGCGAATCCCCACTCGTGCGAGTAGACGCCGCCGCACCACTCGATGCCTTCGAAGCCGAGCTCATGCGCCTTGCGGGTGATCTCTTCGGCTTCGGCGAAGGCGCGATGATCGCACCAGAGATAGTATTCGTCGAGCGGCTCAAGATCCTCGCCGACAGGAATCACGCTGGAGCCGGTGGTGTCGAGCGCGATGGCGGCAACCTCGGCGCCGTTGATGCCAGTGGCCTTGAGCACTTCTTTGGTCGCGGCGGCAAGAGCGGACATCTGGTCGGCGTGCGACTGCGTGGCGTAGTTGGGATCTTCGCGGCGGCGATGCAGCGGGTAGGAGGCAGAGGCGGTGCCGATGGGGCCTTTCTTGCTGTCAACAAGAGTGACGCGAACGCTGAGTGTGCCGAAATCGACGCCGGCGACAATAGCCATAAAGACGAATCCTCCGGTAAACGCTTGCTGATTCCGCAGACCAGAGTACACCAAGACGCCAGTGATCAGGGGTCAGGGATCGAGGAACAAAGGAGCTGTTTATTTTTTTGCGCCGGGAAGGAATGAGGTGAACTTCGACATGACACCGGATTTGGGCGAGGGAGATCCTGCGGAGGGCTTGGCGGTCGAAGCGTGCGACGACGCCCCGCCTGGCTTTGACTGCGCACCGGGCGGCGGCGCCTGCGGTTTGGTTGCGGGCAAGGCCGAAGTTGAGGCGGCGGGTGCGTCGGAGACAGCCTTGGCGTGAGCGAGTTGGAGTGAGGGCGTGGTGCCGTCCTGATTTTTGACAAGGATGGTAATGCGGCGGTTGGAGGGATCGTAGGGATTGCTCTTGACGCGCAGAAACTGGTCGGCATAACCGCGCACCTGAGTGACTTGGTCGCCGCGGACGCCATCCTGCTGCAAGAGGCGGCGCGCGGAGTTGGCGCGATCGGCCGAGAGCTCCCAATTGCTGTAATTGGCGTTGGTGGAATATTGCGCCGCGTCCGTGTGGCCCTCGATGAGCAGTTGATTGGGAAGTGTTTTGAGCTCACCGGCAAGCAGGGCCAGGAGTTCCTGTCCGTTCTGGCTCAACTGCGCGCTGCCGCTTTGGTAGAACGTGCCGTTCTTGGTTTCGAGCAATTCGATGCGCAGACCTTCAGACGTAATGGTGATTTCAATTTGCTTGATGAGTTTTTCCAGATCCTTGCGCTGCTTGATCTGCTCCTCCAGTTTTTCCTTGAGGTCTTTCAGCGTTTGCATGTTCTGATCGGATTCAGTGGTAACGGCGACCCCGTTGCCGGACATGGTGGTGCCCAGCAGGTTGGCGGTTCCCTTGGGGTCATTGAAGTATCCGGCGACAGCTTTCTTCACTTTTTCGCTCGGGCCCATGAGCCACAAGACAATGAAGAGCGACATCATGGCGGTTACGAAGTCGGCGTAGGCGACCTTCCATGCGCCGCCGTGGTGGCCGCCGTGGCCGTCTTTTTTCTTGATCACGATGATGGGTTGAGCTTTAGCCGTCATGACGTTCTCTCGCGCATCAGGCCGCCGCGGCCGGTCCAGATTCAGTCTTGTTTTTGCAGCTCTTCTCCATCTCGTCGAAGGTGGGGCGGGCGTAGGCGGGAATGGCGCGCCGGCCCAACTCGATGGCAATCATGGGCGCGGAGCCCTTGAGAAAGGCGAGCAGGAGCACGCGGAGAACGTGGAGATATTCGTTGTGATCGTCGGCCATTTTGCGCATGTTGGCGGCAAGGGGGCCGACCACGCCGTAGCAGAGCAGGATGCCGAGGAAAGTGCCAACCAGAGCGGCGGCGACGTGCTTGCCGATTTCCTCGGGCGGACCGCCGAGTGCGCCCATGGTGATGACCACACCAAGAACCGCGGCCACGATGCCGAGCCCAGGCAAAGAATCGGCGACCGTGGTGAGCGCATCGACGGGCTGCACGGCGGCGTTGTGGTGGACTTCCATATCGAGCTCCATCATCTGATCCATATCGAACGGCTCGACGCCACCGGTGATGGCGGTGCGGAGCGTGTCGCAGACAAAGTCGCGTGCGTGATGGTCGTTGAGAAATTCAGGATAGTTTTTGAAGATGACGCTCTCGGCAGGTTTTTCGACGTCCATCTCAACGGCCAGCAGGCCCTCTTTGCGGACCTTGTTGAGGAACTGGTACATCATCTTGAGCGTGCTCAGGTAACGCGCCTGGGTGAAGGGCGAACCCTTGAGCGCCTCGACGAGGCCGGCGGCTATGTCCTTGAGGATGCGGATGGGATTGGCGACCAGAAGGGTTCCAGCAGCCGCACCGGCAATGATGATGAGCTCGGCGGGCTGCAGGAGGACGGCGATCTGGCCTTTTTCCATGAGGAAGCCGGCAAGGATCGCGACGAAGACGAGAACGATGCCTACGATAGCGAGCATATGGACTCTCCCGCTGCAGGCTTTGCGATGTTGCTGGTTGTGGAGACGCTTGCGCGGTTTCCACCCTCGTGGCCGCTCGCTTCCATTGCCTGACGGGTGCGAGCGAGCAGTTGCACCAGCGTTTCGGCTCCGCCGTCAACGGCCTGGGCCGCGCCGATGCTGACAGTGAGCGAAACGCGATCGCCCCACCAGCGAAACTCGGTGGTGCGGGCCAGGCCGGCAAGCGTTTGCGCCCGCGCGGCAAGCATTTGAGCATTCCGCTCGTGCGTAATGATAAGGAACTCCGCGTCGCCCCAAATGCCGATTTCCTCGGCGGGGCGCAGACCCTGCGCCAGGGTGTGCCGCACCTTGTCCAGCATGGCGCGGCATGCGGCGACGCCGTGGGTTCCGCGCAACTCGGGCGCCTGATCGACGCCGATCCACAAAACACCGAAGGGGGCGCCGCCGCGAGCGAAGTCGTCGAACTCAGTTTGCAAGCGTTCCTCGAACTCGGCGCGACTCTCCTCTGTGTCCTTGTCTTCGCCGCTGTCACCGTGAGGCAGCGCGTCAAGGCTTTCGGCGGGATGAAAGAGAGTGGCAGCGCCAATGTGGATACCAAAGGTGTCGCGCAGGACCAGAACTCGCGTGATGACGGGAATGCCCTGGCCCAGCTTGTGGTGCACGCGCACCAGCGCGCGACGGACATCCTGCGGAGCGACGTCGGATTGCAATCGCTGGTTGTGATTGGTGTCAAACAAAAGCGACTCGAGAGCTTGAGGGAGTGGGCGTGTCAAGAGATCGATTGCTGTGTAGCCGGTGATGCCTTGCGCAGCCTGGTTCCAGAAGATCACGTTGCCCTCCGCACCGAACACAGCGATGCCTTCGGGGAGGCTGTCGAGCGCGGCTTCGAGCAGTTCGGTGCGATCGATCATCGAAGTCTCTCCCGAGCACGCACCGACTTTTTGCGACTGACTCTGTGATGACGGGGTCAGACACCGGACGCACTGCGGCGCGTGGCGGTTACGGAGATAGATCGGCGCAAAGCATCAGAACTTCATTGCGGTTGACAGCGATGAGTGGATTCCAATGTGGAAGATGAAATTCCCTCAGGCGGCTGGCGGCGCAAGGGGCGGCCACGCGGAGTTGGAGGGAGCGTAAATGCTGTGGTCAGTAGCTTCTGACCCAATGGATGATGGAGCGGACTGCGATCCCACTGGGACCCTTGGCGATGTAGGGACGGGAGTCCTCGACCCAGGCGACGCCGGCGATGTCGAGATGGATCCAGGGTGTGTCTTCGGCAAAAGTGTGCAGGAATTCGGCGGCGGTGCAGACTCCACCGTAGCGGCCGCCGGTGTTCTTAATGTCTGCGATGTCGGACTTGATGAGGTCGGCGTATTCGTCGCCGAGCGGCATCCGCCAGAATTTTTCGCCGGAGATTTGCAGGGCGGCTTCGAATTTTGCGTAGGTGGCGTCGTCATTGGAAAAGCCCCGGCGGTGGCTTTGCCGAGGGCTACGGAGACTGCGCCGGTGAGAGTGGCGGCGTCAATGAGGTGGGTGGCGCCGAGCTGGCGGGCGTAGGTAATGCCGTCGGCCAGGACGAGGCGGCCTTCGGCATCGGTGTTGATGATCTCGATGGTCTTGCCGGGACATCGGAGGACAGGGACATGGCGGTTTGCACGTCGCCGGGTTTTTGCGCCGTGCCGGAGGGCATGTTCTCAGCCGCGCAGACGATGGCGATGACTGCGGACTTTGGGCTTGAGCAGCGCGATGGCGCGCATGGCTGCAATCATGGCAGCGCCGCCGGCCATATCGTACTTCATCTTCTCCATATTGTCGGCAGGCTTGATGGAGATGCCGCCGGTATCAAAGGTGATGCCTTTGCCGACGAGGCCGAGGACGGGGCGATTCTCAGTTCCGTTGGCACGCCTTCGGGCTCGTAGCGCAGGACGATGAGCGCGGGCGGCTCCGGCGGAACCCTGCGAGACGCTCCAGAAGGCTCCCATCTTGAGCTCGTGGAGTTTTTCAGTGGAGTGGACTTCCCATTGGAGGCCAACCTCCTTCGCCATGAGCGCGGCGCATTGTCCGAGGATCGGTGGGCGTGAGCTTGTTGCCGGGCTCGTTGACAAGAGAGCGAGCGAAGTTCTGGCTTTCGCCGATGATCACGCCTTCGGCGAAAGCGGCTTCGACGGCAAGCGCGATCGGCGCTGGCGGGAACGGCGAGGGTCAAGGACTGAATGCTCTGGTCCTTGCGATCGCTGCGGTAGGTGTCGGGATCGAAGTCGCCGACGAACGCGCCCTCGGCGACGGCCCTGGCACTCGCGTGAATGCGGCAATGTTTTGGAGTTGTTTTCAGGGAGAGCGAACACGAGCTCGCGAATCCCGCGCGGCTTGGCGAAGCGGACTGCGGTTCCCGCGGCTTCGCGGACTTTGTTGACGGTAGCTTTGGCCAGCTTGCCGAGGCCGACGATGAGGAGTCGTTTGGCGGCGAGGCCGGCGGGAGCATGCAGGAGGAGGGTCTCGTTGGCGCCGGCCTTGTATTCGCCGGTAGAGAAGCACGGCTGCTGCTGCGGTTTCAATTGCAGGGTCGGCGGTGAGCAGCGTTGGCTGGGGTTTGGCGTCGGGGCCCTTGGCGGTTTGGGTGTCGGCGGCGAGGACGGCAAGAAGTCCAGTTGCGATGCCGGAAAGTGGAGCAAAGGAAAGTTGAGCGCGCATGGAAGCTATTTTATTGGAGCGGGGCTAGCGGAGTTGGCGGAGGCAGCGGAGCTAGCGGAGTTGGAGATGGAATCGCGATTCAACACGTTGTGTCATCTTCCAACCAGTTGACATATATTATTAATATGACATATAGTCATCATATGTCAAAAACTGCCGCAGGTCGAGAAAATGTCACAGCTAAGCTGAATGGCAATGGGCGCATCGTAATCCCGGCTGAGATTCGGCTGAAGATGGGCATCAAGCCTGGAGATATGCTTTTTCTGACTGTTGAGGCCGATGTGCTGAAGATCGAATCGCAACGTAGCAGGATCAGGCACGTTCAAGAGAGCCTGCGCCGCCTGATCCCGTCTGGCCGCATTCTTTCGGACGAGTTGATTGCGGACCGGCGCGAAGAAGCCCGGCAGGAGATGGAGGAGTGGCTTGGATAGCGCTGCCGTTCTCGACGCGTCTGCGTTGATGGCATTGATTCGCGGGGAAAGCGGCGCAGACGCGGTGGCTGCGTGTCTGTCGCGGGCGGTGATCAGCACAGTGAACCAGGCTGAAGTGCAAACGAAGCTGGTGGCAGCCGGCCTGGACGAGCCACTGGCCTGGTGGCACATTGCCGAGGCGCAATGTTCTTCGGTCCCTTTCGATGAAGATCAGGCCCGCATCGCTGGGGGGCTGGTCAAAGCTACTCGACCTTACGGTTTCTCGCTCGGAGATCGCGCGTGCCTCGCGCTGGCGATGCAGCGGAAGGCTACGGTTTATACCACCCAAAGGGAATGGACCCGGCTTGGCCTCGACCTGAAAATCGAAGTTATTCGCTGAATCAGGCTTTGTGGGGCGAAAGGAGTACTGATGCGTCCCCTCATCGATAAGCTGGTTCGAATCGCACTTGCCTTGGTATTTTGCTGGCTGCTTGGCTATGTCCTCTGGTCGGCCGTGGAAAAGCGGTTGTCGTGGCCGGAATTGGTCGCGGGAACCGTCGGAACGCTGGCTCTTGGCGCATGTGTGGTTGTCTGGCGGAGGGCGCGCAAGAACAAAACGCTTGTCTACCTGTTCATCGGAATAGGGTGGGCATCCTGGAGCGCTGCCGCATGGCTTCACAATCGAGATTCCATGGCAGCGACTCTTGGCGCTGTTCTCTCCGCGTTTAGCCTTTGGCTCTCCTGGATGTTTTGGAACATTGGCGAGCCCGCCTCAGACGCGGCGGACGAGTGAAAACAAACAAAACGGGGCGAATGACGCTCGTTCTCTTGGTCCTTGGCCCATAACCAGAGACTATTGCGCTCATTTTCCCATGCGGTGCTTGTTGGCGTTGATGGCGGACCAGGCCTCGCGGTCGGCTTCGCGGCGGCGCTCGGTTTCGCGCTTATCCCAGTCCTGCTTGCCCTTGGCGACTGCCAGCTCGCATTTGACTCTGCCATTGCGGAAATAGAGGCGGATGGGGATGAGCGTGTGCCCCTTAATCTGCGTCTTAGAGAGTAGCTTGCGAACCTCATCACGATGGAGGAGGAGTTTGCGGGTGCGCGTCTCCTCGTGATTGGCGATATTTCCGTGGGAATAGGGCCCGATATGCAGATTGAGCAAAAATGCCTCGCCGTCCTTGATGAGGCCGTAGGAGTCTTTGAGGTTGGCCTTGCCCTCACGGATGGACTTGACCTCAGTTCCGCGGAGGGCGACGCCGGCTTCGAATTTTTCGAGCAGAAAGTAGTTATGCGAGGCGACACGATTGTGGGCGGCATCGCGCTCGCCGCTGGCCACGGGGTCGCGAGGACGACCCGCTTTTTTAGCAGCCGGGGAGTCTTTGGGAGTGATGACGTGGCTGGTTTGGCGGGCCATCGGGAAACGTCCTTGAATCTTCATCGTAGCACCGGAGCGGATTTGAATTGATGGCAGCTGAGCTTTGCTAAAATGAGGCAGCGTTTTATTGAGAAGATCGGCATGAAGAGCCCGAATGGGATGCCCGCCGGAGACTCGCGCCACGGCCAACAACGGCGCGTTTGGGAGTGCGCATGCGGACCCGTGAGAAACCTGAGGAATAGGATGAATCTCCGCAAGCCCGCACAGGCCTTTGCCGGAAAAAGGGCATCAAGAACTGCTTTCGCGATTCTGCTGTTTACCACAGCAGCCGGCGTTGGCTTGCCGGTAGCGAGGCTTCACGCGGAGTCGGCCAACACGGACTTCAAGCGCGGAGAGGCCGCCGAGGCGCGCGCGGACTACGACACCGCCTTTGACGATTACCAGAAGGCAGCGAACAGGAATCCCAAGGATACGCGCTTCAAGATCGCGCTGGCGCGGGTGCGCGTTACGGCGTCGTCAGCGCATATTACGAAGGGCCGCAAGCTGTTCCAGGCAGGCGACGTGCAAGGAGCGCTGGCAGAGTTTATGCACGCTGCCGAACTCGATCCGGGGAACGAGGCCGCGCAGCAGGAGATAGCGCGCGTGCGGCAGAAGCAAGGCGCGAACCCGCAGGTGCCCGAGATTGGTCTGCCGCAGCCACCTGAAGAGGCAGAACAACTGGATTCTGTCGAGGCGCCTGCCCTGTTAAAGCCAGTTTCGAACGAGCCGTTCTCGCTGCACATGACGCAAGATGCCAAGGTGGTGTATCAAGCCATTGGCAAGGCTGCGGGCGTGAACGTGCTGTTCGACCCGGACTACAGCTCGAAGCGCATCGAGGTGGACCTGAACAACGTTTCGCTACTGGATGCGCTGCGGATTGTGGGCGTGATGTCAAATACCTTCTGGCGCCCAGTGACGGGCAACACGATCTTTGTGGCGCAGAACTCGCGCACCAAGCGCACGGAATTGGATGAGCAGGCGGTGCAGACGTTTTATCTGACGAATGCCTGGCAACAAAACGATTTGAACGACGTGCAGACGGCGTTGCGCAATGTGATGCCGAATGCCCATGTGTTTGGGGTGCAGAGCCAGAACGCCATCGTGATGAGAGGAACGCCGGACGAGTTGCTGTTGGCGCAGCAACTGATCGACGACCTAGACAAGCCGCGCGGCGAAGTGGTGGTGGACATCGCCGTGCTGGAGGTGAGCAAGAACTGGGAGAGGACGCTGGGGCTCGCGTGGCCGAGCAGCTTTGGAGTGGCGCTGCAGCCGAATTGCGCGCAAACCAATTCGTGCAGCACGAGCAGCAGCACCACTTCAACTACTACTACCGGCACTACAGGCAGCTCGACGGTAAGTCCGACACTCTACAACCTGGCGCACCTGAACTCCACGAACTTTGCGGTGAGCGTGGGATCGGCGACGCTTAACCTTTTGCTGACGGACAACAACACGAAGGTGTTGCAGAGCCCGCGCATCCGGGCTACCGACGCGCAGAAGGCTGTGATGAAGATCGGGTCGAAAATCCCGGTTGCAACCGGCTCGTACCAGACGGGCGCAGCCACCGCACTGGTAAGCTCGCTGGTCAATACGCAGTTCCAATACCAGGAAGTCGGCGTGAATATCGAGGTGACGCCCAGTATCCACTACGACCGCGACGTGACGCTCAAGATCAACATCACGGTCTCATCAGAGAGCGGGACGTCGACGATCAGCGGCGTGACGGAGCCGATTATCAGCCAGCGCGTGGTGGATCAGACGATCCGCCTGCGGGAGGGCGAGGCGAGCATCCTGGGCGGCATTCAGAACACGCAGGAATCGGTGAACTGGAGCGGCATTCCGGGACTGAGCTGCGATTCCAATTTTGAAGTACGTTTTCGGGTCAAAAGATCACACGATCCAGGACGACGATATTGTGTTCGTGGTGGTCCCGCATATTGTGCGCTCGCAGGAACTGGATGAGGCCAATCTGCGCATGATCGACACCGGCGAGGGCCCTTCGATCGACCTGCGCCGCGCGGACGATGGGACCGCGGGCGCGGCGAGCGCGCCTGCCGCACAACCGACAGCACTGCAACGCCCAGGCGTAGGCACCGTTCCGGCACAGAGTGCGATTGAAGCTGCCCCGACGATGCTTTCGCAGTTGCGGACCGATATGGCGGCGACCGGAGGTCCGGCAGCGACAGCGCAGGCAGCCGCTCCGGCAGCCAATGGAAACGCGATGGGCAGTGCACAAGCGACTGCCGCGCAGGCGGCCGCGCGACCCTTGGCCGCGGCCGCGACAGCGAATGCTGCGACTGCCGGCGGCGGTGCCAGTTTCGCTTTGAACGCGCCAGCGGGAACGGTAGCACCGGGCAGCAGTTTTCAAGTTCCCGTGGTGTTGAATGGCGGCACGGACGTTTCTTCGGTCGCGTTGCAACTCCACTACGATGCAACGAAGATGACGCTGGTGAATGTGGCGAACGGCGATTATCTAAACCGCGACGGACAGGCTGCGTCGCTGGTCCATTCCGACGAACCGGCGGGAACTTTGGCCATTGTGACCTCGCGTGCGCCGGGAACGCGCGGAGTGGGCGGCACAGGCGTGGTGTGCGTGTTGACGTTCCAGGCGAAGGCATCCGGAGCGAGCGATTTAAGCATGATTCGCGGTTCGGTGGTGAACAGCGCACAGCAGCAATTGCCAGTGGCGAACGCGCAAGCCAGCATTCAAGTGAAATAGAGGGGCGCGCGCAGATGAGACGGGACCGAGCGAGACTGGATGGGTCGAGACTGGGCCGAGCAGGCGCGATGCGCGGCGGGGAAGGGAGTCCCTGCGGATCGGTCTTGGCGCGTGCGGTGGGTGAACGGGGCCTGACGCTGGTTGAGCTGATCGTGACGGTGGCGATCCTGACCATTCTGGCCTCCGCGGCATTTCCTGTGGCGCGGTTCCAAGTGAAGCGTCAGAATGAAAGATTGCTGCGCTACGATCTTTGGACGGTGCGCGACGCCATCGACAAATACAAGGACGCAGCGGACAGGGGCGCGTTTCAGACCAAGGTGGACAGCCAGAATTATCCACCCGACCTGGAAACGCTGGTGAACGGCGTGGACGTGCAGGGCAAGAAGTTGAGATTCCTGCGCCAGATTCCTGTCGATCCGATGACGGGCCACGCGGAATGGGGAATGCGCTCGATGCAGGACGATCCCGACTCCGATTCCTATGGCGGACAGAGCGTGTTCGACGTGTATTCGAAGTCGCAGGGAACGGCGCTGGACGGGACAAAGTATTCGACGTGGTGAGAGAAGCAAGTGACCATTGATCAGTGGTCAGGGTGATGGCGCCCATGAGGATTTGACGGTGGCATGGGAAGATGGACGAGTGAGAGCTGAAGGCTGAGGAAGAACGTGGTGCGCAGAAGCGGCAAACAGGACGCGGGTTTCACCTTGATCGAGCTGTTGGTGGTGATGGCGATCATCAGCATCCTGGCGACGCTTGCTGTTCCGTACTTTGCGGCTGCTTTGAAGCATGCGCGCGAGGCAGTGCTGAAGGAAGACCTGCAAACGATGCGCATGGCGATCGATTCTTACACCATGGACAAGCAGAAGGGGCCGCAATCGCTCGATGACATGGTTCAGGAAGGCTACCTGAAGTCTGTGCCCGAGGATCCCATGACCCACAGCAAAGATACGTGGGTAACGGACAGCAACGACTCGATGTACTCGCTGGATGAGACGGAACCGGGAATCGACAATGTTCACTCTGGTTCCGATGAAAATGGTTCTGACGGACAGCCATACTCTTCGTGGTAAATTCACGAGTGAGGGATTTGGCGATGTCGATGATTCGGGCCTTGGCGAGGTTCACGTGCGTAGTTGCGGTCAGCACATCGCTCCACGCGCAAACCGACAACACCATCCATATCCGCCTGCTTGACGGCAAGACTGGGCTGCCGGTGACGGCTTCGAACTTTCTGGTGCGGGTGGATCATCGCGATACCGTGCACAACGAATGGGTGCAGATCAAGGATGATGGTTCGGTGATTGTGGCACTTCCGGACGGGGCCAAAGAGATCTCTCTGAAAGCCACTTACGATATGGGGATGGAGACATTCGTTAATTGCGACGCCGCGAAGGAAAACGATAGGGAACGAGATATCTGGTATGCAGTCCCACTGATCGTGAAGACTGGAGTGGTGGCGCCGAACGAATGCTCGAAGACGCAATTCAAAGCCAAGCCCGGCGAGTTTACTTTCTTTGTGAGGAAGCGCGGTTGGCGGGATTCGCCCGACGATTAGCTGAGATGGAATTGCGCAGGCTGCGAAACGGCTAAGATGGAATCTTGGCGCTCGAATCTCAATTCTCAACCGCTCCTGGCCTGACAGCGCGCACAGCGCGAGCCTACGGGAAACTGATGCAAAATTCTTTCGCCGACCCGGAGCGGGGGTTGGGCGGCAAGCTATTTTATGCAGGCGAATTGGACGATGAGGGCCGCGCTCTGGTTGTGGCGGCCAATGTGTGCGGCGCGGCCACATTGGTGGCAACGGCGAACCGCGAGATGCAGAAGCAGGCGCTCCGCGAAGGTGTGACGGATTTCCTGGTGACATCGCTGGATGAAGCGCTGCGTATCCTGAAAAACCAGCTTCGCAAGGGTGAGGCGGTGGCTGTGTGCGTGGCGGTTGCGCCGCACGAGATGGAGCGCGAGATGCGCGAGCGGGGAGTGGCGCCGGACTTGGCGCGGACGGACGCGGCGATTGGGGTAGTGGACGATTGGGGCGGGCGTGGGATGGTCGCGCAAGAGAGCACAGCGAAGGACCCGGCAGTATTGACTTGGCGAATGGATTCAGCTCGCCCGAAAGAGATGGCGAGGCTCGATGAAATTGCTCTCGAATGTCTCGACGCCGACGCATGGGCGGCTCGGCGCTGGTTGCGGCAGGCGCCACGGTTTCTTGGCCGCATGGCACAGGGAATGCGCTTGATCCACTGCGATCGTGAGTTTGCAGTGCGCTTCACCGCGGAGGTGAGGGAGCAGGCAGAGCGGGGCGGAATTGGGGCAGTGGTGGAGATTCGATGGGAATTCAAGGACGGGCATGAGGAACATCGGATAGTTCCCGGCGAATCAGGACGAGCCCGCTAACTTCCATGCTCCGCCGCACTACGGCCGTTCTCCAATTACCATGCGGCGTTTCTGTCACAATTCGAGGTGGCTTTTTCTTGATGAAATGGCCACTTATCGATTGTGCTTCGCCCTACTCCAATTGGCGAACCGCTATCGCCTGCTCAATTCGCCGCCATAGATCCGGAATGCCATGGCCGGTTTTGGCGGAAACGGGGAGAATGTCTTCGAGCTCAAGTTCGTTTTTGAGTGCAGCCAAACTGCGCGTGCGCTGATTGCCGCTGAGGCGGTCCGCCTTGGTGGCGACGACAACAAACGGCCGGCCAACGGATTGCAACCAGCGGAGCAACTGACGGTCGTTCTGGCGGGGAGGGACATTGACGTCGACGAGGCAGACGCAGAGAGCCAGCGTGGCGCGGCCGGCGAGATAGGGATCAATGAACTCCGGCCACGTTGCGGAGATGGATTTGGAGATTTTGGCGTAGCCGTAGCCGGGCAGGTCAGCGAAGATGAGCTTGCGGTGCCGGACTCGGTCAGAGAGGGCGAAAAAGTTGATGGCGCGCGTTCGGCCCGGCGTGGAGGAAACTTTGGCAGCAGACGCGCCAACGAGAGTGTTGAGCAGACTCGATTTCCCGACATTCGACCGGCCGAGGAAGGCAATTTCAGGCACGCTGAGCGGAGGAAACTGCGCGGGCGAGAGTGCCGAAAGGAGAAATTGCGTGGTGTAGCGCATCGAAGTCAAGGATAGCAAGCCGGCGAGACTTCGTGTCGGCGAGTCAGCACGGCAGGATGGATCCGGCGCAGATGGTCATGAAGGATTGAGCTACGTTGCGCGTGCGACGGACATAAATTCATGCACAATGCATGGCAATGAACTCAACGACGATGATCCGAATTGTGGCGTGACTTCTCTTCGTGGTCGTTCTCATCGTCACAGTTCTTCCTCCATATTTCGATTGGGATGGACTGAGGGAAGGCGGCTCTGTAGAATCGAGGGGGGGTCTTAGAGACCGGTCTCGACGCAGCGCCCGACGCAACGAAGAAAGCGGGAGCGCGGCGAGTTCTATAGAGTATTGACTCCGCCCGCGAAAGGTTAGCAGGGCTATTCGGATGAATCGTCTCCTCATGGTAATTGCTTCTTGTTTTTTCGCGATCCTAGCCTCGGCTGGTTGCGGCGGCAACCTTATTCTGCCGTCCGCCCAGGGAAGCGCTGTGACTTTAGCGCAGAGCTATCAAGAGCAGGCGGCTTCAGGCATCGAGACTCTGCAGCACTGGTATGTGCAAAGCGGCGGTCTTTATGCGGCGCCGGCGGGTTGGTGGAATGCCGCAAATTCGATCACCGTGCTGGCAAACTACGAGCGGTTGAGCGGAAGCACAGCGTACAACTCGACAATTGCCAACACATTCACGGCCGCGCAGACGTCGCACGCAAATTTTGTCAATGACTACTACGACGATGATGGCTGGTGGGCGCTGGCGTGGATCGATGCCTACGATGTGACCGGGAATGCTGCGTACCTGTCGTTGGCCGAGAGCATCTTCACGACGATGACCGGCGCCTGGGACTCTACCTGTGGAGGCGGAGTTTGGTGGAGCACTGCGCGGGCATATAAGAACGCGATCCCGAACGAACTGTTTCTGACGATTGCCGCAAAGTTAGCCAACAGAACGACCGGAAGCACGTCGGCAGCCTACCTGAGCTGGGCGCAGCGGGAATGGACATGGTTCAAGGGGTCGGGGATGATCAATGGGAAAAACCTGATCAACGACGGCTTGACCTCAACCAACCCGAACGCGTGCACAAATAACGACGGCGCAACGTGGACTTATAACCAGGGCGTGATACTTGGCGGACTGGTGGAACTCAACAAGGCCGACAGCGATTCCACGCTGCTGCCGGAGGCCGAAGCGATTGCCAATGCGGCAATCGCCAACCTTTCGACCAACGGCATCCTGGTTGAGCCGGGCAAAATTACTGGTAATGATGGACCGCAGTTCAAGGGCGTCTTCATGCGCAATTTGATGACGCTTTATGCGGCGGCGCCCAACGCGCAGTACAAGACGTTCGCCGATGCGGATGCGAACAGCATTGTGGCCAACGACCAGGGCCCCAACTGCGAGTTCGGTTTGTATTGGCAGGGGCCGTTTGATTCAGCCGATGCGACGCGCCAGACTTCGGCCCTCGATGCGCTCATTGCCGCAGCTGCGATGCAGTGAAATTACGTCTGTTCCAGGGTGGCTGGACGAAAGTTTGAGTGGTTTCAATGCCTGGCGAAGTCTCTGTGGGCCAGGAGGCCCCCAGGACAGCTGGTCTGGAGACAGCCGCTACGATTTTTGGCGGCCCAAGAGAAATACGGTCAAGATGCTTTCGACGCGAGGACCGCGACGTCGAGCGGCCCCAGGGATATTTGTGTGATTCCGCGGTGATCATGGATCACATCGTCCATCGCGTGCGGCAGTTCGATCTTGTCATGCGCGGTCTCAGTCAGGTTGAGAAGAAAGTAGTAGGTCGTGTCCGCGTCCTGCCGGCTGGTGACCTCGACGCTGTACGGCGCTTCAATAAATGGCTTGAGCTCGCTGGCCGCGCCCACTGCCCGCGCTACAGCTTCATAGAAAGGATCGTCGGTGGAATCGCAGCCGACATAATAGACCCAGCCGCTGCCATGGCGATTTCGCGTGATTGCAGGTTTTCCGTCCATTGTTCCGCCGCCGCGAACCGTCGCGATCACCTCTGCTCCGTGTGAGGTGAGAGACTCGATCGCGGTTCGAGGCTTGAAGACCGTTTCGTTGCCAGCGAATTGGATTCCGAGTTCGTCCTGGTGTTTTGCGTCGAGGTTGCCGTTCTGCGAATTGTATTCAAACAGATCGAGGATAGCCTCTGATTTCACTCCGGCAATCTCAGTGAACGGACCGGGGGCCAGCGTGAGGCGCATGCTGTTATCCATATTTTGCGTCGCGGCGCGATAGTTCAACACCAGAGTTCCGCCACTGACGACGAATGACTTCAGCTTTTCGACGGTTGCGTCTTCGATGAGGCGCAGGTTGGGCGCCACGATCACTTTGTACGCGGCGAGGTCCACGGTAAGCGGCACCACATCGAGGTTCCGCTGCAAAATTTTAAATCCGTTGTAGAAGCTTTGTACCTCGCTGCCGTAGCGCGGGTGCGGGTCACCGATGCCTCCATCGCCCTGCGCCCAGTCGTTGGGATAGTCATAGAAGACGGCAATGTCGGATCGAGTTGTTGCGTTCGCCAAGCGCGGACCGATGCGCGCAAGCTCGCTGCAGATTTGAGCCAGTTTCTGCTTCGCCGGGTTGATCTGGCCGTCGAATCCCTTGATGAACGAGGGGCGGTGTTCTTCGCCGCCCGCCACTGGTCTGCGCCACTCAAAATACAGATGCCCGTGGCCTCCATGAGCAAAATCGGTGTAGGCCTGCAGGCGCAAGCCCTCGATTGGCGCGTCCGGCGGAACGTAGGCATTCTGTTCGGCGCAGATAAATCTCTGGTGCGGACCGGCGCAGCGCGTGAAATCGCTGAGATAGCCGGCGATGTACTGGCGTTTGGACCCGCTCAGGCTAGGCGCGCTCACATAGTTATCCCATGCGCTTGCGTCAAGGAATTCCGCACCAGCGGTGAACGCATCAACGCCGCCTGTGGGCGATGACCAGTTGGTGAGCACAAACTGGTTTTGTGTCTTCGCGTGCAAAATATCGGCCTGGCGCCGCAGATGATTCAAATACGAGTCTGAGAAGAATCGTCTGTAGTCGAGGCTGATCGCCGGCTGCCATCCTCCTTCGCCGGAGTTGAACGGGAAACGAATCTGCGACCAGTCGGAGTACTTGTTGCTCCAGAAGGCGCCATTCCACACGCGGTTCATATCGTCCAGCGTTCCATAGCGCTTCTGAAGCCACTGCTGAAAAGCCTTCTCCGAAACCGGATCATACTCCTGAAGCGGATGACCCGGCTCGTTATCGAGCTGCCACCCAATGATTGCCGGGTTATCACCGTAATGATCGGCAAGAGCATTGACGATACGCGAGCATGCATCAAGATAGTGCGAACTGTTGGTGTTGTAGCCCTTGCGTCCGCCGTAAGTATATGGGCCCTGCTGGTTGGCGCTGAGCACATCAGGATATTGCTCGTAGAGCCACGGTGGAATGGAGGCGGTTGGTGTGCCCAGAACCGTTCCAATGCCGTTGCGGCTGGCAATGGCCAGGGCGCGATCCATCCAATCGAAATCGAATTTGCCGTGGGCCGGCTCGAAGATGGCCCAGGCAAACTCGCCCATGCGGACAGTATTGATGCCGAGCTCGCGCATTTCGCGAAAGTCAATTTCCCACTCAGTGGAGGGCCACCACTCGGGATAGTAGGCGGCGCCAAGAAGATAGCGGTCGCCCATTCCGCGGCCGGAGGTGTCTGCGTTGCTTTGGGTTTGCGGTGAAATCGCCGCGGCGAGTGCGCGATGTCCGATTAGAGTGTCGAATCCAGCGAAGGCAGCAAGTTTATGAAATGTGCGGCGGTCCACTTTTCTCCCTATTCTGTTGCGGATAAGTTTGTGATTCACAAGAAAAGAGGCCGCCTAGATTTCGGCGGCCTCAGTGATGGCTAGCTTAATCGAGTGAGGCGATCGAGCTAGAAAACATATTTCGCCGATAACTGGAAGAACCGGGCGTCGGGCACATTGGCTTGCAGGCCAAGCGGTGACGTGATGAGACCGGCAGTTGCCGACAAGCCCGTGTTGCTGGGATTGGCCCAAGTGGGATGGTTGAAGAGGTTGAAGGCATCGGCGCGGAACTGCAAGGACTGTTCGTGGAAGGTTGTGAACTGCTTCGAGAGTCCCATGTTGATGCGCTCGTATCCGGGTCCGAAGATGTTATTGGACTTTCCACCGAGATACAGTTTTGCCGTTGCCTCGTCGGTTACGGGAATTGGAACTGTAGCGCCGTTCACAATGCCGGTCGGGAAGCTGCCGATACCGTTGTTCAGGTTCGGAGTGGCAGCGCCGTTGAGCGGGTTATTGAAGGCGCACGGGTTGTACCAGTGAGTCTTGTTGTGAACGGAGCCGGGGCAACTCGTAAGTTGCGGGTTAGTCGCGTTCGGAGATCCGCCCCCGGCATTGTAATCGCCAACCAGGATCGACCGTGCCTGCCCCTGACCGCTCGGAGTGTTAATGCCGTTTGTGGTTACGGTGAAGGGTATGCCGCTCTGACCGACAAACGTAATATCGGAACGCCATCCGCCTGCGATCTCATCGAGCCATAGAGGCGCCTTGTTCATCATTGCGCGGCCCCGTCCAAATGGCAGCTCATAGGAACCGTTAAACGAGAAGCGATTGCGCACGTCGTAGTTGGAGTTGGTGATTTCATGGGTAATGGGAATGATTTGCCACATGCGGTAGCTGGTGCCGCCGCCGAGCGGATCGACAGAGTTATCAAGGCTCTTGGACCAGGTATAACTCGCCAGATAACTCAATCCACTTGAGTAGCGCTTTTCCAGCTTCGCCTGCAGCGAGTTATAGCCGCTCTCGGCGCCATAGTGCAGCCACGGGTTTCCGCACCCCAGCGATGGGAACCAACAGGCATTAGTGGAGTTCTTTCCATTCGCCTGGAGCGCTGCCGAGGCATTGGTGTTGAGTAAAGTGGGAAGATGGCGGGCAACGTTGCCGACATACATAACGGTGGCAGACAGATTGCTCGAGAAAGAATGTTGCAAGCTGAGGTTGTAATTGAGAGTGTACGGAGTGGTGATTTGCGGGTCCCTACCGTTGATGACCGTGCTGTTGATGAACCCTTTGATTCCAGTTGGACCGCTGATCTGGTTGGTCATTCCGATTTCGAGAGTGTCATCTGGATTCTGATAGAGGCCGGAGCTCGGGTAATTCTGTGCGGATCCGGGCTTGCCTGCGCCGACGGGACTAGCCGCGGTGGTGGGACTGAGAGACGGGCAGTAAGTGGTGATACCCGACTGGTTCTTGGCATTGCCGGCGACGCACGTGGTGCCGCTCAAGCCGGAATGGATGGTGAACGGATAGTTGCCACCGATGTTGGGATTGGAGCCAAGACCGAAGATTGCGCCGTAGAAGACGCCGCCGCCGGCACGCAGAACTGTCTTCGGGTCGAGTTGGAAGGCAATGCCGACGCGCGGGGCGAAATTGAATTTCTGACCGGTCGACAGCCTCGGATTCGAATCGAAAACAACATTGGTGTTGTTGGCGGTGAGCAGACTCGAGAACGAGGAGGCGAACAGATTCGACGTACTTTGCCACTGCGCCGGAAGAACATAGTTCGCGGTTCCTGTGCCAAGGGCATTTCCGCCACTGTCTTCAGTGAAACCTTTGGTGAGGGGCACAAAGTTCGCGAACCCTCCCGCCATTTCGCCAGTCGGCTGATTGTAATCGTAGCGCAACCCGTAGGTGAGGGTTAACCTTGGCGAGAGCTTCCAGGTATCCTCGCCATAGGCGGAGTTGTACCAGTTCTGAATGTTGTCAATCGGCTCGTTGGTGAGGCCATTTCCATTCATCTGGTCGACTAGGAAATCGGCTATGCCAGAGCCTGTGTTGCCTACACTCGTGACGGCAGTGTAAGTGCCGGAATAGCTGTAACTACCGCGCGGATTCGGCGGCTGCAGGAAGTAAATGCGGAAGTTTTGCGAGCTGACGCCGGCCTTGATGGTATGGTTGCCCCAGATTTTTGTGACGTTATCGAGGCCCTGGTAAATATTCTGGAGTTCGATCGATGGGTCGTTGCCGTGCGTGCCAAAGGCCTGGATGCCGCTGACGGACACGCTGGGCAAACCGCCATTCTCAAAAAAGCCCGCGCCGAAGGGCATGCCGCCCAATCCCAGCGCAGATGCCTCGTTGGTGTTCAGGTTCGGCTGGAGATTTTGATAGTTACCCCAGTTATAAGAAAAGCGCGCCTCGTTGATCAGGTTCGCATTGAAGAGATGGGTTTCGCTGACCATGAAGTTCTGAGACATGTAATGCTCGCGGGCTCCGGCATAGCTACCGGTTCCATCGAGAATCAGGCCAAGCGGGGGCGTCAGCTTGTTGTACATGTAGTTGTAGCTGTATCGGGCATAAGCGCGATCCTTGGAGCTTATGTTCCAATCGACGCGCTGGTCCCACTGCACGGTGTCATTCGTGGTGGGCAGAATCTCGAGCAGGTTGTTGTAGGTTTGCCCGTACGCAGTTGAGGTATTTGAGTTGTTTGAGGAATTCCAACCGCCGTAGTTGGGCAACGGATACATTTTGAGAATGTTGAGGGCGACGGGGTTGAGCGTGGCGGGATTGAAGACGTTTTGTCCGGGGGCATACGTGTAACCGTTGGCCGTAATTGCCTGACCGCCGTACTGTTGCAAAGCGCCCGTGAGCGTTGTAGGCACCTTGTTGGCGCAGGAGTAAGAGCCGGTGTTTGCGTTGGGCTGATAAAGGATGACCGGGCAGGATCCGCCAGAGGTATTCTGGGCGGTGAGGAGCTCGGAGAAATCGCCCTGGCGCATGCGCGGCGTCGGCACGCTGATGGGGCCGTTGATGCTGCCCAGTGCAATGCGCGTGATCTGCATGTCGCCGAAGTAGAACAGCTTGTTCTTGAAAATGGGAAAGCCGAGCGTGCCGCCGAACTGGTTGAAGTGATAGGGAGGGATGGGCAGCAGGGGGTTCGCATTCCAGTTTTCCGCATTGAAGAATGTGTTGCGGTTGTACTCCCAGACATCGCCGTGGATCTGGTTGGTTCCGGACTTGAGGGCGACGTTGAGTACCGAGCCTGCCGAGTGGCCAAATTGGGCGCTGTAGTCTGCCGTGTCGAGCTTGAATTCAGATAACGCGTCAGGCGGCGGAGAAACAGCATACATCGATCCATTCATGTAATCGACGATGTCGACGTTGTTATCCACGCCATCGAGCATGTAGTTATTCTGCTCGGCACGCTGCCCGTTCGCCTCGTAGTCGCCATGGCCGCCACCGCGTGTGCCGTAGGAAGGCACGACGCCGGTGTCGAGCTGCGCCATGTAGACCCAGTTGCGCTCTGCCAGCGGGGTATCGTTGATGGTTTGCGTGTCCATCACCTGGCTAACGCTGGCTTCCTGGTCCTGGAGCAGCGGGGGCGCGGAAGTCACGGTGACCGTCTCCGAAACCTGTCCAGGTCTGAGCACCAGCGGTACATTGAGGCGCTGATCCAAGTCCAATTTCAGGCTCTGCTGAACCGTCGTCTCGAAGTTGGGTGCAGAAGCACTGAGCGAGTAGTGGCCAATCTTGATGGGCGTGAAAACGAAGACGCCGCTACCGTCGGCCTTGGCGTTCAACACCAATCCGTTATCGACGTTGGTCAGCATTATCTTGGCGCCAGGAATTACCGCGCCTGATGGATCCTGCACGACGCCCGCAATTGTGCCCTGATCGACCTGGGCAAAGGCGTGATTTGCAAAGAAAACGAGAGACACGATTCCAAGAATGGAGAGTACGCGCAAGATGGAGCGCGCGCGGAGTTGATTTGAGGGTTGATTCCCTGAGGTACGAAACGTTCTGAAGGTCACTTGGCCATTGCTTGCAATTGATTCAAAGGACATGCGGGTTCCTCCTGCTTGATCACGGTGTGAAGCCGTGCTGACACCCCTGAGAATCCTATGTAAGTGACCGCATACTTGTCAAGGATTTTCTAGAGACCGGCGTCTGAACTTATCTAATTTATTATCATTCACTTACAAAATACTAAACTCACGCGCGCGGGATTGTAGTAAGAGACCGGTTCCCAGTCAAATTCCATCTTATCTCTACGAATCGGATTCGAGGCGAGGAGTTTGGATTAATAGCTTGCACAATCAATCATTTAACTTGAAATAAACGACGGCGCACGAGGCCGAAGCATATTCCCGGAAGATCAAGACTGATCGATCGATTCACGAAATCGGTTCCCCAGTCGGCACTTTCGGCACGTTGACCGATTCCCGATAAACCCCGATAGAGATCGAGGCCGCCCAGGTTCGAGGACGGCCTCGATGGTTGAGTCAGGAGGTTGCGCGAGTTCGATTAGAAAACGTACTTCCCTGACAACTGGAAGAAGCGTGCGTCGATGGTGTTGGCCTGGTTGGTAAACGGCCCAGTAAGCGAGACCGAATTGGCGCCAATATTCGAGCTGGTGTTGCCCGGGTTGCCGAAGCTCGGGTGGTTCAGGATGTTGAAGGCGTCTGCGCGGAATTCCAAATACTGCTCTCGGAAGGTTTTGAAGTCCTTGAACAGCGAGGTGTTCAGGCGCCAGTTGCCCGGCCCGGAAGCATCGTTTTTGACGCTGCCGAAGAATTGCGACACGGTTGAGTAGGGCCCGCTGACGTACGGCACACCCTGCGGGTAGAAGGAGTTTGTCGTTCCGTTGGAGTTATATCCTCCATTGGCAAGCGAGTTATCCGCGCCGACGGCGGGCGAATAATAATTAAAGTAGCCGGTTGCGTAGGGCGCCAAAGCACTAATCGCAGCCGCGTTAGTGGTATTGACGACACCCAGCGGGTCGGCGAAGGCGCAGGGGTTGAACCAGCGTGCTCTTGTTTTGGTCTGCGCGGCGCAGGAGTTCGCCGCTGTGTTCGAAGGCGCGTTCGTTGTGACCAGGCCGCTGGCGGTCAGCGGGTTCCCCTGACTCGGAGCCTGCAGGTTGCTAGACCTCGGGTTGGCAATCTTAACGGCGCTGTTGGCCAGGCCGCCGTTGGCATTCTGGTAGCCCGAGATTCTGCTGATTCCGACCGTAAACGGTTCGCCTCCCTGGATCCACCACTGCATGTCGGTCTTCCATCCGCCGACGATCTCGTCGAGAATGCCGGGGTGGTTGACAAACCGCCTTCCGGCTCCGAACGGCAGGTCGTAGTCCACGTTGATGACGGCGCGGTGCCGGATATCGTAGCCGGATTGTGTCATCTCCTTAATGGGAGGAATGAGCGCGGCCTGCTTGTAGCTGTTGTCGCCGCCCAGCAGATCGGTGGTGTCATCGAACGCGTGGGCCCAAGTATAGGTCCCCAGCAAGCTCAAACCGCTGCTATAGTGTTTCTGCACCGTAATCTGCATCGAATTGTACGAGCTTGCGCCCGTCCACGACATCCAGAAATAGCCAGTGAAATGGGGTGCCGGGTCGAGCCCGTTGAGAGATTGGCCGCCGATGGTTATCGCCAGCGGCATGGCGGGGTTATTGATTCCCGTCACCAGGTGGTGTCCAACGCTGCCCACATAGCTCACCGTTGCCGTCGTGTCCTTCAAAACAGTACGCTCCACGCTCGCGTTGTATTGGACGGTGTACGGCATGTGCATCACGGGGTCCTCTTCTCCGATCTCCGGGAAGGTGGCGTTGTGCTGGATTCCGCCCGCGCCCTGGAAGGATCCGAGGCCGCCCTCAAGCGTGTTGTTGAACGTATATTGCGATCCATAATAGGTTCCCGCGACGGCGCTCGGCAGGACCGGCGAGCTTGCGAGCATTTCCTGGGGTGGATTGATCAGATTTGCCGCGCCGCCGCCCGGCTCGAAGCCGCCGAAGAAGACGCCCCCACCGGCACGCACGACGGTTTTGTTGTCGATCTGGTAGGCAGCGCCCAGCCGCGGCGACCAGTTCATTTTCGGATAGGCCGACAGGTACGGGTTCGAGGTATATACCGGCACTACGTGATCCGCGTTCATGATCGCCAGGAGGTTCGAATCGAGAAGTTGGTTCTGCAGTTGCCGCGGATACACTAACTCGGATGATCCGACTGCGCCGTTGGACGTGACCTCGCCAGTCAACCACACAAAGTTCCCCAACTCATTGGATTGCTCCCGCTTGGGTGTGAAGTACTCGTAGCGGAGCCCAAGGTTCATGGTCAGTTTGGGTGTCACCTTCCAGTCGTCTTGCAGGTAGGCGCCAAAGTACTGCATCACGAAGTGCTGATAGGTGAACGTGCTCAGTTGGGCACTGGCCATGTTGTTGGTGCCGGTCAGCGCGCCGCCCGGAGTATAGCCCTGGGCGATGAAGTCAGCTCCCGCATTTCCGGAGGGGCCGCCCAATCCCGCTACCTGAGTGAATGCGCCGCTGTAGCTGTAGCTACCGAGAGGTTGCGCGGCGTTAGTGGCGTACCAGCGCATGGGCATGCCCTCGAATCCCATCTTCAGCGAGTGGTTGCCAACAACCTTGGTGACGTTATCGAGGATCTGGTAAATATTCTCGCCTTCGTGAGCCGGGTCGTTGCCGTGGGTTCCAAAGGTGGTGAAGCCAGGGGCAACCGACGGCAGACCGCCCAGTTGAAGGCTAGTGTTGACCGGCACACCGTTCAACCCGAGGGTTCCCGCGATGTTCGTGTTGTAGTTGGGCTGCAGGTTCGCATAGGTGCCATAGTTGAACCCGAAGGTGAACACGTTGATGAGAGAAGGCGAGAAGGTGTGCGTCTCGCTGAGCATGTAATTCTCGCTCAGGTATGTCTGACTGAGGCCCGCATAGCTCTGAGTTCCATCGAGGACGTCGCCTAGTGGCGGAGTGTTCGTGTTGATGATGTGCTGGTAGTCGATCCGGAAAGTGGCCAGGTCGCGGCTGCTGAGGTCCCAGTCGAGCTTGCCGTCCCATTGGATCGGGTCCGAGTAGGAGTTCAGGTCCACCTGGTAGTTGTTGGAGGTATTTCCTGTATCAAGGGAGGTTTCGGTGTTGCAATTGCCGGTCTGCCAACCGCCATTGGGCTTGCCGAAGTTGGGCGAGCCAGCTGGTGAGTAGTTGGGGCAGGGGTACTGCTGAAGGATTTTCTGGGCCACCGTATCGAGCTGGGCCGGGGAGAAGACGTTCTGGCCGGGGGCGAACGTATAGCCATCCGCCGTGACCTGGCTGCTGCCGTACTGCTGCAGCGTGCCGGTCGGCCCCGCCGATACTACGTTGCTACTGCATTTGTAAGTGCCGGTGTTGGAATTGGGTTTGTACAGCACCGTCGGACAAGATCCACCGGTCCAGGTTGGATTCAGAAGTTCTGTGAAGTCGCCCTGGCGCTCGCGCGGCGTAGGCACGGAAAAGGTGCTGGGAAGCGCTCCATTCACGTAGCGCGAGTTCTGGACGTCGCCGAAGAAAAACAGCTTGTTCTTGATGATCGGGCCGCCCAGGGTACCGCCGAACTGGTTCAGGTGGAAGACCGCTGGGCTCGAGCCTTTAGCCTGGTTCCAAACCAGCGCGTCGAACATCGTATTTCGGTTGTACTCCCACAGATGGCCGTGAAACTCATTGGTTCCGGACAAAGTGGTGGCGTTAATCACCGCGGCGTGGCCACGGCCAATCTCCGCGCTGTAGTTGCTGGTTTCCATCTTGAACTCGGCGATGGCATCCGGCGGAGGCGCCAGGTTGTACTCCGAGCCCTGGATGTAATCGCTGTTAGCGACATTGTCGTCAACGCCGTCGAGCATGTAGTTGTTCTGCTCTGCGTGCTGACCATTCGAGGAGAAATCGCCGTTACCGGAGCCGCGCCCCACATAAGGCGTCACGCCCGGCGCTTCCTGCGCGATGAACACCCAGTTGCGATTGGCCAGCGGGGCGTCATTGAGGAACTTCGAATCGACGTCGACGGCCGTCTCCGCGGTTTGCGTCTGCATGAGCGGCGCCGCAGATGTTACCGAAACCGTCTCGGATGCTTTGCCCGGCTTGAGGGCCAAGGGAATGTTCAGGCGATCCGTGACGTGCACTACGATGTTGTCTTCCTCAGTGGTCTCGAAGTTTGGAGCGGATGCGCTGACCGTATAGTTCCCGATCTTGATTGGCGCAAAGAAATAGTTGCCGCTGGCGTTGGACTTGGACTTCAGCACCAGGCCGGTATTGGTCTCTGTCAGGGTTACGTCGGCATTTGTGATGACCGCACCCGTGCTGTCTGTCACCACGCCGACAATCGCGCCCTGGTCCGTCTGGCCGAACACGCGCTTCGCGGTGAGGGTTGTCAGGAGCAGCCCGAGCAGGCAGAGATTGAACAGAATGCGCGAGAACCCTGAGCTTCTTCCGTTCTGAAGTTGATAGTTCATGTCACTTGTCTCCTCGCTTGAAGTTGAGTCCCAAATCCGATGTGAGTTTTTCGTGGTTATCCAATTTCAGGATCCGAGTTTTGTGGTGCTTCCCCGAGGGCTTTGCTGTTGCGTTGACCGCATGTTCGATCTCGCTTCCGGACTCCGATTTCGTCGCCAGGGGGGATATTGAAGGCGGTGACGTAGATGAGTCCAGAACACGGTCTCTCGAATTCTTAAGGATCATAGGCGCTTCGAGTGCAGATTCGTCAACGTTAAGAGCCAAATTAACCTTGCTGCATCTGATTGAAATAACATCTGTTACATGAATCGGCTGAACTAACGGTAGCTACGTCCCTCTGGATCTAGCGGTAAATTGCTGGGATTCCAGTGCTAAAATTGGTCTGCGGAAAAGGGATGCGCTTCGATGCACTCGATCGGGGAACGTGAAGCGGCAATCACGCATATCACCGAATCAGAAGAAGGAATTGCTGCGCTTCGGGCGCACGTTCAGGAGATTGTTGAGGGGGGAGCGTTCAAAGGTAGCAGTCGATGCGCGCGTTTCCTTACGTACATTGTTGATCAAGCGATTGCGGGCCACTTTGAATCGTTGAAAGAACGGGTAATTGGCCTGGAGCTTTTCGATCGCTCCCCTGCTTACGACACAAGCGAAGACGCCATCGTCCGGGTGACTGCAAGCGACGTTCGAAAACGGCTGCTGCAGCATTACGGGAAGTATGGGGGGACGTCGGAATTCCGCGTTAACCTGCCCCTCGGGTCCTACATCCCCGAGATCATCTACGAGCACAAAACCAAGACAAGTCAGTCGGTTAGCGGCAAATCACATCTGGATTCCGCGACGGTTACGCGGACTCCATCGGCACATTCGGAGACGGAAATTGCCGAGATCCCCGGCCCCAGAACGTCGGAGCCGGGAACCGTTCTCTCGAAGCACCGCTCGAGGCGCCGCTGGCTAATTTTTGCGGTTGTTCTGGCCGGGCTGAATCTTGCAGTGTGGGGTTTTATGTGGAGGCGTTTGCCTCGATCGGAGGCGGCCGCTGGGACACCTGCACCGACCGCGGTACTCCCGTGGTCTGCGTTATTCAGTTCGCTTCGCCCCACGCACCTGGTTACGAGCGATCCTGACATTGGGGCCATTCAAATTCTTACCCGTAGTCCCATTTCGGTTTCGGATTACGCCAACCGAAGGTATCTGCCGGAACACAATACGCTTTCAGCGGAATTGAAGGACGTTTGTATCAACCTGCTGGCGGGCGACAAAGCTTCGAATGTGGATGCGGAAATTGCTGCGGAAGTGGCGGAGCTGGCGAGGAGCTATTCGCGGAATATCGACGTGCAGGGGGCGCGGAGTCTGCAATTCTCGAACCTGAAGACCGACGACAATTTCATCTTTCTGGGGAGTCCTAGTTCAAATCCCTGGTTTTCGATTTTCGATGATCAATTGGGCTTCCGGTTCGTCTCCGCACAAGTTCCGGGGGGAGGCTTCATTCGCAATCTTCATCCTGCTGCGAAGGAGGAAGCATCGTATGTTCCCACTGCAAGAGGCGGAGCGACCGGGGAATCATTTGCTTTGGTCGCGTTTGTCGGCAATCCCGAGCAGAGTGGACAGGTTGTGCTTCTGGCAGGATTAAACCGCGAAGGCACGCAAGCGGCGGGGAATTTTGCCACTGATCCGGTGCGGCTTTCGGCGGCACTGCGAAATTGCGGGATCTCGCCATCGGGGCCTCTGAGGCATTTCGAGATGCTTTTGCGGGTGAACACGATGGCTGGCTATCCGAGCCAGTTTAGTGTGGCGTCCTGCCACATCCTGCCTGGTCCCTCCAGCTAAAGCGACTCGTCAAAATCGCATAAATCCTGTTGGATGCATCAGGTGGTGGCGCTGTTGCGTTATTGTTGCCCGGGGGTTTGGGGTGGGATTGTGCTGTTGGTGATCGGGAGTTTCTATACACTGCGGTTTCGGCCGCGGCGGCGGGGGAAGTAGTTGAGCGGCACGAGCGAGGGCGGAAGGCGCGTTTTTTGTGCTGCTATACTTCTTGTTTCCGGGAAGACGAGTTGTGCCAATGCAGGCGCGCGCGGGTGAGGCAGGCAACCGGTCTTTATAGGAATCAATTCCGAGGGGAAGGACCGGGGGATGAAGGAAGCTTGCGGCCGAGCGCGCAGTTGATTCGGCAGATGGAGCGAGGAAAGCACGTGAACATTCGAGAGATCGCACGGCGGGCCCGGGTTTCTCATTCGACGGTATCGCGAGTGATCAACCAGGTGGAGACGGTGGACCCGAAGCTGGTGCGGAGGGTGCAGGCGATCATTCAGGAAGTGGGCTACCGGCCCAACTTTCAGGCGCGGGCGCTGGCGCGGGGCAGAAGCCATACGGTGGGGTTGATTGTTTCTGAGATCAGCGGGGGCAATCCGTTTTTCTCCGAGATCATTTTGTACTTTGAGCGGGCGGCGGTGGAGCAGGGCTACGAGGTGCTGATCAGCTTTGCCGACACGGAGACGCGCCCGGATCACATCGCGGTGTGCGCGGCGCGGATGCAGGAACGGCAGGTGGAAGGGATTGCGGCGCTGACTTTCGGGATGGAAGAACAGCTGGCCAATATGGCGATCGACGTGCCGGTGGTGTATGCGGGAGCGGATCAGGATCTGAAGGGTGTGCGCAATGTGAGGATCAACTACCTGCCGGGGTTCCGAGATGCGATCAAGCACCTGGTGGATTTTGGGCACCAGCGGATCGGCTACCTGGGCGGTCGGATGAGCTGGAGCAGCATGCGGACGCGGTTTGAGGCGATGCGCAAGGCGATGAAGCTGGCCGGGGCGGTGTTCGACAAGGAACTGGTGGCGGAGTGCGATCACACGTGGGAGGGCGGGGCGCAGGGCATGGGGTCGCTGCTGAGCCTGGCCAAGCCGCCGACGGCGGTACTGTGCTGCAACGATGTGGCGGCGGTGGGAGCGCTGAAGACGCTGGCGGCCCGCGGGATGCAGGCAGGCAAGGACATGTCGCTGATTGGCTTTGACGATTTGATGATTTGCCAGTTCACGCAGCCGCCGCTGACCAGCATCCAGTTTTCTCCGCGCGAGCTGGCCGGGCTGGCGTTCAAGGCGCTGATGGAAGAGATCCAGCACGTGGAGAAAAAGACCAACTTCGAGTACAAGACGCGCTTTGTGCTGCGCGAGTCGACTGGGGCGCCGAGAGGGTAGAGTTTTGGCGGCGACAGGCAGAATTCCTGCGCAGACATGGACACCAGGCGCGTGGCATTGAATTGAAACTGCAAAATCCGCGCTGAGGGACGCAGTTTTGAGCTTCTGATTGCCGAACGTGAATTATAGCGTGCCATTTGCTCGATAACTTGCATCTATTCACTTCATGCAGAGGTGAATATGCGTCTATTCAAATTCTTTCCGATTCTCAGCCTCCTCTTCCTCCTGGGCGGAAGCAGCACAAGCCTGCGGGCACAGGTCGGCATCGGGGTCAACATTGGGCCCGCGCCTGTGTGTCCATATGGGTACTTCGATTACGCGCCGTACGACTGCGCGCCTTATGGCTACTATGGGCCGGACTGGTTCATCAACGGCTTGTTCGTTGGCGCCGGGCCTTGGTTTCATGGCCCCCGCGGCTTTTTCGGCCATGTAGACAACCGGTGGGACCCGCATCACGGTTATAGAGGACCGCTGCCTGAACGTGGAGCGCACCCGTTCTATCACTTCCAGGCGAATGAAGCGCGTGACGGCAGAGGACACATCGGAGCAGCGAACCACGACGGGCACAGTGAGCATAGCCCCGGATTTTCCGGAGGCGGCCGCGCCGGCGGTCACCGGTAGAAGCCTGGTTGCGGCTGGGGCCCGTTCTTTTCAGGAGCGGGCCGTTCGGCGCGTGTGAAGGCGCGGCCGCTGCGACAACCCCCGCGTTTGATCTTCCCTGCTATGGCGCTGAACGCCGTGAACGACAATGCTCATGGCGTCAGCCGTACCGTCAAGACTTCGTGCGGTTGGAAGGTCAAGCGGATCTGGTGATCCGAAACGCTCAGATCGCTCAAGTGGTCCTCAACTGAATTGCAGAGGATTGCGGACTGAACGTTTGAATGCGGAAGCGAGAGAGTCGCGACGGTTGCCTGGCCTGCGGTCTCCTGAAGACGCAGGATGGTGCCATTGCCATCTTCCGCAAGCTTCCACGTGACAAGCACGATGTTGGGATTGTTGATTTCAAGAAAGCTCGTCCCTTCAGCCGGCAACGGCTCATCCGGGTTGCCCACTTTATCCTGATTGATCACGGAGTCCATTGCAGGCGCTTCCATGCTCTCCCAACCGAGACGGCTCAGGGCAGGCGGATCAAAATCTTTTGCGCTTGTCAGCGTGTAACGAAAGGTAAAAGTGCCACCTTGTCCGGCGCGGTAGTTCGTGTGCCAATAGTTGTTCATTGCATAGGAGAAGAGGGTTGACGTTTTGGGCGTAAACTCGCTGGGCCATAGCCCCCGGTTGATGTCGCCAAAGCTCGCCAACGACGCATCGAGAGGAACCATCGCCACAGTCATGCCGGAGTCACGGACCGACATCCACTTCTGAATGCTGAACCACTCGAGGCTGGCACCTTTGAGCAGATCGTGCGCGGGGTCGACCCAGCCTTGCTGTGTTGCATAGGCAAATTCCGGAGACTGAACGGCGGTGGGAAACGCGAAATATACACTCTCTTTGGCGGTTGTGTACGTTTTTTGAATTGAGTAATCGAAGTCTATTCTCTTCTGATTGTCGTAAAGAAGGATTTCGAGATCGATCGCGGGCGTGTTTACATCCGATGAGTGGAGCTTGATCGAGTGGCCCCACGGAGTCTTTTCCGCGCCTAGATACTCGCCGGTGGTTGCGGGATGAACCGTCAATTCGGCAATGGGCAGAGCCTGAAATGGGTGAATCATCCTGGTGAGCCCGTTTCTCTGCGGGTCCCCACCGGTGACATAGAGATACTGGCCAAATTTGTATGGGCTGTGAGGATCAACCAACTCGCGGCCGAGTTCCTTATCAAAAATGCTTTCTACCGAGCCGGTTTCAGGGTTCACGGTAATCCGGTAGTACTTGTTTTCGACGACCGGATTCATTTCAGCTTGCGGAGATGCTGCCGAAGCGTCGGTGACGGTGCGAATCTGGAAACACTTGTACCCCACGGGAGGCAGATCGCGAGCCAGAAAACGAACATGCACGAAGTTCTCTTTGTCAGACAGAACCTCAACGGGCACGCGCTCTTGCGTGGTGAGATCGTAGAGCTTGTCGTTCTTATTCAAATCCGTTTCCATGAGCGCATCGCGCTTCCAGTTCAATGTATTGAAGACCACGAGTGTTCTGGCTGGAATATGGATTTGATGAGCGAGCTGCGCCATGGAGCGGTTGGCGACATCGTCAAGATCAAATCGCGCTTGCGTTGCGAAATTGTCCTTAACCGCCAGTTGCTTTACAGATTCGTCGCTATCCGGGCGACTTATCGATCCGCCGGCGCCCCAGGTATGTTCAGCGAACGAGAGGATGTTGTTCCACACGTCGTCCAGTTCGGTTTTGGGAGGGCGGGCATCAGAATTGATCAGATGAGAGACCGTGGAAACGACCTCGGTCGATAATGCGTCGCTCTGATTTTGCCTGTCTTCCGCGGCGTAGTACGCGTCAGAGCCGATGCCGTCCTCCCAGTACGGGCCCATATCGCCCTTGTACGTCGGCAACGTTGCGCCAAAGTTCTTGTCGATGTAAGTGAAGAAGTCAGCAAACGTGGCGTATTGCAGCTTTGGATAGGCGAAGCTTTGATTCCATGTGGCGGCAAAGGTCGCGAGATCGGGATTTAGATCAGTATTTTCGGCCTGCGCGCCGTAGATTAACGCAGCATCGGTTTTATTGCTGGGCTTGTCATAGGGAGCGAGAAAGATGGGCAGAGATTGATAGATGGAATCGATTTGCGGATTGGCGCCAAAGACGCTTCCAATTTGTGCGTAGCCGCGCGAGTACCAGAAGATGACTTTCTTCCCGTCAGGTCCTTCCCACCAGAATGGTGACTTCTCGTTCCACTGTTCGTGCGCCAGGACGGTTGCCCGATCCTGATTTCCGCCCACTGCCCAGTATTTGATTCCCGAGCTCGCAAGTACGGAGGGATAGGCGCCGGTGTATGAGGGAACGTCCGTCGTGGTTGCATAGTCGAAAGGCAGACTAAACTCGCGTGACAGGCTTTTGGAATAGTAGAGCGAGCGATACAGCGTCTCCAGAGAAGCATAGCCAGTCAAAAGATTGAAATAGTCCGCGGGCATGCCGATCTTGTGGGTCCGGATCAGGCCAAGAATCTGATCTCGTTGCGCCTTCGAGCGTGTTTCGAGCAACTGCTGAAGATTCCAGGAGCCGTCAGTCGCAAAACGGAAGTCCGGGTGCTGTTCAATCATTGCAGCCGCTTCGACAAGAGTATTTGCCTGGGCTTCGGCAACTTTTCCCTGATAATCCGTGTAGCCAATGTCGACGTGGGTATGCGGCACCACAAAGATGGTCCACTTGCGCTCCGCGGTGAGTGGCACCTTGAACGCATGGTGCGTTCCGGCCGAAATATCAAGTTGAGCAGTGGCGTTACCTTGCCACTCCGGAACTTCGAACTCGAGGCGTTCCTCGCCTGCATCGCCAGTCGCCGGAATATCAGCGGCATAACGCGCGTCATTCAGAAGGAGGGTCGCGTGGCCAGCCGGTACGGCCCGATTGAAGTGGACAAATGCATCGACCTCTTCAACAAGATGCTCGCCCTTCTGACGGTAGTAAATGGTGGGAATTACGTTTGCGGTGACGGCGCCCTTTGCGTAGGTCGCGTGAGAATCGGCGGACAGGCTGATGAAATCGTAGGCGACGGTTTGGATAGGGGAACTGGCTCCCGAATCAGGGGCCTGACTGTCGACGACAGCAAGCGTGAGGTTGTTAGCGCTCGCCTTAAGATATGCGGCGGGAAATGCAATCGTCAGCAAATCTGCGGCGCGAAATCGCTGGTCCGCTAAGTAAATTGGTTTGGGATGCAGATAATAGAGCTCCTTGTGCCCATTGATTTCAATCTGCAGAGCTGGAGTTCTGGGATAGGAAGTGAGCGCCGAGACTTTCAACAGATAAACGCCGCGCGGTGCCGCATTGAGATTGAAGTGAACCTCGTAAAGAGACCCAGACCGCTGTTCGCTAGGCCAATCGTGTGTCCAATCGTTCTTGCCGACCTGGTAGACCACCTGGCTCGCGGGGGCGGCATTGAACTCGCGGATGGATTGATCCAATTTTCCAAGCTCCCAAACTGTTGTTGTCTGGCCTGTTGCCGGACGCGAAAAATTGAAGACGGAGAACGCAAGAAGAGGCAGAACAAAAAGAAATCGCTTCATTTCAACTCCATGTGACCGGGATTGCGTTGTTTGGATCGATCATGCTGTACGTTTGGCGATAAGACGCGTAATGCGAGGTTGTTCGTTTCGAATTTCTTTCGGGAATGAGAAGCGAGGATGACACCGAATGCGTCGATCACCAGAGCTTCAAAAAGGGAACAGGACGTGAATGTCCTTCGAGTATGAGATTGAGGATCGATTGCACTTCACCCCAAATGCTTCCATGCATACACGTGGTAGCTTCCGTCGCCGTCAACATTGCCGCGGCCGCTGCTCCAGCTCAGATGTTGCGAGTCCTTACCCTTTGCGAGCGTGAAAGGAAGGGAGCCGTCGCCGTAAACGCGCGCCGTAATGCGAAGCGTTTCAGGAACAGCGGCAAACAGACCGACATCTGCCCAGGGCACAATGCTTCCGCTCTTTACATACACCGGTATCCGGTCAGTGGAGGCGGGAACAGCTAACTCGGTTCCACCTGCAACCGCCTCGCCGCTCCAGAAGTCGTGCCATGATCCTTGCGGCATAACAACTTTGCGGCTCGGTTCTCCAGCAAACAGCGGAGCAACCATCATACGATCCCCGATCATGTACTGGTCGTCGACAGTATAGAGCCGCTTATCCTTCGGCGTATCGAGCACTAGAGCACGGAAGGGCGGTGTTCCATCTTCAGCGTACCTTTGAAACGCGGTTGTCAAGTATGGAACGAGCTGCATTCGCCAACCAATAATCTCGCGGCAACGGGCCTCAAGGCTCTCCCAATTCTCGAGCAACTGACCCGCGTTGTTTTTCGCGCGGTCAATCTGCTTCCACGGAGGATTCTTCATGTACCAGCAGTCAACCTGCGCCAAGGGCGAAAAGACGACGCTTTGCACGCGGCGAATCAAGTCCTCCACACTCTCAGCCTGACGCACTTCAGGGCACCACAGCAGCCCACTGAATCCGGAATTGACTAACGCGCGAATGTAGACTCTGTGATCGTAGAGATCGCTATAAAGGACGAATGGATAAGGAGCAGCCAGCGCTCCACTGGAGCGCACGAGACCGTAAGTGACCAGATTTCGCTTGCGAAATGCATCCCAAATGGCCATCTGATAGCGAAGGCCGAATACGCTGTGCATCTGCTCGCCATCCACACCAGACGGAAACGAACTGCACTCCGGGAAAGACCAGCCGCTGGTGAAATCGGAATTGTCGCACTCATCGAGCTTGAATCCGCTGACGCCAATGTCAACCAGGTGCTTGCCATGGTATGTGCCGAAGATTTCGCGTGCCGGCGCGCCGGCAAAATCGGGCACAAGTCCGTTCCAAACGCCGTAATCTCCCGAATGGGGCTCGATCGAAGCGAAGAGCGGCGATGCAGGATTCGTAAAGGCGTGCTCCCACAGGTTGATTCTGAAGTGCAGGTCCGTTGCGGAATTTACAAAACGGGCGGGGTCAGGAAAGCGCCCCTGGTCCCATGCAAAGGTGCAGGAGTACGCGTGCGATTGCCATCCCGGTTCCAGGCCGAGAACATCGCATGGGATTTTGCTGTCTCGAAGTTCTTTTGCAAGCGCGAGGGCGTCCTCGTGGTCCGCTCGAGCTATCATGCGGTACCAGAAGCCAAGGCCCCACTCCGGGGGCACGAAACCGCCGCCGGAAAAGACGTTATAGCGCTTTACCGCATCCTGCATTGCAGGCCCGGCAAATAGATACACGTTGACTCCAGAAGCCCGGGGTACTTCAACGATGATCCGGCCATCATCCGAATCGTGAACTGTGTGTGCGTAATTCGGGTCGGGGCTGGATCCGGAAGTTTCCGCCGCAGCCTCGGTTGGCTTAAGGCGCGCATCGCCAAAATAAAACGTTGCATAACGGACGGTGTCGATGAGGATGCCGATGCCTTCAGTCGTCACATAGAACGGGACCGGCGCATGAGAATCGCCAGTGTCCATCCTGGGATCGGCATTCACGCGGGCTACCTTCTTCTTCCCGCGTTGCGAGAACGACAAAAGCTGCAGGCCAAAACCGAAGACCTGCTCGTCTGGCCGCAACGGCAGTTGAACGATGCAGCCGCGCTTTGTTTGCTTGCCTTCAATGGGCGGCAGCGGAGCGGCAGGCACGTTGGGCAGTTTTGCAAAGGCGTCAATTTGCGGAGGCACAAGGCGGCTGGATACTGGAGTGAAACGCTCCGGAGTTCCAACAGTTGCTCGCCACACTCCGGGATGAACTTGGGTCCAGCTATGCGTGACATGCGGACCTGAAGCTGACGATTCTGCACCGACCAAATGGGAAAGGCCTGCTACAGTCCCGCATGCGGCAAGCGCCTTGGCAAGTGTGCGACGTGAGATTTGAGCGCTCAAAAGCATTCTCCTTTGTTATTTCACTTACTTTTGCTTTAGGTGATTGCGCGCGAGTCATGATATTCCGGCCCGCAAAAGTGATTTCGTTGCCGATTCGCTGACTTCAGGGTTCGTTTTGCGGAGGAACGGCCTCCGGAGCGGCACCCCAACTTGTGTTTGGTTCGGATCCCATGGTCAGGACTAGCGTGGCGCCTTTGACCACGTCGTTGTGGTAGATCCAGGGCTTGTTGAGCGGCTTGCCGTTGAACGTGGCGGATTGGATGTAGACATTTTCCGGCGAATTGTTTTTGGCCTCAATGACAAACTGTCGCCCTGAATAATACCTCTCGTCGAGGTGCACGACGATCCGGCTGAAGAGCGGGCTGCCGATTTCGTAGATCGGCTTCTGGGAGCAGCCGCCGTCCATTTCGAACAGCCCCATGGCAATCAGCACGAAGAAGGAGCCCATTTGCCCCTGATCCTCGTCGCCGATGTAACCGGCGGGCTCGGCGAAGTAGGAGTGTTCCATCACTTCCCGAGTCCATTTCTGCGTGAGCCATGGCGCTCCCGTGTAGTTGAAAATCCAGGACGTCTGCATATCCTGTTCGTTGCTCATATCTACGACGCCACGCGCGAAATTCGGCTGCGAATCCTCGAATCCCTTGTTGAGGCGTCGAACCAATTCGTCTTTGCCCATCAGTTCAATCAGCGCTCTCATGTCGTGCGGAACATAGAAGGAGTATTGCCACGCCGTGCCTTCGAGGAAACCTTTGCGGTCGGACGGCCAGAAATTCTCAGCCCATTTACCGTCGCGATGCCTGGGCCGGAAATAGCTCACCGACGCGTCCCAAATGTTGTGGTAATTCTGCGCGCGCTTAGAGAAGTATTGGTAGTCGTCCGTCTTTCCCAGTGCCTTGGCCATTTGCGCGGCACACCAGTCGTCGTAGGCATATTCGAGCGTCAGCGAGGTCCAGGCACTTGCCTCCTCCACCGGCACATAGCCGAGAGCGCGATAGGACGGAAGTTGCTCCATGCCGACCCATCCGTCGATCCATCGGCCGGAGTGGATGTCGCTGTAGTACTGCTTTCCCGGAGTCGTCTGCACATGCTTGATGGCAGCGAAGGCTTTCTCGCCGTCAAAATTGCGAATGCCTTTCTGCCACGCTCCGACCAGCAACGCTATGTCGTGCTCACCCACCATGACGCCGCTGTAGCGAAGACCGGCCGGGCCTTTGGAGAGCCAGCCGCCGTCTTCGCTAAGTTGGAGCTGCGAGCTCGCCCATTGGCTCAGGATCTCCGGCGTCACGAGTCCCCAAAGAATATTCAAATTCCAAAAGGTGTTCCAGAAAGCGTCGCAGCCTAGCATTGGCGATTCGGGATTCTCGAGCTTGCGGACGACGCCGTTCGGGTCGATGTACTTTCCGTTTACGTCGCTGAAGATGGTTCGTGCCACGTACGAGCGATAGAAGTTGGAATAAAACCTGATTCGATCGGTCTCGGAATCGCCTTCTACTTCGATTTTCTTCAGCAGGCGATTCCAGGTTTCTCGGGCATTTTTGCGAACCGCGTCGAAGTCCCACGCGAACGGGTTCATTTCTGTATCGAGATTCAGGCGCGCCTGCTCGACGCTCACGTAAGAAATCCCAGTCTTGACCTGGATCACCTCGCCTGCGCCCGTTTGATAGTTGACGAAGGCGCCCATGTCGCCGTTGCCGGTAATCTCTTTGGCGTCGGAAGTGATATTCGATCCTACCCAGCCACCCATGCAATGGAATGGCTTGCTGAAGCGGACGACGAAGTGCAGTTTGTACTTTTGAAAGGTGTAGATCTGGTCGTTGGTCTGCTCCGATTCGCCTTCGATCTCCGTGTTGCTGATCTTGCGAACGATCGCATTCTTTACGACCATTGCATACTCGCCGGGCACGTTGAACGCGAGCAGGATGCGGGCCTGGTCGCTTTTGGGAAAGGTGTAACGCTGGAAGCCCGCGCGCGTGGTGGCGGTCAATTCGGCGCGGAGGTTGTAATCATCCAACGTCACCGCATAATAGCCAGGCGAGGCAGTTTCAGTTTCGTGCCGGAAATGTGAGCGGAAACTCTCGGGCGAGCCGGACTCGGGACCCTGGACGATTTTCAGCGGGCCTGTCGTGGGCATCATCAAGAGGCCGCCGATTGTCCAGGAGTGAATGTGGCTGAAGCCGAGAATCGTGGGAATTTTGTAGTCATAGCCAGCCCTGCCGCTGCCCGCTCTGCCGCTCCACGCCTTGTTGTCCGGGCTGAGCTTGACCATGCCAAACGGCATGGCCGCACCGGGGAAGATCATCCACCGCAATCCCGGACTCGTAGTTCCGATGAATGGATTGACATCGTCTACCGGTTGGCGGACGGTTCCCTCGCCTGATTTTCTGGCAGACGCGCGCGCAGGCGCAGGATGCGGCGAACTTGCATTCTGCGCCGGCTTTTGCGCGAACACAGACCGCGCAGATGCCGGGAGCAAGGTTCCGCCAGCGACAGTCGTGAGCCCTTTCAAAACCGCCCGCCGCTTCATCCGTTTGGGCTCTCCTTCTTGAACGGCACAAGGCTGTGCACTTGAACGGCCCGGCGTCTAATACCGCAATGACGACGCGGTGGTTTTGCCGCTCGGTTGATTGAAGTGCAGTACATTGCCATCCGGACGATTCTCAATCCTGCAGGAATGCGCCAGCGTGGATGTTTCTTTTGGTGTCACTTCGACATAGAGGACGCCGACGCGGCGAGCCACCTGGTCGCCGACTTTGAATCGGCGGGTTTCATCGGATGACGATCCATAGAGAATGTCGGAATACACGCAGATTCCCGGCGAGTACTTTGAGGCTTGAGCATAGGCTAAGCCCGCGCCAGCCAACATTACCACACCCAGGCGGCCCTCAACATTGACCCATGAGCCCGCAAGGCCAAGGAGTTGGCGCGGATTCTTCCAATCGAAAACGGTTTGGCCGTCCTGGCTGGAGACTGCGCGCGAACCTCCGGTGATCTCGTCGTTCTCAATGCCGACCGGCAAGCCGCGCTCGTTGTGGATCGTAACATCGACGACCGCTGTGACAAGGTCCTCATAGATTACGGTCTGGCTCCCGACCGAAATCATTCTCAGCTTTTGTTGCAATCGTCCGTCATTGAGCAGCAACGTCCCGGTCGCTTCAAAGCCATCCGCAGTTTGGCGACGATCCTGGTCTACCACTGTGATCTTGTTCCTGGTTTTAGGGTCACCGGGAGGGTCAAGCTCAAAAGAGCCGACGAAACCATTTTGGATGGGAACCGTGAAATCGGGACTGCCCTGATGGCCTTCTCCAATAGGAATGAGCTGGCCCATGATTCTGTTCTTGAACGAAAACGATGCGAACTTCTTGAGTGTGCGATGGGCAATGAAGTCCACGTATGGATAATCGCGCACGCCCTGCTCGCGAGCGGCTGCCGCGGGGGCGGTTATTTCGCCGGCGGCAGGACCGAAGATCTTGTGCGCCAGAAAACCATAGGCAGCTTGTTCGGCATTGATGGCGTGGCGTGTAATTCCGAAACTCGAGCCGGGAATGGCTAAACTTCCCTCGCCCATCAACTGCCAGGCGCGCAGGTACTGCAAGCTGCATTGCTCCATGTGGGCGGCGAGCGAGTCGTGATTATGGGTGGCGAGGGAGGCATAAAGATTGAGGTAGGGCAGACCGTGCAGTTCCCAATCCATTCCCTGGGGATAAGCGACCTCGCCCCAAGGCAGGATGATGGTCTCAAACATCCGCCATGTGTCCATAAGATGGTGGGTTGCGGATTGCGGAACGGGTTTGCTGCCAAAGGTGTAATACATGACTGCTTGAGTCAGGAAATAGCAACTGCACGCGACATACGCAGGATGGAAGATATTGTGATTTTCGAGGGTGAAATCGGGATAGAGATTGGCGCCCTTCACCCACTCGTTCACGGGCTGGCCATCTACCGGGGTTGCGTCGTGTGTGTCACCCTCGGTACAAAGCGTGTTCATCATGTAGAGCAACGCTGCCTCGTGCCAGGCTGCGGCGTGCGGATGAGAGGGAAACATCAATTCGCCGAGCGCGAGACACGGAACTTCCCATCCATTCTCCTCGGCCTTGGTATCGAGCGAAAAGCCATTGGGCGGCAGCCTGTGGGAGAGAATGTCGCACTCCCAAGCGATGACTCGCTGAAAAGCCTGCTGTAATGAGGCGTCCAATTTGTCCCAGATAAGCCAAACGCCAAAAGCAAGGGTGCCCGTCCACATACCCGACTGCCAGCTTCCGCGGCCGAAGTTCTCAGTGGCTCCCCATTGACTACCATCGGTACATTTCTGCGTGCCGGTGCGATGGGTTGCGGTAGCGTAGCGAAGAGCCGCAGCGCTCTTGCTGAACAAGTCGCGGCGTGCGCTCGCATCAAGGCCATCGTCAAACTTGAGAAGGGTTGCGCAGGCCAGCAGCATGCTGGCGACGGTACGAATTCCGCCGTTGCCGTCGCCAACGCCATCGCCCCAATAGCCAGCTGCAGGATCAAACGACGAGGTTTTCCAATCCTGGTCCGCGTAGCGACAGGCTTCCTCGAGGACGACGGTATAGGTTTCGAGGAGAGCCCGCTCAGTAAGCGAATGAATCCGATAAATCTCTTTGGCCGGGGCACGCGCTGGAGTTCCGGCCCGATCACCAGCGTCTCGATTTACTGGGGACTGGATTTCTGCGGCAGGCAGGCTCCGGCTGAAGCCGAGCGGAATCAGACCGGTGGATGTTGCCAGAGTGGAAAGGAAATCTCGCCTGTTGAGTTTATTGATTTGTGGGTCCATAGCGTGTTTTCTCGCTGAAAGAGCAACCAGATGGTTGCAAGCGATTGCAAACATCTCGATGATCGTCGCCCGCTGGCCTGGGATTGTCAAGCCCGACCGCTTCCTTGGCGGTACTTGGCTGGGGCGATCGGATTCGAAAATTTCTGCGCCCTCATTCTGCCAGCGAAACGCCGCAATGCTAGAAGTTTAACAGGCAAAAGCGTATCTCCAGACGGCTCGATGCGGGCCGTGCGTTGTTCGTTGCGGCGTCGAGAGATCCGCCTTAGCGAGCCGATCTGAAGAAGCATGTTGACAAACATTGTGAGCAACACGATAATTCGCGATGAACGAGAATCACAAGCGATTGCGAAAATGGCCGTTACCCTCAAGGATATTTCGAAAGAAACAGGCGTCGATGTTGCGACAGTGTCGCGCGCACTGAATGGCAACTACGGGGTACACAAGGATACACGAGCGCGAGTGATTGCCGTTGCCAAACGGCTCAACTATAGACCCAACCTGATGGCGAAAGGGCTGGCTGAGGGCAGATCGAGGACGCTTGGGCTGCTGGTCGCTGCGATTGGGGATGCGTCGATATTGGAGCAAGTGCGCGGAGTTGAAGATGCAGCTTCCGCGGCAGGCTATCACCTGCTGTTGTGCAATAGCTATCTGGATGTGAAAAGAGAGACTTTGCAGTTGCACTCACTTCTCGATAAACGCGTCGAGGGGCTCCTGATTCATCCGGTCGAAGCTCTCAGCAAGGAAGAGATCAAAGACCTCGCCGATGCCGATATTCCGGTGGTGTTGTTTCACCAGGTCGTCGGCACTTCAGACTTTTCGAGCGTATGCATGAATCAGTTTGAAGGAGGCATGCTGGCGGGGAAACACCTGGTTGAATTGGGGCACCGGCGAATTGCATATCTAAGCGGGCCTCGCGGCCACGGCAACTTTATCGAGCGGGAGAAGGGCTTTTTGAAAGCCGTGAGATTGAGCAAGCAAGAGGCGACGCCGATCATCGTCCACGGACAACCTGACTTTGAGGGTGGCTACCGGATGGCAAAGTCGCTCCTGGATCAGGACCGCCGCGTTACCGCCATTTTTGCCGCGAATGACACGACGGCGTTCGGAATCGCGCAGGCTGTGTTCGAGTCAGGGCTGAGTATTCCCGAGGACATTTCACTCGTTGGATTTGGAAACGTTGAATTGGCGAAGGTGGTTCGCCCACCGCTGACGACGATCCATCACCCGAAATATGAAATGGGGCAGGCGGCCGTCGAGATCCTGCTCAGCTTAGCCAAGATCGGCGGGATGGGGGTTGCAGAACACAGGGAGTTTGGAATTCGCCTGGTGGAACGATCATCGACAAAAGCTCCTGCGGGCGGGTAGCGCAGCGATTCAGTTCCGATTGCACGAGTTTGCAATCGTTTGCATAAATTGTTATTTCTGAGACGTTTACCAAGGCGACGCAGGTCGCCCAGCCGCGAACAATCTGAAGTTCACATTTCGCCGTTTTCCGCGGAAATACGGCTTGATTGCGTAATCTGCAGCGTTTGGCGTGAGGATTGAACCAATCGAAGCACGAAAGTACTTTATTGCAAGCGCTTGCAATTTTTCCTTGACAATGCAGGTGCAATCTGAATATCGTGGCTGGCAATAAAACAAGAGTGGGTTTGGCCCATTCGAGAGCTGAAATGGAAGCCTCGTCGCCCTTTGACCGGGAGTGCAGGCACTGGCGATTCGCATCGTCGGTTGCCGCGGTCTTCACATGCAGCGGACTGAATTTGCTTACAGGCGCCGCAAGCGGGGCGATTGGACCAAGATCGCCGTAGCCGGCCGGTCTTGCCCGGCATTCATTGCACTTCTAAAGTGACCGGGCTAGCCGTCAAGGTCAACCATATCCCCAACAGCATGACTACAAGCCACTCCGGAAGTGGCAGCAAGACAACTTGATGAGGAGGCAATATGAAGATCAATGCAAAGAGCTGCGGCCGGACGAACGATCAAAATTCTAGGCGCCGAAACTCTCTGGTGAGTGCCTTAGCGGGTGTGTTCGACGGTTGGGGTGGACAACTCCTCGTGATGTTGGCTGTTTCGTGGCTGGCTCTGAGCTCGTCGATCGCGATGGCACAGACCCAGAGCGGTTTAAGCACAATTCAGGGCACGGTTACGGACTCCTCCGGCGCCGTCATGCGCGAAGCAACGATTCAAATCGTGAACAAAGCCACGGGAGGGGCGTCCGCCGCGAAATCCAACGACGTAGGGTTCTACCAGGCGCCAGGTCTGATCGCAGGCACCTATACCCTTACGGTTAAGGCGCCGAACATGAAGACCTACGTGTACACGCTCGATCTCCTGGCCACCCAGACGGCTGTCGTGAATCCCGTTCTGTCCGCAGGTGCGGTGACGGAACAGGTCACGGTGCAGGGGAGCATCGTCCAGCTTACGGATACTTCAAGCGGCTCAATCACGTCCACCCTGGAAAACGAACAGATCAGCCATATTCCGATGAACTCGCGCAATATCGCGTCGCAAGCTATGGTCACGACTCCGGGCCTGGAGTACGGATTTGGTGGGTCGGCGGGGCAGGGTTCCAATCCGGGTACGCGGATGAATGGCCTTGTGGGCGAGGCCATGGAATTCGACGAGGACGGAGCGCCCTCAGAGAATCGTAACTTCGGCGGCCCCAACGTCTCAGGGCAGGCCCAGTATCCCGATCCCGATTCGGTGCAGGAAGTGAGAGTGGAAGCCAGCGGCGGCAGCGCGCAGTACGCGACGCCGGGCACGGCCATCATCTCTACAAAATCGGGAACCAACCAGCTCCATGGCTCGGGCTTCTGGACGGGCCGCAACAACAGCGCCGCGGGCATTGCGAAAGCCAGGAACAATGCATACAACTTTGCCGTGCCCAATTTCAAGCGCAACGAATTCGGCGCCTCCGCCGGCGGCCCTGTCATCGTTCCGTGGCTCTATCACGGGAAGGACAAGACCTTCTGGTTCTTCGGCTACGAGCGCTATTCGTATATCTATAGCACCAGTGAGATCCTGGCTACCGAAACGGCGGGGATGCCAAACGGCGACTTCAGCGGCCTGACCACCGAACTGCTCTACGATCCAACAACCACGAAGGCCAACGCCGCCTGCCCCACGCCGGGCGTCGTCGGTGGAAAGACTGTGTGGAATGCCGGCCCAACCACCAACAACCCATACTGCCGCACGCCTTTCGGCAATGGCATTGAAGGCGATCCCGGTAACAACCAGATCCCGGTTGCCCGGCGGAATGCGTTGGCCAAGGTGATTTACGATATGCAAATTCCCCCGAATATATCCGGTATAACAAACCCGAAACTCCAGGCCAACGAGAACTGGCTCGCGCCGAACCTATATTTCATTCCCACCGTCACCTTCCGCCTCGACCACAATTTCAACGAGAACAACAAGGCTTACCTGCACTTCACCAGCAACCTGCAAACCGACCAGTATTATGGAGGAGATCTCGGTACTCTCGCAGCCGACGGCGTTCCGGCCCTTGCGGAGGGATCGGAAACTGTCGCTCCGTATACGAATTTTGTCGCTGCCCTCGGATTTACCCATGTGTTTTCACCCACGTTCTTTTCAGAAACCATCGTCAGCGGAAATTGGGCCGCGCAACCGGTAACGTCTACAGGCGATCCGAAAAAGGCATATGAGTCGCAGTTGGGAGTGCCGAGTACCTTTGGTGAAACCGGCATGCCGGCCTTTGGCGGCACCATCCAGGCCCATAACGGCAATATGTTTGACTATGGCATCAATGACAACATCTGGACTGGCGACGAGAACCTGACCAAGACGCTGAGCAAGCATCAATTGCTATTCGGTGCGCGCTACCGTCACGAATTCCTTCACTACCAGCCGGACCAAAGCGGAGACAGCGAATCCGCCGACGCCCTGTCCACGGGTCTGTATCAGACTTCGACAGGCACATCTTACAGCGCGCTTGCGAACACGGGAGACAGTTCGGCCGATTTCTTCCTGGGATCGTTGGCCAGCACGAGCGTCAACATCTTAGAGCGTGATATTCCCTTCGCGGATCAGGAAATCGATGCCTACTTCCAGGACAACTGGCACGTGGGGAGAAACCTCACGCTGAACCTGGGCCTTCGCTGGGAGGACCACCCAGCGCTGTCGTCGGGCGGTGTCGCCGTCGGCATCGACATGGTGCACCATGCCATGGTCCTGGAGAACCCCACTTCTTATTACATCTCCAAGGGATACACGACCCAATCGATCATCACCGCATATCAGAACGCCGGTGCGAATTTCGAAACTCCCGCGGCGGCAGGGTTCCCGAGCAGGATGATGAGGAACTATCCTTTAAACTTCGACCCGCGCGTGGGCTTTGCCTATCAGCTTTTTGGCGGCAAAATGGGAACGGTGCTTCGCGGATCCTATGGTCGATATAGTTTTCCGGAGGCCGTTCGCAACCTGCTGGGGTTAGCCAGAAGCCAGCCCTTCATCCAGGGCTTCAGTTACAACAACAACCTGACCTCGCAGGATCCGGACGGATTACCGAATTACGAAATCCGGAATGCGCAGAATATTTTCATGGGCGTAAACACGCCTTCCAGTCTTATCCCTACGTCTGGGACTAACTTTGTTCTTCCGGGCACCTTTGGCGGTGGTTTCAATCCGGACTTTCCACCGACGTTCGTGCAGGAGCTTAACCTCACAGTCGAGCAGGCCTTCAAAGACCAATCGGCCCTGCGGGTCACCTACAACTACACGCACGCCAACAATCTGACCCACGAGTTCATTCCCAACGCTCCGATGACGTCTTACGTGTGGGCTTACGACACAGGCACGACTCCGCCCACAGGAGGCGCCTCAACGGAGGGAACCTGCCAATATTCAGCGACCGCGCTGGGGCCGTGGGATTGCAAAGTATTCGGCAGCTTCGGCTATCAAAACAGAAACGGCTGGTCCACCGATAATTCCTTGCAGGTGAACTACCAGCGGCTCTTCCATCACGGCTTCGCGTACCAGGCCATGTACGTGTGGTCCAGGCCCTTCCGAATCGGAGGCAACTCCACCCGCGATAGCATTGCCTATCCGATTCAGGACTACCCCGGCGTCCAGGGAACAGCGTCGAATCTCACCGTTACTGTACCTGCTGGTGGGAGCGCGATTGCAACGCCGGCCGCCCCTCCGCCGCTGCCGCAAGGCGCAGACTCGTGGGCCGATTACAAGGCGCTCGACCGGTTCGAGGACTACAAGGTTGAGCCCTACTATGCCAGCTACTTCCACCACATCACGATCAATGGCATCTACGACCTGCCGGTGGGGCGCGGCAAATGGCTTCTCGGCCACTCCAACCGCTTTGTCGATGAGTTGGTCGGTGGATGGCAGATCGCGGGCATCGGGCAAGTCGAGTCGCAGGCATTTGCGCCCGGCGCAAGCAATTGGGGGCCAACGAGCCCACTCAAAACCTACAAGAAAAGTGTGCCGATCGTAGACTGTTCCAGCGGCAAGTGCTTCAACCGATTCATGTGGTTCAACGGATACATTTCACCGAAGTTTCTCCCGCCCGGGAACGGGGGCACCTGCACCTCGAATTGCGTGACGGGTCTTCCGACCAGTTACGTACCCTACGAGACGCCAATCAACAATAATCCCAACTACCCGGCCAATTTTGGCAATAACAACGTCGTGATGACGTCGCCGACTCTGAACGGCGGGAGCCCGTACACCGTTGCTTACGCGCCCGATTCCAGCCAAACTTACGGCGGCAACAACGCCTTCAACAAATCCATGATCCATGGACCGTTCAACTACGAGGCCGATCTTTCTGTGTTCAAAGTATTCCCAATCAAGGAGAAGATGGACCTCCGCATCAATGTGGACGCCTTCAATGCGTTCAACATCCAAGGGTACATAAACCCCAACGGCACCAGTGGCGAACAAGACGTTGAACCGGGCGGCGTCGACGGCACCACTTCCTATTGGTCCCCTCGCCAACTGCAACTGAGCATGCGGTTCACCTTCTAACTCGGCAGCACCGGTGGCCACGATCCTGGGTCGCGTCATTTTTGTGGCGCAGCCCGGGATCAAAACTTGAAGACAAGACTGATGACTGAGATAGGGCAGGGGATGTGTCGGCGTTTCAAGAAGACCCGGGTCGTGAGTGATCATTGTATAAATTGATGAACCCTGCCGAAAACTTCACCAGACGTACCCTGATCAAGCTGATTGCGATGTCGAGCCCGGCATTGCATGATCCTTCTTTGTTACTGGCTGAAACAAAGATGAGCGAAGAACAGCGTGGCATGGCGACGACGGCCATTCATTCTGGCCGGCCGCGGCTCTTTTATAACGCAGCTTCTGTCGATCGTCTGCGGCAGGCGCTCGCCAAGGACACGGCTGCCAATGCATCGCTTAAAAAGAGCGGCGAAGAACTGCTTGCCGCGGCTTTCGTTCCCGAGTCGATTGCGAAAATTGGCGGCGGCCAGCAAGCCAACTATGCCACGCCTGGAAATCAAATTGCCGAGATGGGGCTCACACTCGGACTGCTCTTCCACCTTACCGGCGACAGGCGCTATGCGGACAGGCTCCGCGATGCGCTGTTGTATTACATCCACTACACGCGCTGGGCCGCCCCGGGTCTCCTGGACCGGATTCCGCCCTGGTATTCGGAACTGGAAACGGAGCTCTTCAGCTTTGGCTATTCGACTGGATACGACGCTCTGCGCGATGTTCTTTCCGAGGCGGATAGAAAAGCCATCGCGGACGGAATGGTGAAGCTGGCTGTGCTTCCCACTCTCGATGATTGGGTACGGCCGGGTGCGCGCATTCATTCGTTCGATTCGATGGGGCATAACTGGTGGGGAGTATGCGTTGCGGGCGGAGGGCTGTGTGCGCTCGCTCTTCTGGGCGATGACGCGCGCGCGCAGGCTTGGATCGACGCCGTAGATGCGGGCTTCGAGCATTGGTTCGACTATCGCGGCAATGTGTTGCAAAACAGAATGGCGACCTTCGAGCGTTCGGGTCCCTCCTATGAAAGTGTGGCGTACACGAACTACGGCGTATCGGTGTATCTGTACTATCGGCTCGCGTGGCAGAACACCTTTCCGGGCCGGCACGCGGCGCACATGGGACCGCTCGACCATATCGCTACCTATTTTCTGCACACGTTGTACCCGACATCTACTGGTTTCTGCGCCGTGAATTTTAATGATTCCAGTCTTAGCGTCGATGTGACATTAACGATTTGGTTGCTGATTGCCTGCGGACTTGGTTCGAACGATGGGAGCCGGTATCTCGAAAATGTGCATACCGATCTGCAGGGCACGCTGCTTACGTTGCTACGACGACACTCAAATCCCAGAGTGGAAGGCGATGCGCCAACGTCGTTCATCTATCCTGACATGGGCTGGGCCACAATGCGTTCTTCCTGGCAGAATGACGCTACATTTCTGGCGATTAAGTCCGGCTACACCTGGAATCACGCGCATGCCGACGCCGGCACGTTCATCCTGTTCAAGCAGGGCAGGCCGCTAATTATCGATTCAGGGACTTGTAAGTATTCGAGGCGGGAGTACACCACCTATTATCGCCAGAGCCGCGCGCACAACGTGATTCTGTTCAACGGTCAAGGCCAGCCGGAAGAAGATATTGGGTTGGGGTGCAAATTTCCCGGCCATCTACATAACTTGATCGACTGTCACGGTCTGAAGTATGTCTATGCCGATGCGACCGGCCCCATGGCTCGCTGGTTCAAGCGCAATTATCGTCATTGGATCTGGAGCGGCGATCTCATCCTGATCGTCGACGATGTTCTGGCCCATGAGACAGGCCAGATGGACTGGCTGTTGCACTATGAGGCAACCTATGCGGCCGATTCCTCCGGCACGATCCGGCTGAAGAATGGCGACGCTGAAGCCGTCGTCAAAATGCTTTACCCACCGACTGAACTACACGAAGATACCGGGCTCGCAGAGCACGATCCTGACAAGAAGGTGACTTACCTTGTTTTTCAGCCCAGCGCTGCAAAGCAATCGCAACAATTCCTAACTACTATTTGCCTGAACGCCGAAGCTGTGCCGACGTTTGAACTTCTTCAAGGTAAGGACTATCTCGGCGTGCGTGTTGAGACGCATGATGCGGTGGAAGAACTCTATCTTAGTCTGCGCGCTGTGAACACCCCGGGGACGATTGAGATTCGCGTTGGCGACTGGGTTACTGATGGGTATCTTCTTCATTTTCGGCGGCCATCGGCCGATGCGCCGGTAGAACGATATTTCATTGGTGACGGGAGCTATCTGCGAATCGGCTCGCAAAGCATCATCGAGTCTCTTTCGAAGGTGACTGCATGCTGGTCGCCAGGCGACCCGTTGGAACTCTTCACAGATGACGCATCAGCGTCGATTCAGCTTGCCGCCGAACGAGCGCCACGTATAACTCTCTGGAACGGCCTTCCGGTGGCGGGCCAGTACGACAGTCGAATGAACCTCGTGTCGCTAAGACGTGTCTTGAACGAGGATCTGCGCTCAATGCAAAAGTAGCAAGCATCACCCAGGCGCTCACCATGATGAATTCATTTTGTAAGTCACGACGGCGTTTTCTTCGGGGAGCTGCTTTTGCTGCTCCCATTGCGCTGGGCGTGATGCCTGCCGAGTCGCAGCCTGCTGCTACGATGACGAACACGCATGCTGGCGGTTCAGCGAATGTTGCCCCGCGCGCTTCGCGAAACTATCTCGGTAAGGATGCGCGGCTATCCATTTCGATGTGGGATTTTTCGTGGCTCATGGCTCACTATCCCGGCGGAGCTTATGAAAACCTGGAACAACGTGTCGCCGAGTCGGCCGAGCGCGGCTATAACACTTTACGCGTGGATTGTTTCCCTTCCCGCATTTTGGAGCGTGAATCAACGTTTCCGAAAAAGGATTGGACGCTCGGCGTGAACTTACCCGTGTGGGTGAGATAGCAGTGGAGCACACCTGCAACGTGCGGAAGGAAGTTGCAAATCTGGCGGAGTTGTGCCGCAAGCACGGCATTTGGCTTGGCCTGGATTCATGGGATAAGGCGCACATGTTTCGAAGCGCCAAGCTACCCTTCGTCGAAACTTCCGGTGCTCCCAGCGATTTGTTCGGCACCGTGAGCAACACGAAGATTCCTGAGGGCGACGAGGAGCGCGCGTTTACTGCCTATGGCGATACCTGGGTGAAGGCGCTGAAGCTAATGCGAGAAGATGGCGTTCTGGAGCGGGCCGTCTGGATCGCGCCAATGAATGAAGTGCCTCACTTCGGAGGTCGGAGCGTCGAAGCAGTGATTGCGCTTGGACAAAAGCCAAAGAGCGAGGGCGAAACGAAACTTGAAACCGCGGCGGAATTAGACGCGATCTATCAGCGGCTGAACAGCTACATGGGCGCGCCGATCAAGTCCGAGATAAGCAAAGACGGCATTCCGTTATCGTATTCGTCTCTCGGCGCAGAGAACTACGCGGCTCGTGTGACCGACATCTACGATGTGGTCGATCTCCACTTCATGCCGGGAGTAATTGTGGACGACGAAGACATGCTTGCCTTCAAAAAGGTTGGGCCCGGCGCTCCTGGCGGCAGTTTTCGCGAATATGAAAAGTTCGATCTCAAACCTTTCTCTGCGGCGTGGGACAACGCCTGCCGCCGCCACTACCCCGCGATGCTGGAGCGGGTGTCAAGTTACTTTACGACGGCACTCGAACACACGACGCTGCCATCTGGAAAGCAATTACAGGCCATCATCACGGAACCTTACGGACCGTTGATCTGGCCCGACAGCCCGGATGTCAGTTGGGAGTGGTACAAGCGTTACAACGCGGATGCATTGCGGATCGTCGCAGGAATGAATTTTACCGGTGCCAGCCTATCGAACTATGGCGAGCCGATTTTCACTCTTTGGAACGATCCCGGCTGGCATTGGGCTGGAAACAACTACTTCCAAACGGCTCCAGAACTGGACGCGGTCTGAGTTACCCCACTAATCCGGCGCAATAGACTGCGCAAACGGTTCTGAAGGAGATTGGGAACGATGGATCGAAGAACATTCAATAAGTTGGCCGGCCAGGCTACGCTTGCTGCCCTGACCCAACTTCCAGGTTCTGCTGCAGAGCCGTTCGATTCTGAGAAAAAAGAAACCAATGTGGCGATTCGCCGTGTGGAACGGATGCCTAACAGGGCGAATCCGGAACTGCTCTACTGGTTCATTTCTCCGAGCGAGATCAAAGATCAGGCTTGTGTGCGCGATCTGGACCTGATCGCGGCCAATGGCACTTTCAACTTCATCTTCCTTACGCAAAGGCAAGGTGCGGATTTTTATAATTACGCGACGATGCATCCGATCTTTAAGGACCTTGTGTCGCGCGCCCGTGCGAAAGGCATTAAGGTTGGGCTTCAGCTTTGGACGGATGATAAGCGCGTGCCCAAGGATCAGGCGCAGGGGATTGTCATCGAGAGTGAACTTACATTGGATGAGCGGGGACAAGCGGAATGCACTGCGGAAACAAGATGGGTGCGATTGACGGGCAATTCCGCCGATGTTCCGCGCGTGTGTCTACGGAGCGAACTGCTGCGCGTGTATGCGTTCAGAAAGTCGGCTGCTGACGAATACCAAACTGGCAGCATGATCGACATCACGAACGCGGCGCATACGACGGTGAGCACGGCAAGCACAGTGTCGATGAATATTCAGGCGTCTGCTGAGCTCGCTGGATATACCGCTTACGCGATGACCGTGCATTATCACCGCTATCCGGATATGTTCTCCAGGTTCATGACCGACCAGTTCGTCGACGCGATGCACGCGTATAAAGACATCGGATTCGAAGGGGCAGCTCTGGATGAGTTCGGATACATGGCGCTTCATAAAGCTGCGAATGAAACATTTCGCGGGCGCTTCTTTACAAAGAATATGGCCGCGTTTTACAAAGAGCGGACGGGCCGGGATTTGATCAGAACGCTATTTGATATGCGCTATTCACCGTCTGGTGATTCGCGGGTCAGGGTGCGGGCAATCAACAACTATTTCGATATGTTACGGGAAGGGCCGCTGCGGGTGGAACAGAAGTTTTTCCGCGCGACCGAGGAAATATTCGGGCCGAGCGCATTTCACGGCATTCACAATACATTTCACAATCATCTGGCCGATGATGAAATTTGGAGTACATGCATCAACTGGTGGTCGATTCCCCGCGATTACAGCCAGACCGATGAAGGGACACCGATGACCATCCGGCTGGGCATGGGGCTGGCGCGACCGAGGGCTGTCATCTACAACCAACATTACGGATCTGTGCGCAGCTTTCTTGACGAGGCCATCACGGACGCCCGATTTAATTGTCGCGTCCACTACCACGCATTGAACGATCAGCATGGTTGGGGCACGGATATGCGCGATCCGGAGATGCTGCAGAAGGTGAGTGCGGTCGAAAACAGAATCCGACTGCTGAACCACTTCAATGCGCCGCGCCCTGCAACGAATGTGCTTTTTCTGTTCGGGTTTCCAGCCCTTGCCAATTGGTTTCCGTTAGGAACCCAGCGAAACGACTGGGATATTAACGGAAGTCTGATGGCTGAGGAAAAAGCCGTCGCGGCATGGAAAGCGGGTTATCGCGGGGCGTTCGCATCGAGCTGCCTGATCGATGAAGGCAAGATTACCGGTGACGGTCGCGGAGGAATTCTCTTCGGCGGGCGCCGATTCACGGCTCTGGTGTTCATTGGGCCTCAGTATTCAAAAGAGCCGACTCTGCGGCTGCTTGAAAGCTTTAGTGCGAGCGGTGGCAAGCTGATGCTGGATGGATCCGCAACGGAGGATTTCGCGGGAAATGATATTCGCAGCAGGTTTGAGGAACTGCAGCGTTCTGCCGTAGCGACTTCTTTCGATGTGGCTTCAATGAGCAAGCTTGGTGTGACAATGTTGGCGCTCGACGAAGGTGCTGTGTACGAGGACGGTTCAGTGATTCTCGCCGATCTGGATTCGCTGGTGAAAAACGAACCTAAGCCGTTTTCGATAAATATCCAAGGCCACAACTTCACTGGCGCATATATGGGCCTCGTCGCGATTAAGGGCGACGCTGACGGCCATGTCGAGAAGCTTGCGGCTGGGGGCCTGCAGGAATTGAAATGCAATGGGTCGCCGGTTGTGTCCCTGAGCGCGCCCTCGGACCTTGTTTTGCTGCGAGGTCAAGGAAGCAAATACCGTGGGATTATCGTCGGCGATGCGAAGGTCACCATCAGACTAGGCAAGCAGCTTCTAATCCGCCACGCCGACGTGCCGGCGCCATCAGCATCACGATGAGAAAGCGTCAGTAAGTTCAATGCAGATTTGGATAGGTTCGGTACGCCTCAATCGACGCTGTGAGCGGCGTACCTTTTACTTCCGATATGTTCAATAGAACCTCAAAATAAGGGAAGCTCGTAACGTGCAACATCTTCCTAAAGTCGGACAATTGGTCCTCGGATAGGAGGAAGTCGCCCGCAGCTTCGGAGGATACGGCATCGGTGCCTTCAAGCAGGATCACGACACCGTTGTGGTCTGGATTCGGCAGATAGGCGACCAAGCAATATCCATTGTCGGGGCCGCTCCCTATATAGCTTTTCCGCTCGCCGGCAGCAGGAGCCTTGTTGATGATGGTGGGCGAGCCGCTGCTATCAAATTTCATGGTAAAGTTCAGCCGGTCCTCGAATAGCTCCTCCCAGGGATTGGTGAGCCGGCCGCCGATGAGAACCACGTTGTCCCGTTTAATGAGATCGGGCATAAAATCGCGGGCGCTGTAGATATGCATTTTCTGGCCGAGAGGATCGAGGGCCAAAATGCCGCGTGCCAACTTGAACTCGTCAATACTCGCGAGCCGCCAGGTGGCTATCCGGTTCAAGGCATCGTGCATTTCCGGTTGCATTTTTTGAGCCTGAATCTGGCTGATGTAGCTGCGATTGATATAGTCATTGAGCCCAAATCTTGTCCCGGTGGTGGCCTGGAGCAATCCGTAGGAAGTGTCCGCAAGCACAATATCGGTATTGGGGCTGATGTTCAGGACGTCGGACCAGAATGCGGCAACGGACGGCTCGTATTGCCAAGGGTAGAACGATCGCTGCAACGCGTCCAACGACCGCTGCGCCGCGCGCTTCTGAACCCAAAACACGGCACAGGACGCGATGGCAAGGACCACCATGAGGAGGCCTGCAAGCATTCGCCAGCGCTGCGCGAAGGCGGACGAAAATGGATGGGGAGTCTCCTCGCCCGTTGCTCCTGGCTCAGATGCAAGAACCCTGCGTTCGAATGAGAGGGCATAGCGGCCCTTGGGCACATCGACCAGGATGGGATCGCGAGCACCCGCGGAATTGTAGTACTCGTTCAGTTTGGTTCGCAGGCGCCCAACCTGCATGCGCACGCTGGAATCGGACTGCGGGTCGAAGTCAGCGGGACGACCGAGCACCTCGGTTCCGATCTGGTATTCCTTCAGATGGTTTGCCGGCGAATTCAGGGTATGGTGCGCCAGATATTGGAGCAGCCGGCAGAGAGCTTCAGAGCCCTGCAACAATGGACTTTCGACCAATCGGTCAATCTGTTGAGCACATTCAATTGGATCGGGGCTTGCTGCGGCCTCGGACTGGCCATGTGACGTCTTTTTGACATTTGCCGCATGTTTATAAGAAATAATACCCTTACTATACGAGACCACCTTGGATACGGTATTAGACGTCTCCAAGACTTCCGAGTTCTCAGGACCCTTAACTATCCTCACAGATTGACTCCACGAGTGGCCAAAATTCTCTCATAGCCGAGTTGGGGTTGGCAATTCGCGAAGCGGCAAAGGGATGGAGTCACTGTTGATGATTCTATTCGTTGCAGCCGGAGACACGTACGCGAATAAAGGATGGGGTGGGCAAGCATCGAGGACCAACAACAACCGGAGCGGTTGGACGGCGTTCCGCCAAGGCGATCGAACTGTGACCCGCGGGGCTGAACCGTGAACAAACAACGAATGTCTTAGCTTGCCGAGTCGGGCTGAACAAAGAGCGCATGCCCAATATTTTCGGTCAGGGTTACCCAATTCAATTTCGGAGGACCACTTAAATGAGGAACTTAGCCAGTTTTCTGACGAACACTCTACGCAAATGGAATACCCCTGGTTTCACAGCCATTTTCGCTTTTGGGTTGGCACTGTGCTGCTCGAGCGCAGTGGCCCAAAGCGGCGCCGGCTCGATTCAGGGCACGGTCACGGACGCAACCGGTGCGGTAATCCCAGGGGCGTCGATCCATGTTGTCAACGATGCAACTGGCGTCGCAGTCGACACAAAATCGAACAGCGTTGGCTTCTACCAGGTGCCTTCGCTTTTCACGGGGACCTATGTTGTCACCGTGACTGCGCCGGGAATGAAGACGTACAGTCAGCCAATCGAGCTGCTCGTCGCGCAGAACGCGGTGATCAACGCGGCGATGGCGGCGGGCTCCGTGACGCAACAAGTCCAGGTCAATGCGGATATTGTTCAACTCACCACCACTGACAACGGTGTAACCGGAGCGACCCTCGAAAACGCCAAAATCAATCAGCTTCCGATGAACGGGCGCGATTTGTTGACTCTGACCAACGAAATCACGCCGGGTCTGGATAAGTGCAACCAGTCGCCTTCGTGCGCGAATGGCCTTATGCCTGCGGCAACGGCTTATGTTGTGGACGGAGTCACACTGGAGTCTCGTGAATTCGGCGGCGCAAATGCAGGGCAGAATGCATTGCCCGATCCTGATTCGATCCAGGAGGTTTCAGTGGAGACCAGCGGCGTGGGAGCAGCTTACGCTACGCCGGCTGTTGGTGTAATGACCACCAAATCGGGAACCAACCAGTTGCATGGATCATTTTTCGAAACCGCGCGCAACAACGGCTTCGGCATTGCGAAAAGAAGACAAGATCCTTCCAACCTAGTCGCACCACACTACGTGCGGAACGAGTTTGGGGCTTCCGTCGGTGGCCCCATCATTTTGCCTCATATTTACCACGGGAAGGACAAGTCGTTCTTCTTCTTCGCCTACGAGCGCTACTCGCTGTCCCAGGCGAGCTACGAACTGGGAACGGTACCGACCATGGCCATGCGCGGCGGTGACTGGAGCGGATTGATCAACGGTTCGGGCGTGACGCAGAAACTCTACGACCCTAACACAACGACGTCCAACGCAGCTTGCCCGGCCCCTACCGGCGGAACGGTCAACGATAAGTGGTGCCGCACACCCTTCACCAATAACCAGATTCCGATCAGTCGCCTCTCGCCGGCCATCAATGCGCTCTATGCGATCACGCCAGCGCCGACCACGGCGGACAACCCGCTGGTCACGACCAATATCAATATTCAGAACCCCAACTTTACCGTAGAGCCAAACATCACTTTTCGCCTGGATCATGCATTTAACGAGAACAACCGTGCCTATGTACGCTATACAATGAACATCAATTCAAACGTAGGCCTTCGCAACAACCCGGGCAACGAACCTGCAACAGTTGCAGCGTCAGTAAACGGCTTGAATATCCCCGCCAACGCCAGCGGACTGGCTACTTCACCATCGGCGTTGTATGCGGCCGCGCTCGGATATACCCATGTTTTTTCGCCTACCTTCTTTTCGGAGACAGTCTTGAGCCAGCAGTGGCTGAGGGAGGACAATTTTGCTTCCGGTCCTGCGCCGCATACCGATTTTGAATCGGAATTGGGGCTGCCTAACAACTTTGGCGAAAAAGGCTTCCCAGAGTTTGCGGCCAGCATTTACACGCAGGGAGGCACGTTCTACCAGTACGGGATTACCGGGATTATCTCGAATCTTGATGAGAACCTGACCAAAACATCAGGCCGCCACCAAATGCAGTTTGGCGGGCGCTACCGGCATGAGCGATATGGCTATCTTGAGAACCAGGCGTACGAACACGTGGATTTCGGGGCTTACGCCACTGCCCTGGAAAATCCATCCACAGGCGCGACGACTCCGGCGGCCTACGGCAACACTGGTTACTCCGACGCCGATGCGTTTTTGGGCGCAGTCCAGGACTACATTGTCAATCTTCAACCGCCTTACATTCACTTCCACGATATGGAGCTCGACGGCTACTTCCAAGACAACTTCCATGTGGCCAGAAGCCTGACTCTGAACTTGGGCGTTCGCTACGAGGCTCACCCTGGTCCATGGGTGAAGAACGGCACCATCGATGGCTTCGACCTGAAGAATGACGCCCTGGTGCTGCCCGCCTCGCCAGCATCTCTGATTGCCGGCGGTTATACGACGCAAGCAATCATCAACAATATAGTGAACGACGGGGGCAAGATAGAAACTCCTCAACAGGCCGGACAGCCATCGAACTTACTGGATAACTACAACCTCATGTTCTTGCCGCGCTTCGGCTTTGCATGGCAGCCATTGCATAAACGGGGGACGGTAGTTCGCGGAGCGTATGGAAGATACCTTTATCCGGTACCAATTTACTTCTCCCTTGTCGCTCCAAGCCAGTTTGCTCCGTTTGCGGGCTCGTACGAAGAAAGTTATGTAGCCGCGGCCCAGTCACCGGATGGCGTGCAAAATTATCTGTTGCGGGCGGTGCAGTCGACTGCAGCGAACCCGGCTCTTGGCGTACCTGGTGTTGCGGGTTTAAACAGCGCGAATGCGGTGAACAGCAGTTCGGCCACGGCGATTGCCCCGGGCATCAATCCCGTTTTCATGGATACCGATGACGCGCCGGACCAAGTGACCCAGGCAAACTTCACCATCGAACAACCATTGAAGGGAAACTCTGCGTTGCGAGTAAGTTGGAATTTTGCTCATGACGCCAACTTATGGAATTACTATTACTTCAACAACCATCCCTCGCAATATGTTTGGGAGATGAATACCGGCATCGCACCGCCAAACGGTAGTGTGGTCGGCAACAATCAATACGCTGCAACCGCAACGGGGCCTTACGACCAAACCACATGGGGTACGAGCCTTCGTGAAGATCAAAAGACCGGTTGGTCGACCAACAACATGCTGCAAGCTAACTACCAGAGGCTCTTTCATCGCGGCGTCGCGTATCAGATCAGCTATATATGGTCAAAGCCGATGCATACAGGCGGCGAATCGGGCAGCGATGGTTATGTCTATCCAAGCGCCAATTACATCTATTCCGCGCTGAGCACCATGACTTCACCTTACGGGACGGTCATCAACCCGGCACTTCCGCCGCCACAACCGGCAGGCACGGCACCGTATGCATACTATAGAGCGTTGAACAAGTTCGAAGAGTACAAGACGGACATCTACTTTCCGAAGCATGAAATCAAATTCAACGGAATCGTAGATATGCCGTTTGGGCGTGGCAAACGATTTATGGGTAACGCAAACCGCCTGGTTGACGAGTTAGCCGGGGGCTGGCAGGTCGCTGGAGATGGCAGCGTTCAGTCCCAATCGTTCACTGTCGGCGCTGGGAACTGGGGGCCGACAAATCCGCTCCATGTTTACAAGCACGCGGTACCCATCACCGACTGTCGCAGCGGCGTGTGTCACAAGGAGTATGAGTGGTTCAACGGGTACTTGGCTCCAACGGTCATCTCCGGCAACGCTTGTGCTACAACATCGGCAGTTATCTCGGGCCTGCCCGGCAATTGGGCGCCGTACTCGAGCCCCATCGACACGGATTGCAAAACGACAGATCCCGCCTACAAATACTACGGCCAGAACGAGGTGAGCATTACTTTGCCTGGAAAAGCTCCGACCGATATCGCGTACTCGCCTGGCACGGACATAAACCCCTACTCGAGGACTGTCCTCAATGGACCGTTCAACTGGTCGGCCGACGCATCACTCTTCAAGGTCTTCCCGATCACGGAGCGGGTGAACCTGCGTTTCAATATGGATGCATTCAACGTCTTCAACGTGCAGGGACAAACCAATCCGAATGCGACGGATGGAACACAGAACTTTCTCAGTTCATACAACGTTGCGCGGCAACTGCAGTTCACATTGCGGTTGACGTTCTAGGGAACCGTTCGGTGGAGCGATAGCCGACTTCACTTTCATGCAGTCTGGTTAGGAGGAGATTTGAAGTTGGCGGGGGGCGGAAATGGTGATCCGGCTGTAGTCAAGCCGGATAATGCCCGCACGACCAGGCGCAATTTTCTGCGCAGGGCAGCCGGCGCAGTCGCCGTATCGGCGGTTGTCGTTGAGGGGGCCGGGGCGGCACCGGCGCAAGCGCGGTCCGCGCAGGAGCGTGGATTCTACAACGTCAAAGAGTACGGCGCGCAAGGCAACGGCTCGGCCGATGACACAGCCGCCATTCGGTCCGCCATCGCGGCCGCTCAGCAAGACGCGTACGGTGGCGTCGTATATCTGCCAGTCGGCCAGTATGTGGTGACCGCCCCGCTCGTCGTTACCAAAAGCGATATTTTGATTCTCGGCAGCGGCCCGCTTGCCACTATGGGAGGCGCAGGCTACGACGACGGCAACTGCACCACGATAAAGCCCGCGGCGAGATGGGCGCAGAGAGGCGCAAGTCAGCCGGCGTGCATCCTTTTTGACGCGGTGATCGCGGGAACCGGTCTTAACCGCTGCGGTGTGGAGCGCCTCACCATCCTCGGAAGCAATCTGCCGTCAGGGATCCAGATGCACGGCATCGCCACTTACGGCTATGTCGGCGCCTTCAGCGTTACTGGCTGCATCGTTGGCGCCATCGCGAACAAGTCTTCAGCTGGGATCACCAACACGACAAGCTATTCGCCCACTGCCCAGGGCAACTCGATTATCCGGAATCTGGTGCAGAACGTGGGCGGCGACGGCTTCGATCTCGCTTCCGGTGACTTGACGATGGAGCATTGTCACGCGCAAGTCTGCGGGGGTAACGGAATCTCGATCACGACCAAGGCCGGGGATACCCGCATCGCCAACTGCCGCAGTGACCTGAGCGGCCTCAACGGCTTCTACATCAACGTTCCCTTCGGGCAGTACTTAGGCATGGTGCAGCTCGCCAACTGCTCTACGCAGCGCAACATGGAGAGCGGCATCATGATCATCAACACGACATCCGGTAAAATCAGCCCGGTGTACTTAACCGGCTGCGTTTACCAGGGCGACGGGAGGAGCGGGGCAAGTCATGCGGGCATCCGCTTGTCAGGGCCAGTCATGGCGACCATCACCGGCTGCGGAGTTCATATCAACACCGTGGACGTCAGCTCCGGTGTGCCGCTGCACGCGATCACCGTCGCCTCAGACGGCATCTCACCGCCGGTAATGCTCTCGATGCTCGGCGGCTTCTACAACGCGGTCACGGCGTTCTGCGACAAAATAGATGCACCCTTGACATCTGACGTCCGCGTCTATACCTATGTCGGCAGCCAGTGGAACTACAACAAGACGCCGACACTGACGACAGAGCTCTAACCGCCGGTTACGTGCCGCGCTGGCGGCCGTTACACGGCCTATATTTTGTCGCACTATGAACCCGGGGGATCCTTTAGATGCGAGACTGCGCGATGATTGATTGACGAAATGCTGTTGTCAACTATTGATTATTGATCGCGAGAAGCCTCAAACTCTGTATTACGGAAGTGGTGCAATCAAGCAGTTATTGGTGGGCAATGGCTGGATTGAAAACCAGAGGTAACCGGCTTCCAGTCGCTGACGACCCCAAAACGCATTAAAGGTAGTAACAAACTTCCGCCAGCTGTTTGCGCATGACGCTTACGAGCGTTCGCGCGTCGCCCAACTTGAATGGGACAGCTGATTCATAGAGCGGCCAGCGTGTCGGGCAAGGCGTTCGTTTCGTCTTTTTCCAGACGGATCTTCGTCTCGTCGCTGGTGAGTCCGTTCGGCTCGAAACTCTTGAGTTGCACGGCTCCTGTTGGAGGTGATGCAAGCACGACACCACCTGCTGAGGCCGCCATTTTTTCACGTAGACCGCCATCGGCATGTGTACATTTTCAGGAACTGCGCGTCCTGACTCTTTGTCTCGCAAGTGCAGTTCTCAATTCATCGACGCCACGCGAGGCGCTGAATGCCGGGGCTCGGCGCAGTTCAACGCATCTCGTACGGGTGGAAGATGTAGTCCTTCTGCTTCACGACCGTATGGCACGCGTTTCCACAGTCTGAGAAGCTTTTGACATCGGCCGTAAACTTGTCCGACGTGGGATCGAAATTGAACACGGCGTATCCCCACCCGCCGGTTTTCGGAAATCTCTTGCTGTCCTTTTCCATGACGAAAGCCTGGGTAAAGACGTCTGGCACGTCCACGGCGAACTGGGCCTCTGTGCTCTTCCTCTGCTTCCACTGGAGCTTCACGATCATGGAGCCCTCCGGGAAAACTTGGCCGTTGCCGGGAACGCCGGCCTTGAAGGCCGTGATCATGGTCGGATTGGCGACAATTACCTTGAGTATTTCGTCTTGCCGGGCGGAAGAGACGAACGACCAGTCCTCGTATCCCCTGAAGTCGGAGAACGCGATTCCGCTAGGCGATATCAACGAGTACTTGTCCTGCGCGTAAACGGCTACGGCGACGAAGACGGCGAACGCTGCGACGGCTGTTGCAACGATACTAAGGCCCTTGAGAGGCTTGATGGCGGTGCGCGTTTCTATCCGTTGTTGTTGCCTTTGCATCGCAGACTTCCTCACAAGTTCAGACATGGTGCCTTTCCCTTCACAAACAAATTTTCGAAGCCTTATGAACCTACGCTTTGAATGATTGCCATTAGGCCGGACGTGAGAGGATGAAGGCAATTGGACTTTGGTATCGACGATACCTTGGTATCGGATGCAGAAGCCGAAATGACTAACTGTGGTTGTTGAACCAGTCGATGGCGGTTTGAGTATATTGGCCGACCTCGATGATGTATCCATCGGGGTCACGCATGTAGCAGCGCCATTCCCAGCCGTCAGTATTGGTCCACGGTTCGGTAAGAAAAGATGCTCCTTTGTCGCCCCATTCTTTGTAGCAGGCCCATATGTCGGCGACACGCAAATTAAGGAAGCTACTCACTCTGTTCAGATCCGGCGGTGTTTCAAGGGTGACCTCTGGCTTGTCGGGAGTCGGGCCGCCGCCGGAATTAAGAATGATCCACGTATTCGCCAGCTTGATGTAGCAGGGATTTTCCGGCTTGATCAATTTCCCGCCAAGAATTCGGACATAGAAGTCCCTCGATTTTTCCTGGTCGGCCACGGTGAAGAAATGAGCTGCGAAGAAGCCTTCGTGCGCAACGGGCGCGTCGGGCAGATCCATGTCATGCCTCCTGTTGTCGGTGAATTAAGATGCGGCCGGAATCGCCTATCGTCTGAAGGATGCGTCTCAATCTGATGGCTACCGTTGAACGGGCAGCTAGTTCAGAAGTGATTCCCAGTTGGCTGGCACCCTTCCTGCGGGTCCAGGCACGGATTGACTTTCGGGGTGCGCGCGCGGCGGAAGCAATTCCGCACCTTTGACCATCGCCCGCTTCTCGTAATCGTAGAACCAGTCCTCACCCGGCTCAAAGCTGGCTATGATCGGATGCCCCGTCTCCTCCGCATGTTTTGACGCATGCTGACTCGGAGAACTGTCGCAGCATCCGATGTGTCCACACTCCGCGCACCGGCGGAGATGAAACCACCACCCGTCCGGCGACGCCAGGCATTCTACGCATCCGCCGCCACTTGGTCTGGAAGCGGGATTAATTCCTCGCCGACTTTTCTTCATTTCGATTTTTCCTTTAGACGTTGCATCTCCAGCAAAGAATTCAAGGTATCAGCAAGATCTTCCCGATGCCACCCTTTTCTGCAGCTGCCTGAGCCTCGGCCGCTTCACTGAGTGGCATTTTCCGGCTGATCGGGATTACCAGCTTGCCATCTCGTACCGCTTCGGCCATGAACTCGAGCGTTTTCCTGTCAAATTTCGAGAATATTGCCGCCACCTTCACAGAAGGGTACTTCGCAGCGTTCCGCGGTGCCCCGGCAACCGAAGCAAACACCCCTCCCGGCTTGACCTTGGCGATCAGCTTCTGGGCGGTTGTTCCGCCGACCGTATCCGCCACCGCATCGAGCGGAGTAAGATTTGCAATCGCGGTGTCGTCGTCAGTTGCGACCACTTGATCCGCGCCGACGGTCTTTGCTTCATTTATCTGCCTCTTCAAAACCCCCGCGATGACCGTCGCCCGACGGTCCTTCGCAGTGAATACTGCCGAGCGCCCGACATTCCCGACCGCACCTATGACCATAACCGTCTGGCCCGCTTTGATTCCCGTAGCTGAAAGGAGCTGATTGCCGGTCGTCGTCACCAGCGGGAGCGCCGCCGCCTCGATCAAATCGAGCCCCTTGGGAACCTTCGCCAGAACCGCGGCTTTCACAACACAAAGTTCAGCATAGGTATTGTCTGCCATAGCGAACACCTGGTCGCCGACGGAAAAGCCTTCCACTCCCGGCCCAATCTTAAGCACAGTCCCCGCCATATCGACTCCTATGAGGCCCGGGAACTGGAGTGGATAAAAATCCTTCGTTAACCCAGCACGACGCTTGTAGTCGATCGGATTCACGCTCGCAGCGGCGACCCGCACCAGAACTTCGCCGGGCCCCGCCACCGGATCAGGGTACTCTTCTAACTTCAGTACTTCAGGACCGCCATATTGGTGGACAACAATTGCTTTCATATTTCAACTCCTTTGTCCTTTGTACGGTGGTCAAACAGTCACTGTCAAAACCTAGATGAACGAAGGGGGAATTCGTCGCCGATTCGATGGAATCCCGAAATTCCAATCTCGAAATGACGGGGATAGGAATGGCGGAATGCTTGAGAAACGACGCACGGGTTCGGCGGCCAAATGGATTTTTCTCTGGGCACAGCATTCACCAACATCGCAGATACCCATCAGATTCTTTCGCCCGAAGTAGGGTGAGGTGGGAATCCCTAAACGGTCCGATCCCACCTCACGATGCGTTCAATGGGCCACCGCGTGCATAGCAGGTTCGAGAACATGATCGCTCACATGGATTGGTTTCAATGTGCTCAAAATATTGCGGGCCTCAGCCACCTCAGCGGAAGTTCCATGAGCAACCACCAGGTATTGGCCAGCCTTTATGGCGGTCTCATAGGTCACGATGCTATCTCTTGGTATGCCTATGCTGTACAGACCGGCGCCGATAGCACTCAAACCGCCGACTACCACCGCGTTCTCCAGGCCGGCGACGATCCAAGCCACCAATGGACCTCCGACTAGCACTGGGCCTATCGCGGGCACCCAAAAGAATGCGGCGCCAAACAGCAAGCCCCAGAAGCCGCCCCAGAAAGCGCCCCACTTGCCCCAGTACTTCATGCGGTCTCCCGCGTTGTAGTAGCCAACGACTTGCTCGTCTGTGTGATAATCCTTGCCTACCACTGACAACTTCTTCATGTCGAAACCTGACTTCTGAAGTTCCTTGACCGCGTCTTCCGCTGTCGAATGGTTGTCATACACTGCGATTACTGCGTTCGTGCCCGTCATATTCACTCCTCTCTTCAAGTTTGGTTTGAGTTGGTTGAGATTTCACTTCACTTCTGCGATTACTTCCTCTGTTGACCGGCTCACCGACCGGGGAATTCTCAGGTCGGCGCTCGCGCGTCACAGCGCCTTTGGCGGCAGCCTCCCTTCTATTCCTTTGAGGATGAACGCCCAGGTCGTACCACGACGTTTCCGCCAGGTTGACGCCATAGTAGTTTGCAGCTTTCTCGATGTTGGCGAATGCCAAAGCACGGTCGGCATCGGGGACGTCGATGACTTGATCGAACCGCGCGACCGCGTTACGCACATGTTCGGCGTCGGTCAGTGGTTCTTTACGCTGCTTCGGGAACGCGAAGACGCTGTCAGGTAGGTCGCTCTGTATCGTCAACTGCCCGTGCTTCTCGTGAGGTTTCCAGGTCGCTTCCGGCATGTCTTTGCCATCCTTTCTTTGAATATTTGGTTAGAGGGCGGGCGCGAAGTCGCTCTTTCGACCGAATCGCCTGCGATCGAGCGATTACACCCGAGGCGCTCCGTCGAATCAATTGGACGATGGTATTGGCAATACTTTGGTATTGGGGCCCAGTGGAACAAAGTGCGCACCACCACTCTGTGCCTATATGCCCAATCCATACCTTGGTGTCGGTCGATACGTTCGTCCAATGGACTCGTCGTCGCGCTTCTGCCAATGTCGCCCTGAACAATCACCCGTTCTGACATCGAAAGGAGTACCAAATGGACGGCAAAATGGACTGAAAGAGACCACGCGGGTGACCACGTCTGCGGCGTCGAACACGCTGGGTGTGAACGTTTTTACCGCCCCGGGAAAGGTTATGGTCGGCGAGCGGCCAAAGCCCTTCGGCGAAGCGCTCGGCTTTGACCCGATGACGTCGACTTTAATCTTCGGCGAGTACGACGCGGTGCTGGTGGACGCGATGGGGACAGTGGCTGAGGCCGAGGCTCTCGCGGATTGGATCGCTTTGCACAACCGCAACCTGGAGACCATTTATATAACGCACGCGCATTTCGATCACTTCTACGGTCTGAGCATTCTGCTCGATCGCTTCCCGGGCGCTCGGGCGATAGCGACGCCCAATGCAGTGAGCGCCATGCAGATATCTTTCACTCCTTTAGTGAAGCGGTTAGCCCGTCGGATGTTTCCTGGGCACGTGCCCACCAAGCTGGTTCCACCTGAGCCCTATGAGCATGACACATTCACTCTCGAGGGCCACGAATTGCGGATTATCGAGCAGGGCCGCACCGATAGTCCCGATTCGACCTCTCTCTACGTTCCATCAATCGGCCTGATCGTCGCGGGCGACGTTGTGTACAACCAATGCCGCATTTACGTCGGCGACACCACTCCGGAGAGCCGAAAGAATTGGATCGCGGCCCTGGACCCGGCGATGGTCGTCGCCGGTCACAAGAAGCCTGGCGCGCCAGACTCTCCTTCGACGATCCAGGACACCAGGCGTTACCTCGAGGACTTCGATCGGGTGCAGAAAACCGCGACGTCCGACCAGGAGTTGTTCGATCAGATGACGGAGCTATATCCTCATTGGGTAGCCAATCAGTCGTGGCTGATGTTCGGATTCCCGCAGCAGTAGGCCACATCAACAGAATCGGCCGATGAGCACTGCTTATCGGAATTGGAGTCGTCAATGGGCAGCGTACAAATCGGGCAGAAGAGCTATGAGATGCCCCCGCGAGAAGGGATCAGCATCGCACAATTTCTCACCGTCGCCGACATCGAGCGATCAGCTCGCTACTACGAAAAAGTCTTCGGCGCTCGCATTCTGAGCCTGGGTGACGGCGACGCGCCTGGGTACCTTCAGTTTGCGAATATCTGGATGATTCTGAACGTTGGAGGCGGGCCAACCCCGGATAAGCCGACGGTAACGCTCAGCGTCCCCGACCCGAATCACATCAACAGCTTTATGAATATCCGCGTTGCCGATATTCGAGCGTGCTATGCACTATGGAAGAGTCGCGGAGCCGAGTTCATCACGGAGCCGATTCCCAAATACGGCGAGATACGCTGCTACATCCGCGATCCTGACGGTTATATCATCGAGGTCGGACAGAGTACAGACCTCACATACGGTTAACGCGCGGCCCTGGCAGGGTACGGATTTAAGTGCTTGACGGATGATGGCGCGGTGGTCGAAACGGGGCGCTTTTTCGGGGTGCCACGTTATGATTGCGAGGATTGCGATCAACCAGATGCAAATCAAACTTTGCCAATAGTACGCGGTCGTTTGTCGCTCTGCGGGGGCTTCCAGAAAGGCAGCAAATGGGGCTCGTACGGACGCTGATTGATTGTGACAGGGAGTACGCTGTATCAGCACTCCCGCAGAAATTGAGAGAGCTGTACGATGGGGATCTGCACTTTCGCAGATCGCCCGCGGCGCGCCCGTTTGTCATTGCGAATTTTGTTTCTACTCTTGACGGGGTCGTCAGCTTCGAGATTAAGGCTAAGTCCGGCGGCTCAACCATCAGTGGTTCCAATCCTGCGGACCGGTTCATCATGGGCCTGTTACGGGCTTCTGCAGATGCCGTCATGGTCGGCGCTGGAACCCTGCGCGATGTAAGCGTGAAGAGCCTTTGGACCCCTGGATACGCCTACCCCGATGCGAAGGATTTATATGAGGAATACCGAGTCAACGCGCAGCATAAACCACAGTACCCCCTGCTCGTGATCGTTAGCGGTAGCGGCCAGCTGGAGTTGAAGAGAGCGATTTTCCGAACACCGGCTATCCGCACCGTGGTTATCACAACCTCAACTGGCAGAGATGAGCTCGCACGCCGAGGCGCTATGACTTTAGGCCCCGTTGAGATACATGCTTTGAATTCGAGTCGCGGCAGCATCGCTCCGCGGGCGATCCTGCAATTCCTCCAGTCGCAGCTTGGGGTAAAGAGACTTCTCCACGAAGGCGGGCCTACGCTGTTCGGACAGTTTCTCGCGGCAGAAGCGGTAGACGAACTCTTTTTGACGCTGTCGCCGCAAATCGCGGGCCGTAAGGGCGATGCAACTCGACCGGCAGTCGTGCAGGGAGTGGAGTTTGTGCCGAATTCCGCTCCCTGGTTTGAAATGGTCAGCGTCAAGGAAAAGGCCGCGTATCTGTACCTGCGCTATCGGCGTCGGCGGAGATGAAACCCGCCAACCATTCGGGTTCCTCATGCCGGCAAAGTGACGGATGACGGCTTTATCGGACAGCTAGTTGCAAACGATACCAACATATCGCCAGAAACCTTGGTCCAACTGTTTTGGCTTTTTCTCATCAGGCCTGATCGGCAGCATGAATACGAAAGAATCGGAATAAGCGAGAGAGCACTGTTTTTCCCAATGGAGACGTAAATGAGCGTACAAGTCGAACAGAAGAGCTATGAGATGCTCCCACTTGAGGGTTTCACGGTCACACTTTTTATCACCGTCGCCGACATCGAGCGGTCGGCTCGCTACTACGAAAAGGTCTTTGGCGGCCGCATTCTGAGCCTGGGCGACAGCAAGGGCGCGTCTGGGCACATTCAGATCGCGAATACGTGGCTCATTGTCAACGTCGGGGGCGGGCCCACCCCGGACAAGCCGACGGTAACGCTCAGCGTCACCGACCCGGATAAGGTCAACAGCTTTATGAATATCCGCGTCGCCGATATTCGAGCGTGCTATGAACTATGGAAGAGTCGAGGGGCCGAGTTCATCACGGAGCCGATTCCCAAGTACGGCGAGATTCGCTGCTACATCCGCGATTCTGACGGTTATATTATCGAGGTCGGACAGAGCACAGACCTTACATACGGTTAACGCTCGGCCCGGATGGGATGCGGATTTCAACCGTTGCGGATGTCCGTTTGGGGTCTTCCGGGCTGCCGTATCTGGCCAATACTTCGGCGTTGATTGATACGTTCTTCCAATGGATTCGTCATCGTGATTCTAACCTAATCGAGGCTGGGCAGATCGGAGCAATGATGAACACTGCAACCACTGTCTCTGATACAAGGCATTTCGACGCAATCATTATCGGGACGGGCCAGGCGGGGCCGCCCATGGCAGGGCGGTTTGCGGGCGCCGGCAAGACCGTCGCTATTATCGAACGCGATAAGTTTGGCGGCACGTGCGTGAACACGGGATGCACCCCGACAAAGACGCTCGTGGCGAGTGCCTATGCGGTCCACGTTGCCCGCCGAGGTGCGGAATACGGTTTCTCCGTTGGTGATTTGCACGTCGATATGAAGCGAGTCAAAGCCCGCAAGGATGCGGCCTCCACGGGATCCAGCAAGGAAGTTGAGGCGTGGCTCAGAGGAATGACCAATTGTACGGTAATTCAGGGTCAAGCCCGCTTTCAATCCTCGAACACTGTCGTGGTCAACGATGAGGTTCTCGAAGCCGAAAAAATCTTTATCAACGTGGGGGGGCGCGCTCGGATTCCAGAAATGCCGGGGGTTCACGACGTGCCATTTCTCACCAACTCATCCATGATGGACATCGATTTCTACCCCGAGCATTTCATCATCGTCGGCGGAAGTTATATCGGGCTCGAGTTTGCTCAGATCTATCGCCGCTTCGGGAGCGAAGTCACGATTGTGGAAATGGGACCGCGCCTGATTGGGCGAGAGGATGAAGACGTTTCCGATGCTGTACGCGAGATAGTGGAGGCTGAGGGCATCAACATCCGGCTGAATGCGAAGTGTATCTCGCTCGAGAAACGCGATGGCGGTGTCGCCGTCGGCCTCACATGCGAAGAAGGCCCGCCGGAAGTGTTGGGCACTCACGTTCTTCTGGCTGTGGGACGCACTCCCAACACGAACGACCTGGGACTGGACCGGGCTGGGGTTGCCACCGACCACCGCGACTACATAACGGTTGATGATGAGCTGCAAACCAACGTGCCCGGCATCTGGGCGCTGGGGGACTGCAATGGCCGCGGAGCCTTTACGCATACTTCCTTTAACGACTACGAGATCGTTGCGGACAATCTCTTCAACGCTGACCATCGCCGGGTTTCCGACCGGATCCAAGCCTACGGGCTATTTATTGATCCGCCGCTAGGGCGATGCGGGATGACGGATGCGGAGATACGGAGTTCCAGACGTCGTGCGCTCGCTGTGAAATATCCGATGAATCAAGTGGGCCGGGCCTACGAAAAAGGGGAGACACAAGGTTTCATCAAGATTTGCGTCGATGCAGAGACGAAACAGATTCTGGGAGCTGCGATTCTGGGAGTCGGAGGCGATGAAGTGATCCACGTTCTGCTGGACGTCATGTATGCGAAAGCACCGTACACGGTCATCCAGCGTGCAATGCATATTCATCCGACGGTCGCGGAGTATTTGCCGACCATCCTCGCCAAACTGGAGCCATTTGCGTAGAAGGGAAGAATACCTTCACTCTGAAGATCTAGAAAAGCACGTGGCGCGGGCCGTGAGCTGAGGACGAGTGAGTTTTAATAAGAACCGATACCAAAGTATCGACGATACCATTGTCCAATTGCTCATCTCCCAAGCTTCTGTTCCGATGACTGACGTCGACCGAATTCAATCGGAATCCTCATAGCCAGGAATAGGAGATGGAATATGAAAATACTGATGGTGCTCACATCGCACGACGTCCTCGGCAACACCGGGCTCAAAACTGGCTTCTGGCTTGAAGAATTCTCAGCTCCTTACTTTGTTTTCAGGGACGTGGGCGTAGACTTGACCCTCGCCTCACCAAAAGGTGGGCAACCACCGCTCGATCCTAAGAGCGATCAACCGGAAAATCAAACGCCCGCCCAGCTTCGGTTCAAGAAGGACCAGGCGGCACAGAAGCAGCTTTCACAGACGGTCAAGCTTGCCAACGTAAAGTCGGAAGATTACGATACGGTCTTCTATGTGGGCCGGCATGGCCCGATGTGGGACCTTGCAGAAAGCCCCGTTTCGATTGCTCTGCTTGAGTCCTTCTACAATTCCGGCAAGCCGATCGCCCTGGTTTGCCGTTCGCTGGGCGTGCTTCGTCACGTGGCCTGCCAGGGCGCGCCGCTGGTAAAAGGAAAACACGTGACCGGTTTTACCAATGGTGAGGAGGAAGAGATGCACCTCACCGATGTTGTCCCATTCCTGGTCGAGGATGAGTTGATGCGGCTGGGAGCTACGTTTGAGAAGCGCGCCGACTTTCAGCCACTTTCAGTTGTTGATAGCCGTCTCGTTACCGGACAAAATCCGGCGTCCTCGACCGTCGCAGCTCAAAATCTCATCGACTTACTCGGAGCCGAGAAGAAAGCCGCTTAGGCGTCTACTTCAATCGGCGCGAGCATCCGCTAGTGCTTAGCGCATGTTATTCCGGCCAAGATGATGCGAGTGTCGTCTTGGCCAGTAGATCTCGTGCTCCATACCAAAGGAGGGATCGATTTTGGTGCGTACCAAATTGACTGTGATTTCATTGGGCACTGCGGCGGATCGGAACGCGGATATTGTGCCATGGTTCGTCAGTTCTTCACTCGAAAGGTTCACGGCGGAAGCGGGCGGGATGAAGTGGCTTCGAGTGCGCTGGGCACGCAGTTGTGTATTCGATTCGCGCCCATAAACGAAAGGCTATGTATGTCGAGCAAACAAACAGCAATCATAACGGGAGCAGCGGGGGGAATCGGCACGGGTTTAGTCGAACGGTTTCTGGAAGAAAGCTATAACGTGGTCGCGACGTCTCGTCATGCCAGTCGAAAGTTGGCTACGTCAGGCAGCCTGGTTCTTGTCGATGGTGATATTGGCAAGCAGCAAACAGCTTCTCAGACGGTCGAAGCAGCAATCGACACCTTCGGAACCATCGATGTTTTGGTGAACAACGCCGGCATCTTCCTCAATAAACCTTTTACTGACTTCACCATCGAGGACTTCGACGCCCTTGTCTCCACCAATCTACTCGGATTCTTCTACATCACGCAGCGCACCGTGAAAGAGATGCTCAATCGGAAATCAGGGTGCGTTGTAAGCATCTCCGCGGCGCTTGCCGATCGGCCGATCGCCGGCGAATATGGCTCGGTTTCGATGATTACAAAGGGTGGCTTGAATGCTGCAACCCGGAATCTCGCCGTCGAGTATGAAAAGGATGGCATTCGCTTTAATGCAGTAGCTCCAGGTGTTGTGGATACGCCGATGGACCCAGATGACCCCAACAACTCGACACAGCCGGTTATAAAAAAGGCGACGGTAAAAGATATTGTTGATGCTGTTCTTTACCTGGTACGGGCCAGTCATGTGAGCGGAGAGATACTCCACGTGGATGGTGCAGCTCCGGCTCGTCGCTGGTAGCCGCAAGCCGTCCCGATGCATCGAAGTTAAAAGAATTCGGACGCTGGCCCTCGAGGGGTGGGAATGTCGCGATTGCTTTCAGTAAACGTCGGTCTTCCGCGCGACGTGGCGTGGAACGGCAAGATTGTCCGTACCGCGATCTGGAAGAGTTCCGTTGAGCGGCGGCAAATGGTGCGCAAGCTCAATATTGATGGAGACGGCCAGGCTGATCTAGCCGGTCATGGTGGGGAGCAGCGCGCCGTTTTTGTCTATCAGATGGACTCCTATCACTACTGGGAAGGCATTCTCGGACGTAAAGACTTCATCTTCGGTCAGTTCGGAGAAAACTTCACTGTTGAGGGGCTTCCTGACAACGAGGTGTGCATCGGCGATCGATACCGCATCGGCGGTGCGGAATTTGAAGTAACGCAGCCACGCGTGACCTGCTACCGCGTTGGCATCCGCATGAACGAACCTCGTATGCCAGCGCTGCTCGTAGCACATCACAGGCCAGGATTCTATTTTCGCGTGTTGCAGGAGGGAGAAGTTGGCGCAGGCGATGACATTATAAAAATTACCGACGGTCCAGAGCGAATCAGTGTGTCCGACATTGACGCCCTCCTGTATTTGCCAGGACATTCCAGCGAGCAACTGCAACGCGCGCTGCAGATTCCCGCACTTAGTAAAGGCTGGCAGAGTTCGTTCCAGGCAATGCTCCAACAAGACATGGGCCCAAAAACTACTGCCGGGAATCCGGGTCTCGCCGAAGAGGTACAAGCACCAGCGTGGCCCGGATTTCGAAAGATGCGAGTCGCGGGTATCCGTAAGGAAAGCGATCACGTAACTTCATTTGTTCTGACAGCGATTGACGGGCAACATCTTCCTGTTTTCCAGGCAGGTCAATTTGTGGTTTTGCGGCTGCTCGTCGATCCGGGCAGACCGCCCGTTCTTCGCAGCTATTCGTTGTCTAATCTGCCCGGAGCCGATCATTTCCGGATCAGCGTCAAAAGCGAATTGAATGGGATTGGAAGTTCATTTTTGTGCAACCGAACGCAAGCAGGTGATGTATTGGATGTTAGTGCACCGCGAGGAAACTTTACTCTGCACCCCAGCCAGAGTCCCGTGGTTCTGCTGAGCGCTGGAGTGGGCGCAACCCCTGTGATGTCGATGCTGCACACACTTGCTGCCGAAAGATCGCAACGAGAGATCTGGTGGATCTATGGAACACGCAATAGCGTCGACCATCCATTTGCAGAAGAATCGCGTTCATTATTGAAACAGCTCTCCCGGGGACGTGGATACATCGTTTACAGCAGGCCCGCCGCAACTGACCAGGTCGGGGTAGACTTCGATGCTGCCGGGCACATTGACACAGCACTGCAGGAGAAAATTGGCGTGTCACAGGGTAGTGACTTCTATCTGTGTGGCCCCTCTTCATTCTTGCAGGATAAGCGCGATGGGCTGCGAAACTGGGGTGTGCTCGCGGGGAACGTGCACACGGAAATCTTCGGGTCTCTCGAGGCGATTACCCCTGGTATGGCGCAGGCAGAACACACTCCTCACCTACCACAGGGAACGCCTGGTTCCGGTCCCCCGGTCTCATTTGCGCGTAGCGGGATTACCGCCGCCTGGGATTCGAAATTCGGAAGTTTGCTTGAACTGGCGGAAACGTGCGATGTTCCCGTCAGATGGTCGTGCCGGAGTGGAGTGTGTCATACCTGCATGACTGGTCTGATCGGTGGATCGATTACTTATAACCCTGAACCGCTGGAGAGGCCCGCTCCCGGGAACGTGCTCGTATGCTGTTGTCAGCCAAACGCGGGCGTCACTCTGGATCTTTGAGGGAAATGGGAGGAATTCAATCATGCGTTCTGATATCGTGCCTGGAGGCATTTTCCCCGACTACGAACTGCCGGATCACACGGGGAAACTGCGCAAGCTCAGCGAGCTACAGGGCGATGATCCGCTAATCCTTACGCTGGCGCGCGGCCACTATTGCCCAAAGGAACACTGGCAGCATTTGGAACTCGCCGCATTCTACCCGAAGGTCGCGGTGGCTTACACTCAGATCGTCACGATCGCCACCGACGATCACCATACGCTACAGGAATTCCGTGCGTCGGTCGGAGCCGAGTGGACGTTCCTTTCGGATCTCGACCGAACGATTCAGAAGGATCTCGACATCCAGGAGTACACTGACCCCGAGCACAACCCGATGATCCCGCATACGTTCGTGCTCAAGCCGGGTCTAGTGATTTACAGCATTTATAACGGCTACTGGTTCTGGGGGCGTCCGTCGATCGCCGATCTTTGGCGCGATCTGCGCGCCGTGACGAGCGAGATCCGCCCGGACTGGGATCTGAGCGCTCCTGGTCTCCGTGAGGCGTGGAATGCAGGCGACCACTCACGTTTTCATGGATGGAACAAAAAGGCCAGCAAGGAAGATGCCTCGATTGAAGACAAGAAATAGCACAGCCATCAACTTCGATCTACTGCAGTATCGAATGGCTCGGGAGGCAAATCATGGCAGAGACCCCAGAGGCAAAAACACCCGATTTCAAAACTGGATTTCCGGTTTGCGATGTCCGCGATGGCAGCATGATTTCCGGCCATGTCGACGACGAAGAATTAGTTCTGGCCCGCCGCGGTGATCATTTCTTTGCGATTGGTGCCCACTGCACCCACTACGGTATCGCGCTCGCGGAAGGCTTAATCATAGGCGACACTGTGCGCTGTCCCGGGCATCATGCCTGTTTCAGTCTCCGGAATGGCGAGCCCTTGCGGGCACCGGCTCTTGATCCGGTCCCTTGTTGGCGAGTGGAAAGACTGGGCGACAAGATTTTTGTTCGGGAGAAGCTTCCGCCACCGGCACACAAGCGCGGAACAGAGGGCCCGGGTTCGGTGGTGATTGTGGGCGGAGGCGCCGCGGGTCTGGCTGCTGCCGACATGTTGCGGCGAGAGGGCTACGATGGCCCCCTTATCATCGTGAGCGCCGACGCTTCTCCACCCGTAGATCGCCCGAACCTTTCAAAGGACTACCTGGCTGGCACGGCTCAAGAAGAGTGGATTCCTTTGCGGCCCTCGGACCATTATCGCGACCACCGGATCGACCTTTTCCTCAACTCCCGAGTTTCGTTTCTTGATACGAAAAGGCGGCGGATTGTGTTTGAGAGTGGAAAGGCCATCGAGTTTGGTGGTCTGCTGCTGGCCACCGGAGCCGACCCGGTCCATTTGCCGATTGAAGGCGCGACTGATTCTCAGCTCCATTATCTGCGCACGTTCGCTGACAGCAAGGCCATCATTGCCGCAGCTTCAGCAAAACGTGCGGTGGTTGTCGGCGCCAGCTTTATCGGCCTCGAAGTTGCCGCATCGCTGCGCGCTCGCGAAATTCTTGTGGATGTGGTGGCGCCTGAGAGCCAGCCTCTCGAATGCGTAATGGGAGGTGAGGTAGGCATCTTCCTTCGCAAGCTTCACGAACGGCACGGCGTAACTTTTCATTTGGCGGAGACTGTCAGCCGGGTGAATGGGCGCACAGTGAACCTAGCCGGTGGAACAAAGTTAGATGCAGACTTGATCGTTGTGGGCGCGGGCGTGCGGCCGTCGCTGAATTTGGCCGAGCAAGCCGGGCTCGCGATCGATCGGGGCATCGAAGTCAACGAATACCTCGAAACGAGTGTGGCCGGAATCTTCGCGGCTGGTGATGCGGCTCGCTGGCCCGATCTGCAAACCGGCGAGCGAATTCGCGTCGAGCACTGGATGGTTGCAGAGCGCCAGGGACAAGTGGCAGCCAGGAATATTCTTGGCCGTCGCGAAAAATTTGACGCCGTTCCATTCTTCTGGAGTCAACACTACGACGTGGCATCAAATATGTGGGCCATGCCGAGAAGTGGGAGGCTATCAAGATCGATGGGAGCCTCGATGCACTGGATTGCGCCGTGGTGTACAAGGAAGGCGGTCGGACTCTCGCTACCGCAACCATATCGCGCGATCTCGAAAGCTTGCAGGCTGAGGCGGCCATGGAAGCTGAAATGCGGTCACAACAACTAGATGCCATCTGAGCGGCTTTGCGCCGAGATCGACCAAATCCTCCGCATGTGGCGCCCACAAACCCGCATTCGATTTAGAGTGAGTACGCGAGACAAAAAACCGAATTTGATGGCCGGCGCCATTGGAGGGAGCGGCAACGGTGGTTTGCGGCGCGATGACGCCCGGCGACGATCTGCGGAACCGAACTGCTGAGAGCTGAGACTTGAGGATGGAAACATATGTCGACGACCGAATTAACGACAGAGCAGAATCCGGCGAACTGCGTCGCAGCAACGTCTGAGACAGGCGAGGTTGAGGCGGGAAATCCTCTCCCAATTGGAGGTGCCCATCAACAAGGAGAAGGAGTGAATTTTGTGTTGTTCAGCCGGAACGCAACCGGTGTTCATTTAGAGTTCTATCAACATCCTGATGATTCTTCTCCGAGCAGAATCATTCAATTGGATCCGGTGCGCCATCGGACAGGAGACGTCTGGCATGTGTGGGTACGAGGCATTCCTGCAGGCCAACTCTACGGTTATCGTATCGCGGGGCCTTATCTACCCGAAGAGGGGCATCGCTTCAACTCACATAAGCTGCTTTTGGACCCGTATGCAAGGGCAATTGCCGGCGTCAAGGATTGGGATTTTGTAGCCGCCCGCGGCTACGATTCATCGAGCAGCCTGACTGATCTAAGCTTTTCGACCGTCGATGACGGGGGCACCGCACCGAAATGTATCTTTTCACAGGACTTTTTCGATTGGGAGTTGGATTCCCCTCCAAAGCAATCCGCCTCCGACACTGTCGTTTACGAGACGCACGTTCGGGGTTTCACAATCCATCCGAGTTCGGGTGTGGCGCATCCTGGAACCTTCGCCGGCCTGACCGAAAAGATCCCTTATCTCCAAGACTTGGGAGTGACCGCCATTGAGTTGATGCCTGTTCTTGAATTTAACGAGAACGAAACGAACCGACTGAATCCAATTACTGGAGAGAGACTCAAGAACTACTGGGGCTACAATCCCGTAGCATTTTTCGCCCCGAAGCAGTCCTACAGCTTTGAAGGATCGCACTGGCGGCAAACTGTAGAATTCCGAGAGATGGTGAAGGCTTTTCACCGCGCGGGCATTGAAGTCATCCTGGACATGGTGTTGAACCACACAGCTGAGAACGATGAACTGGGACCCACGTTTTCCCTGCGCGGTATAGAGAACTCAGTTTTCTATATGTTGCAAGAGAACGAGTGCCGATACTACAAGAACTTTTCCGGCGTGGGCAATACGCTTAATGCAAATCATCCCGTGGTGCGGGAGTTCGTCAGGAATGTGCTTCGTTACTGGGTCATGCACATGCACGTGGATGGTTTTCGCTTCGACCTTGCTTCGATCCTGGGTCGAGATGAGCATGGGAACATTCTGCACAGCGCTCCGCTTCTCGAGGGCATTGCAGAGGATCCCATTCTACGTGACGTAAAGATTATCGCGGAGGCCTGGGACGCAGGCGGCGCCTATCAAGTGGGAGATTTTTCCTCCAAACGTTGGACGGAATGGAACGGCAGATTCCGTGACGATGTGCGCCGGTTTTGGATTGGCGATGCCGGCACTCTCGGATTGCTCGCAAGCCGAATTTGTGGAAGCTCGGATTTGTACCAAAGCTCAGGCAAGGGCCCCGCCAGCAGCCTTAATTTCGTCACTTGTCATGACGGCTTCACAATGAACGACCTGGTCAGCTACAAGCAAAAAGACAATTACGAAAATGCCGAGCTTAACCGCGATGGAACCGATGCCAACTACAGCGATAATTGCGGCGTGGAAGGGGCGAGCCAAGATCCCACTGTCGAGCGCATGCGCAACCGCTTGATCAAGAATTTTCTGTTGACCCTGTTTATCGCTCGTGGGGTTCCCATGTTGCTCGGCGGCGATGAGTTTCGCCGAACCCAACGCGGCAACAACAATGCCTACTGCCAGGATAACGAGATAAGCTGGTTTGACTGGAGCCTGCTCGAAAAGCACAAAGAGATCCGCCGCTTCACTCGAGGAATGATTGCCTTTCGTCGAGCCCACCTCGTTTTGCGAAGAGAAAAGTTCTATACGGATGAAGACATAAAGTGGTTCGCGCCCGACGGCGCCACTCCCCACTGGGCAGACCCGTGGCAGAAATCCATTGCGTGTCTGATACTGGGGCAGACTGAACCCGACCTGTTCCTCCTGTTTAACGCCGACGCAAGATCCGTTGATTTTTACCTTCCTGCTTTGCCCGCGGGGAAGATCTGGCGATTGGCGGTCGATACTTCCGGAACCACCCCTAACGATCTGTTCGACCCTGGCAAAGAACCTTCACTGCAAGGCCAAACCGGTCTTCGGCTTGAACCTCGATCAAGCGTAATTCTCTTGACGAATCACTGCGAGGTGCTGCGTGACAATTAATCCTGCAGCCGGGAAGCCGGCTGACCCATCCATTCTTGTTAACGTTCCGAAGCTCATCACAGCCTATTACGAGTTGAGGCCCGATCCGAGCGATCCCAGACAGCAAGTTGTCTTCGGTACATCTGGCCATCGCGGATCTTCGATGGACGTGGCGTTCAACGAGTGGCACATCCTGGCCATCACCCAGGCGATTTGTGATTACCGCAAACTCCAGAAGGTTGACGGACCGCTGTTCCTGGGGATAGATACCCACGCGTTGTCCGAACCTGCATTTGCGAGTGCGATGGAAGTGCTTGCGGCAAACAACATCGAAGTCATGCTTTCCGAAGGCACACCCTACACTCCGACCCCAGCCGTCTCCCATGCGATTCTTCTTTACAACCGCGCACGAAAATCAGGACTTGCCGACGGTATCGTCATCACGCCGTCTCACAATCCACCCGATGATGGGGGCTTCAAGTACGACCCTCCGCATGGAGGCCCGGCCGATTCGAGTGTGACTTCGTGGATTGAATCGAAAGCCAATGCTTTTCTCGAGCGCAGCCTCGACGGCGTTAAGCGCGTGGTGCTTGTCAAAGCGCTGCGCGCATCCACAACGCACAAACACGACTTTTTGAACCACTATGTTAACGATCTCAATAGCGTTGTCGACATGAATGCGGTGCGCGACGCCAAGATTAGGCTTGGTGTGGATCCCCTCGGGGGAGCGGGCATCGATTATTGGCCGCGAATTGCCGAGAAGTATGGTCTCGATCTGACGATCGTCAACAAATCTGTAGATCCCACATTTCGCTTCATGACCGTAGATTGGGATGGAAAGATTCGCATGGATCCTTCTTCGCCTTACGCGATGCAGAGACTCATCGCATTGAAGGACAAGTTCGATATTGCGTTTGCCAGCGATACCGATCACGATCGCCACGGCATCGTGACTAAAGGAAGCGGGTTGCTGCCTCCGAATCACTACCTTTCAGTGTGCGTCAGCTACATGTTCGCGAATCGGCCCAATTGGTCTAAGGACGTCGCCGTCGGCAAGACCGTGGTGAGTAGTAGCATGATCGACCGAGTCAGCGCCCGCCTCGGTCGGCGGCTTTATGAAGTTCCGGTAGGCTTTAAGTGGTTTGTCGAAGGATTGCTCGCCGGCCGCTTGGGTTTTGGCGGCGAGGAGAGCGCTGGGTCCTCTTTTCTCCGGTGCGATGGCAGCGTGTGGACCACTGACAAAGATGGAATCATTCCTTGTTTACTGTCAGCAGAAATTACGGCGCGTGTTGACAAAGATCCGGGTGAGATCTATCGCGAGTTCACCCGCGAGCTGGGAGATCCCTTCTACGAGCGCATTGATGCTCCCGCTACGCCCGAACAAAAAGCCGCCCTGGCGAAATTGTCCCCGTCCGACATTCAGGCTACTGAAGTTGCTGGTCAGCCGATCCAGAAGATTCTGACCAACGCTCCGGGAGACGGCAATGCAATTGGCGGAATCAAAGTGATTGCGAAGGACGGCTGGTTTGCAGCACGTCCTTCGGGCACAGAGGAAATCTACAAGATTTACGCCGAGAGTTTCGTCAGCCAAGACCATCTACGACAGATCGAAGAAGAAGCCCAGGCCATTGTTTCGGCAACGCTGGCTCGCAATACCCAAGCGGCCTGAGCAGTTCAGCCATCAGAGGAGCTTGCTTATGAATAACTCGACGATCTTCGATCGTCCATTCGAAACAGCCACTTCAGACGCTCTTACCGACTTGGCCCTGGACCTTAGATGGTCGTTCAATCACTCGGCGGACCAGCTCTGGGGGCAACTCGATCCCGAACTCTGGGAACTGACCCACAATCCCTGGGTTCTGTTGCAAACCGTGTCCCGGGAAAAACTGCAAAGCGTTACCTCCGACCCAATGTTTCAAAAGCTCCTGGCCGATCTCCACCGCGAGAAAACGCTTGAGGAAGAGTCGGAGGCGTGGTTTGAAAAGGCGCATCCGCGTTCGGGCGTGTCGTCCATTGCATATTTCTCGATGGAGTTCATGTTGAGCGAAGCACTGCCTATTTATTCTGGCGGACTCGGCAACGTTGCAGGCGATCAGCTAAAAGCAGCGCATAACCTGGGCGTCCCGGTGACCGGAATTGGTTTGCTCTACCAACAAGGCTATTTTCGGCAGGAAATTGATGCTCAGGGCCACCAGCAAGTCTTGTACCCATTCAATGATCCCGGCCAGCTTCCGATTCGACCAGTGCGCGAGGCAAACGGTGAATGGCTGCGTCTGGCGATCGCTTTGCCTGGCTTTAAGTTGTGGATCAGAGTCTGGCAAGTACAAGTGGGCCGAGCCAAATTGTATTTGCTCGATACCAACGATCCCGCGAACCCTCCGGCTTACCGCGGCATTACGACTGAGCTGTATGGAGGTGGTCCGGAGTTGCGTTTGAAACAAGAGCTGGTCCTCGGTGTTGGAGGCTGGCGGCTGCTGCGAGCCCTGGGATTGCAGCCCGAGGTCTGCCATCTCAATGAAGGTCACGCCGCATTCGCGGTGCTGGAACGGGCGCGTTCCTACATGGAAGACAATGGCAAGCCATTCGACGTCGCGCTTACCGTCACCCGTGCCGGAAACCTTTTTACGACCCATACTGCCGTGGAGGCGGGCTTTGACCGCTTTGCTCCCAGCCTGATTGAGCGATATCTCAGCAAGTATGCCGAGGAGAAGCTGTCGATTTCGATCGACGACCTTCTGGCCTTGGGTCGACGCGATCGCCAAGACTCATCCGAACCATTCAATATGGCCTATCTGGCAATCCACGGTAGCGGCGCCATCAACGGCGTCAGTAAATTACACGGCCAAGTGAGCCGACGACTTTTCCAGCCCCTTTTTCCCAGGTGGCCTGAGGCAGAGGTGCCGGTAACATACGTGACCAACGGAGTGCACACTCCTACCTGGGACTCTGCTGAAGCGGACCGCTTGTGGGAACTTTCCTGCGGAAAACAATGCTGGGACGGAACAATGGCAGACACGGAAAGGGATATTCGCGCTGCCAGCGATTCCAACCTCTGGCAACTCCGCGCAGTTAACCGCAAGGCTCTCGTTGACTTCGCCCGAAGACTTTACGCCCGTCAATCGGCAGAGCGGGGAGCGTCGCCGGAAGACCTTGTCCAGGCCGCACTGATACTCGATGACAATATATTGACTTTGGGATTTGCCCGTCGCTTTGCCACGTACAAACGCCCGAACCTTCTGCTGCACGATCCGGCGCGGCTTCTCAACATCCTGATGAATCCAGAGCGCCCTGTTCAACTCGTGCTTGCAGGCAAGGCTCATCCCCAAGATGCCGAGGGGCAGGAAATGATCACGCGATGGATTGAGTTTGCTCGCCGCCCTGAAGTTCGATCCCGGGTGGTCTTCCTTTCGGACTACGACGTTCTCATGGCAGAGCATCTGGTTCAGGGCGTGGACGTCTGGGTAAATACTCCGCGACGGCCGTGGGAGGCAAGCGGTACAAGCGGCATGAAGGTGCTGGTGAACGGCGGGTTGAATCTTTCGGAACTCGATGGCTGGTGGGCAGAGGCGTATTCCCCGGAGGTAGGCTGGGCGATCGGAGATGGGCGCGAACATGGGGATGACCCTTCCTGGGACGCAATCGACGCTGAGAGTCTTTACGCGGCGCTCGAAAAAGAGGTCATTCCAGACTTCTATGTCCGCGACGAGCATGGAATTCCACGTGCGTGGGTTGCCCGCATGCGTGAAAGCATGGCCCGCTTAACACCGATCTTTTCGAGCAATCGGGCAGTCCGCCAATATGCCGAAGAGCACTATATCTCGGCGGCAGCGAGTTTTCGCCAGCGCGCCGAGAATCGCGGTTCAGTGGGAGCGGATCTCGTGGCATGGCAGGCCGAATTGGCGAAACATTGGTCAGCGCTGCGATTCGGCCCCGCGACCGTCGAGCAACAGGGCGAGCAATATCTATTTCTTGTTCAGGTTTTTCTTGATGATATCGATCCTGATGTCGTGGGGGTCGAACTCTACGCGGAGGCGCAGAAAGATGGGGACCCGACCACGCACGCTATGAGTCGTGGCGAACGCGCTGCGGGAGCGACAAGTGCTTTCTCATACAGTGCTTCTGTTCCGACGGGTCGCCCGGTTGCTGACTACACACCGCGCCTCGTTCCGCTGCACGCGGGAGCATCCGTGCCGCTTGAGGCTCCTTTCATTCTGTGGCACGAAGCACCGTCATGGCGATGAACTTTGAGATTCGCTGCGACGCCATTGGGAGGACATTGCGTTCGCAGGATCGTAACGGCCAGGCAATGGGAGGTGGACTGGGCTCACTCCTGCGAATCCAAAATTGAAGGAACCACGATGCATTGGGGCATTGATGTCCGACGATTGGCCATCTCGATTGACGGTGCTCATCAACTGAGACTTCTGGAATGGAGCGCTATTCCCTCGGCCTAAACGTATGGTTCGGCGGCGTCTGCATCCGAAGTGGCATTGAGTTTGAAACCCCCGGCTACGCTGGAGGTACTTGCCGAGAGAGCGGGATGAGCCAATGCCCCAATCGAAATGACCCGACGGAGAGAACAATTATCGATACAAGCTGAAGGAGTGTGGGAATTGCCTCGACCGCCCTATAGGTTGATGACATCCCCACATCCCCGTTCTGGCTCGTCTGCCGCCCTAAGGGCCATTCTTAGCTGCTGATTCTTGCGAAGAAGCTCGCACACATACTGCTGCAATGTCTCCAGGTTGTTTTGCCAATCCTCCTCGATTCTTTGCTTCCACTCTTCATGCCCATGTCTTTCAGTGAGTGACCTCTTCGTCCATTGCTCAGGCGAAATGGCTCCAGAATTCGTTTGAGCGAAAAGCTCTTGACGATTCTGAGTGGCCATAACATCTCCCCTACGAAAAGTCGCGGTTGTCATAACTGTGCTCCTCATGCGCCGCTCGAGCGATTCTTCTGACGCTCTCTGCGGTGTTCTGGTGCGACTCGTTCGGACGCGCCGCACTGGTGCCATTACGCCAGAAGAGCCTCGGCAAGTCTATTGGACAAAAGTATCGATTGATGATGATGGGGAAACTTACCCTGTCGATCGCACCCGAGATCAACGAACCGGCGACGGGAATCATCACAAATGCCAGCGGATGCGGGCCACCGCCTCAGCAATATCGATGGTGCGCGCAAAGCGCGCAGCTTATGATTTTTAATGCAAATCAAGCATCCTCTGCATCTGGAAGGAGATGTCCTTAGTGACTCGCCCCTCCCCCTGACACCAAGGTATTGACCGACACCATCGTCTAGTTGATTTGCCACCGCTGTTCCGGCTAAATTAGATCATCGCGTCCGTTCAACCCGGATACGATCAAAGAAACGCCAATGTGAGCTGCGTATGTTGTTCGGCCGGGCGGTTTTTGTAGCTGGTTGCATTGCGTGGCGTTGGAGCGTCAATTGCCCGTGCCTTTTTGGGTTGCGGCTATAACGCCATCGTAATTTCATGGAACGTTTCCAGGCCGGTTTCTCGAACTGCCACTGAGGGCTCATGGGAACTTGATCGCTCCCAGGCCCAGGCCCAAGCCCATCCGATGAGACGGAGACCGAGGCCGATGGAATACACCAAAAATCAACAGTCATCCCAATCTGAGAATCCTCTTTCCTCTCAAGAGCTTTCCGCAATAAATGCTTACTGGCGCGCCTGTAATTACTTGTGTGCAGGGATGATCTACCTTCGAAATAACCCTCTCCTTAAGGAACCGCTGCGTCCGGAGCATTTCAAGAATCGCCTGCTCGGACATTGGGGAAGCGACCCGGGTCAGACATTTGTTTGGGTACATCTGAATCGCGTGATTCGGAAATATGACCTGAATATGTTCTATATTTCGGGGCCAGGTCACGGTGCTCCCGCCGTTCTCGCAAATTGTTATCTGGAAGGTACGTACTCCGAGATTTACCCAGAAAAGAGCCTCGACGAAACGGGGATGCTCAGGCTCTTTCAGGCATTTTCGTTTCCGGGCCAGCTCGGCAGTCATTGCACTCCCGAAGTTCCGGGATCTATCCACGAGGGCGGTGAATTGGGCTATAGCCTTTCGCACGGTTTCGGAGCTGCGTTCGACAACCCCGACCTGATCGTCAGCGTGGTGGTTGGTGATGGAGAGGCGGAGACGGGGCCTCTGGCGACTTCGTCGCATTCGAACAAGTTTCTGAATCCGATTCGCGATGGCGCCGTGCTGCCAATACTTCACTTGAACGGATACAAGATTGCGAATCCCACCGTGTTGGCACGTATCGACTCAGAAGAGCTTCACAGCCTATTCGAGGGATATGGCTGGACGCCCCACCTGGTCGAGGGGAACGATCCAGATGCGATGCACCAGAGAATGGCGTATGTGGTCGAAACATGCATTCAGCAGATTAGATCAATCCAACATGAGGCACGGGACACGAACAAGCCAGACAGGCCGCGTTGGCCCATGATCATTCTTCGCTCTCCCAAGGGATGGACTTGCCCGAAGGAAGTAGATGGACATAAAGTGGAGGATTTTTGGCGAGCCCACCAGGTCCCAGTGTCCGACGTAAAAACCAACCCAAGCCACCTGGAGATCGTCGAGCAATGGATGCGCAGCTACAAACCGCAGGAACTGTTTGACGATCGCGGCACGTTGATTGCCGAGCTCCGGGAACTTCCTCCATCAGGAAATCGGCGGATGAGCGCAAATCCGCATGCTAATGGAGGAGAACTTCGCAAACCTCTCAACCTCCCGGACTTCCGTGACTATGCCATTACAATTGATGGTCACGGAAGAACGTTCGCGTCGCCGACGGAGAACCTCGGAAAGTTCTTGCGCGACGTGATGCGCCGCAATATGAGCAACTTTCGAGTGTTCAGCCCAGATGAGAATGCATCGAACCGGCTCCAGGACATCTACCAGGCAACTCTGAAGACGTGGCTCGCGACTTATAAGCCTGAGGACGCAGACGGAACCGATATCGCGCCTGATGGCCGCGTGATGGAGATGCTCAGTGAGCACACGCTCGAAGGCTGGCTGGAAGGATATCTCCTCACAGGGCGTCACGGACTCTTAGATACCTATGAAGCTTTTGCCCATATCATCGACTCGATGTTTAACCAGTACTCCAAGTGGCTCGAAAAAGCCAAGCTCGAAATCGCTTGGAGGGCACCGATTTCCTCGCTCAATTTTTTAATCACCTCTCTTGTCTGGCGCCAGGATCACAATGGATTCACACATGAGGATCCAGGATTTCTCGATGTAGTGAGCGACAAGAGCGCCACAATCACACGCATTTATCTTCCGCCAGATGCAAATTGCTTACTGAGCGTGGCCGATCATTGCCTGCGCAGCGTGGACTATGTGAATGTCATCGTTTCAGATAAGCAACAGCACTTGGTGTATTTGGATATGGATGAGGCAGTCATTCACTGCACTGAGGGAATCGGCATTTGGAAGTGGGCCAGCACTGACGCAGGATTTGATCCCGACGTCGTCGTCGCCAGCGCGGGCGATATACCAACTCAAGAAGCGCTAGCTGCTGTTGCAATCCTTCGTGACGGTATTCCCGATCTAAAGATTCGGTTTGTGAATGTCGTAGATCTGTATCGACTCCAGCCAGACACTGAACATCCACACGGGCTCTCCGATCGCGATTTCGACTCGCTTTTCACTTCGAATAAGCCGGTGATCTTCAACTTTCACGGATATCCATCGCTCATACACAAGTTTACCTACCGAAGGACGAATCATAATAATATTCATGTGCGCGGATATAAAGAGAAAGGCAACATCAACACTCCTCTCGAGCTGGCAATACGCAATCAGATTGATCGTTTTGACCTCGCAATTGATGTCATCGATCGAATCCCCCGGCTGCAAGGCCCCTGCGCGCATCTAAAGGAATGGCTCAAGAGGCAAATCATTGAGAATGTTAATTACGCTCACGCGGAGGGTATCGACAAGCCCGAAATTAGGGAATGGAAATGGCCGTCGGCAGAGTGAGGCAATTGTCATCTGACAAGGCGCGATTCCGAAGAGTGGAACCAAGAAATCTTGCCGATTTCCGTTTCTTGCTCAAAAGCCCCGAACACGATCGTCCTTAGGACGTTCCGGATGCGTTCTCCCAGACTTCGATTGGCGCCGATGAAGTCGATGAATCTTAAAGATCTTAGCCAACGTCCGGCATAGATTTCCATCTCAAGGGCTTGCCAAATGCGGCCGGCGAAAGCTATCGGGCGATTGCCTGCGAGAGTTCGCAAGACACGAGCAAAGTATCCAACCCGCACATTCTATTGATCGAAACTCCGACACGAGCAACAATCGGGGTCTTGCGCGAAACGATTTCTACATACCCGCGAGATTTCCAGGTACCCGCGAAATCCAGCAGTGGCAATCCCACGAAATTTGCCACGGGCGACAGAGTCAAGACTTGCGAATGCTGTATTCTTCGCATCGTTTGTAGCCGCGCCAACCTCGTGATGCGTATTTGCCCCGAAATCGACAGGCTCAGGAGTTTTTCATTAGACCAGGGTAGCAGCTGTTGAAGAATTGGTTGAACCTTACGCCCCACGTAGGCACGCAAGCCTTTTCGCGTAAGGCACGTGGTCCCCGGGCCCCCACAATTCCCGACTATCTATCTCTCCTTGTTCTTTAGCGATGGGAAGCGAAATCGCTGAGATGGCCGGCATTTGTGCCGGGATACTCACCTGCACTGATAATTTTTGCCGAACGCGAAGCGGCTTCCAGTGGGAGGATTTGCAATGAAGCAACCTCTGCGGCCAATTTCTCTCGCCGGCGCTCAACTCGGAGCGGTGCGGCACGTCTGCGCATTGTTTGCGAACGACGAGGAAGAGTATCGCGTATTGCTCCCCTTCATCCGGGAAGGTCTGTCCTGCGGAGACAAGGCAGTACTCGTGAAGTTGCCAACGAAATGTTCGAATCATTCTATACGACAAAGTCAGATGGCATGGGGGTCGGACTCCCTGTTAGCCGTTCGATTATTGAAGCCAATCACGGACGGCTGTGGGCGACAGCGAACGAGGGGCCGGGGGCCACCTTTGCATTTTCAATTCCTTGTGAGCGCGGGCCTGACCCTCAAGATGGACCATGAGAGGTCATTTCGATCGGACAGTACCGAAGTCGAGAATTCCCCCGGGTACTCCTCGATCATTGTTTTTGCTTGCTTCACAGTGCTCAACAGCGTGGCACTTCAAAGTCTCGAAATGTCTGCCTATGTGTCGGGCCTCCATCAGCCGTTCGATCATTAAGGCCCATCGCGGCCACCTCTGGGCATGAGCCGACGAAGGGCAAGGATGCTCCTTCGCATTCTGAATTCAGCATGACTACGAAACCGAACCCACATAAGAACAGCGACTTGTGGGATTGTGCTTCCGGGCTGCAGCCAATACCTAAGTACAATAGACACCTACTCCCGCACGGCAGATGATTGGGTTGTCGAGCTCGTAAGCAGGTGCTCGATCGAGACGAACTCAGCCGCGTTGTTGATCTGCAGCCTGAGTGGTGCAGGCGGCACTTTCCGAAGGTGCATATCGACTTCCTCAAGCAGCATCGGAGCGGAACCACGCTTCTGAAGGTTACACAAAGCTGTTTTTAGGAGCGGGCCGAGATCTCCATGATGAATCCTCAATCGCTTGTATCAATCGTCGATGATGATGAATCGGTCCGCGAATCGCTACCGGATCTCCTCAAGGTGTTCGGCTTGGGGTCTCAAACATTCTCCTCTGCTGAGGAGTTTCTTTCGAACGATGGAATCCCACAGAGCAATTGTTTGATCCTCGACGTTGCCATGCCGGGAATGCGCGGGCCGGACCTCCAAAAGGAATTGAATCGTCGCGAGATTAAGATTCCCATTATCTTCATCACCGGGCATCGAGACGAAGCGTTGCGGTCGCAGCTTATCGAGCGAGGTGCGATCGCATGTTTGATCAAGCCGTTTAGTGATGCTGAGATGCTCGAAGCGTTGAATTCCGCGCTTCAGGTCAAATGATCGTTGTCTCTGGAATTTTGACTCAGGTATAGTAATGACGCATGCAACCGAACATGGTTTTGAGGTGAGGGCGATGCTCATGACCGAGAACCCGTCATTTGTTTTCGTGGTCGATGACGACATCTCTGTTCGCAAATCACTTGAACTCTTGCTTCGCCATGAGGGCCTAGAGGTGGAGACGTTTGTTTCCGCGCAGGAATTTCTCAACCGTCCGCCCGCGACTGTTCCAAGCTGCCTGGTACTGGACATTTCACTTCCCGGACTCAATGGTCTCGATCTGCAGAAGCGCATTGCGGTGGAACGGCATGAGATGCCAATTATCTTCATCAGCGGCCACGGAGATATTCCCATAACCGTGCAAGCGATGAAGGCGGGAGCTATAGAGTTCCTGACCAAACCGTTCAGTGACGAAATTCTGCTGAACGCCATTCGCAATGCCTTGGTACGCAGCAAGGCATTACTTGACCGCTACGCAGAAATCCAAACTTTGAAAGCCCGGTACTCGTACCTCACCGCTCGCGAACGCGAAGTGATGGCATTAGTGGTTGTTGGCTTGCCGAATAAGCAGGTTGGCAGCGAACTGGGGATCAGTGAGATTACGGTGAAAGGACATCGCGGCAGCACGATGCGAAAGATGAAAGCTGAATCTCTCGCAGACTTGGTGAGCATAGCTTCCCGTCTTCGCTTGATGCGACCGCACGGAACCGCGTTGCCGCTGGCCACGTAAGCTCTCGGCGCAGATTGCAATCTGCCCATCGATCTCCCTTGAGACTGTGTCAATCGAGCCAACACTAAGGTGACGACCGCGCCCTCCCATCGAGGTGCTGAGTCGCTCAGTCGGAGCGCGCAGCGCTTACGAACCCTTGGCTGCACGGTATTGCCGCCGAATTTGCGCGATATCAACAGTAGGCTCGGGGTATTTCATGTTGAGCTTTTCCAGTTGCTCAACGACGATACGGGCAATGGCAAGGTTTCGGAACCACTTGTGGTTGGCTGGGATCACAAACCATGGAGCATATTCGGTGCTGCATCGTGACAACGCATCTTCATAAGCGGAGACGTAGTCTTCCCAGTAGCCGCGCTCTTTGTAGTCGGATTCGCTGATCTTCCAGTATTTATTTGGATCATTGAGCCGCTCTCCGAATCGCTTCAGCTGTTCCTCTTTAGAGATATACAGAAAGAACTTGAGTACGTGGGTGTCATGTTCGGCAAGGCCCTTCTCGAATTCATTGATCTGGTCAAAACGGAGGGACCAGACATTTTTAGGCACCAGGTCGTGGATGCGGACGACCAACACGTCCTCGTAATGAGACCTGTTGAATATGACAACTTCGCCCCTCGCTGGCGCTGCCTTATGCGCTCGCCACAGGAAGTCATGAGCCAGTTCTTCGGCTGAGGGTTGCTTGAAGGGCACAACGCGGCAACCCTGTGGGTTCATCGCCCCAAGCACGTGGTTGATCGTGCCGTCCTTTCCGCCGGTGTCCATGGCCTGGAGACAGATCAGAAGAGAATGGCGTTGCTCGGCGTAGAGCAAGTCCTGGAGATCCCAAAGCCTTTTCCGATCATGGGCGGTCTGCTTCTCTGCCGACTTGTGAGTCTCGTGGCCGCCCTTGAACGAGGGATCAATCTTTCCGAGGCGCACTTTCTTTCCGGCAGTCACCTTGAACAGTTTCGAAAAGTTCAAATTCGTTCCTCCCTGATCAATCGAAAGCAGGTACGCAGAGTTCCAAAGAGAATGAGAATGTTCTATCAGATTCCAGCGGTTGCCAGCAGACGCAAGCAAGGAGTAAGGAGAAGAAAGACGGATCGCCTAGTCCGCTCTAAGCTACTGATTTTAAAGTATTTGGTGCCGAAGAAGGGACTCGAACCCCCACACCCTTGCGAGTACATGGACCTGAACCATGCGCGTCTGCCAATTCCGCCACTTCGGCACGGGAGACCGCTCAAGCGGGATGCGCTGAGCAGGCAGCAATCTTGAGTCTCGCAAATGCAAGAACCTGTGTCAAATAAGATGCATAAGACGCAAATGACGAGGAGAGATTCCAGTTCTCAGCCCGGTGTCTTGACACCCTTTCGGAGCATGGCGATGGCCTTGGCGATGCGTGCCTGGCGTGTCTCTTCCTTCTTGGCTTCCGTGATCCAGCGACAATACTCTTTGCGGTGCGTGTAGCTGAGCTTCTCAAAGCCTGCGAGCAAACCTTCTTTCCTGAGCAGCGACTTGAAGGCGGCCGGGATTTCGACGGTACGGACTTCGTCGTCTTTCCAAAGCACGACGTCAACGGCGTCGCCGGGACCTTTGCCGATCTGCTCGCGGATGGCTTTCAGCAGCGGAAGCATGTGCTGCGGGTGGCCATATTTGACCATCGTGCCGGTGTATGGCGCATCGTTGAAAGTGACCTTCACGGGAACCTGACCTCGCGTGCCGAACTCCTTCTCGACGTCGTGAGGGAAAAGTACGTACGCGCCTCCGCCGCCAGCGTCTTCAATGTTCGCCTTGAATTTGTATTTCTTCATGGACACGCCGCTCCGAAATTGCTGAAAAAGTTGGCCGGTTGCGAATTATGTTACATACGCGAGCGAGCCGCGCAAGAAAAATGATCGCTGTCCGAGACCGGCGCTGATGCAGAAACAGACATCCCATCCGCCGCGCATGGTGAGAACGCGCGCAGCAAGATGGGATCTGAAATGCCTGGAGACGCGCTAGACGAGCTTGGCGTCGAGCGTGATCTCGGTATTGTTTGCGAAGAGCTTCGAGATCGGGCAGCCGGCCTTGGCATCGGCTGCAGCCTTATCGAATACTTCCTTGGTTGCGGTGGGAACGCTGGCGGTGGTGGTGAGAGCGATGCGCGTAACGGCAAAGCCCCCATCAACCTTGGCTAGGGTAACCGCGGCCTGGGTTTCAATCTTGGTTGGGGTGAGACCAGCGGCGCCCAACTGCGCGCCGAGAGCCATGGAGAAGCAACTGGCGTGGGCTGCTGCGATCATCTCTTCGGGAGTGGTGCCAGTGGCGGCACCCTCAAACCGCGTGGCGAACGAGTAGTTGGCATTGTGGAGCACACCTGTCGCCGTAGAGATAGTGCCCTTGCCTTCCTTCAGTGAACCTGTCCAAACCGCACTTGCCTTGCTTGCCATAGTTACTCCTTGGGGATACGAGATCCGGTGGTTTTCTTGTGGGTTGAGGGCACGGGCTATTGAGGAAGATCGCCGCGCCGTTTTTCTGTTGATGCCGCGAATGCCCGCATAGATGCCATCGCGCAGGCAGCTTCATCTCTATGCTAATCTGTCGGGCATGCCGCCCCAGGGATCGCGCATTGTGAATTCTGGATTGGACGCTGATTCGGCGGCCAATATCTCACAAAGTGGTGCGTCAAATCCCGCTGGCGAATCACAATCGGTGGAGCATCACTGCCAGGTGTGCCCCACGTGCAGCCATCGGCTGAGCGGCCACCGCTGCAAGCTGGTCTGCGGGCAATGCGGGTATTACATGAGCTGCGCGGACTACTACTGAAAGACAGGGGTCAGCGGACAGGGAACAATTCATAGTTCGCAGTTCACAGCTCAGTCGCCGGTGGCGGTATGTTTACTTTTCGGTACCCTCCCCCCCCATCCCCTTTTGGGGTTAAGTGCTTTCCCTGCAATCGTTTGAACCCCCCATCATTTGCTGCAACCAGCTGATTCCAAAGGGGTTATTCGCTATGATCCGCAATTCAAAGGACTTAGGTGCCGTTTTTCAGGACGTTTGAACAGCGGATGGTGCAATTCGCTCTGAGAGCGGCTGATTTTCTGCGTGTACTGAGGTTGTACAGGGTTTCGTAATCGCATCGAAGTCATTCATTTTCTGCTGGTTGGAGACAGTGTACTGGGGTACTGACTCAGTATCCGGGCCGGATTTGGGGCAAATCGTCTCCGCACTGATGCCGACGGTCACGATGTTGCGCTTTTTTCGCATACGTTGGGCTCCGAGAGACAGGGAACAGGGATCAGGGAACAGGGATCAGAAAAGGCCCCCGCGCCATGGCCCGCTGTTTTGGTGATGCTAAGTTGATTGTGCGCCAATAGGGGGAAATTATATGCAAACAAGGAGCAGGAATCAGGGGTCAGGGATCTGGCGGCGAATGAGGGAGTTAGCACGTGCGCGAGTTGGCGTTCAGAGGCGCGAGGGGTTGACTGGGAAAGACAGGGTTCAGGGGTCGGGGATCAGGGGTGAGTGGAAAGCGCTGGGGCAAGGAGGCAGGGCGGGGTTGGAAGGTAGGGCTGGCGATCACCCCAACAATCACGGACCCATTGTTGGGGACGCCGATGCGACCGTGGTCTTCAAAGCCCACCCTAGCGAAGCCAGGATGGGGCACCTGGCAACTTGTCCCCTTTCTTGAATTGAATCCAAGAAACAGCCCTTCCAGGTTTGAGCGATAATGAGAGGGATGGCGTGTGAACATGCAAATTTATATTTGGATTACTTTGGCGGTGGTTCTTGTCGGACTCATACTTTTGGGCTGGCGGTACCAACATCGTCGCGCCTGGTCGACAATCAAGCAGGACGAAACCATGCGACGCCACATCAACAGAAACTATGACTGAAAGACGGGCTGTGCCAAGGATCGCATATTCGAGAATTACATTGGCGGAAACGGCGGGACCTCTGTTGCGGTGTCCGCGATCTAAATTTGCGCAATCATTGTCATTTCACCGGTGTTATAAACGCAGCTCCGGCCTTGTTACCGGCGGTTCCTCAAGAAATGCTCTTGATTGCCCCATTTCGGTGTTGCGAGTTACCATAGCTCCCGTTTGTGTTCCTGTGTAGAACCTTCGGATGAAGCGAAAACTCCCTGGCCTGTTGTTGCTGATCATGTTTGCGCACGGCGCGGCCGCAGTGGAACCGGCTTGCTCGCTGTCCCTTCCCGCTCTACGGGTAAAACGCCCCGACATTTTCACCGATCAGCAAGAGCAATGGCTTGGCGATGCACAGGCCGACATGATCGAGCCGCGGTACACCTTGCTGACAGCCGATCAAAGCACCTACCTTGACGAAATCGGACAGCGGCTCCTGAAACAACTTCCTCCTACATCCATTCACTACACGTTTCGCATCTTCGAGTCGCCCGATCTGCGTGCTTTCTCGCTGGCTGGCGGGCATGTATACATCAGCCGCAAACTGATCATGGATGCGCTCAACGAGGACGAGCTTGCCGCGATGCTTGCGCAGGAAATCGGCAGGATTTATATCCACCATTCAGCCTCCTCTGTCACGCGCCGCATGGAGAAGCTCACGCATGTCAAGGAGCTTGGTGACCGCGCCGACGTGTACGACAAGTTTGAGCGGATGCTGAATATGCCTCCCGACCAATCCGCGTTTCTTGATGCATCCGAGCAGGAACATGACGAGTTGCTTGGGGATCGCGTCGGCCTCTATGCCATGATCAAGGCCCACTACGATCCGAAGGCCTTCGCCACTTTTCTCGATCGCGTCAATAACAACGGCGGTTTCACTGGCAATCTATTCACCGACGCTTTTGATCTGACGCCCCTCATCAGCTTGCGCGTGCGCATGGCAGATAAGCTTGTCTCCGCGCTTCCCGGAAGTTGCCGCGATCCGCGCCCCTTGTATCGATCGGGTTTCAAGCCTTTTCAGCAGGCCATTCAGCAGCAGCGAATCAACCCCATTGTTCCCGCCACTCCGGGGCTGACCTTCCTTGCTCTCCAACAGCCCATCAATCCGGCGCTGGAAAACGTCGTCATCAGCCCCGACGGGAAGTTCATTCTCGCTCAGGATGCCTGCCAGATTCACGTGCTCTCTGCCTCGCCTCTCAAATTGCTTTTTTCCGTCGATGCGCTCGGGGCAGAGATGGCCCAATTTACACCGGACTCACAGGGCCTCGTGTTCAATTACAACGATCTCCATGTCGAGCAATGGCAGCTGGCTACTGGTAAGCCGTCGGATATTCAGGACTTTGTTGACTATGCGGGATGCGTGCAGACGACCGTGTCGCCCGATGGCAATGCGGTGGCCTGTGTCAGCCAGTTTGGAGACTCCGTCTGGTTGAAGCTTTATGACATCCATAGCGGCCAAATGCTTTATCAGAATCTGCACTTCTTTGATAAAAGCGTCAGTTTCGGCAACTCCAACGTCCACATCACCCCGAATTTTCAGGCCCTGATGCGCTGGTCGCGCGACGGTCGCTATTTCGTCGCCACATCGGGCACCGCAGCCATGGCCTACGATCTCACGAATCACGCGACGGTCCGCCTGGAGGGCGCTCTTTCAAATCTCGCGCAGGAGAGATTTGCTTTTCTCGGATCGGACAAGATGGTTTCCACCTGCGACTGGAACAACAAAACTGGAAGCGTCGGCGAAACGTACACCATGTGCGACACGACGTTTCCCGCCGGGCAAGGCGTGAAGAAATTCCAGTTGCCGGCCGGCTGGCTCGCGAGCGTAGCAGGAGGAGATCGCCTGCTCTTCGGACCGCTTACGCACTCTGCCGCTGCGCTTCTCAATCCGGCAAATGAACAGGTCGACGAAGAGTTTCCAGACGAGACGGTCGATGTGCGCGGCGACGAGTTGGCAGGTGAAATTCCCGATGGAGGCATCCAGGCAGGGAACGTGCGCGCGAATCCCCAGCGCGTCGCTTTGCCGGTTACTCCGCTCACTACAATCGAAGCCAGCGCCTTTAGCCCGAGCGGACGCTACCTGGCTGTCTCCAACCGCGCGCGCGGGGCCGAGTGGGATCTATCCACCGGCAAACGGATGACTATCACCAGGCCGTTCCGCGCAGCCTTGTCCAAGACAAGCGATTCAGTAAATTTGCGCAGTTGATTTCATACGACATAGGCATCTTCCCCACCGATAGTGGCAGGTTTGGCCGATGACTCGGTCTGGATGGATTTCTATGTGTTGGGTATCCCTGCTGTCCAAGGAGTTGGCGTATAAGTGCTGAGCTTCTGGTTCATCTGACTTTGATTCTCTCGCTGCTGTCCAACTCTTGACTACCACATCAGCGGCATCGGTAACTGTTCGCAGAGTTTCTTTGCGGCTGGCGGTCCTTCCAGAGGAGTGTTGAGCCATGCCCACAAGTCTCTGAAGATGAACAACTGTTGGCGCAGCAGGGCGGCCAGATTGGAAAGCGACCAACCGAAGCTGGATTTCATCTGCAGGTACTTCAGGATCAGCATGGCGATTAATGCCGTCCATATCTGCGTCTTGACTGCATTGGCGCTGGTGCCCAGGAACGACTTCACTTTTGCGGTTTGTTTCAGCGCCTTAAAGAAAAGCTCGATTTGCCAGCGGTCCTTATAGATCGCGGCCACCGTCGAGGCTGCCAAGTGGAGCAGGTTGGTGAAGAAGACCAGAACCTCTTGCTTGTCCGCGTTCCAGTACTCGATTCTCCGAAACAGGACCGGCGCTTCGCCTTTCTTGCTCAAAAAGGGCACAGAGATGATCTGGTCATTGAGGACGTTGCCTTTTTCCGGAACCGCACGCACTTCAACAGTCGTGTAGACCGTGTTGGATTTCATTCGCGTGACGAAGAAGACCCCGTCCCGCGTCAATTGCCTGAACCACACATAATCGTTGTAGCCGCGGTCAACGGCCAGGATCGTGCCCGCTTTCAGGCGCAAGTCCCGCGCTACGTTCAACTCGCTATGCTTGCCCTCCGTCACCACCGCGAACGAAGGTAGGTAGCCGTCGTGGTCCAGCAACAGATGCAGCTTGATCGCGCCCTTCTGTTGCGTGTATTTGGCCCAGTCGAACATGGTCGCCGACAGCTCTATGACGCTGCCATCCAGACTCATCAGCTTGTTCTTGAAACGGAACTTGCGACGGCCGTGCGCCGCCGTCTCCATCTGACACTTTTCCAACAGCTGCATGAAAATCGACTCGTAGAGTTCCCAAGGACGGTTGGCGTTGGCATACGCCAAGGTCGATTTCTTCGGCGTGACGCTGATGCCCAGATGCTTCAGCGGGGATTCACAACTGGCCAGTCCCATACATACTTCGCGAAGTGAGTTCAAATGCGCCAACTGGCAAAACAGATTGGCCACAAATTGCTCCCAACTGCTGAACCCCTTGGCGTTGCGCTCCGCCTCGTGGTGTTTGACTGCCCGAGCGAACTGCCCGCGCGAAAACAGTTGCAAAAGCTGCGAGTACACACTGCATACTTGAAGCATGGCTGATCCTCTCTTCTCCGAATGTGGTCCTGTCTGGGAACCCACTTCAGAGTAACTGGGGATCAGCCTCCTCAAACATTTCTCGGGTCAAACAGATATCCGCTATTTTGGACAGCAATGGGCAACGCGGGAGTTACTATTCGATGAACTGCTTTCACACCACGTTTGCCCTGGATGTAGCGATTTTTTGCGCCCTGACCGCTAACGTGCCTCTTCTGGTGGCGTCTGGACGCCAGCGTAGGCAGCCTGCACGACCAATGGCAGGGATCGGCTATATCTCATTGCGGCGACTCATTCGCAATTTTCATTATTCTCTCGTCTCTCCGCCTGAGAAACTCGTTGATTTCATGCTCCGATCCGATAGCCTGGCATGAGCCTTCGCGTTGGTAAACGCAGACACCATCCCGACAACTGGATAAGGAGTAACCCTGGACTGGCACGACAGACGATTCTGGCGCGACCAATCGATTGAAGGCGCCCACAACTGGATACGCATCGGAGAAGTTGTGAAAAACAAATATCGGAATTGGACGGTGGAGATGCGTATAACCGCCGACGTGCGCCGTGTCAACATCGCGGATGGCAACACCACAAGCATGTTCGTCCACACTGAGGCGATTAAACGCAAGGAGTTCGCCGCGCGCTGTTGTCCAATCCGGGTAATGACTTGCGAGGACAAGCGAGCAAGCGAGAACAAAGCTTGCCGCCAACAGCGATTCGACCCGCGCAGGCAAGTTAAATTTTGTTTTTCGCTCGAGAAATTGCAGAGAATCAATGATCCCGATCGCAGCCAAAGTCAGCAACAAGGGTAGAACAGGATAGATGAAGCGATATTCTTTATGCCCGATTAAGAGATGCGGGAGCAGGATGGCCAGACAAATCCAACCCAAGATGGGCGAGCGGCGGATACCCACGAGGGCAAGAAACACCATGGGCCCCGTACGGTAAAGGAGCTTGAGGAAAAAATAATACCAAGGCTGGATGCCGAATTTAGCGGCTCGGTGGTGGAGAAGGTTTTCTCTGATGTATGCGTAGTAGGAGTAGAAGGGGTAGGACCAGGTCACGGCGTCGACCAGGCCGAACATCGACACGACAATCACGATTCCAGCGGCAACAGGAAGTGATCGCGCTTTCCAGTTCTGAGACATGATCCAGAGCGCAACGAGCAAAACAGCCGGGCCAAACTGTATCCGCAGCGAAACGGTCAGGCCTAACAGCATGCCGCTGAGGAGCAGGCGCCATTTGCTTTCCGGCTTTTCATGCTGTTCAACGGAACCCAGATAAATAGCTGGAAGAAAGAGGTTGCCGGCAACAAATTCGCTGAAGGTTCGTGGACCGAAATGAACGAGCTCAAACCAAATTGCAGTGGTGAAGGCGGCCAGGAGAGCATATTGCATTCCCAGGTACCGTCGGCACCAGGAAAATGAAAACCAGACCACCGTCAACGAAAGCAAAGAGAAAAACAGGCATATCCCGAAAATGTAACCTGAAGAGCCGGAGGAGAGCCAAGCGGTGCACTTCATGATCCCGGCGATGAAAGCGGGCAAGACCCACGAGCGAATGCCGATGCGAAACTCCCACGGGATGACCCCATATCCGAACGCGAGGCGGTGAGCGGCCTCTTGCGACTCAAATACCTCGTCGGGGTAATAGATACTGGGAAATAAGAGGAAGACCACCATCCGCAGAAGAAGCGCGATGGCAAGAATCGTCCACAAATACCAGAGGGCACGACTCGGTGCGACAGAGAAGTCTTTCTGCCGGCGCCGTGCTGCCACGTTGGCTTCAGCGAAATCTTGCATTAATTTGTAGACCTGTTCACGCATAATCGCACAAAAAGCTCATCGTTTCCGAGAGGCTTTTTTCAGACCAGGAGAAAGTGGCGCATTGAATGTCGTTGGTATACGGCTCTGCGCCCAACAGCAGCACTCCACCGGATTTGAGTTCATTAAATGCCGTTACCTTTGCCGGTTCAATGGTACTTCGGAGCCATTCGTTGGCACTTCTCCACCACAGCGACTTTTCCTACTTCTGAATGGCGAGTCTAGTTTTTTTCGCTGGCCTTGCGCGCGGATTCGAATTCGTCGTTGGGAAGCCACTCGATTGGTTTCGGTTGTTCAGCTTGCCAGCCAACCGAGGACAAAGCCGAAGCGGGCGAGCTTGGCGTTGCCGCGGAAGTCCCAATCGGCGCGGTATTCGTCGGAAGGCTGGTGGTAGTGGTGTTCCACGTAATCCTCGAGACTGCGCGCGGCCCCACGCCAAATCGTGCCCTTCGAAGAGATCGCCCTGATCGACGGAGAAGGCGGGAATGCCGACGCGGGCCAGGGAGAAATGATCGGAGCGGTAATAGTGGCCGGCCGAGGGTGTGGGATCGGGCAGCAAAGCGAGATCGAAGGCTTTGGCGACGGATTGCACGGTGGGCCAGAAATCGATGCGCTCGGCGCCGTTCAAGTCGACTGAGCGGGGAATGCCGATGGGGAGCAGCATGTCGTAGTTCAGGTCGAGCAGCAATCTGACCGGCGGGAACAGGCGGATGCATGCCAAGAACTGCGAGCCGAGCAATCCCTGCTCTTCTGCGGTGACGGACGCAAAGTACATTGCATGCGGCGGGCGCTGGGGCGACTGCGCAAAGGCGCGCGCCATCTCGAGCAGAATTCCGCAGCCGGTGCCATTGTCGGCTGCGCCGTTGTAGATGTCGTCGCCTTTCGCGTCGGGGTCGATGCCGAGGTGGTCGTAATGCGCGGTATAGAGTACGGCATTGCCGCCGGGAGCGGCACCGGGAACGCGGCCTACGACATTTGAACTGACATAACGGCGAACGCGGCTTTCAATATGCGCGCGCAGCCGGACGGGAAGCTCGACGGCATGGAACGCTCCGGGAGTTCCCGCGCGATCGATGGCATGATCGAGATCGCCGAGCCCGGCTGCGGTGAAGAGCTGCTGTGCTACGTCGTGCTGAATCCAGGCAGCGGCGCGCAACGTGGCAGAGGGATCGCCTTCGAGATAGCTTTTCTCGACGGACTGCGAATTGCGCACGACGTCCCAGCCGTAGCTGGCGAGATCTGTCGCGATGAATGATGAGCACGCCGATGGCTCCGCGGCGGGCAGCTTCCTCATATTTGTAGGTCCAGCGGCCGTAGTAGGTGAGAGCTTTGCCTTTGAAAAAATTCGCGATCATTCGAAGGCGGCTCGTTGACGATGACCAGCGCGATCTTGCCCTTGAGATCGATGTCGGCGCCGTTGGGGCCAGCGTAATCGTTCCAGTGATACTCAGGGGCACTGAATGCCGTGGCCCACGAAAACGATGGGCGCATCGATGTCAGCCACAGGCTGGCCGGTCTGATCTTTGGCGACAATTTCAGAGCCATAGGCGAGGTCAATGGGCTGACCGCTGTGCCGGCACAAAGGAGAAGGTGGTTTTGTCTTCAACGGTGTGCACGGCATAGAGCGGAACGCACTGGAAGTAGGAGCCGTTGTCTCCGGCGGGTTGAAGACCCGCAAGCGCGAACTGCGTGGCAATGTATTCAGCGGCCAGCTCGCCTCCGCGCGTGCCGGGACCGCGGCCTTCTAACAGATCGAGCGAGAGGAAGCGAACGTGGGCGCGAATTTTCTCGGGATCGATGGAGGCGGCGGCCGCACGCGCAGCCGGAGGCAGGCCTGCAATTTCAGGAACAGGCGGAGCAGCGGTTGGCTGTTGAGAGGCGATGAATGGCGCAGCAAAAAAGCTGCGGAAAAGACGGACAGAACGAAAACAGAACGCATGCGATCTCCGCGGATTAAACGATTGGCAGCGGGCGTGTTGAGGCCTGGACCGGAATCGACCCCTTCAGAGTACGTCGGCCTGCAACTGCGCAGCAACCGTGATGAGCGGCGCCGCCGGCAGCAACCGCGCGCGTGCGAGCACTTTGCGCGTGAGCCCGGTGAGCGCCATTCCCGCGGCTTCGCCCAGCGGAACCCAGCGGCGCGTGCCGCCTGTCGCCGTCATTGTGTCAATATCGTTTTCAATGACCGTGCGAATGCGCACGTAATAGTTGACCTGCATGATGGCGTGGCGGAGCGCCATGCGCAGTTCGTTTGCGGGAACTTCGGAGTTGAGGAGCGTGGGGAGTTCCCACATTCCCGGCATGACTGTCATCTTGGCGGAGCGTTGTTCGAGCAGGACTTCACGAACGCCGGAGCTGCGGCGGATGCTGGAGGAGCGCCGTGTGCCGCGCGCGCCGCTCGTGCGCACAGAGAGTGCGTAGGCAATGACGCGGCTGGTCATCGGGGCACGCCTGGAAGTTTTGTGTTCCCCGCGCGTTTTGCAATTTTCCACCAGGGGACACACCAGGCATTGCGGGTTTCGGGGCGTGCAAACGGTCGCACCCAGGTCCATGATCGCCTGATTGAAATCGCCAGAACGGGCGGGATCCAAGAGACGCCCTGCGAGATCGGCAACCTTGTGGCGCAACGCGGCGCCGCCGCCTTTGCGACTGCCTGACTCCCAGCCCGCGACGCGACAAAGCACGCGCTCCACGTTGCCATCGACAACAGCGACCGGCTCGCCATGAGCGATGCTGGCAACCGCCGCGGCTGTGTAGGTACCGATGCCGGGTAGTGCGCGCAGTTGATCGGCTCGCACCGGCAGGTTGCCCGCGAAATTGGAAGCGACAAACTGCGCAGCCTTGTGAAGCATACGTGCGCGGCGGTAGTAGCCAAGTCCGCTCCAAAGTGCGAGCACTTCCTGTTCCGGCGCGAGGGCCAGGGAGACGAGCGTGGGGAAGCGCGCGACAAATGCCTGATAGCGCTCGACAACGACGGCAACGCGCGTTTGCTGCAGCATGATCTCGGAAACCCAGATTGCGTATGGATCGGTGCTGCGCCGCCAAGGCAGGTCGCGGGCGTTGAGCGCATACCACTCGAGCAAACGTGAGCGCAGCGCAGCGATTTTTCCGGATTCGTCGTCGAGCCGCGGCATGGGCTCAGATTACGGCATTTGAGCGGGGACGCGGCTTAGGGATGATTGTGAAGGCAGAGAGTTACCATGGTCATTCAATACCCCTTACTATGTATTGTGCCTAAAGTAACGCATTGATAGCTTTGACCTCAAGAAACGCAATTGGGGATGGTGTGCTAACTCACCTGCAGTCGAGTTGTCGCAGGGCATTCCGCCTCATCCCTGGAATGAGATTGCCGATTTAATCAATTGGCCAAAATTGTGAACGACATTGGAGGCACTTTGAAACGCACGATTTATTGCCTGGTTCTCAGCGTTGCGGCAGGATGCGCCGCGCTGCTTGCGCAATCCGCCCCTTTCGTATCCGCTTCGACGGATTCAGCGGTTTCGGCCACAAACGGGGGCTTCACTAGCCCGCGCGCAAATGCAGCGAAACTGCCACCCCATATCGCGCCCGCGCCATTTTCGAGGCTTGCGTTTAGCGGCGGGGTGTCTGCCATGGGCATCAACATGCAGGCTGCGGTAAACGCCAACCGTTATATGAACCTGCGCGGCACCGGCAACTTTTTCAACTACACCGTGAATAACATTTCGGTGAGCGGCCTTAATTTGAACGGCAAGGTGAACATGGCGTCGGCGGGCGCCTCAGTCGACTTTTACCCGTTTCCTTATCACGGTTTTCGCGTGAGCCCCGGTGTTCTGTTCTATAACCAGAACGCAGTAAGCTCGACGATCACGGCCCCTGGCGGCACATCGTTCACGCTGGATGGATTTACCTACTACTCCTCCGAAGCAAGTCCGGCGGCCGGCTCCGCGAACCTCGGCCTGAATAAGCAGAACCCCGCGTTTACGATCACCACGGGATGGGGCAACCTGATCTCGCGCACCGGCGGTCACCTGTCGTTTCCCTTTGAGGTTGGAGCAGCGATGATTGGGGCACCAACGCTGAATATGGCGCTCACGTCGGGGCAAGTTTGTGCCAATCCGCAAGGCACGGTGGGCTGTATGAACGTCGTAGGCAATTCGACCCTGGATTCGAACCTGCAGGCCCAGGTTGCCAAGTATCAAAACGACCTGAACCCGCTGCGCTTCTACCCGATTGTTTCTTTCGGGGTGGGATATAACTTCAAAATCCGCGGCGCCGGGGCTACCCGAGTAGCTGCGCGATAATCTCTGGCGCGGCTTTAAGGGCCGCGTCGATCTGGGCTTGATCTTTACCACCGGCTTCGGCGATCTCGGGCTTGCCTCCGCCCGAGCCGCCGACCAGCCTGGCGACGGCACCGACAAGCTTGCCAGCCTGAATGCGCTTGACCAAGCCGGGCGTAACACCCGCGATGATCGCGACTTTACCTTCAGGTTGCGCTGAGGCCAGCACCACAACCCCTTCACCGAGCTTCTGCTTGAGATTGTCGACGAGCGTGCGCAACTGCCCGCGCTCGAGCGAGTCGGCGCGGTGCGTGAGGACTTTCACGCCCTTGACTTCGACCGCGCGGGCGACTGCGTCGTCGAGCGAGCCGGCTGCCGACTTCATCCGCACCTGATCGAGCTCGCGGCGCAGGTGCTTGAGTTCATCTTCCTGAGCAGCGAGCTTGGCGCGAAGCGCCTCAGAGAGATTGCCGTCGGGAGACGAGGCTACCGATGAGGCAAACTGCGCAACGGCAAAGTCGCGGCGGAAAGTATCGAGCGAGCCCAAACCGCTGATGGCTTCAACGCGGCGAACGCCGGAAGAAACCGAGGTTTCGGCCGTCAATTTGAGCAGGCCGATTTCGCCGGTGGCCGACGTATGCGTTCCGCCGCAGAGTTCGGTCGAAAAACCGTCGGAGAGTTTGACGACGCGGACTTTATCGCCGTACTTTTCGCCGAAGAGCGCCATGGCGTGGTATTCGTTGACGGCAACGTCGATGGGCACATCTTCGAGGGTTTCGACGCGCGCGTTCTTGAGGACTTCGCGGTTGACGATGTCTTCGATCTCGCTCAGCTCTTCGGCGGCCACCTGCGCGAAATGGGAAAAATCGAAGCGCAGACGGTCAGGCGCAACAAGCGAACCGGCCTGTTTGACGTGCGTGCCCAGAACCTGGCGCAGCGCGGCGTGCAGCAGGTGCGTGCCGGTGTGATTGCGGCGGATGGAGTCGCGGCGAACGCCGTCAACGACGGTGTTGACATGACCGCCGACAGCGAGCGTTTGTTTGAGCAGAGCTTTGTGGGCGCGGACGCCCTGAACCGGAAGAACGCAGCCAGTGATCTCGGCGATCGTAGTGTTGCCATCGGTCGAGGTGAACCATCCGGTGTCGCCGATCTGGCCGCCGGAGTCGCCGTAGAAGCTGGTGTGGTCGAGGACGATTTCGACTTCGTCGCCGGCGGATGCTGCAGGAACGCCGACACCATTTTTCACGATGGCGAGGACTTCGCAGTTGGTGGAGTTGAGCCGGCGATAGCCCTCGAAGATGGTCTTGGGCAGATCGCGGAAGGCAGGGCTGGCGGATTTCTGGCTGCCACCTTTCCAGGAGGCACGAGCGCGTGCCTGCTCTTCGGCGCGGGCATGCTCGAAGCCCGCCTCATCGAATTTGACGCCGGCATCGCGAGCTGCATCAACCATGAAGTCGAGCGGCAGGCCGAAGGTTTCGTAGAGGTGAAAGGCCTTGGCTCCCGTGAAATCACCCTTCAACTCTTCGTCGAGACGCGTGAGGCCGATTTTGAGCACGCGATCGAATTGATTCTCTTCGGCCTCGACGACTCGCGCGACGCGTGCGGCAGAATCGACGAGGTCGGGGTACGCGCCTTTCATTTCGTCGCGGACGGCGAAGACCATTTGATTGAGGAAAGGCTTTTCCTGGCCGAGGAGGCGGCCGTGGCGAATGGCGCGGCGCAGAATCTTGCGTAACACGTAGCCGCGGCCTTCGTTCGACGGGAGCACACCGTCATTGATGAGGAATGTTGCAGCGCGGGCGTGGTCGGCGATGATGCGAAGGCTGGCCGCATTATCATCTGCTGTTCGGCTCTCCCGCTCAATCGCGGAATCGCTGACCTGTTTCCCGGTCAGTTCTTCGGCGCAAGCAATCAGCGGCGTGAAGAGGTCGGTCTCGAAATTGCTGATCTTGTTTTGCAGTACCGCGGCGACGCGCTCCAGGCCCATGCCGGTGTCGATGGAGGGCTTGGGAAGCGGAGTTAACTTGTAAGCGGTCTTTCCGGCGGCATCGGCGACGGCCGAGCGATCGAACTGCATGAAGACCAGATTCCAAATTTCGACGTAGCGGGCTTCATCTTTCCCAAAAGGCAGATCGACGCCAGGAGTTTCGGCGGCCTCGATGCCCATGTCGTAAAAGATCTCGGAGCAGGGACCGCAGGGGCCGGTTTCGCCCATCTGCCAGAAATTGTCTTTGACGCCGTACTCGCCGATGCGGTCTTTGGGTACCCCCACTTCGAGCCAGTATTTCTCGGCTTCGTCGTCGCGCGGAACATCGGCCGTGCCCTCGAAGATGGTGACGTAGAGGCGGTCCTTCGGGATGCCGAACCACTCAGAGCTGGTTACCAGCTCCCACGCGAAGCGGATGGCGTCGCGCTTGAAGTAGTCGCCGAAGCTGAAATTGCCCAGCATCTCAAAGAAGGTGTGATGGCGGCGGGTGAAGCCTACGTTTTCGAGGTCGTTGTGCTTGCCGCCGGCGCGCACGCACTTTTGCGAGGATGTGGCGCGGGAGTAGTCGCGCTTCTCGGCACCAAGAAAGAGATCTTTGAACTGGTTCATGCCCGCGTTGGTAAAGAGCAATGTTGGATCATTGGCGGGCACCAGTGAGGACGAGTGCACGCGGCGGTGCCCCTTGGACTCAAAGAAGCGCAGAAACAGCTCGCGTATCTCATTTCCCGAGCGAAATTGCATGGCTCTCTTAGTGTAACCACCTGCGGTGGGGCAGACGCCTTCGGCCGGCCGCGCGAGAAAGAAGCGCGGCACCAGCCCTTAGTTCCAGCATCAGCGGTTGGGCAGACGCTCGCTTTTCGCTCGCATGAGAGCAGACGCCAGGTTCTCGCACCACTTGTGGTGGCAGGCGCGCTGGTGCGTCTCGTCTAAAGCCTCGATTTACCCGTCCAATGAACTACATGGCCCGGTCGCTTCACTGGTTAGTCCTCGCTTCCCTGCTCTGCCTCGCGGCCGGCGCAATCGAGTGCGGCCTTTCTGCAGCTCCTGCCCATGCGCAACGACCGGACTGGCGCAACGTGACGATTGCCGAGACCGACAACATCAAGGTGGGGGACTCGGTCATCCAGGTGGACTTTGCCGAGGGGCCGCTCGATTTGCCGAAGGAAGCTGTTCTTGCGCACGTGCAGGCTGCGGCCTCGGCGGTGGCGACATACTATGGGCGCTTTCCTGTGGCAAGGGCTCGCGTGCTCATGATTCCGGTGGCTGCTCGGCACGGCATTCTGCAAGGCACGACGTGGGGCGACATGCACGGATTCCCGGGCTTTACACGCATCCGCGTCGGCGAGCACACGACCGCGGCCGACCTGGCCGACGATTGGACGATGACGCATGAGTTGGTGCACATGGCGTTTCCTTCCATGCCCGACGATCAGCACTGGATCGAAGAGGGCCTGGCAACGTACATCGAGCCGATTGCGCGCGTGATGACCCGTGAACTCACAGCACAGAAGATCTGGAACGATATGGTGCGCGATATGCCAAAGGGCGAGCCCGCAGAGGGAGACCAAGGCGTGGATCGAACGCACACATGGGGGCGGACATATTGGGGCGGGGCCATGTTTTGCCTGACGGCGGACGTGGAGATTCGGCGCGAGACCAAAAATCGTAAAGGGTTGCAGGATGCTTTGCGCGCCATTGTTGAAGCAGGGGGCACGATTGACCATGATTGGGATTTACCGCAGGCGTTGGCAATCGGCGACAAGGCGACGGGCACACACGTGTTGACCGATCAGTATAACGAATGGAAAGACAAACCTGTGACGGTGGATTTGGCGAAGTTGTGGAGCGAGCTGGGCATTCAAACGAGTCCGGATGGGATCGAATTCGAAAGCGGCGCGCCTTTGGCGAAGGTGCGCGAGGCGATTACGAAGCCGGTTGGGAAGCCGGCAACCGCGACGGTGGTGCTGCCGCAGGATCGTTGAAGATTAATCTTCGTGTGAGTTGCCGGCTGCATCTTCGGAGCTGAGATTGTCGAGCGCCGCGAGTGCTTCGTCGGGGACGTTCCACTGGCGGAGAATTTTGTAGATGACGCCGGTTGAGAAGCCAGCGGTGACGAGGCGGCGCATGACGCGCGCAGTGTCCTTCGGACTCTCAGGTTTTGGAATGCGTTTCCGGTTGAGATATTGGCGGGCGAGCTCTTCCTCGTTCGTGGCGCCGTAGCGCGCTTCGAGGGTCTCGTTGATGAGGTCGGAGCGAATTCCCTTCTGCTGCAAATCCTGGCGCACGCGGCGCACGCCGAGCTTCTCGTTTTCCTGGCGCAGGCGGGCGTAGGTTTCGGCGAAGGCGGCGTCGTTGAGGAAGCCGTGTTCTTTGAGGCGGGTGAGAACGGCAGAGATCGCGGAGGCGCCACTGGGGTCTGGTTCCGCGCGGGTGCTCATGAGGCGGCGCAGTTCGGCTTCGGTGCGCATGTGGCGGCCGAGGGCTTTGACGGCGTAGTTGTAGAGAGCGGCCTCGGTGAGCGGGGCGCGAGGCTTGGCGGATTTGCGGTTGAAAGGCAGCTTCCAGCTCCTAGCTCCCAGCTTGCAGGCGACAACGAGACGTAAGCGGATTCCCAAGTCTCAAAGACCAGACCTGGGGCACCCAATATTGTTGCACCGACGGTGAGGCTAGCGGCTAGTGGCTGCTTTCCCTGTCCATTGGTCGACCCAGTCGTTGACTGTTTTGTACCAGAGCTGAGAGTTCTGCGGCTTGAGCACCCAGTGGCCCTCGTCGGGGAAGTAGAGCATCTTGCTGGGGACGCCGAGCATCTGCAGGGTGTCGAAGAGCTGGAAACCTTCGCTGACGTCGAGCCGGTAATCGAGCTGCGAATGAACGACGAGCGTGGGGGTTTTGAAGTTCTTGGCGTAGAGCGACGGCGACCACTTGCGATACGGATTCTCGCTATCGGGCTTCCCGTAATAGTCCCACGGATGGCCGCGGAATTCCCAGATGTTGAACCAGTCTTCTTCTGTCGAGCCGAATGCAGACTCGGCGTTGAACATGCCGTCGTGGGAGACGATGCACTTGAAGCGGTTGGTGTGGCCGAGCACCCAGTTGGCCATGTAGCCGCCGTAGCTGGCGCCGAGGGCGCACTCGCGCGACTTGTCTATGAAGGGATAGTGCTGCTCGACGTAGTCGAGGCCGGTCATCAGATCGGTGAAGGGCTTGCCGCCCCAGTCGCCGTTGACGCCATCGACGATGGCTTGGCCGTAGCCGGTTGAGCCGCGGGGATTGATCATGACGACCACGTAGCCGTTGGCGGCGAAGAGCTCGGCGTTCCAGCGATAGGACCATGAATCGCCCCAAGCGCCCTGCGGGCCGCCGTGGATCAAAAATTTGACGGGATATTTTTGGGCGGGATCGAAGCCGGGCGGGCGGATGAGGAAGCCTTCGAGTTTGGTGCCGTCTTTGGCGGTGAACCAGAAGGATTCCATTTTGGGGAGATCGAGCTGCGCGAGGATGGCGTCGTTGAGGTGAGTAATTGGCTCAGTCGCGCGCGGATTGGAAAGGTACTTAAGGCTGGGACTGAACCCGAGTTGTGCGTCCCTATCATGTGGATAGGCCGTCTCGTGCAAATGGACTACAAACACCTCGCCTGGAGCCTCGACGGTCATGCCGGTGGCAATGAGAGATTTTGTATCCGTTCCAGGATGCAAATCGCCGAAGTCGCTGTGAGTAACAAGCTCCACAAATCCGCCCGACAGATTTGCACGGCTGACGGGCGACTCTCCGGTCTCGCTTCCCGCAAAGAAAATTGCCTTTGAATCTGGACTCCACGCAAACTCGTCCACCCAGTTATCCCAGTCCGGAAGCAGGTCTTTGATCGTCTTTGCGGCACGGTCGTAAAGCACGAGGCGAAACTTGTCGCTTTCGTAGCCGGCGCGAGCTTGGGAGCGCCAGGCGAGGTATTTGCCGTCGGGCGAGTAGGCGGGGTCGAAGTCGCCGCCGGGAGATGTGCTGACCTTGACGGGCTTCGTGGCGGGATCGGTTAAGTCCAGCGTGAAAATATCAGCGTTGGTTGACATCGCCTCGTCGTCCACTTTCTTTTCGGTAAATGCCAGCTCTTTGGAATCGGGAGAGAGGTCGCAGCCGCAGCCGGAGCCTTCGAGCGAGAAGGGCGGAACGTCGTGGGTGTCGCCGGGGTTGAGGTCGCGCATCGCACCCTTGTCCACCGAAACCAGAAACAAGTGGGAGCGCTGGTCGCCGGTGAAGTGGTTCCAGTGGCGATATAAAAGATGGGTCCAGATCTGCGCCTTTACTTTGCTGTCGGCTGCTGCCGCGGCGCGATCGTAGTTGCACTCCGCGCCGACGCCGTTGTCGTTGGGCATGATGGCCGGGCAGTCGGGATAGACCGACGCAGTAAATACAATCGAATGGCCGTCGGGCGACCATTTGGCGTTGTCGATGCCGAGGTCGAGATTGGTGAGCTTGTGCTGATGCGTGGCGGCGCCGGTGGCGGAGTCAAAGTCAGCGAGCCAGATCTGCGGCGCACCGGTGCGGCTGCTGATGAAGAGGATTCGTTTGCCGTCCGGTGCAAACTGCGGATCGCTATCGCCGGGCTGGGCGACGGAGAGCTTGATGGGGGCCGATTCCTGGAATGAGGGCTCGGAGATGGCCTGGAGCCAGAGCTCGGGGGTTTTGGTGTTTTTGGCGAGATCGACGGCGGTGACGGAGTAGGCCAACCACTTGCCGTCGGGCGAGACGGCGGTTTCGCCGAGGCGCTTCATGTGCATCATGTCATCGAAGGTGATGGGGCGACGAGGCGGAGGAGTTTGCGCCGAGCTAATCAGCGGAAGAAGGAAGGCAAAGAAAAGCAGCAGAAACAGCATTTGTGCGATCCCAGGTCTCAAATTCGAGACCGGGGGCACCCGAAATCTGTGTGAGATTTTGCGCATGAGAATCCCTTTCGCGCGGGAAAAGGTGGGTTGTGTGCGCGAAGGGAGATTTTACACCGGAACGACGGGGATCAGAGATCAGGGATCAGGGGCCAGAAAGGCATTGGCTATTTGTAATCGTCGGCGGTGAGGCGGAAGGTGATGGTTCCCCAGAAGAGGCGCGCGCGCATCTGCACGGGAAGATGGCGATCGTCGTCGGTGTACCAGATCCAGATATTACCGCGGTTTTTGACGACGCCGGCGTCGGCAGTGGGCTGCACGCGGATAGTTTTGAAGGTACCGAGTGAGGTCTTGATCTCTTCGCGGCTTTCGACCTTCATGGTGACCAGGACGGTGCGCTGTGCGTCGGCCACGGGCATGGCGAAGTTGTGCCCAAGCACGAGAGGCTGCGAAGAAGCGTAGAAAATGCCGGTGAGCAGATCGGTAAGGCAGCCTTGCACGGTCGACTCGACATGCTTGGTCACACCGTTGACCTGATTCTTCTCGTCGAGGATGGATTTGGAGTTGGCGTAGTCGAGGTGGAGGGTGGAGTTGTTCTGGCGGCGGCCTTCGACAGTTTGCTTGTCGAAGTCGTAGGAGCAGCCCTTGTCGCGGTCGAAGTCGGACTGAAAGGTGTCTGCGACGTGAAAGAGGAGGTTGAGGGCGCCGCTTGTGTAGGCGGAGGCGGTGATGCGCTCGCGATCGCCAGCCTGCTCAAAGTGAATGACGGCCGTCCCGGCGGGAAAGACACGCCAATCCACGGCATAAGTGAGGGTCTGTCGCTGCGGGAAGCTGTAGCCGGGGCGCGGCGGGGCGAGGGTGTCGGAGTTCTGGCCGCTCGAGGAGGCCGCGAGGGCGAGAGCACAAAAGAGGGTCACTTCGTGCGCGCGTATCTTCAATGTTCGACGCGGCTCCTTATGGACTGAACCGACCCACTTTGTTGGACTGCGTGGACTCGAAAAACGCTCATCGGGCACTGTGCAGAAGGCACCCCAGCAACGGCCGCAGGAAGAGCAGGCCCAGGTAAAGCAGTACTGCCCCTAAAGCAGCATTGTACTCGCGGTGTTTGAGATAGAGTGCAAGGGAAAAGCCGTCGCGAGGTCCTTCGGTAACTGCCTGGGAAACAGGAGATGCATCGCTTCCAGGATAGAACCTGGCCGGAGTGAACCGCGGGATGAAGCGGGGAACGCTGCGGGAATAGACATCGAACGCGGGAAATGTGGCGCGGAGGAAATGCTCTTCTGATGCGATCACCGGAACGTAAATGACGGCGAAGCCGACTGCGAGCAAAAGCGCGACTGGCCAACTGAGCAAGGCCACGGCAAAGCCGGCGGCGATGAGCGTGGAACCAAGATAGAGCGGGCTGCGCGTGAAAGCGTAGGGACCGGTGACGGTAAGTTCGCGATTCTTCTTTACGGTGCCGGAGGCGGCGGCGCGCAGAGCCATGCCGGGGAGGACGAGCGCGAGGCTCCAGGCAATGGCGCGAGGGTGCGGAGCGCGGCGCGCAACTTCAACGAGATAGACGGCGGCGGTGAGAAAGCCCAGCGGCACGCGGATGCGTCGCGCAATTTTTTGCCACGATTGCATCGAGCAGACCTTCGGAGGTGTATTGTGGCCAGTCTGCGAGGTCATCGGGTTCGCTCCTCGGCGAGCAATGCGTCGGTGGCGCGGAGGACGGCGTCGGGGGCGATGGTGAGGAGGCCGGGGTCGGGCGCAGAGCGGCGGGAATGGTCGCGACGGCTGCCGGGGCTACGCAACACCGTGGCATGGGTGCCGAAGGGGCCGTTGCGGCTGGGATCGGTAGGGCCGTAGATGCCGACGACGGCGCGGCCGAGGGCGGAGGCGAGGTGGAACGGGCCAGTGTCTCCGCCGATGCACAGGGCGATGCGGCGGGTGAGCGCGATCAACTGCGGCAGCGTGACGTTGAGCGGGACTGCTTTGGCGGCAATGACGATGGGGGCGGCGAGCGATTCCTCGCCGGGGGCGGCATTGACGAGGACGCGCATGCCGCGAGCGACGAGGCCACACGCGACGTCAGCGTAGCGTTCGGGAGGCCAGCGCTTGGCACCCCAGCCAGCGCCGGGAGCGATGAGGGCGATGGGGCGCGTGTCGCCGGGGAAGACGGCGGCGAGCCATTGGTCGCACCAGCGTTCGGCTTCGGGATCGACGGGCAGCAAGGGCTCGGCGGGCGAGAGCGCGTCGCCGGCAACGGCCGAGGCGAGTTCGACGTCCTGCTCAATGACGTGCGCGCCGCGCGTCACGACGCGCTCAGTGAAGAGCCAATGCGCGGGCCATTCACGCGGGCTGGCTTCTCCAATGCGGCGCGCGCAACCAGACATGCGCGCGATGACCGCGGAGCGAATTGCGCCTTGCAGATCGAGAACAGAGGAATAGTTGGCGGCGCGAAGTTCGCGGCGCAGGGCTTTGATTTCGGCCGCCGTCTTGCGGCTGAGCGGGCGGCGTTTCCACTCGCGCATGGCGGCAAAGTGGAGGCGGTCGACGACGGGCATGGCGGGGCCGCGCGAAATGGCGCCGGATGCGGCGAGCAGCGGCTGCCAGTGAGGTTCCACAACCCAGGCAATTTGCCATGAGGGATGCGCGAGGCGCAACGCGGTGATGGCGGGAAGCGCGTGAAGAATGTCGCCCATGGCGCCAAGGCGGACCACGAGCAGCCGGAAGTTGGACTGCGTGTGCAAAGTTCGATTTTCGCACAGGGGTGAACGACAGTTCACAGTTCGTAGTTCACAGTTGCGGGGTTAGCGGAGTTAGCGGAGTTTGCGGAATTAGTCTGACGACGCCAGCAAGCGACAGTTTATCTTCAGTTCACAGTTCACAAGTCACAGTTCATCGTCGTGGGGCGGGCGAATGGTGCGTCTCACAGTTTCACAGTTCCACAGGACCCCGCCCCCCCTCCCCTTTTCGGGTTAAGTGCTTTCCCTTCAGTCGTTTGTACCCTTGATCATTTGCTCCAGCCCGCTGATTCCAAAGGGGTTAGTCGATATGATCCCCAATTCAAAGGACTTAGGGGTGCTTTTCGCTCCTTTTTCCGATTCGTGCGCCGAATTTGGCGCGGAAACCGGGTTCGCGGCGGAATGTCTCCGGCGCGAAGATGGCCCGGATGAACGCCTATGGAATGATTGTGCGCCAGAAGGCCGAAATTATATGCAAAATGCGAGTGCCAGCTAATAGCCTTTAGCTCTTAGCTTTTAGCTGCCTTGTACGGTGCTTGCGGAGTTGACAGCGGGTGGGGTGAGTCAGCACGTCAGCGGAGCTAGCGAAGTTAGCGGAGTTGGCGGGGGCGATGGCGGTGTCGGCGGTTTTTTCGGATGGCAACGAGGCGGGAGGTAAACGCCCGCAACGGCGTTCCCATTACTAATCCTGGCTGAGAGGCCAAACCCGCTTCGGAGGATCGCGAGTATGGGAACCACATTACGTGTGGTTCCCATATCGCTCGCGAAGGTTTAGGCCCCCCAGCGCCCACACCCGAACTATGCCTTTATCGAAGCTGCAAGCGCCTCCAGGCCCTTAACAAAGGACCGACGTTCGAGCTTCTCCTGCAAACCCACACGGATCTCTCGTATGCCCGCGTCGTACTCCCCACGTTCGACATGGTACCGCGCAAGCTCCAGGTGCATCTTCTGCCTTACTCTTCGCGCAAGTTCTTTCCGGGAGGATTTCGTAGCCATGTTCTCCGCCCGCTTATAAAGCCTTCGAGCCCCCTCGTAATCCCCTTCTCTCAGACGCAGGAGGCCTAGGGTAGCCGTCATTTCAACGCCCGGTTCTTTGTTCGGCGGTCTAGCCGCAAGGACTTCCTTAGCTTGCCTTGTTCTGCCATCACTCAAGAGGCCGTATGCGAGATTATTGATGATGGCCATAGATTTAGGAAACTTGGAATATCCTTCCATCAACACGTCAAGAGCTTTTTGAACCTCTTCGACTTCAAGGTAGTCGTCTCCCAAACCTGCATAATTCTCATCCGTTAACATAGCTTTTGTTCTAAGGTATTCCAGCTCCCGGATTGCTTCCCAGAAGTACTCTTGATCGGCATAAAAAATACTCAACAGTGATCGAATCTCGCGGCTGTCTGGAAAGTATTGAATTGCAGCCAGAAGCACCCTGATGGCCGCCTGCTTTCTGTCGGTGAAGCCATAAACACGTGCCAAGTTATCATATGGAATATGCGAAACATTCGGAGATATTTCAATTGCGCTCTTTAGTTCTCCTTCCGCTTTCCTAAAAGCACGTTCATGCATATAGGTGACAGCAATATTCGTACGATGGCGTCCTATTTCAGCCGGTGACAGCTTCTCCTGCCCCATTTCGAGGATATGGAGAAGCTGAGACCTTGCTGCCGAGTAACGCTGCGCCTGCAAGTAGGCAAATCCCAACTGATCTCGCACTCCCAATTCGTCTGGATGCGTATCCAGATAACCTTGAAGAATGTTGATAGCCTGATCCGCCTTCTTGAACCCTAACAAAGTGCGTGCAAGGTTTATTACTGTCGCTGGGGAATCCGGAGCCAGAGCCAAAGCCGTCTTGAATGCCTTCTCGGCGTGAAGATGCTGTCCCTGAAGCGTGTAGACTACCCCAATTGCGTGGTATATGTCCGGATTGCGAAGATCAAGATTAGACGCTGCTCTGAACTCATTCAAGGCGCATCTGAGATTGGACTTCTGTAAACACACAAGACCTAGTAAAAACCGGGCAAATGAGTCGCGCTTGTCAATTCTCACCGCATTTGAAAGGTGTCCGTACGCCTCGTCGTGTCGATTGGTGCGGATAAGCACACTCGAAAGCCCGACTTCGATAGCCGCATCTTCAGGATGAAGCTGGAGGAGCTTTCGATAAACGCTCTCCGACTCATTGGTCCGACCTTCAGCGAGATGAAGGCGCCCTAAGGTGAGACCCGCAAGGTAGTTCTCAGGGTCGATTTCAAGAGCAGTTGTCAATTCCTCGAAGGCTTCCTTTGCGTGGCCCCGCTTCAGAAGAGCAACACCGAGGTTTGCATGAGCTCGTGCGCTCTCTGGGAATTGGAGCGTGTTCCGACGTACGGACTCCTCCATCTCCTTAAGGACGTTCTCAGAAGACGCGGTCGTAGAAGGAGAATCCAACGTTAACCAATCGACCTCAACAGACCGGTCGTCTCTCCTAGTCAAGGAGGCATTTGTGAAGGGAAGCAAACTGTTGTTCGACGGTGAGCTTATTTCGAAACTCTCTGGCACTGTGCTCTTTTCGAAATCTTCCAGCTCGCTATTGGAAGCGGTGTTCATGATTTTGCTCCATTCATCATGGTCGTTTGAAGCTTCAGGCGTTTCTGTTCAAGAGCCTCGCGGAAAGCTCTGCGTCTCTGGCGCCAGCGCGAGTATGCAGCTTCATTCCTTAGGACCAAAAGACATTGCTCAATCTGCAGAAAGGTGGACTTGCAATCTCTCGCGCGCTGACGATAATCGATCGCGGCGAGTTGTCCATACATCCTGTTCAGAATTGGCGCTATTGACGCTGGGACGAGGCTTCCGAAATCTCGCACGTCCGGAAGGCGGTATTTGTTAGAAACTTTGCTGATCGCTTTGTTGAATTCGCGAAAGCGATCCTCGGGCCGAACTGTGTTCATAATGCCGTTAAGATTGACAAGCATCGACGAATTAAACAAGTGCAAGTTAAGGGGGGTCCCCGTGAACATTTCGAACAGAACCGCGCCCAACGAGTAGATGTCTCCTGTGTACGCGATTGTTGGTTCCAAATCGTGTATTGCGGCTATCATTTCTAGCGGTGCATACGTCCAGTCCCCGGGTGGAAACGAGTAGCTTTTCAAAAGGCCCTTGGCACCATTAAATTGGCGTGCTGTACCGAAATCCGATAAACGTAATGCCCCGTCCGACATGACTAGAGCGTGTTTCATAAACATTTCCGCAGCGTGATCCAGAGGCAGGCGAGATAGAAGAATGCCCGGTAGGTGGAGAGCAGATGTTCATGACGGACGAGCAATCGGCGGAACTGTCCCAGCCAGGCGTTGGTGCGTTCGATAATCCAGCGCCGTTTGTAGCGTCGGAGTTTCCGGCCATCTTCGTATCTCCTCTCCTTGTTGTTCTTCCGGTAAGGCGCGATCAACTCGATGCCGCGCCGTTTCCATCTCTGCCGCAGTGGATCGGAGTCGTAACCCCGATCCGCGATCACCCGTTTTGGCTTCTGCCGCGGCCGACCTTTCGGCCTGGGGACGCGGACTTCTTTGAGCGTGGCGTCCGCAAGCGTAACTTCTGCCGGAGAGGCACTTTCCAGCCGAAGTCCCAGCGGAACACCTTGACCGTCTCCCAGTACCATCCACTTTGTGCCTTTGCCACGCTTGGTTTTGCCGACTGCGTCGCCCCCTTTTTGGCTGGAGCGAAACTGCCATCCAGGAAGGCTTCGTCCCATTTCAACAGGCCCTCTGCGTCCAGGGCGCCAAGCAGAGTTCGCCAAGCGTTGAGCCAAATCCCCTCCTCTTCCCACTGCTTCAGCCGCCGCCAGCAGGTTGACGGCGAGGGATACTCGTCGGGCAGAAAGCGCCACGCTGCTCCAGTTTGCAGAACCCACAGAATTCCTTCAAAACATGCCCGGTTCTCGGCCCACGGACGGCCCCGGTTGTCCTTCCTGCGTCGTGGCTCCGGGAACAAAGGACCGATCAACTCCCACTGCTCATCGCTCAACAGCTTCTGCCGCTTCTTCATGACAGAAGCTCAACAGTTCACCCCCCTCATACATAAGTCACTGACTTGAGGCCGAACCTATTTATGAAACACGCTCTAGAAAGTTTGAAGGTTTGATGTCGCGATGAGCGATTCCCAGGCTATGGATCCTCTGGATGGCCCGACACATCGCTCGAAACTGAACGAGCTTGTCAACAGGGTCGACTGAGAAGCTATTCAAAATCGTCCCAACATCCGAATCTGCAAGTTCGGCGGCGTAAAACTTCAAGGTGACATCGAGCCTCATCCCGAGGGCATGTTGAAAAGGCTCGACTACCTCCAACATCCCCGAGAAACGGTTAAGGATGTCAGGCTGGCCTTCAAGTGCGCCTAGGATCTCTACTTCTCGAGCAAATGATTCGAGCCGGTAAGGTTCTGTGACTGCCGGATCGAGGAACTTCAGTGCAACCTCTTGGCCCGTATCGCGATCTTGGGCTCGGAAGAGGAGCGAGAAATGACCGCAGCCCCCGAGGGTTCCAAGCCTCCTCATCGCGGTGAAGCGGCCGCCGCACAGTTCTCTCTTGCTCTCAATTAGCTGGAGGAACGGTTCTGGATTCGAATTCGGATTTGACACCCTTTTCTCCAAACTGCCTTCGCAGGACCGCTATTGCATCATCGGGATGCTCTCGGAGGATTGTCAGGATATCTTCTGGAACCTTCCCTGCAGACAGTAAGAGCGCGTCTCGATCGAACCCGAAATAGTCGGAGACTCGCGCGATTAGATCTTCGGAAGGACTAATGGCTTCGTTTTCCAGCTTGCTGAGGTACGTGTAATTTACGTGCAACTCAGGCGCGAGAGATTTGATGCCCATTCCACTTTCTAAGCGCAGTTGCCGTAGGATTTTCCCGAACTTCATGTAGCGAGAATAGCGCGGGTTGATATATTTGTCAACCTTAAGGACGTTCTATTCCGCCAAGGAAAAACCGGACTTTGGCACCGTAGTAAATGCGGCTTCAGCCAGAATCTCGGAGCGAGCGCGTGTTGTGGAACGCGAATCTGAATCAGAGTGGTGTTTTCTGCTTGCTACAGCTTTTCCCCAATTACTCCCCGGAATGTCGGCTTGGGGGACGGAATCCTTGGGTGCGCTGGCCGGGAGGGCGACTGGATGATCGGGCGGTGTTTGGGCAAGGATTTGAGCGCGGCTTGGCCGCGCTGATTATTTTTTGAGGAAGAGTGGAAGGGGTTGCGGCTCGGCTGAAGCCGAGCCCTGATACGAAGCGAAAGGCAACCGCAGATCTTTCGGCTCCGGTCGCCGAGGCGACCTTCGCCCAAGATGACAGCAGCGAAGGCGGGGCGTGGAGCGCAACGGCATTTGTGGAGACTGATCTGACGAATGGAGGGATAAATTCCGGCTTGCGCGTGACTCGCTAGAAGCCGCACCACATTTGCTCGATTGGGATCTGGGTGTTCGCCCGCAGGTTAAAACAGGTCGGACAGGGGTTCCTGAAGGGCTCGCTCCGCTGCCGGATGTTCAGTCGGGCCGACTCCGGTGACAGCAACTCCTCACCCAAGGTGGTCGCGGGGAGGAGCATCATTGCGCGTGAATTTGCACAACCGTAGTGACAGACAGTGGTATAGAGCGAGGTTTGTGACCATTCATGTGGCAGACCTCGCAACCAGTGCGTAGATTGCATTCCGGTGAGACGTGACATGTATCACTGATCGGCAGGCATCGCCGTTTTGATACTGGACGAAGTACGCATGAGGATCTTTCCGTGAATCGGTTCTGCGCGTGTATGTTCGGTTCCACCCTGCTCGTTTTTCTCTTTTTGGCTGCTGCCGTCCAACCTGCCATTGCTCAGCAGGATCAAGCCACGCACATATTCCATCGGTTGATTCCAGCCGGGGATACCTGTTCCACCTGCCATAAGGCGGTGTATGACCAATGGAAAGCCAGCCCGCATGCCACCAACGGTGTCGAATGCATCGTGTGCCATGGCGAGACAACAGCAAAGGACTTCGCGGGCAAGCCGGGATTAAGCACATGCGAGACCTGTCACACCGATCAGGTGGCACAACTGAAGTCTGATCCATTCATGAAAGGCAAGACGTGTGTGAGCTGTCACCAGGCACACGCCTTTGTGGAGCACAAGAAGGCGCCCCCGGCAGGCCAGTAATCACAGTTTCCAGGCGTCGCATTGTCGAACTGCCGGCCGGCGCATCCGCGCTCACCGACTTGGAAACGTGTCATCGCATGCCAAGGGAATGCACGGTCGGTTGCCCTGAAAACCAGCAGATCGTGCGCCTGGAAAATTCCAGCAAACACGCGGATGTTCCGCAAACTCGTTAGCAGCTACTCCGAATCGGAAGCTGCCGTGGCTCCTCTTCCATTTGTCTGTTCTCTTTGGGCAAACGCGGAACGATGAAGTCGCGCAGTTCGCTAATTGGTGTGAATCTCACCGTAATCCCAATTTACGCAATTGCTGCTGGACGTCGACAATCGGGAAGCCCCCCCGATTCCACGCTGCTTCTCGGATGGGTCCTCATAACTCGGCTTGTGGGATGCGATGCTTGGGCGCGCTGGCCGGGAGGGCGACTGGATGATCGAGCGGTGTTTGGGCAAGGATTTGAGCGCGGCTTCGCCGCGCTGATTATTTTTTGAGGAAGAGTGGAAGGGGTTGCGGCACGGGCTGAAGTCGAGCCCTGATACGAAGCGAAAGGCAACTGCAGATCTTTCGACTCCGGTCGCCGAGGCGACCTTCGCCCAAGATGACAGCAGCGAAGGCGGGGCGTGGAGCGATCCCACCCTAACCGGTGCGCGAGACGCGCGCCGGTTAGAATGGGGCACCCCAGTTCAGTGATCCGCTGTCCGCGCCGATCCCGATCAAGCAAAGATCAGACGGGGCGCCCGGCGCTGATACGAAGCGATTCGAACTTCGGATTCGTGCGAACCCACCCTAACCGGTGCGCGAGACGCGCGCCGGTTAGAATGGGGCACCCCAGTTCAGTGGTCAGTGGTCAGTTGTCAGTGGTCAGTGATCGGGGATCGGGGATCAATTTTTGTCGACAGGAGGCGAGTTGGAGCTCGCCTCCTGTGCGCTCGATTTGCGTGTGCTTACTTTGCGGGGGGTGGGGGGAGATAGCTGACGTCGGGCTCGTAACGGTACACGATGTACTCGCTTTGCACGATGAGGGCGCGGACCTTGGTAAGCAGAGCCTGGTAGCCGTCGTTGCCGAGTCCTTTTTGCGCGCCGATGGCATCGTCGAGATCGGCCCAATTGTTGAAGCCGGTGACAGAGACAAATTCCGGGCCGGGAACGCCGAAGCGGGTTTCAGCGAAGCTGTAGCTTTTGGTTCCGCCCTTCTGGACCGCGGGGAGGATTTCGTTTTTCTGCAGGTCGAGATAATCGTGGACCTTTTCGGGGCGCACCTGGGTGACGAGAACCCGAATCATCTTCGGCACGTCTGCACTGTCGGGCAGGCTGCGCTCGGGCATGATGACGTCGATGCTGCGGTGCGAGCTATCGGTACAGGCGATGATGCGCAGGGCGATTCGCGCCAGATCCGCGGCCTGATCTTTCAGCTTCGGGTCAGTGCCGATGGGGGAGTCGAGGTCGGCAAACTTGGAGTACATCTGGACGCGCACGTACTCGTTTGGACCCGTGAGCGAAGCCCACATGGAGCTATAGCGTGTGGACCCGGCTTTGGCCAGGATGGCGTTGTACTCCTTGATTTCCGCCTGAAAATCGCCGACACGGTCGGGCTTGACGGTGTAGAAGGTGACGCTGCGGATGTTGGCGTCCTGGGCGAACGCGGGCGAACCCAGCGCTACCGCAGCAATGGCGATTGCGAAGATGCAAAGGCATAGAACTTTTCTCTGAATCCAGCTCATGAATAACCTCCGTGGTGCAGGCGGGATGCGCTCCCGGCATTTGAAGGTCCGGCATTACAGCCGGGCGTGATTTCGTTGAAGGCCTTCGCGAGCAAGGGGAACGTGCGGAGTCTTCGAAGATGGGACCGGGGAAACCTACTGGTGATTCGGGGGACTCGGTGAGTATACACCGGAGAAACAGGGGTCAGGGTCAGGGATCGGGGTCGGCGTTGATCCCACCCAAGCGGAGGTTGGATGGGGCACCCGGTGGTCGCGTGCGATCCCACCCTAACCGGTGCGCGAAACGCGCGCCGGTTAGAATGGGGCACCCCATTTCGAGGCATCAGTTGTTTGTGCGGCCGTGACCCGAGGTTTGGTTGTGGACCGGGGGATTCGATTCGGACTTTGTCGTCTCCCAATCATGGCGCGATACGACTGCGCCATGGATGGGGCACCGAACCGATGTTGTGGTTCAGCCCAGGGTTTGCGGGTTGTGGGCGGTGCCGTCGAAGTGCGCAGTGGTTTTGTAGAGCTCGTACTTGCCACTCTGCGCCGCGGCGCGGGTGCGATCGAGGATGGCGGAGACCTGATCCTGCGAGAGCGGCTTGAATGTGCGCGCGGCCGCGAGGGCCTGATCGAGAATTTGCGGGCTGTCAATGCCGGTGATCTGGACGGCGATGGGCAGGTTGAGGCAGTAGTGCAGCGCCTCAATGGGCTGGACGGTATTGCTGTCGAGGATGAAGTGGTCGCCAAAGCACTTCATGCCGAGGGGAGCAATGTCTTCGCGCATGAGGACGGGCAGGACCGCGTTGGTAAAGCTGCGGAAGTGCGCGTCCATGACATTGAGGGGCATTTGCACGGTGTCGAAGTGGAAGTTGTGCTGGCGCGCCTCGTCGAGCATGCGCAGGTGGACGTAGGGGTCCTTGTGTCCGGTAAAACCGATGAAGCGGAGCTTGCCGGCCTGGCGCGCCGCAAGCATTGCTTCCATTCCGCCGTCCTCGGCGAAGATGCGGTCGGGGTCTTCAAGGCGGATGACCTCGTGGAATTGCATGAGGTCGACGTGATCGGTTTCAAGGCGCTGGAGCGACTGGTCGATTTGCTGGGCGACAGCGGCGCGGGTACGGCCGTTGATCTTGGTCATGAGGAAGACCTTGTTGCGATAGCCGCCGGCGAGAGCTTTGCCCATGCGGATTTCGCTTTCGCCGCCGTTGTAGTCCCACGAGTTGTCCATGAAGGTGATGCCGCGGTCGATGGCCTCGCGAATGAGTTGAATGGCGTCGGGCTCGGCGATGGAGGGGCGGCCGATGTGGTAACCGCCGAGACCGATGACAGAGACGCGCTGGCCGGTGGTGCCGAGGGTGCGATAGATCATGACATCGTTTTCGGGCGGGGCGCTTTCAGGCGGGGCGTCGGCATGGAGTGTGGGACCGAGGAATTGCTGGGCGGCGATGGCGCTGGCGGCGGCGCCGGCGGATTTGACGAAATTGCGGCGGCCGAGGCTAGAGGGATCGAGTGATTGCATTTTCAGGCTCCTCTTGCTGAACGATGAGATGACGGACTCAGGCCCTTGAGATGCAGCATAACTCCCCGGCGGGGAATGTTTCGGACTCACGCCATCGGCATCGCTGCATTGAGAACAAGAGCAGGTGCTTCGACTGCGGCGGAGTGGGCGATCTTCATCCCACCCAAGCAGAGCTTGGATGGGGCACCCCTTTCAGCTATCAGCGTTGGAAGATATCGATGGGTTGGGTGAAGTCGGTGACGCGGATGTGGCGGGCGAGGGATGGGTGCTGGCGCTGGAGGGCGAGGAACATTTCCCACGCGATGCGGCGGTAGCTGAAGTGGCCGGCGGGACCGGAGCGGAGCTCGGAGATGTACTGGGCTTCAGCGAAGTCCATTTTGAAGAGGGCGCGGATGCGCGTGGCGAGGGGATAGAGATAGGCGGCCGATTGCGGGCCTTCAGGCGCAGAGCCGGTGGCAATGCGGGCGGCGGCGGAGTGGGCGGACTCGATGGTGGAGCGGTAGTCGGCGAGGACACCGGCCTCGGCGAGGATGTCGATATCGGATGGCAGATCGCCGGAGCCGGGAGTTTCGTAGCCGTGCTGCGCGGTGAATCCCTGGATGATCTGGGTGCAGCGGCGATGGCGGTGCATGTCGCGGAAGCCACCGATGTCCATGAGGATGTCAAAGCGAAGGGCGGCGCCGGCGTGGAAGGCGCGGAGGAGCTCGTCGTGGCGGCCGCGGTGACGGACGCCGAGTTCGATGATTTCAGTTACGCGGGGAGCGGGAAGCGCGGCGACGAGGTCGCGGACCTGGCGGTAGGGGTGGTGACTGGCTGAGTAAAGGAGCGTGGCGGCGAGCTCGACTTCGAGGGATTCTGTGCGCTCGACGAGGTCGACCACTGCGTGGGGCAGACCTTTGGACGGGATTTCGCCGAGAATCTCATTTGCGGCATGGCAGAGCTCGGCCTGGGTTTGGATGAGGTAGGGGTTGGGCTGGGCGTATTTGACGAGCGTGGGAGCGGTGCGGATATCGCGCGTGAAGAGGGCGGCGGCTTCGGCGGCGAGGCTTCCCTCGGGGATGAATGGAAGGGTTGAAACCCCTCCCCACCAGCCCCCTCTTCGGAGTTTATGGCACGACTAAAGTCATGCCCCGACACTTCTTGCATTGCCGAATCTGTGTTAACACCACGCGCAAAGGCGGCCTCGAGCGCGGCGAGTTTGGCAATGAAGGCGCGGGCGGACTGGGCGTTGATGTTCCAGGCCGGGGTGGTGGCGGCTTCGCGGAGTTTTGCGCCGAGGAGGCGGATTTCGGCGGTGGGATGAGAGAGCAGGCGGGAGACCTGGGTTTCAAGAGTGCGGGCGCTGACGATCTGGCCGAGAGAGGTGTTGGTGGCGAGAGGGAGCAGGTAGCGGGCGACGTCGAAGGCGCGGGCGCGGAGGGTGCGCTCGTAGGCTTCGGGCTTGAGGCTTTCAGGGCGTGCGACGCGTTGGCGGAGCAGATCGAGGACGGCGGTGCTGACGCGCTGGTAGGCGGCGAAGAGGCTGTCGATGGTTTGGGAATAGAGCTCGGCAGAAGCGGTATCTGCTCCGAAATCCGGGAGATACCAGCCGGATTTGAGGAAATTCTGATAGCGGGTGGAGCGTTCCTGGCCGTCCCAGCGGGGCTCGTCGACGAGGACAATGGCGGCAAGGAGGCTGAGGCGCTCGACGGCGAAGGCGATGTGGGCGAGGTCGGCGATGGAGCGGTGGCCGTACTGAAAATAAAAGGTGTTGAGGAATTGCTCGGCGCGCTGGGAGCTGATTTCGGCAAGCGACTCGCGCATGGAGAGCGCGGAGCGGGAGTACTTGGCCATGGCGAAGGCGAGGATCTCAGGGTCAGCGCCGTGGACGGCGAAGACCTCAGTTTGGTTCCGGGCGTCGAGAGGGAGCGAAGATTCACTGGACATGAGGATGGTCTCGCGGACAGAATACGTCATGAGGGAGCAGCCGCGCGTTGCGGCGATGGTGACCCCCGGGAAATTGGGAAACAAAACGCCGGAGAGCGGGAACCCAGGGACGTGCAGGAGCATTGATGCGGGAGTATCTGGTGCGAACGTCGCACAAACCGCGGCCATTGCCGGCGGCGCGCTGGGCAATGACGCAGCGGTGGAACGATCTGCTTTTTGCGCATTGGCCGATCCCGGCCGCGCAGATTGAGGCAGTGCTGCCGGATTGGCTGGAAGCCGATACGTGTCGAGGGGTCGGCGTGGCTGGGCGCGGTGCCGTTCTGGCTGGACCGCATTAAAATCCGCGGAATGCCATCGATTCCGGGGCTGCGTCACTTCCCTGACCTGAACCTGCGCACGTATGTCCGCGACCGATATACGAAGACGCCGGGGATCTATTGCTTCTCAGTCGATTCAAGCAATTTGCTGGCAGTGGTAGCGGCGCACTTGATGTATCACCTGCCGTACCGGCTGGCGGAGATGCACCTGGAGCCACAATCGGAGAAGGAGTTTGCGTTCTACAGCCGCAGGCGATTTTCGCGGCCGGAGGTGATCTTCAACGCGCGCTACCGGGGATTGGGGCCGACGCGAAAGACGGCGGAGATGCGGGTAGGTTCGTTTGAGTATTTCTTTACGGAGCGGACGTGCGTGTACAGCACCAACCGGGCGGGAGAGCCGATCAGGGCAAATCTGCACCACGTATCGTGGCCGCTGGAAGAGGCAGAGGCGGAGATCGAGCGCAACGACCTGGCGTCGGCGGTGGGGCTGGAACTGCCAGACAGGGATCCGGTGCTGCACTACTCGCGACGGCTGGCGGTCTACGTCTGGCCAGCGGAGCTGGTGCGCCCTGTGCTGGCGGCGCAGCCAGTGACGGTGGCGGCTTCGCCGACGTAAAGACAGTGGTCAGTGATCAGTGGTCAGCACCGCTTTCAGTTATTCATACTGCTCGGCGCGTTTCACCAGGTGTAGCGGACGGAGTAGGTGACGGTGGCTTCGCCCTTGGACGGGACCTGCACGGGAAATTCGATGTTGTGGCTGTCGAGCTTGGTGAAGTCAGTGGACTTCTGCGTGATCTCCCAGTTTTCGCCGCGATAGAGGTGCTCAAGCACATTTACGGTGACGGGCTGCGCCTTCTGATTGGTCACTTTGATTTCGAAATCCTCATCGAGAGTGCGCCGCCCGCCCTCGATGTTGAAATTGGTTTGCCTGCGTGAGCCTTTGATGTCGAAGGCATTGCCGCTGGTGACCTTGACGGTGTCTTCGGTGGGAGTGTGGTCGATGGTGCTTTCGCCAATGAACTCCATCTGGCCGTCGGCATCGCGGCGATAGAGGCGAATGCGGCCGGCGGGCAGCGGAATGCCGAGATGGTTGGCCTCGGTGTTTTTGATCTCCTGCTGGATTTGCACCTTGGTGTTTGCGGAACTGAGGCCGTAGTTCTGCTGTTGAATGAAGTTGCCGCCGTAGTTGGAGAAGGGTGCGCGGTTGATGTCGGCGCCGTCGTAGAGATAGCTGCGCGTGACTGTGACGCCAGCGGCCTCGAGGAACTCTACCTGCTTGGTTTCGCCATCCTGAAGCGAGACGGTGCGATTGAGGTCGTAGAGGTGGTAGTCGTCGAACGGCTTCTGCGTGACTTGGCCGTTAACGTCCACCGCCTCGGCCATCATCATTGGCGCTGCCATTGCGCGGCCATAGTTGCGCGGCTGGATTTTGGCGACATCGCCGGCCATAAGCTTGATGCGGGCATTGGGGAAATCGGTTCCGGTTCGGTTGGCGATGGTGACCCAGCCAACGATGTCAGCCTTTTCGTCGGGAGTTGAGGCTGCCGTATCTGCGCCGGAGCCGGAGGTGACGATGTTGTAGGTGGCCTCCCAATTCATTCCTCCAGTGACGTAGGCGAGCTCGGCGGAGAGCTTTTGCGCCCTGGGCGAGTCGATCTGCCAGCGGAGCGTGGGTTTGAGCAGGAGACCGTCTGTGGAGGCGGGAAACAACGGTGTTCCCGGCAACTGGAACTGCATTTCGCCGTTGACTTCAATGAGAGGCTGCTGATTTTGCTCATAGACGCCGTATTGGTTGCCGTAGGGTGACTGCGGCTGCGGCGCGCGAATGATTTTGCCCTCGATGATGTTGCCTGAGACGACGTGGCCATCGGGTCCCACTGTGTTGCCCAGCGCGAAGTGGATGGTCTTGCCCTCGTATTTTTTCAGGAGCCAGTCCTGGGTGACGACAGCGGCATCGTAGTTCTGCTCGACGATGCGGAAGGACGGTTTGGCGGCGGGGCCGGCGGGGCTGAGATCGCGGAGAACGACGGAATCGGGCTCGAGCTGGGTGGTGACCTGGTTGGTGGAGACTTCGTTGAGGCCGGGGTGCAGATCGAGATCGAGAGTGGTGCGCGCGACGGCGAAGTCCTCGTTGTAGATGGTGAGGGCGGCCGCGGGCGAAGTGGATGGTGCGGAAGGTTGGGCAGGTTGCTGCGCGAGTAGAGACGTTGAAAAGGCAACGGCAAGAAGATATTTGCTGGTGCGCACAAAACACCCCTTTCGTATCGGAGGAGACTGCCGGAGTAGACGCGAAAGCAGGATGAAAGGTCATCCCGAGCGCGCAAATCTATTCCCTTCACAAGGAACGAGTTTCAGCCCGACCCTTGCGAGAATTATTTTTCTTGCGTCGATCAAGCAAAGTGAACGACCGGGCGGCCGGCCGCAAGGCGATTGAGCACGATCCCACCTTAGCGACAAGAATAGAAACGTGGCGAAGGTGGGGCACCTGGTTCAGCTTTCAGCTTTCAGCTATCTGCGCGGAATTGAGTCTACGCAGAATTACTCAATGGTAAAGACTGGGCAACTTTGCGATTACGAAGGCACCGGGCGAGGAGCAGGAAGCCTAACAGTCCGATTAATTGAAAAACATATTTCGCTATGAGATCGCGGTGCAGCCAGCCTGCTGAACTCAAATCTGCCATCACCATGCATCCCATTGCCGTTCCGAAGCAGACGGCCCAGCGATGGATGTCGCTCCAGGCGCTCGCCGATGAGGCGTACGTAAATAATGCGAAAGCCAGCAGCGCCCAGAGAACGCCGGAGGCCAATGCAACGGGCGCGGAGACGGCGGGGCGAGGAGAAAATACCAGGCCGATTAGCTCGAACCACGCTGCAGCGAAGATGAAGGCCGCGATCGCGGCGAGCCAGCCGGGGATCGCTTTGACGGAGGGGCTGCGGCCGGCGTGACCGTACGATCGCAAAAGCCAGGCGAACCAGGCGAGCAGAAGAATTGCAGCGATGCCGAGAGCGATGGTCGACAGCGGAACGCGATAGGCAGTCGCGTGGAGCTGCTTCAAGACCTTCTGAGTCCATCCGTACCAAGCGATGCGACAGCCGATCAGGAAGAAGATGCAAGTGATGATGAGTCCGCGCTTGCGCAGCCAGGGTTGATGGCGACCAAGTGGGAAAAAGAGCTCGGTGACCTGGACTGGAACCATGACGACCCACACGCTTTCAAAGCCGAGCATGAAGAGGAAGTAGACCCAATTGACTCCCCAGAGGCGGCCGTAGGCTGCGTGCGCGCCCGCGAATGGAAGCGGCGCGAGCGAGGTTTGCTGGATGACGAACTCTTCTGCAATGGAGAGAGCGAGGCCGAGCGTGAGCAGGCTTGTGCCGCCGGCACGCCAGCGGCGAGCCAACTCACGGCAGAGCAATGCGCCACAGCCCCAGACCATCAATTCAGGAATGAAGGCAAAGAAAAAACTGAGACGCGTCGATCCGCTGAGCACCTCGGCAATAAACGGTGCGAGGAGGAGGAGGGTCCATACGGGGCCGGCATATTTCTGAGTTTGCGACGGCGTTGAATACGTGGTTGGTGACGAAGATGTTGGCGACATTTCTTATTCCTTTGCGCGGCGGGCCGCTTTCGTGGTGGCGCGGATCGCTTTGAGAATTTTCTGGATATTCCAGTCGAGCTTGCCAGCGCGGATTTCGGCGATCAGTTTGCGGACCCACGCGAGTTCTGCCCGCAACATGGCCACGAGATATTCGCTTTCGATGAGATTGATACGCGCCACGAATTTTGAAGCAGCCGTCAGCACCGTGTCGAGCGCGGCGATCTCAGCTTCAAGGCGCCGGCAACGCTCTTCGAGACGGGAAAGGGATTCCGCGGGCGCGAGATGAACGAGAAAACTGAGGGCGGCCATGAAATCGGAGGACTCGCGGCGTGGAACGGAGACGATTTGACGGAGCACCCGGATGAATTCCTTGCGGCCTTTGGGGGTGATGCGATAGGTGGTGCGTTCAGGACGGCGGCCGGCGCGGCTGGTGGCAGAGACGGAGATGAGCGCAGCGCGGACCAGGCGGCCGATGGCGTGGTAGAGCGAGCCAGGCTTGAGGACGAGGATTTCGTCTTTGTGTCGTTCGTGGAGCAGGCGCTTCATCTGGTAGGGATGGATGGGCGCCTGGCGGAGGAGGGCGAGGACGGCGACTTCCCAGATTCCGAGTTCGTTGACCATATAGTTCACTTGAACTATATCGCATGAACTATAGGAATGCAAGGGCGCCGATGCGGGGGTCGGCTGCATGCGCCCATCTATAATGAGCGATGGAAAGGCGCGACTTATTGAATGGGGCGCGTAGAGGGGTCGAAGAAAAAGATGGGAGATTTGCAGGGACGGATTGCGCTGGTGACGGGCGGAGCGCAGGGGATTGGGCGCGCGATTGCGGAAGAGCTGGCCGCGGCGGGAGCGACGCTGGCACTGGCGGATGTGAACGAGGCCAAGCTGGCGGAGACGGTGGCGGAGCTGAAGGCCCAGGGGATCGAGGCGACGGCGTTTACTGTGAACGTGGCGAGCGAGGAGTCGATCGAGGCAGGCGCGAAGGCGATCCTGGAGAAGTTTGGAAAGGTAGAGATCCTGGTAAACAACGCCGGGATCACGCGCGACAATTTGATGCTGAGGATGAAGCGCGCGGATTGGGACCTGGTGCTGAGCATCAATTTGACGGGAGCTTTTTTGCTGACGCAGGCGCTGTTGAGCCCGATGCTGAAAAACCGCTGGGGACGGATTGTGAGCATCGCCAGCGTGGTGGGGCGCGCGGGGCAGGCGGGACAGGTGAACTACGCGGCGTCGAAGGCGGGGCTGATCGGGTTGACGCGGTCGCTGGCGCGCGAAGTCGGGTCGCGCAACATTACGGTGAACGCGGTAGCGCCGGGATATATTGAGACGCCGATGACGGCGGTGCTGAGCGAAGAAGTGTCCAAAGCGATGCTCGCGACGGTTCCACTGGGAAGGCGTGGGACGGCGAAGGATGTGGCGCAGGCGGTGAAGTTCCTGGCTTCGGACGCGGCGTCGTACATTACCGGGCACGTGCTGGACGTGAACGGTGGAATGTTTATGGGGGGATGAGATAGTTCACAGTTCGTAGTTCGCAGTTCACAGTTCTCAGTTCTCAGTTTAGTTCTAAGCTTTTAGCTACTAGCTGCCAGCTCTCAGACTTCAGCCAGCAGCCGTTCGTGATATTAAACAGGACGCATCGTTGATTTGATAACCGATTTCTGAAAAGGCTTGATGAGCGCCGGGGATTCCGGCGCTTTTCTTTTCAAGTTCCACAAGCGCTCCGCCGATAGACGCTGCGGAGGGCCGTCGATGGCGACCGAAACTGTAATGCCGGGGTACTGCCTGGCGGGCGAGGCCGGTGCGGAGAGCGGAATCCGGTACGTGGCACGGCAGCCGATCCTGGATCTGCGCGGCAAGGTGCACGGGTACGAGCTGCTTTTTCGCAACGGTCCTGACGCGGTATTCCGCGGCGACGGCGATTTTGCGACGCGCACCATGCTGGACAACACAGTACTCTTCGGGCTGGGAAGGTTGACCTGCGGCCTGCCGGCATTTGTGAACTGCACAGCCGAGGCGCTGACGGGGAACCTGGTGCACGTGCTGCCTTCCGGCATGACGGTGCTGGAGATCCTGGAAAACATCGAACCCTCTGCGGAAGTGATTAGCGCGTGCCGGCGGCTGAAGGCTGCAGGTTTCCGGCTGGCGCTGGACGACTTCACCTGGCGGCCGGACCTGGAGCCACTGGTGGAGCTGGCCGACTACGTCAAGATAGATTTCGCCGTGACGGGTCGCGAGGAGCGGCGGGAACTACTCGGCCGGCTGAGCGGCGTAACGGTGGCGCTGATTGCGGAGAAAGTGGAAACGCACGAGGAATTTGCGGAGGCGCGCGAGGAAGGATTCACGCTGATCCAGGGGTACTACTTTTGCCGGCCGGTGTTGATGGAGAACCGCAAAGTGCCGGCGAACAGGCTGTCGCACGTGGAGATTCTGCGGCTGCTGCAGGCCGACTCAATTGACCTGAACGAGCTGACGCGCCTGGTGAAGCGAGACACGTCACTCACTTATCGATTGCTGCGGCTGATCAACTCGCCGGTATGCGCGATGCGGCAGGAGGTGCGCAGCGTGCAAGCAGCGATCATCGCGGTGGGCGAGGAGGCATTTCGGCGCATGGCTACGCTGGCCATTTCGAGCGAGCTGAATGCGGGCCAGCCGATGGAGCTGCTGCGCATGGCATTTGTGCGCGGACGATTCTGCGAACTGGGCGCGGGGCCGTGCGGCCTCGATAGTACCGAACAATATCTGCTTGGACTGCTGAGCCTGCTGCCCGCGATGCTGCGGATTCCGATGGAGGAGCTGGCGCCCATGCTTCCGCTGCGCGAGGAGATTCGCCGGGCGCTTGTGGGAGAGAAGGTGCCGGAACGCAAACTTCTGTGCTGGCTGAAGGGGCACGAGCGCGGCGATTGGGCGGACTGCGATGCGATTGCAGAAAGAGGGATGATGAACGCGGGGAATTTGCTGATTTGCTACGAAGAGGCGTTGGCGTGGGCTGAGGCGGCACTGCACTTTGCGTGAAGCCTGGGCAGTATACTGGCGCGTGGCCGGATCGGCGCATCGAGGTTGATGTGCGCGCTCCCGACCGCTGGGAGGAAGCATGTCTAGTCTTCGCCGGGCCGCACTTTGCCTGATTGCGTTTTTAGCCGCTGGATATTTGATCGCACAGAGTGCGGAGGGCCGGAATGCACCCGCAGCCACGGTGAGTTCGCCCGAGGGGCAGATCACGATCGAACTGTTTGCGGCGGACGGCGCGAACAACGATTTGCGCTATGCGGTGGAGTTCGACGGAAAACGGCTGATGGAGCAGTCGCGGCTGGGGCTGGAGTTTGTCGGGCAGGCGGAGCTGGGTCCGGGAATGCACAAGACCGGCGAGCAGCCGGAGAGCGCGGACGAGAGCTACACGATCCCGGTGGGCAAGACGCGCACGGTGCGTAACCACTACAACGGCGTGCGCGTCGACTTTGAAGACGGGAGCGGGCGCAAGCTGACGATTGAGGCGCGGGCCTTCGACGATGGCGTGGCGTTTCGCTACATTGTTCCGGAACAGGCGGCAGTGAAGGAGGCGCGCATTGCGCACGAGTCGACCGAATTTACCTATGCGAAGGATGCCGCGACGTATCCGCTGGTGGTAGAGGGGTATCAATCGTCGTGGGAGGACGAGTATCAACTGCGCAATGTGAGCGGGCTGCACAAGGGTTGGTTGATTGCGCTGCCGTATCTCGCAAACGTGCCGGGGATCGGGTGGGTAGCGATTACCGAAGCGGACATCGACAATTATTCGGGAATGTACCTGCAGAGGGTGGGAGCATTCCTGAGTCACACGGTGCAGGCCGATTTGTCGCCGCATGAAGACGGCGCAGGGAATATCGACGCGAGTTATGCCGTGGAGACGGCGACGCCGTTTGCGAGCCCGTGGCGGGTGCTGATGATCGCCGATGAGCCAGCAAAGTTGATCGAATCGAATATCGTGCTGAATCTGAATCCGCCATCGAAGATTGCGGATACATCGTGGATCAAGGCGGGCAAGTCGGCGTGGGACTGGTGGAGCGGGGACGCTGCGCCGAGCGTGAGCTTCAAGACGGGAATGAACACGGCGACGATCGAACACTACATCGACTTCGCTTCGGCGTCGGGGTTCCCGTACATGCTGATCGATGCGGGGTGGGAGTCGAGGGATCCGGCTTCGACGGACGCGGCGCCGCGGCTGGCGGACATCACGAAGACTTCGGCGGATATCGATATGCCGGAGCTGCTGCGCCACGCGAAAGAAAAGAACGTGAAGATCTGGCTGTGGGCGCACTGGACGTCGGTGGACAAGTATATGGACGAGGCGTTTCCGCTGTTCGAGAAGTGGGGCGTGGCGGGCGTGAAGATCGACTTTATGAACCGCAACGACCAATGGATGGTGGACTGGTACCGGCGCGTCGTGGCGAAAGCGGCGGAGAATCACTTGATGATCGACTACCACGGGGCGTTTCCGCCGGACGGATTGCGGCGCACGTATCCGAACCTGATGACGCGCGAAGGCGTGATGGGCAAGGAGTATTTGAAAGTGAGCGCGCGGACGACGCCGGCGCACAATGCGACGCTGCCGTTTACGCGGATGCTGGCGGGGCCGATGGACTACACGCCGGGCGCGTTCGGGAACAGCAACCTGGAGAACTTTGTGGCGCAGTCGTTCATGCCGATGGGGCTGGGCACGCGGGCGCACGAGCTGGCGCTGTTTGTGGTGTTCGAAAGCGAGCTGGAGATGGTTTCGGATTATCCGGAGCGCTACGCGGGGCAGAAGGAATTCGATTTCATCAAGCGAGTTCCATGCACCTGGGACGAAGTGCGAGCGATTGGCGGCGAACCGATGCAGTGGATCACGCTCGCGCGGCGCAGCGGAGACGATTGGTATGTGGGATCGCTGACGAACTGGGATGCGCGCGATGTGAAGGTGCCGCTGAGCTTTTTGGGTAATGGAAAGTATGTCGCGGAGATGTATGCCGACGCTCCCGATGCGGCCGAGGAAGCGACGCATACGGTACTGACGCGGCAGGCGGTCGACCGGAACTCGGTGCTGGATGTGCACATGGTTTCGGGCGGGGGGAATGCGATGTGGATTCATCGGGCGGAGTAGGCGCGAGGCAGTGGGGGGATGGTTGCCGCGCCACGAATGCGGCGCTCCAGTTCAGTCATCAGGTGTCGACCCCGATCCCACCCAAGCAAAGCTTGGATGGGGCACCCGGTTGCGCCAAAAACAAAAGCAGATCCTTCGGCTCCGCCTACCCCTTGATCGCGCAGCGATCACGGGGCCCCGAGCGCGCTCCGCTCAGGATGACACGAGCGTGAAATAGGAAATTGAGCCGGGGTTCTCGGCGCTGATCACGTCAAAAAGTGGACAAGGCGAGGTTTGGCGTTGCCCACTCATGGCGGACAAAACACGCCACGAATGGGGCACTCTAAGTTTCGTGAGCGGCGCATTTTCAAGTCTTTGCTTTGCGCGCCGATAGGATTTTACGGCGGCACTGCAATTCTCGTGTGCAGGATTGCGGCCTGCGCTTCTGCGAGGCTGCGAGTCTTCGGTGGCGAAAGAGCGCTGCAGAGGCCGAGTCCTGGACTGAAAAGAACTGGAGATGCACTGTAGGGGGCGCGCATGTTCACCGAGGTCGATTCGTCGAATGGGGTTGCCGTCGCCGGCGCGCAAGCCGGAGATAGAGTTCGCTACCTGACCCGCGAGCCCATTCTGGACCTGCGCAACAAGGTGCATGCCTATGAGCTGATCTTTGGAGGGGGTCCGTCGGCAGGCGATCGCGAAGCCGGAGTTCGCGGCTTGATTGACAATGCGGTGGTATTTGGCCTGGAGAAGCTGTCTCGCGGGCTGCCGGCGTTTATGAAGTGCACGGCGGAGGCGTTGACGGGCTCGCTGGTTGAAATGCTTCCTGCCAACCTTGCCGTGCTGGAAGTGCTGGCGAGCGCCGAGATTTCCGCAGAGTTGATTGCCGCGTGCCGGGGGCTGAGGCAGGCCGGATATCGGCTAGCGCTGGATCATTTCGCGTGGAGCCCCGGCGTCGAAGACCTGGTGGAGACGGTCGTCTATGCGAAGTTGGATTTCGCGCAGACCACGCCTCGGGAGCGGAGCAAGGTGTTCGAAAGGCTTCGCGGCAAGACCATGACGCTAATCGCCACCAATGTGGAAACGCAAGCGGAATTCGAACAGGCGCGAGACGAAGGATTCGACCTGGTGCAGGGGTTTTATTTTTGCCGGCCGGTTTTGGTGGAGAGGCGCAATCTTCCGCCTAACCGGATTTCGCAACTGGAGATCTTGCGGCTGCTGCAGGACGAATCAATCAATCTGCACAAGCTGACGCAGTTGGTAAAGCGCGACGCATCGCTCACCTATCGCTTGCTGCGATTGATCAACTCGCCGTTGTGCGCCATGCAACAGGAAGTGCAAAACGTGCAGGCGGCGCTGCTGGCCGTGGGTGAGAAGGCGTTCCGCACCATGGCGACAGTGGCGATTGCCAGCGACCTGAACCGGGGCCAGCCCATCGAGCTGCTGCGCATGGCGTTCGTGCGGGGGCGGTTCTGCGAGCAAGCGGCACGATTGTGCGGCGTGGATGGTACCGAACAGTATCTGCTGGGGCTGCTGAGCCTGCTGCCGGCCATGTTGCGCGTGCCCATGAGCGAAGTGGCGCCGCTGCTGCCGCTTCGCCAGGAAGTGCGCCGAGCTCTGCTGGGAGAAAGCATCGCCGAGCGCAGCCTGCTGGAGTGGCTGGAGAACTACGAACAGGGCGAATGGGAAGGCTGCCACGCCGTGGCTGGTGCGCGAAATATGCGGGAGGATGAGCTGTTCAGCTGCTACCAGGAGGCACTGGCCTGGGCCGAATCCGCGCTGTATTTTGCCTGAAAACTTGGCCTGAAAACCTGGGCTGAAACCAGGCGCAAAAATCGTTGGGGCGTGAATCCCCAACGCGGCGCAGATCATCTGAGAGAATAATGGAAGTGAGTGAAGGGCTTCATTTTGTCTTCCGGCGAGGCCGGTTGGGGCATTTTGTGTTTGCGGTGGCGGCGGGCTGCATTGCGCTGAGCGCGCGGGCGCACGCGCAGGCGCCGAATCCGACATCGGCAGCGAATCCATTCTGGGGCAGCGTGACTGTGGAGCCGGTAACTGCCGAGCCGCTGAAGCTCTCGCTCGACGAAGCAATCCAGCGTGGGTTGAAGAACAATCTTGGGCTGAGAGAGGCCGAGAACGGCGAGAAGATCCTGCACGGCGAAAAGAACGAAGCGCTGCAGGAGTTTTTGCCGTCGATCGAGCTCGAGGGCGATACCGGCTATTACATGCACGATCTGGCGGCGCTGGGATTCAGCCCCAAGGTAATTGGGAAGTTCACGTCGCTGTTTCCCGGCGGCAAAGTGCCGGCGAACTTGTCGCTGATTGCGCGCGATGATTTGACCCAGGGACAAATCCGCTACAGCGAGATTCTGTTTTCAGGGCCGGTGATCGCGGGATTCAAGGCGGCGAGCGCGGCGGAGAAGTCGTCGTATTACGCGAAGATGAGCGCGCGCGGCGAAGTGGTGCAGCAGGTGGCCACGGCGTACCTGCGCGCGATTGCCGACGCGAGCGAGGTGGATGACGCAAAGGCGAGGGTAGCGCAGGCACAGCTGCTCGAGGATCACGAGCACGCGGCGCACGAGGCAGGGACGGCGGCGAATCTGGACGAACTTCGCGCGAAGGTACAACTCCAAACGCAGGAACAGACGCTGATCGCGGCAGAGAACCAGCAAGCAAAAGACCTGATCCTGCTGAAGCGCGAGATTGGCGTCGATCCCGAGCAGGAGATTGCACAGACCGATGCGGCGCCCTACAGCGAATTGGCCGCACAGACGCCGGAAGAGGTGCGAGCACTGGCTTACAAAGACCGGCAGGACTATCAGAATCTGCAGAACCAGGCGGTCGAATACAAGGCGTTGCACACGGTATATCGAGCCGAGCGGCTGCCGACACTGAGCTTCCAGAGCTACTACGGCACCAGTACCGTGAACGGCGCGGGCACACATGGGAACTTCGCCGCGATTGGGCAGTTGAATTTTCCGATTTTTCGCGAGGCGAAGCTGCGCGGGGATGCGGACGTGGCGAAGGCGCAGATGGACGCCGTGAATGCGCAGCTCGCCGATTTGCGCAACCATATTGACGAGCAGGTGCGGGCGGCGCTGCTGGATGTGAATGCGAATGCCAAGCTGGTGGAGGTAGCGCGATCGAATGTAGATTTGGCCAAGCGCGCACTGAGCGACGAGACTGACCGCGTGAATGCCGGGGTGGACGATAATCTGCCGCTGGTGACCGCACAAGCGACGCTGGCTACAGCGGAGAGCAACCTGGTGGAGAGCCTTTACCAATACAACGTGTCGAAGTTGCTGCTGGCGCGGTCTGCGGGCGTGCTGGAGCAGCAGTACCGGGCGTATCTGGGACAGTAGGCGTTCAACGCGAGGGTGTTCGGTTCGTCAGACGGTATTTATTTTCCTTTTAGAGTTGGTCCCGCAGGGGTTAAACAGGCTGCGGAAAAAGGCTTTAGCGGTGGCACCAAATTAGCAGGGGCCAAAGCCCGACATTGATTTTGAGGCTTTTGCGGCCCGACTAAAGTCGTGCCCTTGTTACAAAGCCTCCCAATTCGTCTGCAGGAATGAGTTTTTCCGCAGCCTGTAAAACCTCTTCTCTACTCGTACTCTTCGGCCCGACTCCGGAGTCATGCAGTGGTACGAAGCGCGTTGATTTGAAATTGAGGTTTTCCACTCATGACGTACCGAGGGCTTGGTGGTGGATGGGGCAATTCGATTCGGACTGTATTGTCTCCCACCCTAGCAAAGCTAGGATGGGGCACCCCTTTGGGTGGGTGGGCCGACTTGATTCGGACTGTATTGTCTCCCACTCATGGCGCGATACGGCTGCGACCTGAATGGGGCACCGAGGCTTCGACAAGGAAATGAAGCCGCAAGACCCGTCGAAGTAGAGTAGAACTCGGAGGAGGATTCTTGATGCCTCAAAAGCTGAAGATTGTTTATCGCGTGGAGCCGGATGCGGCGGCGCTGGCGCGGCGCGCGGCGGATTATTTTACGGAGAAGGTTGAGCAGGCGGCAGCGGCGCGGGGACGTGCGCAGATTGCGATCAGTGGAGGATCGACACCCAAGGCGGCCTTTGCACTGCTCGGCGACGAAAGGCAGCCGTGGCGAAAGCGGATGCCGTGGGAGCGGCTGGAATTGTGGTGGGTGGATGAGCGCTGCGTGCCGCCGAACGATCCCGATTCGAATTACCGGATGACGCGCGAGGCGCTGCTGGACCATGTACCGCTGAAACCGGAGCAGATTCATCGCATGGAGGGTGAGCTGGAGCCGGATGTGGCCGCGGCACGATACGAAGCGGCACTGAGGAACGGGTTCAGGCTGGAGGTCGCGGAGACGCCACGGTTCGACCTGGTGCAATTGGGGATGGGTCCGGATGGACACACTGCGTCTCTTTTTCCCCACACCGAGGCTTTGCATGAAATGGGGAGACTGGCGGTAGCCAATCATGTGTCGGCGAAAGACGCCTGGCGGGTTACGCTGACGCTGCCCGTGATCAACCGTGGGGCGGAGGTGTTCTTTCTGATCGCAGGTGAGGATAAATCACAGATTCTAAATGATGTACTGATGGGACCGCGCGACCCAGAGCGCTTACCGAGTCAACTGATTAGCCCCCAAAACGGTATACTGACATTGCTGCTGGATCGGTCGGCAGCGGCGCTTTTGCCGGCGATCGGCGAGAGTGGTTTGGGAACAATTGGGTAACAGGCCGGATTGAAGGAGCGCTCCCCCCAGGGGCTAAAGCCATCCTCATTCTGCAGCGTTTTCGGCGCAGCTTGAGCCGCGCCGTTCCAAAGCGTCGAGTTTTTCCAGAGGACTGAGCCCTAATTCAGCCGTACACTTTCAACGCGATGATTTTCCCTGCGTTTAATGAGTTGCGGCATGGAACACAGGTCTTTTAACAGGTTAGAGAGGGTTTGAATGATTTTGGCAGGCGATGTAGGCGGCACCAAGGTTCACCTGGCGCTGTTCGACTTTATCGATGGCAACCTGAAGCACTCGCGCGATAAGCAGTACCCGGCGAAGGAATACTCCGGGCTGGAAGCGATTGTGAAGGAATTTGTGCTGCAGGAGAAGGTGACGGCGGCGTGTTTTGGCGTGCCGGGTCCGGTGAGAGAGGGACGGTTGCGGCTGACCAACCTGCCGTGGACGCTGGACAGCCGCGAGCTGGCAAAGAACCTGAAGATTGATTACGTTTTTTTGATTAATGATTTGCAGGCGAATGGATACGGGATTGCGGAGCTGGACGCCGATCAGATTTACACGTTGAGCGAAGGCGACATGGCGCAGGTGGGCAACCGCGCGCTGATCTCGGCGGGCACAGGGCTGGGCGAGGCGTTTCTAGTTTGGGATGGGCGCGACTATGTTCCCTACCCTTCAGAGGGCGGGCACTCGGATTATGCGCCGCGCAGCGAAGCAGAGATCGACCTGCTGCGCTTTTTGTGGCAGAAGTACAACGGGCGCATCAGCTTTGAGCGGTTGGTGAGCGGGCAGGGGCTGACGAACATCTACGAGTTTCTGCGCGAAGTGCGTGGCCTGGAAGAACCGGCGTGGCTGGCCGATCGGATGAGGCATGAGGATCCAAATGCCGTGATTACCGAGTCGGCACTGAAGGCCAAGAGTGAGCTGTGCGAGAAAACGCTGGATATGTTTGTTTCAGCATACGGAGCGGAGGCAGGCAACCTGGCGCTGAAGATTCTGTCGGTGGGCGGGTTGTATGTGGGGGGCGGGATTGCGCCGCGGATCCTGGAGAAGCTGAAGGATGGGACATTTATGAAGGCCTTTACGGACAAGGGGAGGATGAGCCAGCTTCTGGTGAACATTCCGGTGAGGGTGATCCTGGAGAGTCGCACGGCGCTGATTGGCGCGGCCGCCTATGCAGAGGCGCGGGCAGCGGAGTTGAGCGGGATTTCGCCGCGGGCGGCGAGTGTGAAGTTCTAGCGGTGAACCACGTCATCGCGGAGTTGACGGGGGTGGCCTCCCACTCTTGGCGCGATAGAACTACGCCATGAATGGGGCACCGGAGTATTTGGTGTCGCCCCCCCGGGGCTTGGTGATGGATAGGGCAGTTCGATTCGGACTGTCTTCTCTCCCACCCTAGCAAAGCTAGGATGGGGCACCCCTTTTGGTGGGTGAGCCGACTTGATTCGGACTGTTTCGGCGCCCACTCATGGCGCGATAGAACTACGCCATGAATGGGGCACCCGGCCAATTTCAGGTCTCAAAATCGAGACCTGGGGCGCCCCTTTTGATACAAAGACTAAGCGATCAGAAACCGAGAAACTGCGAACTGACCGTAACGGAAGAGGAAAGTGGATGCGCTGGTTAGGCGGGTGGTTGCTACGCGCGCTGGTGGCGGTCGCAGCGATCTCGCTGGCGGCATACGCGGTGGACTGGGCGGTGTACGGACTACGCGGCAAGCCTCAGTCGACGGTTTCAGTGAGCCGCTTCATGATAATTCCGCTCAAGGGGCAGAAGACGGAGTACGATTTTCTGGGCTCCGCAGATGTTTCGTGCGCGGTGGCGCTGTTTCCGCACGGCGGCGAAGACCCCTGCTGGCATCTCAAGCGGAATCCCAACCAATGGGAAAATACGGGCACGCCGGCGTATTAGAGGTCCTGGCGCGTTGTTTCCCGGGGATTGGTGGTGGTTCGGGAGATTCGATTCGGACTGTGGCGTCTCCCACTCATGGCGCGATAGAGCTGCCGCCTGAAATGGGGCATCCGAAAATTAAGAAAACGTCCATCGTTGGATCCCAGCTTAGACGGGCGGCCGTTCCGGCTGCCAGCCGAAGGTGCGGCGCCCGGAGTTTTGTGACACTGAGGGCTGAGAGAGCTTGTGAACATGCGTAGGTGATGCGAGTCACGGGTTAGAAAATCAATATGCGCCTAGGATCGTAGCGTATTTTCTCCAGAATGCTATGTATAGCCACACTCAAAACGAAAATGGCAGCTACAATTCGCGCTGCCTCGACTGCTTTATGACCATCGCCTCGTGCGTGGGGACACAAGAAGAGCTGGAGGTGCGCGAGACGCACCACCTTTGCCCAGAAAAAGCTCTGGCACAACTGCTGGCACAGAAAAAGACGACAGCGGAGCACGCGACGCGGAATTAGAGCATTTTCTTTAATAGTGTAGACTTGTCGTGGCGATGATCCGCGGCGAGTGAATCGATGGCGAAGCCATATGGGGATGACCTGCGCCGTAAGTTTCTGTTTGCTTACGATCAAGGCGAGGAGACGCTGGAGGAACTTGCGGATCGGTTCCTGGTGAGCGTGGGCTGGGCGAAGAAGATCTCCGCACAACGGAACCGCACCGGGCAGGCCGAGCGGGTGCGGCACCAGCCCGGGCGCAAGTGGCGTGCCGGTGTCGCGGCGCAGCGACAGGTGATGGATTGGGTGGCATCGAAACCCGATCTGACGCTGGCTCAACTGCAGGCCAAGTTGCATAGTGAGGCGAGCATTTCGCTCAGCTTGGGTCGGATCTGGCATCTGTTGAAGAAGTTGGGTCTGCGGCTGAAAAAAAGTCACTCCACGCGGTCGAGCGGGACAGCGAAGCCAACCGCGAGCGACGCGAAGAGTTCGCGGCGCGCATCCAGTCGATCTCACCGGAACGGCTGATTTTCCTTGACGAGAGCGGTGTCACTACCTCGATGACACGGCTCTACGCACGCGGTCCGGGAGGCAGACGCATCCACGAGGCGACGCCTGGCGGTCACTGGAAAATCATGACGATTCTGGGCGCCATGAGCCTCAGCGGTATGGTCGCAACCATGACCATCGAAGAGCCTACCGACACCGATATCTTCCTGGCCTACGTTGAACACCTGCTGTACCCGGTGCTGAAGCCCGGCGACGTGGTGGTGATGGACAACTTGAGCGCGCATAAGGCGCCTGCAGTTTGCCAATGGATCGAAAAAGCCGGCGCGGAGCTGCTCTATCTGCCGCCCTATTCTCCCGATCTGAACCCCATCGAGAAGGCCTGGGCAAAACTCAAACAACTGCTTCGCGCATAGAGCTGGCCTTTGCGGGCATTGAACCTTCTGCCTCGCTCGGCAGGGGCTGAAGCCATGCCCAGATGCACGGCGACATTTTCCGAACAAAATCGAGGGTTGAAAGCTGGATTTTGCGAATCGGGGAAATGGGTGCATACTGCGTGCATGGCGCTGTAGCGTTTGAACGATTGCGGGTGGGGGCTTCCCTTTTCGCACCAAACCTCCCCGTGGAACGTCTCTCTAGAGTAGGCTGCAAGAAAGCGATCCATCGGGTGCCAGAGCTTCCCTCAGGGCCTGAAGGCCTCAATGATTTTTGCTCCGTTTACGGCACGGCTGAAGCCGTGCCCCTTCAACATGTCGAGTCTTTCCACGGTCTCGAAAGCCCTCGATCTTGCAAGCCGCTCCGGGACGGCTGAGGTCGCGCCCTGATACAAAGCGGTTTTCGAAACATGGACAAGCAAGGCCGGCTTTCAGGCAGGGAGCCGGACGCCAGGAGGTTACAAATGCCTGCAGCTGCTCTTCCCCGCACATTTGGCGAACTGCGCGCCAGCAATCAATTTTCAGAAACGCGCCTGAAAGCGCGAAGCGTGAAGGACGAGATGCGCGAGAACCTGATGGCGCGCCTGAAAGCGCGCGAGACGGTGTTTCCCGGGATCGTGGGCTACGAGGACACCGTGATTCCGCAGATTGTGAACGCCGTTCTGTCAAAGCAGAACTTCATTCTGCTGGGGTTGCGCGGGCAGGCGAAGAGCCGCATTCTGCGCGCGCTGACGGCGCTGCTGGACGAGCAGATGCCGTATGTGGCGGGATGCGAGATTCGCGACAATCCCTACCGGCCGTTGTGCCGTGCGCTGCCGCGACTTGATTGCCGAGCGGGGAGACGCGACGCCGATTGCGTGGATCTGCGCGCGAGGACCGCTACGTGGAGAAGCTGGCGACGCCGGACGTGACGGTCGCCGATTTGATCGGCGATCTGGATCCGATCAAGGCGGCGCGCGGCGGGCGAGGATCTTTCAAGCGAGCTGACCATGCACTACGGTTTGCTGCCGCGCGCCAATCGCGGCTTGTTCGCGATCAACGAGCTGCCCGACCTGGCGGGGAAGATCCAGGTGGCGCTGTTCAACATCATGCAGGAGGGCGATGTCCAGATCAAGGGCTACCCGGTGCGGTTGGAGCTGGACGTGGCGCTGGTGTTCAGCGCCAATCCCGAGGACTACACGGCGCGCGGCAAGATTATTACGCCGCTGAAGGACCGCATCGGATCGGAGATTCGCACGCACTATCCGGAGACGCTCGAAGAGGGCATCGCAATTACGGCGCAGGAGGCATGGGCAACGCGCGGATCGCGCCGATCGAGATTCCGAAGTATCTGCGCGAAGTTGTGGAGCAGGTGGCCTTCTCCGCGCGCGAAGACAAGAAAGTGGACAAGCGCAGCGGCGTGAGCCAGCGGCTGCCGATCTCGACGATGGAGCTGGTGGTGTCAAATGCGGAGCGGCGGGCACTGCTGACTGGCGACACGCCGGTGCTGCCGCGGGTGAGCGACATCTACGCGGCCATGCCGGGCATCACAGGCAAGCTGGAGCTGGAGTACGAGGGCGAGATGAAGCGGCGCGGATACGGTGGTGCGCGACCTGATCCGCACGGCGGTGGGCAAGATCTACGATCGCTACTTTGAGGGCGTGGATACGGAGCAGATCGAGCAGTGGTTCAACCTGGGCGGCACGGTGAAGCTCGAGAAGATCAGCCAGCCGCGGCGGCGCTGAAGGAGTTGAAGGGGATTCAGGGGCTGTTGGAAAAGCTGTCGCCGCTGGGCGTGAAGGCAGACGACTCCGCGCCGAAGGTGGTGGCCGCGGCGGAGTTTCTGCTGGAAGGGCTGGTGGCACATCGCAAGCTGAGCCGCAACGAGCAGCACGGATTTGCTGCGCAGGAGAGCCCGCGCAAGCGCGAACGCGAAGATGCAAAGCCAGGAAAGCGCAAGAGCTGGAAACAGAGTACGAAGACTGGCAGCGCGCGCGGCGCAGGCGGAGAGGCAAGGGTTGAACTGAAGACAGGGAATAGTCACCCCAGCGGGCAGAAATCGCCCGCCGGGGAGTAGGGAACAGGGAATAGGGAGCGGGATGAAGCGGGTTCATTACACGAAGTACACCGGCGATCTGGCCTCGGAGATCGATCTCGAGGGGCTGCTGCAGGCGCTGTCAGACTATCTGCTCGACTCGGGGTTCTACGACCCGTTCAACGGCTTCAGGATCTGGACCACAACCTCGAAGATCTGCGCGAGGCGTTGCGCCGCGTGCTGGAATCGGGCGATTGCATTCGACGAAGAGATGCGCGAGCAACTGGAGCAGCTGGAAGCGCAAGGCAAGCTGGACGAGCTGATCGACAAGCTGATGGAGCGCATGGAGCGGGAGAACTATATCTCCTCGACGCAGCAGGATGGTCCGACGAGCATTGACGAGGTGAATGGGCAGGTGGGCAACACGGAGGGCCGGGTGCGGTTTGAAGTGACCGACAAGAGCCTGGACTTTCTGGGATTCAAGACGCTGCGGGATCTGATGGGGTCGCTGGGCAAGTCGAGCTTTGGACGCCACGACACGCGGCATTGGGCGACGGGCATTGAAACCAGCGGCGGCTCGCGGCGCTACGAGTTTGGCGACACACTGAACCTGGACGTGACGGCGACGCTGAGCTCGGCAATCTCGCGCGAGGGGCTGGGTCTGCCGCTGAACCTGGAGTACGACGATCTGCAGGTGCACCAATGCGATTACCAGAGCTCGTGCGCGACGGTGGTGATGCTGGACTGCTCGCACTCGATGATTCTTTACGGCGAGGACCGGTTTACGCCGGCGAAGCGCGTGGCCATGGCGCTGTCGCACCTGATTCGCACGCAGTATCCGGGCGATTCGCTGTCGCTGGTGCTGTTTCACGATTCGGCGGAGGAGATGCCGGTGTCGCACCTGGCGCGCGTGAAGGTTGGGCCGTGGCATACCAATACGCGCGAAGGCCTGCGCGTGGCGCAGCGCGTGCTGGCGCGACAGCGGAAGGACATGAAGCAGATTGTGATGATCACGGACGGAAAGCCTTCGGCGCTGACGCTGCCGGACGGAAGAATTTACAAGAATGCTTATGGCCTGGATCCGCTGGTGGTGAGCGAGACGCTGGAAGAAGTGGCGCGCTGCAAGCGGTCGAACGTGATGATCAATACGTTCATGCTGGCGTCGGATTACGGCCTGGTGCAGTTTGTGCACAAGGTGTCAGAGATGTGCCGAGGCAAAGCGTACTTCACGACTCCGGCGACGCTGGGGCAATATCTGCTGATGGATTACATGCAGCACAAGTCGAAGACGATTCACTGAGGCTCTGAGGGCCGGGAGGCCCTCAGGACAGCCGGTCAGGAAACCGGCGCTACGATTTTCGGCGACTCGTTAGACTTCCGAATAAGGCCGCGGCGAGGATTTATTTGCTTTCGCCGGTTTCGAGGAAGACAAAAGCGTTACCGTCGGGGTCGGGGACGAAGAGGATCTTGTCCTTGTCGAGCCGGATGGCATTGAGGCTTGCGCCCTTCAATTGATCGGCGGCCCGGTGCGCGTCGGGCACCGTGAAGAGGAACTCGGGCTGGGAGTTGGGGGTAACCGCGCGGATCTCGATGTGCAGGTCAGGAGCTGCGGGCGCGGTCAAGCGCACGTTACCGTTAACATTCTCCGCTTCGAATCCGAGATCGGTATAGAACTCCTTCATTGCGGCGCCCTCGCGTATCGGCAGGTCAAAGCCCATCAGTTCGGTGGAGATGCGGCCCGCGCCGAGGTGCTGCCCGCGGTCGAGAGTGTGACGCGAACCGGGCATGTACTGGGTGAACTCGGTGACTCGGCCCTCGGGATCGTTGACGGAAGAGATAAGGTTGCCTGCGGCGGCCTTTTGCACCGGCGTAGGCTTGAGCCCCATGGAGTCGTAGTACTTGTACAGGATGTTGAGATCGCCGACTTCATAGCAGACGTGCATCCAGCCGATGGGCTGCGAGGGGGCGGTCTGCGGGTAAAGCTCGATGAACTGGCGGTCGTTGATCTTGATGAAGACTTCATTGGTTTTGCCGCCGTCGGTGATGGCAAACGACTCTTCATAACCGAGCTTGCCAAAAAAGGCGATCTCTCGATCGAGGTCGCTAACACGAAAAGCAATGTGCGCAATGCCGATGATGCCGGAATCGGGCGCAGGCGGTTGCGCAAACAAGGTCATCGAGGAGGCGCAAAGCAGCGCCAAAAATCCCATCCAACGCATCTTCATCGTTATCTTCTAAACCTCCACGGGAACTTGGGGTCGGCTCCTTCGACCTTGGATGCAGGCCGTGTGGAGCTATAGCCCCTCCAGTTTCACGAGATGTTGGGCAAGGCTCAAAGGGGTTGCAGAAAAAGGGGAACAGAGGACGAATCCCCTGAAAAACTTCTCTCGGGGTCTAAAGGCCCAGTCGATTCCGTTTCGTTTGCGGCACGACTCAAGACGTGCCCTGACACTTCGTACCTCTTCGAAAGAGTATTTTCGCGCGCTCTAACACTTTGCCATGATACTTCACGCATTTCGGGATCGTCCCTCCGGGGACGGCACGCTATGCATAGTCTTCGCGAAAGGGGGTGAAGATGTCGAGCACTTCTGAGGGTTCGAAGGCAGAGGCTTCGTGTTCGACGCCGCCATTGACGACCACGCTGTCGCCGGCGCGGAGTTCCCAGGTCTTGCCTTCGGCCTGGAAGCGGATGTGGCCGCGGATGACATAGACCATTTGATGATGCGGATGGCTGTGGCGTGCACCCTTCCATCCTTTTTCAAAGGTGTGCCGAACGAGCATGAGATGCGGGTTCCAGGCCAGCACCTGGCGCTGCATACCGGGCTCGGGGGTGGTGACGCGGGTGGCATCGGTTGCGGTGTAAGTGACTGCACTATCGCTCATGGGTTCTCCCTGTGAGGCAACTGCCGGGCGCGATCGGGCAGCCGCAAACGATAACGTCAAACGATAGGATTACCGGTTGAGCCAGCCGCCGTCTACTACGAGCACATGGCCGTGCAGATAATCGCTGGCGCTGGAGGCAAGAAAGACGGCAGCGCCGGCGAGGTCTTCGGGATGTCCCCAGCGGCCGGCGGGAATGCGCTCGAGAATCTGCCGGGCGCGCTCGGGATTCTTTTTGAGCGCCTCGGTATTGTCGGTGTCCATGTAGCCGGGCGCGATGGCGTTGACATTGACGCCCTTCGAGGCCCACTCGTTGGCGAAGGCCTTGGTGAGCTGGCCGACGCCGCCTTTGGCCGCGGCGTACGCGGGGACCAGGATTCCGCCCTGAAAGGTGAGCAGCGAGGCGATGTTGATGATTTTGCCGGAGCCACGCTTGAGCATGTGGCGGCCGGCGTGCTGCATGAGCCGAAAGACGCTGTTGAGGTTGACGTCAATGACGGCCTTCCAGTCCTCTTCGGAGTAGTCGACCGCGGGCGCGCGGCGAATGATGCCGGCGTTGTTGACGAGAATGTCGATGGCGCCGAAGTGCTGGACGGTCTCTGCGACGAGGCGCGCGCAGACTTCCGGCAAGCCGACGTCGCCGGCGAGCGCGACCGATTTGACGCCGAGGGCTTCGATCTTGTGCTGCGTGGCTTTGGGAGCGGTGCTGGAGCCGTGGACAGCGACGCTGGCCCCGGCCTGGGCGAGCGCGATGGCGATGGCGGCGCCGAGGCCACGCGACGAGCCGGTGACGAGTGCGGATTTGCCGGTGAGTTTGAATTTGTCGAGGATCATAGGTCAGAGATCAGAGAACAGGGGGCAGTTCGAGCCAGGGAATGCACTTCCTTCTTCATTATGTCTGAAGGTGGCGGGACGTTGTCCCGTTTGGCGCGTAAGAGTGCATCGTCCCTACAGGACTCCCCGACTGTTTTTGGATTTCTTTCCCCACGCTGAAGCGCGGGGCTAAAGAACATTGCGCCTGCGGCGCGGACGCTGCGTGGTCTCAACGCCGCTTCACGACAAAGGCGCATCAGCGCGCGGCGGTGGCTTGCAGGGCTTTGGCGTTGAGCGGTTGCGGCGTGAAGCCGCGCTCGACTGCGTTGATGCCGGCGCGGAGAAAGCCGAGGGTATGCGCCATTCCCGCATGCCAGGGGGCGGAGCAGGTCATTTGCGGAGCGTGATCGGGAATGATGACGCCGTCGAAGGCGTTTTTGTGCAGGATCGACAGGATGCGGAGCATGTCGACGTCGCCATCGTCGATGAAGGTTTCGTGATAGTGCGGGGCCTTGCCGGCGATGTTGCGGAAGTGGATATACGCGAGGCGATGCTGACTGCTGTAGCGCTCGACGGTCTGGTAGATGTCGCCTTCAGTCATTTCGGCGAGGGTGCCCAGGCAGAATTCGAGCATGTTGCTGGGGCTGGGCGAAATATCAATGAGGCGCTGGTACATGGCCTGCTGATAAACGAGGCGCGGCTGGCGGCGCATGGTGGGAGTGGGGGGATCGTCAGGGTGCGCGGCGAGACGGACGCCGCATTGCTCGGCGACGGGGAGAGCTTCTTCAAGGAAACGCTGGAGGCGGCGCCAGAGCTCTTCATGCGTGATGGAAGGGAGCGTACCTGAGGGCGCGGCGGGATCGACGATCATGTTCCAGGCTTGGCCGTTGGGGATGGGGGTGTCGACCGTGCCGTCCATGCCTACGGATTCCGCACCGCCGCGGGCGAAGGGGCCGCTGGTGCGACCGGTGACTCCCGCGATGGAGAAGTTGTAGCCGAGGGTGTGGATGCCGGCCTCGCCCATGGCGCGGAGAATGGCGTGCACGTTCTGCATGTGTCGGGCGCGTTTGGGGCCGTCAAGAAGAATGTCGTACCAATGCGCGGGTTCGAAGTTCTCAATGCCCTCGAGCTTGAGGCCCGCGGCTTCAATTTGCTTGCGCAGGGCGATGAGCTCGGCGGCGGTCCAGAGGCGATTGGGATCGCCGGCCACGCCCCAGGGCTTGTCTTTGCTGCCAGTGGGCTGATTGTGCGCGGGGTTGGCTTCGCCCTGCTTGAAGTAGTCGACGAGATGAATGATGACGTGCGTGCAACCGGCCTGCACGGCGAAGGCGTAGTAGTCGTCGTTGAGCATGTGCCGGTAAAGGCCGAGACCGAGTTTCATAAGCGCCAGTGTAATTGAAGGGGCAGCGGAGTTAGCGGAGTTAGTTGGGTCAGCGGAGTCAGCGGGCTAGCGAGGCGACGAGTTAGTGCGAGTGAGGGCGAGTTGAGTGGTGGGGGACATTGAGGAAGAGAAAAAATGGCCGTAAATTGAAAACGCCAGAGACCGAAGCCTCTGGCGTCTCAATCTTGATAACTCGTAGTACAGCCGGTTGTTGCGTCCTCCGGCTACCCCAGTGGCTGACCTTCAGCTTTCGCTGGCGTCATATCCTCTGGCTGCGACGGCTTGAGAACCTTCGACTTGCGCCGACTGCTCTGCACTCCGGCTCGACCGGTGGCCAACTTTCCCGGCTCGGATCGGTGTTCTATCGTTCGGCTCGAGCGGTGGCGAACCTCCGATTTTCATCGGGTGTTGCGCGCTTCCGTTCGACCGGCGGCGATCCATCCGACTTGCGTCGAACGATCCTTCCTCCGGCAAGGCCGGCGACTAACTTCCAATTCGCGCCTGGCGATGATCCTTCAGTTCGGCTCGTGTCCAACTTCCAGCTTTCGCCAGCTGTTGTTGCAATCTGTCAGCTTGCGCCGACTGCTGCTGCGGTTTCCAGCTTGCGCCTTCTTCCGCCCGTCTGCCACACCGGTGGTGAGCTTCCGACTCGCATCGGCCGTTCCTCCTCCGGCTTTACCGGTTTCGACTCACCCGACTTGCGTCGGATGCGTGTACCTCCGGCTGAACCTTTGATGCGCCCCTAATTTCAACCGAACCTTGCATCGGCAGCTAAGCCGCCGATGAGTATTCCGTATCCGCCGGTTCGCGCATCCTCCGGATCTGCCAGCTTAACAACTGCCGACTTGCGTCGGCTTTTGCAATCTCTGGCGCTGCCAGCGATCCCTCTTCGGCTTTCGCCTCAGGTTTCACCCTCTGGCTGGGCTGGCGGCGATTGACCGATTCTCACCGGCCGTTCGTTCCACCAACCGTTCCGGCAACCAACTCCCGATGCCCTACGAGGTCATCAGTTGAATGAGACATTACGTCCACTCAATCTGTGGATGCAAGTGCAAAAAACAACTAAATTTGTGGATTTCACCAGGGTTGGTGCAGAACGACGACATTCTAAGTGTGGGTGTCGGAATCATGCGAAGCAACGCGGGATCGGCGGGGATTTCGGCGTGTGTTTTGGCTCATATTTGCACACATCGGTGCTGAATTCAACAGGAGAAAACGGACACCAGGCCAGGAGAAATGCTGGCTTTGGTTGCGCGAACACTCCGGCGGTGGTTCGCGTAAGTGATTGGGAATTTGTGAGACAGTCAATCGGGATTTGCAGGAGTTTTGCGCGACCCCGCCCCAGTGGAACCGGGACGGGGCACGAGGTTATTTGCCGTACACCTTCTTTGCAGCAGCTCCGGCTTCGGCGTCCTCAATGACCGGATAGATTTCCAACTCGAGAACGTCTGCCCACTCGGCGGCGTGCTGGGCAACGGACGTCAGGTCTTTGGCTTCGATGAGATGCCAGCCAAGAATTGACCCTGGAACATGCCAGCGGCCTAATGTCTTGGCTCCGGCCGGCACTGGGCCACCTGTTTTCAAAAACTGCTCGAGCGCAGTCTTGTACCTACCGGGGACAGTCTTCCACACGACCATGACTTTCATGAGTTCTCCTCCTCGGGAAATGTTTGATTGTTGAGATTGCCTGGCCCGTGAGGCTCAGCTTGGGCCAAGGAGAGTGGGCTCAAGGGTAAACCTCAGTGAGCGGGAAAGGTGAAGTATTTTTCGGTCGAGATGGAGAGCAAGAGAAACGCGGAGGCGGCGCGGCGGTATGATCGCACCCTAGCAATGCCAGGATGGGGCACCCGGCAGTTAGTCCCGAGCTGGTACTGGGCGAAGCAAATCGCGGCTCCTGTTCGCCTGAGGTTATATTTGGTATCGACGAAACAGGGACAGTTCAGCCGGTCCCGGCAGGGAGAAGCGGATATGGACCGCGCGAAGATATTGAGGGGTGCAGCGTTGGCTGCGGTTGTGATCCTGCTTCTGTCGGCAAGAGTGCCGGCACGGGGAACGCCCGGGGCGAAAACGGCGGTTTTGCACGCCAACCTCACCGTCACCGGCGGCTTGACATTCACCGGGGCCTATGACGATCGCCTGGCAGTCGCCACGTGTGCCGATGTGGCGAAGGGCGGAACAGGCGCGTCCGGCGGCACGGGCGGAGCGATGTTCAATGTACCGGTGCCACCGCCCAATCCCGGTGGCAATCCGGGGCCGGTGGGCGGCGGCCACACCTTCTCGACCGATGTTGCGGCGTGGCCTTATCACGGCCCAGGCACATACACGGGCTCCGGCTTGACTGCGACACAGATGGATGTGGACGCTCCACCCGGTTCCCAGGACACGCATATCTTCGCGTTTCCTGCCGGAGTGGGGACGCTGATCGTGAGGCCCGACGCTTCGGGCTCGTTCCAGTTCGAAGGCTTGCAGGATCCTGGCAGCGTTACGGTCTCTGGCCAGGTGAGCTGGACCTGCTCGTAGGGGAAGACCCAAATCTAAGATTTCGCATGATTGTATGGGCTTCGCCATCTGAGCCGCGAGAAAAGAAAAAATGCAGGTCCTTCGACTCCGGACGTCCGCTGCAGCGGACGTCCGTCGCTCAGGATGACATTCGATGGGGAGGGCGTCAGGCGGAGACTACGCCTTTGGCCAGCATTTGCTTGATGCCGCGGAGGGCCTGGCGCGTGCGTTCCTCGTTCTCGATTAGGGCGAAGCGGACGTGGTCGTCGCCGTGGTCGCCGAAACCGATGCCGGGGCTGACGGCGGTTTTTGCGTCGGTGAGCAGTAGCTTGGAAAACTCGAGCGACTTGAGATCGCGGTAGGCCTCGGGGATGCGCGCCCAGACAAACATGGTGGCTTTGGGTGAAGCGACTTGCCAGCCGAGCTTGTTGAGTCCTTCAACGAGGACGTCGCGGCGGCGGCGGTAGGTTTCGCAGATTTCGTGGACGCAATCCTGGGGGCCTTCGAGAGCCGCGATCGACGCGACCTGGATGGGCGTGAAGGTGCCGTAGTCAAAATAGCTCTTGAGGCGGGCGAGAGCGGAGACGAGACGCTGGTTGCCGACCATGAAGCCGACGCGCCATCCGGGCATGTTGTAGCTCTTGGAAAGAGTGAAGAATTCGACGGCGACATCTTTGGCGCCGGGAACCTGCATGACGGACGGCGGCTTGTAGCCGTCGAAGGCGATGTCGGCGTAGGCGAGGTCCTGAATGAGATAGAAGCCGTGCTCGCGGGCGAGCTGGACGAGGCGCGCGAGGAAAGGCAGGTCGACACATTCAGTCGTTGGATTGGACGGGAAGTTGACGATGAGGGCCTTCGGGCGCGGGGTCATGCGCGGGATGATCTCCTCGAGCTGGGCGAGGAAATTCTCCTGGTCCTGGACCGGCACACTGACAATATGAGCGCCGGCGATGACCGGGCCGTAAATATGGATGGGGTAGCTGGGGTTGGGAACGAGGACTGTGTCGCGCGAGTCGAGGATGGCAAGACAGAGGTGGGCGATGCCTTCCTTGGAGCCGATGGTGACGATGGCCTCGGAATCGGGATCGAGCGAGACGCCGTAGCGGGAGTTGTACCAGTTGCAGATGGCCTTGCGCAGGCGGGGCAGGCCGCGCGAAACGGAGTAGCGATGCGTGGGCGGCTTAAGCGCTGCCTCAACGAGCTTGTCGACGATGTGCCTGGGCGTGGCGCCGTCAGGGTTGCCCATGCCGAAGTCGATGATGTCTTCGCCACGGCGGCGCGCGGCCATCTTCATCTCGCCGGTGATGTTGAAGACGTAGGCGGGGAGACGCTGAATGCGAGAAAACTCTTCCATGGTGACTCCAGTGTAAAGCGAGTGGTCAGTGGTCAGTGATCAGTGGTCAGTGGTGAGTGAACGGAACAGGGAGCAAGGGAGCACCGGGCTCGGGACGCAGGGACCAGCACCTTTGGTTCCTGAGTTTGAACTGAATTGTTGGGATGAGGTGAGGCGGAAGTTTATGCGGCGGGAGCCGCCGCAGATGCGGCCGCGCGGGCGGCGATGGTCAGGGCGCGGCGAGTAACGAAGTGCTGCATGGATTCCATTATAAAACAGGCACGGGTTTCAGCTTGGGGGCGGGTTGAGTAGTTCTTGCTTCCTTCGCTTCAGAGTTCTTGCGTAAATCCGGCGTCCGAACTGCAGATCCCCGTTCGACTCCCTGCGCTCACTGTTCCAGCTCGCTGCAGTCGCTCAGGATGACAGCTCTATTTTTTGGCGTCGAGATCGCGCCGAGTCCGTTCACTTCCCGAATGGAAGCGCAGGACGGGTTCCAGAGAAAGCTGGTCAGGCGCCGGTGGTGAGCACGACGCGGAAGCGGGCTTTGCCGCTCATCATGCGATCGAAGGCTTCGGCCGCTCGTTCAAGGGGAAAGGTTTCGACCATGGGCTTGATGCCGGTGAGGGCGCTGAAGTTGAGGGTGTCTTCAGAGTCCATGCCGGTGCCGGAGGGCCAGGCGACGATGGACTGGCGCTTGCTGATCATGGCGCCTGCATTGACCTCGAATGGCTTGTCGGGGACGCCGAGGACGATGAGCTTGCCGCCCGGTGCGAGGCCGCCAACCGCGGAGGCAAGGGCGTCTGCGCTGGTGAGGGTGGAAAGAATCACCACGGCTCCGCCGATTTTCTTGAGTTCTTTGGCGGGATTCTGGGTGGTGGAGTCGATGTAGACATGCGCGCCGAGTTGCCTGGCTAATGGGCCTTTGTCTTCTCCGCGGGCGATGGCGACGGTGCGGTAGCCACTTTTAGCTGCATATTGCACGCCCAGATGGCCGAGGCCACCGATGCCAAGGATGGCGACGGTATCACCGGGTCGCGCGCCACTGTTGCGCAAGCTGTTGTAGGTGGTGATGCCGGCGCAGAGGAGCGGCGCGGCGTCGACATCGTTGAGACCGTCGGGCATGAACGCGAGGGCATTGGCCGAGGCGATGACGTAGTCGGCGTAGCCGCCGTCGAAGCTGATGCCGGAGATGAGGCCGTTCTGGCACAGCATGAAGTCGCCACGGCGGCAGGGAATGCAGTAGTTGCAGTGGCCGCCGTGCCAGCCGAGGCCCACGCGTTGGCCCACCTTGAAGAGCGGCTCATCGGGGCCGACGGCGTCGACGAGGCCGGCGATCTCGTGACCAGGGACACGAGGAAACTTGATACCTGGCCAGGCGCCGAACTTTGTGGCGGCGTCACTATGGCAAACACCATTGGCCTGGACGCGAATGCGGACTTGGCCGAGGCCGGGTTCGGGATATTCCTTTTGAACGAGCTGAAACTCTCCGCCTGCGGCGGGGACCTGGACGGCGCGGCCTGTGACTGAGGGCATCCAATTCTCCTGACGTCTGGTGAGATGAGCGGCGCACGCGGCTGGATGCAAGAACCGGGCCGCGAGCTTTGTGAATTCTTAAAAATTTGGCGGAGAGGTTCGGTTGCAGGCGGATGCGTGAGACACGAAATTTATACTTGTGGAGACATGCAAAAATTCTTGCCGGTAGACGAGCAGATGGATTTGCTGCAAAAGGGCGCGGCGGAGATTATCCGCGTGAGCGATTTGCGCGAGCGCCTTGAAGAGAGCAGAAAGACGGGACGGCCGTTGCGGGTGAAGGCGGGATTCGATCCGACGGCGCCTGACCTGCACCTGGGGCACACGGTCCTGATGCGGAAGCTGAGGCACTTTCAGCAGCTTGGGCACACGGTGATTTTTCTTGTTGGCGATTTCACGTCGCTGATTGGCGATCCGACGGGGCGCAACGTGACGCGCAAGCCGCTCACGCGCGCCGAGATCGACAAGAACGCGGAGACGTATAAGCAACAGGTATTCAGGATCCTCGATGAAAAGGCGACCGAGGTGCGCTACAACAGCGAGTGGCTGGGCAAGCTGGGGTATGAGGAGACGATCCGGCTGACAGCGCATTTTACGGTGAGCCAAATGCTGGAGCGCGACGAGTTTCATAAGCGGTTCCAGGAGGAGCAGCCGATCAGCTTGCATGAGCTGCTGTACCCGGTGATGCAGGGGTACGACTCGGTGTGCCTGGAGTGCGACGTGGAGCTGGGAGGGACGGATCAGAAATTCAACTTGCTGTGCGGGCGCGAGCTGCAGCGGCACTACGGGCAAAAGCCGCAGATCGTGCTAATGACGCCGATTCTGGAGGGGCTGGACGGCGTGCAGAAGATGTCGAAATCGCTGGGCAATGCGATCGGGATCAATGAGCCGGCGAGCGAGATGTACGGGAAGCTGATGAGCATCAGCGATGAGTTGATGTGGAAGTATTGGGTGCTGCTGACGGACTTGCGGACGAGTGAAGTAGATGCGCTGCGGGCCGGGGTAGCGGCGGGCCACGAACACCCGATGGCAGTAAAGAAACGGCTCGCGCGAACCATTGTGGCTGGGTTCCATGGCGAGGAACCTTCGAGGGTTGCGGACGAAAACTGGGCGCGGATGTTTCAACAGAAGGAGACGGCAGAGGACCTGGAAGAGGTGACGGTGGCGTTTGCCGATGTGGCAGGAGCGGAGCCGAAACAGATCCGGCTGCCGAAGTTGCTGGTAAAGATGGGGCTGGCGGCTAGCGGGGCGGAGGCGAATCGGAAGATTGTGGAGAAGGCCGTGAAGGTGGATGGCGACGCGGCAGAGAGTCTTGTAATCCCCGTTATGGCGTTACCGGCGCGGCTGGTGGTTCGCTTGGGGAAGCGGGCGAAAGTCGCGGTGGTGGAATAGCTGCGCCGGGTCTGAGGGCGGATTGACCGGGCGGAACTGGATCGTTGAAGGAGTTCCTTTGATGGAGCGTCGTACGTTTTTGATCCAGGCGAGCGCTGCTGCGACGGCTGCGGCATGTTCAGAAGCGAGTTGGGCACAGGGTGAGTCGGCGAATGCGGCAGAGCTGACTCTGCGTGAAGGACCGCTGACGACGCCGGTGCCGCTGACCTACACCGGGCTGAGTTACGAGCTTGCGCAATTGACTGACCCGCAGTTTTTTTCTGCCGCGAGTCGAGAACTGGTGACCCACTTCAGGCTGCTGAGCCCGCATGGAGTTCTGCGCATTGGGGGAAATACCAGCGAGTTTTGCTGGTTCCAGGCCGATGCTGCGACGGTCGCGCCGAAGTTGAAGCTTCCGCCGGGCAATCTGGAAGAGAATTGGATGCCGCACCGTTTGTTCGCAATCAGGCCGGAAGCGATCGACGCGCTGGCGGGATTTTTGCAGGCGACGGGATGGAAACTGATCTACGGGCTGAACTTTGGCAACAGCACTCCGGAGCGAGCGGCAACAGAGGCGGCCTATGTGGCGCAGGCTGTGGGTAACTCGCTGGAGTTTTTCCAGATCGGCAACGAGCCGGACCTTTACCAGAACGCAAACAATGGAACGCGGCCGCAGGGATGGGGCTTTGCCGATTATCTGCGGGAGTGGGCGGCATACGCCGAAGCGATTGCAGCACGAGTGCCGGGAGCGCGCTTCGGAGGACCGGATGTGAACGGTGCATCGGAATGGATCACGCAGTTTGGCGAGGAAGTTCCCGCTGAGGTTCGGGGGCGATTGACGACACTCACCGGGCACTACTATGCGGAGGGTCCGCCGAACGACCCGCGCGTAACGACCGAGCGGCTGCTCAAGGGAAACGCGAAGATTGCCGGCGAGATGGAGAAGATTGAGGCCGTCGCGCGAGCGCGGGGGCTGGTGTACCGGATGACTGAAGGCAACTCCTGCTACCGCGGCGGCAAGCCGGGCATGAGCAATGCATTTGCGGCTGCGCTGTGGGCGGGAGACTACATGCTGGAACTGGCAAGCATGGGCTGCGCGGGAGTGAATCTGCATGGGGGCCGTAGCTCGTTTCTTACGGCGGGGCTGGGCGATCATACGCCGGGGATGGAAGTGGCGAAGACTCCGCAGGCCATGCGGATCGGTTTTTATACGCCGATTTTCAGCGAGCCGGATGCACCGGTGAAGGCCATGCCCGTCTTTTATGGAATGCTGCTGGCCAACGAGTTTGCGGGCGGCACGACGATGCAGGTGGACGGGCTCGCGGTGGATGGGACGATCGAGGGCGCGAATGTGACGGCCTATGCGGCACGGGATGGATCGGGGTTCAAAGTTGCGGTCTTCAACAAGGACGAGCTGAAAGCTGTGGATATGTCGATTCGATTGCCGGGCGGGATGGCGGGCAACTTGCGCAAAGCGACTGCCTGGAGATTGCAGGCTCCGGCGCTCGATTCGACGGAGGGAGTGACGTTAGCAGGCGCAGAGATCCGCGAGGGCGAGTGGAGTCCGCGAGAGACGGAGTGGGTTGCGGTGAAGAGCAGCGTTGCGCGGATTCGGATTCCGGCGAGCAGCGCTGCGCTGGTGTTTCTGGGGTGATGACCGTCGTCGAGCAGCTCGATTTGCTGCTTATGCGGGCGTGCTCTGCCAGGCGCTTGTCACGTAAAACTGTACAAGCGATTGCATCGTGCCTGATGGGCGGAGTGCTGACCATACTGGCCGCGAGCCCTGCGCAAGGGAGTGGTCTCGCAAGCGCGGGCGTTGCGACCGGAGTCTCGGTGCGGCAATCGGCCGACAGGGTCACGCTTGCCAACGGATTTGTTGCGATCACCTTCGATCGCGATGCGCACCGGATCACTCATCTATCTGCCGATCATGCTGGGCTGGGGCGGTTCCGCGTGGAACTGCTTGCGCCGGAAGGAATCGCGATTGGCGGCGATGCAGATGGGGCGCCGGCGTCGGTGCAGATTCTGAAGGAGGATCCGCAAAGTGCTGCGATTGGCATCCGCTGGAGCGGGCGTGAGGGCTCGCGGGAAAAGCTCACGCTAAGCCTGAGAGCAGGCGAACGCGGAGTGCATGTGCAGGCGGCTCTTGCCGGCGGCGAGAGCGGGCAGGGCATACGACTGACGCTCCGGCAGTGGTTCCTGCTTGGGATTTTCGAGCGCGGGGTGGTGCAATACGTTGCGGGCCAGGGGCAATATTTCAGTTCCACAAATCCGCTGCGGCTTTTTTACACAATGGATCGCTCGAATGGTTCGGTCGCGCTGGAGACGGATGCTGGGTTTCGTCGCGCAGAGGTCACTCTGCTGTCGGGCGTAAAGGCGACAGAGAGCGGGATCGAGCTGCGCCCGGAAAATTCAAGCGAAGCATCTGGCGGGTGGAAGGATGAAGCGGATGCGCCGAGCGCGGCCGCTTCAGCAGCGACGAGTTTCGAGACCGCATTTACTCTTTACGCGAATGATCTGCCTTATCCCGCGCATCGCGAGGACAGCCGAGTGGACGGCCTGACTGATGCGCAAGCGCGCGACCTGACCGCGTACTTTACGGCAACATATGGATCGGCTGCAGGAGTGCTCGGCTCCTATGCTGAAGCGGGGAGCGCGTATCCGACGCTGGCCCACCCGAAGCGGGCTTACGGAGATGCGTTCAATTTCTTCGATCCGGATTCGTGGGAAGTTGTGACGACACTTGCCTACTCCGGCGATCCGCTACTTCAGGCGGAGGCGCGCAAAGTGCTGGAGCGAAGCGAATCGGCACAACGCAGCGACGGGCAGATTCCGCATCACTTTGAGCACGGCGCGCCGACGTTCTTGTCGATCGCGGGATCGAGCCAAACAGGGCCGAATCTTTTCTGGACCCTGGCTGCGACCGAGTATGCTGCCGCCACGGGTGACGAGACGTGGCTGCGCGCGAATTATTCACACCTGCGTCGGGCAACCGATTGGCTGCTTGACCACTACGACGCGAAGGAGCAGTTGATTCGTGCGGACGGTCCACTGTTTATTGACGTGTTTCGACGCAGCGGGTTCACTCTCGATACCAATGTGTTCGCGCTGGAGTTGCTGAAGCGCATGAGCGGGACTGCCTCGTTTTGCGGCGATGGAGTGACGGCGGATCGCTATCTCGAGATGCGAGAACGGATTCGCGCTGGAATCCGGAACAGGCTGTGGGATGGTCACGATCACTTTGTGACCGAACGCGATCTGGATGGAAGCACGCGGGACTTTGTGGATTACGACGGAAACTTTGGCGCGCTGGCGTTTGGCGCTCTGCCGGACGAATTGAATGCGCGCAGATTGCTAACGAGGCTCGACAGCGGTCCTCACACACACCCAGGTGGATATGGAACCTGGGTCTCGGAACGGCGGTACGAGAAGAAGGACTGCTACAAACAGAACGATGGCGATTCGGATGTTGCCATGGCGCGCATCTGGTGGCTCGATATGGCTGCGCGTGTGCGGATGGGCGACCGAGCTACGTTCGATGCGCTCTTTGAGAAGACTGAGGAGGACCTGCTCAAGAATGTGTGGATGGCCGAGCGTTTTAACGCGCTGGGGCGGCCGGCACACAACGACTTCTACCATGAGTACCCCGAAGTCTTGTCGATGGTGCTGCGCGAAATGCGCGATGGTGTGCACGTAGGCATGAAGGAAGTGACGATTCGTCCATTCGCTGTGCGGAATTTTTCGCTGCACCTGGGCGGACTGAGAGTGGACTACCGCCCGGAGCGGGTGTCGCTGCTTGTGCCGGGTGAAAGCGTGCGCAAAGTAACGATTGCGGGGCTGACGCCGAAAGCGCACTATGTACTATCGAGCGGCCAGCACCTGACCGCCGATGCCGAGGGAGTGCTCGATTTCGACGGGAATGCAGGAAAGATGATGGTGATGACGCGGGAGTAGTGGCCGGCGCGCGCAGCGCACGGCGATTGACCTGAAGTCCGCGCGAGCCCACGTCTCAAGGGCGCCAACCTTCGACTTCGTCGGTAAGCAGAGCCAACGGCCTGCGCGCAGGATGACATGCGCGAGCGAGCTAATTAGCAAGCGCAAACTTCCCTGCGGATTCGAGGAGTTTGGCGACGGACTCCTTCGAGCACGATTCGGTGTAGATGCGCATGAGGGGCTCGGTGCCGCTGGCGCGGAGCAGCAGCCAGGTTTCGGCGGCGTTGGGTTTGGATCCGGCCTCGGGGTTGTCGAGGTAGAACTTGACGCCGTCGAGGTTCTCCTGGCGAAGGATGGGCATGCCGGCGAAGGTTGGATCGCCTGTCTTGAGGGCGCGAGCGCGCGCGATGGCGGCGTCCCTCTGCTGTTCAGGGATGTGCAGATCGATGCGGCCGTATTGGTGCTCGCCGTACTCGGCTTGCAAGGCGGCCACGAGCTCGCCAAGAGTCTTCCCTTCCTGAGCCATGACGTTGGCAAGTAGCAGGCAGTTGAGCAGGCCGTCGCGCTCGGGCAGATGACGCTGGAAGCCGATGCCGCCGGATTCTTCGCCACCCATCACAATTTCGCGTTCGAGCATGAGGTCAACGACATATTTGAAGCCGATGCCGTGCTCGATGAGCTCGCGGTTGTACTTCTTCGCGATGCGGTCGAGCATTTTGGTGGTGTTGAATGCGCGCGTAACAGCGCCGGGCCAGCCTTTGTACTTGAGCACCCAACTGAGAAGAACCGAATAGATTTTGTGCGGGTCGACGAAATTGCCGTGCTCGTCGGTGGCGCCGATGCGGTCAGCGTCGCCATCGGTGCAGAGGCCGGCCTGGCAGTGATTGGCGGCGGTTGCCTCGCCGAGGGCGCGGATGTTGGGCTCGATGGGCTCGGGGTTAATGCCGGGAAAGAGCGGATCGGGATTGGCGCGGATCTGCACGTGATCGACGCCGATGCGGGCAAAGATGTCGGAGAGGATGGTGGCGCCGGCGCCGTACATGGAGTCGATGCAAAACTTCATGCCGGATTTTGCGATGAGATCGAGGTCGGCAAAGCTCTCGATGGCTTTGAGGTAGGTGGGCAGAAAGTCGACTTCCTGAATTCGAGTTTCGGTGGGCGCGGGCGCGGCGGAGTGAGGGACCGGCTTGCCGAGCCATGACTCGATGGCGGTGATCATGGAGGGCTTGCCCGAGCCGCCGTACCAGCCCTTGTATTTGACGCCATTCCACTCCGCGGGATTGTGCGAAGAGGTGATCATGATGCCGCCTGCCGCGCCGCGCTCGCGCACGCCGAAACTGAGCGCGGGAGTGGGCGTGACGGCGTTGGCGAGCATGACGGGAATGCCGGTGGCAGCGACAACCTCAGCGCAGGTGCGGGCGAAGGCTTTGGAGCCAAAGCGCGTGTCATAGGCGATGCAGAGACCGCGGGCGGGGTCTTCCTGGGCCGACCTTTGCAGGAGTGGATGTAGGCGGCAATGGCTTCAGCGGCGGTGCGGACGTTCGAGAAGGTGAAGTCGTCGGCGATGACGCCGCGCCAACCGTCGGTGCCGAATTTTATGACGGGATGAGGCATGAGCGGGCTTGCGTACTCCTTTAGAAACAAAGGTAAAAGATAGCAGGAAGCGCGGGGTGAGTGCATCTTGCGAGAAGACATTGGCGCTTATTAAGCTGATGCAGCCATGCTGGCGGCGTGAACGCCGCCAGTACAGCCGGTCTGGAGACCGGCGCTCCAGCGGGACCTCGGCGCTACAGATGGTCGGGGAAGGTCATGCAGTTGGCGAACTCGTCCTGGAAATTTGAGTCGGCGGCCAGGCTGATGTGCTGGATGGGTGGGAGGGTTGGCTCGCGGTCGGCGAGCAGCAGCATTTTTGCACCGCGGAGAGCAGTGTTGCCTGCGGCGTGGATGAGAGCGCGCGGAGATTCGAGGAGGCCGATGCGCAGGGCGGACTCGATCTGCACGTAATTGCCGAAGGCGCCGGCGAGATGGATGGAGTGGAGATCGACTGCGCTGGCGTTGAGGCGTTTGAGCAGGATGCGGAATCCGGCGGCGATGGCGGCCTTGGCTAACTGCAGCTCGCGAATGTCGGATTGATAGAGGACGACGGGCGGGGCAACATTTGGGACGATGGGAAATATTTTAGTGCCGTCGGTGATGCGGCCGGAGGGTTGGATTGCGTCGATTTGCAGGCCGGCTGCGACGGCGTCGACGAGGCCGCTGCCGCAGATGCCGCGCGCAGCGACGTCGCCGATGACGGCGGCGTGAAGGGTTTTTCCGGCGACGGACACATAGGAGACAGCTCCCGTGACGGCGCGCATGCCCATGCGGATGGCGCCGGCTTCAAAAGCCGGGCCAGCGGCGGTGGAAGCGCAGACGATGCTGTGCCGGTTGCCGATGGCGATTTCGCCGTTGGTGCCGAGATCGATGAGCGCGGAGAAGCGGTCGCTTTGGGCGATGCTGGAGGCGACGATGCCGGCGAGGATGTCGGAGCCGACGAATCCGCCGACGCAACGCGCGAAGCGGATGAGGCAATCGGAGGGGAGGTCCCAGGCGAGGTCGGCGGGAGTGAAGCGCTGCTCGGCGAGATGTGGCGACTGGAAAGGCACGTGGGAGAGCGGCTCGGCGCTGAGGCCGGAGAACAGATGGTGCATGACGGTGTTGCCGACGAGGATGACTTCGGCGACTTCCGATTGGCGACCGTGGGCGAGGCGCGCGACGAGTTGGCCGAGGGTGGTGCGGATGGGAGTGGTGAGGTCCTGAGCCTCGAGCGCGGCGCGGATGCGGCTCATGACGTCAGATCCGAATGCGGCTTGCGGATTGAGCGCGGTTTCGACGGCAAGGACGTTGCCGGAGGCGAGATCGACGAGTTGCGCGGCGATGGTGGTGGTGCCGAGATCGATGGCCATGCCGAGGCCATGTTTGCCAGCGATCGGCGATCCCACCCTAACCGCATCCGCTAATGCGGATGCGGTTAGAATGAGGCACCCAGAAGTTTCATCCGACAGAATTTCCATGCGCCACTGGAGGCACTCGAGGACGAGCGGTGTGTCTGCACGTGCCTGGCAGGCGAGGCGCCATCCAGCGGCTATCTGATCGGGAGTGAAGGCAGCGCGATCCGCGGTGGTGATGGGGAGCGAGCCCGAGAGCACGCGGACGCCGCAGCCGCCGCACTCACCCATGCCGCCACAGGGAAATTCAACGCCGTGCGCGGCGAGGCCGGCAACGAGCGAGGCTCCGCGAGGGATATCGAACGAGACGGAGAGCGGCTCGAGACGAATGCGGATTGTGCCTGAGGTCGTAGGGTCGGGGCTCATACGGCTTCCACGATAGAGTCGCCGAGGTTGGCGCGGATCGAGCAGCCGGGAGGGACGATGAGAAAGTCGGCAGCGTCCCACGGGCCGTTGACGAGACGGTCGAGGAGAGTGAGTGAACCGGGAACTTCTTCGAAGGCCCAAGCTTCTTTTTCTGCTTCAGCACGGGCCTGGCTGCGGCAGGATTCGTCAGACGGGATGCCGGTGGAGATGTAGGTGAGGCCGGTGTAGTTGCGACGAAAGGCGGCAAACTGATCGTACAAGTAGCGTCCGTTGTCTTCGCCGTATTTGGCGATGAATTCTTCGAGGGTGGTCTGTTCGCCGAAGGAGCTTTTCTGCGAGGGGAAGGCCGGCTCGAGCTTGAGATCGGGAGTTTGAAATTCGACCCAACCAGGCGAGCGGTAGTAGACGCCGGGATGATCTTCAAAGTAAGCCTGATAGCGATGACGGTCGCCCATGAGGATGCCGATGCAGTCGTGCGCGCGAGGCAGGATGAGCTGCGTTTGACGCGCGTGGAGACCCTCGGTGCCGCGGCCGCAGAGGGCGTAGCCGAGAAGGATGGCGTCGTAGGCGAGCGGGTCGGCGGCATCAATGCACTCTTGCAGGTGGGGACGCATATCGACGCCGAGCGAATGGAGGCCCATGGGGATGAGCTCGATATCGACGCTATGAGGGGAGCGAGCGAGGATCTGCGCGAACTCGCGGGTGAAGACCTGGCACGCGATGGCTTTGAGGCGCATAAAAGCAGCTTCCAGCTCCTGGCGTCTAGCCGCTAGCTATTAGCTTTTAGCCATCGGCTTGATTCGGCGGTGATCCTGGACACTGGCTTTCGCTTGAAAATGCTCGATTTCGACGGTGCCCGCGGTCAGGCGACTGGAGCGGCGGTCATCATGGCATCGATCTTTTTCAGGATGGCATCGCGCGCTTCAGGGACAGAGAGGACATCGCACTCGGAGCCGAGGATGTGGGGGTGGCCGCAGGCCTGCATGTTGGCGAGCAGCTCGGTGGTGCGCTGGACGACTTCTTCGACCGGCATGGCGCCGTCAGAGTAGAACTTCCGGGTGGGAAGGTTGCCGTAGAGGACGACATCGGCGGGGACGAGGCGGGCGTCTTCCCAAAGTTTGCGCGAGCTGCCGAGGCTAAGGATGACGGGATGAAGGCGGAAGGCGAAGGCTTCAACCATGGAGTCGATGAGCTCGCCGCAGTCGTGGAAGATGAGGTCGCAGCCGCGTTCGTCAAGGGCGGCTTTGAGGCGGAGGTTGGGTTCGATGACAAAGCGCTCGAAGACGTTGGAGCCGGCGCGAAGCTGGCGTGGAGAGATGAAGGCGGTGCAGGCGGCCGGCTCGCAGATCATGATGGCTCGCGCGCCGTGCACGATCTGGCTGCGAACGGAGCGGAGCACGGCGGCTTCCGCTACGCGCTGGCATTGATCGAGGAGCCGTACTTCATCGGAGTCTTCCGGGGCTACTCCCGCGCCGGCCATGGCAACGGCCGCGATGGGGTCGGCCATGAGCCGCGTGGTGAGCGAGAAGGGACCGATGGCCATGCCGATGGGAACGAGATCGGGAATGGTGGCGATGTGGTTGAGGGCGCGGTCGCGGGCGACGCTGCCGGGACAGAAGGGCACGGTTTTGTCGCCGCAGAGCGCGGTGAGCTTGAATTCGTCGAGCGGCGACGCGAAATGAAACACCTCAGCGTTCGATGGGGAGATGCTGATGCGGGCAAGCAGGTCAGTCTTCTCGAGGCGAAGATCCATGAGGGGCACGGCGAGAGGTGTGGCCCATCGGCGCGCGGTGAGCTCGATGACACGGCCGAGCGCGGCGCCGTCGTTGCGAGCGTTTTCAGGATCGGGCTGCTCGTGCAGGAGGAGATCGGCGCCAATGGGCATGCGCAGGCCGCGTGACGCGAGCGAAAGAAGAAGATCACGATGGGTCAGGCGGCTTCTCCTGCGAGCAGAGTTCGGACCATGCCGACGGCGCTGTTGGCGTTCTCGCTGTAGCCGTCGGCGCCGATTTCTTTTGCGTATTGCATGGTGACAGGAGCGCCACCAATAAGCACTTTGACTTTGGTACGCAGACCGGCGCTCTTGAGCGCGTCGATGGTGGTCTTCATGGAAGGCATGGTGACGGTGAGGAGGGCCGACATGCAGACGACGTGGGGCTTGCGCTCTTCGACGGCGGAGACGAAGCTTTGCGGTGAGACATCGGTGCCGAGGTCGATGACTTCAAAGCCGCTGCCCTCGAGCATGGAGGCGACAATGTTCTTGCCGATGTCGTGCAGATCGCCTTTGACGGTGCCGATGACGACGCGGACCGCCATCTTTTGGCCGGAGGCAGACAGGAGCGGCTTGAGCAGTTCCAAGGCGCTTTTCATGGCACGGCCGGAGAGCAGCAACTCGGGAACGAAGTATTCTTCAGCCTCGAAGAGGCGGCCCACTTCGTCCATGGCCGGGACCATGGATTGCTGAATGAGTTCCATGGGGGCGGCGCCGGCGGCGAGCGCGGCCTCAGTTGCGGCGCGCGATTTTTTCGCATCGCCGTTCACAATCGCATTGTAGAGTTCGCTCGCCTGCGCCATAAATTATCCTCTCAACTCCGCGCAACACGCGAGAAGATGGCCGCCACAGATGGATGGCCACGCTCGCGAATCCAGAGACCGGTTGCGCCACACTTCAGATCGGAAATTGTTGGTAAACGATAAACCAATTCCGGAGGCTGGCGCAATGGCGACGGTCACAGGTGTTGCGGCGGCTGGACCGCTGAGGGGGTGAGACGGCGGAGCGCCGGATGGGCGCGAACGACGCCACCCTGGAACTGGTTGCATCAGTGGATTGGGGCGGTCGCAAGATCCTCAGGGGCTAAAGCCCGTTATTTATCAGCGCATAATGGCACGACTTAAGTCGTGCCCCTTCAAAGCGGTAAACAACGATGGGCGCGAGCTGCTTGACTTGAAGAATTCATTCCCACCTTAGCTCGCCCTTCGGACTCGCGAAGGTGGGGCACCCGGCGAGTTTATCGCAGCGAACGGAAAAGGATGGGGCACGCGCGCAGGGTTGGTTTATCGCGGAGGCGGAGCCGGACGGAAGCGCGGTGGTCTGCGGGTCCAGACTGCGGCCTCGGTGGGCAACTGATCCTTGCAGAGCTCGAGGATTTCAATGGCCTGAAGGCCTGTTTGCGAGGCTTCGTTGGTATTGATGCGGATGTCTTCTTCGACGGGATTGAGCGAATCAGGCCCGCTGACGGTGTGAGGATCGGCGATGCCTCCACCCTGGGACAGGAGGCCGGTGATGGCCTTTTCGGCGAAGGCTTTGTCGTTGGTTTTCAAGTACGCGTACGCGGCGAGACGAGGACCGCTTTGGCCGGGGATGACGTAGCTGGCGTCCGCACCTTCATCGCCGGTGGTGCGGTCCTTATCCCAAACTGCGGCGGGGGCAACGCCGATGCGGCACATTTCAAGCCAGGCGCGCGCAAAATCGTTGCGACCGAGGAGCGGCACCAGTTCGAACATGACTTCTGCACCTCCCTGAATAGTGGCGAGGTTGTAGTTGTCAGGCACGAGAGCCTTGGTAGCGGGATCGGGGATGGGCGTGAGCTTGCCGGTCGCGTTATCGAATCCGACGATGGCCGCGGCGGCCGTGTAGCGTGTAGCAGGCTTGCCGGTTTCAAGGCCGTAAGGCATAGCGACGATGGAGTCGACGCCGGCGAGGATGCGATCGCGCCACCGGGTGTCGTTGGTGCGCTCCCACTCGGTCATCCAATTGCCGGCGATGGCGAACCAGTCTGGGCCGATGCGAATGCGGACGCGAGGCTCATCGGGGGTTCGCGGCGCAGCTTCTCGCATGGGATCGTATTTCGCGATGGCGACGCCGGCCGATTCGGCAACCATGTGCATGATGTCGCCGGTGCGCTCGTCGGTGGTGAGGTAATAAAAGAAGCGCCAGTGGGCGGCCTGGCTGATGCGCGCTTCCTTGGCGCCGTCGCCCCACTTGATGACATTGTGGCGCGTGCCGAGCCCTTTCATGGGGCCGAGGTGATAGACGCAGGTCTCGCTGGTGTTGCGAGTGTGCGCTTCGGCGAGACGGAAGAGATCGGCGCGTCCGCTGCGGAGATAGCTCGACCAGAGCCAGACGGGCGCGCCGAGTTCGGTGTTATCCCAGGCGTGACCGCCCCAGTCGTAGTGCCAGACGTGGCGCGGCGCGGAGTAAGAGTGCATGAAGTCGCCGAATTGCCAGAAGCCATACCAGGAACGGTCGTCGACCTGACGCTGATAGAAGGCGAGCACGGAATCGAGACCGTCTTCGATGGATTTGCGGAAGGCGGTGGAGCGGTCGGGCAGACTCCAGACGCCGAAGACGCCGGTGAAGTGGATGTAGGCCGGCGAGCAAGCGAGAAGCGGGCGCTGCTGGCCGGCTTCGGCGAGGGCGACGGTGTCAGATTTTGATGGGCCAGGCTGCACAGGGATAGAGGGTGAGTTCGCTGGTGCGGACGACGCCGTAGGCCGTGCTGAGGCCAGGTTGCACATCTTCATAGGAGGCGTCGAGGCCGTGCGCATGCGTGTCGTAGAAGCGCATGTCCATCTCAGGCGCATCGGGAGACCAGAGCCAGGCGACGAGTTGCGCGCTGGGAGAGCTGGCGCGACGAATTTCGAGGCCGGAGGGGTAGGACTGCCAGAAGTTCTTGATGCTGACGGCGAGGCCGCCACCGAGATCGCCGGCAAATGCGAGTCCAGGCGCGCGCTTACCCGCGTTGGAAAAGATCCAGGCGGTCTTCGGGTTGGTGCGCTTGACGATAGTGAATCCGTGCGGGGTGGGCTGCGAGAGCTTGAAGTCGTCCCAGATGGCGTTCTTGAGGAAGATCGGATTGCCGGGAAAGTCCTGGCCGGATTCCTGCGCGATGCTGCCGCCGCCGGGCTGCAGTGGCTCAGACCACAGGCCACCGTCGGGACCGGCAAAGCGGACGGTGCGGTTGCGCGGTTCGTCGCGCATGGGCACGTCGAATTGAAGGCCGAGGCCGCGGACGAAGTCTTTTTCCTGGTCGCCGTCGAAGACGATGGTGTGGACGATGCGGATTTCGGTTTGGCCGCTGAAAAAATAGAGACGAACTGTGAAAGGCAGCCACTCGCGTTTCGAAACGGTTCCGCGATGCGTGCCTTCGATTTTGACAACGGCGCGGACGGGGCCGGATTGCTCGATGGTGACGTGATTGATTGCGCTGAGGAATTTTTCGCGAGGGACGGAGAGTTCAGGATCGGTGGAGGGGCCGTGTTGAAGGATGCAGACGAGTTCGGCGGCGCCGGCGATGGGCTTGCCGCTGATGGCGATGGAGTTGATGATTTTTGATCCGGCGAGGGGGATGGCGCACTGGATTGCGCCGGTGTCGACGAGGATGGATTTCGCGTCGTTTTTAACGGTGAGAGTAGTACGCGAGGGTGATTCGACGGCTGAGTTTGCAGTGGGACTGACGGAAAGCCTGACCGGGCCGGCGAGATTGGCTGGGATGACGGTGGCGAATCCGCTCCACTTGAGGGAACCATCGGGCCAGTAGGCGAGCGGCCAGGATTGCAGGGGGAGGCGATTGTCGCGGGTGGTGAGGGCGAAGGCGGTGTTGGGCGCGACGGCGCCTTGCAGCCAGGGAACACCCCAACTGACGCCGGAGGACGTGGCGGGGGGTTTGCCATCGAGCCAGTCGAGCTCGATGGTCTGCGGCATGGGAGTGGACGAAGGCTGCGGCGGAGGGACGAGCGCGGAGAGCAAGTCGCTTTCAGCAAACGTGGAGATGCCGGCGCTGAGGAGTGAGGCATCTTTCAGGAATTCCCGGCGAGTTGAGGGGCTCAACGACGACCTCCTTGGAAGAGAGCGCTGATGGAGCGAGCGCGGCGCTGACCGCCCATTATCGGATTTCGAGGCAAAGGTTGGGAAGCCATGGAGATGGGCTGGCGCGACGTGTGCTGAAGTCTCGCAAAATCAGGAAGAGCCTTCTGGTGCGCTACACTAACAAGTCCGCTAAATTAGACAATTTATCTGGCCTGTGGTGGCCGAGCGGAGGCGGTTTACTGCGATGCCCGTGAAAGTGGCCATTATTGGCGGTGGGATTGTTGGGTTGGCAACAGCGCATCAACTGCTGGAACGGCACCTTGCGACGAAAGTGCTGGTGCTGGAGAAGGAGAGCGCACCCGGCCAGCACCAGACCGGGCACAACAGCGGAGTGCTGCATTGCGGGCTCTATTACAAGCCGGGATCGGCGCGGGCGCGGATGGCCGTGACGGGAGTCCGGAGAATGGTAGCGTTCTGCGAGCGGCACGGAGTGCCTTACGAATTATGCGGAAAGACGGTGGTGGCCACGGAGGCAGAGGAGATTCCGCGGCTGCACGATTTGTTTGAGCGCGGCAAGGCAAACGGGGTGGAAGGGCTGGAGCTTCTGGGCCCCGAGCAGATTCACGAATATGAACCGCACGCGGCCGGCGTGGCCGGGATCCGCGTTCCGAAGGAAGGGATTACCGACTACTCCCAGGTTTGCACGGAGATGGTGAAGGAAATTCGCGAATGGGGCGGCGAGATCCAGTTTTCTTCAAAGGTGACGCGACTGCGGAGGAAGAATAACTGGACGATCCACACCACAAGCGGAGATTACGAAGCGGATTTCGTGATCAACTGCGCCGGACTGCACTGTGACCGAGTGAGCCGGAAGGCGGGGAGCCACGAACCAACGAAGATTGTACCGTTCCGCGGCGAGTATTACCTGATCAAGCCGGAGCGGCAGTACCTGGCGAGAAATTTGATTTATCCGGTACCGGACCCGAAATTTCCATTTCTTGGCGTGCACTTTACGCGGCTGATTCATGGCGGGGTGGAATGCGGCCCCAATGCAGTGCTGGCGTTTGCGCGCGAAGGTTACCGCAAGGGAGACTTTTCGCTGCGCGATACGATCGAGACGCTGACGTATCGCGGATTCTGGAGATTCTTTTTGCGCTATCCGAAAATGTGCTGGGATGAGCTGAAGCGATCGCATAGCAAGGAATTGTTTTGCCGCTCGCTGCAGCGGCTGGTACCGGAACTGAAGCTGGAAGACTTGATGCAGGGAGGGTCGGGCGTACGCGCACAGGCGATGCCGCCCTCGGGCGAGCTGATGCAGGATTTCTACTTTGCGCGGCAGGAGGGGGCATTGCACGTGCTGAACGCGCCGAGCCCCGCGGCGACAGCATCGCTGGCGATTGCGGACGAGATTATCGATATGGCCGGGAGCGCGATTGCGTAGTGGAGCGGTGCGGGCGCGAGCCGGTGTAGACTAACGAAGGACCCCCAAAAACCGGTCCGCAGTTGCGGGCCGGTTTTGCCTTGTGTCGGGACGTGGCTCAGCCTGGTAGAGCACTCGCTTGGGGTGCGAGGGGTCGGCAGTTCGAATCTGCCCGTCCCGACCATCTAGTTCCTGAGATCCCTCGCTCACTGACGCTCGGGATTTCGCCTGCGGGCTCCCGCTTCGCTCACGCCCGCAAAGCGGCTCAAGTTCAAATCTGCCCGTCCCGACCATCTAGTTCCTGAGATCCCTCGCTCACGACGCTCGGGATTTCGCCTGCCGGCTCCCGCTTCGCTCACGCCCGCAAAACGGCTCAAGTTCAAATCTGCCCGTCCCGACCATTCAGCTCCCCCGATCCCTCGCTTACTGCGCTCGGGATTTCGCCTGCGGGCTCCCGCTTCGCTCACGCCCGCAAAACGGCTCAAGTTCAAATCTGCCCGTCCCGACCATTTCTTTAGAGTCAAAGCGCTCCGCAGATTCCCCTCCAATTAAGACATTCGGCGCGAACCATCCATTCGCGCACGCAAGGATTGCCAGGCCACGGCAAGGCTTCCACTGGAACAAGTTCCGGAGAAGGTCATTCTCCTGGCGGGCTTCGATTTGGTGAGTCTGAAGTTGTAGGATTCCTAGAGCTTGCGACTCGAGGCTTGGACACCTAACTGACATCATGCGATTGGTGTGTGAGCCACGCGCAACTTGACTATCTCGCTCAACGATGTTGTTTGCCGGAGGGTTTCTACGATGCACGCTGGAATGCATGGATCCAGGACGCTTGCTTTGGGACTGTTGATGGTGGGGCTCGCTGCTTCAGTTTGGGGCGACTCGCTGACTGTGAAAACCGGGCAAGGCACGGTCCACGGCAAGACGATCAACGACGGGAAGGTAAAGGCATTTCTCGGGCTGCCCTACGCCGCACCGCCAGTAGGCGAGTTGCGCTGGAAGGGGCCGGCGCCTGCGGCCACATGGAAAGATGTGCGCGATGCAACGCAGTTTGCGCACCGATGCGAGCAGTGGCCGATCTGGACCGACTATCTTTTTCTCGATCCGGGACCGAGCGAGGATTGCCTTTATCTGAACGTGTATGCGCCGGCCGGCGCAAAACCGGCAAGCAAATTGCCGGTGATGGTCTGGATTCACGGAGGCGCGTATACGGCGGGCGCAGGCTCAGAACCGCGGTATACCAACTCGGCGCTTGTGGCCAAGAGCGTGGTGCTGGTGACGGTCAATTACAGGCTGGGAGTGTTCGGCTTTCTGGCGACGGAGGAACTGGCGAAAGAGAACGACGGCCATGCCGGCAATTACGGCCTGATGGATATGGTGGCGGCGCTCGGCTGGGTGAAGCAGAACATTGCTGCCTTTGGCGGCGATGCGGACAACGTGACGATCTTCGGCGAGAGTGCAGGATCATTTGCCGTGAGCACGCTGATGGCTGCGCCCAGCGCGCGGGGGCTGTTCGAAAAAGCGATTGGCGAAAGCGGAGCGCCTTTCACGCAGGTGCTTGCCATGCCCCCGCTGGCCGAGCGGGCACGGCGCGATCAGGACTGGGTGGATTCGCTGGGAGTGAAGAGCCTGGCCGAGCTGAGAGCATTGCCTGCCGAGACGGTGATCGCGGCGGCAGAAAAAAAGCAAGTGGGATGGTTTTCGCCGGTCATCGACGGGCAGCTTGTGACTGAGGGGGTGCCCGAGATTTATGCAGCGGGGCGTGAGGCGCATGTGCCGACGATCATTGGCTGGAATCACGACGAGAGAGCCGGCACGCTTTCAAAGGATATGACCGCGGAGAAGTGGAAGGCGTTTGCCGCCGAGCATTATGGAAAGAGAGCGGAGGAATTCCTGGCAGCGTTTCCGGGCAACAGCGACGCGGAGGCCGTGCAATCGGCCGACGCCTATACCACGGACCAATACATTGCTCTCGGTGCGTGGAAGTGGGTGAAGGCGCAGGCGCAGACGGGTGGAGCGCCGGTTTACCGCTATCGCTTCGATTTGCCCGCGACGCCGAGCGAGATGCATCCCGAAGGAAAATATGCCTTCCACTCGGACGAGCTCGAATACGTCTTTGGAACGCTGGACGTGCGGCATGGAGCGACCTGGCGCCCTGAGGATCGCGAACTGAGCGAGGAAATGATTGACTACTGGACGAACTTTGCGCGCAGCGGCGATCCGAACGGGAAACGGCTTCCGCACTGGCCGCGCTTCGACATGGAAAAGCAACTGATCCGCCTGGACCGCACCATTACGAGCGGGCCGGATACGCACAGCGCGCAATTCGAGTTTTTGGCAAAGTGAATGGCGGCGAATGGGCCTGATTTAGTGGGGATGGGCACCGTTGGCGCGGCGGCCTGGTCTCCAGTGACTTTTGTCATGTACCCAAAACCGGAATCTGCGTGCAATGTGAAGGATATAGGCAAATCCGGCATGGCACTGTGCCGAAAGGGGTAAGGCCTGTTGAGCGTTGTTGGGGCAGGGTGTAACTGAACATCCTGGCCTGGAAAACGCAGCCTTAACCCCATCCCGCCGATCAAGCATTCCGGGCTCCCGAATTGAACGACTCCCCTACGCTGCGCATCCTCGTATCCACGATGAATCGCTATGCATGACTCGCTGGAAGCAGCGATGAATGTAGCGATAACTGGCGCGAGGGAAAGGCTACGCATGGACGCGGTTCGTTCGATTCGCACTGGGAAATTCAGCCCAGGCTTGCGCAAAATCCCTGGACTGGTTGTCTGCGCACTGACGCTCTTTCTGATTGCGTGCGCGGGACTGACGGGTTGCACTGCGCCGTACCCAACAATCAAACAGGCTCCATTGCCGACCATCTCATCGTTTTCCGCGAGCCCCGCAGCGATCACGGCCGGCACAAGCACCACGCTGAGCTGGACGAGCCAGGGCGCGACGAGTGTGACGGTCACTCCTGGAACCTTTGCTTCGACATCGTTAAACGGCTCAGTGGTTCTGAGTCCGACGGCGACCACGACCTACACCCTGACCGCGACGAACAGCGCGGGGACAGCGACGGCGACGGCAATCGTAACGGTGACGCAGCCTACCCTGCCCTCCATTAGTTCGTTTACGGCGAGCCCGACGGGCATCTCTTTGGGCGGGGTGAGCACGTTGAGCTGGACGACATCGGGCGCAACGACGCTTGCGATCACGCCGGGAACGTATGCGTCGACCTCAGCGAGCGGCACGACGAGCGTGAGCCCGGAAGCGACGACAACCTACGTGCTGACGGCAACCAATGCCGCGGGATCAGTGACGGCGTCGGTGACTGTGACCGTGCAAACGACGGCCTGCCGATCGATCAGTTCGTTTACTGCAAGCCCGGCGAGCATTGCATCGGGCTCGAGCAGCACGCTGAGTTGGACGACAACGGGCGCGACGGGCATCGCGATTACGCCAGGGACGTTTACATCGACATCCGGGAGTGGCGCGACGATGGTGAGCCCGACGGCGACGACGGCTTACACGCTGACGGCGACCAACGCGACCGGCTCGAACACCGCAACGGCGAAGGTGACGGTGAGTGCGGGCGGGCCGCTGAAGATCACAACGACCACGTGCCCGGCCGGAACGCAAAACACGGTCTATGCGGGCTGCACCATCGCCGTGACAGGCGGGACACCCCCCTACACTTTCTCGCTGAACGAGAGCGCAACCTATCCTCCGCTGCCTGAAGGGATGGCACTGAATGCGTCGACGGGGAGCATTACGAGCACGGTGATTGGCGGCGAAGGCACATATGTTCCCGAAATTGTGGTGACCGACTCGACAAACGCGCAGGCCACGGCGGACATCATCTTCGCGATTAATGGGAGCAATGCGTTTTTGGCGAATATCTTTCCGTCGGATTCGATCTTTCACCATCGCGTGGATGCGGCAACGACGAGCTTGCCCGTAGATGCTTCGCCCGCGGCAGCGATTTACAGCGGATACCAGTCGTCGACGGTCAAGCCATTTTTCGGAGGCAGCGCCTATGAGAATTTCCCGAACGGAATCCCGGCGATCGAAGTGCCGTGGAACCAGCCGGATGTAGCGGTGTCGACGACGGTGTATCAGTCATACTTCACGTCGGGTCCGATTCCGGCGTATGCGCCCGTCGAAGGCACCAGCAATTCGAATGGCGACAGGCACGTGCTGGTTTACCTGGAGTCGGGCAACGGGAATAACCCCGCGCTTTACGAGATGTGGCAAGGGATCTATGAAAACGGTCCATGGACCGATTCGTCGAACGCGCTTTGGCCGAATGTGTCAGGGGATGCGCTGACGACCCAAGGGCAAGGAACTTCGGATGCGGCGGGCCTGCCGGTGGCGCCGCTGCTGGCGAATGCCGACGAAGTGATTGGAACGGGGACACCGAGTGCGCCGAACGGGACGGTTCAGCATCCGATTCGATTCACGGTGAACCATATGCTGAACTACTGGGTGTGGCCGGCGACAGAGACGGCAGGAACGGGGAGTTGCACACAGAGCGGAGGGGGTACGATTCCGACGGAGTCAGAGATTTCAGAGGCTACGCCACCGGCGAGTTGCACGATGACAGGGCCAGCGGGAGAAATTTACCGGCTGAAGGCTTCGGTGACGACTCCCGCGTGCGCAGCGACGAGCCCGCAGGCGGCAATCCTGATCACCGCGTTCCGGAATTATGGAATTATCCTGGCCGATAACGGAAGCAGCGGAGGGCTGATCGGGACACCGGATGCACGCTGGAACGATTCGGATCTTTCTTGTTTGACGAGCCTGACGTTGTCGGACTTCGAGCCGGTGAACGTGTCGGGCCTGATGGTGAGCAATAGCAGCGGGCAGACCAGTCACTAGGGATAGTAATCGGCTGATTCTGGAAAAGATGGGCCAGACTGAAGATTGGTGCGAGACTGCCGATGCCGTGAATTGCAGAGCAAGCTGAAAGGTCGTGCCCTGCCAGAGGGCCGATCCGCGCAGGATTCAACAAACACTCCCTAGTGCGAGGGGGGGACGTATTCGGCGGGCAGGGCGGAGCCGGAGCCGAAGAAGAACTCCTCCATCTGCTCAACGAGGAACTGCTGCGCCTGCGGCAGCCAGGGCTGGAGACGGTACTCGTTCAGCAGCATCTTCTGGCGGCCGAGCCATTCATCCCAAGCTGCCTTGGAGACGTTCTTGTAGATCTTCTGACCAAACTCCGAGTCGAAGGGGGGCTCGTCGAGCCCTTCCATCTCCTTCTTGTAGCGAACGCAAAAGACGGTATGCGCCATACGGATAGCTCCCAAATGCCATTGTATGGGATGCGGGGAAGCTTAGGCCGATGCAAGGAGCTGCGCGTAAATTCTCTTGACAAGAGGCCATGCGCCGGGTTTTTCTATCTCCACCCTGCTTCACGGTCTGCAGCCTCGAAATCTGGGATCCCGGCTAAGGGGCCAGGCGTGGAAGTGAAGTAGCACTCTCCCTACCTTGCAGTGCGTTCCTCGAAAGGAGTTGCTATGCCCGAACCAAACGCAGCAGGTGCCACCTCAGGACTATCCGACAATGCCGCCGGGGCAATTGCCTATATTACGATCATCCCGGCGATCATTTTTCTGATCGTGGAGCCCTATAACAAGAATTCGTATGTGCGGTTTCACTCATGGCAGTCGATCTTCCTCGGTGTTGCCGCTTTCGCAATCCAAATCGTGCTATCGATCATTCCAGTGATTGGATGGATCCTGATCCCGATCTTCCTTATCGGGTTCCTGATCATCTGGATCATGTGCCTGCTGAAGGCGTCGAAGGGCGAACGGTGGAAGCTGCCGCTGATCGGCGATTTTGCCGAAAAGCAGGCCGGGGCATAAGCAACTAAAGAAACCTGCATCGAGGGCCGAAGGACCGCTGAACCTCAGCGCCTGCGGCCCTTTTTGACTCGCCGGACTTGCGCGTTTGAGGCTGAAGGCGGGGTGTCTTTGCGCTTGTTCTTCTTTGGCTTGGCGGCGCGGGCCTCTTGGCCGGTGAGCGGCAACTCTTCTTCCACAAGAGCGAACTGCAGCTTGCGCTCCTGCGCGAGGATGCGGTCGAGGATCACCTGGACGCGGTCGCCTGCGCGGAAGCGGCGGCCGGTGCGCTCGCCGATGATCTCATGCGTGTTCTCGCGCCAGGTGTAGCGGTCGCCGCGCAGGGTGTCGATGGGGACGAGGCCCTCGACGAAGAGATCGGTGAGCTCGACAAAGAGGCCGTATTTGGCGGGGTTGAGCACGAGGGCGGCAAACTCGTCGCCGACGCGGTCCTGCATGAAGCGGACTTTCTTCCACTCGACCAGTTCGCGCTCGGCTTCGGCGGCGCGGCGCTCGGTGTGTGCTGGTTTCTTCGGCGATCTGGGCGAGCTCGGGTTCGGGGATGGGGAGTGGGGATCGGTTCGGACGTCCCGTCGGGAGGCCGATGAACGAGGACCCCGCGCCCTAGCAGAGCCAGGATGGGGCACCCCGGTTCGTGGATCGGAGCTGCATCGTTCGTTGGGTGCGACCAGGGCGAGCTGAGACGCGATGGCGTGACGGTTCGTTGCGCCGGGGACGCCGGCGCGGAGCAGCGCTTTGGCGATGCGGTGGACGATGAGGTCGGGATAGCGGCGGATGGGCGAGGTGAAGTGGGTGTAGGTGGGCGCGGCCAGGGCGAAGTGGCCCTCGTTGATCTCGGAGTAGCGCGCCTGGCGTGAGCGAGCGCAGCATGAGGTAGCTGAGGATGCGCTCTTCCGGCTTGCCCTCGATGCGCGCGGCCAGCTTTTGATACATGCGCGGCGTGACGGCGATGTCTTCGGGCACTTCGTGCTGGCGGGGATTGCGGCCGCGGCCGTGGGCTTCGCGGCGCTCGCCGCGGGTTTGCACGCGCTGGACGGGCAGCGGCCCGAGGCCGAGCGAATAGCCGAAGCCGGCGGCGAGCTCTTCAAACTGGACGACGCGGCGCGGCTCGGGCTTCTCGTGGATGCGGTAGAGCGAGGGGACGCCGAGATCTTCAAGCCAGATGGCGACGCACTCATTGGCGGCGAGCATGAACTCCTCGATGAGGCGGTTGGCCCAGGTGCGCTCGGAGCGGGTGACGCCGCGCATCTGGCCATGCTCGTCGAATTCGATGACGGGCTCGGGCAGATCGAAGTCGATGGAGCCGCGCTCTTCGCGGCGCTGGTTCATGAGGACGGCGAGGTGCTTCATGCGCTCGAAGCGCTCAACGAGAGCTGCGTAGCGGGCGCGAGTTTCGGCATCGCCTTCGAGGATGGCGTAGACTTCGGTGTAGGTCATGCGGGCGGCGGAGCGGATGACGCCTTCGACGATTTCGAAGCTCTCGAATATTGCCGGCATCGTCGAGTTGCATGATGCAACTGAGAACGAGGCGGTCTTCATTGGGGCGGAGGCTGCAGATGTCGGTGGAGAGCTCCTGCGGCAGCATGGGGATGGCGCGATCGGGGAAGTAGACGCTGGTGCCGCGGAGGCGGGCTTCGAGATCGAGCGCGGAGCCGGGGAGAACATACTCGGCGACGTCGGCGATGTGGACCTGAAGCTCATAGCCGCGCCGTCGGCGCGTTCGTTGACCAGAACGGCATCGTCGAAGTCGCGGGCGGTCTCGCCGTCGATGGTGACGATGGGCAGTGCGCGGAAGTCACGGCGAGCGGCGGCTTCGGCCTGGTCGAGATGGGCGACGGCGCGGGCTTCGGCGAGGACGTGTTCGGGAAAGATGCGCGGCAAGCTGGTGCTTGCGGATCATCATCTCCACGTCGACGCCGAAATCGTCGGGAGAGCCGAGGACTTCGATGACGCGGCCGATGGGAGGGCGCGTGGGCGTGGGCCAACTGGTGATCTCGACATCGACGACGAGTCCGTCCGCGCTCCGCGCTCTCAGGTTTTGGACGGGCAGTTGCTTCAGAGCCGAGGACGCGATGCGGCGTGGACGGATTCGGCGGCGGGAGGAATTTCCGCGCCGGGGGGAATGAGGATGGGCTGCGTCATGCGCTCGTCGAAAGGGATGACAACGCTTGTCGCCGGTAACCGCGATCCGGGATGCGCGCGTAGCGAAACATGCCGACGACGGTGGGGTTGCGGCGCTCCAGGACGCGGACGATGCGGCCCTGCTGGCGGCCGTCGGCTTTGGGAGGTTCGACCTCGACCAGGACCTGGTCGCCCTGCATGGCGGCTGTTGATCTCGTTGGGCGGAATGAAGATGTCTTCGGTGGCCGCTATGCCCTGGCGTCGCGTTGGGCCGGACAAAGCCGTAGCCGTCGCGATGCAGATCGAGGCGGCCGGCGACGAGATTGTCGTGCGCTCGAACGCTGAGCCAAGACTTGGCGCGGGAGGCCGAGCGTGAAAGGCTCCAGTGCTCGCGGTCGAGCTTGATGAGCTGGCCGCGAGCGGTGAGCCGGGCCAGTTGCTCGAGGAGGAGACGGCGCTCGCGCCCGCCGCCCAAGCCGAGCTCGCGGACCAACTGCTTGTATCCGGCCTTTTCGGCCGGCGGAGGCGCGATCCGGGCCAGCAGTTCGCGATCAGTCCATACGCCAAGATTACGGCAATTACGAAGGTGCGATGATGTAGGTGCCGGAAAGTGCGCAGGAAATCGGAGACATTGCCGTAGAATGGTGGGAACGCCGCAACTGGCGGGGCGGGAAAATGATTCAGTCGATTCCCGGCCGCCGAGAGGTTCGTCGCAGTTAAGGCCAGCAAGACGGCGTGCGCAATTTTATACTTTTGGGGTTTAAGCCATGGCCTTGCCTTGGCATCCCACGTCCCAAATCGGACAGAAAAGGAACTACCTTGAGCGCAATGTGGAAACCAAGCCAGACTGGACCAACGATGCCAAACCCAACCCCGGAACCGCCGCACACGGCACCTCCGGTTCACGTGCCTGAATCTCCTGCCCGGATGCAAGCTGGGACCGCGGAGCAGGCCACGATCGGCAAGGGCCTGTTTATCAAGGGCGAGATCACCGGGTCCGAATCGCTCTATATCGACGGCAAGGTGGAGGGTGCGATCAACCTTCCCGGCAACCGCGTGACCGATCGGCCGCAACGGCACAGGTGGGGGCCAACATCACGGCGCGCGAAGTGGTGGTGCTGGGCAAAGTGAGCGGCAACGTTTCTGCCACGGACCGCGTGGACATTCGCGCGGAAGGTTCGCTGAACGGCGACGTGGCGGCGGCGCGCATCAGCATTGAAGATGGCGCGTTCTTCAAGGGCGGCATCGACATCCGCAAGCCGGACGCCAAGGCGCGACAGCAAAGTTCCGGTCCAGTTGCAGTGGCGTCGAGCACGCAGCGAAACGGCCAAGGTCGCGCAGGGCTAGGCTCTGCCAATCAAACCGAGCGACGCCTAAAAGTTTCGCGTCGAACGAGCGTCTCCGCATCGACGGAGGCGCTCGTGTATTTTGCGGAATCGCGCGTGCGTGAACTGCTGCGTGGGAAGCGGGGATCGCGCTGGCCGAGTGTCATCCGAGTCTCAGACGGCGCATGGCGACGCTGGGCAGGGCCGAGCCGGATTTCTCAAGGACCCACCTCGCGATCAGCGTCCAGACCGCAATGCCGGCGATGAGGATGGCGGCGTCGCCGAAGCGGCCGTGGCGCAGGGTTGCAAGTTGCCGGCAGACTGTGCGAGCATTCCAGCTAAGAATCCAGGCTGACGAGCCAGGCGGCCGACACCACCAGCCAAGGCGCCAAGAAGACAGCGGCCCATCTCGGCGTAATCGAGGCTGGCGAGCGAGACCATGCGCCGCTTGATGCAGCAGCAACGGCGATGGTGAGGGTTTGCATGGCGATGCCGATGTCGGAGGCGAGCGCCAGAGCCCATGGCTCCGTGCATGTGATAGAGCGCAGGCATAGATGGGCAGCGAAACAGCGGTGACGATGGTGCTGGCGACCATGGGCACAAAGGTGTTTCCGGCGGCGTAGAAGGCGCGCGCGTAGATGGCCTGCGCCGACCAGAGGAACAGCGAGACCGAGAAGATGGCGAAGTAGACCGCGCACACGCGCGCGTCGGCGGACGAGAAGCGTCCGCCGGTAAAGACCAGATCGATGGCCGGCCAGCCGAGCGCGACCATGCCCGAGGCCGCGAGCAGGCCGAGCGAGGCCACGCGCGAGACCGAGTCGGCAACGCCGGTGGCGAACTCGTAGCGGCGCTCGCGCGTCCAGAGGCTGGCGAAAAAGGGCATGGAGGCCGCGCCGGCGGCCTGCGCCAGCATGGCCATGGGCGCGGTGAAGAGCTGCTTGGCGTAACTCATCAGCGAGACTGCGCCGCCGATCTGCGAGGCGAAGTGGCCGATGATCCAGTTGTCGGCGGTGACCAGCGAAACGCCGGCCATGAGCGGCAACGAGAGCCGCACCCACTCGCGCAGGCCCTCGTCGTGCCAGTCGAGAATGAAGCGGTAGCGCGTGCCGGCGCGGTGCGCGAAGAACCAATTGAGCAGAAACGGTCCGCAGATGGCTCCCGCCACCGTGCCGATGGCCAGCGACGAGACGCCGATGCGCTTGACCAGCAGCACGCCGCCGACGATGGTGCCGAGGCCGTAGATGAGCGGCGCCACGGCCTGCACGCTGAATTGCTTGCGCACCAGAAGCACCGCGCCAAAGACTCCTCCGGCAAAGAAGCACAACTGCGCGGGCAGCAGGATGCGCGTGAGCTGGACGCAGAGCGCGGCTTTCTGCGGGTCGAATCCGTTGAACCACCAGTGCACGTACCAGGGAGCCAAGATCTCGGCGAGCACGATGGCCGCGCCCAGCACCAGGTACATGGTGGTGAGAATGACGGAGAGCGAGCGCTCGCCTTCGGCCTCGCGGCCCGCTTCGCGATAGCGGGTGAGGATGGTGACAAAGGTGATGGAGGCCGCGCCGCCGACAAGGAAATACGAGATCATGTCGGGCAAGCACGAAGGCGGCGTTGAAGCGCGTCGGCCTGCGATGCCGCTGCCAAAGAGCCAGGCGATGTATTTGACTCCGCACCAGGCCGATGATGCGCGACAGAAACGTGGAGACCATGAGCACGACAGTGGCGGAAAAGATGCTGTGCGCGTGGGAAGGGTGCAGGAGCGCTAACCCGCGCTTCCACCCTGGATGCGGCGGCGGCTGGGTTGCCACTCCATCGACGGCCGCTGATTGAGACGCCTGTCGCTGGGGACCATGGTTTTCGGACGTGCTGGTCACTGGAATCAATTTTACCGGGATTTAATGCGGCTGCTATGGCCGGGAACCGGTTGGAAGGTTACCAACGCGACCTGGATGCCAACGATCCGAAGCAAGTGAAGTTGTGGCCCCAGTCCGGCCTGCGGACATATTGCCGACCGGGTGGGAATTCGCGGTTTGATCAACGCCGAAACCTGGTGCTTTCAAACGGCGTTTGGCTTTGGCAATGCCAAGGGCTCATGCCGATGATATTCTCGACTTTGCCCGTGCGGATCATCCCATTCTGGACAGGGAGTTTCCTCGTCGATGAGCTCAACTGTTAATTCGACAACGAACTACAATCTGGCTCTACCTTTTTTTGAATCCGCGACCGCAAACCCCCGCGCCCTGGCGTTGTATGTATCGGAGTCCGGTTATTCCTACGGCGAATTGGCAAGTCTCGCGCGGCGCATCGCAGGTTGGCTCGGACCGAATACCGGCGAAGGTTCGGGCAAGGTGGGTATTCTCGCATCTCGAACGATTGAAGCGTACGCGGGAGTGCTGGGAACGCTATGGTCAGGCGCAGCGTACGTGCCCATCAAGCCTGACACACCCGAAGACCGCGTGATCCGTATTTTGCAGCAGACAAAACTGGACGGTCTGATTGCCGACCAGGCGGGATTGAACATTCTTTCGGATCGGGTGCTCGAACACGCGCCGCGAAAAATACTTTTCGGAGCGGATGCAAAACCGCCGCAAACGGTCTTGGGGTTCAAAGGGACCAGCTTTAAAAGCTTCGCGGAATTGCCCGATCAAGGCCCGGAGCAGCCGGTGCCCCTGGCAGGAGATGCGCTGGCATACATTATTTTTACTTCCGGAACAACGGGAACGCCAAAGGGCGTCATGATCGAAACAGAGAGCGTATGCCAGTTTATCGGTCTGATGCACCAGCGATTCGATCTTCATGCGGATGACCGGGTGGCTGAAGCATCAGAGCTTACCTTTGACGCCTCCGTCTTCGACATGTTCATGGCGTGGAGTTCGGGTTCGTCGCTCTATGTGGTTCCCAAGGAACAGCTCATGGCCCCGGCAAAATTCATCCGCGACCACGAGGCGACGATTTGGTTTTCGGTGCCATCGACCGCATCCTTTATGGCGCGGATGAAGATGCTGAAGCCTGGCGCATTTCCGTCGCTGCGAATTTCTATTTTTGCCGGCGAGGCACTCGCAGTTGCGACGGCCCAGGCATGGCAGATTGCCGCTCCCAACAGCATCGTGGAGAATTTTTACGGACCAACGGAATTGACGGTTGACTGCATTGCGCAACGTCTCGAAGATCCTCCTTACGTGACCAAAAACCGCGGGACGATGGCCATTGGGACTCCGTTCCACGGCGTTCGGGCCCGCATCGTGGATGCGGATCTCAAATTTCTGCCACCGGGCGAGGAAGGGGAACTGGTGGTGTCTACCCGGCAGGCGGCTCGCGGATATTTCGAGGATCCAGAACTTACAGCAGCTCGCTTTCCCACGCTGGAAGGAAGCCGATGGTATCGCACCGGGGACCTGGCCTACGAGGACGCCTCTGGAACGTTTCATCATTTAGGCCGAATCGACAACCAGGTGAAGATCCTTGGCAATCGCGTTGAACTCGAGGAAGTCGAGGCGCATTTGCGCGAGATTGCAGGAACAGACATGGTGGCGGCGGTTGCCTGGCCGCTCTCCGACGGGCGAGCAACAGGGATCGTAGCGTTTCACTGCGCGCCGGGAGTGACGCGGGAAGAGGTGCGCGAGGAAATGAAGAAACGCGTACCGGACTATATGATCCCCAAACGGGTTCATCAACTGGAGAGTCTACCTTTGGGAGCGACGGGAAAGATTGACCGCAAGGCGCTCGTCAAGATGCTGGATGAGGCCTTGATTTAGGGGCGCGTGAACGCGATTGATCAATATGAGCGGCAGGCCGGCGCGATTGTCCCCACGCTGCGAATAAGCGCATAATCTGTGAAGCCATGATGCGAAAGCTCACTCTTTCAGATGGTTTAACGGTCTTCTCGTTGAACGCCGACGAGACGCGTTTTGTTCATCGTGAAGTGTTCGGCGAAAGATGCTATTTGCAGCACGGCATCGAGTTGCATGATGGAGATTGCATCTTCGACATCGGGGCCAATATCGGATTATCGACCGTGTTTTTTCATCGAGAATGCCCTGGAGTGCGCATCTATGCGTTCGAGCCGAGCCCCGCAACCTTTGAGTGCCTGAAGGCGAACGTGGAACTTCACGGGGTGGATGCGCACCTGTTTGAGTGTGGATTGGCCCGCGAATCTGGCACTGCGGAATTTACGTTTTACCCCGCCAATACGGTTCGATCAGGATTTCATGTCAACTTGGAAACCGATCGCAAAACAACCAAGACCTACATGATCAACAACGGCATGCCAGAGCATAATGCGGATCTGTTTCTTGGCCTTCTGTTCAAGAAAACGACATTTCCCTGCCGCTTGCAGGCGCTCTCAGAAATTGTTGATGAAGAAGGCGTCACGCGGATCGATCTTTTGAAAATCGACGCCGAGAGAAGTGAAAGAGATGTTCTGGCAGGGATACGCGCTGAACATTGGGAGATGATTCGCCAAGTCGCCATCGAAGTTCAGGACGAGGCGGGCGCGCTTGACGAGGTGCGGAGTCTCCTCGAGGAACACGGCTTCAACGTGGCCGCCGAGCAGGATCCACTTCTGAAAGGCACTGCGGTGTTCAGCATCTTCGCGACAAGGCCTGTTCAGGTTTTTCCAACCTGAACTTCGGTGCCCAGACAGAGTTAATGAACGAATGAGGGGTCAGGGAGTGTGCGCCAGCGTGTCAACCAAAATGATTTCGCGAGGCACCGATTCCTGCGTCAGATTTTGATGGCAATGCTCAATAAGCTGACTAATCAACTCGGTCCGCATCTTAAATTGTCCCGGCGCATTTGCGAAACGCACGAACTCAGAAGCAGTGGGCTGCGGCCAATTGATTGCAGGTAGAGTCCGGTTTTGCTGCTCAGAATCAGGGATGAAGCATGCATCGTAACTTCCGTCATGCCGGCAAGCCGCAAAACTGAGAAAGACCTTGAAGCCCAAACCTTCCGTTTCCAAATCGAACAGGGACTGGGGGTGAATCCCTTCCGAGACCGTTTGTTCGAGCTCTCGCCGCAACTCCCCTGCCGTGGGCGCCTTATCCGTGTCACTTAGAATTGCCAAAGCTTTGAGATCTTTCTGAATTCGCGCGTTTGCGATGCACTTGATGCCGATGCGATGGTTTTGATGCTGCGGCAACAGGGAACGGATTTCGTCCAAATTCCATTTGGAGTCAGACCAATTCAGGAATTTCTCATCCGATGGCGCTTGCGCTCCGTGATCCACATGCAAAATTGCCTGATAGCGAAAGCGAGTCATTTCGTTGTCGGCGCGGCCACGAACCGGGTGAATGTCAACTCTGGATAGCTTTGGAAACCAATTTCGCAAGGAAAGAAAATAGGCCGGGGAGAGCACCAATTCCTGATCTCTTTCGATGCGCCGATGAATGCGATCACGCAGGTCGCCGGCACTCAACTCATCAGGGGCCTGAAACAGCTCGACCGAAGTGGCAAATACCTGCAACAGAGGCAGACTTCGGACATCGCCAACATAGATATAGCCGCCAGGCTTAACGATTCTCAGCGCACCTTCGAGCACTTTTGTCAGATAGGCAACATTGGGAAAATATTGGACGACGGAGTTTATAACCACGGCATCGAACCGGTTCTGATCGAGGCTATCCAAATTATCCGCCCGGCTCTGCATCAGTTCGACTCGCGCCGCTACGGCAGGAACGCTTTGGAGTTGTTGTCGAAGCCGGTCCAACACAACCGGAGAGAAATCTACAGCAACATAGTTGTCGCAGTGGGGCGCGATGCGGATGGAGAGCATCCCGGTTCCACATCCGATTTCACATACTGACTTTGGCGAAAGCTGGAGGATTTCACCAACTGTGTTTTCGACCCACTCATGCATGTCCTCAACGGGGAATGTCCCTCGCGTGTAGCTGCTGTTCCAGCCGAGGGTATTGAAACCGACCGGGGTGGCTGCGGCTTCCCTGGCGAGTTGGCTCAAGTCGAAAGTCTTTCGCCATTTGCCGAGAACGGTCGACTGAGCCGTTCCACGTCCCAGGACTTCATCCATGTAGGAATCGTCGGGAACGACGAGCGCTACAAATCCGCCGCAACCATCATCGACCAGGGCCGCCTCACGTACCGCAGGATGCATCTGCAGTACGTTTTCGATCACGGCTCGCCGAGCTGCGGCTTGCGCCTCATTTTCTGGCACCACGCTTCTCCGATCTTTGTTGAAAATATCGATCTCCGATGCATGCTTGCCTCAGTTGGGAGCAGCAGAGGCCTGCACCAAAGCGTAGATTGCGTCGATACTGTCGATCTGATCCCTGTCAAAACCGAGTTGCGCGAAATCTATTGCGAAATTTTCTTCGAGAAAAACGACGATTTCGACTGCGTCGATCGACTGCAGTCGTCCGCTGAGCAATAGGGAATCCTGGTCGGTGAGCGGTTGATCATCTCCGCTGCGAGTTAAGAGATCCTGCACGAACTCATGTATCTCGGCCTTTCCCTTCATGGATCCCCCTTAGATGTGGATGAAGAATAAGCTGGCAAAGAATCGCAAGTGCTCAACGAGTGGATAGACGCGCTCTGAAATCTCAAATACGCTCAGCAGGCAGTAAAAAACTCCCACGCCAAATACGGGCAAGAGATGCCCACGGAAAAAGCCTGCGGGCCTCGGCTTCCGTTTTCGCATTTGAGAAATACAGAGCCCGGCTGTCAAGAGGGCATTGTAGAAGACCATTGTCTGGTAATTCGCGAGCGCCTTCCATAGTCCCATATCCCGGATGATTTGCCAGTCTCGTGTGAAGTGGTAGAGCCCGTTGCCAAAGAATGCCGCGGCAAACGTTGCAAAGATCATCCGCATCCGCTTGTGCCCTTTCCAGTAGCGGAGAAATGCCGGATAGAAGAAGAAATCGACGAGAAGCTCCTTGAAATAGTAATAAAAGCGGTTGAAGAACTCCGCGATGGTGATTGAAGACAGAGGCCGATACGTATTGCGCAGAGCATTGAAGCCGGCGATGCGGCAACACGCGATGATGCGATGGCCCATAATCGAGATCGACAGGATGAGCTCAAAGAAAGCAAGGATGAGGCTTTCCCAACGCAAATGCCAAGCCACCGGCGTTCCGTGGACGCTCATGGCGAGCGCCTGGTCCGAAGTGGGAATGCGCAGATAGCCGTGGAAGAGTTTAACCCACAAGAATTGAAAGAGCACCAGCAGGATGGCCCACGAGAGCAGCTTAAGGCCTTTCAATTGCGCGACAGCAAGTTGCTCGGGGTTCTTTGCTTCAATACGCCGAAGGTACGCCGCGCCTTTGGGAAATGGCGTCGCGGTGGAACCCCAGAGGGGGCGTAAGGCGGTCAACTCCAGGGTCAGATCGTTGGCGGGTTTCGAAGTGCGGTCAGTCAGCGCGTAGCAGAAGAACCAAATGTAACTGACCATGACGCCGACAAAAGTCCAAAGCACGGAGTACGCAAGTGAATGCGGCGTGGCAGCGCACGCAATCACGATGAGCATGCTGAAGCCGGTAAGAAGAAACACAAGCGGTCGTTGTCCAAACCGGGATTTGGGCCAGCGCATCGCGCACCAATACAGGAATATTCCCAACGCGATTGCGGCCAGAGTGAGGCCAAGCAGGAGGGGCTCATGAACGGTTTCCATCACTGCGAGGGCGATGGGGGTGAGTGCCAGAATGAACCGCCGGTACTCAGGTAAAAAAGTAATGAATGCGAGCGGCAGCATCAACACGGGTACTGAGACCAGATCGGGGAGAAAGACGCGCATGCCCAAACCAAACGCGACAAGCAAAACAACTTTGCCGAGCGGGGTCTGGACAAAGGAAACCACCGCGGGATAGGTTTCAATGCGTGGAATAAGGCGGAACTCAGCCAGGCCCTTTGCCTTCGCACCGGTGAAGCCCGCTTGAGTGACCATTTAGCTCATTGTCAAGGAAACAAAGTAATGATGACAATATAATTCACCCTGAAAAAGCATGATCGAGCACTCCGTTTGCAAACATTTCGCGGCTGGAGTGCCGGACGGATATCCTGTTGCGGGGGGATTCACGTGCGGTTCTTGTCCTGTTTTCGAGTTGTTCTCGTGCTGGGACTGAATGCTTCGGCACAGACCATTCACGGGCGCGGGGGGATTACGATGCCACCCCCGCCGGAAGCGAAGACGGTTCCGGTCACGGACGATTATTTCGGAGCCAAGGTAGTGGACAACTACCGCTGGCTGGAGGACGCCAATAGCGCAGAGACGAAGGCGTTTATCGATGACGAGAACACCTACACCGGGCGGTACATGGAACAGGCACGGATTCACCCGCAGATCGCTGACGATCTGGACGGGCTGGAACACGTGACGAGCTGGACTGTGCCCATCCAGCGCGGAAACGATTTGTTCTTTGAGAAGATGCTGGGGGGCGAAGATCAGGAATCGATCTACGTGCGCCATGGCTGGGCGGAGAAAGACAAGCGGTTGATCGATCCGGCGCAGTTCAGCCGCGATCCCAACACGTCAGTGAATCTGGCGGATGTATCGCGTGACGGAACGCTGGTCGCTTACCTGGTGCGCGAGGGCGGCTCGGACGACACCACGGTGCGCGTGTACAACGTGAAGACGGGCAAGACGCTCTTCGACGAGCTGCCCAGCGGAAACTACCTGAGCGTAGTGTTCACGCCGGACGGGAAAGGACTTTATTACTCGCGCATGGACAAGAACGGCCCGCTGTTGTACGAACACGCGCTGGGAACGCTGGGGGTCGCACGACACGCTGGTGTTCGGGCGCGAATTCCGCGGCGAGGAGCTCGGCAAAAGCGATTTGATTCTGGCGGGCCTGACCGATGACTACCGCTACCTGGTGGTGGAGGTGGACCGGGGCGTGCCCGCAAAGCGCGTGGATATTGTGTATCGCGACCTGACCAAGCCAGGCTCGTTCTTCGACATTCTGATCTGGGGAGTGGAGTCGCGATTTTCCGCAGACTACGTGAAGGGCGCGTGGTACGTGTTGACGGATTACAAAGCGCCCAACGGCTGCGTTCTGAAGGCTGACCCAGGCATTATGCCCGATGTATGGACCACGGTCGTTCCTGAGGGGCCGGACGCGATCGAGGACTTTAACATTGTGGGCGGCAAGATTTACGTGAATCGGCTGCACGATGTGAAGACGGAGACGGCTGTCTACACCTTGGATGGAAAGCCGGCCGGCAGCGTGGAGTACGATGGCATCGGTTTGGCGACAGAAATGGCGGGCCGCAGCACGGACCGATACGGATTTTTACAGTTTCGAGTCATTCATCGCGCCGCCGACAATCTACCGGCTGGAGACCGCGACGGACAAGCGCGAAGTGTTTGCTCAACCGAAAACTCCGTTCGACGCCAGCCAGTATGAGCTGAAGCAGGTGTTCTACACGTCAAAGGACGGCACGCGCGTTCCGATGTTTATCGCCGGCAAGAAGGGGTTGAAGCAGGACGGGACGGAGCGGCTGCTGATGACCGGCTACGGCGGATTCGAAGTGAGCGAGTTGCCGGAATGGAATCCTGTGTATGCATGGTGGCTGGAGCAGGGCGGCTGGTTTGCACTGCCAAACCTGCGCGGCGGCGGCGAATACGGCGAGAAATGGCACGAGCAGGGAATGTTTGAGAAGAAACAGAATGTCTTCGACGATTGGTTTGCGGCGGCGGAGTATCTGATCGCGAACAAATACACCTCGCCGGCAGCACTTCGCCATTATGGGCCGGTCGAACGGCGGGCTGCTGATGGGCGCTTCGATCACGCAGCGGCCCGATCTATTTTCGGCGGTGGAGTGCGGCTATCCGCTGCTGGACATGCTGCGCTACCAGAAGTTCGAGCAGGGCCCCTACTGGATGACCGAGTATGGGTCGGCGGACAAAGAGAAGCAGTTTCAATATTTATTGAAGTACTCGCCCTACCAAAGCGTGAAGGCGGGCACGGCGTACCCGGCGGTGCTATTCTTCACCGGCGCGAGCGACACGCGCGTCGATCCGCTGCACGCGCGCAAGATGACGGCACTGCTGCAGGCGGATTCCTCAAGCGGGCGGCCGGTGCTGCTGCACTATAGCGTGGCGGGCGGCCACTCGTCGGGCGTGAGCGTGGCACAGGAGATCCAGGACGGCACTGACCAGCTTACGTTCCTGTGGACGGAAACGGGACAAGCTCCGTCCCATAAGTGACAATTTCGACCCCAAAAGTAACGGATTCTCGCTCCGGAGGCCGCAAAGGCACACGAACGATAGATGTCCGTGCGTAACCTCATGCTGCGTGCCGCTTCTCCGATAAGGGATTTATAGAACCAGAATCATGTGCCCGGAGGCGCGCCTGCGGGGTTTGACCGCCCGTATTGTGGATGGATGAACGGAGCGGAAAGCTGCAGGCCGCGCAGAGGGCATGGAAACGCGAAAGACGCAGAGCGCCAAAGGCCGACAAGCCAGTTGCCGAAGGCGCAGCGTGGTCCCTGAATACGATGGCGCAAGCTGAATTGGAAATCTGCGAGATGGATTGGCAGCAAGAGGACGCCAGGCTGGCAGCGCTGGCGTCAACGGGGATTCTCGATTCTGCGCCGGAGCCGATCTTCGACGCGATTACGCGCCTGTCGGCGGAGTACTTCAAAGCCGACACGGTGCTGCTGGGGTTTGCCGACGAGAGCCGGGTCTGGATCAAATCGTATTGGGGCGAGCCGGTGCGGGAGTTGCCGCGTAGACCGTCAGTTTTTGAAATGGTGCTGGCCGAGGACGGTCCAGTAGTTGTGCCGGACGTGACAAAGGATCCGCAATTTGCGGGCAGCCGCCTGACCATCCGGCGGCTTGAAGTGGTTTCGTTTGCGAGCGCGCCGATCCGATCGGCCGATGGCAAGATTCTGGGAGCGCTGAGCATCTTCGGATGCCAGGCCCGGCGCGAAATGGCGATAGAAGAGTTGCGCATGCTGGAGAGCCTGGCCGACATGGTGGCCAGCCAACTGGAGTTGGGCAGACTGCGGAAAGCGGTTCACGGGATTCACGTGCAACAGGCGCACGCGGCCGACGCTCCGTGACGGGAATCTGGCCGCGCAAATCGGACCTGCGGCAGGCATTGGACAAGCATCAATTTGTGCTTTATTACCAGCCGGAGGTTGAGCTTTCTTCGCGGCGAATCGTGGGCCTGGAGGCGCTGATTCGATGGCAGCATCCTGAGCGAGGACTGATTCCGCCGATGGAGTTTATTCCGATGGCAGAGGAAAGCGGACTGATTTTGCCCATCGGCGACTGGGGGCTTTCAGAAGCGTGCAAACAGATTCAGATGTGGCGCCGCGAGGATCCGGAGCAGGCAGCGCCGCGCGTGTGCGTGAACCTTTCGGCTCGGCAATTTGCGCGTGAAGGACTGGCCGACCATGTGGAGGCTCTGCTGCGCCGTTCCGGAGTATCGAGCCGGCAGCTCGGGTTGGAGATGACGGAATCAAGCCTCATTCCCGACGCGGGTACGGCGATGGAAGTGCTGAGCAGCCTGCGCCGTCTTGGGGTGTCGCTGCTGATGGACGATTTCGGCACCGGGTATAGCTCGCTGCATCATCTGCATTCGCTGCCTTTCGACGTGCTGAAGATCGACCGCTCGTTTGTGGTGCGCATGACGGAGGGCAACCAGCCGCTGCAGATTGTGCGCACGATCGTGGAGCTGGCACGCGTGCTGGGGATGGACGTGGTGGCGGAAGGAATTGAGACGCGAGAGCAATACGACCTGCTGCGGAACCTGGGCTGCCGGTTTGGCCAGGGATATCTGTTTTCGCGCCCGGTGCCGGCGCAATCGGTAAGCGAGATGCTTCGCATGCCGGGACGAATCTTGCCAGAGCCAGCTGAGGCTACAACGAAAGCGAATTGAAGGGCGGCAGGGAGAAGAAGAATTGCGCGAGAACGTAGGGCCGATTTGGGAAAGCTGCGGGTTTTTGTCTGATTTGGAATGGGCATGATGGTTTGATTGGAGAATTCTCAGGCGTGAATGGCTGGGCAGCGCTATGCTCCATGGCATGCAGCAAACCAGCGAAGAGCAGCCGACTCCGAATTCCTCCCGATTTGCGGGGCTGCTGGCTGCGCTTGCTTTGCCGCAAGTTGAACCAGCGGGCAGCGTTGACCCATCGGATGACGCCGCGCATTGGAACGACAGCGATCTGGGCGAGGACGTGGCGACACTCAGCTATGAACGCGCGTTGCGCACTCATGCCCGATATCGTCCAGTGGATCACGGCGATTGGGCGGAGGCTGCTGGCTCGCGGGCTGGCGGCATAGAGGAAGCGGCTAAACGCGATGCGGCGACGGGGGGCGAAGGGTTTCCGGCAGAAGCAAGCGATGCGCGACGAATGGCGCGTGACGGGGATCTGCGGACGGCAAGCGTAACCATTCGATTCAGCCAGGCGGAGTCAGAGCGACTACGCCGTCGCGCGGGCGAGTCCGGTCTGACGCTCTCGGCCTATCTGCGGTCCTGCACTGTGGAAGTTGAGGCGCTGCGCGCGCAGGTGAAGGAAGCGCTGGCGGAGTTGCGGAAGGCGGGGAGCAAGGGAGCAAGGGAGCAAGCGAGCGAGGGTGCAAGGGAACAAGGGAACGAGGGCGCGATCCACCCGAGCGGCAGAGCCGCCGTGGGCCCAGGAGAGCCATGGAACAGGAAACCGCAGCGGCGCTCGTGGTTTGGATGGATTGCGCGAGTGTTGCGGCGTGGGCACTAAGGAAGGCGTATGCCAATCCTCTAGTTTCGCCCCCACCCTAGCTCGTCCCGCCGAACGCGCCGCTCAGGTGTGATCACTCGACTTCGAGGACGAGGCACTTGAGGTATTCGGTTTCAGGCAGGTTGAGAATGACGGGATGGTCGGGAGCCGGGCCACGGCGCTCGAGCAGACGTACGCGCCGCGAAGCGTCCGCGGCGGCTGCGGCAACTGCGCTTTCGAGGTCGGCCCAGGTTACGTGATGCGAGCAGGAGCAGGTGATGAGCAGGCCACCGGGGCGAAGCATTTTGAGAGCGCGGAGGTTGAGCTCCTTGTACCCACGCAGCGCGCCTTCAACGGCGCGTTTGGTTTTAGCGAAGGCCGGCGGATCGAGAACGATCAGGTCGAATTTTTCGCCGGAATGGGACCAGTCGCGGAGAATTTCGAAGGCGTCGGCTTCGATCCAATCGACCGCGGCGGCCAGGCGGGAGCGATTAGCTTCGAGATTGCGCTCCGCAACCTCGAGCGAGGCACGCGAGGCGTCAATGCCGGTGACCTGGCGGCAAACCTGCGCGAGATGGAGAGCGAATCCTCCCTGATAGCAGCAGACATCGAGAGCGCGCACCCCGGATTCCGGTCTTGCCGAGCCGAGGCGTTGCGCCAAGTCGCGTGCGGCGGCATAGTTGGTTCTTTGATCAAGGAACGCGCCGGTCTTCTGGCCGGCGTTGGCGTCGTAGTGAAATGCGAGACCGTTGAGATGGAACTGCGTGCTGGTGACGGGATGTGCGGGATCGGCAAGCCAAAGCGGGTCGAGGCTGGACGCGGGCAGTCCCTCCAACTCACGGATGCGCGGATCGGGGCGCTCAAGAATTGCGGCCGGCGCGAGATCCTTGCGCAACACCCGGACGCAGGTTTCGCGCACGCCTGCGGCGAGTAGACCTTTGGATAGTAGCTGGAGAACAACGAGGCCGCCGTATTTGTCCACGACCAGTCCGGGAAGCTCGTCAGCTTCGCTGAAGCAGAGACGACAGGCGTCATTGGCGGCATCGAGCAGCGGCTTGCGGCGCGCGATGGCGGCGCGCAGGCGGGTTTCAAGCAGCCCGAGCCACCCGGCGTGATCGAGGGATTCGCGCGAGACAAGACGCAGCGCGATTTGGGATGTGGGGCTATAGAGAGCAGAGCCGAGAAAAATTCCGCGGTTGTCGGCCACCGGCAAAAGCGTTTCTTCAGGTTTTGGAGGAGTGATAGCGACGATATCGGACGCGTAGACCCAGAGATGGCCGGCGCGGAGCCGGTCGGCGGCGCGGCGGGTGACCACGGCACCCGAGAGCATGACTGGCGATGGCTCGACCGCGGCCGGGGGCAACACAGCGCGAGAAACTGAGGGCGCGCGGCTGGGAACCGCAGGTGCCGATGATTTTGCGCGGCGCGGCGCGGGCTTTGCTTGAGCCAGCGCCGGCTTTGCACCGGTTTTGGAATTGTGCGGCTTGGCCATAAGCTCCTGAGATCTGTCAGAAGACACTTACCCCAAGGTATTACGCCTGGGGCCAAGCAACGAAATGGCCGGGCCGCTACTTCGCCTGAATCGATTTCAGGTAGACGGTCAGGTTACTGATCCTGAGCGCGGTCACGTATTTCTGCGTGTCGGCTGACTCCATTTTGCTGAGCACCGAGCCCCAAACCGGCATTTCGATCGTCCCATGCGAGGGAATCGATGGGCCGAATTGCAAAATCGAGACGACGTGTTCCGAAGGGAACTTGCCACCATTGTTCCTGCTCAAGCCAGCCAAATCGGTGGGCGGTCGCTTCAAAGAAGCTGCAACGGGGCCGTTCCCCTTCCCATCCACGCCGTGGCACGGCGCGCAATAGCTCTGATACATCTGCTTGCCGCTGGTTGCCGGGGTCTTGTTTACCCGGACGACGACGTTGGCCGCCGATTGATCTGCATAGCCGATGCCGACGGCAATCGCCGCGGTTAAAACAACAAAGAAGAGGTTTCTCAACATGATTTTCTCCGTTCTGAACCTCCGGTCCTTTGAAATTTCACTCCTTCGGTCACCTGGCGCGATGTGCTGCCCGACACAGCGCGGGCACTGATTGGTCACGGGCGGGGTTGAAACAGGGACTGGAAGCAAAGTGAACAGGAGGAACGGGGCGCATGTCCCAGCTGGAGCGCGAGTTCTGCTCGGCGGCACCGAAGCGATTCGTAGCGAGGGTCATGCCGAGGGAGCGCAAGCGGCCTATAATGAAGCATGGCGACTGTCCGGCCTCCCATACCGGCAGAGAATTCAGGCGCGCGAGCCGAGGTCCCGGGAGAGGCGAAAGTCTCTGCTCCCAGAGGGCCGAAGAGGCCCGCGGAGCGCTCGATCAACGAGCGCTTTGAAAGTCTGTTGCGCCAGGCGCAAGCCAATCGCCCTAATGAAGATATCTCATTGATTCGAAAGGCGTGGGAGTTCTGCGTCACCCACCATGAAGGGCAGACGCGCCTAAGCGGCGATCCCTACATTGTGCACCCGCTGGAAGTAGCCGAGGTGCTGGTGGAGATGAAGCTGGACGCGACGGCTATTGCCGCCGCCCTGCTGCACGACGCCGTAGAAGACACGCCCGCCACCAGCCAGGAGATCGCCGACAAGTTTGGCGACCAGGTGGCGCACATCGTAGAGGGCGTTACCAAGATCGAAAAGATCCAGTTTGCCAATCGCGAAGACCGCCAGGCGGAGAATGTGCGCAAGATGCTGCTGGCCATGGTGAGCGACGTTCGGGTGGTGCTGATCAAGCTGGCGGACCGGCTGCACAACATGCGCACGCTGGAGCATTTGAAGCCGGACCGTCAAGAGGCAATTTCGCGGGAGACGCTCGACATCTACGCGCCACTGGCGCATCGGCTGGGGATGGGCAAGGTGCGCGGCGAGCTTGAGGATCTGGCCTTCCGCTACACGGATCCGGTGAGCTATGAGCGGGTGGCGGCAGCGGTGGAAGCGCGGCGCGTGGAGGGCGAGCAGTTTTTGCGCGCCGTGGAAGACACGCTGGCAGAGCAGTTGCGGGAAAACGGCATCCAGGCACGCGTAGAGTGGCGCATCAAGCGGCTGTACTCGATTTTCCAGAAGATCGAACGCACCAAGGTCTCTTTCGACCAGGTGTACGACCTGCTGGCGGTCCGCGTGATCACGCAGGATGTGGCGTCGTGCTACGCGGTGTTCGGCCTGATCCACACGCTGTGGCGGCCAGTACCGGGGCGCATCAAGGATTTCATCGCGATTCCGCGCGCTAACCGGTACCAGTCGCTGCATACCACGGTAATGGGCGCCAGCGGCCACCAGTTTGAGGTGCAGATTCGCACTGAGGAGATGCACCGCATCGCCGAAGAGGGCATTGCGGCGCACTGGAAGTACAAAGCGGGCGGCAGTGGCGTGACGGCGCGCGACGAAGAGAGACTGAACTGGATCCGGCAGCTTGTGGAATGGCAGAAGGAGATGACGGACCCCAACGAGTTTCTTTCCAGCCTGAAGATGGACCTCTATCCGGACGAGGTTTACACCTTCACGCCCAAGGGGAAGGTTGTGGTGGTTCCGGCGGGAGCTACGCCGATCGACTTTGCCTACACGATTCACACCGACGTGGGTCACAGCTGCGTGGGTGCCAAGATCAACGGCCGCATGGTGCCGCTGCGGACGAAACTGCGCACCGGTGACATTGTGGAGATCGTGACGCAGAAGGATCACAAGCCGAGCCGCGACTGGCTGACGTTTGTGAAGAGCCCGCGGGCGCGCAATAAGATCAAGCACTGGCTGAATGAGGATCAGCGCCGCCGTGCGGTGGAGATTGGCCGGAAGCTGCTGGAGCGCGAGGCGCGCAAGTTCAAGGTGCCGATGACGCAGATCGATGACCAGGACCTGGGGCGCATCGCGAACGAGTTCGGCGTGGCCACTGCCGCCGATCTGCTGGCCACCCTGGGCCAGGGCAAGCACACCGCGCACCAGTTGTTGAGCAAACTGGCGCCGGGCATTACCAGCCAGCCAGACGCCGAGCCCGACACGGAAACCAAGCCGGGCGAAGGCGGCATGACGGACGCGGTGCGCAAATTGCACCTGACCGGTTCGGAGTCATTGCAGGTAGAAGGCCAGAACGATCTGCTGGTATATCGAGCGCGATGTTGCAATCCGATCCGCGGCGAGGAGATTGTGGGCTACGTGACGCGCGGCAAGGGAGTGGCGGTGCATGCGCGCAGTTGCCCGAATGTGCAGAACCTGCTGTACGAGAGCGACCGGAGAATCAATGTCGAGTGGTCGCGTGCGCCGGTGGGAGTGGGGCAGGCACAGCGCTATCCAGTAAAGATCACCGTCTACTGCGACGATCGTACGGGCATGCTGAAAGAGCTGACGGCTGTGATCTCTGACGAGAACACGGATATCCGAGGGGTTGAGCTGCGGCGCGACGAAGAGGGTGAGGCGATTATCGAGTTCATCGTGGAAGCCGAGGATGTGCGCCACCTGAATCGCATGGTTCTGGGCCTGCGGCGTGTGCCAGGTGTACGCCGGGTGGACCGGTCGCAGAAGGTTTAAAAGCAGGGAATAGAAAATAGGGAATAGATAGACACTTCTTTGGCGAATCGGCCAGCGATACCATCTATCCATGAAGAAGGAAGTAGTTGCGCGTAACGCGATGCTTCGCGGGGTGCGCGTGCTCGACGGCGGGATGGCGTCTGAGCTGGAATACCTGGGCGCGCGGATCGACGGGCCGCTCTGGTCAGCGCATGTGTTGGAAGATGCGCCGGAAAAAGTCACTGCCGTGCATCGCTCCTACATTGAAGCTGGAGCGGATTGCATCGAGACGGCGAGCTACCAGGTATCACGGATGGGTTACGCAGAGTGCGGCTTGCGGCCGGAGCAGGCCGACACGGCGCTGCTGCGATCCGTGGAACTGGCGCGGCGAGCGGCGGAAGAGTTTCGAGGGCGGCCGATTCTTGTGGTGGCGTCGCTTGGACCGTATGGCGCAGCGCTGCACAATGGCGCCGAGTACACAGGCGCATACGATTGCACGTTTAGCGAACTGGTTCAGTTTCATCGCGAGCGGATCGAGGTGCTGGCGGGCGCGAAGGGTGCGCAGGCTCCCGATTTTGTCGCGTTTGAAACGCTGCCCTCGCTTGAAGAAGCGCGGGCCATCGGCGAGGCGCTGAGCGAGTGGCCCGTATCGAACGCGTGGTTCAGCTTTACTTGCCGGGATGGGGAGCGTGTTGCGCACGGTGAACGGCTGCGGGATTGTGCTGCGGCGGTAGCGCGGCTGCCGCAGACGGCAGCGATCGGAGTGAACTGCACGCAGCCGGGACTGATTGCGTCGCTGATCGGCGAATTGCGCGGGGCATCGAACAAGCCGGTGATTGTTTACCCAAACTCGGGCGAGGGATGGGACGCCGAGCGGCGATGCTGGACGGGAGTGAGCAACCCGGCGGATTTTGGCGCGAAGGCGGCGGAGTGGTTCCATGCCGGCGCGCAGATGGTGGGCGGTTGCTGCCGCACGCGGCCGGCGCATATTCGCGCCGTTGCGGAGGCCGCCCGCACGGAAGTCCGTGCCTCCGGGGCTTAAGCCCACTCATTCTGAGGGCCGAATTCGCGGGGCTGAAGCCGTACGCTCCGTCCATCGTAGATTTCCATTGGTCTTCCTACGGGCGCACAAGAATGGGGCAACGTGGCGTTGGCGAAGATGGGGTTGCGCCGAATCCGCTCGGATTGGACTACGCTAGGCCAGTTTCAGCGCTGCCTTGCCTTTGCGGGGAGGGATGAAGCGGCGAGCGCGGGAGACGATGGCAAGGTTTTCGCGGCTGAGGAGCTTGCGAACCTGGCCGCGAGCGTGGTCGGCCCAAGGGCCGCGGTTGTCGAGCTTGATATAGGCGCGCCAATGGCGGAGTGCCGGGCGACATTGGCCGCAGCGCTCGTAGGCGAGAGCCAGGTTGTAATGGGCGTCGGCGTAGCGGGGCGAGAGCGTGACAGCCTTGACGTAGGCGGCGATGGACTCATCGAGCCTCTCCAACTCATCGAGGACGTTGCCCAGATCGAAGTAGGCCAGCACGTAATCGGGATCGGCCACGGTGGCGCGACGGTAGAGTTCTTCAGCCCTGCTGTATTGGCGGAGATGGAAGTACACGGTGCCGAGGTTGATGCAGGCCGCGGCGTACCGGGGATCGATGCTGAGGATTTCTTCGTAGAGTGCGATGGCGCGTTGCTTTTCGCCGGCTTCCTCGGCCTGGACGGCGGCATGAAATCGCTCATGAATGCCGTTCAGATCGGGAACGCCCGGAAGGCGCAGCGGAGGCGGCGGCGCGATGCCTGGAGTCAATTCCGGCATACCAATGCGCTCGAAATCGAAGAGCAACTGGCGGCGGATGGGATCAAACATGGCGCCCTGATGGCGGAAGGCCAGACGCGTCCCGGTGCGGACGACGCGCGCTTCGAGCAGAGGGTTCGACATGCCTGCAGCGGCTTTCATAGCCAGAATCGACTCGCGGATGGATGCGGAAGGCACGTCGTCCTCGCGCAGCGAGCGCAACGTGCGCAATTGTCCGAGATCCTGAAAGCTGTAGATCTCCCGTTGGGGAATCAGTTCGGCTCGCTCCCACGCCTGCAACTGGCGAGAACTAATCTGCAGGATCCGCAAAACGTCCTGACGGCGATAGCTGGTCACTCTGATGTGCTCCCTCAGGTGGTACGCCACCCCAGCGACACAGTAGCGTGGACGCCGGGGCTCCAATGCGGATCAATCTGAAGTTTCATTCGGGCAGCGCGGTGCATTGCCGAACCCGAATTGGCAGCCCCGATCACGCCGCAGCTTATGCAACAGGTATGCAAGAACCGATCTCCGAAGTTTCTCAAGCCAGCTGGAGTTTCCAGCGCGGACTTGAGAAACGTTCCACTTGCGATTATGCCAAGAGTGCAGGTGGATAAGCGGAACAGAATCGCCGCTGCAACAAAAAACTAGTGGATAACGAGTGCACGATTTGGTACATGACGCAAGAATCGTTGGAGTTGCAGGGAAGTCCAGCGCGAATTGCACCGCGCAGCTTGCAGTTTGCCGCGACCGCCGGAATGCGGCCCGCGGGTTGCGCCGGTTAAGAAGTTCTTCGCTGGCCTTGGGACGGCTCATGACAGACAGGGCAGTTTCGGAAATGCCTAGTCCGGTGAAAATTTTTGCCAGGGTCGTCGCTCTCTGTTGCTTCAACCCGAGCGACGAAACGCTGACGCCGGGAAGCCCGGACTGGTTGCGCCGACTGAAACTTCATGAGTTCGGAGATGCCATTTCCGAAACTACTCTAGACCTGGAGCAAAGGTCACCCGCGCTGCGCCGAAAGTACCCTATTGGGAACGCCGCGCCATTGCAGGAAAGTTGTAGTGTTGGCCGACCGACAAGCGATGCATTGTTTTGATTCAGTATTTTACGATTGTTCTTTGCTCGAAGTAATTTCGATATGGTAACCTGCGTCACACGATAACCAATCGATACGCAGCAGAGTTGGATCCCATGTTGGATGCTGCTTTCCGTTTCGTTTTGAAGGATCCGCCGCAGCTTGTTTCGGTAGACGAGGGCGTCAAATCGCTGCTCGGCTTCACCCGAGAGGATTTCCGTACCTCGAAGGTTCATTTGCGGGACCGCGTTCACCGGGAAGATGCGTCTCTCGCCGATTCCCTATTTTCTTCTGAGATTGATCATCCGACCGACAGCTTCAACATCCGGCTTCGTCATGCTGACGGGAAGATCCGTTGCGTGAAGGGAAGCTTCAAGAAAACGCGTTTGGCGAACGGCGAAATTGAGCTGGAGCTTCATCTTCAGGATGCGCGAACCGTGCAGGAACCCGGCGACGCCATTCTGCTGAACAGCTTCAAGACCTTGATTGAGGACACTACCGATTACATCTATATCAAGAATCGCAATCATGTGATCCTGGCCGTGAGCCAGGTTATGCCCAGACTTGCAAGCTCAGCAAAAGGCCGGCTCGACCTGGTGGGCACAACCGACTACGACAATCATCCGGAGGAAGCTGCCGACGTCTATTACCAACTCGAAGAGAAGGCATTTGCCGAGGGCCGGCGCATCAACCAGATTCAGCAGGTAGAGGTGCAGGGCGGGACCAAGCACTGGATTGACAATCGCAAGTACCCGATCAACGGTCCAGACGGGGAGATCATCGGCATCTTCGGCGTGGCCCCGGAAATCACGAATTACATCGAAGCGCAGCAGAGGTTGCGCGAGAGCGAGGAATGGCTGCGCGACGCACAAGAGATCGCCGGATTAAGCAGCTATGTGCTCGATATTCCCAACAAGAAGTGGATCGTTTCGCCTGAGCTGGCGTTTCTGCTTGGCATCGAGGAGGACTACGATCGGGGGTTTGAGCAACTCTGGCCGTTGATCCATCCAGACGATCGTCCAGTGATAGCAAAGCGGCTTGAGGGATACTTTTCAGGAGAGCTCAAATCTTTCGACAGCGAGTATCGCGTCGTGCGGCAGACAGACGGGGCAGTGCGCTGGGTGCACACACGCGGCAGGCTGGAATTGGACAGCGAAAGGAAACCCCTTGCGCTCCGGGGTACGGTTCAGGACATAACGGACCGGAAGAAGGCTGAAGCGGCGATTCGCGAAAGCAAAGAGCTGCTGCAATTGTTTGTGGAACATTCGCCGGTGGCACTGGCGATGTTCGACCGGGAGATGCGCTACCTGGCAGTGAGCCAACGCTGGGTGGATATGCACGCACTTCACGGCCGCGAGATGATCGGCCATTCTCACTACGAGATCTTAACCAAACTCCCCGAGACCTGGGCGGAAGAGCATCGCCGCGTTCAGGCGGGAGAGACGATCAGGACCGGCGACGAGAGCCTCGAACTCGAGGACGGGAGTGTGCAATGGGTGCGCCGTGAGATGCGCCCGTGGTTCACGGCGGAAGGCGCGATCGGCGGCATCATCATCTTTTCTGAAGACATGACCGAGCGCAGACGCGCTGAGGCGGCGCTGCGTGAGAACAAGGAACGGCTGCAACTGTTTGTGGAGCATACGCCAGTGGCGCTGGCAATGTTCGACCGGGAGATGCGCTACATGGCTGTAAGCAGGCGTTGGGCGGAGGACCACTTTGGAGACGGTCAGGCGATTTTCGGGCGCTCACATTACGAGGTAAACCCGGATGTTCCGGAACGCTGGAAGGAAACACACCGCCGCGGCCTGGCAGGCGAGACGCAAAAGGCGGAAGAGGACCGGTACGAGCGGGCGGACGGCGCGACGCAGTGGATCCGCTGGCAGATCATGCCCTGGCGGGCCGACGATGGATCGATCGGCGGCATCGTGATGTTCTATGAGGACATCACGGAGCGCAAGCTGGCTGAGGCAGCGCTGAACGAGAACAAGAATCTGATGCAACTCTTCATCGATCGCGCGCCGGCGGCCCTGGCCATGTTCGACCGCGAGATGCGCTACATCGCAGTGAGCAAACGATGGCTCGAGGAATATTCCCTTGTGGGCCGCGAAATTGTTGGACGCTCACACTACGAGATTGTTCCCGACGTTCCGGAGCGATGGAAGGAGGCACATCGCAGGGGCCTGGCGGGCGAGACGCTTAAAGCCGAAGAGGATCGTTTCGAGCATCCAGATGGCACAGTGCAATGGATCCGGTGGGAGGTGGTGCCCTGGCGCACCGGCGACGGCTCGGTGGGCGGCATTATGCTCTTCGCTGAAGACATCACGGCGAAGAAAGAGGGCGAAGAGCGGTTGAGGCTGGCAGCAAGCGTGTTTACCGGCGCGAGCGAAGGCATCACGATCACCGATCTCACGGGAACAATTCTGGATGTGAATGACGCCTTTACGCGCATTACCGGATACACGCGCGAAGAAGTACTGGGCAGAAACCCACGACTGCTGAAGTCGGGCCTGCAAAGCAAGGAATTCTACGAGAAGATGTGGAGCTCGCTCGCCCGGGAGGGCCATTGGTCGGGAGAGGTTTGGAACCGCTCGAAGAACGGGGACATTTATGCCGAGAAGCTGACCATTAATGCGATCCACGACGCAAATGGCAAGACTACTCAATATATGGCGCTGTTCACCGACATCACCGACATCAAGCGGCACGAGCAGCAGCTTGAGCATGTGGCGCATTACGATGCGCTGACAGGGCTGCCGAACCGTGTGCTGATTGCCAGCCGGTTGCGCCAAGCGATGGCACAGTCGCTGCGAAACAAGCAGAGGCTTGCCGTCGCCTATTTTGACCTTGACGGATTCAAAGCAATCAACGACGAGCACGGGCACTCGATAGGGGACGGGCTGTTGACGGCCGTCGCCTTCAGGATGCGGCGCGTGATGCGCGAGGGAGACACGCTTGGCCGGCTAGGCGGGGACGAGTTCGCGGCCGTGATACTGGATGCGGCAGATGTCAATTCCATTGCGCCGGCGCTGAAGCGAATGCTGGAAGCCGCGGGCCAGGAGGTGCAGATCGGCGAGGTTGACCTGCGCGTTTCAGCATGCTGCGGCGTGACCTATTACCCGCAGCCGGAAGAGGTGGATGCCGACGTGCTGCTGCGCCAGGCGGGTCAGGCGATGTACCAGGCCAAGCTCGCAGGCAGGAACCGCTTCCACAACTTCGATCCCGGCGAAGATCAGCTGACCCGCAGCCGGCTTGAAAACCGGGAACACATCCGCGAGGCTCTCGCCGCGCGAGAGTTCGTCCTGTACTACCAGCCGAAGGTGAACATGCGTACCGGCAAGATTATCGGCGCCGAAGCGTTGATTGCGCTGGCAACATCCGGAGCGCGGCCTGTTGCCGCCAGGCATGTTTCTCCCGGTCATTGAGGACGATCCTCTGTCGATCCAGCTCGGAGACTGGGTGATTGAGACGGCGCTGACGCAAATGGAAAGCTGGCAGACCGCGGGCTTCGATATGCCCGTGAGCGTGAACCTAAGCGCGATCGAATTGCAACAGCCGGACTTTGCAGACCGGCTGCGCGCGCGGCTGGCGGCACATCCGCTCGTGAAGCCGTCGAGCCTTGAATTGGAAGTGCTTGAAACGAGCGCGCTGGAGGATCTGGGCCAAAGCTCGCAGATTGTAGCAGCATGCCGCGAGATCGGCGTGTCCATCGCGCTGGACGATTTCGGGATCGGCTACTCTTCCCTCACCTATCTGAAGCGTCTGCCTGCAAATATTGTGAAAATCGACCAAAGCTTTGTGCGAGACATGCTCGATGAGCCGGAGAACTTGACCATTCTGGAGGGAGTGATGGGACTGGCCGCCGCATTCCGGCGGGAGGTGATTGCGGAGGGAGTGGAGACCGTAGATCACGGCGTAATGTTGTTGCAAATGGGATGCGAACTGGGGCAAGGCTACGGCATCGCGCGGCCCATGCCTGCAAGCGAACTGCCGACGTGGGCGGCTGCATGGCGCCCCGATCCGCGGTGGGCCGAGGTGCCCCCCGTGCATGCGGGCAATCGGCCGGTGCTCTATGCATGCGTTGAGCATCGCGCATGGCTTTCGGCTTTTGAGGCTTGTCTGCAGGGCAAGCGCGCGTCGCCGCCGGCGCTCGATGCCAGCCATTGCCGCGTTGGCACCTGGCTGAAAGCAGAAAAGCTTTCAACACGAGGCAAGATGGCGTCGATTCAAGCGATCGAGGTTCTGCATCAGGCAACTTCATGCGCTGGCCAAGGAGATTCTCGCGTCGCAAGCCAAGGGCCATAATTCAGCGGGATTGGCCCGCTTGCAGCGGCTCCACCACCTGCACGATCAATGCTTGGCCGGCTGCGAACGTTCACGCGGAACGGTTCCGGCAAAGACAGAAAACCAAAGCGCAAGGCAAAGCCCAAGCCATCGACTCACCGTTGAGGCTCAACTGAGGCACCAGAATCGGATGTCGCGCTTACGGAGAGATTGTCTGCAAGTCAGCGATGGACGGCGATGGAGTCCAGGTTGGCAGTCTCGCGCATCGGCTGCGGCTCACGCAGCGTAAGCACGGGGCAACGCGCGTGGGCGAGCACGCGGTAAACGGTGTGATCGCGCCTGAGATTCTCAAAGGCGGAGCGTCGCGTGGCGCCGAGCACGATCAGACTGGCATGGCGTTCAGAGGCGAGAGCCAGAATCTCGATGGCCGGATTGCCGTGCGCGACCACCGGCTCGATGGTGGAGCAGCAGCCTGCGCCGGTTTCAGCTGCGAGTATGGCGCAGTTCGTGCATAGTGGCCGAGTGCAAGGCCAGTGGGCGAACCTTTGCGCTGCATCTCGCGGATGGGCGGAAGGACATGCAAGAGCACCAGCTTTGCATTTTGGGTGGCGGCCAATTGGCAGGCAAGCGCCGCGCTCGGGCGAGAGGTCTCTCGAAGTGTGGTGGCATGCAGGACGACACGATCGTCGCCCTTTTCCACCGGGAGATGAGCCTCGGGTCCCACGGTAATGACCGGGAGGTAGACCGAGCGCAGCACTTGTTCTGCCACGGAGCCGAGGAGCAACTTGCCCAGCTTGCTCCGGCTCCGTGTCCCGAGCAGCACGCGGTCTGCGTGAAATTGGCGAACAGCCGCTGCAATTTGTTGGCGGGGTGGCCCTCGCGGACCAGCGCGTCGCAACGGATGCCGCGCCGGCTGGCAAGCTTCGCACCAGGGCCGCAGCATCTTTTCCGCAATTTCCAGGGCACCTACTGTGTCGTAGTACGGCATTCCGGCGGCGTCGGCAGTGATGGCCGCAGAAGGAGGAAGCACATGAAGAAGAATAAGGCGGGCACCGGTCTCGCCTGCCTGTTCCAGGGCAAACGGCATGAGATGGTCCAGGTCGCTCAGGTCAGTGGCGACGAGAATCGTGGCTGGATGCGTCCAGCGGCGGGTATCAGAATCCCGCATGGCGAACACCTCATACTCGCAAGCGTGTCACCGAACAAGAAGCGAGGATGTGTCAGAGCGCACCTGGAATAGTGATTTGGATCACGCTGCGCAGGGCGAGAAGCCGCTGACCGGCGACTCGTTTACAGGGAACCGGCGTCCCCGTTATAAATTGAGTGCCGCGTAGCATGAGAGGACTTTTCTCGCGAAACAACTGGAGGCGGGCGGAATGAACACAACGGCGATGGATCGGCGGACGTTTTTCGCGCGTTTGGGAGCGGCTGCGTGGATGCTGAACATGCGAGGGCTGGCACAGACAGCGAGCAGGCATGCCGGGAAGCCCAATGTGGTCTATATTCTGGCCGACGATCTGGGATGGGGCGATATGGATGTGTATAACGCCCACTCCGCCATACCGACTCCTCATTGCAATGCGTTTGCGAGCCAGGGCATGCGGTTTCACCGACATGCACGCGTCAAGTGCGGTGTGCACGCCGAGCCGGTACAGCATTCTAACGGGGCGCTACAGCTGGCGATCGCGGCTGAAGAAGGGAGTGCTGAACGGAGAGTCGCCGGATTTGATTGAGCCGGGACGGATGACGGTTCCGTCGATGCTGAAGGAAGAAGGATATTACACGGCGGGCGTGGGCAAGTGGCACCTGGGTCTGGGCAATGCCGAAAAGACCGACTATTCGCAGCCACTGAGGCCGGGGCCGATCACCCATGGGTTTGACTATTACTTCGGCATTCCCGCGTCGCTGGATATGGCGCCATATCTCTACTTTGAGAACGAGCACACGGTGGAGCTGCCCACGGTTCCCGATGCCGGCGCAAATACGCCGCACGGTTACTATTGGCGAGCCAGGATTGCGCGCGCCGCACTTCGAGATTCCAGAGGTGCTGCCAACGCTTGACCGACAAGGCCGTGGAGATTCTTCACGAGCGTGCGCAGCACAAGGAACAGCCGTTCTTTCTCTACTTTGCGATTCCGTCGCCACACACGCCGTGGGTTCCGCTGGCTGAATACAAGGGCAAATCGGGCGCGGGACTCTACGGCGATTACGTCGTGGAAGTGGACGCGATGATTGGACGCGTGCTGGATACGGTGCACGCGCTGGGCATGGACGGTAACACGCTGGTGGTTGTGACCAGCGACAACGGAGCATGGTGGAACGATCAGGACATCGCTACGTATCCGCATCGCGCGAACGCGGGCTGGCGCGGCGAGAAGGCTGATATATGGGAGGCCGGGCACCGCATTCCGTTTATCGCACGCTGGCCGGGACATATTCCGGCGAACACAGTATGCGACGAGACCGCTTCGCTCACCGACCTGATGGGAACGCTGGCAGCAATTCTGCACCGGCCGCTGCCACCCGACGCGGGCGAGGACAGCTTTAACTTGTTGCCCGCACTGCTGCGCCAGCCGCACGCGCCGATTCGCAAGGACATTGTTGAGCTTTCGAACAGCGGAATGTTCTCAATCCGCGAGGGGGAGTGGAAGCTGGAGCTGGGGCTGGGCAGCGGAGGATTTACCCCGCCGGTGCAGGTTGATCCGGCGCCGGGTGGAGTGCAGGGACAGCTCTATAATCTTGCCGACGATCCGCATGAACTTTACAACCTTTGGGCGCAGCGGCCGGAAATTGTGGCGCGGCTGACAAAGCTGCTGGAGCAGTATGAAGAGAGCGGGCATACACGATACTGAGGATGGGGCGCGGAATCGGCACAGCGATTTGCACGAATGTGGGCGCCGCCACGATGATCGCTACGCAGATTTTTCCGGGAGGAATTGGAGATGCGCAAACAGTTGTTGCTTTGTTGGGCGTTTGCCGCGTTGAGCGTTGCTAGTTGGGCGCAGACGGGTGCGTGGCCGCCGTCGCCTGACCATCTGACGATGCCGATTTGGCCGGGAACACCGCCGGGCGAGAAAGCCAACATGCCGGCTGAAACCAACGTAAACGCGGCGGGAACCAAAATGATGGCCGGGCGGCCTTACATTCGCCTGACCAATGTGTCGACGCCGACGATCACTCTCTACAAACCCACCGTCAAGAACTCGGGCGCGGCAATCGTTGTGTTCCCGGGAGGGGGATACCAGATTCTCTCCGTCGATCTCGAAGGCACCGAAGTTTGCGACTGGCTGAATTCGATTGGCGTGAACTGCGTGCTGTTGAAGTATCGCGTGCCGGACAGCGGACCGTATCCGAAGTCGGCGGCGGCCTTGCAGGATGCACAACGAGCGATGGGCCTGGTGCGACAACATGCGACGGAGTGGGGTATCGATCCGCATCGCGTGGGGGTGCTGGGATTTTCGGCGGGCGCCCATCTTTCGGCGGCGATCAGCAACCTCTATGACCATCGGCTTTACGAGCCGGTGGACGACGCTGATAAATTGAGCTGCAAACCGGATTTTGCAGTGGTGCTCTATCCGGGTTACCTGGCGCTGGCGGAACAGAGTTTTGCGCCGAATCCTGATATTCATCCCACTGCCGATACGCCGCCAACATTCGTTCTGCAGGCTGAAGACGATCCAGTGCACGTGGAGAATGCGGTGGTGTACTTTGTGGCGCTGAAGAATGCGAAAGTGCCTGCCGAGTTGCACATCTATGCGCAGGGCGGGCACGGCTACGGACTGAGGCCGAGGGACTTCCCGATCATGGGCTGGCCGAAGCTGGTGGAGACGTGGCTGCACACGATCAAAATGTTGCCCGCAGAGTGAGGCTCTAGAGCATGATCATTGCGATCATCACAATCTCAGACCGCTGTTCGCAAGGGCTGATGAGCGACACCGCCGGACCTGCGGTGGTTGCGGTGCTCACGCGCGAGTGGCCGCGGGCCAAGATTCAAACGGCGCTTTTGGGTGACGACGAAAACGCGATTGCGGCGACACTTGAGGAGATGGGCCGGCAGGGCGCGGCCCTGGCGCTGACCGTGGGCGGCACAGGGATGAGCGCACGCGACCGAACGCCGGAGGCAACGCGCCGCGTGATCGATCGTGAAGCACCCGGATTGGCCGAGGCGATGCGGGCTAAGGGCGCCGAGCGCAATGCTTTTGCGTGGCTTTCGCGGGGCGTGGCGGGATTGCGAGGCAACATGCTGATCGTGAATTTGCCGGGCAGCAAGCGCGGCGCCGAAGAGAGCCTGGAGGTGATTGTGTCGCTGCTGCACCATGCGCTGGAAGTGGCTGGGGGAGCGCAGAATCACCCGTAGGGGAAGTTGGGCGGCGCTGCTCAATGACTGTGCAGATGTTTGTGCAAGTTTGAATGCTCGTGTTTGTCGGCGGCTTCGATGGCATGGGTGGGCACAGTCATAACCAAGCGGCCGTGCTGCACACCTTTGAGGCCAATAATCATGTCGGCGAAGTGCTGCACGCGCGCAGCATTGCCGTGGACAATGAGCACTTCAAGGCAGGAATCGTGATCAAGGTGCGCATGGCTGGTGGAGACAACCAGGTCGTGATGTTCGTGCTGCGCGTTGGTGAGCTTCTCGGTGATGCCGAAGGCGTGGTGGTTGTAGATGAGAGTGACAGTGCCGACGACCGTCGCGTTGGGCGCGGCGGTTCGCTCGCGCACCAGCCGGTCGCGGATGAGGTCGCGAAAGGCTTCGGAACGATTGGTGTATCCACTCTTCTCGATGGAGCGGTCAAACTGTTTCAACAGGTCGGAATCGAGGGCAATACCTATTCTGCTTAGCTCTCCCATGTGCACCCCGGCGTGAACACCACGCTCGTTTGAAGCAACAGAATAGCGCGAAGGCGTGAATGGTGCCAGTGATGAGCGTGCCACAATTCTCGAGCAAAGTGGGACAGATTGAAACGCCGCGCGTCCGCAGCAACACGGCGCACGCGCGTGCCTGTATACTGGCTCGCGATACCGGGGAGGGCGGATGAATCGCCGTGATTTTGTGGCAGGCAGTCTTGCATTGGCTGGACAGCAGGAGCTTCTGCGTTCCGTGGGAAAGCTGGCGTTGAGCGCGCAAGATCGTGCCGCGTTGGAAATGCCGCACAATCTGCTCAGCACGACGTATACGGAATCGTTTCTCCAAAGTAAATTGGTTGCGCCGGGCGCGTGGCACCCGTATCCGAAGTGGGGTGAACGCGAAGCCTGGGAGACGGTTCCGGGCGATATTCGCACTGCGATTGTGGAGCGCGCCGAAGCGGACCAGAAGGCCGGTTGGAAGGCGCTGCTGGCAACGAAATTCCTCGACTTTAAGCGCAACGGGAACCGGAGCCGGTTTGAGGCGGACAGCTTTGGGCGGCGCGCGATGGTGCAGCACCTAGTGCTAGCTGAGTGCGTCGAGGGAAAAGGGCGCTTTGTGGACGACATCGCGAACGGCATTTGGCTAATTTGTGAGGAGACCTTCTGGGGCGTGCCGGCGCACCTGGGCGCGCAAAAGGCGGGCGTGGGGTTGCCGGATGTGACGGAGCCGATCATCGAATTGTTTTCGGCGGAGACAGCGGACTTGCTTTCATGGACAACGTATCTGCTGGAAGCGCAACTCGACCAGGTTTCTCCGCTCGTGAACAAACGGATCAAGATTGAGACGGAGCGGCGGATTCTGAAGCCGGCGCGAGAGCGAGACGATTTTACCTGGATGGGTTTGGGAGAGCAGAAACAGGAGCACCGGCTGAACAACTGGAACCCTTGGATCAATTCGAACCTGCTGGTGACGAACCTGATTCTTGAGGACGACCCAGCGTTGCGCATTGCGGAGACGGTGCGCATTGCACGCAGCGTGGACGCATACCTGAACGATTATTGGCCGGACGCGGGTGAAGAGGAGGGGCCTGGGTACTACAGCCGCTCAGTGCTGAGCCTGTTCGATGTGCTATGGACGATGGAATCGGCCACAGGCAAAGAGACGAACATCCTGGCGAATCCTTTTATCGACGCGATGGGAAGATTCATTCTGAATGCGCATATCGCCGGGGACGATTATGTAGCTTATGGCGATGCGCACCGCAGAGCGGCCCCTTCGGGCGACGTGCTTTACCGATTCGGCAAGGCGGTTCACGATCCCGAGCTTGAGGCATTCGGCGCTTTCTACGCGGCAAAGGAGGGATGGAACGCGACGGGGCCGGGACTCGAGAAAGCACTGAACGAGGATTTGACGAGTTTGTTGCGTTCGTTACCCGCGGTGCTCGAGGCGAACGAGATTCGGAGCGCACGAAAGGACGATGTACTGGTACGCGACGCGTGGTATCCAGATTTCGGATTGATGACGGCGCGCGAAAAGGCAGAATCGACGGGCGGGATGTATGTGGCAGTGCTGGCTTCGAACAATGGGCGAAGCCACAGCCACAATGACACCGGGAATTTTGTGATCTACCAGGATGGGCAGCCCGTGGCGATCGACGTTGGCGTCGAGGCTTATACGGCCAAAACTTTCTCGCGAGATCGCTATTCGATCTGGACGATGCAGTCGGCGTATCACAACCTGCCGACGGTGGGCGGTGTGATGCAGATGAATGGCGCGGAGTATGAGGCAACGGATCGCAAGTACGAAACGAATGATCAGCACGCGACAGTTTCATTCGATATCGCATCGGCGTATCCGAAGGAGGTGGGAATCAAGAGCTGGATTCGCACGGTGACGCTGGATCGGGTGCGCGATCGGGTGGTCGTTGAAGAGAACTTTGAGCTGGAGCGCGCGGTAGACGTAACACTCTCGGTGATGACCTCACGCGTGACGGGTGTAGAGGGCCCTGGGCGCATCACGATGAAGCTTGCATCGGGCGATGGCGCTGCTACATTGCTGCGGTTTGATGGCGCTGAGCTCGATCCAGCGGTAGAAAAGATTGCGCTCACCGACGAACATCTGCGCGCGGATTGGGGCGATCAGATTTACAGAATCCTGTTCAAGTCGCAGCCGGTGGCAAGCGGCAAATGGTCGTACGAATTCGGCGCGGCGTAACGATTTCGCAAAGACGAAACCGGGTGGACCCTTCCTGCTTTGCGTCAGGAGAGGATCCACCCTTGAATGCTGGCCTCGTTTGTTGAATGTGCTGCAGGGCCCGAAACTTCTACTGCGGTGCAACCAAATGATGCGCGATGGCAAACAGAGCCAGCTCGAGTCGCGTGGAAACGCCGGTCTTATCGAAGATGTTGGAGAGATGGCGCTTGACGGTTTCTTCGCTGAGCGTGAACTGCTTGGCAATATCACGGTTGCTGCATCCTTCGACGATGCAGCCCACAACTTCAAGCTCGCGCGGGGTGAGGCCGTATGTTTTCCGCTGCGGCACTGCGGCCTGCTGCATGAGCTCGTGGAGAGCGGTGACAAGATTGACGACGCGCTTGCCACCGATCCAATAATCGCCCGCGTGAACCGTTTTGATGGCGGTTTGCAGATGATTCGCGAGGGCGTCTTTAAGGACGATGCCGCGGGCGCCGATATGCAAGGCTTCAATGATTTGTTGCGTGGTGATGGTGGAAGTGAGAAGCAGGATTTTTGCCGTGGACGGGCCGCTCATGATCGCGCGCATGGCATCGAGGCCGGGCATACGCGGCATGGAGACGTCAAGAAGAAGAACGTCAGGCTGGAGCTCAAGGGTCTGCGTGATGGCTTCGTCGCCGTCGGTGGCATCGCCCACGACATCGAATCCATCGTTTTCAGAAAGCATGTTGCGCACGCCGATGCGGACTACAGGGTGGTCATCCGCGAGCACGATCCGGATTGGTCGCTCCATCTTTGCCAAACGCCTCCGCGAGGCCCTGCCCACAGCGCTCAAAAGCGCGCAGGATCAGGCCTGCAACTCAGAATCCAGCATACGCTCCAACCCCTGAGCAGCGGTGCGCAAATCACGGAGCAAGGTTGCGCTGTTATCCAGTTGGTTATCCTGCGAATCGATGGGAGCAGACTCAAGCAAGGCACCCAAATGGGCGGCCTGAAGGGCCCCCGCCATACCGCATCCCCCTTTGATGGCGTGGCCGATCCGGTGGATTTCGGCTGCGTCATGTTTGGCGATGGCGGCGCCCAGGGCATCGATGCGCCGGGTAAGGTCGGCAACGACGGCGGTATAGATTTGCCGCACCGCCAGCTCGGGCATCATTTTTCGGAACTGCGCGAGAACTTCGCTACTGACCACGGGATCGTTGGGATCGAGCAATGAGGAATCGGTGTGCGCATCGTGACCGTTGAGGAATTTGTGGAGAGCCTCAGGAGTGAAGGGCTTGACGAGGAAACCGTCAGAAGCCTCCGCGACGTCTGGCGGCGGGGTGCTACCGCTGATGACGTAGACGCGGGCTCCGCTGCTGGCCCGGAGTTTGGCGATTAACTCGCTGCCACTGAGGCCGGGCATCTGAGCGTCCATCAAAATCACGTCGGGCCGGAAGCGGCCGGAAGCGAGCATCTCCAGCGAGGCGGTTCCGTTGACAGCGGTGTGAACGGTATAGCCGCTCATGGTGAGCAGAGTGGCTGTGACCTCACGGCTCACCAGGTCGTCGTCAATGAGCAGGACCACTGGAAGTTCGCTTTGGCCCGCGCGCGAGAACATGCATCTAGTGTGCATCTCGGGTGGGCCGATGTGCCAGAAATTCTTCCCGCTGGGTATCAATCTGGTTCAGACGCAGAACTTCGCGTCCCCGAATTGGGACCCGACTTGATGCGATTCAGAGATCGCTGGGCGACAACCGGATGGTGGATCACGGATCAGTGGGTGTTTTGAGCAGGCGCAGGCAGCCCCAAAGTCGCAGGTGCTGGGAGATCCTGTCCCATATGCCATGTACGAATCGCCGCCTCAAACTCGTTGGCGCGACGTTGCCACTGCTCGATCTGAAGGTCATAGCGGACGGTCACGTTGTTGAGCCAATAGGGGCGGTTCTCGCCAAGCCAAACCTGGCTGTATTCGTTCTTTGCGGCCGAATAAGCGTCGCGCAAGTCCTGACAGCGGCCATTGTCACTGCTGATCTCGCTGAGGAGGTTACTCGTGACGGCGTGTTGTGTCTTGTCGTGCTGCTGTGCACTCGCCTGGGCGTATGCATTGGCGATTTCCTGGGAGAGCTGAAACTTGAGACCGATGAGGTCGAGGCGGCGCGCACCCAGATCCATAGCGGAGAGCGCATCGGGTTCAGCGAGATTGGGGTTGTCGTAGCGCGCCTGCTCCAACAGGACAATGGCGCGCTCGGCATGGAGGCGCAAAGCTTGCGCCTGGGGCAGCAATTTTGCCGAAGCATCCTGACCCGGCGCACTCCAGGGATCGAGCCAGAAAAGTTGGTCGCTGTTCATGCCGGTGCTGGCGTTGGCAATGGCTTCCTGAGCGGCCATCAGCTCTTTTTCGGCCTCGTTGATTTTACCGCTGGGGTCGAGGTGAAACACGACACCGTAAGCATCCTGATAATCGGCGATGGAGCTTTCACCTGGCTGCCAGGCGGCCACAGCGCCAAAGAGTGCGCCATACCAGTCCATGTTGAAGAGGCCTTCGCCATCGTCGTTCCATACGGTGGTGAGCGCGCCAGTAGAACCGAGCCTCTGACCGTCGCGAATGAATCCCTGAATATTCCAGAGCGCAGTTTTGGCGACGGGATAGACTTCGTTCCAATTGGAATCACCGGGCGCGACCCAAGTCTCGATGCCATTCTTGGCGAAGGGCTCGATCATGCTATCGAAGCCCGAAGTTTTCCCATAATTCCACGGCACGGCGATCATGTCTTTGGGCAAACCGGAGACGGCGTCGGGATTCGCGTCGCCAATGTCACCCCAGAACAACAAGCGTCGGTGCAAGGGCGCGAGCTCGTCGTGAATCTGCTTGAGGAAAGCGATGTAGACCGGGCCGTAGCCCTGCTGCTGTACGGCCTCGCGCGTTTGGCCGACACCCAAATCGAAGGTTTCATCGGCACCGATGTGAATGAAGGGCGAGGGAAATTCTTGTGCGATCTGCGTGAACCAGTCCTTTATGAGCGGCAGACTGCCGGGCTGGCCGGGCGCGAGCACATAGCCGTGCGGAGTCTCGGCCAAGTCCTGGTACAGCTCGTATTTGAGCACGTGGTGCAGATGGCCGAAGGCCTCCTGCTCAGGCAAAACAGTGATGTGATATTGGCGGGCGTAGTCCACCAGTTCAGCGGCCTGGGCCGGCGTAAGCGCACTGCCTGGAGGGGCGGCGAGCGGATGATCAGTGTAGAGGAGCGTGTGCTCGAAATAAGGCGAGTAGATGTTGATTTTGAAGGAGGCGAAGACGCGAATCTGGTGCTTTTGGAAATCGAGAGTGGGAAATGGTCCGCGGGAGAGATCGTCGTCGATGCCGCGATAGCGCATGGCGGGCCAGTCACGAATGGTACCGGTGGGCAACACGCGTGGAGTACCGGGCAGAGGCAGCATCTGCTTAAGAGTTTGCACGCCGTAAAAGACACCGGAGCCCGTGGCGCCCACGATGGTAGCATCATGCGAATCGATGACGAGCGCGTAGCCTTCCGATTCCATAGCGGGATCGAAGGTGAGCTGGTTGCGCGCCAGGATAGATTTGGCTTCAGGAGAATCGTTGCGCAGGAGCATGACGCGATAAGCAGGCTTGGCGGCAGCGGCGCGCGATTCGTCAGGAGATGGCGCAATTCGCTTCAGGGCATCTTCAAGATCGCGCTCTGCAAACTCGTCTTCAGCATTATGGCCGGGCACGGTGACCAGAACCCGCGCTGGCAACTCTGTAGTTTGGTCGAAGTGAGATTCGCGCGGGGCGGGGAGAAGCTTGGGCTGAACTTGCGCTGTTGCGAAGGTTGCGAAGGCAAGAAGTGCGACAGGCGCTGCCGCGCGCAGAAACATGGAGACGATGGATCGGCTTGGATTGTGCAATTGAGATCGCTTTCAGTTCGAGAGATTGAGTATTCCATTCGATGGGACCATTGTAGACTGGGAGATCGCAAGAGTTCATCGGGTTTGAGTTGCAGCAGCCGCCCGATGCGCCTGGCAGAAGAGAGCGAGCAACGATGAGCGCGATCGACCGCATCGACCCGCCAGCACCGGCTGACTCCGCCGCGATGCGGCGCTACAACGCATTCCTGTTACTGGTTGCGGGCCTCGGCGGCCTTCTGTACGGGATCGACGTAGGAATCATTGGCGGCGCATACCCTTACCTGGCAGCGACGTCGGGACTGGAGGCCGCACAGCTTTCGGTGATTGTGGCAGCGGTGCTGCTGGGCAGCGTGTTCTCCACATTGTTTTCAGGCTTGCTGGCCGATTGGATGGGGCGTAGGCCGCTGATGATCCTGAGCGGGTGTGCGTTTGTGGTGAGCATTCCGGTGATCGCGCTCTCGCATGGCTATGGGCCGCTGTTTTTTGGACGGCTTTTGCAGGGCATGAGCGGGGGGCTTATCGGCGTAGTGGTTCCGCTGTATCTGGCCGAGTGTCTTGCGGCCCGGAGCCGCGGCAAAGGCACCGCCATATTTCAGTGGATGCTGACGCTGGGAATTGTGGCGGCAGCGCTGATTGGAATGTACTTCAGTTACCGCGTGGAAGCGGTTGCGAAGCTGGGCGATGCGAAGGCGCTCTTCGACTTTAAAAACCAGGCGTGGCGAAGCATCTTCTGGGTTTCCCTGCCGCCGGGACTGCTGTTTGTGCTGGGCAGCCTGTTCATGACCGAGTCGCCACGGTGGCTTTTCCGGCACGGACGAAAGGAACGCGCGCATGCAGCGCTGCTGCGTTCGAGAAGCCCTGAGCAGGCGAAGCTGGAACTCGAAGAGATGGATGCCACGGCGAGCGCGGCGGCAATCTCGACCGGTCAACGGGTTCGCGATTCGCTCCTGCGACGCAAGTATGTCATCCCCTTCCTGCTGGCCTGCATCATCCTCGCCTGCAATACTGCCACGGGCATTAATTCGGTGATTGGCTACAACACGGGGATCCTGCTGCAGAGCGGATTGAGCGATCTGGCGTCGCATTGGGGCTATGTAATTTTCACGATCATGAACTTTCTGGCGACTTCGATTGGAATGGTGCTGGTGGATCGCAAGGGGCGCCGGTTTTTGCTGGTGATCGGCACAGCGGGAATTATCGTTGCGATGGTGAGTGCGGGATTGCTTTTCAAGACGACAGAAAAGCTGAGCGTGGATTGCCGCGACGCAGTGCAGGCGCTGGTGGGGCCGAGCCAGGAAGTGGCGCTGCGCTTCAATCAGGCGGAAGCGAACAAGTTGCTTGAAGCGGCGGGAGAAGCGGGCCGCGGCATCGACAGCGAGCGCGCATCGCTCGCGATTATCTACTCCTATGGTGATTTCACTGCGGCGACCAGCTTTGTGCGGTCGGACGATGCAGCGGCCACGCCGATCGAGATTACGCGCGCGAGTTGCGTGCCGGCGAACGCGATTGAGGCGTTGTTCGAAAATCCCTTCGCGAATCTCGCGGCAGCGCGGACGGCGCCGCTGCGGATCGAGAAAGCGTTGGTGGGGCGCGTGCCCGACGCCGGACATGGCTGGCTGGTTGCGCTGGCGCTCTACCTCTTCATTGCGTTCTACGCCATGGGGCCGGGGGTGGTGGTTTGGCTGGCGCTGAGCGAGTTGATGCCCACGCGCATCCGATCGAATGGCATGAGCATCGCGCTGGTGATCAACCAACTGGTGTCGACTATGCTGGCGGGAATCTTTCTGCCTTTCGTGAGCAAGCACGGCTACTCGTCGATGTTCTTCCTGTTTGCCAGCTTCACGGTGGTGTACTTCGTCGTGGCAGTGTTCTTTTTGCCGGAAACGAAGAACAAAACGCTGGAAGAGATTGAGGCGCAATTTGAGGGAAGGACAGCTTCCAGCTTCTAGCTATCGGCTTTCGGTTGCGACCTTCTCCGACTCTACTTTTCTACGACTGCTTTGGAGAGATTTCTTGGCCGGTCGACGTCGACGCCGTGTTCGAGAGCCATGAAATAGGCGAAGAGTTGCAGCGGGACGACTTCGAGAATGGGCAGAAGGTATTCGGAAGCCGGCGGGATGGAGATGCAGTCGGCGACCAGTGCGGGGACCTGCGCATCGGCCGCATTGGCAAGGGCGATGACGCGGGCGCCTTGCGCTTTCATATCGGCGAGGAGTTGGAGGGTTTTTTCGTAACGGAGGATGGAGGCTTCGAGGGCGGGGTCGAAGGTTGCGAGCACCACGAGGGGTACACGGTCGCTGACGAGGGCGTTCGGCCCGTGCTTGAGCTCGCCTACCGGGTAGCCTTCGGCGTGGACGTATGAAGCTTCCTTCAATTTGAGCGCGCCCTCGCGGGCGATGGCGTAGTGGATGCCGCGGCCGAGATAAAGAAACGTAGAAGCTTGCGAGTATTTGGCGGCGAGCGCAGCAGTTTGCTTACGCCACGCGTCGAGATGCGATGCGAGAGCGCCGGGAAGTGCGAGCGATTCACGGATGTGCGCGGCGAGCGCGGCGGCGTTCATGCGGTGCAGGCGCGCACCTTCATAGAGAGCCAACAGATACAGAACGGCCAATTGGCAGGTGAAGCTCTTGGTGGCTGGAATCGCCTTTTCGACTCCGGCAGCAAGCGGCATGGAGACATCCGCTTCGATGGCCATGGTGGAGTCGGCATGATTGGTGATAGCGAGAGTCTTGTGGCCCTGGCGATGCGCCTCTTCAAGCGCGGCGAGTGTGTCACTGGTTTCGCCAGACTGCGAAAGCACGAGAACGCTGGGATGGCGAATGTCAATATAACCTGGGCCGCCACGGCAACTGTACTCGCTGGCGTACTCGACATCGACGGCGAGGCCGCAGAGGTCTTCGAGCACTATTTCGCCGTAGAGGCCACTGTGGCGGCTGGAGCCGCTGGCAGCGATGAGAATTTCGCCCGCAGCGTTGGGCCAGCAGGCAAGGCTGGCGGCAACTTCAGGCTTCAGGCCGTCCGCGGTGAGGTAGAGGTCCAGGGTGCGCAGCAAAGCATCGGGCTGCTCGTAGATTTCACGCAACATTTCATGAGGAAAGGTGGGCATGCTGTCTCTTCCGCGAATATGATGCGCGGGCGGGAATGGGTTTCTCCTCTAATGATAGCCGTTGAGATCACAGGCAAATGCAGCGAGGGCGTCCGCCATGGCGAACGCCCTCGAAGATGGGAGCTGGTCCCCGGTTAGCTGGTGGAGTGGACGGCGCCCGCATTCTTTTCGTCGAGCGCTGCCTGAGCAGCGGCTAGGCGCGCCGTGAGCAGGCGGAAGGGCGAGCAGGAAACGTAATTGAGGTCGATTTTATGGCAGAACTTGACGGACTCTGGATCGCCGCCGTGTTCGCCGCAGATACCGACCTTGAGTTTGGACCGCGTATTGCGTCCCTTCGCGACGGCACCCTTTATCAGTTGCCCCACACCGACCTGGTCGAGGGTGGCGAAGGGGTCCTGTTTGAAGATGCCGAGCTTGAGATACGCGGGCAGGAAATTGTTGATGTCGTCGCGCGAGATGCCGTACGTCGTCTGCGTCAGGTCGTTGGTTCCGAAGCTGAAGAACTCAGCCTCTTCGGCGATCTGATCGGCGGTGAGAGCAGCGCGCGGCAGCTCGATCATGGTGCCCACCATGTAGTCGACCTTCGCGCCCTTCTCCTTGAACACTTCGTCGGCTACGCGGCGAATGATGGCGGATTGGTTGCGCATCTCCTCGATGGAACCGATGAGCGGGACCATGATCTCGGGATGCGAATCGCCGCCCTTGGCCTTGACCGCAACCGCGGCCTCGATGATGGCGCGTGCCTGCATCTCGGTGATCTCGGGGAACGTGATGCCGAGGCGGCATCCACGTAGCCCGAGCATCGGGTTCTGCTCATGCAGCTCTTCCACGCGGGCCAGCAGCGTGCGCAGTTCCTTGAGCTTTGGCGACTTCGGCTTGGTTACTTCGAGACGCGTGATTTCGACCAGCAGGTCTTCGCGCTTGGGAAGGAATTCGTGGAGCGGCGGATCGAGCAGGCGGATGGTGACGGGTAGCGACTCCATGGCCTTGAAAAGGCCGACAAAATCGGCGCGCTGCATGGGCAGCAACTTCTTGAGAGCCGTCCGGCGATCCTTCTCGTTGTTTGCCAGGATCATGGTGCGCATGTGCTCGATGCGGTCCTCAGCAAAGAACATGTGCTCGGTACGGCAGAGGCCGATGCCCTCGGCGCCGAATGCGCGTGCCTGCTTGGCGTCGCGCGGGATATCGGCGTTGGCGCGAACTTTGAGCCTGCGAACCGGATCGACCCAGCTCATGAACTTGACCAGGTCGGGATCGTCGGGCTGCGCATCGAGCGTCTTGAGCTTGCCGTTGATCACGCGGCCGGTGGTGCCATCGAGCGAAATCCAGTCGCCCTGCTTGAAGGTTTTGCCCTTGACGCGCAGCTCCTTCTTGGCTTCATCGACCACGCAGTCGCCAGCGCCGGCTACGCAGCACTTCCCCATGCCACGCGTGACCACGGCAGCGTGCGACGTCATGCCGCCGCGCGAAGTGAGAATGCCGTCGGCGACTTCCATGCCCGCGATGTCCTCAGGAGTGGTTTCGCCGCGAACAAGAACGACGGACTTGTAGGAGCCGTTGTTGTGGTACTTCACGGCGTCCTCGGCGGTGAAAACGATCTGGCCGACCGCGGCGCCGGGCGATGCCGGAAGGCCGGTGGCAAGAACTTCAATTTTTTCGCCCTTTTCAACGAGGCGCGGGACCAGGAAGTCATAAAGCTGGTTGGGTTCGACGCGATAGATGGCTTCTTCCTGGGTGATGAGGCCTTCGCGCACCATGTCGATGGCGACGCGAACCGCGGCCAGGCCGGTGCGCTTGCCGTTGCGCGTCTGGAGCATGTAGAGCTTGCCATCCTGGATGGTGAACTCAAAGTCCTGCATGTCGCGGTAGTGCTTTTCCATGCGGCGGGTGATGTCCTTCAGCTGCTGATAGACCTTGGGCATGGCGCGCTCAAGTTCGCTGATGGGCAGCGGCGTGCGTACGCCAGAGACGACATCCTCGCCCTGCGCGTTCATCAGATACTCGCCGAAGAACAGGTGCTCGCCGGTAGCGGGATTGCGCGTGAAGCCAACGCCGGTGCCGGAGTTTTCGCCGAGGTTTCCGAACACCATGGCCTGTACGTTGACGGCTGTGCCGATGGAATCGTCGATGCGATTGATGCGGCGATAGGTCTTGGCGCGGTCGTTCTGCCAGCTCCGGAAGACGGCGTCGCGGGCGGCGACAAGCTGCACCAGCGGATCCTGCGGGAAGTCCTTGCCGGTCTCCGCCTTCACTAGTTTTCTGTACTCGGCGATGATCTTTTTGAGGGCGTCGGGACTGAGCTGGTAGTCGAACTTCACTTTCTCTTTTGCCTTGACGCCGTCGAAGATATGCTCGAACTTCTTCTTGGGGATGTCGAGGACCACGTCGCCAAACATCTGGATGAGGCGGCGATAGGAGTCATAAGCAAAACGAGGATTATTGCTGCGCTTGGCCAGCGCTTCGACGACCTGATCGTTAAGGCCGAGGTTCAGAATGGTGTCCATCATGCCGGGCATGGAGAATTTTGCGCCGGACCGGACGGAGACGAGCAGCGGATTTTCGCCCGCACCCAATTTCTGGCCCTGCATCTTTTCCAGATTCTCGAGCGCATCGAGCATTTCGCTCTCGATTTGCGGGCTGAGCTTGCCGCGCATGTACTCGCGGCAGGCCTCGGTCTGGATGGTGAATCCGGGAGGAACTGGAAGTCCGGCATTGGTCATCTCGGCCAGGCCTGCGCCCTTGCCGCCGAGCACGTCCTTCATTTTGCCGTTTCCGTCGGCCTTACCGCCGCCGAAGAAATAAACATACTTGGTTGAAGTCGATCCTGCTGCCTCGGCAGGCACCTTATCAGAAACATCAGTGAGCACGCCCTGCACCATGGGTAAAGCCTCCATCTTAGGATTCCGCAATACTGTCCACATGAAAGGGTAACGGAACGGAGGCCCAGCGCGCCAATGGGGTTCTGTCAGGGCTGTGCGTGTGAGTCACCCGAATATGCGACTGCTTCTCGCGGCATTGATCAGTTCTAAGTAGGAATAGCGCCTTAGGGATAAGACTGCCTGTGCCAATGATCACAGGGGATGCGGACGCGGCAAGATGCGAAGTTCGACTTGGTGATTAAGTACCGCAATTAGAGACGTATACGGCTGAAGATCTGGCTCATTTCCTAGCGAGCTGACGGCAGATTTTGCACGCTCAAAGCTAGTGCGGGTATCCCGTGTGTATTCGAAGCAAAGCTCCGTCGACCATGGCGAGTGCGGGAGTATTCGCGCCGCTTGGCGTTGCTTGCAAATTGTGAATCGTTGGTGAATTGGTGTTCTTATTGCGAAGCGCCCGCTTTTGGCGGAGAACGGTGGCTATCCACGTCCCGTTGCAGTTCCTTGCGCAGATCGAAAGGCGCGTCGGGTCTTGATTGGTCGACGACGTTGTAGATGTGCCATGAGCCGCGTTCGGGGACAAGAGTGATTTGGAGCTTGCGAAGAGAATCGCTGGTGCGGTTTTTGGGTCCGAAGAGCGCAAAGGAAACGAGCGCCTGCGCGTGAGTCTGGTCTTTCAGCTGGACTTCAATTTTCAGGTCCCAGATTCCATCCCAGTCCTGGCAACCGCAAACAGGATCGCCATCGAGAACACCTACTTCGCCGGCGTTTGCCTTGTCGTCTGCGCGCATCAGGGCAAGAAGCGACGAATGGAAATAGAGTGCGGCGCGCGGACCATCGAGATCAACGCCCTTTGCGCCGTGTTGGTAGTGCTGGTAAACGGATACCAGGAACGACTTCGCCGAGGCTGCATCCTGGGCGCGAGAAGGGCAGGCGGCGAAAAATGCCGCGGTCGAGAACACGATTGCCATCAGCAACGTTGACCGCATACTGACATTCCTCGAGATTACGGAGAAGGATTGTCTTTATTCTACGCTCGGGAAGCTTGTTCAATGGCGGTCGGGATGCGCCCATGCAGGTCAGGCGGCTGACTCCTGCAGCTGGAGGCCGCAGCACGAGGAGTTGTCGGCATTCCGGGGCACAAGTAGCGCGTTCAATCCGACAAGGGAAAGAATCTCGGCCACGTGCGGCGAGGGATTGACGACGTTGAAAGCGTGGCCCGCATCGCGCGCGGTGCTATAGAGCCGGATGAGCGCGGCGAGGCCGGCGGCGTCGATGCGCTCGACAGCTCGCAGATCAAGCGAGACGCTTTGCGTGCGTACCAGGGGAAGAAACTGCTCCACAATGAGCTGGTCGTTGCCTCTTACCAGTTCCGTGATATCGCCCGGCCTATAGGACTCGAATGCGGCCGTGGAAGAATTGCAGTTTGAATTGCTCTTCATGTTGAACCTCCAGCGGGATCCCGCCTGCCAATTAATCAGCACGTTCGTTTCCATTGCCGGCCTCCTGAGAAGTGACTGAAAATCCGGAAGAAATACTCGCAGCCGGCTTGCGTGATTCGGCGCTCAGCGTTCGGTTTTCGATCCCGGTGTCCGCAAATGGACAACGATGATGGATACGCAGAGAGGGCGTTGGCGGTTCCATTGCGGCGCGATTGACTGGTTCCCGGGTGGTTTGGCTCGACCGCGGGTCGACGCGACAGCCGGGCAAACCGGCGGGGTTCTCGAAGGATTCAGCGTGCTCCTGCTTCTTCACGCGCGATTCGCACCCATTCCACAGCGTTTTCAGGACAGTTGGAAAGGGTGTGATTGTCTTTCATAATGATCTCAAGGCAGCAACCGCGGGCTGTTTCAATGGCGCTGCGCAGGTAGCTTCGGATTCCATTCCAGTCCGGGTTCGGAACCGCGAGGACGGCAGGATTCGGCTTGAGAGACAGGATGAAATTGTCCTCCAGATAGGCGGCCATTTTCGGCAGATTGGCCCAGGCTGAGCAGGAGACCCGGCGCAGGCGGTGGTGCTGCTTGACGATGCTCCAGCGCGTGTGCAGAGGCTCGCAACAGCCATAGCACGTGAGCCCGAAGCGGTCCATGATCGGCTTTTCGAATGGGAAGATGAACTCTTCGTACATTTTCGGAGACACGCCAACCGATTCCTGACTTTCAGTGAAACCCCACATGTGATTGCAGCGGACTTTGCCATTGAAGCCGGACGGTGGCAGTTCGTCAGTATAGCCGTATCCACCAGAGCCCACATAGGTGCCGTCGTTGTTGAGCGACAGCAGGTTATTGGCTTCAAGATAGTCCAGCTTGTTCATGTGCCCTTGCAGGATGATGGAGAACAATTGCTTGATCTCGTCGGGATAATCGCGAAAATCGGTGAACATGTTCTGCATGCCGCGCAGCAGGATGGCGGGGTAGGTGACGCCGAGCGACCACCACCAGGTTCCCTTTTGGCGGACCGTGAGAATGCCGCGGAATAGCTCCGACGCCAGAGCGAAGCACGCCTTTGAGACATTCCAGTCGATCTCGAACGTCAGCGGATGGATGCGTGGCAGATCTTTGGCGTAGTCCTTAATAGGGCTGTCCCATACAAACGAACCGAGCTGCTCGGCCTTATGGAATTTGATCTCGAATCCCCAATTGTCGGCTGAACACGTGTATGGCACGTTGAAACAAGCTTCGACAGGGCGATCGTCGCCCATCTCCTCGCCCCAGAAGATTTCCTTGCGCAGGTTCATCTCCCAGCGGCGGGCTATTTTGGTTTTGCACTGGAGTTGCCGTTCAGTGATGATCTCGTTCCAGCCGTTTTCAGGGTCGCAGAAGATGATCGGCCGCGTTTTCTCGAGGCGGTTGTGGCTGCGCCACAACTCGCGCTTCTCTTTCATGATGGGTAGCGCGGCGAGGGTGGCCACTTTTTCGGCAAGCGATCGAAGCACATCTTTTTCGCCCGGCTGCAGCGCAAGATCGGCTTCGACGAAACCAGTCTGGATGCTTTCTGAGACGGTTTGTTCGAGGCCCGGTGAGGTTCCGACGCCATAATTTTCAAGTGCAATCATCATTCAACTCCTTCCGGCTTCCACCGTTCCCGGGTCAGGAATTCGCTATCGCCACGCGGCGCCATCAGGAGCCGACGCACCGTGGCCTGCAATTTCGAATTCAATCTCCTCCAGCGTTCTGCCTTTGGTTTCTCGCAGGTATTTGACGACGAAGAGCAGGCAGAGCACGCACATTGCGCCATAGATGACAAAGCAATAGCCTTTGAGGCTATTCAACAAATAAGGGAACGTGAGAGTGACGATGAAGTTTGCGCCCCAGAGCATGAAGGTGGCAATGGCAACCGCATAGCTGCGAATGCGATTCGGAAAGATCTCGGCGATCAAGACCCACACCACGGGGCCCAGCGAAAAACCGAACGACGCCAGGTAACCCATGATGCAAATCAGCAGAAAGTAACCTCGCGCGTGGCCGCTGATGAAGGTGAGGGCCATGAAAAACATGGCGATACTCATGCCAATGGAACCGATGATCATGAGCGGCTTGCGGCCGACCTTATCGACAAAGAACATGGAGGCGATCACAAAGGTGAGGTTGACGATCCCCATGATCGCGGTTTGGAGCAAGGCGGAACTGTTGCCGAAGCCGGCCGATTTGAAGATGGCCGGCGCGTAGTACATCACGACGTTGATGCCCGTCACCTGCTGAAAGACTGCGAGCAGGATTCCGATGATGAGAATGTGCAGCATTCCCGGCCGAAAGCACTCGATCAATTTGCCGCGCGCCTCATTGCGAACCGATTCCTCGATTTCAGCCAGTTCCCGATCGGCCTCAGCTTTGCCGTTGATACGCGTAAGGATTTTGAGCGCCGGTTCGCGCCGGTGTTTAGCGATGAGCCAGCGCGGACTTTCGGGAGCGAACAAGAGAAAGACGAAGAGCAGAAACGAAGGGATGGCCATCACCGCCAGCATCCATCGCCAATTGTTGTCGCCTCCAAAGTCGCGCAGGAGATAGTTGGTGTAGAAGGCCGTGGATTGACCAAGAAAGATGGCAAATTGGTTCAAGGAGATGAGTTTGCCGCGATGCGTTGGCGGAGCAAGCTCAGCGATGTAGATGGGCGCCAACATGGATGCCGCGCCCACGGCCACGCCGGCCACGATGCGGAATTCGACGAAGACCGTGAGCCGGCTGGACCACGCGCAGCCCAATGTCGATGCGAGAAAAACGACGGCGGTGACGAGAAGCGTCTTTCTGCGACCGAAGCGGCTGCTCAATGGGCCGGCGAGGACACAACCGATCATGCAGCCGATAATGATGCAGCTCACCGTCCAGCCTTTGGCGATTTCGGCGAGATGAAACACCCTGGGGCTGGAGATGTACTCGATGACGCCAGAGATGACCGAGGTGTCGAATCCAAAGAGAAACCCGCCTGTGGAGCCAACCAGACAAACCAAAATGAGATAGAGATTGACCGGCACTTGCGTATGGTGGGTGGAGATCGGGTTAGCGGGTGCGTATCTCGAAGTTGGATCAGCCATGGCTGTTCAGGGACCGGTTTCCCATTTCCTGGTTTCGGACAATTGTACCCCGCGCGGGGAACGCTGGACGAGCCTGCCGAGGCATCGGCACTTATGATTCGGATGTCTGACGAGCGTTGCCGAGTGCTGCCATTGGACTTCTACGTCAAAGCCGCGCCATCGGGCATATTCTGAGATTGGAGGGTAAGCGCAGATTGCCAGGTTCCGTTTCAAATTCGGCGATGAATTCAGGTCCACAGTCCGCAGTCGGGTCAACCTCGAGCTGGCGCCGAGAACAAGCACGCGCATTGGCGCTGGAGGCGGGTTTTGCCGAGGCTAGCTTGGTAGCGCTGCCCTATGAAGCCGAGGCGCGCGATGCCAGCCGGTTTCGCGGGTGGGTGGAGGCGGGCCGCGCGGGGACAATGGGCTACTTGAAGCGGACTGCGGAGAGTGGACAGTTGGCGAGGGAGCGCGTCGCAATTCCCTTCCCGTGGGCACGGTCGGCGCTGGTTTGCTTCGCCAGCTACCGTTGCGAGGGACCACTCTCGACCGATACGCAAGACCCTCGGAGTGGTTGGATCGCGCGTTACGCCTGGAGCAGCCGGACGGATGCTGCAGGACAGCGCAGGCCGAGCGATTATCACAAAGTGTTGCTGAGGCGGCTGCGCGCCATGGAAACGCGGCTGCATGAGCAATTTGGTGAATTCGAATCGCGTGCGTATGTGGACACGGGGCCCATTGTTGAGCGTGCGCTGGCTGTCGCGGCCGGCGTGGGCTGGACGGGGAAAAACACCTGCCTGATTCACCCCAAGCTGGGGTCGTTTGGATTTTTGGCCGTGCTGCTGACCAGCCTCGAAGTAAGTCCAAAGGGCAAGACCGCGGTGGCGGCGGATCGTTGCGGCAGTTGCACGCGCTGCATCGACGCGTGCCCGACGAACGCACTGATTGTTCCCTACCAGATGGACGCCACGCGCTGCATTGCGTATCTGACCATCGAGCACAAAGGGCCGATTGCAGAGGATTTGGCGGAGGGTATGGGACGGCAGGTCTTCGGCTGCGACATTTGCCAGGATGTATGCCCGTGGAATCGGAAAGCGCCGATCGCCATCGATCTCGAAATCGAGGCACGCACGGAGTTGGTGAATCCGGCGCTTGAGTGGCTGGCCGCGATGGACGAAGCAGAATTTGAGCGCTGTTTCAATGGATCGCCGGTGCGCAGGACTGGGTTCCAGGGCTTACGGCGCAATGTGGCGATTGCCATGGGGAATAGCGGGCTCACGCGATTCGCGCCAAAGCTCGAAGCGTGGACCACGGCGGCGGATGAGGGATTGCGCAATGCGGCACGGTGGGCGCTGGCGAAGCTCCGGCACGATCGCCATGACAACCATTGCTTGTGAGTGGGCGCACTATGCCGGTCGCGGCGCTCAGCGTGGCCGGGCCCGAGCAACTATCCTTAAGAGAAGCACCTTGCTCCATCTGCAACCTTGCACTGGAACTGCGGAGAGTGACTAACCGTAAGAAGGATTTGACACGTGGCTGATGCCTTGAATTCCGCAACCGATGGAACTGATGAAATCCGCGCTGCCGGGGCCGCGCTGGCTGCCGCCGCAAAGGGCCCTGCGGAGCCGGCCACGAAGTCGAAGTGGTACCGCTGGCGCAAGAACGGTACCGCTCTTATTGCGTATCTGCTTGACAGCGAGGTGCACACATTTGCCTTCAGCGTGGCAGCCAACGCAATTCTTTCGTTCATTCCATTCGTCATCCTGCTCTACACGCTGGCGTTGCGTGTTTTTCACTCGCCTCCCAAGGGCCCCATGGTTGTGGTGGTGGACGAGATGGTGAACTACTTTCTGCCCTCGGTGACAAACACGCAGGATTGGCTGGCGAACAGCATGGAGGCCGCGGCAGCTGCTTCATCGCGGCATGGCGTGCAGGCGCTTTCGCTGGTAATGATTCTGATTTCGTGCACCGGAATCTTCCTGCCTTTGGAAGTGGCTCTCAACCAGGCCTGGGGCGTGAGCAAGAGCCGCAACTACCTCTTCAACCAGACCATCGCATTCGGATTGGCGCTGCTGATGGTGGGGCTAGGCGTGACCAGCATGGTGGTGAACGTGAACGTGGACAAGGTACTGGCGGTCGCTCTCGTGCATGACCCGAACAACTGGATTTTCCAGGTTCTGAACTACGGCTACGGCGCTCTAAGTTATGTTTGGCTGGCGCTCTCAACGGGCGCTGCGTCGATTGTCTTTTTCTTTTCGGTCTACTACCTGCTGCCCAATCGCAAGGTGCCGTGGCGTCCGGTATTGCGCACGTCGATTATTACCGGATTGGTTTGGCTGATCTCGCGGTTCATCTTTGCCGCCGTGCTGCCGCATCTCGACCTGAGGGCGCTCTATGGGCCGTTTTACGTGTCGGTGGGGCTGCTGTTCTGGGCGTATATCTCCGGGCTGATTCTGTTTGCCGGGGCGCAATTCAGCGTGGCGCGGTGGGGGAAAGACGGGGAATGGGCAACAGGGAATAGGGAATAGAAAGAAACAAGCTCCTTATCTCGATTTCCTGCTTTCTTCGCTTTGTGTTCGCTCACCGACCGCGCTAATCTCGAGAAACAAGCATGACTGCCCTTCCCCCCAAGCCGGCGGAACAAACCGATCCGTTTGCCTGCTTTCACCCGGTGACGGCGGCATGGTTCAAAGCGGTATTCGACGCGCCCACTGCGCCGCAGCGAATGGGCTGGCCGGTGATCGCGCGGGGTGAGAATGCGCTGATCCTGGCTCCGACGGGGACGGGCAAGACGCTGGCCGCGTTTCTGTGGTGCCTGGACCGGTTGATGCTGCAAAACAGGGAGCGGGGGTCAGGGATCAGGGATCAGAAAGCGGCTAGAGCGGAACGGGATGGCTGCCGGATTGTTTACGTTTCGCCGCTGAAGGCGCTGGCCGTGGATGTGGAGCGAAATTTGCGCTCGCCGCTGGCCGGCATGGCCAACATGGCGCGGCGCATGGGGGTGGCGTTTCGCGAGCCGCAGATCAGCGTGCGCACCGGCGATACGCCGCAGCGGGAGCGAGCGCGATTTGCGCGGCATCCAGCCGACATCCTGATTACCACGCCGGAGTCGCTCTACCTGCTGCTGACATCGCAGGCGGCCGAGGCGCTGCGCACAGTGGAAACGGTGATCATGGATGAGATTCATGCGCTGGTGCCGACCAAGCGCGGCGCGCACCTGGCGCTGACGCTGGAACGACTGCAGGCGCTGACCAAAAAGCCTCTGCAGCGCATCGGGCTTTCGGCTACGCAGACGGCCGCTGGAAGAAGTGGCGCGGTTTCTGGGAGGGGTGGAAGTGCAGGGAACGAAAAAACAAGGATTAGCGATTAGGGAACAGGGAATAGGACACGGAAACCATGGCGGCCTGATTGCCGCAGGCGACGGCGCGCTGAATGTGGAAGACGATGCTGGCGAAGCGGGCGGCGCGCTGCGATACCGGCCGGTGACCATCGTGAACGCGGCTGCGCCAAAGCAGCTGAAGCTGCGCATCGAGGTTCCGGTGGAAGACATGGCGCGGCTGGGCGAGATGGAGGAGATTCCTTCGGGGCCGGCCTCGCAGACTCCGCGGCGCGTGTCGATCTGGAATGCGATTCATCCGCGGTTGCTGGAGATTATTCGCGAGCGCAACTCGACCATTCTGTTTGTGAATGCACGGCAGACTGCCGAGCGGCTGGCCGGGGCGTTGAACGACCTGGCCGGTGAGCCGATTGCGCGCGCACATCACGGCTCGCTGGCGGCGGCGCAGCGCGCGGTGATTGAGGAGCAGCTCAAGGCCGGGAAGATCCGCGCGTTGTGCGCGACCTCGACGCTCGAATTGGGCATCGACATGGGCGCGGTCGATCTTGTCATCCAGATTGAATCGCCGCCGTCGGTGGCCAGCGGAATGCAGCGGATTGGCCGCGCCGGTCACCACGTGGATGCGGTGAGCGAGGGCATGCTGTTTCCCAAATACCGCGCCGACCTGGTGGCTTGTGCCGCGGTCACGCGCGCGATGCATGAAGGCCACATCGAGTCGACGCGGTTTCCGCGCAATCCGCTGGACGTGCTGGCGCAGCAACTGGTGGCGATCGTTGCAAGTGCAGGGAGCAAGAAAGCAGGGAACAGGGATCAGGGATCAGGGAACGGAAGCAAGAGATCAGGGATCAGAGATCAGAGATCAGGCGCACAGCCAGGATTCGATTTTGCAAGCGAAGAAGATGCTAGCTCTGCTAACTCCGCTGACTCCGCTTCTTCCGAAGTTCCCGTCGACTTTCTCTTCGATCTGGTGCGCCGGGCAGCGCCATTTGGATCGCTTTCGCGAACGGCCTTCGAGGGAGTGCTCGATTTGCTGAGCGGCCGTTATCCGTCGGACGAGTTTGGCGAGCTGCGGCCGCGGCTGACTTGGGATCGCGTGCGCAATGTGGTGACGGCGCGCGATGGAGCGGCGCGGTTGGCGATCCTCAATGCGGGGACGATTCCCGACCGTGGTCTCTACGGCGTTTTTCTCGCATTCACCGAGGGCAAACCGGTGCGCGTGGGCGAGCTGGACGAGGAGATGGTCTTCGAGTCGCATCCGAATGAGACGTTCATTCTTGGGCGCGTCAACGTGGCGCATCGTGGACATTACGCACGACCGCGTGCTGGTGACGCCCGCTCCCGGCGAGCCGGGCAAGATGCCGTTCTGGAAAGGCGATGGGCCGGGGCGGCCGCTCGAATTCGGCCGGCGGATCGGCGCCATGGTGCGCGAACTGCGAGCATTGCCGCAAACTGCAGCGCTGACGCGTCTCGTGAATGAGCACGATCTCGATCCAGGCGCGGCGGAGAATCTGCTGCGCTTTCTGGCCGACCAGGCCGATGCGACGGGACAGGTTCCCGATGACCGGACGATTGTGGTGGAGCGCTGCCGCGACGAACTGGGTGACTGGCGCGTTTGTGTGCTGACGCCGTTTGGCAGCCGCATCCACATTCCCTGGGCGATGGCGGTGAGCGCGCGTATTCGCGCAGCAGGCGGGCCTGAAGTGGAAACGCTTTGGGGCGACGACGGATTCGTGTTGCGCTTCCCTGACACCGACGAGCCGCCGGATTCGGACTGGATTCTCGTGGAGTCGGCCGAAGCGATGCAGCTTGTGCTGCGCCAGTTGGGATCGACAGCGCTGTTTGCCGGACGCTTTCGCGAGGCAGCGGGGCGCGCACTGCTGCTGCCGCGCCGTCGCGCCGACCAACGCTCGCCGCTGTGGCAGTTGCGCAAGCGCTCGTACGATCTGCTGAGCGTGGCCTCGCGCTATCCCAAGTTTCCGCTGCTGCTGGAGGCCTATCGCGAGTGCCTGCGCGATGTTTTTGACATGCCGGCGTTGATTGAAACGCTGCGAGCGATTGAGCAACGGCAGCTGCGGGTGCACGTGGTGGAGACGCGCAAGCCTTCGCCGTTTGCCGCATCGCTCTTGTTCAGCTACGTAGCCAACTTTGTTTATGAGGGCGATGCGCCGCTGGCCGAACGGCGAGCGCAGGCCCTGACCATTGATCAGGAGCAGTTGCGCGAGCTGCTGGGCGAGGCCGACCTGCGCGAGCTGCTGGATGCAGATGCGATTGCAGAAGTGGAGGAGGCGGCGCAGTGCCTCGCGGAAAACCTCCGCGCACGGTCTGCGGATGGCATTCACGATCTGTGCCTGCGGCTGGGCGATCTTTCGCGCGATGAGCTGGCACGACGCGTGATTTCGGCGGATCTACTGACGCATGTCGACCGTTTGATCCGCTCGCGGCGATTGCTGGAGTTGCGCATTGCCGGCGAGAAGCGGTTGATCGCTGCCGAAGACGCAGCGCGCTACCGCGATGGATTGGGCATTCCGTTGCCGCCGGGGCTGGCCATGGCGCTGCTGGAGCCAGTGGCGCATCCGGTGCTTGAGCTGGTGCGCCGCTACGCGCGAACGCATGGGCCGTTTACGCTTCGCGAGGCCGCGGATCGTTTCGCGCTGGACACGGAGGCGGTTGAGAATACGTTGCGGCAACTTGCGACGGAGGGCCGCGTGCTGGAAGGCGGATTTCGGCCCGGCGGGCTGCACCGCGAGTGGTGCGATGCTGAGATTCTGCGGCAGATTCGCCGTAAGTCGCTGGCCAAGCTGCGCCGCGAAGTGGAACCTGTGGAACAGCACACGCTGGCGCGCTTCCTCACGCACTGGCAAGGATTGCTGGCGCCGCGCCGCACGGGAACCGCGCATCTTGACGCGCTGCTCGATGCGATCGAGTGCCTGCAGGGCGCGCCGCTGCCCGCATCGCTGCTCGAGACTTCGATTCTGCCCGCGCGCATTGCGGATTACACTGCCGCCGGGCTGGACACGTTGATCGCCGCGGGCGAAGTGGCGTGGGCTGGGGTGGAGCCGATCGGCGAGCGCGACGGCCGCATTGCGCTGTTTCTGGCCGACAAGCTGCCGTTGCTTGCGCAGCGGCGCCCATTGGTGGAACCACTCACGGAACGCGAGGAGAAAGTGCTCGCGGTGCTGGAGTCGACGGGGGCAAGCTTCTTCGATCCGCTGCACCAGGCGATCGGGCGGCGGCTATCCGGGCGAAACGATCGATGCGCTCTGGAGCCTGGTGTGGCGCGGGCTGATCACCAACGATTCGCTGCATGCGTTGCGCGCGTATATCGCGCGGCCGGAGAGCGCACGCATGCCGAGACGGATGCAAACCGGCGTCGTGTTTCGCTCACGCCGCACGACGCCGCCAACTGCGCAGGGAAGATGGTCGGCAGTACGTGCGGCAGACCCTGGTAGAAGGGGGCTGAACACACGGCGACTGAAGCAAGCCATGCGCTGGCTCTGCAATTGCTGAATCGCTACGGCGTGCTGATGCGCGAGCAGGTTGCGGCGGAAAATGTGCCCGGAGGATTCAGCGCAGTGTATGACGTGCTGAAGGCCCTTGAAGAGAGCGGACGCATTCGGCGCGGTTACTTTGTAGGCGGACTGGGCGCGACACAATTTGCGCTGCCGGCAGCCGTGGACCTGCTGCGCCAGTTGCGAACAGAGCCGCCGGCGGAAAAGCCGGAGTTTGTGCAACTGGCCGCCACCGATCCGGCGAATCCCTACGGTTCAGTACTGCGCTGGCCAGAGCTTCCCGTCGGCGAAGAGGATTCAGAATCGGCGCCGCGTGTGCTTACGCGCGCGGCGTATGCTGAAGTGATTTTGCGCAATGGCCAACTGGTGGCCTGGCTGCGGCGAGGCAATCCTAACCTGCTTGTGTTTTTGCCCGTCGAAGAGCCGGAGCGGTCGCAAGCGGCCGCGGGCCTTGCCCATTTTCTGTGCGCGCGAGGACAGGAGAGAATGCGCACAAGCAATCATGATGGCGTGCTGATCACAACCATCAATGGCCAGCCGGTAGCCGCGCATCTCATGGCGCGATTCCTGATGGATGCGGGGTTTCATCCGGGGCCTCTGGGGATGCATTTGCGGCGCATTCTATTCCCGATCGGGCAACAGGCGCGCGATTCGCATGCAGGCGAGGTTCAGTAGTCGATGCCCGAAGGCGATACCATATTCCGCACCGCGCGCACGCTGGGACGCGTGCTGGTGGGCAAACCGGTGACCTCGTTTCGGTCGACTTATCCATTGCTGACGCGATTCAATGACGATACGCCGCTGGCCGGTCAAACGGTGGAGCGTGTGGAAGCACGCGGCAAATGGCTGCTGATTTATTTTTCCGGCGGCGGCATTCTGACTTCGCATTTGCTGATGAACGGCCGCTGGCACATTTACCGGCATGGTGAGCGCTGGCAGCTCGCCCACATCCACATGCGCATCGTGATTGAGAACGATCAGTACCAGGCAGTGGGCTTTCGCGTGCCTATCGCTGAAATGCACACTGCTCGCTCGCTGCAGCGGAACATAAGAATTCCGCGAGCAGAAAACGATTTGCTGAGCGGGGAGTTTGACGCGGCGGCGGCGCTGGAACGGATGCTGACGCGGCCGGGTGAGGCCGTTGCCGATGTGCTGCTGGATCAGGGAGTGCTGGCCGGAGTGGGCAACGTCTTCAAATCGGAGATCTGCTTTGTGAACGGCCTCCACCCGTTTCGCAGGGCGGGAACGCTGACGCGAGACGAAGCGGCAGCAGCGATCGCGAGTGCGCAGCGCCTGTTGAGAGCGAACGTTCTTGAAGACTCCGGCGATACGATCGTGACCTTTCGCGGCCAGCAGCGGCGCACTACGCACGCCTCCGATCCTGGTGCTAGCTTGTGGGTATACGGGCGTGCGGGCGAGCCGTGCCGGAAGTGCGGGGAGTTGATTCGCAGGCGCATTCAGGGTGCGGATGCGCGCGTCACCTTTTGGTGCCCGCTTTGCCAGCCGATGCCGGATGGAAGCGAAGTTGACGGCTGAACGATCGACTGAATCAACTCGCAATTTTCATCCGGATCAGTTCGCAGGCTTGCCCAAACCGAAGATCTTCTGGAAGATGTTGCGGTGATCGGCGGGGTGGTCACAGGTGTCGGTCGGTGCGGTCCCATCGAGAAAAGCAGCGTTGAAATCATCAGGACAAGCAGCGTCGGCCAGTAGATTGGTGTTTTTGTCGATGGCGACGATGTCAACACCCTGGGGCGGCCGTGAAGTCGTTGGTGTCGGAGTACTGAGGCAATTGAACGGCTTCTTTCATAAATGCCGCCCAGATTGGAGCAGCAGCATGCGCACCTTCGAGGTCGATGTCGGTATAGTCGTCGTTGCCCACCCACACCACGCACAGCAGGTTTGACGTGAAGCCGGCGAACCATGCATCGTGGCTGGTGCCGGTTTTGCCCGCGGCCGGAGAGATGAATCCCAAGTTGCGGACGCCGGCGCCGGTTCCGCAGAAATCTCGTCCTCCAATCGTGCAGCCATCCCGCCCGTTGCCTTGCAGAACAGCCTCCATCATGTAAGTAGTGAGGAAGGCTACGCGGGAATCGAGGACCTGCCGCGTGGTGGGCGAGTAGTCGGCGATGATGTCGCCGGTGGGCGTGCGCACACTGGCGAGCATCCACGGATCGATGTGCACGCCGCCGTTGGAGAAGATGGTGTAGGCGCCTGCCATATCCAGCGGGGAGGCGTCGTATGAACCGATGGCCATTGAAGGCGTGCCTTGCGCGCTTTTAATCCCGGCATCGCGAGCGAGCGACGCCACTCGATCAAAGCCCACCATGCTCGCCAACCCAATTGTTGCGTTGTTGTCGGATCGCATCAGGGCTAAGCGGGCAGTCATCTGGCCGTAAAACTCGCCTTTATAGTTGCGGGGCGTGTACTCATACGGGGTTCCCTCGCCATAGGTCTGCTGCGCGTCGTCGAGCAAGGTGACAGGCGAAAAGAGCTTGGTTTGGCCGGGTAACATCGTGCCCTCAACGGCAGTTTGAAATGCCGCGGCGTATACAAAGGGCTTGAAGACGGATCCGGTGGGCCGGTGAGCGACCGCGTGGTTCACCTGCGACCTGCCATAATCCCGGCCGCCCACCAGCGCCAGCACCTGGCCGGTATGAGGATCAAGCGCCACCAAAGCCACCTGTGGGTAGATGTAAGGCTTGCCGAGCTTTTTGTCGAGAGCATGCTTCTTGTCCACCTGCACGTCCACCTGGTGAATGGTGGAATTCACAGCCTGGGTCGCGAGGCGCTGCAAGTCAGGATCGAGCGAAGTGTAGATGCGCAACCCCTCGCGATTGAAATCGCGATCGCCGAGCTTTTGGGTAAGCTGATCGTGGACCAGGTCGACAAAATAGGGCGCTTCGCTTTCGTCTACGCTGGTGGGCGCCAGATGCAGCGGCTCGGCCTTGGCAGCCTCTGCCTCTTCCTTGGTAATGGCACCGGTTTCTACCATGGCATCGAGCACCAGGTTGCGCCGCTCCATGGCGCTTTCCGCGTGACGAAAAGGATTGAGCCGGCTGGGACTCTGAATGATCCCGGCGAGCAAGGCGCACTCCGACAGGCTGAGTTGGCGCACATCCTTGCCGAAGTAGGCCTGTGATGCTTCTCCGAAGCCGTCGATAGAGAAGCCGCCGAGTTGCCCAAGATTGATTTCGTTAGCATACATCGCGAAGATCTGCTTCTTGGTGAAGCGGTGCTCGAGGATGATGCTGATGACGGCCTCGCGAATTTTGCGCGAATAGGTGCGCTCGGGAGTGAGGAAAAAGCCGCGCGCGAGCTGCTGCGTGAGTGTGGAGGCACCTTCGGTGTAGCGATGGAGGTGGAAGATGTCGTTGCGAAATGCACCCAAAATACGCACATAATCGATGCCGCCGTGCTCAAAGAAGCGGCGGTCTTCAATGGCGATGACGGCGTGGACGAGATTGGGGGGGATCTCATCGTATGTGAGCAGGCGGCGCTTGGTGCGGTGGGCGCCCTCGCTGAGACCCGTGATAAGCATGGGCTCGAGCTCGTAGCTGGAAAGCGACTGGCCTCGCGAGTCCGTGATCGAGTCCACTGCCCGGCCGCTGACGTGGATGGTGGCGCTGTCGGGCGCGTGATACGACTGCGGACCGGGCCGCACCGTAATCTGCTCCACGCTCTCGCTGAAGGTGCCTAACTGGGAGGATTGCGGCGCGTCATCGCCGGTGTATCCGGCATCGCGGAGCTCATTGGCGATCCACTTGACGGTGAGTTTTTGCCCGGGACGTACCTCGCGCGGCGCGGCATAGATTTTGGCGGTATTGGCGAAGATAGGCTGCTGGAGCCGCACATCGACAACTTTTCGATACTTGGCGTAGAGGAAGAGAAACGTGGAGAAGCCCACGAACACGACGACAGCGCAGGCGGCCAACACAGACAGAAGAATCCGCAATTTGAACTGATGCCCTGATGCAAGCCCCGCGAGCCGGATTCGTAATGCCATCGCCGCTCCTTGGAATTCCCAGTTACCAGCTAGTCTGGGTCGAACAAAGGTCCTTGCGCAGAAACAAAAACAGATGCTGCCCAAAAATGGCTAAACGCTGGCTTCGAGCAGCTCTTCTTCCTGGACACGTTTCTTAACGAGCGCTACCACTTCGCTCAAGGCAACATCGACGCTGGTGCTCGTGGCGCGCGTCACCAGTTCCACCTGGCCCGCAGCAGCTTTCTTACCTACGTTGATGCGATACGGAATACCGACGAGATCCGCATCTTTGAATTTGACGCCGGCACGCTCGTCGCGGTCATCAAGCAGCACATCGAGGCCCGCGGATGTGAGATCAGCGGCAAGCTTTTCTCCGGTTTCGCGCAAGGCGGCGTCGGAGACGTTCGTGATGGTGACTACTACGGAGAAGGGCGCGATGGAAGCTGCCAGCCAGAAGCCGTTGGCGTCGTTTGACTGCTCGATTGCCGCTGTGAGAATGCGCTCAATGCCGATACCGTAGCAGCCCATGATGGGCGTCACTTCTTTTCCGTTGGGGTCGAGCACGCGCGCGCCCATTGACTGAGAATACTTGTCGCCGAGCTTGAAGATGTGGCCGACCTCAACAGCTTTGCCGACAAGCAACTGGCCGCTGCAGGCGGGCGTCGGGCACATCTCACCTTCGTTCACACTGCGAATATCGGCGCTGAGCGTCCATGAGAAGTCACGGCCGGGGACGACGTTGCGCTGGTGGTAGTCAAGCTTGTTGGCGCCGCAAACCATGTTCTTTCGGCCTTCGAGCGCGCGGTCGACGATGACCACCAGATCGCCCTCAGCTGAAAACGCGAGTGGCGAACTGCCGGATTTCACAACTTCCTTTGGCGCCAAGCCGACAGGACCCAGATATCCCGCAGGAGCGTGGAGGTATTTTTCCAGCTCTTCGGCATGCATGGGGCGAAGCTCGCTGGCGCTAATGAGGCCGAGGAGCTTGGTTTCATTGACAGAGTGGTCGCCGCGCAGGAACGCAGCAACCGGGAGCCAAATCTCGTGGCCTTCGCCGGTGAATCCGCGCCTTGCCATGTAGGCGACGCATTTGATGTCGGAGGCGGGAGAGATTTTGAAAAACGCGGCAACGTCGGCGATGGCCGCGCAACCGGGCGTATGTACGAGCTCTGGTTTGCCGTCGCCAGTCGATTCCATCTCGGTGACCGGTTCGAGGCGAGACGTTGCTTTTTCGAGATTTGCCGCGTAGCCACAAACCGGGCAACTCGCGATGAGGTCCTCGCCCGCGTCGGTGTAGACCATGAACTCCTGCGACTGGGAGCCGCCCATGGCACCCGAGTCAGCCTCGACGGCGACGAACTTGAGACCACAACGAGTGAAGATGGCGCGATAGGCCGCGTCGTGCAGATCGAAGCTCTTGTCAAGGCCTGCCGTGTTGAGATCGAAGGAGTAGCTGTCTTTCATGATGAACTGGCGCACGCGGAGCAGACCCGCTTTGGGGCGCGGCTCGTCACGGAACTTGGCCTGAATCTGGTACCAGATCTGCGGCAACTGCTTGTAGCTGCGCAACTCGCCGCGCGCGATGGTGGTCATGATCTCTTCGTGGGTCATGCCCAGGCAGAGATCCGCACCCTTGCGGTCCTTGAGGCGGAACATGTTATCGCCCATGGCTGTCCAGCGGCCGCTTTCGACCCACGGCTCCTTGGGCAGAATGCCGGGCAGGTAGAACTCCTGGCCGATCTTGTCCATCTCCTCGCGCACGATGGCCGTGATTTTGTTGAGCGAGCGCTGACCAAGGAAGAGGTAGTTGTAGATGCCGGCGCCGAGCTGCCGGATATAGCCGGCGCGGAGGAGAAACTTATGGCTGGCCACTTCGGCATCCGCCGGGGCCTCGCGAAGAGTAGGAATAAAGAGCTTCGACCAACGATGCATAGAATAGGACTTACTTGCTTTCTCGTCTGTTTCGTTACGGCGCAAATGAGCTTCGGGCTGCCGGCGGGAACACTGACGCAAGATGGCTAATTCATCCGTCTCCCATTCTAAATGTTCATGGTGTTGCGAGCGGCGCGGCTGCTGCATCGCCGCACCACCTAAAACAAGCCATGTTGCCACAGAAGATTCCATCCTTCGAAGCCCTCGACCGCATCTGCCTAACAACAGTGCAACGGGAGAACCAAATCCTCATTCGTTGAAAACAAACAACGTAAGCGAGATGCGATCGGCAGGCGACGTGTCACGAGACACACGCGCGTAGAACAACTGACACACGCAACCGAGTACTCTCGGGCAGGCGGTCGAGGCCTTGATCGTCGCTCAGAACCCGCCGTCTTTACTCGCCCACGCCGGAAAGTCTGATGACAGCTCGCTCAAAGACGCTCCACGGCAGAAGACGGCGCATGAGAAGAGAGAACCTGGCGTCACTGCCAACAACGTAGCGCAGCCGGGGCCTCGGGTTTTCGAGAATGGCGACGATGGCATCGGCGACGATCTGGGGATTGGCGCGCTTGTTGTTCTGCTCCAGGCGCTCGCGCCAGCGGCTGATGCGGGCTGCGTTGGGCGTAGCGGGGTCCTGCATTCGTGCTGCGATCTTTGCGTTGCGCGTCCAGATATCGGTCTCGAACGATCCGGGCTCGACGAGAACGACCTGGATGCCGAGCGGCTTCATTTCAAAGCGGAGGGTCTCAGTCCAGCCTTCCAGCGCGAACTTGGACGCCGCATAGCTGCTGACGCCGGGAAAGCCCATGCGGCCGGAGACCGAGCTGAGCATGACGATGTGGCCGAAGCCTTGACGCCGCATCTGTGGCAGCAGGGCACGGGTGAGAGCCGTTGCGCCGAAGAAGTTGGTTTCAAACTGCTTGCGCAGTTCGGCGTCAGTGACGTCGTCGGCGAATCCTGGAAGGGCGAAACCAGCATTGTTGACCAGGGAGTGAAGAGGCACTCCGCGCGATTCGATGAGGCTGACGATTTCGGCGATATGGGCGGAGTTTGTAACGTCGAGCAGGTGGATTTCGATGCGGCCGAGGATACCTGCGGAGCGAGCGGCATCTTCAAGGAGTGTTCGGCGGCTGAGGTCGCGCATGGTGGCGAGAACGTTCCATCCGCGGCGCGCGAGGGTGATGGTGGTGAGCAGGCCGAAACCCGAGGAAGCGCCGGTAATGAGCGTGGTGCGGCCTGAGACAGCTGTCATGTGTTTTCTGCGCGAATTTGCGATGTGGCATTATGAAATTGCGTCGCCGTCCGGAACATTTTGCTCCTTTCGCCCGACCTAGATGAGCTCGACGCCCCAGAGATCGTGCAGGTGGACAACGCCTTCGACGCGCGCGTTGGCATCGACGACGATGAGCGACGTAATCTTGCGCTCTTCGAGGATGGCCAGCGCTTTGGCTGCCAATTCTTCGGCGGGGATGGTACGGGGATGGGAATTCATGGCCTCGCCGGCAGTCTTGCCGAGTGCCGCTCCGCCTTCGCGCTCGAGCAGACGGCGAAGATCTCCGTCGGAGATGACGCCGCGCAACCGGCCGCCTTCCTGCACGGTGGTCATGCCGAGTTTTTTTGACGACATCTCAAAGATCACATCTGCCATCGGCGTGGAAGGAGCGACGGTAGGGACTTCCTCCCCGGTATGCATCAGGTCGCGAACCTTGGCGAGCTGCTTGCCGAGTTTGCCGCCGGGGTGAAGCTCGGCGAAATCTTCGGCGCGGAAGCCCTTGCGCAGGCTAACTTCGACGGCCAAAGCGTCGCCGAGTGCGAGCATCGCGGTAGTAGAGGCAGTGGGCGCGAGGTTGAGCCCGCACGCCTCGCGCTCAACCGAGCAATCGAGGGCGACGTCGCTGGCCTGTGCCAAGGTCGACTGCAGATTGCAGCAGAAAGTGATGAGGGCGTCGCCTTTGCGCTTGAGCGTGGCGAGCAGCCGGAGAATCTCCTCGGTTTCGCCGCTGGCCGAGAGAGCGATGACGACGTCGCCGGACATGAGGACGCCCAAGTCGCCATGAACGGCCTCGGCGGGATGCAGAAAGATTGCCGGAGAACCGGTGGAGCTGAGCGTGGCGGCGATTTTCTGCGCGATAATGCCGCTCTTGCCCATGCCGGTAACCACGACGCGGCCGTTCGACTCGCCACAATGCAGGATCATCTCGACGGCGTGGGAAAAAGGCTCGGCCATCGAGCCATCGAGGCGCTCGGCAAGGACCTCAAGCGCGGCAGCCTCGGTGCGGACCAGCTCGGACGGACGAGGCGAGACGGCATCACGGCCGGTTGGCTTGGATGGACTCATCGGCATTTGATGGTAACAGCAAAGGCAGGGATCAGGGTTCAGAGAACAGGGATCAGAAAGAACGACCAATCGCGGGTTGCTGCTTCTTGAAAAACAGCCGCTGAGGGGCCTGCAAATAAAACGGAGCCGAGTGCGCTAACCACTGCGCATTGTTGACTGTGCACGATCCACTGCCGGCGCTCGTACAATAAAGCTAAGAGGTCGATCCCCGTGCGACGTAATACTTTCGTTCTCATTGCAGTCCTTTTTATTCTGTCTATCTTTGCCTGGGCGGGCTGGGCGAACTGGGAGTATCGCAAGCAGGCAGCCGAGAAGCTGCAGGCTTCTGCTGCGCAAGGCGAACTGGTGCCCGCTGCCGACGGCGGGTCGCTCCAGTACTTTTCGAAACTCGACGGAAAGCCGGCGCCGGCGTTTGCGCTCGAGGACATGAGCGGCAACAAGGTTTCGCTCGCGAGCTACCGCGGCAAGGCGGTGATGATCAACTTCTGGGCCACATGGTGCACGCCGTGCATGATTGAGACGCCGTGGCTGGTCGAGTTGCGCAACAAGTACGCGGCGCCAGGGCTTTGAGGTGCTGGGCGTGGACACGCAAGGCGATGACGTGGAGAAGAGCGACAAGGCGGCCTGGGACAAGGATCAAGCCGCAGTGGCAAAGTTTGTGAAGGAAATGAAGGTACCTTATCCGGTGCTGGTTGACGGCGACAGCATCAGCAGCGCCTACGGCGGGCTGGACGATCTGCCTACATCGTTCTTTGTGGATCGTAGCGGAAAAGTGGTGGTGGCAACTGTTGGGCTTGACGTCAGAGAGCGACGTCGAGGGGAACATCAGGAAGGCACTGAGCGAGTGATCAGTGGCCAGTGACGAGTGATCTGGGACGAGTTCACCTCATTTGAAGAATGGAAGAAGTGGAAGGACTCATGAGCCGAATGTTGAAGCAGTTTCTTGCGGTGGCCGGCATCTTCACGCTGGGCGTGCTGGCGGCGCAGGGGCAGGTGTTTTCATCCAGCGCACAGAGCCGGTCGATCATCAAGACGGATGCGGTGCAATATCTGTTTCCTGAGCAAGTGGCTGTGCCGGCGGGCAAGCCGAGCGCGGTGGCGCTGCACTTTCGCATTGCGCAGGGGCTGCACATCAACTCGCATACGCCCAGCGAGAATTACCTGATTCCCACGGCGTTTTCGATCCCTGACGGTGCGGGCGTGCGGCTGGACGCCGCGACCTATCCGGCGGGAGCGATGATTTCGCTGCCGGTTGATCCCAAAACCAAGATCAGCGTGTACACCGGCGAATTCACGATCCAGACGCGCATTGTGGCTACGCCGGGCAATCACCTGATGCAAGGGAAGCTGCACTACCAGGCGTGCGACCAGAACCAGTGCATGCCGCCGAAGACGATCACGGTGCCGATTGACGTGATCGGGAAATAGCGGAGCCAGCGAAGTTGGCGCTGTTAGCGGGGTTAGCTTGTAGCTGTCAGCCCACAGCTAATAGGTGCAAATTCTCAAGCTTCAAGACGTGCTGCGGCCAAGCTTGAGATCTGGAAGCTGCTGGCTGCCGGTTTTCGCTCCACAGTTTCACAGTTTCACAGGACCCCCACCCCCCTCCCCTTTTGGGGGTTAAGTGCTTTCCCTTCAATCGTTTGTACCCTCGATCATTTGCTCCAGCCCACTGATTCCAAAGGGGTTAGTCGCTACGATCCCCAATTCAAAGGACTTACGGGTGTTTTTCGGGACGAACTTCACATTTGGTACACACTTGGGTCGATTTCGACCACGCCTGCGAGGGCAGAGGGCGGGCGTGAGTCCTTGGGTAGATTTGCACCATGGAATGATTGTGCGCCAATCGGGGAAATACTATGCAAAATGGCGCACAGTTTTGGCAGTGTGTTTTCAGTTGGTTGCAAAGGATTGGCGCGGACAGGAGCTTGACTGTTCCAACTCGATCCGCGCTTCCAGACGTTATTGCGTGGAGCCGGTGTCTTCTGCGGGCAGAAGCTGGTAGCTGACAAAGGCAAAGTGCGCGCCATCGGGAGACCAGTTGTTCACGTTGTCGCTTCCCGATCCGCCAACAATTTCGACGAGTTCGCGAATCTTTCCATCAGCGGGGTTGAGAATGCGCAGCGTAACGTCCTTGTTGGCCGGATGCCCGGTGACATCTTTGTCGTAGGAGAGGATCAGGATCGATTTGCCGTCTGGAGAGGGATGCGGGGTCCAGTTGCGCTTCTCATCGAAGGTGACCTGCTCGGGCTTGCTGCCGTCAGGCCGCATGCGCCAGATCTGCATTCCACCGGCGCGATCGGAGTTGAAGTAGATCCACTGGCCGTCGGGCGAGTAGTCGGGATCGTCGCTGATTCCGTCGCCGGTGGTGAGCGCGGTTTCCGGCCCGCCTTCGACCGAGATCGAATAGATGTTTCCCGAGCCATGGCTGGGGCGCGTGAACAGGATCGTCTTTCCGTCCGGCGACCAGCTATGGAAATAGGAGTTGGGATTCGTGGTGAGCATGCGCGGCGTGCCGCCGGTGGCTGGCACGATGTAGACGCGCCGGCCGGGTTGGTCGGGCGTGGTGCAGGTGATGGCGAGCCATTTGCCATCGGGCGAGAGGCCGTGGCTGCCCGTGCAGTCGGTCGCGTTGCCGACGTCGATTGGCGTGGCCTCGGCGATGCTGCCCTCGCCTTCGCTTGCGGGCACGCTCCACAGCTTGCCCGCGCGGTTGAAAATCAGGGTCTTGCCGTCGCGGCTCCAGTTGGGCGCTTCCATCTGACCCTTGCCGGTCTGGATCACGTAGGCCATGCGAGAATTGTTGTCGATGGCGATGGTCTGGAGTGTGCTGTAGAGCGTCATGGGCGCGGATGTTGACGCAGGCGTTGGAGAAGTGAGCGGGCTGCAACTCCACATGGGCGAAGGTCGCCTGTTCCACTGCATCCTTGTTGTGCGCGCAGACTCCGAGGCCGGCGTAGAACGCGCCGTCGAAGTGCAGCTTGATGGACGCTCCCACCTGGTGCAAAGGCTCGCCATTCATGCTGAGAAAAAGCGTGATGGTGTCGCCGCGTTTTTCAAGGCGCAACCGTTGCGGAGCGCCGATGTTGAAGGCGATGTCCTGCGTGGTGTCGCCCTTGTTGCGACGGTATTGGAGCGCCGTTTCATTCGAACCGTGAATCGCTACGTCGGCGTACACGGCATCGGAGTCGAGTGATTGACGGAACATGAGCAGCGCCTTGCGATGCGGCACTGAGGCAGGGCCAGCATCGGCCAGCTTGACGTCTGCGGTGAGCGAGACATCGCCGGAGACTTTCTTCCACACGAAGTGGAACCCATCGGCGGTGGCCCATAGGTTCGCTCCGGATGAACGGATGGTGTAGACGCCCGTTGCAGCATGGAACGCGGCGACTCCGGGCGGCGTGACGCTACCCACGTCCGATTGATTTTCAAAGACGCCCAGCGAGTTGGCGGCGGTTTGCGCAGCCGCGATGCCGGGTGCAACAAAACCAACCGCGAACAATCGCCGCAAAGTATCGCGGCCCTGTGTTGCTCCAATGCATGACGAAAGGCTCCCGAAGTGAACGAAATCACTCTACGGCAAAACGGTGGGTGGGGGCCAGCGTAGCGGGTTTTTGCGGCAGGCCCTTAGCGCCCAATCGGTGCCGATCGTGCATCCGGGGTTGGGTACTGCGGACTTAGCCGAGCGAGCACTCGGCCGTGATCGCCACCGCCGGCTGGAGCATCTTCGATACCGAGCAATACTTCCCAATCGAAAGCTCGACGGCCTTCCGGAATTTCTTCAAGTCGACGGGGCCATAGCCTTTGAAGCGCAAGTGGATGCTGGTGAACACAGCAGGAACCGCGTCTGCCCGTTGGCCATCCACTTCCACCTCGAGGCGTTCCAGGTGCTGACGTTGCTTCTTCATGATGAGGATCACGTCCATCGAACTGCACCCGGCCAGCGCCGAAAGCAAAGTTTCCATGGGACGCAAGCCCGCATTCTCCCCGCCCATATTCGCAGGGCCGTCGATAACGCCCGTGGCGCCTGCGGCGTTGCTCGCCTTGAATTTGGCCGGTCCAGTCTGGACCAATTTAATTCGCGTGCTCGCAGCCATCAGTGGCCTCCCTTTGCGGCGCTTTCGTGAACACGGGTTGAATAGAGGCCGCTCGAAAGGTACCGATCGCCCTTGTCGCACAGCACGAACACGATGACTGCCGAATCGAGCGTAGACGCCAAGCGGCAAGCCGCCGCACAGGCGCCTCCCGACGAAACGCCAGCGAAGATTCCTTCCTCGAGCGCGAGCCTGCGCGCCATATTCTCGGCTTCGTCCTGTGTGACGTCGATGGTCACGTCAACGCGGTGCGGCTCAAAGATGGCGGGCAGGTATTCTTTCGGCCAACGGCGGATTCCCGGAATCTTCGCGCCGTCCGAGGGCTGCACGCCGACAATCCGCACCAGCGAATTCTGTTCCTTCAGAAATCTTGAAGTTCCCATGATGGTTCCAGTGGTTCCCATTGCCGATACGAAATGAGTAATGCCCCCTTTTGTGTCTCGCCAGATTTCGGGTCCGGTGGTCTCGTAGTGCGCGCGCCAGTTGTCAGGATTGCCAAACTGGTTCAACATCAACACCCCACCTTTCGCCACTTGCTCGCGAGCGTAATCAATGGCGCCTTCCATTCCGCGATCACCGGGCGTCAGAGTCACGCTGGCGCCAAAGGCCTGCATGGTGGCGACGCGCTCCGCACTAGAGCTGTCGGGCATGACCAGCTCAATCTCAAGACGCTTGACCGCCGCGATCATGGCCAGGGCGATTCCGGTGTTGCCGCTGGTCGGCTCAATGATGCGAACCCCGGGTTTCAGCTCTCCGCGCTTTTCCGCTCCTTCGATCATGAACTTCGCCGCCCGATCCTTGACCGAGGAGCTGGGGTTGTTGCCCTCGATCTTTCCGAACAGGTGTACTCGTGGGTTCGGGTTCAGGCGACGCAATTCGACCAGCGGAGTATCTCCGACAAGCTCCACGATCGTCATTTGCCGCCTCCGCAACTTGCATATCGCAGTCGATTACCGCGACATCACAAGTAGAGCACGGCGCATATCAAGGACAGGCATGTGGTGCGGCATAAACGAAAGGCCTGTGGCTGAAGCCACGTATTCTGACGGCTCACATCAGGAGCCTGAAGGCTCCTGCTCCCTCCGTAAAAAACAAAGACGCGAAGAGAGCGGAGGCGCTGAAAGTTTTAATGGTGGGTTAGATGATTCGGGCTGAGGGCGTCTCCCACTCATGGCGCGTTACAACTGCGCCATGAATGGGGCACCCTCAGTTTGGTGATGGGGCGAATGGTTCGATCGGGGCGGCACAGATTGGGCCAATTCAGATTGATCCGGCGGCCCTAATGAGTGAGAGAGGGTGCGTTACGGTATGCGGATGACGGTGCGGATCTGGAACGTGGAGCTGTTCGCGAGAACGTAGTTGCCATCAACCATGCGCCATTCGTAACCGCGTGGCGGGGCGGCCAGGTGGTATTGGTGGTAGTCGACCTTGTCGCCACGATCCCAGTCTTCGTGTTTGATGGGTGCGCCTTTCTTCCATTCCTTGTGTTCGACGTAACTGTGGTTGTCGCGTTGGGCCTGGGCATCGTGATGGTCCTGATCCTGGGCAAGGGCGACGCCGCCCATAAGACTTGTGGAAAGGATCGCGAGCGCTAAAGTAGTGTGCAGCTTTGTCATTAGGAACTCCTATGGGGCTAGGATGCCTCCGGAACAGGCCGCGTTGTTCGTGTTCCGGTTAGAATCCGGTCAAAACGCACAGAACCCGAAAATCGGGGATGTGTACGGATTGGCGATCGACAGCGCGCTAACTCAATTGTTGACAACACAAGTACTGCGCTGTTTGTCTAATGGTCAAAGTTGCCATTCGGTTCTATGAATCGCGCTTGATTCGGAGCAGATTTTTGGGAGCAAACCGCCGGGTTCGGAGGTCTGAAATTCAATGATTTCCAGAGGACTTTGTGTGCTGTTCGGGTTGCTTTGGGCAGGGGTTGGCGTTGGATCGGCCCAGGCAACGATTCCCGATACTCCCGCCGGCCATACTCTGCAAGCATGGCTGGACGCATTCAACAGCAGCGATCGCGCCAAGATCGAAGCGTATGTAAAGACGACGGACCCGAACCAATCGGTCGACGGGATGATTTCGTTCCACGGTCAAACGGGTGGATTTGACTTGCTGTCGATCGAAAGCAGCGAGCCGCTGCATATTCGTTTTCTGGTAAAGGGGCGAAGCGACGGCATCACGGCACTCGGCAGCATTGCTGTCAAAGACGCGCAGGCGCCGACCGTAACGACTTTTTCGGTGCGGGCTTTGCCGCCGGGAGTCACGGCAGCGAACCTAAGCAACGTTGTGGTCGATGCGGATTTGCGAAAGCGGGTGATCGAAGGCATCAACGCGGACCTTGGCGAGTTTTATATCGACGCAACAATTGCGGGACAAATGGAAGATGCCTTGCTGGCGCACGAGAAAGCCGGCGATTACGAAAAGATCGCGGACGGCGACGCATTTGCCGCACAACTTACCAAAGATTTGCAGGGGGTGAGCCACGACAGGCACCTGCGGGTAGACTTCAGCCCATTCAAAATTCCGCCGCAGCGTGACCCCACTGCGGAAGATGAGGCACGGTTTCACCAGCAGATGGAACACGACAACTGCATGTTCCGCAAAGTGGAGATCCTGCCCAATAACATTGGCTATATAAAATTCGACGGGTTCATGGATGCATCGTTCTGCGGGCCAACCGTAGTTGCAGCGATGGGTTTTGTTGCGCATACCGGCGCAGTGATTTTCGATTTGCGCCAGAACGGCGGCGGGCAACCGGCGATGGTGACCATGATTGCAAGTTACCTCTTCGACAAGCCGACCCATTTGATTGACATCTACAACCGGAAACAGGATTCAACGACGCAGAATTGGACGCTGTCGTACTTGCCGGGACCGAGGCTTGCGAAGCAGCCAGTGTTTGTTTTGACCTCGAAAAGAACCTTCTCCGGCGCGGAGGAGTTCGCATTCGATTTGAAGAACCAGAAGCGCGCCACGATTGTGGGCGAAACGACAGGCGGTGGCGGTCATCCAGTGGCCGGGCACGCGGTGGCCGATTATTTTATGGTTGGCGTTCCGTTTGCAAAGTCGCTTGATCCGGTTACCAAAACAAACTGGGAAGGGACCGGCGTGGAACCGGATGTGAAGGTGGCGGCGGACGACGCATTAACGACCGCCGAGAAGCTGGCGGGCGAAAAGATTCAAGCCAGCAAGAATGGCAAGTAATCGGACAATGCGAGGGGTCTGCTCCGGCAGCCGGAACAATGACGCGAGGTGAGTGGGGCTCAAGGCGTATGAGCATTCGCTGTGGCATGGACGAAGGACCCGTGGCTAAAGCCACTTTTCTCGCGAGGCAGCATTCAGGGGCCTGAAGGCCCCTGCTCCCTCCGACGGAATAACGACGCGGGATGGCACTTACTCCCCCCGCAAAAAACATCGCAGCGGCGAGGGCGGCGAGGACACCGCCCGTCCAGCCGGTCTAGAGCATTTTCTTTAATAGTGTAGACTTGTCGTGGCGATGATCCGCGGCGAGTGAATCGATGGCGAAGCCATATGGGGATGACCTGCGCCGTAAGTTTCTGTTTGCTTACGATCAAGGCGAGGAGACGCTGGAGGAACTTGCGGATCGGTTCCTGGTGAGCGTGGGCTGGGCGAAGAAGATCTCCGCACAACGGAACCGCACCGGGCAGGCCGAGCGGGTGCGGCACCAGCCCGGGCGCAAGTGGCGTGCCGGTGTCGCGGCGCAGCGACAGGTGATGGATTGGGTGGCATCGAAACCCGATCTGACGCTGGCTCAACTGCAGGCCAAGTTGCATAGTGAGGCGAGCATTTCGCTCAGCTTGGGTCGGATCTGGCATCTGTTGAAGAAGTTGGGTCTGCGGCTGAAAAAAAGTCACTCCACGCGGTCGAGCGGGACAGCGAAGCCAACCGCGAGCGACGCGAAGAGTTCGCGGCGCGCATCCAGTCGATCTCACCGGAACGGCTGATTTTCCTTGACGAGAGCGGTGTCACTACCTCGATGACACGGCTCTACGCACGCGGTCCGGGAGGCAGACGCATCCACGAGGCGACGCCTGGCGGTCACTGGAAAATCATGACGATTCTGGGCGCCATGAGCCTCAGCGGTATGGTCGCAACCATGACCATCGAAGAGCCTACCGACACCGATATCTTCCTGGCCTACGTTGAACACCTGCTGTACCCGGTGCTGAAGCCCGGCGACGTGGTGGTGATGGACAACTTGAGCGCGCATAAGGCGCCTGCAGTTTGCCAATGGATCGAAAAAGCCGGCGCGGAGCTGCTCTATCTGCCGCCCTATTCTCCCGATCTGAACCCCATCGAGAAGGCCTGGGCAAAACTCAAACAACTGCTTCGCGCAGCCCAGGCTCGAACCAAAGAAACTCTCGATCAGGCCATCACAGAAGCCCTGCCATGCATTACTCCCGGCAATGCCCAGGCTTGGTTCAGACTCGCACTAGATGGTCTACAGTAAAACAGAAAATGCTCTAGAGACCGGCGCTACGTGGTTCCTTACGCACCGGCCTTCTTCTCGATCTTGGCCCAGGAGTCTTTCAGCGGGAGCGTGCGGTTGAAGACCAGATTGCCGGGCATGGAGTCCGGGTCGAGGCAGAAGTAGCCGACGCGCTCGAACTGGAAGCGGTCTTCGAGCTTGGCGTTGGCGAGCGAGGGCTCGAGTTTGGCGCCGGTGAGGATCTCGAGCGAGTTGGGATTGAGATTGTCGAGGAGGACATCCTCGGCCTTCTGCGACGTCGTAGGGATCGGGCTTGGTGAAGAGCTTGTCGTAGAGCGGATTTCGGCGGAGATGGCGTGGGCGGCCGAGACCCAGTGCATGGTGGACTTGACCTTGCGGCCGTCGGGCGAGTTGCCGCCGCGGCTGGCCGGATCGTAGGTGCAGTGCACTTCGACGACGTTGCCGTCCGCAGTCTTTCACGACGCACTGGGCGGTGATGAAGTAGGCGTTGCGCAGGCGGACTTCCTTGCCGGGCGAGAGGCGGTAGTACTTGGGCGGAGGAACTTCGCGGAAGTCGTCCTGCTCGATATAAATCTCGCGCGAGAAGGGCACCTGGCGCGTGCCGGCGGAGGGGTCTTCGGGATTGTTGGCGACCTCGACGAATTCTTCCTTGCCCTCGGGGTAGTTGTCGATGACCAGCTTGAGCGGATGCAGCACGGCCATGGCGCGCGAGGCGCGGTGGTTCAGGTCGTCGCGCTGGAAGTGCTCGAGCATTTCGATGTCGGTCGATGCCGTTGGTGCGCGAGACTCCGGTGGCGGCGACAGAAGGCGCGAATGGCCTCAGGCGTAAAGCCGCGGCGGCGGATAGCCGGAGAGAGTGGGCATGCGGGGATCGTCCCAGCCGTTGACGCGCTTTTCCTGCACAAGCTGCAGCAGCTTGCGCTTGCGAGAGCAGGGTGTAGGTGAGGTTGAGGCGGTCGAATTCAATTTGCTGCGAGGGGAAGATGCCGAGCTGCTCGATATACCAGCGGTAGAGGGGCTGGTGGTCGGCGAATTCGAGCGTGCACATGGAGTGGGTGACGCGCTCGATCGAGTCCGACTGGCCGTGCGCGAAGTCGTACATGGGGTAGATGCACCACTCGTCGCCGGTGCGGTGATGCGTGGCGTGGAGGATGCGGTACATGACCGGATCGCGCATGTTGAGGTTGGGCGAGGCCATGTCGATTTTGGCGCGGAGGACGCGGCTGCCGTCGGGGAACTCGCCGGTCTTCATGCGGATGAAAGAGGTCGAGATTTTCTTCGACGGAGCGGTTGCGATAGGGGCTGTCCTTGCCGGGCTCGGTGAGGGTGCCGCGATGCTGGCGGATCTCGTCGGCGGAGAGGTCGTCGACGTAAGCCTTGCCGGCTTTGATGAGCTGGAGGGCCCACTCGTAGAGCTGGCGGGAAGTAGTCGGAGGCGTAGCAGAGGCGCTCCCAGTCGAAGCCGAGCCAGCGGACGTCTTTCTTGATGGATTCGACGTACTCCTGTTTCTTCCTTCTCGGGATTGGTGTCGTCGAAGCGCAGGTTGGTCTTGCCGCCGAACTCGTCGGCGAGTCCGAAATCGATGCAGATGGCCTTGGCGTGGCCGATGTGGAGGTAGCCGTTGGGCTCGGGAGGAAAGCGGGTCTGGATGACGGCGTCGCCGTACTTTTTGGTGCGGACATCCTCGGCGATGATGTCGCGGAGGAAGTTGGAGGGGGTGGGAGCGTCGCTGGTGTGAACGCCTGGGCTTTCCAAATTTGAGGTGGTCATGGCTGCCATTTCTTTTCTCTTCCCATTCTTCCACGGGAGGGGCGCGCTTAGCCGAGCGATCGCAGGCTGGCTTCGGCCTGGCGGATGCGCTCGAGGCAGACGTCGCGGCCGAGGACGACCATGGTTTCAAAGAGCGGCGGCGCGTTCTTGCGTCCGCAGACGGCGACGCGGATGGGCTGAAACATGGGCCCGGCCTTCAGGCCAAGTGAAGAGGCTGCGGCACGGAGCGCGTGGTCGAGCGAATCGTGATCGAAGTGGTGGTGGCGAGGACCTGCTGCGCGGTTTGGAGGACGCGGCGGGCCAGGGCGGCATCGCCGCCCTTGGGCGGGATCAGCTCGGCCGGATCGTAGGGCGCGAGCTGACGGCAGGAAGAAGAAGTCGGCGGCGGAGACGGCATCGCGCAGCAGCTTGATGCGCTCGCGGATGAGCGGGGTGACGGCGAGCGACTTTCTCCGGCGTGGCGTGAAAGCCTGCCTGGTCGAAGAAGGGCTGGAGGTCGCGGGCCGAGCTCCTCGACGGGCAGGGCGCGGATATGCTCGGCGTTGAGCCAGACAGCTTTGGCATCGAAGGGATCTTCCTCTGTGAAATTGAGACGGCGTTGGCGCGGTTGACGCCTTCGAGAGTGAAGGCGGCGGTGAGCTCGTCGAGGGTGAGAAACTCGCGGTCGTTCTTGGGCGACCAGCCGAGCAGGCAGAGGAAGTTGATGAAAGCCTCGGGGCAGAAAGCCGGCATCGCGATAGGTGGTGACGCTGACGACGGGGCCGTGACTTGCGCTTGGAGAGCTTGGCGCCATCGGGCGCGACGAGCAGCGGGAGATGCGCGAACTGGGGCGCGTCGCCTCCGAGCGCCTCGAAGATCAGCAGGTGCTTGAAGGTGTTGGTCAGGTGATCCTGGCCGCGGATGATGTGGCTGATGCGCAGATCGGCGTCGTCGACGCACGAGGCGAGGTGATAGGTGGGCATGCCGTCACTGCGCAGCAGGGCGAAGTCTTCGACCTCGTCGGCGAGTTTGGACTGCTCGCCGTAGACGCCATCGTTGAAGTGCAGGGTGCGGTCCGTGGCCGCGCGGGACGCGATAGCGCAAGCGCAAAGGGCTCGCCCGCGGCGGCGCGGCGGTCGCTCTCTTCGCGTGACATTTCGCGCATGCCGGGATTGCAGAGCCAGGCGCCCTGCGCAGAGGAAGACTGGTTGTCGTCGCCCGCGTGGGCAGGAGTGAAGTCGCGATAGGCAAGGTCTTTCGCGAGGATGTTGGAGCGCTGCGGCCGATGAAGTTCGAGGCGCTCGGATTGCTTGTACTCCTCGTCCCAGGCGAGGCCCAGCCAGCGCAGCCCCTCGAAGATGGACTGGACGCTGGCGTCGGTGTTGCGCTCGACGTCGGTGTCGTCAAGGCGCAACACCATGGTGCCGCTGGTTGTGGCGGGCATAGAGCCAATTGAAGATAAAAGTGCGCGCGCTGCCGACGTGGAGAAAGCCGGTGGGCGAAGGCGCGAATCGGACGCGAGGAGTCTGTGTTGCGGAGGGAGCGGAATCTGGCATCGTGAAAATTGCTTTCCTTTCACGATGCTATCGCATGGCTCCCTCTCGAACGGAGTTCAGCAGCTCAAGCCTGGGGCGGAAGCGGCGGATAACCGGGTGGTGGCGCCAGGACAACCTGCTGCAGGGGGACGACCTTCCACTCGGCAAAGGCCAACACGTAGAGCAGGACCAAAGTGCCGAGCGAGGGAACGATACACAGGAGCGAGAGCCACGGCGAAAACCCTGCCTTCTTGAGGATGAACCAGCAGGGAACCATGAGAAGTGCAACCACAACCACGAAGCCGATGAACATGATGGGAATGATCATCATCATCATTTTGCGAATGACTTCGGGATCGGGTCCGGTTTGCAGGAGAAATGCTAATTCGTGCATAAGAAACACTCCAGGAGGGTGATAAAGATTTGCAGCCAAGGTACCGCCAAAGCGCTGAATCTGCAATAAAAATCGCCGAAGCTACGATTTCAGCGCGGGGGCTGGTTTCCATGGGGAGAACGCGACAACATAGAGTGCGACGAGGTTCACCAGTGGCAGGAGCATCAGGAGCGAAAGAATGGGATGAAATCCCGCTTTCCTGAGTATCTCCCAGAATGGGGGCACGACCAGAAGTGAAGCCAGGCACAGCAAGACGAACGGGCCCGCATTGATCAACAGGGGAGACAGGAAATTGTTCTGCGGCTCCTTGATTGTGAAGTTGACGTTCGCGGCGATCATCGCCTTCAGAAGGTCGTCGTAATTGCCTCGCAGGGTTGTGCGGAACTGATCCTTGGGAGAGGTTTTCAGGTGACCGCGCAGTTCGTCGCCCTGAATGACGGCAATGAGCACCTGGCCGCTCTGCACCTTGTTAAAGAGATCGGAGTAGGCATACTCCGGTTCCTTGTTCTGGGCGCCCCTCTCTACCACTCCCCAAAGCAGCGTGGGGCAAAGAAGGATAAAGATCCAGAAAACAATCGACTTCACGGATGAATTCATGACAGGTCCTTGCATTCGAGATTTGCGAGCTATCGTAGCACTTCGCCGAAGTTTGCAATTTTCGGCCGCCTCCACGGCGCTTGACCAACTTGACCAACTCGGAAATTTGCGTCAGAATGAAGCGAATCAGAATGAAATGAAAAGGAGAGGCGCCATGGCTACGAAGACGACTGTCAAGACGGCTAAGAAGGCTCCCCAGAAAGTCCAGGTGAACCTCTACGAGGCAAAGACTCACCTTTCGAGCCTCGTGGAGCGTGCGGCCAATGGAGAAGAGATTGTGATCGCGAAATCGAGCAAACCAATGGCGCGGCTGGTCTCAATCTCCGAGAGCTTAAAAAGTAAGAGGCCTGAACCTTTGCCGTTTGGGAAGAATCTGCTCGGAATTGAATTCCTTTCCGATGACTGGGAACAAGACATCCCGCCGGAGTGGTTTGATGATCCCGAGGGCGACAGGCTTCTCCGTCCCAGGGGCGCAAAGTGAGCGAAGTACGCTATCTGCTGGATTCGCACATTTTGATCTGGCTCGATACAGGCGACTCGCGCATTTCATCAGAACTGCTGGACAACTTGAATCGGGCGGATCGGCGATTTCTAAGTGCAGCAACGGCTTGGGAATTGGGAATTAAGCAGGCTGCGGGCAGGATCAGGCTGAGGGCTCCCATTGGAGCAATGCTGAACCGATTCCGATTGGTAGAACTGCCTGTGACAATTCGTCACGCTGATGGCGCAGCAAAATTGCCCTTGCGCCACCGTGATCCGTTTGACCGCATCCTGCTTGCGCAAGCGATGGAAGAAGATTTGATTCTTGTGACTGCGGATAAGAGGCTTGCTGAGTATGGAATTCCTGTGCTGATGCTTTGAAGTCACTGCCCTGGCTGCCGGAGATCGATCCCTGCTGTTACGTGATGTCTTCCGTGTCGTAGACCGGGTCGACGCGACGCTTGGGTACGCCGTGGACCGAGCTGAGAAGATCTTCGACTACGTCTTCGAGCTGGCGCTGGCTTTCAATGACTTCGCTCATGCTCTTCAACTCTTCAGTCTCCTGCACGCGCTCCACCAGGGCGATGGCGTGGCACTGGGCCACGTGTTCGAGGCTGAGGCCTTCAGGAGTTTTGGCTTTAATGCTGACCTTGTCGATCTCGACGCCGAGGAGATCGGCGACGCGGGCGCGCATTTCGCCGGCGATCGGCGAGATTTTGGGCTCCGCGAGGATCAGCGTGGTGTCGACATTGGCAACGCAGTAGCCGGCATGCTGCAGTTCTTCAAGGGCAAGGTTAAGGAAGATGGCGGAGTCGGCATCTTTCCAGCGCGGATCGCCGGGCGGGAAGAAGCTACCAATGTCGCCGGCGGCCACGGCGCCAAGCAGCGCGTCGGTAATGGCGTGGAGCAGAACATCGCCGTCAGAATGGCCAGCCAGGCCTTCGGGGTGATCCAACGTCATGCCGCCGATGCGCAGCGGCACGCCGGACTTGAATTCGTGCGAGTCATAGCCGAATCCGATGCGTGTGTCCATGGCCTCTGTGCCTATCCTACGGAAACCTTACAGCATTCGCGCGAATTATCGATCCGGGTTTCGCAACAAATCCGCTGACCTACGCGGCCAATGCATCAATGAATTTGGAACGTTGCGACCAAACTGCGGGGGTGACGCCATACGCATTCAAGGCCTCAATTACATCGCCACCGATCGCCTGCTGCTCCTGATCGTTCAAAAACGCGTAGGCCTCCACGTCCGTCTCTTGAGCCCTCGCGGCCCTCGTGTCGTTTAATGTCCACAGATACGCGAAGATGTTGTCTTTCTTGGGTGTGCCGATCGCCTGGAGAATTCGTTCAGGCCGCTTTTTAGACTTCGGAATCAGAAAGTCAATGCCGTGGTCGTAACCGCTCTTCCCTGCCAATTTCACTCTTGGCGTATAGCGCACATCGAGACTGTCCAAGAAATTCCGTACATCCTCGAAAAAGAAGCTCGCAACCCTTGGCTGCGCCATCACGAACATGTCGTTGACAGCGAGCATGGCCTGGACCAACGAATGGAGCCTCTGTCCGAGGTTGCTCTCGGACGCTTCGACCGTCAACCGGTTGTCCTCCGAGCGGACCCCTAAGCCTTTGAGAACGCCATCGAGCACCATCTTCCGTTTCGGTGTATCGACTTCGAGGCCGCTTGTCCTCAAATCTGAAAGGATGTAGCCGTCGTCGGACAATAAGATCGCCCCGTTTCTGCGAGTGGCATATACCTGGAGGTGGTCGTTATGGCGATCGAGAAACGGAGTGGTCAACTCACAAGCTTCGCCGATTCCTTCTGCGCTTAGCCCTTGACGGAGCCAAGCGACGTATCCGTCAATGAGCTTTTGGCACTCGGCGCGGTTCATACAATCACACCTTGGACGGGCGGTGGTGATTCAATGTGGCAGTACTTGCAAAACTCTTGGAATGTTGCGCCTGGATCGGAGAGCAGTGTGAACGCCGCTGAATCCACGGGATAGGCCCACTTGTCATCATAGCCCTCGCGGAATAGGTGCAAATGCGTCCCGGGAAGAGGCTGCCCATCGGGGTTTGTATGAGGGGCACCATCCACATCGAGCCGTACCAGTACAACCACGGTCTGAACCCGGTTTTGAAACTTCAATTTCGTGAGGCGAATCGTTCCCCGCCAAACGTCCAAGAGGAACTTCTCCCGGTCCCCCGGTCCCGCGAGTTCATAAGTGTCATCCACCCCAGGTGGAATCGACACCGACGCCGGTGGGTTCATGAAGTGCTTTTGCACCTGGATGAGTTGGTCGGCTTCGGCTTGGGTCAGCATTCCTTATTCTTCCCCATCGTGACACCGCAGTCTTTTTTCGCCGCCGCCTCCTTGGTAACGGCAAATTCAGCGGCTACGCTGCCGCAAATAAAACTCAGCCAGTTCCAGGTCACCCGGCTGCGTAATCTTCAGATTAACCTGAGAACCGTGCACTACGGCTACAGGAAGACCCGCGCGCTCCAGCAGCGACGCCTCGTCGGTGCCCACAAAACCGTCGGCCGTGGCCTCAGCGAACGCCCGTTGGAGGAGGCCGAAGCGGAAGCCTTGCGGCGTCTGGGCCTGCACCACAAACTCGCGCGGGATGGTGGCGGTGATCAGCGCACCGTGGGCTGTCCGCTCCACCTGCTTGATGGTATCGACGGCGGGAAGGCCAACGATGGCTGCACCGTATTCGGCTACCGCATCGATGGTGCGGTCGATGGTGGCCACGTCAATGAGGGGGCGGACGGCGTCGTGCACCAAAACAATGTCGTCAGGCTGGGCAGAGAGAGCACTGAGCGCATTGGCCACGGACTCCTGCCGTTTTTCACCGCCCTCGACGACGCTTACGCGCCCATTGAAACCAAATTCGGCGACCTGAGCCTGTACCCGCTCCATCTCCGGCTTGCGTGCCGCAACGTAGATCGCGGTGACCCGTGGCACCGCTGCGAAAGCGCGCAGCGAGTGGACAAGAATGGGTACCCCATCGAGCGCGAGAAACTGTTTGGGTTGGGACCCGGCCATCCGCGTGCCCAAACCTGCAGCGGGAAGAATGACAAAGACTTGCATAACTGGTGGAGTATAGCACCGGGCGGACCCGCGGCCTGTGGCCGCTAGACCTCAGCTTTTAGCCTTTTGGTCCTGGCCAGCGCATCGTGACCTGAGCTTCTGCAAAGCACGCGTGAGCGAGTCTATCGAAGAACGAGTAACGCAAATTTCAGCGTCCGGGAGCCAAGCCACTTACCATCCGGATTCGAAACTTTCGATTCCCAATCCCAGGTCTCAAAATCGAGACCTGGGGCACCCCTTTTGGTAGAAAACGAGACGGACAGAGCCCTTGAACGGGTTGCATCAAACGTGATCGGTCGGGGTAGAAGCTGCCCTCAGGGCCTGAAGGCCCGACCGATTCTGTTTTGTTTGCGGCACGACCAAGGTCGTGCCCTGACACTTCGTGCAGTTTTGAAGGAATTTTTCCGCAGGCTGTCAATTCGTGCCCTTGTTACAACACAGATTTTGAAACATGCTCCGGCGTGGCGAATTTGAAGTTTGCCTCAATAATGGGCGCCCCAAATGCGGGTCTTTCGACTCGTTTTGGTGCGGAAACGCACCAAACTCCCTCAGGATGACAGCGCATCTTGATGCCGGGTTCGGACTGAGGACACCGGCAAACATGAGCCACAGTTCAGCACCTGCGATTCGCGCGCGGCGTCAGCTCTGCGCCGGATCGACGTACATCATTTCGCTGGTGGGGTGGAAGCCGAACTTCTCGTACACGGGCCGGCCCGCATCCGAGCTGTGGAGCGTGACCACGCGAATGCCGCGCCGGTGCGCTTCGGCCAAGCAGCGCTCGATCAATTCGTGAGCGAGGCCACGCTTGCGAAATTCCGGCTCGACGAAGACATTCAACAGGTAGGCGCGCTGGCACTCGGTGGGATGCAAAGGATGCGAGGGCCAATCGAGAATCAGCAGACCGGCCGAACCGGCGACACGGCCGGCTTCTTCTGCGATCCAGCCCAGATACTTTCCCTCGTTCATTCGCTCGCGGACCCAAGGCTCGAAGGCGCGGCTCATGGCGTCAAGGACCGAGGGATTCGGGTTGGGCATGGAGGCAAACATGGCGCGGCGGTGCGCCGTGATGAGTACGGCATCGGCTACTACGGCATTGCGCGTTGCGAACATGCTCTTGAGTATAGAAAACTTCTGCAAGTCGTGGCCGCGGGATGCACTGGCGCGAGGATCTCCGATTGGAACGCCGCCGCCGCCATCGCGCTATGATCCTCTGGTGCACACACCCTCCGCTCAAAAGCCGGTCGAAGATCTGCCGCTCGATTTGACGTTGCTGAAGCCGGGTTTGCGGCTGGGTGTCGGACTTTCCGGAGGCGCGGACTCGGTGGCGCTGCTACGTGCCTTGGCGGCAAGAAGCGGAGAGCTTGGGCTGGTGCTGCATGCCGCTCATCTGCATCACGGATTGCGCGGAGCCGAGGCTGACGGCGATTTGAAGTTCGCCCGCGAGCTGGCGGCGAAGCTGGGCCTGCGCTTTTATGAAGCGCGGGTGGATACTGCAGCCGCAGCGCGGGCCGATGCCAAAACAGGCAAACCGGCGGAAACGATTGAGGAGGCAGCGCGACGGCTGCGCTACGGCTGGTTCAGAGAATTGCTGGCGTCAGGCGAGATTGACGCTGTAGCGACCGCGCATAGTCTCGACGACCAGGCTGAGACGGTACTCGCGAAGTTTCTGCGCGGGGCGTGGACGGAGGGGCTGGGCGGAATCTCGCCGGTCCTGGTTTTTCCTGAGGGGCGCATGGTGCGGCCGATGCTTTCGACGACGCGCGCCGAGGTTGAAGCGTACCTCGGCGGACTCGGGCAGGATTGGCGCGAGGACACCAGCAATCGGCAAGTGACTTTCACGCGGAACCGCATCCGGCACGAGCTGCTGCCGCTTCTGGAAGGATGGAATCCGCGACTGCGCGAGCACCTGGCGCAGATGGCAAACCTGGCCCGCGAAGAAGAAGCATGGTGGCAGGCGGAGCTGGCACGGATGGCGCCACAGTTGCTGCTGCCGGGCAGGCCGGTGAGAGGCGGCGGACGCGCAGCGGGTGGGGGAGTTTCCGCGGGTTTGGCCGTCGAGACCAGCCGGCTTGCTGCGCTTGCTCCGGCGATGCAAAGAAGACTGCTGCGCTATGCCGCGGAGCAGTTTGGCTCCGCCCTCGATTTTGCGGCAACCGAAGCGCTGCGTTCGCTGGCTCTTCAGGGTCGGGCGGGGCAGCGGCTGGCTTTGGTGAATGGGCTTTGCGCGGAGAGGACGGCGCGAGAGCTGCAATTCATGGTGGGGCCGGCGACCGCTGCAGCGGAGACAATGGCAAAAGCCGTTCCGGAGTACAGAGTGGCAATTCCAGGGGAAATCGAAGCGCCAGCCTTCGGCCTACGGCTGCGGATTGATGTTTCTGCCGCGAAGGTGGCCGATGCGAACCCCGATGACCACAGCGACGGCGCTGGGATGGCGGCCACCTTGCGAAACTGGAGGCCCGGAGACAGGGTGAGACTGCGACACAGCGGCGGCCCACGGAAAGTGAAGGAAGTACTAGAACGTCTGCGAGTTACGGGAACGGAACGGGCGCTCTGGCCGGTTCTCGAGGTGGATGGGCAGATCGCCTGGATGCGGGGAGTGGAGTTGGAGCGGGACCCCGGCCTTGTGATCACGATTGATTCTGCGATGGATCGCGGTGAAAGGCACTCTGAGGGGGCGCGAAACGAACGAGAGTAATCTCCAAGATTCCGCCACCTTTGTAACACTTTGGTTGCTCCAACTTCTGCGGCCGTGGGAGTACAATCGGGGATACTGCTCCTTCAGGCGGCACACTTGGAGTGTCTGCCGGGGGGTTGCGTACTTTTTGCCACTTTGCAGGGTGCGTGAACGTCTAAGAAAGTGGCGTTAAGCGTTTTTGGAGATCACGGGGCCTTTCCAGATGGTTCAGGGCCGATGTTCTCTGTTGGCCAGGTGGATATGAAGGACATGGCCTGGGGACGCAGGAATTAAGAAGATAGATTCGGCCAGGGATCGATGACGGAGGTCGCGGTAGCTGTTTCTCCTTCACCGCGAAAAGGAGACGTTGGTGAACTCAAGCGTTAAAACAATCATGTTCTGGGTCTTTATCGGCATCTGCCTCATGCTGCTATGGGGTGTTGTGGAGAGGGGCGCCAACCTGAACAAGGAGCAGGAGTATGCCTACTCCGATCTCTTTGACAAGATTCAGAGCGGCCAAGTGCTGGATGCCACGATTCAGGGCGACGAGTTGCACGGGCACCTGAAGACCTCGCCGAAAGACCAGTTCCACACGACGCTGCCGACCGATTACAACGACCTGTTGAAGGCGATGATCGCGTCCAAGGTCAACTTCTCGATCAAGGAGCCGCAGAACAACTTCCTGATCCCCCTGCTGATCAACGTGGGCCCGTTTGTGCTGCTGATTCTCGTATGGTTCTTCATGCTGCGGCAGATGCAGTCAGGCGGGAACAAGGCGCTGTCGTTCGGCAAGAGCCGTGCAAGGCTGCTCTCGATGCAGCAAAAGAAGGTCACGTTTAAAGACGTGGCCGGCGTGGATGAGGCCAAGGAAGAACTGAAGGAGATCATCGAATATCTGCGTGAGCCGCAGAAATTTCAGAAGCTGGGCGGGCGCATTCCCAAGGGCGTGCTGCTGGTTGGACCTCCGGGAACGGGCAAAACGCTGCTGGCGCGTGCAGTGGCCGGCGAAGCCAATGTTCCATTCTTTTCGATTTCCGGCTCGGATTTCGTGGAGATGTTTGTGGGCGTGGGCGCAAGCCGCGTGCGCGATCTTTTCGAGCAGGGCAAGAAGAATGCTCCGTGCATCATCTTCATTGATGAGATCGACGCAGTGGGGCGGCATCGTGGCGCCGGCCTGGGCGGCGGACATGACGAGCGCGAGCAGACACTGAACCAGTTGCTCGTGGAGATGGATGGGTTTGAGTCGAACGACGGCGTGATCCTGGTGGCGGCGACGAACCGGCCCGATGTGCTGGATCCCGCGCTGCTGCGGCCGGGCCGGTTTGACCGGCGCGTGGTTGTGGGTCTTCCGGACATCCGAGGGCGCGAGGAGATCCTTCGCGTTCACGTCAAGAAGGTCCCTGTTTCCGACGATACCAACCTCAATGTGCTGGCTCGCGGAACGCCGGGCTTCAGCGGCGCCGACCTTGCCAACATGGTCAATGAGGCCGCACTCAGCGCGGCGCGCATGAACCGCAAGCAGGTCACCATGTACGACTTCGAGCTGGCCAAGGACAAGGTGCTGATGGGCGCCGAGCGCAAGTCAATGCTGCTGACCGATGAGGAGAAGCGCGTGACTGCCTATCACGAAGCTGGTCACGCATTGGTTTCGTATTTGCGCGACCATTCCGATCCCATTCACAAGGTGACCATCATTCCTCGCGGCATGGCGCTGGGCGTGACGGTGTATCTGCCAGACGACCGGCACAACTACACGCGCGAGTATCTTGAAACGCGGTTGGCCACGGCGTACGGCGGTCGCGTAGCCGAGGAGATTTTCCTCACTCAAATGTCAACGGGCGCTTCGAGCGACATTGAGAGCGCGACGGACCTGGCGCGGCGCATGGTGTGCGAGTACGGCATGAGCAGATTGGGCCCGCTGACCTTCGGCAAGAAAGAAGAGCAGATCTTCCTGGGCCGCGAAATTGCTCAGCATCGCGATTTCAGCGAGGAGACGGCGCGACAGATCGACCTGGAAGTGCGGCGCCTGATCGACGAAGCCTATCAATCGGCGCACACGATCCTGGAGGCAAATCCGGATGCAATGCATCGCATTGCGGCGGCGCTGCTGGAGCGCGAGACGATTGATGCCGAGGAAGTGAGACTGCTGATCGAAGGCAAGGAATTGCCTCCGATCCGGTCGATCCTGGCCACACCTACCGATACCGGCGGCACACCGCAGCAAGTTCTGAAACCGGAGAGCCGCGGGCCAGGCACGGGCGGCGGCCTACCAGAGGGTTCGCCTTCGCCGGCGTAGGAAAGACAGGGAGTAGGCAGTAGGGAATAGGGAATACAAAAAGGGCTGCTCTTCGGAGCGGCCCTTTTTGCGTATCTACATAAAGAGTTTCCTGCCAATTGAAACGGTGACGATCGCGAAAAGCGGCGAGAAGCAGCGGTGATCCCGGGCTGTATACTTGCCACGCAGACTTCAATGCCGCCGCCTGAGAACCCAGAGTTGGCACGGTACGGTTTGCTCCCTAACAAAATTCAAGAGGAGCACTTCGCATGAACGCCGCACGCCTATTCGTTCGCCGTTTTTTGGTATTGTCGTTCGCATTTGTTGTCTTCGCGCTTGTCGCGCAGGCTGCGCCGGTGTTGATGATTTCGATTGACGGGCTCAAGCCCGAGTACGTGACCCATGCCGACGAGCACGGGATGAAGGTTCCCTACCTGCGCACGCTTATCGCGAACGGCACCTATGCCGAGGGCGTCATTGGCATCTGGCCCACCATCACATATCCCAGCCACACCACGCTGATCACCGGCGTGTGGCCCGACGAGCACGGCATCACGAACAACCTGGAATTCGATCCGGAGCAGCGTTTTGGCGGCGCATGGAACTGGTACGCGACACAGATCCGGGTGCCGACGCTATGGAAGGCGGCGCACGAGGCAGGCCTGCACACGGCGAGCGTGGGATGGCCAGTGAGCGCGGGTGCGACGGATGTGGATTGGCTGATCCCGGAATACTGGCGCGGCGCAAATCCTTCGAGCGGGGTGAACCCTGACGATCAAATGCTGATGGCGGCGCTGGCACGGCCGGATACGCTCATCCAGCAGTTGGAGCCTGCGGCCGGCCCGTATATGAACGGCAACGACACCAGTATCGGTGGCGATGAGACGAAAACCAAGTATGCCCTGGAGATCCTGCGCAGATACAAACCCGCTTTTATGACTCTGCACCTGAGCTCGCTGGACGATGCCCAACACGCGCACGGGCCATTCAGCGCGGAGGCTGACGCGACGCTCGAAGCCATTGACGGCATGGTGGCACGGCTGGGGCAACAGGAGTTTGCGATCGATCCCTCGGCAGTGCTGGTGGTCGTTTCCGATCACGGATTCATGAACATCTCGCACTTCGTGAACCTTGCGATTCCGTTCCTGCAGGCAGGGCTGATCGAGACCACCGTGAATGCAACGACCAAGGCAACGGAAGCGAGTTCCTGGAAGGCCGAACCGTGGATGGCGGGCGGTATGGCAGCGATTATGCTGCACGACGCGAGCGATCATGAGACAGAGACGCAGGTGCAGGCGCTGCTGGCCAAGCTGGCCGCGGACCCAGAGAACGGGATTGCGGAGATTCTGGATCGGGAGGCGATCAGGAAGCGCGGAGCATTTCCGAATGCGGCATTCCTGGTGGTCTTCAAGCCGGGCTACTACTCGGGAACGGCCCTGAGTGGAAGCTTGATTACGCCGATTCCGGGAACACGCGGGTCGCATGGGTTTTCGCCTGAGTATCCTGAGATGCGGTCGTCGTTTTTTGCATTGGGAGCAGGCATCGCGCGCCATCGCGATCTCGGCGTCGTGGATATGCGGCAGATTGCGCCGACGGTAGCGAGAATTCTGAGCGTGCCGATGCCGACGGCGAAGGCTACGCCGCTGCAGGTGCAGCCCTAGAGCTCACCAAGAGCTAGTTTGTTATCCCAGGAGTTCGATGAAGAAGTCGGCATCCCGAAATGCAGGTCCTTCGACTCCGTTTGGCCCGAATTCGGGCCAAACGCCGCTCGGGATGACCACAGTATTTTTATTGCGAATTTGAGGGACGGGAAACTAGAAGATTTTGTAGCTGAGGCCGACGCTGCCGCCATAGGGATGGAGCGTGGGATTGACAAACCACTGCTGATATTCGAAATCGAAAGCGCGCAACGAAAACCGGTGGCTTAGCCGGTAATCGACTCCGCCGCCGTAGGCGAGGACGGTGGTGCCTCCGGTGAGGAAACTGCCATTGCCCAAACCGAAGAGAACCTTGCCATAAGGCGTGAGGCGGTGATAGGTAAGGATGGGAATGCGCGGGCCGATGAGGTAAGTATTCTCATTAATTCCGAGGTAGGTGTTGTAGCGAAGCCAGCGTCCTTCGCCTTCAATTTGCACCCAGCGGGAAAAACGCGCGTCAACGTAGGCGCCCACGCCATAGAGGCGGTTGGGGCTGGTTTGGGCGATACCTTCTCCAGCGTAGTCGGGTTGAAACGCAGAACCGAGTCCCCCTGCGGTGAGAGTAAAGCTATTCGAATTGGCCGCAGGCACCACCTGCGCATGAGCGGAAAAGGTCGCGAAGAAAAGTACGATGCAAAAGAACGCTAGAATCGACTTTTTCATGAGCACAACGCACATCCACTTCCTGTGGGTCAGCACTCGGCGGAAAACCAAGATCTGACCCACGCTCCGAGTTGCTGGCCGGCGCTACCGGTTTGCTGCGCGCCGTGCCGCGACTCGGCGTGACCTATTTTATTATGGCTGCGGGTTTTGCGCCGCGGTGGATTGCTGATCTTGCGGGGGAGTCGCGGCGCTATTAGCAGGTTGAGCCGGCGGCGCCGGGGGCTGAGCATTGTCGGGTGCGGCGGCAGGTTGGTTGCCTGCAGGCTGCGCTCCGGGAGCAGCAGCGCTATTTGCAGGCTGTCCGGCCGGCCCAGCATTGTCGGGCGCGGCGGCAGGTTGATCGCTGGCAGGCTGTGCCGCGGGATCGGCGGCAGCCGCCGTCGGGGCACTGGCGGCATCATAGCGCTGCAGCTTGTAAAACACCGGCGTGACTTCAAACGGCATCTTGTCGCGCGCGTTCATGTACGGGTAGATCTTGGCGTTGAGCTGGTGCACCCTGTCATCCCACGGATCGGTCTTCAGCCAGAAGCCGAGGGGGTTGGCGGGGCGCTGCGCGAGATCGTCCCAGTTCAGCTTGGGAGCCATGTGTTCGAGATCGGCCATCCACGGCGTGCCATCCTGCTTGAGCAGCGAGTCACCCAACTTGGGAGTGTTCAGCGCCTTCAGAACTTTGGCGCGATCGACCAACTGTGCGTAGTACAGGCCGGCGTTCGGGAGCCTGTCTTTGTACATCGACGCCTGCAGATATTCCATTGCCCTCTTCGCGGCCGCGGCATTGTCCACATCCGAGTGGTTCATGTCGATGCGCTGGAAGGTCGACTCGTCGGGAAAGAGCAAGCGGTCGTTGAATGCATAGCGGGTATCGATATGGTGGCCCATGGCGATGTGAGCCAACTCCATGGAGATCACCGAGGCGATAGCTTCCTCACTGGGCAGACTGTCAAGAAGCCCCTTGCTAATGAGAATGGTGTTGCCAACGGTTGTGGCTTCGACGGTATCCGTAAGCAGGACGCGGCAGTGAACCTGGTCAGTGAATGCGAGGTTGTTGGGCACCACCAGATTGATGACGATCTGGTCGAGCACCTTGCTCTCATAGCCACCGGGGTCGAGCGGGGCGACCAGACCGGCCTCAACGAGGCGATCGATCACGTTGTTCTCGGCCTGCGTAATCCACATGCGAGAAGCCTGCAGCGGACCAACATCCTGGGAGTCGTCACTCTTGTCGACCGCGTCATCCACCTTGACGCTCACGTTCTCGCTATCGCGCGTGGGCAGCTTGAGAGAGTAACCCCAGAAATGCGTCTGCGCCTTGAGGCCGACTGATTTACTGGCTTCAGTGCGCTGTGTTTCTTCAACGTAGACGGCCACGGGCAGCCAGATTCCGGGCTGCACATTCATGCGCCAACTGTCGAAGTGGAAGTAATACTTGGAGGCATCCTCAGAAGAGGGGCCGGTGTAGGTGCCGTTGAAGCGCACCACATTGCCGCCATCGTCCTCAATCCAGATGCGGCCATAGAAGCGGCCCATGCCTTTTACATCGACTTTGGGATGGACGTCGAAGACCCAGGTGCGCACCGAGCCGAGAAACTCGCGGCGTACAAAGCTGAAGACGTAGTGCTGCTGGTCGAATCCGGACGGGTCAACGAACATCATTTCCATAAACCCGTTGGGATTGTAGGTAAACTTCTCGAGGCCCGAGAGCTTTGCGTAAGTCCCGAAATCGAAGCCAGAGAACCTTTGAAGAAGCCGTGCCTGGCCTCCTCCTTGGGTGCATAAGCCTTATCGAAAAACCCCTTGCCGAAATCGACGCGGCTGAGCATGTACTGGTCGTCGACGGGCACTTCATAGAGCTTGACGTCGGGCCGCGTGTCCTGGATGTAGGTTTCAACCAGCGGTGTGCGCAGCTGGATGTTCTTGATGAGCACCTTCTCCTGGGCGATGGCTCTCTGCACCAAAGCGGCCTGCTCGGGGGTAAGCATGGCGGGCCTGTTCGTATTTCGGTTGCCGCTTTGCGTGGGCGCTGGCCACACTCATGGTCAAAATGAGGAAGGTTAGGGGGATCTTCCGAAACGTCATGTGTAACTCCTAATTTTTTCTTTCCGGCTCTCCTCACCCGCCTTAGCCCAGTGAAATGCGGCGAAGAGAGGAGGCCACGGTAATAACTACAAAATCGATGCTACGCCAATCGGGATTGCTGTCATGCCAATTGAAACGAAATGGTAATCCTGGTCGTAACATCGACCGGACGGCCATTGGCGGTGGCAGGACGGAAACGAATCTGCTCTGCCACTCGACGGGCTTCTTCGTCGAGCCCGTGTCCTAATCCTTGAATTACGCTGTGCACAACAACCTGGCCGTTGGCGAGAAACGTCACGCTCAGGATCACATCTCCCTGGACGTGCATCTGCTCTCGCTTCGCTCGTGTACCGCACGGCCGGTTTGGAAAGCACTTCGACCTCGGTGGAGTGAACCTGCTCTGCGACCATTTTTGGCGCTGTGGCCATCGGTGTCGCGGCTGGGAATCCCCGCCGAAGCGACCTTGCCATAGCTTCCCGTATTGCCGGTTCCGGTTGCGCCCGGGATGCCGGCCGAGGCGACCTTTCCTGCGGTCCCGGCATTGGAACCAAACTTGGTGCCATTGCCGATGCCAGTTGAGCCCACTACGCCATGCGGCGCGACAGCGGGACCCTGCATTCCGCCATATGGGTTGCCGATGGCGGCGACTGTTGCCGGGCGGGTTGCGTTGGGATTCGGAGTGACACCAAAAGTTTCGCCAAAATGCACCGGAGCGGTTGAAACCTTAGGCTGGGGTGTCTGCGCGGGCATTGCGGCAGTCAAGGCGGCCTTGGGTTGCGGCTGAAGCACAATCTGCGGCTTAGCCAGCTTGATCTCGGGCACTGTGACCTTTGCTTCCATCTGAACAGGCTTCGGCTCAGGCTTGGGCTTGGGCATTTCAATCTGCTTGCGGCTGCAGTTCCACGATGGGACGCTGCACCTGCGGCGGAGGCGGCATGGGGGGCGGTGGAGGCTGCTTGATCTTCACGCGGAGGTGGCGGAGTGCTGGGGACGAACAGCTCCGTCATTTCGTAGTGCTGTTGCAGCACATGTTTGGCTGTCATGCCGACGAGAAGGATCACGCCAGAATCGTCAGGTTGACAAGCGAACTGGTGATGAATGAGATGGACCTGCCCTCAGGCTCGGGTAACAAACCGAAATTGGTTCTTCCAGGGGAGTATGTCATCGGCATGTCTTCAGTCCTCACTTAGCGCCACCTCGCCGACGCGGGGCGGCCTTATTAAAAAGGCGGATATTTGAAGCGCCAGGTCGTTCAACAAGTCGTCCAACAAGCTGACTACCGCGCTCCGAGACAACCACTCAATCCCGCAATATGTGCCACTGTTGTCTGGTTATGATGCCAAAAACAGCGTAGCCGAATGCTTTGGCCGGTAACCGCCGACGCTTAAAGGCGCCGCCAATTGACCGTTTTTAGCAATGGCCGCGTTATGCCCTCCAGATAGGTTCCAAGTTCAGATTCCACGCAAAAGATAGGGAGAGAAATCATTACCATTATACGTGCGACCTGATTACTTGAAGATAACCCAAATAGGGTATGGACGACCGTCGAGAGGTGTACCCCGACATGCATCTGCGAGGCAAAAATCAGCATGGCCGGGTCTGCTCTCGCTGGACACTCGGTCCCCTCCAACAGCATATCCAAGGCAATGGCAAAGAAATATCACTCGGCTTATTTCGGAACAGAAGAAACACTGCCCAGTAGCCTGAGAGGGGTAGCCGGAGCGCCTCGGTGCAAGGCGGCGTAGTAGCCCATGTGCCGGTTCACACGTGACCAGTTTACCATCTGGAACACGGCTGCTGAGTGGCCCTTACGGCCTTCCAGTGTAACACCACTCCTATAGACTCAAGCTAAGCGAAACTGTTGTGGAAAGGACAGTCAATTTCAGTGAAGATTTTTGTGACCGGGGGGGCGGGCTACATTGGCGGTACGGTAGCGGCGCTTCTAGCGGAAAAAGGACATCATCCCGTCATTTTCGACAATTTGAGCCACAGCCGGCGCAGCTCAGTGCCACCTGGCATTGAGTTTATCGAGGGAGAGCTGGCCGACCGGCAGAAGATCGAGGGAATCTTCAGGGCCGCACTCGACGAGGGAAGGCCTTTTGACGCGGTGCTCCACTTTGCGGCACTGATTGAGGCCGGCGAGTCGATGGAGCGCCCGGAAATCTACTTCCGCAACAACACAGCCTCTACGCTCTCGCTGCTTGAGGCGATGCTGGGCTGCGGCGTCAAGCGCCTGGTTTTTTCGTCCACTGCGGCGTTATATGGCAACCCGGAATCCATTCCAATCCAAGAAGATGCGCGTCTTGCGCCGACCAACCCCTACGGCCAGTCGAAGCTCCTGGTGGAGCAAATGCTGACCTGGTTCAACCGCATCCACGGCCTGCACTATGCGTCCCTGCGTTACTTTAACGTGGCCGGCGCCCCTGAAGGCCCTGGTGGCGTGACCCGCGGCGAATCGCACGAGCCGGAGTCTCACCTGATTCCGCTGGTGCTTGATGTGGCCCTTGGCCGACGGCAGTCGATCCGCATCTTCGGCGACGACTACCCCACGCCGGACGGCACGTGCATCCGCGACTACATCCACGTGTCGGACCTGGCTGACGCACACCTACTGGCGCTTGCGGCTCTGGACGCGGCAAAGGAAAAGCAAAGGCCACTCATCTATAACTTTGGTAATGGCAAGGGCTTCAGCGTGCGAGATGTCGTCGAGTCGGCCCGCCGGGTGACCGGACATCCGATCCCGGCGGAGATTTGCCCCCGACGCCCAGGCGACCCGGCAACACTTGTAGCAAGCTCAGAAAAAGCAATCCGGGAGTTGGGTTGGAGGCCGCGGTACACGGAGCTTGACGAGATCGTCCGGACCGCCTGGCTATGGCATCAAAAACGCTATACCGTGTAAGGCGCGATTCCCGAGCTGGAATCGTGCAACTGTCGAGCGGTTTTCGCATCACAAAAAAGTGGAAGTGTGCGTCTTCGGAAACTGAGGTTCTGCCCTATGGCGAAAAAGGGTCCAACGAGCTTTTTGCGGGCGTTCCTCGACTACTTTGTCCTCTTCAGCGGCATTTCGACCGCATCAAACCTGACACGTACACAAGGGCGTCCAGTGCGCATGCTGGGCATGTTCCTGTTTCGGGTAAGACGAGACTTCGCCGACGACTGATCCGCTTTTTGGGACGAGCTGCGGCAAGGGGTCGGCCAGAACCAACCTACGTCGATCAAATTCTGAAATCTTATGGTGAGGGCTCAATGACTCCCAGCGCCCGTGAGGGGCGGCTCAAAGAGCTGGATGGATGGAGAGCCATCAGCGTTCTGCTCGTGGTTGTGCATCACATTGGCGCTTACCAGCATCCGCGCCTGGCGCGCTCGGGATTCATGCTGTCGCTCTTTGAAGGCCTGGGACCACTCGGCGTGAAGGTGTTCTTCGTCATCAGCGGCTTCGTGATTTGCCGATTACTAATTCTTGAAGAAGAACGCTTCGGCGCAGTCTCGCTGAAGGGTTTCTATGTTCGAAGAGCGTGCCGCATTATTCCGCCATTTTATGTGTATACGGCGACCATTTGCTTGCTTCTTTCATTTGGACTCGTCAAAGACTCCTTTCACGGAATCTTCAGAGGCGCTCTCTTTTTAGGAGACTTTTATTCGGCACTGTCGGGAAGCTGGTTTATGGGGCACTCCTGGAGCCTTGCCGTAGAAGAACAGTTTTACCTTATTTTCCCGACCTTGTGGGTCCTGACGCAAAGAGTTGAAAGAATTCGCGTTTTTCTTAGCATCTTTTGTCTGCTTGCACTATGGAGTGCGTCTGCGGCCGAATTCGGCTGGGACGAGCTCGTCCTTCCTTCAGCTCGCGCTGGATTTGCCTGCATCTGCTGTGGAGTATTGGTGGCAAGTTTAGAAAGCCAGGCGCGCGCGATCGCCAAGGTGGTACCAGCGTTCGTTGTGGCGGGGCTTGCACTGATTCTGCTGTGGCAACCGAGTGGAGTTGTTACCTGGCAGTTAGAGCATTTTCTGTTTTACTGTAGACCATCTAGTGCGAGTCTGAACCAAGCCTGGGCATTGCCGGGAGTAATGCATGGCAGGGCTTCTGTGATGGCCTGATCGAGAGTTTCTTTGGTTCGAGCCTGGGCTGCGCGAAGCAGTTGTTTGAGTTTTGCCCAGGCCTTCTCGATGGGGTTCAGATCGGGAGAATAGGGCGGCAGATAGAGCAGCTCCGCGCCGGCTTTTTCGATCCATTGGCAAACTGCAGGCGCCTTATGCGCGCTCAAGTTGTCCATCACCACCACGTCGCCGGGCTTCAGCACCGGGTACAGCAGGTGTTCAACGTAGGCCAGGAAGATATCGGTGTCGGTAGGCTCTTCGATGGTCATGGTTGCGACCATACCGCTGAGGCTCATGGCGCCCAGAATCGTCATGATTTTCCAGTGACCGCCAGGCGTCGCCTCGTGGATGCGTCTGCCTCCCGGACCGCGTGCGTAGAGCCGTGTCATCGAGGTAGTGACACCGCTCTCGTCAAGGAAAATCAGCCGTTCCGGTGAGATCGACTGGATGCGCGCCGCGAACTCTTCGCGTCGCTCGCGGTTGGCTTCGCTGTCCCGCTCGACCGCGTGGAGTGACTTTTTTTCAGCCGCAGACCCAACTTCTTCAACAGATGCCAGATCCGACCCAAGCTGAGCGAAATGCTCGCCTCACTATGCAACTTGGCCTGCAGTTGAGCCAGCGTCAGATCGGGTTTCGATGCCACCCAATCCATCACCTGTCGCTGCGCCGCGACACCGGCACGCCACTTGCGCCCGGGCTGGTGCCGCACCCGCTCGGCCTGCCCGGTGCGGTTCCGTTGTGCGGAGATCTTCTTCGCCCAGCCCACGCTCACCAGGAACCGATCCGCAAGTTCCTCCAGCGTCTCCTCGCCTTGATCGTAAGCAAACAGAAACTTACGGCGCAGGTCATCCCCATATGGCTTCGCCATCGATTCACTCGCCGCGGATCATCGCCACGACAAGTCTACACTATTAAAAAAAATGCTCTAGCTCTCTACGAGAGCGTGTTTGTGCCCCCGGCTCTGGCTCTTGTGCTGGTATTCAGCCTGGAGCGCGGAAATCTGCTGCGTGCATTCCTTCGCTCGAGGGTGGTGCAGGCGGTTGGAGTGACTTCCTACGGGATCTACCTTTGGCAGGAACTTTTTACAGCACCTGCCACAGAGTATGGCCCATCGGGAAGGCCGATTGCTTTCCTTTTGCCGCTGCTGTTCGTTGTTGTTCCGCTCTCTTATCTATTCGTCGAGAAGCCGGCCATGCGACTGGGCAGGCGATTGACCGAGCGAATTTGGCTGGGGTGTCTTCGCACGGAAGCGACGCGATGAACTCGTCCGCTTTGCGCGAACGGCGTAAAATCAGAGAATGTCGTTGACCCGCCAACAGGCTCTCGATTACTTCAATTCTCCCGACCTGATCGGGTTGGGATTCGAGGCCGACGCGGTGCGCCGGCGCCTGCATCCAGAGGGCGTGGTCACTTACATCATCGATCGCAACATCAACTACACAAACTTCTGCACCGAGTACTGCACCTTCTGCGCCTTCTATCGCCCACTGCCCAGGGCCGGAAAGCACGACCCGCGAGCCGATGAAGGCTACATTCTGGACTTTGAAAAAATCTACGAGAAAATTGCCGAAACGCTGGAGATGGGCGGCACGGGTGTATTGATGCAGGGGGGCATTCATCCCGACCTCAAGATCGAATGGTTCGAGGGATTGTTCCGCGGCATCAAGCAACGCTTTCCGCGAATCTGGCTGCATTGCCTTTCGGCTTCAGAGGTTCTGGCCATCGCCGAATACTCAAACCTGAGCCTGCGCGATACGATCGCGCGATTGCGCGATGCCGGCCTCGACTCCATCCCCGGCGGCGGGGCAGAGATTCTCGACGACGAGGTGCGGCATCGTATTGCGCGCCTGAAGTGCGACACCGAGGATTGGGTGAGCGTGCACCGCACCGCGCACCAGCTCGGGATGCGTACCACGGCGACCATGATGTTCGGCGTGGGCGAGACCTTCGACCAGCGCATCAACCACTTTGAGGTGGTGCGGCGGTTGCAGGAAGAGACCGGCGGGTTCACCGCGTTCATCCCGTGGAGCTTTCAGCCGAAGAATACGGCGCTGGGCGGGCGCGGCTGGGACGAAGCGACTTCGGTCGAGTACTTGAAGGTGCTGGCGATTTCGCGACTTTACCTGGACAACATTGAGAATGTGCAGGCCAGTTGGGTCACGCAAGGGTTGAAGGTGCTGGAATTGGGCCTCCACTTCGGCGGCAACGACGTGGGCTCCGTGATGCTCGAGGAGAATGTGGTGCGCGCGGCCGGCACGTCGAACTGCACGACGGAAGAAGAGCTGCGGCGGATAATCCGCGACGCGGGATTCAAGCCCGTGCAGCGGGATACGCTGTACCGGACGATGTTTCTGAATTAGATTTGCGCGGCGACCAATCAGAATGAAAATACGCTTTATATCAGCAGTTCAGCCCGACAAGGCTTGTAGCTTTTATGCTACAATCTCCCTGTGATCGAACTCGTCCGCTACCAGCACGAGGATGGGCGGGAACCTTATACCGAATGGTTTCGGCGGCTCCGTGACGAGACGGCCAAGGCGAATATCGGTAGGCGACTGCGCAGAGTTGAGGTGGGAAACTTCGGTGATTGCAAGCCAGTCGGCGAGGGAGTGAGCGAACTCCGCATCAACGCCGGGCCAGGATATCGAATTTACCTCGGCTTGCGCGGAACGGTGATGGTGATTCTTCTTTGTGGCGGAGATAAGAGCAGCCAGGAGCGCGATATTGCGCGGGCTAAGGCACTCTGGGCTGACTGGAAACGGAGGCAGTCATGAGAAAGCTAATCGGCGCCGTATCCCACCACGAAAGGGAAGTCGAGGAACTTCGCAACGACCGCCTGTTTGCGGTTGAGTACTTGAAGGCGGCTCTTGAGTCTCTCGATGATCCAGAGGATCGCGGCGCCAGTCTGCTGATGCTACGCGCCTTGGCCGAGGCCTATGGCGGATTGGGCTCCGTCGCCGTGCAAGCAGGAATCAGCCGCGAGTCTCTCTACCGCTCACTTTCGCCGAAGGGCAATCCAACCCTCAAGACACTAGCGGCGGTCCTGAACACCATGGGCTTGCGCCTTTCCGTCGTGCCTCAACCAAAACCAGCGCGCAAGCGGATAACGAGGAAACCCGCGAAGTCGGTTCGCGGCCGCGCAGCCTGACCTCGGAAATTGCCAACTGGTTTGAAGTCCGGCCCGGATTCGCAACGTTGCGGCGCCTCGGAACATTTAAATTTGAGTTATGACACTAACTGTTACTGAATCGCTGCGCACTCTCGGCAATTCTGATTTAAAGCTCACTCCCATTGGCTTTGGCGCCTGGGCCATCGGTGGGGGCGATTGGCAATACGCCTGGGGTCCGCAGGATGACACCGAGTCCATTGCTGCCATTCATCGTGCGCTCGACCTGGGCATCAACTGGATCGACACCGCAGCCGTCTACGGGCTGGGCCACTCGGAAGAAGTGGTGGGGCGCGCCGTCAAGTCGGCCTCGCACAAGCCCTACATTTTCACCAAGTGCTCGCGACCCTGGCACGAAGACGGATCGATTTACGGCTCGCTGGAACCGGCTTCGCTAACGAGTGAACTCGACGGCTCACTGCGCCGCCTGGGAGTGGAAACGATCGACCTTTACCAGGTGCACTGGCCCGATCCCGATGAAAAGGTCGAAGGTGCGATTGAGACTTTGGTGCGATTACGCGAGCAGGGGAAACTGCGCTGGATCGGCGTGTCGAATTTCTCGGTGGATCAGATGAAGCGGGCCCAAAAGATCGCGCCGATCACGAGCCTGCAGCCGCCTTACTCCATGCTGCGCCGGGCGGTGGAGACGGAGATTCTGCCCTTCGCGCAGGCCAACGGCATCGGCGTGATCAACTACTCGCCCATGCTCTCGGGCATGCTGACCGGCAAGATGACTGCGGAGCGTGCAGCGGCAATGCCGGCCAACGACTGGCGCCGGAAAAATATTGAATTCAGCGAACCGCGCTTGAGCCGCAATCTGCAACTGGTGGAGGTGCTACGCGAAATTGGCAACGGCCATGGCGTAAGCCCAGGCGTAGTGGCCGTGGCCTGGACGCTGCACCACCCTGCAATCACCGCTGCCATTGTTGGCGGGCGCAGTGGAAAACAGGTTGAGGAGATGGCGCCGGCGCTCAGCTTCAGGCTGAGCGACGACGAATACGAAAGAATCGGCAAATTCCTCGAGTCGATGTGAGAGATCAGACAGTCCGTTTCGGAACAAAAAAACAAGAACCCCGGCCGCAGCCGGGGTCTTGTGTCTGGAGGAGAAAGCCGTGTTACATGGCTGCGACGAAGTCGGGCACCATGACGGCTGCATATTCCTGCAGCAACTGGGTGGTACGAGCGGCCATGCCGGTATACATCGAGGCGGCGCGGAAGGCATTCACGCGGACTCCCTCGCTGGCGTGAGTAAATGCATACTGGCCGAGGGCTGCGAGGACGCATACGCGAATCTGCATCGCATCGCTGTGCAGTGTCTCGATCAGAAGGCGGTCAACGCCTTCGCAATGCTTGGCAGCGAAATCCGCCATCTCGAGCATGACGCGCGCGTTCTGGTACATCACCCAGAGGCCTTTAGGACCTTCCATGCGTTGCCATGCGTCTTCAGGGGTAGCACTCAGACCTTCTTGCCAGAGGAAGTGATCACTCAGTTCACGCGCGCTCCATTCGGGGCGGAGCTTGGCTAGAAGTGTTTCCCAAGTTTGCGAGTTGCGGCGCCGCGCGCTCCTCTGCCACCGGACAAGGTAGAGAGCGATCGCAACCACGGCAACTACTTGGAGTATTACAAACATTCAGTGATCCCCAAAATACGGGCTTTCGGCGACCATGAGTCTGATGGCCGGGCCCGCGGTACTTCTCGATTCCTCTCCATTAATAGCAGAAAACAAGGCGGTTGTGGGCACAAAAAGGGATTCGCGTATACCCCTTTTGGGGGATAAACTGACTCCCTATCGGACAGTGCACCAAGGTAACGAGTGGCTCTAAACGCTTCAAAACTAAGGCCGAAACCGCATTTTGGAGCACGTTCCGGCTACAATGAAATTCGAAGAGAAATCCACAGAGGAGCGTAAATCGAGTGCAACAACGCACTTTCAGCATCATCAAGCCAGACGCGGTCCGCAAGGATTTTACGGGTGCCATCCTGGCCGAGATTGACAAGGCGGGTTTTCGCTTTGTCGCCATCAAAAAGGAGTTTATCTCAAAGCGGGAAGCCGAGGGCTTCTATGCAGTTCATCGCGAGCGGCCGTTTTTCGATGACCTGACAACGTTCATGTCTTCGGGGCCGCTTTGCCTGATGGTTTTAGAGAAGGAGAATGCGATTGCGGACCTGCGCAAGCTGATGGGCGCAACCAATCCCGCCAACGCCGAGGAAGGAACCATCCGCAAGAAGTTTGCCAGCTCCATTCAAGAAAACGCGATTCACGGTTCAGACGCGGAAGAGACAGCGGCCTTCGAGATCGGCTACTGGTTTGCGGGCTACGAGCTGATTTAAGTCTGCGCCGCTAGCCGGACGTTGGTGAATCCACAGCTTTTACCAAGGAGGCAGATCTGAAATGGCAGCAACCGACTCCGATTTGGCCAGACTGTTTCTCGAGTTCTCGCATAAGAAGCTGATGGACCTGTATTGGCCGAGGCTCAAGGAATGTGTAGCGCCGCTGAGCGAAGAGCAAGTATGGTGGCGGCCGAACGACGCCAGCAACAGCATTGGAAATCTGCTGCTGCACTTGAATGGCAATGTGGGCCAGTGGCTAGTGGCGTCGTTTAACAAAGAGGAAGACAAGCGGAACCGGCCGGCCGAGTTTGCGGCGAAGGGCGAAGCGACGGCCGCGGAGTTGCTGGCGAAGCTGGGCGCAACCCTGGACGCGGCTGCGGCGGTGCTGGAGCGGCTGACGGTGGAGGAGTTGCTGGCTCCTTACGAGATCCAGGGCTACCACGTGCACGGCCTCGACGCTGTTTACCAGGTGGTTGAGCACTTCGGGCTGCACTACGGGCAGATTGCGTACATCACCAAGAGCCTGACGGAACGCGATCTCGGCTTTCATAAGGAACTGAACAAGAGCGGGCGGGCCTAAAGCGAGCCTGGATTGTTCGCATTCAAAAGGCCGCGGAGTCGACCCGCGCGGATTCAGGGCCGGCGGGCAGAGGCTACGCGTGGAATGCTCTGCAGATCCGGCGTAAAGTTGATCTCCGCAAATCCAGCGTCGACCATGAGCCCATGAACAGCTTCGGTCTGCCCGTAGCCGATCTCCAGCAGAAGGAGACCGCCAGAGGCAAGCGCGGCGAATGCGGCGGGAATGAGACGGCGGTAGATGGCGAGGCCGTCCTCGCCTGCGAAAAGAGCCTGTGCTGGTTCAAAGTCGCGTACCTCGACGGAGAGCGTGTCGCGATCGGCGTGTGGGACATAGGGCGGATTCGAAACGACAATATCGAACTTTTCGCCGGCCACAGGCGCCAGAAGATCGCCTTCGAAAAAGCGCACGCCGTTGGCGACACCATTCGACTCTGCGTTTTCGCGCGCAACGGACAATGCGGGCGCAGAAATATCTGTCGCGAAAACATATGCATTGGGAAGATGGCGGGCCAGCGCGACAGCAATTGCTCCCGAACCAGTGCCAACGTCAACGATGCGCGGACGGGCTAAGTTTGCTGCCAAGACGAGCGCTTTCTCGACGAGGTGCTCCGTCTCGGGGCGCGGGATGAGCACATCGTGGTCGACATGGAAGCCCAGTCCAAAGAATTCCACAACGCCGGTGATGTATTGGATGGGCTCGCCCGCGAGGCGGCGATTGAGCAACGACTGAAATGCTGCAGACTCACTGGGCGAGAGGATTTTTTCCTGGTGCGCGATGAGCCACGCGAGATTCACGGCCGGTTCATCTCTCCGTAATACGTGAAGGAGCAGCGACTGGGCATCGCGACGTGCCCGCTCAGGATGCGGACCCTCGACGAGCGAGCGCTCTGCGCCAGCGAGAAGGACGCGAATTGCGGGACGATCGATGGACGCGGGCTGCATTGGATACGGATTGAGGAGACGGGACAGTTTTATCTCGCAGCGGCGTCTCACTGCAAGGCACTGCGGAAAAATAGATGACTTATAATCGTCCTCGGCAGCTCGTGTTCCCCACAGCGCACACGTTGAGCCGATGGCGCTGATCAGCATGCCGATTCATCGAGGGATAAACCTCCGCTGCGGGAGAGCGAACGCATCGACCGCATCATCAACGGGCAGGCGTCCGCCTGCTGCAGGCCTTGAAGACTTTGACCGGAACGTGGAGGAATATGCAGCGAATGCGCACCCTTTCCTCAATTCGATTTCGGATCTATTTGGTTTTCGTGGTTTGCGCCAGCGCACTGCTGGCCGTGGCACAGGGTCCGCAAGCAACACCCAGCACTCTCGCGCCCGCTTCGACACCTGCGCACGAGATCTACGGTTTGTCGCTCTTCGTGCTGATGATTACGGGCGCGATCTTTGCGGTGGTTGCGGGCCTGCTGGTCTACGTCATCTTCAAATTCCGTGCGCGCGAAACGGACGAGCAGCATGAACCGGCGCAAATATACGGCAGCGTCCAGGTGGAACTGGCGTGGACGGTGATCCCGGTGCTGATTGTAGTGGTGCTGTTTCTGACCACGGCGCGCATCATTTTTGCGATTCAAGACGAGCCCAAACCCACATCGGCGCTCGACGTGACCGTGGTGGGACATCAGTTCTGGTGGGAGTTTCGTTATCCTAAGCTGGGGATTGTGACGGCCAACGAGCTGCACGTTCCCGTGAGCACGACGCAAGAACCGGAGCCGACGTATCTGCACCTGCTTTCGGCCGATGTGGATCACAGCTTCTGGGTCCCACAGCTCGCCGGCAAGACCGATTTGATTCCCAACCATCCCAACGAGATGTGGATCGATCCGCAAAAAGCGGGACTTTATTTTGGACAGTGCGCGCAATTTTGCGGCATCGAGCACGCAATGATGCTGATTCGCGTGTATGTGGACACGCCGCAGCAGTTCGACGCGTGGGTGAAGGAACAGCAACGGCCGAGCGCGCCGGGCGATGCGCAGAACGCGGCCGCGGCCGAGGGCCAGCACGTTTTTGACACCGAGGCTTGCGTGAATTGCCACACAATTTCAGGGACGGCGGCCAAGGGGACGTTTGGGCCCGACCTCACGCACCTGATGAGCCGGGCGACAATTGCGGCAGGAGCCGCGGAGAACACTCCGGAGAATCTGCGCGCATGGATCAAGGATCCGGCCACGTTCAAACCCGGCGTGCTGATGCCGGCGATGCAACTCAGCGATCAGCAGATCGACCAAGTGGTGGCGTACCTTTCAACTTTGCGCTAGAGGAAGAAGATGGCGGACCAGACTTATCCGATTCCCGGCTCACTTGACGCAACGCCTTCGCGCGGCGTGGCGATGCTCGAGTGGCTGCATAGCTGGGTGGTGACCGTCGATCATAAAAAGCTGGGCATTCTGTATGTTGTGTACGCGCTCTTCTTCCTGCTTATCGCGGGCGCGGAAGCTCTGATCATTCGCATTCAGCTTGCCATCCCGAACAACCACATGGTTTCGCCGGAATTTTATAACGAGTTGTTTACGATGCACGGCACGACCATGGTGTTCCTGGTGGGGATGCCGATTCTGTTCGGGTTTGCCAATTACCTGGTTCCACTGATGATCGGCGCGCGCGACATGGCCTTCCCGCGCCTGAACGCTTTCAGCTTCTGGATGACGGCGTTCGGCGGATTGCTGCTTTACTTCAGTTTTGTGGGCGGGTTCGGACTCTACGGCATGGGCAGCGCGCCCGATGTGGGTTGGTGGGCCTATGCGCCGCTCACGGCGAAAGCATTCTCTCCCGGGCATAACACCGACTACTGGGCGCTGTCGCTCATCGTGATGGGATTCGGCACGCTGGGCACGGCCATCAATATTATTGCGACGATCATTTCCATGCGCTGCCGTGGCATGACGCTGTTTCGCATGCCGCTTTTCGCGTGGCTGATGCTGGTGGTGAGCGGGCTGACACTGATCACGATTACGCCGCTGACCGCCGCGCAGATCATGCTGCTCATCGATCGGTATCTGGGCGGACATTTCTTCGATACGCAGGCCGGTGGCTCCGCGGTGGTCTGGATGCACTTTTTCTGGATCTTCGGACATCCAGAGGTCTACGTTCTTGTGCTGCCTGCCTTCGCCATTGCCAACGAGATCATTCCCGTCTTCTCGCGCAAAGCTGTTTTCGGCTATCCGGCGATGGTTGCGGCCTCAGTGGGCATCTGCTTCATCAGCCTGACGGTGTGGGCACACCACATGTTCACCATCGGCATGACTTCAGTGAGCAACGCATTCTTCGTTCTTTCCACGATGATGGTCGGCATTCCTACCGGCATCAAGATTTTCAACTGGCTGGCGACGATGTGGGGTGGAAGAATCCGCTTCGCTACGCCGATGCTCTTCTGCACAGCGTTTGTGTTTCAGTTCCTGATGGCGGGACTTACAGGGATCATGCTTTCGGTGGCGCCTTGGGATTGGCAGTTGCACAACTCCTACTTTGTGATCGCACATTTTCATTACGTGCTGGTGGGCGCCATCGTTTTCTGCATCTTTGCGGCGATTTATTACTGGTATCCGAAAGCCACTGGGCGCATGCTGTGCGAGAAGCTCGGGAAGTGGCACTTCTGGCTGTTCCTGATTGGCTTCCATGTGACTTTTGATCCGATGCACTTTGTCGGCCTTCTCGGGATGCCCCGTTCCATCTACACCTACGAAGCGAATCGAGGATGGGGCACGCTCAACATGGTGATTTCGTTGGGCGGCATCATCCAGGGAATCGCGGTGTTGATTTTTGTCTGGAATCTGGTTGACTCGTACTTTCATGGCGACAAGGCCGGCAACGATCCATGGGATGCGTGGACGCTGGAGTGGTCAACACCCTCGCCTCCGCCTTCCTATAACTTCGCGATCGACCCGGTCGTGCGCAGCCGGCGGCCGCTGTGGGATATCAAGCACCCCAACGATCCGGACTGGAAGTACGAACGATGAGTACGCTTCCCATTTTCGCGGATGAAAACTGGCGCCTGCCATCACGCGGACGCGTGGGCATGTTGTCGCTGATCATCGGCGAGTCGGCCATCTTTACGATTTTCGTGGTTGCGTACGTTTATTACATTGGCCGCAGCACGTACGGGCCGACGCCCGCGATTCTCGACATACCCATTTTCAATACTGTATGCCTGCTTTCGAGCAGCATCACCATCGTGCTGGCTGAGCGGGCCATCGAGCGTGGAAGCATTCGTGTGTTCGGCGCGTGGTGGGCGCTCACGATGCTGCTGGGCATGATCTTCCTGGGCGGCACGGCGGTGGAGTGGAACAAGCTGATTTTTACGGACGGCCTGACGATCCGAACGAATCTGTTTGGGACAACGTTCTACTCGCTTGTAGGCCTGCACGCCACTCACGTTGTCGTGGGCCTTCTGATGCTTTCGCTGGTTTTGATCTTCACGCTGCTGGGCCGCGTGGAGAAACGACATGCCGAACGCATCCAGGTGCTTGCGCTCTACTGGCACTTTGTGGATGCGGTGTGGGTGGTGGTCTTCACGGTTGTGTACATCGTGGGAAGGTGAAGTGATGGCGGAGGCTGGGCAACACGAGAAGGAACATGCCGGGGGCTCGGCGATTCATCTACCCGCGCCGACTGCATGGCCCATTGTGCTGGCCTTCGGGTGCACGCTGGCGGCCGCGGGACTGGTGACGAGCGCAGGCATCAGCATCCTGGGCGGCGTGCTGATGCTCGCCGGGTGCATTGGATGGTTTCGCCAGGTTCTGCCACATGAACACCACGAGGAGGTCCCGGTACTTCAACAGCCGGTGACGATTGAATCGTCGCGCGCGCTGGTGGAGCACATCAGGCTCAGTCCAAGACACCGTGCCCGATTGCCCGTCGAGACATACCCGATTACCAGCGGCATCAAGGGCGGCATCGCCGGCGGCATCGCGATGATTTTGCCGGCGCTTCTCTACGGACTGATTGCGCAACACAGCATCTGGTACCCGGTAAATCTGCTGGGCGGCGCGGGCGTGGCGCACTGGCGCAACCCGACCACGGCCGAGATTGCGGCCTTTCATTGGCAGGGGCTGCTGGTGGCTATCCTCATCCAGTCGGTGACGTGTCTGCTGGTCGGATTGCTCTACGGCGCGATGCTGCCAATGCTGCCGCGGCATCCCGTTCTGCTCGGCGGGATTCTGGCGCCTGTGCTGTGGACGGGCGTTCTGCATTCGTTCATGGGCATCATCAATCCCGCATTGGATGAGCGCATCGCATGGGGATGGTTTTTGGTTTCGCAAGTCACCTATGGCGTGGTCGCGGGAATTTTGGTTGCGCGCCAGGGGCGAGTGCGGACCGGCCAGTCGCTGCCGTTTGCTGCGCGACTGGGCATTGAAGCGCCGGGGCTGATGGAATCGAGGCCAGATGTTGGGCCGCCGCAGGACAACTCGCGCGATTGGGAGGAACATTGATGCGCTTCGCGGCGATGGCGTTGCTGGCTTGCGCGGCCGCGGTGCTTGGCGGTTGCGAGCATGCGCCGGGCATTCCGCCGAACCCGATTGTGCGCCCCACGCAAGTGAGCGATTTCGCGACGCTCTACGGCGAAAACTGTGCCGCGTGCCATGGAACGAATGGACAGAACGGTCCGGCAATCGATCTTGCGAATCCCGAATACCAGGCGCTTGTGGACGACGCAACATTGCGGAAGTGGATTTCCGGCGGCATGCCGGGCACGGAGATGCCGGCCTTTGCGCAATCGGAAGGCGGCATGTTGACCGATGCACAGGTGAACGCGCTGGTTGCGGGCATGCGCAGGGAGTGGTCGAGGCCGGATGCCTTTGGTGGAGCGACGCCACCGGCGTACGCGCAAGGGCAAAACGGTGATCCGCATCGCGGGGAGTTGGGCTACCAGGCTCGCTGCGCGGGATGTCACGAGGCGTCGCACCAACAGTTGACGAGCCCTGATTACCTTGCGCTCGTCGGCGACCAGGCGTTGCGCAGCATGATTGTTGCCGGACGTCCGGACATTGGGCAGCCCGACTGGCGGCATGACAGCGCAGGCGGAAAACAGGCCGTGCCGCTTTCTGCGCAGGACGTGGACGACATTGTGACGTACCTGGCGAGCTTGCGAAACACGGGGCAGCAAACCGCGGCGAATGCGGGACCGAAACAACCGACAACGGCCGCGCCGAGCAGGAGGTGAAAGAGATGAGCTACGAAGAACAGGCACCAGAAGAGCAGCCATCCGAGAACGCGAGTGCGCATGGTACGGGCGATGCCGCGCGGCGCGACGACGCAAGGATTGTGTCGCGCCGCTGGCTGCTCTTCAAGGCCGCAATCGGGCTCAACGGCCTGGTGGGACTTGTGCTCGCTGTGCCTGTGTTCCGTTATCTGCTTGCGCCGTGGAGAAAGGACGCAAGCTACGATTCGTGGGTGTCGCTCGGCCCGGTGGATGCTTTTCCGGCCGGGGAAACGCGGCTCTCGGTCTACAAGAATCCCGCAATGAATAGCTGGGACGGGCAGACCGATAACGTGCCCTGCTACGTGCGGCGCGAGGGCGCCGATCAATTCCGGGTGTTCGCGATCAATTGTGCGCATTTGGGCTGCCCGGTGCGCTGGTTTCCGCAATCGCAGCTTTTCATGTGCCCGTGCCACGGCGGCGTGTATTATGCCGACGGGTCGCGCGCTGCCGGGCCGCCCGAGCGTGGACTGTTTACCTATAACTGGAAGATCACAGGCGGCGAGTTGCAGATTGACGCAGGGCAAATGCCGACGCTCTCGAATTCCGCGAAGCTGGTGAAAATTTCAACCGGCCAGGGAGATGGTTCATGCCGTGGATGAACGCGACGGCAAAGCGCGTGTACGCGTGGCTCGAGCGGCGGTTGCAGTTCGAAGGGCCGGTGAAGGATGCTGCGCTGCATCCCGTTCCGCGCAACACCGCGAGCTGGTGGTACGTTTTTGGCAGCGCCGCTTTCACGCTGCTGTTTCTGCAAATCTTCACGGGCATTTTGCTGGCGCTCGTCTATGTGCCCTCGGCGGGCGAGGCGTGGAACAGCCTGAATATTCTGAATCACCAGATTCCGCTGGGATGGTTTTTGCGGGCGCTCCACGGCTGGGGATCGAACTTCATGGTCGCCATCGTTCTGATCCACATGGCGCAGGTGTTTCTGTTCGGCGCATATAAATTTCCGCGCGAATTGACGTGGATTGTCGGCGTCTTTCTGCTGCTGATGACGCTGGGGATGGCATTCACCGGCCAGGTTCTGCGCTTCGATCAGGATGCCTATTGGGGATTGGGGATTGGCGCTTCGATTGTGAGCCGCGTGCCGTGGATTGGAGGCGGGCTGGTTCATCTGCTGCTCGGAGGCCCGATTATCGCGGGCGCCACGCTTTCACGCTTTTTCGCGCTGCACGTCTTTGTTATTCCCGGCGCATTGCTGGTGTTTGTCCTGGTGCACGTGTGGATGGTGTTAAAACTCGGCATCAACGATTGGCCGATGCCGGGGCGCCTGGTGCGGCGCGCGACGTACGCGGAAGAATACAATCGCCTGACTCACGAAGAGGGCATTCCCTTCATCCCGGGTGCGTTTTGGAAGGACCTGGTTTTTTCCGGCGCAATTGTTGCGGCTGTCGCGGTGTGCGCCTTCGCTTTCGGACCGTATGGACCGAGCGGCCAGCCCGATCCGTCGATCATTCAAACTGTTCCCAAGCCGGACTTCTTCTTTTTGTGGATCTACACGATCCTCTCGTATTTACCGCCGGAGATGGAGACTCCGTTTATCCTGATCGCGCCGCTGATCGGCATCGCTGTATTGCTGGCGATTCCCTTCTATGCTTCGGAGGGCGAGAAGAGCTGGCATCGTAGGCCGGTGGCAGTGCTCGCTGTCGCAACGATTGCCGTGTGCTTTGGCGTGCTCACTCATTTGGGAACCACTACGCCATGGAGCCCGCACATGAGCGCGTGGAGCAGCGATCCCATTCCCGCGCACTATTTGCAGAATGCCACTCCACTGGTTCGGCAGGGCGCAGTTGTTTTCCAGGCCAAACAGTGCCGCAATTGCCATTCGATTGGCGGAGCCGGAGGGGAGCGCGGCCCCGCTCTCGACGACGTGGCAACGCGCATGACGATGGATCAAATGCGCTTTAAAGTGGTGAGCGGCGGCGGCAACATGCCGGCTTATGGCAAGAATCTTTCGCCGGCAGAGATTGAAGCACTGGTGAGCTTTTTGGAAACGCTGCATCCGGCCAATGAGCCTCCCGCATACGATGCTTCGCGGAAGGCGCTGGAAACATCGCAGGCCACTCCGGGCGCCGATGCGCCGCGAAGCGAATCGGACACGGGGCAAAGTGCAAGCCCAAAGACGAATCCATGATTGAGACTACGACAGTCGCGGATCTGTTTACCGATTGGGATATTCCCTGGATTGTGACCTCCGCGCTCGGACTCACCGCGGCAATCTATGTGCGAGGTTGGGCGCGCATTCGGCGCACGAGACCCGCAAAGTTTCCGGCTTGGCGATTGGCAACATTTCTCGGAGGCATCGTTGCGCTCTTTGTGGCCGTCGCGTCGCCGCTCGACACCTTTAGCGAATCGCTGCTGTTTATGCACATGGCGCAGCATTTTGTGCTGATGTCGATTGCGCCGCCGCTCATCGTGCTGGGCGCGCCTGTCGTTCCCATGCTGCGCGGATTGCCAAAATGGTTCATTGCGCTGTTGCGCCCGCTCTTCATAACCGGCGCGCTCGACGCGGCGGGCCGATTCGTGACGCGGCCGCGCATGGCCTGGATTGCGATGAATGCCGCGTACATCGGATGGCACATTCCGCGCGCCTACGAGTTCGCGCTCGCCTCAGAAAATTGGCACAACTTCGAGCATGCGTGCTTCTTCTTCACCAACTTGATGTTCTGGTGGCCCGTCATTTTGCCGTGGCCGAGCCGCCCGGCACAGTCGCGCTGGATGATGATTCTTTACCTTCTGCTCGCGGATGTGGTGAATACGGGAGTATCGGCTTTTCTCTGCTTTTCGGGCCGCTTGCTTTATCCGAGCTATGGCGCAGTTCCCCGGCCCTTCGGGCTGAGCGCGCTCAACGACCAGGTGGCCGCCGGAGCTTTCATGTGGGTGTGCGGATCGATGGTCTACCTGATTCCCGCAGTTGCGATTGTCGCCCAGCTTCTATCGCCGGGCGCGGAGGAATCGCACGGCGATGCGGCACTACAACGGGTAGCGATCGATGGCGATCGCGTGACGCGCCACGGTGCGGCTTAGTGCGGTGAGATTAGCAGGCGTGAAACGCGCCAGCCGCCGCAGGATGGCGAGCTGCGTGTGGAGCGCGTCGCCCTCACCGCAAGCGGAGAGCACACGCCGCGCGGCTTGCTCGGCCAATCCCATGGTTTCGTCGGCCAGGATACCGGTGATGGCTGTAGCGACTTCCGCCGTGTTGCGGCCGACGGCGGTAATTTTGCGCGCGCGCAGCAACGCCGACTCCAGCGCGAAGACGTTGATGATCATATCGGCGAGATCGGCCATGATCTCCTGCTGTTCTTCGAGAGCCGTCATGAAGCGCTGACTGGCGACGCCCGCCGCGAACAGCGTCATCTTTCGCACCGCATCCAACACCGCGGCCTCACGTGCCAGCGGCTGGCTTGTATCGGAGTCGCCGCCGAACGATGGCGGAGCGGTGACTTCGTCCATGACGCGCTTGATCGCCGGAAGAAGCGGCAACTTTCCGCTCATCGCCTGCTTCATCATCCAGCCAGTGATGATCAGCCGGTTGATCTCATTTGTACCTTCGAAAATGCGATTGATGCGGGCATCGCGGTAGTAGCGCTCCGCCGGATACTCTTCGACATAGCCGTAGCCGCCCATGGTCGCGATCAGTTCGTCGGCCACCAAAGAGAGCATCTCGGAGCCATAGACTTTCAGGATGGAGCACTCGACCGCGTAATCCTCAATGGCGCGCGGAATGTCGGTGGGCCGCGCATCAGAGCCGAGTTGCGCCAATCTTGATTCAAGCAGTCCTGCCGTGCGGTAGGCCATGCTTTCGGCAGCGTAGAGCCGCGCTGACGCAGAAGAAATTTTGCGCTGGATCAGACCGAACTCGGCGATGGACTTGCCGAAGGCTCGGCGATCTTTGGCATAGCGAATGGTGTGGGCCAGCGCATGGCGCGCGCCGCCGATGCACGCCACTCCGAGCTTGAGGCGGCCCATATTGAGCACGTTGAACGCGATATGGTGCCCCTTGCCGGCCTCGCCCAGCAGGTTTTCTTTGGGAATTGCGCAATCAGAAAGCACGAGCGGGCAGGTGGATGAGCCGCGAATGCCGAGCTTGTGTTCTTCGGCGCCTGCGGTGAGGCCCGGCGTACCGCGCTCGATGAGGAACGCAGAAAACTTCTCTCCATCAATCTTTGCGAAGACCGTGTAAAGATCCGCGATGCCGCCGTTGGTCAGCCATTGCTTTTCGCCATTGAGGATGTATTGAGAGCCGTCGGGCGAAAGCGCGGCGCGGGCGCGGATGTTCATGGCGTCAGAGCCCGAGCTTGCCTCAGATAATCCATAAGCGCCGATCCACTCGCAGGAAGCGATCCTGGGCAGGTAGCGTTGCTTCTGTTCTTCCGTGCCGTACCACACCAGCGGCAGCGTGGCGATGCCGGTGTGCGCGCCGAAGGCGGTTGAAAAGCTGGCGAGCACCGAGATGTGATCGGTAATCAGCGTGGAGGTGATCTTGTCCATCGCGAGGCCGCCGTACTCCTCGGGAATATCGACCGCGGTGAAACCCAACTCGGCAGCTTTGCGCAGCAACGCCTGCAGGACTCCGGGCTCCTTAGCCTCGATCGCGGCGGTGCGGGGCAAAATTTCTTCGCGCGCAAACTGCTCGGCGGTGGAGGCGATCTGGCGCTGCTCCTCGTTCAGATCTTCGGGGGTGAAAATCTCACTGGGCGAGCGGGATTCGAGCAGGAAGCTGCCACCGGCAGCGGCAACGACGGCGGATGCGGTGACGGTGGACATCGGCTTGAGCAGCCTCCTCTTAATTGGAACCGGACGGGCCCACCTAATGATAGATGCTGAGAATCGCGCAACGCGGTGACTTTCACGGCGCCTTGTGTCCAGCTATGCAGGAATGATGGGCTGACGCGCAAGAGCGCCGGGGGCGAGAACTTGTGAGTTGACGAGTGCGAAGAGATCGGCGGGCGTGGCCGCGATGGCGTCGGCCTGGGACCATTCCTGCTGTGCGCCGTATCCCCATGCGGCTGCGATGCAGCGAATGTTGCTGGCGTGCGCGGCCTCGATGTCGAAGACGCGGTCGCCGACCATCCATGCTGATTCGCGGTTGAGCGAGTGGGTGCTCAAGATGCGGGCAAGGAGATCAATTTTGCTGTGGCTCGCGTATTCGGCCTTGTCGCCGTAGATGCCGGCAAAAAAGCGCGCGAGCTCGAAAGTTTCAAGAATGCGCACGGCAAAGTGCTCCTGCTTTGAGGTGCACACGTAAAGCGGAAAGCCCTGCTGATAAAGCTGGGCGAGCATTTCAGCGACGCCGGGGAAGACTGAATTGTTGCGCCAGCCGACGCGGTCATAGCAGGCGCGGTAATCGCGCGCGAGCGCGGCGCGATCTTCTTCGGTTCCATCGGGCAGGAGTTCCGTAACCCATTCCTCGACCGGAGGGCCGATGAATCGGTCGAGAGGGCCGCGGTCAACGATGTTGCGCGCGACCAGAACTTCGCGCAGGCAGCCAAGGATGCCGGGTTTCGAGTCAGTGAGAGTGCCGTCCAGGTCAAAGATCAGCGCGGGAATCAGCGCAGGGATCAGCGCGGGCAGGCGTTCGGACATGCATCAAGTCTCTCAGAACGGAGCACACGAACAAAGTCCGCGTGAGCCTGCCAGCGCAAATCCATCTTAAGGTTGGCCATCGCCGTAGCGACTGCTACCGCGTGGATTCGAACAGGAACCAGGCGCGCCGTTCGGCTTCGTCGATCCAGACTTCGATCAAACTGGTGGTCGCGTAGTCGTTTGCCTTGGAAGCTACTTCATGGGCAGTGCGCAGGCTTTCAACGAGGGCACGATTGTCGCCGTGGAGCTCGAGGAGCATGTCGCGCGCCGGCACGAATTCCTGATCGTTGTCGGCGATGCGCTGCAGGCGGGCAATGTGACCGATGGAACGAATTGTCTCTCCGCCAATTTTGCGAACTCGTTCGGCAATATCGTCGGTGACGGCGAAGATCTGGGTAGCTTGTTCGTCGAGAAGCAAGTGATAGTCGCGGAAGTGCGCTCCGCTCATGTGCCAGTGGAAGTTTTTGGTCTTTAGATAAAGAGCGAAGAAATCCGCCAGCAACGCATTGAGGACGCTGGAAAGGTCTTTGATCTGCTCGTGGGCAAAACCATCTGGATTGCTGACTTTGGCTGCTTTCGATGCTTGCGCTGTATGGGTCGACATCAATTATCTCCTTGGACGCGAACAACGCGTCGCGACCGACGTTTGGCGTCAGGGTACGCGTGTCGTGCATGGAGTACGATGCAGGCGCGGAGCGATTGGTTCCCGGGACCGAGATTGTGGAAATGGTAAGTTGAACTTAAATTCACATAACGACAAAATGAGCGCCCGGGTGAGGGCGCCCATTGGGGCTGTAGGGAATTAATTGAATTAGTTAGACCTTCACTCCGGGATGAGTAGCGTAATGCAGCAAAACGGCGACCGCGCAGCTTGTGAGGCGAGTCTCCGCGGAATCTGCACGGCTGGTGAGGATGGTCGGCACACGCGCGCCGAGCACGATTCCAGCCAATTGCGCGCCGCCCAGATACTCAAGCTGCTTGGCGAGCATGTTGCCGCTCTCGAGATCGGGCACCACGAGAATGTCTGCCTGGCCGGTGACGGGCGAGACCAGCTTCTTGATAGCGGCGGCTTTGACGCTGACGGCAGTGTCAAAGGCCAGCGGGCCGTCGAGAATGCCGCCGGTGATCTGTCCGCGGTCAGCCATCTTGCAGAGCGCGGCAGCGTCGAGCGTGGACTTGATCTTGGGGTTGACCGTCTCGACAGCGGAAAGCAACGCTACTTTGGGCTCGGGAATGCCAAGCGCGTGGGCCAAATCGATGGCGTTCTGCACGATGTGGACCTTGTCTTCGAGTTCGGGGGTAATGTTGATGGCCGCATCGGTAATGAGCAGGGTGCGGGCGTAGGCCGGTGTATCCATGATGAAGACATGGGAGATGCGGCGCGCGGTGCGAAGACCGGTATCCTTGTGCATTGCCGCCTTCATCAGTTCGTCAGTGTGCAGGCTGCCCTTCATCATGGCAAGGGCCTGCCCGGCGCGACATACCTGGCAGCCCACTTCGGCTGCTTTCGATTCCGTTTCGACATCCAGGATGGGAAATTTGCTGATATCGACACCAATTTTGATGGCCAGAGCCTTCATCCCGGCTTCCGGACCAATCAGGGTCGGTTCGATCAGGCCTGCGAGAGCGGCTTCTACGGTGCCCCTCAAAGCTACGTCGGTCATCGGCCAGATTACGGCGGTGGTAATGGCGGGGAGGTTTTTGCAGCGCTGAATGAACTTGTGAAAGACGTGATAGTCAGGGGGATGGCCGACAAGGGGGTCAACGGCAACGGCTTCAGCTAACGTGGCAAGATCGCTCATGGATCGATTCTCCCGGCCGGCGCAGCGTGTGACTCGCCAAGCCCTATGTGAACATTGTCGCGTGACAGCAAAGAAGCGCGTGTGCCTCAGGTCACACCACGGTCAAGCGTCTCTGATTGCGGGAATTGCCGGAACGAGCAGCGCCCTCAAATCGAGTGCCTGAAAATCTTTGGTGTACCCATTCGTAATCTCCGCTGAATCAATGACTGCTGTCAAACATTTGAATCGTTGACGGTCCAGGAAAATCCGGCCTATACTCTCTCCTAACCCGGCCTTCCCCTCCCCAGCCGAAAACGGCCAGCGGTCTCCCCAGAGGCCGCGTTAGAAGACATAGGAGGTCTTGTGTATAAGCCCCTCACAGTCGCTCTGTGTGCAGTGCTGTTCTGCGGAGTTTCAACGCCAAAATCTTCAGCCCAGCTAAACCAACTTGGCAACGCCCTTTCAGGGAAGCAAAAGAAGGCACAGGACCCGAACGCGCCGGCTGACTTGAGCAATGTCGATAAAGATAAAATCGCCAGGATCGAACAGATGCCGGAAGTGCAGGATCTCATTCAGCAGGAATGGGACGCTCTCAGAAAATCCGACATGCAGCTTGCTTATGGCATCAATCTGACGGAGAACCTGGGAGTGTCGCAGGACAGTGTTCTTGGTGACTCATTCGACCGCCAGCGTCTCTATAGCAATCCGGTGGTTCAAAGCTACGTAAACCACATTGGTCAGCGGATGGTTCCCAAGAGCTCGCCCAACGTTTATACCTTTCGGGTACTGTACGATCCCATTCCGAAAGCGCTCACGCTGTCCACGGGAACGATCTACATCTCGACCGGCTTAATCTCCATGCTCGACAACGAAGCGGAGCTGAGTTATGCGCTGGCGCACGAGATTGCGCACATCGAGTTGAGGCAAGCCTACCTGCGCATTCGCGACAAGAATGTAGAGGTAGAGCTGGCGAAGGAGAAAGCTGAGAAGGAAAAGATGATCACCGACGTGGCCAGCACGGTGATGGGAGCCGGGTTGGGCAGCGCGCTGATCCCGCTGCGACTCGGGTCTCTGATGGGCGGAAGCGTTGGCCTGGCGACCGGAATGGAAGTGGGCCACTACTTCATCCATCCTCAAATTGAGCCGGTTATATGGGGCACGAGGGAAGAAGACGACGCGGATGAACTGGCGACGAAATACATGCTGGACCAGGGGTACGACCCGCGGGAAGTTCAGCACCTGTTTGCGACGCTCAACCAGGTGGTCACAACCGACTCTCGCATGGGATTGGGATTCATGGGGAGCGCACCGCGAGTGAAACAGCGTGGAGACCGCCTGCAGCAACTGTTGAACGGGGAGCTGAAGGCAGAAATCGAGATGCGCAGCAAAGGGAAGGGATTCAGCGCCAGCGGACCCGACTTTGTGCCGATGATATCGGCCGTCAAGCGCGATAACGGAATCCTGGCCATGGACTACGATCTTTTTGCGGTGGCGAAGATGAACCTGCAAAGCGCGTTGCAGCAACGCCCCGACGATGCATACGCCCACTTTTATCTTGCCAAGCTTGAACGGCTGACCGCACGGACTCCCGAGGAACGGCAGGATGCTCTGAACCATTTGACGGTCGCGCTCCGTCTAGATGCGGACCGGGGCGCAATCCCGTCGGCACACCTGGAATATGCCGTTGCGCTAATGGAGGATGAGAATCCCGGAGAGCGGGATCAGATTGCGGGCGAGCTGAAAGCGTACGTTGCTCTCTCAGAGCGCGATCATGCCGGAGTGCCGGCAAATATGCCGCTGATCTATGACTACTTGAGCGCGGCGGGCGACACGAGATGGTATCTGCCTCCGCAGTGGTACGCCGCGCAGTTAACCAACAATCCAGGCTTTACGACCACCGCACCAGAGGCCGTGATTCGCAAGGCGTCGATGCTGGAGGGGCCGGCAGCGCCTGCGCCCGCTTTAGCAACGCAGACGACGGCATCTCACGTGAAAACCAAGACAGCCCCGCCGCACCAGAAGACCACAGCAAGCAAAGAGGACGTGAACTAGAGTAGGACTGCAGTTCAAACCAAAGTCCCTTTCTGCAGGCGGCAGCCTGTTGCATCGCAATGCAATGGGCTGCCGCCTGCGTCGTTCAAACTGCAATCGATCAGATCCCTCGCCGCAATGGTCGGGTTTTCGCCCAGCGGCAGATTGACGCTTCGGCTGGGTTACGCTAAAGACTATGGGCCGCATTCGCGTCCTTCCTGACCAGGTTGCCAACCAGATCGCCGCTGGCGAAGTTGTGGACCGGCCTGCTTCAGTGGTGAAAGAGCTGCTTGAGAATTCCCTGGACGCCGGAGCCAACCGCATACGTGTGGAAGTGGAAGGTGGCGGAAGGCGCCTGATTCGCGTCTCCGACGACGGCCAGGGCATGAACCGGGACGACACTCTGCTCGCCTTCGAACGCCACGCCACTTCAAAGTTGCGCACCGCGGACGACCTGCTCTCGATTGCCACCCTGGGCTTTCGTGGGGAGGCGCTACCGTCGATCGCTTCCGTTGCGCGCGTCACGCTGGAGACATCCACGGGCGAAGAGACCACAGGCACGCGCATTGAAATTGCGGGCGGAAGAATCATTCGCGTGGAAGACGCCGCATTGCCGCGCGGAACGACTCTCGCTGTTGCGGATCTGTTTTTCAATACTCCGGCGCGGCGCAAGTTTCTGCGTGCGGAGTCGACGGAGCTGGCCCATGTGACCGCGCTGGTGACGCATTACGCTCTCGCCCATCCTGAGAAGCAGTTTGACCTCTTATCAGCGAGCCACACCATTGTCTCCGCCTCCCGGGTTACACGGACTGCCGAGCGGATTTACCAGGTTTTCGGCAAAGAGACGCTGGGCCAATTGCTGCCGGTGGCTGCTGAGACGCCGCTCGAGCGTGCCGGCCTGCCCGAGCCGCCGCCATGGAAGAAAGACCCGAACGAGCCGCCGCGTGATCCTGGCTCGCTGCGACTCTCCGGCTTCTACTCCAAGCCAGAGCTGCAAAAGCTGAATCGCAACTCGATCTACATCTTCGTGAACAAACGCCTGATTCGCGATCGATTGCTTTTGCACGCGATCACGGAGGCCTACCGCAATGTGATTCCGCCGACGAGCTTTCCGGTGGTGCTTCTATTTCTCGAGATGCCGCCCGAGGAGGTCGATGTCAACGTGCACCCTGCGAAAACGGAGGTGCGCTTTCGCCAGCAAAGTCTGGTGCACGATTTTGTCCGCGACAGCCTTCGCACGGCGCTCGTAAAGGCGCGTCCCGCCGCCGGATTTCTGGCGGCGCTGGACTCGCAGCCCACGGCCAGCCCGTCGCTCATGCCCCCGGCCGCATCGCCCCTGCCTGGACTGCCGGGCCGTGACCCGATTTCGCCGCCTGTTGAAAGTTCGTTGTCCCCCGACTCCGAACCGGGCGCATTCCTGGGAGGCCGGGCCGATACCGAGGCGTTCCGACTGACGCCAAGGAGACCGTCGCCAGTCCCGGGTACATTGGCCTTTGACGCGGGAAACCTGAGTGGCGGCCCGGCGTTGAATCCTGACAGCCTTAATGAAGAGGCATGGGGAAGAGCCGCGGAGGCGCTATTTGCACCAGCTGCGGGGGATTGCGGTATAAACCTCGATAGCGCAGCCGCTTACGGGAATGGTTCAGCCGCTGAGACGATCCAAGTGGAAGCTGAGCAGGCAGCCGCGAATCTGAATCATCTTGGCTCGCTGAAGCCGCTGGGGCAATTGCGGGAATCGTTCATTCTGGCCTCGGGCGACGATGGATTGTGGATCATCGACCAGCATGTTGCACATGAACGAGTGCTTTTTGAAAAGATCCTGCGAGACCGGCAGGTGGAGCGGGTGCAGCGCCAGCGTCTGCTGATGCCACTGCTGGTGGAACTGAAGCCCGAGCAGATGGTGGTTTTTGCACATATTGCCAAAGAGTTGGAAAACAACGGTTTTGACGTGGAACCCTTTGGGCCCCAGACACTTGCGGTAAAAGCGGCGCCTGTGGGCCTGGAAGGGGCGGCGCTCGAACGCACCCTCGGTGAGGTGATTGAACAGACTTCGTTTGACTCGGACGAACCCACACGGAATGAGGAACTTACTAAGCTACGCACCCGCATTGCGGCGTCGATTGCATGCCACTCCGCGATCAAAGTGAATACCGCTCTTGATCCAAAACGTATAGAATGGTTATTGTTAGAGCTGGCGAAGACCAGCCACCCAACCAGCTGCCCGCATGGACGTCCCATAGCTTTGCTGTATTCTTGGAAGCAGATACAGCGAGCCTTCCACCGCATTTAGGAGTCTTGGAAGGTGGCCGAACCGCTCTCAGGAGCGAGGGTTGCAGGGTGTGATTGCCAACCTGGAAGCGAGGGTTTTTCTTTGACAGCTGAACAACTGGAAGCATCGCGCTCCGAAAGGATGCGCCAGAACGGACGCGGGCAGCTCACATTTGAGGACGCCCGGACCTGGCTGGAAGAGACGGGATTGTGTCTCTTTTTACCGCGGCGGCAATTCTCTACCTTCATCGCGCCAACATTTGCAGAAGCTGTAGCAGGTGAGCGGAATGCGGCTCCGGGAGCCAAGATTGTCTCCTTGGCGGAAGAGCTTTTAGTCCGGCTGGAAGCTGAGGGTGTAGCCGTTCGCTTGAACCTGCTGGGACAGCCGGGCGAACAACCCGATTTCGTTGTGGCGGGTTGGGTATTGCCTTATGTCTATGCCCTGCGCGGTGATCGCGACTGGCGGCGCAGCCCGCAATTGACGGGATCGCGCCAGGTTTCGCCGCTGGCCATCCAGACTTACAAGCTGCTGGAAGCGGGCGACGCGACGATTCCGCAATTGAAGCATGCGCTGGGGCGCGAGGTTACGGAATCCGCTGTCCTGCGCGCAATTACCGAGCTTTGGCAACAACTTCGGATCATTCCTGTGGTGTCAGGCCCTGGCCGGCCGACGCAATGGCAATTGCTGCGGTTGAGATTCCAGAAGGCCATTGCCGAAGGCGCGTCCACTTCACAAGTGACAGCGATCTCCGTACTGGCCTCAATCTATCTGCAAGCCGTGATTGCCGCCAGCATGGAAGAAGTGGAGCTGTTCCTGGCGCCACTGACCGCACGGAGCAAAGTGCGCGAGGTGCTTCGCGGGCTGGTGGCCACACGGCAGGTGCACACGATCTCTCTGGGCCACTCCCCACACTTTTATGTGGCGGGAACGCTTCCGGAGTTTGCTGCGGCTCCCACGGCTTACGCAAGTTCAGCCATGCCGGCTTCGACCTACTTTCTGCGTTCTTATGAGCATGAGGATGTGGTGCGCGAACCAATCACGCTGACGCCGGTTGCGCCCATTGCTTCGACTCCCATCGGAGTGCGGAAGCCGACGGAGCAACCGCTACCCGTGAACGGAACTGAGCGAGCGGCGGAAGCCAAGGAAAAATCCCCAGCGGCGCGGCCGCGGATCAGTCGTCAGCCCACTCGCTCCCGTGACCGCAAGCCGAGTCAAGCGTCCTCAAGTGGCCGTGTTGCACGACGCACTGGCCGGAATGGCCGCAGTGCGTCAGCGCGAACCGCAGGAGCGCGCACCAATGGCACCTCGCGGCATGCTGCCAAAGTACGCTGGGCGCACGGCACGACCAAGAACGGACACGCCAAGCACAACGGGGCGCATCCCGCAAAGGGATCCTCCAGCGCGAGCCGTTTTAGCGGCAACGGCAATGGCCATGCAAACGGCGCATCGAATATGCGGAAAACGAAACCTTCCGCAACGAGGAGTTTGCGCAACGGATATGCGAGCGCGGGGAAAGCGGCTGCGAAGCCGGTATCCCGGCGTGGCAGCGTTGCGCGGAAAGAGAAGCGCGGCGATAAACGCACGGTGCGCGCGAACCAGAAGCCGGCATTGGCAGCCACAGCCAAGGCAGGCAACAGAGGGCGATACGGCTTCACCGCGCCGTCAAGGCAGAGATCGAAGAAGCGCGGATGAACGCGGAAGACAACCGCATACTCTCTTCCGGGCCGCGGCGGAGAGTCATTGTCGCTATCGATGGCCCTGCGGGCGCAGGAAAAACCACCATCGCCCGGCATCTTGCCGAGCATTTCGGCCTGCTGAATCTTGAGACCGGCGCCATGTATCGCGCCTTCGCGCTGAAGGCGCTCCGGGCTGGACTGCCGCTGGATGAGAGTAAAGGCCTGGAAGATCTGACTCATGAAACATCGATCCGCCTTGAGCCTGGCGAGGAAGAGAATCGCGTCCTGCTCGACGGCGAGGACGTCAGCGGCCTGATCCGCAACCCGCTCGTGACTGACGCGGCTTCTCGCGTGAGCATATTCCCGGCGGTTCGCGCCTGGATGGTCCGGTTACAGCAGGAGGTTGCCGCTCAAGGTGGCGTGGTGATGGAAGGCCGCGATATCGGCACGGTCGTGTTTCCCCACGCCGAGGTAAAGATTTTCCTGGATGCGGCGCCGGAAGTCCGTGGACAGCGCCGCTACGATCAGTTGGGCCAGCAAGGACGCGAACCTGCGTCGCCGCCTGAAGAAGTGATCCGCGATCTGCGAGCCCGCGACGAGAGAGATCGCAATCGGGCCGATTCGCCGCTCAAGCCGGCCGCGGACGCTGTAATTCTGGACTCGACGAACATGACACTGGAGGAAGCCGTCACTGCTGCTGAGGCCATTGTCGAGGCCAAGCTGGGCCATTTAACAGCGAAAATCTAAAAAAAGGGTAGATCTCGCGCAATGGGCGGGCAACTCACCTTAAACGGTGCAATTCAATGCGACGCATCGGTCGTTCATTGCATATTTCCCGCTGCGAACCGAAATACTATAGGCTTTTAGATATATGGAACTGACCTGCAGCCGTTGCCACCAGGCTGTGCAGATCGAGGATTGCTACTGCCCGTTCTGCGGTCTGCCGCAGCTTGTGTACAACGCAGAAGGTTCTGCCGCTTCAGGTCAGACTGAGCGGTGGGGCGAGGCGGTGCGGGATGCAAGCACAATCGACTGGAAACCGGCTATGCGATCAGCCCTTTCGCTTGCCATCCCGGCCGGGATGCTTTGTGCCGTCACTGCGCGGATAGGGATTCTCGGATTGCTTTTGATGCCCGCCGCCGCTGCCTGGGTAGTTGGACTCTACATGCGCAGTCAGCGGCCAGCCTGGATCACGATTGGAGCGGGGGCACGCATCGGCCTGGTGACCGGCATTCTGGGAAGCTGGACGGCAGCAATCACAACGGCTGTGACGCTCTATGCCATGCGCTTTTGGCTGCACCAGGGCAAAGTCTTCGATGATTTGTGGCAGAACCAGATCAATCTAGGGAGCCAGCAATTGTCGTCGTTAGGCTTTGATCCGCAGACCATTGCGGCCACGAAAGTGATGATGCTCTCACCCGAAGGGCGCGCTGTTTCCGTGCTCTTCAACACCAGCTTGCTGGCGCTCGCAATCCTTGCCTTCGCGGTTGCCGGCGGAGCCCTGGGCGCGCGTATGCTGGGCCGACCCCGGCCATCAAAGAGCTAGAGCCTTATTAACCCTCGCGCAGGCGCTGGCCGCTTGATTTGTCAGTGTGAGGGGCCTGCTGCCTGGATAACCGATAGAGGCCTGATTCCAGATCCTGACGGTTCCGTTTTCGGGAGCTGACTCGCCGCATCCGCGACCGGCGACGGGCTGTTTTCGGTCGGCTCCGGATGCTGAGGCTGCACCTCGCAGTACACGGGAACATTCGCCATTTGCTTCTCGAAGACCGGGAAACTCGCGTTTCCCGGCCGCAGCGTCGACCAATAGCTCGAGTTACTGAGGAGAAGCTCGTGACGTTTCACGATTTGATCCTCGAGAATTTTCACGCCGCACAGCAAGTTGTTTTCGGGCTGGAGGATGGTTTTGGCTGGATGGTGCTCGGGCAGATTCCTGTCTTTCGACCAATCGAATTCGCAGCCATAGCGCGAGCTGTCCATGTAGGTAAGCTGCAGCAGACCTTCCTGACGCACCGGGCGATGCGTCACGGTGTCTGTTACGTCGACCTCGGGATCGGTGTGGTGAACGTCAGCAGTCGGTTTCAGTCCGGCCTCGGCTCCAGCCAGTGCCTGAAAGAAATAGGCCCAGAAGGCACGGCGCTCAGGCTTGCTCAGACGACGGAAACGCGGGCACAGCGGCCCCACAACTTTTGCCCTCCGCGACGAAAGCAAACTTGAAGGCAGCGATTTTTCGATGGTCTCGGTCCACGCAGGGTCCCATGTCGGCTCATCGAGTTCGGTTTTCTTGATGGCAATTGGCGTCGGTGGGACGGGTTTCAACTCCTCCGCAGGTGACTGCGGCTGAACCTGGGCACTGGGATTCGGGTCCGCCGCCTGTGACTGCAGCTTGCCACCGCAGCCTGCCAGGACCGGGGCGCACAAGAGCGAAGCACAAAGGGCGAACCCCGACATCCACGACCTGGACACCAAAAGGCACACTCTGTCTTAGATGCACGCGCTCCGATCATGTTAAGTTATTGCATCCAAGCGTGTTATGCGCGATGATTCCTGGCAATTCGAGAGATGCCAATGGCCCTGCCGTTGCTCGCAATGAGACGATGGACAAGGCACGTTGCGAATTCCTGAACGCTTTCGAGAATGAAGACTTGCGGCGTATTTTCCGCCGCAGCGCATTCCCTCAGTTCCGCTCCGCGGAAAAAAGCGATGGCGCCGGCAGCCGCGCCTGGAGAAGAGATCGAAATGAGACAAATCGTCGCCGTCATCTTTGGACTCGGCCTTATCGGCAACGCACTACTCTTTGTCCCGCAGGCCATCGCGGTTTGGCGCAAGAAGAGCGACGAGGGCATCTCGCTGATCACATTCGGAGGATTTTGCATCCTGCAGGTTCTCGGTGTGATTCATGGCATCTACGAGCACGACAACTCATTGATCGTCGGCCTGGGTGCCAGCTTTTTGACCTGCGGTACGGCCACGTTCCTGACCATCGTGTATCGGGTCCGCCGGGTACGAACTCAACCATGATGCCCCTGCCCTGAAGTTCCTGGGCTCCCCAAACAACCGTTTGTGATTTTCCCCACATCCCAATTTATGCAAAAGCGAGTACGACAGCTGTGTGCAAACCGGGATATACTGCTCTTCCGCGGCGATACGTGGCGACCGCGGCATATTCCCCGGCTAACGCCCGCTGAACGCCGTAGGAGTGCCCGATGAGAGTTACCGACACGATTGATTTAGTGCTGAGGCAAAAAGCGTTCAACAAAATCCTGCCCATTTCTCCCGAGCAATCAGTCCATGAGGCGCTGGCACTGATGGCCGAATACGATGTTGGTGCGTTGATGGTGATGTCGGGGCAGCGCCTGGTGGGAATCTTGTCGGAGCGCGACTACGCGCGCAAGGGAATCCTTCGAGGCCATCACTCCAAAGACACACATGTGCGGGAGATCATGACCAGCCCGGTTGTCTCCGTCAGTCCGCAGCACACCGTGGACGACTGCATGAACATCATGACCGAACACCATTTCCGCCATCTCCCGGTACTGGACAACGACAGAGTGGTGGGGATCGTCTCCATCGGCGACATGGTGAAGTGGGTCATCTCCGGCCAGGAGCATGCGATCCAGGCGCTGGAGGGCTACATCACGGGAGCGTATCCGGGATAGGCTAGAGCAGTTTCGGAAATGCTATGTCCGGTCAAAGCGGTTACCACGGTCGTCACTCCCGGAAGGTCGCGCCGACTCGAACGTCGTGAACGCGGACACACCATTTCCGAAACTACTGTAGCCGAATCCTGAACGGGTGGCCCTGATTATGTGCCGAAACATCCGAATTTTGTTCAACTTTGATCCCCCGGCAACGGAGGCGGAGATCCGCGCGGCGGCGCTTCAATATGTGCGCAAGATCAGCGGACTGAACAAACCTTCGAACGCGAACGAGGCAGTATTCGACGAGGCGATCTGCGAGATTGCGGCGGCCTCAGCAAAGCTTCTCGGCCACCTGGAGACGGCTGCGCAAGTGAAGAACCGCGAACAAGAGGCTGCGAAGGCAAAAGCCCGGAGCGCATTCAGGTTCGGGAACTGAATCGCTGTCGACTATCCCAGAAAAATTCCTGCGATCGACGCTGAGATCAGGTTGGCCATGGTGCCGGCCATCATGGCACGGACGCCGAGGCGCGCCAGGTCGTTGCGGCGTTCGGGAACCAGGGCGCCGATGCCGCCGATCTGCATTCCGATTGATCCCAGGTTGGCAAAGCCGCAGAGCGCAAAGGTGGCAATGGTGAAAGAGCGCGGCAGGAGGGTCGCCTTCTCCGCGCCGAGCCCGATGTACGCGATGACCTCGTTGAGCGCCATGCGCGTGCCCAGCAGATTGCCGATGGCTCCGCAGTCGCGCCATGGGACGCCGATGAGCCATGCCACAGGCGCGCCGACGAACCCGAGAATCTGGCCAAGGCTCGAGGGGACCCAGTGGGTGTAGGGCATCCCATGCATCCACGTCAACAGCATGTCGAGCAGTGCCACAAGGGCGAGAAAGCTGATGAGCATGATGGCCACGTTCATGGCGAGTTTGCCGCCGTCGATGGTACCGCGCGCAATGGCGCCGATGAAGTTCTCATCCGCGTGCAGCTCGTCTTTGGGAATCACAACTTGCCCTTCGGTGGCCGGAACCTCCGTCTCGGGAACCAGCATCTTGGCCAGCAGGATCGTTCCCGGCGAGGTCATGATGACGGCCGAGAGCAGGTGCCGCGCCTCAACGCCTTGCGAGATGTACATGGCCATGATGCCTCCGGAGACGTGCGCCATGCCGCTGGTCATGATGGTCATTAACTCGCTGCGCGTAGCTTTGGAGAGGAAAGGGCGGATGGTGAGCGGCGCCTCGGTCTGGCCCATGAAGATTGAAGCCGCCACATTCATGCTTTCGGCGCCTGAGATGCGCATGGTCTTGAGCATCACCCAGGCCATGCCGCGAATGATGATCTGCATCAAGCCGATGTGGTAGAGCACCGCAAAGAAGGCCGAAATGAAAATGATGGTGGGCAGCACCTGAAAGGCGAAAATTGCGCCTTTGTTCGGGCCCAGCATATTGCCGAACGCGCCGGAGTTCGGCAGCCCGAGTTCCCCGAACAGCACACTTGTTCCCGCAAACGTGGCGGAGAGCATATTGGTGACCACGCCGCCGGCCCAATTCATCACACCTTGCCCGATGCTGAAGCGCAGCACGAGGAAGGCAAAGCAAATCTGCAATCCAAGGCCCCAGAAAATGGTGCGCCAGCGAATGTGCCTGCGGTCGGTGGAGAAAAGATACGCGGCCAGTAAGACTGCCAGAATCCCCAATACCCCTGTGAATCGCCCCAAAGCGGTCGCCTCCTGATGGAGCTTTAAGCTGCAAGCCTATGCCTGCCGCTCAAAAGTGATTGAATTCGAATTTCGGCTCAGTACGAGAAGGCTAGCAGCTAAGAGCCAGAAGTTGAAAGCTGTTTCTCGTGCAAATATTTTTCGGCGGAATCGCGCGTGAAGATACGGCTGACCAGCGGAACTGCGTTCGGCGGATCTTTGCAGATGGTGATTGCCCGTTTGAGGATAGCCGATGGCTCGGCCAGCAGATCCGAATGCGTGGCGTAGAGTGTTGCCATCGGCTGTCCGCGCTCGACGCGCGCGCCACGCCGCGCATGGAAAAGGATGCCGGCATGCGGGTCGACTGGCTCGCCAGCTTTCTCGCGCCCCGCGCCTGTACGCTGCACTGCCCAGCCCAAAGCTGTGGTATCCATCTCGGCCACGTAGCCGCTTTCCCACGCGGCCACGATCTCGGTCGCACCGGGCTTGTGGAACGCGGTGGGATTGTCGAAGACGGTCGCGTCGCCACCCTGGGCCTCGATCATTGCGAAGAAGGTGTGCAGCGCCGAGCCGTCGATCAACGCCGTCTCGGCGCGCGCGGCTCCGGCTTCGGGCGTTTCCGCCTGACCGCCAAGATGGATCATCCATCCGGCCAGAATCAGAGAAAGCTCACGAAGGTCCTCGCTCCATCCCGGGCGCTGGCCGCGCAGCAACTCGACGGACTCGACCAACTCAATCCAGTTGCCGGCGGCGCGCCCCAATGGCTGGCCCATGTCGGTGAGCAAGGCGACCGTACGCGTCCCCGCCGATTCGGCTGTGGCTACCATCAGCGCTGCAAGGAATTCGCAATCTTCGATTTTGCGCAGGAACGCGCCCGAGCCGGTCTTCACATCGAGGACAAGCGCGTTCAACCCGGCCGCCAGTTTCTTGCTCAAGATCGACGCGCAGATCAGGCCAGGATTTTCGACGGTTCCGGTGCGGTCGCGCAGCGCGTAGAGGACGCGATCGGCAGGCACCAGCCGGGGCGTCTGGCCGACGATCGATGCACCGCATTTCTCGAGCACTGCCTCAAACTCCGCGAGCGAGAGCGCCGTGCGGTAGCCGGGAATTGCTTCCAATTTATCCAGCGTTCCACCGGTGTGGCCGAGCGCCCGCCCGCTGATCATGGGCACAGCCACGCCACAAGCTGCCGCCAGCGGCGCGACAAGGAAGCTGGTTTTGTCGCCGACGCCACCTGAAGAGTGCTTATCCACGGCCTGCTTGCCGAGACGCGCCGGCGAGAACTTCTCGCCTGAATCGCGCATGGCCAACGTGAGGGCTCGCGTTTCATCGAGCGAAAGCCCATTGAGCCACGCGGCCATCAGCCAGGCGGCAAGCTGGTCGGCGGGGATCGATCCATCCGCAGCGCCAGCCGCCACAAAGCCAATCTCGCGCGCGTCAAGTGCGGCGCCGTCGCGCTTCTTACGGATGATGTCGATCATGTGCAGCGGAGCAGATGCTGAGGGTTCAGGATGAATGCTGTCGACCTGCGTCATGGAATCAGTTCCCTACTTTAATTTCATCTCGAACACGTGTGGCAGCAGTTCGCTGAACTTGAGGGTGCGCACACCATCCTCAGCCGGAAAAATGACCGGGGCATCGTGCTGGACGAATTCGGACAGCATTTGCCGGCATGCGCCACAAGGAGGGCTGGGCAATTGATTCAGATTTGCGACGGCGACGGCAACAATCCGAATCTTGGGCCCGAATTGAGAAACAGCACGCACCAACGCCGCTCGCTCGGCGCAAATGGTCAACCCGAAACTTACGTTCTCCACATTGGTGCCCGTTACAACTTCGCCATTCGAGAGCTGGAGCGCGGATCCCACGCGAAACCGAGAGTAGGGAGAATAGGAGCGCAGCGCAGCCTGCCGCGCGAGTTCGAGCAGTTTCTTGAGCGCCGGCTGGGTGGGTCTCGTCATAATGATTACGTCTCCCGCATGGGAAGAGGAGCAAAGAATAGAGGCTAATGCATTCTGAGGGCCTGTGTATACCCGGGCGGAGGTTCGAGACCCCTGTGCTGCAACGACGGACTACTCTTTTGGCAGCGATTGTTGCGTTCGCGGCTGTGGCCGATATGGCGAAAGCACAGAGCGCAACCACGCAGCAACCACAAGGCACAGCTGCTGCCGCACCGGCTTTCGATGTCGCCGCGATCCATCCTCACATTCCTGACCCGCATGAACGCTCGCATATTGTCAGCCAGAACGGCCGCTTTACCACCATCAATGTCGATTTGAAGTCGATCCTGCAGTGGGCTTACGATCTGCCTGAAAGCCGCATCATCGGCGGACCATCGTGGCTCGGTTCCACGCGGTGGGATATCGAAGCCGAGGCCGCTAACGCGCTCGACGCACAGAAGAATTACGATCCAGTTGCGGCACGCATGGAAAAACGGCGCATGGTGCAGGCATTGCTCGCGGGCCGTTTCAAACTCGTGACACACACCGAGACACGCGAGCTTCCGATCTACGATCTTGTCGTCGCCAAGAGCGGCGCCACGTTTCTCAGTGCGAAGGCCGAAGGCGCGAAATACGATCGGTGGAACGGCCACATCGAGCTCCGGGGCGGAGACGATACGGTTAGTGTTCTCGCTGAGCAGCTTGCCGAGGTACTGGGCCGCGTGGTGGTGGACAAGACCGGCATCCAGGGCGGCTACAAGATCGAGCTGACCTGGACTCCGGACGACGACGCAGGTCCCTCGCCCGAGAATGGCGCAGCAGCCGACGCCCGACCTTCACTTTTTACGGCGCTCGAAGAGCAGCTCGGTCTCAAGCTCGAGCCCGCCAAGGGGCCGGTGGAGGTTCTGGTCATCGACCACGCCGAAATGCCGTCGGCGAACTAAGCTCCGTCTCTCCAATTCTCTATTCCCTGTGGTTCTCAAGTTGAGCGCCGTTTTTCCGATAGAACCTATGTGCAGTTACCGTGCGTGAGGGCAACCTCAGCCGGCCGGACGAGTGTGGGCAATGGACGATCTGACGAGGGAGTTCCTGATTGAGAGCCAGGAAGGACTGGACCGCATGGAGCGGTGCCTGACCGAGCTCGAGCAGCAGCCGCAGGACGCGGAACTGCTGGGCGAGATCTTCCGTTCGGTACACACCATCAAAGGAACGACAGGATTTCTTGGATTCAAGCGCCTGGAAAAGCTGGCTCATGCCGGCGAGAATCTGCTTGGCCTGCTGCGCGACGGAAAAATGACCGCGGACGCTGCAGTGATCACAGCGCTTCTGCAATTGCTGGATGGGCTGCGTAGCATTTTGAAGACGATCGAAGCCGAGGGCAGTGAAGGCACAGAGGAGGACACGGCGCTGATCGCGCATCTCGAGGAGTTGCAGGCTCCGGCAAAAGCCTTGCAGCAGGCCGGCGCCAAACCCAAAGCAACGCTCATTCGTGCGGAGAGCGAAAGCGGGCCAACGCTCGTTGCCAGCGCGACTCCTGTTGCCGCGACCGCCTGGCCAGCACCCGAAGCCGCGGCAGTCGCATCCGAACCGCCCCCCGCGGTGATTCCCGCCCCAGCCGGCACCGACGCCGCCAAAGTACGCGCTCCGGCTGTCGGAACCGCTGCGGAAAGCACTTTGCGCGTCGACGTTACCCTGCTCAATCGAATGATGAACCTGGTGGGCGAGCTGGTGCTGACGCGCAACCAGGTTCTGCAGGCTACGGCCGCCGATCCGAACATGACCATGCTGTCGCGCCGCCTGGACATGGTGACAGCGGACCTGCGCGAGGCGGTGATGAAGGCACGGATGCAGCCCGTCTCAAACGCCTTCTCGAAGATGCCGCGCATGGTCCGTGATCTTTGCCAGTCACTCGGACGCCGCGTGAACCTGCAGATGGAGGGCCAGGAGACGGAGCTCGACAAGAGCTTGCTGGAGGCAATTAAAGATCCGCTGACGCATGCAGTGCGCAACGCGCTCGATCACGGCATTGAGCCGCCGGACGCGCGCCAGGCCGCGGGGAAGAATCCCGAAGGAACGCTGACGCTGCGCGCCGTGCAGGAAGGAAGTCATGTTCTCGTGGAAGTTTCTGACGATGGCGCCGGCATTGCGGTGGAGAAGGTCCGGAGCAAAGCCATTGAGCGCAGGCTGATCACGCCGGAGCGCGCCGCAGAGCTCGGCGAGCGCGAGTTGCTGCAACTGCTCTTTCTGCCCGGCTTCTCGACCGCAGCCCAGGTGACGAATGTGAGCGGACGAGGCGTGGGGATGGACGTGGTGCGCACCAACGTGGAGAAGATCGGTGGCAAGGTCGAAATCGATTCGCGCCCGGGCAAAGGGACCACACTTCGTTTGCGCATTCCGCTAACACTGGCGATCATTCCCGCACTCATCGTCCGCAGCCTGAACCAGAGCTTTGCGCTTCCGCAGGCGGCGCTTTCAGAGCTTGTGCACATTCCGCCGGAACAATCGGCAACCGCGGTGGAATGGATCGAGGACGCACCTCTCTACCGGCTGCGCGGCAGGCTGCTCCCGCTGGTCTTCCTGGAAAGGCTGTTGATGCCGGACCGCGAGTGCAAGCTGGCGGCGGAGCGCGACAACTTTATCGCCGTCCTCGACGCCGATGGCCGCCGCTTCGGGCTGGTCGTCGACTCGCTCGCCGATCCAGAGGAGATTGTGGTGAAGCCGCTGAACGCGGTGCTGAAGGATATCGGCCTGTACTCGGGCGCGACAGTACTCGGCAACGCCGATCTGGCGCTGATTCTCGATCCCGGTTCGATTGCAATTCGAGCTGGGGTGGCCATGATCGCCGACGAAGACGCGGCACAGGCAGTGGATGAAGAGAGCGCGGCCGCGAAGATGGAGTATCTGCTGGTGGAGGCCGCCGGGCGTAACGCTGCAGTTGCTCTCGCCGATGTGTTGCGCATCGAGCAGTTGCCCCTCAAGCGAATCGAATACATCGGCGATCGCCCCGTTCTCAACTTTGAGGGACAGTTGCTTCCTATCGAGGATTCGGGCGGCGTCCTGGCTGCTGCGCAGGGCAAACCCGATGCTCAGATCATCGTTGTCGTTTGCCGTGAAGGCAATCGTCATGTGGGCATCGCGGTCTCGCATGTGCTTGACGTGGCGGCCGGGGGCAGTCTCATCGAGGCCGGAACGAATCAGCAGACCGACGGCGTCACGCTGCTCAAGGATCGCGTGACGAGCGTGGTGAATCTGGGCAGCGTCGAGCCGTTGCCGGCGGTCGAAGGCATGGTAGAGGAATGGCAGCAGGTTCCAGAGGCGGTGGGATGAGCACAGTGGCGGCAGGATTGCGGGGCAAGCAGAAGGCGGAGTCGCAGGTGGAAGTTTGCTCAGTGCGCGTGGGCAAGACGCTCTACGGCGTTCCCATGACATACATTCTCGAGATTGTGGGTGCGGCGCGGCCGCGGCCCGTTCCACTGGCTCCGAGCTATGTGGGCGGCCTGATCCACTACCGCGGCGACGTGCTGACCACGGTGAGCCTGCGGCAGTTGCTGGCGCTTCCGCCGAAGGACGGGGCACAGGACATCCTGGTGCTCGAGAGCAACGGAAGCTGCTTTGGGCTGCAGGTGGATTCGGTGGGCGAGGTGCTGTCTGTTTCCACGGCGGTGTACGAGCCGAATCCTTCGATCCTGGACGAGCGCCGCCGGGATTTGCTGGCCGGTGCCTACAAACTGAAGGACGGGCTGCTGGTGATGCTGGATCCGGAGCGGCTCGATCCGTTGCGGCTGAGCGCAGGGCCGGCGGCCTAGAAGGAGCACGGCGCTGGAAGCGCTGAAGTGGGGAGGACAACATGCGAGCACTCATCGTCGACGATTCCCGCTTTGTGAGGGACTATCTGCGCGGCTTGCTCGGGAAGAAGGGGATTGAATGCGAGGAGGCCACGGACGGCCGAGCTGGCCTCGAGCGCCTGCACAACGGACATGAGTTCGATTTGGCGCTGGTGGATTGGAATATGCCAGTAATGAACGGGCTGGAGATGCTACGCGCGATGCGGGCCGAAGGGTACAGCGAAGTGAAAGTCCTGATGGTAACGACGGAGGCGGAGAACGACTTCATCGTTCGTGCTCTCGAGGCCGGCGCGGATGAATACCTGATGAAGCCCTTCGATGGAGAAGCCCTAAGCGAAAAGCTGGTGATGCTCGGCTTAGTGGAGGTCTGAACCATGGCGGCCGGGCGTCGAACCAGGATCCTGATTGTGGACGACTCGGCGGTGATGCGGAGCCTGCTGCGCTCAGTGATCGCGACCGACGCCGGCTTTGAGGTGGCCGGAACGGCTGCCGATGGCGCATCGGCGTTGAGCGCTCTTGCGCTCGATCCGCCTGACCTGGTTCTGCTGGATGTGGAGATGCCGGTGATGGATGGCCTGGTAACGCTCAAGCATCTGCGGGAGCGAGGACTCAGAATGCCGGTGATCATGTGCAGCTCGCTGACGCAGCGAGGCGCGCGCGAAACGATCGAAGCGCTAGCCGGCGGCGCCAGCGATTATGTTGCCAAGCCTTCGGGCCAGGCGAGCCGCGAAGAAGCTACTCGTACGCTGGCACAAGAGCTGATTCCAAAAATTCATGCGCTCACGAGAACTTCGCAACGGCAAGCGGCTTTTGTTTTGCCGCCGCGAATGCCCCTGCCGGGGGTACGGCTGCCAGGCGGCGCGCCGCTGCCAACGGGGGTGCCGTCGGTGCTGGCGATCGGCGTATCCACGGGTGGCCCGGCCGCTCTTGACGTACTTCTGCCGGCGCTGCCTGCTGACTTCCCGCTGCCGGTTCTGATCGTGCAGCATATGCCGGAGGTCTTCACACGGCTCTTTGCGGAGCGGTTGAGCCAGCGTTGCCGGCTACGCGCCAGCGAGGCCTCAGAGGGCGAACCGGCGTGCACAGGGGCCATCTACATCGCACGCGGCAACTGGCACATGGAGGCGCTGGCCGCGGCACGCACGGGCGGTTCGGTGACGCTGCACCTGAACCAGGGCCCGGCGGAGAATCACTGCCGGCCGGCAGTGGACGTGCTGTTCCGCAGCGTGGCCAGGGTCTACGGTTCCGGTGTGCTGGCCGTGGTGCTGACGGGGATGGGGTCGGACGGGCTCGCGGGCTGCCGGCTGATCCGCCAACAGGGAGGCAGTGTGCTGGCGCAGGACCAGGCGACGAGCACGGTTTGGGGGATGCCGGGCGCGGTGGCTGAAGCGGGGCTGGCGCACAAAGTGCTTCCACTGGGCGCGATGGCGCAGGAGATCGTGAGAATCTGCAGTCGAGCCGCGGCAGCAAACGGTTGCCGCAACTTTGCACGGGCGGTGGATTAGCGATGGAGACGGCCCTCACAGCCGACTACGGCTATCTACGGCAGCTTGTCTTCGGACTCTCACGGAATGTGCTGGACCCGTCGCGCGACTACCTGTTTGAGACGCGGCTTTTGAAGCTACTGCGCAACCAGGGAATCACCCGCGTGGATGAACTGGTGCGGACGCTGCGGGCGCAAAAGAATCCAGTGCTGGAGCGGGCGATCGCCGAGGCCATGACGATCAACGAGACGAGCTTCTTCCGCGACGCGAGGCCATTCGAACTGCTGCGCACGGAACTATTGCCCAAGCTCATTGCAGCGCGCCGCGGGACGCGGACGCTGCATTTTTGGAGCGCCGCCTGCGCCACCGGCCAGGAGGGCTACAGCCTGGCGATGCTGCTGCTGGAGCATTTTCCCATGCTTGCCAGCTGGAAACTCCGGATCGAAGGCACAGACTTGAGCAACGAAGTGGTGGAGCGCGCGCGGCAAGGCCGGTATCAGCGCATCGAGATCAACCGCGGCCTGCCGGTGCGATTCGTGGTGCGCTACTTTGACCACCGCGGCGAGGAGTGGACGGTGAAGCCGGAGGTGCGCAAGCTGTGCAACTTTCGCCAAGCCAACCTGTGCGGTCCTTCGCTGCCGTTCAACCGCGCCGGTGACCGGTTCGATGTAATTTTTTTGCGCAATGTAATGCTCTACTTCGAGCAGGAGACGCGGCGCACGCTGCTGGCCGGAGTGCATCGCCTGCTTGCGCCGGACGGCATTCTCTTTCTCGGCGCCAGCGAGCAGCCGACCGATCTGTCTCTCTGGACTCCGATGCTGGCGGGGGGAACGAGCTATTACCGAAAGGCAGTTCAGAGTTCTTAGTTCACAGTTTCACAGCTTCACAGTGCTTCCGCCCCCATTCCCCCCGCCGGGATCGTTACACTATTCCCTTGTTTTCAGCGAATCGCGGGGTCCGGTTGACCTCCAGGTCCTCGATTTTTGAGGAATTTAGAAGCTAAAGTCCTGATTGCAAATCAGTTATGTTTCTGCTTCGCGCCCGCGCTATTTTTCGCGCCGAAACAGTCGCCGGAGAAGAGACTCCACTGCGCGAATTGTCTAACTGAACGCTCATGGAATCATTGTGCGCCAAAAGCGGGAAATTATATGCAAAACGCGAAGGACAGCTAATCGCCTTTCGCTCTCGGCACTTAGCTGGCGGGTGCGGCGATCGTGGAGTTGACATTGGGGGCCGGCTGGCGGGGAATTTTGTTGAATTGCGGACCGCGGCTTGAGAAAGGGTTGAACGCGGCTGCGCCGCGTACTTTGCTTTTCGAATCGTTGGGTGGGATTGCGACATGGCTGAGAAAGCGGCCTGATGCAAGGCGAAAAGCAAAAGCAGATCCCTCGGCTCCGCTTACCCCAAAATCGCTCCGCGATTCTGGGGCCCCAGGCGCGCTCCGCTCGGGATGACAGCGTGTAAGCGAGGTGTGGGCGGGATGGGCTGCAGATGAGCGGCTAAGCTTGAGTGCCGAGGAGGCGCTCGACTTCAGCCTGGAGGCGGGTGGTAATGGCGGCTTCGGTTTCCTGCGGGTCGAAGTGGACGGGCGTGCCGATGCGGACCTCGATGGCGCCGGAGCGGAACCAGCGGCGCTGGCGGGTTTTGAGCTCGCCCAGACCGCGGATGGCGACCGGAAGCACGGGCACATAGCTTTGCCGGGCGAGGAGGCCGATGCCGGGACGGAAGCGGGCGAGCTGGCCCTCGGCGGAGCGCGTGCCTTCAGGGAAGACGAGGACGCTGTAGCCGCGGTCGAGGGCTTTGCCGGCATGGGCAAAGCTGGCCTGGAAGTCGCGCTGGCGCGGCAGCGGGAAGACGTTGAAGAGCGCGGTGACGAGCCAGTAAGCGGGCGGTCCGAGGATGTAGAAGCCCTTGTGTCCCGGGGGCCAGTCGGGGTCGCGGAAGTGACGGTAGTCCTCGAGCATTTCGCCCATCATGGCCGTGGCGATGTGGCGGCGCAGCGGCCCGGCGAGACCGTATTGAATGAGCGGCCCATCGAAGGCGGTGACATGGTTGGCCACTATCAGCATTGGGCCTGGAGGTAGCGACTGGCTGGGCCCGACAACGCGCGGCTCGGCAAGAAACCAGGTGAGAGGCCGCATGATCGCTTCAATGAAGGCCACGCGGATCCATTGGACCGGCTTGAACCACGGCCACTCGGGATAAAGGAAGTGGGGACGCGGCGGTTCTTGTGCGAGGGCCGGCGCGGTCTGAACATCAGGAGTGGTTGCGGCGAGTTCGCTGGGAGCGGTTGCTGCGGTTGAAGGCATCGCAGGCGAAGGCGCGGAGCGTGAGCCGGCATCGAGCGAAGAGCCGTTGCAGCCTGCGCCGTCGGACGCGACACTTTCTGCGACGCCGACGCCGGCGACGAGCCTGCGCAGCTCGCCGAGGGTTTGCACTTCTTCAAGCAGGCCGTTGCCCTCGACGATGCCGAGCCGCTCTTCGATGGCTGCGCCCAACTGCACGCGTCCGAGGCTGTCGAGGTGGAGATCTTCAGTGAGGCGCAACTCATCGCCCACGCCGGGAAGCGCTTCACCGGTGATTTGGGCGATGAGGGCGACGAGCCAGTCGGACGAGGGGCCAAAGCTGTTGCCGTTGGCGTGCACGGACCCGTTGCCGTTGGCGTGCGCGGCGCTGCCGTTGGGATGGATGGAACCGTTACCGCTTGCAGAGGCAGCGGCATGGATGCTGGCCAGCCAAGCGGCGACGGGCTTGCGCCTGACTTTGCCGGTGGAGGTGCGGGGCAGATCGGGCTCCGGCCACAGCACCCAGCGGCTGATGCGCTGAAACTCAGGCAAGCTCGAGTTGGCACGTTCGATGGCTGCCTCGGCATGATCACCCGAACCGCGAACGGCGAGAACGGCGCAGGGCTCGGGCCCGGTGGGCGTGTCGGTAGCGACGACCGCGCACGCCGCGACCTCAGGCTGCTCCTCGATGGCTGCTTCGATGTCTTCAGGGTGGAGGTTTACACCTGCGGCGGTGACGATGACTTCGCTTTTACGGCCGAGGAAGCGGAGCTCGCCCGACGCCTGGCGCTCGGCGATGTCGCCGGTGGCGAGCCACTCCTCGCTGCGCGGGCGAAGCGCTCCGCCCTGCCAGGTTGCGCCGGAGATGACCGCGCCGCGCACCAGGACTTCGCCATCGGGTGCGAGCTTGACCTCGCGCCCGGGAAGCGGCTTGCCGATGGTGCCTTCCGCGACGTGAAAGGGATGATTGAGGGTGATGATCGCGGTGGTCTCGGTCATGCCGTATCCCTGGATGAGCACGAATCCGAGCGCGTTCCAGAACTGCTCCAGCGGACCCGGCAGAGCGCCGCCACCGGAGACGAAGGCCCAGAACTTGAGGCCGAACTCACGATGCACGCGACGGAAGCGCCACCAGCGGCGCCATGCTCTGCCTGGATGGGTAGTACGTTCGACAAGGCTGGGGTCGGCGGCTTCAAGATGCGCCTTAAGCAGGGCCAGGATGCGGGGCACGGCGGCGAGGACAGAGATGCGCTCGCTGCGGATGAGCTCAATGAGACGCGGAGCGGCGAGGCGGCTTTCGAAATGGAGCTCGGCGGTGAGGATGGGCGGGACCCAGAGACCCATGGTTTGGCCGAAGACGTGGCTGAGCGGCAGCGTGTTGAGAATGCGCAGGGGATGGACGAGCCGCTCGTAGCGCCTGTAGGGCTTGGCGCCTTCTTCGATGGGCCCGACGCTGGCGAGCACATTGCCGTGCGTGATCACGATGCCTTTGGGGTCGCCGGTGGTGCCGGAGGTGAAGAGAATCTGGAGCGGGGTTTGGCTGGTGATGCCGGAGATTGCGCCCGCTTCCTCGGCGGGAAGCTGGGAGAGCCAATCTTCAAAGGCAAGCGTGGGGATGGATCGCCCGGCAGGCGCGGCGGCGAGTTTGGCGAGCAGGAGGGCATCGCCCACGGCGAGTCTGGGGCTGACATCGGCGGCCACGCGCTCGGCAAAATCGGCGGTTCCGTTGGCATCGAGAGGGACGGCCAAAGCGCCGCGCAGGAGGCAGCCGTGAAAGGCGGCGATCCACTCCGCGCTATTTTCAGCCCAGATGAGAACACGATCGCCCTGCCGGATGCCTTTTGCGGCGAGGAGCGCGGCAAAGCGGCCGGCGAGCTGCGCCAGTTGGCCGTATGTGGTGACCCTGCGCCGATTGCCCTGGTAGCGCACCACGGCGATCTCGCGGCCGAGACGGCGAAAGTCGTCGATAAGTGTGGCCAGGTGGTCGCGCATATGGGCTCCGGGAAGATAGCGCTAATAGTAGAGATGCGCCAACTTTTGACCGGGACTCGCTAAGGAAGAAAGCGGTAGGTTCCGGACATGCCGACGCGATAACTCTCGACCGCGCGGTTGCCCTGGGAAGGTTACGGCAACCGTAAAAGTCGTTCGACGAATTTCCGATTGACTCGGTGCGGCCGAAAGCGCCGGTGATGGGGAAAACCGCTCATCCGGGAAGGCGTTGCAGCCACGCTGCAGATTGAGCCGAGGCTTCAAGTTCGCTTCGAGCGCCCCGATTTCCTCCCAAACCAAGGCGCGATCGCGCCGGTTGGAGCTATCAGCGTACCACGCCCGGTGATGGGCTGCAGGTGGGACGGCCAGCGTACCCCTGTGCGCGAGCGTCGTACACTGAAGACACCAGGATTCCCCAATGAAAAAGCTCTCCATCGGACTTTATGTTGTGGTTGTCATCGCGCTGATGATCTGGGGCTACTACCAGGCCATCTACGTCGCGCCCAACGACGCGATGCAGGGCGAGATCTTCCGCATCATTTACTACCATGTGCCGTCATTCGCGGTTGCGTTTGTGTTCTTTGCGGTCAGCTTCGCCGGGTCCATTTGCTATCTCGCGTTTCGTCGCAATTTTCCGAATCGGGCGCAGATCTGCCGATGCGCTGGCGCTGGCCGGCGCCGAGGTGGGCGTGGTGTTTTGCACGGTGGGCTTGACGACGGGCCGATCTGGGGCCGGCGCGCGTGGGGTATCTGGTGGACATGGGATCGCGCGGCTGACGACGACGCTGGTGCTGTGGCTGATCTACGTGAGCTATCTGCTGCTGCGCCGCTTTGCCGCCGGGCCGCAGGTGCAGACGCTGGCCGCGGTGCTGGGAATCTTTGGCGCGCTCGACGTGCCGATCGTGTACATGTCGAACCGCTGGTGGCGGACGCAGCATCCGGCGCCGGTGTTCGGCGGGGCGACCCGGTTCCGGGATGGATCCCTCGATGGTGCGGTGCGCTCCTGTGGAATATGCTGGCGTGGTTCGCGTGGGGCGTGATGATTCTGGCGATTCGTTACCGGGTGGAGCGGATGCACCAGGCAAACGCCGAGGCCGAGGGAGAAGCAGCGCTGAATGCCTGACGCGGCGCGAGCGCGGGGAAGCCAGCGGGGCTAGCAGGGTGCAGGCAATGCGGAGAAGAGGAGAATGATGGATCCAGCAGCGATACTCGATCACGAATACAGGGTTGCGGCGTATGTGGTTACGTGGGTGATTCAATTAAGTTACTTAGTGTGGCTGGGATTAAAGTGGCGCGCGGAGAAGAGGAAGGCGGCGCGGTGAGCAGGCGGTGACGCGCAAGGGAAGGCGCAGTTGGCGATTGTGTCCCGGGTCACGGACGTTGTGGAACCAAGCTTGATTGTATAGATTCGAGTCGAAATAAATCTTTCGTTAGTCTCTGAAGTCGTAGAAGATATAACACCGTTCGATCTGCAGCGGGCTTTCGTGGTATTTCAAGATTTCTCTCATCCTGCCGATGATGGACAAGTAGGCAGACTGCAGAGTTGTTCTCCAGATACAGTGCAGTGAATGAACTCAGGCGAGACGGCATTCTCCAAGGTGGCATTCTCCCGGGGCGGTATTTTCAGGTGGGTTGTTTCGGGGAGACATTTGGGGGAGAAAGAGCCATCCAGGGGCGTGGCTGTCGGCCTTGAGCAACCGGAGAACCGCGCGACGCAGTCTTTCGACGCAGGATGAGGATCGATATCATGCACGATATTTTAATTGCGCTTGCATTTATTGGAATGGTGATCGCCCCCGCAATTGTTGCCGCGAGTTCAAATCCAGACGCCGGCGACGACCACGAATAAGCCGCACGGATCCTGACCGAGATGCGCCGACCCCAGATCTGCGTTGCTGACTCACGATCAGCGCTCGGTCCAGGCGACCGATCAGCCCACAGGAAGTTGAATGCCGCATAGAAATTGCCCTACGCTCGCTCAGCCGGTAGACTGAGGGATCGGGGGCGAGCCATGTTGGTGGTGATGAAAGCGCAGGCCACGCCGGAGGAGATTCAGGCGGTCTGCGACCATATTGTGCAGTTGGGTTTCCGCGCCCCATCCCCTTCCCGGAGCGCAGCGCACCGCGATCGGCATCACCGGCAATCAGGGCGAAGTCGACCGCGGAAACCTGGAATCGCTCTCCGGCGTCGCGGAAGTCATCCGCGTCTCAAAAGCCTACAAACTTGCCAGCCGCGACGTGAAAGAAGAAGACACGGTCGTGCGCTTCGCGGGAAGCGGCGCCGCCATTGGCGGCCGCGATCTGGCCGTGATCGCCGGCCCGTGCTCGATCGAGAGCCGCGAACAGGCATTTGCCATCGCCGAGCAGGTGGCCGCGGCGGGCGCGCAGTTTTTCCGCGGCGGCGCCTACAAGCCGCGCACTTCTCCTTACGCTTTTCAGGGCCTGGGGCTCGAAGCGCTGCAGATCATGGCCGAAATCAGAGAAAAATTCGGCCTGCGCATCGTGACCGAGGCGCTGGATACGCGAGACGCTGGAACTGGTGGCCGAATGGGCCGACGTGATCCAGATCGGCGCGCGCAACATGCAGAACTTCTCGCTGCTCAAGAAGGCGGGACGGCTGCGCAAGCCGGTGCTGGTCAAGCGCGGCATGAGCGCCACGCTCGAAGAGTTCCTGATGGCCGCCGAGTACGTGATGAGCGAAGGCAACTACGAGGTGATTCTGTGCGAGCGCGGCGTGCGCACATTTGCCGACCACGCGCGCAACACGCTGGACCTGAGCATTGTGCCGGCGCTGCAACGCGTGAGCCATCTGCCCATCCTGGTCGATCCCAGCCACGGCACGGGCCGCCGCGACAGCGTGCTGCCCATGGCGAGGGCCGCCGTGGCCGCGGGCGCCGACGGCGTGATGGTGGAGGTGCACAACCATCCCGAGAGCGCGCTCTCCGACGGGCCGCAGTCGATCTATCCCGAGCAGTTTGCGAGCATGATGGGCGAGATCGAACAGATCGCGCCGATCGTCGGCCGCCAACTCCGCGCGGCGTCGCCGTTCCCGCCGCCGCGGGAGCAAGTGAACAGTAAAGCAGTGGATCAGGGAAAAGTGGATCAGTGGTCGAGTGATCAGTGGTCGGAGCAGCCGAGCTCGGAGCAATGAATCGCGGATCCGCAGTGCCGGCTCGCCTGGTTCGCCGCCGCGCTGCTCTGCGGTTTCTCTTGCAGGCTGCCGCACCGCACGACTTTCCGCAATATCCGCCCAATTATCGCGAATACGTCTACGTGACCAATGGCGGCAGCGACACCGTCACCGTGCTGGACGTGGTGAATGTCCGCGTGGATCGCGAACTGCCGGTGGGACGAGATCCGGTTGCTGTGGCCGCCAGCCCCACGCGCAACGAAATTTACGTGGTGAACTCCGGCGCGGCGGACGCGCACGGGCTCGGTCTCGGTGATCGACGCCGAGCACAACACCGTGGTCGCCACCATTCCCGTGCGCCGCCAGCCGGTGTCCATCGATGTTGACGCCGAGGGCAACCTCGCCTACGTCGCCAACTCCGGTTCGAACTCGATCTCGGTCGTCGATCTGACAGCGCGGCGCGAGATTGGCGCAGATCGGCACCGGCGAGGAACCGGTTGCCGCGCGCCTGGCGCCGGACGGCAAAACGCTGGTGGTGGCCAACCGGCGCGGCAACTCGGTGACGTTGATCGATCCGGCGAGCCGGCACAGTGCGCGCGGTCTTCGCAGGCTGCCCCGGCGCGAACGGGCGCGGTGATTCTTCCCGATTCTTCGAAGGCCTTCGTGCCCTGCTCGGCCGGCCATCAGGTGATGGTCGTCGCCCTGGCGCAGGCAGACGCCCGCCCCGCACAACCCGATCGCCTTGAGACGCTGATGGACGTGGGCCGCGCGCCGGTTGATCTGGCGCTGAAGCCCGACGGCGGCGAAATCTTCGTCTCCAATTCTCTTTCCGATTCCGTCTCCGAGATCTACAACACCACCGACGAGGTGGGCGACACCTACATGATCGGCGACGATCCCGTCTGCGGCCTGGTCTCGCCGCGACAACATCCTGCTCTACGTGGCCAACTGACGCTCGCAGGAAGTGACCGTGTATTCGATCGACGACGGCAAGCGCATTGGCTCGGTTCACGTTGGCGACGGACCCGGCGGCGATGGCGTTTTCTGCCGCGGGACATTTGCTGTTCGTGGTCGACAGCCGCTCCGGCGACGTGGCCGTGGTGCGCACTGCGTCGGAGTCGCTCTTCACGCTGCTGCCTGCGGGGCGCGACCCGAACGCCATCGTGGACAAGGCATTCAAGATGCCGTGATCCCCGACCTGGCGGAGCTGGGATGCGGCACCCGGGATTGAAAAAAGCCGTGCGTCGGTGAATCGCGCACCTTAGCCGGTCAGCCGTTGCGGCCGCCGCCGAAGGCGGGGCACCCGGAGTTTGGTGGTGGATCATGCGAGGTCGCGGTTACTGTTTGTCGCTCGTCGCGGCGGCGGGAGTTATGCGGCCGGAGCGGCGTGCGGACCCATCAGCACGCCGTCATCGAGCGACGCTGCCACCAGGCGATCTGCCGGCGGCGCGAATCAACACGATGTCGTAGCCCGTCTGCCACCAATTCCAAGTCATGGTCTTGGGATCGATGGCGTACACCTGGTCGCTGGAGCGCGAGCTGACCAGGATTCGTCTTCAACGCCGCGTCATAGCTCAGATCGTCAACATCGCGGAACGGAAGGCGATGAATCCACATCCAGGACTTGCCCAGGTCGCGGGTAAAGTAGACTCCCTCGCGCGCGCCCAGCCACAGCGTGCCGTCGGGCGAGAAGACCACGCGATGAATGCGCGTGAGCATGGTGGGCAACCCCATCGGCCACCAGCTTTTGCCCGGCGTCATTTGAAATCACAACGCTGTCGGCGCGCGCGGCGACCATGTCGTCTCCATGCACGGTCACCGACAGGTAATCGCCCGCGCCCATGACCGGGCCGCCCTGCCAGCTGGCGCCCTGGTCGCGGCTGGTGAGCAACCCGTAGCTGGTGGCGGCCACCCAGACGTCGCCTGAAACGTCGAGCGCGTTCACCGGACTCTCGCAACTCAATGCCGGCGCCTGCACCTGCTTTTCAATGTTGACGCTGCGTGCGCATGATGCGTCTCGGTGATCGGTCTTCATCAAGGTGTTGGCGATGGTGTTGCGCGGCTGCCAGTGAGACTCGACGAGCCATCGGACGAGCGCCGATCGCATCAAGCGGAGCCGGGTCAGCATCGCCGGCTGTCGCATCGGCTGCCCGGGGCGGATCGTCCGCCGCCGCGACGGCATCGCAGCACAAAGATGCCGTGCTGGTTCCCGCGACGACGGCGCCATCTTTGGTTTGCGCAAGCGCGAAGACGTCGCGCCCGTCAAGGCCGGAGCCCAACTGCTCCCAGTGCGCGCCGCCGTCGGTGGAACGAAAGACACCGCCGATATTTTTTGTCGTTCACCACGCCCGCATAGAGGCGATCAGGATCGGTGCGATCGACCAGCAACGCCGCGACTTTGCGCTCGGAGATACCCTGGTTCGACTGCGTAAATGTGACGCCCGCGTCCTGGCTTGCCAGAACGCCGCCACGATCGGTGGCCAGCAGCACGCGATTCGAGTCCCTGGGATCGACATAGACATCGTTCACGACGACATCCGAGTCCGTCATGCGCTCGAAGGTCTTGCCTGCCATTCACGGTTTTGTAGAGGCCCTCGGTGGTTCCCGCGTACACAACCTCGCGATTCTCAGGATCCTGCATGAGAACTCGCGTCCTTCTTGCTTCAGATGGGAATGCCCTGGATCTTGCGGAACAGGGCGCCGGCGTTCTCGCTCTTGTAGATGCCGCTGCATGCGCTCAGGTAAACAGTGTGCGGGTGCTCGGGATCGACGATGATGGAAAAGACGTCGGAGTCGACGATCAGTCCCTGCTTGATGTTGTGCCAGGTCTTGCCGCCGTCGGTGGTCTTCCATGGCAGGTGCCAGGTTCCGGCGTACACGATGTCGGCGTTGTCGGGATCGACCGCCAGCGACTCAATCTCGTGAATTTCGTGGCTGCCCGGCGGGCTGATCTGGGCCCACGTTGCTCCGCCGTCGCGCGAACGGAAGACTCCTTCGAGCGTTCCGGCATAGAGAGTGTGCGGGATCGGAAGGCGCTTGCACAAGAGCGTGTACCGGCTGCCCGCTGAACGCTGGCCGACTCGGTCCAGCTCCGCCCGCGTCGTGGCTGATCCACAATCCGCCGTCGGTGCTGTTCTTCCATGCACCGACATAAATCGTGGCGGGATCGGCGGAGTCGACGACAATACTGTCGAGCACGAACCCGTCTTCAGTTGCCAAGCTTTGCCAGCCGATGCCAGTTTGCGCCTTCGTCCGTGGATTCGTAGAGCCAACTGTTGGTGGTGCCGAGGAGAAGATGGTCGGGCTGCCCTGGAAACGATGCAAAGGCGCGCGCATCGCCGCCCGCCGGTCCTGCAATGCTCCACCGAGCCCTGCGCAGGCGAGCGCTGAGGCACAAAATAAAAACAAGAAGAAGACAAGATCTGGGCCGGAATACCGCAACTGCGCGATTCCAGGGGGAAAAATCGCAAGCGGCTCATTAAGACGGGCAACTCCCGCACATCTCTCTATCAAGAATAGCCAAAAATGAGGCCAAAAAGCGAAGAGGCTGACCGATTTGGATGCCGGTCAGCCTCACTTGAGTAATAAGAATGGGGTTATTTTCGGGGTGAGTTCCTCGGGCCCTCCCATGCTGAGGAGGGCTCGCGGGGTGGTTATGGACGCCGGGCCAGGGCTGTTGCTGGCGCACTTCTAGCGATGCCTTTCCGGCAGCGGCTTACGCGTTTCGCGGCTTCACCGCCGTCTCGTCGACCGGCGTCGTTCCCGAGACATCGGAGTTGAAGGTTGCTCCCGCCGGCACCAGGTAATCCTCCACTGTCTGGCCGTCGGCGGGCATGGTGGCCACGCTGATGCGCGAAGCGTCGATTCCCTGCTCCGTCACCAGGTAGTCCTTGGCGTTGACGGCCCGCTGCGCGGCGAATAGCTCCACCTTGGCGTGCTTGTGACGCTCGGCGTACGCCTGTTGCTTGGCGTCTTGGCTTTCTCCTTGTCATTGGACTCGCCGACCAACACAGCCTTGGCGTCAGCCTGCTGCTTCAGGTCCAGAGCCACCTGGTCCAGGCAAGCCTTGGCTTCGTTGTCCACGCGCGTCGGGCGCCTGGGTCGTTGGAGAAGTTGATGGAGCACAGCGCCTGCGCGTGCGGTGGCGGCGGTGGTGGAGGCGCCACAATGGTGAGGTTGGTCTGGCTGGTGGCCGTATGCCCCTTGTCGTCTGAGACATTGCAGGTGATGCCTGCGACCCCCGTGGGCGCGCCTGCCGAAGAGTATTCCGCGGTGGTGCCGGTACCCGTGATGCGTGCCTGCCGTAGCCGTGTAAGCTATAGGTGAGCGGACGGTTCTGCGGGCTCACGCCCACCGCCGTGACGGTGCTGGTTCCGCCCGGCTTGATGGTGGTGGGGTTGGCCGAGCAGCTGATCGTCGGCGGCTCAAAGGCCTTCACCGTAATCCCCGCGGAGCAGGTCGCCGATTCCCACGGCTTCAGGCCTTCTTTGCCCTGTCTTGCCTTCCTTCACCGTGCCTTGCACGTTGTACTCGCCCGGGGCGAGCGCTGAAGTGTCTACCTTGGCCGTGGTGTCGCTGCCGGTGACGCCCGTGCCCGACCAGCTATAGATCACGTTGTCTTTCGGGTTGAGTCCGCCCGCGGATGCGGTGACAGTTACGGGATCGCCGGGATAGACCGACTCAGGACTTGCCGAGCAGGCCAGCGTGATTGGCGGCGGAGGGGTGACGGCGCCGGCATGGATGACAAAGCCTGCGCTGAGACGCGCCGCGTTGATGGTGGCTGTGCCGCCGAAGGTCATGTTGCCGAAGTCGGCGTGCATGAACTCATAGTCCGCCTGGAACGATGCGGATGGCCAAACGATGATTGAACCAGGGCGTTTCAAGGTCCAGGCCACCGCCGGCCGTCGCGTCGGGGCCCCAGGTGTTGGGCTCGTGGTCTGGTCCGCCCACCATGGCTCCGCCGCCCAATGCATGCAGGAATGGAGTCATCACTCCCACGGGGAAGCGAACGATAACGCCTCCGGCCAAGGTCACGAAACCGTCATCGTTGCCCTCGGTGCCGATGTTGGTGTTCGGCCGGGGTCCGCCGAACTCGTGCTCCGCAGACTCTACCTGAAGGCCGACATGGTGATTGAAGAAATAGGAGCCGCTGAGGATGGCGCCCGCGTTGACCGCGTCGTAGGAATAGGGCGTAGTTACTTTGCCGCTCGGCTGAAGAACATCGACGATTCCGTGAGGGGAGAGATAGCTGTAGCCGGCGAAGATATCAAACCTCGACGGCGACGGGTTCGCGGGGCCGTGCCCGGTTGGAGCAGCTTGAGCCGCCAGAGCAACGGGCATTAAAGCCACGCCGGCCACGGCGAGGGTCCGCAAAAAACATTTAGAAGTACGCGCAAACATGGGATTCATCTTCAAGTTGACCTCCTTATTTCTTTCGTCATGCGATCTGGAAAAGAGCGCCCGGCGAGCACCACGGGCGCCCGCCTGAAAATCACCCAAAGAACGACCGGCTGACAGTGTTTAGCTGTCGGCTGCGCAGCCTGCTGGGTGATGGTGCGAAATACGACCCTTTGCTCAATGGTGGTTTTGGTGGTTCACGTTGTCGATTGATAGTTGTTCAAGAGTGGCTTCGGAGATGGTGTATCCGGCAAGAGCATTGGCCAATGCCAGCGTATTTTTGCTGGCGCGGGCCCGACCAAGCTGCATGCGGAAATACCATTTCAGAAACCGCCGTAATGGCAACTCTTCACCCGATGCTTCGACCTCGTCGGAGGCGATTTGCTCTTTTGAGGCGTGCTGGGCTGAGGGGCCTTCGTTGCGACGAAGACAACGAATCGACAGCGCGGGCTCCTCTATTATTGGAAATGCAATAGATTCAATCGATTAGCCGGCATTTAAGGTTTTCAACAGACTGCGCGGCTCCCTTTGAATCTTCTCTTGTAGAAGCGAAATTGCGTAGATAAGTTGCTCGGGGCGGGGTGGACATCCTGGTACGTAGACATCGACGGGGACGAATTGGTTGACGCCCTGGACGAGCGCATAGTTGTTGAAGACGCCGCCGGAGGTGGCGCAGGCGCCCATGGAGATGACCCATTTGGGCTCAGGCATCTGGTCATAAAGGCGGCGCAGGACCGGGGCCATTTTTTGCGAAACACGCCCGGCGACGATCATGAGATCGGACTGGCGCGGGGAGGGCCGGAAGACCTCGGCGCCGAAGCGTGCGATATCGAAGCGCGCGGCACCCATGGACATCATCTCAATGGCGCAGCAGGCCAGGCCGAAGGTCATGGGCCATACCGAGTTTTTGCGCACCCAGTTGACCGCAAAATCCAGCGAGGTGAGAAAGACGCCCTCCGGCTCTTCGTAGCCGTAGTTCACTTCCTTTAACTTGATGCGATTTTTGGCACTGCTATCCAGCGCGCCAAAGAGATAATGGTCGCGCTCCACAGTAGGCGCCATGACCCTAGTATACGTCGATGGCGGCGCGGCTTTGGCCAGCAATCGTGCGCATGCGACACGGCGAAACGCGATTGCGCGGCCGTTGCGAGCGATAGATACAAAGAAACCATAAAGATGCAATGGTTTTGAGAGAAAAATGCTTGCGCACCGCCTGCTCAGTTTACGAAAATGATATGAAAGCACAATCCAACCCTCAGCTCACCCGACCGGCGGCTGTTGTTGATTGCAACTGGCCGTCTGCAACCTGTGAGGTGTGCGGCCCCTTTGATTGCCGTTAGTTTGAGATCCACAAATTTACTGCGCCTTGAAGCGCGATCTGAAATCCTGGAGCGGAAACTTCATGTTTTGCCGTCGATTGCTGAAGCCGTATCTACTCTTCGTTTTCACCGTCCTGATTGGTTCTTGCGCAACATCGCTGGCCCAGGGAACTGCCTCGGCCACGCCAACCCAAGCGCCGGCGACGCAGGCTCAGATCGCGGCTCTGCAGCAGGCGGTCCAGAATGCGCAGATGTCGGGCGACAACGCGTGGATGCTGACCTCAGCGGCGCTGGTTCTGCTGATGACCGGCCCCGGCCTGGCGCTCTTTTACGGCGGGCTGGTGCGCAGGAAGAACATCCTGGGCACCATGATGCAGAGCTTCGCCATGATGGCGCTGGTGACCATTTTGTGGGCCATCGTCGGCTATTCGTTCGCCTTTGGCCACGGCAACATGTTCGCGGGCGGATTCGAGCACATCTTTCTGCGCGGGGTTTCGCTGAGCCCGAATCCGGATTACGCGGCTACGATTCCCGAGCAGACGTACATGATTTACCAGCTCATGTTCGCCATCATTACGCCGGCGCTGATTACGGGCGCGTTTGCGGAGCGGATGAAGTTCAGCTCGATGGCGGTGTTTCTGTCGCTGTGGTCGCTGTTTGTGTACTGCCCGATGGCGCACATGGTGTGGGGAGTGGGCGGACTGTTCAACAGCGCCGGCAATCACATTCCGAGCCTGGATTTTGCCGGCGGGACGGTGGTGCATATTACCAGCGGCGTCTCTGCGCTGGTGTGCGCGCTTTACCTGGGCAAACGCATCGGCTATCCGCAAACCGCCATGCCGCCGCACTCGCTGGTGCTAAGTTTCATTGGCGCGTGCCTGCTGTGGGTGGGCTGGTTTGGGTTTAACGCCGGAAGCGCTCTGGCAGCCAGCCCGCTGGCCACCAGCGCCTTTGTGAACACGCACTTTGCCACGGCCGCCGCCGCGCTGGGGTGGACGATCTTTGAGTGGATTCACAATGGCAAGCCGACAGCGCTGGGCGCGATCTCCGGCGCGGTGGCGGGTCTGGTGGCCATCACGCCCGCGTCGGGATTTGTGCAGCCGATGTCTGCGCTGCTGATCGGACTCGCGGCAGGATTCTTCTGCTCGTTCATGGTGTTCAAGGTGAAGAGTAGTTTCGGATACGACGACTCGCTCGACGCGTTTGGCGTTCACGGCGCGGGCGGAACCCTGGGAGCAATTCTCACCGGCGTCTTTGCCACTTGCCTCATCAATCCAGTGTTCGGCAAGGGCGTGCCGACGGGCTGCGATCGACGGGCATTGGAGCCAGATACTGAATCAGCTCGCTGCGGTGGGCATGGCGTGGGGGATTTCCATCGTGGGCACGCTGATTCTGCTGTTTCGTTGTGGATAAGACCATGGGTCTGCGCGTTACGCCCGAGCACGAGGCCGCAGGCATGGATCTGTCGCAGCACGGTGAAGAAGGCTACGACTTTAATACGTAGCGGAGTTAGCGGGGCTCGCAGAGCTGGAAGGGGCTCCGGGGATGTTCCCGGAAGCACAACAAAGATTCGGCCGGCGGCGGCCAAAGAGCCGCCCGGCCTGTTACGCTATCGAACGAGGAAACTCTGTATATGCTGAAGATTGAAGCTGTACTGCAACCCTCAAAACTGGATGCCGTGAAGGATGCTTTGCTGGAAGCGGGCATCGAAGGCATGACAATTCTGGAGGCCCGCGGCCACGGCCGCCAGAAGGGCCACACCGAGTTCTACCGCGGCCGGGAGTACACGGTCGATCTTCTGCCCAAGGTGAAGATTGAAATGGTGATCCATGACGATCTGAAGGAGAAGGCGATCCAGGCAATTATCGGCGCCGCCCGCACGGGCCGCATTGGCGACGGCAAAATCTTCATCAGCCCCATCGACGAAGCGATCCGTATCCGCAACGACGAGCGCGGGGAAAACGCACTGTAGACGAGCGAACGCCACGCGTGCTGACGCCCTGCAGCGCTGGAGAGAAAAGCTGAGAACAGGGTTTTCGATTCCAGCGCAGGAACGCGGGTGGGGATGACTCGCTCGCCTGCGCAAACCCAGGGTTGTTATCTTTAAGAGTGCAGTCCTTCCGGTGCTTTCCAATTGCCGGCAGCGCTATTTTTCTGTGTGTTTTCCGCGCCGGACAGGCCCGCAGAGGAAATTCCCAGATGAGACTCCGCTTCTTCGTCGTTCTTGCCCTCGCACTTTGCGCCGCGGCAAGCGTGAGCGCGCAGGATAAGCGCACGGTAATTGAGCCGTTCTTCCCGCAGCTTTGCACGACGGTCAACGCACAACTGGAGACCAGCGGCAATACATTGCAAGCTGGCGACGAGCAGAAGCTCGACACCGAGCGCATTCAAAAAGCGATTAATAAGTGCGGCAAGGGCCGAGCCGTGCTGCTGCACGTGGAGGAGAACAATAACGCCTTTCTGAGCGGTCCGCTGGAATTGCGCCCCGACGTAACGCTCATCGTTGGGCTGGGAGTGACCCTGTTTGCTTCGCGGGATCCGGCGGTTTTCGCGGTTTCGCCGGGCAGTTGCGGCATCGTGAGTCACGGGCCGGGGCCGCGCGGCTGCAAGCCGCTGATCTCAGTGGATCACGCGCCCAACTCGGGCATCATGGGCGATGGCGTGATTGATGCCCGCGGCGGGGAGAAGATGCTGGGGTCGCAGTATTCGTGGTGGGATCTGGCGGAGCAGGCGCGAGCCGGCGGCGGGCAGCAGGTTCCGCGCATCATTGTCGCCAATTACAGCAACAACTTTACGCTGTATCGCATCACGCTGAAGAATTCGCCGAACTTCCATGTCGCCTACAATCACGGCGACGGCTTCACGGCGTGGGGCGTGAAGATCGATACGCCGCAGCGAAAGACCGACACGCCGGCGCCGCTGGCGCGCAACACGGACGGAATCGATCCCGGCGACGGTGCGAAGAACGTGACCATCACGCATAGCTACATCCGCGCCGGCGACGACAACGTGGCCATCAAGGGCGGCGAGGGCGGCGCGACGAACATGACGATCAGCCACGACCACTTTTACTGGGGCCACGGCATGTCGATCGGCAGCGAGACAAATGGCGGAGTGAGCAAGATCCGCGTCTTCGATCTTTCGCTCGATGGACCCGACAACGGAATTCGCATCAAGTCAAACGGCTCGCGCGGCGGCCTGACGCAGGACGTGGTGTACGACGACGTGTGTATTCGCAATTCGCCGAATCCGATCACGCTCGATACCGCCTATTCTGCAAACGGCCCTTTGCAGGGCAGCTCGCCGCCGACCATGCGCGACATTACCCTGCACAACGTGCGCGTCTCCGGCGGCGGAAAGATCACCTTCAACGGCTATGACAGCACGCACCGCATCGCAGCGGCACTGGATGGCGTGCAGATCACCGATGAGGCGAAGTACACCTATGAATTGAGTCACGCCGACATCACGCTCGGACCAGGTGCGACGAACCTGCAATTGCCGGCAGGCACGGATTCCACGATCAATGGCTCGCCAGCGGAAGGCAACCCTGCGTCGTGCGCGGAGAAATTTGTGCCGTTCCCGAAGTGAGGCTGTAGTTTGGCCTACCGAAGAGCATGCCCTTGAAGAGCTCGCGCAAGGGCCGAAGGCCACATTCATTTTGCGGAATTTGCGGCCCGAGTCAACTCAGGCCCTGATACAAGACCGCCGATTGATACTTTTGTCGAATACTGTCTAACGCGTAACGCGGCTGAAGAATTCGAAATCAATAAATGACCGAGGGCAGCCACGCGCCTTGGGGCTCGTTATAAAGCCCGGTTGACATGAGCGTCATGGGCTGCACGACTCGGAGGCCGTTGGAAAGACACCAGCGAAAGAGGGCGTTGTTGCGCGATGGCACCAGGATGCCTGGCCCCGCGAAGGATTCGACGGAGACGATGAGGGCCTGCAGATCGAGATTTGTTTCCGCAATCGAGTGGCCGAAGAAGGCAAGATGAGAAGAGTAGCCCGTGATCCGGCCGCCCCGATCCACGAGCAGCGCAGTGCCTTGTTGTATGCCTTCGGCCAGCTCCCGGCCGCGATCGAAGCCGTGCACCTGCCGCGCAAGAGCATTGCAGGCATCCAAGTCGGCTGATTGCGCGGGCCGCACGGCACATCCGGGCACGCTCCGTTGCACGGTCCGGCCTTGCATGCAGGAGAGCGGCTCCCGAACATCGAAGCCGAGACCCGCGTAGAGCGACAGAGACCGGTTGTGAAACGCGGCCTGAACCAGGCGAACCCCGGCGGCTCCGCGCTGGCCGGCACGATCCATCACGGCCTGCATCAACAAACGGCCAATGCCGCGGTTCTGCGTTTGGGGATCGATGGTGATGGGTCCCACCCCGAAGATCGACGACCGCTCATCGAGGCAGTTGCTGCCCGTAATGCGGCCGTCAACTTCCGCAACCACGCAGTAGATGTTCGGATGTGAGAAGAGCGTGGAAAGAACATGCGTGGTGACTTCAGGACCAGGAAAATCACTGGGGAAGCCGTGGGTTCGATTGACGGTATCGAAGGCGTCGAAGCAGATCTGGCCGCAGATGGACGCGTCCTCGGCGGTCGCCTGACGCACGGTTACTTTGCCCACTGTTTGCTTGGAAGACATTTGCCGGACCTCATGCAGGGGCAACAGTATAGCTCCTGCGGGAGGCCCGGGCAGTTTTCGGTATTGGATCAGTTTGAAGAAGTTCTCCCGCAGTGGCTAAAGCCCCGCACGTTTTTCGCGGTTTGCGGCACGATTAAAGTCGTGCCTTTTCAAAACCACGTTGAGTTGAGAGACCACCAAAATTACCGCCTCCGGGCGATTATCGCTTATGCTGTTAACAATTCCTTCACGCTGCGGCAGGCCCGGCAGACAATCATATGAATCCTGTTTTTTTGGCGGTTGACGATCTCCGGGAGCAGTATCTCAAAGAGATGGCGCTTGTGCGCCAGACCTGCGAGCGTACCGGAGACGGGACAGCGGCCATCCGGCGACGATCGGCGGTGGTGGACCGGATCCTGATCGAAATGTGGCGCCGGGCCTTTGCGGACCTGCCGACGCAGAACGTGGCGCTGCTGGCAATGGGCGGCTACGGCCGCAAGGATCTCTTTCCTTACTCCGACATCGATGTGCTGTTTGCTTTTGCCGACGACAAGACCGAAGAACAGTCTCGCGAAGCAGTCAGAGCCATCATCCAGGGCATGTGGGACATTGGACTGCGGGCCAGCCCCAGCTCACGCACGGTGAGGGAAGCCGGTCGATACGACCCCGACAATCTTGAATTCACGCTGGCAACCCTCGATCGCCGCTTTTTGGCCGGACAGTTTCCCCTTTACCAGCAACTCCACCAAGTGACGTTTCCCGGCCTCGTGCTGAGCGATTGGAGTTCGATCACGCAGAAGCTGGGCGAGATTGCGCGGGTGCGCCACGCCAAGTACGGCAACACAATTTTCCACCTGGAGCCGAACCTGAAGGATTGTCCGGGCGGCCTGCGCGACTATCATCTCGCGGTCTGGTTCGCAGTGCTGTTTCACTTGAAGGAAACCAAGGAGTGGCCGCGGCAACGCGGGGGAGTTTTCCAGAGCGCTCGGGGCGATGCCGAAGCTGCGTTCGACTTTCTGGCTGCGGCGCGCTGTTTTCTGCACTTCCGCCACGGGCGCGACGATAACACGCTCGACTGGCAGTCGCAGGACGAGGCGGCCGCGCGCTCGATCGGCCTGGAGACACGGGGCACGGCCGATCCCTCGTACTGGATGCGCACGTATTACCGGCACGCCCGTGTGGTTTATCGCCGCGCCGCGCTGTTGATGGAGCACCTGCCTGCTCCTGTGAGTTTTTACCGGCAGTTCCGCCGGCGGCGCACGCCTATTGCGGGAACCGACTTCCTGCTCGACCAGGGACGCATCGACATTCAGCCGGGAGCCCAGTTCAACGACACGGCTGCCATTCTGCGCATTTTTTCGCTGATGGCCACGCACGGCTACACGCTTTCGCAGGCTGCTGAAGACCGCATCACAGACGCGCTGCCGGTGCTTGCCATTTCGATTCCGGAGGGGCCGTACCTTTGGAACGCGCTGCGCGAGGTATTGATCGGACCCCACGCCGCTCACGCGTTGCGCACGATGCACGCGCTGGGCGTGCTGGAGATGCTGATTCCGGAGTTCCACGGTATCGATGCGCTGGTGATTCGCGACAGCTATCACCGGTACACGGTGGACGAACACACGTTTCTTACCATCGACAACGTGCACGGTTTGCGGCAGCCCGCGCACGACTACGAGCAGCGGCTGGCGCAGCTTTTGCCGGAGATCGACCGGCTGGACTTGTTTCTTTTGGCGCTGCTGCTGCACGACACGGGCAAGGCGCGCCGCGACGCCGAACATGCAGGGCAGAGCGTGGAGCTGGCCGACAGCTTTCTGGCGCGGCTGGATTTTGACGCGGAGGAGCGCGAGTCCATTCTGAAGTTGATTCGTTTGCACCTGGAAATGTCGCTGGCGATGCGGCGCGATATCTTCGATATGGAAAACGTGCGGGCATTCTCAGAGAAGATCGGCAGCCCGCAACTATTGAAGATGCTGACGCTGATGACCTTCGCGGATATCAAGGCGGTGAATCCGGATGCCCTGACTCCATGGAAGGCCGAAAACCTGTGGCAGTTTTACATGTCGACCTCGAACTTCATGGACCGCTCAGTGGACGAATCGCGCTACCACGCCGCCATCGATCCCACATTGCTGAATCGCATCCGCTCCATGGTTCCCGCCGCGCAACACGATGCGCTGAAGCAATTTCTCGAAGGACTGCCGCAACGATATCTGCAAACCCGGCTGCCGGAGCAGATCCGCAATCACTTTCAGATGGCGGTGAATCTCGACAAGAACCCGGTGCAACTGGACCTGCGCCCCAACCGCCAGCTATTCGACCTGACCGTGATTACACGCGACCGAACGCGGCTCTTTGCCGATGTGGCCGGCGTGCTGGCGGCGTGGGGCATGAACATTGTGCGTGCCGGCGCGTATTCGAACGAAGCCGGGGTGATCGTCGACAGCTTTCATTTCTCCGACGTCTTCCGGACCATCGAGCTGAATCCCAGCGAGAAGGAGCGGTTTCTCGCCAATGTTTACGATGTGGTGGCACAAAAGGCGTCAGTGCAACAACTGCTGGATGCGCGGCGCCATCTGAACCACCCCACGAATCTGAAGGTGGAGGTGGCCACGAAACTCGAGTTCGACGCAGAAGCGTCGACGCACTCCACGCTGTTGCAGGTGGTAGCGCAGGACTTGCCGGGCCTGCTGCGCCAGATTGCGCTGACCCTGAGCTCGCATCAGTGCAATATCAAGGTGGCGCTGATCGATACCGAGGGCGAAACTGCGATCGATGTGTTCTACCTGACCAGCCAAGGGGAGAAGCTCACACTCGATGCGCAGGAATCGCTGGGGAAGGATCTCACGACTGCGCTGGAGTCGATGCGCGCGTCGGTGGTTTGATGGCGGGGCGATGCAGGGCCGCGGGCGTTGCTGCGAGAGCGGATGGCGGATCGAAAAAGCCTAGGCGTCATCCTTGTACGCAAGATATTCGTCGAGCAGCACGGTGACCAGCACGGCCGTGGGAATGGCGACCATGGCGCCGAGGATGCCTTGAAACGCAGAGCCCAGCAGGAGCGCGGCGAAGATGCCGAGGGCGGGAAGATTGACGCGGTTCTTCATGATGTGGGGAACGAGCCAGGAGTTTTCGATCTGCAGGTAGACGAGATAGAAAACGGCGACACCGAGCACGCGGCCCCAGGAATCGATGGCCGCGACCAGGAGCGCCAGCGCAATGGAAATGGCAGCGCCGAGGACGGGGATCACGTTGAGCAGGCCGGTAAGCACGCCGAGGGCGTAGGCGTAGCGGACACCCAGCGCAAGATAGACGATGGTGCTGGCGAGTCCCAGGACGAGCATGAGGCTGGCCTGGCCGAGCAGCCACTTTTCCATGCGGATGGCCGCGCGCTGCAGCGTGTCGTCGAGGCGCTGGCGATGCCTGGGCGCGACAAAAGAGAGAAACCAGTGGTAGGCGCCGTCGCCTTCAAGGATGAAGTAAAGGGTGAGAACAAAGCCGGCGATGATCCGGACGAGGGCACCGGCCCAGTCCTTGAGCGAGAGCAAGAGATATGTCGCCACTTGGCTTGTGGCTCCCTGAGCCCATGCGATGATCTGGCCGGAGTTCAAGCGATCGGCGAAGGGGATCTCCCTGAGCTTGGCGACCAGCGCGGGAATGCGCGTGGGCAGTTCGCCGTTGAGGGATTGCAAGTCGCGGATGACGGGCGGGAAAGCAAGAAACCCGAAGGCAGTGAGAGCGCCAGCCACAGCCAGCAACAGGATCAAGATGGCAAGCGAACCGTGGAAAGGCTGCCAGCGGCCGAATGCGAACGCGCGACGTGGCGCGCACCACCGGCGTAAGAACAACTGCAAAGAGCGCGGAGACGTAAAACAGGACGAGGACGCCGCGAACCAGCCACGCCGCGTAAAGAGCGAACGCCAGAACGAAGACAAAGACGATGTGGCCGCGAACGCTACGCGATGATGCGGAGGATGGGGTCATGCGAAACGATCCTTGCGAGAGCGTGTTTCAAATTGGGCTTGCGGATTTGGCCCGAATCCATCAGGGGTCAAAACCCCAATTATTATGGCCTTTCCCGGCCCAACAGAAGTCGTGCCCTTGTTACAAAGCTGATTTTTGAAACACGCTCATGCAAACTTGCTGCGGGCAAGCCGGTTATTGATCTCCGCTGAGGATGGAGCCGACGATTCCGCCCAGCAGGCCACCGCCGACTGCTGCGGCTGGCGTGGAGGCACGCCCCTCATTGTGCGGAATGTATTCGTAGATCTGGTGCGCGAGTCGAGAGATGGGCAGTGTTTGCAGCCAGACGGTGCCGGGGCCGACCATCTGCGCCAGAAAGAGCCCGTCGCCGCCGAAGATCATGTTGCGGATGCCGGGGACCATGGTGATCTGGAAGCCGACTGAGGTTTGGAATGCGCCAACGTGGCCAGGATGGACGCGCAGAACTTCACCGGGCGCAAGGGTCTTCTGGACGAGTTCGCCGGAGAGCTCGAGCCATGCCGTGCCCATGCCGCTCAACTTTTGCAGCAGGAATCCGTCGCCGCCAAAGATGCCGGCGCCCAGCGACTGCTGAAAGCCCAAGGTGATGGTGACCTGCGGCGTGGCGCAAAGGAAGCCGTGCCGGTGGACCATGTATTCAAAACCCTGCCCCAGCTCAACCGGCACGATGTGGCCGGGGACCTTGGTGGCAAACGACACCGCGCCGGGATACTGGATCGCGCGGTACTCGGTCATGAAGATGCTGGCGCCGGCCGCAGCGCGCTTGAGGACGCCAAAGATGCCGCCGCCCCCGCCCATTTGTGTATGCGTCATCATCTGGATGGAAGCGGTCATCCAGGAAAGCTCCCCGCTCTCAGAAAACACGCTTTCATTTGGATCCAGTTGTACTTCAAGCACCGGCATGGTGGTGCCTTGGATTTGGGTTTTCATTGGGAACCCTCCTTGTTAGTGGACAGTGTAACCGCAGGGAGGGAATAGGCAATAGGGAATCGAGAGTAGGGAGTGGGGAAAAGAGAACGCCCAAGAAGGGCGGTTACTGCTTTTCGCGGTGCGCGATCACGTAGTCCTTGATTCGATCGTAAACATTACCGGAAAGGACACCGCGATCGAGGAGGTCCAGCTTGGTGCGGTAGGGACGAAAGCGCACGATGCGGCCTGCCCAGCTCGGCGTCATGCCGGGAACCTTGAGGAGTTGGGCGGCGCTGGCGTGATTGATGTCGACGCGCTCGTCGGGCGAGGGAATGGGCCTGGGTTGCGGAGCGGTTTGGGAGGCGGTGGATTGAGCGAATCCGGGTGAAGGCGCAGCACTGCAGGCGAGGCTGGCGGCCAGAAAGGCGGCGGGCAGCACCGTGAGCCGTATTAGGTTTTGCATGGCCCGTTCCCCAAATCCAGTCTAGTCAACGCAGGGGACTGGAAGCGAGAGCTGGATGCGAGAAATTGAGCCTGGCAGGCGATACAATTTGGCGCCGGCCCTGACAAAATAGAAGCGTGGCAACTCCCCCTGTGGCTCCCCCCGCCGACGGTACGACTGGCGCTCGCCTCTTTGGCAAAACCAGGCTGCTGCTCTTCTGCTCATTGATCGCGCTGCTGATTATAAGCTTCGCGGTTTTGTGGACAACGCGCGGAGCGATGGCCTTGCTTGGCGGGAAGGGCAGAACAGTCGGCCTTGGCGCGGCACAATCTCTCGTGGATCAACAGCCCTGGCAGACAGCGCAGGCACTGGCGCCGTTGGCAGTGTCGGCCGAAGAGAATGAGTACGCACGCGAGGCCGAACGGCTGGCGGACCATGAGGTGGATCAAGCCTTTGCCGCCGCGCTGCGACAAGCGCGACTGGAAGCGCAGCACCGCAAGCTCGTGGGAGAGGCGCTTGTCCTTTCGCAAAAGATCACACAACTTGAGCAGCTGACGCAGCAGGACCAGGCGCTTGTGGACAGCCTGACGGCCAAGGCCGCGGCCCTGAAGGGCCAGGCCAAGGACAGCGCGGAAGCGAGTTCGACGAGCGACGACCTTGAAGTGGCCAAGGCGCAATTGGGTCTCGACAGCGACGAACTCATCGACGCCGAACACGATCTTGAGCGCGCCTCGGGCGATCACAGCGCGCAGATCCAGGATGAGCTGGCCGCACACGAAGCGGCCATGCGCAAGTACGACAGCCAGACTGCGAACGGGGGCCAGATTGCGGTGCTGTCAGCAGGACAGAACCATACGCTGGCGGCTCGGCTCGGCGCCTGGTTCAAGCAGCGCCAGCGCCGGGACCTGATCGACCAGGCGCTTGAAGAGGCACAAAACGACGAGCGCAGTCTTACCGCCGCGCACAACGCGCTTGAGGCCAAGGCCAACGCGGCTGCCGCGGCGGGCATGGGAACGGATCATGCGTCGCAACTGGCGAACCTCAAAGATCGCAGCATCGAGCGCCAGATTCTGAGCATCGACGACGACCGCATTCAAACTGAGCAGCAGCTTGCTGCCGTGTATGGCAAATGGTCTGCGCAATTAAAGTTGCAACACAAGATCGTACTGCATCTGGTTCTGCAATCGCTCATCGGAATTCTTTTCATCCTGATGGGTATGCTTCTGCTCGATTCGCTGGTGCGTTATTTGATGGCGCGGCCCGCTATGGAACGCAGGCAGATGCGCACCCTGCGCAGTGTTCTTGGGTTGAGCATCCAGGCGGTGGGCATTGTGCTCATCCTGCTGGTGATCTTCGGCTCGCCCCAGGAAACGCCGACCATTCTGGGTCTGGCCACGGCCGCACTGACGATTGCCTTGCAGGACTACATCCTGGCGTTTCTGGGCTGGTTCGTCCTGATGGGCAAGAACGGCATTCACGTAGGCGACTGGGTAGAGATCAACGGCGTGGGCGGTGAAGTGACGGAGATGGGGCTGATGACCACGACCTTGATCGAAACCGGGGCGCTCGCCGACCAGGGATTGCCGACGGGCCGGCGCATCTCGTTCATGAACGGATTCGCAATCCGCGGCCAATACTTCAATTTCTCGACGCCGGGACAATGGATGTGGGATGAAATTACGGTGAGCGTGCCTGCGACCGTAGATATTCATACTTTGGTGGACAAGGTTCGGAAGGCCGTGGTTGAGGAGACGCAAGAGAATTCGAGCCACGCTGAGCGCGAGTGGAAGCACATAAGGCGAGACGAAGGGCTGGCGCATTTCAGCGCGGAACCCGTTGTGAGCCTGCGGCCATCCGGCTCGGGTATGGATTTGCAGATACGCTACGTGACATCGGCGTACGGGCGGTTTGAAGTTCGCAATCGCCTTTATCAGCACATGGCGGAGTTGTTTCACGAACAAACTGCCGTGGCGAAGTAGCGTCGGCACGGAAGACGAGCCGGATAGGCCCGACACGCCAATCGGCGACCGCAAGCGGGATCAGGCGCCTTCTGTCATGCGCTGGTCGAGGTGAGCCAGAACATGCGGCCACGCTTCCTGATGCCGCTCCATCGACGCCTCATCGGGAAAACCGGCATGCTTGAGACGAAGGAGCGTGCCGCTGCCTTTGGTTGCGATCTCAACCGTCACCAGAGTTTCAGCGCCTCGCGTTGCGCCAGTGACCCAGGTGAGTTCAACGAGCTGAGGACATTCGAGGCGGAGAAAGCGGCCGTAGTGCGGATGCCGGTCGCCTTCGAACTCCGTCTCGAAGAAAAAGGCTGTGTCGACCTGGGGCTGCATCGTGACGGAACCGGGCGCGGCAAACCAGCGATCGAATTGCTCGGTCCAGGCGCGGAACAGCGTCTCTGCGGAGGCATGCATGGTGCGCTCGCAGGTGAAGGAAAGCGGCCTTTTGGAAAGATCGGGCAGACGCATGGCGAGGTTTCTCCTTTCAAATGCCTCGACGAGGGAGCAACACAACCATTTGACACCATGAGGGGTTTGCCCTTAACTTGAAAACAGTGCAGAGCTACCGCCATCACGGCCATCACCATCATCATGGGACAACCATGCCGGCGGACTGCCATGGCCTGAAGTAGACGGCCAGAGAGATCGAAAGGAAACACCCAAGCCCGCCGGCGAATGACGCTGGTGGGTTTTTTCGTGTTTGGAGAAAAATTTTAACCCAAAGCAGGAACCAGGATGAGCGAGAAAACAACAACAATCGATTTTGAGAAGATGGATGGCCTTGTGCCGGGGATCGTGCAGGACGCGCGCACCGGCGAGGTATTGATGCTGGGCTTTTTGAATGCGGCCAGCTACGCGAAGACGCAAGAGAGCGGGTTTGTGACCTTTTGGAGCCGCACGCGCCAGAAGCTGTGGATGAAGGGCGAAACCAGCGGCAACCGGCTGCGCGTGATTACGGCATCGACCGACTGCGACAACGACACGCTGCTGTTCCGCGTGGAAGTGGAGGGCGATGGGCTGGTGTGCCACGAGGGCACGGTGAGCTGCTTTACGCGGCGGATCGCGGCGAGCGCGTGGGCGGAGGTGGGCCGTGGGTAACAAGCTGAGACTGGGAATTCCCAAGGGCAGTTTGCAGGACGCGACCATTGCGCTGTTCAAGCGGGCGGGGTGGAACATCTACGCGGATGGGCGATCGTACTTTCCTTCAATCGACGACAGCGACATTGAGTGCATGCTGATTCGCGCGCAGGAGATGGCGCGCTATGTGGATCACGGCGTGCTGGACGCGGGACTGACGGGCATCGACTGGGTGAGGGAGAGCGGGCTTGACCTGCACAGCGTGACCACGCTGACCTATGCCAAGCAGAGCCGGCGCAAGGTGCGCTGGGTGCTGGCGGTTCCGGAATCGAGCGGGTATGAGAAGGCTGAGGACCTGGAAGGCAAGATTATCGCGACCGAATTGGTGGAGACGAGCAAGCGCTACTTTGCCGCGAAGGGCGTGAATGTAAAGGTGGAGTTCAGTTGGGGCGCGACAGAGGTGAAGCCGCCGATGCTGGCCGATGCGATTGTGGAGGTGACGGAGACGGGCAGCTCGCTGAAGGCGAATCACCTGAAGATCATTGACACAGTGATGGAGAGCGAGACGCACCTGATCGCCGGCAAGCTTGCGCTGGGCGATGCGTGGAAGCGGCAGAAGATCGACCAGATTGCATTGATGCTGCGCGGCGCAATTGACGCGCAGGCGCAGGTGGGGCTGATGCTGAACGTGAAGCGCGATGATCTGCAGGCGGTGCTTGCCGTGCTGCCTTCGCTGAACTCGCCGACGGTGTCGCAGTTGAGCGACTCGGAGTGGGTTGCCGTGAATACGATTCTTGAAGAGCGCGTGGCGCGCGACGTGATTCCGCGGCTGAAGGCGGCGGGCGGCGCGGGGATTGTGGAGTATCCGCTGAACAAAGTGGTGCTGTAGGCGGGACGCGATGAAGCTGATCAGGACCACAGGACGAAATGCGCGGGCTGCGGCGGAGACGATGGCAGCGCTGAGGAATCGCGGAGGCGCGGCGCTCGAGCAAGTGATGCCGGCTGTAAAGCGCATTGTGGCGGACGTGCGCAAACGCGGCGACCGCGCGCTGCTGCGCTATGCGATGGAGTTTGATGGGTTCGCCGGGCCAGGAACGGATGTCGCCGCGCTGCGCATTACGCAAGAGGAGATGGCCGCGGCTTGGAAGACGATCGATCCCGCGCTGCGTGACGGGCTTACAACGGCTGCAAGCCAGATTCGCAAATTTGCTCAGCGGCAGATGCCGGCGGCGTGGAGCGTGTCGCCGGTGGATGGTTTGACGACCGGACAGCTTGTGCGGCCGCTCGGCTCAGTGGGATGCTATGTGCCGAGTGGACGGCATCCGCTGCCGTCGACACTGCTGATGACGGCGATTCCGGCACAGGCGGCAGGAGTTTCGCGGATTGTTGTGGTTTCGCCGAAGCCTGCACCCGAAACGCTTGCGGCGGCGCATCTACTTGGGATTGCCGAGTTCTATCGACTGGGCGGCGCGCAGGCTGTGGCGGCGCTGGCGTACGGAACGGCGAGTTTGCTACGCGTGGACAAAATTGTGGGGCCGGGCAATCTTTATGTGACCGCGGCGAAAAAGCTGGTCGCGTTTGACTGCGCGATCGATATGCTCGCCGGGCCGACGGAGATCGTGGTGACGAGCGACCGCGGCGACGCGGCAGACATTGCGAGCGACCTGGTGGCGCAGGCCGAACACGATCCAGAAACACTGGCGGTGTTTGTGACGACGCGCGAAGAGTTGGCATGGGCTGTGATTGCGAAGGCAAAGGAACGCAGCCGCAATAATGCCGTGGCTCGCGAGGCGCTGCGCCGCAACGGATTTGTATTCGTCGCCGGGTCGTATGAGGAAGCGTGCGACATTACGAACTGGCTCGCTCCCGAGCACCTGACGGTGGATGCGGCGAGGGATTTGGAATGGGTCACGAATGCGGGTTCGGTGTTTGTGGGCCGGTGGTCGTCGCAGCCAATGGGCGATTATATCTCCGGGCCCAATCACACCTTGCCGACGGGCGGCATGGCGCGCGTGCGCGGTGGATTGAGCGTGAATGATTTTGTGAAACTGATTACGGTGCAGGAGTACACGGCGAAGGGAATGCGCACGCTGGGACCGAAGGCCGAACTGCTGGCGGAGGCCGAAGGACTTGCGGGGCATGCCGAAGCGATTCGCACGCGATTGAAGAGGAGGGTTCGTGGCTGAAGGACTGACGACACTTTCTCCGGCGCCGCGTGCGCGGGTGCAGGCGATGATGGAGTACCATCCGCCGCTTGGCAGCCGCGATGCGTTGAGGCTGGACTTTAACGAGAACACGCTGGCTTGCTCGCCGAAGGTGCGCGAAGTGCTTGCGGCAATTTCAGCCGGAGCGCTTACGCGCTATCCCGAGCGCGAGCCGGTGGAAGCGATTGTGGCCGCGCATCTGAGCCTGCGCGCGGACCAGGTGGCGCTGACCAATGGCGTGGACGAGGCGATCCACGTGCTCTTCGAGACTTTTCTCGACGCGGGCGACGAATTGCTGCTGCCCGTGCCCACTTACACCATGTACCAGGTGTACGCATCGGCGACGGATGCCCGCATGGTGGCAGTTCAGGCCGCGGACGATTTGCAGTTTCCATTCGAGCGGCTGATGGCGGCGCTGACGCCGCGGACGAAGGTGATCGCAATCGCCAATCCGAACAGCCCGTCAGGCTCGGTGGCTACGCGCGCGCAGTTGATGGAGTTGGCACGGCGCGCGCCGCAAGCGGTGTTGCTGGTGGACGAGGCGTACTTTCATTTTTATGGCGAGACGGTGATGGACCTGGTGGGCGCCGTGCCGAACCTGGTGGTAGCGCGGACCTTCTCGAAGGCTTATGGGCTGGCGGGATTGCGATTGGGACTGCTCGCCGGGACAGCGGAGATGATGCGGTGGATGCGGCGCGTGCTTTCGCCGTACAGCGTGAACTCGCTGGCGCTGGCTTGCCTGCCGGCGGCGATGGAAGACACAGCGTATCTGGATTGGTACGTGGGCGAAGTGCTCGCGGCGCGCAGCGAATTCGAGGCGGCGCTCGATGCGGCAAGTGTGCGGCGGTGGCCGAGCCGCACGAATTTTGTGTTAGTGGAGATTGGTGCACGGCATGCGGAGTTTGTGCGACTGATGCGCGCAGCGGGCGTGCTGGTGCGCGACCGGTCGAGCGACCCGGGCTGCGATGGAAGAGTGCGCATCACTATTGGAACGCGGGAACAGATGCGGCTGGCGGCAACGGCCCTGAGTGAAACAATGGCCGCGCTGCGGAGTGGGAGCGAGACGCGATGACAACCAGGAAAAGGAAGCCGGCGGGCAAGCGTGCGCGTACCGCGACCGTGGTGCGGAATACGGCCGAGACGCGAATCGAGCTGGAACTGACGATTGAGGGAAAGGGGCAGTACAAAATCTCAACGGGTATCCGGTTCTTCGATCACATGATGGAATTGTTCACGCGGCATGGGGCATTCAATTTGAACTTGAAGTGCGACGGTGACCTGGATGTGGATCAGCACCACACGGTGGAAGATGTGGGCATCGCGCTGGGCGAGGCGTTCGACCGGGCGCTGGGGGACAAGCGCGGGATTCTGCGCGCCGGCTACTTTGTGATGCCGATGGACGAGACGCTGGCGATTGCTGCGGTGGATTTGAGCGGACGTGCCGCCTTTGCCGTGGACACGAAGGTACGGGTGCGGCTGGTGGGCGATTTGCAAACCGAACTGGTGACGGATTTTTTTGAGGGGTTTGCGCGGGGCGCGCGGGCGAACGTGCACGTGAAGACGATGTACGGACGGTCAAACCATCACAAGATTGAGGCGATCTTCAAGGCATTTGCACGGGCGCTGCGTGTGGCCTGCTCGCGCGACAAGCAACTGGGCAAGATGCTGCCGTCGACGAAGGGCTTGCTCTAATCACTCCGGAATGACTATGCGCGTTACAGTAATCGACTACAAAGCCGGTAATCTCACCTCGGTGCTGAAGACGCTCAAGCATCTGGGCGCGGAGACGGTTGTGACCGATGGGGATTTGTCGGTCGTCGAATCTGCGGAGCGCATCGTGCTGCCGGGAGTGGGACATTTTGCGGCGACAGAACGGCTGGACGCGACAGGGCTGACGGGCGCGATTCGCTCGGCGATTGCGCGAGGCGTGCCGTTTCTTGGCATTTGCGTCGGGATGCAATGGCTGTATGCGGGATCGACGGAAGCGCCGCAGCAGGCGGGGCTTGGGCATTTTGCGGAGTCGTGCACGCGGTTTGCCGAAAGTACGGAAAAAGTGCCGCACGTGGGATGGAATTCTCTGGAAGTTCGGAAAGGATCGCGGTTGCTGGCTGGGGTTGGGGCGGGCGAGTATGTGTACTTTACTCATTCCTATAAAGGACCGGTTACGGCAGAGACCGCGGCAGTCACGGAATACATTGAGCCGTTCGCAGCGGCTGTGGAGCGCGGCAATGTGATGGGTGTGCAGTTTCATCCGGAAAAATCGGGCGAGACGGGGCTGAAGATTTTGCGGAACTTCTTGGGGATCGAATTGTGAGAATCACTTACAAGACAAGCGTTGCCGACTACCGAGCGGCGTACCGCATGTATCAAAGAAAGAACCTTTTTCTTCGATACGATCAAATCATTTGGCCAGCTGTGACTGTTCTGTGCCTAGTCGCGATTGTGGCCAGTGATTCCCATTCCGCGCTGAATCGAGTTGGCAGAGAACTGATCATCTACCCACTTCTATTGAGCGTTGGACTGCCTTTACTGCGCGCGCTTAATGCTTACAGAATTTATCGTGACGTGCACAAGGAAACGCCTTCACGCCCTGAAGTCACGACCGAGATCACACCTGAACAGATCGTTGATGTCACGCCAGGAGAAAGTAATCTTGCGTACACCTGGCCCAGCGTCGTTGGTTTCGGCCAAAACGCCAAAATAACTGTGATTTGTATGAAGAGTCTTCAGTTAATCTTCTTTCCAACTTCGGTGCTGAGCTCTAACCAGCGCGCCGAGTTAGACGAGCTCGTATCGCGCCATGGAATCAAGAGGTGGTCATGATCACCAAGCGCATCATTGCCTGCCTCGATGTGCACGCAGGACGCGTGGTGAAGGGCGTGCAGTTTGTGGACCTGGTGGATGCTGGCGATCCGGCGACGCAGGCGGCGCGGCACGCGCGCGAGGGCGCAGACGAGATTGTGCTGCTGGATATTACGGCGACACACGAAGGCCGGAAGACACTGCTCGATACAGTACGGCGGACGGCGCGAGAACTGTTTGTGCCGTTCTGCGTTGGCGGCGGGATCAAGTCGGCGCGGGATGCGGAGCAGGTATTCGAGGCGGGCGCGGACAAGGTGAGCATCAATTCGGCGGCGTTGGCCGATCCAGCGCTGATCAGCGCCATTGGCGCTAGCTTTGGCGCACAGGCGGTGGTGGTCGCGATTGACGCACGTCGCGACCCGCATGCGAGCGACCCGGTGCGTGAAGCGCAGGTGTACGTGCATGGGGGGCGCAAGCCGGTGGGACGAAGCGTGGTCGAGTGGGCGCGCGAGGCTGAGCAGCGCGGCGCCGGAGAAATTCTGCTGACCTCAATGGATGCGGACGGAACGCGCGCGGGATTCGACTGTGAATTGACGGCGGCGGTGAGCGAGGCGGTGGGGATTCCGGTGATCGCCTCGGGAGGCGCGGGAACGGTGCAGCATTTTTCCGACGTGTTCGGTCGCGGACGGGCCGATGCGGCGCTCGCGGCGAGCATTTTTCACTTTGGTGTCTCGAGCGCGCGGTCGCTCAAAGAGGAACTGGCGCAGGCGGGTGTTTCGGTGAGGCTGCCATGCTGATTCCTTCCATCGATCTGCTGGGCGGACGGATTGTGCAACTGGTCAAGGGCGAGAAGCTGCGCCTCGCATTTGACGATTTTGAATACTGGATTGGGAAGTTCGCGAAATATCCACTGGTGCAGTTGATTGACCTTGACGCGGCGATGCGGCAGGGCGACAACTCCGCGCTTGTCGAGCAGATTGCGAAGCGGCTTCCGGTGCAGGCCGGCGGCGGAATTCACACGATTGAGCGCGCGCGACAGGTGCTGGAGGCGGGCGCGCAGCGGGTGATCATCGGGTCAGCGCTTTTTTCGGCAGAGGGCACGGTGAATACGAACTTTGCGGCGGAGCTTGCCGCGAGCGTCGGCGCAGAGCGCGTGGTGGCCGGGATCGACACGAAGAATGGGCGCATCGCCGTGAAGGGATGGAAAGCGCAGTTGGAACTGACGCCGGACGCGGCGATTCCACAGCTGGAGCCGCACGTGGCGGCGTTTCTCTACACGCACGTAGATACCGAGGGAACGATGCAGGGCTTTCCCATTGCGACTGCGGCGCGTTTGCGCAAACTGACGCAGCGGCAACTGATCGTGGCGGGCGGGATTCGCAGCCAGCAGGAAGTGGACGCGCTGGACGCACTGGGCGCAGACGCCGTGGTGGGGATGGCGGTTTATACAGAGTTGCTGGCGGTGTGAGAGAAGCAGGGAGCGAGCCACCCCCAGCGGGCAAAGTTCGCCCGCCGGGGACCCCGGCAGGGAGCAAGTTGGCAAGTTAGCCGCCTGGAAGCTCCGCGCCTTTTCCGCAGTGGCCGAGAGGGAGACAAGAAAACAAGGCACGGAGCGTCGCAATCAGGCAACGTGAATGGTTTTGGCGGCGTCGCCGACGGCGCGGCTGGTTTCAACGCGAGAGGCGCGGAGCAGGCGCGCAATTTGCTTGAGATGAAGCTGCACCGCGTAGGCGCGGAGAATTTCGGCCTGCGAAAAACCGATGCCGGTGTGGCGCACGGAATCCATGCGGGATTCAAGATCGGCGATGTCCTTCTCAAGGTCGATGGCCTGCGACGCTTGAAAGCGCCACTTGTGGATACAGGCGGCCACGTAGCTGAATCCGGCTTGCACGTCGGAGGCGAGGCGCTGAAGCTCGGGCTCCAACCGCTGCGCAAAACGATCTTCATGGCTGTCTTTTACGGCGAGTTCGAGGGCGACGAGCGCGTCGAAGAGCAGGCGGCCGAATTGTGAAAGCATGGTGAGACCCTCACGCCAGCCTGGACCGCTGGGCTCGTTGCGCGCGGCATCAAGAAGTTGGGCATTGCCCTGGAGGAGCGCCTGCAGGTCTTCGCGCATGGCGGGCAAATTTTGCGACGGTGCACCGCGAAAGCCCTCGAGGATTGCCTCGAAGAAGCCTCCGAGCAGGAGAAATTCCTGCGCCAGGCCATCGCGCAGCCAGAGGCGGGCGCGGTCGGGGAAGACGAGCGTGGTGACAGCGAGTGCGACGACAATGCCCAGCAGCACTTCGCCCACGCGGTCGAGAGCGAGGCCCCAACGCGGGCCGGCTTTGGGCACCAGCATGATGATGGTGATGGTGACTCCGGCCAACCGCGAGCTGTTGCGCAGATTGAGCAGGCCGCAGACGATGACGGCACAAAGAACCGCAAGAATATAGTTCCACGGACGGGCGTCGAAGACGGAAAACGCAAAGCCAAACAGCGCACCCATGAAAGTGCCGAGGAGCCGATCGCGCGAGGCCGTGACCGTGGCGCCAACATTCGATTGCAGGACGATGATGGCGCTGATGGATCCCCAGTAGCCATCGTACAGGCCGAAACGAAGCGCCAGCCACCAGCAGAGAGCCGCAGCGAGCGCGGTCTTGGCGGCATCGATGAAGAGACGGCGCCGCTCGAAGCTGAGGATCCCCTGCTTGCCGCTGCCCTCAAGGCGCAACTTGACGGCGAGCTGGTGTTGCGACCACGTCTTTTTGGCTCTCAGCCGCATAGGAGTGAATTGGCGTTTCTGCTTTCAGTCTTTCACGATGAGATTCGGGGTTGCAATGCAGCGATCAGTGTCGCGTTTCAGATTGGGGAGCGTCAATGAATGCGGCTGCGAGGTGGGATAGCATACTGAGAAGGAGCCTGAGGCCAGGGCTCAGAACCCCATGTTACGAGTCGGATATCCAGCCACATTGTCAGCAGATTTGTTTGTCGATTTTCCCGCAGGGATCGAGCTGATCGCGGTGTCGGACAAGATGGACCACGACGTCGAGATCGAAGTGTGGATTCCCGACCCGTATCCAACAGTGGCCATGCGCACTTGGCCGCACCTGCGTGGCGTGAAGCTAGTGCTTTCGATGCTGGCGGGAACAGAGTGGATTCCCGGTGTGGTGGGCCCGCATGTGACGATCTGCAATGCGCGCGGCGCGCACAATGTTTCCACGGCAGAGTGGACGCTCGCGGCCATCCTCGCGATGTTGAAGTACTTTCCGTTGTATCTCGACATTCAACGGTCGGGCGTGTGGAAGCGGAGGTTTGAGGCAAGCGCGCACTATGCGGAATTGTCGGGCAATGCGCAGCCTTTGTATCCGCCGGTGATGCTGGAGGAACTGACGGGAAAGACGGTGTTGCTGGTGGGCTACGGCGCGATCGGCAAAGAGATTGAGCGCATGCTGGTGCCGTTCGATGTGCAAGTATTGCGCGTGGCGCGCAGTGCACGCACCGAGCCGGAGGTGCATGCCGCGAGCGAGTTGGACAGCCTGCTGCCGCGAGCGGACGTGGTGGTGCTGATTTTGCCGGCAACGGAAGAATCGCGCGGAATGATCGGCGCCCGCCAGTTTACGCTGCTGCGGCAAGGCGCACTGCTGGTGAACGCGGCGCGGGGCCCGGTCGTGAATACGGATGCGCTGGTGGAAGCGTTGCGCTCGGGGAGGATTCGCGCAGCGCTCGACGTGACCGATCCGGAGCCGCTGCCGGAAGGCCATCCGCTGTGGAGCTGCCCCAATCTGCTCATCACACCGCACGTGGGCGCGTCGACGCCGGAGTTTGCGCCGCGCGCGCTGCGCACCGCGGCCGATGAGCTGCGACGGTACATGAACGGTGAGCCTCTGCAGAACGTGGTGCAGGCGGCGGCGTAGAAACAGGGATTAGGGAACAGGGAGCGGAGGGGCTAGGGACTAGGGACCAGGGACTTCTGTGCGGCGCGGCGCCAGTCGCGCAGGCCGAGGACAGCGAGAGCGACGAGACCTGCGTAGAGCAGTGCCGTGGGCCAAAGATCCTTGTAGATGTACTCGCCGATATAGATGATGTCCACGACGATCCAGAGCCACCAGTTGGCGATGTGCTTGCGCGCCTGCCACCACGTGGCGACAAGCGAGTAACTGGTGAGCACGGCGTCGAGGTAGGGCAGCGCAGCGTGGAGATGCTTGGCCAGGGTTCCCAGGACGAAGCTGCCGGCGACACCAAGAACGAGTGCGATGACCAGGCTGCGCCGCGGCAGGGGAACGACGCGGACAATGCCTTCCTGCTGCACGCCGCGCCACCAATGCCACCAGCCATAGAGCGTGAAGACGACAAAGAAGACTTGCAGCAGCGCATCGGAGAGCAGGCCCGCCCGATAGAAGACCACGATGTATAGAAAGATCGGCGACCAGCGTGATGGGCCAGCAGATGAGCAGCCGCCTGCGTGGTGAGCCAGATGCCGAAAACCGCGGTAATGGCTCCCGCAAGCTCGAGGGCATGAGCGGCGAGCCACGAAATGATGACCGCCTCGTTCATGGCTGGGCCTCTCGATGTGGATGGAGCGTCTCGCTGCGCCGGCGCAGGGCGTCAAGCAGCGTGCGGCCGGCTGCGCTATGGAACCAGCGCGCGTGACCCACGAGCCAGCCGTCGTAGGCCATGACGGCTTTTTCTTCAGAGCGCAAGACGCCGAGGAAGTAATCGGCCTCAGAGAGGGCGAACTCGGCGTGGCAGAGCGCGGTCATGGGCGCGAGCGCGGCAGATTCTTCGCCGGTGAGCGGGCGGACGGATTCGTAGCCATCGAGAAGCGCGTGGAGATGGTCGAGATGGACAGCCGGGGGCTGTTTTGGGTTTTGGACGAGTGTCAACCACTCCACGATGTTGCGCTCGATGGCGTGGGCCAGGTCGTGGACGGCGTTGGTGCGGTCGGCGAGGCCGAAGTCGATGATGGCGGTGGCGCGGCGCGGCGGGGCCGGATCGCTCCAGAAAAGATTGGAGGCGTGAAGATCGTTGTGGGTCCAGAGCGGGGTGAGCGCGGGCAGGAGCGGCGCAAGCTCGGCGTGAAATGGAGCGAGGAGATCGAGGGCTTGATGCGGCGCAGGCGCGAACGGCTTTGTGATGAGCAAGCGATGGGCGGGCGGCGAGGTAACGCGCCAAGCGCTGCGGCTGGGATCCTGCGCTGCGAAGATGGTGAAGCTGGCGACGAGCGGGCGCGGCTTGCGCGGCGGCGCAGTGAAATCCTGCGCGGCTAGATGGAGACGCGCGAGCGCCTGGCCCGCGGAATAAGCGTGCGCGGCGGCTGCGGAAGGGCGTCCAGGAGATGGCGTCCTGGTAGAGATCGATGCCCGGCGGCGTTTCGTGCACTTCGTAGGTGCAGTCGCCGATTTCGATCGCGGTTTCTCCTGTTGCGGAAGCGAGGACGCGCGGGACCGGTGCGCCGTGGGCGAGCAGATGCGCGAGAAAACGATGCTCTTCGAGCAGGCCCTCGCGATCGCGCACGGCGCGATGATGGCGCTTGACGAAGACGTGGCCGCTGCGCGTGGCGACGACGCCGGCCGCGGAAAATGGGCGCGGGCTGACGGTGAGGATGCGAGCGGTTCGCCGAGCGTCGGGAAATTGGGCGAGCAGCGCGCGCAGTTCGGCGAGCGTGAGCGGAGGCCAGTCGGGCGGGACCAGCGAGCCGTCCATGCCGTGCGCTTTGGGCGATGTGGTCATCGACCTTCGATTGCTATGCGGCCGTGCGTCGAGACCCGCATTGCACGATGCCGGCCTCAGAGGCCGGCGCCAGCTTTAGAAAGTGTAGTGGGCGGAGAGGCGCACGGTTGGGGGTGCGCCCAGCCAGACAAACGTGTCGCCGTAACTGGCGCCGGTGTCGGACCAGTAGCGCTTGTTGGCGATGTTGTTGGCGTAGATGTGGAAGGTGACGCGGCCCTGCTCGCCGCCGGGCGTGTAGCGCGCGCCCAGGTTGAAGAGATTGTAGCTGGGCACGCTCACGGCGTCGTCGCGCGTGGCTTCTTTGCGCGATGGTGTAGCTCCAGCCGGGCATCAGGTGAAGGCCGTGGCACGCGCGGCACGGTGAGATCGGCGAAGAGATTCGTGTGCAGGTGCGGCACGTTGATGACCTGCTTGTTATCGAACGTGGGAGTGCCGGTATCGGTCGAGATGGCGTTCATGGCCGGCGGCGGAGGCGTTCAGGCGCAGCCAGCTGGCGGCTTTGCCTTCGGCGTTGAGCTCGACGCCGTTGTGGGTTTCGCGGCCCTGCGAGACAAAGATTGAAGACCGCCCGCTCCGTCGCTTTCTGGATAAAAGAATGGCGCGCGCATGTGGAAGAAGCGGCGGTGAGCAGAATGCGCTGGCCGGGCTCGTACTTTGCGCCGACCTCGGCCTGGCGCGTGAAGAAGGGCGCAAGAAACTGGCTGCCGTTGTCGGTCCAGAAAGGCGCCTGCGGACCGAGCGAGAGCATGACGCCGTAGTTCGAGTAGAGCGTGAGGTTCTCGACGGGATTGAAGGTGACGGCGAATTGCGGCAGCCAGACGGGCTTGTCGTTCAGCTCAGGCGCGCAGGGATTCGTGTATGGCGGCGTGGGTGGAGCAGTGAAATCGGTACAGCTTGCATATGCGGAGTAGTTGTGATCGCGCAGCGAATCGTAACGGGCGCCGGCGATGAGCTGAATGCGGCCGGGAAGATGAATGCGATCCTGCATGATGGCGGCGGCCTGGTGGCTGTCTTCCCAAAGGCGGCGCGGACCGGCGGATTGAAGCGTTGGCTCGAGCGAGTTTGGCGTGCCGGGCGCGGAAGAGCGGCGATGGGCTGGTAGATGTTCTCAGAGCCGACGTAGGTGTAGACCGCGCCATCCTGCACAACGCCGCTGGGATCGTAGGGATTCTGCACGGTGTAGAAGCCGGGCTGCTGCACGCTGCGCAGGAACAGTTCGCCGCCGGCGGCGAGGTCTTGCGTGACGGCGCCGGTGTTGATGTGGCCGGTGAGCATGGCTTCGGCTTCGGCGTCGATGCGCAGCTCGCCGGGGTCGCGGTAATCGTAGATATCGTAGGTGCCGTCGGGCGCGAAGAAAAACGGATAGGGCGCTGAGCCCGTGTTGCACTCGGATTCGTAGTAGCAACCGTAGGCGTAGAGCACGTTGTCCTGGATGAGCGAGTGGCTGAAACTGGCAGCGGCAAAGGCGAGCCACGACGGCGAAAAGGTGTGATCGAGGCGCGCGCTGGTGTTGAAGGTGTCGTAGGTGTCGGGCAGACCCCAGGACTGATCGCCCAGCATGGTGGAGCGGTAGATGCGGTTGATGTCGGGCAGCGGTTGTGCCGCCGAGGAGTTGATAGCCGCTGCCGTCGCGCTCGGTCTTGTGCTGGTACTCGAAGTCGCCTTTGAGGATGGTCGCCGGGTTCAGCTTCCAATCGGCCGCGCCGGCGCCCACGGCGCGCCAGCCGTTGGTGTCGTTCATGTAAGTGACGATGCGCTCGCCGGCGAGATTCACGCGCGCGCCTACCTGCTTGCGGCTGCCGAAAAGATGGCCGAGGTCGACAGCGCCGTAGGCTGTGCCGCGATGATCGGTGGCGAGATCGATGGCCTGGATGTTGGCGGGGCGCTTGGTGACGTAGTCGATGAGACCGCCGGCCGAAGCCACGCCGCTCTCGACGGCGGCAAGCCCATGCAGGAATTCGACACTCTGCTTGTTTTCGAGCGGCACATCCTGCTCGCCGGCGATGGTCATGCCGTTGATCTCAAGGCCGGTGGCGAGATCGAGGGGAAAGCCGCGAATCTGGTAGACGCCGTAGTAGCCGACGGGCACGTAATCGTCCTCGACGGAAGCATCGTTTTTGATGACATCCGAGAGCAGGCGCGAGACCTGGTCGTTGAGCAGATCGCGCGTAACGACAGAGGCGGAAAGCGGCGCGTCCTGGAGCGGCGTGCCGTCGAGCGTGCCCACGGTGACGGATTCGGGAAGATAGTTGTCTTCCACTTCGCCGTGGACGATGACGGTGGTGGTGACGGGCGCCGGTTTCTGCTGCGACGAGGTGGAACTTTGCGTCGCGGCTTGCGGAGCCGGATCTGGCAAGGCCTGCTGGGAATTTTGCGCACAGACAATTGCAGACGCGGCGAGAGCGCAGGACAATGCGAAGAGGGAGACGAGCGAGCGCGGCTGAGGCGAGTAACTGGCGCGGGCGGAAGTTGACGATGCGTTGCGGGCGATAACGGCGGCTGCTTGCATAGGGACCCTTCGTTTCGGTGTTACCTGAAACAAAGGAGCTTGCGCTGCGAAGGGAGGTGAGGAAGAACGCCGCTCGGTCGAAGAAAACTTCCCACGCCGGTATTATCCGGATCGGGTTCGAGGGTATTTCTCAGCCCCACATCGAGTGGAGCACCCCTGTTTCAATAATTCGATTGAAACACTGACTGCGGGCGGTTGGCAAATGGGGTGCGCTATTGCCGACGGATCATCGCGGGACGGGAGGCGCAGCGGGATGATGGGCCAGCGCGGCGGTCGGTACGTGGATCCGCGCGCCTGGCTGGGCCTGGGCAGCCATCGCAGCGACAGTGACACTGGAGAGAACGTCGAACAAAGCCAGTTGGGCCTTCGCCCAGACGGGATGCGCCGGACAATGAGCTTTTCTGGGGCACGACCCACCGTGAGCGAGGCAAACGTTCAAGCAGATGGGACCGTCGATGGCCTCGATGACCGCGCGCATCGAGGATTCGCGGCCGCGCTGCGTAATTCTGAATCCGCCCGCCTGGCCGCGCTTCGAGGAGATGAAGCGGGCGCTGGCCAAGGATTGCAACACCTTGGAAAGGAAGCTTTCGGGAGTGCCCGTGGCCTGGGCCAGTTGGGTGAGTAAGAGGCGCTCATCAGCATTCGGCAAGGCTAACTGGATCATCACGCGTACGGCGTAGTCGGCGCCGCGCGTGAGTTGCATGGATGAGTTAGGCTTTTTCACGGTCTCCTCCTGAAGAGAGCGCATCTGCTGCGTGCGGGACCTGCGGCAGTGCGAACCAAAATGAAAATCGAAGTGAAGATCGAAGCGCAGAAGATCAAGGGGCAGAGTACTTGAATTCGTTGCGCGCGTATGTAGCGCGCGTCACAATCCACTGGCAGCGAGACGGGAGTTGAGGCGTGGCGACGATAATTGATGCGGGCGCTGCGGCGCCCCAATTTTCGTAGTTTAAGGAGCAATGTTCATGGGAATCCTCGATCTCTTCAGCCTTAAAGGAAAGAACGCACTGGTCACCGGATCCGGGCAGGGTCTGGGCGCCGGCATGGCGATTGCTTTTGCGCAGGCAGGTGCGAATGTGACGCTGCACAATTACGACAAGGTTCTTGACTCGACCATCGACGAAGTGAAGAAGACGGGCGCGAAGTACATCACGCGCTCAGGCGATGTGTGCGACAAGGCGATCTGCCGGATGCTGGTGGATGACACGGTGAAGGAGTTCGGGTCGATCGACATTCTGGTGAATAATGCGGGAACGATCAAGCGCGCGCCGGCCGCCGAGCATTCCGAAGAGTTCTGGAATACGGTGATCAACACCAATCTGAACGCGGTGTGGTTCCTGAGCCAGTATGCGGGCCGCCTGATGCTCGCCCAGGGGCACGGCAAGATCATCAACACGGCATCACTGCTATCGTTTCAAGGCGGAATCCTGGTGCCGGGATATGCCGCGGCCAAGGGCGCAGTGGCGCAACTGACCAAGGCGCTGGCCAATGAGTGGGCCGACAAGGGCATCAATGTGAACGCGATCGCGCCCGGTTACATGGCGACAGACAACACGGCGGCGTTGCGCGCCGATCCAGTGCGTTCGCAGGCGATTCTGAGCAGGATTCCGATGGGACGCTGGGGTTTGCCTTCGGATCTGGCTGGGGCCGCAGTGCTGTTGGCGTCAGAGGCCGGCAGCTATATCCAGGGCCACGTGCTGGTGGTGGATGGTGGTTGGCTGTGCAGGTGAGAGGCAGCGACTAGCTTCTAGCTACTAGCTACTGGCTTCCGGCTGCGGGTTGTGCTCGGGTCGAATCTGCAGAGATTTGCCCAGACCGTGCCGGTATAGTGGTTTCTGCACGTTTATGTCGCTTGAAGAAGGATGATGCCATGAACCGCAGAGAACTCTTTGCCGCCCTCGCTGCAACTGCTGTCGTCGGCGATACGATGGTGCTCGCCGACCCCACGCCCGTGATGGGCTCGCACGTTTTTGACTGGAAAGGGATGGTGGACAAGCCGAACGCGAATGGGTCAGTTCGGACGGTGTGCAGCACGCCGACGGCGACGCTCGAGAATCTCGAGATCCACATCACGACTCTCCTCCCCGGCCATTCCCCACACCCGCCGCACAAGCATCCGAATGAGGAGTTGATCATCATCCGGCAGGGCACGGTGGAGACACTGTCGAATGGGGAATGGATTCGCGTAGGGCCGGGATCGGTGATCTTCAACGGATCGAACCAACGGCACGGATTCAGAAATGTTGGGACGGAACCCGCGATTTATCACGTGATCAACGTGAAGACGGCAGCGACGCCTGCTGGCGAAACAGTCGTGGGTTAGAAAGCGAGGGAGCGAGTCGTCGCGTCCCACCCTAAAGTTCTCCGCTACGCGTCGAACTTTAGAATGGGGCACCCCTTTCCGTGCTATTTCTTGTGGAAGCGGGCGGCGGTGTTTTCTGCGCCACGCGCGAGGATGCCGGTATCGCTGCCCACCGCGGTGAAGTTGAAGCCCATCTCGAAGAGAGCCTCGACATCGTCGGGATTGCCTGCCAACATGCCCGCAGATTTGCCTGTGGCGCGGATGCGCGCGCCCGCATCCTTGATGGCCGCCTGCACCTCGGGGTGCTTGGGATTGCCGAGATGGCCGAATGCGGCTGCCAGATCGCTGGGGCCGATGAAGATGCCGTCGACGCCTTCGACGGCGGCAACCGCCTCGATTTCATTGATCGCGGCCTTGGTTTCGAGCTGCACCAGGATGCAGGTGTCAAGGTGCGCGTTGCGGTGGTAGCCCTGGGTGCGGCCGTAATCAGACGCGCGCATCACGACGGCCACGCCGCGAATACCCAGCGGAGGATAGCGCGCGGCCGCAACGGCTTTGCGCGCCTCCTCGGCATTCTGTACGAAGGGAATGAGCAAGGAGCGCGCGCCCACATCGAGCGCACGCTTGATGATGACGGGTTCATTCCACGGCACGCGGAAGACGGGCTCGGCCGTACCGCTGCGCATGGCCTGCAATTGCGGCAGCAGCGTGGTGATGTCGTTGGGCGCGTGCTCGCCATCGAGAACGATCCAATCGAATCCTGCGCCGGCCAGGATTTCGGCGACCATGGAGCTGGCCAGCCCGCACCAGAGGCCCACCTGACGCTCACCCCGTGAGAGCGCCTGTTTGAATGCATTGCGCGGATAGTTGCCTGGCCATTCGGGCATGGGTTCAGTCTCCTATGGAAATTGTAAGCGGCGACTCCTACCCCAAAGTTTTCCCTGCGCATCGAATTTCAAACCGGGGCGACCGCTCCGGGATTTCCTAAGCGGATTGGGCTCGTCCTATTGCGTCGCAGGCTGATTGAAGTCGAGACGTTTGATTTCGCCGACGATGGAACCGTAGCTGAGGATGACGCAAAAGGCGATACAGGCGATGAAGATCAGCGCGCCGTTATAGGAGTGCGTCTTCTGGACGATTGGGCCGATGATCAGCGGCGTACTGATGCCGGCCAGATTGCCAAAAAGATTAAACAGTGCGCCGTTCATGCCGACCATGCCTCTGGGCGAAGTGTCGGAGACGACCGTCCAGCCCAGTGCGCCGATGCCTTTGCCGAAGAAGGAGATCGACATGAAGAACAGCATGAGGCTCTGCGACGATGCGTAATTGCAGGCGATGATGGTGATGGCAAGCGCCATGCCCGCCATGATGGGAAGCTTGCGTGAGAAGCTGAGCGAGTGGCCGCGCTGGAGCAGCTTGTCAGAGATGATGCCGCCGAGAATTCCGCCGATGCCTCCGCAAAACCCGGGCACTGCGGCGGCGAAACCAACCTTGAGGACAGACATGTGGCGGGCTTGCGCAAGGTAGAGCGGGAACCAGGTGAGAAAAAACCAGGTGAGCGTGGTGATGCAGTACTGGCCAATGTAGACGCCGACGAGCATGCGATAGCTCAAAAGCTTTTTGACAGTCGCCCAGGTGAGAGTGTTCTTCTTTGCGCTTGTTGCCGAATCGGTATTCACCAGGCCGCCGCCTTGCTCGATGAATTCGACCTCGGCCTGCGAGATGCGCGGATGCTCCTTGACGCCGTAGATGTTGGTGTACCAGAGCACGGTCAAAAGACAGCCCAGCGCGCCGATGAACCAGAAACAACTGCGCCAGCCGGCGACGTGAATTAACCATCCGAAGATAGGCGCAAAGATGGGCAGCGCGAAATACTGCGCGGAGTTGAAAATCGCGGAGGCGCGCCCGCGTTCGGGTGTTGGAAACCAGGCAGCCACTATGCGGCCGTTGCCGGGAAAGACCGGCGACTGAAAGAGGCCGGAGAGCACGCGGAGAATGAAGATGGCGGTAAATGCGGCACTGGCAGCGAAGTAGCCGGCAAATGCCGTGAGGAAGGCGCAAATGGACCAGCCGATGATGGCGATGCCATAGACGCGCTTCGATCCAAAGCGGTCAAGCAGGCCGCCGGAAGGAAGCTGCCCCAGCGCGTAGGCCCACCCGAAGGCAAAGAGCAGGTAGCCGAGACGCGCCGGCGTCAGGTTCATCTCCTTGGGCATGGCGGTGACGGCCTGCGAGAGAGCGGAGCGATCGGCGAAGCTGAAGCAGCTGACTACGAAGAGGATGGTGATGATGAGATAGCGAACTCGCGTTTGCCGCGCTTCAGCCAAGGAGAGTCCTCTCGACACAAAAAATGCGTGCGATGATCCCGTTCCGTTTCACGGTAGCATGCCGCGATCGCAGAACATTCATGCTCGCCGATCAGGCCTGCTCGCTGAGCGACTGAATGAGCGCGCGAATGTAGCCGTAGCAGAAGGCGAAGGACTGCAGGCCGTTGGGATCGGCATTGTCCGCAGCCAGCGGCACATGATCGGGCATGAGCATGTAAGGATAGCCGACTTCCCTGTAGACGCGGATGGCTTTGACGAAATCGACGTCGCCCTCGTCGGGGAAGACCTCGATGAAGTCGTTGCGATGGCCGCGGATGTTGCGGAAGTGCACGTTGAAGATTTTTTTGCGCGTGCCGAAGTAGCGGATGACGTCGAAGATTTCGTGCCCGGGTTTTCAAGATCTTCCGAGATGGTTCCCTGGCAGAAGTTGAGGCCGTGCCAGGGGCTCTCCTGAATGGTGATGAATTTTTTGAGGCCGTCGATGGTGCCGAGCACGCGATTGACGCCCTGATAGCCCTCGGGCGGCACGCCGGGATCCTGGGGATGGCAGGCCATGCGGATTTTGTACTCGTTGGCCACGGGGATGACGCGATCGAGAAAGTAGGTGATGCGCTCCCAGAAGGCGTCGGCGTTGACGACGCCGGCGCGGGTGAGCGGCGTCTCGGGATGCGCCTCGGAGAGCTTCCACTGGCTGTATAGCGCGTCGCCGCGGCCCGGCACGCGGCCGGTGCGCAGCACGCCGAGGATGCTCATGTCGTACTTGATGGTTGGAATGCCGGCCTGCGCGCAGTTGCGGATGAAGGTCTGCAATTGCTCGATGTCGCGGTCGCGCTCGGGGCTTTGGGCGAGCATGATGGCGGGATGTTTTTCGCGATCGATGTAGCTTGATGTGATAAAGGGCGGCGCGGTGCAATCGATGCTGATGCCGTATTTGGCGGCCATATCGACCATGCGCTTGAGCTCATCGACGGTGGCGTAGAGGCGGTCGCCTTCGATCTGGGGATAGCCGCAGATGTTGCGTACGCCGTAGCGAGCGAGATATTTGAGGTGCACGTCGTTGGTGGGCGCGGTCTGGTCGCCCAGCTTCATGAGAACGGGTTGAGAAGCGGGGGATGCGCTGACGGGCGTTGCTGCGGCTGCGGTCGCGGCGGCGATTCCGGCTGCGCCAGTTGAGGCGAGGAATTGTCTTCGGTTCATGTTGGGGTGCCCTCTGTGTCGTCCTCAACCTTGTATGCGACGAGGCGCGCTCTGTAAAGTGGACTGGTGGAGCAGGATGAGCAACGATCGAACCACGAGTGCCGGTAGATCGCCGCGCGTGACAGCAATGCGGGTCGTGCCGGTGGCAGGGCAGGACAGCATGCTGCTCAACCTGAGCGGCGCGCATGGGCCGTATTTCACGCGCAATCTTGTTTTGCTGACCGACGAGGCAGGTAAGACTGGCGTGGGCGAGGTTCCCGGCGGCGAGAAGATTCGCAAGGTGCTGGAAGAAGCGACGCCGCTGGTGGTGGGGCGCGAGAGTCGCGACTTCAATGCGATTCTGAACGCGGTGCAGGAGCGGTTCGGCGATCAAGATGCAGCGGGGCGCGGGGCAGCAGACGTTCGATTTGCGCGTGACCATTCACGCGATGACCGCGATCGAGTCGGCGCTGCTCGATCTGCTGGGGCAGTTTCTGGGGGTTCCGGTTGCCGCGCTGCTCGGCGAGGGCCAGCAGCGCACCGAGCGTGCCGGTGCTGGGCTATTTGTTTTTTGTGGGCGACAGCGGGAAGACGGGGCTGGATTACCGGCGGGCGGGCGAGGACGCGAGCGGATGGTTCCGGTTGCGCGATGAAGAGGCGCTGACGCCTGACGCAATTGTGCGGCTGGCGGAGGCGGCGCAGGCGCAGTACGGATTCGGCGATTTCAAATTGAAAGGCGGCGTGCTTTCGGGCGCGGAAGAGATGAAGGCCGTGGAGGCGCTTGCGGCGCGATTTCCTGAGGCGCGCATCACGCTCGACCCGAATGGCGCATGGTCATTAAGGGAAGCGATTGGGTTGTGCAAGGGCAAGCAGAATGTACTGGCGTACGCTGAAGATCCCGTGCGGCGCGGAAGGAAGATTCTCGGGCCGGGAGATCATGGCAGAATTTCGAGAGGCGACGGGCCTGCCGACGGCAACGAACATGGTTGCGACGGATTGGCGCGAGCTGCGGCACGCGATTGCGCTGCACGCCGTCGATATTCCGCTGGCCGATCCGCACTTCTGGACCATGCAGGGCGCGGTGCGCGTAGCGGAGGCTTGCCGCGAGAACGGGCTTACGTGGGGATCGCACTCGAACAACCACTTCGACATTTCGCTGGCGATGGTGACGCATGTAGCGGCTGCCGCTCCGGGTGCAATTACTGCGATCGATACGCACTGGATCTGGCAGGATGGGCAGCATCTGACGCGCAATCCCCTGCAGATTAAGGAAGGCGCGATCGCGGTGCCGGAGCGTGCAGGGCTTGGCGTCGATCTCGATGTGGACGCGATTGAGCGCGCGCATGCGCTTTACCTATCGAAGGGGCTGGGCGCGCGCGACGATGCAATCGCGATGCAGTTTTTGATTCCGGGATGGAAGTTCGATGCGAAGAGGCCGTGCCTGTGTCGCGCCTGATGGCGCGACAGGGAGCAGGGAACAGGGAATAGAAAACCACACACGGGGCTACCATAGACCCATGAGGTCCGCCGAACCCCGCACGATTCGAGTACACCCGAACGACAATGTCGCCGTGGTGGTGAACCAGGGCGGATTGCCTGCGGGCAGCCGCTTCGCCGACGGGTTGGTGCTTGCAGAGGCAATTCCAGAGGCGCACAAGGTCGCGCTTGCCGATCTCGCCGAAGGCGATGCGATTGTGCGCTACGGAGTCACGATCGGTTACGCGCGGCGGCCGATTGCGCGGGGCAGTTGGGTGCACGAGGGACTGATGACATCGCCTGGCGCGCCGCCGCTGGCCGATTGTCCGCTGGCGACAGCGACGCCCAGGCCGCTGCCAGCGCTCGAGGGGTACACCTTCGAGGGCTTCCGCAATCCCGATGGATCGGTGGGAACGAAGAACATTCTTGGCATCAGCACGACGGTGCAGTGTGTGTCCGCGACGGTGGAGTACGCGGTGAAGCGGATCAAGGCGGAGATATTGCCGCGCTATCCGCGTGTGGATGACATCGTGGCCATCACGCATACATACGGTTGCGGCGTGGCCATCGATGCGCCGGGCGCGGCCGTGCCGATCCGTACGCTGCGCAATCTGGCGATGCATCCGAACTTCGGCGGCGAGGTAATGCTGGTGAGCCTGGGCTGCGAGAAGCTGCAACCTGTGCGGCTGATGGCGGCAAACGCATTGCCGGTGCTCGAGGAAGAGCCGAGCGTTGCAGTGATGCAGGATGCGAAGGAGGGCTTTGGCGAGATTGTTGCGAACATCATGACGCTGGCCGAGAAGAAGCTGAAAAAGCTGAACGAGCGGCGGCGCGTGGCGTGTTCCGCGGCGGATCTCGTGGTGGGTTTGCAGTGCGGCGGGTCGGATGCGATGTCGGGTGTGACGGCGAATCCCGCGGTGGGGTTTGCGGCGGACCTGCTGGTGCGCGCCGGAGCGACCGTGATGTTTTCTGAAGTGACGGAGGTACGCGATGCGGCGCATTTGCTGACCGCGCGGGCAGCGACCTCGGAGATTGCGCGGGATTTTGTGCGCGAGATGGCTTGGTACGACGAGTATCTGCGGGTGGGCGGGGCTGGCCGTGAGGCGAATCCCACACCCGGGAACAAGCAGGGCGGATTGGCCAACATCGTAGAAAAGGCGATGGGGTCGATTGCGAAGGCGGGCAGTACAGCGTTGATGGGAGTGACGGGGCCGGGCGAGCGGGTGACGCGGAAGGGGCTTGTTTTTGCGGCGACGCCGGCCAGTGATTTTATCTGCGGCACGCTGCAGTTGGCCGCGGGAATGAACATGCATATCTTCACGACGGGGCGAGGCACGCCTTACGGACTGGCGATGGCGCCAGTGATCAAAGTGGCTTCAAACAGCGGTCTCGCCGCGCGCTGGCCCGATTTGATTGACGTAGACGCGGGCGGAATTGCGACGGCCGAGGCAACGGTTGAAGAAGTTGGGTGGGAGATTTTTTCCCTGGTTCTGGATGTTGCCAGCGGGCGGAAAACGACGTGGGCCGACCATTGGGGATTGCACAACGAGTTTGCGCTGTTCAATCCCGGGCCGGTGACGTAGAGACAGGGAATAGGGAATAGGGATCAGTTTTCTCGCCTGGCTTAAGCTCGGAGGCGCCTCGCGCTTTCCGCAATTGACGCGAAAACGAATGGGCGCGCAAATTTGTGGCGCAGCTCACTTGCTTTGCACGACTGGCTCTCCGGCGATATTGAGATGGACGCGGTAGATGCTGGTGCTGGCCGTGATGTAGAGCGTTTTGCGGTCGGGTCCGGCCCAGGCCACGTTGGAGACGCGCTCAGGCATGACGATGGTGCCGAGCGGCTTGCCTTCCGGTGAAAAGATCCAGACGCCGCCGGGACCTGCGCTATAGATATTTCCCTGCTCATCGACTTTCATGCCGTCTGGACCGCCGACACGCGGATCGGCCGTCGCGTCGTAGAGCAGCTTGGGATCGGCCAGCGTGCCGTCGGGGCGCACGCGATAGCGCATCCAGATTTTCTTTGGCTCGGAGTTGTTGACGTAGAGGAATTTTTCGCCGGGCGAGAAGGCGATGCCGTTGGGGCGTGGCAGATCGCTGATGAGGAGCTGCAAGTCTGAGTTTGCGGGAGGCGCGCCGGGCTTGTGATCGAACGCGTGCGGAATGCGATAGACGCCGTTGACCTTGAGCTGTTTTTCGGGATCTGTATCGTTTTGTGTGCGCAAGCCATACGGAGGATCAGTGAAATAGAGCGAGCCGTCGGAGCGATAGACCAAGTCGTTGGGGCTGTTGAGACGCTTGCCCTGGTAAGAATCGGCGAGGATGGTGACCGGGGTTTCGGGGTTGAGCGATTCGAACCGGAAGACATCGCGCTGCGCGTGTCCTGCGACAGTGAGCCGGCCCAGTGCGTCGAGCGTCATGCCGTTGGAGCCGGGCTCGTGGCCGCCATAGGGGGCGGAGCCTTTGTAGCCGCTGGGCTGAAGAAAGATGCTGACGCCCCTGCCCGGCGTCCAGCGGCGAATGCTGTTGGAAGTGATTTCAGCAAAGAAGAGGCTGCCATGGACCCACACCGGACCTTCTATCCATGTGAACCCCCTGGCGACTTTCTCGAGCATCGCGCCTTTGGGAATGATGGCGTCGATGGAGGGGTCGAGGCGATCGACCTTGAGCGGCATCGAGCTGGAGCGGGCTGCACCGGCGGGCTGCGCGGGATCTGGCGCGACGGCCACGTTTTTTGCGCTGATGATAAGAGCGCACGATGATACCAAAGCCAAAATTCCAAACAGGTGAAGCGGTCTCGTCCTTTGCATGGTTAATTTTCCTGGGGGTGAGATGGATGCAACCGGAAGCTTCAGCGGCCGCGCAAATGCGCGAAGTTTGCCGTAGAGCATCCAGCGCATTCATCTTTCGCTTGGCGGCGTACCGGTGTCAAGGAATGGCCCTGGATCCCCTGCCCAAGGGCGGCTCCAACGCTTACAATGCTAATTGGCGATGGCGAAGAACGAAGACAAAACGTTTGAAGTAGCTTGCCCCGACTGCGGGGCCATGCTCAAGATTGATGCGGTGACCGGCGTGCTGGTGAGCCATACTTCTGCGCCGCGCAAGCGGCTGTTTGAGGACCTGGAGACGGCGGCTAAGGCGATGCGCGAGCATGGCGAACGCACGGAATCGATCTTCAGGCAGAGCGTTGATGCGGAGAAGAACAAGGCCGACTTAATGGAAAAGAGATTTGCCGAGGCGATGAAAAAGGCCAAGGATGCGCCCGAAGGAAAGCCTTTGCGCGAGATCGATCTGGACTGAACGGTGTTGCCGAGATACGGCACGCCGTGATGCTTTTGACCTGAGACGAGTCGCTTTAGGTGGGCTTTCGAGCGATACTTGATAGGCAATTCGGTGTCTGCGCAGCCGGGGTTAGGGTCGGAGCGCGAGGAGGGTTTATGGTGGTTGTGCCGCTAACCAAAGGGACCAGGGATTCGGAAGGCGCATTGCCCTCCAAAGGGGATAAGTCCACGAACTGGACGAGGATTGCCGCGGCCAGCACTTTGGCCGCAAGTGGCGCGCTGCTGATTACCGGGAACCGGCGGGTGGGCCTGCTGGCAGCCGTTTCAGGCACTGCCCTGGCCTTGCTCGACCAGCAGGAAGCAGTGCGCGCCTGGTGGAACGCGCTTCCCGGCTACCTTGAAGACATCGATGAGGTGCTGGGCCGCGCTCAACATGCCGTGGCAGATCTCTCGACGCAGGGCCAGAATCTGCGCCGTGCATTTGGGAAGTGAGTCTGCGGCGGAGAGACTTGCCGAGCGCTCAGTCAGACTGATCCTTGAGGGGTGCGGCCCAACAGAGACGCTGCCCGCCTGAGAAGGATGCGCCGGCACGAATACCACGCGAATCTCTGCGGCATCAATCTTGTTCAATCCCGCTTTTACGCTGGGGTCGGCGGACCCGAGCGCGCGGGCCTCGTCTTCGCTCGCGGCGCGCACCACCAGAATCCCGTAGACGCCCTTCGGGTCGGGCACCGGGCCGCCGAAGAAGCAGATGCCCTTCTCGTTCAAATCTTTCCAGTAGGCAAAGTGCTGTTCCATCAGCGATCCCTCGGCTTCGGTCATGTCCTTGTCGAATGTTGGGCGCGGTGGAATGCGGTGGATGAGCCGGCTCTTCATCACCGGTTGAGCCTGCGTTCGGCCTGAAGCGGCCGTCGGAGACTGGACGGTGAAATGACAGGCACGGAATTTTCGCTTGACATATTCCCATATAAGCATGTATTGTTTCGATCTATGGCGAGGGCTGCCACCACCTCCGATCCGTTTAACGCCGTGGCCGAACCGCGGCGGAGGCAGATTTTGAATTACCTGGCAGGCTCTGAGCGGCAGGTGGGCGAGATTGTGGAAGCAATCGGGCTCGACCAACCGTCTGTATCAAAGCACCTCGGCGTGCTGCGCCGCGTAAACCTGGTTCACGTGCGCCGCAACGGACGCCATCGGCTCTACCGGACCAACGCGGAGGCGATTAAACCCATGCATGAGTGGACTGAAACCTTCGAGCGTTTCTGGCGCCATCAGTTGAACCGCATCAAGGAGCGCGCAGAAGCGCAAATCGAAGACGGCCCTGAAGACGAACTTGACTCGAAAAGGAGAAAAGGATGACGTTATCTGTGCAGGAAGTAGAAGCTTCAACGCTGCGCATCGAACAGGAGATTCGTGTTCGCGCATCGCTGGAAAAAACCTTTGCAGCTTTGCTTGAGCAGTTGGGCCCAGGCAGCGAAATGCCCGATGGGACATCGATGAAGATGAAGATCGAGCCATGGCCCGGCGGGCGCTGGTTCCGCGATCTTGGCGATGGCAACGGCCACTACTGGGCGACCGTGCAATCCATCAAGCGGCCTACGCTGCTTGAGTTTTGCGGCCCGCTTTTTATGTCGCAACCCGTGGCCAACAACATAATCTACCGGCTGAGCCAGGATGGCAGTGAAACCGTGATCAAGTTTTGCCACTCGGGCTTCGGGCCGATTCAGGAAGAACACCGCAAGGGCGTGACCATTGGCTGGAACGCCATTCACGACAAGCTGCGCGAGCGCGCTGAACGAGCGTAGACCGCTTCGGGTGCGAATCAGCCCTCCCCGCAAACCGAATTTCAAGCACGCAAGTCAACTTTCCCGCAATGCAAACCACAGGAGGTTCGTTATGCCAATCGCAAAGGAATTTCTGGCTGAATTTGAAATGCAAGCGCCGGTTACCCGCAGGTTTCTCGAGCGTCTGCCTGAAAGCAAGCTAACCTGGAAGCCCCACGAAAAGTCGATGACCGCTGGTCAGCTGGCTTTCCATATCGCCACGGTGCCCGGAGGGATTGTGCGCTTCGTTGGAAGCAACCCGGCGCAGGCCCCGGAGAAATTCAACTTTCCCCAACCCGCGAGCCGCGAAGAGATTCTGAAGGCGCATGACGAGAGCATCGCAACGGTGCGCAGCCTGCTGCCGCAATTCGACGACGCGGCCATGAATGAAGCGTGGCACCTGATGGCCGGCGATCGCGAATTGTTTGCACTGCCGCGGTGCGCATTTGTTCGCGATGTCATGTTCAGCCACCTCTACCAGCATCGCGGCCAGTTCAGCGTTTACCTGCGGCTGCTGAACGTTGCCGTGCCGGCAAGCTGGGGACCGAGCGCCGACGAGCCGCCGATCTTCATGCAGGAGACTGCGCAGGTGGCGTAGTCTTTTTCGGCTGAGCCTTCGCACCGCATGCGCGGAGGCTCGGAAAAACTCGTCACTGCTCACCCGAGGAGGACTTATGTGTCCAGTATGTGTGGCAACTACGGCGGCGTTGGTTGCGGGCAGCACCGCCGGCAGCGCTGGACTCGTGGGAATCGTTGTAAGTTGGTTTCGAAGGAAGAAGTAAGTTGGTAAGTTGGTGACTAAGTCACAGCAACTTGACTAATTCACCGTAAGTGTGTGAGTAAATCCCTTCGCAAATCGCAGCAAAGGAGGTTGGCCATGGCAACCATTGCAACAGACGTCAAGCAACCGGCAGTAGTTTCGCATGAAGAGTGGATTGCGGCGCGCAAGGAGTTTCTGAAAAAGGAAAAGGAATTTACACGACAACTCGATGAGATCAGCCGGTTGCGCCGCGCGCTGCCCTGGGAAAAGGTCGAGAAGAACTACGAGTTTGAGACTCCGAGTGGGAAAGTCACGCTCTCCGATCTGTTCGGTGGACGCAGCCAGCTCGTGATTTATCACTTCATGCTGGGGCCGGGATGGAAAGAAGGCTGCCCGAGCTGCTCGTACCTCGCCGATCACTTCGACGGAACGACAATTCACCTGGCCAATCGCGATGTGACGCTCGCCGTGGTCTCGCATGCGCCGATCGCCGAAATTGAGGCGTTCAAAAAGCGGATGGGCTGGAAGTTTCGCTGGGTTTCCTCGTCGGCCAGCGATTTCAATTACGACTACCAGGTTTCGCTGAAGTCCGAAGATGCCGGCAGGAAGCAGGTGTATTACAACTACGAGATGACGGAGTTTCCCAGCGAGGAGCGGCCGGGACTGAGTGTGTTTGCGAAGGATGAGAACGGAACGATCTTTCACACTTACTCGGCGTATGCGCGCGGGCTGGACATTTTTGTTGGCACTTACAACTTCCTCGATCACGTGCCGAAGGGGCGCGACGAAGCGGGGCTGAAGCACACGATGGCCTGGGTCCGCCACCACGACAAGTACGGAGAAGGCTACTTTGTCGATCCGGAGCAGTCGTACGTGCAGCCGGAAGTGATGAAGCCGAAAGCCACGGGATCGTGCTGCCACGATTGAGTAAGGCGAGGGACGATGGCGGACGAATTCACAGTGTCGGCGACGATTCCGGCCGAGCCGGGAAAGGTATACGACGCGTGGCTCAGCAGCAGAGGCCACGCGGCGATGACCGGCGCGACGGCGCGCGTGTCTGCGAAGGTTGGCGGCAAATTCATCGCATGGGATGGCTACATCAGCGGCAAGAATCTGAAGCTCGTGCCTGGACGCCGCATCGTTCAGGCATGGCGAACCACGGAGTTCGCCGACGCCGATCCTGATTCGCAGATTGACGTGCTGCTTGAAAAAGCGCCCGGCGGAACGAAGCTTACGATGCGCCACACGGGCATTCCCGATGGCCAATCCGACTACCGCTCCGGCTGGCGCGAATGTTACTTCACACCGATGAAGACGTACTTCCAAGGCGCGAAGAAGTCGGCCTAAGCCGCGCCTATTTCCCCACCTCGGTGACCAGCCGCTGGGCGCGATGCAGGCCGTCGACAATGTTCTGTTTCGCCGCTTTCGAATCGAATTGAGTATTGGCGCCTTCCGCGTGTTTCATCATGTCGTCGATGCGTTTCGCCGCGTCGTCGACGCGCTTGTCAGAGCCGGTGTCGAAAGCACTGACGCCTGCCACCGCCTTGGGCATCACCTCGTGGAAGTGCGCGATCTCTTCCACTGCCCGTTCGGGATGGTAACTCAGGCGGTCGCCGGTTTGCATGGCGTCAATCAGCGGATCGGGCGGCGCCGCGGCAGGCCACGTCTGCTGCAGCGCGTCGTAAGCTCCGCGCAGGCGCGTCATCGCTCCGGCAAATCCATCCAACTCTCCGCGTCGCGCCGTCAATCCCGCTGAGCGCCGGACTTCGATGGTCACCTTCGCCTGCACGCTGCTGCTTGCTACCGGAATCACGGTCGTCAGCGTGTTGCCTTCGTATTTCCATCCCGCTTTGCCCACACCGCCCTGCGGCACTGGCTTACCGTTCACCGTCACTGATGCAGGCGGCCAGTCGGCGGGAAACCGAAGCTCGTAACGGCGCGACTTGAGCATGCCGGGATAGCTGCCTTGCGCCGGACCGATCTCGACGCGCAACGCGTCGCCGGTTTGCGTGGCTTTGATGGGCGTGCGCGCGAAGACGCCTCGTTGGTAATCGACCGAAACGCCGGAGTCCTCATACAGCGAATAGCTCGAGCTTTCGCCTGGCGCGAGCGGCCACACGTTCACGATCAGCGGATCGACGGGCTTCTCGCCGGTTGAGAGCATCGGCGGCTGCATGGGCACGATGGCGCCCGACTTCAGATACACCGGAATCTGGTCGATGGAAAAGCTGCGGTTCGCCTGGCCGGGTCCGTCAAGATGCTTGCCGGTTGGCCACTCGATCCACTCGCCTGCGGGCAGCCAGATCTTTTCGCTGGCCAGGCCCGTCACCTTGTCTGCCGCACCCACCACTGGAGCGGCGAGCATCTCGTCGCCGAACAGGTACTCATTTTTGGCGTCGTAGGCCGGCACTTCATTGGGCCAGTCGTAATAGAGCGGACGTAAGAAAGCCACGCCGGTGTCGTATGTGCGCCGCGCCTCGGTGTAGAGGTACGGCTGCATCGTATAGCGAAGCTGGAAAGCCGAGCGAAGCACGGCGGAGTAAGGCTCCGGATACGCCCAGATGCGGCGCTCCGAGTCAGGGTTCTTGGTGGTGTGCGTGCGCAGGATGGGGCTGAAGACGCCGAACTGCACCCATCGCGTGTAGAGCTCGGGATCGACCGCGCCCGGCATGTGGCCGCCGATGTCGTGGCTCCAATAGGCGTAGCCCACGTTGGCCGCGGTGGCGGTGAACCACGGCTGAAACGCGAGCGAATCCCACACTGAAATGGTGTCGCCGGAGAAGCCGATCTGGTAGCGATGGTTGCCCAGCCCGCCCCAGCGATGAAAGAGCAGCGGCCGTTTGCCTTCGCGCTGCTGATCGGTAAAGTGCAGGTAGTTCAGCCACCAGGTGTTGGTCACACCCGGCAATTTGGTCATCATGGGCTGCTGCTGCCAGTCGAGCCACCAGAAGTCGATGCCTTGCTTTTCCAGCGGATGAAGAACCAGATTGAAGTAGTTGGTCGCCCACTGCTTGTTGGTCGGATCGAAGGGCACATATTTCTTGGTCGCCGGATCGATGCCCATGGCGCGCGCCATCGCCGGATACGCCTGCTCCCAAGGCTGGATGCCTGAGGCCGGATGCAGATTCATCGTGGCCTTCAGGCCTTGGTCGCGCATCTTCTTGAGAAACGCATCGGGATCGGGGAAAAGAAACTTGTTCCATGTATAGCCGGTCCAGCCCAGATTCCGGCCCGACTGGTCCGTCGCGCCCATGGCCTTCAACTGTTCCTGGTTGATGTGCCAGTCCATGTCGATCACCAGCACGTCGAGCGGCGTGTCATTTTCGTGGAAGCCTCGAACCAGCTCGTCGAGCTCCTGATCGCTGTAGGCCCAGTAGCGCGACCACCATGCACCGAAGGCGAAGCGCGGCGGCAGCGGGATGCGTCCCGCAACGCGCACATAATCGCCGAGCGCCTTGCGATAGTCGTGGCCGTAGCCGAAGAAGTACCAGTCCACATACGAGCCGGGTTTCTCGTTTGCCGGCCGCTCCATCGCCCAGGGCCAAGGACTCTTTTCGCCCTGCGGGAAGCGGAAGTCGGCGGAGTCGAAAAGCGGCCGCGTGGAGTCGTCGACCAGCGCCCATCCCGAACGCGAAATCAGTCCGGGCTCAATCGGTTCGCGCGTCTTCGAGCCCAGCGCTCCATCGAGCGTGCGCGTGGTGCCCATCAGGTTTTCCGGATCTTCGAGGCCTGGATGCCAGACCACCTGTTTGCTATCAACGGTCATCGTGATGGAGAGATTGTCGGCAGTGAAGTGACCGTCGCCTGCCACCGTGTAGGTCAACGTCAACGAGTCGGTCTTCAAAGTCAGCACTTGATTCGAGCCGCTCTTTGTCAGCTCCGACTCGAACTTCGGCACCGGGAGCCGCCGATTGATGAACACCAGGGAGGCGTGATCCTCAAACTTGCCATCGGCGGACCATTCCATGCGGATAAGCTGCGGCGTGAGCACCGTAAACCGCGCATTGCCCGCCACGACCACGGCTTTGGGATCAGCTACCGGATTATCTGCGGCCGCCGCGGAACTCGTGCCAACTGCGGCCATCGCCGCAGCATCGCTCTGCCGCTGGGGCTCGTCCGCATTTTGCGCATTCGACATAACTCCGAATCCCATCACCACTCCCGCAACAATAAAAGCTCGAAAGAAGATCCGCACACGTACACCCCATTCCTGCTCCATCGGGAAGGTTATCACTGCATGGCGTGGGATTGCGGGAAGCCACCGGAGGCGGCGGGTCACAGCTCGACTGTAAAATCTGCGGCCTGCTTTGTCCCGCTTGATGCGGCATACTTGCTCGCCAATTTCAGCCTTGCCATCTTCGGGCGAAAGTCTGAAAATGACAGCGTCCCCCGATCCCCTCGTTTTGGATGCGAAAAGCCACTCGCGGAACTCAGCGAGAATCAGATTCGAGAATCAAATTGAGGAAGCAATATGGCCATTCAACCGGCAGTAGCTGTCCCCGCCCTCACCGACCTTGTGCGGGAGGACCGCGAAGAGGCGCGGATCTGGCGTTCCCGCCTGGAGAATCTCCTTTCCAGCACCACGCTCGCCTCGTTCGCGATTAGCGCTTTCTTTCTTGGCCGCACTTCGGAACCGAGTGCCGGACAACTCCGCGTGATCACATTGTTCGTCGATTGCACCCTGGTGCTGGTGACAACAGTTTTCTTCTTTCGGGTCAGGCACGATCTCGTATCGCTCCGCAAGGGGCAGAAGTACAGGCAGGATCTGCTCTGCCTCACAGTTGTGGATCCACCAGATGACTTCAAGCCCTTCGATTACCCTCCCGGGACGAAGAAGGCCATCACCGATTCCGATTTGACTTGGCTTTTTGCCTTATCCGTCGGGTTGATCCTGGCAAAAATGATTGCCCTGGTCTGGTTCCCTACCGTATTCCTGTCGCTGGCAAAGGCCCATTGATTTTTGCTGCGCCTGCAATTTCTGGCGCGCCTGGCTCGTCCGAGCTGCGCTCAACTTTTTACTTTTCAGCGCGCAGATCGTCGAGTCAGTTCGCGTGCAGCCGATATCATGGGTTCACTGCTGCAGCAGGCAGCGCCCATGACTCCGGTGATCTTCATTTCGGCGGGCGAGGCCAGCGGCGAGCATTACGGCGCGCTGCTGGCCAGTGCTCTTTCGCAAAGCTTGCTGCGAATGGCGAGAGAGCGGAACTCTTCGGCATGGGCGGCGCGCGCATGGCAGGCAGCCGGCGTGGAGTGCGTGGTGCGCTCGGAAGATATGGCGGTGATGGGCTTCACTGAGGTGGTGCTGCATCTGCCGCGCATCTACCGCGAGTTCCGCAAGCTCAAGCGGGCCATCCGCGCGCGGCGGCCCGACGTCGCCGTGCTCATCGATTTCCCCGAAATCCATTTCCGGCTGGCAAAGGAGTTTCACCGGCTGGGCGTCCCGGTGATTTACTTCGTCAGCCCGCAGTTGTGGGCATGGAAGAAGCATCGCATCAAGCTGGTGCGCGAATACGTCGACCGCATGCTGGTGATTTTTCCGTTCGAGGAGCCGTTTTACCGCGAGCGCGGCGTGCACGCGGAGTTTGTCGGCCATCCGCTGGCCGATCTGCCGCTGCCGGCCATCAGCCGCGAGCAGTTCGCGGCCGAAAACGGGCTGGACCCCGGAAAGACCTGGATCGGCCTCCTGCCCGGCAGCCGGACCCACGGAGATCAAGGATCACTTGCCGGAGATGCTGGAGGCGGCGCGTGACTCTCGGCGCTCGTGCCTGCCGCGGCATCTCCGCATCCGAACTACGAGTTCGTGGTTCCGCTGGCTCCGACGCTCGATGCGGCGCAGCGCGCGGAGGTCTTGCGCCATGGTCGAAGGACTACGGCGACGGGCTGACAGTCCGGCTGGTCGACGACGCCCGCGCCGCGCTTTTCCACGCCCGCGCCTCCGTGGTAGCCAGCGGAACCGCGACCGTGGAGGCGGCGCTGATCGGCAATCCCTTTGTGGTGGTCTACCGGGTCTCGCCGCTGACCTATGCCATCGCCAAGCGCGTGGTGAAGGTGCCGCACGTGGCCATGGCCAACCTGATTGCCGGCAAGCGCGTGGTTCCGGAGCTGATCCAGCACGACTTCACGGCGGCAAATATCGTCCAACAGCTTAAGCGGCTGCTACCGGACGGGGCGGCTCGGCAGTCCATGATGATGGAGCTGGGGGCCATTCGAAGCGCGTTGCACGCACAGCCAGGTGCCGAACCGAGCCAGGCCGCAGGACACCATTGAACGGGTGGCTGCCATTATTCTCAACAGGGTTCGCGCAGTCCAAGATCGGCTGCAGTTGCGACGGCGCAGCATCTGAAGGAATCTGTCACTTTACCAAAACCATAACCAGCCCATGAACGGCGGCAGCGATAATGACCGCTATGCGAAAGATCGATCGATGAGAGTTTGTCAGCTTGAGCGCAGGCGGCTTTTGAGCCGGTGCGCAGCTTGGCGCGCTGCTGGCGGCTTTCACAGCCGTGGCGGCGATTCCCGCGTCTGCCCAGCGGGAGCGCCCGGCGCTGAACATCACCGGCTACGTGATCGACGCCGAGCTGGATCACGGCCGCACACCATCTGACGGCCACGGCAGTGGTGAGCTTTACCGCGCCCGCCAACCTGGACGTGGTCAACTTCGGCTTTCATCCCGCGCTCAAGGTCACCAAGATCACCGATGAAAACGGCAAACTGCTCGACGGCGAGCGGACGGCGGACGGATCCATCCGCGTCACGCCCGCCGCGCCCTTCGTTGCGGGCCAAACCGTGCACTGGACCTTTGTTTACGACGGCACCATCACGGGCAACGAGGACGGTCCGGTGGAGGGGCTGAAGCTGGCGGCCATCCAGGAGCCGATCAGCTACCTGCTTTATCCGGCGCGCTGGTTTCCCATGACCGGCTACATGACCGACCGCTTCACGGCCGAGATGCACATCCGCGTGCCGCAGGGGATGAGGGTCTTTGCCAGCGGCAGCACGGGCGCGCCAGAAGCCCGTGACGCTGGCCAGCGGCAAGCCCGGCGACGAGTACGACTTCAAATGGACGAAGCCGGGATTTCCCGGGACCGTGATTGCCGGCCGCTATGTGGGGCCCGTCTCAGTGGGCGCCGGCAATGTGAAGGTCTATCTGACCATCGCCCACCAGGCGTCGGCCAACCAGCTGGCGCAGACGGCGACCAGGGAGTACGACTTCTTTACCGACAGCTTTGGCGCTCCGGAGAGCGAGCGATCTGAACGTGGTGGAGCTTCCGGACGACACGCTTGCCGCGGCCTAGGCGCCGGAACTGGCGGCAATCATGGGCGCGCACATCGGCGACAAGGCCGGCATCCGGCTGCTGGCCAATACGATTGCCCACCAGTGGTGGGGATGCGAGGTGAGCCCGCGCACCCTCAACGACGCCTGGATCACCAACGGCATGTCGCGCTACGGCGAGCTGATGTATGTGGAAGACGAGAGCGGCAAGAGCGCTTTGCGGGCCGCGCTTGAAGACGTGGCCGCCGGCGCTCTGGCCTACGACACCATTCCGCTTTCGAGCGCGGGCAGGCTGGATCCGTTTTCGCCTCAGTTCCAGTCGATGACGCTCGAAAAAGGCGCGCATGATCTTCCACATGCTGCGCGGGGAGGTCGGCGACAAGGCCTTTCTGGCCACTCTCAAGGGCGCGCTCAGCCAGTACACCGACAGCTCCATCCGCGCCGAGGAATTTGAGAAGGTGGCCGAGGCGCAGAGCCAGCAGCAGTTGACTGCCGTTCTTTTCCCAGTGGATCGACGGCACCGGCGCGCCGCAAGTTTACCGACAAGTACGCCGTCTACCGGCTGGGCAACAACAAGGGCTTCCGCACCATCGGCGAGATCAACCAGGATCTCGACCTCTTCCGCATGCCGGTGGAGCTGCGCATTGAGACCGACGGCAAAACCGAAAACCAGAAGGTCGACGTGGTGGGAACCGATACGCAGTACGTGGTGGATACCTTCGGCCGGCCGCGCCGCATCAGCATCGATCCCGGCGACTGGGTGCTCAAGACCACCCCCGACCTGCAGGTGCGCATCGCCATCCTGAAGGGGCAGCAACTGGTGGCGCAGGGCGACCTGGTCGGCGCGCTGGCCGAATACCAGAAGGCGCTCGACGCCAACCCGCAGAGCTCGCTGGCCAGCTACCGCATCGGCGAGGTGCTGTTTACCCAGCGCAACTACCAGGCCAGCGTGAACGCCTTCCGCGACGCGCTGCGCGGCGACGACGAGCCGGCGCTGGACCGAGGTCTGGAGCCACATCGCCATCGGCAAGATCTTCGACCTTACCGGCCAGCGCGACCGCGCCGTGAACGAGTACCGGCTGGCCGTGCAGACCAACGACAACACCCAGGGCGCGGTGAACGAGGCCCGCCAGTACCTGCAAAAGCCCTACACGCGGGCTGAAGGCAACTGAGGCTCCAAGATGGGGTGAAAGATCAACGGCCAGCCCGAGGGCTGGCCGTTTTGTTTCAATGAGATGCTTTAGCGCTGGCTATTCTGGTTGCCGAGCGAAAGCACCTGCAGATCTACATGGGCTAGACCCGACAAGGTCATCCCGAGCTTCTCCGCAGCGCCATAGGAGAGGTCGATCACGCGCCCCTCTTCAACCAGGTCGCCGCGGTCGGTGATGCGGACCACAACCGAGCGATGGTTTCTCCGGTTGACCACCCGTACAACCGACCCGAAGGGAAGTGATGGGTGGCAAGCCGTCATGGCGTACATGTCAAAGACCTCGCCACTCGCGGTGGGGCGTCCGTTGAAGACTCCGCCATACCAGGAGGCGACGCCGTGAATCTTGTCGCGCCACTGGCGAGCGGCTTCGGTTGGGGATTTCTGCGGAATCGTCGGCTTCTGACTCGTCAAAGAAGCCGGCGTTGCACTCACTGCGAGTGAAGACGCGGGCGCAGTTGGACCGGATCTGGGAAGACCCGCATCTGCTTGCACTGTGCGAGCGGTAAAAAGCAAAACCGCGCCGACCAGCGCAACGGCGGAGACGCCTGCCGCAATGGCAAACCATAGCGGAGCGTTTCGTCTTAAGTTGCGTGTTTTCCTAATTCTAACCATCTGCCAATTTTACTAAGCCAGGCCTGGAAGGCCTAATGTATTGTCAAGATAGATACGCGGAATTCTGTTGAAAAATCCAAAGGTCCGGCGAGGATTCCGATAAAATATTGAGGCCAAGCGAGTTACAATTTGACACCGAGGACGAGGCGCGTTCCCAATTTGGGCCAAAGAAGCTGTGGAAAATTAACCGCAACGAGGCAACCTTTGCCGAGGCGGTAAATGCGATAAATTATCCTATTTAAAATAAATAGCTTACGTAAGACTTTCAATCGGGTTACGTTGGGAATTCAGACACTGGTTACGATGGGCCCCTTTCGCCATGGTTACGACAGTTCCGGCCAGGTTCCCCCCTTCGCTGGTCGGCGAATCGGGCCGAAGGGAGATGGCGCGGAGCGGAACAATTACCTGCCGGGCTTCGGCGATGCGTCCGGAATCGCAGTATTCTTGAGTCGATTTGCGCCACGATGTAAGGGAGATCACCATGAACCACACTCGATTTTGTTTGTGTGCTTGTATCGGCCTTGCTCTTTTCGCCGTTGCCACGACGCGCGCCCAGCCCCCAGCGGCTGGCCCGGTACCGGCGGAGATTCTTGCGGCCAAGACCGTCTTTGTGTCGAACGGCGGATCGGATAGCGGCCTGTTTCCTGAGCCGTTTAGCGGCGATCCAAGCCGCCCGTACACGCAACTCTATGCGGCGCTCAAAGCCGCGGGCGACTACACTCTCGTGAACGAACCGTCGCAGGCCGCACTGGTTCTGGAGATCCGGCTGACCGCGCCATATGGGCCTTCCAATGCCAACAAGCAGAATGGGGCGTCCGATCCGCTGCCCATGTTCCGCCTCGTGGTTTATGACTGCAAGAGCCATTACATTCTGTGGACGTTCACGCAGTCGATTGAGTACGCCATCCTGCAAAAGACGCACGACCGCAATTTCGACGACGCGCTGACCTTGCTGCTGAATCAGTTTCTTACGCTGGGAGGCAAAGCTCCCATGGCTCCCCACTAAAAAGTAACTGCGATTTGCAGATTAATTCGAAGATCCTGCTAGGGTGGTCTTAGGGCTTGTGGTGGAACTTCCTCTCTTTGGGAAAATCCATCGCAGGCCCTTTGCCATTCTTGGCCATAAGAGGTTGTTTTCATGGAGCTTAGTGCAGAGGGTCTGGAGTTGATCAAGAAGTCAGAGGGATTTCGCAGTCGCGAATACAAAGATGTGGCCGGGTTTCAAACCATCGGCTATGGGCACCGGGTGACTCAGGCGGAGTCGTTTCCACGAGGCGTAGGCGAGCCGCAGGCTACAGCTCTGCTGCTTCACGACGTTTGCAAAGCCGAGGAGTCCGTTGCCCGCCTCGTACATGTGGCTCTCACGCAGGGGCAGTTCGATGCGCTGGTGGATTTCTGCTTCAATCTGGGCGCGGGGAGGCTGGCGGAATCGAGCCTGTTGCGCGAGCTGAATGCCGGCCACCACGAGGCTGCAGGGCGGCAATTGCTGCTGTGGGACCATGCTGGTCGGCAGGTGTTCCCCGCGCTTGTCGAGCGGCGCAAGGCGGAGTTTCAACTTTGGGCTGGAGCCGAGGCGGCAAGCCGGGTGGCCTAGGCCCCCCAACCCCCTATACATTTCCAAGAAAGGGTTGTAAAGCTGCTCAGGCGGGTTAAAACCGCGCAATCTCGTTGATTATTAAGGATTTTCATTGGATCGCAAGAGTCTCCAGCCGCTCCTCTGGCTTCAGGTAGCCTTTGCGACGAAACCAGTCTTCCATCGCGGCTTGCAGCCGGTCCAGCGGGACGCGGTTGCCCGCCTCGAGAATGCCGTCGCCGGCGGGAAAAGTATCGTCAAAAACGGCGTCGTTGGTGAAGTTGCGCATGGCAAAGTTGTCAATTTGGCCGATGGGACAGGGATGCCGTTTACCCGCAGAGTCGATACGCTCGACCGAAAGGCGCCGCGCAAACATGGACTCACTGTAATCGAAAACCCGTGGGTTCAGTGGGCCAGTCGCGATACACTCGGCTTTTTGATGGAAGCGCAAGCATCTTTTGTGCCATGGTATAGCGTCTTAGATGTGCAACCACGGAACTGGTCGTGAGATTGAAGGAGGTCGAGTCGATTGAGACTGCTACTGCATTGGATCCTGAGCGCGATCGCGCTGCTGATTGTTTCCCGTCTTGTCCCTGGCTTTCATGTGCACGGACTCGTTCCTGCGCTGATCGCAGCCGTGGTGATTGGGCTGCTGAACGCCACCGTGGGACTGCTGCTGAAGATCATCACCTTTCCGTTGAGCATATTGACTCTCGGCATTTTTCTGCTGGTGATCAACGGGGTCATGATCCTGTTGGCGTCGGCCATCGTGCCGGGATTTCATGTGTACGGATTGGGTCCGGCGTTCTGGGGCGCGGTGGTGCTGGCACTGCTGGGCATGCTGATCAAGGCGATCGTAAGGGACGCGTAGTTGTCAGAACTGTTCCCGTTCGCGGTGACGACCGTCTTCGCTGCCACCAAAGAACCGGCGTAGCCCAGTTCCCTACTTCGCAGCGCCCAGCTGAGCCGCGGTTTTTGCGGACGCGTTCGGCTGGCCTGTTCCAGCGGGCTTCACGCTGGTCATGGGCTTCTTCGTGCCTTTGGCCTGCGCTTTGTTCGCGGCAGCAGGCTTGGGCGCGGTTGGCCCTGGCAGCGTTTCGGGTGTGCGCATGGCGCCTAAGCTCGAGAAACCGCCGGCAGCCGGCATGCGCGCCGGCATCGCAATCACCCTGGCGGGCTGCGACCGCTGCACATGCGTGTAAACGCCCCATCCGCCACCTGCTACCACAAACACAATGGCCGCCGCGGCCGCGGTGCGCATCCAGCTGCTCTGCGGATGGAATCTCGAGGGCCAGGCCAGAACGCGGCCGCGGCTTGACACCCCAGCGACAAGGATCCGTCGCTGGGGACCCCGTTCCGCCGCAGCACGAAGACCCGCGTGCACTCGATCTTCAAGTCCAGCCGGGGCGGGCAGGCTGGCGACCAGCCGCAAGGTTTCTTCTGCCGAAGGCGATTCAGAAAGCAACGGGTTGTGAGGATTCGAGTTCATCGCAAACCTCTTGAGTGATCGAGCAAGCCGGCCATCAGGTTGCGGGCGCGAAACAAGCGGGAGCGGACACTGGACTCGGTGATGCCCAGAACCGTGGCGATCTCCACGCTTGTCAGCTCTTCAAAGGCCGAAAGCAGCAGTACCTGGCGTTCCTTGGTGGGCAGCCGTTCGACGCAGGCGAGCACGTGGGCGTGATGCTGGGCCGCAGCGGCTCTTTCTTCCGCCGAAAGCCCGCTCGCCGGCAGAACCCGCGCCAGTTCGGCCACGTCGTCCGTCTCCGGCCGTGTCTTGGCTCGGCGCTTGCGGTCGAGCACAATGTTCCAAACGATGCGGATGAGCCAGACGCGTTGATCGCGCACCTCACCGAGCATCTCGCGATGGCGCAGAACGCGCAGAAATGCCTCTTGTACCGCATCCTCGGCATCGGCTGGATTGCGCAGCACGGAATAAGCCACGCGATAGAGCGCGCCGGCATACTGATCAACCAAAGCCGCAAGCGCAGCGTCTTCCGCGCGCAGGCGGGTTTCCTGGTTCACCGCGCTATTGGGAATCTCCATCCAACCTGCGTAAATGGCCTGGCTGGTGCTCATCATTCACCAGACGCAGGCAGCGACCAAAATGCTCAAACAGACTCTAACCGAAGCGGGGATCGGTCGCGATCAAGGAACGCCGTGGGCGGCTGCCTCGTTGAGGCGATTTGCGGCTACTTGCCGCCGAGCTTTTGCTCGGCAATCTGCCCTGCGGCGCCATCCTTGTCCAAATCCCGGACCCTGGCCCAGAGAACGCGAGCCTGGTCGAGCTTGCCCTCCGAGGCATAGAGATCGGCAAGGTCAAGCTGCGCCACACCTGCTGACACCGTCGTCGAAGGCTTGGCGGCGAGCTCTTTATAGATGTCAGCGGCCTCGCGGTCGCGATTCTCCTGGTGGTAAAGGCCGGCAAGGGCCAGCTTTGCCAGGTTGCCTATATTGCGGTCCCAGGACCCCGCAGCCGCCTTCAGATTGGTCTCGGCCGCGCCGTTCTGGCCCAGCTCCTCGTAAGTGACACCGGCAAAATAGCGGGCTCTCGAAGCCTGCGGCAGCCAGCTGAAATCGTTGGCAATGGCCACAAATTCCCGATTGGCTTCCTTTGCGCGCGCCTCGGTAGTCGTGTAAGCGCCAGCTTGAGGCGGTGCGCCGGGAATAGCCAGAGGTGAAACGTACACATCCACGGCCGCGCCCAGTGCGGCATCCGCGGCCGTCGAGCGCACGTTCCAGTAAACCATCGCGCCGATGACCAGTATCAGAACCACCCCGGCGACTACGGCCCAGCGCGCAAAGCTGTCCCGGTTCACGCTGATCCAACTGGCGCTGCTGGCGGCGGCCTGGGCAAATTTGTCCTTCTTCAGGGCATGACGTGTTCGAGTATCCACTTGGGCTTGGTTGTCCTTTGTCGGTAGACTTGCAGGCGGGTCCGAACAGATGAGGATGGCGCAACTGCAACCCAACTAGTTTATCAGCGCGGTTTCAGCAGCGTCCACCGGAGCAGGCCTGCTTGCCGCCGCCCGACCGGAACGATAGGCTAGGAGCATGTACGAGGATTTTCACGTAAAGGACCGCTGGAGCGGCGAGGACCTGCACTGTTGCTGGAAAGGCACCCTTGTGGCCATCGCCACTCGCCATGCTGACGCTGTGGACATACGCTTCGACGTCAACGGCCGTCCCATGTGGATCGCCCTGCCGTGTACCGCGTGGGTAGAGCAGAAGAAACGCACTGGAAAGGTGATTACTGATCAGCTCGCGGCACAGATTGCCGGAAGGTATTTGAAGCAGCTCATCGAAGAAGGCTACGATGCCCAGCGCGAGGTGTACACAATGACCGTAGCTGAGGTGCTGGAACACCTTGACGCCGTAGTTGCCGAAGCCAAAAACCAAGGCGAGATGCCAGTGCTGCCGGTGGGAGCTTAGCGTCCAATTAGAAGGACAGTCTCGAGCAGCGAGCCCGAGTTGTGCCGCGCCTCCACAGTTTCCATCACCCATGCCCGGCGGAAAATCTATTGAATGAACCGCACATTGGCCATTGCGCTTTCTGCAGCCGTCATCTGCGTGGCCAGTCCCGGCTTGGGCGGCGCGCAATCCGCTCGGCCCGCGCATGATGCGCCGCTTCCCAACGCAAGCCAGTTACTGCAGCGCGCGATTGCCAACGAACATAAGGTTGCGGCCCAGCGGGAACGCTACGAATGCCGCGTCACCGACCGGACCCTCGAAACTGACAGTAAAGGAAACACCAGGAGAGACACGACGGAGGTCATGGACCTCTTTTACGTCAACAGCATTCCCATCGAGCGCACTCTCCAGAAAAACGGCAAGGATCTCACGCCCGACGAAACAAAGAAGCAGGACGAGCGCGTGATGAAAGAGACTCTCAAGTACAGTAACCAGGCCACGGCAACGAAAGAGGAAGGCAAGCAGGACCAGGAGTTGGGAGACTTTTTACAAGCCATGATGCTCAGCAATGGCCACCGCGAGCGGTTGGACGGCCGCAGCGTGCTCTTTTACGACATCGTGCCGAATCCGCGCTTCCAGGCGCAGAATCTCAACCAGAGGCTGGCCCAGGTGCTTCAAGGCAAAATTTCCATCGACGAAGAAACCGGCGAACTGATCGACGTCAACGTCAAGTCGGTGCAGGATCTGAAAATTGGCGGTGGCATGGTTGCGGATCTGCATAAAGGCCTCTGGTTGCATGTGCACGATCAGCCGCAGCCTGACGGCGTTTGGCTGCCGAATCTGGCAGAAGGATCTGGCGATGCGCGCGCCGCATTATTCTTTCATCCCTATTTTCGCTTCAAGGAAACGACAGACAACTGCCGGCTCTATACCGCTACAGCGACCCAGGTGGGCCAGCCGCAGCCTGTGAAATAGCTCTGAAGTTTTGTATGAACATCGCCGCAATCGGCGCAGAAGTTCGGCGAGGCGTTTCAAGGAGCGATTTAAGGAGCGATGAAGAAACCGCGCCTACGCTTCAGCCTGTGCCGACGGCGCCGCATTGCCGCGCCTGAGCAATCGGCTCAGAATCACGTAGAGCACCGGAATAAAGACCAGATTCAGCACGGTGGAAAGCAACATGCCGCCGACAATGGTTGTTCCCACTGACTGGCGGCCCAGCGAGCCGGCGCCGGTGGCGAAGACCAGCGGCAGGACGCCAAGAATAAAGGCGAACGAAGTCATGAGAATGGGCCGCAAGCGCAATTCGGCGGCCTCGATCGCGGCCTCGGCGATGGTGCGGCCCTTGCGCCGCAACTGCTCGGCGAACTCGACAATCAGAATGGAGTTCTTCGCCGAGAGCCCAATGAGCATGACCAGGCCGATCTGGCAATAGACGTCGTCGGCGAAGCCGCGCAGCGAAACCAGACCCAGCGCGCCCAGCACCGCCATGGGCACCGCCAGCAGAATGATGAACGGCAACGCAAAGCTCTCGTATTGCGCCGAGAGCGTGAGATAGACGACCAGAATGCCGAGGCCGAAGATGATGAGCGATTTCCCGCTCGATTCGATTTCGTCGAGCGTGAGGCCGGTCCACTCGTAGCTCATGCCGTGCATCATGTTTTCATCGGCCAGCTTTTCCATGCCGGCAATCGCCTGGCCTGAGCTGTAGCCAGGCGCGGCCGAGCCGTCGATCTCCACCGCGCGGAAGAGATTGTAGTGCGTGATCACTGGCGGGCCGGCGCTGTCGGCGACCGTAGACCAGATTATCGAGCGGCACCATCTGCCCGGAGTCGGAGCGCACATAGTAGCTGTGCAGGTCACTGGCCTTCATGCGGAACGGCTGGTCAGCCTGCACAAAAACGCGATAGGTGCGGTCGTTGTAGTCGAAGTCGTTGATGTACTCCGAGCCCATGAAGACATTGAGCGTGGTCGAGATCTGCGTGATCGAAACGCCCATCGCCTTGGCCTTCTCGCGATCGATCGTCACCAGTTCCTGCGGGTCGTTGGCGGAGAAGGTGGTGATCAGTCCGGTCAGCTCCTTGTGCGCGGCGCCTGGCGCCCACAATCTGGTGCGCCACGCGGTCCAGATCGGTCAGCGTGTTGCCGCCCTGGTCCTGCAGCATGAATTGAAATCCGCCGAAGCTGCCCACGCCCTGGACGGCCGGCGGCTCGAATGCAGCCACCAGGCCGCCGTTGGGCACAAACATCAGCATCTGCAGCTTGGGCGCAATGTCCTTCAGAACGTCGGCCGTCGAGTAGGCTTTTCCGCCTTGCGCAGTCGGTGCTCGTGTTCACAAACATCATGCCGGCATTGGACGCGCTGCCGGCAAAGCTGAAGCCGATGATCGAGAACAGTCCGCCCACATCGGGGATTTTGCGCGATGATCGCCTCCGCCGCGCTCGGCAAGGCTGGTGGTGTAGGCCAGCGAAGAGCCCGGCGGCGCCTGCACGATCACCATGAAATAGCCCTGATCTTCCTGGGGAATGAAGCCGGTGGGAACCGAGCGGTAAATCCACACCGTGGCGCCCAGCCCGGCAAAAAAGACCAGCAGCAGCACATAGCGCAATCGCAGCGCGCACATGAATGATGCGCGCATAGGTGCTGGCCAGCCAGCTCGATGAAAGCGTCGGCGCCGTGAATGAATGCGGCAAAGGCGCGCGAAACGGCGCGAATGTGCAGAAAATCCAACTGGCGCGGGCGGGCCTCTTCGCCGCGCAGGAACAGCGCCGAGAGCGCCGGCGAAAGCGTAAGCGCATTGAACGCCGAGATGGCGATGGAGAATGCGATGGTCAGCGAGAACTGCCGGTAAAGAATGCCGGTCGTGCCGGGAAAGAACGAAACCGGCACAAACACCGCGATCAGCACCAGCGAAGTGGCGATGACCGCGCTGGTCACCTCGCCCATGGCGTGCGAAGTGGCCTCGTGCGGGTCGGAGTGCTCCATGTGAATGTGGCGCTGCACATTCTCGATCACCACAATGGCGTCGTCGACCACCAGGCCCGTGGCCAGCGTGATGCCGAAGAGCGTGAGCGAATTGATGGAGAAATCGAAGATCCGGATGAACGCGAAAGTTCCGATCAGCGAAACCGGAATGGTGACGGCGGGAATGATCGTGGCGCGCCAATCGAGCAGAAACAGAAAGATGACCGCGATGACGATGACGATGGCTTCGACCAGCGTGACCAGCACTTCGTGGATGGATTCGCCGACCGCGCGTGGTGGAGTCGAACGCGATGGCGTATTGCAAGCCCGGCGGAAAGGTCTTTGAGAGCTGTTGCAGCGCGGCTTTGGCTCTGCGGTCCACGTCGAGCGCGTTGGCGTTCGACAGTTGCTCCACGCCGATGCCCATCGCTTCATGGCCCACGTATTCGAGTGCAGTGCTGTAATTTTCGGCGCCCACCTCCGCGTGGCCCACGTCTTTCAGCTGCACCAGGCCGTTCGTTGAGTTCTTGACGATCATGTTGTCGAACTCTTCAGGACTGGTGAGACGGCCCACCACGCGCACCGGAATCTGAAACGCCTGCTTCGCGTCGGCCGGCGGCTGCCCGAGCTGCGCCGGCAGGGATCTCAACGTTCTGCTCCATGAGCGCGTTCACTACGTCGGTCGCGGTCAGGTCGCGAGCGGCCAGCCGCACCGGGTCGAGCCACACCCGCATCGCGTACTTGCGCGCGCTGAAGATCAGCACATCGCCCACGCCCGGCACGCGCTTGAGCGCGTCCATGACATAGACGTCGAGGTAGTTGGAGATGAATTCGCTCGAATAGCGCCCATCGAGCGTGTAGAAGCCGGCGCCGAAGACAAAATTGTAGTTGGACTTCAAGATGGTGATGCCGGTCGAAACCACTTCGCCGGGCAGGCGGCCTTCCACGCTGGCCACGCGGTTCTGCACGTCCACGGCCGCGATATCGAGGTTGTAGCCGGTCTGGAAGGTGATGTCGAAATCGCGCTGACGCCGCTATTCGTGCTGGAAGAGCTGATGTAGCGCATTCCCTCCACGCCGTTGATCGCTTCTTCCAGCGGAATGGTGACGGCTTTCTCCACCGTCTGCGCGTCGGCGCCCACGTAGTTGGCCGTCACCTGCACCACCGGCGGCGCCAGGTTGGGATACATGGCAACGGGAAGATTGGGAATGCAGATTGCTCCCGCCAGGATGATCAGCAGGGCGCAAACCGTGGCGAAAACGGGCCGGTGAATAAAGAAATCAACAAACAAGATGAGCTCTCTTTCCTAGGACACCGTAGTTACTGCCTCGCGCTTTGTCTGCTTGCTCTTCCGCGCCAGAGCCCTTCTATGTCTTTTGTGATGGCGATGGGAGGCCGCCATGTGGGGCGCTCCACCATTTTTTGCCTGTGCTCCGCTGATCTTTCCTTGTGCCCCACTGCTCTTTGCCTGGCCGCCGGCGCCTTTGGGTTCAGCTCCAGCGCCCTTTCCCTGCGGCGGCGCGCCCTGCGGCGGCGGGCCCATCAGAATCACCGGCATGCCGTCCACCAGGAACTGCGTTCCCGAAACAATCACCTGGTCGCCGGGATTTAGCCCCGAGACAATGGAATAGTTGTTGCCCACGGTTGCGCCCACTGTAACCGGCGCCCGATGCGCGACGGTCATCCCATTCTTTTGCTCGACCACGTACACGAAGCTCTGCTCGCCCTGCTGCGTCACCGCCAGCACGGGAACGACCGCCATGGGTTTGGTGCTCCAGATAACGTCGGCTTTAATCAATTGCGCATTGCGGAGCATCTCCGGCGTTGCCTCAACCGGAGCCTTGGCCAGAATCTCTTGCAGAGAGCTGTCGACCTGGGACGAGACGAAATCGATCCTCGTCTTCTCCAGCAGCTTGCCGTTGTTGTCCTTCAGATCCACGCCAAGCCCCTGGCGCACTTCGGCAGAACGCTCAGTGGGGACGTAGATGTACGCCTCGAGATCCTTGTTTTCATCCACCGTGGTCAGCAAGGTTGGCGGCGAGCTTCCCTGCGTCACGTAGTCGCCCACGTGCACCGGAATGTCGCCCACGATGCCGGTGTAGGGGGCGCGGACGGTGTAGTAATCGAGCAACTGCTGTTGCGTCTTACGGGATTCGGTGGCCGACTCGTAATCCGCCTTGGCGTTTTCATACGCCTGCTGCGCCTGGTCGAAGGCGTCGCGGCTGGTTACGCCCGCGTCAAAGAGCTTGTGCTGGCGGTCGAGCTCGACGGTGTTGTAGTCATCGAGCGCCTTCTTCTGCCGCTCCGTGGCCAGCAGAGACGCTACGTTGGCCTCTTGCTGGCGCGAGTCGATGCGCATCAGCACCTGGCCGGCCTGCACCTGCTCTCCGGAGTGGACAAGGATCTCGGTCAGTTGGCCGCTCACCTGCGGCGACACAGTGGCTGAGCGGCGCGACTTGACGGTGGCCACGTACTCGCTGCTTTGCGGCACCGGCTGCAAAGCCACGGTCACCGTCTGCACCGGCAAGCCTCGCATCGCTGGCCCGGCCGATGCCGCTGGCTTCTTCTGGCAGCCGGTAATGGCCAATCCCACCAGAATCAAGCAACTTGTTATAGGAATGCGAAAGGACTTTTTCTGCGTCACTCGAATCTTCCTCTAGGACCTGTTCACGGACCCTAGCCACAGTCTTTCTTGTCTTCTTCAACTCGCGTGCCCATCCGCGAAACAGCCTGGCGCCGAACGGTAAATCATTGGACGCCCGGAGAAGGGAAACAGACGCAAAAACACTGCGCGGTTTGCCACAAGGGCAATGCCACACCATGGCCCTCATCGAGCATAGCTCAGAACACACCTGCGCTGTCTTAACGTCCTTGGTTCCCACCCATCCCGCCGGCGCCGGGGCTGAATGATGCTGCCTCAGCGCGATTCCGTGTCCGCGAGCCGCGCAGGTGACGCATCCTGTGGTCTTTTGACACTCACTACCCGAGTTGATAGCCTTTGAATGGGCGCATCCTGAAAGATTTATCCGGCCGCTCTTCCAGCTGCTCTCCGCTATCCCAGTCGTCCCCGTCGTCTAGCCCGGCCTAGGACACCGCCCTTTCACGGCGATAACACGGGTTCAAATCCCGTCGGGGACGCCAAATAAGAGTCAAAGACTTAGAGTTAATTTGTCGAATTCGCGTTTCCTTTAGTAACGCTGCCGTAACGATAGAACCTGAACTGAACTCTTCTTCAGCCTGTCTGCTCTCTTCCGCTGGCACGATCTGCACTTGAACTCAATTTCCGGCCAGCGCAGCCCCGGTTTTCGCTGCGCCGCATTCTGGTTGCAATGCCGTGCGGCAGATTTCCGCTGGTTTCATTTCGCGAGGAAATGCCGGTGACACACCATAATCTTGGCGCCTTCGCGTGTGTTGGCTCGAGGAGGTCAGCCTCTCCTTTTGATGCTTTCGGCATCGCGTCGAAACCGTATAATCCCGCATATCAGCTCAACGTGATTCACTCTTTTGGGGTGAGAACAAATGATCTCCATTCCTCATGTATCTCGCCCATCTTTGCCGTCGCCCAGCCCCGATCAGACTCTTCCTGCGAGCCGCTCAAATAACCTGAACGCCATTTGGCTGGCGCTCGCCGGGATGGTCATGTTTTCGCACAGTTTCGCTCTATCGTACGGATCGCCAGCAAGCGAGCCGCTGAGGATATTGACAAGAGGCCAGGAAACCTGCGGCGCGATCGCGGTGGATTTGTTCTTCTTGATCAGCGGAATGCTTATTACCGCGAGTTGGTTTCGTTCGAAATCGATGAATGACTTCCTGATGCGTCGCGTGCTGCGGATTTACCCCGGCTTCCTGGTTGCTCTTACTTTTTCAGCGCTGCTTACCTGGGCATTATGCCCCGAGTTTCGGCAGCACGTTGGACACGGGCTAGGTTGGACTCGCGATTTTCTGTCAGACGCAGCAGGACTGGACCAGGCCAGCCTTCTGTGGAACGGAACATTCGCACGGAATCCGTACCCCGGCGTTGCAAATGGATCATTGTGGACGATTAAGTGGGAGTTTGGCTGCTACCTCATGGTGGCAGTGATCGGGCTTTTCTGCCTGTTTAAACGACGCTGGCTGATTCTGATCATGGCTGTATCGGTGGCTGTAGCCTTTGCGTGGGGCCGGTTCCACGGAATCATAAGCGAGGCTCTCCCCAGCCATTTCTTCGCTTACTTCTTCGCTGGAATGCTGACGTGGCTCTTCCGCGACAAGATCAGATTTAGCTGGCTGTTGGCTTTGATTTGCGCCGCGGCGTTGCTGGTGGCGACGCGAATTACCCCTGCGTTCTCGCTGCTGTTTCCAATCGCCGGCAGTTACATTGCGCTCCGCGTCGGGCTCAGCAGGTCTTGGCGCTTGACGCGCTGGACTGAAAAGACTGACATATCCTACGGCGTTTATCTCTACGCATTTCCTGTTCAGCAAGTGGTTGCCATGTTTCCAGAGATGCGTTCAGTGAGTGCGAATCTTATCGTCTCGCTTCCCGTCACCGTAATCATGGCGCTTGCAAGTTGGCACCTGGTCGAAAACAGATTCTTGAAAATGAAATCTGTACGACTTGTCGATTACGATCCGGCGATATCGCAATAATAGGAAGAGAATTCGGAGCGGGAGAACAATCGTTTCGAATTCAAGCCGCAATCCTCAGAGCCCTTCGAGTTGGGCGAGCATAGCGGATACCAAATCCAGAACGGATTTAATGACATTTCTGGCCATTTCTTTTTGACCACGTGAGCTCTCATGAATTGAATGCAGACTCGTAGAAAGGGTATTGCCGGAGAGTGGTTCAAGAGCAGAAATGCGGTAATTGAATAGTTTCCGAGCCTCTTTCACTTCTTCCTTTCTCAGTTCATGTAATCTATAGCTGTTCCCAAGATTTCCCGTTTCGGTATAGCCAGTTCTTGGGATGGCTGGAACGCAAGGAACCGGCCGCGCGTGTACAACTTCATACCCATAACCCTTTCTCGATCCCGAAAGGGAGGGATGATGTCCAATCCAAAGAAAACCGGCCTTTCTGACAATTCTATTGGCGCAATCGCTTATTTCACGCCCATCCTCGCTGTGTTCTTTCTGGCCGTTCACCGCTACAATAAGCGACCCTTCGTGCGATTTCACGCCTGGCAGTCGCTCGTATTCAACGTTTTTATGATCCTGTTCGGATACATCCTGGCCTTTGCCCTGCCGCATACCGTTTTCCTTGGACCCCGGTTCCTGACGGGTCTGATCTGTGTGCCGGCGTTGGTTGCTTTCCTCCTATGGCTCTGGTGTGTGATCGGTGCATTGAACGGCAAGCGCGTCAAGCTCCCGATTATCGGAGAATGGGCCGATGAACAGGCCTACCGCTAACGCGCTCCGTGCCGGCGCAATCCCAATTTTGCGTATTTTGGTTGCAGGCCGGCTACTTGAGCGCGGCAGCGGACGGGTGTGGAGAGCACATCTTAATTGGCGACCAAACGCAACCGGGCGGCTCGCGCTGTCCCGGGGTCTACGAGTTTGGCGACGCGATGAAGGGACTTCCCAACAGAAATGACGTCGATACTCGCAAGAGATTGTGCCTGGAGGCATCAGGGGATCGAGCGATGTTCGCGTTTCAACCGGTCATCCGGCAAGAGAGAAAACTACGTTGATCGTAGTTTCAACTTCTGTCGGCTCATTATTGAGTTTGTACGGCCTGTAGCGCCAGTTGCGCACGGCATCGATGGCGGCTTGCCGCAACATGATCGGACCGTTCACGACCTGTAGATCCTTAATGGTTCCGTTCTTTGCAATCGTGGCGTGCAGCTCCACACTGCCAGACACGCGAGCTGTTTTGGCGATGGGCGGATAAATCGGCAGCGTCTTCAGAATCAGCATTCCCGTCGCGACGCCAGATGAAATGGCAAGCGGCTTGGACTGGGCAACTCGAATGATGGGCTGTGTATGTCCATTTGCATTAAAGACGCTGGCATTCCCGCCGCTGCCCGCCATTTCCTCCGCACCGCCCGCGCCGAAGCTCACCGGGGGAGGCGCATCTTCCGCGCCTTGCCTGCTTGTGCCTTGCGGAATCTGTGTTGGCGCGGTAAGTTGGTCATCCATCATTTTCGCCTGCGTTTTCGTCGGCACCTGTGCCGACTTCACTCCGCCGCCCTCGTTGGTTGGCTGGTTGTCGGTTGCCTGTTGTTGTTCGGTCACTGCCGGCGGCGTTTCCTGAGTGATCGGGTCACTGGCCGACGGCTTCGGCGTGTCCGTTGCCATCGGGGAATCGGTTGCTTCCGGAACGGGCTGGGCAGATTGTGCCGCAGCGGATTTCGTTCCGCGATGGAACCGCGGAATCACGAAGATGGCCGGAAGCAGAATCGCACAGGTACCAACGGCAACAAAGATTGTCCGCTTCTTTTTCCCCGTCTTCGGCTCTTCCTTAACCTCGAGCTTCTTCGAAGAAAACAATTCGAAGAGAGCCTCGTCAGTTTCGAGTGTCGATGTCGCTGCAGGCTCGGGTGCGCTGTGTGCCGCAGCCACCGTAGCTGCCTCTGGCAAGCTCGGCGCTTCGGCAACCGCACTGAGCGAATGGCTGGCCTCCGGCGCATGCGATGCGCGGCTGGGCGATCCTTCCTCCAGCTCGCCAGCCAACTCCTGCGGCTCAACAAGCACTGCGGCGGACGACGCTGAACCGGTAGCGCGCGGCTTATCCGACACGGGCGACGGGATCGCTCTGCGCTCCGTCGCATGTCCATTCGGCTTTGCAGTCTTGGCGAAGGATTGAGAGGCTTCCCATGCCTCCCATTCGTGAGAGCTGGCAGACTTTGCCGCCGGCGACGCTCCGCCGTTCCCTGGATTGAGATCTTGTTGCTGCTTCACAAAAACGGATTCGGGCGAGGTCCGGCGCGCATCACGCGGCTTTTCCACCGCGGACGACAAGATTGATTTGCGTTCACTGGATTGCGCAGCCGGCTTCAGCGAATCACCGACAGGATGAGCAGCTTCCCATGCTTCCCATTCGCTGGAGTGAACAGGTGTAGGCGCAGGAGAACCTTCGCCATCCCATTCGCCGAAATCTTCGGGAAGCGTATCAGGTAGCGACGGAACTATTTCTTCTGGAGATGCCATTTACCGTCCTCGCCTTTCTCGTAGACAGCACCTTTGTACGTGCGCGTTTCGCGCGGGTTCGTCTCGGTGGCAGTCTGCTCGGCTGTTCCTTCAGCCGGCGCCGAATCTGCGGGGGCAGAGCTGGTTGCGGTGAAGGTCCACGCGAACGGCGTCTCAGTGGGTGCGGAGGCTGCCGGGGCTGCGGTTTGCACTGCAGCAACGTCAGGCGAGCCTTCCACCTCAAGCACGACTGCGGCTTGCGCCGTCGCGTATTTTTCAGTGTCCGAGGGAGTGAATAACGCGGAGAGGGTATACTTCCCCGGCGCGAGTACGTGGCCCGCTGAAGGAGTGTAGACAAATGTTCCCGGAACCGATGCCGTGGCATTCAACTGAATGATCGCTCAGCGCGGTGCCGTAGGAAATGGCAGAAGGGGCCGGCCAGGTGATGAAGGTGGGCAGCTTCTCGGTAACAGCGAGCGATACCACTGCGTGTACCGTTGTGTAATTCAACGTGTCGATCGGAGTGAAGGTTACTGAAAGCTCATGCACTCCCGGCGTGAGTTTTTCACCCGCAGCAGGTGTATAGGTAAAGGATCCCGGCACTGTTGCAGTGGCATTGAGCTGAGTGGCGCCCAGGGCGGCGCCGCAGGCGATCGGATCCGGTGTCGGCCACGCGATGGCAGGAGTCGCCTTGGCCACAGTCAGTGATACGGCAGCGTGCGATGTCGAGTAGCCCAGAGTATCTGCCGGCGTGAAAACCACGGATAATTTGTGCTCTCCAGCCGCAAGCGCCGCTCCCGAAGCCAGGACTGTATTCGAATGCTCCCGGAACCGACGCCATCGCGCAAAGTTGCGTATCGCTGAGCTGGGTGCCGTATGTAATCGGATCGGGTGTCGGCCAATGGATGGCAGACGTCGCTTTGGCCACAGTGAGCGACACGGTGGCTTGTGCAGCGGTGTAATTCGCGCTGTCTGTGGGAGTGAAGGTGACCGAGAGCGTATGCATTCCCGGAGGCAGCACCTCGCCCGATGCAGGAGAGTAATCGAATTTTCCCGGTACCGGCGTCGAGGCATTGAGCTGTGCATCGTCCAGCGCGGCGCCGTGAATGATCCCCGCAGGAGTTGGCCACGAGAGGACTGGCGTTGCCTTGGCCACACTAATTGAAATTGCGGCCTGCTGCGGAGCGTAGCCGTCGGAATCCGCCGGAGTAAATGTGACCCACAGCGTGTGCGTTCCCATCGGCAGCACATAACCTGGGCCCGGTGTGTACACAAAAGTTCCCTCAACCGATGCCGTGGCATTGAGTTGGGCGAACGTGAGCTTGTCCCCGTAGGTGATTGGGTCGGGTGCCGGCCATGTGATGGTCGCAGCCGGGCGCGTATCGGTCGAATCCAAAATCGGCGTGCTCGACCGTTCCTCATTGCCAGAATCCCCGTGCGCCCCATTTCTCCCGGAGCCTTTAGGCCCAAAATCCTTCTTCTTTTCCTGTGGAATGGGCCGTCCAGTAATCGAACTGGCCATCTCCAGGCTTATGCGCGAAATGCGTGTTTCGGCGAGCCCGGTTTCGCCGTACTGCAACGCCCGCGCTGCATCCTGATCATCGGGAATCTTCCACCGCACCGGCCTGCCGAGAGCCTTGGAGATGACATCTTCGCTTACCGGTTCCATGAAACGGGACTCAAACCGGTTGATCACGATTTCCAGGTTTGAACTTCCCTTGGTGAAGAACTGCGAGATCAGGCGATTTGAATTGCGCAATTCGGAGATGCCGGTCTGGGTGACCAGGTAAATGGTTGAGGCATCTTCGAACAGAGCCTTGGCCGGAATATCAATCCTCGATCCCACATCTACGATCACTTGATCGAACTCGCGCCGCGCGACTGCAATCAGCTTGTCGATGGCGACTTTTGAGACCTCAAGCTCGGGAACCTTGGTGGGAGCCGCCAGCACAAAGACTCCTGACCGATGTTTTTCCAGAAGGTTTTGAAGAAGACTCGCATCCAGCCGGTCGATATTCCGGAGGGCGTCCTCCGTCGAATAACCCGCGGAAATCCCCAGGCAGAGTGCTGCGTCTCCAATGGGCATGGCAAGGTCGATCAGCAGGACCTTCTGGTCAGATCGATGGGCTAGAGCGATGGCAACATTGCAAGCGACCGTCGTTACTCCCGACCCCCCTTTGGAGCCGGTAAAGACCAGCAACTTTCCCTCAGTCTTCTCTGCTGGCACAGTTGTCTCACGAAACGTGGTCGCGGTCCGAACGAGGGCCTCGGCGATAGCCCCTTGCTTAAGCGGTAGAAGGAGGTACTCACGAGCGCCTGCGCGCATCGAGCGGATGGCAAGTTTCGGATCGGTCTTCTCCGAATAGACCATGATCGTGCCAGCTTCGGCTGCACTCGCTCTTTCCACCAGGTCCAGAGCGACATCCGGATCACTGTCCAGGTCGAGAATGACAACGCCGAACGAAGTCAGCAATCTTTGCAGGTGATCAGCTTCAGGAGGATAGGAATCGAACTCTCTCACAACAACCCGGCGCGTATCATCAAGAGCCTTGGCAACTGCCGAGCGCCTCTCCTCGTCCGGGCCAATCAAGGCAACCGACAAGAGTTCGGCCCCGTTGGTGTCGGCATGTTTCGCGCCGAAATTTTGTGAAACGTATGCTGAATTCACGGTATGAAGTGCTCCTCGAGGTACCAGCCCCCTCTTTCGCTCAAATCTCAAATCAACATGTTGTCCGGGAGCCGAACCCACAGGTTTCTTTCGCCCGTAACGAACGAACATGATGCAATTCTGGGGAAAGCTTTCCCTGCGAGCGTCAATTTATGACTGCCTGCCAAACAATGAACCGTGGGAAGATAGTAACCATTTTATAGGCTCAGGTGGAACTTAGATAACCATAATGGCTCATTACGAAAGTGTTATGAGCCATTTCAGACTGTCTGGCGCTTCTGCCGGACACAACCATGCTTCTCCTGCGTTCAGCAGAATGATCTGTCCTGGATGACTCTGAAACGACAGGCTTGGATGTTTCACTTTGTTCCTGCATGTCGATCAAGTTATTTAAAATAAAAGATTTATGTGAAAATCATCGCTTCGCATGCTGGAGACATTGCCATCCATCACTTGTCATCGCTCGAGGAAGCCCGCAAATTCTTGAGGGCTGGCCATCTGCCCGGCTCAGGTGAGAGCGAATCTAACTGGCGAATACAGTCCGGTTCACTCTTCGGGCCGACGTTCTCAACTCCAGACCGATCCGCCTCAACCTCGGCCTCAATGATCCGAGTGGATCCCCAGCGCCGCGTTCCCGTCTTCGCGTGACCCCATTTTGAACTTTCCTGCGCCGGTGGCGCCTAAATGAACAGGACGAAGAGCTATCCGCTCGTTGACACGCTCGACGTTCTTTTGCGGATGCCTGGACGAACAAATGCTCCCGCTCTCTTCAATTCCCCCCACACCCGTTAAAGAAACGCCAAAATCAAGCCGCAAGCGTTGAACTGCTTCCAAAGTAATCATCGCCGGTTACTTGTTAGTCCACGTTCGAGCTATCGAGCGGCATGTTTTTTCCCTTCCCTTTTTCCACTTTTGCTGAATTGTTCGCTATGGTGGGAATAAGTAGTTTCAAAATAATTCCCCCCCGAATAGCTGAATTTGCAGCGCAATGGGCGCCGACCGCGAAAGCGCCAGGAAGAAAGAAAACCGGGGACTAATCAGCGATTCTTAGCAGCGTTTGATTATGAATGCGAGACTCGGGCGTGCGATGAATCTTGTGAGGCGCCAATACTGTTGCTACCGGATTACTGGCGATCACAGGCCCAGAAAGTACGAAGGGCACAGAAGTTGAAATAGAGAACGGGCAAGCGTGCTACCCCCCGATCGCTTTCCCGCGCACCCCTTAAAGTCATGGGAGGCCTCCTGGACGTGAAAGACTCGAAATCTTATCTCCTATCGGCCGCGAGCGGGAGTGTCTCTCCGCACCGCCGCTTGCCCGGGATGACGCTGTCGCATTGGATTGCTCGCCACGCGCCGGCTTCTCCGTTTGAACTTCATCCAGTGCTGCGCAGTTCAGGTGATCACTCCTGTACGAAATTGATCCGGCCTGCGCGGCTAGTCGTTATCGGCGTCTATCTGGCTCTTTTTTTCGCCGGGGCAGTCGCGCGAGCTCAGATCGCTTCTCACACGATTCAGATTTCCAATACTGCCGACGATGGATACTACAACGAAAATGATGGCAGCGGCTGGAATGCCGTCCCGCAAGTCGGTGGAGCAGACTTGGTCGGAAGTTCGTCCGGCATCACGACAGCCTGGACCACCGGATACCGATTCCCGTCGACTGGCGTCAATTCCGGGGACACAATCCGATCAGCGTACCTGCAGTTAGTGAGCAGCGACGGTTTTGCATCAAATGCTACCTGCGGGCAACCGCCTTGCACGAATACCAACTACACTTTTCGCATTTACGGTGTGGCCCAGGATGACGGGCCCTCCTTCAGCAATTCCGCCGGCAATACTCCCCTCGACGTGCCTTATACGACCTCCTTTGTCGACTACACCTCAACCGGACCGGGCGATGTTCATGGAAGTTGTCAAGGAAACAACAATGGGCAGAACACCTGCACCCACGTCATCGATGTGACGAATATCGTCAAGGAAATCACTTCCCGGCCAGGATGGACCAGCGCGTCCGCCATGCGCTTCGTGATGTTGAGTACGACTCCCAGTACGTCGAATGTGTATGTCGGCTTTGAGGACTCCTCGGCCAACGCAGGCAAAGCAGTCACGCTTCTGGTGAATCCCCCTCTGCCGGTGATTGTCTCCTCGGGAGCATGGGGAACATCTCCAACAGCTAAGTACCCGGCAACTTTTCCGGTTGGACCCTTTGTATATCCGGGGGCACAAACGCTACTTATGTTTCTCGGGGATTACTACAACTTTTTCGGCGCTACAGTGAATCAACCGACCGTGTCAGACAACTGCGGAAACACCTGGAATATCCTGGCAGGCCCCACCGATTGGCCCGGCCGTTCCTACGACATGCGAAGTACGGTCTACTATGTTGAGAATCCAGCGTCGTGTCCCGCCGGCGATACCATCACCATTACTACCAACTCCACTAACTCCAACGGGGAGCCGATTTTCCTTCATTTCCTGGCGATCGCAGGATCAAATGCCGCACAAACACCTGTTGCTTCGGCCATTACAAGTCCCTCTCCCGGCATCTACACTACGAGCGCCACGACCAATTCCATCACTCTCCCCAATGTCGGACAACTTGTGAGTTGGATCTTCGGCGACTCCGATTCGTCAACCACTTTTACTCCGCAGGCCGGCTTCATTACCGATGTGAATTCAACTCCAACCTATCTGACTGAAGCTTCCGAAAACGTGACGCCTGGTCCTTACACGAACGAGTTCACGATTTCACCGTCAGATGGTTGGCAAACGATTCTGATAGGAGTACCCGCGACGGCGGGAACCACAGCTACGCCGACGGTGTCGGTGACGGCTTCGCCGACGAGCATCGCCTCGACGCAGGCCTTGACCGTGACGGTGACACTCTCGGGAACGCCCACGCCTACAGGTTCGGTGACTCTGACCGGCGGCGGCTACACTTCGGGCGCTACAACCTTGAGCGGCGGCGTAGCCACAATCAACGTTCCCGCGGGATCGCTGAATAATGGGACGGACGAGCTTACAGCCAGCTACACACCCGACTCCAACAGTTCACCGATCTACAACGGCGCAACGGGCACTACGTCTGTTTCGGTAGCGGAATTTACGCCGACGGTGACGGTGGCGCCTTCAGAGTCGAACTTCCTGACAACCCAGCCCATTTCGGTGACGGTGACTGTGGCCGGAAGCACGGGCGATCCGACGGCAACCGGGTCAGTCATTCTTTCAGGCGGGGGCTACACCTCGTCGCCGACAGCGCTGACCGGTGGCAGCGCCATCTTCTACACTTCGGCGGGAGCGTTCGCGACAGGTAACGATACGCTGACCGCCAGTTACTCACCGGATTCTACGAGTTCGACGACTTACACCCCCGCGACAGGCGCCGCTTCGGTAACAGTGGTTTACCAAGCCGCAGCAACCATGACCACTCCAGCACCCGGCAGCACCTTGACGTCAGCTTCGACCACCTTTACCTGGAGTGCGGGCTCCGGTGGAGTAACAGGCTACTATTTATGGATCGGCACGACTTCTGGGGCCGATAACCTCGAGCAAATAGGTCCCCTGAGCGGCACCAGCGCCACGGTGAGTCTGCCTACCAACGGAGCCACGATCTACGTGGAGCTCATAACACAGATCAACGACTCGATCTACCTAAACAACAACTACACCTACACCGAGTTTACGAAGGCAACGCCCACTGTAACTGTGGCGCCTTCGCTGTCGGCCATCACCACGACCCAGGCGCTTTCGGTGAAGGTGACAGTAAGCAGTGGGACGGGCAACCCGACGCCGACAGGTTCTGTGATCCTGTCTGGCGGCGGCTATACTTCGGCAGCAACTACGATCACCGGTGGCATCGCAACCATCAACATTCCGGCGAACACGCTGAGCGCAGGCAACTACACATTCACGGCGAGCTATACGCCGGATTCGACCAGTTCCTCAATTTACAATTCCGCCTCGGGCACGGCACCCTCAGTTGTCACCGTGAGTTTGATCTCACCGACCGTGACAGTGTTGCCGGGAGTGTCGAGTATCACCACAACTCAACCGCTTGCGGTTACGGTGACGGTGAGCGGCGGCACGGGTAACCCGACGCCGACGGGAACAATTACGCTGAGTGGAGGAACCTACACTTCGGCGTCGACCACGCTTATCAACGGCACGGTCGCAATTAACATTCCGGCGAACACACTGAGCGTAGGCAGCTACACTTTCAAGGCCACCTACACACCTGACGCGACAGGCTCCGCGACCTACGGCAGCAATTCAGGCACATCGTTGACATCCGTCACTGTAAGCTTAGCCACGCCGACGGTGACAGTGACGCCTGGCGCGACGGCCATCAGCATCACCCAGGCGCTTTCGGTGACGATCACGGTGAATGGCGGGACAGGCAACCCGGTGCCGACCGGAACCGTGACGCTCAGTGGTGGCAGCTACACTTCGGCCGCAACATCCTTGAGCGGCGGGACGGTGACAATCAACATCTCGGCGGGCACGCTGAGCATGGGCAGCTATACGTTCAAGGCCACCTACACGCCTGACGCGACGAGTTCCCCGACTTACGCCAGCGCTTCAGGCACCGCATCGTCGACAGTTGGCGTAGGCCTGACGACGCCTACCGTGGCGTTGACGCCGAATTCGTCGAGCATCACCACAGCTCAGGCACTCACAGTGACGGTAGCGGTGAGCGGTGGGACAGGCAACCCGACGCCAACCGGGACCGTGACGCTCATTGGTGGCAGCTACACTTCGGCCGCCGCATCCTTGAGCGGCGGAAACGCGACAATCGTCATTCCAGCCTTCGGCCTGGGCGCGGGCGGCTACACTTTCAAAGCTGTCTACGCGCCAGACGCGGCCAGCTCTTCCACTTACAGCAGCGCTTCAGGCACTGCGTCGTCAGTTATCGTCAGTTTGACCACGCCGACAGTTGCGGTCACACCGAGCGTTTCGAGCATTGCCATTTCTCAACCGCTTTCGGTGACGGTGACGGTGGGCGGCGGCGTGGGCAACCCGACGCCGACGGGATCGGTGACACTCAGCGGCGGCAGCTATTCTTCGGCGGCGACTGCGCTGAGCGGCGGTACAGCAATCATCAACATCGCGGCGAACACGCTGACCGCGGGCAGCTACACCTTTACAGCCAGCTACACACCAGACGCGACTAGTTCGCCGTATTACGGCAGCGCTTCGGGAACGGCATCCTCCGCTGTCACCGCAACGGCAACGACCTTCACCATGTCGGCAACCCAGCGACCGTTGCTCCCGGTGGCTCGATCTCATCGAGTGTCACAGCGAGTTCGACCAACGACTATGCGGGTACAATAACGCTGACATGCGCGATTACTGCGGAGCCTACCGGAGCCATAGACCTTCCAACATGCACCGGAGGCCAGGTGACGTTGAACTCAATTATCACCGGCGGCACAGGCACCGTCACAATGTGTCTACAACCGCGGCGAGCGCGGCACTTGTGCGGCCGAGCGTCTGGGAAAGGGAAAAGGTTGGGCTGGAACCAGCGGAGCGATCTTTGCGATACTCATTGTTCTCTGGGTGCCAAAAAGGCCGCGAAAGTGGCGGGCGCTACTTGAGCATATCTCGGTGCGTTGGTTTTACTTGGGAATCTGGCTGCGTGCGGAGGCAGTGGGAGCAATTCAAACCAGCAGTCTAATGCGGGAACAACCGCCGGGAGCTATACCATCACGATCACTGGAACAGGGAGTGACGCCTCGAAGACAACTACAACAACGACGTTTACGTTGACCGTGAGTTGATCAAAGGCGCCGCATTCAGTTTCACTGCAATAGACCGATCGCGCGCTGATTGAGAAAGCCGCTGCTCGCGCGATCAGGTTCACAATCTCTCCGTCCGGGTACACCCAAAGTAACCGGTCTTCTCAAGAACTTGATTCCCTCGCGTTGTTTTTCTGGGATATACTCAGCCCCAAATTCATGCGCTCTCTTTCTTAAGGAGATAGGGCGATGCCTTCCCCCAACTCAAATCACACGCCTTCCGCTGCGCGTGTCCTGAAGCTTGCTTTCGTCGTTCTTTTTGCAAGCCTGGCCGTGCGCGCCACTGCCGCTCCAAACAACGTCGAGATCAATCCGTGGAACTCGAAGCAAACGGAATACTGGATTGCCGGGCCGCTGAGGCTCAATCTTGGGTTCACCGATCAGACGGGCCAGGCCAGTGTCGCGATCGTCTCGTCGCTGCATCCTGAGCAGCTGGCCGGCATGCCCGACGGCCTCGTGAACGCGAAGGACTCTGACCTTTTGCAGACTGGTCATTTTGATGCGCTGTGGACCGCGATGAAGGCCGGCGTGTGCAACGACGTACACCAGGCAATCCTGAACCTGGTGAATCACAGCCCCAACACTGCCTACGATGTAACACCCTGCGCGATGGCTTCCAAGGGCTATTTGACCGCGACATTTCAGGATAGCTGGACAAACCCAAACAATACGCTGCAGACCGTGAACGGTCGGCGGATTCACTTGAATTATCTTGTGCCGCTCAACGCAATTGCCTTCTGGGTGACGTCACCTCACACCTGCAAGCACGGCACCACCTGCGTCACTGAGCCGCAGGATCCCGCCTACACGGTCGTCTTCACCGCTGACATCGCGGTCAATTGCGCTTCGACCGTTCCCAATGCCACAAGCTTTGATCTGCCGGTCTCCTGCACATCCGCAACGACCATCGACATTGAAGCCGTGGCGGGCGGCAACGTGACGGGACAGGTTGTCGGCGCCGCCGAGCAATGGACGAAGCAAATGGCGGCCGAAGGCGCGAGCATCGTAGCGAGCGGCGGCGCGTCGTTGCCCGAGGCCGCTGCGGGCTTCATCACGCAGGGCATCAACGTCGCGATCAAAGGCCTGGGCGCCGCGATTGCCGCCGCCACGGATCAGCATTTGCGCGACCAGGTGTCAGCATGGATCTCGGGGTTCGTCAATTCACAGACGCTCAACGCCAATGCCCAGAACATCAGCACCGATTTCAATTCGCTGTTCCAGAATCTATACACCGCCTCATTGGGCGGATTGAAGCCGTTCGTAGTGCGTGTCAGCTATCCGCAGCTCGATCTTGACTTCGGACTCGTGTATCCGATTCCCGCCAGGCCGCAACTCCAAAACACTACCGCGAACGCCAACAAGACCGACCTGTTTTCGCCAACGATCGCCGTGTCGCAGCCTGAGGTTGTCGCGGGACAAACGCTTCCCGTGACAGCCACTTTTTTCCGTGGCACCTATGTGAACACTCTCAACATCGCCTGGAACAAAACCGTGATCGGCACTCCCCAATCGAAGCTTGAGTGGGGACCGCCGCCGGTGACAATCACGACCGGGGCGATCACCTTCGATGCTACCAATTTGAAACCGTCGACCAAGTACGGCTTCAAAGTACATGAATGTGATGGGCTAACTTGCGCGCCGGAGAGTGAATTGCTCGTAGCCGAAACCGAAGCGGCGGGCGCAAACGATGTGACGTTCTGGCTTGACAACAACTTGTCGCAGATCCTCGGCAATCATGTGGTCAGCACATCGGGCGGGTCGTTCATGAGCAACGTGCTGATACCGGCGACAACCACGACAGGCGTGCACCTGCTGCATGCCGGCGTGCAGGGCAGCCCTCCTGCGACCGCGACCATCACCGTATGCCAGGTAGGCGGCTGTGGACCCACCATCGCGTTGGTCAATGTGACCAACAAGACTTTGTATCCGCCGGGGTCGCAGGTCGTCGTCGGCGGGCCCGTGGTGGTACGCGGATCGAAATTTGCACCAGGCGGTTCGGTTTGGATTTGGGTGGACAGCATTAAGGGGACCAAGGCGGGGGCCGCGCCCGTGGGCCCGCTGGGAAATTTCCAGGCGAGCTTCACCATGCCAATGGTGCAGTTCGGGCAGCACAAATTCCTCGCAGTGGAATTGAAGCCGGGAGTGAAGATACCGCCGACGCCCAAGGGGAAGCAGCCAGTCTTCCTGCCGCAGGATTTTGTGACCGCGGACGTTGCCATTTATGTGCAAGCGATGGCGCAGTAGCAGAGCGGATTTCTGCAGCGGCAATAATTTCATTCTGGTCCGGCAGCCCGCAATAAAAATGACCTCTCGCGCAGGAGAGGCCATTGCTTGATCTGTCTTTTTCAACCCGAATCTGGAGCCGACGGTCAGACTTGAACTGACGACCTGCTGATTACGAATCAGCTGCTCTACCAACTGAGCTACGTCGGCGTGCATTTCGAGAGTCTGCTATGAGTTTTCGTTCGCAAGGTCCGCGAAAAAATTCATAGCAGACACTTCGATTGTATCGTTGCGCTGGTTGAAGGTAAAGCCGCGCACAGCCCTCCGCCGCTCGGAATATACTGCTGCTCATGCAAGCCGATCCAATTCAGGAGTGGCAGCGGCTCACTGAACATTACCGCCAGATGGGCGACGAAGAGCTGCGTGAGCTGGCTTACGATTTCTCCAATCTGACCGAGACCGCGCAGCAGGTGTTGCGCAGCGAGATGAGGAGCCGGAGATTGGGCGACCCGGAGGCGGTTAACGAGGTGCCGCAAGATGCGATCCCCGGGCCGAGAACCGTGACCACGGCACCAGGAGCTCCAGAACTCGTCCTGAATCGGGCCGCCACCACGCACAGATTTTTTGGAAGCGAGCCAGAACTCGTTCCAGACACGGCTGAGAACGGCGACGAAGGCGACGGCCCGCACGACTACACGTGGAAGACTCTGTTGTGCGAGTGCGAGACTGCGCAACAAGCGCGCGAACTCTCTGCAGCGCTGAAGCAGGCAGGCATCGAAAGCTGGATCGAGGGGCCGAGCTCGAGTACCTACTCGGCCTATGCCAGAAGTGACTTGGTCTATCCGCGGGTGCTGGTCGCCGCCGACCAACTTGAACGAGCGCGAACAGTCGCCGCGCAGCCCATTCCGCAAGACATAGTCCAAGCGTGCGCGATGCAAATACCCGAATTCACGCCGCCAAAATGTCCCCATTGTGGCGCCGAAGATCCGGTTCTGGAGGCTGTCGACCCCGCAAACACGTGGCGATGCGAGCAATGTGACGAGGAATGGACGGAGATGGCTGCAAGTGGGGAGGGAGGAGCGCCAGGACCCGGCGAAAGCCCGCTTTAAACGGAAAGAGCCGCCCGGCAACTGGGCAGCTCTCTCCTTTGGGAGAATAGTTCCAACGGAGGCAAACCCATTAGAACTTTCTGGCTGCATAGTAGGTGCGGGGGAAAAGCGTGTCAAGGGAAATGTTTGGGAAAATAACTTACATTGTTTCAATCATTTAACAAGGTATGTTTGAGCGCGGGGGCGGCTTCTTCTTCGCCTTTAATTCGCCTCAAATTCTTCGGTATTTACCGTGAATTCGGCATGTTTCTTAGGGTTTAGGCTCCTTTTTCCACAAGCAAACGCGACGTTAACCTTTCGGATGCGGCTCCCGAATCACCTCGATCTCTTCGATCCATTTTTCCCGCAAATCGAGATGGATGAACTCTTCGTCGAAGACCGACGAGGCGGGTTTGCCCCTCGCCATGCGGTACAGAGCCCTGCCGCCGCCCAGGAAGCCCCCCAGGAGGATTGCGGCTGCCGCCCCCACAATGCACAGCGCGGCAATACCCAGCAGCAGCTTGCCGGTCTTTTCGATCTCTGACTCGACGGGTTGAGGGATCGAGGTCATATCGGCCTCGTAGTGCGCTGACTCCAGCAACCGGTGGCTGTCGTCGGGAATGGCATCGCCGCTGACAACCACTACCAGCGGACCACTGTGGCGCACCTCAAGCGATGCCACGTCTGAATCGGTCAACGGCTTGGTCCACGGTGGCTGGGCGTGGCTGCCCGCCTTCAAATAGGCGCGAATCGCGGCTTCCTGCGCCTCGGCCATCTGCGGCGTGGGATAGTCGATGATCGTAAGCGTGGCTGGTCCTGAGGTGAGCGAGTAGTTGGCCGTCACCGCCTCAGCGCCTTTGTCGAAGCCCACCAGGGCCGCAGGCAAAACACCACCTGAGCCGGCATAGCCCGCCGGACCCAGCGCGTAGTGCGTCGTCTGCCCGTCGATCGACGCTTGGGGCAGGCTGGCCATGATGGGCGGCGGCAGCGCGCGATTTCCAATGGGGATGGGCAGATGGCGCGCGATGGAGCGCAGCTCGCCGGCCGTCATCGGCCCAACTTGCGAGAATGTCGCATCCAGTACCGTCGTTCCTTCCCAGAAGAGCACGCGATTCTTGTCCGAAGCTGCCCCGGTGCCGATGGTTTCCTTGGGCCAGCCATTCTGGCGGTAATAGGAATAGGCGCCGTAGGCGCCACTTGCATCGTCGAAGCTCAACGCACGAATGCTTGCCGTTTCACCTTCGCGCTTGTAATTCGCCAGCAGACCCGCTGTGAATCCGTATTCCTTCAACGCTGCGGCGTTGGCAGGGTCGGCCTGCGCCGCATCGGTCACCACCTTGGATGGTTGCGACGTCACCCATCCATCAAACGCATCGGGAAGCAATGCCCTGGGCGATGGTGGCAGCATGATGGTCGTCGCCGACCGTTTTTCGGCTTCGGTCGGCTGCTCTGCCTGCGCAAATGCTTGAGCCGCGCCGCAGCCCAGCGCGACAAAACCAGCCAGAATGGTCAACGAACGTATCAAGAAAACTCCCCAGTCTTCAGGGTACACGCTAGGGTGTATCGACATATACCCTGGTCCCTATCCCCGGTGCCGCGTCGCCGCAGGCCCGTGCTCTCTACATGAATTGGACACTGAAAAGACCGGGAAGGTTCCCGCGTTACGCCTCGTCGCCGCTCCATGGCGTGAGCCGCGGCAGCCAACGCGGCACGTGCTGCTGGTAGCGCAGGTATTCGTTTCCGTAGCGGCGAGTGAGCGTCCGTTCCTCGTAGAAACAGACGAAGAGATGAACGCCGAGAGCCACCGCCAGCGCGTACTCCACCATCGAGCGGCTGTGAAAGAGGATCGTCTCGCCCGCCAGCGCGGTCAGCACGCCGACATACATCGGGTTGCGCACATGCCGGTAAAGGCCGCTCACCACCAGGTGTTCGGTGGGCACGGCCGGCATCAGCGTTCCACCGCCCACGGCCACAAATCGCCACGCCGACTCAAGAAGAGGCGCGATCCCGATCGCAATCAGCGCTGCGGCCACCACCATCTGCCACCATGGCTCCATCGCGGGAACGCGGAACCGCGTGATCCAGAACGGCACATAGATCAGCACAAACCCCGGCCCGCCAAAGATCGTGAACAGAATGGAGATGATGACACTGCGGCGAAACGTGGCCATGGTCGGCTTGCCTCGTCTAAGAAGAATACGTCCGCCAAGTTGTGAAGGTTACCCGCGCACGAAAATCAGCAGGCGGTCGAATCGGTCGCGAGGTCTTCGTCATCCTGACGATGCCCTGAACTCGATCTTGGGAATGAGCGATACAGCGTAAGCTGGCAACGGAGGCGAATATGCGGCAACCACGCGGAATCGGAAAGCCCGTGCCGGCCCTTCTCACTGCCCTTTTCCTCTGCGCAGTCGAAGGCGCGTCAGCCCAGAACCTGAAGCCGGTTTCACAATCGGAACTTTGCGTGACTGAAGGTTCAATCGCGCAATTGCCAAACAATCAGTTGCAGGTGAGTGTCCCGGCGATGCGAGCCTATCTGAACACGATCACGCCACAGACCGAAGAAGTGCGCTTCACCTACAACGGTTCCACCCCAAATGCAAAGGCGCTGGGATCGGGCGAGATCCGGAGCCAATTTGGATTGAAGTTGCATGCCGGCGATGCGTGCAATCTCGTGTATGTGATGTGGCGCATCGAACCCGACAAAAAAATCGTCGTTTCCGTGAAGAGCAATCCGGGGCAGCAAACCAGCGCGCAGTGCGGCAATCGGGGATACACCAACATCAAACCGACGCACAGTGCGCCTACGCCGGTTGTAAATGCCGGCGAAACGCATACTCTCCGCGCGCTGATGAATGGTCCCGCATTGAGTGTCTACGCAGATGGAACCCTGGTGTGGCAAGGTTCAGTGGGCGCTGATGCGGCGGCGCTGCCCGGCCCCGTCGGAATCCGGTCGGATAATGCTGCGCTGCAGTTTGAGCTTCTCGCTGCGCAACCGGGCGGCGCGCAGAGCGGATCCGCTCCGGCGTGTCGGAAAGCAGAAGGGGATTAGCAAGAGCATGTGTCCGGAATGGGGATGCCCCATTCCGGACCAGAGAATGCAACGGGAGCTATTTTTCGCTTGTCCGGCGTTCTTGCATTACGGCTGGTTTGGATACAACGCCAGCCCCTTACCGCCGAAGTCTGTCCAGCCCGACCAGTTCGTTCCGCTGGCCGCAGTTTGCCAGTCAGACCACGTATCGCCGTTGATGCCAGTGGTAAAGAGTTGCATTCGCCCATCCGCCGTGTTGCCCACCACCAGTGGGGAGTGAACGAGCCCACCGAGCCGCTGCCAATTGCCCCAGTTGCCGCCTGGTGCGACCTGGGCAATCGTCCAGGCGCCGAGGGCGGGCGCCGGAATGCCAAGGCCGGTCAAAATCTGCAGCCCCAGCCCCTCCACTCCGAAGATCTCCAGCCGTCCATCGGCATTCTGGCCAACCTTGAAGCCGGGCTGCAGCAGGTTTCCCGGTATTAGTGCCCATCCGTTCCACGCGCCGCCGGCATTCTGCTGCCAGTTGTGCCACACGCGCCCAATCCTGTCCAACCCAAAGATCTCCAGCCGGCCGTCGATATTTCGGGACACGGCCAGCTGCGGATTAAGCTGCGCGCCGGAAATCTCACTCCAGCCAGCCCAGCCGGCGCTCGCCGTTTGGGTGTTCATCCACACGTTTCCCGAGCCGTCCACGCCGAAGATTTGCAGCAGGCCGCTCAGGTTCTGGCCCACAACAAAGCCGGGTTGAATCGATTGTCCGGTTAAGTCGGCCCATGCGGACCAGCCCACTTCGGGAGCGTTTTGGCTCGCATACCAGACATCGCCGTTGGTGCCGATGCCAAACACGCTCAGGCTGCCGTCCGCGTTGTTCGCTGCCTGCAGATTTGTAATGCCGCTCCCGCCCAGATCCGCCCAGCCATTCCAACTGCCGTCAGGAGTCGATTGAAAGTTGTGATAGACGTCGCCCGTACTCGACGGAACAAAGACTTCGAGTGTGTTGTTTTCGTTCTTGATCACTGCCGTACCGCCGCTGGAAGCTACGCCGGTCAGATTGTTTGCCCAGCCGCTCCAACTTGTCAGACCGCTGTTGGGAAGGTCCGCGGCCACCTGCGCATCGGACCAGATGCTGCCACTGGAATCGGTCGCAAAAACCTGCAACGCTCCGTTCTGATTGATCTGCATGGGGCCGGCGTCGTTGCTGGCCGCGTGAATCTTCACCACCGCCGCCGTCGTGGCCTGGACAGTCAGAGAAATCGATCCATTTGTATCCGCGCTGAGCGGCGTCCATTCGCCGGCCCAGCGAGCGTTGTTCGGGATGGTCGCGCCACCGAGACTGGTAGCGGTGAGCGCGGCGTTGCCCGGCTGTCCGTCAGTCAGCACGATGGAAGCAGCACTGGCCGCCGCGAATCCGCTGGGCTCAATGGTCACCACGGCGTCCATGCTATCGTTCGTGGTGCTGTGCGTCTTGTTGATGATAGTGACGTAGAGATCCTGGCCTGAACCCACCGCGTACGCGGTCACATTGGCGTTGTTTGGATTCGAGATTGTGACCGGCTCCACATATCCATGACCACCCAAATCGAACGCCTTGATGCCGTAGCCTTTCGGATTGGTTTGGTAGTTTACGCAGGGCGTGGGCGAGCATGAGCCAGAAACCAGGTTACCGGGCACGATGGTGTCCGTAAAGATCCACTGCTTGTTATGGAAATTCACCCCGGCGGCGCTGTCTGCCGCCCACGCATGCATGTAGTCGAGCGCCCACAGCGCCGACGAGAAAGCATTGCTTGCGCCGTTGATGCCGGTGAGAAAATCATCGGATTCAGTCAACCGGTAAGGGAGGTTATCTCCCGCGATCGCAGCGAGGCCATTCGCGTAAAGCCACGGGTAGGGAGTATAGGTGGACGAGGTCGGCGATCCTTCAGGTTCAGCCGTCAGTGCTGTGCTGTTGACCCACCCAGCCGACAACATGTCGTCGATTGCTTGCGGAGCTGTAATGGTCCCGAGGCTGCCGCCAACATAAAGGTGCTGCGTAACTTCCGCAATTCTCCCCAGTCCGTTCTCGGCATTGGCAAAGCTGATTGTCCAGGGCACACCGTTGTAATCGATGGTGCCGTTATACGAGCCCGAGTCGGGCCCTGAGAAAGTCGCGCCAGGCGCTGCCGCTTCGATCGCGTTGGCGAAATTCGTCCAATCCGCAAGGTACGATGGGAACGCCGAACCCGGTTCGTCAGGAGGGTTCGTCACCGGATTCACCGTCTCATAGATCAGCGGATCTTCCAGCCGCTCCGTCCCTCCTGAGCAGCCGGTACCCTCCACGCAAATGCATCCCGCATTCGTGCAATAGGTGTGGTAGCTGTGAAAGTCCGGCTCATTGCCAATGGCGAAGTTCGCAACGTTTGCCTTGTAATTGCTCCAGATATATCCCGCTGCGGCAGCGTCATCCGCCATCAGATTCGGAATCGGACTGGATGAAGGGTTGAGGAGTCGGACCGTGTAAATCACGTTGGCTCCGGAAGCCGCGGAGAAGCCAAACAGGTTGTCGATTCCCAGGTAGCCATCGCTTCCTGTGCCCACGACGCTCTCGTCGTCCACGGAACCTCCGCCGACGCGCAGGTTCTTGATGCTCAGGTTTTGAAACAGCGTAACCAGCTGAGTATTGGATGGAGAGAAGAGATACCCTGATGCTCCAGCGTTGCCGGAATTCAAGGTTCCTCGTTCAAAACCCAGTCCGCTGAAATCGATGGGAATGGCTGCGCCCTGGGAGGATGTTGAAACGCTCACGGTGATGGGTGTGGTTTGCGCAAAGGTTGTAGCGGCCAAAGTACAGCCGGCCAGGATCAATCCTGAAAGGATGGGGGGAGTTTTCACGGGGGAGGCTCCACTCCTGTCGGCGCGGGGTTCGGTGCGGTTGCGATCTTCCCCTGACAGGAGGAAAGGTTTGCACCGAAAATATAAGCGGTCGATTTTCGAACTGTCAAGAAACCGGTTTCTCCGACTCGCGGGCGGATGAGATGAGTGAGAGATCCTACCGTTTCTCCATCTCGACTTTATTCACCCCAACCGCGGCGGCCCACCATGCATCGAACACCGCCAGCGCCCTCTCGCACTGCATATGATGGCGCACTTTTTTGTCCCGAACCTTCCGGCGGGTCTCTTCGTCGAGCGGCTCCAGCAGGTCAAATGTAATGTTGGCCGGCTGAAAGTTCTTCGCGTCTGCATGCGTAATGTAGTGGACCAGGGAGCCCAGCGCCGTCGCGCGCGGAACAGGCGTTGGCTCCTCGCTTCGCGCAATCGCCGCCGCGTAGATGCCCGCCAGCATTCCTGTGGCGATTGATTCGGTGTAACCCTCTACTCCAGAAATTTGCCCCGCAAAAAGCAATCCCTGCGCGGTCTTCAATCGCAGCGTCTCATCCAGCAACACCGGCGCACAGATGTATGTATTGCGGTGAATCTGCCCGTAGCGCAGAAATCGCGCATTCTCGAGACCCGGGATAAGCCGCAGTACGTGCGCCTGTTCGCCGAATTTCAGGTGATTTTGGAAACCCACCAGGTTGTAGCTGTCGGCGCGCAGGTTTTCCTTGCGCAGTTGCACCACCGCCCACGGCATTTTCCCGGTACGCGGGTCGCGCAGGCCCACCGGCTTCATCGGCCCGAAGCGCAGCGTGTCGCGTCCGCGCGTGGCGAGCACTTCAATCGGCAGGCAGCCCTCGAAATACCGGGGCCCCCATGCGGCTGCTTTTGGCGCATGGGGTGGGAAGTAATCGAGTTTCTCCCATTCCTTTTTTTCTGCCGCTTCGGCCGTCAGCAGCGCTTCATAAAACCGGTCATACTCGGCGCGATCCATCGGGCAGTTGATGTAATCGGCCGTCCCTTTGTCCCAGCGTGCCGCAAAGTACACGCGGCTCATGTCGATTGACTCGGCATCAACGATCGGAGAGATCGAATCGTAAAAAGCCAGATGCCCCGCGCCGGTCAGACGCTCGATCGCCTTGCTCAGCGCGTCCGACGTCAACGGCCCGGTTGCCACAATGGTCAGCGCGATTTCCGAACCGGCAGGCCCCAGGCTCGTCACTTCGTCTCGAATCACGCGAATGCCCGGCTCCGCCGCAATTGCCTCCGAAATTAAACGCGAAAACTCCACCCGATCCACGGCCAGCGCGTGGCCTGCAGGTACCGCGCAGGCATCAGCAAGGGACAAAAGCACGGAGTGCCCGCGCCGCATTTCCTGCTTGAGCAGCCACGGCGCGGTATCGGGCGACTCGCTCTTGAGCGAATTGGAGCAGACCAGTTCGCCGAATTCCGTGGTTTGGTGCGCGGGCGTCAGGCGTGGCTTTCCGTCCACGATCGCGCGCATCTCGTAGAGATCGACTTCGCAGCCCAGGCGAGCTGCCGTGAGCGCGGCCTCAGGGCCTGCCAACCCGCCGCCAATGACGCGAATCCTCACTGCGCCGCCTCCGTCTGATTCTCTCGCTTGGCCCGCGCTTCTTCGCTGCTCGCTGCGGTTCGGCTCCTATGGCTGAAATCCACAACCCTCATGTCGCTCATGCGCCGTCTGCCCCATCGCCGGTCGCCAGCCGCGTCAATGCCTCGCCGCCCAGCCGCACGTTGCGCCACTCATCCAGAAATTCGGCGCCCATCGCGCGGTAGAAATCGATCGCCGGCGTATTCCAGTCCAGGACCTCCCACTGCATGCGCTGGCAACCGTTTTCCACCGCAATCGCGGCCACTTCCCTCAGCAGCGCCTTCCCAATTCCCAGGCCGCGAAACTCCGGATGCACAAAAAGATCCTCCAGGTAGATGCCCGGCCTTCCCATCCACGTTGAGTAGTTGAAAAAATAGAAGGCGAAGCCTGCGGGTTTGCCCTCGTGCTCGGCAATCAGGCAATGGAAGAAAGGGTTGGGGCCAAATCCGTCGCGAATCAGGCCTTCCTCGGTCGCCGTCACCGCATCCGGAGCCCGCTCAAAGGTCGCCAAAGCGCGAATAAACGTCAGAATCAATGCGGCGTCCGCCGCAGTCGCCCTTCGAATCACCGGTCTCATTTCTCGATTTTAGAGGCTGTTATGAGCCCCTGACGACCTTGCGCCGAGGCACCGTGCAGGCTCCCCTGTGTGATACGGACCACAAACGCCGTTCCACCTGCCAAACTACCATTGCAATCGTATTCTCCGCGGCACAGAGCTCATTTGCCGCGAAATATGGCGACTTGTGGGCGGGTCGCCTCGTCAAAAAAAGGCAGGGTGCCGCAACGGCTCAAAGCCTGAAGGCGGCATCACTTAGGAATACCCCTCTTGTGCGGGGTGCAGGGTTGCATTTAACTTGGGTTTGCTGGAAACACGCTCTGCCGGACGGAACTGTGCTGTTGCGCCGGTCAATCCGCCCAGAGCAACCGGCGCCTGTTCGACGAGGATGTCATGCGTCCGGCAGGCTGACTGGCTTCTGTTCTTGAAAATCAAACCGGCTGGAGCGTCGTTCTCGGCGCTGCCAATGGGTGTCTGGACATTTGAAATATTTCGAGCCTGCGGGCAGCTCTCTTCCCGCCGCTCCCAAGGAGAACACATGAAACGCACTTTTTCACTTTGGCTGAGTCTGGTTGCCACGGCGGGCATGCTGGCGTTGGCGCCTGTTTCCACGCAAGCACAGGAGCCCGCTGCAGCCACGGGCAAGATTCACGGCCATGTCATCAACCCCACGGGACAACCCCAGGGAGGCGGCACGGTAAGCCTCTCCACCGATGGCGGTGTGACGTTGAAGTACACCTTCCCGGTCGCGGACACAGGCGATTTCACGGGGGAAGCGCCTGCCGGAACCTACATGCTGGTCTATCGAGCCGCCGATACGCCGGCCGGAAAAATGGTCGACTCGATCCGCGGCGTCAAGATCGAGGTTGGACAGGATACCGCGCAGGACGACGACATGTCGCGTCAGGAATACATCGACAAGATGTCGCCAGACGAGAAGAAGCAGCTTGAGGACTTGAAGAAACAGAACGCCGAGGCGTTGAAGGCGAATTCAGTCATCAACCAGCTCAACGCTGATCTTCGAGTCGTCGGCCAGGACAAGAAAGATATCGATGGCGCAAGCGCGGCTGCGGCGCAGGCTCTTGGCGCGTCAGCTTCCAAGGCGGACATCGATGCCAAGGCAAACGAAATCAAGACCGCCAAATACACCGATATCGAAAGCTTGATGACCAAGGATACCGCCGTCAAGCCGGATGAGGCTTTGCTCTGGGCCAACCTGGGCTATGGACAGGCGGGGCTCAAGAAATACGACGATGCGATCACGTCATTCAAAAAGTCAGTTGATCTTGAGACTGCTTCAAAGAAGCCGCGCGGGGGCGTGATCGGCCTTGCCGATGCCGGTTTGGGCGAGGTTTATGCGCGCACTGGCAAAGTTCCTGAAGCGAATGCCGCCTATGACGCCGCCGCCAAGGCCGATCCCACCAATGCATCTCTTCACCTCAGGAATGAAGCGGTCATCTTCTTCCAGCAGAACAACGGTCCTGCACAGGTAGCCGCCGCCGATGAGGCCATCAAGGTCGATCCCAACCAGGCCATCCTGTACTACATCAAAGGCCAGGGGCTCGTCCAGAATGCAACCGTTGATCCGAAGACGCAGCGGATTGTTCTGCCTCCCGATTGCACGGCAGCGTACCAGAAGTACCTTGACCTGGCTCCCACTGGCCCCTATGCCAATGAAGTTGCAGGCATTCTGCAACAGGCAGGCGAAAAGGTCAGTTCCTCCTACAAGGCGCCTAAGTCGAAGTAACTCGGCTGCCTGCGGTACTCAAGCAAGGGCGTCCTCTCCGGACGCCCTTCGCGTCTCTCCCCTTCGACCCGCCGTAGGCGTGCGATTTCCGGTTCTGGCGACCACCGTTTCGCTCTACAATCCATTCCATGAGTCCTGCTCCGGGGCTACGCCTCTCCGCCGCCTTGACCCTGCTGGCCATCTCCCTCGCGCCTGCGCTTGGCCAGGATTCGCCGGCGCCGGACATCGGCAGAATTCACGGCCACGTGATCAACCCGATGGGGCAACCGCAGAATGGCGGCACCATCAGCCTTTCTACCAATGGCGGCGAAACGTTGATGTACACGTTCCCGGTTTCTGCCACGGGCGAGTACTCCGGCGAAGCGTCTCTCGGCGAGTACACGCTGGTCTATCGCGCACCCGATACGCCGGAAGGCAAAGTCGTCGACTACATTCAAGGCGTCGTGGTTCTGGCCGGAAAAGATGTGGCCCAGGACGACGATATGTCCCGCCAGGAGTATATCGATCGCCTGACGCCGGAACAGCAAAAGCAGTTACAGGCGGCCAGAGACGCGACTGTCAAAGCCGCAGCCGCCAGCGATGTCGCTACCGGCGTCAACGCCGACCTCCAGGCTGTCAATCAGGACCTTCAGGACGCGGCGAATGCGCGCGCCACGGCAATCCAGGCCCTGGGCAAGGACGCGACCCCGCAGGACGTCGACGCCAAAGTTGCTGAGATCCAGAACGCGAAGTTCACTGAAATCGAAACACTGATGACCAAGGACACCACCGCCAAGCCAGGTGAATCAGTCCTGTGGATTGGCCTTGCGCGCGCCGAAACCGGTCTGAAGAATTACCTTGACGCTGAAACCAACTTCAAGAAGGCGATCGCGATTGAATCGAAGGCCCTGATTCCGCTGTCGGCGATCCTGGGTGCAGCCGAGGGAGGGCTGGGCGAAGTCTACGCGCGCACTTTGATGGTGCCCGAAGCCAACGCGGCTTTTGACGCCGCCGCCGAGGCCGATCCACCCAACGCAGCCATGTATCTGCAGAATCAGGCTGTCATCTTCTTCCAGGCAAAAGATGCCGCCGCGCAAGTTGACGCTGCAGACAAGGCCATCAAGGTCGACCCCAACAACGCTTTCCTTTATTACATCAAGGCTGAGGGACTCGCCGTGAATGCGCCGTTTGATGCCGGCTCAGACAAGTCGGTTTTGCCTCCTGATTGCATAGCGGCGTATCGCAAGTATCTCGAGCTCGCTCCCACCGGCCCGCTCGCTGCCGAAGTCTCCGTGGCCATTGAGCGCTCAGAAGAAAAGCCCAGTTCCCCCAGCGCCGAGCCTCAAGATTAGGTTGCCCGTTTGCCATCCGCTGCGCCTCCCGCGAGCAGCCGTCACGGGTGCCCCATGTCTCGATTTTGAGACGTGGGAAATCGTGACCGGCCTTCCGTTGGTCCGATGGGGCATTCCCAAATCTTCCTGCTGCATCGCAACCCTCTACAATCCATTCCATGGGTTCCGCGTCGCCGAGTCCCGACCTGCCAAGTTTTGATGAGGCTGCCGCGCTCGTTGCGGCGCGTGCCAGGGATGTGGCCCGGCTCCGTCCATCGGTCGAGAGCGTTTCGCTCAGCAAGTCCGCCGGCCGTGTGCTTGCACAGCCACTCCGCGCCGATGCCGACCAGCCGCCATTCGTCCGCTCCACGCGCGACGGCTTCGCCTGCCGTGCCGCGGAGGCTTCGGCGCATCGGTCGCTCACCGTTGCTGGAACAACGCGCGCCGGCGATGCTCCATCCGGCCCGCTCCCGCGCAATTCGGCGTGGGAGATCATGACCGGCGCACCAGTGCCATCGGGCGCCGACGCAGTCGTCATGCTCGAGCATGTCGATTCTGCCGGCAGCCCATCCGCGCGAACAGTCCGGCTGCTGCCGCCGCGCACGATTGATAAAGGTGAAAACGTCGTGGCCCGGGGCGCGCAGGCACGCAAAGGCGATGAACTGCTGCCTGTGGGCACCGCCATCGGCGCCGCGCAAATTGCGCTCGCGGCATCTTGTGGTTGCACCAAGCTCAAGGTCTTCGCAAGGCCGCGCGTGGCCATTCTCTCCACCGGCGATGAGCTTGTGCCGATCGCGTCGAAGCCCGCTCCCGGCCAGATTCGCAACTCCAGTAGCGCCATGCTGGCTGCAATGGTGTCCGCAGCCGGCGGGGAACCGTGGGTTCTTCCCGTTGCGCGCGACACGGCCAAAGCCCTCGATGCCGCGCTCGCTCGCGCCGCAGCCGCCGATCTTCTTCTCATCACTGGCGGCGTGTCGGCCGGCAAATTCGATCTGGTTGAGCCGGCTCTGGCCCGCGCCGGCGCCCGCTTTCACTTCACCGGCGTGCGCATTCAGCCGGGCAAGCCGCTGGTCTTTGGCGAGCTGGTTCGCGGCGACACTAATCCAAACCAAAAGCTCCGCTCCATGCAATGGTGCTTTGGGCTTCCCGGTAATCCCGTTTCTTCGGCCGTCACATTCTTGCTATTTGCTTCGCCGGTGATCGCCGCGCTGTCTGGCCGCAGGGAGTGGGGTCCTCGCTTCGCCATGGCGCGCTTGGCCGTCGATGTGAAAGCGAAGCCGGGCCTCACGCGCTTTCTCCCGGCGGCGTGCACGTTCGCCGGCACGCTGCCTCAGGTTGAGCTCGTTCCCTGGCAGGGCAGCGGCGACCTGGCCGCCATGGCCCGCGCAAACTGTTTTTTGGTCGTACCTCAGGAAGCCGATCGTCTTGAAGCGGGTTCCACTGTCCGCATTCTCCTTACGTAAGGAACTCCGAATGCCCAAGTCCGCGAAACTTTCTCACTTCGATGCAGCCGGCCAGGCCGCGATGGTCGACGTTGGCGGCAAGCAGGCCACGCGCCGCACCGCGTCCGCTTCGGCATTTGTTGAGCTCTCCAAAGCAGTGCTGGCGGCTCTGCCCGCCAACCCCAAAGGCAATCCGCTTGAGGTTGCCCGCTTCGCCGGTATCCAGGCAGCCAAGCATACCGCCGAGCTCATTCCCATGTGCCATCCATTGGCACTCACGCACGTCGATGTGCAGGCGCGGGTGGTTGCGGGCGGCGTGCGCATCACGTCCACGGCAGCCACGGTTGGCCAAACGGGCGTCGAGATGGAAGCTCTGACCGCCGCCGCCGTCGCCGCGCTCACCGTCTACGACATGACCAAAGCTCTCGACAAATCCATCGTCATCCGCGAAATTCGGCTGGAGTCCAAATCCGGCGGCAAGAGCGGCGATTTCAAGCGAAGTGCCAGGTAGATGCGGGTCGCCGCGTCTGGGGTGCCCCGTTCAAGCTTTGCTTGGGCGGGGGATCGGAAGCGCCATTGCCACCCAATCTGATTTCACTCTAGACTTGAGTTGGTTGGGCGCGATCGCGCCGCCCAGCCGCCGATGTGCGGAAGTGGTGAAATGGCAAACACACCAGCCTTAGGAGCTGGCGCCCAAAAGGCTTGCGGGTTCAAGTCCCGCCTTCCGCACCAAATTCAAAAGAGAGGGATTACCAAGGGCTGACCGAATGAAGGTTGGCCCTTGTATTTTGAAATCGTAACTGTAAACGTAACCGTCACAGAAGAATCCCCATTTTCTAGCTTCGGCTTGGTTGACCAATCACGGTTGGATGAATGCAGGTGGAGGAGAACTGATGGGTGATGGACGAGACGGAGGTGGAGCGCAGCGCGGCCATGAAGGGCCTGATGCGCTGGGTTCGTCTGCATCCGTACAATATTTCGCAAAAAGTGCAGGTGGTGGTGGAGCACTTTCGTGAAAACGTACAGCCGCTGTTGATGGGCCACCCAAGGCCATGGTGGTGGTGGGGAGGTGTGGGAGGTTGGGCAGCGTCGACGTTTCCAGCGTTCACGGTATGCCGAGCTCGTCGCGACCGGCTCGGCCTTGGCGTTGATCGTGTTGAACGCCGCCGTACCATCCTTTGACCAGAAGGGCACAAGCCCCCATCGCATGACCGTCAGTTCGCGCTCACCCGACTCCGGATCAACTCGCACAACCGGCTGGAAGGTTTGCGGGGCGATGTTGTAAGACGGGGCAAGGTTGGTGTCGTCAAAGACATCCGTTTCGTGTACCTGCATCCATTCCGCGATGCGCTGCTTGTCCGCCCGCCTGCCATATCGACCGCACATGTAGGAAAAACTACCGTTCGAACATGAAGCCTGCTGAACCCAGCCGCACCGCCCTGATGATCGCCCGACAACGAGCTGCTCATCAGGTGCTCGATCATGGCTCAATCCTCGATGACCCATTCGCCATGAAGATTCTGCGTGAAGACGAAAAGGACGTGATTCAAGTTGCGAACAAACACCCCGTGGCCAGCATCGGACGTCTTTTCACCGCCGCGCGAAGCCGGATTGCGGAAGATGCTTTGTCAAGAGCTGTCGAAAGAGGGGTCCGGCAGATCGTCATCCTTGGCGCCGGACTCGACACTTTCGCCCTCCGGAATCCCCATGGCGCAATAGAGATCCGTATCTATGAGGTGGACCACCCCGCGACGCAGGCAGGTAAACGCCAGCGCCTGGCAGAAGCTCAAATCGCACTTCCGCAAAACCTTATTCTCATCCCAGTCGATTTCGAGCGTGACGATATGGGAGAGAAGCTGGTCGCGGCAGGATTTCAGCAGAACTCGCCCGCGTTTTTCACCTGGCTCGGGGTCGTCCCCTATCTGACACAGAACGCTATCGGCCGCACTCTGGACTACATATCGTCAATCCGAAACTCGGAGGTGGTGTTCGACTATATGGAACCTCCCGAATCATTCTCAGAAGAGCTTAGGCAAATAGAAAAGGCGCGGGCCGAACAGCTTGAGAAAATTGGTGAACGTTCCGACAGCCGTTTCGAGCCGGCTGGCATCGCAGCCATTCTTCGCTCGCACGGATTTTGTGCCATTGAAGACATCGGTTTCCAGGAGATCGCGTCGAGGTTCGGCCGCGCCGTTCAAGGACTCGCGCCCGGACACGCTGGCCTTCATGTTGTCCACGCTAAGCACTAATTGAATGCGGTCATCGATCGCTTTTCAAATACAGAGCCCGTCCATACCGACAATTCCGGCTTATGTACAGACGCTGCCCCGATAGCAGAACCAGATTGTAATCAATCATTGGCACCGGATGCGACGGTGTTGATCGAAGAAATGGTTGCCGGGGACGGGATTAAACCGCCGACGCCGGCCTTTTCAGGGCGTAAATAACGGTCCTGCACTAATTGGGGATACCAGGGGTGGAATAAGTCATTGAGCTATATGGCTACGACACCCGGCGATACAAGCAAAAGCGGCCTTAGGAGCTGGCGCCCAAAAGGCTTGCGGGTTCAAGTCCCGCCTTCCGCACCAACCGCTTGCCGCCGCGTCCGAGCTGACTACTCTCCCTTCGACCGCCCATGATCCTTGAAGTTGATGGCGACGTATGGATATGAGTACACATGCCCGGTCGTTAATCGCTCGAGAAACGCTCCGGCATCGAATCGCCCGTAGCCGGCTCCGATATTGAGGTGGCGATTCAACTCATACCACGTGTACACGTCGCCCTCCTCGCCCAGGTGACTGCCGATACTCGAGGGCACGGTGCCGTGAACAATCGCTCCGCCTGAAGTGTTATAAACGGCATCATTCGTTGACGCCACCCGGAAGTCCAGATATTGCGCCGTTACTGTCCACCGGCGATGAGGCGTAAACGTCCCCCCACCCCGCCACGACTGGATATTCTGCCATCCAAACAGATCCAATACTCCGAAGCGGTCGTGAGCGGTTGGATAGATCGTGTCGAAAGTGCGGTGCACGCCATCGCCCGGATCGCTGGTCCCGGATGCAAAATCGTATTGTGCGAATGCGCGCGGATGCGTCCTGACGGAGCGGAATTCGTAGGCCGCGCCGGCGCTCATCGCCCATGCGCGAATCCCATCCGGGCCATCAGCGCCGCCCTCTCGTGCAGCTTCAACGGAGTAATCGAGACTGGTTCGAACCTTGCCTTTTAGCCGCACTCCATATACCTGCATATCTTCTTTGCCCGTCTTGCTCGAAACTGCAGCCTCGATCGGCAGGCTCGGCTGGACTCTCCACAACACGAACGGCTCGAGTGACGACTTCGGAATCACATCGTCAATCCTGCCGTAGAGTCCGTAGATATTGTTTCCTTCCTGGTGGTGACTGATGCCCGAGGCCAGCGGTACAACGGCAGAAGCCGCGAAGATGCCGAGATGATATCGGCCACTTTGCAGATTCGTTACCACCGCGTCGTACGACCGGCCTTGATCGCGCCATTCCGAATTGGCGATCAGGGTGTTGTTGTAATTGATCAACTGGCGTCCAACTCGCACGCTGATCCAATGTTTCTCGGGATCGCCGAACTCGGCATAAGCGAGCTTGATGTCCCAACGGTTCTCATTGGGTGGTCCAATTGGAGGGTTCTCGAGAAATGGCCGCGCGTCCTGCACCTGCGAGACGAACTTGAACCACGAGGTCAGTTGAAGATCCGCCTGGAAACGGAAGCGGTTCAGTAAATAGGAATCGTCGTTGCCCTGCTTGAAGCTTCCGTTCTCATAGCCCTCGAAACGGAATCGTTCCTCAGCTTCGAAGCTTATCCAGCGCGGCAGGCGAGAGTCCAGGTCTCCAACCGGACGAAAATCAGGGAAATCGTACGGCAGATTGGAGCCGTAAGTGCGATTCACCGGGCCATTCAAGAAACTTAGCGGATTCGATGCGGGCCCGGTAATCCAGCCGCCATCGAGGCTGCTGCTTCCGTTTTGCGTTGTGACGTCGTCTTGCGCGTTCAGCGGTGCGGCGCATACGGCAATGCCGATCACAATCGTGATTGCCGCCAGCCAAAGTCTTGTCATCACGGTCCGTGCATTCATGATAGACATTCGCCCGCTTTCTAACGCGTAGCAGCCCACACATGATAGCTGTTGAAGAGAAATTGCCCGCCAAGAATCAGCAGCCAGATCCAGAGCACGAAGCGCAGCGGCCGGCGCGGAACACGCGTGCTGACCAGAGTGCCGCCGATCGCTCCAGCAACGCCGCCGGCAATCAGGTGCAGCAGAAGGCCAGGGTCTGCGGCGTGCGAGAACCCATGCGCGCCGCTGCCGATGAGCGAGACCAGAAAGCCGAAGACAATGTCAGTTCCAGCCACCTGCGCTGGAGCCAGCGGGGTCAGACTCAGAAGTGCGGCACTGCCCAACGCCCCTGCGCCGGCTGAAGAGAACCCAACTTCGGCGCCCACAGGAAACATCAACCACGAAAGCAGCGGGCTGCGATCCGGTGCATTGCGATTCTGCTCCATGGGGCGGAAAGAATAGAGGAGCTGCCAACTCGCGGTGCCCACCAGGATCGCGCCCAGAAGCGCGCTGAGCAAATTCGCCGATCCCGCCGTAACCAGGTGCTTCAAAAGCAGCGATCCGAGCAGCACGCCCGGCACTCCGCCCAGCAGCATGTACCCAAGCGTCCGCCAGGCTACATTGGCGCGCGCGATCTGCGCAGGCACCAAAATGAATTTCACGGCAGTGGAAAACATCAGTCCGATGCCCACAGCCTCGGCGGCCGGCACACCGAGAAACAGCACCAGAATCGGCACGGTAATTGTGCCCGCGCCCACCCCGGTGAGCGCAATAAAGAGTGCGATGAAAAATCCGATAGCGTATTGCATTTCTTGAACCTCTGACCTCTGCACGTTGCGCCACTCTTTTTCGCGCACGATGCGAAAAAGTTGGGATGGCTCTTCTCTTTAATTCCCAGGCGCCGCTTGAATGTGGATTCCGCACTCTACCTTGCGGCCCGCCCACCGTCCCGAGCGGGGATCGCCTGGATCGAGCGGCAGCGAGGTACACGGTTCGCACCCAATTGAAGTAAAACCGCGCTCATAAAGAGGCAGCAGAGGGATTGCAAGCTGTTCGCAGGCGTACCACACATCGCGTGTGGTCCATACGGCCAGCGGCGCCAGCTTGAGCACCTGCTTGCCGCCGGGCAGCGTGAAGAGAGCCTGCTCTTCCAGAGCCGCGCGGCTCCGTGCCTGTTCCCTGCGCAACCCTGTCAACCACACGCGATACTGCGCAACCGCCTTGAACAGCGGCTCGACCTTGCGCAGCCCGCAGCAGCGGTCAGGCGCCGATTGGTAAAGCAATCCGTGTTCCGCCTCCTGCTCGGCGACTGTCTTTTCCGGCAGCAGGTTGACGAGATTCAGCCCCCACTCGCGGGCAATGCGATCCCGATACGCGTAAGTCTCGGCGAAGTGGTAGCCGGTATCGAGAAAGAGAATCGGAATCTGCGGATCAATCTCGATTGCAAGCTTCGCCAGCAACACGTCCTCGGCTTGAAAGCTGCACGTCAGGCAAACGTCGCCTTTCCCCGTCACTTCGCGCGCCAGCACAGAGCGTACCGTGTCCAGCTTCAAATTCACTTGCTCAGTAATCTCCGTTGTACTCATCACAAATCCGCCTTTTCTGTGGAGATGAAGATGCCCGCGCGATGCAGCAATTGATGCACCGATGTCACCGCGTGCATGGCTTCGCTTGCGTCGAGCGTAATTTCCGATCCTTCGGCCCGCGCCGTCAGTTCGCCGTCTTCATTGCTTCGCACCACCAGCGCCAGCAGTCCCGATTGCGTTTGCATCTCGACAACGCTTTCGAGCAGCTTCGGGTCAAGCAGGAAGATGTTGCTCTCGCTGTCGATGCGGCAGGTCACCGCGCCCACGGCAAACAGCGAGCGCTCAATGGCGTCGATCAACTGTGAAGGGCCGGCCAGCTCGAGCACACTGCCCCGATGGCCCCAGCGCGCCTCGCGCTCGCCTGCGGTCACGCGTCCCCACGCCGCTGCCTCGTCGTCCTCACCCTCAATTGAAGAACTTCCGGCCGCGGTAATCATCCCTGCAGCCACGGTGCCGTTGGTTTCGGGGTCGATAAGAATGAACGCGCCTGTTCCGCGATTCTCCTGGTAAAGAGCCACGCCGATGGGCCGCAGCAGGTGCAACGAAACCGCGCCGATGTCGTTCATGTGCAGATCAAAAGCCGGCTCGTGCTTCAGCACGCCCAGGTTGACGCGGTGATCGATCGACGAAACGAATGCAGGCACAGTCTGGCTGGTGTGCTTCAAAAGGTAGCGGCGATTCCGCTCGAGCGGGCGCTGGTCCATCCAAACCAGAGCCGCTCTCATGGCACGCGCCACAGTCGGCGCCGTCGCCGCGCCTGCAATCAGATCGCCGCGGCTGATGTCGAGTTCGCGATCGAGCACCAGCGTGACTGAAAGCGGCGCAACCGCCTCGCCCAGATCGCCGTCGAACGTGACGATGCGCTCGATTTTCGCACTGCGTCCCGAGGGGAAGACGCTGATTTCTTCCCCCGCACGAATGCTTCCCGAAGCAATCTGCCCCGCGAACCCGCGGAACGTGTGATCGGGCCGCAACACCCGCTGCACAGCGAAGCGAAACGGCGCAGTCCGCGTATCTCGCGCGGAGGGCAGCGATTCCAGCAACTCCAGCAGCGTCGGGCCCGCATACCAGGGCATCGCGCCCGATACGCGCCCAGCCCGATGCACAACGTTGTCGCCCTTGAGCGCGCTGACCGGAACGAACGTCGCCTCTACCGGATTTCCGGTATCCGTCGCGATCTGTTCAAGCACGGCCCGGAAATCCGCCTCGATGGCACGGAACGCCAGTTCGTCGTAACCGATCAGATCCATCTTGTTCACGGCCACCAGCAGATTCCGCACGCGCAGCAGCGATGCGATGTAGGCGTGCCGCCGCGATTGAATCTGTACGCCCTTGCTCGCATCAATGAGCACAATTGCCGCATCGGCCGTCGAAGCGCCGGTGGCCATATTGCGCGTGTACTGCTCGTGCCCCGGCGTGTCCGCAATGATGAACTTGCGCCGCGCCGTAGAGAAATAGCGGTATGCGACATCAATCGTGATGCCCTGCTCGCGCTCGGCGCGCAGCCCGTCGGTCAGCAGCGCAAAGTCGATCTGCCCTGGCGCCGTCGTCCCCTTGCCCTCAATCGATCGCACCTGGTCCTCGTAAACCGACTGCGTGTCGTACAGCAGCCGTCCGATCAGCGTCGACTTGCCGTCGTCCACGCTGCCGGCCGTGGAAAAGCGCAACAGGTCCTTCTCGCGCTCCTGCGCCAGAAACTCGCCGATCTCCCACCTTCTGTTCTCTATCTCGGTTGCAACCGTCAAGCCAACCTCCAATGTCACTCGGTCCCTGATAACTGTTTTCTGATCCCTGATCCCTGATCTCTGTTCCTGCGTTTCAGAAGTACCCCTCGCGTTTCTTGATCTCCATCGAGCCTTCCTGGTCGTGATCGATCACCCGATTCGCCCGCTCCGACGAACGAAACCCGATCAGCTCCGCGATGATTGCCGGAATGGTGTCTGCATCGGAGCGGATGGCGCCGGTACATGGGCTGCAGCCCAGCGAACGCAATCGACACTTCACCATTTGCGGCTGTTCGCCCGGACGCGCCACGAAATTCTGCTCGATGGGTAAAAGCGCGTCCTGGCCCGCGCCCATTGGTCGCACGTACATCAACCGCTCCTTGGCGAAGTAAAGATCTACCACGGGAATCTTTTCTTCGTGGATGTACTGCCACACGTCCATCTCCGTCCAGTTCGAGAGTGGAAACACGCGAATGCTTTCGCCGGGATGGATGCGCGCGTTGTACAGGTTCCACAACTCGGGCCGCTGGTTCTTCGGATCCCACTGGCCGGCTGCGTCACGAAAGGAGTAAATGCGCTCCTTGGCGCGCGATTTTTCTTCATCGCGCCGCGCTCCGCCAAAAGCCGCGTCGAAGTTGTAGTGGCGCAATGCGTCGAGCAGCGCCTGCGTCTTCAGCAGTCCGCAGCAGCGCTTGGTATCGAGCGCAATGGGGTTGGTGCCCGCGGCAATGGCCGGCTCGTTGCGCCACACCAGCAGTTCCGCGCCAATCGATCGCGCCATTTCGTCGCGGAAGGCGAGCATCTCGGCAAACTTGAAGCCGGTATCGATGTGCAGCAACGGAAACGGAATCGGCGCGGGATAAAAAGCCTTCTGCGCCAGCCGCAACATCACCGAGGAGTCTTTGCCGATGGAGTAGAGCATCACTGGCCGCTCAAACTCTGAAGCGACCTCGCGCAAAATATGAATGCTTTCGGCTTCCAGCAGTCGCAGGTGGTTCAGCCGCGGCACACTGGAAACACTTCCGTGCTGCAACGATAGGGATACTTCTTTTTCGGCGACCGGCATCTTGACCTCTCAGGATTTGAAGAGATGCTGAAGGCCGGCACGCACAAAGACAAACCCGGCATTCAGCTACGGGTGCGTCTTCTGTGTCGATTGTGCTGAGGAGAAGAGACTAGCGCGGACACCCGTCGAAGATGTTCGACAGGCAACAACAAGTGCGGATTTGCAGGGCGCAATCCATGAGTAGGACGATCATAGCAAAGGCAGGGCGAGCGCGCAACGGCACGCCTGGCGCAGCCGGGCGAAGAAACGGCGGCCTACTTGAGCCGCGCCCCCAGCGGCACGTCTTCGAGGAATCCGGCCAGCACCGGCGCGCAGCCTTCGAGCGAAGCAGCCAGCAACATCCCGTTTGATTCCAGTCCTCTCATCTTGCGCGGAGCCAGATTGGCTACGACAACGATCTTCCGGCCGATAAGTTTTTCCGGCTCGTAATGCTGCGCGATCCCGGCCAGAATCTGCCGCTTTTCGTAGCCGAGGTCAATCTCTAAGCGCAGCAGTTTGTCGGCCTTGGGCACGCGCTCAGCCACCAGGATCTGCGCCACACGCAATTCAACTTTGGCGAAATCATCGATTGTAATCTGCTGCGGCCCCGACGGCGCAGCTGCCTGCAGCTCTGGAGCAGCAGGCGGCGTCAGTGGCGCATCGGCCGCAGCCGCTGCAGGCGTGGAGCTCAGCCGGCTGCTGGCCATGGGCGCAGGCACCTGGTGCACCTTCGCCGTCTCAACCGGTTTCGCCGGATTGCCCGGTGCCGCGGTCGTCGGCGTCGTAGATTCGCTTTCGCGCCCGGCGGATTTGTTCGCCGCAGTTGCTGTTGAGTTCACTGAGGTCGCTGCCGGAGCGTGCGATGGGGCAACAATTTCTTCCTGGCTCGCAGCCTCAACCGCGCTGCGGTTGTTTTCATCTTCAAGGCTCTGCATACGTTCGATTGCGTCCTTTTCCGCGCGGGGAAACAGCGGCGCGGGCTCGCCGAATTTTGTGCCCGGCTTCAATCCGCCCCACGCGAGATCCGTCAAAAATGCTTTTTTTGCCGCGTCCGCCAACTCGCCCAGCCCAAGCTGTCGCCACACCTTGGATGCGGCATCGGGCAAAATGGGATACGCAAGCGCCGTAATGATGCGGATGGCTTCGGCAGCTGTTGCCAGCACACGCGCCTGAAGTTTCACATGGTCGGCATCGGAGCGGTCTGGCGGCTTTTTCCACGGCGCATTGGCCGTCAGATAGCCATCCGTCTCCGATACCAAAACCCACAGTGCCTTCAGCGCGTCAGAGAAATTCAACGCATCGAACGTCGGCCCAAACGCGGCAATCGCTGACTCAGCGCTCGTGCGCAGCGCGGTCTCGGCTGCGGTCTCTGCGCCGGCCTCGGGCACCACGCCGCCAAAATACTTGTGCACCATGTTCACCACGCGGCTCACCAGGTTGCCGTAGCCGTTAGCCAGGTCGCCGTTGTACCGCTGCACAAGCGCATCAAAGCTGAAATTGCCATCCTGCCCGAAGGGAATCTCGCGCAGTAAGAAATACCTCAAGGCATCCGCGCCCAGAACTTCCTGCACCGTTTCGGCGCGGACAATGTTCCCGCGCGACTTCGACATCTTGCCCTGGTCGAAGAGCAGCCAGCCATTGGCGCGCACCGAGCCTGGCGGCGCAATCCCCGCAGCCATCAGAAAAGCCGGCCAATACACGCAGTGGAAGCGGCTGATCTCTTTCCCGATCAGGTGAAGGTCCGCCGGCCAGAACTTTTCGAAGCGTGCCTTATCTTCGGGAGCGTCCGAACCGTATCCAAGAGCAGTAATATAATTCGCCAGCGCATCCAGCCACACGTACACCACGTGCTTTTCATCGCCCGGCACGGGAATGCCCCACGAAAAACTTGTCCGGCTCACCGAGAGGTCTTTCAGCCCGCTACGCACAAAGCTGATCACTTCGCGCCGCGTCGACTCCGGTCCCATAAAATCCGGATTCGCCTCGTAAAACTCGAGCAGTTTGCGCTCAAATGCCGAGAGCTTGAAGAAGTAGTTTTCCTCACTCACCGTTTCGGTGATGCGCCCGCAATCGGGACACGGCGCACCCGGGGGCACTTCCACCCACGCCTCGTCGCTGACGCAATACTGCCCCGTATACGATCCCTTGTAAATAAATCCACGGTCGCGCAGGGTGGCGAAGAGTTTTTGCACGCCGCGTTTGTGCCGCTCCTCGGTGGTGCGGATGAAATCGTCGTACGTGAGCCCCAGCCGATCCCACAGCCCGCGAAATTCCGCGGCAATCTTGGTTGCGAACTCCTGCGGCGTGCACCCGGCCAGCTTTGCAGAACGCTCGATTTTCTGTCCGTGTTCATCCGTGCCCGTCAGGAACCAGGTATCGATGCCCAACGCACGCTTGCGCCGCGCAATGGCGTCGCACACGATCGTCGAGTAGGCATGGCCAAGATGTGGCCGCGCGTTCACGTAGTAGATCGGCGTGGTGAGGTAGAAGCGTGCGGGGTGGGTTTCGGGATTCGCCATGGAAAAGTCACTGCGTCAGCGCCGAACCCGGTTAACGGTCCAAGGCGTGCAGACAAACACTCTTCCATCTTACGGCATGCGATTCGCGTGTTGTTCGCGCTCGGGCGTGGCCGACCCGCCGCCACGCTCGACCGCGGAGTGCAGTGCAATGGCGCTGCATGCCGCTTGTAGCCGCCGTCTTATTCTAATGAACGCCGGGTCCCGAACGCACGGCAAGCGTATAGCCCGTGTTGGATTTGGGAACATCGTAGACGCCGAAGTCGCAACTGAACACGGTCCACGCCTCGCTGGTGTTGGCGGCATCGGTTGTCGATGTCCAGTAATACTGATACCCAAAGAAGCTGGAAAAGATCGCGGCCTGAAAGACCGACTGATCCGGATTCAGAAAAGTGAAATCGAAGTAGTCCGATTCGTTGGTCTCGTTTCTGTCGGCCAGGCTCTGCATCTCGTTGCGGTTTGGCATCCGCCAACTGCCTGGCGCGGAGCCGTCGGTTAACCCGCACTGGCCGCTGGCCAGCGCTGTCACGGCAGCGGCCGCGGTGGCCCAATCTCCCTCAATACAGCCCGCCTGTTTCAACCACACGAGTCCAGTCATGGTGTCGGTCACGGTGCCATTGCTGTTGTCGATAAAGCGCGGCGAGATCAGACCGACACCCATCTGCAAAGTTCCGTCGTCACCGGCCTGTAACGGCGGCTGGAACAGGCCTGTCGCCTGCAGTTTGCCCAGGCCTGTGCCGGCGCCGCGCACGGCCCAAACGCCATTGAGCGAAACCGTCTTGATGTTCTGGATGCCGTCGTTGATGTAGCGGCCGTCGCTCATGCGAATGGCCCACGCTGACGGGGAGCCCAGATCGCCGCCAAAGTAGCTGGTCGAAGTCCAGTAAATGATGTCGGCGACGCCTTTAAAGGGACTACCGGTCGCGATTGCCGGATTGCTCTGAGAAATGTCGATTACGCTTTCAAGCTCCACCAGGTTCGGCAGCCGCCAATCGCCGGCCGCGGAGCTGTCGCTGAGCCCACAGGCGCCGTTCGCCAGCTTGTTCGCGTCCGAGAGTGCAGCGGACCAGTTCGCAGGCGCGAGGCAACTCGCGTCCTTCAACCAGACGAGGCCAGTCAGGTGGTCTGTCACGGTTCCGTCCTGGTTGTCGGCAAAACGCCCTTCCGGCCACGTCACGCCCTGTTGTAACGCTCCGTCGTCGCCGGTCGCATAGCTCGTGCTTTGCCCTGTTGCCGCAATGCTCACAGGCGGATTTGAGCCGTCATAAGCCGCAAAATTTGCGCCGGAGAGCGAAGCGTTGGGAAGGGAAATGAAGTCAATCAGCGTGAAATACATGGGAGTCCCCAGCGTGAGCGACTCAATGAACTGCCCCGTGTGATCGAATCGTTCGACCTTGCCCGGGCTCCGCACTGAAGGATAAAAACCGTAGCCCGTCTTGTTGACCCAGATCTGATAATCCGCCGGGGCATTGCCCGTCGTGCTGAGACCCGAAAAGCTGTAGTTGCCGTTGGCGCCGGTGGTTGCGGTTGACACCACCACGTTGCTGTTGGTGAGCCACAACGTCACCGTTGCGCCCGCCAGCGGAGCGTCTTTGAAGGTGACCGTGCCGGAGACTGTATTGGTGGGCTGGGGCGTGCCGGGGTTGGTCAACCCGGGACCGCCGCTACTGCTTGTGTTGCAGCCGGTCAAAGTTGCTACGCCGATCAGGGTTACTACGCCGATCAGGGAACGAGCACACAGAAATCCACGCATGGAAACTCCTTTGTGAGGGAACAGGCGAGGGTCATTTGCTGCGCCAGCGGCAACTCGCGCACTGCAACTCGCGCGACGCCAGAAAGTCGATACCACTACCTGATCGGCTGCGTAGGGAAAGCGATCACGGTTAGGCCGAAAGATGAAACGCGAAAGTAACGTGAGGCGGCGGAACTGCGAATGGCGTGAGCACCTTTGCGCAGCGTTCGTTTCGTCTCGGATGCTAAAATCACCTTGAAAATCAAGGAATTTTGAGGCCCTCGCGTGGTTTTGGAATTGGAGGGTCGGTTCGCCGATCGCTTGCGCGCCGTCCTGAAAGAAAAATACGATCTCGAGATTGGCAACATTCCACTGGAGACGCCTCCTGAACTGCGCCTGGGCGAAATCGCCACGCCCGTTGCCCTGCAACTCGCGCGCACCTTGCGCAAGGCGCCCAAAATCATCGCGCAGGAAATTGTTGCCGCACTGGGCGCCGTTGAGGGATTCGCCAGCTTTGAAGTCGCCGGCGCGGGCTACATTAATGCGCATCTCGACCGCGCAGCGGCGGCGCGCGTGGTGGCGACGGCGAATGAGTCTGCGGCGGCGCCACATCGCGGCCACGCGTTGGTTGAGCATACTTCGATAAATCCCAACAAGGCTGCCCACATCGGCCATTTGCGCAACGCAATTCTTGGCGATACGTTCGTCCGCCTGCTGCGCGCAGCCGGTTACAAGGTGGATGTGCAGAACTACATCGACAACACCGGCGTGCAGGTTGCGGACGTGGTCGTGGGATTTCTGCACGTCGAGCATAAGACTCTCGCCGAAGTGCGCGCGCTCCTCGATGAGCTCACGCGCAAAGGCGAGCGCATTGATTACTACTGCTGGGATCTCTACGCCCACACTTCGCAATGGTACGGGCAGGGAACTGAAGACGAAAAGGCCGCGCGGAAGCGCCTGCGCCTCGACACGCTGCACCTCATCGAGCAAGGCGGCAACGACACCGCCGCAGTCGCCGATCTGATCTCAACCGCCGTTCTGCGCCGCCATCTTGAAACCATGCTGCGCCTCAGCATCGAATACGATTTCCTTCCCCGCGAGAGCGAAATCCTTCACCTCAAATTCTGGGATGCGGCGTTTGAGCAGCTCAAGAAAGCCGGCGTGCTCTATTTTGAGAATGAAGGCAAGAACAAAGGTTGTTGGGTGATGACCAGGCCCGGCGCCGAAAGTACCGACGGCGCCACAGATGAAGACGCAAAAGTGATCGTCCGCTCCAACGGCACCGTTACCTACGTCGGCAAAGACATCGCCTATCACCTTTGGAAGTTCGGCCTTCTTGGCCGCGACTTTGGCTACAAAAAGTTCTTCCGCTATCTCGATCACGAGTGCTGGATCTCCGCCGAGCAAGGCGAAGCGAACCATCCGCACTTCGGCGGGGCAACGGCAATCTACAACGTCATCGATGCGCGCCAGGCTGACCCGCAAGCGAATGTCATTCAGGCACTGCGCGGCATGGGCTACACCGAGCAAGCCGATCACTACACCCACTTCAGTTACGAGATGGTCGCACTCACGCCGCGCTGTGCGGTCGAGCTCGGCTACGAGGTTTCCGAGGAAGACCGCAACCGCCCCTACATCGAGGTCAGCGGCCGCAAGGGCTTCGGCGTCAAGGCCGACGATCTCATCGACAAGCTCATCGCAGCCACACGCGCCGAAGTCGAAGCACGCCAGACCGGGGTCCCCAGCGGGCGATTTGTGCCCGGAGGGGTGGAGACCGGTGGAGCGGGTGAGAATGCCGAAGTTGCGCGCGAGAAGATCGCTGAACAGATTGCTATCGGCGCGCTGCGCTACTTCATGCTCAAATACACGCGCAATTCCGTCATCGCCTTCGACTTCAAAGACGCGCTCAGCTTCGAAGGTGAAACCGGACCCTACATTCAATACGCCGTCGTCCGTATTCGCAACATCTTCCGCAAAGGCGGAACGACGCCCGAAGCGGCGTTAGCGGAGCTGGCGGCGTCAGACCAAAGCCGCGTCGCACAATTTCTTTCGGGGCAGGAAAACGAAGACATCTGGGCGCTTTGGCTTCGCGCCGGCCGTTTTTCCCTTGTCTTGGAGCAATGTATCTCCACCTCAGAACCTGCCTACCTCGCCAAGCACGCCTTCCAGCTCGCGCAGGAGTTCGCCAACTTCTACCATCGCCATCACATCCTCACCGAAGAAGATCCCGCGCGCAAAACATTTCTGCTCGCCACCGCTGCGGTCACATTGCGCGAACTCGTCGCATCGCTTGCCCTGCTCGGCATCGAAAGCCCCGAAGCGATGTAAAGACAGGGATCAAGTTTCAGGGATCAGGACTCGGGTGCCCCATACTAAACGCGCTTTTTGCGTTTAGGGTGGGATCCCATCGCACACAGCTACCACGGAATCCCTGACCCCTGACCTCTGAGCCATGAAACCTGTAGTTGCCAACCCCGCGTTCTTGCGATAAAACTTCCGAGGGGTGGTCTGACCAGTTTGCGGCGCTCCGAACGCGCCGTGTGCAGGCCGCAACTTCCGGTTGGGGGGCTTGCCATGCGCCGTTCGCATTTCGTCTCGTTGCTCAGTGTCTTCGCTGCCGTCGTCATCGCGTCCGCGGCGCGATCCCAGGTCGCCCTTGAATACGCTCCGCCCACCACCACCTCGCTTCTGCCGCCCAACCCGCATGCCTCCGAGCCCGGCCTGCTCTTTTATCTTTCAGGCGATCACGGATTCAACGCCGACTACGCGGCCGGCGGCAATCCCGTCCCCAATTACATTCACGACGTGAAGATCGTCTCTGGCGGCGCGAGCGGCTCCTACATTCAGTGCGGCAACAATCAACTGCTTTCCTACTGGGCGCCGGGCAACATCTATGCGCAGCGCGGCACGCTCTCGTTCTATTGGCGATCGCGCGACCCGGTGGACGAGACCGCGTTTCCCATCTTCCGCGTGGGCTATGCGGACCACTCCAGTTGGGACCAGGTATGGCTGCGCATCGATTACAACGGCCATGGTTTCGATGCCTTTGTCACCGACGTGAACCTGGGCCGGACGCGCATCTCCTATGACATGCCGAACTTTCCCAAGCCGGATCAATGGGCACTTCTCACACTCACATGGGATGAGACCACGGGCATCCGCTTTTATGTAGACGGTAAGATGGTGGCCGAAAAAGCTGCCACGGGCATGTTCGATGCCGCGCTCGATCAGTTCGGGCCGCACTCCCGCATCATTGGACCCACTGGCGTCGAAAGCTCCTACAGCTACGACCGCGGTGGCGACCTCGACGAGCTGCGCATCTATGACCGGGCGCTATCTGATGAAAACGTGGCTGCGCTGGCCAAAGGCGAAACGCCGCAAGATATTCCGCCGGTCACACGCAGCCTTGCAGACGCGGCCACGCAGAAGGAGTGGTGGTTCCATTACGGATGGAACCGGCCCGGCGATATTCCCGCGCTGCTTCCCGCTGCCAACACCACCATTCGCAAAGTGCAAATCAATGACGCATACGATATAGGGCGCTGGTGGTGGCGCGCCACAGACGGCATTCGCGAAACCACGTGGCCCGGCGTCTACAATCGCTCGCGCCTGGTTGGACGTTTCGATTATTTCCAACTGCCGGATTGGGATTGCTACGCGATCTCCGGCAAGACCGTCACCTTCATCCTGCCCAGCGAGCCCTGGAACCACCTGGAATTCAGCGGCGGCGCATTCGGCAACATGACGTTGCTTACTCCAGATGTCTCAGTGGATGCGGTTCGCCGCAGCGGGCTTGATGGAACGACGCTTCCCGGGAAGACGCTCTTTGAGCGGCCCAGCGGGCAGGAGACCACCTTTCACGATTTCGCTACGCCGATGACCGGCGGCAAGCTGCGCTTCACCAATGTGGAGCAGGAGACGCCCATCGGCGAATTTTCCGCCTACTATGTCCATCCGGGCGATCCGCCGCAGGGAATCGTTCAGCTCCACTACAGGCTTTCGACCGCCACGTCTGCGGATGACAATCCCAGCCTGACGCCGCTCGTCGACTTTATTCGCGATCGCTATCCTGCAGACGAGCGTTCGCTGATCGTGGGCATGCCGGGCGGAGGCCGCGGCCGCCTTGCAGGCTTAAGGTCGAGAGCATCCGGCAGCAACGAAAGCGCGGCCGTCCTGCCGATCGTGCACATCCTCATTCCTGCCGATTTGCGTGGCATGCCGGCAGCCACGACACATATTTCCACCTACACCTGGGACGATATGTATGCGGGCCTGGACGGCATTGCCATCGACCTGCCCGCATTGAATGTGAAGCCGACGCACGGCGATGTTGTGCCAATGAACATCGAGGTTCGAGACCCGCTGTGGCCGATGCGCGACATGCTCAACTTCACATTTTCAGTCAAGCCGGGCGAGGCGCACACCTTGTGGCTGGACACGCGCGACCGCATTCTGCCCAACGACAGGAGCCTCCTGATCACGATCGCATCTGCCAGCGCGGAGTTCAATGCAGGTTCTCTTGAAGGCGCACAGGTGCGGCTGATTTTCAAGCCGTATAAGGATGCGCTCAAAGAGCACATTGCCGATCGCCTGACTCAAGTACGCGACAATTTTTCAAACATGACGGAAGAGCACGTCGACAGCAAGCGGTTGAACGCCTACAACCGTTTTTATGCCGACATTACGGACCTGCTGCGCGTGGATCCCGAGAACGATCTCGGCCGCAAATACTGGCACGAATGGAACCCGGAAACGACAGCACCGGATTTCACTCTGCCAAAGGCGCCGGCAGGTGTGCCAGAGTGGGCCTGGCTCCAGACGAAGGACGTTGACTACTTCCAGCGCATCGCCGATTTCTATATCGACAAGCGCCAGGCTTGGGATGGGGAATTCGGAGGCGGCCTCGGCGACGACAGCGACTTCACCAATCTGCTTCCCTCCCTCGCCCTGATGGGAACGGAGCCGGAAAAAATGAAGAAGGCGCTTTCCAGGGAGCTGGACGCCATGTACGAAAACAAGATGTGGACCAACGGACTGGCAACGGGACAGTTTGACGAACTGCACAGCTACGAGGATGGACTGAATGTTCTCGGCCAGTCGCTCTTGATGAATTTCGGCGATCCAAAGGATCTGGAGCGCGCGATGCTGACAGCCCGCAGGCTGGAGTGGCTGACCGGCATCAACGCCGCCGGGCATCGGCATGTCCGTTCTGCCTATTTCAGCGGTTCAAAGATGGCCGAGGGCGGCGTATGGGGATGGACCAAGGCCCGATCCTACATGGATTTTCATCCGGCGCTCGACCTGGTGCTGTTCAACGGCGCGCCGGAGACGCGCAAGATGGTGCTTGAGACCGTCGACGGCATGCTGGCGCACCGCAAGCAGGAAGCGGACGGTCGCTGGGTGACGCGGACCGACATCAACTTCAAGACCGATGAAGATGTGCCCGGCGGCGACGCCTCGCCTGACTTCATGTTCTGGGCCGCATATCGCTGGACCGGCGACAAGAAGTATTTACTGCCATTTATGGACGTGGGCCCGTCGTCGCTGGCGCAAATCAGCTCTGACGCACTGGACATGTTAGATCTGCGCGACGCGTGGGGCAAGCAGTTGGCGGCGGCGGCAGCAACGATAGACTCCACAACCGGAGTGGCGCCAACGGGGGCGCAATCCATTACCGGGTCCGCAGAGACCTTCGCCTGGCAGGTCAGCGGAGATACGAAATATCTCGACCGGCTTTACTCGGCGCAGTTGCAGGCGCAATCAAACCGGGAATGGATCAATACAGAAGGCAGTCTCTGGATCGATCGCGTGACGGACTCTGCGGGCCCCATGTTCGTCAACACAGAATTGCAGCGTGCGCGCTTTGGCGGCGTCGCGCTGATCCGGAATCACATTTATCCGGGCAATGCCGTCAGTTGGCGATTTGTCGCGCCAGCCAAGCCAAGCAGTCTTGGCATTCTCGTTCCGGTGGCTGCGCCGGATCATCTGAAGATCGTCGTGTACAACCTGGATTCCGTTCCTGTGAAGACGCGCATGACCGGATGGGAGATCGATCCGGGCAAGTGGGAGATCACGCAGGGCACGCGTGGCAACGCGGAATCCGATCCGGTGAAGAATGTCAGCACCAGGACGGCGAGCTTTGAACGAAGCACCAGCCTTGACTTCACATTCGCCCCGCACACGACGACAGTGCTCGAACTCAAGCTGACGGAAAAAGGCGTTCCCTACTGGTCGCGTCCCGATCTCGGCATCGATCCTGAAGACGTGAAAGTCGAGGGATCGACGATGACGGTCACGGTACACAGCGTGGGTGCAGTCGATGCGCCTGCGTCAAAGGTCGTCCTGCGCGACAAAGAAGGCAAGACGATTGCCACCGCCGACGTGCCGGCGCTCAAAGCGCCTCTTGACCTCACGCCGAAGACGGCCCAGGTCACAATCGCAGTTCCAGCCGGCGCCGATCTCAAAGGCGCAAGCGTGACCATCGAGTGCGGCGGCAATCTTCCTGAGATCACGCTGATGAACAACAGCGTGACGCTGTAAGCCGGGAATTGAGGATTTGTGATTTCGGAGAGCCAGGCTCCGGTTTTGGATCGGCCAGCGCGAACAACCCGGAAGATAGTCGCTGGGAATTGAGAGCTACGCCCGCTTTCGCCGCTGATGCGTCGATGGAATATTCATGTCTTCGCGATACTTGGCCACGGTGCGGCGCGTCAGTTGGATTCCCTGCGCTGCAGCATCGCGGCAAGCTGGTCGTCGGTGCAGCGGATGCCGCGGGTCTTCGTCTTCGATGAGCTTGCGCACCTTGCGCTTGAGCACCAGCAGCGGCGTGTCCGCGCCCTCGGGGCCGTTCGATCCTTCGGAGAAGAAGAAGCGCAGCTCCAGCACGCCCTGCGGCGTGTGCGCATATTTGTTGGCCACGGCGCGGCTCACCGTCGAAGGGTGAACGCCGATCTCCTCGGCCACTTCCTTGATCATCATGGGCCGCAGCCCTTCCACGCCCTGGTCGAAAAACTCCTGCTGCCGGCGCACAATCACTTCGCACGTCCGCAGAATGGTGCTCTTGCGCTGCGCGATGTTGCGCATCAGTTGCAGCGCGGAGCGGAACCGCTCCTTCACGTATTCCTTCACTTCTTTGTCGGTGTCCCGCGAGACCAGCATGCGCCGGTAGCGCTGGCTGAGGCGCAGGCTGGGCAGGTCCTCTTCGTTCATGCAGACCACCCACTCGCCGCCGCGCTTCACAAAGAACACATCGGGCTCGATCAGCCGCGTCTGCTCGCGGTTGTACATGCGGCCCGGCCGCGGGTCGAGCGTGCGGATGAACTCGACCGCCGCGTGCGCCTCCTCCGGCTGTCACCTGCGCCGCGCGCGCCAGGTCCTTCACGTCGCGCTTCTGCAGCAGAGGCAAGTGACGGTCCACAATCAGCGCTGCCACTTCCATGCAGCGCCGCCGCTCGTCGATCTTGGCCTCGGCCTCGGCGCGGAAGCCGCGATGCGGATCCGTCGTCCGGTTTCCGGCCCCGCGCACTCCGTACAAATGGCCAAACTCGTGCTGCTGCGCCGCAATCTGAATCGCCAGGCACTCGCGCAGGTCGCGCGCGCCCACGCCGGCCGGATCGAGACTGCTGCACCAGCTCGATCGCGCGCCGAATCAGATCGAGCGTCGCGACCTCGTCGGACAGTGGCCATTGGCTGCGCGTCTGTTTCCGCAGCGAACGCTGCCGAAGGCCGCGGCCAGCTCTTCTTCGCTCGCTGCCAGGTACCCGTCTTCGTCCAGATTGCCGACCACGAACTCGGCCGCTTCGAGCAACGTGGCGATCCAAGCTCAGAGCTCCCAGCTGCCACGCCAGGTGATCGGACAAAGTCGTAGGCTGGGAGAGAAAGTTTTCAAACGAGGGCTTTTCGTTCTCTTCATACTCCGGCTGCGTGCGATAGCCGGGATCAAGATAGTCCTGGAAGTACGATCCAAAATCGATCTCGTTGAAAGAGTCCTTGGGCGGGGCCGGCGGCTTCCTCCACGCCGCGCTCCAGCCGCTCCTCGCGGCCCGCAACCTCATCCAGCATCGGAACCGTTTCGTCAATCTCTTCCAGGACGGGATTCTCCACCATCTCGGCATCGATCATCTCCTTCAGCTCGAGCTTGTTCAGCGCAAGAACGCTCACCATCTGCATCAGGCCCGGCGTCAGGACCTGGCGTTGCGCGACTTTCAGATTCAGTCTTGGTTGCAGCAGCGCCATCGTGAAGTCTCTTCCCCGTTCCACTCAATGCTTATGTGAAGCATGAGTCTATCCGTCGTGAGAAAAAGCTTAATGCAGAAAATGCTCCATTTCGAATCACCCATTCGCGTTACTCTGTCCCGGAATCGGGTCAAGTCCCATCTCTGCACTCGTCCGGATCACATCCTGCGCCCTTCCTCCGCACCCTCGTAACGTGGCCGATCCGCATGAGCCCTGTATTCGCATCAACATCCAGCCCATCTCAGCCCAGCGAGAATCCCTCGCCCAGGTAAATGCGCCGCACTTCCACGTCGTTGCCCAGCTCGTGCGGCGTTCCCGCGCGAAAGATTCGCCCTTCGGCAATAATGTACGCCCGGTCGGTCACGCTCAGCGTCTCGCGCACGTTGTGGTCGGTGATCAGCACGCCGATCCCGCTGGCCTTCAGATCGAAGATGATCTTTTGCAGCTCCAGCACCGCAATCGGGTCGATGCCGCTGAACGGCTCGTCGAGCAGAATGAAGTTCGGCTGGATGCACAAGGCGCGCGCAATCTCCACGCGCCGCCGCTCGCCGCCTGAAAGCGCGTAGCCGCGCGTGGTGCGGATGTGGCCCAGATTCAGCTGGTTGATCAGCTTCTCGGTGCGCGTGCGCCGCTCCCGGTTGCCCAGCGGCTGCGCCTCCAGCACCGCCAGGATGTTCTCCTCCACGGTCAGCTTGCGAAAGACCGAAGGCTCCTGCGGCAGATAGCTGATGCCGAAGTTGCGCGCCCGCAGATACATCGGCAGGCGCGTGATGTCGGTCTCGTCCACCATCACGCGCCCGGTCTCCGGTGCCACCAGGCCCACGATCATGTAAAAGCTGGTCGTCTTGCCGGCGCCGTTCGGCCCCAGCAAGCCCACCACTTCGCCGCGGGAGATGTTCAGGTTGACGTCCCTGACAACCTGCCTTCCCTTGTAGCTCTTGCCGATTCCCTCGGCAATCAGTGTTTCCATTCGCCTCGCTGGCTTACCGCAAAACCAGACTAACAGTATCCGAGAACCACAACACCCAAGTCGACGCGACCAACCCGGGGTCCCCAACGGCGTGCGGCTCAAAGAGCCGGACCAGTTGGGGTGGGAGCGTAAGCGAGCGGCCGTCCCCGGAAGCAGTGAACCATCGCGAATAAACTCTGGTTGGGGCGCGATTCCTCTCCACTATTTAACGTGCGCTTCCGGCGCAGTCGTCTCGGTTTCGGTCTCGCGGCCGCCGCCTTCGATACTGACGCTATCATCGCGGCTATGGAAAATCAAAGCCTCGCCGGTCACCGTTCCGCGCCCAGGATCGGTCAACTTCGGCGGCGCATGCTGCAGTCCCGGTCAGCACGTATTCTCCGGTCACGCTCGAGTACTGCCAATTGCTCCCCGTCCCGCGCCGGCCCTGCGATGTCAGCACCACATGCCCCGTCGCCGTCATGCGGTCCACCTGCGTTTGCCTGCCGCTGCCGCCTTCAGGATTGCCGGCCGGCATCAGCCGCAGGTCAACCGCATCGGAAGACGAAGTTGCGGTGCCCGTTTCCGCAACCACCGCGCCCAGCCCGCCGCCTTGCATCACCGCCCGGTGCTCCGCGTCGGAATACCACAGCTCGCCCCCGCGCACGCGGATCACCGACGGAGTGGCCGGCCTGGTGCCGGGGTTGCTGACTGCATTCTGGCTCGGAACCCTGCTCGGCATTCTTCCCCGCCCCTGCGCCGGCGCTCAACAGCACTGCCCTCACCGGATCCGAAGGCTCGTGCTTCGCGCCACCAGCGTCTGCAAGTGCTGGTTCAGCACAATCACCGGCCCCGATACGGAATTCGCCTGCTGCCACAAACGCGCGTGTCCGCTGAATGTGGCCTCGCCCGTCGACTCGTTCAGTTGCGCCTCCGCCGCGATCACGTGAGCCGGCCCTTTGCCGCCGAGCGACACCGTGCCCAGGCCCGTCTCGTTGGCAGCCGTCGCATTCTCACCGCCAGCGGCGGCCGTGTCTGTTCCAGACCATGTCGCCTTTACGTTGCCGTGCGCAAAAGCGTCTCCCGACTGCTGCGATACATCCACCTTGTCCGCTGTCAATTCCAGGCCGCCATACACCACGCGGGGGCTCATCGTAAGGTGCAGCCACTGGCCCGTGTCCCTCATACACCGCTTTGCCCGCAGTCGCGCGCATCGGCGGCTTCGGCTGGGTGCCTGGTTTCGCATCGGGCTTTGCGGCCGGCTGCTCAAAAAGCACCACATGCCCATCCAGCTCGGCCGCCTCGACATCGGCCTGGCCCGTTGTCCTCGCCTCACTCTTCACGGGCGCTCCGATCGGCGCTCCCTTGCTTCCTTGTGTTGGGGCTGTCTGTTCCCTGTTGTCTGTTCCCTGTTCCCTGTTTTGGCCGGCGGCAGGCGGCGCAAAACTTGCCTCCAGCCGGTCACCGCTTGCGGTTTGACGCTTTCCGGTAGCCGTCGTCTGCTCAATGTCCGCGTGGCCCACCCCCGTCAGCGCCTGCAGCACCGAACCCGGCGCGAATGTGCCAGTCACCTCGTCGGCAGCTATCTTCGAGGGCACTTCGGCGGCGCCACCGCGCCGGCTCTCGCTCGTAATCACCACGCCGCCCTTCCCGTGAATCGCTCTCGACTTCCATCTTGCCCTTCCCGGCGTCGTGAAAGCTGATGTCCGCCACCGGCGAGCGCCAGGTCCGGCTCACGCGCATTCCCGCGGCCTGCCCAGGCTCTCCGCTCCCGTCTCGTCCGTTCGATCACCACGCCGCGTTCCAGGTGCGCGTGCTGCAATTGGCCCTGGGCGGTAAACTGCAGCTCCGCTGTGGGCGAAGTTCCATGCGTTGTGCGGCCATTCTTCGATGAATCCATCGTCACGCCGCCTTCCAGATGTCCGCTCCGCGGCTGGCTGTGTGCATCAAATTCCATCCGCGCCGTCGGCGCAGCCAGGTGGCCACCCGTCGCGGTTTCCATCGTGAATCCGCCCGTTGCGTCCAGCTGCTGCGCTGTGCCATCGTCGCGGAATTGAATCTTGGCTTCAGCCGCGCTGGCATGGCCGCCCCTGAAGTTCATCTTTGCTCCGTGAAGCGTACATACCAACTCGCTGCGGTCGAGCTCCGCATGCTGCGCATCAATCTCGACGGGCTCTCTGCCCCGTTGGGTCGTCAGCTCGACTGCTTGGTCCAGCGTCAGATAGCCGCTCTGCGAGTCGAACATTGCGCCAATCGCGCTCCCCGATCCCTGTGCCATCGTGAAATCCACGCGCTGCGCCGTCGTCACCAGGCCGGTATTCTGGTCGAACGTCACGCCGCTGGTCTTCACATGGATCTGCGGCGCGGTATGAGGCGATGCCGCTGCCCCTTTGGTCTTCCCGTCCAGTCCTTGCTTCGCCGCAGGCCGCGTCAGCACCATCTCCACCGGCCCTTCCGCAATCGCCAGGCCGCTCTTCTGGTCGTAATCGAATGTGTCGCCCGCGATCTGGTCCACGCGGCTGCCGTCTTCGCCATAGAGTTCGATCTGCACCTCGTGCAGTTGCACGCGGTTATTCTTCAGCTGCACCTGGCGCGAGGCGTGAATCTTGAATTGCGAATGCGCGCCAAAGGTATGGACGAAGGTGAACCCGTTGGCCTCCTGCTCGATGTTCCTGGCCAGCCGCTGCGGCAGATCGCCCCGAGTGAGCAGGTTCTTCCACTTGGCGCGCACCAGAAACACCCCCAGCGCCACCAGCAGCAGCACTCCCGCCACCAGCACCAGCGTTCGGATTCGCTCGATCGTGAAGCGCACGCTTTTACTTCCTTACTCCCGCACCGGTTCTCCAGTTGCGCAACGCAAAGCCTCAGGTGCCAAGTTTTTTTTCTAAACATTGGCCTCGGCGGCTGGTCTTCGCCGCTTGAGTGGATGTGAAAGCCACGCTGCACGACGCTGAGTACGCCACATACTAACTGAGACTTCCCAGCCGCGCCGCCAGCCGCTGTGCCAGGCTCTCGCCCAGCTCGCTCCACAAAAGGCGCGCCGTAGCTCCTGAAGCCTTCTCTACCGCCGCTGTCAGCTCCACCAGTTGGCGCACATTCTCTTCCACATGCCCGGCGCCCACCTGGTCCAGATCGGCATCCTCCTCCAGAAACGGTGCGTCCGTGCCGAAGTCGATGCGGATGTGCCCATCCTGCTCGTATGCTCCCTCATCGAACAGCGGCCCGTAGCCAGTTACGCGCACCAGTCGCGGCTCCCGTACCCAGCGGGGATCGAGGTTCGGCGCGATTTCAAGCTCCCACAGGCTCCAGCCGATCTGGAACTCGTAAGCGTAGTCGTCGTGGAGCAGCTCCAGTGCCTCTTCTACCGCCTGCTGCGGCTCAACGCCTCTCTCAGCGGCGCCGCCCGGTGACGGTCCGGCGCCGACCCGGCCCCATACCCGTTGGAAGACCGGCGCCTCGCTCCAGCTCACCGGCCATACCGTCGCGGCATACACCTTGGCTTCGCCGCCATGCGCGGCAAATGCGCCCAGCACGGCAATCAGCTTGTCGGGCAGCGCCTCAAGGCGCAGATTCGGGTACCACAGGCTCAAATAAAGCGTGTCGGCCATCTCTATCAGTTTAGACGTTTGAGGCTCGCGCCGATGAGCGCAGGAAGTCCCGATTACTCCGCGATTTCCTCTGGTTGCGGCGGAACGGAAGAACTGGCAGGCAATTGACTCGTCACAATCTCGCTGAAGTCGGCGATGGTCGAGAAGTTCTTGAGGACCTGTTCGATCAGCCCGAGATTCGAGCTGCGCACCGTCTCATTCGGGTCGAGCACCATCACCTTGTCGAAAAATGTGTCGATGGTCTTTCGCAGCGTGGCAATCTGCGCAAGAGCCTCGCGGTAGGCCCGCTGTTCGTGGAGCATTGCGATCTGCGGCGCAAGCTCTTTTGAGCGGTCCCATAAGTCGATCGCCTCCAGGGCCATTTGTGCGAGCTTTGGCTGCGATGCCTGAAAGCCCTTCTCCTCTGCCTGCCGCAGAATGTTCTTGATGCGTTTGCATGCGGCCGAGACGGCGGCGAAATCTTCCGATCCGCGCACGACCGTCAGCGCATCGGCGCGCGCGATCGTGTCGCGCACATCGTCGGCGCCAACGGCCAGCACAGCGTTCACCACGTCGTAGGCAAAGCCGCGCACATCCTTGAGGTAGAACTGCAGGCGCTCGCGCAAAAACGCTGGAACCTGCTCATTGGAGCCAGTCCCGCCATCGCTCGAGTTGCCGGCTTTCACCACATCACTCAGCGTCAACGGCAAACTCGACTCGGCCAGGATCTTCACGATTCCATTCGCGGCGCGACGCAGCGCGAAGGGATCTTTCGAACCGGTCGGCGCCATCCCGATCCCGAACATGGCCGTGATGGTCTGGATGCGATCGGCAACGCCGAGAAGCTGACCTTCGATAGTCGACGGAATTGCGTCCTCCGTTGAGGCCGGCGTGTATTGGTCGTAGATCGCCTTCGCAACCGTTTCATCCAGGCCCTGGGCCCGGGCGTACAGGCCGCCGATGATGCCCTGCAGTTCGGTGAATTCCTTTACCAGTTCGGTGGTCAGGTCGGTCTTGGCGAGTTCAACAGATTTGAGCAGGCCTGCTTCATCAAACGCGACTCGCGCCGACTTCACGATTTCGGCCAGGGCGCGCGCTGCGGCCAGGTTCTGCTCGGTCTTCCAGTGATAGCTGCCCAGATCTTTCTGGAAAGTTACGTTCTTCAGCTTCTCCACGCGATCGACGAGCGGGGTCTTCTGGTCGAAGTCCCAGAAGAATCGCGCATCCTTGAACCGCGCGCGCAGCACGCGAGCATTGCCGTGCCGGATAATCGCCGCGCCTTCCTCGTCCGCCTCGGTGTTGAGCACGGCCAGGAAGTGCGGCGCCAGCTTGCCGCTGGCGTCTTCTACCGCGAAGTACTTCTGGTGGTCGCGCATCACCGTCACCAGAACTTCTTCGGGCAGCTCCAGATACTCAGCCTCAAAGTTGCCGAGAATCACGCTGGGCCACTCGGTAAGGTGTACAACCGTTTCCACCAGCGGCTCGTCCTCGCGCCAGCGCGCGCCGGCAACCGTGCGCGTCGCCGCGTCGAGCGCCTTGCGAATGATCTGCCTGCGTTCCGCAACATCGACCACAACATACGCTGACCGGAGCGAATCAGCATAACTCTTCACCGAAAGTAGAGGCACGGAGTGCTCGCCGTGCAGCACGCGATGACCGCGGCTTGCGTTGCCTGCTGACAATGCCGGCAATCTCCAGCGGAATCACGTTCGCATCCATCAGCGCCACGATCCAGCGTACCGGGCGGACAAATCGCTCCGGCTTGCCCGCGCGCCAGTACATGTTTTTTGCCCAGTAGATCGCGAGCACTTCCTTGGGCAATTCGCTTGCCAGGACTTCCGTTGCAGTCCGGCCGGTGCGCTTCACAGTCGCGCCAACATATTCGCCTTTCGGCGTTTCGACTTTTTTCAGCGCTTCAACGGCGATGCCGGCTTTTTTTGCAAAGGCCTGTGCCGCGGCGGTCGGTGCGCCGTCCTTGAATGCGATCTTCCACGACGGGCCGAGCAGACTGGTCTTCGGTGTCGGCCTGCTTCTCGAGCACGCCCTCGGCCAGCACGGCCAGCCGCCGCGGCGTGGAGTAGGTGGTCAGCTTTGCATCGGGCGCAAGCAGCCGCTCGCGCGTCAGCAGGTCGCTGACCCGCTTGCCCAGCTCGGCCTCCGCCCCGGCAATCATCCGCGCCGGAATCTCTTCCAGCCCGATCTCAAGCAGAAAGTCTGCCATGCTTCATTCCAGTGGTCAGTGATTAGTGATCAGTGTCCGATGGCTTTAACTCCGCTAACACCGCCAACTCCGCTAACCGGCCTCTTGCTGCAACGCATACGCCTTCGCCACACCGACCGCCAGCGCGCGAATCCGCCCGATCACGCCCACGCGCTCCGTCACGCTGATCGCTCCGCGCGCGTCAAGAAGATTAAAGAGGTTCGAGCACTTGAGCGCCAGCTCATAGGTTGGCAGCAACGGGAATCGCCGCTTCTCCTTCGCGCTCGCCTTCTCATCGGCCATCAGCGCGTTGGCCTGCTCAAGCAGCGCCTGCGCTTCCGCCTCATAGCTGTTGAAGTGCTCCCAAAGCCTTGGCACGTCGGCGTATTCAAAGTTGTAAACCGAGAATTGCAGTTCCTCGGCCAGCCTCACGTCGCCATAGGTCACTGCCGCGCCCGTTTCCGGATCGCGCGCCCACACAATGTCGTAGATCGAGTCCACATCCTGCAAAAATTGCGCAATGCGCTCCATGCCATACGTCAGCTCGGCGCAGATGGGGTCGAGATCGAGCCCGCCGCACTGCTGGAAGTAGGTGAACTGCGTAATCTCCAGGCCGTCGAGCATCACCTGCCAGCCCACGCCCCACGCGCCGCCCGCCGGCCACTCCCAGTTGTCTTCTTCGAATTTCAGGTCGTGGTGCTTGAGGTCGATGCCCATGGCCTCGAGCGACTCGAGATAAAGCTCCTGCACGTTGACCGGCGGCGGTTTCAGGATCAGTTGAAACTGCGTGTGCTTGAACAGCCGGTTGGGATTTTCGCCGTAGCGCCCGTCGGCCGGCCGCCGCGAGGGCTGCGCATAGCCCACTTTGTAGGGCTTCGGTCCCAGCACGCGCAGAAACGTCTCCGGCGCCATGGTGCCCGCGCCCACTTCCACGTCGTAGGGCTGCTGCAGCACGCATCCGCGCTCCGCCCAGAACGCCTGCAGGCGGAACAATAAATCCTGAAACGTCAGGGAGGTAGGCTTCAAGTGCGGTGCGGCTTGAGCAGCGGACACAGGCAAATCTCTCTCGTCGGAACTAAGGAAAGATTTTATCAGCCGGCTAGTCACTTCCCGGGTTACCTGAGAACGTGCATGAGCTGGATTCGGCAGCCAAAACGGCCCCGCGTCGGCCTGCCGCTCGCGGCTTTCTATCTGCTTTTAAGGGATTTGTGCCTCATCGTTACTCCCGTCACATTTGTTTGCGCCGGGACCCGCTGGCGAACGCACTGGCCGCGGCCTCACGTGGCCAATTCGGTGCTGTCGCTCCTCAGATTTCTCCTTTTCACCCGCCCAGCCTCGCCAGCGCCTCCGCCGTTCTCAGCTTCCGCTCCAAATGCCGCTCCAGCATTTGCAGCGTGAAGCGCCGCAAATCCTGAGCCCGCCTCCGCGGCCACGCCTCACCCGCAAACGTTGCCACCGGGGCCCGCAACATCCGCTGCGCCAGTTGCCAGCTATCGGCGCTCGAATGCACTCGCGCTCCCATTCGAATGCAGCGCGCAAAACAACCCATCTGCGAAACTGGAAAACGAAATGTCCGCTGCATGCAATGCTTCGCCGCATACCATGCAGTGCGCAATATCCGGCAGCAAGCCCATCAGCCGCGTCATCCAAAGCGAAAAATAGGTCAGCGCCATCCATGGCTGGACAATCTCGGACTGCACGGCTGTCGTTTGCTCGAGCACCGGGACCAGCAGCCGGAAGACCGTCTCCTGCGGATCGTGCTCGGGCAGCGCCTCGTCAATCACTTCGGCAAAGAAACTCAGCACCGCCATGCGCGTCTGGTCCACCGGCGCCGAAAGCGGCGACCGTACAATCTCTAACTGGTCCAGCCGCACCAGCTCTTGCCGTGGCCGCTCGGCAAACCAGGCTCGCGCCAGCGTCATCGGTTCCAGCGCGCCGCCAAAGCGTTTGCGGCTCTTGAGCGCCGCTTTGGCCACGCCCTTCAGCCGCCCATAATCGCGCGTAAAAAAGCTCACGATCAGGTCGGCTTCATGCACCGGCCAGGTGCGCAGAACCACCGCTTCCGACGTGAGCACGCTCATGCCTCTTCATCATCGCACCGGCGCGTGGGCGATACGGCCCTGGCGCTGCCAACGCTAGTTTTGCGGCACAGACACAAACGCGCGTCCCACCTGAGGCAGGACACGCGTTGAGTGAGGACTTCAGAGTGTGGGTAGCAGCCGCGCCCGCTTAGCGGCCGAAATGCGTGGCGTTCTTCTCGGCAAAGTGCGCCCACTTCTCCGGCAGGTCGTCCTGCGCAAAGATCGCCGAAACGGGACAAACCGGGACGCACGCCCCGCAGTCGATGCATTCCACCGGGTCGATAAACAACTGATCGCTCTCGGCAAAGCCTGCTTCGTCTTTCTTGGGGTGGATGCAATCGACCGGGCAAGCGTCCACACAGGCGCTGTCCTTCGTGCCGATACAAGGTTCTGCAATGACGTATGCCATCTCTGCTCTCTCTGGGGAATTCCCCGCGGCCTCGCACTCCAGAGCCGCACAGAACTTCACGTCGCTGATAGTAGCACACGGCCCCGCGGCCTGACTCCCACGTTCCTGCGCCTGGTTTTGCTATGCGGGAAGAGAAAAGCAGGGAGCAGGGAATAGGGAACACGGAATAGAAAACCTGTGGTCGATGGATCAACAGCCGGGAGAACCGGAAGCAGGGAAACGATAACCGCGGGCCTCAGTTCCCACCTCCTATTCCCTATTTCCTGCTCCCTGTTCCCTGATTTTGCGTTCCCTGGCTTTCGCGAACTCCTCGGGCGTGGGAAGCGGCGACAGACCGCGGCCGGCGAACAGGTCGCGGAATAAACCAACGAGCTCCTCCTGGATCAATCCATTCGAAGCCAGGACCTCATCGCTGTTGAGGTGGAAGTGCGCGCCCGAGAAATCCGTTACGCGCCCGCCGGCCTCTTCCACCAGCAGCACCCCCGCCGCCGTGTCCCATGGATTGAGATTGAACTCCCAAAACGCTTCCAGGCGGCCGCAGGCCACATATGCCAGATCGAGCGCCGCCGAACCCGCCCGCCGCACTCCGTGCGAGCGCAGGGTGAACTCCTGATAGAAGTGGACGTTGGGGCTCGCATGCCGCTTGCGGCTCGGAAAACCCGTGGCCAGCAGAGCTTCTGCCAGTTCCTCGATACGCGAAACCTTCGCCGGCTTCCCGTTCAATCGGGTCCCGCGCCCGCGCTCAGCCGTGAAGAGCTCGTCGCGCATGGGATCGTAAATGACCCCTGCCACCAGCACGCCATCTTCATCCGGCTTGGTGCCCGCCGGGCGATGCTCGAGGCCCATCGATACGCAGAATTGCGGGAATCCGTGGGCGAAATTTGTCGTCCCGTCCAGCGGGTCGACGTACCAGCGGAATTCACCTTCCATCCGCTCGCGCGTCCCCTCTTCTCCGTAAACGCCGTGCTCCGGGAAGACCTCGCCCAGCCGGGTGCGAATCAGCTTCTCCACCGTACGGTCGGCCACGGTCACCAGGTCCACGTCACCCTTGTACTCGGTCTCGACACCCTGGGCGAAATACTCGCGCAGCCGCGCACCCGCTTCCCGGGCAATGTCCGCGGCCTTGGGAACGAAATCCAAATTTGGCGCAATCACACGCTCTGCCGCACCGCTCACAGGCCGGCCTCGTGGTTGCCTTGGCCGTCCACGGTTTCATACTTAGTCGTCCGGCGTTTGCCGGCCTCGCTGATGGTGCGGATTTGGTTCTTGTAAATGAAGAGGTTGGGCTGCCCTTCCCGCGTCAGCCGCAACATGGAATCGTCAAAGTACTCGATCCAGCCGCGTACCGACTCGCCGTCGCGCAACTTGATGTTCACAATCACCTGGCGCTCACTCAACGAGCGCAGATAAAGTGCTTCCTGGCCGGTTTCGCCCGGAGGTGGAGTCTTGGAGCGGCGCCGCGATGACAAAGGTGAGGTCATGTTGCCATTTTAGATGCAAACCCGGCGGGCCGCGCAGCATTGCGAATAGGCGTCGCCTTGCGATGGCCATTGGACAAAGCTCTTGCGCGAAAACCCCATGGCACCTTCGAAACATTCACTGGCCCGGGGATGTCTCTTCAGCGGGTGCTCGGCATCAGATCCTGATGGAGAAGAAACGATGAAATTCCTGTGTCTTGCATATGGCGACGCAAAGGATTGGCAAGCTCTGACGAAGAAGGAACAGGACGAAATGCTGGCGCAGGATGAAGCTCTGCGCAAACGAGGGACGCTAATGGCGGCCGTACAGCCTCACGTCGTCAAGGTACGTGCCTGGGATGGCAAGCCCGACGTGACGGAAGGGTCTTTTGCTCATTCGAGCGTCCCCCTGGCCGGCTTCTCCGTCGTCGACGCGGCCAACGTAGACGAAGTCATTCAACTCGTCGCGGGAACTCCTTGCGCACGAGCGAGGGGATGGATTGAAATCAGGCCGATTCTCGCGATCAACGAATACAGGCTCGGCTCCAGCTGACTCACCTGCTGGTTCGCGACCTGTTTCTGACGCGCACGCGAATATCCTCCCGGTTGAGGCAGTGGCTCACCGCTTACTTAGTTTGCCTTCATCGGCGTGCTGGAGTAGTAGCCGGCCTTGTTGCGAATGTTGAATTCGCCGGGAGCGGCGCGGGGAATGGTGACCACGATGCGGTGAAAATCGGCGCCCGGATCCTGGTGGTGCGGATAATAGCCGATCAGGTATTGCGTGCGCAGGTCGTCGCTCACCTTTGCAAACGCTTTGTCCAGCCCGCCTTCGTCCACATAAAAATGCTTCCCGCCGGTCTGCTCTGCCAGGGTAATCAGCGCATGCTCGCCGCCAGTGTCGCGGCCCGCGCTGGCCTCAATGGGTACGTCGATGAGCGAGTAGATCATGACTTCGTTGCGCAAAGCCGCTTCAAGAGCCTGCGCGTAGGTGGAGTTCTTGGCCGTGTCGTCGCCGTCTGAAACCACAACCAGCACCTTGCGCCCCTGTCTTGGCCCCAGGTTTTCTGAGCCCAGGCAGATGGCGTCGTAGAGCGCGGTCGCCCAATCGCCACGCAACTGGCCAAGTCCGCGGTCGATCTCCGAAACATTATTGGTGAACGGCGTCAGCTGGCGCACGTCAGTGGCAAACTGCAGCAGGCTCATCTGGTCCTGTGGACGCAGGATGGCGTGCGCGAAACGCTTTGCCGCACCCTCCTCATCGCTCATGTCCTTGCGCACGCTCCCCGAGGTGTCGATGGCCAGCGTCAGATTCAGCGGCACCTCCGACTGCCGCTCGAAGAGTGCGATCTCTGCGGCCGTCCATCCTCGAACACCGCAAAATCATCGCGCGTCAGTTCGCCCACTATTGCGCCATTCTGATCGGTCACGTTGACGAAGATGTTGACCAGCTTCACGTCCACGTGAAACGTGGTCTGCTGCGCGGCGACCGCCATCGGCGCCAGAACAAGCAGCGCCCGGCAGCCGGCGCGTCGCCAAATGCTGAAGTATCCGCCGCGTCTAGCCTCATGCGGCGCCTCCGCGGCGTCGATCGCCAGTTCCTCAGGAAACGGCTCACCCGGCGCCCACACTGCGCCATCCGGCAAAAGTCTCCTTCTTCCAGATGGGCACGGTCTGCTTGAGGGTGTCGATGAGCCAGCGGCAGGCCTCGAATGCTGCGGTGCGGTGCGCGGACGCCACCACGATCAGCACGCTCGTCTCGCCGATCTCCAGCCGCCCCAGGCGGTGAACCATGGTTACCTGGCGAACGCCGAAGCGCTCGCGCGCCTTCGCGCCAAGCTCCCGCATCTGGCTTAGAGCCATCTCTTCATAAGCCTCGTAGTCCAGGTGAAGGGTTCGCCGCCCGCGCGAGTGGTTGCGCACAATGCCGTCGAAGACCACCACCGCGCCATCCTCGCCGCTCTTGGCCGCGGCAACAATCCTGTCCGCGTCGATCGGCTCGCGGGTCAGCGCGGCAACCACGTCCTGTTCGCCGCGCGTCTCGTCCAAAGCATCCTCCGTACGCGCAGCACCCTTTTGCGCAGTGCCGCCCGAGACCGGCGGCAACAAGCCCCACTTCATCGCCATCGTGCAGAATCTGCGCGGCCTGGGCATATTCGGCATTCACACTGACGGCGATGCCGCGCAATGCCTGCTCCGGCGCGCGTTCGGGCAACATCGCGCGCAGCCGCTCCAGCAGCGTCCGCCACCGTCGCGCCATCCGCCAGCTCGACGGGCCGCGGCTGACGCGCCCAGCCAATCCTTCAACATCCCAAACGCAATCACGCGCACCCGCATCGCAAGAAGAAGAATACCGCCTGCCAGTTAGACGCAGCAGGCGATGTTTCTTCGCGGCGCTGAGCGGATTCCTTCGCGGCCGGCCGTCGAACCGGCAATCCCCGAAGGATTGTCGTCGATGCATGGTTTTTCCCAACAAAAAAGGCCGGCTGGTATCGCCGGCCTCTTCGGGAAAGGTGGGTGAAGCTTATGCCGCGGCGCTCGCCGCAATGCTCGCCACCGCAGCAGCCCTGCAATTGCGGCCGTGCCGCCAGCAGCGGCAAAGCCACGGCCAGCACGTCCTCGATCTGGCTGGCGTAGTGCACGGTCACGCCCTCCATCATCTCCGGCGTCAGATCCTCTTCCACGTTCTGGCGGTTTTCCGCGGGCAGGATGATGTTTTCCACCCCGGCCCGGCGCGCCGCCAGGAACTTCTCCTTGATGCCGCCCACCGGCAGCACATTGCCGCTGAGCGTGATCTCGCCGGTCATGGCCGTCAGCGGCCGCACCGGCGTATCGGTCAGCAGCGACGCCAGCACCGTGGCCATGGTCACGCCGGCCGAAGGCCCGTCCTTGGGAATGGCGCCTGCCGGCACGTGAATGTGCAGGTCCAGCTCCTTGGTAAAGTCCTCGGCCAGCCCCAGCCGCGCGGCGTTCGAGCGCACCCAGGTCAGCGCGGCCTGCATCGATTCCTGCATCACCTCGCCGATCTGGCCGGTCATCGTAAAGCCGCCCTTGCCCTTCATCTTGTTGGCTTCGATGAACAGGATGTCGCCGCCGGCCGGCGTCCAGGCCAGGCCCACAGCCACGCCCGGGCCGCTTCACCCGCTCCGCCACTTCGGTCTCCACGCGCACCTGGATGCCGCCCAGAAATTCCTTGAGCGTCTCCCGCGTCACGACCAGCTTTTCCGTAGTGCCCTTCCACCACGCGCCGCGCCTGTTTCCTGCATACAGTCCCGATCGTCTGCTCCAGCTTGCGCACGCCGGCTTCGCGCGTGTAGTGGCGGATAATGTGCCGCACCGCTTCCTCGGGAAACTCGATCTGCTCCGCCGTGATCCCGTTCTCCTTGATCTGGCGCGGAATCAGGTACCGGTTGGCGATGTGCACCTTTTCCTCTTCGCTGTAGCCCTGCAGCGGGATGATCTCCATGCGGTCCATGCAGCGGAGGAGGCACCGTGTCCAGCATGTTCGCCGTGCAGATGAACAGCACCTTCGACAAATCGAACGGCACGTCGAGATAGTTGTCGCGGAACGTGTTGTTCTGTTCCGGATCCAGCGTCTCAAGCAGCGCCGATGCCGGATCGCCGCGGAAGTCCCGTCCCAGCTTGTCCACTTCGTCGAGCATGATCACCGGGTCGTTGGTTTCCGCCCGGCGAATGCTCTGGATGATCTGCCCCGGCAAGCGCGCCGATGTAGGTCCGGCGATGGCCGCGAATCTCCGCCTCGTCGTGCATGCCGCCCAGCGAGACGCGCTGGAACTTGCGGCCCAGCGCCCGCGCAATCGACCGCCCCAGGCTGGTTTTGCCCACGCCCGGAGGCCCCACGAAGCACAGAATCGGCCCCTTCATGTCCGGCTTCAACTCCAGCACGCTCAGGTAGTCCAGAATGCGGTCCTTCACCTTCTTCAGCTCGTAGTGGTCCTCGTCCAGGATCTCCTTGGCCTTGCTGATGTCGATCTTCGAGCCTGAGCTCTTGGCCCAGGGCAGCACCGCCAGCCACTCAATGTAGTTGCGCGTGAGCCCGTAGTCGGCCGCCATCGGCGACATCCGCTGACAGGCGCGACAGCTCCTTCAGCGCCTCCTTCTTCACGTCCTCGGGCATGCCCGCGGCTTCGATCTTCTGGCGCAGCTCTTCGGTATCGCGCTGCCCCTCGTCCTGCTCGCCCAGCTCCTTCTGGATGGCCTTCAGCTGCTCGCGCAGATAGTAGTCGCGCTGCGACTGCTGCACCTGGTCCTGCACCTCGGTCTGGATCTTGGCGCGCAACTGCTGCACCTCGATCTCCTTGGCCAGGAGCTTGTTCAACTGCTCCAGCCGCTCCACAATCGCCCGGCGTCTCCAGCAACTGCTGCTTGTCGTCCGTGGTCAGGAACGGCAGAGAGGAGGCGACAAAATCCACCAGCCGGGCAGGCTCGTCGATGTTCGCGGCAATCGTCCGCAACTCGTCAGAGAGCGTTGGCGACTCGGAGACGATCTGCTGGAACTGCGCAATCACGTTGCGCACCAGCGCCTCAAACTCCGACGAGGGCGCCGGCGCCACGTCCTCCAGCGTCTCCACCTCCGCCACCATGAAAGGCTCGGATTGGACAAAGCGCACCAGCCGGACCCGGCTCACGCCTTCGGTAAACACAAATCGGCTCTGGTTGGGCATGCGCACGACTTTGTGCACCGTGGCCAGGGTCCCCACGGTGTGCAGGTCGTCTGGCTTGGGCGTGTCCAGGCGCGGATCCAATTGCGCCGCGACGACAATCGTCCGCTCCTCGCCCAGCGATTCGATCAACTGGATCGAGCTTTCCCGGCCCACCGTCAGCGGCAGGACCGCGTGGGGAAACAGAACCGTATCGCGAACCGGCAACACGGGAATTCTGCGGATTCCCGGGGCGTTCGCTTGCGGTGATTCTTCCGGTGGCACGGCATTGCTGATTTGGCATTGAGTGTCCTCGTATCAACTTTCCTTCATTAGATAGTTCAGAAGCGGAAAAGTTGCAACTTCTGCCCTTCTCTGCGCCATCTCCATTTGCTTGCAGTGCCTTAGGTTACGCGCTGGCCTCCATCCCGGTTCCCGAATCCGGGATCACCGCGCCTCCGCTAGCCCTTTCTTACCCAAAGGTCGGCGCGCCGCACCAGCGCGCCGCGGGCTCCTCGGACTGAACGTACGCCGCCGTCGCGGTGTATCGGCGGAAATGGCAGGAAGGTGAGGAATGCAGTCCTCAAACCAAGGTCTGCGACGCTAGCCGCCGCGTTCGGGGCGTGGCGCCTCAAACGGATCAATCGCCCCGGCGCTCGCGGTTGACCTTCAGCGGGGCTGGAGGGTCAATCCGGGTTCGCCGCCGTCGCCCTTTTCGCGCTTGATGGCCGACTCGATATGTTCCCATACCTCGTCCGGCGGTTCTACGCTGGGAAACAGCTCGCGTGCCGCCTCGGCGATGGTTTCCAGATCAGCCAATAAGGCGCGGCAGAGCTCGCAGTGCTGCACATGAGGATGGCTGGCTGCGTCCTCTCCTGAGCCGATCAGCTCGGGCAGTCGACGCCTGGAAATCGGCGCAGCTCATTTTGCTGGGATCGCTCGTCATGACCGCTCCTCCTGGCGTTTTTGGGCGCGCAAGGCTTCGCGCAGCTTCAACCGCGCCTTGTGCAGTTGCGATTTGCTGTTGCCAATTGAGCAGTCCAGCATGGAAGCAATCTCATTATGCTCAAAACCCTCGACATCGTGAAGGATAAAGATCAGCCGGTAGCCCGCTGGTAGATCGGCAACGGCGCGCTCCAGGGCCAGGCGGTCGATCGCGCCGGTCAGCGTGAGATCGGGAGCGCCAAAGCTGCGGCTCGGGCCCTCTTCCGGACGTCGGCTCCATGGCTTCGTCCAGCGAGATCAGCGATAGCCCCTTCTTGCGCAGTTGCATCAGCACCACATTGATGGCCAGCCGGTGCAGCCACGTGGAAAAAGCCGAGTCGCCTCGGAACGTCGCAATCTTCCGATGCAGCTGGAGAAACGCCTCCTGCGTCAAATCCTCAGCCTCTGCAACGTTGCCGACCATGCGAAGGCAAAGCGAGTAGATTCGCCTTTTGTGCAGGGCATAGAGTTGGGCAAATGCCTGGTGATCGCCGGCCTGCGCACGCGCCAATACATCGGCATCATGCGGATTGGGTGGATTCGCAGGCGTAAAATTTGTCGATCGTCCCGCCGCAGCCGCGGGTGACGCCCCTGAGCCGCGTTCTGCTCTCACACGATTGGGCGTTTGGATTGGGGATGGGGAGTCTGGCATGGGCTTCCTTCGAACTTCCTTCGACATTGTTTTCGAGTACGGTCCTGGTTGCCTCTTGCAAATTCAGAGAGGTCTTATCCCGAATAGACGGCCCTCAGGTCAGCGCGGCCATCCGGACTGGGATTTTCAACGATTCAGCCTGGTCCGAACGGCAGGGGGAACGGTGACGGTGAAGGTAGCGAAGCAATCTGTGGCGTCTCTGGTTTTGCTGCAGCTTCCTTCCTCGTTAGTATAGGTTGGAGCGTCAGAGGTTGGCTGAGGTTCAAGGAAAAACGTCGCAAGGAGGGCCTTTCAAGAGTGTGTGGTGAGCCGTTTCTGTCTGAATCGCGATAGAGTTGCACGCACTTTTCCATAAGATATGGTTTTAGAGACAAAGCCGGCAGAAAGTTGCGGCGCTCACCGGGACCCCCGGCGACGGATTGTCGTCGACGGGGTGGTTCACCCGGGCCGCCGGCGAAAAGTTCGCCGGCGGCAAGCGGCCTTTTTTTTGCCACTGCGGCGATTCCTCGTAAATTGGCTGCTGTATCCCGGCATTCTCCTTGCTTCTGCTTCCATTTATCTGGCCAACGCGCCGCCTGCAGGCTGGTGCCAGGCGCCGGCCACAAGCTCCGGAGCGATTTCAACTCCTTCCGGCCTGCCCGAGGTGCAAGAGCCTTCGAATACCGGGCCGCTCAGCGATTCCACTCTGGCATGGGAAGGGATGCCGGTTCTCCACATCTCGTTTGAAGGCGTTCCGATCAATCGGCTCATCCCGCTCCCTGATCATCTCGCCCAGGCCGTGGGAGCGCCCCTTACGGCAGAAAACCTGAAGAAGAGCCTGCGTCAGCTCTATGCAACCGGCCTCTATGACACCATCGAAGTCGAGGGATCGCGCCAGGCTGGGGGCGTTGACCTGACCTTTCTTGGCCGTCCGCGCACGTTTATCGGAATCGTCGGCGTAGACGGAGCCGCCGGGGCCACCATGAACACCCAGTTGCAGCGCGCCAGCCAGCTCGATGCAGGCACACGCCTCACTCCAGCGAAGATCACCCGGGCTCTCGATCAGATGCGCGCCACGCTCGAGCGGAATGGCTACTATCAGTCGAAGATCACGCAGACCTCAACGCCACATCCTCAGCAGCAGCTTGCCGATATAGTGTTCCGCGTGGTCTCGGGGGTCCGTGCGCGCGTGGGAACGATTACGGTCACGGGCGACTCCGGGATGAAGCTCGAGGAATTTCGCCGCCATGCCCATCTGCGAACTGGCGCTGCCGTTGACCACGATACCGTCAATCGTGCCCTCGACGGCGTGCTTCGGGAGTACCAGCACCAGGGCCGCCTCGAAGCTGAAGTCAAGCTCGAATCCGCAATCCTACGATCCGAAAACGAAAGCGGTGAACTACCGCTTTACCGCCAACCGCGGGCCCGTCGTGAAGGTAGACGTGGAGGGCGCAACCATTCAATCCGACCGCGTCACGCGCCTTGTCCCCATCTTTCAGGAGGGAAGTGTCGACGAAGATTTGCTCAACGAGGGCAACCGCCGCCTCCGCGATTACTTCCAGCGCCTTGGCTACTTCGATGCCAAGGTCGATCACAAACTGCAATCCCCAACCCGCAACCAGGTCACGATTCTCTACACGGTGCAGCTGGGGCCGCGCCGCCGCGTTGAGAAAGTCTCCATCACGGGCAATCACTACTTCGACAAAGCCACGCTGATGGATCTGATCAGTGTTCATGCCGCCGATGTTCTCGACCGGCACGGCGTTTACAGCCAGGCGTTGGTATCGGGCGATGTAAGTGCGCTCCAGGCCGTGTATCAAAACAACGGCTTCGCCAATGTCAAAGTCACCCCTGAAACCAGTACGCCAGAAACCGTCACCGCCGATATTCTCTTCTACCCGCCGCCGCGGCAGCAAGACCGGCAGCCATCGACCGGACCGCGCCGCTCATGGTCACCTATCACATCGTTGAAGGTCCTCAAGCGCGCGTGGGCGCCATGCGCATTGAAGGCAACGAGCACATTCCCGCGGCCACGCTCACACCTTTGCTGAACACCACGCCGGGCCAGTTGCTTTCGCCCCGCAATCTGGCCGGAGACCACGATGCGCTGTTGACGGAGTATTACAGCCAGGGCTTCGACCAGGCGGACGTGAATGTCACTCAGCAGACCGAGCCCTCCGATACCAGCAAGGTGGATGTTGTCTTCCACATCGATCGAGGGAGTGCAGATCTTCGTCCGCAACGTGCAATTGACCGGGCCTCGAATTCACGCGTCCGCAAACGGTGGCGCGCGCCATCACCGTGCATCCCGGCGATCCGCTCAACCAGATCCGCGCTTGCTGACACACAACGCAACCTCTATGCATTCGCACTCTTCAATGAGGTCGAACACGGCCATTGAGAATCCCACCGGCGCCGCACCGGAGAAGACGATCCTGTTGCAGGCTGGCGGAAGCGCGGCGCTGGACGCTGACCTACGGCTTCGGCTTTGAGGCGCAGACCGGCCAGCCGCAGAACAACTGTTCGGGCGCGTTTGCCGCCGGCAGTCGCTTGCAGTCCCAACGGAAAGACCGGCGTCAGTCCGCGCGTGCTGGCTGAGATTACCCGCAACGCCCTTTTCGGCCGCGAACAGTCCGCCTCGCTGCGCGGCACCTATGGCTTGCTTGAGCAGAGCATTGGGATTCAATATCAGGTGCCGCACATTGAACGGCAACCCCAACTTCGGCTTCACATTTTCTGGCGGCTATGCCAACAGCGAAGACGTGTCGACGTACGTCGCGTCCCGTCTCGAAGGTGCATTCCGTGTAACGGAGAACTTCAATCATCCCGAGTCGTGGCTATCGAGAGCCAACACCTTCATCTATGAGCTCGATTTCCGCAGAGTCAAAGTGTCGGCCAGCAGTTTGCAGGTATTATCCCGGTGAGATTTCAGAATTGGCGACGGCGACGCGCGTAAGCGGGCCGGCATTCACCTGGATTCGCGACACCCGCGACTTGCCGATGGACGCGCATCGCGGCACCTACACCAGCTTTCAGGAGTTTCTCTCCGATCGGGTCTTCGGCGCACAGGCCGAATTCAACCGTATCGACACCTCGAATTCGAGCTACTACGCCTTCGACAAAGGCCGATTCGTTCTTGCCCGCAACACGCGCTACGGCCAGATGCGGGCCTTCGGCGCCGGTTCCAACGTGCTGATTCCTCTTCCCGAACGCCTCTACGCCGGCGGTCCCATTTCCCTGCGCGGGTTTTCGCAGAATGCCGCCGGCCCGCGCGATCCTGAAACCGGCTACCAGATCGGCGGCGCCGGTGCGTTGACCAACAGCACGGAGTTGCGCCTGCCGCCGCCCACCTTGCCCTGGCTGGGCAATACGGTGAGCTTCGTCGTCTTTCACGATATGGGCAATGTGTTTACCAATGCCGGCGACGCGTGGGCGAGCGCTCTGCGCGTGCGCCAGCCGGATAGCCAGGCGTGCAGAGACGCCGTCGTGACCAACTCGGCAGGCTACCCGGCGGGCTACACTCCCACCGGTCCCACCACGTCAACCGGCATACAAGGCCAATGCAGCTTCAACGACTTTTCTCATGCGCTCGGCGCGGGCCTGCGTTACCACACGCCGGTCGGACCGATTCGCTTCGATGTCAGCTATAACCTGAATCCACCCATCTACCCGGTCAATATCAACTATTCGATCCCTACAGCTCAGGGAAGTAAGATTCCCGGATTTGCCATGGCGCCTTACCTTGGCCAGGCGCCGCACGTCCAACTTCTTTTTTAGCCTTGGGCAGGCTTTCTGATGAGCACGCTCACACGAATCCGCAACTGCTTCCTGCACCGTCGGGCTTGGCTGTGCGCCCCGATGCTTTGCCTCGCCGTGTTTCCTGTGGAGACGTCGCTGGCTCAGGCGGGTCAGAGTGCAGCGCCCACTCAGCCGCCCGATTCCTCCGCCCTAGTGCTGCTTGACAGCGTGGTCGCCACGGTGAACAACCACGCGATCCTGGCCAGCGACCTCGAAGACGAGATCCAGCTTTCGGTCCTGGATCCCAGCAATGGCGTAGAAGGCACCCTCACCGAGCAACGCGCCCTTCAGGAACTGATCAGCCGCACCCTCATCGAGCAGCAGATCCGGCAGGAAGACGTGCAGACCGTCGAGCCCTCGCAGCTGGAGGTCGATGCTCGGCTCGAAGAGATTCGCAAGCAACTTCCCGCCTGCGTCCGCCAGAACTGCGCCTCCGACGCCGGCTGGAAGGCATTCCTCCAGTCGCATGCGCTCACATCGGAGCGCGCCGAGGCCTACTCCGCTACCGTCTTGAAATTCTTCGCTTCATCGAGCAGCGATTCCGGCAGGGTATCCAAATCTCCCAGCAGCAGATTGAAACCTACTACCACGACACACTGCGTGCCGCAGTACGCGTCCGGCGAAGCCATTCCGTCATTGGATCAGGTGGCTCCGCGCATTCAGGAGATTCTGCTCCAGCAGCAGGTGAACGTGCTGTTCGACAACTGGCTGAACAATCTGCGCGAACAAGGTGATGTTGAGGTTCTCGACCCCAGGCTGGCGTCAGCACTTGAGGGTTCCAATCCTCCAGCCGCGACGGAAAGCACTGAGCCATGAGAGAGCGCGATAATACGCTCATCGCTGCTGAGCCGCCCATCTCGCCCAAATCTCCTCCGCGCGGCGCACGCGCCCGTCTGCGCCGCTTTTTCTTCCGCCATCTGCCGCTTGCGGTGGCCTGCGGAGTCGCATTGCTTGTTCTTTTGGCCGTCGGCCTCTATTTCGCCGCCAGTTCCGCCGCATTCGAAAATGTTGTCCGCGAGCGTCTCGTCGCGGAGATCCAGAATCTTACCGGCGGCCGCGTTCAGATTGCAGCCTTTCACTGGCGCCTGCTCCATCTCGAGGCCGAAGCCGATGGAGTGGTGATTCACGGCCTCGAAGATCCCGGCGAAGCGCCTTACGCGCAGATCGATCAGCCTGCGCGTGCGGGTGAGTGTGCTCGGCTTCATAACCCCCCGCATTGTGCTGCGCGATCTTGAGGTCACCCGGCCCAGTATGCACTTCATCGTTTACCCTGACGGCTCGACCAATCAGCCACGCCCGCGCAAACCGGGAAAACGCGGTAAGTCCGCGTTCGAGACACTCTTCAATCTCCAGGCCGGCCATGTTGCGGTCGAGCAGGGAATGATTCATTACGACAACCGCGCCGCTGTCTTTGACTATCGCAACCGCTTTGCGCCAGCTCGACTTTGAAGCCAGCGATGTCACCCTGGCCACGCGCTATGTTCCCGCCGCGCACGGCGTGCCTGAGCTCTATCGGATCGAGGCCGGAGCCACCGATCTGAATTTGTCCCGCGACGTCCCGCGAAATAAAACGCTCCGTGTACACGGAATCCTGCAAGCCGCACTCGATCTCGAGCCCAGCCGTCTTTCCCTGCGCAGCCTCAAGCTCACGGCTCACAGCTCCGGAGCTCCGGAGCACGCACTTGCAGTCACCGGAGTTCTTGATGACTTCAACCATCCACGCTGGCAGGCGAAGGTTGTGGGTGATCTTGATATGCAGCTCCTCGAACCGCTCACCGGCTACCCTGACGCTGCCGTAGGCATCGCCCACCTCGATCTCGTCGCCGGCGGCCTGGCAGACGAGTTTCACATCGATGGCGGCGTCCACGTCGACGGAGGCTCGTACGTCATCCCGGGTGTCGTGGTTACGGGTATCAATCTTGACGCGCAGGTCCATGCCGATCCCCGGCAGTTGCTCATCACGCAGATTGTTGCCCGCATTCGCCAGGGCGGCCAGATTGAAGGCACGGTCGCCCTTCAGCCGTGGCTGCCCGGGCCTTCCGCGCCAAGAAGGCCGGCGTCCGTAACCGCCGAGGGAGATATGAGCGCGCGCAATGTGCTGGTCCCGATTCCTCCCGTTTCCATTCCGGTCAACGGCAAAGTCACGGCAAATTTTCATGATGTGTCGCTGGATGCGGTTCTCGATATGGTCAGCGTGCCGCCATTCCGGCGTCTGGGCATTGCCTCCCTCCTGAACGGCCCGGCTGTGGCAACGTGGTCCAAAGGGGACGATCGCACCGTCTCCGTCACCGCGGCCTTCGCCTTGAGTCCATTCGCCCGAGGCCCCGAGGGTGAAGCGCCCGCCAGCGGCGCCATCGATGCAACCTACACGCAACGCAATGGCGCAGTTGACCTGCGTAATCTGGATTTGCATCTGCCGAACAGCGAAGTGCAGGCGCATGGCACCATCGGCGCTTACCCGCTGACCAGTTCCTCGGCACTCAACGTGGATTTTCATTCCCGTAACCTCGGAGAGTTCGATCGCGTGCTGCGCGACCTTGGGCTCGAACGGAACGGCAGAACGGGCGCCGCAGCACTCCCCATAGCCCTGGCGGGGCAGGCAGATTTTCAAGGATCGTGGACCGGCTCGTTAGTCAGGCCGCATCTCACGGGCTCAATCAAGGCAACACAATTCGCGCTTGAGATGCCTTCGGCAGACGGCAGTGCCGCCCAGCCGCGTTTCGTGCACATGGATTCGATTGAAGCAGCGGGCAGCTACTCGCCCGCGCAGATCGCCGTCGAACACGCCCAGCTGCTTCGCGGCAAAACCAGGGTCCTGCTCGATGGAACCCTCGACGCTTCGCCCGGCCCCGAACCTGCATTCGACGCAGACTCCGTTTTGCACGCGCACATTCAAGGCGAGAGCGTCGAGGTCTCTGACGTGCAGCCGTTCCTTGCCACAAAAAGTGGTGGGAGCCTGCCGGTGGCGGGAGCGTTCAACACGCGCATTCAGCTCGATGGTCCGCTCCATGAACCCACGGGCTCCGGCTCTATTGAAATGGATGGCGGCATCCTCTATGGCGAGCCCTTTGACCACCTCCGCATCCAGGCAGCGGTCGCCGGCCAGGATCTGAAACTGCTTTCTGGCACGCTCGTTGGTGCGGCTGGCAACATCACAGCGGCCGGCAATTACGACTTCAACGCCAGAAGCTTCACGGTCGATGCGCACGGCACAGGCATCGACATCTCTCGCGTCCACTGGGTGCAGCAGCACAATCTCGACGTGGCCGGCAAGCTCGCGGTTTCCATCACTGGCTCCGGCAGTTTTGACGATCCGCACCTGCAGGCCGACGCCACCGTCAATTCGCTCATTCTCGGCGGGCAGCGATTTGGCGCTTTTGAAGTTGCTGCGCACACCGCCAACCACTCCCTTGCCTACAACGTGACCACGCAGTTGCAGGGGGCCGAGCTGGCCCTCAAGGGCAACACGGCGCTCAGCACTGACTATGCGACTCACGCCCAACTCGACTTTTCCCGGTTCAACATCGGTGCCCTGTTCAGGATGGCGCACATCTCCGCCGTCAGCGGCGAATCTGCACTCGCCGGGACGGTTACCATTGACGGCCCGCTTGCGCACCCGCAGCAACTTCGTGGCGAAGCACAGATTCGCCAACTGGCGCTCACCGTCGCCGGCGTCCGGTTGCAAAGTGAGGGCGACGCCCATGCCACGCTGGCCAATGGCCGCGTCCATCTCGATCCTTTCCATGTAACCGGCGAAGACACCGACCTTCGCGCTGCAAGGCACCCTGGCGATCGAGGGAGCGCAACAACTGGATCTTGCCGCCAGCGGCTCCGTCGACCTTAAGCTGGCCGAGACTCTCGATCCCGACCTGACCGCTGACGGCGTCACAACTTTCCAGGTGGAAGCGCACGGTCCCTTGTGGCATCCGGGACTGCAGGGCAGCGTCGAATTCCAGAACGGTTCTCTTTCGCTTGAAGATCTTCCCAACGGACTCAGCCAGTTGCACGGCACCCTGGAGTTCAACCAGAACCGCCTGGAAGTGAAATCGCTCACGGCGATGAGCGGTGGCGGCCTGCTCAGCGTAACCGGTTCGCTGGCCTACCAGCACGGGATCTACGCCGACCTTTCCGTCACGGGCAACGAGGTTCACATCCGTTATCCTGAGGGCGTCAGGTCGCTTGCCAATGCCAAATTGCACCTGCAGGGCTCGCAGAACAATCTGTTGCTGAGCGGCGACGTGCTCATCACCCGCTTTACCACCAGCCCCGATCTTGACCTGGCGGCTTTCGCGCAGGCCGGCGCTCCCGTACAAACCATCGCGCGCCCGATTCGCCGTCAAACCACGTCCGCCTCGATGTACGCATCGCCTCCTCGCCGCAGTTGAGTTTCCAAAACGCCTTTGCCAAGCTCGCCGGCGACGTGGATCTGAGCGTGCGCGGAACTGTGGCATCTCCATCGTTGTTGGGCCGCGTCTCCATCACCGAAGGAAGCGCCATGATCGCCGGAACCCGTTACGACCTCGAGCGCGGCGACATCACCTTCACCAATCCGGTCCGCATTGAGCCCATCATCGATCTCAGCGCCACGGCTCACGTTGAGGACTACGACATCTCGCTTGGCCTCAACGGATCGCTGCAAAAACTGTCCGTCAGCTACCGTAGCGATCCCCCGTTGCCGGAGGCCGACGTGGTCTCGCTCCTCGCCCTCGGCCACACTGCCAAGCCAGCAGCGTCTCTACACCCAGCAGCAGGAGCAGGCCGTCACCAATCCCACCACCGACGCTCTGCTGGGCGGAGCCCTCAACGCCACCGTCAGCAGCCGCATACAAAAACTCTTCGGAGCCGGCTCGGTAAAGGTCGATCCCCAACTATCTGGGCGCCTTCGGCAACTCCACCTCCCGCATCACCGTCGAGGAGCAACTGGGCCGCGACGTGACGCTCACCTACGCCACGGACGTAAACACCACCAGCCAGCAACTGCTTCAGGCTGAAGTCGCCATCAACCGCCATGTATCTCTTGTCGTCGCCCGCGACGAATCAGGCGTCTTCTCCATGGTGATTAAAGCCACGCGGCGCTACCGCTGAGACCGCGCCCCACCTTTGACCATCAAGCCAGAAATTCCACCACCACAGGACAACTCCTTGCCTCGTTTGCGTGTCTAACCGGACGCGAATGAATGTCGGGCCGCGATTTTAAATCCAAATCTACCCAGAGGCATCTGTGGATTCACACAGTGGAGGGTAACCTATGAAATTCACCAGGAATCATCGCAAAGGCATTGTTTTGGCGGCGTTGATCGCCGCTGCGATTCTCGCTCTTCCCCAGGCGTCGAAAGCGGCCGAGGGCCAGCAGGATGTGGCCGCCGCCGTCCGGGCGAAGCTCAACAAGTCGCAGTTCAAGAATATCCAGGTGAACGTGGACGCGAACGGCGTTGCAACGCTCACTGGCTCGGTCAACCTCTATGAAGACAAAGCGGACGCCGATAAGACCGTGCACAAGGTAAAAGGCGTCACCGCGGTCCGCAACGCGATTGAAGTCGCTGGACCGGAGGTCTCCGACGCCGACCTCCAGAAGAAGCTGAGCGAGCAACTGACCTACAACCGCGAAGGATACGGCAGCATGTTCGACGCGATCACGTTGCAGGTGCGCGACGGAGTCGTCACGCTCGGCGGTCATGTCCACGACTATCCCAATCGGGACTCCGCCCTGGCAACGGTAGCCACCACCCCCGGCGTAAAAGATGTGATCGACAATATGGAGGTCGATCCCCTCTCGGAGATGGATATGCAATCCCGTATCGCTGTGGCGCGCGCCGTTTACAGCTTCCCATCCCTGAGCAAATATGCCATCGATCCCGCCCACCCCATCCGCATCTCGGTGCAGAATGGTCACGTTGAGCTCTACGGCGTGGTGGATTCTCAGGCCGATAAGGATGCCGCGGGAATTCGCGCCAACGGTGTTCCCGGTGTCTTCAGCGTGGAAAACGATTTGCAAGTCGCGGGCCAGCCAGCCGAAAAGAAGCCGTAAGGCTGGCTGCATAAAGCGAGCTTTGCAAGGGTACGGCTTCAGCCGGGCCGAAGGCTCTCCAGGAGCGACCGGCTTCAGCCGCTGTGGGGCGCCACGAAAGGTTCTTCTCGCATTGCACCGATTCGTCAGACGCCTCGCGAGAGTCACAGGGAGCGGCGTCGCTGCAGACCGTGCAATCACTCTGGCCTTGTTGTGAAACTTCAGCACGGGTCAAGTTTGGCGCTTGACCTAGGATTTGAGAGAGCACAGGCAAATCGTGGCGGCGCCATACCGCAACGCTACGATGTCTTCGATTTCCTCTGGGTGCTCGACAAAAGTGGTGAGGGCGGCTATGTTTTCCTTTGAATTGGCTGAATAGCCTATTCCTACGTCAGCAAATCGCAGCGAGAACAGCGAGCCGTCCTCGGAAACCACCATGAAAACCAAGGACTCTTCTTCGACCTTGACTTTACCTTTGAGTACAGTGACGGCGGCAGATGTCTCGGTCTCAGATGAAAATGCGGCCGCCACAACTACGTTCGCAGATTCCTGCTTCCATTTGTTCAAGATGAGTAGGAATTCCTCGCGCGACGATTGCATAGCTTTAATAATCTCAGAGTGATGCCGCAGACACGGCGAAAACGCCTTTCAATCTCTTGATCTGCCTTTTAATCTCTTGATCTAAGCGACCGACGACAAGTTCTTCGATGCTCCGTGCATGCCTGGAAATACCCGCTTCCTTCGCGGGTGTCACACGCAGCGAAGAATGAATCCGGCAGAAACTGTAATCCGTGCAGTGGAGCGCAATCGCCGCTTCATGCTGCGCTGGCTTTTTGCTGCGTCCGCCCGCGAGCCTCGTAAACCCGCGAATCGAATTATGCTGTAACATCCCTTTTACCCGCCGCGAGCGGCACGGAGAATTCTGTACCCGCGAAGGAGGCATGATGCAGCAGGAGTCGGCGCCAGATCAGATAAAAGAGACTGCCGAAGTTCCACTCAATCCTGGAGACCCGGCGTTCGAAACCCACATCGGCCATCCGGAAGGCCCCGGGCCGGTACGAGACTGGCCCAGCACCTTGCGAGAGGTCTTCATCGGCGGTCAGGGTCTACGCGCCGGATGGTCGGTCGCAATCTTCATCCTGCTCCTTGTGCTGTTCGTCTCGGCAATCAGGTTCGTCGTTTCAGGGCTGCATCAGGCCGGCCATTCCAATCAAGTTTCGATCCGCGGCGCCTTCTTCGGGGAATTGATCGTATTCATTGCCATGCTGGCAGCGGCGGCAATCGTCGCCCTGATCGAACGCCGGCGCGTTTTAGACTTCAACCTCACCGACCCTCGCCGCACCTCCCACTTCATCTCAGGCATTGCGGCGGGCTTTTTGGCCCTCTCGGTCCTTATCGCCGGGCTTGCCGGTGGAGGGTGGCTGCACTTCGGGCCCGTTGCGCTCTCCGGGATGGCCGTGGCAAAGTATGCCGCCGCCTGGGGTTGCACATTTCTGTTGGTCGGCTGTGTTGAAGAAGGCCTCTTCCGCTGTTACCTGCAATTCACGCTCACGCGCGGCATCAATTTCTGGTGGGCGCTTGCGGTTGAACTCCTCATCTGTCTTGACCTCGCCTTGCGCGTCAAAGGCAGCGGCGTCTGGGGTGTCTACGCCGTCGTTGCTCTCGGACTCGCGCCTTGTCTGCTGCTGCAACTCAAGCGTTCACCCGGCGCCGGCTTCTGGCAGGCCGCCTGGGTCACCTCTACATTGTTTGGCTTCGTGCACACCGGCAACAACGGCGAGAACTGGATAGGGATTTTTGCTGCTGCAGCCATCGGTTTCGTGTTTTGCGTGAGCATCTGGGCTACCGGTTCGGCCTGGTGGGCCATCGGCTGCCACGCCGGCTGGGACTGGGGTGAAACCTACTTTTACGGAGCCTCCGACAGCGGTCTGGTGGCCCCGGGACACTACCTCACCTCCACTCCCAGAGGCGCAGCACTTTGGAGCGGCGGCGCCGACGGCCCCGAGGGCAGCGTGCTGGTGTTAGCCGTGATCTTGCTGCTTCTCCTGCTGGTTCTTGTTCTTTATGGCCGCGCCAGAACTCGAGTGTCCAGCACGTCGCCGGCGCCCCAGGTTGCGAACTGAGTGCGATGATCCAGGCGAATCTGCAAGCGTATCCTGTAGCTGACCGATGCCTGAAATATCCCCAGCAGATCCATCGCTTCGCCATCCATCACGGTCGCTGCGTCGGAATCGCAGGCGCCGTTGGCCGCGAATTCTTCTTTGGTCCGTCGCCGCCCTGTTGCTGCTCTTGCTGCTCGGCATCGTCGCAGCGGTGCTGTGGCTCCGTTCTGTGACCCGCGCCGCACTGCCCCAGCTCGACGGCGATGTCCAGCTTGCGGGTCTCTCTGCGCCTGTCACCGTCCGCCGCGATGCCCACGGCGTGCCCCACATTGACGCCGCCACGCTCGACGACCTCTTTGTTGCCCAGGGCTACGTCACCGCGCAGGATCGGCTCTGGCAAATGGACAGCATCCGCCGCAGCGCCAACGGCGATCTGGCTGAGATTCTCGGTCCCGCACTCGTCGAGACGGATAAAGTCCAGCGCGTTCTTGAGATCCGCCTCACCGCCCAGCGCGTCTACGACCACTTGCCGGCCGCCGACCGCGCCCACATCGACGACTACGCTCGCGGCGTCAATCTCTTCATCGCGCAGTGCGAGAAATCGAATTCATTACCGGTCGAGTTCCACCTGCTGATGTATCGTCCTCAGCCCTGGACCGGCGTGGACTCCATCAGCGTAGGCCTCGCGATGGTGCAGACTCTCGATACGCATGTTGACACCAAGCTCACGCGCGCCCTCGTTTCCGCCCGCCTCCACGACCCCGCGCTCGAGGCCGATCTCTATCCCGTCGGTTCCTGGCGCGATCGTCCGCCCACCGGCATCAGAGTCGACCTCACCGAGCCGCAACCGCTGCCCGTTCTTCGCAAGAACGGCGACGAAGACGACGAGAACACTCAAACCCGCCTCGCGCCGCAAGACGCGCCCCGCGCCTCGCCCGCACCCATCGCCGAAGGTGTAGCGCCGGTCTCTAGACCGGGGTCCCCAACGACAGATCTTCGTCGCTGGGGTGGAAGACCGGCTGTCGTGCGGGCGTCCACGCCCGCACCCACCGCGCTCCCTTCGCCCTCGGTCATGGCCCTGCTCGGCCTTCCCTCCTGCGATGGCTGCGCCGTCGGCTCCAACAACTGGGTCATCGCCGGCAGCCACACCGCCAGCGGCAAGCCGCTGCTCTCGAACGACATGCATCTGACCCTGCGTGTGCCTGACACCTGGTACATGGCCGATTTATATGTGCCTGGTAATCACGGCGCGCCCGGCTTTCATGCCACAGGCGTCACGCTGCCCGGCATGCCGTTCGTCATTGCCGGCCATAACGAGCATGTTGCCTGGGGATTTACAGCGCTCGAGGCCGACGTGCAGGATCTCTACATCGAAAAGCTCGACGGCAAGGGCAACTACGAGGGCAGCGACGCACAATGGCATCCGCTCACGGTCGATCGCGAAGTCATCCATGTGCGCGGCGGCAAAGATGTCGTCTTCAATGTCGAATCCACCGCGCACGGCCCGCTGCTCAATCCGCTGCTCCCCAATGGCGATCCGCCCACAGCCCTCAAGTGGACCCTCTACGATCCTTCGCTCAACACCTTCCGCTTTACGAGATGAATATGGCGTCGAACTGGACGGAGTTTTCCGCCGCGCTCGCGCAATGGTGCTGGCCCACGCAGAATCTCGTCTACGCCGACGATCAGGGCCACATCGCCTACCACGCCATCGGCGCAGTTCCCATTCGGCCTGCCGGCCTGATCGATGTGCCTATTGCGGACAACGCACACGAGTGGCAAGGCTACATCCCCTTCGACGCGATGCCCAACGCCGTCGATCCGCCATCGGGTTTTCTGGCCACGGCCAACTCGCGCGTCACCACCGACAAATCCCCTTACCCGCTCACCGACGATTGGATCGATCCCTACCGCATCGAACGCATCTACAAAATCGCTCGACGGCCGCGACCAGCTCACGCCCACAGACATGCTCGCCGCGCAAACCGACATCTACAGCGAAGTGGATCAGGAGATGGGCCAGCGCTTTGCCTATGCCATCGACCACACGCCCGGTCCTGACGGCAACGGCGATCTCGCGATGCGCAAGGCCGCTGACCTGATGCGCAGTTGGGATGGCCGTCTCACCACCGATTCCGCCGCCGCATCGATCGTCACCCAGACCCGCGCCGCGCTCTGGCCGATGATTCTCGAGCCCAAGCTCGGCAAGCTGGCCGACGACTATCACTGGGGCGAGACAGAATTTTGCCGAAGAAGAGATCGTGATGCACGCCAAGCCGGAGTGGCTGCCGACGAACTACAAAGACTGGGACGCGCTGCTGACCGCCGCCGTGCGCAAGGGCATGCAAGATGGCAAAGCGCCCGCGCGATGTGTCCCAATGGACCTACGGAAGCTGGCACGTGGTCGATATCGAGCATCCGCTCGCGCGATTTCTGCCGCTTATCGGCCGCATCGCCGGCACCGGCCCGCAGCCGCAAAGTGGCGATGGCACCACCGTCAAGCAGGTGGGCCGCACGCTCGGCCCCTCGCAGCGCTTCACCATGGACTGGAGCAACATCGACGGGTCGACCGAGAACATCGTGCTCGGCGAAAGCGGCAATCCGTTCAGCCCTTACTTCCGCGACCAATGGAACGACTGGTACAACGGAACCACTTTTGCGCTGCCCTTCACTCCCGCAGCGGTCGCCGCCGCAAACCCGCCACACGCTGCGCCTGCTGCCATGAAAAAACAGGGAACAGGGATCAGGGATCAGGGATCAGGAACGGCCGAAGGACCGCCGCCGCATCCTCGGCAAGTATCTCGGTCTGCGTTGTCATCCTGCTCGCCGCCTTCGTCGCCATCGTCCCGCAACTCATTCGCGGCAACTCCTGCGGCCACGACTTCGACGTTCACCTCGTCTCCTGGCTCGATTGCGTCAACGCCTGGCGTCACGGCATCCCTTATCCGCACTGGGCGCCCAGCCCGAACTACGGCGCCGGTGAGCCGCGCTTCGTCTTCTATCCGCCGCTCACCTGGATGCTGGGCGCGGCGCTGGGCCTGATTCTTCCCTGGCATCTCGCGCCCATCGCGCTCACCTTTCTTACCCTGGCCGCAACCGGCCTGGCCACGCGCGCTCTGGCGCTTGAAGCGCTCGACGACATCCCTGCCACGCTCGCCGGCTGCGCCGCACATTTTTTCCGGCTTCGCGCTCTTCACCGGCTACGAGCGATCCGCATTCCCTGAGTTCGCCGGCGGCTTCTGGCTCCCGCTTCTGCTCCTTTTCGCACTGCGCGATCGCAATAACGGGGTGCCCCATGTCCCCGGGGTCCCCGGCGAGCGGTCTTTGCTCGCTGGGGTGGATGTTCCTCGCATTTGGGGACGTGGGAGGGACCCCAAATCAGCATCCAAACCCTCGCGCCGCCTCCTCGCCCGCGTTTTCGATGGCTCAACCGCGCCGCTTGCCGTCGTGCTCGCCGGCGCCTGGCTCTCCAATCTTCCCCTCGGCGTCATGGCCGGCTATCTTCTTGCCGGCGTTGCGCTCCTCTGGGCTCTCGTCAACAAAACCTGGGCGCCGGTGCTTCGCGCTGCGGTCGCGACCGTGCTCGGCCTCGGCCTCGCCGCCATCTACTGGCTTCCCGCCGCATGGAGCGCAATTGGGTCGACATCCGGCAGGCGACTCAGGACCCCGGCTACAACTTCGAGAACAACTGGCTCTTCGCGCGCAACGCCAACCCGCTGCTCGCACTGCACGACGTGATCTTGCATCAGGCTTCGTGGATCGCCGTCTCGATGATCGCCGTGGCCGTCGCGAGCCTCGTCGTGTGCTGGCGCCGCGGCACTCTGCCCATTTCCCAAAGCTCCGGCAACCGCTGGTGGATTCCGCTGGCCGCCATTCCCATCGTGGTCCTGCTTTCTCATGTTCCCCATCTCGCGGCCGCTGTGGCATCTGCTGCCGGAGATGCCCTTCCTGCAATATCCCTGGCGATGGCTTGAAGCCGTTGAAGCGCCCATGGCGATCTTTTTCGTCGCGGCAATCTGGCCCTCAACGTCCGCGCGCTCCGTACCGTCGTCCTCGCCGCCTGCACCGCCGCGTTTCTGGCAGCGACGGCGTTACGCGGGCACATATTTCTTCCAGGTCTGCTACCCCGAAGACACCGTCGCTTCCACGCTGGCCGACTACCGCGCCGGAGCGGGCTTTGAAGGCATGTACGAGTACGAGCCGCCCGGCGGCGAGACTCGAGCATCGCCACCGGCCTTCCCGATGCCTGCCTCGTCAGCGATCCATCTATCGTTCTCGGCAAGCCGGACCCCGACGATCCCGGCGCCAACCCCGTTTGGAGCTCCGACCAGGGCACTTGCCACGCCACATTCGCGGCCGTCAACGGCAACCAGACCAATCCGGAGCACCGCAGAATCCGCGCCACGATCGCCCGAGCCCGGATACCTGGTGCTGCGTCTCGTCAGCTATCCCGCGTGGACCATTGCGCCTGAACGGCCGGCTCGATCACGCTCTCAGCCCAAACGCGATGACGGCCTCATCGTCGTGCCCGTTCCCCAGGCCCGGTCGATCTGACCGTGGATTGGACGACCACCCCCGACGTTGTGGCCGGCCGCTGGCTTAGCGTGATCAGCGTAATGCTGCTCCTCAACCTGTTCCTGCTTGAACTTCGGCATGCGCATCGTCGTCTAACATGAATGAAATGCCTGCCGACGTGAAATCGCTATTCAAGAGGGCGCGGAACTGACTGACCAGGCGCTGGAATCTCTGATTCCAACGGTGGACACGGTTCCCGCTTCGATTCACGGCGCCATGCGCCACTCTGTCTTTGCCGGCGGCAAGCGGCTGAGGCCGGTGCTGGCCATGCAGGCCGGTGTCACCATTGCCGGCCGCCTGCCGGAAGGAATCGAGCGTCTGGGTGCGGCCCTCGAAATGCTCCACACCTACTCGCTCATCCACGACGACCTGCCCGCACTGGACAACGACGATCTGCGCCGCGGCAAACCCACCTGCCACGTGGCTTTTGGCGAGGCCATCGCCATTCTCGCCGGCGACGCGTTGCAAACCCGCGCCTTTGAGGTGCTCGCCGGCCTCGATTGTCCGCCCGCCGCGACGGTCCAGATCATCGGCCTCATCGCCAACGCCGTCGGCACGGTGGATGGCATGATCGGCGGCCAGGTGCTCGACCTCGAAAGCGAGCACCTCAAGCCCACGCCGGAACTCGTTGAAGCCATCCATCGCGCCAAGACCGGCGCGCTGATCCGCGTAAGCGTGGTAGCTGGCGGCGTCTTCGCCGGCGCGACGTGCCGACGATGTGGCGCGCCTCGACCGCTTCGGCCGCAAAGCCGGCCTCGCCTTCCAGATTGTCGATGACGTGCTCGATATGACAGTCGATTCAGCGCAGTTGGGCAAAACCGCGGGCAAGGATCAGGCCACTGAAAAAGCCACCTGGCCGGCCGTCTACGGCATCGATCAGAGCCTGCGCGACGCCGCGCAACTCGTCGATGAGGCCTTCGCTGCTCTCGAACCCTATGGCAGCCGCGCCGACGGCCTCAAGGCTGTCGCCCGCTATCTCGTCGAACGCAAAAACTAGAACCAGCGTCAGTAATCGCCCTTTCAAGGGACACGGCCTCCACGCGCCGGATGCGCAATCTTCGATCCCCGCTCCCAAGCGCAGTCCTGACAAACTTTGCACCTGCGGCGGGCGGCGGCCTGCTGCCGAGTCGCCTGGCCACGAATCGATGGCGAGACGCGTTGAGGCGCCTTCTCCCACACGGTCGAATTCATGCGCGGGTTGTGCCTTGATCGGCTATAGTTTTGCGCAAGGGTCTCATCACGCGATTGGGATGGATGGCGTTGCCAGCGAAAAAAGGGCCAGTCGAAGCCGAGGGCTGTGGCGGGTCCACAGTTGGGGACGAGAATGAAGTATGGCCGCTTTTTCGCCGCAACCCCGCTGGCCCGGGCCAGTCTTTCCGATTTCTGCGTCAATCGTCGCTGGCTGACGCCCGGTATGCGTCACTCCTCACTCCTTGAACTCGAAAAAACTGGTTCCCGGCGCCACCACCCCAATCGCGTGATCAGACCCTGGGCTTCCTCTCCCGAAAGGACGATTGCTCATGACTTTGGACCGCAGAGCCTTCCTGAACGCATGCACCAGTGCGGGCATCGCATCGCCGCTTCTGCCTGGGATTCTGTTCACGCTGGCCGCACAGGCGCAGGACTCTTCTTCGCCCGCTGCAACCGCTGCCGCCGCCGCAAAGCCGAATACGCTGCCCAAAATTACGGCGGAGATGCTCGACCAGGCCGCCGCGCTCGCCGGAGTAGGGCCGTTTACGTCCGAGCAAACGAAGATCATGCTCGATGGGCTGAACGAACAGCGCGACGCCTACGGCAAGATTCGTGAGCTCAAGCTGGAGAATTCCCTGCCGCCCGCGTACGCCTTTCATCCGCAGCCGGCGCCCAAGCCGGGCGAAGCTCACATTGCTTTCCCCAATCTGACGCCGGAATTGCACTTCGACGATGAGAGCGGAGAGCCGCAAGCCCCCGCCAACCTCGAAGAACTCGCCTTCGCCACCGTGCTCGAACTGGCCAACCTCATCTACCGTCGCAAAATTACCTCGGTCGCTCTCACCCAGATGTACATCGCGCGCCTCAAGCGCTACGACCCAAAGCTTCACTTTCTCATCACGCTGACCGAGGACCGCGCGCTGGAGAAGGCAAAAGCCGCCGATGAAGACCTGGCCAACGGACTCTATCGCGGACCGCTGCACGGCATTCCCTGGGGCGCGAAAGATCTGCTCGCCGTCAAGGGCTATCCCACAACATGGGGCGCCGGAGGGTTTGAGCAACAGACCTTCGACGAAGACGCCACGGTGGTCAAGCGGCTCGACGATGCCGGCGCGGTGCTGGTGGCCAAGCTCTCGCTGGGCGCGCTGGCCATGGGCGACAAATGGTTCGGCGGACGCACGCGCAATCCGTGGAACCCCGAGCAGGGATCGAGCGGATCGTCGGCCGGCTCGGCGAGCGCCGTGGCGTCGGGATGCGTGGGCTTCGCCATCGGATCGGAGACGCTGGGTTCGATCTCCTCACCCTCAACACGTTGCGGCACCACCGGCCTGCGTCCCAGCTTCGGCCTCGTGCCGCGCACTGGAGCGATGGCGTTGAGCTGGACGATGGACAAGCTTGGACCGATCTGCCGCTCGGTTGAGGATTGTGCGCTGGTGCTCGACGTGATTCATGGACCTGACGGCAAAGATCTCTCCGCGGCCCAGGCCAGCTTCGACTGGGATGCAAACTTTGAGTGGCGCAATCTGCGCGTCGGCTATTTGAAGAGTGAATTCGATCCGCAGCCGCCTCTCGAACTCAAGGAAGCCGAACCCAACGAAACCGCTGAAGAACAAAAGAAGCGCGAAGACAAAAACGCCGAGAAGCAGGCTGCCCGCGCGCGTCGCGACTACGACCGCCAGTTCGAGCAGGCCGCGCTCGACAAGCTGCGCGCCATGGGCGTGAACCTGATTCCGGTGGAACTGCCCAAGCTGCCGTGGGAATCGATGGTTCCGCTGCTTACTGCGGAGGCGGCCGCGGCCTTCGACGAACTGACCATGACGGGGCGCGACCGCTTGCTCACCGAGCAGGGCGCGGAAGACTGGCCCAACGACTTCCGCATTGCGCGCTTCTATCCGGCCGTCGAGTACATCCAGGCCAACCGCGCCCGCACACTCGCCATCCGGCAGATTGCGGCGCTCTTTCAGCAAGTGGACGTGATCGTTACGCCGACAACCGACTCGCAATTGATCGCGACAAATCTCACCGGCAATCCCGCGGTCATTCTGCCCAATGGCCTGCGCGGCGCAGACGCACCCCAGCCGCCTCAGATCGATGACGGCGACCACGACGATATCGGCGGCCCGGGAACGCCAGTTTCACTTACGTTTTTAGGCGGACTTTATCAGGACGCCAAGCTGGCCGCCTTCGCCCGCGCCTACCAGGAGGCAACGAAGTTCAACAAGGCGCACCCCACGCTCGATTGAGCTGAAAAACCTCGGCATCCGGACTGTTCTAAATACTGGAGTCATCCTGAAATGAGCCTGTCATCCTGAGCGAAGTCCGCCGCGGCGGACGCAGTCGAACGGGGACCTGCATTTCGGAACGCACGATAGTCCGTTTTTTGCACCCGAAATTTCCGCATTGCCGGTCATCCGCTCGGAATGCGATGTCGATGAGGCTCAGGGAACATCTCATCCTCATCGTGGTAGTGTGGCTGAGGGCGAGGCTCATTCTGCTCGAACCGAGCCTCAACCAGGCAGCTCGTTGAATCCTCGCCCACTCAGGATCATGGGGACGCACTTTTCTACTCGCGCTGATCTGGTTTTTGCCTGCTTCGCGCTTGAGACGTGCAAGATGTATGACTTCCTCCGACCTGGGGAGAGCGCTCTGAAGGCCTCCCTAAGAACCGCGTTGTCATCGAGCCAGCTCTGCAACTCCTCAGGAATCGGGTACTCTGAGGGCTTCTTGAGCTCTACCTTCTTCCCGGACTCCTCCAATGCGAGGGCTTCATAGATGTAGTCCGTCAGCGTCGACCGCAGGAGCGCAATTTCTCTCGACGAGGTGAACTTAATCCATCGCGCGGCCTGAGTATGGGTCCCGATCCTTTCCAGGATGTGCTTCGGGTCCTTAAGCAGCGCGCCTTTGAAAAACGAGAAAGCGCACGACTCCTTGAGCGGGATCACGATCGCCACGTTCTTCTTCTGGAAAGTGAAGCAGGGCTTGCCCCACTTCAGTGCTTCGGTAAGGTCGCTGTCGACAGCGATCTTACTCAGCTTATCTGTTTCCTTCTGCCACTTCTTCGCATAGGGAACTTTCATCGTTTTAGCCTTCCCGCCAGTGCCGAGAATCGTGAACGCGGCAAGCTCAGATTCCGCCGCCATCTTCAGATTCTCCCACGGTACGCGTGGCCGGCTGTCGATTGGAGAGAACGGGCAAATCACTCATTGACGGGTTCTGAGTGGGTTGTCGTCTATCCTTCTCTTTCACGAATCTTCACCTCGAAAATCCCAACTTCACCATAGCCGGTAACACACCCGGAACCGCCAAAACGCTTGTCATCCTGAGGCGCAGCCGAAGGATCTGCGGCTGCTTTTTGCGATTTCCGCACCGGCGAAAATGCATTTTCCGAATAGCCGGCGACTGAAGCAGAACCCCAAAATTCGCCTGTCATCCAGAGAAGGTTGCCGCGGCGACCGACGAAGGATCCGCACTTGCCTCTGGGTTTGTAACAAGGGCACGGCTTCAGCCGGGCCGAAATCGCCGAGTTTTTTAGAAATCGAGTTCGCGGCGCAGCCGCGATCAAACCTCTCGCAAGGCGAACCTTCGTCATAGGTCCTACTAAGGCCATTGTAGCAATATCCGTGCCGGGCCGGAGACTGATAGCGATGAGCGCGCTGAGAATCGCAATCACGCCCCATGCCTTGCGCGAAACGAGGCTCTTCTTTTGCGGCTGAGCAGCGGTGCCTTCCTTTTCCATGGTAGGAGTATACTCGTGCTAAATAGAAAACCGGCCTGCCAGGGCCGGTTTTAGGTTCGCACGCTGCCAAGCGAATCATCGCATGGAGTGTGTCGAAATGCAAACCGTGTCTATATCCATTCTCCGGTCTCAACTCTCTGAATCGCTTCATCAAATTGCGACAGCCCGCCGCGCAATAACGGCTCAGTCGCTTCATCGACTTGCTTGCGCCTCATTTCCATATTGTCCTCAAACGTCGGATCCAAAGCGCGAACAGTCCCAAGCAGCGAAGCGACCTCGGCGGAAAGCCTAATCCCCGCTTCAGACTCGCCCTTGATGAGAGTGAGCACGTATACAAACAGCGCACGGATACGTTGCTTTTCCTCTTCCGTCACAGTTCCTCCGTTTGTTTTTTCAGATTGCGCTATCATAACGCCATGAAGACAGCCGCCCGACAATCCAGAATTCGAGCGATTCACAGACGCAATGCGCGAAGATAATGAAGAGTGTCGAAAACGGAACTACAGAGGCGCATGGAAGAAGAGAAAGAGGGGAACGCCTAAGGCTTCCGCTTCCCGCGCTCCGCTGTCGCCTCATCCACACAGGCTGGCTTAGAACGGCTCGCGTCGTTTCTCCCACCTTGCCGGTCAGCTCCTTGCATAGGTCAGTCTTTTACCTGCGATCTGCGATACGGCAAGCATGAAACGGTCTGCATCATTCAGCGGATTGTCTTTGGTGGCGCGGTTGTTGAAGCGGAATGCTTGCTCATCCACGTAGCGAGCAAGATGGAACGGTTCGACGGAAACGTAGGTTCCACTCAGACCGCGCTTGAGCAGTGACCAGAAATTCTCGATTCCGTGAGTGTGGACCTCGCCGCGCACGTATTCCTTCATGTGGTTCACGGTCTCGTGAATGAAATGCATTACTTGCGCATGGTCGTATCCGGCTTGTGCTGATCGGTGAAGACGGTGCGACATCTTCTGGATCGTTATTCAGAATCTCGCACTTCAGAGTACCGCGCTCTATCTTGGGAAGACGGTGGCGCGAACCTGGCGGAGTCTCGCGGTCCAGCATCCCCATGACGGCGGGCTTGCGGTAGATCGGCCGTCATGCGTTGTCCAAGAGCCTCGTTGCGCTCTGCGTAGCGTGCATGTTTCTTGGACTTGCCGCCGATGAAGGACTCATCGGCTTCAATCGGCCCACCGATGAGCAGCCCATCTTGCTCAAAGATAGCCATTCTTGAGAGCAAGCCGGATCCGATGCAGCATGAACCACGCCGACTTCTGAGTGACCTTCAGATCGCGGGCAATCTCATAGCTGCTGATGCCGTTCTTGCAGTTCACTACCAGCCAAACGGCAGTGAGCCACTTGTCGAGCGGAATAGGCGAATCCTCAAAGACGCTGAAGGTCTTCACGCTGAATTGCTTGTGGCAGTCCTTCGCCATGCACTTCCAGATGCGACGCGACTTGAGATAAGAGACTTTCTTGCCGCTCGCAGTGCGGGCAAACTCGACACCATGAGGCCAGCGCATCGCCGCGACGAACTCAACGCACACATCGGGATCGGCGAAGTAACGAATGGCTTCAAGAAGGCCGTTTGGCAATGGCTTTTCCATGACAGAAATAACCATATCGAAATGATTATGGTTGTAAGAATAGCCGGTTAAACACCCGCAGCCAGCACCTACTCTTAGGCTCAACCTCTCGCCGCCCTCTGTTTCGTAATCGCCAGACGCTCCCGTGCGAATGGGCTCAAGGAAAACGGAATTGCCTCATATGCCTCTATGACACCCACGTAATCTTGTTTCAGCCAAGCTGCATTAGCCCGCTCGAAAAGGCCTTGCACCTCGGGGCCAACCGCTTCCAATTGCCAGTCGTGTTTGGCACGGTTGCCCGTGAGTTCCGCAATCGCACCAAATGCATCGGCGTCGCCGCGCAGGAATCGGTCTGCATAGGTTCTCGTCAAACGTGCTAACTCGCTGACCGGCTTTCGAAGGTCATGTGATGGATTGACCGAAAGCGCCCCAACCCACGATGTCTCCGGAGCGTCTTGGAATCGGAGGATGTCCCGCAAGTCGTAACTTCTCCGACCGTCACATCCAGCGGTTTCCAAGCCCACTCCTACACCCAGTTCATAGGATCTCCCTCGGTTCCATGAGACGCCGAACGCGACCCTAGCATTGCGGTATCGGACATGGAACTCGCGCTCCTCCACACAGCGCATCTCGTAAGAATTCGCAATGTCGTCAAAGTGTTCGTGAACGATTGTCACGAAAGTGTCCATCGATATATTTTGCCCCCCGGATTGCCCGGAAATGTGTAATAAGACTCCGGATGACGCCACTATTCTCACAGAATGGGCGCGACGCTGAACGCAAATAACCCGTCAAGGGTGTATGGTCGGCCATCCTTCCCTATGCCGAAGCTTCGTCTCGGAAAGCGACCGAATCCAGCCGAGATTTGAGTAAGACAAGAGTTGCCGTCAGGGCGTTGGCTTGAAGCCCACTTCCATCGAGAGCGGGAATGCGACCGGACGGCCATCCCGCGTTGCGGGCTTGAACCGCTCTTGCTTCACAGCCTTGACGGCATTCAATTCAAGGCCCATGCCAACCGGACGAGTCACGTGTACATTTTGTGGGAATCCACGCTCATCGACAGTCAGGCGAACGATGCAGAACCCCACATAGCGGGCTTTTCGGGCCTCTTGGGTGTATTCAGCCTGGACGAAATGAGTCAGGACCGGCGGCGTTGTTACGCCATCCTGGACTGTCAATCCCGCCTGGGCATGAGCGCGTCCAGGAGTCGTAAGTACGAGCGCGCACAAAACAACCTCGCAAACGCGACAAATCGCATGGGCAAATTGAGTCTTCATGCCGCCCCCGGCAAATCCTGCTTGCAATCTTATTCCCGGATGGTCATCCAACCGGAAGTTTCGAATCGTTATTTCCGGATGCCGGTTATTGGTGAACAACGGCTGTTCGGCCCCGAGGCTTGGCGACGTTAACTCCTCCGTCAGACTTTCAGCGGAGGTCCCACGACCTCCATGCCGTGAGTTCTGAAGATTTGCTGAACTTCATTCGCCGAGGGCGTGCCAGCCAACCTGCTGATCTCTAGAAAAAAAGCTTCCATATCGAGTTCGCTCATCTGAATTGGCCCACTTCGCTCATCTAAATTGGCCCACCTGTACAAGCCCGGATGTAAGGATTCTGGGATGGACAGGAGGCATAAGGTGGAACTATTCGAAGTGATCCGGCGGGGATTTGCGGCCGGAGAGACGATCCAGGGATTATCCAGGAAGCATGGCGTGCACCGGCGGATGGTGCGGCAAGCGATCGACAGCGCGATCCCGCCCGAGCGAAAAGCGGTAGTAAAGGAAGCTCGGCGACTCGGTCCTGTCAGGGAACTGATCGACAGTATGCTGGCTTCGGACCTTCAGGCGCCGCGCAAGCAGCGGCACACGGCTCACCGGATCTGGATGCGGCTGTGCCGCGAGCATCCGGATCATCCCGTCGGAGAAGCTACGGTACGGCGTTATGTGCGGCAGCGTAAGCGGGAGCTGGGGCTTAGCGGACGGGAAGTATTTGTGCCGCAGAGTTATAAGTTGGGCCAGGAAGCTCAGGTGGATTGGTTCGAAGGTACGGCCGTACTGGGCGGCGAGGTGCGCAAGCTGCAGTTCTTTGCGATGCGCAGCATGGGCTCAGGCGATGCCTTCCATCGGGCCTATCCTCACGCCACGCAGCAAGCGCTGCTCGAAGCCCATGAGCATGCGTTCGCCTACTTTGGCGGTGTTTTTAAGACCCTTCGATACGACAACATGACCTCGGTGGTGAGGAAGATTCTGCGCGGATACCAGCGTGTAGAGACGGAACGGATCATAGCGTTCCGGTCGCACTGGGGCTATCAGAGCGAGTACTGCAGCCCGGCCAGCGGCAACGAAAAAGGCGGCGTGGAGGGCGAGTTGGGCTGGTTCCGGCGCAACTGGCTGGTGCCCGTGCCGGAGGCCACTGGGTTAGACAGGTTGAACGAACAGATTCTGGATGCCTGCCTGGAGAGTCGAAGCCGCACGATCGTTGGCCGATCGATGACGGTCGGTCAGGCCAGTGATCTGGAACGTGAGCATTTGTCGCCGCTGACCGAAGAAGGTTTTCCCATTCATGAGTCGCTGTATCCGCTGCTGGTGGACAGCAAGGGCCGGGTGAAGGTGAAGACCAACTGGTACTCGACTCCGCTCTGGCCAGGGCTTCGTGTATCAGCAGTGGTTGGCCCATTAACCGTAGAGATCATGCATGACAACAAGGTGACTGCACGTCACCCACGATGCTATGGGCGTGGCCACGAGAGCCTCGATCTGGAACACTACCTGGATGTGCTGGAACGGAAGCCGGGAGCCATGAAGGGTTCGACGCCTCTGGAACAGTGGCGTCGAGCCGGCCGCTGGCCCGCTTGCCTGGACGCCATCTGGCAACAGCTTGAGCAGCGTCATGGCAAGGGCAAGGGAACCCGCGAGATGATCGCTCTGGTCCGTGCCGGCTCTACCGATGGATGGGATAAGCTCATCGTCGCCGTGGAAGAGGCTTTGCGCCTGGGGATCAGCGATTCAGCCGCTGTGATGCATCTGCTGCGTATGCCCGACCCGGAACAACGCCGCCAGCATGCAGTGGCTTTGGCCGAAGAACTGCTTCAGTTCGAACGCCCCATGCCGGTCATGGATAACTATGACCTGTTGCTGGCCAACACTACGGGGGCCATCCATTGAAAAACCAGACACATGCCTTGGAATACGCCAGTGTGCTTCAGTACTGCAAAGCGGTCCGGCTGCCTACCGTCGGCGCCAACTTCGTGCCGCTTGCCGAACAGGCAGTCAAGGAAAACCACAGCCATATCCGATATCTCGAAGCGCTGCTGGCCATCGAGTGCGAAGAGCGCGACAGGCACGCCATCGATAACCGCATTCGCGATGCGCAACTGCCGCGCTTGAAGACGCTCGAAGAGTTCGACTTTGCGCAAGCGCAACAGATTTCCGCAGCTCGCATTCGCGAATTGGCCGAAGGTGGCTATATCGATCGAAAGGAACCGCTGGTGTTGATCGGCGAAAGCGGCACGGGAAAGACTCACCTCGCCACCGGCCTGTGCCTGGCCGCCTGCCGGCAGAAGCGGCGCGTCCGCTTCACCACCGCGGCGGCGCTGGTTAACGAACTGGTCGAAGCCAAGCAAAACAACCAGGTCCGCAAGCTGATGATGCGATGGCAGAAGTACGAACTGATTGTCCTCGATGAGGTCGGATACGTTCCGCTGGCCGACATCGGCGCAGAGTTTCTCTTTCAGGTGATCTCTGACAGAGCCGAGCGAGCTGCGATTATAGTCACCACGAATTTACCGTTCTCCGAATGGACAACCGTATTTCCAAATCCCCGGCTCTGCAAGGCGCTGCTGGACCGGATCACGGATCGTGCCCACATCATCGACACCGGAACCGAGTCATTTCGTTTCCGGCGAACGCTGGAAAGGAGCAAAAAACACTGAATGAAAAATCGCGCGCGCAAAAAACAAGGCCGTGGAAATGACGGCCTGTGGAAAGCATGGGAAAACGATAAAACTGTTTTCCCACCCTTCCCACAGCCCTTGGAAATCGCTGCGGCGATTCCCACATTACCACCGCCTCGACTACGACTGGCATCATATCTCGCAAACCCGAAAAACCAAGACCAGAGAAATGATGCACAATATCACTACCCAGGTGGGCCAATTTAGATGATCAAAGTGGGCCACGCCGGATGAGCGAACTGCCAGCTGGTTGGTAGGCGAAAAGCATCCTACCCTGCCCGTCGCCAAGGTGAGCGTAGGTATGAGGAACTTTCCGTGGCGCGAGAAGCGAATCTCCTGGCCTAAGCCTGAACCTCTCATCGCCGACCTGCACGACATATTCCCCTTCGATGGCATAGAACCACTCGTCCTCGCCGTGATGGACATGCAAGGGAGGTCCACCATTCAGGCGCCAATGCGCTTCAAACATGGACCATGACCCTCCTGTGTCCTTGGCCGACACCTTGCGGTCGATTGAGCTTTTGGCGCCAATGGGAATGCGCTCGTTGAAGCGGTCTTGCCCCTCTTGCACACGGAATTCTCGCTTTGCCGTTTCCGCCTGTGCGTATGAAGAGACCGCTGCGAGGGGAAAGTGGGCTCCTGTATCCTTCGGAATGCTTCGACGATTCATCTCAATTCTCCTGGATGGACCTCACCAAATGGAATGTCGAGCCCCGCTACTGTCACGTGCTGTCATAGACGCCGCGCCGATTTTTCTAAGAGGCCGAATGCGAGTGCCCGATCAGGACGAACCGTGGAGAGCAACACTGAGAAATGGCAAAATCATATCATTCCGGCTAAGCAAGAAGACCAGATAAAAGCGCGTCTCATCAGACCGTCCAGGTGCCTATGCAGGGCGCCGATCCGTCGGATGAGACAATAGCGGTCGGTTGGTTGGCTAACCGCCAAAACCCATTTCTTGTGTAATGTCTCCGCACCCCACGCGATGTCAAGTCTGCGAGCGCCCCACCCTACAGCTAAAGCCAAGACCCAAAGGCGATTAGCCGTCGCTCGCACTTTGCATAGAATTTCCCGCCTTTGGCGCACAATCAACCTAGCATCACCACAACAGCGGGCCATGGCGCGGGGGCCTTTTCTGATCCCTGTTCCCTGATCCCTGTTCGCTGTCTCTCGGAGTCCAACGTATGCGAAAAAAACGCGAGAACCTCACCGTCGGCATCCATTCAGAGCGAATCCGCCCCAAATCCAGCCCGGATACTGAGTCAGTACCCCAGTACACTGTCTCCAACCAGCAGAAAATGAATGGCTTCGATGCGATTACGAAACCCTGTACAACCTCAGTACACGCAGAAAATCAGCCGCTCTCAGAGCGAATTGCACCATCCGCTGTTCAAACGTCCTGAAAAACGGCACCTAAGTCCTTTGAATTGCGGATCATAGCGAATAACCCCTTTGGAATCAGCTGGTTGCAGCAAATGATGGGGGGTTCAAACGATTGCAGGGAAAGCACTTAACCCCAAAAGGGGATGGGGGGCGGGAGTTACCAGAATATAAACAGCATCGCCTCTCTCGATAATGAGATTCGCTCCTTCCCCGGCACTCGAACAGCGCGCTGTGAACTGCGAACTGTGAACTGCAAACTGTGAACTGCGGACTGTGAACTGTGAACTGTGAACTGTCTGCTGCTTTACCCCATCAGCATGGCCGCCAGCAGCGCCGTGCGCGGAGCCAGGTGCTCGATCACGACTGACTCATGCCGCGCATGCGCTCCCTCGCCCACAGCACCCATGCCATCGAGCGTGGGAATGCCGAGAGCCGCGGTAAAGTTTCCATCGGAGGCGCCGCCTGTCGCGGCTTCGTCGAGTGCGAAGCCGAGCTCAGCGGCAAGCACCTGCGCTTGGTGGAAGAGCTTTTGGGTTCCGCGGCCGAGCTCCATGGGCGGCCGGTTAATGCCGCCTGCCACGGTCAAGCTGCAGCGCGGATCAATGGCCCGGAGCGCGGCAAATTTGCGCTCGATGCAAGGGCCATCCGCGCGGCGCACGATGCGTGCGTCCACTTCTGCCCAGGCTTCGGCAGCAATCACGTTGCTTTTTGTGCCGCCGCCAACAACACCCACATTCACAGTGAGCCCGCGCTTGAGGTCGGTCCACCCGCTCACCGTTTCGACCACGCGCGCAAGCTCGCGGATGGCGCTCGCCCCTTTCTCAAAGTCCACTCCCGCGTGCGCCGCAACGCCCTTGACCTCGATACGCCAGTTGCCCGTGCCCTTGCGCGCCGTTTTGTAAGCCAGACCCTGTGCCGGCTCCAGAACATACACAGCGTCGCAAGTTTTTGCGAGTTCTTCGGTGATCGGCCGCGAAACCGGACTGCCGACCTCCTCATCGCCGTTCAGCAAAAGCACAACCTCGTGCCGAAGCAGGTTAGCTTCCGTGAGCATTTCGAGGGCGGTGAAGGCCATGGCGACGCCAGCCTTCATATCCAGCGTCCCCGGACCCCAAAGCCGGCCGTCCTTGACGCGGCAAGCCATGGTCTTCAACGTTCCCAGCGGCCAAACGGTATCGAGATGGCCGAGAAGGAGAATCCGTTTCGCAGCCCGGGCGCGCGACTTGAGCGCGGTGAAACGCGCCTCCAGAACATCGCCGAATCGAGGATGCCGGTGCAGTTTCACCCGGCCGCCCAGTTGCCTGGCGCGTGCGGCGGCCAGGGCAATGCATGCACTCACTGCCGCTCTCGAGTCGGAAGGCGATTCCGCGAGAACCAGCTGGCGAGTCAGGTGAAGCAGCTTCGCCTGTTTGCGGCGCGCACCGGCCAGCAGGGCGCGAATGGGAAACATCGAATCGGGATTTTTCAGCATTCTTGGTCCTTCGTTCCGGTTTCCGGCGCAGACCTCGCAGTGGACTCCCTGATTCTACGACGCTTAAAGTAAAGCGCCGCGGGTGTTGACTCGCAAGACACCGGTGTTAGAGTGGGCGCAGAGTGTGGTAAAAATGCCACACGACGGATTTTCCTCACCGGGTCTAATCTGAACACAAGACACGCTTTCAACGCCGGAGAAGCGATTTGACTCAACTTGCGCATCTGGAACAGACGATTGCGGCACCCCTTGAATTTGAGGGCGTAGGGCTGCATTCGGGTGCGCCGGTGACGATGAGGCTGCTGCCAGCCGCGGCAGGTTCGGGCATTGTCTTTCGACGGACCGATCTGGACAATTTCGAAATTCCTGCCATTGGCCGCAACGTGGCCAAAGTCAGTTATGCAACCAGCCTGATGCGCCAGGGCGTACTGATCTCCACCACGGAACACTTGCTCTCGGCCTTCATCGGCATGGGCATCGATAACGTGATTGTGGAGATCGACAACCTGGAACTGCCGATTCTTGACGGCAGTGCTTTGCCTTATGTGGAGGCATTCTCAAGCGTCGGCATTCGCTCGCAGCGTCGCCGTCGCGAAACCCTTCGCATCCTGCAACCCGTAGAAGTTCGCGAGGGCGACAAATTCATCGGCGTGTACCCAGGCTCCGGTTACCGCATTTCTTACACCATCGAATTTCCCGCACCCATTGGCCAGCAGAAAACCTGTATCGATCTTGCTGCTGAGACCTACGGCTCAGAGATTGCTCCCGCGCGGACCTTCGGCTACAAGGCTGACGAGCGAAAGCTGCGCGACATGGGACTCATCCGCGGCGCCGGCCCGGAAAATGCGATCATCCTTAGCGAAAGTGGACCGGAAAACGGCCCGTTGCGTTTTCGCGACGAGTATGTGCGGCACAAGGTTCTCGACTTGATCGGCGATCTGGCGCTTGCCGGCCGCCGCCTGGAGGGCCACGTGGTGGCCATGCGCGCCGGTCACGCCATGCACACCGCTTTTGTGTCGCGCTTGATGAAAGATCGCTCGGCATGGGAGCTGGCCCATGTGCCGGTCAGCGGTCCCGAATCCGGCGATGCCGCGCCGGAAGCGGACACCGGCTATTCCGAAGCGGCGCTGGCTGGAGCGTAAGTGTTCGCGAGTCGCGAGTCGACTCACACCAGTTGAAGCATGCATGCGCCGCCTGCACTATGCTGATGCGTGTACAGATGGCTCTCGCAGATTCGGAGCTGGCAATGGCCAAGTTCGTTCTGAACGTGAACGGCGCACAGCTGAGTGTAGATGCCCCAGCGGATGAGCCCCTCTTGTACGTGCTGCGCAACCGGCTCAACTTGACTGGAACCCGATACGGCTGCGGCGAAGGGCAATGCGGAGCGTGCACGGTTCTGCTCAACGGGCAGGCGGTCCATTCCTGCCGAAGGCCCGTATCCACGGCGGCGGCGGCAAAGATCGTAACCATTGAAGGCCTGGAGCAAAATGGACAGCTCAGCGCCGTGCAGCAGGCTTTCCTGGACGAGGGAGCCCTGCAGTGCGGCTACTGCACTTCAGGCATGATTCTGAGCGCGACTTCTCTTTTGCGCAATAAACGTAATCCCAGCGACGACGAGATCGTGATGGCGATGAATGGCAACTTATGCCGGTGCGGAACCTATCCGCGCATTGTGGCAGCCATCAAACGCGCCGCACAGAGGATGACAGCGGAGCCGAGTCGATGAATTACCGCGATGAGTTTGAGCGTGAGTTCTTCGAAGGCGGATCGTGGAATCCGCCGGGCGGCTGGCAATTCGATCGACGCGACTTTCTGAAGATCTTTGGCGGCGGCCTGTTTGTGGGCCTGGCCAGCGCCCCGGCGTTGACGCAGGAAGCGGGGAGGAATTTTGGCGGCCGCGAGCTGCCGAAAAATTTAGGCGCATGGCTGCACATCGGCGCCGACAGCGGAGTGAAGGTGTTTACCGGCAAGGTTGAAGTCGGCCAGAACATCCGCACTTCGCTTGCGCAACAGGTAGCGGAAGAGTTGCGCGTGCCTTTTGACTCAATCGAGATGGTGATGGGCGATACCGCGCTCGTACCCTGGGACATGGGCACGTTTGGCAGCCGCACGACGCCCACGATGGGACCTGAACTTCGCACCATGGCGGCCGCAGCGCGCCAGATGCTGCTGGAGACGGCAGCCACGCGCTGGAGTGCCAACGCGGCGGCGCTCGTTGCCGCGGACGCCAAAATTACTGATCCCAAAACGCGGCGTTCGCTCAGTTATGGCGAGCTGACGCACGGCGACAACCTGGTGAAGATCGTCTCCAGCGAAGAAGTGCTGATCGCACCGAGCGCGTGGAAGATTGCCGGGACGCAGATTCCGAAAGCGCAGGGCCGCGATTTCGTAACCGGGAAGCACGTGTACCCCTCTGACATTGTCCGACCTGGGATGTTGTTTGGCGCGGTGCTGCGGCCCGATGGCTTCAATGCAACGCTCAAGTCGATCGACACCAGCGCAACCGAGAAGCTGCCCGAAGTGAAGGTGGTACGCGATGGCGATTTTACCGGGGTGGTCGCGCCCGATCCGATGGCTGCGCGGCATGCGCTTGCGACCATCGAGGCCGAGTGGGATGTGCCGGCGCAGCCCTCGAACCGCGAGCTCTTCGGCGTGCTGAAGAACGGCACGGGAAACGGACAGGGAGGGCGGGGGCAGCATGTTGCCGGATCCGTAGCGCAGGCGATGGAGACGGCGGATGTCAAAGTGGAAGAGCAATACACCATCCAATACATTGCGCACGCACCGCTGGAGCCGCGCGCTGCCGTGGCCGAATGGGACGGCGACAAGTTGACGGTGTGGACGGGAACGCAACGCCCCTTCGGCGTGCAGGGAGAGCTGGCAGAGGCCTTCAAGATTCCCGAGGAAAATGTGCGAGTGATTCAGCCCGATATGGGCAGTGGATATGGTGGCAAACATACGGGCGAGGCGGCTGTGGAAGCCGCGCGGCTGGCAAAGGCTGCGGGCAAACCTGTGAAGCTGGAATGGACGCGTCGCGAAGAGTTCACGTGGGCGTACTTCAGACCGGCCGGGCTGATTGAGATCCGTGGAGGTGCGAAGCGCGATGGAACGCTGCTCGCCTGGGAGCACCACAATTACAACTCAGGCAACGCCGGCCTCGGAACGCCATACAACGTCGCGAACCAGATCATCCAGTACCACGCGGCAAATTCTCCGCTACGACAGGGGTCGTATCGTTCGCTCGCGGCGGCCGCGAACCACTTTGCCCGCGAATCGGCAATGGACTCGCTGGCGCATGGCGCTGGAATGGATCCGCTGGAATTTCGGCTGAAGAATCTCACCGACACGAGGCTGATTGCCGTGTTCAAGGCGGCTGCCGAGAAGTTCTGCTGGGCAAGCGTGAAGTCGACACCCGAGCGGGGATTTGGAATTGCCGGCGGCACAGAGAAGGGCGGTTACGTGGCCACATGCGCCGAAGTCACAATCGATCCTGCAACTAAGAAGGTGCGCATCCGCCGTGTGGTGCAGGCGTGGGAGTCGGGCGCAATTGTGAACCCCGATGGATTGCTCAATCAGAATTCGGGTGCGATTGTGCAGGGCATTGGCGGCGCGCTTTTTGAGCAGGTGCTGTTTGCCGATGGGCGCATTCTGAATCCCGCGTTCGCACAGTACCGGTTGCCGCGGTTCAGCGACACACCGCAGATCGATGTTGTGTTGCTCGATCGCAAGGATCTTCCTTCAGCGGGCGCAGGCGAAACCGGCATCGTGGGCCTGGCGCCCGCGGTGGGCAACGCGATCTTTGCCGCTACGGGAGTGCGGCTGCGGAGTATGCCCATGGCGCCGAAAGCTGTGGCACCGGGGCAATCGGAGTCTGCAGTGCGAAGTTAGAGGTGGGGACCGGAACTGATCCGGCCGAGCCCTCAGCCGACACGTTCAATCGCGATGGCCGTGGCTTCTCCGCCGCCAAGACACATCGCGGCGATGCCGCGGCGCAGTTTGTATTTTGCGAGCGCCGCGAGAAGCGTGACAAGAATGCGCGCGCCCGACGCGCCGATGGGGTGACCGAGAGCACAGGCGCCGCCATGCACATTCGCTTTGTTGTGTGGAATGTCGAGATCACGCATGGCCGCCATTACCACCACGGCGAAGGCCTCGTTGATTTCAAATAAGTCGACATCGCCGATGGCCCAGCCGGTCTGCTCCAGCAGGCGGCGAATGGCGCCGATGGGCGCGGTGGGAAAGAGCGCGGGTGTGTTGGAGAAAGTAGAGTGACCGATGATCGTTGCCAAGGGCTTGAGGCCGCGTCGTTCAGCTTCAGGGCGGCGCATGAGAACGAGCGCTGCAGCGCCGTCGGAGATGGCGCTCGAGTTTGCGGCGGTTACGGTTCCGCTTTCGCGAAAGGCAGGCTTGAGTTGCGGAATTTTCTCCGGTGTCGCTTTCAGCGGGAGCTCGTCCTGGCTAACCACGCGATCGGTCTTGCCGGATCTCACGGTGACCGGAACGATCTCAGCTGCGAAGCTGCCGTCCGATGCTGCTTTTTGCGCTCGCGTGAGCGATGCCAGAGCAAATTCATCCTGCTCCGCACGCGTAAAGGCGTAACTCTGCGCACAGTCTTCGGCGAAAGTGCCCATTAGGCGACCTTTATCGTAGGCGTCTTCGAGCCCATCAAGAAACATGTGATCGAGAACGCGCGCGTGTCCCATGCGGTAGCCGTTTCGCGCGCGATCGAGGAGATAAGGGGCGTTGGTCATGCTCTCCATGCCGCCTGCGGCCATGATCTTCGCGCTGCCCGCAAGCAGCAGATCGTGGGCAAGCATTACGGCCTTCATGCCGGAGCCGCACATCTTGTTGATGGTGACCGCGCCGGTGGAAGGCGGCAGCCCGGCACCAAGCGCAGCCTGCCGTGCAGGAGCCTGGCCCATGCCCGCTGGGAGCACGCAGCCGATGACGACTTCGTCCACAGCGTCTGCCGGGACGCCCGCACGTTCAACGGCGGCTCGGATGGCGGCGGCGCCAAGCTCGGGCGCGGCCACCTCCTTCAGATCGCCTTGAAAGGCGCCTATTGGCGTGCGCGCTGCACCAACAATGACGATGGGGTCTGGCTCGGCCATTTGTTCTCCTCGGGTCTCGCGAGTCAGCGCGCGGCCATGCGCAGAGCGCCGTCGAGCCGAATAGTTTCGCCATTCAGCATGACGTTTTCGAAGATGTGTTTGACAAGGGCCGCGAACTCCGCGGGACGGCCCAACCGAGGCGGAAATGGAACGCTCTTGCCGAGTGCTTCCCGCACCTCCTGTGGAAAGCCGGCCATCATGGGCGTCTCAAAGATTCCCGGCGCAATGGTGACGACGCGGATGCCGGATCGCGCCAGCTCGCGCGCGATGGGCAATGTGAGGGAAACGACTCCGCCCTTCGATGCCGCGTAGGCCGCCTGCCCGATCTGGCCGTCATATGCGGCAATGGAAGCGGTGTTGACGATGACCCCGCGCTCGCCGTCTTCGCCGGGCTCCTCTCCTGCTATCGCGGCCGCGGCAAGGCGGATCATGTTGAAAGTTGCCACCAGATTGATATTCACAGTTTTGGCGAAGGTATCCAAGCGATGCAGGCCATCGCGGCCAACCACTTTCTCAGAGGGAGCAATGCCCGCGCAGTTCACCAGGCCGTGCAAGTGACCGAAGGCATGAAGTGCGAGATCGACTGCGGCTTGGCCGTCGCTTTCGCTCGTGACATCAATCTGGCAAAAGCGGGCGGTCGGCCCCAGTCCCGAGGCCACGGCCTCGCCTGCAGGTTGATCTAAATCGGCAATGACAACCGAACCGCCTTCCGATACCAGCAGGCGCGTCGTCGCCGCGCCCAATCCCGAGGCGCCGCCGGTAACAAGGAAGACATGATCCTTAATCTTCATTCGGTGCTTCCCTGCTCCTCTTCCGCATCCATCCGAACGCAGCATATCATTGCAGAGCGGTTGTGATCATACTTCAAGATTGAACGACACGCGGAGGTACGATTCGTTGAACTCCCTTGATCGAAACCCGCCTATCACTCAACTGACGGAAGATGAAATTCTGTTTCGCGAAACCGTTCGGAAGTTTGCCCAGGATGAGGTGGCGCCGCAGGTGCGACGCATGGACGACGAGCAGAAGATTGACGCCGCGCTGTTGCGCAAGCTTTTTGAGCTTGGCTTGATGGGTATTGAGATTCCGGAGGAGTTCAGTGGCAGCGGCGGGTCGTTTTTTGATGCGGTTCTGGCAGTGGAGATGCTCTCCGCCGTCGATCCCTCGGTGGGCCTGGTGGTCGATGTGCAGAATACGCTTGTGGCGAGTGCATTGCAGCGCTGGGGCACGTCTGAGCAGAAGAAAAATTATCTTCCGCGGCTGGCGGCGGATACAGTGGGCGCCTACGCCCTAAGTGAAGCAGGGTCGGGCTCCGACGCATTTGCGTTGCAAACACGCGCTCAGAAGCGCGGCAGCGAATACCTTTTGACCGGACGCAAGCTGTGGATCACGAACGCCAGGGAAGCTGGATTGTTCATTGTATTCGCCACAGTAGACGTGAGCTTGGGCCACAAGGGAATCACCGCATTCCTGGTGGAGAAGGATGCGGAGGGATTCACGATCGGCAAGAAAGAGGAGAAGCTGGGCATTCGCGCCTCAAGCACATGCGAGCTGATCCTGGAGGAGTGTGCAGTGCCGGCGGCGCAGGTGTTGGGCGAGGCGGGCAACGGTTACAAGATTGCGATGGAGACGCTCAACGTCGGGCGCATCGGCATTGGGGCGCAAATGCTTGGGCTGGCTGAAGGCGCCTGGGGCCACGCTGTGAGGCACGCCAAAGAGCGCAGGCAATTCGGAAAGGCGATCGTCGAGTTTCAGGCCATGCAATTTCAGCTCGCAGAGATGGCTACAGACATTGAGGCTGCCAGGCTGATGGTTTACAACTCGGCGCGACTGAAGGACGCACAGCTTGAATTTCGCAAGGAAGCGGCCATGTGCAAGTATTTTGCGTCGCATGCCGCGGAGCGTGTTGCAAGTCTTGCCGTCGAGGTATTCGGAGGGTCAGGGTTTGTGAAAGAGTCGCCGGTGGAGAAACTCTATCGCGACGCGAAGATCGGAAAGATATACGAGGGGACATCGTTTATGCAACTGGCAACGATCGCCAAGATCGTGCTCTAGGGTTCGTTGAAATGTCGGATCGAAGGCGGCTACTTGACTCTCCAGGCCTGGGCGCCAATATGCGTGAAATGACAACCGTATACGACGCCGTTGTTTTCACAATCCCGTAGGGCGTCGGCTACTTTGTTTTTGCGCATGGGGTCAGCCAGGAACATCATGAATCCTCCGCCGCCGGCGCCGGAGATCCTTGCGCAATATGCGCCAGCCTCGAGAGCCTTCGCGTACAAACTTGCGATATTCTCGTTGACGATCTGGCTTGCCATTCGCCTCTTGGCTTCCCAACTGGAGCGCAATACCTCGTGTAACAGGCAAAAATCCCCTCGCAACAGGGATTCCTTCATGCGCAGCGCTTCCTGCTTGATTTGGTGCATGGCCTCGACGGCATCAGCGTTACCTGTCTCAACATTTCTGGACTGCTCCGAGATGATGGCTGACGAAGACCGGGACGCACCTGTATAGAACAGCAGCATGGATGCTTCAAGTTCGGAAATGACGCTCTCTTTGATGCGCAAGGGATTTACCAATACGCGTCCGTTGCGGCCAAACTCCATGAAATTGAATCCACCGAACGCCGCGGCGTATTGATCCTGGCGGCCGCCCTGGAGACCGGCCTCTTCGCGTTCAATCACATAGGCGGTCTGGGCAAGTTCATAGTCATCCAGGGGATAGTTGAGCCACTCTGCATAGGCCTTAAGCGCGGCAACGACCAAAGTCGAAGAGCCGCCGAGTCCTGATCCCGCGGGTACATCGACACTCGTAGTGAGCCTGAGGCTAAGGGGTTGGCCCGCATTGAATTTGCGAACCGCATGGTTGTGGACATACTTCAAAAGGTCGAGGGTGCCATCGAATTGCAGGTTGCCCGCACTTTTATATTCGATAAATTGATCCCGGTCACTGGAATTGAATTGGACGGCACCCGTCTCCAGCGGTTCGATGGAGGCATAAGCGTAGTAGGCGATCGTGGCGTTCAGAATGGCGCCGCCGAACTCATCACAATATGGGGAAACATCCGTTCCGCCGCCGGCGAGGCCAAGACGCAAAGGTGCTCGGGAACGTATCAACATTCAGGTTCCTTCTAAATGCGAACCATCTTAGTGTACCGGCACGCTCAAATCGGCTGAAGCACAGGTCGAAGCTTCCGAACTCACGTTCGTTCGGGATCCTCCTGAGGTGCATTGTTACTTAGGTTACTTACCCTATTACCGGGCAGTTCCTCGGGGCAACAGCATGTGCAGTTAGACCCGCGGCGAAACGTCTCCCAGTTTTGTGATTACCTTTGCGAGTTACTTTGAGTGACGGAAACCCTGCGCTCAGGCGACAGCATGGAGCAACGCGTGATGAGGTAAGTTACCATGGTCACGTCATCTGCTGCGAACCTGCGCCGGTGTTAAGTATTTCTAGTTCCGCAAGTCAGGGGATTTCTCGATTCCATATAATACAATCTAAATAAACAAGTTAAATCTGCACAATGCAAAAAAGTTCCCGTTCTTTGCACCCGCGGTACCGATGCCATTCTCAGCCGTTGAAGCAAAAAAGCCATCGGCCGAATTGCCACAAGTGACGTGGATCACGTACGGCGAGCCATTCGCAAAGCTACGCTTTTCTAAAGTTCGAAACTAGATAGTACGAAAGTTGTATTACTTCCACGACCCATGCTCCACAAAGGTAACGTTCATATGTATTCATAGTACCCAAATCTGTGGATATACTGTCCCAACACAGGTAATCAAACATGGTGACCTTAGTGCAGGCTGCAAGCCGACCTAATGCGCGATTCTTGCAATTGTGTCTACAGCGACTTGGGTTCATGGCGCTGATTTCGGTCAGTTTTGCTCTGAACGGCTGCGTCGCATCAGTTGCGACGAATAAGGCGCAAACCGACGCTACGACGGGGACGCTTGTCGCATCGTCCAGCACCGTTGACTTTGGTCCAGTGGCTGTGGGTCGAGCGGTAAGTATCAGCGTGACGTTTGTAAATCAAGGTTCGACGTCAGTTACGATCTCGCAATTGACTTTGAGCGGACAGTCGTTCTCGTCCAGCGGCCAAAGCGGCATGCCTGTAACGGTCAACGCAAACAGCAGTTTCACCCTTGCCGTCCAGTTCAATCCGACGGCCACCGGGGCAGCGACCGGCCAACTAACCATCGCCAGCAATTCCTCGACGGGAGCTTCAACCTCGGTCAGCCTGAGCGGCACTGGAGTGCCGGTGCTGAGCGCGCTTAACTGCACGAGCGGATCAATCACAGGCGGAGGAACTGACAACTGCACGGTGACACTCAACGCAGCTGCAGACACGGGCGGACTCCCGGTAAGTCTTGCGAGCAGCAACCTGGCCGTGACGGTACCTGACTCTGTAACAGTGCCGGCAGGGGCGGCCAGTATCGTTTTCTCAGCGAGCGTGTCACCAGTCGCTTCAACGCAGGCCGCAACGTTAACCGCCAGCGTTGGGGGTGTGGCGCAGACATTCGCCGTCCAGTTGGGCGCGGCAATCCCTGCTCTTGGCATCAGCGCGTCGAGCCTCGCTTTCGGCAGCGTACCGGTCAACTCGCCGGTCACGCAACCACTCACTCTATCCTCCACGGGCAACTCGGCAGTGACCGTGAGCGCAGCGTCGCTTTTGGGGACTGGCTTTACGATCGCCGGTGGAAGTCTTCCGATAACACTGACGCCCGGCCAGACAGCAACGCTGAATGTGCAGTTTGACCCCGCCACTGCCGGTGCGACAACTGGCCAGTTGACACTGATCACCGATTCGTCGACTGGATCATCGACGATCATCAGCTTGAGCGGAACGGGTGTGCCGGGTCTGAGCGGACTGAATTGCACCCGCACGGCAATTTCGGGAACCGGGACGGACCAGTGCATGGTGACGCTGAACGCGGCAGCAGGCAGCGGTGGATTCGTGGTGAACCTGACCAGCAGCGATTCACTGGTGACTGTGCCGGCCACAGCGATTGTAGCTGCGGGCTCAACGAGCGCCTCATTCACAGCGTCTGTCTCTCCGGCTACCGCAGTGGATTTTGTGACACTAACCGCGAGCGTAGGCGCAGCGTCGAAGACCTTCGCCCTACAACTTAACCCCGCAGGACCCGCGCTGACTTTAAGCTCGGCGAGTGTAGATTTCGGCGATGTGGCAGTGAATACGCCGGCAGCACAAACGCTTACTCTTTCATCAACGGGGACTACGGCCGTGACGATCAATTCGTCATCTTTGTCAGGGAGCGGCTTCGCGGCCTCAGGAGCAGCCTTTCCGCTCACTCTGGATCCCAATCAGACCGCAACTGTCACATTGCAATTCGATCCCACCGCGACAGGTTCGGCGACAGGCCAGTTCACACTGAACAGCAATTCCGTAGATGGAACAACGAAGCGTATAGGGTTGCAAGGTAGAGGCGTGCCAGTGCTGAGCGCACTGAGTTGCACCAACGGATCGATGACGGGAGCAGGTAAGGACAGCTGCACGGTGACACTCAACGGAGCGGCGATAAGCGGCGGCCTTACGATAAATCTCGCCAGCAACAACTCCGCAGTGACAGTGCCGTCTTCGGTGACGTTGCCTGTCGGGGCAACGAGCGCCAGCTTCACTGCCTCAGTCTCCGCAGTCAACGTCGCACAGGCCGTGACGTTGTCTGCCAGTGCGGGCGGCATAACCAGGACCGTTGGCTTGCAACTGGGAGCGTCAGTGATCATGCTGAATGTGAGCACCACCAACCTGGCCTTCGGCAACGAAAATGTGAACACAGGCGGGACGCTGCCGGTGACCTTGACCTCGACGGGCGCGGCGGCAGTGACAGTCAGCGCGGCGACGGTGGCCGGAAGCGGATTCTCGCTATCTGGAGCCAACTTCCCCATGACGCTGAACCCCAATCAGACGGCAACGCTCACGTTGCAGTTCGATCCAACTGCTTCAGGAGCGGCAACGGGCCAGCTCGTGCTGACCAGCAACTCTTCGACGGGAAGCTCAACCCTTATCGGATTAAGCGGCAATGGGGTACCGGTTTTGAGCAGCGTGAGTTGCAGCAGCAGTTCGATGACTGCAACAGGGAGCGACAGCTGTACGGTGACATTGAACGCGGCAGCCGTCAGCGGGGGATTTGGGGTGAGCTTGGCCAGCAACAGCAGTGCAGTTGCAGTGCCAGCATCGGTAACCATTCCTACGGGTTCAAGCAGTGCAAGCTTCACGGCCACCGTCTCCTCAGTCAGCCCGGTGCAAACCGCGACGCTGACAGCGATCGCTGACGGATTATCGAAGACCTTTGCTCTGCAGCTCGGCGCGGTGGTACCAGTATTGAGCGCGGTGACCTGCAGCAGTGCATCAATGAACGCGGCAGGGACCGACAGCTGCACGGCGACACTGAACGCGGCGGCACCAAGTGGCGGTGTCGCGGTCAACCTGACCAGTAGCAGCAGTGCAGTCGCGGTTCCGGCCACAATGACCGTGCCGTCGGGTGCAAACAGCGCAAGCTTCACTGCCACAGTCTCCTCTGTGAGCACGGCGCAGACAGTAACATTGACAGCCACCGCGGGTGCTATATCGAAGACCTTTGCTCTGCAGCTCGGCGCGGGCGTGCCCACGTTGAGCATCAATGCCACGAGCCTGACTTTTGGCAGCGTGAACCTGAATACACCAGCGACGCAGTCGGTAACCCTGACCTCGGCAGGCACTGTTGCGGTAACTGTGAGCGCGGCTGCGGTCACCGGGACCGGATTTACGCTTTCCGGGGCAGGCGCCCCCTTGACCCTGAACCCGAATCAGACGGCTACGCTCAGTGTGCAGTTCGACCCCACCGCTGCAGGGGCGGCAACGGGGCAATTGAGCATTACCAGCAACTCTTCAGCAAATGGCAATGCTGTAATCGGTCTGAGTGGAACCGGACAAACGGGATCCTCTGGAACTCCAGGCGAGGTTAACCTGACTTGGAGTGCGCCGACGAGTTCTCCCGACCCGGTGGCCGGCTATAACGTCTACCGATCGCCGAGCAACGCATTTTCGTTCGTGCAGTTGAATTCGTCGATCGTCAACCAAACTACTTATGTGGACAGCGCTGCCCAGTCTGGACAAAGCTATGACTACATCGTGGAAAGTGTCGATGCCTCCGGCGTTACAAGCGCTCCGACAAATATTGCCACTGTAGCCATACCCTAGATTCTGACCCCGAATGGACGCATCGTCGTGAGGCCGCAATCCATCTTCGCTCGAGGACGGTCGCTTCCGCGACCGCGCCCGAGGATCGCTTGCGGCAGCCGATTTAGTTGCCGACGAAACCTTGACACACTCGAAACACACAAATTTAGGGCAAAGACTGGATCGAGCCTGTAGGAAATAATCACCCATTTGAGAAGAAATTACATGTCAAGATTTGCCACAGTCTCGAGCTCGAAATCGCATTTTTGTGTTCCGCGTTTATATAAGTACTGCCAATTGAATGGGGTAGAAAATTCACAAATCAGCTGACTTCTTTGGTGCGAGGATTGCATACATATATTCTAAAAAACCGAGCCTCAATTTTGCTTGGCGGCTTGTAGACATAATTCGCATAGAGTCTTATGTCAATAACTGTAAGTGGAGATTCGGGCGAGAACAAAATATAAACCTCCGCGCTGCGGATAAATTCACGTCCAGTTGCGACCTTCTGAAAACAGGCTCCGCCTGTCCGCAAGAAGTTCGTATTTTCCCCAATTGAAAATCCACTGCCTTGACAAGGGGCTTGGCAGTGGAGAATCATACGCACCCCTTGAAATGAGACTTGAGGATCGTCGGCAAGCTCTCACTGTTGCACCCAATGTTGCAGAGACACGTGTGTGTGTCGTGACCTGCGTCACTGTCCGCGCAAGATTAATGGCGCGAACTAAGGAAGTAAGCTAGACGGCTGGAAGCAAGCGATTATTTATCCCCAAGATAGTCGAGAACTTCGAGCCTAGAAATAAAAAAATCAGCGGGGGTTTATTAGCTTGAGAACGTTGTTCGATATTATCTCTTATTACTGGTCATTGAACGTCAAGTCTATCGCGGCCAATGCCCTAACTTGCCATTTTTCACGGCCGATCTGCTGTGCATCAGAGATAGGTCCAGACATAGAAGAGCCCGCTCATTGGCGGGCCTATCTCCTTCTCTTCATGATGTTGTTCGGCGCGGCTCTCGCGATGTCCGGTTGCGGTGGCGCCGCAGTCGTTGGCACCGCCGCAAAAACAGGTAACCTTTCTGCGTCGACAGGTCTTGTCGGCTTCGGTTCAGTCGCAGTGGGTCAGACAACCACGTCCAATGTTTCTCTTCTTAACTCTGGTTCAACAGGAGTGCAAGTTACGAACGTGAGTGTCACAGGTGGGTCATTCTCAGTAAGTGGCCTGAATGATCTTCCTATCACGATAGGTGCAGGCGGGGCTTACACCGTAAGTGTAAACTTCTCTCCACAAGCGACGGGAACGGAGGGGGGACAGGTGGCAATTACCAGCAATGCCTCGAGCAGTGGGGCGCTTGTGATCGGTCTAAATGGAAATGGAGTCACCGCGAGCGCACAGCCGACGTTAACGGCCCTGAGTTGCGCGGATTCTTCGATGACCGGAGCGGGGACGGACAACTGTACTGTGACACTGAACTCGGCGGCGGCGACAGGCGGGTTTGCTGTGAGCTTGGTCAGCAGCAGTGGCACGGTCGCGGTTCCAGCCACTGTGACTGTACCAGCGGGAGCAACGAGCGCCAGCTTTACGGCCACGGTCTCCTCGTTCACCACAGCGCAGGCGTTGACACTGACGGCTAGCGCGAGTGGCGTGACGGAGACGTTTGCTTTGCAGCTGAATGCCACGAGCCAAAGTGGCTCGGGAGGAGCCACGCTGAGCATCAATGCCACGAGCCTGACTTTTGGCAGCGTGAACCTGAATACACCAGCGACGCAGTCGGTAACCCTGACCTCGGCAGGCACTGTTGCGGTAACTGTGAGCGCGGCTGCGGTCACCGGGACCGGATTTACGCTTTCCGGGGCAGGCGCCCCCTTGACCCTGAACCCGAATCAGACGGCTACGCTCAGTGTGCAGTTCGACCCCACCGCTGCAGGGGCGGCAACGGGGCAATTGAGCATTACCAGCAACTCTTCAGCAAATGGCAATGCTGTAATCGGTCTGAGTGGAACCGGACAAACGGGATCCTCTGGAACTCCAGGCGAGGTTAACCTGACTTGGAGTGCGCCGACGAGTTCTCCCGACCCGGTGGCCGGCTATAACGTCTACCGATCGCCGAGCAACGCATTTTCGTTCGTGCAGTTGAATTCGTCGATCGTCAACCAAACTACTTATGTGGACAGCGCTGCCCAGTCTGGACAAAGCTATGACTACATCGTGGAAAGTGTCGATGCCTCCGGCGTTACAAGCGCTCCGACAAACACTGCCACTGTCACTGTTCCGTAGTTGTTTGCCCTTCACCGTCTGCCCCTGACGAGCGAAGGGCGTCAAAATTCGCGAACGTGACAGTTTAAGGGAATGGTGGACAGAGTGCGGCCGCAGCGATGGCGATCGATTTCTGGCAAGTGGCGAATTGTATATTGGCACGTGCCCTGGCACGAGGGTAGCAGAAATGACGCAAGCGACGGCGGAACCCAAATCAGCTGTTCAAGTGGCGGCGTGCTTTCGGCGACACAAAGGCGACACAAATTCGTTGAGCCCTCTACGCTACAACCTCCAAGTGCCTACGGGGTGAACCAGCCGGCGCACGAAATAGAGACTGGTCCAACAGAACGGCTGGGGTCAGGTTGAATGCTCCCAAGGGCTCGCGGAGAAAGAACATGAAACCAAATTTCGAGAGGCATCTCCATGATAAGCGTCTATCGTTCCCCTCGAGCGAGGGCGCCGTCGTCAGCCCGACGTTTGTGTCAAGATTTATAAAGAGCGGACACTTATCAAGACACTCTCCGATTAGTCAATATGGAGCCATTCGGCTCTTGCATTTAGACGCAACTCTACGAGCGGTATCTACCCGTTGTGGGCATAATCGGGAGCTCAGATCATCGTGGAATACTTATCTGAATGCGATGTTCGTCCGTAACACTTAAGTAAGGTGTACTGCACAACAAAGTAATATGCAAAGGAGACATCTTCTTCTATCTATCTTATTATTGAAGAAGCGAATAATGAAAAACTTAGCCTTCTTATCGCAACAGTTCAATGCGGTTTTTATTTTCTCATTTGTAGCAGCGCGGGAAACGCGCGAGGTCTCGGCCATGCCGCTCGAAAGAAGATCCAGCACTCACAGAAGGTTCTTAGCTTCAACTCTAGCAGCAGCCTTCTTTCTGTTTCTGGCCGGACCCGTCGGTGCGCAAGCGCAGACGGCTACGATTAACTGGACGAATACACACCAAACAATGCAAGGGTTTGGAGCGTACAACGCTTGGGCGCCTATAGGTTCGTATCAATCTTTACTCTTTAGTACGCTCGGGTATTCATTACTTCGCGCTAGCGTCCCTATCGATGACAGTTGCAGCTCAGGACCAAGCAGTTCTTGCGGCACTGGAGTGTCCAACACTTCAGATATGCAATACTGCATAACGCATGGTTGCAAGGTTTGGGCTTCTGTATCAAGCCCTCCAGCAGACATGAAAACAAACGGCAATATAGAATGTACGGTTGTTGGTGCGACGCTGATTCCAAGTGATTATTCAGCCTACGCTACCTATATATCCAATTATATTGCCAGTTTATCGACATACTATAGTGTCCCTCTCTATGCAGTTTCTCCACAGAATGAACCGGATACCTGCGCAAATGATACTAGCTCGGAAGCATTTTCTGTAATGACGGGGGTGAACCTCGACACCTTTATTAAGACCAATCTGGGGCCGACACTGACGGCGAATGGCCAATCAAGCACGCTCATCATGATGCCAGAGACGGGATCATATGGCAACCTCTCCGCTTATGGCAATACATGCATGGGAGATTCGAGCTGCTCCTCCTATGTAGGAATTACTGCTTATCACGATTATGACTTCGCGCCCGCTCCTACAAACCCGTTTAGCACCAGCCAGTTCTGGGAGACTGAAGTGAGCACGTTTGACGCATGGGATCCATCCATTACCGATGCTTTGAAGTGGGCCGGGGTCATGCATACGGCTTTGGTGAATGGAGCCACTGCATGGCACTACTTCTGGTATGTTGATCCCACAAGCACTAACGAGAACGATGGACTCATCAACCCTGCAATGTCAACTCCAGTTTCGATTCGCACTTATGCCATTGCGCAGTGGGCGAAATTTGTTCGCCCTGGATGGGTGCGTATTGACGCGACAGCGAATCCTGTGAGCGGTGTGGATGTAACGGCTTTCAAGAACCCTTCGACGGGCGCGTTCGCTATCGTCGCTGTCAATGAAAATACCTCAAGTTTAGATGTAAACTTCTCCCTTACTGGGTTCACACCTGCGTCAGTCACTCCTTACGTAACGTCTGCGACTTTGAATGTGTCGCCACAATCGAATGTGCAAGTATCAGGTAGCTCTTTCGCCTATACATTGTCTGACCAGAGCATCACCACGTTCGTGGGCGGCTCTCCGGTTCCGTCGGCTCCCTCGAACCTCACTGCTAAGGTGGTTGCGCAATAGGGGGTCAAAGTAAGAGTCGGCATGGCGTTTCCTCTCGATCATTGCGAAGTCAATGTGGATCATCCAGAGCGGGAACGCTCGGTGGATTACAGTAAGGGCAATTGCACCATTCTGCGATACCGATCGGGCGGCACTTGGCGACGCTCTCTGACCGGGAACGAGACTCCGTCTAGAGCTATCCCAGGCAGAATGCCTGGTCTGTGGCGTGTCTCAAGGAATTGTTTATGGTTGTTATCATCGGATACTGAGTCCGGTACGCAACTAGGAAGGAATCGAACGGTCTAGAATTCCTTTAAATATGGCGTCGATATTCTGGTGTAACCACAAGTTTGCCTGCCCTTCGGTAGCTGGGCAAAGGTGCTTATGGCGGTAAAGTTCCTGAATACCGTGGAGCTTCTGGGATCGATTGGCGGAAGAAGCACTTGTCAGCTATCCCATACGCAGTTGGATTTCCTGGGCCCGATGCGCTATCAAATCGAATTGCGATTCGAGGACGCGCCGGGCTTGTCGGGTGTACGATGTGATCTCGTCCGTAACTGCATTTCTGTTCTTCTCGATTCTGCAAAGCGCGTCGATGACGTCTTGTGTCGAGAAGTCACGAATCTGCAACACGTAGCCGCCCTGGCCAAGGTCTTCCATGATGCGATCAACTTTTTTGTCAAAGGAAATGGCGATTGTCGGTTTGTTTGCCGCAAAGCTCAGAATCGCGCTGTGCAAGCGGCTCGCAATCACAAAATCAACATCCTGTAGCACTCTCAAAAGGTCTCGCCAGGTGTTGATCGACGAAATATAGATTTGACTACGCAATGCCGCTTGCAAGCGATCATCAAGCGAGTTGGAAATCTCCTTGATAACGTTCGCATCCGATAGAGCAGAGAAAATCATAACGACAAAGTAGTCTCGATCGAGGAGTTGCACGATCAATTGAGACATTTGATCAAGATAATGTCTGTAAAAAGCAGGGTCGGCCTGCGGCCAACTGCCTGGCCTTGCATAGGAAATCGGACTGACTGCGATGACCGTCCTGCCCTTTGCGGCCGATCGGATGGCTGAGAACGACATTGAGTCAACGACCGGCGCGCCAAATGCAATATCCGGCACGACGGAATCCTGGTCTGCCCTGCGGAGCAGACCCGCAGCAACTTCCTTACTGTGCTGGTCGCGGTAAGATCTGCCTTGCGACATACGCAGGGCCATCGAGAGAAACGTCCGGGTGATTCGGCCGTCGACCTTAGATGCTCCAACGCCTACGAATTCGCAGCGAACGTGAGCGATTCGGGCGAGAGCAGACCATTTGAAGAGAGCGAATGGGTGGCCCCACGGACCACCCCATTCTTCGTCCAGTTGGCCCCCCCCAGCGATGATTAGGAGATCGTGCGGATAGAGGAAGCGATATCCGCGAACGGCATGAAGAACTTCGGAATCGATCTCTTTTGCTAGCTGGCGAATCGCTTTCAACGTCCTGACCAAGCCAGGAACTTTATGCAGGAGATTGCTTATCGAACGGCGAAACCATCCTTGCTGCGAAGCGAACATTCCTCCTCGCGCCAGTGCGCCAAGAGGATTTGGAGTTGCCATGGTGTAGAAACGTCGGATGCTGCCGGAGAGTGGAAACGCCTTGTCGCCATGCTGTTCGATAAAGTTTTTGCAATTAAGTGAAATGCCCGAGAAATGGACGCTTGGAATTCTAGCGCGAAGCTGATTGATTATTGCATCCAGAATGGCGGCGTCGCCGAAATTGTTTCCAGAGTATGGGGTTAAGAGTGCAATTCGACAGCTGCGCCCGGGCAAGCCCGCATCAGAATCGTCAGGTTTCACAGTTGGCAATTGAACGCCATGATCAGGTTCGTCATTCAGCTTGATTGGCTCTAGCGTGGGAGCATTCACTGGCTTTCTAGTTTCTGATACAACGCTTATTTTGGGCTGGAGGCTCTCGTCAATTCACCTGGCAAGGTCGGATATCGAACTTGCTGTGACATACTTGGATAACGTGCACGAGCCGACAGGCCGCAGCGTGAATATCCAGGATCCTTCCCGCCACTCCATTTGGATCTCGTTCAATCCGCAAAGATGAATTCGTTAGCGTCTCACCGCTACCGCAAATAAGGTCTGCCCAAGCCCGGCGGTTTCCTTTAGCCGCTTTATGCGACCTTCCCCGAAAAGGGTCGCGAACAAGCGATTTAGCGTGCTGGAATTCAAGATCCGAAGAACACCTCGATGTCCTTTTGGCTCAAGGCTGGTGGCGCGCGTAATCGAAAACTTCGGATCGAGAAGTTGTTGCAATCTTTTCATTGTCACCCATTGCCGCCGATAGCCGACATTCGGAGCGACAGTGCATCTGTCAAAAACAAACTTGTTCTGCGTCGTCAGGATCAGAGCTCCGCCTAGTTTCAACAGATTCGCAATCCTCTCTATGAATTGGTCCTGATTTGCCACGTGCGATAACGTTTCGACGACTACCACAACATCGAAATGATTGGCTGGGAGATCGAGCTCACAAATATCGCCCGATCTGAAATCAATCTCTGGCATCTTCTTCGCTGCATTCTGAATGATCTCGACGCCGAGATCGACCGCAGTGACGGTGCCATAGCTGGCGAGCTTGGCGCTCAACCAACCGGTACCGCACCCCACCTCCAGGATCCTTGCCTCTCCGATCTGCAGCGCGCTTAGGGATGCCAAAACCTCGCGCATTCGTCGTTTTGAAGGCTCATCATCGAGGGCGTCCCACTGTCGATATTTTGAGTTCCAGCTATCCCAATGCGAAATTTCAGAAGCATTTGGCGGCATCTTCCGTCACTCCCGCATTTAGATTTCACCACGAAGTACGGGAGATGCCAGAGGCACCGCCCCGGATTCCAGAAGTTTCGGGAAGCAATTCACTGCTCCATGGACGGCAATTGTGGATCCAATGAACAGAGTTAAGGCCGGCAGTTGGCTGTCATACGTTTTTTGAATGTCGTATCGATACACTGCAACGCATACGTTAAACGTGCCGTGCGCGATATTGAGGGTCAGTTCAAATGTGCACCGGTAACTTTCTCCTGCCTGAAGCGAAAAAGGTGCGTGTCCTAATCGCTCAGTCGACGTGTCGAAAAGAAGATACTCAGTCTCATCTGTAAGCCATATAACAACGGCGAGCCTCTCGAGCGGTTCGCGCGCGATCACCTCAACGTCGAGGAAGGCGACTTCGCCGGAATCGAACGTTGATCGCTCGCCATCGGTACCCCTGACTCTAACATGAGAGATATAAACCGACTTGTCCGCGGTAGTGTGATATTGCTCGCGCGAACCATTAAGATATTCGCGCACGACTGAATCCGTGGGACCAATCACCGCAGTTTTGCCATTCTTAAGCAACATCGACCGCGTACAGAGTTCCGTTACGGCTTTCAGGTTATGAGACACAAAAAGCACGGTTGTGCCCGCCGTTAGTACCTCGCGCATGCGGTCCATGCATCGTTGCTGGAAGACAAGGTCACCGACACTGAGGACTTCATCAACGATAAGAACATCGGGATCTCCATGCGCGGCGACCGAGAATCCAAGACGCGCGTACATGCCGGAGGAATAACGCTTGACCGGAGTGTCAATGAACTCTTCGATGCCGGAGAATTCGATGATCCGATCGATCTTCGAGTCAATCTCGCGCTTTGTCATGCCCAGGATGGTGCCATTCAAGTAAATGTTCTCGCGACCGGTCAAATCCTGATGAAAGCCAGCCGACACTTCGATCAGTGCGGAGAGACGGCCATTCACAATCATCGACCCTTTAGTCGGCCGCATGATCCGGCTCAAAATCTTAAGAATTGTGCTTTTTCCAGCCCCATTCGGTCCAATGATTCCCAGAGACTCACCGCGCTTCACCTCAAATGAAACATCCTGTAGGGCCCAGAAGTCGCGCTTATCACTTTTGCTGATGCCTTGTGGGCGAAACATTTTTCCCGTCAACGCGGGTATCAAATCGCGGAGCGAATTGTAAACCTCGCCCTTGCGAAATTTCTTGTATACGTGCTCCATAAGGAGCGCGACATCGGACATCAAATTCCTCCGGTCAGATACTTTCGGCAAAGACTGGTTCAAGATGCTTGAAGAAGACGAAGCCGCCAAGAATAGACACAAGTGCGAAGCTCGCCGAATAAGCAAGCCAGGGAAGATCTGGAGCTTGATTGTAGACAAGGCACGCACTGAACCCCTCGATAATTGGACTCACGGGATTAAGAAGAAGCCATTTGCCTTTGTCGCCCAGCATGCTGACGTCATAGAAAACAGGGGTGAAGAAAATTCCAAATGTAAGAAACACCTCAACGATAAACTTGACATCGCGGAAAAAGAGGCTGGCGGCTGAAACGAACATACCGATTCCAATCGTCATCAGAATCAACGTGAGGAGCAGAACCGGCAACCACAGAAGGTTAGGTCCGACTCCGAGCCGCACAAAAAGGAGGTAAATGATCAGCCCCGCCGAAGCGACAACGAAATCAAAGAAGCTGGTCATGACCGCCCCAATGGGGAAGATCTCTTTCGGGAAGTATATCTTGGTCACAAGCGACCAATTGTTGGTCAGGCTATAACAGGAAAACCTGATGCTCGAAACCAGAAACGCCCAGGGAACGGATTTGACAGCGACGCTGGCAACATCCGCCGCTGCCAAGGGCTTATGAGAAGCCAGAGCGTATGCGTAACGAACCACGATTCCGGACGCCACAATCAGTATAGGCATCAGCACTGCCCACATGAATCCCAACACCGACTGCTTATACCTAACCTTGATGTCGCGATAGGTGATCATGAAAAGTATTTCGCGGTATTTGAACAGTTCTTTCAGATCTTCGAGCATAGATGACTCCGCATATTCAATTGAACCTTCGATCAACGGGTTTAACTGGGCGCCCTTGCAGGTATTTCTCTACACCCTCATCGAGGGCTTTGCGATAAATCGCCAGTGCTTCATGCACTGCCTCAGCTGTTTGATGAATATCGGCGTCGCTATGCGAGAAGCTGATTACAAATGAGGGCGCAATCACTCCGTGACGGATCATTTCCTGTAGAAATAATGTGCGGAAAGGCTGCGAACGTTCGCAACTTTCATCGCGCGTGGCAAAGATGAGATTGCATGGACGGCCCAAAAGTTCAAAGTGACTTTCAAGTCGATTCTCCCGGATGGATTGATTGACTAGCGTCTGCAGCAGCTCGCCCTGCCGCCACAGGAACTCGACTACACCTTGCTCAACATAAATGTGGAGCGTTGCAATTGAAGCTGCGAGAGCATGCGTTTCGGCCCCGTGTGTCGTCGAAAGCAAAAAAACCCGCGGCTGATCGTGGTCCAGGCCGCCTAAGCGCATGATCTCGCGCTTGCCTGTCAAAGCCGAGATCGCGAAGCCGTTGCCCAGCGCCTTACCGAAGGTGGACAAATGCGGTACCACTCCATGAAATTTCTGCGCGCCGCCGAGATGCCAGCGAAAACCTGTGATCATCTCGTCAAACATCAGCACGGTGCCCTTCTGTTCACACAGATTTTTCACTTGTTCCAGGTAGCCGGGCTCAGGCGGCGTGACCGCTTCCGCTTCCATCACAACGCATGCAATTTGCCCCGGGTGACGATCGAACAGCCCCGCAAGGCTGCCGAGATCGTTATAGCGAAACTTCAGCGTCAAGTCTTTCGTCGCGCGCGGAATTCCCGCGTCCATTTCTCCCGTTCCAATGAACCAATCGTCGGTCGAGAAAAACGGCTGATCGCCGCATAGAGCGATCATGTCGCGATTGGTATACGCCCGCGCTAGTTTGACCGCGGCTGTGGTGACGTCGGAACCATTCTTGGCGAACTTTACCATGTCGGCGCCTTCGATGACTTTGAGGAACTCCTCAGCTGCCTCCACTTCAATTCTTGCCGGTCTTGTAAAATTCGCGCCACGCTCCATCTGTCGCGCAGCCGCCCGTACAACCGGCTCGAACGCATGTCCCAATGTGACTGCTCTCAACCCCATGCCATATTCAATAAATTCCTTCCCCTCGATATCCCATACGTGGCAACCTTTGCCTCGCTCGATCAATGGCGGGGCGGATTCGGGAAACTGGTCGTCGCCCTTCGAGTAGGTGTGCGCTCCACCCGGAATAAGGTCGTGTGCCCTGCGCTGAAGCGCCTGCGATTCCGCGGCGGTATTTGGAAACTCACTGCTGGGCATTAGGAGATCTTTCGAAAGACTATTCATGGAAGATTTCTTTCAGGCAAGAGAATCAATCACTATCTTGCGCGTGTAGAACGCTTCAGCATATCCGCTGGGCGCATTAGATTCCATTCCGCGAAGCCTCATCAATCCGAGAAAGGTATCGTTGCTAAACCAAGGCTTCGATCGCTGAGACTCAAAGATCGTTGATAAGTTGCTTACTTTTTGGCGGAAAGCCCAATCCTGCAATGGGACGAAGGTATTGGGCCGGCCCAAATCTCCGTCGAGTTTAGGGATTTCGTACTCCAGAATAAGATGATTCCGAAAAGTGTTCCAGGTGAGTTCACTTATGAGCCGATGGTCCTGGTGCGCATCGCCGCGCCAATGGGTGAAAATCAAATCTGGATTGACGCGAGATTTCAGTTCTTCAAAGAAGTCTTTCACCTGCCCACCGTCATACGGCAGATAACCGTCACGAAATCCTTTCAAATGGACTTGTCGTTCGCATCCATCCGTGAATTCTTCCGCGGCTCTCTGCGCTTCTGCCTGACGCGCCCCGTTGCCAGTCATCACCACCCAGTGGAATTTTGGCTTCGTCTCGTTTCGGCCCAGTTGCAGCAGGGTTGCGCCGCAACCAATCTCAATATCGTCAGAGTGCGCTCCCAAACAAAGAATGGTGAACGGCCTGCGGAGATTCTTGCTCCAGTTCAGTTCTATCATGCGGTGAGCCGCGCCTGACTCGCATTCTTCCATACGCACCATGGAGCTGAGCCCGAAGCCTCGAGCTCGTCGAGGATCTGCTTGTCTTTGAAGGTGTCCATGCACTGCCAAAAACCTTCGTATCGCCGCGACCAGACTTTGCCCTCGCTGATCATTCGCTGCATTGGTTCATAAACAAGCTCTTCGCCCGGCTTGAGGTAGCGAAACACTTCCTTGCTGAGTACAAAATAGCCGCCGTTGACCCAGATATTCGAATCCTTCATGCTGCGGATTGCCGCTACCGCACCATCGTTTCTCAGGTCGACCGTGTCGAGACTGCTGGCACGCGGCTGAACTGAAATAAAAGAGGCGTATCCGCCGCGCCGTGAGAACTCGTCCGTCATTTCCTGCAGGGGAAAGTCTGTGAGGCCATCACTGTAATTGGCGAGAAACATGTCCTCGCCTTTGAGATGCGGCTCAACCAGGCGCAGACGATCCCCGATCGAGGAACGGAGACCAGTATCGACAAAGGTGATCCGCCAATCGTCGATGTCGCGCTGCATGAACTCCAGGTCACGTCCGCCGCGGGAAAAGACAAAGTCGTTCGAGACGGACTCCTCATACTCCAGAAAGTACTCCTTGATGACATTGCCCTTGTAGCCAAGGCACACCACGAAGTCTTTGTGTCCAAAGTGCGCGTAGTACTTCATTACGTGCCACAGGACAGGCCGAGAACCGACAGTCACCATGGGCTTCGGCACATCTTCAGAGTAGCCTCGAAGCCGCATTCCGGCGCCGCCACAAAACAGAACAACTTTCATGCTCTCACCTCGCTGAGCCAATCCGCCTTTTTTGCGCTGGGCAATTCAACAAGAACTTGCATCAGCTATGCAAGCGGACCGATCGGCACCTTGTCAGCTTGCCGGCTTTTCGGTTGCGTGATTCCACCGATAGATCACTACTTTTCTGCCTCCGGGAAACTCCTTCTGGTAGATCAAGCTCGCAGAACTGTCAGGAATCCCGTTCCTAAGCCAGTCGTCGTAGTAAGGGGCCAGAATGGAAAAGCCGGAATCCAGAAAGATGTAGTCGGGATTCTTCCTATGAAAATATCGTAGCGCGGTTTCCCCGTCCGAATACGGCAAGATCCACTCAAAGCTGTCAGCGTAGTAGCAAAAGGCTGGGGTTCCATAGGTTGCCTTGAGACCAGGGTCCGCCGACTTCAGCCAATAGCCAGCTTCTTTCTGATCACCGTTGGGAGCCCAGCCGCTGGTGAAATCCCACATGCTATCTAAGGACTTTGCCGGTCCGCGAAGAAGGATCACCGTGAGACAGATGACAACTACGGTGGCACCCCAGATGCCGATTCGCCTCTCTATGTGGAACCTGCCCGCGCACCATTGAAGGGCGCTCATGATTGCTACGAATCCGGCAGATGCCCACACCAGGAGGAATGGAAGCATCGGAAACACATAGCGCCTCAATTCGACGTGAGCAGCCAGTAACATAATGATCAGATACACGCAGAGCCCCACAAGGTAAAGCTCCCGGAAGAATCGCGTGGCATTCCATGGCCACCCCAGGAGGCCGACGATCACGAGAATGGTGAGCGGTATTCCACCCAAGTAGCGCGCCGTCGCGGTGTTGTAAAGCACCTCACGCAGATTGCGGTGTGCCATCTTGGCAAAGTAACGGACCAAATCGCCGAGATGCGCGGGGTATGGTGAATAGGTCGTGTAAGCGCCGGTATTGAGGGATGGTCCTGCTTCCTGAAGCGATGACGTCAACTCCCGTTCGGCCATACTCAGATCCATGCCTGCCAGTTCCCTTTGGCCGATCGTGTAATTGAGCAGGTTTTTTCCTTCGAACAGAAACTTGCCAGTGTAATGGTGGAGGAACAGCACGTAGGGGCAGGCAAAGAGCGCAAAGACGAGCAGGAAGAGTAGGCTTTGCCGAGCCCATCGAAGGAACGAATGGCGCATCCATGCCACGCGGAGTAGATAAACGGCAATGGTTGCCACTGGCAGAATCAGGCACTCGGTCCGATGTAGATAGGAAAGGCCCCACAAGCAACCTGCGAATAGCCAAGACCAACGGCCACTGTCTTCAATGAAATGAAGGCTCCAGTAGATCGCACCGAATTCGAGTGCGATCGCCAAAGGTTCGGCATAGCCAGTTGTTGAAAGTGCGACCATGAGCGGATGAAATGCCACAAGGATGGCTGCAATCCAAGCGCTCCAAATGCCATAAATGCGATTGGCAATCAGGAACAACCATAGGATGGCCAGAGTGCCCGACGCCAAGGAGATAATGTGTGTTGCACGATCGAGATCATGAGTGAAGAGGCTGACAGCAGCAATCAAGATGGGTTGGAGCCAGCAATGCTCAAGGTCGGGCCGAGCATAGAGATAGCTCTCAAACCCGCGGCCATTCACCAAGTTCTCGGCCTGATGCGCATAGCCAGATCCCTCAATCTCGAGGATTACGACATGCAGGTGAAGATAGTAGACCCGCATGCTGAGGCCAGCCAGAAGCAAGACGGCTACAGTCCACCAGATAGAGGACTTCTGTCGTTCGTTGAGCTGATCGATCGATAAATCGAGTGGGATATTCAAGCTAAGAACTCAAAATTGGCTACTCGATCACAATCTGATCGCGCAATCAAGACTGCAGCTTATGCGTTCACACGCGCATCATGCAGGTGCTCATCCTCGAGGTAACTCGAAATGACCTCAGCGGGAAGGTGCGCCAAGTCTGACCCTCGAAGATAATCGCCGACCGTGGTCCCCGTACACTCCGAATCAACGTTCCGAGCTCCAACCCGGCCGACCAGGTCGTCGAGGTACACGACTCGAAAGTCGATGCTGTATCGCGTCACCGGCGATGTATTCGGCGCGGTTGAATGCAGTTGAGCCGCGGAGAATTGGTATGCTCCGGCCACAGGGCACACCAGGCGAATCTGTGGTTCTAATTCGATCGGTTCCTCCGCATGCGGCTGGACACGCGTGTCGTTCTTGACGTGCTTTGCCGCGTTAAACCGGCTTTCCTGGGTCCACTTCTGATAGTTGTACCCGCTCGACCCATTTCTGATGGCACGGTCAAAGTAATGCGGATGCAATGCCATGCAGTTCTCGCTGTTTAGTTCATAGATCGGCATCCACCAGTTGATTTGGCACAACGGGGCTGAGTACCAGGTGTCACGATGCGGATGGAAGGCGTATGCGATTCCTGAATTCAGATAGTCCCCGGGGAATGCGGTGCGCATGCGGGGAACATCAAAGTAGGTTTTCTCCAGGTTGCACCCACATTCCGTCAGAATCCCTTGAATGTATTCTTTTGACTCCGGGTGATGAATAAACTTGGGTTTGAGCGTCGCAAGGATTTCCGCGCACTTCTCAGCCGGGATGTTCTCGTGAATGCGAATGGGATCGAAAGGGTGCAGAGCCTCCTCAATTAACTTCTGCGCTAGTTGGCAAAGCTTCAAAGCATTCTCTGAAGGCGAATGAATAAAAATCGCTCCACCATACAGTTCTGCTCGGCGCCGATCGTCGCTCATTTTTGCATCAACATAGATGTTCATCTGATCATCCCTCCTGCCTTCTGTGTATTGTTGTCTCGTACGAAATCCCACATCGTACGTCTTACCGAATCCTTCCACGCGAGTAGTGTCAGCAGAGCCTAGCACCTGACGATATTCGCGGCTGTCATCCCTTGAGTGGCGTTGCGTGTATCCACGACCAACTGCGCCTTCGAAATGATGTCGGGGTAGTCGTACTGAGAGTGGTCCGTGGCGATAACGACGCAATCGAATTCCGGAATACGATCCAGGGAAGTGCTCGTCATATTGAGCGCGTATTTCCGGCCCTGACCGGCCGAAGGAATGAAGGGGTCATTGTATTCAACCTGCGCCCCGCGCTTTTGGAGCAGCTCAATAATTGTCAACGACGGGGATTCACGGAGGTCATCGATGTCGCGTTTGTAGGCGAGTCCAAGAATCAGCACTCGCGAACCAAACAGAGACTTGCGGCGTTGGCTCAGTCCCTCAATAATATTCTCGACAACGAAATAGGGCATGCCAATGTTCACTTCTCCGGCGAGCTCGATGAACCGCGTATGGAAGTCGAACTGCTTGGCCTTCCACGAGAGATAGAACGGGTCGATCGGAATACAGTGTCCGCCCAAGCCGGGACCGGGATAAAACGCCTGGAAGCCGAAGGGCTTTGTCTTGGCCGCTTCGATCACTTCAAAAATGTCGATCCCCATTCGCATGCAGAGCTGCTTCAATTCGTTGACGAGCGCGATATTCACGCAACGATAGATATTCTCAAGAAGCTTTGTCATCTCCGCCGCCCCCGGCGAAGAAACTGGAACGATGCGGCTGAAGATCGACGCATAGACAGCCGAGGCGAGTTCAACCGCTGCCGGCCCGCATCCTCCCACAACCTTGGGAATATCGCGCCGTGCGATGGAGTCGTTTCCGGGATCTTCGCGCTCAGGAGAGAAGGCCACATAAAAGCCGGAGCTGACATCGTCCAGAGCGATGCGGAGATCTGCGAGGTTTCGTTTCTCCAAAAGCGGCACAACAACCTCTTCCGTTGTCCCTGGATAGGTTGTGCTTTCTAAAATAATGAGCTGGCCCTCATGGACGTAGGGCGCGATGCTCTGAACGGTCTCGCGAACATAACTCAAGTCAGGTTCGTGATATTCGTCAAGCGGAGTTGGTACGCACAAGATGACAACATCCATCTGGGCGATCTCGCCGTAATCCACGGTGGCCCGGAACCCGCTTTCCCGCGCCGCTTGAATCATGCCGCCGGGAATGCGCACAATATACGAGCCGCCCTGGTTAAGAATATCCACCTTGCGGACATCAATGTCGAAGCCGGTCACTTTGAATCGTTCCTCACTAAATAGAAGCGCGAGCGGGAGGCCAACGTAGCCCATGCCCACGATGCCGATCCGTGCCTCTCGGGTACCGACTCGATTCTTGAGTTCGGTCGTACGTGTTAAAGATTTCAGTATCACGGTTCTCTCCTCGTCTATCATTGAGACTTGACCTATATTCCTATCTCGGCTCGCTCAATTTTTCCTGGTTAGAGAATTGTTACTTCGGGGATCGGCACCACAAACTTGCCACCCCATTCACGGATGTACTGCATCTGCGCAACGATCTCGTTTTGAAGGTTCCAGGGAAGGATCACAACATAGTCCGGCTTCGTTTTACGGATCTGGTCTGGCGCATAGATTGGAATATGCGTGCCGGGTAAGTGGCGCCCCTGCTTATGCGGACTCCGGTCAACCGTATATTTGATTAAGTCCTTACCGATGCCACAGTAGTGCAACAACGTTGCGCTCTTGCCTGGAGCGCCGTAGCCAACGACACTCTTGCCATCGCGGGCGGCATGGATCAGAAAATCGACCAAAGCCAGCTTTGTATCTTCGACCTGGCGAGCGAAGTTCTTGTAACCTTCGGCAGTCCATAGTCCGGCTTTTTCTTCGCCGCCAAGCACTCGCGAGACATTTGCTTCAAGTGGATGCGCGCTCGTCTCTTCTCGGCACGCGAACACCCGCAGCGAACCACCATGAGAAGGAAGTTCTTCCACATCAAATACCTTGAGACCGTGCGCATGCATAATCTTGACTGTCGTGAAGAGGGAGAAGTAAGAAAAGTGCTCGTGATAAATGGTGTCGAATTCGTTGCGTTCGATCATGCGAAGTAAGTGCGGAAATTCAAGCGTCAGAACGCCATCCGGCTTTAAAAGGATGCGCAGACCTTCGACAAAGTCGTTTAAGTCAGGCACCTGCGCAAGCACATTGTTTCCGAGCACGAGGTCCGCGGTCCGGTCTTGATGGGCGAGTTCCTGGGCCACTTCAACTCCGAAAAAGCGTACCATCGTCGGAACGCCTTTTTCGGTCGCCGCCTTGGCAACATTCGCGGCAGGCTCGATTCCTAGCACCGGAACTCCGGCGCGGACAAAGTACTGCAGCAGATAACCGTCATTGCTGGCAACTTCCGCGACAAAACTATCTTTGCCAAGGCAGAAGCGCTGCTGCATCTCAAGGCAATAGTTTTCACAATGTCGTAACCACGAATCGGAGAAAGAAGCAAAGTATGGGTAGTCACTGAAGATGTTCTCAGCGCTTTCGAACTCTTCGAGTTGCACCAGCCAGCACTGATCGCAAACGAAGACGTGGAGTGGATAGTACATCTCTCCGCGACTCAAATCAGCGTCGGAAGGGTAGGTTTCGCAGAGCGGCGACATGCCCAGATCGACCAAGGTTCTGTCGAGACCTGCACCACAAAAGCGGCACGTCCTGGTCGTCTTCTGCACGGTTGTTTTCGCAGGAATTGTCATTGTATTCATGATCATCATGCCAAATCTTTCATTTCTGCGGCGCCGTTCCGGCGCAGTCTCGGACGAGGAAGAGCGAGCTATCCAGTCTCCCAGATTCCTTGAGACGCCGAATTTCGCTGAGTCTGGTGTAACGACCCTTTTCCAAATCCTCGCGCGAGAGCCCCTTCTTACGATACGCGTCGTAGAGCTCCCGCGCGCCCATTCGCGCAGTCCATTGCGGGCGAAAGGCCGGGACGTGCTGTTTGATCTTCTCAAAGCTGACGCGATAACAGCGCAGGTCCGGCCCTCCACCTGGCGCGTATTCCACGCGACAACCGGGGACAACCTCCGCGACAAACTCCGCGAGCTCACTGATGCGAAAGTTCTCCTCAGTGAGGCCGACATTGAAAGTTTCGTTGTAAACGGCATCTCGCGGAGTGTCGAGAACGGCAATGGCCGCGCCAATGATGTCGCGAATGTGAACAATGGGGCGCCATGGCGTGCCGTCACTCTTGATATAGACGAGGCCCGTGGTCAAGGCGGATGCCACCAGATCATTGAGGACAATGTCAAGGCGCAGCCGAGGAGAAGCGCCATAGGCAGTGGCATTGCGCATGTAGGTCGGACAAAAATCGCCACCGGCGAGAAGAGCGATATCGCGTTCGGCGAGAACCTTTGATTCTCCGTAGGGCGTTACCGGATTTAAAGCGGAAGTCTCGTCGAGAAAGTCGTCACCCGCTGCGCCGTAGGTGCTACAGGAGGAGGCGAATACAAAACGTTTCACTCCCGCTTCCTTCGCGAACATAGCCAGCTTTACCGATGCGTGATGATTGACATCGTAGGTGAGCTGCGGATCGATGTTTCCCAGCGGATCGTTGGAGAGGGCGGCAAAGTGCACAACCGCATCAAAGCTTTCGAGGTCTCCCCTCTTAATGTCCCGCAGATCCCTGTGAATCTCCGGAATAGTGGAGGGTTCTTCTCCGAAAGTGCAGTTGGTGAAGAGGCCGATATCTAATCCGACCACATCATGTCCCGCCGCTTGAAACATCGGGACAGCGACGGTGCCGATATATCCCTGGTGACCGGTGATCAATACTCGCATAGTTTTTTCATCCGACTGAAATGTTGAGCGGTGATTCAGTTTGCGTCGCGCCGTCCGGCGCGTACTCCAATTTGGTCAATAGACCAGCTTCCTCGAGCAGCTTTGCTGCGTCGACGATCGTGGTGAATGCGATTCCCGACCGATCCGCAATGTCGAGCAGCGAGTGCTTGCCATCGGATTGGTTCAAAACCCAAAGGCGCGCATTGATTTCCTGATCAATTTCTGCTCCACTCGTGCTTCGGTACAGATTTCTGTTGCCTAATTGCGGCTCGCAAAATGGGTTCTGGTTAAGATAGCGGCTATTCAACTCCAGCACGTCGCAGACTGATAGACAGACGCCAAGGGCTCCAGCGAGTTGCCGTGGATGAATGAAGTCAAGATTGTCAGCCGACGTATGATACTCGGGAAACGTTCCCCATTGGCTTCGCATCAGGCAGCCAACCGGTAGGTTGAATCCGGGCGAACAATACTGCCGCTCGTCGTAACCATACGGCGAGAAGTCGAGAGTTTCCGCGGGTTCGCCGCAATGCCGTAAGACGTGTGCGACTGCCCGGTCGATCTCCGAGTCGCCGCGGCGGCTCTTCTTGTAATGAAAACCACCGTCGTCGCCCAGACAAGTTAACACCAGGCCATGGCGGATTCTGTTTGTCGTTTTCGCATTGTGCGCCAGCCATGTAATCGCGCCAATCGTCCCCGGGATGAAGAGGAACCGGTAGGAATATCGCAGTTCTCGCTTCGCCAGAGATTCGGCCATTGCCGTGGCGACCGCAAGTCCTGAAAGATTGTCGTTAGCTAATGACGGGTGACAGGAATGGCACGAAATAAGCACTTCCTCGGTCGATCGGCCGGGTAGATAGCATTCCCCGTAAGTTAGACTTCCCGATTCAAGAGAGGAGTCGATGCATACTTCGTAATCTGCGTCCTCAAGAGCCAGCAACTGCCGATGAGGCAGACAAAATGCCCAGTCTTCGCGATAGTACGATGTTCGATACGGAATCCAGTCCGGATGATCGGAGAGTGTATGAAGATGCGGCCGCAGCTCAGCGAATCGAAGTGTAGCGCGCACCGGTACACTGTAGCTCATGAGATGCAGGTTGTGTTTCTGAAAGTCAACGACGCGCTCGCCCTTCGAGTTTTTGATATATGCGTCCCGCACGTTCCATTCCTTGGGAACGATCCAGTCAAAAACAGTCGTTCCCGACGGAATCTCAGACATAACCATGGGAATCCGCTCTGCGATCTTTGCAAGCGTTAGCCGGATACCTTCGCCCGTAATGCTTCGACAGATGGGATAGAGTTCGCTCGCGAACCGATACATCGCTTCGCCCTGCTCAGTCATTTCTTCTGCCGTGTGTTGATTCAATGAGCAGGCTTTCATCGGAAGTCCGGATATGTGCGATCGCGTTCTGACATAACTTCAGGTACCAAAGGCCAGGTAATCTGGAATGCCGGATCGTTCCAGCGAACACCGCGCGCAGACTCTGGGTTGTAGAACTCCGACATCTGATAGAAAACCTCAGTATCATCTTCGAGGGTCATCAACCCGTGTGCACAGCCTTCCGGGATATAGACCATGACTCGGTTTGCGAAGGTCAGAGTCACCGCAATCCAATTGCGATAGGTTGGTGACGCCGGACGGAGATCGAGCACGACATCGTAGATCGCTCCCCTTGTGCAGCGCACTACCTTCGTCTCCGCGTAGGGTCGCGCCTGAAAGTGCATGCCGCGGAGCGTTCCCTTCCGCAGATTAAACGAGATGCCACATTGGACAAGATCGGGGTCGAGACGATGGGCCTCGAACTCTTCGCGGCACCAGGCGCGTGCGAAGAAACCTCGGTTGTCTAAATGAGGCTCCAGGTGAATCTCAAAGACGCCTGGAAGATTGGTTTCGTGAAAGAGCATTTGAAAGTGATTGCGGGGCCCGATCGATCTCAGGTTCGTCAGATGTACTAAAGTAGCTCGGCCTTCGCGTTGACTCGACCCATGAGATGGGAGACTTCGGCAATTTTCCCGGCCTCATACCAAATCCGGCATTTGCGATAGAACCTGTGTTGAGGATCGGTATCCAGCAACCACTTTGGTGTTGCCAGGGTAATCCTGGCCACAGTCTTGAGAACCTCCGTCCTGCTTGGAATTCTTCCAACTTCACGGACAGAACCCCGACCGAAGGCAAACCACCACGACAGGAAAAACTCCTTGCGTACCCGGCCCTCATTTATTTCGTGGAATACGATTGCCGATGGCACATAATACAGGCGCTCTCCGCCAGCCATCAGTCGGCGTCCGAACTCCGTATCATCACTTCGGATTTCACTGCCAGGTCGAGGACCGAGATCCTCACGAAACCCCCCATACTTCTCAAATACATCTTTGCGAAACGCCATGTTGGCTCCGATCGGCGGCCGATCAAGAGCGCCTGGCGAATCACCAGGATTAAAATACGCGCAGAGAGCGCCGAGGAGACTACGGGGCCCGTCAATCGCAAGCCAAGGCGGGGGAGAGAAACCCGGTTCCGGCAGGATGCGCCCTCCGGAGCCGGCCCATCGCGTGTCGTGAAGTGAAGCCACGAGGCGGCCCAGCCATGTCGGCTCAACGATCACATCATCGTCCGTAAATGCCACTATTTCCCCGCGTGCCTGGCGAATTCCAGCGTTCCGGGCATTCGAAAGCCCTTGTCGCATTTCAAAAAAATACCGGAAGCGCTCTGGATATCGCCGGCAGTACTCTTCCACCACGGACTGTGTTTGATCTTTTGAGTTGTTATCGACAACCAGGACTTCCCATTCAACAGAATCGGGCAGTTCTAACGCGGCGAGGCTCTTGAGCGTTTTAGCCAGACTCTTGCAACGGTTGTAAGTGCAAAGAACGACGGTGACGTTCATGCCTTTATTCCTTAGGAGAGGTGTGCTCAAAATATCGGTGTTTGCGTGAGGGCGGCGCAGCCAACATTTCGCGTCTGGGAGGATCCTCACAAGAGAGCTTATGTTCCAACTGAGGGTTGCGGTGAAGCAATTAAGAAGCCCGCGATTGCGGAAGCGCCGCAATGACACGACACGCGAAGGGGAAGGCCGCGGATGCCGGCAGGTCAACCTGGACCGACACATCCTTCAGGTAACGCAATACTCGTCAACCACGAACAAGATGGATGCTCTCGTTCCAACTATACGAGAGGTTTCTAATCAATTTCAGACTGCCACTAATTTTCGAAGCTTCGAAAAGGTACTCTCGAGGCTTCGATAGATTGCACCACTGTACCGTCTCGCCTTGGCCGCAAGTGGCGCATTTCTCCTCCAGTACTCCAAGTGAGCCTGAGCTGCTTGACTGTCATCGGACATTTTGAAGGCTTTCGCGCGATTTAGAGCGAAGTCGCACACGCGCCGATTCGCGATGTTCGCATCAAAATCCCTGTATCGCCCTGCGAAGATCTTAATAAGCTTTGCTCTGTCTGTTAACGTCTCGCCAGTCCTAGTCAGACGATTTGTCGTGTTCTGGTCCGTGGTACGATAGCTGGCCAAGACATGCGGTGAGACTACGCCGCCGGCCCGATCAATGATGCGGGTCCACATCTCCCAATCTAGAGTATAAGAAAGATCGGCTCGGAAGTGCCCCAACTTCTTGTATGTTGATTTGCGCACCACTACGCCGGGAAACTGAATCGGATTGTCGTAAAAAAAATCCTCGACGGTGCAACCACCGTGCTCAAGACTTCGAATCCTCGGCGTAACGCGACTAATCACTCCCTCTTCGTCGACAAAGAAAGAGCGGACAGCGATAAGTCCTACATCTGGATGCAAATTCGCAATCTTCTGAATCTCCGCGTAGAAGCCAGGAAGTACATAATCGTCCTGATGAAGAATATGAACCCACTCTCCCCGCGCCCGCTCAATGCACTCATTCCAACAGCCCGCCAAGCCCAGATTCACTTGAGTCTGTGAAAAATGAACACGATCACCCGCAATGGCTTCTACTATTCGTTTTACATTGACCGTTGGAGAGCAATCGTCTACAACTTCTATCTGCATGGTCTCGCTGCCCGGGGTCTGGGATAGAACGCTCTCCAGCATCTGTTGCAAGTGGTGCGGCATTGGATCGTATGTCGGGATCATCACTGACCAGAACAAAGCGCGCACCTCTTGCATATTGTCGGTTAACGAGCGCATCGGGAATTCAGGTGAAGCTTTACCCAGTACGACCATAATGCGCGAGGTTTGTTGAATATTCATCTACGGCTTTTAGTCCGTACAGGACCGTCAAGGACGGTCCGTTACAGTTCGTCATCCAGTTGCTACTTGCGAATCTCCCAAGCGGTTTGGCAGAAGGGTGTCGAGAGTCAAGCTTTCTCTTGACATTCCAATTGCAACAGACTTTATTGGCGCAATCGTAGCGAATCTATTCTCACTGTGCCTCGATCAGAACACGCTTCAGTGCGGTTAGATACCCTGCCCCAAAGCGTTGATCTGGCTCAAGGTGATTCCCCTCCGCCCATTCGTTCCAAGCATTAACGAAAAACAGGTCATCTTGAGGCGACGATGCAATCCAGGTTCTAATTGCGACTCGCAGTTCGTTTGCAAAGTTCTCTGGTGTACTTCCCAAAAGAATGCTGCCCGGCTTTCCACGCCGGGCCGTGTTATCCCAGCTCACAAGGACGCATGGAACTCGGGGAAAATCAACTTTCTTTCCACTCATCAACCTCCGTCCTTCGTGGTAGTCATAAACCTTCATGCGCGCACTCGGTACCCCCAGTCGAAGATTCCGAATGAGCCTTCGAATGCTCCAACTATCCGAGAAGCACTCTGGCAACGCCGAGAGCTGAGGTTCAAAATGAAGAGTCGTATCGAAGCCATATCTTCGCGTATCCTCGAGCGGGCAATTTGAATCTACGCCAATCAAATAAGGGTTTTCTTCTCCCGATTGGAGACAAGCCTCGCGTAGCTCCTTGCAGAACCTCGCAGCATTGGTATGCCGTGGCACGTTATAAAGAAGGAAAACGGGTCGGCCCGAATGCCTTATGTATCGAGGGTCGCGGAATACGCCTACTAACCATCTTGCATGATCCCGATCATCCTCCTCGCTGTAAGCCTGTTGAATCAGTATCTCTTGTTCCTCTCCAAGCCATGTACGGCTCCATGTCTCATTTGCCCAGCAGAGACAAAACGGGAAGTTAGGTTTCCCACTTGCCAGGACATCATCGAACGGCCGCTCGAGCAGACGACGTCCTTGAAACCAGTAATGGTAGTAGCAAAAGCCATGCAAACCATGTTCGCCGGCGAGTTTGGCCTGCGCATCTCTCGCTTCCGGCAAGCGTAGATCATAGAACCCCAGATCTGCAGGAAGATGTGGCTGATAGTGCCGCCTGAACAAAGGCTTAGCCTTCACCACATTCGTCCACTCAGTGAACCCGTTGCCCCACCATGCATCGTTCTCGGGAATCGGGTGAAACTGAGGGAGATAAAACGCAATCACCTTCAGAGGCGAATGACCAGCCTTTCGCCCGGCCGGTGAGTCTTGCTCTCCTATATGCATTTTTGCGTCTTCTGGCTTACGGTCGACGGCTGGAGCATCATAAACTCTCTACTGTTTCGTACCTGCTTGAGTGTCAGTACATCGCAGTGGACTGTCGCAGCAAATTGGGCAGCGGCGCTTGTGAGTGCTTCACTCTGCCACTTTCAGTGCGTCACGTGTCGCTTCAAGATAAGCTCTATGCCACTTCTGACAGGGCTCGAGATGGTTTCCTTCGGCCCATTCGTTCCATGCATTAATAAAAACGAATTGCCCGGCTGGCGCATGGTTCAATTCTTGCGAATGGTTTGAACGAACCAGGCTTGAAAGCCATCGCGCATAACTCTCAGGTGTGCCATCTTTGAGAATTACGGCTCCGCTTTGTCGCCTCGCAGTGTTATCAAAGCCAGGACATACTCCCCGGATAACGGGATACGATGGCGGCGTCATCGCCAAGGCGGCTTGGACCAGCTGATCATACTCGTAAACATTGAACCGAACGAACCCTGGCTCGGCAGTCCCCAACCGCTGGCGATGCCACCATTTCCTACGGAAAATCCTTAGTCCATTTAGCAACTGCCACCTTGGCTGGAATTCCAATGCGGAATCGAAACCAAGCAGTCTCGGATCGCCCGTCTCGTCGGGAAAGCTTTCAACGCGCACAAGAAACAAGCCCGGAAGGCCAGCTCGTTCCGCTTCACGCCGCCAAATTTCTGTTGTATGTAAAGGCTCAGGGAGTCGATTGACCCGATACACGAGAAAGATCGGCCTCCCGTCGACCTTAATATAACGGGAATCGCTGAAGATAGGAATCAGCTGTCGAATATGTTCCCGATCATCAGATGCGGAATATGCCTGCTGAATCAAGAGCTCATTTTCCATCCCGTCCCAACGTCTCGTCCAATTCTCATTTGCCCAACAAAGACAGAATGGAAAATCTGGACTCCTGGTGCTGATCAGATCATTGACGGGACGTTCTAACAGTCGGCGACTGTTGAACCAATAATGGTAGTAGCAAAACCCATGGATTCCATATTCTCGCGCGAGTTCGGCCTGCGCCTCTCGCGACTCGGCAAGACGCAGGTCATAAAAACCCAGATCGGCAGGCAAGTGCGGTTGATAGTGTCCATCAAACTGCGGCTTGGCTTTTGCGACATTGATCCAATCTGTAAACCCCTTGCCCCACCATTGATCATTTTCGGGGATCGGATAAAACTGCGGAAGATAGAATGTAATCGCCTTTGCCAATGCAGTCCAGCTCCGTGTTCCAGTAAGTTCCAAGGTGTGAGCTGATTACCGAATGCAGTGAGCGACGCAGCTCTTACTCATCCGGCGCTGAGTCGCGCCCGCAGCCTCAGGCAACCCCTGACAGCTCGTCCGCACAAAGAATACAGCGCTCCCCTGCTTTGCTGGACGACAATCACATCTGAAAGCCCGTTGAAATCCGGAGCGTTCACCAGAGGGCTGAGCGGTGAAAGATGAAAATATCGCAGTATGTTGACGACGAAATCTTTGTAAAATTGCCCATCGTCGGACTTACTGCTTGAAAGGCCTCCTGCAATGAATTTAGCCACCGTAACATCGATATAATTGAACTTTGTCATTGCCCAGCAGCGCAGGTTGAAGTCCCAATCCCCACAGACCAAATAATTCGCGTTATACTCTCCAACCTTCCGCACGAAATCGGCCTTGTAAAAGATTGCCTGATGACAAATATTTCGACTCAGCAACATTGGCAGATCGAACGGCCCGTTGTAGATTGTCCTCGACTTCGCCCACTTGCAGTCTCCAATGATTTCTGCATTTCCGTAAATCACCTTGCAATCTGCCGTAGCCTGTTTGCTCATAACCTCCGCGAGGACTCGGTCGTGATACAACTGATCGTCGCTGCCCAAGAAGTAAAGCCATTCGCCGTCTGCCTTGGTCATGGCTTTGTTCATTGCATCGTAGACGCCGCGATCGTGCTCGCGATAAAGGCGGAGGGGAAAGTTGGGGTGGGCTTCCAGAAATTTTCCAACGGCTCTGGCCGTCTCGTCATTCGGCGATCCATCCTGCACAACGACCTCATAATCAGCGAAGGTTTGCACCGCAATGCTCTCCAGCGCTCGCCCGATCGAGCCGGCAGAATTGAAGGTCGGTATGATGATCGTGAGCAGTGGCATAGTCGTTTTTCTCGTTTTGGGAGCAACCTACCGGCACCCGCGATGCCAACAAGAGGACCAATCATCTCTCGATTTGAGTCCTCGGGCCGGGAGTATTCCGAAACAGACCCCTTGGCGTCAACCTGTGCCGAATACCAGTACGAGCCGCTAAGTAGACCACCACCTTCTGCTTGAGCGATAAGCCGGTCTGGTACCGGCCGAATTCCGAGGCAATTTTTCGTACGAGCGCTTTATCGTCAAGACGCGCGGCATGATCAAGAATATATAGAAGATCGTCCCGGATGCGGTCTTCTATCAATTTCTCCGTCGAGGCATTTGCAGTTAGGCCTGCGTGGCGGACGATAGCCCGCTGCGAAGCTTCATACTGTGCAAGGAAATCCGCCTTTCTCCAAGTGCTGAATTCGTAGTTAGCGTCATGTAACTTAAACGTAATAATTCGCGGACTTTCAATCACAACTACGGGGAACCGCGCAGCCACTCTCGCAAAATACTCCAAGTCAGCGTTGTACTCGAATCGAGGATCAAACACACCCACTGCATCGATAATCGACCTGTGCACGACCGCGCCAGACGGGATTGTGGGACAATTCAGAACTGACCAACTGCATGAACTCGAAACCGTGCATCGCAGCGCGCCGTCGAAACGGCTTCCTCGATAATGATGCACTACCAAAGCCGGCGCTCTCACCAACGAACACGCAGATCGCAGAGCCGCAAGTCCTCCTGACTGGAGTTCATCGTCATCATGCAGCATGCAGATCCAATCCCGGGAAGCAGATTGAAGGCATCTATTCCAATTTGCAACCATCCCCTGGTTTGTTTCTACGCGGGAAACGCGAATGCCTGGAATGTCGCGAATCCTTTGATAAGTGCCGTCCGAGGAACCATCATCCGACACGATGACTTCATCATGATCGCTTACCTGGCCCAAAACCGATTGAATCAACATGCAGAGCGAATCGGAGCGGTTGAATGTTGGAATCGCGATAGTTAAAGAAACCTGCTCACTCGAATTCCACTCTGGCAAAAGACCCACCTCTTTTCCGCTCTATATAGTCCTGAAGTTTGTTCCTTCAATCGCCTCGGTCACTCCCACAGCCTGTCGCGCTTTCCCGAAAGCATCACACGATAAATCTCGCCGCGGTCTCTGCGCATGCGCTCCGGTGCATAGACCCTCGAGACCAGGTCCCTTCCGGCGGTTGCCAGCCGCTCCCTTAACTTCCGGCTCTTCGCAAGTCGTACTGCTGCATCGGCAAACCCGTTGGGATCATCACGGATCAAGACGTCAGACTCATCCGAAGCTGGAATGCCTTCACACCCAATGGAGGTGCTGACAATCGGAATACCGTGGGACATCGCGTCCAAAACTTTCACTCGGATGCCGCTCCCGATCCTTATGGGCACCAACATCACACCACCCTTTATGCTGGCAGCCAAATCAGCGACGTGCCCGACAAACTCCACACCGACGGCTGACAGGTGAGCGATCGAAGCTCCACTCCACCGGCCGATAACTCGAAGCTTGCAGTTCGGAATCTCGCTCAAGACCTGCGGCCACACTTCCGTAAGAAGCCACTCCAATCCATCCCGGTTCGGGAAGTGTCCTTCCGAGCCTACAAATAATAGACGGACCTCCGTATCCCCCTCATCCCTCTCGGTGGTTCCGCCAATAACTGGGAAAGGACTAACGAAGATCTTCTCATCGGGAACCCACCCTCGCAGGCGGCGCCCATCTTCCTCACTGAAGACGACGATGCCATCGAACATTTGCAAATACACCTTTTCTTGCACCAGCATCATCTGTTCCAGGTATCGCGCGTACCCCACGTAACAGCGGACCAATGCGCGCCTCTGGAGATAAACAAACTGCAGCTGATGATGAACAAAGAGCTTAGGCACATCAACCGGAAGGCACGCGCCCAGGGACAACATTTGCGCGAACTCTAGTTGGACAAAATCAAATCCTGTCTGCAACTCAGCCAGCACGGCGCGTACAAACTTAGCCGGCAAGGGATCGAAGGGATACTCCGGGACATCCTCGCCGGCCTCTGCCGCCACTCCCAAGGACTTTTCGGGAATCAATTTCGAACAAAGGCGGACAGCCCGGCGCAGGTTACGACGGATAAACTGCTGGCTTGGCTGGTTTACCTGCGCAGGCGATCTACAGTCCACGCTGAACACTTTTACCTGGGGTAAATGCGCCTGGAGCGCCGTAGCACCCTGCAACCCATCCTCACCGTATACCGGGCACACCAAAGTAAATTCGTGGTCCCGCTGAAGGCAGGCCAGAGAGTTGAAAACCGCTACGTTACCACCCGAATCAAGCGGCCAAGGTAGCCACGGAACCGCTACAAGTATTCTCATAGGGCGAACAAGTGACTGCGAATCAAAAGGATTTGACGCAGGCGCACCTGCGGAACCCGGCTCAGCACCGAATCATACCCCGCGAGCTATACTTCTGCGCGATTCGAGAAAACGAAAAGAGCGTAATTGTACTAACGCCCATCCTCTTAATGAAGGGGAGAGGATTGCCTGTTGGCCGCTCAACGAATCCACTCTCTTCAGGCATCATGATGATAACGACACTAAAAGTCCTCCCTGGCAACTGGTTCATGGCTCCCATAAAACTCCTCAGTCCAACACGCCGTGAGCGTCCGGCGCATTTCGGCCTTCATTCACCGCCGACGGTTGATGCCACATCTCCACTAACTCTCCGGTAGCATGCCAGACCATGCACTTAAAACGAAATCGCTCCTTGGGCTCTCGAGCCCGTAACCATTGAAGTATCCTGCTGGGCAGGAATCTTAGAATGTAATTTACAACCCTGAAGTAGCGCCGGTGAATACCCCATATCTTTGGTTTAGCTTTCCTTTCCAGGATTTCCGCTCGCCCATTATCGAACGACCGCTTAAGGAGATACTTTTGGGTGGTTCTCCGCTCCGGTACTTCGTGGTACACAACAGCTGACGGGACATAGAACAATCGCTCTCCTGCAGCAAGCAACCTACGCCCGAATTCTGTATCTTCATTTCGTATTTCGGTACCAGGCCGAGGACCTAAGTCAGTACGGAATAGCCCGTACTTCGTGAACATCTCCTTACGAAACGCCATATTCGTCCCGTACGGAGCCTCATTGAGCTCGCAAGATTCGTTTCCGAGGTCGAAATGAGCAGCAATCATTGCGCCCATGCCAAGAGGTCCATCGAACGCCAACCAGGGCGGTGGCGAAAAAAGCCGATCCGGAAGTATTCTTCCCCCTGAGCCTCCCCATTCGCCACTTTCCAACGGCGCGGTTAAGGCTTCCAGCCACGCGCTCTCGACCGTCACGTCGTCATCGACAAAGGCTATGATGTCGCCGTGAGCCTTGCGAATCCCCGTGTTGAGAGCAAATGATTTTCCCTGCTGCGGTTCAAATTCATAGCGGAAGTGATCTGCGTTGCGCCGGCAAAATTCTTCCACCACTTGCCGCGTGTGGTCGCTTGAGTTATTGTCGACGACCAACACCTCCCACTCGACAGACTGCGGCAAAACCGACCTGGCGAGGCTGTCCATCGCTCTTACCAGGCTATTGCAGCGGTTATATGTGCACAGAACAGCAGTGACTCTCATATCTCCCTTATGGCGCAGTCAATCGGCGATGACGTCTTAGTTTGTATCTCGCAGCCAGTATCATTCCTACCGATTTGCATTGGACCTTAACTGTCTTTCTAACTCCCTATCACACCTACAACTCAGAGAGAAACTCCCGATTAAGTTTAAGAATTAGAAGTCCGAAGAAAGGCCTTGGTGAGTCGAGAAACACAGCTTGAACAACACTTTCCCAACTGATCTCTGCGCCGAACGATCCGACAGCGCACTTATGCTAACTTCGCCCGGTGCAACAGCGACTTCAGTGGGCGCCCGATCAGAATGGGCCGCACTAGGACAGCTTGGCCGACCTCAATTAAACATCTCCATCTTAATTTCGCCTTCCAATGAATTATCGCCACCTGCAAATACAACTCCGAAATCTGTCGCGCGGTAACAACCTTCTGATCTGACTTCCAAATTTGCCGGGCTGCCCGTAGGGCCGATGCGTACTCTCCGGCCATCATCATGACGGGAATCCAATTGTATCGGTCGCGAGCTGCGGCGCTCTTCTGTTCCTTCTCACCGATTCCCAGCGAAATAAGAACCGCCGGAGTGATCTTGGCTACTGTTTCGAGCGGGTCGGCTTGCCCCTTCCGTCTGGCAGCCGCGGAGACCTTAGCCGCATGCATGCAAAGGGTCTGCAGTTCCTGCTTTCCGGAAGTCATTTGAAATTGGTGGACCCTGTACCGAAGGACCACGTCGTCGAGGTTCGCGCAAGTATACTTTTCAGCCAGCCGTACTGCTAAGTCATAGTCGTGCGCGGCCACCATAACTGGCCGATAACCGCCGACCGAGACAAATGCCTCGATGCGTATGATCGTTGTGGGATGCCAGAAGACGCTCTGCGTGAGGAGCCCCTTCTGTATTTCGGAATTAGAGGTTGGATACCGATGGATATGGAAGGCCCGGCCGGTAGAGTCCATCCATTCAACAGCGCCTCCTAAAAGGGCGACCTGCGGATGACTCTCCATATACTCAACTTCCCGAGATAGACGATCTCGCATACATATGTCATCTGCATCCATGACAGCGATATATCGCCCTTGAGCACGAAAGCAGCCATCGTTCCGCGCCTCTGGCAACGTACAAACGGGGATTTCATGAAACTTAATGCGGATATCTTTCGCCATATAGGCTCGCGCGATGGCTTTCGAGCTGTCCTCTGAGCCGTAGTCCACGATGATGAACTCGAAATCTTCAAAACTTTGGTCAAGGATGCTTTGAATCGACTCCGCAAGAAAGCGATCCGCATTGCGAATTGCCATGACCACCGAGACTGTCGGGTGTTTCATCTCTCAGCTACTCGCACGTGGAAAAATTGCCGCGCCTTGGGGGATCGAAAGTCAAGGCTGCTCCAAGCCGGACAAGCCGCCGCACTTGCCCGCGGGCCCAGGTTCGATCGTGGTGACGTTATTGAATTCATCAGCAAACGCAGCCGTCCTACCTGGTGTAAGCTTTGCAAAATGAAAAAGAGCTCGCAATGGGAGAATAGCCCTCGTGATCGGGCTACGAGCGGCTCCCGCGAATACGCCAGCCAAGACGTCCATGGGCGGCTTTAGAACGCAGGCTGGCTTATGACACAACTGGCAACTCTGTCGAATCTAAATACGAACGAGTCAGGGGCCAATTAAGTTGGTAGCCACGACTTCCGGATCTTACTGCACCACGCCTTGCTTACGTTTATTGCCCGGCCTCGTTGTTCAGTACAGCAGTTCTATGATTACGACGAAACCGGTGATAAATCCGCCTGCAAGTGGCGCCGGGATGTTTCACGAGCCGCGCGAATCCTAAGCAAAGGAGTTTCGCGATGAGCAGCTTTTCAAGCCGCAATCCCGCAGAGATCAGTTCCGACTGATGAAACCTCCAAAACGCGCGGGATGTATCTCTGAAAATGTGCTTGGCTAGGAATTGATAATAATCGGACTTCGCCCAGTTGAGTGCTTCTCTTAATTCTTCCTCTTGAAGATAGATGGGTCCAAACTTGTGAAGCTCGACAAAACGCTCGAGCTTATCTGGACCAAAATCAAGCACCTTCGCCCGAATCGAATCGTCATCGACCCGGCTGCACGACAGGACATCATGGACAAAACCGAAGTTCCACGAGCGTAAGAGGCGGTAACAAAGGTCGGAATCGTCAAAGAAAGTACGTTCATCATAAAACGGCGAATTCATTCGCACGATTTCGGATCGGTATAAAACCGTGGTTGGGGTACCGAAGACAAACAGCGAGGTTGTGAGATGCAGGCGAGCCAGATCTTGACCTGTCAGGAATGAGCGCGTGCACGGAAGTCCTTCACCCAGTCGGCGGCCTCCCTTAAGGCGGTAAGAACTGACGAAACCGATGGAATCGTCAGACTCAGCCAAAACAATCAACCGCTCCAGGCACTCCGGGTAAATCCAGTCGTCTGCCTGGACGATCTTGCAATACCGGCTGTTCGGAGAAATTTGAGAAACGGCGAAGTTATAGTTCTGAACTTGCGTTAAGAAGTTTCCCGTTTGGACAACGCGTATCTTATCGCACTGAGCCGCATACCGCGCCGCGATCTCAGACGATCCATCATCGCTACAGTTATCGACAAGGATGTATTCCCAGTTTTGATATGTTTGGTGTAATACGCTTTCTACACATTCAGCGAGATATTTACTGGTGTTGTAGAAAGGTGTCACAACACTTACAAATGGCTTGGTCTCCATTGTGTTGGTCAGTTTCTGCTCTTGCGGGAGCGCCCATCATTGCGGCAAGAGCGCGCGATGAAGCGAGGGCTTGTTACTGCGGGCGATGCGGCCTCAATTCAGGACGCGTGTCCGCCGGTTCCAATCGCACGCGTTCTTGGAGCGATGCTGCTCGCCAACGGCGGGGCGAGCCATGTGAGAAGAAACTTGGCTATCGTTCCAGGCGCCGTCTTATAGCGCACGGCCATGGAGACGGCTTGTCGCGCTTGCGCGTATCGCAAATTTTCAAGATGCCAATTCGCACAGTGCGAATGCAAAGACCCTAAAGCGCGTCTCACGATCCTTTGGACATCTGGCGGCAAAGCGTCGCCCATTTGCAGCCAATTCTCGAGCAACAATTGCTGCTGGCGAAACTGCACGCCCTTGTCATCCCATGGCCGGGAAACCGAGCCCGGGGGGGATGGGGATCTGTCGGTCCGAATCAGGAACTTGTTCACGTATGCGATCGATGTGACAAGTGACAAACGAAAGAAGATGTCCCGGTCTTCAACGAACGAGATCTTCGGATTAAACCCGCCAATTTGCCGAATCGTATCAGCCCGAACGAGCAAACTGGATACCCAAAAGCAAAACGACTGTGCGAGCAATTCCGTGGCGTGTTGCTCAACCCCTATCGTGTCCTGGTAGTGTTTCCCTAGACCTTCAAAACTGCCACGATCTAATCCTGCTTGGTCAATTAAACGAGCATCTGTGACGCAAGCGCAGCACTGATCCTTGAACTGTTCAAGTGCTTTGAGTTGCCATTCCACTTTTTCAGGGAGCCAAACATCATCCGAATCCAGAAAGCCGATGTACTCTCCCTGAGCTTTTGCAATTCCCGTGTTTCGCGCTGCACTTGCCCCCCGGTTAGGCTGGCTGGAAAAGAATACGCGATGCCCCGCATTCGCCTTTTCATTGACGAACTGTTCAACCACCTTCCCCGACCCGTCTTTCGAACCATCATCTACAACAATGACCTCGACCGCAGGATAGGTCTGGGCAAGAACGCTCTCGATGGCAGACACTGTCTGCGATGTACGGTTGTAGGTCGGAATGACGGCGGAGACTAATGGGCCCTTGCGCATGGCTTTCTCCAGGAATTCCTGAATTGGCATTATCCGCACAGCCGAGCGGCAATGAGAGGAGCGCGCAAACCATAGCTTCCGAGAATGCGTGATTGCAGTTTTGGGCGAACACGTGCCGCGATACCGACAGCCATTAGGGGGAAGTCTAGCGATCGACAATCGAATATTTAGACGTCGATTCCGAAGAAAGGATGACGACTCAAACCACCATGCGTGCAAAGCTCAACTTGCCCCGGGCTACCAAGACGTTATCTACGGAGGCAGCTCCCTCAATCAGGGCTGCGTCTTCAGTCATCTTGAGGATCTTCACCTCCATATGCAGAGTATGCCCTGGCAGTACCGGGGCCAGAAAGCGCATATCGTTTACCGCGGCGAGAGCCATTAACTCTCCTGGATGCATGCCTTTACCGGTGGTATGACTAAACAAAAGAGAGGCGCTCTGGCCAATGGCTTCAATCATGCAAGTCCCGGGCATGATGGCAAAATCAGGGAAGTGTCCAAGTAGTTGAATCTCATTACCCGTGACGTTTTTCAGGGTCTTTATACTTTTCCCGGGTTCCAATTCAAGGACACGATCCACCATCAGCATCGGAAACCGCTGCTTCAGGCACAACTTCACCTCTTGAAAGGACATGGTCGTCATTTAATTGAGCAGCCTCTCTTGACACCGATTCGCAGGTCGATCTGTGTCCTCATCGTTTTCTTAACGCTTGCGCAAAATCATGCCCAGCGCACGCGGAAGAAAGCGTCCGCCCGGAACAGGGGAGCCGGCATCGCATACCAATTTTGTGACCCGGAGGCCGACTTCTTCAGCCATCTTTAGTGGCTCGCTTTCGCGATGGAACTCGAATGTGTGATCGCGCTGAGCTGATTCTAAAGCTGTGCTGAAGAAGACTAGCCCGTCGTCAGCAAGGTGATGGGCAATCACCTCGAACAAAGGTCGTGGGTCCTCTAAATGCTCAGCCAGCATCGCAGCGATAATTCCCTGATAGGTGCCGGGCGTTTCGCCCAGATCAAGTTTGAGAGCATTTTTCACGGCAAACGACACGCGATCCTGATGCCCCGAAACGCCGCGCAACCGGTTTGACACCGCGACCGCCGGTGGGCTGATGTCAAACCCGGTGACCTGAATGTCGGATCTCGTTTCCGCTGCAAGCAGACCCATAACTCCGTGGCCGGAAGCCAACTCAAGGACCTTGGCTTTCGTTGGCAGGGCTTTGACAAAGTCGTCACGATACAAGGCAATATGGTTGATCATCGAGGGCCAGAAAGGGTAAATCAAGATTGCGGCCCACATGTAGGGAACCATATAACCTTCGTGTTCATATACTTCCGAAACCATTTCGGACATCGGCTCAGGCGTGTAACGCCCGTTCTTTTCGTAGTTTTGCTGCGACTTCCAAACGCCCATACAATACTGTGCGTAACCCTTGGCCGCATCCGCAAAGGCCTGCTCTCCGTAGGCTGCCTGGGCCCAGCGTCCCAGAGGGTCCAAGAGCCAGGAACAGAGATCATCATTGGCTTTGACAGTAGTGCGTGCCGCAGCCGAAAAGGTCCTGGCTTTTAGATCCAGGCCTTGAAGAAATGCCTCACCATCTTTCATGATTTGAATTCCACCTTTAAAGAAAGTTCAATCTGCCGAACTGACGTGCCGGACCATCCGAACCATTGGCCGGATGAGATCAACGCCGTCCCAGGGAGGAACGAAAGTGTGCATCCGCCCCAGCTTGACGATCCGGTCTACACCACGCTGTCCTGCCAATTCGGCGAGCTTGCGCTCTTTTTCCGCGTCCGCCATTCCCAAACCGAGGGTCTGTACGTTACCGTCGAATTTTGCGACAGCATCGGTCAAATCGTCGACTTCCAGTACGGCAAGCGTCTTACCTTGAACCGGCTCAGGCAACTCCGATCCTGCGCCCACCAGCAGAGTCCAGTCCGGACCCATGGGAAAGACCGCCCGGCGCGAAGGCTCGCCCAGCAGCCATGCCGCACGAGCCCGCGCGATTGCCGAAGTCAGCGAGGCGGCAATCGATGGCCGCGGATGCGCCTGGTTTTCCGTTTCGAAGGCGCGCTGCAGGCTCTCGAGGAACCGCGCGGGGTCGTGGCTCGCGGCTCGCTCGAGATACAGAACCTGCGGTGAAGAACACGCCTGCTGGTCAAACTGCCAAACGTCGCGAGCCATGCGCAGGCACCATGTTTTCTGTGCCTCGGGATCGCTCCAGGCGCCAGCATCCATCGCGGCCACAGAGATGCGCGGTCCGAAAACGGCCAGCTTGGCCCAGTGGGGAAATGGCAAGGAGCGCACCTGCAACACCGACTCTTTTCCGCCCCAGATCATGGCGCCGTCCACGGCGCGCGCCATGGCTTCATGCAAATCGAAGCGGCCATGCTCGAAGGCGACCATGACGATGCGCCGGGTAAGAAGTTCTCCGGGATCGGCTTGTTCCAGTTTTTCCATCAGGATTCGCGTCAAGTCAACGAGGCTCTGGGGAATGCGCACCAGGACGGCGTTGCCCCCCAACAGCGCGCAGGTCATGGAAAGAATCGGCTGGATTTCGATGTTCCCGGCGGGCCAATGGCCAACGATACCCAAAGGAAACGCCTTGCACTCGGCGCGGCCATATTCTGTCCACCCGCCATCCAGGCTGTCTGCTCCGAGTTCCCGGGTGATGATTGGTTCCAGTGTTCCTCGGCGCAGCCACATGCGCAGGAAAATGATCCCGGGGATTTCGTCTAGCTCTTTTGCCTGGAGGCTCTTGGCCCAGGCTTCAAAAATGGTCATCACCTCGTTCGGTGTGATCGCATCGTTCGCCGTGCGCCGGCGCAGTTCAGCGGCTGCCTCGGAGATGTCTGCGGGCGCATGAACAGCCTGAACAAGCTTAGTTGCGGCAAAAGTTGTCATTTAATTGATCGCTGATCGTTTGGTTTCAAGATTTCCGCAGCCGCGCAGCTCTGCTTTCGGAACTCGGCCTGCAAACCGGAAGCTTATCCCGCGCCTTCCGCAGGGACAACCGTCATAAACGATCACATGGGCCAAGTCTTCGGTAAGCAGGAGGTTTCCTGGGAAGCTCGTGGGCAAAACGCTGCAGACCTGCACGATGCCATGCTCTCCCGCAGCGACAGGTTCAAGAGTCAGCGGATTGCGAACAATCACGTCTCCGAACACAGGACCATGTTTGTTCCCTTCGGGGCAATCCGGAAAAATAACTCCCACGCTTTCGACCATGCCGTAAAAATCGATAATGCAGTCGGGCGAGCAGCCAAAGAGTCGCGCCAGTTGCGCGTTGAACACCGACTTCTCAACGGCCTGATCCTGCAGACGCTTCCAACCGCCGCTATGCAGAATCCGGATTTTGGGTAGATTCAGACAGACATTCTCTGCCATCAGCGGCTTCACCAGATGATTCCACAGAATAAAGGTAAAGCCGTAGACCAGCACCTCGTCATCGTGATGATTTTCGGCGAATTCCTGCAGCTTCTGCCGATCCAGCGCCAACTCGCTCTGTTCGTCGAGATTGAGACAGTAGGTTGTCTGACTGGCAAACGGCTGCAGTCCCTGAATGGCCGCGCCTCTCGCTCCCAGAGAAGCCGCGTTTCGCATAAAATCAGGCGTGTCCACGACCAAGTATGGTCTCCGGGAGGCTCCGATATAATCGCGAACGATTGCTACAACTCCTTTTGTCATGCGACGCGAGGTTGCGGCATCCAGTGCAACCCTGCTCGGCGACTGCGAAGTTGTTGCGCTCGATGTCAAGGTTCGTTTGATTTCGTCCGGACTTACAAAGCAGAGGGGCGGGTTCGCCTTGAGGATTCCTACGGGTATAAACGGAAGGTCGGACACTCGGTCCGCCGATCGATAATCTACCGGCCACTGTCGAACATAGTTCTCGTAGCCAGCGTGCCGCTGGCAGCCGTACTCCAGCTCTTCCTTGAGTAATTCAAGCAGTCCGGCCTCTCTTTTATCCGGTGACTGACTATAAGGAGGAAGCGATAAGAGGCGATCTATCCTTTCGTTAAGCAGTTCCACTGAGCTCCTTGCCCATCGCCGAAAGCGCCGACCTTGCAATCTTCCCCACCGATGTTTTGGGCAGTTCGGCGACCAATTTAATGGAATCCAGTGTCCAATGAGCTGGAAGACTGTGACGAACTTCTTCCGCCACGAGATTTGCTCCTTGATTGGGCACGATCAACAGAACGAGCGCTTCTCCCGCCTCGGGGTGGCTGACAGCGTAGGCGCCGCACTCGTAAACCCCCGGGATGGCCGCGACCTTTGCTTCCACTTCAGCGAGGCTTACGCGTGTTCCCCTGATCTTCAAGAATGAACCAGCTCGTCCTTCGATCCAGAGAAAACCTTCACCATCCTGCCGGGCCAAATCGCGCGTGTGAAGCCAACCGTTGCGGAAAACGCGATTAGACTCTTCTTCATCATTGAGATAACCAGAGCAGATCGAAGGCCCCTTAACAAGCAGTTCGCCTACCTGACCGACCGGCACATTCTTACCCTCTTCATCGACGATAGCGATTATGAGATTATCCAAAGGCCGGCCTACACTGCCCACCTTCTCGTGCCAACGATGAGGGTCCATACAGGAGATCCGAGCGGTTGCTTCGGTCTGACCGTACATCACATAAAACTTGACCTGCGGGAACAGCTCGCGCATTTCGCTGATTCTCTCACGAGCCAACCCTCCTCCTGCCTGAAGAAACCGGCGCAAGGACGGCTGGAGAATCCTGCGGATATCCGATCGCCGAAGGAGTACGTTATAGACGGTAGGTACGCCGGCGAATGTGGTGCAACCATATTGAGTGATGGTCTGGAGCACCTTATTGGGGAACATGAAGCGCCGATCAAAAACCACGGAACCGCCCTGATAAAGATGCGAGTGCATCACACTCGCTCCAAAACAGTAACTGACCGGTAGAATGACTAGGGCTCTTTCATCGGTGGCCAAGCCCTGGCTGCGAGCGATCGCTTCGGTATTAGCAATCAGGTTTCCATGGCTCACTAGGACGAAGCGGGGGATGCCAGTGGATCCCGAAGTGGCCATCAACGCAGCCAAGTCGGAAGCTGCGCAAGCCGCAGGCGACATCACTTCATTGGTTTCCTGCGCCAAGTCACCTTTTAGACAAATTATCGGGAATTTGAGGGCTTGACCATTGATGCCTTCTTCGCTCCACACGGCTTTTGCGCCCGTTGCCTCGATAAGCAGAGGTGTGGAAGCGATGAGCGTCCGTTCGTCAACAGGCACCGCGACCAGGCCCGCGTAGATGGCCCCCAGATAGACCAAAGCGCTTGCCGGGGAGATGGCGCAACCAATGAGCACGCGGTCGCCCGCCTTTAGACCTGCGGATACCAACGCGGCACCGTAAGCTGCGATCAGCTTCGGCAGTTTCTCGCCATCAATCGTAAGCCCGCTGGCCGCATCGATGAAGCATGAGCGGGGGCCCAGGCATTCGACCAGGCGCCCAGCGAAATTCGATTCACTGCCCGCTTGCACTTTGCGCTTTCTCAGCGAGCTTGGGGGTAATGACTCGCACAATTTCCCGCACGCTCTCCATTTCCATCAGCTCATCGACGTCCAAACTGATTCCAAAAACCTCTTCCAAATTGCTGGCAAGAGACAAATGTCCGACGGAATCCCACAGCGGGATGTCACTCGCACTTGTGTCCATCGTTACCTGTTGCGGGTCGACATCGAACGCAGCCTTGAATGCCTCTTGGACCTTAGCTAAAACGTAATCCGTATCGCTCATTATTCCTCCGCACCGTTGTTTGAGTCTTGAATTGTCAAATAAAAACTTTGAACTGTCAGGCCAGAATTCCCGCGCCACCATCCAGAATCAAAGTGTGGCCGACTATCCCCGTGGCGGCGTCGGAACACAAGAATTGCACCCCATAAGCGACCTCCTCGGCCGTAACCAGGCGCCCAGCCGGGGTGCGACGAATCGTTTCGGCGATTCGCGCTTCGTTATTCGGCATCGCTTTCCAGGCGTCGGTGAGCACTGCTCCTGCTGTCACTATATTGACTCGGATTTCTGCCGGCGCGAGTTCGGCAGCCAAGTGTCGTGCAAGCGACTCCAGCGCTCCTTTAGACGCGCCGACCAACGAATAGTAGGGAAGAGCGCGTGTTGCGCCCAACGAACTGATGGCCACGACACTGGATCCTTTCGCAAACCGCGGCCGCACCAGCTTGATCAGTTTGAAAAAGGCGCGAACATTCAGACTAAAGGTCCAGTCAAAATGTCGATCAGTCAGTTCCTCCAAAGGACGGTGTATCCCGGTCGCCGCACAGTATACCAAGCCTGACAGATTCGGGCCTTGTTCCTGAAGTGAATGGTCAAGTTGTTCCAGACCTTTTTCGCTGGACAAATCAGCACGGCACAGCGAAATCGTCAATCGCTCCTTTGCGGCGACGGATTTCAGTTGTTCGGCAGCCTGTTCGTTGCGAAGATAGTTCGCGATGACCGAGGCACCAGCTCGCGCGAGACGAATCGAAATGGCGTGGCCAATACCGCGCGTGCCTCCAGCAACCAACACTGTTTTGCCACGCAAAGAAAAGAGATCAGCTCGATCGGTAGTTTCGGCCATCCGGTTCCTCGTTGATCCGATGTTCGTGCACCGCCCTCAAAGGCCAGTTTTCTAGGGCTGCGACCAGCCATTCACCTGAGCCTCGAAGAGAGGAAAAACTGTAAATTCAAACAATTCGGATCGAGCGGCCCCGCGTTCAGCTGAGTTCGATGATCCGCCGCAATGAAGACGTCCCTCATCCACACGTGTAAATTTATGTATTTACATAATAGGACGTGTTGCTCACTCAGTTTCCCGTTCGACAGGCTGCACAAGGAGTCACGATCTTCCGCCTGGCCAGCATCTCTACTACAATCGCGCATTCATCTCGGGCCGTCAAGCCGTCGAAGAATACTTAAATGGCGTTCTGCGCCACGGCGCCCGACCGCAAATTGCCTTCGGTTTCTCGCGCCGATTTGCCTTGTCTTCCGCCGGCGCGCCAAGCCTTCTTCTCGGGATCGTATTGCCGAATTATCGTAGCCGGGTAACCTGCCGCTACAGAATTGTCGGGAATGCTTCGCATCACCATCGAATTTGCCGCTATAACGCAATTGCGACCTATCTTCAGCTCTCCTCTTGGGCAAATAATGCAGGCTCCATGTCCGATCCAAGTTCCCTGGCCAATGCGAATTCTCCCGCCTTCTGTAATGCCCTGATTAATAATCGGGACATTGATGTCTTCGTACGCATGATTATGGTCCAAAATGAGGACCATTTGGCCGATTAATACGTCGCGCTCAAGGTGAATTCGATTCTTCGCCGATATGATGCTGCCGAACCCGACGTGGCAATTGTCCTCGAGTACGATCGTGGGCTCACCTTTCGGGTCTTCGGTAGCGACGCTGAGCCACGCATATTCTCTCAGGCTTACCGAATTACCGAGGCTGATTCTAGACGCGCGCGGCCGATAGACTTTGCTTGTGTGGTGAAATGACACATTACGACCTACGGATGCGAAAGGATAATATAGCTTCACCCAAGTGCTATAAATCTTTCTGGGCACCTTCCATAGCAGGTCCAGGGGATCGTCATTCCACAGGCGATTATTCGCATTAGGCACATTGCGCTCCTTTGACATGATCTCTTGCTGGCATTACAGGCTGCAATATCTTATCTGGTTCTAAAACCCTTACTGGTAATTATCGTTCCAAGGGGCGCTTTCTTCGAATGAAGGCAAACGCGGTAAGTGCGTAAGCGATAATGCACGCCCCGGCCCCGAGAGTCATATTCGCAACAGGGCCGGTCGCCAAACCGAATACGCGAAAGCCGTAGCCAGCAGCGAGGATCCCCGCCGATGCGAGCGCCGCCGGCACTATGGTTTTTCCGTATCGAAGAAGATCCAGACCCGTGAGGTCACGCATGCGGATCACCTGAAGGAGGTAACTGACGATAATCGCCAGAAGCGCTGCGACTTGTCCGCCGACCATTCCTAGTATTTTGCAGGCGGGGTAAATAGCAATCAGCATCACTACGGCCGAAGCGGCGACAGCTCGGCGATGCAGCGCTGGACGACCAACCGCAGTAAAGATACATGTAATTACGACGTTGAGGAGATTCAGGAAAACCACGGCAGCGGCGACCGCGAGAGGCGCGGCGGCAGCAACATATCGCGCGCCATACACGAGCGAAAGAACGGAGCGCCCGCAAAGGCAAATGACGGCGACGCCCGGAAGTCCCACCAGAACCATCCACGAGGTGACTTCAATCAAAATCCGGTTGATACGCTCTTTGTCATTCTGAACATGAGTGAATGCCGGAAAGAGAGTTTGCGCAAGCATGTTCGTAATGAAGGTTGAAGGGGTAAGAATCAAAGCTACTCCCATTGAATATAGGCCCAGCTCTGTTGCGGGATATAGCTTACCTAGTACGAAAATGTCCGCGCGGGAGAAGATAAGGTTCAGAAAGGATAAACCGAAGGCCTGCTTCGAGAACCCATAGAGGTCTCGCACGGCATCGCGGCCCCAATTGAGCGAGGGGAAGCCGGGGTATAGGATGAATGAAAACATACAGCGGAAAACGTTCTCACCGACGAAGCCGATGGCGAGAGCCCAGACGTCGCGCATGACAAAGCTTAGAATTATGGTGAGAATAACTCCGCAAATCGCTCCCCCGTTGCTGATGATCATCCACCGTCCAAGCTTCAATTCCCTCTGCGCGAGAGCAGAGCGAGGGCTCATCGCACCGTCGAAAAGAGTTCCCAGCATTGTCACTTGAAGGAGGGCAGACAGGTCAGCGATCCCATAGAAGTGCGCGACCAATGGGGCCATGGCGAAAATAATCAGGTAGGTGAGAAGCGCCCGACCTAATCCTAACCACCATCCGGCGTCGAGGTACTCTTTTTCGTGGCCCCTGGGGTTTTGAATTACTGCTTGCCTCACTCCGACTTCCGTCAGGGCACCCACAATTGCAGAAGAAGACATGACAATCGCCATGGCCCCGAACGCGCTCGGAGCCAAGAGGCGAGTCAAAATCATGTTGCGGCCAAGGCGAAAGGCTTGCTCAGCAACGCTGCCGCCGCCGAGCCACACGCCGCCCCGCATAGCCTTGGCTCTAAGCGCTTCACCCCCTAAAAGGCTGCTTATTCTCGCCCTAGCGGATTCATATCGTTCTTGTAAATTCATTTGGATTCGGGAGTTAAGCTCAACTTCACAAATGGAATAATCATCATCCGCGCCTCGGCTTTTGCACTTCTGAAGGAAGCAACAAACTGTGGCTCAGGCGGATAAGTCTGACTTACGGAAGATCGCATGGATTGACTCGCCACCCCCGGCCATGGGGGCAAATGCAAGCAGGGCGCGCAGAACTGTTATGCGAACCAATTTTCGCGCCGCTCTCCATGGGAGGCTTGCTTCGCCGCGGTAGGCAACGGGCGTCCGCCGGATTCCCACGGCTTGGAAGGCATCATCCCACACGTAGCGGAGGCTCGTGCCCACAGCTTGATTACGGTGCGTTTCAAGCAATACCTCGTGGAGTCCCACCGACTCGGCCAAGAACTTGAGAGATTTTGGACAATAATGGAAGAGGTGGCGCGGCAGTTCTAGCCCATGCCAATAACCCTTGAAGATCCGGCCCTCGGCAGAGTCCACATTGGGCACCAGGACATAGAAAATCCCACCCGGTTTCAGCCACTCGGCGATGCGGCTTATCACTCGCCGCGGTTCGTAGAGATGTTCAAATACGTCGAAACACGTAATCACATCGAATGACTCTGCCCGAAATTGAGCATTGAGAATGTCTCCTACAAAGACATGCGCGCCGCTTTTTGCCTGTGCCTGTTTCGCCGATTTCTCAGACATCTCGACGCCGAACAGATCCCAGCTCTTTCCGCCAAGTGTTTGCAGAAACGCACCCGAGCTGCACCCCAGATCGAGGAGCGCACCGAACTGCTTGTACGGCGCCAGCGCGGCGTTGCGGTCCCGCCAGCGCTCAGGTGAATTCTGACCAGCGGCGGAGATCAACTTGTCATATGCATCGGTGTAATGCAGATGCATTTCCGCGGGCTTCGGCGGCTTGCTGAGCCACACAAGCGAACAGGCCTCGCAGCGGAGCAAGGTATATTGCTCTTTCCGGCCATGTAGCCGGTCTGGCGCCCGCAGCCACTCCCGGGCCCCAGTCTGCCAACAAATCGGACACGGTTCTGGTCCGTCATACCCAAGTTGGCTCGAGCGATCCCCAGCAAGCTTTGTGTCCAAATCCAATGTCAATGACGTACTGCTCTCCATAATTAATGGGATGTCAGATTCCTATACGGTAAACGCCGAGGTTCTCTTGCTTTCCCGTTGGCGCACGGAGCGAAGGGCTAGCCGAGGACTTACCCAGGTCAGAAGCCATTTCGCCACTAAATTCAGCGTCAGATTTAACTGGGCGGCTTTTGTGGCGGCAGCGCGAGCCATCCCGTAGTCTCCGGCTTCGAGATAACAGTTGACCCACCCGCTATGGATTGCGGCGAGCTGTCTGCGGACCAAGTTGCGAATCGCGGGCGGCTGGTCTTTCGTTAAGTGCATAAGGCCTTCCAGCCTGAGCTGACTATCCTTAAGAAAAAAGTCCAATTTGTTCCAGGCCGAACTTACACCTACATGGCGATCCTCAACCGGTGCTCTATCAAACAAAACCAGTGGGCGGTTGACATAACAGAAGCCGGTGCGCATCGCGAGACGGAACATAAACTCACTATCCTGCGAATACAGGAGACGCGTGTCGAATCCCCCCAACTCTCCGATCGCATCCTTTCGCGCCAACAAAGAGGACAGACAAACGACCATTCCGGCTCCTCCGGGCTTCACCAGGAGTCTAAGCGCTTCAGAGTTGATGCCCACGTCGTTTTCGTGCCGATAGTTATCCTCCGCCAATTGAAACATGGTTCGCGTTTCCGCGTGATTAAAGAAAGAAACGTCGGTGTAGCACGCGCCGCACTGAGCGTTATATCGATCCAGCGCCTTCAATTGCCACTCGAGCTTGTCTTTCTCCCACAGATCGTCCGAATCCAGAAATGCAATCCAATCTCCCTGCGCTTCCTCTATACCCTTATTCCGGGCGATGCTGACTCCCTGATTGGGTTGAAAGTAGTAACGAATACGATCGCCAAAAGCCCCCCGAAGTGTTTCCTCTGTCCCATCGGACGATCCGTCATCGACCACTACGACTTCCAAATTCGTGAAGCTCTGCTGCAAGACGCTTGCGACGGCTTTTCGAACTTTGTCTGCACGGTTGTAGGTCGGAATTACGACAGACACCTTGGGATTCACGGAGGCTCTCTGGTATTGATGCGCTGGGGTGAAATCAGGCTCTTGTGCAAACGGAATCCGGTGATTGGGAAGTCCAGTCCGGTGGGCCACCTTTATAGTCTGCAATGGTTTCACGGTAGGCCTCGAGAAGCCGCACTCCTGCCGCCGTCCAAGTGATCTCAGTGCAGGCCTTTAACGATGCTGCGCGAAGCCTTTCAAGGAGGGTGCGATCTTCGTGGAGCATGGTGATGTGTTGAGTCAGAGCTTCGACGTCGCCGATCTTGTGCATAAGCCCTGTCTTCATGTGACTGCAAATCTCAGTGCATGCCTCTGACGCGAGGGGAACGCAACCCGAGCCCATTGCTTCAGTAATCACCAGGCCAAAACCTTCCTCAATACTCGGCAGAACGAGAATGTCGCTCCTGCGCATCAGGTTGGGCACATCGTTCCGGTGACCCAAGACCTTCACGCTCGGATGCGCCAACATGACTGAGAGTTTTTCCTCGTAGGCGGGCAGGAATTCTCCGGCAATGAGAAAAGTACCATCGCGACATGCTGGAGACTTTAGCCACGCTTCGAGGGCATAATGCACTCCCTTGCGTACGGCGCAGACACCGACGAACAGCATCGTCAGCCCGCGCCCCCGGTCGCGCGGCTCAGCACTGGGAAAGTACACTTGCTCGTCGTAGCCATAGATGTGACGGACAAGTTGCTCCTTTTTGAATCCCTTATCAAGAAAGGTCTTTACCACGAATTCCGATGGGCAGAGCAGGCGCGTGGCAACCCTATATTCTTCCTCTTCTCTGCGTAACTTGTCTGCGTCGTAGGCGTGCTCATGATCGGGCGGCAGAGTAATTCCCAGCCGATCGCACTCTTCTTGCACCACCTGCATGGCAAAGCGGGTATTTGCGTTGGGTCTTTCCAAAACCGTTGGAATTCCCAATCGTGCCGCGGTCTTAAGAGTTTCGAGCGCTCCAGTTGGCCAAGTGTGAATAATGTCAATTTGATCGGCGAGTTTCTCAATTCGGCGCGCCACGATCCGGTCATGCAATGCCACGGCGCGCGCAGTGCCAACAACTCGATAGGGCAGGCGCATATCTCCCCAGGCAAGCGTCGAACTAACCTTCACTCCTGCGGGAACTGATCGCCCCAGGGACGCCGGAAACACGAGCAGATCCACTCCGGCTGCCGCCAATCCGTTCACCTGTTGCCAGGCGGTATAGCAAATGCGGTCCGCACCCAGGCGCAGCGGAAAGCTATACAGCGCCCGCACGCAATCGTTTCTTTTTGTCAACGGTTCCTCTCCAGGCCATTCCTGGAATGCAATTCGAGAGTCGGGAACTTCACGAGTGGAGTCTGTTCTCTTTATAGGCAATCGGGTTTATCGAGTTGGCGGCATCTGCTTTGCCGAATCCGTAGGAGGGCTCCGCCTGCCACATACCCCACTGCGTCAACTCGGCTCCGATTACCTCTTCGGCGGAACTGACTGTTGCACGCTTGGCTTCAAACGTGGCCACGTTGATGCAAGCAACCAAAGCAAACAGCCCCATGATAAGTTGCGCCATGTAGTTGATGCCGAAGTGCGCAACTACGGTAGCAAACAGTGTGGATCCAAAACACCAGAGCAGCCATTCCTGACGGAGATCCCCATTCACTCGCTTTCTGGCATTCCCAATGGCCCCGAAGCTTTTTTTGAAGATCGCGATGTAAGAGACCAGAGCCAGCAACCCTCCCGTTAAGGCAACTGCCGCAAACTGATTGCAGAGATCCCAGCTATCCCACCCCCAGTTGACGTAGTCGGGAGTGCCGACGAGCCACCAGTCGCTGAAATGCCTGATGGTCATATCCACGAGCTGGTAACGCTGATAGCCCGACGAAGATCCCGTGAGGTCTACCCGGGCAATTAACGCCCACACCGGAGCTTTCATGACCATCTGGAGCGCGACCAGAATTCCGACAAAGCCCCAGCGGATTTGACGCATGCTCTTACGGAACCGCCAGGCGGCGAGGCCGAGCAAGCTTCCCATCAGGGCCAACCACGAGGTACTTGAGTAGGAGGTGAATACCATCGCCATGGCTCCGGCAAGGCCAACGATGGCAGACACCCGGGAATTCTTTTCTTTCCACAGCCAGATAAATAGAGGGATCAGGACGCCGGAAAAAGCACCCGCGGGGATGCAGCCCAGCGTGGCGCCTGCACGTAAGTGCCCGTCTCTGAAAACTGGTACCTTGTCGATTCCACCCATGTAACCGAACACATTGATATGGCTGATCTGCTCATTGATCATGCAGATGCCAAGAATGGCGCAAACAATCGCGAGGGTTTTGACTGCGTAGTGGACACCTTCGCCATCGGGGATCAACGATCGTATTGCGAGATACCCGCCCAGCGTATCCAGAAGAACGCCAAGTCCCTGAATGAGAGCGGGCGTACCGGGAAACTGCAGAAAGAACGCGACGAAAGCGGCGGTCGACCACAGGATCACGGCCCAATCGACGCCGTTGACTCCTCCGGGGTACTTGTCGCGCCGGGGAAAGGTGAGGCGTCGCGCCAATACCGCCAAAATCAGGATGCGTAGTGCCGTTAGGTGGGCGCCGCCGACGACGAGCACCTCTCCCATCGGGATGGTGAAAAATGCGATCAGAAAAGGCATGATCGCTTTTCTGCGCGGCAGTACCACGACCAACAAGATGGCGACGAGCAGCCACACTGCTACGATGGGGCTGATTGACGAGTCGGCCGCTCCGCCACCGAATCTAAGATGTTCTGGTGCCATGGTTAGATTTGTATCCGCGTCGAGTCTCTACAGGATCGCCGGAATCGTTCGAGTCAAGCTGAATTCAGCCGGCTTTCTGTTTCGAGACCGCAGGGAATCTGAATAGCTTTCATCGGCCGACGCTACTCCCATTATATTGAGCGCACCGTTGCCGGGCCAGGTTAAGAAAGAGATGGAGCGAGAGCAACTATGGAGTTGAACCCTGCAAATTTGTTGGCGCCTGAAGGCCGTAAAACTGATACGCGCCGCTGTCCCATGCCGTGGAGGCGGGACGCGTGATGGACCCCCTGGCCGGGCAACTCATCGTGTGACTTGTGGTGTTGTAGGAACACCCGTCCGTTGCCCCGCTCTTGCAGGCGTTGGCTGCTTCAAAGCTGATCGCCGACTCCGATTTAAACGAAGCCAGCGTTGTGCAATAGGCTTGTTGATTCGTCCCGGTGGCTACCGTTGAATTTGAAGCGATTGTAGGAACACATGGAGTGCTGCCCTCATTGGCGCACGTGTCCGCTTTGGTCAAACCTCCGGCGCTTAGCAAGTATCCCTGCGTGATCGCGGTGGCCACGGTCATTACGATGTTGGTCGAACTTGTCCTGCCTGTGCAGCCAGGTGAGGAATAGGTATCAAACGGCGCGTCGATAAGGTCTTCGTTGATAACCGTCAGATACTGGCCATTCGTACCGTTGTTCAGTGGGTTCAGGCTGCATGGTTGGGTCAAGTCCACCAGTGTGTTGTTGAACATATACTGGCCGCCGGAGTTAGAACATCCGGAATAGCCGGCTGGTCCCGCAATGCTCCAGCCTTCGCCTGCCAGGTCGTACATCAGATTGTTGAACCAATATTCGGGAGTCGAATTTGGGCACACCCAGAGATCGGGATTTGAGACAACTGCGGGAGCATCGTGGCGGAAGATATTGTTATAAATTACGTTCGGCGTCCCGGCCGGTTGATTGACCGCATTCCCGCTGGCATCTGCGTTACATTCGAGGACGTTTGCATGGGTGGGCCACATCGGACCCTGCATGTATTCGAAGATGTTGTCGTGGATGTCATGGCACCACTGCCCGACGCCCTGAGTTGTGTACCTGACGATATTGTCCTTGAAGTGATAGAAGGAAGGGAAAGTGCCCCAGGAACAGGCGTTTGAAACTGAATCTGAGCCGTCGATGACGTTGCCCCACATTGACTGGAGGCCGTTGTTTCCTCCATTGATAATCGTGCACGGCAGCGTCGAGTTGGATTGTCCGGCAGTGGTGGTCACCGTCCAGCCGTGAAAGTAGTTGTTCGAGATGAGCAACATCCCGCTGCCTGAAACTCCAGACCCTCCATATTGGAGGTACATGTCAGTGAACGGGCCGCCGCTCGCCGGGTTGCGGCTCGAGCAGAAACCGGTCCACTCGAAGTTGTCGATATAGTCGTCCACCCCTGCCTGGGCGATGATGTTGTTTGACGCTGGCGCGACCTGATAGGCGCAACTCGAAACCGGCGAGGTGGATAGAGGATTATCGGCACTCAGAATGGGTCGCGTCCATGATGAGGTGCTGTACCAATTCTTGTCCACGCCCCAGTAGATGCAGCCCGTGACTTTTCCCTCGTACTGGCATGAGGCATCGGTTCCCCACCAGTTATTCATGGCCCATTGGCCGCCCGTATAGGGTGAGGCTCCGGAGTTTCCAAAGTGCCAAGTATCGCCGCCGCGAAAAATGAACCCCATGCCTGATGCAGGTGTCACTGCGGCGCAGCTCCCTGTGCAAGCGGGCATTCCCGGGGCGTGCAGCCAGGGAGTGGACTCAGAAGTTCCACTGTTTGAATCAGATCCGTTCGCTGCAATGAAGTAGCAGTTGCTACCTTGAACAGGGGAATTTGTTGGGCAGGTACCGCCGCTCGCAAAAGCCTTCCCCGCGGTGAACAATAAGACCAGAAAAATCGAAAAGCGCAATAATTTAGCCATAAGGGTCAAAAATACAACTTTCGTTGGACGTGTTTGGTGAGTTTACGTTACCAGCGTGTCGCTGTCAACGTTACCGCAGTTATGTCGTTGAATCTTTTTGAGAAGGCGAGCCTGAGGCTGATCGGGCAATGAAGAAGCGCTACTGCCCACAACGACGCCTCGAAGTCATACCGCTGGTTTTTCTAGGAACTCAACGAGTAACCTCTTTTTTATCAGAGTCCACGCGATTCGCCGCCCACCAAAAGCCACGGCCGGGACGGGAGGGCGAACAATGATCGTACCGACAGATTTACAGAATTCGAGATGCGCCTCAATGTCCTCTACCTCATAGCACAGATGGTGCAAGCCCCCTCTGCGTTTCAGGAAGCGAGAAACCGGTGAGTCCGATCCACCGGGCTCGACCAACTCGATCAGAGCGTCACAGGGATTAGATCCCCGCAGGAATGTGACTCGCACCATTTGCAGGGGATCGAAAATGATGTTCCCATCCCAGGTTGCACCGAGGGAACGGGCATAGGATGCGGCGGTATCTTCGATGGAAGCAAGCACAAATCCAACATGGTGAAGCTTGATCCAGCCCGGGGGGTGACCGTCGTCTTGCGATGGATTACTCATTCGGCCTAAGCATTTTCATGGCCTGCTTCGTGACTGCCATGCTCTTCTGTTGCTGATCCGCGGATTGCGGCGCGGTCCAGCAAGTGAACTCCCGCCCTAGGATCTTGTACGTCCTGACGAAACCCAGAGGCAGAAAAGGAGTCATTTTGAAAGAGGCCAATTGCGCCTGATTCCATTCGTGTGTATCGGCGAAGGCTCTCGAGCTGCCTTCGGTTGCCAGCGTGTGAAGAATATGACCGGTTAGAAGCCAATGGAGCGCCCGGCCCCGAAACTTTGGAAAGACATAAAAGTCAAATAACTGCACATCGTCCGGCCCTAAGGGAAAGTAATACGGCGCGATCGCCTGTCCCCGCAACGTCCAGCCGTAGCCGGCCAACTGGTCCTCGCTTTCCAGCAGCCATAGCGAGGCTCCTTTTTCGAACCGCTCGCGAATATTCCGGTTTGCCAACTTTGCGTTCCAGAAGCTAGTGATCGCCCGCAAGCGCTCTGAGCTGAGTTCCGCCAGCGCCCGCAGCCGTTCCGTTCTCAAGTTCTTAGGAAAGTTCGCCGGGCGCAATTTTCGCTCGTCCAGGTCGCAGTAGAGGACGACCATGCGGCCTGCGAAAAGCGCCCGCCTCGCAGCGAGTTGGAGGCGCCGCATTGTGGCCGCCAAACCATGGCGCCGGTAATAATCCCCAAAGCGCGAAATAGAAGTGGAAATGCTCAAGATGCCGCCTGTTCCTCCGGCTTTCTGGGTACGGCGCCATAGAGGAGTTGCCGCAGACAAGCGCCGCTCACCTGTTTTCGCACTTCGACTCTGCGGCCCTTTGCGGAAGTGCGCAAGATCTGACAGAACCGTGATCGCATAGCGCAGCAAATGGTGGAAAAGCATGATGCACCGGATCCCCAACACGCCGAAGACAGTGTGGTGCTTGGTCCAGTAGTGCAAGATCGAGCGCTGCTGTGCGACTGCAAAGTGGGCCGGATACGGAGCCGTTGTTTTGCCCCGGTCATGGATTGCACGCGCATCGGGATAAAAGAATACTTGCCACCCAGCATTCCATGCGCGCCGGCACCAATCGACGTCATCGCCATACATGAACAAGCCTTCATCGAGCAGACCGACCTCGTCAAAGGTTGTCTGGCGAATCATCGAAAAGCAGCCCACGATGACATCTACGGAAAGTGTGCGGTCATGCGGAAAGTAGAACATGTGCTCGCCGGCGAAAAACTTGCTGCCGTTGAAGCAGCCTTCCAAGCGGCTTGCAGAACAAAAGTTGTTCCATAGGGTGGGGAATCGCCGGCAAGTGCTTTGCTGAGTCATGTCAGGATTAAACACGCGCGGCCCGACATTGCCTACCTTCGGATGCTGATCGAGAAAGTCCGCGAGGGTATCTAGGCAGCCAGGGAATACGATCACATCCGGATTGACAAGTGCGACATAGCGACCGCGACATTGCCGAATGGCTACGTTGTTCCCTTTGGCAAATCCCAGGTTCTCTTTGCTCTTTATCAGCTTTACCCACGGAAATTTGGTTTCAACCATTGCAACGGTATCGTCTGCGGACGCATTATCGACGACGAGTACTTCCATACTGCGACGCGGAAGGGCCTTGGCCAAGCTATCAAGGCACAACTCCAGATAGTGCCTTGCATTCCAGGCGACAATGACAACAGAGAGCTCTACTGAGTCAGTTAGTGGAGGCATTTTTCTAGCTGATTGCGGCTCGATGTCTTAAGGAGCGGGCAAAGTAAAGCGGTTTGAGAGAAGCACGAAGGGTGCGGCGCGCAACAATTCCGGCCTTGACCATCCCGGAGGAGACGGCGCTCTTCGAGGCGGCGAACGGGTTAATCTGGCAGCTATCTATACCGGAGAATCCTCTCTTGAAGTAATAGACCCCGGGATTTCCTTCTGGATCGATGCCCCCAAGGTCGTACGTCTTTATGCCGTGTTCCTTCAGCCGGGAAATCATCGTCCAATGCAGGAAATAGGCGCCCTTCGAATTCAGTCCAGCGTCGTTAGTGGCGCCCAGCAGGTAAATAGCAGAATCGCCCATTGCCGAGACAACGATGCCCGCCACAGAAACGCCCCTATCTTGACAAATCAGAACATGCATTCGTTGCGGCTCCGGGAGAGCATCCTGAATGCGGCTCATTTCATCGACACTCACTGTCGATTCAAAGGTCTTGCGCTCGCGCATCTGGAAGTAAATCTCGCAGAAGGCTCTGAAATCCTCGCTCCCGTTTCCTGAAATTACCGTCAGACGATTCCTCTCCGATTGCTTGAGCTTATTTCGCCATTTCGCATCAAGCCCCCGTCGCAACTCTTCAAGCGATGGAGTAATGTCAACGAGCAAAGTCCGGTAGGCATCAGTGGTCTGCGGACCCGGAATCGAGAAATCAGAAAAGGCCGATTGGAACACTTCAGCCCGTCGCGATCCGGCAAAAGCGTTTGGGAGAACGTGCACGAAAAGTTTTCTGGTTCTCAGGTATTCATGCTCAATGGCCCGAGCCATACGAAGCGGAGTCTCTGGATCGAGTGTTGTGTCGCGCCGCTGCCAGAGGGGGCCCCAACGCAGATAGGCCATGCCAAACTTCAGCGACGTGGGGCGGATAATTCTAAGCTGAGCTATTGCGACGATTTCTCCGTCTCGCCTTAATACCAACCGGCTCAAATTTCTGTTGCCCCAGCGAACCTCGCCATATGCGGCAGTCTGATAAATACTCGCGTCGTCGAAAAGGTCGAGCATCTGCGACCATTCCTCGGAGCTAGCCCGATCGACTTCGACTTGCCAGGTTGAGTCAGACATGAAGGTTAACTCAATGAAATAAGCGATTCACAGTGACGAAGCGTCTTGCCTGCATACTGGTATCCAGATCCGTTGATCAAGACTTCGACTGAGTTCCCACAGCCTCGGCGCATGATGTTAGTCCACTATCGGTGATTTTGGCTGCCGGCTCTTCCGTTCTACGAATGTGGCGCGCCTTTTGCGATTGGCCTTGCGGAACGTCAAGGTGCCACTTTTGCAGCCCCTCATCATTCACTCCGCACGCGCTGAAACCGAGATTGCGATAATGATCGGCAACCAGACTGTTTTTCTTCGACGGAATATAGAAGCCGACGATCTTGCGAATTCCGCGCCTCTGGCACTCTTCGACGAGCGCATCAAACATCGCGAATTCCATTTCACGATTGAGAACACGGCAACTCATCAGCCAAAGGTCCATTTCAAGAGAGTCATTGACTGTGCGCCCAACCAGCACCGAAACCAAGCCGTTATCGCCGAACTTGTCCGCTAATCGGCCATAAAGCGTGACATACCTGGGGTCTTGAGCGATGGCATCAACTTCAGCGCCCGTGTACCGCCTTGTTGTGAGATTGAACTGGTTGGTTTTGTTAATCAGCTGCGTGATTCGCTCGAGATACACGGGAGTAAATGACGCAATTTCGGCGACCATCTCGAGGGAAGTTAGAAATTCTCCATAGTCGCGGAAGGCCGCCTGATATGCGTTCCGTTCCGCATTCAGCCTGTAGAATGCTGAACGATTCAAATCGTCCTGAACCACTTTATGTACTTCGAAATAGCGCCCGCCTTCGAGTATCTCAGCGAAGCAACTAACGTCGGAGCCCACATCCGGCGTCGCTACTTCGGACAGTTGGCCGGCAACCAAAGCCCTTTCTGCCGGGTTGTCATCGACGAACACGATGCTATCAAGGCCAATGTTGAGCTCCGCGGCGATCTCGCGGATGTTTTCCGGTTTCGGATTCCAGTTTGCTTTGAATGCGCCGAAATCGGCTATTTTCAAGATGCTGTCGGGATGGGAGAAGCCTTCCTTTGCATTTTCGACGTCGTTCTTCGAACACACAGCCAGGATGATGCCACGCCGCTGCAAGTCCTTTACATATCGTTGAAAATCCAGGAAAGCCTCGCCGACTGGGTGGTCGCGACCCAAAATTAGATTTTGCACGCCATCGTCGCCGACGACCCCGCCCCACAGTGTATTGTCCAAGTCGACGACGAGGCATTTCTTGGCCTTGCCGTAAACAGATTTCACGAGCGCAGCGACACTTTGCGCTATAGCAATCGTTCCTGTCGGACTTACCGCCATGCGAAAGTTATACCAATAAGTTCGCCCATGCCACTCTTCCAGGCCTAACTGCGCCGAAAGATAGAGAATGTCATTCATGAGGAACTGCGGGTGTTGGCGAGCATAAGCTGCAAATTCGGCATTTAGCCGCGTAAGGAAATTCACTCGACCATAGGGTTCAGCCGCCTCTAAATTCCCCAGCTGTCTTAGATATGGCAGATCGAAGTTATTCTGGATGATCAGCGCACCTAGCCCCGACTGAATCTTCTGCCAGAGAGTTACAAACCTGGCAACTTCCTGTCGCAGCTGTTCTTCAACTTCTGCTTCCGGCTCCATCAGTTCCGGGAATCGCGAGACATTGCGCCACGTTGTGTGAATGAAGACCACATCGGGCTTGAACTTCCAAAGATCCTGATTCTCGAACAGGATGTCCTCAGAGTAACGGTTGTAGCCGGATTCGTAGAATTCTGGCCGGATTCCATTGGCCAGGAGAAACAACTCCAGCATGCCCCTGACTTCGGTTGTGGTGGAGCCACCCAGAATCGCAATGCGCGTCGGAATCAGATTCGGCTGTGCAGACAGCTCTCTGCTGAGGGCATGGCGTTTGCGGATGAGCTTCGACGCCGAGATTGGGAACTGTAAGTCCCTCAGGCTTTCTGATTGCGTCACTTTCATCTCCGATGCCATTGCAGGGTTAACTCAGATTGATGGCCGACGTACCATCGGCGCTCTTGGAGCCGCGCCCGTTTGGCCACTCCGGTGTTCGCGCTCCCACGATGTTATTGGGCCGTCTCCCGGTCAAGCCAGCCTGCCGTCCACACCTGCCAGCCGTAACAGGTCAGCGACTGTTGAGCAATTCACAATCTGATCGGGAGAGATATGCTTGTCGCTCGCTGACTCTGCCAGAACGATAACTCCAATCAGGGCAGTTGAGTCCCAGTTGTGCAGGTCTTCCAGCTTCTCATCGCCTTTAAGCGTCCCAGGGCGCATACCAAGAATTTCATCGATCTCTAAAAGGAACGCGTCACGGCTCATTTTTTCCTGATTGTCAGCCATTAGATTCTCCCATCTCATCCTATGATGAGGTCCAAATTGCGATTCAGCGATTCGTTCCGGTTAATAAGTCAGTGAATGTATGCTCTCAAGCTCCCGCGACATTTTGGAAAACCTGGTTCCGTATCGCACGAAGGCGCGGTAGCACCTCGATTTCGAAAAACAATGTCTTATCGTTTTGGGCACGGCTATTGATCCTGTCCAAACGAAATAGATCGGCTCTTCGCGGATTGGCCACACTTTCGCTCAGAAAGATCGCGCGGTGCCCTGAGTTTTTGAGATGATCTCTCAGCTCAGAGCTAAGATCTTTTGAAGAACCATAGGGCTGGCTAAATGAACGGACATCCGTTCCTGACAGGGACTCTAGTTCTTCCTTGTTTCGATCAATCTCCGAGGCAAAGTCTCGCCGCGACAAAGACCGGAAGTATGTGTGGGTATAGGTATGATTTCCAATCTCGAAATCGAACGATTTTAGCCCGCGTAGCTGCTTTGCGGTCAGATATAAACCGGCTTCCTGGGCGGTCATTCTCTCGTTGATGCCTGCCAATTCGCGAAGAACTGCAAGAAAAGCTTCTCGTTGAGCCAGCGACAGGGCCGGCAGGAAGATGCCAAACACTTCGGAGAGAGAACTGACGGGGGCGGCACTCTCGCCACAAACTCTGCGGATAGCGGTATTGACGGTGGCAATTCCCAGGACATTGGCCACGTAGCAGACGAGATTGTCTGGGGCGAGCCGTTGATTGTCAAGGAACGCGGCATTTACAAAGAAGACAGCCGGCACCCCAAGTTGTTTGCAAAGCGGCGCTGCGTAGTTGGCCACCGACGCGTAGGCGTCGTCGAACGTCACGAGCAGAGCACGTGAAGGCAATCCGCGTCCATCACAATCGGTTAGAACGTCTTCCAGGCGCACCGGGCAATAATGGGAAGTGAGAAACTTTAGTGTTCTTTCGAACCCTTGCGGCGTGGTATTTACGCTGATCCCAGCCGTAAACGGCGACTCTGTGGCCGAGATGTTGTGAAAAACTACGCATCTTAACGAATAGGAAAGACGAAGCATACTTACATTTCCGAAGGAGCCTGCGATGCTCCGGCATATCTCAGTAAATGCGGCTAAAGACACTTAATCAAAGCTACTGCAGGGTAACTTGCTGATCTTCTAAAAATATCCGCTGCCAAAGCTCCAAGCTGAGCAAGGAGAAGATCTCTTTGGAGTAGTCAGCGCCTTGCGAGTTTGCCTGAAGCATCTTTTCAATCCCATCTCTGCGGAAGTAGCCCCGGCTGATTGTCCTGCTGTCCATTAACACATCCCAAACAACATCCTTCAATTCGGCCCGAAGCCAAGACCCGTAAGGGACGGGAAATCCGGCTTTCTTGCGATTACGGATTTCTTTGGGGATTCTCTTCGAGAGTGCCTTCTTTAGAATGTATTTCGTCTTTCGCCCATTCAGCTTCATCCTGGGAGGCAGCGATGCCGCGAATTCCAAAACCTTGTGATCGAGCAATGGTACCCGCAGCTCAAGCGAGTTCGCCATGGTCATCTTATCTGCCTTGATCAACAGATCGTCGGGCAACCATGTCTTGGTATCGATATAGAGCATCGCATCGAGCGCACCCTGCCCGCGGACATGCGCTTGTAAGATGCGCAATGGCTCAATGCTGTGCTCGCGGTCGATAGCGGTCAGATAATCAGTGGAATACACTTTGCCGAGACTGTTTCCCGTCGTGCGATGCGGGTTTGAAGTCCGGCTATAGTAATACTCCGGAAAGCGATCATGCATCAACGGGCCGTATTTTGCAAAGCGGGAAGGATCGAACAGCGTAGCCCAGAGGGAGATTCCCTTGGAGATGGCGGTATTCAATGCAGGTCCGCCACGCTTGATGCTTTCAAGCCAAACAAGATTCCGATAATTGCTATATCCCGCGAAGGCCTCATCTCCTCCCTCTCCCGAGAGAAGGACAGTGACATAATCTCTTGCTAACTTCGAAACATAGTACAGGGCAATCGCCGGAGGCTCGCAGACGGGCTCTTCCATATGCCAGACATACTTAGGCAAGAAGGCTGCGAAATCTCCTGCGGTGATCGTCATCTCGTAGTGTTGTGTGTTAAACCTCTCTGCGGCAAGCCTCGCAAACGGCCTCTCATCTGCAAAATCCTTCCCGGCAAAACCAACGGTGAAGGTACTCACCCTCTTCTCAGTTTCATCGACAGCAAGGCTGAGGACCCCCGTAGAATCGACTCCACCGCTAAGTAGAATGCCCACCGGTACGTCCGCGATCATGTGCAGTCCGACGGTTTCTGCGAGGAGAGCAAGAAGTTCATCCTCTGCCTGTTCAACGCGCCTGGCCGGGAAGGATTTTGCGAAGGCCAGATCCCAATACTGGCGAATCACCGTCTTGCCGTCTTTGACCTGCAGATAGTGTCCAGGGGCGAGCTTCTGTATTCCCTTCAGCAGCGTCTCTTCGCCCGGCACATACAAAAACGTCAAGAACCGGTCGATCAGCTCCGGAGCGATTTCTCTCTTGACCGATGGATCGATGAGGATCGCTTTGATCTCAGACGCAAAGACAAGCGAGTCATCAGTCAAGCTGTAATAAAGGGGCTTAATTCCAACTCGATCCCTTGCCAGGAAAAGTGATCTGGCATTTCCATCCCAGATCGCGAAGCTGAACATTCCGCGCAACCTATCCAGGCACGCCGGGCCTAGCTCCTCGTAGAGATGAACGATCACCTCAGTGTCGGTTCTGGTCTTGAATACATGCCCCTTTCCGAGGAGAAAGGTGCGCAGGTCCTGGTAGTTATAGATTTCGCCGTTAAACACAATCCATATCGAACCATCTTCGTTCGAAAGCGGCTGATGGCCGCTTTTGAGGTCAATGATCGAGAGACGGCGAAAGCCTAGACCAACATTTCCAGAGATGTAGTAGCCCTCGTCGTCTGGCCCGCGGTGGCGAATTGAATCTGCCATCGACCTGACGAGCGCCGGCGAGATGACTTCATCTCTGTCAAACGCGAGTTTGCCGCAAATTCCACACATGGCTTTTCAGATGATGATTCCGGAGATTATCTCCAGATTGTTTGCATCCCGCAGAGCCGCCGCAGTTGTTGACCGCGTATATACGCAAAGTAAGATCGGTCACTCAAACGCGGGGGACGAGTAACATGAGCCTTCAGAAATCCGTAGATAATTGCGAGCGAACCAATGACTAGTGGTTTCTGAGTCAAACGACGAATGCAACTCACCACAACAAAAAGCGGATGATAGCCAGAAACATAGCAGGCCACCCCATGCTTGACTCTGTCGCGAATTAACCCTTCTTCTGACCCAGTTAGCCGATGATGAAAGAGACCCAGGTCCGTAAAGGTGTAAGTCCTCCATCCCTTCATATTGGCTTTTACCTCGTCAATCGTGTCCCACCCAGACGCCGACCAAAGACCTCCGATTGCCTCCCAGCACGCTCGCCGATAAATCTTGGTCGCACCCCGTACATGAAAACGCGGATTCTTTTCAGGTACCAGCCGGCCTTCGATATGATGGCGGATCTCTCCACCACCAATTCCAAGTTCACTATCCTCTCGGAAGTGCTCAAAGCATTTTTCGAAATAGTCGGTATCAAAGGTGAGATCTGCATCGAGTTTCACAAGAAAATCCCAGTCTTTACATTGAAGGGTCTTGTAGCCCTCGGAAAATGCCTCCATGACACCGCCGCCCGACTTCCGAAAGCCTCTGTTCTCTCGGTGGACAGTACGAATCCAGGGGTATTTGGATGCGTATCGGTCAATCACTTCTCCAGTGCGGTCGCTCGATCCGTCATTGACAATCACCCACTCCGAGGGACGCGCAGTTTGCGAGCAAACTGATTTGATCGTGTCCCCTATAAATTGTTCTTCGTCACGAACCGGAGTGATGATCACGTATCGCATGATTGTCTCTGTGCCAGCCTTTGTCGCAAGATAAAAAGAGAAGCGCCTATCATCTCCCGGTCCTACTCACTCACTGATGCGAGGAGTTTTTCCTCTTGTCTCGCAAGCTCGTCGCAGATTACATCAAGAATTCGCTCCGCGCTCTTGCCGTCCCATGCCTTTGGCACGCCGACCTCCCGCTTTGACTGGAGTTGTTGTCGCGCAGCCTGGCGGATACCATGGGCGCTCGTCCCCGCGAGAACATTTGTTCCAACTTCAATCGTGACTGGTCGTTCAGTATTCTCCCGAACCGTAACACAAGGCACGCCAAGGCAGGTCGTTTCCTCCTGAATGCCTCCGGAGTCTGTCACAACAACCGCAGCGTGCTCCATTAAGCAGAGAAAGTCGATGTATCCCAGTGGGTCGACGAGGCTGATGCGCCCCTTCGCCTCGTTCGCAACATTCTTTGAACCTGTCTGGTTGTCCTGGCGATAATTAAAGAAATCGTCAAAGCCGAAGTCCGCAATCTTTTTCCGCGTTCTCGGATGCGCGGGAAAAATGACCGGACAGAAAGAAACCAGCTCCTTCAGCCCTTCCAGGATGTTGAGAAAGCTCTCGCGCTCATCCACGTTGGATGGACGGTGCAGCGTTAATAATGCATAACGAGCCACATCGTTATCCTGTTTTGGTGAGCCATTGCCCGAGCGTAGACCGAGCATACTCAGAACGGGAGATAGACGCGCTTGATCCCTGAATGCAAGCAGCGAGTCAATCATCGTATTGCCGACGAAGTGGATCTTATGGTCCTCGACCCCTTCCTTGCGGAGGTTCTTGATTCCGCTCTCCTCAGTTACAAACAGCAGGTCGGCCAAATGATCAGTAACAATGCGGTTAATCTCTTCCGGCATGCCGCGATCGAAGGAACGAAGGCCGGCCTCGACGTGAGCGATTAGCGGACGAGACCCGGATGTGTCATACGAAATCTTGGCGGCAACAAGAGCGCAGGCGAGCGTTGAGTTTACATCGCCTACAACGATAAGCAGGTCCGGCTTCTCCCGTTCGAGCGCCTCTTCGAACCTCCTCATAATCTCGGCCGTTTGCGCTCCATGCGATCCGCCCCCGACTCCTAAGTGCACATCAGGTTTGGGAATCCTCAGGTCAGCAAAGAATTGGTCTGACATTGCCGCGTCATAGTGTTGCCCCGTGTGAACCAGTACGCTTTGGAGGGCGATCTGCGAATGATTGGACCTTGTGCGGTTAGGCGACCCCGCCACACGGTCGTTGTGATCGCGAATTGCTGCGATGATAGGCGCGGCCTTCATAAAGTTAGGCCGCGCGCCGACCACGATCATGATCTTTTTCGTTTTCACTGATTCCATATCGCTCAACGATGAGTAACTTGGGTTAAGAGCTGGCGCCAACTACGCGAGGCGCCTTCGATGACTGATGATCTCTCAGGTAGTTGCAGCGGACGAGGGGTCGATCTACAGATGAGAAAAGGCGTACAAGAGCCAACCTAGTTCATAAGGACGGCACTCAGATCGCAATCGTGCTCGAGAGCCTGCCGCGCCGTGCCGCAACTTAAGAAGACGGAACGTTGTGTCCAGGTATGCGTCTGCCGGCTCAAGATACAAGCAGCGCCATATGAGACTGAGGGCCGGCTCGATCAAGTTAAGATGCAGCTCGTTGTTACCGCTGATCCAGGCGAGACCTTTATAGATCGCTTCGCTGAAGTCGCAGCTCGCAGCCTCCGCCGCAGCTAAGAGCATCATCGGTGCCATGGCGTGCTGGTGCACGGAGAAGACTGGATACCGGCTGAGGACCTTTCCATTCGCGGAATCGTAATGCCAGGACCACTCCCCCATTGCTCCTTGCAGTTCACACATTCTCGTCGCAGTGCGCCGCGCCTGGTCGCGTGCTTCGGTGTCATTAAAGGCCTGCGACAATCGAGCCAGAGCGATGGTGGGATAGACTTGATCGGCGAAGCTGCCAATTCTGCGGCGGAGATAAGTTTTGACTGAACTGCTTCGGGAAAGATGGCCGTAGGCGCCCGACTGGCCGCAATTTAGTTCGAGAATCTTGCGCGCGGCGGCAATTTGCTCGGTTTGCCCAGGGAGATTGGAGTGACCGATCGAAAAACATGTCGCGAGGCCGGTCAAATACCAGGCGACTTCCATCGTGCAGCCTTGTTGCCCATCGGAAAATCTACTGAGGGCTTCCTCCGCATGGACGAGCTTATAGACCTCGGCCACACGATTTGGAATCAACTCCGCACAGGTCCAAAGAAGCAGACCGAGATCTCCGGCGCTCGCAACCCAACTGGTGTCTTGCAAGAGCCGTTCAAGAACGGGAGCGATCGACACCGGTGAACGTCGCCCCGAGGCTTCAAAGCGATTGAGCCCGAGCAGCGTCATCATCGTGTAGCGTTGCGAGAGCCCCTGGCGGCTCATGCCTTCCGTGGTTCGGATGTAGGTATGGCAAAAGAGCTGTCTCTCCGAATCGAACATCTGGACCAGACCGGCCGCGGCAAGGTCGCACAGATCCGAAACCTTGCGGTCAATCAACGGACGTCGCTCGAGCCCACCCTGGGTCGCAGTTTGCATTGATCAGCCTTGACTCTCTGCAACCGCAACAACATGGTTCACCACGGCGTCGAGCGTTTTTGCCCTAGCCGGTGTGCAGGCTGCCGGCCTTTCCCGCCGCGTGAGTTTGAGCTTCGTGCGTACATCGTGATCGCTCCCGAGCAGAATCAGTTTGCCAGTTTCCGCCAGATGCTTGTCCACCGCTCCAAGCGCACCACGAAATAAGCTGTACACCGGAACACTCAGCGCTGCAGCTTCCCTATTCATGGTTCCTCCTCCGCTTATTACTGCGTCGGATCGCCAGATCAGGTCCAACCCATTCAAAGCATGCTCGGGAACAATCATTCTTCCGGTCTCAAACAGTTGCGGCTTCGCCTGCCGAATTTCGACCTCTTGCTTTGGTGTGCGGGGAAGCAAGATCGTCTTGACTTCAGGATGGCTTTCCAATTCGTCAAATACTGCCATCAAGAGCCTTTCGCTTTCAGGGTTGTGATAGTGAGCTTCGGTCGCGGGTGGGCGAATCGTCACGACTGTATCAGTGGATGTGATTCCCAGGGCCTTGGTCCAGGCCGGATCTGGCTGAAAGAATGGGACGTAGACATCTTCTTTAATGCCAGGATAGTGCAGAATGTGATCGGCGAGCGTGCCGCACCTTTCAAAGCCTTTAGAGGGAACAATCGCGGGTGTGAGAACCCACTTTTTGCGCCTTGAACCGAACAAGCTCGTGAAGCGCTGGTCTGCGAATTCGTAGTCAATAATATTGATGCTCGGAATGCCCAGAAAGGCCGACAGAATGATCGAGGAGCGAGAGCAGTGAGAAACACTGATTTGCGGCCTTTCCCGGAGTATCAGAGACGCGAGTTGTAAGACTCGAATAGCAAGACCGCTCAGCTTAGCTATCGGATTCTTGCCGTAATGATGGCCGATCTTTCTGTATTGGAGCCCCGCGAGATCGGCCAATTCGCAGGTTTGAAAACAGTCTCGAGCGGTGAGAACAACTTTATATCCTCGCGTCTCCATCTCCCTAATGATGGGGAGAAAGAATGGGACGTGCGGAGAGTTTTCCAGGTCGATCCAGATCTTATATCCCTTTCTGCCAGGATCAGCCAAACGAGTTTTCTCGGAGATCACGTTGATGGAAGTTTGCTCGCGCACTTGTGACTCTACTGCTACTAGTTTTTGCAACATAGTTGGACCAGAACTTTGCTATCGCGAAGAAACCGCAATAGCTCTCCAGGCTGGATGTCAGTTTTTTCTTTGCTATAGATCTACAGCTAAGAGATCCCTAGACCAGGCTCGGGGTCGATGAAACGCAGAGATATTCCGCAAGTCCGGCTTCCCATGGCTCAAATATATTTAACCCGGCAAGTTTGAGCCGTCGATTCTCGAGGACGGAATAGTGCGGTCGTGGGACCTTAGCGGGAAACTCGGAAGAGTTCGCGATCTCTACTTGAACCGGAAGCTTGGCCGCAGCGAATATCTCCTTCGCAAACTGATACCAGGAACAGTTCCCTTCGGCAGTTGCGTGATAAAGACCATAATCCTTGCTTTTGCTTAATGTCGCAATTTGGCGAGCCAGACTGATCGTAGACGTTGGGCTAACACGCTCATCATCTATCACTCGGACAGAACCTTTTTCCCGACCTAGCCGGAGCATAAGCTCGACAAAATTTTGGCCACCTTTCGCCCGGCAAGGATGCTTTCCGTAGATCGCCGAAGTCCGAAGCACGAAATGTTTCGGATTCAATGTTCGAGCGAAGCCTTCACCGGCCAACTTCGAATTGCCGTAAACATTAAGCGGCAAGGCGGCATCCTCTTCCACATAAGGCTCGCTCTTCGAGCCGTCAAAGACGTAGTCTGTGCTGATATGGGCGAGTACAGCTCCCATTTCTCGCGTGACGAGGGCCAGGTTTCTCACCCCAACTGCGTTTACAGCGAATGCTCTTTCCGGATCTTGCTCGCACTTCTCGACGTGATGCATCGCGGCCGTGTTGACGACAAACTCCGCATTGCTACCGCCAAGGCAACTCCTTACGGACGCAAGAGACGATAACTCAATGTCTGAATGTGTAAATGAAGCGACCGCATCCCCGAGGCCAGCAAAGAACCAGGCGATATCTGCTCCCAACTGGCCGTTCGAACCGACCACAGCGACCTTCACGATACGGCTCCCGCCATATCATGGATTTCGAACTTCTTTTCGATCGTTTTGAAGCACTGAATATTTGCGTACAGCGGGTTATCCAAGTCCTCAAACTTAGACATGTTATCAATCAGGTTATCGACGATCGACTTGACGCTGCCTGAGGGATGAAAGCTCAAAACATTCGCGGCTTTCTCCGTGTTGACCTTATAGTTCCTAAAGTCTTGAATGTGCTTAATGCACAACTCAACATGTAGATTCAGGCGCTGCTCGAGAGCCCCCTTGATCAGGTCGCCGACCTCTCCGACGGTATAGTTTCCCGACGCTAAATTGAAAACACCTGTGATCCCATAGCTCGATTCGATAGCCCGGATGTATGCAGTTGCAGCATCTTCGATGCTCAGTATCGGTCTCCAGATAGCGGGATTATTTACCGTGATGGTGCGACTTTTCATCGCCGTTTTAAACATCGTGTTGATGATCAGATCGAGTCGCATGCGAGGGCTGTAGCCGCAAATCGTTCCCTTCCGCAGCGAGATCACCGAGAAGTCGTCGTTCGCAAATTGAAGAACGGCCTGCTCCCCTTGCAACTTTGAGATTCCATATGGATAGCTGGAGCTGACCGGGCGCGTCTCGTCATAGAGCTCATTCACTGTATATCCATACACGGAGCACGATGATGCGTAGATATATCGCCTGACTTTGGCATTTTTTGCAATATAGGCCAGGTAGGCCGGGGCCGCAGCATTAAAAATGAAGTTCTTCGATGGAGAATACTCGGCCATTGGATCGTTCGATAAGCCGGCAAGAAAAATCACCTGCTCGTACGCGGCGAGGTCCTCGGCAGTCAGTTGAAAGATGTCCTTGTTAATGATCCCTACATTTCCCGGAAGATGATTGCCAAACCAGAACAGGTCAACCACGTCGACCTGGTAGCCCCGCTCAAGAAGTTTAGGAATCAGCACCGATCCGAGATAACCGGCGCCGCCGGCAACAAGTATTCTCATGTCATCCCTCCGCACGGACGATTAGCCATGTATTGTCGTTAGGTAGCGAAAGTTATCCGATTCAGGCGACAGGAGCCAGTCCGCCAGAGTCCTGGCCTTGCGGTCTTTTTCGGAGACGGTCACATCGCTAAGCGGCCATTGAATGCCAATTGCGGGATCATCCCACTGAATGCCCGATTCGGCTTTGCCGTTGTAGATTCCCGTGCACTTATACTGGATTTCAGTGTCGTCAGTGAGCGCACAGAAGCCGCGAGCAAAATAAGCGGGCGCCCAAACCTCTCGTCGATTTTCAGGCGTTGCTTCTACTCCGACCCATCGCCCAACTGTCGGCGAACCTTTGCGAATATCTACCGCAACTAGGAAGGCCGCCCCGCTGGTCACTCGCATGAGCTTGCCCATCGGCGGTTCCCACTGGAAATGGAGACCGCGCACAACCCCCTTGGCGGACCGCGAGTGATTGTCCTGCACAAAATTGGTCGGCAGACCAAGGGCCTCGAATTGATCGGCGCGAAAGATCTCAGAAAAGAAGCCGCGCCCATCCTGAAAGATATCAGGAACGACAACAACAACCTCCTCGAGATATTTCGCCTCGATTCGGAATTGCATGGATGTGCCTCCTATCTTGGCCGCAGGAACAGCTCGCTGCTGCCTGGAATCCGAACAGTTCACCACGGATTGACCTCTTCTCTCAGCTATGACCCTGAGGACAAGCTTATTCAGAGTAGCATCCTAGTTGCGCGATGCGAAGGCCGCCAATCCCTGCAGCGCGGCACCTTCCGGTTTGTGGATGAGGTTGGCTGGCTGACGGCACACCCGCTCTATACATTCAAACTTGCAGATGACGGTTCACTCAGCTTGGCTGTCTCGCGATCGAGAAGAGTGCGGGTATGGTAGGCGGCAATTGCCTCAACAACCCGCATCTGTTGATGGAGGTGAGTTGAGGAAACATCGGCAAAGACACGATTTCGCCTGCAGCACGTTCCGCGACAGGAAAGTCTCCAGCGGCATAGTTCAAGGACACATATGCCTTTTGCAAATGCAACGGAATCGGATAGTGGATTCCCGTCCCGATGTGCCGCCTCTTTCAAGTGATTCATAAGGCCTTCGCGGTTGCATGTACGAATGACGTAGAGATGGTAGACTGCCCGCGACCAGCTCGGCTCGTAAGGTAAGCTCAAACCGTGATCCTTCGATAGAAGGCGGTTGTAGTCCGCAGCTCGGTCTCGCCGCTGTTTATTCCACTCCTCCAAGTGCGGCAATTTTGCCTGTAGGATTCCGGCCTGAATTGCGTCCAGGCGTCCGTTATATCCCTCGAGATCGTGAAAATATTTCTTTACTTGGCCGTGGTCACGCAGCATCCTGACCTTCCCGCCACGTCCGGATTGTCTGTTGTGACCGCTCCGCCCTCGCCACATGCGCCAAGGTTCTTGCCGGGGTAAAAGCTAAATGCCGCTGCACGGCCCATCGAGCCGGCCTTCATCCACCGATTGTGCCGCTTGGAAAAGTATTCGGCGCCATGCGCCTGACATGCATCTTCAATTACAGTCAGACCGTACTGTCGCGCCAGGTTCTGGATTGCATCCATGTCAGCCATTTGGCCGTAGAGGTGAACCGGCACAATTGCAGTTACTGGCCTACCGCTCCTTAGGCTGATTAGCTTTCCTCCGCTATTTCGGACGCATTGCTTTTCGAGAAATCGCTCGAGCATTTGCACGGAAATGTTGATAAGTGTGCTCGTCGACATCCACAAACTCGGGGATTGCGCGAGCTTGAGAGATTGCCTCTGCGGTGGCGATGAAGGTGTTGGGTACAGTCACAACAACATCGCCCGCCTCGATCCCGCAGGCAATGATGGCAAAGCGCAGCGCGTCCGTGCCACTGCTGACGGCAATCGCGTGAGTCGTATTACAGAGGCCGGCGAATGCTTCTTCAAATTTCTCAACTACAGGGCCACCTACGAAATTTGCTGTGCGAAGCCCTGACGAAAAGCACTGACGAGCTCGTGCTCAAGCTCCATATGAGGAGTGATCAGATCAAGAAAGGGCACTGTATCAGATGTTCCGGCGTCAGCATCGCTAATGAAACGCAAGATCCTGGCCGGATTGCCTGCTACAACGGCGTGCGGCGGAACATCTCTTGTGACAACGCTGCCCGCGCCCACTATCGCATTCTCGCCGATCCTAGTGTTGGCGAGAATCGTAGCGTTTGAGCCGATTGAAGCGCCTTTACCAACAACGGTTTGTTCAACTCTCCAGTCGGCTTCAGTTTGGAGTTGCCCCATTGCGGTTGTAGCACGAGGATAAGTGTCGTTAATGAACATGACTCCATGACCTATGAAGACGTTGTCCTCGATCGTACACTCCCTCGCATATGAATGAATGGCTCGATATCTTGCAGCGTCTGCCGATGCGAGCGTTTTTCTGGATCTCAACAAAAGCGCCGATTTTCGACTCGTCCCCGATCTCGCATCCATAGAGATTGACGAATTTCGACAGCTTCACGTTCTCGCCAAACTTGACGTCTGCTGCAACAGAATTACAGGGATTCATAGGCGGATAAAGGCTCCTTTTCTGTTGAGTGATTCACTGGCGGCTTCGAGCATCCGAACTACCCTCAGGCCTGCAGAACCATCGTTAAATGGCTCTTTTCCCGTGTTGATGCAATCTACGAAATAACTCAGCTCGTGGCGCAGCGCTTCGACTTGCTCCAGTTGCGGCGACCACATGTCGCCGGAGCGGTAGCTGACGAGCAGTTCGTAGACACCTTCCTGGCTCGTTATCTTGACACCTCTGTCATAGACCTTTACCTTTTCGTCGGCTTCCAGATCGTTCCACACGATCATCCGCTTCTCTCCACCGATTAGCGTGGTTCTCACTTTGACCGGAGACAACCAGTTAACGTTGATATGCGCTATGGCCTTCTCTGGGAAATAAAGGGTCATGAAAGCCACATCCTCGTGCCCGTTCAGATGTCCCTGCCCTGTTGCCACGACCCCATCCGGGCTTAGCTTTAATGAGATGGTCCATGATGGAAAGGTCATGAGGCGCCAAGTCCCACAGCACGTTGATGTCATGCTGAAAGAGGCCGAGATTGACGCGAGTGGAGTCATAGTAATAAAGGTTTCCTAATGCACCTTCCTGAATAAGCTGGCCAATTCTCTTGACGGCTCCAGTGAAAAGAAAGGTATAGTCCACCATAATCTTGAGATTCTTTTGCTGCGCGAGATTCACCAATTCCTCACCTTGCGCGGCGGTGCTAGTAAATGGCTTTTCGACGAAGACGTGCTTCCCGTTCTGTAATGCCGCTTTTGTCAACTCATAATGGGTCCACACGGGAGATACGATCGCGACAACATCCGTCTGAGGCGACGAAATTACTTCCATCGCACTCGGCGTTATCTTGACACCTGGATATGCCTTGCGTGCCCGGGCTTGTGCAGTCGGACTGATCTCTGCGATGGCGCTCACCTCTGCTCCCTCGAGGCTCATCAGGTTCCGCACGATGTTCGGGCCCCAATATCCGTATCCAATTACGCCGAAGTTCATCTTTCACATCTCCTTCGCAACTGCCGTCTGGCAGATCTTGCTTTCCAGGAGTGGGCCCTGCTGTTTCCTGGGTGATTTGTCCGAAATCTGTTGAAACTTGTGACACCGAAAGTGACACTGCGGTTGGCGGCGATGCTCCCGATGCCCTACAAGCGAAACGCGAGAGCCAGAATCGGCGAGCTCGTTGGTTCGGACCCGAATTCATGGCGTCAGGATGCAAGGCCGCACTTAATAAGCGCCTGTTCCTTTGATTACCGCGAGCGGCGTACGCAGCATGATTTTAAGATCCAACCATGGAGTCCACGTGGAGGCGTACCGTAGGTCGAGTCTTACCATTTCATCAAACTCAACGGTGCTTCGACTGAGTACCTGCCAAAGGCCAGTAATTCCAGGCTTGACGCCAAGCAGTCGCTGGCGATGCCACGTTTGATAGGCAGCTAACTCGTAGGGAATTGGGGGACGAGGGCCAACCAGACGACATGTCTCCCTTAAGTACGTTAATGAATTGCGGTAATTCATCCAGACTAGTTCGCCGCAGGAGCTTTCCGACGCGTGTAATTCTCTTGTCATCTTTTAGCTTAAAGACGCCTGGACTGATCGTCATTTCCGCCGCCAGATCCTGATTTGCTTACGATGAGCTTTGTGACGAATTCTCTGTGGATCGCGGGGTCGTTATCGACGTACATTGAGCGGAATTTGAGAAATGTAAAGGTTTTGCCGTAACGCCCTACCCGCTGCTGACGAAAAAATACCTCGCCGCTGGAAGAAAGCTTGATGGCCAGCGCTATGACGAGAAACAGGGGGGCGCACAAAATCAGCATCGTTATACTGCCGGTGATGTCAACTATTCGTTTCACTAGGAGCACACTGCGCCGGCCCTTGTCATGACTAACCAAATCAGGATAGAGAGCTGCATTACTCGGCCGCCCCGGTTTTTCATGGTCCCAATCATCCGGAAAGAGGTGGAACGAAATTCTAACCTGACTAAATTGGGCCGGCGTCAACTCATCACGAAGTGTGTTATTGATTTTGGTTAGAAAGGCGTCGAGGATCGACCGCCTGTCATTCACAACAAGGCCCGTAAAGATTGCACCGACAATAGCTTGCTCCTTGTACCAGCCGACAAGGTCAGTATCTCTGCTAGACGAGAGCAGCACCCTAGTTACAGAGTCGAGCGTTGCCGTTTCCTCCTTCGAGCCCTCATCCTTGTCCGTTTCAAGCAACATGAGCAAGAATGGCGCCTTCGATCGCTCGGTCCGCTTGCGTTCAACCGCAATCATCTGCCGGAACGTCACTTCGTCAAGAAGCACACGTTTGACGGCAGGCGCGGACTCCAGCAGAGGGTCGTCTGCTTTCGGCGCATTGTTCCGATTTGGAAGGGTCACAATATACTCCTTTCTCGGCAATCGCGTGTTTTTCCATCGAACTCAGCGCACGAAGCCCCCGCTAGCGGGCTCGCGACTTGTCGTTCATCATCCTGGAAAAGTTGCAAGAGAGGCGTCAAGGGAATCCATATCTGCAGGAGCCGTTCTCTTAAAGGTGCACTTAGGTTGTCACGGAGGGACTGCCCAGAGCCTGTCTAAATTTGCATTGTGTTCGAATCAAATCCCGACAGACTAAGATTGGCCGGATGAACGGTAATAATAACCACTGTATGCCGAGGCGACAGAGCTATTCAAGATTGCGCCAAGCACCTTTCGCGGTTCAAGAGCTTCCAATCCTTTTCGCAATTGTTGTTTCTCGGTTATTCCCTGGCGCGTAACCATGAGGATTCCATCCGCGAGCCTCATCCAAACGCTCGTATCGGCCAAAGGCAAAACCGGGGGAGAGTCGATAACGATCCAGTCGAAGCACGAGGCCAACTGATCCATCAGAAGGACCAGCTTCTCCGATTGCAGGACCTCGAGCGGATTCGTCGGAATGCTTCCGGCAGGCAAAATCCACATCCCCGCGCCGTCAAGGTGGAAGATGCAGTCCGACAGACTGCGTCCGTCCTGGACCAATTCGCAGATGCCTGGAACTCTTTCGATCCCGAACATCTTCCGCAAAGCAGGGAGCCGCACATCCCCTTCGATCAGTAACGTCTTTTCTTCACTACCATAGGCGAGTGCACAGGCTAGATTGGCGGCGATCGTTGTCTTGCCCTCTCGGGGGATCGAGCTTGTAACAAGCACTTTTTTGAGGGGCCGGATCCGTCTGAGGTCTCGAAGTCGCACGGCCAAAAGGCGAACGCCTTCTGCGGTCGGACTCTCTCGATCGGTAATGCACGCCAACCGCCCGCCTGGTGCGAACGAAACAGGCAGCGGCTGGAAACTACTTAACAACGCCAAACGCTCTCCTGCGGACAAAGTTTCTGGTGCGGCCGACGCCGGCGTGTCCGACATATCGGGACGAACGGCTTCCCGGCCGGAGAAGCCGTTTTCTTCAACAGCTTTTGCTGTTTCGCGCCCATGCGACGAAGCAGCGGCTTCCTGCTCCGACGCAGCACGATGTTCTGCACGCCGGAGCAATTCAGGGCCCTCGGGCAGCGCTGCAATATCACTTCCAGACCGCTCACCTTCGGACCGTTGTAACGCATCAAAAATTCGGCTCATAATTGCTCTCTTCTATCGCAGTGGGCTGACTAGCCCAAGAATCATCTGTGCCACAGGCCACGATCCATCGCAGGGAGTCACCTTTCGCTGTAACCTACGAAGACCTGCTGTTGAGTCACCCGCTGCAACCGTTGAACAAACCGGTCTCGCTGATGACTTGCTCGTTCCAGGCACTTTCGAGATTCGAAACTGCTCAGTTAAATATTCAATTCATGCCCGACTGAATTCACTATCCTTGCTCAAGTTGCACATTTTGCTGAGGCAGCCAGAAAGAATCGAGACGGAACTCCTTTGCCACATCTTCAATAATGCGTTCCGACACGGTTGGCGATTGCCTGGCGTATGCGCTAATGAGCGCATTCTCGCAAATGATGTTGATGAGCCGCGGAAAGCCGCGGGAGAAGGAGTGCACCGCCGCAATGGCCTGCGGCGAAAGCAAAGGGCGGGAACTCGGCTCTGCACCAGCGATGCGCAAGCGCTGCTCGATATACTCCTGGGTCTGCTTGGCGCTCAACGCGCCCAGTTGGGTGCGAAGAGCAATTCTTTGCTTTAGCTGCCGAAGTTCGACAGAATCGAGCTTTTTGTCGAGTTCCGGTTGTCCAACCAGAATGATCTGGAGCAACTTGTCATCTGTAGTCTCAAGGTTGGAAAGTAGACGAAGCTCTTCCAATGTGTCTACAGGTAAATCGTGCGCCTCATCCACTATCAGGACGGTAGTCATTTGCTTCGAGCCGCGTGTAACCAGAAACTTGCTCAGATCAAGTAACAGTTCACACTTATTCTTGCCTGAGGCCGGGAGTCCAAAGTCGGAGAGAACATATTGCAGAAAGTCAGTCGGGGTGAGCCTGCTATTGAAAAGGTAAGCGTAGGCGATATCCTTGCTGTTTTCGAGGAGACGAAGCAGGCATCGCAGCAGCAATGTCTTACCGGTCCCAACCTCTCCGGTGACTACTACAAAACCCTTATGCCGTCGCACGCCATAGTAAAGCGCGGCGAGCGCCTCGTTGTGCCGCGGAGTCGGCACGAAGCAATTCGGATCCGGGGTAAGATCGAACGGGTTGCGCGAGAGATGAAAATAGGCTTTGTACATTAAGAATTTGGTGTAGCTGCGAAGAAACTGAAGATAGAACCGGCCACGATAGCGACCGCGATGAATGCGGTTGTAGCCCAACCCAGCCTGAGCCTTCTTTTTGCATTACGTTCGTCGATGGTGGTTACATAATCCGGAATCTCGGAGATAACCGCCATCGGCAAAAGTGCTTTGATTTCTTTTCCACTATGCATGCGATCGTCCAGGAATTCGAATGCCCCGACCACTGCGAAGCCCAGCGCTATTCCCGCGCCAATGCCCATGGCGCAAAACTTGAGTCGGTTGGGAAAGTCTGGGGTAGCTGGCAAGGTTGGCGGATCAAGCATGGTGAACCGCTCGCCCTGCTGCAGCTCCTCCATGCTCGTGGCCATCGCCGACTCGTCTTTCTTCCTCAGCAGGTCATTGTAGTTGGCCTGAGATTGCTCGTAGCCGCGGGTCAGGTCGGCGAGTTGCTGAGCAGCCCCAGGCTCCAGATTCAGCCGGCCCTCATACCCGCCGATTCTTCCTTTGAGGCTCTCAATCGCGTTTTCCCGGTTCTTGATTTCAAGCTGGTTGGCCTGCAATTGCCCCTGGAGCTGGCGCCCGGCTTCGCTCAGTTCCGGATCCGGCGCATTGTTTGCGGACGCGCCGTCGCTCGGCTTTGCGTTAGCGCTCGCGACTTTCGCTGCCGCGATCAGGTTATTTCTCATCGATTCCGTCTTCGCGATCTGGTCCTTGAGCGTTTGCACGTCTGGGTAGCTGTCTGTATACCGGGAACTAAGTTCCGCAAGCTGAGAGCGCAGCCTGTCGAGTTGCCCATCGATTGTAGCCAGACCCGCAGGCGCTGAGGTGCCGCCATCCTCCGCGCCTGTCCGAATCTTCCCCTGGGCGGTCCGATCCTGTTGTATCTCAGCCTCAAGATAAGCGCGCTGTTGTTTTGCTGTATTCAGCGCATCCTGTTCGTTTTGCAGTTGAGACGTTAAAGAGTCCATGATCTGAAGATTGCTTTGTTCCTGCGCAGGCAAAGCTCCTTCGTGCTGACCCTCGAACTCCCGGACCTTCTCCTCTTGCGCAGCCAGATTCGCGCGCGCCTCTTCCAATTGCTGCGCGAGGAAGTTCGTAGTGCTCTGAGACTCCTGCTGGATCGTCTTCTGGTTTTCGCTGATGAACAGATTGGTTAGCTCGCCGGTTACCTCCTGGGCGACATGCGGATCGCTCGCCGAGTAGTAAATCCGGAAGGCTGAGATGTCTGCTCTCCCGGGATCGTGCACCTGCTCGACGCTGATATCCTTCTGCATCTGGTCGATCTTGTCGTCCAGAGTGTTCGAGTTCTTCAAGTCGTCGTACAAGTGAAGGTTCTTGATGATCATGAGCAGCCGCGTTCGGCTGAGAATCTGCTGCGTCATACTCTGCAAGCGCGTCTGGAGGTCTTCGTTGACGTTCGGCAAAACGTAGTTGTCTGGCATCGTGGGTTGTTGAACCAGGATCAACGTGTTCGATTTATAGCGCGGCGGCAGAATCCAACTGGCGCCCCAGACCGCCAGCCATGTCAGGAATAGTGGAATGAGGAATTGGAGGTGCCGGCGTCGGACCATGTCAAGAATCCGCTCGATATCTGGTCGTTCCATTTTTGATTCTGCAGCGACTTCCGGCATAGTCACCTCCCTAGAGACTTTGTGAACAAATAACTAAAAGTGACAAAGACACGATCACTATCGGGATTCTTGGCAATGAACGGGATTCCGGGGTAGTACTCCTGAAGACGGTCATATCCACATGCCGCGCTCAGGTGATCGCCCAGGGTATGAGTCAACGTGGCCCCAAGCGTGAGCGAGTTCCCACCCTCATACCCGTAGCTCACGATGCCTGCCCGGGTCGTCACGGGCGACGAATTCACGAAGGAAACCTCGAATCCTCCCGTCCATGTGCGAGCAAGTTTCCATCCTGAGGACGCGCTCACACTGTCGGAAGTGAGGGCCTCAGCGAAGCCTTCCCCAGTGTTGATGCTATGAAGATAGCTGAGGGCAAAGTTTCCTCGGGTGCCTTGCCACCCCAAGCTCGCGCTACCGGCAGTCGACCACGCGTCGTACGGTTGCGCTTGGACCTGGGCAATGTCGATGTGCTGTATTCCGACTGAAACGGATACCGAAAACTTAGAATTGAAATAGATCGAATAAAAGGGAAGCAAGCTGTGCACTTGGGTGTTAAAGGGCGGATACGGTGCATCAGTGACCACGTCACGAGAGTAGTTGTATGAGAGGCCGGAATATTGCCTGCCCGTCAAGCGCCGCGAGTAGAATGCCGAGCCACCCTCGCCGTCCGAATTGGAAAGCCCGGCCACAGCAGTTGGGTTGGGAAAACTGAAAGTCGAGTACGAGCCTCCTCCGCCAATCATACTGTCTCTTCCGATTTGGTAGTCGATTGAACCGTTCGCTGTATCGCTCATCTGCTCTACATATGGGACGATCAGGGCTGGAACCGGCGCCTGCGTTGTACCGGTTAAATTTCCCGACGAAAACGGATATGACTCGTTGAATACATCTGATGTTCTCAAGAAGTAATCCTGAACGCTGATGGACAAATGGGGGGTCAAGTGGTCCTGAAAAACCGCCGATGCGCTGTGGTCCACAGTGTCAAGGCTGGTCGTGTGCTGATAGAGCGAGAAACTTGGGCTATAAGCCAACGTGATCTTTTGTCGCGGTGTGGATTTATTGAGGGAGATGCCAGGGATAATCCAATAGGACTCGTCGCCGACAGGTTGGGAGCTGTAGCCCGGGAATACGTTGTCGTTATAAGCCGCATTCACGCTGATCGAGCCATCCAAATAGTTTGATCGACCGCCGGAGCCGAATTCGCTGGAGTATGGCATGCCGCTTACCGGTGGCGGCGTCATCATGTCGGTGTCATCGCCGGATGCGCTGCTGCCTCCTGTTGCGCTCGGTTCCACCTGAGAGAGTGCAGACATGGGGACGAACAATGCGAGAAACAGCGGTAGATAGTGTCTTGCAAGCATAGCCCGCCTCAAGGCACGACGATAGTGTCGCGCGGCTTAATTTGAATGTTCTGGGTCGGATCTTGCCCTTTGAGGAACTTGTCGTAATTGAAGGGGATCCGCGTCTCGCCTCCGCCGGGGTTCGGGCGAAGGATATAAATGGATTTCTTTTTGGCGAAATCCCTCAACCCTCCCGACGACGCGATTGCATCTACAATCGTCGTTCCGACGATGAGGGGAAAAGATCCAGGTTTGTTCACTTGCCCGAGCATGTTGTACTTTTGACTGTTAATCTGCTGGACGATAACCGTCACTTGCGGGTCAGTGATGTAGCCCCTGAGCCTGGTTGTAATCTCCTGCTCGAGTTGCGGGGGTGTCTTTCCCGCCGCTACCACTTCTCCTACCAACGGCAGCGAAATCTTGCCGTCCGACCGCACCGGAATCTGCTTTGAGATCTCCGGGTCCTTCCAAACATCGATCGCCAGAACGTCATCATCGCCGATGACATAGGTTTCATCGGCACGAGTATTTCTTGATGAGGCTCCAGGTTGACTGGGTGAAGTCGTTGCAGCAGCATTCCCGGCTTCCCTGTCCGTCTGATCGGGGTTTGCCGATTGCCCCATTAATGTTCCGCAGAATAGAACGAGAATAAAAAAGATCGTTCCAGGTGCGTGAACGGCCCAACTCTTCATGATTTCTCCAGTCGATAAAAATAGAGAGGTTGATTTCGGATATGCGCTGCGGCTTTTCATAGAACAGTGCATGGTTGTTGGCCTGCGATCCCAAGTTTGAACGGCTCCGATATGGCTCCCGCCAATTCGATCACACCGATGCGGTTTTAAAGACATACGGCTCGGTGCGCTAGTAGAGGGTTGTCCTACCCGAACCCACGTTCAGCAGGCGACCCTGGTCGGGAGAAACGGCGGAGAACTGATTGCCGCTGTCGAGACCGCCATTGCTGCAGGGCTCCACGTCCCACGCATGAACCTCCACAGCTACAGACTGCGCAAGCATGTCTACTGACAGAATGAGGCGGCATAGATTCTTTTTGCGAACCAGAATCCCCTCGACACCTTCGAGGGCGCCTCGAATAACTCGAACGCGAGCGCCGCATTTCAGGAAAGGATGCGGCTCGACGCGGAACGACCCGGTAACCACTCTCTGAATCGCCTCAATTTCCTGCTCTGGGATGACCGCAACTTTTTCACCGCGGTAGAGAATCATGTGGACCCCCGGAGTCGTCACAACCTGCAGTCTGCGATCAAGCCCACCGCGCACAAAGAGGTAGCATGGAAAAAGCGGAAGGGAGAGGACTTTCCGCCTGTCCTTCCAGCGACGGGTGGATTCATAGAGCGGCAGAAAAACATCGAAGCCCTTCGCGGAGAGCATCTCCGCCACAACTTTCTCGTGCTGGTGGCGAGTGTAAAGTGCCCACCAGGCCGAACCGTCGAGTAATTTCGGGGCGACACCCTCTGAAGTCGGCACTCTGCTTCTCCTCTATTGGCGGGCGCTACTCTCAATGCTACGTCACTTGAACACAGCTTCGCCCTGTGAGTCACATCCGAGACCCTAAACTGTGACTCTCGAATAACCCTTCACCCTCGTTTTCAACGGACAGGGCGAGGAAGATGCTCCGCGAAAGAGGCCCCGTTAACTGCATTCATCATCACGAACATGCGTAACAAGTGACAATGCCCCAATCGTGCTAGAACCCTGGACCCGGGTAATATCCGGGTGTGATCTCAAGTAACTGCTCGAATACGCCGGCCTTTGCCGCGGGACGAGCTGCGGTAACGCTGAAATAGCAGTTTGGTCGCGGTCGATGAAGCCAAACTGAGACCATTCAAGCAACAACCGAAGGGCCCTCAACAACTCACCTGCGCGCCCTCGGGAACCAAACAAATCAATACCAAATTGACTCTCTTTAAAATCGCGTTCCCTCGTGGAAACTGTCTTCGATGGATATCCGCTCTAAAATCGAAATCAATGTGTGGGCGGAAAACCAATGTGACCTCTGCGCCGCTGAGGCAAGCCAACTTCACGCAGTTTATACAGCAATGAACGGTAGCTCATGTTCAATTCTTCCGCTGTCTTTCGGCGGTTCCAGCGATTCGCCTGCAGGGCCTTTAGAATGATTGCGTTGCTCGCTGCCGAGGTGGCCTGACGGGAGACCTCTTTCAGGGGGCCGATCCGGCGCTGCTGACCTTCGATCGCGTTCATTATTTCCATCTGGTGTCGGAGTTCAGCGCCCAGGGCCGCATCATCGCCAAAAATAATAGCGCGTGCGATCCAATTTTCAAGTTCGCGCAGATTGCCTGGCCAGTTCCATTGCTTCAACAGATGCAGGGTAGCCGGGTTCAGCTTGGGTGCGGTTCTTCTAAATTGCCGTGCCAGTTTCTCAAGAAAGTATTCGCAAAGCTGCGGGATGTCGATCCTACGATCGCGCAACGCCGATAGGCGCAGGCAAACAGCGTTGATTCGATAAAGGAGATCTTCCCGGAAAGTACCCGATCTCGACCGCTCGCTGCAGGTCGATGTTTGATGCGCATATGACGCGTATGCGCCCAATTCGCTCTTCACGAGCGCCGATTCTCGCATAGCTACCGTCGTTCAACAGGTGAAGCAACTTACCCTGCAGGTTCCAATCCATGTCGCCAATCTCATCCAAGAAAAGCGTGCCGCCGTCAGCAATCTCGACCAAACCCGGCCTACACTCGTTCGCTCCGGTATACGCACCCTTTTCGCAGCCGAAGAGTTCACTTTCAAGAAGATTCGCCGGAATGGCTGCGCAGTTGAGCTTCACAAACGGCGCATCGCTGCGGTCGGAGTGGGTATGCAAGAACCTTGCAATAACCTCCTTGCCGGTCCCGCTCTCCCCCTGAATGAGCACCGGAAGATCGCTCGAGCGGAGGTGTTCGATCTTACTCCGGATTTCGCGCATGGCGGGGCTGTATCCAAATATGACCGCTTCAGCCGGCAGATCCGCCGGATCGATGCGAAAGCTCTGATTTAACTCAATCGGCATAATCTTGACTCGAACGGATACCAACCCACTTTGAAGAGAAGCACGCCGATGGCCATAATGCAGACCCCAGACAAAAGTGCGAAGGTGGGGTATAAGGCTGATTCTGCGGGAGGTAGAGGCATTCAACATATCCGATTTGTCGCTTTCTCGTCTCCGATGTGCAAAACTTTGCACATTTCGCACCGTTTTCCTGCAGATTTGTCCAGTGTGTGGCTCATTGCAATGCTCTTTCCAATTTCCCCGCCGCGTCGTCTCCTCGATTTCTCGGGTCGGAGATAGTCACTCTCGCCAGTCACAAGTTTTCACGCGCCATGTAAGAAGGCTATCTTCGCCGGCGTGGGATCGATGTCTTGATCATGATGCAATTTGTACCAAGATGTCCTCGGATTGTTTGTGTCGTGAGGTCTGACGCCATGCCCATCTACGGACCTACAAAAAAGGAGAAAGCCATGCCAGACCCGCAAAACAGCGAGAAAGCCGTGAAACCGACTTCGAAAAAGATTGCTCGCTTGCCAGTGATTGAGAGAGGCTCAGAAATACACCTGACTGTTCTCTAAATTTCCCCGTCATGGCAGGCCTGCCAATAGGTTTGGGGACTCAGCGATATCGGCTGATGAATTCGCGAAGAATTGGAAATGGGTTTCGATCCCACGGGAATATCCGTTAAAGTGTATTACGCCGCGAAGGGCGGGTGCTCGGCACTGTTTGATTGGGAACTGCGGTCGCCCAGGGTCTGAGGCGGTGCTGTTGGATTTTGTACAGAAGGGCGCGGTAGCTGATGTTAAGGTATTGCGCAGCGCGCCGGCGATTCCAACCGAAGACCTCGAGTGCATTCCGAATCATCTCTGACTCCGTGCGCTCCTTGACATCGCGCAGGATAGATCGGATACCTACACACGGAGGCGGTGGATCGATGAGGCGATTCAGCGGATCATCCACATCGGAGGCTGCGACTTTGGCTTCCAGTTCCCGAGCAGCAGCGTCCGCATCTCGCATCACGATGGTGCGGGTTACGAAATTACGGAGTTCCCTCAGGTTTCCCCGCCAATCATAGAGGAGTGCGACATCCATCAGATGGGAAGGGAGGCTAGCGCCAAATCCGTTCTTCATTTCCGCGGGTGCGCGGCGAATAATTTGCTCAATCAAGTACGGAATCTCTTCGCGTCGCTCGCGGAGCGGTGGAACTTTGATCGTGAATACGCTGAGACGGTAATAGAGGTCCTCGCGGAATGTCCCTTTACACAGCGCGTCCTCCATTTGAACATTGGTCGCAGCAAGCACTCTTACATCGACTTTGGTGGTCTCCTGCGCTCCAAGGCGCGCAAACTGTCCATCCTGCAAAACATGGAGCAGCTTAGCCTGCATCTGGACACCGATTTCACCAATCTCATCGAGAAGCAGAGTGCCGCGATTTGCTTGTTCGAACTTCCCCGGTCTGTCATTGATGGCCCCGGTAAAAGCACCTTGTCGGTGTCCGAAAAGCTCACTTTCGAGCAAGTCTGCCGGCAGCGCCGCGCAGTTGACTTTCAGGAACTTCTCCTCGAGACCGGCGCGAATTTTTGTGAATTAACTGTGCGATGATCTCTTTGCCTGTGCCGCTTTCGCCCAGGATCAGCACGTTCACATCGATATCCGCAAGCAGCTTGACCTGGCGATGAATCTCCAACATCTTTGGCGATGCCGCCAAAAAGAAATTATTACCGTCGAGTTCTTCGATATACGGAACCGGAGGCATATCCACAGGGATGTCCGATCCATCCTTAAGCTTGCGAGTCCCTGAGACGGAATTCTTGGCGGAAATGGGATCGATGGCGAGGCTAGCAGAAGGCTGCCCCTCAGAGTGGCTCACTTCGTCGATCAACGATTCAAGATCGAATCGTGTTACCGGCCTGGTCAGGAAGTGTTTGACGCCTAGCGCGGAAGCTTCGTTGCGTAGCGTGTGCTCGGTCAAGTTTGCGATCAGGCAAGTGGTTTGCGCGGGCACGCCATTTAGAAACTCCCGGTATTGAATGAGTTCGGATGAATCCGGCGAGGAAACCTCGCATATCAAAAGATCGGGATCGAGTCCGTTGCTCAGCAGCGAGTGAGCCTGCGCGTTTCCGGCCACATCAACCACTCTGTGTCCTGCACCTTCGAGGACCATTCTGGCGAAGGCGCGCGTTTTAGCATCTTGAATTATGGTCAAAACCAAAAGCAATGGTCTCACAGGGCCTCTCTCCAAGAACGTTCAAAACCCGCGCATTTCTGCCAAAGTCGAGCAATGCACACACGCAACGCCAAAGGAAGGCGTGGGATTGTTCCAATCCATCAAGAGCAGTGGATGCGAGCCCTGGTGTGCTTAAAAAGAAGCTTGGCGCTGCTTGTTAACGGTTGCCCGTGCAGCATCAATGAGGGAGTGAGTGCGGGATTAAGCCTCGTGAGCGGCCATGAACAACAATCCTTGGGGGGACCTCATCTATCACTGCTACTGCGCCCAAAAATCAATTGCCATGCGTTCGCAGTTGCCTCTCAGGCAACCTCCCAGGCAGCAAAACCTTCAATTGAGCAAAGTTCCCGGAGCGGTAAAAACTCAGCATCCGCGAACATTCAGTCGTGCTTTGACAATAGGAGAGAAGTCATTGAGTGTCAATGACACAATGGTCATGATATGCGCGTTCCGGTAATGCACGACCGTAACCATCGATGTTTCATTTGTGACAACGTCTGCGATAGATCCTCGATGAAGTTTATATCTTCCCTATCTCTTTGCAGGATTTCGATTTGCTGTAATTCCGCCGCACGGTTCATCTCTGGCGATTGCACCACCAATGGTACTTAATTTGTTTCCGATTGCTGCAACATTAGTGCAAATATGAGAATTGGTAATCGAGCCGATCGAATTGTGCGAATTGCGGTGGGGTCGCTGCAGGAGTCAGGTGTCGAAGATTTACCGAAGCATTGACGATTGCGCACTGCATTGCAATCTTCGAGTACGTTTAGGTGAAGCAAATTCTGTGAGGCCAATAAATTCATTGGTGGACCTGGTCGGGATCGAACCGACGACCTCTTCCATGCCATGGAAGCGCGCTCCCAGCTGCGCCACAGGCCCACAAGGAAAGTTAACTGTCCTATTGTCTTCGGTCGCGATCGATCCGTCAAACCCCAAGCGCACCCCTACACTCTGCATCCCGCCTCAAGCGAAGGCACGTCCTGGTGCTTGTACATCAAGAAGAATTCGCGGTGTCCAAGCCGCTCCGGTTTGCTCAATTGCCCTGAGGCCACATCGGCGACCAGGTCAATCAATTCCTCTGCCGCTTTGTCTATCGTGATTTCGCCGCTCAGGACCCTGCCGGCGTTGAAGTCCATGTCTTCGGTCATATTTCTGTAGGTCCGCTCATTACCGGTGATCTTGATCAGCGGTGCCACGGCGCTGCCGATTACGCTGCCGCGGCCAGTAATGAAGAGCACGATCTGCGCCCCAGCGGCGATCAGATCCATGATGCCTTCAGTGTCGTTGGGGTTGGTGTATCCGAACTGCATGAAGTGCTCGTCGGGAACTGAATCGAGCAACCACAGTCCCGCGTGCGGCGGCCGCTCCGAGACACGAATCACTCCCTGGATCGGCTTGCTGCCGCCTTTGGCGAAGGCTCCCATGCTTTTCTCTTCGATCGTCGTGAGGCCGCCGGCAAAGTTGCCCGGAGCAACGGAGTATTGCCGCGCAGCTTTGCAATAATTCAGCGCCTTGTCGTAAGCAGCTCCCAGTTGCGCCGCGGCAGCCGCCGAGGCCGCGCGCGAGATCATCAAATCACGCAGACCGATCATCTCCACGGTTTCTTCAAAGATCGTAGTGCCACCAAAATCAACGAGGCGGTCGAATGCGCGCCCCACGACGGGGTTGCCGGCCAGACCAGACGTTCCGTCGGAGCCGCCGCATTCAGCGCCAATCGTCAGGTCGGCGAAGGACATCGGCACCTTGACTGCGTCGGAGCTGGCACGAGCGCGAAGCGTGGTAATCAGCTCCTTGCCCAGCACCACGCTGCTGCGCGTGCCACCGTGCTCCTGGATGAAGAACGATTCCGCCGGCCTCCCCGACTGACGAACCGCCTCCGCGATTCGATGCGGCTGCGTGTATTCGCAGCCCAGCCCGACGCACAGTACGCCGCCGATGTTGGAATGTGTGGCCAGCGCCAACATCAGCCGAATTGCATAATCGTTGTCGTAGCAGCCGGGGAAGCCGATCACATGCGTATCTGGCTCGCCCTTGGCGATCTCCTGCGCCACAAAGCTCGCGCACTCCACTGTGTACACCACGAGCAGGTGATTGCGAATTCCCTTGCGTCCGTCCTTGCGAAGATAGCCTTGCCAGTTCCGGTCATTCATAGGCGTTGTCCCCCGGCTCTCCAGTATGAACGTCGAACGAGCCTGACCGCTCGTCCAGTTGACTGCGGCAGTTGTGCAAATGCACCCACTCTCCAGGCTCAATGGGCCGCATCGCAATCCCAATGACGACGCCGAATTTGATAATCGTGTGATTCTCGCCGATCGGCGTCAAGGCAACTTTATGGCCAAGTGCGATCTTCTCTCGTGCCGCAATCTCTCGCTTCCCCGCCGGTCCGAAGATGGTCACGACCGACCCTTCGGCGGACTCGCCAAGCAGCGTGGCGACGTTGTCTGCTGGCTGCACCTGAAACGCCGAAGATGCCGTCTGTGCATTCCCCATCGATTAAGCCTTATACGATTTGAAGCCATTCCCGCGCTTCGAGTCCATTCTTCCGCGGTCCGTTCCCGCCTTGCCTACTGCCTCGCCGTGTGCTTCGCGCCGAACCGCCGCAGCTTTTCGAGGGTTGCCGCGGCTTGGCCAGAGTCGATGGCTTCCGCGCCCATCCGTACGCCTTGCTTCAGATCGCTCGGCGAGATCCGGCGGCCACCAGCGTAGCCGCTGCGTTGAGAAGCACAATATCGCGCCGCGCGCCGGGAATGCCCGTGAGCACATCGTAGAGCAGCGCTTTGTTCGTGGCCACGTCGCCGCCAATGAACTGTTCGAGCGTCGTCGCGCGGCAACCCGGCCATCTCCGGCGTGACGCGCGCCGCCTTGAGCGCCGGCTTGCCCGCTTCCGATCTCTTCAATCCGTGCCACGACCGACTCGCCCGTGGTGGTGAGCTCGTCAATTCCATCGGTCCCATGGACCACGAAGGCGCGCCTGGCTCCCAAAGCCGCCAGCGCGCGTCCCACCAGAAGAACGCGGCTGGGGGCGAGCACTCCAATCACTTGCGTCCGCGCATGAGCCGGGTTGGTGAGCGGACCCACAAGGTTGAAGATCGTCCGGAAGCCCAGCGCGCGGCGCAGCGGCCCCAACGCCTTCATGGCCGGGTGATACAGCGGCGCGAAGAGGAAGACAAAGCCTGTTTCACGCAGGCATTCGACTGCTTGCTCCGGGGAAAGGTCAATGGGTACGCCGAGTGCTTCGAACACATCGGCTGCGCCGCAGCGCGAAGTGACGGCGCGGTTGCCGTGCTTGGCCACGTTTGCGCCGGCGGCCGCGGCCACAAGCGCGGCGCCGCAGGAGATGTTGAAGGTCTGCGGTCCGCCGCCGCCCGTGCCCACGCAGTCGACGAGCTGCTCGCGTTCGGCATCGGTGAACGGCAGGGGCACGGAGTGCCGGCGCATAACATCCACAAAGCCGGCCAGCTCGGGAGCCTGCTCGCCGCGCGTGGCGAGCACGGCCAGCAGCGCCGCGGTTTCGACCTCCGGCACGCTGCCGGCGAGGATCTCCTCGAGCACGCCAGCCGCCTGCTCCCGGGTGAGCGAAGCGCCGTCTTCGGCCAGTGGCTCTCAGCAATTCTTTCAATTGCGCCATGTCACTTCTCATGTTAATGGCGACCCCCTTCGGCGTTCCTGGTTTGCCCCTCCTTCGTCCGCCAAGATAGTATGGATTCACCGGCTGCAAGGTCGGCGCTGGCCCTGCACTCGACGGCCTGTGCTGTGAACCCCCTCAACCGACGCCAGCCCGGGCGGACTCAATCCAAGATGAAAATTCACGAGTACCAAGCAAAGGAAATCCTGGCGAAGTACGGCGTTGCCGTGCCGAAAGGCGAGGTAGCGGCAACACTTCGAGGAGGCCAACGACGTGGCGCGCAAACTGTTTGCCGACGGCGCATCGGGCGTTGTGGTGAAGGCGCAGATTCATGCTGGAGGCCGCGGCAAAGGCGGCGGCGTGAAAGTGGCCAAGACGCGCGAGGATGCGGAGTTGCACACCAAGAACATTCTCGGCATGACACTGGTGACGCACCAGACCGGGCCCCAGGGCCAGAAGGTGCAGCGGCTGCTGATTGAAGAGACTGCGGCGATCGAGCGCGAGCTGTATCTCGGCATCGTGCTTGATCGCGCCACGGGCAAGCTGGTCTTTATGGCCTCGCAGGCCGGCGGCATGGAGATTGAGGAAGTAGCCGCGAAGACTCCGGAGGCGATCTTCAAGGAGACGATCGACCCGGCGGTCGGATTTGGCGCATGGCAGGCGCGCAAGCTGGCCTTCGCGCTGGGGCTGAAGCCAGCGCAGATCAACCAGGCCGTCACCTTCTTCCAGAGCCTGTACAAAGCCTTCATTGAGACGGACGCGTCGCTGATGGAGATCAATCCCTTCATCACGACGACTGACGGCAAGCTGTTTGCGCTCGATGCCAAGATCACCTTCGACGACAACGCGCTGTTCCGCCATGCGGACATCAAGGCGCTGCGCGACGTGGCCGAAGAGGACCCGCTGGAAGTGGAGGCGAGCAAGTACGCGCTGAACTACATCAAGCTCGACGGCTCGATCGCCTGCATGGTGAATGGCGCGGGCCTGGCGATGGCGACGATGGACATTATTCAGTACGCGGGCGGCAGTCCGGCGAATTTTCTGGATGTGGGCGGCGGCGCAACGCAGGAGCAGATTGAGCACGCCTTTGAGATTCTGCTGTCCGACAAGAACGTGAAGGCGATCTTCATCAATATCTTTGGCGGCATTCTGCGCGTGGACCGGCTGGCGACGGGCGTGGTGGCGGCGGCGCGTAATCTCGACGTCAAGGTGCCGATCGTGCTGCGGCTCGAAGGTACGAACGTGGAAGAAGGACGCAAGATTCTGAAGGAGTCAGGATTGAATTTCCAGGTGGGCGCAACGATGAAAGAAGCGGCGGAGATGGTGGTTAAGGCAGCGGCGGAAGCGGGAGCATAAAGAATGGCAGTTTTGGTTGATAACAATACGCGGCTGATTGTGCAGGGCATTACCGGCAAAGAAGGCACGTTCCACGCCAAGGGCTGCGCGGAGTACGGCACCAAAGTGGTGGGCGGGGTGACGCCGGGCAAGGGCGGAACGACGCACGAGGGCTGGCCGGTGTTCAATACCGTGGCGGATGCAGTGGCGAAGACCGGCGCGAACGCGACCATGATCTTTGTGCCGCCGCCGTTTGCGGCCGACGCGATTCTTGAGGCCGAGGACGCGGGGATTCCGCTGATCGTGTGCATCACCGAGGGCATTCCGACGCTGGACATGGTGAAGGTGTGGGCCAAGCTGAAGACTTCGAAGTCGCGGCTGATCGGGCCGAATTGTCCGGGCGTGATTTCGCCGGGCAAGGCGAAGATCGGCATCATGCCGGGGCGCATCCACAAGGAAGGATCGGTTGGGATTGTTTCGCGCTCGGGCACGCTGACTTATGAGGCGGTGCATCAGCTCACGCAGCGCGGCATCGGCCAGTCGACGGCGATCGGCATCGGCGGCGATCCGATTATCGGCACGACGCATATCGACGCGCTGCGGCTGCTGAATGACGATCCGGGCACTGAAGCGATCATCATGATTGGCGAGATTGGCGGCTCGGCGGAAGAAGCCGCGGCGGAGTTCGTGAAGCAGAACGTGAAGAAGCCGGTGGTGGGCTTCATCGCCGGCCAGACTGCGCCTCCGGGGCGGCGCATGGGCCATGCTGGCGCGATCATCAGCGGCGGCCAGGGAACGGCGGCCGACAAGATGAAGGCGATGACCGCGGCGGGGATTCATGTGGTGGTTTCGCCGGCGGAGATCGGCGCGACGCTGGCGAAGGTGATCGGCAAATAGCGAAAAGGCAGTGTCGGTGGTCAGTGGTCAGTTAACAGCTGGCAGCTGGCGGTGGACGTTGGTTTGTGAGCAGTTCGTCGTTCGTTGTTCACGGTTCTCAGCTCCTGGCGGGGGGCGAAGCCGATCTCACAGTTGCACAGTTTCGCAGGGGTACCCCCCTCCCCCTTTTGGGGTTAAGTGCTTTTCCTGCAGCGGTTTGATCGCCGATCATTTGCTCCAGGCCGCTGATTTCAAAGGGGTTATTTCGCATGATCTCCAATTCAAAGGACTTACGAGCGTTTTTTCAAGGCGTTTGCACGACGCGTGGTGCAATTGGTTCCGAATCCGGCTGAATTGGCGCGTGTACTGAGGTTGTACAGGGTCTCGTAATCGCATCGAAGTCGTTCATTTTCTGCTGGTTGGAAACAGTGTACTGGGATACTGACTCAGTATCCGGGCCGGAGTTGGGGCAGATTGTCTGTGCATGGATACCGACGGTGATGTTCTTGCGCTCTTTTTGCATGTGCTGGACTCCGGAAACAGGGATCAGGGATCAGGGATCAGAAAAAAGGCCCCCGCGATGGGTCCGCTGTTGTGGTGATGCTAGGTTGATTGTGCGCCAGAACGGGGAAATTCTATGCAAAACGCGAATGCCGGCTAATCGGCTTTAGGTCTTGGCTTTAGCTGCGGAGTGGGGTGCTCGCGGGCTTGACATTGCGTGGGGTTGTCGGCGTGACTGAGGGCAAATTAAGTTGCTTTGGATTGTCGGTTCGACTCCGGGCGAACAAAGAAGCAAATGCAGATCCCTCGGCTCCCCCTCGCGTCGGGCCGCGACCCCAGGCGCGCTCCGCTCGGGATGACTGTCGTGAGGATTGAGGCAGTCCTTCCCCACCCACTCAGTTGGTTTCTCAAGCAGGTTTGTCAAGCAACCGAGTATCCCACGTCTCAAAATCGAGACATGGGGCACCCAGGCTTCAGTTTTTTGGCGAATTGATCACGGAAGGCGCGGGTTGTGGGTATACTCCGTGCGTTGGAGGTCTGGGATATGTCGAAGCCAAAGAAGCATTCGCTGCATTCCTCGACGAAGAAGCTGGCGGCAAGCAGCAGCGGCGCAGCAAGCGAGGGCGGCTCGGCAAGGAGCGTCGCGAGCCGTCACGCTGCTACCGGCAAGAGTGTGGCGCCCAAGAGCGGCAAAGCGACTGGCAGAAGCCGCGCGGCTTCGAGCGGCGATCCTGTATTCGCGCAGCCCGTGCCATCGTCTGACCCCTCAAGCTTCAAAACTCCGGTGACGGACACGAAGGATCCTGAGGTTGCGGGAGTGCAGCCGGTGCCGCAACCGGCGACTGCAACCGCGGAGCCGCTGCTGACTCTGGCCGAGGTGTATGGAAGCCAGGGCGCCGCGATGGAGAAGAAGATCGAGAGCGCGGGACAGGTTGTGTTTCACTGCGTGGGAGATACGGGTAGCGTGAAGGGGCCGGGGACGCAATCGCTGGTAGCTGACAAGATGGTTACGGATTTTGCGGAGGCCAACGCAGCAGACATTCCGTCGTTCTACTACCATCTTGGCGACGTGGTGTATGACTTCGGGGAAGGCGAATATTACTACGATCAATTTTACGAAGCGTACAGGAATTATCCGGGGCCGATCCTGGGGATTGCAGGCAATCATGACGGGATTGTGTATCCGGGCGACACGGCAACATCGCTGACGGCGTACCTGCGGAATTTTTGCGCGGCAACGGCGGGAGCTTCTCCCGATGCGGGCGGACTGGTGCGGACGACGATGATCCAGCCCGGGGTGTACTACACATTCGACGCGCCGTTTGTGCGCATTCTGGGCGTGTATAGCAACGTGCTGGAAGATCCGGGAGTGATCTCGGACCAGGGCGGGACGTATGCGGCGCTGGACGAGCGGCAGATTACATTTTTGACGACGGCGCTTGCGCGAGTGAAGAGCCAGAAGTACGCGGGCGCGGTGATGATCGCCACGCACCATCCGCCGTTTACGGGTGGATCGGATCATGGAGGCAGCCCGCTGATGCTGGCGGACCTTGACAAGGCGTGCACGGCGGCGGGGGTGTGGCCGCATGCAGTGTTTTCAGGACATGCGCACAACTACCAGCGCTATACGCGCGTAGCAAATGGCTACCAGATTCCATTTTTGGTGGCCGGATGTGGCGGGCATTCGCCGTTGAGCAAGATGCGGTCGACGGTGCGCACTCCGTACCAGATTGACAGCACGCTGACGCTGGAGAGCTACGACGATACGGACTACGGATATTTGCGCATCGTGGTGAACGCGACGACGATGCGGATCGAGTTTCATCCTGAATCGGACGGGGGCACGACAAAGACTCCCGATGATGTTGTGACTATCAACCTGGCGGCACACACGGTGAGCTGAAGGAGCCGGCACCGGCCGGAAGGAGAATTTGTGGATGACCTCGAGGGCGGCGGTGAGCCTGGTTGAGGCGGCTGGGGAGAACCCAGGGAATAAGCCCTATAAAGGTCGAGACGTGCCCGCGTTACTAGTTTCCTGAGTCATTGATATCTTGCATAATCCGAAGTCCGGAAATGCAGGTCCTTCGACTCCGTTCGGCCGGATAACCGGCCAAACTCCGCTCAGGATGACCGCTGTATTTATCTTTCGAACTCCGGAAATGCAGGTCCTTCGACTCCGTTCGGCCGGATAACCGGCCAAACTCCGCTCAGGATGACCGCTGTATTTATCTTTCGAACTCCGGAAATGCAGGTCCTTCGACTCCGTTTGGGCGGATGACCGGCCAAACTCCGCTCAGGATGACCGCTGTATTTATCTTTCGAAGTCCGGAAATGCAGGTCCTTCGACTCCGTTTGGCCGGATGACCGGCCAAACATCGCTCAGGATGACCGCTGTATTTATCTTTCGAAGTTCGGAAATGCAGGTCCTTCGACTCCGTTTGGGCGGATGACCGGCCAAACTCCGCTCAGGATGACCGCTGTAGTCGCATCAAGGGCTTGTAGCGGCCCCAAGGCACCCCTCGGGGGGCCGGGCAGTGTTTTGTGAATCGAACTGGGAATATCTGCACGAGAAAAGCATCCCACAGGGGTTAAAACCCGTAAGCTTTTTCCGCTTTCTCGGCATGGCTAAAGCCAAGCCCTGAGACAAGACTGGCCGACTCCAGATTCACCAAACACTCCTTGAAGCCTTCGCTCATACTGCGGACTTTAACGCCCCTACAAGACGGCGGGCGGAAATGAGTTTTTCACCAGGCTGTAAAGCCGTGCCCTAGTTACAAAGCTCTCTTTCGCGGGCGTTTTTCACCAAGCTCCAAGGTCGTGCCCCTTCACAGCGGTAGAGATGCAACCGGTTCTATGTACATAAGCGATACGCCCTGCGGTGCGAAACCCGCTTCGGTGGTGTAGAAATCTGAATAGCCCCGTGCGCGACATCGAGAAAACCCGAACGGAAATTCAGGAGATACTCGCCAAGCCGATCCGCGAACTCGGGCTTAAACTCGAGGGCTCTCCGCTGGAACGATTCGTCCAGCAGCTTTATCGCGAACTGGAGGCCAAGGGCATTCATAAGTTCCGGCCGCTTTGCTATCTCACCGATGAATGGGGATGTCCTTCGGGCGAACCCGTGATCGGCATGCCGTTTTACCTGGCCAGCCCGGACCTGGCACAGCTTGAGCGCGAGATGAACGACCTGGAAGACGCTCGCGAAACGATGATGTACATGCGCCACGAGGCGGGGCACGCATTCAATTACGCGTACCAGCTTTACAAGTCGGCAGAATGGCGAAATCTGTTTGGCCCGTTTCGAAGGGCCTATCGCGATAATTACCGTCCCATCCCGTTTTCGCGGAAGTTTGTGCGCCACATGGCGGGGTGGTACGCGCAGAAGCATCCCGATGAAGATTTTGCGGAAACATTTGCAGTGTGGCTCACGCCCCGCTCGCAATGGCGCAAGCGCTACAAGGATTGGGATGCGCTGGCCAAGCTGCGATACGTGGATGGCATCGCGCGAAAATTGGGAGATGTGGAACCCATCCGGCGCCGCGGCCGCACCGACGTCACAGTGGATGAAATGGAGACGACGGTCGGCGAGTTCTATCGTCTGACGCTTCCGGAAGAAGTTCCGATGCAGGAACTGGCGCTGGATAGCGACCTGGCGGACATCTTCAATATTTCGCGCAAGCGACAGAAAGGCGTGCGATCTGCCGCGGAGATGTTGCGCCAGCATCGCAAGCCCATCGTGGACAAGGTGGCGTATTGGAGCGGAGTGCAACGCCCGATTGTGAAGCGGCTTGTGGAAGCCATTTGCAAGCGAGTTGAGGATCTGGGACTGCGTGTGGATGTGCGACGCGAGGCCGAGCACCTGACGGAGTTCACAGCGTACACCACCGCACTCTCAATGAACTACCTGGTTCGAGGGAAGTTTATTCATCCCTGAAGCGTGCCGGCAGCGGACAACACGCCGATTGGAGGCAATATGGCTGAAACAAAGTTGAAAGTGACCGTGCTGTACGACTTGTGGGAAGAAGAGCCTGTCGAGGTAGAAGAAGAAGTTCCGCCGCCACGCAAGCGCAAGGGGCAGAAGAAACGCAAGAAGAAGCCGGTAAAGCACGACCGCGAAGAGATCTTCGAGGCGCTGGAGAAGCTGGGTCACGAGCCGTCGTATTACGTTCTGGACGGCCGCACGCAATCGCTGCTCGGGCTGGGCAAATGCGGCGCCGATTTGATTTTCAACCTTACGGAATCGTATGCGGGCGACGACACCAAGGAGATGCACGTGGCTGCATTCCTCGATTTGCTCGAGATTCCCTACACCGGCGCGGGACCGCACGCAGCGATTCTTGCCCAGGACAAATCGATCGCCAAGAAGATGTTCGCTTTTTACGGGATCAAGTCGCCCTACTTCGCGACAGCCTATCGCGGCACCATCGACCACGCGCACGACATCTCGTTCCCGCTGATCGTGAAACCGACTTCAGAAGACGGTTCGATCGGGATCGGCGCCGACGCCGTGGTGACCAGCGTGAAGGAGTTGATGGAGCGCGTCTCGTATATCCAAACGGAATTCGATTCTCCCGCGCTGATCGAGGAATACATTGAAGGACGCGAGATTTATGCGTCGATCATGGGCAGCTACGAGAACGCGCGCGCGCTTCCTCTGGTGGAACTTGATCTTTCGAAGCTGCCAAAGGGAGTGCCGAAGATTGCGAGCCAGGATGTGAAATTCGATAAGGACACGGATGCCTACAAGCTGACGAAGTCGGCGATTGCCGAGGATCTCGACGAAGAAACTGTAACCAAGCTCAACGAGATTGCGATCAAGGCGTATCGCGCGGTGAAGCTGCGCGATTATGGCCGCATCGACATGCGCTTATCGAGCAAGGGCGAGATTTATGTGATCGAGGCGAATCCGAACCCGTGGCTCTCGAGCGGGCAGGAGTTTGCGATGGCGGCGAGGAAATCGGGGCTGAGCTATACGCAAATGATTGGGGAGATCGTGGAGTCTGCGATGGCGCGGAATGCGTGAGGAAGGGATCGGGGGCGGAGGGAAGATGAGTTCCGAATCTGATTCGGGATGTGGCGGCTTGCACTCGTGGCGCGATTGTGCGACCCCACCCTAACCGCGCGGGTCGCTGGGGCGACACGCGGTTAGAATGGGGCACCCAGGGTTTGGTGGTGAGGCGGATGATTCGATTTGGGATGGGACGGCTCCCACTCATGACGCGATAAAACTGCGCCATGAATGGGGCACCCGGAGCGCCTACGGGGATTCGGACGCCCTCCCGGGCGTGGCGAACCTTGTCGACTGCTTTCCCAGGGCCGCCCCTTCGACTTCGCTCAGGGTTGCCCTGGGCTATTTTCGGTCCACCCCTCCGGGGTGTGAACTTCTTTTCTTCACAGACAGCTGCGCCGGATTTTAGGTTTGGCGAAGGCTCTGAGGGCCGGGAGACCCTCAGGACAGCCGGTCAGGAGACCGGCACTACGATTTTTTCGCTACCAAGGGAAATGTGGACTGGATGATTCGATTTGGGCTGTGGAGTCTGCCACTCGTGGCGCGATTGTGCAACCCCACCCTAACCGCGCCGGTCGCTGGGGCGACACGCGGTTAGAATGGGGCACCCCTTTTGGTGGGGGACTGACCTGCCAAAATCCTGGACACCCGTCATGTTTACGGCACGACCAAGGTCGTGCCCTGACACTTGGTGCGTCTTCGAAAGAGTTTTCCGCAACGTCCGAAAGTCGTCCCTCTCTGCCGCGAGTTTTTCCGCAACGTCAGAACCTGCCCCCTCCGCCGCGAGTTCTTCCGCAGCTCGAACGCCGTCCCTACGGGACTCGTGCCAACTTCACGCCATCGGTCCCCACGCTGAAGCGCGGGGCTAGCGAACGCTGCGCCTCCGGCGCGGTGAAAGTCGTGCCGTTGTTGCAAAACAGAATTTTGAAACACGCTCGAGTGTGGTGAATCTTAATTTCGCTGCAAAACTCGGCGCCCGAAATGCAGGTCCTTCGACTCAGTATGGCCGGAAAACCGGCCAAACTTCGCTCAGGATGACAGCATTTTGTAGTTGGCAAATTCTGCCTCATCACCCTAAATCAGAACGGCAAGCCGGGACTACTCGGCGTGGAAGACTACGTCGAAGAGCAGGAGGCTGGCGGTGGTGAAGATGATGTCGTAACCGAGGAGCATCTTGATCCAAAGCGACGGATCGTTATCGCCGGTAAGGACGGACGTGGTTGCCTGGACCATGGCGAGGAGTGCGGGAATGAAGATGGGGAAGAGGATGAGAGAGAGCAACAACTCGCGGTTGCGGCTGCTCATGGAGAGTGCGGCAAAGAAGATGCCGTTGCCGACGAGGGCCCATGTGCCCAATGGCAACACCAGCGCCAGAAGCCATCCGTTGCCGGCGATGTGCAGGTTGTAAAAGATAAAGAAGAAGGGCGCGAGGATGATCTGGACGATGGTGACGAAGAGAAAATTGGCGATGGCTTTGGCGAGGAAGAGCTCCGCTGCCGGCGCGGGAACCATGCGCTGCGCATCCATGACCTGGTGACGAATTTCGCGCGCCCATGCCTGGTTGAGCGCGCTGACGGACGCGAACATGGTGGCGACGCAGAGCACGCCTCCGGCGATTTGCTGCGAGAAGGCGCCGCGGGGATCGAAGGCGATGGAGAAGAGCACAACCACGAGGCCGGAGAAGAAGAGCATGGAGATCATGGCATCGAGGGTGCGCCACTCGATGCGCAGGTCTTTGGCGAGGTGGGTCCAGAGGGCGCGGGTCACTGGGGGCGCTCCTCGGAGGGTTTTGTATCTTTGGTGAGGTCGGCGGTCTGGACGGGGACGTCGCCGGCTGCGATGGCGCGGAGGTAGGCCTCGGGAGCGAGGATCAGCTGCGTGCCGCGCGTACCGGCGGAGACGCTGATCTTGTCGAAGAGAATTATGGTTTCGTCGACGTAGACCGGGTATGACTTTTTGGCGCCGAAGACGGTGACGCCGCCGCGAATGTAGCCGGTGAGGGGCTGGACATCCTTGAGCGGGGACATCTCTGCCTTGCGCCAACCGGCGATGCGCGCGAGCTTTTTGAAGTCGAGCTCGGCGTTGCCGGGGATGACGGCGAAGACGCAGGAGCCGGGTCCGCCGGTGGTGAGCAGGGTTTTGAAGACCTGCTCGGCGGGCATGGCGATTTTTTTGGCGACGGTGGTGGCTGAGAGGTCGTTGGGATCGACTTCGTATTCGAGGAGTTCGAAGGGGATGCCGAGGGATTCGAGATGCCGCGCGCCGTTGGTTTTCATCGCGAGGGGCTCCCGGGATCAATTGATGCGACGCGGCCGGCGTGGAGGGTGATGATCCAATCGGCGATGGGGGCGGCGAGCTCACGCTGGTGGGTGGTGAGGATGATGGTGCGGTCGCTCTGGCGGAATCCGGCGAGAAGCGCGACCATCTGGCGCGCGCTTTCGACATCCATGTTGGAGAATGGCTCGTCGAGTAAAAGGAGTTCGGGCATGGGGAGGAGTACGCGCGCGAGCGAAGTGCGCTGGCGCATGCCTTGCGAGTATTGGCCGAAAAGGCGGCTCAATGTGGGATCGAGGCCGACCTGGCGGAGCGCGTCGGCCGGCGTGAGGCAGGGGCGGCCCTCGTAAAGAGTGCCGAAATAGCGCAGATTCTCCTCGGCGGTGAGCTCGTCGTAAAGCATGGGGGCGTGGCTCATGTAGCCGATGCGGGCGCGCGCCTGGAGTGGCTCGAAGTCGCCGAAGACGCGGACCTTGCCCTGGCTGGGGCGCAGCAATCCGGCGAGAACGCGCAGGAGCGTGGACTTGCCGGCTCCGTTTTCGCCAAGCAGCACATAACAATGGCCGGATTCAAAGTCCAGGGAGACGCGACGAAGAGCGGCGAAACTGCCGAAGAGCTTGGACACCTGATCGAACCGCGCGCAGAACGTATTGCCGGCGGGGGCGGATGGGTTGGCTTTCATTCGATCAGTTTGCGGCGGTCTGGGGGGACGGATTGGGCACTGGGGGCGCAACAGATGCAGCGGCTGGTTTGGCGGAGGGTGAGGAGGCGGGCGCGGCACCCGGTTGCTGGGGCGCGTATTTGCTGGCGCACTTGGCCTGGAGAGCTGTCGCGCGAAAGACGCCGTCGCCCTTGTAGCTGCCGGTGGCCACGGCCATGGCATCGTCTTTGAAGGTGTCAGGAGGCGGCTCGGAGCCCTTGTACACCACCTTGAGCAGGCGACCAGACGGCGCCTTGGGCGAGTGGCTCTCAAACTCGTTGAGGACAAAGGTGACATTGGGGCCGTCGGGCACGATGGAGCCTGGCTGGACGAATCCCTCGACGCGGATCTCGCTGTGGTAGGCCTTGGTGCCCAGCCCGCTGAGCTCGGGGATGGTGACGTAGTAGCTCTTGCTCGAGCCGTAGCCCGAGTAAGCTAACCAGCCAATGGTGCCTACGATGATGGCGGACGCAATCCCAATGCGCAACGAGTTTGGTGAAACCTTCATTTTGGACCTTCTATGTCAACGATACGAGTCCACGGGCCGGGGGTCAACCGGAGAGAGACGAGGGAATAGGGAACAGGGAACAGGGAGTAGGGACGTGGGAGCGTAGGGATGGGAAGATGGGCGTGAGCGGACGGACGGGTTGCGATGAGGCGGGCGAAGGTCAGGAGCTGCGGAGTTATCTTTGGGGCGCTTGCGAGCAATTGCGGTTGGTGGCTCGGACGGGATGCAACGAGGTTGCAATCACCGGCACGACGATCATGGCGACCAAGGCAAGTTCAATCAATAGTTCACTCATAAGAACCTCCACTTGCGATCGCCTTAGTGGTTGTGTTTCGCGCGTATTCGCGTCCGCTGCATTGTGTTCAATATGGGCGGGGAAAGGATCAGAGCGACGTAGGCGAACCCAAGCAATAAATCAATCATGGAATTCTGCTCCATGCGGGCTACCAGGCACGCGCTTCGAGCTCTATCGGCAGCTTGACTGTGGACAATAGCCCCGTTCGACAACGATAGGGAATCACCCCTCTGTGGGAAGAGATGTGGCCTTGGTGGGAAAGAGATGGCCTGTTGGGGTTAAGGGACGAAGTCTGAAGTAACGTGGTTGTGGACACCGGCGGTGCATTCCGAATGCGAGGGGGATCTCCTGGATGTGCCGGCGGCATCAGGTTGAAGCGAGCGGTGGCGAGTCAATGGCGAGGCTGAAGTTGTTTTGGGCCTGCGGCTGATCAGCGAGCGGAGTCGAGGACGGCGGCGGCGCGGTTGAGGGCGTCGGTGAGAGCCTGCAACTGCTGCGCGGCAACGCTCGAGTTTTGGGCGTCGATAGCCTCATTGACCCCAGGGATGACCACGGCGGAGTAGCCGGTGTATTCCCCGGGAGCGTAAATCGTATGCCGGTACCAGGGACGATTGGGCAGCCCGGACTCAGAGAGCAATGCGGTCTCAGTCTGGCGGAGGGCCAGATTCAGCTTAGCCAGGTCGCCGGTTGGAGCGGCTTCAACCGCGTAGGCTTTCCGCGCAGCGGCGGCGAGGTGCGACGCGGCGGCTTCGGCCGGCGCAAAGTCGAGTCCACTTAGCCCGGAGTCTGCGGCTTTGCGTTTTGCGGCTTCAATATAGGCAGAGATCTCGCGCGCGTAGGCAACGTAGTCATAGGGCAGGACGTCGGTATCGGCCATGCGCACGGCCTCAAGGCCAAGGATGCGAGCCATTTCCTGCAAGTAGAAGAAGTGGGGATCGGCGTTTTGCGTGTACCACTGAAAATCGTCGAAGGTGGAGTGATAAACGCCGTAGGGTCCGCTGGAGCCGATATCGGTGGAAGGCACGCCAGCGTGTTGCAGGAAGGGCGTGAAATCGGATCCGGAGCCGAGGTCGCCGACGCGCACTTCATCGGGTTCGATTGAGGGCGAGTTGGAGGTGCGATGCTCGTTCTCGGGCGAATGGCTGGAGCGCCACTGCTGGAAGACCGTGCCAGCGACGGGACTGGGAATATCGCGAGTGACGCCGCGGATAAACTCCTTCAACGAAGGGACGGCGGAGGCCGAGAAATTCGGACCGGAGACGGCAACATCGACATTGAAGTAGGCCACGGCTCGATTGAGGGTTTGCGCCTGCTGCTCAACCCATTCGGTGGAGCCGATGAGGCCCTCTTCTTCAGCATCCCAACTGCAAAACACGATGGTGCGTTTGGGATGCCAGCCCTGCCGCAAGAGCTCGCCTACGCCGTGCACAGCTTCAAGCATGGACGCGGTGCCACTGGAGGGGTCGACGGCGCCGTAGACCCATGCGTCGCGATGATTTCCGACCACCACCGTAGCGTCGGGGTCCTGTGAACCCTCGGCTTTGCCAATCACGTCCCAAATGATGCGGCGCTGGTAGTCCTGCTGCGAGACGAGGTGGACTTTTACGCCGCCGGGACCCAGGTGATAGCGGAAGGGCAGCGCGCCTTGCCAGCCTTGCGGCACACCTGGACCTTGAAGCGCCTGGAGAATCGGCGCCGCATCGTGGTAGCTGATGGGAATGGAGATGATCTTTGGCTGGTCGCCCTGGGGACCCTCGAAATTTTTAACGCGGGCTGAGTCGGGCAGGTCGAGAGTAGAGGCCACACCAGGAGTTTCGGGGTCGCCGGGATATTTGAAGAGATATTGGACCGAGCCGCGCTGCACGCCGGTTTCAGGCCGCCAGGGGCCGATGGGGTAGGGATCGCCTTTGTAGTAGCCGTCGTCCTGAGGATCAGAGTAGATGAGCACGCCGACGGCGCCGTGCTGTTCGGCGAGGTAGACTTTTACGCCGCGGAAGTTGGAGCCATAACGGCAGATGACGATTTTGCCGTGCAGGTCAATATGATGGGCCGCCAAATCATTGAAGTCCTCGGGGCGCCCGTAGTTGGCGTAGACGACTTCTGCGGTGACATCGCCCGACCCAGAGGAACTGTTGAATGGCATCGCGACGCGCGGGTTGTCCTGACCGGGATCGCCGTTTACGTGTTCGGGCGCAGGCCCGGTCATGAGAAGACGGCCGGCGGGGTCATAGGCCTCGACGCGAACCACTTTGGGCCAGTTCAGGAGCACGCGATAGGGAACAATCTGAGTCTCAAGGCCGGCGGCACGGAATTTGCGCGCCACGAACTCCGCGGTTGCGTGGTCCTCTGGCGTGGCAGCGAGGTGCGGCTCGGCAGTGAGCGTCTTGAGTTCGTCGCCAGCGAGTTTGGCATCGGGTACGGCGAGAAAGGCCGCCTCAGTTTTGGATTCAGTGGAGAAGTCAGAATAGCCGAAGACATGTTGCGAAGCATCCTGCGCGTGAAGCAGGACCGAAGGCAACCGCAAAGACAGAAATGCGAGAAAAAGAAAGACTGCAAGCGCTTTGCGGATGCCCATGAAATCGACCCTCTGCGAGAATGGCGCCTCAAGTCAAGCGACAGGTTGTGCGCAGTGCGCGCAGCGTCGAGCCGCCAGCGGAATCTGGCTGAGGCACTCCGGACAGTTCTTGGTTGTGGGAGCGGCGGGCACATCAGGGTTAAGCCTTTTGAGCATGAATTGCATGGGCAGAACAATCGCGAAGTAGATTGCGGCGGCGACCAGCAAGAAGTTAATGGCCGCGTTCAGCAGTTTGCCGATGTGAATTTCGCCCGGTGGGATGTAATTCGCCGGAAGCGGGTTGGGCGGCGTGACAGTGTGCAGAACGGGAATGTGGATGACGAGGGTGGAAAAATCGGGTGCGCCGACCAGCGCTGAGATGACCGGGGTGATCACGTCGGCGGTGACGGATGCGGTGATGGCTCCGAACGCCGCGCCGATGATGACGGCGACAGCCAGGTCAACAACATTTCCGCGCAGAATGAAATCCCGAAATCCTTTCAGCATGGCTTCCTCCAGCGCACGACAGGCTTAGCCGGAATCACGAGGGGCAATGGCAATGAATCGCCAGATCCAGAGAAGCGTGGTTGAGCGTGCGCACAGCCAATCCTACACGCAGACACGCCACGCCGCGCCAGACTTTTTTGCCTGCCAGGCTTCATGGAAGCGCCATCAAGACAACGATCGCCGCCAAGATCATGAGGTTGGCGTAGAGCAGGACGAGCACGCCGGCATGGTAAAAACTCCACCGCCGTTGCAGGCAGCGAGCCGTCTCTGCCATGCCCCAGGCGGCGACGAGCAGGGCAAGAATCAGCCACCGCGAACCGTGGAGATCCTGAATGTAGGGAAATCCAGCGAGCCGCAAGCTGGCCGCGAATGCGCCCAATGAGAGGACGATGCCGCGCACGAGGGACTTTTGGCGCAGGCGGAAGATGGACCAACGGGGAGGCACAACCTTTCAATGTACAGCGGTACAGCGCTGGTTTGGATCGAATGAAATTCTCCGGGGCTAAACAAGCTGCGGACAAAGAGAGCGGCGAGGGAATATCCGGAAGTAATTTCTTCCGGGCCTGAAGGCCGCACTCATTCTCCGGGTCTTACGCGGGGGTTGAGCAGGGTGCGGAAAAAGGCTTTAGCGGTGGCACCAAATTAGCAGGGGCTAAAGCCCGACATTGACTTTGAGGCTTTTGCGGCCCGACTGAAGTCGTGCCCTTGTTACAAAACCTCCGAATTCGTCTGCAGGAATGAGTTTTTCCGCAGCCTGGGAAACCTCCGTCTCTCTCCATTGCAAGTTTTTTCGCACGGTGTAAGGCTCGAGCATCGTCCCTACAGGACTCGTGCCATCTTCACGCCATCAGTCCCCACGCTGAAGCGCGGGGCAGCAAACGTTGCGCCTCCGGCACGGTCGAGGTCGTGGCCTGACATTTGGTGCGTCTTCGAAATGGTTTTTCCGCAAGCTGTGAAGAGGCGCACTTTCAAAGCACGATTGATGCAACCAGTGCTAGAACTGGCTGCACAAATCCTGCTCGGCCGGCGAAGAAACATCCCTCAGGGGCTAAAGCCCGACATTGATTTTGAGCCTTTTGCGGCCCGACTCAAGTCGTGCCCTTGTTACAAAACCTCCGAATTCGTCTGCAGGAGTGAGTTTTTCCGCAGCCTGGGAAACCTCCGTCTCTCTCCGAACTGAGTTTTTCCGATAGCTGCGAACTCGTGGCCCTTCAAAACACGATTCACGCAACCAGTTCTGGCTTCTGGGACGGGTTGCGCGAAGAAAAGCTGCGGGTGATAGACTCTGTTTGCCTGCCGCGGGACTCCCCAAAATTCAAACGCTCCGCTGGGCAAAATGGAGGTTGTTTATGTCTGCTGGTTCTCAAGCGGCACCAGTGAATCCGGGCTTGATTTTCGAAATGATGCAATCGCACCAGCGCACGGCGGCCCTGAAGGCGGCCATCGAGCTGGATATTTTTCGGGCAGTCGGCGAAGGTCCGGGAGATGTGGCATCGATCGCGCGGCATGCAAAGGCATCAGAGCGGGGCATTCGCATTCTGTGCGATTTTTTGACGATCAACGGCGTTTTGGCGAAGGAGAACGGAAAGTACAAACACACGCCGACGAGCGGAGCGTTTCTTGACCCGCGCTCGCCGGCATGCCTGGCATCGGTGGCGACGTTTTTGAGTGCTCCTGAGCTGCTGAAGCCTTATGAGAACCTGGCGGAAGTGGTTCGCGAAGGCCGAACCACATTGCCAGGCGACGGCACCGTGGAGCCGGAGAATCCGGTGTGGGTGTTGTTTGCCGAACAGATGGCGCCGATGATGGGACCGATGGCCGCTCCGTTGGGCGCACTTGTGCTGAATGGACACAATGGGCCGATGCGCGTGCTGGATATTGCGGCCGGGCACGGGCTGTTCGGGATCGAGATTGCGAAACAGAACCGCCAAGCTCGGGTGACGGGACTGGATTGGGCTCCAGTGCTGCGCGTGGCCTTGAAGAATGCAGAGAAGGCCGGCGTGAAAGATCGCTACGACATGCTGCCGGGCAGCGCTTTCGAAGTGGATTTTGGCGGACCGTACGACGTGGTGCTGCTGACGAATTTTCTGCACCACTTCGACAAGGCAACGTGCGTTGGGCTGCTGAAGAAGGTGCGTGCGGCGCTGAAGCCGGGCGGACGTGCAGCGACGCTCGAGTTTGTGCCCAATGAGGACCGCGTCTCTCCGCCGATGCCCGCGGGCTTTGCGATGACGATGCTGACCTCGACCGCGGATGGCGACGCCTATACGTTCAGCGAGTTGAGCGCGATGCACACTGAGGCTGGGTTCACGGAGATCGCGTCGCACCCAATTCCGATGAGCCCGCACACGATTGTGATGGGGAACGCGTAAAGGCAGGGAGTGGGGAACAGGGAGTAGGGAATAGGAAATATTGGCGCGGTCGCAAGACATTCCTCAGGGGCTAAAGCCCCGGTCATGATGCGGACTTTAACGGCACGAGTAAACTCATGCCTCTTCAAAACGGCGGGCGGAAATGAATTTTTCACCGCGCTGTAAAGTCGCGCCCCTTCAGAGCGGAATCAATGCAACCAGTTCTAGCTGTGCTTGCGGCGGGCGCGGACGGCGGCGGCTAGTTCGGTGAGGAGGGTGCGGGTTTCTGCCCAGTCGATGCAGCCGTCGGTGATGCTCTGGCCGTAGACGAGGGGCTGGCCAGGGACGAGTCGCTGCGCGCCGGCGACGAGGTTGCTTTCGATCATGGCGCCGATGATCTTGTGATTCCCCGCGGCGATTTGGGCGGCGACGTCATGACAGACGATGGCCTGGCGACGATAATCCTTGGCGCTGTTGGCGTGGCTGAAGTCGATCATGATGCGCGGCGGAACGCCGGCTTGTTCCATTTTTGCTGCTGTGTCGGCGACGCAATCGGCAGTGTAATTCACGGTTTTGCGGCCGCCGCGGAGGATGATGTGGCAATCGGGATTGCCGGTGGTGACAAAGATTGCGGACTGGCCGTGATGCGTGTGACCGAGAAACGTGTGCGAGTACGCTGCAGAGAGCACCGCATCAATGGCCACCTGCACATCGCCTGAGGTTCCGTTCTTGAATCCCACGGGACAGGAAACGCCGGAGACGAGCTGGCGGTGCACCTGGCTCTCGGAGGTGCGCGCACCGATGGCGCCCCAGGCAACGAGACCGGCGATGTACTGCGGCGAAATCATGTCGAGGAATTCGGTTCCGGTGGGCACGCCCATGCCGGCAAGGTCGATGAGGAGATGTCGCGCGAGACGAAGGCCATCGTTGATTTTGAATGTGCCGTCGAGATGCGGATCGTTGATGAGACCCTTCCAACCGATGGTGGTGCGCGGTTTCTCAAAGTACACGCGCATGACGATGCGAAGATCGGCGGAGAACTCGTTGATGGCGACCTTGAGCAGCGATGCATACTCGAGCGCCGCTTTGGGGTCGTGGATGGAGCAGGGTCCGGCGAGAACGATCAGGCGGTCATCGCGGCCATTGAGGATGGCGGTGATTTCGTTGCGCGTGTCGAAGATGGTTGCCGAAGCGGCGTCGGTGACGGGAAGCTCTTCTTCCAGAAATACTGGTGGAAGAACGACCTTTGTCCATTGAATGCGAAGATCTTCAGTGGGGTGGAACATGAGCTCTCTTCCGGCGCGATGGGGCACACGTATTCAACGCGGCCCTTTAACGAATCTAACAGCCGGAGAAGATGCAGGATAGTTCTGGATCCTGATTAGAGAAGCGCCGGTCTAGTGTAAGACCTCAAACGTAGCAACCGCCGCGGCCGCAGCAAAAGCTCCAATCACGATGGGAATGAGGAGACGTACATGGTGGCCGGGCTCCGAACCCGAGCCAATGTACTCCTTGCCCTTCTTTACCCGGGCCACGTCCTGGTACGAATGAGTTTCGACGATGTTGCTGTCAGCGTTTGTGAACTGGAAGGACGCGTCAGAGATTGAGCCCAGGGAACCATTGACCTGAGAGCTGTCGCGGAGTTCAAAATTGAGATAGGTGCCGGGTTGAAATTTGGCAAGACGCTTCTCAATCCTTCGCGCGTGCTTGTCGAGTTGAGTGGGTGACTCCGCCTTTGCGGCGGGGACTATCGTGACGAATGCCAAGGCAATCACGACAAGAACCATTGAGGTGTGGCGGACAAAGCAGGAGATTCTACTCATTGGGGCCCCCCTCTATAGCAGATCTCCCATTTGCGTGGAGCGTTGACGACAGCGCGAGGTGGCGTAATCAAAAGGACAGCGCCACTCAAGGGTAGTGGCTTCGCTCTTCACCGACGGGAGAACCGATATAAAAAGCCGATGACCGCGGACGATTTAATGTGGATCTGCCGGCGACCGCTGCGGCGACAGATGTTCCACAATAGCATCAAATGAAGTTAGGCGGCATTGATGAAGGGTGAAATCGTTACAAATGTAATGGCGACGGACGGCGACGGGCGGGGGATGGCTTGGGGAACGCAGTGAAGAAACTCGTGCCTTGACAGCGACTGAAGGGAGTTTCTAAACTGTACAAAGGAATATCCTGACTATTTATACGTAAGTGCAAGCAAGAGTGGCACTTAAGCGACAAGAAACCTGCGTCAGGAGACTCGGGATAACCGGCAGAATTCCCCTTCACGGGCCGGAATGGAGAGCCGCAGAGATGCCCGAAACACGACTGAGCCCGCGCGAGCGGGTGGTTTTGAACGCCATCATCGACCTGTACATCGCAACTGGTGAGCCAGTGGCTTCGCAGTCGGTGGCGCATTTTTTCGCCAACCGGGAGGGCCTGAGCTCGGCAACGCTACGGAACGTGATGGCGACGCTCGGCGAGGCGGGACTGCTGGAGCAACCGCATACGTCGGCTGGGCGGGTTCCTACTGCTGCAGCCTTCCGCTATTACGTGGAGCAGATTACGCAAGCCGGCCGCGCGGCCGCGGGAACATTTGCCGGCGGTTCGGCAGGGGGCGCAGATTCGCCGCTGAGTGAGGCGCGGCGTGGGCAGATTGAAGAAAGCTATTCCGGCGTGTCGAGCAGCAACGACTACCTGGAGCGCACTTCGCATGTGCTGGCGCTGATTTCAAGCGGGTTGGGGGTGGCGCTTGCGAGCTCTACGGCGGGCCAGGTGCTTGAGCATATTCACTTTTCGCGCCTCTCGACAGGCCGAGTGCTGGCGGTGCTGGTAACGCAGGCAGGTGCCGTGCAGGACCGGGTGTTGGCCGTCGATCGGCAAATGATGGCAGCGGAGTTGGAGACGGCGGGCAGCTACCTGAACGAAAACTTCCGCGGGTGGCCCATCGAGCGCATCCGGGCGGAGGTGGCGCGCCGCATGGAGATGGAGCGTGAGACTTATCGCCAATTGCTGGCGTCGGTGGAAGAACTCTGCCGCAAGGGCGCGCTGGCCAGCGATGAAGGTGAATCAACCATCTTTGTGGAGGGCATTGCAAACCTTATCAGCGCTGAGCAGGATCGCGAGCGCATGCGCCAGATTTTGCTGGCCCTGGAGGCCAAAGAGCGACTGGTAGAATTGCTGAACGCCTACGTGGATGGGCGCCAGCAGGAAGTGCGCGTGGTGGTCGGCCTCGACGAGGCTTCACCCGCGATGCAGGACCTGGTGCTGATTGCCGCACCCGCGAATTTGGGCGACGCGAAGCTGGGCACGGTTGCAGTGATCGCGCCGACACGCATCCAGTACCAGGAGATGATCCAGGCAGTGAGGTATATTGCGGGTCTTTCCGGGCGGCTACTGGACGTTCCCCCTGCCTAGACCCTGAGATGAACTTTCCCGCAGGCGTCGCCGGGAAAAACGGCAAAAGCTGCAGCCACGCAGGAAAAGAAATCATCCAAACAGGAGAACAATCGAAGCTTTTGGAGAGTGTGCTGAGTCATGTGGAAGCGACAGACAGGATTAACCGAGGAACAATCCACCGAGGCCGTGACAAGCGAGCAGGAACGAGATATCGACCCCTCGGCGGAGCTGCCGGCTCCGCCAGTCGAAGAGAATCTGCCGGGCGGCGCCGGGTCATCGGGCGAGGCCGGAAGCCAGGGAGTTGCTGGCCCAACGGAAACCGACCAGCTGAAGGCGGAGCGCGATCAGCTGCTGGATCGCCTGGCCAGGCTTCAGGCTGAATTCGAGAACGCCCGGAAACGCGCCGAGCGCGAGCGGAGTGATTTTCGCGACTCAGTGACCGCGAGCGTCGTGGAGCAGTTTCTGCCGGTGCTGGACAACTTTGAGCTGGCATTGAAATCGAAAAGTTCCGCCGAGCAACTGCGAGCGGGTGTGAGCCTGATCGTGAAACAGATGGACGAGATTTTGAGCAAGATGCAAGTGAGCACGATTGCGACGGTGGGCGAGACCTTCGATCCGCGCATTCACGAAGCCATGGGAAGCGTGGAACGCGACGACCTGCCGGATCAGCATGTCGCCGAAGAGGTGCGACGCGGTTACCGGCTGCGCGAGCGGTTGTTGCGTCCAGCGCTGGTGCGCGTGGCACATAACACGAAGCAAGTGAATGAGTAAGGCAGGGATCAGGTTTCAGGGGCCAGGGGTCAGCGAGCTGGAGAACGTTTGATCGCCGAAACATAAGTAAAGGGGACAATGGGTTCTAATACTAGAGTGAGCAAAGCAGATTACTACGAGGTCCTGGGTGTTTCACGAGACTGCAGCGACCAGGAACTGAAGAGCGCATATCGTAAACAGGCGATGAAGTTCCATCCTGACCGCAACCCAGGAGACCACGCAGCCGAGGAAAAATTCAAAGAGGCGAGCGAAGCTTACCAGGTGCTGAGCGACGCAGATAAGCGCGCGGCTTACGACCGCTTTGGCCATGCCGGCCTGGGCTCGCAGGGTTTTGGCGCGGGACCGTTTGCCGGCGGAGTGGACCTGGGCGACATTTTCGGCGATCTGTTTGGCGAGATGTTTTCGATGGGCGGCACGCAGCGCGGGGGATCGCGCGGATCGCGTCAACAGCGCGGCGACGACCTGCGGTTCGACCTGACGATCAATTTTGAAGATGCGGTTTTTGGCACCCAGACGGAAGTAAAGATTCGCCGCCTGGAGATTTGTGGAGTGTGCAGCGGCCGCGGTAGCGCTTCAGGGCGTGGTCCGAGCGTGTGCAGCCAATGCCAGGGACGCGGCCAGCTTCGCTATCAACAGGGGTTCTTCTCTGTCGCACGGACTTGCGGCGCCTGCGGCGGTACTGGCTCCGTGATCGGAGATCCATGCCCGGCATGCCGCGGGGAGGGCCGTTCCGCTACCGAGGTGAAGCTGAATGTGAAGGTGCCCCAGGGCGTGGAAGAAGGGACGCGGATCCGTTATGCGGGCGAAGGCGATGCCGGGCGCGGAGGCGGTCCGAAAGGCGATCTCTATATTGTCCTTGCGATCAGGCCGCACGATTTCTTCGAGCGCCACGGTTACGACCTTTGCTGCGTGATTCCGATCAGCTTTCCGCAGGCAGCCATGGGCGCAGAATTCGAGATTCCCGGCATCGACGGCCCGGTGAGCATCAAGATTCCCGAGGGCACGCAAAGCGGCAAGGAGTTGCGGATCCGCGGACGCGGCGTTCCCCATTTGAACGAGAAAGGCACCGGGGACCTGATCGTGAAAGTGGCAGTGCAGATTCCGCGCAAGCTCAACCGGGCACAACGAGACCTGGTGGCGAAGCTTGCCGAGACCATGAGCATCGACAACAAGCCCACGTCGCCAAGCCTGCTTGAGAAGATGAAGGACTTGTTCAGCTAATAGACCAGCCGTTAGCTTTTAGCGCATCCGAGGAGTCCGCCTTGGCTGAAGCTACGGCGCGACAGCCTTCGCTCCCCGATGGCCTGCCGAGCCAAGGCCCGTCAGGCGGGCGAAGGCTGGTGGAGCTGAGCGGGATCGAACCGCTGGCCTCCTCGTTGCGAACGAGGCGCTCTCCCAGCTGAGCTACAGCCCCACGACTTAACCAGTTTACCAGCGTGCGAGCTATCGGGGAAGGGGCGGCGGCATCGGCTTGGATTGACGTAAATCTTGCGTCAGGGGCTGAAGCCTCCGCATATTTTTGGCCGATTATGGCACGGCTGAAGCCGAGCCCTGATACAAAACGAATCGATTCTTCGATTGGTCAAACACTGCTTAATAGTAGTATGGCGTTTTTGCGGTCCACGGAGATTTTGGATAGCTGTGGTGGAGCAGCGCGAAGGCGGCTTTGCTGACCGGGGTGTACTCGGTCGGTGAATTGGAAGTTCCAGAGCTGGGGTTCCAGGTTTGGCAGGCATAGTGCGTCGCGTGGACGGTAAGGGCCAGAGCCTCAGGTACCTGAGGATCCTCAGGATTCTTCGTTGCATAATCGATGACACGCTGGCCGATGACGGCTGCAGAGTCGGGCAGTTGCTGCAGGCGCTGATTTTCGTTATCGGCAAGGGCTAATTGCGCCGAGGTAAGAAACGCTGGAGCCGGAATCAGGCTGGATTTCGCGGGCTGATTTTCGTCGCTTTCGTTCCATGGCTTGCACCACCAGTTATTACGGAAGCTGTCGAAGAAGCTGACGCTCGCGACACGCGGGACTCCAGCTTCGAGATAGGGGCGCATTCCCGGGTTACGCAGGATGGCAATATCTGCGGGAAAGCCGATGCTGGTGCCAACCGCCTGGCTGAGCGGCTTAGGCAGTAACGGCGCGCTACGGGAGGCGTTCGGCTGGTCCTCGAGAAGAACACTGCGCAACCACGCGACTACGGCGAGGTTCTGGCGAAGATTTGGCGCGAGCGCTGGCGAAGTGGCGGCGTCGATCAGCATGTTGAGCGGCATTTGCCGGTTCAGAACCACTGCCGCGTCGACATCGAACTCAAGCGGGCGCTGTTCGGGGGTGCAATCTTGCTGATGCGGCATGGTCTGGGGTGTCTCCGTGCACTGGCCCTGCGCGTCGCCGGCACCTTGGGACCCTGTCTGCAGAACAGTGCGCGGCGCGAACTGAAGGAATTCAGTGAAGCTACGGGCGACGGCTGCGCGCTCGCCAAGGAGAGCGTTGAGCTTGGAGCCAGGCATTTGGCTGCGTAACGCGGGCAGCGCAGCATCGAGGAGCGCGCGGGCTTCGTCAGTCTGTTTTAGACCAGTGAGCAGACGTACGCGGTGATAGAAGACGGTGTCATAGGCAGGCGATTGGGGCGCAATCTTTGCGGCCTCGGCGATCAAGGTGGGGGCAAAGGAGTCGGATGGATTGGCCTTTGCGATGGCGATGACCAGCCAGGGAAGAGCGTGGCTGTGCTGCCACGTGGCGAAGGCAGAAGCGGCGGAGCCGAAGCCGCGCCACGCAGCGATCCAGGCAAGGAGTGGAGGCGGGTTCTGAATTTTGAGTTGCTTTGCGAGGATCCAGCTAAGGTCCTGGAGATCCTGACTGAAGTTGGAATCGGGCGCGGGACCGACGAGGGCGGCGCCGATTTCGGCCGCTCGCGTTTCAGGCTCGGTACGAATGCGAATGAAGTTGAGCTCGCTTTGAACGATGGCGCGTGAAGGCGCGGGGTTGGGTTGGGCCAGCACAGCTTCAAGCATCTGCTGCGCGCGATGCATGGTGGCGGTGTCGTAGCTGGCGAGATCGGTGCTATATGGATCGGTGGCTTTGCCCATGGCGAAGGCTTTGCGCACGGTGGCGCGGGCGGCAAGGTAGTCGCCCCATGCGCTCCACGGCGATGAGTGATCGGCAGCAATCGCGGCGAACTGGCGGGCAGCATCGTCGTATTGTTTGGCGTAGAACGTCGCTGAGGCAATTTGGTAGGCACGGTCGGCCTGAAGCAGCGCGGGGCTGCCGGCTGGCGCGGGCGCCGGCATATTGGCGCTCTTGCCGTCGCAGTTTGAGAAGACCACATCCTGGGCGCGAATCCAGTCGGCTAACCAGGTACTCTTATTGCCCCACGCGGCTGTTCGTTTGTTGAGAGTGAGCTTTGCGTTCTGAAAGGCCGGCCCGGGGCAGTCGAGGTAATTCTCATCGAAGACAATGTTGCCTTGATAGTCAGTCGGAAAGGAGGGCTGCGTGTCCACTTGAATGACGCCGTCGACATCCTTGGCGCGCGCGAGTTGCCATTGGCCAGCGGGTTGAGAATCGATTCGCTCCTGCTTTTGGGTCTCTTGAGCTGCGGCGATCTGCGCAGGAGTGAGGTTGCTCGAATCTGGAACGGTCAAGACCCCAGCCGGAGACACATAGGCGCGAAGCTCCGCGGCGGAGAGTTTTCCGCCGTTGAGGTAACGATAAGCGACGGCGTACTCGTTGGAATCGTAACCAGCCTGCAGGATACCGAGTTGGCCGGTGGCGAACGAGGCAAGATTGTCGGGGCTGGTGGTGCTGACAAAGACATCAGGCTTGAAATCCGGTCCGCAGGCTTCGACATCGCCGGTGGGCGATAGCGAGATCACGCCAACGACAAGAGCAAGGCTCAAGAAACGCATTCTCATGGAAGTCTCCGATCGAGATCGGGTGCATCGACGCGCCAGCCGTTGTCGGGGAACACGTAGACGCGCTTGCCGGCGAGGTCCGATGGCCACGGTTCCGTAGTGGAGACGCCGACGGAGGATTGGCAGAGGGGCTCGCGGATGCGGAAATCGTCGAGATCGGGCGGTGCGCGACGGCGATCGGGCTCCATGCGGAATAGCATCGGCACGGCCTCGTCGATGGGAAGGCCGCGGAGCCAGTCGTCAAAGCTGCACCAGGAAGCGAGCGCTGTGATGGAGAGCGGGAGGCTGGCGGGAAGCTGATGGCGAAGATCGATGAGGAGATTGCGATAGAACGGTCGCTGCGATCGGGTGGCATCGAAGTCGATTTGGAGAGCGGCGATGCCGGGCTGGCGCGCGCTGAGGAGGATTGCCTGAACGGCGTCGCTGCGATTTTCAGCGTTGAGAAGTGCGTGGGGCGGAGCCTCAATGCGGACCACGGGAATCCGTGTTGCGGATTTGGGAATGACGAGGAGATCGCGGCGTGGCTGGCTCTCGACAGTGAGTCCGATGGTCAGCGTTCGATCGAGATAGGCAACGGCGAAGCGGCGAGTGTCGAGCGCATGAAGGTCTTCGCGGCGTTCCCAAGCCCAGAGCGTGAACGGCGGAAGAGAAGCCAGGCGGCCTTGAGGGTGAGATAGAGTGTCAGAGCGGATTGCGAACGAACAGAGAAGCGTGGCGAGAGCGAGAGAAGCGCCATTCCAAGAGTGCATGGATGGTGGCATGGTGATGACGCTACCACAATGCACCAGGCGGAATGAGAAAGCAAGGCCGGGGACGACGCCCCGGCCTTTTGATTGCTCTGGCAAACCTAGACCACCTAGACCCAGAGCTGAAGACCTACCTGGTGTGGTGAATCCGAAATTCGTTGAAAAGCAGATGCAGGTCCTTCGACTGCGATTTGCGCAAAACACGCGCCAATCTTCGCTCAGGATGACAACTTGTTTTTGGTGCGGACTTTAGAGACAGGACACTAGAGCTGGTTCATGTTCTGCAGGAACTCGGCGTTGTTGCGGACCTTTTCGAGGCGGCTGATGAGCAGCTCCATGGCTTCGACGGGCGAGAGCGGATTCAGAACGCGGCGCAGGATGAAGACGCGCTGCAGGTCTTCCTTGGGAATGAGCAGCTCTTCCTTACGCGTGCCGGAGCGCTGGATGTCGATGGCCGGGAAGACGCGCTTGTCGACGAGCTTGCGGTCGAGGATGATTTCCATGTTGCCGGTGCCCTTGAACTCTTCGAAGATGACTTCGTCCATGCGCGAGCCGGTGTCGACAAGGGCGGTAGCGATGATGGTGAGCGAGCCGCCTTCTTCAATGTTGCGGGCCGCGCCGAAGAAGCGCTTGGGGCGCTGCAGGGCGTTCGAGTCGACGCCGCCGGAGAGCACTTTGCCGGAGGGCGGAACGATGGTGTTGTAGGCGCGCGCGAGACGCGTGATGGAGTCGAGAAGAATGACGACGTCGCGCTTGTGCTCGACGAGGCGCTTGGCTTTCTCGATGACCATTTCGGCAACCTGCACGTGGCGGGCGGCGGGCTCGTCAAAGGTGGAGCTGATGACTTCGCCCTTGACGGAGCGCTGCATATCGGTGACTTCTTCAGGGCGCTCGTCGATGAGCAGCACGATGAGGACGACTTCGGGGTGGTTGGTGGTGACGGAGTTGGCGATGGACTGCAGGAGCATGGTTTTGCCGGTGCGTGGCGGGGCGACGATCAAACCGCGCTGGCCTTTGCCGACGGGCGTGAGAAGATCCATGACGCGGCCGCTGACGCCTTCGCGCACGGTCTCCATCTTGATGCGTTCCTGCGGATAGAGCGGCGTGAGGTTGTCAAAGAGGATCTTGTTGCGCGTCTCCTCGGGCGACTCGAAGTTGATGGCCTCGATCTTGACCAGGGCGAAATACTTCTCGCCTTCATGCGGCGGGCGCACGTTGCCGCTGATGGAGTCGCCGGTCTTGAGATCGAACTTGCGAATCTGCGAAGGTGAGACGTAGATGTCGTCGGGGCCGGGCAGATAGTTGTAATCGGGCGAGCGCAGGAAGCCGTAGCCGTCAGGGAGGATCTCCAGAACGCCTTCGGCGAAGATGTGGCCTTCTTTTTCGCTTTGCGCCTGAAGGATCTTGAAGATCAGATCCTGCTTGCGAAGGCCGCTGGTTCCTGGAATTTCAAGAGTGCGCGCGATGCGGCTCAGTTCGGTAATGTTCTTTTCTTTCAGTTCTGCGATGGTCATGTTCACCTGCACGAAGGCGGGATTTAGTGGGTGGGGGATGCGGAGGGGGAAGTTGCTCCAGAGGGTAGGGTCAAACAGACAATCAGAAAACCGGCCGGTGCAAACCAACCTTGAACCATCTTCCAAATTCATCTGGAGTAGCGGAGCGCCGGAAAGCGCACTGGCCTCTTCGACAGGAAGATAGCTTGAAACCGTTGCCTGCCTTAAAAATTGATATAGCGAGAGATACGGCTATGCCGCACGGCGCCTTTCTACCGATGGGGCCGCAGGCGCCTCTTCAGGCGTCTCAGCTTCAGGGTTGGCAGTTTCAAAGCGGCACAAAACTTCGTTGGTGGTGTCCTGCAGCCGTGTATTCGGCTTGTGGAGCTTACGAGTGGCCTTGCTGGCCAGCTGACAGAGCTGGTAGCGATTGGTCACATGAGAAAGTGCCCTAAAAACAAGATCGGAACGCATTGATTATCTCCTTCTTTTTCAAATCGCTGCCCTGATCCGCAAGGTCAAAACGCCGTCAGCAGCAGCGGAGGGGAGCCATTACAAACGAGGGCTGCCCCAAATTGGTGCTTCCAAGTCTTAGACGCACTTCATTCGCCCCAAGTTCAAAATTTTCTGGGACTGTTGCACGTTATGAGATGGACGCCATGCCGTATCGGATATGCAGTTTGCGCGCAGAGACATCCGGGTGCCTACAAGGCCATTTGCAGAAGCGTAAAAGAACGCGCCTAAGGCATCAACAGGAGCGCTTGCTCAAAGTCTGATGCTGGAAATGGCTGATGGGCACACCCGGCCGCACATACGCAACCTGCCCTCAATGGATGGCTATTGTGAGCGTATATCCAACCCTATCGCAGGTCAATAGTTATTTTTGCACATTTCAGAGACCGTTCTCAGCATTCGCGAGCCGTTGGCAAGGTGGGCCTGAGGGCGGGCATAAAGGTATATAAGTTGTTCATTATAAAAAGAATATAAAGCGTTGGGTCGAAGGCGGCAGCGTCACGGAATGCCCCAAATGGGACTGGCGCAGCCACTTGAACAGGCGAACCTTTCCGGTTACCTAAGGCACCTCGGGGCGGGTTTGGCTGCGGCGATTGCGGAAGGGGTGCCCGCCTGGATCTCAGAAGCACGGTCCGCAATGCATCCGCGGGTTTCTGGCCTCACACCCACAAATGGCTGCGGCGACGGTTTGGAGCATGCCAGCCAGAGGTGCAGGCGTGGACGGCCGCACGACAGCCGGTCAGGAGCTCGGCGGTACTGACTGGCTCAGGCCCAATAGCTGCGGTCGAGCGTGCGGTATTGGATGGCTTCGGCGAGGTGGGCGACGGAGAGCTGATCGGCGCCTTCGAGATCGGCGATGGTGCGGGCGACTTTGAGGATGCGATCGTGGGCGCGGGCAGTGAGGCCCTGCTGCTGCATGGCGCGCTCGAGCAGGCGCTCGGCATCGGCGCCCAGTTCGCAGTAGGCGCGAATCTGGCGCGTGGTCATCTGCGCGTTGGCGTAGATCTTTTCGTTGGCTTTGGAGAAGCGTTGTTGTCTGGCGCTGACGCGCGGCCATGACGCGGGCGCGAATCTGGGCCGAGCCTTCGGCTGCCGCGCCGCCGCGCAGTTCCTTATACTGAACGGCCGGAACTTCAATGTGGATGTCGATGCGGTCGAGCAGCGGGCCGGAGATTTTGGCCACGTAGCGCTGGATCATGGGCGGCGTGCACATGCACTCGCGCGACTTGTCGTTGAAGTAGCCGCAGGGGCAGGGGTTCATGGCGGCCGCGAGCATGAAGCGCGCGGGAAAACTGAGCGACATGGAGGCGCGCGCGATGGTGACGGTGTGATCCTCAAGCGGCTGGCGCATGACTTCGAGCACGTTGCGGGGAAACTCCGGGCAGCTCGTCGAGGAACAGCAGGCCGTTGTGCGCGAGCGAGACTTCGCCGGGGCGCGGCACGATGCCGCCGCCGATGAGGCCGGCGTCGGAGATGGTGTGGTGCGGCGAGCGGAAGGGCCGCTGCGTGACGAGGCCCGCGCCCGCGTCGAGGACGCCGGCGACGGAGTGAATCTTGGTGGTTTCGAGCGCTTCCTCAAAGGTGAGCGGAGCGAGGATGGAAGGCAGACGCTTGGCCAGCATGGTTTTGCCGGAGCCAGGCGGGCCGATCATGAGAATGTTGTGGCTGCCGGCTGCGGCCACTTCAAGGGCGCGCTTGGCGGTTTGCTGGCCGCGCACATCGCAGAAGTCGACGGTGAACTGCTGGAGCTGGCCGAGCAGAGCTTCAGTGGCCACGCGGTAAGGCTCGCGCTGGATGACGCCGACGACGGAGGTGTTGAGCAGCTCCAGCACATCGAGCAGCGAGGAGACGGGATAGACGTTGACGCCCTCGACTACGGCGGCTTCGGCGGCGTTGGCGGCGGGCAGAATCAGGTTGGGAATGCCTTTCTCGCGCGCCAGGATGGCCACGGGCAACATGCCGGGGATGGGGCGCACGCCGCCATCAAGGCCAAGCTCGCCGACCAGGAGAAAGCGGCTGAGGTCGTTGGAGCGCAAGGCGCCGTAAGCGCCGAGAATGCCGACGGCGATGGGCAGATCGAAGCCCGAGCCTTCTTTCTTGATATCGGCGGGCGCGAGGTTGATGGTGATGAAGGTGGGCGGAATGGGGTAGCCGGAGTTCTTGATGGCGGCGCGGACGCGGTCGCGGCTTTCGCGCACGGCAGCGTCGGGCAGGCCCACGGTGTGGAAGTGATCTTCGTTGGAGACGACGCCGCTATAGTCGACCTCGACATCGATGAGATTGGCGTCGATGCCGTAGACGGCCGCGCTGAGGGCCTTGAAGAGCATGGTGGAGGGCTGCGCAGCGAGTGTACCAAAAGAGAGGGATAGGCAAGCTGTGAGAGCGGATACAGGGTGAGAAGCGACGGTCAGGCCGGTGATCGAGAGATTGGCAGGCGAGGGGGCGAAGATTGGGCATAGGGAAGAGTGGCCGACCATCCAGGGGCAACGCAATTCAAAGCCTGCGCCGTTTTCGTCTCCTGAAATCCCATTCCGATGAAGACGATGGATCCCTGCTCTCTTTTCGAGACCTCGCATGGAATGGGGGAGGGCGGACTGTGAAATGCCAAGGCGGGCGGTGGCACGAGTGAAGCTACGCTCTTGCGCGCCGTTGCAAATGCTGAAAGGTCTGCCAATTCGTTCCTGATCATTCATGAATAATACTCATGACGCCTTGCGATGAGACAGGAATTGTGCATCAACCTCTGCGTCTTAGACTCTAGTTGAGAGGTTTAAACCGCCATGATGCATCGGAAGCTCGGGAACACTGGAACTGCCGTATCCAAGATTGCTCTAGGTACTATGTATTTCGGCTCAGAGACGCCCGAGCAGGACGCTTTCGCGATCCTCGATGCGTTTCTTGAAGCTGGCGGCAACCTAATCGACACCGCCGATGTGTATGTTGGCGGGGTCTCGGAACAGATCATCGGACGCTGGTTCGCCGCACGGTCTCGTGACATCACTGACCGGGTCGTCCTCGCCAGCAAAGGACGCTTTGGTGGCGGCAAGGACGTCAATGCGGTTGGACTGTCGCGGCGCCACCTCCATCGTGCGTTGAACGCGTCTCTCGGCCGCCTGGGCGTTGAGACGATTGACCTCTATCAGCTGCATGCTTCCGACATCCACACGCCGGTGGAGGAAACGCTTTCGTTTCTCAATGAGGCCGTGAAGGCCGGCAAAATCCACTACCTCGGTCTATCCAACTTCACGGGGTGGCAACTTCAACTCATCGTCTCCACGGCCAAGGCGATGGGTGTGCAGGTACCCGTGACGCTTCAGCCACAATACAGCCTGTTGTCCCGCGAAATCGAGTGGGAGATCGTTCCGGCGGCGCTGCACAACGGGATTGGCCTGTTGCCATGGTCGCCGCTCGCGGGCGGATTCCTCTCGGGTAAATATCAGCGCGGAGTCGCCGCGCCGTCGGGCACGCGCGCCGGTTCCGAGAAGCCCCTTTACCAGTGGATTTCAGAGGAGTATGCCAACTCCGATCGCAATTGGGCGACGATCGATGCCGTTGTTCGCACCGCCGAAGAGATTGGCGCGACGCCTGCCCAGGTCGCGTTGAGTTGGATCGCAGACCGCCCCGGCGTCATCGCACCAATCGTTGGTGCGCGCACGGTCGAGCATCTCCGCAATAACCTCGCGGCGGCCGATCTGACGCTTGACGAGGGAACAACCGCTGCTCTTGAAGAGGTAAGTGCGCCTCAGTCCGGCGGCTACCCGTATGGACCTTTCGGCGCAGGCCAGCGCGGGCGCTCGTTACAGGATGGGAAGGCAGCTCCCACGCCGCCTTACACCGCTGGCTCTGAACATCCGACCGGGCGCACCTGAGACCCGGTTTTGCGCGAAGTAGCAAGATGAACGCCAGGAATATCCAGTCCTTAAGGTCCTTAGCGTCAAACACTATACAGAGCGGTTGACCGGCAATGCGGAAGTTATGCATTGTGTGCGAAAACGAGCGTCGGCAGGAGCAACTGCAGATCCTTCGGTCGCCACGGCGACCTCAGGATGACAAACGAAGGGCGGCCAAGTGTCTGAATCAGGCGGGAGTGGAGGGCACAAGCTAAGGTCGCTGGCGTTTGCCAAGCGATAGCTCCCGCGTGGGCGACGATCAGGCCGGTTGACGATCTCCGCTTGAACTTCTAGCCATAGACGGTTCGCCGACCACACGATTTCGGCATAGGCCGCGATATGCTTTCGCGAATCCTATAATCGTGGTTTGAGTACACCGCAAAACAGTACGCAAGGACGCGCTCACGCGGCTGCCGTTGGAGCCGGAATCTTGCTCAGCCGGTTGGTCGGCCTGATCCGCGATCGAGTTTTCGCGCACTACTTCGGCAATTCCGATGCCGCAGACGCTTTCCGCGCAGCCTTCCGCATTCCCAACTTTCTGCAGAATCTGTTTGGCGAAGGCGTTCTGTCCGCCTCGTTCATCCCGGTATACGCACGACTTAACGCCGAGGAACGCCACCACGAAGCCTCCCAACTTGCGGAGGCGATCTTCGCGATACTGCTCGTAATTACCACCGTTCTTGTTGCTGTGGGCGTTTGGTCCACGCCCTGGCTCATCGACCTCATTGCTCCCGGGTTCCACGGCGCCAAACGGGAGCTCACCATCGTCCTGGTGCAGATTCTCTTTCCGGGCGCGGCATTGCTGGTTTTCTCAGCATGGTGCCTCGGCATCCTGAACAGTCATCGTCGCTTCTTCCTCTCGTATGCTGCTCCTGTGGTTTGGAACCTTGCGATGATCGCCACACTTTTGTGGGGTGGGCGATCCCAAACCGAACCACGTCTGGCCGTGATGCTCGCTGTCGGCTCTGTCATCGGCAGCGGCCTTCAGTTCGCCGTGCAGCTTCCGCGCGTGATCCGGTTCCTCTGGCCCCTCCGGCTCCGCCTGCGCGCTGACAACCATGTGCGCACCGTGGTCAAGAACTTCTTTCCCGTGTTCCTGAGCCGCGGCGTGGTGCAGATCAGTGCCTACATCGATGCATGGCTGGGTAGTTTCCTTGGCACGGGCGCCGTCTCGGCCCTTGGCTACGCGCAGACACTCTATACGCTTCCCGTGAGTCTTTTCGGCATGGCGGTCTCTGCCGCAGAGCTGCCTGCCATGTCGAGTGAGATGGGCACTTCGACTGAAATCGCGCAAGCCCTTCGCAAACGCCTGACTGCTGGCCTGCAGCAGATTGCTTACTTTGTGATCCCATCGGCGGTTGCTTTTGCGTTGCTTGGCGATGTCGTGATTGCGAGCATCTACCGCACGGGTCAATTCCGGCACGACGACGTACTGTTTGTCTGGGCCGTTTTGGCCGGCTCTGCCGTCGGACTACTGGCGTCAACTTCGGGACGTCTTTATTCTTCTGCCTTCTATGCGCTGCGCGACACACGCACGCCACTCAACTTCGCTATCATCCGCGTAGCGCTCACGCTGTCGCTGGGCTATGTGTGTGCGTTGCCTGTGCCGCGCTTGCTTGGCATCAGCCAGCGCTGGGGAGCGGCCGGGCTAACGCTTTCGGCGGGATGTGCGGGATGGGTCGAATTTCTTCTTCTGCGGCGCGCGCTCCAGCTTCGGATCGGCGCAATAGAAAGCGGCCGTGCGCGCATTGCGCGTTTATGGGCAGTGGCGATCGGAGCGGCCCTCCTATCTGTCGGTCTGAAGCTGGTGCTTCCGTTTCACAACGCCATCCTCGTGGGTCTCTGCGTGCTGCTGCCATACGGAGGAGTCTATGTTGGAGTCACGCGCTGGATGGGCATCGAGAGCCTCGGCGCACTTAGCCGCCTCTGGAGCCGCCGGCGCTAGCGTGGTGAATTCGAAATTCCGCACATGGGTCGACGCCCCAAATGCAGGTCCTTCGACTCCGTTTGGCGCGAAATCGGGCCGAACGCCGCTCAGGATGACCGCGGTATTTTTGTAGAGAACATCAGGCCCAGGATGCGAAAGCCGGTTGCATAAACATTGCTCGGTCCGCGAAGAAACATGCCTGTGGGGTGCCTGGCGCTTCACACGCGATCGTCGGGGAAGGCACCGACGACTTCACCTGGCGCGACGTGCTGGCCGGCCAGGACAATTGCATGTGTGCCAATGTGCGCGCCCGCGCCGATGACGGTGGGCATGAGCCGGATCTTCTCGTAGTCGCCTGCTGCGTGGGAGAAAGAATAGACGCGCGCATAGGAGCCGATGATGGCATTGTTGCCGATGGTGATGCCGCCCCGATCATTCAAGAGAGCGCGCTGGCGAATGGTGACGCCGTCGCCGATGGAGAGGTTGTAGCCGTAAGTGAGGTCGACGCCATGATAGATTTTGACGCCAGATCCCATGTGCTCAAAGATGTGGTGGCCTAACATGGAGCGAAAACGCAGGCCGAGCCAGTGGTTCAACCCGATGGGCGAGCGGTCAAACATCTGCCAGAACCAGAGAAGGGGTTTGCGCTCATCGAATTTGGCGCGGTCGACGTCGGCAAAGTGGCCGGCTTCGAGCGTCACGTTTTCCGGATCAAGGGAAAGGCTGACGACATTGCCGGGAAGCTCGGAAGTGAGGGTGAGATTGAGTTTGCCGCCGTGGGGACGGCCCAGATAGAGCTGATAGAGCTGGTCGCGGACGATCTCGGCGCGGCGCTCCGGGACACGATGGCGAGTAAATTCATCATCAAGAAAGCGGATCCAGCGGCGGTAGATTTCTTCAGCTTCGGCTGCAGGATGGGGAACGTGGTTGGGTTGATTGGTCATACGCCTTCGAAGATAAAGCAGGGAGCGGGGTGGAGGGAATAGGGGGTAGAAAAGCAGGGAACGCGGATTTGCGGGTGTTCTGGCTGTCACTTCGCGAATGGCTCAGCTTGCCGCACCATCTGAGAGATGCACGAGGGCAGCTATTTCACTTACATTGTGGCGAGCAGGAGCCGCACGCTTTACATCGGCGTGACAGGGGATTTAGTGCGGCGAGTCTTTCAGCACAAGTGGAAAGAGCATGGCGGGTTTTCAGCGAAGTACAATTGCGACCGCCTGGTCTGGTTCGAGAGACACCAGGACGCGACAAGGGCAATTGCCCGAGAGAAACAATTGAAGAATTGGGGGCGCGAAAAGAAAATTACATTGATAGAGCGGACGAATCCTGCGTGGATTGACCTGAGCAAGGATTGGTACGACGTTGAGCCTGCTGACTTCAAACGTGCGAGGGGTCGGATGCTCACTTAGTACAACTGCAGATCCCTCGACTGCGCTCGGGATGACAAACTCATTTTTGTTTGGCTATTTGCTGTCGGCTGCGTATTAGCGGCGGCCCGCAATGGTTTTCGGGTTGGCGCCGGATTTTTTGGCGGCGCGGCGGGCGGCGATTTCGTGCATTTCCTTTCCCCAATGGGAGCGATTGATGCCGATCTGCATGGCCAGCATCATGATGTTGCCGGTTCCCCAATAGAGCGCCAGTCCCGACGGGTAATGCAGGAGGATGTAGCCGAAGAAGATCGGCGTCATAAAGGCCATCATGCGCCGCTGGGTGGGATCCATGCCGGGCGAGGGCGTGATGTATTGAGTGAGGAACATGGTGACGATGACGACGATGGGCAGAATGTAAGTGGGATCGGGCTGCGACAGATCCGGGAGCCAGAGCCAGTGAGCCTGGCGCAGCTCCACCGCGTTTTGCAGCATGCGGAAGTAGGCGAAGAAGAGCGGCATCTGGAAGAGCATGGGCAGGCAGCCGCCATACATATTCACGCCTTCGGTCTTGTAGAGCGCCATCATCTCGGTGTTCATCTCGCTACGCTTGGGATCGTTCATTTTGAGATTTGCGTAGCGCTTCTTGATGGCGTCGACCTTGGGTTGGATGCGCATCATCTTCAGCGAGGACTTGGTCATCATGAAGCGGGTGGGCAGAAGGAGAAGGTTAAAGAGCACAGTGAAAACGATGATGGCCCAGCCCCAGTTGGAGATGCCCACGCGCACCATGAAGCGCAGGATGACGTAGAGCGGCTTGGCGATCACGGTCATCCAGCCGTACTGAATGAGCGAATCGAGCGAGGGCCCGTCGGGCTTGCCGTCGGGACCCATGGCATGAACGGAGGAGAGCAGCTCGGTTGCCTTGGGTCCGGCGAAGAGACGCAGGTGAGTATCTCCGCTGGTGTCGCCGACCGCCAAGCCGAGCACATCGTCAGGAGTCTTCTTGCTGCCGGGATTGCCGGGATCGTTGGCACGATCAACGGCATTGTGCAGCGTGACCAGGGTCGTACGATCGGGCGCGTCGGGGAGAAAGGCCGCGGCGAAGTACAGATCCATAACGGCCGCGTACTGGTATGGCTGGTCGAGCGTATTGTGGCCGCTCACTTTCGCTCCGGCCAGGGAATCCTGTTTGCCGGCGACCGACCATGCAAAGAAGGAGGGCGTTGGCGGCAGCGACTTGGTCGCGAAAGCCGGATCGAGCTCTTCCATGTCGCCCAAACCCGCGGGCCAGGCGACAAGGGCGCGGACGGGAGCGCCATTCTGCTTAACCTGGGCGTCGACCGATACGACGTAGGTGGAGTCGAAGCGAAGGGTTTTGACAACGTCGAGGCCGCTGGACGCGTAGTGAAAGGAAATGGTGGCGGGAGCGACAACGAGGCCTGTCGCTGTGGGCTGCACACCAGACACGGTGACCTGGTAAAGCGCCTGGTTGAGCTCGGTGGTAAGCGCAGAGTCGTAGGCGAAGAGCGACAGGGGAAGCCCGAGGTGATCCGCGGCATCGACGTGCTGCGCGGCCTGCTGCTGCACCAAGTCGAGCGGCTTGCCTGAAGAATCGAAATACTTTTTCAGGATCCAGTGCTTGACCTGAGCTCCGCGATTGGTAAGGACAATTTTGAAAAGTTCATTCTCGACCGTGGTGTCGCTCTCAATGGTGGCGGAGATCTGCGGCGCGGCGGCAGCGGTTGAATTTGCGGACGCCGCAACTGGCTGCGATGTGCCTGGCGCGACTTGAGCAGCCGGCGCACTGGTCTGCGATTGTGCCGGCTGATTCGCCTGTGGCTCGGGCTTCGGTTTTGCAAAAAAGTATTGATAGCCAAGGAATGCGGCGAGCACGAGCAGCATGAAGGCCATAGTGGAGCGCATATCGCCTCCACCGCCGGCGCCGCCGCCTGACCCCTGGGTTTGCAGATTGGGATTATGAACTTCGGGCAAAGGATACTTCCTATCGGTCGGAAGGGCAGCCCGCCGGGCCGCCGTTCCTATTCTTATGGTAACGGTTCGTGGGGAAAGGCTGCCGCGCCGCGACGGACCGCGGCGGCCGGAACCGGATCGAGCCCCCCGCGCGCGAAGGGGTGGCAGCGCAACAATCGCAAAGCTGCCAGCGCACAACCGCGCAGCGGACCGTGTGTCGCAATGGCCGTGGCCGCATACTCAGAGCACGTGGGCAGATACTTGCATCCGCCCACACTGAAAGCATGAAGCGCCGGCGAAAGCCAGCGGCGATAGAACGAAATGATTGCGAGCAAGAGGCGCGTCATAGTGCCGGTTTCACCGAAGGCCGAGGCGAAACTGGGAACGGCTTGACGCCGCGCGCCGCCTCAGACCCGGCTATTTCAAGGATACGCACAATCTCGGCTTCAAGTTGCGCGAATTCTATCGTGAGCACGGTACGGCGCGGATGGAGGATGAGATCGAAGCCCTGGGGCAGGAGGTCAACGTGGCGACGCAACGCTTCGCGCAGTCGGCGCTTGATGCGGTTGCGCTGGTGCGCTTTACCCAACACTTTGCCTACTGTAAGTCCAATACGCCCCGGATGCGGAGCGCCGGCGCTGTCTTGCGTTTGCGGCGCCAAAAACCAGCTCATGGTTGCGGATCGCCGTTTGCGCGCGGCGGCATAAGCGCGCTGGAAATCAGAATGCTTGCGCAGGCGAGAGAACGCCAACGTCTGTCGCTGTGCAGAGTTAGAAAGAGAGTTCATGAGGAAGGCTCGGTCCGGAACCATCGCAACAAAGCAAGAGAGCGGATTCCGGTATGGACTGAACCCAACTTCGATTCGTTCTTCGATTCGTTCCGGGGGCTCAGTCGCGATGCCCGGCGCTGACGGAAACGCGCTTGCGGCCCGCAGCACGGCGGCGGCTCAACACCGCAGCACCGGCATTGGTCTTCATGCGCGACCGGAACCCGTGTGTTTTCACACGGTGGCGGCGGTTGGGTTGAAATGTACGTTTGGGCATGTGGACCGGCTCCTGTTTGCTAAAGAAAATCTGCGTGTTACGGCATTTCCGAGTATACCGGAGGCCGCCGAGAGAATCCAGCGACGAGGACGCATCACGATGCGACACTGCAATCGCAACATGTCGCGTATTCTGGGAATGTGGAAGTGCGGCGGAACACAGCACGCAGTTTTTTTGTGCTGCGATGGAGTCGCGCCGACCGCTGAATTGCGAAGTTTCACCATCCTTGGTGCAACTTATCGAGTGGCAAAAAAACTTATGTGAAAGAGAGATTGCAACGGCCTCGAGATGTGCTACTATCGGGACCGTTCAAGAAATTTCAAACGAAAGTTCGGGTCCCTGCAACACGGCTTTTTGCTCAAGAAAATCGCCCCAGGATGGAAGTCATTTGGGGCACACCAGCGGCTTAAAGGTTGTCGGTCATTACGAGATGGGCTTGAAGGCAATGTATCGAGCCCAGTAGAAGACCATTGTCTGAAAGCCACAAAACTAAACTGCCGGGCACAGCACCGGCGGACGACGTAAGGATTGTACGATGGCATTCGCAACTTCGCCGGCTACGGCACTCAATCCATGGCTCCAGATTCTCGCCGCTTTAGAGAAGAAAGTTATTCGGCAATCTTTCGAGACCTGGCTTAAGCCCACCCGTTTCAGTCACACTGCGGGCCGCACGCTTTATGTGCGAGTGCCCTCGCCGGAGTTCCAGCACATCGGCGACAAATACGGAGACCTGATTCAGGAAGCGATCGATCTTCATTCGCTGGAGCTTGACGACGTCAGTTTTGTGACGGTTGAGGAGGATCCTTCGATTCCTCCGCAGCGCAAGGATGGAGGGTTCGGTCCTGTGCCGTCGCACGCGCCCACGGCGCCGCCGGCCAATGCAATCCGCCCTCCGGAACAGGGACGCTTCGACTGGTCCACAGCGGCTCAGCTCAATCCGAAGTACACATTCGACGCTTTTGTGATTGGCAACGGCAACCAGTTTGCCCGCGCTGCCGCGCTGGCGGTGGCAGAACGGCCGTCACGCGCCTACAATCCGCTGTTTCTCTATGGCGGTGTGGGTATGGGCAAGACGCACCTGATGCATGCCATCGGGCACGAGGTGAAGCGGCGGCAGCCAGCGTCAAATATCTGCTACGTCTCGGCGGAGAAGTTTACCAACGAGATGATCAACTCGATCCGCAACGATCGCATGACGAGCTTCCGCGACCGTTTCCGCACGGTGGACGTGCTGCTGATCGACGACATCCAGTTCATTTCGCAGAAGGAGCGCACGCAGGAGGAATTCTTCCACACCTTCAATGCGCTGCACGAGGCGATGAAGCAGGTGGTGATTGCTTCAGACCGCCCGCCCAAGGAACTGACCGAGATTGAAGAACGTCTGCGCTCGCGCTTTGAGTGGGGATTGATCGCGGATATTCAGCCGCCAGACCTCGAGACCAAGGTTGCGATCCTGCTGAAGAAAGCAGAGAGCGAGCAGGTGCAGTTGCCCACCGATGTTGCGCTGTTTATCGCCTCAAACGTGCGGACGAACGTGCGCGAACTGGAAGGCGCGTTGGTGCGGCTGATCGCGTGGTGCCAGCTGAATCGAATAGAAATCACGCTAGCGGCCACGCAGCAATGCCTGAAGCAGTTTATCGACATGCAGGTGCGCAAGATCACGATTGAAGCGATTCAGCGTGCCGTAGCCGAGCAGTTCGGCATGAGGGTCGCGGACCTGAAGCAGAAGAACAACTCGCGCAACGTGGTTGTGCCGCGTCAGATTGCCATGTACCTGGCCAAGCAGATGACGGAGGCGAGCTTACCGGAGATTGGGCGGCAGTTCGGCAACAAACATCACACCACGGTGATGCATTCGATCGGCAAGATCGACGAACAGCGCCGGACCGATAAGGACCTGCATCGCACGTTGAGCAAGCTGCAGGACGTACTGAACTGTTAACGACAGTGATCAGTGATCAGTGGTCAGTGGTCAGTGGTCAGGAATTAGTGGTGAGCCGCCCGCGAACAACGATGCATGGCGCAACGTTGCAGCGATGGGTGGCTCTTCCTTTTTAGGTGGGGTTTCGGCGCCGCAAGGGGCTTCTTGTTGCATCGTGAAGGCAACTCGAGATCTCTCGACTCCCCTTTTGCTTCGCTTGGCGGCTCTCGACATGGCAGAGTTGGTCGTTCGTGCCGGCCCTACGGGGCGGCGCTTGTGTGTTGCGAGTGTACCCAGGGCCTCGCTGCGCTCGTGCCTGGGCTATTTTCGCGTGGTCCCTACGGGACCAGCGCGTGGGCTCATTTCGTATGACCTCAGTGGAACCGGCGAAGGCAGTGCGTCAGCTTGATTCTTGCTCCCCCGCTTGAGCGGAAACAACAAAGATGCCGCGAGAATGGACTCCGTCCTCCTGCTTAATTCTTCGATAAAGGGCAGTTGCAGCGGTTGCATCTTCGCGCGGCACATTGCATTCTAATTCGCATGGAATATCGACTTCTTGGAGGCTCGGGCCTCAAGGTTTCTGCGTTGAGTTTTGGGTCCGCGACGTTTGGCGGAGGCAATGAATTTTTCAAAGGTTTTGGATCGACGGAGGCCGACGAGGCGCGACGGCTGATCGATACCTGCTTCGAGGCCGGGGTGAACCTGTTCGATACGGCGAACGGTTATTCCGAGGGCCGATCGGAAGAGATCCTGGGTAAGGCGCTCGCGGGCAAGCGTGATAACGCGTTGATTTCGACGAAGTCGGGTTTTCCGACGGGTGCGGGGCCGAACGATGAGGGCTCAAGCCGATATCACCTGCGGCGCGCGCTCGAGGACAGCCTGCGGCGGCTGGGCACGGACTACGTGGACATCTACCACCTGCATGGGTTTGACGCGCTGACCCCGATTGAAGAAGTGCAGGAGACACTGGATGAGTTTGTGCGCGAAGGCAAGGTGCGTTATATCGCGTGCTCGAATTTTTCAGGATGGCACTTGATGAAATCGCTCGCCGTGGCCGATCGATACGGCTGGACGCGATTTGTCGCGCACCAGGTTTATTACTCGCTGATCGGCCGTGAGTACGAGTGGGAACTGATGCCGCTGGCGCTGGATCAGAAAGTTGGCGCGCTGATCTGGAGCCCGCTGGGGTGGGGACGGCTTACGGGCAAAATCCGCCGCGGCCAGCCTCTACCCAATGTGAGCCGCCTGCACAAGATCGCCGATGCTGGACCTCAGGTGGCCGATGAGTATCTCTATACGGTGATTGACGCTCTTGATAAGGTGGCGGCTGAGACGGGCAAGACAGTTCCGCAGGTGGCGTTGAACTGGCTATTGCAGAGGCCGACAGTTTCTTCAGTGATTGTTGGCGCGCGGAATGAAGAGCAGTTGCGGCAGAACCTGGGCGCGGCGGGCTGGAACCTGAGCGGCGAACAGGTGTCCGCGCTGGATAAGGCGAGCGAGCAAACGGCTGCTTACCCTTATTGGCATCAGCGGAAGTTCTTTACGAGCCGGAATCCGCTGGCGGTGTGAAGTACGGGGGTCAGGGGTCAGGGGTCAGGGATCAGGGATCAGAGACAAGAGGTCAGTTGTCAGTCGCGCTTACCGGTTCGAGGCGAGTTCTTTGAGCGGCCGGTGATGATGACGAACAACATAGTGGCCGATGAGCCAACCGGTGGTGGCGCCGACGAGGACGTCGGAGGGGAAGTGTTCCCTGCCCAGGACGCGCGTGAGGCCGATGGCGGTCGCTCCTGTATAAACGGTGGCTTGTACCCACGGAGAGTGGTACTCGGCGGCGATGGACGAGGCGGCGGACCACGCGATGGTTGCGTGGGCTGATGGAAACGAAGAATTGACGCCCGCGCTGGATTGAAAGAAGCGGCCCCTCGCATTGTCCAGAGATGGTCGCTCCTGCCAGAAAACCAGTTTCAAAGCCTGTTCCGCAACCAGACCGTCGACCATGGCCTCGCCGCCGAGGATGCCAGCCTCGCGAGCATGCTCATCCTGTTTAAGATGACCCACTGCGAAAAGTGCGACTGGAGTAGCGATGAGACCACCGATGAGGGCGTTGGACACGTTGACACTGTCGTTGTTGAAGCTGGTGTTATGAGAGACGACTTGAGACATGACATGGTGGTCCGTAGCGATAGCGGCGGCGGTGGCGATGGTGATCGGGGCGAGCCACTCGAGATCGTGCGGACGCAGGCGAGCTGGGCTGGTCCAGATGGCGGCCTGATCGTGGGAGAAAATTCGCAGAGAATTGCGGACGGTTACGTCGCTCGGATTCGATGACGGCGCAGCCGCCGGGGCGACGGGGACGGGAGCATCAGGCAGCACAACACGCGCGTCAACGACGGCGGGCGCAGGGATGCCGGGCGCTGGGATCGCGGGCGCAGGAGTCTGCGCACGCGCAGAAGCGTGGCTGAGACAGACACCGAGCGCGGCACACAACAGGAACGAGACGACAAAACGAAGCTGAAGACGCGGAAAAACCGGATCGTGCTGCGCTGGTTTCGTGCGGGAAGTCGTAGACATTGAGTGTTGGTTCTATCGAACTATTTCAGACGGGCAAATGTCAACGAAATCGAGCGAAGATGACCGCATCTTCATCTTTAGCGATTGCGCCGCGACGCAATTCTGGAATGCGAATTCCATTGGACGAATTCGCGACGGCTCGTGATTCGAGCTTGTTTTTCAAAAAACGGTGGTTTGGATTTCGGTTGTCATCCCGCAGGGGTTAAACTGGCGGCGGAAAAACGAAGAACAGAGTGCGGATCGCTCGAAACATTGTGTGCTCAGGGCCTGAAGGCCCGGCTGATTGTCTTCCGTTTACGGCGCGATCAAGGTCGTGCCCTGACACTTGGTGCGTCTTCGAAAGAGTTTATCCGCAAACTGTAAAACCCTCACCTCCATCCGCCCAAAGTTTTTCCGCAGGATGTGAGGCGATCGGGCATCGTTCCTTCGGGACTCGCGCCAACTTCACGCGATCGGCCCCCACGCTGAAGCGCGGGGCCAGCGAACGCTGCGCCTCCGGCGCGGCGAAAGTCGTGCCCTTGTTGCAAAGCTGATTTTTGAAAATGCGTTCTAGGGCGAAGTGACCTGGAGCTGGTGCCAACCGCCGCCTGCAGGTGCAGTGGCAGAGTTGACTACGTCGCCCACGCCGTTGGTCCAATAGCCGCTCTGTGGGCCGGTCCACACGTTGCGCGATTCGCCGGTCATGGGATCGACGGTGGGAGTGACGCCGTTGATGGCGTTGTCGAAGCCCTGAAATTGGGCCTGCTCGGCGTTCTCGTGACGTTCAAAGGCACTGACCTGGCTGCGCATGGCCTGCATTTGCGCGTCGAATTGCTGAACCTGTTGGGCGAGCTGCGCCATGCGGTTCTGCTGGCGTGCCTGCTGATACTGGAGAGCGTAAGCGTCCATCTGTTTCTGGTAGTTGAGCCAGTCGGGACTGAACTTGAAGGTCTGCGCGCAGTGGAGCAGGACTGCGCGGGCGAGGGTGAGCTGGGCGGGAGGAGCAATGAAGCTGCCCAGCGTGGGAGCGCCCCAGATGGTGGAGGTCAACGTGGTGCGAACGGCAGCGAAGGCAACTTTCTGCCCCGAGCCGCAGGAGTAGGCGATGCGGCCGGTGGAGGTTTGCGTGCCGGAGTTGGCGTTGGGTATGTAGTCAGGCATGGAGAAGTTGACGTCGGAGGTGTCGGCAGTGGGATTCTTGCACGTCTGGTAGAAGCGCACGTGGGCGTAGAGAACGGCGAACTGAGGACCGGTGCGGTAGTTGGCGAAGACGAGCTGTGCCTGCGAGCCGAGATCGTCGATCTGACCCTCAGTGGGATGAAGCGGCGTTGGGACCGCGTAGGTGGGAATCGAGACGTCACCGACGCGGATGTTGGTTTGGCCGTCGGGCGATGTGAGATCGATCATGGGGCGTTCGTCAGAGAATCCCATGCGGAAAAGGCCGCCACGGACGGTCCAACCTTGCGGGACCTCGGCCGTGAATGCTTTTTCAAGCGGGTCCTGGAAAGTGACCCAGGCGGGAGTGGAGGGCGATGAAGCAGCGGCCTGGGTGCCGGATGGGCTGGAAGAAGAAGATCGGCAGGCGACGTTGGCGAAGGAATTGATGAAAAGAAACGCTGCGGCAAGGACAGGAACAGGGAGTCTGCGACGACTGAGCATGGTTGCCTCTTCGTGAACAGGGATTTGGTGGCAAGCTCGGAGGGGGTCATGCTCTGGATAGCACAAGCGCGGGAGGACGGTCAACGAATTCCGTAGGTTGGTGGTGGCTCAGTTTGACGCAATCTTCCCTCAGGGGCTGAAGCCCGGGTTCTGTTTGCGGCGTTCTCGGCACGACCAAGCAGCTTGGTGAAAAAGTGATTTCGTGGGCAGGAGGGACGGCACGGGCTGAAGCCCGGTGTCGATAGTGAGGCTTTTGCGGCCCGGCTCAAGTTACCCCACGAACGAGGACCGGTCCCTGGGGACCCCGACAAGCCGTGCCCTTGTTACAGAGCTCTTTTCCGCAGGCCTTTTTCACCAACCTGCAAGGTCGTGCCCTGACACTTGGGGCGTCTTCGAAAGAGTTTTTCCGCGGCCTGTGAAACCCACCTGCGCCCCCCAGATTCTTCCATTTGCAACGGTGGGGGGCAAGGGCGGAATTGCGGATGGCTTGGGATGGCGTGGATCAAAGTTGCTTAGGAGGGTCCTTAAGGTAGATGACGACGTAATCGAGGTAATTCTGCGCGTATTCGAGGATGAGGGCGCGATCCTTGTCAGTGATTTCGCGGCGGAGCTTGGCGGGAACTCCAGCCCAGAGCGTGCGCGGAGGAACGACGGCGTGTTCAGGGACGACGGAGCCGGCAGCGATGATGCAGCCCTCGCCGATGCGGCTATGATTCAGGACTCGCGCTCCCATGCCGATAACGCACATGTCCTCGACGACGCAGCCGTGCACGGTGGCGTTATGGCCGATGGTGACCCAGTCGCCGACAATGACGGGATAGAGGTTGCGTTGGCCGTGGAGGACGGAACAGTCCTGAACGTTGGAGCAGGAGCCGACGCGGATCGAGTTCACGTCGCCGCGCAGGACGGCATTCATCCAGACGGAGGAGCGCTCGCCAAGGACGACGTCGCCAAGGATCTGGGCGGAGGGGTCGACGTAGCAACTGGCGGGGATTTGGGGCGCATGGCCCTGGTAGGTGCGGATCATGGAAACCTCAGAGGCGGCCTCTTTTGAGAGTTTACAAGCCCTGCGAATGCCCTGTTTTGGACCCCTTACGGACAAAATCGGCGCAGAAGCAGGGTTCCCTCGACGGAGGGGCTGGTTTCAAAGGAAACCCAGGCATTTCGGGAGTTGGCTGCGAACACAGAGTAAGGGTATGATTATTGGAGCCGATCAGGCAGGTTTGGAGGTGTGAACCCGTTGGCAGAGGTTCGCGTACAGGAAGGCGAGCCGCTGGAAAATGCGCTGCGCCGGTTCAAGCGGAAGGTACAGCAGGAGGACATCATCAAGGAAGTCAAACGTCACTCCTACTACCTGAAGCCCGGCGAGAAGCGTCGCGTCAAAGCAGCTTTGGCGCGCAAGCGGAACCGTAAGAAGGCTCGCAAGGAGCAGGATTGATTTTTAACCCGTCGCGTGAAGCACCGTTCCGGCGGCTCTCGTTGCAAGACAACGGAAGCCGCCAGACACCCTCGAAGGGATGATCGGGACGGCAAGCGCGGCGGCGCAATTGACTGTGGCGTTTTTCCAGTTTCTGTCGACCGAATTTTGAAGCATTCCTTAGGCTCGTGCCGACCAAAGTAAGCCTTTTGGCGCGATGCTGCTCCCGTACAGAAACTTGAGAACCGCGAAAGATCGCCGAGCATGCGCCAGGCGTGCGAGGTGTCAGGTTGCCCAGAAATGCGGGCAAAGTTCGAATGCCGCCAAATTTTTCGTGCGGTCCGGGCCCTTGTTGTGCACTTAAGAACGAAGACAGGGAACCGGGACCGGCAAATTCGGAAGTAGCCGTGGCCGATTTCGGTGTAAGTCCCTGTGAGGGAAGCCGGCCATGGAATTCACGGATAGAGTGCTGAAGTGCGTAGACTGCGGCGCCGAGTTTGTTTTTACAGCCGGCGAGCAGGTCTTTTTCCACGACAAACAATTCAAGAACGACCCCAAGCACTGCAAGCAGTGCAAGGCGAAGCGCGCGCGCGGAAGCCAACGGGTGCGCCCCGAGACGCGTACCACGTGCTCGGAGTGCGGCGCGGAGACGACGGTTCCGTTCAAGCCGACCCAGGGCAGGCCAGTGCTTTGCCGGTCCTGCTTCCAGAAGGTGGGAAAGCCGCCGGAACCCGCCGCGGCGCAGGACTAGAGCCGGCTCACGCTGCTGCGAGGAAAGGTATTTCGATCGAGGGCAATGATCGGCGACCTGAGCTTCTTACGAGAGGCGCGCGAAGAGCAGGTCACCCCGGAAGCCGAGGGGAATCCGGCGTTGCGGACCAGGGTTGCCAGTTGCGCCCAATGACGCTGGCTGTGAAACAGCGCATGCGCCGCAATTTTTCTCCGCGACACGCTTCGTTCTTCCTTAGGCACCCAATCGAAATTCAGGACGTAGGGCTCGTTCCATGTTTCCTGGGGAGCCGCGAGCAGATTGCGAAAGATCTCGACCGCCTGAAGGTGGAGCGCGAAAAGCGCATCGAGCGGCCCTGAAGGAATTTTTTCGCGGGGCGTTTCAGGTATTCCGGCCAGGCGCTCGCCCCAGCGCAGTTCCGCGCCCCAGATGTGACGCACAAATTCCTGCACATTCGCGGCGCCGCCGATGCCGCAGGGCAACTCAAGCAGGGCCGGGTTGGCATCGAGGTGGGCTTTCCAGAAATCGGCGGACTGCTGATTCCAGGCGAGCAGTTCTTCGAATGTGACACCGACGGTCATAGAGCTCCTTTCAATGCGCGATGGCCGATGTCGCGCCGGTAATACATTCCTTCAAAGGATATCTCCGCCATGGCCTGGTAGGCGCGGGCGAGCGCTTCGTCGAGCGAGTCGGCTGCAGCGGTAACGCCCAGCACGCGGCCGCCCGCGGTGAGCAATTGCCCGTTCGCCTGGGCGGTGCCGGCGTGAAAGACCTGCACGCCGGGAACCTGGGCCGCGGCGCCGAGGCCGGTGATGGGAAGGCCGGTTTTGTAGCTGCCGGGATAGCCGCCGGAGCTGGCCACGACGCAGGCGGAGGCGCCAGGGGTCCAGCGCAGCGTCGTTTCGGCGAGGCGGCCGTCGACGCAGGCCTCGAGCGCATCGACGAGATCGCTTTCGAGGCGCACCAGGATGGCCTGGGTTTCAGGATCGCCGAAGCGGGCGTTGAATTCGAGCACCTGCGGGCCGCGCGCGGTCATCATGAGGCCGCAATAGAGCACGCCGACGAAGGGCGTGTCTTCTTCGGCCATGCCGCGGATCGTGGGCTCGGCGATGTGGTGCAGAATCCACTCGGACATGGCGGGATCGAGCAGCGTATCGGTGGAGTAGACGCCCATGCCGCCGGTGTTGGGGCCGGTGTCGCCCTCGCCGATGCGCTTGTGGTCCTGCGCGGGCACGAGCGGCGCCACGTGCTTGCCGTCGCTGAGGCAGAGAAAGCTGATCTCGTCGCCTTCGAGGAATTCTTCGATGACGACCTGCTGCTCGGCCTCGCCGAGCAGCGCGCCGGTAAAGAGGCCCTGCGCGGCTTCGGCGGCGGTGCTGCGCGACTCGCAGATGATGACGCCCTTGCCGGCGGCCAGGCCGTCGGCCTTGACCACGATGGGCGGATGAAAGATCTCGACGGCCTTTTCGACTTCGGCCGGCGTGGCGCAGACGGCGTAGTTGGCGGTGGGAATGTTGTGGCGCTGCAGAAAGCGCTTGGCGAAGCCCTTGCTGGTTTCGAGCATGGCGGCGGCGCGCGTGGGGCCAAAGACGCGCAGGCCGCGCTGCTGGAGCGCGTCGACGATGCCGAGCGAGAGCGGCAGCTCCGGGCCGACGATGGTGAGGGCGGGCTGCTCGGCTTCGGCGAGGCGGACCATGGCGTCGAGGTCTTTGAGATCGACGGGAACGCAGCGGGCAATTTGGGCCATGCCGCCGTTGCCGGGCGCGCAGACGACTTCCGTGACGCGCGGGCTGCGCGCGACCGCCCAGGCCAGCGCATGTTCGCGGCCGCCGGAACCAAGGATCAAGACTTTCATGAATCCAACCTTCCGATCGGGATGGTCTGCAAGCCCGAAAGGCTATGGTCGGCAACGGGGGCGGGGGAAGTCAAACGGGAAAGCAGGATCGGAGAGATTGCGGTCCCCTATACTGATGCGGGATGCGCGCGGACACACGGCGCGTTCGGGATCGCGAGACTGCGATGATGGTGGAAACACGCATCAAGCCGTATGCCGAGCAGCAGGCCGAGAAGGCGCGCGCGAGGAGCAGCGGCGCGTGTTCCGGCGCAACCAGGTTTTTGGGTTGCTGATGGTGGCGGCGGCGATTTGTGGCGTGGTGGCTGCTGCATACCAATCCGAAGTGGATTTTTCCGCCGGGATGGTGGCGGTCTTGAAGCAGGGATCAGGCAGACCTCAGGGATCAGGAGATCAGAAAAGCTCCGGCAGAACAGATGCGCAGCCGACTGCCGCTGGTAGTGATTCTGCTGGGGCCGACGGGGAGCGGGAAGACGGCGCTTTCGCTGGCGCTGGCGGAGCGGTTTGGCGGCGAGATCGTGAGCTGCGACTCGGTGGCCGTGTATCGCGGCATGGAGCTGGGCACGGCGAAGCCGACGCAAGAAGAGCGGGCGCGCGTGCCGCATCATCTGATTGATGTGGCGAGCCGGATGAGCCGTTTACTGCGGGCGAGTACAGCCGGCGGGCGCGGGCGGCATTGCACGAGATTGCGGGCGCGAGGACGGCTGCCGATTGTGACCGGCGGAACGGGGCTGTATCTGCGCGCGCTGACGGAAGGGTTGTTTGCCGGGCCGGCGCGGCAGGAGGATCTGCGGGCGCGGCTGCGGCGGAGCGCGGAACGACATGGGAGCGGATGGCTGCATCGGTTGCTGCGGCGTGGATGCGGCGAGCGGCGGAGCGGATTCATGCGAACGACACGGCAAAGCTGATTCGCGCGATTGAGGTGTGCATGGCGGCGCGGAAGCCGATGTCAGCAAGTGATGGGGCGCGATCCGCTGACCGGGTTCCGGCTGCTGCGGATCGGGCTGAATCCGCCGCGGGCGGAGTTGTATGAGCGGCTGAATCAGCGCTGCGCGGCGATGTTTGCCGCGGGGCTTGTGGAGGAGACGCGCGGGTTGCTCGCGCGCTATGGGCCGGTGAAGGCGCTGGACTCGCTCGGCTACCGGCAAGGACTCGCCGTCCTGGCGGGGACTTTGAGATTTGGAGGCGGGAATAGCAGCGGCGCAGCAGGGACATCGGAATTATGCGAAGCGGCAGATGACGTGGTTCCGGCGGGAGCCGGAGGTGGAGTGGATTGAGGGATTCGGCGAATGAGGCGGAGACAGTGAGGGTGGCGACTGCTCTGGTCAAAGATGCGGCCAATTTAAACTAGGTCTTGGTGCTATCCCACCCTAAACGCAAACAGCGCGTTTAGGATGGGGCACCCATGATCGAGTTTAGCGAGCGAGGCAAAGATCCGGAACGGAGACTTCATTGGCGGAAACAAATGCAGAGACGATTTACGACGTGGCGGTGATTGGCGGCGGGCCGGCGGGATATACGGCGGCGATTCGCGGCGCGGAGTACGGGCTGAAGGTGGCGTTGATTGACGCGAGCCCAAAGCTGGGCGGGACATGCCTGCACGTGGGCTGCATTCCGACGAAGGCGCTGCTGTTTAACGCGGAACTTTGGGATTACCTGAAGGAAGCCGACGAGTTTGGCATCAAGGGCGTGGAGGCGCGGTCGCTGGACTGGGCGGCGGTGCTGGCGCGCAAGAACGCGATCATCACGAAGCACGTGAAGGGCCTCGAGTTCCTGATGAAGAAACACAAGATCGCGGTGATTTCCGGTTTTGGAAGGCTGACGGGACCCGCGCAAGGCGGCGTGCACACGGTGGAAGTGGAAGCAGGCGGCCAGAAGAGTCCGGTGAAGGCGAAGAACGTGATGCTGGCGACCGGGTCGGAGGCGAAGCTGCTGCCGGGATTGAAGGCGGACGGAACGATCCTGACGAATATCGAGATTCTGGACTTGAGCGCGCCGCCGAAGTCGCTGGTGGTGATCGGCGCGGGCGCGGTGGGCGTGGAGTTCGCGTCGATCTTCAGAAGCTTCGGGAGCGAGGTGACGATTCTGGAGTTTTTGCCGCGCATGGTTCCGGTGGAAGACGAGGAGATTTCGAAGGAGCTGGCGCGTGTGTTCAGGAAGCGCGGGATCGAAACGCAGACGGGCGCGAAGGTGGAGAAGGTGGAGAAGACCGCGAGCGGCGTTCGCGTGAGCTATACGGATGCGAACGGTAAAGCGCAGGTGAAGGAAGCCGAGAAGGTGCTGGTGGCCGTGGGGCGCGGGCCGCTGACGAACGGGATTGGCCTGGAGAAAACGAAGGTCGAGCTTGAACGCGGATCTGTGAAGGTGAACGAGGCGCAGGAGACCGCCGAGCCGGGCGTGTTTGCCATTGGCGACATTGTGGCGGGGCTTGCCGCAACTGGCGCACGTGGGCGCGATGAGCGGCATGGTGGCGATGGCGAAGATTGCGGGACGGAAGTACAGGCCGGTGCGGCGCGATCGCATTCCGAGCTGCACGTATACCGATCCGCAGATTGGCAGCGCGGGACTGACCGAGGCGCAGGCAAAAGAAAAGGGCCACGAAGTCAAGGTGGGCAAGTTTCCGTTTGCCGGGAACTCGAAGGCGACGATCGTGGGCAGCCACGACGGATTTGTGAAGATTGTGTCCGATGCGAAGTACGGCGAGATTCTGGGCGTGCACATCATCGGGCCGCAGGCAACGGAGCTGATTGCCGAAGCCGTCGCGGTGATGGAGCTCGAAGGCACGGTGGACGAGCTGATGTTCACGATCCACGCGCACCCCACGCTGAGCGAGGCGATGCTGGATGGGTACGGCGCGGTGGAGGGGATGGCGATTAACGCTTGACCACCTGCGGTTGGGCAGCCGCCGCTGACGCGGCCGAGGGGACGAAGGCGAGCGGAGAGGTGGAGTTGGCGGAGTTAGCTTCCCACCTCAGCGACAGAATAAATGCGTCGCCGGGATGGAGCACGCGTGAGGTTGGCGAGTGTGAATTCGATCCCACCCTAAACGCACAGAACGCGTTTGGGATGGGGCACCCGCATTCAAAGCAGGAGTTGCCAGTTACCGGCGTCGATCCAGCTGCCGAATTTGTAGCCGGCTTCCATGAAGTGCGCGACCTGGCGAAAGCCGAATTTCTCGAAGAGCGCGACGCTGGCTTCATTGGGCAACGCAATGCCGCCGATGACGGTGTGAGCTTCACGCCTGCGCAGTTCGGTGAGGAGCGCGGCGAGCAAAGCGGAGCCTCTTCCCTTGCCCGTGGCTGACGGATGCAGATACACGGTCGCTTCGACGGTGAAACGATAGGCCGCGCGCTCTCTCCACTTGCGGCCGTAGCTGTAACCGAGGAGCTTTCCGTCTTCTTCGCAGACGAGCCAGGGATACGTCTTTATTGTCTCCAGAATTTTTTGCCGCATCGCCTCTGGGGCGATGGGATCCTCTTCAAATGTGATCGGAGTGTGCAGGACGTAGTAGTTGTAAATCTCGGAGATGGCGGGAGCGTCGTCGGTGTGGACGGGACGAAGCATGGAAGGCTCCGAAGCTGGCTTGACAGTTCAACTGTACGCGAGGGATTGGCTGATTCGTAACGCAAGCGAAAGAAAGACAACTGCAGGTCCTTCGACTCGCGCCGGCGGGAAGCCCGCCGACTCTCGCTCAGGATGACATTTCGTCGTTTTGATCATCGCTTTTGCGCGCGACGATTATCGCGCCTGCGGACTTCTAGAGTTCTGTCGATTGCGACGCGATCAGGCCCTTCGCTTTGGCGATGAAGTCGGCGAGCGGCATGGAGGCTTGTTCCTGCTTGCCGCGGGTGCGCACGTTGACCGCGCCCAAAGATTCTTCCTTGTCGCCGAAGACCAGGATGTAGGGGGTCTTCTGGAGAGCGAAGTCGCGAATCTTGGCATTCATCTTCTCGTTGCGGGTGTCTACTTCGACACGAAGGCCGGCGACTTTCAGCTCGGCTTCGACTTTGGCCGCGTAGGCAGTGTGCTTCTCGCTGATGGGGACGAGGCCTACCTGCACGGGCGCGAGCCAGAGCGGGAAAGCCCCGGCGTAGTGCTCGATGAGGACGCCGAAGAATCGCTCCATTGATCCGAAGAGCGCCCGGTGCACCATGACGGGCTGATGGCGCTCGCCATCTTCGCCAACGTATTCGAGCTCAAAGCGCGCGGGAAGGTTGAAGTCGAATTGCACGGTTGACAGTTGCCACAGGCGGCCAAGGACGTCGACGAGCTTGACGTCGATCTTGGGGCCGTAGAAGGCGGCTTCGCCGGGAAAGGTTTTGAAGGTGAGGCCGCGATCGGTGAGCACTTTCTTGAGCGCCCCTTCGGCGTGGGACCAGTTTTCTTCGGTGCCCATAAATTCGCCGCCCTTCAGCGGATCGCGTGTAGAGAGCTCGACACGATACTCATTGAACCCGAAAGTCTTCAGCACCGCTTCAGCAAAGTCGAGGCACGCGATCACTTCGCCCTCAATTTGCTCAGGCGTGCAGAAGATGTGCGCGTCGTCTTGCGTAAAGCCACGCACGCGCATCAGGCCATGCATGGTTCCTGAGCGTTCGTAGCGGTAGACATTGCCGAATTCGGCATAGCGCTGCGGCAGATCGCGGTAACTCTTCGGCGAGTTTTTGTAGATGAGGATGTGGCCGGGGCAGTTCATCGGCTTGAGCCGGTATTCGGCGTCGTCCAATTTCATGGGCGGGAACATGTCCTTGGAGTAAACGCCGTCGTGACCTGAGACCTTCCACAAGTCGCGGCGCATCACGTGCGGTGTGTACACCAGCAGATAGCCGCGGCGCACGCACTCTTCGCGCATCCAGTCTTCCATCATCTTGCGAACCATGGCGCCCTTGGGATGCCAGAAGATGAGGCCGGCGCCGGCCAGTTCCTGAATGCTGAAAAGATCGAGCTGCTTGCCGAGGACGCGATGGTCGCGGCGGGCAGCTTCTTCGAGGCGCGCGAAGTGGGCGTCAAGATCTTTCTTTGAGAAGAACGCGGTGCCGTAGACGCGCTGGAGCTGGGGGTTCTTCTCGTCTCCCAGCCAATAGGCGCCGGCGAGCGGCCCGACTTTTAAGGCTTTGACACGGCCGGTGGAGGGAACGTGCGGGCCGCGGCAGAAGTCGACGAAGTTGCCGTTCCTGTAGAAGCTGACCTGGGAGCCCGGCTCAGTGAATTTAGTGACGAAGTGCGTCTTCATGAAGTCGCCGTCTTTTTCAAATTCGGCGAGGGCTTGCTCGCGGGGTTCAAACTCACGGACGAAGGGCTCGTTGCGCGCGACGACTTCTGCCATTTTGGCTTCGATGGCAGCGAGGTCTTCAGGCGTGAAAGGCTTCTCGCGGTAGAAGTCGTAGAAGAAGCCGGAATCGGTGGCGGGGCCGTGGCCCAGCTTGGTCTCGGGAAAGAGTTCGAGGACAGCAGTGGCGAGTACGTGGGCGGCGGAGTGGCGCAACACTTTGAGCGCGTCGGGGTCATTCTCCTTGACGAGCTCAAGGCGTGTGTCGGCCAGAAGCGGCGCGGAGAGATCGACGAGGCGAGGCGCGGCTGCGTCTTCAGCGGCATACATGGAGGCTTCGGCGGGCTGGCCGTCGGGCGACTGACCGTCGTGGGCAGCGTTTTGGCCGGAGTTCGCATCGAGCGGAGTAAGGCGGGCAACCACTGAAGCCGCAGCGAGACGCGGCGAGATGGAGTTGGCGATTTCAAGGGGCGTTGTGCCGGGCGGGACTTCGCGAACGGCTCCGTCAGGCAGGTGCACGGCGATGGTGTTCTTGCTCATATGTGCGATGGGTTCCATGAAGGCCGCTCGAGACGAATTTGCAGGCCTTTCTTAGAGGATAGAGGGATTACGGGTGCCAAGTCGAGTGCGGGAGGGGTGCTGTGCGCTTTGCGAAACCGCTTTTGAGACTCCCCTCCCCCGAATTGGGAATCAGGTTCTACCCCAATCGGTGGCCGGAATTGCAACGATGGGGCATTTTCAGCACTATTCATCGTTGACTATCGTGACCGGCTAGGTGGGAGAAACCACCTGGCACGGGTAAGGACGCAAGATGAAGGTTTTTTGCAAAAGCACGAAGGGAAATGCTGAGTTCCGTTGCGGTGTTTGCGGCCAAGGTTTTGTTCTGTTCTGGGAGCGCCAGCCACGCACGGAGCGGGTTGCGATTTTGAGCGAGATTCAACAGACGATGCGCAGACACCATCGCACTTCCCAAGGGACTGATGCGCATCCGCAGGGCGGTTTTCTGGCGCCAGAGTGGGGCGACCCCAGCGAGCTTGCCGCGGCTGCGTTCAAGGGCAGCAACCAGGTGCCCGATCTGTAGGGAGCTTCGCACGATGCGGGGCCGGTGCTCAAGCGACTCTCCCGAGGTGCGCCGGCGAAGCACGGATCATCCCTCTGTTCCCCTTCGGGAGGATTCCTCTCGGCGCGAGCGATCGCGTTCAGGCGGTTGCGGAAAAAGCGAGAACAGCGAGCGAACTTCAAGAGGGGAAATTTGGCCGGGGCTAGAGCATTTTTTTTAATAGTGTAGACTTGTCGTGGCGATGATCCGCGGCGAGTGAATCGATGGCGAAGCCATAGGGGGATGACCTGCGCCGTAAGTTTCTGTTTGCTTACGATCAAGGCGAGGAGACGCTGGAGGAACTTGCGGATCGGTTCCTGGTGAGCGTGGGCTGGGCGAAGAAGATCTCCGCACAACGGAACCGCACCGGGCAGGCCGAGCGGGTGCGGCACCAGCCCGGGCGCAAGTGGCGTGCCGGTGTCGCGGCGCAGCGACAGGTGATGGATTGGGTGGCATCGAAACCCGATCTGACGCTGGCTCAACTGCAGGCCAAGTTGCATAGTGAGGCGAGCATTTCGCTCAGCTTGGGTCGGATCTGGCATCTGTTGAAGAAGTTGGGTCTGCGGCTGAAAAAAAGTCACTCCACGCGGTCGAGCGGGACAGCGAAGCCAACCGCGAGCGACGCGAAGAGTTCGCGGCGCGCATCCAGTCGATCTCACCGGAACGGCTGATTTTCCTTGACGAGAGCGGTGTCACTACCTCGATGACACGGCTCTACGCACGCGGTCCGGGAGGCAGACGCATCCACGAGGCGACGCCTGGCGGTCACTGGAAAATCATGACGATTCTGGGCGCCATGAGCCTCAGCGGTATGGTCGCAACCATGACCATCGAAGAGCCTACCGACACCGATATCTTCCTGGCCTACGTTGAACACCTGCTGTACCCGGTGCTGAAGCCCGGCGACGTGGTGGTGATGGACAACTTGAGCGCGCATAAGGCGCCTGCAGTTTGCCAATGGATCGAAAAAGCCGGCGCGGAGCTGCTCTATCTGCCGCCCTATTCTCCCGATCTGAACCCCATCGAGAAGGCCTGGGCAAAACTCAAACAACTGCTTCGCGCAGCCCAGGCTCGAACCAAAGAAACTCTCGATCAGGCCATCACAGAAGCCCTGCCATGCATTACTCCCGGCAATGCCCAGGCTTGGTTCAGACTCGCACTAGATGGTCTACAGTAAAACAGAAAATGCTCTAAAGCCCGCATTTATTTTGCGGCACTTGCGGCACGAGTAAACTCGTGCCCTGATACAAGGCTCCGCCTCGAAGGAAATTTTCCGCAGCATCGTAGTGGGCGACGGTGGGGGAGCGGCGGTGGCCCGATTTGGGCATCCGCGGAAGATCTGCCTGATTCTGTGTGGCTTAGCGCGAAAATCAAAGGATGGTCTACGCACAGCTGGGCGACTGTGCAGTGGGGAGATTTTTGAGCGCTGACGACCGGGAAAAGACGCAGGAAGGTGCATGGGCGGCCATCGCGAGAAAGTGGCTGCCGAATCGGGCAATCCCTTTAATTGGCGGAGCTTCCGGGGAATACACCAAAGGGCCAGGAGTGCACCCCAGCCCTTTTGGTGTCCATTCTAGATTCTGCCGGAATCCGGCCGATCTTGTTTAGAGCGGCTGTACGTCAGCAGCCTGCCATCCTTTGGGGCCCTTGACGACGTTAAACTGCACGGCTTGACCTTCTTGCAGACTCTTGAAACCACTTGAGTTGATCGCAGAGTAGTGCACGAAGACATCTTCGCCGTTCTGGCGCGAAATAAACCCAAAGCCTTTCGCGTCATTGAACCACTTCACAGTACCTTGTTCCATACTTGTTCGTATTTCCTAATTTTGAATTGCGCTGGATGAATCGGAGCGACCACTGGCAGAATCTTGCTTGGTTCCGGCGTTTTAGGAAATCAATCTCTTTTGAGCCTTTGTGCAAGGCCGCCGCTCCCTGATGGTCGCGTCGACTTAGCGTTGGTGGCTTCGAGAAACAGTGTTCCTAAAACGCTTTGGGCGAGTACTGCTCACGCCCGGTTCGGCTCTAACGCTGACCATAGTGTATCATCCTCGTCAAAATAATGCGCAGGAAAACTGTGTCTCCCCCTAACACCTTCGTTTTTCTGACTTAGAACCTATTGAACAGCTTAGGTTTAGCGGCACACAACGCCCTGTGATAAGGTGATAGGTCGCTATGAGGCACGATCCCGTACCCGACCTTTTACTTCGCGCCACAGAGGTGCTGGAAGCGGAATTTGGGGCGCTGCCCGAGTTTGAATCGGAGCCGCTGGCGGGAGCGGATGCGATGGCGAAGGTTCTGGAGTCGACGGCGCATCGGCTCGGCGATAACTATCCGTATTTCCATCCACTCTATGCCGGGCAGATGCTGAAGCCGCCGCATCCGGTGGCGCGGGCAGCATACGCGCTGGCGATGAAGATCAATCCGAATAATCACGCGAGAGATGGCGGCCGGGCAAGCTCGGAGATGGAAGTGGAGGCGGTGCGAGAGATCGCCGGAATGTTCGGCTGGGCGGAGTTTTTGGGACACCTGACGTCGAGCGGGACGTTTGCCAACCTGGAAGCGTTGTGGATGGCGGGCCAGATAGCACCGGGTCGGCGAATTGTGGGTTCGGATCAGGCGCACTACACGCACCAGCGGATTTCTGCGGTGCTGAAGCTGGAGTATGCGAGCGTTGCAGCAGACCCGCGAGGGCGAATGAATCTGGAAGCGCTTGAGGCCGAGTTGCGCAAAGGAGACGTGGGCACGGTAGTGGCGACGCTGGGCACGACGGCAATTGGCGCCGTGGATCCGCTCGAGGAGATTCTGGCACTCGCGGATCGGTATGGATCAAGGGTGCATGTCGATGCGGCTTATGGCGGATATTTCGGGCTGATTGCGGATGCTTTGGACGAGCCCGCGCAGAGGGCTTATGCGGCGATGGGCCGGGCCGACTCAATTGTGATCGATCCGCACAAGCATGGACTGCAGCCGTATGGATGCGGGTGCGTGTTGTTTCGCGACCACTGCGTGGGACGGCATTATAAGCATGAATCTCCCTACACGTACTTCACTTCCAAGGAGTTGCACCTGGGCGAAATCAGCCTGGAGTGTTCGCGCGCGGGCGCGGCGGCAGTGGCGCTGTGGGCGACGCAAAGGCTGCTGCCGCTGGTGAAGGACGGTGAGTTTGCACGCGGTCTGGCCAAGGGCCGGCGAGCGGCGGTGGAACTGGACCGAAGGCTACGTTCTGACGGCCGGTTCGTCGGGTTGGGTTCGAGCGTCCCCGGGTCACCAAGTGTGAGGGGCCCGGGGCACCCGCAGAATTTGGGTTACCCACCGGAGCTTGACATTGTGGTGTGGGCCTTGCGTGCAGCGGAACCCAAGAAAACTTCAGAGGCATTGCATGCAGCAGACTTTCGAAAGGTTTCAGAGCTGGCGCAGAAAGTGTTCGATGCGTGCGCGAGGCGAGGATTGCATCTTGCTCTAGTACAATTGCCGGGTTCCTGGTTTGGGACATCTGACCGCGCGAAGAATGAGGGCACGCTGACCTGTTTGCGCTCGGTGCTGATGAAGCCGGAACACGAAGCGTGGATCGACAGGATCTGGGAGAGATTGAGCGCGGCGTGCGACGAGGTTCGATAGGTGATGGAGCGCGCGGGAAAGTAAACGTTGTCAGGGAAACGGCAGCGGGGTTAGCGGGGCTGGCGGTGTTAGCGGAGTTAGCAAGTTTTTCGATCGGAGAGGTTGTGGGTTGCGCCACTCGCGGGTGAAAAGCAACTGCAGATCCCTCGACTCCCTTCGTCCGCCAAGCCGGACTCCGGTTGCTCGGGATGACAAGGCATTTTACGGATGACAAGGCATTTTACTTAGTGGTTTTGAGTTCAGAGAGAGGTTGAACAAGATGCACGATCCAGCGAAGTTTCGTTCGATGCACCGGGAGCGCTTTCATGCGGAGCCCAAGGTTTTTGTCGGGCCGGGTCGCGTGAACCTGATTGGCGAGCACACCGACTATGCCGAGGGGTTTGTGATGCCGGCGGCGATCAACTTTGCCACGCTGGCGGGGATTTCGCCGCGGACGGATGGCAAGATCGCGATCTACTCAGAGAACCAGGGTGAAGAGAAGGTTTTCGACGGGGTGCAGGCCAAGGGGATCAAACACTGGACCGATTATCCGATGGGAGTGACGGCGATTCTGGCTGGAGAAGGGCACAAGATTCCCGGCTTCAGCCTGAGCATCTGGAGCGATGTGCCGCTGTCGTCAGGGCTGTCGAGTTCGGCGGCGCTGGAGGTGTCAACAGCGCTGGCGGTACTTTCTCTGATCGGAGCAAGTTATCCGGGGCCCGTGCTGGCGCGGCTTTGCCAACGCGCGGAAAACGAATTTGTGGGCGCGAACTGCGGAATTATGGACCAGTTCATCAGCCTGAATGGCAAGGAAGATCATGCGCTGCTTCTGGATTGCCGCGATTTGAGCTTCAAGCTGGCGCCGATTCCGGATCACGTGGCGCTGGTGATCGCGAACACGATGGTGAAGCACTCAGTGGCAGGAGGAGATTATCCGACGCGGCGGCGCGAATCGGAGGCGGCGTGCGCGGTGATCGCCAGCCACCGGCCGGGAGTGAAGTTCCTGCGCGATTGCACGCTTGAGGATCTGGACAAGTGGGGCCACGAGATGGCGCCCAAGAGCCTGATGCGGGCGCGGCATGTGATCAGCGAAAATTTGCGCACGGTGGCGGCGTGCGACGCGCTGCTGAGAGGCGACATGAAAGAGCTGGGGCGGCTGATGGGCGAGGCGCACACGAGCTACAGCAAGGACTTTGAAGGAAGTTGCGTGGAGGCAGATGCGATGGTAGCGCTGGCGCAGGATTTGCCGGGTCTGATTGGCGCGCGGCTGACGGGCGGCGGGTTCGGCGGATGCACCATCAATCTTGTGGAACAGAAAGGGGCTCCGGCGTTTGCCGAGGCGCTGGGGGCACGCTATGCCAAGCAGACGGGGATCGTTCCCCAGATTCACATTTGCCATGCATCGGGGGGAGCGCACCCGTTGGAATAGCGGAGACCGAGGGTGTCGGCGACGCAGCAAGATTGCGGGCTTGCGCAGAGGACGGCGCTGAAATGAGGAAATCTGGAAATTAATTGCCGTTCGGGGTTTGTTTCTGCAAATGACTGACACGAAAGAACCATGATCGCAACCGGCCGGTGACATTGTTGGATGCGGGTTCCTTGTTAAACTTGTGAGGTGTTTGCCCCGATGAAGTGTATGGGGACCGTGAACTGGGATTGGGCTTTCCGGTGAACCGCGGGTGGAAAGCCGCGTTGAACGTCCCAGGGCGAAAAACAAGAATATATGCAACTTACATCCTCGAAATCGTCGATGCACGAGACCATTCCTCACGCGGGCCAAGTAGCCTACTTCTCGATGGAGATTGCGATCCATCCAGCCATGCCGACCTATTCTGGCGGCCTGGGGGTGCTGGCTGGAGACACGTTGCGCTCAGCGGCCGACCTGGGCGTTCCGCTGGTGGCTTTTTCGCTGCTACATCGCAAAGGGTACTTCCAGCAGCATCTTGACGCTACGGGCGTACAGACCGAGGAAGTGCAACCGTGGAAGCCGGCAGATTTTTGCACGGAGGAAGCGCCGCGGGTAACGGTCGCCATCGAAGGCCGGACAGTGACGCTTCGAGCGTGGCGATACGACCTGGAGGGGATCTTCGGGCACGTGGTGCCGATCTACTTGCTGGACACCGACGTGGAGGAGAACTCGGGATGGGACCGCGGCCTGACGGATCACCTGTACGGCGGGGATACGAATTACCGGCTGCAGCAGGAGATCGTGCTGGGTATGGGGGGCGTGCGCATGGCCAAAGCACTTGGCCGGCGCGTGAACGTCTTCCATATGAACGAGGGACACGCGGCGCTACTGACGTTGGCGCTGCTGGAAAGCCAGTTAGGCGGCGGGCCGCCGGGCGCAGCCGCCGAAGCAGACATTGAACTGGTGCGGCGCAAGTGCGTGTTTACGACGCACACGCCGGTTCCCGCGGGCCACGACAGATTTTCGACGGAGCAGGCCATTCGGATATTGGGCAGCGACCGGACGGCGCGCCTGGAAAAGCTGGGATGCTTTCGCGACGGCCTGCTGAACATGACGTTGCTGGCGCTGCGCTTTTCACGTTACACGAATGGCGTGGCGATGCAGCATGGCAAGGTATCGCGCCAGATGTTTCCGGAGCACACGATTGACTCGATCACCAACGGTGTGCACGCGCCGACATGGATCTCAGAGCCGATGCAGCGGATGCTCGACGAGCACATTCCGGCATGGAAGCGCGACAACCTGTATTTGCGCAACGCGATCGACGTGCCTGAAGGAGCGATACTGGCCGCGCACGCGCGCGCCAAGGAAGAACTGCTGGCCGAAGTAGGATCGCGGACGGGCCTGGTACTGAATCCCAAGGTGTTGACGCTGGGTTTTGCGCGGCGCGCGGCGACGTATAAGCGGGCCACCCTGCTGTTCACGGATCCGGAGCGGCTGAAGGAGATTGCGGCCAAGGCCGGCGGACTGCAGATTCTTTATGCGGGCAAAGCGCATCCGCAGGACGAACCAGGGAAGGCGCTGATCCAGCAGGTTGTTGCGGATGCGGCCAAATTCTCGAATGCCAGTTTGCAGATCGTTTACCTGGAAAACTACGCCTGGGATCTGGGAGCGCGGCTGACGGCCGGGGTGGATGTGTGGGTGAATAACCCGCGGCGACCGTACGAGGCGTCTGGAACGAGCGGGATGAAGGCGGCGATGAATGGCGTGCCGAGCCTTTCAATTCTGGATGGATGGTGGATCGAGGGATGCATCGAAGGCGTGACTGGATGGGCGATCGAGGACGGAGCCAACGACGAGGATGAGGCGAACTCGCTCTACACCAAGCTGGAAACCGCGGTGGTTCCGCTCTACCTTGAGGCACCAGAGAATTGGGCGCGACTGATGCGCACGACGCTGGCGTTCAATGGCTCGTACTTCAACACCAACCGCATGGTGAAGCAGTACACGCGCAACGCGTACTATCCCGAACGGATTCCGCAGACGGCGAAAGTAGAGGAAGCGGCATATGCGGACTGAGAAAAGCAGGGATCAGGGAATAGGAGGCAGGGAATAGAAAGCAACGACAGGAGCCTGTCGGGAGTTTTCGCGGAAGCGGAGAATTCCAGCGGGCTCTAAAGTTTTTTGCGCAGATACTCGAAGATCGCGTAGCCGATGCAGGCGCTGACGAGCGCGATGGAAAAATTGATGGGCGTGAAGATGTCCAGCAAGGCAAAGATGAAGGTCTTGCCGCGGCCATTGACGCCGGTGAACTCACCCATGAGCAGGTTCGAGTAGAAGAGGAAGACGATAAACGCAACTTCTACCAGGACTCGCCAGAGCGGTTTGAGTGTGTGAGGCGAAGTAAGCGGCGTCATGGAGCGATGATACCGGCGAAGCCGCGAAGGCCCAAGCGGAATCGGAATTTGCAGCGCGGACGCGGATGAGCAGCTCGCGGCGCACCGACAAAGGCCATACAGCCTATAATTTTCCTGTTGTGATTCCTACATTCTCATTGCGATTGCCAGCGGTGCGGCGGTTGAGTGCGCGCGCGGCTGTTGTGCTTTTGTATGGTCTCTTTGCGGCCGTAAGCGGGATTGGCCAATCCCCTGCGAATGCGAGCGATACGGGCGGAGAGGCAACTTCATCGACTGGCCAGGGGCGTGTGCTGCTAGTGCTGCCCTTCGACAACCGAACGGGGCAGCCAAGTCTGGAATGGATTCGCGAGGCGGCGGCGGAGATTCTGAGCATGCGCTTTGCCTCGGCCGGGTTCCAACCGACGAGCCGCGCCGACCGGGTGTATGCGCTGGACCATCTGGGTTTGCCGCAGGGGTTTCAACCGTCGCGCGCGAGTTCGCTGAAACTGGCGCAGACGCTGGACGCCGATTCGATTGTGGTGGGTAGTTACACAACCAATGGCAACGAAATTGAGGCCGAGGCAAAGCTGGTGGATGTGCCGGAACTGCATATGCTGTCGGCGGTGAGCGCACGCGGCCAAATGCGGGACATGATCCGGGTTTTCGGCACCCTGGCATGGAAGCTGACGCGACAGCTCGACCCCAGATTCAGCGTGTCAGAGGAAACTTTTGCGGCCGCGCCAAACGGGATGCGGGTAGACGCCTTTGAGCAGTACATTCGCGGTGTCACGGAGCCGGACCAGACGGAGCGGGTACACCATCTGGAGCAGGCCGTGAAACTGAGCCCGGATCTTGGCCTGGCATGGATGGCGCTGGGCCGCGAGGACTACAACGAACAACAGTACCCGGAGGCGGCCGCAGCTTTTGCGAAAGTTGACCGCAGCGGCCCGAACGGGTTGGAGGCTGGGTTTTACCATGGCCTGTCACTGATGTTTTCGGGCGATTACGCGAATGCCGAAAAGGCCTTTGCCGAAGTGGCAAAGGTTTTGCCGCTGGCCGAGGTGGTGAACAACGAAGCCGTGGCGATGAGCCGCCAGGGGCACGATGGGACGTCGCTTTTTATTCAGGCGGCAGCCACCGACCCCAACACGGCTGACTACCACTTCAATTTGGCCGTGAGCCTGAAGCAGCATGGAAATCTGCAGGGCGCGTTGAACGAATTAGCGCAGTGCCTGAAGCTGCGCCCCAACGACAGCGAGGCGCAATCGCTGGTAGAGGCCTGGAAGCGGCCAGCCACGGCAACGGGGGCAACCGGAACCGCAAATTCCGACGCGAGCGCCGATCCGCTGGAGCGGATTGTGCGCACATTTGACGCCGCTGCCTTCAGGCAAGCAGCTGCGATGCTGAATGAGGTGAATGAGGAGCGGCTTGCGGCGCTGACGCCACGCGATCAGGCGCGAACCCTTTGCACGCAAGCAAAAAGCTTCCTGGACCGCGGGCTGCTTCCGGAGGCGGAGCGGTTATATCGAGCTGCTGTGGACGCTGACGGAACAAGCGCCCAGGCGCACGCGGGTCTGGCCAAGATCAGCTTACGCAGCGGCGACCTGGAGACCGCGCGCACGGAAGCTCACTCCGCGCTGGAACTGCGGCCCTCAGCCGATGCGTACCTGGTGATGGCGCAACTGGATCTCGTGGCGGGCTCTCTCAACGAAGCCGATCGCGAGGCTCAGGATGCGCTTAAGCTGGAGCCGACGAACGCGGCGGCGCTGCAGCTGAAGCAACAGATTGAGACGATGATCGGGAAGAAATAGCGGAGTTAGCGGAACCGGCGGGATTGGATGGAATTGGATTGGCGGGGCTGGCCAATCTGGGCGAAAGAAGACAGGCGTGGCGAGGATGCAACAGCGGCACGTTCCCAGGCGAGCGAGCCCGGCAGCGGAGACGAAGCGAGGTTTTGCGGTTTGCCACCGAAAGTGTGAGCCATGAAACATTACGTTGGGAAGCTCCGGTTGGGCATGGGAGCGATTGCGGCAGTTTTGCTGATTGCCGCGGGATTTTCCGTCAAGCTGAATGCCGTTGCCCAGCAGCCGACCGTAGACAAGCTGGTACTGGATGACACCATTCAGCCAGTGAGCGCCGACGAACTGAGCCGGGCCATTGCGCTCGCCAACACTGACGGCGCTCACGCCCTGTTGATTCAGATGGACACTCCGGGTGGCCTGGTGGAGGCCATGCGCGCGATGGTCGCCGCGATTCTGGGGTCGCACATTCCAGTGATTGTCTACGTCTCTCCTTCCGGCGCCCGCGCGGGCTCAGCAGGATTCTTCATTCTGGAATCGGCAGATGTAGCGGCGATGGCGCCGGGCACTGAAGCCGGCGCTGCCCACGTGGTGTTCGAGTTGGGCAAGCCCGATGCCACGGAAGAAGCAAAGGTGGAGAATGACGCGGAAGCGTTTCTGCGCTCGTATGTGACGCGGCGCAATCGTAACAGCGATGCTGCAGTGGCTGCGGTGAAGGACTCGCACTCGTACACTCCGGAAGAGGCGTTGAACCAGCATCTCATCGACCTGGTGGCCAACAGTGACGCTGAATTGCTGAAGACACTGGACGGGCGCGAGATCACGCGCCTCGACGGATCGAAGATGACGCTGCACGTGGCCGGCGCGAAGATTGTGCCGATCAAGCCCACGATGCGCGACGAGTTGCTGGACTGGCTGGTGGATCCTAACATTGCGCTGCTCTTCCTGGTGGCGGGAGCGCTGCTGATCTATCTCGAGTTCAACAGCCCCGGCACCATTGTTCCCGGCGCGCTGGGCACACCGATGGTGCTGCTTGCGGTATTCGCACTGAATCTGCTGCCGATTCGCTACACCGCGATTTTATTGCTGGTGGCCGCGATGGTTCTGTTGGTATTGGAAGCCAAGTTTGGCGGCCATGGCGCGCTGGCGATTGCGGGAATCGTGTGCCTGACCTTCGGGACGCTAACGCTGGTTGCAGCGCCGGTTCCGGAGATGGGCGTGAGCCCGCTGGTAGCGATCAGCATAAGCGCTGCGTTTGGGGCGATCACCGTATTCCTGGTGCGGCTGGCGGTGCGTGCGCGGAAGCGGAAGGCGCGCATTGGCGCAGATGCATTGGTTGGCTCGGTGGCCACCGCGATGGAGGCACTGGCTCCGCAAGGACACGTGCTGGTGGAGGGCGAAATCTGGAATGCCGTGGCGAGCGCGCCGATTGCTACGGGAACCGCGTTGCGCGTAGTGGGCCACGACCACATGCTGCTGCGGGTGGAACCAGACGAGAGGACTGTGAACAGTGGCCGGTGATCAGCGGTGAGCATGTTGGCGCTGAGCTAGCGTTGGCAGTACCCCGGCATGGCGGTAAAAACAAGAATGCCGCGAGGGTTGGCTCACGCGGAATGTGCGGCGTTGAGGGTGGGTCGCGAAGATTTCCGATCTTCCATGCTGTCTATTCGGGCACAGGCGGCGACAGATCGCGTGGAGTACAATCCCTGCTGAGCGTGGAAAGGAAAGTCCAATGTCCATTGGTGATATGTCGATTCCAATGCTGGTGATCATCGCCATCATCGTCCTTTATCTGCTGAACTCGATCAAAATTTTGCGCGAATACGAGCGGGGAGTGATCTTCCGGTTGGGCCGAGTTCTGGGAACGCCCAAGGGACCCGGCATCATCCTGGTGTTCCGGCCGCTCGACCAGATGGTGCGCCTCAGCTTGCGGCAGGAGGTGCTTGAGGTTCCGGCGCAGGACATTATCACTCGCGACAACGTCACGCTGAAGGTGAATGCCGTGGTGACGATGTACGTGGTGAATCCGAATGACGCCGCGATCAAGGTGGCGAACTACGTTTACCAGACCTCGCAGTTTGCGCAGACCACACTGCGATCAGTACTCGGCGAAGTGGAGCTGGACGAGTTGCTCAGCCATCGCGACAAGCTGAATTTGCGCATCCAAAGCATCATTGACCAGCGCACCGAGCCGTTCGGAGTGAAAGTGGTTTCAGTGGAAGTGAAGCAGGTGGACTTGCCCGAGCAGATGCTGCGTGCCATCGCCAAACAGGCGGAGGCGGAACGCGAGAAGCGGTCAAAGATCATTCACGCCGAGGGCGAGTTCGCCGCCGCGCAAAAGCTGGTGGATGCGGCCGCGCTGATGGCGACGCAGCCCATGACTCTGCAGTTGCGCTACCTGCAAACCCTGGCCGACATCGGCGTGGAGAAGAACACCACCATCGTCTTCCCATTGCCATGGAGATGATGACGCTGTTGAACAAGCTGGGGGCACCGTCGAAGCCGGCGGAGCAGCCGTAAGAAGCAGCGAAGAGCAGGGAACAACCTGGATGGATCCAAAGGTGGTGCATGCCGGGATATTTTGACGACGAGCAATTGGAGCCCGAGGAAGAAACGCGCGACACCGAGGTGACGCTAAGGCCGAGCGCGCAGCTGGCGATTTTCGTTGGGCTGGTGCTGCTCTGCGGGCTTTGCTTTGGCCTGGGGTATCCGGTGGGTCACCGTATTCCAGCGACTTCTTCAGCGGCTGCCACAGCGCCCGCGACACAGACCCAGGCTCCCGATCAGGAGCCGTTGCAGAGTAACGGCTCGATTCCCAAGCCGTCTGCGGCAGCGCAAGCCGCCGTGCCCGGTTCTGCTGCGGCGAGCGACGGCGCCCAACCATCGGCGGCGGGCGGGGGCGAGGGAACGAATCCGGGGAACGGAGCGGCGCAACCGAGTTCGGGGCAGGGTTCAGGGCAGAGCAGTCCGCCGCCAAGCTCTGCTGCGGGAGCAGCGCAGCCAGCGACCCAGCCGCAGGTGCGGCAGGCGATGCCGTCGACTGCGAACCCGCCGCAACCTGTGGCGACAGGCGCGACACCGAATGTGCAAGCGGCGCTGCCCGGCGCGGGACAACTGATGGTGCAGGTTGCCGCAGTGTCACACAGCGAAGATGCAGACGTGCTGGTGGGCGCATTGCGTAAGCGCGGATACGCGGTGACGGCGCGCCGCGATCCGGGTGACGGGCTGATCCACGTGCGCGTGGGGCCGTTCAACAGCCGCGACGAAGCCAACCGGTGGCGCACGAAGCTGCTGGACGACGGGTATAACGCGATCATTCAGCCGTGAAACAGTGGTCAGGGATCAGCGGTCAGTGGTCAGATTGGCGTTTACGGTCAGTAGTATCTAAAACGGGTTTTCTTCGAAATCTAAAACTCTTGCTTAGTTGCGCATCCATTCGGGCAGGCCGGAGGCGATGGCGGCGCGGACCGCGTCTGAAAGATCGTCGCGCGTGGCGTAATCGGCGGGGATCAACGGGCGGGTGAAAGACGATGTGCGCCGTTCCGGGATGGATGCGGAAGCTGCCCCAGGGAAGGATCTTCTCGGTTCCATAGATCGATACGGGGACGCAGGGCGCGCCGGAATCCTTAGCGAGATAGAACGGACCTTTCTTGAAGGGCAGCATGCGGGCGTCGGGCGAGCGCTTGCCCTCAACAAATGTGGTGATGTGCAGTCCACCGGCCAGGACGCGATGCGCGTCGGCGACGGCTTGCTGCGCGCTTTCGACGAGGCCGTCGCGGTCGACGGGAATGAAGCCGGCCAGCTTGAAGGCGTAGCCGAGGATGGGAATCTTCATGAGCGAGCGCTTGAGAAAGACCGAGGTGCGGCCGGGAAGATTCGAGATGAGCGCGGGCGCATCGAGATTGGAGACGTGGTTGGCCATGAAGATGCAGGCGCGGTCGGCAGGAATATTCTCGCGGCCCTCAATGCTGGAGCCGGATGCCCGCGACGCGAATGGCGATGCGGGCGATCCAGCAGCCTGCCGCGTAGAGCGGGCGCCACGTTGCCGGTGAGCAGGGTGAAGGGAATGAAGACAACGGCCGCAGGGATGGCAAGAACGAAGAATGGTGACGAAGACGAGGAGCGAGACGATCATGAGGTGTGTGGGTGTGCATGGAAAGTATCGCACTTGAGTCAGCAAGTCAGCGGTCAGCGTGGGCTGATGGTTGAGACGAAGTCGAAAAACAAATGCAGGCCCTTCGACTCATTGGGCCGCACAAAGTTCGGCCCAGTTCGCTCAGGATGACCGTAGGATTTGCGTTGGCAATTTCAGAATCAGCGAACTAGGTGCGCATCCATTCCGGCAGGCCGGAGGCGATGGCGGCGCGTACTGCGCGCATGAGATCGTCGCGCGTGGCAAAGGTGGTGGGGTCGATGGGCTGGATGGAAGATGACGTGCGCGACGCCGGGATGGATGCGCAGGCTGCCCTTGCGCAGCATCGTTTCAGTTCCATAGATCGAAACCGGGATACACGGCGCGCCCGACGGCCATTGGCGAGAAAGAACGGGCCTTTCTTGAAGGGCAGCATGCGGCCGTCGGGCGAGCGAGTGCCTTCAACAAATGTGGTGATGTGGACGCCCTTCGCGAGCACGCGCTCGGCCTCGGCGACACTGCGCTGCGCGTCGGCGGGGTTGCCGGAGCGGTCGACGGCAATGAATTCGCCCTGGCGGAAGCCGGTGCCGAGGATGGGCAGGTTCATCAGCGAGCGCTTCATGAAAGCGGAAGTGCGTCCGGGGATGAGCGAGATGAGCGCGGGCGGATCGAGATTGGAGACGTGGTTGGACATGAAGATGCAGGCGCGGTCGCGGGGGATGTGTTCGAGGCCCTCGAGCGCGGAAGCGCACGCCGGCGAGGCGGCAACTGGATGAGAGCATGAAGCGCGTGGCCTTGTAGAGCGGCAGCACGTTGCCGGTGATCCAGCACCAGGGAATGAAGAGGATGGCCGAGGGAATGCCAAGGACGACCATGTTGGCGATGAAGATGAGGGAGCGCGATCATGCGTGCATTCGCGCCTTCAGGCGTTGGTGGCAGCGGGAAGAAGCTCGCGCAGGCGCGCGGGAAGTTTCTCATAGATGCCGTCGAAGCCGCCGTTGGAGAGGATGGCGACGACGTCGCCGGGCGCGAGTTGCGGCGCGATGGCGGCGACGATGGCATCGGCATCGGCGAGAAGCTCAGCGGGCGTGCCCTCAGCGTTGAGAGCGCGAACGACGTCTTCAGGATGGAGACGCTCGGCCTCGGGAATGCGCTGCTGCTGATAGACGCCGGCGAGGACGACGCGGTCGGCGAGGCGAAGGCTGGCGACGAGATCGGCGGCGAGGACTTTGCGGCGCAGCGTGTTGGAGCGCGGTTCGAGAACGGCCCAGAGGCGCGCCTGCGGATAAACGGAGCGAAGTGCGCGAAGGGTTTCGCGAATGGCGGTGGGATGGTGGGCGAAGTCCTCAATGATGGTGATGCCGTCGATCTCGGCGCGGACTTCAAGGCGGCGCTTGACGCTCTTGAAGGTGGCGAGGGCCTCGACGATGGCAGCAGCTGGGATGCCCTGACCTGCGGCAAGGGCCGCGGCAGCGGTGGCGTTGAGGGCGTTGTGCTCGCCGGCAAGGTGCATTTCGAGATTCGGCCCATGCGTGTGCCTGAGCGCCAGAACTTGCCAACGGCGTCCGGCCGTCCACGTGGCGAAGATTGCGGATGCGCCAGTCGGCGCCAGGCAGTGAAGCCGTAGCGCTCGACGCGGCAGAAGGCGCGACTGACGCATTCGGTCACATTTTCGCTGCCGTCGTAGGCGACAATGAGGCCGCGGCGCGGGACGAGATTGACGAGGAGCTTGAATGCGCGTCTTGACGGCTTCAAGATCGGCGTAGATGTCGGCGTGGTCGAACTCGACGTGGGTGAGGATGAGCGCGTCGGGAAAGTAGTGGAGAAACTTTGGGCCCTTGTCGAAGAAGGCCGTGTCGTACTCGTCGCCCTCAATGATGAAGGTGCGCGTGGGGCGCAACTGGAAGCTGGTGCCGAAGTTCTCCGCCACGCCGCCGATGAGGAACGAAGGCTCGAGCGCGGGATTCTCGCGCGCGGCGACCTGGTAGATCCAGGCAAGCATGCTGGTGGTGGTGGTTTTGCCGTGGGTTCCGGCGACGACGAGCGACGAGCGGCCGTTGAGGAATTCTTCGCGCAGCAAGCGCGGCCATGGAGGTGAAGGGAATGCGCTCGTCGAGGACGCGCTCGATTTCAGGATTGCCGCGCGAGAGCGCGTTGCCGATGACGACGAGGTCGGGCACGGGCGTAGAGATTCGATTCGGCGTAAGGCTCGAGGATGGGAATGCCGAGCGAGCGCAGCAGATCGCTCATGGGCGGATAGGCGGCCTTGTCGGAGCCGGTGATGCGGATGGCCCTGCAACTGCAAGCAGGCCGGCGAGCGAGGCCATGGCTGTGCCGCAGATGCCGATGAGATGAATGTGGCGCGGCGACGCGGTCACTTGGTCACCGCCGGTTCGAGAAGATGTGAGGTGCGCTTCGTCGCCGAGTGTCAGTTCGGCCTCGACGCCGAAGGTGAGCGTGACGTTCTGGCGCGAAACGTGGCCGCTGCGCAGGCCGATGGCGATGGGACCGTCGAAGCCGTCGAGCGCGTTGAGAATTGCCGTTATCGAGGAGTCAGGCGCGGCGCCGGGCGAAACGCAATCGAGCATTTCGCCGAAGATGATGCCGCGCAACGCCGTCGAGCTTGCTCGCCTTGCGCAGTTGCCAGAACATGCGATCGATCTGGTAGGGCTTGACGCCGGCGTCCTCAAGAAAGAGCAGCTTGCCTTCGGTTGACGGCTCCCACGGCGTGCCGAGCAGCGAGACGAGAATGCTGAGGCAGCCGCCATAGAGCGTGCCGCGCACGGTAGATGATGTTGCGCGGGCTTCAAGATGCGGAGTCCTTCGTCAGCGCCGACGCTGTAAGGCTCGCCGGCTAACGCGGCGCGAAAACTGGGAAGATGAACGCCGTCTGTGCAGATAGAAATCGGCGGCGAGCATGGGGCCGTGAAACACGGGCAGGCCCAACTCGTCGAGCAGGCGCAGTTGGATGCCGGTGAGATCGCTGTAGGCGAAGAATGGCTTGGGATGCGCGGCAATGGTTTCGAGATCGAGGCCGTCGAGCAGGTAATTCGATCCGTAGCCGCCGCGAAGGCACATGACGGCGCTGGTGCCGGGATCGGCGAAGGCGGCGTGCAGATCGGCGAGGCGCTGCTCCGGGGTTCCGGCAAAGTAGAGCGGCCCGCGCGCAGAGCGTTCGGAGCCAGATTGGGCGTGAAGCCCAAGATCGCGCAGAGCAGCCAGGCCGCGTTCGATGCGCTCAGGTTGCGCGGAGGATGCCGGGGCGACGATGCTGATGGCTGCATCCGGCGCGACGGACGGCGGTTTCAGCAGGCGCAGCCATTTCACCACGCCTCTCCGCGGGCGATGAGCGCGGCCGGCCCAGTGAGATACAGTTCCGTGCCGGGGCCGTCCCAGGCGACGGTTTGCGCGCCGCCGGGAGCAACGACGGTGAGCGGCGAAACGCAGCGGCGCAATGCGAGGCAGCCGTGGCGGCGGCGGAACTGCCGGTGCCGGAAGAGGTGGTTGGGCCTACGCCGCGCTCGAAGATGCGAATCTCGATTTCGTGTTCGCTCACGACGCGCACAAATTCGACGTTGGTCTGGTGCGGGAAATCGCGATGCGCGCAGATCTCCGCGCCGATCGACTGTCCAGGCTCTGCCGGCAACGGCGAAGTCCGGATTCTCGACGAGGATGACGAAGTGCGGATTGCCAGTGGAGACTTCGACGCCGATGACTTCTGCGCCGTCGATGAGCTTGAGCGTGTGCGGCACAAAGCGGGGCACGCCCATGCCGGTGGTGACTTCGACCGAAAAGTCGTGGCCGCTCGCACGCTGTCGATGCGGCAGACGCGCGAGGCCGGCGTCGGTGGCAATTTGCAGCTCGTCGCCGGGCTGCGAGCCGAGCGACTTCGGCCATCCACGCGGCGACGCAGCGGGTGCCGTTGCCGCTGATTTCGGCGATGGAGCCGTCGGCGTTGTGAAGGCGGATGCGGCCGGACTTGGGCCCGGCTCCGATCGTCCAGGCAAAAAACTCAACGCCGTCGGCGCCAATGCCGGTGTTGCGCTGGCAAAGGCGGCGCGTGAGACTGGCGCGATCGTGGTCTGCCTGCAGCTTCTTCGGCGACGATCAGGAAATCGTTGCCGCAGGCGTGGGCCTTGGTGAACGGAATCAATCTTCCTCCGGAATCGTGGAAGTAGAAATGCGAGACTGGCCGGACATGCGAGATGCAACAGGCGAGCGAACGGCGAAGTGGCCAGCCTGATGATTTGATTCGGGCTGCGAAGTTGAACAATGCGTAATGTGCGCCGGGACTGGACCCATGCTGTTTCCTTGCCCGATGCTACCACTGCTGATGGGGCTGTTGAGCAGCTGAAGGCCTCATTCGGAGCTGTTTCAATGGCGGACTGGCAGTTGTGGCTGTGCCAAGGGATTCTGCACGACTCGCCACGAGGAGCATAGACAGTGGCCGACGGCTGATCCTTGGCGGTGAAGCGGCCAGCGAGCGTGAGATCCGCGGGATGCGCCTTGACGGCCTCGTCGATCGCGTCGCCGTCGAAGGCGACGACGATGGCGGCGTGGCTGGCGGGCGCAGCCAAGGCGGCGCGAAAAATTTCAAGGTCGCTTTCGTTGATGGTTTGGCGGAGGGGAATGCCGGTGAACGCGACGATTTCAGGATAGATGGAAGTATCCATGAGCACGGGCGCATGCGGACGCGACGAGAGCAGTTTCTGCAGGAGCGGCGGAATGGCATTGTCGTAGGGCAGGCGCGCCTCGAGGTTCTTGGTGCTCTCGGCGTAGACGAGCGGATGCTGCGCGCAGCAATGCACGAAGACGTTGAGGCCGGCGAGAGCAAAGAAGCAACGCGAAGGCGATGCCGGGAAGGATGCTGGCGCGAGGCGAGGGCCGTGTGAGCGGACGCGAGAGAGGCGTGCAGGCGATGAACTGCGATGCGCGCGAAGCCGAGACCGAGCGCGAGAGCGGGGAGCAGCTCGAGTCCGTAGCGCGTGTTGTACCAGGTGTAGGGCCACCAGGCGGGAAAGAAGATGGGCACCGATCCGTAGGCGACGGACCAGGTGTAAAAGGGAACGGGCAGCCAGAGGAGCAGCGATCCAGGCAAGAGCGCGGCGGCGAGCGCGGATTTTTCGGTGAGCCAGCGGCGATGGTGCCGAGTGCGGCGAGCGCAAGGACGAGATTGCCCAGCACGCTCGTTGCCGATGCGGCGGCGATGGAGTCAAGCTCAGAGACTTTGAGGTAGAAGAGGAGCGCGACCCAGGGATTGTGCCAGCCGGGATGCGGCGGCCAGGCGCCGGGCGCGGCAGTGCGGAGCTCGATGGCCTTGGCGGAGAAAGGCCCGCGCGCGAAGTAGAGCCAGTCGCCGAAGCAGACGGAGTTGTAAACGAACCAGAGAATCGGCGCGGCGACGACGGCGATGCTGGCCAGCCAGAAGGCGGCGCAGAAGCGGCAGCGTTCGCCCGCCGCGGCGCGCGGAGCAACGTGAATCCGATGCCGGTCCAGGCGATGAGCGCGATGATCCAGCCGTCGTAGCGGGTGAAGATGGCGGCGACGAGCGCGGCAGCGATGCAAGACTTGCAGGCGACTGGCGGAGCTTGCACTGGACTCTGAGCCCTGTCGAGGCAGGAGCGCCACTCGACCAGCCAGACCACGATCCAGATCATTTCGCAGAGAAAGAGCGGCTCGGTCATGGCCGTGGTTTGCAGGTAGAGCAGATTGGGATTGAGCGCAAAGAAGGCCAGCGCGAGCGCGGCAGGCGCGGGGCTGAGCCAGTGGCGCGCCAGGCGATAGAGGCCGGCGCAGGAGGCGATGTAGGCGAGCGCCGAGGGAATGACGCCGGCGAGGCCGGTGGCCCACCAGGCGTAGTTCTGCACGAAGGGGATAAGGAGAATGTGCGGCAGCGGCAGCCACACCGAGCCGAGCTGCGAGATGCGCGGGGTGCGCGAATCGAAGACGCGGCGCGCGATGTGCAGATGGGCGACGGCGTCGCCGTAGTTGAGCATCGCTCCGTGACGCCAGCTCCAGACGATGGCGGCGATCGAGGCCGCCACGCAGAAGGCCAGGACGGCCCAGCCTTCGGCAGTCGGAGATGCTCTTCTCAGTCAAGGTGCGTGATCTCGCGGAAGACATTGAAGCGCGCGTCGATTTCGGAGCGCGAGAGCTGCTGCAGGCGCTCCGTGCCGAAGCGCTCGCAGGCATAGGAGCCCATGACGCTGCCGTAAAACATGGCGTGGCGCCAGGCGGCGGGCGTGAGCTCGGGCTGCGAGGCCAGATAGCCGAAGAAGCCTCCGGCAAAGCTGTCGCCCGCGCCGGTGGGATCGATGACTTCTTTGAGCGGGAGGGCCGGCGCCTTGAAAGTGCGAAGCTCGGCTCCTCTTGCTTTTTGGAGTAGAGTTCGTGGAACAACGTCGCGCCGTACTCGCCGTGCTTGACGACCAACGCGCGCGGGCCGAGAGCCATGACGGCGCGCGCAGCCTGCACGAGATTGTTGTTGCCGGCCAGCATGCGCGCTTCAGTGTCGTTGATGAGCAGAACATCGAGACCCTTGAGAACTTCGAGCAGCGCGGGGCGATGGTCCTTGATCCAGTAATTCATGGTGTCGCCGGCGACGAGCTTGACGCCTGGCATGGCTTCGCGCACGCGGCGCTGCAGAACGGGATCGATGTTGGCGAGGAAGAGGAATTCGGAGTCGCGATAGGCGTCGGGGATTTTGGGCTCGAAGGAGGCGAAGACGTTGAGCTCAGTGTTATGGGTTTTGGCTTCGTTGAGATTTTCGAGATAGGAGCCTTCCCAGAAGAAGCTTTTGCCGGCGGTGTGCTCGATGCCGCGCGTGTCGATGTTGCGGGCGGCGAAGACGGCTTCCTGCTCGGGGCCGAAGTCTTCGCCGACGACGGCGATGACGCGGACATCGGTGAAGAAGCTGGCGGCGAGAGAGAAATAGGTGGCTGCGCCGCCGAGGCAGCGCTCGCGGCGGCCGGCGGGGGTTTCAATGGAATCGTATGCGACGCTGCCAACTACGGTGATGGACATTTTCTTTTTTCCTCTTTCGTAAGTAAGGTTAGCAAGTCAATCAGCGGAGCTAGCGGGGTTAACGGGGTTAGCCGAGTTGGCGGAGTTAGCAAATGGCCGCCTGATGATTCCGTTCCGCCAGCGCCACCGAAAATGCTTCGAATTACCAGCCATGATATTTGCCGAAGAGCAGTTTGAGCCGTTCCTTTGGCGGCTGCGGGGATCGGCGTCGGGCTGCGTGAGCACGGCGTACTTTGCCGCGGAGGCGCAGGCGCAGGTCGGGCGACTTCTGACGTGGGCGGCAGGGCGGCGACGGCGGCTTTGACGACTTTGCAGGCGTTGTCGGCGTTCTTGTGCAGCACGGCGACGATCTCTTCAATGGTGACGGCGTCGTGGCCTTCGCGCCAGCAGTCGTAGTCGGTGACCATGGCGATGGTGGCGTAGCAGATTTCGGCTTCGCGGGCGAGCTTGGCTTCCTGCAGGTTGGTCATGCCGATGACGTCGGCGCCCCAACTGCGATAGAGATTCGACTCGGCCTTGGTGGAGAACTGCGGGCCCTCCATGCAGACGTAGGTGCCGCCGAGCTTGCCGACGACGCCGACTGTCTTGCAGGCATCGGCCGCGGCTTTGGCGACGGTGGCGCAGACAGGATCGCCAAAAGCGACGTGGCCGACGATGCCGTCGCCGAAGAATGTGGAGACGCGATGGAAGGTGCGGTCGATGAATTGATCGGGAATGACGAAGTCGGTGGGCTTGTGCTCTTCCTTGAGCGAGCCGACGGCGGAGACGGAGAGATGCGCTCGACGCCGAGTTTCTTGAAGGCGTAGATGTTGGCGCGGAAGTTGAGCTCGGAGGGAAGGATGCGATGGCCGCGGCCGTGGCGCGCGAGAAAGGCGACTTTGCGGCCTTCGAGCTCGCCGAGGACAAAGGCGTCGGATGGTGAGCCGAAGGGCGTTTCGACGCGCTCCTCGTGAACGTTGGTGAATCCGGGCATGGAGTAGAGCCCGCTGCCGCCGATGATGCCGATTTCTGCTTGAGACAATTGCTGCTCCTTGGTTCAGCTTTCAGCCGTCCGTTTTTGCGCAGCCCTACGGGACGCAATGGATTCATCGATATTCCTTCCCAGGGTTTCGTCCGCTGCGGCGGACTCCACCCTGGGCTATTCTCGGCCCTCGCTCCGGGAGGCTTCTAGTCTATGCGTCCGCTTGACCGCTCAGTCTTTACCTTCACCGTTGGTCGATCAGGCGAATGGATTCCATGAATACATCGCCGTCGATGGTCAAGCTGTGCGCGCTGATCTTGTCCATCGTATCCTGCGCGGTGTGGTGGTAGCTGTTGTTGGGCCCGTAGTCGAGATCGATGATGTCGATGGACGGCACGCCGCGCTCGACAAAGGGCAGATGATCGTCTTCGACGTCCATCTGCTGCTGAAAGAAGTAGCGCTGGTAGCCGAACTTCTTGGCGGCTTCGCCGACGAGCGAGACGAGCCAGGCGGTGGAATGGGTTTCGTGCTGAATGTCGAGGTCCTTGTCGCCGATCATGTCGGCGAGGATGAAGGCCTTGATCTGGTTCAGCGTTCCGTCGCGGCCCCACTTGGCGGCGAGATGGCGGCTGCCGTAGGTGGAGTCGGAGCGCGACCAGCTTTGGATGGCCTCTTCGCCGTCGAAGAAGACCAGCCAGACGGAGTAGCCGTCGAGCTTTTTGTCGCGGCGATTGGGCGGATCTCGGCGCGCAGGCGGTCGGCGATGGCCATCAGCAGGCCGGTGGTGGAAGCGCCGTCGTTGGCGCCGACGAAGTTGATGTTGCGCAGCGGGTAGTTGGTTTCGTAGTGCGTGCCGAGGACGATGACGCCGGGCTTTTTGCCGGGGAAGCGCACGATGAAGTTGCACATGGGCACGGGGCCGATGGGCGTGTCGGCGGTGAAGGTGTCTTCTTCAAGCTGATCGTGCTCGCGAAGGAAGTGGGCGCGGAGAAACTCCTCGGCTTTGACGTGGCCGGGACCGGTGGGCCAGCGCGGGCCGATGGCGGCGAATTCGCGCGCGTAGTCGAGGGCCTTGGCGCCGTCGAAATGGCTGGGCGGAGGCGGCGAAAGGGGTGAGGAACATGAACGCGAAGGAAAGAACTGCGCAGAGTCGAGAAGCAACTGCAGATCCCTCGACTCCGCATGGCGCAAGAATGCGCCACACTCCGCTCAGGATGACAGACTGTTGGGGAGTTCCCGGTCGACGGCTACGCAAGAAGAAAATCATACGGCGGCCTCCTTCGCTTTCTTCCTCCGCGAGGGGTGCACCCACCAGGCAACGCCGATGCCGATGAGATAGAGCGCCAGCATGGGGACGGCGTAGATGCACATGGTGCCGGGTCGGGGCTGGGACAGATGATGGCCGCGACCAGAAAGACGGCCAGGATGGCGTAGCGGATGTTCTTCCAGAGGAACTTCGGGCTGACGATGCCGAACAGGGCCAGGAAGAAGATGAGGATGGGCAGCTCGAAGCTGATGCCGAGGCCGAGGATGATGGAGAGGAAGAAGCCGGTGTACTCCTCGATGGTGACCATGGGGGTGAAGTTATGGCCGAAGTCGACGATGAGGATTTTGAGCGCGCCGGGCAGCACGTAGAAGTAGCCGAAAGCTGCGCCGGCAAGGAAGAGGCCGACGGTGGCGGCCATGAAGGGAACGACGAAGCGCCGCTCCTTTTGGTAGAGGCCCGGCGCGATGAACAAGCCAGACCTGATAGAGGATGAAGGGCGAGGCGAGATGGCTCCGCCGATCAGCGACACCTGCAGGTCGAGGTTCAGCGGATCCATGGGGTGCGTGAAGACTGAGCGATGCCGAGGTGGTTGAGCGGGGCCTGGATGAAGTCGACGAACGCGGTCGTGAAAGACCCAGGCGGAGATGAAGCCGAGCGCGAGATAGATGGCGGAGTGGACGATGCGCTTGCGCAGCTCATCGAGGTGCTCCATGAGGCTCATGCCGGGGAGTTCGGCGCGCTCGGTGACGGCCTTTCGCGCTTTGTCGATTGCTTCCTGCTGGGTCAACCATGGTGGGCTGCCGGCTCCGATCTTTCGGCTTCGGGAGTCACGCTTTCGAGGGCAGTGCCGGCGTCGGCAGCGAAGAGTTCCTGCTGCTGCGGTTGCGCGCCGGGCCCATTGGCTGCGACGATTTCGCCGGTAGAAGGCGGCTGGATGCGCGGGGGAGTCGGATCGGGCTGAGTGGAGGGAGGAAGTTCGTCTGGGATCGCGGATTCGGTGGCTGATGTTGCGCTGGATTCGACTGCGGGACCGGAGTATGAAGTCTCGTCGCGATTGGAGCTTTCAAGGGCGGCAGGCGCGGGCGATTCCGATTCCGGGGGGACAGAGGGAGATTCGATCGCAGCGGCGGATGATTCCGTTGCGACCGCCGGCAATTCCGCAGGTTGCGTGGTGGACTGCTCAAGCTGCGGCGGCGCGGGGGCTGCAGCGAGGGCGCGCTGGCGCTCCTGCTCTTCCTTCTTGCGGCGTTCAGCCTCCTCGGCGTTGCGCAACTCCTCTTCCATCTGGAATTTGAAGTCGTTGGAGGCTTTGCGAAACTCGTACATGAGCTTGCCGATCTGACGGCCGATCTGGGGCAGGCGCCGTGGGCCAAAGACCACCAGAGCCAGCACCATGAGGATGAGCGTGTCGGCCATGCTGATGGTGGCGATCTGGATTGGCGGCGGAGTTCCCATGAAGGACCATGATAACTGGCGGCAAGAGGCGGTCACAAACGATGGACGCCTGACTGGTTGAAATGCAGGCGTTACAATAAAAGCCGATGGGGCGGTTGACACTGGAGTGGGTTCTTTGGAACCTGCCGGTTTTGGCCGCATCCCATGTATCAGGGCTGCAACAACCCCGTGGATGGGGGCTCTCCTGAAGGACCTGGCAACAGTGCCAAGGAATTTCAGGAATGCCGGTGCGTCCACTGCAGCCAGCTAGAAAGCTTTCAACATCCCCGTCCGTAATGGACTGAAGGCGGAATATTGTGACCCTGGTTCTTGACGAAACGATCGCAGCCTCTGCGGAGGCCGGCGAAGCTTGTTCTCTTGAAAACTACCTGGCGCTGCCGGACCACACGATGGACGGGCGGATTGCCGAGGCCGTGCGCGGCTGGGCGCGACGACCATGATTCTGGGCCACCACTACCAGCGCGACGAAGTGGTGCGCTTTGCCGACTTTACCGGCGACAGCTACAAGCTCTCGAAAATCGCTGCGGAGAGCGATGCTAAGTACATCGTTTTCTGCGGCGTGCACTTTATGGCGGAGAGCGCAGATGTGTTGGCGCGGGACGGGCAGCAGGTGATTTTGCCGGACCTGAATGCCGGGCTGCTCGATGGCCGACATGGCGGAGATTTCGCAGGTGGAAGACTGCTGGGACGCGCTTGACGCGCTTTCACCTGTCGGACGAGATTGTGCCGGTCACCTATATCAACTCGACGGCGGCGATCAAGGCATTTTGCGGCGAGCATGGCGGACTGGTGTGCACTTCGTCGAGCGCGCGGGCGGCGATGGAGTGGGCGTTTGCGCGCGGGAAGCGGATTCTGTTTCTGCCGGATCAGCATCTGGGACGAAACACCGGCCATGCGATGGGGATTCCGCTGGAAGAGATGGTGGTTTGGGACCCGTGGGCGCATTGCAGGGCGGGCAGACGAAGGAGCGGCTGGCGGCGAGCCGCATTCTGCTGTGGAAGGGGCATTGCGCCGTGCATCAGCGCTTTCTGCCGAGCCACGTGGACCAGGTGCGCGCGAAGTATCCCGAAATTCAGGTGATCGTGCATCCCGAGTGCCGCTACGAGGTTTGCCAGAAGGCCGATGCGCTGGGCTCGACCGAGCAGTTGATTGCGCTCGTGGAGCAGGCGCCAGCGGGATCGATGTTTGCGATCGGGACGGAGATTCACCTGGTGAACCGGCTGGCGCGGCGATTTGCTCCGCAAGGCAAGAAGATCATCACTCTCGATGACACCGGATGCCTGTGCACCACGATGTACCGCATCAGCCCGCAACACCTGGCGTGGGCACTCGAAAATCTTGTGGAAGGGCGCGTGGTGAACCGCGTGCAAGTGAAGGCCGACGTGAAGGAGTGGGCGCGGGTGGCGCTGGACCGGATGATTGGACTGGGGAATAGGGAGTAGGAAAACAGTGGTCAGGGGTCAGGGGTCAGTTCTTAGATCTTAGCTTTTTGTTTCCTGTCGCGCATTGATTTGATTCATTGGCAATTTCTGCAATTTGCGGATGACTGCACTCGTCGACTGTCTCCTATTTCCCGCTTCCAGTCCCCTGCCCCTGCTGCCTTATCCCTGTTCCCGATACAATGGCCGTGTTCAACGAGGAGCCGCGACCATGAGGCGATACCGGATTGCGTTGGTGCCGGGAGACGGGATCGGGAAGGAAGTGGTTCCGGCGGGGCGGCGGGTGCTGGAGGCGCTGGCTGGAGCGGAAAGCGACCTCGATTTTGAGTTTGAGAGCTTCGCCTGGGGCGGCGACTACTATCGCGCACACGGCGCGATGATGCCGGCCGACGGGCTGGATGCGCTGAAAACAAAAGACGCGATTTTGTTTGGGTCGGCGGGCGATCCTGAGATTCCCGATCACATTACGCTGTGGGGACTTCGGCTGAAGATCTGCCAGGGCCTGGACCAGTATGCGAACGTGCGGCCAACGCGGATTCTGCCGGGGATTGATGCTCCGCTGAAGCGATGCCGCGCTGAGGACCTGGACTGGGTGATCGTGCGCGAAAACAGCGAGGGCGAGTACTCGGGCGCGGGCGGGCGCGTGCACCAGGGATTCCCGATAGAAGTGGCGGCAGAAGTTTCCGTGATGACGCGCGCGGGAGTGGAGCGGATTCAGCGCTACGCGTTCCGGCTTGCACAATCGCGGCCGCGCAAACTGCTGACCGTGGTGACGAAGAGTAATGCGCAGCGGCACGGGATGGTGATGTGGGATGAGATTGCAGCGGAGGTAGCAAAGGAGTTCCCCGATGTGCGGTGGGACAAGGAGATGGTGGACGCGATGACGGCGCGGATGGTGAACCGGCCGGCTTCGCTGGACACGATTGTGGCCACCAATTTGCACGCGGATATTCTGAGCGACCTGGCGGCGGCGCTGGCAGGGAGCCTGGGGATTGGCCCGACGGCGAACATCAATCCCGAACGAGTGTATCCGTCGATGTTCGAGCCGATTCACGGATCAGCGTTTGACATCATGGGTAAAGGCATCGCAAATCCAGTGGGAACGATCTGGACGGCGGCGCTGATGCTGGAGCACCTGGGCGAAGCGGATGCGGCACGGCGGCTGATGGCGGCCGTGGAGACGGTGACGGCGAATGCGAAGTTCCATACGCGCGACCTGGGCGGAACAGCGACCATGGCCGAGGTGACCGACGCAGTTTGTGCTGCGATTGCGAGAACCCAGGTCTCAGAATCGAGACCTGGGGTACCCGCCAAGAGGCCATTGGCGACGGCGTGAACACGCCTCAAGCGACACCCGATGTGTCACCTCTCGGACAAAATTGCGCCCGCAGAGACGTGGGTGATCTCGAGGCTCGCGTAACGCGGAAGCTGCAGCTACGAATTCTGCCATTCGTGATGCTGCTCTACCTGGTGAGTTTTCTCGACCGCGCGAACCTGGGATTCGCGGCCTTCAGCATGAATCAAGCGATCGGGCTGACGCCCGCCATGTTTGGCTTTGGTGGAGGTGTGTTCTTTATCGGATACATCGCGTTCCAGGTTCCTTCAAACCTGATGATGTTGCGCGTGGGGGCGCGGGTTTGGATCGCGATTGTAGTGGTGGTGTGGGGCGCAGTCTCGATGACTTCGGCATTCGTAGTGGGGCCGCACAGTTTTTATGTGATGCGGCTTCTGCTGGGGATTGCCGAGTCGGGCTTTTTTCCTGGCACGCTGCTTTATTTAAGCTTGTGGTTCCCTGCCCGGAAACGCGCGGTAGCCATTGCGTGGTTCATGGCCGCAGCGCCGCTATCGACGGTGGTGGGCTCGCCGATTTCGGGAGCGCTGATGGAGCTGCCACGGTTTGCCGGGCTCTCCAACTGGCAGTGGCTTTACATCATCGAAGGGCTGCCGGCGATTCTGCTGGGATTTCTAACGTTGAAGGTGCTGACGGACGCGCCCGAACAGGCGGCTTGGCTGGACGCGGACGAATGCGCATGGCTCAAGGGGACGTTGGCAGCGGAACGCGCTCAGAATCGTTCGCACAGAGAAGGCGCGGCTGCGGTGTGGGCCGTGCTGCGCGATCCGCGAGTGCTGGCATTAGCGCTGGTTTATTCAGGGACTTCGGCAGGGCTGTATGCAATTGGATTCTGGGCGCCGCTGTTGATCAAGCAGTTTGGATATTCGGCACTGGCCGTCGGGTGGCTGAATGCACTGCCAAGCGTGGCGGCTGTTGTGGGTATGGTGCTGTGGGCACGGCACTCAGACCGGACTCTGGAGCGGATTTGGCATGTGACGATTCCCTGCGTGCTGGGCTGCGTGGGGATGGTGTGGGTGGGATATGCCCACGCGGCGTTGGCGGTGATTCTGGCACTGGCGATCGCAAGCTTCGGCGTGAATGGATCGAAGCCTCCGCTGTGGGCGATGCCGAGCTTGTTTTTGTCGGGCGCAAGCGCAGCAGCGGGGATTGCATTAATCAACTCACTCGGCAACCTGGGCGGGTTTGCAGGACCGCTGTTGATTGGCTGGATGAAGGACCGTTGGGGGAGCTATACGGGCGGGTTGGAAGCGGTGGGCGCGATGATGGCCTTGTCGGCGGTGGTGATGCTGGCAATGAGACAACGAATCAGTTCTGTGTAGGTTCAAATCTCTCGTGAGGACAATTGCGCTTCACATACAATGAATTCGGGATCCCGGCTTCCATCGCTCTTCAGTCGCGGACCAGCTCTCCGCCCGGTGCAACTGCTATGCGCTTGAATCGAGTGCGGACTTTTCTGTTGCTCATGCTGCTGCTGCCGATTGCGTTGCCCAGGCGCGCGGTCGCTTATTCCCTGCTCACACATGAACAGCTCATCGACCTGACCTGGCAGGACTCGATCGTTCCAATGCTGCTCAGCAACTATCCAAACCTCACGGCCGCGGACCTGGACCGCGCCCGCGCGTATGCCTATGGCGGCTGCGTGATCCAGGACATGGGCTATTATCCTTTCGGCGACCAGTTCTTCTCCGATCTGACCCACTACGTGCGCAGCGGCGATTTTGTCCTTGCGCTTTTTCGCAATGCACACAACGCCAATGAGCTGGCCTTCGCAGCGGGCGCACTATCCCATTACGTGGGCGACTCGTATGGCCACTCGCAAGCAACGAATCGTGCCGTTGCGCTGCAGTTTCCGAAACTCGCTAAGCGCTATGGGCCGAGCGTGAACTACGCCGAGGGCAAGCGTCAACATGTGCAAACCGAGTTTGCGTTCGATATCGACGAGATTGCGAAGCATCACCTGGCGCCGCTCGGCTACCTGCGCCACATAGGAATCAAGGTTCCCGTTCACCAGCTTGCGCTCGCGTTCTACGAGACATACGGACTCACCGACGATTTTTCAGTAGGACGGGGCCACCGCTTCAACGTTCGCGAATATCGCTTTGCCACGCGCACCCTGATTCCGCGTGTGGCGTATGCGGTCACGGTTCTGCACCACAATCATGAGCCAGCGGAGCCGGATACGCCCGACGCGGTTGAGATCGAGAAGGAATCGGCGGCGGCGGCTACGTTGTACGATTGGGCAATTTATCGCAAGAAAGCCGGCGTGGAGACACACCTGATCGCTGCTTTGCTCTGGTTGCTGCCTAAAGTGGGACCGCTGGCGATGGTTGCCGTGAAGGGACCTTCGGAAGCTGCCGATGCCGATTACATGCACAGCGTAGTCTCCGCCACTTCTGCATTGCGCGCGCGGCTCGTTCGCTTTACGCCGGAGGCGAGGACAGCGGTTGCTTTCTGGCCGCGCCTGGGGGCCAGTGGCCACGCTCGAGCCGCTCAATCCGCAGCATCCTTTGCCGAATCGAGACCTTGACACCGGAGACGTGGTGAAGCCGGGCGGCTATCGACTGACTGATATCACTTACGCAGAACTTCTTCACCGCCTGGCCAGCCAACCGACGCAGGCGATTCCTCCAGGGATCAAGAGCGACGTCGAGGCATATTACTCCGATCCAACTGCGCCGATCACAACCAAGAAAGATCACGACGATTGGGAGAAGGTCCAGGCCGACTTGAAGACCCTGGCCGCAATGCCCACGAGCGCTGCGCCCGCTCCGTATCCCATGTACGGCGAGCACAATCTTCAGTCAAACCCGTCAAAGTAGCGGGACCTCTCCGGAGCAGGGCTTGCCTCGGCGTATTATCCTGTCTCCACTCGCGATTACAGTGTTTCTTCGGCCCATGTGTGGATTTCGGCGTTCGAACCGCAGCGGTTAAAACCGCTTGTTTTCCTGTGTTTTTCGGCCCGACTAAAGTCGTGCCCTTGTTACAAAACAGATTTTTGAAACACGCTTAAGCAAAAAACGCCATTTGCGGTCGTGGGCTCCGCCATATATTTGCTGGAGAAACGTTACTTCGATTCGCGATGCAATGGAGGACGCTTGTGAATAGTCCCATCCGGCAACATCTGTATGTCATTTTGTTTTCGATTCTGACCGGCGCCGGCATTTCTTTGTTTGCGCAGGGCGCGCCAGTACCGGCGGCCACGCACAAGCCGCCCGAGATCAAGTATGTGAAATACACGCTACCCAACGGCTTGACTGTGCTGACGCACGAAGATCACAGGCTGCCGCTGGTGGCTGTTGATCTGTGGTATCACGTGGGCCCGCTGAATGAACGGCCCGGACGGACGGGCTTTGCGCACCTGTTCGAGCACATGATGTTTGAAGGATCGGAGCACGTTGGCGAGAAGGCGCACATCAAGTATGTGCAATCGGCGGGCGCCACCGACGTGAACGGCACCACCGACTTCGATCGCACGAATTACTTCGAGACGATGCCGAGCAACCAGCTGGAACTGGCATTGTGGCTAGAGAGCGACCGAATGGGCTTTCTGATTGAAGGTCTGAATCGCGAGTTGCTGATCAATCAGAAAGATGTGGTGCGCAACGAGAGGCGGCAAGGCGAGGGGCGGCCTTACTACGTGGCGCAGGAGCAGGTGTTTCACCTGCTCTTTCCCAAGGAGCATCCGTACTACGGCATGGTGATCGGCAGTCACGCGGATATTGAGTCGGCGCGCGTCGCGGATGTGCGCGAGTTCCACCAGCAGTACTACACACCGAACAATGCATCGATTGCGATTGCCGGGGACTTCGATCCTGCCAGGTTGCGCGAGCTGCTGACAAAATACTTTGGCCCGATCCCGGAGGGACCGCCGGTACCTCCTGTGACGGCTACGACTCCGCCCGTCACCGAACAACGCCGCGCCACCGTGACAGATACGGTTCAATTGCCGCAACTGAGCATTGCGTGGCTGACGCCACAGGCCTTTACGCCCGATGCGTACAGCGTGAGTTCGGCGGCGTTTGCTTTGGGCGGCGCCAAGGCGAGCCGGCTCGACGAAGCGTTGGTGTACAAATCGCAGACTGCGCAAAGCGCAACTTGCTTCTCCGATACCCTGAAGTTGACGGGGGTGACCGAGTGCGAGATCACGGCCAAGCCGGGAGTGAAGCTGGAAGACCTGGAGGCGACGTTCTGGAGCGAGCTGGCCAAGCTCGAGCAGGAGGGTCCCACAGCGGATGAAGTGGCTTCAGCAAAGACACTGGATCTGACGCGGAAGATCACCGGCCTCGAACGCCTGGGCGGTTTTGGCGGCATTGCCGATTCGCTCGACCGCTATAACCAGTACACCGGCGATCCGGATTTTCTGCCCAAGGACGTCGCCATGACGGAGGCGGTGACGAAGGCGAGCGTGAAAGCCGCCGCGGAAAAGTATCTGAGCAAGGACACAGCCGTGGTGGTGTATTGCGTGCCTGGAAAGAAGGTGCTGGACGATGTGCCGCGCAGCCCCGCGGACACCGACGCGAATGTGAAGCTGGTGAATCCTTACACGCCGGAGTTTGAAGCGGCAGAGGACTGGCGGAAAGACAAGCCCTTACCGGGCCCAGCGCCGGTGATGCATCTGCCGGCGCCGCAGGAATTCACGCTGGCGAACGGACTTAAGGTGTTGCTGGTGGAGGACCACGCGCTGCCCGTTTTGAGCGCCGAGATTGTTTCGCGGGCCGGCAGCGAGAACGATCCGCCGGCTGAGAGCGGACTGGCGACTCTGACCGCGGAAGTGATGAGCGACGGCACGGTTTCGCGCGATCTGACGCAACTGGCCAATGATGAAGAGCGCATTGGGACTCACGTAACAACAGGGGCCGGCATGGAGTCGGGCGCCGAGTCGATCGACGTACTGACCGCACATACGGGTGAAGGTATGAACCTGTTGGCGGATGTGGCCGAGCATCCGGCCTTTCGCGCGGCGGACATGGAACGGCGGCGGAAGCAGCGGCTGGTGCGCATTGCGCAGGAGACCGACAATGTGCAGAGCATGGCCCTGCGCGTGGGGCCGAAGCTGGTTTTTGGCGACGGGGCTTACGGCAGGAGCGGTACGGGGACGGCTGAGGGTGTGGGTTCGCTGACGTCGGCGGATCTTGCCAGTTTCTACGCTGCCCATTACGGGCCGAGCGACTCGGCGCTGATCCTGGCGGGAGATGTGACCCGGGCGCAGGCTGAGAGCCTGGCGCGCCAGTATTTCGGCAAGTGGACGGGAAAGACGTGGGCTGCGCCCAAGATTCCTCCGGCGCCTGCGCCGCAAGCGACGCACGTGGTGATCGTGGACAAGCCCGGGGCGCCGCAGACGGCTCTGGAGGCATTCGGCGTGGGCGTGCCAGTGGGTTCACCTGACGCGGACGTGTTGACGGTGATGAACTACACGCTGGGCGCGGCCTTTGCCAGCCGGATCAACATGAATCTGCGCGAGGTGCACGGCTACACGTACGGGGCGGGCTCCGCTTTCACGGAGTATTTGGACGGAGGGTTGTTCTATGCCGGAGGACTGGTGCGGACTGACGTGACGGCGCCTGCCGCCAAAGAGCTGATGGGAGAGATTCGTAATTTCCCGGCGAAACCCTCGACCGCTGAAGAGCTGGCGGCGGCCAAGGAGGCATCAGTCCGCTCGCTTCCCGGACGCTTCGAAACCACGTCAGAGATTGTGAGGGCGATCGACGGCATTTTTATTTACGACCGTCCGCTGGACTATTACACCAAGCTGCCGGCGAAGTATGAGGCGATCACCGAAGCGGATATTGCGCGCGTGGCACAACAGTACCTGCATCCCGATCAGCTAGTTGTTGTCGCCGCCGGCGATCGGGCCAAGATCGAACCTGGGCTCAAGGATGCGGGGCTCGGCGAAGTCGAGGTGCGGGACATCAAGGGGAACCTCGTCACGGATCAGAAGTAGGGGCATGGGCTGCGGCGCTGGCGGAGTTGACAGGGAAAAGGCAGTGGTCAGTCGTCAGTGGATTGGGGCGGGGCTTTGTGCGAGCTTTCAGCTACGATCCCGCCCAAGCGGAGCTTGAACGGGGCACCCGGGAACATGAGAACGTGGGTGCTGTCTCAAAAACAAAAGCAGATCCTTGGCTTCCCGGGGCGATCACGGCTGTTGCAATGCGCGCTAAGTGTCGTTTTCGTGCCTGCCATTGCCCGTGCCGGGCTTTGGCGCTGCAGCCGGAGCGGCTGGGCGAGGGGCGGAAGGCACCGTACGCAGAGACGCCGTTTGGCCCGCCGGCGCGAGATGCAGCGCGACGATGATGGCTTCAGCCGGCTTACTTCCTACGCAGCGGTAGGAATGCGGTGTTCCCGCGTCGAAGTAGACCGCATCGCCCGGGGTCAGCGTGGCTTCCTGATCTCCGTGCCGCAAGGAAAGCTCGCCGTCGACCACATACAAGAACTCGAATCCCGCGTGCATGTGTGCTTTCGGTTCCACCTGCTCCGGCAGCGGAACGAACTCGGCAAAGTACGGATCCATGTGCCGGTCGGGCACCATGTAACCGAGGCTCTCAAATGTGTAAGTCGGCGGCTCGACGCCGGTTTGCGGCATGCGCACCCGGTCTTTCCTGCGGTGCACGCGAAAGATCGCAGCCGGCTCGGTTTCAAAGAAATAGGACAGGTCTTTGGAGAAGACCATCGCAATCCGAGCCAGATTGCGGAGGGTGGGCACGACTCTGCCCGTTTCCAACTGCGAAAGAAAGCTCGCCGAAAGCCCAGTGTGCTTGCCCAGATCGACCAAGCCCATCGACTTCTTGAGCCGCAAGCGCCGAATGCGCTCACCCAGATGCTTTTCGGTGATGAACCGTTCGGCGGTGTCGGGGTCCGCCATGGTCTTGTGCATCTCTTCGCCGCTGACTTCGAGCCGTTCGCTCATTGACCGCTCCTCATGAGAGTAAGATGCGCTTTCTGGGAGTTTGTCGTCCAGATCAAAACTTTTTCTCGTACCACCAAACTACCCGGACGCTGACGGTTGGGTATCGCGGTGCACATGATCGCGCTATTCTGGATAGTCAACTACGGCTTCTAGCTGCTGGCCGCTGGTTCCCGGCTCCCGGCCTCTAGCTGCTGGCTGCTGGCGCGGAAGAATCGGGGAGGGGTAAAAGCATCCCTCAGCGGCTAAAGCCGCACCAAAGTTGGACTTTTTACGGCACGAGTAAGCTCGTGCCCCTTCAAAGCATCGAGTTTTTCAGCGAGCCGTGATGCCATCTCTTTGCAGAACATCGAGTTTTTTTCGCAACCTGTTCGCTCGTGTCCTTTCACAAACATCGAGTTTTTCCGCAAGTTGTATAGCCGTGTCCCTGGTTCGATTAATGCAACCGGTTTTGACAAAAGGATGAACGATGCCCGAAGAAACTACTCCCTCCTCTGAAACTGCCAAGCTGACTCCTCCAGTCGCCACCATCGCCGAGATCGGCCGGCATGAGGGCCAATCTGTAACCCTGCGCGGATGGCTCTACAACCTGCGCGAGAGCGGCAAGCTGCTTTTCCCGATCTTTCGCGACGGGACCGGGTCGATCCAGGGCGTGGCGCACGTGAAGAGCGTGACGCCGGAAGTGTTTGAGGCGCTGAAGGGCCTGACGCAGGAGTCGTCGGTGATCGTGACGGGAAAGGTGCGAGCGGACAAGCGCGCGCCGGGCGGCTACGAGCTGGACGTGGAGGACGTGAAGGTGGTGCAGCGCGTGCCGGAGTCCGACCCGTACCCGATCACGCTGAAGGAGCATGGCGTGGAGTTTCTGCAGGAGCGGCGGCACTTGTGGGTGCGGAGCCCGCGGCAGTCGGCGATTTTGCGCATTCGCGCGGAGATCATGCGCGCGGCGGCGGAGTACTTCGACAGCAATGGATTTATCCGGACCGATCCGCCGATTCTGACGCCGGCCGCGTGCGAAGGCACGTCGACGCTGTTTCCGGTGGACTACTTCGGCGATCCCGCGTACCTGACGCAGAGCGGCCAGCTCTACATGGAGTCGACGGCGCTGGCGCTGGGCAAGGTGTACAGCTTTGGGCCGACGTTTCGCGCGGAGAAGTCGAAGACGCGGCGGCATTTGACGGAGTTCTGGATGGTCGAGCCCGAGGTTGCGTACATGGACCTGGACGGGCTGATGGAGCTGGCGGAGAATTTCATCTCGCACATTGTGCAGAGCGTGTTGAAGAACCGCGCGCCGGAGTTGGCGGTGATCGGGCGCGATGCGGCGAAGCTGGCCGCGATTGAGCCGCCGTTTCCGCGGCTGCGCTACGACGAGGCGGCGGAGATGCTGAACCAGGCGCACAAGGATGGGCAGCTTGAAGCGCCGTTCGAATACGGCAACGACTTCGGCTCGCCGGACGAGACGTGGCTGAGCTCGCAGTACGACCGGCCGGTGATGGTGCATCGCTATCCGGCGGATGTGAAGGCGTTTTACATGGAGCCCGATCCCAAGGATCCGCAGTACGCGCTGTGCGTGGACGTGCTGGCGCCGGAGGGATATGGCGAGATCATCGGCGGGTCGCAGCGCGTGTCGAGCTACGAACTGCTGAGCTCGCGCATCGACGAGCACAAGCTGCCGCGCGCAGGCGTTCGAGTGGTATCTCGACCTGCGGCGCTACGGCAGCGTGCCGCACGCGGGGTTCGGCATGGGCATTGAGCGCGTGGTGGCGTGGGTGTGCGGGCTGGACCACGTGCGGGAGACGATTCCGTTTCCGCGGACGCTGCACCGGATGTATCCGTAAAGCAGAGAACAGAGATCAGGGGTCAGAGAGCAGAGAGCAGCCCATCGATCCGTTGATCGATGGGCTGCTGTGCATTTATTGAGACACTTTTTCTTTCTGGTTGCCCGCATTTAAAACTTGCAGGTTGTCGGTGACCGAGAAGACGTTGGGCACCATGTTGGCGCGAGTTTTGATGAGGGTGTCATCCATCTGGCTGTCGACTACTCCCGTCAACGTTACGTGGCCGTTGTCGACAACGATATGAACGGACGGCAGAGGCTGGTCACCGTAGCGCGTGCCGATATCGGGATTGCCGTAGATGGCTTTTGCTTCTGCGCGCCGAATTTGCCAATCCATTGGAGACAAGGGCAAAACCTTGATGTTGTTCACGACTTGTGTGACGCCCTTGACCTGTTTTACCGCGGCTTGGGCGTCGGACCGAATGTCCCACGGAGGTTCGGGTGGGCACGCGCCCTCAAGGGTAACGACACTGCCATCCAACTTGAAGGAGAGCTCGTCGAAGACCGAATAGTAGGGCAGCATCACGAGGTTGTGGCGGACCTGCTGCGCGAGTTGCGATTCATTCGCCGGCCCCTGGGCGAAACCCTGATTTTGCGCTGGATTCTGCTGGGCCAGAGCGAGGGTGGAGGCCAAAAGCGTAAGGCTCAAAACGAAGGTGCGCATGTTTCCTACCTCCTGAGCTTTTGATGTAGAAAATGCGAGAAAGGCGCCGGTTGGCTGAGCGATTTTGCCGCTCTCACAAAGGCAACTTCATTGGCTGTCCTGCATCGCTGATTCTCTGCTGCGCCCCGGGAAAACGGTTTGTTTCAACACGCTCTACGAAGAGTGGCCGGGGCCGCGCGGCGAGCCGCATTCTTTCCACAGCTTTTCCCAATTCCAGATTCCGTCGGAAGCTTTATAGGGCAATGGGAATCCAACCTGATGGGCGAGCATGCACACCTGTCCGCGATGGTGTGCTTCGTGAGCCAGCATGTAGCACAACATCTCCGCGCCAACCGGCCAGGCGGGAGCGAGAGCGTCTCGCCGAAACACTTGGATGCGGCTACCGGAACCGCCGAGTGCTTCAGCCAACATCTCGGTGCATCGCTCGGCACTTTCAGCGAAGGCCGCGCGCGCCTGCTTTTGAGTGCAATGCGCGCGATGGAGCTGGGTTGGAACTCTCAAGTGCGGGGCAGTGAGCCTGATCCACTTGGTGCGAACATTGTGCATATGAGTAAAGATGGCCACAATGGTGCGGGTCTTGCCGGGTTGTCTGGCGTTCCACGCAGTGGGGTCAAGATGCTCGATGAGAAGCTGATTCATGCGCTCGTTGGCGGCGAACATCACGACAGCAACTTGAGCGAGTTGCGAGGGAAGCCTGGTGAGGGGCTTGCGTCGAGGCGTGGACACGGTTGTTGACTCCTTACGGTTTGTTCATCCCTGGGATGAACAAACTCAGCATACTTCCGTTGTGGGTGGTGGCCATGCTTTTCCGCACAATTCGGCGGGTGAGCGGGTAGAGCCATGGGCCCAAAGATGAAGGGTCGGATAAGGGATCGGCCGTCATCGGGGCACGGGTTGGACGTGAAGACGGAAAGTAGCTGCCGGGCAAGATAAAGTGGGATACAGAGGCAATTCCCTTTTTGAGCCCCACGATAAGGAGAAAGACGGCTAGAACGCGGCGGGTTGGGCACCGGATTGCGCCCCGGCGAAAGCGCCTGGGTTGGAAGGGGCGCGTGATTCTTACCGGAACGCTGGTGGTGCTGGGACTGGTTGCCTGGGCGGCAACTGCGCGCGGCCTGGCGCCGACGGAAAACACATCACAAAGCCGCTTTGACACATTGATTGTGCTGGGATCTCCGGCGGACGCGGACGGGAACCCGACGCCGACGCAACTGGCGCGGGTCAATGAGGCGGTGCGCGAGTACGAGCGAGGCGCGGCGCCGCGGATGATCATGACCGGCGGGGCGGCACACAACCGCTTTGTGGAAGCGCAGGTGATGGCACGGATCGCGGAGGCCCAGGGGATTCCGGCGGGGGAGATCTTTATGGACCCGGCGGCTCAAGACACAATCGAAAACGCGTGCGATTCGGCGCGAATGATGCAAAGCCACGGATGGGAGTCGGCAGAGGTGGTTTCAAGCGCGAGCCATTTGCCGCGTGCTGCGATGATCCTGGGCCGGCTGCCGCTGAAGTGGCGCGTGCACGCGGCTCCGCCCGTGGAACCGGAGCAGGCGGGAGACGCCATGACCGGGACTTTGGTGGAGATTTTGAAGACCGTTCATTACCTGGTGTGGTCGCGGCAGAGAGAACCGTGTGCGCTGCAGGGTGGGGCGAGATAGATCCCAGATTCTGCTAACGCTTTGGGGGCGGACCCTAGTCTAAGAGGAAATGCCAGAACTACGCGTTGTCCGCCATTGGGGGGGTCCTGTAAGCTGTTTGGTGATGCATCTCCCAGGAAAGTTAACCTCCTTTTTTACCGCTATTCTCGCTCTAGGTGTGTGCGCGGCAGCTCATTTGCAGGCGCAGAGCTCAAGCTCGCAGAGCCCGCCGACCCAGGTTCCCACGCCACAGAGCGCCCAAGAGCCCCTCAGCGCGCCGTATGTTGCTCTCAATCCGCTGGCGAAAGTGCGCTACGACAATCGCTTTGACCTGTCGCTGGGCGCGGGGTACGACCACATGAAGGCGGGGCCAACGCTGCTGCAGGGATCGAACCTGGGCGGGCTGGACGCGGACGGCTCGTATTGGCTGACCAAGCATTGGGGAATCGAAGGTTCGGGCCGGGCGTATGTGGGGACCAGCGGGACCGCTCCCAACGCGCCGAACAATATTCGCGGCGCGATGGTGAAGGAGTACTTTTTTGTAGGCGGCGGGGAATGGCTGGGGCCGCATAACGCGCACGGAGCGCTGATTGCCCATGCGATGTTTGGCGGCGTCTATGGGGATTTCGAGAAGGATCTGCTGGGGCAGCCACCTGCGAGGTTCGACTTCTACAATAACCAGATTGCGCCGGCGGCGATTGTCGGCGGGACGATGGACCTGAACCGGTCAGAGCACTGGGTGTTCAGGATCACTCCTGATGCGATGATCAAGCGCTACAGCATCAACTATCCGCCGCATACCACGTCGACCGACGTGAACTTCGCGATTTCGGTGGGGTTGGAGTACAAGTTCACCAAGTTCAAGCGGTCGATGAAGAAGACGAACTGGCTGTCGGGCTGGTAGGAGCGAAAGCGGCTGTGATAGGCGGCGGCTTGTTCGTCTATAGCTGCAAATCGGTTCGGGGCGCTCGAACCGGGCCTGAAGGCTCCGATTGTTAAGGCCATTTTCAGGGAGCTAAAGCTCCCTGCTCCTCCGTATCCGCCATTCACGATTGCAGGGCTACTGCCAAGTTCAGTGCTGCGTGTGGTATTCTCCTGCGTTCGGCGGCGGATGAGGAAAAGTGCCGCCTGAAAATATGCCGTTCCGGATCGCGGCACTCCCCCGCCGCGCCGAGGCACCTGGGCCGGTAGTGAACCTGAGGCGGGAACCATATGGATATGAAAGATACGCTCGGAGTATTGCTTGCCGGCGGAGCAGGAGAGAGGCTGTTTCCCCTCACGCGGGACCGAGCCAAGCCTGCTGTGCCGTTCGGCGGGCATTACCGCATCATCGATATCACGCTTTCGAACTGCATCAATTCCGGCTTGCGGCGCGTGTACGTGCTGACGCAGTACAAGGCTTTGAGCCTCAACCGGCATATTCGCGAAGGGTGGACGGGGATTGTGGCGCAGGAGCTGGGCGAGTTCTTTGAGCTGATGCCGCCCATGCAGCGCACCGGCGCCAACTGGTACATGGGTACGGCGGATGCCGTGTACCAGAACATTTATTCGATCGGCAGCGAGCAGCCCACGCACGTGATCATTCTTTCCGGCGACCACATCTACAAGATGGACTACAGCCGCATGCTGGCATACCACAAGGAAACCAATGCCGAAGTGACACTGGCGACGCTGCCATTGCGCCGGGCGAGGTTTCGCGATTCGGAGTGGTGGAAGTGGGCGCACACGGGAGAGGTGCTGGGATTCCAGGAGAAACCGGCGTCAACGAGTTTCCGTTCGCCATTCAATCCCGACGCCGTGGACGCGTCGATGGGCATTTACATCTTCAACACGGAGACGCTGCTGAAGGCGCTGATCGCCGACGCCGACGAATCGGATTCAAAGCACGACTTCGGGCACAACATTCTGCCCAACCTGCTGGGCAAGAAGAAGATGATGGCCTACAGCTTTGTGGACGAGAACAAGAAGGAGGCGCTCTACTGGCGCGACGTGGGAACGCTGGACGCGTACTACGAAGCGAACATGGATTTGTGCTCGGTGTCGCCGGTATTCAATCTGTACGACAAGAGCTGGCCGATCCGCACGCGGGTGCGGCAGTATCCGCCGGCGAAGTTTGTGTTTGGCGAGCCGGGACGGTCGGGCATGGCCGTGAATTCAATCATCACCGCGGGCGTGATCATTTCGGGCGCGTCGGTGTACAACTCGGTGCTGTCGCAGGACGTGCGCGTGAACTCCTATTCCGACGTGGATGCGAGCATTGTCTTTTCGCACGTGAATATCGGGCGGCATTGCCGCATCCGGCGAGCGATTATCGACCGCGACGTGCACATTCCGGAGGGCACGGTGATCGGCTACGACCCGGTGGAAGACAAGAGGCGGTATTTTGTGACGCCATCGGGGTTGACGATCGTGACGCGCGACGCCTCGCTGTTTGAGAATCCGGTGGATCCGGAGTTTCAGGAGCGGTATTAGAGCAAACATTCTGCGGGCAACGCGCAGGATCGATGATCCGACTGGGGAGGGCTTTTCTCGTCTTCACCGGTTTCGATCAGCGCGTCGAAGACTCTGACATGCAAGTCGGTCTGGCTGGTCAACTTCATTTGCCGCTCTTCAAGAAATGCAAAGTGGAATGGAGACGAGCACTCCACCCGGCGAACAAAGGAAGCGGAGAAGAATTCGCGCGCGTTGGCCACGGCGCCGATGATGACGGAGCGCCAGCTCATGCGCAGCAGGTCTTTGAGCACTGCCGTTCCGCCAGGGAAGCGGTCGAGTTCGCCGCCGACGTGCTCGCTGAAGTTGAGCAATTGCGTGACGAGGCAGTCGAGCGGCTCACCTTCGGCGATGGCGCGAGTAAAGAGCGTCGCCGAGCCGTGGCGCAGATCCTCGCGCACATCCTGCAAATCGTCACCCAACTGAAGCAGCGCGCCCCAATCGAAGGCGCTTTGACTTTCACCCGAGTTGAGCCAGCCCCTGACGAGGCAGGCATCGGCGAGCACGGAGCTGCCGCCCTTGGCGAAGCTGATGCGCAGGATTTCGGATTCGCTGCAGTCGCGTCCGGCGCCGAGTTGCGCAATGCTTTCTTCCTGGGCCCGATGAATGGCCAGCAGGCAATCGAAGACCTGCGGATAGGCGGCGCGAGGATACTGGTCTTCAATCATTTCAACCAGCGCCCAGGTGGCGGCCTCGTGAGCATCAAGGGCCAGAGGGCGCTCGCCGCCGAGGCGTTGGCGGAATCGTGCGCAAAAGCGGCGCTTGTCGGAAGTCGATGCGTCCGTGCGATCGAGGTAATTGTCGGTGTAGGGATAAAGAAGGCTGTAGCCGACGATCGATGGCGTGAGACGAAAACGCTCATCAAGCAGAGGCTGCAATCCGCAGACCGTCCACGCGTTGCGGCATGCCTGAACAATCTCGGCCATGCCGAGGGCGGCGTCGAAGCGCCGCGCCGAACGGGCAAATTCAATGCCGGCGGGCAAGAATCCGTCGGCGATCAACCGAATCGCTTTGCTTTCCAAGCCCAGGGCGGCCGCCGCGAAGGTGGGAAACACGGCGGCGAGACGATTCTGAACCGCGAGGCGGCGGGAGCGCGCGATTGGCGCGCTGCCAATTTCCCGCTCAATGGCGCGCGCTGCCTGGTCATAGGCTTTTTCGCGTCTGCGCTGGTCCCGCGGGCTGAAATGCCGGCCGCGAGGAAGCGGAAGCAGGGCGCAGGCGCGCCAGGCTTCGATGGAGCGCTCAGACTGGGCTTCGATCCAGGGCCAAGTGTAGATCTCGTGCATCTCGCAGGAGGTTACGAAGAACGGGTGTGGAAGGTTCCCAAAGGCAGGGAGCGAGGGAGCAAGAAGACAGGGGAACTAGTGTCATGAGTCTGAAAGAATTAGCATAAGTATGCGACACTTCCGCATCGAATAGAGTAGAGGTTATCGATGCGTTTAGGTCGCCCCGTAGCGGTTGTCACGGTCAATGATGAGCAGCGGCTGGAACTGGAGGCTTGGAGCCGGCGGCCCAAGACCGCGCAGGCTCTGGCCATGCGGTCGCGGATTATTTTGCTCGCCGCACAGGGCGGGAGCAACAAGTCGATTGCGCTGAAGCTTTCCACCACGCCGCATACGGTGGGTAAGTGGAGGAAGCGCTTTCAAAGCGCAGGCAACGACGGACTTCTGGACGAGCCGCGTCCAGGCACCTCGCGCAAGTTGAGCGACAAGCAGGTTGAGTTGGTGTTGACGCGCACGCTGGAGAGCCAGCCTGAGGCCGCCACCCATTGGTCGACCCGGGATATGGCCAAGACCTGCGGACTGAGCCAGTCCAGCATCAGCCGCATCTGGCGCGCCTTTTCCCTTGCGCCCCATCGCAGTGAGACCTTCAAGCTTTCTCGCGATCCGCTGTTCATCGAGAAGGTGCGCGACATCGTTGGTCTGTATCTTGACCCGCCCGACCGCGCCCTGGTCTTATGTGTGGACGAGAAGAGTCAGATACAAGCGCTGGATAGAACCGCACCCCTGCTACCCATGCGTCCAGGGCAGATCGAACGCCGCACACACGATTATGCGCGTCACGGCACCACCAGTCTGTTTGCCGCACTGAATACCAAGTCGGGTAAATTGATCGGACAGACGCAGCGCCGCCATCGCTCGGTCGAGTTTCGCAAATTCCTCGACACCATCGAGCAAAACGTTCCCCGCAACTTAGATGTCCACCTGATTCTGGATAACTACGGCACGCACAAAACACAACTGATCCACGACTGGCTGGCGAAAAGGCCGCGATTCTATCTGCACTTTACGCCCACTTCGGCCAGTTGGCTCAACCTGGTCGAACGATGGTTTGCACAACTGACCGACAAGCAACTTCGCCGCGGCGTACACCGCTCAACCAAAGAACTGGAATCAGCTATCAGGAATTTCATTCAGCATCACAACAAGAACCCAAAGCCATTCGTCTGGCACAAAACCGCAGATCAGATTCTCGATTCCGTCGCCCGATTTTGTACGCGAACTTTAGACTCAGGACACTAGAGCTGGTTGCCTGAATGGCTTGGGGTGGTCCAAGCCATGCCTCAGGGGCTGAAGCCCCGCTCTTTATGGGCCTTTAACGGCACGACTAAGCAGGCTGCGGAAAAATTAGAAAGAAACCGCGAATCTGTCGAAGAATTTCGCTCGGGGCCTAAAGGCCGGACTCATTCTGTTTCGTTTACGGCGCGACCGAGGTGGTGCCCTGACACTTGGTGCGTCTTCGAAAGAGTTTTTCCGCAACCCGTAAAGCCGTGTCCCTTCGAAGCGGTATCTAAGCAACGAGTTCCAGGGAACAAGAAGATAGAGCTCCATGCGGAGGCGATGCGCGACGGAACTAACCTGACAATTCTTTCGTACTACCCGACTATGCAGTGCGTGGCTACATTAAGCTGGAGCATGTCGGGGCTGATGACGCCCGCATTCGTACCAGCGGCGCGACGGAAGCCCTCGGCACGAGGAAGCTTCAATCCCATGGATGCGGGTTCCGGACAGCAAAGAGTCCGAGAACAATCCGCGGCAGGCGCAACGGCCGCGCCGGCGGCGCGCGCAGCGAGCGTGGAGGTGAGCAAGCTGGAGCAGGACAGGTCCCAGGACTGGACTCAACTTGCGCGCCGCTGCATGGACGGAGATTCCGGCGCATGGGCCGAGATGGTCCGCACGCATCAGAGGCGTGTGTACGGCCTGTGTTACCGCTTTACGGGGAACCGGCGGACGCAGAAGACCTGACGCAGGACGTGTTCCTGAAGATTTATTCGAATCTGGGTAGTTTTGACTCTACACGCGGCAGCCTGCCGGTGTGGATCACGACCATGACGCGGAACCTGCTGGTGGATAACTTCAGGCGGACGCGGAACCAGCGGGCGACAGGCTCCCTGGACGATGGCTGGGAGACAGGCGGAAGAGCTGAGGCCGGTGGACCGGCTGGTGGCCACGGGGCCAACTCCGCACGAGTCGGCTGCGCGCAACGAGCTGGCAAAGATGGTGCAGAGCGCGTTGGCGCGGGTGAGCGTGGAATTGCGCGAAGCAGTGATTCTGAGAGACCTGCAAGACCTTGATTACAAAGAGATTGCACAAGTTTTAGGGATTCCGGAAGGGACCGTCAAGTCGCGCATTAGCCGGGGCCGCGCGGAACTTGCGCGGCTGCTGGAACGTAATCAACGGGAGATGATGTAGCCATGGCAGAGCGCACACAAATTCCGAGTTCCCCAGCCTGCGGCGAGTGGGAGACGCTGCTGGCGGACGCGCTGGACGGGCTGCTGAGTCCAACGGACGAAGCGAAGTTTACAGCGCACAAGGCCATCTGCCCGGCGTGCGCAGAGCTGTATGACGAAGCGCGGAAGGGGCGCGAATGGCTGGAGTTTCTGTCGCCGGCGCCGGAGCCACCGGCAGGGCTATTGGAAAAGATTCTGGCGCAGACGGGCCCCGGCCAAAAGGCGGGATGGACGCCAGGCGACGCGCTGCCTGTGCCCGCGGGGGCGGCTGCGATTCCAGCATTTGTTCCGCCCGTGTGGCAGCAACCGGGCTTTGTTGGCGCGGTTCCGCTCGAGTGCGCAGCCGCGGATGCTGATGACGGCGGCAATGGCGTTTTTCTCGATCGCGCTGACGTTGAACCTGGCCGGCGTGCGGCTGACAGACCTGCGGCTTGCCGATCTGCGGCCGAAGGCGATGCGCTCGTATATGGAGCGGCAGTTGACCATGGCATCGGTGCCGATCGTGCGTTATTACGATCATTTGCGGTTTGTGTACGAAGTGGAATCGCGCGTGCGGGAGTTGCGCGGCGAAGCTGAGAGCGGAAACCAAGGCGAACCGCAACCGAACAACACGCAACCGGTGACGCCGGGTGAAACGCGCGAGAATCCGGGAAAGAATCCCGGCCACAACGATGGAGGATTGCGCGTGGACCCTCGGGAAGAGCCGGGGACCCCGGCAACGGAGCCGGCCACGGGGTCCGCGGGCGGACCGCCCAATGAATTCTTAGAGACTTCTCTGACATTCCAGAACGAGACCGTGCAGTCCGGCGGCTCTGCAATGCTAGCGAGGGAAAGGAGCAGAGTATGGATTGCGTAAATCATAGCGGAGTGAGTGCGACCGCGTACTGCCAGAACTGCGGCAAGCCGCTGTGCCAGGCGTGCGTGCGGAGTGCGGCGGGAGGACAGATTTTCTGCGAGCCATGCTGGAACGGCGTGGCAAGGCATGCAACAGCCGTTTGTGGCGGCTCCTGCGGGTGCGCCCAGCCCGGGCCTGGCGGCCGTTCTGGGACTGATTCCCGGCGTGGGCGCCATGTACAACGGCCAGTTCATCAAGGGGCTGATTCACGTGGTGATCTTTGCGGTGCTGGTGAGCGCCGCGCATATTTACGGAATCTTTGGCCTCTTCATTGCGGGCTGGGTCTGCTACCAGGTGTTCGAGGCGTATCACACCGCGAAGGCGCGGCGCGACGGCGAGCCGTTGCCCGATCCGCTGGGGCTGAACGAAATCGGCAACATGGTTTGTCGCGGGAGGACGGGGTCAACCTGGGCCAGGAGTTGGCACAGCAGGACCGGGGCAGGCGGGTTCGTATCAAGCTCCAAATCAGGCAGCGGATCCGGCGAGCGGCCAAGGACCTTATCAAGCGCCGAATCAGCCTCCATATCAAGCCCCGTATCAGGCTCCGTATCAAGGCACGTATCAAGATCCGTATCAGGCGCCCCCGCCGGGATGTTCGGGCCCGGGAGTTCCACCGGTTCCACCGATGCCGCCCGTGCCACCGATGCAGTTGGCGGCGGCAGCGAGCCGATCGGGGCGGTGATTCTGATTGCTTTGGGAGTGCTGTTCCTGATGGGGCACTGCGATTGGTTCTCGGGCCGGATGTTTGAGTGTGAGCTGGCCGGTTCTGTTGATTGGATTGGGCGTGTGGCTGATTGTGAACCGCATGCGGGATCGCGCGAGGGAATTCGCAAGGAGGGTCACAAATGAACCGCTACATTCTGATTCGCCGATTGCGCGGGCCGGCTATTTTGCTTCTGATCGGGTTTATGGCGCTGCTGCATCAAGTGGGCGCACTGGAACACTTCTGGCGGCTGCTGTGGCCGCTGCTGCTGATCCTGATTGGCGTGATGTTGCTGGCGGAACGGGCGGCGCTGGCGGCGGAAGGGTATCCGCTGTTTCCCGGCGCGCCATGGCAAGGCTCGGCGTACCCAGGTGCGGCGAATCCTGTTGCAGGGCAGGGCGCACAACAATCTGCAGCAAATCCTGGCACGTCGATTGTGCCTTCGCATCCGGATGATTTCGGGAGCGGTTCGAATGGAGGACAGTCATGAGCAGCGTACCTCCGAACATGCCTCCGGGCGCAGCCACCGCCGTACGATCCGAAGACGCAGTGGCGGGTGTATCGCGAGCAGCAACGTGCCGCATGGCGCGCGCAACGCGATGCATGGCAGGCGCAGCGACACGCCTGGAAGGCTAGCTATGTGGGACCCTACGGACCACGCGTGCCATCCGTGGTGGGCCCGGTCATCCTGGTGTGCATTGGCGTGATTGCGCTGCTGGTTGTTACCGGCCATATCGACTCCGGCGCTTTCTGGACGTGGTACGGGCAATGGTGGCCACTGCTGTTGATCGTGGCGGGGCTGGCGCTGCTCGCCGAGTGGGCGTCTGGACCTGCGCCGGGCGACTCCCGTGCGCCGCAGCGGCGGGTTCATTGGAATTCTGATTTTGCTGGCGATTGTGGGCGCGCTGGCGGGAGTGCACAACCACTTTCGAGGCCCGTGGAACGGCGATTTCGGCGGCAACGACTTCTTTAACGTGTTTGGCATGCCGGAGCACGACAGCGACCAGCCGGTGGACAACAGAACGATTCCGGCCAACGCGTCAATTGAAATCGTGAATCCGCGCGGGGACGTGAGCATCACCGCGGGCGACCAAACCAACATGGAAGTTCAGGCGCACGAATTGGCGTACGCGAACTCCGACTCAGAGGCAAAGAAGATTTTTGACAAAGAGGCGGCACACGTGACGGTGAGCGGGAGCGCAGTGCTGATTCAGACGGCGAACGACTCGAGGGGCAAGGTGAATCTGAAGATCACGGTTCCGAAGACGGCGAAGGTGACGGTGAATGCCAGCAAGGGAGACGTGACTGCATCGGGGCTGGGCGCGGGAATCGATGTGACGGCGCCCGGAGACATTCACCTGAACTCGATGACCGGCGCGGTGGTGGCGCACTTTCCCAATGGGAGGCACGACGAATTTTCGGCCCACGATGTGCAGGGCGATCTGACCCTCAACGGAGACCTGAACGATTTGACGCTTTCGGAGATCAAGGGCTCGGTGACGGACGATGGCGACCTGCTTGGCGACGTTCATTTGGAAAGCATCAGTGGACCTGTACATCTACACACCTCGGTGACGACTGTTGAATTGTCGGAATTGACCGGCGATCTTACGCTCAACTCGGACGATTTGCGAATTACCGAAGCGAAGGGGCCGGTGCGGGTAACGACGCACTCCAAGGATGTCGACCTGAGCCAAATCTACGGCGACAGCACGGTCGAAGACCGCGACGGGACGATTAGCGTTGAGCCTGCCGGCGCCTTCGGAGTGGAGGCGACGAACGATAAGGGGGACGTGGAGTTGACGCTGCCGCCCAACGCTTCGGCAAATGTGAGCGGGCGAACGCACAATGGCGACATCATCACGGATTACGGGCTGACGGTGAGCGGCGACGAGGACAAGACGGTGAGCGGGAAGATCGGGTCGGGCACCGCGCACATTGTGCTGAGCTCGGATAACGGCGACTTGCACATTAAAAAGGGGCCGGCGTTTCCGGCCGCAGCGCCAGGGGAGCCTAGCGCGCAGGCCGCGCCCAATGCCCGGCACCTGAAGAGCTCGAAACCGCTGGCATCCCAACCAGTTGCGCAATAGGGCGCGTGATATCCCAGGTCTCAAAATCGAGATCCTTCGACAAGCTCAGGACAGGCTCTGGGGCATCTGGTGTTTAGCCTGGACGGTGCGATCCTACCCTAACCGCGTGGTCGCTGAGACGACACGCGGTTAGAATGGGGCACCCATTCTCGTTGCAGGACTTAGCGTTCAGAGGGCTGGTTAATCCACCTGATCTTGCCGCGGGCGCGGGGACAATCCCTTCCGCGCCTGTTCATTTTTCGGCCGGGGAGTTGTATGCTGCTGGGCAGGGGGTTGACGGCGGAATGGGGCACACTCCGGTCAACGTAATCACTGTGGAGCGGGAGTACGGTTCGCACGGGGGGGAGTTCGCGCACGATTTGGCGGCGCACCTGGGCTGGCGGCTGCTGGACTCAGAGTTGGTGACGGGCGCAGCGCGCATGGCCGGGGTGGATCCGAAGCTGGCGGCGCAAGTTCGATGAACGGCTCGATCCGTGGTACTACCGTTACGGCAAAATCTTCTGGCAGGATCCGGTATACACACCCGCTCCGAACGGCGAGGAGCATGTCCTCGATTCGCGAGCGCATGCTGGACCTGATCCGGGAAGAGATTTTGCAAGCGGCCAAGCAGGGCAATTGCGTGCTGGTGGGGCGCGGGTCGGCCTGCGCGCTGGCGGGAAGGCCGGGATGCTTTCACATTTTTGTGTATGCCACCTCAAGCGCCAAGAAGGATTGGTTCGCACGGTCATTCCCCGACCAGGCGCAACAAGCTGAGCACCATTTAGCGGCGTTCGATCGTCGCCGTGCCGCAGTGATTCGCAAGTTCTACCAGCAGGAGTGGTGCTCGCGCGGGCTTTATCACATGCTGCTTAATTCGTGCATCGGGACAGAGGCAATGATTTCGGCAACGCAGTGTGCGGCGGGGTTGTGCGCACCGACGCCGGAATCGGTGGCGCGCTGACGTTTTCAAAGCTGACGCAGTCCGGTTCCGACTACACGGCGATGCGGGAAACACGCGCGCCGATGCGCGTGAAGACTTCCCAGGGGATGGTTTCCGTGGCGTCAGCGTGATCGAAGGCGGTGATGGTGTCGCCGCCCTGCTCCCCCAGGATGACAACCTCGTCGCCAGCGGCAACTTTAGGGATTTCCGTGACATCGAGCACGGCCTGATCCATGCTGACGCGGCCGACTAACGGTGCGCGCTCACCGCGGACCAACAGGCTGAAACGGTTGCCGAGGGAGCGCGTGAGGCCGTCAGCATAGCCGGCGGAGACGAGCGCGAGGCGCATGGGTTCCGTGGCCACGAAGGTCGCGTTGTAACCGACGGTTGCGCCGGCGGGAACCGAGCGCACGCCGACGACCGAGGTTTTCCAGGTGAGAACGGGCTGCAGCGCCGTGCGTGCGGCGGGGAGCGAAGGGGGCTCTTCATTTAAGTCGAAGGCCGGATCGAAGCGCGGGACAATACCGTAGAGGGCGAGGCCGGGACGCAACAGGGCTTTCATGCCGTGACGGTCGGCAAGATCTGCGATGGCGCGCGCCTGGCCTGCGAGCAGCGCGGCGGAGCTACCGACGTTGAGCCACTCAGCAAAAATGCCGTCGGCGGAGATGCGGCTCAATGCACCGTCAAGCGCGGTGAGCTGCGCCTGCGTCACCTGGCCGTCAGCCTCGTCGGCAGCGTAGAGATGCGTCATGACGCCCTCAAGCCGGAGCGGCGACCCGGGACCGAAGCGAGCGAAGATTGCGGACAGATCGCCGGGGTTCGCGCCCTGGCGGCTCATGCCGGTGTCAATCTCAAGATGGATGGGCAACGAACCTGGCTGCGCACCGGCGTCGCGGGCGGCGGCTTGCAACTCGTCGAGTTGCCAGAGCTCCCACGCGACAGGCGTGAGTTCGAAGTCGATTGCGGCGCGCGGCCTGGCCGGGAAAAGCTCCGCCGATGACAAGAACTCGCACGTTGGGGCACAAGGCGCGCGCGGCAATGCCTTCTTCCACGCTGGCGACACCGAGCCAGCGTGCTCCCGCGCGCTCTACGGCTGGAGCGCAAAGAGCGAGCGAGTGGCCGTAGGCATTGGCTTTGAGGATGGCAAGAAGATCAGCGTGAGGGGCGGCAAGGCCAGTGAGAAAACGGAAGTTCTCTTCAAGAGCGCGAGTGCGAATCTCGACCCAGCAGGGACGCATTGGCATGGGGGTCTGCAAGGATCAGTTTACGGCATGGTGGGAACAACGATGTCGCTTCATGATTCGTCAGCGGAGAGCTGCTTCGTTGGCCATTGGTTCATGAACGATCCCTCAGCACCGGCTCGAGCATGATTCGGACGCATGGATTGTCGGTTCTGTCTGCTGAAAGACAGTCAAAACACTTTGAAGTAGTGAACGAGGGCGGCGCGGACAGTCGATTGAACGGGGTTGGAGCGCCGCATAGGATCAGTGAATCTGACTGCGGAACAGAGACCGGAGCTGCTCTGCCTCAGCCTCGTTCAGGCCGCGCTTCGGCAAAACGTGAAAGGACTTTGCTTTCGTTAGCGTGAAAACGTCCTTTCCTTCCTTCCAGCCACTGTACTCGCTCCACGGCACAAAGCTGGTCGCGCCGGTGGAAGTGGTGGTGCTGATTCCATTCGCATCGACAGATGCGGATCCCGGCGTATTGCTCGGCTTCGAAACAGCGCGCCGCACCGCTGAATGCTTGCGGTACCAATAAAAGCAAATGAGCAGTACAGGGATCAGCAACAAAACCAAAGAGACAGGCGGAATATGTTTTCCGGCTATCCGGGTCTTGATGTCCACCCACAGGATCGCGACGAACAGAACAATGGCATACCCATTGGCTTGTAGAACTTTCAGCCAATACGCCGGGGGCCGATTTAGACCGATCGCTTGGCTTAGTTCATCCGCAGTGATTTCCGTATGGATCTGCACTACGCTGTCCTCCAGGATTTTCCTCATTGTACAGAGGATTACCCCGTCTGCAAGCGTATCAATCCAGGATCGCCGGGAACTCGTGGGTTCGCCGACTCCAGACCTCATTGAAACAGCGCGAACGCGACCACGGTTTCAGCGTGCGATCCAATTTCATTGAGGAGTTCCAATTCGAGCTCGTGCGACACGGGCCGGTTTTGTGCTCGCCATTGATCTCGGCGAGAGCCCATAGCATACTGTCGGAATGAAAAATCGTTCCGTGCCGGTCTCCACAGTGCTTCCGCATCTTGTTTATCGTGACGTGGCCGAGGCGTGCGATTGGCTCACCAGAGTGTTCGGGTTCAAGGAGCACTTCCGCTACGGGCAGCCGGTGAGCGGGATTCAGATGTTTCTGGGAGGCGCAGTGATCATGATCTCCGGCCCCCGTGAGCGCACGCAAAGCCCGGCGGTTGCGGGATGCAACACGCAAATGCTCACCATTGTTGTTCCCAATGTGGACGCTCACTACGCGAAGAGCCGCGAGGAGGGAGCGACGATTTGGGAAGAGCTGCACGAAACGATCTATGGAGAAAGACAGTACGGCGTAGAGGACCTGGACGGCCATCGCTGGCTCTTTGCCGACCACACCCGCGACGTGAGGCCCGAGGAGTGGGGAGCTACGGTTGCCAATCCGCTGCCTTGATATTGCGCGGCGGCGACTGAGGTATTCGCTGACTATGCATCATCCGGCTTCGGTAGTTCACCGAACTCCTCCGGATATTTGGACACGTAAGCGAAAAGCAGGTCCGTGAGGTTGCGCGGATAGGCAAAGAATTCGTTATCGAGTTCTTCGAGTTTTTCTTGTGTCTCTTCGGAGAAATTTTCTGCGGCAGAACTGATCGCCTCCGGATCCGTGGGAAGCCCTTCAGGGAATGCTGCGGCGATTGCGCGGCGACAGATTTCACCGGTGGGCGGAGCATTGATGGCTTTCATCGCCTCGACGACAAATCCCGCTGTTTCACAACTGCTGTTGAGAAAATACTGAGAAAAACCGCCGTTGTTCACTTCAGATTCGACTGCCCAAATAGATGAAAAGACCTTCTGCGGCGTGGACTGCGCGGCGAAGTCTTCCTTACCGTATTTCGTGCAATCCGATTCGGAAAGGTCGATCAAAATGTTGTTCTTGTCCATGATTCCGATCTCCTTGCGTGCCGTTTAGTCCATGCGATTTTTATGAAATCAGGGCAAATGCGACAACGGTTTCGGCTGGCGATCCGATTTCGTCGAGCAGCTTTGCTTCGAGATCGTGGGGGATGGGCATTTCGCAGGCGGAGACTTGCTCTGCGGTTGCGCCAATGAAGCACAGCTCGCAATGGCCGAGGCCTTCAGCGCCGTCTTCGCCCTCAGCGCGGACCGGCGGCCCGAAGACGCGGCATGTCATGGGACGCCAGGCGTAGACGTCGCAGCGGCCAGTGGCGGGATCGAGCGCGGGACAAGGCGCATCATTGGCGAAGTTTTCAAAGCGGGCCTGATCGGCGGCGGATGTGCCGAGAGGCACCCGTCTCGGGGTCGCCGGGGAAACTGGAGCGATGCTCAGCGAGCCAGGCTTGGGCGCGGCGCTCGACGGCGGCGGCGAGTGCGGGATCGGCGGTGCGAAGTGCGGACATGCCGGCGCGGAGGCGCAGCACGTCAGGCGCATTGATGGCGAATGCGCCGTGGCAGCATTGTGTACAACCAATGCGGCAGGCGAGGAGGCTTCCGGCGCGACGGGCTGCTTCGGCGAGCGAGGCGTCGATGATCTGGACGAGCTCGGCATCGCGCGCGGGAAAGGGCATGGTGGAAGGATAATTCGTCGAGAGGCGTTGGAGAGGCGGAGGCATCGTATCCCACCCTAAACGCCGCTGACGCGACGTTTAGAATGGGGCACCCAGCATTGGAGAGATGGAAGCATCGTTCCCCACCCTAAACGCCGCTGACGCGACGTTTAGAATGGGGCACCCGCGGGCATTGAGGCCGCGATTGTGCGCGAGGCCGGCCAGGAGTTAACCTTGGGCGCGGAGGCTTCCCGATGAATGAATCCCGCAGCTCCGCAGGGATCTTAATGGGCAACGGATCGATATGGCAAAGGATCGATGCGCTATAGTCATTTGGTAGTTCAGGGAGGTTCCCATTGAAAATGTTTTTGTTGATTGGCTCTTTGGCGGTGGTGTCAATGACTGCGGCAAATACTTATGGGCAGGGAGCGCGATTGCTGGTGGACCAAAAGGGCGATCGAAGCCTGGCGATCGTGGATCCGGTGGCCGGCAAAGTGATCGGCGATGTGGCCGAGGGCGGCATCACGGGACACGAAGTTGCAGGTTCGCCGGATGGGAAGCTGGCGATTGTGCCGATTTACGGAAACAGCGGCGTGGGCAAACCGGGAACCGATGGGCAAAAGATTGTGGCGATCGATGTGGCCACACACAAAGTGGTGGGCGAGATCAATTTCGACCACGGAGTGCGGCCGCATTGCGCGGTGTTCGGGCCCAAGGATGGGATGCTCTACGTGAGCACGGAGCTGGACCACTCGATCACGGTGATTGATCCGAAGACGCTGAAGATTGTTGGCTCGATTCCGACGGGGCAGCCGGAGAGCCATATGTTCACGATTTCGCACGACGGATTGCGCGCGTACACGGCGAATGTTGGGCCGGGAACAGTAAGCGTGCTCGACATGAAGGCGCGCAAGACGCTGAAGATTATTCCTGTGTCGGGCAATACGCAGCGGATTGCGATTTCAAATGATGACCGCTGGGTGTTTACCGCGGACCAGACCGCGCCGCGCATGGCGGTGATCGATACAGGGACCGATACGGTGAAAAGCTGGGTGAAACTGAACGGGCTGGGCTATGGAGGCGCGCCGACGAAGGACGGCCGCTGGATGCTGATGGCGGTTCCGGAAAAGAACGAGGTGGACGTGATCGACCTGAAGACGATGACGTTGGCACGAACGGTGGCGGTGGGGAAGAGCCCGCAGGAGGTGCTGGCGCGGCCCGATGGAAAAGCAGCTTACGTATCCTGCGTCGGCAGCAACCAGGTGGCTGAGATCGATTTGGCGACGTGGAAGGTGTCGCGGATGATCGCGACCGGCAATGGGACGGATGGATTAGGCTGGGCACCGTGAGCGGAGCGAAGAATTAGAAGCTGTTTCGCAAATTGAGTGTCTTAAATACAGGTCCTTCGACTTCGTTTGACGCGCTTTGCGCATCAAACTTCGCTCAGGATGACAGCGTTCTTCATGGAGGTTGGAGATGGCAGCGCAGTGCACGCACGTGGGAACGATTAAAAAGGCGTCAAGCCGCGCACGAAGGGTTGCGAAGAGTGCATGAAGATGGGCGACACGTGGCTGCATCTGCGCATGTGCCTGGAGTGCGGGCACGTGGGCTGCTGCGACTCTTCAAAGAACCGGCACGCGCGGGCACATTTCCACGAGACGAAGCATCCGCTGATTCAGAGCGCCGAGCGGGGCGAGGACTGGCGGTGGTGCTATGTGGATGAGGCGTATTTGTAGCGGTGGCTGCGATCCTCTCCGCGCCACAAAAAGCATCCGCAGATCAGGATGACAACACGGGACGTTTGTACGTTCCCACCCTAAACGCAAACAACGCGTTTAGGATGGGGCACCCCATTTCTCGCGGGATCCTGGCTACGCCAGTTCCACTTCGATCTTCTTTGAGTCTGCGTCGAGTTTGGTGATTTTGAAGTTGCGGACCTGGCCTTCGGCCAGGGGGTCGGGCTGCGCGGAGGGCGCGGGGGCGTTGCCTTTCCAGCGGGCCTTGAGCATCGACGAGAGCTGCGAGAGGTCGGGCTTGCCGGGGTCAGCGGAGCTAGCGGGGCTGGCGGAGTTAGCCGAGCTTGCGGGGCTGGACGAGCTGGCGCGGCAGGCTGCGCGGATGCCTTCGCCGAGTTCGACTGTTGCGCCGGAAGGAGTGAGTTCGACGACACGGCCGGAGACGCGGTCGCCTGGTTTGTGCTCGGCGATGTACTCGTCGATGCTGGTGGGGATGAGCTGCTTCATCGAGAGCTTGATCTGGCGCTTTTCTGAATCGATGGCGAGGACGAGAGCCTTGACGCGCTGGCCCTCGCGCAGCACGTCGCGCGGATGGTTGATGCGGCGGTCGGCGACGATCTCGCTGACGTGGACGAGGCCGTCGATGCCTTCGGCGATCTGAACGAAAGCGCCGAAGTTCATGATCTTGGTGACGGGGCCTTCGACCTCGGAACCGACGGGAAATCCGCGCTCGACCTCGAGCCAGGGGTCGGCAAGGGTCTGTTTGAGTCCGAGCGCGATGCGGCCTTGCTCTGCGCCGGCGGGCGACTTGACGGAGAGAATGACGGCGTCGACGCGGTCGCCTTGCTTGAGCAGGTCAGAGGGATGGCGGACTTTTTTGGCCCAGGACATCTCCGAGATATGAATGAGGCCCTCGAGGCCGGGCTCCAGCTCGACAAACGCGCCGAAATCCGTGAGGCGGGTGACGTCGCCGGCGATGCGCTGGCCGGGAAGATAGCGCTCTGCCGCGGTTTCCCACGGCTCGGGCTGGAGCTGCTTGAGGCCGAGCGAGATCTTTTTTGTTTCGGGATCGATTTTGAGGATGCGGAGCGTAAGTTGCTGGCCGACGGTGAGCACGTCTTCAGGCTTGGCGACGCGGGCGCGGGAGATGTCGCTGATGTGGAGGAGGCCGTCGAGGCCGGGCTCGATTTCGACGAATGCGCCGTAGGGCATGAGGGTGCGTACGGTGCCGGTGACGGTCGAACCTTCGTTGAGTCGCGGCGCGACGAGTTTCAAGCTCGACCGCGGGCCTGCTCTTCGAGTACAACGCGGCGATCGACGACGACGTCTTCATCGGTGACGTCGAGCTTGGTGATGCGGCAGGTGATTTCCTGGCCGACGAGGGCTTCAAGCTCGGCGGCGTCGCGGGTGCCGCTGCGGCTGGCGGGCATGAAGGCACGGACGCCGACATCGACGCTGAGGCCGCCTTTGATGACGGCAGTGACGGTTCCGGCGACGGCGATTTTGTCAGCGAAGGCGCGCTCGAGGGCAGACCAGTCGCGGGGCTGCGCTACGCGGAAGCGCGAGAGCTCGTAGTAGCCCTCCTCGTTGCGGCCGGTGATGGAGACAGGGAACGAATCGCCGGGCTTGACGGCTTCGGCGTTGTTCTCGAACGCCGAGCGGGGCAGAACGCCTTCCATCTTGTAGCCAACGTCGAGGATGACCTGATCGGCAGTGAGCGAGACGACTGTGCCCTGGAGCTGACGGGTCTCGGAGCGGTGCGAGTGCTCGTGCTCGAAGGCTGAGAGCATGTCGGCAAAAGACGACCCGCTATCCGGACCTTGATCCTTATCGGGCTCTTGAAGAGGCGGTTCTTTGTCAGGCTCTTCAATCGGTTTCGGAGCGGGCTTTTCGGTGGGTTCTTCAATTGGCTTTGGCGCGGGTTCGTTTACGGGCTCGTCGACCGGCACGGAGTTGGGCTCATCGGTACGGGCGGAGCCAGCGTCCAGGCTTTCGTCTTGCGTGGCAGTGGCTGCGGCCTCGAACGCAAGGTCGGGCGCGAGTTCAATGGAGGGCTGAGGTTGCTGGAGAGTTTCGTCGCTCATGTCGGGTACTGGTCTATTGTTTCACGACAGGGAAGGAAAGTTATATGGGGGTCGGAGACCCACACTACAGCCGGTCTGGAGACCGGCGCTACACTGCCGGCTACGTCAGATATTGGATGGCGTTGGAGAGGAGACGGCGATGAAAGACGCTATGCATTTGTGTGATGCGATGAAAGAGGAGCTTGCGCCCCTGGCCTGCAAATGCGAATGTGCCTGCGCCGATTTTGCGATCGTGATCGCGGCTGTACGCAGCGATGATTTCGAGGCCGTCTCCGTCGACGATGAGGCCGTTGGAATCGGAGCCTTTGACCTGATACTCGATGCTCATGGCGCGATCGACGGGAAGTCCGTCGTAGACGGGATGCTTGCGCACGAAGAACCAGGTGCCCATCCAGGAAGCGCGCGAGGAGCCGACCATGCCGTCGAAGCGAAAGCCAGCGGCTGCGGCGAGCTGCGCGCCGGCACCCACGGCCTGCCCGTCGCTGGTACAGAGGACGAAAAGCGGTGTGCCGGCGGTGAAGGCAGCGACGATCTCAGGCGGGAGCGCGGTGGGTGGAATGGAGCGGCTGCGGCGGTCGGCTCCGACGTCGTCGGTACTGACGGTGTCAGTAGGCCGCGCGGTGGGAGGCGAGGCGATGATGAGATGGTAGTGCTGATTGGACGCGAAGGGTTCAAGGGTGAGGCCGGGGATGGGCGCGAGTTGCGCGGCGATTTCGTCGGAGAGGCCCAGCGTTGCGATGCGCAGATTGTCGAAGTGATGCGGTGTGGGATTGACGACCCAGATCTCGCGCCGGTGCTCCGTCTCTTCGTTGCCTGCAAGTGAAAAATGGGTGGTCCACACGCCTTCGCGATCGAACGCGGGACTCAAAGCATTTTCCTTGATCAGATACGACAACTGATCCGGTACAAATGTTGGCGCGTTCAAGGCGTCGGTGGCGTGGTTCGCGCCCTTTGGATCGGAGATGGAAAAGGCGAGCTTGCCCTGGGCAGGACGATTGCTGTCGTTGAGCAGGTAAAGGTCGAAGGCAACTTTATCGCCGAGCGCGGCGACGAGAGCTTTTTGTTTGGCCACCGGCCGCACGGGCAGGAGTGAGTGGCGAATGGGATCGGGATTGGATTTGAAGTCGCGGAAATTGTCGACGAGGCCGGAATGGTCCTCCATGGCCGTCGATTCCCAGCCGCTGACGGTGGCGTAGTCGTTCAAATCGCAGATGCGGATGTTCTCAAGGAACTGTCCCCAGGACTCGTAGGCGCGTCGGCCGATGGATTGAAAGAGATCGCTGTTGGTGGGGAAAGCCTTGCGAAATCCCCATTTATCGAGGAACGTGTTGTAGGCGGCGAGGATCTGCTGGTGATCGATGCGATCGTAGCTATGGCCGCCGTGCTTCATGATTTGCTTGACGAGCGCGGCGTGATCGTCGCTGGATGCGGCGCCCTTCATCTCGCCCCATTCGACAATTTCGGTGCGGTTGGCGGAGTAGTAGAGGAATTCGGTAGGGCTGATATATTGCGCATCCTGCCAGACATCGGAGGGCTGGCCCTGGTGGTCGTCCCACCATCCGCCTGCGCCACCTTCGGCAGAAGTGAGCAGGTGATCGGTGTAGGGTTCAATCCATGCCTGCGGCGCACGCGAGGCGAAACCGTCGTTGCCAACGATGGTGCGGCTTGGATCTTCAGAGTGCATGAGGCGGAGAACGCGCTCGAGGTTGGGATTGCTGAGGTCGGGCCGGGCCTCGTTCTGCAAGATGTATTCGACAACGGAGGGATGGCTGCGGAAGGCGCGAATCATGCCCACGATCTTGGCTTGCATGTAGCGCTCGGCGAAGCCTTGCGGCTGGCCTGCCCGACCCACTGCCTGATAACCGCCGCCGGGTTCGAGGCAGCGCAACAGACCGCGGCGATCCTGGATAGCGAGCACTTCTTCCTTGGCGAGGTTGCGATGGAAGTTGAGGCAGTTGAGATGGAACTGCTGCGCAACCATGACTTCTTTTTCGGCGAGCTCGGGTGTGGGGAAGAGGCCGTTGAGCGCCCAGTAGCCCCAGGAGATGGCCGTGTAAATGCGGACGCGGCGGCCGTTGAGACGAAAGAATGCGTTGGTTCCAACTCCCTCAGGCGCGAACCAGCGGAAGCCGAAGTCGACGGTGCGGGAGTCGCTCGCAGAGGAGCCTTTCCACTCCGCTTTCATGCGGTAGAGCTGGGGCGAATCGAGATCCCAAAGGCGCGCCGAGGGACAAGAAAGATCAGACTGGAATGTGGTGGTTTGACCGGATTCGAGCGGGGCGGCGATTTCAGAGTGGGCAAGCTCGCTGTCTGAGGCGGGATCAGCGACGGAGAAACGCAAGCGGCCATCGGCGGCGGCGGCGCCGGTGTTTTCGATTTGAGCGTGGGCGGTGACATGGCGCGGCTGGGGAGTGTTGAGGACCCAGGCATCGCAAATGCGCGCAGGGCCGTGCGCAGTGACGGTAAGCGCGCGATCGAGGCCGCCGAATCCGTGGCTCTTTTGAAATGTGGCGTTGCCCCAGGTGATTCTGTTGCCATCGACCCAGTCAAGCCGGCCGCCCGGGATTGGTAATGCGGATGGCAAGCTGATTCGCTTCGCCGGGACGCGCCGCGGCAGTGACGTCGCACTCGAAGGGCAGTTCCTCCATGATGCTGTAGCCGACGAGTTGATGGTTGAGATAGACTTCGGCCCGCTGACGCGCAGCGCGAACGTGCAGAAAAATTCGTTTGCCCTTCAGCACTCCAGGAATGTCAACGGTCCGCCACCACCAGGAGACGCCGTAGTAGGCGCCGTTCTTGACCTCGTCGTCTGAGGTTTCGAATCGGTACTCATCTTTGTAGGGGCGCATTCCCTGCAGACCCCAGAAATATTGCTCCACCGAGCAGGGCAGCGTGACGGGAATACCCTGAGTCGCGGTCAGTGCGTCCCAGCCGCCGGTGGGCGGATTGACGGGAAGGCTGGCGAGATGGACATCTTCAGGAAGATAGATCGTATCGTTCTTCCAATCGGCCGCCTGATCGGGCCAGATGCGCCAACTTGTGTCGGGAATCGCGAAGGCGTCAGCGGTGTGCGGTGCGGTCGGGTTTTGCGCCGAAGAGGCGATGCGCGAGGCCACGAGCGCGGCTGCCGAAGCTTGAAGAAATTCTCTGCGATTGAAGGGCGAGTTGGGGCGCGTGGTCATGGTTTTTGGTCGCGAGGTCCTGGTGTCTGGTTTGAACGGAGGCGAGTATATCACTGGGATTGCGTAACGGTCCCGCTACGCTTCTGCCCACAATGCGCGGCAGTATACCCTGAGAACAGACCATGGAGCCTGCTTCCCCACAGCCGCGGCGCGGCCTGGAGGCCTTTGCCTCCCGAGACTTCAGGCGGTACCAGTTGGCGCGCGTGGCAGTGGTCCTGGGGGCCGAGGCGCAGTCGGTCGCGGTGGCGTGGCAGGTGTATTCCATTACGCACCGCGCGATCGACCTGGGCTACACCGGGCTGGCGCTGTTTTTGCCGGGACTGATCTTCCTTTTTCCGGCGGGCCACGTGGCCGACCGCTTCGATCGCCGGCGCGTGATCCTGGCCTGCTATTCGCTGCAGGTTTTTTGTTCCACGGCGCGCTGGTGATGCTGGCGCGCAACAACACGCAGAACATTCTGGCCATTTATGCGGTGCTGTTTTTCATCGGCACGGGGCGCGCGTTTAGCGGGCCGGCGAGTTCGGCGCTGATTCCGCATCTGGTGCCGGAGATTCACTTCGTAAATGCGGTGACCTGGGGCGGAGCGATCTTTCAATTTGCCAACATCACCGGGCCGGCGCTGGGCGGGCTGCTGTTCACGTTTCCGCTGGCGCACTTTGTGCCGGATTCGCGGCTGGAGGGTGCGGGCATTGTGTATGTCTTCACGCTGGCTACGCTGGCGTGGTTTCTGGTGCTGGTGGCCACGTTGCACGTGCGGCCGGGCCGCATGGAGCATCGGGCCACTTCAATGAAAGTGGTGATGGCCGGGTTCAGATATGTGTGCCGCGCGCGGATCCTGCTGGGATCGTTTTCGCTGGATCTTTTTGTCGTGCTGCTGGGTGGCGCAGTGGCGCTGATGCCGATTTTTGCGCACGACATTCTGCACCAGGGCCCACGGGGACTGGGCATGCTGCGCGCGGCACCAGCGGTGGGCGCGGTAGCGATGTCGCTGGTGATGGCGCGTTTTCCGCTGCGCCGGCGCGCGGGGCGCTGGTTGTTTATCTGCGTTTCGATTTTCGGCGCGGCGACGGTGGTCTTCGGACTGTCGCACAGCTTGTGGCTCTCGCTGGCTTCGCTGGCGGTGGCGGGCGCGGCCGACACCATCAGCGTGATCATTCGCGGCTCGCTGCTGCAACTGGCCACGCCACCGGAGATGCGCGGACGAGTGAGCGCAGTGAATTCGCTGTTTATCGGCGCGTCAAACGAGCTGGGCGAATTTGAGAGCGGCCTGACTGCGCAATGGTGGGGCGCGGTGCGAGCTACGGTGATCGGCGGAATGGGCGCGCTGGCTGTGGCCGGGCTCTGGTCCGTGATTTTTCCCGACCTGCGCAAGGCCGATGAGCTGACGTCAGAGAGTCTGCGCCAGCAGGTGCCGGCGGCGCAGGAGATTTTGTCGGGGCTGTAAAGAGTTGGACGCGACCCCACCCTAAACGCAAAAACGCGTTTAGAATGGGGCACCCCAAATTGTGCAAGGGTGGTCAGTGGGCGCGGCCGCGGGGGCGGGCGGCGCGATTGCGCTCAAAGAGAATGCGCAGGCCGTCGAGAGTGAGCAGGTCGTCGATCTCCTGAATGTAGCGCGAGTCGGCGGCGATGAGTGCGCGCGAGGCCGCCGCTGGCGATGATGCGCGGCGGCTTGTCTGGCTCGGCGCCGAGCTCGGCCAGGATGCGCTCGATGATGCCGTCGACGAGGCCGATGTAGCCGAAGTAGAGGCCGCTCTGCAAATGCCCGACGGTGTTGGTGCCGATGACTTTGGCCGGGCGCTTGATGTCGACGCGGTAGAGGCGTGCGGCGCGCGAGAAGAGCGCATCGGCGCTGAGGCCGAGGCCGGGCGCGATGGCTCCGCCGAGGTATTCGCCGCGTGCGGAGATGACTTCAAACTTGGTGGCGGTGCCGAAGTCGACCACGATGCAAGGGCCGCCGTAGCTCTCGTAGGCGGCGATGCAGTCGGCGATGCGATCGGCGCCAAGCTCGGTGGGGTTGTCGATGAGCATCTTCATGCCGGTCTTGATGCCCGGCTCGACGAACATCGGCTCGACGTGGAAGTAGGCTTCGCACACCTGGCGCAGGGTGGAGTCGACGGGCGGCACGACGGAGGCGATGATGATGTCCGTCACCTGGCTGGGCGACATGCCGTGCATCTCAAAGAGGTTGACGAAGAAGACGCCGTACTCGTCGACGGTTTGGGTGCGATGCGAGGTGACGCGCCAGTGCGCGGCGAGTTCGGGCTGAGTGCCATCGAGCTTGTAGAGGCCGAGGGTCGTATTGGTGTTGCCGACATCGAGAGCGAGCAGCATGTTTTTTCTCTAGCTCCTAGCCATTAACTTCTGAAGTGATCCGCGCTCCCCAGGGGCTAAAGCCCGCAACTCAATTTGCTGTATTTCCGGCACGACTAAAGTCATGCCCCGATACAAGACCGAGTTGTGAACTATCCTCTATCTCTCTTGCACAGCGCGCAGGCCGCCGGTTTGCACGGTGACCAGCCCATCCGCGGTTTCGACGCGCAGGAATCCGTTCTCATCGAGGCCGGCTGTGACACCCTTGCAGGCTTGCGGGCCATGCACCTCGACGCTGCGGCCGCGTACCCAGGTTGAAGCCTGTTCCACGCGCGCGGGAATCGCTTTTGCCGCCGACGGATCGGACAGCGCGTGCGTTTCTTGCTCCAGCGATTTTAGCAGGGCGACGAGGAGCGGTCTGGCGGGTGATGCGGCGCTGGGCCTCAAGATCGAGAGAGGTTGCGGGCGTGGCGAGGCCGGGAGGGAACGCGCGCTGATGCACATTGATGCCGATGCCGACCACTGCGTGGGGCAGACCTTTTGGATTCGGATCGTGCTTCGACCAGGATGCCGCCGGTTTTGCGCGGGCCGATGAGGAGATCGTTGGGCCAGCGCAGGTCGACATGCGAGGCCGGAGACGGCGCGGATGGCCTCGGCGGCGGCAAGCCCGGCGGCCAGAGGCAGAAGGGCAGGCGCGAGGCGGGAATCTGCGGGCGGAGAAGGACGCTGACGTAAAGCCCTTCGCCGGCGGCGGAGAGCCAGCCATGATCGCCGCGGCCGCGGCCGGCCGTCTGCTCATCGGCGAAGTAGACGGAGCCGTGCGGCGCGCCACTGCGGGCGTTGCGGCGTGCGGCGGCGAGGGCGTCGGTGTTGGTGGATGCGGTGGTGCGGGCAAAATGCAGCTTGCCGGCGAAGAGGGTGCCGGCAAGAGCGGATTCGAGAGCGGCGAGATCGAACATGGGTGCCTCTTCGCTCCCGAGATGTGCAAGTCACACGCCGAAAACAACCGCAGGTCCTTCGACTCCCTCCCCCTTGCTTCGGCCATGCGGACTCAGGGTCCCGTCGCTCAGCATGACAATGGAGTTGGGAGATTGGACTGCCGTGATTGATGTCCCACGAGAGAACACGGTCAGCCGGACTCCGCGGCGATGGTCATGGAGATATCGGCGGCGCGGGCGGAGTGGGTGAGTGCGCCCACGCTGATGAAGTCGACGCCGGTCTCGGCGTAGGCGCGAACATTCTCGAGCACGATGCCGCCGGAGGCTTCGGTGGGAATCCAGCGAGCCGGGCTGGCCGGCTGCGGCAGCCTTGATGCGCTCGACGGAGCGGCGGACCTCGGCGGGCGTCATGTTGTCGAGCAGGATGGCTTCGGCGCCGTGGGCGAGAGCTTCTTCGAGCTCCTGCGGGGTGCGCACTTCGACCTGCACGCGCTGGGCGGGCTTGCGCTGCTCGAGCGCGCGCTTGAGGACAGCGGGATGCCGCCGCCGAGCGCGATGTGATTGTTCTTGATGAGAATGCCGGAGGCGAGATCGATGCGATGATTGGTGCCGCCGCCGCAGAGGACCGCGTATTTTTCAAGGGCTCTCATGCCGGGCACGGTTTTGCGCGTGTCGAGCACGCGCGCATGGGTGCCCTGAATCGCGTCGGCATATTTGCGCGTGAGCGTGGCGATGCCGCTCAGGTGCTGCAGAAGATTGAGGATCACGCGCTCGCAACTGAGCAGCACGCGCGCATTGTGGCGGATGACGGCCAGCACCTGGCCGGGATGCGCGCGCACGCCGTCGAAGATTTCGGGATGGCTGACGACTTCAAAGCGGGTTTGCGCGAAGGGGCGCGCGGCGAGTTGATCGAGGCGGGCGAAGATCTCAAAGAAGCGCGGGATGGCGCCGAGACCGGCGACGACCAGCTCTTCGCGCGCGATGATGGAGCCGTCGGCGCGCAGGCCGGGATCGATGGTGAGATGGTGGTGGCGTCGCGGGTGGCCTGGTCCTCCTGCAGGGCCTGCTCCAGCAATGCGTCGATGCGGTGGCTCTTCCAATCCATAGCGTCAGTGAACAGTGGTCAGTGAACAGTCTTCAGCGAACAATTGTCAATCCTCCGGCAGGGCGTCAAGATCACCGCGGATCTTGTCTAACAGGCGCCGGTTCTCCTGCCGCTGTTTCTTGAGGCCCTCAACGATATGCGCAGGGGCTTTGGCCAGAAACCCGGGATTGTTCAACTGGCCGTCAGCAGCTGCAATATTTTTTCAAGTTTGGCGGTATCTTTGGTCAGGCGCTCGCGCTCGGCAGGGACGTCGATGGAGCGCTCGTAGATAACGGCAACGTCGAAGTTGGGGGTCGAATGCCTAGGCAGGCCGTCGGCGATTTGTTCCACGAATCGCACTTCGCTCACGCGTGCAAGGCGCTCGATGATGTCGCGATTTTCTTCGGCGATCTTGCGCGAAGCCTTGTCAGTGCGAATCTCGATGGGGACGGTAGCCTTTTCTTCGACGCCGATTTCCTTGCGAAGCGCGCGGATTTCGGTGATGAGGTTCTGCAAAAGCTCCATCTCGGAAATGACCGCGGGTTTTTCGTCCGAGGCTAACTCTGGTTTTGGGAAAATGGCGAGCGCGATGGACTTTGCCGGTGGATTGCCGTCGTAGACTGCGTGCCAGAGCTCCTCGGTGAGGAAAGGCATGAAGGGCGAAAGCAGGCGCAAGGCGCACTCGAAGACTGCACCAGCGTGGTGAGCGCGGCTTTGGTGGCGTTCTTGTCGGCGGTTTCTGAGAAATCGAGGCGCAGCTTGACGATTTCGAGGTACCAGTCGCAGAAGCTTCCCCAGAAGAACTGATAGATGGCATTCGCCGCTTCGTCGAAGCGGTAGTTATCGAGCGAACTGATTCACCGCGCTCGCGGTGGAATGGAGTTCGGCAACGATCCAGCGAGCTTCCAGTGGCGCATCTTCCCAACCATCGGGAGCGATGGCAGATGTCTTGTGTCGACGGTAATGCCGATCTCGGCGGCGCGGTCGACGTTCATGAAGATGAAGCGGGCGGCGTTCCAGATTTTGTTGGCGAAGGCGCGGTAGCCTTCGGTGCGGGCTTCGTTGAAGGCGATGTCGGTGCCGGGCGAGGCCATGGAGGCGAGCGTGAAGCGGACGGCATCGGTGCCGTAAGTGCTTGACGATCTCGATGGGGTCGATGACGTTGCCCTTGGTCTTGGACATCTTTTCGCGGTTGGCGTCGCGGACGAGGGCGTGGATGTAGACCTCGCTGAACGGAACGGATTCGGCGAGCGGGCGCGGGCTGCCGTCGGGCATGGGGACGTCGCGCGAGAACCAGCAGCCGAGCATGATCATGCGCGCGACCCAGAAGAAGAGGATGTCGAAGCCGGTGACGAGGAGCGACGTGGGGTAGAAGGCGTCGAAGTCGGCGCGGGTCTGTCCCTCAGGGGCTAAAGCCCCCTCGCCCGCCGGACTATTTATGTACGGGCTAAAGCCTGTACCCTTCACCGATGGAACATCTTCGGCCAGCCGAAGACGGAGACGGGCAGCAGGCCGGAGGAGAACCAGGTGTCGAGAACGTCGGTTTCCTGCGTGATTTGACTGGAGCCGCAGTGCGCGCAGGCGGTGGGGTCGCTTCGAGCCGGGCTCGGGCACGGTGATCTTGTGGCAGACGGCGCAGTGCCATGCGGGGATGCGATGGCCCCACCAGAGCTGGCGCGAGATGCACCAGTCGTGGATGTTCTTCATCCACTCGAGGTAGATCTTCTCGTAATTCTCCGGCGTGAAGCGGATGGCTTTGTTGCCGCTCGCATCTGGCTTGACGGCGGCGATGGCTTTCTCGGCGAGCGGCTTGAATCTTGATGAACCATTGCGTGGAGAGGCGCGGCTCGACCACGGTTTTGCAGCGGTCGCAGTGGCCCACGTTGTTGGTGTGGTCCTTGACGGCGGCGAGGAGGCCCTGCTCTTCGAGGTCGGCGACGATTTTCTTGCGGGCGACATAGCGGTCGAGGCCGGCGTAGGCGCCGCCGTTCTCGTTGATGTGCGCGCGGTCGTCCATCACGTTGATGGAGGGCAGATGGTGGCGCTCGCCGAGGGCGAAGTCGTTGGGATCGTGCGCGGGCGTGACTTTGACGGCGCCGGTGCCGAACTCGCGGCTGACCCAGTCGATCGAGGACGATGGGAATCTCGCGATCCATCAGCGGCAGGCGCAGCTTTTTGCCGTGGAGATGCAGGTAGCGCTCGTCCTCGGGATGAATGGCGACGGCCGTGTCGCCGAGCATGGTTTCGGGGCGCGTGGTGGCAACGGTGATGAACTCGCCGGTCTCTTTGCCGCCGTCGCCGAGGACGGGATAGCGGATCTCCCAGAGATGGCCCTTCTGCTCGTCGTGGACGACTTCAAGATCGCTGATGGCGGTCTGGCAGCGCGGGCACCAGTTGACGATGTAGGCGCCGCGATAGATGAGGCCCTGATGGTAGAGGCGGACGAAGGCTTCGCGGACGGCAACGGAGAGGCGCTCGTCCATGGTGAAGTATTCGCGGCTCCAGTCGACGGAGACGCCGAGGCGCTTCATCTGGTCGAGGATGGCGCCGCCGTAGTGGCGCTTCCACTGCCCAGACGCGCTCGACGAAGGCTTCGCGGCCGAGCTTCTGGCGCGAGGTGCCTTCTTCGGCCAGCTGGCGCTCGACCATCATCTGCGTGGCGATGCCGGCGTGGTCGGTGCCGGGCACCCAGAGGGCGAGCCGGCCGCTCATGCGCCGCCAGCGGGTGAGGATGTCCATCTCCGTCTGGTTGAGCATGTGGCCCATGTGCAGGCGGCCGGTGACGTTGGGCGGGGCAGCAGGATGGTGAAGGCCGAATGGGCGTCGGAGGACTGGCCGCCCGGGCGTTGGTTTTGGAAAGGTGCCATGGGGGTGGGTACGACGAAGAGTTTTTCGCGGACCCAGTAATCGGCCCAGTGATCTTCAATGGCGGTTGGGTCGTAGGCTTTGGGCAGGTCGTGAGGCATTTTGTCTTCGGCGAGTCCCCGATGGAGATGCGGAAAACCCTCGTGAAGAGAGGGTTTTGAGCGAGGGGACTACTTTTCAGGTTAGCAGATGCGGGGCGGCGCGAATTTCGATTGGAGGTGTTCGACGGAGTCCAAATGAAACGGGCCGCCCCGGTTAAAGCTGCGGCCCCATGGTTCTGGATCGATCGGGAACTTAGAACGGGTTCAGCTTGGCGAGGCCCTTCTTCTTTTTTTTCTTGCTGGAAGACTCGTCACTCAGATCGACCTTGGGCTTCTTCGTTTTGCCGTTTTGGGCGGTGTCGGTGGGCTGGGGCGGGTTCTCGCCGGGCTTGATGTCGTTTACCTGGAGAGGAGCTTCGCCAGGCTTCTCGGCCGCAGGCAGAGCGGTGTTCGTGGGCCCGACCGCCTTGACCAGTGCGTTCGAATCGCCTTGAGCTGGACTGTTGGGCGCATTGACCACCTCAACGCCCACGCCGGTGCCTGCCGACGGCGCCTGCATTTGCAGCGGAGCGGTGGAGGGCTGATCGCTGCGCGGCGGCTCGTTGGGGCCGGTGGGCGTGACGGCGGTGGAGGGTGCGGGAGGTCTGCCGGCGTTGACGGCATCCGCGAAGATGGTCTGGTTCTGCTTGGTGACGTCGGGCGCGAGAGTGCGCGTGGGATCGTCGAGGGTGGGCTCGCCCACGTGCACGGCCTCGACAACGGTGGGACCGCGCTTGATGATGTCGAGGGTTTTGTCGGTGAAGTGCAGCGGCTGGCGGCTGCGTTCCTCGGCGTCGCTTTCTGCGATGGCCGCCTGGGTCGGCTCAGGAACGGGGCGATTCATGGCGACCAGGCGGTCGCGGGCATCCTCAACGTGTGGCGCCATGGGATAGCGCGTGATGACCTTGGCATAGGCTGCGGCGGCCTTGTCCTGGTAGATGGTGTGCATGCGTTCCCTGATGGCGCCAGGCAGACCGGGAGCGATGGCTACACTGTGCGCCTCGCCAGCGTAGGCGTCGCCGATGCCAATGAGCACCTGGTCGCTCTTGGAGTACAGCGGATAGGTGTCGGCCACGGTCTCAAGGCGCGCGATGGCGGCAACGTAATCTTCGCGGCTATCGTAGTAGATGCCGATCTGGGATTCGCGCTCGGCCAGAACCTCCTGCACGTCGCGCAGCCGCTGCTTGGCGCGCGGAACCAGCGCCGAATCCGGGAACATGTTGATCATGTCCCGGTATTCCTTCTCAGCTTGCTGGGCGTTAGTGAAGTCGCGGTCAGGCTTCTCCATTTGCTGGTAGTAGATGTCGGCCACCTTCATCTTGGCTTCGGCAGCTTCAGGAGCGTTGGGGAAGAAGGTGATGAAATCCTCGTACTCTGCCTCGGCCTGGGTGAGGGCCGCGGAACCGCCTTCCTTGAACCAGGTGTCGCCCACCGAAAGCTTGGCGCGCATGCGGTATTCCGACTCAGGATAGGTGTTGAGCAGGGTTTGCAGGTCGAGGCGTGCCACGTCATAGCGGCCCTTTTTCATGGCGACCATGGCCTTGTCGTAGAGCTCTTTGTCGGGCTGCTTGGATTGCACGCTGGCAAGCGGGTTGGCGTTCAGGTCGTAGGCCTTCTTCTTTTTGCTTTCCCTTTTGGCTTTCGGGGGATGGATATCGTCCTGGTTCTGCGCGGCCTTCTGGTCCGGTGCGGCATTCTGGTCCTGGGCTTGGACCGCATTTCCGCCGAGAAACAACGCCAAAAAAGCAGGGATAACGATCTTAAAAGACAACCGGTTCATACCACCTCAATGCGCGGGAGGTCCGTCGACTGGCCGCTCGCTATTTCCATGATAGCTGGAGTGAATTTTACTCTTTCCTGCCTGACCGATTGCTTGCGCTCGGCCTTACGGGCCGCGGCCAGCAGGGCGCGAGCATCGCGCTCCGGCTGTCCGGCGCCGAACACGGCGTTGCCCGCCACCAGCAACTCCGCTCCCGCTTGGACGATGGCAGCGACCGTGTCGTGAGCCACACCGCCGTCCACCTCAATTCTAAACTTGAGGCCCAGCTCTCGCCGTAACTTGGCCAGGTGGCGGATCTTATCGAGCGAAAAGGGAATAAACTCCTGCCCGCCGAAGCCTGGATTGACGCTCATGATGAGCACGTGGTGCACCATGGGCAGGATGTCGATGATCAGGTCGACGCGCGTGGCGGGGTTGAGGACCACCCCGGGCTTCATGCCGTGGTGGATGATCATCTCCAGCGAGCGGTGCAGGTGGGTGCAGGCCTCGTAGTGGACGCTGACCCAGTTGGCGCCTGCCTCGGCAAACGCGGCGATGTATTCATTGGGGTTATCGATCATCAAGTGGCAGTCGAGCGGCAGGCGGGTGGCCTTGCGCAGGCTCGCGACGACCGGAGGACCGATGGTGATGTTGGGCACAAAGTGGCCGTCCATGACGTCGACGTGGATGGCAGCGCCGCCGCCGCGCTCGGCCGCCGCGATCTGGTCGGCCAGGTGGGCAAAATCCGCGGACAGGATCGAGGGCAGCAGCTCAACCATGGATTTTTGGGCGGAACTCCTTGCGGGGACAGTGTATCAGGCAGTGGGCGGGAAAACGGGGTCCGCGGATGTGCCGTCATCTTGGTTCGCGCTTGTCTCTTTGGGTGATCGAAATAAAATAAGCGCTCGGCATAAGCGCTTGGCGATGTTCATTGCATCTTGGGTTGCGCCCGGTCCCGGGCGGCTTCTTCCAACGCCTCCTTGATGGTGATCTCTCCAAGGAGAGTCCTCGACATTCTCAAATGTACTTTTGGGTTGAAGATCGATTCACGTAACAGCTCGCGTTTGAGGGAAGCATAATCGGGTCGGGCACGGGGGATTATTTCGTCGAATGCTTCCTCGAACCCCGCCCAGCCACGATCGAAAAATGCTTCCGACACCTTGGCGTAGTTTTCCGACCCAATTGTTTTCGGGCCGGGAACAGATTCGAGGCACTCGACAAGGGCCAACAGTTGTTTCGTGAGCGGGTCAGCCGGCGGATACTTGACGCAGTGGACGAACCACGGAAGTTTTTCCATTTTCCTTAGCCCTCGAATCTTGAAAATGCACGCAAAGGTAAAACGTCGTCCCTAACTCGGCGCTTCCCAATGACTGAAGACGGCGCGACGCTCATGATTCTCCCAATTTGATTTGTGGATGATTTGCTGGCTCATTCGGAAAACGCGACCAGCGTAACATAACCAGGTTCCCCAACAAAACGAGACAACTACGGGAAGACGCGCTTTGGGGTCAAAGCAACACGGGGCTCATATGTCGTGTTGATGGGTCGGGATCAAAAACTGACTTCAATCGATACAGGATCGACGGAGTTGGGAAAATGGAGCAGGATGGTGCCGTCATCGACGGCATAGTCGTCGGGGGCGAGAGTCTGGCCGGCGATCGAGACGTTTGTTGGCTTGAGGCGCGATTGAATGAGAACGACGGCGTTGGTGTCGGCGATGCCAGTCGCAGTGAAGGTCAACTGATGTGGAGCGGGGCGGAGATCGCGCACCTGGCAGGCTGCGACGACGACGCGCGGGGTGGTGGATGCAGATTTGTTGTAGTCCAGATCGAAGAGCAAGGCGCGCGTTGCGGGCGCGATGGTGACTGAGGTTAGCTCGGGAAGGTTAGCGTCGAAGAGATCGACGAAGTGGCCATGCAGCGTGACTGGTTTGGCGCCGGGCAGCGATTCGTCGAGGCCGGCGGCGATGACGTATGGACCGCGGCGCAGAACGAGCGCGTTGGTTTCGAGCCACGGCAGATGGATGGCAGCGGCAGCCTGGCGCGCGACGCCGCGGAGGGTCTGGCTGCCGTCGGCTTGATAAGTGAGCGCTGCGGGTGAGACGCGCTCCGAGAGCACAACGCCCCGACCGACATGAAAGAGACCGCTAGCGTCGATGGGGAGATGTAACTCGGCGAATAAGTGCTCGCGTGGAGTTTTGAAGGAATTCGGGGCTGTGCTCCACCACTCGCGCACGGAGTTGTAGGGGTCGTCGTCGTTGTCGACGACTACGAGAGCGCCACCGGCGCGCACCCACTGGGCCAATGCGGCGTGAAACTCTGGCTTGGGAGGCTTTTGGCCTTCGTAGGTGAGGAACAGTAACTTATAACGGCTAAGAAAACTGGGCGCGGTTGCGCTTTCGATTTGTACTGGGTCGACGGGGACGCCGCGCATGAGGAGCGGCAAAGCCAATCCGTAAAAGGAGCCGAGATATTGATCGGAGGGTTGCGGCGCGGCGCGCTCGAACATCATGGTATCGGAGACAAGGACACCGACGTTTCGCGTGCCCGCGATTTGCCACCGCACATCGGACTGCTTCATGTCGCCAAGGGCGGTGATGACGGTTTGCAACTCTGTCTCGTATGCCTTGGGAATGCCCTTCATGGGCACGCTGATCTTCTGCGCCGGAGCGGTGCGGGCCGCGCCTGTCGGGTTCACGCTCGACCCCTGCCGAAGTTTTTCAGCATCCTGTTCCGTAGCCGGGTGCATTCCGGTGAAGACGCGCTTCGGCCACGGCATGATCTCGTATCGCCAGACTTCGGGCTGCAAAAGCGAGGCCGTCAGTGTGCTCTGCCAGTTGGTGCGGTAATCGTCCCAAGTGTTATTCGGGCTGTCCGCGACGGGATCGTTCAGGTACCAGATGCGTCGGCCCGACGCTCGCACCAGGTTCTGCATCGAGCCGTATTCGAGGAACGCCGTCTCGAATGTGCGCTGCGCGAGCTTGCCATCGTACATGTTGGGCACGCGCGCCGTTCCCGTCCAAACCTGCGCGATGTATCCGTCTGCGCCGACATCGATGAGAGACGATTCCGGACTGACGATGCGCCAAGTGGAATAGTTGATGAGGGAGTGCGTGGCCACGTAGCAGGGAATCGTCTTGCCATGCTCTTTTCCGTATGCGCTTACAAAGTCAAAAACTTGCCCCAGCGCGCGACGATAGAGGTAGTACTTCAATTTCGAGGCGCGATATTGTGCGTCGGGTGAGGAATCGGGCGATTGCCATGGCTCACCGTAATACGCCTGCCATTGCCGTTTGAAGTCCACGCTCCAGCCGCTGCGCGCCCAGAACTCCGGTTCTTCCAGATACACGGCCTCCACGCCCTGGTCAAGCGCGCGCTTCACTCCCACGCTCAGAAAGCGGCCGTAATCCTCGCCGGGCGACATGTACGGCACCATCGGATTGCCGCCATGAATGATGTGCTGGCCGTCGACGTCGGTTTGTGCCTGATCCCAATGGGCGGTGCCGTCGAATTTGCCATCGAGGTAGTCCTGATAGCCGCCCCAGGCAACGCCGGTCATGAGCTCGACGGTGTAACCGTGGTCGCGCCAGGAAGTGATGAGGCCGGGTAGTTTGGGGCCGATCCCGTAGACCATTGCCGCGTCGGCGTTCAGGTTGATGCGCGGAGTCCAGGGATCGCCGCTCTGAAAGGTAAGACGCTCGTCGGCGCGACGATCCACCCCGCGAACTAAGACCTGTTCGTGGGGACCCCGGTGGCGGGCGGCGAGATTAGCGTCGGTTGGCGATTGTGCGGCGGCGGTTGAGGCGAAAAGGAAACAGGAGAACGGAAGGGCGAGTTTCAACGTGGTTTTCTCCGGGAAAGTACAACCCTCCAGTGTAGGAGATACCGGTCCCCTGTGGAGCTAAGGATTACGAGTTGAGGGAAAGCGACTTTGCCGCGACGCGGCCCACTCCGCGCAGGATGGATTTGATGGGCCAGCGGTCTTCGGGATCGGGGAAGAAGATTTCGCCAGCGCGGCGCGCTTCAGGGCGGTAGTACCACCGCTTGAGCAGTGCCAGATGGCCCTGACGGTGGGTTGGCGAGGGCGGGCTGGAAGGTGCAGCGAGCGTGGCGAGCGCGGCTTCCATGCGGGATTCGAGGAGAGTGCGAGGGACCTTTGTGGGAATTGGCGAGGGCTCAGGGGCTGATGCCTCTGCGTCATGACGGCTGTTTTCGGCACGACTCAAGTCGTGCCCTGACACTTCGGGTAATGCCGAATTTGTGGTCATTTCGGGGACTGGTTCGATGACGAGGGGTTGCGCGAAGAGAGATGTTGAGCCGGATTGTTCATTCTGGATTCTCATGCCAAGCGTGGAGAAGCTGGCGGGGCCGCGAAGGCGGCCATTTTCGAAAAGGAAGACGGCAACTTCGTCGGGGCTCGCCGAGGCCTGCAGAATGACGGCGCGCAGACGGCTCATGGGGCGCACCAACTCGGCGGCGAGAGAGCGGACGCTCTCGACGCGCTGCACTTGAGCGTGAAGCGCGGCAGCGGATTCAAATTCGAGATCGGCCGAGGCCTGGTCGCGCTGGGCACGAAGAGTGACGAGACGGCTTTCACCGCGCGTCGCGAGAAAGCTTTGGACAGCGGCGGATTCCTCGGCATAGCGCTCGTCGGTGCAGCCCTTGTAGCAGGGAGCGAGACACATTTTCATCTCGGAGTAGACGCAGCCTGGATAGCTCGGGTCAGGTGCGAGTTCGAAGGTGCAGCGGCGGAGGAGAAAAAGCTTCAGCATCTCTTCGGCGTAGCGCTCGGCGGCGGCGCGCGAAGGGAACGGGCCGTAAGCCCAATCGGCTTCGCGCTGGCTGGGACGGTTGGTGACGGTGATGCGCGGGTAGGGATTGCTGCCGAGAAAGCGCACGAAGGCAGGATGGCGCAGGTGCATTCGCTCCAGGATTTTGTCGCCGTAGGTCTCGTGGAGGAGCTCAAACTGAGCGAGCAGAGATTCAAACTCAGAGCCAGTGAGTTGCCAGCGGATGCTGCGCACAAGGCCGGCAAGATGCAAGCGGCGCGGATGCTTGAGGCGATGGCTGCAGCAGACGTTCGAGGCGGCCACGAAGGTTGGGCGTGCGGCCGATGTACGGCTCAGCGTGAGCGTCGGCGCCATACAGCGCAAAGACAGCAGGCGACTGCGGCAGTTGCGCCAGCGCGGCTTTCGGATCGGCCGGATCGAAGGCGAGAGATTGAAGAGCTCGAGATGGAAGCTCGGGCGGCACAGACCTGATCACCCTCCCCGGATTTATTGCACGTGGGCGCGTTCAGTGTGATTTTACGTCGCATTGATGGATGGATGAGATCGACGAACTGAGCGAGATAACTCCAGAACTGGTTGCACAAACGGTTTGTGACGATCACAAGACATCCCTCAGGGGCCAAAGCCCCGCCGTCTATAGGCCTTTAACGGCACGACTCAAGCCACCCCAGCGACGAGGACCTGTCGCCCGGGGCCCCGGCAAGTTGTGCCCCTTCAAACCGGTGTCTATATGCAACCAGTTCTAGTCGCGAAGGGGAGTTAGGCAAAGAGTTCAGGAGTAGGCCACGCGGCGGACCCGATTCGCCGTGAAGGGGTGCCGCGCGTGGAGCCGGAACTCCAGCCGGGCGTCGCGGCGCACGTGATAAACAAGCGCGGGACGAAAGCAGGCGACGCAAGTTCCCCCGGCGCGGCGGACGCTGGGGAAAACGATGCCGTTCGAGCCGCGATCGAGCAGGTCCGTGACTAGTTGCTGCGAGGGCCGGTAGCACTCGGGGATCGGGCTGGGTTTGAGGAACCTGGCGTAACGTGGAGCACCGCCGCGCAGATCGTGAAACTCGGCGGCAAAGTCGGAACGGTAGTCGTCGCAGGTGGAAATTTCTTCTTCAGGCCAATTGATCTCGCGCAGTTGCTCCAGCTTGTGAAAGGCGACTTCGGCGATGGAAGTTTCGCGCTCGAGGCCCGCATACCAGGCACCGCGCAGGTTGTTGTTAAAGCGGCCGCCGCGGGGCGCGGCATGAGTAAAAGAAGCGTTCACGATCTCGCTGTAGGGGACGCCAAAAAGCAGCTCGTGCACGCTGATGCCGGGGAGCAGGCCCTCTTCACCGAGCAGACGGGCGTTGGTCGCGCCATCGAGTTCGATGAGGTCGCGCACTTCACTTTCGTTGTCGGTGAGCTCGGCAAGAACGGTGCCTTCGGCGCTGTACTTCGAAGGGATGAGTCGATGCGTGCCGCGAAACAGGCACTCGCTGACGGGGGGAATCACGGAGCTGGTTCTCGTGGCGCCTGCTTTGGTTGCGCTCGTCATTTTTGCGCTTTTCGCGGTCGCGCTCAGGCGCCGCGCCGAGCGTCGAGAAGCTGGCGCAATTCCATCATGCCGGGCTGACCCAGGCGGAGAATGTAGGTGAGCGGAGTAGAGCCGCGAAAGATAGGGTTCGAGTTGGAGAGCGTCATCCATGCGTCGGCCAGGCGCGGGCTATGCAGGATATTGAGCGCCTTGAAGATTCCGATAAGGAGAGAGATGCGGGTCATCGCATCCTGATCGAGAGCGCGGCGGGCCGGATCCTTCTTGAGGGCGTAGAACGTGCCCGAAGAGATTCCGCCGAGCAAATGGCGTGCATCTTCGTCTTTGACGCCCCACTTTTCGGTGATGCTGAGGAATGCCTTGATCGCCGCCGGAGTGAGACGCTTGCGGGTGGCAGGATCGGAGAGGTCCGCAGCTTCGTCGAAACGGTAGCCGGCGATCTGCGGGATGGGAAGTGCGGCGGCCATATTACTCCAATATTGGAATGATAGCACTCCAAATTTGGAGAGGCAAATCCGATGGTCCTTTGATCGGACATACCGGGCTGTCCTACGCGCAGGCGTGGTTGTGCGGCGAGAGAGCAAATCTGATGGATGGGCCGTTCCGGCGAGCTGTTCCCTTTCCCGCGAATAGTCCGTACTGGTATGCTGCGTGCGCGGAGAAAAGCGATTTAGGGCGAGAGGGAGGCCGGCTATGTGGTTCCTGGGCATGGATGTGGGAACGGGCGGGACGCGGGCGGTCGTCGTGGATGGCGCGGGCAAGCTGATGGGAGCGGCATCGTGCGAGCACGCGCCGTTTCGCGCCGAGCACCCGGGATGGGCGGAGCAGGACCCCGAAGACTGGTGGCGCGCGGCGCAGGAAGCGATTCGCGGCGCGCTGGCGGCGACGCTGGAGCCGCGCGAGCCGATTGCGGCGATTGCGCTGACCGGGCAGATGCACGGCGCGGTGATGCTGGACGAAGCGGGCGCGGTGCTGCGGCCGGCGCTCATCTGGTGCGACACGCGCACGCAGCCGGAGTGCGACTGGCTGACGGAGAAGATCGGCTACGAGCGGCTGATCGAGCTCACCTGCAATCCGGCGCTGCCCAACTTTACGCTGACCAAGCTGCTGTGGGTGAAGACGCACCAGCCGGAGATCTTCGCGAAGATCCGCACGTCATGTGCCCGAAGGATTACGTGCGCTACCGGCTGACGGGCGAGTTCGCCATCGACGTGCAGGAGGCGAGCGGAACGCTGCTGCTGGACGTGACGCATCGGCGGTGGTCGCGCGAAGTGGCCGAGGCGGCGGGGATTGAGATGAGCTGGCTGCCCAAGCTGTACGAGTCGCCGGAGATTTGCGCGCGCATCAGCGAGAAGGCGGCGGGGCTGACGGGATTGAAGGCGGGAACGCCGGTGGCGGCGGGCGCGGGCGACCAGGGCGCGGGCGCGGTGGGCATGGGGATTCTGCAGCCGGGCAGCGTGTCGGCGACGATCGGGACTTCGGGCGTGGTGTTTGCCGCGACGGCCGAGCCGACGAAGGATCCGAAGGGACGGCTGCACACGTTTTGCCACGCGGTGCCGGGCGTGTGGCACGTGATGGGCGTGACGCAGAGCGCGGGGCTGAGCCTGAACTGGCTGCGGGAGACGTTCTTTGCCGGGCAGAGCTACGACGCGCTGAGCGACGGCGCGGCGAAGGTTCCGGCGGGCAGCGAGGGGCTGGAGTGGGCGCCGTATCTGCTGGGCGAGCGGACGCCGCATCTCGATCCCGAGGTGCGGGCGGCGTTTGCGGGCATCGGCGTGCAGCATACGGCGGCGCATTTTGTGCGCGCGGTGCTGGAGGGCGTGGCGTACTCGCTGGAAGATACGTTTGCGCTGTTCGCGCGAGCTGGGGATTCCGGTGAGCGGGATTCGGCTGGGCGGCGGCGGAGCGCGCGGCGCGCTGTGGCGGAAGATTCAGGCCGGCGATTTACGGGCACGCGGTGGAGGTGCTGGTGGCCGAAGAGGGCGGCGCGTTTGGCTGCGCGCTGATGGCCGGCGTGGGCGCGGGACACTGGAAGAATCTGGACGAGGCGTGCGGGCAGGCGATCGAGGTGGCGCAGCGGATCGAGCCGGATGCGGCGGATGTGGCGGCTTACAAGGCCGGCTATGCGCAGTGGAGGAAGCTGTATCCGGCGCTGCGGAGCTTGGAGTAAGGCAGGGAGCAAGGGAGCGAGGGAGCAAAGCAGCAAGAGAACGAGTGAGCCAGGGAGCTAAGCAGTCACGGGCTCGGCGGCGGGGATGAGCGAAGTCGGCGAAGGTGAAATCCGTCGCGGGTGACGACTTCTCCGGTTGCTAGCTCGAGCGGTGCGGAGAACATGGGACCGGCGTAGACGCAGGTGTGGAACTCGCCGCGCTCGCCGCAGGGATCGGCTCCGGGCGGCAAATCGCGCAACAGATCTGAGTCGAATTCGCGGCCTGCGAAAGACGCGGGCAGTTGCTTTGTGTCTACGCAGGAGAGGCGCGCGCGCAGGCCGCCGGCGATCATGTCGCGGGCGAGCGCATCGGTGGGAATCTGCCAGAGGGGAAAGAGCGGCTCGAGGCCCGTGGGCGCGAGCTGGCGCTCGCGATAGGCGCGGACGTCTTCAAGAAAAAGATCGCCGAAAGCGACGGCATCGATGTTCTCGGCGATGGCGCGTTGGCAGGCTTCGGCCATGCGCTGCTCGTAGACCTCATTGGGGCAGGGCCATGGGAGAGGCACGATCCATAGCGGAAGATGCGCGGCGGCGGCCTGCGCTTCAAGTACGGTGCGGCGCACGCCGTGCATGGCCACTCGGTCGAACTCGGCATTGAGGGTGGTGAGAAGGCCGCAGAGTTCGATGGATGGATCGCGGCGGAGGACGTGGAGGGTCCAGGCGCTGTCTTTGCCGCTGCTCCAGGAGAGGAGAACGCGCTTCATAAGCCGATGATAGCCTGACCGATTCGCGCACAGCGAGCAGAACGCATCTAAATGCACTGGAACGCGGCGCGGTCTGGCTGCTGTGCCGGTCGGGCTGCGGCGAATAGGAGACATCATGCGCTCGTGCGGGAGTCTGCTTGCCGGAACCGCCGCTCTGCTGGGACTCTGTGCGATGGCGCGCGGACAAGACACGAGACAGCAGGACGCGCAGCAGATTGTGCAGCAGGCGGTACACACGGAATTGACGGCCGACGCTGCGGATCACACGCATTGGCTCTACTACGAAGTGGATCGCAAGCCCGAAGCGAATGTAGAGCAATGGGTGGCCGAGGCAAATAAGGGGCAGTTGACGCGGCTGCTCAAGAAAAACGGCGAGTCCTTGAATAATGCGGCGCAGCGCGACGGGATGAACCAGTTTATCCAAAGCCAGGATGCGCAGGAGAAGCAGCGCAGGGACGGCGAGCATGATGACGACCAGGCGACCGAGATGCTGAAGATGCTGCCCGACGCGTTCCTGTGGGCCAAAACGGGCGAGCAGGGCGACGACATCACTCTGCAATTCAAACCGAATCCACAATTTCATGCACCGACGCGGCAGGCACGCGTGTTCGCTGCGATGGCGGGCGACATGAAGGTGGACAAGACCGAGCATCGCATCGTGAGCCTGAAGGGACGCATGATTCACGACGTGAAATTCTGGCATGGCGCACTGGGATACCTGAAGGCGGGCGGCAGCTTTGATGTCGAGAGGCGCAATACCGGCGGAGGCGAATGGCAGATTACGGAGACCCATGTGCACATTGAGGGTCGCGCGCTGATCTTCAAGTCGATCTCGGAACAGGAAGACGACGTGAAGTCGCGGTTCAAACAGCTCTCGGGAAATATCTCCCTCGAAAATGCTGAGAGCCTGCTGATGAAGCAGAATGGGTGATTGCGGTTGATGTTCGGTCCGCCGGGGCGTTGAGTTGGGGAGCGAAACGAACGTGTGCGGGTTAAACCATTGGCCAGGTCCGCGGCCATTGTGTACCTTTTAGAATTATTATCCCGTTGACACATGTTCATTTTAGAGGCATGATAGGTGGAACCGAGGCATGCGATGAATCTGTACTCTCTGACGCGGCGGTATTCAACTGAAAAGGATGCACTCGATCATCTAGTCAAAACGCGCTGGCCGAAGGGCGTTCGCTGCGTGGCGTGCGATCACGGCATGTGCTGGCTGATCGAGTCTACGAACAAGACTGGCGGACCGCGTCGCTTGTTTCAATGTGCTGCCTGCAAGCTTCAGTTCAGTGCGACTGCCGGCACCCTATTCCATGATTCGCATCTTCCGCTTACTAAATGGTTCGCGGCGATCTCCCTGATGAGCGATGCCAAGAAGGGCATCTCGGCCAGCCAGCTCGGGCGTCACATCGGCATGACCTACAAGACGGCCTGGTATGTGGCTCATCGGATTCGCGAAGCCATGCGGGAAGCCAAAGATGTTCAACTGGGAGACCCCGACACCACCGTTGAGATCGACGAAACATATATTGGAGGCCAACTTCGCCACAAGGGGTCCAAGGTGGCCAAAGCCTCTAAAACCACGGTGATCGGCATGGCCGAACGCAACGGGCGGATTCACCTGGAGTCGATGTCCAACCGCCGCTTCGAATCAATCAAGCCAGTGCTGGATGCCAAACTGGCGGAGAACACCAAAGAAATTGTCACCGATGGCAATCCCAGTTACAAGGGTCTGATTCCCAGAGAGAAACACTCGAGAGGCAATCACGCCAAGGAACTCCGGGAGCGCGTCTGGACAACTACGCAGACGGTGGAGAATGCGTTTTCGCTGTTCAAGCGTGCCATCGTCGGCAACTACCACAAGCTCAGCCCCTGGCACCTGGATCGCTATATGCGCGAGTTCTGCTGGCGGTACAACCGGCGGCGCATGCAGGCGGCGATCTTCGACATGGCGCTCACAAGTATGGTCAGTCGAACACCCTTACCGTACAAGACGCTGGTTGCGTTCTAACTCGATCCCGTAACAGTCAACTTCAACTTACTTGCCTGTGCTGCGTGCCTTCCGTCGCGCCTGAAGCTTCGCGCTGACCTCAGATCGCGACAGCGGCTTGGCCTGCAACATCCGCCGGAGTATCGCGTCGAACCTCTTCTCCACTGCTGTCTTCGCGCACATCTCCACATCTTACCAATCAACCACCATGCGTGATCGGGATGATCATTCCTTTTAGTTACTCCTCCCCCCCATCCCCTTTGGGGGTTAAGTGCTTTCCCTTCAGCGGTTTGTACCGGTATAAATATAGTTGGGTAACCCGAGAGGGTCCGAAGCGATTTTTATGACATCGCGTCAGCTATGACAAATTGTCATAGAAAAGTGTGCCTGACTCAACACATTTTCTGATAGTCTGCCTACATGGGGTCATTTAGCACGCAATGTGTGCTGTAATGATTGCCAGAAGATACTGATTTTAAATGGAATAAGTAAGGCATTATTCCATGATTTTTGGGCTGTAAGAGATAAGAATCAGGGACGAGTGGGGGGATTCCAACCCACCGATCTCCGAGGTCACCGTGTCCCTCACGCTGTCACGTTTGGGCCGGTACAGAGATCTAGACGCTCTATGCCTTGAGCTACACCCGTCCGGAGGGGACCGGCAAACGTGATGAAAGCCGATCTGTGCTTGATTTTAGCAGAACGCAAGAAAAACCGGCCTCAGTTATTAACTGAAGCCGGGTTACTTGAGGAAAGTTTCCATCCTCTTTCTTTGTGGGAGCGGGGATGGTGAATCGGGTACAGCGTTGAACGGCTAGGTTGCTCTCAAGAGTCGCCTAGCCTTCGGCGTCTTCTGAGCATGTGGAAATTCTAGCTGAATTAAGATTGGAATGCGCGTGGAAAACAAGGACGGATCTGAAATGGATCGCTTTAATGAGGGTCTGCGACGCGTCTTGAGCGTTTCCAAGACCGATCTGAAGCGGATTCTGGCAGAGGAAAAGGCGTCCAAGGCAGGCAAGGTAAAGCCGGGACCAAAGCCTAAGTCTTCGGCTTCGGTCCACGATTCTGACGCCGAATAGGATTACGCTTCCGGTCTTTCCGATTTCCCCGTCAACTCAGCATACGTCAACCGCTTGTTTGCGACCTGAGATAGCGCGAGCGCAAAGCGATCTCCATCTGTCAACGGATTATCCTTTGTTGCGCGGTTGTTATAGCGGAACACTTGCTCATCAAGATAGCGGTCCAAGTGAAACGGCTCGACTGCAATGTACGTTCCCCGCAGCCCACGCTTCAACAAGCTCCAGAAATTCTCGATTCCCTGCGTGTGGACTTGGCCCTTCACGTATTCCTGCGAGTGATTGATAACTTTGTGAATGTAGTTTTTGCTCAGGCCATCGTACATGAGAGCCTCATCCGTATAGACCTTAGCGAACGGCGTCACGTTGTCGAGAATCATCTTTTGCAGGGTCTTGCGCTTGACGTTGGTCAATGCCGTTGCGCGGACTTGCCGTAGCTCACGGTCCAGAATTCCATGAACGGCGGTCTTGCCCACGTAAACATCACCGCGCATTCCCTTGCCTTGCTGTGCGTGGTACTTCGCTAATTGCTTCTTGTGCATCTTCCGAGGGTTCGGTCCGATGTAGGTTTCATCAGATTCAACGGGACCACCAAAGCCGAACTTATGGGTCCGCGTGTCCTTCAATACTTCACGAAGCCTATGCAGCATGAACCATGCAGTCTTTTGCGTTACGCCCAGATCGCGGGCGACTTCGTAGCTGGAAACGCCATTCTTGCAATTACAAATCAGCCACAAGGCCGGGAGCCACTTCGTAAGGGAGATCGGCGAATCCTCGAAGATCGTTCCGCGCTTAACGCTGAACTGAATCCGGCACTCACGGCACTTCCATCGCTTCTGCGTTTTCAGGTAATAGGGATTCAAGGTCTCGCATTCAGGGCAAACCGGGCCATCTGGCCAGCGCATAGCGGCTACGGCATCGATGCAAACTTGTTCATCCTGAAAGTACTTAATGGCTTCGATTAGTGTATTTGGGCTGTCCATGTAAAGAATGTATCAAACTGGCGTGGGTAAGTCAAGTATATTCTT
>CAVWXA010000016.1:0-17926 GCA_963758785.1 uncultured Acidobacteriaceae bacterium
AATCAAGCAGCTGATTTCTGTCTTCGAAATAAGAAAACGTCGCCTGGAATGGGCGATGTTTTCTTTTGCACAGAATGGTGGCATACGTTCGCCTCGCGTAGAAGTGACGCCTCGCTGATCAAGCGGCTCTGCGTCGTCACGCTTGTGATGGCACCGCTGCTTCTTTCGGCCTAGCCTGATTGGTTGAGAGTTCGGCTGTCTCCGTCCGGCGTGGCGGATGGAGCTGGCTAATGTGTTTGGTCCTGCCGGCGGCGTACGACAGTTGTGCCAAGCCATCGTCGTCTCCCACCCGTTTGACCGCCGCGCCAACCGAAAAGGGTGGGGCAACCGTGAATCCTGCTATGGATTCGGGATGGCGTCGTTGGGCGGGACGGTGACCGAGCCACCGGTTGCGCCCGCGGTCACGAAGCTGTAATCGTTCCAGCCGCGCACAGACGGAGCGGCGGAGGTATTCGTCAGCTCGAGGCGTAGCGCGTCGTCCTCATCGCCTTCGGGCTGGCTGACTGAAATCGTGAGTACATTGTTTTCGCCGGCGGGTTTGAGTGCGCTCGTCGGCCACTGGAAGGCGAACCACTGCGTGTAGCCGGAGAGGCCGCTGCGCACGGAGGCGTCGCTCTTGTTGACGCCGGACCAGATGAGTTGCTGGCCATTCAACGTCACGATGTAACTGGCCTCAGTTGCGGCAAGCGAAACCGATAGCACTGCGTAGCCGTTGGTGTAGTTCTGCACATCAGACGGGGTGGCAAAGTTGACCGTCCAGGGTGGTGTTGGCGTGCCGACGCCGTTGGTTCCCGTTGCGCCGGGAAGCGCCGCAACGTAGCTGGGAATCGTGCAGGTGTAGCCGTCAGTGGTATCATCCGCAGCGCTGCAAAAATATCCGCCAAACAGGCCAGGGTCGAAGGATTTCCAATGGTTGTAATTCCATTGAGCGAGGTTATTCGTGGCTGGGCCGGCGGGGCCGCTGGTGGCGTTGTATATCACAGCGCCCTGATTCGCCTGAAAGTCCGCCCAGTAGTTCCAGTTGCCCCAATACTGGCGGTCATCGTGGTGATACGAATCCTGGCCGTGAAGGAACTCGTGCGAAGAACGGTCGGGAATCCCGATGGTCCACGTGTCCTCGCCGAAGTTCTCGGGTGCGAAATTCACGGTAGGAACGACAACCCTCTGGCCGGCGCTTACGGAGACATTTTCCTGTCGTAACTCGCCCCATCGTCCGAGGTCGTACACCGAGAGGCGATAGGTGCCAGGCATGACCCGCTGAAATATTCCGGTGCCATCGCGGCTGATATCGATCCAGTATTGAGCGGCCGTCGAGTACTGGAAGTTCGTTCCGGGATCGCTGAGAACGGCCCACGCGGTTTTGGGAGGACCGGCGACGCCGTTGACTTGTACGCTTACATCACCGCGACCGGTTGAGGGAACGTAGCCGGACGCGAGAAGGTCACTCTCGTTATCGTAGAGCCAGTCAAAGGTCGAACCGAACAAAACGGCATCCCAGTACATGTCGAATGCATTTTGAATGAGTCCGCCGAAGTGGTTGAACCTGACGTAAAAAGGCCCGAAGAGGCGATGCGAAGCCGTACCTGAAGGCGTGGTGTCGGTGATGTCGTTGTCGAGGTGGTTGGAGAAAGCCTCGATCATGTCGAGATTGCCCGTGAAAAGAAGCATCTGCTTGGTGGGACCGCCGACGAGAGATTCGTTGCTGGGGAATACGACCCAGGCGCCGTATTGCGAGCCATAAACGCCGTGGCTCAGGTTCAGATAGCTATAACCGGAGTAGTCATACTTGTCGCCGAAGAGGCGGCCGAATCCGGGGGCGATGGGCGGGAATGCGGACCAGGTCCCTTCGCCATACCCGTGCATGTCGACCGTAGCGTCCTGTACCGCGCGGCCGGGATCGGCGGCGCCGAGGCCGTCAGGGTTGACGGTGCCGAAGTACTCGGCATAGGTGGGCATGGGGCCGAGCTGAACGGGGCCGGGATTGCTGAGGTCCTCGTTCGCCATATAGAGGTAATTGAACTTGTTCAAGTCGAGACGAAAAACCCATTGCACCTGGCCGATGGAGCCGGTGGCGTCGGTGGTGGCGTGGTCGGCGACGAAGTAGACGTGAACACCTGGGTCGTAGGGTGTGACGATCCAGTGTTCGCTGTAGGTGTAACTGTTGCCGGTGCCGGAGGGATACGTGACCCAAAAGTCGATGTAGGTGCCGGTCTGATCGTAGCCGGGAACTCCGGCAGGCGTTCCGAAACCGGCGTTGTCCATATAGAAGCCCTTGGGAACGCCGCCACCGGTCTGCGTCTGATCAACCAGATTGTCGGCGGTTCCGTCGGGAGTCAAATCGATGATGCTGGCATGGGCGGGATCGAAACAGATATCAAGCGCGCCGTTGTTGATCTCCCACACAGAGCCAGCGGTTTGGCCGCCGCAGGTGGAGGTGGTGGTGTTGATGGTGAGGGGGCTAGCAGCGTATGCAGGAATCGCCAGCGAGGCCAGCGCGAACACTCCGGCAACAATTTGTAGGAAGGTTTTGAGCATGGGGAGGCTCCTGAAGTGAGATGGCGCGAACGCAAGATTCCAGGGCGATGGAGCAAAGGGATCTCAGGCGAGCAGGAGATCGGGAAGAGCGAGAGGGTTGTTGCGAGCGAATGGTTCGTGATGTGCGAATGGGAAACTATTCTAGCGGCGAAATTATGAGCTGGCTATCGGGGAACCGTCAAGACTATCCGTGTGAAATTTTTTAGAGACATCACTTCGTGAGCGCCAAGAGCCCTTCAGGACCAACTCGCACGGCCCCATTTGTCCACATCTGCACAGCTCCGCATAGCAAACTGCACTGATTTTGCGCCTTGTGGAGGAGGTTATCGAGGGATACGCTTGTCGGTGGGGCATCGGGTCGCAGTGGGACCTCAGCCGCTCTATTTCAAGGGCAAATTGGAGCGCGCAACCCCGCACCAGATAAGGCTGTTTCGAGCTTTCCACAGGTAAATGGCAGTGTTTAGTGACCAGGTGCGCGAAATGTTAACAAAATACAAGATGTTGTGGTTTGTTATTGACACGCACCATGGAGAGCGGTATTTTTTCATCTGCGGCTGTAAACGAACTGTAACGAAAAAAGCGGCGTAAATCGAGCGATTCCGGAATCCAGGTGCTCTTTCAAGCGTCTTGGGAGTGGGGGTTCAGGGGGGTTGGGCTTCCAGCGGCGCAGGCAGTTATAGAGTACGGCGACGAGGAGCACGCAGGTCACGCTAAAAGACCCGTGAGGGCACTGAAACTCACGGTTACTTTTATTCCCGTTTTCCGTTCGTTTCTACGATGTTGCAGGCTACCCAGCTTCCCGGCTCTGTCGCCGGAAGAGCGGCAGTCTTCACGAATTTTGCTCAACGGAGAGGATTACGATGAACGAGGCTCAACTGCAGACTTCGAGTGCTGCCTTCCAAGCCAGCCCGCGTACCCAGCAGGGCTTGACTTTCGCCCGCCGCTTTTCAAGGGAAGGGGTATCACCTTACGACGAGGTCCAATGGGAGCGGCGGACCGCATCGATTACGGATACCAAGGGCAATACGATCTTCGAGCAGAAGGATGTGGAGGTGCCGGCGGACTGGTCGATGACTGCGACCAACATTGTGGCCTCGAAGTACCTGCACGGGCAGATGGGCACTCCGGAACGGGAGACCGGTGTAAGGCAACTGGTGGCCCGAGTGGCGGAGACAGTCCGCAACTGGGGCATGGGCGGGGGCTATTTTGCCACGCCAGTGGATGCAGCGATCTTCCACGATGAGTTGGCGCACATGCTGCTGACGCAGAAGGCGGCATTCAACTCACCGGTTTGGTTCAACGTGGGCTGCGACCGGCTGGAGCCGGATGCGGACGGCCAAAACTGGCACTGGGACCCGGTAACGGGCGGCGTGCAATATTCGGCTACTGGATACAAGAACCCGCAGTGCTCGGCCTGCTTCATCAACGCGGTCGACGACTCGCTGGACTCAATTCTGACGTTGGCCAAGACGGAAGGCATGCTGTTCAAGTGGGGCTCGGGAACGGGGACGAATCTTTCGTCGCTGCGCGGATCGATGGAACTGCTGTCGGGCGGCGGGCAAGCAAGCGGACCGTTGAGCTTTATGCGCGGGTTCGACGCTTTTGCCGGAGTGATCAAGAGCGGCGGCAAGACGCGCCGTGCGGCGAAGATGGTGATCCTGAATGTGGACCACCCGGACATCGTTGAATTTATCGAGTGCAAGAGCAAGGAAGAGGCCAAAGCCTTCACACTGATCAAAGCAGGCTACGACGGATCGGGTCCCGATTCCGAGGCTTTTTCTTCGATTTTCTTCCAGAACGCCAACAATTCAGTTCGGGTCAGTGACGAGTTTATGCGCGCGTACGAGGCCGACGCCGACTTCACCACATACACGGTGAAGGGCCACGAGCCCGTGAAGAACTACAAGGCGCGCGAGATCATGCACAAGATCGCCGAGTCAACCTGGCAGTGCGGCGATCCGGGCATGCAGTTCGATACGACGATCAACAAATGGCACACAAGCAAGAACACGGCGCGGATCAATGCTTCCAATCCATGCAGCGAGTACATGTTCCTGGATAACTCAGCCTGCAACCTGGCCAGCCTGAACCTGCTGCGGTTTGTGACACCGGCGGGCACGTTCGATGTTCCCGCGTACCGGCACGCGATCTCAGTGCTGATCACGGCGATGGAAATCCTGGTGGACAACTCCGGGTATCCGACCGAAGCGATTGCGCGCAACTCGCACGACTACCGGCCGCTGGGGTTGGGATATGCGAACCTGGGCGCTCTTTTGATGGCGATGGGGCTGCCTTACGATTCCGAAGCCGGACAGGACGTGGCCGGCGCGATGACCGCGATCATGACCGGTCAAGCGTATTTGCAGTCGGCAATCATCGCCGCGCAGTGCGAGCCACTGGCGTCGGCAACGCCACTGACCGCGTCGGTGGATCATCAGGGTGGAGCGTGCCCCGGATTCTACGTGAACCGCGAGCCGTTTCTCGATGTAATTCGCATGCACCGCGCCGAGGTGAATAACATCGGCAAGTCGCGCCACAGCGGCTCGACCTTCACGGTGCCACAACTGGATGCGCTGATCGAGGCCAGCCGCGAGAGCTGGGACATGGCGCTGCTTTACGGCGAGCGTTATGGTTTCCGCAACTCACAGACTACGGTGCTGGCGCCGACGGGGACGATTGGCTTCATGATGGACTGCGACACGACGGGGATCGAGCCCGACCTGGCGCTGGTGAAGTACAAGAAGCTGGTGGGCGGCGGCATGATCAAGATTGTGAACAACACCGTGCCGGCGGCATTGTTCAAGCTGGGCTACTCGAGCGATGAAGTGAACGCGATTGTGAGCTACATCGATGCGACGGGCACCATTGAAGGCGCGCCGGGCATCAAGCCGGAGCACCTGGCGGTGTTCGATTGCAGCTTCAAGCCGGCCAAGGGAACGCGGTCGATCCATTACATGGGGCACATCAAGATGATGGCGGCAACGCAGCCTTTCCTGAGCGGCGCGATTTCGAAGACGGTGAACCTGCCGCAGGAGGCAATGGTGGACGATGTAGCCGAGGCCTACGCCGCGAGCTGGCGGCTGGGCATCAAGGCGGTGGCCATCTACCGCGATGGGTCGAAGGGCACACAGCCGCTGAACACCAGCATGGACACGAAGAAGGAGCCGTCGGTTCTGGATACGGCCGGGAGCCGGTTGCTGGGTAATCTGGCGGCGTCACAGCCGGCCGCTGAGGCCGATCTGAAGACGCTGGAAGCGCATGCCGGCGACAAGATCGAGGTGAGCGCAAAACAGTTGCACGCCGCCGCGCACGCTTTCCAAAGGGCGCTTGAAGAGATCGCGACAGCTGCAGCGGTACCGGTGCTGACGGCTGCGCCGTCGCTCGACGCCGCGGATCTTGCCAAGGCAGAGGATCAGGATCTGAACGCTCCGCCGCGCGCGGTGCGCCACCGGCTGCAGGAGGAGCGTGCGTCCGTAACGCACAAGTTCTCCATCGGCGGGCACGAAGGTTATATCACCGTGGGCCTCTATCCCAATGGCCAGCCGGGAGAGATCTTCATCCGCATGGCGAAAGAGGGATCGACCGTTTCAGGGTTGATGGATGCCTTTGCTACCTCGATTTCGCTTGCCTTACAGCACGGCGTGCCGCTGAAGGTGCTGTGCGAAAAGTTCGCGCATACGCGGTTCGAACCCTCGGGTTGGACGGGCAACGAGCAGATTGGCTACGCCAAGAGCCTGATGGACTATATTTTCCGCTGGCTCAACTTGCGTTTTCTTTCAGGCCAGCAGTTGACGCTGTTCGCCGGGCTGGCTCCGAAGGTACCGCAACTTCCAGCCTCCCCCAGCCTGCTTCACGAGGGCGATCAGGAGGAAGAAGTGGACGCAACGACGCAGCAGCACATCGCCCGACTGGCCGAAGAAGTGGCCAAGCGGCTCAGCCACGTTACGGCAACAGGTGGACGAGGGGGAGTGTATGCGGGCGGCGGCATTGCGCCCGAAGTACAGCCGCGTCAGGCTCCGCCGGCGAACCCAACACACGGACCCAGCATGCAGGATCGCGGCCTGTATCATGCGGCCGACGCGATGCGTGAAATGTACGATATGGGCGATGCACCGAGCTGCAATGTGTGCGGGGCAATCATGGTACGCAATGGCAGTTGCTATCGCTGCATGAGCTGCGGCAGCACCAGCGGTTGCAGTTAGAGCATTTTCTGTTTTACTGTAGACCATGTGGGTGCACCCAAAAGGTGAAAGTGGGCCCCCAAAAGGCGAAAGTTGAGACCTCATAAAATGAAGGTCACACAATCTTAAAGACTTACATTTGATTCGGCCGGAGCGCGTGTGGTTTGTGCGCTCCGGCCGAAAAATCCTGCATAACCTACACAATCTGCATAACTCATTTCTTCTCAGCGCAGAACGGGCAATGGAGGTTTTCTTCGCCATCGGCCGAACTTACACAACCGTACGCTGCGGCGACCTGATGGAGAAGGACCTGCGTCGCATTGTCCATCTGGAGTCCGTTGCCGGCAGAGCCGAGGCGCCTGGCGCGCAGGCCTGCCCTCTTCAACAGGTGGCCCGCCCTTTCTGCGCTAAGCTGCAGCCTTTCACCGCGGGCCGCCTGCATGCGGTTGGCCTCCGAAGCGACGGCGCCCGCCAAAATCTCGATCTTGCCCTGGTGGCAGAGCGAGAGCGCGGCGCCGACAGCGACCGTCACCAGGCTATTCCGGCGTTCCGCTATTTGCTGTTCTGAATCCGGCTCGAGTAATGAAACAATCTCACCCTGGATTTCTGGTGCATCAACGATGCTTTTTCCCAGCGCGGTCGCTATTGCGTTGGTTTCAGCGGACAAGCCTGACGCACAGAAGTTCGATCGAACCACCATTGGCAAGTTTGTCATGCGGTAAAGGAGGAGCTGGTTTTGCATGCGCTGCATGATCTCGTCCGACATGGGCAGCGCATGCTGTAATTCAACGCGTGGCGCGAGCGATGCATTGATGTGCAGGAAATTCTGCAGCATCGATTTCATCGACGGATCTTCGCCCACGAAGATCGCCTTCGAACCAAAAAAGTCACAAGCGTCGCCCGGGTGACCGTTTTTCTTTCTGGGCACGAGGTATCCGCGGCAGGTGGAGCCGCTCAAAAGCGCTGCCATCTGCTTGCTCAGACCCGGATCGGAGATGATCAGGGTCGGTTTCAGTTGCCAGTCGATGTTGGCTAATGTTGCGTTTGTCAGTCCAGCTAGGAGAATCGGATGGCGGCAGATAGCCCTCAGAGTGCGGAGCACAACGTTCGCCTCATGGGGCCAACCAGAAACTGAAATGCCCGGCGCGACAAGAAGAAAATCCTGGACCCAGCTCGAGAAGGCCCAATACGCCAGCAGCGCGCTGTCCTTGTCAGCAAGGTGGGTTTGCGCCGCGATGGTCTCCCTGACCAAGTCGAAGAGGGCGCGTGTTGAGCCGTATGCTTCTCCACGAGTCGGAAGAGGGATCTGCTTCCACAGTTCGCGCCCGAATTGGGTCCGTGCAACCATCCCTTGAAACTCGCTGGCAACCGCGGAGTCAAGAGTGTACTCGCGCCGCGCGGATCCCAAGGTGTCGTTTTCGAGCCTGAGCAATTCTTCTGTTAACTGTACCTGCACGCCCTGGCCGGTCGCCGTAGCTTCGGGGCGGTCGGACACGGCGCGCGCAACTTGGGCTTCTGGTTCGGCCGGGCCATTTGATGGCGTGGCTTCGGCCGTGCCGCCTTGTGGGGGTGTTGGTTCGGCCATCCCGGGCTCCCCGAGAGACGCGTTTGGGTCAGTCGTTTGTTCTTGCATTTGCTTATCCTCTTTGCATCATTGGGTGAGTAGCGTCGACGATGGGGAGGTTTTGAAGTTTTCTCCACCTGATTGTCGCTACGCAGTGTTACTGTTTCGCTGGCGGGTGCACGCCAGCGAAACCATCTGGTCTTGCCAGGCGAAGGTGACCATGCCGGCCGCGCGCCCGTCGCACCGTCTTACCATGGATTTCGTAGTTGAAAAACTCGATTTTCACCTCCGATCCTTCTAAGTCTGTTGGAACAACGGCGCCGCCAGCTTCGATTGGTTATGCGGCGCCATTGCCCACTTTTGTCTCCCGCCGCCAAACATTGATGATTGTCAAACGGGCTTCCGGCACCAGGGCCGCGGCTCCGGTTGGTACCCGCGGCCACTTTCTGTTGCGCGCAGCTAGAACTCGCTCGAAGTAGACGGGTCGCCCCGGAGAAGTTCTCCGAAGAGAACCTTCCCGTCAGCGCAGCGCTTGTACTTCAGCATGACGCAAGTCCTGCGCCCGGAGCATTCCACGACTTCCGCCACCAGCGCCTTGCGGCGGCCAGGAAAGGGGAAGTCCCAAGAGACTGCTGCACAGCCGTCTGGCGTGTCCTCGCCAATCCAAACATCCGCGAGCGTGATCACCAAATTGCCCTTGAGCTCGCTCAACTGATGGTCGATCTCATTAAGCGCCTTGGCCCTTTCGATCGGACCCGCCTGCAACCCCGGGGCGCGCATCGAATGCACACCCAGAGAATGAATGATATGCACCACGGGAACCCAGGCTGCGCCTTCTACAATCCCCGAGCGCGCCTCGCTCATCGATTTTGCAATCAAGTGAAGTACTTGATCAGTAACATCCGTATTCATGACTTCAACCTTCTTTCTGATAGACCTCGCCCCGTCGGCCTCTGAAGGCACGACTGATCGGCGGCGTCTACACACCGGAAAACAGTTTTTGTTCGTTGGGAGGAGAGCCGCGCCGAGGTACCTTATGCGCGCCCGTAAGGGCGGGGAGTCAAGGAGCGTGCCAGCGTCGGTTACATTTCGGCTTCACAGGCCGACAATCTAATCGATTAGTGCTAACCTCTAGGCCATCATATATCAACCCAAAGGGAAAATGCAAACACAAGCTGCTGATTCTAAAGAAATTATTTTCCTAAATTCGCGCCGAAACAGCGGTGTCTTCGGTATACCAGTGGCCTACATTCTTCGGAGCGGCTTAACTGCAACACAACCAGACAATTAGCGGCCCATGTGACAGCTGCTAAGTCGCGGCTGTAAGAGAACACCTGCCCTGGCTGCGTGGTGCTCCTTGTTCTGCATCCGGCCTGCGTTCGACCCGCGAGTGATCGGCGGCATCGGTCAGATGAATACTCAAAAGGTGTCATTGGATGGGGAAGTTGGCAAACAGCAGATGCTGAGCCCCGTCAGTCTTCCTTTCGCTGATCCACCAATGAAACCAATTCTGAGCAGCGGCTATGTGTGCGATACGTGTGTCGCATTTCTCGTCTAGGAGGGAATATGGCCGGGAAAATTGGCGGGATTCGAAGTGCAGAATCTCTCAATTGGTGAAGGAATTAAGCTCTTCATTTCCGACTTACGAGAAGGCCTTTTTCCGGCAAGCCAGCTTTTTTCTGGTTTTGGAGTTGTGCAGCAGCGAGCCTCATATCCCGAGGCTCTCCGCCGCATTGTGAGTGAACATATGACCGATGCGGATGTACCTGGCCAGGGTCTCGGCAAACCGCCGAGCCTTTCCTGGTGTTAGAGTTGCCGAGCGGCGAACCTTAAATCCCGAGGCTCGCCGCCGCGTTGTGAGTGAACATCTGCCCGATGCGGATGTACTTGGCCAGGGTCTCCGCCGACTTGTTCCCGGTCTGACGCATGATGTCCCGTTCGTTCGCTCCATTCATGGCCGCCTGAGTGACGCAGCCGGCACGGAGTGAATGACCGCCCAGCGGCCGCGTCTTCATCCGCGCTCTCCGCGCCGCCCGCTTCAGAATCCAACTGACCGAGGCGCGATTCAAACCACGCGGACCGATGTGGCCATGGCGGTTGATCGCGCGGAACAGGGGGCCGGACCGGATGTGGGACTCCTTCAGCCAGCGGCGCACCGCGCTGACCGGACATGTCCCGGCATCGCGCCCGAAGGGAATACCGACCTGTCGGCCGCGCGCTTCCTGATCGGTCTTCGAGCGGCGCAAGTCGATGACCAAGCCGTCCTTCGAATAGGACACGTCGGAGACCTCGATCGCCGCAAGTTCGGACCTGCGGAAGGCGCCGGCGAACCCGGTCAGAAGAAGCGCGCAATCGCGCGTGCCTCGCACGCTTTTCGGGCACCGCCCGATGATGCGCCGGATATCGGCCGAAAGCAATGGCTTCTTGCCGTGCTGCGCGGTTCCGATCGCGCGGCGGATTCCTTTCAACGTCTCGCTCACGATGTAGTGATGCGGCGACGGCGGGCTTGACGGTTTTGTCATTAGCTCCCAACTGGTCCCTCAGGTTTATGCTCCTGCGCGAATCAAGGAGCTTCACGATTCGCAGACTTCAGCGAAGATAAGGGCAGATTTTCAAACTGCCCGTGCGACACTCGGCGGACGCCTAAAATCTTGGTTCCTTGTTCACAATCATCCGGAAGCGAAGATCGGAATCCAAGCCATGTTTATGCGCGAATTCTACGTAAGGCGATTCATAAGCATTACACTCTCGATCAGCTTCACCTGGGAGATGTTCTGATATCGCTGCGCAACGCCGGCTATACGATTGACCGTAAAACCGGTCTCCTATCAACCAGCGATCCGAAATCGGACACAGCCGCTTAGTATTTCGATGACGCTTTCCTCGAAGCGCGACCTTCAAGTCGCTTTCCCGATCTTGGTGACGAACGGCGACTCGTCGAAGCCGTAAATGAGATGAACGAGACTTTTAGCTCTGGTGACAACTCCTCGCCGTCTCTCCCTTCGTTCCACCAAGTGTAGCGATAACGCTCGTCGCGAATGCTGTACCCGTCGATCTGGGCTTTCTCCTTTGTCTTGCCTCTTCGAACCTGGGTGATGGCCGGCTTGCTCCATTCAGCCGCAGGATCGCGAAGCAGAGGCAACAGGCTCTCGCCGTGCAGGTTTGCCGGCACGCCGTCCAAGGCGCACATGAAAGCGATCGTTGGATAAAGGTCGAGATGCTCCACCGTTCGCCGGCAAACCGCCCCACGCAAGGACACGCCGGTTCCCGCAAAAATCACCGGCACGCGCGTAGCGGCTTCGAAGAGTGTCTGCTTCATCCACTGGCCATGCTGCCCGAGTTGCCAGCCGTGGTCTGCCCAAAAAACGACTAATGTGTTTTCTGCCGGACCGGATTCTTCCAGGCCACGAAGCACTTGGCCAACCTGCGCGTCCATAAAGGTGGTCGCGGCATAATAGCCCTGCATCGCCTGAATTCGCTGTTCAGGGTCCATCCCGAAGTTCGGCGGCTGCGTCCAGTATGCAGGCGGCGGTACAATCTTCAATTCGGCGGGATCGAATGGGTAGGGTTGAATCCCGCTGATTGGATAACTGTTGAAGTATGCCTCGGGCACTACCCACGGAACATGAGGGCGATATAACCCGAAGGCGATGAAGAACGGCTTGTCGTGGCTGCTTTTCAGGAGGCGAGCCACGCGGGCTGCGCCAATACCATCGGTGATCTCACTGTCTCTGGCCTTCGACCGGTAGAAGGAGATTGCGCTACCCAGCTTCCGGGCCGGAGTAAAATTCGTAACCAGCGGTTCTTCCTGAAGGTGGTCCACGCCCGCGGGATTAAACGTCCAATCCCAGCTCATTGGATCGTCGAGGCCATCAGTCCCCTCCTCGTCGGGGTCGCCTGCGTGGTAGATCTTGCCGACGCGCGCTGAGAAGTATCCATTCTCGCGAAAGAGTTGCGGCAGTGTGATCACGTTTGGCAAAGCTTCCCGAAAATGGACGTCATTACCATGTACGCGTGTGATGTCTGGCGAAAGACCGGTCATCAGCGAGCTGCGCGACGGACCGCATAAGGGATATTGACAGTGGGCTGCGTCAAACCGAACGCCGCGAGCTGCCAGCCGGTCTAGGTTCGGACTGATCACGGGGCGTCCATAGCAGCCAAGCTGCGTGGCAAGATCGTCCACGCCGATAAAAAGCACATTCTTGCGCACAGTTCGTTTTAGAACCGTGGGCCCGGCAACCGCTCGGGCCGATTGCGGACCGATCTGACCGAACAGGCTGACGCCCTTCATCCCGGCAATCCCCCGCAGGGCGTTGCCAATAAACTTGCGCCTATTGATCGCCATTATTTTGCTGCCCTCCCTTTTCAGAAAACCACGGAGAGCATAGTCTCTCAGCTTGCATCTGGCCTAGTTTTCGGTTTTGGATCGCGTGGTTCCAACAAACTGAACCGCGGCTAAAAACGTAGGCTTACAAAGTTTGACCAGCAAGCTTGTGCTCACTTTGCACTCGTCGACTGGTCAGCAGTTGATCCACGCTTTGGCCAAATCATCTTTCAGACCCTTCATGCTGATGCGGCTTGAAGCTTCGCCTACGCTCATGCCGGAGCCGGCCGGCGTTACGCCGCCGTGCCAGTGCGTTTCAAGGCTCACGGCATAGTGGTAGCCATCGCGCTCAAATGCGCGGAATTGCTCGACCCAGTCGATGATGCCGCCGCCCACCGGCGCCCACTCCCACTTGCCGTCCGCCTTGCGAATCGTGTCCTTGCAGTGGCAGTGGCCGATGCGGTGCTTAGGCAGCAGCCTGTAGTCGTCGGGATATGGAACGTCGCCGGGGAAAGTCGCGGAATTGCCGGGATCCCAGTTGAGCATGAAATTGGGCTCTTGAATCGCGGCGAGTGTTTCCGCGGCTTCCTTGCCGCTGCCGGTGTTACACGCCATTTCGTTTTCAAGCAGCAGGATCAACTTGTGCTCTGCGCAGGTGCGAGCAGCCTGACGATAACAACGGCTCGCCGACCGTCATAAACAAGGCTCCCATTGCGGGCGAGCGGAGCAGCTATAAGTGGAGCTGGCCCGACAATGCATATTGCCTCGTAGCCTATTTGCCTAATCCAGACCGCAACGGTGTGGTGATTTTGCTTGAAGGCGCAGATGCCGTATCGTCCGAAGCTGCTGGAGACTTTCTCTTATCCGAAGATCAATTGTCCGACTTCAGAAAGATGTTGCATGTAATCAGGTTCCCATACTTTGAGGTATTGCTGAAGATATCAGAAGTGAGAGGCACGCCGTTCACAGCGACGGTTGAAGCGTACCGCACCTATCCAAACCTGCATTGAGGCTGCTGATGCTCTCTCAGCCTAGTGATGTTTTTCGCGTTAGCGCCTTCCCGGCACTTAACGTACGCGTTTAGAAAGAGGATAGTCTACAGAAACTGACAAGCAACTGCTGCTCGAAAGAAGTCTCGATCCTGTGGCATTTGAACGAAGCCGCTAGCGTGGACGCGAACCGGTCCGGCATGCGGCGCTGCTCTTTCGTACGCAATCACCAGTTTAATCTCGCCCATGGGAGGATTACAGGCGAATAGGAGGCTAATACGTTGTTAGTCAGTTAGATCGGCCCACTGAGACGGCACGTCTCGGAGTACTCCAATAGTCCTCTATTTCCTCCAGCCGCTTATTTTTCGTCTCCGGCACATAAAGCCACGTGAAGATACCTTGCCCCAATGCCATTAACGCGAGGAAGCCGAACGTGAACGATTTGCCGATGACATGAAACGCATATGGAAAAAGAGAACGACGATTGCATTGGCAACCCATTGGATGAGCACCGGTACGGTCATTGCCATCCCGCGGACATCATTCGGAAAGATCTCAGGTACGAGCGTCCAGAATACTGGCCCGATGCAGGAAGCAAAACAGGCTAAGTAGGTCAATATAAACGTGAGGACAATTGTTCCATGAAAGCGGCCGACCAACACCGTGATCACCAGCGCGAGAAGAGAGAGTGCCATGCCCACAGATCCAACAATGTAGAGCGGCTTGCGTCCATACTTGTCAATCACCCAAAAGGAAACCAGAGTAAAGAGGAATTCTGTGACACCAACAATAAACGTAGAAGCCAAAGCGCCGTCGACTTTCCAGCCTGCTGATTGAAAAATCGCTGGAGCATAGTCGATGATCGTATTGATTCCCGAAACATGTATGAGGATCGCGAGACCGGCGCTGACAGCAAGCGCGCGCCTAACTCCGGGGCGCAATGGGCCTCGCCAAGTCTGCGCCTCTTTGTGCATCGCGGCCGTGATCTCTGAGATCTGATTGTGAGCGCACTCCGTGCAGCTGATCCGTTCAAGCAAGGGAAAGGCCTCATGCGGCCTACCATTCATTGCCATGAAACGTGGCGATTCGGGAGCAATCGAAACGCACAGCAGAAACACTGCTGACGGTACGACTCCCGTCAGAAACATCCATCTCCAATGTATTGGCTTGTACTGCGGAGAAGATAATTGATGCCATAGGATACGATGATGCCAACAATGATTGACATTTGGTATAGAGTTCCTAAGCGGCCTCGGATAGACGGTGGAGAGACCTCGGCCACATACATCGGAGAGAGGAGAGAAACCCCGCCCACGGCCAATCCCCCAAGAAAACGCGCGAAAACAAAGAGGATGAAGCTTGTTGCGCTGGCCGTGGCAATCGATGTGACGGCAAAGAGCACCGCGACAGATAAGAGCAGTTTCTTGCGTCCATAGCGGTCAGCAAGTCTTCCAGTGATAAAACATCCCAGCACGCAGCCAAACAGCAATGAACTGAATGCCCAGCCGAGACCGATATCGTTCAAGGCAAATTCCCGAGCAATGAATGGACCCGCACCCGTGATAATCGCGATGTCGAATCCAAATAAAAGCCCTCCCAACGCCATTCAATGGAACCTTCCGGGCGGAGTGTCTGGATGCTCACTGGTTCGCCGATCTCGACGAAGCCGAGAAGCTCATCGAATCCTGGCGAAGGGAATACAATGAGGACCGTCCTCGCCGATCTCTCGGAGAAAGGACGCCAAGCGAGTTCGCCAGCCAGATCGCGGCTAGCCGCGATCTGGCTGAAGCCTCAACCGGCCGATGACTAACTCTGGACTTGGTGCAGAAATACTGGTCCCTTCAACGTTGCGCTACACTAACACTCACGCTGGCACAAAACATCGGGCAGACCAGTTGGCTGAGGAACTGGAAGCCCTCTTTCAGGTCGGATACTCGTGCCTTCTCGATTGATAGCTCCAACCTCATCGACTCCCGCAGGTAGCTTGCAAGCTCCACCTTTTCTTGTTCGGCTTGCTCGCGAGTACCGGATACGAGAACCACGAAGTCATTTGCATATCGAATCGGGAAGAACACTGCCCGCCCAGCTTTACGGTCAGTCATGCGCGCCCACAACGCCGCCGTCGTAGCATCACTTTTGCGGCGAGCCTGGATCTTGCGACGATGGTGTGTTCACCGCTCATATCGTTCCTAGATGATGCCGAGGGCGATGTTAGCGAGCAGGGGAGAGATCACGCCACCCTGAGGAGTGCCTTTGTCTGTCGGTAGCAGGAAGCTATCTGACAAGGCGCCGCCTTTCAGGAACTGCGCGATCAACTTCGTCACCTTGCCATCTGCGACACGGGCGCGAACGCGCTCAATCACGCATTTGAAATTGCGGCAAGCAAAACAACGGACATAACGTGGTTGTTTTATAAAGGTTGCGAGATCAGAGCGCAGCTTTTACCGGACAGCCGCGCCATTCTTTAAGTAACTGATTATAAATATCTTATTTTCTCCTCGGGATGTGGCTCGGTGGAGATTTCAGCTTATGCGTAAATTGATGGCGAAACTTTCACCTTACGCGGGCAAAGACTTTCACTTTATGGGGGTTCGAAGCCCGGAGATGATTGAAAGATAGGGATCGGCGCTTTCATTTTATGCGTCAACCCACAGACCATCTAGTGCGAGTCTGAACCAAGCCTGGGCATTGCCGGGAGTAATGCATGGCAGGGCTTCTGTGATGGCCTGATCGAGAGTTTCTTTGGTTCGAGCCTGGGCTGCGCGAAGCAGTTGTTTGAGTTTTGCCCAGGCCTTCTCGATGGGGTTCAGATCGGGAGAATAGGGCGGCAGATAGAGCAGCTCCGCGCCGGCTTTTTCGATCCATTGGCAAACTGCAGGCGCCTTATGCGCGCTCAAGTTGTCCATCACCACCACGTCGCCGGGCTTCAGCACCGGGTACAGCAGGTGTTCAACGTAGGCCAGGAAGATATCGGTGTCGGTAGGCTCTTCGATGGTCATGGTTGCGACCATACCGCTGAGGCTCATGGCGCCCAGAATCGTCATGATTTTCCAGTGACCGCCAGGCGTCGCCTCGTGGATGCGTCTGCCTCCCGGACCGCGTGCGTAGAGCCGTGTCATCGAGGTAGTGACACCGCTCTCGTCAAGGAAAATCAGCCGTTCCGGTGAGATCGACTGGATGCGCGCCGCGAACTCTTCGCGTCGCTCGCGGTTGGCTTCGCTGTCCCGCTCGACCGCGTGGAGTGACTTTTTTTCAGCCGCAGACCCAACTTCTTCAACAGATGCCAGATCCGACCCAAGCTGAGCGAAATGCTCGCCTCACTATGCAACTTGGCCTGCAGTTGAGCCAGCGTCAGATCGGGTTTCGATGCCACCCAATCCATCACCTGTCGCTGCGCCGCGACACCGGCACGCCACTTGCGCCCGGGCTGGTGCCGCACCCGCTCGGCCTGCCCGGTGCGGTTCCGTTGTGCGGAGATCTTCTTCGCCCAGCCCACGCTCACCAGGAACCGATCCGCAAGTTCCTCCAGCGTCTCCTCGCCTTGATCGTAAGCAAACAGAAACTTACGGCGCAGGTCATCCCCATATGGCTTCGCCATCGATTCACTCGCCGCGGATCATCGCCACGACAAGTCTACACTATTAAAAAAAATGCTCTAGTAACTAATTTGTACTTTTACAGAAGGAGCAGGGTTGGTCCTGCTCCTTTTCTATTGGCGGCCTCAAGAAAAATAGGAAGCACGAAGGCGGACCCCGGCCCCTTGCTGGCTGATGCCCAGAGGACGGCGCGGTGGGCTTGAATAATCGAACGGCTGAGAGAAAGCCCAATCATTTTCGGGCGCTGGCGGCGGGTACTTTCGGCAGAGGGAATAGCGCTCCATTCCATTCTCAGAAGCCGCGGATTCAGTGTGAAAGGAATCTGAGTATCACCTCAAGCCTTCTTTGCTTTCTGGGGCGGAGCCAGCGCCACGGCAGCTTCTGCAGTGAACAGGAGGAAAGTGAACGTCTCCTGCAGGTACAAGCGGACAGAGTTATCGATGTGGCTGAGATAACCAATGGAGACGTCCTGGCCGATCTGCAACTCGAAGTCACCACCGCGCGTGGTGAGCACGAAAGCCCCCGCAATGGCGGGCGCCCAGATGATTTGCTCGTCGACGAGCCGCTTGACGTGCTCTAACACTGGATATCCGTAGTCGCTGGTCTCAGCCAGTGCGGTATATGCATCGGCTCCCAACAGCACCGAGTAGGGACCGTTGACGCCGACGAGGCGCAATCTACTGAGAGCCTGGGCGATTGCGTCCGGATACTGACGCACGTCGCCCGGGAGAGCCATG
>CAVWXA010000017.1:0-299178 GCA_963758785.1 uncultured Acidobacteriaceae bacterium
TCAATCCGCCAATCACCGCCGCCAGCGTCGAAGGCGAGTAGCCCGCATTCTCTTCCCAGCGCTCCTGGTGCGTGATCGGCGCTTTCCACACCAGGAATCCCGCCGCCCGCTCCACAAACGGAAAAATCTGCAGTTCGCCCAGCCCGTCCGCCTTCCACAGCCGCCACGCCAGGATGATCGGAAACGCAACTTCGTCGAGCTGCTTTCCGCTCCAGTACGGCGTTCCGTCGATCCAGAAATTCTGCGCGAAACCGCCATCGGGCTGCTGCGTGCACGCCAGGTACACCAGCGCCCGCCGCGCCGTCTCCGCCCGTCCGCATGCCAGCAAAGCCGTCGCCGTCTGCACCATGTCGCGCGTCCACACCAGGTGGTACCCGCCCAGGTCGTCGTCGCCCTTCGATCTGGCCCCACGGAATCGATGCCGAGGCCACAAACGCTCCCGAAAACGTCTTGTCCTCGTGCGCCAGCAGCACCGCGTGGCTCGCCCGCATCAGCTTGCCGCCATCCTGCGCCTTCGCCGCCAGCTCAGTCCGGGATGCGCTGCTCGCTTCCACTGCTCGATAAATCGCTTCCTCTGCTCCTCGAACGGCATCGACAGCGCGCCCATCGTCTTCTGCAGCGCCGTATGATGTCCCTCGCCAATCCCGATTGCCAGCGTGAACTCCCGTACCGCCATCGCCTTCAACCTTCGCCACAACCTCGCCGGCGGCGCCTTCCCGCCGTTCCGCAATCGTCATGCATCCCAGGTCGATCTCGCCCATCACCGCGATGTTCCCGTTCGTCGCCGACCCAAACTCCCAATTCATCTTCAGGTGCTGCATCAGGTCCTGCCAGCCGTCGCTCGCGCCCACAAATCCGCAGCTCATGCGCGTGAATCCGCAACTCGCCGTCATCACCAGCGACCACCCGTTCTTCCATGCCAGCAGCACATTGTGCCCCGCCACATCCATCGCCCGCGCCGAGTTCCCCGCCCCGCCTCCATCCAGATGCGGCGCCAGCAGCGCATACATTTTCAGCCGCGGCACAGGTCCTCGCGCCCCTCCAGGCGCACCTGTTGCAGCACCACGCCATGATGCGGATCGCAGATCATCTCCTTGGTCAGCGTGTAGCGCCCCTCGGGATCGCGATTCACATACCGCACCCCCAGCGCCTCGGGATCGATGTACTCGAAGCTCGACTTCAGATCGCGCTTCTCCTCGTGCACAAACGTCTCGCCGTCGGTGATCAGGAACTCCATGTCCCGCACCTGCGGGCGATCGATCGTCGGGAAGTAGATCTCGTTCAGAATTCCATGCGAGCACGTGAACCAGATGCGGCTCGAGCCCGCATAGGCCGTCACCACCGCGTCCTTCACGCTCGAAGTCCAGCGCGGCTCAAGGCCCGGCGCGCCAAAGGCCTCGCCCTGCTGCTCAAGCCACCGGTACATGGGTTGATCGCTCATTCTCACTCTCGATTGTATTTTTCGGACCGCGGCTCGTTTTGGTTGCAGCGCTCTCTTGTTGCAGCTTGCCAGTGTCCTGTCTCTAAAAGTCCGCATCAAAAACAAGTTGTCATCCTGAGCGAAGATTGGCGCATATTTCGCGCCAATCGCAGTCGAAGGACCTGCATTCGTTTTTTAACGAACTTCGGATTCACCACGCTGGCAGCCGGCTTCAAAAATGAGCTTTGTAACAACGGCACGACTTCAGTCGGGCCAAAAAAGGCTATCAAATATGGGGTTTTAGCCCCTGAAGGATTCGGCCCCAATCCGCCGCCCATTCTTGAGCAAACACACGCTAGTTTGTTTTCTGTGGGAAGCCCAGCGTCTCAACACCATTAAGATCGATGTTCCCGGTGAAGCATCGTTTTCTTTTCCTGCTTCCATTCCCCTGCCGGTGGCTGTGAATTTCTCCTTGATGATTTCACTCGCCTGCAGGCCTTTACCGCCCGCCCGGCATCGTAGGTTTATAAGCGCGCCTTCCGGTCCTCTTTTCAAGCCTTGGTCGATTTCAATGTACGTCATTTAATTTGAGTTACTTGCTGTCATGAGCTTGATGCGAAGACCCTCCATGAGAGTCACGCTCTCCTCGTCGTTTCAGTTTGTGCAAACCGAGCTCGGCGTCAGCGTGACGCCGCAACATTTTTACTTTCCTGTCCCCAGCCTCAAGTCCTTTCGTGGCAAAGACTGGAGGGCAAGCCGCTCACGCGTCTCATCCCGGCAAGGGTGCAGGATGCGCCGTTCGATCTCTTCCTTCGCCTCAAAGCAAACGACATCCTGTTCATCGACTCCAGCCATGTGGTTTCAATGGATAGCGACGTGCTTTACGAATGCCTTCGCATTTTGCCCACGCTGGCGCCCGGCGTGCTCGTTCATTTCCACGACATCTTTGCTCCGCTCGACTACCCTGAAAAATTCGTCATGACGAACCTGTGTTTCTGGGGCGAGCAATATCTGCTCGAGGCGTTCCTGTCGTTCAATAAGGCATTCAAAGTAATTTGGGCTTCCAGCGCGATGCAGAAATCCCACCCCGACGTGCTGCGCCAGGCTTTCCCCGCATGGGAAGGTAGCTTCTGTCGCATGCCCGCTTCGTTGAAGGTCTTCGCGCCCACGCTCGATGGCAATAACGTATGGCCGTGCAGCTTCTGGATCGCCCGCACCGCCGAAGACGCATAGGTTTCTTGTGCCTGAGTTTAAGTTCGCGCCAGGAACACGCTGTCATCCTGAGCAAGCCTTCGCCACGCGAGGACGAGTCGAAGGACCTGCATTGAGAGCGCCGATTCTTGCAACGAACTTCAGATTCGCCACATGAGTGTCCTGTCCCAAAAGTTCCTATCAAAAAATGAGCTCGTCATCCTGAGGCGGAGTTTGGCCCGCTCTTGGGCCAAACGGAGTCGAAGGATCTGCGGTTGTTCCCTACCAATGATGCCGCGAACTTCTCGGACACCTCACTACCGTCCTCTCTCTCGAGTCTGCATCAAAAACAAGCTGTCATCCTGAGCGGAGATTGGCGCGTGTTTTGCGCCCAATCGTAGCCGAAGGACCTGCATTTGTTTTTCAACGAACTTCGGATTCACCACTCTAGTGTCCTGAGTCTAAAGTTCGCGTACAAAATCGGGCGACGGAATCGAGAATCTGATCTGCGGTTTTGTGCCAGACGAATGGCTTTGGGTTCTTGTTGTGATGCTGAATGAAATTCCTGATAGCTGATTCCAGTTCTTTGGTTGAGCGGTGTACGCCGCGGCGAAGTTGCTTGTCGGTCAGTTGTGCAAACCATCGTTCGACCAGGTTGAGCCAACTGGCCGAAGTGGGCGTAAAGTGCAGATAGAATCGCGGCCTTTTCGCCAGCCAGTCGTGGATCAGTTGTGTTTTGTGCGTGCCGTAGTTATCCAGAATCAGGTGGACATCTAAGTTGCGGGGAACGTTTTGCTCGATGGTGTCGAGGAATTTGCGAAACTCGACCGAGCGATGGCGGCGCTGCGTCTGTCCGATCAATTTACCCGACTTGGTATTCAGTGCGGCAAACAGACTGGTGGTGCCGTGACGCGCATAATCGTGTGTGCGGCGTTCGATCTGCCCTGGACGCATGGGTAGCAGGGGTGCGGTTCTATCCAGCGCTTGTATCTGACTCTTCTCGTCCACACATAAGACCAGGGCGCGGTCGGGCGGGTCAAGATACAGACCAACGATGTCGCGCACCTTCTCGATGAACAGCGGATCGCGAGAAAGCTTGAAGGTCTCACTGCGATGGGGCGCAAGGGAAAAGGCGCGCCAGATGCGGCTGATGCTGGACTGGCTCAGTCCGCAGGTCTTGGCCATATCCCGGGTCGACCAATGGGTGGCGGCCTCAGGCTGGCTCTCCAGCGTGCGCGTCAACACCAACTCAACCTGCTTGTCGCTCAACTTGCGCGAGGTGCCTGGACGCGGCTCGTCCAGAAGTCCGTCGTTGCCTGCGCTTTGAAAGCGCTTCCTCCACTTACCCACCGTATGCGGCGTGGTGGAAAGCTTCAGCGCAATCGACTTGTTGCTCCCGCCCTGTGCGGCGAGCAAAATAATCCGCGACCGCATGGCCAGAGCCTGCGCGGTCTTGGGCCGCCGGCTCCAAGCCTCCAGTTCCAGCCGCTGCTCATCATTGACCGTGACAACCGCTACGGGGCGACCTAAACGCATCGATAACCTCTACTCTATTCGATGCGGAAGTGTCGCATACTTATGCTAATTCTTTCAGACTCATGACACTAGTCTCCTGAGTCTGAAGTTCGAAAGATAAATACAGCGGTCATCCTGAGCAGAGTTTGGCCGGTCATCCGGCCAAACGGAGTCGAAGGACCTGCATTTCCGGACTTCGGATTATGCAAGATATCAATGACTCAGGAGACTAGGGCTGGTTGCATATATACATATTTGAAGGGACACGGCTTTACAGCTTGGTGAAAAAGATCTCCGGAAGAGAGCTCTGTAACAAGGGCACGGCTTGTCGGGATCCCCACGGACAGGTCCTCGTTCGTGGGGTAACTTGAGCCGGGCCGCAAAAGCCCCACTATCAACGTCGGGCTTCAGCCCCTGCCGTCCCACCCTGCCCACAGAATCACTTTTTCACCAAGCTGTCTAGTCTTGCCGTTAAAGGCCAATAAATAGCTGGGTTTTAGCCCTGAGGGATGTCTTGCGATCGCCCCAAACCATTTATGCAACCAGTTCCAGATTCATTCATCCATTCGATCCTCTATGCCCTGCCCTCGATTCCCTTCACTAAAACAGAAGGCCCTCCGCACCGCGGAGGGCCTTCTGCATCTTCTTCGAGCCGGTCGCGTTCCAAATCTCTAACACGCGCCTGCCATTTTGCCGATGACTGAATTGCTAGCTGGCTGACTGACTGCCTTTACCCAACCACTTCAATCCCCATCGACCGCGCTGTCCCCTTGATGCTCTTCACCGCCGCATCAATCGACGCCGCATTCAGGTCGGGCATCTTCTGCGTGGCGATCTCGCGTACCTGTTTCTCGGTTACCTTGCCCTTCTTTTCCTTGTTCGGTGTGCCCGAGCCCTTATCAATCCCCGCCGCTTTCTTGAGCAGAATCGCCGCAGGAGGCGTCTTGGTCACAAAAGTGAAGGACCGGTCCGCGTATACGCTGATGACAACCGGTATGATCAGCCCGGCCATCTCCTTGTTCTGCGTCTTGGCATTGAACTGCTTGCAGAACTCCATGATGTTGACCTGCGCCTGTCCCAGCGCTGGTCCTACCGGCGGCGCCGGCGTCGCTTTCCCGGCTTCGATCTGCAGCTTCACGTAGCCGGTAATTTTCTTCGGAGGTGCCATTTTTTGTTCCTTTGGAACCAGCTTCTGGCTCCTAGCCTCTAGCCGTTAGCTGGTCATTTCCTGTACGAATTTTGGTATTGCCCTTCTACCGTTCACCTCAAACCGGCGCCCGCTAGGTAGGCTCACCGGCTAGAAGCTAGAAGCTACTAGCTAGAAGCTGCACTACTCAATCTTTTCTACCTTGCCAAACTCCAGTTCCACCGGAGTCGAGCGCCCAAAGATCGTCACCATCACCTTCAGCGTCTCGCGATCTTCGTTGATCTCGTCCACCACGCCATTGAAGTTGGCAAACGGTCCGTCCGTAATCCGCACCTGCTCGTTCTTCTCAAACTTGATCTTCATCCGCGGCTTGTCTTTGGTGGTTTCGCTGCGGAACAGAATCGAACTCACTTCTTCCTCGCTCAGCGCCACCGGCTTGTCGCCGGTGCCTAAAAATCCTGTCACTTTAGGCGTGTCTTTCAGCACGTGCCAAAGCTCATTGTCCAGTTCCATCTCCACCAATACGTAACCGGGCAGAAAGACCCGCTCCACGGTACGCTTCTTGCCGTTGATGATCTCCGTCACCGGCTCCGTGGGAATCATCACCCGTCCTACGCGGTTCTTCAGGCCAAAAGCCTGCACGCGGCTCTCGATGGATTCGCGCACTTTGCGTTCAAAGCCTGAGTAGGCGTGCAGAATGTACCACCTGAAGTTCGGATTCCGCTCCGCAGCTCCTTCGAGAGGTGTCGCCACTCCCTCCGGCGGCTGCCCCTCTCCTTCGGTTCCCTGCACTTCTACGGGTTGTTCCATCTCATTTGCCATTCTTTTCTCAATTCCGGGTTTGCCTGGCTACTGCAAACCGCCCAGCTTGCTCAATATCCCATGCGGCCCCGTTATGGCGGCGCTGAAAATGTTGTCGACAATGAAGAAAAACAATCCAAACAGGAAGGTCGCCACGATGACTACTCCCGTCGTCACCTTCACTTCCTTCCACGAGGGCGCAACAACTTTACGCATCTCCGCGCGCACATCGCGCAGAAAGCCGGTAAACTCTCTCCACTTGCCTATTGCGCCGCCACCAAACTCAGCCAGCGCGCCCGGCTCGTGCCGCTTTTGCGACCGTTCTTCACCCTTTTGGATTGCCGTCTTCGTCGCCATACTTCCCACCCTTCGCCGCCAGCGTTCTGCCGGCCGCATCCCTCAAAAAACTGCCTTCAGCTTCTTGCTCTCAGGCCCTTGCTTCCAACTCCATCATGCGCGTTCCAACCCCAACAGTCGAATTTGCCTCCGCGCAACCTGAAAACCTGATCCCCGAAAACAGTCGTTCCAATTCTGGCAGGGGCGGAGGGATTCGAACCCCCAAGTCCGGTTTTGGAGACCGGCAGTTTAGCCGTTGAGCTTACGCCCCTGTGAAACAGTGATCAGTTGTCAGTGTTCAGTGATCAGTTTTTCCTGCGAATCGGAGTCTAATTGCTTTTCTCGCCGCTGCCGTAGCTGACCACTGATCACTGTTCACTGACCACTGTCTTTTCTTACTTCGCTTCTTTATGCACCTGGTGCTTGCGGCAGCGCTTGCAGAACTTCTTCAGCTCGAGACGACCCGTCACCGTCTTCTTGTTCTTCGTCGTCGAGTAGTTCCGCTCCTTGCACGTCGTGCATTCCATCGTAATGATTTCCCGCATTTCCGTTTCCCTTCAGTTCTCAGTTTTCAGTTGTCAGTTCCTGTCGTGCCCAGTTCAGCCTTAGCGTTTTCCTTACCCAACCTCTGACTGATCACTGACAACTGACCACTGACAACTTTCACTTAATGATTTCGCTGATCGTGCCCGCGCCCACAGTCTTGCCGCCTTCGCGAATCGCGAACCGCAAGCCCTTCTCCATGGCCACCGGCGTTATCAGATCCACGACCAGCTGCACGTTGTCGCCCGGCATCACCATCTCCACGCCCTCCGGCAACTCCGCCACTCCCGTCACGTCCGTCGTCCGGAAGTAGAACTGCGGCCGGTAGCCCTTGAAGAACGGCGTGTGCCGTCCGCCCTCTTCCTTGCTCAGTACGTACACCTCGCTCTTGAAGTGCGTGTGCGGCGTAATCGACGCCGGCTTGGCCAGCACCATCCCCCGCTCCACGTCCTCCTTCGGCGTGCCGCGCAAAAGAATGCCCGCGTTGTCCCCGGCCATCCCCTCGTCCAGCTGCTTCTTGAACATCTCCACACCCGTGCAGACCGTCGTGCGCGTCTCGCGGAATCCGACGATCTCCACGTTCTCGCCCACCTTCACCTTGCCGCGCTCGATCCGGCCCGTCACCACCGTCCCGCGGCCTGAGATCGAGAAGATGTCCTCGATCGGCATCAGGAAGGGCTGATCCACGTCGCGCTTCGGCTGCGGCACCTACTTGTCCACCGCCTCCATCAGCTCGTCGATCTTCGCCTCCCACTTCGCCTCCCCGTTCAGTGCTCCCAGCGCCGACCCGCGGATCACCGGCACGTCATCGCCCGGGAACTGGTACTTGGTCAGCAGCTCGCGCACTTCCATCTCCACCAGGTCCGTCAGCTCTTCATCTTCCACCGCGTCGCACTTGTTCAGGAACACCACGATGTACGGCACGCCTACCTGGCGCGCCAGCAGCACGTGCTCCTTGGTCTGCGGCATCGGACCGTCGGTCGCTGCCACCACCAGGATCGCTCCGTCCATCTGCGCCGCGCCCGTGATCATGTTCTTGATGTAGTCGGCGTGGCCGGGGCAGTCCACGTGCGCGTAGTGACGGTTCGGCCGTCTCGTACTCCACGTGCGCTGTCGCAATCGTGATGCCGCGCTCCCGCTCTTCCGGCGCATTGTCGATCGAATCGAACGAGCGGAACACATTCTTCGGGTTGTGCTTCTGCAATACCTTCGTGATCGCCGCCGTCAGCGTCGTCTTGCCGTGATCGATGTGACCGATCGTTCCCACGTTCACGTGCGGCTTCGAACGATCAAACTTTTCCTTCGCCATAAAAGTCCTACATCCCTTTCATCGCTTGTACTGCTCGTTGCTCCTCGGGGCGCCGGCGGTCCGGCTCCAGCCCCAAAACTCTTCAGCCTTCAGCTCTCAGTTTGCTTTTGTCCCTCAGTCCAACACGTTCCCAACTGACCACTGATCACTGTCCACTGACAACTGTCTTCCTCAGTAGTACGCGTACGTCTGTAAGTACCTTTGCCGCAATTCCAGCGGCACCTTTTCCACCAGCCGCAAATACCGCTCGCGGGTTAAACCCTGGTCCGAAACCGGCAGCGCTTTGTAAAGCCCAATTGCTTCCTTGCCCAGCAGCCCGCGCTCCAGAACCCCTTCGTAATCGCGGACGCGCAGCTTCGCTTTTCTCACGCGATTCAGAAAGACCTCCACATCGCGCGCGTCAAACGCCGCATCAATCAGCGCATGAAGCTTTGCATATCCCTGCTCGTCCCGTACCGCAATCGCCGCCTGCTCAAACATCCTCTTCAATCCTCAATTCGGCTCTCCATCTTCAGTTGCTAGCTTCATCTTGCTCGCGCTCGTCTAATCGCCCATCCACAGGACCATCTGATCGCTGTTCTCTGATCTCTGCATTTTTGGAGCGGGAGACGGGGCTCGAACCCGCGACCAACAGCTTGGAAGGCTGTGACTCTACCACTGAGTTACTCCCGCCCAACTCCAGTTGTTAGGGGTCAGTGGTCAGGGGTCAGTTTGAAATTGCAGATTGAAGCCGATTTCCTCGCCTTAGCCCAATCTGATCCCTGATCCCTGATCCCTGTTCCCCGCATTTCTGGAGCTGATGACCAGGATTGAACTGGTGACCTCTCCCTTACCAAGGGAGTGCTCTACCAACTGAGCTACATCAGCCCGCAAACCACGACTCCCAGTCCTGAATTGAAAGCTACGAGCTGCCCTTTTCCCCAGCCCTGCGAATCTTCTCCGCCTGCCGGGCCAATACCGTTCTCAACGCCAGTCCGCCAATCACAATCAGCGGAACCAGCCTCAACTCCACCGGCTTGCCAAACACGGGCACCATACCCTCGCCCATGGTCAGCCAAACCAGCACTGCCAAAACCGCAAACATCGCCAGAGCCACCCAGTACTTCCGGTCCAGATTCGTGATCGGCGCTCTTCACTGATCCCTATTCCCTATTCCCTACTCCTTGCTCTTATGGTGCACAGGGGAGGATTCGAACCTCCGTAGCTCGCAAGGAGCGGCAGATTTACAGTCTGCTGCCATTAACCGCTCGGCCACCTGTGCCCAAATCAACCAACCTCAACTTCAATCATCGGGTGCCCCATTCTAGCCGCGCTTCTTGCGACCAGGGTGCGGACCAAACTCATCCGCCAATTCCCCGTTCGCTCACTTCCGCGCACGCCGCAACGTCCGGAGAGCCTCCGGAACTTCGGAGTATGCGCCTCAGTGGAATCACCGCGGAGTTGAGGTCCGGCAGTCGCCAATTCCTGTTCGCCGGTGAACTCTTGCCGCTTCATCCTCCCCGTTCCGGTCTCCGTTTTGTGGAGCTGGCGAAGGGATTTGAACCCCCGACCCTCTGATTACAAATCAGATGCTCTACCAGCTGAGCTACGCCAGCTCATTACCCACCGGAAACCCGTCCGGAAGCCTGAAAAGTACGCGGACACACTCCTACTTTCCGCGTCCACGGCACAGAAATCAAGGTTAGCATACCGCGCACCTCGAGCAAACGCACAAAGCGCCATTTCAGCGGCGCTCTAAGCCGATTCCGAGCCCCGTTTCCGAGTCTCGATTTCTACCCCGCGGGCGTCTTTCGCGATCTTCGACGCTCGACCCGTTCCTGGCCGCTCGTCATGCGCCACGACGCTGCAGTGGTTCTCGCCCTCAATTCCGCATCTCTAATGCCCACGACGCCCCGAAAGTCCCCTTGCAGAAATGGCTGTTTGGGTAGATGATGCAGTTGCTTCCCTTGGGTCGGTTTTTGTGTTTGGAAACACAAGGAGAAGTTTTATGCGCAAGTGTGTTCTCTCGCTCTTATCCCTCCTTCTTTGCTCTCTGCTTGCAGCCCAACAAACGCCTGGCCCGTCCGGCGGTCAGCCCGAATCTCCTGCACAGCCAGCAGTAATTCCTGCCCGCCCGCCGCAGCCGCACACCCTCCTCGATGGAACTCCGGTCAAGCTGCGCCTTAGCGCAACGATCTCCTCGGCGGATGCCAAGGTTGGCCAGGAAATTCCCTTCGAGGTCGTTGATGAGGTCAAGGTCGATGATGTGGTCGTCCTCCCCAAAGGAGCAACGGCAATCGGAACCGTCACCGAATGCAACGCCAAGAAAAGCATGGGCAGGGCCGGCAAACTGAACCTCAACATCAGCTATGCGCGTCTCGCGGACCAGGAAAAGGCCGCGCTGCGAGCCACCCAGGACAATAAAGGCGGCGGCCACGTCGGCGCAATGACCGGCGCCATGGTTGCAACATCGATCGTATTCTTTCCCGCCGCGCCGTTGTTTCTCTTTATGAAGGGGAAAGACATCACAATTCCGCAGGGGACCGAGATCACCGCTTTCGTTGAAGGCGACATGCATCTCAACATGGCCAACTTCGGAGTCACTCCGCCACAGGCTGCGCCCTCCGCCTCATCCGTCGCCCAAGCCTCGCTGATCATCGACTCGACACCGCCCGGTGCAGACATTGAGGTCGACAGCGCATTCGTCGGCAACACACCGTCGACCGTAACCGTTTCACCCGGAAGCCACGAAGTCACGATCAAGAAAAAGGGATTCTCGGATTGGAGCCGGAAATTGAACGTGACAAGCGGAAACATTCATCTGAGCGCTGAACTCGAGTTCGCGTCTCCGTCCGCACCCGCTCCAACAAATTCGGCAGTGCCGGTACCTGCGCCTGCAACTCCAGCCACGCAAGTACCATCGGCACAATAAACAAATCCTTTGCCTTGCACGATACGAGTCCAGTATCCCTATCCCGCTGGCAGTACCCCTCCGCCCGCGCTTCAGAGCATCGCCTTAGGCGGCGCTTGGCGATAGCGCGAATCAACGGCTTTGTATCAGGGCACGACTTGAGTCGTGCCGCAAATGCCGCAAAAAAGTTGGGCTTTAACCCCTGCGGAACGCTTACATCAAACCGAGCCACCACCCAAACCGATTTTTCCTTGCAGAAATCGGCCGTTTGGGTAGATCATTCGTGTGTATTCGCAGAACAGTTCTTCCGTTGGGAATGGCAAGGAGAATTCTGACATGCGCAAATGTGTCTTCGCGCTTTTGTTGACGTTTCTCTGCCCGTTGCTCTTCGCCCAGCAGTCGATGGATAACGACGCTGTCGTTAAGCTGGTGAAAGCGGGCCTGTCAGACGACGTCATCGTCGCCACCATTAACGCCTCGGCTGGAACGTACGATACTTCGGCAAATGGTTTGATCGCTCTCAAGACTGCGGGAGCCAGCGATAAAGTGATTGCCGCCATCGTGACCAGGTCATCCGCGCCCGCCGCTTCTGCCGAGCCCGCCCCGGTCGCCGCGTCCGGCCGCCCTGCGGGGATCGACGACGTCGGCGTCTACATGAGAGACCGCAAAGGCGCGTGGAACATGCTCGAGCCCGAGATCGTCAACTTCAAATCCGGCGGCGTTCTCAAAAGCATCGCGAGCGAGGGCCTCGTCAAAGGAGACACTAACGGCCACATTCAGGGCAAAATCGCGAAAACGGTCATGGCGTTTCCCGTGATCCTGGCGGTCTACGTCCCTGAAGGAACCGAAATTACTGAGTATCAGTTGCTCCGCCTCCGCGAAAGCGGCAATGGCCGCGAGTTCCGCAGCGTCACTGGCGGCGTCTTTCACTCCTCCGGCGGCGCCACGCGCGACGACGTCCAATTCCAATCCGTCAAGATCGCTCCTCGCGTCTACCAAGTCACCCTCGACCAGTCGCTCGGCAAGGGCGAATACGGTTTGCTCCCGCCCGGCTCTTACTCCAGCTCGAATATGGCCAGCGGCGGCAAAATCTACACGGTAAGCATCCCTGAATAGATTCAATCCGAGTCGCCCATTGACGCGTTGCCAATCAGACTGCCTCGGGCGAGGGCAGATTGGCGGATAAACTCCGCTCGCACTCACGACTGACCGTTTCGTGTCTTAGTTTGCCGCCAGAACCCGGCCTCCCCCCACAACGCTCCTCGTCGCCGTCATCGCCCGTCCCTTGCGAAAACTGCCAGCCGGATGCATCATTTGGTTGCAATTCAGAGTCCGCGTCTTCCACGCGGATCGCACGGAGAATCAGAAATGCGTAGTTGTGTTTTCGTAACTTTATTCTTGCTCTTTTGCTCAGTCCTCATCGCGCAACCACCCGCCCAACAAACAATGGATAAGGACGCCGTCATCAAGCTCCAAAAGGCAGGCGTATCCGACGCCATCATCGCCCAAATGATCCGTACCACGCCCTGCTCATTCGATATCTCACCTGATGGAGTCATCGCCCTGAAGGACGCTGGCGTGCACGACGATTTGATCCAGGAAATCCTCTCGCGCATGAATTCCCCCGCGCACCCGCGAATCCCGTACCTCGCCCCCGCCGCACCGTCGCCCGACAATCCCGATGACCCAATGGCACCGCACGACGCCGGAGTCTATCTCATGACCGACACTCCCGATGGAAAACCAAAGATGGCTTTTATCGACCGCGTAGGTGAATCGGCGATGAAGGTCTCCAATTTGATGGGAGCCGCGTTTTCCTTCGGAGCCGCGAAGATGAAATTGAAAGCCCAGATTCCAGGCCCGCACGCCGAAGTACGCACCACCAATGATCGCCCCGTCTTCTACATGTACTTTCCCGATACCAGCAGTTTCGCAGCCTTTGGCGGCTTCCCCATGGTCTCAAGCCCTAACCAGTTTTCGCTCCTTTTGCTCGACCAGCAGAAGGATGATCGTGAAACGGTGGTCGCCAGCGTGGGCATTACGGGTGGCAGCATCGGCGCTGACCAGAAGAAGACCGTCGCATTCACTACCGATCGCATCCGCCCAAGCGTTTACAAGATCACGCCCTCAGTCGACTTGAAGCCGGGAGAATACGCCTTCGTCGCTGCCCTTCCCGGCGTCACGCCCGAAACTCCGCCCGCAATGGTCGTTTACGACTTCGGCGTCGACCCAGACAACGCGCATCCCCACTAGAGCGCCCTCCACCCGCGCCGCGGACCTGGGGTGTTACGCTCATTCCTGACAGTTCCGGTGGGCTGGAGCGAATGAACCGACGCACGCGCAGAACGCTTCTCATCGTTGCCGTAATCCCGGCATTGCTGGCGACTTCCTCGTTGATCTTCGCGCAAGAGGTCCTGAATAACGAAGCCGTCATCAAGCTGTTGAAGGCGGGGCTGTCGGACGACCTGATCGTTGCCACCATCAACGCCTCTCCCGGCAAATACGAAACCTCTGCGGACGCCCTGATTGCGCTGCGGAATGCGGGCGCCGACAGCAAAGTGATTTCCGCCGTGCTGCTGAAGTCCGCGCCGGGGCCGCCGCCCCCTCCCGCCGCTCCCATTTCACTACCGGACGCCGCGTCGAAGGCTGCGGAGCCAGTCTGGAAAATGCCGGCCGGCGTTGACGGCGTTGGCGTCTACTTCCAGGGCAGGGACGAAAGCTGGAAGCCCGTTCTCGCAGAGACAGTAACAAGAAAGGCGGCCGGCACGGTGAAGTCGGTTGCCACGGAGGGCAAGATCAAGGGGGACGTGAATGCGATTGTCATGGGGTTATCGAGCCCGCTCACGCTCCCGCTCCCCGCAAATTTCATTCTTTACGTACCCGACGGCAGCTCTCCCGCCCAATATCTCCTGCTGCGTTTTCGTCGCCATGAAAAAACCCGCGAATTCCACTTGGAAAAAGGCGGCGAGTTCCATCGTTCCAGCAGCGAAGCCAGAGACTCCGTCGATTTCAGCTCCAGGCAGCTTGGGCCGCGCGTTTTTGAGATCACTCTGGGCCGTGAATTGGGCAAGGGGGAGTACGGTTTTCTGGCCCCGAATGACGCTGGCGATCTGGGAACAAGCGCCGGCAGGAGCAAGATGTACACCTTCTCAGTCGCTGAAATAGCGGTTCCAGTCCGCTATGCTGGATGCGGGCCTCAGACTCGAGGCGTGTCCAAAATCTCTGGCTGAGGCGCACCTGGTAATGAACCGACGCACCCGTAGAACGCTTCTCATCGTCGCCGCGGTCCTGGTTTTGCTGGCCGTGGCCGTATTCCTGCGCTCCAAGGCCCCGCCCGAGGCAGCGCGCCTGCTGCCCGAGTCCGACGGCATCATCTACTTCAACCTCGCGCCCATCCGCGCCTTTTTCCATCAAGGAGCTCAAGCCGCCTCGAGCGCGCGCCCGACTACCAGCAATTCGTCGACGCCACCGGCATCGACTGGGAGCGCGATCTCGACCAGGTGGCCATCAGCCTGCACCGCATGCCCGATCCCAATGGTCCCAACGGCCCCGTGGCTTATTCCATGGTGCTGGTTGGCAAAATCACCGGCAAGCGCCTCAACGACTGGCTTGAAGCGCACGCCGCCTCGCGCGAAGAGTACGCCGGCCACACCATTTACAACCTCCCCTCCCAGGGCCGCACCGTCCGCATCGCGCAGCATCGGCTATGACATGGTAGCTGTCTCCAACACCCCCACCCCCGAGCAAATCCATTCCATCCTCGACCGCCATCGCACCGCCGCCTTGCCCTTTTCCGGTTCCACGCTGCTTGAGCGCCACTTCCACGAAGTGCCCCTGCTTTCGGTCGTCTGGGGCGTCGGCCAAATCGGACTTCCCTTCTCCGAGAGTGGCGCCATTCATATCCTCGGCCTTGAGCTGCCCCTCGAGCCCGACTCCACCGTCATTGCCAGCGTCTCTCCCGTGCTCCCGGTACCCGGTTCGCATGGTGGGATCCGCCTGCGCGTTGAAGAGATTGCCCCCAGCGAATCCGAAGCCACCAGCGAAGCTGCCGCCCTCGCCACCCTCCTCACTCTCGCCCGCGGTATCAATCCGCAGCTAGCCGATAACAAATCCAACCAGGGCCTCAAGGAACTGCTCAAAACCGCTGAAGTCACCCAGCACGGCGAGCGCATCGTCGTCACCGCTACCTTGTCCCCCGGCTTTCTGAGCACTCTCTGAAACTTGGTCCGGAGCAATCCCAGCGGATTGTCTCGGCTTTCGCCATTCAGCTTTCATCACATCCTCCCCGGCCGATGTAGATTCAATCCATGCGCCTCCTCTGCGCCGCGCCTGTTCTGTGAGGGACGGGAGATGCAGCCAACCCAGTTCGAGCTTCGCCATCCCACGCTGGTGCGCCTGCTGCTGATCGGCGCTGCAATGACCAGTTACCTCTTCGACCGCGAAGACGTGGTCTGGCGATTCATCCGGGAGTATCCTTGCTCGGCGCATGCTGGAGCACGCGATCTTCCTCATCGCGACAGTCCTCATCGGGTTCGGGGCTGCCCTCTCCACTCGAGCCCGCGTTGCTGGCGCGCATCGAGTCCAATCTTCCGGCGAGATCCTTTATGTAGTCGGCATCGCATCGCTGCTACCACTCTGGGGCGCAGTCTTTCTTGTCGCAGCCGAATCACTGCGTGTGCTTTGGGTCATGCCTCGTGAAGGCGCTGGAAAGCCGTGTCTGCCGGCATCTGACCCGCTGGTCGCGGGGCAAGCGCAGAATTCATGGGCTGCCGCGTTGAGGCGTGAAGCCGATCGGTGGGGCATCTTTCTCTCCATGATCGCTTTCTCCATTACGCTGGTGGACCGCCTTGCCGACGTCTTGCTGGCCGCGAGTGTGCTGGTCTGGGCTATCCTCAATCTGCCGTCCCGCCAGTAGCCGCAGGCTTCTGCCTCCAGCATGTTTTGAATCGCATAATCCATCTTCGTTCCGGGCCGATGCAATACTTGTCGGACTTTGCTGCTGGTCTTCATGAACGCGGACGGCGAGATCATTTTGTCGTGCGTCCCACTCTCCTCGAATGAGATACTGATGCCAGCGCCGAAACCCCGAAGCATTGCCGGCGCATCAAATAAAAACGTCGAACGGGGCGTCCCGCACTGCTACGCTCCACTCCTTGTGTTTCCAAAACCATCCTGAGAGGATTCATGACCATACTGCAGCGATCTCTGAAAGCTTCGGCGTTCCTGAGCCTCCTTGCCCTTTTGTACTTAGTCGCGCTCGCCCCTCGCCTGCGCTCCGCTGACGCTGCCAGGGCCGTCCCCACTCACCCCGTCCTCACCGGCCAGGCCGCCTTCACTGACGCGGCTCACGAGGCGCCCGGCACGCGCCGTCACCTCACCGTCGCTGATCTGCCCGAGCCCGCGCCCGACCAGTCCGTCGACAATGGTCCCAGCGTCGTTCCCCGCCCCGCCAACGCCTGGCCCATCGCGCCCAAGGGCTTCAAGGTCGACCTCTATACCACCGACCTTGATAATCCTCGCCTCATTCGCTTCGCGCCCGACGGCGACCTCTTCCTCGCAGAAAGTGGCTCCGGCAAAATCAAGGTCTTCCGCGGCGTCGATTCGAGCGGCAAGCCCAAACAAACCTCTGTCTTCGCCACCGGCCTACGCCAGCCCTTCGGCATTGCCTTCTATCCCCTCGGTCCCAACCCGCAGTGGATCTACATTGGCGATACCGATGCCATCGTGCGCTTCCCCTACCACAACGGCGACCTCACAGCCACCGGCCCAATGCAGCAGCTCGCCGATTTGCCCGGCGGCGGCCGCCTCCGTGGCGGAGGCCACTGGACCCGCGATCTCGCCTTCTCGCTCGACGGCGCCAAACTCTTCGCGTCAGTCGGCTCGCACTCCAATGTCGACGACGCCGACACCCACCCTGAAGAATTTCATCGCGCCGATGTCCTCGAGTTCACTCCCGAAGGCAAATTCCTCCAGGTTTACGCCTCGGGCATTCGCAACTGTGTCGGCGAAGCCATCAATCCCCTCACCGGCGAGCTCTGGTGCTCCACCAATGAACGTGACGCCCTTGGCAACAACCTCGTCCCCGACTACATCACTCATGTGCAGGAACACGGCTTCTACGGTTGGCCCTGGTATTACATGGGGGCGGGCGGAGGTCATCAAGACCCGCGCCATGAGGGCAAGCATCCCGAACTTAAGTCGAAGGTCATCACGCCCGACATTCTCCTCGAGCCCCACTTCGCCTCGCTCGAGATGACCTTCTACGAGGGCTCCCAGTTCCCCGCCGAGTTCAAAGGCGACGCCTTCGCCGCCGAGCATGGCTCCTGGAACCGCGCTCAGCGCGCCGGTTACGAGGTCATCCGCCTGCCTATGCGCAACGGTCACGCTACCGGCGAGTACGAGGACTTCCTCACCGGCTTCACCGTCGGCAACGGCGATGGCGATGTCTGGGGACGTCCCGTCGGCGTCGCCGTAGCTCCCGACGGCTCACTCTTCGTTACGGACGACGGCTCCCGCTCCATCTGGCACGTCATCTACACCGGCAAGTGAAAAGCAGTCGGTCGTTAGTGGTCGGTTGTCAGTGGTCGGTGGTCAGTCGTAAATCTGGGTGCCCCATTCTAGCCGCGTTTTTTGCGGCTAGGGTGGGGTAGGGCTTCTTCCACCAATAAACTGGCGCGCCCCAATTGGTCGGGGGCCCCTCTATCATCTGTGCCCTGTTCCCTGTTCCCTGTTCTCTGTTCTCTGTAATCCCGCTCGCCGAAAACCCCACCGCCGGCCCGCGCCATCAAACAACAAAAGGGAAGATGGATCCCACAATGCCCAAGACGCTCACGTTTCTACTGGCGCTCCTGGTGTCGTCAGCATCGCTCGCATACCCGGAATTGCCGCGAGCCGATTCCAGCCAAACCAGAGACACGGGCCAGGCATTCATCCAGGGCCGTCCCCAATCACAGGAGGTCGCGCAAATGAACAACCGCCAATCGATCCACGCGGTCGCCCAATCCCGGACGGCCTCCCGTCAGCTCGCGCATGCTGAAGCAACGGTCACCGTTCACAACTCTCATGCCGAGCCCTACGACCAGGGCGCGGGCCCGGCCCTCATTGAGATTCGGTTGAACGAAACCTTCACCGGTGACATGGATGGCGAATCCTCTGTTCGCGCTTTTCAGGTACAACCCAGCAAGCAATATTCCAGCCTGGTCAGCATGCAACGATTCATCGGAAAACTCGGCGGCCGCAAAGGAACCTTCGTCCTTCAGGGTTCTGAGATCGTCCGGAACGGCAGCATTAAGGCGACATGGTCTGTCGTTCCCGGATCGGGCACAGGCGAGCTTTCCGGGTTGCGCGGCGAAGGCGGGTTTGCCGGCGAATTCGGAAAAGGCTCCAAGGCAACGCTGGATTATTGGTTCGAATGATGACCACCTCAAACATTGCTCACCCGCCAACTCGCTGACTTGCCGACTCGCGATCTGCCACCCTCCTTGTGCATAAACCCAAACCAGATTCCACCCTCGAACCCGCGCAAAGCCCGTTACATACCCCAAAAACGGCTCCGCGTAGCCATTTCGTAGTACAAAAGTCACCAAAGCGCTACAAAGCCACCGTAAAGCGGTATTGATCGTTTCACCGCGTTCTGGCTAGCTCACATATGTAGAAAGGTATCGAGCGCTGCACGGAGGGTCGATACCTTTCACTCACTTCCATGAATCGCAATCAATGGCAACGCGTTCTGATCTCCCGCGTGGCCACCATCGCAATGGTGGCGTGCGGGCTGGTCGTCGGCTACCTGCTCGGCCGCGCCCTTGTCCTGCAGCAGGCCAAAGACTCCCTTGATCAGTACTTGAAGCTCGCAGCAGCGCAGGACGAAGCATCCTTCACCGAAGCGCGTAGCACTCTCAATGACCTCAAAAATTCGCCGTATCCCTCCTGCTCCGATGCTGAGGTTGCCTATTTCCGCGGTGTCCTCTTCCGCGCGAGACACCTCAAAGATGCCGGGCGTATCCACGGCGGAAAGATTGACTGCTCTGCCATCGCAGGCCGTCTTGCGCAGTCCATCGGACCATTCAAGCCGCTGTATCGCCAGGCCGACGGCCTCATCGCATACGGCGATCTCGTCCCAATTCGCAATTCGAGCCCGGAGCGTTTGGCTCTGCAACTGGGCAGCGCCTATGTCGTCATGAATTCCTATTTGCCCCCCAGCGTGGGCCCTATCTCTCTCGAACTCTCCCGATCGACGCAGCACGCTGCTTACAATCAATCGAGCCTTCCGGCGAGCGGTGCGTCTCCGCCCGTTGCGCTGAATCCAACCGCCGACGGGTCGAGCCGCATAGGAAACACGCTCTACGAAACGCGATGTTCCTCCCTTCACTTCAGCTGCGTCACGGCCTCCACAACCGTTTCCGAGGCAGTGCGTCGCGGAATCGTTCCCCTTGCGGCGAGCACTCTCGCAGGCGGCCTCTTAGGCGTCTTGTTCGGGATGGCGTTCTCCCTGGCATACAGCCGCAGCCGGGACCTGTGCCAGCAACTTCGCCGCGCGGTTGAACGCAACGAGTTGCAGCTCGTCTATCAGCCCATCGTCGACCTGTCCACCCGGCAGATTGTCGGCGCAGAGGCATTGGCGCGCTGGAGTGACGAAGAAGGTAATCTTGTCGAGCCCGAGGTCTTTGTCGGCATCGCCGAGCAGCTTGGCTTCGTTGGAGGCATCACCAAAGCGGTGCTGCATCGTGCCCTGAGCGATTTCGCCAAAACCTTTCAAAACCATCCCTCCTTTCGTCTCAGCATCAACGTCGCCGGCGCTGACCTCGTCGATCCAGGTTTTCTCCCCATGCTCGATGACTATCTGAAGAAGGCAAACGTCAAGCCAGAGAACCTGGTCATTGAGATCACCGAACGATCGGCCGCGAATGGCGAAGAGGCCATGGAGACGATTCGCAACCTGCGTCGCATGGGGCACAGCATCCATATCGACGACTTCGGCACCGGCAATTCCAACCTCGACAAGCTGCTCTATCTCTTCGCCGACACCATCAAGATCGACAAAGCCTTCACCAAGGTCATCGGCACGGAGTCGGTCGCCGTCGCCATTCTTCCGCAGATCCTCGCCATGGCCAAATCGCTCAATCTTGAAGTGGTCGTTGAAGGCGTCGAAACCGACTACCAGGCCGATTATTTCGCCCCTTCCGAACAAAAAATCTACGGCCAGGGTTGGCTCTATGGTCATCCTGTGACGGCCGAACATTTTCATGCTCTTCTCGGCGAAGTGTCTTCGCCGGAGCTCGCGACCCCAGACCCCGTCGAAGCCTTCAACGCCAAGCCGGGTGCCTTGTTCCTGGTTGGCTCTAGAGTCGCTTGACCTCTCTGCATCTTCCGCTCACCCTCACATCCTCTCCTGTCATCCTGAGCGAAGCGGGACGCGCATCGCGCATGGCGCGTAGTCGAAGGACCTGCACTTGCCTTTCGGCTTACATCAGGGCACGAGTTGACGGTTTGCGGAAAACTCCTTCGAAGACGTTCCAGGTGTCAGGGCACGACTTCACTGCTCGGTGGAAAACTCATTTCCGCCCGCCGTTTTGAAGGGGCACGAGTTTACTCGTGCCGTTAAAGTCCGCATGATGAGCGAGGGCTTCAGTGTCTGCGTGAGAACGTCGTTTGCCCGAGTTCAGCGGCGTTGCTGTTTTGAGTTGTCGTTACCGGCAGCTCTGTTTTTTGTTTCAAGCTGCTCGCAGGGCATGCAGCCGGGTGATGTTGAAGGCCAGCGTTGCCAGTGTGAATTCGTTGTTTACGTTTTGCAATCCACGGGTGCGAAATTGTCTCATTCCACGCTGTTGTTTGAGGACTCCGAAGGCCGGTTCGACGACTGCCTTGCGCCGCGCGTAGGCGGCTTCGCCGGCCGGACTTCGCAGCTTGGCCCGCATGCGCCGGTGAGCCGGGGCGCAGGCCCGGGTGCGGCAGTGCCCGCCCAGGTTCAGTGCCCGCGCCATGTTGGAGTCCGGTACATAAGCGTCGATGTTGCGCTGTTCCATCTGTTCAAGGTTATCGATCGAGAAGAAGCCGCTGTCTGCCAGAACCGCACCCGGCGGCGCGCCGCAGCGCTGTTCGGTCTCGTCCAGCATGGGCACGAGCGAGCCGTTGTCGGTCACGTTCTGCGTCACTCGCTGAGCCACGATCAGATGATCGTCCGAGACGGTAATTTCCCCCGAATAGCCGAGCACGAACCTGTCGCCGCGCTGACGCAAAAAGCGCGCGTCTTCATCGGTCCGCGACAGCTTTTTCAATCCGCTCTTCTTCAGCCGCTCCATGCGCCGCGGCATCTCGGCCAGCGCCTTGTTCAGTTCCCCGATGGCCACCTCCAGCCCGCCCGGCTCCTGATCGTCGCGATCGGCGGCCTTCTGCCAGGTCCGCACCTGACGGCGCAGCTGCGCCCGCCTATCGCGCAGCGCCTGCTCCGAATCCACACGATCCTTGCTGGCGTTGGCCGCGATGCGCGTCGAGTCGATCGCCACCCGGCCCAGCTTCACCATACCCTGCTGCTGCGCCCACTCCAGCACCTGCGTGAACGCGTCGTTCAACGCGCGCCCGTGACGGCGGCGGAATGCGCTCAACGCCCAGTTGTCGATTCGCTCGCCGGCAGCCAGGTAGCGAAACGCCAAGTCCTCCACCAATCGCCGCTCCACCTGCCGCGCGCTGGTGATGCCCAGCGCGTAAGCGTAAAGCCACACGCCCAGCATCAACTGCGGAGCGTACAACTCGCCGCCCTCGATGCTGTAGCTCAACTCGAACTCGCTCATATCCAACCGCTCAATCACTCCACGGACGAAAAAGCACAAGTGCTTCTCGCCCAACTCGTCCCGCACGCTCGGAGGAAGCAGATACGCCTGGTCCGGGCTGTAAACCTTGAATCGCGACATGCTTCTCTTGTCGCCCAACTCCGATGTGAATTACAAGTACCTTGTGTAGTTCTCACGCAGACACTTCAGCCCCTGAGGGAATGTTTTTGGGAATTCGACCCCTTCCGGCAAGTTTTTCGCCAAGCTGTTCAGTCGTGCCGAAAACGAAGCAAATCAGTCGGGCCTTCAGGCCCTGAGAGAGATATTTCAAAAGGCCAGAAAGAGACGCGGGCTTTAGCCCCAGCCGGATACAACTGGAACCTGCACGATCATTCCTGCAACACGTTTCAGGTTGATATGCAGCATTTTCCTACTCCGCTGTTTGCCGACCCGCCGGACGCAGCAACCAGTAGAATGCGGCGACGTGCGTGATCATCAGCATGGGCACAAAGATGATCGGAATCACGTAGGTGGCGCCCAATTGTCCCGCCATCGCCGGAACTCCCAAATGAATGGCATGGTAATAGTCGACGACGATGTCGATCACACCCACGAGATTGAAGGCAACGACGAGAGACCAGAAGAGCGGACGTATCCTTGCCGTGAGCAACGCCAAAAGGGCCAGCAGTCCAGTTGCAAAGTCACCGTAGGCGGCAAACGTGGCAAAGCCGGCGGGCAGATTGGGGCCGATTACGCCGGGAAGAATAAAGACGAGCCCGGAGAAGCGGAAGCTGTGCAGTGTAGCGATTGCACGTTGGGCGCCGAATTGATCCATCGACTTGAGTCTGGGCAAAAGGTACGTGCCGAAGACCAGCAGGCACGCGACATATCCTAAAACGAGTTGAATCGGAAAGAGAATTTCAGGGGCCATTGGTTCCTCCTGTGCTATGGGATGATACACATCATCCCATGGATTCGGACTTTTTTCGTGTCCCGCCCCCTGCATCGTGGGATGATCTCGAGCATCCTATAATGAGCCATGCGTTACCAGCCCGAACACAAAGCTGAAATCCACCAGAAAATCGTGAAAGACGCCTCGCGACGCGTACGCGCCGAAGGCCTGAACGGCGCAGCGGTCGCAGCGGTCATGCGCGACACTGGCCTGACGCACGGAGGCTTTTACAAACACTTCGAGAACAAAGACGAGCTGCTTCTGGAGTCGCTGAGCGAGGCTTTCCGCGACATCGGCGACACTTTGGTCCGAGCGGCTGAACAGTCCCACTCTCATGCTGCGTGGAAGGCGATTGTGAATACCTACCTGAGCTTGGAATACTGCGATCACCCCGAGCGCGGCTGTCCGCTTCCGGCGCTTGCCCCCGAATTGACACGGGTCGACCAGAAGATGAGGCGGCGGATCCTTCCCCAGCTCGTGAACTACAAGGATCGAATGGTTCCCTTCATGCCGGGCCGGCGAATTGTGGAGAAAGAACGCGCTTTCTTTGTGATTTTCTCAACGATGCTCGGGGCGGTAGAAATCGCTCGCATGCTGCCGGAGCCCGCAATGCGAGAGAAAGTGCTGGCAAGCGCAAGGGATTTTCTCCTGCGCAGCTTTTGATTTCCTCAGTCGATGGCGCCGCAGCGAGAGCGCAATATTCGTATCGGCAATATTCGTATCGGATGGACCGGCAGAACCTGGAACTCCGGTTGGCAACAAGTGTGAACGCGAAGCAGCAAGTTTTTGGAATCCGCACTCCGCGGAGCGTGCATCGGCGATTTAGCTACAATTTATCCAAGCCTGATTGCTCCTGCGATCAAGATCAATCCTGTGCCAACGACAATCGCTCCAATCGCTCGGGCGACGTTTTCGCCCGCCGGCGCAAGCCGCTCGGCAGTGATGGCTGCCGTCACCAGGGCCATCGCGCGCAGATCCATGACGCCAGTCACCAAAAGAATCGCCGTCAGATTAGCGCAACTCAAGCTGCAATGTAGTCCAATGCCCATGCCTTGTCGCCAGGCGATGCCGGCGTCGGCCGGCAGCGTGCAGCCCCGTCCCGGCGCCTCACGGCAGCACGCGAGATGATGTGCCTTCCACTGGCTGAATTGCACTGCGCCGGCGATCGTTACAACCACTGCAGCCATCATCGGAACCGCGCGCGCCAACGCCGCTTGCTCCATCTCGAGTGCCGCCAGCGCCGCGCCCAAAACAAAGACCGCGATTCCGAACAGCGTCCACACCAGGAAGTACCCCGCGCCCACGAGCGCAGTCAGCCCGTCCGGGCCTGCCTCTCTTGTCTTCCTCGCAGCCTGGCGATAACGCCACAACGTCGGAGCCACAGATGGCAGCATCATCGCGACCATCATCACCACCCACATTGCTTCGAACGTCGCCGCTGTGTTGATCCACGTCTGTCCGGGCATCCGCATCCACGCCATCGACATCGTCCACGCGCCCGGCATCGGCATCCCGCCCATCGCCCACATCGAGTTGCACCATACGGTCGTCACTGCCGCGCTGAGCGCGAACAGCATCGCCAGGACGCCAAAGAAAGCTCGCCTGGACGACTGCTCTGAAACAGAGCGAGAATCCGCGTTGATCGTGATGCAAGAGTCGAAATTGCCAGCGAGACATGTTGGGTTCGTCATGATGCTCCCTCACCGCCTGCCGCTTCCCAGGTCGTCGGAATATCCGGCCGCCACGCGCGGCCACTGGGCGATCGGCCGCCCGCCCGGCCACTCGGGTTCCCAGGTGGGCGAACCGCTTTTAGTTCGCGTGATGGTGCACTGTTGCGGCCAGCCCGCCGGCGAGTCTTCCCACGTCTCCTGCCGTCCGTACACCGTCAAATCCAGCAAGTGATAGTTGTTATCCATCACCTCCACGCCGCGGCTCGTCGTCCAGTATGTCTCGAAGACTTTGGATCCCTGTCGCAGGTAGCAGACAATGTGCATCCTGCCCACCCGGCGTCCGGTCAGCAAAGTTTCGAGAGACGCGCCTTGCGCCGAGTACCACGGCATCTCCCAGCCCATGAATTCGCGATACCGCGCGCTCTCTTCATACGGGCCCTGGCAAAACGTCGCATAGGTGACGTCGCGAGAATGCAGATAGGCGAGTTCGCGAACCTGCGTTGTCACCCAGGTGCACCCCTCGCATTGCTCCGGCGCAGGGTGGCCGGCGTGCCACATAAAGTAGTAGGCGATCAGTTGCCGCCGGCCCTCAAACGTATCGAGAAGCGTCACCGTGCCGTTGGGCCCAGTCAGCATCGTCGTACTGTCCACCTCCACCATGGGCAGCCGCCGGCGCGCCGCCGCGATCGCATCGCCCTCGTGCGTGTGAGCCTTTTCTCGAACTCGCAACGCGTCCAGCTCCGCCTCGAAGGCACTCCGATCGACAATCTTGGGCGCTTCAGCTTTCGCTGTCATAATGTCTGTCATCGCTCCCTCCTTTGCTGCACATTTCTTGGTTGAGATCTCGCGCTCATTCGCAGCCGCACTCTTTCTTCTCTGCTGCGCGCCTCCTGATTGCTGCTCCTGCAGGATCAGTCACGATATCCACCCACCTCGGGTCAGTCGTCGTCTCGGCGTCATAATTGTCGTGCCAGTTCCACCACTTGTACGGCTTGTCCTGGGGGTAACCCTCCGGCGAGTCTTCCCACGTCTCCTGACGACCCAGCGCCGTCATATCCAGATAGCTCCAGGTGCTCCCCATCGCTTCGTCGCCGCGGCTGTTGATAAAGTACGTGCGGTACACCTTGTCGCCGTCGCGGAAGAATGCGTTGTGGCCGTGCCACTGGTCCACTCCAAAATCCACGTCGAAGCTGTCGGTCATGGTGTACCAGGGCATCTCCCAGCCCATCCGGGCTTTCAGTCGTGCAATGTCCGCCTGCGGCGCGCGCGACGCCCACGCAAGGGTCGTGTCGCGGGCGTTCAGATGCGCCAGGTGGGCCACCTGGTCGGCGCCCAGCGAGCAGCCGCGGCAGGCGTGGTCGGGCCAGCCGAACACCCCGGGCTCGAAGAACGCGCGATAGACAATCAGCTGCCGGCGGCCTTCGAACAGGTCAAGCAGGCTTACCTTGCCCTTGGGCCCCTCGAACTCATACTTCTTGTCGACAGCCACCCACGGCATCCGCCGGCGCTCGGCGGCCAGCGCGTCACGTGCACGAGTTAATTCCTTCTCTTTGACGAGCAACTGCTGGCGCGCAACTTCCCACTGCTGTTGCGACACGATCGGGGGTGTTTTCATTGTCAGATGCTCTTTTGTTTCGGTTCCTTGCTTTGTCTGTGTCGTCATTGTCCTTTTCTCCATTCGTCGGATTTTGGTCTTTGGTTTCGACCTGGATGGTGACCGGGTGCGTGCAGGTCACGACCGTATACATATTGATGCGGCCTTTGAACGACATGGAAATGACAGGGCCGCATGCCGCCAATCTTTCGCTACTCCTATGCGAATGCGTCCGGCTGGTTTTTCCCGGTTTCAATCAGCCTCCGCAGATTGCCATCGACGAGCGCGCCCCATGCACCGGAACAATTGCCGTAGCACTCGAAGGCGGGAACCAGGCCGACATGCTTGAAGCGCAGCTCGGTCTTGCCACCCTTCTTCGCGATCTCAAACACGATGTCGGTCCCAATCCACTCTTTCTTGTCCTTGACGAAAGTCAGTTCGGCGTCTTCCACGTGCCATACGACCTTCTTGCCGGGCACGAACTCCGTGATCTTCTGTTTGGATTTGTGCATGACCTTGTAGCGGTAGGTGAATTCTGCGCCTGGCTTGTTGGTGTCGCCTGAGATCTCTCCCGACCACCACCCGCGAACGTTGTTGATCGCCGCAAAGACTTGCTCGGGAGTCTGGTCAACACTGAACGACGTGGAAAAGCTCTGCTTGGTCATGATTCGAACCTCCTTCATGTTTCTGGTTGCGCTGTTCAAGCCGCCGCACTCTGCGGCACCAATCCGGCATACTGGCGCTCGAACGCTTTGGCCACGCCATTGCGCCATCCTTCGGCTATCGACTTTGACATCGGGTCGGGGAAGATGTCCTCTTCTTTGTTCTCCAGCCCGTCAAAGATTCCCTGCGCGACCGCTTCGGGGGAAGCCTTCGGGATCTCAAAGCCGCGCGTCATGTCGGTATCGACCGGGCCCAGGAATACGCCATGAACTGTAACCCCCTGGCCCGCCAGGATCGCCCGCAGCGACTGCGTCATGCTCAACGCCGCCGCCTTCGAAATCGCGTAGCTGGGCGTAGGCGGCAACGGGGCCAACGCCATCAGCGACAGGTTGTTGATGATAGCTCCTTTTGATCGCTTTAGCATCGGTAGGAACGCCCGCGAAACTTTGTACATGCCAAAGAAGTTGACGGCGAAGGTTTGCTCGATGACGGCCGAATCACTCAAATCGTCATACGGAGCGATTCCCGAGTTGTTAACGAGCAGATCGAGGCTGCCGATCTCACGGACCGCTTGCTCGATCTGCTCACTGTTGGTCACGTCGAGGATCACGGGAACCACGCGTTCATCTGCGGTGTCGAGCGCTCCGCGTGTTCCAGCGTAAACTCTCTTTGCTCCGCGCCGAAGTGCTTCGGCGACGAGCGCACGGCCGATGCCGCGATTGGCGCCGGTAATCAGGACTGTCTTCTCTGCGATGTTCATAACCGTCTCCTTTGAGGTTTCTGGTTGACTTGCTTTCTTGCGTTCTTGCTACTCAATACTGATGTAGGTCGAGAAGGAACGGAGAGTGACAAGTGTGGCGCGATTCTCCGTCCCTCCGGGCCCTTGCGGCCCGGCACATCCAGATTTCCGTTCTTGCCTTTCATTGCGAGCGTTGCTCATGTCAGGCTCCAATATCTTGAACGATTAAATCGTGCACGACTTATCTCCAAATGTCAAGCGTTTGCGATTGCATCGCACGCGATTTATAATGTTTTCATATGACTCGGAGCGATATCACTCATGGCCGTAAGCACCAGCCTTCGACCTCTGCCCCCTTGGACCTTCAGGAATTCATGTGCTTTTCCATCTACACGGCGGGTCACGCATTCAATCGCGTATATCAACCGCTGCTGAGCGAAATCGGCCTCACATATCCCCAATTCATCGCCATGATTCTCTTGTGGAACGAGGATGGGCAAACGGTCGGGGAGCTTGGCCAAAAGCTTATCCTGCAATCGAATACTCTCACCCCGATGCTCAAGCGGCTTGAATCACTCGGGTTCATCAAGCGGAGCCGGGATTCAGCCGACGAACGTCAAGTTCGCATCAGCTTGACCGAAGCTGGACGAAAGCTGCGCCTGCGGGCCTCGGACATTGTAGGAAGCGTCCGCGAGGCTACGGGCCTGCCGGACAAACAATTGAAAGAACTCAGAGAGGGAGTCGACGCCTTGCGGGAAGCACTCGACAGCCATAATTCCCGATAGGGCGAGCGGCTCATATACAACTGTGGCGGGATTTCGATGGATTCGCTGATTACAGCCGCGGCACGCGCCCTCGCCCAGGGTGATCCCCTCGGCGCATTAAAGCGCGTTGCTCTGCGCGACGATGCTCCCGCCCTCGCTCTTCGCGGCATCGCCATGGCGCAGCTCGGCGAATTCCTCCGGGCCAAGGAACTCCTGCGGCGCGCAAGGCGCGCGTTCTCTTCGAAAGAATCAGTAGCCCGCGCCAGGTGCGTCGTCGCCGAAGCCGAAATCGCGCTCGCCTCGCGTGATCTGGGCTGGCCTGCGCAATTACTCGACGCGGCGCGCGCCACGCTCGAAGAACACGGTGACCGCCTGAATGCCGCGCATGCCCGGTATCTCGAGGTCCGGCGCCTTCTCCTCGTCGGCCGCATCGACCAGGCGGAGCAATTGCTCTCGAGGCTTGACCCAACACCCTTCCCGCCGGCATCGAGGGCCGCCCACGAACTCGTAGTCGCCGGCATCGCGATGCGGCGTCTCCACACCAAGGCAGCGCGCGCCGCACTCGCTCGCGCCGAACGTGCCGCCCGCCTTTCAGCGATCCCGGCTCTCATGGCGGAAGTCGAAAACGCGTCTCGTGTTCTAAGTACACCGGCCGCCCGCCTTATTGCGCATGGCGGCGAACGAGCTCTTCTGCTTGAAGAAGTGGAAGCGTTGCTCAACTCCAAAGCGCTCGTAGTAGACGCCTGCCGTCACGTCGTGCGTGTAGAAAACAAGGTGGTCTCGCTTGCCACGCGCCCGGTGCTGTTCGCGCTCGCTCGCGCGTTGGGTGAAGCGTGGCCTGGCGACGTGCCAAGAGATGTCCTCGTTGCGCGCGCATTCTCGTCGCGATTCATCGATGAATCGCATCGCGCACGGCTGCGAGTCGAAATCGGCCGGCTACGCAAGTTGCTCCGGACATTCGCCAACGTCAGCGCAACCAAGCGAGGTTTTGCGCTCACGCCACGCCGCGCACCCGAGGTCGTCGTGCTGGCGCAACCTGCCGAAGACGAACACGGTTCAGTGCTCGCGTTCCTCGTCGACGGGGAATCCTGGTCGAGCTCGGCCTTGGCGCTTGCGCTCGGAACGAGCCAGCGTTCTGTGCAGCGCGCGCTCGACTCGCTCGCCGCAGCCGGCAAGGTACAGTCGTTTGGTCGCGCGCGAGCCCGTCGTTGGATCACTCCGCCCGTACCGGGATTCACGACGACTTTGTTACTCCCAACTTCGCTGCCAATTGATTAAGGTGATGGATGAAGGTGAAATTATGAAACGATCAAAAGCCGAAATCGTGCGCGAGTACGGACCCTTCCCCGGCGCCGAAAGAGTCCATGGAGTCACCTACGACGGCCAGCACGTCTGGTTTGCCTCCGGAGAAAAGTTGAACGCCTTTGATCCTGCGAGCGGCAAGGCACTGCGCTCGATAGATGTCGCCGCGCATGCAGGAACAGCCTTCGACGGCCGGCATCTGTTCCAGATCGCCGAAAACCGCATCCAGAAAATCGATCCCAGCAACGGACAGGTGCTTGCCACCATCCCGGCGCCTGGCGGCGGCCGCGATTCAGGGCTCGCGTGGGCCGAAGGAACGCTATGGGTTGGCCAATATCGCGATCGGAAAATTCATCAGATTGATCCCGATACTGGCGCGATTCTTCGCACCATCGAGTCCAACCGCTTCGTCACCGGAGTGACCTGGGTCGACGGAGAACTGTGGCACGCGACCTCTGAAGGGGAAGAGAGCGAAGTGCGTCGCGTCGATCCCCAGACCGGCAAAGTTCTCGAGAGCCTGGAAATGCCTCCCGGGGCCCTTATCTCCGGCCTTGAGTCCGACGGCAGCGATCGGTTCTTCTGCGGAGGCCAAAAGAGTGGCAAGGTCAGAGCGATTCGCCGCCCCAGGCGAAGCTCTGTACCTGACAGTGTCACCTAGTTCCTTCGGCACTTTGTTGGCCCACCCTAACCGAACCTGAAAATCGGGGTGCCCCATTCAAGCTCTGCTTGGGTGGGGTATGGCGCGGTGAATACGCAACGCCCGCTAACCGCTTCACTCCAAATGTCAACCCTCCCCACCCCTAAATCGTTGTCCCAGTTCAACTTCCGTTTGCAGAGTATTTCTGGCAACCCGCTACACTGGTGTCACATAGGGAAAGAAAGCGAACTCCGGGATGGCCGGAGAGCGGCTCGAGAGCGCCGGCTTTGGCGAGGCGTAGCGCTCCCGGGCTGCGGCGTTTTCTCCGCCAGATGGGCCGTTTCAGACCGACTTGCACCTTTTATGGTGTAAACGTCCTGAAAATGACGCCCGTAAGTCCTTTGAATTGGGGATCATATCGACTAACCCTTTTGGAATCAGCGGGCTGGAGCAAATGATCAGGGGTACAAACCGTTGAAGGAAAAGCACTTAACCCCAAAAGGGGAGGGGGCACCCCCCAAAAACCCCAGTGAAACTGTGAGCCACAGGGTAATCCAAAGCATTTAAATAGGTTACGTGCCAATTTCTGGTGGTTTTACTGAGTCAGTACACGCGCTCAATTCAACAATCGAACGGCGAACTGTCCGCTGTTCGCTGTCCGCTGCTACTCTCAATCCGTGGGCTTCCGCGACTTTCTGGGCAACACGGCGACCGTCACGCATCTGCGCGAGAGCGTCCGCTCCGGCCGCTTTCCGCAATCGCTGATCCTGGCCGGCCCGCGCGGCGCGGGTAAATACACCCTCGCCCTCATGCTCGCTCAGGCAGTAAATTGCCTCGAACCAATTGAAACCGACGGCCTGCCCGATTTCTGCGGCCGCTGCTCCAACTGCACCCGCATCGCTGCCGCCGCCAACCTCGAAGAGCTCGTCGCCGAGGCCATTGCCGCCCGCGACGATCTTCGCGAGACCGACAAGCGCGAGACGCGCATCCTCATCCAGACGCATCCTGACGTGCTCGTCGTCCCGCCCGACCCTCCGCAGCTGATGATCAAACTCGGCCAGGTGCGCCAGGCGATTCACGTCGCCCACTACCGGCCGCCCGCCGAGGCAAAGCGCGCGTTTACAATTTTCACCTCGTCGGCATTCATGAAGGAAGCGGCCAACAGCCTGCTCAAGCTGCTGGAAGAGCCACCCGAGCACACCTCGCTCATTCTGCTCACCGAGAATCCTCAGGAGCTGCTGCCCACCATCCGCTCCCGCGCTGTGGTGCATCGCCTCGGCGCTTTGCCCGCCGCCGATCTGGAATCCCTCCTCGCCAGGCGCCGTCCCGAGCTCAAGCCGAACGATCGCGCTCTCGCCGCGCGCCTTGCCCAGGGCGCTGTTGGCCGCGCCCTCTCCATCGATCTCCCCGCCTATCTCGCGAGCCGCCAGGACGCTCTCGTCATCCTCCGCACGGCCCTTCGTGAGCCCGACTACTCCGCCCTCTTCCACGCCACTGAAACCTACCGCGCCGGCGCCGACGGCCAGGAGAAGACCGTCAACCTCCTCCGCGCTTTGGGCTCCCTCGTCGAGGACCTCCTGCTCCTGGTCGCGGGCACGCCAGCCCTCATCCGCAACCTCGACCTCTCGGCCGACCTCACCCAGCTGGCCGAAGGACTCACTGTCGACTGGATTGACGGCGCCGCCCGCGCCCTGGTTCACGTGGAGCAGGGTATGCGCCGCAATCTGCTGCGTTCCCTCTCGCTCGACGCCATGGCCGTCAGCCTCGCCGGCGAACGCTGATCACTAGCCGCCCTGCACTGTTCGCTGTGTCTACATGCAGCTCGCCGCGGCTGGGCTTGACGGATGGCCCCATCCGCCGCAAAATGAAGGTGCAACCTCCATTCGTCCCCAGGCATCTTTTTCAATACAAGTACTCCCACGCAACCGAGGGACGTCGGCAAACGTATCATCTGTCGGCGCAGAATTGCGCAGTGTGTCTCCCAGCACGTGGGACAAAATCTTCGCCTCACCATCAATGGCGGAGGCCGGTTCTCAGGACTGGCCGGTCCGGCTTTCCCTGATGGCTGGGGACGTTTTGGTTTCTTTTTTCGAGGGAGGATCGTTTCCCATGAGCATTCATTCAAGCCTGCCTGCCTTGCACGGGCCCGAATCTGGCCGTTTTTCCACTAACACCCGAAAGAACTCTCCCGCGCCGCTTCCCTTCCGCTTTCCCGCGCAGACCGCCGAACGTGAAGTTTCAAAGCATCATGCTGAACTCTTTTACCTGCAGAAGCAGATTCAATCGCAGACTCCCATGGTGATTGTGCTTGAAGACAGCGAACGCGTAGACGGCTGCATCGAGTGGTACGATCGCAACTCACTCAAGGTCCGCGGCCGAAACAAGACTCTCGTCTACAAATCCGCAATCAAGTACATGTACAAGCTCGGCGACAACGGATAATCGGTTCGCAGCTGGCCGGCTCTCAGCAGGGAGATCACAGCATTATTCCCTCGACCGCACTCTGATTGCTCGATCCTATTCCCTATCTGTGGCTCCATATTCCCTGGTCTGTGCTCTTTTCAGCCGATCGCGGATGGCCACGCCAAGCCCTTCCGCCGGCGGAAGCGGACAGAGAATCACGGTGCATTTCGCGGCGTCCAGCGCGCGAAGGCCCGCATAAAGTCCATGCGCCAGCGTCTCAGCAGAGCCCCAATCACCCCATGGATAGACCTGCGCGGTAATGTCGCGCCAGGAGCCGATTCCCGCTGGCAGCATCACGCCCAACCGTTCGCCACGCTCGGCTCGTGCCGCTTTCACCAAGCACGCGCTCAACTCATCGTTTGGCGCCTCGATGAGCACCAGCCTTGCTTGCGGTGCATAGTGCCGGATTCCCACACCCGGCGACGGCAGCGATTCAGCCGGTGCTTCCCTCGAGGGCTCTAGGCCCTTGTAGAGCTCAACGGGTCCGGCAGCTTCCCGAATCCGCTCCGCCGTAATCACGCCCGGCCGGTAGATCACCATCGGACTCGGCGCCGGATCAAGCACAGTCGACTCAACGCCGCGTTGAGCGGGGCCTGCATCCACCACCGCATCGATTCGCCCATCCAGATCATGGAGCACGTGTTCTGCTGTCGTGGGGCTGATGTGCCCGAAGCGGTTGGCGCTGGGCGCCGCCACAGGAACCCCAGCGCGCCGGATGAGTTCCAGCGCGACCGGGTGCGAGGGCATGCGCACGCCAACCAGCGGCCTCCCCGCAGTCACCACGTCTGGCACGTTGCGTGCCCGCGGCAGCAGCAGCGTGAGCGGCCCCGGCCAGAACGCTTCCATCAGCCGCCACGCTTCCGCAGGAATCCCGCTCTACCAATCCCTCGAGCATGTTCAGCGACGCCACATGCACAATCACCGGATCCCATGCCGGCCTGGACTTCGCTGCGAAGATCCGTTCTACCGCAGCAAAGTCCAACGCATTCGCGCCCAGCCCATAAACTGTCTCAGTGGGCAGCGCCACCAATCCCCCGCCGCGAAGAATGCCTGCGGCGCGTTCGAGCGTTTCCTTGGCGTCGGCGGCCTCCAAATGCGAAGGGTCGACAATCAAATGCAGGGTGTTCACACATCCATTCTCGCCTTCGGCAGCCACTCCCCGCCACCGGCTTTTATACTCGCTTTAACCGATGGCCATCGAAACCGAGATCAAATTCCGAGTGCCTGACCCGCCATTTCTCACTCGCCGCCTCGAGGCAGCCGGTTTTCGTCTCCAAACTCCACGCAGCTTTGAAAGCAATGTTCTCTACGACACGCCCGATCGCCGATTGCGTGCGCGTACTGAAATTCTCCGTATACGCAGCTATGCAGGTCGCTGGACGCTCACGCACAAGCGGTTGCCAACGGCAGTTCCCGGCGAAGATCGGCATAAACACCGCGTTGAGATTGAGACTCCGCTTGCCAGCGGCGACGCGCTGGCCGAGTTCTTTGTCTCTCTCGGCCTCGTCGCGGCCTTCCTCTATGAGAAATGGCGCACTGAGTGGTCGTACGGTGAAGGTCACTGCGTGGTCGACGAAACGCCTATCGGCAACTACGCTGAGCTTGAAGGCACCGCCGAATGGATTGACCGGACTGCCGCCAGTCTTGGCGTTGCGCAAACAGAGTACCTCACTTTGAGCTACGGTCGCCTCTTCGATATGTGGCGTGAACAGCACGGCTCGGCTGCTCAAGATCTAACCTTCGCAGCCGTATCGGCGCACGCGCATTCCAGGTAAATGCGGCCGAGTGCTGCGATCACAAGTCGCCAGATGTTCCTTTCGTAACCGCACTTTCAAAATCAAGCGATGAATCTGCCGCTTGCAACCGATAACGTAATCGGCTATTCCTGATTTCCGAAATCGCGAAGCGCTTGGGGATTCGTGGAGAAGTGAGAGTTGAAGCCGTCGTCGATCCCGACGGGGGGGTGGAGGATCTGAAGGCTGTGAGCGGAAATCACGTGCTCGATGTGGCCGCCGAAGATGCCGTGCGCAAATGGAAATTCGAGTCAGGCTCCGGCGACGCCACCGTGATCGTGTCCGTGGACTTTTTAATTGCGCCTTAATTTGCGCCGAGGGATCTGCGTTGCGAGAACGTAGCAATCGGTCCGATGTGCCCAGTGACTCCGGCATTCACACACACGCCATTCGATTTTCCGGTAACTGCGCCTTCTGCACTCTCAAGGCTTGGGTTCGCCATTCGCATGGCATCACGAACCGACTTTTCACTTTGACGGGCCGTAAAAATTAAAGCTGGGAAGCTCAAAGGATTTGCGAATTTCAGGCCTTTTGATTCCGAAAGTCACTAAGGCCTCATTACTCTAGCTGATTCAAAGCCTTAGCAGACTCCACCCCAACATTGCTTCACCCGACCTCTCCGAAAAATGTACAACAAGTCCCATCTCAGCAATAAGATGGAATATGATAGACCTTTGGGAGAAGTGACAGCTTTATGCCGCAAGTTCCCAGGGATTCTGCAGTCCCGGACGAGACCACTTTAACAGTCGCATTACTCGGACCCGATGAACAGCGACGCGCAGAGGTCGCTGGTGCTTTATCAAAGCACCCCGGCCTGAGACTGCAGGAGTTTTCTTCCCTGCCCCCAAAACTAGCCGACCTGCCCGAGAGGATGGCGCGGACCTATAACGTCATCGTCATCGATGTAGATAATGACCCGGATCGTGCGTTCGAGTTGGTCGAGGACCTGTGCGCCGGCGGCCGCAACTATGTGATGGTCTATTCGGCGAGCGCCGATATGAAGCTGGCTGTTCGCTTCATGCGTGCCGGCGTCCGGGAGTTTTTCACTCTCCCGCTCGACCCTACTGAAGTCAGCGCGGCATTGACACAGGCATCAACCCACCGCACGGCCCCAACCACTGAAGGTGCAACTGGCGGCAGACTCTTCGTCTTTCTAGGCACAAAGGGTGGTTGTGGAGTAACCACGCTGGCCGCGAATTTTGCTCTGGCCTTGGCTCAGGAGTCAGATCGCGAAACCCTCCTTATCGACCTCGGTCTTCCGCTCGGCGATGCTGCCATCAACCTGGGCATGGTTACTGAGTACTCTGTGGAGGGCGCTCTGGCCCACCCGGAAAGGCTCGATGCAAGTATGCTCTCCACGTTGGTGGCCAAGCACAGCTCAGGATTGTCCGTACTGGGTGCTCCAGGAGAGTTTCCCGAGAAGGCCGCGTCCAGTGAGGCCATTGACAAGCTCGTTACGGTCGCTCGTCTGAGCTTCGATTTCGTCGTAGTGGATGTCGGATCGCGTCTCGACCTGATGAGCACGTCGCTGTTTGATGAGTCTTCAACGATCTTTCTTACAACCCAGGTGGGCTTGTCCGAAATGCGCACCGCGAACCTCATGATAAAAAAGTTTTTCGGCAAGCGTAGCCAGACTCTCCAGATTGTGCTGAACCGATATAAATCCAGCGATATGCTATTCGACGACAAGAAGATCACCGAGGCTCTGACACGGCCTGCGGAGTGGAAGATTCCAGACGATTATGCCGCTGTCCGAAGAAAGCGCGAATCCGCTACACCCATGGTGATGATTGATTCCGCCATTGCGCAATCGATCCGCCAGATGGCCAGAACTGCCGGCGGCTTACTCACCGAAAAAGACGAACGGAAGGGTTTCTTCCGCTTCCTGCGCTAAGCCCGACGGACCCATCACCGGAAGATCGATTTGCGGACGAGTTCGTCCGCAATCAAATTGCGGGCAAATTCTAACTGCCCAATCCGTGGCACTTCTTGTACTTCTTGCCACTGCCGCAAGGACAAGGGTCATTGCGCCCTACCTTATCGCCGGTCCGGCGCTGCGCGGGCTGGCTCGATTCTCCGCCGCCCTGGCGGCTGGCCACAGCCAGTTCCCGCTCCTTTTTGCGATGAAATTCCTTTTCGAGCTGGTCGATGGTGGTTGAGGGCTGACGTGTTGGAATCGTGATTTCCCGCGGCGCACCGTCGCCAACAAGAGGTTGCGCTGCACTGGCCACTGGCGGCGCCTTGGGCACTGTCCGCTGAGGCCGCGGCGCCGCGTCCACCGGCTGCCCATCGGGCCCAAGGATCTGCATCCTGAAAAGGAACCGCGCAGTATCTTCCTGGAACTTCAACATCATCGCTTCAAACAATTCGAAGGACTCCCGCTTGTATTCCACCAGCGGATCCCGCTGCGCATAACCGCGTAGATTGATGCCCTCTTTCAGGTGATCCATCGAGAGCAGGTGATCCTTCCAGAGCCCGTCGATTACGCTCAGCATCACCATCCGCTCGTGGTAGCGCATAGTAGCAGCGCCGAGAATCTTTTCCTTGGCCTCATAGATCTGCGTCAGTTTAGCAAAGATCTCTTCGCCGAGTTCGTGTCGGCTGATTTGCTCAGTTTTGACGTCCGAGGCCGCGAAATCGAACCCGAAGTGGTCGACGAGTTTCTCTGCCAGGCCCTTGAGATCCCACTGATCGGGGCGAACCCGCTCGCCTGCGAATTCATCCAGAAGGCTGCTCAGGATGCCGCCGACATAATCCTCCAGAATCAGCTCGCGCTGGTCGACGCCCTCAAGCAGTTGTCGGCGCAGGCCATACACAGCCTCGCGCTGTTTGTTCATCACGTCGTCGTATTCCAGCAGGTGCTTGCGCGATTCGAAGTTCTGCGCTTCGACTGCTTTTTGCGCGCCCTCGATGCGCTTCGAAATCATCTTCGATTCGATGGGCACGCCTTCTTCCATGCCCAGGCGCTCGAGCAGAGTACTCACCCACTGCTTGGCGAAGATACGCATCAGATCGTCTTCCAGCGAGAGAAAGAAGCGCGACTCGCCGGGATCGCCCTGGCGGCCCGCGCGCCCACGCAACTGGTTGTCGATGCGCCGCGACTCGTGTCGCTCTGTCCCAAGGATGAACAATCCTCCGGCTGCGATCACCTCCTCGTGTTCGGCTTGCGCCGCCTCGAGGTGGCCTTTATGGGTTTCGGCCCAGTGTGGCTCTGCAACTTCGTACTCCTGGCCCTGGTAATAGAAACGTAGGAATCCCGGCGGCGCCATGGGATTGATGGCGCCCTCAGCGACGCTGATGGCGCGCGCCTTGACACTGCCATTTGCATCCTTCGTTTTCACCAATTCCTGACGCGCCATGAACTCGGAGTTGCCGCCCAGCAGAATGTCAGTGCCGCGGCCGGCCATGTTGGTGGCGATGGTGACCGTTCCGCGACGGCCGGCTTGCGCCACAATCTCCGCCTCGCGCTCGTGGAACTTGGCGTTGAGAACCACGTGGCGCACGCCTTTTTTCTGCAGAATCGCCGACAGCCGTTCCGATTTCTCGATGGACGTGGTGCCGACAAGAACCGGTTGGCCCTTCTCGTGCAGCTCGGCAATATTATCCGCAACCGCATTGTATTTTTCCTTCTCGGTGCGGAAAACGACATCGGAATTTTCAAGGCGCAGCAGCGGCTTATTGGTGGGAATAACAACGATCTCGAGCTTGTAAATCTTCTCAAACTCGGCTGCCTCGGTCTCGGCCGTGCCGGTCATGCCGCTCAGTTTTTGATAAAGGCGGAAGTAGTTCTGGAACGTAATGGTGGCCAGCGTCTGATCTTCCTTGCGGATGCTCACGCCTTCCTTGGCTTCGATGGACTGGTGTAGACCATCGCTCCAGCGTCGGCCGGGCATCAGGCGGCCCGTGAAGGTATCCACAATGATCACTTCGCCATCCTTCACCACGTAGTCCACATCGCGTTTGTAGAGTGCGTGGGCCTTAATGCCCGTTTCCACATAGTGCTTGAGTTCCCAGTTCTCCGCGTCAGCGATATTGCCGATCCCCAGCGCTTTCTCAATCGTCTCCCAGCCTTGATCCGTGACCCCAATGGTGCGTTGTTTCTCGTCGACGATGTAGTCCCCGCTCAAATACTTTTCGCCTTCGCCAAGCCGGATCCCCAACTGTTCCTGGCGGTGCGTGTCGCTCCACTCGACTTCTTCACCCATCTCGAGTTGCGGAATGATGCGCCGAACGCGTGCGTACTTGTCCGTAGTCTGGTCGGTTGGACCCGAGATGATGAGCGGCGTACGCGCTTCATCGATCAAGATCGAGTCAACCTCGTCGACAATCGCGTAATAATGTCCGCGCTGCACGCAATCCTTGATCTCGAATTTCATGTTGTCGCGCAGGTAGTCAAAACCAAACTCGTTGTTGGTTCCGTAAGTGATGTCGGCGCCGTACGCTTCCCGGCGTTGATTGTCGTCAAGATCGTGAACAATGACGCCCACAGTGAGGCCCAGAAACTCGTAAATTTTGCCCATCCACTCCGCGTCGCGCTTGGCCAGGTAATCGTTCACCGTAACGACGTGCACACCATGGCCGGCGAGTGCATTCAGGTAACAGGCAAGAGTGGCGACCAGCGTTTTTCCTTCGCCGGTTTTCATTTCGGCAATCTTGCCCTGGTGCAGGACCATGCCGCCGATGAGTTGCACGTCGAAGTGCCGCATCTGCACGGCACGCCAGCCCGCTTCGCGCACCACCGCGAAGGCCTCAGGCAGAATCTCGTCCAGGGCTTGCCGTTCCGCCGCTTTTATCTCGTCTGCGTCGGTAATTCCTTCGAGCCGCGCGACAATCCGAGCTCGGAACTCGATCGTTTTGGCTTTCAGCTCTTCATTGGAGAGCTTCTTCATCTCCGGCTCCATCGCATTGATAGAAATCACGATGGGCGTGAGCCGCTTGATGAGCCGCTCATTCGCCGTGCCGAAGATTTTGGTTAGGACCTTATCGAAAAACACGGCATTCTCCACTTATAAGTGTAAATGGCAGGGGTGGAAGAAGCCTCGACCCGATCGCCCGCGAGCTTCTCAAGCTCCATCACTTCGCTAGCGCACGACGCCGCGATCACGATCAGCAAACGAAAACACACTTCGTCGAGGGCTCTGCACCTGATTTGCTGAGCTGCCGACCGCGGCTCTCATCTCCAATCGACCTCAACAAAAAGCCCCAGGCTGTTTGGCCGGGGGCTTGATGGTTGGTGCGGAAAAAAGCTCAGTTGCTGAACAGAAGTACGCCTGCCGCCTTTTCGTCGCCGGCATTCTCGTCGGCGCTGACCGGACGATAGAAGAGCTGGTTCTGGTCGAGGTAAACCTCGAGGAACGCAGGGCGCTCCTGGATCTGTCCGGCGATCAGTGCTTCAGAGAGCGGATCCTCGACGTAGCGCTGCAATGCGCGGCGCAACGGGCGCGCGCCATAGCTGCGATCGATCAGCGTCTTGTCCAGAATCCACTTCTTGGCCTCGTCGGTCACCGAGATCGTGATCGACTTCTGTGCAAGGTTGATGTTCAGTTGCTGCACCAGCAGCTCGACGATCTGCAACAGATCAGCATCGTTGAGCGACTGGAAGAGAATCACTTCATCAAGCCGGTTGAGAAACTCGGGATTAAAGGTCTTCTTGACCTCGTTCTTCACCATTTCCTCGATCTTCTCGGTCACCAGGTCTTCGCGCTCGCTTTGGAAGCCGAGACCCTGTTTCTTCATCAGGTGGCGCGCGCCGATATTCGAAGTCATGATGAGGATGGTGTTCTTGAAGTCGACGGTGTTGCCCAGGCCGTCGGTCAATTGGCCATCTTCAAACACCTGCAACAAGATGTTGAAGACGTCGGGATGCGCTTTCTCGATCTCATCAAGCAGAACCACGGAATACGGCGACCGCTTGACGCGTTCGGTCAATTGTCCGCCCTCCTCGTAGCCCACATATCCCGGAGGCGATCCGATGAGCTTCGAAACCGAGTGCTTCTCCATGAACTCCGACATGTCAAAGCGGATGAGCGCCTTGTCGGAGCCGAAGAGAAACTGCGCCAGCGTACGCGCCATCTCGGTTTTGCCCACGCCGGTTGGACCAAGGAACAAGAAGCTCCCGATTGGCCGATGCGGCGACTTGAGGCCGGCGCGCGAGCGGCGTATGGCCCGAGCCAGCGCGCTGATCGCCTTGTCCTGCGAGATTACGCGCTTGTGCAACTCCTCTTCCACACGCAGCAGCTTCTGAGTCTCCTCTTCCTTGATGCTGGTTACCGGCACGCCGGTCCAACGGCTGACCACATCTTCAATGTCCTCGCGCCCTACAATGCCTGCGGCTGAATCGTCGAGATGATATTTGTCGCGCAGGGCGCGCAGGTTCTCGCGCTCTTTGCGCTCCTCGTCGGAGTAAAACCGCGCCTTCTCGAACTCGTGATTGGCGATGGCCGAGTCCATGCGGTGCACGATGAACTTGATCCGCTTCTGCACCTCCGTGATCTCTTCAGGCAGCGAAGTCTGGCGCAGTTTCACGCGGGCGCCGGCCTCATCAATCAGGTCGATCGCCTTGTCGGGTAGAAAGCGGTCGGGAATATAGCGATTCGAGTGCGCGACTGCGAACTCGACTGCAGCATCGGTGTAGCTGACCGCATGGAACTTTTCATAGCGGTCTTTGATGCCCATGATGATCTTCACTGCTTCCGCTTCGTTGGGCGGCGGTACTTTGACTGCCTGGAAACGCCGCTCCAGCGAACGATCCTTCTCGATCGATTTGCGGTATTCAGCCGGTGTTGTCGCGCCGATGCACTGAATTTCACCGCGCGAAAGCGCCGGTTTGAGGATGTTGGCGGCGTCCAGCGATCCCTCGGCCGAGCCCGCGCCAACCAGAGTGTGCAGCTCGTCGATGAAGACGATCGAGTTCTGGCTCTCCATCAATTCCTTCATGATGGTCTTAAGCCGTTCTTCAAATTGTCCGCGGTACTTGGTGCCGGCCACAATCAGCGAAAGATCCAGAGCCAGCACCCGCTTGTCAGCGAGGAAGCTGGGGACCTCGCCGTCGGCGATCCGTTGCGCAAGGCCTTCCACGATGGCTGTTTTGCCCACGCCAGGTTCGCCAATCAGCACTGGATTGTTCTTGGTGCGCCGGCAAAGGATCTGCACCGAGCGCTCCAGTTCGCTTTCGCGCCCCACCAGCGGATCGAGCTGCCCGTCCATCGCTGCCTGGGTCAAATCACGGCTGAATTCGGCCAAAAGGCTCGACTCGCGCTGCCGCTGTTGTGGTGGCGCCTTTTCCTGGGTCACCCGCGCCAGCTCGTCGCGAATTTGAGCCAGCTTGAGTCCCCGCTCTTGCAGGATCTCCGAGGCAAAGCATTTTTCTTCGCGCAACAATCCCAGGAGCAAATGTTCTGTGCCAATGTGCTTGTGGCCCAGCCTTTCCGCTTCCTCTGCCGCGTAGGCCAAAACGCGCTTGCACTCGTTCGAAAGCGGCAGGTCCACACTGGTTGAGACTTTCTCGCGGATGGTTGTGTGGGCCTCAATCTGTTTCCTGATTGACTCCACTGAGGCGTGCGAACGCAAAAAACGGTTGGTTAACGCCTTGTCCTCGCGCAGCAAGCCCAGCAGCAGATGCTCGGTTTCGATATAAGGCGAGCCGAACTGGCTGGCCTCATAACGCGCGAAGAAGATAACGCGCCGTGCCTTCTCCGTATACCGTTCGAACATGATGTGCTCCCTTGTTCAGGGCTATCTGCTGGAGTGGCTGTCCGGTGGTTTTCCCGGCCTCAGCCCAGCCTGCGCGCGCCCTTCCGTTGCTTCGCCGCCGGAGCCACTTGAGAATTAGTAGCCCTCGCCCCGAACAGCTCTTTTGGATGGTCCTGGGTTGTTGTTCACCCTTTCCGTCGACCGGCTCTTCCGTCGCCGCTCGACTTCCATCCCGACCTCTTCTCCTGCACGTGGGGAAGTCCCTCGACAGGCCTTACTTGTTAAGACTCAAAATCGGCGAAAGTGGTTCACTTTCTATCAGTAGTTTCCAGCATGCAACGTCTTTGCCGGAAGTTCTGTGATCGCCGTCAGCCGTCCGTTTTGCAGGCGCAAAGTGCGCGTGCACCGCACGGCTAAATCCATGTTGTGTGTCACCAAAATCGACGTCAGCCCGTGACTCGCATGCAAGCGTTCAATCAATTCAAAAACCCTGCCGGCGGTAACCCCGTCCAGGTCGCCGGTTGGCTCATCCGCCATCAGCAGACGTGGTTTACAAACCAGCGCCCGAGCCAGCGCCACGCGTTGCTGTTCGCCTCCCGAAAGCTCACCGGGCCGATGATCGCTGCGGTCCTCCAAACCCACTTCGCGAAGCCATTCCGTAGCGTTCGCCATCGCCTCCCGTTGGCCCACGCCGCGTGCCAGCAGCGGCATGGCTACATTTTCCCGCGCCGTAAACTCCGGCAGCAAATAATGGAACTGCCAAACGTAACCAATCTCGCGATTACGAAAGGTTGCCGCCTCACGCGCGCCTAGTTTCGCCACGTTGGTTGACGCGCAGTATACCGTTCCCGCAGACGGAGCATCAAGCGCTCCCAGAATGTGCAAAAGCGTGCTCTTTCCCGCGCCTGACTGGCCGACGATCGCTACCATCTCGCCGGCCTCGACCTCGAGATTCAGATCCTCAAACAGAAGCAATGCGCCGCGCGCGGTCTGATACGACTTGCGAAGGCCTTGAACCTGGATCACCGGGGAGTGGTCGGCGTGTGTGCTCAACGCCCGCGACTCCGTCTCCCGCGGGGTGCGGGATGCCTGGGGGGCAACCGCTGGAGGGGTTCGCATCATCCGGTATACCTCATTTTACATGGTCGGAGGCCTATATTGCGCAATCCCACAGATGGGGAACCCCTTATACGTACGATGCGGAAATTGGCGCGAACGAAATTGATTTAGGCCGGCCGAACGCGGGAAATCCCCGTCTGCGAATCGCGAGGCTGGTATAGTGGGCTTCGGCCTGTGAAAAGGATCGTCACCATTTCCTTCGCGTTGGCTTGCGGCGCCGCCTTCTCGGCCCTGGCCGGCGCGCAGGAATCGTCCCCGCCGTCGCAACCGGCAACTACGTCTGCGCCTGCGCGCCAAACATTCGCGGAGAGTTTCTTTGCCCACAACGATACCGCGTCAAAGGTGCAGCCGGCCTGGCCGACGCCGGTCGTTGAAGTCGATCCGCGGCTTACGCAATACTACCGGTTCAGTTTTTCAAACGAGTACACCGCCGCCGGAACCCAGACAGTGAGCTACGGCAATGCGCGCGGCGGCGGAATCATCGCCTGGAATCGCTTCCAGTTCGACGTGCTGCCGCCGGCCTACATCCAGCACAACTCCTCAACGGCAACCGACGGCTTTGGCGACACCTCGGTGCTGGCAAAATTCCGAATTGCGTCAGGCGATGCAGAGCACGGCAACTACATTGCCACGGCAGTCCTGAGCCACACCTTCGCAACCGGCAGCGCAAAAAACGGCGCTCTTACCGACTCATGGAATCCGACGCTGGCCGGAGGCAAAGGGCTTTCGAAGCGCGTCGACGTCGAGTCGTCGCTGGGCGCGACGCTGCCTACGGGCAAGGTCGCAACACAGGGGCGCAGCATCGCATGGAACTCGCTCCTCCAGGACCACGTGGCGCGAACTGTTTGGTTTGAACTCGAAGATAACGCCACGTTCTTTCGCGGCGGCAGCCACGACCGCCTGATGCAGAATTTCATCACCCCTGGGGCCTTCTACGTTTATCGCCCCACGGATTGGAAGCCAACGCATCCATTCCTGGTGTTCGACGGTGGTATGCAGATCGCGACCTCAAGCTTCCATACTTACAATCACAATCTAATTGCCGAAATGCGGATTCTTTTCTAGCCTGCATTTCTCGCATTTCGCATGCGGCGCGACTCCCTCGGACTCAAGATCTGGCAGAGCCTCTGAGGGCCCGAAGGCCCTCAGGACTGTCGGTCGGGAGACGTGAGGAATGATTTTCGGCCATCTCGCAGAAATAAAGGCTGCTCAGCCCCACTTCTTTCCGAGCGCTTCGAGATTGGCCTGACCCAAGTCCTGCGGCAGCATGCAAATCCTGAACTCTACCTCAGCGTGGAATGTGAGGAACCAGGGTTCAGCCAGCCGCGGCACATCCGACGGGCTGCCCACGTCGACGATGAGGATGCCACCGCGCTTGCCGTTACGCTCGCCGAAGTAAGCGGCCTCCGGCTTGATATCGTCGAGAATCTGCTTCATCTTTTGACCCGCTGTTCCGTTGCGAACCAGGCCATTGAATGGTTCGATGGGGCATTCAACCAACATCATCATTCGCATTGTGCATCTCCTGGCGCACTGGAATTGCCCAAGGGGATGAGCGCGCGCCAGCTTCGGAAACTACAACACGCGAGCGAACAGAGTCAAAAGAATATTTCGCAACAAGGTCACCCACTCTGTCCGTCACATCACAACCACGTGGCCAAGCATCGCGCCGGAATCATCGCGGCCGCAGCTGACCCAAACCGGCGGCCCGCCTCGCTTGCTATCATCAAGACAGGCCGGCAGTCCCCTCGCTCGTGCTGCCAACCGCTCCTTCTTCCTCATGACTCCTGCTTCCCAGGCCGCCACCCAACAGGAACTTGCCTCGACGTCTGCCGGGCACGCCGCACACGCGCTGCACGCGCCTTCGCCCGGCGCCACCGCTACGCTCATCCACGACCTGCGCGAGCTGTTCAAGGTCAAGGTGGTGGGGCTGGTGCTGGTGACGGGATGGGGCGGGTTTTATCTGGGGTCGATGCAGTCGGGCATTTCCAGCATGCAGCGCGGGTTGCTCGATGCATTGTTCGGCATCGGGCTGGTCTCCGCCGGAGCCGGCGCGCTGAACCAGGCCCTGGAGCGCACAACCGACGCGCGCATGGAGCGCACCGCCGACCGGCCGCTGGCCTCGGGGCGTTTTCCGCTCGCAGCGGGCATTCTCGCCGGCCTCGGCGCGCTGGCGTCTGGGCGCGGTGTGGCTGGCGCTGCACACCAACCTGCTCACCGTCTCGCTGGCGCTGCTTACGGCATTCACTTACGTGGCCATCTACACGCCGCTCAAGCGCGTCACTAGCATGGCTACGTTCATCGGCGCGTTTCCCGGCGCCATGGGTCCCATGCTGGGCTGGACGGCGGCGCGCGGCCGCATCGAGTGGCCGGCTGTGGCGCTTTTCGCCATTCTCTTCGTCTGGCAGTTTCCGCACTTCATGTCGATCGCGTGGCTCTATCGCGACGACTACGCGCGCGCCGGCATTCGCATGTTGCCGGTGGTGCAGCCCGATGGATGGTCCACCGTGGTTGAGGCGCTCTTCTACGCGGTGCTGATGATTCCCGTCAGCCTTGCGCCGTGGCGGCTCGGCATGACGGGCGCGGTCTACGCGGTGCCGGCCACTGTGCTGGGGCTGGTTTATCTCGCCTACACCATCCGCTTCGCGCGGCATTCTGCGCGCGCACAGCGAAGACGAGAGCCGCATGCTGGCGCGCGATCTGCTCAAGGTCAGCGTGCTCTATCTGCCGCTGCTGTTCACCACGCTGATGCTCTGCGCCATCGCGAAGTCGTAAGGATGCCATGACGATTACGGCGCCAACCTCAACTCCGCGATCGGCACGGGCGGAGCCATTGCCGCCATTTTGGCCATCAGCGCCGCGGCCACGCTGTTTCTCTTCTGGCTGATCTACATTCATCCGGCTGCGGCCAGCAGCACGCAGTACGCATTTCTGCCGGCGCTGAACGCGGTGTTCAACGGCCTCGCGGCAACGGCGCTGCTGATCGGCTACACCTTCATCCGCGCGCACCGCATCCGGCAGCATCGCGCATCCATGATCACGGCATTCGTTTTCTCCACGCTGTTTCTCGTCGGCTATATCGCGCACCATGCGCTGCACGGCGACGTGCGCTATCCGCTGCACGCCGCCTTCCGCACGTTTTATCTGTGGCTGCTGGCCAGCCACATCATTCTGGCCGTGGTGGCGTTGCCGCTGGTGCTGGTCACGTTTTTCTTCTCGCTCTCGGGCCGCATTCCGCAGCATCGCAAAGTCGCGCGCTGGACGTTTCCCCTGTGGCTCTATGTCTCGGTCACCGGAGTGGTCACCTACGTGATGCTGCGCCTGGCGCAAGGAAGTTAGCTGGAGCCATGCCCGTAAATCGACCGATCGCAGTTTCACAGCGGCCAAAACGCCCGACGACGGCACCCGGCAGCTCCTGCAATGGGGTGGCTCGATGGTGGGCACGGGAATGTTGGCCGTGGTGCTGCTAGTCACCGTCCTGGGAGGCTACTCGCGCACCGGCGCCAGCACCAATACCGGCTGGTTCGCGCTCATCGTGGGGTTGATGTGCATCCCTTTCGGCGCATTGCTGCTCACGCTCGGCGTGGCGAAGTGGCTGCGGAATCGTGGGAACAGCTGACAGCGCACAGCTCACAGCGAACAGCTTCTAGCTCCTAGCTGCTAGCTTTTAGCTTTTGCTGTTTGCTGTCCGCTTTTCGCCATTGGCTGATTTTGGCTTCAGTGAGATTCCTGAGGGTGGATCTTGCCGAGCGTGTGCTCGAATTCGGCGGGGTTGAATGTGGACTGGGTGGACGCCATCTGCACAGCCTGCAAGAGAACCGCGGCGCGGCGGGGGCTGATGCGATTGGAAGCAAGGGCCCGCATGATGTGGTTGACGGCCAGGGCGCATCCGCTGGAGCCGATGACGGGAGGAATCTCGATTTTGGTTTCGAGCGGCTTAACCTGCCGCGCGGGGCGTGGTGTGCGCCCGTGGAAGTAGCAGAAGGCGCTGCCGCGCATGGCGGGCGATTGGCATTGAAGTCCACTGGGCATGATGTGACGGCAGTGTTTGAATTCTTTCATGAGACTTTCTCCTGTTAGCATTTGGGTTACGCCCCCCATCCCCCCATCTCCCCGCCGGGGGTCACGTAGCATATCTTCTGTTTTCAACGAGCTGCGGGGTCAGGTTCACCCGTTAGTCCTTTATTTTTAAAAAACTTCAAAGTCAACTTCATCAAAACAGAGATTTTTGCGGCCGCGGTTCCACCGGTGGATTCAATCGAGGCGACGCAGGTGCGCGTGACTGAAATGATCCCAATACCAGAGTAGCAATTTGCGGGAAATAATATGCAAAAAGTGATCAGGGATCAGTGGTCAGTGATCAGCCTTCGAATCAGCGGGTTAGCGGATACGCGGATTTAAATTTAGATACACGGGGCTTGACAGCGAGACAGGGAGCGATGGAACAAGGCCGCGGCGGGGTTTGCGGCGCTGGCGGGTGACGGGTCAGATTGCAGCTGTGTTTCTCGCGATCTGCGGCCACCGCGCCCCAAGGACGCCTATGCACGAGCGGTACGATTGGCATGCTTCCGCTCTGGTTGACATTCGACCTGAACTCATCCTATATTCCAGTCGAATGCCGACCAGAAAGACAGAAAACCAGCTCGAACTGATGCAGGGCACTCTGGATTTATTGATCCTCCAGACGCTCGCGGCCGGGCGTGCTCATGGCCACGCAATCGCCTGTTCGATCGAACGCCGATCGGACGAAGTGTTCGAGGTGGGTCATGGATCGCTGTACCCGGCGCTGCAACGCATGCTCAAAGTGGGCTTCATCGTTGCCGAGGACGGAATTTCAGAAAACAACCGCAAGGCTCGGTTTTACCGTTTGACAGCAAAAGGGCGGAGGCGGCTGTTCGCGGAAGCCTCGAAATGGCAGAGGTTCTCCGACGCGATCGCGCGCGTTCTTGCGCCGGTGGTGGAAGAGAGCTGATAGAAAAGAGGGCTCAGGAATGTTCGGCTGGCAGAATCGCAGAAAGCAATTGCTCGATGAAATCGACACGCATATCGCGATTGAAACGCAGCGGAACGTGGAGGCGGGGATGCCGCCAGACGAAGCGCGGCAAGCGGCAAAACGGAAGTTCGGCAACGTGCTGGTAGCTGTGGAGCAATCGCGCAGGGTGTGGGGAGCGATGTGGGTGGAGAATCTGCTGCGGGACATCCGGTACGCGGTACGCAGCCTGAGCGCGGTTCCCGGCTACACGGCCACGCTGGTGTGCACCTTGACGCTGGGACTGGGTTCGGTCACCGCGATGCTGGCCATCGTGGATTCGGTTTTGCTGCTGCCAGTGAATCTGCCCGACCCGGGACGGCTGGTGCAGATCTACGCCGAGGACGAGACGCAGGGATTTTCAGCCAGCGCGCATGCCCTTTCGTACGCGGCCATTGACGCACTGCGCCGCGACACCCGTTCCCTGGTTGGCGCAAGCGGCTACAACATGATGGCGCGCCCGGTTGTGACCTCGGACGGCGCGCGTATTGACGTATTGATGGAGGTAACGCCAGACCTCTTCAAAACGATGGGCATCGCAGCGAAGTTTGGACGCGTGATCGGCGTCGGCGACGCCAACGCTCCCGTCGCGGTGGTCAGTGACGAGTTCTGGCACGACCGGCTAAACGGGGATCCCAAGGCAATTGGCGCCCCGATCACAATCTCAGGCAAGCAATGGACCGTGATCGGGGTTTTGCCCCGGGGAGTTCATGCTCCTGGGAATTCCGGCGGACCCATCGTCTATCTGCCGATCTCCATTGGCGCATCGGGTGAAGACGAATTCGGCATTGAATCGGCTGCGGTGATTGGGCGCCTCAAAGACGGCGTTTCAATTGAGCAGGCGCGCACAGAAGCGCAAAGCGTTTTTGCCCACGCTGGCCACACGGATGCCGAGCAGCACAGGGCGCTGATGATGCGCTCCTACAAGGACCTGGTGACCGGCGACCTGCAACGGCCGCTATGGGCTCTGCTGGGCGCCGCGCTGGTGTTGCTGCTGATTGCTTGCGCGAATACTGCAAATCTGCAGATTGGACGAACCGCCAGCCGCATTCCGGAGATGGCAGTGCGGTCTGCGCTGGGCGCCGGATTGGGCAGGCTGCTGCAGCAGCTGCTCACTGAAAACGTGCTCGTTTCTCTACTCGGAGCTGCGCTCGGCGGAGGTTTGTCGTTCATAGCGGTTGCGGCTGTGCGCCACGCTTATGCGAACAAATATCCGCGGTTCGATGAGTTGTCTGTCCATCCGCTGGTTCTGGGCGCTGCGTGCGTACTGGCAATCGCGGTGGGGGGTGTTGCATCCCTGGCGCCCGCCAAGAACATTCGCCGCGAGACGGGCAAAGGCTTGACACAAAGAAACACCACACGGAAAGCGCGGCTGCCCGGTTTGCTGGTTACGATCCAGGTGGCGCTGACGTGCGTACTGCTGGTGACGAGCGGCCTGTTTGTGCGCACGCTGCGATCGCTTGAGGACGTGAAGCTCGGATTCGATCCGCGCGGCGTAACCACGCTGGTGCTCATGCCCGCGAATCCTCAGCAGGACCCGCAACTTTCGCGGCAGATGGAAACGCACCTGCTGTGGAGGTTCGAAAACCTGCCTGGCATTCAATCGGTGACAACGCAGACGGAGATTCCGTTTTCCGCCTACAACGTGACTCTGCACGGAACCACCGATGTTGCAGGACGGCCGTTTCACAAAGGGGACTCGGCTTACTACAGCTTGGTGAGCACAAGTTTTGTGAAAACGAGCGGAATTCATCTTTTGCGGGGGCGCGGTTTTTTACCCATGGATGAATCGAGCGGCGCGATTGTTGCGCTGGTGAACGAAGCGTTCGTGAAGATGTTTCTCGACGGCCGGGAGCCGATCGGCGCGACTCTCGGATTCCATCGCGAGCCGGGAGATACAGATGCGGATCTGCCGCTAACCCGGCCCGTGAGCGTGGTGGGAATGGTGGAAAACGAAGTGCAGGGGGGAGACCTGGGAGCGCCCTACGAGCCGATGGTTTACCTCGATGACCTGGCGCTTCCCAAGACGTCTTTCCTCAGCGCGGTATTCAGCATGAGCGCGCAATACGCGGTTCGCTCTGCTTTACCGACGGCGACCGTGGCAGCAGAATTGCGGACCGTGGTGAAGCAGGATGCGCCGACGATGGTGGAGATGAGTTTGAAGCCGATGCAAGAGGACATTGCGGCGTCGCTGGGCCAGCGGCGGCTCGCTTTACAGCTCGTGGCGGGATTCGGCATGGTCGCCCTGGTTCTGTCAGCGGTGGGGATTTACGGCGCGCTTGCGTACTCGGTGGCACTACGGCGGCGCGAGATCGGAATCCGGATGGCGCTTGGATCGACTCGGGCTGCGGCCGCCGGACTGGTGGCGCAGCAGGCCGGGAAGATGGTTCTGCTGGGACTCGTTCCGGGGATCGTGGGCGCGTGGGCCGCCGGACAGGCAGTGAGGTCGTTTTTGTATGGCGTGAAAGCGCTGGACGCGGAAACGCTGGTCGCTGCGGGCGCCGTGCTTCTGCTCGTCTCGGCTGCGGCCGCATTCTTGCCGGCCCTGCGCGCAGCCCAGGTGGACCCGGTGGAGACGCTGCGGACGGAGTAACGAACCGGACCCGAAGATGGAGATTCTGATTGAGAGGTTTTCAGGTGCGTTCACAGTTTGAGAACCGAATGGTTGCGACATTGCTAGCGCTTGCCGGCATCCTGGCCTGCCCGATGCAATTTCTCGGAGCCCAGGCGCGGACCAACGGCGTAACGAATTATCTGAATGAAACGCCGGCGAGCGCCAGGCATGGGATGGTCGTGACGATCCAGCACGATGCCAGCGATGCCGGAGTTGCCATGCTGCGCGAGGGCGGGAATGCGGTGGATGCCGCGGTTGCCGTCGGCTTCGCTCTCGCAGTGGTTCACCCGGCAGCGGGCAACTTGGGCGGCGGTGGGTTCATGCTGCTGCGCATGGCCAGGAATGGCGAGACGCATTTCATCGACTTCCGCGAGGAAGCCCCCGCCGCGGCCACCGCGGATATGTATTTAGATGCTCATGGCAACGTGATTCCCAACGCGTCGACTGTAGGCATTCGATCGGTGGGCGTGCCGGGATCAGTCGCGGGATTCGTTTACGCAGAAACGCATTTTGGCAGATTGAACCTTGCGCAGGTGATGGCTCCCGCTATCCATTTGGCGCGCGATGGCTACGCGCTCAGCGAAGAAGAGGCGCAGAATCTGCGTGCCGCTAAATTGGCGCAGTTCGCGGAATCGAAAAGGATCTTTCAGCGAGACGGCAATTACTACAAGCCGGGAGAAGTCTTTTGCCAGCCCGAACTGGCGCAAACACTCGAGCGCATTGCCGCCAATCCTGAGAGCTTTTATCACGGTGCGCTGGCGCGTGAGATTGTCGCTTTCATCGAGCGCCAGGGCGGGTTGATTCGAGAGCAAGATTTGGCAAGCTACACCGTAAAGGAGCGCGCGCCGCTGGTCGGAAGCTATCGCGGCTACACGATTCTGACGGCGCCCCCACCGTCGTCGGGCGGTGTCACGCTGCTTGAAACGTTGAATATGCTGGATGGCATCGATCTGAGAAAAATGGGCGACCGGAGTCCGTTGGCGATCCATTGGATCGTGGAGGCTTTCCGGCGCGCCTACATGGACCGCAGCGATTATGCCGGCGATACCGATTTCGTGGCCTTTCCGGTCGCACAGATGCTGAACCCCGCATACGACCATGCCCTCGCGGCGAGCATCAATCCTGAAAAGGCCACGCCGTCGGCATTGCTGCGCCGGCCCGCGGGATTTCTGCCGAACCCGACTAATGCGCCGGCGCCCGCTGCCGAATCAAACAACACGACGCACTTCTCTGTAGTCGACGCGGATCGAGACGCGGTTGCTGTGACCTATACGTTGAACGCCTCTTTTGGCTCGGGCGAAACCGTGAGCGGACTTGGCTTTCTCTTGAACGATGAAATGGACGATTTTACCGCCAAGGTAGGCGCCCCAAACATGTATGGCCTGGTGCAGGCGTCGAACAACGCCATCGGGCCGGGCAGGCGGCCGGTTTCGAGTATGACGCCCACGATCGTGCTGGGCAAAGGGGTAAACCATGACAAGGTTTGGCTGGTGCTAGGTTCGCCCGGCGGCGCGACGATCGCGACCACGGTGACCAACGATTTGATCGGCGTGGTGAATGGCGGACTCAACATTCAGCAGGCAGTCGATGCGCCGCGATTTCATCACCAATACCTTCCTGATCAATTAAGGGTCGAACCAGGGCTGCCGCAGAACGTGATCGACGCGCTCAAAAAGATGAACTATCCAGTGGTGGTTGCAAAGTCGACATGGGGTGATAGCGAATGTATTGCGGTTGATCAAAAAACAGGCCTGCTCGAGGGCGGACAAGATCATCGACAGAACTTTGGAAAGGCCGCCGGCTATTAGCGATGGGATGGCCATGTGAAAACGCCGATGGATTTATTGGGCGTATGACCTACACTGCTCTTGATGAAGCGTGTTTTCTTTCTCATTTGTCTGTTGCCGCTTGTTGGGTCCACGCATTTCCGGGCTCAGGCCGGCTCTGCGCAGCCGGACATTCTCTCTCGTTCGACGCAGATGATCGTGGTCACTACGGCAGATTGGGATACGGTCGAGGGGCGGTTGCAGCGATTTGAACGTGGAAGCGCGAGGGAATCGTGGCGATCAGTGGGCGAGCCAATTGCAATTGTTGTTGGCGAGCATGGCCTGGGGTGGGATAGGCGCCTGGCTGCGTTCGACTCTGGCATTGGTGAGGCGTCCGATCCCGTGAAAAAGGAGGGGGACGGAAAATCGCCGGCTGGAGTCTTCGACCTGGGCACTGCGTTTGGATACGCGGCGCAGCCTCTGCCGGGGCTGAAGTTGCCGTATCTGATGCTGACGGAATCGACCGAATGCGTCGATGATGTCAATTCGAAGCACTATAACCGGATCGTGGATCGTTCCGAGGTGGCTCCCGACTGGAACAGCTCAGAGCATATGCGGGACGTTGGCGAGGCTTACCGGTGGGGAATCGTTGTGAATTACAACGATATGGTTGCGGGGCGCGACAAGACTGCGCCGGAACCGGGACGCGGCTCGTGCATTTTTCTCCATATTTGGCATAGCCGCGATAAGGGCACCGCCGGATGCACTGCCATGCCGCAAACGGACCTGGAAACGCTGCTCACCTGGCTTGATCCTGCGCACACACCAGTATTGGTGCAACTTCCGGAGCAGAGATATCATCGGCTGGCTCGTCGATGGAAGTTGCCGAAGCTGACCGATGTTCCGGCACACTGAGTAGCAGCGACGTCTCTGCGGGTTTACTGGCGGAGATCTTCGAATTTCACGTTCAGGATCGGATACTGCTTCCAATCCTTATAGTCAAAATGCCACCATTCTTCGGGGTTGACTTTGAAACCCTGTTTCTCCATGGCCTCACGCAGCAGGGCGCGGCGAGCGCGCTCGCTGGCGGTGCCGCCCGGGTAGTCGGCATAGGCGCGATTCGTCATTTCGTCGTAGCCGCTTGGCATCATTACTTCCTTGCCGGTCTTCAAATCGTACAGGGACAGGTCTACGGCGCAACCGCGGTTGTGGTTCGAGCCCGTTGCCGGATTGGCGACAAAGATCTTTTTGTCGACGGGCGTGGCGTCCCAGAAGATTTTCGTAACATACCAGGGGCGGTAGCCGTCGTGGATGGTCAAACCGTAGCCTTGCGGCTTGAGCTCGCGCTGGGCGCGAAGCAATGCTTCCGCGGCCGGCCGCTGAAGAAAGGCACGCGCCTGGGTGTAGACCGGCGTGCCGAGAAAATTGTTCCGCGTCGCGTAACGAATATCGAGCTTGATGGTGGGATCGAGCTTGATCAACTCCACCAGGTCGGGTTTGCGAAAAGCTCCCTGTTCTTGCGGAGGCTGTGCCGCGAGGGCTTCTGCGCGTAGTTCCTCAATCGGATGCAGCGGCGTGATGCGGAAGCTGACCTGCTGCGCGAAGGCCGGCGGCAGCAGAGCAAGCACGACAAAACACAGACGAAAATGGGGTTTCCATGGGGAATTCATAGGCCTGATCCCAACTATAGCTGCCGCGGGGCGTGCGAAGATTCATCCATCCGCGCCGAGTGGAGGCAATGATGACTCACTCGTCAAAGACCTGCGCGACCCAATTCACATTATCGAGGCTTGCCGCCTCGAGCCGCGTGGCCAGGCATTCAACCCATGGAGTTTTCTGCCGGCTTTGGCGCGGATGCGAACGGCGACGCGAGCAATTCGCGTTTGACGCGCATGAGCCGGTTCACCACTTTATAGCGATCCCCGCGATAGACGGACTTTACGTGTTCGGCCGGCGTGCCGTTTTCGAGATACGAGACGCGCGTAAACAAGAAGACCGGGCTCTGCGAAGCGATCTGCAGCAGGCGCGCATCCTCCGCTGTCGCTTTTCCCACTTCAACCACTTCATCGGTCACCATCAACTGGATTCCGTATTGCTCTGCCAGCTCGTCGTAGAGCGAGGTGGTTGGATCGAAGGTCTCCATCAGGCCGGGGCAAAGATGCACCGGCAAACAACTGCGCTCGATTCCCATGGGAACCGAATCTCCATACCGAACCCGGCGCAAGGTTGAAGACCCGCTCTTCGTCGCTCAGGCGCAGGGCTTCTTTTACCTCCTGGCTCGGCGGCTGGATGCGAAACGACAGCACCTTGGAGCTGGGCGCTGGCGCCGCGCGCCAATGTCTCCTCGGTAAAGGAAAGCACCTGGCGAAAATCTCTCTCCAGTTTGATTCCGGAGATGAACGTTCCCTTGCCTTGCCGGCTATAGATCACTCCAAGTTCCGACAGGGCGCGAACCGCTTGCCGGACAGTCATCTGGCTAACGCCCATGCGCGCGGCAATCTGCTGAATCGACGGCAAGGGTTTGCCCGGCTTCAGTTCGCCCGATTGGATCTGGTCCAGGAGGCGCTGCTGAATCTGGTGGTAAAGCGGAATGCCGCTTCTGCGGTCCAGGGGCGATGGCACAGCGGTTCTCCTTCCCGTATGGTCAGCAATTCCGTTGTGCCCACGGTCAAGTGAACCTCCAGATCAAGCGCTACCAGCGCGGCTTTCGTGGCCCACATTCCGAAATCGCTGCCCAGAACCTTATACGATTGACCGGGCAAACGTCCATCTATTACGTCGATACCCTGATAAAAATCGACACTAAGCATCATGACGGCTTCAGGCCCAAGCCCGGGACCGTCGGGAAGCAGCAGTTTCCCTTTCTCTACGCGCACGCCACGCCAGGGATCGTTGGCGACGAGCAGATTCCCGTCGAGATCAGCGTAATCAACCAAAGGCGAAAGGTGCGCCGCGGCCGTCACCGAGCAGGAACTGGAAACCATGCAGCCGAGCATCACCTTCATCTTCATGGCGCGCGCTACCTGGATCCATCTGCACGACCTCCAGGATGCCGCCGGCCTTGTCGAGCTTCACATTGATTCCGTCGTAGGCATCCACGAGCTTGGGAATCATGGTGACTTCGGTGCAAGCTTCGTCGGCAAAGATCGGCAGATGCACCTTGCTGCGCACATATCTTGTTTCTTCCACCATGTGCGCCGGCATGGGCTGCTCCACGTACTCCACGCCCTGCGATTCCAGCCAGTTGATTTTGCGGATGGCCTCTTCCTTGTCGGTCCAGCCCTCGTTGGCATCCACGCGAATCGGCTTTTTGGTCACGCTGCGCACGGCTTCAATGGTTGGCTTCGTCGGTCTTCAGGCCGACTTTCACTTTCAGCACCGGAAAATCTTCTGCTTCGCGCGTCTTCTGGCGGGTGATTTCCGGCGTGTCGATGCCGATGGAGAAATCGGTGATGGGCGCATCGGCGGGATCCAGCCCGAAAAATTTGTAGAGCGGCAAGTTGAGCTTCTTTCCGATCCAATCGAAGATGGCGATATCGACGGCAGCCATCGCTGCATGCTGCGTGCTCGCCCAGCGCACTGCGCGCCTGGCCGAGGAATTTCTGATACTTCCAGGGATCGCCGGCGGTGATTTGTCCGGCGATGGCCTGAATGGCCTGCATGGCCGATTCTGGAAACTCCTTGTAGCGAATAATCGGAGCGCCTTCACCGTGTCCTGAGATGCCGTCACGCCGGTACTCCGTTTGCACGGTGTCGCGAAACTCGCTGGATGACATGGTGGTCGTCCACGTGTGGCGCAACATCAAACGCTTCAGTCCGACTTGGATTGTGCACGGTTCCTGTGCCGAGTAGGGCGTGCCGTAAATGCCTCCAAGCGGCAGCAGCGAGGCCGCGCCCGCAATCTTCAGACAATCGCGCCGATTGATTGAACGGCTCATTTGACTCTCCGTACGGCGACGAGAAGCTTTGTCCAGGGCATATCGTCGAGGCGGCTGATCTGGACGCCGGGGTGGTCGTGCGTTGTGTCGTGGATGAATTCGCCGTTGCCAATATACATGCCGGTGTGCGTGATCTTGGCAACGCTCGAACCAAAAAACAGCAGGTCTCCCGGCTGAAGGTCTTTGCGCTCCACGGGAGCGACGCCGGTCCAGGCGGCTTGCAGGTCCGCGTCCCGCGGCATTTCAATTCCCCGCTGGCGCACTAGCATTTGCGTGAACCCCGAGCAGTCGAAACCGAAGCTGCTGACTCCGCCCCAGGTGTAAGTGATGCCGAGAAACCGGTGCGCCAGCTTGAGTTCTTCGTCGATGCTGAGTGGCGAGAAGTCACTGCTGACATCGCCACGCTGCACCCAGCCCGTTCGCCCATCGACAAGCCGAACCTGGAGCCAGCGCTCGGCGGTCCTGGTCTGGCCGGGAACCGGCTCCAGCCGCGACTCCCACGGAAGCTGCAGAACGGGCGCGTGGAGCGTGACGTCGGGTTCGCTGTAGATGTTGGCGCTCAACTCCGCCACGCGAACGGCGTTGCTCGCGGGAGCATAGGTCCCGCCGTTCAGCGCCTTCAGGTCCGATGCAGCGACCCAGCCCGTATAGCCATCCGCGGTGCGAATGTTGACCCAGCCCTGTTCGCTTTTCAGCGTCAACACGCCGGTGCCATAAAGCGCCTGCGAAACCACATCGCTCGCCGCCGTTGCATTCCGGTACATGTTGACCACGGGCTTGGCCACCACCGCGTCAGGATGATCGACAGACTGCTGTGCCCATGCCGCGGCTGCAATGAGCAGCACGGCAAGCAGGGAGCCGGCCTGAAGAAGATAAGCGGCCATCCTGCGACCCAAAGTTAGGGTCAGGGCACCGGAAGAATTCCGATATTCACGCGGAAATGAATTTGCAAGGTTCAAAGCTCTGCTCCTCTCAGGAAACCACTCGCAGCCAAATCATTTTATGGCGGGCCAGTTCGAGCAACCACAGCATCGCGGTCAAGACCCGTGCCGCGCGATGCAAGATCGGGAATCGATACGGGCAATCGACCGTGAATCGGAGTTTCGCCGAACAAGGCGCTGACCAGGCTCGATGCGGAAACCGCCGTGTTTGAGAATGTGCAGACGTAGGTCTGAATGCCGGGTATGGAGCCACCGGTGTACGGATTGCCGAATGCGACATCGACGGTTTTTACGCCCGCGGCTTTCACAATCGCGGTCAACAAGCGAAGCGTTCCCGATTCAAGGCTGACTGAGCCGTTGGCATGACCTTGCGTCGTTCTCCTGGGATTGGGAACCGACTCGGCGACTGCAATTACGCTCGTGGCCTGGCGGACCTCGCTTAGTACTTCATCCGACAGAAAATCCGCAGTGGACCCATCGACGAAAATGACAGATGCACGTGGCGCCCGTTTTCGCAATTCATTGGAGAATGCGCGAGCGCCCTCGCTTGCGCGTGTGCGATCAGTAAACACAACGGCAACGATGCGCTGGGCCCGTGGGCCGTGTGCCTCTGGCGCCGGAGTGGCCGCCAACCCCGGAGCCTCTAAAGGAACCAGGTGGCCGGCATCGGTCACCAGGGTCACGGCGCGATCAGCCACCTGGCGCGCGACCGCCAGGCTCTCCGGCTTCGCGATCTCTTTCTGCGCCTCCGCGAGATCCACATATCGGCTTCGGTTCAAGCCTACCGAAGCCTTCATGCGCAGAATCTTCAGCACGCTCTGATTAATCCGCACCTCAGGAATTTCACCCCGCTTTACCGCTTGGAGCAACCCGTTATACGCACCATCCAAATCGCCGGGAATGGTGATCATATCGTCGCCCGCCTTCACGGCCGCTACGGCCGCTTCACCGGAGATGTCCGCCTCCGATCCGGAAAAGACATGCGTGAGGCCGGCCATGTCCAGAGCATCGGTCACTACCACTCCGTGAAAACCGAGCTGCTTCTTCAACAGGTCGGTAATCACCCGCGGAGAAACACTGGCAGGGCGATCAGGATCGGCATCGATAGCCGGGACGATGAGATGCCCGACCATCACAGAGTCCACTCCGGCAGCGATCGCATTGCGAAAAGGAACCAGTTCCACAGAGTTGAGCCGATCGAGGCTCGCGTTTACCCGGGCAAGAGCGAGGTGCGAATCCGTATCCGTATCACCGTGGCCGGGGAAATGCTTGACTGTCGTCAACAAGCCGCCTTGATGCGCTCCTTGAATATAGGCGGTCACCATCTGGCTCACCTGCGCGGGGTCCTCGCCGAAGGAGCGCGTGTCAATGATCGGATTCGCGGGATTCGAGTTGACATCGGCGACGGGAAACCAGTTCCACTGAATGCCAATGGCGCGTGATTCGATCGCGCTGATGCGGCCAAATTCGCGGGCCAAATTCGGATCCCCAGCGGCGCCAAAGGCCATGGCTGCGGGGAAAGCGGTGGCTCCCTCGAGACGCATCGAAAGTCCGCGTTCAAAATCCGCGGCGAACAGCAGAGGGTACTTCGATTCTTTTTGCAGCCTGTTGGTAAGGGCGGCGGCTTCCAATGGCTCGCTTTCAATCAGCAGTGGGCCGTCGGTCGCGTCCGTTACGCCGAAGCCGCCGATGTGGTACTTCGTCATCTCGTCGCACAGTTCAAGATAGTCGGGATTGTCGACGTTCAGGAACTGGACCTTCGCCCACACGATGATCATTTGCCCGATCTTTTCATCGAGCGTCATCTTGCTCAGCGTGCTGGAGGCCCATCGTTCGCCATCGCGGTCGAGATGGACCGGGGGCGCAGCGGCGCACTTGGCTGCCATCAAGGCTGCCAGCAGAATCGGCCACGCGCTCCAATCCACTCGGTCTCATCTTCACTTCCACTCCTTGCCCAAAAAACGGCCGGACGACTGCAATTCGCAAAATCAGTAGAGAAGATACTTGGCGCGCACGGCTTGAAAGTTTTTGAGCGCATCCTGCCAGTCCTCGGCAATGCGGCGCGGGTCTTCGCCAGCCATTAAAGCGTCGAGCGTGGCTTTATTGCGCATCAGACCCATCGATCGCCGCGATCTTGTATTCGCCGGGATAAAGATGCTGCAAAGCGGCCGCGATCTCCAATCCCAGCTCGGGCGCATCAAGCGCATCGCGGCTGGTGACGATGAGGTCACGCCGCCGCATTTCTCGTTCGCGTAATTCGAGGCAGTCGGGCGTGAAGTCGACCGGAACAAAGCGCACTCCGTCGATCTCCCGCGCGTTCAGATAGGCGGCGAGGGTTGCAGCATCGATCCACGGCGCGCCGACAAGTTCAAACGGGTGTATCGGTGCCGCGGCCCACGGAGATGTTCGTGCCCTCAATCATGCCGATGCCGGGATAGAGCGATCCTCAGTCAGGTTGCGCAGGTTCGGGGAAGGGTTGATCCACATCACGGCCAGTGGAATCGAACCAGTCGCCGCGCATCCAGCCTTCCATGGGAACGACAGTGAGCTTCGCGCCGATCGACCGCTCGCCGTTGAACATGCGCGCGAGCTCGCCGACCGTCATGCCGTGGCGCACGGGAGTTTGCCAGTAGCTGACAAAGGATTCGCGGCCCGCGTCGGCGATCGGGCCCTGCACATAGACGCCGCCGATGGGGTCGGGGCGGTCGAGCACGAAGATCGGCTTGCCCGCTTTTGCGGCGGCTTCCAGGAAGTACCCCAAAGTGCTCTCGTAGGTGTAGAAACGCACGCCGGCGTCCTGAATGTCGTAGACGATTGCGTCGAGACTGCGGAAGTTCCTCCGCAGTAGGACGGCGTTTGGCATCGCGAGTCGCCATAGACGCTGTAGATGGGAACGCCCGTGGCGGCGTCGCGCGAATTGCCGATTGCGGTGGTGTCGAGATTTGCCGGCGATGCCGTGCTCTGGGCTGAAGATCGCGGCCAGCTTGATTCCCGGCGCGTGTGCGAGAAGATCGGCGGTGCGCTGGCCATGCGCATCGAGCGGCGGTCTGGTTGGTCACAAGTCCGAACGTTCACAGGATGGTTTGCGTCCGGGTGCAGCTCGCGGAAACCATGTCGTTCGAGCACATCGATTCCGGCCTTGACTTCGCCGTTGCGCGCAGTGAAGCGGCGTTCGGCCATCATGGACTCGTTGTATCCGGTGATGCGCGCGAGGCGCAGCGCTTGCTTCTTCGCCAACGGTGAGGTCTGAGCGCCTGCACTGCCGCGGTGGCCAGGCGCGAGCGCAGCGAGAGTCGCCGATCCGCCGCCGCGCGGATGAACGGCATTGGTAAGGATGATGATGTAGGTATTGGTTACGGGATCGATCCAAAGCGAAGTGCCAGTGAAACCGGTGTGTCCGAAGGAGCCGACGGGAAGCAGCTCTCCGCGATTGCTGGAGAAGGGCGAATCGATGTCCCATCCCAATCCGCGGAGGCTCGCGGCGTTGGCGGACTGCTGCGGAGTGGACATCTTCTCAATCGCCAGCCGGCTCAGGATTTTGTCGCCATGCAGCAACGCCTGCGCAAACTTGGCCAAGATCGTCGGCGGTGGAGAACAGGCCTGCATGTCCGGCGACTCCGCCCATCCGTCGCGCCGTTGGATCGTGGACGACGCCGCGCAGCATCTTTCCCTGCTCGTCGTATTGCGTGGGCGCGATACGTGGCGTCCAACTGGTCGGGAGGAAGAAAGGTGGTATCGGTCATGCCCAGCGGCGCGAAGATTTTTGCGTGCTGCATATTCATTCAGCGGCATGCCCGAGACTTTCTCTACAAGGAAACCGAGCGTCTCAAAGTTGATGTCGCTATAGAGGAATCGTGTGCCGGGAGTGTAGTCCGGTTTCACTTGCATTGCCATATTGAAAGCAGTGGCGCGGCCTTCCCACGGCTCTTTCAAGATCCAGGTCAGGAGGAAGGCCGGAGAAGTGCGTCATCAGTTCGCGAACGGTGATCTGCCCTTTGCCGTTCTGCGCGAACTCCGGCAGATAAGCCGCGACCGGATCGTTCAGTCGAACGCGGCCCTCTTCGAACAGTTGCATGACTGCAGTGGTCGTGGCAATGCATTTGGTGAGCGAGGCGAGATCGAAAATCGTGTTGACGGTCATTGGCTCGCGCGTGGGCTCGAGCGACCGCATGCCGAACGCCTTGCGATAGACCACGGTGCCGTTGTGGCCGATGAGGACGACGCCGCCGGGCATATTGCCTCTGTCCACGGCCTCCTGCATGATCGCATCGATTGTCGCGAAGTCGGGTTTGCGCTGGATGCTCCGGACGTGCGGCGCCGGCTCCGCGAGAACCGCATGCAGGCAGCAGACCATCAGCGCCATCACCAAAAGGCAAACGAGATTTTGGCGGAGCCCGAATCATCCGCTCTGTGTCTCGCATATCAACCTTCAATTGCCTTGCGCACATTGCCGTTCACCTTTCGCAAGCGGCGCGCGGCTTCAGCCTTCCCTGTACGAGCTTTTGAGCATGACGAGCGCGAGAGGCACGCTCATGTCGGCCTTCTCAAGTGTCTCAACCGCAGTCGGGACAGTCAACATCGAGCCAGTGATTCAAGAATCACGATTCCACGCTGCAGCAGCTTGTTGTTCTTCAGATGCAGATTGACCATCAGATTGCTGTAGATCGTAGCCCATCGGGCCATGGCACCCGTAGTAAGCATATTGCAGATCAGTTTTTGCGCGGTGCCGGCCTTCAGCCGCGACGAGCCCGTCAGCACCTCCGGTCCGACTTCAACCTCGATGCGGATATCAGCAACTTTGCCGAGGGGCGAGTTGCGGTTGCAGGCGATGGCGACTGTCGCCGCGCCCTTGCTGTGGGCGTATTTGATGGCGGCAATCGTATAGGGCGTAATGCCGCTGGCGGCAATGCCCACGACAACGTCCTGCTTTCCGGGCTTCACTCCGGCCATGTCGCTCTGCCCCAGATCGGCGTAGTCTTCGCTCGCTTCCGTTGCGTGCACCAGTGCTGGTTCGCCACCGGCAATGAGGAACTGCACCATTTCCGGCGGAGTGCCGAAGGTCGGTGCGCATTCCGATGCATCCAGCGCGCCGATGCGGCCGCTGGTGCCCGTTCCCACGTAAATCAATCGCCCGCCTTTCGCAAAGCGTTTGGCGATCAGATCGACGGCCTGGGCAATCTCCGGCAGTGCGCGGCGAACCGCGCGTGGAACGCGTGAGTCTTCGCGATTCATGACCGTAACCAGCTCGATCGCGCTCATGGAATCGAGGTGCTCCGTTGCTCGATTGCGGCGCTCTGTTGTTAACTCAGGCACTTGCATATCCAACCCCTTAATACGACGGCTTAAAAGGTCGCTGCCGCGTCGGCAGGCTCGCGGCATATCCAACTACGAACGTGACCGCCCCGCCCAGCGCCGCATACCAGGTAAATGACACGTTGCTGAAAAACCAGAGGTAGAAATTCAAGGCCAGACCGCAGATCATGCCGACCATGGCACCGAATTCGGAGGCAGTGCGCGTGAGAACGCCGAGGAGAAAAACGCCGATCATTCCACCATAAGCGACCGACGCGATGGTCAGCCCGACTTCAATCACCCGGCCGCCATGGCGGGCTACCAGCGCAAGGCCAAACAGGACGAACGCCCAGCCCACCATCGCGCCACGGGAAAGCCAAATCCGGCGTTTCTCAGTCGAGTTGGGACAAAGGCGCATATAGAAATCGACGATAGCGGTCGAGGAGAGCGAATTGAGTGCAGCGCTTAAGTTCGACATGGCCGCGGCGAGAATGGCGCCAATCAGCAGGCCACTTACGCCGTGCGGCATCCGGCTCACGATGAATTCCGGAAAGATGGTGTCTGTCCGCGTGAATGCGGTATGCGGCGGGAAGAAGCGGTAAAACACGAACAGCATGGCGCCGATCATCAGGAATAGCGAAAACTGGAAGAAGACGATGACCCCGCTCAGGAGCAGCGCGATCTGCGCCTGCCGCTGGCTGCGCGCCGCCAGCAATCTCTGCACAATCAATTGGTCGGTTCCGTGACTGCCAATGGTAAGAAATGTGCCGCCAATGATCCCCGACCACAATGTGTACGTCGTAGTTGAATTCAGCGTGAAATCGAAGACGCGGAATTTGCCCGCCTGGCCTGCTACCCGATGCACGGTCGCCCATCCGCCGGGCGACATGTGCAGGATGGTGAAAAAGGCAACAAGTGTTCCCGTGACATATACCGTCTGTTGCATCACGTCGGTCCAAATCGCCGCTTTCAAGCCGCCTTTGATCGTATACATGAGTGTCAGCACCGTTACGATGGCAATTGCCACAAGGTCGCGCTGGAAATCGCTCACGCCCACCAGCAGAATGCCCATTGCCACTCGCACCACGATGGCGACCGCAAACACCCGCACACCTTCAGCGGCGGCCCGCGTTGCCAGAAAAACTCCTGCCGTCAGAGCGCGCAGCCGCTGTCCGAATCGCCGCTCGATCAGTTGATAGGCAGTGACCAGCTCACCGCGAAAGTACTGCGGGATGAGCAAAAAGCTCACCACCGTTCGGCCGATCAGGTAGCCCATCACCAGTTGCAGGAAACAGAAGTTCTTGTCATAAGCCAGACCGGGCACGCTGATTACAGTGAGCGTGCTGGTCTCCGCTGCAACGATAGAAAGCGAAATTGCCCACCAGGGAACGGCATTGTCCGCCAGGAAATATCCCTTGAGCGTCTGCTGCCCGCCGCGGAAACGCAAACCAAAGAGAGTCACACCCGCCAGGTAAATGGCGATGACTCCCAGATCGAGCATGTTTAATCCCATTGCATAACTCTCGCGGCAGCAGCTCGTTCGAAATAATTTGAATTTGAGCGTGGGTGTACCGCCAAGCTCGCCTGTTCTTCGCAAAGAAGAACAAGGCGGGCCTGGTCCGACACGTGGTCGAGTTTAGAAAGTAAATCTGCCGGCAAACTGCATGATGCGCTGGTCACGATAACCTGTAACCTCGCCAAACGTTGATGACGTCGCAGTCGTCCCGATAGCATTGACATTCACGTGATTCAGCATGTTGAATGCTTCGGCGCGGAACTGGAAGTTCACTCGCTCCCAGATGCGGAAGTTGCGATAGACGCCAACGTCGAGGGTATTAAAGCCGGGGCCCTGCACCGTTCCGCGCTTGGCCGTGGGTGCAATCGGGCTGTTGGCCGCCCCTGCGGCAAAAGCGCCAGAGTAGAACCAGGGGGAGTTTGGCGACTCGTAGTACTTTCTGTGAATTGTGCCCGCGTTCGCCGCCGAGTTCGGATTGCCGATCTGGTTGATACGCAAGCTCGTGGAAGTGGACCCGGTCACGTGAAGACCCGCGTTGTCGGTTACAACGCCGCCATTGGCCTGGTTGTTGTATATGCTGGGCGCGCCGCCGGGAAGGTTGTAGAAAACCTGGGTTCCGGAGCTGGCTGAGATGGTATAAGGCAAGCCTGCGTTGGCCGAGTAAATTCCTGACAATTCCCATCCGCCGAGAGCCCGGCCCGCAAGCCCCTTCTGCTCGCGGAACCATGGCTCTTCGATCACCCATCGATGTTGAGAACCTTGTTGCGGTCCAGCGTGGCGCGGCCATAGTCACCGTTGATGTTGTAGATATTCTCGATGAACCCGGAGTAATCCGACGGGTTATTGGTCAAGTCGCGCGACCACGTGAAGTTGGCATCGATGAACGTATTGCCCGCGAAGCGCTTGGTCGCCTTCACTTGCATTGAGTTGTAGTTGGAGTTGAAGATCGTACGCAGCGTGTCGATTGCATTGTACCCAAGATATGGCTGAATCTGGTTGAGCACGCGAGTGCAGGTAGAGCTGATCATGGCCGGAACGCCGTTGAGCACGCAACCGGAGCTTGCGGATAGTGGATTCACCAGGTAAGTGCCGCCAGTACCCAGCCACGCGCCGGGCTTCGGCTCGTCGATGTTGAGGGCGCCCAGCAGGTGGGTGCCATGGTCGCCAAAGTAACCCACATCCATAATGAATTTTGGCGTAATTTCCTGCTGCAGGTCGAGGGAGAATTGCTGCACGTACGGCGTTTGAAAGTTAAGCGGCAACGCCTGGATGCGTCCAGGCGACGTTGAAAGCGCTGTGAGTGCGCCGCCTGCCGGACTGTCAAGCGACACCTCGCTCACCGAGTACGTTGCGACGGCAGGAGGATTGTCGAAGACCGTGGTTTCGTAGTAGCTCACCTCGGCGTTGTCATAGGACCAGCCGTAGCCGCCACGCAGCACTGTCTTGCCGTTGCCGAAAACGTCGAAGGCAAAGCCGAAGCGCGGAGCGACGTTGGCCTTCTGCGTCGATCCGACCTTGTTGCCATAGGGCGAGCCTTGGTTATTGTTGGACGCGTTGGGCCCATTGTAGATCATGCCATCGAGGTAATTGATGCCGACGTAGTCCGCCGCCGGATTCGCCGATGTCGATAGACCGGCGTTGCTGCCTGCCTGGCTGCAAGGGCTGGTGAAACAGATCAGGCCGCTGCTCGCGATGGTCGGCGCCCCGGCTGCAGTGTAAGTTGCGGGGTTGAAGTTGCTCAGCAGTCCGTTTGCATCCCACGGCTGGCCGTAATAGCCATAGCGAACGCCCAGGTTGAGCGTCAGGCGCGGCATGGCTTTCCAGTTGTCCTGAACGAACCCCTCGTACAGGGCAAACTTTATGTCGGTTACCGGATCCTTTGAAAGCTGGCTGAAGCCGCCGTTGGCATTGCCGGTGAGGAAGTTTGCAAATCCCTGCGCCTCGTTGGCGCCCGCGTTGTTGTTCGTCGGTACGTTCGGAAAGCCTGCATCGTTTGCGAAAGTGAACCCGCCCTGCGTGCCGGTCGTGTTGTTCTCGAGCTTCTGGTAGTGGTTGTACGAGAAGCCGGCGATCAGCGTGTGCGTGTGCTGGGTCTTGGTGAGGTCACCATAGGCCTGGTGGTTGGTGCCGTGGTCGGTATAGGCCACGCTGCCTGCCAGATTGGTCATGCCGGCGATGGAAAGTGTTGGAATGAGTCCTACCGTGTTTTGATACGGCAGCGGGGGCTTCACGTCAGGCGACTGCGATGAAGCCAGGAAGCCTGCTGGCGTGCTCACGATGTTGCCATTCGAGAACGAGTAGCCGACGTTCATGAGCATGGTCGGGTTGAATACATAGGTTGCGTGCGCAAGGTGCTGGGTCCCGGGATTCACGACGGTGGTGGTGTTGGCGCCCGCGATATACACCGTAGTGAATTGGCCCTGGGGGAGGGTCTCGGGAAACGTATCGTGCAGATAGCGGTAGAAGACGCTGAGCTTCTCGCCGAACTGCTGATCGATACGCACCATGGAGTCAAGGTTGTTGAAGATGTCTTTGAAGTTGGTGTAAATGGTATGCGGGTCTGCGTTATGCGCAACGTTGAAGGGCACATTCGGGACCGGCACTTTGGCAAACAGGTCCTTCATGTACGCCTGCGCGGTCGGCGAAAGGCCTGACGTAACGCTCGTGCCCGTCGCCGTACAGGTATTCACCTGCGAGGCGGGATTGTTTGTGAAGGCCGTGCATACTGTTACCGGAGCCGTGGTCCACACGCCGTTGATCTTCTGGCCTGACTGTGTGAAGTCGCCCGCGCGCTCGGATGCCTGCGGTACCAGGGCCGTTTGGGCTGAAAGGGTTTCGACAATGCGCTGAAACTCTTCTGAAACGAAGAAGAAGGTTTTGTCCTTGCCGTTATAGACCTTGGGAATATAAACCGGAGCGCCAGCCGAGAAGCCGAATACGTTGTAGCGGTAAACAGGAGTCGCAAACTGCGACCCCGCCGCAGGCCCCCCGTCAAAATCGTTCACGTACGTATTGGCGTCAAAGTAGTTGTTGCGAAGATACTCGTAAGCGCTGCCGTGAATCTGGTTGGTGCCTGACTTGGTCACAACGTCGATCTGTCCCGATGCGTTGCGACCGAACTGCGCGCTGTACTGGCCACGCAACGTCTTGAACTCGGCGATCGCATCCGGACTGGGATACGAGTAAAGCGTCAGGTTGGCGCCGCGGTCCAGGTTGTCGGCGCCGTCAATCGTCCAGCCATTACTGGTGTTGCGGCCGCCATTTACTGAGAACGACACGGTGCTCGACGAACCACTCAGACCGGCAGGGCCGCGCGTCAGGTCATCGGTACTTCCGCCGAAGACGACACCGGGTTGCAGGTTGATCAAAGTCTCGTAGTTGCGCGTGACCAGCGGCATTTCGCTCATCTGCTCGCCGTTGATGAGGCCGGCGGAGGTCGCATCCTCGCGATCGAGCTGCGCTTCACTGGCGTTGACCGAAACCACCTCGGTCGTGCCACCGGGCACAAGAGCCAGATCCTCCGTGAGAGCGTCTGCTGCGTGCAACACAATGCTTGTGACCTCGCCGGTCTTAAATCCCTGGTCCGAGATCGCGACTTTGTAGGCGCCGAGCGGCAGTGCTTCCGCAGTGTAAAGGCCCGCCGAGTTGGTCTTGAGGACCCGGACATCTTCTCCGCGATCGGTGTTGGTTATGGTCACGGTGGCGCCAGCGATCACGGCGCCGCTCGAATCGGTCACCGTTCCGCTGATGCTGCCGGAAACGCTGCTCTGCGCGGTTGCATAGCTCGAGGAAAACACCAACGCTGTTGCGGCCAACAGAGCTAGAACACATTTCGCGATTTTGTACGTCATATTGTTCAAATGCCTCCTGAGATTCTCAAGTTCTTGCGGGTTGAAAGCTCAACCCGGCCCGGGTGATTGATGCAGTTTATGGACTGTGCAGATTGCGAAACATACTGGCGCGCCCAGATCGTGAACAAGCCATCTCAACCATTCTGAGAAACAGCCTTGCGTGTGCTGCCCACAGCTGAAGAACCCGTCAGAGCGACCTGAACGAATCTTTGTTGCGGGCCCAGGATGGTCTGCGAGATGAATGCGCCGTGCATTGTTGAGGAGAGAGTTGCATCCGGATCCCACTCCGGCCGGTTGTACTCTCCCGGACCAGACAGTGACTTTTCAGACTGTGCAACTGCTGGCAAGCCGGCGGACGCACAAAGGTAAATCAGGCGTTCAAAAAGTGAGCCGGCTGCGCGTTGAGGACGACTACGTCAGTCATATAGATGACTGGATGACAGCGTAGCCGGTTCGTAGCAAGAAGTCAATGCAAAAATTAACTTTCCCGTGCAGTTTTTGCATTCTTGCGTGTCCGGGAGTCGCGAAAGGCGGCCCACTGCGGCGTGCAGCATTCCTTGGGGATGGCGACTAGCAGCGGACAAAGCGAATCTGCCTCAGGAGAGTGCGCGCTGTTTTCGGACCAGGACGAGGACAGGCAGGCCCGCGAGGATGATCGCGGTCCCCAGCAGCGATCCCTTCAAATTGCCGGCAAAACTGAAGACAAGAACCGCGGCGGCACACAGCACGAAGATGGCCGGCACGAACGGATAACCCCACACCTTGTAAGGACGAGGCATATCGGGGAGCCTGATGCGGAAGATGAATACTGTCGAGGCGGCGAATGTGTAGAAAAGCCACTCGGCGAAGATGGTTAATTCGAAAAATTGTTCGAAGCGAGTGAGGAACAGCAGCAGCAGGGTGGATAGAAGTCCCTGAACAAACAGAGCGGTAGATGGGGAGTGAAAGCGTTGGTTAGCGGTGGCGAGCTGGAGAAAGAAGAGGCCGTCGCGAGCAGCGGCAAATGGAATGCGCGCACCGGACATGACCGTTCCGTTGAGGGCAACAAAGATGCTGACAGCCATGGCGGCGGCCACGAATCCGGCGCCGCGGCCTCCTGCCACCACCGTGAGGGCGGCAACGGCTGGCTGTGGTGAAGCCGCGATCGCCGAGGCGGGAAGAACATATTGGATAGCTGCATTGGTGGCCATGTAAAGTCCGGCCACCACGATCAGACCGCCGATGAGCGCGATGGGCAGGGCGCGTTCGGGGTGGCGCACTTCTCCTGCCACCATGGTCAGGTCGTTCCAGCCGTCGTAGGCCCAGAGGGTGGCGATCAGCGCCAGCATGAATCCACTGAATGTCCCGGACACATGTGGAAGCGTGGTTGAGAAGTTATGCAACGAGCCAGACAGGGAACCAAAGCAGAGCGCGACTACGATGAAAATGAGAATCGCTTTCAATGCAGTGAAGACCAGTTGAAAGTCACCCGCTTTTTTTATCCCCAGATAATTCAAACCCGTGATGAGCCACGTAACCGAGATGGCAACGACCTGCGACCAGTAAATCGCCACGGGCAGTCCGGGGATTGTGTCGCTCATCCAGTGGAACGCAGGAAAGACCTGGAGGGTACGCACCAGGCCAATCGTCATGGCGGCGATGGAAGCCGGCTTGGCGACCGCGAACCAGGTCCACGTATAGAGGAAGGCTGTTACGTCGCCGTACGCTTTGCGAAGATAGACGTACTCCCCGCCGGCGTAGGGAAACATGGTGCCCAGTTCGGCATAAGTCATGGCGCCAAACAGTGAAAGCACTCCGCCCAGCATCCATGCCAGGTAGACAAGCGACGCTGAACCTGTGTCGCGCATCATTTCGCAGGGCACAAGAAAGATGCCGCTGCCGATAATTGTCCCGATGACAATAGCGATCGCTTGACTCGTTCCCAGAACGCGCGGCAACCCGGCCTGAGGTGAATTGCCGGGTGTTGGTTGGGAATGATTCATGCGTTCTTGCGAGCGTAGCACGCGGCAGCCACGCTTACCCGTGCGCCGACTGGCAGTTATCAATCGGCCGTCTCCTCGAAAAGACAGCATCGGCGATCAGATCGTGACCGTAGACACAGATTGTTTTTGCCCGCGGTACACGCTGAATTGAAGGGCTGACTCGGGGATGGCGCGCAGGCGATCGAAGCAGGGCAATTTACGTTTTCTGGGCAACTTAGGTTTTTTACGCCGGCCAACAGGAATGTGTTTGGGCCTGCTGGGCGCCGGCGTACTGTTGCTTGCGGGTTGCGGCCAGATCATCAAGAACGATTTCATCCCCAGCCAGGCGCAAGGCACGTTTTTCGGACTCACGGTGAATGATTTTGCCAACGTCAAGCCGTTGGTGACGTTTGGCACGACGCGATCGTGGGACGCCTACCCGGGCCTTGATTGGGCGGAAGCTAACCCGGCTCCCGGACAATACGATTTCGCTTCGCTGGACTCTTTCATTGCCATCAATCAAGCGCGTGGTGCGGAGATGATCTACACTTTCGGGCGCACGCCGCAATGGGCCGCTACCCAGCCGAATGCTCCAGGCCCTTATGGACCGGGCCAGTGCGCACCGCCGCAGCTTGCGGTGTGGGACCAGTATGTGGCGGCAGTTGTGACGAGAGCGGCGGGACAGATCCATTACTGGGAGCTTTGGAACGAGCCGAATGCTGCTGAGTACTATTGCGGCGATGTCGCGACCATGGTCACGATGGCTCAGCACGCGAACGAGATCATCAAGAGCATTGATCCAACCGCCAAGGTGCTTTCTCCCGGGGTGGCCGGCTCTGCGGGACCTGCCTGGCTGGGTGCCTTTCTCTCGGGCGGTGGGAGTTCCTATGTGGACATCATTGCTTTTCACGGATACGGGACAGCCAACGCCGAGGATCTGAACCAGATCGTGACCAGCTACCGCACGGTAATGATGAGCGCCGACGTCGACGCCTCAATGCCCTTGTGGGACACGGAAGGGAGTTGGGGCGAAAGCACGATCGGAGACGACTCGCACCGTGCCGCCTTTGTGGCGAAATACTACGTTCTGCAATGGTCGCAGGGCGTGGCGCGAGTGGTGTGGTATGCCTACGACAACAGCGATTGCTGGGGAAGGTTGATGGGCACAGAGCCTGGGCTCAATGCGGCGGGAATCGCCTACGGGGAAACCTACAAATGGATGGTGGGAGCAACGCTGACGAAGCCGTGTAGTGCAGATGGCAATGGAACCTGGGTGTGCAGCCTGACTCGGCCGGGCAACTACCAGGCGGAAATCATCTGGAACTCTACGAAGGATTTCGGCGGCTATGCCGTCCCGGACGCGATGGGCGACTATCGTGATTTGGCCGGCAACAACAACCCGATCACGAACGGAGTTGTGCCGGTGGGAAACAGTCCTATCCTTATCGAATCCGGCGCGCCTTCCAACCAGGGCTCTTCGATCCCCCAGGTCGATCGGATGTAAATTTTTGGGCCTCGCCGGGCGGATCAGCCGGTCATTTCTGTGGGTCGAGTCTATGGGGCGAGCGTGGCAGAGATTTCTATACCTAACCAGCGGGGTCCTGCTCAATATGCTCAAATTCCGGTTCCATGACTAAGCTCGCGGCGCCGTCCCTAACCCAACTCCGTGGCCAGCTCGAATGTGCGGGGCAGCGGCGAGGGGGAATCAATGACGGGTGCGGGAGCGCCCTTGAATCGTGCGGAAGTTTCACTTTCACGGGCATTGGTAACCGGCTTGAAAGTCACCATCGCTACGTTGACAAGGGGAGCGGGGCAGTCCACGATTCATCATACGTTGCTGAAATCCGGGCTGCGTTTTTCCCTAAGCTGCAAAATACGATCACCAGGATGGTCGACATGAATAACCTGCTTCTAAAGGTGTACGTGAATCTCCAATGCTTACTGAGCCGCGAAGACGGTCAGGATCTGGTCGAATATGCATTGCTGGTTTCCTTGATTGCGCTTGCGGCGATCACCGGCATTAAGGGTATCGCGGTTGCCATAAACAACACGTTCTCGACCGTTAGCAACTCGTTGACATAAGCCCACAACAGACTCGCCGGAACACGGATAGTAGGGGGCCGGCCGTGCTGACGTACTCGCAAATCAGCGTGTGCGTGGCGCGGCACGGCAACGAGCCGGCAAGTCGATCAGTCAACTGCCCGCTGCGCGGCTTTGATCGCAAGCCAGCGCGGGCACCCACCTTTCAGAGATCGGCCGCAATAGATCGGCGACCAGGCCGGGGCGAATACTCCGGCCACCCCGCCGTACCCCAACCCAAAACTGGACCAAAGGCCAGGTGAGCGTTCCCGTCCTTTCCGCAGCTTCATCGCGGAAAGGACGGGAACGCGGTTGTCCCAGACCTGAAAATCGGAACCCCCTCCCCCCGAAGTTGATCCCGATTCTCCAAGCCACCCGACCACTGAAGACTTGCGGCCCGGGACAAGTGTCTCGGCTGATTGCGGCCGAGCTTTACATGCCGCTCTCGGAGTTCTGAGCGGGATGAATGACGAGATAGCTTTCGCCACCGTTCGCCCAAACCAGAAGGAGAACGTCTTTGCCGGCGGGCGCGGAGTGAAGCTGGCTTACAAGGTTGTCCGCGTCGTCAACGGGATGGCGGTCTATCGAGAGAATCACGTCGCCGGGGGCGAGACCCGCGTCGTCAGCAGGGCTGCCGGGAAGCACTGATTGAATGACCGCACCATGCACGCGCTCGGGCACGTTAAATTGCTGGCGCAGGTCGGGAGTGAGATTGGCCACGGCGAGACCGAGCTTGCCGCGCTGGTCACGCGAGCCGGAGTTTTCGGCCACTTCAGATTTGTCGTTGTGGAACTCACCGACCGTGACGCGGATGGTTTCAGGCTTGCCATCGCGAAGGATGCCCAGCTCGATGGAAGTGCTCGGAGCCATCTCGCTGACTGCAACCTGAAGGGCGCTGCCGTTAGCGATCTTTTTGCCGTTAAGCTCGCGGAGCACGTCGCCGTTCTTAAGGCCGGCGCGGCCGGCCGGCGAGTCGGGCATGACATCGCTGACGATGGCCCCCGTAGCGTCGGGCAGGTTAAAGAAGCTGGAGTTGTCGGGCGTGACGTCGTTCATGCTGATGCCCAGGTAGCCGTGATGCACCGAGCCGCTCTTGATGATGGCTTCAGCCGAGGATTGGGCGATTTGCGAGGGGATGGCGAAACCGGCGCCGGCAAACGATCCGCTGCCGGAGATGATGAAGGTGTTGATGCCGACGACCTCGCCGTAGGCATTCACAAGCGGACCGCCGGAGTTGCCGGGATTGATGGCCGCGTCAGTTTGGATGAAGGCACCGGGCTTGCGGGGATCGTCACGGTATGGATTGGGACGATCGAGGCCGCTGACGATGCCGCGGGTGACGGTGAAGGGGAAGTTGCCGAAGGGATTGCCGAAGGCGAGCACGCTTTCACCGGTGCGCAGCTTGGCGGAGTCGCCCCACGGAACGCTGGACAGGTTGTGTGCATCGATCTTGATAACGGCGAGGTCGTTGAGCTTGTCGACACCGATGACTTTGGCCGGGAAGACGCGGCGGTCGTTGAGAGTGACGCGCATCTGCGTGGCGCCGTCGACAACGTGGTCGTTAGTGACGATGTAGCCGTCGGGCGAGATGATGACACCGCTGCCCACGCCGTGCTCGATCTGCGGTTGCGGCTTCATACCCTGGCCGCCTTGGCCGAAGAAGAATTGGCGAAAACCCGGAGGAAGATCCTGCGGGTTGATGCCGCCAGATCCCTGGCCGCCGCCGTGGCCGTCGTCATCGCCCTGGTCGTCGGGCGAGACGCGCGAAGTGACAGCGACGTTGACCACCGCGGGCGTAACGCGGGCAGATACGGCTTCCACCGCGTTATCGAGCGAGACCAGAGCAGAGACGCTGCTTTCGTCCAGTGGACCGGCAGCAGCCGCGGCGGCGTGCGCGCGGTTGTAGTCGAGCAGGAATGCAGAGGAAAACAGGAGGGTGGAAAGAATGCCGGCGGGGATGGCGAGCTTTTTCAATCTTTCTACTAATGAATTAGTTGACGTAGGCATAGTGAATTCTCCATTGGGTTTGAATTTCATGGTTAAAGTTCGAAGACCAGCCAGCCGCCATCGAATGGCACCGCGGCCTGGCGGTGGGAATTGGAACCGGGTGGGGGCGATGCTTTCGACGGCGACGCGGAGCCAACGGGGTATACCGCGAGGATGACGCGCGTGACGGCGATCTGAGCTGCGGGTTGCGACGCTGACTGATTGCCGGCTTCGGTGTTCTGCTGTGCAGCGGCGGCGGGCTGCGATTCGGCGGCGGGGCTTTGCGGTTCAGCCGCGCCTGGGCCGCTGGCCGTGTCGTAATCGGCGACTGCCCTGCTCGTTTGCGGAACGGTCCGCACCACTGCCCACGCTGCAAGAACGATAAATTGTGGCTTGCCGGCGGTGGACGTTGCCTCGTTCGTGGCTGTGTTCGGATCGGGGACTTCGGCTTTCAAAAGAACCTGATGCGGAGTCGAGCCGGCTGCGCCAAGTTGGGCGATTTGCGGCTCTGGAGCGCGGGCGAATTCGCGATCGGTGAGTTCGCGTTCTTGAGCAGCGGGAGATCCCGGCGCCGTTTCCTCTGCGGCTTTGCGCGCACCAGTGCGGCCGGAAGCGGCGGAATACGGCGCGGCCACCGCGCTATGGCGAGCGGGCAGAATAGCCTTGGTTTCAATGACACGGTAACCGGCGGTGCCGAAGCCTGCGTCTGCCGTGTCCGTTGCGCGAACCAGAGAATTGGAAGCGCGCTGGAGGTCCGGCGTAACCGGAGACTTGTGCGCGGCGGCGAGGTTGTGCGCCGCGGAAGCAGACTGCTCGGGAACAAACGCGACCATCTGCGGGCAGCGCGCGAGTTCCACCGATACGAACAGAAGACCGCTTGCGACCACGCCTACCAGGGCACGGGCTGCGCGCGGATGCAAGACGCGTTTGCGCAACAAGATGCTGTGCACACGCCGGACCAGCTCAGGGCGGCGCTGGAACGCGCCAAGCGAGAGCGCCTCAGCGCGGCGCTTGAGCGAACGCTCGGCGAGACTGGTGAGGCAGGCCGCGTAAGCGCGCGGAGCCTGCGTCCGGCGCACTACGCCTTCGTCGCAAGCCATCTCGCGCTCACGGCAAAGACGGCGCTCCATCCATACGAGGGCGGGATTCAACGGAAAGAGAACCAGGGAAAGTTTCTGCAACAGATTGGTCCAGTCGTCGCGGCGGCGCAGGTGTTCGGCTTCGTGCTGAATCACGTGCTCGAGCTCGCCGGGCGTAAGGCGCACGAAGAGCCAGTCGGGAATGAGGATGCGCGGTGCGAGAAAGCCGATCACGCTGGGCCGGTCAAGCTCGCGCGTAGTGCAAATCTGGATGGAGCGGCGCCGAGGCGATGCATCGGCGAGAAGAGCGCTGAGGCTCGGGTCGACTGCAACGGGCGTTGCCGACTTCCACAATTTGCGCAGGCGCAGCGAGTGAAAAGCAAGATCGGCTGCGCGCAGAGCCGAGGCGATAAGCCACAGCGCGGCGACGATGAATCCCCAGCGGCTATCGAGCTGCAGCCAGGGCTTGTTGGCAACGGCACCGAGCGACGAAGCCTGCGGGATGGAAGCCGCGGCGGAATGCGCGAACAGGGGCAAGAATGGCGGCAGCAGCGGCAACGCAGCCACGACCGCGAAAGCCGCAGCCCAGATGGCGAAGCGATGCGCGGCAGAGACACGCGGCGCGAAGCGCATGCAGAGAACCAAGGCAACGGCGATCAGAACGCTCTGCCAAAGGGCAGTCACGGCGACGGGCGCGGCAACGTGAGCAAATTGCACAAAGACCGGGAAGAAGCTGCTGCCAGTCCCGGCTAGCACGGTTTGAAACGCATCGGCCATTATGAGGATTAGATGCATCCCTTACCTCTCGCCTTCCTGATCTGGCGATGCTTGGCGAATCGCTTGTCTCAGCCGGAGCAACTCCTCGGCAGAGATCTCTTCATCGCCCAACAGAGATAACACCAGCCGCTCGCGGGAGTTGCCAAAGAAGCGGTTGAGCACGTTGCGAACTTCTGACTTGCTGGCCTCATGCTCGGCAACACAGGGCCGGTAAACAAAAGCGCGGCCTTCCTGGCGGTGTTCCACGTAGCCCTTCTGCTCAAGGATGCGAATGGTGGTGAGAACCGAGTTGTAGGCCAGTTGCTCGCCGTCAGGCAGGCCAGCCACGAGGTCGGTGACCGCTGACTCACCGCGCCGCCAAAGGATCTTCATGAGCCTTAGCTCGGCTTCGGTGAGCGTGTTGGATTTCCTTGGCGGCATCGCTATCTTATTGATTCCATGAGAGCATCCCGATCACAAGGGATTGCTCTTACACCACTATAGACGAACAACTAAAGGATTAGTTACCAGGCGTGCAGATTTTTTTGTGAGGGCGGGCGTGGTTGCATGCCGCTCTTTTCCGAAGGCGCTTCCATGCGTAATCGCACCCGTCAACAACGGACCGCCGCGAGCGGCCATCCTGTGCTACGATCCGTGCAAGAGTTCACGGAATTGAGTTTTCGCACTGAAATTTATAGGGTTGTACCGGATATTTCCCCCCCTGCGCGGTCAGTTAGGGCGTGCCTGGCCCAAGCAAAAACGCGGGATACGTCGGTTGGATTTCTGCGTACAAGAGGATGGTATGAACAACCAGCTTCGGCCAATGACCCTCGGCGAGATTCTGGACCGAACCGCTGAACTGTTCCGGAATCACTTTCTGCTTTTTGCCGGGATCTCGGCGGTCTTTGCCGGAACGATGCTGCTGATGGAGATGCTGCACCTGGGCAGCCTGATGCTGATCGGGTATCCGCATATTCCCGCACATCTCGAATGGATTTATGCCCTGTCGCTGGGCGCAGAGATTCTGGCGGTCGCGCTCGTGGCCGGACTCTCGATCGCCGCATTCAACCGCGTGGTGGCATGGATCTACCTGGATGAGCCGGTCACCATCCGCGCCGCCGCCGGGAGCATTTTTTCGCAGATGCGCCGCTACCTTTGGCTCATGACTGTCACCGTGTTTCGCTCCTGGTCGCCGTTGTTCATTCTTTATGTGGTGCTGTTCGCGATTCTCTTTGCCGTGATGCCGAGCGGATTTCTGTTCAACCCCCAGGCGGCGCAGCAGCATCCCGTGACCATGAATCCGTCAACGGCGATCGGGGTGCTGCTCAGCATGCTGGTCCTGGTGCCGCTTTTCATCGTCACGCTCGTCTACGGCGTAATCATGTGGCTGCGGTATTCGCTCGCCATGCCGGCATGCGTTGTAGAGGATCTGCCAACCGGACAGGCGATCAAGCGCAGCATCGAGCTGAGCCAGGGCTCGCGCGGCCGCATTTTCGTGCTCTGGATCCTGGTTTACATGATCCGGCTCCTGCTGGGTGTCCTCATTGGGTTTCCATTCATCGTTTTTGGACTGAAGCATCCAGGGCACGCGCTGCCGCTCGGCTGGCTGGCGATTTCCCAGGTTGGCGGATTCGTGACCAATACGTTCATCGGCCCCATCTATTCCACGGGGTTGACGCTTTTTTATTACGACCAGCGGATTCGCAAAGAAGGGTTCGACATCGAGTGGATGATGCGGGCCGCGGGGCTTGCGCCCCAACAAGAGCTGCGGGCTCCGCAGGAGAACTCGGTTCACTTCTGACGAACAGGACTCGGAGCAGGTGAGTACGGCGATGAACGAAAACTTACGACCTTCGACGCTCGGCGAGATTCTGGATCGGACGACGCAACTTTATCGCCGCAACTTTTGGCTTTTCGCGGGAGTCGCGGCACTGCCGGTCGGGACGATGATCGCGCTCGGCGGCCTTGCCGGTGTGTTTGGTGTTTCTGCTTTCGCAGCGGCCAGGGGCGGGTCCCAAACTTTCGCTTTCCTCGGCTTGACGTTGCTGGCGGTTCTGCTGGTGGCTGTGCCGTTGTATCTGGCGGCCTACGTTTTTTCAGCAGCGGGATTGACCCAGGCGGCGGTGAACGCGCACCGCGGCGAGAAGCTGATCATTCGCGGCGTGCTCAAAAGCGTGGGGCCTCGTTTTTGGACTTATCTTTGGTTCCTGGTGCTCCAGGGCATCCTTGTCGCGCTGATTCCAGTTCTGGCTGCCGGGGGCATCATCGCTCCTCCCATTTATTTCGCATCGCGGGGAGGCGCGGGGCTGGCCACGGGCGTGGCAATCGGTTTTGTCGTGGTTCTTGTGGGCGTCGCGGCCATCGGCGTCATCGTATGGCTCGCGCTGAGTTTCTCGATGGGCATGGCGGCATGTGTCGTCGAAAGAAAGACGGCGTGGGAGTCGCTGAAACGCTCATGGAACTTGAGCAAGGGGACGCGCGGCCGGATCTTCGTGTTGTTCCTGCTGGTGCTTGCGCTCACGATGGTGATGTCGATGATCGCCTATATTCCGTTCATGGTGATCGTGGGCGTGGCCGCTGCAGGAAACGGCGCGCAGGCGGCAGCATCGGTACTCGTTGTGGCTGAGATTCTTCAGTTTGTCGTCAATGTCCTGATGCAAATTGTGCTTATGCCAATTTCCTGGATCGCGTTGGTGGTCTTCTACTACGACCAGCGCGTGCGCAAGGAAGGCTTTGACATCGAGTGGATGATGGAGCAGGCAGGGCTCAACCAGCTCACGCCCCCGACGGCGCCGGCTGAAACCGGATTCGTCTCCGGGCCGGCCCTGCCTCCTGATACCGTGGAAGAACGATGAATTCGTCGCGGCCCGGATCATGCTGGTGGCGCGGCATGGCGTCGAATACACACGCCACCGTGGCGCTTTTTGTGATTGCTGCCGCGCTGGTTGCGCCCACGTGTGCAACGCTACCCGTGCACACACAGGAGCCGACACGCGACGCCGGGTGGCGCGACGTGGGCCTTGCCGAATATCGCCAGCACCTCCAGGATCTTGATGAACTGGTCGCGGCCTGCCAGTCGCAGCGCGCGAAAAAAGATGGAACGCAGTCGAGTGGCGCCGCCCAGCCGAATTTTGACGCGTGCGATCCCGCGCGGGTCGGTCCCAACGATCGCGTGCAGTTGCCTGCCGGCGCCCGAACGCAGCCCCGCGAGGTGCGCTACGACTGGCTCCGCTCGGTGCTGGGCCGTGCGGGAAACAAAGAGAGCGCATCGCATCAAAATACGATCTATTTGATTCCGGGCGGAAATAAACCGCTACCGCCAGTGGACGATCAATTGACCGAGGCACGCCAGCGTCTGCAAGACGACGCCAGGCAGGCAGCGAACCCTAGCGAGACAAGCACCGACTACGACGCCGAACGGAAGACGCTCAACGCGATCCTGGCGCAGAAGCAATACGAGGGCGTGACCGAGGTTTCGCCGCGAGAACGCTTCCAGGAGTGGTTCTTCAACGGACTCGACAAATTGCTTGAGAGCCTTGTGCGCTTCGGTTCCCGCTCGCCGTGGATTGCATGGACGCTGCGCATTTTGCTGCTGTTGGCGATTTGTACAGCGCTGATCTGGTTCCTCGTCCGCATCGAGCAGCGTTCGCGCGTCCGGCTCATTCCCGATGCTGAGCCGGCCCCGGGAGCACCCTCGGCACGCGAGTGGCAGTCTTGGCTCAGGGACGCGCAGGCCATGGCGGCACAGGGCCTTTTTCGCGAAGCCATCCATTTTCTCTATTGGGCGTCGATCGCGCGGCTGGAATCGCGGCGGTTGTGGCCGGCAGACCGCGCCCGCACCCCGCGCGAATATTTAGCCCTGCTGGCGGGCACCGACCCGCGCAAAGCCCCGCCTGACGGCGCTGACACGGAGCTTTGAGCGCACGTGGTATGGCGGTCGGGAGGCTGGGGCCTCTGACTTTCATGCTGCAGCGGAACAGGCCGCGGCGCTGGGAGTGGGAGCGGAATGAAACTCTTCGACTCACTCGATGCCGAGGACCGCAAACTGCTGATCGGCTGCCTGGCCACGGTGATCGTGCTGGCGTTCGTGACGGCGTTCTTCGCGCGCAACGAAAACAGCGACGACAATGTCGTGCCTAACTCGTATTTGACCGGCAGGCATGGCGCGCGCGCCGCATTCGATCTGCTGCAGGCGAACGGCTACGATGTGGTGCGCTGGGAGCAGCCGCTGAGCGACCTGGTTGCGCGGGCGGATGCGCAGACGGTGGTGATTTTTGCCGACCCCTTCCTGACCACGACCGAGGACCTGAAAGCCGTGAACGATATTGTTGCCAAGGGCGGGCGCGTGCTGGTGACCGGGTGGTCGGGAGGCCGACTGGCGCCGGACGCAAATGTGCGGCCGCCCACGCAGTTCCAGTCAGCGTGCAAGCTCACGCCGCAGGGGCTCGATCTGCTGGCCGACTCCGGCGACGTCTTGATGGTTCCCGAGGCGACCTGGGACCTGGATAGGCCGCGTGACCGCGTGGAGTATTACTGCGCCGGCGCGCCCGCTGTAGTCGAGTACAGCGAAGGCAAAGGCGAGGTGATTTGGTGGGCCAGCTCGACGCCGCTTGAAAACGGCTCAATCAGCCGCGCGGACAATCTCGACCTGTTCTTGAACTCGCTGGGATCGCCTGCGGGCCGGCACTTTTATTGGGATGAGTCGCTGCACGGCGAAACGCGCTCGCAATGGTATCTATGCGCGCGGACCGGCGATGAATCTGGTGCTCGCGGGCCTGGCCGGGATTGGATTGCTCATCGTGTTCAGCTTCAGCCGGCGCCGCGGGCCGGTGCGCGATTTGCCTCTTCCGCCGCGAGCCACGCCGGTAGAGTTTCTTGAGGCGCTGGGCTCGCTCTACGCCGAGGCAGGAGCATCGGCAACCGCGTTGGAGCTTGCCTACGAGCGGTTTCGGCGCAGGATGGGCGATTTGTGCGGAATGAAGGGCGCGAAGATGAGCGCGGATGAGTTGGGCGCAGCGCTGCGCCGGCGTTTTCCGCAAGCCGCGTCGGAGCTTGAAAAAGACCTGGCGGATTGTGAAGCAGCGACGACAAACGATAAGCTGCAACCGAAAGAGCGCATTGGCGCTGGTGCAGGCGCTCAGCCGGCACAGTGAGGCATTGGACGCTGCGGCTCGAGCCAGCGGGAGACCGGTTTGAAGCGTGCGGATTTTGGAGCGAACGTTCCCAGGCCTCAGAATCGAGACCTGGGGCACCCCGGTATGACTGTATTGAAAGTGGAAGAAAGGAGAGCTGAATGACCGAGGAACGGAATTTGGAACAGGGCGCGCAGGCAAAGCACGGCGCTGCCGGCGACACAGCAATTGCTGGCGCAGGCCAGAACCGAGCTGGGACGCGTGATTGCCGGGCAGAGCGAGGTAATCGGCGAAGTGCTTGTGGCCGTGTTGACGCAGGGCCACGCGCTGCTTGAAGGCGTGCCGGGCATCGCCAAGACACTCATCGTGAAGTCGGTCGGACGGCTGCTGGGTCTCGGGTTTCAGCGAGTGCAGGGCACGCCTGACCTGATGCCCGCCGATATTCTCGGCACCACGATGTTCAGGCCCGGCACGGACACGTTCACTTTTCACGCCGGCCCGGTGTTCACTGATCTGCTGCTGGTGGATGAGATCAATCGCATGCCGCCGCGTACGCAGGCGGCGCTGCTGGAGTGCATGGAAGAGCGCCAGGTGACGAGCGATGGGGTGCGGCGCCCGCTGCCGGGCTGGTTCACGGTCTTCGCTACGGAAAATCCGATCGACTTTGAAGGCACGTATCCGCTGCCCGAGGCGCAACTCGACCGCTTTCTGCTCAAAAGTAAAAGTGAGTTACCCCAGCCCGGAGGAAGAGCGGCAGATGCTGGAGCGGCATCATGCAAGCGGGGGCACCAACCTTTTGGAGAATGCGAATATTCAGCCGATCGCGGCGCATCTGCTGGCCGCGGCGCGCGAGGAGATTCGCAGCCATCCGCGTCGAGCAGGATCTGTACGGCTACATTCTCGATCTGGTTCGCCGCACGCGCGAGTGGCCCATGCTGGCGCTTGGCGCAAGCCCGCGCGCGGCCATCTGCTTGCTGCGGGTCGCGCAGGCCTTCGCGGCCTTTGAAGACCGCGATTACGTCATTCCCGACGATGTGAAACGCGCCGTGCTGCCCGCGCTGCGGCATCGCATCCTGCTCAAGCCGGAAGCGGAGCTGGAGGGCTTTGACGCGGATCGCGTCCTGAACGATGTCGTGGCCGCGGTTGCGGTGCCGCGAGGATGAGTTCAAGCTTCGCTCCATCCCGAGCCGGTGCGTGCGGCGTGCGTGCCGCGCGGCCGTCTTGCGTTTGGCCTTACGCCGCGCGCCATCTGGCTGCTGGCCGCGGGGCTGCTGCTGGCACTGCCGGGATTTTTCGACGCTCGTCTCGCCTACGGCATGTTGATATGGGATGCGCTGGTTCTGCTGGCGGTGATTCTCGATGGACTGTCGGCTGCCGGCCGCGCGGAGCATCACCGTGGAGCGCTCATGGAGCAACGCGCCCGCGCTCGACAGCGAAACTGAAATTGAGCTCGCGGTGGAGCACAGCGCCGGGACGATTCTCGAATGCCGGCTGGTGGACGACCTGCCCGACGCGCTGGTGGCCGCGCCCGCTACCCGCACTCTGCGCGTATTTCCGCGCGTGCGAGCGGCGACTGCGTTACAAAATCGAGCCGCGCGAACGCGGCGATGCGCAGGCCGGAGCGGTCTTTGTTCGCTATGCGTTCACCGCTCGGGCTGGTGGAGCGCTGGGCCATGGCGCCGCTCGAGCAGACAGTGCGCGTTTATCCCGCGCTGCGGCAGGGCGAGGACCAGAAGATCTTTCTCGCGCGCGGCCGCCAGATCGAATTGCAGCTTCGCCAGGTGCGCGAGCGCGGCCTGGGGCGCGACTTCGAGAGCCTGCGCGAGTATCTCGAGGGCGACGATCTGCGCGACGTTTGCTGGACGGCCACAGCGCGACGCGGGCAGCTGATCACGCGCCGCTACCAGACCGAGCGCAGCCAGGCAGTGTGGATCGTGCTCGACGCAGGACGATTGCTGCGGGGCAGAATTCTCGAAACGGCGACGGCGATGCGGAGCGCCGGGGCGACACTCCAAGCTCGACTATGCCTGCTCGACGGCTGTGGCGCTGGCGCAACTTGCGCTCTTCTCCGGCGACCGCGTGGGCCTGCTGGTTTACGGGCAACATGTGCAGCAGCGCGTGCTTCCCGGGCGCGGCCCGGCGCACTTGCGGCAGATTGTGGAGGCGCTGGCGCAGGCGCGCGCCGAGGCGAGCGAGGCCGATCACCTGCGCGCGACGGCCACACTGAACCGCTGGCAGCCGCGGCGTGCGCTGATCCTGTGGATCACCGACCTGGCGGAGACTGCGATGCGGCCGGAGGTGATTGACGGCGCGATGCAGCTGCTGCATCGCCATGTGCTGCTGTTTGTGGCCATGGCGCAGCCGGATGTGGAGGCGATTGCCAACGCGCGGCCCAAAAATGTGGAGCAGATGTTCCGCGCCTCTGCCGCGCAGGAGCTGACCACGCGCCGCGAACTGCTGCTGGCGCGGCTGCGCGAACAGGGCGCGCTCACGCTCGATCTCGATCCGGCGCAGCTTACCTCGGCGGTGCTGAACCAATATTTGAAGGTGAAAGAGCGGGCGATGGTGTAAAGGCGAAATTGCGGCTATTGGGCTGTTTTGATCGCCACCGGCAGCGGCCGGAACAGCCACAGCAGCAGCAGCGTGAACAGCGATCCGCCGACCGTAAATTTGAGCCACACGGGCGCGGCGGAGGGCGAGAAGAATCCTTCGAGCGTGCCGGCGATGACCAGCAGCGGAATGATGCCGGCGACCATCCGCGTGGCTTCCGCGCCGGCCAATGCGACGGATTCGCGCCAGCGGTAGAAGCCCGGGAAACAGCACGCCGTGCGCGAGGCGCAACCCGGCCGCGCCGGCGAGAATGATCGAAGGCAGTTCCAGCGAGCCATGCGGGGCAACAAAGCTCCACAGGTCGAGGGACATGCCATGTTGCTGGCAGGCCACGCCGATGACGCCGAGCAGCAGTCCATTAAAGAACATGGAGTAGAGCGGTCCCAGACCGAAGAGGATTCCGCCCGCGAAGGCGACAAAGCAGACGCTCAGGTTGTTGGTCATGATCATGCTGCTGGCTACGGGCTCGATGCCGACAATCGAGTGCGTCCACATTTCGTGGCGCTCGATGGTGTCGACCATTTTCGGACCCAGCATGTGGCGCATGAACTGCGGACGCGCCAGCGTAAGCACCGAGCCCAGCAGCGCGCCGGCCAGCAGGATGACGAGCGAAAGCAGGACGTAGCGAATCTGCTGCTGGATCAGGGCCGGATATTCATCGCGCAGGAAGTGGAAAATCTTGAGGAAGCCTTTGCGGCGGCTTGAATAAATGATATGGTGGGCGCGAGCCAATAATTGGTTGACGTGTTCGGCATAAGCCCGGGCAGTGGAGTCCTGGCGCAGAGTGGAAAGGTCGCTCGCCAGCCTGCCGGTAAAGCAGCGCGGTTTCGCGCAGCTCGGCGCGCGTCAAAGCTGGCGCACGCCGCCAGCCTGGCCTGGCCCAGCAGCAGTGCCCAGACGGTCCCAGTACGGGCGGCGCTTCGCAAGCCACTGATTGGAGAGAATGATCGCCATGGAGTCCGATTGGAGACCAGCTTAACATCGATACCCCGGAGCTTGTGGCAATCGAGATGCCGCTTGCCGGAATCGGCAGCCGGTTTATCGCCATTCTCATCGACTACCTGATTTGGGGCGTGGTCTTTTTTGTGCTTGGCCTGGCTGGGGCGATCATTGTTCCCGCGCTGCATGTCTTCGGCAAAGTCTCGGCGAATTGGGCCGTAGGCATCTTCGTTCTCATCGTCTTCCTGATGCAGTGGGGATACTTCGCGCTGTTTGAGGCGTTCAGCAACGGCCGCACGCCGGGCAAGCGCGTGGCAAAGATTCGCGTGATCCATCAATCCGGCCGCGGCATCAATTTTGTGGAGTCGCTGGCGCGCAACCTGGTGCGCATCATCGATTATCTGCCCGGATTTTACGCAGTGGGCGTCGTGGCGATTTTTGTGAGCAGGCGGCACCAGCGGCTGGGAGACATGGTTGCCGGAACGCTGGTGGTTCGCGACCGCGAAATCGACTCCCCGCACTGGGGCGGGACAGACTCGCGCACCATCACTGGTCCGGCGATGACGCCGACCACGCCCATTCCCGCGCCGCACCTGGTCGTTGTGCTGCCGGCTCCTGAACTCGCCAAGCTATCGGCCGCGGACCTCGAGGTCCTGGAAAGCTTTTTTGCGCGCCGGCTCGACATGGATCTCGCCACTCGCGGCGCACTGGCTGCGCGCATTGCCGCGGCTTTGTGCGCCAAGTCAGGCCTCGCCATCCCTCCGAACACGAGCGTGGAAACCTTCCTTGAAGCGGTTGCGCATCAACTGCGCGAGTTGGGACGCATGAGCTGACGCGGGGCTGGAACTGGCATCAGGATCGCACTGCGGACAATAGCGCAATCGGCGGCAGAGCAAAACGAAGAATGCAGGGATATATTAAGATTCTCAAAGCACAGAAGTAGAGATTGCGCCAACTTCAGGCGAGAGTGCGGCGACTTTTGAAAGACAGGCCGATTGGCGAGCAATTCGCCAGATCGACAACGGGACAGGAGAGCAAGAGTATGGCTAAGAGCGTCAACAAAGTTTTTCTGCTAGGGAATGTAGGCAAAGACCCTGAGATCCGTTCCACTGGCGGCGGCACCATGGTGGCAAGCTTTGGACTCGCCACCAGCGAGCGCTCCAAGGACGGGCAGGGCAATTGGCAGGACCGCACCGAGTGGCACAATATTGTGGTCTACGGGCGACTGGCAGAGATCGTTCGCGACTATGTGAAGAAGGGATCGAAGCTGTTTGTCGAGGGACGCCTGACGACCCGCAACTGGGACGATAAGGAATTTGCGGGGAGGAAGGTGTATCGCACCGAGATCATCGTTAACGATCTCTCGCTGCTCTCAGGGCGCGATGATGGCGGCAGCTATAGCCGCCCGGCGAGTGCGTCGAATGCGGCGGTGAACGAGGACCAGCGGCCACCCGCCGGCCAGGACGATTACTCGCAGTCGGCGCAGATTTCCGACGACGACATACCGTTTTAGAAGCAGGGAATAGGGAACAGGCGCCGCCGCGCGGATCACGGCCATTGTCGAGTGTGCGCCGTTCCTGTGTGGTCGACTGTTGCGGTCGGGAGGATGCACATGAAGAGGTTCTTTGTTCTTGCAATTTTTGCTGCATGCCTCACGTTGCCCGCGCAGGAGACGCAGCACGAGATCGTCAACTCCCATGGGCACGATGCCGACACCAAGGCGCTGAGCCCTTCGGTGCCCGATGTTTTTGCCGTCAGCGGGCATTTGCAGCGGATTGTCGTACTTCGCTTCAAGTTCGGCGCCGATCTGCTGGCGGGGCTCAAACAAATGATCGCGCAGGAGAAGATCAAGAATGCTGTGATTCTCTCCGGCTTCGGATCGGTGCGTGGCTACCAGGTGCACCAGGTTTCGAACCGCGAACTTCCCTCGCACGATCTGTTTGTGAAGGACCCAACGAAGCCGGCGGACATTATCGGCATGAGCGGGATGGTGATGGATGGGCGCGTGCATCCGCACATCACGCTGGCAACTGCGGACAAGGCCTTCGGTGGCCATCTTGAACCGGAGACGACCGTCTTTACCTTCGCCGTGATCACTCTCGGCGTGCTCGACGATGACATAGACATGAGCCGGTTTGACGATTCGAGCTACAGATAGAACGGGAGAAGGGAGTAGAAAACACCGACCGCGCGGCGACCCACCTGGCACTACTCTCTAGCCGTTCACACACGCGAAGCCTTCGACCCATGTGGAGCTCTTCAAAAAATGGCCAACAGATTTGGGATGTGTTCTCTCAGGGGTCTCGTCCAGCATGGGCACGAGCGAGCCGTTGTCGGTCACGTTCTGCGTCACTCGCTGAGCCACGATCAGATGATCGTCCGAGACGGTAATTTCCCCCGAATAGCCGAGCACGAACCTGTCGCCGCGCTGACGCAAAAAGCGCGCGTCTTCATCGGTCCGCGACAGCTTTTTCAATCCGCTCTTCTTCAGCCGCTCCATGCGCCGCGGCATCTCGGCCAGCGCCTTGTTCAGTTCCCCGATGGCCACCTCCAGCCCGCCCGGCTCCTGATCGTCGCGATCGGCGGCCTTCTGCCAGGTCCGCACCTGACGGCGCAGCTGCGCCCGCCTATCGCGCAGCGCCTGCTCCGAATCCACACGATCCTTGCTGGCGTTGGCCGCGATGCGCGTCGAGTCGATCGCCACCCGGCCCAGCTTCACCATACCCTGCTGCTGCGCCCACTCCAGCACCTGCGTGAACGCGTCGTTCAACGCGCGCCCGTGACGGCGGCGGAATGCGCTCAACGCCCAGTTGTCGATTCGCTCGCCGGCAGCCAGGTAGCGAAACGCCAAGTCCTCCACCAATCGCCGCTCCACCTGCCGCGCGCTGGTGATGCCCAGCGCGTAAGCGTAAAGCCACACGCCCAGCATCAACTGCGGAGCGTACAACTCGCCGCCCTCGATGCTGTAGCTCAACTCGAACTCGCTCATATCCAACCGCTCAATCACTCCACGGACGAAAAAGCACAAGTGCTTCTCGCCCAACTCGTCCCGCACGCTCGGAGGAAGCAGATACGCCTGGTCCGGGCTGTAAACCTTGAATCGCGACATGCTTCTCTTGTCGCCCAACTCCGATGTGAATTACAAGTACCTTGTGTAGTTCTCACGCAGACACTAAAGCCCTTTAATTTGCGGCCCTTTTCGGCACGACTGAAGTCGTGCCCTGACACAAAACAAAATCACAAGACCAGCTCCGCCGCCTACTAGCTATTCCCTGCTCCCTATTCCCTGCTCCCTACTCCCTACTCCCTATTCCCTACTCCTTATTCCCTGCCCGATCCAGCGGATCGTTGTCGCGGTCGGTGACGTCGGCGAGCGCGGCCAAGCGCTCGGCCAAATCTTCCGTCCAGCATTTTTCCGGCGCGCGCCAACTCCAGTTGCCCGCGGGAACGGCGGGCGTATTCATGCGCGCCTCGGAGCCCAGCTCGAGCAGGTCCTGCGCGGGAACGACGGCGATTTCGGCCACGCTGTCCTCAACGGCGCGAATCAGCGGCCACACCGGGCTGATCACCGACGGGGCCGACGTAGGCTTCTGCGGCCGCGTGCTACGACCTCGCCTGCGGTTTGCCACCAGCCCTGCGTGGTGTCGTTGTCGTGCGTGCCGGTGTAAGCCACGGTGCCGGGCGTAAAGCGGTGCGGAAGGTGAATATGTGCGCCCTTTGTCGCTGAAGCCGAACTGCAGCACCTTCATGCCCGGCATGCCCAGCTCGGTGCGCAGCGCTTCAACTTCAGGCGTGATCATGCCCAGGTCTTCGGCCACCAGCGGCAGCGGGCCCAGCGCGGTCTCGAGGGCGCGAAAGAGCTCCAGCCCCGGCGCCTTGACCCACTCGCCGTTGACGGCAGTCTCTTCTTCGGCGGGAATCGCCCAATAGGCCTCGAAGCCGCGGAAGTGGTCGAGGCGCACGATGTCGTAGAGCTCGATGGCGCGGCGGATGCGGTCGATCCACCAGTCGAAGCCGCGCGCGGCGAGCACGTCCCAGCGGTAGAGCGGATTGCCCCAGCGCTGGCCGGTTGCGGAGAAGTAGTCGGGCGGCACGCCGGCGACGCGGATCGGCTGCAGATCCTTGTCGAGCTCGAAGATCTCCGGGTGCACCCAAACGTCGGCAGAATCCATGTTGACGAAGATGGCGACGTCGCCCAGGATTCGGATGCCGCTTCCCTCGGCAACATCGCGAAGCTGATCCCACTGCTGCGAGAAGGCAAACTGCAGCACACGCTCGATGGCCAGCGCGCGCTCCTGCTCCGTAGCCACTGCGGTAAGCGCCTTCGGATCGCGGCGGCGCAGCGGCTCGGGCCACGCAGTCCATGCGCCGGTTTGAAATTTGCGGCGACAGCACAGCGTAAAGCGCGTAATCGTTGAGCCACGCGGCCTCGGCGCTTAGAAACGCTTCAAAGTCATGCCACTGGCCGGCGAGCGCGGCTTCGTCGAGGCCGCGATCGAGAAAATTTCCGGCCGCTTCATGGAGCAACGGGAGCTTACGATTTTCGACATCCTCAAAGTCGACGGCGCCGCTGCGGCCGGCCAGCCCGGCAATGCGCTCGCCCTTGATCCAACCCCAGTCGGAAAGGAACTCAAGGCTGATGAGCGCGGGATTGCCCGCAAATGCCGACGAGCCGGCATAGGGCGAGTTGCCATAGCCGGTTGGGCAAAGCGGCAACACTTGCCACACATGTTGTTTGGCGCGCGCCAGAAAGGCTACAAACTCGTGCGCGGCAGGGCCCAGGTCGCCGATGCCGCCATACGAGGGCAGCGAGGTTACATGCAGCAAGACCCCGGAGGAACGCTGAAATTGCATGATGCCATTATCGCCGGTGATGACCGATGGGATTATGGCGCAGCAGGGGGCGGCCATCTTTTGAGACACTATTGTGCGTATCTTCAGCGTACGTCAGAGTCACGACAAAGATCAGGGAGATCTCCGTTGACGAAACACTTTCGCCGTTCTTGCATTTGCATTTATGCTTTGGTATCGATGCTCGCGATTCTGGCGCCTGACGCCTTTGCAGCCCCCACCGCGCCCCAACCTATGGTTCTGGCCACAGGCTGGCAGTTGCAGGATGTGGCCAAAGTCCCGCAGCCCGGCGCGCAAGTTGCCGCCGAGGGATTCGACACGAAGGGCTGGTACGCGGCAACGGTTCCCGGCACCGTGCTCACCACGCTGGTCAACAATCATGTGTATCCCGAGCCGCTTTATGGCGAAAACGATCGCCCGGAGATCATTCCCGAGAGCCTGGTGCACACCTCGTATTGGTACCGAACCGACGATCCAGATTCCGCGCACCTACCGGAATCGTCACGTCTGGCTCAACTTTGACGGCATCAACTACTCCGCCGACGTTTGGGTGAACGGCGCGCAGGTGGGAACGATCCGCGGCGCATTCATCCGCGGCATCTTCGACATCACCGCACAGGTGAAGCCGGGCGAGCAGGCGGTGGTGGCTGTGCTGGTGACGCCGCAGCCGCATCCCGGCGTTCCGCACGAACACACGCTTCGCGACGGCGTGGGCCTGAATGGCGGCATTTCTGCGATTGACGGTCCCACGTTTCTCTCGACCATCGGATGGGATTGGCTGAACGCGGTTCGCGACCGCGACACCGGCATCTGGCAAAAGGTTTTTCTCTCCGCAACCGGCCCCGTGGAGTTGAAGGATCCGCTGGTGACCACGGACTTGCCGTTGCCGAAAACCGACTCGTCCGACATCACGGTGCAGACGACCGTGGAGAACGTAAGCGACAAGCCGGTCGAAGGGCGTGGTGAGCGGAACGATCGAGAACATCGTGTTCGAGCGTCAGGTGGAGCTGGCTCCGCACAGCACGCAGAAGGTCACCTTCGACGCGAAGAACACGCCCGCGCTGCACATCGAACATCCGCGCCTGTGGTGGCCTAACGGCTACGGCGCGCAGAATCTCTACCATCTGCATCTCGACTTCAAGGCGGGCCACGAGATCTCCGACACGCAGGATGTGGACTTCGGCGTTCGCAAAATTACCTACTCGGTTCCCGGCACGGACACGCTGACCATCTCGGTCAACGGCGTGCCCATCTTCATTCGCGGCGGCGACTGGGGACTCGATGAGGCCATGAAGCGAATTCCGCGCGAGCGGCTCGATGCTGAGATTCACCTGCATCAGCTGGCGAACCTGAACATGATTCGCAACTGGGTGGGCCAGAGCACGGGCGAGGATTTCTACGAGCTTTGCGACAAGTACGGAATTCTGGTGTGGGACGAGTTCTTCCAAGCCAATCCCAATGACGGGCCCAATCCGACCGACATCCCGACCTACGTTGCGAACGTGCGCGACAAGATTCTGCGCTTCCGCAATCATCCCTCGATTGTGCTGTGGTGCGCGCGCAACGAGGGCTATCCGCCGCCGGAGATTGATGCGGCGCTGCGCAAGCTGCTGGCCGAGCTCGAGCCGACGCGCCGCTATCAGCCCAGTTCGACCGACGGGGCCGGGGTGCGCTCGCATGGACCGTATTACTGGCGCGCGCCGCGCGAGTTTTACACCGTAACCGACGACTACTTCAAAACCGAGACCGGCAGCTTGTCAGTGCCTACGCTTGAATCCATTCACGACATGATGCCCCAAAAAGATTGGGAGACGATCAACGACGACTGGGCCGCGCACGATATGGCCAAAGGCAACCAGCACGGCGACGTCTATCCGCTGATCCTGGCAGGGCGCTACGGGAAGGTTGCAAACCTTGCCGATTTTGTGCGCAAGGCGCAGATGGTGAATTACGAGGCCTTCCGCGCCATGTACGAAGGGCGCAACGCGCAGCTCTTCCATCCCACCACGGCCATCCTCACGTGGATGAGCAATCCGGCGCAGCCAAGCTTCGTTTGGCAGATTTACCACTACGATCTCGAGCCCATGTCCTCGTACTTCGCCGTGATGCACGCGTCGGAAATGGTGCACATCCAGTTCAACGAAGCCAACGGACAGGTGCAGGTGATCAACAACAGCCCAAACCCGCTTACTGGGTGGGTGGCTCACGTGGGTGTATACAACCTGGACGGTACGAGGGCTTACGAGCACGACATCGCGGTGAATGCCGCTGCCGACGCGGCGACGAATCTGGGTACGATCGATTTTCCGGCCACGCTCAGTCGCGTGCACTTCATCAAGCTCTCGCTCTACGATCCGCACAAGTCAGGGCTGCCAGGTGTATCGAATTTTTACTGGCGCGCGCTCCCGGACGATCCCGACGACTTGACCGATCTGAACAAGATGCCGCAAGCGACGCTGGAGCAGCAAACGCTGGCGCAGAAGGATGAAGGTGGCATGCGCACGGTGACGGTGACGCTCCGCAATCCGACGCCGCACATCGCATTGATGGTCCACGTGCAATTGCGGCGCAAATCGGGCGAACGCGTCCTGCCGGTCTTCTACAGTGATAATTATGTTTCGCTGCTCCCCAATGAGAGCACAGCCATTGAAATGCACGCAGCTGTGGCGGACTTTCACGGTGAGGACCCGCTGGTCACAGTGGACGGCTGGAATGTAACGGTGGCGCCGGCGTCGTTTGGCGGCGTAACCATCGCGCCAAACCTCGACGCGCAGCCCGATCACTGGCCGATGACGGGATTGCCTTTCGCGACGACCGGCCTGCGGTGATCAAGATAGGGAGCGAGGGAACAAGGCAGCAAGAGAGCACGGGAATAGGGACTAAGGTTTGGGCGCTGATGGTGTGGCCGAGGCGTCTGGGTAGTAGACCATCACGAACAGATTATTCCCCACGAGATTTGTGCCCTGGAAGCCGTTGCCAAACGAAAAATTCCACTCGAAACCTTCGGCGGGTCCGCTGGCCTGGCAGGGCGACGAAGGTGAGTCTCCGGCGCAGGCCCAGTAGAGATAGGGCTGCAGATTGGTGAATGGGCCGACCTTCACCTGTGATGGCGGGATGACGGAGTCGCCGGGATGCAGGCCAAGCTGCTTGTAAAACAGAATTCCCATGGCGCTGCCGGTGCAACCGAAGCCGGTAATGCCTTTCATGCTGCACGAGGGATCAGGCGGCCCGGTGTCGGGCAGGTCCCAATCTGTGCGGCCAAGGTATCCATGTCCGCCGTCGCTCTGATTCATCGCCTTGACCCAAAGGAGCGCCGTCGAGTGATCCATCGAGCCGTCGCGGTTGATGCCCGCGACGCCAAACGTTTGGCTGGCGGCGAGGTTCGCGTCGGCGAGCCACGTGACCTGGGCGATCGGGTCGTATACGGTCGTTGCATTGGCATCGACCTGCAGGTAGGTTTCTGTCGTCGCCGGCGTGCCGGGCAGCTTTCCTTTGAACATCGGCAACGCGTAAAGATAGTTCCGAAATACATTGGCTCCCTGAAATCCCGAGCTGAACGAGAAGCTCACAAAACCCTGCTTGGGATCGATGGCCGAAGACCTGGACCAGTAGAGATAGGCCTGGAAGTTTTTGAAGGGCCCGACTTCAACTTGAGAAGCCGCGACGGCAGAATTGGGTTCCTGCAGGCCGAGCGAGACATAATACAACGATCCCAGCGCGCTGCCGGAACAGTTGTACCCAAACGGTTCGCCGTGAGGCCCGGTGATCTGGCAGGTTTTGTCAGTGCCCGGCGCCGTAGGCAATTGCCAGTTGTTGTGGCCCAGGTAGCCCGCGCCGCTATTTGATGCATTCATCGCAGCCACCCATTGAACCGCGGTTGCATAGTTCATCGAACCGGACTCGTTGATGTTTGCGACGCCGAATTTTTCCGTGGCAGCCAGATTGGCGTCAGCGAGCCAGGTTACGCCCAATCGCGAGTCGTGCACAGTCCGCCCATCGTCACTTGCAGTCAGCGTGGATGAGTTGGCGACCGCCGGCTGCGCCTGCGCGTTCGCGCCGGGCGATGTTTTGTTCAGATTTTGTTTGCAGGCGGCGAGCAGTTGCGGATCGATCTGCGGCAGCGGAAGGGTTGCCGGTCTCTTCGGCATCTGGCCGAGCACAATGGGATTGAAGCAGTCGAGGACGAGCCGCTGACCGACGGAACCACCCACGACGAAGCCGGCGTTTTTGCACGCCGTTCGAATCTGCTGGCATGGCGCGCCCTGAGGACGCAGCGGTACGGCGGCCATCACGCAAACGGCCGCACAAAGGATGCAGTTCGACGGGAAGGCCGGCCACGTAAACCTCATAGAGACCTCCAGGTTTTGGGGATCGGAACCGAATGGCTAAAGCTGACCTGCGGGTACAATCTCTCATTTGGCTAACGGGCGTCAAATTGCCGAGCCGTGCATTGGGCCGTAAGAATATGGGGACCTGAGGAATGACGGCGACTGCAGTGGAACATTCAGGACCCTAAGCTCGTATGCGCTCTCAATGGCCAGCCGGAGAGTTGTGTGAACGATTTATATGATCGTTAATGGATTCTCCTCCCGCCATCATAGGATTGCCCTCTTCCGGAGGTTGCCGATCAATGGAACGATTTCGAGATGCGTCGCCGCGTCTCAAGACCAGAATCGCCGGAATTTTCTACCTGCTGATCTTTGCCGCTGGCGGATTCTTCGAGACGCTGGTTCGCGGCAGGCTTGTTGTCATGAGCAACGCCCCTGCAACTGCAGCGAATATCCTCGCGCACCAGGCGCTGTATCGATTGGGCGGCGCGGCCGAGCTCATCGTGCTCACTTGCGACCTCGCCGTGGCAACCCTTTTCTACGAACTGTTCAAGCCGGTCAGCCGGACCCTCTCATTGTTTGCGGCAGCTTTCAGGCTGGTGTTTGTCGCGATGATGGCAGTCAACCTGCTTAACTATTTTGCCCCGCTTGGTCTATTGAAGAATGCTCAACTCGCAACTGCATTCAGGCCGGAGCAACTGCAAGAGCTGGCACTCGCGTTTCTCCGATCCTTCGGTACGGGCTACGAAATCGCCTTGGTGTTTTTTGGCTTCCACTGCCTGATGATCGGTTACCTCATTTTCAGGTCGGCTTTCCTGCCTCGCATTCTGGGTTTGCTGATGGCGTTTGCCGGTTTGGGCTGGCTCACGTTTTTGTGGCCGCCTCTGGCAAACTTTCTGCACCCGTATATTCTGTTGCCCGGCATTGTGGGCGAGGGATCATTGACCCTGTGGTTGCTTGCGATGGGCCTGAACGCACAACGATGGAACGAGCAGGCCCGCGCAGTGGAGGAGCGGTAATGGAAATCGTGAGGCACATGCGGGCGGCCTCTCCGCGCGCGAAAGCGCGGGTTGCAGGTGCGTTCTATTTGTTCAGCGTGGTTACGGCAATATGCGCCGAGGCCTTCGTTCGCGGCAAGCTGTTGTATGCAGCAGGCCTGATCCCGGTCTCGTCCTTCGGCGTTGTCACTTTACTTCTCTATGACATTTTCAGACCGGTGAGCCGAAGCATCGCATTCCTGGCCGCAGCCGCGAACCTTGTGGGCCTCGCCTTTGAAGCTCTCGAATTGCATCTTCTCGGAGTGAATGTCGCGCTGGTTGTTCATGGGACCTACTGCCTGTTGATCGGCTATCTCGTTGTCAGGTCCGATTTCCTGCCGCGCATCCTGGGTTTGCTGATGGCGCTGGGCGGACTTAGCTGGCTGACCTCTCTGTCACCCGCGTTAGCGAATCATCTTCATCCCTACAACGAAGCCTTGGGCTTCATTGGAGAAGGGTCGCTGATGTTGTGGCTCCTGGTGATGGGAGTGAACGCTCAAAGGTGGTTCGCATGCGCTGGCGAGCCAACCCGTTGATCGCAAAAAGCCCGCAACCATCGTGGCTGCGGGCTTTTTTATTCCGGTTTTCAACGCCGCGCGCTTACATGCCCGGCATCTGCGGACTTGACCGGCTTGGCGTTGAGGCGGATAAGGTTGTGCTTCTTGTAGTCGTTCCACACGCCGCTCAGGAAGACACTGAAAGCTTCGTTGCGGCGCTGATCGAGAATCTCGTCGCGCGTCTGGTCGAAGTTCTTGGCGATTTCGTCGGCCGTCGGCTCCTGCTTGTCGACGATCTTCGCCACCACGCCGTTGCGCTCGGTGGAGATGGGCCCGCTGATCGCGCCCACGATTCATGTCGAAGAGCTGCGGGGCCACCTGGCCCACTTCGCCAAAGTCGGGCACCTGGCCGGTTCGCCCACCAGGTCGCTGGTCTTCACCGTCGCGCCATCGGCCTTGGCGGCCTTGGCCAGGTCGTTCATGGCCTTCGCCTTAGCGGCGAGATCCTGGTCTTCTGGCTTAAGCAGGGCCGGCAGCTGCTCATCGCGATAGTCGTCAAGCACGTGGCTCTTCCAGTCAGCAAACGTGGGCGCGTGCGCCGGCGCAATGCCCGTGACCTGGAAGATGGCGTAGCCCTCGCCCGTTGGCGCCGACTGCGGCGGATCGCCCTGCTTGGCTGCGAAGGCCTTGGCCAGAAGCTGCGTGCTGTCGGGCAGCGCGGCAATCACGCCCTGCTGCGCGACCGGCTGCGTGGTCACAACCTCAAGGTGATGCGCCGCCGCGGTCTTTTCCAGGCCGTTCTTGATCGCCTCGGAAGTGAGCTGCTGCGCATAGTTCTGCTGCGCCTGCGCCGAGGCTTGGCGCGACGAGCGCCGCCTGAATGGTCGGGCTAGCACTTCGTTGAGCGGCTGCGTGTGCGCCGTCTGGCGCTCCTCCACCTGCACGATGTGGTAGCCGAAGTTGCTCTTCACAATCTCGATATCGCCGATCTTCTGCGTGAAGATGGCGTTGTCGAACTCCGGCACCATCTTGCCGCGCTGCGCAAAGCCCAGCTCGCCGCCCGTAGTCCTTGCTGCCCGGATCGTCAGAGTATTTCTTGGCCAGCTCGGTCCAGTTTCCGCCGGCCTTGAGCTGCTTCAGGACCATCTCCGCCTTGGCCTTGGCCGCGGCATCGGTCTTGGCGTCGGCGCCCGCGGGCACGCTGATCAGAATGTGGCGCGACTTGGCCTGTTCCGGCACTGTGATAATCGGTCAGGTGCTCGTTGTAGTACTGCTGAATCTGCCTGCTGGGTGGGCTGCGGAACGCCGCCGGGAACTTGGTCCGCGGTGAAGGCGAAGTACGTGATCTTGCGCTCTTCGGGCACCGCCTTGGCGTAGCGCGCGGCATTCTTCTTGAAGAACGCCTCCAGATCGCTGTCGGAGGGGTTGATGGTCTTGCGCACGTCGTCGGCCGAGATCACCGCGTAGTCGAATTTGATCTTGATGTTCTGCTTGCGAGTAGGTGTCGCGGACTTCCTGGTCGCTCACCGTGACGCCGCCCGTGATGAGAGCCTGCAAGCCGCCGGATGGTGATGTCGTCTTTGATTCGCTTCTCAAAATCAGTGACCGACTCGTGCAGCCGCTCGTCGATCAGCTGCTTGTACGCATCGTCGCCGATGAACTTGCCGTCGGGGTAGAGAACTTCGCCGGTGGGTCCGGTGCGCAGATACTGGCGCACATCGTCGTCGGTGGCGTGGATTCCGAGCCTGTGGGCCTCCTCGAGAAGCACCTGCTGCTGCACCAACTGCTGGCCCACCTGCTGCTCAAAGAGTTGCACCAGCATGGGGTTGTTGGCGTATTGCGGACCGCGCTGCTGCAGCTCGTTTTCCGCAATCTGCTCCACGCGCGCCTGGCTCACCGAGTCGCCCGAAGACAGGATGCGGCTGTACCAGTGCGGGTAAACCACGGCGTAAGTGTCCGGCGACGCAGAGCCCATGCCGCTGAGGCCGGGAATCAGGTACAGCACCATGGAGACCGATGCCGCGCCGATGATGACGACGATCAGCGCCTTGACCATGCGATTGTCTGTTTGCAGGAAACGAATCATGGATGGACTTGAACCTTCAACTCTCTACGCGCGGCCAGCGGAGAACCAGTGGGCGGCAGCAAGGATTCACTGCTTATTCGGGCCCCTTTGCCATGCGCAAATCTCGCTCGATGCGACTCTGCCATTATAGACGACGCAGTGAGCGCGAACTTGACCGGACGCACGAGACTGACGTCACTCCCAAAAAGAACGGGCATCCCGCTTGCGAGGATGCCCGCTGCATTCGTGAAAGTTCGCTGCCATTACCGCCAGTAGTAGCCTCCGCCGACCAGATAGTACGGCCGGTAGTAGACCGGCGGATAAGCATACCCGTACGGATAGGGATAGGCGACTTCCGGCGTAGTAGCGCGGTCCGTAGGGTCCGCGGCGGTAGAGGCTCGGGCCGCCGGGATACAGGCCCTGCGCCAGCCGCGCCGCTTCCTGCGGGCTCACGGGATCGACGGTGAGCGGCGCAGCGAGGTGGAAGGTGACCAGCGCCTCGGCGGGAATCCAGACTCGCGGCCCGGCGTGAAGCAGCCGAAGCGGCTGTGCCTGCGGCCACGCCAGCGCCGGCGCCGATGGCGCAGCCCGCGCCGCGGCCCACCGCGCAGCCGATGATGGTGCCGATGACGCCGCCGCCAACTGCATTGCCCACCGTCTGGCCGGCCTTATTCGGGCCCTTCACTTTGAACTGGTCGCGTGTCGAGTCGGGTAGTTGCGTCCGCCCAGGTCAAGCGAAGTAAGCGTGAGCGCCAGCTCTGAGCTTCCGGCCAAACTGCCGGCGCCGACCTTCTTGACTCTCGGTGACCACGCCGTGCACCGTGGCGCCGCGCGGAATCGCCAGAACGCCGCCGACGGCTCACATCCTGGATCACGGTGAACTGCACCGGCTCGCCGTCCTTGGCTCTCTTGCTGTCGACCGGCTCGCTGGTCCGCACCTACAGCAGCGTTCCCGGCGGAACGGTCACAGGTCCGCTGGCCGGCTGATACGGCGGCGCCGTGCGGAGCAGGCGGGTATTGCGGATATTGCGAATACTGCGGATTCTGGTACTGCGGCCGCGGCGGTGGAGGCGGCGGATAACCGCCTTGCTGCGGATACGCGCCCTGCTGCGGCGGATAAGGCGGCTGCTGCGAATTAGGCGGTGGCGGAGCCTGACCTGCGGAGCCTGAGCCTAGTGGATTTTGGCCGGCGGCCGGATCCTGGGCCTGGTTGGGATTCTGGTCCGGAGCGGGACCCGGAGGCGGCAGGCCCGGCATACTGCCATCGGCCTGCGTCTGGTCAGGCTCCTGCGCATATCGCGCGTCGGGAGCCGGCTGCGGATTCTGCGCGTCCGGGCCCGGATTGCCGATCTCCAGGTTGTTGTGCACCTTGGTCACGCCGTCAACATGCGAAGCGATCGACTCGGCCAACTGCTTTGACGCATCGGCTCGAAACCGTTCCTGAAAGCGTGACCTCGCCCTGAATCGGTGGCCGCGGTAATCAGGTCGTTCTTCAGCGCCGCCGAAGCGTCGAGCGCGTGCACCACGTCCATCTCAATCTGTCCGTCGGTGCGCTGTCCCGTGTTGCGCCGCCGGCTGAGTCTTGCGGTTGCGCCGCCGGCGCGCCAGGCGTCCTGCGCAAGCGCGACCACGGCGCACAGCACCGCCAACCCCGGCGAATGCCTGTCAGCTGCATGAAAGTTCTTTCTTAGATCAAGGTACGATTCATCCTCGATTTCTCCTCTGCCAGTTGTCGTCCATTCACCTGCGCGCCGCTTCATTCCGACCGGCGCAGGACCACGCAGGATGACGGACATTCGATCCGTTTCTCCGTTGCTCAAATCGTTAGACGAGGCTCGGCCTGAGCCTGGTTACTGTTAAAACCCAGCTCCGCCGAAAAAGTTGCCTAGATCAAGCGCCGCGCTAATCGCTCGCATCCAGGGCCTTCAGCCCCGCCGCCACGTCCGTCCCAAGGTGCACCCGCAGGGCCCGGCGTCCGCGCGACTCCAGCACCGCCAGGTCGCCGGCCGCCTGGGCGTCGATCACCACGCCAAAGCTGTATTTCTGGCCGGGAATATCCATGTCGTCGGCGTGCTTCGCGGTGATCTGCAGGAACACGCCCGTGTTCGGGCCGCCCTTGTAGTCCTGCCCGGTGGAGTGCAGAAAGCGCGGGCCGAAATCCCAGGCAGGTGGCCACGCGCTTTTTGTCGCGCACCTTGTGCCGGAAGCTCCTGGATCGGCCGCTTCGTGCTCCTGAAACATGGGCAGGAAAGCGAGCGTGGCAAAGTAGTCGCCGGCGCGAAGCTGATCGAGATGCGCGCGCAGATAGCCGGTGAGCGTCGCGCTTTGCGCGCCACGCTTTCAGTTTTGCGGCGTAGGCGTCTGTTGCGTACAACTCGATGCCCGGCCTCGGTAAGCACCGGCTTGCGCACCGGCAGCTTGCCCGTCTTTTCGTACTCGTCGGTCAGCGCGCGGGTTTCGATCTTCGCCGCTTCCACATCCGGCTGATTGAAGGGATTGATGCCGATCACCGAGCCGGCCACTGCCGTCGCAATCTCCCACGTAAAGAACTGGCCCGAAAATTTCGTAGAGATCTGCAGATCTCGAAGTGCACCACCGGATGGCCGGCAGCTTCAAGAGCCGCCACCTTCGCGTCCTGGCTCGCTGTCGGCGGTGCTCTTCAGGCGCACGTACGCAAAGACGCGGTCTTTGCCATACACCTCGGGCGGGCCCAATGGCCTCGCGGTCCACCGGCGTAATTCCCTTGCCCTGTTTGCCGGTCGATTCGGCAATCAGCTGCTCCAGCCACGCGCCCAGATCGTAGATCTCCGGCGAAGTGAAGAAGGTGAGCTTGTCGCGGCCCGGCATTGGCCGCCGAGCCCAGCAGCAGTCCCAGCTGCACGCCGGGATTGTTCGTGGACCGGCAGCTTTGCGTCTGCCACCGCCTTGGCCGCCTCGTCCAGCAGCTTGCCGACGTTCAAGCCGATCACGGTGGCCGCCACCACGCCGAAATTCGACAGCGCCGAGTAGCGCCCGCCGATCTGCGGGTCGCCATAGAAGATGTACCGGAAGCTGTCGGCCTTCGCCACCTGCTCCATCTTCGAGCCGGGATCGGTAATGGCCATAAAATGGCTGCCGGCCTCTTCGCTGCCCACGGCTCTGCGCATCTGCTCAAAGAAAAATTGCTTGAGGATGTTGGGCTCGAGCGTGGTGCCCGACTTGCTGGCCACAATCACCAGCGTCTCGCCCAGGTTGACCTCGTCGCAGGCGGCCATCACCTGCGCCGGATCGGTGGAGTCGACGATGTGCAACGCGGGAAAACCCGGCTGCTGGCCGAAGGTCTTGGCCAGCACCTCGGGGCACAAGCTGGAACCGCCCATGCCCAGCAGCAGAACCGATCTGAAAGTCGGCGCTCTGCACGTCTCCGGCCAGCTCCGCGAAGGATGCAAGATCCTTCTGCTGCCGCTCCACAATGTCGATCCAGCCCATCCACTGCTCCTCGCCGTCGCGAGTCCACAGCCCCGGATCCTTTTTCCAGAAGCGATCGACTTTGTTGTTGGCCTGCCAGTCGGCGGCTGCTGCATCCACGGCGCCGCGAAGGTCGGAGGGAACTGCGAATCGAAAGCTCATATGACTTATAGATTCTGCCCGAAACAGCTCGGTTGCAAGGCAAAGAATTGTGCAAAATCTACAGGCTTAGCGGAATACACACATGAGTACGTTACCGGCCGTTTCGCCGGTGAAGTTACGTGAGTCATGCCAGGCCAGTTCGGGCGTAATGCGGATCAGGTCGAGGTTCTCGCCGGGCCGGCTCCGATCTTCCAAGCACGAACTCCGGCGAGGCCGCCGGCACAGCCACGATTCCCCGCGCGGGCAGATCGACCGGCTCGAAATCCGGCCCCTCGAGCCGCCCATGCTCCCGCTGCCGCAAACAGGTATGCGAGGCCGGCGTTTCTCGTCCGCGCCGCGCAGGCTTTCGCTCGTGCGGCTGCCGCTTCAACAGGAATCCGCTCCAACGCGAAAGTACTCCACATCAATCAGGACGGTGCGGTCGGCAAGCTGGCGCGGGGCTATCTTGCCCGCGCGCGTTGTCAAGCTTCATGGCTTCGAGCGATTTCTCGATGTGCAGCTCGCGCGGGCGGCCGTAGTCGTACATGCGATAGGTAACGTCGGAGTATCTGCTGCGTCTCAAGCAGAATCGATCCCGGCCAGATGGCGTGCACCGTCCCGGCATCGACAAAGATCATGTCGCCGGCCGCGACGGGAAGCATATTCAGGCTGTCTTCGAGCGTTCCGTCGTGAATACCCTTCCTCGATCTGGGCAAGCGTCGCGCCCGGCTTGACGCCCGCGGCGACCTCCGCTCCCGGTTCGGCCGCCAGCGCATACCAGCACTCCGTCTTGCCGCGCGGCTGGCCATATTTCCGCGCCATCCTGTCGTCGGGATGCACCTGCACGCTGAGCTTTTCACTGGCAAAAATCACTTTAATCAGCAGCGGCGAATCCGGCCGATGGCGCATTAGGGCCGAGCAGCGCCAGTATGGTCACTTTCGCGAAGAGCGCGCCGAGCTGCTTGCCCGTGTGGGGCCGGTCGCGATAAGGCAATCGTCGCCCGTCAGCCACACTTCGCCGATGGGATCGCCCTCGGCCACGCGGTCATACCATGGCCGCAGGTCGCGGAATCCCCAAACCCGCGCCGTGAATTTAGGATCGATGCGAAACGGCGCAATTTCCGGGACCGCGGATTGCCGCGAAGGCGTCATACGATCGATCTCTAACCTCTTTTTTATGTTGCGCTTGCCGGACGTCCCGACGCCGCTTCGACGCGGCGGGCCACCTCCCACACTTTAGCAGACGGCCCTACCATGCCCGATTGCCGCGGCCGGCCCAACCTCTTTGAAACTGGGATGCAGAACGCGGCGGCCGCCAGCTATCCTCATCTCCATGCCGCATTCAGTGATCTTCGACCACATGTTTCAGATGCCGCTTCCGCTCGCCGAGAAGCTGCTTCGTCCCGCCATCGTTTACCTCGCGCTGGTGGTGCTGCTGCGCATCTTTGGCAAGCGTGAGCTGGCGCAGCTCAACCCGTTTGATCTGGTGGTTTTGCTCTCGCTTTCCAATACCGTGCAGAATGCCATCATCGGCGACGACAATTCCGTCTCCGGCGGCATCATCGGCGCCTTTGGACTGCTGGCCATCAACTGGCTGGTGGTGCGCGCGCTCTTCCGCTCGCCGCGGCTGACGCGGATGTTCGAGGGGCGCGCCACCGTGCTCGTTCGCAATGGGCAGGTTGACCAAAAGGCGCTGCAGCGCGAGTCGCTCACCCCCGAGGAGCTGCTCTCCGTGGTGCACCGCCAGGGCTTCGAAAACTTCCACACGGTCAAGCGGTGCGAGCTGGAGCCGAATGGCACGTTTTACATTGAGGCATTCGAGCCGTCGTCCGCCGAAAAACAACACAAGGAACTTGTCGATCGGCTGGAGAGTCTTAGCCAGCAGGTGGCGTCGCTGCGGGCGCAGCCGTGAGGCCCGAGCCGGCGCGGCGTCGACCCGCGCCCCTATGCGGAAGCGGCCGATCTATTCCAACTCGCACGGAATCACGTTGGCCGTGTCGTCCGCGGTTTGCTAATCTTGGCGCAACATGATCAAACAGGCTGCACGCATTGCCGCTGTTCTTCTTCTCTGCTCGATTCCGTCGCTCGCGCAAAAGAAAGACTCCGCCCAAGTCGATCCGCTTTCAGGGCGTCGCCCCAATACACGCAAGAGGAGTTGCTGGCGGCCGCAGGCCTCAAACCGGACGCGCGCCTGAACGCCATTGAGGTGAAAGCTCATGCCAGGCAGCTCAACGATACCGGCCTCTTCTCCCTGGTCAAGTTCAGCAGCGACAGCAAGGGGCTGCTCTTCACTTTGACGCCCACTTCCCAGCTCTACCCCATGCACCTGGACAATCTGCCGCTCAAGCCGGGCAACGAACTCGACGACAAGCTTCACGAGCGCTTCCCGCTCTATCACGGACTCTTGCCCTCCAATGGCTCCATGGCCGATGGGATCTGCCAAGCACTCGAAGAGATGCTGGCGGCGCAAGGCGTCAAGGCAACAGTGAAAGCCGGTCTCACCAGCGGAGTGGGACCAAAAAAGATCACGGCGATGAACTTTACGGTTACCTCGCCGCAGGTGCGCATCGGCCCAATCCAGCTCGCCGGCGTTTCGGCCGCCATGCAGGCCAAGGCTAATGTCCTGGTCGGCAGCCAGACCGGAAACGGATTCGACACGGAGAACAGCGCGACAGGCCTTCAGCGCGCCTTCGAGGATCTCTACCAGGATCAGGGCTATGCGGCTGTTGAAGTCGAAGTGACCCAGATCGAGCCTTTGATCGTGTCAGATCAAGCCGTCGAGATACCGTATTCGGTTGCGATCAAGGAAGGCGGAATTTACAAGCTCGGCGCGATCAGCTATCCGGCCGACGCTCTGGTTCCGCGCGCGGAAGTCACCAAGACTTTGGCCAAATACCAGGCCGGTTCGGGAAGACCGCTCGATCTGTATCTTCTGGCCGTCCGCGACGCCTATCATGCCAGGGGCTATCTCGATTGCTCCGTCGTTTCGCATCCCTCGTTCAGCGAAGCCACGCACATCGTGAATTACAGCCTTGACGTCGTTCCCGGGCCAGCTTTATCGCATGGGCTGCAGTTCATTTCGAGGGCGCGCCGGATGCCATGGCCGCGAAACTCACGCACCTCTGGAAGATGGCGCCGGGCGAGGCTTTCGACGAAAGCTACGTCTCGACTTTCGCGGCGCGCGCGCAAAAGCAGGACAAAGCGCTGGCCAAATGGATGCAAACCGTCATCACAACGTACGACGTAAAGGCTGACCCAGCCACGCATGAAGTGAACTGCGTCTTTCACTTCGCCAAAACTGCACAGGGCGCGCACTAGGGCGGATGGCAAAGCTGTGGCCGCAAGATTGCAGCGCTGCGGGCGCACCCCTCTGCCGGCCTCGAACCGGCTTTCCTCGAACCACCGTTATTGAGATGGGTCTTTCGAGGATTTCCAGAACGGCTCGCCTTTGAGGATTACCAGCGCGAGGAATGCGGCCAGCCAGCCGAAGACCCAGAGGATGAGCACCCACTGCGCGACCAAATGCTTCAAGATCGCGATTCCTCCAATGTCGACCACGAATAAAGCAAGGATAGCTACCCATCCCTCGGGCGAACCCGGACCCAGGCCCCAGCCCTTCTCATTCGATCTCTTACGAAACCAATAGCGGCGCTCGTTCATTGTGACTTCTCTTGCCTTCTCAACTTAGCCTACTCCCACTCAATGGTACCGGGCGGCTTCGACGTTATGTCGTAGACCACGCGGTTAATGCCGCGCACCTCATTCACAATGCGATTGGAGATCCGCTTCAGCAGATCGTAGGGCAGCGGAGTCCAGTCGGCTGTCATGCCGTCCTCAGAGTGCACGGCGCGAATGGCGCACGTATATGCGTAGGTGCGCTGGTCGCCCATCACGCCCACGCTCATCACGGGCAGCAGCACGGCAAAGCTCTGCCAGATCTTGGTGTAGAGGCCGGCGGCCTTGATCTCGGCCACAACAATCTCGTCGGCTTCCTGCAGCATAGCCACGCGCTCCGGCGTAACCTCGCCCAGGATGCGCACGGCCAGACCCGGCCCCGGAAACGGCTGGCGGCTCAGAAGCTCTTCCGGCATGCCCATATCGCGGCCGATGCGGCGCACTTCGTCTTTGAAAAGATCCCTCAGCGGCTCGATCAGCTTGAGCTTCATGCGTTCCGGCAGTCCGCCCACGTTGTGGTGACTCTTGATGGTCTGGCTCGGCCCCTTCACGCTGCTCGATTCGATTACGTCGGGGTAGAGGGTTCCCTGCACCAGCCAGTCCACTTTGCCGGATTGCTGCTCGATGCGATTGGCTTCGTCTTCGAAAACTGCGATGAACTCCGCTCCGATGCGCTTGCGCTTGATCTCGGGATCGGTGACGCCGGCCAGCTTCTCAAGGAATCGCGCGCTGGCGTTGACGGCGACGATGTTCAGCCCCAGCTTGCCGCGCAGATTCGCCTGCACGTTGGCGAATTCGTTTTTGCGCAGCACGCCGTTATTGACGAAGATGCAGGTCAACTGGCTGCCGATGGCCCTGTGCACCAGCATCGCCGCGACGGAGGAATCCACGCCGCCCGAGAGACCGCAGATGACGTGGCCCGTGCGAACTTTTTCGCGGATCGATCGGACCGTGCTCTCAATGAAATGTGCCGGCGTCCAGTCGCCGCGCGCCCCGCAGATTCTTAGGAAATTTCGAATGATCAGTGCGCCCAGCGGCGTGTGATGCACTTCAGGATGAAACTGCACCGCCCAGATGCGGCGATCGTCGTTGGCGATGCCGGCCAGAGCATTGGATGTGACGGCGATGCGTCGAAATCCCGCGGGCAGCTCCAGCGCTTCGTCGCCGTGACTCATCCACACCTGGATCGATGGCGGCAGGCCGGCGAACAGTTCCGATTCTTTGTCTTCGATGGTGACTTCGGCATGGCCATATTCGCGCTTGGGCGCCGGACGCACTTTGCCGCCCATGTGGTGGACGATGAAGTGCAACCCATAGCAGACACCGAGAACGGGGATGCCCATGGCGAGGAACTGCGGATCGGCCTTTGGCGCATCGGCATCGTAAACCGACGACGGGCCGCCGGAAAGGATCAACCCAATTGGATAGTGGGCCAGGATTTCAGTGAGCGGCGCCGTGCACGGCAACACGACGGAGAAGACATTCTGCTCGCGAATGCGCCGCGCAATGAGTTGGGTGTATTGCGATCCAAAGTCGAGGATGACGACTGTTTGCGTGTCCACGCTCCAGTTTGGCAGGTGGGTCGAGGGCGTGTAAAGAAGCTGGGCTGCCGGTTTTTCAACACGCATGGCGCCGTGCTACCGCAACCTGCCGCTCAGCTTCATACGAATGTGTTTTCTTCCCCATGTGCAGATCGTTTCAAGCACCGGTGTCAAGGTCATCCCGTAGTCGGAGATGGAATACCAGACGCACGGCGGCACCGTTTTGGCCTGGCGGCGAACCAGGATGCCATCCCGCACCAGCTCCTGCAAATGCCGGATCAGCATGCGCTCGGTGATTTCCGGGATGCTGCGGCGCAGCTCGCTCGTCCGCATCGGGCCCTCGCTCAGGCGCCACAGAATGGTTCCCTTCCATCGCCCGTCGATCACCGAGAGCATGGCGTCGACGGGGCACTGCGAAATTTCCTTCTTTGATACCGGCATCGGATGCCCGACTCTCCTCCCTGTCTATCGTGTACTGACAACTTTGTCAGTACCAACATTTGAGTCAGTATACTTCCGAGCCGCGTCTGAAGCCCGGGAGGAATTCATGATTCTCTTTTTCAGCATCGCAACCCTTCTTTCTGTCGACCTCATGATCGGAACGGAGTTCGCCGTGTGGGCTTTCATCAACCCAATTCTTGAGAAGCTGGATGTGCAGGCCCGCGAGAAAGCCACTCGTCTTTTCGCCCGGAAACTGGGAAAAGTGATGCCTTTCTGGTACGCGGGCAACTTCTTGATTCTCGGGATTGAAACCTTCCTTCTGCGCGGCCAGGGGGTCGTCGGGCTTCTTGGCACCGCGTCCGGAATCTGGGCTGCTGTGATTGTCCTGACGCTGATCTTTCTCGTCCCGATCAACAACCGCCTCGCCCGCGAGGACAGCGGACTCTCAAGCGATCAGGCACATCGCCAACACCAACGCTGGGACGCGATGCATCGCGCCAGGGTCGTCGCCCTCGCAGCCGCATTTGTGCTGCTCCTGGTTGGAGTGAAAGGCTGAACGACGTGAATGCGGCGCCGGATCGGCCAATCAGTACGCGGGAGACCTTACGGCAGCTTCGCCGCCGCGGCGATCGGATTCCAGTGGTCTTTGCCGGCGAGAAAGAAGCGCGGCCGGTACTGCGCGGCCTGCGCGGCAGTGAGCTGATGCGACCAGGGCACGCGAGCGGAGGGGTTCGCGCCGGGACCAGTCGAGTGGAACTCGGCGTAATAGGCCAGCGGCGTTTCGCTGGTCCGGCCCCACGCGTTCCATCCCTCCGGAATCACATCGGCGGGTAGCTCCGTGTCGATATAGACCGCACGCGGAATACGGACGCCAGGGCCGGCCCAAACCGATCGTGTCTTTGCGCGGCGGCGCACTCGGTTCCGCTTCGGCCTGAGCGATGCCGCTCGTCACTTTGCTGTCGAGAATCACGTAGCCGGTGGTTTGGTCGGGCGAAGTGCGCGATTGCGCGGTTAAATAGCCCGGGGCCGTTCGCGTGAATCTCCGAGTGATCGAAGACCGCCGTCGCGTTGCCAAAGATAAAGTCGACGCCGCCTTCGATGTACGAATCCACATAATATTGACGTCCGTAATCGGCGAAGAGCGTGTCCTGGTGGCCGAGAAACCGGCAGTGCTTGAAGACGGCGCGGTCCGCCCGCACCGCGGCCGCAACCGCCTGACCGGTATTGCCGGCAGTATTCTCAAAGGTGAGGTTGTCGGCCTCAAACCCGTTGCCGTTGATCTCGACGGTTTCGGTAAAAAAGTTCCGCCGGCCTGGCTTCGCGTTCAGGCTGTTGGTAATCACCACATCGGATGGAGATTTCCCCATGCCCACCAGCGTAATGTTGGTATGGTTCTGCGTCACGATCACCCGCTCGTGATAGACGCCCGGCGCGATTTCGATATACACCCGGCCCGGCCTGCCATCCTTCCCAATGCCAGCGAACGGATGGTGGTCCATCGCCATCTGGATGGTGGGAAACTCGGTGGTGCCCTCGATCCCGGTCTTTACATCGGGAGAAACGCGCACATGGACATCCTGGGCAATCTCACGGTTGGCGAACCGAAGAAGCCGGCGAGGCTCAAACCGGCCAGAATCCAGGCAGTGATCGGCAGTCGGCTATGCATGAACCCATTCTCTCTCTTCCAGGGGCAGTTCCACCAGTGATCCAGTTGCCGGCGAGCCCCGTCGAGGCCGGTGACATTTCCTCTCAAAAACCGTCCAACTGCCGACCGTTCTAAGGGAAGTTGAATTGCAATGCAGGAGGACGCGGGATAGGGCCGCGCTTCAGCTGGTCCAGGATTGCTGTACTCCGGGAGCCTCTTCAATCAGGCGGAAATGACAGCCGGCGAGCAGTAACCTTGAAGACACTCTACAATGGGTGTAGCTCTCCTGGAAGCGCCGTAGACGCAGCGTAATTCTCAGAGATACTTGGTTTTGCCCAATCTCAGGCGGGCGCTAGGCACAACCTGCCCTCGCCTTTTACAATTCATCAGGGATTCCATCCCAACCCAGCACTGCTCGGGAACGATAAACTTGGCGGCGCACGCCTGACCAGGATGAAGGAATAGCATGAAGTTCACGAAATTCGGCAAGGCGCTTTGGATGGGCGCCCTCTCGTTGGGCGTCGTTTTTGGCGTGACGTCTTGCGTGGAGAGTTATACAGTTGGCTTCTTGTATGTGACGGGAACCGTCACCGCCTCGTCCGGCAACAACGGCATCATCTCCGGCTATAAGATCGATCACAATACGGGCCAGTTGACGCCCATCAATGGTCTGCCGGTCGCCTCCGGCGGCGCCAACCCGGTCCGCGCCATACCTGACCCTGGGCAGCCGATTCCTTTATGTCCTCAATCGCGGCGTCAACGGCTCGGGCAACGGCGATTGCTACGGCACCGGCGCCAGCGCCTGCCAAAACTCCAACATCACCCAATTCGCCGTGGGCGGCAATGGCATCCTGACCTCTCAGGAGACTTTCTATACTCAGGGCATCAACCCTTTCCGGCTGATCGCCGATACATCGGGCAGCTATCTTTTCGTCCTGGACCATGACGCGCCCGACAACGCCAACCCATCGACCAAGGACAACTGCGCGCTCGCCCTGGGAACCGCAGTAACGACCTGCGGCGACATTACGGTCTTCAAGATCGACCAGACCACGGGCCGTCTGTCGCTGGTTGATGAATGCCCAGGTGACGGCAGCCAGCGGCCAGCCGCTGACCTATTTCCCGGTTCCGGCCAATCCCGTCGATTTTGTCCTGAGTCGGCGGGTTCATCCTGCACCCTCACCGGCGCGCGCAGCTCCCACCTCCTACCCATATCACCGGTGGCACCGCGGTCTTCCCTTATAACTACTCCAGCTCCACTGGACAGTTGACGCTGAGCCAGAACAGCACCCAGCCGCTGGGCATCAAGCAGGGCACGGCCATCGTGAACGCCTCGAGCGTGATTTATGTGCTCGATAACGAGCCCGTCACGATCGCCACATCGGGCGGTCCTTTCCCGCGGGCACCTATCCCAGCCAGATTCTTCCCTTCACCGTGGGCAGCGGCGGCGCGCTTCAGTCCGAACCGAGCGGCGCGATTCCCGACGACGCCACGCTTTCCAATCCCATCTACATCCTGGTCGAGTCGAAGGGCAAGTTCGTCTACGTGGCGAACCAGGGGAACAACGTCATCGGGCCGAACCCGGAAAGCGGGATCGCCGCGTACTTCCTCACCACCGCGCCTGCCTACCAGTTGAGTTTCGTCGCTGGACGAGCCGTTCGGTTCCGGATCGGGTCCGCAGTGCATCGTCGAGGATCCTTCAGACCAGTTCATCTACGAAGCCAACGAATACGACTCCACCGTGACGGGACGAGTGCTCGATCCGAAGACCGGGCGATCTTGACGATATGCGCGTGCACCAGCACCTACAAACTCCAGGGTCCGCCGACATGGTGCCTGGTTGATGGGCGTACAAGTTAGGGCCGCGCGGCGCCCCCCGGCCTAAGCAGACGCGGGCCAGGCGGGCTTCTGCTGATACCAGGTTCCGGAAATTTCGGAGCTCGGCACGAAGTTAGGGTCTGCTGACACAACTGGCGATGCGGTGCGGCGCTTGGCGGCTGCGCCGGAATTCGATCCTTAAACCGATGGATGAGGGGCCTGTCTGAGGGCCCATTGACGAAAGATGCGCATGAAGTTCATCGAGATCGAGCCAGCGATCGCAAAACCAGGGTGGGATCAATCGCTGAGTCACAAGAGTCGAGTCGCTGCGACCAACAGGGAGCGGCAACCTTGAAGGCTGCAAAAACTGGCCTTCATTCACTCTGGATTTGCCCTCCTGCTGGTTTCCGCAGCCAGCCTGCTGGCGGCTTCGCTGGTGACTGCCTGCTCCCAGCTGACGCAAACCTTGACCGTCGATTTTGTCTACGTGGCCAGCGCCAAGGCGGCCGGCGCCAACAACTACGGCGAGATCAACGTCTTCGAGATCAACTCCGAGTCGGGCCGCATGCGCCAGATTCCCACTTCGCCTTTTCCTTCGCAGGGCCGCAATCCGGTGGCTGAAGCCGTCTCCGCCGACTACGGCAGCCTGTTCGTCGTCAATCGAGGACGACAACACCATCGTGCAGTTTGTCATCGGCACCGACGGCAAGCTCTATCCCTATCAACACCGTGAATACTCCCGGGGTTTTTCCGCTGGCCATCGCAGCCAACAAGTCGAACCTGTTCGTGGTCGACACCTACCAGCCGCTTCCCATCTGCTCCAACGCGCGAACCCTGCTCCGGCTCGATCGCGGTTTATCCGCTTTCAGCCGCGCAGCCAGCCACGTACACGCCTGTTGGCATGGGAACGCCCGCGGTCAATGCCGCCGTGAACGGGCAGTACTGGCCGCTTGGCTCTCACCGGCGCCAATACGCAACGCTGCACGACTGTCGATTGTGCCCCACCGCCGTCAACGTGCTCGCCTCCGGCGCTTATGTCTACGTCACCGCATACGACTCCATCCGTAACCCCCGTCGTCGGCTATGTCTTCGGATTCTCCGTTGGCTCGGGCGGCGTGCTTACGCCTTTGAGCGGCTCGCCTTTTGCGGCCGGCGTCCAGCCTTCGGCCATCGCCAGCGATCCCTCAAGCACCTACGTGTACGTGACCGACTTTACGAGCGGCAATGTGCGTGGCTACTCGGTGGCGTCGGGCAATCTGACGCCGCTGGCCGGCAGCCCGTTCCCCGCCGGCAACCAGCCATCGGCCATCGTCGTCGATCCTTCGTATCCCGTATGCATACGTGGCCAATTCGCTTGACGGCACCGTCACCGCCTACTCCATGAGCAGCGGCGCGCTTAACCAGCATCGGCACCTATCGCGACCGGCTTACAGCCCGTCGCGATCGGAATCGATCCCTCGACGAACCATTTCCTCTACACTGCATCAATTTCTTGACAACACCGTTTCCGGCTATGAGCTGAGCACCACTGCCGGAACGCTTCTCGATTCGCAGTCTCGCCTTATCCAACCAACGACAACCCGACTGCTGTGGCGGCTATTCCGCACAACGGCACGGGAGGCGGCGTCCAGCCGTGAGTGCTCAGATCATCCCGCTCCGGTGTTGGAGCGGCTGGCAACACCCCGCATTTGGCTTTTACAATTACGGCGGGGGCAACTTAAACGAGTTTTCTTGGGGCTTGCACCGACGGGCCCATGACGAAGGAAGCGCATGAAGTTCAGTAAATTGAGCCAGCTTTTTCTGGTCTCTTCCATCGGCCTGATCCTGGCCACCCTCCTGACTGCCTGCCAGCTCGTCACCATCGACTATGTTTTCGTGGCCTGTTCCGCGGGCAACACCGCCGGCAGCGCCGGGCAGATCTACGCCTATGCCGTCGACGCCGAGTCCGGCGCGCTGCGCACCGGCGCACCCCATCGTATCTTCAGGTGGAACCGGCCCGGTGGCGATGGCCATCACCTCCGAACTTTTACAACCTTTATGTCGCCAACCAGGGAAACAAGTCGGTGGTCCATTTCAGCATCGATGACACACGGCATGCTCACGCAGAAAGACTCCGTCACCTTGGCCGGCGCGCCTGTTGCACTTGCCGTCAACTCCGCCAATACCTACTTGTACGTGTTTCGGGCACCACTTCCGCCACGCTCACTGAGTATGCCACTCGAGCACGGCGCAATCGGCTCCGCAACCGCGACGCTGTCGCTCACGCTTGCCGGATTCCCGAGCGACACCATCGTGCCCACCGGCGTCACCGTGCTCGCCAACAGCAATGCCGTTTACGTCACCGCCTACGACAAATCGGCATACAATCCCGGCGGAGTGACCACCAGCAACGCCAATCCCGGCTGGGTGTTCGGCTACGCCGTCGGCTCCAGCGGCGCATTGACTGCCGTCTCGGGCAGCCCTTACCAGGCCGGCGTCAAGCCCTCTGCGCTCACTACCGATCCCACCAGCCGCTTCGTCTTTGTCACCGACTACGCCTCGAACGAGTTGATCGGCTACACCGTTCTGTCCAACAACACGCTGCAACTTCATGATCAACGGCCCATTCAAAACCGGCAACGAGCCCACGTCGATCTCGATGGATCCGCGCGGCATTTACATTTACCTGACCAACTCGCTGGATTCGATCGGTTTCGGGCTACACCATCGCTCTGCCAACCGGCACTCCCTCGACGGTAGTGAATGCCACCTCGTCTGCAGGGAACGCCACCGATACCGAGCCGGTGTCGATTGTCGTCGATCCATCGCTGGGCCGGTATGTCTATACCGCCAACTATCTGGGCAACTCCGTCTCCGGCTTCCGCCTCAACCCCGAGACCGGAGCTCTTTCGACAACGCAGGCCACGCCATATCCCACGGGCGTCAACCCCACTGCCCTTGTCGCGGTGCCTCACGGCAACCACTCCTCGCAGTCTGTAACCCCGTAGCTTCAGGCCGGCTCAACGAATCTGCGTAAAAATGCCCAGCCCCAGCGGCTGGGCATTTTTGCTGGTCTGCATTTCTCGCAGACGGCGCGACGGACGAGCCAGGATTGAGGGTCCTGGGGCGAAGTCTCCCGGGCTCAGGAAACCCTCGGGCCAGCTGTCAGGAGATGGGCGGTACGATTTTCGCCGGCTCGTGAGAAGCAGTTGCCGGGCGCACCACCGTCGTCGCTCCCATCCATTGTCGAAGCTTGCGCTGCGCCGGCTTCTCGATAAAATACAGCGCGAAAATTGCCAGCAGGATCAGCAGGACATAGCTGATCCAAGGATCGAAGCGGCTCAGGCCCAGCATATTCAGCACGTGCGAATCGTGGATCAGGTTCCAAAGGCTGTAGTGCAGCAGGTAAAGGCAGTAGCTGGCCTCGCCCACGAACACGAGCGGCCGCACACTCAGCACATACGCCAGCGGATTCTCTCCGGCCAATCCCAGAACGATGCAACCAAACAGCGGCATGAGCAAACCGTCATGGATGATGGCGTACGGCACCAGTGATCCCAGGCTCAGGAGCGTATAGATTCCGGCAAAGCCGACCAGCCCCAGCCAAAGGCGCACATGGCTCGCGCGCGCGATCATCTGATCGAGGCTGGCGAGCATCACGCCGAAGATAAAGCTGAAGACGTGCGAGTAGGGCGTGTATTTGAGCGCCCACAGCCATGGGCCGTAGCTCCAGCGGTCGGGATGCGCGATGCCGTCGGGATTGAACGCAATATAGAGAGCGCCCGGAACCAGGCCCAGAGCCCAGATGCCGGCCATCCTTGCCAGGTGCGGGGCGATTCGCTCCGGGCGTTTCCACTTGGCCACCCATGGAAAGATGACGTAGTATGCGGCTTCGGCCGACATGGTCCATGCCGGAGTGTTCAGGAAAATGGCGATCGCCGGAATAAAACCCTGCAACAGCAGCGGCGTAAGCACAATGCCCGCCCAGAACATGGCGTGCGTGTGCGTCGGATACTCGATCTTCAATTGCCCCAGGCTCAGCACGAGGCTCAGAAAATAGATGGGATAGATGCGAGTAAACCGCGCCTGCCAGAAGCGCTTTCGGTCCAGTTGCCCATTGCGTGCCCGCTCGCCGTAGTTGTAGGCCAGCACGAATCCCGACAGCAGAATGAAGTAACTGACCGAGATAAACCCGGCGTTGACCACTGGCGCCAGAAATCCGAACCACTGCGGATTGGAGAAGTGAAAAAAGACGATGTTGAGTGCCGCGAAGCATCGCAAGCCTGTTAATGCGTTCAGCGGCGCTGGCTTACGACTTTCCACTTAGAGTTAGACGTCTCCGGAAAAGAGGGAATAGGGAAAAGGAAACAGGGAATAGAAGAAACGACGGCGTAAACCGGAGGATCTGCTCATCGATTAAGGCATTTGGCGTGTACTACTCTCTGCTCCCTGATCCCTATTCCCGTCTTTACGCCGTGACCAGCGATCCCACCTTCTCGCCCATGACCACCCTCCGAATGTTTCCCGGACGGTTCATATTGAAGATCACCATTGGCAGATTATTGTCCTTGCACAGGCTCACCGCGGTCAGGTCCATCACTTTGAGCCCCTGGCGCAGGATTTCCATGTATGTAATCTCGTCGTACTTGACGGCGTCTTTCACCAGCACCGGGTCGGCGTTGTAAACGCCCTCCACCTTGGTGCCTTTCAGCAGCACGTCTGCCTTGATCTCCATGGCGCGCAGGCTGGCCGCCGTATCGGTCGAAAAAAACGGATTCCCAATGCCGGCTGCGAAGATGACCACGCGGCCTTTTTCCAAATGCCGGACGGCGCGACGCCGGATGTACGGTTCGGCGATCTGATTCATGAACACCGCGGTCATCACGCGGCACTGCACATTGCGTTGCTCCAGCGCATCCTGCAGGGCGATGGCGTTAATAACCGTGGAGAGCATGCCCATGTTGTCGGCGCTTACCCGGTCCATCTCCTTGGCCTGCTCCTCGACGCCGCGGAAAAAATTCCCTCCGCCTACCACGATCCCGACTTCCACACCCAATTCGTGGATCTCGGCGATCTCACCGGTAATTTCGGATACCTTGTCAGCATCCAAGCCGAACCCGCGGTCCCCGGAAAGGGCCTCGCCGGAAAGCTTCAGTACGATTCGTTTGTACATGTCGCTTCGAGTATCGCACACGAGCGGACCATTGCGCTTCCACGCTTGCAGAAGGCGATTGCCGCAAAGCAGAAAACCCAACTGAGCAGGCAGGCGGCGGGGTCCCAACCCGGCCAAGTCCGGAAATTGCGGCTTCCCGAATTGGTATTTTCGCCGTGTCTGGATCAAATCCGGAAGGCCCGGTTCCCTTTTCCTGCAATGCACCGCGCAGGCGGCGCCATCGTTCCATAGACTTGCCACATCCGGTTTCATCCTTCTTCGAGTGGCAGGGATTTTATGGTGGTTAAGACGCAATGCAAGGGACACGCATTCACAGGTGTCGAAGTGGGAGCCGGCAACGTTCGCCGATACTTTCCGAAAGAGATTGAGGCAATTGAGCTGCACCTGGACCACCTTTTGATTCAGTGCGGCCTACCGCCAGGCTTTTGGCACGGACAAACGGAGATTCGCGATCCCAGGCTGTGCGCCTGGCTCGAGTCAAAGAATTTTAGCGGCCGTCCAGGCCAAGCGCCCGTTCCGCTGGCGCTCGTTCCTTCGGGGAAGAATTGCTTTCGCCTGCAACCCGTCGCCAGGAACGGCCGGATGCGGTTACAAACAATCCCGGAAGCAGCCGATCCCGCGTAGTGCGCTAGTCCATCGAATTCGCCGCGGCTCGACGCCCGCTGCAAGCGCGCCCGCGCATCTCCCTGCTCCCTGCTCTCTGATCCCTAATCTCTATTCTCTGTTCCCTGTTCCCTGTTCTCCGTACTCTGTACTTGGTACACTTCTGATTGCAATGGCCACACACGAACTGCAAAAAGAGATTGAGCGGCACTTTGCCGCTGGATCGGCCGCCATCGACAACATCGCTGCCATGGATGCTTTTCTGGCGCTGCGCTCCGCTCTTGAAGGCGGCAAGGTGCGCGCTGCCCAGCCCGACCCAGCCGCCCCCACCGGCTGGCGCGTGAATGTGTGGGTCAAGCTGGGCATCCTGCTTGGCTTTCGCCTCGGTGCATTGAAAGAGTCGGCTGCCGGGGTGCTCTCGTTCGTCGATAAGCACACTTATCCTGCGCGGCATTTCACAACCGGCGACGGCGTGCGTGTGGTTCCCGGTGGATCGTCAGTTCGCGCGGGCGCATATCTTGCGCGCAGCGTGGTCTGCATGCCGCCCATGTACATCAACGCCGGCGCGTACGTCGACGAGGGCACGATGGTGGATTCGCACGCGCTGGTGGGCTCCTGTGCCCAGATTGGCAAGCGCGTGCATTTGAGTGCGGCCGCGCAAATCGGTGGCGTGCTCGAGCCGGTGAACGAAGGCCCGGTGGTGATCGAGGACGATGTGTTGGTGGGCGGCAACTGCGGCGTCTATGAAGGAGCCATCGTGCGCAAAGGCGCGGTACTGGCCGCCGGAACCATTCTCACCCGCGGTACTCCCGTGTTCGACCTGGTGCACGGTAAAATGCTGCGCGCAGCAGGCGATCTGCCGCTCATCGTTCCGGAGAATGCAGTCGTCGTGCCCGGCGCGCGCGCTGTGAATAAGGGCAAAGGGAAGGAATGGGGCCTCAGCCTCTACGCCGCGGTGATCGTGAAGTATCGCGACGAGAAGACTGACCTGAGCACCACGCTGGAAGATCTCTTGCGATAATACGCGGCGCCGCCACGCACCGGGAACCGTCACGCCGGTGGTATTCTTCTCGTGCACCAACCCACGACACATGAAGCTTTCTCTCCGCATCGCTGCCACTCTGCCCGTCCTTCTGCTTTCTTCTTTCGCTTGCGGTCAATTCGCCAAATTCGTCGATCCGTTTCTCGGCGCAGCGGGCGGCGGCAATGTCTTTCCTGGCGCAGTGGTCCCGTTCGGGATGATCAAGCCGGGCCCCGACATGACGGCGCCCGAGGGTCACGACGCCAATGCCGGTTGGAATGCCAATGGCGATCTTCGCGGCTTCAGCCAGACCCATGTGAGCGGCACCGGCGGCGGCGCAAAATACGGAAACATTCTCGTCATGCCCACCACGGGCGATGTGTCGTCGTCCGATGCAGCCTCGCCACGCGCCGGCGAACACGGCACAGCCGGCCTTTATGCGGTCACGCTGGCGCGGTATGGCGTCGGCGTTGAGATCACCGCCGCGCGGCGCAGCGCCATCTACCAATTTCGATACCCGTCCGGCGCGAAGGCGAACCTCCTCTTCGATGTGAGCCATTTTCTTCTCTCCGGCATGAGAACCGGCGAATTTCAGATTCTTACTGCATCGCAGATTCAAATCCTTTCGCCGACTGAGGTCTCCGGTTCCACCACCCTGAAGGGCGGATGGAACAAGCAGCCCGTCCCTTACACCGTTTACTTTTACGCGCAAACGGATACGCCGGCCGCGTCGTGGGGTTCGTGGCTCAACGGCAATCTTTCGCCCGGAAGCAAGAGCGCGATCGGGGACGCCGACTCGAAGACTGGCGGTTGGCTCACGTTTTCCGCTCCGGCCAAGCCGGTCCTGATGAAGATCGCCATCTCGTTCATCAGCGTTGAGCAGGCAAAGCAGAATCTGGATGCCGAGATTCCCGGCTTCGACTTTGAGGCTGTGCACGCTGCTGCAGTCGCTCAATGGGACAAGGCTCTCGGCAATGTCGAGATCAAGGGCGCGACGCCGCAGCAGGAGCAGATGTTTTACACCGCGCTCTATCACACCATGCTCATGCCTACCGATCGCACCGGCGAAAATCCGCTGTGGAAGTCGGCTGAGCCGTATTACGACGACTACTACGCCATCTGGGATATCTTCCGCACTTCGAGCCCGCTGCTTACGCTGATTGCGCCGGAACGGCAGACAGCCATCGTCCGCTCGCTTGTGGATCTTTACCGGCACGAGAGATGGCTGCCCGACGCGCGCAGCGGCAACTACAACGGCCGCACGCAGGGTGGAAGCAACGCCGAGTTTATCCTGACTGACGCCTATCTCAAGGGACTCAAAGGCATCGACTGGAAAACTGCGCTCGCCGCCGAGATTCACGATGCTGAAGTTTCTCCCGCCGATCACTTGAAAGAAGGCCGCGGCGGCCTCGATGACTGGCACAAGCTCGGCTACGTGTCCATCGAAGGCTCCGACCGTCCCGGCTCGGTTGACATGGAGTACGCCGCTGACGATTTTGAGATCGCCCTGCTCGCCAAAGGGCTTGGCGACAAGGCCGACTACGAAAAGTATCTCGAGCGCTCGGCCAACTGGAAAAAGCTTTGGGACCCGGATTTTTCCGACGGCGGTTTCACGGGCTTCATCCGTCCACGGCATCGCGATGGAAGCTGGCTGACGCCGTTTACAGCGATGGATTTCTGCACGTGGGGCGGCGAAACGTTTTACGAGGGCAATTCGTGGACCTACTCGACGTTTGTCCCGCAGGATGTGGCCTCGCTGATCAAAATCTCCGGTGGCCCCGACACTTTTGTGCGCCGCCTCGACGCGTTTTTCGAAGTGCCCCGACGCTACGATGTGGGCAACGAACCAGGATTTCTTGCGCCCTACCTCTACATCTGGGCCGGGCGTCCCGACAAAACCGACGCGCACGTGCGCCAGATCATCGCGGCGAGCTATCAATCCGGCCCCAGCGGCCTGCCCGGAAACGACGACTCAGGCGCCATGTCGTCCTGGTATGCGTTCGGGCAGATGGGCATCTTTCCCAATGCCGGCCAGGATGTGTACCTGATTGGCAGCCCCGCGTATCCGCAGACCACGCTGCACCTTGCAAGCGGCAAAGAATTCGTCATCGAGGCCAGGAATCTCTCTGCTGAAAACGTCTACGTCACATCGGCCACGCTCGATGGAAAGCCGCTCGATCGGGCGTGGCTTCGTCATGGCGAGATCGTCAACGGCGGTCGACTCGTGCTCACCATGGCAAAGGAGCCGGCCGATTGGGGCGAACGCAATCCGCCGCCGTCAACGCCCGCGCCGTGAGTCGAGGCCCGCCCCGTATGTGGAGGCCCACCCCGCAATGAGACCATAAAAGCAGTCAACGGACCCGGCTCTGCCGCGTCTAAACGGTTGACCGTGTGTATTCCACGAACCCTATGAAACTTCAGCCCGCTCTTTGCGTCGTTTTATCGTTGGTCGCACTTCCCTGCCTGCGCGGATCTGGTGCGGCGCAGCAGCCGCCCGCCCAGCAACCGGCCGCGCAACAGCCATCAACCGAGCAGCCGATGACTACCATCAAGGTACAGGCGCGCGAGGTCCTTCTACCCGTCACGGTGCTTGACAAGAAGGGCGGACTGGTGACCAACTTGACGGCCAAAGATTTCACGCTCACCGAAGATAGCCGGCCACAGGTGATCAAGAGCTTCACCACCCAGAGCAATCTGCCTTTCCGCCTGGGCCTGCTTGTGGATACGAGCCGCAGCGTCTCTTCGGCGATGGACGCCGAGCGCAAGGCGGCGGAGAAGTTTGTCGAGCTGATGCTGCCTGCCGACCCCAAGGCGGGAGTTCACGGCGACGAGGCCTTCCTCATCCACTTTGACCGCGAGGTCGAGCTGCTTGAAGACTTCACCAACTCGCGCGACAAACTTGACCGGGAGATTGACGCGATGGGTCCGACGTCGCAGGAGAAAAACAATCCCTCGGGACCCGAGACCACCGGGGATGATCGAGGCGGAAACGGGCAAGCGCGAGGCGTTCACGGCGGCGGAACACAGCTCTACGACGCCATCTATCTGGCCTCGGATGAGCTGATGAAACCGAAAGATGGACGGAAAGCGCTGGTGGTCTTCTCCGATGGCGCGGATCGCGGCAGCAAAGAAACGCTGAACGATGCCATCGATGCGGCCGAGCGCGCCAATCTTGAGGTCTGCACCATTTATTTCAAGGGCGAGGAAGAACGCCAGCAAAACGGCTTCCCGGGCGGGCGCCGCGGCGGCATGGGCGGCGGCGGATACCCCGGCGGCGGTGGTGGCTGGCCGGGCGGCGGCGGAGGCTATCCGGGTGGTGGTAGCGGACGACGGGGCCCCTCCAGCGAGGCTGGGGTTGACGGCAGAAAGATTATGCAGCAGATCGCCCAGCGCACCGGCGGCCAGTTCTTCGAAGCCAAGAAGAAAGAAAACCTCGACGACATCTACAATCTCATCGCCAGCGCTCTCCGCCAGCAATACCTGTTAACTTATACACCCGATAAAGTCGACACCGAAGGCGAGTTCCACAAGATCGCGCTCAAGGCCAACAACGGCGACTATACCGTGGAGACGCGCGAAGGCTACTACCCGCCCACGGATCAGAAGTAATAGGGAATAGGGAGCAGAGGCTAGGGACTAGGCAAAAGGGAATAGGATGCGTCCCGAACCGGCTGCTCGTCGGCAATCGAGTTTGCTTCGATCAATTTCTTGCCGCCGCATGATGCGCCTGTTGAGCTGATTCTTCTATTCCCTATTCCCTACTCCCTGTCTTCTCATTTGCCGTGCTTGTCGTTGTGGATCTGCCTGCTGGTGCTGTTCTGGCGCTTGTTCAGGTTCTGCTTTTCCTGCGGAGTCAGTTTTCCACCGTTGGCGGCGCGGTCAGCCGCGTCGGAGCGGTTGATGTTCTGCTCCCGGCCTTCCACGCGCGATGCCTGCCCGGCCGACATGGTCCCGTTGCCGACGCCATTGGCAATGCGCTGCTGCTGGTTGTAGCGGCGGTCGCCTACTTCGTTGTTCCCGTAGTGCGCCGTGTTCGCGTTGTGCTTGTCGTCGTAGATTGAGTGGCTCAGGTTGTTCTGCTGATGGTTCACCTGCTGGCGTTCCTGCGGAGTCAGCGTTCCACCGTTGGCCTGGCGGTCGTTGTGGATTTCCTGGTTCAGACCGGCTTCGCGTCCTTCGAGATTCTTGGTTTCGCCCGCCGTCAGTTGCCCCGATCCAATTCCGTTCGCGATGCGGCCCTGCTGGTTATAGCGGCGTCCGTTCACTGAATCCATGGCCATATTTGCTGGATGGCCGCCGTTGGCCGAAAAGCGTTGGCCTGGATCGTTTGCCGCTGTATTGAAGTGCTGCGATTGCATCGCGGTCGGCTGAAAGTGATGCTCGTTCATGGCCGTCTGTTCAAACGCCGTGGGCCGAGCCCCCACTCCGCCCGGACCGTTGAAGCTGGTGTGGTTGATCACGGTGTTGTTCACGACCGTGCGGTCGATGTAGGTGTTGTGCGCCACGCCGACTCCCACGTTCATCACTGCCGAATTGTAGGCAAATACACCGCCGTGCCACGCGCCGCCCACAAATCCCACGCCGCCGTAGCCGTAGCCGTAATTCACGCCGCCATAGAAGCCAATGTGAGGACCCCAGTAGCCGGGATGCCAGCCATAAGCGCCACCGCCGAAGCCCCAGTAGCCGGGCGTCCAAAGTACACCCATCATGGGAGGACGCACCCACACGCCAGGCACCCAGTAGTAGCCTGCCGCGCCCCACGCCCAGTAGCCCGGCGTCCACATGTAGCCGTCAGCAGGAATCGGAGGTTGCACGTAGACCGGCAGCGGAGGTGGCGCAGTATGAATCGCCACTCCAACTCCAATTCCGACGCTCACCTGCGCCATGGCAGCGCCAGGAATCACGCTGACTAGCAGAAGCACAAGACTGGCTCTCCACAAGAACGTTCTCATTGATTCGCTCCTTAAGGGAATTTCGGGAAGGTCCGGTCCCGGCGCACCCACGCCGGGACCGGTTGGTGATTAGTGTCCTTTGTCGTGGTTATCGGGATGCGGTTGGCCGTGCGGCTCTCCCCCGTGCGATTGCGGCGCTGGGCGCGATTCGTGCACCTCTGGCTGCGGGTGGCCGCCGTTTGAAGGCGTGTTATAGGTGTGCGCCTGCGGCTGCGGATGCGATTGGCCGCCATTTGAAGGCGCATTGAAAGTGTGTGCCTGCGGCTGAGCATTGCTGAAATGGCCGCCGTTCGAGACCTGGGTGTGAGACTGCGCATTCACTCCCATCGGCCTTGCCACTGCGGCATTCGACGGGTGCCCGTGGTTGGCGTTGAAGTAGGACCCCTTGTTCTGCATGGCCGTGTTCTGGTGCTGCGTCTGATATGACGTGGCAGCGACGTGCTGCTCGTGCGAGAACTGGTTTTCCTGTGCAGTTGGCGGGTGATTGATGCCGCCCGGGCCGCCGCTGAACGCTACATGCCGATCGTTGATGACGGTCGTGTTGTGGACAATGGTGTTGTCGACGTAGACGTTGCGAATACCAGGTCCCACGTGCATCACGGCCGTGTTATAGCGGAAAGCTCCGCCTGCCCACACGCCGCCGGCAAAGCCGATGCCCATGTAACCGAATCCGTAGTTCACGCCGCCGTAGTAGCCCACGTGCGGTCCCCAGTAGCCTGGGTGCCACACATACAGGCCACTGCCCCAGCCCCAGTAGCCGGGCGTCCAGAGCGCGCCCACATAAGGCGCAGGCACCCATGTTCCGGGAACCCAGTAATAGCCCTCATCACCATAGGCCCAGTAGCCGGGGGTCCACATCCAGCCCGGTTCCGGGCAAGGCGGCTGCACATAAACCGGCAACACCGGCGGAGCAAATCCTACGCTGACGAAGACAGCCGCGTGAGAAGAAAGCGGGATCAATGCGACGAGCAGCGCCAATAACGAAACGCGCAAAAAACGAAGGACTTTCATGGGGGAAAACCTCCTCTGAATTCGAGCGGATGCCTGCAACGAAATGGCGCATCCAGTCTATGCCAGTTGGAACCCCTCCCACGAGGAGAAGTTGCACGAAAGTCACCCTTTCGGCAATGGAAAACGGCTCAATACCGGTAGCTAAGTCCCATGCCCAGAATGCTGCGCGCTTGCAGGTTCACCGGGATGACAATCACTGGCGGATAGGGGGCTGGCAGGCCGGTTGGCGCCAACGTTGAACCGATCGTTCCCGCCACCTGGCCAATGCCGATGTCGAAGGCGAAATGTGGATTGTCTTTCTGCGTCACGCGCACCGCGTAGTCGAGCGTAGTGGGAATGTGCGCCTTGCCTCCCACGAGGATCGCGCCCAGGTTCTTGATCTGCGGCGGTTCCTGCGTAAAACCTGCCGATGGCACAATCGCCGTTTTCCACGGACCCGGCAACGGGATGCCCAATCCGCCAAAGAGGCGGCCACCGAACCGCGTAGACTGCCCGCCAATTCCGAAGATCGAGCCGTTGGTCGCTTTCCAGCCGACGTTGGCCAGGAACGGGAACGGCGGTCTCAGCCAGGTCTTGGTCGCAGCCACGTACACATCGCCGTTGGTGTAGCTCTTGAACGTGCCCGTGAGTTCCTGGACCAGCGCACCGGAGACAAACTTATCATTCGTGCGCAGGACGCCACCCACGGCAATGCCCGGCACCCATTCCCCACCGGTGCTCTCCTTGAGCGCCACCACTTTGCCGTTGAAGACGTTCATGCCTGAGTAGTTCCAGAGGCTGCTGAACAGGGCGCTGTCGCCGGTGATATGAACGCTGCGCGTGTAGCCTGCTTCAGCGCGATTGGCGAAACCCTCTTCGATGCTGAAAGTATGAAAATCGCCAATGACGGCGTTGCTGCCCACAAAGTGATACCCTACGGCGGGATGAGAGAGAAGATGGCCCTTCTGCGTGTACACGACATAAGCAGTCGGCGTGAGGAACCCGCCGGTCTGTCCCTCCAGCGTGAGGTGCTGTGCGAGGAGCGGGATCGCAGGCAGCGCGACAAAAAACAACGCGCATAGGCAGAGCGTGACACGAAGATTCATGTTCAACTCCAATCGTGCGCAGCCCTTCGCGGACACGCCCACGGCAATTTTTTTGGGGAATTGAAACCCTTGTAGCACAAGCTGGACCGTTTGTCTGTGGCGCCGATTGCGGTGGTAGACTCAGCCCATGCCGCGCGGAATTTTTATCACGCTCGAAGGCCTTGACGGGTCGGGCAAGACCACACAAATCAAGCGCCTGGCGGCATGGCTTACAAGGCGCGGAATGGACCCGGTGGTACTGCGCCAGCCCGGCGGTACCGCGACCGGCGATCGCATTCGCGAGATTCTGCTCAGCTCCCGCTCCAGTGGATTGGCCGCGATGACGGAGATGGCACTGATGTTCGCTGATCGCGCGCAAGCCATCGCCGAAGTCATTCAGCCGGCCCTCGACGCGGGCAAGGTTGTGGTTTGCGATCGCTTCACCGACTCAACAGAGGCCTACCAGGGCGGAGGCCGCGAATTGGGCTCGAAGGTTGTACTCGATCTGCATCGCCTCATCTGCGGCGGCCTGCAGCCCGACCTGACCCTGCTGCTCTTGCCGGGCTTTGAAGCCTCACTGGCGCGGGCGCGCCGCCGCAACGATCGCGTCGAAGCGGAAACCGGCAAGGACGAAAATCGCTTTGAGACCGAGCAGGATGCTTTCTATCGCCGCGTGTGGGAGAAGTACCACGAGATCGCCCGGCGCGAACCGGAGCGCGTGATCCTGATTGAAGGCGACCTGAGCATCGACGAAGTCCACGAGCAAATCATCGAATCCGTCGCCGAACGCCTCGTAACGGCCCCCAATAGCCACTAGATCCAATCGATGCTGCGCTGTTCTGCCGAATCGAAAAGTCTACTGTTGCTCTTCCGCCTGGGCAAGGCGCTTGTGCTCTTCGGCAATCGCTCGCGCTTTCGCCGACTTCACTCTGAGGTTGCGCTCCATGGAAATGCAATGAAGCACAGTTCCACGCGCCGTCTTGTCATTATTGGTTGCGGGATTGCTCAGAAATCTGCTGGCCATGTCGGCGTGCTGGTCTGCTTCGGCCCACAGGCGCTCATACTCCGCGCGATAGTAGGTAGCGATCCGCTCATGCTCCGCCGGCGTTTTGGCAGAGGAAACGAGCGCGGCAAGTTGCTTCTTTGTCAGGTGCTCCTGGACTCGGTAATTCGGAGCCGCCAAAGCGGACAGTGCCAGCAGCGCTCCAAGAACCGCCACCGATGCACCGCGAACAACCGCCGATTGAAACAGATGCTTCATACGTCCGAGACTGAGTCTCGACCATTCCTTCACTCAGAGTCGGTGATTAGGATCACAGGCCGGCTTGAGCCGCGCGCAATCGAGCCTGATCGTCAGTTGGCGGCCGGGCGCTCGATGCGTTCCAAAGTGTACACCGGCAAGGTGTCCTCTTGTCGCTTCGGTTCGAGACCCAGTTTGCCCGGGACCGCGAAGATTTTGCGGAGGCCGCTCCAATCAGACCGCACGCTTCGAGAAAGGCAAAGCTGATCACGCTTGCCGCAAGCCATGGTTACAGTTGAGCCACCGAAGTCGCGGTTCCGGAAGCGCTCTGCGCGGCTCGCGCAAAAAGCCTCGGGGCAGCATATCCCGGAAAGACCATGGTCAGAGCCGCGATGGCAGGCGCAATCTCCACCGTGGAATCCGCCGGTTGCGGCGACTTGTCGGGAATTTTGACGACGATGCAGAGAAACTAAGCGCAGACACGATACAAGCAACCTTCATGACTCGCACCACCCGCAACGCCGTCACCGGATCTTTCACGGGCATTCTCTCGTCCATCTGCAGAGCATCCTCCGCGCTAACCGCTGACCCGCTCCCTCGCTCGCTCCCGTGCTCACTGCTTCCCGCTCAGCCCCAATGCTTTCTCTACCGACTCGTCCACTTGCGCCGGTTGGCCGTCCTGCTTGGTGACCACGCCAAAGTTGCCGCGATAGTCCCACATCGCCCAGCCGATGCCGTCGGCGTCGAGCGCCGTTCTCGTGTCGCGGATCCAGTTGGCGCGCGAAACCGGATCGGAGTGATCGCGGTAGGCGCCGAATTCGTTGCAGATGAGCGGAACGTGGTTGTCACGCGCCCATGCTGCGGCCTCGTCGATCAGCATGTGAATGTGTTGCGCATTCCATCCGTTGAGCCAGTAATTCTCCAAGGTGTACCGGTCGGCTGCCTCAGGAACTTCCTTTAACAACTCCTGCATTGAGCTCTCCGTCGGCGGATAGGGAATGGAATGGGTGTAATTCCACCACGTTGCGCCCCAGTTGGCGCCCTGGTGGGTGAATTCGTGCGGCTCGTAGAAGTGAAAGTTGTAGATCACGTTGCCGTCGGCCAGCGGATGCAATGTGAGCAGGTCGGGAATGTCGGAGTAGTTCGCTCCGGTGGCGATGATGGTGTTGCGCGGCGCAACTTCGCGGATGGCCGCGGCCACGCGCTCCTGAATGCCCGCCCAGCGATAGGGATCGTTGACCTCCGGCTCATTCATGATCTCGAAGAAAACTCGATCGGGATCGCGATTGGCGTAATGCGCGGCCAGCTCGCGCCAAAGCATCGTGAGCTGGTCAATGTTGTAGTCATCATTGCGCAACTGCTGCTTGTAGCTGTCCGGCGGATGCAGATCGATGAGGACGGCGAGTCCATCGCCCAGCATCCCGTCGACTGCGCGGTCCAGTCGGCCCACAAAGTCGGAGTTCAGCCCGTCGGCTCCGCGCGGGTACTGCTCCAGCGGCGCTGGATCGATGCTCAGCCGCACATGGTCGAAGCCGAGCTTCGCAATCAGCGTGAAGTCCTGCGCGTCCATGTAGCTGTTGGTGCGCCCTGCAGAGTAATCGCCCGACTGCGCGAACCAGTTCGACGCATTGATTCCGTGCCGCAGATGCTGTGCGCGCGCAAATGCAATCTGGAGTCCGGCAGCGTGGTCCTGCGCCGTGGCCGGAACAGCGAGCGCAACCAGCAGGACGATGAAAATGAGACGGAGACAAGCGAGACGGCAACGCACAGCAGACCTCTCGGAACCGGACACCAGCCCACGATAACACGCACCGCCTCGGCGTCCGTCGCGCCGCGAAGGCAAGAACAAATCGAAACTCGGCAGGAACAAAGTGATTCCAATCAACCTGCTCAAAAGTGTTATTGAATCGCATTTGCGCGAGTGATATATATCACTGCGATTCCCTCGGTGTTGCGACACCCTATGTGCGGAGGTTTGAGTTTCTCCATGTTCCGCTTGGATTACATTTCCTGTTGTCTTACCGTCCTGTCGACAATTCTGGTGGCACGCAAGCAGTGGACGGGCCTCCTGGTGGCCGGCGCCAACAGTCTGATCGTGTGTCTCATCGGAATGCGCACCGCACAGTTTGGCTTCATTCCGGCAAACCTGTTCTGCATCGGGATATACGCTTTCAGTTTCCGGTCGTGGCTCAAGGATCCCAGGCAACTCGGCGTTCCTAAAGCAAAATCATCGTAACTGTCGCGGCACAACGCATCGCCCCCACATTGCGCGGGAAAGTCACTCAAAATGAAGACGGCTCCCGATTGGCGGGAGCCGTTTTCGTATTGCTGAAAGATTTTCTATTGGCCGGAAGAGGAACCGCCATCGAAATTCGCGGCCTGATCGAAGGTAAGACGCAGATATTTATACGGATTCACCGGCACGCTGTGTACTCGCACCTCGTAATGCAAATGCGGCCCGGTGGCGCGGCCTGTCTGGCCCACATAGCCGATAACCTGGCCGCGGGTGACGTGCTGTCCGGCAAGCACCGCAATCGAGGAAAGATGTCCATAAACGGTCTGCACGCTGTGGCCGTGGTCGAGCAAAACCTCGAGCCCGTATCCCGCACCCATCGCGGCTCCGCTCACAATTCCCTCCGCCGCGGCCCGAACGGGCGTCCCATAGGGCGCGTCGATGTCGATGCCGGAGTGGAAGGCGCCTTCGCCGTTAATCGGATCTTGACGCTCGCCAAAGCTCGAGGCAATACGGCCCTCGACAGGCCACATGGAAGGCGCATCAGCCAGTTCCGTCCAATCGCCCGCGAAGCTTGCGGTCAGTCCGCCTTCCAAAGCCCGCGAAACCTCACCTGACATCGCTTCGTCACGCAGGGCATAGAATGTGTCGATTGAATTGGTGACCTGCTGCTGGCTCGGGTCGTCGGTTTGCGCCAGTGTAGGCGGAGTGGGCGCGGCAGCTGCTTCGCTTGCCGACGCTGCCGTCTTGGCCACCGCGAGCCTGTTTTGCCTCAGCCCGTAGAGCGCGGTCACTTCATTGGCCAGTGCGCCCAGCGACGCCACCTGCACGCTGCGATCGTGCGCAATTTCGGCCATGCGCTGGTAGTTCTGGCGCAGTGTTTCCCTTTCCGCGCGCACCTGGTTGTAGCTCTCCGTTTTCACCAACATGCGCGTGTAGGAGCCAGCCAGGCCGACCATCGTGAATGCTCCCACGATCGACGCTGCCACAAATCCATAGGCATATTTCAGCGGAAGCGGAATCTTCCGTAGTTGGCCGTCCTCATCTCTGGCTACGAAAAGTATGTAGTATCGCTTACGTAACATCGTTGCCTACAATCCCCGGCGGGCCGCCAGACGAAAAAATCGGTCCAGACCAGGGGAGAGTGCATCAAGCGCAGACTTCACGCTGGGAGTACAAAGCACACCCACAATGGGGTAGATGCGAGAACGTGAAGCAAGCCTAACAGAACCTCCCTGACCGGTCAATTGAAAATCCCAGGGGTAACCTGTGATTTCTGCTGGTGCCCTCTGGAGGCCGCTAAACCGGCATCCGCATAACGACTTTGGAATCAGTATTAGCTATGATCGGTCAAGGTCCTCAATAGGCTGATCGGCCATTGACCGGCGGCCTTTACATTACCTTTGCGCGTTCCGCAATACGATCCAAAACCGCGAAAATGTAACCATTTCTCCATAGAAATCGCCGGCAAAAATGAGCCCCTCGAGCCTTAAGACGTTGCTAAGGCTGATCTGGCACTTAAGCCCGTCCGCCACGCGATGACCTATCCTCAATTTAGATGCGGTCGAAGCCTGCCCAAGTCTTCGGTTCCGGCGGCCGGGGCGAGTTGGTCCTGCTGGCCGGGATTCGCGCCCGCGCCTCGAAAACGCGCGCGACCGAGTTGCGTCTGGGCATTGGAGACGATTGTGCTCTGTTGCGCTTGCGCTCCGGCGAAGAGTTGGCCGTGACCACGGATCTGTCGATCGAAGGCCGGCACTTCCGTCTCGACTGGCAGCCGCCGGAAGCCATCGGCCATCGCGCCCTGGCCCGCGGCCTCAGCGATCTAGCTGCCATGGGCGCCCGGCCCGTCGCTGCTTTTCTATCACTCGGCTTGCCTCGCACACTCATCCAAAAGGTAAAGGGGCGCGAGCCCTGGCTCGACCGATTCCTCAACGGATTTCTCGCTCTCGCTCAAGCTCATCGTGTGCCTTTGGCCGGCGGCGACCTTGCTGAATCACCCGTCACAGTCGCCGACATTGTTCTCACCGGCGCAGTCCGCCGTGGCAAGGCGCTGCTGCGTTCCGGAGCCCGGCCAGGCGACCTGATTTTCGTCACCGGCAACCTCGGCGGCGCCGCCGCAGGCCTCGCTCGCATTGCGCAACTGGCTGCCGCAGTCGAGCACGAACGCTCCAAGCCGAAGAGCGCACAACTCCCGCGCATTCCCGCTCGCTTTAGAGAGTTGCTCGCGCCGCACCTCTACCCTCAGCCCCGCGTCGCGCAGGGACTTTGGCTGGTGCGCCGTTCGCTGGCAACGGCTGCCATCGATCTAAGCGATGGCCTGTCTAGAGATCTGGCGCATCTTTGCGAGGAGTCCGGCGTCGCCGCCGAAGTCGACGCCGCAGCCGTGCCTCTGCATCCCGCCGCGACGCTCGCCCAGGCGCTTCATAGTGGCGAAGATTACGAACTTCTTTTCACCGCGCCGGCGTCTGCCCGAGTGCCGCGCAGCATCGAGGGTGTTCCCGTCACCCGCATCGGCCGCATGCTGAAACGGCAGCCCGGCAAACCCATAATCGCGCTGATCACCGCGGCCGGTAAGCAGCCGCTTGCTCCGCAGGGTTGGGAACATTTTTCTTAGCCAGTTTCTTAGCCAGTCGCTCAATCAAGACCGGCCGGGTCGATTCGCTCGCAAGCAAACCCCGCGCCGGATCAGGATCGATTCCACACCGTAAAAAGCGCTGTCCCGTACGTCGCTGTCACGTAGACCCACAGCACTGAGAATGCGCCGTGCATGATGGTGCGAAACCGATTGCCCCGCCAGATAACCGCGTCATACGCGAAAAATTGGGCGAGCAGACGACAGAGCCAAAAGATCACCAGGCCGCCCAGCAACGCTCTGCTCAACGCGCTGGGGCGCACCAGCGTATCCGCATACACAATCGACCCCAATCCGCACAGCGTAACGCCCAGGCCAATGAAAAATGTGTGCACGTAAAAAACCCGGCGCGTGAACAACGAAACTGACTTGAGTTCCCTCTCCCACCCGAAAAATCGGTTGAAGCAGAAGTGGCTCAGGCCGAGCAAAACCAAAAGCGTCCCCACTACGCGCAAATGATCGCTGAGTGTCATCGCGTCCTCCTCAAAATGAAGACATGCACGAACGGCGTCATGGCCAACTCGGCCCGCGCGGTCAAACCCGCCTGGCACGCGGCACGCCGCCACGCGGCACACGAAAAGAAATGCAGAAACCCCGGACCGAACGCGAGGAAATTCCATCCGTCTCGCGCGTGTTCCATCAGCACGAGTTCACCTCCGGGAACCAGGATGCGCGCGACTTCTTTCAGCAGGCGCACGCGTTGATCGTGCCGGCGCAACTCGTGGATCGCAAAAATAGCAAAGGCCGTGTCGACGACGCCATTTTCAAAAGGCAATGCGTCGAAACGAGCCGGGGTGGCCGCGATCGCTCCATGCACCCTCGCTTTCTGATTCACTCGATGCGCCTCTCGGATCGATGCCTCGGTCATCACGCTCGGATCGAAGAGGTCCACCGCTTCGCCAATCGAATTAGGGAAAATGGCCGCCAGCAGGCCGCTGGTCTCGTCCCATCCCGAGTGAAGATTGATCCACCGCCGCGGCGCGTGCGTAAGCGCGCGCGACAGCCAGTGCAGATCGTAAATCGGGAAACGGTCGTAGACGTAATGCGAGACGAGCAGCGATGCCGCCATCCAGAAGAGCGCAGGCCCGCCACCCAGCAGGACCGCAGCGCGCGCCGAAGGCGGCAGCAGTGGCCACGCTGGAACTACCACGCAGATGCCTGCCGCCGCGGCCACGTACATTCGCCAGTTGAATTTGAGAATCTGCACGACGCCCTGGTAGCGTCCCCGACCTGGAATCGTCTTCATGAGAGCCTCCGTCCGCGCTGCCATCGATAGGGGATCTCGCTAACGTGAAAGGCATTGGCCAGGATGGGCCGGGTGCGGCAGAACGGCTGGCGCTCGAGGAACGTGTTCCGCCGAACCTCCACGGCGACCGGCTGCGGGTCCCATTCCTGCCGCTGCGCATGGACGGCGATGATGGAGCCGGTCGCTTCTTCGTAGTCGAAGGTGTAGGGCAACGGGCCGGCAAACCGCCTCGCCTCTGCCATGCTCGAAAAGGGAGAACCACTGGGCAGCGCGGCAGGTTTATCTGAAATCTGCGCGACCACATCCAGGTCCGCTTCAGACCCCGATGTTCGAACCATCCAATGGATGGCGCCGTCGCGCTCTTCCAGTAGCGATTCGCACAAGTGATAGTTGTAGTGCGTCAGCAGATTTCCCGCACGCACCATTGCGCGACGGTTGGTATCGCTGCGCAGGATTCGCAGCCCGCGAAGAGATTCCGCTCTGCTCAATCGCGTGAAGATGCGGTAGCCGCTCAAAAAGAAATCTTGACCCATGGCGGCAGGAAGAAAGCTGGGGCGCAGGCGCTCCGTCTGGACCAGTGCGACAGCCAGAAAGGCGTGCCCGTTGTAGAGGTCGAGAACAAGTCCCGGCGGCACGAACGGCTCCATGATCTCCGGCGGCAGCGCGTAGGTGAGCACCAGCGCACGTCGGAAGAAGGCCACGATGGGAATGGGATGCCGTTTCAGAAGATGCATCATGCTGTGCCTCCTGCGCCAATGGATCCCATGTGGCTTACCTCCACAACTCCCCAGAGCAGCGAGCGGTCGAATGCGGCACGGTTTCGGGCCATGCCCTGGCCCGGCTCGCGGAAGCTGCGCGTGACCACTACTGCGCCTGGAACCGATGCGTGCTCCATGGCTGCGTGCAAGCGTTGCAGATATTCGGGCGACGCTCCGTCGCCGATGTTGGATAACGAAAACGCGTCGAATGCGCCAGGTGGGCAGCTCTCGAGAAAATCTGCCGCGTCCGCGCAGACAAACTGGATCGGCTCAATCGGGGCGCCTGGCTCTAAAAGTGGTCTCCCGAGCAGCAGCAACGCGGCAAACGGGTTGCGAGAATTGGAGTGGCCTGCCCAGCCGCGCCGCAGCCGCTGGCGAAGCCGCAGACCAAACTCCCGCGGCAGCGATTTGAGGAACGGGCTGCGATAGCACAAACCCAGTAACCTTGGCGCCAGCAACGTATCGACCGCGGAACGCCACGCCGGCGTATCCAGGCAGCGATCCCAGAAATCGAGCTGTTCCTCGCAATCGGAAAGTTCGAGAAAGTTCTCGAGCCTGGTGCGCGTCCAGCCGGTCACTCGCGCCAGTTTGCGGCCAAACGCGAGCAACCGCTCCGCAGCTCCCACATGCGGCGGAATTCCGGCGGTTCGAGACTCGGCATAGGCAACTTGTGCCGGGTTGATATCCACGGCCGTTACGTGATGCCCCGTCGCGGCCAGCGCCCGCGCCGTATATCCCGCCCCGGCGATGCAAAAGACCCGGCTGCGGGGTACGAAGGCCTCGAGCTCGATCTCGGGATCCTCATAAGTCTGCCCGAATGACAAACCCCGCGGCCACGCCCTGAAAGGCCCTCGCCGCCACGGCGTCTGCTTCAGTTCACGCGGTTGCGACATGAGGTTGCACCTCCGCTGCAATCCAGATAAGAAGCACAAATGTGAAGTTTTGCAGAATCATGCCGGCAGGATCGGGAAGCAAGCGCCACGCCCAGATCAGTCCTCCGGCATTCATGGCGACCAGCAGCACCGTCTGTGCCGCTGCGGCCTTGGCCAGTTGCCAACCCGAAAGTACCCAGGCGGCCAACCCGCATTCAATCAGGCCGAGGACGATCAAGACCGCGCGGCTCCCAGCCGGGCCAATGAATGGTACAGCAGAAACCACGGCCTGATGATGCGGAACGCCGCCCAGTACCTTGCACCACAGGCCCTGGTAGAGCCAAACCAGCGCGATCGATATGCGTATGAGTTTCTGATCGACAATCATCCGAGCCGCCACGCTCCTATCCTCCTTCCGCCACCACGATCAGATCCACGACCCTTGCCCGCGGCGGTTTGAGCAGCGCCAACCGCGCCAGCTTGAACGCGCTCACGAGAGGCGGAACAAATCCAGCGCCAAGTCTACGATGTGGTTGCGAGTCGCCTCGGCCTTCGTCGTCAGTGCCGGCTTGGTCATGATATTGAACATGTTCAAAAATAGGATGCGGCATGAAGCGCGAAGTGTCAACAATTTTTTGAACACGTTCATTTCAGAGTTGAACGGCAAAGAGGTCGCGCCTGAGATGTCATTGAAACACTTGAGAGTTAGCGCTTGTGCCCTGCTGCGCGAACCACCGCTTCCACCACCTGCTCCGGCGTGAGCGAGTCCACCGCAATCGACACGTGCGCTGTCCTGTAAAGCGGCAACCGCCTGGCGTAACGGCTGGCGAGGTTCGCCTGGTCGGCGAGGATGGGTCGCAAATGCTCGGTGCCGCCGCAGCGCGCCAGCGTCGTGGCCAGCTCGACCTCCAGGTGAACCAGCAGCGTTTCGGGCGCCGCTAGTAGCAGCGACCGCGTCGCGGCATCTTCAATGGCGCCGCCGCCCAGCGCCAGCACCAGTGCGTCGCTGCCGGCCTGTCGTGCGCCGCCGATGAATCGCGCAATGGCTGTGCGCTCACGCTCGCGAAATGCCGCCTCGCCATCTCGCCGAAAAAGCTCGGGAATCGTGCAGCCGGCCTCGGCTTCAATCACGTCATCCACATCAACAAAGCGCCAGCCCAGCCGATCGGCCACAAGCGGCCCCACGGTAGTCTTGCCCGATCCCATAAAGCCGGTGAGCACAATGCGTCGCGGCGAAGCGCTGGTGGCAGGTTGAGCTTGAGGGGTCGCCGTCATTCGTTCCAGTATAGGAGAGCTGCTGCTCGCTTAAGACTGATCACTGACAACTGACGACTGATCACTATCATGCAAGCACCATCACCACTGCTCCCACCGTGATCAGCACGCCGCCGATGAGTGCTGTGGCATTGAGCTTTTCGCCCAGCAGCAGCCAGGCGAAGATCATGACCAGTGGAACACTCAGCTTATCGAGCGGCGCGACGCGCGAGGCCGGGCCCAACTGCAGAGCGCGAAAGTAGCAGAGCCACGAAAGTCCGGTAGCCAGCCCGGAAAGCGTGAGAAAAAGGATGGTGCGTCCGTCGAGCGAGCGAATTTCGCCATGCTTGCCCAGCGCCAGCGCGATGCCCCAGGTAAAGACCACCACAACGCTGGTGCGCAATGCAGTAGCCAGGTTCGAGTCAACATGTGCCACGCCCACCTTGGCCAAAAGGGCTGTGGCTGCGGCAAATGCGGCGGAAAGCAGCGCCCATCCAATCCAGCTCATGGCAATCAGCATACGCGGTCCGCACCGCCGCCCGTCTCCGATTCCATTCGCCATTTAAACTGGGGCCATGCAGCCTGGCCGCGCCAGCAAAACTGCTCTCCGCGTAGCCTTGCGCCGCGCCGTCCACCAGGTCCTCGACCAGCCCTGCGTCCTCCACGATCCCGTCGCCGTGCCGCTGCTGGGGCCCCGGTTTGTTTTCGATCATTTTCGTGAATCGAGCCGGTTGGCGCGCGCCTTTCGCGCGTTCATGGCGGCGCGCAGCCGTTACGCTGAAGAACGCCTGGTCGAATGTATCGCCGCAGGAGTTACCCAGTACGTGATCCTGGGCGCGGGCCTTGACACCTTTGCGTATCGCAATCCGTTTTCGCAGTTGCGCGTCTTCGAAGTCGACTTCCCCGCCACGCAGGAATGGAAGCGCGCTTTGCTTGCCGAAGCAGCCATCGCCGAGCCCGCCGGCCTCACGTTCGTTCCACTCGACTTCGAGCACCAGACGCTTGCCGAGGGTCTCGCCCGTGCCGGTTTCGACGCCCGCAAGTCTGCATTCTTCGGCTGGCTTGGCGTCGTCCCGTATCTCACGGTCCAGGCCTTTCGCGCTACATTGCAGACGATTGCGAATCTCCCCGCCGGCACCGCCGTCAGTTTTGACTATGCACTTTCGCCTCGGTCGCTCAGTCCGCTCAAGCGCATGGTGTTCAACTCACTGGCCGCGCGCGTGGCGAAAGCCGGGGAGCCCTTCCAGCTCTTCTTTGCGCCCGCCGAGCTTGATGAGGAGTTTCGCCGCGCCGGGTTCAAACGCTTCGAGCAATTGGATTCCGCGCAACTGAACGAGCGCTATTTCACCGGACGAGTCGACGGCTTGCAGCTCCCATCGCCCGGCCTGGGCAAGATGGCCACTGCGTGGGTCTAACAAAATGCGTGGATCAAACAACTGGAGGCAGTTAATGCATAGCGTTCGGCCAGCACGACGGGAAGATCGAGATCAGCTCATAGCGATGCGAGTGCTCTTGTGGCCCAACAGCTCCGCTGAAGAACAAGGACAGGAACTCGACGCCGTGATGTCGACACGAATGTCCGGCACGCTTCCCGGAGTTGTTCTTGTTGCGCAGAGTGAAGACGGTGCCTTGATCGGCTTTCTCGAGGCCGGTTTGCGCTCCCACGCCGACGGCTGCGATACGGCGCGGCCCGTTGGATTTGTGGAGGGATGGTTCGTTCATGCGGCAAACCGCAACCAGGGCATCGGCCGCGACCTGATGCGCGCTGCCGAAGACTGGGCGCGGGCGAAGGGTTGTCGTGAGATTGCTTCGGACGCGTTGATTGCGGAGGAAGGTTCGCTCCGTGCGCATGCGGCCATGGGTTTTGAAGTCGTCGACCGCTGCGTTCACTTTCGTAAAGCGCTCCAGGGCTCTTGATCCGTCGCCGCGCGTCCCGCCAACGGCCGCCGAACTCGTCGTCCGCTGCGCCGCTATACTGGGGTCAGCATGAATCGCCGATTCTTTGCCGTGACGCTCGCAGCGTTGTTCGCTGCCGTGACCGGCTGCGGCTATCACACGCTGGGCGCGGCCACGCATCTGCCTCCCGATGTCAAAACGCTTGCCGTTCCCCTGTTCGCCACGCGCACCGATTCAAGCGGCACGGAGACGGCAATGACTGAAGCTGTCATTCGCGAGTTCGCCGCGCGCACCCGCTTTCGCGTCATCGCCCATGCCGGCCCCGATGCCGACGCAGTGTTGCACGGCACCATCCTCAAGCAATCAACCTTGCCACTCACCTACAACGCCGCCACGCAGCAATCGTCGAGCTTTGTCATCACCGTCGTGGCAGCCGTTACACTCACCGCAAAGGACGGCAGGGTTCTCTATCAGAACAATAACTACGTCTTTCGCGAGCAGTATCAGTCCACTACCAATCTGCCCACCTTCCTTCAGGAAGATCCGGCCGCCATCCAGCGCCTGTCGCAGGAGTTCGCCCGGCAGCTTGTGGCCGACGTGCTCGAAGGCTTCTGATCGTTCTGGCTCAACGCGCGCATTTTATGCCGCAATTTATTCGTTGACACTGCTGCTTCAGCCCCTCTATCGTCTTGGCGGGTGGTCTGACCACATTTTGAGGTGAACCGATGAAGATCCTCAGCGGCCGGCTGGGAATTCTCTTTGCAATTTTCATCGTCGTGCTGGTGTCCGGGCCTGCTTCGTGCGCGCAAGACAATATGCACGGCGCACCTTATAACGGCTACACCGGCGTGCCCTTTGACACCAGGGGTTACGCCTATGACTACCTTGTCGATAGCAGTCTCATGCAGGACGAACCCGACCTCAAGAAATTCAAAACGCTGCAAGCTGCCTATGCGGCCGCGCCCGCGGGCACGCCAGAGCACCCCACCGTCATCGGCATCAAGCCCGACGTCTACTTCCTCCACGGCACCGATACCGAAACCAGCATGACCATCACCAAGAACTACATCACACTGCTGGGACTCACCGACGATCGCCGCAAAGTGGTGCTCGCCGACAATCGCGGCAATAAAGAGGGCGCGTCGAACAATGGTTACATCTTCATGGTCAACGCAACCGGCTTCACCATGATGAACCTCACCGTCGTGAACTATTGCAACCTGGACTACGAATATCCCGGCGACCCCTCAAGGAATCTCAAAATGCGTTCGCCGGTGATCACCCAGGCCGTCGCGCTACAGGCTGACGGCGACAAGCATGTCTACTCGCACGTCGCCTTCCTCAGCCGCCTCGATACCTTATTTATCCGCACCACGCGCTCCTATTTCACCAATGTCTACGTTGAAGGCACCGACGATTTCATCGGCGGCGGCACAGTGGGCGTGTGGGAAAACTCCGAAGTTTATTTCCCCACCGGCAATGGCGTCATGTCTTCTTCGGGAATCGCTTTCATCAACACCGTCTTCCGTGCCGCGCGCGGACTGGAGTTTTACAAGGGCTTTCGCAACCCCGTCGCGCTCATTCATTGCACCATGCCGGCGAATACGCCCAATTCTCCGGTGGCGTGGATGGTGTGGAAGGCTGCCGTGCGGCAGAATCTTTACTCGCTCACGTATCAAACGAAAGACGCGAGCGGCAAGCCCGCCGTTATCTACGACAGCATCCTCGGGCCGCACATGTTTACGCTCTCGCGCGAAATAACCGCGGAAGAAGCCAAGGCCTTCAACCCGTGGGACATGCTCCGCGCCACCCCTAACGGCGTAGTCGATGACTGGGACCCTGCAGGCGTGCGCGAGAAATATGCGAACGACGCGAGCGACGTGTTCCGCATGGCGCTCAAATCAACTTACCTCGAAGGCGCGCCCGCGCCGCTCACAAACGCGTCTGCCAATGCGGGCCCGTTTTCGAACACTGAGCCGCCGGGCAACGCGTCAATCCGCACTGGCAAGCCCGGCATCACACTCACGGCAAGCGTCGAGCCCGCGCGCGCCGCCGACACGCCCATCACATGGTCCACCGATTCAAAAATCATCACCCTCAGCGCCGACACCGGCAAATCCATCACCGTGACAGGCCAGAACACGACCAATCACGCTGAATATGTAGCCGTAAAAGCGAAGGCCGCGAACGGCTTCTTCGTAACTTCGCACCTCTACGTCGAACCCGCGTTCATTGCCCCGCCCACCTTCACACGCCAACCAAAACTCACAACGCCCGCCAACAGGCAAATCGCCGTCTCCTATGCGCTCGACCTAGGCGGCCGCGACGACGAATCCATCATCGACTGGTACACGTGCGACGATGCCCAATGCAGCATTTTGGCCGGGCGCCGCGAAGTTGCCGTGAGTCGCGGCGACCAGCCGCTCCGCCAGCTCACGCTCGCCCCTGGATTCGACGCTAAATTTATTGAAGCCGTCATCCGGCCCAAGCACAACATCAGCGATCCCGGACCGGAGACCGTCGCTATCTCTGCCCGTCCCATCGCGGCTTCGGAGGTCAGGTCCGGAACCGTCGATCCCAAGTTCCGCAATTTTGTCGAAGCAGAAAATACAAATTACGTCAGCGGCCTATGGACGGTCATGGGAACCTGGACCTCCTCCACCGGAGACAACCTCGTCAACGGTTACGGCTTGCGGATTGCCTCGCAGGGCGCACAGTTGCTCTATCAGAATGACAAGCCGACCGGCGACATGCGCGTCAAAGTCGTCATGACTCCGGAGAAGACTGCCGGCCAGGGCTTCGGCATCGCCGGCTCGCCCGACGATAACGCCGGCCCGCGCAATCAAAAGGCCGACATCTTTATCAAATACGATCCGCGCACTCGCAACGGCTACTCGCTGCGCTTCTGGCGCACCATCCAGGCCTCGGACAAGTGCATGTTCCAGCTCTACCAGGTCGTCGACGGTATCGGGCATCCTGTCAGCGACCAGCAGCAGCTCACCGGCGTCTTCAAGCCCAATACCACCATCACGCTCTTCATCGCCGGATCAACTTTCACCGCGACCGGATCAAACACTACGGATCGCGAAACGCTGTCGCTCAAAGGAACCATCGCACCGAACAAGTATGGCGGCGCCGGCGTTGCGTGGACGGGCTCGGTTCCCTTCGGCAACAGCGTCGTCGTCAGCCAATTCGAGATCTCCTATCCGGCGGAAACCGGGCGATAGCTTGGCGAAAAGAAAATGCAACTCACACGCCGCGTTCCGGCCGCGTTTCGTGCAGCGTGCGCGTATTTCTTGATTCCTGTCCACTTTTCCATGTTGGTCAGCGGGGCCGGGGAACAGTATTCTGGAAGCGCATGAAGAATGCACGGATTCGACATGCTGCTCGAAAGATCGCCACAAGGGCAGCAGGCCCCGAAAAGGCCGAAGCCAAGGGGGTCAACCGTTGACCACCTTACGCTGGGGCGCGGGCTTCAGTGCCGTCTCTCGCTTTATTGCGGAGATTGAAGCCGCTGCGGCGGGCACTGGCAAGTTGCGGCCCGGCTACGTGTTGGCGGGTGACGAAATCTACCTGCTCGACCGCTGCCGCGCCGCCGTCCTCAACGCCTTTGCCCCCGCTGACCTCCGCGATTTTTGCCTTTCCGATCTCGACCTCACTTCCAGTTCAATTTTCGAAGTGCTCGACCGCGCGCAGACACCGTCACTCATGGCGCCATTCCAGGTGATTCTCATTCGCAACGTGCGCCAGCTTTACACGCGCGGCACGAAGAAGGATGAATTTGCCGCGCTCGACCGCTATTTCCGATCGCCCAATCCACAGGCGCTGCTCCTGTTCATCGCCGATTTTCTGCGCATCCCCTCGGATACGCGCCGCATGGAGCTGGACGACAAGAATCGCTACGAGCGCCTGACTGAAACGCTCGGCGAGCATTGCGGCATGGTGGAATTGGCCCGCGTGAACGAAGAAGACGCCATGCGCTGGGCCGTCGCCACCGCGCAGGAGGCAGACGTGCGCCTCGAAAGCGATGCAGCGCGCGAGTTGGTTGACGCGCTTGGCGCGGATATGATGCTGGTTTCGTCCGAGCTCGAAAAGCTTTTGCTCTACGCCACGGGTCGCGGCCGCATCACGCTCGGCGACGTGGAAACGATGGTGCTGGCCGCCAAGCAGCGCTCGCTCTACGAACTGACGGACGCCATCAGCGCCCACGACCGGGTGCGCGCGCTGGCACTGCTGCAAGGATTGCTGAACAGCTCCGACGCAGGCGAGGATGCGGCGATCGGACACCTCTACATGCTCGCCCGCACCTTCCGCCAGATGCTGGTGATTCTTGAAAAAAATGTGCGCGACTCGCGCGCCATCTGGCAGGCGCTGTGGCAGGGCTTCCGCATGCCGCCCTTCGCCGCCGACGACCTCATCCGCCAGGCGCGCCGTTACAAAAGCCGCCGCGAACTCACCCGCGCTCTCCGCCTCGTGGCACGCGCCGATCTCGAATTGCGCTCTTCGCCCCCTGACAAGCGTCTGGTGCTGGAACGGCTGGTGTACGAACTGGCCTCGGAGCCAAAGGCGGGCCCATCCGCCTGGGCCTCGGCGCAGTTATCGTTCGAGTCATAGTTTCAGGCGAATTCACATCGTCCCAATAGTCGTCGCCAACTGATGCGGCTCTCCTTCACCGCATGCCATGACGGTTCAGCCACGGCCCGTATTCCTTATCCTCAAGCTGGATGTGCTTGGTGAGCCAGTCGCCGAGAAAGCGCAGCAGGCGAATATTGACGTTGCCTTCCCCACGCTCGTAGCGCGCCATGAACTCATCCACCTGCTTCGTCAGGTCTGAGTGGTGCGTGCGATGCCTCGCCAGGCCCGGGTAGTTGGTGGCCGCCATCATCTTCTCTTCGAACGAAAAATGATCGCGCGTATATTTCACCAGCTTCTTCAGCAACGCACTCGTAACGCTTTGCGCCTGCCCCGTCAACATCGCGGCATGCAGCTCATTCACAATTTGGAACAGCCCGGTGTGCTGGCCGTCGAGAGTTTCCACTCCAACCGAGAAGTTTGTGCTCCAGTTCATCAGCGCCATAGGCATTCTCCTGCCGGCGGCTGCCAGCACAAGGGTTATCGGAGCAAGCTCAAAGAAGTTTAGGTGGGGTCGTCGCAAATTGTCCTGCTCGGCCCGCGAATCCTCCATCTGCACATCAGCCAACGCCGTGCTCGCGGAGCCACGGACCATATCTCTGGTCGGTGCTCTCTATGTGATTGAGAAACCCGCGGTGCAGTTCACACAGTAACGGCCGCAAAGGCAGCGCTTCGCCGTATTGCAGCCGATGCGCCGCCTGCAGAATCCCGGCCAACATTTTGTGGTGCTCGCCGCGATGCTCCTCGAGGCCGGCAAAGCCGGTCTGCGCCATCAGCTGCTCTTCGCTCGAAAAATGCATGCGCGTAAATTCAATGAGCTGGTCCAGCAGCTCGCTCATCCTTTCGCGCCCGCTTCCGCGCACCAGCGCCTGCCGCAGTTCGTTGATTGCATCCATGAGAATGCCGTGCTGGTCGTCCATGGCGCGGACGCCCACGGTGCAAGCATGATTCCAAGTAAGAAGAGTCACATGAGCCTCCGCGAATGACCAATGCCTCTATCGGCCGCACGCGACGGGTCGTTACTCAAAATCTCGATGAACCGGTGACAAAGGTTTTCCGACGGGCGCCGGCTGTGGTCTGGCGCACAATGGAATGGATGCACATGAACGAATGGCTGCCCCTGATCACTCCCGCGAACCTGGCCGCCGCCCTGCTCACGATCGCCCCGTTTCTGGCCGTGGCATTTTTCCCGCAGACCACGGCAGCGCGCGTCAGTGCTCTTCCAGTGGGGGTTCGGCTCGTGTCTCCAGCGGTCCTGTGCATTCCCTACGTGCTGGTGGCCTGCGGCGCAGGTAGTTTTCGTTGGGGATGGCTCGCCTTGTACGCGCTCCTTCCCGTCGCCATCTCATTTTTGCTTTGGCAGGCCGCACACGTCGATGCAGCGCAGCGCGGCAACTGGCGCGACTTTCTGGTTCTGATTACACTTGGCCTGGCCGTCGACTTGCGCTGGTTTGAGGCCGCGTGGCCGCGGCGCCTGGCTATCTTCAACAAGATTCTCCTTCTCGATGCGGGCATCTACGCCTTTGTCCTCATTCGCCAACTCAAGGGAACCGGCTTCGACCTGCGCCTGCGCCTCAAGGATTTGGCAATCGGCCTGCGAGAATTTGCTTTTTACACCCCCGTCGCGCTCGTTCTTGGGCTCTGGCTCGGCTTTCTGCACGCGCACAGTGGATGGCGGGGTTTCGTCTTCATCGTCCCCGCGTGGATCTTTACTTTCCTGTTCGTCGCCGTGCCGGAGGAGCTGTTCTTCCGCGGCTGGCTGCAGAATCTGCTTGAAAAGCGTATCGGCCGCTTTGGCGCATTGATCCTCACCGCTTGCCTCTTCGGCCTCGCCCACTTCAACAAGCGCACCACCGGCTTCAATTGGCGCTATGTGATTCTCGCCGCGCTGGCCGGAATCTTCTACGGGCGGGCATGGCGCCAGGAGCGCCGCGTGGGTGCTTCAGCGGTAACCCATGCTACGGTGGACACGATCTGGTCCCTATGGCTGCGATAAACGCCAGCTCGAATTCGAAGGAATGGCGTAGCGCCGGTCTCCAGACCGGCTGTACCGGCGGCGTCCTCGCCGCCGGCACGTTGCCGCGCACCGTTTTGTCGCTATGGCTGCGTTAGCCGGTGCATCCTGTGCAGATGCCGGTGCGGATTGTAAGTCAGGTAACCGAGGCCGACGCGCATATTGTGGTCCACCGGTCCGGGAACCGTCATCGCCACCGCGATGCCGAGGATGGCGTGCGCAATCATCAGCGGATAAAGATTGCGGTAGCGAAGAAACAGCAGGCACGCCGCGAATCCCCAAATAAAAGTAATGGGCACAAGCACGGGATTGGGCACATGCGCCGCGGCGAAGAACGCGGCCGCGGTCAGCGCCGCCAGCCTGGCGTTCGTAATCACGCGCAGAAACCGCAACAGAAAAAAGCCTTGTAGCAGGAACTGCTGCACGCCGGCCCAGACGGCATATGCGCCGTACATCGCAGGAAACTCCCACACACCGTCCACCATCAGCAACGTGTGCATCCGGGCAGCAATCAGGACGGCCACGCCGGCCAGCACCAGCGCCACGCCGGCAATCCACAACGAGCGCCCGAAGTTCGCGGCGCGCAGGCCCATCGCCTTCCAGCCGTCGAATGAGATGCCCATGAGAAGGACAACCGCCGCTGCCGCCACAATCCACAGGAATCGTTGCCAGGGCCGCGGCGTCCAAATGACGGTGAGAATCAGCCCGTACGCGATGACGATCTCAGTCCAGACGCGCAGCTTGCTTCGCGAAGAGGCAGGATTCTCCGCAACTGGCGTTGAAGGCGCGGCCTGTTCCATGACCCCGATGCTATCGCACATCAGAGATCAGAGAACAGAGATCAGGGGCCAGTTCTCAGTTCCCTGTTCCCTGGTCTCTGGTCTCTGGTCTCTGGTCTCTTCTCTGTTCTCTGTTCTCTATTCTCTGTTCTCTGTTCTCTGTTCTCTATTCTCTGTTCTCTGTTCTCTGTTCTCTATTCAAGGATCACCGCCGGCTCCGGCTCGCGGCCACGCGTCGTCAGCGCCACGGCCGCGACCAGGATCAGTGCGCCGCCCAGCCACGCATACGGCCCAAGCTTTTCGCCAAGCAATTCCACGCCCAGCACCGAGCCCAGCGCTGGCTCGATATTCAAAAACACGCCGGCGCGCGATGCCGGCACTTGATGAATGCCCCAGTTCCAAAGCAGCGTCGTGGTGGCCGTGCACATCACTCCGCTGATCGCCAATGCGACCCATGCGGTCGTGCTCACGTGGGCAAACGGGATGGGCTGAACTTTTTCATGCGTCCACGGCGCCAGCAGCCGCGTACCGAAGATCCAGATCAGCAGCATGACCATTCCTGAATAAATCGTGTAGGCCGTTACCACCGGCGGGCTGTGCGTCTCCATCAATTTCTTGCTGAGCAAAATCCACGCAAGCGCGGTGATGAGCGAGGCAATCACCAGCAGGTCGCCCTCGAGCGAAGGCGTTTCGCGCCCGGTCGTAACGCGGCTGCCGCCCAGCACCACCATCGCCGCCCCGCAGGTGGAACCGCACAGCGCCAGCCAGCCCACCCAGTCGAGCCTCTCGCCTGCAAACAGCGCGGCGGCCGCAGCCAGCAGCACCGGCATCGCCCCCACCATCAGCGCTGCGTGGCTCACCGTGGTCAGCGCCAGCCCATGGAATTGCAGCAGGAATTGGACGGGAATGCCGAAGAACGCCGCCATCAGCATGGTTCGCGTCTCGCCCGCCGTCAATCGCACGCGATGCGTGACGATCACCGGCAGCATGCCCACGCAGGCAAACAGAAAGCGGTAGAGCACCATGGACTCCACGCTCATCTCATTGAGCGCGAGCCGCCCAAAGTAGAACCCGGTGCCCCATAACGATCCTGCCAGGGCGCACGCGCCGTAACCCAGGAACCTGAATTGCCCGTTCGCCGTGCGCTGTTGTGCCATGACCTCTTTACTGTCGCACACACCGTCGTCGCGGCCGCTGCGTTGTCCGGCCAAACTGCCCCACCGATCTCCCCAACCTTGATGCTCGCAGCAAGTTCCGGTAGCTGGCGGGCTCTCAGCCTCAAGACCGCACCGGCCGACGATCAGGTCATCACTGCCCAAATTGCAACCCATCGGCGAGAATAAAGTGGATGGTGCATCGGTTGAGAGTTCCGGGCTTCGGGGTGTATGCGGGTTTGTCGCTTCTCACGGCCGCTGCTCTCACGCTTGCGCCTCTATTGGCGCAAAGTGGAATCGGCCCCGACTCGCCCAATTCGCCCCGTGTCAAACAGCGCTACCTCATTAACAAGTTCCCTGACAAGCCCACGCTGCCGGTCAAGTGGACCATCCCCATCGACCCCCTGGGATTCACAGCGCCCGGCCTCATCTACCTCGGCTCCCGCAATGCCCTGGTCTCGCTCGACTTCATTGACGAAGACCGGCTGCTGCTCACCTTCCGCGTTCCCGGCCTGCTGCACCGCGACACCGCCAACGGCCAGGAAAGCGATGAGCGCGAGATCCGCGCCGTGGTGCTCGCTCTGCCCCAAGGCACGGTCGAGGCCAACCAGTTATGGACTGTCCACGATCGCGTTCGCTACCTGTGGATGCTCAGCGACGGACACTTTCTGCTGCGCGATCGCAACAACCTCCTCGAAGGCGACGCCACGCTCGTGTTGAAGCCCTACCTCGACTTCCCCGGCTCCCTGCTCTGGCTCGACATGGATCCTTCCGAGCAGTTTCTCGTTACCAACTCACTCGAACCTCCAGCCGCGCAACCAAAGTCCGGTCAGGCCTCTTCTCCATCCACAGCCAGCCTCACCCCCAATCAGGAGTCCAGCCAGGACTCGGCCCAGGACTCGGCCCAGGACTCTGCTCAGAACTCCGCTGCCGACAGCAATCCGCCCGATATGATTGTCCGCGTCCTCAAACGCGACACCGGCCAGGTTCTGCTCGTCAGCCGCACCCGCTCCGCGGTTCATCTTCCCATCAACTCCCTCGGCTACATTGAAAACCTTCGCGGCCGCGGAGCGGATTGGCTGCTCAACCTCAGCTATTTCTCCGGCGGCACGAAGATGCTGGGCGGCGTCGACTCCTCTTGCGAACCCGAAGACGATTTTGTTTCGGAACGGGAGATCCTGGTCATCGGCTGCAGCCCATCGGGAGAAAGCAAGCTGGTTGCGATGACCACCGGCGGGCGCACACTCTGGATCTCTGAAGCGCCGTCGACCGAGGTCTGGCCCAGGCTCACGGTTTCCGCCAACGGCTTGCGTTTAGCGTGGGCAACGCTCGATACCGATCGTGCCGTCAATTCCTACGCCCCCATGGACGCTGATGACGTCAAAGAACAATCAGTTTCAATCTTCGACGCGGCTACTGGCGATATCGCCCTCGTCTCCCCGCTCAGTCCCATCTTCGATGCCGGCGGCAACGTGGCCATCTCCCCCTCAGGACGCCGCGTGGCTCTCATCAACGGCGAGGCGATCCAGGTCTTTGAATTGCCTGCGCCCCCCGCCCTGCCTGCTGACCCTGCCGCCGCCACTCATCCGGCTCACTGATTCCTCCTCCGTATTCTCTATTCTCTATTCCCTGTTCCCTGTCTCCCTTGGTCCCGGCTTTTTAGGTACACTGAGCGACGGGGGTTTACTCTTGGCGACGGCGGTCCTCCACTACACAGTCGCGGCGGCCACGGATCGCGGCCGCAAGCGCCCTTCGAACGAAGATGCTTTCGCCTACTCCGTCGAGCACGGCGTCTACGTGGTCTGCGATGGCATGGGTGGCGCTGCCGCCGGTGAAATCGCCAGCTCCCTCGCCGTCGATGAGGTCATGCGGCGCCTCACCGAACGAAACCCGGCCAATCCACCGCCCAGCGAGGCCGAAGCAGCCGTTGCGGCCGCCAATCAGGCCATCTTTTCCCGCGCTGAGCGCAGCCAGAAGCTTAGCGGCATGGGCACCACGCTGGTGGCCTTGCTAGTCGACGAACGCCGCGCCTGGTTGATCAATGTCGGCGACAGCCGCGGCTATCGGCTCCGCAACTCCCATCTCGAGCAGATCACCATCGATCACTCGCTCGTCGAAGAGCAGATGCGCATGGGCCAAATGAGCCGGCAGGAGGCCATGCGTTCCCCGCTCCGCAACGTCATCACGCGCGCCTTGGGCACGCAACAATCCGTCTCCCCCGACATCTTTGAGCTGGAAGCCGAACCCGGCGACCTCTTCCTGCTCTGCTCCGATGGCCTCACGCGCGAGCTTTCCGATTCGCTCATTGAATCGCTGCTGCTGGTCGGCGCTCCGCTTGAGGAATTGTGCACGCGCCTCGTCTCCGCCGCCAACAAAGCCGGCGGACACGACAACATCACCTGCCTCCTCGTGCTCGCCGGAGCGTAGCGAGCTGCCTCGATTCGATTTCAAACCAGTAGCGGCTCGCGAACCGCCTCGTGCCCGCGGCGCCGTCGTTTCCGGAGAAAGAGCCGATCCGTTTCAAACCATGCTCCCCGCCGTTCGCGAAGTGCAGTCCTGGCCACGCTCGTAGCGCTTCGCCCGCGGCCAGGCGCTGCTCCAGTGGTGAAGCTTGCCGTTCTATTCGGTTTCATGCAGTTCGCGCGGAAACCATGAGGCCCCGGAGCCATCGCGCGGCCCGACTATCCGGTCGCTTTTCACTTCCGGCGCGCTTGCTGCGCGATCCCCCTCGCTCATCAGTTCAAGAAAGATCTGGATCACCTCGGCCTGGTCGCTCGCGAGAAGAGGAAAGCTGGAATTGGGCTGATTTGACATATGTCCCACCTCGGATAAAAGGTTTGTCCTGTCCGTACCATCTTTCCGTCTTGCAGGACACCTTGGAGAAGGCACTTCGTCTGCCAAAATGTCGCATGGGAAGAAGGATTCGATGCTGAGCTGTTAACAAAGAGTTTAGGGTTAGAATCGCACTCGGGAATTGGGGCGATCCGCCAGCCGTGACGAAATCTTCGTGTCGAGATATCGTCGCGATGACGACATTTCGTCTACAAACGTATACAGCTCATCGCTGATGCTGCGGGGTTCTATGTCGCCGCCGCGGGCTCCGTCTCTTTCAGGCAGCGCAACTTCGTGCTTGACGCGCAGCGGGGATGCTTGGGAAGGTGTAGGCAAGCATTCCCCCCGAAGATTTCCCCAAAAAGATCAAGGAGAAGCAGCGATGTGGAAGACGATCGCGGCAGTGCTCGGGAGAGGTGCGGTAATTGGCGCAGGAGTATGGATGGCGGTGGCGGCGATGAGTCCGCGATCCGCAGCGGCGCAGCAGAATCTATGGGCAGCCGTCGCTGTTTCTACCTCGACGTCGCAGAACGGCTCTGCGAGGGGAGATTCGCAGGCTACGGTCGAGCGCATCGCCATTCAGTCCTGCCAGGCGAACGGCGCCAGGGACTGCAAAGTTGTCGCTTCTGTGGTGAACGCCTGCGTGGCGCTGGCATCGCCGGAGGCGTGGGCCCCGACTCATTATGGCTATGGCAATGGTCCAACGCGCGAAGGGGCCGCGGCAGCTGCGCTGGCGGATTGCACCAAGGGGGGTGGCTTGGACTGCGTCGTGCGCGACGCGCCATGCTCAAACGACAACCTGCAATGGGCGTCGCCTCTGCCGGTGCCGCCGGGCGGCAAGCCGGGATCGGTCGACCCCGCCCTCGTGGGCCTTTAGAAGCTCAACGTCGGCTCCGGTATCTGGGTGTGGCAGATTTCGGTGAACGGCACCTACACCTTTCATAGCGAGGCCACGGATGGCACGCTGCCGAACGACGGGACAGTTACCGCAAGCAATGGGCATTACACGCTGCACGCAATCAACACGCAATGGGACGACCAGGGAACCTATACTTTGCCGTCGTCCGGCGTGATGGTGGGCGTCGGCAAGTTGGGCACAGGCACGTGGTATCGCATTGCCGCGGACCCGGAGTCCCTTGAACCGGCCTCTCGTCCAGCTTCACAGCCAGCGTCCGGCCCAGCCTCAGCGCCAACGTTCAAGCGCTAGCTTCCGCCCTTACGGCGAATCCCGGAGACGTCTCTCCATTTGGGACCAATGCTCTTTCGGCAGAACATCGCCGCGTGAAGAGAGGACCTTCCCTCGATTCCCGAATGGATACTCTATTCATCCCGTAGCGTTGTCGCAGGGTCGATCCGCGCAATCCTCAGCACCGGAAGGGATGCTGCCAAAAGCGTGACACACGCAAGCGTCGCCGCCACCGTCAGGATCGTAGGCACATCGTATACGCCCACTCCATAAAGCTCGCTGCGCATGAGCCGCAGCGTTCCCACACATGCAATCAGACCAACAACGATTCCGAAAAAGGACGCTCGCATCCCGCTTCCACCCACATGCGCCATGGCCCCGTGGATGCTCGAGCCCAACGCAATGCGGATGCCGATTTCGCGCGTCCGCTGCGCCACCATGTTGGCCACCAGCGCAAAAATCCCCACGGCGCTCAACAGCAGCGCCAACATCGCCATGGCGCCCAGCAAGGCCACTTCGATGTGTTGTGTGGACAACCTCTGCGCCATCAGGTCGTTCATGGTGTGGAAGCCCGAGAACGGCAGGCCGGGATCGGCGCTTGCCAGTGCCCCCTGCATTTGCTTCGTCAGACCTTCCACCGGTCCAGCGGTGCGGACAATCCAACTGGGCTGAAACCAGATGTGAACCAGTTGCAGCATCGGAGCGCTCACCTGCGCAGCAGGCACATAGATGGTTTGCTCGGTCCCCAGCGGCGCCGTCAAATCCAGGCCGGACGATAGTTGAACATCGCCCACGACGCCCACAATCACGATGCCTTTGTTGAGCGTGCGGCCCACGGGATTTTCTCCGTGGAAGAACTTGTTCGCGAAGGTCCGGTTCACGATCGCCACAGGCTGCGCATCGGCGCCGTCCGAGCCGGCAAAATCGCGTCCCTGCAGCAGCGGAATCTGGAGAGTGTCGAAGTACCCTGGCGTTACGTAGATCTCATCGGTCCCAACCTGCTGTCCGGCCTGCGGTCCATCGTGCAGCGTGACCGCGTCGTTCAACGCGCGTTCGTAAGGAACGGTCAACCCCATCGCGGCATTCGCAACCCCAGGAATCCGCTGCAACGCGAAGATGCTCGAGTCGAGCAATTTCTTGAAAGCCGCAGGGTCGTGGAAGCGCGCGTCGTCCAGCGATGCCGTGGCCGTCATTACGCCTTCCGCATTGAACCCCGGCGGCAGCGTCTCAAGATGGATCAGGGTGCGGATCAGCAACCCGGAGGCGGCCAGCAGCACGACCGTCAACGCCACTTCGCCGGCAATCATCGCCTGGCGCAGGAGAAGGCCGTCTCCTCTCGCGACGTTTCGACTGACCATCGACCAGCGCAGATCGACCTCCCGCGTCGACATCGCGGGCAGCATTCCAAACAGGACACTCGTCAAAACAGAAACCAGCAACGTAAAAGCCAACACGCGGCCATCGAGCGGCACGCCCGCTACCGGCAGAAAGCCGGTCGGCAGCAGCGAAAGCAGCCCGCGCAAAGCCGCAAAGCCCACTCCCAGGCCTGCCAGTCCGCCCGCGATAGCCAGCAACAGGTTTTCCACCCAGAGCTGTTTTTGAATCTGCCAGCGCGAAGCGCCCAGCGCCAGCCGCGTTGCCAGTTCGGGAGTGCGCCGGACCATGCGCACCAGCGTCAGTCCGGCGAGATTGGCGCAGGCGATGAGCAGAATGAATCCCGCCGCCAGCATCAGCGCCAGCGCCTTGGGGCGCAGCCCCGACGTGCGACCCTGCTGCAGCGAAACAGAATAGAAGGTGGTCGTTGAGCCGGGATGCCGCAACGCGCGCTTTGCAGCCCACCCCGCCCAGGCGCGGTTGATCTGGGCGTCTGCCTGCTGCCAGGTCGCACCCTCTCTCAGACGCGTAATCACCTCAAAGTTGGTGCCGGCCCCCTCGCCCTGGCGGCTGGGTTGGAGTGTTGTATAAAGGTCCGAATTGAGGGGCGTGACTGCACCCTCGGGCAGCACGCCGACTACCGTGTACGGCTCGCCCTTGAGCAGAATGCTCTGCCCCAGCAGATTGGGGTCGCCGCCGAAGGTGTTGCGCCACAGACCCCAGCTCAGAATCGCGCTCTTTGGCCCATGCGTCAGATCTTCAGTCTCGGTAAAGTTGCGCCCGATGGCCGGTTCGAGCCCCAGCACGTCGAAATAATGCGCCGAGACGCGCGTCGCGTGCAGGTACTGGACGTGTTCGCCGGCCTCGAGATTCACGCCCGAAGCCAATCCACTGGAAACAGCGGAGATCAAGCTGGGAACATTGTCCCGCAGCAGTTCCCACTGCTCCCCGTCGATCGACATATTTCCGTCGTAGGGTCTGGCGCCCTGGATTCGCTCGAAGATGGCGCCCATGCGCTCCGGGTGCGGGTAGGGCAGGCTTCTGAGCAGGAGCGCGTTCACAATCGAGAAGATGGCCGTATTCGCGCCGATCGAGAGCGCCAGCGTAAAGATCACTGAGGCGGTGAAACCCGGATTGCGCAACAACTGCCGCACGGCAAACCTGAGATTCTGCCCGAATGTGACCATCAACGCACCTCATTCCATATCCGGGGCCCTGACTGTTGGAGGCTGCCATCAACCGCGATCGGACATCATGTTCCAGAACGACACTTCTCCATCGATCTCACTTGCATCTCGCGTGCCAAAACCATCCATCCGTAAATCCAGCAAACTGCAGCGCTGAAACCGTCGAGGACGCGCTCCATCTATGTGCTCAATGTTCACTTGCGAACAACCCTGTGCGCGAACGGACAGGTCGCCCATTCACTGCTTGATGTTCGACCCTGGCTTTGCCAGGGTGCGCCTTGAAGACGCCAGCCTGACAGCTTGCGGAAAGCTTTCTTCGAAGACGCACCAAGTATCAGGGCGCGACCTTGCAGGTTGGTGAAAAAGGCCTCCGGAAGAGAGCCCTGTAACAAGGGCACGGCTTTAGCCGGGCCACAAAAGCCTCACGATCAACATCGGGCTTCAGCCCCTGCCGTCCCGCCTGCTCACAAAATCACTTTTTCACCAAGCCGCTTGGTCGTGCCGTAAGCGCTTACCCCATTTTTTGGAACAAAAGAGCGATGCAAAAATCGTCATGCTCCCCTGAAGCCTCACCCGTGTCATCCCGAGCGGAGCGCGCCTGGGGCCCGCAGCCTCACCTCTCACTAGTGTCATCCCGAGCGGAGCCGAGGGATCTGCATTTGCTTTTGTTCGCCCGGAGTCGAACCGACAATCCAAAGCAACTTGAATTGAACGAAGTCGCGCCGACAACCACCCATTCGTAATGTCAAGCCCGCAGACGCCCCACCCCGCAGCTAAACCCAAGAGCGAAAGGCGATTAGCCGGCATTCGCGTTTTGCATAGAATTTCCCGCCTTTGGCGCACAATCAACCTAGCATTACCAAAACAGCGGGCCATGGCGCGGGGGCCTTTTCTGATCCCTGTTCCCTGATCCCTGTTCCCTGTCTCTCGGAGCCCAAGATATGCGAAAAAAGCGCAAGAGCATCACCTTCGGCATCAACGCACAGAGAATCTGCCCCAACTCTGGCCCGGATACTGAGTCAGTATCCCAGTACACAGCCTCCAACCAGCAGAAAATGAATGGCTTCGATGCGATTACGAAACCCTGTACAACCTCAGTACACGCCGAAAAATCAGCCCTCATCCGAACGAATTGCTCCATCCAACGCGCCAACACCCAAAAATACGTCTCGTAAGTCCTTTAGATTGGGAATCCTACCGACTAACCCCTTTCGAATCAGTGGGATGGAGCGAATGATGAAGGGTACAAACGACTGCTAACAAAGCACTTACCCCAAAAAAGGGATGGGGGGGTAGGCCTGTGAAACTGTGGAACTGTGAAACTGTGAGAACGGTGCCCGGCCACTGATCACTGACCACAGTGAGCTGTCGGTTGTTAGCTGTCGGCTAGCTGCCGTCCGGCGTCCGCTGATCACTGACCCCTGATCACTGACCCCTGTTCACTGTCCGTTGTCCCCTCGCCTTTACTCCCCCATCGCTTCGGCGCCTGCCCCGTGCCGCGGACGCTTGAGCAGCAACACCAGCGGAATGCACGCGAGCGAAAGATAGCCCAGCAGCCTGAAGTTGTCAGCGTAAGCCAGAACTGCGGACTGCTGTTGCAGGTTGCCATAGAGCGCTCCCAGCGCCTCGCGATGCGCCGTGGTTGCGTCCGCGCCCGAAACGATGAACCTTGCTGTGAGTCCGGCGATTGCGTCGGTCGCCGCGGGACTGCCCGCGCCCAAGTGCGCGCCCAGGTAGTTCTGATGCGCTTGCGAACCGCGCACTAGAAACGCCGTGAGCGCAGCGATACCCACGCTGCCGCCGATGTTGCGGATCAGGTTGTAAATTCCAGCCGCGTTTCCGATTTCCTGCTTGCGCAGCAGGCCCATGGTCATAGTGGTGAGCGGCACAAAGACAAACCCACCTCCAAATCCGTTGATGAAGTTGGGCCACGCGACAGAGCTCATCGCGATGTTGAGATTCACCTCGCTCAGCAGGATGGCCGACCAGCCGAAGATGGCGAACCCGATGGCCAGCAAGAGGCGATTATCGATGCGGCTTGCCAGCGAACCCACCACGACCATGGCGATCATGGAGCCAAGCCCGCGCGGACTCACGGCCAGCCCGCTGTCGAGCGCCGAATAACCGATGATGGTTTGCAGAAACAACGGCAGGAAGGCCGTGACGCCATAAAGCGCGAAGCCGTAAATGCCGGCGATGAATGTGCCGAACAACAGGTTGCGGTTGGTGAGCGTGTGCAATTGCACAATGGGATCGTTGTGGCGGAGCTCGCGGACGACAAAGCCGAGAAATGCTACGACGGAAAGCGCGGAGACCCAGCGGATCCAGCTTGCGCCGAACCAGTCCGCCTCCTGGCCCTTGTCGAGCACCAGTTGCAGGCTGCCAAGCCAAATGGCCATCAGCCCGAAACCGAGGCCGTCGATAGCGCGCCGGCCCGCGTCGCGAAGGTAGGGCGGATCCCAAATGTAAAGGTTGGCCATGAAAAGCGCGAGCAGTCCGACGGGCAGATTGATGTAGAAAATCCAGCGCCAGGTATAGCTGTCGGTGATCCAACCGCCGAGCGTAGGGCCAACAACCGGAGCCACCACGATGCCCACGCCGTAAGCGGCCATCGCCTTGCCGTGCTTGTCCGGAGGAAAGCTCTCAAGCAGGATGGATTGCGCCAGGGGCTGCATACCGCCGCCACCCGCGCCCTGCAAGATCCTCGCCACGATAAGCATGGGCATCGTGAGTGCCATGCCGCACAGCATGGATGCGCCGGTAAACGAGAGGATGGAGATCATGAGCAGGCGCTTGCGTCCGATGCGCCGCGCGATCCAGCCCGAGGCAGGAAGCATGATGCCGTTCGACACCAGATAGCTGGTGAGCACCCAGGTGGATTCATCGGTTGAAGCGGAAAGACTGCCGGCAATATGTGGCAAAGCGACGTTGGCAATGGAGGAATCGAGCACCACCATGAAAGTGGCAATCATCACCGAAACCGCGACCATCCACGGATTCGCCGCGGGCCGCGCGGCCACTTGCGACGCGCCTGCGCCCGGCATGGGGATGTTGGCTGTGCTCATTCGTCAGTGTACCCCAGTGGCGGCTCAATGCAGCGCGAACTAAACTGCGAGCAGGCGCTGTTATGATGCGCATGTTTGCGCGCAAATCAGTGCTTCAGAGGGATGGGCAATGAAATTCAGAAAACTTCTGCCAATTGTTTTGGCGACATGCGCAATTTTAGGGCTGAATTCTCGATTGTCGACGGCGCAGGCATTCGAGCACCCTGGAGTGCTGGTGAGCCAGGCTCAGTTGGATTTTGTGAAAGAGCAAGTGCAGGCGAAAGCTGAGCCTGTCTACACGCAGTTTTTGCACGCGCAAGCCAGCGCATTTGGAGATCTGAACTACAAAGTGAAGGGCCCTCCTCCGGGCGGCGTGATTGCGTGCGGCTCCTACTCGCGGCCCGACCTGGGCTGCCATGACGAGGATGCCGACGCATCGGCGGCCTATCTTCAGGCGCTGCTGTGGTACATCACCGGCAACCACGATTACGCTCGAAATGCGATCCAGATCATGAACACGTACAGCAGGAACCTGAAGGCATATACGCTCTCGAATGCGCCGCTGCAAGCTGCGTGGAGCGCGGAGAAGTGGCCTCGGGCGGCGGAGATTATTCGCAACAGCGACGCAGGCTGGGCCCCAGCAGACATTCAGACATTCGCGGATATGTTGACCAAGATCGAGCTGCCGCTGATTTACAACGGTTCGCCGGCGAACGGCAATTGGGAGCTGAGCATGATCGAGGGCATGATGGGGATTGCCGTGTTCACAGACAATCGCGACCTGCTGAACCATGCGGCGGCCATGTGGGAGCAGCGCGTGCCTTCGTATTTCTACTACGCTCCCACGGATGGCGATCATCCTGTTCCTGCGCCACGAGGCGTAGCGCGTTGGCTGACGCAGAAGGTATTCGATGCCCGGGTCAATGGGATTCCGCAAGAGGCCTGCCGCGACTTTGGGCATACCTCGTATGGACTATCAGCAACGATGGCCGCTGCAGAAACGGCGCACATCCAGGGACTGAAATTGTACGAATCGCAAGAGGCGCGCCTGATGGCCGGAATGGAATTTGTCGCCTACTATCTGCTCGGGAATCCTGTCCCCCCATACGTGTGCGACGGCCGGGTCAAACTGGCCCAGGGAATTACGTTCGTGATCGGGTACAACGAATTCCATAACCGGCTCGGGCAGCAGTTGCCCAATACCAAAAAATGGATTGACACGGGAGTGCTCACCAACCCAGACCCCGTAGATATGCACACGACCATCTTCGAGACATTGACGCACTACGCAGACGCGGGCACTAGGAAGGGCGGCGGCCATTGAACGTGTTGGTGGGAGCGGTTTCCCGTTCGGGTGCCTTATCGAGGTTGACACGCCGTGCTGAAGCATGTAAGGTTCCTTAAAGTTAGCGTTAACTAAATTTCCGCAAGGCCAACTCGACATGGCAAAACCCGCCTCAGCCACTCCCGTCGATCCGGCGGCCATTCCGCAGCGAAAGCTTTACACCGGCGCCACGATGCCCGCGATCGGCCTCGGCACCTTCGGGTCCGATCACGTAACCGCGAGCGAGATCGCCGAGGCGGTGAAGGGCGCGGCTGCAGTTGGTTACCGGCATTTTGATTGCGCTTCGGTCTACGGAAATGAGAATGCGATCGGCGCTTCGTTCGAGCAGATTCTGCGGGGCGGAATTAGGCGCGAAGAAATCTGGATCACATCAAAGCTTTGGAACGATAAGCATGGCGAAGACGATGTAATTGCCTCTTGCCGGAAATCGCTTGGCCGATCTGCGCCTGGAGTACCTGGATCTCTACCTGGTGCACTGGCCGTTTCCGAACTTCCATCCGCCGGGCTGCGATGTGACCTCACGCAGCGCCCACGCCAGGCCTTACATTCACGAGAATTACATGAAGACGTGGCGCAAGATGGAAGAACTGGTGGACCTGGGGCTGGTGCGGCACATCGGCACTTCTAATATGACCATCCCCAAGTTGAAGTTGGTCTTGCGCGATGCGCGCATCAAGCCGGCGGTGAATGAGATGGAGCTGCATCCGCATTTTCAGCAGCCGGAGCTTTTCCGGTTTGTGGTAGCAGCATGGAGTGCGCCCGTTGGCTATTGCCCTATCGGCTCGCCGGGTCGTCCTGAGCGCGACCGCACGCCGGAGGATACCGCGCCCACGGAAGATCCGGTGATTTTGAAGATTGCCGAGCGGCATGGAATTCATCCTGCCGTGGTGTGCATCAAGTGGGCGGTGCAACGCGGGCAAACGCCGATTCCCTTCTCTGTCAATCACTATCGCGCCAATCTCGAAGGTGTGGTGAGCGACCCGCTGACTGAGGAAGAGATGCGCGCGATTGCCGCGATCGACCGCAACTGCCGTTTGATCAAGGGCCAGGTATTTCTGTGGAAGGATGGACAGACCTGGGAAGATTTATGGGACCCGACCGGGGAGATCACGCCACCGTAAAGCACCGCCGTAGAATAGGTGCGACGCGTTCCATGCCATCTGAATCCAAACGGAGCAAGCGAAATTGAACGCCACGATGACATGCCGCGTTTTTGCCGGGCAACTCGACCGTTGAGCTGCGCACAGTGCCAGTGCCCACACCGGGACACGGCGAGGTTCTGCTGCGGGTTAAGGCGTCGACGATTTGTGGCTCGGATATTCGCTGCATCTATCACGAGCATCTTGGCAAGGGCCCAGAGGGGTATCAGGGAGTGATCGCGGGGCACGAGCCGTGCGGTCAGATTGTGACTGCGGGCGAGGGCTGCAGGCGCTTCAAGGCAGGTGACCGCGTGATTGTGTATCACATTTCCGGCTGCGGCGTGTGTAACGACTGCCGACGCGGTTATATGATCTCGTGCACGAGCGAAAAGTATCGACGCGCGTATGGATGGCAGCGCGACGGCGGCATGGCTGAGTATATGGTGGCCGAAGAGAAAGATCTGATCGCCCTTCCCGACGAGCTTTCGTATGCCGATGGGGCGCAGGTGGCTTGCGGATTTGGCACGGTGTATGAGGGCCTGGAGAAGATCGGCATCAACGGCGATCATGCCGTGCTGATTACGGGACTGGGGCCGGTGGGCCTCGCAACTGGCGCGCTCTGCCGCACCCTCGGCGCGCAAAGGATTATCGGCATCGACGTAGTGCCAGAGCGCATGAAGATTGCGAAGGAGCTGGGGTTGTGCGATACGGTGCTTGCCTCAGGCCCCGAAAATGTCGCCGAGGTGAAGCGGCTCACTGGAAGCATGGGCGTGGAGCGCGCTGTGGACTGCTCCGCGAACGATGTTGCGCGAGCTACGGCGATTCGCGCCACGCGCAAGTGGGGCAAAATCGTCTTCTTAGGTGAAGGCGGGCGCGTTGAATTCAATCCGTCGCCCGACATGATCCACGACCAGAAGACGCTCTACGGCTCATGGGTGACTTCTACGTGGCTGATGGAAGAGCTGGTAGAGCGGCTGGTGCGCTGGAATCTGCATCCGGCCGACATCATCACTCACCGCTTTTCACTGGAGCGTGCCGGTGAAGCCTATGCTTTGATGGCCTCTGGCAAATGCGGCAAGGTTGCTGTATGCGCAGATGAGGAACTCAAATAGAATTCTGGAGCGAGGATCGAACCATGGCCGATGCACCGAGACTTTCACGACCGGACTGGGAACGGCAACTGAACGCATTGCTACCGCTGTACGGTCATCGCAACTGGATCGTTGTAGCGGATTCAGCTTACCCGGCGCAGTCGAAGCCGGGGATCGAGACCATCGTCTCTGGTGCGGGACAACTGGAAGTCGCGCGCAAGGTAACGGATGCAATTGACGCCAGCAAGCATGTCCGCGCCAATGTGTATTTTGATCAGGAACTGAAGTTTGTCACGGATGCGGACGCGCCGGGTGTGGCGCGGTACCGGAGTCAGCTCGACGACCTCCTGAAGAATGCGAATAAGATTCCCATGCTTCACGAACAGATCATCGCCAAGCTCGATCAGATTTCGCAGGTCTTTCGCGTGCTGATCATCAAAACTGAGTTGACAATACCGTACACGTCGATTTTCTTCGAGTTGAATTGTGCCTATTGGCCGGCTGATGCCGAAGAGCGTATGCGCAAGGCGATGAGCGCCTGAAACGAGAAGTGAGAGCGGCCATGGCTGTGAAGGGCCAGCGTTGAGCGAGGCCCTAGCTGGCCTCACTAAGCAAATTTCCGCGAAGTGATCCTGAGTTTGAAAGGGGCGTAGCGAAATGGCGGTGAACCGGCGAGAGTTGTTGCAATGGATCGGCGGTGCATGTTCCGCACTGGCGATCTCAAGATTTGCGCATTCGCAAGATGCGGCGCAAAGCGGACCCTTCCAGCCGACAAGGGAATCGTTGCAAGCTTATAAAACTCCAGACTGGTTTCGCGATGCAAAGTTTGGCATCTGGGCCCACTGGGGACCGCAATCGGCCATCGAGGACGGCGACTGGTACGCGCGGAACATGTACATTCAGGATTCGCCTCAATACTTGTATCACTGCGAAACTTACGGCCATCCGTCCAAAGTCGGTTACAAGGACATCGTTGACGTGTGGAAAGCGGCAAAGTGGGACCCGGATCATCTGATGGGTCTCTACAAGAAGGCCGGCGCAAAATACTTTTTCAGCATGGGCGTGCACCATGACAACTTCGACCTATGGAATTCGAAGTACACGCGTTGGAACGCGGTGAACATGGGGCCGAAAAGAGATGTGGTGGGCACCTGGCAAAGCGCCGCACGCAAGCACGGACTCAAGTTTGGCGTGAGCGAACACCTTTGGATCAGCTACAAGTGGTTTTCAGTAAGCCATTCGTCCGACACGAGTGGACCGATGGCAGGCGTCTCGTACGATGGCACCGATCCAAAGTACGCTGACCTCTATCACGATGCCGGATGTGCGCAGTTCGCTGGCCCAAAAGTTCAATGGACTGACGACGGCATTCCCGATTCGTGGCGCCAGCATTATCTCAATCGCATGAACGATTTGATCGACAAGTACCAGCCCGACCTGCTTTACACCGACGGACATCTTCCCTTCGAAGAGTACGGGTTGAAGATGGTATCGCACCTTTACAATCTCAGCGCGCAGGCAAACGGCGGCGTGACCAATGCGGTTTATACCAGCAAGCTTGCGTCGGATTGCGCGATCGGCACGTGCGTCCTCGATCATGAGCGCGGCGTTGCGGAAGGTATCCCCGACAATCCCTGGCAAACCGATACCTGCATCGGCAACTGGCACTATAAGCGCGGCATCAAGTACAAAACGCCAAAAAAGGTCATCGATCTGCTCACCGACATCGTGAGCAAGAACGGCAACTTACTGCTGAACTTCCCGCTGCCCAACTCCGGCGAACTGGACTTCGAGGAAACGGAGATTTTGGAAGGCATCACCGCGTGGATGGAAATCAACAGCGAAGGAATCTATTCGACGCGTCCATGGAAGATTTATGGCGAAGGCCCATCGACCCAGGTGAAAATCACCTCGGGAAGCTTCAATGAGGACAAGCAGAACGACCTCACCGCCGAAGATGTCCGCTTTACCGCGAAGGGCAGCACGCTTTATGCGTTCGTGATGGGCTGGCCCGAGAAGGAAGCGTCGGTGCAGGCTCTTGGACTCGCAAGCCCACAGCAACCGGGCAAAATTCTCAAGGTGGATTTGCTTGGGCACAAGAGCGACCTCAAATGGAAGCAGGATGATGCCGCATTGACGGTCCAGATGCCAGCGGAGAAGCTCTCTGATATCGGAATCACACTGAAGGTCGAGTTGGCGTAACCGCGATGGACACGCTCGCCTGTTTCATCTTGGGTGCGGAGCTGGCGGCATTCTTCTTCGCAGCAGGTTTCCGCTGCGCGCGCTTCACGGCGGATGAAGCTTCGCCCAGAAATGCCGACCAACGCAATTCGACAGTCTTCGGCGCGATCCTCGCCTTGGCGATGGCCATGTCGGCAACCTGTTCGACAATCCACTCGAAGTTGGCCTCGCCGACTGAATGCAAATCGGCATCGGGCACAGGATTCATGAAGTCAATCGCGAAAGGGATTTCATCTTTGACTGCGAACTCAACAGTGTTCATGTCGTAGCCCAGCGCGACACAAAGTTTGAGGGCATCGTCTTCCATGCGCTTGAAGAGTTTTCTGGCTCGGAACGTGGTAGCTCGCGCGGCGCTATGCAGATATCGCTCAGCGTGCGGCCGTCGTGGATCGTAATGCATGATGCGAACCTTTTTCTGCGCTACGACGCAGCAGCGGAAGTATTCCATATAATCCACCTCTCGCTGATACACCATGCATAGATCGCGGGACTGATCGAATGCGCGAAAGAACTCGTCGCGGCTGCGCACGTAATGCACATCGCGCCAGCCACCTCCGTCGATCGGCTTTAAATAACCGCGTTCCCCAATCGCTGCGAACACGCTCTCCCAGTCGAGTGGATACTCCAGGTTGCGCATTGATTTGCCGGAGGTTTGGTTCGGTTGTTCCTTGTGGGGCAGTAGCACAGTGGGTGGCACGGCGACGCCGAGACGCGCGGCCAGCGCGTAGTTGAAAAATTTATCGTCGGCCGACGCCCAAAAAGGATTGTTGATCACGATTGTTCCGTGCAACGCGGCGTGCTTGAGGAAGGCGCGATAAAACGGGATGTCGTGTGAGATGCGATCGATGATGACCGCGTAATGCGATGCCTTAGCGAAATGCACTGCGCCGGTCAAGACAAATTCCGCTTCAATGCCGTCAGGGTTTCGTGCGTTGATCCGCTCAACCAGGGCACTCGGAAAGCTGTTCTCCACGCCGAACAGGATGCCGATCTTCCTCATGCGCCGGCCCTCCGCGATGCGCAGAACACTCGCCAAGTGGATTCTCGCGGCGCTACGCTGATCCAGTGTACGTCACGCCGCGAACAGGCCACGAGCGGCGCTGCCAATTACCGAACTACGAATCGAGACCCGCGAAATCGAGGCCCGCGATCCGGCGCAATTGCCTCAGGTGATTCACGTCGTGGCCGGCCATGGTTTCAACAATCGTCTGGAAAGTCATGGACCCCCGCTCAGGATGCGTTACGGGTTTGTTTGCTGCGGCGGGCAGAGCCGAGCGAATCAGTTGCAGATTCCATCTTCGCAACGCAGAAAATGTTTCGAGCGCTAGGGCTGCCGGCACTCCAGGGTAAGTCGCGGCCCACTTTTCCTGGTCGAAGGGCTGAATCGTATGCCCGTCCTCGGCCAGCGTCTGGCGCAAACGAAATCCGAACACGAGTTCGCAGTCGGCCAGGTGGCAAACGATCTCTGCCGCGCTCCACTTGCCTGGAGCCGGCGGCAGCGCTTGTTTATTTGGGCCGATCACTTTGAGACACTCCGCCATTGCGTCTGAGGTTGACGCGAGGATCGCTTCGACAGGCCGGTCGTCACGGAACTTGTCATATGGATTGAGTTCGCTCATTGCCTCGTCTCCTTTGGAAAGCTTTCGGGTAAATCGCCCATAACCGTCCGCTCGGTACTGTTACAGATAATGCTGCAACATGCGCTGCCAGGTGGGCCAGTCGTGCGAGTTCTCTGTATCCCAGACATAGAGCTGATGCGGGATTGCTTTTTCTTTCAGGATGCGATCGAGTTGCTGATTTTGGGCCAGACAATGATCATCCCAGCCGGTAGCCAGCACGTAGGAACTGCCACTGTAGCGATCGAGGAACCAAGGGTCATTGAGATTGGGCAGGTAGTGAGTTGGCAAATGAAAGTAGCAATTGTCGTCGTAGTAGCCATCAAGGAAAATCGACAGGTCGAAGGTGCCGGAAAGGGAAAGAAATCCGCTGAAGACGTCCGGATGCCGCAGCGCGATATTCGCTGCGTGATAGCCTCCGAAGCTGCAACCGGCAGCGATCAGTCGCGCATGGTCGCTCTTCTGCCGGATGAACGGCACAACTTCCTTGAGCGAATACTCTTCATATTGCATGTGGCGGGCGATGCGCAGGCGCGGAGGAATCTGCAGGTTGTACCAGCTCTCCCTGTCGACCGAATCTACGCAGAAGATTTGCAATTGCCCAGCTTCGATTTTTTCTGCGACCGCGGCGACCATGCCCCGGTCTTCAAATTCGTAATGACGCCCACCGGAGGTGGGAAACACCAGAACGGGGGGACCCGCGCTGCCGAAGATCAGCAGTTCCATCTCGCGGCCCAGCCGCTCTGAGAGCCATTTTTGATACTCACGATTCATGCTTCGGGTCCGGGAGCCTCGTCCAGTTTTCGGCCGCCTATGAAGACAAGAGCTGGCTTTGTCATCATAAGCGAGCACGGCATAACGGAAGATCTGGAGGTGCTGCCCTTTCGGGCGTCAATCGATTTTGTGCGGGCCGATCGGCAATTTGCTTCGAAGGCCCACTTTCGGCGATACTTAGGTGTTGTGACATGTGCGGCCGGGCGCATCTGTCCGGCCGTTATTGTGCAGGGGTAGATCCACCAAGGCGGTCAGCCGCTGGCAGGGCAGGTCCCTGAAAGTCCACAGCGAAACACTGAAAGTCGAAAGGAACTGTGCTCACGTGGTTATGATTCGTTTGGCGCGAGTTGGCGCCCCCAAACAGCCTTATTACCGGATTGTGGTCATTGAAAAAGACCGCGCCCGGAACGGACGCTCTATCGAAGTCGTCGGAACTTACAATCCACGCACCAACCCGGCCACGGTCGATCTGAAGCACGAACGGATCGCCTACTGGCGTAGCAACGGTGCGCAATTCTCTCCCATACTTGAAAAGCTTGTCGCCAAGAACCCGGCGCCGGTTGCGCCAGAGCCTGCGTCTGAGCTTCCTGGCCCGGCTGCAGCCTGATTTTGTTCCGCTTTTCTGGGATAGTGCGGCTGTGGCGGGCCTCTTCGAACGGCCAGGGTCGGCGCATAACCCATTGCTCTGAACGGATATACATGATAGGATTCCGCACGGTTTCAGAGTCGCCAATTTCAGAACGCAGTTGGTCAGAGGCAAGATCATGACCCAAGTGGATATGGTGCAGGTAGAGGAATTGGTCCGCGAAATTGCACGGGCCCTGGTAGATGCGCCGGACGCGGTTGAAGTGGAATCTGTCGACCGCGAAGAGAATACCGTCCTCAAGCTCCGCGTCGCCGCGCCGGACGTGGGCAAAGTCATCGGCAAGCAAGGGCGCACCGCCCGTTCGGTGCGTACCATCCTGGGCGCGGTGAGCATGAAGCTTCACCACCGTTACACACTCGACATCCTGGAAGAGGACGACGAGTTCTAGCATGAGCTTCGCCCGCGCTGCTGTTGAGCTCGGGGGCTGGAGGTAGGCATGCCGGGGCTGACTGAGCCAGTGGTGTGGCTGGCGCGAATTCGCCGCCCGCAAGGGCGCAAAGGCGAGGTCTTCGCCGAAATCCTGACGGATTTCCCTGATAGGTTCGCCACGCGACGGCAGCTCTGGCTGCTTCCTGAGGAGGCGTCAGTGTCCGCGAGGCGCTCGCCGGCCGATGCGGCTGCGCGCCAGGCTCCGCGCGAGGTGGAGCTCAAGAACCATTGGCTGCACAAGGGCGGCGTGGTTTTGCACTTTGCGGGCGTGGATTCGATCTCCGCTGCCGAGCAATTGACGGGGCTGATCGTGGCAATTCCACGCGCAGACCGCGCAGAACTGGGTGAAGACGAAACTTATATCAGCGACCTGCTTGGATGCACGTTGGTGGATGTGGCCTGCAACCGGGCCGTACCGGTTGGCGTGATTGAGGACGTGAATCGGACGGCGGGGGCGGCACCGCTGCTGGTGATACGAGGCGAGCGTGGCGAGGTGCTGATTCCCTTCGCCAAGAGCTACCTTCGCAGCATCGACGTCGCCGCCAAACGCGTGGAGATGGCGCTGCCGAAAGGTCTGGTCAACCTGGACGAAGCGGAAGAGGCCTGATGAGCCGTGCAGTGCAAGGCTGCGCAGACATCTCTAGCGCATCGCGAACACCTACTGAGCCGCCAGCGGCTTCCAGGCGCCATTCTGCTTGAGTGCAAGTTGTATCGGGCGGGGCGGCCCTTTTGGCGGGACGGTGAGCTCGATCCAGAGCTCTTGCCCGGAATGGAGGGGCAGTGGGCTTGCTGCCTGTTCAGCGATGTAGAAGTCGACGGGGGATTCAAGGCGCATCTGGTCGCACTGGGCACTGGGTACGGCCGAAACCCACTGGCCCGCTGCCTGATCTTCCTGGCCCTCAATGCGAACCGCCATGAGCTGGTTGTTCTGCACCTTCAGGTTGGCGCGAAAGTAGACGGACTGGGGACGCATGACGAACGGTCCGGGCTTGATGGCGCCGTTCACGTCGCGCGGGAAGGTGGCATCCTTCGCCGAAGGGAGCGTGCTTTGGCAGCCGTCGACGTTGAGTCGCAGGCTTAGGTAGTGGCCGCGCATGGGCATCTGCGGATCGAAGGCGGCGGCACGCGTCCAGACGCGAGGGCAGCGCCAGCGCTGATAGAGGTATTTGCCGGCGATGGACGAAACCACCAGCAACTGGAAGACAAGCAGCGCGACAGAGGCGCCGGAGAGCGTGAGACGGCCGAGCTTCATAGTGCACCTCCGTCAATACCGGCAACGGCGGATTGCGGCGGTGAATTGGCGGGAGATATGCGGTCGAGGATGCGACGGCGCATCTTCTCCAGCGCCCAGCCGCCGGCGAGGAAGAGGATGCCGAGGCCGATGAGGCCAAGCGAGCGGTTCATCGTGGTCATGATGTCGCTGAAGTAGAACCACGCGACGGCTGCGGCGAAGCCCACAATGCCGAGGTTGACGAGAGCACGCGAGAGCTGACGAACTCCCCACCAACAGAGGAAGACGGCAAACGCAGCGACTAGCGCGTGTGCGAGCAGATTGGGATCGGTGCGGTTATATGTGGCTGTCGCTCCGTTGCCGATCTTGTGTGACTCTGTCCAGGAGCGATAGCACCAAGGCAGCGCAAGGCAAAAGGCGATGGCAGCGGCAACGGGGATGAGGCCTTTGTGGCCGTGGAATGCGGCGATGAGGAGCGGCACGGCAGCGATGGCGATCCAGGCCCAAACGCGCGTGCTGAAGGGAATCAAGCTTTGCTGGCTCGACCAGGAAGTCCAATTCGACAGCATCATCACGATACCTGTGACCGCGCCGATGACGCTGACGGCGAAGAGAATTCCCTGCACAACTTTGCGGCGCGAGCCGAGAAAAAATGTGATGCAGAGGATGGCCCAGGCAAAGCAGAGGCGGCCCATGTAAACGCCGTCGCCGATGTAGCCATCGCTGCGAAAGCCTGATTTCCAAAAAATCCAGGCGGGGATGAGCAGCAGCGCCAGCGTTTGCTGCGCCTGGTCGTGGAGCAGCACCCAGCCGGCGAGCGCGGCCAGGGCCCAGAGCAGCACGGCGGCCGGCCAGTGCTCCTGAATATTGAAGATCTGGCCGACGAGCGCGATGGCTGCGCCGGTGGCTATGGTTCCCACGGCGTGCAGCGCGGTGGAAAGGCCGCGGAAGCTGGTCCGCGCCAAGCCGCCACCGATGTGGAAGATGGCGACCATGGCCATGACGAGCAGGTAGCGCGCGCCGGGGCCGATCTGGTCCCAATGGGCGGAGACAAAGAGCACGACTCCGCAGGCCAGCAGGATGGCGCCGAGAATGAGCGCAGTAATGCCCTGCCATTTCATCGCAGGGCTATCACTGGATCCAGACTGCGCGGCGAGTCGCAATTCGTGCGCGCGGATGCGGGCAGCCGTCTCCGCATCGAGGACGCCAGCCGATTGCCAGCGCGTTAGCAACGATTCAATGTCGGGCATGTTCGTTGCGGAACATTATAGGAGCAGAGAGTGGAGAACAGTGATCAGTGGTCAGTGATCAGTTAAGAGCCGACCGCGAACAGCCAGCAGCTCACAGCGGAAGCGATCAGTGATCGGTTGCCGGGCACCGCTCCACAGTTTCACAGTTTCACAGGCCCCCTCCCCCCCATCCCCTTTTGGAGTTAAGTGCTTTCCCTTCAATCGTTTGTACCCCTGATCATTTGCTCCAGCCCGCTGATTCCAAAGGGGTTAGTCGATATGATCCCCAATTCAAAGGACTTACGGGGGCTTTTCAGGGTGAATTTTGCTGCTGGTGCATATTTTCGTCAATTTGGGCCGCATCAATTTGGGCCTGGGCCGCATCGACCATCGACTTACGGCGAGCGCGGGGTCTTTGGTTGATATGGATCATGGAATGATTGTGCGCCAAACGAGCGAAATTATATGCAAACGGTGATCGGTGATTATCAGTCAGGGATCGGATGGCGAATCAGCGAGTTAGCAGGTTTGCGGGTTGGCGGTGTGAAGTGCCGGGATTGACAACCTGGGCGGCGGTTCTTGCGGATTGTTTGGCGATGTGAGGTGGGTCACGTAAAACGTTGTCGAATGGGCATTCGCTGCCGGGGGATATCGGTGAACACTTCGGCTTTTATGGGTACGAGTCTACGCGGCTGCAACGGCGCATTCGGTGCGTCATCGAATGTGCTGGTGCGGGATAGCCAATCGAACTGTTGCCTTCGAAGTAAGTTCCGAGTTGCCAGTGATCCGACCGGGACCCCGTCGGTGCACAGTTCGCGTTTGAGAAGCCCTGAACTGAACTAAAAGGCAGCTTCTTCACTGTGTTGACGAACGGCTGGACCGGCATTCGGCAAATCGTCCAGGAATTCTTTCCACTTCCACCCTTCGCTGGGGTCTCCGGGATGGACCTGCGTTTGCTTTACGTCCAGCATCTCGTGCATGACGATCATCAAAGCTTCAACTTCTCATTTCGCTTGCGCCAGCCCCGCAACAACTGCCGCAACTTTGTCGAGTATCTGGTTCATGCCCTCTAGTTGACCGCTATTTTTTGCGCTCTCCATCGATTCATTTCCAATGAAGGTGAGTTTCGTCTGGCCGTCTCCAAAATCCTCAAAGGTAATCACATCGTGCGCATCGTCTATGGCCTCATGTTCTATCCCATATTGCGCAGGCTGAACCTTGTTTCCCTCCGCGTCAGCAAAGTACATCGAGTAAACAATCTTCTCGTGCACAACAATTTCGAAGTACTCGCCGCCATTCCAGAACTCCTGCCCATCCGGCGCTCTCATGCAAAAAAGAAATTTTCCTCCAACGCGAAAATCCATCTTGCAAACAGGCGCAGTAAAACCCTTCGGCCCCCACCACTGCACCACATACTTTGGGTCAGTCCACGCCTTCCAAACCAACTCGCGTGGGGCATCAAAAACTCTTGTGACAACCAACCGTTCTGTCTCATTAACCGCGTCTTTTGTCATCTCTCACCTCCGCCTTTTTCATTTGATTCACAACCACATCCAGCTTGTCGAAACTCTCTTCCCAGAAACGACGATAACAATGCGCCCAGTCGCTGACTGTCTTTATCGCTTCCGGCCTCAGCGTGCACACACTCTCCCGTCCACGTTTCGTCTTAATCACAATCCGCGCCCGCACCAGGTAGGCAATATGCTTTGAGATCATCTGCTGCGAGAGTGCAAACGGTTCCGTCAGTCCATGCACGGACGCAGGTCCGTGTGAGAGCCGCTCGATCATCGTCCGCCGGGTCGGATCAGATAAAGCCGCAAATGTTGTGCCCAACCTATCCACAACCATATGGTAGTGGATTTTCCATGAATGTCAAGCGGAAGCCTATAGGAGCTACGGCCGGCCCATCGGTGAGTTCTCTGGTGCCGATTCGGTGGGCACCTGGGAAAGGCTGGTATTCGCGGGCATCGAATTCGGCATTGAGAACGGCGAAATGGTGCGGATTGGTATTCCAGGCCGGCAGCGTAACGGGCCGAGTTACCCAGTTGTAGAGTTCTGTCTGGATCGTCGGCAACTCGGACCTTTGAACAATCTTCGCCCACAGTTCCGTTAGTTCACACGTGCCGGTTACTCAGAAACTATGCCAGATTGCAAAGCGTCCAACCCAAGTTACGATAGAAGGAGTTTTCGAGGAGGGAAGTATGAGGAACGTCCTTGAGACGCTTTCGTCCTTATTAAGGCTATGAGAGTGCTTATTAATCCCGCGAGCGAGTTGATCGGAAGGGAAAATGCCATCCTTTCTGGCTCCGGCACCAGGTACTATGTGCGCGACTTTGAAGGAAGCCTCTCGCTAAAAAGCGTTGTCCGCGGCTTCGCCGATTGGGAGACGAATGGGCGTCGATATACAGTGAGCAAAAACACTTATCTTGTTCTTAACGATCGACAACACTACACACTGACCATCGATTCGCCTTCTCGCGTTACGACATTTTGCCTGTTCTTTCAGCGCGGCTTTGTGGAAGAGATCAACACGGTCACCGTGACGCCTGAGAAGCGTTTGCTCGATTTTCCAGGGAACCCCACGCAAACTCCTCTTGAGTTCTTCAACCGATTGGAAACAAAAGATAGCCGAGTATTGGATTTGCTGTGCCGCTTTCAGCGCGAACTTGCCTCTCCAACGATGTCGCGCGGGGCGTGGGAGTGCCACTTCCTTAAAATTGGTGCGCTCATGGTGCGAGAACGACACGAAACGCTTCGAGCATTGAGTCGTCTTCCTGCCGCTCGGCCGTCGACTCGCGAGGAAGTGTACCGGCGCTTGCTACGCGGCCGTGATTTCATGCTCGCGTCCCTCCAAGACCCGATTGGCCTCAAGGATTTTGCCGCGGCAGCGTGCCTCTCTCCTTTCCATTTTCACCGCAGCTTTACGCAGGCTTTCCGAGAAACCCCGCATCAATATCTGGCGCGCCTGCGTCTCGAAGTCGCGACTCATTTGCTTCGCCACACGAAAATGAGCATTACCGACGTCGGGTTCGAGGTTGGATTCGAAACATCAGCGTCGTTCAGTGATCTCTTCCGGCGTCACTACGGAATGACGCCATCGCAGTATCGCCGCTCAATTTAGCAAGATTGCGAAAGAAACCCGGGCTGTGGCACGGCAATATGCTCGGTATGACGAAGCGAGCATTGCATGGGACAGCCGTGGTCGTGGCGCTTGCCGGAGGGCTTCTCGGATCCGCTCAGAAGACATCAGACTTGCCGGGTACCGGAACCGAGACCATTTACAGCATCGCGCATGTGAAGCCAGGAATGGAAAACCAATATGCGGAATTGAGTACTAAGACTTGGAAGATTTACCGCCGGCTCAATCTCGTGTTAAAGAAGCCGCACGTTGTGGTCCGCGGTGTCGATTCCGACGGTTTTCCGTATTTTGTCGAGGTTTTCACATGGAGGAGCCCCGAGATTCCTGACCACGCCCCGCCAGAGGTTCGCGCAGTGTGGCAGCAACTCGAAAGCGTTTGCGAAAAGCGCAATGGGCGTCCAGGGATTGACTTCACTGAAGTGACCGCAGTGCAGATCGAATAATTCAACCTCGACCAAGAGCATTCAACGAACTGCGAGCAGCCCGAATATTTTGATGCCGGGTTGTCGGCAACTCGGACCTTTGATCAATCTTCGCCTAGAGTCTGGATACTTTCCGCTTGCCGGTGATAAACCAGAAACTCAGGAAAACGCGCATATTTCACCACTTCCACAACTCGAATCACGAGTCGGCGATTGGGCAACGATGAGCAACCATCGCGATGTATTCGCAAAAAATGCCCGTTTTCCGTTTGCTGTGACCGGGACACTCTGCTCCTAACCGGTCTGGAAATGAAAAGCTAAATCCGTTCAGGGCTCCGAGAGAACTTCCATCTGAAACCGGTGAGACGAAGCTACCGATGGCAGCCGAACGGGCTGCGCGGAATTACGAGACTGCCATCAGGCCTGCACGCAGTTCGTAGAGCTTTGCGCCGGAGAGATGGCGCTCAATTTCAGTGTGGGTGCGCTGCCAGATCGGTACGGCGCGGGCGAGCAGGTCCCTGCCTTTTGCGGTCAGAATCAGAGTGCGGCTGCGGCGATCGTTCCGATCTTTTGCAATGCGAACGAGGCCGCGGCGCTGGAGCGGCTTCAGGGCTGCGGTGAGCGTTGTGCGGTCCATGGCAAGCAGGTTTGCCACCGGCCCCATGAGCGGCGGCTCGGGCCGGTTTAAAGACATGAGCAGCGAAAACTGCCCGTTGGTAAGCCCCAGCGGGCGGAAGGCCTCGTCGAAACGGCGAGCAAGGGCGCGGGCCGCGCGCTGCACATGGAGGCAAAGGCAATGGTCGCGGACAAGGATCGTAGTTGCATAAGCGGGCGCCTTTGCACTTGACACGCGCCAAGATTAGTTGATATCAACATATTCGTCAAGCCTCCTCCCGGCTTGCCGTGCAGCAACGGTTCAACCCGACTCCCCACGTTGGAGGTTCAAAAGAAATGTCCTTCCTGCGCGATCTCAAAATCGCCCTGCGCTCATTGGCGCGCGTCCCCGCTCTGTGGGTCACCATTGCCCTGACACTTGCCCTGGGCATCGGGGCCAACGCCGCAATTTTCAGCGTGGTTCGCGAGGTGTTGCTGCGGCCGCTGGCGAACCGAAATGAGAGCCAGCTCTTGTACCTGCGGCAGAGCGCGCCGGGTATCGGAGTTCCGAACGCTACCTTTTCGGTTCCCGAGATTCACGACATCGGCGCGAACCTGAAAAACATCAAACCGCTGGGCACGTTTTCTGAGATTGGCTTCACCATTGTCGGCCTGGGGACTCCGCGCGAGATTCCGGCCGGCGTGGTGGATGGCAATTATTTTCAAGTGATGGGCCTGAGGCCGGTGCTGGGGCGGCTGTTGACGCCGGCTGACGACGGGCCCAACGCTGCCGGGGCCATTGTGCTTACGTACAAATTCTGGCGCGACTCGCTACACTCCGATCCCTGCGTGCTGGGCAAGGTGGTTCGGCTGGAGAGCATCAGCGGCGCTCGCACGGCGACGGTGGTGGGCGTGCTCGAGCCGTCTATTCCGTACCCGGAGGCCACCGAGATTATTGCCAACGAGGTGACCAGCCCGCATCATCTTTCGGCCACCATGGTACAGGGGCGCGAGCACCGCATGACCGAGGTGTTCGGACGGCTTGCGCCGGGCGCCACGCTGGAACAGGCGCGCGCCGAATTGAACACTGTCTACTCGGCGATGACCCAGGCGCATCTTGAAATTTACAAGCCCGAAGACCGCTTCACGATCAGCGTGACGCGCATGCACGACCAGATCAATGCACGCGCAAACACGATTCTGTGGGTATTGTTTGCGGCTTCAGGGCTGCTGTTTGTGATTGCCAGCTCAAACGTGGCAAACCTGGTGCTGGCGCGCGCGGTGCGGCGCGAGCCGGAACTGGCCATCCGCGCGGCACTGGGTGCAAGCCGCGCCGTTCTGCGCCGCAGCCTGCTGGCTGAGAGCCTTGTGCTGTGCGGCAGCGGGACCGTGGCGGCGGTGTTGCTGGCGGTGCCGATGGTGAAGGTACTGGGCCATTATGCGCAACGCTTCTCAGTGCGCGCGGCCGATCTTACCCTCGATTCAAGCCTGCTGTGGTTCGGGGCGGCGCTGGCAATCATTGCGTCGTTCTTTCTTGCGTACGTTCCCCGGCTGCCGTCGCCCGATAAGCCAACCAACAGCTTGACGGGACGCGGCGCGCGTGTAACAGGCTCAAGCAATCGCAAGCTGCGCATCTTTGCTGTCACCCAGATTGCAGCGTCGTTCCTTTTGCTTACCGGCGCGTGCGTGTTGATGAAGACGTTATACGTGCTTGAGCAGACGCGGCCACCGTTCGACTCGGCCAATGTGCTGGCAGTGAATTTGCCGGTGATGAGTTACGGCAAGACCGAAGCGCAGGTGGGCGAGTTCTATCGCGAGATTAAAGAACGCGTGAGCACGCTGCCCGGCGTGGAGAATGTCTCGGAAGGATTCAGTGTTCCCTGGCGCGGCGATCAGGCGGGGGGCATCAGTTTCACGTTTGCGGCGCAGGGGGCGCACCGCCAGCAGGACGGGAAGGACGAGTTCCGGGCGCAGTTCCGTTCAATATCGCCGGGATTCTTTACCACGATGGGCGTTCCGATCCTTCAGGGACGCGACCTTAATGAAGGTGACAAGGAGGGTAACGAGCGCGTGGTGATCGTGAGCCAGAGCGTGGCGCAGATGCTCTATCCGGGGCAGAACGCGGTAGATCGCACCATGTGGTGGACCGACGGGGTGATCAAGTTTATCGGCATCAGCCCTGAGCCGCGACGGATTGTGGCGGTAGTGCCTGACTTCGACGATGAGAACATCATTCCGCAGCCGGCCATGACCATCTACCAGCCCATCGACCAGGAAGGATGGAGCGGGAGGATATTTGTGCGCGCGCACCAGGATCCGTATGCACTGGTGCCCGCCATTACTACGCTGATTCACACGATGTCGGCCGATCAGCCGGTGGAACGGGCAACGACGCTGGGCGATGTTCGCGCCGAAGTGCTCACACCCGACCGGCTCAACGCAATCGTCTTTGGGGGATTCGCAGCTGTGGCTCTTCTGATCTCGGTAGTGGGCGTAGCTGGCGTGCTGGCTTTCTCAGTGAGCGGCCGGACGCGCGAGTTCGGAATTCGCATTGCACTTGGCGCCCAGCCCTCGAACATTCTCACCGATGTGCTACTTGATGGATTGTGGATGGCGGGGATCGGAGTGGGCGCCGGGTTGGCCCTCGGCATTGCATTGACGCGCCTGGCTGCGAGCTATGTCTCGGCCATCGGTCAGCCGGGAGCGCTGGCGCTGGGCCTGTCAGCGCTTGTGATTCTTGCTGCGGCGGTGATTGCGTCGGCGGTGCCTGCGGCGCGGGCGGCAAGGGTGAATGCGGTGGAGGCGTTACGAGCTGAGTGAGAATGAGGGAAAGAGGCGAGAGGCTTCTCGCCCTTGGTCTAGTGCCCACTGCACCCTGGTTGAGCAGGTCAGAGTCGGGCAGGTTCAGGTCGAGCGGCGCGTCGACAACCAATGAGAGGAAGGCGGGCTGCCGGGCCCCCGACCCATTTGTGATAATTAGGGACCGGAATGAATCACGAGGCATCACCACCGGTCTCAGGACGCAACAGCAGTTCGCGACAGAACTTCGCGAAGCAGATTGAAGTGATTGGTGTGCCGCTTGACCTGGGACAACAGCGGCGCGGCGTGGATATGGGGCCGTCGGCGTTGCGCGTAGCGGGGCTGGAGGCCAAGCTGGAAGCGCTCGGCCATACGGTTACCGATCGCGGAAACGTGCATGTGCCGGTTGCGGAGACGAGACGGCGCGGCGATGCGCATGCACGGTTTTTGAAAGAGATTGCGCAGTGCGACCAAGAGATTGCCGAAGGCGTGCAGCAGGCGCTGGGGCGGAATGCTACGCCGATCGTGCTGGGCGGGGACCACTCCGTGGCTGCAGGCACCGTGGCCGGCGTGGCGAATTACTTTCGCGCGAAGGATCAGGCTGTGGGACTGATCTGGATCGATGCCCACTCGGACATCAACACGCCGGAGACATCTACATCGGGCAATGTGCACGGGATGCCGCTGGCAGCGCTGCTGGGAATGGGCCCGGCGGAATTGAGCAACCTGCTGGGCTGGTCGCCGAAGGTGCTGCCGCAGCACACAGTCCTGGTTGGCATACGCGATGTGGATGAGCCCGAGCGCGAGATTATCCGGCGCGCCGGGATTCCCGCTTACACCATGCGCGACATTGACGAACGCGGCCTGCGCGCAGTGATGGAGAAAGCGATCGACGCAGCGGCCAAGGGGACTGCCGGTTATCACGTGTCGATGGACATGGACTGGGTTGATCCTGAAGAGGCGCCGGGGGTGGGCACGCCTGTGCCCGGCGGTGCAACGTATCGCGAAGCTCACCTGGCGATGGAGATTCTCGCCGATCATGGGGGCATGCTGAGTCTCGAGGTCGCCGAGGTGAATCCGATTCTGGATGAGCACAACCGGACAGCGGAGTTGGCGGTGCAGCTGATCTGCTCGGCTTTCGGGAAGAAGATTTTCTAGACAAGCGGAGGAAGGCGGCGCTGGTTGGATCCCACCCTAACCGCCGCACGAATCGCGCGCCGGTTAGAATGGGGCACCCATCGTGGTGGTGAAATCGCACGGGCGCGCAGGCGGGCTACGGCGAAAATTACAGTTACAATCAAATCGAGATTCCCCTCCTTCCCCAGGCCAGTTAGGAATCGATCCCTGAGCGAGGTCAAACCATGTCATCAGCAACTTTGTCTCCCCAGACGCCACCACCACAAGCCCAGTTGATGCAGATGTCGATGGGCTACACGGCCGCATTTCTATTGCGCGCGGCCGCACAGGCGCAGCTTGCCGATTATCTGGCCGACGGAGCAAAGACCGCGGAACAACTGGCCGCCTTGACCGGCACACACGCGCCGGCGCTTTATCGGCTACTGAGAAGCCTGGCCGCTCTCGGGGTTTTCAGCGAGGACGAAGCGCACCGATTTTCGCTCACGCCGCTCGCCCAGCCGCTGCGCTCCGACGTGCCGGGCTCGGTGCGGACGTCGATTCTGTCGATGACGGGCGATCTATTCGTGATCCCGTGGTCAAAGCTCCTGTATTCGGTGAAGACGGGCCAGCCCGCGTTCGATGAGCACTTCGGCGCGCCGTTCTTTGACCATATTTCGACAAAAGCCGAAGAGGCCGCATGGTTCAACGAAATGCTGATGGGACTGAATCGCGCGGATGCGCCCGCGGTGGCTGCAGCCTACGATTTTTCCCAGTTTGCCAGTGTTGCCGATATCGGCGGAGGGACGGGGCACATTCTTACGACGGTGCTCGAGAGCCATCCCGGGCCCGACGGCATCGTCTATGATTTGCCGCACTGCGAGGCGGACGCAAATAAGCTGATTCAATCGCGCGGGATGGCCGATCGCGTGACGTTTGTCGCGGGAAGTTTCTTTGAGAGCGTTCCGTGCGGCCGCGATCTGTACATGATGTCGCACATCATTCACGACTGGAGCGAGGAGCAGTGCCTGAGGATTCTGGACAACTGCCGGCACGCCATGCCGCGCACCAGCCAGCTGCTGATCGTGGAGCAGGTGCTGCCCGAGGGCAACGCGTTTCATCCGGGCAAGATGCTGGACATGAACATGCTGGTGCACACGCCGGGGCAGGAGCGCACCGAGTGCGAGTATCGCGAGTTGCTCGAAAAGGCGAAGTTCAAGCTGAACCGCGTGATCCCGACCGCAGCCGCGGTGAGCATTGTGGAAGCGGTGCCGGCGTAGGGGCGAAAAGCAGTGGTCAGTAGTCAGTAGTCAGTAATCAGTGATCAGGTGGCCGGAAAGACGGCCTCGTGATTCGATCGTCTTGCGCGCGCTCGAGCGGGCTTGCCATGGTGCACTGACGTGTTGATGAATTTGCATTCCTCAGAACTGGGCCACCGGGCGGGCGATAATGATTGGCAAAAGGCTGGAGTGAGGAACCGTGGGGACAATTTTACCGCTTGGAGATGCGTCGCGAAGAACACGCCGGTTTGCGGTGGTGACGCTGCTGATCATTCTGGCGAACGCGTATGTTTTTTTGCGCGAGCTAGTGGGCGGCGACGCGTTCGTGGATAGGTGGGCGGTGATTCCCGCCGAGATTTCAAGCGGGCATGGATTGATCACGATCATTACCGCGATGTTTATGCACGCGGGCTGGCTGCACATTATTGGCAACATGGTTTTCCTGTGGGCATTTGGCCCGGAGATTGAGGATGCCATGGGCCGGATGCGCTACCTTGCGTTTTATCTATTAGGCGGCGTTGTGGCGATGGTGGCGCAGGTGGCGGGAAGCCCCAGCTCGACGGTTCCCTGCCTGGGCGCGAGCGGCGCGATTGCGGCGGTGATGGGCGCGTTCATCGTGCTGTATCCGCGGGACCGGATTCGGACGCTGGTGTGGTTCTTGATCTTTATCCGGATCTCGTATATTCCGGCGGTGCTACTGATCGGAGTATGGTTTGTGATTCAACTGCTGGATGTCGGGTCGGTAGCGAACGTGCAGACAGGTGGAGTGGCCTATTTGGCGCATGTGGGCGGCTTTTTGTTTGGCGTGTTGACGGCGCGTTTGTGGGTGAGAAGGCAGTGATCAGGGGTCAGGGGGCAGGGGTCGGTGATTAGCTATTGACCGTTTGCTGCCCGCGTTTCCCCACCCTTGCCAAAAAAGCAACAAGGTGGCCAGAATTGAGCACACGGTGGTTGCGGTTCCTCACTTCCCTACCCTAACCGCGAAGAGGGGGTCGAGCGCCTGTGAAGAATCCTTTCCAAAGCTTCCTGTGTGTCGGTAGGACGCGTGTCTTGGCAGGGGCTGAAGCCCGCGACTATCTCACTGCGTCTTCGGCCCGACTGAAGTCGTGCCCTTGTTACAAAGCTGATTTTTGAATCACGCTGTAGTGGCTCTTGGCTCGCAGTTGCTAGCTTTCAGCCTTTAGCTGCGGGATTGCGGGAGGGGTCGAGTGGCTGTGTCGAATTCAATTTTGCGATTCATGGGGTCAAGCGCGGTGCCGCGAAGCGTATTGATGCGCGCAGGAGCGGTGTGCGCGCTGGTGGCGATCACGCTGGCGGCGTATGCGCAGTTCCAGCGCTGGTATGACTTGAGCGAGCAGGCGGAAAAGCTCCATGAGGCGGGCAACGATGCCGCGGCGCTGCCGTTGGAACAGCAGGCGGAACAGGTGGCAGAGGCAACGTGGGGTCCGAATGACCGGCATGTAGCGCTGTCGTCGAACATGCTGGGCATTCTCGATATGGATCTTGAGAAGTTCAGCGATGCGGAGATGAATCTGAATCGGGCGCTCGCGATTGATACCAAGGCGGGAGGCGCAGAGAGCAAAGACCTGGCGACCGATCTAAGCAACCTGGGATTGTTGTATCAAGACGAAGGAAAGTATCCGGCGGCGGAAACGGCGACGGCGCAGGCGATGGCGCTTTACGAAAAGCTGCTGGGTGAGAAAAACGAAAACGTGGCCACGTGCGCGAGCAACCTGGCGCTGATTGATTTGAGAGAGGACAAGTACGCCGACGCAGAGGCTCTCTACAAGAAGGCGATTGCGATCGACCAGGGGCTGGGGCTGGGCGCGGACGTGGCGAGCGACCTGGGCGGATTGGGCACGCTGTACGTCGACACGAACAGATTTGCGGATGCCGAGCAGGTGTTTAACCAGGCCCTGGCGGAGAATTTGAAGGCGCTGGGGCCGCAGCATCCGACGATCGGATTGTCCTACTTCCATGTTGCGGAGGCGTATCGGTTGGAGGGGAAATTCGCCGACGCGGAGCAGACTTACGCCAGGGCAATGGCGGTTGAGCAGAAAGCCAGCACTCCGGACCAGGCCACGATCGCCGTGATCGAACAGAGCGTGGGAGCGCTGTTTCGCGATGAGGGGAAATACGAAGCGGCGGAGGCGTTGCTGCTGCAGGCACTGAAGAGTCGAGCGCAGGCGCTGGGACCGAATCATCCCGATGTCGCCTCGGTGCTGGCGAGCCTGGGCGCGCTGTATGAATACCAATTCCGCTACAGCGACGCGGAGCGGGCGTTTCGCGCGGCGCTGGCAATCGATACGAAGAGCCTGGGACCGCAGAGCCTGGAAACGGCGCGGGCGATGGTTGATCTGGCGAATCTCTACGCGTCGCACGGGCAGTGGGGCGAGGCGGACCCGCTGTATTTGAACGCGATTCCGATTTATGTGAAGGTGCTTGGCGATGCGAACAAGGACGTGGCGGACGCGTTTGCCGACGCCGCGCAAGAGATGCTGAACGAGCAAAAACTGGACGCGGCAGCGAAGCTGTTCAATTCGGCTGGGCAGATTTATCAGCACGCGGAAGGCGATGCGGGCACGGGCGTGGCGAAGTGCCTGGACCGGCTGGGAACGATTGCCGAAGATGAGGGAAAACACGATGACGCGGAGTCGCTGCACAAGAGGGCGCTGGCAATTTATGAAAAGGCGTCGGGACCGGACAGCGTTGCCGTGACGGCGGCGCTGGAAGGACTGGCGAGAATCTACAAGATGGAAAAGCGGTTTGCCGATGCTGAGCCGATGTATGAGCGGGTGCTGAAGATCGACCAGGCAAAACTGAAGCCGAACGATCCGGGACTGCGGGACGACGAAGGCGATATGGCCGCACTGTATTTTGTGTGGGACAAGCCGGCACAGGCGGCGCCGCACTTTCAATCGTACCTGGGGCGATTGATTGACGAGTTTCGAGCGAATGCGGCGACGATGAGCGAGCGGGACAGGATTATTTATTTTGCGACGCAGCGATCGGCGTTCCCGATGTTCTTCAGCTTTGCGGTGAAGTATCACAGCCAGATGCCGGAACTGGCGGGGCAGATGTACGATGCGCTGCTCGAGGAAAAAGGACTGATTGCCACGAGCGCGGCGGCGATGCGCGCAGCTGTGGTGGCGAGCGGCGACAAAGATGCACTGGCGATGTTGGATCGACTGGCGAGCGACCGGGCGCAGGTGGCGGCACTGGTTGAGTCGACGGTGGGGGACCCGGCGAATCATCGCGCGCAGCTTGACCAGGTGGCGACGGAAGCGAACACGCTGGAGCAGTCGCTGATGAGGCGTTCGGCCGCGTACAGCCAGCAGAAGACGCTGAATGCGGCGACATGGCGGGACGTGCAGAAAGCGCTGAAGCCGGGCGAGGCCGCCGTGGAAGTGACGCGGTTCCAGTACAACAACGGGTTTGGGCCGACGGCAAACGTGATTTATGTGGCGCTGGTGGTGACGCCGGAGTGCAAGGAGCCGGAGATTGTGGTGTTGGGTGACGCAAAGGATCTGGAAGCGGCGCCGCTGATGGCGTATCGCGAAAACGTGGGACAGACGCGCGGATTTGAGGCGGAAGCCGCGCCTGCGGCGCCGGGACAGACGGGCGCGGGGCCGAATACCGGCGCGGCCTATGCGGCGTTCTGGAAGCCGCTGGAGCCGGCGCTGATTGGGGCGAAGCGCGTGTATGTGTCGCCGGATGGCGTCCTGAATACGATTCCGATGGGATTGATGGCGGATGGCGATGGCAAGCTGGTGATGGAGAAAGTTCAACTGCGGATTGTAAACAGCACGAAGGAACTGTTGCTGCCAGTGCGCGTGGCACAGACGAAGAACGCGCTGGTGGTGGGGAATCCGAAGTTCGATTTGACGGCGATGCAACAGCGTACGGCGATTGCGGAGTTGGAAAAGAACAGAGATCAGGGGTCAGGGATCAGGGATCAAAAAGCACCCATCAGCAATCCGACTTCTGCGTCTCCCGCGGCACAGTTTGCGTCGCGCGGCGGCGATTTGAAGGGCGGGGACCTGAATCCGCTGCCGGGAACGCAGGTTGAAGTGGATGCAGTGGACAAGCTGCTGAAGAACGCCGGTTGGCAGGCGACCGAATATACCGGCGAACTGGCGCTGAAGGATACGATGACGCAGGTGCAAGGGCCACGCGTGGTGCACATCGCCACGCACGGGTTCTTTTTGTCGGATGAGGAACTGACGGCTGAGGCTGAGGAGCGCGGGACGAAAGCGAATGTGAATGAGGATCCGATGCTGCGGTCGGGATTGTTTTTTGCGGGAGCCGATCGCGTGCGTGAGGGCGCGGCGCCGGAGCAGGGCGTGGATGATGGAGTTTTGACGGCGTTTGAGGCGAGCCAGCTGAATCTTGAGGGAACGGAACTGGTGGTGTTGAGCGCGTGCGAGACCGGACTGGGAAAAGAGTTGAACAGCGATGGTGTGTTCGGGCTGCGGCGCGGACTGGAAGAGGCGGGGGCCGAAGCAGTGATGATGAGCATGTGGTCCGTTCCGGACAAAGAGACGCAGGAGCTGATGGCGCTGTTCTACGCGAAATGGCTGGGCGGGATGGAGAAGCCGGAGGCGTTGCGACAGGCGCAGCTTGAAGAACGCGAAGTTGTGCGTAAGCGGTACGGCAAGGACCTGCCGTTTTACTGGGGTGCGTTTGTGCTGGTGGGGCGGTAGGGAGCGCGAATCCCAACCCTGGCCGCAAAGACGAAGACGCTTCGAGGGCGGGGCACCAGCCGCTCGATGCTGGCGCTTCCCCCACCCTAGCTACGATTCGCGTTAGCGAATCGAAGCTAGAATGGGGCACCCCGCTGGACGTTAGTTATTAGCTGGCGGCACGAGCGCCTCCCTGCCTCAGCCACGATCCGCTGGCGCGGGAGTGCGGCTGGAATGGGGCACCGCCATAAGATTCGTGTGCCATGCTTCTATGATCGTGAATATGCGGTTCGACATTGTGACCATCTTTCCGGGGTTCTTTGAGAGCATCTTTGCGCACGGAATTGTGCGCAGAGCGCTGAAGGAGGGATTGGTCACGGTGGAGACGCACGACCTGCGGGCGTATACCCACGACCGGCATCGCACAGTGGACGACCGGCCATTTGGCGGCGGCGAAGGGATGGTGCTGAAACCGGAGCCGCTGGCGGAGGCACTGGAGGGGCTGGGGATTGGAGCGAAGAGGGAGCGGCTGCCGAGCAAGTCAGCCGGTCAGCAGGTCAGCGAGTCAGCGAGCAAGTTCGCTGCGGCGGACGAGCCAGCGGTGGATGGGGAAACGGCTGAAAAACAAAATGCAGGTCCTTCGACTTCGGTCGCCAAAGCGACCTCCGCTCAGGATGACATTACAAATGGGACGCGGGTGATTTTGCTGTCGGCGCAGGGGCGGCTGTTTACGCAGGCTGTGGCGCGGGAATTGGCTGGGCTGGAGCGCGTGGTGCTGGTGTGCGGACGGTACGAGGGCGTGGACGAGCGCATCAACGAGCTCTACTGCGACATGGAGCTCTCGATTGGAGATTATGTGCTGAGCGGCGGCGAGCTGGCGGCGGCAGTGGTGGTGGACGCGACGATGCGGCTGATTCCCGGTGTGCTGGGGAACGAAGCTTCAGGTGAGTTTGAGAGCTTCGGGGTGGCGGATGCGGAGATCGATGCGGATGTGGAGGGCGTTCCGCGGTCGCAGCACGGAGCTGGAGGGTTGCTGGATTATCCGCAGTACACGCGGCCGGCGGAATTTCAAGGGTTGCGCGCGCCAGAGGTGCTGATGAACGGAGATCATCTCGAGATCAGGCGCTGGCGGCGGCAGCAGCAGTTGCGGAAGACATTGAAGAATCGGCCGGAGTTGCTGGAGCGCGCGGCGTTGAGCGCGGAGGACAGGATGATGGTCGCGGAGATGCGCGAAGGGGGAGGGTCGGATTCCTGAATGCCGTGGGGATGCTGAACTGAAGATGCAGCTTTCCTGAGAGCGAGCCTGGTATGGCTCGACCCATGAGCTTTCAGCAGCAGCATCCCGACGGGTTGGGACGGATTTAGCGGGCGATATTGACGGTGAGGTTGAGGTCGACCGGAGTGGGTTGCTTATCGATGGTGCCAGCGCGGAAATGGAACTTGCTGACGGCATCGATGACGCGGGCATCCCAAAACGGGGTAAGGGACTTGATCACCTGGATGTTCTGCGGGCGGCCGTTTTGATCGACGGTGAGGGAAAGGCCGACTTGAGCATCGGCGGGGATATCCACGACGCTGAAGCCTGACGGCATGGACAGGTTTACGGAGTCTAGGATGATGGGGGCGACCACACCTGTGCTTACGCGGGTGGGGGTTGGGGCAGAGGCGTCGTCCACGGGCGTGCTGGCTTTTGCCGCTGCGGGGAGGGACAGCGAGGAGAGCAATAAGCTTGTTGCGAGTACACGGCGCATAAATTACCTCCAATTGATAGATAGTTACCTGCACCATTTTTAATCCACAAGTACACGATTGTCAAGGATATTCTTTAACACGATTATTTTTCAGTATCTTCATTGAAGACTAATTTGCCATTCTTGATGAACGACGAATTAAATTTGGATATTTTCCACAGGGGTTTCAGAGACGGGCGTATTCACGGGAAATCCGGAAAGCTATGCGGGAAAAGCGGCGGAACGGGAGGAGATGCCGAATTAGAAGAGTTTGACGGGCACAGGCTGGACGGGGCCGACGTGACCGATGACGATGGCGGCGGCGTAGAAGTCTTCGCCGCGAATGGGGGCGCCAGCGAGGCGGCGAAGCATGGCGAGCTGGCCGGTGTGGGTGAGAGCATCGGCGATGGGGCCCTGCAGGAGGCGGTCGGCGGGAGCCTGGAGAGGAGCGGACGAGGCCAAACAGGCGTCGAATGCGGCGAGCGCAGCGAAGAAGCGTTCTTGCTCGCTGGACCAATCGAGTGGCTCGGAGCTGTGCCATGCGGGATTGCCCTGGGCCATGGAAAGCGCCCAGCGGAACAGGTCGCCCATGTGGGCGAGAATCACAACGGGTCGACGGCCTGCGCCTTCGAAGTTGGCGAAGGACGGGGGCGCGTTTTCAAGGGCGCGAGCAGAGCGATAAGCAAGAGTGGCGAGAGTGTGGCGAAGGAGCTGTCGTTTTTCGTCCATGAGAAAACCCTCGGCGCAAGGGCTGTGCGCATGGGGGAACTATAGCGCATGGATGGCGATGTTCTGGGGTGCAGATTGAGGAGTTGCCGAGATTAGGCGCTACGCGGGAATCTTTGATAAACTTGAGGTTCTGAAACCGACTGCAGGAAAATACCATGTCAATCCATCCCGTAATGCAGCGCCTGGCTGAAAAGCTAAAGCGCACCGATTTGCCGGAGTTTGTGCCCGGCGACCAGATTCGCGTGCAAGTGAAGATCAAGGAAGGCGATAAGGAACGTTTGCAGGCCTTTGAGGGCCTGGTGATCGCCATCAACAAGGGCCCGCAAGGGACGTTTACCGTGCGCAAGATGAGCTTTGGCCAGGGAGTCGAGCGCATCTTCCCCTTCAACTCGAGAGTGATCGACAAGATCGAGAAAGTACGTAGCTACAAGGTGCGGCGGGCGAAGCTTTTTTATCTGCGCGGACTGCGTGGCAAGGCGGCGCGCCTGAAGGAAGTGGACCGCGAAACCGGCAAGGTGCGGGTGTAAGAACAGTGGTCAGTTGTCAGTGATCAGTAGTCAGTGAAGATGTTTTCGAGAGGGACAACCCCGGCTTCGGTCGGGGTTGTTTTTTTGAGACAGGGAATAGGCAGTAGGGAATAGAACGCAGGGGCAGAGACAGAGGAAAAGAGACCAGAGAAAAGAGAACAGGGGCAGGCGGAGAGTGACGCGGTTTCCACATGAAATGAAGAATGGACGCGCGCGGGGCGGCGAAGAGTTCCTATACTGTGGGCATGGCGAAGGCCGCAGAATGCGCACCGGTTTGCGGATGGAAGCTGGAACGAGCGGCATGGCGCTGCGGCGCGTTGCGTGTGGCCGGGCTGGATGAAGTAGGACGCGGGCCGATGTTTGGGCCTGTCGTGGCTGCGACGGTCATCCTGAAAAGGGGATGGCGACTAGAAGGCCTGACGGACTCAAAACAATTGACGGAAAAACAGCGCGATGCATTTGACACGGTGATCCGTTCCGAGGCGGTGGCGTGGGCGATTGCGGCGGTGGATGTGGAGACGATCGACCGCATCAATATCCGGCGGGCATCGCTGCTGGCGATGCGCATGGCTGTGGAACAGCTGGCGGCTGCGCCGGATTGTCTGCTGCCCGACTATCTGCTGATCGACGGGTGCGACACGATTGACTGGCCGTGCCCGCAGCAGGCGGTGGTACAAGGCGACGCACGGAGCGTTTCAATTGCGGCGGCGAGCGTGCTGGCGAAGGTGCATCGCGACCGGTTGCTGGTGGAGCTGGATGCAGTGTATCCAGGGTATGGGCTGGCGCGGCACAAGGGCTACTGCTCGGCAGAACACATGGAGGCACTGGCGCGGCTGGGACCGACACCACTGCATCGCAAGAGCTATCAACCGGTAGCGCAGAGGATGCTGGAGTTTGAGTAGAGCAGCGGAGTTGGCGGAGTCAGCGAAGCTAGCGGGGTTGGCAGAGTCAGCCGCGCTAGCGGAGTTTGCAGGGATCGTGAAGGCAACGGAGGCGGTTGCGCGCGGGCGAGGAGTAAAAAGATGCGAGTGCTGCTCAAGTTGGGCGTCGCGCTCGGTTCGCTGGCAGTGGGACTGGCATGTGCGGCGCAAGACACTCCGCAGCAGGCGCCGGAGCAGCAGAACTCGATACCGGATACGGGGAAGGCGGCAAAACAGAAGACGCCGACGGGAACGCTGACGGGAACGGTGTACTGCGCCGATACAAATTTGGCGGCGCGGCTCGCGGCAATCTACCTGGTCCAGATTTCAGATCATTCGTCCGGTACGCGGAGCGCAGGAATCAGCGATCTGGATGGTCGCTATGCGATCAATCACGTGCGCGAGGGCGACTACTACGTGGTTGCGGTGCTGCCGGGCTATCTGAACTGGATGAGCAGTTTGTCGCAGTCGCATTTGAGCGCGCTGACCGACGATGAACGCAAGAAGCTCCTGGCGCAGGTTCCAAGCGTGACCATCTCTGCCAATCAGCCGGCAGAGTTGGCGATTCGATTGGAACGCGGTGCAGAGATTGATGGGACGGTTCTGTACGACGATGGAAGTCCGGCAGTTGGCCTGAGAATGAATTTCAAATTGAAAGCCGGGCAGGAGAGAAACGGAATCCTGCCGCAAATGATGGGAGACCAGGCCGTTTTCTATTCCGAAACCGGACCGCCGATGACCGACGATCGCGGCCATTTCAGGGTACTGGGCGTTCCGCCGGGAGAATATGTGGTGAGCGCTTCAGTTCCGGCTGAAGCAGCTGAGCATGCCGGAGAGAACCAACTTGTCGAAATGATGCAAGCAGCGATCGGAGCGCTCGATGTGTATGTCGGGGGCGGAATGCGTGCGAGCAAGGCGGAGACGATCAAGGTGACCGCGGGCGGCGCCTCGAAAGATGCCGATATTACGATTCCATTGAGCAAGCTGCACACGATTCGCGGGCAGGTGGTACTGAAGAGCACGGGCCAGCCCCCGCCCGCGGCGACGGTCGAACTGCTGTATGCGGATACAGGAGAGCCGGCACGGATGGCGATCGCGCCCGATGGAGAATTCGAAATTCACTATGTGCCGGAAGGCAGTTTTATTCTCCGGGCCAACGCGATGGCGCGGCCGATGCCAGAGATGAATGTTGGTTCTGAAGCCGATGAGGACGAACATGACGCCAATGTGTCTTTCGCGGCAAGCCAAGACTACAGTTTTTCTGTTCATCCGGATGGTGGAAAAACGGAGGGCTCCGCGGAGGTGCCTCTGCTGGTGAGTGGCGATGTCGATCATGTGAGCATTGCGGTTCCCGATCCGCCGGCGAAAGGGAAGGCCCCGCTCGAAATGGGAAGCGGGCAAGATGGTGCTCCACCCAATCAGGGCGATACTCAGCATTAACGCGGGTCGTGCACTCGGCGATTGCCAATCCCAGGCCTCAACATCGAGATCCTTCGACGAGCTCAGGACAGGCTCTGGGGCATCCCGTTTGATACAGAATTGGGCGGTTAGAAACCCAGCGTTAAAGACAGAAACGTCGTGCCAGACTCGGAGTGTGCCTGGGCGCCTAGCCGGGCGCCGAAGAGATCATCGGGTTTGCGGAGTTAGCTGCGTGGCGCGGGTTTTGCGTTTATGGGTCCAGGCGAGGATGGGGCGCGCGAGGAGAAGGACGGCGACGATGACGGTGATGGTGATGGGCGTGATGACGCCGGTCTTGACTTGCCACCAGTAATGGATGACTCCGCAGATTGCGGCGAGATAGATGAGTTTGTGGAGGCGGTTCCAATTCTTGCCGCCGAGCTTGCGGATGGACCAGGCAGTGGAGGTGAGCGCGAGGGGCAGCAGCAGCAGATAGGCGGCCATGCCCATGGTGATGAAGCGGCGCCTGGTGACGTCGACCAGCATGGCATGCACGTCGAAGTTGTTGTAGAGCGCAACCCAGGTCAGCATGTGCAGCGTGGCGTAGAAGAAGGCGAAGAGGCCGAGGAGGCGGCGGAACTTGATGAGCCAATTGAGGCGCGGCCAGATGCGGCGCAGGGGCGAGATAGCGAGTGTGATGGCGATGAGGCGCAACGTGGCGAGGCCGGTGGAGAAGGCGATGGTGGCGGTGGGGTCGGGACCGAGATTATTGGTAACGGCGCCGCAGACGAGCCGCGCTACGGCCACGAGGCAGGCAATCCAGACGATGATTTTTAGCAGAATCAGAGTTGAGCGTTTCATGGTAAGGCTGCAACTTAGCGAGTTAACTGTTGTGGTCTCCCACCCATGAGATTCTCTGCGTGGACCGCAGAGGATCTCATGGATGGGGCACCGAGGACTTTGTTTCCAACGCTCGATTGCCAGTCCCAGGTCTCAGAATCGAGAACTGGGGCACCCGAGGAGTCGGCAGGTCAGCGTGTTCCCTTCCCTTTTTAGAAGTATTTGCGCAGGTTCATGCCTGAGTACATTGAGGCGACCTGATCGGCGTAGCCGTTGAACATGAGAGTGGTGCGGCGCTGTTCGTAAAACGGTTGTCCGATGCGGCGCTCGGTTTTCTGGCTCCAGCGCGGGTGGTCGACGTTGGGATTCACGTTGGAGTAGAAGCCGTATTCGTTGGGCGCCTGATCGTTCCACGTGGTGGGGGGCTCCTTGTCGACAAACCTGACGGTCACAATCGACTTGGCGGATTTGAAGCCGTACTTCCACGGGACAACGATGCGAACGGGCGCGCCGTCCTGATTGGGGAGGGTATTCTCCATAGAGGCCGAAGGTGAGCAGCGTGAGCGGGTTCATGGCCTCGTCCATGCGCAGGCCTTCAGAGTAGGGCCAGTAAATGGTCGCGTCTTCCTGAGCCCATTTTTCGACACGCCGGTCGTAGTAGGAGAGGAACTGAACGTACTTGGCCGAGGGCAGCGGATTGCATTGCTTGATGAACTCAGAGAGCGAGTAGCCGACCCAGGGGATGACCATGCTCCACGCCTCGACGCAGCGATGGCGATAGACGCGGTCTTCAAGCGGGTGGAGCTTGAGCAGGTCGTCAATGTCGAAGGTAAGGGGCTTGGCGACTTTGCCTTCGACCTTGACGGTCCAGGGACGCGTGGGCAGGGCGCCGGCGTTTTTCGCGGGGTCGCCCTTGTCGACGCCGAACTCGTAGAAGTTGTTGTAATGCGTAATGTCGTCGAGGGGGGTGAGCTGCTCGCCGGTGGTGGTGAGCGGGCTTTGAACCGTCTGGAGCTTGGTTTCGGCGTGGACGGCGGTGCGTGGAGAGACGACCTGGGCCACGCGATCGACGCCGAGAACTGCGGCGCCGACTGCTGCGGCGCCTTTTAGGAAACGGCGGCGGTCGAGATAGCGGAAATACTCGCCGCGGGGCGTGATCTCGGACGATGGGATGCCAAGCGGTTTGCCAATGAGCATGATGCGACCTCGCAAGGGGGAGCTTGGGGCTGCATTCCATTAGACACCTGAGCGCGCGACGAAGTTACAGGGATGTTGCGGGATTCGCACGAGCCAGATCTATTCAATGCGATCAGGCGGGGCTGCGCCAGGCCAGAACGGTGACTGGATAAATGATTCGGATGGCTCCGGCTTCGCGGCGCGCGGCCACGCCGAGAGTGTCTGTTCCAGCCTGAATTTCGTCTTCAAAGAGGGCACGAATGCGATCTACATCGCCGGGTTTGGGGAAGGAACCATCCAGCAGTCCTTCAAGATCGCGGTCAAGATTGTAATCAGCGGCACGGAACAGTTCCAGGCCTGCCGCTTTTCCGATTGCTTCGAGTTCGGCGCGCGTCAATGCGCGCGTGTGCGATGGATCGCGAAGAATCTCCCAGTGATTGAAGGCTGCCTGCCCGTCCTTGCGCGGAGCGACATCGCAGACGAGGACGGTGCCGCCAGGTCTACAGACACGCTTCATCTCGCCGAGAGCTTTTCCCGGGTCGAGGAAGTGGTGGAAGGAAAACCGGGTAACGACGCAATCGAAAGTGGCGTCGGCAAAGGGGAGATCGGTGCATGGGCTGAGCTGCCAGGTCACGTTGGCGACTTGCTGCTCGGCCTGAAAGCGCCGCGCACGCTCAAGCATGGCGGGGACGACGTCGAGGCCGGTGACGTGGCGAACACGCCGGGCGAGGAAGCAGGAGATGATGCCGGGGCCGCAGGCTATGTCGAGGACAGTGTGTTCGGGCCGGACAGCGGCGCATTCGGCCATCAGGTCGAGGAGCGGATCCTGCTGGTATCCGTGGCGCTGCGCAAATGGATCGGCCTGGCGGGTGAACTGATCGAGAATTTCAGCGTCGTGGATTTCGGCTTCGTGGTGCGACGTTTTCATAGAACAATTATGCGGGCTTCGCTCGGATGATCATTTCAGATTTTGATTTCGGATATTGGCGTGGGCGCGAACGGCCACTGGGCGAGACGGCGGGCGCGCAGGAGATAGAGGAGAGTTCCGGAGGCAGCGATGGCGGCGGCGACAGCCAGCTCGCCGATGGCGTGGGCGCGGTTGATGAGAATGAAGGCAAAACCGGCCATGGCAGCAAGCGGCGGGAGCGGATAGAGCGGCATACGGAAGGGACGTAGCAGATTGGGGCGCTGAATGCGGAGAAGAATGACGCCTACCTGTTGCAGAAAAAACTGGAGCAGGATGCGCGTGATGACGAGCATGGTGATGACTTGCGTGAGCGAGAAGAAACAGAAGAAGGCGCCGACGAGACCGAGAGCGACGAGCGAGCGGTGGGGAATGCCGTGCTTTGGGTGGACTGCGGCGAGAAAGCGGAAGTAGTTGCCATCGCGTGCGGCGGCGTAGGGGACGCGGGAGTAGCCGAGAAGCAGCGAGAAGACGCTGGCGAAAGCGGTCCAGACAATGAGGGCGGCGATGGTGTAGCCGGCCCAGCGGCCAAACGCGGAACGAGCGATGTCGGCGACGAGCTGCACGCGGAGGGCGGCGGATTCTGCGGCTGACGAAGCAGATTGGGCGGCCCCGCGAAGCGAAGGCAGCGCGGCCAGGTTCATAGCGATATAAAACGCCGAAACGAAGAGGACCGAGAGCAGGATGGCGCGGGGGATGGTGCGCTCGGGATGGCGGACTTCGCCGCCGAGAAAGGTGATGTTGTAGTAGCCCCAATAATCGTATGTGGCGATAAGCGTGGCCTGGGCGAGTCCGCCAAGAGCGAGTGCAGCGGAGAGAGCTGGCGCTGCGGGCATGTGCCAACCACCGGTGGCCGCGGCGTGGGCGAAGCCGGAGACGATGACGCCGGTGAGGGCGGCGATAACTCCCGCGAAGAGCACCCAGGCAAGACGCGTGATGGAGCTTAGATTTCGATAGAGGAGCGCGGTGACGAGCAGGCAGGCAGCGGCGGCGGCGAAGTTGGCGTAGTGAAGCGCGGGCAAGTGCGGCGATGGGCGCGGACTCGAGGCCGGGCCAGAAGACGGCGAGAAATCCGGAGAGGCCGATGCAGCCGGAAGCGATGGAGAGCGGAGCGGTGAAACTCAACTGCCAGACGAAGAGAAAACTGAGCCAGTTGCCGGCTCGATCGGGACCATAGATTTCGCGGAGGAAAGCGTAGGAACCACCAGCGCGCGGGAAGGCTGCGCCAAGCTCGGCCCAGACAAGCCCGTCGGCAACGGCGATGGCCGCGCCGAGCACCCACGCCCAGACGGAGAGGCGATAGCCAGCGGAGGCGATGATGAGCGGCAGCGTGATGAAGGGGCCGACACCGATCATCTCAAGCATGTTGAAGAGCACGGCCGAGCGAAGGCCGATGCGGCGCTCAAGCGAGGCGGAGGTCGAGGTGGGTTGAAGCATTTGGCGGCTGTTGAACAGATTAAGGCGTCACACGGGGCATTGACGAATGAGGTTGCGTTGCAGGAGACTGAGGCATACCGTACACGTGTGCAATGCGGAGTTTTTGGCGATGTTTGAGAAGGACAGGGGCAAATCGGCGGGCGTCGCGCAGGCGGGCAGCGGGAAGCGAACTCCGCGGCAGCCCTCAATCAAGGACATTGCGCGGCTGGCGCGGGTTTCGCATCCGACGGTTTCGCGCGCCCTGCAGAACAGCCCGCTGGTGAATGCCCAGACGGCAGCCAAGATCAGGAAGATTGCCGACGAGACCGGATATCGCGCCAGCGCCGTAGCGCGCGGGCTGGTGACGCGGCGGACGCGGACCATCGGGCTGGTGGTGACCACAGCGGACGATCCTTTTGCCGGCGAGGTGGCGTGCGGCATTGAACAGGCGGCCAACGATCACGGGTACGCGGTATTTCTCGCCAGCTCAAACGCCGATCCGGAGCGGGAACGCAAGGTGGTGCAGGCGCTCGCCGAGCGGCGCGTGGACGGCATTGTTGTGACTTCGTCGCGCGTGGGCGCGTTGTATCTGCCGTTGCTGAAGGAATTGAACGTTCCGATTGTTCTGTTGAACGATCAGTACCCCGGCGCGTTTGTGCACTCGGTGCTGATTGACGAACGTGGCAGGCAGCCGAGCGGCCGTGGAGCACTTGATCGCGCTGGGACACCGGCGGATTGCGTATGTGGGCGACCGGAGCGGCTATCAATCGGATGCGGAGCGGTTGGCGGGTTACAAGCAGGCGCTGGCCGCAGCGGGAATCGAGTTTGCTGCCGCGCTTGCTGTGGAGGGCGACGGCCGGCCGGAGGCGGCGATTGATGCAGTCGTCGGACTGCTGGCGCTGGCTACTCCTCCAACGGCGATCTGCTGCTACAACGACATGACGGCGCTGGGGGCGATGCGGGCGATCCGCACGCGCGGACTGCGTGTACCGGAAGATATGTCGGTGACGGGATTCGACGATCTGTTTTTTGCCGCGTATCTGCAGCCTCCGCTGACCACGGTACGACAGCCGATGAGGCAGATGGGGAAGATGGCGATGGATAACCTGTTCAAGCTGATGTCGGGCGAGGAGTCTGTTGCGCAGATCAAGGTGGAAGCGGAACTGATCGTGCGAGGATCGACCGGGAAAGTGAAGACAAACCCAGGTCTCAAAAGCGAGACCTGGGGCACCCGCGAGGAGCATCGGCATGGGTGAGGGTGGATCCAAAAGCGGGCCGCCGGTGGCGCTGACGCCATTGAGCGTCTTTTGCGCGGAGTCGCCGATCATCCCGGCAATTCGCAAGCCGGAGTTTGTGGAGCAGGCGATCGCGTCACGCGGCAGGCTGATTTATCTCCTCACCGGCGACCCGGAAAATGTGGAAACGATGATTCAGAGGATTGTCGGCGCCAAGAAGGTTCCGATCGTGAATCTCGATCTGCTGAATGGGTTCTCACGCGATAAGTACGCTGTGAATTACCTGAAGCGTGTGGGCGCGGGCGGCATCATCTCCACGCATCTCGATCCGCTGCGGCACGCGCTGGCAATCGGGCTCTACGGAATTCAGCGGACGTTTTTGCTGGACTCGGGCGCCATGGACACGATCACGAACCAGTTGAGGAATTCGCCAGTGCACGCGCTGGAGATTTTGCCGGCGCTGGTGGCGCCAAAGATGCTGGAGCGGGTGCGGGCCATCTCCGCTGATTTGCCGGTGGTGGGCGGCGGACTGATTCAGACGATGAAAGAAGTAGAGGAGCTGCTGGCGCAGGGGCTGAGCGCGGTTTCGACGAGCCATCCGGAGATGTGGATCAAGTGAGTCAGGAAGCGAAAGGACAAGGGAATAGAAAGACAGCAGGAATCCGACCTGTCTTGTCGTGGACGATGGTTCCCTCACCAGCGTGAGCTGGCGGTGTGCACACCGCCAGTACAGCCGGTCTGGAGACCGGCGCTACGCAGCCCGTTATTCGGTGTCGGGGTTGGGGAGGATGACGTCGCGGACGATGGCGTTCATTTCGGCGACGGCAGCGATGAACTGGCGCAAGGTGCGGCGCGTTGAGCCGAAGGTATCGAACTCTGCGGGCGACAGGCCATCTTCGGTGTAGGCGCGCGCGAAGTCGGGGAACTTGTCGAGCAGCGTGTCGACGATTCGCGGATCGACTGGTGTATCGATGCGCGAAATCACTTCGATGTCGCTCTCGTTGTAGCGGCGCTGCCAGGCGCACGGCGGTGAGATGACGACGTCGCCGCCAATGAATTCGCTCCAGTGCATGTGATTGCGGAATGCGGCGGAGAGCAGGCGCAGCGCGATAGCCGCGCTCGCGAAAGATCTTGTAGGCCTTTTTGAAGACGGCGACGCCGGCCCACTCCAGGTAGCCGGGATCGACGGAGAGATTCTGTTTGTCGTGGAGCAACCTTGAGCCAGTCGTCGAGCCGGCCGACCATGAGAGTGCAGACGGGGCCCATGGTGGAAATATCGAGGCGCTCGGCTTCGCGGCGCTTGAGGCCGCGCTCAACGGCTTCGGCGACGGCGATAGCCTGGGGGAGGGTAAAACTGACAGTAGCGTTGATGCTGATGCCGCGCTATGTGGCTTCTTCAATGGCGGCGATGCCGGCGCGCGTGGCGGCGATTTTAACGATCATGTTGGGCGCGAGGCGGCTGAAGCGGATGGCCTGCGCCAGCATGGCGTCGGTGTTGCGATAGTTGCGCGGGTCGGTCTGGATGGAGAGGCGGCCGTTGCGCCCTTTCTCGCGCTCGAAGATGGGCAGGAGCAGCCGCGCCGCGTTGGCGGAGATCTCTTCGACGATTCTCCAGGAGAGATCGTCTTCAGTGAGGTGTGGCTCAGCGGCGGCGAGTTCGAGGATGCGCGGCTTCCAGGTCGCCATTTCTTTTTTGAGGACAGAGACGGCGATGGAAGGATTGCAGGTTGCGCCGACAGCGCCATGCTCGATGGAATACGTGAGGTCGTCGATGGCGGCCGAGTCGTTCCAGAGGCAGGTTGGGGTGGTCTGCGTCATTTTGTGGAGCGGGCTTTTGAACTGGAGCGCGGAAACGGTGGGAGCCATGGAACCTCCGTGTTGCAAACGTGTGCATAAAAACCCTAGCACCGGGAATTGCCGAGGGTCAAGGAGGATATGCGGTGAGGTTGGGAGCACGCCGCCAATCTGATGCCCCTTGTTGGCGCTTCAGGGTTGGGCCGGAGTGGCGGGCATCGCCATGGGCGGCCCCGAGTAGTGAACGAGGACGATTCGCCAGGTTCCGCCCTCCTTGTGGTACACCTGCGTTTCTCGTCCTTCAGTCGTGATGGCGGTGCCATCTTTCTTTGTGGCATGGAAGGTCCACGTCATCTGAGACCATGCGGCATCGCTGTAGATGTGAATGACCGGCTGATGCAGGATGAGCTCGCGTTTTGAAAACATGTTGCGCATGGCGCCGATGTAGACGTTATCGACGATCTGCTGGAAGCCATGCTCTGTACCGAGTGGAAAAATGAAGGTAACTCCGGGATCGTGCGACCAGATTTGAGCGGCCAGGGCGACATCGGCATTGTCGACGGAAGTCGCGTAGTTTTTCAAAATTCCTCTGATCTGCTGTTCGTCACTGCCGGCTTGTTGAGAAACGGCAGTTCTGCTTAGAACAACCGAGACCACCAATGGAAAGACAAACAGCAAGGGCATCCATCGGAAGCGGAAAACTTTGGATCGCATAGTGCCAGATATATCACCAGCGCGGGCTTGGGAAGAAGCTGGAGCGGTTGCAGAGCGGTGAGCCCGTTTCACAGCCGTTGCGTCTCGCCTGGAATCGGCGGTTTCTCATGGAGAGACAGCTTGATGCGGGCCCCGGGGGCCCCGGGATTTGACTGCCGTGCACGCTTGGGATTACGTATATTGGTTTGTTAAGGTTCGTAGAGTCAACGCACGCCATGCGGATTTAAAAAAATGACGAGTACTCATTCGAGAGACCGCTTTCCAGTTGACAGAAAGTGGCGAATCGGAGATGATTCTGGAGGTGATGCACACGTGTGCATCGGGGCCCCTGTTTTACTTCTTGTCCGGACCAAATCCAGGCCGGAACTTTCATGACGCCTTCCCCAATTCTGGCGTCTTCAGGAGAGAAAAGATCAATGAGTGAATTGCTAATCCGCCCCGAAGCTTTCCGCAACCGGGTTAAAGACTTCGGATTTGAGTATTTGTCTTTTGAGACGCGCAAGCTGGAACGGGGTCAGACGTATTATGGCGACACGGCCGGCACGAGAGTTGGCCATCGTGGTGCTGGGAGGCGTTTGTTCCGTTGAAGAGCTCGCGCGGCGAGTGGCGGAACTTTGGCAAGCGCGAGACGGTTTTCGACGGGTTGCCTTACACGCTTTATCTGCCCATCTCCAGTTCTTTTACCGTGACAACTGAGGCCGGGTGCGATCTGGCGTTCTGCTATTGCAAGGCCGAGGAGGAATATCCGGCGCGGCTGGTGACGCCGGACCAGGTGGGAATTGAGATTCGCGGCGGCGGCAACGCCACGCGGCAGATCAACTCCATGCTGCCGCCGAGTTTCCTCGCGCAGCGCTGATCGTGGTGGAGGTATTTACGCCGGCGGGCAACTGGTCGAGCTTTCCGCCGCACAAGCACGACGTGCACAACCCGCCGGGCGAAGTGGATCTCGAAGAGATTTACTACTATCGCATCGAGCGGCCGGAGGGATTCGCAATGCAGAAGGTGTACACCGCAGATCGGCGCATGGACGAGACGATGACGGTGCGCGATGGCGAGTTGGTGCTGATTCCGGAGGGATATCATCCGGTGGTGGCCGCGCATGGATACAACGTGTATTATCTGAACGCGCTGGCGGGATCGGCGCGCTCGCTGGCGGCATCCGACGATCCGAATTACGCGTGGGTGAAGACCGAATGGAAAGAAAAAGACCCGAGGTTGCCGATGGTCAAAAGATAGGGAATAGGGAATAGTAAGCAGGGACCGAGGAAACTAGAAAGCGGCGCGGCCGGATGGGTGTTGCACGCGCGAAGGCCGCGAGCCACGAGACTTAGGAGAACGGGTATGAAGACGCGGCGCATGACGATGGCGCAGGCGCTGATCCAGTTCCTGAAGCAGCAGTATGTGGAGCGGGACGGTCGCGAGCATACATTCTTCGCCGGTATGCTGGGCATCTTCGGCCACGGCAACGTGGCGGGGATCGGCCAGGCGTTGCAACAGAATCCCGATTTCCCTTACATCCTGGTGCGCAACGAGCAGGCCGGCGTGCACATGGCCGCGGGGTTTGCCAAGGCCAGCAACCGGCTGCGCGCGTTTGCCTGCACATCGTCGATTGGGCCGGGCGCGACCAACATGATTACCGGCGCGGCGCTGGCCACCATCAATCGGCTGCCGGTGCTGCTGCTGCCGGGCGATATTTTTGCGCGCCGCAACGTGGCGCCGGTGCTGCAGCAATTGGAGTCGCCGGCCACGCAGGACATTGGCGTGAACGATTGCTTCAAGCCGGTATCGCGCTACTGGGACCGCATCTATCGGCCGGAGCAACTGATTACGGCGCTGCCTGAAGCGATGCGCGTGCTGACGTCGCCGTCGCGATTGCGGCGCGGTGACGCTGGCGCTGCCGCAGGATGTGCAGACCGAGGCGTACGACTATCCTGAAGAGCTTTTCCGCAAGCGCGTGTGGCTGATCCGGCGCGGCGAGCCGGACAAGGTTTCGCTGGAGCGCGCGGTCGAAGGCGATCGGCGCGGCCAAGCGGCCGCTGATTGTTGCCGGCGGCGGCGTGCTGATGAGCGAAGCTTCGCAGGCGCTCGACCGAATTCGTGGCGAAAACCGGAATTCCCGTAGCGGAGACGCAGGCGGGCAAGGGCTCGCTCGCATGGGACCATCCGCAGGCGGTGGGCGCGATCGGCGCGACGGGCTCGCTGGCAGCGAACCGGCTGGCGAACGCGGCCGACCTGGTGATCGGCATCGGCACGCGCTACTCCGATTTCACGTCGGCATCGATGACGGCATTCCAGAATCCCAACGTACGGTTCGTGAACATCAACACCGCGGAGTTTGACGCCTACAAGGTGGGCGCGATTCCGGTGGTGGCGGACGCGCGCGTGGCGCTGGAGCAGCTTGGCGCGGCGCTGGCCGGATTCAAAGTGAGCGCGGCATACGCGGCCGAGATTGCCGATCTGAAGGCGAAGTGGGACGCAGAGGTCGACCGGCTGTTCCACTTGAACAATGCCGGCAAGCCCGCGCAGAGCGAAGTGATCGGCGCGATGTGGGAGGCGTCGGGCCCGCGCGACGTGCTGCTGTCGGCAGCGGGCAGCCATCCCGGCGACCTGCACAAGCTGTGGCGCACGCGCACGCCCAACGGCTATCACATGGAATACGGCTACTCGTGCATGGGCTACGAGATTCCCGGCGCGATGGGCGCGAAGCTGGCCGATCCGAGCCGCGAGGTGTTTGTCTTTCTCGGGCGACGGCACCTACCTGATGATGCCGACGGAGATCGTGACCTCGGTGCAGGAGGGGATCAAGATCATCATCGTGCTGGTGGACAATCACGGGTTCGCCAGCATCGGCAGCTTGAGCCGCTCGCTGGGGCAAGGGCGGATTCGGAACGCGCTATCGCAGCGCGCGATGCGAAATCGGGCCAGTTGGACGGCGAGGTGCTGAAGGTGGACTTTGCGGCCAACGCGCGCAGCCTGGGCGCGCACGCGATCAAGGCGGCGACATCTGAGCGAGTTGAAGAAGGCGCTCGAAGAAGCGAAGGCGCTGGACCGCACCACGGTGATCGTGGTGGAGACGGATGCGTCAGTCGGCGTGCCCGGCTACGAATCCTGGTGGGATGTTGCGGTGGCGGAAGTTTCGGAGATCGGAAAGCGTGCGCGAGGCGCGGGCCCGGTATGAAGAGGCGCGCAAGCGCGAACGGCATCACCTGTGAATGCAGCGGAGTTGGCGGGGTTAGCGGAGCTAATGGAGTTAGAAACAAGCGGGTAAGTGCAAGCCGTACTGGACAGGAAAAAGCGCCGAGATTGCGCCGCTTCAAGCGACGTGGCAGGTTGACGCCTGATCCGCAGCAACCCGGAGACGCCGGCTGGAGACTTAAAGGAGAAAACGCGATGGAGCGGTTACAGAATTTCGTTGACGGCGCATGGCGCGCGTCAAGTGCAAAAGAAGTGCTGAACGTGATCAACCCGGCGTCGGCGACGGTGCTGGCCGAGGTTCCGCTTTCGCCGGCGACGGACGTGAACGCGGCCGTGGAAGTGGCGAAGCGCGCGTTTTTGCAATGGCGGCGCACGCCGGTGGTGGAGCGCATTCAGCCGCTGTTCAGGCTGAAGACGCTGCTGGAGCAGCATCGCGACGAGCTGGCGCTCTCGATCACCAATGAGTGCGGCAAAACGCTGGCGGAGAGCAAAGGCGAGATTCTGCGCGCGGTGGAGAACGTGGAGACCGCGTGCGGCATGCCGATGCTGATGCAGGGAACGAACTGCGAGGATATCGCGGCGGGCATCGACGAGCACATGATCCGGCAGCCGCTGGGCGTGGTGGCGGCGATTGTGCCGTTTAATTTTCCGGGCATGATTGCGTTCTGGTTCTTTCCCTACGCGGTGGCGGCGGGAAATTGTTTTCTGCTGAAGCCATCGGAGCGCGTGCCGATTACGTCGCAGAAGATCTTCAGCCTGATCCAGGAAGCGGGATTTCCGCCGGGCGTGATGCAGCTGGTCAACGGCGGCCGCGACACGGTGAACGCGATCCTCGATCATCCGGGGATTCGCGCGGTGAGCTTTGTGGGATCGACTGCGACGGCGAAGTACATCTACAGCCGCGCGGCGGCCAACGGCAAGCGCGCGCAGTGCCAGGGCGGCGCGAAGAATCCGGTGGTGGTGATGCCGGACGCGGACATGGAGATGACGACGCGGATTCTGGCCGACTCGGCGTTCGGATGCGCCGGGCAGCGGTGCCTGGCTGCGTCGGTGGCGATCACGGTGGGCGATGCGCGGCCCAAATTCACGGAGCAGATTGCCGCGGCGGCGAAGAATCGCAAGACGGGCTACGGCGCGGCGCCGGGCGTGGAGATGGGGCCGGTGATTTCTGCCGAGAGCAAGGCGCGGATCGAAGGGCTGATTGCGAAGGGCGAGCAGGACGGAGCGCGCGTGGTGGTGGATGGGCGCGGGCGCAAGGTGGAAGGCTACGAGGATGGATACTTCGTGCTGCCCACGGTGCTGGACGACGTTCCGCCGGATGCCGAAACAGCGCGGACGGAGATCTTCGGGCCGGTGCTGAGCCTGATGCACGCGCAGACGATTGAAGAGGCGATTGCGCTGGTGAATGGGCGCAGCTACGGCAACATGGCGTGCATTTTCACCACCGACGGCGCCAACGCGCGGCGCTTCCGCTACGAAGTGAACGCGGGCAACGTGGGCATCAACGTGGGCGTGGCGGCGCCGATGTCGACCTTCCCGTTCAGCGGATGGGGCGATAGCTTCTTCGGCGACCTGCACGCGCAGGCGCATCACGCAGTGGAGTTTTTCACGCAGACCAAGGTCGTGGTGGAGCGCTGGCCGAAGGAGTGGAGCAGGAAGTTCTGAAGCAGACAGGCGCAACGTCAGCGTGAACGTGAGACAGTATCAGGGACAACTAAGGCTAAGCGAGCAAGGAGAACGAATGAAAGAGCTGCTGGTGGGCAATGCGCCATGTTCCTGGGGACGCTGGAGAATCAGGACCAGAGCAAGGCGATTCCGTTTACCCAGATGCTGGACGAGCTGGTGGAGACGGGCTACACGGGAACCGAGCTGGGCGACTGGGGATTACATGCCCACCGACCCGGCGCAGCTGAGCGCGGAGCTGGCGCAAGCGGAACAACGTGGTGATGCTGGGCGCGTTTGTGCCGGTGGCGATGAAGAATCCGGCGGCGCACGCGGAGGGCGCGGCCAGCGGCGGTGAAGACGGCGAAGCTGATTGCCGCGGTGGCCACGACGCAGGCGCCTTACCTGGTGCTGGCCGACGACAACGGCACCGATCCAGTGCGGACGCAACGCTGGCCGGGCGCGTATCCGCCGAGGGACGGACTTGAGCAAGGACGAGTGGAAGATCTTTGCGCGCGGCGCGGACCGGATTGCGCAGCGCGGTATTCGACGAGACGGGACTGCGCACGGTGTTTCATCACCACTGCGCCGGCTACGTGGAGACGCCGGACGAAATTGAGACGCTGCTGCGACATGACGAACCCGGAGCGGCTGGGACTGGTGTTCGACACCGGCCACTACGTCCACGGGACGGGGCGCGAGGACGTCGACCTGGTGGCGGCGCTCGAGCGCTTCAAGGAGCGCATCTGGTACATCCATTTGAAGGACCTGGAGCCGAACGTCGCGCGCCGCAGCCGCGAAGAGGAGTGGGATTACTTCACGGCGATGCGGAACGGCCTGTATCCGGAGCTGGGCAAGGGATGCGTGGATTTCCCTGCCCTGCTGCGCTGGCTCGCCGCGCGCGACTACAAGGGATACGTGCTGGTGGAGCAGGACATTCTGCCCGGCATGGGAACGCCGAAAGAGAGCGCGGCGCGCAACCGGGAGTATATTCGGTCGATTGAAGCGAATTTTGCATAAAGACAGCATTTAGCTTCTGGCCTAGTTTCAGCCGTTTTTCCGGGGAGCAGAATGTCAATTTCCGGCTGACGGATCCAGGAGCTGAGAGCTGACGGCTGAATGCTATCTTTTTTGGAACGAGGGAACAAGGGGGACCATGAGCAGTAAGAAACTTCATTTCGGAATCATTGGGGCGGGACGCATCGGACGCGTTCATGCGGAGACGCTGGCGTTCCGGTTGCCGGAGGCAGAGATCGTGGCCATCGCCGACGTGAATCAGCGAGGCGGCGCAGGCGCTGGCGGCGCGGTGCAACATTCCCAGGGTGGTTGCGTCGGCCGAGGAGATTCTTGGCGACAAGAAGATCGAAGCGGTGCTGATCTGCACCTCGACCGACACGCACGCCGATTTGATTGTGCAGGCGGCGAAGGCCGGCAAGCACATTTTCTGCGAGAAGCCGATCGCGCTGCAGCCTGGAGAAAATCGACAGCGCGCTGGCCGCGGTGAAGCAGGCCGGCGTGCAGCTGCAGGTCGGGATTCAACCGGCGCTTCGACTCGAACTTCATGCGCGTGCGGCAGGCGGTGGCGAGCGGCGAGATCGGCACAGCCGAGCCTGATGCACATCATCAGCCGCGATCCCGCGCCGCCGCCGATCGCGTATCTCCGGCCCTCGGGCGGAATGTTTCTGGACATGATGATTCACGACTTCGACATGGCGCGCTTCCTGATCGGCGACGAGGTCGAGGAGATGTACGCGGCAGGCGGCGTGATGGTCGATCCCGGAATTGGCGAGGCAGGCGACCTGGACACGGCGCTGGTGGTGCTGCGCTTCAAGAGCGGCGCGATCGGCACCATCGACAACAGCCGCAAGGCGGTGTTCGGCTACGACCAGCGCGTGGAGATTCTGGGCAGCAAGGGCAAGATCGCGAGCGAGAATCGATATCCCAACCAGGTAGTGGTCAGCGGCGAGAAATCCGTGTACACTGATCTGCCTCTGAACTTCTTCATGCACCGCTACACGGAAAGCTTTGCGCTGGAGTTGCAACTGTTTGTGCAGGCGGTGCTCGAAGGCAAGCCGACGCCGGTGACCGGCGCCGACGGCCGCGTTCCGGTGGTGATGGCGCTGGCGGCGCGCAAGTCGTTTGACGAACATCGGCCGGTGCGGCTGACGGAGGTGTCGGCGTGAAGCGATCGAACTTGATTTGCATCCTGACCGATGTGCATCTCTGGGTGCCGGTGGTGGTGCTGATTCTGGGAACCACGCTGCTGATGACCTTGAGGTGAGCGGATGAGCGAGAGCGACGGCCACCGCGGCAGCGCGGTCGACAATTTCACTGCACAAGCTGGGAGTGTTTTGCGGGCTGGCGGCGGCCGTGTGGCTGGGCAGCGCGGAGGCGCCCACCAAGCTGGTGAATGAGGGATTCTCTCCGTTCCTGATTTCGATGGGGATGGTGATGGGCGCGTTTGTGGCGCGCTGGACCGTTCCCACGCTGCTGAAGGGCACGGGATTCCTGTTCAACGATCTGCGCGAAAAGCCGCACCTGATGGTGTGGGCGCTGCTGGCCGGAATGCTGTGGGCGGTGGCCAACACGCTCACCATCTTTGCGGTGCGCAACGTGGGCCTGGCGATTGCGTTTCCGCTGTGGAACACAAACAGCCTGGTGGGGCTGGCGTGGGGATGCCTGCTGTTCAAGGAACTGCGCGGATCGCGGGCGAAGGACTGGGCGAAGGTGATGGGCGGAGCGGCGGCGATTGTGTTTGGCGCGGCGGTGCTGGCCATCGCCACGGCGCAGCAAAATGCGGGCACGCCGGGCAGGGCCGCGATCGGCATTATTGCCGCGCTGGGCGCGGGCTGCATGTTCGGCACCATGTACATTCCCTACCGCAAGGCGTACATCAGCGGCATGAATCCGCTGTCGTTCGTGACCATTTTCACCTTTGGCGAGTTGGGCACCGATTCTCACTGCTGGGATGCGATTTTTTACGGCGGCACCGCGCCGATGCTTGCGCGAACTGCACCGCGCGCGGCCGATGCTGTTCTGGCCGTTTCTAGGCGGGTTTTGCTGGGTGATCGGCGACCTGTTTCAGCAGTATGCGGCAAAGTATATCGGCATCGGCCGCGGCATTCCGCTGTCAAACACCAACCAGCTTTGGGGATTGGCGTGGGGCGCGCTGGTGTTTGGCGAGTTTGCCGGGATGGCCACGGGCGGCAGGCTGCTGATTCTGACCGGATCGACCATCATGATTCGGGCGCGGTGTCGATCAGCATGGCTGAACCGCCGCCGTCGAGAGATGGAGAACTGGAACGCGGCGATGCATCGCGAGTGCGGCCGCTATGGCCTCAACGCGGAGAACGTGGCCGCCGTCGTTGCCGGCGACGATCCGCTGGCCGACAATAAACACACGTACCGCTGGTGGGAGATCTTGATTGTGTGCGTTGCGACCGGCATCTTTGTCTGGCTGGCGGTGGGCACGCGCGCGCAGCATATTTATGTCAACGTACCGTGGATGATTGTGCTGATCGTGGGCACGATGATTCCGCTGGGACTGTGCGGGACGCTGCTGTGGCGGCGGACGAGGTTTTCGTGAAGAGCAGCACGAGCTGGAGTTGCGGCGAATGTTACTACAGCGTGTTTCGAAAATGGTTATGTAGATTTCGGTTGTCGTTCCGCAGGGGTTGAAGCCCGTTGTTCTCCTTCGTTTTCGGCCCGCTAATGTCGTACCCTTGTTACGAAACAGATTGTTGAGGCACGCTCTAAGAAGCTTAATAGGATACGGCACCAAGGATCATGTTGAGCCACGGAACCAGTCCGATTCAGATTCTTGTCGGAATTATTTTGGCCGGCTGCGCAATCTTTTTTTGCCTGATGCTGATTCCAGGACTCACCGTGACGCCGGTACCGACTGCAGATCCGCGCGCTGCGTTCGGAATGTTGTTCAATCTGAAGAATTCCGGCGTCGCAACGTTACACGAAGTCACCTCTACACTCTGCGTGAACAGTGTCTCAATCCCCGGCAGAAAAGGACCCGCGACGGACGACATTGCGAACCATGGAAACGTGAATGAGGTTGCGGGCTTGAGCGACCTCGAACATGGTGACTCGGTTCCAATCCCGTTCGAGAATTCGGCGCCTGGGCCGCCCGGGTCGAAGATGGATATTGTGTTCGTGATCCGGTTTCAGCCAGGCTGGTGGTTTTGGACGGAAGAGCGGCGATTCCGGTTCGATGGGACCAAAACCAGAGACAAGTCCCGGGATTGGGTACCGATGCCACTCGGCAGCCCTTGCGGTTGACGCGCGCAGTGCGGCCTCCGGTGTGGGCTCCTCATATCTAGCTGATAAAAATAAGCTTATCTTCGGCCTCGGAGAACCGAGCCGGATTCGTCTGCCGGTGAGCCGCGCACAGGGCCGTGGCGGGTCGGGACGCGATGAACGGCGCCCGCAGAGCTTTGCAAATGAAGGTAAAGCAAAGGTTTGGCTGAGGCTTTCTTGAGTGAACCTGGTCACATCCGGCGCGAACTGCCGAAGCATAGACTGACGGCGGTGCGAACAGGTTGATCTGCGCCTGGATCACATCGCAACATGGTCCCCTCGCAGACAACCCCAGGGTGCGGACATGCTGACTCAAGAAGAGATCGCGAAAAAGATGACAATCGGCGAGAAGGTTGCGGAGCTGGAGGCAAAGCGCGCGGAGCTCGAACTGGGAGGCGGCAAGGATCGCATCGAGCGGCAGCATGCGACCGGCAAGCTCGCGGCGCGGGAACGCGTGGAGCGGTTGGTGGACCGCGGCAGTTTTGAGGAGATTGGGCTGTTCGCGAAGCATCGAGCCACGTACTTCGGAATGGCTGAAAAGGAGCTGCCCGCCGATGGCGTAGTGACGGGATGCGCGACGATCGACGGGCGGCTGGTGCACCTGGCGAGCCAGGATTTTACAGTAGCGGGCGGCGCGGCCGGGGAAACACACTGCAACAAAGTGGTCGACATGATGGCCATGAGCCTGAAGACAGGCAGCCCGTTCATTTTTATTAACGACTCGGGCGGGGCGCGCGTACAGGAGGGGATCGACAGTCTGGCCGGGTATGCGCGGGTTTTCTATCACAACGTGATGCTCTCAGGAACGGTGCCGCAGATTTCGCTGATTTGCGGACCTTGCGCGGGAGGCGCCGCGTACAGCCCGGCGCTGACAGATTTTGTAATTCAGACCGAGCATGCGCGGATGTTTATCACCGGGCCACAGGTGATCAAGCAGGTGACGGGCGAAGAGGTGAGCGCGGAGGACCTGGGCGGGCCACAATCGCAGATGCACTACTCGGGAGTGGTGCACCTGATTGCGCGGGATGACGACAAGGCGATTGAGCTATGCCGGCGGCTGCTGAGTTTTATGCCGCAAAACAATCTTGAAGATCCTCCACGGCTGGCTTTCAGCGGACGATTGAAGGCCGATGCGGGAATAAACGAGATTGTTCCCGCCGATCCGAAGGTGGCCTACGACGTGCGGAACGTAATTGTGCGCATCGTCGACAACGACGATTTTCTTGAGATTCAGCCAGCGTTTGCCGCGAATATCGTGATCGGATTTGGACGATTGCAGGGAAGGCCTGTGGGAATCGTGGCCAACCAGCCCTGCGTGCTGGCCGGAGCGCTGGACATCGATGCGTCAGACAAATCGGCGCGGTTTGTACGCTTCTGCAATGCGTTCAACATTCCGCTGCTCACGTTTGTGGATGTGCCGGGATTTTTGCCGGGCGTGGAGCAGGAGCGGGGCGGAATTATCCGGCATGGCGCGAAGCTGCTGTTTGCCTACTCGGCGGCGACGGTGCCGAAGATCACGGTGGTTCTGCGCAAGGCGTATGGCGGCGCGTACATTGCCATGTGCTCAAAGGGGCTGGGAGCGGACCGCGTGGTGGCTTGGCCGACGGCCGAAATTGCGGTGATGGGCGCGGAAGGCGCGGCGGAGATTGTCTTCCGGAGAGAGATTGACGCGGCCGAGGACAAGGCGGCGCGGCGCAAGGAGATGGTGGACGAGTACCGCGAGACATTCTCGAATCCATATGTGGCGGCGGGGCGACGGCTGGTGGACGACATTCATTGAGCCAGCGGAGACGCGGAGATATGTGGCGCGGGCGCTGGAATCGCTGCACGGCAAGCGCGAGCTGCGGCCGCAGAAGAAACACGGATTGATTCCGCTGTGAAAGGAGACGGCGCGTGAAACTGAATGGGGCGGATTTGGCGGTGACGGCAGTGCTGGTGGGAGCAGGCTGCGCAGCGGTTTACGCCGGACTGGCGCGATTGTTGCGGCACGCCGTAGCCGAGCGGCAACGGGAAACGGAGCGACGTATCAGCGCGATGGCCATGACGTTGAAGACGTTGCAAGCGCGCGTGGCGGAGCTGGACCGGTCGGAAGCGGAACGGGCTCAGGAAATCGAGGCGGCGACGCGGGACAGTGCCGAAGCAAGAGAGCAACCTGAAGATTGTGCCAGTGAAACCGGAGATCGTAGCGGCGATGACAGCTGCGGCGACAACATTTCTGGGCAAGAAGGCGCGCATTCGTTCAGCGCAGCTGGTGCCCGCGGCGCAGGAGCCGCAGGCGCATGGGCGCAACAGGGACGGGTGATTGTGCAGACGTCTCACAATCTGCGCCCGAATGGAATGAGCTGGGAATGAGTTCGCAGGAAAGGAAGCGAGAAGGTTGAAGCTTCAGATCACGATTGACGGAAAGGCGTACGAGGTCGACGTCGAGGTTCTGGAAGATGAGGAAAGTGGGCCGGAACCGAGCAACGCAGCCCACCATGCGCCGCATGCGGGGCCGGGTGCCTACGCACAGAGCAATGGGGCGGACTGGGACAGCGGCGGAAAGGTGTGCCGCAGTCCGGTAATGGGGTTGGTGATCAAGGTGAACGTGAAGCCGGGACAGATTTTGGCGGCCGGCGAACTGATGGTGGTGCTGGAAGCGATGAAGATGGAAACGAACGTGACGGCGCCGCGCGCCGGAAAGGTGAAAGCGTGCACGTGGCGCCGGGAGATTCAGTGAAGGTGAACCAGGTTTTGGTGGAGTGCGAGTGAAGCGCGTGAAAGATGCTGGCGCGGAAGATCGATGGAAAGGCTGAGATGAGCGGCGTGCAGGGGGAGTTGAAGAAAGTTCCGGGAATCAAATTCGTGGATCATGTGGCGATTGCAGTAAAGCAGGGCGAACTGGAGGGCCAGGTAAAAGCCTACGAAGCGCTGGGCTTCAGGGAGATTCATCGCGAGGAGGTTCGCGGAACGGACCAGGTGCGCGAGGCGCTGCTTGAGATTGGTGACGGGCCGAACCTGATCCAGTTGCTGGAGCCGCTGTCGGCCGACTCGCCGGTGCAAAAGCTGATCGACAAAAATGGCGGACGCGGGGGGCTGGCGCATGTGGCGTTCCGTGTGAGGAGCGCGCAGCAGGCCTTCGACGCGATGCGGGCGGATGGATTTCAGCTGATCGACAAGGCGCCGCGCACGGGCTCGCGGGGAACGACAGTGTTTTTTGTGCATCCGAAATCGAGGACCGAGGGCGCATTTGGATTTCTCATCGAGATGGTTGAAGATCCGGCAGGCAGGTGAGGACGATGGCGACTGAACATCTGCTTGATGAGTTCCCGCCTGTGAGCACCGCGGCATGGGAAACGGCGATTGCGCGCGACCTGAAGGGCGCCGAATACGAGAAAAGATTGGTCTGGCACACGGAGGAAGGACTCGCAGTAAAGCCGTACTACCGAGCTGAGGATTTAGATGACCTGGCGTGCGTAGATACGGCGCCTGGCGAGTTTCCGTACCGGCGCGGCGGGCGCGCGACCGGCGACTGGCAGATTCGTGAAGAGATCGACGGGACAGACGCGAAGGAAGCGAACCACGCGGCGCAAGCGGCGGTGATTGCGGGCGCTGAGGGAATTGATTTCAGCGATCTCCTGATTGCGAGCGCAGCGGAGCTCGACACAGCATTGGCGAATCTCGGCGAAGTCCCGGTGCATTTTGAGCACGCCGATGAGCGGCTGATCCGGCTACTGACGGAGCGCGTGAATAGAGCGCAGAGTGCAGCGCCGATTTCGACCGGTTGCGATGCGCTCAAGAGTGTGGAGTTTGCGGCGGAAGTGATTGAAGCGGCGCCGGCTGGGTTTGTGCCATTCGCGATTCACGGCGAGGTGTTTGAGGAAGCGGGTGCGACGGCAATCGAGGAGATCGGATTCGCGCTAGCCGCCGGGGTGGACTTTCTGGCGGCGATGCGGGAACGCGGGATAGGAGCGGATCGCGGGGCTGGGGCGCTCGAATTCAGCTTCGCCATTGGCGCAAATTATTTCTTCCAGATTGCCAAGCTGCGTGCATTTCGCATGGTGTGGGCGCGCGCGGTGGAGAGCTTTGGCGGCACACACGACGGAGCGCGAGCACCGGTTCACGCACGGACGTCACGGTGGAACAAGACCGTCTACGATCCGCACATGAACATTTTGCGGGCGACCTCCGAGGCGATGGCCGCTGTGCTGGGAGGAGCCGACTCGGTGACAGTTGCGCCGTTCGATGCGTGCTACAAGGCTCCGGATGAGGCGAGCAGGCGGCTGGCGCGGAACACACAATTACTGCTCAAGCACGAAGCGTATCTGGGGCACGTGGCCGATGCTAGTGGCGGATCGTATTTCATTGAAGCTGTGACGGACCATTTTGCGCGCGAGGGCTGGCAGACGATGCAGGACATTGAGGCGCGCGGCGGTTACCGGAAGGCACAGAAAGAGATTGCGCAGAAACTGGAGCGGCAACTGGCGGCGCGAGAGAAGGCTGTAGCATACCGGCGGCGCGTCCTGGTCGGGACGAATCAATTTGCGAATGCTGAGGAGCGGGCACTGGAGCGCGTCGACGAACGGCGGATGAGCGAGACGCAACGCGGTGCGCGGATGTACGAGGAGTTGCGGCTGCGCACCGAGCGGCATGCGGCCGCAGGCGACAGGATTCCGCATGGATTGCTGGCTGAAATCGGCGATGAGAGGATGCGCAAGGCGCGTTCGAATTTCGCCGCAAACATTTTTGCCTGTGCCGGATTCGAAGTGGCAACTCGGCGATTCAAGAAAGCCGCGGAGATTGCGGCGGCCGACGGCGACCTGATCGTGCTATGCAGCGCGGATGAAGAGTATGCCGCGGTGGTCGCGGAGTTGATGCCAAAGCTCAAGGAGTTGGGGCGAGAGACGCCGGTAATTGTGGCGGGAAACCCTGTGAATGCGGAGCAGCTTGCAGCAGCAGGAATTGCAGATTTCGTACACGTGCGCAGTAATGCGGTGGAACTGTTGACGAAGTGGCAGGAACGGTTGGGAATCAGAGATTAGTGATGCGTCCGGATTTTGCAAAGATCGATTGGAAGCCGGCATGTTCCCCCACCCTTGCGACAGGGGCAAAGACGCCGCAAGGATCGGGCAACCGGCAAGAGGCCGAAGAGTGGCTTTCGCCTGAGCACATCGCGCTGAAGAGTTTTTATACGCGCGGGGATTTGGCCGGCGCTCGAACACCTCCAGTACGCGGCGGGAGTTCCTCCTTATCTGCGCGGGCCATACAGCGACATGTACGCAATGCGGCCGTGGACGATCCGGCAGTACGCGGGATTTTCGACTGCCGAAGAGTCGAATGCGTTTTACCGGCGCAATCTCGCGGCAGGGCAGCGGGGATTGTCAGTAGCGTTCGATCTGGCCACGCATCGCGGATACGATTCCGATCACGAACGCGTGGCGGGCGATGTGGGCAAGGCGGGCGTGGCAATCGACTCGATCCTCGACATGAAGGTACTGTTCCACCGGATCCCGCTGGATCAGATGTCGGTGTCGATGACGATGAATGGCGCGGTGCTGCCGATCATGGCGTTTTATATTGTGGCTGCCGAAGAGCAGGGCGTATCGACAGAGCAATTAAGTGGGACCATCCAGAACGACATTCTGAAGGAGTTCATGGTTCGCAACACGTACATTTATCCGCCGGCGGGATCGATGCGGATTATCGGCGACATCTTTCGTTACTGCGCGGCGAAGATGCCGAAGTTCAACTGCATCAGCGTGAGCGGCTACCACATGCAGGAGGCGGGCGCGACGGCGGATCTGGAATTGGCTTATACGCTGGCCGATGGGCTGGAGTATTTGCGCACGGGCGTGAATGCGGGGCTCGATGTGGACGATTTTGCGCCGCGGATTTCGTTCTTCTGGGGCGTGGGCATGAACCACTTCATGGAGATTGCCAAGATGCGCGCCGCGCGCATGCTGTGGGCAAAGATTGTGAAGGGGTTCGGCGCAAAGAATCCCAAGTCGCTGGCGTTGCGCGCGCACTCGCAGACTTCGGGATGGAGCCTGACGGCGCAGGATCCGTATAACAACGTGGTGCGCACGTGCGTGGAGGCCTGGCCGCGGCGTTCGGCGACACGCAATCGCTGCACACAAATGCGCTGGATGAGGCGCTGGCGCTGCCGACAGATTTTTCGGCGCGGATCGCGCGCAACACGCAGCTTTATTTGCAGGCGGAGACCGGCATCACGCGGGTGGTGGATCCGTGGGCGGGATCGTATTACGTGGAGCGGCTGACGCACGAGTCTGATGCACGCGGCGTGGGATTTGATCCAGGAGGTTGAACAGCTTGGCGGAATGGCGAAGGCGATCGAAACCGGGTTGCCGAAGATGCGGATTGAAGAGGCGGCGGCGCGCAGGCAGGCGGGCATTGATTCGGGGCGCGACGTGATTGTGGGTGTGAACGCTTACCCTGCGCCAGAGGAGCCGGAGATTCCCGTGCTGGATATCGACAACGACGCGGTACGCGAGGCGCAGGTGAAGCGACTGGAGCAGTTGAAACGCGAGCGCGATGGGGAAGCGGTGCGCGGGGCGCTGGAATCGACTGGAGCGGTGCGCTGCTACGCGGGACGGGAATTTGCTGGAGTGCGCAGTGGAGGCGGCGACGGAAGCGCGCCACGCTGGGCGAGATTTCGCTGGCGCTCGAAAAAGTGTGGGGACGGTATGAGGCCACAACGCGCACCATCGCCGGCGTGTACTCCGCGGAAAGCGCAGGCGGAGATGAGTTCATGAAGGCGCGGCGGATGGTGGAGGAGTTTGAGCGCGAGGAGGGCCGTCGCCCGCGGATTCTGGTGGCGAAGATGGGACAGGATGGGCACGACCGCGGCGCCAAAGTGATTGCGACGGCATTCGCGGATATCGGATTCGACGTGGATATCGGGCCCCTGTTCCAGACGCCGCGCGAGGTGGCGCGGTTCGCGATGGATAGCGACGTGCACGTGGTGGGCGTGTCGAGCCTGGCCGCCGGGCACAAAACGTTGGTGCCGCAGTTGATCGCGGAACTGCGCGCGTTGAGCCGCGACGACATCCTGGTGGTGGTGGGCGGAGTGATTCCGCCGCAGGATTACAAGTTCCTTTACAACGCCGGCGTGGCGGGAATTTATGGGCCGGGTACGGTGATTCCGATAGCAGCACAGAAAGTTCTGGAGATGCTGAGCGCCGCCGTGGTCGGCTAAACGGCGAACGGTAAACGCGATGAAGAGCGCACTGCATGAACGGCCAGGATGCGGAACGGCGCACCCAGAGGGTCCCCAGCCGCATGTCGCGACGAGGCGCAAGCCGCTCTCGCGCGAGGAATATGTCAACGGAATTTTAAGCGGCGACCGCACCATACTTGCGCGCGCCGTGACGCTGATTGAAAGCGCGCGCGAAGCCGATCGCGAGCTTGCCGAACAGATTGTGGAAGACTGCCTGCCGCACAGCGGCCACTCGATTCGCGTTGGGATTACGGGCGTACCTGGCGCTGGCAAGAGCAGCCTGATTGAGGCGCTGGGCCGATACCTGGTTACAGAAGAAAAGCAGAAGGTGGCCGTGCTGGCGATCGACCCAAGCAGCCAGCTCTCGGGCGGAAGCATCCTGGGAGACAAGACGCACATGACGACACTGGCGGCGAGCGAAATGGCATTCATCAGGCCGTCGCCATCGCGAGGGATTGCCGGCGGCGTGGCGCAGCGGACACGCGAAGCGATGTTGCTGTGCGAGGCCGCGGGTTACCAGAACATCCTGGTGGAAACGGTCGGCGTGGGGCAGTCGGAGACGGCCGTGCACGAGATGGTGGACTTCTTTCTGCTGATTACGCTGGCGGGCGCTGGAGATGAGCTGCAGGGAATCAAGCGCGGCGTGATGGAATTGGCGGACCTGGTTGCTGTGAACAAAGCCGATGGAGCGAATGAGCCCGCGGCGGAGCGAACGCGCGCAGAAGCGCAGAGCGCGTTGCACTTTTTCCCGGCGGCCGCGTCGGGGTGGACTCCGCGCGCGATGACGTGCTCAGCGCTGACGGGAGCGGGAATCCACGAGCTTTGGCAAGGCGTGCTGGAGTATGTGACACTGACGCGGGCGAACGGATGGTTTGGACGCGCACGCCGCGCGCAGCAAAAACGGTGGATGCACGAGATGATCGAACAGGCGCTGCGGCAGCGGTTCGATGCGAATTCGGCGGTGCGCCATAGCATGGATGCGATGGAGCTAGACGTAGCGGAGGGAAGGACCACGTCGTTTCGCGCAGCGCGCGTGTTGCTGGAGATGTACACGCGCGGAGCAGCCGAATAAAACCGTTTCGCTCTCGTCAGGCCCTACTGCCCAGCGATATGGAACATGCTTTCCGTCTGGCCCGCGACCGTGGTGCGAATGGCAAAAAGGCCGCCAGCGAGGCGATCTACGGGCGGCGCTTCGTTGGAGGCCGTTGTCACGTATAGCGTCTTCAGGTCGAGCCCGCCAAAGGTACAAGTGGTGACGTTTTTCACGGGCATTTCCACGACGCGATCCACGACTCCATCGGGCGCTACACGCACAATGCAACCACCAGAATATCGGCAATTCCACAGGAAGCCTTCGGCATCGACAGTCGAGCCGTCGGGTAAGCCGCGCGCAAATCCCGGCAGAAATGGCCGTTCGTTCGCAATCGCGCCAGTCGTCGAATCGTAGTCATAAACCCAGACCAGGTTGGCAAGCGAGTCGGCAAAATAGAAGCGGCTCCGATCCGGACTCCATGCGACAGTGTTGGCAATTCCAATTTCGCGCCGCCAGGAGGTGACTGCGCCATCTGGATCGAGACGGACCAACTCACCATCCTGGCCGCCAGCTTCATGGGACGAGCCGTCGGAATTCACGTTATTCCGCATCGATCCCAGCCACAGCGAGCCACGAGAGTCAGGCCGCGCGTCGTTCAAGCGCACGTGAGGCCAACCCTCAAGACGAAATATCGGTTCACTCCGCGCGTCGTTCTCCGGCTCCCAGAGGATTACGGACGATCCCAGAACGACAACCATCGTCTCCGGCCTGTCAGTCAACGCGACTGCCGTCACGGGTTGATCGAAGAACCACGTACGCACACATTGGTCGCCGGGCGTGTAGCGATGCAGCAGAAAGCGATTGATGTCGGTCCAGTAAAGCGCCTGGTGGGCAGCGCGCCACACCGCGCCTTCACCGCAGCGGTCACCCGTGGGCGCGACACAAACTGGTTGGCCGATCATTGCACGCCGATCCCCGCCAGAAGGCCACCATCGATCAGATAGTCGCCTCCAGTGCAGAATCCAGCTTTGTCCGACAGCAAAAACGCCGCCAGTTCGGCTACCTCTTCCGGCGTGCCGATGCGTTTCAGGGGATGCGCCGCGCCAAAGCGTTCAAACACGGTCTCCACGGGCATATCGGGCCCGAAATGCTCGGCCGAACGAGCCAGCATGGGTGTGCGAATGCTACCCGGGCTAATGGAGTTCACGCGAATATGATCTGCCGCATGGTCCAGCGCGAGTGCGCGCGTAAAGCTGTGCAGCGCACCCTTCGTGGTGGCATAGGCAGCAACTCCTTTTTGGCACGCGCGCCCCTGCACCGAGGAAATGTTCAGAATCGAGCCGCCGCCGCGACGCCGCATCTCTGGAATGCCAAAGTGAGCGAGCAAAAAAGCACCTCCCACATTGACCATCATGCATTCATTCCAGATAGCAGGATCGGTTTCGACAGCGGTGCCGAAGGGATGGATCGCCGCGGCGTTGACGATGATATCGAGACCGCCCAGCTCGGCGACGGTCCTGGTTACCAGCGCTTGCACCTGTTCCACGCGGCTTACATCGCAATGGACGACACGCAATGCGATCGCGCTTGATTCTGCCTCGCGTTGCAGTACGCTGTTGGCTGGGACGTCGATGCCGCAGGCGACAACTCTGCCTCCGCCAGTAGCGAGCCGCAAAGCAATGGCTTTGCCAATTCCAGTCGTGCCCGTCACAATCGCAACCCGGTTTTCAAATTCCATCATCTTCACTAGCTCCTGATTTGCACGGTATGTGGATCATAGCCAACCCTGCGCATCCCGGACGGCAAACGAGAACTTTGCACGACAGCCCGGTACAAGTGTTCGCGGGGCGCGGTGGACGCTCAATGCGCCGCAGGCGTTTTTCCCGATTCATTGTAGGCTTTCGCGCCGTGCACCCGCGCAGATTTCTGGCCTTTTTCTCTTAACCCTGCGCTTTGAGGATCTGGAGCGTTTCTTCGAGGGCGGATTGCCACGAGGGGAGCTGGATGCCAAAACGCTTTTTGAGCTTGGCGTTGGTGAGGACGGAGTTGCGAGGGCGCGCGGCGGGAGTGGGATAGTCTTTGGTAGCGATAGGGGTTAGTTCTGGAGGTTTGACGCCGAGCAATTCGGCGGCGCGGGCGAAGATGGCCTGTGCGAAACCGAACCAAGAGACGGAGCCCGAGCAGGTCATGTGATAGAGGCCGGAATAATCCTGCGCCGGGCCGAGGTCGCCGGCCAGGATGCGCGTGACGATGGCATGCGTGGCGCGGGCGAGTTCAATGGAGGTGGTGGGCGCGCCGACCTGGTCGTCAACGATGGAGAGACGATCGCGCTCGCGAGCCAGGCGGAGCATGGTGAGCAGAAAGTTGTTGCCATGAGGACCATAGACCCAACTGGTGCGAAAGGTGAGGAATTTGCCGCCGACGGATTCGACGGCTTGCTCGCCAGCGAGTTTGCTCGCGCCATAGACATTGAGCGGATCGGGCACGTCGGTTTCTACCCATGGCTCGGACTTGCTGCCATTGAAGACGTAGTCAGTGGAGTAATGAACGAGAAGAGCGTTGCGTTTGAGGGCTTTTTCGGCAAGGACGCGCGGCGCCTGCTCGTTGATGGCGAAGGCGAGGTCGCGCTCGGATTCTGCGCGGTCGACGGCGGTGTAAGCGGCGGCGTTGAGAATAAGGTCGGGAGCGGCACGATCGACAAGAGCTCGAGTTTGATCGGCGTCGGCAAGGTCGACTGATTCGCGATCGACTGCAACGATGGGGCCGACGTTGGCAAAGATGCTCTCCAGCTCGCGGCCGAGCTGGCCGGCATTTCCCACGATGAGGATGCGCGGAGTTGCTGGTGGATTTGTGGCCGGGGTGGGCGTTTCGCTCATGCGGGCGAGCTCCGAAGAACCTGGAAATGCACTTTCTGCATTCTAATTGGCCGGGTTGGCCTGCAGATTGATCGGCGCCACGGCCAACCGGCGAATTCGGAGCCGGATTCGCGCGGCAGCACGATTCCCCGTACAATTTAAAGGAGGAGAATTTCGCGATGCGCCGGGTCTACTGCGATGCGAATGCCACCACGCCTCTGCTGCCGGAGGTGATGGAGGCGATGCGCCCGTACTGGATGGAGGAGTTCGGGAACGCGTCGTCGATTCATCTGGCGGGGCAACAAGCGCGGAAGGCGGTGGACGCTGCGCGCGAGACGCTGGCGCAATTTTTCAATTGCCGCGAGGCCGAGGTGGTGTTCAACTCCGGCGGGACCGAGGGCGACAATACGGCGATCTTCGGGCTGCTGCGCGCGGGCGATCACTTCATTACCACCTCGATTGAGCACTCGGCGGTGCTGCGTGCGGCGGAGCGCGTGGCGGAGCGTGGCGTGGAGGTGACGTTTGTCGCGCCGCAGAAGGATGGGCTGATCGATCCGGAAGAGATTCGGCGGGCGTTGCGGCCCGAGACTCGGCTGATCAGCGTGATGCTGGCGAATAACGAGACGGGCGTTCTGCAGCCGGTGGAGGAGATTGGAAAGATTGCCGCGGAGGCGGGGGCTTTCTTCCATATCGATGCGGTGCAGGGCGCGGGGAAGGTTGCGTTCGATGTGCGGCGGTTCGGGTGCCACTTGTGCTCCATCAGCGCGCACAAGATGCACGGGCCGAAGGGCGTGGGCGCGATGTATGTGCGGCGCGGAACGCCGGTGGAACCGCTGATGGTGGGCGGAAGCCACGAGCGCCGGCAGCGCGCAGGCACTGAGAATGTGCCGGGCATTGTGGGACTGGGCAAGGCCGCCGAGCTGGCGATGGAGAGCCTGGAAGATGGGACACTGGAGCGGGTTGCGGCGCTGCGCGACCGGCTGGAGGCGGGGATCCTGAAGATTGCGGGAACGGGCGTGAATGGCGCGGGCGCGCCGCGCGCGGCAAACACGACCAATATCCGCTTTGAGCAGGTGGAGGGCGAGGCGCTGGTGATCGCGCTGGATTTGAAGGGCGTCGCGGTAAGCGGAGGGTCGGCTTGCCACTCCGGGATCGACCGAGCCGAGCCACGTGCTGATGGCGATGGGACTGGACAAGAACGCGGCGCGGGCGAGTTTGCGGTTCAGTTTGCTGAAGACGGCGACGGAAGAGGATGTGGATCATGTGTTGCGCGTGGTTCCGCAGGCGGTGGAACATTTGCGGGCGCTTTCGCCGGTGGCGGCGGGGACGCTGGGGTGAAAACCGCCTCTAGCTTCTAGCTTTTTGCAATCGGCTATTACCTTAGGCACGAGAGAACTGAGCTGGGTCGATTTGAATGGCGCGTATCTGAAAGCTCGGCAATTTTGTATATGAGCGAGAACACGACCATTGCGGTAGCCATGTCCGGAGGGGTTGACTCCTCGACGGCGGCGGCGATGCTCGCGCGCTCAGGCGACGGCTCCGCGGATTCGCGCAACACGGTGGTGGGGCTGACGCTGCAGCTTTGGGATCAGACGCGGCTCGCGGGCAAGCACGGAATTCCCGATGCGCCGAAGGCGGGGCGCTGCTGTTCGCTCGACGATGTGTACGACGCACGGCGCGTGGCCGAGCAGCTGGGCATTCCGTATTACGTGGTGAACCAGGAGGAGCGGTTCGAGCGCGACGTGGTGCGGCCGTTTGTGGATGAGTATCTGGCCGGACGAACGCCGATTCCCTGCTCTCTCTGCAACAACCACATCAAGTTCGATCAGTTGCTGAAGACGGCGCGAAGCATTGGCGCGGAGCGGATTGCGACCGGCCACTACGCGGTGAACGAATACGATGCGGAGCGCGGACGCTGGATTTTGAAGCGGCCGGCGGATCTGGCCAAGGATCAGACCTATTTTCTCTTCGGGCTGACGCAGGAGCAGTTGTCGCGCACGCTGTTTCCGCTGGGGCACATGACCAAGCCGGAGGTGCGCGAGGTGGCGCGGCAGCATGGATTGAGGCTGGCCGAGAAGCCGGATTCGCAGGAGATCTGCTTTATTCCGGGCGGCGATTACAAGCAGTTCTTGACGGCGTATCTCGAGGAGCAGGGCGAGGCGGTGCCGGAGACGGCGGGCGAGCTGGTGGCCGCGAACGGCGAAGTGATCGGGCGGCACGAGGGAATCTTCAACTTCACCGTGGGGCAGCGCAAGGGACTGGGCGTGGCTTCGCCCTCGCCGCTTTACGTGCTGAACATCGATCCGGCAAGCCATCGCGTGACGGTGGGCGCGGACGCGGAGCTGGCGACGCGTACGCTGCGCGCGCGGCGGCTGAACTGGATCAGCATTGCGGAGCTGACGGGGCCGATGCGCGTGCGGGCAAAGATCCGGCACCGGCACGAGCCGGCGTGGGCGACGCTGGAGCCGGCGGGCGCAGACGAAGTCGTTGCCACCTTCGACGAGCCGCAGCGCGCAGTGACGCCGGGGCAGTCAGCGGTGTTTTACGACGGCGATGAAGTCGTGGGCGGGGGATGGATCGTCCAGCACAACGAGTCAGCGAGCTAGCGAGTCAGCGCGAGAGAGCTGGCTCATCTATTGCCGCACGGCCCAGGCCATGCCATCGGGATTGCCGCCGGCATCGATGTGGCCGACCACCGTGAGCGTCTTGAGGTCGATGACGGCGACGTAGCCATCGGGGCTGCATGCAACAAAGGCGCGTGTTCCATCGGGCTGCACCAGGACGCCCCCGGAACCATGGCCGATGGACAGACGCTTGACCTCTTTGCGCGTCTCCGCGTCGAAGATCGCTAGAATCGGTCCGGCTGAGACCAGGGCGAGTTTGCCATCGGGCGTAAATTTGAGACGATTTGCGCCAGGGACGTTGGCCGCCAGGGTCGCCGTGACACGTTTGGCTGCGATATCAATGATGGAGATGGTTCCGTCGCCCGCGTTGGCCACCCACGCCTCTTTGCCATCCGGCGAAACGTCAAAGCCCTCATCCTTCGAGCCAACTGGAACCACGGTGAGCAGCCAGTCGCCGCCGGGTGGAAGGATTGCGCCTTGCGGCGCACCGGGCATTGTCTCTCCGGGCGTGAGGTCGTACTTTTCGAGGATCGTTACCGTGCCGGAGTTTACGTTGGTTGTGACGATGCGCCTTGCACCTGGAAAAACATAGAGCATGTGGGTGCGATTCTGGCCGATGCCCATGATCCAGTCGATCTTGCTCGAGACGGGATCATAACTGCCAATGCAGCGGGCAGCTTCAGCGGTGAACCAGACTTTGCCGTCGCGAAAGGCCAGGCCGTGCGGACCGTGGAGCGGACCAAGATCGATTGCCGGTAGGGGCTTTTGCGCAACAAGGTCGACAACCGCAAGAGTGTGATAGGCTCCGAATCCGTAATTGGAGACGTAGGCAGTTTTGCCATCGGAAGAAGCAACGACTTCGTGCGGATCGTTGCCCACGGGAACGCGCGCGACGGATTGCAGAGTAGTGGGATCGACAACGGCAAGCGTGTGATCCTGCTTGGAGAGGATGAGCAGGGCTGGATTCGGAGTGGACTGGGCAGAAGACCAGCCTGCCAGCAAGAAGATAGTGACCGCAAGCGGCCAACGCAGACTTGTTCTCATGTTTTGACCTCACGTGTCCCTTGCGTTCGATGGTAAAACGAGCCGCGGCCGGCCATTCGAACTCTACCAGGTGATGCGGAAATGCCGCCCAATTTTATTTCGGCCGCTGCATGTCGAAACGGTCGCGGGTGCGGACGTAAGTGGGGCCACCCATGCGGCCGATGGCATTCAGCTTGTCCGGATCGATTTTGTAGCCATCGAGAAGCGACTCTAGCACGTGAAAGCGCAGCACCTCGCCGAATACTATGATGCCACCGCCGGGCTTGTCGCTGATAGCGACGATCTGATGCAAGCGGCACTCCATTTGCGCTTTGCTTTCGGCAACGCGCGGCGGCTTGACGAGGTCGCTGGCGATCGGCGTGAGCCCGGAAAGCGCAAATTCGTCGACCTCGGGCGGCACTTCGGCGGAGGTCATGTTCATTTGCGCTGCAAACTCTTCGGAAACAATGTTGACGACAAACTCTCCCGTGGCCTTGACGTTTTCAAGCGTGTCCTTGTGGGGGTACGGACCGGAGCGAACGGACGTGGAAAAACACACCACCGGTGGATTCGATCCACATGCGGTGAAGTAACTGAAAGGCGCAAGATTCCTGACACCCGCGGTGTCGACCGTAGAGACGAAAGCGATGGGTCGTGGCACGATCATGCCGATCATGAGCTTGTAGATATCGCTGGACGCAATTTGGGCCGGATCGAGTATGAGCATCGTTCTTCCCGCATGAATATGCGGCAACTGCGCGCCGCCACCTGAGTGGTGTGAGCAGGAGCTATACAAACATATCGTTGTCGCCAGTCCTGTGACTGGCTGTGAACGGGGGCCAGGGTCCATGGTGCGCAGCGATTCGACGAATGCCCTGGCGGAGGCCAGAATTGCGGAAACCTGGCGCACGGGTTTGGAGACGGCATCGGCCACAAAACTGCCCGCGCGATCGACGGCGTCGAAAGCATCGGTGAGCAAAGTGTCGAGGCGGCTGACCTGGCCGCGCAATCTCGCAATGATTTCGTTGGTCGCGGATTGCATGTCGGCAGACTGCACTCGCAGAGAGTGAGTGAGTGCGGCTAGATCGTCGGTGGTACTTTCAATTCCGGGGGTAAGCCGCTTGACGAGCGCATGGGAGTCCTTTATCAGCGGTATGGCGGTAGAGTGGAGATTCTCGATCTGCTCGCCCGCGGAGCGAGCTACCTTGCGCATGGTAGCGAAAAGGGCAAGCAGAATGATGGTCTGAAAAAGCATCGCCACCGCGACCGCGGCGATGAGGACCAGCTCAATGGTTTGATGGTCGGTATGTTGCATCGTGATGACCTCGGACTGAAATCTTGCAGACGTGCGTCAGACCGATGAAGGGGGCTTCACTTGTGGCGGACGCAACACTCTACCCGGAGCCGGCGCGGGGAATCCTTCTACGAAGGACCTCGTGTCGGGCACCGAAAGCGATGATGAAAAGACAATAAACCGGGCATGGATTCAAACCGGAAACGTCCGGCTCTCAATACTCATGCGTCTCGGGCTCGCTGGTGGCCGACTGGTATGCCTGGCGGCCAGCATCGACAGCCGCGGAAACCCGGTTGCTCTGATCGGCGACGAGATTCTTGCCCCGTTCCACAAACTCTTCCCATTGAGCGCGTCCGCGATCGACGACTTCACGGCCTCGATCTACGTATTCACTCACCTGATCCTTGCTGCTATCAACAAAGGCGCTCACACGCTCTTTGCCTTTGTCGACGATTGCGCTGACATTTTCCGCGGCTTCGCGTGAGCGAGCCTTCAGGTACTCTGTGCCTTCGCGCGCGCCGGCGGCGATGTCCTCGCGGGTCTCCTTGCCGCTTTTGGGGGCATAGAGAATGCCGACGAGAGCGCCAATACCCAAACCGGCTAAAAACCAAGCCATCCCGTAGCTTTTGCTTTCATCTGCCATCTAAACACCTCCGCCTTCGCTCAGACTTTGGAATGCCTGAGCTTCTCGGGCCATTCCAGTTTACCGCAGTTGACCAGTTGGATGCGGTTGGTACGCAAGAGGAGGCACAAAGCGTACCCGTGCGGAAAACCTGACGCGCGGGCGGAAGCCGATACCTCAGCAAACCGTCGCGACACACTATGGGCCACAGCCGCAGGTGCGGGCCAGCACCTCAGCAAAATGGAGGGCTCTCACGTGGCCGAGTTGCTCGATCTGCTCGCGGCAACTGAAGCCGTCGGCAACGACAATGGTGGTGGGACCGGCGGATTGAATGGCAGGAAGCAATTCCTGGCTGGCGATGGTATGCGAGACCTCGAATTTATCCGCTTCGAAGCCGAAGGGACCGGCCATTCCGCAGCATCCTGCCTGAATGGGGTCAACCGTTGCGCCGGTCCGGCGAAGGAGCGCGATTTCATTGCCCGCACCGCCGAAGACGGCTTTGTGATGGCAGTGGCCATGCACCAGAATGTGTGCGCCTTCGAGACTGCCGAAGACGAAGTCCGGGACCGTTTCCGCGAGCCAGTCGGCGAAGAGCCAGACCTGCTGGCTCAGGCGTTGCGCACGGGGATCGTTGGGGAAAAGTTCGAGAAGTTCGTCTTTGAAGACGCTGGCGCAACTTGGTTCAAGAAAGATGAAGGGCAGGCCGGCCTCAATTTGCGGCGCCATGCGGTTGAGGACGCTGGCGAGATAGGAGCGGGCGGCGCCGAGCAGGCCGAAGTCATAGAGCGGACGGCCGCAGCAGATGTGCCCGTTGGGAATTTCAACCTGGAAGCCGGCCTGGGTGAGGACAGTTTCGGCGGCTGCGAGGGTTTGCGGATGGTAGTAGTTGTTCCAGGTATCGGGCCAGAGAAGGACCGTCGAAGGGTGATTTTCGCTTGTGATTTCCCAGGTCTCAGAATCGAGACCTGGGGCACCCAGTGACTGCGCTCTGTGGACGCGCGTGTAGCTCTTGGTGGCGAGGCGCGGAAGTTGCCGCTCGCGCGCGACGCCGGCGATGCGTTTGACGAGCGGGCTGGTGAGCGGGCCGGTGAGCATGGCGTTGGTGAGGGACGGCGCGAGAGAGCCGTAGCGGGCAAGGCGGTCGGCGAAGCCGAAGATGTAGTGCTGGAGCGGGTGCAGGCGGCCCTTGTAGCGCTGCGCAAAGGAATTCGGATTTGTAGGCGGCCATGTCCACCTGGACCGGGCACTCGGATTTGCAGGCCTTGCAACTGAGGCAGAGGTCGAGAGCTTCGTGGACGGCGTGGCTCTGAAAGCCTTCGTCGCGCAGGGCGCCGGCGAGCATCTCCCAGAGCAGATGGGCACGGCCGCGCGTGGAGTGCTTCTCTTCGCCGGTGGCGCGATAGCTGGGGCACATGACGCCGCCCTGCGTGTTGCGGCAGGCGCCCACGCCGACGCAGCGCTCGGTGGCGCGCTCGAGGGAGCCGCTGTCTTTCGCGAAGGCGAAATTACTCGTCCGGCCGGATGTGTCCGGCGTGGATTCCCTCACCCGGTGTGTGGCGCAGGTTTTCCGTGGGATCGTAGACGCGCACCGCATCAGAGAGCTTGCCGGGATTCATGCGATTGTCAGGATCCCAGAGCCGCTTGAACTCGCGGAAAGCGTCGATCAGCTCGGGGCCGAACATTTTGGGCAACAGCGCGGCGCGGGACTGGCCATCGCCGTGCTCGCCGGAGAGCGAGCCGCCGAAGGAGAGGACGACGTCGGCGGCGCGATCGATGAATTCGCGGAAGCGGCGCACGCCCTCGGTGGTGTGGAAGTCGAAGTTGATGCGGGTATGGACGCAGCCCTGGCCATAGTGGCCGTAGAGCGGGCTGCGGTAGCCGTACTCAGCCATAAGCGAGGTGATGGCGCGCAGATATTTGCCGAGCTGCGCGGGAGGAACGGCAGCGTCTTCCCAGCCTTCCCAGCGGTCGGGCTCGCCGGGCACGAAGACCATGGCGCCGAGAGCCGACTCGCGCACGTGCCAGACGGACCTGGCTTCATCGGGCGTGCAGATGTGGGCGACTGGCGGGGAGGGCCAAGCCTGCGAGGCGCGAGCGACGGTCTCGGCTTTGGCGTAGGCTTCTTCAGCTGACCATGCGCCCATTTCGACGAGCAGAAAGCCGACGCCGGGCGGTAGCTGATCGAGATCGCGGAGCGCGAGGCCTTTGCGGCGCATGAAATCGACAAGGAGATAATCGAATCCTTCAAGACCGATGGGCTTGTGTTCGAGAGCGAGCGGAACCGCGTCGGCGGCGAGAAACGGATCGCTGAAGGCGAGCACAGTGAGGACGCGGAATGGCGGGCTGGCGGTGAGATTGAGCGTGGCGGAGACGATGTTGGCGCAGGTGCCCTCGGAGCCGACCAGCGCGCGCGCGACGTTGAAGTTGTTCTCGGGCAGCAGCTCGTCGAGGTTATAGCCGGAGACGCGGCGCGGGATGCGGGGAAATTTCTCGCGCACCAGGGCGGCGTAGCGGTCGCGGATGCGCGCCAGGCCGGCGTAGATCTGCTCCACTGCGGCCGCCGGCGCGGATCGAGCGCATCGAGCTGGTCGGGCGTGGTGGCGCCGAACAGTCATACGCGTGCCGTCGTAGAGAACGATGTCGAGCGATTCCACATTGTCAACGGCTTTGCCGCCCAGCAGGCCGTGCACGCCGCAACTGTTGTTGCCGATCATGCCGCCGAGGGTGCAGCGGGAGTGGGTGGCGGGATCGGGCGCGTAGGTGAGGTGATGCACTTCTGCGGCGTCGCGCAGGCGGTCAAGCACAATGCCGGGCTCGACGCGGGCAAGCTTGGCCTGTGGATCGATGGAAGTGAGCGCGTTCATGTAGCGCGAGTAATCGAAGACCACGGCGACGTTGACGCACTGGCCGGCAAGGCTGGTGCCGGCGCCGCGCGGCAGAACAGCGGCGCCAGTTGCGCGGCAGGCGGCCAGGGCGGCTTCGACATCGGCAGCATCGCGGGGATAGATGACGCCGATGGGGAGCTGGCGGTAGTTGGAGGAGTCGGCGGCGTAGAGGGCGCGTGAGCCGAGATCGAAATGGGCTTCGCCGCGGAGGGATTTCTTGAGAAGGACCTCAAGCTCGCGGTGCGCGGAGAAGCGCTCGTGATCGAGCGGAGCGGGGTTGGAGAGGATGGAAAATGAAGACGTGCTCACGTTGGAATGGTAGCGCGTTGGAGGCGGCGGGCGCACTCACTCCGCTAAAGAACCTTCAGCCAAGCCTCTCGAGGATTGCGCACAGTTGTGCCGGCTGATCGATCATCACATCGTGCCCACAGGTCACGGTTTCAGTCTTCCACGAGCGATCTGCGCGGCACTGTGCCAAGGAATTGTCAAACGCACCATTTTTAAAAAGTGGCGCGCGGATATAGGTTTTCTGGGGGATGTTTTGGTATGCGCCTGTAACCTTGAGTTTTTCAGAAAAGCAGCGGATCGGGTGCGGGGTCAATTTGCTCTCGACCCATGCGCTGTCCGCTGAGTTCACATGAAAATATGCCGCCGGGTGAGGCGGAGCGACAGGGCCGGAAGGCGGAGATGCGTGAACCAGATCGAACAGCGACTGACCATCGGCTGGCATAAAAGCGTCAAGGTACACGATGGATGCAACGCGGTCTCGAAGCTGCTCGGCGACGCCGGTAATGACCATTCCCGCATACGAATGACCAACGAGCACAATACCATCCAGATCCTTCCATTTGATCTCGCCTATCACATCGTCAATCTGAGTCGTAAGGCTGATCGAATCGGGCGTTAGATGAGATCGCTCTCCTGCGCCGGAGAGAGTGGGTGCAACGACATAGTGGCCTCTGGCTGTCAGCCGATCGACGACACGCCGCCAACACCACCCACCATGCCATGCGCCGTGGACCAGGACAAACGTGGCCCGCTTCCGCTGCGCGTGCACAAATGGAAGCGACTCAATTTCAGCGCCGGCAACCAGACCCAGACCAACGGAGATGGCTTGCCTTCGCGAAATGGACGATGAGATTGAAGATTCCATGCGGATTCTCCGTGCAAGGCCTTGGGGAGTAGGCTACTGTACCACGTCGAAGAAGGGCATGGAATTGAAATCTGCGAGCCATGGAAGCGGCGTCAAGGCTGGCATTGACGCTTTACCGCGACGGCCACTCTTCAACGACGACGCCGAGATCGTTGAGCTGGCGGATGACGGCCTCGACATTGCGGCGAACCTTGGGGCGGTCTTTGGGGAGGGCGGTGGAGGACTCGACGACGGCGATCACACGGCCGTAGTGCCACGCACCCGCGGGGATGGAGGAGACGGCTTTGTCGAGATCGGAGAGGCGCAGCGTGAGTTCCTGGCGGCGCGCAGCCGCGGGACGAAGCAAACCTCCCTGGCCTGCGGAGCTGGGATTCTCGTCGGGCTGAACGATGCGGAGATTGAGGGTTTCGGCGCCGACGGAGAGGAAGGGATTCTCCCATGCGGACGGATCGTGGATATCGATGTAGAGGCTCTTGGTGGGCAGGGGAATCTGCTCAAGCTCGGCCCGTTCCTGGTCGTGCTCCGTAGCCGTAGCCTGTGCCTGGTGCTCGGCCTTGGCAGCGTCTTGCGCAACGCCAACGACGGCCTGCTCCTCCTTGTGGCAGGCAGCCAGCGAGAAGGCCAGCAGCATGGCCATGGCCAAGAGTCCTTTGAGCGGGGGACGATGATTCACGGTATCAAGGATAACAGGGTGGACGTTTGCGGGGCGCCGACGCTGGGAGGGGCGAGACGAATCATTTTTCAATCAGGCTGCGGGCGATGGAGTCGAGGACGCCGTTGAGGAAGTTGATGGACTCGGTGGCGCAGTAACGGCGGCCGATTTCGAGAGCCTCATTGATGACCACGGGAAAGGGTGTGGATTTGAAGCCGACAAGTTCGGCGACGGCCATGCGCAGCAGATTGCGATCGACGGCAGGCATGCGGTCGATGCGCCAGTGCTTGGAGTGGGCGGCGATGAGCGCGTCGATTTGCTTCTGCTCGGCCAGTGCCACGCGGAAGAGATCTTCAGCGAAGCCGCGGACTTCTGGCTCGACGGGATCGCCGGCCTTCCAGAATGTGGCGCGGACCTGTCCGCGGTCTGGTGGCCGATGTCAGCCTGAAAGAGCATTTGCATGGCGAGTTCGCGAGACTTGCGGCGATGACGAGAGGTCAAGCGGGACCGCCTTGTTGCAACTTCCTGCGCAGGCTCGACCATCTCGATGGCGGCGATTGCTGCCTCAAAGCCCTTGTTGCCAGCCTTGATGCCGGCGCGGTTGAGGGCTTGTTCGAGATTTTCGCAGGTGAGTACGCCGAAGCTGTGCGGGATGCCGGTTTCCTGCTGCGACTGGCCGATGCCGCGCGCGACTTCGTTGTAGATGGCCTCGTAGTGAGCGGTTTCGCCACGAAGAGGCAGCCGAGCGTAACGATGGCGTCGGCACGGCCTGCATTGGCGAGCGTACGAGCGGCGGCGGGAATCTCCCACGCACCGGGAACGCGGACCACTTCAATATCGGAGCGGTCGGCGCCGCTGCGCAGCAGTGCGTCGAGAGCGCCATCAAGCAGGCGGTCGGTAACAACGGCGTTCCAGCGCGCAACGACGATCGCAAACTTCATGCCGGCGGCGGAGAGATCGCCTTCGAGCGCGACGGGTTTGCCTTTCAATGGATCGGACCAGGCCCAGAAGCTGAAGCGAAAGCCCGGTTCGGGTTCGACCGTGAAGAAGCGCGAACGCCAGTGCGTTTCTGTGATGGGTGAGAGCCGGCTTTGAGCAGATTCGCCGGTCGCCTCGCCGGCCTGGACGCGAAGCCAGGCTTCGGCTGCCTGATGGATGGAGTCGAGCGAGGTGACTTCGATGAGGACGTCGGCCGTAGACGGAAATCGGCCGTCGACGAACTCCAGATTGCCGAGAGGAGCCAGAAAGGATGCGCCGCGAGATCCCTCTTCCTGCCAGCCCTTGCCGGGGGCAAAGCCCAGCGCGATGAAGAACTCCGCCAGGCGGTCGTAGGCTGCTGCGTTGCCGGCAGGCACGCAAAAAAGAGATGCCCATGATCATGAGTTGATTGTAGCGAAGCCAGCGGGGCTGGCGTAGTTCGCGGGGTTAGCGGGAGACGGCGTGAGGGAGGCGCCCATCCTTTCCGCGATGAGACAGCGGAAACGGATGGGCAACCGGGATGTTTGGCAGGCGGATGAGTCAGTTCGCGCTAGGTGACGGAGCGCGGCTTGACGGCGATCGCCGTGGTCGGGACGACGGCATTGGGTGCTGGCACCGTTGGGTAGAGACAGCCAGCGTCATTGCCTCCAGCCGAAACGGGCGTGCAGGCAGGCAGGTTGGGGCTGATCTGCTGGGTGTCGGTCGGCGGCGCTGAGGTGCTTACATTCGTGGGAATGCTGATGAAGTGAATTTCGTTATCGCCCGCAGTGGAGACAAAAAAGATGGAGTTATCAGCCGAAAACGTACCTACCAGCGGCGCGGTGGGCGGCGTGGCAGATTTGCTGTCGGCGAAGGTAACAGAGTTTGCCGGACCGGCCCCAGTCGACGGAGTTTCCGGCAAGTAGTACGGGAGAGTGGCAGCCGTGGTGGAAGTGGACGGCGTGTTGTAGGTGATAAAGGCGATGGGGGCGGCCGTGGTCACGGAGGCCGTGGTCGGCGCTGTGCCGGTGACGATCTGATTGATGGCGGTCGCATCGGTTACGCCGGGCAGGGTCACCGTCCCATCGAGCGTGGGTCCGGTGGAGAGCGGCGTCATGGTCTGCACTTGATTCGGCGGCGTTCCGGTTGTAGTTTCTGCACAAAGGGTGGTGGGAATGGTGACGCCGATGTCGTCGAGCGTGATGGTGCCGCCCGTAATGGTTGAGCCGTTGAGCGAGGCGCCGAGAATATGCTGCCCATCGCTTGTAGCGCCGAGCACGCTGGTGAGAAGGGTCACCGAATCGCTCTGTGGATAGAACTGGATAGTGGCATTATTTCCGACCGTGCCGGTGGGGCACCAGGTGTGGGCGACGGTGGGATTACCTGCCAGATATGCGCCCACGCCAGGAACGGTGATCGCGACACTCTGCGAGCCTCCGGAAGCGTTCAGGCTGTAGGTACTCCAGCCGGAGTTGGCGTTATGAACGTAGAGCGTATTGGTGTGAGCGCCGCCAAGCGCGGCGCTGTCGACGACGTAAAGGGTGTTTGAATCGGGCGTCCATGCAGCGGCAATGCCGAGGCCACTGAATGAGGAGGATGCGCCGCCGGAGGAATTGTAAAGATAAAACACATCGCGAATCTGATCGTTGATGAGCAACTCGTCGCCATTGGGAGCGACGGCCAGGACCACACCCGGCGCGCTGGTGTCCTGCTTGGTGACGGTGTTGCTCGCAGTGGAATAAATCATGAGCTCGCGCGGCGAACCGAAGTAGAGATTGTTTCCGAGCTGGTCCATGACCATCGAGTTGGGCACATAAGGCAAGCGCACAGTTGAGCCAGGCGTTCCCGTAAGGAGCTCAATGGAATAGAAGTACTGCGACTGGCCCGGGGCCGAGAACCAGGCAAAGTCGCTGGTGGTGCCGGGACTGATGATGTTGACGGGGTTGGAGGAGACGGACAGGCCGGTACCATTGAGTCCGATTTCGTTGATGGGAGCGGGATTGCAAATGGACGGCGCGCAAATGGCGTTGATGCTCGCGACGCCGGGGAAAGCGGAAGTGATGGATCCGGAGCCAGCCGTATTGATGTCAATTGGATTGGTGGACTGGTACTCCAGCGAAAGACCGGTGATCGGATTGCCGAGGGTATCAGTGACCGTCGTGGTCAGGTTTTGCTGAACACCCTGGGTGACAACGCCCTTCGTAGCACCGTTGGCGAGGGACACCTTGATTGAAGCGGGCGGGCATGTGGAAAAGTAGCCGGCTGAAGAGGACGATTGCGCGATGGTCGCGTTGATCACGGTGGTGCCGGGGTGCTGCGCCGTGATGATGTTGGTGGATGCATTGATCGTGGCGACAGAAGCCGTGCCGACCGAGAAATTGAGAGTGCCGATGGAGTTAGAGCACTCAGGAAGCGTGGCAGAGCCTGGCGCACAGAGCAACGTTTGCGCACCGCTCAAGCTGTAGAAAGCTTGGGCGTCGAGCTGCGCCTGCTGGTTCTGCGAGTAGCAGCCTTGCGCGGGCGCGCCCGATAGAGGGGTGGTCACCAGACTGATGCTGGAAATCGGGGCGTGAACATAGACGGTGACAGGGTTGGAGGTGACTGACACGGCAGTAGCCGTAATATGCGCAACGCCATAGGGTAAGCCACCAGTGGACGGCAGCGGGTTGGGGTAGTTGCAATAGGTGTAGTCGGCGATGCCGCCGCCAGTATTCCGGTTCCAGGTGCCAGCACAGATATCGCCGCCGGGTGAGATGTCGACCAGCTGATTGTTCGAGGTACCGTAGCTGATTTGACTGGAGGCAACCGACGCCGGATTTCCCTTGCAGGTGGTCGCGGTGGGCGCCTGAGCCTGGAGGGTCTGCCCGTAGGCCAAGGAAATACCGGCGATCTGCGGCTGCAGCGTGATATTGGCGACATCGGTATTCTTCAAGCCATAGCCGAGGCCATTGCAGTAGTTGCCCGCCGGGTTGCGCGTACATCCGGAAAATGAAATCCCTGCCGGAATAGCCAGGCCAAGCAAACAAACAAGCGTCAAGAACCGCCGCATGAATCCTCCCCGCCCCGCGCCGTGGAACCGCGGAACGGTCTCAAAGAGCACGTAAAGAAAAATGAGTTATAGCCGCCCCTTCGCATGCATGGGGCAGGCCACGACCTGCTGGTCGCAGCCAAGCCGCAAGTTGCCGGCGGCACACTGCCGCATGCGGCCAGAGGGGCGAAACGCACAGTGAAAACTCCAAGAAAAAAGTGTATCAGGACGGGGCTACCTCTGGCATTCGGCGAACCCCGACGAAACTCTGATAAATAGACTGGCGCGGCTCCGGATGGAGAGCAAAAAGGGTGTCAGGAGGCGGGCGGCATGTAACGGGCAAACCAGTCGACAGCGCGCTCGAGAACGTCGCGGCGGTGGGCCGGATCGCTCAGCCCGTGGCCCTCGTTCGGATAAACGACCAATTGCGAGGGGACGTGCAAATCGCGCAGGGCATGCCAGAACTCGAAGGACTGGGGCGCCGGACACTCGCCGTCGCGGTCGCCGACCACGGAGAGGGTGGGGGTATTGACGTTCTTGATGAAATCGATGGCGGAACTTTTGGCGTAGATTTGTGGGTCGTCATAAACCGAGGCGCCGAAGTACGGAATCATCCACTGATCGATGGAGTTTTCGCCATAGTAAGAGAGCCAGTCGGAGATGCCTGCCCCGGCGACGCCGGCACGGAAACGATGGGTCTGGGTGACGGCGAACATGGTCATGAAGCCGCCATAGCTCCAGCCGGTGATGCCGATGCGGTTGGAATCGATGGAGTATTTGGCGAGGACCGTATCGACGCCGGCGAGGATGTCGCGAAGGTCGCCATAGCCAAAGTCCTTGCGGTTGGCCTGGGTGAAAGCTTCGCCCTGCCCGTAGCTGCCTCGGGGATTAGGCTGGAGGACGAAATAGCCAAGATCGGAAAAGACCGCGGGACTGAGCGGACCGCCCAAGCCCCATCGAGAGAGAACGGACGAAGCCGGACCGCCGTGAACCTCGACAATGAGCGGATATTTTTTGGAGGAATCGTAGTTTACGGGCAGCAGGAGCCAACCCTGGATGTTGAAATTGTCGTTGGTCCAGGTGAGCGAGACGGTTTGGCCCCAGGAGGGCTTGAGACCGTCGTTGAAGTGGGAGACCTGCTGCACGACACCGAGGCCGCTCGGAGGAAGCGAAGCTGTCCGATCCGCACGAGCTTCGAAAATTTCGGGTGGCGTGTTGAAACCGCTCGAGACGAATACAAACAGGGACCGGTCTGCGGTCGAAGAAAGGCTCCGTTCCATGCGTCCGTCGCCCACCGTTCCGGAGATGGAGAAGATCGTCCGCGTTGCTGTCATTCGGATTTGAGCTGCGTCTGCGTCTTCGACTTGCCAACGGACCAGGCGACAATCCCCGCCGGCCACATCGCTAACATAGATGGCGCCGTCTTTGCCCCAAGTGATCCACTCCGCCGACGAGGGTTGATGAGGCGTGAGGTTTGCCGGTTGACCGCCGGCGGATGGGACAATCCAAACGTCGCCACCGGTGACGCCCTGGTCGCTCATGAGGCCGCCGATGAATGCGATCCATTTGCCGTCCGGCGACCAGCGGGGAACGGCGATTTGCAGGCCATGAAGCGGGCCGGAGACTTCAGAGGGGTCAAGGATAGTGGTTGGTTTCGGAATTGCCGGACCGGAGGTTTCAGAAGCCAGACTTTTGGCGCCCAGGTCTTGCGCATAAAGTTTGGCGACCCACCAGTTGTTTTCTCCTGGCGGATCGGCGGCAATGTAGGCCACGGATTTTGAGTCGGGCGACCAGTCGAACTCAAAAGCGTGAAGGTTAACCGGCGTGAGAAACGAAAACAGCGGCGGGACGGTTTTTGCTGGAGAACCCTGGGGAAGCTTGTCGGCCGGAGTTGGCACCAACTCTCCGTTCCAGTCGTTTGGAGGAACCGTGACCATGGCCACACGTTGAATGTCGACGTGATCCTCGCCGATGACGCCAGAGGGCAGGTCCTGGGCTGCGAGCGCTCCCGCCGGCCGCGTTGCTCCTTCTATATAAAGGAAAGCAATGCGTTTTCCATCCGGGGAAAACGCGGGCGCATTCACGTCGCCGTGCAACTTGGTGAGCCGGCGCGCGGGACTGCTGTCGAGGCGGGAAATGTAAAGGTCGATCTGTCCGCCGGGATCGGCGCAATCGGAAAGGAAAGCGATGGCACTCGAATCTGGCGACCAGGAGACATCAGATTCATTGCAGGATTGCCCCTGCGAGGCTGCGGTCACCGGCTGGCTTTGGGATAGGTTGTCCAAGGGAGCAACCTGCACTCTGCCGCGTTGCAACCAGGCCAGCCGCTTGCCGTCCGGAGAGATGGCGACCTGGTTAATGGGTCGGCCACGACCGAGGCTGGAGAGAATTTCGTCGACGCGCGACGTGGAAGGAGCGACGGAGGCCTCCTGAGCACGCGCGGGTAGGAGGGGTGTCGCGCAGAGCACAAGCGCCAGGGCGGCGAGGCGGAAGCTGCGAATCGGGAGCGGCATAGAAAAAATGCTAACAGTAATTTGCGGTATGTAACGGGTGATTTGGTTGGCGATTGGCGTAAGAGATGCAGGGCAGGCAGATGCGGCGTGTTGTAAATTGTGGAAGCCGCGGAATTGCCGCGTATGGAGGTGGTGAATGGGTAGGCGCAGGGCAGCCGCAGCGTTAGCGGCATTTCTGGTTTTGGGCGCGGGCGGCGCACGCGCGCAGACGCGGATGCTTGCTCCGACACCGCCGATGGGATGGAGTACATGGAACCACTTTCGCCACGACATCTCGGACGCACTGATCCGCGCGCAGGCGGATGCGCTGGTGGCGAGCGGCATGCGCGATGCGGGCTACGTGTATGTGAATATCGACGGCGGATGGGAGGGCGACCGCGACGCGGAAGGCGTGCTGCACCCGAACAGCAACTTTCCTGATATGAAGTCGCTGGGAGATTACATCCATTCTAAGGGATTGAAATTTGGGTTGTACACGGGTCCGGGGCCGAAGACCTGCGGAGGAGCCGTGGCAAGCTATGGGTACGAGGCACAGGATGCGAAGATGTTTGCCTCGTGGGGCGTGGACTTTCTGAAATACGACTTGTGCACGTATCGCGAAATCATGAAGCAGGAGTCGAACGGAGACGTGGAGAAGTCCGACGCGATGATGAGAGCCGCATACGAAAAAATGCACCAGGACCTGCTGGCGACGGGGCGGCCAATCCTTTTCAGCCTGTGCCAGTACGGCTGGGGCAAGGTGTGGACGTGGGGTCCAGACGTGGGCGCGAGCATGTGGAGGACGAGCGGCGATATCAACGACACCTACGATCGCATGGCATTGAACGGCTTTAACGAGGCTGGGCTGGCGAAGTATGCGGGACCGGGACACTGGAACGATCCCGATTTTCTGGAAGTGGGCAACAGCGGCATGACGGCTGATGAGCAGCGCACGCACTTCAGCCTGTGGGTGATGCTGGCGGCGCCGCTGATTGCCGGTAACGACCTGGCCGCGATGACGGAGGAGACGAAAAGCATTCTGATGAACCGGGAAGTGATCGCAGTGGATCAGGATCCGCTTGGCCGGCAGGGTGATTGCGCATACAAGCAAGGACCGCTGGAGGTGTGGACCAAGCCGCTTGAGGGCAATGCGATGGCGGTCGCGTTATTCAACCGTACAACCGGCGCCGCGCGCATGACGCTCCGGCTAAGGGACGTGGGTTGGCAGGGACGGGCGGCGGCGCGCGATCTTTGGACGCATGAAGATACGGGGGTGGTGAACGACGAGACCACCGTGACGGTGCCGGGCCATGGCGTGGTGATGCTGCGGCTGACGCGTCCCGAGCGGTGATCGCACGCAACGGCGACGATTCACCCACTCGGTTCGTGGCGGTGGGTTGCGAGAGCCGGTTGTTCGGGGTGGGCCAGCCTGAGTTAATGAGAGCAAGTGGGGTCGGAATCGACGTCGCCAAAACGCCGGCGGATCGGGGGTTTTGGGGGTGCGACGCGAGCAGAAGAAAATGTTGTCAAAGGGTTAAAGAATAGTTTGCGGCCTAAGTTCTTGAGAATACAGCGTAAATAGAGTGTGACTAAGTTGCATAGAATTCCCGGTAAATTCGGTAAGCTTAAATCATTCGTACAGAAATCAAGCTGACCCAGGGAAAAGCCGAGGAGGCTTCTCCGATATTCTCAGGGCCATCACCGCGGAACACGCGGAGCTAAGAAATCGAAAGAAGAGACCAATAGGGGCAGCTCAGCCTTCGAGTTGCTCCTTTTCTGTTTCCGCGGCAGGCAGCGAAACCGCTTGAATGGATAATCGGGATCCATGCACGGATGTCGGAATTCAAAAGGTGGCCCGACTTTGGCGGTTTCCCAAACACGCAGCCCCGAAGCATTGAGCAAAAGCCGTGGATTGATGGCGGGACGGGTGGATAGATGAAGAAGAGCAGCCTGGACAAGGAAAAGCGGAAAAAGAAGGGCAAAACAGAGAATACGCCGGCTAAGGCCGGTGGAACGGAAAACACGAAGATGAGTGAAAAGGGCCGTGAGAGCGGCCCGGCCAAGAAGCCAAACGAGAACAAGGAGGAAGGCGGGCAAAAAGAAAAGAGGAAGGCGCCGCAGAAGGGAGCGAGGAAGGCGCTGCGCAGGGCGGTGAAGAAAGCCGTGAAGGCGCGCAGCGACGGGATTGCATTTTCGCTCTTGGATCGCACCGCGCATGGTGACATGCGTGGCGCCGCGATGATGATTTCTTTAATGGAGCCCAAGAACAAAGATGGGAGCGACGAGAAGAACGACTGGCACGGACCGAGCGTGGCAGAGTTGCTGGAGTCGGAGCCGCCGTGGGACGGGAGTTTGGAAAGTTCGGAAACCGTTGCAAGCGGGCGAGCGCAGCAAATGCAGCGAGTAGTGAATAAAGATTAGTAAGTGAGCCGGTGACACTCGCTGCGCGCAGGTTAGCGAGTTAGTAAGTCAATGTGAAGGCTATGTTCTGCCCCCTTTCTTCGCTGACGGCGGAAGGGGGTGGGAGCGGGGCGAGTGGTTTGTGACGGTCACCGGGTAAAAATGCCAGTTGTTGAGGATCTTCAAAATCGCTGCTCACTGGTGGCCACATCGAGCTGATTGTGGCTGCATCAGTTTGTAGGAACACTGGAGCCGCGTGTCGGACGAGGATTGCCAAGAAACTTCTTGCAACGTTTCGGCAATCTCTATGAAGAGTTGGGAAATGCATTAGGAAGAAGGATGCGATGGGAATGAAGCTCATGAGAAACGGATGGTTGCGGTTTTTGACACTTTTCGGTAGCCACGATTCACTGCAGCAAAGGAAGAGTGCAGAACACAGATCAGGCCTGGAGTCGGGTTCTCCTACCTATGCGTTTTCCGCCGCGGCGGACTGCACAAGAATGGTACGAATGGCCGTAGTGCTGGGGATTGCTGCGTGGTTGATGACGACGGGGTTTTCAGCCGCGCAGGCGGTGAGCACAACGACGGTACAGGGCACCGTATACCTGGCGAACGGACAGCCGGGCTCGGGGACTCTGGTGGTGAGCTGGCCCGCCTTTACAACCGCGGCAGGACAGGCAATTGCGGCTGACCGAACAACAATCACGATTGCGCCCGACGGTTTTGTAAGCGTGAACCTCGCGCCCAATGTTGGCGCGACGCCCGCCGGGGAGTATTACACAGCCGTTTTCTACATGAGCGACGGATCGACGAGTACGCAGTACTGGGTAGTTCCAGCGGCGGCGCAGGTGAGCCTGGCACAGGTGCAGGCGCAGGTGATGCCTGCGGCGCAGGCGGTGCAGGCGGTAAGCAAGGCGTATGTAGATCAGTCGATTTCAGAGTTGACGCAGAGCCTGCTAACAGCGTCCGGAGGGACGCTGAGCGGATCGCTGTATCTGAACAGCGATCCGACGCAGCCATTGCAGGCGGCGGACAAGCACTATGTGGATACACAGGTGGCGACGGCGGTGCCGCTCGCGGGCGGAAATATGACAGGCGCGCTGACTGCGCCGGCGATCAATGGAGTGCAGGCTCCGACGGCTCCCACACAGACAAGCTTGCAAGCGGCGATGAACGCGGCCGGGGCCAATGGAGCGATGGTAATTCCGCCGTCGTATGTGGGAGCCGACACATTCACGAATCCGAACGGGGTGCGGGTAACGGATTTGCGGACGACGGGCGCGCAACCGTCGGAGCGAAGCGTGAAGGAGTTCGGCGCGGTGTGCGACGGAGCGACGGACGATACGAACGCGCTGCAAACAGCACTGAGCTATGCCAACGCGCACGGAGTGGCGCTGGTGATTCCGCAAGGAACATGCAAGACGCGTGCGCTGAGCTGGCATGGCGAATCGATTGGTGGATTAGGCAAGCAGGTGTCGGCGCTGATGGGATTTCCCGGGCAAGATGTTCTGCAAAGCGGGCCTGATGCGACCAGCATGCTGAGCTCGACACGACTGCACGATCTGACGATTTATGTGGACCAGAGCCTGGACGTGTCGTGCATGCCAGCGGCCGGGCGTGCGGCGGCAGGTAGCTGCCAGGTGAGTCGGCCACTGGAAGCGAATTCAATTTTTTCGCACGGGGGAAATGGTCTGACAGGTACGGCGGGCACAGGCGCGGGATGGTGGGTTGGCAATTGCGCGATCGCTATGCAGGCCGCGACGGGCGCGGGCGGCAATGGACTGCGCGTGGCAGAGATGGAGAACGTAGCGATTGCGGCGACCGGTGTGGACCCGATGGCGGCGCAATACGCGGGTGCTCACTCGACACACACCTGCGGAATGTATTTGGCGCAATGGCCGCAGTGGAGCGAGTTCCGAAATATCGATGTGCGCGCGGTGAATACGGGGATCGCGATTCCTGCGCTACCAGTGACGACGCCAGCGGGTCTAAATGCGGATTCCAACCGGTGGCAAAACATAACGATCCAGGCGACCCACGCATTTACGGCGGTAGCGGGATCGAACAATGTACTGGATAACGTGGTAGCGCTGGCGGGGAATTCGGCGGCGACTGGAGAGCCTCCGACGGGACTGGTGCTCGATCTGAATGGGAATGCGCAAGGATGGACGGTGCGCAATGCAGTTGTGATGCCCGCGTGGAGTGCCGTGCAACCGCAGTTGACGGTGACTGCCGCGGGCGGTACGGTGACGAACGTGGCCGTCGGGACAGAGCAAGGGTTGGGGTGGGATCCGTATGGAACGAGTGTGCCCGTGTCTTTCAGCGGGAGTTGCACAGCGCAAGCGACAGCTGCTGTGAACGCGGGTGGATCGATTGCAGCCGTAACGGTGACTCAGAGTGGGGTCGGCTGCTCAGCGACGACGATGGCAAGCCTGAACGCGGCGGGAACGTGGGATACAGCGGCGCCGGTGAACTTGGTCGGCGGCCAGGATATGACGTTTTTTGCCGGAAACTTGTTGAAGGGCGCGGGCGGTTACACGGTGTGGAACGCGGCCGGATCGGCAAGTTACGGGACGCAATTGGATGGCGGCGGTGGGACGTTGCCGGGCGGAGGAGCCTACCCGGCGCTCGTGGCAAACAACAAGATGGGAAGTGCGTTTCAGGTAGACCAATTTCCCGGCGTGGATCTTGGGGCGAAGATCCAGGCATGCGTGAATGCAGTGAACACAAGTTATGGCGGGACATGCGACGCACAGAACTTTACGGGCAACCAGTCCATGGGGTCGAACCTGACGATCTCGACTGGAAACACGGCAATCTTGCTGCCTTGCGCGACGATCGAGACCGCGAATCAGATTGTTGTCTCGGCCGGGACGCGAAACGTGTCGTTGCGCGGGTGCGCGCTACGCGGCGGAACTGCAGCGAGCGGGAGCCAAGGCGGCACGGTGCTTGCCTACTCGGGGACAGGCGCGATGGTGCAGGTGGGCGATCCGACTTATGCGGCCGACACGCCGGGATTCCACATGGACAACATCGCGATTAATACCACTGGGGCGGTGAACGCTACGGCGCAGGGCTTGGTGGCGTACCGGACGCAGGAGATGGACCTGGAAAGCCTGTATCTGCTGGGTAACTCGAATCAGACAGGCATGACGCTGGACGGCACCGGAAATTACACCGGGGGGACATTCCTGGATGACGAGTTTGGTGGATTCGGGACGGCAGTAAATGCGATCGGACACCAGGTGGCAAATCCAGCGACGACGGACTGGATGAATGCGAGCACCTTTGTCAGGCTGCACATCAATTGCCCGACGTCGAATGGTAATCCGATAAGTGGTACTTATGGAATCAACTTACAGCAGGGCGATGGAAATACGTTTACCGGAGGTGATGTCGAAGGATGCGCGACGGCGCTGCACTTTGGACCGAACGCGCAGAACAACACGATCGTGGGATTGCGGAACGAGAACTCGACCAACCAGGTGGTGGCGGACGCGGGGAGCTCATACAACAACTGGATGACCGGCGGAACAATGTTTACTGGAAAGCTGGTCGACAACGGAACCCGCAACAGCTTCCTCGATACATTTCACCGGAGTTTCAACGGATTGAATGGTGACTGGTACGGGAGCCAGCAGGATGCGACAGTCACCAATCACTATCGGCTCGGGACTGGCGCCGGAAATGAACGGGGATTGCTGGACGAGTACCAGACCGACTACGGCTATCGCTGGACGACCGGGCTGAGCGACGCAACGGCCGGAGAGCAGTTTTACCAGGTCCTGGACCAACTAAACAACGTGTACCGGTTGTCGATTGGGCAGTATAACAATGGGCAGTCCAGCACCAACAACCAGACGGTTCTCAACGCCGCCGGAACGGGCGCTGTGGTGCTGAACGGCTCGAAGAACGCAGGAACCGGAGGAGTAATCTTTGGCTCCGGCGGTGCCAGCGAAACCACCGTGGCCACGATCAACAGCGCCGGCAATGCGCAGTTCAACGGAACACTGCAAGTGGCTGGGACGTCGCAATCGACGGGAACCATGACGGTGCGAAATAACGCGGATGCGGAGGTGGATTACTATCTCTGGCCCGGGCTTACAACAAGCCAGAAAGGATCATTTACTTATAAGGATTGGAATGGAAACAGCCAATGGTACATGGTGAAGGATGCGAGCAATAACTGGGCGTTAAACTCCGCGATGGGCGGGCTGGATAGCTTCAAGGCTTACCAGAGCACGAATAGCGGAGATACTTATCTCGACACGAGTAACTCAACTGGACACATCCGTCTGAATTACGAGAGCGGATCGGGCGCTGAGACTGATATCTACTCAGGATCGAGCGCTAACTTAGATGCAGCGTTCCTGGGACCGACGAGTATCAAGTTCCCCGGGCTAGCGGCTTCGTCAGGCCACTTTTGCCTGCAGATCGATTCGTCAGGATATCTCACGAATACTGGCGTGGCGTGCGGAACGGGCTCCGGGGGCACCAACGGCACGATCAATTCGGGGAACAATGGGCAGATTGCATATTACACCGCGAGCGGAACATCGCTTGGCGGCATGAATGCTGTCCCGGTCGCGGCGGGCGGGACGGGGGCCAGCACCGCGAGTGCGGCAATAGCGAGTCTCGGCGCTCTGTCGGCTGCGGCCACAGTTCCGCAGACATTTGCGAGCTTGCTAACGGGCCCCTCCGTAAATGCCAGCGTCAACTCGCAGATCAACGTCATGGCGCCCCCTTACAACGCCAAGGGCGATTGCACGACGGATGACCAAGTTGCGATTAATGCAGCGCTGAGAGCGGCTGATAGCGCCGCTTCAGGCGGCCGCCCCGCCGTTGTCTATTTTCCTAAACCGCCGGGAGGCTGCTATCTCACGAGCACTTTGGCTTGGTACGGAGAGTCCCTTGAAGGACAACCTCCCGCCGTAGGTGGCGGATATGCCGCAGTGATTATTAAGGGTAAGCCAGGACAAGATATTTTGCACGCGGCGGACCCGACCACGAGCACGACCCCGTGGAATAACGGCTGGTCAATCCAGCACATTGCCTTTGATGTTGATAATTCGGCCGCAGGCAGTTTTCCTCATCGTTGGCCAGGTAGGTGGTTCGACGACGGCGCCATGACGGCAGGCAACGCTGCTTTCAAATCGCAATACGGGCAGATTAACTGCTCTGACATAGGCCAGGCTATCCAGGTCAATGGCGCTGGACCAAGTGGCGCAAATCTCGTAACCACCATCGCGTCAGTGGCTCCTTGCTGGGCTGGTCCCGGAAATCAATGGCAGACGATCGCGCTCGCGTCCGCGGCGTCCACTACGGTTACCAGTGCTCACGCGTACATCTCCGTCGGAGATATGCCTGTCACCACCACTGTAGGTAATTGCGCCTTGGCTTTTGACGACGTGGATGGAAATCCGGCTCATTGGGCGACGCCAAATAATCCTCAAATCAACAATTGGTACGATGCGCTGCACGACATTCAGATCATGTCTAACTCGGGCAAGCAAAATGGAGCTTGTGGGATCTTCGTACAGGGACCGTGGGGACCCTACGGAATCGATGCTCGGCAGATAACTATCTCCGGCTTAGTCTATGGAATTGTTCAGGCGTCCTCTGAGTTGAACTCATCCTATCAGGCGGGAGCCTCGGACTATGAGAAGTGGGACCATGTGGCCATCGAAGTGGTCACTTATCCGTGGATCAGTTACAACGGAGGCCAGAACAAAATAGAAGATTGGGAACTGACCTCCGACTTCGGACCGCAAATTCTTGCTCTTGGAAACAACCAAGGCGATGTGCCCAACAATTGGATCATCAACGTCCCCGAGTTTGAGGGAAACGCGGGGAGCACCGGCTTCAGGATCGTTGGCAGCAACATATCCGTAATTAACACGGCACTCTCGGAGTCAGGCAGTCAAAAGATTTATGTCGACACGAGTGCGCTGCGCTGTATCAACTGCACCTTCGGTCAGGGCGGAGGCACCGGAACGGTCTACGTCTTTGGCAGTCACAATTACCTAGATACCGGCGGCGCGGGCGCCTCAGGGGTGGCATTTACTGATTTAGGAATGGGAAACCATATCATTGCCGGCGCCAATGACGGATTCGATTCAACGCCCATGTCTCAGGATTATTCAGTTACGCCGATGAAGGGTACCGGAACATCCGAGCAGTTGACCGCCGATTTCATTCAATCCGGAAACGCGGCAACTCCATGGACAAACAATAACGACCTATTCTTCTGGCCACAGGATTCAGTCAATAACGGCTCTCCCACCTTCAACTATTCGAATTTTGTCACTCCGGATTCGGGCTCGCCATCGGGATACGACTTTGTGTTTTCTGCTGGTCAAGCCTTCCGGCAGTTCTCGCAGTTCTACCACATCAACAGCCAGGGTAACGCACAGATCGGCCAAACGGTGCCAGCGACAAAGGTCATTGTGTACGCGCTAGTTAAATGCGCGAGTGCAGGCACCGTCACGGTCGACATGATTGCCATTCCCGACTTCGCGTATTTCGGCGGGACTTTCGCTTGCGGGACTTCCTTCAGCCCCATCTCATTTACCGCGGACCTAAGCTCCCTGGCTGGCCAGGATCTCGAGTTCTACAACGGAGGGTCCACAGCCTTCAGCGCGGCTTGGATCGCGATTCGTCCGTTCCAGCACGACTACAACGGACAGCAGCCTGTGTTGAATGCGACGTCAATCAGTACCACGGGCGCGGGTGCCGCAGTTCCTACAGGTCCGGCATCATCTGTATCGGCGGACGTGACGCAGTTTACGGGAACAAACGGGCAGATTGCAGATTCCGGGATAGCCTTGTCTGCTCTTACGGCGAAGGCTGCCGCGGGCACATGCACGGCGGGCCTGTATGAGATGGGTGACACTGCCAGCGGGCCCACTTGTGCCCCAGTGCAATACGCCCAGGTGAGCGGGACTCCGACAATTCCCACTGCGCTTCCGCCTAACGGTTCTGCCAGCGGTGACTTGTCGGGAAGTTATCCGGGTCCGACTGTGGCGAAGGTCAACGGGGGCACTGTGCCTGTAAGTGCAAACGTTTTGGCCACCAACTCATTTTCGCAGCCCGTGGCAGCGACATCGCACAACTTATCTGCTCCCGCAAACTGCATAACCTCGGGCAGCGCCAACACCTATAGCTGCACAACCACACCTTCATTTACCCCTACTGCCGGCGATCACCTGCAGGTGGAATTCAACGCGGCCAATTCAGGCACTTCCACGCTGGCGGTGAATGGCGCTACAGCGGCGACGATCAAAAAGTGGGGCAACACATCCACGCTGGCATCAGGCGACCTCCAGGTGAATCACTGGATTAGCGCAACCTTTGACGGAACTTACTGGCAGTTAGAGGGACAGTTAGGGAACGCAAACTCCACACAGGTGAACGGTGGGGCCGTGCCTGCGAGCGCTGTCGCGATCGGAACCAACAGCAGTGGCCAGTTGGTGAGCATGGCCGTGCCTGCTATCACGGCAGTCGCATCAACGACTTCGACCAGCCTGAGCTCGACAGGCCTTGTGCTGCCCAGCGTTGCTGCAAACACGACGGTGCACGGCACCTGCGCGATCATCTGGGAGGGAAGCTCGACATCGTACTCGACGACCTTTGGGCTCGGCGCAAATAATGCTCCGACCGATCTGTGGGTTCTGGGCACCATGCACGGCGGATCGAATGGCGCGACGCTGGCCGATAAGTACACGACCATCACCAACACAACAGCCACGGCAGTGACAACGGCGGGAACGCCGGGAGCGGCATCGACGGGTTATCGTGCGGACATCGATTTCACGCTGGTGGCCGGTTCCAACCCCGTGACGTTGACCCTCTACTACGAAAGCAGTAGCGGCTCGGGCACCAGCTATGTAGAACCGGGAAGCGCGTGCTGGCTGATGTAAGAAGCGCTGCATGGGCGTGGCATCAAGGCCAACTTTCCGTCGAGGACAATTGCTCGCGGATTGGTTGGCCTTTTTGACGTAAAGACCGCGGCGTTTTCAAAAATCGCGTGTCCTTCACGGCAACAACTGGTGTGTGTTCATGGAGTGGACCTGTGACGAATGTGGGAGAAGAACGCGCGCTGACGACGCGAGAATGGCAGGTGTGCCTGGAAAAGCTTGGCCGGCGAGAGCTGGAACGGTACGGAAGGATCCTGGACCAATATCCCGCCAGCTTGGGCGGGAGCACGGCCGGAGTAGCGCTGGCAGAGAAGCTGCTGGTGGTGAGAACGCGCGCGGGAAAGCCCACAAGGTTGAAGGCGAATGCGGTGCAGAAGGAATTTGAACGGCGGCGGGGCACGCGAAACATTGTGCTGAAGGCGCGGCAGATGGGGCTGACGACGTGGGCAGCGGCGCGATTTTTTCTGAAGACGATTACGCGGCCCGGGACCCTGACGCTGGAAGTAGCGCACACACAGGAGGCTGCGGAGGAGATCTTTCGCATCGTGCACCGATTTGTGGACTGGCTCCCGGATGGGCTGCGCAACGGGCCGCTGCAGGACTGCGCGATCGAATGTACGGCAGATTGTGTTTCCTGAGGATCGATTCGCAGTACCGCGTGGTGAGCGCGGCAGACCGGAACGCGGGGCGAGGGTTGACGGTGCAGAATTTGCACTGCTCAGAGCTGGCGCGTTGGCCCGGTGATGCGGCGGAGACACTGGCGGGCTTGCGCGCATCGATGGCGCCGGGAGCAGAGCTGATTCTGGAGTCGACTCCGCTGGGGGTGGGCGGATGCTTCCACGAGGAGTGGCTCAAGGCCAATGAGACGGGAATGGTGCGGCATTTTTTCCCGTGGTGGATGGAGCGGCGGTACCGAGCTGCTGCAGTGGAACGAGACAAGCCTGACGGAAGAAGAGCGGGATTTGGTGACGCGGCACGGGCTGGATCTGAAACAGATTGGATACCGGCGGCGGATGAGGGCAGACTTTCGTGGGCTGGCACGGCAGGAGTATGCCGAGGACGAGGAGAGCTGCTTTTTGGCCAGCGGCGAGAGCGTGTTTGAGCTGGCGAGCGTGGAGGCGCGGATCAAATCGGCGCCTGAGCCGTTGATGCAGCGTAGGAATGGAGAGATGGAGATTTGGCTTCCGCCAGTGAAAGGCAAGGAGTATGTGGTGGCGGTGGATCCGGCTGGCGGTGGGAGCGAGGGCGACTACTCCGCTGCCCAGGTGCTGGAGATGGAGACGGGACTGCAATGCGCGGAGTTTGCCGGGCACGTAGGTGGGCTGGAGCTGGCGCGGCTGGTGACGGAGCTGGCCGCGGAGTACAACGGGGCGTGGCTGGTGGTGGAACGAAATAACCACGGCAGCGGCGTGCTGGCATTGGCGGAGACGGCCTGCAAGTACGGGCGCATCTACCGGCAGGGCGGGCAGGCGGGTTGGCTGACGACGAGCGTAAGCCGGCCTGCGATGCTCGGACGACTTGACGCGGCACTGGTAGAAGAGCCTGAGCGCTTCAAGAGCCGGCGATTGCTGGGAGAATGCCGGAGCTTTGTGCGGATGGCGAATGGGAGTTCGGGGGCGCAATCGGGAACGCACGATGACCGCGTAATGGCCATGGCGATCGGATTGGCGACAAGGGCGGAGTTGGCGGGAAAACTGGGTTAGCAGAGTCGACAGTGGGGAGTTGTCGATGGAGTAGCTCTAATTTATAGAAATGAAATACTTTAATCGGCAAACCTCCGAGTTACGGTTCCTCGTACCGCCCGAACGGGAAGGCTGCTGTTTACCGGAAAAACCTGTGGATTTAGGCTTTGACAGGCAGTGAGCATTAGCGATACATTAGGCGAACAAAAGGCGAATATAATAGAGAACGCCTGGGATCGTATGCCTACTGCCGCTGCACTTCGTTTGGAGATCGAGCACGCGCTGGAATGCAGGTTTCCAGCAGCGCTGACGCCTGCTCCGCAGTCGATCCGCGAGGTTGCAGTAACGGGGATCGCTGCCGTGGATGAACTTTTGCACGGCGGACTGCCGGCGGGAGCGATCAGCGAGCTGACGGGAGCAACGTCGTCGGGTCGGACGAGCCTAGCGCTCCGATTTGTGGCGCAACGAACAGCGGAGGCGAGGGCGTGCGCGTGGGTGGATGTGAACGATGCGTTCGATCCGGAGTCGGCGGCGGCGAATGGGGTACAGCTGAGGCGTTTATTGTGGGTGCGCTGCCGGGATGAGGTGGGATCGGCAGCAGCAAGAAAGATTTCAAACGGAATGGGCAAGTGGCAGACGCGGCCGCGGTGGGCAAGGCTCGACGAGGGGCTGAGGGCGACAGATCTGCTGCTGCAAGGCGGGTGGATTTGCGGCGATTGTGCTGGACGTGGGCGACACGGCGCCGGAGCAGGCGAGCCGCATTCCGTTGGCCACGTGGTTCCGCTACAAGCAGGCGGCCGAGCGCACGCAATGCAGCCTGGTGGTGCTGGGCACGCGGGCCTATGCGCAGTCGGCGGCAGCGGTGGTGCTGGAATGCGAGGCAGCGCACGCGGCAGCGGTGGGAGGAACCGTGCTGCGCGGGTTCGAATTTGCGGTCCGGCGCGGGCGGGAACGGTTTGCGCCGGTGGAGATCACGACGCGTAAGCCTCCGGCAGCGACATGGCAGGCGCATGCGGCATGGAATACGGAGAGGCGCGCATGAGCCTCTACGTGTGTGCATGGGCCGCGGAGTTTCCTGCACAAGCACTGCTGCGTCTGCGCACGGATTGGCAGACAGAGGCGGTGGTGGTGCTGGATGGGCGCGCGCCGCAGGAGTGGGTCTGCTCGCTGAACCGGCTGGCCGCACGGAAGGGCGCGGTGCCAGGCATGACGCGCCTCGAGGCGGAGAGCATGGGTGGCTTACGACTGCTCAAGCGATCGGTGGAGAGCGAGGCGGCGGCGAGGAAGGTGTTTCTTGAGTGCGCGGCGAAGTTTTCTCCGAGGATCGAAGATGCATGCGACGTGTGCGAGATCGAGATGTGTCGGGGAACGGCGTGCGCGTTTGTGCTGGATATTGCGGGAACGGAACGGCTGTTTGGGCCGCCGGAGCAGTTGGCGGTGCGGCTGCGCGAGGAGCTGGCCGCAGCGGGATTTCGCGTGTCGATTGCGGTGAGTGCGAATTACGACGCTGCGCGCATGAAGGCAGCCGGCACGCGCGGGATTGCAGTGATTCCGGAAGGCGCGGAGGCTGAGGCTCTGGCCAGGCTGCCGATTGCAGCGTTGAACCTGGACGAGGAGAACGCGGCAACCTTCGCGCTGTGGGGCATCGGTACGCTGGGCGAAATGGCGGCGCTGCCAGAGGCGGAGCTGGTGGCACGCGTAGGACCGCAGGCGCGCCGATGGCGTGCGCTGGCGCGCGGCACTGCCGAGCATGCCTTCGAGCCAATCGAACCGGAGTTTTCACTTGAGGAGTTTTGCGAGTTTGAGGCGCCCGTGGAGCAGATCGATTCCCTGCTCTTTGTGGGCGCGCGCATGATCGATTGCCTGGTGACGCGGGCCGCGGGGCGGGCATTGGCGCTGGCTTCGCTGAAGGCCGAGATGCGGCTCGAGGGCGGAGCAACGCATCAGGGCGCCATACGGCCGGCAGTGCCAACTGTGGACCGGAAATTTCTGTTGAAGCTGCTGCAGCTAGAGATTGGCGCGCATCCGCCGCAGGCAGCGGTTGTTGCACTCACGCTGCGGGCCGAGGCGGGACAACGAAGCAAGGTGCAGCTTGGACTGTTTGCGCCGCAGATGCCGGAGCCCTCACGGCTGGATGTGACTCTGGCGCGATTGCGGGCGCTGGTTGGCGAGGAGCGCGTGGGATCGCCGGTCCTCGACGATACGCATCGTGCGTGTGGATTCCACATGGAAGGCTTCGCGGCGGACAACGGAAGCGATGCGGAGACGGATGCATGCGAACGAATAGCGCTACGGCGTGTGCGGCCGCCACGGCCGGTGTGGGTCGTGATCCGCGGAACGAAGCCGGCGGTCTTTCGCGACGAAGAAAATTCCTACGAGATTGCGGCGGCTTATGGGCCGTGGAGAACGAGCGGTTGCTGGTGGACGCTGAAATCGTGCGACGGCGCGTGGGACACGGAGGAGTGGGATGTGTTGGCCGCGACGCGCGAGGGCAAATCCGTCGCATGCGTGCTGATGCGAGATTGCGCGCGGGATGCATGGCGACTGGAGGCGTTTTACGACTGACCGCAGCGTCCATGTTCCGAATACACGCTCGCCGGGAACGCCGGTATGCCATCCCAACGACGAGTACAGCGCGGTGGTTGCCCAGGCAGCGGCGAGTGTTCGCACGCAGCCGCGATCGTCGATGACGCGAGACAGCGAATACATCGAACTGCACGCCACAAGTGCCTTTAGCTTTCTTGCCGGCGGATCGCCGCCGGAGCGGCTGATTCAACGTGCTGTTGAGCTGGAGATGCCGGCGATCGCGCTGGCCGATCGGAACGGAGTGTATGGCGCCGCGCGCTTTCATACGGCGGCGCAACCGTGCGGGGTGAAGGCGCACATCGGTGCGGAAATTGCGGTGTCTAGCTTTGGCCGTCGGCTCACTCCACCGGGCTGGCTGCCGCACCAGTTCCTCGATGAGCCGGCGCGAGTGGTACTGCTGTGCACGTCGCAGATTGGCTATCAGAATCTTTGCCAGCTCATCACGCGCTTCAAGATGCGCGAAACGACGAAGGCAGAAGGCGCAGCGACGCTTGACGACCTGGAAGAATTTGCAGGCGGATTAATTTGCCTGACTGGCGGCGAAGAGGGCGCGCTAGCGGCGGCTCTTGCGCGCGGTGGAGAGAACGAAGCACGCAAGACGGCCGAACGGCTGGCTGCGATTTATGGGCGCGGCAATTTGTATCTTGAATTGCAGCGGCACCAGGAGCGCGAAGAGGAGTGCCGCAACCAATCGCTGCTGAGCGTTGCAGCGAGCCTCGGCCTGCCGGTGATTGCGACCAACGGCGTGCGCTACGCGGAGATGAAAGATCGCGAGTTGCTGGATGTGTTCACATGCATTCGCCATCACACGACACTGGACAAGGCAGGCCGGCTGCTGGCGGTGAACGCGGCACGGCATCTGCGCACGGCGCGCGAGATGATGGCGCTCTTCCACGACATTCCCGAAGCGATTGCCAACACGCGCATCGTGAGCGATCGCCTGGAGTTCACGCTCGCCAATCTTGGCTACGAATTTCCGCATTACCCAATGCCAGAGGGCGAAACGATGGACAGCTTTCTGGCAAAGCGCGTGGAAGAAGGCGTACGCAAGCGATACGGCTCGCCGGCGAAGCGGCACCTGCTTGGCAAGGCGCGCGCGCAGGTGCAGCACGAGCTGGCGCTGATCGCGAGACTGGGCTTTGCCGGATATTTCCTGATCGTGTGGGACATCATTCGCTATTGCCAGTGGCGGGGATTTCTGGTGCAGGGGCGCGGATCGGCGGCCAATTCCGCAGTGTGCTATGCGCTCGAGATTACGGCGGTGGATCCGGTGGGGATGGAGCTCCTGTTCGAGCGGTTCCTGAGCGAGAATCGTGGCGAGTGGCCGGATATCGATCTCGATCTGGCTTCGGGCGACGAGCGCGAGCAGGTGATCCAGTATGTGTACGAACGCTACGGCGCGCTGGGCTCGGCGATGACAGCGAATGTGATCAGTTATCGCGGGCGCTCGGCGGCACGCGAAGTCGGCAAGGCACTGGGATTCGAGGAGGAGCAATCGGCGCGGCTTTCAAGCCTGATGGGTCACTGGGAGTGGCGCGGTCCGAACGACACGATGGAGAAGCACTTTGCTCAGGCAGGATTCGACGTGCGCCATCCGCGCATTGCGCGCTATCTCGACCTGTGCCTGCGCATGAAGGATCTGCCGCGGCATTTGGGACAGCACTCTGGCGGCATGGTGATCTGTGCGGGGATGTTGAACCGCGTGGTGCCTATTGAGCGCGCGTCAATGCCCGGCCGCACCGTGGTGCAGTGGGACAAGGAGGACTGCGCGGACCTGGGGCTGATCAAGGTAGACCTGCTGGGGCTGGGGATGCTGGCTGCGGTCAAAGAATCGATCGAGCTGATCCCGCGGCACTACGGCCAGCAGGTGGATCTGGCGACGCTGCCAGAAGATCCGCTAGTGTATGAGACGCTGCGCAAGGCAGACACGGTGGGCATGTTCCAGGTGGAGAGCCGCGCGCAGATGGCCTCGATTCCGCACAATGCGCCAGTGCGCTTTTACGACCTCGTGGTGCAGGTGGCGATCATACGGCCGGGGCCGATTGTGGGCAAGATGATGCATCCGTATATGAGGCGGCGGCAGGGCAAGGAGGAGGTGACGTATCCGCATCCCTTGCTGGAGCCGGTGCTGAAGCGCACGCTGGGCGTGCCGCTGTTTCAGGAGCAGTTGCTGCGCATGGCGATGACGGTGGCGAGTTTCACTGGCGCGGAGGCTGAGGAGCTGCGCCGCGCGGTGGGCATGCGGCGCTCGATGCAGCGGATGAAAGATCTGGAGGGGCGGCTGCGCTCTGGAATGACGCGCAACGGCATCGGCGCCGAAGCGCAGGAAAACATTGTGCAGGGCATTTCGTCGTTTGCCATGTACGGATTTCCCGAGAGCCATGCGGCTAGCTTTGCGCTGATCGCATACGCGTCGGCGTATTTGAAGGTGCATTATCTGGCGGCGTTCACTTGCGGACTGCTCAACAATCAGCCGATGGGGTTTTATTCGCCTGCTGTGCTGGTGAAAGATGCGCAGCGGCACGGGCTGCGGGTGCGGCCCATCGATGTGCAGCGGTCAGAATGGCTGTGCACGCTGGAAGCGGAGGCGGATGGATCAATTTCGCTGCGGCATGGGAATGAATTATGCGAAGGGATTGCGGCAGAGCTCGGCGGAGGCGCTGGTGGCGGCGCGCGGCGAGGAAAGATTTGCGTCGGTGGATGATTTGGTGCGGCGCGTGCCGGTGCTGAACCGCAAGGAGCTGGTAGCTCTGGCGCAGATCGGCGCGCTGAATGCGTTGGGCGAGGTGGAGCACCGGCGCGACGCGTTGTGGCAGGTGGAGTGGGCAGGAAGGCCGGTGGGGCCGTTGCTGCGCGGGGCGGAGCAGGCACGCAGTGATGCGGCTGCAAGCAGCGCGGCTGCGCAGAGCGATGCTGCCATGCCGCTCCGGCAGATGACAACGGAGGAGCGGCTGGCCGCGGACTACACGGGCACCGGGCTGACAACGGGGCCGCATCCCATGGCGTATCACCGCGCAGCATTGCGAGAGGAAGGAATATTTTCGGCGATAGAGTTGGCAGAGTGCAGAAGCGGCAAATCACTTGCAATTGCCGGATGCGTGATTGCGCGACAGCGGCCGGGAACGGCGAAGGGATTTGTGTTTTTATCGCTCGAAGACGAGACGGGAATTGCCAACGTGATTTTGACCCCAGATGTGTTTGAGCGAGACCGGCTGGTGGTGACGCGGAGTCGGTTTTTGCGCATCGAGGGGCTGGTGCAGAACCAGGATGGGGTTATTCACGTGAAAGCGCAGCGGATTGCGCCGCTGGAGATTACGCAGGCGGAGGTAAGATCGAGGGATTTTCATTAAAACAGCCGCGAGGTATTGCCTTTAGCTCTTAGCCTGTTCGTCTGGGTGAACCAAGCTGGTCGGGCTACGGCCGCTAGTGGTTGCAAACAGCGCTAAAAGGCAGAAGCTAAAGGCTAAAAGCTGTCTTTTCCGCTTCCCTGCGCCGCGTTTGCCGAACCGGGCAAATCCCCATACAATATTGATAGAGAAGAATTGCAGGAAAGGTTTGTCTTTCGATGCCCAAGGAAAAGATTCATCCCAATTACGCTGCGGTGCGGGTGATGTGCGCCTGCGGAAACAATTTTGAAACACGGTCGACCCACAAGGGCGACATTCACGTGGAAATTTGCTCGGTTTGCCACCCGTTCTTTACCGGCAAGCAGCGGCTGGTCGATACGGCGGGACGCGTCGAGCGGTTCCGGCGGAAGTATGCCAAGAGCGACAAGGCGATTGCAGCGAACGACAAGGCGACGGCGGCGAAGTAAACCAGCGTCAATGCCCGATCGGTTCCAGTGGGCCTCCGCCGCGGCGGGGGCTCACGTTTGTTTGGGGCAAGACGCCTCTCGCATCCGATGACCAGGAGTTCTACGAGATGCCACGCCGAGGATTCACGGTGAAGAAGAACTGGGACAATCCGGTAGAGCACGCGATGCCCGCGGAGGCGCGGGTTCCGGCGGAGGTGCGCATGGGCTCGTTGGGGTGCGGCCGGCGACGGTGCTGGCGCCCATGGCCGGAGTCACGGACACGGTGTTCCGGCGATTCATTCGCCACGCGAGCTGTTCTCCACGCAGAGAACAGAGTTCAGAGAACAGAGACCGGGAACTCGGCGACTGGAGCACGTTGAGGCAGCGATCAGCAACTGGCAGTCTGGCTGCGGGCTGCTGATGACGGAGTTCACGTCGGCCGATGGGCTGGCGCGGATGCGCGAGACCAAGCGGCGGCGCTATCTGACGTTCTACGACGACGAGCATCCCAATCGGAGCGCAGCTGTTCGGGTCGAATCCTGAGACGCTGGCCGAAGCCGCGCGCATTGTGGAGGAGACGGGCTTCGACACGGTCGACTTGAACCTCGGCTGCCCGGCCAAGCGCGTCGTGGGATGCAACGGCGGGTCGGGGCTGCTGCGCGATCTGCCGAAGATCGGCGAGATTTTTCGTGCGATCCGCAAGGCGGTGACGATTCCCTTCACCGTGAAGTTCCGCATGGGCTGGAACGAGTCGCAGATTGTGTGCGTGGAGCTGGCGCGGATGGCCGAGGCCGAAGGGTTGAACGGCCTGGCGCTGCATGCGCGCACGCGCGAACAGGGCTACAGCGGTCAGGCGCAGTGGAATTGGATTGCCGCGGTGAAGCAGGCGGTGACGATTCCGGTGATCGGCAATGGCGACATTCGCACGCCGGAGGATGCGGCGGCGATGGTGGCCGAGACTGGCTGCGACGCGGTGATGATTGGGCGCGCGGCGCCGGCGAATCCGTGGATCTTCCGCCAGATTGCGCAGTACACGGCGACGGGCAGCTACGAGCGGCCGACGGCCGAAGATCGCTACCGGATGATTCGCGCGTACTTTGAGATGCTGCTCGCCGAAGCCGAGGCGACGAAGGATCTGCCGCGCGACGCGAGGATGGGCGATCCGGTGGGAAAGATGAAGCAGTTTGCCACATGGTTCACGCACGGCGTGCCGGGCGGCGCAAAGCTGCGCGCGGCCATTTATCACGCGCACAATGGCGCCGATGTGCTGGGCGAAGTGGAGCGGTTCTTCGCGGCGCAACGCGAAGCGGGCGAGAGCGCTGCAGCCGAGCCAGAAGACGCGAGCGCAGGACTTTCCCGAAGCAGCGCTGGTTTGCGATTAATTTGGAAGTGACTGCCCCTCAGGTGAGCGCGAGGTATTCGTGCGCGAGCCGCACCACCATCGAACCTTCGCCGACAGCCGACGCCACGCGGTTCATGGCGCCGGCGCGCAGGTCTCCCGCTGCGAAGACGCCGGGAACACTGGTTTCGAGAACCAGCGGTTCGCGCTGCTCCTTCCAGATGCGTGCGTAACCTTCGGCCGCCATCAGGTCGCGCCCCGTGAGCACAAATCCCTTGGCGTCGCGCAGCACTTCGGCGGGGAGCCAGTCGCTCCTGGGGCGCGTGCCGATGAAGACAAAGAGCGCGTCGGCTTCCTCCGTGCTCGTTGATCCATCAGCGAGCGACTTGAGCGACGACCTTCTCCACGTGACCTTCGCCCTCGACTCGCTCGATTTCAGTACACGGGCGCACCCGGATGTTCGGGGTTTTCTCAATTTGTTCGATGAGGTACGTGCGACATGGTTTCGCGCAGGCTGTCGCGGCGCACCACGATCTCCACTTCTTTTGCGTAGCGCGCCAGATAGATGGCTCCCTGCCCCGCCGAGTTTCCGCCGCCCACTACCAGCACGCGCCGATCGCGGAAGGCCGCTGCCTCAGTGGTCGCCGCGCCGTAATAGACGCCCGCGCCCGTGTGCTCCGCAATGCCCGGCGCAGGATGTTCCCGATAGAACATCCCGGTGCAGGCCAGCAGCGCGCGCGTCACAATCTGTCGGCCGTCGCCGAGCGAAAGCCGCTTGTATCCGCCGTCGATCGAGACTCCGGTAACTTCAAGGGGCGCCAGAAATTCGGCGCCCAGCCGCTGCGCCTGCGAGAGCGCGCGCCGCGTGAGTTCGCTGCCGCTCACGCCGGCGGGAAACCCGAGGTAATTTTCAATGCGCGAGCTTGTGCCCGCCTGCCCGCCCGGCGCATGCCGATCGAGCAAAATCGTGCGCAGCCCTTCCGAAGCGCCATACACCGCGGCCGCGAGTCCAGCCGGCCCGGCTCCGACGATCGCCAGATCGTACACATCGAATGCCGCCGTCATCGGTTTGCCCAGCCGTTCGGCTACCTGCCGCGGGTCGGGATTGCGCAGCACCGGTGTTCCATCGTCAAAGAACAGCGCCGGAAGTTCCTCTGCGCTCACGCCGGCCGCATCCAGCAAAGAGCGCGCGTCCGCATCGCGTGACACTTCGAGCCAGCGATAGGGAATCAGATTGCTGGCCAGAAAATCCTTGATGGCGTGCGACTGGGGCGACCACTGGTGGCCGACAAGCCGCAACCCCTTCGCTTCAGGCAATGACTCGGCCTGCCACGCATCCAGCAGATCGTCAACCGCAGGGAACAGCCGTTCCTCGGGCGGATCCCATGGCTTGGATAGATAGTGGTCGAGGTGAGCTTCGTTGATCGCCTTCACGGCCGCGTCGATATCGGAGTAAGCGGTAAGCAGAACTCTGCGTGCCAGCGGATAGATGGCGCGCGATTGCGCCAGCACCTCGCTGCCCATCATCCCTGGCATGCGCTGATCGCTGATCAACATGGCCAGCGAATCGCCGCGGCTCTTCAGTTCGCGGATGGCATCGAGCGCCTCGTCTCCCGAAGCCGCGCTCATCACGGTGTAGTTCTCCCGGTATCGCGAGCGAAGATCGCGGCGCACCGCGGCCAGCACCTGCGGATCGTCATCCACAATGAGCAGAACCGGCTTGTTCATCGTGCGGCTCCCGCCGTCTTCGGCATCGGCAATCGGCAGCGCGACTCGAAACTCCGTCCGGCCCGGTTGCGAGTCAACTTCAATCGTGCCGTCATTGTGGCGAACGAGACGCCGCACGATGTCGAGGCCTAGGCCGGTGCCTTGACCCATCGGCTTGGTGGTAAAAAACGGATCGAAGATGCGCTCGCGGATCTTTGCGGGAATGCCGGGGCCGTCGTCGATGATGCGCACCACGACGCGTTCCCCTTCGCGTTTCGCCTTCACTTCAACGCGGCCGCCATCACGCACCGCATCCAGCGCATTGTCGATCAGGTTTCCCCAAATCTGGTTCAATTCGCCTGCGAAGCCGCGCACGCAGGGCAAGCCGTCCTCAAGTTCGATCGATACCGCCGCCGATTTCTGCCCGGCCTTCGCCTTGAGCACGGTCACTGTGTTCCCCAGGTTCGGTTCCAGTTCCACCGGCTCGGCCACCATCGCCTGATCCATGTGCGTGAATCCCTTGATGGCCATGACCAGGCCGGAGATGCGCATCGCGGCTTCCTGAATCTCCGAGGCCAGATTGCGCACGGCGCAACCCGCCGCGGCCCAACGCAGCACCGCGTCGAGCGCCGGCCCTTGCACGGCAGCTGCGAGCTGATCCAGAGCTTCGAAGGTCACCTGGGTATCGGCAAGCGCTTCAGCAGTGGCCAGATCGAGGCCATGGTCTTCGAGCCAGTCGGCAATTGCCTCTTCCCGGTCGGCCTGCTGCACCGGCGACCGGACTCCCTGGGGCGCCTTCGCCAGGCAGGCCGCGCGAATCGCGTCCACGGCCGCAAGTTGGGCATCGCTCAACCTGGCCACGCCCAAAGCGTGTGTCGCCGTTTCCGCTTCGTTCCAGCCGGTCCTCAAGCAGCGATGCGCTGCGCTCAATGGCTGAGGCGGGATTGTTCAATTCGTGTGCCAGGCCTGCGGAGAGCTTGCCGAGCGAGATCATCTTTTCATTCTGCAGGTCGTTCGATGTAAACAGGCGCGCGCGATCGAGCATTGTATGCACGAGAATCTTTGTGATCTCAAAGCACTCACTGGTTAGCGCCTGAAGTTCATCCCTCGGCAGCGCCAGAATTTCGGTGGGCTCCTCTGCAATTGCGTCTCCCGGTGGAGTCGTCAGCCGCGAATACGGCAAAATTCCTGACACATCACCGGTTCGCCATTCAATCATCTTCTGTGGCCCTGAACCGCGATCGACTGACAACGAAACGTGCCCTGACAGCACGACGTACAAGCCCTCCACCTGAGTGCCTTTGTGGGACAGCACCTCGCCGGCGCCGAGATGACGCATCGTCCCGTGACCTGCCAGCCACGCAAGTTCCTCTCTGGGCGCAGTGCCCAGCGTCTTGTGCTCTGCAAGCCGATCGATCAGGTCCAATGCGGTCACCTGTGAGTGGAGTTTCTCTTGGGGGGAAGAGGTGCCTCGCTCAAAGGTAGCAGATGGGTTTGGCTGCCTGAAAGAGAATCCGGATCTGCGCAAAAAACGGCAAGCCGGCTTGAGATCAACACTTTTAGAGTGCCGGTAAAGAAGAAACATATGGAGTGGTAGGCGAGGCGGGGCTTGAACCCACAACCCCCGGCTTAGAAGGCCGGTGCTCTATCCAGTTGAGCTACTCGCCCACGCTCTTCATTGTATCTGCGAAGTGGCGGATTGCGCCCGCGCGGCGCTCTGCCGCGCATCTTCGACGGCAGCCTGAAGGTAACGGACGACAGTGGTCTCGGCCCAGTGAACGCCATCTGCCGAGCGGCGGCTGAGGAATGCGCAGTGGCCTCCCTGGCCCGTCTCCACAAAATCGATACGAGGATTGGCGAGCAGCCGCGCGCGCGTCTCAGGGAAAAGTCGGATAAACGGATCGTCCTGCGCGAGCAGAATGAGCGTAGGAACGGCGATGCGGTCGACAACGCGGGCGCTGGCTGCGCGGTAATAGTAGTCGTCAGCATCTCGGTAGTCGCAGTATCTCGCGACGATTTTCTGGTCGAACTCGCGAATGGAACGCACCGGGCCGACACCGTCAAGTTGATAGATGCCGGGAAAGAGCGCTGCCTTATGTCGCAGGCGCCGCATCAAACCGCGCAAAAACTTCCACTCGTAAATGCGATTGGCCGGCTCGTGAAGTGCATCGGCGCCGGCGGCCAGATCGATCACCGCACAAACCGTCGCGACCGCGACAAGTGGCGCCGGCGCGCGCGCGCCCCACTCGCCGGCGAGCTTGAGCACGAGATTGCCGCCCATGGAGTAGCCGACCAGGGCCACTCGCTCCAGCGCAAACCGCTCAGTGAAGTGGCGAACCACCGCGCCCACATCGGCAGATCGGCCAGAGTGATAGAGCGCCGGAGTGAGCGCATCCGTGCCGCCGCAGTTCCGCATGTTCATGCGGACGACATTCATGCCTGCAGCCCACGCGTGCGCAGCGATGCCCTTCATATAGCGAGAATCCGAAGAGCCCTCGAGTCCATGCACCAGCACTGCTGTGAGTCGTGCAGAGCGGACCGCTTCAGATTGCCAATGGCAATGGCAAAGCACGCGGCTGCCATCGGCAGGATCCACTTCGACGGTTTCTACGGTAGTGGGCAATCGAAACGCGGGACGAGGTAGGAAGTTGCCGACGATGGTTTGCAGATGGCCATTCGTTAGCCAGGGATGCGGCTGAAACGCGGTGAACCACGCCGAAGGTTTCTTGGGTGTCTGCATGGATTGGCTGGCCGGTGCCGCGCCGCTTGGCTCGTCCGATAGGGAGGCTAAACCATCGCGTTCCATATGCTTAAGGGGAACCATTGGGGTGGCTAGTGGGCATGGGACGTTGGAACCCCCTTTGCCGTCCGTAACTTACAGAATCGAGGTTACCACAGCTGGCGAGAATGCCACGCCAGGAACCGTTGCACGTTATTGCACGCTGGCGGCATACCAACCCGCTCCTTGCGAGTTCTCGGCCGCAAGGGGTGTTTACTCATCCCCATAGTATGTTGAGGAGCTCGATCGAACCGTCCAGCAGACTGCGGCCACTTTGCCTTTTGTGACATCGCCCGTCCTAAGACTTCCGCTTCACTCGATCTTCGGGTCTGGGCTCAGGGTTTTCAGTTACTGATCGTGAGGATGGCCGCCGGGGTACTGAAGGCCAGTGCATATCGGGAGCCCAACGACCTTTGTCCAGGCGCGCGCCAACCTGTTGCCCGCAACGTTCACAAGCATGGAGAAGCCATTGTGCCCGGCCTGCATTGGTGAGCAATAATCTGTTCGTCTCCTCGCTAAAGAAGCCGTCGCACGGTTTCACAGGAGTTGGCATAAGAATTCTTCGTCGCCTCAATTTTCCATTGTTCCACAACCCCGGGCGAAGTGTGGGCATCGGGAAGTCTCACGAGTAGAAGAAGCAGAAACTGAGCGCCCCGCTCTAACTCACTCTACGCGCCGGTGCCAGTGATTTCTGTCCTATGTCAGACACAGTCTTATGTCTCAAACTCCAGGCATCAATCTATTTATAATAAACAACTTATGTGCCCATCGGTGCATCTATCAACTAAATAGTTGGCGGATCTTCGACTAAGTCAGGCAGTTAATGAAAAACAATCACCGAGCCAAAAGCTCTAATGATAGTGAGCCAGCCTCGAAGGGCAAAGAGAACGACATCCTGAGCGCGACCCACGACTACGAAAGATGGATGCGAAGCTGTACGAAGGTCATCCAGTCGGATCTTCGATTAAAGCACAAGCAGATGAGACAGAGTCCATTTCAGTTCCTCCGGGGAACCTTTTACCGGTGGGCTCAGCTATGGCCGTCCGTCTGCGCCGATCTGTGCAACGCACCGAAGGTTCTTGCGGTCGGTGATCTCCACGTGAACAGTTTTGGAACCTGGCGGGATGCTGAGGGCCGCCTATGCTGGGGCGTGGATGATTTCGACGAAGCATACCCGCTGCCGTACACGAATGACCTCGTCCGTTTAGCTGCAAGCCTCAAAATCGTGATCGATGCTGAGCAGGTTTCAATCAAATTCAGGACCGGATGCAACGCCATCCTGGATGGTTACTCGCACTGTCTCCGCGAAGGAGGTCATCCGATCGTCCTCGCTGAAAGAGAGCAGAAACTGGGTAAGCTCGGAGTGGACAGCTTCAAACCACCATCGAACTTTTGGGGAAAGCTGAACAGCTTATCCGCAATCCGCCGCAATCTTGCCAAAGATCTGAAACGCGCATTGGAGAAGACACTGCCGGACGCCGGGATGCAGTACAAAGTTGTCATGAGAGAAGCCGGTTTAGGAAGTCTCGGACAAGAACGATTCGTAGCGATTGGGACATGGCAGGGCGGCTGCATTGCGCGAGAAGCGAAGCTGATGATTCCCTCTGCGTGCTCCTGGCTAAATGATGAGATTGGCCATCGCCAGTCCTGGTATGAAAAAGCCATTTCTTCCGCGGTTCGGTCCCCTGATCCGTTTCAGGTGATCGATGGGCCTTGGCTAATCCGCCGACTCTCTCCGGACTCAAATCCCATCGATATTCAAAGCCTGCCGAAGCATAGCGACGAAGAGACGGTCCTGTTTGCGATGGGCTCTGAATCGGCAAACGTGCATCTGGGAGCCAGACGTCAGTCGAAACGGATCTTGGGAGACCTCAATAGGAGAAAATGGGACTGGCTCCACGATGCCGCCGTGCGCATGGCAAAGATCCACGAAAAGGACTGGAATCGGTATCGGAAGAGCTGAGATGAGGGAGCGCCCGGCGGGTCTCCGTGGTGGCCGTCTCCTTGATCGGTGAAAACACCGACACCATTGCGTTGTTGACCCATACGACGATGGGTCCGAGATGCTCTTCGAAATGGGCAGCAGCGCCTTCAACTGCCTGATCATTGCTCACGTCGACCGCGTAGGCCGGCGCGTCTGGTGCCGGCGAGATGGTCCCTCCCCGCCGCAATTTCCCACCTTTCTCCTCTCATCGACGACGGCCGGAAGATCCCTGTTTCGAGCGGCAAGTCCTGAAATGACGAATCAAGCTTTCATCGATTGACAATTTACGCTCGTACAACCACAACCGCTCGCAAGTCATCTCACAGCCAGGAAGAAGGAGAGATAACAAAAATGTGGTGGACTATCTTTGTAATTCTACTTGTCTTGTGGCTTGTGGGGTTCATTGGATTTCACGTCGTCGCGTGGTATATACATCTCTTACTAGTTGTGGCCCTGGTCGTCCTGCTTATCCAGTTAATTTCCGGCAGGCGCGGGGTTCTCTAGAAATCGAGGCGTGAAGAGTACGGTCGTTTGTCCAGGTTTCGAATCGGTGATCAGCGAGAATCTGCGACACCTGGAAAAAGATCCATCCGAAGTCAGGGCTTGCGCTCATCCGTACCTGAGGTAGGTCGTATTGTGTTCGATGCGTCGGGCATGTCGGGCCAATTCATGTATTAGTTTTCTCGTTTTGGCCCGCTACGAGATTGTGCCGGCAATTTTTCGTGCACCGTCAAACATCGCTTTGACATGCTCGATCGTGCTCATTCTTGGAAGCCCACAAGAGAAAAGACAGCTTTGACGCAAGCACTAATTGCCTTCGGCATCCTGCCTCCTCGGCTCGAACGCCGAAAGTGGCGATCATTCGCCATCCTGCCGCGGGAACACGCCGCAGCGGCTTTCCGCAGCGGTAGCGCAGTACTTACTCCAACGTGAGCAGTGAACCAGGAGCTGTCACCTACCCTTATTCGTCCTCTGCCAGTCAATCCGCCAGCGCTCTCCGGCCATCGGAGCCCAAAAGAGCTGCTTGTACGGCGTCTCTCGCGCATGATGGTAGAGAACGGCGCTGCGTTCGTAGAATCCTCTCGTGTGCCACGAATCGCTGAACTTGAATAAGTGGTAATCCAAGTGGTGACAGAATTCGTGACACAGTGTGCTCAAGAATGTCCCAAACGATGTGATTTCTTTCTTTATCGCAGTCCGCATCCACAACCGTATTAGCATTGTCTCGGGGTCATAGTCGCCGAAAAGTTCGGTCACCCATTCTCGTCCTCGAAGCGGTCGCGCCGCCAGCACCTGCACACCGCACTCTGGAACTTGATAGATGCGCGAAGCTTGTGAAAGGAACTTCGCACAGGCAATTTGAACTTCGGTTGTCTTGCCCGATTGCATGGCTGCTTCAATCTTCTTCGCAATCTCTGCCAGCGGTCGTGCGTCCTGTGGCAGGTCGAGCGCCTTAATGCGGTCGCTCTCCCAAAACGCTGCCCGGTCTTTGCTTCGGAGAGGTACGTCGGTAAACATAAGGAGGGGTGCTAAATTCAATCGATTAGATTCGGCGACCAAAACACGATGCATTGCCGACTCTCATTTCTAGGTTACCTCCCCTTCCCGACTACCCTGTCGATGCATACTGCCGTCCTTAGCGCGCTCTCGGCTCATCGCGTTGAAGTGGCCTGAATTTTTTTAGACGTGCCTGCCAGAGTCGCCCCTTCACGACGGAATGTCGCTCAATTGGCAGGGTGGGTCTTGGAAGCAAGAGGAAGTCGAGGGAGGCCACGCAATCCTGCATTGTGCCGCCATGCCAAATGCAAATCCGTCAGGCTTGGATTCACCAGCCCCCGAACAAAAGAGGGAAGGCAATTTTTGCTTCCATGCGCGCGATTGCGGCGCCGAAACAATAATGCGGGCCCCAGCCGAACGTGCGACGATCTGGAAACGTGCTGTGGGCCTGACAGCGCCAATTGAGGAAGAGATGCCTTATCGGCTCAATATGGAACCTATACCAAGTATGCTTACCTCTTGGGATGCACGGGGCTGTCGCATCCTTCCCTAAGCAGAGGTCCTCTTTATGAATCAGAATTTCGCCGCAATTATCCTCGGTGGTACTGGGCAAGTCGGTGGTGCAGTGGTCGCGGAGCTGCTGGCAATTCCGGAATGCCGGGAAGTGGTGATGGTCACCAGGAAGCCCATTACCGCGCGATCGCGGGTGCGCAACGTCGTTCTTGATACCGGCGCTGCTGACTTTGCCGAGCGCACTGCCGCCCTCGCCCGCGAAGTTTTAAGTCAGGGTCCAGCGAGCGCCGTGAGCTGTGTAGGTATAGGCTCTGGATCGGCGCACTGGAGCGAAGAAGAAATGAAACGACTTGAACTAGGCGTCGTCGGCGCCTTTGCGCGTGGCTGCCACGACGCCGGAATCGCCCAGTTTTGCCTGCTTTCTGCGGTCGGAAGCTCGGCTCGCAGCCGGCTTCGCTATGCCCGCATCATGGGCATGAAGGAAGACACCGTGCGCAGCATCGGTTTTACCCGACTCGCCATCTTTCGTCCCGGCATCATTGTAGGCAACGCTCATACTCCGGCCTGGGTCGGTTTGTTGGGAAGCCTCGTGCCTGGGCCGTTCGGTAACATCGATCAACGAATTCTGGGTCGCTCAATCGCCGCAGAGATAGCCTTACACAGTCGAGAGGCCGGCGAAGTCATCCGCGAAAATGCCGCAATGAAAAAACTCGCTACACAGTTCAGGAGCGTGACTTAGGAATTTCTACGTGAGGTCTAGGCTAAATTAACCGCGAGAGATAAAACCGGAGAGCCGCACTATTTAGAGCTGATCGCCGAAATTCAGCCGACGGCCTGTCCCCCTCACCTCGCGATTGATTGGGATTCCCCATCCCCGCGGAACAATTCCAAATTGCTGCCAAATCGCCAATGCGCATTTCCAGACGCTGCAATCTTGGAAACGCGCCACGCTCTGAGGTCGCCAGGTGAGTGCGGCGATTGGAGGCAGATCAAACTACCATTGCCGACTTCACAGGATTGATCGAGGCGGCTTGGCTCTCCCTCTCCGGACTCCGGTACCGGCTCACGGCGCCGTGTCTTAAAAGGACCCGGTCCGCAAAGGTCCGGCCGGTGTGTAGGTGCTGATGATGACACCAGAGGAGGCAGCTTTCGTGCTGGTGAGCACGAGTTCGCGCGGTGGAGTCCCGTCGGAAAAAAAACGCTTCCCTTTGCCCAGCAGGACTGGATAGACAAACAGCAAAACCTCATCCGCAAGCCCCTGCCCGAGCAACATCGGGGTCAGCGTCGAACTGCCCCAGAGGATCAGGTCCGGCCCGCTCTTCACCTTGATGTGACGAACGCCCTCGACGATGTCTTGTCCGAGGCTTTCAACCGGACCCCTTCAAGGCTGTCCGGCCTGTGGGTCACAACATACTTTGTCGCCGCGTTCAGGCTGTCCGCCAGCGCATTGCTTGGGGCCTTCGGCCAAAAGCCGGCCCAGATGTCATAGGTACGCCGGCCAAGCAGAAGGTCAAAGCTCTTGGCATGCTCCGCGAGGATCGCCCCTCCCACGACGGGATCGCGATGCGGCACGGTCCATCCACCATGTGGGTAGTCGCCGTCTTCGGTCGGGCCGCCGGGAGCCTGAATCACACCGTCCAGCGAGATATGTTCGATGATTTTGAGCTTTCTCATGTTCCGTCTCCTTCTGCGGGACTCGGCCATGAAATAACGTCGCCAACACGGCCTGCGGGCACTCGCCTGGCCACCTTTCTACCTATAGTACGGATGCGTACCGGAAAATGCCGTAGGATAGGACGAATGTGACTTGGACGTTCCTCAATTTACGCAAAATCGCCAAAGCACGTTTCGAGGTTTCGTCGGTCTTGGAAATGTGAACGGCTGGCAGAGATTATCACTTACATCTCAGGGAATTGCATTTCCTCTGATACCGACCTTCAGGATCAGCTCCGGCGCTTGCACGCCCAACTTCCAGTACGTCAGATCCGCTAGTCCGAAGGTAGTAAGCTGGCTATCCGTTCTCGGATTGTGTAATGATTCTTAGCCCTTGCCCTTCGGGATCGTAACGTACTTCGCAGGGTGCATCAAAATACATCGTTGCCCGGATGTCGGCCGCGTATGTGGGCCAATGTGGCAGATGACTGTGATTTGGATTCCCCGTGCGTGCGAAATTGACCCACGCCGCGCTCATTTGACTTGACAGAACAAAAGCGGCTGGTTCGCCTGCGCTGTAATGATCGCAGATCTCCGCATTATCGAAGACAAACGATATCTCCGAAGCATGAAAAGTTCCAGGCCGATTATCCAATACTGGAGTCCGCCACGAATAAATGTATGTGTATGCGGGCGCGGCGCCCATTGCGGCCTTCCTTGCGGCTTGTGCGAACGCTGGGATGCGCCACCGAGAGGTCTCGATCGTCGCGTAGAGGCCGAATGGATTTGCCTTAGGGTATTCCTTTCGGTATGCGGCAATGATCGTCTCGGCGAAGTCGTGATAAGACTCACGAACCAGTCGGGTCATCTCCTCAACCGTCATGGAATTGATGCCGGGTCTGTCGAGTGCGTTAACACTTTCATTGAGATTCGTGCCCGTAATCAAAGGAACGTTCGCTGACAACAGGAGCGCTTCCGAGTCGAAAGGATGATTAGGGAGGATTTTGCCATCGACAGTTGGCCCCCAATCGCTCTCTCCAAATCCAGCATGTCGGGAAGTTGAGGGCGCCTGCGCCTTCTTTATTGCTTCCGCGGCTGCCCCTGACAGGCGATCGACAGGGATCTTCTGCAGTTCCCTCACCCGCGGTCTCGAGAATCCGAGCTCGGCCATCAACAATTCAGCGATTCGCCCTGAGTAATCGGGAGAAAGAGCCTTTAGAAAAGGCCCGCTTTGGATGATCGCTCGATGGAAAAGACCCCTGGCGACGGGCATGGCCATGAGAGCAGCGACTTTCCCGCCGCCGCCCGACTGGCCAAAGATGGTTACGTTATCAGGATCACCACCGAACGATGCGATGTGCGTATGGATCCACTCCAGAACGGCGACAATGTCGAGCATTCCAACATTGGCGGACTTTGCGAACAATTCTCCGCCAATGGCTTCAAGGTTGAGATAGCCGTAAACATTCAGACGATGATTGTGATTTACGGCGACAACATCGTGGTTGCGAGCAAGGCTCTCGCCTTCGTACGAGAGAAGATCGTGCGCGCTGCCGCCGGAGAATCCTCCTCCGTGCATGTAGACCATGACGGGACGCTTGCGGGAACCATTAATCTCTGGCGTCCAGATATTGATGCGCAAACAGTCTTCACCCGGGACACAAACAGCTGACCCGCGATGGAGCAGAAATGCGTCTTCGTCTCCGCTGGCCAAGTTCTTCCCGTCCATATTGAAGTGCGCGGAATCTTGCTGTGGGCAGACTCGGCCATATGAGAGAGCGTTGCGGACTCCTGTCCAGGGTTCTGGTTTCTCAGGAGGCATGAAGCGGAGGGCGCCGGAAGTTGACGCGCCGTACGGCACGCCTTTGAAGACGTACACGCCGTTCCGCTCAAAACCACGGACTTTCCCTGAGCTTGTCTCAACCACTGTCGCGGCGTCGGACGCAATGACCTTGCTGTTCCCACCAAAAACATCGGAAGATTGCGGATAGGATGCCGGTGACGTTGTGGATAGAGACATCAACCTCTTTGATACGCTCGCCGGAGCCGCTAACCCTGATCCAAGCGCTGCCAGGCTACCCATAAAAGCGCGCCGTTTGCTGGAGAAGGACGTCAATTTTTCAGCGGCTGCACTGGTCTGCGATTGTTTCTCAAGCTCATTCACGGATTCGTCCCTTGTCTGAAGAAATGGAGAGATTCAAATTCAGCCGGCCCCGCGGTAGACTCTCTGCTCAGTCAGAGTGTAACTCGCTCGGACCGGGGCTTAAGTCCTGATCCGAATTCAGAGTGACAACCGATTCTTTTCGCAATTTAAGAATGATCTCTTCAGCATCGAGCACCGTTTTTCTAACGGTGAGTGTCGTGAGTGCCGAGGGCATGGCCAATCTCCAATAACCTTTCTCAGACAATCCGGCGTCTCATGACAGAGTGGCGCCGCCTCATTGTTCTACGTGCCCCACAGATAGCATCCCTATAACATCAATTGTCCACCGTTCACTTCGATTGATTCGCCAACAATGTAACTGGCAGCGTCAGATGCGAGAAACACAATCACCTTTGCACATTCCATCGCTGTACCCACACGGCCAAGCGGAATCATTCTTGCGAAATCTCTCATCGACTCCGGTGTGGAAAACACTTCATGAAATGGGGTATCGATGACGCCCGGGTTTACACAATTTACCCTGATGCCATGCGGTGCAAGCTCTTTCGCCAGAGACTTCGTAAAGGTGACAACCCCTGCCTTGGCTGCGGAATAAGCTCCGGAGCCCGGACCACCGCCGTTTCTTGCCGCGATTGAGCCTATGTTTACAATGGAACCGGCTTTCCGCTGGATCATAGAATTGCCGACGATCTGCGAAAGGAGAAACACGCTCCTCAGATTCAGGTGCATGACCGAATCCCAGCTTTCCACTGATTGCGATATGAGTGCGGCCCTTTCGATGAGCGATCCGGCGTTATTGACAAGGATCTCTACTGGACCAAGCAGGGAAACGACTTCCTTAACCAGGGAGCCGATCTCATCAGGGTTTTGAACGTTTGCTGGTATGGCGTATGCGGTTCCTCCGGTTTGCCGAATCTCATCTCGTGTTGCTTCTGCGCCTGTTTCATTGTGGTGAAATCCCAATGCAACTCTTGCGCCACACTTACCGAATAAAGTAGCGGTCGCAGCGCCGATCCCAGATGATGCGCCTGTAACGAGGACGACCTTGCCTTGAACATTTAAGTAGTCGCTGGTTGCGACAACCAGCTGTTCTTGAAAATTCGTGTGATCCTGCATTTATTACCTTCCCTTCAGCTTCTTTTTGACTTTCCAGTTCGCTGCAGTTGCCTATTCTCGACCCCAGTCGAGCTCATCTGATTGTCCGTCAACTAAACTCAAAGTGCTAAGCTCCGATCATGCAGAGTGCACCAGACGGAATCACCGCGAAACCGCTCCTCAACTTTCCTCTGAATTGAATTGTTGTTTTCCCAAGCTCGATAAGGCGCCCGCAATATCGCCGAGGGTGTGGGCCATCCCGGCATGCCAAGGAGCGTGTCGATTCGGCCAGGAGATGTTCTATTCGGTGACCTGCCAGCACTGGCATTGCGCGGCCAATCATCGTCATCATCGGAGATAGCGGACAAATCTCGGGCGGCAGATACTGGTGCAGAAGATCCTGCTGATCAAGTACGTCACCGACGACGCACGTGAACAGTTCCTTTTCAGCAAGCGCAAAAAGCTCTTCGTCAGTCTGCCAGAGATGCATCGATCCCTTTGTGATGAAAGCTGTTTCGGTTTCTCAATAAATTCGCGCACCGGCATTTTCAATTCCGTCCGTTGCGATGCGCACGGTGACGATCTCGTGCAGATGGATAATAACGCTAAACTCGTGGCCATCGTTGATAGGTAGTTGATTCTGGCTTCTTTCGACGGCATCGGTTTGCCAGGCACTTATCAACCGAAACATCGGAAGGTGGATTGCTACTGACCGCGTTTGCCCTCCGAGATCGAGGAATCGAAGGATGGTCCCATTTTGATCCTCCGCGGGCTTCCAGGTATCGAGAAGCAAGTTGGGATCGTCGATTTGAGCAAAGCTCGCCTGTCCGCCATCCATGAAATGAGGTTGGTCCTGGGCCTTGTCCAGGCGGCTCACGTAGTCGAACTCCAGCGGCGTGACCTCGTCCCACCCCATGCGGCTCAATTGTCCTTCGTTTGTTGATGGCGCGCTCGTAACAATATAACGGAAGTGAAATTTGCCACCCTGACTGCCTACGTAGTTGTCTTCCCAGTAATTATTCATGGCGAAGGAAAAGATTGTGGCTTGTCTCTCGCCGAACTCCTTCAACCAATGACCGCGATCCACATCGCCAAGCGTTACCAGCGGAACATCGAGAGGCATAACCGCTGCGGAGATGCCATCTGCCTGAACGGAGACCCAATGCTGCACAGAAAACCATTCATGGCCCGCGCCTGGATACATGTCCCTGGAGGGGTCCATCGACGTGGTCTGAAGTTCGTATTGAAATTGTGGGTGGTTGACCGCAAATGGAAAGGCGAAGTAGACGGCCTCTTTGTCAAGTACCTTGTCCTTTTCTACGTCTTCGACAAACTCGATTTTCTTTTCGTGCTCGAATAAAAGAATGCTGGTTCTAATTGACGGCGTATTTGTCGCCGTACTCTCCATCTGTGCTTCCCACCCGTATGGCGTGCGAGTGACAGAAAGAAGCCTGCCATCCTGCGCGGGATGAATCTGCAAATCCAGTTTGCCGTTGTACCACGTCAGGCGCTGGTTGTCCGCTGGGTTTGCATCTGTTACATAGAGATACTGACCGAGCCGGAAATTGCTCCGCTGATCAACTAACTCTCTTCGTAGATCTTTGTCATAGATACTGCGCACCGCCCCACTCGCAGGGTCGAGTTCAACTCGATAATAGGGGCTTTCCAGTATGGTGGATTGAAGGGGTTTTGGACGTGTAAGCGGTGCAGCAGCATTTCGAATCTGATAAACCTTATACCCCATTGCAGGAACGTCCTGCGCAACGAATCGGACACGATTGAGCTCGTTTTCTTCGCGAACGAGCTGGAGCGGAACTACGGAACCCGAAGCAGGGTCGGCCAGTTCTTGCCACTTGCTCAAGTCGAACTCAACCACGCCGCTGCGAGACCAATTGAGCGTATTGAAAACGATTAAGCTGCTCGCCCCCACCGGGATGGTATCGGCCAAAGTCGCCATGCCGGCTTTCATCAATGAATCTACCTCAGCCTGTGCACGAATTGGGAATGAATCTTTAACCTCAAGTTGACTGGTTGCCTCGCTGCTTTCCGGGTCGATCACGCTGTTCGCGGCGCCCCAGGTATGCTCGTCCATGAGAAGCATATTTCTCCACATGTCATCGAGCGCCGCTTTATCGACCGCGATCCGCGGGTTAATCAACGATGCAATCGTGAGCAGCTTCTCAGCCGACGGCCCGCGGCTCTCATTCGCCCGTTCCATGGCCGCATAGTACGCATCCGAGCCAATGCCGAGTTCCCAATAAGGACCACCGTCTCCACTGTAAGTTGGAATGTTGTCGCCAAACTGTTGGCGAATGGTCTCCAGCGCGTCATAAAAGCCTGAGTATTCTATCCGCGGATATGCCCATTTCGTGTTCCATTTGTCCGCAAGCACGGCCTGCTCCGGGTATAGGTCGTAATTTTCTGGTTGCGTTCCGAAGATGATCGCAGCCGAGGCCCGATAGTCAGGATGTTCATACTGCTGCAGGAATAGAGGAACAGTGTCCTCGCCTGCCGCGAGAATTGGAGGCAGCCCGAAGAGATAGGACATCTGCAGGTACGGGTGAGCATACCAAAACAGAATCTTCTGGCCATCGGGCGCAATCCACCAGAAAGGCGAATGTTCATTCAGGTGGCCCTGCATCAAAACAGGCGCGCGGTGATTATTGGCGCCCGCAATAAGATCTTTGATGCCCGCGGAAGCCAATATCGAAGGATAGGACCAGGAGTATGAGGGAACGTCAGTAATGTTGGCGTAGTTGAACGGCGTCTTGTATTGGCGGCTCAGGTTGGCGCTCGGATAGAGCGATCGAATCAGCGTCTCCGCAGTGGGAAAGCCCGTAAGGAGATTCACGTACTGCGCAGGAACAAAGAGTTGTTGCTTTTGGATGGCGGTAATGACGCGTTGCTGTTCCGCGGTGTTCCGGGTTCTAAGAAATTGCTCGAGGGGCCATTCCCCGTCTATGCTGAAGCGAAAGTCGGGATGCTTCGCAACAAAGTCCATGGCCTCGTCGATCGCTCGCGACTGTACCACTCCGACTTTCGATTGATAATCCGTGAAGCCAACATCCAGGTGGATGTGGGGAACCATGAGCAGCGTCCACTTCTTCTTAGGTGCAATGACTTGTTCCGCCTTGACGCCGCCGCCGCCCGTACCCCAACTCACCCGGGCGAGCGATTGAGAGGGAAACTCATCTACCTCAAACACAACCTTGGCTTCGCCAAAATCCCGAGAGATTCCAACCTTTCCTTCGTACTTCTTGCCGCCAAGAACAAGCGACACCACATCGTGCGGGCGAAGTTTTTGTGAACTGTGTAGGGTCACGTCCACGAGTTCAGAGAGTCTACTGCCGTGCTTCGTAAAGAAGGCAGTGGGCTTGATCCGAGTCGATGAATCGATGCCGGTAGATCCAGTTCCGATGCGATCCAACTCGATCGCGTCATATGTAAAACCAGCTCCAGGAACGTCGTCATTTGCCTCCTCGACGGCCTGAAACGTGATGGTGTTTAAGCCCTGATGTAGAAAGTACCCGGGAAATTCAATTGATAGGTCGGCATTTGAATAAACGGTGTCATGGGCCCCGGCAACATCTCCTAACCGCGAATCAAGTTGCGGCTCGGGATAATACGTCCCTGTTTTTCCATTAATGGTCACGCGTAGTGCGGGCACGCTCGGGCTCTCAAAAAGAAGCGCCACCTTTAGTCTGTAAGCCGGCGACGGAGTATCCTGAAGTTGAAACTCGATCGTTCTGGGACTCTCTGTTCCTTTAGCCGGCTTCGCCACTTGTCCGGACAGCACTGCTGGTTGAAATGCATACCAGTCTCTCGCCGCGATGCTTTGACCGGCAACATATCTTACTTCCCCATTGGGTTGCCCCCGTGCGAATTCCGCGGAAGAACCATCAAAGACTCCAATACGAAATTGGCAGCTCCCACTATCTCCTGGTGGAGGCGTTTGTAACCCATATGAAGTCGTGCACAAGAAAGCTCCAGCAGCAAGTACGAAAGCGATCCTACGACGACAAGGCAATTGAGTCTCCATCTTCTCACTGAAAGTGCTGGTTCTTGCCGCCCAAATCGTCGAGACGGTGTTCGTCTTTAACTAGAACAGCCCTTGAAACGGTTCTCCTCATGACAATTCAGCACCGCGATTTTAGCCATTGCCGAAACCAAATGTCTGATTGCACGCAATGGATACAATGGGCGGCACTCCGAGACCGCCCATTCCCAAAGGCAATGACCACTCATTGAAGAGCTTACATCTCGTGCTCAAAAGGGTGACTGCTCCTCATCAATCTTCAACCAATAATCCACCCTGGACCCACCTTAGCTAGAACATCACCTTCAGCGCGAACTGGAGGTCTCGGCCTCCAACTGCTCCTGTAATGAGTCCGAAAGATGAGGAAGTAACAGTGTTTGTGGGAGTCGAATAATTCGAGTGGTTGAATACATTAAAGAACTCTGACCGAAATTGCAGCTTGAGCTGCTCCTTCAGTGGGATGTCTTTGAATACGCTCAGATCGACATCCTTGTATGGCGGCCCGACGAGATCGTTCTTGCTCTCGTTACCCCATGTGTACGAAGCCGGAAGGGCGAAAGCAGCGGGATTCAGCCACGGTCTGGTTGTAGACGTAATTCCGCCCGTGAGATACGGGTTCGCGCCCGTTCTTTGCGCCCGCTGGTTTGAATTGCCTATATTCGCCACGTCACTACCTGCTAATGCATTGAAGGGCGTTCCTGAAACAAGACTGGCAATTGACCCCAGATTCCAGCTACCTGCTACTGCCTCGACAATTCCCGGCGCGTTATTCAAGTATTCCTTGCCACGGCCGAACGGGAAAGAGTACACGCCGCTTATAACGAGCAACTGTCGTCTGTCAAAGTCTGCAGGGCCATAGTTTTGACGGAGGTTATAGAAATTCTCTGGCCCCGTTCCCTGAGCACTCGACTGAACGTCCATGGCTTTTGAATATGTGTAAGACACGTTGAAAAACAGACCATGGGAGAGAGTTTTCTTCAGCTGGGCTTGCAAACCGCTATAGTCTGAGTAGCCCTCATTCATGTCGAACGGAAAGGGCCCACCGTATTGAGGATAAGGCTCACGCGACAGCACAGTGCCGGGACCCGGAACCGGATCGGTGTTCGCCTGTGCCTCAACGAATAGATGGCGGCTTACCGAGCCCACGTAGTCGAGCATCAACACAAAGGAATTGCTGAGCTGGTTCTCGACGCCGACGTTATATTCAAGAGAATACGGGATCTTGTTGTTCGGACTCGCACCATAGCTGGCGAAGGGCGCCGGGGTTCCGGAGAAATAGGAGGCCTCGGTCGGCATTGAATTGAGATACAGATTTGGAAGTCCGCGATTAAGACTGGTAACGATTGCGTCGATTGACGTTGGCCACGACAATCTTTCATCCTGATTCTCTTGCGCGACTGAGTTGTTGTGGTCATCCAGCATTGCAAATGCAGACCGGATTACAGTGCGGTTTGTTGCTTTGAATGCTATCCCGAGTCGCGGCTCGTAACCATTATGTTGCGGATTGAAATAGGTTGAGGGACAATTAGCCTGCTGAAAGTAGGGCGACACCGCCTGATTCACGCAGAATTGACCGGTCAATGCGTTGAGTGTCCCGATAGGTCTTCCGTTGTAATCAGGTGGACTCACAAAGTCGTAGCGAAGCGCCAAGGTTAATGCGAGCCGTCTCGTAGCTTGCCATTGATCCTGTGCATAGCCCCCGTACCAAGACACTGATTGGTTGATACCTGTGCTTCCGAGCCAGGAACTGTAGTTATCCGGCAGGCCCAGGAAGAAGGAAGCCGGTCCCATGCCCGTCGTCGATGATAAAGCCCCCTGAGATGTGGCGTTTTGAGTAAAGGCGAGCGAGATGTTCCAGCCGTCTGTGATGCTGTGAATGTGATAGTACATGAAACCCGCGCCCAAGGTGTGACCTTTCAATACCTTGCTGAAATCGGCGTGGTACTCATAGTTGTTTTGAGGTCCATTCAGTGTGTCGCCCTGGGAGACCGAACTGTAGCCGTTTGAGATGGAAAAATTGGGCCCCAGGTAAATGCCATATTTTGCAGGTTGAACGAGTCCCCAGTTAATTGCGCTGACAAAGGCCTGTCCATCAGGCTGGTCGTAGTTCGCAATGTTTGTGTGCGTGTCCGCGAAATGAAGTTGCAACACCGAGGTAGTTCCAAACAAACGTGTGTATCCGAAGACTAGTTGCTGCGCATAGTTGATCACAGAATGCAGATATCCCGGGGTCGGCTCCGGTGTGGTTTGCGTCGCGTTGTCGCGGTTGTAACGTCCGAAGACGGTGTCGTTATTCCCGAAACGGTGGTCGAGACGGTCCCCATATACGTCACTGGAAATCGCGGTGACGCCGGTGAAGGCCAAGTTTGGCAATACGCTTGGCGCTACATTCAGGTTCGGGGCGGGGTAGAACTTCGGAAGCAATAAAGCCGTCGCCGCGTTTATGCGGCCCGGGGGGATCTTGTTACCCGTAAACGGATCGCGGATAATCAGACTCGCATTGGTTGGGTCCGGCCTGCTCGTCGCGGGATCATAGATTTCGTTTTTATATTCCGGACGACCCAGATCGTCCGTCCCTACCTGAGCACCAAGTAGCGCGGAGAAGTCCCCACCCGCCATTGCGGTTGTAAATGTGTCGCCAAGGCTCGTTTGGGACTTGTTGTACCGATATCCCTCCCAATACGCGGAGAACCACGTGTTCTTACGCCCATCGAAGTATGGGAGACGAACAGGTCCGCCCAAAAAGAAGCCGTATTGATTCTGTCGATACGGCAGGCGCGAAGTAGCGGGAAAGGTTTGGGCATCAAGATCGTCGTTTCGAATGAATTCCCAGAGATCGCCGTGGAAATTCTCGGTTCCGGACCGAGATGCGATGTTGATATTTGCCCCGGAGGTGGTAGCAAACTCCGCGTCCGTGATATGGGCCTGCACATTGAATTCGTCAATCGCATCCGGAGGAGGGCTGATTGCCCAAATGTTCGTGTAAATGTTGTTGTTCATCACCCCGTCCATCGTGAAGTTGTTCTGCTGTGGCCGTTGTCCGCTCACAGAAGGACTAATTGCGCCAGATCCTAAAGCAATCGTCTTACTGCTCTGCTGTGGGCCTTCTTGCGGTGAGGCGCCGGGTGAAAGGAGTGTCAAGTCCGTAAATTGACGGCCATTAAGTGGAAGATCGACGGTCGCCTCATGATCTACAACATCGCTGAGCGTCGCAGAAGTTGTGTTTAGGGGGGGTGCAGTACTCGTTACTTCCACGCGCTGCACGCTGCTACCGATAGTCAACTTGAAATCGACTGTTGCTTCCTCATTCACGTGGATCTGTAAATTCGGACGCTCCGAAGGAGCAAATCCTTCTCTGGACACCACGACGCTGTAGATAGCTGGTGGCAACTGCGGAATAATGTAGTACCCCCGTTCATCGCTAGTCGCGGTACGCACGAGATTAGTCCCGCGGTCTGTTGCGGTGATTGTTGCTTTAGGCACGACAGCTCCGGTCGGATCCAGAACCGTACCTGTAATGAGTCCGTTTGTGGTTTGCGCAATGCCAGTGACGGCAAGCGCAAAGCTCAGGACAGCAACCGCAAATGACACCTTGAATACGATTGAACTGCGGCACCCTTCTGATCGGCTTCGACTCGCTGCCCCACGGAAGATCAAATTTACCGCGGCACTACTCTGCATCTGCTGCGCTATTGTTCGCCCCCAAGAGATAACCATCGTCTTGTCGCCCTTTCTGTGCATCACGCTCTCTGACTTTGGCGCCGAATCTCGGCATCGTCGCGCCATACCGTCTTGAATTGCGCTTCTCGAGGATGCGCACTCAAGCACGCAAACGAGCCTAGTATGTACTTTTGTGTGCTGGCAAGGGCCTTTTTACGCATGAACTAGGCTTTTTTGCGCATGGATGTCAATTCCTTAAATTGGTAGTTTTCGACCCGGCTGCATGTATAGTTTCAAGTGAATGATCCAGGCCACACAGGCGTTTGAAACAATAAATCGCGCGGTGAATAGCGCCGTGGTCGATCCTGCACTTCGGTTTCACACTTGGAATTGATGATTATCTTTCGGCTACACGGTAAATGGTGCAAAACATGGCAACAAAGACAAAACGAAAACGAGTGAAGCACATTGCACTGGCGCTTCCTTTGGACGTTGTCTTCGTCGAGCGTCTTTTGCCCGGAATCCTGGAATTTGCCAGAAATCAAGGTGGATGGGTACTTACGCGAATTCCCGAACGCTTAAGCCCATCATTCGAATGGTTGCGCAACTGGGAAGGAGACGGCGCTTTTGTGCTAATCGGCAATAAGACTGATGTTAAGTTGGCGCGGTCATTGCCTATGCCAATCGTGAATGTTGGTGGGTACGTTCAAGATGTGCGGATACCGACCGTAACCTTAGATCAGCAGATGGTCGGGCGCTTCGCCGCTGAACATCTCCTGGCGCGGCGGTTTCATCGATTCGGCTACTACGGGGTTCGTGCTTTATGGTACAGCGAGCAACGCAAGATCGGATTTGAGGAGGCGCTCCATGCTGCTGGATATTCAAACAGTTCGATGGAAAGTACAAGTTTGATCGGATCGCCGCGGGACTGGCGACGAGTCGCAGGCGAGCTTGCCCGATGGCTAAGATCGCTTCAACCTCCCGTTGGCATCATGGCAAGTTGGGACCTTCGCGCACAGATGTTAAGTGAAGCCTGCGCAATGATCGGCCTTCGAGTACCAGAAGATGTGGCAATCGTCGGGGTCGACAATGACCCGATCGCTTGCGAATTCTGCATTCCACAATTAACAAGTGTGTCACGCAACGATCGGGAGCTCGGCTGGCAGGCGGCGAATCTTCTATCCCAGCTCCTTGAGGGTAAGCGGTCTTTAAAGCTCCCCATTCTCATCCCTCCCGACCGTGTCGTGGCGCGTCGGTCCACCGATACTCTTGTCATCGAGGATCCTGTGGTTGCAGGTGTAGTGCAACAGATTCGGGATCACTTGAACGAGGTGTTTGGTGTGGAGCGTATATTGCGTTTAAGTCCGCTTTCTCGCCGCCAGCTCGAACAACGATTCCGAAGAAGTGCCGGATCCTCGCCATATGCGTTTCTAAACGAGCTTCGCGTCGAACGCGCAAAGGTGCTGCTCGCCGAATCGCGCAAACGAACGCTCACCACAGTAGCTTCGGAGTGCGGCTTCAGTGAGTTGCGCCGCTTTCGGATGGTCTTTCGTCGCTTAACCAAGTTGAGCCCAGCAGAGTATCGCCGAAGGTGCATTAAACAGATCTCAAACCACGCAACCGCGCCTTCGTAACGTGAATGCCGAGATTTATCTTGCAGCTTTCATTAGGACGGCACCCTGGAAAAAATAAACACTGCAGCACAAAGAATCGCCATTCCGACCAGCTGAAGGCGAATTGGTCCAACTTTCACTCGTCGCCATTCTCCCGCCGCGAATCCATAAAGACCTGCCGAAATAACGAGGAACGACATATAGACGGGCCAACCGAGTGTAGGCCCTAGAGCTCCAAGGAACGAGATTCCCATGCCGTATAGGAGATGACCGCCAAACCAAAGAACGCCCATTAGCACGGAAAGCGTCCAGGAATACAGGAGGTTCTCTCCAGAATGACGCGCAGTTACGCGGTGCTTTCGAATTAGATAAAGGCAATAAGCGATATTGGGAATCGCGCCGGCAGCCAGCAGCGGAGGCCAAATGATATTCGCGCACCAAAGTGAACTTGCGCCGTGATCAGCAGCAAGCTTGAGTAGTGACCCGCCAAATGAGATACCCAGATTCATCATGCTGGCGAGCATTCCGCTGCCAAGTGCACATGCCAGCCCGAACTTAAATGAGCCTTGCCCAGAAATTGATCTGCTATCTAGCTCCTGTTCCCGGCGTCTTCCCGCAAGAGCGCAGAAGCTGACACCGAAAACGACGAGCGCCAAACCCGAAAAGAGCATCGCTCCCGTTTGCTGCAATAGCATCGCCGAGTGCAAACGGACAAACGGAATCAATGTGCCACAAGCCGCAGACACGCCAAGGACAATCGAGAAACCCAGCGCGACACCGATTGTCTCGATTGAGAGTCCAAACAAAGCCTGAGCCATTCCCCAACCCATGCCGTAGAGGCAGATTTTGAGGAGGCTAACGCGATCGGCTTCGAGATAATTAGCGGCTAAGTGCGGAATGGTAAGAATCGCGGCAAACAATGGAAAGAGAACAAGTGCAGTGAAGGTCCAGATGAGCCACGCATTCTCCCATGGCCAATTACGCATTCGCTTGAGAGGTAAAGTAAAGCTGGCGTTGACAATCCCTGCGGCGATAATGAGGAATTCTGCCTTTGGAAGAGAAGATGGGCTTGAAGCGAGAACTTGCATTTGAGCGAAAGCGTATCGATGAGACCAAGTCGTGTCAAGGCGCCTTTTTGCGCGGGCGCAACGGCTGAGAGGAACCTAACTGCGGCAAAGCGGCCGATCGTGGGGAATAAGTCGATCGGGCCCCTGGCGGGCAGGTGATCACATTTATACTCCGCCCACAATAAGCCTTTGCGCTAGGTTCGCCACGATCGCACCCTGGCAAGGCAGTGTCTATGACAGGAATGGCGGCCTCGATGACACATAGAAGGTCAATGGAGACAGCGGAATTAGGACAGATTGAAATTTGGCGAGGGCAGGCGCTAGGGGGAGGAAGAACCAGTTGCCGCGGCGGGTTTCATCGCATTGAGCGAATGTATTGTAACGAGATGCGAGCCGAGAACCTGGTACCCCTTACTCACGTCTACACGGACAAGCGCTTGAAATGCCCTCCCCTTGCCGGTTTGGGACGCCGTCTTCACTTGAGTTAGCGTATTCGAAAGTTCTTCCACTCCCGCCTTCGAAGTGACAAGGAGGGCTGCACCTTCAGTGCCTGTTGTGTCGATACCGCCTAATATCGCAATTTGGTGTTCAGGGGTGACGCCAGGCTGAAAAGAGATAAGTGCATAATCCTCTTGCAGGACGTGAGTAACTGGATCGCGTACAGTTGCATATTTGGATTGCTCCCCTGACCGTGGCTGGCGGTTCACAATCTGGTTGGACCACGGATCGTGGCTCGATACCGGGCCCTCAAACAGAAAATCTCCTGTGGGAACGAGTTGCGCTACTGCAACGTTCTCAGCCGAAGATCCAAGCAAAATGACGTTGTGCTGCTTCAAATCGTCGGTGCTTATGTCATAGCTGGATTCAACGAGCGGGGTTGCGCCCTGGTGCGCAAGTTGCGCAATCAACATAGCCATGGCCCTGAGATCACCGGTTCCCGTATATCCGTTGTCGTAAAAAAGAGGGCCCGCGCTCGCCACAAGCTTTGAATTGGAAGCAAACTGGTGTGCCAGGTGCGCATCGACCGAGACACCCCGGTTATCGGAGGCCCCGTGCCGAAATCTAAAGAGGTCGCCGGATCCGTCGATCAAGAACATGGCATCTGCATAAGCGATGATCGGGGAATGATCCTCCCTGAGGAATGGAGCCCAGAATGACGCGACGGGATCATCAGAAGCAGGTGGCGATTTTTGCAGTCCTTGGACATCCTGATGTGTGAATGTGGGAGCCGTTGAAAGGTGACCGACGAAGAACCCAATAACCCCCATTACAAGACCCATGGAGGTGACCGCGACCAAGACAGGTTTAAAGCTTCCATCAAACCATCGCGGTCCGCGTGGACTTGTGTGCCCAAGTTCCAACGTCAGAGAGCCGACGCCCACTTTGTCGTCTGCGGTATCAATGGGCCTTCGCAATTCTCCCACTTGAATTGCTGAACTTGCAGTCAGTCCGCCCCCCAATTCGGTCCCGCGACGCACTTCGGTCGATTCACTTGGATTGCGCGTCGCGAAAACGGCTCGGTAGGATCCGGGAGGAATCTCGATTCGTAATTCTTCACTCGCGCCTTCGCCGTGCAAATAATGCTGAGCAAGTCGTTTGCGAACCTCGGCTGCCCTTGCCCTGACTATGGGGTCATTGCCTGAATCGTAATCAGACGGACGTCCGAATACGTTTATTCCAATCACTCGCTCCCGAAGCATCTCATTTTCGTGCGAGAGAGAGTGTTCGACGATGTAGCGCAGCAAGGCCTGGCACTGAGCACTGGATCGAAAGGAGTGTCCTGTCAAAACTCTCCCGACCGCCTGTTCGATGTCAGCTCTTCGCGCTTCGTGCCCTTCTTGAGGGACCGTTGTACTCACGCCCCGGTTTATACACATCCGCGGGCACACTTGTCCAGTTTCTTTGAGGGGGTACTGTACCCCCTATAGCGGGACGATTTTAGCGTCTTGATCCAATCGCTAAGTTGTTTGTCATGAGTTAGATGTGTTGGATCCGAGTCTGGAGCACCGTAATTCACCTTGCGGCTGCGAAGCAATTCATATCTAATCCGCGGAAGCTTAACGAAACGCCTCAGAAACCGCTTGGTTTCGACAGTTCCTGTTAACGCTAACGAAAGCGCATTCGACGCGAAGGAGAAAACATGAGACGTTTGGAGGCTTCTGACTTTAGCAGGCTCAGTGTTTTTGGAGGGAGATTGCTCAGGCTAGTTGTTTGCATGTTCGCAATCGCGCTCCTCTCAGGAACGCCGCGGACACTCGCCCAGACAGCGAATGGAACTGTCTCGGGACATGTAATTGATCCCAAGGGTGCACTCGTTCCGGGCGCCGCGGTTAGCTTGATCGAAACGGATACCAACGTTGAAATGAGGACCACATCGAACGGCGAGGGGTTGTACACGTTCGCTTCGGTCAAACCCGGCAATTACAGAATGAAGGTAAGCGCGTTGGGTTTTAGCACAGTCACGATTTCCGGCCTGACTGTTGCAGTGCAGGGAAGCCTTTCCCGAGATGTTGTTCTTAAAATCGGCGCACAATCACAAATCGTGACCGTCACTGCGGAAGAAGCGGATGAACTGGTAGCGCAAACAAGCTCAGAGCTTGGAACGGAAATCGCACAGACGCAGATACACGACTTGCCCTTGAACGGCCGTAACTTCACGCAACTGTTGACCCTCACTCCCGGTGCTTCGCCGGTCATGACGTCGCAGGCTGCCGGTAATGGAGTCTACGTTGACGATCAAGGTGTGCTGGGCGTTCCGGGGTCGACGTTTTCGTTGCCGGCGATGCAGGGGCAGCTCACGCGCGAAAACGTCTACCTGCTGGATGGCGTGGTGAACACGGATTTCACCAACGGCGTTTACGTGATTCCGCCGATCATCGATGACCTGCAGGAGTTCAAGGTGCAGTCCCATGACGACAAAGCAGAGTTCGGAGGCGTGCTAGGTGGTGTCGTGAACGTGGTCACCAGGAGCGGAACCAATCAGTTCCACGGCTCCGGCTGGGAGTTCGTGCGCAACAACATATTCGACGCGCGCGATACATTCAAAGACGCGCCCGAGAACGGCGTGACTCCTGGGCCCTCGCCCTATCGGCAGAATATGTACGGCGGCACGTTAGGCGGACCGGTCCTCTTGCCTCACATCTACAATGGGCACAACCGTACCTTCTTCCTCTTCGGATATGAAGGCTGGAGGTACTCGCAGTCGGGCGAGCATTTCTTTGACCTGCCCACGGCGGCGGAACTCTCCGGCGATTTCACGCATTCGTCCCTGGCCTCAAATATTTTCAATCCCGCATCAACGGCGCTGGCTCCGGGAGGCGTATGCACCACTCCGAATGTGCCCGCCGGATGTTCTGCGTCGGGGTATGTGCGGACGCAGTTCGCTTACAACGGAGTCCCAAACACGATCAATCCTGGGAGCTTGAACCCGAACATCGTCAGCTTCCTCAAGACCTATGACACCGGGACGTCGGCGGTCAACGCGCCGGGTGGGTATAACGCCTTTTATTCAAGTCCCCACACCGATAACGCAAATCACTATATGTTCCGAATCGACGAGCAGCTCGGCGGCAGGAACTCCTTGTTCTTTCGTTTTGACCAACTGAATGTCGTGGATTTGACTCCGAACTCGGCTACGCAGAACACCTCAAGCAGCGTCGACGCCGTGAACTGGGCCGCGGGGTGGACTTACGTGATTACGCCGAACGTTCTTTTCGATATCCGATTTGGCATCGCGACAAGGCCGTTCAATCGCGGTCCGGCCGTCGATACGCTCGGAATGGGCCCTTTGCAAAAGCTGGGCTTTACTGCTGCAGGCGGAACGATCATCGATTTACAGGCACCCTACGACACTCCCGGCATCCTGAACGGCTACGGAAGTTGGGCCCCGAATACGATCACAAATCCGGTGTACGACTACACCCCGACCCTGACATGGGTGCATGGCGGACACAACATCAAACTGGGAATGCAGTATATCCAGCAGGGCAGTAAAACCTACCAGCCCCAATACGGCGATTTCGGCTTTACCAACACCACCACCGGCGATCCGAACAATGTGGGCACCACAGGTAACTCGCTGGCCTCCGCGCTTCTGGGTTTCCCGGCGACAAACGGTAATACACCGCCCACCACCCAGGGCAATCGCGTTGCTAATTATGCAGGCTACGCGGAGGATGCGTGGACGATAGGCAAAAGCATCACCTTCACCTATGGGTTGCGCGTTGACCACCGCCGTCCCTTCGCGCCCATTGCGGGATCTTTTACCTCCGGTCCAGCTACAGACGGTATCTGGTGGATTGGCATGAACGCGCTGCCGGGGCCATGCGCAACGGTTGGCCAGCAACCCTGCATTCCATCTGCCAGCGGTACTCTGGCGGGCATTGATGGCGGTGTCGCCGCGGTCGATCCAGACACCGGGTTGCCATGGTACAACGCAGCAGATCCTCCGATTCAATTGTCGCCTTACGGCACCGCTTGGGGAGCAAACGGCGGTTGGGATTACGGTCCGCGGCTTGGCGTCGCATGGCGCTTCAACGCGAAGACTACAATTCGCGGCGGTGCCGGTTTTGCCTATGACGCTACCCAAGGCATCGACCAGGATTGGAAGGCCAATGCGGGCCAATGGCCTGCCAACGGCTCGGTCGGAGGCGGATTCGCCATGAACACCACCAATTCTACGTTGGCTGCGAATGGCGGCCCGCAGAGTTATGCGACAACTTTGTCCACAGTGCAGAAGGTGCTGCCCGCTTCCGATCCGTGGAGTTTGAACAGTTGGTACACGGATCCGCACATCCAGGATCCGCGTTCCCTGCAATATAACCTGACCATCGAGCGCGCGTTGGGATCCAGTACGGCTTTATCCGTTGCCTATGTGGGCAGCAGGGATGATCGGCTGGCGATCACCGGCCAGTGGAACACTGCACTGACGCCGGGCAATGGCACTGCAAGTCAGGTTCGGGCTCGCACTCCCTTCCCGTGGTACAACACCTCGGCCTTTTACAGCACGAGCAACGGTTGGTCAAACTACAACGGCTTGCAGATCAAGCTGGAGAAAAAGTTTTCGAATGGCCTCCAGTATCTGGCCAACTATACCTGGTCGAAGGCTCTCGGCACCGGCGGTAGCGGGCTGTTCGCCGTGGAGAACGGACCGGGCGGTTACTCAGTTTGGCAGAACTACTATGACCTCGCGGCATCCAAGGGCGCGCTGGCCTTCAACGTTCCTCAGATTCTCACAATGGAGGGTGAGTATGTTTTCCCCTTCGGGGTCGGACAGCGCTACATGAGCCATGGCCTCGCCGCCTCTCTTCTAGGGAATTGGACAGCGCTCACCAACATTTCAATTCGGTCGGGACAACCATACAATTTTGATGTTAGTGGGGACGTCGCAAACATCGGGTCACCCGGCTCCGGCTCTGGCTGGTTTAGCTATGAGAGGCCGAACGAGGTCGCGAGCCCCAAGCTCGCTAACCCCACCAAATCCGAGGCGTTCAACGTCAACGCCTTCACAGTGCCCAAGTTTGGCACCTTCGGAAATGCCGGAACATCGCCTCTTTATTCCATGCACGTAGCCGATACGGATATGTCTCTGTTCAAGGATTTTCCGATCCACGAGCAGCTTTCGGTTAACTTCAGGGCCGAGGCCTTCAATGTCTTCAACATCCAGAACTATGGCCCGCCGGATTCTGATGTTATTGCGCAGGATCCAAGTGCGGGAACCATCACGTCAAATGTTACAAACCCGCGTCTGATTCAATTGGGCGTCCATCTGAACTTCTGAACACCGCCGGCCTGGGATCGAGCTGCGGGGACGTTTAAACTCCACGTCTCCGCGGCATCGCTTCGATGCATTTGTAGATCGGTGATCTCCGGAAAAATACTTATCCATTAAGATAAGGCTTTTGCAATCGATACTCTTCCGACCACGACTCTTTGCGATGTTAGTTCTGAGAAACGCGACCCATCCTTCAGAACTTTTGTGGTTCAAAACGCATGGCTTTAAAGATCAAGAAGACTGGTAAGCCGATGTTCGCCGATCAAATTGAATCTGTCGAATCAAACGGCAATTTTGCGACAGGAAAAAATGAAGAAACGCTTCGAAAGGCGGCTGTGTGCAGGCAATAGCTATGGCCGTGAGAATGAAAGACATCGCGGATCGGCTCGGAATATCCATCGTAACCGTGTCGAGGGCTTTGCGTAATCGTCCTGATATTGCTCCGGAAACGAAAGCCAAGGTTCTCGAATGCGCCGAGCGCTTGAACTACCGCCCAAATCTGATGGCGCGAAGCCTCGTGACGGGCCGAAGTTCGCTGATAGGTCTCGTGGTCCCCGACTTGATTCATCCATTCTTTACCGAGATAGCCAGGGAGCTGTCCGTCACCCTGAGAAAGAGGAATTACTTTCTGATCGTTTCTTCATCTGAGAGCGATCCCAGGCTTGAGCAGGATCAAATTGAGCACATGCTCGCGCATCACGTCGATTGCCTTGTCGTCGCTTCCTGCCAACAAAACTCAAGGACCCTAAACAAGATAGGCCAAGCCGGTGTGCCGCTGGTCCTCATTGATCGAAGTTTTCAGCAGTTCTCGAGCAACTTTGTGGGCGTTGACGATTACACAATCGGCGAACTTGCCCCCCAGCATCTTATCGCTCAGGGTTTCAAGTGCATTGCTCACATCCGCGGCCCAGAGACCACTTGCGGTAATCGAAGGCTTGAAGGGTATCGCGACGCTATCCGACGACAAGGTTTGCCTGTGCGTGAAAACTATGTCATCGCTTGCGGCGGAGAAACGGACTCCGATGGTGAAGTCAGAGGAGGACAAGCGATGGGGGAGATATTGGCTTTGAGACCGCGACCCGATGCCATTTTCTGTTTCAATGACTCCATTGCAGTAGGGGCAATGGTGAAGGCCTTTGAAGCTGGCCTGCACATTCCGGAGGATATTGCGATCGTAGGCTGCGGGAACTTTCACTACAGCAGTAAACTCCGCGTGCCCTTGTCGAGCATCGACCAGAAGGCGCGGCAGTTGGGCGAGAGTGCCGCAAAGATGATCATATCCATATTGGCCCGGTCCTCATCTGCTCGAACCCGAACCGTATTTCTTGAACCGGAGTTGGTTGTTAGGGAGTCCTCGCGAGCGCATTAGTTCTTTTATTCGATTCACTTTTCGGGCCCGCGGATCCCTCGTACTACAGAGCCACTGGGGTAGTGAGTCATGCTAGATGCGGTTCGAACGATGACATCAACCTGAACCAACGATGAAAGGCTGCGCTGAGGGGAAAAATGACGAACGATCCAATTCCGCCGAGGAGCATCAGCCGGCGCAGGTTCTTGGGCACAACTTTTGCAGCGCTCTCGGCCGCCATCGCCTCGAAAAAAGAGTTTGCCAGCGGAGCGGAGCTTGGCGCCGAGCGGGAAGCCGACCGGATTCCCACGCTGGACGAACTGGCGACGGGGTGGCTGGATTGCAGCCAATTGGCCCATATGCCGTCCCTGCATAACTTTCATGAGATGGCTGCCTGTGCACCTGACCTGGTGGGCGTGAATTTTCTTCCTGGCGGCCAGCTCTACGAGGACTCCGGTCCGCGCTGGTACATCTACAACACATTGCCGCTCTGCCGCCTGTTAATTGACGACGGGCAGTACGACAGCTCGAACTGCCGCTGGTCTGCGTATCAGGCGGAGCGGCGAGGCAAGGCCGGCAATCTGGAGGTACTGACTACCAATCGGCTGGTGATGGAGGATACGATCGTTCTTTGGCGTCTTAGGCTGACCAATACCGGATCGGCGGAGAAGAGCTTTCATATCGTCGTCGCCGCTGACGGCGAGCTGAAACGTACTGCCGCCGGCATAGAGATTCAAGCGGGGGCTCTGCTGGATAAGGTGGTCGATGATTTTGCAGGAGGAGGTGAGCGTGCGCGCGTTGTAAGCCTCAACTCACTTAGCGGCCAGGATATGAAACAGGCCAAGACGAGCGCGATCTACCGCTTTCTGGATGGGCCCGAGGCGAAGGGCAGCGACCCGGCGGCGCAATGGACAATGCTGCTGAAGCCCGGAGAGAACCGCGAGATTCGCTTTCTGATGAGCGCGACCGATGTGGACGGCCGGCAAAGCCCTGCAGCGGATCAAGCGACCTGCGCTGCTTGGTTTGAGGCGCAGTGGGAACGCGCCAAGAGGGTCTGGGAGGAGCGATGGAGGGCCGCCTTCACGCCGGGCAACCGGTTCTTCTCCGGGAATGCGCCTGTCTTGATGACAGACGACAGCGAAATTCGCGAAATCTACTATCGCAGCGTGCTGACGCTGCTGGTGTTGCTGCGCACCGACCTGTGGAGCAATCGCACCTTCATCACCAGCGGTGAGCGGGCCAAGGGCACCGTGTTCTATTGGGATACCTCGCTGTTCTCGACGCTCTTTGCCATGCTGGAGCCGCAGCAGGTGAAGGAACAGCTCAAGCTATTTCTGGAGCAGGATCCTCATGCGGATGCGGTAATCATCTTCAAGGCTCAGCGACCCCCTTCACCGGAGAAGCTGTGCGTGCCGGCGGGGTGGGACCTGCGCGGATACGCGGCCAATGATCTGTCGATCTTCCGGCTGACGCGGTCTTATCTCTCCGTGACGCAGGATATGGATTTCCTGCGGGAGAAGATCGCCGATCAGACAGTGCTCGAACGGATGCGCGTGCTGGCGACGAATTGGAAAAAGCTGATGCGCGCGCCCACAGACACCTTGGCCGATTATGGCGAGGCGGAGAACCTGCTGGAGTGCGTGCCGACTTACATTCACAAGGTACCGTCGTTCAATGCAGCCGATGTGTGGATGATGCGTGAGTTTGCCGGCATCTTGCAGGCGGTTGGCGAGCCGGACGAGGCCCGCCAAATGCACGCCGAAGCGGATGTGATGGCAAAAGCGGTGATGAGTTTGTATGTTCCGGGAGCTGGCATCTGGGCGAGCCTTCACCGGGACGGAAGCCGCGTGGAGATGCGACACTGCTATGACTTTGCGACGGTGGGGCGCTTTATGGCCGGCGATCTTGCAGCAAATGTGCGAGGCGAGATGGTCGGCTTCGTGAAGCGGGAGCTATTGGCCCAGAGATGGATGCGGGCGCAGTCGATGCTCGACCTGGCCGCTGCCGGCTCCGACCGTCCCGATCATGGATCGATGGGAGCATACGATGCATGGCCGGCGGTGACGGTCGATGCGATGTGCGCATTGGGTTACTGGGAAGATGCGATTCCATTTCTGCGACTAACGCAGGCCGCGATCTACGAGGGCGTCTACGCGCAGGCGCATGAGTTCTACGGACCAACCCGGGGCCAATATGATGCGCCGGTGCGGATTGCTCAAAGGGAAGGCTGTATGCGTGAGTGTACGGGCGGCGGCGCCTTTGCGGAAACCATTATTGGCACGCTCTTTGGCTATGCGGCCAAGCCAGGAGGCAAACTTGCGTTGATGGACGCCGGGGTGCCACGCGGATTCCGCGGAGAGCTGCATCATGTCCGATGCGGAAGCGAGTTGCTTCGCATTCGATCCGGAGAGGCCGGGGTCGATCTGCGTAATGAGGCCTGAGCGAGACACCCGCTCAGTTCTCCGCACTATTTGACTGTATTATCCAGAATAGACTTCAGATCTTTTCTACGGGTAGTGTCCAGTTCCGTTTCCTGCAGATGCCGTCAATGCATTGCATCTCAACACAGAAAGAGACTGCGTTGACATGGAGTTCTTAAAACCTCGGCAGCCCGTTAGGAAAGGAGACGACGGCTCTCGACGCGACTTAATGAAAGCCAGAGTAACGGTAACTGTGCGCGTCGCCCAATGGTGCCGCTGTCATCCGATTGCGACCTATATCTTGGCCAGTATTCTTTGGATAACTGTGCTCTATCCACATGCCGTTACGGCAGGTTTCGCCTCCTATGACGATGTGCCGCAGATCGTACAGAGAGCTGTATCTGTCTCGTCCTGCGATGAAATATCTTGCTGGCTATTGTCCGGCTGCTTTTTGTGCACCGTTTTCCCATGAAGAGGGCGCACTGATTGTTGCATTCGATTCAAATTAGCAAAAACACCTGCGGGCGGACATTCCGCACGCCTTTCATCCCTTGGCACTCAACTCAAACTCCAGCCCTCGCATACTTACGTAGGCCGTCGAGCGATTACGTGCTGTGTGGAGACGCGTTCATCGGAGGAACCTTGCAAACATCCGCAGCCATCATTCACACGATCCAATGCCCCCACTGTCAACTCAACCAGTTTCCCGCCAGAAATGGTCAGTCCCGCGGCTGTCACCAACCACTATTAAAGCTCTTCGTCTCGCCGTCCGCGACCACTTACTCTCACAAGGCCAATAGTGAAAGTGAGAGACAACGCAGGAGCAATCTGTTGACTGCCTACCATCCTGGAACCGTTCGCAAACAGGGCGAACTGGGTCACGGAGAGTTCTGCGACGAACGGAGCGCTACCTGGCATCAGTGCCTTCCAGCCCCGTTGGGCTATGAGGACTGGCTTAGGAACTCCGCCGCGCGCAGGGCCAGGCCGTGGGCGACGGAGGTAAACTCGTTCCCGCCGCGCACTCGGTCTTTGCCGAATCGCATCTCGAAGATGCGGCGCACCGCGGGCACGAATGAACTGCCTCCGGTAAGAAACACACGATCGACCGATTGGGGAAGAACACCTGAACTATTGAGGAGCTCGTCGATCGAATTCTCGATAGCTTGTAGATCATTTGCTATCCATGATTCAAATTCGCAGCGCGTAACGGGGATGCGAAGATCCATGCTGCCATCGTGAAAATGGAATTCAGCACTATGGCTGCGCGATAGCTCGAACTTTAGCCGCTGAACTGCCTGGTGAAGCTGATAACCGAGATCTTCTTCGATGAGTGTAATCAAGGCCTGAATTCTTTCCGGCTCGAGCCCTCGAACCCGTGCACCTTTCAGGATCTCCCGAACATTATTGGTGCGCAGGAAGGAGAGATAGTGCCAACGCTCGAGGTTGGCATAGATCCAGGCTGGAACCGCGGGCAGGAGTTTGTTGAGCGACCGAGCCTCTGAATTCGATCCGAGCGCAGGCGAGACAAGTTTGCGAACGATTCGGGCGTCAAAGGCGTCTCCGGCGAGCCCCACCCCGCTATTGCCGAGAAGATCCTTCGGAGTGCGTCCGCGGCGGCGTACGCCAGGCCCCACACGCAACAGGGAGAAATCACTCGTTCCGCCACCGAAGTCGCCAATGAGAATCAGTTCGTCGTGGTCGAGAGTAGCTTCGTACGCGTAAGCGGCCGCAACCGGCTCCATTTCAAATTCAACGCGCTCAAAGCCTGCGGCCGCAAACGCGACCTTGAGTCGTGCCACAGCAAAATCGTCGTCCTCTACCGTTTCTCCTCCAACAAAGCGCACAGGGCGGCCGACCATGGCAAAGCGAATCGGCTTCTCGAATTGCTGAGCAGCATGTTTACGTAAATCGGAGAGAATGCGAGAGATCAACTCTTCCAGCTTGTAGCGACGGCCAAAGATCTCTGTGCCGGCCAGCGATCGGCTGGAAAGATGAGACTTGAGCGATTGGATGAGACGACCCTTCTCCTCAGCTTGAAGATATCGTTCGATAGCTGCAGGGCCTGTAAGCGCATGTGTTTTCCTGGGCCCGTTCCCCGTTCTAAATTGCTCAAGATAGAGGACCGACCGAAAGGTTTCCACCTGAGTCCCAAACGATGGAAACGAAGCAAATTGCACCCCGGCCCCTGAATCCAAAACGGCTACAGAACTGTTGGTTGTGCCGAAGTCAAATCCGACGGCAACCGGCTGATCTTTCGTTGTCTCCATCGGCTCCATTATTTCGTAGCCGGTCGAATCATGCCAAAATTGGCTCCTTCGGCCATCGTGGGAACAATGCTGGCCCGAGGCGCAATCAAAGATTCCCCAAGAAGTTTCTCTCGAAGCGTTGCTTTTTGAATTCTCTGTTTTCGAGGATTGTTATTTGGCGGATCTGTAGATCTTTGCCGGCACAGTTCGGGGGCCAAAGTGAGGAACGGCGTGTTAAAGCGATTCCGCGATGAGCGAGGCGACGATAGAGTGGAGAACGCCATCATCACTACCTTGCTTGTCGGGTAGTTGTTCCCGGCGAATGTGGTTTCGCCGTGGCGCATCCGGTACGCTGCGCGGTCAACGGTTGCCTTTCCAATCAGGACATTCGAGGCGGCAGAGCAGTGGAGCCCCGAGTCCGCGTTCGACGCGTTATCCGATTTCTGCCGCAGCCTTATCAAGAGCCGCTCGATCTCGAGAGATCAGTCCAACTCGTGCTTCCGCTTTGCCAAACTCCTGGGCAATGGCACGTCCGAGCCCTGCAGATGCTCCGGTAATCACAACGGTCAGCGCTTGTTTTGTGTTCGTCTTCATTTCAATCCGATTAGATGCGGGCAATTGCAGCGAAGCAGCATCAAACCCATCTGAAGGTATGCTTGATTGAGCGAGATTGGGCGCATAGCTGCGAAGATCGAAGATTATGCTTCACCGGCAACAGCGAGACGGGCAGCTCTCATCGGCACAACACGGTAAGGGCCCATTTTTCTGCATCTGAATACACAACGCAGTTCGCAGCCGGTTGCGCCGCCTGCACGATTCCCAAAGAAATCAGAGATAGGAAACGCATGCAACGGACCCTTCTACCCGGTAAGCCATATCCTCTCGGCGCCATGCCCACTTCCAAGGGCACCAACTTTGCTGTCTATTCTCAGCACGGGACCGGCGTATCTGTTTGCTTCTTCGACGAGGCAGGCAATCAGACTGACTGTGTCGCTCTTCGGGAGCGCACCGCCTTTGTCTGGCACGGCCTCATTCGCAACATCACGCCCGGCCAGCGCTACGGCCTCCGCGTCGAAGGCCCATGGGACCCCGAGAATGGCCTGCGCTTCAACTCCAGCAAGCTCCTCGTCGACCCCTACGCGAAGGCCCTCACGGGTGACGTCGACTGGAAAGCGCCGATTTTCCCCTTCGTACTCGAATCCGGTGACGATCTCATCCGCGACGAGCAGGATTCCGCCCACGGAGTCCCCAAATGTATCGTCGTCGATCCTCGTTTCGACTGGAACGGCGATTGTCCTCCCGAGATTCCCCTCGCTGACTCCGTCATCTACGAGGTCCATGTTCGCGGCTTCTCCATGCGCAATCCTGGGATTCCCGAGCATCTCCGCGGGACTTACGCCGGACTTGCCTCCGAAGCCAGTATCGCGTACCTCAAAAAGCTCGGCATCACCGCCGTCGAGCTTCTTCCCGTCCACCACTTCATCGACGAAGGCCACCTCGTTGATCGCGGACTGCGCGACTACTGGGGCTACAACACGCTCAGCTATTTCGCGCCTATGTCCCGCTACAGTTCCTCCGGTGACATGGGCCAGCAGGTCGTCGAGTTCAAGCAGATGGTCAAGGACCTCCACAAGGCGGGCATCGAAGTTATCCTCGACGTAGTCTACAACCACACCTGCGAAGGCAATCGCATGGGACCCATGCTCTCCATGAAGGGCATCGACAACCCGACCTACTATCGTCAGGTCAACGACAATCCCCGCTATTACATGGACTATACCGGTACCGGGAATACCCTCAACGTCATGAATCCCCAGGTGCTCAAGCTCGTCATGGACTCGCTGCGCCACTGGGTCACCGAGATGCACGTCGACGGTTTCCGCTTCGATCTCGCCAGCACGCTTGCCCGCGAGCTCCATGCCGTATCCAAACTCTCCAGCTTCTTCGACACCATCCACCAGGACCCCACCCTCGCCGACGTCAAGCTCATCGCTGAGCCCTGGGATGTGGGAGAAGGCGGCTATCAGGTCGGTAACTTCCCCGTTCTCTGGGCCGAATGGAATGGCCGCTACCGCGATACCGCCCGTCGCTTCTGGAAAGGCGATTCCGGCCTGCTCTCCGACTTCGCGTATCGCCTTACCGGCTCTTCCGATCTCTACGAGATGGACGGTCGCAAGCCGTACGCGTCCATCAACTTCATCACCGCTCACGATGGCTTCACTCTCGCAGACCTCGTCAGCTACGACCAGAAGCACAATGAAGCCAATGGTGAGAACAACGACGACGGCAACAATAACAACGATTCCTGGAACATGGGCGCGGAAGGCCCCACCGAAGATCCTCTCATCAACGAGATGCGTGAGCGCCAGATGCGCAATTTCTTCGCCACGCTCATTCTGTCGCAGGGTGTTCCTATGATCTGCGGGGGCGACGAGGTTGCCCGCACCCAGCACGGCAACAACAACGGCTACTGCCAGGACAACGAGATCAGTTGGTTCAACTGGGAGCTCACTGAACCGCAGAAGCATCTGCTCGAGTTCACCTCGAAGCTCATCCACCTTCGCTTCGACCACCCCAACCTGCACCGTCGCAAATTCTTCCAGGACCGCGTCATCCGCGGCTCGGTGGTTAAAGACATCGCCTGGTACAACACAGACGGCAATGAGTTCTCGGACGAAGCGTGGGGCACGGCATGGAATCGCGCGCTGGCAGTCATGCTCAATGGCAAAACGCTCGCAATCACCGACGAGGACGGCCACTCAATTTACGATGACAGCTTCCTCATCATGGTCAATGCCGCGCACGAAGGCGTGGAGTTCGTTCTGCCCGCCGCGCCGGCAGGCACCACTTGGATCCAGTTCCTCAATACTGAAAATGGGAAGAATCCCTTTGCCAAGGTCCGGCCGCGCAAAAAAGTCATCCTAGGCGGACGTTCTTTGCGCGTCTTCACCGAGCACCCAGCGTAATGATTGGGCGCGTCACCCCCTGATTCTCGGCAAGTGCCCCTCCTCGGTCGTGTGAAGACCGAAATGCACGAGCTGAATTGTGGCAGGCTGAGGAGAGAATGTGGTGGCAAGAAAGAGAAGAGCCGGAAGCCGGCCATTGCCATCGGTCTCTTGGAGGCTGGTAAGAAGGGCGCGAAGGTGGCGAAAAATAAATATAAATTCTAGTGTAAGAAAACTCGGATAGGTTTCGCACGCACCTGCCGGTTGGAATGCTGCAATCCCAAAGCAGGGCACAAGGCTCTCAGATCCGTGTGGAGATCACTGCCGGTCTTGCCCTGCAGCCTTGGCTACGAAGTGAGCTGTCACTATTTGACTGGGAACATAACCGTAATTTCGTGGGTAAGTCGTTGGCTGATTTGAAGCGCCCCACATACCCACCGCTTTAACAACACTACTTTTCACAATCGTGAACGGTTGACTATAATGTTGGGCGGTTCCCGACCCGGGTATCGGTATGCTGCCATCTGTCGTATACCAAATATCTGTGTTAGGTCCCGAATCGCTTAACCTCACAACTTCAGATCCCACAAACTCCCCTGCTCGCGGATAAATCACCGGCGCCACCGATGCGCGTGCGGTGCACCCCGGCATTGTTAGATTGCCGCTCTGTACGGGAGGATTATTCTGATGCTGCTGGTTTGAGATATATCCTCCACCAGTGGCAAAGTTAGGACCGCAGATGTAATTGTTCTTGATTGTCCACGGTCCCGCACCATATCCCCAGGTGAACCCGTTGCAGAACAATCCTTCAATCAGGTTGTTGGTCCCCTGAGATCCCTCGCCCCAAAACTCCACCCCATATGGGGGGCACTGATGGCCCGGCACCGAAGCAATCAGAACGTTGTCATCGAAGATTAGCGACGGAGAATAACCTGGGTCACCTTGGATGTCGCCCCATTGGCAGCACGCCAGCGATACAGCGAATGTCCCATAATATGCTCCCAATGGATCGATGACGGCATTGTGTTCAATGAGCATCGTGTCCTTGGTATGTACCTGGACCTCAATGCCGATCCGGTGATAGTTGACGATGGAGTTGTATTCGATCACGCACGAGAGACAGCCGCTGCTCGTGTTGCCCGGCTTGTAAGCGGCAAGTTGGTTAAAATGTATTCCTTCCTCAAGATGGATGAATCGGTTGTGTATGATCGTAAGCTCTTTGGTGAAACCTGTGTGCGTGATAATACCGGCGCAATAACCGCCTTCATCTTTATCGGATGCGAAGACCGCAGTGCAGGAAGATGAATCGCCAAATGTGTTGTACTTGATCGTCACATTGCTGGTACTCGTCATCGGAGAGACTGAACCGTCAAGGAACACGCCTGCTTCCGTGACATCGTAGTTTCTCCCGACTGACGAGGGTAGATGTGTTACCAAATTATGCTCGAAGTCGAATTCGCCACTGTTCGCCCCGACATAGACAGCGCCGGTGTTCTGGAAATGGATATATCGTATAGTCCCTAGTCTCGAGCATTGCTCAGGAAGCGCAAAGATAGTATGGCCCTGGAACGTAGACGCGAGAGTTACAGAGGGCGGTGTGGCGCTGGGCCCGGTAAGTGTCAAGTTTCTGCACGGAACGTCAAGTTCCTTGGTAATTGAATACATGCCAGGCCCAAAGAATATCGTTGATCCGGGAGGAGCTTCCAGGAGCACCTGTTGGATTGTCTCTGTGCTCATATCCGGTCTAAGGGTTGTTGTTTCTGTTTGCACTCCTGGCGCGGAAAACCCGAAAACGAAAAGGCCGCTACAAGACGCCAGCAACACGCCCACTGTCGCGTTCAATCCAAGGCGACTCGGAGAGGGTAGTCGTAGGAACTGTACAATCTGGCTTCGACGCGCAAGAGAAATCAGGATACCGATCCCAGTCACGAAAATCGGCCAGAGGAATTGCACGAAAGGTTCTCCGGGAAGAAGTCAGAGGCTTCGCGAGCCCACCAAAGAGGCCCTTGCGCTGTGTCTTTCGGGAGAGGGAAAATGCGCGACAACTGAGCGGCTCTCTGCTCCCATCTGGCTCAGCGCTGGGCCGAGCAGGAGTCCCAGAAACATATACACGAAGATCCCGGCTTCAGGATTCTCAAGGTAATTCCCAAAAGAAGCTTGGATCAATGCGTAACATAAAAACACAAGCCCGTAGGTCTCCCCTGTCACCTTAAACGATCTCCATAACAATCTCAGCAGTGAGAGTTGAAGCCAAAGAAAGATTGCCACGCCTACCAGACCAGAATAGCCATAAGCAAAGTAGAAGATATTGTGCGGAGACCGAGTTCCGGTGGCTTCAACTTCTGGTCCAGCGAGAGCAGCAAGTGGATACCCATAGCCGAGGCCGAATACGATCGTTCCTGTATTTGCCGATACCTCGTCTTTGATCTGCCCCCACCAGTGCTTTCTCCAATAAACGGTTCCGTAATAGAACTCGGAATTGGCTGTGCTTGCGCCCATTTCTTCCGCCAAATCGGGGCTTATGGACCCCGCCATGCGCGCAATCGTGTCGCGAGCGGAGAGTTCTCCTCCGCGGTCTGCGAATCCCGGTAGACGGAGATCCACGAGATAGGCGACGAGCAGGGTGGAAACCACGACTGCAGCTATGATCGCGACACGGTTCATTCTGCGGGCGAGAACACCCCAGGCTGTCAGTGCGACTATCAGACCGAGCCAGTCGCCACGCTCTTGGTTTGCGATTGTCAGGCAGCAGAGCACAATAATGGGAAGCCAGAATCGGACAAGAGACGGTTCGAGGGCAAGAAGACCCAGTAGTATTACAGATCCGGATCTGGGCCTGCCAAGGAGATCCATGTCCGTACCCGGCAGAATGCCCGAAAGTGAAATCGTGAAATGACGGAAAACCAGAAAGTACAGAGCCGCGTAGATCACCATAAACCACGCCATGAATCGCACATATCGAGGCACGATCCATGGTGCATGCGCACCCGCCCAGAGGCCCGCAAACAGGTAAATAGGGCATAGGTTAAACATGAGAAGCTGGAGCGCGGTGGTGAGGGAATAACCTAGAAAGCAACCTCGAATGACCTGCGCGACAGCATAAAGGACCGAGACCAGGAGCGCCCAAGAAAAAGGTCCGGCAGGATCCTCTTGCTGAGTAAGGGCATCATACCAGCGCCCCCAAAACATCTTGTCCTCAAAGAGGAACGTCACCCCAAAAGCCATAGCGAGGTAGGTATAGGGCTTCCCAAGGAAAGCAGCGCTATAGAGCACGAAAATGACGAGCTTCGTCCGGTAATCGAGATATCTCATTGTGTTTCGCAGAGTCATTTCTTTATCCGCTCTGATGCTCGTCATGCCTGCGGAGCCATGCTGCGATCTGCTTCAACGTACCAGGCCTGCTGACGAAACTGACCATATCGGCGAAGAGTGGCGCCGGCAGATAAAGTGAGGCCTTCCAGAAGCAATTCATAATAGCGTTTCCGTTCTCCATCTGGGCGATGAACTGTTCATATCGAATGTGCTGATCATCTGCGCCAGAGAGTCGCGCATACAGGTAGCCAAGATAGATCAGGTAACCACTAGCTTCCACCGGCTGTAGCCGATCTGCCGCTCCCTGCCCTAACGTTCGAAGAAACTCCTGTTGCGCGGCCCAAAGATTCCTGCACAGGGTGATCTCCCAAAGGATGGAATCGGCGTTTGTGCCCTTGCGAATAAATGCATTGCTTCCGTGCACGCGATATTCCGCCAGAATCTCCTGTCGGCGCATCACACCGGTGAGCAAAGGAGCGAACCGGGTCACAATCTGGTCGGCGTAGGGCAGTTTTGGTGTCTCCGGCAGAGGAAAGATCCGTTTCGCGACGCTCCGATGAAGACTGAGGCCTGATGTGGGTGGCATGTAAGGAACGACTCCTCCGTTGGCCAACATCGATTCTCCATGCCACCCAGAAGGCATTCTGGTTGCGGACGGCCATACTCCCCGGTGCTTTCTCGCATGATTCACCCATTGAACCCTGTGGAGGCCCAGGCCTGCCCCGTGCTTTAACCGATGAGCCTGTATCATCGTTTCGAGCTTAGTGGGGCAATAGATATCGTCCGAATCGAGTAGGAAGATCAATTCTCCTGAAGAGGATGCAAACGCTCGGTTGAAGCCTGAAGCCTGTCCGCCATTTCTCTTCGCGATGATCCGAATTCGTGAATCGCGCCTTGCGAGATCCTGCATGATATGCAGGCTCCGGTCTGTAGAGCCATCATCGCAAATAATCCACTCAAAGTCGGAGTACGTCTGCGCCAACACACTCTCCGCAGCATCGGGCAAGAAGTCTGCGTAGTTATAGTTGGACGTAATAATACTTACGAACGGGCGTTCGCTCAGAAGCTCCAATTCGATTGGAGCGAGACACTGGGTCTCTGTTTCGCAAACTATCTTGGAGGCAGTTGAGCTCATTTCGTGTAGTTCAAGAACATGTCTTAGTTGCGCCGATGGGCCGGAGCAGCCCTGATAAATCCCCATCTCACCGCTGGCGAAACGGTATCCGGCGCGCCGGTAGCTTAATCCAATCCACGGCAAAGTGAATCTCGATAAAGCATCACCTGTCTCATTGAACTGCAAGCATTGCGCAGCTAACCGGTCCGTTTCATTTCGCCTTTGACAGCTGTGCTAAGAGAGGAGTCATCCGGCGGGGGAGGAGTCCAGCCAGCAGAACGATAGCCGCCCCTGGCGGATAGGTTGCTGCCAGCATCGTCGACACCTTGCGGCGCGTGTTCCATGAGGTCGAACTCGCTCGCGCGACGTCCATTGCCAACTGGCGCCCATATTTCCGTCGCCACGCCCACCAGCCGTGACAGTAGGCAAATAGGTAAGCGAGTTTCGGCTTGAGATGGGGCTTCTGTAACTCAAGCACTCTCAAAGTGTTAACAAGCATCCGTTCGGAGTTTCGTGACGCGTTCATCGCGTGGAGCCGATATTCTGCGACCACCACCCCGATACATTGCACGGCATGATTCCGAGCGACGCGCAGGTACAGTTCGTAATCCTCAGCCCCCTCCACTCCGCGCAGAAAACCCGACTCCATCGGGAACAAGGATCTGCGGAAGAACGCCGAAGATGTGCACTCGATGAAATTGCTTCGGAGCAGACGCGCATACGCATCATCCACTCGAGAAGACTTGGTCCTCGTACGAATTACCCGCCCGTCGCTGGTAATCAGGTTGTGCGCAGCCACCGACATTGCGCAATCTGGCTGTTGAATCAGCGCGGCCAGCCCGCAGGCAACCGCATTCGGCAGCAGCCGGTCGTCGCTGTCGAGAAATAGCAAAAATTCTCCGCGGCTCTCCTGAATCCCCCGATTTCGAGCTGCTGAAACCCCCTGGTGATCATTGTCAACGAGGCGTGCAGGATACTGCATAATAACTTTCCTGCTCCGGTCTGTTGAACCGTCATCTACGACAACGACCTCGATCGACGCATAAGTCTGTGCGAGCGCGCTCTCGATAGCCTCGCCGATAAATTGTTCACAGTTGTAGCAAGGAATGACGATCGAGACTAATGGGTACTTGCGAACATCACAATTCATCTGTACACCCAGATCTTCAAGTTACTCAGGCAACAGCCAATCTCTGCAGTGCGAATGCGAAACCGATCGTTGGGAAGAACAGAGGATTGTCTCCTCGGCTCCCGTCCATGTTGCGCGTCTAGTTGCAACTGAGGCCAACATTGCCAATCCGATCCGTTATCCTCCGTGTCAAATCACTCACAGTTCTCAGCGGTTGCAATGATCCCCAGGGGAATGTGAAATGCTTGCGACGTGTTGACCATAAAGAGTGACGGAACTCTCGCAGGCTTGATTCCTCTTATGGTGTTGCAGGATGGATCGCACCAGGTTCTTTGGAAGCAGGCGACTAATCACTAAAGCCAGAACGCCTTCCGGATACGAATGGCTGAGCAGTCGCCATGCCACTCGGTGCTCCTGCGCCGGCGACTCTGATTCAGATTCAGACGTTGCTATTTCCATCGTAAGTTGACGGCCATATTTTCGACGCCAAAACAGAAAACCACGGAAATAAGCCCACATGTGACGTATTGATTTCCGGGCAAAGGGCCATTGTTCTGAAACCACCGCAAGCGTGTGGTTAAGCATCATCGCGGATTTGCGCGACGCGCTGGAAGCATGTTGACGATATTCTGCCACGACCTGGCTATGACAGCACATGGGGGAGGAGTCTCGGGCCACGCGGAGATACAATTCGTAATCCTCTGCACCTGTCAAGCTTGCCCTGAACACACCAGCGTTCATGAAACACGAACGCCGAAAGAGAACAGATGCAGTGCACTCAATGAAATTGCTTCGCAGCAGCAGTTCGTAGCCGTCACGCAGATGCACCGGCTTGCTCCGCGTCGCGATCCACGCTCCGGACTGCGTTATAAAGTTATGTGCTCCCACGGCCATCACGCAATGCGGATGATCCTCCAGAGCAGCTAGCCCCGCGGTCACTGCACCGGGAAGGAGTCGGTCGTCGCTGTCAAGGAACACCAGGTACTCGCCAAGGCTCTCACGAAACCCCCGATTGCGAGCGGCCGACACGCCCCGGTGCGCTTCCTGAAGGAACCGCACCGGATACCTCTGCGCGATTGCAGAACTTCCATCAGTGGAACCATCGTCCACTACGACAACCTCTACGTTTGTGTAGCTCTGGCTAAGGGCGCTCTCGATCGCCTGAGCAACGAATCGACGACAGTTATAGCAAGGAATAATGATCGAAACGGAAGGCTTTCGGCGGTCCCCATTCTCGGAAACGTCGGAGCGGGTATCTGGCATTCTTCTCTCCACTAAGAGAATTAATAGAATAGGGTCTCCGCCGGTATACCAAAGCATGACGTATCACCTGGTCTGGATACTTACGAAGCGATACTCCAGGTGCGATCAGCAGATCAGTTGCGACGTTGCTTCGACGGATTGCTCGCAGCAGGTCTGCGAATTGTCTGCTCTGCCGCCGTTGAGCACAAGACAAGGCGCGCGCCGTCACTGTCGATTATGTTTAATCTGCTGAACAAGTTCTTCGACAATGCGCGCCATTTGCGCCAGCGTGCCATCTTTTCTATCGTGAGATCCGCGCTTCTCGGTTCGCCACGTTCCTCATTCTGCAGCCTTGGTGCTTGAAGAATCAGTCGCCATCCTCTCCAAAACCAAGAGGTGCATCCTGCTCCTCGTTTTCCGAATATTGCCAAGCGATACAGTGGTTCCGTTCAACGCCGAAACACTAATTTTGTGTTCGTTACTTTTGGCACCTGTTTTCCTCACAGTTGGAGTTCCAAAAACACGCTGATGCTGTTACCATCACAAATAATAAATACATTAAGTCCGCCGATCGGCAATTTCTGTGTGCCGCCCCGGGCATTTGCTCTTTCCGCATAACGGAAAAGCCGGAAGCTGTTTCGTTGATTTCTGCGGCCAGATCGTCGGCTACGCAGAATTCGCGACCGCCTTGGAAGTTCCTTTAGGAGATGAATACCCGCATGCGTGAAAGTCGTACGCAGTTGCAACAGTGTGCCCTTTTTCTACTTTTTTCTCTTCTTATTCCGGGATGCGTCAGCCCAGTTCACCTCAACGATGCTGCCAATCCTTCAATAAGCTGGAATTCGCCAACGAACATTGCGGCCGAAACAGCATTGAGCTCAGCTCAATTGAATGCCACAGCCGGTGTGCCCGGTACCTTCACCTACAACCCGGTAGCCGGGACGGTTCTGTCAACTGGAAAATACACGTTGACGGTTACATTTACTCCCGCGAATACGAGCACCTACAAAACAGCCACGGCGAGCGTCAATATCACGGTGACCAAGGCCAATCCTGTGATCGCATGGAGCGCTCCCGCCAGCATTGTGGTTGGGACGGCGCTGGGAGCGAATCAACTCAACGCGACCGCGAACGTGCCGGGAAGCTTTGTCTATAACCCGCCAGCCGGCACAGTACTTCCGGCAGGCACACAGTCTCTCGCCGCCACATTCACACCCAACGACACAACGGACTATGCAGTGGCAACAGCCACGAACTCGATCACAGTGACCGACGAGACGCAAGCTCCAACGGGACCAGTGGTAAGCGTGGATCCGAGCATGAGCACCCAGGAGATTCAGAGTGCATTGAATGGCGCTCCATCAGGGGCGACGATTTCGTTTGCTGCCGGCGTCTATACCGTCACCACTCCAATCACGGTGCCCTGCGCGAACCTGCAGTTAACAGGCCCGGTATCGGATCCTCCGACGGCCACCCTCTCAGCGAGTTTCAACAATCAGGTCATCTTAGGCTACAACGGGGGTTGCTCGAGTCTTGGGGCGATTCGTTATCTCGGATTCGCTAACACCGGCGCAGTCTACTTCGGCATCGGAAACAACAGCAATTTCACGTTCGATCACAACACGGTGAGCAATCTCCCGTCGAACTTGAGCAATCTGGAGTCAGAATCTGGCCTGTTCTTCGACGGGAACCTCGGAACGACGCTGAGCAATATTCTCATCCAGTACAACACGTTCGGAGATGCGAACTCCTGCGGCGCTGTGTTTGCAACGTTGACTGATCAGGGCGGTTACTGCGCCGGTGTTACTACATCCCAGGGCGAAAACAACGACGTCACGATTCAGAACAACATCTTCCAGCATGTCGAAGAGGGCATTCACTTCAACCAGCTTGCATCCTGGAATCCGGGAGCCCATGACAGCGTTTGCGTGGACTGCACGATCGACTACAACTATGTCGTCAACTTTCACCGCATCGGTATCGAAATCCAGGTAGATACGCCGACGGACCCGATCATGCTGGAACACAATGCAGTTGTGGATCCTCTCAACTCGTTTTACGGTACATTCGCAACGTCGCTCGCTTGCTGCCAGTGGGGCGCGATCATGGGTACGGCCGGCAACTCACCAGGGTTCGTTTTTAACGATAACCTGCTCATTGCTTCCCAGCCTTGTGGCGCTGAGTGTCCGCCATATGGAGTCGAGTTCTGGGGCACGGGATCCCAAGGCTCGAATAGTCTGATCGAGGGGAACTTCTCAAACGGATACGCCTGGGGTTTCGGCGCAGGGTCATGGGAGATCATCAACAACTATATTTGCGGCCCGAATTTCTTGAGCCTGGGAGGGTACATCACAAACGAGGAGAACCAAATCAACGTTCCCTCCTTGTTAAGTAATGTGTCAGCACTCCTATGTCAGGCCACTACATCCAGTACACCCACTATTGCGCCGTCAGGCGGATTCGTTCTCCACATCGCAAGTGGTTACACTGAGCGATTCGGGGGCAAATACTGGCATCTGGTACACCACCGATGGGAGCACACCCGTTCCAGACTCCGGGACAGCGATCCGCTACACTACCCCGTTCACGATCTCCAGTTCGATGGTAGTGAAAGCTGTAGGCATGTGGGGGGCTGCAAACCAACCCGCAAGCTACCCGAACGGATATGGATATGTGCCGAGCGCAGTGGTCACGGCAGCTTTCACGGAAAACTAAGTTGCTCGGAAAAGACCCTGCTAGGAACAACGTGCTGCGCTAGTCCTTCCCCAGCCTGTTGCCGCTTTTCCATTCAGAAAAGCGGAATCGGAGACAGGACCGTCTCTGCGTTCTTAAACGGCAGAGGCCAGACGTGGAGCGGCCAGAGTCGCCAGTGCCGCCTCATAGATGTTCATCAAAAGCCTGTAATTTCTGTTGGCTGTGTATTTCGATTCAAATTCAAGCCGTGCATGCTCGCGCATCGCGCAGATCTCGGGGCGATGATCGAAAGCCCATTGCAAGGCGCTGGCCAGATCCAACGGAGACCCCGGCGCGAAGAGCAGTCCCGTTCTCCGGTGGGTGATGATCTCAGCCATACTTCCGAGATCCGAGGCAATCACTGGAAGGCCTTTCGCGAGAGCTTCTGCAAGCACCAGTGGGAATGCTTCAAACCAGACGGAAGGAAAGACGAGCGCCATTGCTTTACCCATGAGGTCGAGGATTTCGGAGCGATCCATAAACCCGCGCCACTGTATCGTCGGATCTGTGCTTGCACAATCTCTGACCATTGGGGCGAGTGGACCATCTCCAACTATGATTAACCGGAGCTTTGATCGGGTGGCTTTCCATGCCTGAAGCAGACAAGCAATGCCCTTCTCGTCTGAAAGTCGACCGACAAAAAGAACATAGTCCCCGCTTCCCTGCCCCGGGCCCGGATCATCAAGAAGGAAATTGGGCTTCACATCAATGCGATCCTCCGGCATGCCGGAGCGAGCAAATTTTCGGCGCGCGAACTCCGAGAGCGCTATAAAACGCGTTACGGTGTTGGTCCATGTGCCGAT
>CAVWXA010000018.1:0-38781 GCA_963758785.1 uncultured Acidobacteriaceae bacterium
AGTGTCATGAGTCTGAAAGAATTAGCATAAGTATGCGACACTTCCGCATCGAATAGAGTAGAGGTTATCGATGCGTTTAGGTCGCCCCGTAGCGGTTGTCACGGTCAATGATGAGCAGCGGCTGGAACTGAAAGCTGGAGCCGGCAGCCCAAGACCGCGCAGGCTCTGGCCATGCGGTCGCGGATTATTTTGCTCGCCGCACAGGGCGGGAGCAACAAGTCGATTGCGCTGAAGCTTTCCACCACGCCGCATACGGTGGGTAAGTGGAGGAAGCGCTTTCAAAGCGCAGGCAACGACGGACTTCTGGACGAGCCGCGTCCAGCCACCTCGCGCAAGTTGAGCGACAAGCAGGTTGAGTTGGTGTTGACGCGCACGCTGGAGAGCCAGCCTGAGGCCGCCACCCATTCGTCGACCCGGATATGGCCAAGACCTGCGGACTGAGCCAGTCCAGCATCAGCCGCATCTGGCGCGCCTTTTCCCTTGCGCCCCATCGCAGTGAGACCTTCAAGCTTTCTCGCGATCCGCTGTTCATCGAGAAGGTGCGCGACATCGTTGGTCTGTATCTTGACCCGCCCGACCGCGCCCTGGTCTTATGTGTGGACGAGAAGAGTCAGATACAAGCGCTGGATAGAACCGCACCCCTGCTACCCATGCGTCCAGGGCAGATCGAACGCCGCACACACGATTATGCGCGTCACGGCACCACCAGTCTGTTTGCCGCACTGAATACCAAGTCGGGTAAATTGATCGGACAGACGCAGCGCCGCCATCGCTCGGTCGAGTTTCCAAATTCCTCGACACCATCGAGCAAAACGTTCCCCGCAACTTAGATGTCCACCTGATTCTGGATAACTACGGCACGCACAAAACACAACTGATCCACGACTGGCTGGCGAAAAGGCCGCGATTCTATCTGCACTTTACGCCCACTTCGGCCAGTTGGCTCAACCTGGTCGAACGATGGTTTGCACAACTGACCGACAAGCAACTTCGCCGCGGCGTACACCGCTCAACCAAAGAACTGGAATCAGCTATCAGGAATTTCATTCAGCATCACAACAAGAACCCAAAGCCATTCGTCTGGCACAAAACCGCAGATCAGATTCTCGATTCCGTCGCCCGATTTTGTACGCGAACTTTAGACTCAGGACACTAGAGTGGTGAATCCGAAGTTCGTTGAAAAACAAATGCAGGTCCTTCGGCTACGATTGGCGCAAAACACGCGCCAATCTCCGCTCAGGATGACAGCTTGTTTTTGATGCGGACTCTAGAGAGAGGACGGTAGTGAGGTGTCCGAGAAGTTCGCGGCATCATTGGTAGGGAACAACCGCAGATCCTTCGACTCCGTTTGGCCCAAGAGCGGGCCAAACTCCGCCTCAGGATGACGAGCTCATTTTTTGATAGGAACTTTTGGGACAGGACACTCATGTGGCGAATCTGAAGTTCGTTGCAAGAATCGGCGCTCTCAATGCAGGTCCTTCGACTCGTCCTCGCGTGGCGAAGGCTTGCTCAGGATGACAGCGTGTTCCTGGCGCGAACTTTGAACTCAGGGCACAAGAAACCTATGCGTCTTCGGCGGTGCGGGCGATCCAGAAGCTGCACGGCCATACGTTATTGCCATCGAGCGTGGGCGCGAAGACCTTCAACGAAGCGGGCATGCGACAGAAGCTACCTTCCCATGCGGGGAAAGCCTGGCGCAGCACGTCGGGGTGGGATTTCTGCATCGCGCTGGAAGCCCAAATTACTTTGAATGCCTTATTGAACGACAGGAACGCCTCGAGCAGATATTGCTCGCCCCAGAAACACAGGTTCGTCATGACGAATTTTTCAGGGTAGTCGAGCGGAGCAAAGATGTCGTGGAAATGAACGAGCACGCCGGGCGCCAGCGTGGGCAAAATGCGAAGGCATTCGTAAAGCACGTCGCTATCCATTGAAACCACATGGCTGGAGTCGATGAACAGGATGTCGTTTGCTTTGAGGCGAAGGAAGAGATCGAACGGCGCATCCTGCACCCTTGCCGGGATGAGACGCGTGAGCGGCTTGCCCTCCAGTCTTTGCCACGAAAGGACTTGAGGCTGGGGACAGGAAAGTAAAAATGTTGCGGCGTCACGCTGACGCCGAGCTCGGTTTGCACAAACTGAAACGACGAGGAGAGCGTGACTCTCATGGAGGGTCTTCGCATCAAGCTCATGACAGCAAGTAACTCAAATTAAATGACGTACATTGAAATCGACCAAGGCTTGAAAAGAGGACCGGAAGGCGCGCTTATAAACCTACGATGCCGGGCGGGCGGTAAAGGCCTGCAGGCGAGTGAAATCGTCGAGGAGAAATTCACAGCCACCGGCAGGGGAATGGAAGCAGGAAAAGAAACCGATCCTTCACCGGGAACATCGATAATGGTGTTGAGACGCTGGGCTTCCCACAGAAAACAAACTAGCGTGTGTTTCAAGAATGGGCGGCGGATTGGGGCCGAATCCTTCAGGGGCTAAAACCCCATATTTGATAGCCTTTTTTGGCCCGACTGAAGTCGTGCCGTTGTTACAAAGCTCATTTTTGAAACAGGCTCCAGCGTGGTGAATCCGAAGTTCGTTAAAAAACGAATGCAGGTCCTTCGACTGCGATTGGCGCGAAATATGCGCCAATCTTCGCTCAGGATGACAACTTGTTTTTGATGCGGACTTTAGAGACAGGACACTGGCAAGCTGCAACAAGAGAGCGCTGCAACCAAAACGAGCCGCGGTCCGAAAAAGACAATCGAGAGTGAGAATGAGCGAACAGCCATTGTACCGATGGCTTGAGCAGCAGGGTGAGGCTTTTGGCACACCCGGCTTGCAGCCACGATGGACTTCAAGCATCAAAGACGCAGTGTGCACGGCATATTCGGGGTCAAGCCGAATCTGGTTTACGTGCTCGCATGGCATTTTGAACGAGATCTACTACTCCACCATCGATCACCCGCAGATACGGGACATGGAATTTCTTGTGACCGACGGCGCGACGTTTATGCACGAGGAGAAACGCGACCTGGTGTCGACCTTCGCATACATCGATCCGGAGGCACTGGGGGTGCGGTATGTGAATCGCGATCCCGATGGACGGTACAGCCTGACCAAGGAGATGATCTGCGATCCGCATCACGGAGTGGTGCTGATGAGGGTGCACCTGGAGGGGAGTGAGGACCTGGTACCGCGGCTGAAGATGTATGCGCTGCTGGCGCCGCACCTGGATGGCGGCGGGGCCGGGAACTCGGCGCGGGTGGTGGATTTTGCCGGACACAAATCGGTGCTGGCGTGGAAGAACGAAATGTCGCTCATGATGGCGGCCAGTTGCGGATTCTCGCGCGTGAGCTGCGGATTTGTGGGGGCAAGCGACGGCTGGCAGGACCTGGTGCAGAACTTTAAGATGGATTGGGAGTTTGGCTCGGCGACGGACGGCAACGTGGCGGTGATGGGCGAGATCGACCTGGAATGCAGCAGCCGCGAGGGCGGCAGTATCAATGGTGGTCTTGGTGGCGCGGTGGTGGCGACGGATTTGAATGGCTTAGCGGTGCGTGAGTTTTCACTGGCCATCGGAATTGGACTGGGAAACCACACAGCGGCGCAAAAGACGATGGGAGCGCTGTCGACGCCGTATGAAGTGCAGCGCAAGCGATTCATCGAGCAATGGCATCGCGTGGCGAACCCGGAGTGGCTGGCGCCGAAGGCGCACGATGGCGGGAAACTGATGCGCGCGAGCCACAACGTGCTGTTGGCGCACGAAGACAAAACGTATTCAGGCGCGTTTGTAGCGTCGGCATCGATTCCGTGGGGCCAGACGAAGGGCGACGACGACCTGGGCGGGTACCACCTGGTGTGGACGCGCGACATGGTGCAGACGGCGACGGCGCTGCTGGCGTGCGGGCGTTCGGACACGGCGCGCCGGGCGCTGGTATACCTGGCGTGCACGCAGCTACCCAATGGCGGATTCGCGCAGAATTTCTGGATTGATGGAACGCCGTACTGGAGCGGGAAACAGCTCGACGAAGTAGCGTTCCCGCTGATTCTGGCGTGGCGGCTGTGGAAGGCTGGCGGGCTGGGCGAGCTGCAGATTTTCCCCTTTGTGGAGCGGGCAGCGGGATTCCTGGTGAGGAATGCGCCGATTACGCACCAGGAGCGCTGGGAAGAGAATGCGGGCTACTCGCCTTCAACGCTGGCAGCGGTGATTGGAGGACTGATTTGCGCGGCGGAGATGGCGCACGCCCACGAGTCGGATGAGCTGGGAGAGTTTCTTGCGGAGTTTGCCGACTGGATTGAAGGCCACCTGGAAGACTGGACGGTGACGAATGACGGGGTGCTGCTTCCCGGGATCAAGCGGCACTATATGCGCATTCGTCCGCCGGAGTGCGGCGAGGCTTACGCGCACGAGGACTGCGGGAAAGAGCTGATCTGGCTGGCGAACCGGCCGCCGGGGACGCGGACGGAATTTGAAGCGCGCGAGATTATCGATGCGGGATTTCTGGAACTGGTGCGCTACGGCGTGCGGAGGGCCGACGATTCGCTGGTTGTGGATTCGCTGAAGGTGGTGGACCATGTGCTGAAGCGCGATTTGCCGCAGGGTGCGGGATGGCTGCGCTATAACTGGGACGGCTACGGGCAACGGGCTGACGGGGGACCTTTTGAGAGATGGGGCCAGGGGCGCGTTTGGCCTTTGCTGACGGGCGAACGGGCGCACTACGAGCTTGCAGCCGGGAACGGCGTGGATCCACTGATTGAGACCTACGAACGCCTGGCGACCAGCGGGCAACTGCTTCCGGAGCAGGTGTGGGACGAGCCCGATATGCCGGAGCGCAGCCTGCGGCGAGGGCAGCCGGACGGGTCGGCAGTGCCGCTGGTGTGGGCGCACGCGGAATATTTGAAGCTGCTGCGCTCGGCCGCAGACGGAAAGGTCTTCGACCGCATCGATCCTGTGTATGAGCGGTACTGCCTGCCGGAAGGACGCAAGCTGGTGAGGCGCGAACTGGAGATCTACAGCAGCAGGCGGCCGATTCAGCGAATGGACCCAGGCAGCACCTTGCGGATCCTGAACGAACGGAGATTCGAGGTGGTTTGGACTGACGATGGTTGGAAGACGGTGAACACGACGGGCAGCCGAGGGTTGGGCAGCGCGGGGTTCAGCGCGGATGTCACGCCGGTGCCGGGCAGCGGGGAATTGGAGTGGACGTTGCACTGGACAGACCAGGAGGCCGAAGCGGACGCCTGGCTTGGATACAATGTGAAAGTCAAGGTGGAAGGGACGTAGGGACCTTTCCCGCGCGCGTTTCGACAATGGGAACCCGCTATCCCATCCTGGCCGCAAGGACAAAGACGCGGTGATGGTGGGGCACCCGCAATCCGCGGTGCGTTTCGCACTTCAGCGAAAGGAAAAATCAGAGACCAACATGACCCCAAGCGTTGCTTCTTTATCTCTCGATCAGCTTTCAATTGACACGTTGCGCATGCTCGCGCTGGACGGGGTGGAAAAGGCCAAGAGCGGCCACCCTGGGGCTCCGCTGGGCTGCGCGCCGATCGCATACCTGCTGTTTCACAAGATCATGAAGCACAATCCTGCGCACTCGAAGTGGGCCGACCGAGACCGGTTTGTGCTGTCGAACGGCCACGCGTCGATGCTGCTGTACGGATCGCTGTTTCTTTCCGGATACAAGGTGACGCTGGACGATTTGAAGAGCTTTCGCCAGTGGGGATCGAAGACACCGGGGCATCCGGAGTACGGACATACCGACGGCGTGGAAGCCACGACGGGCCCGCTGGGCCAGGGATTTGCGATGGGTGTGGGTATGGCCATGGCGGAAAAGCACCTGGCCGCAACCTACAACCAGGCGGAATTCAAGGTAGTGGATCATCACACTTATGTGCTGTGCGGCGACGGCGACATGATGGAAGGGATGTCGCACGAGGCCGCGTCGCTGGCAGGCACGCTGGGGCTGGGCAAGCTGATTGTTTTCTACGACGACAATCTGATTTCGCTGGATGGTCCCACGAAGTGGAGCTTTACGGAGGATGTGTACAAGCGCTTTGAGGGCTACCACTGGCATGTGCAGCGGGTGATGGACGGCAACGATGTGGAGGGAATTGAAGCAGCCATTGCGAAAGCGAAGGACGTGACAGACAAGCCGTCGTTGATCGGCTTGCGCACGGTGATTGGATACGGCAGTCCGCTGGCCGGCACGAATAAAGTGCACGGTGAAGCGATGAGCCCAGCCGATGCAGCGGCGACGAAGAAGTTTTTTGGATTTCCCGAAGACGAGAGTTTTGTTGTGCCGGACGATGCGCTGACGAACTGGCGCAAGGCAGTGGAACGCGGTGCGGCGCTGGAGGGGGATTGGAACAAGCTTTTCACCACCTACGCGGCTGTATACCCAGCGCTTGCGGCGGAGTTCGAGCGCACGCAGGCGGGCAAATTGAGGGAGGGATGGGAGAAAGCGATTCCCAGCTTTACCACAGAGAAGCCGATTGCCACGCGCAATGCCGGACAGACGGTGATGAACGCGATCTATGACAACGTACCGGAGCTGTTCGGCGGCGCCGCGGACCTGACGGCGTCGACAAAAACGATCTTCAAGCTAAGCCCGCACTTTGCCGATGATCCCGCTGGCAGGAACGTTTTCTTTGGAGTGCGTGAAATGGCCATGTGCGCGGAAGTGAACGGAATGGCAGTGCATGGAGGATTGAAGCCCTTTGGCTCGACATTCTTCGTCTTCTCAGACTACGCAAAAGGGGCGCTGCGCATTGCTGCCCTGATGGAATCACCTTCGACTTTCGTATTCACCCACGACTCGATCGGTGTGGGCGAGGATGGCCCGACGCATGAGCCGGTTGAACATTTGATGGCGCTGCGCGCAGTTCCGCATATGACGGACTTTCGCCCGGGCGACGCAAACGAGACAGCGGCAGCGTGGCGGTTGGCGCTGGAACGCAAAGGTCCGTGCTTCTTCGCGCTGACGCGGCAGGATGTGCCAGTGATTGACCCCAATTCGCGCGACTTTTATGCAAGCGTGGGCAAGGGCGCGTATGTGCTGGACGAAGTGGAAAACCCGCAGGTGATTCTGATCGGGACGGGCTCAGAAGTCTCGCTGGCGCGGGATGCGGCTAAACTTCTTGCCGCGGATGGAATCAAAGTTCGCGTGGTGAGCATGCCGAGCTGGAAAATCTTCGATGAGCAATCAACCGAGTACAAAGCCAGCGTGCTGCCGGTGGCTGTGCCGAAGCTTGCGATTGAAGCGGGCGCGACGCTGGGCTGGTGGAAGTATGTAGGCACGAGCGGCGACGTAATTGGGGTCGACCGTTTTGGAGCCTCAGCACCAGGAAAAATCGTCATGGCGGAGCTGGGATTCACGCCGGAGAATGTGGCGGGGCGTGCAAAGAAGCTGGTAAAGCAGTGAACAGTGGACCGTGGACAGTGATCAGTGGTCAGTATTTTCCAGATTGAGTGACCTTCATCTCGATTTGGAGGGCCGATCGGCGCAGGAACTGATCACTGACAACTGATCACTGATCACTATTCCGAAAGGAAGAACGTGAAACTCGTCATTGCTTCCGATCATGCGGGATTTTCTTTGAAGGAAGAGGTGCGCGCGAACCTGATTGCGGCCGGCCATGAGGTCGTCGATCTGGGAGCGTGTACGTACGAACCCGAAGACGACTATCCCGACTTTGCGGAAAAAGTGGGCGACGCGATCAAGGCGGGAGTGGCTCCGCGCGGAATTCTGATCTGCGGCTCGGGTGTGGGCGTGTGCGTGGCGTCGAACAAGATTCCGGGAATTCGCGCCGGGATTTGCCACGATACCTACTCAGCGCACCAGGGCGTGGAGCACGATGACATGAATGTACTGGTGCTGGGCGCGCGGATTATCGGTTCCGCGCTGGCTTTCGAACTCGCACACGCATTCGTCGGGGCAAAGTTCCAGGCGCAGGAGCCCCGATTTGAACGGCGGTTCAAAAAGGTGCAGGCGATTGAGGCCCGGTATATGTGCGACGGCGGAACAAAACCTGCGTAGCAGCGCGGCTCCGGTCGCGCAACTTTGCGTATTCATCGAATTGAAATCTCGATGCTCTCTCATGGAAGTATGAATTGAGTAGTTGTAGCTTGTTTTGGAATGTCTGCCAGATCCTGGCTGTCGTCTCTGCAGGGGTTGAAACCCCTCATTTTCGGTCCTTTTTCGGCACGACTGAAGTCATGCCCTGACACAAAACAGATTGGTAAAGCACGCCCTACAATCTTGACCGACTGGCTGCCGGGCTCCGCGTGCGCCGTGCTGCTTTAGTTCTCCCCGTTGATTCTTTGAGAAAGAACGCGCATTGCGCGGGAAAGTGACGCCGATGTCCCCCTTCGACGTGATTCTTTTTGATGTAGGCGGAGTGCTGTTGACCAACGGATGGGACCGCCAGGAGCGAGCTTTGGCAACTGAGCAGTTCCATCTGGGCGCGCAGGATCTCGAGACCAGGAACGCAGAGGTGATGGACGCCTGGGAACGAGGAGAGATCGATCGCAACCAATATCTTGATGCGGTTGTGTTCCATGAGCCGCGCGATTTTTCTCGCGACGAGTTTTTTGACTTTATCCTGGCGCAATCGAAGTTACTGCCGGATGGGGCGATGGGAATCCTAAGAAACCTATGCGCGACGAACGACTATATGCTGGGCGCGCTGAACAACGAGGCGCGGGAGACGAACGAATTTCGCTTTGGCAAGTTCGAGCTGCGCCGCTACTTCAAGGTCGCTTTGAGCTCGTGTTATCTGGGTCTGCGCAAGCCGGAGCCGGCGATGTACCGGCGGGCACTCGATATACTGGGCAGCCGGCCGAATCGGACCTTGTTTATCGACGATCGCGAAGTGAATGTGGCGGGCGCGTCGGACGTGGGGATCAGGGCGATCCGATTTACCGGCGCAGAGGCGCTGCGGAAGGAATTGGAGAGACTGAAAGTGCTGTAGTACAGAGAACAGAGAACAGAGAACAGAGAACAGAGAACAGAGAACAGAGAACAGAGAACAGAGAACAGAGAACAGAGAACAGAGAACAGAGAACAGAGAACAGAGAACAGAGAACAGAGAACAGAGAAAAGAGACAGAGAACAGCGGTACTGGCATGCCAGCGAGTTAACGGGAAACCCCACCCTGGCCGCAAAGAGCGCGGCTAGAATGGGACACCCGACAAGATTCGGTTTCAAATTCCCCTTCAAGCAAAGAGCGGAGGTTCTAATGCAACTTGGAATGATTGGCCTGGGCAAGATGGGCGGAAACATGGCCGAACGGCTGAAGCTGGCCGGGCACCAGGTGGTGGGCTACGACTCGAACGCCGATGCCGTGGCGAAACTCACGAAGGCTGGCAATGTGGGCGTTTCGTCACTGGAAGATTTGGCGAAGAACCTGAAAGGCCGGAGAGCGATATGGATTATGGTGCCGCAGGGCAATCCGGTGGACGAGACGATTGCGAAGCTGGAACCGCTGTTGAGCCCCGGCGACATCCTGATCGATGGCGGCAACTCGATGTACAAGGACTCGATGCGGCGCTACAAAGAGGTGACCGCAAAGGGATTTCAATTTGTGGATGTGGGGACGTCGGGCGGCGTGTGGGGCTTGAAGGAAGGCTACAGCATGATGGTCGGCGGCGATAACGATCCGGTTGAGTATCTGCGGCCCATCTTTGAGGCGCTGGCGCCGGCACCCGATAAAGGTTGGGGGCACGTTGGTCCTGCGGGGGCCGGGCATTTTGTGAAGATGGTGCACAACGGCATTGAGTACGGCATGATGCAGGCGTATGCCGAGGGCTTCACGGTGCTGGAAGCGAAACAGGAGCTGCATTTGAATTTGCCGCAGATTGCACAGATCTGGCGCTACGGGAGCGTGGTGCGGAGCTGGCTGCTGGACCTGACAGCCGATGCCCTGGCCGGCAATCCCACGCTTGACGGGTTACAGGCGTATGTCGTGGATTCCGGGGAGGGCCGCTGGACGGTTTTCGAGGCGATCGATTTGAATGTGTCCGCACCGGTCATCACGGAGTCGGTGATCCGCCGCATCCGCTCGCGTGAGGAGAATAATTTTACCGACCGTATGCTGGCCATCATGCGCAGTGAGTTCGGCGGACATGCGGTGAAGAAGAGCTAGGGAACAGGGGACAGAGAACAGGGAACAGAGAAAAGAGACAATAGAACAGACCACTTGCGCACGGGATCGACTACTCCCTACTCCCTACCGTGCCGCAACACTTTGCCGGGAGTTGTGTCTAACTTGCTGAGGGGTTTCGGGAACCTCATGCGGAATTTACCTTTTGTCCCGCTGGCGGGATTTCTTGCCTTGATTGCGGCGGCAATGCCAGTCGCCGCGACGGCCCAGTCTGGCGATTTTGAGATCACGCAGAGCGGCCACACGGTGGGAACCGCCAACTTCAAATTCACAGCCATGGCGCAGGGCTACGATTCGACTTCTCTGGCGAGGGTAGCCATGCAGGGTCTGGATTACGCGATCTCAAAGACGGAGCGGCTTTCGTCGGCCAACAAGCTGCAACACGTGCTGTTGAGCGCGGTCGTCAACGGCGAGGCGGTGAATGTGACTGGTGCGCCGGACTCGGCCCAGTTCCTGCTGAACATTTCTGCCAACGGAAAAAGCTCGACTACGCGCCTGGACGCACATCCCGGCGCCATTTTTATGGCCGACTTCGATCCGGGCGCTCTGGAGACATTGCTTGCCCTGGCGATCGAGCAGAACAATCGCGATCTCTGGGCCATTCTGCCGAAAAATGCGGGCACGATTGAGCCGGTGCAGTTGGCAACTTATCCCGACCAGGAGGGAACCTACGACGGCAAGCGCATGACGGTTCACCATCTAGTCGCCACGATAGCCGGCGCACAGACAGATCTTTTTTCGGGGCCGGAAAACCAGCTAATGCAGGCGGAACTGCCGCAGGCGGGATTTGCGCTGGTTCGCAAAGGTTTTGTTCTGACGCCGCCTGCAAAGCCTGTAGTCCCGGCTGTTGGTGAGGCGCCTGTGACGAAGAATACGGAGAGCTAGCGTGGTGAATCCGAAGTTCGTTGAAAAGCAAATGCAGGTCCTTCGACTGCGATCGGCGGAAAAAGCGCGCCAATCTTCGCTCAGGATGACAACTTGTTTTTAATGCGGACTTTAGGACAGGACACCGGAGCAAATCTCACCATGAGAGATTGCTGCGTCGTTGGAACGCTGGAACAAACCGAATCGCTGGAAGCACGTCCAATTATCAGACAAGTCCGCATCCGCGAAGGCACTCTGTGGAGGAGGCGGATCGACGTACACTGGAGACGCTCTCGATTGTCCGCACTCCCCCCCATGTGCCGGACCGCAGTTGTAGTGATCGCGCTGGTGGCCCTTGCGGCCGGCGCGCACGGTACGCAGGTTTCGGCGACGAAGTCGCACCGGAGAACTCCGGCGACGGGGTCGCGTGCAAATCATGGCCGCGCTGTATCCCATGCAGCGGATCACGGTACGGCGACGCGAAACCCATCGATAATTTCAGCCAGACGCATCGGGACCAGCACGCCGGCAACGCGCTCCCGGGCAACTGTCGCGCATAAGGCTACCGCGGAAGAGGTGGGGTTCGCGGCGGGGCTGGCGATACGGCGACGGCTGGAAGAACGACATGTTGGACAAGCTGTTCGACGCGACGCGGCGCTGCGCATGGAAAGAACGCGCGCCAATCTCCACGCTGAAACGGCTCGATTGACTCCTTCGCCAGAATCCCAAACGTCGGAACGCATGGAAACCGGGCGCACGGACGCAGCGGTCGCCTACCGCACGTCGGTAGCCAGGTCAGCGGAAAATGACGAAGCAGAGAACGTCGAATCGCCGGCACAAGCGGCGAACGATTTTGTGGTTCGGCGGGCTACTGCAGTGTCGGCGCGGGCGCCAGTGGCAGCACAACCGGTGGCGGCCGCGGTGAGCACAGAAGAAGTGGCCGCGGCGGCTGCGCGGCCTGTGGCCATCGAAGCTGCAGCGACGCGAGATGGCGGTTTGAACACTTCGCGTGGGAGCGACGCGATGGGGGATCGGCCGAGCCGAGCTGCCGAAGTGGAGCGGGAAGAAACACCTGAACTGACGCAGGAAGAACGGCCCACGAGTGCGGATGCGGGCACCGAGGAAGCGTCACTACACGTACCGCGCGGAGCGATGCCAGCGCCGCTGCGCGGCTCGCTGGCATCGCTGGAGCGGCAGAACGAAATCCTGGACGCGGAGGGGCTGGAGCGGATCGAGGACGAATCCGACCTGGCTGCGCGCGTGGCTGACAAGCTGCTGGTGCCGCTGCCGGCATCGAGTGCGCTCATGGTGAATCCGGACCTGGTGGTGAATCACCGTTATTGCAGGCCGTGGACGGCGCGGTTTCTGACCGACCTGGCGCGCGCTCACGACGCAGTGTTTCATCGGCCGCTGCAGGTGAATTCCGCCGTGCGGACGGTGGAGTACCAGCGGCGGCTGATGGAGACGAACGGCAACGCCGCTCCGGCCGAAGGCGATATTGTGAGTCCGCACCTGACCGGCGCTACGGTGGACATCGCTAAAGAAGGCCTGAATCGAGCAGAGATGGCCTGGATGCGGCAGCGGCTGCTGGCGCTCGAAGCCACGGGGAAGATCGACGTGGAAGAGGAATTTCAGCAGGCGTGCTTCCACATTACCGTCTACAAGACGTATGCGCCGGCGAGGACGCCGCGGACGACGTCGCCAACACGCCGGTCGACCGGCCCGGCGCACCATGCTGCGCCTGACGTGAACGCACAGGCTGCTGCGGTCGGGTTCTAAGGACCTACCTTAGCGTTCGCGCAACGGGCGCTTCTCATTCGGGAAATTCATTCGATTTGTGGCGCTCGCTGAGAGTACAATCGCGGGCGACTGCTCAGTGCGTGGTGCAGGCTCTCTGTGTTCGAGGGGCGTATCTGGGCGGGCTTTGCTTGTTCGCGCAGGCGCCGGCATGCAGCGGACTGAAGTTGCGCACGAATTTCGAAACGGTTCCTTGAAAGGGGAAACCATGAGCGATACGGGAGTTCAGCCGATGGCCGAAGTAGCGCCGGAAGGCTCCGGTCTTTCCCAATGGCAGCGCGTTGGAGACACTTTCATCGCGCCGTCGAAGACGTTTGAAGATATCAAGGGCGGCAACCGGAGCTGGTGGCTGCCGCTGATTATCGGCGCGTTGATTACCTACATGCTGTTTGGGGCAATCGTGCAGAGGATCGGCATGCAGCAAGTGGTGGACAACCAAATTCGGCTCAATCCCAAATCGCAGGAGCGGATGGCGCAGGCCACGCCGGAGCAGCGGGCGATCGGCAACAAAATCGCACTCGGGTTCACGGAGGGCGCGTTTCTTGCCGGACCTTTGATAGGGATCATCGGGGTTGCCGTGCTTTCGCTGGGACTTTTGGGCACCATTAATTTTGTCTTCGGCGGCAAGGCAAAGTACGGAAGCATTTTTGCGGTCTTTTACTATGCGTGGCTGCCGATGTCGATCAAAGCGCTGCTAGGAACAATTGTGATTTTTGCGGGAATGGCGCCGGAATCGTTCAACATCAAAAACTTTGCGCCCACAAATCTAGGTGCGTTCCTGGATCCGGTGGACACGAACAAGGCGCTCTACGCGCTGGCGACATCGCTGGATGCGATTACCATCTGGACGCTGGTATTGCTAGGCATGGGCACGGCAATTGTGGCGGGAACGAAACGGAGTTCCGGGTACATTGCGGCGTTTGGCTGGTGGGCGCTGTTTGTGCTGATCGGCGTGGGTTGGGCAGCGGCGATGGGGTAGGAAAGGCGGCTGACATCTCTTAGGTTTCAGTTAGCGACTTTTTCGGTGGTGAGTTGAAGTTCGTGCGATCCCACCCTAAAGCTCTCCGCGTTGCTGCGAGCTTTAGAATGGGGCATCCGGCATAAGAAGAATTTCGGAAATGCAGGTCCTTCGACTCCGTCCGCCGCGGCGGACTTCGCTCAGGATGACCGCTGTATTTATCTTTCGAACTTCAGACCCACCCTAAAGCTCTCTGCGTTGCTGCGAACTTCAAAATAGGGCACCCGGGTAATCTTGTGGTGAATCCCAAGTTCGTGCGCTCCCACCCTAAAGCTCTCCGCGTTGCTGCGAGCTTTAGAATGGGGCACCCGGCTAATATTGTGGTGAATCCCAAGTTCATGCGCTCCCACCCTAAAGCTCTCCGCGTTGCTGCGAGCTTTAGAATGGGGCATCCGGCATTGCGGGATTGAGCGGGAAGCTGCGCTGCTACAATCGAGTAGGCCACGATCCGGCAAATTGCGCGAGCCCGATGAGTGGGCCGGGCAAGGCTTGAGTTCCATCAGTCACCAGCCGGGCAATGCACGAGCCGCATGAGCGATGACCCTCCGCCTGTTTAATACCCTCACGGGACAACTGGATCCGCTCGACCCTGCCGATGGCAAGGCCCTGCGCATGTATGCGTGCGGGCCAACGGTGTACGACTACGGCCACATCGGCAACTTCCGCACATTTCTGCAGATCGATCTTTTGCGCCGCGCGCTGCGCTTGTTTGGGACGCGGGTGCGCCACGTGATGAACATTACGGACGTGGATGACAAGATCATCCGCAATGCGGCCGAAAAGGGCATTCCGATCGGCGAATATACGGAACCCTACGTCGAGGCGTTCTTTGAGGATTTGGAGGCATTGCGCATCGAACGGCCGGAGCAGATTGCGCGCGCCACCGAGCACATCGCGCAGATGGTGGCGCTGGTGGAGAAGCTTGCCGCCGAAGGAGCGGCGTACAAGGCCGAAGATGGTTCGTGGTACTTCCGGCTGGCGGCGTTTCCCGCATACGGCAAGCTGAGCAAGAAAGATTTGAGCGGCATGGAAGACGGCGCGCGCGTGGATGTGGACGAGTACGAGAAGGATTCAGCGCGCGACTTTGCGCTGTGGAAGGCAGCCAAGCCCGGGGAGACTTCGTGGGAGACGGCGATCGGGCGCGGACGGCCCGGCTGGCATATTGAATGCTCGGCGATGGCGATGGAGTACCTGGGCGAGAGCTTCGATCTGCATGCCGGTGGCGAAGACCTGATGTTTCCGCATCACGAGAACGAGATTGCGCAGAGCGAGACCGCAACGCACAAGCAGTTTGCACGGCACTGGATGCACGTGCGCTTTCTGCTGGTGGACGGGCGCAAGATGTCAAAGAGCGAAGGCAATTTTTATACGTTGCGCGACCTGCTGCTGAAGGGCTACAAAGCATCGGCCATCCGGCTGGCGCTGATTTCGGTGCCGTATCGGCATCAGTTCAACTTCACTTTCGACGGGCTGACCGAAGCGACGAGCGCGATCGAGCGGTTGCGGACGTTTTACGGACGGTTGACAACGGGAAGCTTCGCGACGGGCGAGAACTCCGCGCTCCAGGAGGCCGCGAAAAAGGCGCAGGACGAGTATCGAGAGGCGCTGGCCAACGACCTGAATACTGCCGAGGCGCGCGCGCCAATATTTGAGCTGGTCCGTGCGGCGAATACAGCCATCGATCAGGGGCAGTTTTTCTCTGCCGACCGCGATGCGATTTTGCCGGTGCTGAGGGATTTCGATGCTGTCTTCGACGTGCTGGAGGATCGCGATGCCGAGCCGACACGCCGCGCGCTCAAGTGGGCCGAGCAGGCGGGCCGCATGGATGAGGTGGCTCCCGAGCTGATTGCGCGTGAGTCGCTGACGGATGAGGCGATTGAAGCGCTGGTGGCGGAGCGCAGCGCGGCGAAAAAAGCGCGCAACTTTGCGCGCGCCGACCAGATTCGCAACGAGCTGGCGGAAAAGGGCGTGGTCCTGGAGGACTCGAAGGACGGCGTGCGCTGGAAGCGGAAGTGAAGAAGCTGCTCTTAGCCGTTAGCTATTAGCCTTTAGCTAGAAACCTCCAGACGAATGTAATGCGGAATCGTAGAATTTCTTACAATGGACAATGCCAAGGCTGACAAACATTAAAGGATGAGAAGACACTTCCCCATGGAAGCGAACGAAGCACAGGAACTTAAAGAGCATGCGGAGCACGGAGCGCACGAGGAGACGATGCGGCCGGTGGCGTTCACCATGGCTGTTCTGGCCGTGCTGGTGGCCATCTCCACGGTGCTCGGCCATCGCACGCACACTGAGGCAGTTCTCGACCAGAACAAGGCTACCGACCAGTGGAACTTTTATCAGGCGCACAAGATTCGCGCGAATGAAACGGAGCTGGCATCCGATTTGCTGGGCGTGGTTGCGCTCGACGACAGGGATGCTGCCAAAAAGATCGCGAAGGCCTACGCGGACCACGAAAAGAAGTGGGTGGATGAACTGAAGGAGGAACAGGATCAGGCCGAGGCGATGGAGCGGAAGGTGACACTGGCTGAGGCGCGCGCAGACCGCTTCGACTTTTCAGAGGCGCTGCTGGAGATTGGCCTGGTGATCACTTCGGTTACGCTGCTTACGCGCAGCCGCATCTATTGGTACCTGGGCCTAGTGTTCGCGGTCCTGGGCGTTGCGTCGGCCGTACTTGGGTTGTTTGTGAAGTAGCACTGTTCGCTTTGCGCGGCGGTGTCTCAGTTTGAAGCGATCGCCTCTCAGAGGCTGAAGCCCGCGTTCTGTTTGCTGCGTTTTTGCCACGAGTCAATTCGTGCCCCTCGAAAGCGACTGCAAACTGGGACCCAACTATTTGCGCCTGGTTCTTGTCGCGCGCGATGGGCCTGCGGTAGACTGACCGCCTAGTGAAGTCTGTCCCCATGCGAATTTCTTTCGCTGCCGGCGTTCTAATTCTTGGTTCTACACGCTTGCTTGCACAGGCGCCAGCGAATGCACCGGCGGTTGAACCCGCGCCCGCGCCGCCCGCTGCCGCGGCGAAGCCTGCGGGGCCATCGACTGACGCGACGACATCCGAGCTGACCGCGCCCCCCGCGCCAATCGTGCCACCCGAGATTCAGGACACCGACATCGGGTTCAGCTACAGCCTGCCCGCAGATTGGCAGGGATTGGCTACGGTGCAACGACAGCTCGACGTGCCTTATCCGACAGCCCTTGCGTCGAGGAAGGGCGATTCCTGCGTTGAAGTCGACATGACAGCGCGACACGGAAATTCAGCGTCGGTGGTGGTGGTTCTGGCGCTGCCGTTCAATTGCTACGGGCAAAGCATGACGGCGGGCGATCTCAAGAATTTTGGCTTGGGTGCGGCGGAGGGTTTCAAGCAGAGCTTCGAAATCGTGAATCAAATGCAAGGTAATTATTCGCTGGGCAGCCACGCGGTCTGGATCGAGCGCGCCGACGGAACACCGAAAGACCGGCCTGAGAACCCGTACACGTTTGAAATTGCTTGTACCGTCCTGGTGAAAGGCGCCGCGTGCTGGATGACGATGGCAGCAGACGCCGCCAGCCTGCGTGACTTCGAGCATCAGGCGGTCACGCTGGAGGGAGAGACATTCGATGCGCTGATCCCAACAGGAGACGCGCCTGCTGTTCCCGCCACGGCACCGAAGAAGCCGTCGTAGATGAAGTGCGAAAAACGCGGCGATGGATATCCGGCGGTTTTGGCCGGTCTGCGGCGTTTCAAATCATTGGTCTCATTGGTCGAGTCCCTCAGGGGCTAAAGCCGTCATGGATTTTGCCGAGGTTTCGGCCCGAGTAAACTCGTGCCCTTATTACAAGACTCTCGTCGTTGCGAGTTTTGCCGCAGTCCGTAAAGCCGTCGATTATGTTCGGTGATAGCGGCAGTCAGGGCTGAAGCCCTGACCTTCCATGCGCGCCGGATGCAAGTTTGGCAATGCGCCCCTGTCGCGTGCTATGCTCGAAAAGAGCGGGAATCTTATGCATATGCGCGCCAATCGAGGTTTGGAACTCGCGTCAGCCAACAAACGCTGGTCGCGGTCGCGCGCGCGTGGCATCTTTCCGCGACGGCATTTGCGCGTGCTCCCCACCCGCACACGACCTAGCCTCTTCGGCGGCGACTAGAACCACTCCGCCGAAGATCCTCGCCTTTCGAGCGGTTTCGGATAACCAGCAACGTCAAAGCGTTAGCCAGGGCCTTCGGACCCAGCGGTCCGCTCAGACTCGGTTGCAAACCTTCCGAAGCTGCTTTTGATGGACCCTGCATGGGTCTGCGAAAGTGACTGATCCCGCACGGGGGGATCGGTGGCAGCGCCGCATTCGCCCATCCGTAAAAGGATTGGTTTCGCGCCACGCCACTTGAACCGAGATTGCCGAGGAGAAGATTCGATGACCAAGCAAGAATTGCATGCTCAATACGGACCGAAACTGGTTTCACCGCTTCCGGGGCCGCAGGCCAGGGCCGCCGTCGAGGCCGACAGGCGTTTGATTTCGCCGAGTTATACGCGCTCGTATCCACTGGTAGCCAAGCGGGGGCGAGGCGTCCGCGTGCAGGACGTGGATGGCAACGAGTTTCTCGACTTCGCGGCGGGCATCGCCGTGGTGTCGACGGGACACTGCCATCCTGAGGTAGTCGCGGCAATTCAGAAGCAGGCTGCGGCCTTGATCCACATCTCGGGAACCGACTTTTATTACGAAGGGTTGACCAATCTGGCGGAACGGCTCTCGGCTGTGGCGCCGATGCCCGGCCCGCATCGGTTCTTTTATGGCAACTCCGGCGCCGAGGCCATTGAATGCGCGCTCAAAGTGGCGCGCTACCATACCGGGCGCCAGCACATCATCTCGTTCTTCGGAGCATTCCACGGGCGCACCATGGGCGCGCTTTCGCTGACCGGGTCAAAGCCGCAGCAGAAGCGGCGCTTTGCTCCGCTGGTTCCGGGCGTGACGCATGTCGCCTATCCCTACGTCTATCGCGGATGCACCGGCGGGCCGCAGGAAGAAGAGAAATTCAGCCTGGATTGCGCGCGCTATATCGAGGAGAAACTCTTCAAGACGATCCTTCCGCCGGAAGAGGTGGCTGCAATTTTCGTCGAGCCCATCCAGGGCGAAGGCGGCTTTGTGGTGGCGCCGGATAATTTTCTGCGCGAGCTGCGGCGCATCTGCGACCGGCACGGCATTTTGCTGGTGGTGGACGAAGTGCAATGCGGATGCGGGCGTACCGGCAAGTGGTGGGCCATTGAGCACTCGGGCGTGGAGCCGGACATTGTTTGCATGGCGAAGGGGATTGCGAGCGGAATGCCGCTGGGCATTTGCATGACGCGCGCCGAGATTATGGACTGGGCGCCCGGTTCGCACGCGTCGACATTTGGGGGAAATCCGGTTTCGATTGCGTCGGCGCTGGCGACCGTGGACATTCTTGAGCGCGAGGGGATTGCGAACGCGGCGGACGTCGGCGAATTCATGCTGGAGCGCGTACGTGGATGGAAGCAGAGCCATCGCAGCAGTGGGCGACGTGCGCGGGCGTGGCCTGATGATCGGCATAGAGCTGGTGAAGGACAAGGCCACGCGCGAGCCCGCCGTCGAGTTGCGCAACCGCGTGGAGACGCTGGCCTTCGAGCGCGGGCTGATCGTGCTGGGCTGCGGCGAAACCACGCTGCGGATGTCGCCTCCGCTGATCGTGAGCAAGGAAGAGGCTACGGTTGCGCTCGACATCCTGGAAGAAGCGCTGACACAGGCCGAGAAGGAGCACGAACAAAGCGCAGTGGCGGCCGCTACGGCCTGATTGCGCGCAGACTCCGATTTGCGCGAACTGCACGCTGGAGCCGACAATGGTTGACGATGGAATGGGCGGCACGGATGCGGGTTGGAATGCTGGAACGCGTCATGAACGGCTTGGATCGGGTTGCTGCGCGCCGCGGCCGGACGCCGGCCCTGCCTGCCCATTTACTTGCCGGAATTGAAGGCGAGGAAGCTGCGTACTTCTACCTGCTCGGGAAGGGCTACACGGTGGTGGCGCGGCGGTGGTCAAGCGGGAATGTGCCGGGCGACCTGGACCTGATTGCCTGGGAAGGACCGACGCTGTGCTTTGTTGAGGTGAAGACGCGCACGGCGCACGATCTGACGCCGGCAGAGACCGCTGTCGACGCGCACAAACGAGGCATCCTGCGCCGACTGGCTCGCCAATACATGCGGCAGCTACCGCGCGAAAGCGCTCCCCAGGCGCGCTTCGACGTGATCAGCGTGTATCTTGTCCCAGGCGAGCCGCGTGAATTCACGCATTTTGAAAACGCGTTTGCGTGGGGCGAAACGTGGCGGGATTGAGCCAGCCTGTCTGCACGATTTTTGTAGACAATCGATTCTGATAGATTCTAGGTTAAGGGTGAAGCACCCTGAGAGAAACTGTGTGATGCACGGGAGGGTTAGCAAGCTATGGTGATGCAAGCGCCGGTTGGACGGCACCAGGTTCGGGAAGAGATTCAACGCCGCATCCTGTCTGGCGAGAGCAAGCCGGGAGAAAGGCTTACGCAGCAGAGCTTGGCGAAGGAACTGGGGGTCGCCCAGGGAACGGTGAGGGAGTCTCTGCTTGAGCTGCAGTGGCTTGGACTTGTGGAGTCGGTCGACCGGCTGGGCGTGTTTGTGCAGAAGCTGGACGCGGCGCATCTCTCCGAGGCGTACCAGGTGCGCGAATTTCTGGAGGGCCTTGCTGCGCGGCTGGCGTGCGAGCACGCTTCGCGCGCCGATGTTGCGATGCTGCGCAAGATGGCCAGCCATATCTGGGATCTTTCGCAGGAGAGCAAGGAAGACGAGATGGGCGCCGCCGACCGGGCGTTCCATCTTAAGATCATGAACCTCTCGCGGAACAAAGTATTGCTGCGCCTTGCCGAGGGATACCGCGTATTGGGCATGGCAGTGAGGGCGTCGCGCGACCCACGCGATGTATATAAAGAGCATTTACAGATTATTGACGCGATCGATCAGAACACACCCGAGGACGCAGAAAAGCTGATGCGCCATCACGTCGCGGAAGCAAGACGGATGATCGAGGAGCAGGCGGCCCATCATGAGTTTTCGCCCAAGTGGGTTCCGGACGCAACCGCATGAACGGAGCGCGGTGACTGGGCTGGCTACGGGGGTAAAGTGGTTACCTGATGGCAGCGCGAGTGGGCGAATGGTGCGCTCTATCTTATTGAATTAAAATTAGATAGTCATTCTCAAACCTTCCAGTGAGCATTGGTTACCGGCGATTGGGGAGCAGGGTAGGCAAGGTGCAGGAATTTGGATCGCGGCCGCGCAGTGATGTGTATGATGTGTGCTACGGTTTGTTATTAACTTTGTGAATTACCCACCGGCGCGAAGGTCAATTACAGACTTGATGTTTATGAAGCGCACTTTTACGTCTTTGCTTCGGCAAGAGGCAATTTTCGGGTTGAGATTGCCGGATCGACGATTGACTGCCTGAGTGGCACGCGCCGCAACCGGCGATTGCTGAAGACGGCAGCGCAGGAGCAGCCCTCATTCGACGAGACACCAGTGCGTGGAAAAGGTACGCCGCCATGACTTCATGGTTTTGCATTGTTGCCTTGTTTCGCGTCTGCGCAGCCAACTGCCTGCGGCGATGGCGCGGCGCTATGGCGGTGCTGATCTGGCTATCGCCGGCAGTGTGCGGATTTGCATTCGCGCAGACTCCCGCAATGACCACAATCAGCGGCACGGTGTACGATCCGCGAACGACCAACGCGCTGCCACTGCCGAACGTGCTGGTGTATGCCACCACCAATCCTGTGGCGGCGCTTCCGTCGGGCGTGCAGTGCCTGACGTACCAGGCGCCCACCAACGTGGTGAGCTACGCGTACAGCGCGGTTGACGGCACGTTCACGCTGGGCAACATCCCGGAAAACGCCAGCTACACGATCGTGATCCAGGCGGGCAAATGGCGCAGGCAGTTTCCGAATGAGGCTGTGGGGGCGACGCCGCTGACTGGGCTCTCGCTGAACATGCCGGCGGACCACACGCAGGGCGACATTCCGATGATCGCCATCGTTACCGGCTCGGTGGATGCAGCGGAGTGCGTACTGCACGACATGGGAATCGCCAACACGGAGTTTACCGACGACAACGGAACGGTGAATCTGGGCGGCCACATCCATCTTTATCGAGGCGGAGGGAATCCCGGGGCGGAGATCAATTCGGCGACCCCGACGGAGTCAGCACTGACCGGGAACCCGACAACGCTCAGTAATTACGACATGGTCATGTTCCCATGCCAGGGCGGGCAATACGTTCAGGCGTCGGGGCCGCTTACCAATCTTATGGATTACGCGAATGCGGGCGGCCGGCTTTTCACCACGCACTACAGCTACGTGTATCTCGATCCCAATCCGCCCATGGATGCGCAGTTTGCGCCGGTGGCAAACTGGACGACCACCGCGGAGCAATCCATCGTTTCCGGTGTCGCCACTGTGAATACTGACTTCAGCGACGGGGCGACGCTGGCGCAATGGCTGCAGAATTCAGGCGCAACCGTTACAGGGACGGGGAACCAGATTCAAGTGAACACGCTGCGCACCGATGTGAGCACGGTGATTCCGCCGACGCAATCCTGGCTGACGCTGAACAGCGGTTCTTCGCCGACCCAGAGCGGCAATCCGGTGATGCAGATGACGTTCAACACACCCGTGGGTGCTGCGGCGGCCAATCAGTGCGGGCGCGTGATGTTCAACGATTATCACGTGGTGACGCCGATCGCTGGCGCGAACCAGGTGTATCCGGCTGAGTGTCCGACGACAACCCCGACCAGCACGCAACTGGCGCAACAGGAGATGCTGGAATACGCGCTCTTTGATCTCTCGACATTTGTGCAGCCAGTGGTGGTGCCGACACTCTCCATCGCGTTCAATCCCAGCCCGCTGGTTGTGAAGTCGGCCGACACGGGCGACCAGGTGACGGTGAGCGTGACCAATACCAGCACCACGACGCAGATTGACAGCTCCGCTATTTTGACGTTCGCTCTGCCGCCCCAAATGACAGTGACTGCGATGACCGATTCGGGGGGCGGATGGGTTTGCACGGCTGCCACTGCAACCTGCACGCGCAACAGCAGCCTTGGCGCCAGCTTTACCGACTCGGTGACGCTGACGCTGAGCGTGGGGACCTACACCACTTTGGCGAGCTACACGGGACAACTGACTGCGACCGTTTCAAGCGTGACCTTTTCGAGCAACGTATCGGGCTCGGATAAAGTGATCTATCAGCAGGCACCGGCCATCACGTGGGCGACGCCGCTGCCAATCGTTTATGGCACGGCGCTGGGTGGGGCGCAACTCGACGCCAGCTCGCCGGTGGCGGGAAGCTTCACATATTCGCCGGCGGCGGGAACCGTTCTTAGCGTGGGACAACAAACGCTGCAGGCAACCTTCACGCCCACCGATACCACCGATTACACGACGGCTACGGCAAATGTGACGTTGATGGTGATTCCAGGTACTCCGACGGTGACGCTGACCGCTTCAGCCAATCCCGTGTTTATGACCTACGCGGTCTCGTTCACGGCGAGTCTTCCTTCCTACGCCTCGACGCAGACTGGGACCATGACTTTCTACGACGGATCAACGCAGATTGGCACGGCTACAGTTGAAAACGGGTCAGGCACGCTCACAACGACGGCGCTGACGGCGGGAGCTCACTCCATCACGGCGGCTTACTCCGGCGACAGCAATTATGGGGCGGGGACAACGGGCCCTGTTACAGAGAACGTGCAGGACTTCACGCTGGCGTTTGCAAACGCGGGATCGGGATCGGCAATCGTGCCGGCCGGCGGGCAAGCAGTTTATACGCTCGTGATTACTCCAGTGGGCGGCGCGACGCTGCCCGCAACCGTAAGTCTGACTACGGTCGAAACGCCGCTCGGTGCGATGGCAAGCTTCTCGCCGGCAACGGTCGCGGCAAGTTCCGGGCCGACCACTGTGACGCTGCAAATGAAACTGCCGGCCAGTGCAGCGCTGAAACAGCCGCGCAGTCCGTTTGGCGCAGGAGTTCTACCTGTGGCGTTGGGTCTGATCCTGCTGCCATTCGCGGGCAGGATGCGCAAGGGGCGCGCGCACCTGACCAGGCTGGCGGTGCTGGCGGTGATTAGCGCGGCCTTGGCGATGGGATTCACGGGATGCGGCAGCGCAGGCTTTTCGTCGCAGAACCTATCATTCACGGTGACCGCGACTTCGGGATCGCTCTCCCACTCGGTGACGGCGCAGCTGACCGTGAAATAGGCGGCGCGAGGTAGGTCGCTTTGCTGCTGTGATCTCGACTGCGCTCGTTTTCGGTCTGCGCGAGACGGTCTTTCCCCCGCCCTAGCAGAGCCAGGACTGGGGCACCCCGGTGGAGATTGTTAGCGTCAGGCACCCGCCATCCAGTCTAGCGACCGTCTTTTCATGTCGGCGGTTCACCAGCGGCGAGTCAGACCATCACTTTGATCTGCACGGGGCCGATCAGGCCGGACGAAATCAGCCCGGAAGGATTTTCTACGGGACCGGGGCGGAAGACCAGCGGCTCGCGAAGAGCCAAGCAGTTGAAGAGAGTGTTTGTTACTGTCACTTCCAAAGCATTCTCTCCCGCACGAACAAATTCCGTGATGTCGATTTGGTATGGGCGCAGAAGAAGTGTGCCGGCGTGCTTGCCATTCACGGTGATCTCGGCCACATCTTTTACGTTGCCGAGATCGAGGACGAGGCGGCTGCCGGCATCCATTGAAGAAACGGTGAAAGAGGTTGTGTAAGTCCCGTGGCCCGACAGTCCACGGAGCTCGCTATCGAGCGACCAGTCGATCAAGCTCGGCAAATCGCGCTGGATCGTGGCCGTTTTCGCGGTTGGAACGAGACCTGTTGCAGTGAGCTTCCAGCCGCTGGCGCCAATGGGCTCTGCCCTTTTTAACTTGCGGGCGGGCTGGACAGCAGCGACAGAAGCTGCCGCGCCGCGCTCTGGATCGAAGACGATCAAAGCCGAAGCAAGCGGTTGAAGGTCGAGGTCGATCGCAACCCAATTGCCTTTGCGATGGGAGTTGGCGATGGATGCAGCTTCGCCGGTCCACGGATTCCAAAGCTCAGGCTCGCCCTCCGCCTCGAACTCGGCATCGAGGTGCTGCGCCGCATCCGTAGCGTTGCGCACAAAGAAGGCATTGAGGCGGCCGATCCGTTTTTGGATGAATGAGAGAGCTGTGCTGTGAAACCGGACATTGGGATCCACTGCGCTGGCGAGCGTGGAGACAGCACTTTTGGTATCGGCGCAAAAGTAGACATGATGGAAATCGTGCAGCTTGTGCATTGCAGCCTGCACGCGTTGCGCGTCGGGTGACATCTGCAACATGCCGTCGGGAAGCAGCGGGATTTCACTGACAAAGAGAATGGGAAGGCCGGCAGCGGCGAAGCTTTGGAGCTTTTCTGCCAAGGGCGCGCTGATGGTGTCGAGTGGAGGCAGAACCAGAACCCGGTAACTGGCTCCGCCTGTAGTCACCAACATTTGGTCGCGCACGGAACTGTGAAGGAGCGAATCGGCGTTGATGTGATCGTAGTTGTAACCGGCGTCCATGATCGCCTGGTTCAACTTTGGCGAAGGTGGTTGATCCTGGGCGCCGTGCGCGAGGTCGTTGCGATAGAGCGCAACAGCAGCGATATTCGTTCCAACTTGCGACAGGTACTGCACGCGTGTGAAATAGCTGTTGAGCTGCACGATGTAGGGCCAAAGAGGATTGAGCTCATTGAACTGGGATGAGTAATTTCCCTCGCCATACCCGTTGAACGGGTGCCAGCCGGGCGGAGGAAGGTCGGGAACGATGTAAGGAAAGCCATGATAGACGATGGCGTTGATGCCGGCAGTCAGCAGTTCGTCTGCGGCGAGCTTCATTTTCTCGGGCGTGGTTTGATAAGCGGCGGTTGGCCATACAAATGATTCACTGCCAACGATGGCGCGGCCGTAGACATGCGCGGACGATGCCGCCATCTTGAGGAAATCGTAGCCACCATTGTCGTAAAGGTCTTCGGTTTCCGGAATGTCCGCTTCACCGTAGACTCGCAGCACGTCGGTGGGCGAACCATGTGCCTGCGTGCGCGATAGGAGCTTGTGTGCGCGAGCCCATTTGTCAAACTGCTCGTAAAACCGTTCGATCATCAGGTCAGAGACGGTCTGATGATAGTCGTGGCGGACCTGATCGCCGATCTCGGGGATATCGAAGACAGGAAGATCGGCGAATTCGCCGAATGGTTCTGAATGGCTTTGCACTTTGAGGATGGGAAGATAGGGCAGTAGATCATAACCGCGGCGACGGAGGAATTCGGCGAGAAAGTCATCGCTCCAGAAGAGATTTGCCGAGACTTCAAGGCTGTCGCAGAAAATTGCGCGCAAGCCATTACCGAAGAATTCGCCGATATACGGAATTGCATCGTCTCCGACGCGTTTTGCGTGCGCTCGAAAAGCCTCGGTGCTCAAGTGGTCCATCACGAGCTGCGGAGCTTCTCCCGCGGAGCCATTCACGTGCTGCACCGTGGGAACGGCGCAAAAGACGAAAAGTTGCCAGGTTCCCGGAGGCACATCCCACTGCAAGACTCCGTCGGGCTGCAAGCGCGCGGTGAGATCGATGGATGTATCTCGCTGCAATTGGCCTGCCTTGACGACGGTTTGGCGCTGCCCACCGGGCGCGTGGTATTCGAACTGTGCATCTTCGCCGCGCACGGCCACGACAGCCACGACTTTGGTCCGTTTCTTCATGCGCTCTGCCCATCCGTCGGGCAATCCCTTCAGGATGTTTGAGCCGGTTTGCGCGTCGCCGTCGGTGACGGATGGGATTTGCAACTGCTCGCGGAACGACGCGGGCCCAGCGACAGAAAGATGGGTTGAGCGCAACTCAATCGAGGACAGTTCCGGCGTAATCGCGTCTCCGCCGCCGAACGGCCAACCCGAGCCGAAGGTGTAGTCGATATACATGCCGTGCTTGCGAGCTTCATCGGCCGCGACCGCAACGTGACGGAAAAAGGATGGAGTGGCGAAGCTGTTGATGCGTTGAAGTTGCGCGTCGGAAACGGAACCAGCCGGCAGTCCCTTATTGAAGGCCTGGATTTCGGCGCCGCCAAATCCAGACTGGTCGAGCACGCCAATTTCGCGACGTAGTTCCGCATCGGCAACATCATTGCCAGGCCACCACCAGCGCACCAGTGGCCGGTACTTTTTTGGCGGCGATTGAAACTGCTGCCGAACCAGCGCGCTTCGGGCGCTTGCAGTGACAGGGCTTGCCTGGGCCGAGGCGGAATCGGCAGGAGTTTGTCCGCGGCCGGCGACACTCCGGAGTGTGATTGCTCCTCCGGCCAAGGCAGTGTTGCGAAGAAAAGTTCTACGATTCTGTTTCATTGGAAGGACTATTGCCTCTATTTACAGGGTCGCACACGAATCCGGGGAGACGGCGGAATTCGCTTTCATGCAGCAGAGAGCTCGACTTTAATTGCCGACACAAGTCTGGGCCGGTTGAAGTCGATAGGCGACGACCTTGGGGTTGTCATAGCCGCCCGGCAAAGATGTGATCTGTATCAGAGCTTCGAAGGGAGCCACGGTCGTTCCGGGCTTGTGCCCAATACTCTGGAGCAGCGTATCGAGCAAACGCGGATCCGTCACAAGGTCGCCTACAGCTTGAGTCGCCTGGAGGTTCAATCCCTCGGTAAGTACGGTGAGGCCGCGATCGCCACAACCCTTGAGGAGCGCTACCACTCCATAACTTGTAAATTCCTTTTCTTCGGACCCTTGAATGAACTGCTTTTCCTCCGCTCCTTGCGAGTCCAGCAGGGCGGGGATCGCGTAGATTGCGGCCTCTTGTGGATGAGGAAAACGATTTCGGAACAAGGGTGATCCTGAATGCGGGTCTTCTTCCAATTCGAAATTGAGACTCGGTTCATAAACTTCAACCCAAGGGTTCGAACGGTGGCTTCCGATCAGCACCGCATTCCCCTGATGCAGGAAGTCGGCGCTTGCATCTCTCGCGAATTGGAGGTTTACCTGGCCGCCGAATTCGCCGGCGAGAGTGGCCAAGTGGGAGCTAATTGTGATGTCGGCGGGGCTGGTGGCGCGCTGCGCGGCCACCTCCAGGAGTTTGTCGCCTTGAGCGCCAAGATACTTGCGGCTGAGGTAGTCACCTAAATTCAAAGTCTTGCCGTTCAGACGCTGCCAGAGCGCAAAACTCGAATCTGAATAGACTACCTTGAGTTCTTCATTCGGTCTTTCAAAGAACTGGCCCCAGAATTCGCGGACGGCGCCAGTTGGTCCGGAAACGGCGGCGCGGTTTTCGCTCCGTAGTACGACCACCCTGGTGAGAACGATTGAGGTCGAAACCGCAACGAGGAGAATGGCGGCAAACGCCAACCAACGCCCTCGGGTCAGGTTCGTCTCTGATGACACTTGAGGTGCCGTTTGGGTGGCCTTCGACTCAACCGGGATGTTGGCCGGTGCGATCTCCCGCACGACATACTCGGGGGCATACGCTCCACGCGGTATGGTGATCCTTACCGGCTCTTCGATTCCTTCCGACGCAAAATACTTCGCCAACCGCTCCCGGAGTTCGTGAGCACGAACGCGGACAATGTTATCGTCGGCCGGGTCGTAGTTTGGCTTACGGCCAAGGACCTCGGCACCGATTGATTGCTCCTTCAGCTTTTCGGCTTGGCCTGCGTTGGCATGATCCGTAATGTAAAGGAGGAAGGCGCGCAATGCCGGGGCGCGACAAAACACCTGGCTCGAGACGACTCTCTGGACCAACGCCCGTTTCTGTTCTGGCGTCAGGGGATGAGCATCCTCCTGCGAACGCACAATCGGAGATGGGGCGATTTCCTGCACGGGGAGTCATTTTACGGTAAAGTCTTAACCCTTGCAAAGGGTTTCGTTCGAGGACCTTTCGCTACGAGAGTCCGAACTTAAGGCACTCCTGAAGGAAACCGCCGCTGGGAGCGCGGGGTGGCCATCCATGCCGGATCATTCCAAGCGGGCTGGTCGGCGGAATCACTGGAGGATGTGTTTTTGGAGATCGGGCGGCGGAGCCGCAAAAGCGCTCTTCTTGGTGGATCTCTTCTGAAATCAGGGCTGCTGGGCATCGCGCGAGCAACCAGTACATCAATTGGCTCGAAACCGGGCCGGGCGCCGAGGGTGGTTCTCGCCGTTCGCGTGGAAAAATATACGGATATTCATGGGAATATGAAGAGTGGCTACGCATTTCAGGAGGGAGAATTACCCCGGGAGAGCGGTCTCCTGAGCTCGCTGAATGCAGGTATAGACTGGTTGAGTGACTGCAATCGATTATTTTACTGTTAGTTCACTTCACAAAGGTTAGCTGCAGGTAGGAGCCTTGTCGGCGGGCAATGAACTGGAATTGTGTATCCACTTCCCTGTCGTCCAGGGGTAGCGCGACGTCGAGGACTGCACTACGACCGGGTCGCATTGTCTGTGCTGAGCAGCTAATCGGAAAAGGCTCTCGGGCCCAATTCTCGTTCGATTATCTTCAACAAGCTCCACTGACGTTTATTTAGAGATGGAGCAACTGATTTGAGGGCTAACCACTTGAAACATGCTTAAGGAGGCATGCGCAATGAATCACAAGGAATTGTCAATTCCGAAACTGAGGACCTTCCTAACAGCAGTCTGCGTCGCTCTCATGATCGTTCTGTGCGGCCAGGTGTTTGCGCAGATTGATACCGGCAGCGTGACCGGAACGGTGAAAGATCCGAGCGGCGCCCTGGTTGTGGGTGCGCATTGCGTGCTTACCAACACGGCTACCAACATCTCCCAAACGGCCATATCGACTTCTGCGGGAGCTTATACGTTCGAGGGGGTCAAAGCGGGAGCCTATTCACTGAAAGTCACCGCGCCAGGATTCAAGGAGTATTTGCTGACCGGAATCCAAGTACACATTCAGAACATCGTCACGGCCGATGTGTCCTTGCAATTGGGCGCAACGAGCGCGGAGGTCACGGTGACCTCGGCCGTACCGCTGCTGCAGGCGCAGGATGCATCAGTGGGCATGACGATCAATAGCATGATGGTGAACGATCTGCCAATCCAGGGTGGCGGCGGCGGCCGTAACTTTACAACCCTCGCGGAGTTGGCACCCGGCGTCTACTCGAATGGCAACCCGGATACGACTACGATTCTGGCTTCGGGCGTTGAAAACGGCCAGGTTGACGTGCGGTTCAATGGCGTGGATGACAATCTGGAGTTTTACGGAGGGACAAGCATTCTTCCAATTCCCGACTCCATCGAGGAGTTCAAATTAATGAATGGCGATAACAGCGCCGAGTTCGGACACTCCACGGGCGCGGTGATCAATGCCATTACCTACACGGGGACAAACCGATTCGCGGGCCACGTCTGGGAGTATTTCCAGAACGAGGATCTGAACGCGAACGACTACTTCAGCAACCTGAATCACGTGGCAAGGTCGATGCTGCGTCACAACGAATTCGGTGGTCTGCTCGGCGGGCCAGTCTTGCTGCCCCATTACAACGGGCGGAACAGAACGTTCTTCTTCTTCGATTTCGAGCGGACGATGCATGCCTCGCCAAACTCGTACACGCAGACCGTTCCGACGGCGACGATGCAGAAGAGCGGCTTCACAAACATGCAGGACCTGTTCACCCTGAGCACCAGCACCCACAGCGACGCGCTGAACCGTAAATTTCAGTTCGGGACCGTCTTCGATCCGGCGACCACGCGCGTAATCCCGGCGAGCGGCGTCGATCCGGTGACTGGGCTTCCGGGGAAGGCCGGATCCTTTGTTCGCGATCCCTTCTACAACTGCTCAGCGGCGAGTTGCCCAGCGAACGACAACATGGCAGGCAACACCTCATTGGATTACACAACAACCGCCCAAAAGGCGCTCCTGAACATCCTGCCCTCATCGCGCTTCGATCCGAATGCGGTGGCATTGCTCGCTTTGTTACCAAATCCTGACGTAACCTCGTCCACGCCCTTATCGAACAACTGGTACACAACCCCGACCAAAATATTCAGTGCGGACCAGTACGACGGGCGAATCGACGAAAAGGTCAGCAACAAGGACTCAATTTGGGGAAGCTACAGCCACTACAATCCGATCGCGACAGCCACGGCGGCATATCCGGGTCCAGCAGAAGGCGCGTTGTCTGTCAACTATGCCACCACCCAGCCTATTTATGTGATCGTCACCAGTTGGACGCATGTCTTTTCGCCAAGCCTGATTAATGAATTCCGGTTCGGGGTGAACAACAACTACAACACCCGCATCGATCCATACGCAAATGTGCCGGGGTTGCCCGCGAAGTACGGAATTCCGGGGATTCCAGCGACTGCCGGCAATGGCGGCCTACCGGTTCTGCATACCGGCGTCATCAGTGACTGGGGTGGCCACCGATTTGCGCCTACCATCCAAACCGCCAGAGTATTTGAGTATCAAGACAACCTGACCAAGATCGTCGGCAAACACGAATTCAAATTCGGCGGCCAGTACGATCACCTCATGTCGAACATCATTCAACCGGCGTACCCGAAGGGCTGGTTCCAATGGACCGAAGGCTACTCGGATATTCCCAACGCCAGCACCGGAGACACCGGCATGGCGGACATGGTGTTGACTCCTGCCGCTGCCAATAGCTACTACGCAACCGCGGGCGGCATCAGCTCGGCGACCGATACGATCGGCGGCCTCTCGGCCTTCTCGGGGTCCAACTTCGCTCAAACCAATGTCCACTCGCCCTACATCGGCGTTTATGTGCAGGACAACTGGAAATTCACTCCGAGCCTGACGGTCAATCTAGGGCTTCGCTGGGACTATTTCGGCGCTTACGCCTCGGACGGGGGCCAGGAAGGAAACCTGGTGATGGGCGGCAATGGGATCATTCAGGACGGGAACGGTCAGGGCGCCTATTATTTGATTGGACACGATGCCTGCAACACCAACCTGGGCACGCCCTTCACCACACTGATGGCCACGGAGGGGATTCCGGTTGTTTGCAGTCCCAGCAATGCGGTGACCAAGGCGCAGCGTGATAATTTTGCTCCCCGCATGGGCGTTGCATACCGGCTCCGCCCGAGCCTGGTGGCGCGCGCCGGTGCGGGCATTGCCTTTGGAGCACTCGACTCTATCGGCTACGGCGGCACGCTAGGCACCAATTATCCATTTCAGTTCACCTACGCCTCACCCTCCACCAATACTTCGCAGGTACCGCTGCAGCTTCCCGGCAGCACAACGACTGCAACGATGGAGAATGCTTTTAACGCGGTCAGCCTCTCCAACCCGACGCAGACCAACCCGGCTGGCATCGCGCTGACGGGCAAGAACTACAATTACCAGACGCCGTACGATATCTCGCTCAACTTCCAGTTGCAGTGGCAGTTCACGAAGCGCGACTCGATCCAGTCAGGGTACGTGGGAACGCTGGGCAGGCATCTGGATAGTCAAAGTACGAACCATAACAGCGTGAGCGAGATGCTGGTTCCGGGTACGGCCATTCAAACCATCAACCAGACAAACCCCGGCGCCAGCACCGGATTCCTGCCTTACAACGCGCTCGGCAGCGGCTCCGAATTACAGATGAACAATATGATCAGCAGCTACCACTCGTGGCAGACCGTGTACGATCGCAGGTTCGCTGACGGTTCCAGCATCTCTGCGAACTACACCTTCAGCAAGTGCCTGTCTGACAACATTGGCAAGACCGGACTCGGCGAGGGCATCAGGGCGCTGTGGTTGCCCGGGATGGGCGCGCGCGCGGACTACGCGCTCTGCACCGCAGACATGCAGCAAATCGTCAAGGCCAACGGAGAGCTTGCCGTACCGTTTGGCAGAGGCAGCGCCTATCTCTCCAAAATCAACCCGGTTGAGGACGCTTTCATCGGCGGCTGGCATTTCGACTTCAACCTGACGCATTACAGCGGCATGCCTGTTAATGTGGCTTGCCAGAATCCCGCGCAAGGCGCAAACTTTGCGGGCGGATTCGGCTGCAATGCGCCCTTATCGGGCACGGATCCGTTCTCGGGCTTCAAGACGAGGCTACAGTGGGCAAACCCCGCAGCATTTGTTCGAACACCTTATAACCCAGTGACCGCGAACGGACAGATTATCCTGTCTGATCTGGGAACCACACCAGACCAGATACGTGGCCCGGGCCTGTTTGCTCTTGATGCGTCGTTTCACAAGTACTTCGCCACCGGCGAGGGCACCAAATTCGAATTCCTCCTGGAGGCGTTCAACGCGCTTAACCACGTGGCGTGGAACAACCCGAGCAACACGAACTTCCTTCAAACCAGTCCGGGACAATTCGGCGTCATTACAGGCGACCGGACAGGCGCCCGCATTGTTCAACTGGCGGGCAAGTACTACTTCTAGGAACTGTCGCGGAAAGATCTAACACCCGAACGCGACGACACAAACTCTGCGGTGAGGATCGGCAACGATCTTCACCGCCGCAGTTTGTTATGAAGGTCCCACAACTTAGAGATAAATGAAGTTCCACACAACGCACCGGCGAGCGCTGTTAACACTTGAACATCAGCGATGCGTGTTGCATCCGCCCGAATCGTCGCAACGGATTCCAAGAGGGGCTTTGGCGGCGATTGTTTCAGACATTCGCACAGCGAGAACCAAAGTTTAGTGGTTGACGCTGGTCCGGGCGCAAATTGAAACTTAATTATGCATGACGACAGGGGGGCGGTAGTGGCCGCGAGAGTAGCGCGTGCAATTCTTCTTTGCCTTTTTCTAGCCGGAGACGCACTGGCGCAAGCTCCGATCAAGTTGACTATCGACACTTCGGCTCGCGGATTTGCGATTCCGGACGATTTTGTCGGGCTGGGGTTTGAGACCAAGAGCGTCGTCGAGAATACGTACGGAGTGAAAGGGAGCTTCTTTTCGCCGGCCAATGCTGAGCTCATCACCCTGTTTCGCAACATCGGAATCAAGAACATTCGCGTAGGCGGCGGAACGGTGGACGGCTCCGGCCAGAGCGAACATTGCGTTACTGCCACGCCCACGTTCAAAGATATCGATAATTTATTCGAGTTTGCCCGTGCTGCTGGGATCAAGGTGATCTATTCGGTGCGCCTGGAGAACCTGGTGTCTTGCCCGAATCCAAATCTCGCTGAAGACGATGCAAAAATCGTTCAATATATATGGAGCAAATACCGGGCGAACCTCAACAGCTTTTCCATCGGCAACGAGCCCGACGTGAGCGAGTACCATTCCCGACCTGGCGCGACGCTGGACCCGGCAATCTACGAAACAACTGCAGGTGTCCCCGGATCTGCGTATCCCTCCTACTTCGCCGATTGGCGGCATTTCGCTGACGTGATTCGCAAGGCTGTTCCCGGCGCAAAGTTTTCCGGTCCCGATACCGCCGTTTCTTCAACGAGCAGCTTTACACCTGCCCCGGCGGATGGTGTTTCGTGGACAGTGCAGTTTGCGCGGGATTTGAAAGGCGCCGGAATGCTGGACGAGGCGCTTCAACATCATTACGTTTGGGGCAGTCCGGGAAACACGACGGCGCAAGAAGCCATCGACGACATGCTGGCAAACGCATGGGACGACGATACGACGATTGGCACTCAAGCGGCGTTCAACGGCGGCACAGCAAAATTTCACCCCTACCCATTCGTGTACAGCACGGTGCTTGCTCCGCTGGTCGCGGAAGGCGTGCGCTACCGGATGACCGAGGCGAACGATTGCCTGCATGGAGTCCCGGGAGCGAGCAATGGCTTTGCCGCGGCTCTGTGGGCGCTGGACTACATGCATTGGTGGGCCGCGCATCACATGGCGGGAGTGAATTTTCACAACAACCCATGGATTCCGACGGACACGATCGTCCCTGATCCCAACCCCTGCACGGCTTCAGGATGCGGAAATTATTACGCGACGACGAAGGCGCTCGGGATGAAGGCCTTCTCGCTGGGCAGTCACGGACTTGTAGAGCCGGTGACGATTGCCAACCAGAACAAGATCAATCTGACGGCTTACGCAGTGGGTACGGACCAGGAGCTCTACGTCACGATCATCAACAAGACCCACTCATCGACGCACGATGCGACGGATGCGCAAGTGGTGATTGAGGCGCCCGGATTTGACAAGGCGAGTGTGGACTCGATGGTGCTGACGGATGGCGAACCGGGGAATGCGGCGCTGATGACCGGAACGCTGGGCGGGTCTGCGATTACGAATGATGTCCCGTGGAAGGGCAAATGGGCACCCGTGGGTCGTGTGAAAAGTGCGACGATTGTTGTGATGGTGAAGAGCACAACGGCTGCGGTGGTTAGAATTCGGGCGGGGAAGAGGTACGTCCGTCGAACCGCGCCGACTCACCCAGATTATCTGGCGGTAAACAGTCTCCTGAGTCATTGATATCTTGCATAGTCCGAAGTCCGGAAATGCAGGTCCTTCGACTCCGTTTGGCTGGATGGCCGGCCAAACTCCGCTCAGGATGACCGCTGTATCTATCTTTCGAACTTCAGACTCAGAAGAATAGCGAGGAGAATAGAAAAGCGATGGACCGGAGAACCTTCAATAAACTGGCGGGACTTGCCGCGATGGGCGCTTTGACCGCGGACGTGGAGCTTAGCGCAGCGCAGGCAGCGGAAGTGGCGGGAGAAGTTGTCCTCGAGGACGATGTGTTTCTGGTCGCATTTGACCGAGGTTCCGGCGCGCTTACTCGCATGGAGCATAAGCCGGCCCATTGGACGGTTGAGCGGCGGCCGGCGCTTGGCGCATCATTCCGCATGCTCACGCCGATGCCGAATCGCCGAGCCAACTTCGTGCTGGGGCAGAAGCAAAAGGCAGCCAGCGTTGAAAAGATCGCGGACAACCAGGTACGGATCGTGTGGAAGGACCTCGCGAGCGAGCACGGCGGCATTTTGCCCATCACTTTCATCGGGACCGTCACCTTGATGAAAGGCAAACTCACCTTCGATGGCACGCTCGAAAACAAATCTGACTTGCCGGTGGAGACGATTGACTATCCGTACTTCGGCGATCTCAATCCACCTTCGACCAGTACGTCGATGGCCGCGCGGACCATGTGGTACGGTAACCTCGGCGAGGACGAAATTTATCCGAACTTTGGCAACGAAAAAGGCTACTGGGGCGTTGATTTTCCCATCAAAACATTCGGATCGCATCGGAGTCTCTTCTGCCTGATCCAGTCGCCGAGCGAAGGTCTCTACGTGGAAATGTCCGATCCCACACTGCCCTATTACCTTGAATACACATTTGAGCAGCATCCCGGCGTGGTGCACGGCGCAGTGGTGCCGAAGACCGATGAATTCTCAGGTTTCCCGGTGCACCTGGAGTTCCGCACGTGCCACTTTGTCTTCGCTGATGCGCATTCAACCAGGAAGCTGGCGCCTATTGTGATGCGTGGCTACGAGGGCGACTGGCATGCGGGCGTGGACGTGTACAAAGAATGGCGCAACACCTGGTTCAAGACACCGCACCTTCCCGAATGGGCGAAGGAGGTTCATTCCTGGACGATGCTGCGGATGAATACGCCGGAAGAGGACTACACCATCTCGTACAAGAAGTTTGTGGAGTACGGCGAGGAGTACGCGAAGTACGGCGTGAAAGCGGTGCAACTGATTGGTTGGAATATTGGCGGCCAGGACCGCGGCGATCCCTCGCAGGACACCGATCCGAACCTGGGCACATGGCAGGAGTTCCACGACGCGATCGCCAAGGTGCAGTCGCTGGGCGTGAACGTGATTTTGTTTGGCAAGCTGAACTGGGCGGATTTGACAACGAAGTGGTACAAGGACGAACTGTACAAATACGAGGCCAAGGATCCAAATGGCATTCGCTATGAGCAAGGCGGTTATAGCTATCTGACTCCGACGCAATTGGCCGGCATCAACACGCGCAAGCGAGCGGTGATGGATTTCGCAGACCCTGGCTATCGCGAGATTGCGTTGAAGGAATTCCAGAAGATCCTCGCGCTTGGATCTACAGGCTGGCTGTGGGACGAAATCTGTCACCATTCGGGGGCGATTTACAACTTTGCAACTGGACATGGATATGTTCCGCCGGGCTACATCTATGGCGGCGACCTGCCGCTGTCGGCGCAGTTGCGCGGCGCGGCTGACAAGGCCAGTGCGGATTTTCTTTTCGCCGGCGAGGGGCCGCAGGATTGGCTCATGCAGTATTTTCCGGTGTCGGAAGCGGGCGTGAGTGCGACGCCGATCTGCCAGTACATGGACACCAGGAATTCTTTGATGATCGCGGGGGTGAGCGGCTTTGACGATCGCGAAGGGTTGAACATGATCCTGTTGAAACGCTGCGTCATTCAATACGAACCGTTTCTCTACAAAGGACACTTGCACGATTTTCCGCTGACCATCGCGTACGGGCAGAAGATCGATGACTTGCGCCGCAAATACAAGGCCTTCCTGTGGGACGGGGCTTTCCGCGATACGCTCGGTGCGGACGTGAGCGCTGATGCGGATGTTCGGTACTCGGTGTTTGTTGCAGAGAACGGCAAACGGGCAGTGGTCGTGGTCAACCCGAGCTCTACGAATGCCATAACCGCCAAGGTGAGAGTTCCGAATGCGGGCAAACTCGTGGTGGCCACGCCAGACCAACCTGACGCCGAAGCAACCGATGGTACCGTGAGAATTCCCGCGCGATGCGCTGCTGTTGTGATGGAAGCGTGAATGAAAGCGATGCGCTCAGGCCGTGATGAGCGGATCGGATGGGTTTGCCGGAGTATGCTTTGAAATAAGAAAGTGGTGCGCAGATTGTCTGGCACAATGACTCCGCGTGAACGCATCCTGGCTGTTCTGAATCGCGATCCGGTCGATCGGGTGCCCGTCGATCTCTGGTACACGCCCGAAGTCGGCGAAGTTCTGCGGCAATATTGCGGCGTGACGGACGACCTTGCGATGTTCCGGGCTCTGAACCTCGACAAGATTGTCTGGGTATTCATGGATTACCGCACACCCGAAGGCGATCGGGCAGGCGCGCAAAGCGGCGCGGGCGCGGAATCAGGAGGCGAGCGCACCATGTGGGGCGTGCCGTTGAAGCAGATTGAGGCCGGGCACGCCCATTATGCCGAGTTCGGCTCTGCACCCCTGGCCGGTTACGACACACCGGAATCGCTCGCCGATTATCCGTGGTGGCCCAGCGTGGATCGCTTCGATTACGACTCCGCGGTGGCGAAGGCACAAGAAGCCGCGCAGCAATTTGCAGTGATCGGGCCATGGGTTTCGTTCTTCGAAATTTATTGCCAATTACGCGGGATGGAGCAGTCACTGATGGACCTGGCGCAGGCGCCGGAACTTGTTGAAGCGATTCTGGACCGCGTGGAGGCGATTCAAACGGAGATGATGCAGCGCTTTTTTGTACGCGCCGGCAAGTCGCTCGACCTGGTGTTCATCAGCGACGACATCGCGGGACAAAAATCGCTCTTGATGTCGCCCGCCATGTGGAAACGGTATTTGCAGCCGCGGCTGAAGCGCTGGTGCGATCTGATTCATTCCCATGGCTTGCGGGTTTTTTATCACACCGACGGAGCGGCGCGCCGCCTGATCGAGCCAATTCTCGATTGCGGAGTTGATGTTCTCAATCCGATTCAACACGCCTGTCCGGGAATGGATATGACGGAACTGAAGCGGGAATTTGGTCATCGCGTCACGTTTCACGGCGGAGTCGACAATCAGTTTGCGCTACCGCGGGGAACGGCGGAGGACGTGCGCCGCGAGGTCCAAAATTGCCTTGACACATTGGGCGCCGATGGAGCGGGTTATATTTGCTGCTCGTGCCACAACATCCAGGCCGGGACGCCGCTTGAAAACATCCTCGCACTGATCGAAACCGCACAGAACGCGTCGGTGGCGCGATAGGCGGAAAGATTTTTGGCTGAAGCAGGGAATTTCCAGGTGAATCGGACTGACCGACCAGGAATGGTCGGGGCGGAGGGATTC
>CAVWXA010000019.1:0-65193 GCA_963758785.1 uncultured Acidobacteriaceae bacterium
GCGCGCTGCTCGGCCTGGCTCCCAAGACGGCAATGCGGCTTGACGACAAGGGCGGCGAAGCGGACGTACCGCTCGAACAAGTGCAAGTTGGCGACCGGCTTCGCGTACGGCCCGGAGAAAAAGTGCCGGTGGATGGCACCGTGCTTGAAGGTCACAGTTCCGTCGATGAATCGATGATCAGCGGAGAACCGATCCCCGTTGAAAAGGACAAGGACGCAAAAGTCACGGCGGGAACCGTGAACGGAACCGGCGGATTCGTGATGCGCGCGGAGCGTATCGGCGCCGACACGCTGTTGTCGCAAATCGTAAAGATGGTCAGCGAAGCGCAGCGGTCACGGGCGCCGATTCAGCGGCTGGCAGATCGCGTCTCTTCGTACTTTGTTCCGGCCGTCATTGTTTCGGCCGTTATAACCTTTATCGTCTGGTACTTTGTCGGGCCGCAGCCGCGCTTCGCGCATGCGCTCGTAAATGCCGTGGCCGTTCTGATCGTCGCCTGCCCCTGCGCTCTTGGGCTAGCCACCCCCATGGCCATCATGGTGGGCACTGGTCGCGGAGCTCGCGCAGGGATCCTCATCCGTAATGCGGAGGCGCTGGAGATATTCGGCAAGGTTGACACACTCATCATCGACAAGACGGGAACCCTGACCGAAGGCAAGCCGTCGCTGAGCGCCGTCATTCCCCAGCCTGGAATCAGCGAAAACGACCTGCTCCAGCTCGTCGCCAGCCTTGAGCGCTCCAGCGAACATCCTTTGGCGGCAGCCATCGTCAAGGGGGCCGAGGCAAAGAAGCTTTCCCTGTCCGATGTCGCCGGATTTAACTCCACTACCGGCAAAGGTGTAAAGGGAACCGTCTCTGGCAAGCAGGTTGCAGTCGGAAATGCGGAGTTGTTCCACGACCTGTCCGTCGATCCGAGCCCTGTTGCTTGATCGGGCTGAAGATCTGCGCAAGGAGGGCCAGACGGTGATGCTGGTTGCCGTGGATGGCAAAGCCGCCGGCATCGTGGGCGTCGCCGATCCAATCAAGGATTCCACACCGGATGCGATTCGAGAGCTCAAGGCAGCCGGTCTGACAGTCATCATGGTCACTGGAGACAACGCGACCACAGCCAAAGCTGTCGCGGAAAAGCTCGGCATCGAGTTTGAGGCCGATGTACTTCCGCAAAAGAAGGCGGAGGTCGTCAAGGAACGTCAGCAAAAAGGCTCCGTGGTCGCGATGGCCGGCGACGGCGTGAACGATGCGCCCGCGCTCGCGCAGGCTGACATAGGCATTGCCATGGGGACCGGGACCGACGTGGCGATGGAAGCTGGCGGCATCACGTTGTTGAAGGGCGACCTACGCGGCATTCTCCGCGCTCGTCATCTGAGCAAATCCACAATGCGCAATATCCGCGAGAACCTGTTCTTCGCATTCGTCTACAACGCCGTTGGCGTGCCGCTTGCCGCCGGGGTGCTTTTCCCTGCTTTCGGCTTGCTTCTGAATCCAATGATTGCGGCGGCCGCCATGAGTTTCAGCTCGGTCTCGGTGATTGCAAATGCGCTGAGATTGCGGACGACAAAAATATGAATCCCCGAGAAATGGCGTGAGCGGGCCGCAGTTGTCGTCGCTCACCCGGACGACGAGACGCTCTGGTGCGGCGGATACATGCTCGCCCATCCGGAATTTGATTGGCGCGTTGTGACTCTTTGCAGAGCATCCGATCCGGACCGTGCACCAAAGTTCCGCCGAGTTCTGGAGGAATTGGGGGCCGTGGGTGAGATGGCGGATCTGGATGATGAGCCCGACCAAGCGCCGTTACCAATCGAACTGGTTCAGGAGACCATAGCCGGATTATTGGCTGGAAACAGCCATAGCCTGATTCTCACTCATGGCCCACGCGGGGAGTACACACGTCATCTCCGGCATGAGGAGTGCTGCCGAAGCGTGGTTGAGCTTTGGCGGTCGGGCACCATCGACACAAAGCAATTGTGGCTCTTTGCTTATGAAGACGGGGGGCGCGCGTACTTGCCGCGCGTTCGCGACGACGCTGATCGGCGGGATGTGCTGACAGATAGACTGTGGCGCGAAAAGCGCAGGCTGATTACGAACGTTTACGGGTATGGCATCGACAGTTGGGAAGCAAGGACCACTCCTCGTGAAGAAGGGTTCTGGTGCTTTGACTCAGCACAAGCGGCGGCAAAACGTACGGCATTCAGGGAGCAACAATCGTGAAGGTACTCGTATTGAGCGAATATCCGGCGCCTGCGGCTGGCTTGGCCCTGCAAGGAGAACTATTATGTCAGGGGCCTGCGCGAAATGGGCGTGGATGTCTACCCAGTCCATTTGGATTCGGACTTGGAAAAGGAATGGTACTATCGCTGGTTTAAGCCCGATGTGGTCGTCGGCGTGGGGTTCTGGGGCCACGTTCCAAATCTGGTCATGCACCCGCAGCGGTTCGGCATGAAGGCCGTGCCATGGCTCGTGGCCGATGGCTATATAGCGGAACACCGTGAAGTGCTCAATGCTCTGCCGCTGATTCTCGTCACCTCCAACTGGGTGAAGGAGGTCTATATCAGAGATGGCGTCAACGGAGACAATATTGTGGTGCTACCCGTGGGTTGCGATACCGATCGCTACGCGCCGCATAGCCGCAATGACCTAAAAGTGAAATCGATCCGCGAGGATTTGGGCGTTTCGCAGAATCAATTGATGATCCTGACTGCAGGCGGCGATGGCGCCTCTAAAGGTGCCCAGGAGGTTATGCAGGCTTTGGCGCTGATAGATGCCGAGGCTCCAGACTGGAGATATGTATGTAAGGTCTGGCCTCAAACCCGCACTGATCAACAAAACCTGATCGACCTGAAACTGGCAGCGGATCTCGGCATCAGCGACAAAGTCATTTACTCGACCAATGTGGTGTCGCAGAATTTCATGCCCTACTTGTTGGCGGCCTGCGACATCTATGCTGCCCCATCGCGGCTGGAAGGTTTTGGCATGATTCAGGTTGAAGCGAACGCCTGCGAGAGGCCGGTGATCGCAATCGATGCCATGGCATTTCGTGACACCATGGTCCACGGCGAGACCGCATTTCTGGCGAGCGTTGCAGAGGAAAGAAAGATCACCGAGGCCCTATACGGCGAAGGCCGCGACTATGAGAAGAGTCATCGAATCGTATTTCCGAATCCACGAACAGCCGAATACCGAGCGAGCGTGCCCGACATTGCGAAGTACCTTCTTCTTCTTATGAAGGACGGCGCTCTGCGGCAGCGAATGGGCGGAGCGGGTCGCAAACGCGTTGTCGAGTTATTCGACTATCGCCAAGTTGCCAGGCGATTTGTCGAGATAGTGTCCGATCGATTGGGCATCCAGTAAAAGCGGCGAGGCGAGAGCGCTTCCCGCTTAACCCCGCACGTCATCGAGGCGTTTATGTCTTTAGACGACAAGTCACTAAGCTCTATCGAACTGGCCAAAGAGGCCGCACTACAGATCCTGTTGCATAACGCGCAGGGACCGTTTCAAGGGCTGCCTCGAACCGCTGGATGGGGATATCCGGAACCGTACACCAGGGACCTGATGATCTCATCTCTCGGCTTTCTGGCCACTGGCAACGAGCAACTTGCGGATGCCCTGGAACATACGCTGGTGTCGCTCGCCAATAATCAGACGCGGCACGGCCATATCCCATCCCTCGCACACGATCCAGAAAATCGCGGTTCTAGCGACTCGACGCCTCTTTTTCTCTTCGGGCTGGCTGTCTACAGAAGATCGAGGAATCAGCCGGAGTTTCTTCTTGAAGCAGCAGAGAAGGCCCACAAGTGGATGCTGTACCAGAGCCCCGATGACCAGGGTGATGGTCGCACAGTTACCCACCAGCGATTGGCGTGATGAACAGTATGTGATGGGTTACGGGCTGTACGTGAATATGATCGTCTATGCGTATCTTCGTCTTTATGGTGAACACGAGTCTGCCGAGCAACTGCGCGGATTGATGAGCCGACTGGAAGTCAGTGGCGAACTGAAGAATAGTTATGAGCAAGAGGCTCTTGTCGAGCCAACCGCGCCCTATTACGCACTTTATTCGTACAAAGTCATGAGCAGTGACCGTTTTGACTTGCTTGGCAACAGTCTGGCGATTCTGACCGGGATTGCTTCACCTCAATGGGCAACGAACATGCTGACGTGGATTGAAGCCGAATGCGAGGCCATGCGGGGCCGCGGAGAGCTTGCCGTAGATTTGCCGCCATGCCTGTTTCCGTACATTCTGCCTCATCATGCGGATTGGCTGCCTCGATACGAGCGCTATAACCGGCCAGGAGATTATCACAACGGAGGAGTGTGGCCATTCATTTGCGGCTTCTATGTCTCGGCGTGCGTGGCCGCAGGGCAGATGGATCTGGCAGAGCGCAAACTGTTGGCGCTGACAGAACTGGTAAAACCGTGGCATGAAAACTCGGCGGAGTGGGGATTCAACGAGTGGATTCACGCGCAAACCGGCAAGCCCAGCGGCCGGGATTGGCAAACCTGGTCGGCCGCCATGTACTTGTATGCCGCGGAGTGTGTAGTGCAGCGGGGGACGCCATTCTTCAATGAAATTCGGGATGCACAGTCGACCAAGTGAAGCCCAATTGGGCATTGCGCGCAGAGGGCGCGTCTTGAATAATTTCAAGACCGCTTCGTTCATCGCAGGGCTTTTTCTGAAAACACAGACGACAACAACTTAATGAGTATCCAAGATCGCATTGCTGGAATCAGCCTGCGTTTGCTGATGGCGCGATGCCGATGGACGGCCGACAGCGATCTCAGACAATTCAGTTGTCCATTGCGCGAGTTGCTCAAGCGCGGCTTGCTGCAGGGCGTGCCGGGCGGGTTCAACCTCTGGAGTCAAGACCGTTCCCCAATCCGTGGACGCCGGTTGCACTCCGAGAAGAACAACTTCCGCCGGGGCAGCATCCATCAGGCGCAGAGCGCCCATCAGGTCGGAAAATCCAAGCAAATGAACACTCTTCGAGACCGGCAGATCGTCAAGCTCCTGACCTTCAAACCGCATCAGCGTTCCCGGCATAACGCCGGTATCCACTGCATCGAGCGCCAGGAGGTGCGAGATGCCGCGAAGGCTGTCGAGCAGATCGAGCCCAAGTGTCCCTCCTTCGATGACCCGGACTTCAGGCGGCAAGCCGGCCGCACTCTTCGAGTCTCGCGCAACGTGAGCATCCCGACTGCATCATCGGTGCGCATCAGGTTGCCGAGACCCAGCAGTGCAATCCGGCATGGCACAGCTCTCACTCATCGCTTGCCTCTTCACCGGCCGCCTGCGCGGTGCAAGACCCTGGTTCTCAGCCTCCGTCACTTCATCGACAAGGCGCTGGGGAACAAACTTCCAGCCAGTGAAGATGCTTTCCATTTCGCCGTTTCTTTCGCTGATTCCGACCAGCACGGCGCTGTAGATGTGATGGATGAAGAAAGCAACGAATAGAAACATGATCAGGAAATGCGCGCTGCGAATCCATTGGATGTTGATGACGCGCGGAATCCATCCCACGAAGACGTTCAAAATGCGGCCGCCCTCGACCACGCTGAAGAGCACCAGGCCGGTGATGAACTCCAGGGCCACCAGCGAGAAGACGACGATGTAGGCGAGTGCTGCCAGAGAGTTGTGGCCAATTTCTTCGAAGGGCTTGCGGCGCCGGAATGCGTAATAGGCCACCATGCTTTTGAAGCTTGCCCACTGCCGTGCTGTGTGAGGAATCCACGAGCGCCAGGAGGCATAACGGTTGCCGGCAAAAAACCAGTAGATGCGGGGAATAAAGATGGCGATGAGCAGGAAGCCGGACAGCTCATGAATAAAGCGCATCCAGCCCATCACCCAGGCGCGCGAGCCATGCGACGACCAGAAAGGGTCTGTGCATGTAGGTACCGGTGACGGTGAGCACCACCAGCGATGCACCAGTCCCCAGTGGGCCAACCGGACCGGCAATTCCCAAACATACACCGGCACGATGCGCTCTGGATCTTCCGCCAGGCTCATCGGAGGGCGATGCGGGAGTTGTGGGTGTTGCCATAGGCATTACTCCTTCTCAGCTCGTCGGCGCCTCTTGTTGTTTGTCGCGCCATTCGCTTGAACCACATGCACGGCGCAGGCCAGGCAGGGATCGAATGAGTGCACGGTGCGCAGGATTTCCAGTGGCCGCTCCGGATCGGCAATCGGAGTATCCAGGAGCGACGCCTCGTAGGGTCCACGCTGCTCCTGGGCATCGCGTGGGCCGGCGTTCCAGGTGGATGGCGCCACCACTTGGTAGTTCACAATCTTCTTGTTCTCAATTTCAACCCAATGCCCCAGCGAACCGCGCGGCGCCTCGTGAAATCCAAAGCCCTGAGCAGATTTTGGCCAGCTATTGGGATTCCATTTGTCCCCATTGTGGATGCGCACATTGCCGTGGGCCATGTTGTCGTCCAATTGCGCAACCCAATCGGAGAGCCGGCTGACCATGATGTCCGCCTCAAGAGCTCGGGCGGCGACGCGGCCCAGGGTCGAGAAGAGGGCGGAAGCCGGAAGCTTGAGTTTGGCGAGCGTACTGTCGACGAGCAGCTTTACCTGTTGATTGCCAGAGGCATAGGCGACCAGTGTGCTTGCCAGCGGGCCAACCTCCATCGGCTTGTCGTTATAGCGCGGCGCTTTCAGCCAGGAGTATTTCTCGTCTGTTTTCAGGAATTCATACGGAGGCTTCGGTCCGGAATACTTCGGATCGGTTACACCCTGCGCAGGATGCTTCGCTGCCTGGTCGCCATCCGGGTACTCGTACCAGGATCGCGTAACATACTCCGTTACATTGTTTGGATCGAGCGGAAGCACCGTTGCGAGATCGCGTCCCAGGACGATGCCTCGCGGGAAAGAGAAGCCGCTCGCGCTCTTCGTGTTGTCGCCAGAGTAGTCGCCATAAGTCATGAAATTCCCAAGACCCGCGCCATAGGTGAAACCATTCCGGATAGAAGCCGGCAATGGCCAGCACATCGGGCAAGTACACCTGGCGAACGAAGGTCTGAGCATTCGCCACTAACTCATTGAGCAGCGTGATCCGCTCCGGGTTGATGGTTGCATCCGGCTCATTGCCGTCCATCGTCGTCGCCATGCCGCCCACAAGATAGGTTTGCGGGTGGGGATTCTTGCCGCCCAGCACAGCCTGGATGCGAATGAACTCGCGCTGCAACTCCAGCGCTTCAATGTAGTGCGCCACCGCCAGCAGGTTCGCTTCCGGCGGCAACTGATATGCGGGGTGTCCCCAATCGCCGCTGCTGAAGAGGCTCAACTGGCGGCTGTCCAACCAGCGTCTTCACCCGATCCTGCACAGCCTTGAAGTACACTGCGCTTGACTTGGGCCAATCGGAGATGGATTGGGCCAATTGCGCAGTCTTTGCCGGGTCGGCCTTCAATGCCGAAGTTACATCGACCCAGTCGAGCGCATGCAGATGGTAGAAGTGGATGATGTGATCCTGAACGTTTTGCGTGCCGGCGATAATATTGCGCACTATGCCGCGCATTGTCCGGAATCTCAACGCCGAGCGCATTCTCGACCGCCCGCACCGAAGCCAGGGCATGGACAGTCGTGCAAACGCCGCAGATGCGCTGCGCCCAGATCCACGCTTCCCGCGGATCGCGCCCACGCAGGATCAGCTCGATGCCGCGAAACATGGTGCCCGAACTCCAGGCATCGGTCACCTGGTGGTCATCCACTTCGGCCTCAATGCGAAGGTGCCCCTCAATGCGCGTAACCGGATCGATGACAATGCGTGCCATTTATTGTTCCTCCTTTGGGCCGGTCTTCTCACTGGTCTCGCTGTCGGTCTCGGGATGGAGTTCGCCGCGTCACGAATGATGCTGGTGATGCCATGAGCTGCGGTGGCAGCGGCGACCGCTCCAACAACGGTCCAGCCAATCTCGCTCACCGATGACATCCACGCCGAATCCGGCGGGATGTGGCAGGCGTTCGTAGAAGGGCGATTTTGTATCCCAAAAGCGCGGGGAAGCGCAAGCGATGCAGCCGTGGCCCGCTTTGACCGGCCAGCTGGTGCCGCCGTTCCATCGGACGGTCGGGCAGTTGAAATTGGCTTCGGGGCCTTTGCAGCCCATCTTGTAAAGGCACCAGCCTTTGCGTGCGCCTTCATCGTCCCATTCCTGTACGAAACGCCCGCATCGTAGTGCGCGCGTCGTTCGCATTGGTCATGAATGATCTCCCCGTATGCAAACAGCGGGCGGTTCAATGGATCGAGTGCCGGCATCTCTCCAAACGTAAGGTAGTGGACAAGCACAGCCGCGGTGTTGGCCGAGTTATGCGGGCATCCAGGAAGATTGACGACATGGAGCCCCGGCACTGCGTCCTGCAGGCCCAACGCTCCGGTCGGGTTTGGATCCGGAGCGAACCAGGCCACCATCCCAGGCGCATGCGCCAACCGCAATGATGGCCGCGGCGCTGCCGCAGACTTCCTGCGCAATATCAAGAGCCGTGCGGCCGCCGATTGTGCAATACACGCCGTCATCGGCTGTCGGAATCGCGCCTTCGACTACGACAATATACTTGCCCTTTTCCTCGCGAACGACACGCTGCAAGGCAGACTCGGCAGCCTTGCCATAGCGCGGCCATGATGGTCTCGTGGTACTCCCAGGAGAAGGATTCCAGGACCAGGTCTTCGACGGTGGGATGGCTTGTTCGGAGCATCGACTCCGTGTTGCCGGCGCAATCCTGAAACTCCAGCCACACCAGGACCGGCTTCTTCTTTTGACTGAGCGCGGTTGCGACGACCTGGGCATAGCTGGCGGGCAGGGCAAGAGTCGTGGTAACCGCCGCGCAGAACTCCAGAAATCGGCGGCGCGATATGCCGTGACTCTGACACAGTTCAAGAACGGATCTGTCCATCGGACTCATCAACTCTCCGGCGCTCGACGGTGTGAATAAAGATTGGTGCGTCATGGCTACACTCTTTCTATCGATTAAGCAGTGATCTACTGGATACCGAGAGCGGACAGCACTTTGGGTTTGGCTACGTCCACGGCTAGCAAGTTGTGGCAGACCGAGCAATCCTGAGGGATGGTTTTGCCGTTTGTGGCGGTGTGACTTCCGTCATGACAACGGAAGCAGCCCGGATAGCTCATGTGACCGATGTTGTTGGGATGCGTTCCCCAGGTGACTTTCATGAAGGGAAATACGTTCTGGCTGTAGAGGGTCACGAGCTCCTCGCCCGCCGACTTTACCAGGGCAGCCTTTGCGGCCAGAACCTCTGGATGCTGGGTGCGATAGAAGGCAGCAAGCTGAAGCGGAATCTGAGTGCTCGCTTCAGCTTCAGTGCCGTATGTTGGCATTCAAGAGCAGCAGGCCTTCCTTGTGAACCCAGGGGAGATCCGGGCTTATCCCGCCTTCGTCCATGGCGCGGTTGAGCGCATCTTCCGCAGTCATGAAGGGGTGTGCCGCGCGATTGTGGCAGTCGATGCAGTCCATCACGCCGCCGCTCGCCCTTGGGAATGCCGCGCACCTGCCGGCAGGCGAAGTAAACACTGTCTCCGAGCCGTCGGGGTTCCGCCTTTGCACCCAGGGAATAGTTTGACGGGTCGGGTCGGTGGCGATGTACTCGATGTGTCCCAGATGAACGCCGTGAATCCCGCTCAGATGGGAGAGCGAGTCCAGGCCGCCCAGGTGCAGCACCAGCACGGTCTGGGTCTCGGTGTTCTTTTCGTCGTCGGCAAAGCTGGACTTGACCAGCAGCTTTTCACCAACAAACTTGGCCGGCGTGTGGCAGCCCTCGCAGATTTGCCGCGCCGGACGCAGATTCTGGACCGGCGACGGAATGGGCGTGGGATAGTCGGGGATATACTTTGGAGCGAAATGCGCGAATGGATGGAGCGTAACCTCAACAAGCTGCTTGGTGCCGTTCACCTTGGCGCTAAAGTAGGCTTCCGCGCCCGAGCCGATGTGGCACTCCACGCAGGCCACATGCGAATGCGGGGAGATTTTGTAGGCGGTGTACTCCGGATGCATCACATGGCAGGACTGCCCGCAGAACTGGGGCGAATCCATGTAGGCCGCGCCGCGATAGGTGGCGATCGACACAACCAGCAGGTTGACGATCGTGGCCACCAGCACAATATCCAGGCCGTGGCGGAAGATCCGGTCATTGAAATCGATCTTGGGAAACTCGGCCGGAATCTGTCCGGCTTTTTGGAGCTTTCTGCGGCGCGAAGTAGACGCCCACCGGGATCAGCAGCAAGCCCGAGAATGAACAGAGCCGGAAGAAGCAGGAAGAAAATGATGCCGAGGTAGGGATTGGCGTTGGGCCGGCCTAACAATCTCCACCAGCCAGTAGCCGATCATGGTCACGCCGGAGGCGCTGGTGATGGCGCCGCCTGCAAGGCTGATGGGGTTGTTGCCGAAAAACAGAGCCGGCCGCACCCAGCCTTCGCGGAATCTCTGCAACAAGGGCACCCCCGCTCCCGCTTCGCTCCAAATGAAGGATCGACCTTCAACGCCCGGCCGCGTTCTGCTAGTTCAACCCGCGGTAGAAGACCACTACGTCCTTGATCTGTGCGTCGCTGAGCCCAGTGACCGGCTTCATCTTGCCCTTGCCGTTCTTAACGGCAGTAAACACTGGTCCGCCGTGAGCGCCTTGATTGCCGGATCGGAAACCGGCTTGATACCCATCATCTTGGCCATTCCCGGGCTTGGAGTGCCTGAGGCGCCATGGCACATCTGGCACTTGGCTTTGTAAGTCGTTTGGCCTGAGGACTGGGCGAAACACGCGGCACCGGCCAAAGAAACAACTACGGCCAGCGCGAGTTGGGATCGAAGTATTGTTCTCATTGCAAAGCTCCCGGAACTTGATCGCTTTAGATGGCGTAGGGACACCATTTGGTGGTTATCTCGAAACGGAAGAAGGTGATGGCCCGAGGTTCGGAGCACACTCTTGCCGAAATTCTATGAAGGAAAATCTAAAGAATTGCCGACTCAATAATCTGGTCAAAACTGCACACTTCAGATGGAACGCTCCTCTTCTCGGACAAAGCTCCAACTTATGAGCAAAAGTGACCAGTTTGCCAGGAGAGAAGGGCGGCATACTTTCACCTTTAGGCCGTCGAGGAGAACCTCGTGAAAATGCGGGAGAACCAGATGCGGGCAATCGCTGGTACGGATTTTGGCAATTTCCTCAATGCTTCGAGGTCGGGAGAGTTCGCTGATCGATTGTCCCCCGAAGCATTTAGTGAGTTGGAGGGGCTCAAAGTGTTCTTCAACTATGAAGCGAATACCGTCCTGTTCAAGGAAGAACAATCTCCCTCACAAATCCTGTTCTTGTTGACAGGGCAGGTGAAGCTATCGATGAATTCGATTGCGGGCAGGCGATTGATCCTCGGGATTGCCAATCCTGGAGAAACTCTAGGCCTCGCATCTGTCTTTTCAGATAGCAGGTATGACATCACTGGGGAGACCATCTGTCCATGTAGAATCGCGTCGGTCGACCGTAGTCACTTTCTTGAATTCCTGACGCGCCACCCTGCTGCATACAAGAACGTGGTACGCGAGGTGTCCACGGATTGCGTTCGAGCCCGCGAGCAGGTGCGAGCACTCGGTCTCGCGGTAACCGCACCGGCAAGGCTCGCCCGACTCCTGTTGGAGTGGTGTGCCGAGGGCCAGACGACAGAGGGTGGTACTCGGCTATTCTGCTCGCTGACTCACGGAGAGATCGGTGAGTGTATCGGTGCCTCCCGCGAGACAGTCACCCGCATTTTTAGCGAATTCCGATATCAGGAGTTGCTGGAATCGCGTGGGTCTACGCTGATCATTTCCAACCGAAGAGCGCTGGAAATTTATGCCGGCATGGGGTGAGCTTTTCGGGAGGCGGAGTGTAGCGGACTGGAATAGCGTCTCCGGCAGGATGAGTTCGAGCGAGGTTTCTCTCGCTCGCGGACTCCAGGGCAAGCTTCTTCGGTTCTTACCAAGGATTTCAGTACTTCCGGTTCCTCCACGATCAGGTGGTGAGAACCGGGCTCGGTTAAAAAACTTGGTCCAAAGTTTGGTCCAATTGCGCGCCGAAAAGGGTCCAATTTCGCCTCTCGGCTCCTCTCTACTCCGTTGAAAACACATGCACTCCAACGTTCACCCTTCGGCCGTTAACCGAAGGATTTCGAGACCGTCCTCTCATAGAGATGTGAGTTTAACTCGGCGCCGTCGTGTATATAGTTGTATCCCGTGATGCCGCGCTCGATGATAGTGAAGGCCAGAACGTCGATCACATTGCCACTGTTGATTCTGAACTGCACATGGATCGCCTTTGCTTAAAGGCTATTTCGGTATCAACAAAATTGATATGACTTTTCATGGATATTTGGTTAAGCAGCGATCGGCCAGAGAGCACTGAGAGAATGTAATGGCCATGTAGATATGGAGGGACCAATGCCGGTTTATGTCGTGCGCGTGAATGACGGAAGTTGCCTTATCGGAGAAGCCGATTCGGAGTTGCAGGCACGTGAAGAATTTGTGTCCCGCTGGGACAGTTCTGGTTCCGAGCAGGAGGAGCTGATCCTTAGCATCCGGGAGATGCCGAAAGACGCCTTTCTCTCTCGCTGGTGGCCTTCTGAACATGCACGCGACGAGGGCCTACTGCCTGGCCAACTCGACGGCGGCATCAGCGACGACAGCGATGTGTACGAAAAGGAATACCCGATCATCGAAGCCGCGCACAAGAAAGCATCCGACGAGATGGCTTGCTTTTCGGACAGTACTCCGATTGACCCGACTGTGTTCGATTGGGATGCCAAGATTCGGAGCAACCTGACCGAAGCCGTGCGAGCCGAAATGCGCCGGGGAAACATGCAGACCAAATCCATCCAATAGGTTGAGTGGGATCTCGCCCGCAGTCGGTCGCGTCAGAGACGGGGCGCTGGGCGGGGCATGAGGTGATTCTGTTGCTGAGCGCTGACAACCGGTGTGCTTTTCGCGTTCCTGCGATCTAGGCGCGCGTCCGTCTAGCGCAGAAAAGGGCCATTTCTAAGAGAATTGGGGGTGGTACCACTGGTACCGTTTTTGTATAGAATTGGTTCTACAGTATAGATTCCATAGACGCCATGGAATTGTATGGAAACATGGAACTTGCTGATTTCAAAACGAATACGGCCTAAGAGGCTCAGTTTCAATAAGTTGATAATGGTCGGGGCGGAGGGATTCGAACCCCCGACCCTCTGCTCCCAAAGCAGATGCGCTACCAGACTGCGCTACGCCCCGAAACCTCTTTTGATTGTAACCCGTTTCTTGTTGGTCCTGGATGGGTGCGGTTACTGGCGCAACAGCCACGCAAGCAGCCACAGCACCAGCACCACCGGCAAGGCAAAGATTGCTGCCATGATCGCGCCGAGCAGAAGCAAGAAACACCAGTCGCGCCAGGTGTGGCGGCGCGGCTCGCCCAGGTGGCGGCAGAGTAAACGATAGTTGCGCCGATTGGCTTTAAACAGGATGTCGAAAATATCGCCGAAGAGCGGGATCGTCCCGACGAGTACGCCGATGCCAAGGTTGGCCGCCATGCGCGCGAGCGCAATATAGGGCACACCGCGAATCCACGCGGCCAGCGGAATGATAAGTGAGAGCATCCCGGCCAGCACATCGCCCAGCCCGGGAACGAGCCCGATGATTCCGTCGAGGCCGAAGCGAATCCTTGTGCCGGGAATGCGAAACGCCTCGTCGAGCAGAATCTCGAGTTTGCGCAGCGTCTCATCGCGAAAGAGCCACGCGCCACGATTCCAGCGGCCAGCCGCTGCGGAGCCGGCCGTCGAAGAGACGGTCGCAGAAGTCGCATCTGGTTCGCGCTGCGGCAGTTTTGCTCCTCTCTGACGGACTTCAGACAATCTGCTTCGATGCTACAATCGATAGGGTAAATGGCGGCTATAGTTCAGCGGCAGAACGCCTGACTGTGGCTCAGGATGTCGTGGGTTCGATCCCCACTAGCCGCCCCACCTTAGAATCAATAGCTTATAGAAAAACACCCCCTTCCGGCGTGCAATCGCGTGCCATAAGTGTTCTGATGGTGCTCAATTTTGAAGGCAAAATCATCGCGCCGCAGCTCTAACGCCGCCACCGCACGGAGTGCGAAGCCGGATGTCCGGAGGACACGAGCCCGAACGGATGTGATGGTGACGAGGCACAACTTACGAACCGCGGGGACGTTAATTTCGCGAGGCACTGGTATTGCTTCCCGGTAATTCGCCGATTAGGATGGACCGGACATTGCAATGAGGTTCAGCATTGAGAAAATCCTTCTCGAGAAGATCCGTAATTGCCGGTGCGGCTGCGGCATCGGCTCATTTGCTTTTCGCCGCTCGCCTCAAAGCTTCGAGTTTGCCTGAAACCGCCGGGTTTTCGCCGCTTTCCGCCCACCCCGGCCTTCTCGATCTCACCCTGACAGCGATGAGCGCGGATGCATTGCGAATCGGAATTGCACCGGCAACTGCATCTGCTCACGACCACGAACTTGGCCTGGTCGACCGTCCCTGGCCGGCATCCCTGGAACGTTCCGGACCGGTTCGCTTGCAGACGATTTCCTGGGGCAAATACACGATCCACGTCAGTGTTGATCCACTTACCATCAACGTTCTCGAAAGCGGGCGAGTTCGCCAGGCCATCCAGTTCGAAGAGGATAGTACAAATATTCATTTCTCTCTCGATGGCCCGATCTTCGGAACTGGAACCGGAACTGACAAGATCGATCGGCGGGGCACGAGAGAAGGACTCGTGAATGGCCAAGTATCTCCTGACTATCGGACGTTTGGTGCGCGTGTGCAACTCCCGTGGGTGGTCAGTCCCAACGGTTGGGGAATCCTCATTGGCCAGCCCCAGGGCACTTTCGAATTCACGCAGAATGAAGGCGTCTTCCGAGGCGTTGAAGCCACCTCCACGCGCAATGTATTCCTGCTTTTAGGAAATGGCCCCTCCGATGTTCTCCGCGAGTATGCTCGCCTCACCGGCTTTCCGCACATGCCGCCCCGCTGGGCGCTGGGATACATGCAGTCACACCGCACTCTCGCCAGCCGCGAAGAAGTGCTGGACGTTCTGCGAACGTTTCGTGAAAAAAGACTGCCCTGCGATGCCGTCATCTATCTCGGCACAGGGTTCTGTCCGTCCGGTTGGAACACCGGCCACGGTTCCTTCATCTTCAACGATGAAATCTTTCCTGACCCGGCTGAGATGATTCGGCAGATGCACGACGAGCACTTCCAGATCGTATTGCACGTCGTGCCTCCGGGCGACCTTCACGGCAGAATTACAGATACCGGGAGTGCCTCGCAGTCACCCGGCGACGCGGTTACCTATTGGCAAAAGCACGCCGCGTTGCAAAAAATCGGCGTCGACGGATGGTGGCCCGACGAAGGAGACAAGTTTTCGGTCTATGTGCGGTTTGACCGCAATCGCATGTACTACGAAGGATCGCGCCAGACCGTACCCGATCGCCGGCCGTTCGCGCTTCACCGCAATGGCTATATCGGGCTTCAGCGATATGGCTGGCTTTGGTCCGGCGACACTGCCAGCACCTGGCGCACATTGCACGCGCAGGTCATGGTTGGAATCGCGGCGGGGCTGTCCGGAATCTCCTATTGGGGCACTGACATCGGCGGATTCGTGCCCACGCCCGAACTTACACCTGAACTTTATCTGCGCTGGTTTCAATGGGCCGCGTTCTGTCCATGTTTTCGTGGTCACGGGCGCGCCTGGCATCTGCGTCTTCCGTGGGGCTGGAGCACCGGAGATCCCGGGCCAAAAGAGGTTGAAGGCGACTGGGTTGCGTCGTGGCCGCCGGTAACCGACCTCCGCCGCAATGATGTGGAAGAGATCTGCCGCAAATACCTCAACCTCCGCTATCAACTTCTACCGTATCTGTATTCGACCGTGTCACAAGGCCACGAAACCGGGCTTCCTCTGATTCGCGCTTTGAGCATCGATTGGCCGCAGGATGCCAAAGCAGTCGCCTCCGACGATGCCTACATGTGGGGCGACCAGTTCCTGGTGGCGCCCGTATATGAAAAGGATGCGAAGGTCCGCAACGTTTATCTTCCGCCGGGAGAATGGTGGGACTTCTGGACCAGCGCACGCCTCACCGGCGCGCGTACTTTCTCGCGCCCGGTTGACCTTGAAACATTGCCTCTATTCGTCAAAGCTGGCGCAATCGTGCCCCTCGACCCCATCAGGCAATTCTCTGGAGAAGAGGTGAGTGAACCCATCACGCTCCGCATCTACCCAGGAGCTGATGGCCGATTCACCTGGTACGACGACGATGGAATGAGCTACGCGCACGAACGTGGAAAATTCCTCCGAGTGGAATGCACCTGGCAGGACATGGACCGCCGGCTCGTTCTCAAACCGGACCCGAAGAGCCTGAACTCTCCTCCGGAAAGGATCCGGATCGAGCTCGCAGACAACAAACAAAGCAAAGTGATCGCGCTTCCACGCAGTGGAATTTCCCTGATCCTACCTCGCTAATCTGGCACGAACTGATAAGGCCTGGTCGCTTCCCGCTTCCTCACTTGTCAAAGACGACGGCTGTCTGAACTCAACGAAGGGCAACGTTCACTTAATCTCACGGGGTCACAAAGGACCGGGCATACTAAGTTGATGGATTAGAGCATTTTCTGTTTTACTGTAGACCATCTAGTGCGAGTCTGAACCAAGCCTGGGCATTGCCGGGAGTAATGCATGGCAGGGCTTCTGTGATGGCCTGATCGAGAGTTTCTTTGGTTCGAGCCTGGGCTGCGCGAAGCAGTTGTTTGAGTTTTGCCCAGGCCTTCTCGATGGGGTTCAGATCGGGAGAATAGGGCGGCAGATAGAGCAGCTCCGCGCCGGCTTTTTCGATCCATTGGCAAACTGCAGGCGCCTTATGCGCGCTCAAGTTGTCCATCACCACCACGTCGCCGGGCTTCAGCACCGGGTACAGCAGGTGTTCAACGTAGGCCAGGAAGATATCGGTGTCGGTAGGCTCTTCGATGGTCATGGTTGCGACCATACCGCTGAGGCTCATGGCGCCCAGAATCGTCATGATTTTCCAGTGACCGCCAGGCGTCGCCTCGTGGATGCGTCTGCCTCCCGGACCGCGTGCGTAGAGCCGTGTCATCGAGGTAGTGACACCGCTCTCGTCAAGGAAAATCAGCCGTTCCGGTGAGATCGACTGGATGCGCGCCGCGAACTCTTCGCGTCGCTCGCGGTTGGCTTCGCTGTCCCGCTCGACCGCGTGGAGTGACTTTTTTTCAGCCGCAGACCCAACTTCTTCAACAGATGCCAGATCCGACCCAAGCTGAGCGAAATGCTCGCCTCACTATGCAACTTGGCCTGCAGTTGAGCCAGCGTCAGATCGGGTTTCGATGCCACCCAATCCATCACCTGTCGCTGCGCCGCGACACCGGCACGCCACTTGCGCCCGGGCTGGTGCCGCACCCGCTCGGCCTGCCCGGTGCGGTTCCGTTGTGCGGAGATCTTCTTCGCCCAGCCCACGCTCACCAGGAACCGATCCGCAAGTTCCTCCAGCGTCTCCTCGCCTTGATCGTAAGCAAACAGAAACTTACGGCGCAGGTCATCCCCATATGGCTTCGCCATCGATTCACTCGCCGCGGATCATCGCCACGACAAGTCTACACTATTAAAAAAAATGCTCTAGATCACCATTTTTGAAATTGCGATTTTGAGTTGGTGTAATCGGCGGGAATCGCGGCCTTGAAACCGCAGGAAATGGCAGCGAGCATCCGAGGCAAGGTCATGTCAGAAACCAATGACTCAGCCAGGCACAAGATCGCCTGATCTAAATATCACGGCCGTTGTATCTCCATTAATGGACTCCCTCTTCTACCAGCTTGTAACGATTATGTTCTTTTTCTTCCTTAGTTCCTTCCATCCGGAGCGCGGCCAGGCGCTTAAGCAGGTCAGGAACTTCATCTTCGTGTCCGCTTTTGCGCAGCGCCTGAATAAGGTGATAGAGCGCGGTTTGGTCTTTTGGATCGATGTCCAGAGCTCTGCGGCTCTGTTCGACGGCTGCCTCGTTCTGTCCTGACTGCAGGTAGAGTTTTGCTAAAAGGTCGCGCGCCGTGCCAAGAGAGGGCCGCAGTGAAATCGCCTTTTCCGCAGACTTCACGGCTTCGCGAAACTCTACGCTGCCGGGCTCTGGGCCTCGCTGCGCAAGAAGTTCCGCTTGCGTGTCGAGCAGAATGGCATCGTCGGGCTTTTGAGCTAATTTCTCTCGCACAGTAATCAGAGCCCGGTCAGGGTCGTTCTTTTCGAGGGCGGCCAGTCCCTCTGCAGCCGAAGCAAAGGACTGACGGGGGTCGAGCGCATCTGCCTTCTCGAAGTCGGCTTCCGCTTTGTCGTATTGGGCAAGCTGCACAAAGAGGATGCCACGCGCCACATAGAGCGGCGCGGCCTTTGGTTCAGCCTCGAGTCCAGCATCGATCATATCCACCCCAACCTGAAACGACTGATGGTCAAGCGACAACGTGGCGAAGTCAACATAGAGGTCGACGTTATGAGGATCGGAAACGATTGCCTGGCGAAGAATGCGGACTGCCTCGGGAGTGTTTTCATCCGCTTCAAAAGCGGCCGCAGCCAACTCGAGAACATTGGAATCCGTCGTTTGTTTCTGCAACAGCGGCTGGAGGGCCGCGATAGCATCTTTGGGACGCTTCGCTATCATCTGGACGGATGCAAGCCGGTAACGGGCACGTGGATCGCCTGGTGATTGAGCCAAAGCGCGTTCAAATACCGTAATCGCTTTCTCAGTCTCTTTGAGCGTGACCAGGCAATCACCGTACTGCTGCAAAGCCTGGGGCTGCGAATCGAGGAGTGGCGCGCTTTGCTCGAAATGCAAAACCGCCGTGGCGCAGTCTCCGCGCCGGTAGGCGAACACCGCCATCATTGCGTGACTGGTTGGATCGCCTGGGCGCTGTGCCAGTATGCGTTGTAACAAAGCGACGGTGTCTTTACTGTTGTTCTCGTATTCAATTTGCGCGGCTCCTTCCAAAGCAGGCAAATAATCCGGCGAGATTTCCAGGGCGCGGCGAAAAGCACTCAGAGCATCCTTCTTATCTCCTTTGCCGGAGAGCGCGATACCCTGCAAGGTCCACAATTGTGCATTCTTCGGGTTCTGCTCGAGCTCCGGCCGCAGATACTCGAGGGCTTTATCAAATTGACCCGCCTGCAAGGCAGAGGCAATGGGTGCAATCCCATCTGCATTGGTATGCGTGACCACCGTCTGCGCAATGAGGAAACAGTGTGTGGCCACTAGTGTAGCCAACATGCCAATTCGGACAGTGAATCGCATGGTGATGATTATCTCTCGCTCTACCCACGATCGGAATCATGCAATGCGAGAACAGAAAAAGTGACATTCGGCGAGAATCAGCGGATGCCGCATGGGCGTGCCCCATATTCCATGGAGGGTCCACGGATGGGCTATAGTGCGTCAAGGACAGCCGCCTAGAGCATTTTCTTTAATAGTGTAGACTTGTCGTGGCGATGATCCGCGGCGAGTGAATCGATGGCGAAGCCATAGGGGGATGACCTGCGCCGTAAGTTTCTGTTTGCTTACGATCAAGGCGAGGAGACGCTGGAGGAACTTGCGGATCGGTTCCTGGTGAGCGTGGGCTGGGCGAAGAAGATCTCCGCACAACGGAACCGCACCGGGCAGGCCGAGCGGGTGCGGCACCAGCCCGGGCGCAAGTGGCGTGCCGGTGTCGCGGCGCAGCGACAGGTGATGGATTGGGTGGCATCGAAACCCGATCTGACGCTGGCTCAACTGCAGGCCAAGTTGCATAGTGAGGCGAGCATTTCGCTCAGCTTGGGTCGGATCTGGCATCTGTTGAAGAAGTTGGGTCTGCGGCTGAAAAAAAGTCACTCCACGCGGTCGAGCGGGACAGCGAAGCCAACCGCGAGCGACGCGAAGAGTTCGCGGCGCGCATCCAGTCGATCTCACCGGAACGGCTGATTTTCCTTGACGAGAGCGGTGTCACTACCTCGATGACACGGCTCTACGCACGCGGTCCGGGAGGCAGACGCATCCACGAGGCGACGCCTGGCGGTCACTGGAAAATCATGACGATTCTGGGCGCCATGAGCCTCAGCGGTATGGTCGCAACCATGACCATCGAAGAGCCTACCGACACCGATATCTTCCTGGCCTACGTTGAACACCTGCTGTACCCGGTGCTGAAGCCCGGCGACGTGGTGGTGATGGACAACTTGAGCGCGCATAAGGCGCCTGCAGTTTGCCAATGGATCGAAAAAGCCGGCGCGGAGCTGCTCTATCTGCCGCCCTATTCTCCCGATCTGAACCCCATCGAGAAGGCCTGGGCAAAACTCAAACAACTGCTTCGCGCAGCCCAGGCTCGAACCAAAGAAACTCTCGATCAGGCCATCACAGAAGCCCTGCCATGCATTACTCCCGGCAATGCCCAGGCTTGGTTCAGACTCGCACTAGATGGTCTACAGTAAAACAGAAAATGCTCTAACGGGGGAATGCTCTGAAATATTCACGCCCAGTCACCCGCGAGGCGAAAGGCGGCGAGCCGGGATATCATCGCGGCTCGCCGGGCAAGAGGGTTCGCGGGTCAGAATGCAAAACGCAATCCCATTTGCAGAGCTCTGGCGGGTAGCGCAGTCGTGGAGCGCCCGAAGGTCCCGTCGGCCATGTTCCCATCCACCGGGCCGAGGTTTACGCGATTGAACAGGTTTATGAAGTCAAAACGCAACTGCAGATTTCCCTGTTCGCCCAATTGGGGTAGCTGAGTATTTTTTAGCAGGCCGGCGTCGACCTCGACCATACCGGGACCAGTGAATATGTTGCGCGGCTCGTTCCCATCCGTGCCCGCAGTCGGGACCGGGAAATCAGATTGTGTGAAGATTCCTTTTTCCAACAATGCACGGCTGTGTCCCCCGGTGAAGTTCTGGGTGGGTTTGTTGGGTACATCCCAGTCCGTTCCGTCGAGGTTGTAGTCGCCAGGGTTGACAGGAACGGTCGGCGGGTTGGTGTTGTAAACCCAGAAGGGCGAACCTGTCTGTGCAGCCAATATGGAAGTCAGCTCCCAGCCGGAAGTCACGACTTTCCCGATCGCATTGCCGTTGATGCCGGGCATGGTATATCCACCGGAAGCAGAGACACGCTGGCGGACATCATAATTCGCCAATCCGTAATAACTGAAATAGGCGATCGGGTCGGGGATATTGCCAGTATCCTGATCAAATCGCGTGCCCTCTTCGGGATAATCCTTGGCTTGAGCAACGGTGTAGGAAGCCTGGAAACTGCCTCGCGAGTTCTGTCTCCCGCGAAGGGTCAGAATCATCGCGTTGTAGTTGGCATAGCGTGCGTTGGTCACGTAAGTGATTGCGCCGAAATTAGGATTCAGACGGTTGACTGTTTCGTTTGTTCCAGTGACAACCGCACCTCCGGGGTACCGGTTTTGATCGGTTCCAGTCAACTGGTCGTAGCCTTTGGAGCCGGAGTAGCTTGCGCCTGCAACGAACTTGAATGGCAGTTCGTGCTCGACCCCGATGACGTAGTTTACGGCTAGAGGCGACACCATGTTCCGGGCTAAAGAATCCACGCTGGCCTGCACTCCGGGAAGGCCTCCAGCGGCATTCAGCCCAGTTGCAGGGATGGTTGGCAAAGTAAAGTTGAAGGGATAGGTTCCAGAAGGCGCCAGCCCGAAGATCGGCTGGATTCCTTTGCCGCCTTCAAAGAAAGTCGCGCTGACAATGCCGGGTGGATTCAGGCGCGTTTGGTCGACTGTCTGGCCCATCGCAATCCAGTCGTGGTAAACTCCGACGCCTCCGCGTACCACCCAGGTCCCACGGCTGGACGGATCCCATGAGAAGCCAATGCGGGGGCTAAAGACATTCGTCATGTCCCTGGCAAACACCTGTGGGACTACGCCGACCGTGGCATTGGCGACCTGCTCGGTGAAGGTACCTGCTGTTCCCAGCATCAGAGCGCTAAATTGGAAGCCGCTGTTTCCCCAGGGAATGTGATTTGTAAAATCGTCCCAGCGCAGCGAAATCGTAAAAGTGAGATTCGGCTTAGCTTTCCAATCATCCTGAACATAGAATCCAAACGGATTCTCTTGTCCGCCAAAGGCGACCTTGGCCGGCAGGCCGGTGAGAGGATTGTAGGTTGCCGCTTCTGAAACAGGTGTGTCTTGCACGAGAGCCAGAAGATTGCCGAAGGTAAAGCTGGGCCGCACGTAATCGGGAGTGAAGTCGCCGTGTTCGATTCCTCTCGCCCCATCGTAGCCAAACTTCAATACGTGCCTGCCGTGGACCAAACTTAATACAGAACGCCAGTTGTACATGGGACCGCGATATTCTCCCGGCCCAAATCCGCCGCCCACCTGGAATCCTTCGGAGATATCGGAAACCGTAATGGCCGGTACTTTAAGATCGGCATCCTGCCCATTCGCGCCGCCGACACTGGCAAATGCGAAGGCAGACTCCCACAAGACCTTCGCATTGAAGGTGTGAGTATAGTCGACCTGCCCATACCGATTCGCCATAATGTCCTCAGCCTGCAAACCTTCTCTGGGTGAAAGTTGTTGCTGGGTGAAACTATCGTCGTAATAGCTCAGGTAGAGACGGTCATTGGGGGTGAAATACTGATCGACCCGGAAGTTGTACTGCAGGGCGTTGTAATAGGGGCTGGCTGCGAAGTTGCCGGTGTCAATCACATCCGTGCTGCAGGGAATGTCCGTGCTTGCACCCGTACCGCCGGCGCCACTGCAATTGCTTGCACCAAACGCGGTCAAAGCGGTCTCCTTGGTGCCGTTGGGAACCAGAAACTTTGCCGGCCATCCCGTTAGTACCTGGGTACCCACAGTATTGGGATACGCAGTTTTGGCCCACGTAACAAATGCCGGATCCTCGAATGTTTGTGCGCCGGAACTGGCCGTGGCAGAAGTGGTCGCCCACAACTTCTCAAAGTCGGCGAAGAAAAATGTTTTGTTCTTCCAGATGGGTCCGCCCAACGCGCCGACCAGGTCCTTTCGGCCAAAGGGAAGATCCGCGGTTGCGTCCGAGAACTCGGTGTTCGCCTCGAAATCCTGGTTCGTATAAAACAGGCTGCCGGCGCCGTGAAATTTGTTGGTGCCAGATTTTGTGGTCACCTGGACGAGGATTGAGCTGCCGAGATTCACGTCTCCGTCCCAGGAATTGGTCTGCATCGTCACTTCCTGCACCGCCTCTGGAATCGGCGAAAGGATAAGGTTACCGTTCTGGACGGGACTGGTGACATTCATACCGTCAACCATCACCAAGTTGCCGATATAGCTGCGTCCATTGGCGCTGATGGCCGGCGTTTGCGTTCCGAAGTTATCCGCAAAACCTCCTGGAGATTCTCCCTGCGCGCGCGTACCCGTTCCCGAGACGCCTGGCGCAGCTGCCAGTGTGTCCCATAGATTGCGATTCGCCTCGGGGAGGTCGCGGACGGTCTGGGACTCGAGCGTAGTTTCCAGACGGCTGTCGTCGGTGTTAATCGTAGGGGGTGTCACCTGAACTACGACGCTCTCTTGAGCCGTTGCCAAATGCATTGTCAGATTGATGCCCTTGGTTTCGGCGGTGCTGAGCGTGAATTGGGATTCTTCTTCTCTGAAATTGGGGACGACTGCCGACACAACGTAGTTCCCGGGAGCGAGGCTGCTGAAACGATAAAAGCCAGCGCCATCGCTTGTCGTGGTTTGTACGATACCGGTGTCCACACTGCGCAGGTGGATTGTGGCGTTGGCAACGGCGGCCTGTCTTTGATCCGCGACGATGCCTTGCACATTGCCGCTGTACTGGGCAAAGCAGGTGAGAGTGGCGAAAAGCAGGAATAACAGCCCGAAGACGTCGCGATATTTTGGCGCGACCCTCAATGCGAGATGCGGAGCCAAAAGCCGCAGGATGTCGATCCGCTGTTCCCGATAGCGCAGGTAGAGCCGGCCATTGTTCGTGCTCTTCATTTGTTGCCTCCTACAAGTTGCGAAATGCCCGTGGGCGGCATTTGCGCTTTCTCATTTGCGATGAGCCCGTCAATCCAGAAAAGTAAAATCGCGGAAAGCGCATACCAGCTCAACTCGAGAGCAATCCCTCGCTTGCCTTGTTCTGCCAGCCATATCCTGGAAGTCGAGTTCGAGCCCGTACACGGGACACAGCAACTGTAGCTGCGAAGAGGGAACGATACGCAATGGGTCAGGTGTACTACGCCGCGTACCTGCCCCACATGGCACCTTGACCGCAAACCAAGTTGACCGCGGAATGGCTGATGGGATGCGGTGGATTGCCGGAATTGCATTTTTCTGTGTGTCGAGCGCGTGCGCACTGGCGCGGAGGCCAATCGACGAGAAAGCTATCTATCACTTGGTGCAGGAATTGAAGAAATCGGGCATCGCAGCCGGAAGAAGAAACATTCAAACTGCAGAATTTCAGCGTGGGCTCAGAATGCCTTGCTGCATGGCCACCGCCACCGCTTCGGTGCGGTCGCCGACCTCCAGTTTGGCGCTGATGTGGTTAATGTGATTCCGAACCGTGTATTGGCTGATCTGGAACACGCGTGCAATCTCCTTGTTAGTCAAGCCCTTTGAGACCATCTCCAGAATCTCCGTCTCGCGGGAGCTCAGGCTGGAGCGCGATTCGCGTTCGGCAAGTCGTCCCGCGATATCTCCCGAGAGGTACCTGCCGCCCTCGTTCACGGTGTTGATTGCCTCAACGATCTGGGCACCTGAGGCGTCCTTCGAGATATAGCCACGGGCACCGGCTTTCAGCGCGCGATAGATCTCTTCTTCATACGCATAGCTGGAGAGAATGAGAACCGTAGGGGGGCACACGATCTCCCGCAGCATGGTCAAAAAATCGATGCCATCGATCTTGGGCATGCGCAGGTCGAGAAGAACGACGTCGACTGAGCAGCGACGGATCAGGTCGAGCCCCACTTCACCGTTGTGCGCGGTCCCGACCACTTTCAGCCCGTTTACTTTCCGCAGCAAACTGGTTAATCCGGCGCGGACAACCGGATGGTCGTCGACAATCAGCACGCGAATCGGCTTTCTACCTGTGTGGGTTTCCATAGGATCGCTTTCTCCAGGAGTTCTGCATCCGTAGCCAGAATGCGCGGAACAGTGAGGGCGGAGTGGGTGCGTGCACGCACAACGTGGTGCCAGTTCCGGGCGCGCTGTGAATGGTCAGCGTTGCCCCGATGTTCTCGGCGCGTTTGTTCATCCCCGAGATGCCGAAGCCCGCTAACTCGCCGGTCAGGGAGAAGCCGTAGCCGTCGTCTTCGATCACGAGATCGACCGCGGATCTGAGATAGTTGAGCGAGATGTCGAGGTGGGAGGGGTGGGCGTGACGAACTGCATTGGCGATAGCTTCCTGCCCGATGCGCATGAGCGTGTCGGAGATACGCAGAGGTATGGCCCGCTCGCTGCCTTCGCTCGAAACCCGAACCGCGATCGATGAAGTGCCGTTCACCATACGATGTGCGCAGTTCTCCATTGCCCGCAACAGACCCACAGACTCAAGGTTCTCCGGCCGCAGCATCGCGATGCTGCGCCGCGCTTCCTCGTGGGAGTTGCGCACCATGAGACGTGCTACGTCCAATTGCGGCACGATGTTCGAACCTTCATTGGCCTCGTCGCGGATTGCTTCCAGTTGGAAACCTAATCCGGCAAAGCTCTGCGCCAGCGTATCGTGCATCTCGTGCGCCAGTCGCCCCCGCTCATCCAGAACGGCTTGCATGCGCCAGCGCTCGATCAGGACGTAACAACTCAGTCCCGCGAGAGCCAGCAGCAGCACGCCGATGATCATAGCGACGATGTGCCCGGCGCTCCACCACGGCGGCCCGTCGACTACCTCGACATCGTTGAACGACGGCAACAGCACGGCAAAGGACGTCAAATCGTGGGTGTAGTTGGAATCCACGACACAGATCCCGCGTAACCGCAGGCGGCTCATCTCCTTCAGTTTTCGCAGCCTCTCCGCCTGTCCCGCCTCACTTACGATAGCCAGAAACGACTGGCTTGCTTCATCGAGAGTAAGAACCAGGATATGTCCAGGAGCTTCGTCCTTATGCACCAGACGACCCTGAATCTCGACATACTCGGCGTCGAAGGCCCCGGTGGCCGCCTGCGCCGCAGTGACCGCGACGGGCGGAACAGGGGTGTGAGACCACAGCAGGCGCACATTGGCGTTATGGAGGCGCGAGCTGAAATCGTGCAGTTCCGCATCTCCTTTGGCCTCGACTTCATCGCCGATCTGGAGAGGCGCATGCGCGTGGCTGTCAGTAATCGCCAGCCCTCCGGTGGGATCCTGAATGAAGAGCACCGGCGAGGTGAGCGTGACCACGCCGTGGATCGTGACCGAAGCGGGAACGTCCGGGGAGAGCAGACGGAGGCTGCTGATCGGCTGCACGTTGACGTCGGTACGATGGGCCAGAAGATCGCGCTGAATGGGCTCGAAATAGTGGTCGTAGGACCCAGGCGCCGCGCCCATCGGGAGTGCGTCGGGGGTGGCGATCGGTGGACGCGCGCCACCAGTCATCGCCACCAGGTCCTGGCGCGTCGCTTTTCGAATCTCCACGTTTCTCCACTCGGCGCCGGTGTTGTACGACTTAAACCCGAAGCGGCCCTCCGTCAGACAGCCAGGATCTTCCACTGCGACGCTCGTGGTTTGACCGTGGGGCGCGGTAGCGCTGACAGCGAAGTCGCAGCCGTAAGCAAGGAACTTCACGTGGTACCACTGCTGCGCGTAGACTCGCGGCGTCACCGGTTTGGCTGCATACTCCCGCCACCCGTAGTCGGCACGCCCGAGGATGAGAGTGTTGTCGAGATCGCGCAGACCCGCCATGTACCCGTGATATGCATCCACACCTTCCTCTTCATCGGTGGAGCGGATGATCAGGCCAGCGTCGCCATACTGGCCGAGCAAAAGTACGTCAGCTTCTATCGAATAGTTCGACCAATAGGAGGGTCCGCTCATCAGTTTGGCGCCGCGCTCGTCGGAGTTGTTCTGCATCGCGCCGTCGGCATACTGCCAGGTGCCGCCGAAGGCCTGCCAGTCATCCTGCTTTGCCAGCGACACACTTTGCCTGGTGAAGGGACTGCGGCGCGCAATGGAGCGAAGCACGAAGACGCCGCAGACGGCCAACAATCCCATCGCCGCAAGGGCTGAGCCGGCGATGATCAGGTTTCTCCTGGTGAAGATTGTCTTCATCGCGGCGGCCACCATGCCAGGTTGAGAATCTGGCGAATCTGAGCGGAATCGACGTTCTCGCGCGTCATTAGTACCGGCGGCACCTCCAGCACCGTCCCGCCGCCTTTCCCGTGAAGCTCACGGTCCATCAGGTTCATGGCCAATTGGCCCATCGCGTACGTGTTCTGCGCTACTACAGAATCGATCCCGCCGTTTCGGATCGGCGGAATCAAATCCTGGTCGAAACCAACTAGCTTGATGATTCCGGCCATGCCGAACTCGACCAGGGCATAATAGACCCCTCGTGTCGAGGCCAGCGATAGTGCGACAATCGCATCGATCTGTTGTCCTTTCGCCAACAGTTCCTCCGCAGCCTCCTGTTCCTGTGGGACGCTGGATAGACCGAACTGCCGCACCGCGACATGGATGTCAGGAAACTCGCGTGCAAGGGTGGCTTCAAAACTGCGTTCACGCTCCACGTTGCTCGTCAACTGGGGATCGATGCCCAAAATGGCGACAGAGCCCTTGCCCTCGAGGATGCTTCCGACGCGGCGCGCCGCCATCTCTCCGGCTGCGCGCTCGTCGCTCAGCACGTAAGTCAATTTCGGTCCCGGGGCCACGCCGAGTTCGGTCCCTACCACCACCACCGGAATGCCGTCGGCGAGAATCCGCCGGATCGGTGTACGCATGGGCAGCGTTTCGATGGGGGAAACGATAATCCCGGCGTATCGTCGATTCACCGACTTTTCGATGAGTGCGATCTGCGCCTGAATGTCGTCGTCGCGCATGGGCGCGTTCCAGTAGATTTCCATGCCGCGTGCACGGGCCACAGCCGCAGCGCCTGCGTGTTCCGGTTCCCAAAGCGCTGTGCCGCATGTGCGAGGAATCACCGCAATCACGGGATGTTCCTGCCTGCATCCGCACGCCGCCAGCGCAGCCAGCAGAAAAACAGCATGCAATGGCCGGCGGAGCGCTGGGTCCGCCCATTGGCTCACAACCGCGCAATCCGCCTGCTGGCCCATAGCGATAAAATCCTCGTTGCCCGGCCGCTAACGGCCTGACCGCGCTTTCGCTTGAAGGAACAGAACGATTCGATCAGTCATCATGACCAGCGAATATAGTACATCTGAACCATTCGTCGAGGACACCGCCATGCACTAGATTGTTCTTTCATCGGTGAGGCTCCTCAATGCATGCAAGAAGCCTTGCGCATGCAACGCGGACTGAGTAGATATTGAAAGAAAGGCTGGAGAACTCACATAATGCGACCTTCTCGCAGGGCATTTCTCAAATTAGGCGCGGCCGCGGCTGTCGCCTCGGCAAGCCGGTTTCGAAAAGCAGAAGCCGCCGCGGCGAGCACCAGCGCCGCTCCGCTCGGTCAATTCGGTTATAACGAGATTGCATTGCTCGATGGCCCCATGCGCCAGCAGTTCGAAGCCAACCATGCCCTGTTTCTGGCGCTCGACGATGACATGCTTCTCAAGCCCTTTAGGCAGCGGGCCGGTCAACCCGCTCCGGGCGAGGACATGGGCGGCTGGTATGACAATTCGCCGGAGTTCGATCCGCACGGAACATTTCACGGTTTCATCCCCGGGCACAGTTTCGGGCAGTACCTATCGGCCCTGGCGCGCGCCTATGCTGTCACGGGTTCGCAACCGACGCGCGAAAAGGTACGACGTCTTGTCCGCGCCTTCGCGCCGACCATTACCACAAAGTTCTACGACGGCTATCACCTCCCGGCTTACACCTTTGACAAGACCGCGTGCGGCCTCATCGATGCGCATCAGTTCGCCGGGGATGAAATGGCACTCAAGGTACTCGACGCCGCCACCGATGCGGTTCTACCGCATCTGCCCGCCAAGGCCATGTCCCGGGCCGAGCAATATGCGCTCCCGCATAAGGACGAGGCCTACTGCTGGGACGAAACCTATACGCTACCTGAGAATCTTTTTCTCGCCTATCACCGCGGGGCCGGCGATCGCTACCGCGATCTCGCGGTCCGGTTCCTGGAAGACGATACCTACTTCAACCCTTTGTCCGAGGGAAAGAATGTTCTCCCGGGCGAGCATGCCTACAGCCACGTCAACGCCTTTTCGAGCGCCATGCAGGCCTATCTGACCCTGGGCAGCCAGAAACATCTTGTCGCCGCGCAAAACGGTTTCGCGTTCCTCCGCGACACGCAAAGCTTTGCAACCGGGGGCTGGGGGCCGGACGAACTGTTCCGCAAACCCGGCGGCGGGGAGATGGGAGAGAGCCTGGAACGAACCCACTTCAGTTTCGAGACGCCCTGCGGTTCCTACGGGCACTTCAAGATTACGCGCTATCTGCTTCGCGTGACGCGCGACAGCCGCTACGGCGACAGCATGGAGCAGGTGCTGCTGAACACCATCCTCGGCGCCAAACCGCTGAAGAACGACGGCACAGCCTTCTACTACTCCGACTACAATCACATTTTTGCCAACAAGGGCTACTACAAGGACAAGTGGCCATGCTGCTCGGGGACTTTCCCGCAGATCACGGCCGATTACGGCATCAGCTCCTATTTCCGCGATGCAGACGGCATCTACGTGAATCTGTACGTGCCCTCGCGAGCTACGTGGACCCGCGAGGGCGCTCGCGTTACGTTAACCCAGCGCACGAACTACCCTTATGAGCCGGCCACGGAGATTGAGGTCTCCACCAACAAGCCAGAGTCGCTCACCGTGCACCTCAGAGTTCCTGCATGGGCAGGAGCGAAGACCACGGTGGCTGTGAATGGGCGCCGTATCGACGATTCCCTGACGCCCGGAACTTTCGCGGCCATTACCAGGACCTGGAACAACGGGGACCGCATCGAAGTAGAATTCGAGATGTCGACGGCACTCGAGGCAGTGGACCCGCAACATCCGAATGTTGTCGCGCCTGTTCTTGGTCCGCTTGTTCTGTTCGCCCTGGGACGCCCCGCATCGCCGCTGCGCAGATCCAAGTTGCTGGCGGCCGCTCAAACCTCCAGGGGCTCCAGCACCTGGAGTGTGCAAACCGACAATGAAGCTCTGGTCTTCAAGCCGTTCGCCGCGATTCAAGAGGAGCAGTACCGGCTCTATCACGAAGTCGAATCGTAAAGACATATCAGGCGCATTGCGCGGATCCGGCCGAACCAGGCCAGAAAGTAACCGTGAAGAATGCGAACATAACCGGTCTAAGCTCATCGAAGAAACCGGCGCGGGCGAAACAGTCGTAGATGAGCCGGCGCGAGTAGCTCTCGAGCCGAGCCAGACCCAGGAAGACAGAGCGCATGATAGGACCGCATGAAGATCACACGCCGTTCGTTTGTCTCTGCCGCCACCGGCGCGCTTTTTTTCCCCACAGAATGGATGGCCCTTGCGCAGCAACAGGGCATCGCCTCGCGAGAAGTCAAGCCTCAGGCTCGTCCTACTGCCTCTGGCCGTCCGTTCAACGCACACTTTGTGAATACGGCTCAGGCGGCTGGACTGCGGATCCCGACCATCTATGGCGGCATCAACACAAAGAAGTACATCCTTGAGGCCAACGGCTGCGGATGCGCATTCATCGACTACGACAACGACGGATGGATGGACATTTTCCTGCTTTGCGGCACACGGCTCGACGGGGCTCCGCCTGAAGCGACGAATCGTTTATACAAGAACAACCGCGATGGAACATTCACCGATGTGACCGATAAGGCCGGCCTGCGAGCGGTTGGATGGGCCAATGGAGTCTGCATTGGCGACTACAACAACGACGGATTTGAAGACATCTTCTGCACTTACTATGGGGAGAACCGTCTCTTCCGGAACAACGGCGATGGAACCTTCACGGATGTAACGAGTGCGGCGGGACTGCTGAGGGGTGAGACGCGTTGGGGCGCCGGCTGCAGCTTTGTCGACTACAACCGCGACGGCCATCTCGATCTATTCATCTCCAACTACATTCGATTCGATCTCGCCAAGGCACCTGTCCCGGGCGCGGCTTCGACATGCAATTGGAAGGGAATCCCTGTCAACTGCGGCCCGCGCGGTTTACCCACTGGGCGGCACCTGCTTTATCGGAACAACGGCGATGGCACTTTCACCGATGTGACCAGGGAGAGCGGGATTGCGTCGGCCACCGAATGTTACGGCATGACCGTCGTGGCCGCGGACTTCGACGAAGATGGATGGACGGATATCTTCGTGGCCTGCGATTCAACGCCAAGCCTGCTTTTTATGAACAACCACGACGGCACCTTCCGTGAAGAGGGTGTGCTGCGCGGCGTGGCCTTGAGCGAAGATGGCATGGAGCAAGCCGGCATGGGCGTCGGTATCGGCGACTATGATCTGGATGGCCATCTGGATCTATTCAAAACGCATTTCATGGGCGATACTTCAGGCATCTTCCGCAACGATGGCAAGGGCAATTTCGACGATCGCACACGCGCTGCGAAAATTGGGGTCGAAACCCGCTTTGTCAGTTGGGGTACCGGCTTTGCCGACTTCGACAACGATGGGTATCCAGACGTTCTTGTCGCCACAGGGAATGTGTACCCCGAAGTTGAGCGTGTATTGGCCGACTCTCCCTACAAGACTCCACGCATTCTTTTCAGGAATCTCGGCAACGGAACCTTTGAGGAACTAGGCGCCGAAGCCGGACCGGGAATCATTGAGGCCCACTCGGGGAGAGGATGTGCCTTTGGAGATTTCGACAACGACGGCGACGTTGACGTTGTGATCATCAACATGAATGAGCCGCCAACCCTGCTCCGCAATGATGTCTCCGGCCAGCAGAACTGGATCAAGATTTTTCTTGAAGGCGTGAAGTCGAACCGAAGCGCCATCGGGGCGCGCGTGCTGGTTCACTACAGCGGAAAAGTGCAAGCACAGGCAAGAGTGAGCCAGTCCAGTTACTACTCTGCATGCGATCCGCGCCTCCACTTCGGCCTTGGCGAGTCCAAAATCGTCGACATCGATGTCGTCTGGCCAGGCGGCCAACGCGAAGCGTTGAAGAACGTCCCCGCAAATCAACTCATCACCATCCGCGAGGGTGTGGGAATTGTGCAGAATCGCGGTTGGAGCAGAAACTAACCGCCGGGAAAAAAGCCTCTTACTTCCAACGGATGGACCTGTAGGTCGATCGTGGAACGCTCATTTTCATTGCGCATTCTGCCGTCGTAACGGCCTTCCGCCAATGAATTCCGGCTTTCCGGCGTCAGGACCGGATTTTCACAAAGATGATCGGTTTGCGGTACTGGATCACGGCACCCTCGCCGCAGATGTGCCTCCGCCATTCGGTGGAGATTCGCCTCCGCTCTTCGTGGTACATCTGACCCATTGCCTGTATTTTGTGCACGTTCTACATTGCGAAGGCGGCAAGATTTACGATCCCGATCTGGAATTCAAAGTGCGTTACGCGGCCGGAAGCCCCTCATTTCAGCGTTGTTCGGGTAAACGCATCCTCAGCCCACTTCATTCACTGGTAGCCGGTTCAGGAGGCAGCGAATGCAGATAATTCAAAGGCTCAGATTCTGTGCATGGTTGTTCTTGGTCATTGGCTGCACATCGGTATCCTTTGCGCAGTTCACCAGCAGTCTCCAAGGTACTGTGCAGGATCCGACAGGGGCCGGAATCAGCAAGGTGGAAATTCAGCTGTCCAACGACGCGACAACCGCGATTGTTTCAACGGCGGCCGATGCGTCGGGCAACTATCGCTTCGTGAATCTGGCACCTGGGGCATACACCTTGACTTTGTCGGCAAACGGCTTCTCGAAGGCCGAAACTCACATCACGCTGCTGACCGAGCAGAACCTGAACTTACCCCCGATTCAGTTGAAAGTCGGCGCCGCAATGGAATCGGTGACAGTCAATACCGAGGAGCCGGTTGTAGACACGGCAGATAACCGCAACGAGATGACACTCGAAAACTCCGGCGTGGCTGAGTTACCTGTCGCTGGCCGCAATCTGGTCACCTTGACGACCCTCGCTCCAGGCGTCTCCGGGTTGGGCACGATGGGCGGCGGCCAGCCCGGCCAGGCGGGCACGCCGGGTTCCGGCGTCGACAACTACTCCACCGAAACCCAGGTAGACGCAAGCGCCAACGGCCAAGGCCAGATGTCGAACATGTACGTCGTCGATGGTCTCGATGTAACCAGCGGCATTCGCCAGGGAGTGCTGAACCTGACACCAAATCCGGAGTCGATCCAGGAAACTGCCATTCAGGTCAACACTTACTCCTCCGAATACACCCGTGCCAGCGGTGTTGAAGAGGTAATGACCACCAAGTCCGGTTCCGATCGATTCCACGGATCAGCTGCCGACTGGTATGACACCGAGCAGATGTACGCCAGGACACACTTCTCTGGGCCCAAGTACCTGCCCTTCCATGGCAACAACATATCGGGCGCAATCGGCGGGCCGGTGATCCCCCACAAGCAGTTTTTTTCTATTTCGCAGTCGAGCCACTGCGCGAGTCGCTGGCGACCGACACGGCGATCAGCTTCGCTGACCCAGCTTTTCTGGCCTGGGCCAAGACAAACTACCCCAATACCGTTGGAACAAGTGTGCTCAACACCTACGTTCCAACCAATGTAACCGGCATAAAGGTTTATCAAACGGGCTCGTCACTTTTCCCAACTACCTGCGGGACGGCGGCTACAGATGACCTGCCATGCTCGCTGCAGGTGTCCGACACAGGCAACTTCAGCGCCCCGAATGTTCGCAACGGAACCCAGTACTTCGGCCGCATCGACAAAGTGTTCAAAAACGACCGGGTTTACGGCAGCATTTACCGGACGCTGTTGACTTACGGCGCACCATCGTCCATCCCAGCCTTCTCCGCTTTGGATAACAATTGGCAGATTGCCAGCCAGGTCAACTACGAACACAACCTCAAGGCCAACACCATCAACGAGGCTATCTTCGGATTCAACCGTGTGGAGGGCACGCAGGGAACTGGAGCGAAGAACTACACGGTTCCGTCGATTTCCGTGACGGGAATTAGTACTGAAGATGGGCAGGCCTTCGGGACCGGTTTCGCCCAGGGAGACTTCATCCAGCATAATTATCACTGGCGCGATGTCCTCACCCACGTGCGCGGTGCGCACACGCTGCGTTTCGGATACGAAGGGTGGTACGGAGACGATGTGGAGCCGTTCCAGGGACCATATTCTCAACCCACCTTCACATTCGACAATCTCCTTACGCTGGCCCAGGATGCTCCTCACAACCAGAACCATACGATGTACAACCCAGTGACCGGTGTCGAGCAACTCTGGTCGTGGGATGCGGCTGGACGAACTTGGGGACTATTCGCCGAAGATACCTGGAAGGCGAGCAAGAACCTGACGCTCACGCTTGGCCTGCGCTGGGACGATAGCGGCAACCCGTGGTCGAAGAGCTCTTCGACAGTTTTCGGCAATTTCTACCTTGGACCAGGTCAGACGGTACCGCAGCAGATCGCCAGCGGATTTGCCAAAGCGACTCACAATGCTTTGAATCATGCCGTGACTGACTTGCTCAGCCCGCGCGTCGGCTTCGCCTGGGACGTTACCGGAAAAGGTAGTACGGTTGTGCACGGCGGCTTTGGTATCTTCAACGACTGGCTTACCCAGGCCAACGTGCAGGAAGAGTTCCGCGGCAGCCCGCCGGGAGAAGTTATCCCTACTTTCACCGCTGGGACATCGACGCCACCGATCTTCAAACTGGGAACAACGTCAAAACCGCCGTTTGGATTCACGTTCCCGCCACTGGTAGGATCGCCAATCTGCCCGACACTCGGACCGAGTGGATGCCTTGATTCGCAGGGCGGTATCGTGGGCGCAGATTTCGGTATCGGAGCCATCAATCCGAACCTGCTTTCCCCCAAGGCGAATATCTGGTCGGCAACTCTGGAGCAGAAAATTGGCAGAGACTTCGCCGCCAGTGCGGGTTACGCAGGATCGCATTCGTACAACCTGGTAGGCGGGGGGAACCAGGCAGGGGTGGTCAGCTATGGAGCGGACATCAATGCCTTTGCCGGCGATCTCGTCGCCAAGCCCGCGCCGAGCCGCCTGAATCCCAGCTTCGGTTCGATCGCTTACGCTGACAACAATCGCTATAGCAACTACGAGAGCGCCTTCTTCGATTTCAAGGGAAGATTTGCGAAGAGCGGATTCGTTGACGCCTCCTATACCCGCTCGGAATCCAAGGACGACGCCAGCGTGTACCCGGCCGAAGTAACTCCATCGTCGTATTACGGTCCTTCGCCCTGGGACGTGCCCAACAGGTTCTCCCTCACTTTCAACTATGAGATTCCGGGCCTGGACAACGGCAAGGGTGTCGCGGGCACTCTCACATCCGGGTGGGGCGCCAGCGGTACGAGCATCTATCAAACTGGCTATCCGGCCATGGTCACTACAACCGCACCCTTTCTCGCCTACTGCAAAAACGGGAACCTCAACACCGTGGCGCCGTATTGCTAAGCGACGAACCCGGCGGTCTCTTACGCCCCGGGCAGTGGCGATTTTAACGCCGACGGAGATAACGCCGACTATCTGAACGTTTCCGGGTACAACGAAGGGAGCACGAAGAGCGCGTACCTGAGCGGAGCCTTCACCTCGGGTCAATTCTCCGCGCCCGCAAACTTCGGAAACGAGGGCAACGAGAAATCGAATCAGTTCCGGCAACCCAACTTCATCGAAACGGACGCGAACTTCTACAAAGTGACTCGACTGACTGAAGGCGTCGATTTCCAGGTTCGGTTTGAGTTCTTCGACCTTTTCAACCGGGTCAACCTCACAGGATTCGATACCAACTTCGCCGACCTTGGAGGTACATTCGGCAAGGCAACCTCACAACAACTGCCGCGCAACTGGCAGCTTGGTGGAAGGTTTACCTTCTAGAGCCGTGCTTCAATCTAACCGGCAGGTCGTAGAGCGGAGGTCGAATGGGCATTGAAACAAGATCGAACCCGTCTCATCCTTTCTGGACGCCCCCTATGAGATAAGGACATTCTCATACCGCCGGATGAGGATCTACTGCTTCACGTGAACTCCTCGGGGTTCCGCTGACGGAACGAAAGCGCCGGGTGTGGAAAGCCCATCCGCATGGCTTCGGGGGTGTTATGGAGCCTCATCGCGAGTAATAGCAGTCGACCTTTGCATCGCAAATCATCGGCTGGATCTCTTCCCGGTACTATTGCCTGCGTACTCCACCCCGGATGAAGTTGTCATCAATTTGAACCCGCCTGTGCTTCTTTTCAGCATTTGTGTCTGCGCAAGCTGAGGCGTCACGTCACGACCACATTTGGTCTCGCCATCGGACGAGTTTGTGCTGGATGCGCCTCATCGCGCGCTTGCGGGCCGCCGGCCACAGAAGCTTCGCGTATTCCTCGCGCGGGAAACGCGAGAGTGCGCGGTCGAGCTCGCCGGGCGGGAGACAGCCAACATGATGCAGCATCGAGGAGACGTAACGACGCCGGTCAAGCACTGGGTGGATGAAGGTGCTGGCATCGCCCGGACCCAAATCTTCTTCCAATGTCGGAGGAAACCATGCATAGTTAGAAACGTCACCGAATTCCGCAAGCGATAGCCATGTCATACCCGCGCGCACGACTTCAGTCGGGACAAAGACCTCACCGCTTGGCCAAGCGCGGCTGGATAGCTCAGAGTTCATGGCGAGGCGGCGTTGGTGCAGTCGTTTTAGAGCGCGAGAGGAAAGAAAACACACGTTGAGCAACGCGAGCTTAACATCTTCAGGAGGATAGGCCTCGCGCTGATACGGCATCCAATGCCATTGGTCGACAGGGCGTGAGATCGGCAGAGCTATGAGATCGGCGCCTCTTGACATCGCACGGACAACAAACTGCTGCAGCGAACATTGTACGACGCAGTCATATTCGACGAACAGGTAGTGGTCGTAATCCGGATGCTGCTGCAGAAACTGATAGTGCGCGTAATCTGGGTTCCACCACAGCACGCCGCCAACTGCAAAGCGCATGGGAAGACCGGCAACCGCAAGTTCGGAGCAGGTGAAACGGATTACTCGCTGGAATGGTATCGGCCCAACCGGACCGTCGGTCTCATCGACCGAGACGTAAAAATCCAGCGGACCAGAAGCCTCTGCCAAGCGCTTTGCCTGGCGTTCGATGAATTCATCCCAAGCGTAAGTCTTAAAGACAACGGCGCAGCGGGGAACAGAGGCGGTCATATCTATCTCCCCAGGAATCGAGCGAGGCAAGCAGAGGCCTGCTGAACACATGGAACTGCGTGACCGCGTCGTACCTTGCTCATATCATTTGGGCCGGAGTGCGAAGAAAATTCGCCAAGAATGCTGCGGTCGCATTGGCTTTCGATCGCGAAAAGGAGACATCGCTGCGGACTGCAAACTACAGAAGGCAATGGCAGACAATCGACCGCAAATGCTGCAACGCGTCGTATCGAGTCCGGGACGTAGAACCTATCGATTTTCCACAAGGGTAGATTCCTCACTCGCGCGCCTCACGGCTTGTACGAGCCGTCCACTGAGCAGTTTTTGCCGATCCGTTCCGTATGCTGAATCACGAATCGCGATGCGAAGGAAGTCGGCCACCTGATCAACCTCATGATGGGTCATCGTATCGAACAAAGGTAGACTGATTACCCTTGCGGATACATCGTCAGAGACCGGCATCGGACCTGCGGTGCATGTTTTCTGAAAGTACGGCTGCTCAAATAAGTGCGGGCTAAAGTATGTTCCCGTGACGATCCCCTCCTCTGCTAACTCCGTACGGATCGCCGTCCGGCACGCGCTCACTGCAGATGGCAACAAGGCCGACGCAAATTGAAGTGCCTGCAAACCTGGCGCCCGCGATTGGAAATCCAGGTCAGGAAGTGAATCGCGATAGTGATTGAGCAGTGCAGTACGATGCGCTGAAATGCGCTTGAAATCGGCAAGGCGCAATCGGCCGAGGAGCGCCCCTACTTCGCTAAGCTTGGCGTTCAAACCAGCCATGGTCGCGCTGCGCGCCTCGCCAAAACCAAAATTGCTCATGACGCGAAGCCGCGCGATACGATCTGGATCTGAACTGTAGATCAATCCGCCCTCGCCCACAGCAAAAGGCTTGGTTGCATGCATGGAAAACACCACGCTTCCGGCAAAGCCACTGCCGAACCCGAGCCCGTGCGCGTCAAATGTGCCCAGGGAAGCTGCTGCATCCACAACGACAGGGATGCCAAGCTGACTCGTAATTTTCTGGTAGCGCTCCAGATCAATGGGATAGCCGAATGTTGCGTGGGGAATCACAATGGCTATCCTGCTCCGGTAACGCGTCAACATGAGGGACTCGGCTGCGGCATCCGCCGCCCAATCCGCCGGATCGATGTCGCACAGCAACGGCGTCAGGCCACACCAAAGCGCCGCATGCGCCGCGGCCGCAAAAGTGAAGCTCGGCATAAGCGCGAACTGACCCGGAGCGGGTTGGCCGACAGCCTCCTTGATCGCCAGCATAAGGCCGATGGTCGCATTGCAAACTGTCGTGCAGGCCCCTTTCCCGCCGAAAAAGCGTGTTAGCATTTCCTGCTCGAAGCGGGTATTCACCGGGCCGAAATTACTGAAAATGCCACTCTGCTCAAGCGAATGCAATTCCGAGATGGCACGAGACAGCTGCGGCGGGGCGGGGCGAATAAGCGGGATCCTCATATCTCGAGCCCCCGCACAGCTTCACTCTGTTCCATGCCTCCCAGCGCTGGTGATTCAATGAAGTAATCGTTTGCGGAGCCCTGAGACAAAATGTCATTGACAATCAACTCCCCAACGTCGCTCTGCCAGAGCCAAAGGCCGTTTGCCTGGCCCCTGAAGCTTGGCTCACCGCCGAGTGTTCCGTGGGGGACAAATCCCGCACCCAGACCGATCGCGAATAGGTGAGGGATGGGGGCGCCGTCTCCGTCCATCACCCTGCAGAGATCATCGACAAGTCGCGCTTGTGGATGTTTTTCGGCCAGGAGCGGCACTCGCCTACCGGCCTCATCGAAAACCATTAGCGCGCGGGGCCGGTAACCGAACGCAGCGATGACCAGATCCGCATTATCCAGCAACCTTAGTGAGGCCGAATCGTCTAATCCCAGACGGTGTAACAGCAAGCGAGGCTCAGGAGGGCGACCTCCGATTCCGCGTGCTCGCATGATCAACTCTCGCGAATCCAATCTGAATCCTGCCAGACGAAACACACGTCCACTGACCGGACATATGTCACCGGGCCCAAATTCCGTATATCCGTCCGCGATGGCTGCGTTCACGCTGGCATAGAAGATACGCAGATCACGCCGGTGCAGGATGGCGACTCCGTCCGGGCCAAACGCGACGCCGGGCAGATGGTTAAGCAACGCATCAGCGACAGACGCTGCACTGGTGGAGCCCCCAAGGATGGCCACTCGCGGAGGCCTGCCAAGCTTGCCAAGACGGGCAGCGGCTGCTGCGAAGCCAGGGAAGCTCAAAGCATCCCCGGATTGGATCAGCTTGTGACCCCATCGCGCGACTAAGTTGACGCCAGCCACGATCTCTTGCCGAAGGCGTTCGGCCGGCTGTGAGGCTCCCGTCGCAAGCACCACATTTCGGGAAACGATCGTCCGCTCGTTACCGCTGTCAACATTTTTGATCAGTGTGATCCAGCCGTTCGGCGTGCGCTGTGTTGAAATTGCCTTATATCTCGTAAGAACACGGCTCGCCGGCGCATTCGCAATCAATTTGTGCAACGCTTGGCCAACCAACGTCAGAAACTCGGCGGCGCGATACAGAGGCACGGTGCCGTTGCCGACCTTCAGCAATTCCTTCGTAAGCGGATGTGCCCGTAATGCGGCAAGCTCGCTTTCAGGCGGCCCTGTGAGGCAATCCGCAAAGGTGAAGCCAGTGCTGTCGGAGTTAATGCACCAGCGGCCGATGGTCCCCGACCCAATGGCGGTAGACTGCTCCACCACCGTGACGCCCTCTTTCAATAGAGCAGCAAGGCGCCCGCGTCTATGCGCCGCTAATAGAGGTGCTAGTCCCGCCGGGCCCCCGCCAATGATCACCACACCTGTGCGATCGATGCTCAATTTTGTGCGCCTCCGCTCGCCCTGGGAGCGGCCAACGTCGCTTGAAATTTTGTCAGAGGATCGACAGCGACGCTAGTTGTTTTGCTCAGAACTTCGTTGTCGAACGGCGAGGCTAACGAAATTTAACCTACTGTGCGGTAAATCGTCACAATACCGGATTGGATGAGCGAATCGACCAATTGGTAGGCGGGGAGTACGTACACCATACGACACGACAAGCGACAAGTTGCGTCAAGCTTGTTTTTCCGCAAGAGCTAGGCCCATCTTCGAAGCTTTCGGGAAATCTCGGCCATCAAGAAGGACGCCGATGTGCATCTATAGCGGAAGTGGCTCTGCCAGCTGGCAGGTGGTGTTGTGAGCCTGTCGCTTGCGTGTCGCATGTTGTCGCTTTTGGCTTGCGGCAATTTGAGCATCTGTACAAAGTGAAGTACGAGAAAGTCCCAGCTGTTTGACTTGTTTTTCCACACTTAGCTGCTGTAGCTGAGTCTGCGTTAGCATTACCCAAATCGAGATGATCGTTAACGACAGATTTTAAAAGAATACTTAGCAAAACAGCGGGACGAGGGTACGCTCTGACCGATAAAACAAGCGGTCCGAAGGCGCCCCCGTCAACATACCGTGGACCGAAATTTTCAGGTATCGGTTGAAACATTTTTAATCCCTTTTGAAGGTGTGGCTTACATGCAAATCATAAGCAGATCGAAAGAATGGTATGCGTTCAGGGTCCGCCCGCGCCACGAAAAATCAGTGTCAACAATGTTACGTGCAAAGTGCTGTAATGAATTTTTGCCGCTGGTCAAAACTCGCACCCGCTGGGCAGACCGAATTGCGACGGTCGAGAGGCCCCTTTTCCCAGGGTATATATTCTGCGAGGCGGAACGGCGCGAAGTTAGTTCCATCCGGTCGACGCCCGGCGTCTTTGATGTCGTTCGTGCTGGGTCAAGTCCACTGCCGGCCCACAGGGATGAGGTTGAAAGCCTCTTTCGCGCGGTGCGCCAGGATCTTTCAATTGAACCCTGCGAACTTCAAACCTTTTGCGGCGGAGACTGGCTTCGAATTGTAGCTGGTCCACTATCAGGACTTTGCGGGACCCTCGTAAAGGTTCGTGGTGAGCAGCGTCTTCTCATTTCAATCGAACTCTTACGCCGTCAGGTGCTCGTTGAATTGCCGGCAGAATCTGTTGAGTCCGCTCGCGAAGGGGCGCTTCAGGTTTCACAGCAACGCGGCGAAGCGAGGCTGTCTCCTTATGAAGCACAGGGCTATCAAGAGGCCTGAGGCTCCGTCGCCCATCATCGAGGTTATCCGTTGAGTACACCTGAAACTGTAGTACCGCTGTGTCTGGGGCCTCGACCCGTTCGGGTCTCGCACGCGAGCACCGCTCCCAATTCTCTATTCAGGAGCTTGTGCGCGTCAGCCCAGGCGATCGCTGACGGCGCCGCCTGCTGGGTGGGGACGATGAGCTCCTTCTGGCTGGACTACGTTTTGTTTAAAAACGTTGGCCCCCATCATTGGAGTCGCGATGTCGCTGCCGTAAGTACTCTTGCGGCAGTATTGGTGGTCGCTATGTTTAATCGCGACCCAAGATTCGGAAGCGGAGGGAGCCTGTTACGCGTTCGTGAGACTGAGCGAGCGATCCGCCTTTCAGCGCAAGTCGTCTTACTCCTACTTGTGTTCGCGTTGGTATTGAGGCTGAGCGTGCCGGCAGGCGCTCTCGTGATCGATTTCGTCCTTCTTCCGCCATTGCTCATCGCTGAGAAGTCACTTCTAGGCGCAGTCATCCAGCTCTTGCACGTCCGAGGCTTCGGGGTGGAACGGGTAGCTGTCTATGGTTCGGGAGACACGGCGCGTCGCATCGTGACCACATTGCTGAACTCTCCTCGCCTGGGGTTGCAGCCTGTCGTCGTGATCGACGACAATCCCCGCCTTCGAGGAGGGCTTGTTGCGGAGTTGGGCTATCGACGGTCGCGCACTGTACCGATACGTTCCGGTCCGCTTTCTGTAGCCGCTCTCTCAATGAGCGGATGCGGGCTCCTCGTGGTTGCAACATCGAAGCTGTCTCCAGACGGCCTGGCTGTTATCGCTCACACGGCCAAGATGGCGGGTGTGAGAGTAGCGTACCTTGCCACAGGAGCGGATCAGGATCACCCCTGGATTGAATCGATGGAGATGGACGGGCTTCTGTTAAATTCAATCAGCGAACCCAGAACGCCATGGCATTATGCTCTCGTTAAACGCCTCTTCGATGTGGTCGGTGCGAGTTTCCTGCTTTGTATTTTTGGGCCTGTTCTCCTGGGAATCGCAATCTGGATTTGCCTTGATTCACCTGGTCCGGCCTTATTTGTCCAGAAGCGTGTTGGGCGAAATGGGCGGACCTTCAAGATGTTTAAGTTCCGGTCAATGCGTCCCGATGCGCTGCGGTACCAGAATTCCCCGACGGAGTCAGCAGATCCGCGCATTACGCGCGCCGGCCGTTTTCTTCGCCGTACCAGCCTCGACGAGTTCCCTCAACTCCTGAACGTTCTGTTGGGTGACATGTCTCTTGTGGGACCTCGACCCGAGATGCCGTACATCGTGGAGTGCTACACCGAGCAACATCGGCAACGCCTGGAGGTCGTGCCAGGAATCACAGGCCTATGGCAATTGAGTGCCGATCGGCATTTCCTGATCCACGAAAACCTTCAGTATGACCTTTATTACATCCAGAATCGCAACTTCGTAATGGATGTCGCCATTCTGGTTCACACTGCGTTCTTCGCAATGAACGGGATCTGAAAGGAGCCGCAACAGTGATTTCTTCAGGGCCTGCAGAGAGCCTTAACGAATTTGGCAAGAGTCAGCACGTCGACATCCTCGGCGTGAAGGTTTCCGCTGTCAATTTACCAAGTGCCGTAGCTCTCGCGGACACTGCGATCAGCGGTGGAAAGAACGGTTATATCTGCGTGACAGGCGTTCATGGCGTAATGGAAGCACAGAAGGATCTTCAATTCCGCAAGATTCTGAACGAGGCATTGATCAACACTCCGGATGGTATGCCCATGTCCTGGGTTGGATGGGCGAGCGGGTTCCGAGCGATGGATCGGGTTTATGGACCGGATTTCATGCTGGCATTCTGTGAGCTTTCGGTAGGACGCGGATATCGTCATTTTCTCCTGGGTGGTAGGTCGGGTGTGGCACCTGCCTTACAGAATGCTTTGCAGTCCCGGTTCCCAGGATTGAACGTGGTGGGCACGTACACGCCGCCATTCCGTCCATTGACATCCGAAGAAGAAGACCATCTTCTCGCTCTCGTCCGTGACACCAAACCACACATCATCTGGGTCGGGCTGAGCACTCCCAAGCAGGAAAGGTTTATGGCCACGTACGCAACACGCTTCGGTGTTCCCTTAATGGTCGGCGTAGGAGCAGCATTTGACATTCACACCGGCCAATTTCAGGATGCTCCGAGTTGGGTGAAACGCAGCGGTCTGCAGTGGTTACACAGGCTGGTACAGGAGCCTCGCCGACTGGCTCCGAGATATTTGCACAACAATCCCCGTTTCGCATTCCTGATTAGTTACCAGTTAATGCGAAGCGGACTTAAGAAATTGAAGACGCAGAGTTATCGATGGCTCATCCCAGGCCGGGGTAAGACATCGAGGCCGGCTTTTAGAGGAGAAGCAAATGAAACTAATGGATGAAAGCGTTGTCGTGTGCGGTGCCGGAGGATTCATCGGCGGGCATCTCGTCAGGTACTTGCTCGATCGCGGAATCAAGGTGCAACGTGCCGTAGATATCAAACCCGTTGGTGAATGGTACCAAGTATGCGATGAGGTCGAAAACCTTGTGCTGGATTTGGGTAAAAAGGAAAGCGCATACCGAGCAGCATCAGGAATGGACGTCATCATTCAACTTGCTGCTGATATGGGCGGCATGGGGTTCATCGAGCGGCATAAAGCCGAATGTATGCTTAGTGTTCTTATCAATACCCATATGCTGATGGCAGCGCGTGATCAAGGCGCAAAGCGATTTTTCTACTCGTCCAGCGCCTGCGTATACAACGGAGAGAAGCAGAAGAATCCGCATGTTGCGCCGCTTAAAGAAGCGGACGCGTATCCTGCATTACCGGAAGATGGATATGGATGGGAAAAGCTTTTTAGCGAGCGGATGTGCCGGCACTTCGAAGAAGACTTTGGACTGCAGTGTCGAATCGCGCGCTATCACAACGTCTATGGCCCATTGGGAACCTGGACGGGCGGCCGTGAAAAGGCGCCGGCTGCGATTTGCCGTAAGGTAATCGAAGCCAAACAATCGAGCAGCAGGAAAATTGAGATCTGGGGCGACGGGAAACAGACCCGGAGCTTCATGTACATCGATGATTGCCTTCAAGGCACGCTCGCAATCCTGGAAAGCGACATCCATGAACCGATCAACCTCGGCTCGAGCGAGCTCGTCACAATCGATCAGCTTGTCGAACTGGTTGAAGACATCGCAGGCGTGAAGCTCGACCACCGCTATGATCTTGGCGCTCCTAAAGGTGTCAACGGCAGAAACAGCGACAATACGAAAATCAGGGAATATCTCGGTTGGGAGCCATCGATCCGTCTCCGCGACGGAATGGCCAGAACATTCCGGTGGATCGAAGCACAAATGCTCGTGAGTACTGATTCAATGGCCGCAGCATGAGCTTGTTCCGTCACTGTCCACACGAGGGATCATGGAACTTAATCTAAGAACCATCCCCCGGACACTTGGACAAATCATCCGCAGTGGTCGCGAACTGTTCCGGTATATCGATATATCCCGAATGTTTCGCAGCGAGAATGATCGCGGCAAGGAGCGTTACAGGCGTGCTGCTCTAACCGGAGCAGCGTCTATCATCCAGCGTGGACTGACCATCCTCATTAGCCTCGTGTCAGTACCTCTTACCATTCATTACCTTGGGCCGGAACAGTACGGAGTATGGCTCACCATCAGCAGTATTCTCATCTGGCTGGCTCTGACCAACTTCGGATTGGCGGGAGATGCCCTTATCAATGTGGTGTCGGATGCGCACGGACGCGATGACAAGCGTGCTGCGCAAGAATATGTCGCCTCTGCAATCTGGTCTTTAGCTCTGATCGCAGCAGTTCTGGGAACGATCACATTACTTTGTTTTCGCTATATCTCATGGTCCGCGATTTTTCGAACGAATTCAATACCCCCACACGAGCTCGCTTTAACTGGAGGACTAACCCTTACCTTCTTTCTCATATCACTGCCGTTGAGCGTCCAATATTCGGTGTATAGCGCGTACCAAGATGGAGCCTTGTCCAATGCCTGGGGCATTGCGATGAATGTCAGTACGCTCATCGCGCTTGTGGTTGTGACGCGGTTCAGCGGGGGTCTTCCCGAACTGGTGATTGCACTGTCTGGAACACGGTTGCTCATCGGCATTGCAAGTACCTTCTACATTTTCAATCGGTATCCCTGGCTGATTCCTCTGCCCTCTGCCGTCCGCTGGCATTGCATTCGGAGACTTCTAAGTCTTGGAAGCAAGTACTTATTCTCCCAATTAGGCACTTTCGGAATCGAACAGAGTCAACCGCTGATCATCACCCAAATACTCGGCCCTGCTGCCGTTGTCCCCTTTGTGGTTTCGCAACGGTTGATCACTCTCCCTATGGAGGCGGTCTACCTCTCGAGCGCTCCACTCGTGCCTGCGTTCGGTGAGGCGAAGGCCAGGGATGATTGGAATTGGATACGTAAAGCCTACCGAAGGACGACGGTCGCATCGATCTTTCTGGGAATTCCGATGGTGCTTGTCCTCGGATGCATCGCGCAACCGGTGATACGGCTGTGGGCAGGGCCTGCTGCAGTGCCGAGTTGGACGCTGATTATCGGCCTCATGCTCTTCAACATAGTCGGCGTCGTCTTTATGGGGACCTGGCAGCTGCTCACGGGGGTTCAGCGCGTTGTTCCTCTTGTCGCATCGACGACACTTTGTGCGATATTCACGATGGGCCTGGGCGTACTTGGATGCACTCTGATGGGCGTGGCTGGCGTTGCTGTTGCAATGGCCGTCAGCAAGCTGGTAACTTTCTGGCCCATTCAATGGTTGGCTGCAAGGAAGCTGTTACGCTCGGAACACTCCGTCACTACCCTTCTAGCTAATGAAGAAGTTGCATAAATGATTTCAAAAAATCCATGTCTGATGCACAGAGCGTCAGCACTCAATTGTTATGGCGGCATAAACGCGGTGCACGTAGCAGCGAACCATAACGACAGTGATGCGCCTGGATATCGCTGTCGAAACACGAGGTCCCCTATGCATCCATACGGCAACCGGGTATTTGGTTTGGCAATAGTCTGGCTCGTTGGGCTTCTCTATATCTCCCCGTCCTCAGCCCAGTCAGCGGTGAGCAAACCTGCCGATATTGTGTCGCCGACCGGTCCGAATTCGACTGTCAGCGATGGGACTGGCACCGCACCATACGCAAACCAACAGGTCAACAAAGGCGATTATATTCTCGGCCAAGGTGATCGATTGTCGATTCAAGTGTTTGGCGCCAATGACCTGCCCACCACTCCCGTAGATGTCAGCGCGGAAGGTGACATAGTGGCTCCGCTCGTAGGACGCGTGCACGCCGGCGGGATGTCCGTACGCGGGCTCGAGTCCGCTCTCACTGAAAACTATGCCAAGTTCTACAAGAACCCTGAAGTGACCGTCACAGTCGCTGAGTACAGAAGCGAGCCGGTGACGGTTGTCGGATCGGTGAACACTCCGGGCGTCGTTCAGTTGCGCAGGCCCACTCGATTGATGGAGGTCCTGTCACAAGCAGGGGGACTCAGGCAGGATGCGGGTAACAGTGCGTTCGTTACCAGCAACCGGCCTGCAAACAACTCATCCGGACAGACCAATGACCAGGAATTTACAACTCAGGAAATTGATCTTCGCAAGATTATTGAGGGCGAAGATCCGAATCTGAACATTCTCGTTCGCCCTAACGATCTCATCACGATACCTAAAGCAAAGATGGTTTATGTCATTGGAGATGTCGGCCGCCCCGGAGGGTATGTTCTGGATGAACACAGCAACGCCCTCAGCGTATTGCAAGCACTCGCGCTGGCGGGTGGCGTGAATAAGACTGCAAAAGCGGGACAGAGCCGGATTTTGCGACGCGGGAACAGCGGCTCTGAGCGAACCGAATCAAAAATCAACCTGTCGAAGATACTGTCTGACAAGGCGCCGGACGTCGAACTGCACGCCGATGACATCCTCTTTGTTCCAAACAGCGTAGCAAAGAACGCAGGCGCACGTGCTTTAGAGGCGGCGATCGACATTGGGACCGGCGTAGCGATCTGGAGATGATACCTTCCAACCAGTCTCATTCGTCGAGCCCGCGACCCGGATTCACTGCGCCACAGGCAATTTGCCTTCTTCATTCATTTCTTCCCAGAGTGAGCCCTCAACTGTGGTTCTGACTGCATTGCTGCCAGGAGAGTCCCAGGCCCAATCCCAACTGGAGATGCCGCTTTTATGAGACAAACACATTTTGCAAATCGAGCACCAATCCAGCTGGTCGAGGGACATTCTGTCCCGATGCTTCTGCCAGGCAGCTCTCAATCCACTGCGCTGCGGAACGTAACAGGAGCCAGAAGCAGCGTCGCTACTTTGCTTCGTCGCTACCGCCGGGTTGTCATTCTCTTCTTCAGTATCTTGATTGTTGCCGCGTGCCTCTACACGGCATTTGCACCTAAATCCTTTGAGGCACAGACGGTCCTCGAGATTCAAGGTCTGAACCAGGACTTTATGAACATCCGCGATGTGAGTCCGACGGGCAGTGAAATGATCGATCAGACCTACGTCGAAACGCAGATTCGACTGATTCAAAACCCGGCAGTGGCTGCTCGCGTAATCCAGGCAATGTCGGGCGCAGGTCCTTCGCATCCTGGCGCTGCTCCTGCAAAGAATGAGGATGCCGTTCGAAAAATGCTTGCCTCCATGAAGGTCAAGGAGGAAGGCGCGTCCAATCTGGTAAGCATCTCGCTCCAGGGCTCCGAACCCCAACTTGTGGCCAGCACGGCCAACCAGCTCGCGCAACAGTACATCGAGGAAGGGCAAAATGCTCGCGTAGCTGAAGCGACTCAGACTGATACATTTCTGCAGCAGCAACTGAACCAAGCCAAAGATAAGCTACAGAGCGCCGAAGACGCGCTGCAGTCTTACGCGCACGACAGCGGCATCGTCATCACAAGCGACTCGCAAGAGCCAGTGGCCACCGAACATTTGCGTGAAGTGCAGCAGGGCCTCTCACAGGCTCAAGTCGATTTAGCGGCCCACCAGGCGCAACTGGACGTGGCGCGCAAATCATCTGTAGACTCCCTGCCCGATGTGGTCGACGATCCAGTGATTCGCGAAGACAAGGACAAACTTCGGGATCTCCGCATGCAACTGGCAGACCTGAGTACGACGATGACACCCGCGAACTACAAAGTGGCGCAGATCCAGGCTCAGATCCAGGATGTTGAGAACGAAATGGCGCTCCACCGGAACATCATTGTTGAGCGTCTCACAGTGGAACAGAAAGAAGCTTCCCGTCGTACAGCGCTTCTCCAAGATCAATATCGACAGCAATTTTCCGCCGCTACTGACCAGGGGGCCAAGCAGGTCCACTACAACACGCTTCGCAACGAAGTGGACGTGAACCGACAGATCTATCAAACCATGGTTCAGAGGGTAAAGGAGGCCGGCGTCATGGCAGCACTGCGCACTCCGAATGCGCGGGTAGTCTCCGCTGCAGTCGTGCCCGCGATACCATACTCTCCCAAACTCGTGGTTACACTGCCGTTGGCGATTCTCCTCGCAATCGTTGCTTCTCTGCTTTATATTCTCATCGCTGAGAGACGCAATCGAAGCTTGCGAGCCCCGGGTGAAACCGAGGTGTTCCTACCCAGTGCGGAACTCGCAGCAATCCCTCTTGCACAACTGTCCACACAGGGTCTGAAATTCGGATCACTTAAGCTGGGAAAACTGGAAGATCAGCGGCACCACCCCATGCTTGCGCATTGGAGCAAGCACGATGGAACAGTCTTGTCCGAAGCGTTCCGAATGGCTGGCGCCTCGATATTGCTGCGTACGAATGGCGACAGTGAATCGAGAATTCTGCTGATCACAAGCCCTCACCCCCAATGCGGGAAGACCATGAGCGCAGCAAATTTGGCCATCAGCCTCGCGGAAGGATCCAGAAAGGTTGTAGTCGTTGACGGCGATCTGCGCAAGTCGGGTCTATCTCGCATGTTCGGGCTGGCGAAAAGCCGCGGATTGAGTGACATTCTCTCCAAGTCAGGAGAAGGTGATCTACTCAAGCTGGTCCGCTCAACTGATTTCCCGGGAGTCTGGATCCTACCCAGCGGCACCGGCAGCGATAATGCCGCGAAGCTACTGCAATCGAACCGCCTGCGCCATATTTTCCAGCTTCTTCGCTCAGAGTTCGACTTTGTTTTGCTGGATGGACCTCCGCTGCTCGGCCTCGCCGACGCGCGAATCCTTGCCAAGCGCGCTGAAGGCATCATCCTGGTTTGCCGCGCTGGCCGGACCCAAGGCGGGGAATTGAACGAAGCGTGGTCAATCTTGAAAGACGACGGCGCAAACATACTCGGAACCATACTCAACGGCTACAACCTGAGAACCGAGTGTCCCGTTCGCTATAGCAGTTATTTCGGATACACCGGAACAATCTCCTGAGGCGGTTCCACTTCGGCGAACAGGGTTTCACGCGTTGCGTCAGTTGACCCTTCGAGCTTTTGGCTATCCGTGCGATTGGTTCTCGAATATATGGGCTCGCCGGCCTCCTTGTTACATGCTTATCTCAATCACGTCTAACTCAAATCGGAAGGATAGAATGATGCGTATACTGGTTACCGGCGCCGCGGGATTTCTCGGATCTCACTTGATAGACCGGCTGTTGGTAGAGGGTCACGACGTCATCGGCGTGGATAATCTCTCAACAGGAGCACTGGACAACCTGCTCCATCTTGCAAGGGAGCCGCGCTTCTCATTCGAAGAACGCGACATCTGCTTGCCGTTTGATCCGGGTACAATCGACTACGTCTTTAACTTTGCCTCACCTGCGAGTCCTCCAGATTATCTGAGCCTGCCCATCGAGACTCTTCATGCCGGATCCATGGGCACCGAGAACGCTCTTCGGATCGCAGCTCGTCATGGCGCGGGATTCCTGCAAGCATCCACTTCGGAATGCTATGGCGATCCTTTGGTCCATCCTCAAACGGAGAGCTACCGGGGACATGTAAGCACAACCGGCCCCCGCTCGGTATACGACGAGGCTAAACGGTATGCTGAAGCGCTTACGATGGCCTACCACCGCACACTCGGCGTGAATACACACCTGGTTCGAATCTTTAATACATACGGTCCCCGTATGCGACCCGGTGATGGTCGCATCATATCCAATTTCATCATGCAAGCTCTCCGCGGCGAGCCGCTGACAATTTATGGCAAGGGAAGCCAGACACGCAGTTTCTGTTATGTCAGCGACTTAATCGATGGAATTATCCGCCTTTCTCTTACTGGCGAGCATTTGCCCGTCAATATCGGCAATCCAGTTGAATTTACAGTCCTTGAATGCGCGAATGCGGTGCTGGAAGTTACCGGCTCCAAGAGCAAACTGACCTTTAAAGAGTTACCTGAAGACGATCCGATGCAGCGCTGCCCGGATATCTCGAAGGCACGCAAATTGCTGGATTGGGAGCCACGCGTGGATCTGCGAGACGGACTCGAAAGATCACTTGGCTATTTCATGAGCAAAGCGAGCATCCAAAGTGAGCCTGTACCTGTCGCGAGTTCTGTGCCATTGGCGGGCACCGGCACCTATGGTGTGGCACTTCGAAAAGTTTAGCGGCCCTTTGTTTCGTCTTCGGACCCCGCATGCGAATAGCGATCTTCGATTACCGCGTCACAGCACGGAACCCGGCCGGTAGCTGTCATCTGGCTTTATTGCGTACACTCTGCCGTGAACACGCGTTCACCGTTTTTTCCGTTAAGTTCGAGAATCCCGATCCAGAGCACATCGTGTGGGTTCGCGTGCCTGTTCCCCGGCGTCCCCTGGCGCTGCTGTTCATCTCGTTTCATGTTGTCGCACCGATTCTGTACATCTGGCACTGTCTGACGAAGCGAAAGTCGTTCGACTTGATCCAGTCCGTGGAGAGCAATCTTGGGTTTGGTGAACTGGTCTACGCTCATTTTTCACACACAACGTACCTCAAGGCCAAGCATGCCGGCTCCTCTGGGCTAAGAGAGTGTTTGCGATGGTTCGACCATACTCTTCACGCCATAGTGGAACCATTCCGATTCCGGTTGGCGACGCGCATTGTCGTTCCCTCTCGCGGACTGCACCAGGAGCTATGCACGGAATTTCGCCTTGCGAAGGACAAAATAGAGGTAATCGCAAATCCGATACCCATTCAGACTTTCGAGCGTCCAGCATCCTTCGATCGCGAAGCTTTCCGCAGCAATCTTGACCTGCGACCTTCGGATGTCGTCTGTGTCTTCTGCGCTCTCGGACATTTCGAGCGCAAGGGTTTGCCACTCCTATTGGAGGCGCTGCGCTCGCCGGCACTGAATTCGCTCAAACTCATCGTGGTTGGTGGCGAGCCTGACCTAATCAAGTCCTACAGGAGTCGAGCATCTGAATCGCACGTCGACACCAAAGTAAGATTTGTCGGTTTTCAGCGCGATGCCCGCTTTTACCTCTGGGCTGCCGACGCATTCATTCTTCCGTCTACTTACGAGACGTTTTCACTGGCTGCGTACGAGGCCGCGGCCGCTGGCCTTCCCGTTGTCGCGCCAACGTTGAACGGAATTTGCGACTTGCTTGTGGATGGCAAGACCGGCTTCGTGATTGAGCCGAGTGTGGCCTCGATTGTCGGCGCTCTTGAGCGGTTACTACAAACCCCTGCTGCCGAACGCGCGAGGCTCGGCTTATGTGCCAAAGAAACGGCATCGTTATATTCCGTTGAGCGCTTCACCGAGAGTTGGCGGGACCTTTATAAAAGGTGGCCGTCCTACGCCAGCAGAATTCCATACCCAGCCCCGGCGCGCGTTCCGCCGACGTATTAGAAGGCGATGGCAGGATTGAAGCTCGATATGACTATTGGAACCCGGCCTCCTTCTCGCGCTCCAGGACAGTCCCGAGTAGAGCTCAATCCTCTGCCGGGGCGCCTCAAAGTTTCCGTACTGATCACCAACTATAACTACGCAGAATTCCTCGCGCGATCGATCGAAAGCGTGTTAAACCAAAGCTGGCGTCCGATCGAAATCATTGTTTCCGATGACGGCTCGGATGACTGCTCTTGTGAAGTGATCCAGTCCTACATCGATCGTGGTCATCCCGTGGTTCTGCAGCGCGGCGAGCACCGTGGGATGGCCGGCTGCCTCAACGCCGCGTTCAAAGCCTCTTCGGGCGAAATCATTTGCCTTCTTGACGCCGATGATTACTTTCTTCCCGGAAAACTCAAGGCCGTGATTTCCAGGTTCCGATTGAACCCAGATTCTGGACTCTGTATTCATCGGACGCAACGTGTCGATCACAGAGGTCGCAAAGGTGGCGTATTTCCCCTGCTTCAGAACCTTCCGTCCGGAGATCGCGCGCATTCCACAGTTCTTAATTCCGGAATACTCATGGGTTTACCGCCAACATCGGCCTTGTCTCTTCGGCGAGAGGCCGCGGATAAGATATTTCCAATCCCTGAGTCCTATGTTGGCTACGCAGAGCAAATGATCCATCGAATAGCGCCCCTGGTCACGTCTATTTGCTGCATCGAAGAGGCATTTAGCTCCTGGACGCTGCATCGCCGCAATGACGCAAATTCTTCTCGTATTAAAGTCCAGCGACTTGAGCGGGAACTTAAGTTCATGGAAATGCTGTGGCAAGAGCAGCATCGCTTCTTGTCGGCTTATGATCCAGCCTTGGCGGCTGAACTCCAGCCGTTGCAAAGAAACGCGCTTTATGTCAAGATGCGTTACATAGTCGGCAGATTGACCGCCGCCGAGGATGCATTGATCAGTCATGCAATCCTTTGCAACCTTCCAGAGATTCGCTACTCGCATATGGGAATGTTCTGGCGGCACTCTAAGCGGCTCCCTCGTTCGATCTTCAAAAGAAGTATTGATCTGCTCGAAACGCAAGGCAGTTTAAAACACTTTGTTGGACGCCTTCTCGGACGTGAAAGTTCCGCATCTAACCCCTAAAGACGTGAAAGCGGGAGAGACGTTCACTTGGACTTCCCACAAGGTGTCGCTCTGCCCAGTTGATTTTCGGCCCCATAAATCTGCCAATAAGGACACATCCCCCAATGAACAGCCAACGACTCAATGGTTGGAAAGAAATTGGAGCCTATCTTGGTCGAACTGCTCGGACCGCACAACGATGGGAGGTGCAACTGGGAATGCCCGTGCACCGACCCGCCAAAAGAAAGAGAACGGCCGTCCTCGGTTTTCCCCGCGATCTGGACGCCTGGCTGGCGAGGAATCGCTCTCACCTAGAATCTAGCGAATCGTTCGAAGTACCTGATTCTACAATCGACATCGCCGCGCTTAACGAGACACTTGCTCGCATACAGATGGAAGCCGCTCAACTCGCGCTGGCACTCGAGCGAGCTCGCGAAGAGGTTAGACAATTCCCTCAAACGAGTTCCACCAATCTCGCCGCCTTCACGGGGCGCCCAAGCTGATTCTCGATTCTTGTTGGTCCGCTGCATTCGAATCCGCGCAAATTGAGCTCTGTTCTTTCGTCCGTGCTCGATGATCCAGCGGGCGCTTGGGCTGTCCACATTAGCGCGCTCGGGTGGCCGATCACTGGAGCGGACCGGAGCCATAGAACTTCGCCGGCCCGACCGCGTCATCCGCCAATGTTACTTTCCTGCCAGATACCAATGGCTGAGACCCATCGTGCTCATGTCGATTTCGCTTGGTGAACGATTCGCCGATTGAGAAGACGAGCACGAGTAAGGGCAAACAGCGCGGATGAGCGAAACGTCTGCTCTCTACAGGGCGACAAAAAGGTCAGCCGCAGTGCTGTCTCGCCAGCTCCACGCATCGCGTAGTTTCGCCGAAAGTCCGAAATTCAAAGAGGGTTCTTGTGCGGGTCCTGCTTGTCCACAATCGATATCGACAGCCGGGAGGAGAAGACCGCGTCGTAAAGTCAGAAGCGGATTTGCTACGGAGGCATTTACATCAGGTTGCTCTCTACGAAGCCAACAACGACGGGATTGAGGGTCCGCTGGGAAGCCTCAAAACGGCAGTTCGTTGCCTATGGTCTCCGGAGGCGCAACGCAGCTTCTGCGAGTGCCTTCGTGATTTTGAGCCGGACGTGGTTCACGTACACAACTTCTTTCCACTGATCTCTCCAGCGATTCATCATGCCGCTCACAAGCGCGGCATTCCGGTGGTGCAGACCCTTCATAATTACCGGTTGCTGTGCCCAGCTTCGACCCTGCTCCGAAACGGGTCGGTATGTGAGGCGTGCACGCACGAATGGTATCCGGTGAGTGCAGTGCAGCATGCTTGCTATCGCCACAGCCGCGCTGCAACAGTCGCCGTGGCGAATATGCTTTTTCTCCACCGCGCACTTCAGGCCACGCTCGGTGAAAGGCCCGGTCTCGCAGAGAACTCTTCTGCGGGTACACGCCTGCGGTGAGCAAACCTGCGCTGAACGCGATGCGGTCGACGATCCGAAACATGAAGTTGCGCAAGCGAACACAGGTGACGTTGGACGACATCGCTCGCGAGCTGAACCCGATCACTCGGGGATGGATTGCATACTATGGGCGGTACACGCGTTCGGCGCTCCATCCCCTGGTTCGTTACATCGACCAGACGCTGGCCGTCTGGATGAAGCGCAAGTTCAAGCGTTTCCACCATCGACTGGGTCACGCGCGTGATTTTCTTGCGAGCATCGCGCGCGAAAACCCGCGGCTCTTCGTGCATTGGCAACTTGGCGCGAGTGGCGGGCTGGCTTGATGGGAGCCGGGTGAGGCGAAAGTCTCACGCCCGGTTCTGGGAGAGGCCGAGGGTGAAAGCCCCTCGGCCTACTCGCCCGCCGGTCCCGGTGCTCGATCCCGGCAAAGGCAAGACCAAGACCGGCCGGCTATGGACCGCAGTGCGAGACGAACGCCCGTTCGGCGCGACGACGCCCCCTGCCGCCTTCTATCGCTACTCGCCCGACCGCAAGGCCGAGCACGCGCGACGTTGCTCGCCGGTTGTCGCGGCTTCCTGCATGCCGACGGCTACGCCGGCTTCGCCGATCTTTACAAACCCGAGCCGGAGACTGGCGTTCCTCGCCTGACCGAAGTCGCGTGTTGGGCCCACGCGCGGCGCAAAATCTACGACGTGCATGTCGAGACGGGTTCGCCCGCCGCGCGCGAGGCGCTGGAAAGGATCGCCCGACTGTTCACCGTCGAGGCCGACATTCGCGGGCGCAGTCCAGCCGAGCGCCGGGAAGACCGGCAGCGCCGCTCCGCGCCGATTCTGGCCGACCTGAAGGCCTTCCTCGATGCGACGGTCGCCAAGATCAGCGGCAAGAGCTCGCTCGCCGGCGCTATTCGCTACGCGACCTCGCGCTGGGCCGCGCTCACCCGCTTCGTCGACGACGGCCGGCTCGAAATGACCAACAACGCCGCCGAACGCGCCATCCGCCCGCTGGCCCTCGGGCGCAAGAACTATCTCTTCGCCGGCTCCGACGAAGGCGGCCGTCGAGCCGCTATCATGTACACGCTCATCGAGACCGCTCGCCTCAATGACGTCGATCCCGAGGCTTGGCTCGCCGACGTCATCGCCCGCATCGCCGACCATCCGATCAACCGCGTCGGCGAACTGCTGCCCTGGAACTGGTCCCCAGTCCCAGCTCAGGCCAAGGCCGCCTGATCAGCCCCGCGCGGTCGTCGCATCACGCTTACGATTGTGACGCTGCTCATCGAGGTTCGCGGCTCGAGGTCCGTTGCCAAGCTGGCGGCGCGATTGAGCGAAATCGCCGGCGTGACCTCGGTTCGCGCCGGCGACGCAAATCTCGCATACGATTGACCAGTTGGTGTTTCCGAGCCGCCTCTACAGGTCTGTAGGTCCGCGAGATGCAGGCCAGCGGAGCGCCCGTCCACGTTTAGAGTCGACGAAAGACGAAAAAATCGATCGGCTCGATCACCGGCTCATTCTCTGGCTTTGTTCGAGCATAGTCTCGGAGCGCCGCTAATCCGCTCGCAAACTCTTCGTCGGTCAGCCGCGCAAGGATAAAATCAGCGCGACAGGAAATCTTCTCGGCAAATAGACGCCAGTTCGCCGCAACCTCGCTGTTGACGACCTGATGCTGAATGCGCTCGAAGGCGGCCTCTGTGAAGGTTGTCTCGATGAACGTCAACGGCTGCAAGCGTTTGCTCAAGATGTATTTCGCGCCGCGGAAAAACGGGACGAAAGGGTAACAGTCCGCCCGGTCCGATGTCGCCGTGCGCAGGCACAGCGAGCCACTCTCGCGCAGCACGCGATGGCATTCCTGGGCGGCGTCCTGAGGATTCTCGAAGTGATGAAACACCATCGATAGGAAGACCATATCGATGGAGGCGTCACCGACCGGAATGGCCTCAGCTGATCCCCTTGCAAAGCAGACCCTATCACCACCCTTCTTTCTCGCCTCGGAGAGCATCTTTTCAGAAGGATCGACCCCTACGACGCGCGCCCCAAAATGCGCCGCCAACGCCGCGGAATAACGACCTGTGCCGCACCCAAGGTCGAGTATATCGGCAATTCGGTCCTTCTCGACCGCACAGGAAATGGTTCGCAGCCAAAAATCTAAAACGTCTGCCGTGTAGGAGCGACCAGCGTCATAGGCGGCCGGAATCTTCGTCTTGTCATAGTCCATCGTTCAGATGCACTCTGCTGGCTATTGGCGATGACCATAGGGCAACGGTTTGGTGCAGGGCAAGCGATCCTCCATAACGATTTGCGCGCGAGCGCCATCCTCAAGGGCCCGTGGTCTGTGTCGTTGGCAGCTGGCGATCGCCAACCCCTAATGGCCGCTGCATGAGAACCGTATCAACCCAGCGCGCCAACTTGAACCCTACGGAGCGCTGTTTGCCGGCCGGTCTAAAGCCCATACGACGGTGCAGCGCGATCGAGGAGGCATTGCCGCTGTCCCCGATGACGGCCAGCATTTGTCTCCACGGACCGAGCTCACAGCGGGCAATGAGCTCTTTCAGCAAGGCCCGACCGATGCCTTGTCCAATCAGGTCCTCGGCTACATAAACCAAATCCTCGACCGTAAATCGATAGGCCGCTCGCCGCCGGTAAGCTGTGGCATAGCTGTAGCCGACGACTCGCGTCTCGACTTCGGCGACAAGATAGGGAAGCCCTAGGTCAATCACAGAGCTTCGGCGCGTCAGTAACTCCTCTATGGAGGGAGGGATCTCTTCGAACGTGGCGAGCCCGTGCCTCACGTGATGCGCATAGATCGATTGAACCGCCGACATATCCGCGGTTGTCGTATCGCGGACGAAGATCGAATCTCTCCTTCCACTTTCCACAACACGCTTCAAGGGGTGGATTTCCCTGCGGCGACCTTCCTCGCCAACGTGATCACGATCGTCTTGATTCCTGGCTCTTCAATCAGCGATATTGCCTGATCGGGCTCAACCCACTGGACTGAACGCTGTCCGGATTCGGGCCACGCCTCGCTTTGCTCCTTCACGAGCAGCGGGAAGACCCTGACCTCACAGGACGCCCGGGCCTCGGGCTCGTCGAGCCTCTTGTCGTAGGTGAAGACGCCGACCGGCTCACTCGCGACCTTGCCCTTGACGCCTGCTTCCTCGAAGGCTTCGCGCGCGGCTGATTTCTGCGGCTTCAGGCCTTTGATTGGCCACCCTTTTGGGATGATCCAGCGCTTTGACTGCCGCGAGGTGACGAGGAGGAATTCGAGCGCGGCGGTCTGCGTGAAGCGATACGGGAGCGCGGCATATTGCACGCGCATCGCCAGACCAACCCTCTGGACTTTGGCTTTGTTCGACTTACGGGAAATTACTTATGATCTCCTCATTGGCCTATCGTCGCCCGCTGGCTTGCATGTAGCGGGCGCCGGAACCCGCTGCAAACGCGCGAGTACATCAAGCCTCGCCCAGGGTAAGGTAAGAAGGTAAGCGACAGTTAAACCAAACCCGCTCCGGCGAACTACAGCGCCCTCGGACACTCGAGCCGGTCGCAGTCGCATCACAGCCAGCGCCGGCTGCGCCGTTCACCAAAATCAACCCTCCGCCGCGAGCGGCTTCCCCAGCCTTCCCCCCAGATCCTGGATGAACTGCCAGGCGGTGCGGCCGGAGCGGGAGCCGCGCGTCGCCGCCCATTCGAGCGCCTGGGCCTCGCAACTCGTCGGCGGCGCGTCGAGCCCGTAATGCTTCGCGTAGCCCGCGACCATCGCAAGAAAGTCGTCCTGGCTGCAATTGTGAAAGCCGAGCCACAGGCCGAAGCGGTCGGACAGCGACACCTTCTCCTCGGTCGCCTCGGACGGGTTGATCGCGGTGGCGCGTTCGTTCTCGATCATGTCGCGCGGCATCAGGTGGCGGCGGTTGGAGGTGGCATAGAACAGCACGTTGTCGGGCCGGCCCTCGATGCCGCCCTCCAGCACCGACTTCAGCGCCTTGTAGTCGGCGTCCTGGCGTCGAACGACAGGTCGTCGCAAGGATCAGGCAGCGGGCGCGTTCGCGCAGCACGTTCATCAGCGCCGGCAGGCGCTGGATGTCCTCGCGGTGGATCTCGACAAGCTTCAGCGCGTCCGCTCGACGCCATTCTGCGCGTTCATCACCGCGTGCACCGCCTTGACCAGCGACGACTTGCCCATGCCGCGCGCGCCCCACAGCATGGCGTTGTTGGCCGGCAGGCCACGGGCGAAACGCTGGGTGTTCTCGAGCAGAAGGTCGCGCACCCGGTCGACGCCGCGCAGATAGCGAAAGATCGATCCGATTGACCGCGCCGACCGGCGCCAAAGTCCCGCGCTCGGCCCGCCAGACGAAGGCTCCGCCGCCTCGAAATCCGGCGTTCGCCCGGGCGCCGGGCGCCATCCGCTCGAGGGCGTCGGCGATGCGGCCGAGAAGGTGGCCTGGCTTTGGAGGGGAGGCGATGACATGGAAAGCGTCCGGCTGGCGAGCTGGACCTCAGGACCAGCTGTAGGCGAACATCCCGACGGCGAGCAGGACGACGATAGCCGTGATGACATAATGCTTGGCTGTCCAGCCGTGCATGGTGACGATGTGTGTAGAGTCCTCGGGGGCCCGGTGAGCCATGATTTCGCCTAGCATGAAAGCCGCGTTCCGAAAACCCGGCGCTGTTGCGCCCTGTAAAAGCGGCGCTTTCGATGCTATATACGGCGAAACACCGCGCCGGGCCTTGATCCCGGCCGATGGAGATTTGCAATGGCGTCCCGATTTCTGCGGCGACAGGTGATGACTTTGACCGATGCGGCGGCCGCGCGCGTGCGCGAACTGACCGAAGCGGCGGGCCGGCCGGTCGCCGGCCTGAGGGTGGGCGTCAAGAACGGCGGCTGCGCGGGCATGTCCTATACGATGGAACTCGCCGAAGCGGCGTCCCCGCTCGATGAAGTTGTCGAGGACAAGGGCGTCAAGCTGCTGGTCGACCCGAAGGCGGTCCTATTCCTCCTCGGGGCGCAGATGGACTTCAAGGTCGACCGGCTGTCGGCGACCTTCTCGTTCTCCAATCCCAACGAGACCTCGGCCTGCGGCTGCGGCGAAAGCGTCGCCATCACCCCGGCGAGCCCCGAGGCCCTCAACGCGCCGGCCTGAAGGTCGTGACATTGGACTGCGCGGTCGCTGAGCCGCGCCTTTTGCGCCGCCGTTGACGGCCGCGCGCTGCCGCTGTCCCGAAGCCGGGCGAAGCCGTCAGCGCTGGCGATCCAAATTCGCCACAACGGCCCCTCCATCCCGGGATCGCTTCGCTCACGGCCGCGATGACGACATTGGGATAATTAGTGCAATCTCAAACGCTTGGCGCCTGACAGGCGATATCGCAAAAGGGCGGGAACCGCGCCCATTTTTCCATCTTAACCAGTGTGGACCAACGCAATGATGTCGCGCCCATTTTCCCTAACCGCGAAGGGAAGCCCACGCTTTTCCAGTCGACGTTTTATATGGTGTAGGGCGCTCCGCACATGAGAAGCCGTGCAGACTTCGCCTTTGCCGGGTCCAAAATGACTTGTGCGACCGATCGTTTCCGCAATCTCGTCAATAGTACTCGGAAAACCAAGTTTTTGGAACAGGTATTCAACAATTTGATTGCGAATGCTGGCGGGATTACCGCCGTATCTGTGCTGAAATTCATAAGCAGTCATTTGGTTTGTTACTCCTGCTGGTTCCGACTGCTTGGGTTTGACGCCAACTTCCTCAGTGGCTTTACCGACGTAACGACCGATAGAAGTTGACCCTGGCTCGCCAATTATTTCTTTTATATTTGACTGCGCAGCTTTAGATATTTCGTCGCTAATATACATACCTATCTCGTCAGTGAATTCAATGCCTGCCGCAGCCCAGCGTGCCTGCGGCGAATCCATCATCTTCGAGCGCAAGCCCAAGTCGCGCAGGCGCTGGTCTTCCGCTTTCGTGATGTAGGCGATAGCCCAATGTTTCTCGATCAAGTTCCTGGCGTGAGCTTTAGACAGCTTGTTCCGGCGATGGGCGGTCACGAAGAGACGGGTCAACTCTCGTCGCGGAGTGCCGTGTTCGAGAATTACCGCCCCCGGTACGCCGAGCAACGAGCGCGCGGCGCGGGAGATGGGGATCGGCCTGCCCGCGTGGACGTCGCTCGCATAGACGTTGAGAAGGTGATCGAGCACCTTGAAGAGCAGGTTTTCGACGACGCCGGTTTCAATAGGGCTGTCGAAGGCGTCGAAAACGGCGACTATGTGTTCGTACTTCACGGGCTTTTGGCGTTCCTTAACTCGTTGAAGAGGTCTCACTTGGTTTGATCTCTAGAGTTAGCGTTGCTTGCATTCAGACGATAATGTGCGATTTTACTAAACTTAGCGGGCAACATCTCTGCGCTCAACGCGGGCGGCGGACCTGAGGTCAGTCTCGTAGCGCCTCGCGCGCTAGCCGGTGATCGCACTCCCGCTGCTGGAAGGCAATCCGCCGCAGAAGCGCGACAAACGAGAATGTTCATTCTACGCCGGAACTGTTTGAAGCAGGTCATTTTGTTCCCACCTCTTCTTGTGCTCCATCCAGAGACAGCCGTATAGCAGTAACGCTGGCAGATTTCAAGTTATTATCTGGGGCGACCTGCAGGTCATCCTGAGTTAGAGAACTGGATTCACAAATTCTTTTCTATCGTCTTTGTCGTCTTTGTCATTTTGTCGTTTCTTCGCTTTTGTCGTTCACTTTTCGCGAGGGTTGCGAAATTCGTTGGTTTCTCCGCCGCCGGGGTGTTTGCGGAACGGTCGCTCATGAGCGCAACCCACGCCTTGTCGAAGACCTCCGAACGGCGGGTAGGCAGGGTATGAAGCGTGAGGTTCGCGCTAGCCCAACTTCCGCAGTTTGTGTGCGCAAGAATTTTTTTGAGCGATTTTTGCGCTTGTAGCCGCCGGGGGTCGAGGGCGGACAGGCGCGGTTGCGGAGGATATTGGCTGCGCAGCGTGGGAAACGCGCGTGTAGTGCCAACTCCCTGGGGTTGTTGAGGCCCGGAGGTCGGTGCGAATCTGCGATCAGGATTCGCGCCGATGTATCTACGACACACGACGGTTCGCAAGAACGGCAAGACGCACAGCTACTGGCGTCTGGTGCGCTCGGTGCGTCGCGGCCGCCGAGTGGTGCAGGAGACGGTGGCGCAGCTTGGCGAGCTCGACGGGCAGGGACGGGCGCGGGCCGGCGCCCTGGCCTTGCGGATCACCGGGCGGGAAGAGCAGTACGAGCTGTTTGAGGCGCCGGCCGGACGGGAGCGAGCCGGTTGCGGTGCGGCTGGACCATGTTCGTCTGGAGCGCGCCCGCCGTTTTGGCGACGTGTGGCTGGGCTGGCGGCTGTGGCGCGCCCTTGCTCTCGATCGTTTCTGCGAGGACCGTCTGGTCGAAGGCCGCGAGCGGTCGCCGTGGCCGGCGATCGCGGCGATCCTGGTGATTGCGCGCTTGTGCGAGCCGTCGAGCGAGCTTCACATTGCCGAGGATTGGTATCGCCGCACGGCGCTGGACGATCTTTTGGGCGTGCCGGCGGAGCGCGTCAACGATGACCGGCTGTACCGCGCGCTCGACCGTCTGCTGCCGCACAAGCAAGCCCTGGAGACCCACCTCAAGGAGCGCCTGGGAGCGTTGTTCGATCTCGACTATGAGCTGTTGCTGTATGATGTGACGAGCACGTATTTCGAGGGCCAAGCCGAGGGCAATGGGCTCGCTCGCCGCGGCTACAGCCGCGACCATCGGGGAGACTGCAAGCAGGTTTGCATCGGCTTGGTGGTGACGCGGGACGGCGTCCCGCTCGGCTACGAGGTGTTCGCCGGCAATCGCACCGACGTGACGACAGTGGAGGAGATCGTCACCACGATGGAGCGCCGCTATGGTCAGGCGCGCCGCGTCTGGGTGATGGACCGCGGCATGGCGAGCGCTGAGAACATGGCCTGGCTGCGGGGCAGCCAACGGCGCTATTTGATCGGCGCGAGCAAGAGCGAGCTGAAGAAGTTCGCCGGCCCGCTTGCCGATCGGCGGGACTGGCGGCAGGTGCGCGACGGGGTCGAAGCCAAGGTCTGCGCCGGCCCGGACGGAAGCGAGACGTTCCTTTTGGTGCGTTCGGCCGAGCGGCAGCAGAAGGAACGGGCGATGCACGCGCGCTTCTGCGAGCGCATCGAGACCGCCCTGGCGAGCCTGCAACGACGCATCGAGCGGGCGCAAAAGCCGATCGACCGCGGCGCCGCCGAGCGTCAGATCGGACGCCTGCTCGGCCGCAACTCACGCGCCGCCGCGCGCTATGCGATCCGTCTCGTCGACGACCCAATCTTGCCGGCTGGCCTGCGCCTCGAATGGTCGAGGCGCGCCGAATGGGACGACTGGTCGCGTCACAGCGAAGGCTGCTACGTGCTGCGCACCAATCTGCGCGACTGGAGCTCCGAGGCGCTGTGGCGGACCTATATCCAGCTTTCCGAAGCGGAAGCGGCCTTTCGCATCAATAAGAGCGAGCTGTCGATCCGTCCCATCTGGCATCAGCGCGAGGATCGCGTGTTGGCGCACATCCTGGTGTGCTTTCTCGCCTACGTGCTGTGGAAGACGCTGGAGCAATGGCAGAGCCGCGCCGGTCTCGGCAACAGTCCGCGCACCCTCCTCCAGGAACTCGCCGCCATCCCCAGCACCGATGTCATCCTGCCGACGGCGGCAACTCCCGACCGCGAAGTGCGATTGCGCTGCGTCGTGCGCCCCGATCGCGCCCAAGCGGTCTTGCTCGAGCGCCTCGGTCTGCGCTTGCCAGAACGACTCCGCATGCCCCTCGCGGCGCCCCAAATGTAGTGCCAACCCTTGGCGTTAAGCGCTTGAAATCACTCGCGCGCGCCCCCGAAACTGCGGAAGTTGGGCTAGTCGATCCGTTCATGCGCTTCAGAGCCTCACGCATCTTAGCGCTGTTGAAGCCCGGCGATCGCGCCATTTCAAGGATCACTCTCTCCCGCCGCACGACGAGGTCGATCGCGTCCGGCAGCTGTTTCACTGCGCTGGCGGGAATGACCACGGCGCCGTGGAAGTCGGCGTGAATGACGTCGTTGTGCGACGCCAGCATGCCGAAGATATTCGCCTCGCAGCGCATTTGCACCAGATGCACATGCGCATGGCTCGGACCGATCCGTCCGCCTACGATCTGAAAGTCGGGGCGAGCATGTCGAGGTCGCGGAACGAACCGTGGTGACGCGGACCCGACACCCCGAGCGCCAGATGCACGTCGATTGAACCTCGCCCCAGAACGCGCCATGGCCCGGTCGTCCGTCGATATCCTGGAGCACCGCGATCGTGGGCAAGTCTTCGGCGGCGACGTCGTCGTACCAGTCCTCGCGCGACGGGATCGGGCCACGCGGCGGTTCCTTCGCCCGGATCAACCCGGTGCGCGCCAGACCGACGATCGGCGGCGCCCTGCGATCCGCTGCGACCTGCTCGACGGTAAAGCCGATCGCACGGCGCTCCGGCGCGATCAACTCGAGGCCATTGCAGATTGTCGGCGTATCCCATTGGCGCAGCGCCTCCAGATCGGCGGCAGTGAACGAACGCTTTTCCATCCCACTATTCCCTGTTTCGCCGGAGGCCGAGCGTGCGCCGCTCGCTTCGCCAAGCGGGCGAATTGGAGCAGGCGACGGATTATGTCTGTGGATTCGCGCAAATGTCGATGGAGCCATTCGGCTGAAGATCGATATGCAAACAGGGAGAAGTTCCGCCGCCCCAAAAGGGAGCGAAGCGGATGCAGGTCTCGCCCTACCGCGACATCCGTGGCAGTCGGGGTTCTTCTGGGGTCCTTTCCAATCTCTTGACCATGACGGGCGATTGGAGGAACGCCGCCCATGATCGCCTCATCGCCCATCCGGCCGCGACGCCGAAGCTGAAAAGCGCGGGCTTCGCGGATGCGCGACTGCGCTTCGGATGATCTCGGGACCTTGGAGAGGCGACAATGGCGACAATCTTCATTGACGGCGAAGCAGGCACCACCGGCCTGCAGATCCGCGAAAGGCTCGCGGGCTTGTCTGGCGTTGTCCTCGCCAGCCTGGCCGCCGCGGCGCGTAAGGATCCCGAGGCCAAGCGGAAGCTCTATGGAGCAGACGTTGATGTCGTCATCCTCTGCCTGCCGGATGAGGCGGCGAAGGAGGCGGCGCATCTGATCGAAGCGATGGGCGACGATGCCCCGCGCGTGATCGACGCCTCCTCGGCGCACCGGGTCGCGCCCGGCTGGACCTATGGCTTTCCCGAGCTCGTCAGCCGGGCAGGGCGAGGCGATCGCCAGGGCCCACAAGGTCTCCA
>CAVWXA010000020.1:0-21154 GCA_963758785.1 uncultured Acidobacteriaceae bacterium
GTGCGTTTCGAGCGAAGATCGATCTGGAAACGTGCATTGCCCTGTTTGCGACAGTTGACGAAGGAACTCTCGGCCATCTGGTCAGACCGCACGCACTATGCGAAAGTCGAAGCAGCGTTGATAGAAAGCGGACAACGGTGATGTCATCCTCTGGCGAAAGGACTAGGCAGAGGAAACGATGATCTCCGCTGATTGATCGGAGATCGCTGCCGCTCGGTCAAAGCCAAAGAGCTCGCCGGAGGTTGGTCTCTTATCTGCAAGAGTCGCCAACAGCGTATACTGAAACTGCTTAAGCTCGAAGAAACTGTCACTCCAGCAAAGTGCGTCTTCGCGATTGAGAGATCGAAAGGCGCGTTTCTTGCAGCAGCGGCTTCTCCTTTTCAATTCGCAGTGCGCCAATCAGCAGAGACCAAAAGAAGAATGTGTTGCACACTTGGCAGCAAGCGGATTTACCCAGTCTCAGGAGCTCTATATGTCCTCACGGAATGGAGACAAGTCCAGATTTAACCGGGAACGCAAACAGAAAATCGCTCGACGGAAACATACACGCGAATTGCTGGTCAGCGCACCAAAGGCACGCAAGTCAGCGGACACCACAGTCCGTGCGCAGCCAAGGTCAGCGTCGGCATGAACAATCCGCTGCCAGCGTAGCGCTCTCTGCGCCAATTGCCGATTCACCCCCAAAAGAAGCAAGTGTTGCTGATCGAAGCATCGCATGCGAAGCGCGATTTTGCGTGCTGAGGTGGTAGTTTTTCGAGGACAAAGTAATGTCCGGTCAGGCTGCCAAATGCCGGTCGGCGATAAACAAAGAGATGCCAGGGGATATATGCCAAGAGGCCGATCAACATTTACAAAGCGCCAAAAAGAAAACACGCGGCAGCAGAGACAACGGGACAAAGCAGAGCGAAAGAATCAACGGAAGCAAGAGAAGTCCGTTGCGGGCAGCGTGGACGAGATGGCTGAACTGCGCCAGCACGCTGCAGAGCAGGCAGCGATTCAATCTTGGCGCGGATGAGCGGACACTGAGCACAGTTCCGGCGATCACGTTGACGAGTAGCTCGTATTTTCCAGGTTTGGCTGGAATTGACGCCGTGACAGGCAAACTGACGGTACGAAACGTCGCTTATAAGAGACCCGGATCGCGGTGATTTGGTGTAAGGGGGGGGGGCAGCATGGCAGAAATTCGATTGCAAGAGGGCGAATCCATAGAGAATGCGCTCCGTCGCTTCAAACGTAAAGTTCTGTCGGAAGACATCATTCGAGAAGTGAAACGCCACTCGTATTTCCTGAAGCCAGGCGAAAGACGTCGAGTGAAACAGGCCTTGGCGCGAAAGCGCGCGCGGAAGAAGATTCGAAAAGAAGATTCCTTTGCGAAGGGTTCTCGGCGGGAATAATGCACGATTCTGGACGGTAACCCACGCAGGCTCTGTGAAGGGCTTTATCTACTCCATTTGGGTGGTCGATGCTCTGTACATTTGTGCCGATTAAAGGCGTCTTCTATCGCTTTTGATGGCACATTTGGTATCGGTTCCAGCCGCCGCACGAATGGCTGCGACCACTCGCAATCAGAGCATCTCCAGCTCGAAGATGCCGTTATAGGGCATAGGATTTTTCGCGTGGTTTCACCCATGCTCTCAACTCTACGCTCATTTCCATTGTTAGTTCTGTGCTGTGAATTTAGAGCATTTCTCTCATAGATGTACTCCATACCCTGCGAACCTGAACCAAGCTTGAGCGTTATCTGGAGTGATCTGAGGTAGGAGTTCCGAGATGGCCTGAACGAGAACCTCGCTTGTTCTTGCTTTGGCCGATCGGAGGAGTTGTTTGAGCTTTGACCAGGCCTTTTCTATCGGGTTCAGGTCTGGCGAATAGGGCGGCAGGTACAGCAGTTCCGCTCCAGCCGCCTCGATGCGTGCACGTACGCCGTCGACCTTGTGCGAACTCAAGTTATCCATCACCACCACGTCGCCAGAGCGTAGTTGCGGGCACAGAACATGTTCCAGATAGGCAAGGAAGATTTCTGCATCGGTAGCCTCTTCGATGGTCATGGTTGCGATCATGCCTCGGGTGCTCATCGCGCCCAGGATGGTCATGATCTTCCAGTGGCTGCCAGGCGTCGCTTCGTGGATGCGCCGTCCTCCCAGACAACGCGCATAGAGCCTCGTCATTGAAGTGGTGACACCGCTCTCATCAAGGAAGATCAGCTTGTCTAGCGGGGTCGAATGGATTTTCTCAAGGAACGCTGCCCGCCGCTTTTGATTGGCTTCCGTGTCTCGTTCGGCCGCGTGGAGTGACTTTTTTTCAAACGCGCACCCAATCGCTTCAACACCCGCCACAAATGCTGACTGCTCATGCCAATACCGAGCGACTTCTGCAGCCCTTTCTGCAAATCCGCCAGCGTGCAATCCGGTTGTTCGCGCAACTGGCGCAACAACTCGGCTTCAACTGCTGGCGTCACTCGGCTCGCGATTCCATGACGGCTCTGCGCAACCCGCTCCATCTGCTGACTGCTTAATCGCTGCCTCGATATCTTCTTGGCCCAGTCATAGCTGACAGAAAACAGTTCCGCCAACTCGCGCAACGACCCCTGCCCGCGATCGTAGGCCGTCAACAGTTTGCAACGAAGATCATCCGAATAGGCCTTCGCCATAGATCATGCCGCGAAGTCCAGAGCTACTATAGTGTACACCTAGTAGAGAAATGCTCTAGACTGCACCACTACCGCCTGCGCCGGCCTACATCAAATGCCTGCGCGGAGTGCAACAGCTACTCTTACGTGCATTCCTTACAGCTGCAGCGGCCGTCCCGGATGCGTCCATCGTATGCGCGAGCCCTGATTTCTTCCGTATTCCCAGATGCTCTAAAGCGACGCTCTCGATCCCGCCACCGAAAACATGTGCTTCTCTTCAAGCCGATCAAGCGCCGCCTCCAACTCAGACTCGACTGCTTCGGCCTCATCGGCGATGACGATCAGTTCGACATTGATCCATTTGTATAGCACCTGAAAATATCTCCAGCCTTGCACGATTTTATGCCTGCCCTGCGCGAAAGCACACTCGGCCTGCGCTAATGGGCAACTCAAAAGGAAGCGACATGCGCACGGCGTTCTCGACAAGGAACCAGTCGGGTGTCGATGGTCTTTTAACTGTTCAGTTGTTGCGAAATCGCCGAGTATCACACCGACGCACTCCGCCGCTTCTCCTGTGCTTGATGAGCGATTTGTCATAGAACGCCGCGCCGAACTATTTCAACGCGGTGAACTATGGCCGGTTTCCCTACATACAATCGTTGAGAGCTAATGTACCCTCACTGCAGCTCAGCTCTCAATCCTGCCCTCAGGAGAATGTCCATGACTCGCGTCAAGCTCCTCATGCTGTTAAATCTGTTTCTTCTTACGGCTGCGGCTCAAACATCTTCGAACACAGGCCGTTGGATTGTTTCGACAGACTATTTTGGCACTCCTCTGACTCCTCTCCTCAATATCCAACAGACCGGCGAAAAAGTGACGGCCACAGGCCGTGACTACAAGTATGTCGGTACTCTCCACGGAACTGCTCTACATCTCACGGCTACAGATGAACAGGGCAATACCGATGAAATCACTGCTAAGCTCGCCGACGGAAAGATGGAAGGAACCGATACAGAGACGGACGCCAATGATAAGGCGCACCCGATGACTCTTAAATTCACGGCAATTTTGGCGCCTGCTCTGGAACATCTTCAGCCCAAAACCCATGAATTCTCGCCGACGATCTTCTATCGTCAGGTCTCTGCCTTCAACAAACCCGTCCTCACGATCAATCCTGGAGATACCATTCACACCATTACGGTAGATGCCGGCGGTACAGATATGAATGGGGTCAAGCGGTCCCTCGGCGGTAATCCTCAGACCGGCCCCTTTTACATAACGGGAGCAATGCCGGGAGATATGCTCGTCGTCCATATTAAAAAACTCAGGCTCAATCGCGATTGGGCGGAGAGCGACGACGGGCTTGATGAGCGTGCGTTGAACAGAGATCTCGCCGTCAAGGTCAAGGAGAACGGTAAATCTATCCGTTGGCGTCTCGACCGAGCGGCAGGGATTGCAACTCCCGAAACCCCAGCAGAACACCTCAAACGCTACACGATCCCGCTAAAACCCATGCTCGGTTGTATCTCTGCTGCGCCCGCCACTGCGCAGGCCCGCCCGGCACAGGCGACTCGGGATACTACGGCGGAAACTTGGATTTCAACGAAATAAGAGAAGGTGCTACCGTCTATCTTCGCGTGGCAAATCCCGGCGCCTTGCTCTATTTCGGCGACGCACACGCAGCGCAGGCTGACGGCGAGCTTAATGGCAATGCTTTGGAAACATCCATGGACGTGGAACTGACAGTTGACGTTATCCCCAACAAGCGCATCGGAGATCCTCGCGTGGAGACGGCGACTGACATCATCACCATGGGACTTGACGGTTCGCTCGATGACGCTTTCAAAGAAGCTACAAGCGATATGGCTTCATGGCTCGAAGAAGACTACAAGCTCACGCCTTCAGAGATTGCGCAGGTGCTTGGAACCGCCGCCGAATACCACGTCAGTGAAGTTGCTGACAGGAACGCTGGTATGGTGTTGAAAATCAGCAAAGCGCGCCTCGCCACACTTGCGAAATAGAGACATTGACGTCGGCGAAACGCTACGGCGGCATCAGATTCTAGATCTATGCACAATCGCCAAAGCGCGTTTCCAGCAATGGCAGGCTTGGAAGAGTGCATTGCCTTGCTGCCATTAGCCGAGAATCGTAGCTTGCCGATAACAATGATGTCTCGTTACTGATGGTGCAAACTGCTGTTGAATCGATCGACTAATGCCCATAGCCTTCGGCGTCGGTGGGGACTTTGCCACGGAAAAGCCAATAGACGACTCCAAAGTACATCAACGCCAGGCACATGCCGACGGACCACCAGGCGAGGCCGACACTCAACGTGTGTGGGCCAGAGATGGCACGAGCGATGGTAAGGTCGTGGCCCTGCGTTCCGACTGCGGGGAGAAGTACGGGGAAAAGGCCGGTGGCGGCGCCGATGATCATGGAAGCAAGATAGCCGCACGAAGCAAGGAAGGACGGAAGCCGCGAGGGGGTGCCCATGGTCACACGCATCAGGGCAACGCTCGCGATGACCGCCACTGGAACGAGAAAGGCGATGGGGTGGCCTTTGTAGTTATTGAGTGAGGCGGGCCGCGCGAGGACAGTGGCTGGGATGCCGATGGCGGTGAGAGCAACGGTAGCGATCCAGACGCGGTGAGCGAAGTGGAGCGCGCGGCGTTCAAGATGACCTTCGGTTTTGAGTGCGAGGTATAGCGCTCCATGGAGCGAGATTGCGGTCAGGGCGAGCACGCCACCAAGGACGGTGTACCAGTCGAGGATGCCGGGATTAGCGCCCGTGCGCCAGTTGGTCCAGAGCGGAAGAAAGAAGTAGTCGTCGGTGCCTATCGGAACGCCGCGGACGACGTTACCAAGGGCGGCGCCGAAAAAAATGGCGAGCAGAACGCTCGAGAAGGTGAAGAGTCCATCAAAGAAGGAGCGCCAGAGTGGGTCGTCGGAATGGCCGCGTAGCTCGATGCTGACGCCGCGCAGAATGAGCAGCCAGAGCACCATCATGAGTGGAAGATAGAAGCCGCTGAACGCCGAGGCATAGAGCAGCGGAAAAGCGAAGAAGAGCGTCCCGCCCGCAGCGATCAGCCAGACTTCGTTGCCGTCCCAAACCGGGCCGATGGATCGGAGGGCCTGCGCGCGTTCGGGCTCGGTGTGCGCGACGAAGAGATAAACGATGCCGACGCCGAGATCGAAACCGTCAAGGATAATGTAGGCCGTGAGCATTAGCACAACGATCCAGAACCAGAGAGTGCCCATAGGATGTCGGCTCCTTACGCGGTGAGAGATTTCGGGTGTGAGGCGTGGCCAGGTGCGTTCGGACCATGCTGGATGTGGTTGTAGACGAGGACGGTCCAGAGCAGCGAGAGCAATGTATACATGCCGAGAAAGCCGAGCAGCGAGAAGAGGCTGTTGCCCGCGCCGACATGGCTTGACGCACCGGCTGAAGTTCGGATGAGGCCGAACACGAGCCAGGGCTGGCGTCCGATTTCCGCGGTCATCCAGCCAGCCGTCGTGGCAATGTAAGGCAGCGGCCAACTTAACAGAAGGCACCAGAGAATCCAGCGCGCGGATTCGAGCTTACCTCGCCACAGGTAGAACGCGGCGATAGCCATCAGCGCTCCAAACCACGTCCCCAGGCCGACCATGATGTGGTAGCTGTAAAACAACAGCGGCAAGGTGGAAGGCCATTGGTCGCGGGGAAAGTGATCGAGCCCCTCGACCTCAGCGGCGGTGGTCCCGTAGATGAGGAAGCTGAGGACCTTATTGACGCGAAGGGGATTGTCGATGGTTTGCGACTCGAAGTCGGGCTGCCCCATCACGATCATGCCGGCACCCTTTTCCGTATGGAAGAGACCTTCCATGGCGGCAATAGCGGTGGGCTGGTTCTTCGCCATGTACTTGCCGTGGAGATCGCCGGTAGGAAAGACCTGCAGGACGGAGGAGATGATTCCGGCGATGACCCCGAGCTTGAGGAAGATATGGCCGTAGGGACCTTCGCGGCGTTGGAGTATATAAAGCGCACCGACGGCGGCCATGACGAAGGACGCGGTGACGACGGCAGCGCACATGTTGTGCGCGTATTCGAGCCAGGCCCAGGGATTCAGGAGCAGCTGCGTGAAGCTGGCCACTTCATAGACGCCGTTAGGGAGCAGTTTGTAGCCGACAGGGTGCTGCATCCAGGCGTTGGTTACGATGATGAAGAAGCCTGATATCCATGAGCCGACGAAGACAAGCACGGCAGAGAGCCAGTGGAAGCGACGGGAGAGGCGCTTTTCGCCGAAGAGAAAAAGACCGAGGAAGGCGGACTCGAGGAAGAAAGAGAAGATGCCTTCCATGGCGAGAGGCATGCCGATGACGGCGCCGGTGCGTCGGGAGAACTCACTCCAGTTGGTGCCGAACTGGAACTCCATGGGGATGCCGGTCACCACGCCAAGGAGAAAATTGATGGCGAAGATTTTGCCCCAGAAACGAGCAGCGACATCGTACTTTGCTTGCTTGTCCGGATCATTGGCGCGGAGAGCGATCGTTTTGAGAATCACGATCAGCAGCGCCAGCCCCATGGTGAGTTGGGGAAACAGATAGTGGTACGTGATGGTAAAGCCGAAGTGAATTCGGTGCAGCGTAAGAGCGTCCAAGCTTGACTCCAGTGGTGCGAAGACGTAAGAGTCTACTGTCACTAGTCTCATACTTCTCCGCTGATTGCGATACGGCGATATCTCGACACACCTGTCCATGTATCGATAAACGGAGACCAAGAGCGATCAAGCGAACCAAGCAACCGGGCCGACATTTGGCGCCAGCAATGGTTCTGGATTGACCCGTAATCGCCGAGTCGCTCACCGAGGCATTCGTTGCCCTGAGCGCTGATGGGTTAGCTCCTGAGCGTTCGGGCAGCCGACCGAGCCCACAGGAGTACGGCAACGGCGGTCGCCCACATCAGAATTCCCGTACCGGCCGTGACCGCAACGACGAGCGTGGTTCGGAAGAAGACCCAGCTGAGGATGCACCAGAGCGCAATCAGAATGCCCAGAGCAGCGAGTTTTGGCGCTCGGAAGATTCGCGCGAGCGGGATGTAGTGGAGGCCGATGACGAGGGCGCAGCCGTCTGTTGCGAGATCGGGGCGATGGGCATGACCTGCGGCGAACAAGATCACGAGAACGATGGCAAGACCCTCAGTCACTAAGACGATGACAAAAGACCGGGTGGGGAACTGCGACAGTGGAAGAGACGGCGCCGGATGTTGGCGACGCAAAGCACGCCCAGTGCGCATTGCGTATATCGACCATACCCAGAGAGAGATGGCAACCGTTCCGAAGATTGGAGCAACGACGGCATTGTAGACCTGAGCGACGCTAAGCCCCCAGCCCAGCCAGCCTGCTCCGGCCATAGCGATGATCAATGCGCCGCGACCGGCTCCGATCACGCGGCTAGGTTGCAGAGGTTGCTCCATCCTTGCAAATTCATACAGCGAAAGTGGTCCGGCGGTTCCCCAGCGAGGCACACAGGCTGGAAACGGGCGGGCATCCATCAAGCATAGCGGGGCCGCGCATCACGTTTCAGGTGAGTCGTGGACGATTCGGAAGTTTCAAGCGAGCCAGATCGCCGAAACGCCCGCCCGAGCTGGCCGAACTTGAAATTTGGTCATTCCCGGAGGCTCCGGAAGGCTGCATATGGCAGCAGAATTGTTGAACGGGGGCTGCTTGTCACGATTGCCGGAGGCCGTTGCACTAGGCAGTTGAATCGAGCGATGATATGGCTGACTGCTATCGTCGGGCACCTTGGGGTGCATCGCGGGCCCGATCGAGGGGTAAAATCTCGGCCACAAATCACGAGATAATCTTTCAAACACGTACGCGGCACGGAACCCGACTAAAACGGCCTGATTCTGAGTGCGAATGTCTTTCTCGGATTCCTCGTCCTTCTTCCGGCGAATCCCGATCACGGGAGCGAGAATACGGATGCCACGCTCGCCCTTCTTGACCTTGCGGCCAAGTTGATTCCACGCGTAAAGGCCAGCAACGCGAGTTGCGTCCGGCTTTTGTCGTGCAATTTCCAGAATGTTGCCAAAGCTGTAATTGTGAAACTTGCCCATTGCGGTGAGGTAGGCGGTGAGGGCCTCCGAGTGTCCCTGCTCCAACTGTTCGATGAGGGCTTGTATGTTGGCCGCGATTACTTCTTTCGCGGTTTGCTTCGGCTGCTTGTTGCTCGGTGTGGGCTGATTGGCGACTGCGGCGGTCGTGTTCATGATTGCTTCCTCCTTGGGCTGTCGTACTGGCCTTTGCTCTTAAATCGGGCGGCGGCATGTACATACATGCCGAACGCCTCCTGGCGAAGGCGGGGGGTAGCAAGTGCAAGCTGAGGGGTATCCCCACCCTTGGAACGGAGCAGAGCGGCAAGTGGAAAGGGCGGAGCGAAGCGGAGGTCTGCACAAGCGAAGCGCGGAAGATTGGGGAAGCGGCTTGCGCGCGCGGGTGGGGCAGCGCCCCCCTAGCGTTTTTGCTTGTGCTGTTTTTGCAGGATTCGGAACATCAGAACGTTAAGACAAACAATAAGTGAGCCCGCGCAGTGCAGGGACCAAACGCGAGCATGATCGCCGTTGCTGACTCAATCGTTGCCTATTCCTGAAGGGGCGCCATAGAACACAAATGGATTGAGGAATGGCCGGTGCCAAAGAAACTGGCGTTCTGTTTGCGTCAATGCTCCTTCGTCGCAGACGCGAGTCCAATTCAACCGGATCGTGTCGACTTGATGCTTGATAAGCATCTTGGCAGTTTCTGCATCAAGCAAGAAGCGCGGCGCCGCCTCTAAACAGACCGACAACTGACTCATTCGATTGTCGTCATGGATCAACATCGCTTGACTTGCTTCGTTCCCCGTTCGAGGCTGAGGGCAGACATCATAGGCCGGCGTCAGGGTTAGATTTTTGCCATCCCAGAAGGCAGCATGGTTACGCGCGTGATCATCCGTGTTGCCACACAGAATGTTAAATACGATGCGCCCGAATAGTTCGCGGAGGCTTTTGTTCGGGTCGATGAATCGATGGCGAATGATATCGGCCAGGTCTTGATAGCTGGCATACATCACCATCATTTCGTCCAGACCAAATAACGTGAGCGCAGATACCATTGCTTTCCGCCGCCATCCCTTGTGCGCCTTTTCACGATCGAAACGTTCAATTAGCAAAACATCTTTTCCAAGCACGCTCTGTAGATCAACTGTCGCGACATTGAGGCCAACGAGCTTCGCAAGCCGCATGGCGACGAATTCTGCTTTGACGACGTTGTAAATGTCAGAACTTGTCGAGAACTTTGCAATGAATTTTTTATGATCCGCAGTAATCAATACCTTGGGCCGTGCTCCTCCCAGAGACGTACCATGCTGAAGTGCGTTACCGAGTCCTGGTTGCAGCGGTATCCCTTTTTCGACGGACTCTGCAGCCTGCATGAGCTCGCTCAACGGCGTATGGTCTGCGGCCCGAGGAGTGTATTTTGTGGCGGACAATTGAAAGTCCAGTGCGCCTGTTCGATCTGATCCTGATTCCAGAAGATAGGTCAGCTCACTCAATTCCTCCTTCGAAGCATCCTCTCCCTTTAGGCCGAGCTTCCGATTAATGAGGACGCGACGCCCCCAGGCATCGGGTGATGCATCTCGGATACAGCTCGGCATGGACAGGCCTGGAAGGAGAGGGATCTCTCCGGGCTTGAGCGGCAATTCTGGGTCATAAATCGCGATGGCATTTTCCCGGTTCAGGTAGCTCCTGCCGTAGTTGAAGACCAGCAGGTTCCCGATTTCGGTGAGCAGTCCTGCGACGACGGGCTCCGTTTCGTTTGGCAGCCAGATCCAGACGTAGGCTTCTCTGTATTGGTTTTTAGAAGTCATCTTTTATTGCCCTCTTGGGTTTGCGGGCATATTTGGGCAGCAGACTCAGCATCTCTCCAGCAAAAGCACGGTGAGCGCCCAATCGTTCTTTGTCTGATTCAAAGAGAGGTACTCCCGCAATGGCGGCAGCCTCGAACACGGGTCCGATCGCGCAGCCAGGATCACCCTTTTCAATGCGTTGAACGAGAGAACGGGAAATCCCCATACGGCTTGCCATTTCTTCCCCGGTAATCTTTCGATCAATCCTTCCTGCGCGGATCATCTGCCCCAACAGCGCAAGGGCTTCCGTGCTGTACCTGGAGTACGCACGGTGCTGCGGCTTGGACATGGGGAACCTCCGGACTATGAATAAGTCATATAGCGTCTATGTGACTTATTCATGAGCCATCATATGGCCTCTAAGGGAGAAATGTCAATGGCCGTGTGATCTATTAATAGGTCAGATTTCAGCAATGCGATCTGTTTATGAACCACTAACCGCAACATGCTTCAGAAGTATTCTGATCTCAGACAAGCAATCTCCCGGCAGTACTTCATCCAAATATAGACTGTATTGTGTCTCAAATGAGATGTATAATCTTGCGTAGGAGGTGTTCCATGGCAACCATGCCAGCATTCGCCGCAGCCGGATACCAGTTCGAAGCGACACCTGATCTCAGCAAGCTTGAGACGCGCGAGCGGCTAAGCCAGTCTGCGATGGATGGTCTGTTTGCGATTGCGGACAAGTGGCAACTCCCAGTAGAGAAGGTGGGCGATCTGCTCGGCGGCATTCCGCGTTCGACCCTCTACAAGTTGAAGACTGCCTGCCGGAACTCTAAAGCAGGATGAGCTGACGCGGATTTCCTATGTTGTCGGGATCTACAAGGCACTTCACATCCTGCTTCCGGCCGAACACGCAGACCGCTGGATGACCCAACCCAATGACAATTTTCTTTTCGGCGGTCAGGCTCCGCTTGACTACGCAATTCGGAACGGCATCCCGGGCCTGCAACAAATTCGTAGCCTCCTCGATGCGGCGAGGGGCGGGCTGTAGTTGGCACACCTCGGCGAATTCGATCAGCAGGGTACCCACAGGCTAATCCCGACTGCTTACGCCACCGAGAGCGTTCTTGAGTCTTTGTCTCTTCCGGCAAACGTCATCAGCGACCTGACCGAGCTCGACGCTGCGACAAATGAACGCAAGGTTGCCGAGCGCGGAGGAAATGCCGCAATCAGTCCGGGCGAATTGCTTTACGGCGTCCCCGAAGCGCATATCGTGAATGCTGCCTTCACGCATCCTGGACCGCATGGCGGACGATTCAATGACTCGCGAAGAGGAGCCTGGTATGCGGGCATCGAGCTTGAGACGTCGATCGATGAGGTGGCTTTTCACAAGCGCCGCTTCCTGAAAGACGGTCGGATCTCGGAACGCCTCAGTTTCGACTATGTGGATTTTCTGGCTGACTTCTCAGGGCAGTTCCATTTCCTCGACGACTCGGAGCGTGAGCAGTGTCTTCAGCCTGGCCCGATTCCTCAGTGCTATGGCCCATCGCAGGCCCTCGCCAATTCGCTTCTGTACTCCGGATCGAGCGGCGTTGTATACCCAAGCGTTCGTCGTTCGGCGGAACTTGCATAGCCTGTTCTCGGCCGGCTCTCATCTTCCACCCGCGCCGTGCCAAGCTATACAGCATCACTGTGGCTGCAGGGGACGACAAAATTGGGAGCGGCGAACTTTCTCAGCATTAGGCGGCCTCTACAGTGATGCTTCGATTCTTGGAACATGTCCCAGGGTGTATGTCCGGTGATTGTGAATGCTTTGATTGGTTTTCTCCGTCGGGAAATTACCACTGAGTTGAATAGGAAGTGCCTGTTTTCGAGGCTGTCTCGCTGGATACACTCCACCACCCCATTCGCTACGTACTTCCGCGGCTGCCGCGTCTTGCCAAGCCGCTATGGTCGGCAGTGATTAGGGCGAGTGTACCCACTCTTCGCGCTAGTTCCGGGTTCCATGTCACACAAATACATCTTGCAAGGTGCTAGTGGCCTCTCCTTGACAAGCAATGGTCGACGGTCTACCATCGCATTTCAACGAGGGTAGACCGTCGACTATGCCGAAACAGGCGCAGCAGCGCGCAAATCTCCTTCTTGGCACGTTGGACATGCTCATCCTACGCACGCTGGTCTGGGGTCCGGCGCACGGCCACCAGATCGGTAAGCATATTCAGCGCACCACCAATGACTTTCTGCAGATGCAGCATGGTTCGCTCTATCCGGCCTTGCATCGACTGGAGACACAGGGATGGGTCATTGCGAAATGGGAGAAAGCTCCGGACCGCAACCGCGAATTCAAGTACTACCGGCTAACCGAGAAGGGAAAGAAGCAGCTTTTGCTCGAGGAATCTCAGTGGAAACAGATGACCGATGCCGTGGCCCGAGTGATGTGGCCGGTAGCTGAGGAGAGTTGACATGCGATGGTGGCAGATTAGAAAGCGTGATGCGGACCTGGAGCGTGAACTGCGTTCTGATCTCGAACTCGAAGCCGAAGAACAGCGCGAAAATGGCTTGGCGCCCGAAGAAGCGCACTTCGCTGCGCAGCGCGCCTTCGGTAATACGGTGCTGATCCGGGAACATACGCACGAAGCCTGGGGCTTGGCGCCCTTCGAACGTCTATGGCAGGACGTTCGCTATGGGCTTCGTCAACTGGTTCGAAATCCCGGATTCACGGCCGTGGCAGTCATGACACTAGCGCTTGGAGTTGCAATAAACACGTCGATCTTCAGTGCCGTCAGCGCATTTCTTTTGAGAAAGCCGCCGGTAAAAGATCCTGACACTCTATGCGCCATTTCTTCCAAGAATCTCCTCAGAGGCTTTGACCTGGTGGGCGTTTCGGCTCTCGATTTCGAGTCGTGGGAAAGACAAAACAAAGTATTTCAGAACATGGCGGCCGCTGAGAGAGGGAGTTCGTTCACGATCACGGGCAAAACTGAGCCGGAATCAGTCCACGGCGATCTTGTCACGCCGGGCTACTTCGCCGTTCTCGGTGTCACGCCTGGGATCGGGCGCACGTTTCTTCCCGATGAAGACAGGGCCGGTAACAACCATGTTGTGATATTAAGCTCCGCTTTGTGGCAGGAGCGTTACGCTAGCGATCCAAACGCGAGCGGAAAGGACCTGGAAATCAACGGAGCGGCCTATAGGATTGTCGGCGTGATGCCGTCCATCGCCGAGACGACAACGATTTCCCGCCCGGAACTATGGGTGCCGCTAGTTTTCAGCACAGAAGACCTTGCTCCGAGCGCACGCTCCAACCATTTCATTGACCTCGTGCTGGGTCGGCTGAAAACTGGAGTGACAGTGAAGCAAGCGCAGACGGAAATGGACTCCATCGCAAGGCGGCTTGAGCAAAGCTATCCCACCAATAAGGACTGGGGCGTCACGGTTCTTACACTTCAAAAATTCAACAGTAGGTCACTCAATGTGCGGAACGCAATGATGCTGCTCATGATCGCAGTGGGTTTGGTGCTGCTAATCGCCTGCACTAACGTTGCCGGCTTACTCCTTTCGCGGGGGGCTTGCCGCGCTCATGAACTCGCAGTTCGATCGGCACTGGGTGCAAGCCGAACGCGGATAGTGCGTCAGATGCTCACCGAAAGTCTGCTGATCGGCATTGCTGGTGGCGGGGTTGGCCTGTTGCTTTCCTTCCTGGGTGTTCGTCTTCTTCGTTCCGGCTTCGACTTCAATGAACTCGGTAAACAAATGGGGGCCGGACTCCGCATCGATCTGCCGACACTGCTGTTTACCTTGTCCATCACACTTCTAACGACTATAGTGTTCGGCCTTGTGCCCGCCATTCGATCATCGAAGGTGCCCCCGAGCGGTACTCTCAGCCAAACGGGACGCACCAGTTCGACGGGCGTCGCTTCCAGCCGCATTCGGAGGGTACTTGTAACCGGCGAAGTCGCGCTTGCCGTAATTCTATTAACTGCCGCGTGCGTGGACATCCGCGAAGTTACACGCGAATTGCGCGAGCCGAACGGCTTCAATCCACAAGGCCTTTTGAGTGTAAACCTAGATGTGAGTGGTCCCCGATACAAGCAACTGGATGCGCGGATCGCGCTTTTCGAACAAGTGACACAAAAAATTAGAGATATTGCGGAAGTGGAAGATGCCGCTCCGGACTCATGCATTCCGATGGGTTGCTTTTACAGCACCAACTTCACCGTCGCCGGGCGGGATCCGCAGCCTTCGTCCGCGCCACTGTCGTCGGACTTCTCTGTTGTCGGTCCGGAGTATTTTCGCACGATGCAAATCCCGATCATGCGGGGGCGCGGATTTTCGACGACTGATAACGCCCGTGGATCAGTTGTGGCCATCGTCAATCAGGAATTTGCTCGACGATTCTTCTCAAACGAAGATGTCATCGGCAAACAAATTGAGGTGGATGACGGCAATCATAAGTGGGCGCAAGTGGTCGGCATCGTTGGCAATGTGAACAGCTCGGTCGGGCAAGTTCATTCCCCTCCGCGAGTCTACGAATCCTACCTTCAAGTTCCCGTGAATGGATTTACAACAATGGGTCTAGTGGTGCGCTCGAGAGTGCCGCGTGCGGCGCTAGCCCCGCTTCTCCGCCAAGCCGTGTGGTCGCTGGATGACTCACAGCCAGTGGGAATTCGTACCATGCAGGACTTGATGAACGAGAACCTCGGCGGCGACAAGCTGCTCGTCGGGTTGATGAGCCTCTTTGGATGCCTTGCGCTCGGACTTGCGGGACTGGGTATCTACGGCATCGTCTCATACTCCATTACGCAGCGGACATGCGAAATTGGAATCAGATTCGCGCTGGGCGCTAAAAAGAGAGATATCCTCAGGCTAGTTTTGCGCGAGGGCGGAATGCTGATTGGAATCGGGTGCGCCATCGGGATTGTTCCCTCTCTGCTGCTGCCGCGCGCATTTTCGGGATTGCTTAATGGATTTGCTCTACAAGGGCTCCAGGCGGTGTTCGCTGCGGCAGTGATGGTAGCTGTCGCCTCCTGGGTCGCCACGTATATCCCAGCACGGCGCGCAATGAAGCTTGATCCGATGCGAGCACTAAGAACTGAATAGGCGAACACATCCCGAGCATTCAGCAAGTGTCTTAGTTTGCGCATTATCGCCAACTCGCGCTTCCAGGCTGGCCACTTCTGGAAACGCGGTAAGCCCTGTTCACACCAGTCGAGATTTTGCTACGGCAGAAGCGTTACTAAATACAAGCCGAGATATCAGGACTGGCCGGCTTCAGCAATCGATGATTTATCCTGCCCTTAAGAGTAAAGCGTGGAGGGTATAACAGTGGACGTGGCGCATCGGTTTCAAACAGCACACCTGATACGCCTGAAGTGCCCACTGCGGTATCTATCTCCATTGTCTCTTGCAATCCTTCTAATGGGCTCTCCGCCCCTTGTGGCCCAAGATGTGTCTACGTGTGTCAGCCCCGATTGGTTTGCCGTGCAGAAAACGCAGCTGGCCGGCGCCAGACTTTCGCCTCTGTGCGTTGGCGAACTGCACGCCGCCGAGGACCATCGCGAGGCTGCTGAGTCCGAGCTGCGGGCCGTAATCGCAGGAGATCCGCAGAGCACTGATGCTTACGAGGCACGCTCCACGCTGGAGCATTTCTATTTCAGGATTGGGCGCTTTCGGGATGCTAACGCACAGATAGACGCGATGCTCAGGCCTCACCCTACTGCGCCGGATCTGCTCAATTTGCGTTCTCTGCTTGCATTGTTGGCTTCGTACCCGGATTTCAGTCTTGCGAAGAGCAGCCCGGCCTCGGTTCGTACCGAGATGTTCGACGGCAATGTATTTGCCCCAGTAACGGTTGAAGGTGCAGCACGGTCCTACATGCTCGATACGGGGATGTCGATTTCGATGATGACCAGATCGGAGGCGAAAAGTCTAGGGCTAACGCCCCGGGCATCCACCACCTCGATGAATGACATCAGTGGGCTCGCGAGTCACGGCTTACAGATTGTTGAGGTGGACCGTCTCGTGGTCGGCGCGACGGAACTTCGTCACATCCCTTTCATGGTCGTAGAAGACACACACGGAGCGTTTGTGGGCATCCCCGACGGGCACCATGGGATTCTTGGCATTCAACCACTCGCGGCTTTAGGCATTCTCGCGTTCCACAAGGATGGAACATTGTCCCTAGGGCAAAAAGCAGGCCACGATAGTAAATCAGTTCCATTGCTTTTCGCAGGTGAGATGCCTCTTAGTCAGATTGCATACCATGATCAATTGCTTACGGTGACATTCGATATGGGTGCGACCCAAACCACTCTAAATCCATTCTTTGGGAAGCTGCATCCGGAACTCCTCAAAGAGGGACAGACCGAAGATCACACGATGAACGGCGTCTCCGGGAGCACGACTCAACGCTCTGTCTCGCTGAGGAATCTCGAGCTGGTTTTCGGACGGAAAGTCGATTTGGCGCCCGCTACCATTCTCCTGAACCAAACGACCGGCTCGAGTGATTACTCCGCCGCAAATCTTGGATACGACTTGATGCAGCAGGCTCGACCCTTCACGATTGACTTTCGCCGCATGCTCATCACATTTCCACCTGCGCAATAATTCTCGTTGCTCACAATGTCGATCATGTTTGGGTAATAACTTCTGAGCAGCGCTCCTCACTTCAGGAGCGTTTCTGGATTGACGCCAAATCGCCATAACCGGCCAATCGCTTCCCATTTTCATTCAGGCGCTCTGGAGTTTTCTTATTTCTGCGATGATCTTGATGAGGCGGATGGATAGCCTGAGGAGACGCTTGCGGGCATTGCTGTTTGCGAGCGAGCGACGGAACATCTCCAGGATGTGTTGAGCAGCGACTAAAGCCTCGATGAGGCCTTCGAGGCCTGTCCCTATGGGTGCGGTCACTGTTTTGGGTTGTGGAGCCAGATGCCTCGGCTTGGAGCGAGCCAACTGGAACTCGCGCTCGAGATCGGTGAGGGCGACATCGACGTAGCGCATGGTCATAGCTGGATCGACGTGGCCGAGTAGTTTCATCAGGACGGGGAAGCTGACTCCGGAGCGAAGTATCTCTGTGGCGTAGGTGTGTCTGAACTGATGCGGGACGATGCGAGTAGAGAGTCCGAGAGTGTGGCAGACCTGGTGCAGATAATCGCGGAGCTGAACCAGGATCGCAACTTTGCTTCCGGGTCGCGCCAGGAGCCGTCCGTCGGCCGGCAACGGATCGAGGGAGCGGAAGAAGCGCAAGCGGTGAACGAGATCGCGGCCGAAGGCATCGATGGGGACCATGCGCTCGGTCTTGAGTTTGCCGAGGGGGACATGAATCGCCCATTGGCTTGGCCCCGTTGAGCGCAGACAGTCATAGGAGAGATCGACGCACTCGCCGATTCGCATTCCGGTAGAGCGAAGTAACAGGAAGACATTTCCGCCGAGATCATTGCGGCGCATGAACTCCTGCTGGAGGAGTTGATCCTGTTCGGGGGTGAGCGGCCGTGGCAGAGTGTGAGGCGAGCGCGGGATATCCTCGCGCAACAGCAAGTGGGCTAGTTCAGCGCGATGGCTGGTGCGCGCCAGCTCATGGAAGATGGTGCGCAGCGCGAAGAGTCGGCCGATGCAGGTTGCGGTGCCCAGAGGTGGATTCTGGGCGCGCATGTGCGCCATCCATCCGAGGATATGAGGATCGCGGCGCAGTTGTTCAAGACGAGTAATCTTCGGGTGTTTCGTTCCGAGATAGACGAGGAAGCTACGCATCACGATGTCGTAGTTGCGCTTGCTGGAAGAGGTGAGTGCCGTGCACAGAGACTCGATCGCGTGCGCGAAGACCGGCACCAGAGGATGCTGAAGCGGTGGGCGGTGCCAGCGCATCACGCGATCCTCGGCTGAGGATGGATGCACTGCGCCGCAGCGCGCGCGTACTGGAGATAGACATCCTGCGGTGAGACCTTCACGTAGTGCATGGTGGTCTCGATGGCGGCGTGGCCCATCAACTGCATCAACGCGGGCAGGCTGATGCCGGCGCGCACCATATCTGAGGCGAAGGTGTGTCGGAACCTGTGAGGGTTGGCAAGCTGAACGCCGGTGGTGCGGCGATGATGACGGAACAGGGAGCGTAATCCCGCAGGAGTCATGCGTTGGCCGCGGGCGGGCCCTTTCAACACCACGAACAGTGCCGCCGAGCAAGGATCGGGCCGCTCGACGCGGAGATAGTGATCGAGCAGTTGTGTGGTTTCCGGTGCCAGGGGCAGCAGGCGTAACTTGGTTCCCTTGCCGCGGACGCGGATCTGGCCTTCGGAGAACAGCACATCATCGCGGTTCAAGGTCATCACTTCAGCGGAGCGGAGCCCCTGCATCAGCATCAGGCCTACGATGGCCAGGTCGCGAGCGTTTCGAAAACTGGACCAGAAGCGCGCCACTTCATCGACCGAGAGAGGAACGATGTTGAGTTTGGGCTCCCGCACTCGGAGTCTGCTGAGTTCCAACCTGGGGCGTCCCAGGCCCATAGGTCTTCGGTGCAGGAAGGGCTGATGGAAGCCGTGCGCAACCTGACAGGGAGCATCGGGGAACTGGTTGCGGATAGCACGATCGGCAGTGGCGGTGCGGTCGTTGATGGTAGAGGCAGATGGCGGAGGTCGCAGGCTCGACTGGAAGCGCACGTAATCGAACAGCGTCGCCTCGGTCAGCTGCGCAACGGAGATTTCGCCAGTGTGATGGACGCTCTCCCACCAGCGCACGAAGTGCAACAGGCTGTGCGCGTAGCTGTAGAGTGACTTGTCTGCGAGGCGGCGGACATACTCGCGGTCGAGGTACCGATTGATCCACGCAACGCCCTTGCCGGTAGATTGCGCAACCACTTGAATCGGGCTATGCGCGCCCGATGAAGTCTTCTGGCAGATGACGCGGAACTTCATGGCCGCGCGGCCTCCAGAAAAGCCTGGAACTGGTGTGCGTCTCCTCCTTGAACGAAGAAGGAGTTGGGATCATGTCCCTCAGGCAGCAGAACGCGACGTGCCGAGATACCGTGCACGACAAGACGCTGAGCCAGTTGCTCTGCAGCTTGCTGGCCGCTTCGGTTTTGATCGACATCGAAGGTGAGATAGACGATGCGCTGGCCTTCACAGAGTTGGCCGAACTGGGTGTCATTCAGATGCGTGCCCAGCGAGCAGGTCACATTCGAAAAGCCGGCCTGACGCAACACCGCATAGTCGAACAGCCCTTCAACCAGGATCACCTCGGCGCAGTTGCGAACCTTATCCCATGCATACAGGCCACCCTTGCTCCCGGGCAGGAAGCGATGGGAGAACGCAGAGCCGATGCTGCGGCCGTAGAGGTTGACGATATGCTCGTCCTGCTGCAACGGAAACACGATGCGTTGATAGAGAGCATCCGCGCCCCGCGTGTCGATGAGGCCGAGCCTTCGCAAAACATCGAACGAATTACCCTGCGCCGTCAGATATCGGCGCAGGGTTCCACCAGGTGCGTAGCCGATGCCGAGCTCCCGGATCAGTGTCGGATCATGAACTCCACGCCGGTGGAGATAGTCGAGTGCCTCGGGGTAGCGATCCAGTTGCTGCTGATAGAACGCCGCGGCCTCCTCGAGCACAGTGCTGTAATCAGCTTCCGGAACGATCTTCGGATCAAGGCTGGCCACGCTCTGGCGGAAGGATAAGCCGCGCGATAACTGGACGAAGCGGATGAGATCGCCGCCCTGTCCGCAGCCGTGACAGTAGAAGACATTTTTGCGCACGTTCACATAGAACGAAGGCTGACTCTCCTTGTGTAGCGGACAGAGCCCGACATACTCGAATCGGCCTGCGGGGCGCCCTGCCCAGTTGTTCTGCCGCAGGTACTCCAGCAGCGGCGTTCGCCGCTTTAGTCTTTCGACGTCTTCACCCACAGCGCCTTTTCGCCTCCGGAGCCCAGCGTAGGAGAACCACGCCCGAGTTCCCAGGCAAGGATGGTGGGGAAAAGGATTTTTTCTAGCGGCGCATAGGACAGAGGATTTCCAGAACTGGAGTCAGCCAGGATAGGAACGTTGTCTCGTTCTGATGCGAGTAAGTAGATTCCAGCCACTGAGCCGCTCGCGCAGCCATCTTGCGAAGAAAAGACAGGGCCGGATGTGACCATCCACACCTTGCGACCAGCGGCGCACAGTAGAGGAATCGGGTACGCAGTCAGGATCCTTGAACTTCGGTACCGCCTTCTCCCACGAACAGTGCTCCGCAAAGCGACGCAGCAATGCCTGGCAGCGCGCCAGCAGGCTGTAATGCGTGTAGGGCTGAGAAAACACCGGCAGAAAGGTAAAGGTCCTTCCGCATCGGACACAGCGGCCCCGGCGAATCCTAATCCAATCGTGATGCTCATCGTGCGCCTGCTTGCGCCGTCGACCATGACCAACAATCGAATCTTGTTCGCAAATCGGGCATCGGCGTAAGATGGTCTCGTCCGAGTCTTCGGCCCAGCAGGAAGCAAGCCGCTCCAGCGGGACCGACACTGGGACAAAGAGGATCGTTACCTCACACGGGTCCCGCTTCCCGCTTCGATCCGCCAAGATGCTGGCAGGAAGCGGGGCTCCGCCTCCCGAAGAAAATCCAACTGAAAGAAAATATAACTTCTTACTGCAACCACGATCACGTGGCCCAGCTTATTGGCCGCTTATCTCCG
>CAVWXA010000021.1:0-15330 GCA_963758785.1 uncultured Acidobacteriaceae bacterium
GGGCGTCGTTCCGCTCACGGTCCATTTGTTTCCAAAGGCGTCATACTCATATTGGTCGGTCACGGCTCCAGCCAAGTTCGTCAACTGCCGCACGTTGCCGCCGCCGTCGTAGCCGTAGAAGCTCGCCGGTCCAGACGTTCGAGATCGGCTGGTATTCCGAGATCCTTTGCAGTCCATAGGTATATGTCCGCGAGGCCGCGCCATTGGTGAGCTCTTCGACCACCTGCGGATAGCCGGTTGGATTTGAGGTCATCAACCAAATAAAGCGTGGTTGCCTCCGTTCACCGTTTTCGCCACCCGGTTTCCATCTCCGTCATACACAATACCCACGGACTTCCCGGTTGCCGTCATCGACGTGAGATGGTTCTGGGAATCGTATGTGAAGGTGTTCCCGCCGGGTGGCAACGACGTTGCCATTCGAATCGTAGGTCTCAGACGAAACCTCATCGTCGGCATTGTAGCCCCAGCTTCCCGACGAAATATCCGGCAGGGACGAAGTGTCGGACAGCCGGTTTCCGACCGGATCGAGACTGTAACTGACGGAGCCGTTGTTGTGGCTGGGTGCCGGGCTGACGGTTTCGCCGGTTAGCCGGTAGATGCCATCGAAGCTCCAGGTGATGTTGCGGTTGCTCGATTCCAGCGCGCTGGTCAGGTTGCCCGTGGGCCCGCGCTGATACGCATAAGCGGAGCTCCCCCGACGCCTGCGCCGGTCACACGGTTCAGCTTGTCGTAAGTGAAGGTGGTCTGGACCTGGTTGGGGTAAGTCATGGTCGAGATGATTGTTCGCCGTATCGTACTGGTAACTGGTTGTGCCCAGGCGGCTATCCACCACAGTTTGCAGCCGGTTAAGCGAGTCGTAGGTGTCGCTCACGTTGACGGCCCCGTCCGCCGACTGCATCGAATCGAGATTGCCCGCCGCGTCGTAGGTATAGTTCAGCGTTCCTTCGGGTGTCGACTTTGAGGGAGAGCCGGTCCATCGAGTCGTAAGTGTACGTCGCTGTTCAGCTCCTTACGTAAAGGGCGCGGGCTGCGGCCATCGGAGGATCGGGCTATTCTCGAGAGGGGCATCGGTCCTCATGATAGTGCCATGAAGGAAGGGATTAGATCGGGTCTGTCTTCATGTAAGGCGTTCTCGTTCATTGCCCGGTACCATGAAACTAGATCGTGTAGTTGTTGCTGAGTGAGCCGCTGCCGCAGCTGATTCCAGAACTTTCGCAGCCTGCGGTATTGCAGGACACTCCGTAGCTGGCCTACGAGCACCTCGGGGCCGTTCCAGGCGACCTGCGCGCGAAGATCCCAATCTGTTTTGGAATTCAAGCAAGCATCGCGATACGCTGATGCGTCTACGTCATATTCCTTCCATCGTTTTGTTAACTCCGCCCGAATTGCGAAATCCAAAAATGGACCGCTCTCGCTGACCATGCCTCTGAGAATGGCAGTGTTCCTACGTGCACAGCTCCACGCCGCGTTGCGTTCCTGATCAGAAAGATTGGCCCACTCCTTGCGCGTCTGCGATAATTCTGCGTCGGCATCACACTCCTGAAGCAGCGTGAGCAACCTGGCTTCAGTCTCTCGCATACGCTCATTCGAAAAGTCGCTCATAAATTTACTTTCGGCATCGCCGAGTATCTGAGCAACGATCTTACGACAGCCCTGTTGAACACAGATTTTCTTTTCCTCACTGATATCGATTCCTATCTCGGCCCAACAAGAAAGAAACCAGTCGGTGCTCAAAAGCATGATAAGTTCGTCAGTCATCAGAACGGTATCCTCCCCGCTGGACAAATTGGCGGTGGAATTGTGGCCCAATATTCAGCATCCGGAGGAATCGGACAACCGGCCTTTTCGGCTGCATCAATAGCCGCCTTCAGCGCCTCTTGTGCTTTATTTACAAACCACCACTGGTGCCCCGGCCATGTACCTGCGCGCGGGCGATTGGGGTTTTTTCCGGGCTTGAATGGATAGAGACAGTTGGTATCCATCAGCATGGCGTTATAACGCTCTATAACTTCATTCTTGGCCGCCTCAATCGCTTCCTCAGAAGGGATACATTTGCTGTCGGCCCCGCAATCGGGAAGATCTGGATCGACAGGCAGATTAACCTGGAACATGGCGGCGCCCCAGACCTTTAAGGCGCTATACGAATTACGGATATTAACGGCACATCCGACCGCCGCCACAGCAGGTGTTGCGCGCACCGCAATATTCAAGACGAGCATGCCGTACTCGCCCAGATCGCTCCCAAACGCTCCTTCAGCCGTCGTCGCAGTTTTGCCCGTCGGATCGGCCAATTCACCGGATCGCCGCCCGCATAGAGATACTTATGTAGCGTCTCGGATCGGCTAGCTGTCCTCGAGGGTCCCTGGACATGAACCGTCCGGTAACTGGGTTGTAGTATCTGGCGCGGAGGTAGTAGAGGCCGAGGTCGGAATCGTATTGTTCGCCGCGATAGAGGTAGTTGTTTGGCGTTGTGCCGCTGGTTTGCAGTGCGTTGCCGAAAGCGTCGTATTCGTAGGTGTCAGTGACGGTGCCAGCGGAGTTGGTCAGATTGGCGCACGTTGCCGCCGCCGTCATAGCCATAGAAGCTCGGCGTCCAAGTGCCGTTCAGCGGCTGTTCTTCGTTGATGCGCTGCAGGCCGTAAGTGTACTGGCGCTCGACGTTCCGGCGCCGCTCAATTCCTCGACCACCTGCGGGTAGCCGGTCGGGTTGAGGTCATCGACCAGATAGTGGGTTGTGACGCCATTTACAGTCTTGGCGACGCGGTTGCCGTCGCCGTCGTAGACCATCTGACCGCGCCGCCGGTCATCGACATCATGTGGTTCTCGCTGTCGTACGCGAACGTCTTGCCCCGGCCGCGGTCACGTTGCCGTTCGCGTCGTAGCTCTCCGATGAAAGTTCATCGTCGCTGATGAAGCCCCAACTGCCGGACGGAATTTCACGAGAGATGACGCTTCGCAGAGCCGATTGCCCACCGGATCGAGACCGTAGCTTACGCGCCGTTATTCTTCGCCGGTCGTTCGCAATCGACTCATTGGTGAGCCGGTAGATGCCGTCGTAGCTCCAGTTCACGTTGCGGCCGCCCAGCTCGACCACGTTGGTCAGATTGCCTGTCGGGCCGCGCTGATAGGTATAGCCCGCGACCCGCGAAGCCGCGCTGGAAACCCGGTTGAGCTGGTCGTAGGTGAAGGTGGTCTGGACCTGATTCGGGTAAGTCATGGTCGAGACATTGTTCGCCGTATCGTAGGGGTAGGTGGTCGTGCCGAGTCGGCTATCGATCACCTGTTCCAGCTGATTCAGGCCATTCCAGGCGTAGCTCACGTTGACGGCCCCGTCCGCCGACTGCATCGACGCAAGATTCCCCGCCCCGTCGTAGGTGTAGTTCAGTGTTCCTTGAGCACACCCTGACGAGAGCCGGTCCATTGAGTCGTAAGTCGCGCATCCCGGGCGTTGCGCAAACCGAGAAGATGAGTTAAGCAGAGGGTGAGTTATCTCTCCGGCGAGCGTGATTGGCTCCGGGTGTTGGTCTCTTTCGCATCAGCCACAAGGATATTGCTATTGACATTGAAAGGCCAAATAGAAATCCATTGGCTGAATAAAGATCACGGAGGGCACTCTCAACCCATGTAAAGTCGTTATGCGCCGCGAAAATTGCATCGATGCCGATGAGTAGTGCGCAACATATGCCTAACGCTGGCTTGGCGCCTTTTGGCAAAAAGACGGAAAGAGCTACCCCTATCGACATCCCGAGAAAAAGCTGCTCGACGAGAAAGAAGAGTACTGACGGCTAGCGTGGTGTGAAAAGCGGCAAATGCTTGAAACAGAGTCATTCCCACGTAATCGGCCAATAAAGGTGCCGAGCAGGACCAGGGGCAGCCTTTCTCTTGTTTGAGATCTCCGACTGGGTGAATTGACGCCCTACGATCCGCCAGAGGTATCCAATGGACATGGCGCAGACAAGGATAAACACGCCCAACATTCCCAAACCGTTGCCTCTAAGGCCCAAGGCGCGTTGAGCGGGTTCATGGCCTGACTGGCCGGCCCTTTTTACCAGCGATCGGCCTCCATTGGGTCTCTCTGCACACCTTCGCCGCGATCATAAAGATACGCAAGGGCCAGTGTGCCCTAGCTAACCCCTCGAAGCAGCTTCGATTGTACCAAGCGGCCGCGACAATTGGTCGGGCGGGACCCCGTGGCCGTAATAGTACAGCGAGCCCATGTTGCATGGGCACCCGCTCGCCCAGGACCGCTCCTTGACGATACCAACGGAGAGCCTCGGCGTAGTTTTGTTGCACCCCGATGCCTGAGTCGTACATCAGACCGACATCGTATTTTGCCTGCGTGTCACCTTGTTCTGCCGATTCGCGGTACCAACGCAGTGCCTCGCCATAGTCTTGCGTCACGCCGCGGGCGTAGTAATACATGCTGCCGAGCCTCTCTTCGGCCTTCGCGTCTCCCCGTTCGGCATCCCGACGACATGTTGCAGCCTCCTCGGCTAGGCGTCTGTAGTCTCCTGTCTTTTGCACGTACAAAATGATTGTTGCGCCACACAGGGCGGCAGCGGCGAGAATAGACGCTGCGATCTTCCAAGACGACTTCATAGGCGCTTTCAGAGCGAATTCCGCTTGGATGCAATGATTTTGTATTTCTGGGATCACTGTAAGTACCGGATTCCCGGGCCCGGTCGGTGCGGGCCCCTGCAATGGCCTACAATCAATAGGCTGTGCGTTGCTAATTCCGGTCGCTTCTTCAATTTCCTGTGCAAGCGACTCGTAGAAGCAGGCCTGAGCAACTCCGTCTGCCAAAAGGCCGAGTGCGTTAAGTAATACGAGCTTGCCCTGCGGCGTCTCCAGATATGCAGGGACCGTAATTGTCAGGCGTAAACGTGATCTGAAATGAGACATCTTGAATAACGCCCGCCCATTCACCGAGCGCTTCGCCGAAAGTCCCGGTCGGCTTCGTCATTGTAGTACCAGCTTGACCCATCGGATCGATCCCGTTCACAGGATCGCCATTCGCAAAGAGGTATTTGTGAAGCGAAACTGGGTCAGCTGGCCTTTTTCCATCCTCCGGATCGCGGCTCCATGAACCTGCCAGTCAGCGGGTTGTAGTATCTGGCGCGCAAGTAATACAGCCCTAAATCCGGGTCGTACTGTTCGCCGCGGTACAAACCGATTTCGGCAGTTCCGGGCCGATTGTCGGCGATTCTTCCCTTTAACGAATCTTCGCCCAGCGGTCCGTTACGTCCCACTGGCCGGTAACACGCCCGGAACCCGGAATATGGGTTAGCTGGATCACTTCTGGTCGGAGATGCTCCTGCGGTGCCAACCTCACCATTTAGAAGCCCTTTTGCGAGATAGCCTAGTTTATTGGGGGCTTCATTTAATCCAAATTATGGATGCGAAGGTGATAACGATGCCCAGTGGGATACATATTCTAAAGACTACTAAAGGCCAGAGTGGTGCTTTCCCTTCGCGAATCATGACTCGGTATTTTCCAGTTAAGTCGTGAGTGATCCGAATCCGATTCCAGCCTCCATAAACACGAGCCTGCATATACCGACGCCCATGTACTCCCAATAGGAAAATGCCAACTCCCGAAAATGCACCCACGCAGGTGAGATTAATCATCTGGATGAGCCCTCGAAATTCCGTGGGTTGGGCCGAGGGAGATTCCTTCGGTCTCTCAGCATCTTAACGCTTCGATAAGAGCGACCGCAGAAGAGCGCTGCGCATCCCGGTCGGATGGTCGGCCATCCTTCCCTTCGGCGTATTTTCGCCAATTCGGTCTTTTTTCCCAAAAGCCGATCTCAGCTAATCGCGATTTTGAAGGCTGGCGTAAAAAATGCTGACCAGGATACGATCATGATGGATCTGAAGTGGTCTCATTCCGAAAAGATGATCGCCAGACGGGCGTTCGACATTGCGTTGAATCGCGAACTGGCCTCGTTGATCGAACAAGCCAGGCAAAGGGCAAATCGAATCTCAGGAACAGCCAAATAAACTGTGGGAGATGGAGCACTGGCTTACCGAATGCCGCAATGATATTGACGCGACATATGCCTTTCGGAATTCAGTTTTACCAGCGATTTTCGCCAAGCTTCTGCACAGACGGGCACTGGCAGAGAACGACCTTGCAGGTTTAAGCGAGGAGAAGATCGATCTCATTTGCCGCGGTTCGGCAGTGCTCAAGTCCTGAGTATGGGTTTCCCGCTCACGAACTTGGTTCGATCCCAATTCGGTCGTTGACCGCGCAGCGAATGCGCTGCTTGCTTCCCAGATAACGCTCCGTCGTTTGGATCGAAACATGTCCGAGCAGGAACTGAATCTGTTCGAGTTCGCCGCCGGCAGTTTGGCACAGCCGCGCGCAGGTCCTGCGCAGGAGTCGTGGGGAGCGAGGTTCCGGAAGGTCCGGCTTTCCTTGCCGAGTCTTTCACGATATGCCAGATGGCCTTAACCGAAATGCGATAGGCCTGTGGTTCATCCCCAACCTATCGACCTTTCTGAATATTCGTCCTTCTTCGATTCCAGCCGCGGTGATCCAGCATTCCAGTTGCTCACGAACCCAGTCCGGTATTGGAACCATCCTAGGATATGACCACCCTTGCAGAGGTCGACGATCGCCCAACGGCCCTCACGTTGCTCAAGATCGCGGAGTTCTAAGCTTACAGCTTCATGCCTCCGGAGACCGCAGGCCAGAAGCAGTGCCAGAAGCGCACGATCCCGCTTCCCCTTCATGCGTTCCGGATCAGGTGCATGCCACAGCGCCTTGCCCTCTTCGGCCGTGAGCCAATTGCCGAGACGAACTCCGATCTTCCTGACACCGCGGACGCGCCGAATTCCCGCCGCGAGATCAGCACTTAGCAGCCCACAATCGGACGCCTCGTAAGCAAGTCGGCGGACAACACCCAATCGCAGGTTGATCGTTCCCGGAGCCAATTGCCTGGCTTCCAAATAACTTCGATATCGAAGCACTACGATCCGGTTGAATGCCAAACGGGGCTCCGAACAATACCAATCAACAAACTCATCGATAGCGTGACTGTAGCAGCGCCGCGCATCGACGCTGGTGAGGCTGTTCAATACCGCGGATTTCGCATGCTCGAGATCCGGCAGGCGCAGTACGGTTTTCGGCTTCTTCCCATTCTTTCTGACCCTCGACCTTCTTCTCATGGCTGGTGACCTCCATTCCAGCCATGATGCAGCCGCAAGTACAGAGCCCAAAGCCGGCTGCTCACAACCCTGCGAAGCTATCAGGCGAAGGTTTGGCATAGGGAAGGATGGCCGACAATCCACCCGGAACTCCCAATTACGTTTCGCGTTGATAGTGGAAAACGCGCCGAGGACTGTTTGCGCCAGTTGAAAATCAGGCCCACCGGAATAATGGCCCTTCGAATATTAGCATCTAAGATGCAAGACGCGATTTATCAAAGGCTTCACGCGAGGTGACCAAGAAATCAAACGGAATCACCGGTAGCGACTTGTTTCCTTCCGAAGTGGATTTCAGAGTTTGGAATTAATCTCTTGACAATAACAAACATGTGTTATAGAAACTAAGACACTCGTTAGGTGCTCAAATGCCGGGACCAAAACTGTCGAAGCTGGAACTTCAAATCATGGAAACGCTCTGGACCCACGGCGACTCCTCCATCCGCGAGATCCAGCAGGCCTTCCCTGAAAAAGACAGGCCTAGCTATGGGACCATCCAGACCACCACCTACCGCATGGAGACGAAGAAGATCGTCCGCCGCATTGGCAAGGTTGGCAACTTCCATATCTTCCAGCCGCTCGTCTCCCGCGACGCTGCACAGTTGCGGCTGATCGACGAACTCCTCGCAATGTTCGGTGGTCGTTCCCAGCTGGTCGTCATGCACCTCGTCAAGTCGGGAAAGCTCCGTCTCGAAGACGTCAAAGAAGCCCAGCGCGAACTCAAGCGCCTTGAGCGAAAGGACGGACCGAAATGACTCCTGCGTTCTTGTCCTCCCTCTGGTCCTTCGCGAGCCTTTGGTCGTCCGCCGCACCCCAGCTCTGGAATCACCTTTGGCAGTCCACCCTCTTCGTCGCCGCCGTCGCGCTTCTCGCCTTCGCTCTGCGCCGCTACCCCGCCCGCGTCCGCTACTGGCTCTGGCTGGCCGCATCCGTAAAATTCCTCATCCCCTTCTCATTCCTCATCGCGACCGGCACTCATTTCGCCCATCCCACTCCTCCGACACCTTCCAAGGCCAGCGCCTATGCCGCCATCGGCGAGATGAGCGAGCCATTTACCGACGCGCTGGCTTTCGCCACTCCGATTCCCATGGCTCCAGAGCCTATGCCCAGGCATCGTCTCTCGCTTCCCGCAATTCTCACCGCCCTGTGGTTATGCGGGTTTGCCGCCGTCCTCGCTGCATGGTTCATCCAGTGGCGACGCATCGCCAAGTCGATCTGCCGTGCCACGCTCCTCCGCGACGGACGTGTCGTCGACGCACTCCACCGCGTCGAGCAGCTCGCCCGATTTGCCCACCCAATCCAACTCCTCTCCTCGTCCGGCTCTATGGAGCCCGGTGTTTTCGGCATCTTCCGCCCGGTCCTGCTCTGGCCCGATGCAATCTCGCTCCACCTCGATGACGATCACCTCGAAGCCGTTCTCGCCCACGAGGCCTGCCATGTCCGCCGCCGCGACAACCTCACCTCCTTCATCCACATGCTCGTTGAAGCCATCTTCTGGTTCTATCCGCTGGTCTGGTGGATTGAGTCGCAACTCGTCAAGGAGCGCGAGCGCGCCTGCGACGAGGAGGTCCTCCTTCTCTGCAATCGGCCCCAGGCTTACGCTGAAGGCATCCTCAAAGTCTGCGAGTTCTGCGCGGAGTCACCGCTCAAATGCGTCTCCGGCATCACAGGGGCCGATTTGAAGAGGCGGGTCGTGCGGATCGTAGCAAACAACGTCGTCCGTCAACTGAGCATTGGCACAAGACTGTTGCTGCTCGCGGCTGGATTAGTAGCCGTCTCTGCGCCGATCATGCTGGGCCAGATGAAAAGGGCGCGGGTTGTTGCGGCTGTGAAAGCGTCGGCGCGCGCGGAGGCTGGAGCTTTGAGCTTTGCGGCGCGCGTGATGTCGCGGATAGAACCAGAGTCGACCGCTCCATTGAATACCTTGATTCCTTTGCAAGCGGTGCACGAGTTCGAACTGAAGGAGCCGGTCATGTTGGCACAAGCAGAGGCCGCGCAAGCAGGCAAAGCCTCCGGTTCCGCTCAGACCGGGCAAACATCCAGCGAGACAGATCACGCTCCGTTCGGGTGGGGCTTAGCCGGGAACAAAGCGCAAAACTATCGAACTGGCATCGACCCACAGATGCCTCACGAAGGTCTCCCGAGCGCGTATTTGGTATCGACGCGCCAGGACACGGGAGGGTTTGGAACGCTGTCGCAGGCCATACAAGCGACCGAGTATGCCGGTAAGCGGATTCGCCTTAGAGCCTGGGTACGGTCGGACAATGTGACTGACTGGGCGGGATTGTGGATGAGGGTCGACAAGGGACAAACAGTAATTAGTCTCGACAATATGCAACAGCGAGCGATTCGCGGGTCGCAGCCGTGGATGACGTATGACGTCGTGCTGGATGTCCCTGAGGACGCGACGCAAATCGCGTTTGGCCTTCTGCTTTCCGGCCCCGGCGAGGTATGGCTCAACGACGTGAAGCTGGAAGCCGTCGGACAAGACGTTCCTACGACTGGCGTGGCCATACAAAATTCTCGACCAACAACTCCAGTGAATCTGGATTTCCAATCTACGGCGTGTACCTGGCCAGAATTGAAACCCGACCCACTCAATTTAGATTTTTCTCAAGGAAATGTCGGCTCGGCACCCACGGGTTGGCTGCTCGGTCAGAATGTGCCGATTTACGAAGCGATCAATGTACCGGCTGAACAGTGCCATGGCAGCCAGCAGTGCGCCACTGTTCGTTCCTTCCGAGGCAATCTTTCCGTCTCCTCCCTCTCCTTCCTTTATCAGGATCTGGATGCGACGCAGCATCGTGGGCAAACTCTCATTTATCGAGCGTTTGTGCGGGTTGACCCGAATTCCAAGGGCGTTGGGCGGCTGCTTGTACGGGTTCATAGAAAAGATTGCTCAACGACATTCCGCGATGACATGGGAGACCATCCGGTGGTGTCTGGTGAATGGGCTGCTTACGAAATCCGCGCTCCGATAGCTACGGATGCGTATCACATCGAGTTCGGCGTCCAGTTAGTCGGTACTGGTGAAGTCTGGATTGACCAAATCTCAATGAAATTTAATCCCTCCGTCGGAAACTGACGTTCCTAAAACCCTGCCCCAAGACTCGGGCTCATTTCTCTCGCAGGCATTAGGCCGTAATGCTTCATAAGTCGGCCGTGCGATTGGAATCGAGGATTTTGATGGTTCCGGGCGGATGACCGCGGCGCCTGCGGCTTCGTTCTAACCGGCTACTCGGCAATTACCATGCAGTCAACCCAGCCCGCGTGCAAGAAATGGGCTGAACTTCCGAGATTTCCCCCCGCCTAAAGGGTAACTTTCCCACCCAAAAACTCTTCGTTTCGCTCGAAAAGCGGGAGATTTCTTCGAGCAAAGCCGACAAGGGATTCTCTTTGGCGGGTCTAGGAACTTGTTGAAATAGGTACCCGTTTGCGACGGGGGACTGACGCTATTCGTCTAACAGGCATGCGTGGAGATGAGCGGGTTCAGGACGGGATGTTCAGCTATGTATCGTTGGAACAGCGGGTTCCTCAGGATCATCCGCTGCGTGCGGTTCGCAAGCTGACGGACACGGTTTTGCAGACGTTGAGCCCGGAGTTCGATGCGCTGTATTCGGAGTCGGGCCGTCCATCGATTGCGCCGGAGTACATTCTGCGAGCGCTGTTGTTGCAGGTGTTTTACTCGGTGCGCTCGGAGCGGCTGCTGGTTGAGCAGATTGACTACAACCTGCTGTTCCGTTGGTTTGTGGGTCTTGGCATGGACGACGCGGTGTGGAACCATGCGGTGTTCTCGAAGAACCGCGACCGGCTGTTGACCTCGAATGTGGCGCAACAGTTCTTCGCGGAAGTGAACAAGCAGGCCAAGCGGTTCATGTCCGACGAACACTTCACTGTCGATGGAACGCTGATCCAGGCATGGGCCTCGCAGAAAAGTTTCCGATCCAAGGATGGTTCCGATGATGGCGACGGGGCGGATTTCCATGGCCAGAAGCGGAGCAACAAGACTCATGCATCGACCACCGACGCCGATGCGCGGCTGTACAAGAAGAGCTACGGGAAGGAATCGAAGTTAAGCTACCTGGGTCATGCGCTGGTGGAGAACCGCAACGGATTGATAGCCGCGGCGATGGTGACGCACGCGGATGGGTACGCCGAGCGCGATGCAGCGCTGTTGATGCTTGCCGAAATGCAAGAGGGACGCTCACGCCGCATCACCGTGGGAGCGGACAAGGCTTATGACAGCGAGGATTTTGTGCGCACGGCGCGAGAGTTGAACGTAACACCGCATGTTACCAAGAACGACAAGGGCCGCAAGAGCAACCTGGACCGCAGAACCACGCGACAGCTTGGCTACGCCGTAAGCCTGAGCCGGCGATGGCTGATCGAAAAGGGCTTTGGATGGCTGAAGCAAACCGGCCCACTGCGCCAGGTCAAGCTGCGGGGGCTGGAGAAGGTGGACTGGCTGTTCGTGTTCAGTTGCGCGGCACACAACCTGATCCGGCTGCCGCGGCTGATGGCGCAACAAGCACCGGCAAGGCTCGGGGAGCAGTGTGCCTGAACGACCGCTGCAGGCCACGGGGACCTGACCTGCGGGCCCGCGAACCCCAATAAACACCGGCCAAACACACATTTCGAACAGATATCAAACGGGCAGAGACACAAATCACAAGGAAAGACGCTGCGATGCGGCGATTTTCAACGAGTTCCTAGGGCTGGCCTTGACCTATCGCAGAGATTTCGTGATCACAAGATGCTGGCAGGATCAGGGCTCTCCAAGCGCGCTAGCGGTCGCTGGCGCTGAGGTTTGAACTCCCTGGCGGTTGTCGTCAACAGAATAGCCGGCGGGAATCTGAAATTTCTCTGGCGGCAGCTCGGAGCGCGAAATATCGAGCAATCGGATAACTTGTGTTCCTTCCCTGGGGTCCTTGCGGGTGACAGTCAGGTTGGTTTCGAGATCGGGCGAATACCAAAAGTCGCGCGTGCTCACCAGGGGCCGATTGTTTCCCACCACGCCCGGATTGATGGTGATGGTCTCACGGGTGCCAATTACATGCAGGCCTTGGATGTCATTGGTTCCAAAATCCTCGCGGGAGAGATATTGCGTTTGATTGGCAAACCATCCAGTTGGGAGAGGAGTAAAGGAAGTCACAGCCTGGTAGTCCATCACCCGGCAATGGCGGGTGGCGACGACGCAGATGGTGTGCGTTTTGGCCACCGGATCAAAGAGCACGATCGTTAGCAGCTGCGATTGGCCGCCCGAATCTTCCGCAAAGGTCCGCCCTTCGCGATACATGCGGCCCTCGCTATCGCGCGCGAGGTGTCCGTCGAGGTGCTTGGTGATGACAGTGCCGTCTTCGAGCGTGTGCGTCCAGTCAATTCTGGTGTTGGCGGAGAAGGGCTTTCGAGGGATGGGGAGCAAAGCAACCCCGCCGACGCTCGTGAAGGTGCCGCCGTCGGGCCCTCGGGGTGGCTGCTGTTGAGCTATGAGAATGCCGCCGACAAGGGATGCGGCCAGGACAACGAGGCATAGGCGCTTCATGGGGTGACCTCGCATTCTCAAACGCAGTGATTCTAGCACCATCTTTACCCCGATCCGCCCGAAATCGAGCAGAAAACTGGGTTCGAGTGTTGAGTCTCCCGAGTTCTGGGCAGTTGACCGGCAACCCGGAAGTAAGCCCGCTCGAAGCGCAGAAAGCGGCAAGAGCCGCTCCATCGAGGGGTACGAACGGACCGCAGGCAGGAAGAGGTTCTCCGCTGCCGGAAACGCACGGCGAAGGTTGGTTCTTTGACGAGATCGTGGCTGGTCACCGAGACTATGAGTTATCGATGGAAGGCAAAGGGCAGAACCTGGGCCGGGAGTTCCTGGTCTATAAGCTACGAGAGCGAGGCCTATCGCGCCGAGACGCGTTGCGGATCCTGAATTTCGTCTTCCGGGAGATGAGCAAGGCGCTGGCGCGTGACGAAGAGGTGGAGTTTCCCTTCGGGAAGTTGAACGTTGTGCAGCGCTCCTTCGGTGCGTATTGGGAATCGATGCGCGACACCCCGGCGCACCTTGATCTCTACACGGTGGAGTTCGAGCTGGACGGAGCGGGCGACCGGCTCCTGAACGGTCCTTCGGAGTGAGAAACAGGCTCTGAAGGGGTCCGGTAATTGGTAAGTAAGTTGGGGTCTCCGGTGTTTGGTCTCAAAAATCCTTTACTAGGCCGGGGAATTAAACCGCAAATTGAGGGTTAATTGGTAAGTAACTCACAGTGACATGTTGGGGGACACGTGTCCCCCAGGCCTTTTTGCATATTTCTTGCACAGAGCTCATTTGGCTCTGTGTAAGGATTCCACTCCAAAGTAACCTTTATTTGGTTACCCTGTTTGGGATGCAGTCCTGGGAGCCCAAGTGGGCGCCGGCGGCGGCAACAGGGAAGCGGCACAGGCGACCTGACCGGGAGTTGTTTCCTTCCTATATATAGGCAGCAGCAGTGAGAACACACCCGGAAGAAATCCCTGGTCAGAGCAGGGGTCAGAACAACAGACATACTCGATGAATCTCTCTTCATGCGGAAAACAGCGCCGGCTCCCGGAACAGCTGGTTGCCGGCGAAAGAGAAGAGAGATGAGGAGTGTAGACAAGGGCCGGGGCCGGGGTCCCTCCGCCCGCGCGCGGGAGGATTTTATGTGCGGCGCCGGGAAGGGACCAGGTTCCACACTGAAGTTCCATGCCGCCGACCATGAATCCGGCAGAGCCGGCAGCGTGTTCTGCCATTGAGTGAGAGTATCTGCAGCGAGCAGCTCATCGATCAGCGTCGTCTCATTCAGAAGGATCTGCAGGAGACGTCCTGATACCGTCGTGAAGTTGTTCACTTCAGATTGCAATGCATTCAATCGAGCCAGCAATAGCGACAGCGGGTAGTTCAGAGAGTCATCTGTAACCCTGGTGCCGGAGGATCCGGTCGGCAATGCGGCAAAGGTCTGCGCCTGGGATTCAAGCGCGAGCAGAGTGCTTTGGTCGAAGGCCGAGCCTCCGGCCAGGTAGCCGCCGCTGATCGCCGAGTTCAGCAGCGAGAGAGCTGCTGATAGTACTCGCTCGTAAGAGAGGATTGGTAGGATCCGAGAAGTTCCATAGGGAGGGATTACGGGATCTCCTTTTCGGAAGGTATTACTGGAGCTCTCACATATCTCAGATATGATATCATGCTACTCTATGAAGCGCGCCGCCCTGTTACCTGAGAGTCTAGCACGATCGACCAGCACCCGGAAACCCAGCTTCATGACCTGCGCCAGATGGCTGCTCAGCGTGGCTTCGAGATCGTCGCGGAGTACACGGACGGATCAGCGGTGCGAAGGCCCGCCGGCCCGGGCTTGATGAGCTGATGCGCGATGCCCGCCACGGAAGATTCGACGTCGTCCTGGTCTGGGCCTCGGACCGGATCGCCCGGTCAGTGAAGCACTTCCTGGAGCTGCTGGATGAGTTCAACCGGCTCAACATCGAGTACGTCAGCTTCCGCGAACAGATCGACACCGGCGGCCCGCTGGGCCGAGCCGTCGTGATCATCATCGGCGCCGTCGCTGAACTCGAACGCAATCTGATCATCGAAAGGGTGCGCGCCGGCATGCGGCGCGCCAAACTCGAAGGCCGGCACATCGGACGCCAGCCACTTGATCTCGATCGCGAGGCGATCCTCCGGGATCGTCAAAGCGGGCACAGCCTGGGCCAGATAGCCCGAACCCATCGCATCTCACGAACCACCGTCCACCGCGTGCTCCGCGAGCACGCCCCAACCTCACAGAAGAAAGTTGCATGACCGATGAATTAGCGGCCGTCTTACCGCTCTGGATATGGGTGTTGATATCGGCCGCCTTCGGCTTCGTCATCGGCAAGGCTGTCGGCGGTCAGGCCCGCGTTCGAAAATATCTCGAGCAAGCCAACGCCGATCTTCGCGATCAGCTCCAGGAAGCCCCACCCGGCACATCGAAACTACAACAAGCACTTGACCAGCAGCGCCGCGTCATCAACGACATCCACAAGCGCGTCGCCGCTGTTACAAAAAGCTTGGTCCCACCCACCTCATAAACTCCACAGAATCAGCGGCAATTCTTCGCGATCCGCCTGTTCCGCAACCTATACCTT
>CAVWXA010000022.1:0-165298 GCA_963758785.1 uncultured Acidobacteriaceae bacterium
ATTTGCGCGCCGCTCGTCAACGTCGAAGGTCCGGCAGTTCGGTAGAAGTGCTATAAAATGCATGAAGCCCGATTCGCGGTCGGGCTTCACGAAAACTCAGATTGTTGACGGTTTGGGGCGGCGACTCAAATCATAATGGAGAGTTGTCAACTATGCAATCCTCAAACTGTTTACTGGATGAGCACATCCGCGAAGCCCTGAAAACTGCCCTCCGTGGGCAGGACAACGCCGCTGCAATCATTGAAGAGATGCCCTTGCTTCGTGGCAGAGGGCGAGCCGATCTTGCCTTTGTAAACGGGAGACTATGCGGCTTCGAAATCAAGAGCGAAGCCGACTCGCTCATTCGCCTGGGAATGCAAACTGAAAACTACGAAGCGGTATTTGAGTTCAACACGATCGTGGCCGCCCAGAAGCATTTGACTTTGGCTCGTGAGAGACTTCCGCGCACATGGGCATCATTGAAGCCAAACAGATCGATGGTGAAATTCAACTTTGCCTTCACCGCAGAGCGTTGCGAAACCGCAACATCAACAAGTCGGCGTTAGCTCGATTGCTTTGGAAGAACGAATGCCTTCTCATTCTTCGAAGTGCAGGATTCCAGACAAGGCCGACCACGCCTGTGATCCGGCTGTGGGAACTCGTAGAGTCGATAGATACTCGGAAGCTATGCCGCTTTGTCAGAGAAGCCCTCAAGCGCCGCCAGGTGAAAGCTGCTCAACTGCAAATTCCATATGATGACTTACACACCACTGCAGCCATTGAGTAGGTCCGCCGGGACCTTCATCATCATCCGTGACGCGCTGAATCTCCTCATCTCCAGCACTAAAATCCGGGCCACGATATTCGGGACGTGCCACGAGCTCGCTAGCCATAGCGTGCATCTCGACGGCGGCACCATGCTTGTGCTTGCCGCCCATCTCAACGAGCCAGTGATCCTCAAGCGCATACCGCAAATTGACGCTCGGCTCGCCGAAGTCCGCCGGCGGCCCTGGCGTTCTCATTGCATAATCCGAATAGATCGGATTCCTCTTAAGAGACGATCCGATACCCTCTTGCCATGAGAGAAAATCATGCCGTTGGATCGTATGCCACTGATGCAGTGGCAGGTTTAACAGGCTCTTTGGAAACACCCCCGATGCAGCAAAGAGCGACCGCCATTCGCTCAGATTCGGAATCTGGTGTATGTGATCGGGAAGTGTCATCGGCTGCGGTCGGATACACGGCTGAGGGGATTGCATATGCGCTGGAATTCTCGCCGACGCTCGGTCGAATATTCCGAAACTCGATGATGTCCTTCAGCTGGTGATGAGTGGACCGCAAATGGCCGGAATCAGCGCCGCGACACAAGTGTGGTAGTTAGTGGCTTGTTTCGGAATGCCCGCAAGAGCGTCCTGATCGCAGGCTACGCTGTCTACCAAGGAAGGCGAGTATTCAGTGAACTAGCAAAGCGTATCGACGAGTTGCAAGGTCTCGAAGTTCGGATGTTTCTGGACATCTCGCGGAAACCCGGCGATACGTCGGTTCCTAGCGCGATTGTCCAACAATTCGTTCAGCGCTTTCGTTCCGAAGAATGGCCGAACGAGTCCCGACTGCCCCAGGTGTTTTACGATCCACGGGCCTTGTCTCGCGATTGGCAAGAACGAGCCTCAATGCACGCGAAATGTGTAGTGGCGGACAGTCGCCACGTGTTCGTCTCCTCAGCGAATTTCACCGAAGCGGCTCAGGAGCGGAACGTGGAGATCGGGTTATTATTCGATTCGGTCTCCGCCGCAGGGCGGATCAACCACTTTTTCGCTGCACTTGCAGATTCTGGTCATTTCCAACGGGCATCCTGAATAGCAAAATCCAAGCCAATGGCGAGTGGCATAACTGGCATCGAGCAGCTCGCGCGGAGTCGTGCGCCAATTAGCTCTTAGTGCTGTGCGTCCTTAGCTTCTTACGCTGCGCAAACCTTCGCCTCCGAAGGTTCCGCGCGGGGTTGCTGATCGAGGGGGACGGGTGGCCCTTGCGCGCGGTATTGGGATTCTCTAGTCTGAAACTCGAAAGCGCGCTGGACATCGACTGCAAATTCTAAAAGAGCGGGTTGGTAAAGGCCGGCCTGTTTAAGACGCTTCACAATGTGCGGCAAATTCTGCAACGAGCTTCGAGGTATTCTCGGATCGCGCAAGAACTTGAGTCTTCAGAAAGACCTGCTTCTCTGCAAGAGTGCGGAGAATCACTTCGTCTGTTGCTGCCCGTTCCGCGCCCTGGGGACTGAGGAACGCTGCTCCCCCGTAGAGGCGCACAATTTCGCAAGCTTCTTCGGCGTCCGCAATGTGGTGAATACACTCAACCCTGATCCCCAGTTCGTTTGCGCGATTCAAAAACGAATCGTAAAGTGCAGGATGAAGGTGCCGCTCGAAGAGAACCCACGGCGTCGAGGAAAGATCCGTGAGCGTCACGTATTCCTTGGTCGCGCAGCTATGCCCTTCAGGCAGCACGACGGTGAAAGGAATACACCGAATGGCTGTGCCGCTCAGGAGAGAGTCTTCAACAGAGTTGCTGACAATCGCGAGGTCGAACTCGCCGCTGCGAACGCATGAGGGAAGTTCTGCGGGCGATCTCGTGTGAAGCCGAACCTCCAGCCCAGGGTGCAAAGGGAGTTCCATGGATCGAAGAATTGTCAGCAGACGCCGGTCGGTGAACACCGATTTTCCGACATTGATCTGATGGTTCACGCCATGGAGAGCCTCTCGCGCAGCCATCCTGCTCGCTCTGGAGTCGGTACACAGAATGCTCACCGTGCGCGAGGTGGCTGAGCTTCTGCAAAAAGCTCACTTTTCGATTTATCGGATGGCGCAGCGCCGGCAGATTCCCTCGCTGATGATCGGCGGAACCCGATACTTCGATCCATCTGTTCTGGCTCTGTGGCTGTCGAAGAAAGAACCGTCGCTCGCCGCGGCAGCGAGACGCCTGAAGACTGCATGAATCCAGGTTTTGGCTAACTTGTAAATGCGAAATCTAAACCCGACAGCGCGGAGAGAACGTCAAATTTCTAAAGACCACGCAAGAAATCGTTGAAAAGCTTGGCGTGTTGGCTTGCTGCTTCAACAAGCGTCGGATTGATTAGCGCGAGAATCGCGAAGCCATGATTCGTCTTATGATATTTCCTCTTCTGGCATGGAGCAGACGCGTGCTCCAAAGAGTTCATGACCTGAGTTTTCGGTATCGCTTCGACGTTTGTCCGAGCCGGCAACGAATTCCGAAGGAATCCCTGACCGTAGTATTGCTCAAGCATGTCTTTGTCAGCCAAGAACCATGATTCCATGCATTGAGTCATGAGGAAGATCTGTCGTGCTGAAGTTTGCGGAAGCTGCCAACGATCGCGATTTCGGAGGTGATCAATCGCCGACGCCGTCTGTACTGGATCTTCAGAGTCAACCAAAAGGGCAACAAGATCGTAGCGCCTATCAGAAAGACTCGTGATGAAATCTCGGTAAGCTTCGTCGCAAAACCGCTCGCCACAATTCGGGGCATTCGAAGCGGGGCGACGACCTTTTCACAGTACTGAACAAAGGCACTTTTACAAATTCGCAATGTAAAAGCATCATTGCCGCCTCCTTCAATGCAAATCTTGGCGCTCACCAGCGGTTTCCCCCAATTTCGCCTTTGGCCCACAGCTGACCAAGCGAATATTGCTTCAGCCATTCGGAAAGCACCGCGGTCTCAAGTGGCGAATTATCGTCGCACCATCCGGTTTTTCACATACACAGACGTCTTCAGGCTCATCATTGAAGCACTCGATGAGGGAGTGAGAATGGGTTGTCACAATGAGCTGGGTCCTGAATGCAGCTTCTTTGAGCAACTTGCCAAGTTCCGGAATTACGTCCGGGTGAAGACCTAGCTCTGGCTCTTCGATGCAGGTGAGCGGCGGAGGAGCGGGTTGAGCAGAACTGCCAAAAGTGACAGCCAACGTAAAGTACCGTCTGAAAGACGACTCGCAGGTGTAGAAATTTTATTGTTCTCTTCTATCATCGACTTCCACCGAGCCCTCTTTTATGGGCGTTGTAATATCCGTCGCTGGAGCATAGAACAGCCGGAGGCTTTCCAGAAGTCGCCTCTTAGTTTGAGGGTCTGATAACAGCCCATTCAGAACCAGTGCCAAATTACTAGCATCCTCTTCAAGGTAGTCACTTTGTTGCCCAAGAGCATAGACTTCGCGCGCTTCCGCGTTTATGCCGAATGTCCAATCGCGATAAATGCAAACCGGCCAAATTGCTTCCCTGTGTAGGTAAGTTCTGGATATTCAATTGGATCTTTTCTTTGCGAAAGAACGGATTGCCTCGGATCGATATCGTCAATCTGCAATTGCCGTGGCGTTTCCCTGGATTGACGTTTATGACTGCACGCCCACCCTTCTTTTCAAAGTAGAGATAGGGAGAAGGATGTTTTCCAAAGCCTTTTTGGCTCTGAAGTCTCTCTTCAACTACGTCGACGTTGAATCCGGACTTCCCAATGGCTAAGAAATATTCCGTAGGAATGTCTCCATGAGCCGGTGAGACCATGACATCGACCGATCCGATTGTTGAAGTTCCAGCCTTCTTCTTTGACGATCCTCTCCCGTCCTTCCATAACCACTCTCCCATCCCCCCTCCTTCTCGAATTGGTACCGTGAGGTCTCTTGTAGCGTTGTCAAGAAGCGCGATGATCTCGATGAGATTTGATTTGCCTGATCCGTTTGCACCAATCAGGATGTTCAGGTTTCTAAGCTCGATGGGCGCTGTGTCTGGACCGAACGATAGAAGGTTGCGCGGGCATATTGACCGAAGAATGGGCTGGCTATTCATTAATTGCCTCGAATTCTGTCCGGGTCCCATGATGGCACCGCTGGTACCGATGATTTCATGCTGATTCGGTCGAATTTTAACATTTTCGAGCCTGAGATCCGATGGGCGAATCGAACTGCGCAACAGCTCTATCGGTTGCTGATAGGACTCATTCAAGCATCGCCGCCAGCGTGGATGCCTCGACCTTGTGCCGTAGATCATCCAGCCGAAGCGACTTCAGGTACTTCTCCGTGGTCGCGATGTTCTTGTGGCCGAGGAGCGTCTGCAGCGTCTTGATGTCGATTCCGGACTGCAGCATCTGCGTGGCGAAGGTGTGCCGCCACTTGTGCAGGTAGAACTTCTGGCAAAACGGCCCGTCACTGCATTTTCCCTGTTGGGTTTTGCACCGCTTGCAATTCAATTCCGCCCGGTGGGCAATTTCTTTCCCCAGTTCGAGCAGGTGTGCGTCGGGCTTGTCGCCGCCATAGTTCTTCCGTTTCGGGTGTGGAGGAGTCGGGAAGATCAGCGTGGAGTCCTGGTGCTTCTTCCATCGCGCGCGCAGGGATTCCAGAAGCGCCGACGGGATCGGCACGGTTCTCTCTTCGTAGCTCTTGGGCGTGAACCCGAATTCCGGTTTGGGCCGGACGCTCAGCGTGCCGGCCTTCCAGTCCACATCTTCCCAGGTCAGGCACGAAACCTCGCGTGATCGGAACCCCGAGCAAAGGAAGACCTGAAAGACGAGCCGTTCCTCGGGATTGCAGGCTTTGAAAAAGCGGGTCAATTCCTCGCGTTCATAAATCTCGACACGTTTGTCGATAGTCCGCGGCCAATCGCCCTTGTGAAGTTGGATGTTCGCCCCGGCACGGCGCATGGCCTGAAGCATCACGATCACCCGCTTGTTGATCGTCTTCTGATTGAGATCCTCGTCCCGGCCCGCAGCGAACAATTTCATCGCGTCGGAGCGTCCGAGCTGGTCCACATAATGCTTCTTCGAAACCTTCTGAAACCAGGCGAGGTCAGCCGAGTAGGCGCGCCAGGTGGCATCGCCTTTTGTGGCCTTCACCTCGGCGAGGTAGCTCTCCACGGCGGCGCGAATCGTCGTCGAAGTAGACGCGGCCGATGGCTCTTCTTCCGGCGCCTCGATTTCGCCGGCGAAGATGCCGGACTGGAGCTGCCACGCATCGAGCGCTTCGCGCGGCGATGTTCCCACCGAGCGCGTGCGACGCTGGCCGTTCTCCCGCCAGTCGAGGTAGAAGGTGCCGCCGGTCGAGCGCCGCGGCTTGCCGTCGATGATGACGAGTTCCGGCTTTGGCCTTCCGTTGACATTGACCACCGGGAAGAATTGCCATTTCCCGTTGTGCGAGAGATACTTCTTAAGGTGAGTTTTTCGCCCGGGTTTACTATCCATGTTTACTATCCATCACGCATTCGCGCTGGCGCCGGAAGGGCAAATTGGGGACCGTCGGGAGCCCTGCTTCCGTGTTCCAGTGTAGCAAAATGGATAGTAAGTTGGATAGTAAGCGACAATCAATCGCTTAAGTAATTGATTCTAAAGGGCGGGAGTAGTTCAGTGGCAGAACGTCAGCTTCCCAAGCTGAATGTCGCCGGTTCGATCCCGGTCTCCCGCTCCAAACAAATGAACAAGATACCGAAAAGTTGGCCTTTGAGCTTGGTCCAGATTTGGTCCACTTTTCTGTTGGCTTATTTGGAAACTACCTCTCCCATCGCTAAATCGCTCACGTTGATGTGTGCATGACGGGCACGCTGGCGAAGCGGCGGAGCTGATTTCCCATAGCGGTCGTTGGTGCGCTCATCGCCATGGCGCAGCAGTTGCATTTGCACCTCTTTCACCTTCTTGGGGTCACCGATCCCAACCTGTGCGATGAGCGCGTTGTAGGCGTGACGAAAGGCGTGGAAGCCGGTCCCCTTGGGAATCCCGTTGAGTATCTCTTTTCTGAACGCTGTGGCCATGCGCCGCAGGGCTGGCAATAGATGATCGGCACCCAACTGAGTCCGATGAAACGGTCGTCCTGTCCTCATGGAGCCGAACACCCAGTCGTTCACCGGCGGATTCTCATCCTTGAAGTAAAGCAGCGCTGCGCCGAGCCGGTCGCACATGGGCACTGGAGCTTTCGAATTTTCACTCTTGGCTGCTTCCCGGATATGCTTTCCGTCCACGGTATGCTCGATCCTAATCCTCGGTTCTGGCCCGTCGAACTCGATCACGTCCCAGTTCAGGGCGAGAAACTCCTCCGAGCGCAGACCCGTGGTGTAGGCGAGTAGGATCTCCGGTACCCCGCAGAGGCCTTCTCGCACCAGCTCTTGAAACCTCGGCGCAGTTCGGCCACGTTAGAATCCCCCTTGTCGATTCAGTAGGAAACTCTGCGCGGCCAGGATCATCTGGGCCAAGGCCTCTGCGGTCACCGGGGTTACGGTCGGCTTTTTGCGGAAATGCACTTCGGCGACGGGAGCCGAATCGGCAGTCATGGTCTCCTACTCCGCGCCGGCGATCGCCATCACCAGCGCGCCGAAGCCCTGGGGGAATCGATGAATGCGCGCATCCGAGATGCTCAAATGGGGCGCCGAGGAGCTGCTACGGAAATATCCTGAGCTCCGTCTGCAGCCAGCGGCGAGCGGCGACACGATCATCGCGGGAACCCTCGAGTTTTCTGCGCAGACTCGGGGTCAGAAGCTCGTCTCCGATCGCTATGAAATCTGTATCTCCGTTCCTCCCGACTTTCCAAGAACCATTCCGCTGGTGCGAGAGACGGCGGGGCGCGTTCCGCCAGACTTTCATAAGCTGGACACCGGCCACCTGTGTCTTAGTTCCGGGCGATCGCTCGATTCATAAGGCTCATCCTAGATGAGAGTATTGATATCGCTCAGCATGCCGTCTCGAGATTTGGATTCTCGAATGCGTCTGCGTTGTCGGCGTCACTTCCGTCTAAACAGGCAAAATCCTTCTCGATCAGTACCGCTAGTACCTCGCCTCGCACAGCAAAGTCTCGATAGAATCCGACCTGGTCGCTGTCAGACCATCTGAGTGCTTCTTCGGTAGTGAGAATGATCGTAACTTCTTGCGATCGGTAACGAACCGACATCTCAGTTATGGCGGCGGAGTGCTCTAGGGCATACGTTAGCTTTGCATCATCCTCCGGAGCGAAGCGTATTGCCTCCTCGATTCGTCCGGCCCGTATCAGGCGGACCATCTCTGAACGCGATACACGAAGGCGCAATGAATTCCCTTTGATTCGCAGCTTCATATAGATTCTTCAGACTGCCAACTGGGCACCGAAGAAAAGCGAGATGCCCGCGCATAAGAGCGGCTTTCCCCACCGAAACCGTCGCGCGCGGCCACTATATCCTGATTCATCAATACACGTCGCGATGGTAGCGGTGCTCTTCCTTTAGGACATGCACATATTCCTCGGCTGCCTGCGCCGTCATGCCGCCCTGTTTCTCCACGATCCGATGCAACGTGGCATGTACATCCTTGGCCATGCGCGACGCATCGCCGCAAACGTACACGCTGGCGCCATCCTGCAACCAACTCCAGAACGAGGGTGCTTGTTGCATCATCCTGTCCTGAACGTAGACTTTTTCTTCTTGATCGCGCGAGAATGCCGTATCGAGCCGCGTAAGGTGGCCATCGGTGCGCATGGCTTCCAGCTCCTCACGATAGAGGAAGTCGGTTTTCGCATTGCGCTCGCCGAAGAATAGCCAGTTGCGGCCCCTAGCGCCGAGCACCCGGCGTTCATGCAAGAAGGCACGGAAAGGCGCGATGCCCGTGCCGGGGCCGATCATGATGATCGGCGCGTCGGGTTGCGGAAGGCGGAATTTCCGGTTCGGCTGAATGTAGATCGGCAAACGATCCGAGATAGCAGCGCGATCTGCGAAGAGTGTCGAGCAGACGCCGCCGCGATCGCGATTGTGCGACGAGTACCGGACAACAGCAACGGTTGTGTGGACCTGGCCGGAGTGCGCCAATGGGCTTGAAGATATGGAATAAACGCGAGGTGTCAGTTTCGGCAATATGGCCACCAACTCTCCCGGATCCACGATAACGCCGGGAAATTCAGTGAGCAGATCGATGAAACCGCGATCGAAAATGTACGCGTCGAGCTGTGCGCGATGATCCGGGGAAAGCAAATCCAGGAGCTTGGCGCACTTACCCAATGCAGCATATTCGATCACTGTTTTGCGCGCCAGCCGAGTGATCTGCAGATAATGGGTGAGTGCTTTGTGGAGAGTCGTTGAGCTATTCTTGCCGCATTGAACCTTTTCATTCCCATTGAACTGCAGGGTTTGCAGAATCTCTGCAACCAGGTTGAGGTCGTTGTGCGGGACGACGCCGCACGCATCGCCGGCTTCATAGGAAATGCCCGTGCCCTCAATCGAAAAAGCCAGATGAAGAATCTCCTTGCTGGAGTCATCATGCGCAAGATTTCTCTTATCCACGAGAGGGGCAAGCGCCGGGTTCTCTCGCGAAGGATTCTGCGCAGCGGATGAATTTGCAGGTGAGTCTGCCTTTATGGCAGGTGCGGAGACTACTTCACGTTTCGGTTTCGATGCATCGAGATTCGAACCCGGAGCATTTGATCCTGGTGCGTGCGTGGTCGCCGCTCTTGCGGCTGCGATTTCATTGAGCCGGGGGAGCAACACCGCTTTCCACTGTTGAAAGGGCTCGTCCACTTCCACATCGCATTCGATCCTGCTGCAGATCGGGTTTGCACCCAGCGAAGCAAGTTTGCTGTCGAGATCGCAGCCAAATTTGCAGAAATGTTCGTAGTGCTTGTCGCCGAGTGCGAACACAGCGTAAGAGAGATTTTCAAAACGGGGAAAGTGCTCGAGGCACAACTGCTCATAGAAAGGCTGCACGCCGTCCGGTGCGTCTCCATCGCCATAGGTACTGGCGATGAGCAAAGCGTATCTCTCCGTCGCAAGCGACGCCGGTGTGTAGCCCACCAACGTGGAGACAGCGGGCACATGACCTTGGGCTTTCAACTCTTTGGCCAGCTTGCGCGCAAGCCCCTCAGCTGTCCCGGACTGCGATGCATACAGCACAGCAATGCGAAGCGATGGTTTAACCGCCTCCGGCCCAGGCTGTGGAGCCGACGAGTAGATTCCAGCAAGCAAGCCGTTGAGCCACGCGCGCTGTTCGGGAGTGAATGGGGCGTTATCGGGGATATAAGGGACACTCGCAACCATAGCTATACATGCTCCTTCACCGCGCAGAACGATTGCAGCTCTGCAATGCTGTGCCTGCGGCTGAATTCGAGAAAGGTTTCATTGGTCATGCGCTGTCCGGTGTACGCATCGAAGAGTCGCTCCATCACCGGAGGCAGCTCACTAAACGAAATCGCCGGGATCAACTCGCGAGCCAGCCCGCGGTCCTGATCTGAACCACCGCCGATGACAACCTGATAGCCTTCCTCGCCGCCAACTTTTGTGCCGAGAAGGCCGATATCGCCAATGTAGTGCTGCGCACAGGAGTGGGGGCAGCCAGTGACGTGCAGATTCACAGGCTGCTCGATCTTGAAGCGGGAATCAAGACGATTAGCCAGCGCAACGGCATGAGATTTGGTATCGGTAGCGGAATACCTGCAGCCGCGATTCCCGGTGCACGCCACGGTTCCACGCATCACTGTGCCTGCGGTGCAATCCAGGCCCGCGGCGCGTAGGCCCGCAAGCGCCTCTTCAATTCTTTCGTCGGAAATGTTGGGTACCAGAAGATTCTGCCAAACGGTGAGGCGCAATTCACCATTTCCGCATGAGTTCGCAACATCGGCAAGCGCACGCATCTGTTGCACCGGCAGACGGCCGACCGGAACCGAGACTCCGATGTAGTTCAGGCCTGGCCGACGCTGCGGATGAACGCCGACATGCCCTGCGCGATCGATCGGATTGCGCGGCTCGCAGTTTTCTTCGGGAAGGCGGATCAGCGGGAACGCAAGCCGCTTTTCGGTTTCGGCGGTGAACTTCTCGACTCCCCAGCGGTCCACCAGATACTTCAAACGCGCTTTCTTCCGATCCGTGCGATCGCCATTTTCTTGAAAGACACGAATCATGGCGGCTGCAACAGCGACTGTTTGCTCTGGGCGAAGGAGTATGCCGCAATCGGCGGCAAACTGCTTGTGTCCGGTAATTCCGCACAGCAGCGCCCGGAAATAGACACCTGCAGGAACGCCGTGGCCTTCGCCAACTCGCGTGGCGATGAATCCGATGTCGTTGGTATCGGCTACAACGCTGATGGCGCCGCCGCTGTCAAAGGCCACGTTAAATTTACGCGGCAGCCCGTACAGGTCGCGCGAATTCAGAATGTAATGATGGAGTGCGTCGGCCAAGGGAGCAACATCATAAAGTTCGGTTGGATCAATCCCGCTTGTTGGCGATGCTGTGATGTTGCGTATGTTGTCCGCACCGGTTCCGCGAGACGTCATGCCAAGAGCGTGCACTTTGTTGAGTACGCGGACGATGTCTTTGGGCTGAAATTCGCGAATCTGCAGGTTGGCGCGCGTGGTGATGTCCGCTCGGCCCGAACCCCACTCCTCGGCCATCGTTGCAAGACCGCGCATCTGATTTGCGGTTAGGATCCCGCCGGGTATGCGCAGCCGCAGCATGAAGGAGTCCTGCGCCGGGGCCACATAGAACAAGCCGTGGAATTTGAATCGGAAGATGTTCTCTGGCCCCGGCGCGCGAGTTTCCTTGGCATGCGCGACGAGTCTGTCCCAGATATCGAGAGGGTTCTGCTCAAACTTCCAGAGTTCTTCCTTGCAGATTTCGGAAACCGGAGTGCCGAACCAGGTTTCTTCCGCAGGCGCCGCTTGGTTTTGAGTTCCTGAAGCCGGATCGTCTGTGAGCCGGCCGCTTGCCGTCAGCCCGACGAACGGACGGGCGCCATTTTGCACGCCGGCAAAAAAGCCGAGAAGATACTCCTTCTGCTCCGCCGTGAATGCAGCCGAATTGGGAGGCGCCAGAGTCTCCATGCCAATGTCCTCAAAAGAAGCTCACACCCTGCCGGGTGAGCCGCAGCATCCTGAAAACGCTCCTTCGCGCTGAGAGGCGCAGATCGGCGTCGAGACCAAAATCAAACACCGCAAGCAATGCGGAGGATTCAAGGCTCATCGTGGAGCGCGGGCAAACTAAACTGTCGGTGTGAAGGACCACTACACGGCATGGTGTAGGGCGCAGGTGAGAGGAGAAGACATCAAAGTCTCTCCCATGTCCGAAATCATAGCGCGTTTTCTTAGCCGTTGCAATGGAACCTCTCGCTCATGTGGTGGTTCCGGCCAGCTGCTGCAATTTCGGGCCGCGCAATTTACGCGGCATTTTGTGAATCCTACTTGAAAACATATCGGGGTCATGGTAGTGATTAAATCAAGTAGATCCATAGGGCACCGTGCCGTGCCCGTTATCCGATCTATTAAGATCTTCCCCGCTCTCCGCTGAGCACCCCAAACATTTCAATTCGGGTCTTGCGAGCTACGCGCGCGTTTGCGCGTTCGTGTCGAAGCCTGATTCAGCTTTTCCTTGCTCTTGAAGCCGTTCCCGGCTGCTCATACACGGCACGTGTTCGACCTTGGCGACGAGAGATTTCAGTCATCCAACGTAGGAAATCACTTTGGAGGTGAAATTGCTTAGATTCTTTCGCATACCGGCATCGTTTGCACTGTTGTTTATCATAGCCACGGCGCTTTGCAGTGCCCAAAGCACATCCAGCGGTTCGCCACTCAGCGTTTCCATCTTCGACCGCACCCGCGTGGATGCGTGGCAGTGGTTCGCTGCTCCGCCCGAGGCCAACACATACGGCTACGTCGAATCGTTGCTACGCATCGGTGTGGCGCAGCGCATTCACCGTTGGGATTGGGCATTGGAGCTGGCGCAACCCTCAGTGCTCGATGCACCCAACGACGCCGTTTCTGCTGTTACTGCGCAAGGTCAGCTGGGGCTGGGTGGCACGTACTATGCATCCAACACGAACTCCTATCCGGTGGCGGCGTTTCTTAAACAGGGCTATCTCCGCTTCGACGGCGAAGACGCCAACCTGCAAGTGGGACGGTTCGAGTTTTTCGACGGGCGAGAAATGCAGACCAAGAACCCGACCATCGGATGGCTGCAAACCAACCGCATTTCCGATCGGCTAATCGGCAACTTCGGCTTCTCCACCGCTCAGCGCAGCTTCGACGGAATCGACGCTCATTACGGCTTAGGCTCGTGGAATCTCACTGCGATGGCGGCCCGCGCCGATCAGGGCGTCTTCAACATGAACGGCAACCCTGAGTTGAATGCCGACCTTCAATACCTCGCCTTCACGCGTTCGGAATTTAAGGGGCATGTTCTTTGGAGAGGCTTTGCAGCCGGCTATCACGACGGACGACTCGTGACCAAGACGGATAACCGCGCATTGGCAGTGCGCTCGGCCGATCACGAAAACATCCGGATAGGAACCTACGGCGCAGATATGATTGCCGCTATCCCTGCCGGGCCCGGACAATTCGATTTCCTCTTTTGGGGCGCGCTGCAAAATGGAAGCTGGGGGGAGCTGGGCCACAGCGCAGACGCCGCTGCCGTGGAAGGCGGATATCAGTTGACCAAGCTGGCTACGGTGCCATGGCTGCGTGGAGGCTGGTTCCGGTCAAGCGGCGATAACAACGCTACCGACGGCACGCACAATACTTTCTTCCAGATGTTGCCGACACCGCGCGTATATGCCAGGCTGCCCTTCTATAACCTGATGAACAACAGCGACGAATTTGCGCAATTGATGGACAAACCCGCCAAAAGTCTCACCCTCCGCACCGACCTGCACTGGCTGCAACTTACTTCGCCGAACGATCTGTGGTATTTGGGCGGCGGAGCTTATGACAATAAGGTGTTTGGATTTACGGGGCGCCCTGCGAATGGCCACACTTCTCTCGCTTCGGTTCCCGACATAAGCGCCGATTGGCAGCTCAACAAAAGCGTAGCGCTCAACTTCTACTATGCCTATGCCCAGGGCAAGACGGTAGTGGCAGCGATCTACCCCACGGACCGAAACATGCAGTATGGCTACGTGGAGTTCGTATACCACTGGGGAGTCGATCAGGGCGGAATGACAAAGAAGTGAACATCGCCGAACGGCGCATACCGCAGTCTCCAATGCGCCAGTTATTTCCTCAGGATCGGCGGTTGAGCAGATTGGAGGAGTCAATCGCCGTTTGAGGTGCTGTTTCGCTGGCCACCGTCTTGGCCATTTCGCCAAGACGGTTCTTGCGAAGCTCGTCGTTCAGAACAATAGCCTCGGCAATCTCGCGCATCGACTTGCGGCGCTGCCGGCTCTCGCGTTGCATGGCCTTGTAGGCCGAGTCTTCATCGAGGCCGAAATCGCGCTGCAGCACTCCCTTGGCCTTTTCGATGTGCTTGCGCGATTCCAGCCGATCGGAGAGCTGAAGGTTTTCGGTTTCGAGCCGAGCCCTTTCCAGTTCCGCGCCTACGAGATGACCAACCATGGTGAGCAGACGAACTTCATTCTCTGTGTGCTGATAAGGCTTTCGATGCTGCAGGTTGATGACCCCGACCAGCTTTCCGCGACAAAGAATGGGCACGGAAAGAAAGGCTTCGAAGGTGTCTTCGGGCAAATCCTTGAAGCGTTTGAAGCGCGGATCTTTCAATGCCCTGGCAGGAATGGCGACGGGTTCACGATGCCACCCTACCCAGCCCGTTATTCCCTGGCCAAGCCAGAGGCCGAGATGATCGACGACATCGGAATGCGGATTCTTGGATGCGCGCAGCACCAATTGATCGTCTTCGAGAACATAGACAAAGCACGAGTCGCAATTGATGACCGAGCAAGCGAAATCCACGATGCGATCGAGAACGCTATGGAGCGGGTCCGACGCAGCCATGCGGCTTCCGATTTCATGCAGAAATTCGACGCCCGAAAGCGCAGGCTTTTCCTGCACGGACGGTTCTCCACGCAGAAGCGGGCTCACGGGAGGCAGCGGGATTTGAGAAACGTGGAGCGCGGCAGCCAACCGCTTTTGTTCCAAGAGGTCACTTGAGTTTTGGGCGATCTCTTTGATGAGGAAGCCCATCTTCGATTGCGTTGGCTCATAATCCGGTTGCAGCCCGTAGAGAGAGAGACCCTCCGTCGTACTAGGGCCGATGGAACCGATCACAGTCGAGCGGAATCCTTCGTAGAGCGTTTCGGCGTAGCCCATGCGCTCGGCCATGAGAAACAAATGCGCGACCTGTCCCGCATTCATAAACAGGACGACGTCGATGTGGCCGTGGGCGAGGGCCAGGACAGCCTCGCGCAATGGATGAATATCCTCAGGCAATGCCCACTGATAAACCAACAGGCGGGTAATGGAGACGCTTTTCTCAGCGAGCGCCGTTAGCAGTTCTGGATTCGAAGTCCCGTATTCCTGCACCGCGATATTCATGCCTTGGAGAGATGAGCCGAGCTTGGCCTCCAGGGCGGGCACCAGGGAGCGCCAGGTGAACGGTTCCGGCGCAACCACAGTGATGGGGATCTCCAACTCGCGAAGCGCGCTGGAGGACTTGGGCCCGCGGGCGGCAATTTTTACCCTGCGGAGGGCCGTGAGAAATTGTTCGCGGTCATAAAGTTCGGAGATGTTCTTAACAAGCGTGCGAACCCCGACCCCGGTGGTGAAGATGACCAGATCGAATGCGCCGTGTAATAAGGCTTCGGTGAAATCGGCAATAGGTTGATTGGACTCTAGGGGAATCTCGCGCATGGCAGGGGCCGTCAGCGGCTCACCGCCGTAAGTGCGGATGAGCTTTGCGACTTCAACCGCGCGCCGCGATTCTAAGGATAGAACTCGCAAGCCGCCAAAATCCGCCCCTGACATGTTGTCACTCCGCGTACTGAATTCGAAAACCTGTCGATCTACGATCATCGCGCCAGCGGATAAGGTCGTGAAGCCTGGTAGCAGACGACGCACATGCGCAGATCGGTGATTACGCAAGGCGCATTGTACTGATTTGAAGCGATCTTAACGCCGACCTTTCTGGTTGATGGGCAACGGCCCACGCCCTTGCGCAGACCTCGCAATAGATGCCAATAGGAGTCGGGGAAGTTCTCTAATGCGCACATTCAGCGTGCACAATCGAAGCGGAAGTAGAGCGCGGCATGTAGCTCGCCCGAGTAGTTCCGCCTCGCTCGATGCCTTCGGCACATCACGGTGCCGAAGGCAATGGAGGAGCGCCTATATTGTTCCCTAACACGTTGTTCATGTGGAATGCAATAGAGAGCGCCTGCGTTTCAAGGAACTCCATCGATTGAAGAGTTTTATTGCAGGTTGGAAAGTTCCCCCCTTGCACTCCATCCGATTTCACATTATGCTGAGAGCAATCGCTCCACGTGGAGTGGCACTATTCAGGCCGCTCCGCTTGCAATGGACCGGCCCCGCGCGCCGGCAGCTTCCCCAAACGAGAGCGATTTCCAGAAGGCTCCGCGAAGAGCCTGGCCTAGCAGCCACGAATAAGCACACTTAAAAACCAGCAGGACTTTCAGCGTCTCGATTCGGTTGTGACTACCGAGCTTGGCTTGTGTCCTGACCAGGAAACCTCTTCGCAACTTGCGCCAAACTTGCGCACGGATGGAGCCAATACGTGGAACTGCCCCTACTCGAACGAGTCCAGGAAGGCGACGACAGCCTTCTGCCTGACCACCGCGGCGATTCCCGCCGAAGGGGTGGTGGCTTCGTTGTGCGGGATCGGTTCCAACGTTGAGTTGCCGCCTCCGCCCGGACCAGGCGAACAGTACCGCTTTCACTTCGACATGACCAAGTGCATTGGGTGCAAATGCTGCGTGGTGGCCTGCAACGAGCAAAATGGGAATCCCGCGGATATTCTATGGCGCCGAGTTGGTGAAATCGAGGGCGGCACTTACCCGGACACGCTTCGCCACTATCTCTCGATGGGCTGCAATCACTGTCTTGAACCTACCTGCATGACGGGATGTCCGGTCGATGCTTATTCCAAGGACGGCCCCACCGGAATCGTGCGCCACAGCGCCGACATCTGCATTGGCTGCCAGTACTGCACCTGGAACTGTTCTTATGGCGTGCCGCAGTACAACCCGGAGCGCGGCGTGGTGGGCAAGTGCGACATGTGCTACGGAAGGCTAACCCAGGGACAGCAACCGGCTTGCGCTTCTGCCTGCCCCGAGAACGCAATTCGGATTGAGACCGTTCGCACGAACGAGTGGCGCGAGGCATACCGCAACGATGCTAATTCGCCCGGCATGCCCTCTGCGGACGACAGCCTCTCCACCACGCGCATTACACTGCCGTCACGCTTGCCTCGCGATGTCCGCAAAGTTGATCTCAACAGATTGCGTCTCGAGCAACCCCACTGGCCATTGGTCGTGATGACGGTTCTCACGCAACTCTCCGTCGGCGCGTTCACCTCCATCTGGCTGCTTCAAGTCTTCAGCGCCCATGCGCATCGCGCAGCGGCGCTGGTTGCTTTGCTTGTTGCCGTTCGTGGCTCTCTCCGCATCAACACTGCATCTTGGCCGTCCCATTCACGCCGTGCGCGCACTAAAAATGTGGCGCCGTTCCTGGCTCAGCCGCGAAGTGTTGCTGTTCACGCTATTTGCCCTCGCAGCAGCCGCCTACTCCGCGGCGCTGTGGATCCGACTTGCAGGGAACTTCGATCCTTGGCGGTTTGACCGTCTTGTTTGGAATTGGCGGGCGTGGGCGCCAGTGCGCGCCTGTATCTGGTCCCGGGTCGCCCAGCGTGGAATTCACCGTTCACCATCCTCGAGTTCTATTTGACGGCGATTCTGCTCGGCTCCGCCGGCGCGAACATCCTGACCGGCACAACTTTGCTGGCGCAAGCCGCTGTGATCGTCACCGGCGTCGCCATCCTGCTTGTGGCTGGACTGAAGATCGTCTGGCTTGCTCGCTCCGTAGCCCATGAACTGCGAGGCGCCTGCTCCCTCCTCTTTACTGTGCTCGGCAACCATCTGTTCTTCCGTTTCCTGTTGTTGATTGCGGGCTGTCTTGATCTTGCCGTTAGCGCAATCCAGATGGGCGGCGGTAATCGATTGCTCTTTCTCTGATTGCCGGTGAACTATTGAGCCGCTATCTGTTCTTTGTCAGTGTGGTTCCAACCAATATGGCCACTGAGTATCTCTCCGCGGAGGCCGCATGAACGTTATCGAATGGCTGGCGCGCAAGAGCGGATTGGATATCCGTTCCGAGGAATATAGCTTCGGCGAAGATCCGGTTCTGGGCTTTACGGCAACGCGCAAGCACGCTGATCGTTGGGTGAACAGCACCTGCGGATATTGTTCAGTCGGATGCGGAATGCAACTGGGTGTGCGCGAAGACAAGGTAGTAAGCGTACGCGGCAATCCTGAACATCCGGTCAATTTTGGCAAACTTTGCCCCAAAGGCCTGGCAGAACACTACGCCATCGACGCTGAAGACCGCGCAAAGTATCCGCTTGCTGCGCAAAATGGTCAACTTACCCGCATTGGCTGGGACGAAGCCATCGATACTCTCGTAGAGCGATTTCGCGAGGTCCAGCAACAAGTACGGACCAGAATCGCTGGGCATCGTTAGCACCGGGTCAGTTAGTGACCGAAGAGTTCTATACGCTGGGCAAACTGGTGCAGTTGGGATTTGGCACGAGCAACTACGATGGCAACACCACTCTCTGCATGTCCACCGCAGTCGCGGGTTACAAGCGATCATTCGGCAGCGACGGCCCCCCGGGCGCCTATGAAGATCTTGAGGTAGCCGACGTCATCCTGCTCATCGGCGCGAACGTTGCGGAGAATCATCCCATCCTCTGCATGCGGCTTGAAGCCAACTCGGCCAAGACGCTGATCGTGGCCGATCCGCGCGTCACCAAGACTGCAATGATGGCCGACGTCTATCTGCCTTTAAAGCCTCGATCCGATCTGGCACTAATCAACGCCATCTTGCGCATATTGATCGATGAAGAACTCTACGACAAGGAATATGTCGAGCAGCACACAACAGGGTTTACGGAACTCTGCGCGTCTCTTGAGGCTTACACCGTCGACTATGCCGGCGAATATCACGGGACTGCCTCCCGATTTGATCCGGAAGACCGCGCTTTTATATGGCAACGCGAAGGCTGCGTTCATTGGTTGGACAATGGGCGTCAACCACAGCACCAAAGGAACCGAGACGGTCAACGCCATCAACAATCTCGCGCTGATCACGGGCAATATCGGACGCGCAGGCGCTTCGCCTTTTTCTATCACCGGGCAATGCAATGCCATGGGCACGCGCGAGGCCGGCTTCTCCTCAGGGCTTCCCGGCTATCGCAAATTTGAATCAGATGAAGATCGGGAGGAACTGGCACGGTTGTGGAATCTGCCCGTCGAGCGCATTCCCACCAAACGCGGCCTTGCCTATCCCGACATTATCGAAGCCGCCGTGTCTCGAAAAATTCGCGCGCTCTGGATCATTGGCACCAATCCCCTGGTTTCCTTTCCAAACATCGACGTGCTCAAACAAGGCTTGGGTAACCTGGATTTTCTGGTCGTGCAGGATGGCTTTCATCCAACCCCGACAACCGAACTGGCAGACATGGTTTTGCCTGCGGCCATCTGGGGCGAGAAGGAAGGAACCTACACTAACTCCGAGCGGCGCGTAAGCAAAGTAAATACCGCCGTTGCATCCGCCGGGTGAAGCGCGGAGCGACTTCGACATCTTTCTCGCTGTCGCCGAGCGGCTCGGCTGCCGTGAAGAAATCTTTCCCGGTTGGACGGAGCCCCACTGATGCTTTCGATGAGTGGCGCCGCGTAACAGCGGGACGACTCTGCGATTACTCCGGCATCACCTACGCCGCACTGGAAACGACGGGCGGAATCCAGTGGCCATTCCCTGAGAGGCACTCCACGCAGCCAGCGGCAGCGCGCCGCCTTTACACCGATGGTGAATTTCAGACCGATGACCGCCGCGCGAAACTCCTGCCCACGCAATGGGCGCCCTTCCCTGAACAGCCGCACTGGGAATATCCGCTGATCCTCAATACCGGACGCACTGTCGAGCATTGGCACACGCGCACCAAGACCGGCGGCATTTCAATCCTGCAACGCATGTCTCCGCGTGCTTGGCTGGAGATGAACCCAATGGATGCGGGAAAGCTGGGGCTAAGACCGCACGATCGTGTCGAAGTGATTTCCGCCCGCGGGCGCGTCAGCAAGGTGGAACTGCGCATCACAGAGATCGTTGCGCCAGGACAGGTGTTTCTTCCGTTTCACTTCGCTGAGAGCAATGCAAATCAGATCACGCAAAGCGCCTTTGATCCCATTTCACGCGAGCCGAATTACAAGCAATGTGCGGTACGTGTTGAGCGCAGTCCGCTGAATGCGAATTAGGCCGTTCATCCACCTTTACTCATTTTCAACCTTTGCCGGAGGTCATAGATGAACAAGAAATCTTTCATTGCAAGCGGGCACCTGCCGACTCTCATCTCCGCGTTTCTCTACTTTGACGTCAGCTTTATGGTGTGGATCCTCTTCGGGCCGATGACACCGTTCATCGCTGAGCAAATTCACCTTTCGGCGACGCAGAAGGGCTTGCTGACTGCGATCCCATTACTGGGCGGCTCGATCTTCCGTCCCATTCTCGCGCTACTTGCAGATCGCGTTGGTGGCAGGCGCGCGGGTCTTATCGGCCTTTGTCTGACGCTGGTCCCATTGATTCTTGGATGGCATTTCGCTACGACTCTGTGGCAGTTCTATCTCATCGGATTTATGTTGGGGATTGCCGGCGCAAGCTTTGCCGTTGCACTACCTCTGGCCGGCCGATGGTATCCCGCCGAGCACCAGGGTCTGGCCATGGGCATTGCCGGCGCCGGTAACTCCGGAACCCTTATCATCACCTTTTTTGGACCGCGCCTTGCACAGCATTTCGGCTGGCACGCTGTCTTCGGCTTGGCGCTCCTGCCCGTTGCTCTGGTGCTTGCAATCTTTTTCTTCACAGCGAAAAACAGCCCCACCATGTCCGCGCCGAGAGCGTGGAGTCAATATGCGCAACTGCTCCGCCAGGGAGATACCTGGAGACTCTGCTTCCTCTACAGCCTTACCTTTGGCGGATTCCTCGGCCTCGCCAGTTTTCTCACGGTCTTTTTTCATGACCAATATCATCTGACGAAAGTGCAGGCCGGCGACTATACAACCCTCGTGGTTTTGTCCGGGAGCTTTTTGCGCCCGGTCGGGGGATGGCTCGCCGATAGGATTGGCGGCTTTCGACTGCTGCTCGGGATCTTTCTTGGCGTTGCTGTCAGTTTGATGATTCTCAGTAGTCTTCCTCCCCTCGCCATCGTGGTTCCCATGCTGTTCTTGTCAATGGGAATGCTGGGCATGGGCAATGGCGCAGTTTTCCAGATCGCTCCACAGCGATTTCTTTCTGAAATCGAACTCATCACCGGCATCGTTGGCGCGGCAGGTGGCTTGGGCGGCTTCTTTCTTCCCTCGGCACTCGGCGCACTTAAGGATATCTCGGGAAGTTACGGAACGGGCCTCCTGTGTTTCGCATTCCTCGTCAGCGCCGCTGTTGTGATCTTGCTTGAATTCGGAGTGAAGTGGCAGAACACCTGGACATCCGCTGCGCTGGATCGCATAAGGGTCTTCAGCTATCGAGGTTCCCGGAAGACGGAACTCCCGGAAACTGCTCTCGCATGCGAAATGGATCCCGTCGGTGAGTAGCGCACGCAGCATCCGAATTCGCTTGTGAGGGCATCGAATTCTGTTCATTGCGGCGCCGTCGAAGTTGGATTCCCTTCATCGAAGACGCCGCATGAATTTCTACCGGTACAATCAGCGCACCGCGAGCGCCTCTTCGCGTTCATTTTGCGTTTCGTGCGACCGTAGATCCTGACCCGCTGGCTGCCCCTTGTTGTAAGAATGTCCGGTCAGCAGCCCCAGCACAAACCACACGAATGCCGCTGCGCCGATGGAAAACACAATGTCACCTGGAACCCGCATCCAGCGCAGCGTCTGCATTGTGCCGGACTGCATGAACTCGGCGGACCGCGCATACCATGTGCCGTGCTGGATAGATGCCCAGGCTTGCAACAGCCCAACCGGCAGCAAGCTGAAGACTGACATAAGGGTCAGGCCTACATTGAGAGACCAGAAAGAGAACTTCAAAGCACCCTGCTTCCAGGCGCGGCCGGGACTCAAAGCGCGCAGGCAAAAGAGCGTGAGGCCCAGCCCAAGCATTCCGTAGACGCCAAACAATGCGGTATGGCCGTGGAGCGGCGTGAGGTTGAGCCCCTGCACGTAATACAGGGAGATAGGCGGGTTAATGAGGAAACCGAACAGCCCGGCTCCCACCATGTTCCAGAATGCGACCGCCACGAAGAAATAGATGGGCCACTTGTAATTCGCAATCCATGGCGACTTCTTGGTAGGCTGCGCGATGCGCAGGTTGTCCCACGCCTCATAACCAATCAATGCGAGCGGCACCACTTCAAAGGCACTGAAGATCGCACCGAGGCCGATCACCGCGGGCGTGGCGCCCGCAAAGTAAAGGTGATGGAAGGTGCCGATGATCCCACCTGAAAGGAAGATCGTCGTCGAAAAGAGCGCGGCTTTGGTTGCGGTACGAACCTCAATCAGCTTGAGCCGTGTGAAGAGGAACCCAATGACAACGGTTGCAAATACTTCAAAGAAGCCTTCCACCCAGAGGTGCACCACCCACCAGCGCCAGTATTCCGCCGTAACCAGATTGCTGCGTTGGCCGTACATGAGACCCGCGGCATAGAAGAGCGGAATGGCGATGCTCGAGATCAGAAAGAGCATCAGCAGCGAGTGATCTTCGCTCTTGCGAACGAGCGCGGGTTTGAGGGCCGCAACCATCAGGACAAGCCATAAAACGAGACCGATGAATAACAGAATCTGCCAGAATCTTCCCAGATCGACATATTCATAACCCTGGCTTCCAAACCAGAACCACATATTGCCGAGGCGCTGTTGGATGCCCAGCCATTCGCCGGCAAGCGAGCCGCCGACCACCAGGACGAGCGCACCGAAGAGTATGTTGACTCCGAGCTTTTGATACTTGGGCTCATGCCCGCTGACCGCCGGGCCTACGTATAGACCGGTCGCCAGCCAGGATGTGGCAATCCAGAAGATTGCGAGTTGCAGGTGCCATGTGCGTGTGACGGCATAGGGCAAATAGCGATCCAGAGGGAAGCCGTAGAATCCGTGGCCTTCAACTCCGTAATGCGCGGTCAGTACGCCCATCAGGATCTGCGCGCTCCAGAGAATCATCACTACGAACAAGTACTTCATTGTCGCGCGCTGCGAGGGTGTAGGCTGCATGGCCAGGAAGGGGTCCTTCTCGGGATAAGGCCCATGGACAACGGCCTTCTCCTGCGACGCGTACCACCACACAAGGCCGCCGATACCTGCCAGCAGACCCACGAAGCTGATTACGCTCCAAAGCACCGCGCCGGGAGTGGGCTCGTTGCCCACCAGCGGCTCATGCGGCCAGTTGTTCGTATAGGTTGTTGTCGATCCCGGCCGCTCCGTGCTGGCAGCCCATGAGGTCCACCAGAAAAATGCCGCGAGTTCCTTCTGCTTGACTGCATCCGTCAGAGCGCCCTGCGGAATGGCGTACGCCGCTCGCCCTGCGGCGAAAACATTCGCGTAGTATGCCGCCAATTGCTCAAACGCGGCGGCGCGATCTTCGTCAATCGTCACTCGGTTGCGCGCGGCATCGTAGGCGTTTGTCCGCATCTCGCGGATGAGCCGAGCTTTGAATACGGCCTGTTGGTCCGGGCCGAGGGTGGCAAAGTCGGACGCTCCGGCCCTGGCCGCCCAATGGTTGAGCAGAAACTCCGACTCGCGATGCAGCCAGTCGGCGCTCCAGTCGGGAGCGACGTATGCGCCGTGACCCCACACGGTTCCAATTTCCTGGCCGCCGATGGATTGCCATGCGCACTGGCCGTCAGTGATGGAAGTGCCCGTGAAGAGGAGTTGCCCGTCTGTCGTGTAAACATCCGGGATGGGAGGGGCCTGACTGATCATTCTTCGCCCCACGCCGCCTAAAACCGCGAAAGATCCAATGATGACGATGGCCAGCGCGACCCAATAACGGTTGTAGCTCATGGTTTGCCTCAATTCGTGCGTAAGAATTCGCGAAAAAGTTGTTGTTAGTTGAAAAGTTAAGACGGGAAGAAGCGGATTGCAGGGACTTTAGTCACTGGGAGGGTGATGACTGCACATTTTCGCCGGCTGGCAGAAGAGTCAGGCCCTCCCCCGTGCTCCCTGCATTGCAACGCTGGAGGCAGCGCATGGGATTCCAGTGACAAAAGTCGCTTCGGGAGCCAGTAGGCACCTATATGCTTGCAAGGGGAATCAGAGATCTGGTTTTGCACGCGCGGAGTGAGCAGAGTCCCAGGCCGTCACAGGAGACACCGAATGATCAAGTTTGACGCGGAGCACGCCGCCGTTCATTATCCCCCTGATCGTCGCCATCGCCTCTGGATTCGTCCATCGATCCTGATCGGAATCGCCTTGACAATTGCCGCACTGGTGGCAGCGGCGTGGATTGAGATGGCCGTGGCCGGCCTGCCGCACATTCCGTCTGTCCCCGTGGTGTACCCTAACAACTTTGCTGGCCCGCGTGGCTTTCCCCTTTGGGTGCGCTACTGCCACTTCTTCAACTTCCTCTTCGTCACCATGCTCATCCGCAGTGGCCTGTCGATTCTTGCCGATCATCCGCGGCTCTATTTCAACGACAACTGCACACCGGGCAGTGAGTGGATTCGCCTGACGCCGATCAAGGTTCCGACCGACCGCCTGTGGACAGCCAAGGACGATGCCCGCTATCTCACGCCCATGGTTGGCACGCCCGGCTACCGGCACACCATTGGCCTGGCGCGCGTGTGGCACTTTATCAACGTGCACGGCTTCATCCTTTGCGGCGTGTACTTTGTCGCCATGCTCTGCACAAGCGAGCAATGGAAGCGCCTGATCCCCACCTCGCCAACCGTGATCGTGCAGGCGTGGAACACCTGGGTCCACTACGCCACCTTCCATCTGCCGGCCGAGCCCAACGGCTTTTACGGCTACAACGCGCTGCAGCAGATCGCCTATTTCACGGTGGTCTTTGTCTTTGGGCCGCTCGCGATCCTCACCGGGATCGCGATGTCGCCTGCCGTTGTAAATCACTTCACCTGGTATGCGCGCATCTTCGGCGGGCGGCAATCGGCGCGCTCCATCCACTTCCTCACCATGCTCAGCTTTCTGGCGTTTCTGGTGGTGCACATCACGCTGGTAGTGATGACCGGATTCGCGCGCAACATGAACCACATCGTGCTCGGCACCAACGACGAGGGACGGCTGGGCATGGGGCTGGGCTTTGTGGGCATTGGCGTCGTGTTCCTTTGCTGGATCGTCGCACACTATCTCTCTTGGTACCAGCCGCGCATGCTGCAGCATGCGCTCAAGTTCGTTGCGTATCCCATGCAACTGCTGACGCTCAACCGGCTCATGCCGCAGCAGACGTATTCGGAGAAGGACATCTCGCCTTACATGTGGCCGAATGGCAAGTTGCCGGTGCGCGACGATTGGAAGCGCCTGGCCGAGGGCAGTTTTCGCGATTTCAAGCTGAAAGTCGGCGGCCTGGTCGAGAATCCCGTTGAGCTTTCGCTGGCCGACTTGCGCAAGATGGGCGAATCGGAACACATCGCCATGCATCACTGCATCCAGGGCTGGAGCGGCATCGCCAAATGGGGCGGCATTCCCATGAAGACCCTGGTCGAACTTGTCCGCCCTAAGTCCGAAGCGCGCACCGTGGCCTTCTTCTCCTTCGGCGAAGCGCTCTACGGAGGGCCCTACTACGACACGCAGAGCCTTGAAAACGTGCTCAAGCCGCAATGCCTGCTCGCTTCCGAGATGAATGGCCGGCCGCTGCCTGGGGTCTACGGCGCTCCGCTGCGCCTACGCGTCGAAAACCAGCTCGGCTACAAAATGGTGAAGTGGATCGAGCGCATCGAGTTTGTCGAATCAGAAAAGAAGCTCGGCAAGGGAGAAGGCGGTAAGAATGAAGACGATGAGTACTTCGATCTGCTACCGAACATCTGATGATTTTCATGAATAATCAGAACTCTGCGAATGGAACGCCCGGGAGCATTGAGCATGTCCCTGCATTGCTTGCCCATCTGCGCCTGGAGTGGCTCTTACAGCACTTTCCAACGCGTGTTGTTTGGGCGATTTATGTCTGCATCAATGGCTTTATCACCATCGGGCTGCTCGCATTGTTGGCGCTTCTCACGGATAGCCCCTTTGTCTTTCCGTCGCTCGGCCCAACTGCATATCTCTTCTTTTTTTCTCCCTTGGCGGAGGCATCGAGTCCCCGGAATACCATCCTCGGCCACGCCATCGGACTCATCTGCGGTTATGCCGCCTTTGCGCTTACCGTGGCTTCCAGCCCGCCTTTCGGTATGCATCCAGGCGTTCATGGAGCCAGAGTCCTGGCCGCTGCACTCTCGCTGTCAGCTACCGGCGCGCTCATGGCGCTGTTCCGGGTAAGCCATCCACCGGCAGGAGCCACGACCCTCATCGTTTCGCTCGGCATCATCTCCCAGCCCAAGGAACTCGTCATCATTGAAGTCGCAGTGATTCTTCTTACGGCGCAGGCTCTCGCAATCAATCGGCTTGCGGGAGTGCCCTATCCCCTGTGGGGGAAGCACAATCCCGCGGAACCCGCCCCCGTGGTTGGGAGTGGGGTTCTGGAGCATCACGAATGATTGAAAACTGCAGTGCCCTCGCGCGCCGGTGATTGCAGCCTTGCCCTTGGCTCTCGTTACGCCAGAGAACGCTCCGTCGAACTATTTCCCGCGAATGCAGAACGTCCCAACAGAAAAGTGAGCGCGATGTTGGTCGCGAACACCAGCACTCCGCCAAGTTCCAGCATCCCGGAAATCGGCAGCGTCTTCCATGCGAAGGGCAGCAGCCCTTCGTAGGCAAGAGGCTCAGACAAGACACGAAGCGTGCAGCCCGTTTGCAGAAGCACGAGACTCATAATCATCAGGCGCTTGCTGAAGATCGAGTAGATGCCGGCAAAATGTGGAAGGATGCGGGGCCCTATGGTAAAGACCATGGTGGCGGCGAATCCGACCGTGAGCGCGTGGCGAGAAGCGCCCCAGATGCCTCCGTGTTGGTCAGCGATTGCGGCCCAAACACTCATTGAGCCGGCGATTACTAGCCATGCGTAGGCGAGCCGGATGAACGACGGAAAGCTGGGATGAATTCCCTGGACCTTTGCGGCTCCGTGAGGCCGCTGTGTCAGATGCAATGCGAGCCCGATTGCAACTGAGGCTGAGGTGAACAAAATCGTCGCCGCGATGGTCCAACCGGAGACGCCGAAAAGAACGCCCATCAGGTCCAGGAACAAAGCGGCGCAAAATACTGGTGGGCTCGGCTGGACAATCGCGAGGAAAGTGGGCAGCCAGCGCGCAGAAAATCCCCAGACCACTGGCACGAGGAATCCCCAGGCGAGCAATACCAGGTACTTCTGGTCGAGTGCGTGCGGAAAGGCGAGAAGCGTTCCATTGACTGCCATGCGTACGCACTCAACAAAGTTGAAGATGACCGAAGCTGCCAGCCCGGCGGTTCCCATCAGCACTGAAACCATCCACAGCTCCATTCGCGGCTTTGCACGCTTACTTTGCGCCCGCTCTGGCAACTTGTGCTTTGACGCGGCGGCGATGAACAAAAGAGCTGCGATCAATTCGAACCCGGCGGAGATAGGAAACACCGACCGCCAATGCCAGCCGTAAATGCTTGCTGTCCAGCGCATGGCAACGCCTGAGGTCCACAGAACGAAGCAAGTCAGCGGAATTCTGATCACCGACCGCCCATGCGATGGCTGCGAATAAAATCCGATGCCGAGAATGAAGCTGCCAATCCATCCGAATACCTGCGCGTGGCCGTGGCCCTGGATCCACGCCGCCGGCAGACTGCCCAGTCCGTGATGAGTGCTGATCGCCATCAAATTTGAAAAGCCGAGCAGCGTTCCCGGCAACGCCATGAAGAAGAGTCCGGCAAAAATCCACGCACGGAGCATGAGGCTTTTTAAACGCTCGCGCGCAACAGTCGCCTGGATTGGGTCGGTTGCTTCCCGGTGAGTCGCGGGGTTGATCCCGGCAATGGCTGGCATACTTACCTCCGTTGATTCAATGCGGATTCCATCTCGATTGCGCGTGGAAACAGAATGTCGTTTTCGAGATGCACATGCTGCCTGAGGTCGCTTTCAAGCTGCTTGAGTCCGGCATAGAGCGCCATGTGTGTGGGGCACGCCCATGCGGGAGTCTTGAATTCATTCGTCAATCTGCGCATCTGTGCAACGAGACCTTCGGCCGATTCGAGTTCCCGGACCATGATGGAAACCGGTTGGGCCACGGTTTGGAAGCAGGCGCGCGCTGGTGACGCGAAGCCAGCGGCCTCTTCTTCCATTTGCGCAATGAAAGGAAACAAAACCTGTTCCTCTTTCTGAAGGTGGGCAAACATTTCGGCGTGAAGCGCGTCCAGCAAGGTCCCGACCTCCTTCAACTCGGGCGCACGATCTCTGTGTTTGCCGGTGAGCTTATGCGCCATCTGAGCTAGAGATGGCAGCTCGCGGCGAACATACTGGTGGTGCGTACGAACGATATGCTGGATGAGCCGGCTCAGCGAATAGCTGGCGAGATCGGCTGGGACAGCGCCATTGTCCATCGCAGCGGCGTCCGAAAGTTTTTCGAGCACCTGATCGACTGAAAGCTGCAGCCCCGCGCAAGCCTGTTTGAGCGATTCGTCGGCGCGCGAACAGAGGTCGATGTCAAAACGCTGCAAAACAGCCGCTGCGGACGACTGGTTCGAAACAATCTCTCGGATGGACTGCGTCAAGGTTGGCATAAACACTCTCCACCTGCAACGGTAGAGAATGGCGGGGACAGGCGCAGTAACTTATGTCACTCCCATCCCAACGACGAAGACCCGCCATTGGGAGCCCCGGCTTCTGGGTGGCGAAAGTCTATGAATTCGACTCCAGCAGCGCGCTCAAGCCCTTTATGTCCTTGACCACGATCTGCCGGGCGTCCACGTCCAACAATCCCTCAGCTTGGAGCCGCATGAGGTTACGCGAGATCAGTTCGCGCACCGTCCCGAGCTGATTAGCCAATTCCTGATGGGTCGCAGGCAATTGAAACTCAATGCCGCGTTCCGTCTTCGAGCCTTCGGTCTGTGCTAGTTTGACCAGCACAGAGATGAGACGCTGCCGGATGGTGGTGAAGGAAAGCTCCTCGATGATGCCCACCAGGCGGCGCAGTCGAGCCCCGACTACGGAAAGAACCTTCAGCGGAACCTCCGGATGCTCGAGGCAAAATGCATGAAAGTCCCGCCGCGATATAAATGCGATTTCGGCGTCTTCGATTGCCACCGCCGAAGCCGGGTAGGGGCCTCCATCAAAGACAGGCAGTTCAGCAACCGATTCGCCTGGGGCGTTCACTGCAAGAACTTGTTCTCGTCCATTTACCGATGTTTTGAAGATTCGCACTTTACCGTTAGCAATGATATGGAGCCCACTGCAGGGTTCGCCCTCAGAGAAAAGCAACTCTCCCGGGTTGAACAACTTGCGCACCGTGCGCAAAGCGAGCATTTTCAGCTCAGCCTGCGATAGGCCCGAAAACAGCGGCGTCTTTTCGAGGACAGTGGCGAGATCGGTGCGCGGGGTGGTCACCCCGGAATTCTAGCAGTTGGGACTTTAGTCACTGCGCGACACAGCTACGGCGCGGTCTGATGGATTCATGAACCCGCAAATCAACACGATTGATTTCAACGAGCGGCCATTCATCGCCATTTGGGAAGTGACCCAGGCATGCGACCTCGCCTGTGTGCACTGCCGCGCATCCGCGCAGCCGGACCGCAATCCCATGGAACTGAGCACAGATGAGGGCAAACATCTTATCGACCAAATCGCGGCCTTGAAGGTTCCCGTCTTTGTGCTGACGGGTGGCGACCCGATTAAACGGCCTGATCTTCTTGAACTGATCGCTCATTCTTGCTCGGTTGGAGTCAGAGTTTCTCTGACGCCGAGCGCTACGCCTTTGTTGACGAAGGAATTCATTGCCAGACTCAAAGAGTCTGGCCTTGCCAGGATGGCCGTGAGCATGGATGGTGCCAGTGCTGAAACGCACGACGCATTTCGCGGAATGAGCGGGTCATTCGCACGCACTCTCGATGCAGTGCGCTGGGCAAATGAAATCGGATTGCCGGTGCAGATCAACACCACCTTCAGTCGTAGGAACATCAACGAGATTGACAGCATCGTTGCGTCGATGGAAAAGCTGAAGATCACGCTTTGGAGTGTTTTCTTCCTCGTTCCGACCGGACGTGGAAAGCTGAACGACCTACTGAATCCGGAGGAGTTCGAATCGGCCTTTGCGAAGGTCTACCGTCTGTCCAAGACCGCAAGCTTCGACATCAAAACCACCGAGGCACAGCATTACAGGCGCTATCTTCTGCAGCAACGGGCCGCTGAACGCAAGTCGGGAATCGATGTTGCTTCACAAAACGGGAGAGTCGTGGACGTAATTGGGCGCGCACCGCGGTCTCAACGACGGGAAAGGCTTTGTCTTCATCTCGCACAAAGGAGAAGTCTTCCCGAGCGGTTTTCTTCCTCTGGCGGCCGGAAATGTTCGCGAGCAGGAATTGTCCACGATTTATCGTGAATCCCCGCTGTTCCGCAATTTGCGCGACACGTCAAGGCTCGAGGGAAAGTGCGGCTCCTGCGAATTCAAAGAAATCTGCGGAGGATCGCGTGCCCGCGCGTATGCTCTGACCGGAAACCCGCAAGCTGAAGAGCCATGCTGCTCTTATGTTCCAAGGGGCTGCGCGCAGCCGGCACCGCAGCTAAAAACAGCAACAACGCTTCATGTTCTTCAGGGCACGTGAGGGCCGCAATCGCCGTCGAATGGGCGACAATCAAAGGAACGGAAGAGGTAAAGGGGAACTCCATGGCAGTTCAGATTGGCGCAAAGCGGGACAGCGGTTTTGACGACCCGATCGGTATGCTCAAAGACTGCCACAGACGGATCGAGAGCTTCCTCGGCATTCTTTGTGTTGTGGTCGATCGAGCGCAAGGCAGGAGTCTTGCCGATGAGGAACGCGATGCGGTCAAGGCTGCGCTTGAGTACTTCAGAACCGGCGGACAACGCCACACGGCGGATGAGGAAGAATCACTCTTTCCGCGATTGCGAAAGTCCGACGCGAAATCCGTCGAGGAGATTGACCGGCTTGAAGACGATCATCACGACGCAAGCGAATTGCATGGATCGATCGAGCGTCTCTATTCAACCTGGATTGAATCGGGCGGCCTGGGAATGGAGGAAACACTGCTGCTGCTCTCCGAAACCGCGCGCCTCAAGCAACTCTATTCCGACCATATCCAAGTCGAGGAAACGATTGTTTTCGCCCGCGCGAGCCAGGTGCTGGACAGCCAAGCTATCGCAGCGATCGGGACCGAGTTTCGCTTCCGACGGAAGTAGCTATTTACGGCATAGACATCATGCCGATCGGCTCCGCGAACCTACCGGCAGTATCCTGCAGTCCACTTTTCGCTCGTTTGGCTCGTTACATGCCGGGTGACTGACCTCTCTCGCATTGAAGACCAGATCCATATACACGTCGCGTGGCAGATTCGTTTGCCAATGCCCGGTAGCCTTCGCCACTACGACCAGGCCCAGGAAGATGCAAGCGAGAACTGCTGCAACGGCAATGGGTGAGAGTGCGCGGCGATGCCATCTCTCTGCCAGTATTGCTGCCTTTCTCGGTACCAAGGAGAATTGCAGAGCGTTCTCGGCCGGGCACGCCGCGACCCACGCCATGCACGCCGTGCATTCAACGGAGCGGATTTGCGCGAGTTGATCAACGGCCAGACCGGAAGGACAGGCTCGCGCGCATTTCCCACAATCGATGCAGGCCTCGACGTCGCGGCGGATCTTTACCGGACTGAACAGCGATGTGATTCCCAGCAGCGCTCCATACGGGCAGAGATACCGGCACCAGAAGTTCTGGATCAGCATGGACAGCAGGACGAGCAAACCGATGACGATTGCCGCTGTTTCCCCTATATCGCAGAAGAAATTCAGCATCTTGACATCGGCGACCAGACCGTAGGGTGTGGACATGAAATCGTGGATTGCCTCGGCGGACATGGCGCCGATCACGAAGACAAAAAGGCGAGAAGTAGGTACTTCAGTCCTCGTAATGGGATATCCAACCATTTTGGTGGATGCAGATTACGGCCGAATACGCGTCTTCCAAGCTTCCAGAGATGCTCCGACAGCGTGCCAACGGGGCAAAGCCAGGAACAGAAGGCTTTCTTGAGTAGCAGGCTCATCAGCACGAAGGCAATGAACAGGACCATGGCCGCGGGGTGGATTGCGGGCACGCGTCCTGTGAGCAAGAAGTATTTCGTGTTCATCAAGCCCGCGATGGGCAGACAGCCTTCGGCCCTGCGGGTCGTGGCACGCTCAACCCCATGCCGCCGCGCTCGCAAAAGCGAACCCAGAGAAGGAATTGGATTCCCAGCCAGCCATTCAGAGCTACGAACAGCCACTGAACGATTCGCCTGATCCTTTGGGAACCATCCGAGCTGGACTTGAGGATAAATTTCCTCTTTCCGTCCTGTTTGTGGATTGACGGGATGGTTGCTGTGCCCATGTCGAGTTGACCTTCTGTCGCGAAGCACAGGCCTAGGCGAACAGAACGGAGATCTCAGCGACTTTGGTCACACAGAAGCCCCCAACGATTCTTGCGCATATTGAGCTTCAGAGTGACCAAAGTCGCTGTGGCGGACATTGCGATGCCTGTAAGTTGGGTTTCAAGGAGATCGAAATGACCGCAACAACACAAACCATCCGCGAAATCGCGCTGGAACAACCCACTGCAATACGTGTCTTTGAACAGTTTGGAATTGACTATTGTTGCGGGGGCCGCAAGCCTCTGGCAGAGGCATGCGCTGCAAGAAATCTGGAAATCGACTCAGTCCTGGCTGCTTTGGAGGCCGCTGAAAAGAAACCCGGGACTGATCTCGAAAATTGGGCCGAGAAATCGATGGAGAGTTTGAGCTCCCACATCGTAGCCAAACATCATGCTTATGTAAAAGGCGAACTGCCGCGGCTGGCCCAACTGGCTCAGAAGGTCGTGAATCGTCACGGATCTGCGAAGCCAGAACTGCCAGTGATCGCCAACACGCTCATGCAATTGGGCGAAGAACTCACCCAACATATGGCGAAGGAAGAAGCCGTCCTGTTTCCCTACATTGTTGGCTTGGAGCGGTCTATCTCCCTTGGAACTCCCAAACCCCACAGCTGCTTCGGTTCGGTTGCGAATCCGATTGCGATGATGACGCAGGAACACGATGATGCGGGTGCCCTGGTTGCTGAAATCCGCCGTCTGAGCGGGAACTTCACCACACCAGAGGATGCCTGCCCTACGTTTCACGCTTTCTATGACGGTTTGAGCGAATTCGAGCGGGACCTGCATCAACACATCCATCTGGAAAACAACGTCCTTTTCCCGCGTGCCTTTGAGTTCGATCTAGTTGCCAGCCGGAGAGAGAGCTAAATGAAGTACCCATCACACTCGGGACGTGTACTTGCACGAAGCTAGCGGGTACTCACCGTTAGTCTGTCAGGATTCGGTGATTTTCCTACGCATGATCCTCGGTTGACGACAAGAGCCCAATGCGCGTTTCGAACCCGGCCGTCAATGGATCACTCCTGAAAAACACCGTTGTATCCATCGCTGCCGTTCACAAGCGGCCTTCGAGGGGTGAGGCGAGCCAGCTCAGCTCCAGATTCCCGAAATTCCTGAGGACTCAGTCGGCTGCGGTTGCTGTGCGTTGCGTGTTCCTGGGCGGGCGCACGGAGGCGGGCGAGGGAATCGCATCCATATCGGTCTTGCCTTCGGCCAGGTGCATCAGGAAATCCTGGCTGGAGAATGGCGGGGTGTCCTTCATGATCTTGCTGGCGCGGAGGTAGCTGCCGTCGGGCTGCTGGATGCGGGCCTTCACGGTATCGGCCATGTAGGCCGGGAGAATCTCGCCATGGATGCGGGCAATGGCAGCGGGATCGCGGACGGGGAAGACGACTTCGCAGCGCTCAAAGAGGTTGCGCGGCATCCAGTCTGCCGAGCCGAGGTAGATTTCATCGTTGCCGCCATTGGCAAAGTGGAAGATGCGCGAGTGCTCGAGGAAACGGCCTACGATGGAGCGCACGCGGATGCGGTCCGACAGACCTTTGACGCCAGGGCGAAGGATGCAGAGGCCGCGAATGATGAGGTCGATTTCGACGCCGGCCTGCGATGCCTGGTAGAGCGCCTGGATGATGGAAGGCTCGAGCAGGGCGTTCATCTTGCCAACGATGTGGGCGGGGCGGCCGACTTGCGCGTGCTCCTGCTCGCGGCGGATGAGGCGCAGAAAACTCTCAGCCATAGTGAGGGGCGCGACCAGCAACGGGCTGTAATCGTCGACTTCAGCATGCGCCGTAAGGTAGTTGAAGATCATGTGCACGCGTTCGCCAATCTGCGGATCGCTGGTGAGCAGGCTCAGGTCAGTGTAGAAGCGCGCGGTTTCAGGGTTGTAGTTGCCGGTGCCGAGGTGGCAGTAGCGGCGCGTCACACCATCTTCGTCGTGGCGCACAAGCATGGCCAGCTTGCAGTGCGTCTTGAGGCCGACCACCCCGTGAAAGACCTGTACGCCGGCGTCTTCCATGCTGCGCGCCCAGCGGATGTTGGAAGCCTCGTCAAAGCGGGCCATGAGCTCAACCACCACCACAGCTTCTTTCGTCGCTCCCGCTTCAGTGAGCGCCTGGAACATGGGCGAATCGTGGCTGGTGCGGTAGAGCGTTTGCTTCATGGTGACGACGGCTGGATCCTGCGCGCCCTGCTGGATGAACTCGACGACGGGATCGTATGCGTCGTAGGGGTGGTGAAGCAGAATGTCGCGATGGCGCAGCTCGTCAAAGATGCCGGTGGATTTGCGGCTGAGCAGCAACGGCTTGGGCGTGAAGGGCTGGAATTTCAGTTCGGGCCGCTGCACGTCGCCATAGAAAAACATCAGCCGCGAGAGGTTCACGGGGCCTTCGCCGCGGAAGACCTGGTCCTCTTCAAGCTCGAAGTTCACGCGCAGGCGCTCGATGATTTCGGGGTCGGCGCCGGTTTCAATTTCGAGGCGCACCGCGTCGCCCTTGCGGCGATTGTGCAATTCGACGCGGATTGTTTCCAGTAGCGACCGCGCTTCTTCCTCTTCGAAGTAGAGGTTGGAGTTGCGTGTCACGCGGAAAGAGGCCGAGGCGAGCACCTCATATCCGCGATACATGCCGGAGAGATGCTGCACGATCAGGTCCTGGAGCAAGAGGTAATCGTGGTGGCCTTTGTTGCTGGGCAGCCGGACAAAGCGCGGCAGGGCGCGCGGCACCGTGACCACGCCCAGTACCTGCGGACCGGAGCTGCGGCGCTTGGCGCGGAGCAGCAGCGCCAGGCAGAGCGCCTTGTTGAGCACGCGCGGAAACGGATGCGCGGGATCGATGGAGATGGGGGTGAGCAGCGGATCGACCTCGCGCTGAAAATAGCCGTGAGCGAAGTCGCGGGCATCCTCGCTGAGTTCGTCCCACTCGAGCAAGCGAATGCCCTGCTTGCGCAGCTCCGGCAGCAGTTGCTTGTTCCAGCAGCGATACTGCGCGGCGACGAAGCTGTGGATTTCAGCGGTGAGTGCGGCAAGGGATTCGTCAGGGCGCAGGCCGTCGTATCCGGGCTCGCGGTAGCCATCTTCAATGCGCTGCATGAGGCCGGCCTGGCGGATTTCAACGTATTCGTCGAGGTTGGAGCCGGTGATGGCGAGGAACTTGACGCGCTCGAGCAGCGGGTTGGCCGAGTCTTCGGCCTCCTCGAGCACACGCCGATTGAACTGCATCCAGGAGAAGTCGCGCCCGTTGAAAAGCTTTGATTTTTTGGGTACTTCTGGCCATTTGCCGGTCCAATTCGCTGTGTTGGCAGTCTAACGCGTTCCGCTGGTCTTCGGCACGGATAGAGCCGCCTGGCTGCCGAAACCCGGCCCTACGGAACTGATACAGGATAAAGGCCCTGAAAAACATTAAGAGGCGGCGAAAAACGAGTGGAAAACGAACCGATGAGGGGATTCAGATCGGTCGATAGCGGAAGCGCGGTTTCCCATGCGAAGGGGGACGCAGGGTTTACGAACTGCATGGGAGCGCGGCCGCCCGTTGTCGGACGCCCTGCACTGCTCCGAAGTAGAATGGTCTGACCGCAAGGTCACCCCTGCATTCCTCCCGGAGGTCAGCTCATGAAGCTCGTCAATCGCCGCGCCATCCTGCGGTCCGCCGGTCTGGCGGCCGCCTCTTTTACTTTGCGGAAAAATCTGTGGGCGCTGCTTGAAACTTCGCCCGGTCCGGCTTCCAATCCTCAAGCAAAGACTACATACGGGTCGATCAGCGGCACGCTCGAGGACGGCATCAACGTTTTCCGCGGCATTCCCTACGGGGCCGATACGGCTCCAGTGCGCTTCCAGGCGCCGCTGCCGCCTGCGCCCTGGACTGGAGTGAAGGTGTGCGACGTGTTCACGACGCGCGCGCCGCAACTGACGGCGCTACGCGGGCCGCAGGGCATCAATGCTGCGCCGAGCCTGGGACCGGCAGGTTTGACGCCAACGGGCGCGCGTCCTCGCGTGGCGCCGGAAGCGGGCGAGCAGAGCGAGGATTGCCTTCACCTGAATGTGTTCACGCCGGGACTGCGCGATCACCGCAAACGGCCGGTGCTGGTGTACTTTCACGGCGGCGCTTACAACAATGGCTCGGTGAACAGCCCTCTCTACGACGGCAAGCGGCTGTGCCATCGCGGCGACGTTGTGGTGGTCACCGTGAACCACCGGCTGAATGCGTTCGGATTTCTTTACCTCGCAGGAATCGATCCCAAACAATATCCCGACTCAGGCAACGTGGGCATGCTGGATTTAGTTCTCGCGCTCCAGTGGGTACGGAACAACATCGCCGAATTTGGCGGCGACGCTTCTCGCGTTTTGATCTTTGGACAATCGGGAGGAGGAGCCAAATGCGCCACGCTGATGGCGATGCCCGCGGGTCACGGCCTCTTTCATCGCGTGATGACCATGAGTGGGCAGCAAGTTAAAGGCGCGTCGATTGAGATCGCCTCGAAACGCACGGAAACGATGCTTGGCAAACTCGGCATCAGCAACGCGAATCTTGCCGACCTGAAGACGATGCCGTGGGAAAAGATTCAGGCCGCGGCCGCCGATACAAGCTCGGACTGGCTGCCCGTAGTTGATGGCGTGGTGCTGTCGCGCGATCCATTCACGCCCGATGCGCCGTCGCTCTCTGAAAATGTTCCGATGATTCTCGGCAATGTCCACGACGAAACTGCCGTGCCCGTGCGCGGCACACTCACATGGGAGGATGCACCGGCCGCGCTGCACAATGCCGTGGCGATTTATCTGGGCCCCTACACCGCCGAAGAAGTTGTGGCCAAATTCCGCAGCATTTATCCCGATAAATCGCCCATTGACATTGTGATCGCAGCGGCCACGGCCTTCCGCGCATGGCCCGGGCAGGTGTTGGAAGCCGAGCGGCGCGCGAGCAACCCGAAAAGCCAGCCGCACACATGGGTCTATCAAATGAACTGGCACCGGAACGCGCCGGGCGCACGCGCCATGCACACTATCGACATTCCCTTCATGTTCGACAATCTGGATGCGTCGCCAGGGCAGATCGGGACGACCGAAGAGGAGTTGGCCGCAGCACAGCCGCTGGCCGATGCCATGTCGGGGATGCTGATTCATTATGCGGCTACCGGGAATCCGAATCATTCCGGTTTGCCCAATTGGCCGGCCTACGACCTGAAGGAACGCAACACAATGATCTGGAATAATCCGCCGCAAATAGAAAAAGACCCGCGCGGCGACGAGCGACGGTATGCGGCGGGATCGCCCTACCGCCAGCCGGGGACGTATTAGAACTGGTTCCGGAAACGCCGACCGGCCAGCGAAGAAACATCTTTCGGGGCCTGAAGGCCCCGACACTTCTGCGGGTCGTATGCGGGAATTGAAACCCCCACCTCCCTCCGTTAAGAGCTTTTCTGCAAGCTGTGAAGCCGTGCCCTTTCAAGGCAACTTTTATGCAACCGGTTCTAAGGGTCATTGATGGGGGTGCGAGTTGTGGCGCCAACTTTTGAGCCTCGGACCACTGGCCGGTCATCCAAAAGAAAAATGGATTCCAATCGCGAGGCAGCAGTGGTAGCGATTCGATACACTACATTTAAGAACCGCGCCGCGTTTTGTGCGCATCCATTTCTGTATCAGCCATTTTTGGCGATCGCGTTCGCCGTTCTTGAGTAAGGTTCAAATTGCCAAACCAATCTATCAAGAGCACAATTCGTTTCTGTGCCGCGGGCCTTTTGTTGGGCGTTGGAGTGCTGGCGACCGTCGGTGCGGCCGCGCAAACGGCGGTGATTCCGCCGCCGGTGGCGCCATCGCCTCCGTCGGCCTCGAGCTTTCAGGGCAGCGTCACGAAGGGCGAGGCGTCGGCGCAGGCCATCGATCTTTCACTCGACGACGCCATCGTGCGGGGACTCGAGGCCAACCTGGGCATTATTCTGAGCAGCACGCAGACGGCGGGAGCGCGCGCGCAGCGGCTGAGCCAGTTGCAATCGCTTCTGCCCTCGGTGGACTTCACCGCGAAGGAAGCGGCGATGCAGACCGATCTGCCCGCCCAAGGGCTGCGCATTCCCGGCTTCCCGGTGATTATCGGGCCGTTTGGATTTACCGATATTCGCGCTTCGCTCACCTGGTCGCTGGTGGACGTGCAATCGCTGCGCAATTATCTGGCGGCGCGGCATAACTTTGCTGCGGCGCAACTTTCCGCCGAGGACGCGCGCGACCTGGTGGTGCTGACGGTGGGCAATGCGTATCTGCTGGTGCTGGCCGACCAGACCGAGGTGAGCAGCGTAGAAGCGCAGGTGGCCACGGCGAAGGTTTCGCTGGATCAAGCCAGTGCCAACCACGAAGCGGGAACCGCGCCGCTGCTCGACGAGCTGAGGGCGCGCGTAGATTACCAGACGTTGGAGCAGCAGTTGATCGTGGCGCAGAACGATCTGGAAAAGGACAAGCTGGCGCTGGCGCGCACCATCGGGCTGCCGCTGGCGCAGAGTTTCAACGTGACGGACACGGCGCCTTACGCACCCTTTGACCAGCTGGACGGGGACGCATTGATCAAGCAGGCCAAAGCGAGCCGCAAGGATTTGGCAGCGCTGGTTGAGGAAACGGCAGCCGCTGTGGAGCAGCGAAAAGCAGCAACGGCTGCGCGTCTGCCCGCGGTGGAGGCGGATGCCGACTATGGCGACATCGGCACCACGCTGGCGCATTCGCACGGTACGGTGGACGCGACGGCGTCGGTCAGCTGTTCCAATCTTTGCGGAGTTCGCACTGCGGGGACTGGCGCAAACGGCGCAGGCGCAGCTCGACACCACGCAGGCGCAACTGAGCGACAAGAACGCGCAGATCGAAGCCGACGTGCGCGACGCGCTGTTCGATATCGCTTCCGCGCAGAAACAGGTGGAAGTGGCGCAATCGAGCAAGGACCTTGCCGGCGAAGCTCTGAAAGAGGCACAAGAGCGCTACGCGAATGGCGTCAGCGATAACCTGGCCGTGAGCCAGGCGCAGCAGTCCGTGGCCCAGGCCGATAGTCAATACGTGACCAGCCTCTACCGCGACAACATTGCCAAACTGAGCCTGGCCCGCGCGCTGGGAGACGGCCAGGACTACAAGAAATACCTAGGAGGGAAGTGAACGTGGCGGATCGAACCCCAACATCGGAACCAAACGAATCGGCAGCTGAGACCGAGATTGAGGCGCCGAAGTCCCGCCGCAGGGGCATTCTTGTGGCGGCCATCGTGGTGGTGGTTCTCATCGCGCTCGGCGTGTGGTGGCACTCCACTTTCAGCGAGGATACGGACGACGCGCAGGTGAATGGCCACCTGATCCAGGTGAGCGCGCGCATTGCCGGCCAGGTGATCAAGGTGGATGTGGAAGAGAACCAGGTAGTGAAGGCGGGCGATTTGATTGCCGAGCTCGACCCGAGCGACTACCAGGTGGCTGTGGAGAATGCCGAGGCGGCGCTGGCCAGCGCAAAGGCGAATGCCGCGGCAGCCAACGTGAATGTGCCCATCACCACCATCAACACCGGGAGCAACCTGAGCTCGGCCGGCGCGGATTTATCCGGTGCCCGCGCCAGCGTGGAGCAGGCTCAGCAGCAACTGGATGCGGCGCGGGCGAAGGTGGTTCAGTCCGAGGCCAACAATACCAAGGCGCAGGCCGATCTGGCGCGCTACAGGCCGCTGGTGGCGAAAGACGTGATCAGCAAGCAGCAGTTTGACGCGGCGGTTGCCGCAGCTGAAGCTGCGCAGGCTGACCTGGCTGGAGCGCAGGCGAGCATGGCTGCTGCGCAGGATGGCGTGCGCGTGGCCCACGAGCGGGAGGCGCAGTCGCAGGCATTGCTGAAATATGCGCAGACGGCTCCGCAACAGGTTGCCGCGCAGAGCGCAAAAGCCAAGCAGGCCGAGGCCCAGGTACAACAGGCGCAGGCGCAACTCGACCAGGCCAAGCTCAATCTTGGCTATACAAAAATCGTTGCTCCGGCTGACGGCATCATCACGCGGAAGAGCGTGGAGATGGATCAGAACGTTTCCGTCGGCCAGAACCTGCTGACGCTGGTTTCGCTTCAGGACCTGTGGATCACGGCGAACTTCAAGGAGACGCAACTGGAGCACATGCGGGCGGGGCAGTCTGTCAACATTCATGTCGACGCAACGGGCAAAGACTATAGCGGCAAGGTTACGCAGATCGGGGGCGCGACGGGTTCCGTGCTGTCGCTCTTCCCGCCGGAGAATGCCACCGGCAACTACGTCAAGGTAGTGCAGCGTGTTCCCGTGCGCATCGACTTCACCGACCTGGCGAAAGAAGACCCGAACCACCAGCTCAGACCCGGGCTTTCTGTTGAACCCAAGGTGCGCGTGAAAGAGTAAAGACGAGCTCGCTGAAATCGAAGTGCTGTCATCCTGAGGCGCAGCCGAAGGATCTGCGGTTGCCTTTCAATCCCCCGCCGATTCGGCGGGTGGCCCCGGTCCATTCGGGGTTGAGGTTCCAGCTTTCTGCACTGGATCATCCTTCAGTTGCTCGCGCGCTGCGTGAGGATCCCACAGGGGAACGTCGATACTTTTGCCGAGGTCGAGGAGGGCTTTGAGCAGGGCTTTGGCGGGGTCAGCTTCTTCTTCGTGATAATTGGAGCAGTCTTTCGCGTACGGACAGCTTTCGCATTTATCACTGGCGCCGCAAACACGGAGTTCGGGAGCGAGATCGTCGCCCTCGCTTGTTTCTGTGGCGGATGGGACGGTGTCGCCGTCGGAGAACTCCTTTTTGCGGTCGATGTTTTGCGAGGCGATCTGCAGGGCATAGAGGAGACGTCCCGCGCGTTTGGTGTCAATGTGATCGTTGATGAGGGCGTCGGAGATTTTCGCGATGGAGAGTTGGATCGAAGCGGCGTCCTCGGGAACGGGGAGCCGCATGGGGCTGTATTTGCCGTAGGGCTCCTTGCCGATGGTGTGAAGGCGGGCGTGGTAATAACAGAACGGGTTGCCCCTGAGGGCCGGCGACTTGCAGCGGAGCCCGTTGGGTTTGATGTGGCGACATGCCATGTACATATGAGTTAACCCCTCGACCCACGCCCCCCTATTTTCGGGTTAAGTGGTTTATTTTGAACGAATGGACCCTTGATCACTCGCTCCAACCGACTGAAAGCAAATGGTTTAGAGTCTAAAGTCCCCAAAAATAAGTCATTAGCGGCCCTTGCGGAGTCAGCGGTGTTGGAACACCGACCCGTTTTGCCGCGAAAAAGCGGGCGGCCCGAGACCCCGAATTCGTTTCGGAGGTCCCAAGAGCCGCCCATACGCTCTGTTTTCTTCGCTACTAAGAAAAGGATAGCGATTTGCGCGGAATAATCTGCAATGTTTGGCGGGGAAATAGGGGGTTTGGAATGAGAGGGATGCGTGGGAATGAGGGGTGAGCAGGGGTTGACAACGGAAAACTGAGTGGTCAGGGGTCAGGGGTCAGGGATCAGGGACCGGTGATGCGAGCGGCAGGTGGGTGAGGGAGATGTGGCGCGGGGCAGGGCGGGGGATTTTCCTGGACCGATCGGGATTTAGACGTGGCCTGTTGAGGTCGATAGAGTCCCCGGTCCCCAAGTGCGAGGGACCGGGGGCACCCTCATCTGCAGTCTGACAACCTGAACGGACCGGGGCCACCCGCCGAGGGCGGAGTTTTCCGGGACCGATCGGGGTTTAGACGTGGCCTGTTGAGGTCGATAGAGTCCCCGGTCCCCAAGTGCGAGGGACCGGGGGCACCCTCATCTGCGGATTGACAACCTGAACGGACCGGGGCCACCCGCCGAGGGCGGAGTTTTCCGGGACCGATCGGGGTTTAGACGTGGCCTGTTGAGGTCGATAGAGTCCCCGGTCCCCAAGTGCGAGGGACCGGGGGCACCCTCATCTGCGGATTGACAACCTGAACGGACCGGGGCCACCCGCCGGTCGTGCCATCTCTGGGTATTTCGCGGGATCCGATGCATGGTCGAGGCAGATCAGGAACGGAAAGTCGGCATCGCGCAAGTCACCCCCCGACTGCTTCGAGGCAATTGTCAGATATGTATTGATCGGCTATTGATTCATCAGTAATTTCAACTTAGTGTGGGAATTCGCAGGTCACAAAATTCGAAGCGCTCCGCTTCGCCTGCACAGGCGAGTACCTGAACCCGATCGGGGCTTCGCCATGGCGCGGATTCGAGAACCGTTCGAAGTATCCCAAGATCGCAGAAGTTCAAGCCTGCGATAAAAATGAGACTTTCAGGGTGCCTCCCTCGGGCCCATCGGCTCACTTCCACAAATTCACCAGAGCTCGCGAATTCCCGCGCGTGATGGTTAATAAATTCGATCGCCGGATAAGTCTCCGTCTGCTTCAGCTGTTCGATAAGCGAAGTCGTCAAAATGACAGTCGTCACCGCACTCATCAGGACTCCTTACTGCGCCGCGCCCTCTGCAATCCCAAGCTGCTTTCCTGTATCGAGCGAGCCGAGATTCCCTCTCGGCCCTCAGCCAACTGTGGGGAGGGAGTAGGGGCGACCTGCTTGCATGGATGACTTCGGGGGCCGATATTGCAGATCCTGTTAGGCTCGCCTTAGTTACAACGACGTTACGCCAAAGCATTCAAGAAGAATGATCAATCCTGATCGCTCGCTGCGTCATTAAGCACTGCGCCGCTCACAGGGCAGGACAAGACCGTAAAATCCTTATACTCTGCCGCAATCGCTCTAACTCCGATCGGTACCCGAATGTCGGCTTTTGGGAAACAGTACTTGACCGTTGCGGCCGGGCTCGGTGCCGACTGGTTTGCTGCGGGGTTCGGGCGCGGCTCATGCCGCGTGTTTATTTCTCGAAAACGCGGGGCGAGTGGATGTACGGGCTGAAGCCCGTACCCTTCAAGAACTGGGCGGGGACGTTTTCGGCAGCCTTCGCTTCCTGCCGTTTGGTGGGAGGCGCCGGAACCCTGGCCCTAAGCGAATGGGCTGATCCTGATCGAAGCTCGGGCAAGAGAGCCCACGCTGGTTCACCAATTAGACTGTTCAGAGCGAAAAAATGAAAGACTCCATCCATGTCTCGAAAGAGAATTACCTCAAGGCCATTCTTGAGGCTGAGGCAGAGGGGCGCCAGGTAATTCCCGCCATGCTGGCGCATTGGCTTGAGGTGTCTGCGCCGGCGGTGACGATGGCGCTCAAGCGGCTGAAGCGCGATGGATTTGTGACGGTGGGCGAGGACGGCATTGTCCGGCTGACCGAAGCGGGCCGCGAGACGGCGTACAACACTGCGTTGCGCCATCACCTCATCGAGCGCATGCTGAGTGAGGTCTTCGGGATGGAGTGGCACGAGATCCACGAAGAGGCAGAGCGGCTGGAGCACGCGGTTTCGCCCGCCTTCGAGGCCAAATTGCGCGAGAAGCTCGGCGAGGGCGGAGCCTGTCCGCATGGCAACGCGGTGCTGCCGCTCAATCCAGCCGAGCGCAAGCGCCGCGGCGAGACGCAGCTATCCCAGGCGGCGGAGGGCAAACGCTACACCGTGACGAGCCTCCAGGAACGCGATCCCAAGCTGCTGCGATTTCTGCACGGCTCCGGGATCGGGCCCGGCAAAAGCCTGCGAGTGGTCAGCCAGAACTACGATCAAACTGTTTTGATTGAGCTACCTACGGGAAATTCGATCCTGGGACGTCCGGCCGCGGAGGCGGTCTGGCTGCGGCTGGAAAAGCAGGGACTAGGGACTAGGGACTAGGGACTAGGGACTAGGGACTAGGGACGGGACAGGGAACAGGGAACAGGTGTGGCCTCCTCGGCAACAGATCAAAAATTCTACATAAAGCATTCGTTTTCAATCGATTGGCGCTTTGGTCAGCCTCATTGAGGGGGGTTCTGAGCCAGAGGCAAAGGTTAAACGTAAGTAAAAATAAATAAAATGATTAACCATGATTAATAAACTGTGGGATACTAGGGTTGAGCGACCGAGATGGTTTCTCGCCCCCGGAATTCCATGTCCACTGAAGTCGTAACTCGAACCGTGCTCACCGAGCCCTCGTTGCCTGAGGTGCACGCCAGCGTGCGCATTTCGCACTCGCCAATTTACTGGCGCAGGCTACTGGGCTTTGTGGGGCCGGGCTTTCTCATCTCCGTGGGATACATGGATCCCGGCAACTGGGCCACCGACATCGCGGGCGGATCGCGTTTCGGCTACACACTGCTGTTCGTCATCATGCTTTCGAACCTGATGGCGATTCTGCTGCAAAGCCTTTCGCTCAAGCTGGGCGTGGCCACGGAACGGGACCTGGCGCAGCTTTGCAACGAGAGCTACGGACGCAAGGCGAGCTTTGCGCTGTGGGTTCTGGCGGAGATTGGGATTGCGGCCTGCGACCTGGCCGAGGTTATCGGGTCGGCCATCGCTCTCGAGCTACTCTTCCACATTCCGCTTTTTTACGGCGTGCTCATCACCGGCCTCGACGTTTTGGTGATCCTGTTCCTGCAGCGTTTTGGATTCCGCTATATTGAGGCGCTGGTGATCACGCTCATCGGCACCATCATCGTGCTCTTCGGCGTGCAGATGTTCCTCTCCCGGCCGGATTATCTGCCGATATTGCGCAACCTGATTGTGCCGTCGCCGTCGATCGTGACCAACGGCGCCATGCTTTACATCGCCATCGGCATCCTGGGCGCCACGGTGATGCCGCACAATCTTTACCTGCATTCATCCATCGTGCAAAGCCGCCGCTACAAGCGCACGCCTGAGGGCAAGCGTGAAGCGGTGCACATGGCCAACATGGACTCGGGGATCGCGCTGATGATTGCGCTCTTCGTCAACGCAGCCATTCTCATCGTCGCTGCCGCGGTCTTCCATCGCAGCGGGCACTATGAGGTCGCCGCCATCCAGGATGCGTACAAGCTGCTGAGCCCGATGCTGGGCGCGGCCGGAGCGAGCACGATCTTTGCCATCGCACTGCTGGCCAGCGGCCAGAACTCCTCCATTACCGGCACCCTGGCCGGGCAGGTGGTGATGGAAGGATTTATTCACATCCGGCTCTCTCCGTGGCTGCGCCGGCTCATCACGCGTTCGCTGGCCATCATTCCCACCATCATCGTGGTCGCTTTCATGGGCGAGCAGGGAACTGAGAAGCTGCTCATTCTGAGCCAGGTGATTCTCTCGTTCCAGTTGAGTTTCGCCGTTGTTCCCCTAGTCATGTTTACCGGCGACCGCAAGAAGATGGGCGAATTCGTCAATGGCCGCGGACTGCAGGCACTGGCGTGGTTGACCGCAGCGGTCATCGCGGTCCTGAACGTGTGGCTGCTGGTGCAAACGGCCAGGGGCAGTTAATTCTCCGCGCGCTTCCCCATTTCTCCCGGAGGTTGTTACGAAAGACAAAAGAACAACTCGATATCTCCTGGGCTTCGCGCTTTTGTTAACTTTGGTTAATTACGGGGAGCTTTCTGCGCAGAGCGGGACGTCGAGTGCAATCGCGGGTGCGGTGCTGGACGCGTCTGGCGCGGTACTGCCCAACGCAGATGTCTCGGCTACCGAGATCGACATGAAGGCCGTTCGCGCGGAGAAGACAGACAGCAGCGGCCGCTTCCTCTTTTCGCAGGTCAATCCCGGCACCTACACGGTGACCGTGCATGCGAGCGGCTTCGCAACGCAAACTTCAAAGCCGGTTGCGGTCGAAGTGGGGCGAACGGTGACGCTAAACTTCACGCTGGCGCTCTCGACGGAAGAGCAGACCGTGGAAGTGACAGCGCAACAGGCGCTGCTCAGCCTCAACAATCCGAACACTTCAACCACCCTTGAATCGAAGACGATCGCCAAGTTGCCCAACCCCGGCCAGGACCTGACCTACATTGCGCAGTTCGCGCCGGGCGCGCTGATGAATACGGCCGGCTCATCGAATGATGCCAAAGTCGCGGGTGGTTACGGCAACGTGGAGTTCAACGGCCTGCCCGCAACGTCGAATGGTTACATTCTGGACGGATATGACTCCAACGATCCGTGGCTGGGCCTGAATATCGGCCTCTCGACGAACCTTGTCATCGGCCTGGACGCGGTGGACCAGGCGACGGTGAATACAAACTCGTACTCGGTCGATCAGGGACGCTACGGGGCCTCGCAGGTGAACTACTTCACCAAGTCGGGAACCAACCAGTTCCATGGCGATCTCTACGAGATCTGGAACGGTTCGCTGTTTAACGCGGAAGATTACTTTCTCCACGCCAATGACACGCCGGGCAACGTGGCGAAGAAGCCGCGGTCGAACGTAAACGAATTTGGCGTGAGCGTCGGCGGACCCATTCGCAAGGACAGGCTCTTCTTCTTCGCGCATTATGAGGGCATCCGGATCGCGCTTCCTCTGGTCACGCAGGCCGTTGTGCCGTCGCCGGCTTACCAGCAATATGTGCTCAGCCAGTTGTCCGTGGGCGGCGCCGACCCATTGACCGGAACGGCGCTACCGCCAGAGCCGGGAGAGCTACCGTTCTACCAGTCGATGTTCAATCTCTATCGCAACACCGCGGGCACGCCAGTTCCTGTAAACTCGTGCCCGCTGGACGCAAGCGGTGCGTTGCTGGCTGGCACGCAGACTGGCGGCAATCCCCTGGACGGCAGCGGCTGCGCGAATCAGAGACAGGAGTCGCTGACGAACAGCGACAACGAGAACCTGATCGTGGCCAAGATCGACGACACCATCAGCGCCAACGACACAGTCTGGTACCGCTTCCAGCAGGACACGGGTTTGCAGGCCGCTTACACCGATGCCATCAACCCAATCTTCAACTCCTATTCTCCGCAGCCGCAACGCACGCTGGTGGTTGGTTACACGCACGTCTTTCGTTCCGATCTTGTCAACCAATTCAATCCGGGCGCGAGCTGGTACTCGAGCATCTTCGAGCCCAACAACTACGCGCAGGTGAGGCAAACCTTCCCCATTGTTTTGATGGCGGGCAGCAACGATGCTCCGTTTACCACCATTGGCGGCAACGACAACACCTATCCGCAGGGGCGCAAGGTGACGCAATGGCAGATCAACGACAACCTGGACTGGACGCGGGGCAAAAACTCCTTCCGGTTCGGCGTGAACACGCGGCGCATCGATGTGAGCGACTACGATCTGGGCGAGGGAACCGTGCCAACCGCGGTCTACAACGATCTGGCTGAATTCACTTATGGCGCGGCTTACACTGAGAGCGCAACCTTCCCGATCTCGCTCAAGGAGCGCGTGGCTGCCGGCAATCTGGACGCCTACGCCATGGATACCTGGAAGCCCACGACGCGAGCGACATTCATGGCCGGGCTGCGCGCGACGTGGAACACCGATCCCGTGAATCAGCAACAGCTCTTTGCGCGGCCTGCGGGATCGTTTCTCGATCTTTCGCACAGCGTAAGCCAGCCGCTCGACGAAGCTTTCGAAACCAAAGTGCGCGATCTGTTTCCGGCCACGCCGCTCATTGTGTGGCAGCCACGCGCCTCCGCGGCATACGAGGTGGCGCCAGACACGGTCGTGCACGTGGGGTTCGGCGTGTTCAACGACATCATTCCCGCGCAAATTGCCGACCTTGCGGCGACGAATGCGCCTTATGCGCCGACTTTTGTGGGCGGCATCGGCGGTCAGGTTGGCGGCGTGGCAATTGCGCCGAATGTGCCCAACAGCGCGGCCGATGCGGCGTCGAACGCCGACCGGCAATTCGAGGCGGCCTTCATCGCCGGGGTTGCGCCCTGCGCTGGACTGGCCGCGGGCGTGCCGGTCTGCCCTTTAGCCGTCAGCCTGAATACCTTCCCGACAGGCAAGCTGAAGATGCCGTACTACTACCAATACAGCCTCGGCATGGAGCGGCAACTGGGCTCGCATGGAGCGATGCGGATCGACTATGTGGGCACGCGGGGTGTGCACGAGCCGTTCCAGGTGGGACTGAACGGCTATCAGGCGGTGTGCGCCGGTTGCTTCGCGCCTTACCCCTACCAGCAACCGCTCGACCGGCGGTTCGGCAGCGTGAATGAATTTCGCACGGAGGCCAACAGCAATTATTCCGGCCTGCAGGCCAACGTGACCGAGCAACTCCACAGCTTCACGTTGCGCGCCAATTACACGCTGAGTCATTGCCTCGACGAGGTTTCGAACGGCGGCCTGCTCTCGTTCTCCTCGCAGGGAATTTTATCGCCGCTGCCAGGCGAGCTGAGCCGCCAATACGGCGACTGCGATTACGATGTGCGCCAGAATGTCTCGGCCTTCGGCATCTACGCGATTCCTTTTGCATCAAGGCATGTTCTTCTACGCGCACTCTTTCGCGGCTGGTCGTTCTCGCAAACGGCGTTCTTACACACGGGCCTTCCCTTCAGTGTGCTCAGCCAGCCCTATACCGCCAATGGCAACGGCGTGTTTCAAGCCAGTGGACCTCAGTTTGCGCGCCGTGTCCCGGGCGAGCCGCTTTACCGCAAAGCAGCTTTCTCCGGCGTGACCATTGCAGGAACCAGGCAATGGCTGAATCCCGATGCCTTTGTCTCGGCCGTCGATCCCACCACGGGCGCCTGCACGGGAGGAGACTCCGCCGCCCACTGCCAATTCGGCGATGCAGGCCGCAACACTGTGCGTGGGCCGCATTTTACTGACTCTGACATCTACGTCTCACGCAGGTTTCCCCTTCGGGAAGGGGCCTCGCTGCGCATCGATGCGCAGATGTTCAACGCATTCAACCATGCGAACTTCGCGTTGCCGAGCAGCGTGGAGGCCGGTGTACCCGGGGAGTACGTCCCGCTCAAGTTCGGCGCTCTGCAGAGCACCATCTCGCCGCCAACCGGGCTGCTGGGAGTTGGCCTGGGTGGGGACGGTTCGCCGCGCATGATCGCCTTTCAGGGCAGGATCGAATTCTGACTCCGCGGAGAAAGCTGCTGGAATGGCGGCATTTGCGATGGGGCAGGCTTGAGGCAGGGCCGAGCCGCCTGCTCCGATCGCCTCCTGGGGATTCCCGGACTTTATTCGGGATGACACAGACTGGTTATTGCGGGATCGCCCCGCGCATGATCGAATGTTAGAGATTCCCTCGGGCTTGCTCTCCTAAACCGCGGAATTGGGGACCTGCTTGGCGAGCGAAACATTACAAGTCGACCCAAACGGAATAGCTGCAGCCGGCAACGCGCAACAGCAAGCAGGACCGACACTTAGCAGCTATAAAGTGGTGTCAAATGCTCAGGCCGAAAAGGCCCGAACAGATGAGCTGTACGCCTTCCGCGAGGCAATCGCCGCGACTGAAGCCCAGGCCGCTCCCCAGCAGGAAAAAGCCAAATCTCCCGTAATCAAGATTGTCACCTTCGGGGCGGTCGCCGTGGCGGGATTGTTGCTGATCGCGCTGGCTACTCTCGCATTCCCGACGATTACCAAGTCAAAGCCGCCGCCTCTCTATGTCGATATGGGGAACCGCAGGTTTGATCCGGCAGGGTTGAGTGGACGCCTCATCGCGCGATGGGAAGGGAGCCCTTCCTACCAGCTTTACGTCGACCCGGTCGATGAGCAACAGGCCGCGGCCTTCCAGGCGCTGGCGCTGAATCCGCCGCAGCCGCTCTCGATTCTGGTCCGCCTTCTCGATTCCGCGGGTATGGTCGCATGCCAAAAACAGATTGTCTTTCCATCCGGGGCAAAACCGGGCGCTGCGGTTGACCCCACGCAGGCTCTGCTGCCGCAAACGACAGCGGGTGGAGACAAGGTACAGGACATGGCTGGACCTGACGGGCAGATTGCAGAGATTACGGCTTCGGGACCATTGCCGTGTTCGTTGCAGCAGTACCAGACCATTGCCAGTTGGGAATTCGTCTCGAACTACCCAACCGTCGCCGATCAGGATGGGGCGCAAAAGCAAGGCAGCAAGCTGAGCCCTGCATCGAGCCCGCAGGGTCGCCGTTCGTCCTCCGGTTGGCGCACGGTTCGCACCGTATCCTTGCAGTTTCAGCGCCTGACCGCTCCGATTGAGGGCGATGACGTAATTGTCGGCGATAATCCGGCAACGGGAGTCGTGGATACAGGCGGAGGGCGTGTGTTTGCGGTGGGAGCCAGCCCGTGGCGCGCGCGCACGGCTGAATGGCAGGTCTTTCCTGCCGCCATTCATTTCCGCTGCGAACGGACGGGAGCGTGCACGCTAACGCGTGTCACGTCGCGCACCACGTTGCAGGCGCGGTTGGTGCGGTAGGCAGGCCGCGCTGTTCGTCGCGGCAATTTTCTTCCTAGAGTGTGTTTTCAAAAATAGTTGAGTGGATTTTGGCTGCCATGCCGCAGGGGTTAAACGGGCTGCGGAAAAAGGCTTTAGCGGTGGCGTCGAATTAGCAGGGGCTAAAGCCCGACATTGATTTTGAGGCTTTTGCGGCCCGACTAAAGTCGTGCCCTTGTTACAAAACCTCCGAATTCGTCTGCAGGAATGAGTTTTTCCGCAGCCTGTAAAACCCCTTGTTTTTCCGCATTTTTCGGCACGACTCAACAGCTTGGTGAAAAATTTGCCGGAAGGGGTCGAATTCCCAAAAACATTCCCTCAGGGGCTGAAGCTCTCGCTCATCATGCGGACCCTAACGGCACGAGTAAACTTGTGCCCCTTCAAAACGGCGGGCGGAAATGATTTTTTCACCGAGCTGTCAAGTCGTGCCCTTGTTACAAAGCTGATAGGCATAACGCGAGTGGTGCCTCGTTACAAAACAGATTTTTGAGACATGGTTGTACGCGTCATCAACTTTTCCAGGTGCGCGAAATTTCATAACAGACTCTAGTACCATGTAGGCGATGCACGTTCTCTCCGCAGCCGAGATGCAGGCCTGCGACCGCGCTACCACCGAGCGGTTTGGCGTTCCGTCGCTTCTGCTGATGCGCGCGGCCTCTTCTGCCGTGGCAAATTTCGCGCAGCAGTTTTTGCCGAACGCACAGCGTGTCACGGTGCTGTGCGGCCGGGGCAACAACGGCGGCGATGGCATGATGGCAGCACGTCTGCTCGTCGAAGCTGGTCTTGATGTGACCACGATTCTTCTTGGCACGCCGGAAGAACTGAAGGGCGATGCGGCACATGCCTGGCGCGAGCTCACCAGCCCCATGCAAGGCCGTGCGCACGTCATAGCCTCGCCAGCGGACCTGGTCCGGTACAAGGATGCGCTCGACACGGATTTGATTTTGGATGCTGTTGTGGGGACGGGCTTCAGGCCTCCACTCAAAGGGCTCGCCCTGGCTGCACTCGAGTGGCTGCAGCGGAGTCGTGCTCCGATTCTGGCGGTCGATTTGCCGTCGGGCTGGCCGGCCGACGAAACCAGCGCGACGACGGCGGGACCAGTGTTTCCTGCCGACGCTGTGATCACATTTACCGCGCCCAAGCTGGCCCACGTTTTTGGACAGCTGACGAGGCGGTGGGATCAGCCGGTGGTCGTTGCACCCATCGGCTCGCCTGAAGCGGCGATCGTATCGACGCTCGGGATTGATTGGAGCGGTGCTTCGCTCGAGCTTGCGCAGACGCCGCGCGCGGCTGCTGCCAACAAGGGCAACTTTGGCCACGTGCTTGTGGTGGGTGGATCGTTTGGAGCGGCTGGGGGCAAGGCTGGCGCGCCTGCAATGACATCTTTGGCTGCGCTGCGCGCGGGGGCGGGATTGGTGACCGCGGCGGTTCCCGCGGCTGCGCTGCCGGTGGTTGCGTCCTTCACGCCGGAGTTGATGACCACGCCGCTCGCGGCAACGGCAAAAGGCGAAATTGCCGCGAAGAATCTCGCGTCGAAACAGCTTGCTGCGCTGATGGCGGGCAAGACCGTTCTCGCCATCGGTCCTGGGATGGGGCAAAGCGCCGACACAGCCAAATTCACCATTGGGTTGCTTTCATCGACCGGGATTCCTGCGGTTGTGGATGCTGATGGGCTGAACATACTCGCCGGTAAAAAAGCGCTGATTAAAAAGTTGGCACGCAAAGGCGAACGCGCGGTTGTGCTCACGCCGCATCCCGGCGAGATGGCGCGGCTGAATGGAACAACCGTTGCCGAAGTGCAGGCGAACCGGCTCGAGACGGCTCGCAGCTTCGCCCAGAGCATGGGCGTTACGCTGGTGCTGAAAGGCGCGCGGACGCTGATCGCGCATCCCGATGGCCGCGTGGCCGTGAACACCACCGGGAATCCCGGCATGGCCAAGGGAGGTAGCGGCGACTTGCTGACCGGCCTGATCGCAGGCTTGATGGCGCAATATCCGCACGATGTGCCGCGCGCCGTGGAGGCAGCCGTTTACCTGCATGGGCTGGCCGCGGATTTCGCAGTGAGCAAGGGCGATGAGCACACGCTGCTGGCTACGGATTACCTGGGAAAGCTTGCGCGGGCGTTTCGGTCACGGGCACACGCCTTTTCGAGCGGCGGCCAGACGGGTTATGTTTGGTTGCAAGGCATTGCATGCAGCAGAGTAAAGACTGCGTGCAGCAGAGTAAAAGCCGCATGCAGCAGCGGCAAGGCGCAGGCTGAAGGCTCAGGGCTCGTGCGGACGGGCTGAGAAAGACGGGCAGCGGGCACGGATTGCATGCGGCGGTTTGAAACGGCATGCGATAAACTCGGACTAAATGCGTCAAATCCTGATGAGGGCTGAGCAATGACCGACGCCTCGACTGTTGCGGAAGGCAAGATCCACGAATTCACCACGCAGAGTGGCGCCGATACCGTCGCGGTGGGCCGCAAGCTTGTCGATTTGCTGAAGCCTCCACAGTTCCTGCTGCTGGGCGGCGAGCTGGGAACGGGCAAGACCACGCTGGTGAAGGGAATTGCGCAGGCGCTGGACGCAGCGGAGCCCGACGAAGTTACCAGTCCGACGTTCACACTGATCCACGAATTTGACGGCACCCGCAAGGGCAAACCGGTGAAGCTCTACCATCTGGACGTGTACCGCCTGGAAAGCGAGCGGCAACTGGAGACGCTGGGGCTGGACGATCTGCTCACGCCCGACGCGCTGGTCGTGGTCGAGTGGGGCGAAAAGTTCAAGAGCATCCGCAAGCGGGCCACGGGTGAGATTGTGATTGCGTCAGAAGGCGGCGACGCGCGCAAGATTACGGTGACGCTAAAGGAGTAAAAGGGGACGCTATTCGTGGACGATCCGTTTTGGCTTCTAAGGCCGCCATATATTTACTTGATACTTGGGGGCGTCTTTTTCTTCGCGGCTGTGGCTTCGACTCGTACCGGAAAAACGATTGCACGCTATAAAGGTTGGATCTACCGCGCCAAAGAACCGAACGAGTTTTGGCGGGTAGTCGCAATATATTATCTCGCTGGTGTTTGTTTTATCGGCTACTTCTTATATAAGGTCCATGCACTTTACAAGGTCCATGCACTTTCAAACTGAGTTGATCTCGGCGTTGCCTTCGTCCAGTTGAAGAAGCAACGAACCAGCAGGTCAGCGATCCGCACCCTTCTCATTCCCGCCTGCGGCCTGATACAAGTTCATCAGGACCTATGAATCGCATTCCATTCGCAGAAGTGCAATCGACGCTCGCCGGCGTTCTGCGCAAGCTCGGCTTCGCGGCCGACCGCGCGGAAATCTGCGCGCGGCTTTTTGCCGAAACCACGTGCGACGGTGTTTACACGCACGGCATCAATCGCTTTCCGCGCTTCATTGAAAACATCCGCAACGGTTGCGTGAGCGTTTCGGCCGAGCCTGCGGTGGTGGCGCGCTTTGGTGCGCTGGAGCGCTGGGATGGCCGCAGGGGCGCGGGCAATCTGAATGCGCTGGCGGCGATGGGGCGCGCCATCGAACTTGGCCGGGAACACGGCGTAGGCTGCGTGTCACTGGGCAATACCAACCACTGGATGCGCGCGGGAACTTACGGCTGGCAGGCGGCCGAAGCCGGGCTAATCGGCATCTGCTGGACGAATACCATGCCCAATCTGCCGCCATGGGGCGGAGCCGAGCGGGTCATCGGCAACAATCCGCTCGTGATTGCGGTGCCGCGCGCGGGCGGACCCGTGGTGCTCGACATGGCCATGTCGCAGTTCTCTTATGGCCAGCTTGAAAGTTATCGCAAACGCGGCGAGATGCTGCCCGTGGATGGCGGCTTCGACAGGGACGGCAATCTGACGCGCGATCCGGCAGCGATTGAAAAGTCGTGGCGGCCGCTACCGATCGGCTATTGGAAGGGATCGGGGTTGTCCGTGGTGCTCGACATGATTGCCGCGATGATGGCGCTTGGCCAGGCTACGCACGAGATCGCGAATGACCCGCTGATCGAGACGGGTGTCTCGCAGATGTTTGTCACCATGAATCCCGAGGCCTTCGGGCCATCGCCGCGGGCCGCGCAGATTGCCGACGAGGTGGTTGCTTCGCTGCACGACTGCGCGGTTGCTGCGCATCACGCCAGGGTGCGCTACCCCGGGGAACAAACGCTGCGCCTGCGCGCGGAAAATATGCACCTCGGCCTTCCTGTGGAGCCGGAAGTGTGGGATCAGATTCTCGCCATGTAGCGGCATTCGGAGCAGTTTCGGAAATGCAATGAACGGTCAAGGCGGCGAGGAAGGCCGTGGCTCGCTGTTCCTGGCAGCTCCGACTCAAATGTCGTGAGCAGGGATGCGTTATGTCCGAAACTTCTGTAACCCGGAAGCGGGATTGGCATGACGCGAAGAGAGCATAGAATCTTAGAAAAATCAGAGATTGGCCCGTAGCTCTCCGACGCGACCTGGCGCGAAAGCGCGCCCGTTTAATAAAACGGGGACTTTTGCCGATAGAACCGGGGAGAAAGGGAGATTCCTGCCGAATCGCACTGCGAGATGGACTACGGGACTTTTTTCTTTACGAACATCGCTTCAGTGACCGTGTTCACGGTGTGTATCGGCATTCTTGCCTGGTACAACCGCCGTGTGACGGGAATGCGATGGTTCGCCGCGGCACAGCTCGTAGGACTGGTCAAGCTCATTCTGCAAGGCCTAGAAGGCAAGGTGCCCGCGGTGCTTGGCAGCCTGACAGTCAGCGAGCTTTACCTCCTCTCGATCATGATGCAGTGGATGGGCCTGCGGTGGTTTGTGGTGCGCAAGCCAATACGAAGCCGTTGGCCGTGGATCGCCATCGGAATTGTGCTTGCGGTATACGCGGTCATGTTTGTCTGCAAAGTCCAGTACTCCGCCAACGTTGCCAATGTGCCGTTTGTTGTGGTGTGCGGCGCTTCTTCGTGGATGTTGTGGAAGCATGGCAAGGCACCGTTTACCGCGGTAGCACGCGTCTCGTCGGGCGTGGTTGGCTTGCAGATGGCTGTGGCAGCGTATCGCGCCGTTCTCACCAACCTGCGCTACATGCACCCGCACGAAACGGTCCATGCCCACACCGATCCGGCGTGGCTCTATTCCCTTGCTGCAGCGGCATTTCTTGCCACCGTGATGGTGATGTGCGAGCTCTGGCTTCTGGTGACCGAGTTGCAGAGGGAACTGGCGGTGCAGGCGCGCACCGATCCGCTGACTGGCGCAATGAATCGCAGAGCGATGGTGGAAGCTGCGCTGCGGGAGACCGCAAGGAGCATGCGCTATGGGCGGGCGCTCAGCATGATCATGATGGACATCGACAACTTCAAAAACCTGAACGATACACGGGGCCACGTGGCCGGCGATCGCGCGCTGCAGGCGCTGGTATGCCGGGTGAAGGCTGCGCTACGCCAGCACGATATGCTGGCGCGCATGGGAGGCGAGGAGTTCGCGATCCTTCTGCCGGATACGGCCGAGATGCCGGCACTCGTGATTGCGGAGCGGGTGCGCCAGGCGGTGGCCGATCTCGAAGTGCCGTTTGAGTCGGGGCCGATCAAGTTGACAATCTGCGCGGGTGTGGCGCAGCTCAATCCAGCTTGCGATTGGGAGTACATGCTGCGACAGGCCGATGCGGCGATGTACGAGGCCAAGAGACATGGACGGAACCTGGTCTCGGCGCAGCCTGAACTTGCCGCCATCGATGGAAATGAGAGAGGCATCGATCCAAAGAGCCAGCCATGTGTGCAAACCGTCTGTAACGAAGGCTGAGCGCGTTGCAGCAGTTTCGGCATTCACGGCATTTGAGTCGAGGCGACCCCAGGGAGCGACCACCTTGGTAAACATTTTGGCCCGACGAAGTATTTACGAAACTGGAAATGGTTGCATCAATAATTTGGGGCGGTCGCAAGGCGTCCCTCGGGGGCTAAAGCCCTCGGGGATTTTGCAGATGTCTCGGCCCGACTAAAGTCGTGCCCTTGTTACAAGACTCTTCGGGCGGTGAGTTTTTGCGCAGGCTGTAATGCTCCGCAATGTATAGGCCTTTAATGGCACGACTGAAGTCGTGCCCCTTCAAAGCGGTGTAAATACAACCGGTTCTAGAACCCCATGATGTTGTAGCCGCAATCCACATACAGGGTTTCGCCGGTGACGGCGCTGGAGAGATCGCTGGCCAGATAAAGCGCCGTGCCGCCGATTTCGAGCTGATCCACGTTGCGATGCAGCGGAGCGCGCTCTGCGTGTGATTTCAGCATGTCGCCCAGCGCACCCACGCCGCGCGCGGCAAGGGTTTTGATGGGTCCGGCAGAGATGGCGTTGACGCGGATGTTTTTGGGGCCAAGCTCGAAGGCCAGGTAGCGCACAGCCGATTCGAGCGCCGCCTTGGCCAGCGCCATCACGTTGTAGTGCGGCACCACTTTTTCGGCGGCGTAGTAAGTGAGCGTAATCATGCTGCCGCCTTCGGTCATCAACGGCACGGCGCCACGCGCAACAGCGATGAGCGAGTAGACGCTGACATCGTGGGCGATCCGGAAGCCCTCGCGACTGGTGTTGATGAACTCACCCTTCAGGTCCTCGGGGGGGGCGTAGGCAATGGCGTGCACCAGGATGTCGAGCTTGCCGTATTTCGCCTTGAGCGCGGCGAAGAGCGATTCGATCTCCATGTCGTTGGAAACGTCGCACTGGAAGCCGGTGGCGCCGGAGAGATCGTTGATCAGGTCCCCAGCCTCGGACTTCATGCGCTCGTTCTGGTAGCAGATGGCGAGCGTAGCGCCGGCTTCATGGAGTTTCTGGGCGATGCCCCAGGCAATCGACCGCTTGTTGGCCAGTCCGAAGACCACGGCCGTCTTGCCCGCCAAATTGATCATGCTGTTTTTAGTTCCTCCGAGTTGGCGCTCCGAAAAGGGGAACGGCGGAACCGCCGTTTTTCAGAATACCAGAGCGATTCTGCGTGGAATTCCGGAGTGCCGAGAGCGTCTGGGACGCGGGCCTGGAGACCCGCACGACAGCCGGTCTGGAGACCGGCGCTACAATTCAGCCGCCCAGGTCGACCAACTCCACATGTCCCACGGGCCGCCCCAGGAACCGCGAGCCCAGGCGTTCGAACTTGTCTACGGAATCGGTGGCAAAACAACGCACTTCTGTCTCGAGGGCAGCGCCAGCGCCAGGCGCTGCGGCAGGCTGATTGAGGATCTCCACGGCGGCCTGCGCCACGGACTCCGCCGAATCGATCACCTTGGCGCCGGGCCGCACCGCGCCTTCGAAAAGCTTCCTCAATAGCGGGTAGTGCGTGCAACCCAGCACCAGCGTGTCCGGATTCATGCCACGAGCTTCGGCTTCGGAGCGGAGCTCCTGCAAATAAATGTCAATCACTTCGGCGGTGACGGGATGATCGGTCCATCCCTCCTCAACCAGCGGCACCAAGAGCGGGCACGCCTTTTCAAGAACGCGCAACCCGCGCGCCTGGCATGCGGCCGCGTACGCGTGGCTATGCACCGTGGCTTCGGTGGCGATGACCAGCGCGTCCCCGCTGCGCGAAGCAGCTCGGGCAGCAGCCGCGCCGGGCTCAATCACGCCGAGCACCGGAACCGGCACAGCTTGCTGAATTGCATCGAGCGCCAGAGCGCTGGCCGTATTGCATGCGATCACAAGGAACTCCGCGCCTTGCTCGTGGACCAGAAACTGCGCACTTTGCGCAGCGTAGCGTGCGATGGTGCGGCGCGATTTGGAGCCGTACGGCAGTCGCGCCGTGTCACCCAGAAAGGCGAAGCGGGCGCGCGGCAGGCGCTCTACGAGTGCGCGCAGCACTGTCAATCCGCCAAAGCCGGAATCGAAGACGCCGATGGTGGGGGGTGCGGTTGGTGCGTGCGCTTCTGTCACGGATGTGCTCCCTCGGTTGGAACGGTTTCGGCAGTCAGGTAAGTGCGGGTCAGCTCCGCGTGCCCGGCGAGGGTCGAGCGCGTCTGGCCGTCCACAAGGAATCGCACCTCGGTAATGCGAGGCAGGTTAGCGTGGAGCGTTGCGCAAATGGAGAGAATCGTGAGCGTCTCGGTTTCAAGCCCCGACGGATGGCTGGAAGTGAAAGTGCCTGCCAGGTTCACCACCGCAAGTTCGGACCCGTCCGAAGTCGTTTTTCCGCCGGCGTCCGTGATTGGAACCAGAAAGACCTCGTTAACTGAGCTTGCGCCACCGGCCAAGGGATGCGTGGAACCGGGAGCAGCATAAAGTTCGAGCAACTTGCCCAGCACGGCGCGTCCCAGAGCTTCAGGATCTTGCGGCAGAGGGAGGGAAAGAATACGCGCGGTCACTGAGTTATCGGCGTCATTGGCCACCATGAGCGTGGCCTGCTCGGCGGGAGCCACTAACGGGGCTTGGGCGGGCGCCGTATTCTGGCTCTCGAGCAAGCGCTTGTGGGCGCGGTCGAGCGTGGTCCACAGCACAACGCCCATTACGATCGAGGCGAAAAGCAAAAAGATGAACAGGATGGTCTGGTGGCGGGGAATCATGGCTGCCCGCCTCCCCTGTCGGTCGATCGCCACTCGACGAGGGCAGCGGCCAGAGCCTTGGCCACTTGCGCCTGGTAATCCGGATCGTCCAGCGCGGACGATGCGGACCCATCCGAAGAACGCTGCGGCGCAATTTCAACGGCCACTGCAGGACAGGTCATGCGGTCGATCGCAGGCAGCCCGATGCGGCCCAGCGTGACGGTCATGCCGGCTTGCGTGAGCGCCGAGTTGAGCACACCGGCCAAGCCCAGGCTGCGCGTGACCCACGCGGCCTGAGTGGTCTTCCAGGGAAGAAAGAGCGCAGCCTGCGCGGGCGCCAGGGAAGAGACAAAAAGATGCACCCCCGAGCCGCTTTCAGAAGCATGCAGGCTCAGGCAGGCTTGGGCATTGGCATGGTTGGCGATATCGGCGCGGTGATCCGGATCCATGGCGTCGTCGGATTCGCGCGTGGTCACCACCGCGATTCCGCGTGCCATCAGCAGCGAGCGCAGCCTGACACTCAGCGCCAGCGTGTACGCCTTCTCTGCTTGACTGCTAAGGCGTGCGCCGGAGTCGTCGCCGCCGTGGGCTGCATCGAGCACCACAACAAAATGCTCTGCGGGGCTGGGTGCAGCTTGAGCGGCAAGCGTTCTTGTGCCTGGTGTAAGGAGGAAGACAAACGCGCCGAAGAGGGTCCCCAGCCGTCTCAATTGCCGCTCTGAGATCGCGCGAAAGACAGGTTGCGGAATGCGCATCCGTCCTTGCATCCGCTCACTCCAGCGCATAGATGGCCAGGCCGCTGAGAAGCTTGGGATAAAAGTCGGTGGACTTTTGCGGCATCACCTCGCCGGCAAACGCCACTTCCTTTAGCTGCTCCATCGTCACGGGATTGGTGAGGAAGGCTACATCGGCTTCGCCTTTGCGTACCTGCTCGACCGCTTCCTGGGCATCGCGCAGATAGCGCAGATTGGTCTGCTCGCGCACCTTTTCGGCGTCCAAGCCGAGCAAGTGACCGAGCAGGATCGAATGCAGATGGCTCAGATCGAGACTGCGCTGGCGTTCGGGCAGATCAGAGAGCAAGGCAGCCGAGGGCTCGGGCTTGGAGCGCAGCAGATACGCTCCGGTGCGAAGAGCGGCAACAAAAGCCACGCCCTTCTGTGAGCCGAGCGTTCCCATGTAGGTTGCGGCATCGGCTTCAGGAAGTTTTTCGACGGTGAAAAACTTTTCAGTCGCGGCCAGGAATTGGGCCGGATCGAAACCCTCGAGACTGTGCACCACGCGATGCGTCGGCAAAATTACCAGGCCGTCGGAATCCATGTTGACGAAGGTCATCATCGCGGCGGCTTCAGGGTGTGGCGGCTGCGGCAAGCCGGTTGCGGTTGTCTCGGGTTTGGCGTGAGCTGTCGACGCGTGCTGCTTCGCGTAGTTCAGTGCGGTCTCGTAGCGATGGTGGCCGTCGGCGATGATGAGTTTTTTGTCGGCCATGGCCGTGGCCAGGAGGCGGACCGCTGCCGGAGTGTTGACGCGCCACAAACGGTGCAGCACGCCATACTCGTCGGTCACCTCGGCGTCGGCTACGCTGTTGCCCTCGTAGAGAATCTTTTCCACGCTGCCCGCCGGGTCGGAGTACAGCATGAAGATTTGTCCGAAGTGGGCGCGCGTGGCCTTGAGCAGGTTGAGACGATCGCTCTTTGGCTTCGACAGCGTCTGCTCGTGGCGATAGACGACCTGGTCCGCGTACTCGTGGAGCTTGCCTAATGCGATAAAACCACGCCGTTCCTTCACAATCTCAGTGCCGGGAACCTTGAAGCGCTGCGCGTAGGCAAAAACGCAGGGCTCGTTTTCCTGGATCAGCACACCCTGTTCACGCCAGGATTGAAGGTCCCGTGCGGCGCGCGTATAGACGTTTTCGCCCTTCTCGGCGTCAAACAGCTCAGGCAGTCCCAGAATGATGCGGACGAGGTTGAAGGGGCTGCGCTGATAATAAGCCTGCTGCATGGACGGAGAGATCTTGTCGTAAGGCTGGGTGACAACGTCTTCCAGGCGGACTGCGGATGGATTGTAGCGCCAGGCGCGAAAAGGATAAATGCGAGCCATGAGGAAGGTCGTACTCCGCTGTGGAAGAGGCTGGAATTTGAGTCCCCGACATGCCGAATTGCCTGCTGGGAATTGGGGGTTCGCTCAGGCTCGATTGTATCGCAGCGCCGCGAACGGCGAGCGTTGGCGAATATTGAAATGCGGGATGCCAGAATGACAATCTGCTGACAGCAGGGGCGTGCCGATAGTGATAATATCGCCTTCAACTGCCCAGGGTGCCGCATGAGGACGCTTCCCCATCAGCGCATGAGCCAAAAAGGGGACGGCAAGGGGCTTTTGCTTCGCCGCCGGCTGTGGGTTTGTGCACTGGCCGCGATCTTTTGCCTGGCACGCACCCATGCGCAGGAAGATCCTCTCAATAAGGTTCACGTCGAACCACCGGGCAGCACTTCTACGCCTACGGCGGAACCCAAGGGGGATGAAGCAGCTCCGGCAACCGGCGCCGAGTCGCTGAAGATTCATCCCGGTTCGTTCATCCGCATGAATGTGGACATGGTGCTGGTTCCGGTGACGGTGACCGACCCGCTGAACCGCCTGGTCACCGGCCTTGAAAAAGAGGACTTCCAGATTTATGAGAACAATAGCCAGGAGCTGATTTCCAGTTTTGCTTCGGAAGATGCCCCGGTCTCCATCGGAATCATCTTCGACCTCTCCGGATCGATGACCTCGAAGCTGGTTCGTGCCCGAGAAGCGATTCTGCAATTCATCAAGACTGCGAATCCGCAGGACGAATTTTTTGTGATCGGATTCAACGACCGCCCGGAGCTGATTGAGGACTTCACCAGCTCGGTCGAAGACATCCAGGCGCGCCTGGCGACGGTGCATGCTGGCCATCGCACGGCGCTGCTGGACGCAATCTACTACGGCGTCGCCAAGATGGCCGATGCGCATCACCAGCGCAAGGCACTGCTGGTGGTTTCAGACGGAGGCGACAACCGCTCGCGTTACACCGAGGGCGAAGTGCGAGCCAAGGTGAGGGAGGCCGACGTGGAGATTTATTCGATCGGCATCTTCGATCCCTATGCGCCCACTCCCGAGGAGCGCACCGGCCCGCAGTTGCTTGACGACATCAGTTCCTCCACGGGCGGGCGCCTGTTCCGCGTCGACGATGTAGATGAAATGAGCGACATTGCCGAAAAGATCTCGACCGAGCTGCGCAACCAGTATGTGATCGGCTACAAGCCCAGGGATCTGACCCGAGACGGCAAATGGCGTAAAGTGAGGGTGAAGGTCAGTCCGCCTCCGGGACTGCCTCCGCTTACGGTTTATGCTCGCACCGGGTACTATGCGCCTTTGCAATAACGCGGTTTTCGCCGCACTTCTGGCCGCGTCCGGGCTTCTGCTCCAGGCGCAATCGTCTCCCGCGCCGTCCGCGGCAGGGCAGGCTACACCTGCGCCGTCGCTTAACGAGGATACCGACCCGGTACGCTCGCCTGACATCGTGCCGCCCGCGCCCACCAGCGGCCCCCTCCAAAAGAAGGGAGAGGGCTACATCCTGCGTACCGACGTAGAAGAGGTGGTGTTGAATGCCACGGTGATTAACGGCACAGACCTGGTGCAGAACCTGAGCAAGGACAATTTCCAGGTCTCCGAAGACGGCGTGAAGCAGAACATCATCAGCTTCCAGCACACCGACCTCCCCGTCTCGATGGGCCTGGTCGTGGATAATTCCGGATCGATGTACCGCAAGCGGCCTTCGGTGAACAAGAGCGCGTTGGACCTTGTGCTGGCTTCAAACCGGGACGACGAGGCCTTTGTGGTGAACTTCTCCGACGAGGCGTTCATCGATTCCGAGCTCACGTCGAATATCAATAAGCTCCGCGAGGGGCTGTCGCACATCGATTCGCGGGGCGGCACCGCACTTTATGACGCCGTTGTGGCTTCTGCAGACAAGCTGGCGGCCGACGCCAAGCAGCCTAAGCAGGTTCTCATCCTGATCACCGACGGCGAAGACAACGCATCGAGCCTGACCCTGGAACAGACCATTCGCCGCGTGCAGCAGCTTTCCGGTCCGGTGATCTACTCCATTGGACTGCTGTTTGGCGACGAAATGAGCCGCGCCGAAGTGCGTCATGCGCGCCGCGCGCTGGAGATGCTGTCTGCCGAAACCGGCGGGATGGCGTTCTTTCCCAAATCCATCGACCAGGTGGACCAGATTGCCGCTGAAGTGGCGCGCGACATTCGCAGCCAGTACACGCTGGGTTACCACTCCACCAAGCCGTCCACGGTTCCGGGGTTCCGCAAGATCGAGGTGACGGCCGAAGCCCAGGGGATGGGCAAGCTCACGGTCCGTACCCGCACCGGGTACTTCCCGGTGGTGCGCACGGTCAAGCAGGCGGCAGAAGTCACGAAGTAAAGCGCCCGTCTGAATGGGGGCCTCGCGTGCCACGATTTCCAGAGGATGGTCATCCTGAGCGAAGGTCGGCACGCTTTTTGCGCAAATCCGAGTTGAAGGACCTGCATTTGCATCGATGCACATGGCAGAACGACAATTTGTGATTTCGGGGTCATTCACTTGCACGAGCGCTACTACTACACCTACATCGTGGCCAGCCGCAGCCTGACTCTTTACATCGGGATGACGGGCGATCTCGACAAACGAATGTTCGAGCACAAGAACAAAATCTCTGAGGGTTTTTCAGCGGAATACAACTGCAACCGTCTTGTTTGGTTTGAGCGTTACGCTCATGCCAGCAGCGCAATTGCGCGGGAAAAGCAATTGAAAGGATGGATCCGCGCCAAGAAGATCGCGCTGATCAAGAAGAGCAATCCTACATGGATCGATTTGAGCGAAGGGTGGTATACACCGGAGCAGTTAGTTGGCGCGGACGGATAAATGCAGGTCCTTCGACTCGTCCTCGCGTTGCGAGGACTCGCTCAGGATGACCGCTTGGGGGGTGTTTTACGGAATTGGGGTGCGATCGAGGATTGGCGAAATTGGTTGGCTCAATGAGCTAAATGCAGGTCCTTCGACTCGTCCTCGCATTGCGAGGACTCGCTCAGGATGACCGCTTGGGGGGTGTTTTACGGAATTGGAGTGCGATCGAGGATTGGCGAAATCGGTTGGCGCGGACGGATAAATGCAGGTCCTTCGACTCCGCAAGCCGCAAAAAACGCGGCTTGCTGCGCTCAGGATGACCGGCAAGGTTGTGATGAATGGAATTGGGAGAAGTTCGACTTCGCTCATCCGCTAAGGCGGACGACCTGCACTCGGGATGACCGGCAAGGTTGTGATGAATGGAATTGGGAGAAGTTCGACTTCGCTCGTCCGCCAGGGCGGACGACCTGCACTCGGGATGACCGGTTGCGGGGAATCTGGCCTCGTCGCGATAAGCTAGAAAACAGGAGATCGCAGCTAAAACTTCATCATGGCAAAGTACAAGTACTCGACCCTTGCCGTACACGCCGGGCAGCACCCTGACCCGCAGACGGGCGCGGTGAATGTGCCCATTTACCTTTCTTCGACTTTTGAACTCACCGGCATCGGCAGCGACCGCGGCTGGGACTACTCCCGGGCCGGGAACCCTACGCGCGACCGGCTTGAGCTGGCCGTGGCCTCGCTCGAAGGCGGCACCAGCGGCCATGCCTTCACCACCGGGATGGCTGCCATCTCGGCGCTGGTGGCAATGCTGCGGGCCGGCGATCATCTCGTCTGCTCGCGCGACGTTTATGCCGGCACGGTGCGGCTTTTCGACCAGATCGTCAGCGGCTACGGTATCGAGATCGAATATGTGGATACGAGCGACCTGGCGGCAGTTGAAGCAGCCATGAAGCCGAATACGAAGCTGGTGCACATTGAGACGCCGAGCAATCCGCTCATGGTGCTGACTGACATTGCCGGGGTGGTAAAGATTGCCCATGCGCGCGGCGCCGAAGTGAGCGTTGACAACACCTTTCTGTCGCCGGCGCTGCAGCGTCCGCTGGAGTTGGGCGCCGACATCGTGATGCACTCCACCACCAAATACCTGAACGGCCACTCGGACGGACTCGGCGGTGTGCTGATCGGCTCGAAGCCCGAACACAAAGAGCGCTTCTCGTTCGTGCAAAAGGCGGCCGGCGGCGTGATGTCGCCCTTCGAGTGCTTCCTGGTGCTGCGCGGTATCAAGACGCTGCCGGTTCGCATCGCGCAGCATGAGGAAAATGGCCGCGCGGTGGCCGAGTTTCTCTCCACGCATCGGAAGGTCAGCAAGCTGGCTTATCCGGGCCTCAAGAATCATCTGCAATACGAACTTGCAGTGAAACAGCAGAAGGGCTTCGGGTCGATGATGAGCTTCGAATTGAAGTCGCGCGAAGAAGCGGCGCGGTTCCTCACGGCAATCAAAATCTTCATCAACGCCGAATCGCTGGGCGGCGTTGAGTCGCTGGCGTCGCACTCGGCAACCACCACGCACGGCTCGGTGAGCGAAGAGGTGCGCCGGTCGATGGGCATCAACGAAGGCCGCATCCGCCTTTCCATCGGCATTGAGGACAAGGAAGACCTGATCGCCGACCTCGATCAAGCGCTCGCCGCGGTTTGATGAATTGCCATGCCTGAAGCCGCGCTCATCCTCGCGATCGATACTTGCGGTCCATCGGGATCGGTGGCATTGGGGCGACTGGCCGGCCGGGACCTGGAAATTCTGGGGCAAATTGAGCTGGCGGGGCGCAGTTATTCGGCCACGCTGGTCGCGGCGGTGGGCGATTTGCTGCAGGCGGCTGGCGCCGAACTGCCAGAGCTTGGCGGCATTGTCGTCGTCAACGGTCCGGGCAGCTTTACTGGCGTACGCGTTGGCCTGAGCGCGGTAAAAGGCCTGGCCGAGGGCGCTGAAATTCCCGTGGTCGCGCTTTCGCGGCTTGAAGTGCTCTCGCGCAAGTCCGGAGTGCCCTCTTCAGCGCTCGATGCGCATCGCGGCGAAGTGTATTCTGCGGCTGGAGCGGCTGGGCGCCGAGCGGGGCTCGGAATCGAACGAGCTTCTTGCCGGCCCTCCCGAACTGGCTGCCATCGCTCCGCCGCCGCTGCGTATGGCCGTGTGCGACGAAGCCGAGGCAGTGCTCGCGGCTGCCTGGCCGGCCGCGCAACTCGTCAAGACAGCTCCTCCGCTTGCAGCGGACGCGCTGCGACTCGGCGAGGCGCGACTGATCGCCGGCGCGGCTGTTGAACTGGCACTGCTCGACGGCCATTACCTGCGCCGCTCCGATGCCGAGATTTTTGGCCCGGAGGCTGATCAAGTGCATGCCACGGCGGAATCGAAGGGCGTGTGAATGCCCCTGCGGAGAGCGCGCAGATTCGGCGCATGGCTGCCGCCGACCTGGCTCGGGTGATGGAGATTGCCGCGGGCCTGCCGGATGCGCCACAGTGGCCGCAGTCGGCCTACCTGAAAGCGCTGGACCCCGAATCCACCCCTCGCCGCGTCGCCCTGGTCGCGGCGGAGCCGGAGGCGAGCGATCTGCTCGGCTTTATGATGGCCAGCTTATTACCGCCGACCGCCGAACTGGAGTCGATTGCCGTTGCATCCGACAGCCAGCGGCACGGCATAGGCCGCCGTCTTTTTGACGCGATGGCAGGCGAGCTACGGGCATCGGGCGCGTTGGAGGTGGTTCTGGAGGTGCGAGCTTCGAACCACGCGGCCCACGGTTTCTATCGGTCTATCGGCTTCGCCAAGACTGGCATCAGGAAGGCCTATTACGCTGATCCTATTGAAGATGCAGTGCTGCTGAGGCTCAGGCTTGGATGAGCCGGATGCGGTTTGCCGCAAAGATCGCCACCAGGCCCATCCGGCTTCTCCGGGAAGCGTTGCAATGACGGTCGACGATGGAAGCCGGTCGCCGCGAGCCCATTGCAGCCCTGAATGTTCATAAAATTCACAGGCTCACATTACTTTCAGCGAATTTCGGGCTTGCCGATTCGCTCGAAGCGGCGATATATGTAAATGTTCTAAGAAAATCGGCGGCTTCGCAATTTCCAGAATCGAACCGCCGCAACGGAGGTGCTTGATGGACGAAGTACAGGGTTCCACGCTGGGCGAAGAGATCGATCGCCTGCACGCCGAACATCATCGCTACGCTCAGCGTTTGGAAGAGTTGCTTCAAAAGCCCTACCTCACCGAAGACGAACAGCTTGAGGAAGTGCGTTTGAAGAAGCTCAAGCTGCACGCCAAGGACCTGATCTTCGCGCTGGAGCGCCGGTTACGCCGGCCGTCGCCTAGATCGCAAGATACCCGGTCTCTTGCGGGTCACCTTGCCACGGCGGAACGCCCAGTCGGCGTGAAGCCGTGCCGGTGTGCCCCTGAGCGTTCCTGTCCCGTCAGCCCATCACCTACAATCACCGTATAATCGTTGGGGACGATGGTTCGCGACGGTTACATCTACGGGTTTAGCCTGCTGGCGGTCGCGGCTGCTGCTTAAATGGCTTACAGGCGAATGGGTCTGGGGCATCGTGCCGGTGCTGCTGGCGGCATTTTTCCTGTGGTTTTTCCGCGATCCTCAACGCACAATTCCCGCCGGCAAGGGCTTGATCGTTTCGCCCGGCGACGGCCTGGTCACCGAAACGGCCTCCATCTACCACTCCCGAAGGCCCGCGTCAGCGCATCAGCATCTTTCTCAGCGTCTTTGACGTGCATGTGAACCGCGCGCCGATCGGCGGAGTGCTGAGCCGCGTGCACTATCAGAAGGGCAAGTTTCTCAACGCCATGAATCCGGCCTCGGCCGAGCGCAACGAGCAGAACCTGGTGACGGTGCGCGGCCAGGGCGCCGACGCGGGATTCGAAGTCACCTTCAAGCAGATTGCCGGGTCTGCTGGCGCGGCGCATCGTCTTCCGCTGCGAGCGAAGGGCCAGGCGGTGGAGCGCGGGCAGCGCGTGGGCCTCATCAAGTTCGGCTCGCAGGGTCGATGTTGTTGTTGCCCGCCGAGGCGGTGCTGCGGGTGAAGGTGGGACAGCGGGTGAAAGGCGGCGCCAGCGTGCTGGCTGCGATGCCTGCAGACGGAGATGCGCGCAGTGAAGCCGAGCGTTCCGGAGATGGCGCATGAACCACGTGGACCAGAGCCGGCCAAGCCGCAGCGCGCGGCTGCGCCGCGGCATGTATCTGCTGCCCTCGCTGTTCACCGCGGGCAACATGGCGCCGGCTACTTTTCCATCACGCAGACCATCGAGCGCCGATCAGCCGGCGACGCGCAGCGGCATCTTGACTGGGCGGCGATCGCCATCCTGTTCGCCATTCCCTTCGACGCGCTCGACGGCCGCATCGCGCGCATGACCAATACCACCAGCGATTTCGGCAAGGAACTGGATTCGCTGGCCGACGTCATCACCTTCGGCATGGCGCCCAGCCTGCTGGCCTTCGTCTGGGGATTCCATTTCCTGCCCGACTCGCATGAATGCGCAGCTGCGGCAGCATCTGATGCAGGCCGGCGCTTTCATCTGTTTTCTGTTTCTGCTCGGCGGGGCTTCGCGGCTGGCGCGCTTCAACATCAGCCACGACCCGCAGCCGCGCAACCCGGGCCGGCCCGACCGGAAGTATTTTGTCGGCATGCCGATTCCCGCGGCGGCCGGCCTGCTGGCCGCCACCGTGCACTTCTTCTACGGCATATCCCGGTCGAGGCCTGGTGGGTTGCCGTTCCCTGGCTCATCCTGGTCGGTCTGACCGGCTTCCTGATGGTCAGCACCTGGCGCTTCTGGTCGGCCAAGGAGATCAACTTCTCCCGCCGCCATCCCTTCCAGCTGCTGGTGCTGCTGGCGGTGGTCGCCTACATCGTGGTCCGCTACTCCAATGTGGTCATGTTTCTGGCCGCGCTGGTTTACATGTTCTCGGGGATCTGGGCGCGCGCGGCGTATGGATGGTCAAGGCGCCGCCGCAGAAAGCGCCGAAGGCCGCCCGATCCGGAGCCCGTCGAGCCGGAATCGCTTCGGGCCCAGGTTTTCCGACTAGCAACTCGTCGCTGGAATGGTCATCGGCCCGTCTGACCGCAATTCGCTGACTCGCTAACTCGCTGCTCTTAAGGATGCCTGTGTACAAGATTGCCATCGCCGGCGCCTCGAGTCTGGTGGGCCGGGAGTTGAAAGACGTCCTCTCCGAATCGCCGCTTGCCGCGGCCAACTTTGCCCTGCTCGACGAGGAAGAGGCGCAGGGCCAGCTGGACCAGGTGGGCGACGAGGTCACCTTCATCCAGGCCATCAGCGCCGACGCCTTCGACCACGCCGACTTCACCTTTTTCTGCGGCACCGAGAACCTGACGCGCCGTCACTGGCGGCAGGCGCTTCGCGCCGGCTCCACGGTCCTCGATCTCTCCGGCGCACTCGATCAGGAGACCGGCGTGCTGGTGCGCGCTCCGTGGCTGGGAACGGAAGCGGCGGCCGTCGATCTGTTCACGCCCGCGGTGGTGCCTGCGCACCCCGCCGTCATTGCGCTTGCGCTGCTGCTCGAGCGGCTGCAGCAGGCCGCGCCGGTGCGCTTTGCCGCCGCCACGGTGCTGGAGCCGGCCAGCGAGTTTGGCCGCGCCGCCATGGACGAGCTGCACCAGCAGACGGTAAGCCTGCTCAGCTTCCAGTCGCTGCCGCGCGCCGTTTACGACGCGCAAGTGGCCTATAACCTGCTCGGCGGCACTGGGCGAAGACTGCCACGGTCAGCCTGCACGCACGTGGAAGCGCGCATTCGCCGCCACTACGAGGCGCTTACCGGCGGGCGCGGTCCGGCGCTGGCCGTGCAGGTCATTCACGCGCCGGTCTTCCACGGCCACGCGTTTTCCATTGCCGTGGAGCTGGAGCGGCCCGTGGAAATTGTCGCGCTCGAAGAGGCGCTGAGCGGCGAGCACGTCGACCTGGTGCTGGAAGACACCGACTCGCCTTCGAACCTGGCCGCCACGGGACAGAACGACATCCTGGTGCGCCTGCGTCCGGAGCCGCTCGGCCGCAACTCCAATCTGGCTTCGCGGCTGTGGCTCTGGGCCGCGGCCGACAATCTGCGCCTCAACGCGCAAAATGCCGTCGCAGTGCGCGCTCGACCTGCGCCGGCTGCGCCCGCAGGGAACGGTGCAGTAAATCATGCCCCGCTGCACTTCTGCCACAACTGCACAATGTAGCTGTCCGTCATGCCGGCAATGTAGTCGGCCACGGTGCGCGCCAGGCCCTCGGTGGGAATTTGCGCCTGGTGGTCTTCCGGCATCAACCTTGGATCAGCCATCAGAGCGCGAAAAGCTCGATGACCACTTCTTCCGCCCGCTCGTGCACTTGTTCCTGGCCGGGAGAGTTGTAAAGGCTGGCGTAAAGAAATTTCTTCACGGCCATGCGCTCGGTTTCCATTCGTGGGCTGAGCGCGGCGAGCCTTTGCGGGGCGCGCCGGATCTCGGCGAGAGTTGTCGCGCCGAGCGCCATCACGCGGGTACGCACTTCCTCGATCAAATCGGTGACAAACGCATTCAGCACCGCCGCAGCGCCTCATACACGACCAGCTTCGGGCGCCGCGCGGGGTAGCGGGCCAGCGCCGCGTCGTGGAAGCCGCGGAAGAGTGGCACGGCTTCGCGCACCTGCTCGAGCGCGAGAATGCCGGAGTCCAGCCCGTCGTCGAGATCGGCGGTCAGGTAGGCAATCTCGTCGGCCAGGTCGATCAGTTGCGCTTCAAGCGGCGGAAACTCGATCGAGAAAATATTCCGCCAGCTCGGGGTGTTCGGCAGCGGAGTAATCGCGCGAGTGTTTCACGATGCCTTCGCGGACAGCGAGCGTCAGATTGAGTCCGCGAAAGGCCGGATAGCGCTCCTCAAACCAGGTGACGATGCGCAGCGCGTGCAGGTTGTGGTCGAAGCCAAGCCCGTGGCCGCGGAGGGCGCGGTCGAGAGCCTTTTCGCCGGCGTGGCCAAAGGGCGGATGCCCGATGTCGTGCGCCAGCGCCAGCGCTTCGGCCAGCTCCGCATTCAGCCCCAGCGCCGCAGCCACCGTGCGCGAAATCTGCGTCACTTCCAGCGTGTGCGTCAGCCGGCTGCGAAAGTGGTCCGAGAGTCCCTCAGTGGGCAGGCGGGTAAACACCTGCGTCTTGCCGGCCAGGCGGCGAAAGGCGCGCGCGTGCAGAATGCGTGCAGCATCGCGCGCAAACGGAGTGCGATAGGCGTGCGGCGGCTCGGCGTGGACGCGTCGTCGCCAGTGTCGCTGTCCGCTCGCCCGCTCACCGCAATTTCCGCAGGCAGCCGGGCGGCAAGCTCTTGTTTCGCTGAAATCATCAATGGGACTTTCAACAGCTCACGTCTGGTTATACCGCAAAAGGGGTCGTGCCGAACGGAGCGGGCGTTTATGTGCCGGGTATCACCATTCGCCGCGAGCCATGGCTGATATAAAGACATCCGTGGACCGGTAGGTGGACAATCCCAAGTTGACGGGAGTACTATCCAGCGGGATTTTTTGAGGGGCCGGCGCGATGCGTTGAATAATGTGTGCAGACGGCTGTTGAAGGCGGCAAGACTTTTCAGGCCGCAAGCGGAGGGTGCAATGAAATCGATCAAGGGAATGGCGCTGACGATTGCAGCGCTGGCAACGGTGTTGATTCCGGGGTGCGGAGCAAGGCACTCGCCCAAAGAGGTCTATTACCTGGTCGCATCCAACATGTCGTCGTCTTATTGGCAGACGGCGGTGGCGGGATTCAAGAAGGCCGCTGCCGTATACAACGTGACGGCAGAGGTGGCCGGACCCGAAAACTACGACGCGCAGGCGGAACTGACGGAATTCCAGAAGGCGGTTGCGGCCAAGCCGGCCGGCATTCTGATTTCGGTCTCCGACGCAGCCGTGCTGCAGCCGGAGATCGACGCGGCCATGAACGCCGGCATTCCAGTCATCACCATCGACTCCGACGCCGCAGGCAGCCGCAGGCTCTACTTCATCGGCACCAACAACCTTGAGGCGGGGCGCCTGGGCGGTCAGCCGAGTGGTCGAGAAGCTGAGTGGCAAGGGCAACGTGGTCTTCTTTACCATCGCCGGCCAGCCCAACACGGAAGAGCGGCTCAAGGGATTCAAAGACGTCTTTGCCATCGGAACCCGGCATCCACATCGTCGACGTGGTCGACATCAAGGGCGACGCCGACCGCTGCCTTCGACCGAACCCAACAGTTCATGGCTCTCACCGGCGCCAAGAAGATCGATGCATTTGTGTGCCTGGACTCGGCATCGGGGAAAATGGTGGCCGATGCCATCAAGCGCACCGGCGACACCAGCCGGGTTCTTGTGGCTTGGGACGTGAATCCCGATACGCTGCAGGGAATCAAAGATGGGGTGATCGACTCGACGATCGCTCAAAAGCCGTTCACGATGGGTTGCGTCGGGCTCAAGGCGCTGGACGAGGTCTTTCACAATCCGCCTGCGCAGCTCAACAAGGATTTGAGCGCGGACGCGTTCTCGCCTTATCCGGTATTTGTGGACACAGGCACATCGCTGGTTGACAAGAGCAACGTGGACGGCTACCTGGCTGCAGCCGCGGCGCACGCGCAATAGGCATCAGCCGGCACCAGGGCCGCCGTGTCATCCATCATTCCGGCTTGGCATCGCCGACGGAGTTTTCCTCTTTCGCGAGGCGTACGCGAGCGCTTTCAAGCTTCTTCTGCACCTTGGCCACATCGCCGGGCTCAATGTCGGCGGGCGCGGCCTTGGCAAACTCGTCAAGAGAAAGCTCCCACTGCGCCGCCGCCAACCGGATGCGTCCCGTCTTTTCGTAAAGATCGCCTAGGTGCATGTGCACGGTGGGATCCGCCTGGTCGCGGTCGACGGCCAGACGCAGATTATCCTCGGCCAGCTCGTACTCGCCCATCTTGAAGTACACCCAACCCAACGAATCGAGATAGGCGCCGTTCCACGGCTCGGCGTCCACGGCCTTGCGAATCATCTTCAGAGCGTCAGGCAGCTTGATTCCCTTGTCGGCCCACATATATCCCAGGTAGTTGAGGGTCATGGCGTTCTGGGGATCGAGCTCGAGCGCTTGGTGGAAAAACTGCTCTGCCTGTTCCGTGTGCTTCTCGCGGTCGGCCAGTTCGCCGCTTGAGGAAGAGCAGGTAGGTGCGGTCCTCTTTCTTGGTTGCCAGTGGTTCGCCCTTGTCGAATGCGTCTTCAGCGTCCTTCCAACGGCGCAGGCGAACGTTGATCTGTCCGATGGCAAACCAGATGCCGCGCTGCTCGTCGGGGGTGGCGCCATCCAGAAGGCTTTTCGCCATGGCCAGGCCTTCATCTGGGTGGCCCTGGTCGGCGAGTTCTCCGGCGAGCATCAGCTTCAGGTCGCGGTTCTTGGGATCGGAATCGGCTGCCTTTCGCGCCACGGCGAGCGATTTATCGAATTCATGGGCATCGCGATACACATCGATCTGCCCCTGATAGCCGCGCACAGCGAAGCTGCTGCCCATGTCGATCATCTTCTGGTATGTCGCGACAGCGAGATCGGTCTTGTTCTCCTCGCCGTACAGCGTGGCCAGCCGGTCCAGGAAGAGGGCGCGGTTGTTTTTTTCTTCGTCGGTATAAGCGCCGTTGGCGTGCGAGGTCGCGTCCACCATCTCCTGGTAGGTTTGGATGGCTTCGTCGAGCCGGCCCAGGATGTCGAGCACCAGCCCTTCGTTAAATCCTGCTTCGAGCGAATTCGGGTCGAACTTGCGCGCCTTGCGGATGGTTGCCAGCGCATCTTCGTATTTGCACTGGCGCCGCTGGATGTCGCTGATGTGAACCAGAGCGTCAAGGCGTTCTCGGGATCGGCATCGGCAAGCGCCTTGTATTCCTTCAGAGCCTCGTCGAGCTGGTCGTTGTTGAGCAGGGCCTGCTGCGAGCGCGTCCATGGTCTGCAGGTCGCCCGGCTCCATGTCTTCCGCGCGCTTGTAAGCGGCGATGGCGTCCTTCGGCTGCTTCAACTGGTCGTAGAGGGCGCCCAGGGTGAACTCCATCTTGGGGGTGCGCCCATCAACCGGAACGGCCTCAATCGCCTTCACCGCTTGCTGCCAGATTTCCGCTCTCGGCGAAGAGCTGTGCCAGGTTCAGGACCACCTCTTCCGATTCAGGCTCGATCGCCTGCGCAGTTTTGAACTCGGCTTCAGCCTTGTCGGCCTGGTGCTTCACCTTGTAGAGCTGCCCCAGCACCATGTGGTCTTCCACGCTCCTGGGCTGCAAGGCGACAATTTTTTCAAACTCCGCAATGGCCTGGTCAAGAACATTGCTGGAGGGCGGGGTTGAGGCTGCCACCGCTTGCTCCCTCGCCTAGTTGGCGCAGATAGATTCGGCCCAAAAGTTTGTGCGCGTCGATGTCGTCGGGTGAGTTCTTCAGTTGCGCCCGCGCCGTCATCTCGGCATCGTGCACACGGCCAACGTCGGAAATAGAGATCGGCCAGATCCGTCGTTCAGCTCGGCGGAACCGGGATCGGCATTGAGGGCCAGCTTGTACTCCTCGATGGCCTTGTTCAATCTCGTCGGTGCGACCCTCTGAGATCGCGTCATCCTCGTACACGCTGGCCAGCGCCAGGTGATAGTAGGCCTGAGCGCCCGGTTTGGCTCCGTCACCGCATTTGGCGCCTGACCGCTCTGGTTTGGCACAGAATCGGTCTTCGCCGGAGTGGCTTGCGCCGGGCTCGCCGGCGTCTGGTTTGATGGCGGTTGGCTGGCTGGGACGTTTTGGGCGCAGAGCGCGGTTACCGGAAGTAAAAGAACGGCGGCCGCAGCAAATGTAGCGGCGATCGCGGGCGACTAAATGCTTTTTTGTCATCATGCAGGGGATTCCCCACGCTCTCAGCCGGCAAACCGTGGCAATACTCTGCCAAAGCTGAAACGCGGCGCAGGCAGCCGTCCTAAGCAACTCTGCCTACAGTTAAAGACGATTTTACCCGTCATTTGTCGCAAATGCTCGGCAGATTGCGGGATTTTCGCCAAAGGGAGCACCGTCGTAACGGGTGTACCCGGTTCAGTTGCAATCGCTCAATGCCTGAAGTGCCGTATCCCGGTGAAGACCATGGCCAAACCCAGCTTGTCGGCGGCGGCAATCACTTCGTCGTCGCTTACGGACCCGCCGGGCTCGATTACCGCCTTCGCTCCCGCCTGGGCAACGGCCTCAAGGCCATCGGGGAAGGGAAAAAACGCATCTGATGCCGCTACACAATCTTTGAGCGGCAGCACTGCCTTCATCGCGCCGAATCGCGCTGCGTCCACGCGGCTCATCTGTCCGGCGCCGATGCCGAGGGTCTGCCCGTCGCGCGCGTACACAATGGCATTCGACTTCACGTGCTTGCACACGCGCCATGCAAAGAGCAGGCTGCGCAATTCCTCAGCGGTGGGCGGCCGCCACGTGACCACCTTCAGCTCGGATTCCGTCACGCGCCCGGTATCGGCATCCTGCAACAGCAAACCTCCAGACACATGCTTCACCACAGGTCTGACCGGGGCGGGCTTCACTTCGACCAAGCGCAAGTTTTTCTTTGCGGCAAAGCGCTCGCGCGCCTCGGATGAAAAAGCCGGCGCGGCGATGGCTTCGACAAACAATTTGGCGATCTCCTCGGCGGCGCTAGCATCCACCTCGCGGTTGATGCCGATCACGCTGCCATAGGCGGAAACGGGATCGCAGGCCAGCGCTTTTTGATAGGCATCGAGCAGATTTGCGCCTGTCGCTGCGCCGCATGGATTGGTATGTTTCACGATTGCGACGGCCGGTTCTTCAAATTCCTGCGCCAGCTCCCAGCAGGCTTCAAGGTCGACGAGATTGTTAAAGCTCAACTCCTTGCCCTGTAACTGCGTTGCGCCAGCGATCCCGAGACCGCTACCGTCCGCGTAAAGCGCGGCGCGCTGGTGCGGATTCTCTCCATAACGCAGCGACTGTGCCAGCGGAAGGTTGATGCGCAGCGTGGTGGGTAGCGCCGAATCGTTTATGGCTGCAGCAGTTTTTGGCGCGGGAGCCTCGGCGATCCGCTCCAGCGTGTTTGCGATGGCTGCGTCGTAAGCGGCCGTGAGCGCGAAGGCCTGCTTCGCCAGGCGCCAGCGCGTGGCGCGGCTCAACGCGGCGCCGTGGGCGCTTTTCATCTCCTGGACCAGGTCGGGATAGTCCGAGGCTCGCGTCACAATCGCCACATCTTCAAAGTTCTTGGCGGCGGATCGGACCATCGACGGCCCCCCGATGTCGATGTTTTCAATGAGATGGCCGAACGCCACTCCCGGCTGGGCCGCGGTCTTCTCAAACGCATATAAATTCACGACCACCATGTCGATGGGCTCGATGCCATGTGCGGCCACAGCGGCCTCATGCTCCGCGTTGCCGCGAATGTAGAGCAGGCCGCCGTGCACGCGCGGGTGCAGCGTCTTTACGCGGCCATCCAGCATCTCGGGAAATCCCGTGAGCTCGCTGATGTCTTTCACTGCAAGTCCGGCATCGCGCAGCGCCTTCGCCGTTCCCCCGGTTGAAACCAGCTCAACTCCGAAACCCTTGAGTGCTCGCGCAAACTCCACCAGGCCCGTCTTGTCAGTTACGCTCAGCAATGCGCGTCGAATGGGCTTTACGCTCGCTGCGACCGCATCTCCTTTCTCCGTCACCATTCCGCTCCTCGATTAAGAATTTGGATTGAAAATTCGGATTGAAAATTCGGCGTCGCTGACCTCGCCGTGGCCCGCAGACCAAACACCAGACTACATCGCGCGACCGGGCCGGCTTGTGAACTCGAACGACTGCTTTGATGGTTGTTCGCAGCATCCACAAGCTCACGCCCGCGACACAACCGGCCATGCTTTAAAGTGGTGGTATGGGAAGTTATCCCACGTCCCCGCAGCCGGAAGTCCTTCCTCCGCAAGGCGAATATGTGCCACCGCCCCGTCGCCGGCCGCGCCGCGGATGGGCTGCTGCGCCCGCGACATATCTGCTCGTCGGGATCAACTGTGCGGTCTTTCTGGGCATGGTGGCTCGCGGGTCAAGCATCTGGATGCCGTCCCTTGACCAGCTCATGCTCTGGGGCGCCGATCGTCCCAACAATGTTTTGATTGATGGCGAATGGTGGCGCATCGTCAGCGCCATGTTTGTGCACGTCGGCATCATTCATCTGGCCACAAACATGTGGTGCTTGTGGAATCTCGGCCTGCTGGCCGAGCCTCTGATGGGCTCCTTCGGGTTAATTGCGGCTTACATTCTGACCGGTGCAGCCGGGAATTTGCTTTCCACCTGGGACAACTGGATGTGGCCGCTTCGCGATCCTTCCGGTGCGCCGTACTTCCAGGCGGGCGCGGGCGCGTCCGGAGCGGTGTTTGGCATTGCGGGCGTGCTTATCATCCTGCTCAAGTCGAATCGACTTCCTGTGCCACTCTTTGAACTGAAACGGCTGCGCAAATCGGTTATTTATTTTGCCGCGATCAATCTTGTGATCGGACTCGCGGTCAACTTCGGCAAGGGATTCACGGGCGTTGAAGTCGACAATTCAGCTCACATCGGCGGCTTTCTCAGCGGGCTACTCTTCGCAGCGCCGATGGTGCCGCGGATCGGCTCGCCGCGCAGCGAATTCAAGATGAAACTGCAGCTTACTGTCGGCCTGGTCGTTCTTCTTCTTGTGTTGTTTGGTTTTTATATCGCGCATATTCCGCCGCCGCGCGGCTAACCTAAACGCACCCGCCGGACACTGCGTGCGAAAATATCTACGTAGGATGCCTTCTTATTTCACGCCATGGAGGTGAACCATGGAACGCCGTGATTTCCTGAAACAAGCTGCCATTACGGCCGCTGCCGTCGCATCGGGTCCGCGCATGCGCGCGACCGATACAAAAACGTCTACACCGTCAAAGTCCATCGCGCGCCGTTCCCTGGGCAAGACCGGCGAACATCTTTCCATCATCGGTTTCGGCGGCATTGTGGTGATGAACGAGGATGCCAACGCCGCCGTCAACATCGTCGCCGAGGCAGTTGACCGCGGCATCAACTACTTTGACGTGGCGCCGAGCTACGGCAACGCGCAGCAACGTCTCGGACCGGCACTCAAACCGTATCGCGACAAGAGCTTTCTGGCGTGCAAGACCGACTACCGCTTGAAAGATGACTCGCGCGCCGACCTCGAGAACTCGCTCAAGCTGCTTGAAACCGACCATCTCGATCTCTATCAGTTCCACGCGCTCACCAAAATGGCTGACCTCGACAAGGCGATCGGGCCGGGTGGGGCAATCGAAACCATGGAAGCGGCAAAAAGGGAAGGGAAGATTCGCTACATCGGCTTCTCGGTCCATTCGGTGGAGACGGCACTGGCTGCCCTGGACCGCTACAACTTTGACACGGTTCTTTTCCCGCTGAATTGGCTTCTCGTGAGCCAGGCCGATTTCGGATTGCAAATCCTGAAGCGCGCGCAGGAAAAGCAAATGGGCATTTTGTGCCTGAAGAGCATGGCCAAGACCGTGTGGCCGGCGGGCGAGCAGAGGAATCATCCCGAGCCGAAGTGCTGGTACCAGCCTGCGGGATTTCCCGATGAGGCATCGCTGGGCCTGCGCTGGACACTAGGCCATCCCATCACGGCTGCGCTCCCGCCGGGCGACGAGCGCTACTTCCGCCTTGCCATGGATGTGGCGCAGAATTACAAGCCGCTTGAGCCGCATGAAGAGCAGGCTTTGCTTGCTGGAGGAAAAGGAGTCGAGCCGTTTTTCCATCTGGGGAATGACGCGTAGAGGCAGCGGGCTAGTGCAGTGAATCCGAGGTCCGCTGAAAAACAAATGCAGGTCCTTCGACTACGTTTGGCGCGAAACGCGCGCCAATCTTCGCTCAGGATGACAAATTGATTTTGATGCGGACTTTAGAGACAGGACACCGGCGGTGTTAGCGTACCGCGGTTGCGGCGAACTTTTTTACCATGGCCAGCAGGAGCTTGCGGTCGCTCTCATTCAAATTTGACGAATAGCGGCGAAGTTGCGTCAGGAACCGCAACTCATCGTCAGTGAGATTCTGCGTGTTCATCTGGCGGGAGAGAGTATCGCTGGCGAAGAACTGAGCGATAGGCAAATCGAGAGCGTGCGCGATTTTGGCCAGCGTGTCGAGCGAGGGTACGGTGTGTCCGTTCTCCACTCGCGAAAGATAGCAGCGCAGCAATCCCGTCTTCTTTTCGATGTCGCCTTGCGACAACCCCTTCTGCAGCCGGTATGCGCGAATCGTGGTTCCGATCTTCATGGTCATTTTCTTCCAGTCCGATGCGCGCCAAGGGTTACCGTCTTGGTAGCAATCAGAAAACTATTAGCTTGAGAGTTAACATGCGGCGGCCGGGATTGCAAGTGCCAGGTTACCTTCGCGGTTAACTCAACTGCACTTGCGAATCTCGCACGCCGCTCAGTCCTGGCGCAGTTCATTCGTAAACCTTAACGGCAAATCGAGCGTCAGACTGAATACAGGCTCGAGAGGTCGGATAGCGCGAATGCGGCAGGCAGTCATCATGCATGCGGGTGCAGTGGGGATCGTTTTGGCCGGATGTCTGGCGGCTTTTGCCCAAGCCCCGCCGCAATCCGGGGCCCCCGCGACAACTCCATCGCCATCAGCCGTCACTCCGCAGCAAGGTGCAGCTCCGGCCGCGGCCGATCAGGTTCCGGCGGCGCCCAATCAAGCTCCTGCGAGCGAGCCCGCGGCCGGCACCGCGACTGCCACGCCCTCATCCGCTCCAATCGCAGCCGGCGGCAAAATTCACGGATTCGTAAAGAGCGGCAACATTCCTCTACCCGGCGTCACTGTTACCGCACAAAATACCCTCACCGGTAAAAAATACTCCACCACCACTGACATCACAGCCGCGTGGTCTTTGAATATTCCGCTCGATGGCCGGTACGTGATCCGGACCCAGTTTGCGGCATTTGCGCAGGGGTCCCAGGAAGCGGTACTCAACAGCACTAATCACGATCAATTGGTCAACATTGAACTGATTCTTGCCTCGCGCGAAGCTCAACAGGAGCAGCAGGCGGCGCAAGCTACTGCGCGGCAAAGCAGAGAGGGCCAGGATTTGCGTCAATTGGCCGGCAACGCGCCGGAAAGCCTGAGTCTGATGAACTCAGTCGCCGATGATACTGACACCGGGGCCGGAATGGCCGGCGCAAGCGGCGCCGCTTTGCCATCGATTGCGGAGAACTCCGACTTTAGCAACGAGTCCGTGGCGATCACCGGGCAGACGGGGCAAGTCAGCTCGTACGCGGGACTCGATATGGATCGGATCCGCGATGCGGCTCAGTCGATCCAGGCACAGGGTGGATTGAACGGGCAAGGCGTTCCTGGTGGTCCAGGCGGGCAAGGAGTTGCCGGCGCCGAAGCCGGCCAGGGCGGACTGTTTGGCGGATACGGCGGCGGAGGTGGATTTGGCGGAGCCTTCGGTGGAGGCGGGTTTGGCGGCGGCGCAGGTTTTGGCGGTGGCAGAGGCGGCGGAGGCGGTGGAGGCTTTGGCGGCAGAGGCGGTGGAGGCGGCGGAGGGGGACGCGGAAACTTCCGTGGCTTCAACCCCGGCCAGCCTCACGGCGCAATCGCGTGGAACGGCACCAACTCGGCGATCAATGCGGAGCCGTTTGCGCTGCTCGGCCAGGCTCAGAATCAGCCGGCCAACGGGACGAATCGTTTCACCTTGTCGTTGATGAGCGAGCCCTATATCCCACACCTCACCAAGCCAAGTGGAAAAGACACCGTCTTCTTCACCCTCAACGGCTCACGCTCGTCAACGCCGGATGACTACTACGCCACACTTCCCACAGACGCGGAACGGACAGGCGACTTCTCTGCGGCGGGATTGGCGCCAATCTACAATCCCGTCACCGGTCAGCAGTTCATTTATAACGGAACGCCGAACGTGATTCCGGCCACGGGAGCCATGGGGCAGTCGGTTTCCCCGCAGGCCGCCGCGCTTCTCAAGTATTTCCCTGGGCCAAATCTTCCGGCGGGCAGCACCATTAACGGATACAACTACCACCTGCTCACCACCGGGCAAACCAATTCAACGAACGGGGGCGTCCGCTACAACCGCAGCCTGGGTGCAAACGCCACGCAGCCCGGCGGCCGCGGCGGATTTGGTGGCGGAAGGCGCGGCGGCGGTTCGGCGAATCAGGGTCTCCGCCAGAGCATCAATGTGAATTACAACGAGGGCCACAATGCCTCCGACCTGGTGAATATCATTCCGCAGTTGGGCGGCAAGAGCGCCTCTAATTCCTATTCTCTGCAAACCGGCTACACCGTGGGCTATCACCGCTTCACCAGCATCTCCAACCTCAACTGGAATCGCAGCAATAGCTCCACTACCAATTTCTTCACTAATACTTCCATCAATCCTGGCGGAGCCGCCGGCGTCAATGTGCCAAACAATGTTGCGCTCAATTACGGCTTGCCCGATATTTCGCTCAGCAATGGCATATTAGGCCTGACTGAATCGCAGCCCAGCTTCTCCATCTCGCAGACCATCTCGTTCAGTGAGGTTCTTAGCTGGATTCATGGCAAGCACAACATGCGGTATGGCGGCGATTACCGCCGCGTGCATCGCGATTTTCTGGCGGGCTCCAATGCCACCGGGAACTTCGCGTTCACCGGCTTGTTCACCCAGGAAACTGCGGGCGGTCAGCCGGTCCTGAACACGGGCTCCTCGATCGCGGACTTTCTGCTCGGATTACCGCAGTCCACTACGCTTAACTCATCGCTCAACAAGAGCTACCTGCGCGACAACGTCTACGATGCCTATGCCATGGATGACTGGCGCGTGCTGCCCTCGCTCACACTCAACTACGGAGTCCGCTGGGAGTTTTTCGCGCCCTACACGGAGAAATACGGACACCTCGCCGACATCGCCACCAACCCGGGCGGCGGATTCTCAAGCGAGACGGAAGTCGAATCTGGCGCAGCCGGGCTCCCAGGATCGCTCGTGTTTCCCTGGCACAAGGCGTTTCAACCGCGGGTGAGCCTGGCATGGCGCGTGCCCAAGATCAAACAGACGGTGCTCCGCGCCGGGTTTGGCACAAACTACACGGTGGGCGAGTACGCCGGCTTTGCCACCACCATGGCGCACCAGCCGCCCTTCACCAACGAGCAAACCAACCAAGAGGCTGTGGGCAACAGCGCTTCCGCGGCGTGCGCGAAGACGGTCCCCATTACCTGCTTTACGCTGGCCAGCGGTTTTCCCGTGCCGGCCACGGTGGGCAACTATGCGCTCAATCCGCACTACGGCTTGCCCTACGTGATGGCGTGGAATCTCGATATTCAGAAAACGTTGCCCTGGGGCATCGTCATGAATCTGGGTTACAACGGTGCGCGATCGAACCACCTCGACGTGAAACTTGCGCCGCGCGCATTGCCCACCAGCCCAGCGACCGACCCCACGAGCCTGGTGTTCAACTACGACACTGCCGAGGCCTACTACAAGAACAACCAAGCCACGGTGCGCCTGAACAAGCGGCTGCAAAAGGGATTTGCGGTTGGCGCCAATTACCAGTACGGTCATGCCATCGACAATGCGAGCTCAGTGAACGGCAGCGGCGGTTCGGTGGTGCAGGATTGGCAAGATCTCGCTGCCCAGGAAGGGCACTCGGTTCTCGATATTCGTCACCAGGTCAGTGGCACTTATCTTTATGAGTTGCCCTTCGGGCCCGACCGCTCCTGGGCCACCACCGGCGTGGGCGCACATATTCTGGAAGGTTTCTCGATTTCGGGAAGTTTCAACTTCACCACCGGAGGGTGGCTCTCGCCGGGATTCGAGCCAACTTCGCAAAGCGTCGAATGCGGCAACACAACCGGCCTGCGTCCCAACCTGACCGGCGCGCCAATCACCGCTGGCGGCGGCCACCTGCGCGAGTGGTTCAACACGGCAGCGTATGCGGCGCCCTCGGCAACCAATGGCTTTTGCAACTATTTCGGCAACGCGCCACGTGATTCGATTGAAGGGCCGGGAACGGTCTCGAACAACATGGCGCTGTCCAAGACCATGCAGATGGGCGACACCCGCAGCATGGAGATGCGCGCAACGATCAGTAACGTCTTTAACACGGTGCAATATTCGGGAGTCGACACTACAGAGGGCACGCCGCAGTTTGGTCAAGTGAGTACGGTCGGCCAGATGCGCGCGTTTCAGTTCATGGCTCGCTTCAGATTTTGAGGGGAGCGGAGTTGGCGGGGTTAGCGGAGCTGGCGGAGTTAGAAGACGGGCCAGTCAGCGAGCGAAAGGAGAACAATGAAGGGTCCGGTGCAACGAGTGGCTGCAATGCTCGCGGTGTTCGCGCTCGCGGCTCCCGGTGTGCCACCCGTCTCCGCACAAAACTCCGCGCAGGTTTCCTCGACGCCGCAAGGCGGATTTGTGCTCAAGACGAACGCCGATCTTGTCCTGACCAATGTCGTCGCCCGCGACGCCAAGACAGGCGAACTCGTAAGAGGCCTCAAGCAAAGCGACTTCAAAATCTACGAGAACGGTAAGGAGCAAGCGATTGACACTTTCGATTTTGAAAGCGTCGATATGGCCGCGCCACTGAAAGAAGCGACGGTGAGCGGACTCGCCGCCGGTCCCGCGGGCAGCAAAGCTGTGGTCGTCGCCAAGCCGGAGGAACTGCGCAACCACCGACTCATCGTCATGTTCTTCGACCTCACTTCGATGCAGCCTGAGGATCTGGAGCGAAGCGTGGACGCCGCTCAGCTCTTCCTCAAGACCAAATTGCAGCCCGCCGACCTGGTGGCTCTCGTCTCTCTTGGCGACACGCTGACTGTCGACCAGGACTTCACTGCCGACAAGAACGCGCTGATCAACGAGGTGGGCGCTTACAACGGCACCGAGGGCCAGGGTTTTGCCCAGGGCGCAAATGCCAACTCAAACCAGGTGGAGGACACAACCGCCTATACGCCCGACGAGGGCGAATACAACGACCTCAACACCGACCGCGAACTGTTTGCGCTGCGCGCCATCTCGCAGTCACTGGCGAAGATCAACGAGAAGAAATCGCTTGCTTTATTTCTCCGGCGGCATCTCGCGCGATGGCATTGAGAACGAAGCTTCGCTGCGTTCGGCCATCAACGCCGCGGTGAGGTCCGATCTCGCAATCTACAGCGTAGACGTGCGCGGGCTGCAGGCCATCGGCCCGTTGGGCGATGCCTCCACCGGCAGCTTGCGCGGGCAGGGCGCCTTCAATGGCGGCGCGCTGATGAACAACATGAACCAGAACTTCGCCACCCAGGAAGTGATGGCAACGCTCTCGAGCGACACTGGCGGCAAGGCGTTCTTCGATTCCAACGACTTTGCGCCTGCCTTCGCGCAGGTGCAAAAGGACACTTCGGCTTACTACGCTATCGGTTTCCATTCGACCAACCCAGCGCGCGATGGCAAGTATCGCAAGCTGGTGGTGAAGATCGCCCGCCCCGGCATCAAGCTTGATTACCGGCCCGGGTACTATGCTCCTGCGGACTTCAAGCACTCGGGCAAGCAGGACCGCGAACAGGAGTTACAGGATGAGCTGGCCAGCGATCTGCCCGCCACCGATATCGCCGTCTACATGGACGCCATGTACTTCCGCCTCGACGCGAACCGTTTCTACATGCCGGTTTCGCTGGTCGTGCCTGGCTCGCAGGTTCCTTTTGTCAAAGGCGGAGACAAGGACAAAGCCACGCTCGACATTATCGGCGCCGTGCTTGACGAGGCCAAGCGCCCGGTGGGCCGCGTGCGCGATACCGTCAAGCTGAACCTCGATCCGTCGCTGCAGGCGCGACAGAAAAACATTCAGTACACCACGAGCTTCAATTTGCCGCCGGGCAAGTATCAGCTCAAATTTGTGGTGCGCGAGAATCAGACCGGCGAGATGGGTTCATTCATCGCCGACGTTACGCTGCCCGATTTCAAGAAGGCTCCGCTCAAGATAAGCTCGATCGTGCTGGCTTCGCAGCGGGGGCCGAGCAAGAAGGACAATCCGCTGGTGCGCAACGGCGAGGAGTACGTGCCCAATATCAGCCACGTTTTTCGCCAGGATCAGGACATGTACCTGCTCTATGAGATATACGATCCCGCCCACGAAAAGCCGGCGGCCAACGATCCCAAGGGAGCCAAGCCCGGCGTCAACGTGCTCAGCAGCCTGGAGCTAATCCAAGGCTCGACGAAGGTTTATGAGACGCCGACTGTACAGGCGAAATCCATCAACGTTGAAGGCCGCGATGCGGTCTCCGTCGAACTCGACGTGCCGCTTATGGGGCTCAAGCCCGGCTCCTACGTCTGCCAGTTGAATGTGGTTGACGATGCCGCAGGCAGCTTCGCGTTTCCGCGTTTTGCCGTGCTGGTGCGCCAGCCTCCCGCTGCGCCTGCGGGGGCACCGGCTACCACGCCGCCCGCAACGGAATCACCGGCGACTGGCGGGTCAGAATAGATCGCCGGTATGCCGGGCCCCTTCCGTGGAGATGCATGGTACCCAAGAAGGGGCCCGGCAGCCGTCATGTGCGCTTGATCAGCCGGATGATGACCACCAGGATGATTGCGCCGCCGATGGCAATCAGCGTGCTGTAGATGAATCCGCCAGCCGGGTCCAATCCAAGATGGCGGGCGATAAACCCGCCGACGATCGCTCCCGCGATGCCCAGCAGGATGTCCACGAAGAACCCGTAGCCTGAGCCCTTCATGATCTTGCCAGTAAGCCAGCCCGCGATCAGGCCGGCGAGAATCCAAAGAAGAATCCCCATGGTACCCTCCTTCATACTTGTGCCTTGCGGTTTCGGACGCGGGGGATGCCTTCATTTTCAGAGAGCACGGATGCCGTCCTTCGCAGACGTGGATTTATAGCACCTGCCCGGCACTTCCGGCCAGATAAATTCCCTTAAGTTACTCTGATTTCGATGTTTTCTCTCTGTCGGCTGGGCTTTTTCCATAGGGGCAGTGCCGGCAGCCGGATCCGCAACAGGTGCCGCGCTTGAGGTGGTACGCCGCGGTGAACACCATCAGTGGCCCCTCAAAGTAATAGTCTTCGGGGTCGAGCCTGGGTGGCTGCGGCGCGGAACTGGGAGGGCGATCATCCATATGCCTATTGTCCCGTAAACGGCCGGTCGTCCCATCCTTTCGGGCGGTTTTTGGGGAGGGTACCGGAACGCGGAGCCGTTTTGAAACCTGGTCGGGTATCCCTCGATAAAATCGAACTATGACTCTAACCGCGCAAGACCGAGCCCGAAAAATCAAGATCATCCTCTTCGACGTCGATGGGGTGCTTACCGATGGCACCATCTGGCTCGTCCCCGGGCGTCCTGGGGACGGCAGCCTTTTGGAGGAGATTCGTGGCAAGGAAGCGATTGGCCACGGCGTGAACTCCACCACCATGGTCGAAGCCAAGGGCTACAGCGCGCATGATGGGACGGCGATCTCGCTGGCGCGGCTCGGCGGGCTCAAATGCGGCGTCATCACCAAGCGCGTAAGCGAGACTGTCGCCACGCGCGCGCGCGACCTGAAGCTCGAATTTGTCTACCAAGGCTGCGCCTTCAAGATGCAGGCGGTTCGCGAGATCATGGCGAAGTCGGGCGTGGCGCTCGACGAAATCTGTTACGTGGGCGACGACGTGATCGATCTGCCGGCCATGCGCGAAGTGGGCTTGGCAGTGGCAGTGGCTAACGCGCGCGAGCGCGTGAAGGCGGAGGCGCACTACATTACACCGAACTCCGGCGGCCACGGGGCCGGGCGCGACGCTGTCGAGTTCATCCTCGCAGCCAAGGGTGTCCTGGACAAGTGCATTGAAGCCTATATCGATGAGCGCAACCCCATCTCGCCTTCAATGGATATCGGGCGCGGCGGGGATCTGAAATAGGCAAGTGACTTTGGGGCTGCCCATCCTCACCGCGCCTCAGTTTTTTGCGGCCGAGGTGGCGCCCGCGGGATTTGGTTGGGTAGGACCACGAATGGACACGAAGAAGAAAGCGGTTATTTTGCTCAGCGGCGGCCTCGATTCCGCTACCGTTCTTGCTGTCGCCAAAAGCGATGGATATGAACCCTTTGCGCTCTCATTTTCCTATGGTCAGCGCCATGCATGTGAGCTTGAAGCGGCCAAACGCGTCGCCGCATCCATCGGTGTCGCCGAGCACCGCATCGCCACTATCGATCTGCGTATCTTCGGCGCTTCGGCCCTTACTGCCGACATTGCTGTTCCCAAGGGCCGCACAACCCAGGAGATGGCTCGCGGCATCCCAGTTACATATGTTCCTGCGCGCAATACCATTTTTCTTGCCTTTGCGCTGGCATGGGCCGAGGTTTTGGGCGCGAGCGACATCTTTCTGGGCGTGAATGCCCTTGACTATTCGGGGTATCCCGACTGCCGTCCTGAATACATTACTGCCTTTGAGCAAATGGCCAACCTGGCGACCAAGGCCGGCGTGGAAGGCCGTCTGGCGCTCAAAATTCACACGCCGCTCATCTCGCTCACCAAGGCGGACATTATTCGCCTGGGGCGCAATTTGGGCGTCGATTACAGTTTGACCAGCAGTTGCTACGATCCCTCCCCCGTGGGCGTGCCGTGCGGCCAATGCGACTCTTGCCTTCTCCGGCAAAAGGGCTTCCGCGAAGTCGGGATCGAAGATCCGCTGCATAAACGAGAGGAATAGCTGTCGGACACTGGCTCAAAGCTTTTGGTCTCTCCGTAGTCTGCCGCTGGTCTGGTTCATCGCAACTTGAGCTGGAAGCCGGGGTTGAAACCGAAGAGCCAACAAGTCATCGCTAGCGGCTGAGAGCGTGCTTTTATGAGCTACGCCGTCAAAGAGATTTTCTACACGTTGCAGGGCGAAGGTGCGCAGAGCGGCCGTCCCTCGGTCTTCTGCCGCTTCGCCGGTTGCAATCTCTGGTCGGGACGCGAACAGGACCGCGCGTCGGCTACCTGCAAGTTCTGTGACACCGATTTTCTGGGTACCGGTGGTCAGGGCGGAGGGAACTTCTCTTCTGCCGCGGCCCTGGCAGCCGTCATTGAGCGCAAATGGCCCGGCAGCGCGGAGCCCGGCAATCGATTTGTCGTCTGCACCGGAGGTGAGCCTTTGCTGCAGATCGACGCTGCCCTGATTGACTCCCTGCACGACCATGATTTCGAAATTGCCGTCGAAACCAATGGCACGATCCCGGCGCCCCCCGGTTTGGATTGGATCTGCGTGAGCCCCAAGGCCGGCGCGGGGTTCAAACAGCGCAGCGGAGACGAGCTGAAGCTCATCTATCCGCAGCCGGGTGCGGACCCTGGCGCATTTGAGGCGCTCCCCTTTCGCCATTTCTTTCTACAACCCATGGACGGGCCCAGCCGCGACCAGAACACTTCACTGGCTCTTAACTATTGCCTCGAGCACCCGCGCTGGCGCTTGAGCTTGCAGACCCACAAGCTCCTCGGGATTCCTTAAAGACAGGGAATAGGGAATAGAAAAAAACTGCGAGTAGGCGGTGCTTTAAGGCCCTATTTGATTCGGTGCGGCTTTTATTGCCTTCGTGTTGTTCGCGGTCGGAATTTCAGCTCCCAGCTACCTATTCCCTATTCTCTGCACTTCGTCTCTTTTCCGCCTCGGCGAGCCAGCCGCGCTGCACCTTCTCCGCGGGGATGCTGGAAAGATATGGCTTGATATCCAGGACTGGCGTTCCGTCCAGCATATCCACACCGCGCACGTGCAGCGCGGAACCATCGCGATGCAGCAGCTCCACGACCGTGAGGCCAATCGGATTCGGCCGACGCGGCGAGCGCGTCGCAAACACGCCGTGCGGCCGCTTCTCGTCGGTCGGCGGGTGCGCGATCAGATCGTATCCGTCGGCACGGTCGAAGATCCAGAGCACAAACAGATGCGAAAAACCGTCGATATCGGCCAGGCCCGGCTCGTACTCACGCATGAGTTCAATCACGCCTTCGGCCTCGTGCTTCGCGCCAGGGCCTTTGGGAATGGCTGAGGTTTCACGGTACGGGCTATGGATAAAGCCAATCGGATGGGCGGTAAACATCGGCATGCGCCTCCGCATTTCATCCTAGAACCTGTAACAAACTTTCGCGCAGATCGCGGGAAAGTTGGTCACGGGCCCACCGCCGGACCAGATCCTGACCGCCATCCCAGCCCTCTTTGAAATGGCAGCCGCCGGCAGCCTCAACATCGATGTCGAGCCCATACCCTTGTCCGAAGTCGAATCGGCGTGGAATCACAGTGATAAGGGTCGCAGGATCGTCTTTACCGTATGACCGCATCGTGAGAATTCGCGTTGAATCCGTCAATAAAATTTTCATGACCCGAAAAAGCCTGCCCGACGTGATCGGGAACACTTGTGCGGGCTCCGGTGTCTAACTAAGCGGGTGGGGTGTGCGGGCTATCTGGCGTCATGCCAACGCCTTTACATTCCAGGTGAGCAACGCGCTTTCCATGGCAAACCAGCCGCCGAAAGCGCCCGCAAAGAGCGTCGAATGGTCAATTTCGGCATCTCATCCCGCGGAGGGATGTGATGCGCACAGATGCATTCGAGAGCGGATTTGCGGTAACGTGGGAGGATAGAGAATTGCAGGCGGACCTCACCATGGGCAATCTTGCCACTGCGCTGACGCTCCAATCGGATGAGGCGGCCCTCGTTGAAGAATTGCGGGCCGGTTCAGAGGAAGCGTTTGCGTGGCTGATCGCGCACTACCATCACCCCATCTTCTCGTTGCTGGCGCGCACTGTGCACAATCGCGTCGACGCCGCCGATCTTACTCAGGAAGTCTTCGTCAAGGTCTTCAGAGGGATACACAGTTTTCACGGCGAGTCGTCGTTGCGAACCTGGATCTACCGGATTGCCTTGCGCGAAGCGTCGAACCAGCGGCGCTGGTGGATGCGGCATCAGCAGCAGGAGTTCCCCATCGAGCAGGAGATGACGGTGGAAGAGGGCAGAACTCCAGTGCGGCTGAAAGACATGCTGGTCGATCCAGCTGAATCGCCTTATGACATGGCTCTGCACGAGGAAAATCGGTTGAGGGTTGAGAAGGCTCTGAGCCAGGTACCGGAACCCTATCGCACCACAATTATCCTGCGCGACATCGAGGGATTTCTATACGAAGATGTGGCGGCCATGCAGGGCATCAATCTGGGTACGGTCAAGTCGCGGCTGGTTCGTGGGCGTGCCTGCTTAAGGGTGTTGCTGACGGCGCCCACACCGGGCTCACGGCCCACGGCGGTGGCAGGGATCGAGTTGTCTTTGGGAGAGGAGGCGCGATGAACGGCTGCAATCAAAGGCAGGCTGGCTTTACTGAGTATTTGGATGGCCGGTTGAGCGGACGTGAAATGCAGGAGATCGATGCGCATCTCCATGGTTGCGGGGATTGCGCGCAAGAGTGGCAAGCGCTCAGCGATTTGAAGGCCTCTCTCGCCTCGCTCGGGCCGGTGCCCGAACCGGCCGACCTGACGTTGCGCATTCGTGTTGCGGTCAGCCAGGAACGCGCCCGCAGCCGCCGTAGCGTCTTCACCACGTGGGGGCTCGCCTGGAAAAATACCGTGGGTCCGTTTCTGCTTCAGGCCGGCGCCGGCTTTGCCAGTGCGGTGCTCCTGTTGGGATCCATCGTGGTGCTGGTGACTATGTTTGCCCAACCGGAGACGGCGCAAGCCACGCCTGACGAGCCTTTGGGAAACGCCACCGCCCCTCATCTACTCTATTTCTCGAATGCTCAAGGGGCGGACGAAACCGGAGCCATCTCCAGTTCGATCGTGGTTGAAGCCTATGTCAACGACGAAGGCGAGGTTTACGACTTCCGCATCATCTCAGGCCCTACCGATTCCACCACTCGCTCGCAGGTCGAGAACCTGCTGCTGTTCAGCCGCTTTGAGCCAGCCCGTTTCTTTGGCCAGCCCGTCCGCGGATTGGCCGTGCTCTCCTTCTCGGGCGTCTCTGTGCGGGGGTAAAAAACAGGGAAAAAGGGAATAGGGAATAGAAGACGAGGCCACGAGATAGCGGCTGACGGTGCTTTCGACAGCCGGTCCCGGTTGGTCCGCCAGTATCGTCGGCAAGCCTTCATCCCTGTTCCCCACGCCCTGCCTTCCCTCTGTTTGACGGGTAGGGGGACAGCGGCTTGCAAAAGGGCACCCGAGCTGCACGAAGAACCCAATCCAAGATGGCGGAAATTAAGGTGAGCGCTGGACCTTCGCAGGGTCGGAAAAGCCACTGATTTTTCAGCGACATGGATCTGTATTGGGTGAATTCTTCGGCGAATTCCAAGACCGCAGAAGTATTCTCCGCTGACCAACGAATACGAAGCCATACTAAGGAGAAAATCAGAAAATATTCCACCCGCCTGGAAGCCGAAGAAAGCAGGTGCCGAATGCTCGACCCTATTATGATCCCCGTCTTTTTAATAACCCTCCTGGGCGGTACAACTCGAGCAAACTGATTGTGAAAAGAAGATTCCAGTGAAAGTGAAGATTTCCCGAAGAGAATTCCTTGCAATAGCATCTGCAATGCTGCTGGCGCACCCGGCCACTGGCGTTCCGACGCGATTCGCACGCAAGGATTGTTTTTTCGGCCTGCATTTCGACCTGCATCCCAATGCGGACGACACCAGCCTCGGCCGTGACCTGACCGATGGAATGGTCAGCCATCTGCTTGAAAGCTGCCACCCGGACTTCGTCCAGTACGACTCAAAAGGCCACCCCGGCTATCTCGGTTTTCCATCGAAGACCGGCATGTCTGCGCCCGGCATCATGCAGGACTCGCTCGCCATCTGGCGCCGAGTGACAGCCGCGCACGGCGTGGCTCTTTACAACCACTTTTCAGGGGTGCTCGACGGACTCGCTGTTATCAGACACACCGATTGGGCGCGCATCGGCCCTGATGGAAAGCGCGACTCGCAGGAGACCAGCCTCTTCGGCCCTTATGAGCGACAGTTGATGATTGAGGAGTTGACTGAAGTCGCGCTCAACTACGACCTGGACGGTTCGTGGGTCGATGGCGACTGCTGGGCAATCAAACCCGACTACTGCGAGGCTGCACGAAAGAAGTTTTTTGAGAAGACCAATATCGATCAACTTCCGAAGAATTCCGGCGACCAGGGCTGGAACGAGTTTCTTGACATGCAGCGAGAGCAGTTTCGCCGATACGTGGCTCTCTACGTCGACGCTCTGCACAGCGTCAAACCGGGTTATCAGATAACCAGCAATTGGATGTATTCGACATTCGTGCCGGAGCGGCCTGAGGTGCCGCTCGACTACCTTTCCGGCGACCTTTCCGATACGGCAGCCCTGCTGCAAGCCCGCATCCAGGCACGCTATCTATCCCGCTGCGGCAAGCCCTGGGACCTGATGTCCTGGGGCCTCGAGAAAAACGCGCAATTCGCGTCGCAGTCAGCCAAGCCTGCCGCGGAACTTGAGCAGGAAGCCGCCGTGGTGCTGGCTCAGGGCGGCGCGTATCAGATCTATTACGTTCCCACGCGCGCCGGCTGGATCGATGATTGGGTGGTGAAAATGGCCACGGAGGTTGCCGGCTTCTGCCGCGAACGTCAGAAATGGTCGCACAGCTCTGAGAGCCTCCCTGAAGCTGGCGTGCTGTACTCCGGGCGCACCCTCTATCGCACTTCGGGGAACATCTTTGGGCCTTGGGGCAAGGCCGAGGCGCCGGGGGTCGGAGCTGTCGACCTGTTGCTCGCCTGCGGCTACTCCGTCGACCTGATTCCCGACTGGCAGTCCGCGGAATGCGCGGCGCAGTATCCGCTGATTGTGGTTCCCGACTGGCAGGACATCGGCGAGGAGGTGGTGACGATTATCACGCGATATGTGGCCGGAGGAGGCAAGCTGTTGTTGTTCGGCGCTGACAATGCTCGCCTTTTCTCGTCCATTCTTGGGCTAAGGCTCACCGGCCCGGCGCAGGAGCGCTCATACTTTGTAGCCGATGAGAGTCAGCTTGCGCAGATCACGGGTAGTTGGATTGGGATAAGCGCTGCCGAGAGCCGAATCGTCGCCCGCGCCTATCGCACCCCCGACACCCGGCCCGGCCCCACTGCCGACGCGAAATACGCCGCGTTGCCGCTTGCCGTTTACCTTCCACACGGAAAAGGCTCCGTCGTCGTTTGTCCGGGGCCCATCGCTTCAACATATGGAAACGACAGCGCACCGATTCTCCGCTCGCTGGTGCTCAGTTGGCTAGAGCCGGTACACCCGCCGAAGGTCCGCTTGATTCCTGAAAACCCTGCGATCGAGGTCGTGCTCCGAATGAAGAACGGCCAGACGCTAGTTCATCTCATCAACACGGAGGGAGCCCCAGTAACGGGCGAGTTACGCGACTCCGGCGTGGTGCCCCGAACCGGGCCGCTCCGGCTACGCATTCGACTTTCCGAACCACCTTTGAATGTGTTCCTAGAGCCCGCTGGAACCCCCCTCCCGGGAGAATACCTTTCGACCGAATCAACTGGTGGTGAGTGGAGTGGAGTAGTTCCGGACTTGCACGTTCACTCGATCATCCGGGTTGAGGGCAGGACGTAGGCGGAGCGCATGTCGTACCGGCATTCAAACCGAACTAATCCCGGCTGGAACCGCGCGTTTCCACGTTTCATCCGCCACAGTCCGTTTCGCAATCAGCACCAGCCGCAGCGCTAGCGACTTAGCGGTGGAAGCTTAAACCGGCTTTTCGCCCATGAATGCGCCCGATGCCGCCTTCCAAACCGAGAAGCTCTTATGCTGGGAGGATATGCTGGCGCATTTCGGCGATCGGAAGTGGCCGAATTTTCAGCTTCGGATCTGGAATTCAGCGGAGACGGCGTCATCATCCCGGTGCGTTGGTCGAAGACGGACCAGGAGGGCGCGGGAAGGGAAGTGGGTCTGCTTTGGGGCGCACACGCTGCGACCTCTCCGGTACGCGCGCTTAGACATTGGCTGGAAGAAGCCGATATTAGCGAAGTCCCCCTGCTTCGAGCAGTGAACCGGCACGGCCAGATCTCCGCGAGCGGTCTGAACAAGGATTCGATCGGCACGATCATAAAGCGAGCCCTCCTTTTAGCAGGTATCAGTGCTGAGCAGTTTCTTGATGCTCTGCGGCCTGTTCTCGGAGCTTCTATACAAAGCATTGTTAGTGGAAGACGGGAAAAAGCCGCCAACGGGACTTGACGTAGAGATGTGAATCGATGCGACGGATGCGACCAGCCCAAGTCGTATGTCTCTTTGGGTTTCTAATTATAGTGAAGCAGACCGGATCAGGATGAAGGGTTGAACTCGCCAATTGCAAGTCAAACGCCACGTCTAAATACTTTAAAATGTGTTGGAAATGGTAGGCACGATTGGATTCGAACCAACGACCTCTTCCGTGTCAAGGAAGCGCTCTAACCAACTGAGCTACGCGCCTATTCGCGACGTCTGCTAGTTTATCAGGGCTTGCAAAGCCGTGGGAAGATGTTGTGAAACTGTCCCGGGCTTGGAAAGCGGAGTCGATCATGGACTCCAAAAAGCGCCCTTCAATGCCTGGATCGATTCGATCAGTCTCCTTCAACTCGATCAGTCTCCTTCAACGCCCACCTGTTTATGCTTCAAGTCTCTCAGCGAGCAAGGAGAGGTCGATCCGGTTGTGGCGTTTACGAGGGCTTCGATGTACTTTCTGATGACCGTGGCTTGTTCGAATGGCGTTGCTTGGCGTAACAGTATTCTTATCTTCCACCGATTTGAACCATCATCCATGCCTGGAGGCTGCTCGGAGGTGGGACTACCCAGATCTTTTTCCCAGATGCTCCTTTTAGCCAAAGACTCCCTCTCCCTGCAAGCGAGGGTGTTTCTGAAATTTCCACTTGATTAACATTTGCGCCGGAGTTCAGCAGGAACCTCTGCACCGATTTTGGTGCACATCGGGGATGCACTTTTGGAACCCGCTATCCCCCTAACCTTCCCTGTTTGACCCCACACTCGCGTCAAACTAGACTTGCAGACAGGGTTTCATCATGATGCCGCGTCCATTTAAGCATTGGCCATTGTTCACTGCCCTCATTTTTTTCCTCAGTGGCTTCAGTGCAGGCTTCGCTCACGGCCAATCCTCCAGCAGTTCGTCCTCCAGCGCGGGCACCACGGCTGGGCAGTTGTATGCGCAAGAAAAGGCGCCATCGCTGATTGATCCGGCGGGCCCCAACATCTCTCTCATCAGCTCGGAGCCGGTATTCATCATGGCAGCGGCATTGAATGCCTGCGGCTACGACGAAGGCATCGACTTGAGCGACCCGGTGCGCAAGCACGTCCGTGACGAGATGAACCAGGTGTTCGCTACGAGCGAGGTTGCCCGCGCCAAGCGCGATGCTCTCTGCCTCTACATCGCCCAGCATCGAATGACCGGCAGCGAGCGTGACATCTCCCAATACATCTCGCTTGCCCTTTACCTCACGCCGCCTCCTGAGCTTGACGTTACGGCGGACCTCACCGAGATGCCTCCCGATTCCACGCAGGTGGTCGAGATCCTGCCCATGCTTCGCGAGTTTGCGGCCGCTGTCGATCTGCACGGCATCTGGCTTACGACGCACCACGCATACGACGACGAGATCGACAAGCTCCACGACCCGCTCTCGCAGATGATCGTCGCGACTAACCTCTACCTCAAGATGCCTGCATCTACCTACGATGGGCGCAGGTTCATCGTGGTCATCGAGCCCCAGCTTTCGCCCGGTATGGTAAATGCACGCATCTACGGCACCGATTACGTGGTTGTGGTTTCCCCGGTTAGCGGCAAAGTGCCGATGAGCGACGTGCGGCATACCTACCTGCACTACGTCATCGATCCGTTGCTTTATGAGCGCTCCAACGCCCTTGGCCGCGAGGAGCCAATCCTCAAGGAGATTCGCGAGGCGCCTCTCGATTTCCGCTTCCGCTCCGATACGGTGACGTTGACCATCGAGTGCCTCATTAAGGCCATCGAAGCGCGAACCATGGATACAGGCATCCCCGTGTACAAGATTCCCGCTGGCGTTGAGCGCTCGCAGTTGCCGCGCTACGAGCACGAACTCGAACTCTATCAGCAGAAGGTTGACGCCGCGAAGTGGTCTGCTGTTGAGCACGATATGCGGCAAGGGTTCGTGCTCACGCAATACTTCTATGGGCAGTTGCTTCAGTTTGAAAAGGATCCCGCGAGCTTGAAAGACACGATTGGCGAGATGGTTTACGGCATGGACGTCGATCAGCAGGTGCACCGTGCGCGCCAGGTGCAGTTTGACCAGGAGGCCGACGAAGACGTGTTGCAGCGCAGCAAGCCGCGCCAGTTGGCAGGGCTGGAGTTGGCTGAGGCAAAGCTGGCTTCGGGAGATGTGACCGATGCCGCCGCGATGGCGCAGAAAGTGCTCGCCAGCCAGGCCGACACCATTGCATCCACTGCTGATGCGGCTCGTGCCCACTTCATCCTGGCGCGCGTCGATCTGATGACGGGTCATCCCGACCAGGCTGTCGACGACTTTCAGAAAACGATTGCCAGCAGCAGAGAACTGCGGTTGCTGGCATGGTCGCATATCTACCTCGGCCGCATGCTCGATCTGGAGTGCAAGCGCGACCAGGCCCTGGCTGAGTACAAGGAGGCTTTGGCCGTTCGCGATGGTCAACTCGATACCCGGCTCGCAGCCGACCGGGGCGTGAAATCTGCTTACGCCGCCCCGGGCCACGAACACGACTGCGACGATGAAACTGGCGACAATTCGCCCAGCGCTACGACGGCCCAGCCCGGGCCGCAAGCTCAGGACGGCACGCCCAATCAGCATTAATCCCCAAATCTGTTACTTCGCGAGGAACGAGTGCGTCCAATTTCCGTGATGGAGGAGGTCCCCATCCGGTAGAACGGACCCGCAATCGGTCAGAATGCATGAGGAAGGATGCCGGTCACGCAGGTCGCATGAATGCAGAACTCAAAGAGCTTGAATCCGCGCTCGAACATGAATTCTCGAGCCCTGAGCTGCTGGTGTGCGCGCTCACCCACCGCTCACTGGCCCACGAGCTCGCTCAGGCAGACGGCAATCAGTCTCCCATAAGCGACAATGAACGCCTGGAATTTCTCGGCGACGCCGTGCTTGGGCTTGTGGTGGCCGAGTCGCTTTTCGTGTTGCATCCGGAGTGGCATGAGGGCGAATTGACGCGCGTGCGTTCCGGGTTGGTCAGCCGCCAACACATGGCGCAGGTGGCCGAGGCCATCGGCCTTGGGCAAGCATTTGCGTCTGAGCCGCGGCGAAGAGCACAGCGGCTTGCGCCGGAGAAGCACCGTGCTTTCAAATACGATGGAAGCTGTGATGGGTGCGCTCTTTCTCGATGGCGGCCTGGAGCCTGTGCGGGCCTTTGTCCGCCGCCAGGTGATGGGTGAAGCCGCCGACCGGCTCGCCCTCGAGTTGCGCTCTGGCGACGCTTTGGGCAACTACAAGTCCGCACTCCAGGAGCGGCTGCAGGCGATCCGTGCCGGGGCGCCTGTCTACCGCGTCAAAAGTGAAAGCGGCCCCGACCATCACAAGCGCTTTCTCATCGAAGTGCGGCTCAAGAGCGAAGCCGGAACTCCGGGTAAACCGCTGGCCCGCGGCAAGGGACGCACCAAGAAACTCGCCGAGCAGGATGCCGCACGGCGCGCTCTCGAACGCCTGGCGAATCTCGATCAAGCGGCGAATCTTGACCAGCTTGCAGCCGCCGCTGAGTCTGACGCGATGACGGGTACAGAAGCTGAGGAGCAACCCGAGCCATGAGCACCCGGGCGCCAGCGCCGCTTCCCATTCACCACCGGATGGCGCTGCTCCGCGCGCATCTGCCCACCCTTCCGCACGCGTTTGCGTCGCTGCTGCAGACCATCGTGGTGGCACTCTTTGTGCTGACGTTCTTGATGCAGCCTCTTCTCATTCCTTCTGAAAGCATGGAGCGCACACTGCTGGTTGGAGATTTTCTGCTCTTCAACAAGCAGATTTATGCGCCTCAAGGCCGCCTCAGCGAGTGGCTCCTGCCCTATCGGCAAGTGCAGCGTGGCGACATCATCGTCTTCCATCATCCGCAGCCGCCCATGCTCATCAAGAGAGTGGTGGCGCTTCCCGGCGACCGGCTGCGCATCGTGGACGGACAAGTCATCGTCAATGGCGTCGCCCTCCGCGAGCCATATGCCGCCTTCGAACCCGCGCCGCCCAATGTTGCACGTGACGACTTTCCCGCAAAGATCTATACCGACCCCGAGGTCGATCCCGACTGGTGGCGCCTGATGCAGAGCCTTACCCAAAACGGCGAGTTACAGGTGCCTGCCGGTGACTACTTTGTCCTCGGCGACAATCGCAATCACAGCAAGGACTCCCGCTACTGGGGTTTTGTGCCAGCGCCAGGCGATCGTGGCGCGTCCGCTCGTCATCTATTTTTCGCTCACCCGCCCCTCGTCTACCGATACGCAGCAGGCCGCGGAGCCACTTGCGCAGCTGGCTAGCCAGCAAGCCGCGGATGATAGACTCGGACACGAACGGGATCTTGCTGAACGTCTCACGGGATTTGCGCGCTGGCGGCGCATCTTCCGCGTGGTGCATTGAGAAACAGTGATCGGTGACAGGCTTCGCGCCGGAAGCGCGAGTCGATTGGGCAAGCTGAAGAACGCCTTAGCGCGCAATCGAAGATGCGGTTGGCTCATGGCGACCGACCACTGTTCACCGACGTAGAGCGACAGAATGGCACAGAAAAAACCGCGAACACCCAACGAATCCTCAGAGGCGCATCCCGAAGCGGCTCCCGACACGGCAGAGGAAACGCCATTTGAAGCGGTTGCCAGCATCTGCTCGGTGCTGGTGGTGGGTCTCTTCATCCTTACATTTCTCGCGCAGAACTTCGTGATTCCCTCCGGATCGATGGAGAACACGCTGCTTGTCGGCGATCACCTCGTCGTCGACCGCATCACGCTCGCTCCGCCCGCTAAGTGGATGCCGCTGGTCCACTATCGCGAGCCGCGGCGCGGCGACATCGTGGTTTTCATCAAGCCGGTTGCCGAGCCGGAACCGGACGCCGAAGGAAAGCCGCAATACTTTTTTCTCGTCAAGCGGCTCATCGGCGTGCCCGGCGACCACATCCATCTGCGTGATGGCATCGTAATCCTCAACGGAGTCGCGCAGTACCAGCCGCACGCTCAGCCCACGACGCCGGAAAATTATCAGGAATTTCTCGACGAGTTTCCCTCCGTCCCGCCCTACCCGCAGCCTGGCGGCGCCACTGAGAGTTGGGCCGTCGATTTTCCCAGCCACGTCGTCAACGGCGATCTCGTCGTCCCACCCGGCATGTACTTCATGATGGGTGACAATCGGCACGACAGCCTCGACTCGCGGTTCTGGGGATTTGTGCCGCGGCAAAACATCATCGGCCGTCCGCTCTTCAACTACTGGTCGTTCGAAACTCCCGAGTCGGTGTATGAAGAACCCGGTATTGGCTCCACGTTTCGCCTGGATGGTCCACGTGGCGCTGCACTTCTTCACGGAGACGCGTTGGAGCCGGACTTTCCACCGGACGCTCTGAGTTGGCTGCCGCGGCGCCACTTGCCAACCGGTTTACCCGAAGGAAATTGACTTTCGATGACGAAGAAGAAAAAGTCGCCAGCGCAACGGCCGGCTCCAGCACCTGCAAGACCAGCACGTGCGAGAGCCGGCAACGAAGAGACGCCGCTTGAGTCATTGGCCGGCATCTGCTCGGTGCTGGTAGTGGGTCTGTTCATCCTCACCTTTCTGGCGCAGAACTTCGTGATTCCTTCCGGCTCCATGGAGAAGACACTCCTCATCGGGGATCACCTAATCGTCGATCGCATTACGCTCTGCTCCGCCCGCAAAGTGGATGCCGCTAGTGCGCTATCGCGAGCCGCGGCGGCGCGACATCGTGGTTTTCATCAAGCCTGTCACGGACCCTGATCCAGTCGACGGTTCACCGACTTACCTGATCCTGGTGAAACGTCTGATTGGCGTCCCGGGCGACCATATCCAACTGCGCAATGGGGTTGTCTTCGTCAATGGCGTGGCCCAGAGCGAGCCTTACGCACAGCCCACAACGCCGGGCAATCACGATGAGTTCGCCGACGAATTTCCCTCGGTGCCGCCGGTTCCGGAACCCGGCAATCTGAAACCAGAATCATGGGCCGTGGCCTTTCCCAATTATGTTCAGAACGGAGAGCTGGTGGTTCAGCCCGGCGAATACTTCATGATGGGCGATAACCGGCACGACAGCGCGGACTCTCGCTTCTGGGGTTTTGTACCCCGGCAGAACGTGATGGGCCGGCCGCTGTTCAACTATTGGTCGTTCGAAGCCACTGAGGCGGAGCTCGAACAGACGGGATTCGGAAACAAACTCGCCTGGATGACTCACGTGGTGCTGCACTTCTTCAGCGATACCCGCTGGAGCCGGACCTTCCACGTCACGCGATGAGCTCCGACCATCTGCTTATCGCTTGTGCCTGTGCGCCGCGACAACGCGTTCGTAGCAAAATACTCGCCGTTCTCAGCTTCGCCTCTTGACCCTCCTCGAGGGCGCCGAAAGCCGAATGCTTTTCACTGAAAAGATGATGGCTGAACGCTGAAGGCTAGAGTCTGTTATTAACTTTCGTGTAGGCGGCGCTGGGAGCCAATTTTTCTCAGTTCGAGGAGCGAGGAGCGACGCATGCCGGGTGTCTGCCAGCGACGAGCGACAACGAAATGAGGAAAATTGGCCCCAGCCCCAAGGGTTGCGACGCAAATCGGGCAATACTTCATTCTCGGCCTCGACCTTGGACTCGCCAAAGCCTTCGGCCTCCGCCTCGTCTGGCCCGATTTTCGTTCGCAACGCCACCTGTGGGAAAGTTAATAACAGGCTCTAGAATTTAGAAAGACAATGACCATCGGCGCGACGAGCAAAGAGAAACTACGTAAACGGCTGCGAACTGCGCTGGCGGTGATTGCCGTCCTCGTGCTTGTTTTGGTCGTGCCTCCGCTCATCAATGTCAACCATTACAAGGGGCGCATCACCCAACTCATCTCCCAATCGCTGGGCAGGCCGGTGCATCTCTCGTCTGTGCAGGTGCGGCTCTTGCCCTGGCCAGGATTCGAGCTCTCCGATCTGAGCGTTGCGGAAGATCCAGCCTACGGCGCCGAACCGGTTCTCTATGCCAGCCGGGTCATTGCCTCCGTCCGGCTATTCGCACTGCTGCGCGGCCGCGTTGAGATTGGAAAGATCAGTGTTGACGTGGCCACGCTGAATCTCGTACGCGCGGGCCCGGGCCGTTGGAATCTTGACCCGCTCTTTCGCACTGCGGCCGCACAAACGGGATCGGCCCCAGGCGCACGCCATGCCACTCCGTTGCCCTACCTTGAAGCCACTAACTCTCACATCGATTTCAAAAACGGAGTAGAGAAACTCCCGTTTTCCCTCATCAATGCCGATCTCTCTTTCTGGCAGGAGAATCCCGGCGAGTGGCGCCTCCGCCTGCGCGGCCAGCCCGCCCGCACTGACGTGAGCTTGTACCAGGAAGAAACCGGCATCGTGCGGATCGAGGCCAGCGTGCGACGCGCTCCCGCGCTCCGCCTCATGCCACTGCACCTCGACCTCGATTGGCGCGAGGCGCAGTTGGGGCAGCTTGCCCGTATCGTCACTGGCACAGACCCCGGCTGGCGCGGCGACCTTACCGGCGAACTGCACCTCGATGGCACCGCCGATACTGCACAAATCGCCATGCGGCTGCGTGCTGCGGGTGTTCACCGCGCCGAGTTTACCCCGACTTCGCCGCTCGACTTCGACGCCAACTGCGCGTTTGTCTACCACTACGCGCAACGCAGCCTCCGCAACCTGGTCTGCGACTCGCCGCTTGGCGATGGCAGCGTCCACGTGACCGGCGAAAAACCTGGCGAAGATGCGCCGCCAGGTTTTTCAGTTGCGCTCGATCGCATTCCCGTCGCTGCCGGCCTCGATGCGCTGCGCACCTTCCGCAGCGGTGTCGCTCCTGACCTGGAAGCCGATGGCACCGTCAGCGGAAAAATCGTTTACGCAGTCGCCGCGGCTAAAACTGCGGAGCCTCAAACGCCCGCAAAGCCAGCCAGAAACCGTCCTGGCAAAGCCGCTACGGAGCAAACCGGCCCACTCACCGGCAGTTTGACCGTCTCTGGCTTTACCTTGAGCGGCGGCGGTCTTACCCGGCCGATTCAGACACCCAGAATCACACTCCAACCGGTGCCGTTCGAGCCCGTCACGCTCGCCCAGCCAGACGCTTCGCGTTCTTCGCAGGCGCTGGCCGGCTCCTTCACCATTCCTGCCGGCGGCGCTGCTCCACTCACGATCAACCTACGCCTCTCGCTCTCGGGCTATCACGCCGGGGTGCGCGGCCAGGCCAGCTTGGCACGAGCCAGAGAGATCGCCAATGCGGCTGGAATCCCGCACACCGGGGCGCTGGCAGGGCTTGCCGGCGACCCCATCGCCGTTGACCTCACCGCTGAGGGGCCATGGATGCTTCCCGAGCAGATTCCGCTTCCCGGCGGCTCCGCGTTGCAGGCTGCGTCCGCTGCGGCGCCGGCCTCGCAAATCCCGGCAGCGTCCGCCGGAGTCGCAACCGCAGCTCCCACTCCGGTTCCAAATGAGGACACCCTTACCGGAACCATCACGCTACGAAATGCCAACTGGAAAGCCGATTATCTTGCGGGCCACGTCACAATCGCTGAAGCCACGTTGCACCTCGGCGAAGGCGAACTCCGGTGGGATCCAGTTGGGTTCTCCTACGGGCCGCTGAAAGCAACGGCGAGCCTTACCGTGCCGCTCACCTGCCCCCCCGATCAGGCTGGGCCGCAGCCTTGCCCGCCGCAGTTCCAGGTGCGCTTCGGCGACCTCGATGCCGCTGCCTTCCAAACCGCTCTGCTGGGCGCGCGCGAGAAAAGCACAATGCTTTCCGATCTCATCGAGCGATTCCATCCCTCCACGGCCCCGCCGTGGCCGCAGCTTGATGGCACGCTGGTTGCGGATTCGCTTGTTCTCGGTCCGGTTACCCTTGAGGGATTTACGGTTGCCTTGCGCGTTCTTCCCGCCGGGGCTGAGATCACGAGCCTCGATGCGAGCCTTTTGGGCGGCAGCCTGCACGCCACAGGATCGATCGACAAGCCGGCCAACGATAAGGACAAGCCCGACTACACCTTCGAGGGCGATTTTCAGGATCTCAACGCAGCCGACATGGGCCAGTTGCTTGGCCTGCACTGGACTGGTGAAACGATCAGCGGCGACGGCAAAGTCGAGCTCTCCGGCTACACGGCAGAGGATTTGGGTGCCTCGGCCAAAGGAACGCTCCAGTTCGAAGCGCGCCGCGGGGCGATCACCGCCGCGAAAACCACTGACGCGCCCAAACCTGCAGCGATCCCAGTCGTACTGGGCCGCTTCGATCACCTCACTGCCGACGCCTCCATCGCCAACGGCGCCATCCAGTTGGGCCAGGACCGCGTGACCAGCGGCACGCGCAAGCACGCTGTTGAAGCCACGATCACGTTCGGCGACCCGCCCAAAATCAGCTTTACTACTTCAAGAGATACGCCCGCTCAAAAAACCAAACCTTAATGCTGCTGGTTGCCCGAAGCCTATGCCCGCGCTGTCTCAACACCTCCGTGGATGGTTGCGGGGACTCGCCGTATCGTTGCTTGCCGCATGATCGGATTCTTTAGATTCGTATGTCTCTCAGTTCCTATCGCTCCACATCACCTCACCCTAGAATGAATCCATGTCTTCCTCCCCCCCTGCTTTCCGGGCCGTGATCCACTGCAAAGGCATCCTCTTCGATATGGATGGCATTCTCATCTCGTCCATTGCTTCGGTCGAGCGCAGTTGGACCAAATGGGCGCATCTGCGCGGCGTGGACGCTGCCCTTACGCGCAAGATCGCGCATGGCCGCCGCGCCGTCGAAGCCATCGCCAAACTGCGCCCTGACCTCGACAGCGAAGCTGAGTTGAAGGTGATTGAAGACATCGAAGTGGAGGATAACGAAGGGCTCTCGGTGCTTCCCGGCGTGCGCGATCTGCTCGCGGCCTTGCCTCTTGACCGTTGGACCGTGGTCACCAGCGCCACTGAGCGCCTGGCGCGCATCCGGCTTGCCGCTGCAGGCATCCTTGTTCCCCGACAGCTCGTCACCGCCGAGCACGTCACGCGCGGCAAGCCTCACCCCGAGCCGTTCCTCGCCGGAGCCGCTTTGCTCGGCATCACACCCGCTGATTGCGTCGTCTTTGAAGATTCGCCTTCAGGCATCGATGCCGGCCGTGCCGCCGGCTGCACCGTGGTGGCAACTACCTTCACGCTCTCCGCCGAATGGCTCGACGCTGCACATTATCTTATTCGCGACCTGACCGCCGTGCGTGCGGAAAGAGACGGCGATGCACTGGTCTTGAGGCTCACGCTGCTCGCAGCTTGATGACCACCAATCCCCGGTAGCTTACCTCTGCCTCTATTCGTTGGCTTCGATTCGTCGTCCGTGCGGATCCTGGACGGGGCGCGTATTCATCCGGAAAAGGCCAGTGAACGCACGCAACTGCTCGCGGCTCATACTCTGGTCTTCCTCGAACACGTACCAGCGAACGCCCTCGGTGCAGGGTGGTGTCAATTGTGATCCGACATAGGTCCAATAACCGCGGTCCGCCGGCAACAGGGCCCCGGCACTTACCATTTCGGTGATCCTTGTTGTCGTGCCTGGCTTGGCAGGCAGGTGCTCAAAAAGCGTGGCCAGCAGCGCATTGGGAAAGCCCCGGTCCTGGTTAAGGCGCACCGCGACAATAGCCATCTTGCCATCCTCGCTGCGGTTGACCATGTCCACTTCCATGTCGCTCAACTTACCCTTCACCGGGTGTTCGCTCGGGTGATGAAATTCGAGGTCGACCAGGTTGTAGCGCACGCCGTCGGCCACCATGTAGCTACCCGGGTCTACGCGCGCGACGATGCCGCGGCCCGTGTTTTCCAGCTCCATTGCCCCGCCGATGTAGTGGAACTGGATCGGCCCCAGCGTCCGGTTCAAATGCGCTCCCCGGATGTCGAGCGGCGATTGCTCGTGGCCTTTGGAGCAAGCCCGGTATGCGGGATCGAGCTCGCCCCACACCAGCGGGCCGGTGTGGCCCTCGTAGTTCCAATTGGCTCCGCCTTGCGCGGCGCAGACCGTGGATAAGCCAAACAGAAACACAGCGATGGCACTACGATGCATGAATTTCTCCGCTATGAAAAAAGACACTTAGCATCACGAAGCATTCTAAGTCATCGATCCCCAAGGTAAAAAATAATGGGACCTGCCGTTTGCGGCAGATCCCACTACTGTTTCCAATTTTGCAATCGTTCGAGCGCGTGTTGACTTGCGAACTCGCGCGCCCGCCGACTGGCTACTTCGCTGCCGCGGCCACGCCTGCCTGGGAGGCAAGCTTTGCGGCCTTCTCTGTTGATTCCCACGTAAACTCCGGCTCGGTGCGTCCGAAATGCCCGTACGCGGCAGTCTTCTGGTAGATGGGGCGGCGCAGATTCAGGTATTCGATAATCCCCTTCGGCGTAAGGGAGAAGTTCTTACGGACGAGGTCGGTAAGCTGTGCCTCGCTCAGTTTCCCGGTCCCGAAGGTCTCTACCAGCACGCTCACAGGCTCTGCCACGCCGATGGCGTAGGCAAGCTGGACTTCAGCGCGGCTGGCGAGCCCTGCAGCCACAATGTTCTTGGCAATGTGCCGGGCCATGTAGGCAGCCGAGCGATCTACCTTGGTCGGATCCTTGCCGGAAAATGCGCCACCACCGTGGCGGCCCATGCCGCCGTACGTGTCCACGATGATCTTGCGGCCGGTCAGCCCGGTGTCGCCCATCGGCCCGCCGATCACGAAACGTCCGGTCGGGTTGATGTGGTACTTGGTGTGCTCGTCGAGCCATTTGGCCGGCAGCACAGCCTGGATCACCTGCTTGAGTACATCGGCGTGGAGCTCCTCGTTGCTTACCGCCTCGGAGTGCTGGCTGCTGATCACTACGGCGTCGATGCGCGCCGGCTTGCCGTCTTCGCCGTACTCCACCGTCACCTGGCTCTTGCCGTCGGGCCGCAGGTAGGGCAGCCTGCCGCTCTTGCGCACGTAGCTCAACTGGCGGCAGAGCTTGTGCGCCAGCGAGATGGGCGCAGGCATCAATTCGGGCGTGTCGTCGGAAGCATAGCCGAACATCATACCCTGATCGCCGGCGCCGCCGGTGTCAACACCCTGGGCGATATCGCCGGATTGCTTGTTGATGCTCGAGATCACCGCGCAGGTATTGGAATCGAAGCCGTAGAGCGCGTTGTCGTAGCCGATGGAAGCCACCACTCCGCGTACCAACGATTGGAAATCGACGTAGGCCTTGGTGGTGATCTCGCCCGCGATTACCACAAGTCCAGTCGCGGTGAGAGTTTCCGCCGCCACGCGGCTGTAGGGATCCTGGTCCAGGCAGGCGTCCAGAATGGCATCGGAAACCTGGTCGGCAATCTTGTCGGGATGGCCTTCGGTTACTGATTCAGATGTAAACAGAAAACGGTCGCTCAACTTCAGACTCCTTCGCGTAGTAGGGATTCAGCTCTGTGCTTGCAGCAATGGCGATTCACCCGGGGTCCGGGGCTGCATATGGCAGCAACCCGCTCCTCATAAACGGCGGCGCAGGGAGAACAAATCAGTGTACCCGCGCGTTCACGCCCAAGCCTCATGGTGCATCACTCCATGGTAATGTCCCCGGCGTGTTGGTAGCAAAGGCATGCAGCGTACGGCGATCATTCGTTGTTCAATGGCAGATTGAGAGGCCTGAGCCGGGTGGCCGGCGAAGTTCAATTTCTGGTCACGAGGAACGCGGCTAGCGCTCGGACAGTGGACTGCGCAGCATGAAGGAATGCGTAAGCTCTATGGCCTGGGAGCACCGTTTGCCACCAGCCCTCGCGCACGCCCAAGTAGCGCAGCGTAAAGAATGCGGCAACCCCCACGACGATCAGCAGAAGAGCAGCGCCGATCCAGCGCAATCGCATCTCGGCGGCCTCGCGGCGAAGGATCCGCGCCTTGCCCACGTTGGAGGCGAAGGCCGTCCAGTTTCGATCGTCGTCGATCATCTGGCCCGAGGCATCATAGGCCTGCAGAAAACGATCGGTCCAGTTCTGCTGGTCGAGGCCAAGAGCGCCAACATAACCGCGCACAATCCCTTTGCTCAGAATGCCGCCAGGCAGCAGGCGAAACTTCTCCTGCTCCAGCGCAACCAGGTGGCGCTGGCTGATCTTAGTGACCGCCGAAATGTCTTCCAGCGCAACGCCGCGTGACACGCGCTCCTTGCGCAGTTCTTCTCCAAAATTTCCCATCGGCGACCGAAAATGGGCCCAAATGCCCACAGAAATTTTACCTTCACGATAAACCCCGCTCCACCCCGGGTCAAAGGCCGATTAGGCTTTTCTCGCCCTTGTGGAATCACTAACGTAACGGGCGTTGCCGCGGGCAGTCCTGGGCGTCACGCAGCGCCTGGCTCCGGCTGTTACCCTGAGGTCTAGGGTTTCGGCCCTTCTTCGCGTTACCGAGCCTGGCTGGAGCATGAATAAACTTATCGTTGCCAATCTGCTGCACCGCCCGCTGCGCTCGATCATCAGCGTCCTGGCCGTAGCCATTGAAGTCATTATGATCCTGTCCATAGTCGGGATCTTCATGGGCATCCTGAACTCCACGAAGCAGCGCACCAATGGCATCGGCGCCGATCTCATGCTTCTGCCCTCCAACGCCAGCTATTTCAATGCCACAAGCGGCGCATCAATGCCGGTCATCGACCAGGAAGCGTTGCTCAAGCTGCCCCACGTGACCGTGGTCTCAGCGGCCATCCAGAAGATCTCGACTAACGGCAGTGTGGAGATCCTTTACGGCATCGATTATCCGACCTTTGACGCGCTCAAACCGTTCGTCTTTCTTGCTGGAGGTCCTTTTCAGGGGCCGAATGACGCCATTGTCGACGATGTCTTTGCCGGCGGCCGCAATCCGGCTACTGGAAAGCCGTACGAGGCAGGAGACACGATCACGATCCTGGACCATCCCTTCCGTATATCGGGCATCGTGGAGCAAGGAAAAGGAGGACGAAAGCTGATTCCTCTGGATACGATGCAGCAACTGATTGGCGCGCAAGGCATGGCTTCGCTCTTCTACATCAAATGCGACAGTCCGGCGGACGACAACCTGGTTATGCAGGAGATTCGTGCCACCCGCGGCTTCGGAAAGAATACGTTAACGACAGTTGACAGCTGGCTGAACCAGATGACGCCCGATAAGATTCCCGGCTTCAATGTCGCCCTCGATGCGGTGACCGGCATCGCTGTCGTCATCGGGTTCCTGGTCATCTTCCAGTCCATGTATACCGCCGTGCTGGAGCGCACCCGGGAGATCGGCATCCTCAAGTCCATGGGTGCCTCCAAAGCAACGATTGTCGGCGTGGTTTTGCGCGAGTGCGCTCTGCTTGCCATTGCCGGCGTAGTGTTGGGTATCGCGGGCACCTACGGAGTGCGCGTTGCGATGCTTCACTTCTTTCCCACGCAGTCCTTCGAGATCACCTCGCAGTGGATTGGTTACGCCGCCGCGATCGCCTTCGTCGGATCGCTTTGCGGGGCGCTCTATCCCGCCTGGATGGCGGCCCGCAAAGACCCCATCGATGCGCTTGCCTACGAGTAGTGCAAGGCATTTCTTTACACGATTTTGACGCCTTTTCCACACTTACGGTGTGGTACGCTTGCGATATCGTAAGCGTATTCGGAAGCTGCGCCAATTCTTCACTCCTGAAGAGCTGAGCTGGGCCACCGCTTCCCGGTGAAGAGAAATGAAATCACCGGGGGTCTTAGCTCTCGCCGCCGCGATGCCCTCATTTGCGGCACTGCATTCGATTTCTTCCGAAAATGCTATTTTGCAGCCAACCAAACCTTACAAGGAGAGCCTATGTCGAAGCTTTGGAGTTTGTGTACCCGGAGAACGATCGCCGCGTTCGCATTGACGGCGTTTTTCCTGGCGTTCGCCGGCTTGTCCGCCCGGTCGCAGACCACTGGCGCTGCCACCATCAACGGTGCAGTGACGGATGCCAACCAGGCAGTGATCCCCAACGCGTCATTGACCGTGACGGATGTGGATACGGGAGTGACCCACGTCTACGTAGCCGACTCCGCAGGCTACTATTCGGCACCCTTCCTGATCCCCGGGCACTACGAGGTCGATGCCAGCGCCCCCAACTTTGGCAAGGTGCAAAAAACCGGGATCACCCTCCTCGTTGGCCAGACGCTCACCATCAACATGATGCTGAAAGTGAACGCGGCCACCACTACGGTCGAGGTTTCAGCCACCAATGAGATTCTTGACACCGAGAAGACCGAGGTCTCGCAGGTCGTGGACACGCAGTTGGTGGCAAACTTGCCGGTGAACGCGCGCAACTGGAGCGACTTCGTCCTGCTCACTCCCAATGTCACCCAGGATGGCGGCAGCGGACTTGTCAGCTTCCACGGCATTAGCGGCCTTTATAACCAGAACTACGTCGACGGCGCCAACAACAACCAGATGCTCTTTTCTGAAGCCCGCGGCCGAGCCAGCGGAGCGCCTTACGTGTATTCAGTCGATTCGATCAAGGAGTTTCAGGCTGATACCTCGAATTACTCCGTCGAATTCGGGCAGGCGGCCGGCGGCCAGGTGAACGCGATCACCAAGAGCGGCACCAATAACCTGCACGGCGACCTGTTCTACTTCCTGCGCTATCCCTCCATGAATGCCTTGGATCCGTACACGAAGTACCAGGCGCTGAACCCGACCGTCACCGGGCTGACTCCCGCGGCTGCAGCGTTCCTGCTGACGCAGCCTACGCACCAGCAGCAGCAATTCGGCGGCTCGGTAGGCGGTCCGTTCATCAAGGACCGGCTGTTCTACTTCTTCACGTATGATGGCTTCCGCAAGGTCGGCAAGGCTCTTTATACCGACAGTAACTACATCTCGACATCGGCGACACTGCCCTCCGGAGTTAGCGCAGGCAGCAATACTATCTATCCGGGTGCGTGCCCGACGACGATCACTGCCACGCAGTGCACCAATGGAATCCAATTCCTCGTCAACGAGTCAACGGCTGCTCCGACGCGCTTTTCGAAGGAAGACGTCTTTTTCCCGCGTTTGGACTTTCACATCAACAGCAAAAACGATGCGTTTGTGAACTTCAACTGGGCGGACTTTTATTCCGCCTACGGATATAGCTCGGCGGCGACCTTTACCAACAGCTCGCCATCGACCAACGCTCCCACCTACTACCACGAACGGTTCATCGTGGGCGGATGGACAACCCAGATCGGCAGCTCGAGCGTGAATGAAGTTCACGGGCAGTACGGACGGGATCTGGAGACGGCGGGAGCGAATGCTTCCGGTCCTTCAGTGGGCATGGGCGCAGACACATTCGGCATGCCGAATGCTCTGCCGCGCAAAGCGGAGCCAGATGAGCACCGCATCCAGATCAGCGACGTGTTTTCGACCAGCCATGGCCGCCACACCTGGAAGTTTGGCGGCGATGTCAACATCGTCCACGAAGTGATGATCAACCTTTTCCAGGGCGGAGGCATTTACAGCTATGGCGATGCCACCAACCTGCTCAAATTCCAGTCCTGGATTCAGGACGCCTTTGCGGGTCAGGCCGGCGACACCGATCCTTATGCCGGCTACCATTACTCGTCGCTGGTTCAGACCGTCGACCAGGTGAACACAACACCGGGAACACAGGGCAAGGACGACTTCTGGATGAAGATGTACGACGGCTTCGCGGAAGATACATGGAAGCTCTCACAAAGCTTTACGTTGACAGCGGGCGTGCGGTACGACATCCAGCTCACACCGAACCCGGGGCTGGTCAACCACCTGTTTGATCCGATCTCTTCGGAATACACCAGTTCGATCAAGAACGTGACGGATCGCATTCAGCCACGCGTGGCCTTTTCATGGTCGCCGTATGCGGGCACCGTGGTTCGCGGTGGGTACGGGTTGTTCTCCGCGCTTAACCAGGGCAGCACTTACTACGCGATGCGCGTTGAAAATGGCGTGGTGCAGTTGAACTATACGTACACAGGATGCTTCTCGAGCTCAGGGGCTCCGCAACCTCCGAACACCCCCTGCCCCTCAGCTCCGGGGACCGGTACGACCGCTGCGAAATTGCGCTATCCGAATCTGCCGTTCCAGCCTTCGGGCCCGTCGCTGTCGACTGCGCAGTACCCTTCGAGTGGTGCGGCGCCGGGCGTGACTCCGTTAACCGTAACACCCAGCTATAGCTTCCACGGGTTGGATCCGAACTTCGTGCCACCTTTCGCGCACGAGATGAATCTGAGCCTCGAGCAGTCGCTGCCAGGCAAGCTTTCACTCCAGGTGGGATATGTCGGGACTCGCGGCATGAGGCTCCCCGTCTTTCTGGATGCAGAACTGGTTGGCCAGGCTCCACATGGGCTGGCGACCTACCTGGTTCAGGATGCGAACAACAACATTACAAAAACCATTACGGTTCCGGTGTATCTGCCGACGGATCGGCGCCCAGCCCTCAATAGCGCCGGTCAGCAGCTATCGAGCTTCAACACGGGCTACAGTGTGGCCAACACCTGGTATAACTCGCTTGCCGTCACGGCGCGGCGTCCGTTCGCCAATGGGCTTGAAATCCTCGGCAACTTCACGTGGGCGCATGCAAGTGACGACGGCCAGGTACAGGGCGCCAATGGCACCTTCTTCGGTGGAGACGTCCCGACCGACCCGAATAATATCCGGTTCGACAATGGACCGTCGGACATCGATATCCGGAACCGCGGGTCTCTCACGTTTGTTTATCAGCCGACCTTCAAGGTCAGCAATATGATGGCGAGTCAACTTGTGAACGGCTGGCAATTTTCAGGTGCAGAGATTGCATCCAGCGGCGAGCCGATCTTCCTCGGCGTCAGCGGCACCATCTACTCGGGTAATACTGTTCCGTCGAGTTACGCGGATGAAAGCGGTATCTTCGGCGGCGCCATGAGTTCGAGTACGGGTGGAGCTACCAGCGGCCGTCCTCCCCAAATCGGGCGCAACAGCATTCCCATGCCGGGCTTCAACGACTTTGACATGCGGCTGACGCGCAATCTCAAAATCCACGAGAATCTTTCGGTGCAGCTCAATGCGGAAGCCTTCAACCTGCTCAACCACAAAATCATCACCGGCGTGAACAGCACCTATACAACGTTCCTGGCTCCTGGAGCAAGCGCAACTGGAGCGGCGAAGTACACATGTGCCTCGATTACTCCGCCAACCGGCTCCCGAGACTCCGGATGCTTTGTGCCTTATGCGGCGAGCACGCCTCTCTCGGCCTTCGGCGTGACCTCGAGTACCAGCAGCAGCACGCTGTATGGTTCGCGCAATTTGCAGGTCTCTGGAAAGTTGTTTTTCTAAACGGCAGCTCGCACCAGAAGGGCGGCGGCTTCGGCTGCCGCCCCTTTTGCGTGCGCCAGAATCTGTTTTGGCGGACGGTCCACGTCCATCGGCGATACTTGAAAGAGAAATTCTGAGGCCGCCATGCAAACGGAAACACAGAACCTCGTATCGATCGACGCCATTCGCGCCGCCGCCGCGCGCATTGCGTCCATTGCCATGAAGACGCCTCTGGTGAGGGCTGCATTTCCGGGCGTGTCCGGTCACGGAACGGACAGGGAGATCTGGCTCAAGGCGGAGAGCCTGCAGCCTGTCGGCGCTTTCAAAATCCGCGGCGCATCCAACAAGATTCTGCAACTGACGCCGGCTGAAATCTCGCGCGGAGTCATTACTTACTCGAGCGGCAATCACGCCCAGGGCGTGGCCTATGCGGCGCGCGCGGTGGGAGCGAAGGCAGTTATTGTCATGCCCTCGAACGCGCCCGCCATTAAACGAGCCGCAACGCTGGCGATGGGCGCTGAAGTCGTGGACGTGGGTGTGGCATCGAGCGAGCGCCTCGCCATGGCCGAGCAACTGGTGCGCGAACACGGGTACGTTGTCATTCCTCCCTACGATGACGAGCAGATCATCGCAGGGCAGGGAACCTGCGGCATCGAAATCGTGGAGGAGCTGCCGGACGTGGATCTTGTGCTGTCGCCGGTTTCGGGTGGCGGCTTGCTGAGCGGAGTGGCCGCGGCCGTGAAGTCCGCCGTGGCGGACGCCCGCAAAGTAAAGGTCTTCGGGATTGAGCCGGAGCTGGCCGGCGATACCGCAGAGAGTTTCCGCTCCGGCAAAATCGTTACCTGGCCGGCGGAGATGACCAGCCGCACTATTGCCGATGGTCTACGCACGCAGAGCGTGGGAGTGCGCAACTTCGCTCACATTCAAGCATTCGTCGACGGCATCATCACGGTGACAGAGGCGGAGATTCGCGCGGCCATGCGCGCTATTGTGGCCGCCACGCGGCTGGTTCCCGAGCCCAGCGGCGCAGTTTCAACGGCTGCACTGCTCTTCCACGCACACCAATTGCCCCCTTATCGCAAGGCCGTCGCCGTGGTGAGCGGCGGCAACGTGGACCCAACGCTGCTGGCCCAGGTGCTTACGGAAAGCAACGCATAGCGTCGTTCAACTATGATTCTCTCTGTGATGAAACTGCGCATCTTCGCCGTTCGCTCTCTCGCCCTCGGCGCAGCGCTTGGCTGTACCGCGCTGGCCGCTGCGGGGCAAAAAAAACCGCCGCAGCAAGTGAAGCCCATGGCCGGCCCGCGCGCCACGGTTCTGCGCATCACGCCGCTCTACATCTCGCCTGATACCAGCTCACAAAGGGTCGACAGGGAGCAGATCGGCCGCGAGATGGTGGTCGCCGAAAAGAGTGGCCCGTGGGTGCGTGTGTACGCCAACACTGACATTGAAGAACAACAGAATGACCGGGACACTCCGATGGTTGGCAGCGATGAAACACCGCCCCCGATCTCCGGATGGATGCAGGCCAAAGGAGTCGTAGAAGAAACCACGCCCAACGGCGACCAGATCATTATGGGCGAGGCGGCCAACCAGGAGGCGCTTGCCTCAAATCCGCGCGGCCCGGCCAATGCCGCGAAGAGCGCGCGCCTGCTCTACCGCCGAGTGGTAGAAATGTTCCCAAACTCGCCCATGGCGTCTGAAGCCGCCTGGCGGTCGGCCGACATTCAGTGGCAGGTAGAGAAAGCCGATGCCTCCACCTTGCCCTCAGCTCATGAAAAGGATCCCGCTTTTCGCCAGCAGATGGAAGAAGACGATCTGAGAAAAGTCATCAAGTACTATCCCCACACTCGCTGGGCGGCGCTGGCGGCCTTCGATCTTCTAGACAACAAGCTGTGCGGGGACTGGCAGGGCTCAGAGCAGTGCCCGGCGAAAGAGGCTGATATTTACCTCAAATATGCCGACGAGTATCCCGACGGTCCGCGCACCGCACGAGCTCTTTACGAGGTCGTTTATCGCCTGGCCGTGCTCAAAGACATGTACGACGCCGACGGCAACGATCACAAGAGCAGCGACGCGCTCAACCAGGCGCACACAGTGGCCGCGCAACTGAAAGCTCATTTCGCCGATTCCGACTATTCTTGGCGCGCCGGGGCACTGGTGTACAAATTGGATGAAGGCGTTCCTGTTTACGGCATCGACCGGGAGTGAGCATCTATGGGCCTCCCGGACGCACAGCCTGACTGACACGAAATCAACCAGGAGGCTTCTTGAGCCCGTATATTCTGTCCATTCTTTTGGGAATTGTGGAGGGCTTGACCGAATTTTTGCCGGTCAGTTCCACAGCGCATCTTCGCATCGCTGAAGCGATCATGAAGATCCCGCTCAACGATCCGTACTGGATGATGTACACCATCGTCATCCAGGTGGGCGCCATCCTGGCACTGTGCCTGCTGTATCTTGAACGGATCATCAACTTCATGCGCACTTTTCCCGAGGGAGAAAACGGCGACCGCACCTGGCTCAACCATCCCATCTCTCTCACATTGATCGCCTTCGCATGCACTTCGGTCCCGGCCCTGCTGCTGCGTAAGTGGAGCGAAAAGAACCTGGGCAGCCTGAACGCCATCGCAATCGCTCTGCTCGTAGGCGGCATCGTGATGTGGGCCGTCGACGTGTGGAGCACCCGCTTTGAATCGTCCACCAACCACGTGGAGGAGTTAACAACGCCGCAGGCCGTCTGGATAGGCCTCTGCCAGGCGCTTTCGGCCATCTTTCCCGGCACTTCGCGCTCCATGTCAACCATCGCCGCCGGTCAACTCGTCGGGCTTGACCGGCCCTCGGCGCTTGAATTCAGCTTCCTGCTCTCCATTCCCACCATGATCGCCGCCACTGGCTGGGATTTGTTGAAAGAGATTCACACCAGCAAGGTCGCGGGCGCCGCCGGGATAGCGACCGCGCATGTGGTGATGAATCAGGAACGCTGGATCGTTCTCCTCATCGGCACCGCCGTTTCTTTCATCGTGGCGCTGGGCGTGGTGGAATGGTTTCTTTTCTGGGTACGCAAGCACGGCTTCACTCCCTTCGCCATCTACCGCATTTTGCTCGGCGGATGGCTGCTGATCTGGGGCGCAAAGTTCATCGGCGGCTAAATCTTCTGGATCGTTAATTTGGCCCAGGGGTCCACAGGATGGTTCCCCCGCGTCAGTTTTGCCCAGACCAGTCGCTCCAGCCGCCGATAATAAAGGTGCTCTGGGACGTTTTGCCTGCTCCCGCCGGCTGGCCTCTAATTTCACTTTTTGCAGCTCGGGAACCGAACCGCCCTCGTCATGAAGCCCATCCGGATTGTTTTGTCGCCAACGCGCAGCCGCCCCGTGAACGTGTTTCTCGGGATGTTGCTGCTGCTGGTTTCGCTGCTTCTTTTCCTCGCCCTCGCCAGCTACCACGCAACGGATCCTTCGATCAACACGTCTACGGATTTGGCTACACCCCGCAACTGGATTGGTCTTTTCGGAGCCTACATCGGCGACCTGCTGCTTCAGGCGCTCGGTTTGACCTCATTTCTGCTTCCCGTTTGGCTGGGTGGCGTGGGTTGGACCTGGATGCGATCGCGCCCCGGTGGCTCCCCGCTCTTGCGTTGGGCCGGAACTCTGCTCACATTAACCTTTCTTCCCGCACTGTTTGGTCTTTTGCCGTGGCACTGGCATTGGTTGCACCTGGTTCCGGTGGAAGGGATGGTCGGCCGCCTGGTGGCTGGATTTCTCGTGGTTTACCTCAACGTCCAGGGCGCATGGCTGGTGGCTTCGGCACTTGCCGCGGGCGGACTTTATCTCTCTTCGGCCATCAGCTTCTCTGTTGTCCGCGAAAGCCTAGCAGAGCGCTGGATCGCATTCGTTGCGTGGCGTGATCGCCAGCGCAGCCGCCGCGAAGAGCGCGAGGAAATGCGCGCGGGGCAAGAGGTTGTTCGCGTTGAAGGCAAGCAACCTGTCCCATTCCCGAAATTTACTGCGGAACCCGGCCCGGAGGTTGATGAACATCCTCAGCCGAGCCGCCTCAGCCGCTTTCTTGCATTCTTCACTCGCAAGCGCGCGCCGCAGCGGGACCCACTCGACGAGATTCCTGCATTTCAGCGTGAGCCTTTGCCACAGGCTGAAGCCGCCATTCCCATTACGCCGCAACGCCGCGCCAGCATCTGGGAGCGCAGTGAAGCGGAATCGGCGTCGGCTGCGCCTGCGCTCACTGCCGTCGCTGCGCCGCTCCGGCCCCTTGCTGCACAGCCGATCGCTTCGCATCTCGCTGCCGCTCATCCCGTTGAGCAGTGGCTCACCGCCAAGCCCGAGCCGGTTCCTGCGGCGCAGATTCCCTCGGGCCAGATTGCTATTCACGGCCGCGCCGATGCTGACGTGCGACCGGTCACCGTGGCTCCGAAGAATGTGAGCGGCTTCAAGCTGCCCGCGAGCACGTTGCTGAGTGAGGGCGAAGGCCCGCAAACCGTGCGCGAGGACGCGCTCCGCGAAGAAGCCAAAGTCCTGGTAGAAAAATGCGCAGAGTTCGACGTGCGCGGCCAGGTTGTACAGATCAACCCGGGTCCCATGGTCACGACTTTCGAGTTCAAGCCCGAGGCCGGAGTGAAATACTCGCGCGTTACCGGCCTGGCCGACGACCTTTGCCTCGCCATGCGAGCCGAGAGCATCCTCATCGAGCGTATGGCGGGCAAGAGCACGGTAGGGATTCAGGTGCCGAACCACGATCGCGAAACCATTCACCTGCGCGAGGTGATCGAGAGCGAGACTTTCATCAAGGCCCGCTCGCGCCTCACCATCTCGATGGGCAAGGACATCAACGGCCGCATCGTCACCGCCGACCTAGCGTCGATGCCGCACATTCTCATCGCCGGATCTACAGGATCGGGCAAATCCGTGGCCATCAACGCCATGATCATGAGCTTGCTCTACCGCACTACGCCGAACCAGGTGCGGCTTATCCTCGTTGATCCCAAGCGTGTTGAACTGGGCATGTATGAAGGCATTCCCCACCTCTTCACGCCCATCATCACCGAGCCCAAGCTCGCCGCCAACGCACTGCGTAATGCGGTTCGGGAAATGGAGAGGCGCCTCAAGCTCCTAGCCAGCCGCAGCGTGCGCAACATCGACCAGTACAACAAGCTATTCGAAGGCGCGATGCCTTCGCTCTTCGACGAAGGCGAACAGGAAGAGCCGCTGCCCTACATCATCATCATCATCGACGAGCTCGCCGACCTGATGATGCTCGACCGCGCCAATGTGGAGGAGTCCATCACGCGACTCGCGCAGATGGCGCGTGCCGTGGGCATTCACCTCATCCTGGCCACACAACGGCCGAGCGTCGACGTTATCACCGGTCTCATCAAGGCCAACGTTCCCACCCGCATCAGTTTCCGCCTGGCCACAAAGGTCGACTCGCGCACCATTCTCGACACCAACGGAGCTGAAGCGCTTTTGGGCCGCGGCGACATGCTCTTTCTGCCGCCGGGAACCAGCCGTCTGATGCGCCTGCATGCGCCCTACGTCAGCGAGAAAGAAACCGCTGCCGTGGTCGAATTCTGGAAGGCCCAAGGCCAGGCCGAGTACGTCGAAGGCTTCCTCGAGTCGCCCAAGGACGAACGTACCGCCATGGAAGGCGAAAGCGGCGGGGAGGAAGATGGCGACCCCATGTTCGATGACGCTGTCCGACTGGTCTTCGAGTTTGGCAAAGCTTCTACGTCGCTCCTGCAGCGACGTCTGCGTATCGGATACGGACGGGCCGCGCATTTGATCGACATGATGGAGCGGGACGGCCTGGTTGGTGCGGCCGACGGCCCGCGTCCTCGCGAGCTCCTCAAAGCTCCCGGGTGGCTGCACGAAATTTCCGCTGTCAATGAGTAACCCAAGCGTCCAATCCTCCTGGTTCTGGGCTCGTTTCCGGAATAGCTCGAATCAGGAAGCACTTGCCTAAGTCTTTGCTCTCTCGAAAGGAACTTTTGCGCCAACCGGGCGGTGGAAGAGGCTCGATCCTTGAGCTCCATCCTTAAGATTTGTTAAGAGCGACGCCATTGCTTTCATCTGTGCGAGACTTAGGATCGTTAAGGATACCAGGTCCGCCTGGACCCGAGGCAGCAGAGATGGAGACTGCAGAGAATCAAGAGCAACTATCGCTCCTGCTCGTCGATGACGACACCGAGTTGTGCGGCATGATGAAGGAGTTTTTTGCCGGAGCCGGTCATCATCTGGATTGCGCCTACAATGGCCGGGATGGCCTGAACTGCGCGTTGACCGGGACTTACGACCTTGTAATTCTCGATGTCATGCTACCTATCTTCGACGGTCTCGCGGTGTTGCAGCAGTTGCGGCGGCGCAAAGATCTTCCCGTGATTATGCTGACCGCACGCGTGCAGCAACATGACCGGATCCTGGGTCTGAACACGGGAGCCGACGACTATCTCCCCAAGCCTTTCGATCCCGATGAACTGATGGCGCGGATCCGGGCAGTGCTACGCCGCTCCGATACTGCGGACTGGAAAGGCAGCGAGGTTTTGGCGATTGGCGACATCCAGGTGAACGCCGGCACACGCGAAGTATCAGTAGCGGGTTCGGCAGTGGAACTGACTTCGATCGAGTTCGATCTGTTGGAAATGCTGATGCGCTCTAAAGGCCGTGTTGTCTCCCGAAACGAGATCACGATGGCACTGTTCGAGCGCGAAGCAACACCGTACGACCGCTTTCTCGATGTCCACATAAGCCATTTGCGCAAGAAGTTGGTAGGCGGTCGAAATCTGATTCGCGCAGTCAGGGGAGTTGGGTATGTCTTTACCGGAACGGCTTAAACCACCGCCCATGAAGTCTCTCTATCTTGGCGTCCTGCTGGCAATGGCGATTACATTGTCGCTTTCCTTTCTCGTATTTCACTCCATCTCAAGCCGCGTACAGAAGAAGACGCTCGATCCCGCCTTCGATCGCATCGACGAGTTGGAAATTGAAAGCGCACGCGGAGTCTTGGGCGCCGGTGGTCCGAAGGCACTCAGCAACTATCTTGCCAGGCTGAATCGCGTCTTCGGAGGATCGTCGCATTATTTGCTCGACGCGCGCGGAATCGACCAGGTCTCCGGCGAAAACCGGGCAGCGCTCTTACCTCCCGCACCGCGCACCCAATGGCGGACTCGCGCTAACGGCCATTACATCCGGGCTCACCAGTCCTCGGACGGTCAGTATTGGATTGCCGCCGTAGGTGTTCCGGAACGAGCGAATATCTTCACCTTTCTTCCTTACTACTTTCTTGTCATCGGGGCCACAGTCGTTCTGTGTTGGCTGGCCTCAGTGGGCGTGGTATCGCCCATCCGCAGAATCGCAGCTTCCATAGCGCTCTTTGGCCAGGGCAACCTCTCCGTACGCGTCAAGACGAGACGGCAGGATGAAATCGGTCAGCTCGGGCGATCGTTCAATCAAATGGCGGAACGCCTAGAAAGTCTGATTGTGAGCGAGAGAAGGCTCCTGGCAGACATATCGCACGAACTTCGGTCGCCGCTTGCGCGACTCAAATTCGCCATTAAGCTGGCCAGAACATCCCCAGACAGCAACGCAGCGCTCGATCGCATTGAGCGGGATGTGAACCGGATTACCTCTCTCGTGTCCGACATCATGGAAATCAACTTCATCGAATGCAGCCCCGATAGCCAGGGCACTGCGATCACGCTCGCAGCAGACATCATGGACGAAGTCATCCGCGACTGCCTGGTGGAAGCCGAGATTCGCGGTTGCCGCATCTCAGTGAGTGGCCGTCTCGCCGGGCAGGTGATGGGCAATCATGAACTTTTGCGCCGCGCAGTGGAGAACGTGCTGCGCAACGGAATTCGCTATGCGCCGCAACGCTCCACTGTCGATGTGTCAATCGCCGAAGATTCTCGAGCTGCTACCATCGCAGTTCGTGATTATGGCCCCGGTGTTCCCGATGACACGCTTACGCGCATTTTCGATCCTTTCTTCCGCGTAGAAGAGGCGCGCGATGCCATCGGTGGAGGATCGGGCCTCGGCTTGTCTATCGCAAAACAGGCTGTGCAAGTGCATCATGGGACGATCACTGCGGAAAACGCGTCGCCGGGCCTGCGCGTCAAAATCACAATCCCGCTCTACGTGGCTGATCCGGCATCGAAAAAAACGGCTTCGGCCATGTCGAATTGATTTATGGCGTTACTCAGGTCGCGGTAGCTTTACAAGTTCTTGGAATTGTTACAACTTAAAGCCAATCCATCTCTTAAGAAATCTTAAGCTTCAAAATCAAGGCCCGGTATTGTAATCATCTCAGAGCCTCATGCGGCGAAGAGTACGCGGCGAGGTGATTGAGGAGATTCAAATGAAACGTTCATTCAGTTTTGCATTAATGCTCGTTCTTTTTGCTGTGCCCGCCTTTGCCGGCAGCAAAGCCACAACCGTAACCATCCCGAGCAATGTGCAAGTGGGATCGACGCAGCTACCGGCAGGCGATTACAAACTGACATGGACCGGCTCCGGAGCAAATGTCCAGGCTACCCTGCTGAAGAATGAAAAGGCCGTTATCACATTTTCGGCAAAAATGGTGCAGGGGAAAAGCGATCCAGGAGTGGAAACTTACACCCAGGGCGGAGCCTCGACTCTGCTTGTGATTCACACCAACAACTTCAGCCTGGATTTGGAAAACGCACCCCAGTCTGGTCAATAGCGCTCCGCCGGAACGCTGATAAATAGAAAAGGCCTCGCAGACTTCCTGGGCTGGCGCGACCAGCCCAGAGTTCCCAAAGACCAAGCCCAAGAAGCGGTCGATTGCTTCTTAAACCGGAGCGATGGGTAGCTCGACGACCCTTGCGTTTGATGTCGGAGCAGTTTGGGACGCGGGCGACAGGTCTTTGTCGTTGGCGCGGAAACATGGACGGACGACGTTCACAGATGTCTTGATCGGACACAGTGTTTCCGATACTGCTTCAATCGACGTTCTCGATTGCTTCAGCTTCATAAGCTCCGCAGACGCCCATGGTGTCGCGTTCCTCTAGAGCCCCCGATTGGTTTTCAGAAATCTCTGCCGTCGTCGGGGTGCTCAAACCGGCCATTGAGAACGTCAGCAGCTTCTTCAGTCCCTCGAGATCTGAGGCTGTTGCGCTGAGCATCAGTGCACGACACTTCTGTATACTCCTATCGTTAATCGCTTGTTGCCGCCCGGCCTCCGCAGTTCTTGTCGATTTGTGTCTTCAGCGTAACAGCGCGCAGGATATGAGTTTTTCCTCGCGCCGGCGTCGTTTGCCGCTTGACAAGGATGCGAGTAAAGCAATTTACTTGAGGGCGACTGTCCATTGCCCCAAGGGACGATCTCAAGCTGTCTTCAGGTGACTTGAATGTTCGGATTGCTCTCGGCCACCCACGCCGCCTTGCCCGGGTTTCGGCCCGCGCAACTGGCCGTCATTGTCCAACCCCTGGCCCACTTGCGCACACTCGACATCGCCGTCATCGGCTTGTACTTCGTGATGGTGATCTGGATCGGCTTTTACCTCAAGAAGCGCGCCAACACCAGCGAAGAGTTCTTCATGGCCGGCCGCGAAATGACCGCTTGGATCGCCGGCCTCAGCTTTGTCTCCGCCAACCTGGGCTCGCTGGAGCTGATGGGGTGGGCCGGCTCGGCTTACCAGTATGGCATCCTCGCCGCTCACTGGTATTGGGTGGGCGCCATCCCGGCCATGCTTTTCCTGGGCATCGTGATGATGCCCTTCTACTACGTCTGCAAGACTCACTCCGTGCCCGGCTATCTGAAACTGCGTTACGGACAGGGTGCGAGCATAGTCTCCGCCGTCTCGTTCGCCTTCATGACCGTGCTGATGAGCGGCGTGAACATGTTCGCCATGGCCGCGGTGATGCAGGTGGTGCTCGGCTGGAACCTCAACTTCTCCATCATCGTCTCTTCGCTTGCCGTGGCCGCCTACGTTGCGTTGGGCGGCCTGCGCTCGGCGATCTTTAACGAGGTGCTGCAGTTTGTCCTCATCTGGGCAGGCGCGCTGCTGGTGCCCATCCTTGGCCTGGTGCAGTCCGGCGGCTGGACCGGCCTCAAAGCGAAGATCGCGCATAATATCGCCGCCGGCGCCATCCCCAACAGCGACTACACGCATCTATGGCGCAGCCTGGGCCACTTCTCCGCCAACCCTATGGGTATCCACTGGACGGGCATCGTATTCGGCCTCGGCTTTGCCATCAGCTTCGGTTACTGGACCACGGATTTTCTTGTCGTCCAGCGCGTGCTTGCCGCGCACAATTTGCGTGCCGCACGAATGGCGCCGGTGATTGGCTCGTTTTTCAAAATGGCGGTCCCTTTTATCGTCATTCTTCCCGGCCTGCTCGGCCTCGTCATGCTCCACAATCCCGACGGCACCTTGATGCACCTCGTCGGTCAGGACCAGGTGAGCGCTCTCTATCCGCACAGTTATAACCAGGTTCTTCCGCTGATGATGGTGCGCTACCTCGGTCCCGGGCTGTTGGGCCTGGGCATCACCGCGCTCATTGCGGGCTTTATGAGCGGCATGGCGGGCAACGTCAGCGCCTTCTCCGCCGTGTGGACCTACGACATCTATCAACCGCTCATCAACAAGAATGCACGCGACGAGCACTACGTCGCGGTCGGCCGCTGGGCAACCGTGCTCGGAGTCATCATCTCCATTGGCACGGCCTACCTGGTGATGAGCGCTGCGGGCATCATGGATTACGTCCAGGCGCTCTTCAGCTTTTTCATATCTCCATTGCTCGGAGTGGTGCTGATGGGTATGTTCTGGAAACGCGGCACCAGGGCGGGAGGCTTCTGGGGCCTGCTCGTCGGCACGCTGACCTCCATTGGCCTCTGGGCTTGGGTCAAGATCGATCCGGCTGCCCTGCGCTATGTTGCGCTCTCTTCTGACGCCAGGGACATGGCCGAAAATATGTACCGCGCTCTCTGGTCGGTGATCGTTGCCATGCTGGTCACCTTTCTGGTCAGCATGTTCAGCCGTCCCAAGCCGGACTCCGAGCTGAATGGCCTTGTCTACGGCGCCACCGTTTTGCCGAAAGAGGACCCGGTGCCCTTCTACAAAAATGAGTGGATATGGACTGGCGTGGCGATCGTACTCTTTGCCGTAATTAACATTTACTTCTGGTAGTGAGCTGTTCTGCGCGGACGCAGGATAAATTTTCGAAGCGTGACGAAAAGGAGCCGCAGCCTATGCAAAATTCCGAAATCCCTATCTGGTTCTTCATTGGAATCCTGTTGATTGCTTATGGCGCAATGATCTTGTGCTCCGGCACCTTTGAGTGGGTCACGGGCAATTATCCGCCCGGCGTGGAGTTAACCAATCTGCACGCTCCCGTTTGGTGGGGTGCGCTGCTGACTGGTCTTGGCATTTTTTACGCGGTGAAATTTCCGCCGCATCGCGCACGCAAGTAGCGCTTTCCATACGCATCAGTCGCCCCGAAGGGCGAAGTGACGGGCTCAAGAAAAGAATGAGGGAGCAAGAAGATGGCACCGCAACGCAAAATGACATTTGGAATCGTGGTGGGGAATCGCGGCTTTTTCCCTCATCACCTGGCCAAGACCGGCCGTGAAGAAATCATCGCTGTGCTCGAGGCGGCCGGCGCGACACCCATCGTCCTCACCCCCGAGCAATCGAACTACGGCGCCGTCGAAACTTATGCCGAAGCGCAGCGCTGCGCCGAGTTGTTCAAAAAACGCGCGGATGAGATCGACGGCATCATCGTCACGCTCCCTAACTTCGGCGAAGAGCGCGGCATCGTTGACGCCATCCGACTCTCCGGCCTCAAGGTCCCGGTGCTCGTGCAGGCTACACCCGATCGCTCGGACGCGATGACCATCGCCACGCGACGCGACAGTTTCTGCGGCAAGATGAGCGCGTGCAACAACATGATGCAGTATGGCATTGCATACTCACTGACCACGCTGCACACCGAGACGCTGACGTCGCCTGAGTTCAAAGCCGATCTCGAATGGTTCTCGCAAGTCTGCCGCATCGTGAAGGGACTGAAGAATCTCAAAATCGGCGCCATCGGTGCGCGTCCCGCGGCGTTCAACACGGTGCGCTACTCCGAGCGGATCTTCGAGACCTCCGGCATCTCCATCGAGCCCATCGATCTCTCTGAAATCTTCGGCCGCATCAATCGCATGAAGGACGCCGATGACACGGCGCAAGCCAAGCTGGCCGCGATCAAGAAATACGTCACGACCACAGGTATTCCCGATGCGGCGCTGCTCAAGATGGCCAAGCTCGGCGCTGTTGTCGATGGCTGGATGAAGCAAACTCATTGCACCATCAGCGCCGTGCAGTGCTGGACTTCAATGGAAGAGTTCTTCGGCGTGGTGCCTTGCACGATCATGAGCATGATGAGCAATGAGCTTATTCCCTCGGCCTGCGAGGTCGATGTGCCCGGAGTGCTCAGCATGTATATGATGGCCCTCGCCAGCCAGACACCCTCGGCGCTGCTCGACTGGAACAACAACTACGGCAGCGATCCCAACAAGTGCGTTTGCTTCCACTGCTCCAACCTGCCCAAGCATTTCTTCAAAGATGTCCGCATGGATTACCAGGAGATTATCGCCGGCACAGTGGGCAAGGAAAATACCTTTGGCACTTGCGTGGGTCGCGTCAAAGCCGGAGCCATGAGCTTCGCGCGCTACTCCACCGACGACCGCCGCGGCGTGATTCGCGGCTATACCGGCGCCGGCCAATTTACCGATGATCCGCTCGAAACTTTCGGCGGCGCCGGCGTGGCCGAGATTCCGCAGTTACAGAGGCTCCTGAAGTACATCTGCCGCGAAGGTTTCGAGCATCATGTGGCTGCGAACTTCAGCGATGTTTCGAGGGCTGTGCATGAGGCCGCTCGCTACCTCGGCTGGGAAAGCCACTATCATCCCGCGCTCGATGAGTAGGCGAACCGCGCGGTGAACGTTCTTGATCGCAATTAGAAAAGGCCCCCGTGACGGGGGCCATTCGCTTGCTTGCTGACTCGCAAACTTGCTAGCTCGTTTCGTTTGGTACCAGCGTCAACCGCGCCGCCAGCACAATCAGCGCGACCCACAGCGCGTCTGCGCCCAGCAAGTGCACAATCTGCAGCCACACTGGCGCCAGTAACAGCACATTCAACGCGCCAAGCAAATACTGCGCTGCTAGCAAAATCAAAATGAGCGCGGCCAGGTTGCGGTTGTTCCAGTGCGGCGAGCGTTGCCAGGCGCGCGCCACCAGCCAGAAGAAAAACACGCAGGCGAGCAGGGCCACCGTGGGATGCGTCCAGCGCCATTGCACCAGCCATGCGCTTTTTGCGGAAAAATCCTGCGCCATTGCTGCGCCCAGCGAGTGCGCCGGGAAGAGCGTATCGCCGAGTGCAGCCAGTGAACCGGTCACGCCGACTAACAGCACCGCGACAATGCACACCAGTGCGCCGATCGGCGTAACGATCCGGATGCTGCTGCGCAGATAGCCTACGCGTCGGCCGAGCATGTGCGCCGTGAGGGCCAGCGCCGCCATCAGCAAAAGCGTGTTGGTGAAGTGCAGCGCCAGATACGGCGCGCGCAATGGAGATTGGCTCTGTGACGTCAGCCCCAGTTTCACGAGCAGGGCACCCAAAATCGCCTCGATCACCGTGAAAACCAATGCCGCGCCCGCCGCCCGCCGCGCCAAGTGGCCGCGTACAGTCCGCGCGAACGTCCAAGCCAGGAGCGCAACCAGCGCGAAGAATGAAATTCCACTCGTGATGCGATGCGTGAACTCGATGATCGTGTCGATGCTGGCCGAGTGCTGCATCACGGTCCCGTTGCACAGCGGCCAATGGTTGCCGCAGCCGTTGCCCGCGCCCGTGGCCCGCGTAACGGCGCCCCACAGGATGACGGCGATAAAGTAAACCAGCACGCTCCACGCAAAACCGCTGCAACGCGAGTCGAAGGCATTCTCTTTACTCCGGCAGATACAACTTGAGAGGCCACTAGGAATCACTCCACATCGAACTCCTCAGTGTAGAACAGAGAGGCGATGCAAGTCCTCACGCGATCCATCGGCTTGCTTGACCGCCATTCCATTCTGACGGCATACTTGGCGCAATCCGCTCGCATCGCTGCACGCAGATTCACGCGATCGCCCGGAACCAAGCACTCGATTTTGTCGGAGAAAATGAGACGCCATGATGCATCGACTGGTGATCAACTGGGTTTACGGCGGCTTTCTGGCCGGTCTATTGCTCGTGCTGCTGGCGCCGCTCTTCATTCATGCGTGGCCGCCTGCGCTCGCTGCCGCCTTCTTTTGCCTGCCCGCCTACATGCTCCACCAATACGAAGAGCATGACAATGATCGCTTTCGCATCTTCATGAACCGCATCCTCGCCGGCGGCCGCGACGCGCTCACCCTTCCGGCTGTCTTCATCATCAACGTCCCCGGCGTGTGGGGCGTCATCGCACTCTCATTGTGGCTGGCATTCCGGGTCAATCCTGGCCTGGCGTTGATTGCTGTTTACCTGCCGCTCCTCAACGCTCTAATCCATATCGCTCATGCTGTCATCATGCGCAGCTACAATCCCGGCCTCGTGAGCGCCATTGTGCTATTTCTGCCGGTTTGTGCCTGGTGCCTTTACAAGATTCAACAATCCGGCTGCGGCACGCTGACAATGCATGCAATCGGGCTGGGCAGCGCGCTGGCGATTCACGCCGTCATCATCGTCTCAGTTCTGAACAATCGACGAAAGCTTGCCTGAGCTGCGACTTGGCAACTATTCCGCCAGCAGCCGCACCACGTGGTTCACGATCATCAGGTCTTCGAGCGGCGGAAGCACGCGCACCGTCACCGGCGAGTTCTCCGCAGAGATCACCGCTGCGCCGCGCACATTGTTGCGCTCTGCGTCGAGCACGATGCCCAGCGGTGCCCAGTCCCGCGCAGATTTCTGCGCGCGAGGCAATGTCGTTTTCGCCAATGCCGCCGGTGAAGACCAGCATGTCGAGACCATTCAACTCGGCCACGTAGCTGCCGATCCAGCGCGCGATGGTCCAGCAGAATTTGTCGACAGCCAGACGCGCTTTCGCGTTGCCCGCCTCGATCGCCTCGCGCAGATCGCGCATGTCGTTGGAGAGTTCGCTTACGCCCAGCAGTCCGGACTTTTTGCTGACTACGGTTTCAAGTTTGTCTGCGGCCTCGGCGGCATTTGGTGTCGTCTCGGCAATTTCCTCAGAATGAAGATCAGCACGCCGGGATCGATATCGCCGGTGCGCGAGCCGCTGATGATGCCGCCTGTCGGCGTCAGGCCCATCGAGGTATCCAGGCACTGGCCTTGCAGAATTGCCGATGATGGACGCGCCGTTGCCCAGGTGCGCCACGATGAGCTTCTCCGGCACGTTCGGCTGCAATTGATACACGATCGATTCGTACGAGATGCCGTGATACCCGTAGCGCCGCACGCCCATGGCGACATACTCCGTCGGGAATTGGCATGCGCGTCGCCACTTCGGGCATGGTGCGGTGAAAGTAGGTATCGAGAACGGCGAAATTCGGAATGCCGGGAAACAGGCGCAGCGCCTCGCGCATGATGTAGACGGCGATGGGCGTGTGCAGCGGCGCAAGCGCCGCGTAGCTCTCAATTTCGTCGATCAGTTTGGGCGTGATGCGCTGGTTTTCCCTGATATTTGGCCCGCCGCAAACGACGCGATGGCCAATCGCCGCCGGGGCAGGGAAGTCGCCGGAGTTCAGCGCATCGGCGACCAGCTTGAAAGCGACAGCGCGGTTGGGCAGTGCCGGCGTTTGATCCACCAGCTTTTTGCCGTCGGCGTCCTTGATCCAGAACTTGCCGAGATCGGTGCCGATGCCGTCGACCGCGCCTTCGAAGAGCCTTGTCCGTTCGCCGTTGCCGGCTTCGTACACTGAGAATTTGATGGAAGAAGAACCGCTATTCAAAACCAGAACCGGCAATGAAGACATGAAGAACAAGCCTTTCAGTGGTTGCGGGCCGGAGTTGCAGATGCGGCAAGTGAGCTACCGGTCCACTAGCGCGCTAGTGCTAGCCGCTTCTTCGCCGCCACCGCCAATTCTTGATTTCAGGCAAGTCGTCGCCGTTTTCCGCGACGTATAGCTTGTGGCGCTGAATCTGTTCGGAGTACCACTGCTGTGCCGCGTCAACCTGGCCGCGAGCCGTGGCACACGGCGAATCGCGTCCAGCGTAAGCTGGAAGCGATCGATGTTGTTGAGCACGCACATGTCGAAAGGAGTCGTGGTGGTGCCTTCTTCCTTGTATCCGCGCACATGCAGGTTGTCGTGGTTGTGCCGCCGGTAGGTGAGGCGGTGAATCCCCCACGGGTAGCCGTGGAAAGCAAAGATCGTGGGCACGCCCGGCGGAAAGATCCGGTCGTAGTCTTCGTCCGGCAGTCCATGCGGATGCTCCGACTGCGGCTGAAGCGCCATCAGATCGACAACATTCACGACGCGGATGCGCAGATCGGGAACCCGCTCGCGCAGCAGGCATACTGCGGCGAGGGCTTCCATGGTAGGCACATCGCCGCAGCAGGCCATCACCACCTCGGGTTTGCCCTCGTCGTTCGACGCCCACTGCCACACGCCCAATCCGGTGGTGCAGTGCGCAATGGCCTCGTCAATCGTGAGCCATTGCGGCGCAGGCTGCTTGCCGGCCACGATCAGGTTGATGTAATTGCGGCTGCGCAGGCAGTGATCGCGTCACCGAGAGCAGGGTGTTCGCATCGGGCGGCAGATAAATGCGCACCACATCGGCTTTTTTGTTCACCAGGTGATCGATGAACCCCGGATCCTGATGCGAAAAGCCATTGTGATCCTGCCGCCAAACCAGCGAACTCAGCAGGTAGTTGAGCGAAGCGATCGGTTTGCGCCAGGGAATCTCGCGCGTGGTCTTCAGCCACTTGGCGTGCTGGTTCACCATCGAGTCGATGATGTGGATGAAGGCCTCGTAGCAGTTGAAGAACCCGTGGCGGCCGGTCAGCAGGTAGCCCTCGAGCCATCCCTCGCACAGGTGCTCGCTCAGCACTTCCATCACGCGGCCCGTCGGCGATAACTGCTCGTCCACAGGGCAGCGTGTCAGCCATCCATCTCTTTGCCGGTCCCGGTAATCACATCCTGCAGGCGATTGGAAGCCGTTTCGTCGGGACCGAAGACGCGGAAGTTCTTCTGATCCGTGTTGGCCTGCATCACGCGCGTGCAGGTAGCGTGCCCAGAACGCGCGTCGATTCCACATCGTCCTGCCCGCGGCTCCTCGATCTTGACAGCGAAATCGCGGAAGTTCGGCAGCTTCAGCGGCTGCAGGAGCAACCCGCCGTTGGCATGAGCGTTCATGCCCATGCGCAGTCGACCCTTGGGCGCGATCTCTGCCAGATCCGCGCGCAAGCGGCCCTTTGCGTCGAACAATTCCTCGGGCTTGTAGCTGCGCATCCACTCTTCCAGCTGGCGCAGATGCTCAGGCTTCTCGCGCAACTCGGCCAAGGGCACCTGGTGAGCGCGCCAGGTGCCCTCCACCGGCTTGCCGTCGACAAACTTCGGTCCCGTCCAGCCTTTGGGCGTGCGCATGATCAGCATCGGCCATGCCGGCCGTTCCGTCGAGCCGTCCACGCGTGCTGCCTTCTGGATCGCCGCAATGCGATCGAAGATCGTATCGAAGATGGCCGCGGCCTGCTGGTGCATCACAGCCGGATCGTCGCCTTCGAGCGTGAACGGCTCGTAGCCGTAGCCGCGCATCAGGTCTTCCAGCTCCGCGTGCGGAATGCGCGCCAGCACCGTCGGGTTGGCAATCTTGTAGCCGTTCAGATGCAAGACCGGCAGCACCGCGCCGTCGGTCGCAGGATTCAGAAATTTGTTCGAGTGCCAGCTCGTGGCCAGAGGTCCTGTCTCTGCTTCGCCGTCGCCGACCACGCAAGCCACAATCAGCTCGGGATTGTCGAACGCCGCGCCATAAGCGTGCACCAGCGAGTAGCCCAGCTCGCCGCCTTCGTGGATCGAGCCCTGGCGTTTCCGGCGCTACGTGGCTGGGTATGCCGTAGGGCCAGCTGAATTGCCGGAACAGCCGCTTGATGCCGTCTTTGTTCTGCTCGATGTGAGGATAGATTTCGGAATAGGAGCCTTCGAGATAGGTGTTCGCCACCAGTCCCGGGCCGCCGTGTCCCGGACCGATCACGTAAATCATATTCAGCCCGCGCTCGCGGATGAGCCGGTTCCAGTGCAGGTAGAGAAAGTTGAGACCCGGCGTCGTGCCCCAGTGCCCCAGCAGCCGCGGCTTCACATCGTCGAGCGTCAGCGGGCGCTCCAGCAGAGGATTGTCTTTCAGGTAGATCTGTCCGACGGAAAGATAATTCGCCGCTCGCCAGTAGGCGTCCATCTTGGCAAGCATTTCCGTGCTCAGCGGTCCCTGGCTCGTTGTCTCACTGATTGCAGCTTCGATCATGGCGCACCTCGCAAACGGGGAATTTGCGTACTGCTTCAAGCGTAGCAGTCACTTCGTGGGACGTGGGGTGATTATCATCACAAACAGACGCGTCTGCGATTATTTTTCAGAGAACAGTCGCGCAGGCCCATCGAGAATCCTGCAACTGCCTCGCAATCCAAGCAGCGACGCATGTGCCGCTCTAGTGCAGTGCTCTCAACTGCTTGCGCCCCGGTTGCCTGGGTCCTGATTCATCGAGTCCTGACGCCCAGGTTGGATTATTTCGGCTGTGCTCCCGCCACCGGTGCGGCCGGCGCTGGCTCCGCCGCTTGCGCGGATATCGGCGGCAGCTTGGCAACTGTCTCTATCGGCAGTTCCACTGCGCCCACGTGATCCGACGTGGCGTCTCGCAAGCCGATGCGCAAATAATATTCCCCTTTCGCCGGAACGCTGATTTGCTGCTGATACGTCAAGTTGCGGCTTGCCAGCGAAGCGAATCGATCCCCGGGGATCCCAGCATTGATGCCGTTGGTTTGCATATTGATCAGCTTTCCATCGGCGTCGTAAACGAAGGTCAGGAATTCCAGCGCACAATGATGCACACCGTCAGGCGTGGCGGCGCAACTCACTTGGTTGGGGTTCGCCAAATACGTCACTGTATAGCGCCGAAACGGCCCCGAAATCTTCTTGCTTGCCTGGTTTCCTGGCGCGACCGCGGGCTCGGCATCCGCCGTGCTCGGCCGAACGCTAGCAACAAAGATGAGCTGCGTAGGCTCCGGGCCGCCGCGCAGCATTGCGGTGCGGATCGCGCTGTATTGCGGGACGTCGGATTTTGCGCCCTGTGCTGCGTCGCCACGGTGCACGGGCTTGCTGGGATCATCGGCGAAATATCCGTGACGATAGGCGAGCGACACTCCCGGCCGGTCCAGCTTCACCTGGATCTTGCGATAGTCGCCGTTCCAGTCGCGGTTTGTAGGCGTGTACGCAATTGTGTAGTAATTCGATCCGGCGTCGATCGCTTTTTGTACCGCTTCTTTCAGCCCGTTCGTGTTTACAAACGCCTTCCCGCCCGTTGCCTCCGCCATCTGCATCATGGTGCCGTGCTCTTCGCTTGTATTCTGAAAGAACTTCGCACTGTTCTTGGCAAAAGCGCCCGGGGTCTTTACATTGTTCGACCCGCTTTGAGTTGCGCTCAGCATCGGTTCGGTCATCAACCCCCGCGCGTCAATGGGGTACACCGCGACCTGGCTGCGGGCCAGCAGATCCACTGTCTCCCTGAACTCATCCTCGGCCGAAGCCACAATTGCGAACGGGTCCTGACCGGGGCCCTGCAAATCGGGATCGGGCGAAATGGTCACCGGAAAAGATCCGGAAAACCAGATCAGGTTCTTGCGTCCAGGCAGCGCGCTCATGTACCGCGCCAATTGGTTCAGCGCATCCAGCGTATAGCGCGCGCGAAGCTGCAGTTGGAGCGACTGCTGCTCGGCCTCAAACTGTTGGAAGTTGGCAAGGATCGTGGCCGCGTCGGGGTCGTTTCCCAGGGCGTCGGTCATCGTGTCCATCATCAGGTCATCCGCACCGGGCTGGTCTCCCTCCATGGCGTTGTTCATCAACGGAGAAGCCCCTTGATTCCCCTTCTTGCCATCGACCAACGCGCGCAGCAGTTCGGGGTTCGATGTGAACCCTTGCAACAGCTTGAGTTCTGTAGTCAGAGAAAAAATTGCGATTCGCGTGCCCGGCGGAGCCCCTTTCAGATACTGCAACACCTGCTGCCTCACTACGCTCTGCGCATCCATGGGCGTGTTGAGCTTGTCGAAGAGAAGAATGTTCAGGGTCCCATTCTGTGGCACGGGAGAAAAGTTGGTAAACATGCCGGGCTGGAAGCGGGGCATGGGCGGCATCGCGACTGGCGCGGTTGTTGCATGCTCTTCAAAGACTTTGAGCGCCTGTGGTTTGCCATCTTCAAGAACTGTGAAATTCGTTGTGGTCAAATGATGCACGGGGTTTTGCTGTGAATCGCTGGCTACCACATCGACCACCACAAGGTCGGAACTCGTTCGGATCGTCGTCTCTGGCTGCTGCTGCGTCGATTGGGCTGCGGCGGACATGGAGGCACACATTAGTACGCACAGAAAAAGCCGAGTCATCACACGGATCATGGCGAGAACCCTCACTTCAGGAAAGTTGAGAATAACTCGCATTCACCCGTCCGCGCCAGCATGGACATTTATTGCGGACGCATTCGGTCGCGAAAAACTGATCGCTGATCTCTGGCATCACTAGAAATATCGCTTCAGCTTCAAAATCTGCGATTCGAATCCATACCAGAGTGCAGCAGCGGCAGCGGTGCTCGCGGCCAGGCGAAATGCCACCACCGCCAGGTTTCCGGCCACGCCATAGCGGTCCATCCGCAGGTCGAACCAGCCAAAGTAAATGAACACCGAAATATGAATCATGTAGAGCCCGTAGCTGATGCGGCCGTAGAAAGCCAGCGGCCCGCGGCGCAGCGCGGCGCTCAGTGGGTTGCGCGCGCCGGTCGAAGCAATCGCTGCCACCATCACACCTGCAAAGCCCACCGCCAGCGCCGAATCGAGGAACGCAGTTCCCCCCGCAATCGTTGCCGCGGCTGCAAAGCCCAGCACTCCTCCGGTGAGCCCCATCCAGAGCCACGCCCTCCGGCTTACCCTCAGTGTGTGCACTGCAATCGCCAGCAAGCTTCCCCACGCAAGCCCGTCCAGGTGAATCAGCGTGTGCGTCGGCGTGAGCCATGCATGATGCCCGAGGCGCAGCGCGGGTGACGCCACAAGCGCTCCGGCCAGCACCGCCGCCAGCATCCACGGCCGCTGCATGAACCGCACCAGCGGTGCCCACACGAAGTAGTACTGTTCCTCAATCGCCAGCGCCCATGTCGGTTCCAGCGCAGGCGGCAGTGTCAGGTGGAAAAGATTCTGCACACAAAGCAGGTAGGCCCACCACGGCGCCGTTTTGATCGCGTCCCACACCGTCGGACCGACGAACCATGGCGCGTTCAGGTACACGACCACCAGCAGAAGAATGTACACGGGCCAGATGCGAAGGGCCCTGCGCGCATGAAAGTTGTGAAAATAATTTGGTGCGTCCCGCGTCGTCAGCAAAATCGAAGTAATCAGAAACCCGCTCAGCACAAAAAAGATGAGGACGCCCGCCCATCCCCAAAGGGAGGCGCCGTAAATCCATGTGCCAACGAGCCGCGGCTTGCAGTGATAGAGAACGACCCACAGAATTGCGAGGCCTCGAAGTCCGTCGAGCTCCGGCAAGTATTTTGGAAGCCAGGTTGGGCGTTGGATAAGCAAAGCGCTCAAATCACGACCTCAGTCGGAGCCCTTGGAAAACCCCTCCACAATCCAACCGGCCAGCCAAAGCGCGCCACCGGGAATCGCCAAATAGATGAATGCGAGAAGGAAGATGATGGCCCCGCCGCCCAAAGGAGTGGAGCCATGACGGAGTACCGCGACTACGAGCCCAATTCCCCAAAGGACCAAAACGGCAGTCAGCGGAACCATAATCAGCCACTGTCCCGCACGCTTCATTCGCCTTGCACCCTCTTGAACGTTCATCGCTCCCCCTTGCTGAGCGAGTTGCTCACAAATCCCTGCTCTCATCCACTATTCCCAACTCGCTATTCCCTGTCTTTCTCACCCTGAGGCCAACTGCCTCGCCCGCTCGGTTGCGCGCATTACCGCCTTGATCAGTGTCACGCGGAGACCGCCCTCTTCTAACTCGAGGATGCCGTCGATCGTGCACCCGGCAGGCGTGGTTACGGCATCCTTCAGCAGCGCCGGATGATATCCCGTTTCGAGAACCATCTTCGCTGCGCCGTAGGCTGTCTGCGCCGCCAGTTGCGTGGCGATATCGCGAGGCAGGCCGACCTTCACGCCGGCCTCGGCCAGCGCCTCAATAATGATGTAGAGATACGCCGGGCCGGAGCCCGAGAGTCCTGTTACTGCGTCCATGTGTTTCTCGTCCACGAGCACCGTGCGGCCCACCGTTTCAAACAGCCGCTGGGCCAACACCATCTGCGGGTCCTTCACGAAACGTCCGCGACAGAGCGCCGCCACGCCCGCGCCTAGCGCCGAAGGTGTGTTGGGCATGGCGCGGATCACCGCGATCTCCATTTCCGCTGCTTCCTCAATGGCGCGAGTCTTGACCGATGCTGCAAACGAAACCAGGGTCTTGGTGGGTGTTAGCGCGGGCTTGATCTCCGCGATCAGATCGTTCACCTGGAACGGCTTTACGCCAATCAGAATAAGGTCCGACTGCCGTACCGCTTCCAGGTTGTTCGTGCTCACATCCACGCCCCACTGCGTGCTCAGCGCCAGTGCCCGCTCGGCGTGGCCCACGGTGGCGCGAATCCGGTCGGCGGCAAACAGGTTCTCTTTCAAAAATGCCTGCACCAGGATGCCGCCCATCTTTCCGGCGCCCAGAACTGCCACGCGAACGTGGGGCAACTGCGCAGGAACTTGCGTTGCCTCTACGGCGATCTCTGCCATTTTTGTTCCCTTCGGTTAGGTTGATTTGGCGCCTTCGGGGACTTGGCGCTCAAGTCGGCGTTCAATTCCCAAGGATACTCGCATTGCCCGCCTAGAAAGGGTACGCCGGATTGTGTGCTGCGCTTTGCGATGGCCGCGCCGGGGCAAACTCCTGCCCAGGCGCAGCCATGTGGGGCACGATCCGAATCGATCCGATCAGTCAAGCCGCACTAGCGGCTCAGCTGCGCTCGGTTGGCCAGAAAATCCTTGAGTGTTGTTTCCATCTTGTCGTTGCGAACGTCCTCCGACCACGCCGCGTCCCACAGCACGTACCCGCCCGGCAGAGTCAAGAACTTTTGCCGGCCCGTGATGGCGCTGATCGTTGTAATCACCCAGGCGTTGTACTCCAGAAAGAAGGGCGGAGCGCTCTCCGCTCCAGCCTGAGGTGTGCGCAAATCGACGATGTGCTGGCCCAGGTGAACCACGGCCCTCGTCAGCGCATCTCCCTGCAGATGATCCGAGTTAAACACGCAATTGAAAAACACGCCGTCAGGGGAGTCCTTGGATCCCAACTCCTCTGCCTTTATATCGGCATCGTTGGTCGATCCATTGCTGGCAAACACGCCGGTGCGCTCCCCCGCTTTACCGTAGACATCTGTAGCTTTTGTTTCCTGGTCCTTGGCAGGGCTCGCGGCCAGACTGGCAGCCGTTTTTTGCGCAATTGTGATCGCACTTGAAAGATCGTTGCCGCCTGCTGGCGGTTGTATTTGGTCGCCTTTGGTCTCCGCGTCGCTTTTTGAAAAATCGATCTCCTTCGGCGTCACATCCGTGACCGACTGCAGCACCAGCCGTGCGGGATACGCGTTCATGTTCCCAAAACCGCCGAAGCCCACAATTTTACCTGCGGCGTCGCGCTTCAGCGTTGCATCGGCCACGCCATCCAGCCGCCCCACTAACGTTGCCGTCACTTCATAGCGCGTGCAGCCCAGGCACATGTCCGCGCCCTTCTGGTGTGTCTGCGAAAGGAGCGAATCGAACTGCTTGAAGTCCTTGTCCTTCTGGAGCGTCACCGGTGTGCGCGTGGGCGGCGTGTACTTGCCAGTAAAGTTCCGCGCCGGCTGCACCACGACTATCGCCGCCGCACCCGCCTTGGCCTTTGCGCCCTCCGGATACGAGAGCCAAATTCCGTCCACCTGGTAGCCGCAATTCGGATCTGTCGCATCCCTGATAAAGAATTGATCGAATCCAGCTTCCACCGTGCCTTTGATCCGCACCATCTTTCCGTCGAACGATGCCGGACTCTTCACTACATCGCACACCTTTACATCGACAACCTGCGCGTGCAGTCCCAGTCCAAACGAGAAAATCAAGCAAGCCACAACAAGACAACGTTTCATTGAAACCCTCTCCAGCCGCTGCTATCCGCAACGGCAAAAAAATGAATGCGGCGGCATTCCGCCGTGTTTGGGAACTGCCAAGAATATCATGCCGGGACCTTCTCTTTCCGTGTCGCCCGAGCGTCCACAAGACGGGCTCGTTTTCGCGGCGAATTGTACAGAAAACGCGTTGTCGATGCGAAAATCAGGGGCTGAATTGCAAAAGCAACGTACAGCTCAAACTGGTGATCTCATCTCGGTAGGTCTGGCTATAAGTGGTTCGTTTGGGCGATTTGCAGGGGTGTAACCGGTCAAGATTGGTGCGCGGGCGTCACCTCGCTCCCTCTCGCCGGGACACGCGAGGCGCTGAATGCCCGGTGACTGCGGCCCGCGTTATCGCGGTGCGGATGAGGCGTTGGTCGAGGCCGCTATCCAGGCATCGATCCGCTTGTCCAGCACGTCCAGCGGCAAAGCGCCCGAGTCGATCACCTGGTCGTGAAAGGCGCGAATGTCGAACTTGGCGCCGAGCGCCTTTTGCGCGCGGTCGCGCAACTCCAGAATCTTCAGTTGTCCAATTTTGTAGGCCAGCGCCTGGCTGGGCCACGCAATGTAGCGGTCGACTTCGGCCTGGATGCTCGGCTCGTCGACGTTGGAGTGCTCGTGGAAGTAATCGACCATTTGCTGGCGGGTCCAGCCCTGCGAGTGCACGCCGGTGTCGACCACCAGGCGGATGGCGCGCCAGATGTCGCCCTCCAGGCGGCCGTAATCGGAGTAGGGGTCCTGGTAAAAGCCCACATCCTTGCCCAGACTGCTCGGCGTACAGTCCCCAGCCCTCGGTATAGGCCGTGTAGCGCTCGTACTTGCGGAAGTCGGGCAGGCCGGTCAGCTCCTGCGCGATGGAAATCTGCAGATGATGGCCGGGAATGCCTTCGTGATACGCGATGTCTTCCACGCTGTAGAGGTTGCGATCCGTCGCATTATAAGTGTCGATGAATAAGCGTCCCGGCCGGCTGCCGTCGGGCGTGCCGGCCTCGTAGTAGGCGGGCGCCGAAGTCTTCTCAAGATAATCGGGAACCGGGAGCGACTTCGAACGGCGCCTTGGGCAGCCGGCCGAACAGCTCGGGCAGCTTGGCCTGCATCGGCTTGAGATAGCCGTGGTACGCGTCAAGCAGCGCCTCGCGCCGAGGCGGGGTGCAGCTTGGGATTGGTCTTGAGGCTGGCGCGGAAGCTGGCCAGGTCCTTGAAGCCGAGCTTCTGCGCGATGGCCAGCATCTCGGCCTCGTCTTTGCGTCACCTCGTCAAGGCCGATCTGGTGAATCTGCGCCGCCGTCAGGTCGGTCGTGGTGGTGCGCTTGATGAGGAACTGGTAGTACTTGGCTCCGTCGGGCAGCGCATCGATGCCCGGTTGCGCGCGGCCGGCGGGAATGTAGCTGACCTCAAGGAAGCGCGCAAAGCGCATGTAGGCCGGCAGCACTTCTTTGCCGATCGCGTCCAGCATCTCGCTCTTGATGCGCTCCTGCTCGGCCGCCGAAATCGAGGCGGGAAACTTCTTGAGCGGCAGCGCAAGCGGCGAGTCTTCAGGCTTCTGGTTGGCCAGTTGCTTCACCTGGTCCAGCGTCTTTTCGAGCAGAGTACTTCGGCGGCACGCGGTGGTCCTCCATGCCGATCGACATATTCTGTCGTGACCTGCTCAAAGGCAGGGGGATCGCGTGCAGGCGCGCGATCCAGTCGTCGTAGTCCTTCACCGTGGTGAAGCTGAGCTCGGCCACCAGTTGCGGATAAGTCGGCTGTAGATGCCGTCCATCTGGTTGACCGGCATCTCCCACTCCTTGAACTCGGCAGCCTCCTCGTCGGTTTCGAACTGACGAATCAGCAGATCCTGGCTGATCTTCTCCTGGTCGGTGAATCCGGTGGGGTCGATGGCGGCCAGCCGAAGCAGGAAGTTCTGCTCGCGCGCCAGCTTATCGTTCACCGCCCGCACGGAGTAGTCGATGATCTGGTCGTTGTAGCGCTTGTCGCCGATCATCGAGGCAAACTCGGGATCGTGCTTGAGGTGGTCCTCCCAATAGTCGTGGAAGAGGTCGTTGAGAGCCTTGCGCCTAACCTCAAGCGCTTGGGGCGCGGTTGAGGGGGGAGGGCCTGCGCGCGCAGACTGGGCACGAAAGCAAACAGCGCGGAAACGGCAGCCAGGGCAGCGAGGGAGACTTTTTTCACAGGAACCGATCCTTAAGGTGATTTGCGGCCTTTGGTTGAGTGTAGAGCAGAGAGGCGAGGGACTAAGGACCGGGGAATATGGAATAGGGAATAGGGGAAAGGGAACGGGGATCAGAGATCAGCGAGTTAGTGCGCCGTGCAATCGTCGACGATTTTGCTTTTCTTTTCTTGCGAAACCTGCGTACCATATCTGCTGTTCGCCGGCCCATCTTTCCCCATTTCCCAAAAGAGGTCGCTCATGCGCATCGAATCATCACGCTTCGTATCGTCGTTCTCTCCGCGGAAGGCACACGTACACAACCAGTGGCGGCGCGCACGCCTCTTCCGCCTCAGCAGATGGTTCTGCCTTGCCACGCTCGCCGTCTTCAGCTGCGCGGCGGCACTGGCACAGGTCAGGGACTACTCGACCATCGTCGTGTTCGGCGATTCCCTGTCTGACACCGGCAATGTCACCCATCTGTCCTATTACAAATATGGAATCCCCGTTCCCGGCCCGTACCTGAACTACACCTTGGGCAGTTTCACCGACGGCCCAGACACAGTTCCGTACGCGCGGAATTACTTCGGTGTCTGGATTGAGCAGTTCGCCGCCTCGCTTCCCAGCCATCCTGAAGTCAAGGACTCGCTGGACGGCGGCACCAACTATGCCTACGGATACGCCACTACGGCCAATGGCACCAGCCCGCTCTGCTTCGGGACCGACTGCGTCACGGTGGAGAACATCGGCCAGCAGATCACCGACTATCTCTCCACCCATCCCAAGATCGACAATCACACTCTGTTTGTTGTCTGGGGCGGCGCCATTGACCTTCTCTCCGCGACATCGCCCACAGACGTGATCAACGCAGCCGCTCAGCAGACCCTCAATATCCAACGACTGATCGACGCCGGCGGAACGCAGTTCCTCATCCCCAACCTGCCGCTACTTGGGCTGGTGCCGAGATTCAACGGGTCGCTCTCCACATCGCTGCCCGCGACCGCAGCCTCAGTGCTCTTCAACAGCTATCTCGCGGTTGGCCTCGATATTCTGAAGGACCTGCATCCGCTCAAGAAGCTCGCCTTCTACCAGCTCGATGTCGCCAGCCTGCTTCGCCACGTGGTTGCCGCGCCTTCGGCCTACTCTCTGTCCAATGTCACCGCGCCCGCGCAGGGCCAGTTATTGGTCAATCCCGACACCTACCTCTTTTGGGACGACCTTCATCCCACAACCCGCGGCCACAACATCCTTGCCAATGCGGCGGTCAGCCTGATGACGCCGTGAAGGCGCAGGTGGGCGGGAATCGATGGATCGGGAACAGAAGCAGCCACCCTAGGCCGCGCGGCCTGCCGCTGCGCCCGACGCCCAGGCCCACTGGAAGTTGAATCCGCCCAGATGGCCCGTTACGTCCACCACCTCTCCGATAAAGTAGAGGCCGCGCACGCTGCGGCACTCCATGGTCTGCGCCGAAAGGCCGCTCGTGCTCACTCCGCCAGCGGTCACTTCCGCCCTGTCATAACCTTCTGTGCCGCTGGGCATGAACGCAAAGCCATGCAGCCGGCGCTCCAACTCATCAAGCGCGTGATTGGTCCAGCTTACGGGCGCGGGCCCATCAAGCAGCCAGTCGACCAACCGATCGGCCAAACGAACCGGCAGATGTGCGCGCAGCGCGGCCCTCACCGCAGACCCATCGCGCCGCGCGTTCGCCGCCCGCAATGGCGCGAGCAGCTGCTGCCCCGGGGACCAGTCGATGCGGATCGGTTGTGGGCGGATCGCGTCCGATCGGGCCCAATACGACGAGATTTGCAAGATGGCCGGTCCGCTGAGCCCGCGATGCGTGAACAGCATTTTTTCCTGAAAGCCCTGCTTGCCGCAGGCCGCAATCACCGGCGCGGAAACGCCAGCCAAGGGAGCGAAATGCGCATGCTCCGCACCAGAGAGCGTGAGGGGAACCAACGCCGGACGGCACGGCTCGATGGGAATCAAAAACTGACGGGCAATATCGTATCCGAATCCCGTCGCGCCCATTTTCGGAATGGACAACCCGCCGGTGGCAACGATGAGGGCGGGCGCCGTGAACATGGTCGTTGCCGGCCGCGAGTGTAAACGCTCCCGAAGAATCGTCGCGGCGCACCTCGCTGACCGCCATCGACAGAAGCACGCGCACGCCGGCAGCTGCGCATTCGCTCATCAGCAGGTCCACAATTTGCTGCGCCGAGCCATTACAGAAGAGCTGGCCCAGAGTTTTTTCGTGATACGCGATGCCATGCCGCTCCACGAACCGGACAAAATCCGCCGGGGTGTAGCGCGCCAGCGCCGATTTCGCAAAGTGGGGATTGGCCGAGAGGAAATTGCCGGGCCGCGTGTGCAGGTTTGTGAAGTTGCAGCGACCGCCGCCGGAGATGAGGATCTTCTTACCTGGCCGCTCTGCACGCTCCAGCACAGCGACACGGCGTCCGCGGCGTCCCGCTTCTATCGCGGCCATAAGGCCCGCGGCGCCGCCCCCGAGGATGAGGACATCGAGACTGTGCTGATTCACGGTGCCAACTTCAAATATTAGAGCACCTGGAATAGAGAAGAGGGAACAGAGAACAGGGAGCAGGGGAACAGGGGGAACAGGGAAAAATCTGCAGAGCTTGCACTGGAAATGCAAGGCTTGATTCGAGAGATTAGAAGTTGGCGTGGCTCACCAGACAGACGAACGTCCCACCCGTGAGTAATATCTCGAGAAAAGCGATTCATCATCAAACCTTGGCCGACCCTCGCTTGGGCGGCACGTCAAAGTGTCCGAACTTGGCAGAGACTCGGGTGCAAATCTCGCGATTGGGTGTGATTCGAATCACTGCGAAGAATGCGGACTTAATTTGTCCTATATCTAAAGCAGACCGATTCGGTCGTAGATTTGGGCCAAAGAACCGCGCAATACCGACGGGGATTCACTAGCCTGAATCTGACCAAATCGAATCAGGGGATGGTCACGTGAAGCGCTTCCTCATATTTCTCGCATTCATTTTTTGTTTTCTGTTCGTTACGGGCAAAATGCTCGCCCAGGATTTCGCTGTCTCCGGACTGGTTCACGACGCTACGGGGGCTGTGATCCCGGGAGCGGGGGTGACTTTGCAGGCGCGGCAGGAGAATGCCCAGGCGGCCGCGCAGAGCGGGACCGCAAAAAGCCTGGCCTCGCAGACGGATGACCAGGGCGCCTTCCGACTGGCACTGCCGGATGCCGGCGTTTATGAAGTTGAGATTCTGGCGGCGGGGTTTGCACCTTACCGGGCAACGATGACAGTGAACACTGGCGCGCCCACTGCCCAGGTTGACGCGACTCTCACCATTGCGGCCGGCAATTCCCAAACGGTGGAAGTGACGGCCAACGCTCTGGCGGCCGAAACCACGAGCACGCAACTCGGTGAGGCGCTGGACACGAAGAGGATTGAGAGCGTTCCGCTGAATGGCCGCAGCTTTACTGATCTGATGGCCGTGCAGCCGGGGATCGTTCCGCAAAACACGGCACAGCCGGGCGCGGTGGTGATGACGGGCGTGGCATCTACTCCGCCGTCAGGCGACGCGAACCCCGGCAATCTTTCGATCAGCGGCCAGCGCGAATCTTCGAACGGATTCCGCGTGAATGGCAGCGATGTGGAAGAAGACGTGAACATGGGCACATCGATTGTGCCCAACCTCGACGCGATCGACAGCTTTCGCGTACTCACGTCAAATTTCGACGCGGAGTACGGAAATTCCAGCGGCGGCCAGATTTGCTGGTGACCACGAAGGCCGGCGCCGACAAGACGCACGGTCAGCGGTTCGAGTTTCTGCGCAACACCGCATTCGATGCGCGGAATTACTTTTCGCAGGACCGTGCGGCTTACCGGCAAAACCAGTTTGGAGGAACGCTGGGCGGCGCGCCGTTCCGCTCGAAGGCGTGAAATTCTTTGGCGATTACCAGGGAACGCGACTGGCGGAGGGCATCGATACAGGGAACATCGCGGTGCCGAGCATGGCCGAACGCACGGAGACTTCAGCGGAATCCGTTCATGGGAAATGTGAGTGGACCTATTGGGCGGGAATGCTGAGCGGCGGCTGGGGCGGGCGGTGAATGCAGGCGAACCTTACACCAGGTTTTTCCCGACGGGGCAGATTCCGCAGTCGGCGTGGTCGGCTCCGGCATGAAGTACTTGCTGGCTTCGTGTTCCAAAGCCGAATGCAGGCGACGGCGCTGTTTGCGACTGCGAGCTGAAGCGGAAACGCTACCAGGATGACAAGGGCGCGATGCGGGCGGACTGGACGCACGGCAAGGGCACGCTGACGGCGTATTACTTCCTCGATAATTATTCGCTGGACAATCCGTATCCGACAGGCACTGGCGGCGCGAGCGTGCCAGGATTTGACGCAACCGGGAATGGCCGCGCGCAATTGGCTAGCCTTGACTCGACACGGCCACATTCGGCGGCAACGGGGCTGAACGAAGTTCACTTGAGCCTCATGCGCAACCAGAACGCTGTAGGCCAGCCGCAAAGGCGGTGTGGGCCCAACGGCGGCCGACGAGGGATTTACGGGTATCGTTGCTCTGAAGCCTTCGACTGAAGGCATCGAGAATGTCGCGTTCAACGATTTCACGATGGGCGTGGACACAACCGCGCTTGTGCAGACGGAAAACATCTACGAGGCCAGCGATGCATTTTCGCGCATCGTCGGCAATCACGGATTCAAATTTGGCGGCGAGGTGCACGCCAACCAGATCAACACGCATCCGGACGTAGTGTTTAACGGCAGCTTTGCATTCAACGGATCCGAGACGGGCCTCGATTTTGCGGACTTTCTGCTGGGAGCGCCGTCGAGCTACACGCAAGGCGAGGCGGGGAATTTCTACAATCGCAATCTCTGCGTGGCCGCGTTTGCCCAGGACAGTTGGAGAGTGACGAACAGTTTGACGGTGAACTTTGGCGTGCGCTGGGATCGCGTTCGCCCGTGGGACGAGAAGTTCAACCAGTTGCAGACGCTGATCAGCGGTGAGCAGTCGCTGGTCTTTTCCAACGCGCCGCTGGGGTTGGTGTTTCCGGGCGATGCGGGCGCGTCGCGCTCGCTGGCGCCGGCCCGCAACGACATCGCTCCGCGGATTGGCATCGCGTGGTCGCCGACTGCGTCGAGCAGACTTTTGGAAAAATTTACAGGCAAGGCAGGGATGACCAGCGTGCGCGTAGGCTACGGTGTTTTCTACACCGCGTACGAAGGGTTGTCGGCCGGCATCATGAGCGCGAATCCGCCGTATGGTTATACCTACACCTCGGCGGCGCCGCCATTGTTCGAGTCGCCATTTACCGTGGCCGCGACCGGCGAAGATGCCGGACAGCGATTCCCGCTGCAGAAGGTGGCGTACGGCGCGAGCCCCTCACATCCGAACGCCGCGGTGAATTGGAGCCAGTTCGAGCCGCTGGTCGGCATTCCCGCGGTTGATCCCAACGATGTGACTCCTTATGCAGAGCACTGGATGGCAAGCGTGGAGCGGCAGTTGGGCAGCGCGACTGTGGCGACGGTGAGCTATGTGGGCGCGGCTTCCCATCACCTGCTGGTGCTTGAAGAGGCGAACCCCGCGGACCCGGCGCTGTGCCTGAGCCTCGGTTCTTCCTGCGGGCCTTTCAACGAGCAGGAGGCGCGCACGCGGTTTGGGCCAGCCTTTGGCAGCGTCGAGTTACAGCGAACCATCGCCAATGCAAACTACAACGCCCTCGAGCTCACGCTGAATCACCGGACGCATGGCCTGGACCTGTTGGCCAGTTACACCTTCGCAAAGTCAATCGACCAGTCCGCCGGGCTACCGGAGCCTGTGAATCCTATCGATCCAGCTTTGAGCCGCGGTCTTTCGGCTTACGACATGCGGCGCAATTTCGTGGCGAGCTTCAATTATGCGGTGCCTGCGTTTGCCTCGAGCGGATGGCTGCACGCTGTCGCTTCCGGTTGGGGCGTCGCCGGGATTGCGCGATTCACTTCGGGGTTTCCGGTCACGCTCTACAACAACAACGACACCTCGCTACTGGGAACGATTCCAAATGGGATTAACAACAACGGAGTCGATACCCCGGAGTGGAGCGGTGAGGCACTGCATTTGAACACGAACCCGCGCGGCGGCGCAGCCGTTTTCGATGCGAGCCAATTTACGCTGCCCGCACTCGGAACGCAAGGGAACGCGCGGCGGCGGTTCTTTTCCGGCCCGGGCATGGAGGGTCTGGACGGGACGCTGTCGCGGGATTTTCTGGTGAGCGAGAATCGTGCGCTGGAGTTTCGCATTGAAGCATTCAATGTGTTCAATCACGCGCAGTTTTTCGGAGCCGGGGCGGTCGAGGGCAACATTTCCAGCGGCAGCTTTGGCCAGGCTGTGAGCGCCATGCCGCCAAGACTCGTACAGGTTGCGCTGCGTTACCGATTTTAGATGATGGCAGGTTGAGGCGAACAGAGAACAGAGAACAGGGAACAGGGAACAGGGAACAGGGAACAGGAAAGAACAGAGAACAGAGAACAGAGAACAGAGAACAGAGAACAGAGAACAGAGAACAGAGAACAGAGAACAGAGAACAGGGAACAGAGAATCTTGCGAAATTTGGCGGGTTACAGCGCGGCTAATGAGCGTAAAAAACTGCCAAAGCGCGAAATGCGGGGTATAGCCGGACAGTTTTTCAAAATGACCGTTTTGGAGACGAGCGGAAATCACTAATAATGACCAGTTTTGGCAATGCAAAAGAATGCGTTAGCGGCGTCTACGCGGATTTCTACGCCGAGATTTGCCTATAATTACCACCTTTTTTAGCTTACGGGGAAATGGGAAGCAAAAAGATAATCAGGCCACAGGGCTGGAAAGAGGCAAGGAATGAAGGCAAGGAGGCGGAGCCGGAGTGGGCAGGGCTGTGGAGGTTGGCGGTGTGCGGATGGGGGAATGGGTGGTGGAAGCCGGCGACCGGAGAGTTTGTACCGCGGTGATGTCGAGTGATTCACGGCCCCGGACACATCTCCGCTTGGGATATACTTCTACCCAGTCCATAGCTGCAATGAATGGGTTTTAGCAACTGCCCCGAAGACAACGATGCAGATGAGCGGCCTCTGTGTGTCAAGCTCTTCGTTGCCTTTGCGAATCGATACATTTTCTTCGGGGATTTGGCTATGAAAGTTGAGGACCTTCGCAAAAGAGATCGATTCCTTGCAAGGCAAAAACGTCGCCGAAGTTGTTGAAGAGCAACAGCCGGACAGGATCAATGCATGGCACTGAAGTGCCATTCGATAATGCGGAAGTGTCATTGAGCCGGCATTGGCAACGGGTTGGAATGTTGACTAGGATTCTTGTTGCGGGGTACTGCTCTGGCTCAATCGGTTTTGCAGCAGAGACTGTTGTGAATTTGACCGCCTGGAGTGGGAACTTGCGTAGTCGTTCGTGGTCTTCACAATCCGGTTTTCAAGCCGAGAACGCATGGCGTGGGGCGTTCGCTGACGGGATCATGAGCAGTTGTGGTGAAGGGTAAGGGCGAGGAAGACACACTTTGAAAGCACGGATGCACGCTCTCGAACAATCAGATTCGTGCAGTTACACGGGGCCAAGTTGGAAGACGATTGGAATCATCGCGGGCCCTGGGAAAACTATAGACTGATCGGAGATGCCATCCAGTGAGTACGAAGCCATTTATATCAGTGGTAATCCCTACTTTTAATCGAGCGGTCCAAGTGCAGACTGCGCTGAAAAGCGTTTTGGCGCAAACTTATCGCGAATTCGAAGTCATCGTTGTAGATGACGGATCGAGCGACGGAACGAAGAGCATTTTTCAGCGGTTCTCCGGCGCAGAAAGCAACGGGGGAAATGAAATTCGCTACATTTTTCAACCGAACCAGGGGCAGAGTGCGGCTCGGAACAAGGGGGTCGAGGCGGCTCGCGGAGAGTGGATCGCATTTTTGGACTCAGACGACGTCTGGTTTGCAGAAAAGCTCGAACTACAGGTAAAGGCACTGGAGCGATTTGCGGGCAAAAGTTGGGCCTGTATCACAGATGCACGGTGGGTTGGCGATCTGGGTCTGGACACGACGGCCTTTCGGCGGGGCGGCAAGCGTTACGAAGGAACGATGGGGTTGGACCACAGCGCGGTAGAAAGCCTGGCGAAGATACGCGATCCATTCTGCGTCAGTACGCTCCTGGTTCACGCAAGCGTCGCTAAAGAAGCAGGATGGTTTGAGTCTGAGATCAAATTCGCCGAGGACCACGATTTTCTTCTTCGTCTGTCGCTCGTTACGCCCCTCTGTTACGTAAATAGGCCGCTATGTCTCATCGACCAGACCAGCTCGCCTGAAGGATCGCAATGCCGCCCATGGGACCGTGACGAAGTGCGCCTAAAAGGCTGGCAGGCGATACAGGAGAAATGGCTGAAATTGGATTCGAAGCTGCCGGCAAATGCGAGGAAGACAGTCATCCGCAACTTGCGCTGCGCACACAGTGCCTGGGCGAATTGGTATCTGGAGCGTGGACGCTACGACGATGCGCGCAACGCCGTGCGTACCGCTTTGGGGTACGAGGTAACGGCAGGGCTGCTGATTAAATGGGCGCTCACGCGAGTTGCGCCGGGCTTCGCTCGCAAGATCGCACCGAAGGTGTTTAAACCGGAAGTTCCGTCGGGTCCTCCCGGCCGTGGACAATCAAAGCCCGAACTGGCAACTGGAGTTGCCAAAGTTGAGCTCGCGCAGTAGCGATAACTGATTCGAGCGAAACGCTTCGTGGAGATGGCGTGACTGCCTCACGATCACGTCGCCGGGTCTTGCGGCAGACGGTCTAATTTCGCCAGCATCGTAGTGAGCCGAAGACAGGCGGCTCGTTATTTGAAATCGGGCCACCCGCCTGCTTCGGCCACTGACTGGATGATGTGTCCTGCGCCAGTGCTGACCTCACGGACAATGCGATCATCGACTGCGTCGCGCCGGGGCAATGTGGCTCCGGCATGAGCGAGGACTTTTTGATACGCAGTAGCCGCAGTTTCATTCTCGACGGGCGGCGCTGGGAAGGGCTTTGCTGTTGCGATTCGATTGCGGTCGAAATAGAAGGCAGTGGCTTTCCAGTTGTCATCTGTTGCTTTCGAGTTGCCCTCCAAAACGTTGCCCGCGAGAAAAAGAGACGCGGGAGCGACAACTTCGAGGCCATCGTGGAAGAGGAGCGGCCTCTGCGCCGTCGATGGACCGGGCTTGAAGTAATTACCTACAAAGTTGAGCCGGTCAAACTCGCCGTAGCTGCTGTGCCTGCCCCAGTCGTAGACGACGTTGTTTCTGAAATCGGCATCGACCGAGCCCTGAAAACGCGGATTGCGGCTGAAGTTGTGGGCAAAGAGGTTGTGGTGCCAAGTGACGCGGTTGCCGCCGGCGATTGAGGCGCATCCGTGACCGTCGATATTCAGGCTTTCGCTCAAAATGCACCATTGAATGGTGATTCTGTCGCTGAACTTCGAGGTATCCAGAATCTTGTTGGTTGACCAGCTCAACGAAAGATGATCGGCGATGTCGTTGCTTGCGTGGACAAAATCGAGCGCGTATTGACCGTCACCGGCGCCGTAGATCAAATTGGGATGCAGGCGTACGTTATCGTCCCCAATACGAATGCGAAACTGGCGCAGAATTACGTCGTGGGTGCGGACGATCATTCCATATTGGCGCAGCAGAATGCCGGGAGCAGGCGCGTGCGATCCGTCGACGGTCAGATAGGGATGTTTGATGACGAGGTCGGAATCGAGAACGATCGTGCCGCCGGCCGTGAAGACGACGATTCTCGGGCCCACCGCGTCTACTGCGGCGCGGAGGCTACCGGGTCCTGAATCGCTGAGGTTGGTGACCTTAATTTTTCGGCCGCCGGCACCGCCCTTCGCGAATGCGCCGTAGCCTTCAGCGCCGGGGAAGGCTGGATGTCCTGGTGGAATGGCGAGCGGGTACACGGGGTGGTCCCACCATTGCGGAGCGGGAATCGCGGGGTGCGCTAGGGCGTTGGTCATCGGTGCATCGGGCTCATAAGCGCTGCGATTTTCCAACACGAGGTCGTGACCGCTGGCACCTCCCTTGTAGGTCAGTTCCCAGCGATAAACGTGGCCTTTGTATTCGGCGGTTACGTCGCTTCCTTCGGGTAGCTCGTCGAATATTCCAGTTGTGGCCACGTGGCTCGAAATCAGCGTCACATCGTCGCGCGGCGGAACTGCATTTAATGCGATGCTCAGCCGGCAATGGCTTGCGGCGTCGTGCTGGATGCTCAGGCCTTGCCATCGAGATTAGATGGTGATGGGAGTGACACCAAGAGAATCGAGTGTGAAGGCAAGCGTGGTCGTCGCTGGTTTTCCGCCCGGATCCGAGTCTGCCAGCAGCTCCACAAACTCGAGCGCGCTGATGGCAGTGGCGCGTGAGCCATCCACTTCAAGCGTCGAATCAGACCCGAGGCCTTCGCCTACCGTAAGTGTGAGGCCAATCAGCACGCCTCCCTTTACGATCAGCGAGCTCTGGTTCATCCGGCCCGTACTGCCGGTTGCGCCTCCAACGAAGATGTCCATCGTGCTTTCGACGGTTCCGCTGTTCAAAACGAATTGGGCCGTGCCGGTGCTGTATTCGCCGACGATAAGAGAGTCCTGCCTGACCAAGAGGCGCCCTCCATTGACCTCAACCCTGGTACGATCACCCGCCTCGGTGCCGACACTCAATTCGGCCGTGGTGAAATTACCGGGCGGAATCACGACCGAAGACGCGCCGCCGATGCTTGCCTCTTTGAAGACCGTCGGCAAACCGGCGGTCCACTTTGCGACCTCGGTCCAGGCGCCATTTCCGTTCTTCCAGCGCGTGGCGTCGGGCGAGCGCTGGGCTACGCTGGCGGTCGGGCTCAGTAACGCCGGAGCGATGAAGGCGTAGAAGATTGCGAACAGATAGCGCACAACGGATGGATCTCCACGAGAGAAACGTTACGGTTGGCCTGCTGCTTGAACAGGGCCTGCAGGCGGCATCGAACACATCATAAACTCCGGCGGAGAAACAGCTTGCTGACGCCAACTTCCTGTCCACCAGTGGTTTGGTGGTGGGCTGGATAATTCGATGGAACTGCACTATGAAGGGGCACCCGACTTTTGGTGATGGCGCGATTTGCAAAGCGGAATTCTGTAACCGTGGGGCGCGGATGCGTGTCTAACAAGGGGCGACAGGGAGGTTGGGGAATGGTTTGGCGGATTGCGCTTGTGGTGCTGGTGGTGGGCTTGGTGGTGTTTCTGTATGCAGGAACGACGAAGGCTGCACCGAAGGGGCCGGTTCCTGCGGCGCAGACCGACGATGCGCTTGCGTCGACACCGGGCAAGTCGAAGGCCGTGTTTGCAGGCGGATGCTTTTGGGGAACACAGGGGGTGTTTGAGCGGGTGAAGGGCGTAGTGGACACGACGGCGGGCTATTCGGGGGGCTCGGCGGCGACGGCAACCTACGACCAGGTGACGACAGAGACGACGGGGCATGCCGAGTCAGTGGAGGTAATCTACGATTCGTCGAAGATTACTTACGGACAGTTGCTGCGCATTTTCTTTTCGGTGGCGCACGATCCGACGCAACTGAACCGGCAGGGGCCGGATGTGGGGACGTCGTACCGGTCGGCGATTTTTTATACGGACGACGACCAAAAGCGGATTGCGACGGCGTACATTGCACAACTGGATGCGGCGAAGGTGTTTGCGAAACCGATTGTGACCGAGGTAACGCCGCTGAAGGGCTTTTACGCTGCCGAAGCCTATCACCAGGATTACGCGCTGCACAACCCCGGCAACCCCTACATACTGGTATGCGACCGGCCGAAGATCGAGGCGCTCAAGCAGGAGTTCCCGGAGTTGTTTGTGGATTACAAAGGGAAGTGAGAAGGACAGGGAATAGGGAATAGGGAATAGGGAATAGGAATAGAGGCCTCGCAGACTTGCTGCTGTCTGCGGGGTTTCTGTTTTTTGGGGCCGGGGGTGCAATGGGGTGGATGCGGCGGGCGAATGGCCGGGCTGGGGTGGGATGAATGGGGCCTTTACTTTGCGGGCGGGGCAGTGGTACTTTGCATAACATCCCCCGGCTTGATCCGACTCACTCAGGAGAGTCCCCATGATTTGCCCCCGATGCGGAACGGAGTGTCTACCTGAATACAAGTTCTGCAAGGGTTGCGGAACGACACTAGCAGCTTCGAGCAACGAGCAGGAAGCTGCGCAGTTGGCTCCAGCAGTGCAGGTGGCGAGCGTGCAGGCGGTTCCGGCAGCATATCCCTACGTGCCTCCAGCAGGGATGCCGCCGATGGGAACGCCGCCACAATATGTGCAGCCTGGCGTGCCGACGGCGATGTATCCGGGAGGTGGACAGCCGGTATATTACGTGGCTGCACCGGGGACTCACGCGCACCATATCCAGCAGGTGAATTTGCTGGAGAGCCTGCGCGTGCGGATTCGCAGCATGGCGTCGACGGACAGCCTGGAAGGATTCAGCCTGGGGCAAATGTTCAGCGACGTTTTCAAGCGGCGCGGCGCCGAGGCGGTGGAGGATTACATCCTAGTGGGGTCGTCGAAGACCACACCGCTGCTTGAGCTGGTGGAGACGGGGTGGCCGAAGCCGTGGCTGTTCTTCAGGCTGCTGGCGGTGCTGGTGGTGGCTTACGTGGTTCTGACACTGGTCTTCAAGGAAACCAACAATCCCAACATGGTGCCCTGCATGATGATCCTGGGGGCGTTTGCAGTTCCGCTGGCGACGCTGACGCTGTTTTTCGAGCTCAACACGCCGCGGAATGTCTCGGTTCATGTGGTTGGGAAGCTGTTTGTGATTGGCGCCGTGGTTTCGCTGGGCGTGGCCGTGCTTACGTATACGGTGCAGATCTTCCAGATCTCTGAGATGGAAGCGGGCATTGTTGAGGAGGTAGCGAAACTGCTGGCGGTGGTGGTTGTAATGCGCAGCGTACGCTACAAATACATTTTGAATGGAATTCTGTTTGGGGCGACGGTGGGGGCGGGATTCGCGGCCTTTGAGACAACGGGATACGCGCTTAACAAAGCGCTGGTGCCGGGATTGCTGCAGGGGTTAATCCAGGGTGCAAACCAGGATGTGGCAATGCACCTGGGTGTGGTGGCCATGCTGCAGACGCTGATGCTGCGCGGCATCGAAGCGCCACTGGGGCATGTTGCATGGACAGCATTGGCAGCGGGAGCCTTCTGGCGCGTGAAGGGCGGCCAGCCAGTGAGCGTTTCGATGCTTTTTGACAGCCGCTTTTTGAAAGCATTCGCCATCCCGGTGACGATGCATGCGATTTGGGATGCGCCATGGCAATTGCCGTTCCAGGGAAACCAGATTCTGACGGGCCTGGTGACGTGGTATGTGGTATTTGGCCTGGTGCAACAGGGATTGCGCCAGGTAAAGGAAGAGCAGAGGACGCATCTGCAAAACGCCCTGGAAAATGTGGAAGCGGCCCTGCAGCCTCCTGGAACGGTGGCCGTGTGAGGAAGGCAGGGAATAGGCAGTAGGGAATAGGGAATAGGGAACTGGGACTACTGACCGACGCTCAAGGAGAACGAGAACGTATGGCATTCTGCAGCAATTGTGGAAACCAGTTGGAAAGCAATGAGCGCTTTTGTGTGAAATGCGGGAACGATGTGACGGCGAAGGCTGGACCCGTGGCGGTTCCGGCGTCGAGCCCAGCGGTCCCGCGTGCGGTTCAGAGCGCGCCAATGCTGCCCGTTCAGCCGATGGCGGCCATGCCTGGGACGTATGCGGCGCCGGGGCCCATTCCTGTTGCCATGACCATGCCGCTGCAGCCTCCTGCGAAGCGCGGGGTTACGCTGGGGACGGTGATCCTTGTCGCAGCACTGGTGGCGGGGGGGTATTACTACTACAAGAACCATTTCCCGCCTGCAACGGAGAAGCAGAAGGGCGGCAATGCGGAACTGGCGAAGCAGCAGGCGTTCGATGCCCACTGGCAAACGGTAAATGGATTCATCCAACTCACAAATGGGAAATGGACGAACAATGCCTCGGTGGCGATCCAGTCGGCGACTTTGGAGTGCGATCAATTCGATTCCGGCGGAAACAACCTGGATCAGATGCGGACGACATTGACCGGGCCCGTTAATCCGGGGGGAACCGACACTTTCAATCCATTCAATATGGGCGCGGTGGCAAACAATCTGAATAAGGTCACGTGCAGCATTCTGTACGTTAAACCGGCGGGCGCAGCGAATTGAAGAAGCACGCCAGTCGCAGAGGCGCAGCAAATTAGCGAGTGAGCGGAGAGGCCCCTTGTCGGGGGCCTTTTCTTGTTAAGGGAGTAAATCAAGGAGGGGGGAGAGCAAGGGATCGGAGCCGGACTTATTTTGCCAGCAGGTTTTCGTTGGCAAGGATGCGGTAAAGGGTGGAACGGCTGATGCAGAGCTGGCGGGCGGCGCGAAGCTTGTTGCCGTGGTTGAGGTCGAGCACGTACTGGACATGATGGCGAATGAGGGCGTCGAGAGAGAGGTCTGCCGGTCGCGTAGCGGGAAGGCCGCCGAGGATGGGTTCGAACGGCGGCTGATAATGCAGCTGCGGGCCGTCGGTCACTGCAAGATCGACCGGACGGATGACGCCGTTTTCAGCTTCGAGGAGCGCAGCCTCGACGACGCTGGCAAGTTCGCGCACGTTGCCGGGCCAATTATGTTGCAGGAGACGCGCGAGGACGCCGGGACCGAAGACGACAGCGCGCTGCTGGTAGCGTGCGCAGATGCGATCGAGGAGGAACTGGGCAAGAGGGGCGATGTCTTCACGGCGCTGCCGCAGGGGAGGGATGGCAAAGCGGATGGCGGTTAGGCGGAAGGCGAGGTCGGGGAGCAGCAGACCCTGCCCGGCCATCTGGCGGAGTGATGTCTGAGAGGACGCAAGTAAGACGGCGCGGCCAGCGGGACGGTCCTGGAGATTCTTGAGAACGCCGAGGAGGAGTCCCTGGCCGGGAGGGGCAAGGAGGTCGACCCGATCGAGATAGGTGAAGCCGGCGAGAGTGGCGGGATCGCCGTCGGTGGCGAGCCACTCGCGCGCATCGCGGCGCTCAAAGCTGGAGAGGGCAAGCGGGGAGCGGCTGAAGAGATAGCGAGCCAGCGTGTGCTTGCCGCTGCCGTGTTCACCTTCAATGGTGGCGACCTGGAGATGCGGCGCGGCCATTTCAGCCTGCATGAGGAGCTTGCGCCATGCCGAACTGACGCCGACCATGTTGACGGCGGCGGGAGTGGCATCCAGCTCAACGAGCGTGAGGCCGGAGAGAGCGGGGTTAGTGTGGAATTGCGCGGAACCAGATAAGGGTGTCAACGTGCCTCGCCTCCGGGCAAAGGTGTGTCGAACCAACACAGGTTTCATCGGCGATCGTGGAAAAAACATGAACCGTTTAACGAACGGGTTTTGCACCGGGGCTGTGGCAGTGGTGGGAGCCCGAAAGCTCGCTTGCACCCCCACGGCCGGTACGATTTTGGGTGCAGCGCAGTTTAGCTGAGACAGGGAAATTATCGGTCGTATAAAATTGCAGATCGTATCTATAATTGCCGCCGCCATGGCGGCCGCATCGCGTGGTGGAGAATTGCTGAGATGAAAACCAATCTGAATACGACAATCCCTGAAAGAAAAAAATCATCGTGGATCCGGGTTGGCCAGGTTATGCTCCTCATCACATTTGTGGTGGTTATTTATCTGCTCGGCCTGAGCATGGTGCATCACCGGTTTTTTCGAGGCGGTCGAGTTGACCAATTCGGCCACGTCAGACAATAGCGACCTGAGTGAGAGGTTCTTGCCTTGGTTCGCGTTGTTTCCCACTACACCGGCCAGCGCAGGCATGCATCTCAGTGAGGAGAGATTGCGCTTGCTCAATGCTCAGGCGAGCGTTCATTGTAGCCAGAGCAGAGCGAAGGGGACTTCGTCGGTTCCGGCTGCGGAGGCGAGTCAATGCGTGCTGCCTGGTGGCATAACTCCCTTGCCGGATTGCTGGTTGGGGCCGGTGATGTGGGAACGCGGCATGAGGCTGCGGGACAGGCAGGAATTCGCCGGGTGCGTCCCCCGAAACGCAATAGTGAGCGCTGGACGTTTTTCACGGTTTTGATGCGGCCGGCGAGGATCGAGTGCTTGAGCGCGAGATAGCTGATGCCAAGCTTTTCCGCAGGCTGGCGTAGGGCGAGGACATCGGAAGGAGCCATGGTGCGGCGGGAAGCCTCCCGGCAGAGCGCTTTACACTTCCCGGGACGGAACCGGAGCCATTCTGGGAGGTTAGTCAGGGCTCGTGACAGCAATCACTCGACAGTCGAGTATCCGGATGATAGCCTTCCCGTGGCAATTCCCCGGTGTTCGAGAGGCCGGTTCCGGGGCCGATTGTGTATCGGCTTCAAAACCTTAGGTATGGAGGATGTGTGACTGTACTGGGTTGGATGTACTTTTTTGTTAGCGCGAGCGTTTTGTCGCTCATTGTGGCCGCGTTTTTTGCGCGGCAGGTTATCGGGTCAGGGATTGGGGCGGCAGAAATGCGGAGGATTTCCGCGGCCATCGAGAAAGGTGCAGTGGCATTTCTGAAGAGGCAGTACAAGACCCTGGCGGCCGCGCTAGGTTTACTGCTTCCGGCATTCGCCTACGGGGAGACGGAGCACGCGGGCGGAGGAGAAGCGAATCTGACGCTCCCGGATTTGTCGAGCGTCAATTTTTTCGGCATGAACGGTCATGCCCTTCTGATGATTGGCTTACTGTTTTGTGCCGCCGGCCTGTTGTTCGGGCTGACGATCTATGTGCAATTGAAAAATCTTCCGGTTCATCGCACGATGCGCGACATTTCCGAACTGATTTATGAGACCTGCAAAACCTACCTCGTGACGCAGGGCAAGTTCATTCTTCTGCTTTGGGCCTTCATCGCGGTGATTATCTCGCTGTACTTCGGCGTTCTAGCGCCGGTGCCGGGAAAACCCATTTGGGAAACGTTGACGGTAATTTTGTTGTTCTCGCTCGTCGGCATCGCAGGCAGCTACGGAGTGGCGTGGTTCGGCATTCGCGTCAACACGTTTGCGAATTCGCGCACGGCGTTCGCGGGGTTGCGCGGCAAACCGTATCCGGTCTATGCGATTCCGCTGAAGGCGGGAATGAGCATCGGCATGTTGCTCATCTCGGTCGAACTCCTGATCATGCTCTTCATCCTCTTGTTCATCCCGCGCGATTTCGCAGGGCCATGCTTTATTGGCTTTGCCATCGGCGAGAGCCTCGGCGCAGCGGCGCTGCGTATTGCCGGCGGAATTTTCACCAAGATCGCCGACATCGGCGCCGACCTGATGAAGATCGTATTCAAAATCAAGGAGGACGACGCGCGCAACCCGGGCGTGATCGCCGACTGTACGGGTGACAACGCGGGCGACTCGGTCGGCCCCAGCGCAGATGGCTTTGAAACCTACGGCGTCACCGGCGTGGCTTTGATCACCTTCATCTTGCTGGCAGTCAAGAGCCCCGAGACGCAAGTGCAACTTCTAGTTTGGATCTTCGTCATGCGCGTGGCCATGCTGGTTTCGAGTGCCGTCGCGTACTTCCTGAATGGCGCAATTGCGCATGCCAGATACGCCAACTCCGACGAAATGGACTTTGAGACGCCATTAACCTCTCTGGTATGGATCACGTCCATCATTTCCATCATCGTGACCTTCATCGTCACGTATCTGATGATTCCAACGCTCGGCGACGGTACGCTGTGGTGGAAGCTGGCTTCGATCATCTCCTGCGGAACTTTGGCGGGCGCGATCATCCCCGAACTGGTCAAGGTCTTCACTTCGACCAAATCGGCGCATGTGAAAGAGGTGGTCAAATCGGCACAGGAAGGCGGAGCTTCCCTGGGCATACTCTCGGGATTCGTGGCCGGCAATATGTCGGCTTACTGGCTGGGACTCAGCATGGTCGCGCTGATGGGATTGGGCTATTTCTTCAGCGCCGGGCAGTCCATGATGGACCTGATGCTGGCGCCGGCCGTCTTCGCGTTTGGTCTTGTCGCCTTCGGCTTCCTGGGTATGGGCCCGGTGACCATCGCTGTCGACTCCTACGGCCCGGTTACAGACAATGCTCAATCCGTCTACGAGCTGTCGCTGATCGAAAATGTTCCTGGCATCGAAGCCGAGTTGAAAAAGGATTTCAACATCGACGTGAAGTTCGAACGCGCAAAATACCTGTTGGAAGCCAACGATGGCGCCGGCAATACATTCAAGGCGTCGGCGAAGCCGGTGCTGATCGGCACAGCTGTAGTTGGCGCAACCACGATGACTTTCTCAATCATCATGGCCCTGACCGGCGGCTTGACCCATGACGTACAGAATCTCTCACTGCTGCACGCGCCATTCATGCTGGGATTGATCTGCGGTGGTGCAGTCATCTATTGGTTCACAGGTGCTTCAACGCAAGCGGTTACAACCGGCGCTTACCGTGCTGTCGAGTTCATCAAGGCCAACATCCATCTGGAAGGCGCAGAGAAAGCATCGGTCACTGACAGCAAAAAGGTCGTTGAAATCTGCACGAAGTACGCGCAGAAGGGAATGTTCAACATCTTCCTCGCCGTCTTCTTCGCCACGCTGGCCTTCGCGTTCATGGAGCCGTTCCTGTTTATTGGCTACCTGTTCTCGATTGCCATCTTCGGCTTGTACCAGGCCATCTTCATGGCCAATGCCGGCGGCGCCTGGGACAATGCGAAGAAAATCGTGGAGATCGACCTGAAACAAAAAGGGACGCCTCTGCACGACGCAACCGTAATCGGAGACACCGTGGGCGATCCCTTTAAAGACACCTCGTCGGTGGCAATGAACCCGATCATCAAGTTCACGACGCTGTTTGGATTGCTTGCTGTCGAGCTTGCAGTGACGCTCACCAAGAGCAGTCCGGAGCTCACAGAAGGTTTGGCGGTCGCGTTCTTCCTGGTGTCAGTGTTCTTCGTCCACAAATCGTTCTATGGAATGAGGATTGAATCCATCCCGTTTTTCGTTTTGACCGCATGAAAACTGGAGCCGACGAGCGGACTTGAACCGCTGACCTGCCGATTACGAATCGGCTGCTCTACCAACTGAGCTACGTCGGCTTCTGTTTGTTGGATTAGTTTATCAAATCGCTGGCGGAGTTTATCGGGGACCGGCGAATGATCTTGGCAGCCAGCCGTGCAGAGGTTCCGGCGGAGGAGAATTGGTGGACCTGGTCGGGATCGAACCGACGACCTCTTCCATGCCATGGAAGCGCGCTCCCAGCTGCGCCACAGGCCCACGATTGAAGCGAAAAAACCAAAACCCAACGGCTCGAAACGATTCGACGGAGTCGAGCGAAGTAACCGAATTCATTTTCGCCCACATCGCCAGGATAGTCAACGAGCGCTGATCGCTGATTCTTAGGGTCTCCTTACTTGCGTTGGCTTGCAGCCTTCACGGGATTTGCGCGAGTGATACGCTTTCGTCGAGCATGTCGATTCCGTATTACCAGATCGATTCCTTCGCGAGCGAACTGTTCGCCGGCAATCCCGCTGGCGTGTGCTTCCTTCCTACGTTTCCCGGCAAGGATGTCATGCAGAAAACCGGGGCCGAACCGTCACAGCGAGACCGCTTGTGGTGGCGCGAGCGGACGGAGAGTTTGACCTGCGCTGGACGCGGTAGCCGAAGATGACCTGTGCGGCCATGCAACCCTGGCTTCTGCGTATGCACTTTCGTTGCGTGGATTCGGCCCCGGCCCGTCCGTTCCATACGGTAGCGGCTTGTTGACGGTGGATCGCAATAATAATGAGCGCTTTGAAATGGATTTTCCCTCCAGGCCGCGGATCGTGCGAAATCCCGGCGGGGCTGTTTCCGCTCTGGGGCTGGAGACGGCTGAGGTAATGCGCGAACCCCGCGACTTCCTGGTTGTCGCGACCACGCGAGGATGTGCGAAATCTGAAGCCGAGATAACAGCACTGGCAAAGATTGATCTGGGCATCGGCGGCGGTGCAATTTTGACGGCTCCGGCGAGAACGATATTGATTACGTATGCGGTTCTTCGCGCCATCCGGGGGGATCGACAAAGATTCTGACCGGATCAATCCAGTGCACTCTTGTCCCCTACTGGGCCGGACGCACTGGCAGCAAACGTTTCGCGTGCGGCGACTAAGTGCTCGCGGCGCCCGAATGTGGTGCAGGCTGAGCGGCGATCGCGTAAAGATCGCCAGCAAAGCAAAGCTTTATTTGCAAGGGACCATCAACATCTAGCCTGCGATCTCTGCGGAGAGCGCCCGACACTTCCGGGGCCGTCCGTCCCAATTGGATCAGATCAGGGCGAAACCAGAACTGATTTTGGCTGATTGAGCTATTTGTTTCCACAGGCGTGTTCTGGCATAATTGATCGTGCACCCCACCTGCACAAACTTTCAAAACAATTTAGGGCGAGGAATCGATGTCGGCAAAGTACATCTTTGTGACCGGCGGTGTTGTGTCTTCACTGGGCAAGGGACTGGCGGCGGCCTCCATCGGCTGCCTGATGGAGAGCCGCGGCCTCAAGGTCACCCTGCAGAAGTTCGATCCTTACCTCAACGTCGATCCGGGGACGATGTCGCCGTTCCAGCACGGCGAGGTCTTCGTCACCGACGACGGCGCGGAGACCGATCTCGACCTCGGCCACTACGAGCGCTTCACCCACGCCAAACTGTCCCGCGACAACAACTGGACGACCGGCCGCATCTACGAACAGATCATCGCCAAGGAGCGCCGCGGCGATTATCTGGGCAAGACGGTGCAGGTCATTCCCCACGTCACCAACGAAATCAAGACCGCGATGAAGAAAGTGGCGCAGGATGTGGACGTCGCCATCATCGAGATTGGCGGCACCGTGGGCGACATCGAGTCGCTGCCGTTCATCGAGGCCATCCGCCAGATGCGCCAGGAGCTGGGCCGCGAGAACACGCTGTTCGTCCACGTGACGCTGGTGCCGTATATCGCCGCGGCGCAGGAACTGAAGACCAAGCCGACGCAGCACTCGGTGAAAGAGTTGCTGAGCATCGGAATTCAGCCGGACATTCTGCTCTGCCGCACGGACCGTTTCCTGTCGAAGGACATCAAGTCGAAGATTGCGCTCTTCTGCAACGTGGAGGACGAGGCGGTGATCACCGCCAAAGACGTGGCCTCGATTTACGAAGTGCCGCTGGTGTTCGCCCACGAAGGCGTGGACAAGCTGGTGCTGCAATATTTGCACATGGAGGCGAGGGACCGCGACCTGTCCAAGTGGGAAGACATTGTGCACCGCGTCTACAACCCGAAGGACGAGGTCACGATCGGCATCGTGGGCAAGTATGTGGAGTATGAGGATTCCTACAAGTCGCTGAAAGAGGCGCTGGTGCATGGCGCGCTGGCGCACAATCTGAAGCTGCAGATTGAACTGGATTGAGGCCGAAGGGCTGGAAACGGGGGACGCAGACAGCGTACGAGGCGCAACTCGAAGGTTATGACGGAATGCTGGTTCCGGGCGGCTTCGGCAAGCGCGGCATTGAGGGCATGCTGATGGCGATTCGCTATGCGCGCGAGAACAAGGTTCCGTACTTCGGCATTTGCCTGGGGATGCAGACGGCGTGCATTGAGTTCGCGCGCAACGTGTGTGGGCTGGCGGAGGCGAACTCGAGCGAGTTCGATCCGGCAACGCCGCATCGCGTGATCTACAAATTGCGCGAGTTGCGCGGCGTGGAAGAACTGGGCGGCACCATGCGCCTGGGCGCGTGGACCTGCAAGATTGAGCCCGGCACGCTGGCGCACAAGATTTACGGCGAGCTCGAGATCAGCGAACGCCATCGCCATCGCTACGAATTCAATCGCGAATACGAAGAGCCCATGATGGCGGGCGGGCTGCGCATCTCCGGGTCAACGCCGGACGGGACCTACGTCGAGATGGTGGAGCTGCCCGATCATCCGCATTTCATCGGATGCCAGTTTCATCCCGAGTTCAAGTCGAAGCCGCTGGAGCCGCATCCGCTGTTCAGTACGTTCGTTGCGGCCGCGTATGAGCATGGCTGAAGCGGCGCGCGGAGAAAGAGACTGCGGCGGTCGAGATGTTTCACCGGCCGGAGAAAGTGGCGCGCCGATAGTAAGCGGACGAATTCACCGTCGAGATCGCCGAGACGCAGAGCAGTATCGAAGTGTTATTTCCGACTCGGCGTGCTCGGCGACTCGACGGTGAAACAAGTTAGTCGAGTCATGAGCATTTCCTTCCAAGTCGGCGATGTCCGCATCGGCTCAGGCAAACTCTTTCTCATTGCCGGGCCATGCGTGATCGAGAGCGAGGAGCACGCCATGCGCATGGCGGAGATCATCAAGGGCGTGACGCGGGCGCTGGAGTTTCCTTTCATCTTCAAAGCCAGCTACGACAAAGCCAACCGCACCTCGATTCGCAGCTTTCGCGGGCCGGGTGTGAAGGAAGGCCTGCGCATTCTGAGAAAGATCAAGGACGAAATCAGCGTGCCGGTGCTCACCGATGTGCATGAAGTGGCGGACGTCGGCCAGGTCGCGGAAGTGGTGGACGTGCTGCAGATTCCGGCGTTTCTTTGCCGGCAGACCGATCTCGTGGTCGCGGCCGCGCTGAGCGGGCGCGCGGTGAATATCAAGAAGGGACAATTCGTTTCGCCTGGGACATGCGGCATGCGGTGGAGAAATGCCGCGAGGCGGGCAACATCGAGATTTTCCTGACCGAGCGCGGCAGCAGCTTCGGCTATAACAATCTGGTGGTGGACATGCGCTCGCTGGCCATCATGCGCAAGTTTGCGCCGGTGGTTTTTGATGCCACGCATTCCGTGCAGCTGCCTTCCGCACAGGCTGAGGATGGCGGTCCCACGGTGAGCGGAGGACAACCGGAGTTCATTCCGGTCCTGGCGCGTGCCGCGGTTGCGGCCGGCGTGGATGGAGTTTTCTGGAAGTACACGACAATCCGAAGATGCGAAGTCCGACGGGGCAAATGCGCTGGAGTCACAAAGCTGCGCGAGGTGTTGAAAGAATTGCTGGCAGTTAGGCAGGCGCTAGATGCGGCAAGGAGCACGCCGTAAGGCGGATCGCGACTTTTCACCTGATTTCGAGCGATTCGCCGCGAGTCTCGCCATGGACAAAATAATTTGGCCCAGCGCTTCAGCGCTGGGACGTGGACCGAGAAAGACAACGAGTCCCGGAGGGACGACACACCTGTCCCAAAACATGAGCCGGATCGTAGTCCACGTCGTATTTCTTCAGAAATGCGAGAAACTCGTCCTCGAAACTCTTTTTCTCATGGTGTTTCTTCTGATTTCCGATATACCGTGCAACATCCCCCGTCTGCGAAGTGCTGACACTGAAGGCGCCGTATCCCTGCTGCCATGAAAAATGTGAGCCGGCAGCTTCCGTTTCGTTGATCCATTTCGACGAACTCCCCTTCAGATATTGGACTGCTTTGGCGAGTGGCAGCGCAGGTGGGAGCACCAAGAGTGCATGAACATGATCCTGCACGCCGCCGATGATCATCGCCCCGAACCCTTGTCTGTGAGCAATTCCTGTCATGTAAGCCCAAAGTCTGGGCTGGAGTTCAGCTGAAAGAGTCTTCTCGCGTTCCTTGGTGCTGAAGATCACATGAACACGATTGCTCGAATAGGTGTGGGACATTTGTATCGTCCCTCCGGGACTTGGTCAAATTAAATACGAGCTTCCCAGCGCTGAAGCGCTGGGCTAAATTGTTTGTCCCCCTTCCGGGGCAGACTGGTCGTGCCTGAACGAAGAGGGCCTAAAAGGAGATTGTCTTCCAAGTTTTGTACCCATGGCACAAGTTCGGTTGGAAAATCCGCTGTTCTTCCCGCAACGGGACGGCGGATTCACTGGCCTGTTCGTGATAGATTTAAATTTCCGCAATGAACGATATTGCCAACTGGGCTCTGAATGTAGTGATGATGCGCGGCGCGAGCTATGCCGATGCCCGCATCGTCAGCCAGAGAAGCCGCGCGCTCAGCACGAAAAATGGCAAGGTGGGCAGCGCGTCCGATGCGGAATCGATGGGGATGAGTGTGCGCGTGATCGTTGACGGCGCCTGGGGCTTCGCCGCCTCCGAGAATTTGTCGCGCACTGGAGTTGAAGCCGCCGCCGCGCGCGCCGTTGAAATTGCTCGCGCCTCGGCGCGAGTGAAACAGCATGATGTTCGTCTGGCTGGCGAAAAACCGTTGACCGCCGAGTGGACTACACCACACTCGATCGACCCATTCTCGACCTCGGTCGAGCAAAACATTCAGCTGTTGTTGAATATCGACTCCGAACTGCGAAGCGTCGCCGGCATTACGCTCGCAGAGAGCAACCTCAACTTCAATCGTGAGGAGCAATGGTTTCTATCGTCGGAAGGCGCCGATATTCATCAGACCAAATTGTCTGCAGGCGCGGGTTATACGGCTTACGCCTTCGCGGGAAACGAGATTCAGAAGCGCTCGTATCCGACTTCGTATGGCGGGCAATGGCAAAACAAGGGCTATGAGCTGATTGATGAGCTGAAGCTGGTGCAGAACGCACGTCGCATTGCGGAAGAAGCGGTCGCCCTGCATCACGCGGACCAATGCCCGGAAGGCACATTCGACATCATTCTTGACAGCTCGCAGCTCGGATTGCAAATTCATGAATCCATCGGACACCCCATCGAACTCGATCGGGTGCTGGGGATGGAGGCGAACTTCGCCGGCACTTCGTTCCTGACTCTCGATAAGCTGCGCACTCTGCGTTACGGCAGCGATATGGTCAACGTGGTTGCGGATGCGCGCCAGGAGCACGGACCGGGCCTTGGGACGTTCGGTTTCGACGACGAAGGTGTGCCGGCACAATGCACGCCGATCATCACCAACGGTTTGTTTACCGGATATCTTAGTTCGCGCGAGACTGCGCAGGCAATTGGGGAGAGCCGATCGGGCGGAACTCTGCGCGCCGAAGGCTGGAACCGTTTGCCGATGATCCGTATGACCAACGTCAGCTTGTTGCCGGGGAAAAAACCACTGAATCTGGAGCAACTGATCGGCGATACGGATCACGGCATCCTGATGCAGACCAACCGCTCCTGGTCGATCGATGACCGTCGATATAATTTTCAGTTCGGATGCGAGATTGGTTGGGAGATCAAGCGCGGTAAGCGCGTCCGCATGCTCAAGAATCCGTCCTATTCGGGGATTACGACGGAGTTCTGGAATGCGCTGGACGCGATCTGTTCGCGCGAAGAGTGGACGCTCTGGGGCACGCCGAATTGCGGGAAAGGCCAGCCGCAACAAGTGATGGGCACCGGGCACGGGGCCGCTCCGTCGCGATTCAGGCAGGTCAAAGTGGGAACCGCCTACAAAGGAAGCTAGTTCACCACAGAGGCACAGAGGCACAGAGAAGAGCAAAACCAGCTCAAATGCTAACCAGGAACCGCGCCGCTGACATTTTCGATCGTATAAGAAAGTTCTCGACTGCTGACGAAGTCGAGGTGCTCACCTCTGGCGGCCGATTTGCGCTGACCCGCTTTGCCAACAATACGATCCATCAGAATGTGGAGGAAGAAAATCATACGATCTCAGTCCGGACTATCTTCGGCGGACGCACGGCTCGCGCTACGACGAACCGGCTGGACGATGAGAGTTTGCGCCGGGTGGTTCAATCGTCGGAGAGTTTGGCAAGGGTGCAACATCCCGACCCTGACCTTCTGCCTATGCCGGATGCGCGAGAAGCAGCCGGGACCGCGCGAGGAGCCTCGGTTTCCATCGCGGAGGTGCCAAGTCGGCATTTTGAACAGACGACGGCCATCACTCCGGAACTCCGCGCCGACGCGGTAAAGAAGATCGTCGAGGTCGCGCAGAAACACAAATTGACCACCGCCGGCATTTTTTCCAGCTCTGAATCGGTTGAGGGTATCTTCAACTCGCGTGGCCTCAGCCAGTGGCATACTCAGACGTTGGCGGAAGTTTCGATCACCATGCTGGGTGCGGATTCTTCGGGATGGCAGAAGGCTAATTCTCCCGACGTGACCAATCTCGATCCCCTCCGCCTGGCCGAGATCGCGGCGAAAAAGGCGATTGACTCGGCACATCCAGCGGAGATTGCGGCAGGGAAGTATACCGTGATTCTCGAGCCTTCTGCCGCGCTCGATATCGTGGGCTTCATGTTTTGCGATTACTCGGGTGTGGCGATTCTTGATCAGCGATCGTTTCTCACCGGCCGCATTGGCAGCCAAATATTTGGCGACAACATTACGATTTGGGACAACGTAGTGCATCCGCTGCAAAGCGGATCGCCATTCGATGGCGAAGGCATACGCCGCATGCGGGTGCCCCTGGTTGAGAATGGAGTCGTCAAGCGCGTGGTCTACGC
>CAVWXA010000023.1:0-36118 GCA_963758785.1 uncultured Acidobacteriaceae bacterium
TCATTGATGATAGCGAAATGGTTCCCGAATTGCAAACAGGTGCGGTTGAAGCCTAAATCTCAACTGCCTTTGCAAGAGTTCGTCCAAACATCGCCCAACCATCATGCGCAAGCGGCTGGTTGCCGCGACGCTCAGCCTTATCACCGTTGGGGTTATCCACCTCTGCCTCGACCGCGGCGTTATCGAATCGCTCAAGGGCCACGGCTTAGGCTATATCATCCTTTTAAACACAGCCCTTTGCTCTTATGGCGACACGAAAAAGCGCAGCGGATGATCGCGCAGGTCCCCCTCAGTTCATCGCACTCGTCATCGTCAATCCTGTCGCCCCCTGCTTCTCGCTCGGACTCGCAGCGGTTTTCAGCAGCGCAGCAAACGGTAGGTCCTGCACCGTCAGATAGAGTGTCGGCTGAAGACCCTCAGGTGCTTCACTCACGCCCGCGGGCCGCGCAATCGGCTTGCCGTCCTTCACGCGGAAAAACTCGTGCGTATTGTCGCTAAAGCTGCCCAGAAACGCGGTTCCTTCCATCCTGTATCCCCATCCCAATTCTGTGCGGATTTCGAAACTCACTCCGGCCAGCTGGCCATCACCCTTGTAGCAATACGTGGTGTACGTCCAGTAGCTCCCGACTGGCTTCACGATCAATACCGAGGGGCTCGCGTTCTTGCGCTGTACAAATTGAGCGGCCAATCCGCTGTTCAGGTTCAGTTCGGGGACGTCCTGCATGTTCTGGTACTCTTGCCACGAACTCTTGTCGTTGGTTCTGGCAAAGACGCGTCCGGCTGTTGCCATCTTTGCATTTACACTGCAGCTCGCAGCAGCCATCGCGAGCGGTGCCGAGCACATCACCAGGCAAAGGGGAAGTAAGGCAAAGCGATTCGTTGTCATAACCGGCATTATGTTCATGCGGCCGGAAGCAGAACTATACAACTCCGGCTGCAGAGGCAGTCCTCACCGGTACTCGCCCCATTCGAACCTTCGTCACGCGCACACGTAACGTCCGCCATTGAAGTGCCCGCAAGCGCGAGTCGGCCCGATTCAGGTACTCAATTCTATTTACATATGGATGCGCGGTGGTTCCATATGCACGCGTGCACGTTCGAACAAGGCGATCATCCGCACCGGACTGAAATCAGATTGCGTCGCATTCCTTACCTGCGTAACCATATTCTCTAAACGAAAGAATGGAGCAGATCGTCAGCCGCGGGGACTGCTGCGGTCTCTCTTCTACATTCAGCCCACCCCGCACGAACGGTACACTAGAGTCAGGAACCTTCCCGCCGGACACGACACCTTGCACCCGCTTCTCGCCCATCTCAATCCCGAACAGCGCGCCGCCGTTGAGGCCGCCGAAGGCCCTCTGCTTATCCTGGCCGGCGCCGGATCGGGCAAGACCCGTGTCATCACACACCGCATCGCATGGCTTATCCGCGAAAAGAACGTCGCACCCGACTCGATCCTCGCCGTCACATTCACTAATAAAGCTGCGGCAGAAATGGCTGAGCGAGTGAACGGGCTTCTTGGCCACTCCTCGCTGGCCAAGCCCTTGATCTCCACTTTTCACTCGTTCTGCGTGCGCATCCTCCGCCGCGATGTCGAAGCTTTAAGAACTGCCGGCCAAGGCTTCACCCGCGCCTTCACCATCTTCGACGAAAACGATCAGCAAGGCATTGTCAAGCAGATCATGAAGCGCATGGGTCTTGACACCAAGCAGCTCACGCCTCGCACCGTTCAGAGCCGAATCTCACGGGCCAAAAATCACATGGTCGATCCGCAGGATTATTTCCTCGGCTCTAAAGATCCCACCAGCGAGCGCGTTGCCCACATCTTCGAGGCATATCAGGCAGAGTTGCGCAAAAACAATGCGATGGACTTCGACGATCTGCTCCTCGAAGCCGTGCGCCTGCTCAAGTCCTCGAGTGAAGTGCGCGAGCGCTACCAGCATCGTTATCGCTATTTATTGGTCGATGAATATCAGGACACCAACCGGCCGCAATACGAGCTCATGAAGCTGCTGGCCGGCGAGCACAAAAACGTATGCGCGGTCGGCGACGAAGACCAGAGCATCTACTCCTGGCGAGGTGCCGACATTCGCAACATCCTCGAGTTCGAAAAGGACTTTCCTGACGCCCGCATCGTCCGTCTCGAGCAAAACTACCGCTCCACGCAGATCATTCTTGAGGCGGCCGGCGCAGTCGTCGCCAACAACATTCGCCGCAAAGGCAAAAAACTGTGGACCGAGCGCCAGGGTGGTTCGCTGATCGGTTACTACGAGGCTCCGGACGGCGAAAACGAAGCGCTCTTTATCGCCAACAAGATTCAAGCCTTTCTGCGCCAGCAGGGAAATTCGTCCGAAACGCAAGACCGCGGTGCCGGTCACTGCGCGGTTCTCTACCGTACCAACTCGCAGTCGCGTCTCGTTGAGGAAGCCCTGCGCCGCTACAACATCAGCTACACCATGGTCGGTGGATTCAGCTTTTACGAACGCGCCGAAATCAAGGATCTGCTCGCCTACTTGCGTCTGGTCCGCAATCCACACGACTCCATGGCGCTGCAGCGCGTCGTCAATACGCCCGCCCGCGGTATCGGCAAAACCACCCTTGAAACCATTGAGCGCCTCGCCCTCGAAACCAACCGCTCCACCTGGGAGGCGGCCGGTGCTGCCATAGCCAACCGGCTCATCCCCACGCGCGCGCTCATGGCGCTCGAATCGTTCCGCCAGCTCATCCTCGATGCACAGGCCATGATGGATCCCGACTTTGCCGGCAAGCTCGCCGCTGGAGTGGCCGAACCTTCCACTGCCGATACCAGTTTCGGCTTTGGGGCAGAGTCAATTGGCTTGGCAGCCATCGAACCCGAATCGCCGGAGTTGGAAAGCATCGAAGCGCAATTCGGCGGCGATGAAAATCAGATTCCGCTCCTCGACAAATCGCATTTCTCTCCCACCGGCGACGGGCCGAAGCGGCCGTTCCTGGTGATGCCGCCGCATTCACAAGAAAATGCGGTTCCCCAGATCCCGATCTTAGAACCTGGGAACCGGGTGCCCCCGGTCCCGAATTTGGGACCGGGGAACGAAGCTCCAACCGGTAACGAACCAACGGCGGAAAAAGAACCAGGATTCCGCGCCCCCGGCGACTCTGCCACCCTCCCCGAGCTCATTCGGTTTCTCATCGACCGCACCGGCTATATCAAAGCTCTTGAAACCGAGGGCACGCCCGAGGCCTTCAACCGCATTGAGAACCTGAAGGAACTGGCCAACGCGGCGCACGACGCCGAAGAACGCGGCGAAACTCTCGCCGAATTCCTCGACCACGCCGCGCTCGCTTCCGATACTGACCAGTTCGACCCCAACGCCCGCGTCACGCTCATGACCCTCCACGCCGCCAAAGGTCTCGAGTTTCCATTGGTCTTTCTCGCCGGCCTTGAGGAGGGCCTCTTCCCCCACTCGCGCACGCTCTCCAGCCCCGAGGAACTCGAAGAGGAACGCCGCCTCTGCTACGTCGGCATGACGCGCGCCATGAATACCCTCATCCTCACCCGCGCCCACTACCGGCGCCGCTATGGCGCCGACGTTCCTGAAATGAGTGTCCCATCGCGCTTCCTCGAAGAGGTTCCCAACGAGCTCGTCGAAAACCTCGGTGGGCGTAGCCCCGCGTGGTCCACTCCCGCTTACGGATCCACATCTTCAGCTCACCGTCACCACCAATCCGGCGAGTCGGAAGGCACGCACTTCAACTATGAGGATGAAAGCCAGGAAGCACCCCACGCCGCTGTGTCCAGCTTTTCATCTCGCCCGGTCTCTCCTCCGAAATCAAAGAGCGCGGTGGCGCCGCCCAACTCCATCGACAACATCGCCCGCTTCTTCGGTAGCAAATCTGGCGCGGTCCGTTCGGGTTCCGTTGCGCGTCCGCCGATGGACATCCCCACTCCCAATGGCGCATCGGGCATTAAAAAAGGCCAGCGCGTGTTCCACGCAAAATACGGTGAGGGCACAGTCCTCAAGCGCGAGGGTGACGGCGAAGACGCGAAGCTCACAGTTCTCTTCGCCAACCACGGCATGAAGAAGCTGATGGAAAAATTCGCCAACCTGCGCAAGATCTGATCCGCGACCGCCGCTTACGGCTCCCGCGCCAACCTCGTTCATCGCATCGCTCAACTTCCCGCGCCTGCCGTAGCCCTCAACTCGGCAATATCAAAGAACCGATCCAATGTCTCGGTCGTGATCAGGCTTGGCACTGTTGCATCAAAGAAATCCGGCCGCAATCCCCGCGCCAGTTGCTCCTTTTTTATGGCATCCCCCGCAAATCCTGGAATGAAGTACAGTTTGAAAGCCTCCATCTCCTCCAAATACTGCATCGGTTTCGTAACGAAGAAACACAAGAATGCAGCGACGAAAAACAATGCGTTTTGCGCCTCGGCGCTTGCAAGATCGCGATAAAACCCCATCCTGGCCAAAATTCCTGATTTGATCTCAATATCGGTGGTAGAGTGCCGCATGCGCGCCAAAAGCAGACAATGCACCAGCGCCGCCTCATCCGATTCATCAAACCGGGGATCCGGTACGATCTTGTTTGCCCTCAGATACTCATGGAAGAACGCCATCGGCTTCCCGTCCTAGCGATCCGCGCAAACAGGCCAATCCTGCCCGTGTCGAGGGTCCCTTTCGATTGCCGAGCAGAACGGCAACGTCATGATGGGGTGGGCCACTGGCCACCGCGGCGGGGTCACAGCGAGCCTCTGGAGTACATCGGACACGGCGCCCCCCATCCTCGAATTCCGTGAAAGGGAATGCACAATTTTCCCAAGCGCTTAACGGCAGAGTCAACCTTAAAGTGCACCAAAAGCTGGCCGAGCGCGTTTCCACACCCTGATCTGATCCAACCGCCACGGTCCCGCCACGGCGCTCCTTTAGACTGAAAGCGCCATGCAATCTGCAGGAAATCCGAGCCTGGCGCTGGGGAACGCTGCGATGGCCTTGGTTCTCGCTGCCGCCGCATTTCTGGCGGGCTGCGGAATGCAGGGCGCGCCGCTGCCTCCCTCGCTCAATCTTCCCGTTCGCGTCACTAATCTCTCTGCTGTCCGTGCCGGCGATCAGGTAAGTCTCACTTGGACAATGCCTACCAGAACGACCGACAAGACGCTCCTCAATGCAAACGTTGCTGTGCGCGTCTGCCGCAACCTGAATACGACCGGGCGCTGCACCGCCATCGCCACTCTTCAACTGGCTCCCGGCGCTGGCGGTGCATTCACCGACGCGCTTCCGCCGCCTATGGTCGCGGGCTCTCCGCGGGTGCTTACCTATTTTGTCGAGCTTGACAATCGCAAAGGCAGGTCGGCGGGGCTGTCAAATGGAGCCGCAATTCTCGCCGGCGAGGCGCCACCCGCTGTTGTCGGCCTCAGTACGGAGATACGCAAAGATGGTGTGCTGCTCACCTGGACTCCAGCCCCGCTCGAAACGCCGTCATCCACAATCAAGCTCGTTCGCAAATTGCTGAATCCGCCCCCGAAAAAACCCACTCAAGGTCCATTCGCGCAACCTCCCGAGCCTGTGGAACAAACCTTGATAGTGGAGGCCGGTGCACACGCTGATCGCGCCCTCGACAACCACATCCAGTTCGGCGAAACCTACGAGTATCGAGCCCAGCGCGTCTCTCGCATCACCACTGTAGGCCAAACGCTGGAGCTTGCATCGCCGCTTTCGTCGCCCGTCTCCATCGACACCATCAACACCTTTCCGCCCGCTGCGCCCACAGGTTTGGCCGCTGTGGCCGTGGCCGGCCAAAATGGCAATCCGCCTGCGATCGACCTCAGTTGGCTGCCTGATTCCGACGCAGCCCTCTCCGGCTACGTCGTTTACCGCAGCGAACTCGCGGCCCCGGAAGAAAGTGGCGCGGTCTGGCAGCGCATCTCGCCAGCGCGACCGCTGGTCGGCCCCGGCTATCACGATGCCAGCGTACAACCCGGCCACACCTATCAGTACACGGTCAGCGCCGTCGGGCAAAATGGACGTGAGAGCGCGCGTTCGGCCGAGGCGCAGGACACGGTTCCCGCGCAATAGCGTGTCTCCCGAGGAGGACTCCCTTGAGATATTGTCGCTTTTTGATTGACGAGCACATTCGCTATGGAACAGTTGGCGATCGCGACGGCGACTTATGGATCACCGCGCTGGCACCTGCGCCACCTGAGGATCTGGCTTATCGCCTAGCGCTCGAGGACACCAATACCGCCGCCTTCGAATTTCTTCCCTTGCTCTTGAGCGCGGCTCATCTTCTTCCGCCCGTCACACCGTCCAAGATCGTCTGCGTGGGCCGCAACTATCGCGAGCACGTCCGCGAGCTGGGCAACGAGATGCCCGCCGAACCTCTGCTCTTTTTCAAGCCGCCTTCGTCGCTGCTCCCTCCCGGCGGCGCGGTGCGCCTGCCTGCCGCCTCGCAGCGCGTGGACTTTGAGGGCGAGCTCGCCGTAGTCATCGGCCGCCGTTCGCACCATCTCCAGCCCGATGCCAAATGGCGCAATGTCGTCCGCGGCTTTACACTTGCCAACGATGTCTCTGCCCGCGACTTGCAAAAAAAAGACGTGCAGTGGACGCGTGCCAAGGGATTCGATACCTTTTGCCCCGTCGGCCCGCTGATAAGCGACGAGCTCGACCTCGACGCGGGCCTGATCATCGAAACGCGACTGAACGGCGAGCTTCGCCAGCATGCCTCTACGCACGACTTCATCTTTTCTCTTCCCGTTCTGCTCAGCTTTATCACCGCCGCGTTCACGCTGGAACCTGGCGACCTGGTTCTTACCGGAACCCCATCCGGCGTGGCTCCGCTTTCCCCGGGCGATCGCATCGAAGTGTCCATCGCCGGACTCGGCGTGCTCAGCAACACCGTCGAGGCCGACGTACAGTAACGGAGCCATAATGCAACCGGCTTTCACACGCCGCATCCTAAAGAAGGGGTACACTGGTGCGGTAGTACGCCAATCGGGACCCCTGCCCGAGGAGGAATCATGCCAAATCTACTTGAACAATTACGCCAGTTCACCGTGGTCGTGGCCGACACCGGTGACATGGAGGCGATGGAGAAGTTTCACCCCCAGGACGCTACCACCAACCCGTCGCTGATCACCGCCGCCGCGCAGATGCCGCAGTATCAGCCCATCGTGGACGGCGTGCTGACGGACGCGCACAAGGAACTGGGCGATGGCGCCAGCGACAAGGACGTGGCCAACCTCGCCTTCCAGCGCCTGGCCATCGCCTTCGGCAAGAAGATTCTCGCCATCATCCCCGGTCGCGTCTCCACTGAAGTGGACGCGCGCCTCTCCTACGACACCGAAAAGACCATCGCCCAGGCGCGAGAGATTATCGGCCTATTACAAAAAGGCCGACATCGGCCGCGATCGCGTCCTCATCAAGATCGCGTCCACGTGGGAAGGCATTCGCGCCGCCGAAGTCCTCGAAAAAGAAGGCATCCACTGCAATCTCACGCTCCTCTTCGGTCTGCATCAGGCCATCGCCGCGGCCGACGCCGGCGCTACCCTCATGTCGCCCTTCGTGGGCCGCATCCTCGACTGGTACAAGAAGGATACCGGCAAGGACTACCAGGGCGCCGACGATCCCGGCGTGCAGTCGGTCACGCGAATCTACAACTACCTCAAGAAATTCGGCTACAAAACCGTCGTCATGGGCGCCAGCTTCCGCAACATCGGCGAAATCACCGAGCTTGCCGGCTGCGATCTGCTCACCATCTCTCCGCAATTTCTCGCCGAACTCGAATCCACCCAGGGCGATCTGCCGCGCAAGCTCGATCCAGATAAGGCGAAGACGATGCAGATTGAAAGAATCACCGTGGACAAAGCGACCTTCGACCGCATGCATGCCGCCGATCGCATGGCCACGACAAGCTGAAGGAAGGCATCGAAGGCTTCTCGGCCGCGCTGGTCAAGCTGGAAACGTTGCTCGCCAAGCGCCTCGCCGAGCTCGAATCGCGTGCCCCCGCTACTGTTTGATTCGAACCTTCGCGTAGCTGGTTGCCCCGCCGTGGCCGCGTTTTTGTTTCGCGGCGACGGTAGGGTACTGGCTAAGTCGCACTTCACTCGTTGCCCCCTTCCTTTCGCGCCGCTTGCCAAGACGGTAGCTCAAAAACCGCGCAATTCCACTCGGCTCTGCCGCGGCTGCCACTTTCTGTGAGCGCTGTTTGCAATCGAGTTCCTGCTCTGCCAACAAAATTCCTTCCGTCCTCTTGCCAAACGCAACAATTTCGGTAATCTCAGTGTTAAAGATATGTAAATCGGGCCGCGGCTGGTACCTTCCCCGCGCATCACGAACTGGAACAGCCGGGGCCTACGACGGAACCCGCTGTACGCGCGCAGCCATCGCGGAATCGGGGCAGATGACTCTTCCTTTGAGTCCGCTTACGGGAGGTGTGTATGCAGCTCAGGCTCATCCGCTCGAACCCTTCTTTCAGCAGGCGGTCCGCAACAGTTACGAGGGCAAGCTGGGACTGCACGATCCCGACGTCACTGGCTATGTCGCCCGCCTTCTCTGCGAGTTTTCCGAGGCCGACAAGCTCTATCAGCTGCGCGATGAGACAGGCCGCCCCGTCGAAGAGCTCGACGAGATGGTGCGCGCCGCCGACCCGGTGCACGGCTCCGCGGCTTCTTTCGATGCCGAGCGCGCGCTGCGCAAGTACATCGGCGACTACGCGCTGTTCGTGGCCGGCATGTACCCTGAGGCTACGGGCTCCAGTCGCGGCACAGCGCATCCGCCAGCCTAGCCTCGACGAGCTCATTCGCGCCGGCAAAGAGAGCTACTTCATCGTCAGCCAGTTCAATCTTTTCGAGTATGAGCAGGAAGCGCCGCTCTTCGCGCGCCTCTCCGACGGCTTTGAGCGTTGCATTCTCGGCCTCACACTCGTCCGCGACGAATTCGCCCCGCGCAAACTGCCTGCGCCGCCGCCAAAGGTGAACTGAAGCCGCGTTCACGCCCGCCTTCGCTCGAAGATTCACCTTGCTCTCCCTCCTCGCCGCATCGATACTGATGAGGGCGAAGGGGGCACTCCATGAGTGAATACGTGACACTGCATGCGCCAGACGGACATGAGTTCACCGCCTACGTGGCGCGCCCTGTAGGCCAGCCTCTGGGCGGCCTCGTCGTCATTCAGGAGATTTTCGGCGTCAACTTTCACATTCGTTCCGTGGCTGACAGCTAGGCCAGCGAAGGCTTCCTCGCCGTCGCACCAGCGATCTTTGACCGCATCCATCCGGGCATCGAGCTCGGCTACGATGGCGCGGACATGCAAACAGCCATCAGTCTCATTCCCAAAATTGATATGGAGAAATCCATCCTCGATATTGGCGCGGCAATCGACTTTGCCGCCAGGGAAACAGGTAAAAAAGTGGGCGTTATCGGATACTGCTTCGGCGGCACGTTGGCGTGGCTGGCCGCGACGCGCCTTCGTCTCGCCGCCGCTGTCGGCTATTATGGCGGCCGCATCGGCAACTACGCCGCAGAGACACCAACCTGCCCCGTGATGCTCCACTTCGGTCAGCCAGGACTCGCACATTCCCGCCACAGAGGTCGAGAAGATCCACTCCCCGCATCCTGAAGTTGAAATCTTCTGGTACGATGCCGGTCATGCCTTTAACTGCGATCCACGCCCAAGCTACAACGCCGCCGCAGCCGGCGAGGCTCGGAAGCGTTCGCTCGAATTTCTCAAGAAGCATCTGGCTTGATCGCCCTCAAATCTCGCGCAATTCCATCAATAGACCGGACAAAAACCAGCGCAGAGAGACTGTTCCCTATTCCCTATTCCCTGCTTCTGTCACCGCCCGATCTGCAAAGCCACCCCGCCCATAATCGCCCGCGGCGGCATGTTCACGCCAATGATTTCCTGATATCCGGTGTTGCTCAGATTTGTCAGCCGCAGATACGGTCGAATGCGCCTCGTCGCGTGCGTCAGCGTCGCATTCCACACCGGGTAGACCGTCTGCTGATACCGTTCTGCAATTTGCACTGCATTGGCGATCGCGAAATGGTGCCCCAGCGCCCAGTTCCACGACGCATGAATGTTTTCGACCGGATAATTGAACACATATTCTGACTCGAGCCCATGCAGCGCGCTCTGTGCGCCATGCAATCCCGTCCACGCAATCCGCACTGTCTGCGATTTCTTCGGAATCCACGTCAGCGTCGATTCCACTCCGGCAAAGCGCAGCCCATTCAGATTATTCGCGCACCAGGTGTTGGCCGCCACGCATGAAGCGGGAAGATACGGATTCGGAAAGCTTGTGGCGCGCACGTAGTCGATCGTGTCGTGTTGTTGCGAATAGAATCCGGTAGCCGAGATCGACAACTTGGCTGACGGCGTCCAATCCGCCCCCAGATCGCCCGCCCAGCCGATTCAGGCTTCAGCTTCGGATTGCCAAGCGTCGACGGGTCCGAGTAATACAGATCCGTATACGTCGGAATCCTGAATCCATATCCGCCACTTGCCCGCAGCTTCAGGCTTCTTGCCACGCGCAAGCTTCCCGCCAGTTCCGGAGAAAACACCGCCTGCGCTCCGCCTGAAAAAATCTCCTCACGCGCTCCCGCTGACAAACTCCAGCGCTTCTTCGCCGGCCGCAAGTCCAAATCCACGTATCCTGCGCCGCGATTCCGTGCATGAAGGCCGAGATTGTTGCTCCTTGATGCTGTCGCCATCCGCCTCCAGCCCCATCAGCAGCAGCGCGCCCGCAGGCAGGTTCTCCGTGCGCCGCAGCGAAGCCTGCCACGAGCCATCAATATGGTTGTTCTCGTAGATCGCCGGATCGTCGCGAAAGAGCACAAACTCGTCAGTATGCCGCCGATACCCAAACGCCGCCTCGGTTTGGCTGCCGAGTTCCTGCCGCAGCCACCGAACCATCCCTTCGTCCGCTCCCACGACGGATAGTCCCCATAAAACTGGTTCGCGCCAAACGACCGGTCGCTTCCGGCAAAAAGCAGATCCGTTACGCCGAGCCGCGATCCCATCCAAGCTCTCGGCCGACGCATCCTCGTTGCGGTAATCGCGGTCGGTCATGAATCCCGTGGAAAAGTTGCGCTCCGCGGTTGCGCGCCCGCTCCATCGCCCGCGCGTAGCCCCCGCCAGCAGCGTTTCCTCGTTCGACTCGAAGCTCCCTTCGCCGCCGCGCAAAAAGATCGAATCGTGGTCCGGCGCCGCCGTCAGAAAATCCACCACCCCGCTCAACGCATCCACGCCGTGCAGCGTCGATCCCGCGCCTTCCAGCACCTGGATCGAGTCCATCGCCTCCAGCGGAACAGGCAGATCGAGATTGTGGTGCGAGGTCTGCGCGTCGTTGATGCGGAATCCGTTCAGCAGCACCAGCGTCTGCTCAAAGCTGCCGCCGCGCAGCACCAGGTCCGCCTGTCCGCCGCCCGCGCCGCGCTCCTCGAGAAAAACTGACGAGTCCTCGCGCAGGAAATCCTGCGGCGACTCGGCGGCCAGCGACTCTCCCTTCACCGGCAAAATCTCCACCGAGCGCTGCGACTCGGCCAGCGGCACCGGCGTGGCCGAACCAAGCACCACCATCGTCTCCGCCTGCCCTTTCACCCGCTGCGGCCGGCGCTGGCGCGGCATCCTGCGCAAATACCCCATGCAGCCCGGCCACGATCAACAAAAAAACCGCGACCACAAAGAAAATCTGATCGAGACATGTTTCTCAACACCATCATCGCCGCCGCCTCGGTCCTCTCCGCCGATGATTTTGTATCGTCTCGAATAGTTGAACTGCTAAACTAGCTGCGATCCCCCATGCGCATCGATGCCTTTCTCCGCGAAAGCCCCATGTTCGCCGTCAACCGCGCGGCGCGACGCTTTGAATCGCTCACCGCCCGCGTCCTTGCGGCCGACAGTCTCGGCTTTCTTGAAGCTCTCGTCCTCGCCGCGCTCTTCTTTGAGGCGCCGCGCCAGGTCAAACCCTCGCAACTGGCTGAAACCTTCGCCACCACGCGCGGCAACCTCAGCCATTGCGTCTCGTCGCTTGAAGCCAAGGGCTTCTGCAGCGCAAAATCGATCCCGGCGATGCGCGCGCCTATCTGCTCACGCTCAAGCCGCAAGGCAAGCGCTGCGCCCTGCGCGTCATCGCCGCCCTCGACCGTCTGCAAAAGGAATTCGAGAGCGAAATCGGCAAGGCTCCGCTCGCCGAAATGCTCAGCTCCATCCGCAAACTCGAAGCGCGCGCCGCGGCCCGATAGGTCTTTGACCATCTAATTTTGTAGCACCTTGCGTGCCCCGCGTCCCGACTTGGGGACCTGAGATTGGCACTAGCATGGTTCGAATTCATCCGGTCGGAGCAGACCGCCCGCGAATCCGTCCTACACCCGCCGCAAACCTGCCCCGAAAATCCCAGTTCACCGGCTCCACACGCCGCACCAGCAGTCCCCACGATAATGCACCCACCAGCGCCACGACCCCGGTGACCACAAATGCCAGTCGCGCGCTCCCACGTGTCTGCACAATCAAGCCCGCCACCCACGGCGCCGCGATTCCCGAGAAATTGGCAATGCCATTCTGCAAACTCGACCAGCGGCCCGCCATTTCTGGTCCCGCCAGCGTCTGCGCAATCGCCCAATGGTTTGAAGCGTACGCTCCGTGTCCCACGCATGCGACTGCCAGCAGGCCCAGCGCAACCAACGGATGTCCGCGCACTAGCGCGAACGCGAGCAGAATTGACGCCACAGCCTGGCCGCCCGTCACCGCGGTCAGGCGAACAGCCGTCGGCGATGCACCTCGCGCGATCAGGCGATCGGTAATCCATCCGGTAACCACTGTGGATGCTGCAATCAGCAGAAACACTGCCGCCGTGACCTGCGACATCGCTCCGATCGAGAGATGCTCCTCCTGCACCAGGATCGTCGGAAACCACGCCAGCAGAAAATAGTAAAAATAGTTCCCGCAAAAGTGCCCGATGCACGCTCCCCACGCGCATCGAAGCTGCAGCAGCTTTGCGATCGATGGCTCCGCATCCTGCCCCGCGTAATTTCCGTCGTCCTGGCGCTTGTCTGTTGCTTGCTCTCCGCTCGGCATCGCGAAGTACCACGGCAGCAGCCACACCAATGCACCCGCTCCAAAGAATACGAACAACATTCTCCATCCGAAGTGCACCAGCACTACTCCGCCCACAAATGCGCCGGCCGCCGGTCCCAGCTTGGTGCCTGCGTCAATCAGAGCATTCGCGCGCCCGCGGTGCTCCTGCGGCATGGCGGCAAAGATGCGTGAGTAACATGGATACGCAACCGACTCGCCCAACCCCAGCACCAGCCGCAGCGCGAACAGCCCCGCAAAACTCCCCGTGAGACCCGTGAAGGCAGTTGCCATCGACCACAGCAGATAACCGCAAAACAGCACCCACCCCACATGAAATCGATCGGTCAGCCAGCCCGCCAGGCCGAACATCTGCACCAGCGAATATGTCCAGAAAAAAGCGCCGAGAAGCTCGCCCGCCTGCACCGGTGAGATCGAAAACTGATGCTCCAGGATCGGGACCGCCAGCGAAAGATTGCTGCGGTCGACATAATTAATGACGACCGAGGCCACCAGAAGCGCCACGACGATCCACTCGCGGCGCGACAATTTCACACGGATCGGATTCGTGTATCGGCCGTTCACTTGGGCTCGATGGCAACCACCCACAGATCCGTGTCGCCCAGATTGTGGCCCTTGTGCGTCTGGCCCAACCGCCAGCTCACCTCGTCGGTCTTGAGTGTGGATGGCACTACTTTCCCATCCGGCAGCACGTGCTCCAGGCGCGCCCCGCTCAGGCAAACCACCAGACGGTCGTGATGCGTATGCTGTGGCTCCCACGAGTGCGCTCGGACCCTGATGTTATAAGTGCGGCTATGCTGGTCCTCAAAAATCATCTCGTAGTTCGGCGGCAACCCCTTCATGCCCCACATCTCGGGCCCGCCGTCAGTCAGAAACTCCACGCGCACCAGCCGCAAAGGTTCGTGTCCCGTGTTCGTGAGCACTCCGGATCGCGCCGGTTCGTTCACTGTCTTGCCGCGCGTGATCGCTACGTGCCGCACCGTGCCATCCGCCGACTTTATCTGCGCTTCGTCGCCGCTTAAATACACCACCACGTTTGCGTGATGCCCTCCAATCAACTCCCGCTCGCCTGGCGCTAGTGTCACTTCGGTCACCGCGACCTTCTCGTTTCTGAACTCTTCTGTAGTCGCTGCAATCACCGGAACAGCTCCGGCCATCAAAAGGGACACCATTGCAATCAACTTGGTTCCACTTTGCATAGACACTCCCAACCAGAAGAATCTCAACGCCGCTCCCGCAGGTCCCGCCCGCGGCCGCTCCTCGGCGCTCTTCAAAAACAGCGCAGCCATCCTATCACGCCGAGGCATCGCCGATCTCTTCGCAATTTCCCTGTCACGCGCTACGCGGTGCAACTTGGAGCCTGGCACATTGGCGATGCCGGTGGTCAACCCGGCGCGCGGGCTTTTCCGCACCGCGCTCACTGGAGTGCTCTCGGCGCACTTCGGATCGTTGCGTTGGGGACTGGTCGCACCGCTCTGAGCAGCCTTGTTGATGATCGCAATGCGCGCGCTGGCTTTCCGGCCACACGACCCCTCGGGTATGCCCGCTCCATCGCATTCATAGTGGAAAATGAAGATCGGGATGGACCCTTGCCGCTGGACTGCATCCGAAAAAATTGGGAAACTTTCAACGCAAATGTTACCAACGCTTCGAGCCTGCATAACCCATGTGATATTTTTCAGCGGCTATGGGACAACCATCCGCGCTTGGAATCGGAACCGGTCCTGGTTCCAGTCACGATGAGTATGACCACGCTGGGACGGGAATATATGTCTGACTGGTTCGCCTTCGCGAGTACTTTACTCTAACTTAGCTCTTCACGGCGCCTGTCGACTCGCGAATGATTAACTCCGGTTCCACAGTAATCTCATCTTGTGGCGGAATTGTGTCGTGAATTCGGTTCAGAAGGCTCTGGGTTGCGATTCTGCCAATCTCCTCAAGAGGTTGTCTAATCGTTGTAAGGCGGGGTAGCGTGAATGCGGCCGCATTAATGTCGTCGAAGCCGATTACTGATATGTCCTCTGGTACGCGCAGGTTAAAGTCCTGAAACGCACGGATGGCACCGATTGCCGAGATATCGTTAAAAGCTACCAAGGCTGTAAATGGCTGCTTGGTTGCAAGCAACTGCTGCACTACCGGATAACCTAGCTCTGGCGACTGCATATCACGATCGAGGCTCACAACGAGCTCAGAATCGATTTTCACGCCCAGTCGCTCTGCCACTGCCAACAGGCTCTTCCATCGTTCCTTCGAATCGGAGCTAAATGATTGGCCGCGCATAAAGGCGATCTTTCTGTGTCCATGTGAATAAAGGTGAGTCAGGGTAAGTTCCGCGGCGCGCGCGTGATCGAGTAAGACGTTCGTTACGCCCTCAATGTGCCGGTGACCCGCCACGGCCACAACTGGAACCGAAATCGGGTGCTCCAGCCGCGTGTCGATGGCAATGATGCCCTGAGCGCCACGCCCGATGAGCATCCGGGTGTAGTCCTCAATCAGGCTCTTTTTGTGCCGGTGGTGAGCAGTAAAATAAAAATATCCGGCCTTGATGAGCTGGTCGCCGATGCCGCTCATCACTTGCGTGTGATAACCATCGCCCAACTCCGGGACCAAGATGCCAATCGTCAATGTCCGCCGGCTGCGAAGCGAGCGTGCGAGCAGGTTCGGCTGATAGTTCATCTCTTTGGCGGCTGCTTTAATGCGATCGCGGGTAGTCTGCGGAATCGATCGGCCTGGGACATCGTTGAGAACAACAGATACCGTCGCGGGATTTAGCCCGAGATACTCCGCCAGTTGCTTCAGGCTCGCCGTCTGTTGAACTGTTGGCTTCGCACCTCCTCCGGGCTTCTTGTCGCTTATGGAATCTTTCATCGATGCATCCCGGGTGTCCGATTACAACGCTCCATACTAGTAACTCTACATCAAGGCCGACGACGACTTTACCAACGGTCAACTACGAATCTTTCTCATTAGTTTTCTCCATGGACGTCTTCATCTATGGGAAGTCACTGACTTTGGGGGTGACGCGAGGATGAATCGACGTTGGCCCACCTTGATCGTCAATCACATTGACGATCTCGCCCATGTTGCCCAAAGCCACGGTGATCATGTGATCAAAGCGAACACCTGGTTTGCGAGGCGCCTCGATGGCGCTGTTGAGCACCACGTTGGGGTGCAGAAAGACGCTGTAAACGCCCAGGCCCCACGCTTCGTGGCTGGTCACCCGATCGGCCACCTTATATGAAGCCCAGCCGTCGACGCTCGCTGCGCTGCGATAGCTGGCCTGGTCCGGCGGATCGTAAGGAATCTCCGACTGATAAAAGTACGTCCGCCCGTGGTTGCCGTTCCACAGCACCTGGAATTCCTGATGATGTTCGACAAACAGGCCGTATGCGGTGACCCTGTCGCCGTTTACCACCAGCCCGTTGGCGCTGGTATTCACATTCCATCCCACCCCAGTCCCGTGATCCGCGCGCCATATCCAGGTATGATCCACGATCGTGTCTGAGCTATTGATGCGCAGATTCACCTTGGCGCGGCCTGCCCCCGCGCCGCCCACCCGGAAAAACAAATCGTGCAAGCTGATAGGGTTCCCGGCATGAGAGATCTTGCCGCCCTCCTGCCCCACTTCGAGAAGTACAGGGGCCTCAACCGGCCCCGCATCGAAAAGCAGCCCGGCAATTTCAATCCCGTCGCGATCCGCCGTTGTCATCGCCGCGGTGCCATCGGTGGGCTGCAGCGTAGCAAAACCCAGCCCCAGGACGACTGTATTCTTACGGGTCACATGAATGGCTTGATCCAACTTGTAGATGCCGGGAGTAAAAAGTAAATTCCTGCCTTTGGCCAACTGAGCATTGATGCTTGCGGCAGTATCCTTGTCCGGCCGCGCAACATAAAACGTGCTTAGAGGAATCGATTGCCCGGGCGTCGATCCGCCTCGCCAAGTGATGCCTACGCTGTCTTTCTTGAGCGCGGGCAACCGTACGCTCCAGTTCCCTCGTTCGTCGACTTCCAGAAACGGCTTCTCTCGCACAACTGGCGTCCGATCCACTTTGGTGTACGGAGGCATCGGCCACTCACCCGGCGGCGGCTTCGGTACACCCACAAACACCATGTTCCAGTTCGAGCCAGTCCAACTGCCCCACTCGCTATTGCGCGAAATCCACTGCTGCTGCGACCCTGAGTCCACATTGCCATCTACCAGCGTGTCCGACATCCACCCCCCGCTGGCCCAGCCGCGGTTCTGGTGCAACACCAGGTTGCCGCGCACGTGCACGCGACGAAAGGGTGCGGCCTGCGACACCGCCCACTGCATCGTGCCTCCCGTTGGCACTACCGAGAAGCCCTCCGCGGCGCGCCAGAATGTACATGTCGCGTTGTTATGCGGCAGGCTGGCATCGGCGTGCACATTGCCGTCAATCTCCACCGCGTCTGGCGAAGTTCCCAGTCCTAGCAACTGGGTGTAAAAGCCTATCGGCGCGTCTACGTGATACCTGCCGGGCAGGAAAAGCAGAGCATAGCGCCCCGTTCCAAATTCGCTGTGTTCTTCAATGGCATACACTTTGTCGATCTGTGCCTGGATCTCCGCCGCCGGCATGGATGGGTTGAAGATAAGCACGTTTGGCCCAAAATCTGGCGTCCCGCCTCGGCCTGGCTCCTGCGAACCCGGCGTGGCTGCGAATGCGGTACCGGCCGTACACGTCAGCAGCGCCGCCAGCAGCCCGAGCCGCTTCGCGCTTTTGGCCGTACTGGCTCTCTGGTTGCAATGTATTTCGTGGCTAATTGCGCTGCGGTTACCACACATACGTTCCCACCGATTCCGAAGGCATGGTCGTGGTTAAGCTCTCGCCGTGATATCCGATCTGAAAGGTCTTGGGGAAATTGCCGGAATTTGCCACGACCAGAACCACCTTCCCCGTTGGCGTGAGAAACGCCACATTCCGTAGCTGCTCCAGTTCGTTTGATCCAATGCGCACCGAGCTCGGGCGCACAAATTTGGAAAAGTGTGCGGCGGCATAGTAGGCCACGTTGAAGGTCGCGGTGTCGCCATCGAGAGTAATTGCGCCAAAGCATCCGGTACACCCGCCATTGTTCGTATGTGGACCGGCATGCGGGTCGGCGGCCAGGTTCCAGAGCAGTACGTTGCGGCTCCAGTTCCGCGTCGCGCCAATGAGCACGCGGCTTACCGGCTCGGCAATATCCAGTGTGGCCGAGTGCGGACGTTCGGTCACGGACTGCTCGGTGAGGTAAAGATTCTTGCTGGGATACTCGTTGTGCACGTCGGTGAGCGCGCTGCCGTCGCCGCCATACAGGTGAAAGGCGGTTCCAATTGCATACTTGCCGGCCACAGGATCGGCAAGAATCGACAATGGATACGAGGTTACGTCGGGATTGTGATCGTAAAGCTGGATTTCGGTTGTGATTCCGGCCTGATCGAACGCCGGCCCGAGATACTTCCCGATGAACGTATCTTCTTCCTGCGCAAATACGACCATGCTCGGCGTGTTCTTTGGATTCAACGGCTCATTCTCGACCGTTATGGCGTTGATTGTGATGCCCTCGGCCTTCATGCTCTCGATGTACTTCACAAGATATTGGGCATAGGCGCTGTAATACTCCGGCTTGAGATTGCCGCCTTTTACATCGTCGTTGGTTTTCATCCACGCGGGAGCCGACCACGGAGAGCCGAGGATCCTGATCCCCGGATCGAGAGCAAGAATTTCTTTGAGCACAGGGATCACGTCCCCGCTGTCTGGTGCCAGGCTGAACTTTGTGAGGGTTGGGTCTGTCTCTCCCGGCGGCACGTCGTCGTAGGAGTACACGTGGTCATTCATGTCTGAGGATCCGATGCTGACCCTGAGATAACTGACCCCGATTCCGTCTCCTTCGGTTGTGAAGATCTGCCTGAGCAGAGCCTCCCTGCGCTCCGGTGTCATCCGCATCAGGAGTTGCGCGCTTCCGCCGGTCAGCGCAAACCCGAATCCTTCAATGGACTGGAACTGCTGCATTTCGTTCACAGCGATCGTTGGAAGTTGATTTGTGGTCGCAGAGAAATGTAGAAGATCGGGTTGAGGCGCAAACAGTGCGGATCGATCTACCGTGGTCAGCCAAAGCTGGGCATCGTGGACGTTTTGAGCAGGCGCGGCAATGGGAATAGAGATCAGGGCAGCAATCGACAAGATCAAACTAAATCTCGAATTCATAGAATCCTCTTCACTCCGGCTCATCTTGGCCATAATACGGGTTCGATCTCTCTCAATCGTGTTAGACAAACGATTGTTATAAGGGTAAATCGGAATAACCCTCGAGCCGCCACCGATCAAAACAGAGTGCGGCCTCGCCTGTCAAGGCCGTTGCCGGACCAGCCGCAGCAGCGGACGGGAGAACCACGGCAACGTTGGAGCCGATTCGCTTGCTGCTGTTCGACGACCACCATTCGATTCGTCAATGGCTTCGCAGCCCCCTGCGAGGCGCTCGCGTACACTGAATGGTTCTGATCCGTTGGGGGGAACTGCAGTCATGGGAACGACCACACGCAAAGCCGGGACATTAGCGTTTGTGTTTCTGGCAACGGTGACGGCAGCTGCGGAGACGCACTTCGATGCGGAGGCAATCCGCCTCAATAATCGCGGCGTAGCGCAGATGGGCCAACAGTTCACCGTGCGCGCCGAGAACAGCTTCGCTGAAGCATTCAAGAAAGACCCCAAGTTGACCCAGGCCGAAATCAATGACGGCATCGCGCTGCTGACCCTGCAAAAACTCGACGAGGCGAAGCAGGCTCTGAATCGGGCAATTGCGCTCGCGCCGAATAGCGCGCAGGCTTGGTACAACCTGGGACTGGCACAACGTGCGGGCAACGAGCTGACAGCAGCGCTGGCCAGCTTTCAGCAAGCCGCGAAAATCGATCCACGCGATGCGGACTCGTATTACTTCGAAGGCGCATGCTATCAGGAACTGGGGCAGCTCGACAAAGCCATCGCTGTCTTCACCAGGGCATTGGAGATCGATCCAATCCACGCGTCGGCTGAGTTTGGCCTGGCGCGGGCGTTGCAGCGCACCGGCCACACCGCAGAAGCGAGAGAGCACTTCGAAGTCTTCCAGCATTTGACGAGCGCCAAGATTTCATCGGCGGTCGGACTCACCTATGGCGAGCAGGGACACTACTCGACAGCCACACCAGTCCAGGAGCCTGAGACAGCCGGGCAAACGATGATTCCGGTGCGGCTTGTCGCGCGGCCTCTGATGACATCCAACTCCGGAAAAACAGCACCATGGACAACCTCCGGCGGCGCCTGCATGATAGACGCGACCGGCTCCGGACGCACGGACCTGATCCTGATGCAGTCGGGAACGCGGGCCATTCGAGTGCTGCACGATCGCGGCGACGGCAGCTTTGAGGAATTGGATTCTGAGGCAGTGGGACTGAAGGCCAGCGGCCACGCGGTCGCCTGCGCCGTCGGCGACTACGACGGCGACGGTCTGAACGATCTGGCGGTTGCACTGGACGATTCAGTGCTTCTTTTTCGCAACCTCGGCCACGGAAGATTCCAGAACGTGACTGCCGAGTCCGGTCTGGCTCCGCGCAACCGGCCCGCGGGTATTACGTTTGTGGACTACGACCACGATGGCGACCTCGATCTGTTGATCACAGGCGAGCCACACATCGTCGGTGGCCCGGCCAACGTCTTGTGGCGCAACAACGGAAATGGAACCTTTACCGAGTCAACCGAGCCTACGGGATTGGGCGGAAGTGGCAAAACTGCTGCCGCCATTCTGACCGACTTCAACAATGATCGCGCGGTAGACCTGGCCGTGACCGGCGATGGCCCGGCACCGCTGATCTATGTGAATCCGCGCGAAGGAAAGTACCCCACGCAGCCTCTTTATGAAAACGCAACGCTTCCGCCCACCACGGGCATAGCAGTGCTCGACTATAACAAGGACGGCTGGATGGACATCGCCGTGACCCATGCCGGTGCGCCTGGGCTTACGCTGTGGCGCAACGTGGAAGGCCCCAACCACATCGGCCGGCGTTTCGAGCGCGTCGCGCTTCCTTTACACGGTGCCCTGCGTGGATGGGGGTTGACGCCGATTGATATTGATAATGACGGATGGATCGACTTGGCCGCGATTGTCGAAACCAGTGCTGGCCCGCAAGTGCGCGTCTTCCGCAACGGCGGTGACGGCAGCTTTGAGGATGTGAGCCACGCGTTGGGCCTGGACAACGTCGCATTGCACGTGCCGCGCGGGTTGATAGCCGCCGATGTCGACGGCGATGGCGCCGCCGACCTGATTGTCACGCAGGAAAATTCCCCGCCGGTACTACTGCGCAACGTCGGCGCGAATAAGAACCACTTTGTTCGCCTTGACCTTACCGGTTTCGCGGACAACAAAACGGCGCTTGGCGTCAAGGTGGAAGTCTTCGCCAACGGCCTCTGGCAAAAATGGGAACTCGCAGGCGCTTCGGGCTACCAAACGCAGCCGGCGCCGCAGATCCTCGTTGGCTTGGGCGATGCCAAGGACATCGACCTGTTGAGAATTCTGTGGCCCACCGGCGTTTTGCAAGATGAAATCGATTTGCCCCACCAGCCTGTGATCGCCATGAAGGAAGCGGACCGTCGGGGAAGTTCGTGCCCGGTACTGTTCGTTTGGGACGGTCAGAAATACAAATTTGTAACCGACGTCATCGGCGCCGCCGTCGTGGGTCACTGGTTTACACCCACGCGCCGCAACACGCCGAACCCCGGTGAGTGGGTCAAGATTGATGGCGCGAATGTGGCTCCGGTGAACGGCAACGTAAGCCTGCGCTTTATGGAACCGATGGAAGAGGTGAACTACATCGACCAGTTGCGTTTGATTGCAGTCGATCACCCGCAGGACGTTGAAGTGAATCCCGACGAGCGCTTCCTCGACGATCCGCCATTCGCTTCGGGTCGCGTAGTCGCAAGCGCTGGCGCGCGCCTTCCCGTGGGAGCGTGGGACGGCGAAGGCCGCAACGTGCTCGACCTGCTGAGCCGCCGTGATCACCAGTTCGCGAGCGGATTCACGGCGCTCCCTTACGACGGTTTTGCGAACCTGCACCCCCTCACTCTCGACCTCGGCGCAGTCAATCCCAATGCGCCATTGCGGCTGCTGATGACTGGGTATGTCGACTACTTCAGCGCGACCTCGCTCTACGCGGCGTGGCAGGCGGGCCTGAAGCCGGTTTCGCCGTACGTCGAGGCGCAGATGCCTGATGGCAAGTGGATGCGAATTCCGGGCGCGGCCGGCTTTCCTGCAGGTTTGGAGCGGACGATTGTCGTCAACCTGACCGGCGAACTGTCCGCAGGTGTCCGACGCATCCGGCTGATGACGAATCTGCAAATTTATTGGGATCAGGTGATGATCGACCAGAGCCCCAACGCAGAGGAGCGCACGTCGGAGGTGCCGCTCGCCGGCGCGACCCTGCACTTCCGCGGTTACCCAAAGCAGATCGAAGGCGCCAGCCCTGGTGACCTTGACTACGACTACAATCTCGTGAGCCTCACCGGGCCGTTTCAGCGCGAGCGCGGTAGCTACACGCACATGGGCGACGTGACTCCCCTCTTGAAAAATATTGACGACCGCTTTGTCATCTTCGGCAGCGGCGAGGAGATTGCTGCCGAATTCGACACTGCGAAATTGCCCGACCTGCCCGCTCACTGGAAGCGTGATTACTTTTTCTACGCCAACGGTTTCGTCAAAGACATGGACTGGTGGGATGGGTCGCCGTTCACCGTTGCGCAAATACCTTTTCACGGCATGAGCACTTATCCATATCCGGCGAGCGAAAAATATCCCGACGATGCAGGCGCGCTCGACTACCAGTTGAACTGGAACAATCGCTTCGATTCAGGGGATCCCGTCCGATCCTACCGCTTCAACTATCAGCTTTTGCCGACTACTCCATTGCAAGATAGGCCGCAAGCGACATCTCGTGGTCTTCATCCATGAACGATCTGGTGCTGGCACCGGCGGTGACCCAACTGGAGCTCGTTCGCTCGGGCCAGCTCTCCGTCGTAGAGTTGGCTGAGGCCCATATTCGGCAGATCGAGCGGCTGAATCCTGAATTGAATGCCTTCGCCGATTTCGATGCTGACCGCGTACGCACGCAAGCGCGGCAACTTGACCAGACCGACGAGCCACGCGGGCCACTCCACGGCTTGCCAGTAACGATCAAGTCTTCGATTGCAACCGCGGGCTACCGCTGCGAAATCGGCAGTCTGTTGCGCCAAGGCGAAATTCCGGTTGAAGACGCTGTCGTCGTCGCACGGCTTCGCGCGGCAGGAGCGCTGATTCTGGGCACCACAAACTGTCCGGAGTTCCTCATGGCCTACGAGACCGCGAACCTATTGCACGGGCTTACAAGGAACCCATGGGACCTCGCCCGCTCGCCTGGTGGTTCAAGCGGTGGCGAGTCAGCAGCCATCGCAGCGGGGCTCTCCGCTGCGGGCCTGGGGAGCGATAGCGGCGGATCGGTGAGGCTTCCCGCGCACTTTACCGGAATCTGCTCGCTCAAGCCAACGCCCGGTCGAATACCAGGGCGCGGGCATCTGCCCCCGTGCGTGGGGCCGTTTTCCATCCTTGGCGCGATCGGGCCCATGGCGCGCACCATCGGTGATGTGGCGCTGCTCTTCCGCGCGCTCAGTGGCCAGGATCCGCTCGATCCGGTAAGCCCGCCACTGGCATTCCGCGAGCCAGGCCTCAACGATTTGCGCAAGAATATCGTTGGCTTTTTTGAAGACGATGACTTGGTTCCGGTGACACAGGAGACGCGCGCTGCAGTGAACGCAGCTGCGGCGGCGCTCAGCGAAGCAGGCTTTCGCGTCAAGCCATTCAGACCGAGCACACTGGAGCAACTGCGCAAGCTCTGGTGGAAGTTCTTTGTGCAATGTGGAGCGATGTTTTACGAGCCCGAGATTCGCGGCAAGCGGGACCAGCTTAGCCCCATATTCAGAGAGTTTCTCCGCATCGCGGAATCGGTGGCTCCACTAACGTCCATCGAAGTGCTCGAGGCTTGGGCGCAGCTGGACCTGCTGCGTGCCAGGACGCTCGCGGAGATGAGCGAATTCCCCATTCTCTTGTGCCCGGTAGCCAGCATTCCTGCATTTCGGCACGAGGAGCGTGCTTGGACGATTGATGAGAGAGTCGTTGGCTACCTTGATGCGGTGCGGCACACGCAGTGGTTCAACGCTCTCGCCAGCCCTGCGGTTGTAGTCCCTGTAGGCTCTTCGCCTGAGGGGTTGCCAATCGGCGTGCAAATCGCTGCCCGCCCATTTGAGGACGAGACGGCGCTCGGCATCGCCGCAATTATCGATGCGGCGTTCGGCTATCGTCCGCCGCCCATGCTGCGGACCTGATCCGCCGCCTCTCTGAATCCAATTCGTAGTAGACAAACGTCTGTGTCCGCCATGAAGCCTGCATCCGCCGCGCCATGGATAGCCGCCTTCCTCCACCTTTCGCTCGAATTGCAGGGTAAAACGATTGCGGCAACGTGGCGGCTCTCCGAAATGGAGAAGCGAACGGCAGGGAGCGCTTATCGCTTTCTACGCCTCCGGCCGCGGCTGTCGCTTAAACTGTCAGTAGTTTTTGCGCCCTGACCAGTGGAATCGGATAGTGCTGCACATTGGCTGGAGCTCGATGAACGTTTCTCCATGACCGATCTCCTTGCTGTAGGTAGACGCGGGTCCACGGCCAAATGTGCCTTCAAGTTCTCACAAAGCCCGCATCAGGGGTAACGCCGCCATCAGGGAACCCGGTCCATATTTGCATGCGCTGACGGCTTCATGAACTTCATTCACAAACAAAGGAGCGAATGGTATGCCAACGATTACAACCAAAGACGGCACTCAGATTTTTTACAAGGACTGGGGAGCGAAGAACGCACAGCCCATCGTGTTTCACCATGGTTGGCCCCTTTCGTCGGACGACTGGGACAACCAGATGCTGTTCTTCCTTGCCAACGGTTATCGCGTCGTCGCGCACGACAGGCGCGGTCACGGTCGCTCCTCGCAGGTGGACACTGGCCACGACATGGACCACTACGCGTCCGATGCCTCGGCAGTGGCCGAGCATCTCGACCTGAAGAATGCGGTCCATATCGGCCATTCGACAGGTGGCGGAGAAGTGGCGCGTTACGTCGCCAAGTACGGCCAGCCGCAAGGCCGCGTCGCCAAGGCCGTGTTGCTCGCTTCCGTTCCCCCGCTCATGCTCAAGACCGAGAAAAACCCGGGCGGCACTCCGATGGAGGTGTTCGACGGATTCCGCAAGGCGCTGGCTGAGAATCGGGCCCAGTTCTTTCTCGATGTCTCTTCTGGGCCGTTTTATGGTTTCAACAGACCCGGCGCGAAGCCCTTGCAGGGAGTGATCGAGAACTGGTGGCGTCAGGGGATGATGGGCAGCGCGCTCGCTCACTACGAAGGCATCAAGGCCTTTTCCGAGACAGACCAGACGGACGATCTGAAAGCGATCACGGTTCCGACCCTCGTGATGCAGGGCGACGATGATCAAGTTGTCCCCTACAAAGATGCATCACTGCTGCAGGCGAAATTGCTCAAGCAGGCGACGCTCAAGATTTATCCGGGCTTCCCTCACGGTCTGATGACCACTCACGCCGACGTAGTCAATGCGGACCTGCTGGCCTTCATCCGAAGTTAAAGGTCTGCGGGGCCGCATTGAGCGGTCTCGAGGCTTCTCGTCGGGAATTGAAAACGTGCGATATAACATGAAGTGCGAATGGACAGTACTCCGAGCTTGAAGGAGATCGATTTGCCCGGAGTCACAGAACCCGCGCACGCGGCCTCCATCATTGTTCGTGCCACTGCCCGCGGTTGCGAACGCTTCAAGAAGGAAATCCGATGAACACAGATTTTTCTGGAAGGAGCGTTCTCGTCGCCGGCGGCACCGGTGGCCTCGGCCGGTCCGTCAGCCTCGCTTTTCTTCAGCACGGCGCAACCGTCGCCGTCACCTGGCGTCATCAGGAAGGATTCGACGCGCTGCGCGACGCGACTGCTGACGCAGCGAGCCGGCTTATGGGATTCAACACCGACGTCACCGATCCGGCTCAGGCGCGCGAACTTGTGAACCAGATCCTTGCTCACTTCAATCAGCTCGACGTGCTGGTCAACACTGTCGGCGACTACGCGGGCGGCATTCCCCTCTGGCAAGTCGAGCCGGACGTCTTCGAGCGCATGCTGGACCTGAATCTGCGCGCGGCATACGCGTTAACCAAGGCCGCCGTTCCCACCATGATCGCCCGCAAATCTGGCGCCATCGTCAACGTCGCGGCCAAAGCGGCCTGGGATCATGCCTCAGGCGCTTCAGCCTATGTCGCTTCAAAGGCCGCTGCCGTTGCGCTCATCGATTCGCTCGCCGCCGACCTCACGGGCAGCGGCGTCCGCGTCAATTCCATCCTTCCCAGCATCATCGATACCGAAGCCAACCGCCACGCCATGCCCAACGCTGACTTCTCCAAATGGCCCAAGCCCGAAGACATTGCCAGGGTTATCCTCTTCCTTGTGAGCGACGACTCCCGCGTCATTCACGGTGCATCGATTCCCGTGTTCGGCAACATGTAATCCGATGTGAATCAGGGTTGAAAAAACTACAATGTTGTTGAGAGTCGCTTTGAGTGAGTTACATTTGTGTCTTAAGGCCTTCACCGATGGATCCCGATCCGAAGAGCACATCCCAATCGGCAAGTGGATTGCCAGCCGTCGCGCAGGCAGTATCCGCGCCACTTACCCGCGCCGCGATCTTCTTGGTCGCGACACTCAACACGGGCTCTGACAATCGCGCCACGCTGTTCGCTTTCTTGAGCGACCTCGCCGCGCTGGCGCGCGCTGTAGAATTTCGCGACTTGGAAGGGGGGCTTTCCTGCGTCATGGGGATCGGGTCCGACGCATGGGACCGCCTCTTCGGGTCGCCGAGGCCGGCTGAATTGCACCCGTTCCGAGAGATTCGCGCTGGAGAGCGCCACGCAGTATCGACTCCCGGCGACCTGCTGTTCCACATTCGAGCCAAGCGCATGGACCTTTGCTTCGAAATGGCCAGGCAGATTATGGCTCGCGTCGGAAATGCGGTTTCGCCGGTCGACGAGGTACAAGGCTTTCGTTACTTTGATGATCGCGATCTCATGGGGTTTGTCGACGGCACCGAGAATCCCAGGGGAGCGGCCGTCGACGAGGCCGTTCTCATCGGTGACGAAGATACCAACTTTGCCGGGGGCAGCTATGTCATCGTGCAGAAATACCTGCACAACCTTGACGCTTGGAATGCTCTCCCCACAGAGGTGCAAGAACGCATCATCGGCCGCACTAAGCTTTCCGACATTGAATTGGACGACTCAATCAAGCCAACATCGGCGCACAACGCGCTCACGACCATAGTCGAGGACGGGAAAGAGATAAAGATTCTACGGGACAACATGCCCTTTGGCCGCCCCTCACATGGCGAATTTGGCACCTATTTCATTGGCTACAGCCGTTCTCCCCGCACCATCGAGCAGATGCTCGAAAACATGTTTGTCGGCAGGCCCACTGGCAACTATGACCGCATCCTTGACTTCAGCCGGGCTGTCACTGGGAATTTGTTCTTCGTGCCATCGGCGACTTTTCTGGAAAATGTATCAGAAGACCATCCTCCGATTGTGGAACCTTCGTCAGCGCCAGCGATGAACGTAGCCTCTTCATCCATTCCATCGGTGCGCGATGGTTCGCTTCGCATCGGATCCCTCAAAGGAGAAACACGACATGAATAATCTCCATCGCGACCTTGCTCCCATTTCCGATTCGGCTTGGGCGCAAATTGAAGCCGAAACGTCGCGGACTTTTAAGCGCTACCTTGCCGGACGGCGCGTCGTCGACGTGAAGGGCCCGGCCGGCTCAGCTTTCTCTGCTGTTGGCACCGGCCACCTGCGGGCAATCGCCGCCCCTGCGAACGGCATCGTTGCAAGGCAACGCGAGGTAAAGGCGCTGGTCGAGCTGCGTGTTCCATTCGAGCTGGATCGCCAGGCGATCGACGACGTCGAGCGTGGCGCGAATGATTCCGACTGGCAGCCTGCGAAGGACGCCGCGCAACAGATCGCCTTTGCCGAGGACCGAGCCATATTTGAAGGTTATGCCGCAGCCGGCATTGAGGGTATTCGTAAAGGGACCAGTAATCCAATCATGGCTCTCCCGGGCGACGTGCGTCAGTATCCGGACGCAATCGCCCAGGCTCTCAGTAGATTGCGCCTCGTCGGCGTCAACGGTCCCTACTCGGTGCTGTTGGGAGCCGATGCATATACCGCACTGGCTGAGACCAGCGACTACGGATATCCAGTGTTAGAGCACGTCAAGCGGCTCGTCGACGAGCAAATCATCTGGGCGCCCGCCATTGCGGGGGCTTTCGTGCTCACCACGCGCGGTGGTGACTTCGAGTTGCAGATCGGCCAGGACGTCTCCATTGGTTATCTCAGCCACATCGATAACTCTGTCCGCTTGTACCTGCAGGAGACGTTCACTTTCCTCCTGTTCACTGCAGAAGCTGCCGTGGCGCTGGCTCCGCCCCAGAAAGCAAAGAAGGCTTGAGGTGATACTCAGATTCCTTTCACACTGAATCCGCGGCTTCTGAGAATGGAATGGAGCGCTATTCCCTCTGCCGAAAGTACCCGCCGCCAGCGCCCGAAAATGATTGGGCTTTCTCTCAGCCGTTCGATTATTCAAGCCCACCGCGCCGTCCTCTGGGCATCAGCCAGCAAGGGGCCGGGGTCCGCCTTCGTGCTTCCTATTTTTCTTGAGGCCGCCAATAGAAAAGGAGCAGGACCAACCCTGCTCCTTCTGTAAAAGTACAAATTAGTTACTAGAGCATTTTTTTTAATAGTGTAGACTTGTCGTGGCGATGATCCGCGGCGAGTGAATCGATGGCGAAGCCATAGGGGGATGACCTGCGCCGTAAGTTTCTGTTTGCTTACGATCAAGGCGAGGAGACGCTGGAGGAACTTGCGGATCGGTTCCTGGTGAGCGTGGGCTGGGCGAAGAAGATCTCCGCACAACGGAACCGCACCGGGCAGGCCGAGCGGGTGCGGCACCAGCCCGGGCGCAAGTGGCGTGCCGGTGTCGCGGCGCAGCGACAGGTGATGGATTGGGTGGCATCGAAACCCGATCTGACGCTGGCTCAACTGCAGGCCAAGTTGCATAGTGAGGCGAGCATTTCGCTCAGCTTGGGTCGGATCTGGCATCTGTTGAAGAAGTTGGGTCTGCGGCTGAAAAAAAGTCACTCCACGCGGTCGAGCGGGACAGCGAAGCCAACCGCGAGCGACGCGAAGAGTTCGCGGCGCGCATCCAGTCGATCTCACCGGAACGGCTGATTTTCCTTGACGAGAGCGGTGTCACTACCTCGATGACACGGCTCTACGCACGCGGTCCGGGAGGCAGACGCATCCACGAGGCGACGCCTGGCGGTCACTGGAAAATCATGACGATTCTGGGCGCCATGAGCCTCAGCGGTATGGTCGCAACCATGACCATCGAAGAGCCTACCGACACCGATATCTTCCTGGCCTACGTTGAACACCTGCTGTACCCGGTGCTGAAGCCCGGCGACGTGGTGGTGATGGACAACTTGAGCGCGCATAAGGCGCCTGCAGTTTGCCAATGGATCGAAAAAGCCGGCGCGGAGCTGCTCTATCTGCCGCCCTATTCTCCCGATCTGAACCCCATCGAGAAGGCCTGGGCAAAACTCAAACAACTGCTTCGCGCAGCCCAGGCTCGAACCAAAGAAACTCTCGATCAGGCCATCACAGAAGCCCTGCCATGCATTACTCCCGGCAATGCCCAGGCTTGGTTCAGACTCGCACTAGATGGTCTGTGGGTTGACGCATAAAATGAAAGCGCCGATCCCTATCTTTCAATCATCTCCGGGCTTCGAACCCCCATAAAGTGAAAGTCTTTGCCCGCGTAAGGTGAAAGTTTCGCCATCAATTTACGCATAAGCTGAAATCTCCACCGAGCCACATCCCGAGGAGAAAATAAGATATTTATAATCAGTTACTTAAAGAATGGCGCGGCTGTCCGGTAAAAGCTGCGCTCTGATCTCGCAACCTTTATAAAACAACCACGTTATGTCCGTTGTTTTGCTTGCCGCAATTTCAAATGCGTGATTGAGCGCGTTCGCGCCCGTGTCGCAGATGGCAAGGTGACGAAGTTGATCGCGCAGTTCCTGAAAGGCGGCGCCTTGTCAGATAGCTTCCTGCTACCGACAGACAAAGGCACTCCTCAGGGTGGCGTGATCTCTCCCCTGCTCGCTAACATCGCCCTCGGCATCATCTAGGAACGATATGAGCGGTGAACACACCATCGTCGCAAGATCCAGGCTCGCCGCAAAAGTGATGCTACGACGGCGGCGTTGTGGGCGCGCATGACTGACCGTAAAGCTGGGCGGGCAGTGTTCTTCCCGATTCGATATGCAAATGACTTCGTGGTTCTCGTATCCGGTACTCGCGAGCAAGCCGAACAAGAAAAGGTGGAGCTTGCAAGCTACCTGCGGGAGTCGATGAGGTTGGAGCTATCAATCGAGAAGGCACGAGTATCCGACCTGAAAGAGGGCTTCCAGTTCCTCAGCCAACTGGTCTGCCCGATGTTTTGTGCCAGCGTGAGTGTTAGTGTAGCGCAACGTTGAAGGGACCAGTATTTCTGCACCAAGTCCAGAGTTAGTCATCGGCCGGTTGAGGCTTCAGCCAGATCGCGGCTAGCCGCGATCTGGCTGGCGAACTCGCTTGGCGTCCTTTCTCCGAGAGATCGGTGAGGACGGCTCTCATTGTATTCCCTTCGCCAGGATTCGATGAGCTTCTCGGCTTCGTCGAGATCGGCGAACCAGTGAGCATCCAGACACTCCGCCCGGAAGGTTCCATTGAATGGCGTTGGGAGGGCTTTTATTTGGATTCGACATCGCGATTATCACGGGTGCAGGTCCATTCATTGCTCGGGAATTTGCCTTGAACGATATCGGTCTCGGCTGGGCATTCAGTTCATTGCTGTTTGGCTGCGTGCTGGGATGTTTTATCACTGGAAGACTTGCTGACCGTTATGGACGCAAGAAACTGCTCTTATCTGTCGCGGTGCTCTTTGCCGTCACATCGATTGCCACGGCCAGCGCAACAAGCTTCATCCTCTTTGTTTCCGCGCGTTTTCTTGGGGGATTGGCCGTGGGCGGGGTTTCTCTCCTCTCTCCGATGTATGTGGCCGAGGTCTCTCCACCGTCTATCCGAGGCCGCTTAGGAACTCTATACCAAATGTCAATCATTGTTGGCATCATCGTATCCTATGGCATCAATTATCTTCTCCGCAGTACAAGCCAATACAATTGGAGATGGATGTTTCTAACGGGAGTCGTACCGTCAGCAGTGTTTCTAGTGTGCGTTTCGATTGCTCCCGAATCGCCACGTTTCATGGCAATGAATGGTAGGCCGCATGAGGCCTTTCTCTTGCTTGAACGGATCAGCTGCACGGAGTGCGCTCACAATCAGATCTCAGAGATCACGGCCGCGACGCACAAAGAGGCGCAGACTTGGCGAGGCCCATTGCGCCCCGGAGTTAGGCGTGCACTTGCTGTCAGCGCCAGTCTCGCGATCCTCATACATGTTTCAGGTATCAATACGATCATCGACTATGCTCCAACGATTTTTCAATCAGCAGGCTGGAAAGTCGACGGCGCTTTGGCTTCTACGTTTATTGTTGGTGTCACAGAATTCCTTTTTACCATCGTTTCCTTTTGGGTAATTGACAAGTATGGGCGCAAGCCGCTCTACATTGTTGGATCTGTGGGCATGGCACTCTCTCTTTTCGCGCTGGTGATCACCGTGTTGGTCGGCCGCTTTCATGGAACAATTGTCCTCACGTTCATATTGACCTACTTAGCCTGTTTTGCTTCCTGCATTGGGCCGGTATTCTGGACGCTCGTACCCGAGATCTTTCCGAATGATGTTCGTGGGTTGGCAATGACCGTACCGGTCCTTATCCAATGGGTTGCCAATGCGATCGTCGTTCTTCTTTTCCCATATGCGTTTCATGTAATTGGCAAGTCGTTCACGTTCGGCTTCCTCGCGTTAATGGCATTGGGGCAAGGTATCTTCACATGGCGTTATGTGCCAGAGACGAAAAATAAGCGGTTAGAGGAAATAGAGAACTATTGGAGCACTCCGAAGCGTGTCGTATCAGTAGGCCGATCTAACTGACTAACAACGTATTAGCCTCCTATTCGCCTGTAATCCTCCCATGGGCGAGATTAAACTGGTGATTGCGTACGAAAGAGCAGCGCCGCATGCCGGACCGGTTCGCGTCCACGCTAGCGGCTTCGTTCAAATGCCACAGGATCAAGTTTTCTTTCGAGCAGCAGTTGCTTGTCAGTTTCTGTAGACTATCCTCTTTCTAAACGCGTACGTTAAGTGCCGGGAAGGCGCTAACGCGAAAAACATCACTAGGCTGAGAGAGCATCAGCAGCCTCAATGCAGGTTTGGATAGGTGCGGTACGCTTCAACCGTCGCTGTGAACGGCGTGCCTCTCACTTCTGATATCTTCAGCAATACCTCAAAGTATGGGAACCTGATTACATGCAACATCTTTCTGAAGTCGGACAATTGATCTTCGGATAAGAGAAAGTCTCCAGCAGCTTCGGACGATACGGCATCTGCGCATTCAAGCAAAATCACCACACCGTTGCGGTCTGGATTAGGCAAATAGGCTACGAGGCAATATGCATTGTCGGGCCAGCTCCACTTATAGCTGCTCCGCTCGCCCGCAATGGGAGCCTTGTTTATGACGGTCGGCGAGCCGTTGTTATCGTCAGGCGGCGCGCATCTGCGCAAACAAAACTGATTCTGCTGCTCGAAAACGAGATGGCGTGTAACACCGGCAGCGGCAAAGAGGCGGCGGAAGCGCTGAGCCGAGATTCGGGAGCCCAATTTCATGCTCAACTGGGATCCCGGCAATTCCGCGACCTTCCCCGGCGACACTCCCTATCCCGACGACTACAGGCTGCTGCCAAACACCGCATCGGCCACTGCCATTGCAAGGACACATTCGCAAGCCGGACGGCAAGTGGGAGTGGGCGCCGGTGGGCGGCGGCATCATCGACTGGGTCGGGCAGTTCCGCGCCTTTGAGCGCGATGGCTACCATTATGCCGTGAGCCTTGAAACGCACTGGCACGGCGCAGTAACGCCGGCCGGCTCCGGCATGAGCGTAGGCGAAGCTTCAAGCCGCATCAGCATGAAGGGTCTGAAAGATGATTTGGCCAAAGCGTGGATCAACTGCTGACCAGTCGACGAGTGCAAAGTGAGCACAAGCTTGCTGGTCAAACTTTGTAAGCCTACGTTTTTAGCCGCGGTTCAGTTTGTGGAACCACGCGATCCAAAACCGAAAACTAGGCCAGATACAAGCTGAGAGACGATGGTCTCCGTGGTTTTCTAAAAAGGGAGGGCAACAAAATAATGGCGATCGATAGTCGCAAGTTTGTTGGTAACGTCCTCCAGGGGATTGCCGGGATAAAGGGCGTCAGCCTGTTCGGTCAGGGCCGTCCTCAATCGGCCCCAGCGGTTGCCGGCCCACGATTTTAAAGCGAACTGCGCGCAAGAATGTGCTGTTCATCGGCGTGGACGATCTTGCCACGCAGCTTGGCTGCTATGGACGCCCGGTGATAAGTCCGCACCTAGACCGGCTGGCAGCTCGCGGCGTTCGGTTTGACTCAGCTCATTGTCAATATCCCTTTGCTGTCCGTCGCGCAGCTCGCTGCTGACCGGTCTATCGCCAGACATCACACGCGTACATGACAATGAAACCCATTTTCGGGAAGCCTTGCCGAACGTGATTACACTGCCGCAATTGTTTCGCGAGAATGGATACTTCTCAGCGCGCGTCGGCAAAATCTATCACGCAGGCGATCCCGACGATGAGGGTGCTGATGGCCTTGACGATCCGATGAGCTGGGATTGGACATTTAATCCTGCCGGCGTGGACCACACCCGGGAAGAATCGCTGGTTACAAGCTTTACTCCGCACGGCCGCTCGGCAGCGCCATCTCCTTTTACCGGTCGAAGGCCAGAGATAGTGAGATCACAGATGGTATTGGCGCGGCCCAGGTGACTCGACTCCTGAAGAAGAAGCCACGACAAGCCGTTCTTCATCGCATTCGGGTTATATCGCCCTCATGTTCCGTGGATAGTTCCCGAGGCATACTTCAACAGTTATCCAATCAGCGGGATTCAACCCTACCCCTTCGATCCCGCCGAATTGAGGATTGCGCCGCCGCATGCGTACAACACGCATCCACCGAACTACGGGATGGACCCTGAACAGCGAATTCAGGCGATGCAGAGCTACTATGCCGCGACCAGCTTTATGGACGCGCAGGTTGGCCAGGTGCTTCATACCCTGGAAGAATCCGGTCAGGCAGAGAACACGCTAGTGGTTTTTTGGGCAGACCACGGCTGGCAGCTCGGGCAGCATGGCCAGTGGGAGAAGAAGACACTCTTCGAAGCCGCTACGCGCGTGCCGCTGATTTTTGCGGGAGCCGGCGTGCCCTTGCGTGGAGCGGTTTGCCGGCGAACGGTGGAGCATCTCGATCTCTATCCGACGATCGCTTCGATGTGCGGCCTGGACGGCGTGCCGTCAAACCTGCACGGCGAGAGCCTGTGCCGCTGCTTCGCGATCCCGCGGCGGAATGGAGCAAGCCGGCCTTCACCCAGGTTCGAAGAGGCAAGACAAAGGAGAGAGCCCAGATTGACGGGTACAGCATTCGCGACGAGCGATATCGCTAACCTGGTGGAACGAAGGGGGAGACGGCGAGGAATTGTCACCAGAGCTAAAAGTCTCGTTCATCTCATTTACGGCTTCGACGAGTCGCCGTTCGTCACCAAGATCGGGAAAGCGACTTGAAGGTCGCGCTTCGAGGAAAGCGTCATCGAAATACTAAGCGGCTGTGTCCGATTTCGGATCGCTGGTTGATAGGAGACCGGTTTTGGGTCAATCGTATAGCCGGCGTTGCGCAGCGATATCAGAACTTCTCCCAGGTGAAGCTGATCGAGAGTGTAATGCTTATGAATCGCCTTACGTAGAATTCGCGCATAAACATGGCTTGGATTCCGATCTTCGCTTCCGGATGATTGTGAACAAGGAACCAAGATTTTAGGCGTCCGCCGAGTGTCGCACGGGCAGTTTGAAAATCTGCCCCTATCTTCGCTGAAGTCTGCGAATCGTGAAGCTCCTTGATTCGCGCAGGAGCATAAACCTGAGGGACCAGTTGGGAGCTAATGACAAAACCGTCAAGCCCGCCGTCGCCGCATCACTACATCGTGAGCGAGACGTTGAAAGGAATCCGCCGCGCGATCGGAACCGCGCAGCACGGCAAGAAGCCATTGCTTTCGGCCGATATCCGGCGCATCATTGGGCGGTGCCCGAAAAGCGTGCGAGGCACGCGCGATTGCGCGCTTCTTCTGACCGGGTTCGCCGGCGCCTTCCGCAGGTCCGAACTTGCGGCGATCGAGGTCTCCGACGTGTCCTATTCGAAGGACGGCTTGGTCATCGACTTGCGCCGCTCGAAGACCGATCAGGAAGCGCGCGGCCGACAGGTCGGTATCCCCTTCGGGCGCGATGCCGGGACATGTCCGGTCAGCGCGGTGCGCCGCTGGCTGAAGGAGTTCCACATCCGGTCCGGCCCCCTGTTCCGCGCGATCAACCGCCATGGCCACATCGGTCCGCGTGGTTTGAATCGCGCCTCGGTCAGTTGGATTCTGAAGCGGGCGGCGCGGAGAGCGCGGATGAAGACGCGGCCGCTGGGCGGTCATTCACTCCGTGCCGGCTGCGTCACTCCGGCGGCCATGAATGGAGCGAACGAACGGGACATCATGCGTCAGACCGGGAACAAGTCGGCGGAGACCCTGGCCAAGTACATCCGCATCGGGCAGATGTTCACTCACAACGCGGCGGCGAGCCTCGGGATTTAAGGTTCGCCGCTCGGCAACTCTAACACCAGGAAAGGCTCGGCGGTTTGCCGAGACCC
>CAVWXA010000024.1:0-41144 GCA_963758785.1 uncultured Acidobacteriaceae bacterium
CGCTCGTCAGCGGCTGCGTGGGATGCACGCTGCGCGCCCAGGCAAACACCTGCGGCACAGGGCTGGGAACGATCTCGTTCTTGTTCCGAGGATCGCCTTTCGCGTAGGAGCTTTCGTTGCCGTTGTCGGGCTCGTTCCATACATCCCAGGCCAGGACGCGCGGATCGTTGGCGAATGCGCCCACCACTCCCTTCACGTATTCCTCGAGTTTTGGGTATTGCGACGGATCCTCAAGAATCGCCGCCCCCGGCGCCTGCACCCATCCCGAGTTGTGCACGCCAGGAATTGGCGGATGTTGCAGGCCGAGCTTGGGATACGGATCCCAGCAGGAATCGAACAGCACGAACATCGGCCGGATATGATGGCGCGCGGCGATGGTCAGAAATGCTCGAGATGCGCTGCTTGAATCCCGCCGGATCCTGCTCCCAAAGCAGGTTGTGCAGGAAAACGCGCATCGTGTTCATGCCAATCGCTTCGGCCCACCCCGAGCTCGCGATCGATGGTCTTGGGATCGAACGTATCGGACTGCCACATCTCCAGTTCGTTGATCGCGGTGGAAGAGGAAACTTCGCGCAGCCACCGGCCAGGGCTGCGCCGCATACCACGCATTTGCCGTTTGCGCTCGGTCCATCGCTCGCCGGGAGCGGCGGCTTGTGCGTGGAGCACAGATGTGAGAGCGATCAATGGCGTAACAGCGGCAAGGCAGCAAATAGACTTCAGACAGGAAAGTTGCAACGGAACTCCTTTTCAATATGAAGGAGAATTCTATCGTGTCGTTCCATCGGCAGGCGGGTCCTGCCTGAATGACATTGCAGCGCAATGCCGGGTCGATTCTTTCGCCGTCCTACGGCGCAATCACTGTCAATTCGGGGATGGCCGCAAAACGCCGCGTGTTATATGTGACGATTGAGGCGCCGCGTTCGAGCGCGGTCGCCGCAAGAATCAGATCCAGCAAATTGATTCGCTGGCCCGTCGTTGCCTGGATTGCCCACAGGCGCGCATGTTGAGCGGCTGCTCTTTCTGAGTAGGGCGCCACGTCAAAAACCTTCAGAGCGGTCAGCAGGAACTCCTCCCGCTTCGCGCGATGCTCGCCGAGGCGCGTTCCACGCTACGCCAGAGTTCCGCGACGGTAATCGCCGCGAATTTGATATCATCATCGGGGTGTGCGCGCAACCAGGCATCCAGATCGAGCCGCTTGCGCTCGGCCTGAACAATGACATCGGCATCGATCAGATACGCCATGGATTAATCTGCGGCGGCAACGAGCCGCGAGCCTGTTCAAGATCGTGAAGCCAAGAGGTCGCTTCCTTCTCTCCCACGTGGACACCGTCCAGGGCTTTGCGAAGTGCATCAGCCAGGTCGCGCCCCTTCGAAAGCTTTTGCGCAATCGGCACGATGCGCGCGACCGGTTCGCCGCCCTTATGCAGGATGAAGGAGGCGCCTTGATAGCGCGCACGGTTCACGCAGTCGGAAAAATTGCGGGACGCCTCCGTGACCTGATCGCGACCGATTCCATAGAATCAGATTATCAGATTTTCATAGCCTTACTTAAACCATTGTTAACAAAGGATGTTCAGACCTCACTCGCCGGCGAACCTCCCCATCAGCGCATCGAAATCCTCAAGGCGAGCGTACTCGATAATCACTTTTCCCCGGCCATTCTTGTCCTCGATCATCACCTTCAGCCCGAGTGCACGTTGCAGGCGCTCCTGCGCGTCGCGGACGTTGGGATCGACGGGCGGTGCAACCTTGGGCTCTGTTTTCGACTTGCGAGTGGGGTCGATGAGCCCTTGTACGTAGCTTTCTGTTTGGCGAACAGAAAGCGAAAGTGAAACGATCCGCTGCGCCGCCTTTTCCATCTCCTCAGCGTGTTCGAAAGCCAGCAGCGCTCGCGCGTGGCCGAATGTCAGTTCGCCGATTTCGACGCGAGCCTGGACAGAAGTTGGCAGCTTGAGCAAACGAACAAAATTGGCAACTGTCGCACGGTCCTTCCCTGTGCGCTGAGCCATTTGTTCCTGGGTCATATGAAACTCGCGCGAGAGGCGCTCGAAGGCGCGAGCCTGCTCCATGGCATTCAAATCCATGCGCTGCAGATTTTCGACAATGGTGATCTCCATTGCCTGTTCGTCCGACACCTGGCGCAGAATCGCCGGCACTGTAGTTTTGCCGGCTAGTTGCGAAGCACGCCATCGCCGCTCTCCGGCGATGAGCTGAAAGCGGCCTCCCGCGAGCGGTCGAACGAGCACCGGCTGCACCACGCCATTGGACGCGATCGATGCGGCCAGTTCGGCCAACTGTTCCTGATTCACCTGCGAGCGTGTCTGAAATGGGTTTTGGTCGATCAGGTCGAGGGGAATCTCACGCGGTTTTCCACCCTCGGTTTCACCTGCGGGAGTAGCGTGGACCCGTGGTAGCAAGGAGTCGAGTCCTTTGCCCAGGGCGCGGCGTTTGGTATCGGTAACAGAGACGTTCATCGTGCAAATCCCTCAATTCCGGCAACTTCAATCAAGCCCGGCGGTGACGGGCGAGATCCACAGGACGGCTGCAGATCAAGAATAGGGCCAAAAAGCGCCCTTGGCCCGTGGATGTTCACCCTCCATCGCCCGGCGTTCAGCCGCGCGTGGGCTTTCCATGTGGTTGCGGGCCAAAAACTCCTCGGTCAATGCAAAATACGCTTCAGCGCCCCGTGAGCGGGGATCGTAGAGGACCACCGGTTTGCCGTGGCTGGGCGCTTCAGCCAGGCGTACATTGCGTGGAATCACGGTTTGATAAAGCATCTCGCGGAAGTACTCCCGGAGCGTATCCGTCACCTGCTGGGCCAGGTTCGTCCGATCGTCATACATGGTCAGCAAGACGCCCTCGATGGTGAGGTCGGGATTGTATGCGGCGCGCACCCGTTCAAGCGTGGAAATCAGCTCTGAGATCCCCTCCAGGGCAAAGTATTCAGCTTGCATGGGAACAATAAGCGATTGAGCGGCAGAGAGGACGTTCAAGGTGAGCAAGTCGAGGGCGGGCGGGCAATCGAGGAAGATGAGATCAAAGTTGCCCTGGATGGGCTCAATGCCGCGCCGCAGGCGGAGGGTGCGGTCATCCGCGCTGGCCAGCTCAACATTCGCGCCTGTCAGGTTTTTCGAGCCAGGCAACAGCCAAAGCTTGTCGATCTCTGTAGGCAGAATCACCTGTTCCGCTGGACTGTCTCCTACGATCACGTCATAGACCGAATGCCGCTCGTTATCGCGCTGCAGACCCAGGCCCGAAGTGGCATTGGCTTGAGGATCGCTGTCAACGAGAAGGATCTTGAGACCCTCCAACGCCAGGCATGCGGCCAGGTTGATGGCAGTTGTGGTTTTGCCCACACCGCCTTTCTGGTTGACGAGTCCGACGATCTTGCCCATGGCCTTCCAGAGTAAAGCGATTGGGCTTCTCCAGCGAATCACTTGCATTGTGGGAAACGGGGCACAGCTGTGGAAAGCGTCTCGTTCCGGGACACGGAGTATCGAAGCAAGCCCTTGCCGGGAAAGAGGTTTGGGCCAGGTACCTCGAAGAGATACCTGGAGGCTGAAAAACGAGCCCTCGGTGGAAAACTACCGATTTTTTCTGACCGTTTCAGCTATTCGCGCGAGGCATTCTAATTTGGGCAGAGACCCATATTTTGTCGGAGAAGGAACGCCTGTTCCACGTGGAACAGATTCAGCTTATCCTCGTCATCAAAGCTTCCCACGTTCCACGTGGAACAGGTCACGGGCAGATCCTCAAACGGGCCAACCAACCTCGTCGCAAGGCTCCGAATCCAACCTCTCAGCCGTCTCCATTTGAGCCAGTAATCGAGCTTATCGAAGTGGCTGTGGCTTCCCTTTGACGAATTCCTTCTCAAGATCGACGAAATTCCCTTACGCGGCGTCAGGCCCTTCGAGGAACGCTCGCGCTTGCCGCGTCGTCGCTGTTGCCAGGATGCGGCTCTAAGGTCAATACAACGACGACCACGACCACGCCGCCCAGTGGCAACCCGCAGCCGACACCTTCCGCCCCGCTTTCCAACGCCTCGTTGATGGTTTCTGCCACCGCGACAGGGAGCATTGACCCAGCCTTTGCCGGCCTTTCCTATGAAAAGAGCTCCGTCAACGAGAATCCATACCTTTTCACGGGCTCGAACAGCAATCTGATCGGACTTTTCAAGCTCCTGGGCCCAAGTGTCCTGCGCGTTGGCGGAAATTCCGTGGATCGCAACGTATGGACCCCAAATGGAGCCGGAAATACCACCGGCCAGATCGCTCCCAGCGACGTAAATGCGCTTGCTGCCTTTGTGAAAGCCGCCGGCTGGCAATGCCTCTACGGCATCAACCTCGGCGGGGCGGGTCCCGTTCCATACACGAGTGGCTCCGTCACCGCTGCCACCACGCCCGCACTGGCAGCAGAGGAAGTCGCCTACGTGGCCTCGCAATTCGGATCCGCCCTGCTCGGCATCGAGATTGGCAACGAATGCGATCTCTATGGAAGCTCATACTTTAGCGGCACGACGTGGAATCTCTCCGCATTCGAAACCCTCTGGAGCCAATTCCGGGCGGCGATTGTGGCACAAACACCTGGCGTGAACGTGACCGGGCCTGCCGACGCAGACAACGAGTCTTCATGGACCGTCCCATTCGGTCAGTGGGCGACCAAAAGCAACATCACACTCCTTACCCAGCACTATTACCGTGGGGACGGTCAGTCATCGAGCTCAACGGCGGCGAATCTTATTACCCCCGACGCGACCCTCGTCAGCGACCTCTCGATTCTCAATACCGGAGCCAAAGGCATCGGCATTCCCTTCCGCATGTCTGAATGCAACTCCTACTACAACGGCGGAGCCGATGGCATCAGCGACGCTTATTGTTCTTCGCTCTGGGTTGTCGATTTCCTCTTCGACTGCGCACTGAACGGGTGCGCGGGAACCAACTTTCATGGCGGCGGGAATGGCGACGGCTACACTCCCCTTGCGGACTCAGGCGGGGCCGTTGTCGAAGCGCGGCCCGAGTTCTATGGCATTCTCCTGTTTACACTTGCAGGCCAGGGAACGCTGTACACCACAAGCCTTTCCGGCTCCGGAAGCCTCAACATTACGGCGTATGCCGTAAAGACCGCGAACGGCCTCAACATCGTTGTCGTCAACAAAGACAGCGCGCAAAATCTGCAGCTCACCATCCAGCTTCCGCAGAGCGCCAGCTCTGCCACGTTGCTTCAAATGACTCAACTGACCTCGGGCTCCACCGGGCCAAGCCTCAGCGCAACGTCGGGCGTGACGATACAGGGTGCAAGTGTGGGCACGGACGGATCTTTCACGCCCGCAGCTGCCTACACGCTGAGTGCAAGCGGAATGCAGCTAACATGCTATGTCCCCTATTTGAGCGCGGTCTTGATTCAGACTTCCTAATGGTATCGGCACCGAGCTCAGGTCTAAGAACCGATCTTCCTGCCCAGGGCAAGGAGCCGCGATTCACTTCCTGGCAAGCGAACCGCATCTGTCCATTCGAAGCACGCGCCGGCGGCCGCTAGCAACGCAGCGACCGAAGCGCCCGTCGTCATCAATGCCAGCCATCCCTGCGGCGCAACCAGTGGCACCGCGGCCGCAATGGCCTTCGGCATCTTGTCGACAGCTCGCAGAACCACGCAATCGAATGAGTCGCGAAGTGTCTCAGCGCGCTGCGCGCGTACCTTGGCTGCGATTCCAAGCACGCGAACCGCCTCTTGCAGGAATGCTGCTTTCTTACCTTGCGACTCTGCCAACGTGACAGCGATCTCCGGCCGGCAAAGTGCGATGGGGATCCCAGGCAAGCCAGCGCCTGATCCGAAATCGAGCAAGGTGCCAATGCCGACCGGCAGCGCGCGAGCAACTACAATAGATTCAATAAGATGTCGAGATATGATGCCATCCTCGTCCCGAACCGAACTCAGATTCAGCCGCTCATTCCAGCGAACAAAAAGCGAAAGATAAGCCTCGAATCGTCCTGCTGTCTCGCTGTCGAGCGGATCCAGTTCGGCTTCTCTTAGCAGCTCATTGAGCCCCGGGCCCGCGGCTTCAGCGCTCATCGTTCACGATCCGTTCTGCCCGATTTGCGGCGGCTGCCATGCTTCGGCCGCCTCCACAAACGCCGAGAAGATGGCGCGCGAAAATCCGCTCTCCGCGTAGGTGCGCTCGGGATGCCATTGCACCGCAACCACAAAGTGATTCGCCGCGTCGAGTTCGATGGCCTCGATCACTCCGTCCTCCGGTGAGATTGCGCTGACCTTCAAATTGTCCCCCGGTGCGCGAATCGCCTGGTGATGGCTCGAGTTGACCTTCGCCCCTGCATCGCCGGCCCGCGTCAAAATTCCTGTCAACCGCGAACCCTGCGCAATGCGCACCGGGTGCGCCTCGACCACATCGCGGCCCGGCCTGTGATTCACTGGAGTTTTCAAATCCTGAACCAGCGAGCCGTTGCGCCAGACGTTTAGAGTTTGCGCGCCGTGGCAGATCGCGAGAATCGGTTTCTGCAGGTTGAAAGCGTCTTGCAGAAAGAGCTCATCGGCTGCGGTGCGCGCGGGATCGTCCTCGGCGCACTCTGGCGTGCGCGCTTCACCGTAGCGTTGCGGATCGACGTCGTAGCGGCTGCCTGGCAGCAAAATCCCTTGCACGCTCGCCAGCAGTTTGGCAACACGTTCTTGCGGCTCATTCAACGGCACCACCACTGGATCCGCGCCTGCGGCCTTCAGCGCGTCGACGTACGGCGGCAACGCTCGCTGGTTGTATTCGGGGTCGCTCGAGGTGGGCACCGGAATGGCAATGCGAATGGCCATGAACTCAGTGTAATGCGCTCGCACATCGCAGAGAATCGCTTCACGCATCCCCGCTGCATCGGCTCAATGCTGCACTCGTTACCAGCACACCAGGTCTTCCGGATCGTCGACGAGCACAACATCGTATTTTTCGATCATCGGCATCAGCGCCTGCTCAAGCTCCTGCTTCCACAGCTTTCCCTCGTAGAACTTCGCTTTCATCGGTTCGCGTGAGGCGAGGTCTGGGAATCCGCGCATGAAGAAAAAGGTGTCTTCGTCTTCAATCGAGAGCCACGGCCCGAGGATCTTCATCCCGATCTCGCGATGAGCAGGAACCGACTTTGTCCGGAAGATCTCAAGGAACTCCGCGCGCTTCCCTGGCTTGAGCTTGTAGGTGCGCATTTCGATAATCATCCCATCGCCTCCAATCGGAATCCTCGCGCCGATTAAGATATCGCGCAATCATTCGACCGCAAAGTGGCAAGAGTTCGCTGCTGGTTTCAAGAGACAGGCGCTGTAGCAGAAACTTCGTCTCTGGCCGGCGTTTGCTGCTGTAGCAATTCCTCAATCGATGCGCGAAGCTGCGCTGTCAACTCCGCAATCTGGCGCACGGTCATTCCTTTCGTCTCGATCGGTTCGCCAACGCGGAGCGTGAGATTCGATGGATAGAAATGGCGCGTGTGAATGGGCAGCAGATCGTAGACGCCAGAGAGTGCGATGGGCACCAGCGGCACCTGGGCGCGAATCGCAAGGTAAGCCGCACCTGAGAGAAATGGGCGCAGCTCGCCCGTCGATGTCCGGCCGCCCTCCGGAAAAACGAAGAGCCGCATTCCGCCGCGCAATGCTTTCACGGCCCCGCCCAGGCTGGAGAGCGTGGCGTGTGGATTCTCGATATCGATCGGCATCTGCCCCGAGCGCCCGAGATACCAGCCGATCAATGGCCACTGCCACAAATCCTTCTTGGCCAGGATGCGGAACTGAAACGGCAGCGCCGCAAAGATGACCGGCGTGTCCATATAGGACGTGTGGTTTGACGCGTAGACCGCAACCGGGTATTTGCAGAAGTTCTCCGCGCCTTCTACTGTCAGCTTCGACAGCGAAATGCGCAAAGCGCAGCGCGCCCACAAGCGGGCAATGCTGTGCTGCGCCCTGCCCTTCTTGTCGACCACCGAGATCGCCAGTGCGCTGGTGGCGCAAACGGCAGTCACCACCAAAAGCAGCGGCCCCTGCAGGACATTGGTCATCCAGCAATAGAACCGGGGTAACGGATTGGGCCGCGTACTCATGCCGACTTACTCTTTCGATCAAGCAGCAGCGTGCGCGCTTCACCCACCAGGTACACCGACCCTGAGACCACGATGACGCCGCCCATTGCGCGGTCTTGCGCGATGTTCAGTGCTTCTGTCACCGATTGTGCTGCGACTGCCTGCGTTCCCGTGGTCTTGGCCGCATCGAGCAAATCTTCAATCGCTGCGGCTCGCGCCGTGTGGATCGGCACAATGATCACTTCGTCGAAAAGCGGAAACAGAATCTGCGCCATCTCCGCAATCGGCTTGTCGCGCAGGCAACTGAAGATGAGGACACGCGGACTGCGGACCTCGAGAATGCCGCGCAGACCTGCCCGCAGAGCCCACGCGCCGGCCGGATTGTGCGCGACATCGAGAATCCATTCCACTCCGTTTTTTGCGATGCGTTCCAACCTGCCCGGCCAATGGGTGCGGCTGATTCCTTCTTCCAGCGCAGCAGGTGTTACACGAAAGCCATGCTTGTCGGCAAGCTCGACGGCCGAGGCGATGGCCAACGCGACATTGCGCTGCTGGTGTGCGCCCGCCAGCGGTGAATCAACCACAATGTTGGTTCCGAGGGCTTCAACTGTATATGGGCCGCTGGTGCCCGTAACCGGTATGTAAGGGACCGCACTCACCCCGCGAACGCCGAGCTCTGTTGCTACTTCGCCGAGAACCTGGTTGGCTTCAGGATGCTGGGGCAGTGTAATCATTGTGCCGCCGCGGCGCAGGATTCCCGCCTTTTCGTGCGCAATGGCGGAGATCGTCGAGCCGAGCCACTCCGTATGGTCGAGTGAGATGTCGGTCACAACCGAAATCAGGGGTTCGACGACATTGGTCGCGTCGAGCCGCCCGCCCATCCCGACTTCCAGCACCGCAAGATCAACCTTGCGCTCCTCGAAATACAGGAATGCCAGCGCCGTCAGAATCTCAAAATAGCTGGGAAGTTGCGGCAGTTCACCCGCAAGGACGAGCTCCTGCGCCGCATCGTGGACGCGGAAGTAGAGGCGCGCAAAAGCGTCGTCCGCAATTTCCTGGCGATCCAACTGGATCCGCTCGTTGGGTCTCTCTAGATGTGGCGACGTGTAAAGGCCGGTGCGCAATCCGGCCTCTGTCAGAATCGATGCCAGCGTCGAAGCGGTCGATCCCTTTCCGTTTGTTCCGGCGACCAGCACTGACCAAAAGCTGAGTTGTGGGTCGCCCAGCGTACGCAGAACGGCGCGCACTTCCTCTAATGAGAATTTGCGCCGCGCAAGGCCGGGCTTTCCATAAAGCTCTGGCACCATCGCGTTGAGTTGGTCAATTGCTGCTGAGTAAGACATCGGAAACTTCAGTATAAAAGCCGCGCCGGAAAAGCACCCGCTGCTGCTGCGGGTCAAAGCTAATATGAAACACCTGAATGTGCAATACGGGCACACCCCAATCCATTGCATCCAAGGCTTTTTCGCGCGGATTGCACACAACCCACAGACATTCCACAGTGTTTCTTAGAGGTCCTGTGGGAGGCGTGGGAAACCGATGCCGCTTCCGGTCTATTCCAGCTGGTTTTGCAAATCTCCTCATATGCACAGCTTGGTTTTACAAAAACAGGGACCTCCGCAACTCCCTTCCAGTAGCCCTCTTTGCGCGAATTCCTACTTTTCCTAACGCACTACGGGTGCTACTAGCTTTTCTTATATCTCCTCTCTGTTTTTAAGTACCCGTCGCACGACCAGGCGAAGCGCGAACTGGAAATACTTCCGCAGAGTCGCTGAGGGAACCACTCGAGAGAGCCTCGCAAGCCTGGACCTTCAAGGAATTCAGAGAACTGCCCTAGTTTTCCACGCACACAAAAACCAACAGGTGACTACAATCAAGATGAAGAAAAGGCAGTCGTTTCCGTTGTGCCGCAACGTGTTGTAGAGTGTGGCATAAGCGGAACGCGAGCTTTTGGGGCGCATTTCCGGGATGGAGATGCTCGAAGCGAGGGTAGGGGTCATGCCGAGCGTTGAAACTGAAGTCGAGAAGCCGGCCGCTCAGGGGGCAGCGATGGAGATTACCGTAAGCCGCCAGGAACTGGTGAAGGAACTCACGGCGACGCAAAGCGTCGTGGAGCGCAAAACCACGATTCCGATTCTGTCCAATTTTCTCATCGAGGCCGAGCAAGACCGGCTGAACATCACCGCCACGGATCTTGACCAGGCCATCCGCACCAGCGCCGCGGTCAAGGTGAAGAAGCCTGGCGCATGCACCATCCCCGCACGCAAACTGTACGACTACATCAAGCTCCTGCCCGACGGCGACATCTCAATCAAGCTGCTCGACAATCACTGGGTGCAGATCCGCAGCGGCCGCTCCAACACCAAGATGGTGGGCATGGCGCGCGCCAACTATCCGCAGGTTCCCGAGTTTCCCACGATCGCGGTCACCAGCATCTCTCTGCCTGCGCTGCGCTCTCTCATCGCACGAACCATCTTCGCCATTTCGAATGAAGAATCTCGCTACACACTCAATGGCGCTCTGCTGGTTCTTAAAGCGGAGTCGCTCGCGATGGTGGCGACAGATGGACACAGGCTTTCGTTCGTTGAAAAACCTGGCGAGACTCTCGAAGGCATCAGCGGCGAAAAGCGCGTGCTCATTCCCCGCAAGGCGCTGCAGGAGCTGCAACTCCTGCTCTCCTCGACAGAAGCTGAAAAGGTGGAGTTCGCTGACGACGAGCACACACTCTTCTTCCGCATCGGCCATCGCACGCTCAGCAGCCGCAAGCTCACCGGCCAATTCCCGAACTTTGAAGCAGTCATGCCGCGTGACAACACCAAGTTCGCCGTGGTGCGGTCCAGCGAGCTCTCAGCGGCGATTCAGCGCGTGGCGCAATTTGCCGACGAGCGCTCGGGCGCCATTCGCCTTCGTCTTGAAGACAACGAGCTCAAGGTAAGCGCGAACTCCACCGAGTCCGGAGAGAGCGAAGACACAATCGATACGCCGTACTCGGGAGACGCTATCGTTGTCGGTTTCAATTCTGGCTACATTCTCGACTTCCTGAAGGCTCTCGATAATGCGGGCGAAGTGCGGCTCGAATTCAAGGACTCGCAGTCGGCTGGCCAGATGCGCCCCGAAGATCCCGACGCCGAATACAAGTACCGCTACGTGTTGATGCCCATGAGGATCTGAAGCAGCCCACCCGGCTTTTGAGCGCGCTCCTTTGCGGCCCGGCATCCTCGCCGGGCCGTTGCATTCTGCTCTCTGCGGTTTTTCGTAAACACCTCACTTTCCAGAACTTCCATACATCTTTTGTGGTATTACCGGGACGGTTACGCTCGTCCCATTTCTCTTTACAGCGAAATCTGTGCCGCTCATACTTTCTGCAACACCGGAGTCTCGGTTCCCCTGCGGGCCGTCCCCGATCCCGCCCAACTCTGGAGGATTTGAATGCGATTTTGCGGATTTCGCTTTGATGCCGTGGCGTTCAGCCGGCTAGCGCTCGTTGTTTTTCTAGCATGTGTTGGTCTCCCACCCGCTTTTGCCCAGGTAACCACCGCCGCCATTCACGGTACCGTCGCTGACCCCAGTGGTGCGGTGATCCCCGACGCTAAAGTCATCGCCCTTGACACGGCCACTGGGATTTCGACGGTCGCAACGTCAAACAAAAGCGGCTTTTACACTCTGCCGGCTCTTCAAATTGGCGGCCCTTACAAGGTCACCATCGATGCCCCCGGATTCGCAAAGGCCGTGAAGACGGGCATCATGCTTACCGTGAATGCCAACCTGGAAGAGAACGTCGCGCTGAACGTCGGCGGCTCGCTGCAGACGGTCACAGTCGACGCCTCGGCGCTCCAGGTGGAAACCGCGAACACGCAGTTGGAGCAGGAGGTGCCTGCATCGCAGCTTGAAAACCTGCCCATGCTGGGTCGCGATGCCGCTTCCATGGAACGGCTTGCGCCCGGTGTCGTGGAATCCTCCGACACCTTCGGCTCCTATTCCGTCAACGGCAGCCAGACCCAAAGCAACTCCTACCAATTAGAGGGAATTGACAATAACGACGGCCCGCTGCAGGACGAAGGCTTCATCGTGAATCCTGACGCCTTAGCCGAGGAAAACGTCGTCTCCAGCACAATCAACCCCGAGTTTGCCCGCAATAGCGGCTCGGTCATCAATCAAGTCGTCAAAAGCGGCACCAACGATCTTCATGGCAGCGGTTTCGAATACTACCGCGACACCTTCATGAACCTACCGGGCTACTTTGCGCTTCCCGGCGAGCGGACCCCATTTCACCAGAACCTCTACGGCGGCACGGTTGGCGGCCCAGTCATCAAGAGCAGGCTCTTCGGCTTTTTGTCCTATCAGGGCTATCGCCGCAGGACCGGATCCATCCAGCAAACGCCTGTTTTCCAAAGCGGCGTTCTCTCCAGTGGCACGTTCACGAATGAGTACAACGTGGCCAACGGCGGCCCCGACGGAGCAGCTGGCCTTACCTCGAATCCCATCCCGTTCAACATCACAACCGGCGCGGGAACAACCTGCGGTCCAACCACCAGCTATCCAACGTGGGCGGCTTGCTTCCCCGGTTCGACGGTAGTGATCAAGCCCAGCAGCTTCAACTCCATCGCGTCGGCTCTGGCGGCCAAGTATGTTCCCGCCGCCAACGCCGGCACAGCGTCCGCGCCGCTCTATAGTTTTCCCACGGCGAACACTGGTGCTCAGGACCAGGGACTGCTGCGCGCCGACTACCACATCTCAGACAAAGACTCGATCTATGGCGTAGGAATCTTCCAGTCGAGCCCCAGCACCGATTTTCTACCGTTCGGATCGACTACCGGCCAGGGTGCAGATCTGCCCGGTTTCGTCCAGGTGAATGCCGAGCACTTCAAGCTCTTCTCCGCGCAGGAAACGCATACCTTCGGCGCAAACACGCTCAACGTGCTTCGCGCCGGTTACTACCGCGTCAACTTCGCCGCCGTTGAGCCCGCAAGTGTCGTCGCGCCCTCCAGCGTGGGCTTCGCCATCAATCCGCAAAGTCCTGCCGCGAGCCTGCCCGTAATATCTCTCACAGGCCTGTTCAATCTGGGCTTCAGCTCTGAGGGGCCGCAGCCGCGCAAGGATACCAATCTCACCTACAGCGACAACCTCAGTCACATCTTCGGCAATCACACTCTCAAGATCGGCGCCACGGTCGAGCAGTTCCGCGTAAGCAATCCTTACTACGGCGACAACAACGGCGCTTACGGTTTTGCCGGCGCCGGCGCCTACAGCTCGGGTGATCCGGGCATCGACTTTCTTTTGGGAATACCCGACACCTACGCGCAGGAGTCGGGCGGGTTCATCGATTCAATTGCGTCGGAATACTACATTTTCGCGCAGGATAGCTGGCGGGCGACGAGCGACTTGACGATCAATTATGGAATCGCCTGGGACGCGGAAGCGCCCAACCGTAACATGCAATATAACGGAGAAGGCGTCGCCTGCTTTCAGATCAGCACCGCAACGTCCAAAATTTATCCCGGTGGTTTTCCCGGCCTGCTCTACCCCGGCGATCCCGGCTGCAATACGTCTGGCGGGGCCACTACCAAACATGACCATTTCGGTCCGCGGGTAGGCTTTGCGTGGTCACCCAGTGAAGGACCTACAGGACTGATCGGCGGCCAGGGCGAGCACCGGTTATCCATCCGCGGCGGCTTCGGGCTTTACTACAATCGCGACGCGCAAGAAGGCCAGTTGCAAAACCTGAGCCAGCCGCCCATCAACAAGGAATCCCACGGTGCGGCCGATTTTGCATGTGCTTCGGGCGTCTACGCGGGCTATGCTTGCAGCCCGGGGTTTAAGAATCCATTTGCCGATGTCGCCGGCAATGGTTCTGAACCGAACCCGTTTCCCTATACACTTCCACCTCCAGGCACCATGCTCAATTGGCCAAACTATCTTGAACAGGACATGAGCATCATCAGTCCCAACTACGATGTTCCGTATGTCTACAACTTCAACCTCAACATCCAGCGCCAGGTGCCGGGCAACATGGTCATGCAGATTGGCTACGTGGGTTCGGTTGGACATCACCTTGTGACGACCTACGACGCCGATCCGATTACTCCGGCCGGCCATGCAGCCTGCCTCGCCAGCGCCACCTGCAAAGCGTACGCGGCCTTCCAGCACCTTTTTTTCACGCAAGATGCCGCGCAGCCCGCTACACAGTTCGGCATTCCAGACTTCCTTGACGTGGGCGCACAAGCGACCTATGGGATCTCGAATTACAATTCGCTGCAGGCCAGCCTGCTGAAGAATACGTCGCATGGGCTCTATTTCACCCTTGCCTACACTTACAGCCATGCCCTCGATAACGCATCGGGACTTGTAAGCTCCGGTTTCTTTGCCCGAAGCATGAATAATATTCCCGGGTTCCAGTACCTCAACTACGGCGACTCCGACTACGATGCACGTCATCGCCTTGCCGCCTCGTATGACTACAAGGTGCCCTTGCTGGCATCGATGAATGAGAATCCTGCGGTCAAGGAAATTCTTGGAGACTGGCACGTGGCTGGACTCACGATCTTGCAGGGCGGGTTCCCGATCCTCATCACCGACTCTGGCACTTTCAATTCACTGTGGTGCGACGAGTTCACTTACTACGACTGCCCGGACGACGTGAACACGACGAAATTCAACATCCAGAAATTCAACCCGCGAGCCAACCCAGCTACTCACCAGTACTTCAGCCAGGGCTCGTTCTACCAGGAGGGCGCGACTCCGGCTGCTCCCAACACCGTCACGACCTACGGCGCCTTTGGCAACGTGAAGCGCAACTTCTTCCATGGACCCGGCTACAACTACACCAACTTGAGCTTGTATAAGAATCTGCCGCTCGGACACGATTCGGCACGCGGACTGCAGATCATGCTCCAGGCGGCGAACGTGTTCAACCACGCAAACTTCGCGCAGCCTGACGGCAATTACACCGACGGCCCATACTTCGGACAGGTCCTCGGCGTCAAAACCTCGGCGGACTATAACGGAGATCCGGCGCCCGGCCGCACCGCGCAGATCGTGACCAAGATTACGTTCTGATAATTCGCAGCCGATCGCAGCGCAGAGAGCGCGCTGAGGTTGGGGTTCTGAGCGCTCCAACGAAGGCAACTCCGGCAAAACAAAAGCCCCGGTCAATTGGCCGGGGCTTTTGCCTTATCAATCTTCGCAATCAAATCGCCGCGCTTATGCCTTCATGAATTCGAACGCGCGAATCAAATACGCTTTCAAATCGCGTCGTTGCACGACCGCATCGAGAAATCCCTTTTCCAGCAGAAATTCCGAGCGCTGAAATCCCTCCGGCAGTTTCTGGCGAATGGTCTGCTCGATCACGCGCGGCCCGGCGAAGCCGATCAGCGCGCCAGGTTCGGCGATGTTCAGGTCGCCGAGCATCGCAAAACTGGCAGTGACGCCGCCGGTCGTGGGATCGGTGAGCACGCAGATGTAAGGCACGCGGGCATCGTCCAGTTGCGCGAGCGCGGTGGAGATCTTTGCCATCTGCATCAAGCTCACCACGCCTTCCATCATGCGCGCACCGCCAGATGCGGCCACAACGATCAGCGGCTTGCGCGTGAGCCGTGCCCGGTCCACAGCGCGCGCGATCGTCTCGCCTACAACAGCCCCCATCGATCCGCCGATGAAGCCGTACTCCATGGCGCTCAGCACCACTTCATGCGGCCCCATCTTCCCCAGCGCGTTCAGGATCGCGTCATCGAGGCCGGTCTGTTCCCGCGCCTTGCGCAGTCGTTGTTTGTAGGGCCTCACGTCGGTAAAGTTCAATGGATCGGTCGAGCGCAGACCGGGGTCCACCAGCGTGTATCCAGGCTCGAGGAGCAGATCGATGCGCTCTCTCGCGCTGAGCTTGAAGTGGTACTGGCACTTCGGGCAGACATTCTGGTTGGCTGCGAGATCCGGCTTATAGATCGGCTGGCGGCAGCCCGGGCATTTGACCCACAGCCCCTCGGTGCGAACATTTTTCGCGCCCCCGCCACCACCCGAGTCCCCGCCGTTCTCCGGCCCGCGGTCAGGTTCGTAGTCGCCTTCTTCTCGCTTAAACCACGACATACCGAACCCAATTGTATATGGATGAGCCCTGCAGCGCGGCTTAGATATGCTTCGTCGCCGGTGCGGCCGCTCCTCCGCGCAGGTACGCGTCGTCGCCGTCGATCCAGTCCTGTCGCGGCGGATTGAAGATGTCGAGCGCCACCGAGTCCTCCAGCGCAATCACCTCGTGCGGCACATGCGGCGGAATGCACAGAATTTCACCCGCGCGCACCGCAACTTCCCTTCCATCGATCAGAAAATTCAGCGCACCCTCGACGACGTGGCTGATCTGCTCGTGGAAATGATGATGCAGCGGCACGTGCGCGCCCTTCTTCAGTACCAGGCGAGCCAGCATGGTGTTCGAACCAACCACATATTGCCGCGTCGTCAGGGGATTTAACTGCTCCGGCTTGATGTCGGACCAACGATGGTGTTTGCTTGCTGCCACAGATTCCTCCACTCGCGCTTCGCACTCGCGCCAACCTCAGTTAATACTCAATGCCGCGCTGCGCCAGAATACCTTTCTGGTACGCGTGTTTCACTTCGCGCATCTCAGTCACCGTATCTGCCAGTTCCACCAGCATGGGATGAGCGTTCCGCCCGGTCAGGATCACATGCACCATCTCCGGTTTTCCTTTCAGCGCTTCCGCAACGACTTCGGGATCCAGCATCTTGTAGCTGATCGCATAGTTGATCTCATCGAGCACCACGAGATCCCACTCGCCGGAGTAGATTGCCTCTCGCGCCTCGATCCACGCCGCCTCAACCATGCGAACGTCTTCGGGATCAGCCTCCGCGCCGCCTATCTTCACAAATCCGCGCCCCATCTGTTTGATCACAAAATTGCCCGCGAAGTTCCCGCCGAATGACTCCGCGGCGTCCAGCTCGCCGTAGTGCCACGAGCCCTTGATGAATTGCAGCATGAGCACCCGCATGCCGCAACCCACTGCGCGCAGAGCCGTACCCAGCGCTGCCGTGGTTTTTCCCTTGCCGGGGCCCGTGTTGATCAGGATCAGTCCTCGCCGGCTATTCGTCTCAGAGCTCATCATTCGAAGTTCTTCTTTCGCAGTTGGTTTTCGTGAGAAGCTGCCGGGCTGCGTTGAGCAACCACACGCGATAGAGATCGATGTCGTCGTCCTGCCTCGAGCCTTTTGTTCGCTGCGACCGAAAAACTCCGAACCGGCTGACCACTGACAACTGATCACTGGCCACTGTCTTTCAGCCCCTGTGGTACGGATGGCCCGTGAGAATTGTACATGCGCGGTAGATCTGCTCGGCCATCACCAGTCGCGCCAGCGAGTGGGCCAAAGTCATCGGCCCCAGCGAGAGCAATCCACCGCGGCGCTTTGCCTCGGCACGCGCATCCTCTGACCAACCGTCCGCTGGACCGACGGCGAAAACGATGTGTTGCGTGCCCTCATTGCGTCGCTCTCCAAGCCACGCGGCCAGCGCTTCCGAAGTCATTTGCCGTCCGCGCCCATCGAGCAACAGAACAACCGCTTCTGTGCGGCCCCGCTGCCGCCCGAGCCACTCAAACATTACCTTTTCGCTGCGGAACGCCTCCGCTTCGCAACGCATAACTCCTGCGCAGCGCTTGAGATAGTCGCCGATCAGCTCGGCGCAAACATCCTTCGCCCCGGTCTTCGGGCCAATATGGGCCAGCGTGACCTGCATGCAGAGGAGAATACCCTAAACGCTAAAGCCTCAATACAACTGGAGAAGCCGCCCAAGTATTCAAAAATCTGTGAGGTGAGGCTAAATTTGGAAATATCGGTATAAGGGCGGCATAAGAATTTATGACATTTCATAGGTTGAACGGATCGCCGTTCACGTTAACGGTTAACGGATTGTAAATAAAGTATTTCTTTTCTTTTGCGAGACCGGTCTACGAGCCACTCACTCTGAATGGCACGCGCCGTGCTTTCTAGTCAGCGGAAGTGCTTCCCCTGAATACACCGCTTCCTGCACCAGGAGTCTGGGTAAAAGCAAGTTAGCTAGATCGTTAGATTGTTACCCCTCTCTTTTTCGACGAGCGGATCAAGCACTTTCCTACGCTGAGTGCATCGTGTTCGGCTCGCTACGGTCACCCTCCGTAGAAGTCTTCCCCCATCCCACCGACCCCGGAGGTCCCTATGAGATTTCTCCGTCTTGGATTTTCTGCCATGGCGTTTGGCCTTTTTGCGGCCACCCTCTTTTTTGCAAACCTCGATACCTCATCGGTTCATGCCCAGGGCATCATTACTGGCGGCATAACCGGCACCGTAACCGATCAGACCGGCGCCGTGATTCCCAACGACGCGGTAAAGGCTATCAATCAGGGTACAGGCACCATTTTCCAGGCGACGGCCAATGGTGAGGGAGACTTCCACATCCCCGATGTGCCGATCGGCATATACAGCGTCGTGGTGACTGCCAACGGCTTCAGCCCGCAGACACTGAAGGACGTGCACGTTGTCGCCGGCAACCAAACGCCGCTGAAAGTTCAGTTGAACCTGGGTAAGGAAGCGCAGACCATCGAAGTCGAGGGCTCGGCCTCCGAGCTCATCAACACGGAGTCGGCTCAAGTCGAGACCACTATTAGCACAGAACAGGTGTCATCCGCTCCCATCACCGGCGCGCTCGACGACCTCGCCCTGGTCTCCCCCGGCGTCGTGAATACGCATGCCGACGCCAACTCGAATACCAATGGCATGAACTTCTCCGTCAACGGGCAGCGTGGTCGCTCCAACAACTCCGAAATTGACGGCCAGACCAATAACGACACCTCGATTGGTGGCCCGAGTTTCTTCTTCGACAATCAGGATGCCATCCAGGAAGTGCAGGTTCTCACTTCGGACCTGGGTGCGCAGTACGGCCGCAACATGGGAGCCATCGTCAACTACATCACCAAGCAAGGCACGAACTCGCTCCACGGAAGCGGCTTCGAAATGTACACCGGCTCATGGCTCTCTTCCCTTCAGCAGTACCAAAAGGCTCCGCAAGACGGCTGGTGCACGGGAGGTGTGACGACAAACTGCAGTCCCACATTTGTTCCGCGATTTGTGCAAAATAACTGGGGCGGAACGTTGGGGGGGCCGATTTGGCGAAACAAAATCTGGTTCTTCGGCTCCACCCTTTGGGACCACACATACGAGAGCGGCCAGAAGCTTACCTCTGAGGGCACGCTCTTTCCCGACTCCGCCGGCATGGCGACTCTTAAAAGTGCCTTTGGAAGCAATCCGGCGGTCGCAGCGTTGGCGGCCAATGGCCCGTTCAGCACTTCGTTAGGCAATCCATCAGTCCTTCCAGGTACCACCCAGGACATCATGGCGACCAACGGAACGAGCGCCGCGAGCGTCGAGGTTGCCCAGTTTTACCGCACGTTCCCTGAGGTGATCTTCGATCAGGAGCACCTGGGACGGATTGACTGGCAGCTCACTTCCAAGGATCGCGTCTACCTGCGTTATAACTATCAGAACAACCCCTACACCAATGCCTTTTACCTGCTTCCTTCCTCGCTCCAAAACATCGCTGCCGGCGGCGGTTTTCCGAATGTCAACGGCATCAGTCATGAGGTTGGTGCAGACTGGACGCATACCTTCACACCCACCGTAATCAACCAGTTGCGTTACGCCTTCCAGCAGTCTGTGATCGGATTCTTCGGAGGCGCTATTTCCTCCTGCACCATCAGCAACCAGGACACTTGCAGTTCGTTCGTCGCCCTGGGCGCGCCCCTCGCCAGTTATGGCTACGGCTTTGCCGGCGCGTTCCCGCAGGGTCGTTTCGTCAAGGTGAATCAAATCCAGGACAACGCAAGCTGGATGAAAGGTCGTCATACGATTCTCTTCGGGGGCGAGTTTGACTACCAGGATTCACCCTGGGGCTGGCTGCCTAACGATGAGGGCAACTTCAACTTTGCCCCGGGTGCAGCGGTCAATGCCGCCAATCCGAACGGTATTCCCTTCAAACTCGGAGCATGCGGCAGCAGTTGCAACAACGGCCTCACCGGATTCCTCGAAGGCATCGGCGATCTCTCCCTTGCCGAGGGAAGTCCCACCATTCCCTTTAAGGAGAATGACTTCGACCTTTACATACAAGACAACTTCAAGGTCAACGCGAACCTGACATTGAATATCGGCCTTCGCTACGAGTTCTTCGGGCAGGCGATCAACTTCCTCCACAACGAGACTGTGACACGGCAGCAGAATCCCCAAACTGCATTCTGGAATACGAGCCTGCCGTTGTCGGCTACAACCGTTCCTTCCATCCCGAACGACCTCAGAAATATCGAGCCGCGCATTGGGTTTGCCTACACACCTGCCTTTGCGCCAAAGATGGTGGTTCATGGTGGCTTTTCAATCAATGCCGATCCCGAGTTCTACTCGATGTTCGTCGACGTGGCTACCGGGGCCCCGGCAGTGAATGCGGGTGCCTTTGCCTGTGATGGAGTAACGATCAAATGCGTGCCCGGGGGCGGCCTCACCTACGCCACCGTGCAAGCAGCGGACGATAATTATCTTCCCAAGGCCGCCGATCCGCGCGCCAGCCTGATCCAGACGGTTGACAGCAACTTCCACAACCCTCAAGGCGAAACGTATAGCCTCGGCCTCCAATATCAGGTCATGCCGGCAATGGTGGCTGACGTTCGCTACGTTGGCAATCACACCTACGGGAACTTCCAGGAGGTCAACGGGAATCCCGATATTCTCGATGTGCAAAAGGTCTTTCCCAACTACGGCTCGGGGATCACGCTATGCACGTCACCCACGGCCAACGGCTACACCAGGCCGAATTGCAATTACAGCACGGTCGTCGACTACGGCAACACCGCCTTCTCCATCTACAACGCTTTGCAGGCTTCGCTGACCACGCGCAACTTCCATGGGTTTTCAGGAATCTTCTCCTACGCATGGAGCCGCACCATCGACAACACGGACGACTTTGGCATTTCCATTAACAACAACGGAGGTGGCGGCCAGGCTACCCCGCTTGCCCAGGACCCACTGAACTCGGATGTCGGCGAGCGCGGCGTGAGCGGCGACTCCTACCCGAATATCGTGGGCATTCAATTGTCATATAACGAACCCTGGTTCCACGATCAACACGGCATTGTGGGCCGGCTCCTCGGCGGCTACATGATGAACGCCTTTTACCAGTACAATGGCGGCCAGCCCTATAACCCCTTCCAAAACGCTGCGACAGTGCAATCGGCTGCGGTACAAAGCGACATCGCCGGCACGGGAAGCATCAGTGCTGCCACGGCGGCACTGATCAATCCCACCGAGGCAGAGGAGGGATTCCAGGATCTCGGCTTCGCTGCCGCGGGCGGCGAAGCAGGCACCTCAAGCCGTCCCATCCTCTCTAATCCGAAAGCTCCGCTCGGTTCAATCGGCATCAATCTTGGTCCTGGAGGCTACGTCGACTATGTGACGGGGACCCCAGTCTCCCGTTCCTCCGAGCACTGGCTCTGGAACAACCAATACGAAGCCATCGCTCTCAAGAATCCGTTCCCCGGCGTGGGGCGCAATATTCTTCGTGGCGACAGTTGGAACAATCTGGATATGTCGGTTGGAAAAACCTTCAAGATCGCCGAACGGATCAACATGCAGATCATGGCCAGCGCCTTCAACATAATGAACCGCGGTTACTACGGCACCCCCGACATCAGCGTGGAAGACAGCGCCTTCGGCGCTTTTCAAACCACGCTCTTCACTGGCACGCAGGAAAGCGGTGCCGGTGGCGGCTCTTACCCGCAGGGTCTCGGCAATCGCAACGTCCAACTCACCGGAAAGATCATTTTCTAGTCCAAAGCTATCGCGGCACGGCAAAGGGCGCCTCGTCAAAGGGCGCCCTTTGTTTTGTTTCTTATGCTGGCTGTTTCCCGCCCGAAATCGTCTCTAAATCCAATTAATGCCACTTTCGTGGAATATTCTACAAAATTTAGTATTACCTGCCAAATTCTCAAGAAAACGGGATGCCGGAAGTCCTTTGCCTTCAACAAACTGGCGGGGATGCCACAAACCAAAGTAATTGGCATGGTAATTGCTCCTTCTTTTGCATATATCCCTATATCTCTTCATAAAGATCAGTTTCATAGAACTGGCGTTTAGTTTTTTTGATAGCGTCACGGGCCGATGGGTATTTTGCCGCAGTTCGTTTAGTTTTTGGGCTAACCAGCGAGATCGGACCAGCTCTCTTCATCGAGCCTCCGAAAGCGCAAAACCTGGATCGCGAAGCTCTCTTAAAGCCTTCCGATTCAGTTCGATTTGGAGGATTTTCGATGAGAAACTGGCTCAGGGCATCCTGTATTCCAGCCGTTTTTCTGGCCACTCTGGCTCTGCCGTTGGCTGCGCAGCAAAGCGGGGCTCTTACCGGTGGCCTGAACGGAACCGTGGTTGATTCGAGCTCTGCGGTCGTGGCTGGCGCCACTGTTACCGCGACCGGCCCGCAAGGCGCGCGCGTGATCAAAACGGACTCGTACGGGCACTTCACTTTTACCGATCTTATCCCGGGGTTCTACGACGTCAACGTTGAAAAGAACGGGTTCAAGACGGTTAAATCAGCCCACAACGAAGTCGTGGTCAACGTCTCCTCGCTTTTGAATGTCACTCTGCCTGTCGGCAGCGCGCAAGAGACGGTCCAGGTATCGGCATCGGCCGTCAGCATTGACACGGAATCCACCGCAATCGATTCGAACCTGACCAATGCTTTCTATAACAACGTGCCCCTGCCGCGCGCCGTGAGCGCCATCTTTTACGCAGCTCCTGGCGTTGCCACCGGGCAGGTGGCTGGAGTGGCCAACCAGGCCGGCCCAGGTTCCGCTAACCCGTCCATTGGCGGTTCCTCAGGCCTCGAAAATCTCTACGTGGTAGATGGCGTCACCGTCACTGATCAGGCCTATGGCAGCCTCGGCACCTTCAACGCGCTCCATGGATCCCTCGGTACAGGCATCAACCTTGCCTTTATTCAGGAAGTGGACGTCAAGCAGTACGGTTTCGAGCCTCAGTACGGAAAAGCCCAGGGCGGCATCATCCAGATGGTCACCAAGAACGGTGGCGACAGCTTCCATGGAGCATTAGGCGCCTATGCCGGGCCAGGTTCGTGGTATGCGTCTCGCAAGCAGTTCTGGCAGTTTGGCTATCTGCAAACCTACCCCAGCGGCGCGCTCTCCAATCCTCACTACGACCTGGCGGCCGAGTTCGGCGGGTACATTCCTCACTTCAAGGACAAAATCTTCTTCTTCGGCGCCTTCAATCCCGCGCTCGACCAGAATATTAATATCGCGAACCCAAACTTCCCCTACGCGCCGATCGTGCAGCACGGCCCCTTTGCCTCCAGCACCACGACGATGAGCTGGTCTGGAAAGCTCACCTTCAACATCGGCCCGAAACTCCAGCTTGAAGCCGCCGCCTTCGGCGATCCTTCAAAGCACAACTCCGTTCCCATCACGCTATCCACCACAAACATCCCGTCTGCTCTGAGCAGTTACCAGTGGGGGTCGCGCGATTCTCTGGGCCGCATCACCGCGACCATCACTCCTACCTGGGTCGCAGATGCTTCCTACACGTACAACTATGACCATTTCGTTGAGGAGCCCGCTCTCAACCAGTATCTGATTCAGGACCAGTCGTTGGAAGTTGCCGGTACAGGCGGACAGGTGAACACCGGGTTCAACGAGTACTACGGGACGCGGGAAGGCACCTACAGTATCGCTATCAACACCCAAAAGACAGCTCACTTTCTTGGCGAACACACTTTCGCGGTGGGCTATAGCTACGACCACACCAAGTTCCTCTACCTGCCGATCCGTTCCGGCCCCCTCTTCACCATTCCGGACAAGAACGCCAATGGGCAGACTTTGACCACGCTCTTCTCGAATATTCCCCCCAAAGTGGCCGGAGCCCAGACCAATGCTCAGTTCACCGTCACGGCGATCAACGCGAAAAACCTGGCCGACAACACCTGCACCCTGTGCCCGGTATGGAATGGCATGCGCGTCTTTGCGAACGAGATCCGCGGCACCTATGTCGGACTGTATGTGAACTCCTACGGGCGGTACCACACTGCCTACGGCGACGATACCTACGTGATGAATCGTTTCGTCACCCTCGATCTCGGTGTGCGCTGGGAAGAGGAGCGCATCGCCGCATCGGTGCTGAGTTATCCGTTCACAGGCAACTGGTCGCCGCGCCTTGGCCTCAATATCGATCCATTTGGCGATCGCAAGGGCAAGTTCTTTATCAACTACGGCTATAACTTCTGGGCCATGCCCCTCGATGCGGCCAACCGTCAGCTTGGCAACGAACAGGATGACACATCCTTCGATTTCGCTCCAGTCATACAGGGCGGCCAGTTGGTCGTCGTTCCCGACGACGCGCATACCCTCAACGGCATGCCCAAGAGCACAACCGCCGGCGCCGTTTCCACATTCGGGGCGCCCAACTTCTCCTCCTCTACGGGTGAAGGCATTATCCCGGGAACAAAATCCGAGTATGAGAGGGAGTACGTTGTAGGCTTCGAGCGCGAAGTCAGAAGCGGACTCGTCGTCAAGGCGCGCTACATTAATCGCAACCTTGCACGCATTATTGAGGACATTGGCTCGCAATCGCCCGAAGGTTCGACGATTGGCGGCAACTACACCGGTGGCATCGCCAATCCGTCCTCCAAGACCGATATTGCAGTCAACGACCAGGAGCTCACCTACACTCCGGCGCAGTGGGCCGCCGCCAATCCAAATGCAGGCCAAACCGGCTGGGTGTACGCACCGCCTGTGCCAGGCTGCACCAAGACCAACGATACCTACTTCCCCGCCGGCGGCATCTTTGTCGACGGCAACAACACGCCTCTCGGCGGCGCCTGCTTCCTGAATCTGAAGACGATGGACGCCGGGCCGGGCGACGGCAAGCCGGACGGTTTTGTCAATCCGCAGCGCGTATATCAGGCCCTTGAAATCGAGCTCGACAAGCGCTACAGCAATCACTGGCTGGCAGCGGTGAATTATCGCTTCGCCAATCTATGGGGCAACTATGAAGGCGCCTACCGCAATGACAATGGTCAGTCCGACCCTGGCATCAGTTCTCTGTTTGACTTTACGGCGGGCGAGCTCAATCTGCTCGGCGATCAATTCAAGCCGGGTTACCTCAGCACCGACCGGCGCGTCGTCGGCAACCTGTTCCTCAGCTATACGGTGGGCGCCGACAGCCCGCTCGTTCATATGTTTAAGGGGCTTACCACTGGCATCGCTCTCCGCGGACAATCCGGCGTTCCCCTGAGCCTTCTGGGCGATCACCCCATCTATCTTGACCAGGGTGAAGTCCCGATTGGCGGGCGCGGCGCAGCTGGCCGCACTCCAGCAGCCGTTCAGCTCGACATGAAGGGTGAATATGCTCTTCATATCCACGAGAGCCAGGTTCTGAAACTCGGACTGGATGCTCTCAACGTCACCAACTCGCAACCCATCGCTGGCAAGGTCGAGTACACGCAGCAACCGGCGAACGGTGTCCCGGTGGTTGGCAATACGCCGCAACTGAACTCCGACTATGGCCGCCCAACGGCTTTCCAGGGTCCGTTTTATGCACGGGCAACGCTCCGCTACGAGTTCTAGGCTCGCTACAATCTAACCAGAGGGGAGAGAGGCCACTCTCTCCCCTTTGTATTTACGGAGTTTCGTCTCTTGAATCTGAATTTCTCTCGCGCCCTGGCTCGGGTTCTCATCCTCATTTGCTTTGCCTCTTTCGCGTTTGCGGCGGACCGTTCAAAAGATCTGCCACCGCGTTATCAGCACTGGCTGAATCAGGAAGTCAATTACATCATCGATAGCAACGAGCGGAAGCAGTTTTTATCACTAACTTCCGATCTCCAGCGCGATAGTTTTATTGATGCATTCTGGAAAGTCCGCAATCCCGATTCCGGCTCCGAAACGAATACCTACCGCGAAGAGCATTATCAGCGGCTGGCCTACGCCAATGAGCACTTCGGCAGCGTCGCAGTTCAGGATGGCTGGCGGACCGACCAGGGGCGGATGTACATCATTCTCGGTGCCCCAAAACAAATCGAGACTTATCCCGCGGCCCGCAATGTAAGGCCGATGCAAATCTGGTTTTATCAGAGTCCCAGCCTTGCACTGCCGCCATACTTCAACCTTGTCTTCTATAAACGCAGTACCGGCGAACCCTATTCGCTTTATTCTCCGAATTCCGATGGTCCGGTGCGCCTGGTTTCATCGCTTGAGGCCCTCAACGATCAGAAAAAAAGTCTCGACATCCTTCGCAAGTCGCTTGGAGACGCAGTTGCCACCACGGCGCTCACCCTCATTCCAGGCGAAACGGTGGACTTTGACGACTACCAGCCGAATCTTTCATCCGATCTGCTGCTGAGCATGATTGAAGGGTTGCCGGATAACCCCATTACCCAGGAAAAGCTGAACTTGAATCGTTTGCGCGAACACGTGACCATAAGCGTGCTCCTTGGCGGGCAGGATGCAATCATCTCCTACAACGTCTTTCGCGACGATCAGGGACGCGCCACGCTCAACTACCTTCTGCGCTCACTGCATCCAGATCCGGCAATCGTTGGCAAGCGCGCAGATGGCAGCCTCCATTACGACCTCACTCTCCGCACCACGGTGACCACCGCAGATAACAAACCCGTCTACGAACAGGAAGATGCACTCACTGGCAATTTGACCGACGGGCAAGCCGAAGTCGCCAGGAAAAAGAATTTTGCCGCTGAAGCGCGCGTTCCACTCGTGCCCGGAAAATATACGATCGTTGCGACACTCACCAACAACGCAAACAAGATGGCCACGCGGCAGCATGTGAATGTCACCGTACCCGCGATAAGCGCTCAGAACATCGCGATCTCAAGTCCGCTTGCGTATGCTTCTCCCGCCGCCGTGAAGGACCCGAAGGGTGCATTGCCGTTCAGCATCGCGGGACTGCGCTTTACGCCACGAGGCGCGCAAAGCGTGTTCATCCCGCAAGGCGCGCGGCTCCCGCTGGTCTTTCAGTTGTGGCTCGATCCCAGGACAGCTGCATCTCCTGCCTCTGAGAAAATTCACCTCCATTACGTGTTTGGCTCCATTGCTGCTTCCCACGACCAGGCCACGCAGGAAGATGAAGAAGTGGATGCTGGAAACCGGGACCACTTGGGGAATCTGCTTACCGGCCACATCCTCGACACGTCATCCTTGCTGCCGGGTTCCTACCAGGTGGTTGTCAGCGCGAACCGGGATGGCGAACAAAAAACTGCGTACGCCACGCTCAATTTGCAGGTCGAGCCGGCGTCCGATTACATCGACACCTGGACCGCGTACGGCCCGGTCGATCCTGGTGGAGAGGCAGTGGATGATCTCAAGCGCGCTCTTTCCGCCGAAGCGCAGGGCGAGGATCTTGAAGCACAGGCGACCTTCCAGCGCGCCTTGACTGAAGGCAACGGAGACATGCGCCCGCTGGATGATTTAGCTGTCTTGCTGGCGCGCAAGGGAATGACCGGCCAATTGGCGGCACTCAGCCAGGAACCGATTCTGGCGAAGACCGCCGCCAACCCGTCGACATTGTTGGCGATTGCCTGGGCGCTCAACAAGAGTGGCGATCCCAAAGCTGTCGTCCGTTTGCTCGAGTCGCAGGTTCTCCTTCAACCGCCAAGTGTCGATCTCTACACCGCCCTCGCGGATGCTTGCCAGGAATCCGGCAATACGAACCGGGCGAGCGAGGTGCGCGCTCTGCTGGCAAATCTCAAGAAATAGACGCTGAACGGAGCTGATCCAAGAGGCCGAACCAGCACCTGACCACGTCCAGAGTTTGCAACTGTGTAGAATCACCTATGAAAATTCATATAACTCGGGCCGCTCTCAAAAAAATAGAATAGACGAAGCCCTTTCGTTTCAATGGACGCTGAGCGAAGCCCGAGCCATTTCTAAATGGCACGTGAATTGCTCTCATTTTCAGTAGAATCCCCGCATTTTGATGAGGTCGCATCACGCAAGCGTGTGCTTGTCTGGTGGTGTGCCGGGACTTTTTTTGGCTTCTTTGTTTTTTTGGTCAACTTGCGGGATCGGACTTGCCCTCCCATCGAGCCTCCGAAAGCGCTCAACCTGGATCTTGAAGTCCCTTTCGGGGCCTTCCAGTCCAGTTCGATTTTGGAGGAGATCCGATGCGGTTCTTCCGCTTACAAGGCATTGCTCTCTTATTTTCCTTCATGTTCGCCTTGGGCTTCATCGTCACAACCCAGCCAAACTCCGCATTCTGCCAGGAGACTACAGGCGGCCTGCAAGGTACCGTCAACGACCAATCAGGCGCTGTGGTCGCAGGGGCTGATGTGTCCGTCACAACGCCGACACTGATCGGCTCCAAAGTGATGACGACCGACTCCGCGGGAAATTTCCACTTCGCCAACCTTCCCCCCGGCAGCTACACAATTACCGTGCAGGCGCAGGGGTTCAAATCCTACAAGCGGGAAGGATTGCTCATTGAAGTCGGACACTTGCCAACCGTCAACATCGCACTGCAGGTAGGCGCGATCACCGCGACCGTGGAAGTGACCTCAGATGCTCTGGAGATTGACACCACCACCGTCACCACACTGACGAACATTCCCGACGCAGTCTTGAAGAATGTTCCGCACGGCACGTCATTCCAGTCTGTCATTCAGTTTGCCCCCGCAGCGCGCAACGAACCGTTAATGGGCAACACCACCACCGGCAACGGAACTGGCTCGACTTCTCCCGGCAACGGCAGCAACGGCGGTTCCATCGGCTTTTCCATCGGCGGCGGCGCAGACTCTGAAAATTCCTACCTCGTTGAAGGTCAGGAGACCGCCGACATCATCGGTGGCTACTCGCATACCAACGTCCCCATGGATTTCATCGATGAAGTGCAATTGAAAACCTCAGGGGTTGAAGCGGAACACGGAGGCGCACTGGGTGGCGTCGTCAACGTCGTCATGGACAAGGGAACGAACAAGTGGCACGGCGCCATGTTCACCACGTTCCAGGACGGCGCAATGAACGGTTCGCCAACGGCGTTCCTGCGGTACGATCCAAGTTCGAGCGGCACCACCACCAAGTGGGGGGTGACCGATCCCACGCCGCAGGATTATCAACCCATCCGTCCGCACACCAGCGATTTCTTCCCGGGCTTCACCGTCGGCGGACCGATGGCTGACCTCTTTCCCCGGCTCTACGGAATATCCGATGCCGTTTACCAGAAACTCAGGGAGCGCGTCTCTCTGTTTGCCGGCTTCAACCCCGAGTTCAATTCCTGGGAAGAAAAATTGAATTATGGCCCGAACGGCGGAGTGATTCCCTTTAGCCAGAACACTCATACGGATTATGGATACGCCCGCATCGATGCCGAAGTAACGCAGAACATTCGTGTCTTCGGCTCGTGGCTCGTTCAGGATCAGAAGCAGGCTGGCGAATCGATGCCGACCGCTGACTCAGTCCAGGGTTATTACAGCGCAATTACTGGATGCTCCGGACTTGGTTCGAAATTGACGTGTACTCCCGGGGCCAATTTCAACGCCCCGTCGACCTATTCGCACACCTACGGCTACAGCTCTCCGAACATGACCCTGAACACGGGCGCGGATATCACTCTTTCGAACAGTCTGGTTTCCACCACGCGGCTCGGCTACTTCTTTGACAACTATCACGACATCGGTTACCCGACGAGCGGCGTCGTCGATCAATGGGTCACCACCGGCATCGGCGTGAACGACACCAACGGAAATCCGCTGCCTCCCGCGCTGGCGCAGAACAACGACGCCCTGAGCGGAGCAATATCTCAAAACTTCACCCACTTCAACTCCAACAAGGCTACTCAGTTCGACGAGGACATTGCCTGGTTCAAATCCGGCAGCAGGATTGGCACCCACAATCTGAAGTTCGGCTACCAGTTGCACCGCAACGTCAACCTCATCAGCCAGGGCTACAACGAGCCGGACATCCAGATTTATCCCGGAACCTCGGGCCCCTACTCTCCTATCGACCCGAACGTCGGCGTCAAGAACTGCGCGGCTGTTGAGGCGACCACGGGTTACCCGGCCTGCACTGGCACCTTCGGCGTCATCGACATCAATGACTACGGAACCAGCGGGACCGCGACTGCTCTCAACCACGGATTCTTCGCGCAAGATGCCTGGACGCTCGGCAAAGGAATCACCATCAACGCCGGTCTGCGCATCGAACGCGAGTATTTGCCGGCTGAGAACCAGCCCGTCACCCAGAAGCTTACCCGGCCCATCAACTTCGGATGGGGAGACAAGATTGCTCCGCGTATCGGTGCAGCCTGGGATGTCTTCAGAAACGGGAAGGCAAAAGTTTTTGCCGGCTATGGCGAATACTACGACCAGATGAAGCTGAACCTGGCCATCGGCTCCTACGGCGGCGAAATCTGGGAGCAGTGCTGGTATGCCTTGATGGAACCCGCCCTCGCGAATATCACGCCGGCATTCAACAGCACCGGCAGTTACTGCATCGGCAGCGGCACCAGCCCCACGGTCAACTGGGCTGGCGGCACAGCGCCCTCGGGAATCACTTTCCTCGAAGGCCAAAACAATCGCGCCAACCCGACCACCTGTTCCACATGCAGCATCACGGAAGAGGGAACAGCTCCAGGCCTCAAGCCATACGCGCAGCACGACTCGAGCTTTGGTGTCGATTACCAGATCAGCCCGACCTTGGCGTTCGAAGGCAGGTGGGACCGGAGACGGCTCGATCATGTGATCGAAGACTCCGCCATCTTCAACCCGTCGATCGGCGAAACATTCGTCATCGTCAATCCCGGCCAGGGCGTCAACAGCACCTTCAACGGTTTCTGGAACTTCCTGTATGGCACGGCGCCGGACTGCAAGAACAATACCTGCCCGGCAGCCCAGCAGGTTGTTCCCGCCGCCCGCAGCTACGACGGAGTGGAGTTCAGGCTGATGAAGTCTGTCGCCCACAACTGGATGGGCATGTTCTCGTACACCTACAGCAATTTCCGTGGCAACTACGCCGGCCTCACCAGCTCCGACCTGGGCGACGGCGGCGGCGGCCGCAATTCTCCAAACAACAGCCGCGCCTTTGACGAGCCGTACTTCTCGTGGAACGCCAATGGTGGATCTTCGAGTGGTTTGATGGCCACCGATCGGCCCAACGCCTACAAGGGCTACCTCTACTACGACCTGCCGTGGCTGCAGCGTTTCGCCACCGACTTCGGCGTCTTTCAGTCGGCCTACAGCGGCACACCGCTCACCAGCGAGCTCGACACAGGCTATTCCTATGCCGGCCAGCCCTCTTTTGCCACCGACATTGTCAATCGTGGCAAGTGGATTGATGTGACGCAGAATCCTTCCACCGGAGTAATCACCACCAGCGCGCCCTACACCAAGCGCACGCCGTGGTACACCGATACGGATTTCAACGTCAAGCAGAGCATCAAGCTCGGCGAATCCAAGTCTCTTAGTTTCGACGCCACCTTCAGCAATGTGCTCAACCAGCATGCAGTGGTTGCGTTTTGGGAGAACATCGACTCCGACTACACCGGAAACAACTTCATCATGCCCGGAGGCTATTCCATCAGCAACGGCCTCGACTTTTATTCCGCGGTCATGAGCAAATATAACTACACCTCGGAGATGAATAGCGGCGCATACAACGGCACGGGCACCGGCCCCATCACCATCGACAGCATGTACGGCAAGCCCTACGAGTATCAGCAGGCGCGCAATATCCGCCTGGGCCTTCACGTCACCTTCTAACCTTTACGGCCCAGGCCGTCACAACACGAAGGGCGCCCGCAATGGGCGCCCTTCGTATTTGCAAACAAAAATCCGATGCCATTGTTCCTGTCGCCGGGTGCGGGCATCTGATCTCTTTCGATCTCCGAACTGGTTGCGATGTACCGCTCTGCACGGGCACAATTTTCGCCTTGCGGAAAAACTCTTTCGAAGACGCATGAAGTCTCAGGGCACGACTTTACAGCTTGCGGACAAACTCTTTTGAAGACGCGTGAAGTGTCGGGCCGCGACTTCACAGCTTGGTGGCCTGCTGAAGAGGGCTTTGTAAAAAGGGCACGGCTTAGCCGGGCCGCAAAAGCCTCACTATCAACATCGGGCTTCAGCCCCTGCCGTCCTGCCCTTCTACAAAATCACTTTTTCACCAAGCTATTCAGTCGTGCCGCCAAAGGGCCATCAATGGCGGGGCTTTCGCGCCTGAGGGATGTCTTGCAACCGCCCAAACAATTTGCGCAACCACTCCTCGGCAGAAAACTCACGAGAGAAGGGAACTGCGCTGTAGCAAGACCGTCAGGTCTTCCTTTTCTTCTTCCCTGAGGCGGCTCTCTTTACAACGGCTTTCTTCCGAGCAGTTTTCTTCGCTGTCGCTCGTCCTGCGCCGGCCGCAGGCTTCTTTTTCTGAACCTTCTTTGGCTTTGCCTGGGGCTTGGCCTTGGCCGCTGCCTTTTTGCGCACCGCGCGCGTTTTTTCGGCCAGCATTGCCGCCAATTCGGCGTCGAATTCAGCCGGTGTCAGTGGCCTCGCTGACTTGCGCAGCCGCTCGATGTCATAGAAGGCGCGTCGCTCCTCAAGAAAAACGTGGATCACAAAGTCCACGTAGTCCAGCAGGATCCACTCCCCGTTGCGCCGCCCCTCCACGGAGTTCGGGTAGACGCCGAAGTTGTGCTTGAGCCGCAGCTCGATCTCGTCCGCAATAGCGACCGCCTGCCGGTCGTTGGTGGCTGAAGTGACCAGGAAGAAGTCTGAAAGGCCGGAGTCGACGGGATCCAGTTCGAGGATACGTGTGTGCTGGCCTTTTTTTTCTTCACAGACCGCGGCCGCGGCCTGTACGAGGATGCGCGTTTGTTTCTGCGCCGGCGATATCTTCATGCTTTGGGAAGCTTCTCCATGCTCATCGTAGCCTGTCGCTTCGGTGCGGAGCAAGGCCGCCGGGTCGCGAAACGGCAACTCTGTCACCGGTACAAACCGTTCTTTCGTATATATTCCGCCACTGCATCGGGAAGCAGTTTTTTCTCTTCTATCAATCTCTCCTGTGCGCCGCTGCGCTGCGCACGCAGGCTGTTACCTGATCCCCTCGCGAATCTCCGACGCGCTGATCTCCACATCCAGCCCCGGCAACACGTAAAAAGGCGCGCGGTTTTGGCGAGCATTCACCACAAAAAAGATCCGCACTTCGACTCCGGATTCGCTCTTCTCTCCATCCGGCGCGGGTTCCAGGGCTAGCCCTTCCGGTAGCGCCTGCTTGAGCCCGTCCATCGGCTGCCCCGGCCGCGAAGCCACAATCAGCGGCGCTACGAACGGGAACTCCGCGGCGCGATGCCAGCGAAGCAGCCCGAAAAACGAGTCGGCGCCCATCAGGCAATAAAGCATGCTGTCCGGGCGCGAGCGTTGCGCACAGGCCCTCCAGCGTTTCAACCGTGTAGTTGGGGGCAAAGTTGCCCTCGCCAACGTTTCTCGGCGCATCGGCAAGCGAAACAGCAAAGCTCGGCTCGCCCTCGATGGCCAGCCGCGTCATTGCCAGCCGTCCTCGAAACTGGCGGCCGATCCTTCAGGCTTCAGCGGCTGCGCGCCCACCGGGGCAAAAAGCACTGTATCCAGCCGGAACGCCGCACGGGCCGCTCGCGCAACGGCCAAATGCCCCAGATGCGGCGGGTCGAAGCTTCCACCAAAGAAGGCCACGCGCGATCCGCCCTGATTGCCCTCGCCGCCCTCACGCGGCAAATCGCCCAGCAGATCGGCGCTGTCAGCCTCGTGCATGGCTTCATCGTATCGCGACCCCCGCGGTGGGCAGCCTTCGCCGCGGCATTCCTCGGCAGCCCAGTGCGCCATCGGCTAGAATCGAATCGAAGTTTGGATTTCCGACCACCCCAATCACCATGCGATATTTCATTGCCTTCTGGCCCTCGCCGGCGCTTTCGTCTCCGCGCTGGCGCTGCGCGTTCACTACGTCACCGGCACTGAGCCATGCTCCATCAACGAACACTGGGATTGCGGCATCGTGAACCACAGTTCCTACTCGGTTCTCTACCACGTCCCCGTGGCGGCCATCGGCATCGTGGGTTATCTGTTGATCGGCGTGCTGGCGCTCTCGCGGCGCCGCATTCTGCTCCTGGTCGCCGCCATCCTTGGCCTGGCCTTCGCGCTGCATCTCTCCAGCATCGAGCGAACGTTCTCGGGGTCTGGTGCCTCTATTGCGTCATCTCGCAGGGCATCATCGCCCTCATCACGCTCTTTAGCCTCGGCTGGCTGATTGCGGCGCGCAGCGAGCAGGCGCAAAGTCGCGCGCACGCGCGAACCGCAATCTTAGCGCTCATTCGAACCTGCCCGCACTGCTCGCAGCTGATAAAATTAAAGAAGAATCATGTCGACAGACTGGTATGCGCGCTGGATGTACGCGTGGGAGACGCGGCTGACCACGCGCGATGAAAATCGCGTGGTGCGCCCGCATGGAGTGGGGCTTCGAGTGGATCGTACCCTTTCTTGAAGCGCATGGCTTTCGCGCCGCAATTCCCGATCCTGAAGTGTTGCGCGACGATGCCGCGGCCGAAGCCGCCATGGTCCGCATCAACCAGCTTCTCATCCGCCACAGCGACGTGTTCTTCGGCTACAAGCGCCCCACCGACTTCCGGCTTGAGGAGCGCTATCCCGAGCTGTTTCCCACCAACGTCCGTCCCGAAACCCTGGCCAAGGAAGCGGGCATTCAAGCCGGCAGGCGGCCGAAGGCAAACTCCCCAGGGCGCAGTTTCTGCGCTTTACTTCGCCGGAGCGCACGCCCTATCCGGAAAACGACCTGGTGAACGCGCGCTGGTATCCCGCGCCTGCGCACAAAGATCCTGCGCGACCCAAACAGGCCATCATCGTCCTGCCGCAGTGGAACTGCCGACGGCTTCAGCCACAACTCGCTGTGCACGCTCTTCAATCGCATGGGCGTCTCGGCGCTGCGCCTCTCCAAGCCCTATCACGACATCCGCCGGCCCACCGAGCTGGAGCGCTCGGACTACGCCGTGAGCGCCAACATCGGCCGCACGATTTCCGCCTGCCGCCAGGCCGTGGTCGATATCCGCTGCTGCCTCGACTGGCTTGAGGAGCAGGGCTACGAGCACTTCGGCGTGCTGGGCACCAGCCTCGGCTCCTGCTACGCCTATCTGGCCAGCGCCCACGATCCGCGCCTGCGCGTCAACGCCTTCAATCACGCGTCCACCGCATTTGGAGACGTGGTCTGGGCCGGGCAAAGCACGCGCCACATCCGCCAGGCGGTGGAGCAGGCGGGCCTCACGCAGGAGCGGCTGCGCGCGCTCTGGGCCGCCATCAGCCCGGTCAGCTATTACGAGCAGTTCACAGGTCCTGAGGCCGACGGCGCCCGGCAAGAATCGTGCTGGTCGTTTACGCCAACTACGACCTCACTTTTCCCAGCGAATACTCGCTCAGGTGGTCGAGGCTTTTCGCAGTTCCAGGCTTGCAACACGAAGTCCGCGTGCTGCCCTGCGGCCACTACACCACCGGCGAAACGCCCTACAAATTTATCGACGGCTGGTATATGGGCTGGTTCGTCTATCGCGCCTTCAAGGCGCTGCGCGAAGAAAACGCCGCCGGACGCAAATCAAGCCTGGCCTGCGAGCAACGATCGAAGAAGAAGCCCTCTCGCGTTAACGCACTGCGCTCAAATCCATCTTCAGCAGCTTAGCCGGATCGAGATACGCGTCCTGCCATCGCACCGCCCAGTGCAGATGCGGTCCAGTCACGCGGCCGGTCGCTCCACTCAATCCGAGGAGCTCGCCTTGTCTTACGTGCTCGCCTTCGTGCACATCAATCCGGCTCAGGTGCATCGAGATCGTGAACAGCCCCAACCCATGGTCGATCACCACGCAGTTGCCTTCGTAGTAGAGCGGCCGCGCCAGCACCACTACCCCGCTGATTGCTTGCCCTTACCGGCGTGCCCACGCGAGCGCGAAAATCCATCCCCTTGTGCACACTGGCGAGTTTGCCGTTGAACAGTGCGCCGCGTGCCGAAGCTGTCGGTTGGCGTGGCGTGAACCGGCGCGACAAAATTGCCGGACCAGAGCGGCTCCGTCGCGCTCGCCGCGAACACCTTGTTCTTGAGCGCAATTTCATCCTTGATCCGGTTCAACTCATCCGGCCCCGGCGCCACAAACTTCGGCGCCACCGTCAGAGTGCTCGTCCGGTAATGCGCGGGATGAATCTCGATGCTGCGGCTCATGTCGGTCGGCGCGGATGCAGCCGTGCGAGTGGAAATGTGCAACGTCGGATGCGCCAACCGGCGATTCGACGTCGACACCTGCGAGCGCAAACCACGCCTGCCCACTGCGTCCGCGAAAGAACTCCAGCTTACGCCCCAGCCACTCGCCATCCACTCTTGCGCCGGCTGGAGCGTCAACTCGAATCAACTCCGGCGATCCGGCAACAACCACAGCCGGGCTCAAAGTTACGGCATTATTTTCGCCCACCCGCTGCGCATGGTCCTGCAAAGCCGAAACCATTGCAGCCGCCAGGACGAGCAAAAACGCCAACCGCGGGATGCGCGCGCCAGTCATAAAATCAGCATACTGGGCGCATCCCGCGGTGCGAAGTGCAAACCAATCGATGAACCTTACCTGCCGTTGTGCTTCTGGCGATAGATCTGCCGGCTGGCGCCGTTCTGCTCGTGGTTGATCTGCGCGTGCTCCTGCCCGGTCAGCTTTCCGCCGTTGGCAGAGCGATCAGCGTGAACCTGCTCGTTGATTCCCTGTTCGCGGTTTTCCGTGCGGGCGGCCTCGCCGGCGCTCATCTGGCCGTTGCGAAGTCCGTTGGCAATGCGATCCTGCTGATTCTCGCGGCGCATCGCCCACTTCATTGTTGCCGTAATGCGCCGTATTGGCGTTGTGCTTGTCCTGGTAAATCGAGTGGCTCAAATTGTTCTGCTGATGATTGACCTGTTGCCGCTCCGCTGTAGTCAGCGTGCCGTCGTCGGCTGAGCGATCGTCGCGGATCTCGCGATTCACATTCGCTTCGCGCGATTCCAGGTTCTTCGTCTCGCCCGCGGTCAGTTGAGCCTGAATCGATGCCATTGGCGATGCGGTCCTGTTGATTTCTTGCGGCGCTGATTGATCGTCGGATCAGGTTGGTTTGGTTGCTGGTCTGTTGAGCAAAGGCCGGTCCCGAGGCAATCAGGGCGGCCACGGCGAGCATCATCAATGTGTGCTTCATGTGGTTCCTCCGTGGGCCAACTGATTTTTTATTCCCGGCCCATGTCACCACCAGACACACACAGCAAAAAGTTGTTGCGCGATTTTTTCATTTTTTGCATCCAAATCGCGCTCTCGTACGTCACATATAACTTCGCGGACAAATTCTCCCGCCGGTCTGCAACTTTCGTTGCGCGCGCGTGTTCAACATCTACTCGCTTAACTGTTCTCGTTATTGTGTGCAGATCGGGCCGCGGATGCGCGGCCTTCCACGCGTCCACGCGATCCTCGACATCGGACATTCATCGGCGGTAATGTGCTGGCCGATCATCTGGCGATTCGCCGCATACTTCTCCTGGTTCGGGTCCCTGCACTGCCGCGGCCAGGTCCAGCCAGAAATACGCCTCCACGTCGCTGTGGGGCACGCCCTGGCCCATCGAGTAGAGCACGCCCAGCGTTGCCTGTGCGCGCATCGCCTTGATCGGCGGCCTTGCGGTACCACGCCGCCGCCTGCGCCATATCGCGCGCAAAGCCCGTCTCCGCCGTCGCGATAGAGCGCAGCCAGATGCATTTCGCCAGCAAGTTTTTTTGTCGGCGGCCTTGCGGTACCACGCAGCTGCCTGCTTGTAGTCTTCGGCCATCTGCGCCTTATCGTGTCGTGTCGCTGCAGCCTGCGCGTAACTCTCGCCCACCGCCACCTGGGCCGCGGCGTCGCCGGCATTGGCCTTGGCCAGCAGCGCCGCGTCAATACGCGGCAGCCTGACCGCAGGTCTGCCCGTGACGGTCAGCACAAGGCCGCAAGGAATGCAGCTCCCGCGACAAGATGTTTCCAGTTCAATTGCATGATTTCATCCACAACACCATAGACCGCTTGATGCATCCAGTGTATTCAGCCGTGGTCGCGCAAGCCCACTGCCGCAAGGGCCTTCGACACAGCTTTACGAGATTTATTGCCGCGCGAAGAAATCGGCCTGTCACCCCGTCGGGGAACAGGCTAGAATTTCAGATATGACTGACCGCATGTCTCTCCCCCTCGCCCAGGCCGATCCCGAAGTCGCCGCCGCCATTGACCAGGAAACCCTCCGCCAGCACGAGGGGCTGGAGATGATCGCCAGCGAAAACTTCGTCTCTGAAGCCGTGCTCGAAGCGGCCGGCTCGGTCTTCACCAATAAATATGCCGAGGGCTACCCGGGACGCCGCTACTACGGCGGCTGCGAATACGCCGACATCGTCGAGAACCTGGCCCGCGATCGCGCGCGCCAGATCTTCGGCGGCGAGCACATCAACGTGCAGCCGCACTCCGGCTCGCAGGCCAACGCCTCGGCCTACGCGGCCGTGCTGCAGCCCGGCGACACCATTCTCGGCCTCGATCTCTCGCACGGCGGCCACCTGACCCACGGCCATCGGCTCAGCTTCAGCGGCAAGCTCTACCGCACCACCTTCTATCACGTCCGCCGCGACACCGAAACCATCGACTACGACGAGATGGAAGCCATCGCCGCGCAGGAAAAGCCCAAGGTCATCATCGGCGGCGCCAGCGCCTATCCGCGCCTGTGGGACTTCGCGCGCATGCGCCAGATCGCCGACAAGGTGGGCGCGATTTACATCTTCGACATGGCGCACATCGCCGGCCTGGTCGCCGGCGGCGTGCATCCTTCGCCCGTGCCGCATGCGCACATCACCACCACCACCACGCACAAGACTCTGCGCGGCCCGCGCGCCGGCCTGATCATCTGCACGCAGGACCTGGCCACGGCCATCGACAAGGCCGTCTTCCCCGGCCAGCAGGGCGGCCCGCTCGTGCACATCGTCGCCGCCAAGGCCGTCGCGTTGGCCGAGGCGCTGCGCCCCGAGTTCCGCACCTACGCCGCGCAGATTGTCGCCAACGCCAAAGCGCTCGCGCGAGGCCTTGCAGGCGGCGGGCTTCCGCTTGGTTTCCGGCGGCACCGACAATCACCTCATGCTGGTCGATGTCTTCGAGAAAGGCATCCTCGGCTCCGAGGCCGAAGTGGCTCTGGGCAAAGCCGGCATCACCGTCAACAAGAACTCCATTCCCTGGGATACCAATCCGCCGCTCAAGCCCTCGGGCATTCGCGTCGGCACGCCCGCGCTCACCACGCGCGGCATGAAGGAGCCGGAGATGCGCACGATCGCCGCATGGATCGCCAAGGCTCTCGAACAGCGCAACGACGATGCGGCCCTCGAGCGCATTCGCGGCGAAGTAGCCGAGCTCGCCAACCAGTTCCCGCTCTACGCCTGGCGTCGCGCTCCGGTTACTGTCACTGCGTAAAGCTGGTATCCCGTCCCCGAAATTGGCTGCATAAATACTCTGTCATCCTGAGCGCAGGAAGCCGGGCTTTTTGCGGCTCGCGGAGTCGAAGGACCTGCATCTAGCATGCCAGTTCAAGGACTGAACTTCTGGGACACCACACTAACTACGGGTGTCCAAAACAACATAAGTCACCAAATTAATGCAGGCCCGCTGATCGCATCAAAGCACAGGTGCGTAAAAATTTATGTGCCAGGCTTTGCAGGCCTGTGCAAGAATGCCCAATGGAATCAGTCGTCATGGATGACCCGTCCGGTGGCAGCATGGTTTGATGGTTGCTTCTCCGCGCGGGCATGAGGAGGTATAGATGAAATCCATTCGAATCGCCTTCGCAGCTTTTCTGGTTCTTGCCGTCCCTGCATTTGCACAGCATTCACAAAGTGCCCATCAAAATGCTCATCCTCCCATTCCCTCGCATGGGCCCTCGCCGGTTCATGGCATTCCGGCAACTCCCGCGCCGAACCATAACCCAGCACCAGCTCCGAGTCACAACGCACCGCCTGCGCCGAAACCTAACTATGCTGACCAACCCGGACATCCCAACGTCCCGCACGTTGATAACGGCACAAAGTGGGTTGGTCACGACAGCGGCCCCAACGATCCGAATTACCATCTCGATCATCCTTGGCAACACGGCCATTTCACCGGCGGCTTTGGTCCCTCGCACGTATGGCATCTTGCCGGCGGTAGACCCAGCAGGTTCTGGTTCAACGGTTGGTACTGGTCGGTTGCCGCAGCCGACTTAGCCTTCTGCTCCGATTGGCTGTGGGGCTCAGATGAGATCGTCATCTATGACGATCCCGATCACGTTGGATGGTATCTCGCCTACAATGTTCGCCTCGGCACTTATGTGCATGTCGAGTATCTCGGAGCATAAGCTGTCTCATCCTGGATGTTGCGCAGACGTCTTGAAAACAGACGCGGTGGGAAGGTCGACTCCATTCCCGCCGCACTGTTTTTGAGCGCTCCCAGAGCGGCTCTGCCGTTGCAACGGAGTTGAATAGAACAGGCTGCTCGCATCCAAATTTCTTGCAACCCATATCAACTACATGATGGATACCGATACATGATGGACACCGAAAGTTAAGCTGCTATCTATTGACTCGGACGCAAATCTGCACATGCAACGAGAAGTTAGATGCCGCGAATAACGGCATCAAACCGTCCAATACCTGAACGATCACGCGATTCTTACAAGGCTGGAAAACTGCTAACTGCTCGGTTGTCCCGCTAAGTCGCGCAAAAATACTTTCCACAAGACAATGTGGATGTGATTTTTTGAATTATCCTTATCTTATGGCGATTGAAAATATTCTTGCCCAAATCGACTCCGAGATTTCAAGGCTGACGCAGGCACGTAACCTGCTGGCCACCATCGGAACCGCAGCCACCAAAGGCGGACGCAAAACCAAGAATGCGGCCGTCAAAAGGCCAAGCCCAGAAAGAAGCGGGTATTAAGTGCCGAAGCGCGCAAACGGATTGCCGATGCACAACGTAAGCGCTGGGCCGCGCAACGCGCCAAGACAAAATCAAAAGCAT
>CAVWXA010000025.1:0-63755 GCA_963758785.1 uncultured Acidobacteriaceae bacterium
TTCTCGGAGCATCGGCAAGCGAGATCGCGAAGCCCGGTTCGCCCTCGATCGCCAGCCGCGTCATCGCCAGCCGTTGCTCAAAGCTTGCCGACGATCCTTCGGGCTTGAGCGGCTGGGCGCCGACCGGAGCAAACAGCACGGTATCCAGCTTGAATGCCGTTTGTGCCGCCCGCGCCACTGCCAGATGGCCCAGGTGCGGCGGATCAAAACTCCCACCAAAAAATGCCACCCGCATTCCGGCCTGCCGTGCCCCGGTAAATACGCGCTTTTGACCGGCGCTGTCAGGCTCCCTCATGGCTTCATCGTACCGCGCGCGCCCAGACGGAGCGGCTGATCTGTTGCGGCCGGTTGCGCCAACACCGGTGTGTCATCGGCTAGAATCTTATCCGAGGTCGAATCTCGAGACACCCTGCCCGCCATGCGATATTTCCTTGTCTTTCTGTCTCTTGCCGGAGTGCTGATTTCTGCGCTGCTCTGCGCGTTCACTACTCCACCGCAACCGAGCCCTGCGACATCAACGCGCGCTGGGACTGCGGCATCGTGAATCACAGCCGCTATGCAGTTATGTACCACGTCCCCGTGGCGGCGATTGGTATCGCCGGCTATCTCTTGCTTGGCGTGCTCGCGCTGGCGCGGCGCCGCGTTCTTCTCCTGGCCGCCGCCGTTGCCGGCCTGGCCTTCGCGCTGCATCTCTCCAGCATTGAAAAGAACGTCCTCGAGGTCTGGTGTCTCTATTGCGTCATCTCGCAAGGCATCATCGCTCTCATCACCCTGCTGAGCCTTGCCTGGGTCATTGCAGGCGCGCGGTCGAAGTCGCGCGCGCAAAAAGTCGGCTAGTAGTCCACGGCGGCGAGTCTCCGTCATATCGTTCGCCCGCTCCGATTCGCTTTTGCTCCCTCGTTCCCTTGGTCCCATGATCCCTGTTTTTCCGTATCGCGCAAGCTGGTAAAATTAAGCTATATCGATGATTAAGGACTGGTATGCGCGCTGGATGTATGCGTGGGAAACGCGACTCACCATGCGCGACGAAAATCGCGTTGTGCGCCCGCTCGAATGGGGATTCGAGTGGCTCGCGCCTTTTCTTGAGTCGCACGGCTTCGGCGCCGCGGTTCCCGATCCCGATGTTGTCCGCGACGAATTGGAAGCTGAAGCGGCCATGGTCCGCATCAACGACCTGCTGATTCGCCACAGCGACAAGTTCTTCGGCTACGAACGCCCCACCGACTTCCGGCTTGAAAGCGCCACCCGCAACTTTTTCCCACCAACGTCCGGCCTGAAACTCTCGCCAAAGACGCGGCGCTCAAGCAACAGGCCGCCGAAGGCAAGCTGCCCGCCGGCGCAGTTTCTCCGTTTCACCTCGCCAGAGCGCACGCCCTATCCAGAAAACGACATGGTGAATGCGCGCTGGTATCCTGCGCCCGCTCACAAGGATCCCGCGCGGCCCAAACAGGCCATCATCGTTCTGCCGCAGTGGAACTCCGACGGCTTCAGCCACAACTCACTATGCCCGTTCTTCAACCGCATGGGCGTCTCTGCGCTGCGGCTCTCCATGCCCTATCACGACATTCGCCGGCCCGCTGAGCTGGAGCGTTCCGACTATGCCGTCAGCGCCAATATCGGGCGCACTCTCTCTGCCACCCGGCAGGCCGTCGTCGATATTCGCTGCTGCCTCGACTGGCTTGAGGAGCAGGGCTACGAGCACTTCGGCGTGCTGGGCACGAGCCTCGGCTCCTGCTATACATTCCTCGCCAGCGCTCACGACCCGCGCCTGCGCGTCAACGCCTTCAACCACGCATCCACCGCCATTGGGCGACGTGGTCTGGGCCGGGCAAAGCACCCGTCACATCCGACAGGGAGTGGAAGAGGCTGGCCTCACGCAGGATCGGCTGCGCGCTCTATGGGCGGTCGTGAGCCCGGTCAGCTACTACGAGCGGTTCGCCGGCCCGGAAGCCGATGGCCCCAGCAAGATCGTACTCATGGTCTACGCCAACTACGATCTGACTTTTCCCAGAGAATACTCGCTCAAAGTTGTCGAAGCTTTTCGCAGCTCCAGGATGAACTACGAAGTCCGCGTGCTGCCCTGCGGCCATTACACCACCGGCGAAACTCCGTACAAATTCATCGATGGATGGTATATGGGCTCGTTCGTCTATCGCGCATTCAAGGCGCTGCGCAAAGAAAAAGCCGCAGGACGCAAAACCAGCCTGGCGCAACAAACCAACATCGAAGAAGAAGCGATTTCGCACTAACGTACTGGCTCAGATCCATCCGCAGCAGTTTTGCCGGATCGAGATACGCATTCTGCCAGCGCACAGCCCAGTGCAGATGCGGTCCGGTCACGCGACCGGTCGCGCCGCTCAGTCCAATGCGTTCGCCCTGGCTCACGTGCTCTCCTTCCTTCACATCGATGCGGCTCAAATGCATCGAGATCGTGAATAGGCCCAGCCCGTGATCGATCACCACGCAATTGCCCTCATAGTAAAGCGGCCGCGCCAGCACCACCACGCCGCTGTTTCCCGCGCGCACCGGCGTTCCCATTGCCGCGCGAAAATCCATCCCCTTGTGAACGCTGGCAAGCTTGCCATTGAAAGTGCGCCGCGTGCCAAAGCTGTCGGTCGGTGCGGCGCCCACCGGCGCGCGAAAATCACCCGTCCATAGCGGCTCGGTTGCGCTCGCTGCAAAAACCTTCGCCTTCAAGCGCGACCTCGGCCTTGATCCGCGTCATCTCCATCCGGCGGCGGCGCAACAAAATTCGGCGCCACAGTCAGCGTGCCCGTCCTGTAGTGCGCCGGGTGAATCTCAATGCTGCGGCTCAGGTCGATCGCGCCACCGCCCCCTGCAACCTTGGAACTTATCCGAAGGTTGAAGACCCGACGGCGCCTTCAACATCCACTCCCGCCAGCGCGTACCATGCCTGCCCGTCTCGTCCGCGAAAAAACTCCAGCTTGTCGCCCCAGCCATTCGCCAGTCGACGTCGCGCCCGCCGGAGCGTTTACGCGAATCAGCTCCGGCGAACCAACTTCGACGATTGCCGGCGTGAAGCTCACGGCGCCACCAGGTCCTGGCGGCATCTGCGCGCCCGCATGCCACGGCCACAAGAGCGCAAAGCAATCCAATTCGCCGCATTCCTGAGCCGGTCATGCGTTCAGGATACCGGGATCGCGCCGAACCAATCATGGTTTCAGCCAAACCGGGCGCATCTCTGACACTCTTATAGGTGTATGGCTTCCCAGCTCCTCACCCGCTCGGCCTTTCGCGCCTCGCGCTGTCCTTCGCGGTGGCGCCGCTCAGCTCTGGTTGCTCTTCGCCATCGTCAAGCCGCAAACCCAGTCCGCCGCGGCCGCGCCAAGCGTCAGCCTGTTCTTGTTGAGCTCTTCACCTCGGAGGGCTGCTCCGATTGTCCGCCGGCCGACGCGCTCCTCGCGCTGGATACGGAGCATTGCGAAGTCAATTGGCCATGCGGTCCTCGCTGATTCTCTCAGCGACACCCACTTCATTGGCTGCCGTGATGCCCGTATTGTCATTCGACTTGACATCGTAAATCGAGCGGCAACAAATTTACGCTGCAGCAATTCTCGCTCAGCGACGTTACCACGCCGCAGTTTATTGTCGATGGAGCTGCACAATCGTGACTGGAGCTCGACTCCGAAAAGCGATCCGTGAAATTGCCACGCCGCCGCTGCTCCAAGGTCGCCATCACCATCGACGACGTGAATCGCACACCAAGGAGCAGTGTCGTTCACTGTTGCGGGTCGCTCCCGCCCCAGAGGCGTCATCTGGTAGCTTTTGCGCTGTGCAGCGAATGCCCGCTCCAGAGGTTGCGCATGGCGAGCACCGGACGAACCCTCCATCACGTGGCCGTCGTCGCGTCTCAAAGATTTCGGTTCGTTCCGCCGACGGCCGGCCGCTTCAATTTCCGGTTCCGCTCTTCGCGATCCAAAAAAGGACGACGAGCCAAGACTAGTCGCTCTGCGTGACTCATTGTCATTTTTATGCATCGCGGCAACTGTCGACGCTGCTCGCATGTCGCCGAGGCTGATCAGCTTCGCTGACGAATTTCCTGCGCGGTCCTGCAACTTCCATTGCGCGCCCGTGTTCAACAACGCCAGCTCCTGGGATTGATAAATCCTATTAGTGTGCAGGATCGGGCCGTGGGTGCGCGGCCTTCCACGCCGCCACGCGATCCTCCACATCGGCCAATTCATCGGCCGTAATGTGCTGGCCAATCATCTGGCGATTGGCCGCATACTTTTCCTGATTGGGCCCCTTCACCGCCGCCGCAAGGTCCAGCCAGAAATACGCCTCCGCGTCACTCTGGGGAACGCCCTGGCCCATGGAGTACAGCACGCCCAGCGTCGCCTGTGCGCCAACGTCGCCTTGGTCGGCGGCTTTGCGGTACCACGCCGCGGCCCGCGCCATATCGCGCGAAAACCCTTGCCGCCGTCGCGATAAAGCGCCGCCAGGTGGAGCTCGCCGGCCATGTTGTTTTGGTCGGCGGCCTTGCGGTACCACGCAGCTCGCCTGCTCGTAGTCTTTGGCAATCTGCTCGCGATTGTCGTTCTGACCGCGGCCTGGGCGTAGCTCTCGCCTACAGTCACCTCGGCCGCCGCATCGCCCGCGTTGGCCTTCGCCAGCAGCGCCGCGTCAATGCCGGCAGCTGACCGCAGGTCGCCAGTGACGGTCAGCACAAGGCTGCACAGGATAAGCGCCCAGACGAATGTTTCCGTTCAAATCCATGATTCCATCCACGAAACCATAGACCCTCGATGCATCCAGTGTATCAGTCATGGTCCGCGCGGTCGACTGCCGAAGGGCCTTAGTTTACGAGATTTTTGTCGCTTATCGGCCGCGACGAAACTGATCGGCATGTCACCGGACGGGAAACAGGCTAAAATTTCAGATATGACGGACCGCATGTCTCTCACCCTCGCCCAGGCCGATCCCGAGGTCGCCGCCGCTATTGACCAGGAAACTCTCCGCCAGCACGAAGGGCTGGAGATGATTGCCAGCGAAAACTTTGTCTCTGAAGCCGTGCTTGAAGCGGCCGGCTCGGTCTTCACCAATAAATACGCCGAGGGCTACCCCGGGCGCCGCTATTACGGCGGCTGCGAATACGCTGACATCGTGGAGAACCTGGCCCGCGATCGCGCGCGCCAGATCTTCGGCGGCGAGCACATCAACGTGCAGCCGCACTCCGGCTCGCAGGCCAACGCGTCGGCCTATCGCGGCCGTGTTGCAGCCGGGCGACACGATTCTTGGCCTCGATCTTTCGCATGGCGGCCATCTGACCCACGGCCATCGCCTCAGCTTCAGCGGCAAGTTATATCGCACCACCTTCTATCATGTTCGCCGCGACACTGAAACCATCGACTACGACGAGATGGAGTCCATCGCCTCCAGGAAAAGCCAAAGGTCATCATCGGCGGCGCCAGCGCCTATCCGCGCCTGTGGGATTTTGCGCGCATGCGCCAGATCGCCGACAAAGTGGGCGCGATCTACATCTTCGATATGGCGCACATCGCCGGCCTGGTGGCCGGCGGCGTGCATCCTTCGCCTGTGCCTCATGCGCAGATCACCACGACCACCACGCACAAGACTCTGCGCGGCCCGCGCGCCGGCCTGATCATCTGCACGCAGGATCTGGCCACAGCCATCGATAAGGCGGTTTTCCCCGGCCAGCAGGGTGGCCCGCTCATGCACATCGTCGCCGCCAAGGCAGTCGCGTTTGCTGAGGCGCTGCGCCCTGAGTTCCGCACTACTCCGCGCAGATCGTCTCCAATGCCAAGGCGCTCGGCCGAGGCATGCAGTGCGGCGGGCTTTCGATTGGTTTCCGGCGGAACTGATAATCACCTGCTGCTCGTCGATGTCTTCGAGAAAGGCATCCTCGGTTCCGAGGCCGAGTTGGCGTTGGGCAAAGCCGGCATCACCGTCAACAAAAACTCCATTCCCTGGGATACCAATCCGCCGCTCAAGCCCTCGGGCATTCGCGTCGGCACGCCCGCGCTCACCACGCGCGGCATGAAGGAGCCGGAGATGCGCACGATTGCCGCGTGGATTGCCAAGGCCCTCGAACAGCGCAACGACGATGCGGCGCTTGACCGCATTCGCGGCGAAGTAGCGGAGCTGGCCAACCAGTTCCCGCTTTACGCCTGGCGGCGCGCGCCGGTTGCTGTCACTGCGTAAAGCTGGTATCCGTCCCCGAAATTGGCTGCATAAATACTCTGTCATCCTGAGCGCAGGAAGCCGGGCTTTTTGCGGCTCGCGGAGTCGAAGGACCTGCATCTAGCATGCCAGTTCAAGGACTGAACTTCTGGGACACCACACTAACTACGGGTGTCCAAAACAACATAAGTCACCAAATTAATGCAGGCCCGCTGATCGCATCAAAGCACAGGTGCGTAAAAATTTATGTGCCAGGCTTTGCAGGCCTGTGCAAGAATGCCCAATGGAATCAGTCGTCATGGATGACCCGTCCGGTGGCAGCATGGTTTGATGGTTGCTTCTCCGCGCGGGCATCAGGAGGTATAGATGAAATCCATTCGAATCGCCTTCGCAGCTTTTCTGGTTCTTGCCGTCCCTGCATTTGCGCAGCATTCACAAAGTGCCCATCAAAATGCTCATCCTCCCATTCCCTCGCATGGGCCCTCGCCGGTTCATGGCATTCCGGCAACGCCCGCGCCGAACCATAACCCAGCACCAGCTCCGAGTCACAACGCACCGCCTGCGCCGAAACCTAACTATGCCGACCAACCCGGACATCCCAACGTTCCGCACGTTGATAACGGCACAAAGTGGGTTGGTCATGACAGCGGCCCCAACGATCCGAATTACCATCTCGATCATCCTTGGCAACACGGCCATTTCACCGGCGGCTTTGGTCCCTCGCACGTATGGCATCTTGCCGGCGGCAGACCCAGCAGGTTCTGGTTCAACGGTTGGTACTGGTCGGTTGCCGCGGCCGATTTAGCCTACTGCTCCGATTGGCTCTGGGACTCGGACGAGATCGTCATCTATGAGGATCCCGATCACGTTGGCTGGTATCTTGCCTACAATGTGCGCCTCGGCACCTATGTGCATGTCGAGTATCTCGGAGCATAAGCTGTTTCATCCTGATGTTGCGCAGACTCTTGAAAACAGACTCGGTGGGAAAGGTCGACTCCATTCCCGCCGCGCTGTTTTTGAGCGCTCCAAGAGCGGCTCTGCCGTTGCAACGGAGTTGAATAGAACAGGCTGCTCGCATCCAAATTTCTTGCAACCGATATCAACTACATGATGGATACCGATACATGATGGACACCGAAAGTTAAGCTGCTATCTATTGACTCGGACGCAAATCTGCAGGATGCAACGAGACGTTAGATGCCGCGAATAACGGTATCAAACCGTCCAATACCTGAACGATCACGCGATTCTTAAAGTGGAAAACTGCTAAGTGCGCGGTTATCCCGCTAAGTCGCGAAAAATACTTCTCCACAAGACAATGCAGAGTGATTTTTTGAATTATTCTTATCTTATGGCGATTGAAAATATTCTTGCCCAAATAGACTCCGAGATTTCAGGCCTCAAGCAGGCACGTAAACTGCTGGCCACCATCGGAACCGCAGCCACCAAAGCCGGACGCAAAGCAGCGAAAGCGTCCGCAAAGCCAAGCCCAGGAAGAAGCGCGTTCTAAGTGCCGAAGCGCGCAAGCGGATCGCCGATGCACAGCGCAAGCGCTGGGCCGCGGAACGAGCCAAGACAAAATCAAAAGAATAGTCATTGAGTAGCATCTTATCTACTTCGCTCAGCGAGAGGCCTCGATGGTCTGCAGAGCCAGTCTTGCATCATCACGACGGCTGCTCCCAGTTTGCGATGCCACGCATTGACTCCCCATTAGAAATGCGCCGACCATCCGCCATCCGCTTTCGAGGATTGGTTTAAAACGTCTGCGCACATCTCTTTAACACTGGTGGCGAGTAAGGTGTCCGCGCGGCAAGAGAACACTTGCGGGTCTGGGCCCGCTCAGCTCCGCTCTGGCGGCGAAGTGTCAATAGCAATAGGGCAGTGTTGCAAATGTATAAGGCTAGTCGCGGCGGTCAGGTCTGAGCAGCCCTAAGAATGCAGAATCCTTAGCGAGCGCTTTTTAAGTACAGTAGTTTCAAAGCGCATTATCCCAGTGACGCCATCACCAGCATGCGCGGCTCGGTCATCTCTTCGATGGCCCAGCGGATGCCTTCGCGGCCCAGGCCCGAATCCTTGACTCCGCCGTAAGGCATCGGATCCAGGCGCCAGCTCGGCGTGTCGCCGACGATCAGCGCGCCCACTTCCAGCTCGCGATACGCGGTGAGAATGCGGCCCGGAGTCGCGCGTGAGCAGCCCGGCCTGCAATCCGTACTTCGAGTGATTCACCTGCGGCCAGCGCCTCCTCGAAATCGTCGTACGGCTCAATCACCACCACCGGCCCAAAGATCTCTTCATCGCGCACCTTCATGCCCGGCTTGGTTCCGGTCAGAATCGCCGGCGTGATCATGGATCCCTTGCGCTCGCCGCCGGCCACCAGCTTGGCGCCGCCTCGCACGGCCTCCTTCACCCACGCTTCCACGCGCTCCGCTTCGCTCTGGCGGATCAGCGGGCCAATTTCCGTGGCTTCATTCGAAGGGTCGCCGATCACCAGCTTCTCCGCGATATCCACCACCTTCCACAGAAAGGTCTGGAAGATGCTGCGCTCCACAAACACGCGCTGCACGCTGATGCACGATTGGCCCGCGTAACTAAAGGCCGCATGCGCGGTGCGCAGCGCCGCATCGTCCAGGTCTTTCCAATCGCTGTGCACAATGAGCGCCGCGTTGCCGCCCAGCTCCAGCAGCACGCGCTTGCGCCCCGAGTGCGCTTTCAGCTCCCAGCCCACTTTGGCCGAGCCGGTAAAACTCACCAGCTTGATGCGGTCTTCTTTTTCCGCCAGCCATGCGGTGTCGGCGTTGTCCAGCGGCAGCACGGCCAGCGCCTCCTCGGGCCAGCCCGCTTTCAGAATCACTTCGCCCAGCGCCAGCGCGGTGAACGGCGTCTGCGGCGCGGGTTTCACAATCACCGGGCAGCCCGCGGCCATGGCCGGCGCAACTTTGTGCGCCACCAGGTTCAGCGGAAAATTGAATGGCGTAATGGCCAGAACCGGACCCACGCCGAAAACGCTGCACCAGTCCCCAGCGGCCCTCGTTGCCTTCGGTCAAATCCAGCGGAATGCTCTCGCCGCCCAGCCGCGCGGCCTCTTCGGCAGCGGTCTTGAAGGTCAGCACGGCGCGATCCACTTCCGTCCGCGCCATCCGCACCGGCTTGCCTGCCTCGGCCACAATCAGCTGCGCAAACCGCTCCTTCTGCTCGATCAGCGCGGCGGCCACGTCTTCCAGAATCTCGCGCCGCTTCCAGCGCGGCAGTGCGCGCGTGCGGCGCAGGCTGGCTACGGCATGGTTCACGGCCTGGCGCGCGTCGGCCCGCGTGGCCACGGTCACGCGCCCCACCAGGCCCTGGTCCCACGGCGACCGCACTTCCAGCGCCTCTCCGTCGGTCCATTCCTTGCCGCACAGCAGAAATCCCGTTTGCGATCCCGGCCGCATCTTCATGTTGAAGCTCCTCGCGCAATGACTCTACGCTCTTGATGGTAAAGCGCCCGGGCGGGCGTTGTCCGTCGGAATGTTCCCCCAAGTCGCCCAGTCCCTTATGAATCGGGAACCGCTCCCGCGCACGGCAGGGCCGCTGCAGCCTCTCGCTCACAGAAATTTGTTCCATGTCGCGATATGGATCGGGTATAGTGTCTGCACATCTATAGCGGTTCTCCAATTCGTGTCGGGCGAAGCACAATCGCTAAGTGGATTTTTCACCAGGAAAAAGCCACCTTGAACGGCACCAAAAACGCCTCAAAGTCAATGGAGAACCGCCGAAAAACGGGACCCGGAAAACAGAACTGAATCGACTCAAAAAGGCTCGCCGCAAAGGAAGGGAATATGCCCGACTCAACCGACAATCAAGCGCCTCTCAATGTTTCATCGCAGCCGTACACACCACCGCCGGCCATGCCGCCCGTTGCCGCTCCGCCGCCCAAATCGAGTTCCAGCGCCCTCAAAATCATTCTCATCATCGTGGGAATCTTCGTCGGTTTGGGGATTCTCGCCGCGGGAGTGGTCGGCTACGGAATTTACCGCGTCGCGCATGCCGTCCACAAGGCTGCGAATGGCCAAATCGCGATGAACTTACCCGGCGGCACCTTCAGCGCCAACACAACGCAGGCTGTCGGCGAAAGCGATCTTGGAATTGCCATCTATCCCGGCGCCACGCAGGGCAAGGGTGCGCTGCATATGAGCATTGCTGGCAAATCCATGGTAACTGCCAACTACCTCACGACGGATTCCAAAGACCAGGTGATCGCTTTCTACAAGGACAAGGTGGGTCCAAACGCGCAGTCGGAGACGACCGACAACGGTGGAGTGTTTACCGAGACCAATGGACCTGATTCGATCATGGTGACGGTGATGCAGTCGCCGAATTCCAACGATGGCAAGACGCAGATCACTATCGTCCACACGTCGGGCGTTTCATCACATTAAGAGCCAGCAGGCCTCCTGCGGCGCGGCGACGCTCCAGCGGGAGGCCTTTGCTTCGACGCCGCCTCACGCCCGCAGCGAATAACGCGCCCGCACGTCTTCCCCATTCCACATGATGTAATTGGTGCCCCAGGCGTTATTAAAGAGGCACGAATGAATGCCCTTGGCCAAATCGGGCTGCTCGTTCGAGAAGATCAACGGGTCGCGCTCTCCCAGTGCCACCACCGGTGCATCGAGCGTCTCGACGGCGAAACGTTCCTCGGCCTTCTGATACTTGAATCCAGTCGACAAGCTGTGCATGTGACGATTGCCTGAAGTCACCACATCGAAGGGCGAAATCCACTCGCCTGACTTGTCGAGCGTCCATCCCTTTTCATCTTCCGCAATGGGATTGAAGGTGAGCCACAGTGCCTCAGGCATGCGCGTGGCAGGCTTGCCAAACCACGACAAGCTCAGATGAATCAGGGGCTCGGCCTTCGGAAAAATCATTTCGATAAAAGCCTTGCGAGGAAACGCAGCCCGCCCCGATTGAAACGCCGCTTCGTCGTTGAATTCCACACTCACAAGAACGCGATGCCCATCGGCTGTCTCTTCCACGTATGCCTCGGCCACGCCCGGTTGCCACTCTTCGCTTCGTGCCCCAAATCTCTCGATGTTCGGCTTGCCAAAATCTTTGGCGGCCCAATCCGCTTTCGTCGTCAGGTAATTCGCCTGGTAACGCGCGTAATCCTCCGCCGACAGCGTCTGGTACGTGAGCAGCGCGATAGGGTTTTTCTCGCTTGCCCACTCGCGGCCCGTCGCCTTGTTCTTGAGCCGCGTAATAGCGCCGGTGCGGGCGTCAACCGTCAGGGCAAAATTGGTCGTCTCGATCGGCTTCCCGGCCACATTCGCAACTCCGGCGCCAGGCGCGATGGGCCACCTTGGCTCCATGCCTGCGATCGCAACGTGTGCTTCCTCCTTGAGGGCCTCCGGCAATGTCGCAATGCCGTCCAGCAGGTCCTGCCGCTTCTCGATCCAGCTGAACTCGACCACCTTGTAGTGCTTCGTATCCAGCATGCGCGATAAGTCCGCGGGGATGTAATTGTCAAAATCCAGCCACGTCTTCGTGTCCGTTCCCCATGTATGCTCCGGCTCCAGCAGCAAATGCCGCAATAACTGGAGATCAGTTTCGTCGCCAACTCCAAATGCACCCTTCTTAATCCACTCTTCGCGCAGCCGCGCCACCTCGCGATAGCGCGCCACCTTCTTGGGGTCGCTCGCGCATCCGTAGATCCAGGTGTCGCCAATCTCCTGCGCCACCGCCGGCAGTTTGTCATGGAATGGAGCCAGCGCATTCGCCATCTCGCTCAGGCTCGCCGCCGTAATCTCGGCATTCGGAAACTGCGCCGCCAGATCCGCGTGAATCTTGTCGATCTCCTCCGGCTTGTGCGGGCCGCTGTTGTCGCCGCGCACTTCCGTCACAAGCGCCAGATCGGAGCCGGGAACAACCGCGCTACTTCCGTACTCATGGTGGTACATCATGGCCAGGCTCGCGCCAGAGGGGTCCTTCCAGAGAAAAATCGGCGGCACCTCGGCGGGCGTCGAGCCCCCATTCACGCCGATCTCAAGAAACGTCACGCCGTGCTTCGCGAGCGGCGGAATGATTCCCCGCGTGTGCCCTGGCACATCGGTCATCTTTGCGCCCGTTGTTACCTTGCCGAAGCGTCGGTCGAGCGATTGCGACAGCGCCAGGCAGCCCTCCATCATCGAGGGATCGATCATTTCGGTCTGCCAGCTGACGGGCAGCCCGTGCCACGCGATGTCGCCTCGCCCAATCGCCGCTTCCATCGTCTCGCGGTCCGCGGCAGAAGCCTGGTCGAGATACTCGTACAACAGCCATGAACCCGTCGTCCAAACGTAGCGCCGCTTGCCCCCGGCATTCGCGGCGCGCGCGATTTCAATCGCCTCCGGAAAGAACTTCTCAAAGTATCTTTTATGGACCACGTTATATTGCGTGTCGACGAAACCCGCGTCAAAGTGGCACTTGAACATCACCAGCACGCGCTTCACGCTCGGGTCCGGTTCCACCTGCTCCGCAGCCTGCCCCATGAGCGCGTTCGGCCGCAGCAGCAAACCCGTTCCCACCGCAGTCATCGTCTTTACAAAATCCCGGCGCTTCATGGCCAGCACTCCTTTCACTCCAAACCGGAGGCAGTGTATCACTCGCAGGTCACTTCCGTGACCGGTCTCCCCGCGGCGCCCGGGAAAGCAGGTATAGTGTCTGCAACGCAAAATCTAACCAATTCGAGCCACTGGACACGGAATCCACGAAAGGAACGAGCCATGCCTGACCAGCCAGAGAATCAAGCCCCGCAAATCGGCTCTCAGCAACCGTACTCGCCGCCGCCGCCGCAATATGTTGGCGCGCCGCCAGCCAAGTCCGGCTCCAGCGCCCTGAAAATCGTTTTGATCATCGTCGCAATCTTTGTCGGTCTGGGATTGATCGGCGCCGGCGCTGTTGGCTACGGAGTGTGGCGCTTCTCCCGGTCAATGCACACCACCTCGTCGGATAAGTTCACTGAGAGCGATCTGGGAATTGCGATCTATCCCGGCGCCGCGCCGAGCAAAGGTGGAATAAGCATGCGGATGGGCCGCAGAAAAATGGTCAGTGCCATCTACTTCACGCCGGACCCGCTGGACCAGGTGATCGCTTTCTACAAAGACAAAGCCGGTCCCGACGCGCACATCACCACGTTACCAAACGTCGCCAGGATCCTCGTGCCCACAATCGGTGGAAGCTCCGTTACAGTTGAGATTGCGCAAACTTCCGGCGCATCGGGAAACAAAACGCGGATCAATATCGTGCACGTGTCCAAAACCGCAACTTCAAACTAAGACCGGTTGCATAGATACCGCTTTGAAGGGACACGACTTTAGTCGTGGCGTTAAAGGCCTATAAATAGCGGGGCTTCAGCCCCTGAGGCATGTCTTGCGATCGCCCCAAGCCATTGATGCAACCAGTTCCAGGGACCAGGAACTCCCCTGCGCGCTATGGAATCCGTGCGATAAACTCCATCCATGATCCATGACGGCCGCAGCCGCAAACTTCCCTTCGATCCCACTCAAGCCCTCCGGCATCTGCGCTCCGCCGATCCCAAACTCGCCGCGCTCATCGATCGCGCCGGCCCCTTCACGCTCCGCCTCGATCCATCTCCATCGCCGTTCGAGTCATTGATCGAATCGATCCTCTATCAGCAGTTGCATGGCAAGGCCGCGGCCGCGATTCATCACCGTTTGCGCGAATACTTCCGCGGCGATCCCACGCCACAGCTCCTGCTCGACACTCCCGACGAGCCGCTGCGCGCCGCCGGCGTCTCCGGCAACAAGATCAAGGCTCTCCGCGACCTCGCCGCGCGCACTCTCGATGGCACCGTGCCGTCGCACTCCGCCATCCTCAAAATGTCCGATGCCGACATCGTCGAGCGTCTCACTGAAGTGCGCGGCATCGGCTCCTGGACCGTCGAGATGCTGCTCATCTTCCGCCTGGGCCGACCCGATGTGCTGCCTGTGACCGACTACGGCGTGCGCAAAGGATTCGCGCTCACCTTCCAGCGCGTGCCTAAATCGCGCCCGCTTGAAGCCAGCGATCTGCCCAAGCCCGATGTGATCTTCCGCCGCGGCCCGCCGCTGGGCGCCTTACCGCTCGGTGGCAAGCTGGTACCTGTGGCGTGCCTGCGATCTCGCCAAAAATACTCCGCCCACAGGGCGCTCGGCCCGATAGCGCGTGCGCGATAGCCGTAAAATAGCTTGAGCGGGCGGCAAACAGCGCTTGCACTGTATCGGATGATTCATGCCTCTTGGTAAGCGTTTTGTTTGCATTCACGGTCACTTTTACCAGCCGCCGCGCGAAAATCCCTGGCTTGAAACCGTCGAAACCCAGGACTCCGCTGCCCCCTACCACGATTGGAACGAGCGCATCTGCGCCGAGTGCTACGCCCCCAATGGCGCGGCCCGCGTCGTTAACGCGAAAAACCAGATCATGCGCATCGTGAACAATTACGCGCGCATGAGCTTCAATTTCGGTCCCACGCTACTTAGCTGGCTCAAAGAGAACGCGCCGCGCACCTACCGCATGATCCTCGACGGCGAAAGCCGCAGCCGCGAGCGCTACCGTGGCCACAGTTCGGCCATGGCGCAGGTTTACAACCACATGATTCTGCCCCTCGCCAGCACGCGCGATCGAATCACGCAAATCCGCTGGGGCATTGCCGACTACGAATGCAGCTTCGGCTCTGCGCCGGAAGGCATGTGGCTGCCCGAGACCGCGGCTGACACTGCGTCGCTCGAGCTGCTCGCCGCTAACGGCATCAAATTCACGGTCCTGGCGCCCACCAGTGCAAACGCATTCGCCCGCTCAAAGGCGAAGCCGTCTGGACCGACACGCCCGACGCATCGGTGGACACGACGCACCCGTATCTCATGCGCTTCGCCTCCGGCGCCTCCATCGCCATCTTCTTTTACAACGGCCCCATATCGCGCGCCATCGCCTTTGAAGGACTGCTCAACTCCGGCGAGAATTTCGTGGCGCGCCTCAAATCCGGATTCAAAGACAGCTCCCAGCCGCAGCTCGTGCACGTGGCCACCGACGGCGAGTCGTACGGTCATCATCACAAGCACGGCGAAATGGCGCTGGCCTACGCGCTGCGCCTGCTTGAGCAGGACAAAGCCGTCAAGCTGACCAACTACGCCAGCTTCCTCGAGCAGTTTCCGCCCGAGTTCGAGTGCGAGATCGTCGAAAACACTTCATGGAGCTGCGTTCATGGCGTCGAGCGCTGGCGCTCCAACTGCGGCTGCAATGGCGGCAAGCCCGGCTGGAACCAGGATTGGCGCGCGCCGCTGCGCCAGGCTCTCGACGAGCTGCGCGACGCCCTCGCTCCCCTCACCGAACAGGAGACGGGCAAGCTCTTCAAAGATGTTTGGGCCGCGCGCGACGCCTACATCCAGGTGGTGCTCGACCGCAGCACGGAATCAGCCGATCGTTTCTTCGCGGCGCAGCAGGCGCACGTGCTCAATGAATCCGAACGCGTGCGCGCGCTCGAGCTGATGGAGATGCAGCGCCACGCTCAGCTCATGTTCACCAGTTGCGGCTGGTTCTTTGACGACATCTCCGGCATCGAAACCGTGCAGATAATTGCTTACGCTGCGCGCGTGCTGCAACTTGCGGCACAAGTCTTCGGCCAGCAGGCCTCGCCACTCGAGCCCGCGTTTCTCGCGCGCCTGGCCGAGGCCCACTCCAACAAACCCGCTGCCGGCGACGGCGCGCAAATCTACAAGAAGTGCGTCGACACCCAGGAGCTGCACCTCGAGCAGGTTGCCGCCCACTACGCCATCAGCTCCGTCTTCTCCTCGTTTGCCGATGAAACGGACCTCTTCTGCTACCACATCCGCCGCATTTCCTACGACATTCATACCTCCGGCCGCGGACGGCTTGCGTTGGGCCGCGTGCATGTCGCCAGCGCCATCACCGGCCACGCGCAGAACTTTTCGTTTGCGGTTCTCCACTTCGGCGACCAGAACATCACCGCGGCCGTCAAGGCCTACAGCGATGCCGATGCATCCGCTTTTCGAGGCCTTCTCAGCCGAGGCTGTGGAGGAACGTGCAGCGCGCCGACTTCCCTGAGGTCATTCGCCTGCTCGACCGCTACTACGGCCACGCCGACTACTCGCTCACTTCGCTCTTCACTGACGAGCAGCGCCGCATCGTGCAGCTCATTCTCAACTCCACGCTCTGGGATATCGAGAACTCGCTCACCACCATCTATCAGGACCACGCCAGCCTGCTGCACTATCTCTCGCAGGCGGGCCTGCCCAAGCCGCCCGCGCTCACGCTCGCCGCCGGCTTCGCCATCAACGCCGGCCTGCGCCGCGTGCTCGAGGGCGATCCCATTGACCAGGCGCAGTTGCGTTCCTACCTCACGCTCGCCAAGGCGGACCAGGTCCCCCTTGACACCGCGACGCTCTCTTACATCGCCGACCAGCGCATGAAGCGCGCCATGGTCGAGCTGCAAATGTCCTCCGGCTCGCTTGAAATGCTCGATCGCGCGCTGCTGCTCGCCCGCACCCTCACCGAGCTGCCCTTCGATCTCAATCTCTGGCAGGCGCAGAACATCTGGTACGAAATCCTGCGCACCTCTGGCTACGCGCTCACCGCGCTTGCAAGCCGAAGACCGCCCGCGCTGGGAAAAAGATTTTGACGACCTCGGCGCGTGCCTCACCATCGACACAAAGGCAATTCGCGTCGACGAGGAACCTGAGGCGGTCGCTGCCGACTGAATCCGTCTAACTCCCGCCCGCCTTTGCCAGCTTTCCGTCCTTCAGCGCGAATCGTTCCCCGCGCCACACGATCGTGTCTCCTGCGAAGCCCGGCCACCCACAGCCCCATCGCAACGGCATCGCGCATCGGCAGCAGCCACAGATTGGGAAGCACCTCGTGATCGCCCAGCACTGCCGCGCCCACCGTCATGGCCTGTGCCAGCCGCAGGAAAAAACTCAATCCCAGCAGCCACAGGCTCAGCGGGCTCAATCCACTCGCCAGCACGATTCAGCAGCGCCCACCCCAGCCCATGCGTGAAGATCAGGCCCGCGTAGCCCGCCGGCCGCACGTCGCGCACCGTTCGCAGCCAGCGCAACTGGTGGTCGAAAAAGCCGCGCCAACCGTACGCAGGCACGCCGGTCTCCACCACTTCCCGCTCACCTCCACGCGATAGCCGGCCCGCGCCACGCGCGCGCCCAGTTCGTAGTCGTCGGCCAAATGATCGACCAGCGGCAACAGGCCCCCCGACTTTTCCAGCGCCTCGCGCCTTACCGCAAGCGTTGAGCCGAGCCCATAATGCAGCCCGCCCTCGATCCATCTTCGAAAGCAGCACGCCGGGCATGAACTCCGTCGCAATTCCCAGCGCCTCAAGCCGCGAAGGCAGCGTTCCGTGCGCTCGTCCGCGATAAAGCGCCGTCACCATCCCCACCGGCGCCGCATGTTGCCCCATCCCTTCCGCATTTTTCTGTGCAATGGGCAGGGATGCAAAGCACCCCATCACCCGCTCCAGATACCGCTGCGCAAACCGTAATATCGGAATCGTTGATTAGCAGAAAATCGTACCGCGCGTGTGCCGCCAGTTGCGCCAGCGTGCTCACTTTGCCATTGGCGCCCAGCCGCTGCGGGCACTCCACCAGCCGGATCGCCCGCTCCGGAAACTCCGCCTTCAATTGTTCCACGGCCGCCGCCGCAGCATCGCCGAGCGACGACACGCCGAAGAGCAGTTCGTACTCGCCCGCGTATTTCTGCCGGCAATGGCTGCGAAACGCATCCATCATGCCGGGGTCGAGTCCCTTGAGCGATTTCAGAATGCTGACGCCGGGCGCAAACTCCGCCCGCTGCGCGCGCCGCTGGTGCAGAAAGATCCGCGCCGCCACCAGCGCCGCCAGAAAGTATCCCATCCCGGCCACGGCCAGCGCCGTCGTCACGATCTCCACGGCCTGCGCCAGTGCGTGCGGCATCACGAAGAGAAGTTTACAGTTGTCAGTTCGCAGTTGTCAGTTACTGCTAGCCGCAGCGGGAGTTTACTGACGACTGATAACTGGTCACTGACAACTGTTTTTCACGAAGAGAAGTTTACAGTTCTCAGTTCGCAGTTGTCAGTTACCGCTAGCCGCAGCGGGAGTTTACTGACAACTGATAACTGATCACTGACAACTGTCTTTCACTCGTACCGCAGCGCCTCAATCGGATCCAGGTTCGCCGCCTTCCACGCCGGATAGATTCCGAAAACAAGGCCGATCATGCAGGAAGACGCCGAATCCGATCAGCACCCACATGGTGGAGAGCGTGGCGGGCAAGCCGATGGGCAGAAAATACACAATCCAGGTGATCGACCGCGCCCAGCACAATGCCGAAGATGCCGCCGAGCGAGCACAACGTCACCGCCTCCGTCGTGAACTGCGTAAGGATGGTGCGCCTGGTTGCGCCAATCGCCTTGCGCACGCCGATCTCGCGCGTCCGCTCGGTCACGCTCACCAGCATAATGTTCATCACGCCCACGCCGCCCACCATCAGCCCCACGCTGGAGACGGCAATCATGAAGAGGACAAGTCCGCCCGTCAGCTGATCCCCATAGCTTGGTCAAGGAATCAGGTCCGAAGATCTCAAAATCGTCGTCCTTATCCACGCGCACTTTGCGCCGAATGCGCAGCAGCTCGCGAATCTCTTCTTGCACCAGGGCCTTATTTTTCGGGCTGTCGTACTTCACAACAATGTCAAGATCCGTGATCTCCGGGTGCAGTGTGCGAAACGTATTGAACGGGAACAGGATGATGTTGTCGCGCGGATTCTTGCCGCTTCCGAAGGGCTGCGTGCGCTTGTCCAGCACGCCGATCACGGTGTAGAGCCCCGACTCGACCGCCACGTCTTTGCCCACCGCTGGCTCATCGCCGAAAAGCTCCTGCCAGGTATCATGGCCCAGAACCACAACATGCGCAGCGCGCGCATCTTCGCCGTCGGTAAACATGCGGCCCTCTATGAGCGTCAGGTCAGTCACCTCCATTATTTCGGGTAAAACTCCCGCCAGAATCGACCCGGCAACTTTCTTTCCGTTATATTTTGCGCTGACGTCTCCAACCTGGAAGCTCTTGATGTAGTCGCCCTCGGCATCCGTCGTGACCACGTGGGGCAACGCGCGCAACGCCCTCGCGTCATCAATGGTCAGCATCCTGCGCGCCAGCATCTCCGCCGTCGGCCGCACTCCGATCACCGGCAGGCGCGTGATCCAGAAGACATTCGATCCCAGCGAAGTGATAAAACCCGAGACCCGGTTATTGATCCCATTCACCACCGACGAAATCGCGATGACCGTGGAGACGCCGATCACGATGCCCAGAATCGTCAACCCCGAGCGCAGCTTGTTCGTGCGCAGGGTATCCATCGCCATCTTGACGGATTCCCCGGTTTGTCCGGTTCTGGCCATTTTTGTGCTTAAACTCCGACTCTCAGTTCGCAGTTCTTAGTTCGTGGTTCCCAACTTTTGGCCTCACTTGATGGCCAGTTATCCTAAGATACCGAAAAGCATCTTTCTGACCTCATCCGATAGCGCCAGTGCCTCGTCGACCAATTTGGGCGATCCAAACTTGAGAGCCCGAGCGATTTCAAGTTGAGTTTGAACTTCGCAGGTTGATCCGCGCGCCACGCCGAGAAATTGGCGGAATTCATTCGGGCTCAGCCTCCCTTGCCCCTCAGCTATGTTGCTTGGAATCGAAACGGCCGAACGCCGGATCTGATTCGTCAGGCCGAATTGTTCATCGTGTGGGAACTCTTGCGTCAGGCGATAGACTGCCTCGGTCAATTGCATCGCACGCTGCCAGACTACTAAGTCCCGAAATGATTGCGCCATGAATTCACCCTCCAATCAAATATGTCCGCAGCCGCACGAAGCCGCGAACCGCGAACTACGAATTGTGAACTACGAACTGTGAACTTTCCCTCACATCTCCGCCCTCAGCGCCACCACCGGATCCAGCTTGGCGGCCTTGCTCGCGGGATAAACGCCGAAAAAGATGCCCACCGCGCCGGCCAGGAACAGTCCCAGGAAAATCGCCCACAACGGCACGCTCGTCGGGAACCCGATGAAAATCGTGATCAGCTTGCCCACCAGGATTCCGCACAGCACGCCAATGGCTCCGCCGCGTCACCGCCATGGTTGCCGCTCTCAATCAGGAATTGCATCATCACATCGCGCTGCTTGGCGCCCAGCGCCTTGCGCACGCCGATCTCGCGCGTTCGCTCGGTCACGCTCACCAGCATGATGTTCATGATCACCACGCCGCCCACCACCAGCGCAGATCGAGGCCAGCCCCAGCACCACGCTCGCAAACAGCGAACTGATCTGCTTCCATATGTCGAGGAACGTATCGTTCGTATTGATCTCGAAGTCGTCCGGTATTCCCGGTCGCGTCGTGGCGTCGCGTGCGCATCAACACGCGCACCTCGTCTTCGGCAAGCTCCATCGCCTGCGCGCCGCCGGCCACCCGCGCGTAAATGCCCATCGAATCGTTGTACCCGTAAGTCTGCTGATAAGTGGTGATCGGCACGGCCACCCAATTATCTTGCGACTGGCCCAGCGTCTTGCCTTGGCGCTCGCCCACGCCCACAATCGTGTAGGGGATGCCGTCCACCCGAATCTCTTTGCCAATCGGATCGCCCTCGCCCAGCAGGTTGTCCACAATGTCGTAGCCCACAATCGCGTCATGCGTGGCGTGATCCTCGTCAGCCGGCGTAAATCCCCGCGCCCGATCGCAATATCGATGTTGGTCAGCGACAGCATCGTCCACGTGTACCCCCGCACGTCGGTGTTGTTGCTGGAGTGGCCGTTGTGCCACCACATTGGTCGACTTATCCAGCGACGCGCCTACATCGCTGCACTCCGCGCAGCTGTCGCGCACCGCGCGATAATCCTCGATGCGAACGATCTTGCGCTTCTGGAAACGGAAGTACTCCTGCGGCGCCGAAGATCACGCTCGGCATCCGCTGTACTTGAAACACATCGGCGCCATACCCTGAGAGCTTGGTGCTCACGTAGCGGTTGGCGCCATTCACCAGCGTGATGACCATGATCACCGAGGCCACGCCCATCACCACGCCGATCAGCGTCAGAATGGTGCGCAGCTTGTTGCCCCACAGCGATTGCAACGCGAGTTTAAAGGCCTCTCTATAGTGGCATGATCCTGCCTCTATGATACGCACTCGTCGTGAACTCAGTTCCGGCCCGCGCGAGCACGCGGATCGTCTCATCCCTATTCCCTATACCCTAGTCCCTAGTCCCTAGTCCCTCGTCCCTCGTTCCCTGTTTCTGTCATCTCCCCGTGCTTCCGAATCCCTTAGCCGCCCGTGCGGAGTCTTCCAGATCCTCGGCTTCCACCACTGCACCCGTCAGCACGGGAACCGGAATCATCTGCGCAATCTTCTCGCCCGCCTTCAACTCCACGACCGTATCGCCCAGGTTGGTCATCAGCACCAGGATCTCGCCGCGATATCCGGCGTCGATCACGCCGCCCGTGGTGGCGATGCCCCGTGCCGCCATCGACGAACGATCGCGCACCAGCAATCCCAAAGGCTCGCCGCTTCCCGGATCCCGCGCTTCCACGGCGATCCCCGTCCTCGCCTTCACCGTCGCCCGCGGCGCCAGCCTTACCCCCTCCAGCGCAAATACGTCATACCCCAAATCTTCGCCCGGATGCGCTACCATCGGCAGCCTGGCGCCCGGTTCCAACAGCTTTACTCGCAACATGTGTCTGATCTTAGCAGCGGAACGGGAATGGCCTGATCGGTAGACCGGATCCAGACCCTCTTCGCGAATCTGCGCATTTTTTCGTGTTCTCGCATAACCCTTTCGTCGCATTGATGCACCAGAATTTCTGCTATACACTTGCTCCACTGATTTCCCCGGTGCGGTTGTTTTGAGTTAAGAAAAGGCATCGCAATCCGTGCTAGTGCCTGGCAGAGAGCCGAAAGGCTAACGGGTCCCCATAACAAAACTTCAAAAAGATTGGGGCTACGGCTGCCACAAAAGCTTCGCTTTGCGCGTGCAGGGTGGATTCCAATGGAAATTGTCGTATTTGCCGAACAGTTCACAAACGGGAATTGGGATGTCTGGGAACACACTTGCACCCCTAAAGAAGTCCAGGCCGTTCTGGATTCTGCCCGCGCAACAGCCAACGATCGCTCGCTGGAGGCCCATCCGATTCACGGTGACTTCCTTGAGGGCGCTCGTTCCGTATTTGATGTGGCGCACGGCCCGGCAGACAATCCGCGGGATGGCGATCAGCAGGTGTATTGCGTTTGCTTAAACGAGCTTGTGATCGGGGTCTACGAGAAGATTCGTCGATACTCTCAGAAGATCATGGAGAACCATGAATTCGTCGAGGTCCCGCTGAGAAGGTCCGCTTAGCATTCAGACTTGCCCGCTCGATAAGTATCTAGACCCACGCGCTTCGCTCGGGACTGGCTCATCGCAGCCCATACCGTCCCGCTGTGCCCACCGCGTTAGCCCCACCCCCTCAAGAATGGTCAAGCCCAGGCCGTGCCCGGCATATCCAGCTCGCCAAGCGTGACTTCCGTTCAGAATGCCAGGCAACCCTGTGCCGTGGCTCTCGCATCGAACGCACTGGTTCAACATAAAAAATAATTCCCCGGCATCTGTTTCAGTCTGAAAAGCCCTCATCCAGCACGCTTGTGCCTGACACAATGCGTGAGGCCAGGGGGCGCTAAATCAAGCCATCTCAATCCTGCTGGCTACGGCTGCATCTGTGGCCGCAGCCCCTTTCTGTGTTTGGAGCAGTCACTGATGGATGTCGTTGTCTTTGCCAGACGGTTCTCAAATGGGCACTGGGAGACCTGGGAGCACAAGTGCGACGCACAAGAAATTGAGTGCGTCTGGGATTCGGCCCGGGTGAAAGCCAGCGATCGATCGTTCTTCGGGCTCCCTAATTATGCCGATTTCCTTGAAGGAGTGCGCTACATCTTCAACGTAGCGCGTGGCGGAGCGAACAACCCAAGAGATGGGGATCTTCGGGTCCATGGCGTGAGTGTCGACGGAATTGTGATCGGCATCTACGAAGAACTTCGCTGCTACTTCACGGTCGCTCAAGAAGCAGCTTAGATCAAAAAGAATTCGAACTAAACGGCCCCATCCGCTGGCTGGCTGAGCACAAGGGGAGTGGTTTCTCTGCGCTCAGCACTTTGCTCACGGAGCATGCCCTCGCGGTCCAGTTGTGCGCTAACCGCGCTAACTCCGCCAACGCCGCTAGAAATGGTCAGCCCCGGCCGGGCGTTCACCCAACCGGGGCTGTCGTCAGCTACCCCAACGACAAAAAACCGTCGTCAGGGACTTCAGTATTCGGCAAAAGGACCTATAAGCCGAATTCTGTTTAGAGCCCGATCCACTTGCGTGGATAGGCTCTCGTGCGGTCATTCCTCTAGGCGCCGCGTTGCCGCGGACACTCATCAGCGACCTACCCGGAGGTTTCGGCAATTGCTCGAGCTGCCTTGCCGCATCGGGCCGATGCGTAGTCGGAGCCTGGCTCTTGACCCCGTCTTCCCTCCCTATTTGGTCTTGCTCCGTGTGGGGTTTACCCTGCCGCTGGCATTACTGCCGGCGCGGTGCGCTCTTACCGCACCTTTTCACCCTTACCCCGGCGGGACTGGCCGTCCAGGAAAACCTGTCGGGCCCTTCCGGTGGCCCTCCAAAGAGGGGTAGCCGGGGCGGTATCTTTTCTGTGGCACTGGCCGTCCGTGAACCTTTACGCTCACCGCCCGGACGTTATCCGGCACACTGCCCTGCGGAGTTCGGACTTTCCTCTCCCGGGTACCCGTGCCCGCTTAGCGGACAACGGTTTCCGGCAGCGACCGCCCGGTCCTCCTGCCAGGCTCTAGTCTACCGCGAATCCAGGCTTCGCTCGGCTAATCGAACCCTCAACCAGAGTTGGTCCCGCCCATTTGATATAAAGGTTGCCGAAAGCCACAGCCCGCAGTCGCTGCGCCGAAAAGGAATCTTCATGCAACCGGTCTCTCGTGCCGTCTTCGTATCCATTTTGCTCGGCTTCGTCCCTTTCATCGCGCCTCTGGCCGGCCACCCTCAGAAGGTTACGGCGCCGGCTTTCGACATGACGCCGGTCAAGCCCGAATCAGAGGGGTTCTCGAGCGAGCGCCTGGAGCGGCTCCACGCCTTTATCCAGGGCGAGATCGACAAGAAGCAGCTTGCCGGCGCGATCACGCTGCTCGCGCGTCACGGCAAAGTCGTCGATTACCGCACCTACGGCATGCGCGATCTGGCCACGTCCGCGCCGATGACCAGGGACACGATCTTTCGCGACTACTCCATGACTAAGCCGGTCACGGGCACAGCCATGATGATTCTTTACGAGCAGGGCAAGTGGCTCCCTTCCGACCCAATCGCCAAGTTCATTCCGGAGTTTGCGCACCTGAAAGTCTTCAATGGCTTTGATGCCAACGGAAAGATGCGCCTCGCCGATCCCGTGCATCCGCCCACGATGCGGGAGCTCATGACGCACACCGCCGGTTTTACCTACGGCAACGGCGACACGCCCGTGGACCGAATGTATGGTGAACTCAACGTCCGAGACGCCAAAACGCTGCATGAGATGATCGAGCGCCTGGCAAAGATTCCCTTGCTTTACCAACCGGGTACGCGATGGGTCTACAGCATGTCGATGGACATCCAGGGCTACATCGTCGAAGAGCTCACCGGGCAGTCGCTACCGGACTTCCTGCGCAATCAGGTCTTCACACCGCTGGGCATGAAAGACGCGGGCTTCTACGTTCCCACCGATAAGCGCGCGCGCTTCGCGACCGGCTACGGTCAGCAGAACGGCGAGCTTGTCGCGGAGCCAACGGCGAACGGCGTGCCCACGGATTACGACACGGAGCCTACGGCGCCCTCGGGGGGCGGCGGGCTCGTATCCACGGCCGAAGATTATTACCGCTTCGCCACCATGCTCCTCAACGACGGCCAGTTGGCCGGCGCGCGTATTCTCGCGCCCCCCACGGTGAAGCTCATGACCTCAAACCATCTTGCTCCCGACCTGCTCACCGGAGAATTCGCGGGCGGCATGCACGTGATGCGACCCGGCTTCGGCTACGGTTACAACTGCGCCGTCATCTTCGACCCGCCCCAAGCCAACTTGCCTGACGGCAAAGGCACTTTCTTTTGGGATGGCGCTGCCGGCACCTGGTTCTGGGTCGATCCAACCAACGACATTGTCTTCGTCGGTATGATCCAGCGCCGCTCCAGCCCGGATAATCACCCTCTGCTCTATCACACGCACGTGCTCGTGTATCAAGCCCTCGTGGACCCATCGAAATAGCTCGGCATTCAACGCGCAAAGGAGTTGCGATGTTTTCAACCCGAATCACGACGACATCCGCCACAGCCCGAAGGTTCTCCATCGCTCTTCTTTTTCTGTCTGTCATCTCCCCGCTCCCCACGCACGGGCAGCAAGCCCCTCCCACGATCGACATGACTCCCGTCCAGCCCGAGTCCGCCGGCTTCTCCTCCAAGCGCCTCGAGCGCCTCCACGCATTCATGCAGCAGGTCGTCGACAAAAAGGAACTCGCCGGCGCCGTCACCATCCTCGCCCGCCACGGCAAAATCGTCGACTACCGCACTTACGGCATGCGCGACCTCGCCACTTCCACAGCCATCACCAAAGACACCATCTTCCGCGACTACTCCATGTCCAAGCCCATCACTGGCGTGGCCATGCTCATCCTCTACGAGCAGGGCAAGTGGCTGCCCACCGATCCCATCTCCAAATTCATCCCCGAGTTCGCTCACCTCAAGGTCTACAACGGTCTCGATCCCCTCGGGAAAATGATCCTCGTCAATCCCGATCATGCGCCCACCATGCGCGAGCTCATGACGCACACCGCCGGCTTCAGCTACGGCGACGGCGAAGGGCCAGTCGACGACTTGTACCAGAAACTGAACATCCGCCATTCCTCAACCTTCAAGGAAATGATCGACGGCCTCGCGCAGGTCCCCCTCAACTACCAACCCGGCACCAAGTGGCGCTACAGCCTGTCCATGGATATCGAGGGCTACATCGTCGAGAAGCTCTCCGGCCAATCCCTGCCCGACTTCATGCACGACCAGATCTTCGCGCCGCTTGGCATGAAAGACGCCGGTTTTTACGTCCCCGCTGAAAAGCACAGCCGCTTCGCCACGCTCTATGAGAATGACGGCCACGACGGCCTGCAGCTCGACACCTCAAACGGCAGCGGTATGGGCGACTTTCTCTCGCCTCCCACGCGCCCTTCCGGTGGTGGAGGCGTTGTGTCCACGGCCGAGGACTACTACCGCTTCGCGCAGATGCTCGGCAACAGCGGCGAGCTGGGCGGCGTCCGCATCCTCGCTCCGTCCTCGGTCCGCCTTATGGACACCAACCACTTACCGCCCGACCTGCTCACTGGCGAGTTCCACGTCGGCGCGCAAAGGTTCCGTCCCGGCTTCGGCTACGGCTACAACTGCGCCGTACTCTTCGATCCCCAGGCCGCCGACCTGCCCGACGGCAAGAACACTTTTTTCTGGGATGGTGCTGCCGGCACGTGGTTCTGGGTCGACCCCACCAACGACCTTGTTTTCATCGGCATGATCCAGCGCATGAAAGGCGGCAGCCCCAACATGGAATACACAACGCGCCAGCTCGTCTACCAGGCCCTCGTCGACCCGTCTAAGTAACCCGATCTCTCCAGATAGGGACGCATGCTTGCGCCTCGGCGCGCTCAACCAAGGATGGGCGCCACCAGCTTTGTCACGGTTTCAACAATCTCATCGGGCGAGCAACGATTGGGGGTGCGGATCCACTCTTTCGCAGCTCCGAAAATGGCCCAGCTCACCGTGGACGCAACCATCTCCGGAGAGATGTTCCTTTCACTGGGGTGCCTCTTCAGCCCCTCAAGAATCAATTTCCGCACCACCGCGACCACAGCCGACTCCAGGTGCGGCTCCAGTTGCCCCTTGTGCTCGCACTCCGTCCCCAGCGACTCCTTCAAAAAGTCGCATATCCCCAGGACCATCGCTCCCAGCCCGCCGGCACATGCCCTATCGAAACAAACCCCGCGCTCGGCCAGCAGTTCGTTGAACCGGCTCCCCACCATGCACTCCAGGAGCGCGAATTTGTCGTTGTAGTGGTCATAAAACGTAGCCCTGTTCAGCGTGGCCGCATCCGCAATATCCTGCACGGAAATGTCTTCCAGACCCTTTTCCTTCAATAATTTACCCAAAGCAGACTGCAGCAGCTTCCGGGTGCGCTGAACACGCGGATCAGGCATTTTGCAGGTCGTCTCGGTCATGGGGCTCCCTGCCGTTAGATTACAGAATTTTCCGGGCGATCCGTTGGATAAAACAACAGTCGTCGTTTAATGATGAATCGACACATGTCGTTTAAGCATCAGTCGTTGTGTTAGGAGATTTCGATGCCCACACTTCTTCAAATCGACTCCAGCCCGCTTGGCGAGCGTTCCATCTCTCGCCGTCTATCCCACGAATTCCTTGAGCAATGGCAACAGCTTCATCCCCAGGGTCAGGTCATCACGCGCGACCTCACCGCGACCGACCTCAAGCCGGTTGACGCTGAATGGATTGGCGCCGCTTACACGCCGGAGAGTGCCCGAACCCCTCGTCAAAATCAGGTCCTCTCACTTTCCGATGCGCTGATCGCCGAGCTTCAGGCCGCCGACGAGTATGTCCTGGGCGTTCCCATGCACAACTTCTCCGTACCTTCTACGCTCAAGCTCTGGATCGACCAGGTCGCGCGCAGTGGTAAGACGTTTTCCTACACTTCTGCTGGTCCGGCCGGCCTGCTCAAGAACAAGAAGGCCACCTTCCTCGTCGCTTCCGGCGGAGTTTACTCCGCTGAAACGCAGATGGCCTCGTTCAACTTTGTCGAGCCCTATCTTCGGTCCGTCTTCGGCTTTATCGGCGTTACCGACACGGTTTTCATCAATGCCGGCGGCGCGTCTGCAATCAACGCTGGAAAAACCGATCGAGAGACCTTTCTCCAACCGCATGTCCAGTCCATCCGGGCCGTCCTCAAGGCGGCATAAATCCAATTGGCCGAATCTCACTACCCTAAGGAGAAGTCCATGCGAATCGCCTCCCTCGTCGCCCGTTATCTGCTGGGCCTCATCTTCCTGGTCTTCGGCATGAACCACTACCTCAATTTCATCCCCACAGGCCCCATGCCCACCGGCACCGAGGGGCAGTTCTTTGGCGCGCTCTTGGTCTCCCACTACATTTATGTCGTCGCATTCTTTGAGGTGGTGCCGGCCATCCTGCTGCTCATCAATCGCTACGTGCCGTTGGCTCTCGTCATTCTCGGCCCCATCATCGTCAACATTGTTCTCACCATCGCGCTCATGAGCCCGAAAGGCCTCCCCATGGCAATACTCTTGCTGATTCTCTGGCCGCTAACCGCCTGGCCCGTGCGCTCCGGCATCTTCCCGCTCCTTCGCCAGCGCGTCGCCAGCTAACCCGCCGGTCGAGTCATCCTTGCCCGCGTGTTTTATTGAAGGCCAAAACTCGCCGTAGTGCTATTTCGCACTGGCGCCGCAGGCGCAATGGTTATTAGCCCCACGCTTTAGCGTGGGGTTCTGAGCGTCCTCCTAAGCACGGGAGTCCCATAGGGACGACGCCCTCGCTACAATCCAAATAGGCGAATGATTCACTACCTCTATCTCGGCCGCATGGACTACGCCCAAGCTCTCCGCCTTCAGGAAGAGCTGGTCGCGCTGCGCACGCAAAGCCGCATTGGCAATGTTCTCCTGCTGCTCGAGCATCCACCGGTCCTCACCCTCGGCCGCAACGCCAACCGCTCCAACATCCTCGCCTCCGACGAGCTGCTCGCCGCGCGCGGCGTCACGCTTCACGACATCAATCGCGGCGGCGATGTCACCTATCACGGTCCCGGCCAACTCATCGGCTACCCCATCTTCGATCTGCGCAGCCTGCGGAATCCGCGCGGCGGCCGCCTCGGCCCCGTCGACTTCGTGCGCCTCATGGAAGAGGCTCTCATTCACCTTTGTAGTGAGTTTGGCGTCCAGGCCGGCCGCATCTGCGGCCTCACCGGCGTCTGGTGCGGGCTTGACCAACCACAACTCTCCTCCAAAGGGCTGCCGCCCGCAGGGCCTCAGGGCCGCAAACTCTGCGCCATCGGCATCCACGTCGCCCGCGGCGTCACCTCGCACGGCTTCGCGTTCAACGTCACCACCGACCTGCGCGACTTCGGCCTCATCAACCCGTGCGGCATCACCGATCGTCCCGTGACCAGCCTCGAAAGAGAAGTTGCCGATGCGAAAATGCTGCCCAGCCTCGAATCCATCGCGCACCAGGCTGCGCGACAGTTTGCCGAGGTGTTCAACGAGCCCGTCGAGCTCATCGAAAGCCTGGCCGCCCTGCGCGCCCAGATGCGCGCCGCTGCAGAGTCCGCGCCGGAACCTCAGTCTCCCGAATTTCCCGCCGAAGACACCCCGCTTACAGTCCCGCCCGAAATCGAGCGCCTCCGCCATACGAAGCCGCGGCCCATCTCCGCCTGACCTGTCCCGCTCCGCGTGGTATCTCAGTTTGTTTTTGGAGTGCTATCCAGAATGGAATTGCCGGCGATTTCGTCGCCCTTCCGCCGATAGTCCAGGAATGCCTTGATCGACGCAACAGGGATCAGGACGACAAAGAAAATACCCACCACCCAGCGAACGCTGATGAGATGCAGGTTCCACAGCCAACCGGTCAAGCAAAACAGCAGCAGCACCAACGACATCTCCGATACGCAGGAAACGCGGATTTTCGGCTGGTCTGGCATCCCCGTCATTTTCCCAACTAAGTAGCCGCTTGGCAAGCCAAACAGCATGAGTGCCCCGTTCGGCGCATTCCAAATTCGACGTGCAGCTACGCTCCTCCTTCGCACCCGCGATTTATAATCCGGCAGGAGCCTGACGCACTGCTCGAAGACAAGCGGATCGATGTGGAGCAACCGCCTTTCTAGCTCCGCTCACCCCGCTAGCCCTGCTAAGAAAGGGATGCATGCCAACTGAAGTCATCATGCCCCAGATGGGCGAGTCGATCTTCGAGGGCACGATCACCAAATGGCTCAAGAAGCCCGGCGATGCCATCGAAAAAGACGAGCCGCTCCTCGAAATCTCCACTGACAAGGTGGATGCTGAGATCCCCTCGCCTGTCGCCGGCATTCTCACCGAAATCCGTTTTCCTGAAGGCGCCACACTCGAAGTCAACACCGTGGTTGCCGTCATCGGCGAAATAGGGGCCGCGGTCCCGCCTGTAACCAAGGCTCAACCTGCCGCACCCGCCGCCGTCGCGCCAACGCCGCGGGCTGCCGCACCGCAGGTGCCCCCACCGCAGGTGGGACGCATCCGCTCTTCGCCGCTCGCCCGCCGCATCGCCAAAGAATACGGCCTCGATCTCAGCCAGATCGCCGGCTCCGGCTCCGAAGGCCGCATCACCAAGGAAGACGTTCTGCGCGCCGTGAGCTCTCCAGCAGCACAATCGCCCGTCCAAAGGTCTGCCCCACCGCAGGTGGCGCAGGTGCCCCCGCCCGAGCTGTCCACTCTTCCCACCGAGCCGGTTCCACTCACCCGCATGCGCGCCATCATCGCCGAGCGCATGGTTGAGAGCGTGCGCATCAGCCCTCACGTCCACACCGTCTACAAGGTCGACATGACACGCATCGCGCGCCTACGCGATCGCCACAGATCGGCCTTCGAGCAGCGCCACGGCGTCAAGCTCACCTACATGCCGTTCATCGCCGCCGCCGCGGTCGCGGCGTTGCGCCGCGTCCCCATCGTCAATGCCTCGCTCGAAAGCAGCTCCTCGGGCCTCGCCATTCGCTACCACCAGAACATCAATCTCGGCATCGCTGTCGCTCTCGATTGGGGCCTCATCGTGCCCGTCATTCGCCAGGCCGAGCTGCGCAGCTTCTCTGATCTCGCCCGCGCCATCGCCGACCTCGCTCTCCGCGCCCGCTCCAAAAAACTCACTCCTGACGAAGTCGGCGGATCTACCTTTACGCTCACCAACGCCGGCGCTTTTGGCGGAGAGTTCGGCATGCCCATTATCAATCAGCCCGAGTCGGCGATCCTCGCCGTCGGCGGCCTGCGCAAGGAGCCGGCCATCCTCACTGACGCCGAAGGCAACGACACCATCGCCATTCGCTCGATGCAGTTTTTCTGCCTGGGCTTCGATCACCGCCTCATCGACGGCGCCGACGGCGGCAAATTCATGCTTGATTTCAAACGCGTCCTCGAAACCTGGAATCAGGAAATCGGGTGAGGTCGATAGCGGACACTGACCTTCAAATTCCGCACTCAAACATTGGGTTGTCATCCTGAGCGAGGTCGCCGCGGCGACCGAGTCGAAGGATCTGCGGTTGTCCTTCGTCCGCGTCAGGGAGTGAATTCACTCGTGCCGCTACTGTCGCGAGATGTTCAAGGGTCTAGCTGGCGACGCAGCCCGCACAGCGTGCAAAAAATCCAACCTTGAATGAATACCGACTACTGATCCCTGATCCCCTGATCCCTGATCTCTGTCTTCGCGTCCGTCGTCTTCGCCTGCCCCTCAAATGCCGCAATCGCATCGTGCAGCCGACTGAACAATCGCTCCTGCCCAATCACCTCCGTCACATGGTGCCGAACAAGGTCCGATCGCAGATCCCACGGTGCCCGCGCAAACCCGAGCGTCACTCCAGCCTGATCGAGGTCGTTCTTCAGCCCCTTCACCACCCGCGCAGCCGAGTAATCCATGTGCGTGATTGCTTCCGCGTCCACTACTACCCACTTCACGGCTGAAGGCATCGGCTGCACCACGAGCAGAATCTCCTCAAGAAACCGTCCGGCGTTGGCATAAAAAAGTTCCGCGCCAAACCGGTAAAGCACCAGCCCAGGCATGGTCACCACTTTCGGTGCCGCCGGCTCCAGATCAAAGTTTCCGTCCGCCCTCTTCACCAGCACACCGCTATGCGGGTGATAATCGTGCCGCACGATGCGCGCCAGCGACACCAGCATCGCCAGCACGATCCCCTCTTCCACTCCCACCAGCACCACTACGACCGCCGTCATCACGGCCAGCGCATACTCCTGCGGGCTTTCTGCCAGAATTTCCCGCAATTCCTTCAAATCGATCAGCCGCAGCGCAACCAGGAACACCAGTACGCCGAGCACACAAGTCGGCAGATGTTCGAGCGGCCCGGTCAGAAACAGCAGCACAACGCCGACTACAACGGCCGTCGTCAATTGCGCCATCTGGCTCTGTGCGCCGGCGCCTTCCATCATCGCCGTCTGCGTGGGGCTACCATTCACTACGAACCCTCCACTCAGCGCCGCGGCGGCGTTCGCAGCCGAAAGTCCAAACAGATCGATATTCTCGTCCACTTTCTCGTAATGTCTCGCCGCATAAATCCGTGCGGTCGCCGCGCTCTGCGTAAGAATCATCACGGCGCACGAGCCCGACACGGTGATCAGCAGTTCCACTTCCTTCCGGTTCATCTCGCGGAGGCTGAGCAGCGCCGTCAATCCCAGGTGCGGCAATCCACCGGCCACTGGCCCAATCGTCGAAATTCCGTGTCCGGCAAAATTCCACGCGCTGCTTGCTGCAATTGCGGCCACAACAGCGACCAACGCTCCCGGCACTTTAGGTGCAAAGCGTCGCAACAGCAAAACAAATGCAAGCACCGAGGCCGACAACGCCACCGTCAGCGGATTGGCGTGCGGCAATCCGCGAGCCACTTCCCACAGCTGCACCACAGGCCGATGCGAATCCACCTCCAACCCCAGCATCTGGCTCAGCACTGAGATTCCCACTTGAAACCCCACGCCGGTAAGGAAACCCACCAGCACCGTTCGCGAAAGAAAATCGGCGATAAACCCCAGCTGCAGCAGCCGCGCCAGCAGCAGAATTGCTGCCGTCATCATCGCCACAATTGCTGCCAGCGCCACATAGTGCGCCCCGGCCGGCGTCGCCATGCCCGACATTCCATCCGCAAAAATCGCAGCCGTCGCCGAGTCCGCCGCCACCACCAGGTAGCGCGACGAGCCAAAAGCCGCGAACGCCACCAGCGGCAACAGCAGCGAATAAAGCCCCGTCACCACCGGCATGGCCGCGATCTTGCTGTATCCCAGCACCTGCGGGATATCCATCGCCGCCATCGCAACGCCGGCCAACGCATCGCGAAGTGCGCCTGCGCGTTGCAATGGCCGTAAGCCTCCAAACAGGTTCACAATCTCAATGCTCCTCTTTTGTGAACGCGGCAGTTGATCCCCGCGCGCCGCCAAATCTTGTTTTGCAGCGAAAGATGTTCGTTTCGTGCGGGCGGCAACTTGAGCAAATCGACCACTGATCACTGATCACTGACCACTGCCTTTACCCGCCCCACGCCTTGGCCCGCTCCACGGCTTTCTGCCAACGCCCGCGCCGTTCCGCTCGTTCGCCCGCGCTCATCTTCGGCTCAAAGCGCACATCGCCCTCGCGTTCTGCGCGCAACGCATTCGGGCTTGCCCAGAATCCCGTCGCCAATCCCGCCAGGTAAGCCGCGCCCAGCGCCGTCGTCTCCGTCACCCGCGGCCGCACCACCGGCACGCCCAGCACATCGGCCTGGAACTGCATCAGCAGATCGTTCACCGCGGCGCCGCCGTCCACGCGCAGCGCCTGCAGCGGCGTGCCCGTTTCGCTGTGCACCGCTTCCAGCACATCGGCCACCTGGAACGCGATCGCTTCGAGCGCCGCTCGCGCAATGTGCCCCGGCCCCGTGTCGCGGCGCAGACCGATCAGCATCCCGGCCGCGTGCGCATCCCAATGCGGCGCGCCCAGGCCCACAAACGCCGGCACAAACACCACTCCGCCCGCATCCGGCACGCTGGCCGCCAGCGCCTCCACATCCCCTGACGCGCTGATAATCTTCAGATTGTCGCGCAGCCACTGCACCACCGCGCCGCCAATAAAGATGCTTCCCTCGAGCGCGTATTCGAGACGTTTCTGCGCGCTCGCCGCCACCGTCGTAATCAGCCGGTGCTTCGATCGCATAAATTCCGTGCCGATGTTTTGCAGCAGGAAACAACCCGTTCCATACGTGTTCTTGGCCTCGCCCGCTGCTCCAGCACAACTGCCCAAATAGCGCCGCCTGCTGGTCTCCGGCAATCCCGGCAATCGCCACGCCGCCCAGCCCCAGCGTCGTCGTCACTTCGCCCACGCTCTCGCTCGACCATTTGACATCGGGCAGCATGCTCCTCGGAACACCAAACAACTTCAGCAATTCCTCGTCCCAGTCGCCCTTCACAATGTTGTAGAGCAGCGTGCGCGAAGCGTTCGTCACATCGGTCACATGCTTTTGGCCGCTGGTCAGGTGCCAAACCAGCCAGCTATCCACAGTGCCAAAGGCCAGCTCGCCGCGCTCTGCCCGCGCCCGCGCGCCCTCCACGTGATCCAGAATCCACTTCACCTTGGTCGCCGAGAAATATGGATCGAGCACCAGTCCCGTCTTTGACGAAACTATCTCTCCCGCGCCGCGCTCTTCCAGTTCCTTGCAAAAGTTCGCAGTGCGCCGGTCCTGCCACACAATGGCCGGATGAATCGGTTTCCCCGTCGCCCGCTCCCACACAATCACCGTCTCGCGCTGGTTGGTAATCCCGATCGCCGCCACATCGCGCGGCCGCGCACCCACCTTGCCCAGTGCTTCCACGGCGCAGCTCATCTGGCTCGTCAGGATTTCGGTGGGATCGTGTTCCACCCATCCCGCCTGCGGATAGAACTGCTGGAACTCATGCTGCGCCACGGCCGCAATCGCTCCGCCCGCATCAAACAGAATTGCCCGCGAACTCGTCGTCCCCTGGTCCAGCGCCAAAACGTAAGCCATCGTTGTCACCTGCTTTCCGGCAACCAGTCAATCACGTGGGGCAGGGAAGCGGCAAGGCGTCTGCCGCCGTAAACTGCGTTGCGAAGGCGCCATCGTTGGCCTATGCTAAGGTTGCATGGATTACTCGAAGATCATCACGATTGAGCCCGGTAAGCGCAGCGGCAAGCCCTGCATTCGGGGCCTCCGCATCACTGTATACGACGTCCTGGACTACTTGGCCGCGGGAATGACCGAGGCGCAAATTTTGGCCGACTTTCCGGCGCTGCGAGAAGAAGATATTCGCGCCTGTTTGGCCTTTGCCGCGGACCGGGAACGCAAATTCGAGATTTTATCCGCTTGAAACTCCTGCTCGATGAAAATCTGTCACCGCGACTGACCGCGTTGATCGGTGATCTGTATCCGGGATCCTGTCACCTGGAGGACTGTGGACTGGCGGCTGCCCCGGATGACGAGGTTTGGCGCTTCGCTGCCGAAAATGGCTTTGCAATTGTCTCCAAGGATTCCGATTTTTCTGAGCGAAGCGCGCTTCACGGAAGCCCACCCAAGGTGATCTGGTTGCGCATTGGCAATTGCACCACAGATCGGGCAGGACTCGCACTCCGCGACGCTCTTAATCACATCCAGGACTTCTTATCCGCGAAAGGAGAAAGTTGCTTGGTTCTTTCCGTCGCCGAGCGCATGCCTGTTCGAAGCGTTGAGCAATCAGCGAAGCATAAGTCGTGAAAAGCGCGCGCTCTACTTCACCCGCCCCGCCGCATTCTCCAGCACCACGTTCGACAGCACCGCCGTATCCACCGTCTCCGGCAGGTGCGAGCAGAACCCGATGCCCACATAAAACGGCTCGTCCAAGTGCAGTTTGATCGGCGGCCCGAACTGGTGCATCGGCTCGCCATCCAGGCTCACCCACAGCGCAAACTCGTCGCCTTTCTTCTCGATCCCGATCCGCTTTGGGCTGATCGTCACCAGGCTGTCCGGCGAAGTGCCGCCCGGCCGTCCGCGCCCGCCCATGCGAAACTCCATATCGGTCACGCGCACATCTTTCTCCGGCCGCCACGCCAGGTGCACCATGCCTGCACCGTGCTCCGCCACCATCGCCGCCTTCGCGTCATCATCCAGGCTCTGCCGGATCATCAGCACCACTTTCCGGTCGCCGTAGCCCTTCGGATCGGGATAGTTGAGATCTGCTGCAAGCGAAACGTCGCCCGACATGCGCTTCCACAGATACCGGAACTCATCGCGCGTGTACCAGACGTTATATCCCGCCGAGTTGATCGTGTACTGTCCGGTCGCGGCATCGTAACTTGCGCTGCCCGCCACCAGGGCGCTGCCGATATCCGATTGCCCATCGAACACCCCGATCGGCGTATCGAAATTCCTGCTCGGCCGGTGAAAGTCCGGCGGCGGCGCCACTTGCACATGCGTCGCCGATCCCGGCTGTGCCCACGCCGGCGCAGCACTTGGGGCCGAATTTTGCGCAGACGGCGTCTGCGTTTGCGCGTGCATCCTATGCTCTATGCCGCAAATTGCCAACGTGGCCAAAATCGCAGCCGCGTAAATCCATCGGCGAAAGTTGTGCATTCTCATGGCAACCCACTCTACCAGAGCAGCGTCCCATGTTGAGAGCATTTTGCATGTCATCTCGTCGCCATCATCGACCTGCTGCCCAGCGCGCCTCACCGCTGACCCTTGATCACGGTTCACGAATCCCCGGTCTCTGATCACTGAACACTCGGTTCCCACATCCCCTCGTGTTGTACCATTCGATTGGATCTACATATCTGAAAAGGCCTTCACTGATGACCTCAGCATCCTCTCCCACACTCCTGGTTCTCGCCGCCGGCATGGGCAGCCGCTACGGCGGCCTCAAGCAAATCGACCCCGTCGGCCCCGCCGGCGAAACCATCATCGACTACTCCATCTTCGACGCCCTTCGCGCCGGCTTCGGCAAGCTCGTCTTCGTCATCCGCAAGGACATCGAGGAAGCATTCCGCGAGATCGGTCGGCGCGCGCTTTGAAAATCGCGTTGCCGTCGATTACGTTTTCCAGTCGCTCGAAGACATCCCGTCGCGCTTCACCGTGCCCGCCGGCCGCACCAAGCCGTGGGGCACTACGCAGGCCATTCTCCTGGCTGCCGACTGCCATCCACGAGCCCTTCGCCGCCATCAACGCCGACGATTTCTACGGCGCCGAGAGCTACCGCGAGCTCGCCGGCCATCTCACCTCCGGCTCGCCAGACTACTCCATGGTCGGCTTCGTCCTGCGCAACACGCTCTCTGACTTCGGCTCCGTGGCGCGCGGCGTTTGCCAGGTCTCTGACGACGGCTTCCTCCAGCAGCATCGTTGAGCTCACCAAAATTGAGCGCGACGGCAACGGCGCCCGCAACACCGCTCCAGCCGGCACAGTGACGAAGCTCTCCGGCGACGAGCCGGTCTCCATGAACATGTGGGGATTCACTCCGCAAGTCTTCGATCAGCTGCGCGAGCGCTTTAAGGAGTTCCTTCAGCAGAGCGGTACCGACCTGAAGACCGAGTGCTACATTCCCAACACCGTCGGCGATCTGGTGCGCGATGGCCAGGCGCGCGTCAAGGTTTTGCGCTCGCGCGATTCCTGGTTCGGCGTCACCTATCGCGAAGACCGTCCTCGCGTCGTCGAAAGCATTCGCGGCCTCATCAGCAGTGGTCAGTATCCTGAAAGACTCTGGTCATGAGCGGCACTCACGACGTTCGCGCTATCGCGCAGCAATTCCAGTTTCACGGCGAGGTCTCCTGCTTCGCGCCCCACGGCAACGGCCACATCAACGACACCTACCTCGTTACATGCCAGGGGCACGGCGCGCCTGCGCGCTACATCCTGCAGCACATCAATCGCCACGTCTTCCACAATCCGGCTGCACGTGATGCAGAATATCGAGCGCGTCACGGCGCATCTCGCTGCGCAGTCCTCAAGCGATCCGGACGGCGCGCGCCGCGCTCTTCACCTCATTCCGGCGCAGGACGGCCGCAACTGGTACGTGGATGCCGACGGAGAAACCTGGCGCGCGTATCGCTTCATTGAAAACGCGCGCACCTATGAAACCGCTACGTCAGCGGAGCAGGCGTTCCAGGCGGCCGCGCATTTGGGCGGCTTCCAGCAGCAGCTTGCCGATCTGCCCGCGCCGCGGCTGCACGACACCATTCCCGATTTTCATCACACGCCCAAACGCTTTGCCGCGCTGCAGCAGGCGATCGCCGCCGACGCCGCAGGCCGCGCCGCTTTCGGCCAAAGCCGGAAATCGAATTTGCCCTCGCGCACCAATCCATCACCGGCGTTCTGCTCGACGCCGACCTGCCCGAGCGCATCACCCACAACGACACCAAGTTCAACAACGTGATGCTCGACGACGCGACCGGCGAAGCCGTCTGCGTCATCGATCTCGACACCGTCATGCCCGGCCTGGCGCTCTACGATTTCGGCGACATGGTGCGCACCACCACCAGCCCGGCCGAAGGAAGACGAGCGCGACTTGTCCAAGGTGACGATGCAGTTTCCGATGTTCGAGGCGTTGGTGCGCGGCTATCTTGCAGGCGGCCGGCGGATTCCTGACCGCGGCGGAGAAGCAATTCCTCGCTTTCTCGGGCAAGCTCATCACCTTTGAAATCGGCATCCGCTTTCTTGCCGATTATCTTGCCGGCGACACTTACTTCAAAGTGCATCGCGAAGGCCACAACCTCGACCGCTGCCGCACCCAGTTCAAACTGGTCGAGTCCATCGAGCGGCAGGAAGAGAAAATGAACCGGCTGGTCGAATCGCTCGGATAACAAGCTGGATTTATTGCATGCCTGTCGATGGATAAACCGGCAACTTGGGCGTCAGCCGCCGCACCACAAACTCCTGAAACAGGTTCTGCACTGCGCATTCAGCGGTGCCGAAGAGCGTGTTTTCGAAAGTAAGCTCCACGCCGCTGCGTTGTTGTCGGGGTAGTAGAGGTTCGAGATGCCGCCGGCCGCCAGGCCGCCCAGAATTCCCGAGTAAGCGGGCTGCCAGTGCCCATTGTCGCCCTTGCAGATCACCGCATTCGCAATCGCGTACAACACCCGCGATCTCACCGTGCCCGTTCCCTTGTAGAAATACCGCGGATCCTGCTTGAAAACAGAGGGGAGAATCGCCCCGCCGATCATGGTGCCGAAGAAGCCGTCGGCATAGTTCGCGCCAAAGCGCTTGCCGTACCCTTGCGCGCCTTGGCCATATTCAGCAAACGTATTGCTCGCCTGCTCCGCGCCCGCAACCACCCCCGTCATCGCCCAGGTCACGGGATCGATCGATGTCCGCCACGCCAGTTCATATTTCTGCCGGGTCGTCAGTGGAACCGCGTCGTGATCGTAGCTGACGTAATAGTTCGGAAATACGCCCAGCACCCGCTGCTTTTCTTCGAGGTTAAGCTGCTCTTGCGCAATCTCCACCTGCGACTCTGCGCTCACCCGCACATCGGTTGACGCGCCCGCAACCGGCAAAATGATGGTCCGCGCATCGAATGTTTCGCCCACGTGCAGAACGCCGGAGAATTCCTGTGTCGCGAATCCTTGCGAAGAGATGGTGAGCTTGAACGATTCCCGCCGGAAGGTCCGTAAAGCTGAATGCGCCGTCGCTGTCGGTCTGCTGAACCGCCGCGGGCGAAGCGCTCGGGCCCCTCAATTCGAGATTCACGCGCGCCCCTTCGTACACCGTTCCGTCGGAGCTCGTTACCGCCCCGTGAATGCTGCCGGTGCCGGGCGTCGTTGGGTCGGGCCCCGGCGCCTGCTGGCCGCCCGCCTGCGCCCAGGAACATGCCGCAGCCGCTGCCAGCGCCGCAAACACCTGCAGCGCCGAGCGAAGACGACCCGCCATCAGCACGCCTCGCAGCGCGCTGCGCTTATGTCCCTGGATTGCGATCAGCTGTGCCCCCATCCCGAAGTTCGGTTAAGTCGAGGAATTAAGAGTCTTCGGCGCGGAAATCTATCGTCAATTTAGACGAAAAACTCCCCAATTAGGACTGGGAGGCAGGCGTCCCCCATAACTTTAGTTTGATTGTAGCTTTGCAATTGGAGCCAATGCTCGCGCATTTCCGGTGAAACCCGCTCCGGTGGCCCGTTCATACCCGACCCTTCAGTTTTGCTCCATTCGGTTCTCGATCTAAGCCTGCTCCCATGCCGTATCGGCCTGCCGCCGACGTTTTCACTTCACCTCGCCGACATACACGCCGAACGGCCCCAGCGTGATTCGGTCCAGCGTCGCCGGTTCGGCCCCGCCCGGAGTCTTCAGCAGCGTCGTTACCCCCCCTGTTCGCAGTCCCGCGCCGCTTGCCTCCAGGTTCACCGTCTGCGGCTCGGCCGTAAAGTTCACGCTCACCACCACCTGCGGGGTCCCCGGCGCCTGCCGCATCCAGCTCAACACCTTCGTGTTCTCCGTATCCAGCATGATGTTGGCGCCGCTCGCCAGCGCCGGCTCAGTCTTCTTCAGCCGGATCAGCGCCTTGTACCACGCCAGCATCGACTCCGGATCGCTCTCCTCCACTTTCACGTTGATCGTTCCCACGCTCGGTGGTACGGGCAGCCATGGCTTGCCGGTTGTGAAGCCTCCGTTGGCGTTTCCATCCCACTGCATCGGCGTGCGCTCGCCGTCGCGCCCTTTCTCCTTCGGCCATCCTGTAATGCCGATCGGATCCTTTACATCCTCCTTGCGCATCGGCGGAGTCGTCTTCATCCCGATCTCGTCGCCGTAATAAAACAGCGCTGCGCCGCGGCTCGCAAATAGAATGGTAGCAATCGCGCGCTCGATGTCGGTATCGTGCTCGCCATCGCCATAGCGCATGTCGATGCGCGCGTTGTCGTGGTTGTCAAACAGCAGCATCGGAATATTGGCGCCCAGATGCGTCTCCGCGTCGATCAGCTTCTGCCGGAACTCGGTTACATCGAGCTTGTTGATGAACGCAACCTGCGTATCCATCGGCAAATGAAACTCCGGGCTCTCCGGCGTTCCATACATCTTCTTCAGCTCGCCGATGTTGGGTAAATACGTCTCGCCGATCATGACCCGCGTCCCTGGAAACGATGTCGAATCGAACTTGTCCGTCTCCGCGCGCATCTCCTCAATCACTTCATGCATGCCGGGTTGATTGTCGGTCTTCGAGTTATCCAGTTGCGGGTCGCCATAGGCATTGATCACCGGCTTGCCGTTCTTGTCGCTGTACCCGCCCTCGTCAGCCAGGCTCGGATCCTCAAACAGCGTAGTGATCGCGTCAAAGCGGAAGCCGCCCACGCCGTGCTTGAGCCAGAACGCCATGATCTCCTTGAATGCCTCGTGCACCTTGGGGTTGTGCCAGTTCAAGTCCGGCTGCTGAATGTAGAACTTGTGGTAGTAGTACTGCCGCGTCTTTTCATCCCACTGCCACGCCGAGTGGCCAAAGAGCGACTGCCAGTTGTTGGGCGGCCAGCCTTGCCTCGTTGCGGTTTCGCCCTTGCCGTCGTACCAGCAATACCAGTCGCGATAAGGATTGTCGCGCGACGATCGCGATTGAATGAACCACTCATGCTGATCCGAGGTGTGGTTCATCACCATGTCCATGATCACGCGAATGTGGCGCTTGCCGGCTTCGGCCACCAGCCGGTCAAAGTCGGCGAGCGTGCCATACTGCGGATCGATGTTCCTGTAATCCGAAATGTCGTAGCCGAAATCTACCTGCGGCGAAGGGTACACAGGTGTCAGCCAGATCGCATCCACGCCCAGATCCTTCAGGTAGTCCAGCCGTTCGGTAATCCCATTCAGGTCGCCGATCCCGTCGCCGTTCGTATCTTGAAAACTGCGCGGGTAGACCTCGTAGATGACGGCGTTCTTCCACCAGTCCAGTTCGCTCGCCCCAGTCACCCTCTTCGCTTCAGTCTTCGCTTTCGCGGGCGCCGTTTGCCCTCCTGCGGCCAGCGCCGCAGCCCACCAGCAGCAGACCAGCGGCAAAGTTCCCTATCGTTCTCCAACGTCCGACTCGCCGCATGCATGGCGGTCACCTCATTCTTTCTCGCATGCCAGTCTACTCTGCGGCAGTCCTTCTCTACTGCGATTGACCCGGTATCTGCGGGGCCGTGTGTTTCATTCGCTTCAGATCGATCCCGAACTTGGGATTCTCCCGCGTGCCGTCAATGTGAATTGGAACCTGCGTCCCCGCTCCATCTTTCTTGAAGAGACGGTCGGCCGGTTTGAGCAAAAGCCCTTTCCATCCTCCCACCAGCTGCGAAACCTTGGCATCAGTCCTGGCGAATCCCGCAAAATTCAAATTGCCGCCATCAATGCCATAACTGCCCTTCAAATCAATCTCCGCTCCGGGCACCGTGTATTTCAAATTGGGCAAGTGTAACGGTTTCGCTCCCCATGGTGAAATCGCCTTGCATTGCCGAGAGCACATCGCTAGCGCCGCCGTGCTTTGCCGCCTTCGCCTCGCCTTGCCCGCGCAGACTCAACTGGCCCACTGTAATCCTGAATCTTCGCGCTCGTAAATTCCGCGTTCTGCAGCACAAAGCTGCCTTTCAGCTTCATGCGTTCAACCACCGGATCGCTTCCTGGCGGGATCTCGAGCGAAGTCTTCAAGGTCAGATCGCCGGTCAGCAGCGGCGTTCCCGAGCGGCTCGCCAGCCGCAAAAAATCCTCAATGTGGCCGCTGTCGATGTTCACCGTCAATGCAATCTCATGCCCGCCGGGCACGGTTCGCCCGTTTTTCAGCGTTTCAGCCTGTTGCCTCACAATCTGTCCCATCGCGGTAAAGTGTGACCGCGCCAGGATCGCATTCACCGGCTGCAGCCACGTATCGCCGTTCGTTCCATCCACATGGGCGTGGAACTGGGTGTGCAGCGGCAGAGCCGTGCCAAAGTGTGCCAGCCGGAAATCCGGTACGTCTGCCTGTCCGTCCACCACCAGGTCTCGAAGCACTCCCTGGTATGTACCCGTCGAGCTGAGAATCCCCGCAATCCCTTTGAAGACGCCAAGATCGGCATGTTCAAAGCGGTAATCTCCACCCACCGGAGTCTGCCCCGGATCTTCAACCGCCCACGGTCCCAGGTTGCCCGAAGTCAGAATCGTTCCCGCCGGCCGCGGATTGGTCAGCTCCGCATCGAAGTGCATCGGCCCGTCCGCGTTCACGCCTGTCAGCTTTATCCGGGCGATATCAAACTCCAGCGGAAGCTTCCCCGGCTTGTCTGTCTCCAGGGTCAGGTGCGCATCTCTGCACTCGATGCTGTTCACCACAAAGTGCACCAGTGCCGAACTGGCCCCTCCCGAACTTGCGCTCGGATGCTTTTTCATTGCAGCGTGCGCAAAGTGTCTCTTTGGCGGGATATCCAGTTCCAGCCCCTTTAACTGCACCACTGAAATCCTGATGGGCATCCCCGGCTTGTAATGCAGCGGCGCGTGAAATCGGAACTCCGCCAGCCGGATCAGCGGGCCCGGCGAACTTGTTGCATTCGCTCCATTCCCGCTCGGAACGGTCGCGCCTGCAGCATCTGCCGGCGGCCAGATCCGCAACCCCTTTCCCTCTGCGGTCAGCCCTGCCACCAGCGAAACATGAAAGCTGTCCAGCTCCACGCGCGCGTGAAAGTGCTCGCTCAGTTTCTCCACGATCAGGGCGCGAAGCATCGGCTCGGCACGGCGCATCGCCACTGCGGTCAGGATCCCAAGCGCAATCAGGACCAGCAGCAACCCGCCCGCTATCCACTTCAACCATCCATGTCTCTGCCAGAATCCCGCCCGGTTCCTCGCCACTACCATTCCTCGCTGTGCTCATTTTCGCAGGCTTGCTTCATACCCCATCCGCAACCCAACCTTCATTGGATGCGATCTGCGGCAGAAGTCGCTAAAAGCTAACAGCTGTAAGCTGTGCGCTCTAAGCTGTGTGCTGTGCGCTGTTGGCTATCCTCTCGCCCTTGTTCCCCGCCTCTCGATGCCGTAGACTTCTTCTCACGGATGCAAGCGCTCATTGAAGACCTCGTAAAACTCCAGACCATCGACCTCGACCGTGCCCGCGTCAACCACGAATTGCGCGCGCTGCCCGCCGAAATTGACAAGGCCCAGGCTGCGCTTGCCGCTACCGAGCGCCAATCCGCCAACGTCTCAACCGCGCTCAGCCGCGAAGATTCGCTGCGCACGCGCCTCGATCGCGAAATAGACACGCATCGCAAGAAACTTGCCCACTTCCGCGCTCAACTCGACTCCGTCAACACCACTGAGCAGGCCGCAGCCATCGAGCACGAGGTTCAATTCGCCTCTGCCGAAGCCGATCGGCTCGAAAATGACGAATACACGAGCCTCGAACGCACCGAGACGCTCGAAGCCGAGCTCGCCCAGTCCCGCGCGCAGGTGGAACGGCAGGCCGCCGAGCTCGATGGTATCCGTGTTCGCGTTGCCGCCCGCCAGCAGCACCTCGCTGCCGAACTTACCGCTCTCGACGCCGCCCGCCTGGCCGTCCGTGCCACTATCGATGCCGAATGGCTGGCGAAATTCGATCGCATCGCCCACGGTCGCGGCACCGGCATCGCCCGCGCCGACAATCAGCAGTGCACCGGCTGCAGCATGGGTGTTCGCCCGCAAGTCTGGAACCAGCTCCGCGAGGGCCAACTCCTCACCTGCGATAGTTGCAGCCGCCTCCTCTACTGGGACCCGGCCATGGCGCCCGCTCCCAAGGAGCCCCAGGCTGAAGTCGTTCCCGGCGCCGGCCGCGCCCCGCGCAAGTCCCGCCACGCCGGTGTCTAGCAGAATCTGTGATGTTGCCTCCCGCACCATCCATGCGCCTTGCAACTTCCTCTATCGCGCTCTTCGCTTGCCTGCTTCTCGTTGCCCATCCCGCAGTGTCAGCCGCCGCGACGGATGAAGTTCGCATCCCGGGCTCCGGCGCTCCGCCTCAACTGGGCTTTGCCTGTTGCGACCAGGGAATCGCGCCCATGCAGGCCTTGTTCGCCGATCACGATGTGGTTGCTGACCTCCAGCATCTGCATGCGCAGGTCGCCGTCGCTCTCCCCGATTTTTCGCCGCAACGCGCGCAAGTGGTCCGCTTCCTCAATCAGCAGCAGATTCCGGTGATTGCAGGCGTAACGCTGCAAACAAAAGATGGGCCCTATTTCAATGCCGACAATGTCGCCGAGGCTCCAGCCCAAATCGCCGCCTTCGAAAAGTGGACCCGCGACAACGGCCTGCACTGGGATGCCGTCGGCCTCGACATCGAACCCAACTTCAGTGAGTTTGCGGCGCTCAGGAAACACCCTTGGCGCCTGCTCACCACGCTCCTCGGCAACAGCTTCGACGGCGGCCGCATTGACCGTGCGCAAGGGTCATATTCTGCGCTGATCCGGCAGATTCAGTCCGACGGGTATACGGTCGAAACCTATACCTTGCCCTATGGTCCCGTTGAGCGCAGCCTTCACACCAACCTTGCCGACCGCCTGCTCGGCACTGTCGACGTGCACGGCAACGAGAACGACGTGATGATCTATACCAGTTATGCGCGTCCCGTGGGCTCGGCCATCATTCTGGATCTCGGCCCCTCCTCGCAAGGCATCCTGGTCGGCATCACCGATGGCCTCTCTCCCGCCGGCACCGGCTTCGGGCCGCTCAATTGGGATGAGTTCTCCAGCGACTTGATCGTCGCGAGCCACTTCGCGCATCACATCGGCGTGTATAACCTCGAGGGCTGCGTGCGCCATGGGTATCTGCCGCGGCTCGAGGCCATGGATTGGAGCGGCTCCGTCGTCCTTCCGGCGGCGTCCGTCGCACGCGCCCGCCGCCACGTGATGGCCTTCAGCGCCTTGCTCTGGATCGGCTCGAACCTGCCATACCTCGCCGCCGCATTAATCCTGCTCGTAGTCTTCTGCATCTGGTGGTGGCGCAAACGCAGGCTGCGCTTCAAGCTGCGCTCCAGTCCGTCAGCATAATGTTCTGTTCCAAAAGCTCGTATCAAAAATGAGCCGGTCATCCTGAGCGAAGTTTGGCCCAAATCGGGCCAAACGGAGTCGAAGGATCTGCGGTTGTTCCTTGCCATTGATGCCGCGAACTTCGGGGCCGCCACGCTCGCTGGCCGCGCCGTGCCCGGCAGCACCTCCACTGGCGCCCCTCAGCCGCCGTTCCCGCACTGCTAATCTTTTCTTAGGAACATGATCAGCCGCCAGCCGTCGCACTGACCACTGACGACTGACCACTGACCACTGCCTTCAGGAGCTTTCCCCGTGCAACGGATCTGTGTCGATATGGATGAGGTCATGGCCGACACGCTCTCCGAGCATATCCGCCGCTACAACCAGGCCTTCGACGAAGATGTGACAACAGAGGATCTTGCCGGAAAAGGTCTCTGGGAGATCGCGCCACTGGATCGCCAGGCCGAGCTTCGCGCCTTTCTTGACGCCGAGGATTTCTTTGAAGATCTGCCTCTCATGCCCGACGCGCAACTTGTCCTTAAAGATCTCTCCTCGCGATTTGAGATCTTCATCGCCACGCAGGCCATGGCCGTGCCCAACTCCCTCGGACCCAAATACCGCTGGCTGCAGCGCCACTTTTCCTTCATCCCGCCCGCGCATTACGTCTTTTGCGGCAGCAAGTCCATTCTCCGCGCCGACTACCTCATCGACGACCAGCCAAAGAACCTGCTTCGCTTTCAAGGCCGGGGCCTGCTCTACACCGCGCCGCACAATATCACCGCAACCGGCTTTGACCGCGTCAACAACTGGCTCGAGGTCGCTGGATACTTCGCCGCGGTGGCCGCTCAAACCTGAATCTCCATCCATTCAAGCGTCAGCATCTAACCCAATGTGCCATTTTCTTTCCGTTTTTCAAGCCAGGCGGGTGCAGAGCCAGCTGTGGCCGAGCCCGTCATTCCTCCGCAAGCGCCTTTGTCTCCAGAATCTCCCAGCCCACATTCGATACCATGGAATGTGACAGTGTCTGGCTCCTCCTCTAAGCCGCTCATCACGCGCCGCGGCTTTCTTCTCACAGGCGCGTGCGCCGGTCTCGGGCTCTATGCAGGGGAGATCGAGCGCCATTGGATTGAGATCACCCATCAGGAAATCCTCATCACCGGCCTTCCCCCGGCTTTCAACGGTCTCCGCGTGGCGCAGCTCAGCGACATCCACATGGACGAGTTCACTGAGCCCTTTTTTCTCCGTGATGCCGTCCATCGCATCAACAGCCTGAATCCTGACGTAGTCTTCCTCACCGGCGATTTCGTCTCCTGGTCGATCATCTCCGACAAGTTCTTCAAGGACGCCGCCCAACAGTGCGCCGGCATTCTCAATGAGCTCAAAAGCCCCCAGCGCTATGCCATTTTTGGAAATCACGATGTGCTCGTCGGCCGAAGAGAGGTCGCTGAGGCGCTCACGGCAAACGGCATCACCATGCTTTACAACGCTTTTCTTCCCATCGAGCGCGGCGGCAGCCGATTTTGGCTTGCCGGCGTCGACGATCCGCTCATGGGTCATCCGGATCTTGAAGCTGCAATCCCCGCCTCGATCCGTAATCTGCCCAATGAGCCGATCATCCTCCTCTGTCACGAGCCGGACTACGCTGACACGTTGATGAAACATCCTGCAGGCCAGGCGGTTGCTCTGATGCTGAGCGGCCACACCCATGGTGGCCAGATTCGCCTGCCGCTCATCGGCCCCTTGATCCTTCCCCCACTCGGCCGAAGGTATATCGAGGGTCGGTTTCGCTTCGGAACTATGCAGCTTTACGTCAATCGCGGCCTGGGCGCAGTCGGCGTCCCCTTTCGCTTCGACTGCCCACCAGAGATCACCCTGCACACGCTCCACTCCGCCTAGCCTCCTGAGTCTGAAGTTCGAAAGATAAATACAGCGGTCATCCTGAGCGGAGTTTGGCCGGTCATCCGGCCAAACGGAGTCGAAGGACCTGCATTTCCGGACTTCGGATTATGCAAAATATCAATGACTCAGGAGACTAGAGCTCCTCGTATAAGGCGGGTTTTGAAGGGGCACGACTTCAGTCGTGCCATAAACGGCCGAAAACAAATCGGGCTTTAGAGCATTTTCTGTTTTACTGTAGACCATCTAGTGCGAGTCTGAACCAAGCCTGGGCATTGCCGGGAGTAATGCATGGCAGGGCTTCTGTGATGGCCTGATCGAGAGTTTCTTTGGTTCGAGCCTGGGCTGCGCGAAGCAGTTGTTTGAGTTTTGCCCAGGCCTTCTCGATGGGGTTCAGATCGGGAGAATAGGGCGGCAGATAGAGCAGCTCCGCGCCGGCTTTTTCGATCCATTGGCAAACTGCAGGCGCCTTATGCGCGCTCAAGTTGTCCATCACCACCACGTCGCCGGGCTTCAGCACCGGGTACAGCAGGTGTTCAACGTAGGCCAGGAAGATATCGGTGTCGGTAGGCTCTTCGATGGTCATGGTTGCGACCATACCGCTGAGGCTCATGGCGCCCAGAATCGTCATGATTTTCCAGTGACCGCCAGGCGTCGCCTCGTGGATGCGTCTGCCTCCCGGACCGCGTGCGTAGAGCCGTGTCATCGAGGTAGTGACACCGCTCTCGTCAAGGAAAATCAGCCGTTCCGGTGAGATCGACTGGATGCGCGCCGCGAACTCTTCGCGTCGCTCGCGGTTGGCTTCGCTGTCCCGCTCGACCGCGTGGAGTGACTTTTTTTCAGCCGCAGACCCAACTTCTTCAACAGATGCCAGATCCGACCCAAGCTGAGCGAAATGCTCGCCTCACTATGCAACTTGGCCTGCAGTTGAGCCAGCGTCAGATCGGGTTTCGATGCCACCCAATCCATCACCTGTCGCTGCGCCGCGACACCGGCACGCCACTTGCGCCCGGGCTGGTGCCGCACCCGCTCGGCCTGCCCGGTGCGGTTCCGTTGTGCGGAGATCTTCTTCGCCCAGCCCACGCTCACCAGGAACCGATCCGCAAGTTCCTCCAGCGTCTCCTCGCCTTGATCGTAAGCAAACAGAAACTTACGGCGCAGGTCATCCCCCTATGGCTTCGCCATCGATTCACTCGCCGCGGATCATCGCCACGACAAGTCTACACTATTAAAGAAAATGCTCTAGTGTCTGCGTGAGAACGTCGTTTGCCCGAGTTCAGCGGCGTTGCTGTTTTGAGTTGTCGTTACCGGCAGCTCTGTTTTTTGTTTCAAGCTGCTCGCAGGGCATGCAGCCGGGTGATGTTGAAGGCCAGCGTTGCCAGTGTGAATTCGTTGTTTACGTTTTGCAATCCACGGGTGCGAAATTGTCTCATTCCACGCTGTTGTTTGAGGACTCCGAAGGCCGGTTCGACGACTGCCTTGCGCCGCGCGTAGGCGGCTTCGCCGGCCGGACTTCGCAGCTTGGCCCGCATGCGCCGGTGAGCCGGGGCGCAGGCCCGGGTGCGGCAGTGCCCGCCCAGGTTCAGTGCCCGCGCCATGTTGGAGTCCGGTACATAAGCGTCGATGTTGCGCTGTTCCATCTGTTCAAGGTTATCGATCGAGAAGAAGCCGCTGTCTGCCAGAACCGCACCCGGCGGCGCGCCGCAGCGCTGTTCGGTCTCGTCCAGCATGGGCACGAGCGAGCCGTTGTCGGTCACGTTCTGCGTCACTCGCTGAGCCACGATCAGATGATCGTCCGAGACGGTAATTTCCCCCGAATAGCCGAGCACGAACCTGTCGCCGCGCTGACGCAAAAAGCGCGCGTCTTCATCGGTCCGCGACAGCTTTTTCAATCCGCTCTTCTTCAGCCGCTCCATGCGCCGCGGCATCTCGGCCAGCGCCTTGTTCAGTTCCCCGATGGCCACCTCCAGCCCGCCCGGCTCCTGATCGTCGCGATCGGCGGCCTTCTGCCAGGTCCGCACCTGACGGCGCAGCTGCGCCCGCCTATCGCGCAGCGCCTGCTCCGAATCCACACGATCCTTGCTGGCGTTGGCCGCGATGCGCGTCGAGTCGATCGCCACCCGGCCCAGCTTCACCATACCCTGCTGCTGCGCCCACTCCAGCACCTGCGTGAACGCGTCGTTCAACGCGCGCCCGTGACGGCGGCGGAATGCGCTCAACGCCCAGTTGTCGATTCGCTCGCCGGCAGCCAGGTAGCGAAACGCCAAGTCCTCCACCAATCGCCGCTCCACCTGCCGCGCGCTGGTGATGCCCAGCGCGTAAGCGTAAAGCCACACGCCCAGCATCAACTGCGGAGCGTACAACTCGCCGCCCTCGATGCTGTAGCTCAACTCGAACTCGCTCATATCCAACCGCTCAATCACTCCACGGACGAAAAAGCACAAGTGCTTCTCGCCCAACTCGTCCCGCACGCTCGGAGGAAGCAGATACGCCTGGTCCGGGCTGTAAACCTTGAATCGCGACATGCTTCTCTTGTCGCCCAACTCCGATGTGAATTACAAGTACCTTGTGTAGTTCTCACGCAGACACTTTAGCCCCTGAGGGATGATTCTGCGGGGTCAATCTCATCGCCGCAATCCTCACGCCCCCGCGATCGTCATTCCATCGATACGCAACGTCGGCGACGCAATCGAGCCGCGAAACACCAGGTCGTCGCCGATGCCGGTCACGTTGCGCAGCATCTCCGCCAGGTTCCCCGCAATCGTCACCTCCTCGACTGCGTGCGTCAACTGTCCGTTCTCGATCCACAACCCGGTTGCGCCGCGCGAGTAATCGCCCGTCACCAGGTTCATGCCGAAGCCCATCAGGCTCGTCACATAAAGGCCCGCCGAAACCTCTCCGATCATCTCCTCAGGGCTCAGCTTCCCCGGCTCAAGATACAGATTGCCGCACCCTGTTCCCGGCGTCCCGGCCAATCCACGCGCAGCGTTGTGCGTAGACTTCATGCCCAGCTTCCGCGCTGTGTAGGTGTTCAGCAGGTAATTGCGCAACACACCTTTCTCAATCACGATCGTCCGCAGCGACGGCAAGCCCTCGTCGTCAAACGGCGATGTTCCAAAGCCTCCAACCCCCGTGGGCAGCAGCATCGTGTTGTCGTCCACAATCGTCAGCCCGGGCGCAGCAGATAGTCTCGCCCAGCTTTCCCGCGAGAAACGATGCGCCGCGCCAGATCGCGTCGCCCGATGCAGCATCGAAGACCGACGCCATGAGTGATCGCGCAGTCTCCGGTGCGAAGATAATCGGAACGCCTGCTGCGTAGGCACGCGCCGCGCCCCAAGCCGCCGCAGCGCCCGCCTGCGCTGCTTCCTTCCCCACGGCCTCCGGAGATTCGAGATTCGCGAAGCGCCGCGCGCTCGACCACCAGCCGTCGCGCTGCATCTTGCCGTTCGCATCCTTGGCCAGCGGCGCTGCGGAAACGCCTGCGTAGCTGGTGCGATAGCTGCCCACGAAATCCGCGCGAATTGGCCAGAGCTTTGCGCCCCGTGGACGCATCAAAGCTGCCGCCGTCGGAGTTCGTGATGCGCGGGTCTGCCGCCAGCGCCGCCGCCTCGGCCCGCCGCGCCCACTCGATGCGCTCAGGCCCCGGCAAGCGAATACACATCTTCGAAGTAAAGGTGCAGATCCTCCGCGATCGAGCCAAACTCGCTCCGCCTCCGGCAAGCCCGCGAAACGGATCTTCTTCTGTCACCTTCGCCAACGCCAGCGCACCGTCCACCAAGCTGGCGAATCCCGTCCGCGGTCAAGTCGCTTGTCGAGGCCGACGCCGATCGCTTGCCCAGAAATACCCGCAACCCCAGGCCGCGCGAGCCGGATTCCTTCAGCGTCTCCACTTCGCCCATGCGCACATTCACGCTGAACTCATCGCCTTCGCGCGCCACGGCCTCCGCGTCGTCGCGCCTGCCTTCATAGCCAGCGCCACAACATCGGCAGTCAGGGATTCCAGATCAATCGTGGTTTCGGAGGGTTGAGTTGCAGCGTGTGCCATGTCTTCACGCTATCAAACCTGACACATGTCAGTTTGGGAGATGCAGGCAGCAGAAACGCAAATCATCGCTGATTGGGGCAATGCCCCAGTTTTAATTAGCGGACCAAATGAGCGTTGTCGATGATCGCAAATACGGTTGGTATCGCGAGGATCAGGGCCACAATCGCCCACGCCATTGGCCTGGCGAAATTGAGAGTGAGAGGCGCGCCGCTCCTCTTTGCCACGAAGAGACGGGCCTCTTCTGGGTTGTAATAGAAAATCGAAAGCTTCCAACGTTTTGGATTTTTATCTCTGAGAAGGATTGGCCCCGTCAGAACTTCGTAGTGGTATTGATTCTATGCCGCCTGCGCTAATCGAGTGGCCCGCCTTTACCCACAACAACCGGGGCGCCCCATCCTAGCTCCGCTAGGGTGGGGGAAGCGATCGCATCCCGGTGAAGATATAAAGTTGGCGCGCTTCGGCCGGGGTGGGGAATGATCGTGTCGCGCTGATCATAAATCTGGCGCTGGCCCTGCCGCCTGGGTCTCAAGAGAAGCCAACGTTCTACGCCGTCAGCCGTTCCAGCTGATCCGGCTTCACGATCGTCAGGCTGGTGCCCTTGATGGTGATCCACTGGTCGCGGCGGAACTGGTTCAGCAGCCGCGTCACGGTCTCGCGCGAGGTGCCCGCCATGTTGGCGATCTCCTCGTGCGTCAGCGCCATGGTGAAGCGGATCTCCGGCTTGCCGTTGGCCGAATCGCGTCCCCAGTCCAGCAGCAGCCGCGCCAGCCGCCCCGCCGCCGAGCCTGAAAGCGCCAGCCGCTTGGCGTCGTGAAACACCGTCAGGTACTCGCCTGAGAGCGATTGCGCCGCGTGCATCGATGCGATGCCGTGCCTGCCCAGGAACTCAACGAACTCCTGTTTGCGCACCGTCTTTACCTGGCAGGGTTCAATGGCCTCGGCCGTCACTTCGTGCGGAACGTTGGCCAGCACTGCGCTCAGGCCCATCACATCGCCCGGCCCGGCAATCTTCAGGATCATCGTCTTGCCGTCGCGCGAAGTGGACGAAATCTTCACCTGCCCAAAGCAGATCACAAAAACATTCCGCGCCGCATCGCCCTCTGAAAAAAGCTTGGCGCCGCGGGCGTGGCTCATCATGATGCCAATCTGGTCGTAATCCGCCAGCGCCTCCGGTGTGAGATTGCAGAACATCCGCAGATGCCGGTGCTCACAATTCAGACAATCTTCCGGAGGGTGATGGGAATGGAGCGGGGCCATACTTATTCCGTTGTGCGCCAGAGACTGTTAAAAGTATAGCGCAAATCCCCGTCCCGCATTGCGGGCGTCCCCGCACGCCCGGTTTTTGCCGGAAAATGGCCCGACTTTCGAAGCCGGACCGCAATATTAACCCCGATGCGCCCCATTGGCGCGACGCCGGGCAGGCGTAACCCGGGTCACGCAGCAGGTAATGTACGCGCGCGAAACCTCGCGGGCCAGCTCCTCCAGAAGCCGCATCCGCAAGGGCGGATAGCTCTCAAACGCCCGGCGCAGCGCCTCCATCGGCAGCAACAGCAGGGATCCGCGACTCGCGGCATCAAGGTATACGTGTGATGCCCGTTCCCCAACGCTGCCCCCAGTTCCACAAGGTCTCCTGGGCGTGCCGTTCCCAGCGTCACACGCCTCTCAAAACGCTCTGCCTTTCGCACAAAATCACCCGAAACCACCACGTACAGCCCATTGCACGCCGCATGCTGGCGAAAGACCACCTCACCTGCATCGAATTCGATGCATTGCGACGCTTGAGTCAGCAGATTCTCAGCCTCTTGCGGGCACTCCAGCAGTTCGGCAAGCGGACGGGCTGCCACTGCGGCCAATCGTTCCCATCGCGTCTCAGGCTGTCGGGTCAAATCTTCCATTCTTCTTGCTTGGTCCCCGCTTTCGTGGCTTCCTGTGTTCCTCTTTCACCTGCGCATTCATGCCGGCGGCCGTGTTCCTCGGGTGCGACACGACCGGCTCGACTCCGCGGCCCGTGCGCCAATTTCCTGTCACCCGATGTGTAGTTGATTTCGGTGGGATAAAACGGTGCGGTTTCTCCTTTCCCCCCGCCCATTTTCCGTGATGAAGCGCCAAGGTCCTGGCGCGGAACCTTTGCGTCCCCGTTACGCGGCGACCACGGGAGCGGCAGTCTTTCGCTTTTTTTCAGCGCGCGCAATTTCCGGCGGAACGCAAAGCACCGGCACGCGTGAGGCAGACAGCAATTGAAAGACCGTGCCATGCGGTCCCGGCGTTCCGCTGGTGCGCTTCACTCCCGCAACCAGGATGCTCGGGTGATATTCGCTAATCACTTCGGCCACCGCATCGGCTGGATCGCCGTCCTTTACCAGGGACCGCACCTGCATCGTTCCTTCGAACCGAATGCCCTGGTTCTCGATCAAAGTAGATGGATTCAGGTTTGCAGCCTTTTCCGCTGCCGACCGAACATGCAGCACCATGAGCGGCCGCTTGAACGTCACTGCCAGCGAACTCGCCGCGGCCGCTGCCGCTGCAGCAGCGTCGTTCCGCTCCATTGCCAGCAGCACAGGTCCTCCCGGCGTGGGCCGGTTCGCTCCGGCATTCCAATCCGCCGCCACTGCCAGCACCGGACACGGCGCAATCCTCACCAGTTGTTCTGCAATCGCGCCAACCACCACCGGTCCTGCGCCTTCCATACCCTTGGTTCCGATCACGATCAGCCCGGCTTCGTACTGCCGCGCCACATCCACCAGCATCTCCGCGACCGTCCCTTGCCGAACTTCGGAGTGGCTATGAATTCCCTCGCGCATCAGGTCGCCAGCCAGCTTGTCCAGCACCTTGCGCGCCGCTTCTGTCAGGTGGTTCGCTACGTTCTCAGGCAGCGCATCCACAGCGGCATATTCCATCGGATCGAGTCCGTGTGCCAGCACGATGCGCGCGCCGTAGTTCGCAGCCAGCTTGCGGGCATACTCGAGCGCCGCCTCTGCCTGCCCTTCCAGGTCCGTCGCCACCACGATCGTTTTCAATCCGTTTTCGAAGCTCATTGCCATCTTCGACCCCCCGGCTGCGCGATTCCGCCCATTGGACTTCGAGTGTGCTCTCTCGCACCTGGCCAAATCAGTGACCCCATTCACCCCCGCCTGTGATTCGAGTCACAACAGACAAATCCTTGATTCCGCTGGAGAACTCTCGTCACTCTCGACGCGTGTTTCTTCCGCTGCATCGCCGCTTTGCATGCCCCGGATTTCTGATCCGAATCGCGGCTGCGCCAGCCACGGCAAACCCCTCTTTGCACACCTCGATGGCTGTACAGCAGGCCGCCAAATGCGATACTTTGGCGCGTTATGAAAAATCATCTTTTTCGCACTCCTGTATTTTTCTCCTTCGCCTTGGTGCTAGCTTCGTTCGGCCCCCTTCCAGCCGCGGCCCAGGCTCCCGTGCCCGACTCGCCCGCCATCGAGGCCCAGGCGCACGCCATGCTCGCCAAGCTCACCTTGGAACAGAAGATCGAGCTGCTCGGCGGCGTCGACAATATGTTTACGCGTCCCATGCCCGCCATCGGTCTGCCGCAGCTTCAAAATGTCCGATGCTTCGGTCGGCGTCCGCACCTGGGGACCCACGACGGCCTACGCCGCCGGCGTTTCGCTTGCCGCCGCGTGGGACACCGATCTCGCTCGCAAAATCGGCGAGGGCCTCGGCCGCGATGCGCGCGCCCGCAACGTCAACTTCCTTCTCGGTCCCGGCGTCAATATCGCCCGCTCGCCTCTCAATGGCCGCAACTTCGAATACCTGTCTGAGGACCCCTACCTCAACTCCTCACTCGTCGTGCCCTTCATTCAGGGCGTGCAATCGCAGGGCGTCATCGCCACCGTCAAGCATTACGCCCTCAACAATCAGGAGTTCAACCGCCACAACATCAGCGCCGACGTCGACGAGCGCACCATGCGCGAAATCTATCTGCCCGCCTTCGAAGCCGCCGTCACCAGGGCCCACGTCGATGCGGTCATGGACTCCTACAACCTGGTCAACGGCGTCCACGCCACCCAGAACGACTTCCTCAACCTCAAAGTGCTCAAAGGCGAATGGGGATTTCAGGGCGTTCTCATGTCCGACTGGGACGCGACCTACGACGGCGTTGCCGCCTGCAACAACGGCCTCGACCTCGAAATGCCCAGCCCCAAATTCATGAACGCCAAAAATCTCGTTCCCGCCGTGCAAAGCGGCCAGGTCAAAGAGTCCACCATCGATGAGCACGTTCTGCGTCTGCTCCGCGCCGAGTTGCGCTACGGCTTCACCACGCGCCCGCAATTCGATCCCGCCGACTCCACCTACTCGGTTGCCGATCGCACGCTCGCGCTTGACGAATCCCTCGAAAGCATCACCCTCCTCAAAAACGAAAACCATCTCCTTCCCCTCGACCCGGCGAAAATCAAAAACATCGCCATCATTGGTCCCGACGCTTATCCCGCGGTCCCCGGCGGCGGCGGCTCGTCTGAAGCTCATGCCTTCGAGCCGGTCAGCATCCTCACCGGCATCGCCAACCTGCTCGGCCCCGAAGCGCACATCTTCTACAGCCCCGGAATGCCCGAAGCGCCCGATCAAAAGAAGGCCGTCCAGCAGGCCGACGTTGTCGTCGTGGCCGTCGGTTTCGATCCGCACACTGAGGGCGAGGGCCACGACCGCACCTTCACTCTGCCGCCGGGCCAGGACGCGCTCCTTGAAGAAGTAGCCGGCGCCAACCCGCACACCATCGTCGTCCTCACCGCCGGCGGCGGCATCGACACCAGCCGCTGGCTCGACAAAGTTCCCGTCTTCGTTGACGCCTGGTATCCCGGTCAGGAAGGCGGCACCGCCATCGCGCAAATTCTTTTCGGCCGGCACGATCCTGAAGGCAGGCTGCCCGTCACCTTCGATCGCAGTTGGGACACGAATCCCTCCGCGAAGTGGTACAACGGCGACCCCGCCAACAACACCACCCTCCACACCACCGGCGCCGACGGCCAGCCCAAGGACTACACCGTCGAGCACATCACCTACGGCGACAAGCTCATGGTTGGCTATCGTTACTGGACCACGACCCACCAGCATCCGCTCTTCCCGTTCGGCTTCGGACTTAGCTACACCACCTTCAAATTTTCGAAACTTGCCGTTCCCGCTAGCGCCGCCTCTGGTTCCACCGTCCCCGTCGGTTTCGACGTCACCAATACCGGCAGCGTAGCCGGAGCGGAAGTCGCGCAGCTCTACGTCTCCGACCCCTCCGCTCAGATCGATCGCCCCGAGCGCGAGTTGAAAGGCTTTCAGAAAGTGCGCCTCGCTCCCGGCGAAACTCAACACATCACTCTCAACCTCGACGCGCGCTCTTTCAGCTTTTGGGATGAGCCTGCGCACAAGTGGATCATCGATCCCGGCAAGTTTGTCATTCGCGTCGGCGACTCCAGCGAACACACCCCGCTAGCCGCCGATATCGACCTGCATTAATTGACCCTGCTGTCATCCTGAGCGAAGCCGCTCGCGTATGCGGGCGGCGAAGTCGAAGGACCTGCATTTGAGAGGCTAAATTGAATAACGGAGCTCTTGAAATAGGAGAAGCTGCTTGATCGCTCGTTTCGTATCAGGGCACGACTTCAGTCATGCCGAAAACAGCCAATAAAGTCAAAGGGCTTTAGCCCCTGTGACAGCGCCGAGCGTTGAGGAAAGCGGTTCCGAAACAGCTTCCTCTGAATTTTGGAACCACGATAAACCAAATTCCGCCCTGGAGGGAAAATGCCCAATCGCTGCATCTCTGTTCTCGCCATCGCCGCCGTTGCCCTCGCGCTCGCCGCGCCGTCCCGCGCCCAATCCACTCCTCAGCAGCAATGGGTAGGAACCTGGGCTGCCTCGCCCATGCAGGCCGACGGCATCAATCTTCGTTTGCTCACCGGCGTCACGCTGCGCGAAGTCGCCCACATCTCCATCGGCGGCCCAAAAGTTCGTGTGCGCTTCACCAATGAGTTCGGCCTCGATCCGCTCACCGTCAGCGATGCTCACGTCGCGCTCAGCGCCGCCGGCGGAGCCACCCAGCCCGGCAGCGATCATGCCCTCACCTTTGGCGGAGCGGCCTCCGTCAACATTCCACCCGGCGCCGCCATGTTCTCTGATCCTGTCGCGCTAGACGTCGCTCAGTTCTCTGACCTCGCCGTCAGCTTCTATCTCCCGCCGCAGATCATGCGCGCCGAAACCTTCCACGCCTTCGCCGATCAGGACAACTATCTTGCCAATGGCGATTCGTCCACAGCTCCCGAGCTCACTCAATCCTCGACCATCACGTCCTGGTACTTCCTCGATGGCATCGACGTCCCCTCGGCCGCCGGCTCTTACTCCATCGTTACGCTTGGCGATTCCATCACCGACGGCGCGCACTCTACCCTCAATGCCAATCTCCGCTGGCCCGATGTTCTCGCCACTCGCCTTCACACCGACCCGAACCTCAAAAATGTCGCCGTCCTCAATGAAGGCATCGGCGGCAATCGCGTGCTCAACGAGACCACCGGCCCCAGCGCCCTCTCGCGCCTCGATCGCGATGTCCTCGCGCAGAGCGGCGTGCGCTACGTCATCGTCCTTGAAAGCATCAACGACATCGGCCGTCTCGCCCATGTCCAGGTTCCCTGGGACGATATCACCGCGCAGCAACTGGAGCATGGCCTCAAGCAAATCGCCGACGCTGCTCACGAGCACGGCATCAAGGCCATCGGCGCGACGCTCACACCCTACGGCGGAGCCAACTACTCCTGCGACAAGGGCGAACAGGTTCGCGAAGCCGTCAACGACTGGATTCGCACCAGCGGCACATTCAACGGCGTCGTCGATTTCGACAAAGCGACGCGCGACCCGCAGAATCCCACCCACTTCAATCCGGCCGACGATTCAGGCGACCACCTTCACCCCGGCGACGACGGATACAAAGCCATGGGCGCCGCCATCGACCTCACCCTCTTCGCCCACTAGTCTCCTGAGTCTGAAGTTCGAAAGATAAATACAGCGGTCATCCTGAGCAGAGTTTGGCCGGTCATCCGGCCAAACGGAGTCGAAGGACCTGCATTTCCGGACTTCGGATTATGCAAGATATCAATGACTCAGGAGACTAGAGCTGGTTGCATATATACATATTTGAAGGGGCACGGCTTTACAGCTTGGTGAAAAAGACCTCCGGAAGAGAGCTCTGTAACAAGGGCACGGCTTGTCGGGGTCCCCACGGACAGGTCCTCGTTCGTGGGGTAACTTGAGCCGGGCCGCAAAAGCCCCACTATCAACGTCGGGCTTCAGCCCCTGCCGTCCCACCCTGCCCACAGAATCACTTTTTCACCAAGCTGTCTAGTCTTGCCGTTAAAGGCCAATAAATAGCTAGGTTTTAGCCCTGAGGGATGTCTTGCGATCGCCCCAAACCATTTATGCAACCAGTTCTAGTGTCATGAGTCTGAAAGAATTAGCATAAGTATGCGACACTTCCGCATCGAATAGAGTAGAGGTTATCGATGCGTTTAGGTCGCCCCGTAGCGGTTGTCACGGTCAATGATGAGCAGCGGCTGGAACTGGAGGCTTGGAGCCGGCGGCCTAAGACCGCGCAGGCTCTGGCCATGCGGTCGCGGATTATTTTGCTCGCCGCACAGGGCGGGAGCAACAAGTCGATTGCGCTGAAGCTTTCCACCACGCCGCATACGGTGGGTAAGTGGAGGAAGCGCTTTCAAAGCGCAGGCAACGACGGACTTCTGGACGAGCCGCGTCCAGGCACCTCGCGCAAGTTGAGCGACAAGCAGGTTGAGTTGGTGTTGACGCGCACGCTGGAGAGCCAGCCTGAGGCCGCCACCCATTGGTCGACCCGGGATATGGCCAAGACCTGCGGACTGAGCCAGTCCAGCATCAGCCGCATCTGGCGCGCCTTTTCCCTTGCGCCCCATCGCAGTGAGACCTTCAAGCTTTCTCGCGATCCGCTGTTCATCGAGAAGGTGCGCGACATCGTTGGTCTGTATCTTGACCCGCCCGACCGCGCCCTGGTCTTATGTGTGGACGAGAAGAGTCAGATACAAGCGCTGGATAGAACCGCACCCCTGCTACCCATGCGTCCAGGGCAGATCGAACGCCGCACACACGATTATGCGCGTCACGGCACCACCAGTCTGTTTGCCGCACTGAATACCAAGTCGGGTAAATTGATCGGACAGACGCAGCGCCGCCATCGCTCGGTCGAGTTTCGCAAATTCCTCGACACCATCGAGCAAAACGTTCCCCGCAACTTAGATGTCCACCTGATTCTGGATAACTACGGCACGCACAAAACACAACTGATCCACGACTGGCTGGCGAAAAGGCCGCGATTCTATCTGCACTTTACGCCCACTTCGGCCAGTTGGCTCAACCTGGTCGAACGATGGTTTGCACAACTGACCGACAAGCAACTTCGCCGCGGCGTACACCGCTCAACCAAAGAACTGGAATCAGCTATCAGGAATTTCATTCAGCATCACAACAAGAACCCAAAGCCATTCGTCTGGCACAAAACCGCAGATCAGATTCTCGATTCCGTCGCCCGATTTTGTACGCGAACTTTAGACTCAGGACACTAGATCGTTCTGCATCAATGGGCTTTGAAGGGGCACGACTTCAGTCATGCGGTAAACGACCGGCATTGAAAATGGGTACCCCAGGTCTCGAATTTGAGACCTGGGATTGGCAATCGCTGTGTTTGATACACCCTGTCGCCTGTTCATAACTTTCGCTCGCAATGCCACCCGTGCGAAAGTGAATAACAGGCGATTACGCCCTCACATGCTGACCACTGATCTCATCCATCCACGGCTCCGCATTCTGTCAGCGCTCCGCATCGCGTCAGCTTTGCCCGCGTTCTGCCTCCTTCTGCTCGCGGCCTCCGTGGTGTCCGCGCAGCCTGTCCCCACCTATCCGCCGCTGCCATCCGGCCTCGGTCCGCCGGCAAAAATCCTCGACCGCTACCCCCAGGGTCCCAGCCTGGCGCCTGCATTCACCATTCCCGTCGCGCCTCTCGGTTTTTCCACTCCCAGCGAATACTTCTTTCTCCGCCGCCAGAGTCTGGTCAGCCTCGATTTCCTCGACGAAAACCGGATCCTCTTCACCTTTCGTGCCTCGTCCCTCATCCCGCGCAATGCCGGCGACACCACCAAGGGCGAGCAGCAAAACATTCAAGCCCTGGTGCTGTCCCTTCCCAGCGGCAACATCGAGTCCCGCGCTGCGTGGATCGTCCCCGACCGTTTGCGTTATCTCTGGATGCTCAATGACGGGCATTTTTTTCTGCGCGTGCCCGAGGGTCTTGACGAGGGCGATGCCCAACTCGAGTTGACGCCCAACCTGCGTTTCCCCGGCCGCTTGCTCTGGATCGAGATGGACCCCAGCCAGCAGTTCCTGATCGCGAACTCCCTGGTCCCCGCATCCGAAGCCGCCGCAGACTCCGCAACTGCAGCGCAGCAACCGAACTCGCCCGTCCCTTCTGCCACCGGCCCTCCCGCAACTGCCGCCGCCGGGCAGCCTGCCAGCCAGAACGTTCTCGTGATTCGCACCCTCAAGCGGGCTTCGGGCGACGTCGTGCGCAACATCCAGGTGCCCTGGACCTCGCAGACCTCCGATTGGCCCATGAATTCCGAAGGCTATCTTGAGAGCGTGCGCGGCAGCGGTACCATGTGGTTCCTCTTGATGAAGAACTTTGCAGGCGGCGATCAAGTAATGGCCCGCCCACAGTCCACGTGCCCGCCGACGTATAGCTTTACCTCCGATTCGGAATTGTTCGCGACCGCCTGCGATCCGGAAAACGGGCCGATGCTCGAGGCGATATCGACCCATGGTGATTCGCTGTGGAAGAATCGGATCGGTTCGAATGTCATGTGGCCGCTGCTGGTCACCACGCCAACCGGCGCGCGCGTGGCGCGGGAAACGCTGCTCCTCAAGCGTTCCGTCGACCGCTACAAGCGCATGCTCGACGCCAAGGATATCGCGGGCCAGGTCGTGAGAGTCTTCGATGCGGCCAACGGCAAAGTCCTGCTCGAGTCGCCGCTCACCCCAATCCTCGATGGCGGGGGCAACGTGGCCATCTCCCCGTCAGGCCAGCGCGTCGCCATCCTCAACGCAGGCGCCATCCAGGTCTTTCAACTCCCCCCACTGTCCCCACCCGCCGCAAAATAACCCCCGCTCTCCTCAACCCCGATTACTTCCACGCCATTGACCTGTCATCCCGAGCGGAGCCGAGGGATCTGCATCTCGTTCTCTAAGTCTCTGATCGATCCCTTTTTTTCGCGGCCGCGTGGATCCCTGACTCCACACCTGAATCGGGTTGCCCTATCCTAGCTCCGCCAAGGTGGGGAAAAAACCAAGCCGAGACAATCACAAATCTGTCTGCCCCTGCCGTCCCACCCTGCCCACAGAATCACTTTTTCACCAAGCTGTTCAGTCATGCCGAAAAAGCTCCCCGAAATGAACAGACCCGCGTCTCCCAACTTGCCCAGGGAACGCTACAATGACAGCAATTCGGCACGGAAAGCAGATTGCTCCCCCGGGTGGTACGACTTCACGATCTTCCACCATCGACTAAAGAAAGGTACGGTGAAATGACGTACGGAATCTTCGTACTAGAGGGCTCCTGACCCGTGGAGTGCCGCTACGCTGAACTGGATGCCCTGCGCGGAATTGCCGCATGCGTAGTTGTCTTGCGCCATGTGGTCAACGTCATTCCTGTCAGCGACTCGCCACTTCTTAAGGTGGCGCTCTTGGAGTCGCCCCTGCGCCTGCTTTTCGCCGCGCACGAGGCGGTGATGCTCTTCTTCCTCCTCAGCGGATTCGTGCTCAGCGTGCGCACGCAACCTTACGTTCCCTATATCACGAGGCGCATCTTTCGTATCTACTTTCCTTATCTTGCCGCCCTGGCACTCGCCGTCATTGGGGCGGCTTTCTTGCATGGGCCCGTTCCAGCATTGTCAGGTTGGTTCTCCATTACCTGGTCACGTCCGGTTACGACTGCGCTCGTCCTCCAACACGTTTTATTCATCGGGAAGTACGACGCTGCACAGTACAACACAGCCTTTTGGTCGTTGATTTACGAAATGCGGATCTCAATCTTCTTCCCGCTCGTCTATATGATGGCAAGGCGTATTCCCCTCGTAGGGTTGGTCTTGATCGGCATCGCCGCATCGAGCGTCGCCTGCGTCGCACATTCGAGCCCCTATTCTGCTGACTATCTCATCACTCTCCATTACGCGGCGATCTTCAGTATCGGGTCGTTTCTGGCTCAGCACCGTGCATCACTTCAGGCCCGCGCTTCAGCACTTCGAAAATCGACCTTCGTCTGGCTGCTCCTGCTCTCCTTTTTACTTATTACTTACGGCCAGGGGCTCCCATCGCTGATTCGCCGCTTCGAGCCGCTGACCGATTGGCCGGTTGTCGCTGGATGCTGTGGCTTGATGTTGGCTGCGATCAGTAGCCCGAAAGCCAGCGCCGTTCTCCGCACCGGAGCGCTGCAATTCCTGGGCCGCATCTCCTATAGCCTGTACCTGGTGCACGCAACCGTATTGTTCACGCTGGTCCATCTCTTCTACGGACGGCTGCCTCTTGCCGTAATTTTGGGAATGTTCCTTTTGCTCAGCTTCGCATTGAGCTGGCTGTTCCACGTTGCCGTTGAGATGCCTGCAACGGAGGCCGGCAGAAGGTTCACAGCTCGGGCCCCGGTCCAACTTCCAGTAAGCCGGTAGAGTCAGGGTTGGTCGGCGAGACGCCACCCCGACCCACACCACAACCGGGGTGCCCCATTCTAGCTCCGCTAGGGTGGGGTAAAAACCAAGTCGCGCCATTCACAAATCGGCCGCCAACTTGAGACGAGACTCTTTTCATTACGAAGG
>CAVWXA010000026.1:0-241990 GCA_963758785.1 uncultured Acidobacteriaceae bacterium
GGCTTCACGCATTTTTTGCCTGGCTTGTACCGCTACGAACGGCTTCGGCCCCGACAGCGACTCACAGGCACCCAATAACTTCAATAGCGAATTTACGGATTCCCGCTTCCGGGCTTGCCCCAGACTCTGTCGAGGAAGAGATAGCGATCGCGATGGGTGTCGGGCTTGGCTCGGAGGTTGCGTCGAGATGCATGACCTGCCATCCGCCTGCGGCGTTATAGTTGGGCCACTTGGGCAGATCGATGGAGAGCCGTTGGGGTCGCCGGTGCGGGCGAAGTTGGTCCAGTATGCCCGATCTGATCGGACAGCTTGCGGTCTTCGGGGCGCCGATGGCATCCTGCGCGCGAATCGAGAGTGCCGAAGACATACTCGATGTCGTCGGAGTGGAAGGCGCCGATGACGGCCGGATGGAATTTGTCGCCGGGTGAGCCGAGGTCGAAGAGATAGCGGTAGACGGGCGCGTTGCCGGTCTTGGACCTGCGCTTCGAGCCAGCGCCAGGTGGAGTAGGCGATGAAGCGTCGCTGGCGAAGTCGCCGGCGGAGATGCGCAGGCTTCGGCGTCAGTTGTGGCGGGGTAGACGCGAGAAACTTTGGCAGCGTTGGCGCCGAACTCGTCTTCTGCCTGCGCGGTGAAGCTTCGGCGGTCGGTTCGTGGGATAGCGAAGAGTGCGGCCGCGGCCTTCGTCGGCATTCCAGCCGGCGAGCAGCGGAATGTGGGCCTGCTTGCCCGCGGCATAGATGTCGGGGACAGAGTCGGGCAGGAAGTAGCCGTCGACATCGGGGCCGAAGCGCGGCCTGCGGCTGGATTGTCTTGGCGGTTGCGCCTTGAGAGGTCTTCGGCGGAGAGTTTGCGGAGATCGGCGAGATTGCTGGTGCCGAAGGCGCGCCTGGGCGAATCTGTGTCGGTCTGCTCGCGGTCTCGCGAGGTTGAAAGCTGAGGCCGACCGCTATAGAAGGCGGCTCCGCTTTCGCCGATGGCTTTGTGCGAAGAGGCCTGCGAGAGCGGCGAGGCCATCAGCGCGCTGACCGAGAAGGAGCCGGCGGATTCGCCGAAGATGGTGATGTTGGCTGGGTCGCCGCCGAAGGCTGCGATGTTGTTTCTGAACCCATTGGATCGCGGCGGCCTGGTCCATCAGGCCGTAGTTGCCGGAGGCGTGGTGGGGCGATTCGGCGGTGAGCTCGGGATGGGCGAAGAAGCCGAAGATGCCGAGGCGGTAGTTCATCGGAACGACGATGACGCCGTTGCGGTGCGCAAGGAACTGGCCGTCCTGGCGATGCTCCGAGGTGCCTCCCGCTGTGGAAGCCGCCGCCGTAGATCCAGACCATGACGGGCAGGCGCGCCGGTTTGCGTTCGGCGGGCGTCCAGACGTTCAGGGTGAGGCAGTCTTCGCTGGGCCGGGGTCGTGGAAGACCATGTCGGGATAGACGTCTGACTGGATGCAGTGCGGGCCGAAGTCCGTTGCGCCGACGGACGCCCTTCCACTTGGCCGCGGGCTGCGGAGGCTGCCAGCGGAGATCGCCGACGGGCGGCGCGGCAAAGGGAATGCCCTTGAAGGCGCGAACCTGCTGGTCAGTGGTGAAGGCTCTCGACTTTGCCCTTGTCGGTTTTGATCTTAGCGGATTGGAGGCGTAAGCGGCAATAGCGAGGAGAGCCAGGAAAGCGAGAGAAGAGCCGGAGGATACGCGTCATATTACCGTCCAAGATATAGAGTTTTCTGATTTTGAGACAGTCGCCATCTATGGGATTTCCGTCGCAAAAGCTCGTTTGCCCTTGAGTAAGAACTTCTGCCGGCCGAGTCGGGACTTGCAGTTGGAGGGAAGTGACCGCTTATATGCTCCGGCGTCGGAAGAGCGACCAGATCACCGCGCTCAAAAACGGCGAGCTTGCGGTCGTGGAAGAAGAAGTCGCCGGTTTCGCGCACGCGATGGCGAAATTTTCAGTGAATTTACGTGAGGATTTGCGCGGTGCCACCGGAACTCCCACCCCGGCCTGCTTCAGAATTCCGATCATCTATTGCTCCACACTGAAACGCCTCTTCCGCATCCATACCCTCCTCGGATTTGGTCGAAGACTGACTTTCGGACTGGTTCGGAAATACAAAAGCAAATCACCAAAGGCCCGATGATCTTTTCACGTTGAAGAGAACGTTGAGCTAGTCTCGAGAGGTCCTTTCAAACCGAATCCTCCCTAAAAGACATACTTCGCAGCAAACTGCATGATGCGACCGTTGTTCGCTGTGCTCAGGATTTGTCCGAATTGCGCCGAGTGAAAGTGGCTGTCGGATTGGCGAACTCCGGATGATTGTCACATTAAAGGCTTCGGCATCGCAATTCGAATAGTTGCGATTTGTGGAAAACTTCATACGAGAAGTCGCGATAGATCGACATATCCGGTTCATATCCACCCGGCCCCACCAGAGAGTCCCGGCCTGCATTACCGTAGGTTCCGGGCGGGTTCTCGGTGTAATCCGCCGTGTTAAACCATTTCGGTCAGAGACCGCTGAAATGCTATTCGGGTTTCCGGACACGTTCGGCCGGTCCGAATTGACTCCGGTCAGTGACGCGTCTATCCAGTTGCCTGGAGAGAACCGATGACCGGACGACCACTCACGATCAGTGAAAGGTGCCAATCCGCAACCGCCCGTTCCTGGCGAGATTCGCCGTCCAATGCGGTGTCCCGGCAACCAAGGGACATGTTGTATATCTGGCGGGTATCAGAGCCACAATTGCCCCTATCACCAGCCAGATTGTAAGGATTCTGATAGGAACCGATGACTTCCATGAACGCATCAGCATCATTGATGCAATGTGCCCACGTGTAGTTGAACAACAGGCTCAGGTTACTCTTCAGTCGCCGATTCAGCGAGAGGAGCATGCTGTTATATGAGGAATTTGCGCCGTCGTTTACTGTTCCAATGGATGAAAATGCGGCGCCATGTAACCGGATTCAGTTGAGACAATACTCTTCTGCTGTTTGTATTTGCGACTGTAGAGCAAGCACTCGATCCGCATTGTCCCTGGAATGTACACAGCCGGGTCGGCCTGGTAAATGGTCCAGATATGCGTACCCTCATTGCCAATGTAGTTCGCTGTAAGCAGCCAGTTTGCACCCAACTGCTGTTGGACGCTCACATTCCATTCCTGAACATAAGCCGGCCTGGGGTGCAGCGGAACATTGATATAAACTGCCTTCCGAAACAAATGGTCGCACTCGCATTCGGGGGATACGGTAGCGGGAATGGGTCGCCCCCGGGGTAACCCTGAAATGGATTCGCCCATCCGCCCACAGGATCGTTGATGGTGATGTTGTTACCCCAAGGCGGTCCGAAGCCGAATCGATCAAAGGTTTCGAGGTCGTTTCTTGCATCATTCAGGATACCGTAGCCCACATGCACGATGGTCTTCGCATTCCCTAAAGGATCCCAAACCAGGCCCAGCGCGAGGAGCAAAGAGCGGCAAGGGTGTGAAAGACTCCTCCTTCGGGAAAGCCCTTGTCTCCAGGGAAGGTTAGTCCGGGAGGTGCATTCTGATAACCGCGTGGTCTTCGTGCCCAATGCAAACGCTGCCTGATCGAAATGCGATGCCACGTTGTTTATCGCCGTGCTGCGGAAGATAGGGCTCCCAACGCAAACCCGCATTGAGACTCAAGCGGCGGGTCAATTTAACGCTATCGGCTGCCATAATAGCCGAAGTAGTTCATGATGGGATCTCCACGTCTCTAAACTCCCGGGCCGAACGCGGATGTAAGCCCCAGCATCAGGTCGCTCAAAGCATTCCCAGTGATGCTGCCGTTAAAGGTGAAGGGCGTATTCTGCGCGCCTGAGGTCGTGTAGCGGAGGTATTTTCCGACCCAGTCAAAACCGAAGGCAAACGAATTACGTCCTCTTATGAGGTTGAAATCCTCGGCAATCTGCTTACTTCCTGAGTAGACGGTCGCGACAGAGCATGTCCCGCACATTGTTTGGAAGTAGTTGGAAACCACGAGCTCCGGAGTGTTCCCGGGAGATGGAGGAATGTTCAGCCCGAGAGATGCGGCAGCGGGAACACCGGGAGCGGGACCGCGATTAATCCGTTCGTAGGTCCATGTGAAGTGCAGAGTGTTGAGTGTCGTAGAGGACAGCGTGACCGTATCGCCGTGCAGTCAATGCCTGAACCGTATCAATGACACCTGGTGCGGTTGTCAGCAGTAGGTCGCCACCAAAGGCGGCCGGATTGCTGTCCTTCGTGTAGTAGTAGCGTCCGAAAATCCTATTGCGCTCAGATTGGTTCCAGTCAACTCTTCCGAGATACTGGTTTTCGTTGGTGGGCGACGGAATACTGTATTCCACCTCGCCAGTCCCAGGCGCACCGACAGGGATATATTTCAGTTCGTTCAATGTCGCCGCGCTGAACCTTGCTGTAGGTATCTGGTTGCCTGGAAACCGCAGGCCTGTGGTCGGGTCAATGATCGGCGCTGTAATCGCTGAGAAATTACCGGTGAGTTCCGCTGCAGTCGGGGTGAATGAGATTGTCGTTGGCGGCGCCGTTCTCAGGATGGTTTCCTGCCAACCACCAAAGAAGAAGAGCTTATCATGCTTGATTGGTCCGCCGAACGTGCCGCCAAACTGGTTTCGCTTCTGTTCGTCAACCTTGGTAGCGAAATAGTTTACGGCATTCACAGCACCGTTCCGTATGAACTCAAACAGGTCGCCGTGGTAGACATTGGTCCCGGATTTCGAAACGACATTAACGATGCCTCCAGCCCGCTCACCATAGCTGGCGGGAATTGAGCTCGTCTGAACGCTGAACTCCTGCAACACGTCTGGGAATGGCAGAGGCAGATTAACGCTGCTGAAAACATCGTTATAATACCCGCCGTCCATCAGATAGTCCGTTCCGTTGGTCGCACCACCAGCGACAGAAATGGTCTCAGAAGTCGGATAGTTTTTGCTGCCAATGAATCCAGAAATAATCGAGGAGCCTCCGGAAAGTACCACAAGTTGAGCAGCGTTCCGTCCGTTCAATGGAAGGTCAACAACACTCTGATCATTGATCACCTGTCCAACAGCCGCATTTTCTGTTTCGGCCATGGACGCAGAGGCTGAGACAACAACCTGCTGCTGGATCGATCCGACCTGAAGCGAAAAATTGACGGTCAGATTAACGTTTACTTGCAGAACAACTTCCTGTACGGATGTCTTGAAGCCTTCACGGCTCGCCTCAATTCTGTTAGGACCAATGGGAAGGCTCAGTAGCTGATAGACGCCACTGCTATTCGTAGTTGCGGTTTGAGTAAAGCCGGTACTCGTCTGAGTTGTTTTCACCTGTGCACCGGCAACAACTGCGCCAGTTGGGTCAACAATCGTTCCTGAAATTTGATCGACTTCGGTTGCTTGCGACCAGCAAGCGCTAGAAACGATCAGGAACAAGTAGGCGGTCAAGATGCAAAGCGAGTTTCGACGAATCATCACTGTCCTCCGCATTAGAGATAGGGGAACGTGCGCCATTCTCGCGAGTTACCCGCGCGCTCTCAATTGACACGGAGGAATTTACATTCAGCCGTCGAGAAGTGTCAAGAACAATCGTAACGATACGAATTAGATCAAATTAGCTGCTACGCTTCTAATCGGAACATGATGGAGAAGAGGAAGCGAAGAGGTTCGAGACAAATGACGATCCAGAATTAATGGAATTATTGGAATATCCCGACCTTTTGTTCAGGATCGTTCGAGAGCAAGGCTCGCAATCGCGCCTTCTTATTGCATCGGCCACCCGCTCCCCGGCGGCAAGATAGCGAAAAGCCAGATCCTCCACCACGCGCCGCTCCACCTGCCGGGCGCTGGTGATGCCCAGCGCGTAGGCGTAAAGCCACACCCCCAGCATCAACTGCGGAGCGTAGAGCTCGCCACCCTCGGCCGAGTAGCTCTCCACAAACACGCTCATATCCAATCGCTCGATCACCTCGCGTACGAAAAAGCAAAGACGACCAGAGCCCAGCTCATGCCGCACGCTCGGCGGAAGCAAATACGCCTGATCCGGGCTGTAGACCTTGAATCGCGACATGCTTCTCTTGTCGCCTAACCCGCATTTCTCACAGTCACTGATTTTTGGTTCGTCGGGAGTTGGTGGCGGGTGGGAGTATTTTCTGGCTGGCATTGGCTTTGGGTAGTTTTTGAGCACGTGGGTTAGCCTGTTCTGCTCCGGAGATGGATTTTGGGCATGGCTCCGCCCGGCCGATGGGTTCAGCCGCGATGGGTAAGAGTGGTTGTCGGAGCATGCGCAAAGGTCAGCAGCGCAGGGCGTGGAAGGCGTGAGCGTAGATGTCTTTCCAGGGATAGGCGCGAACTGAGTCTGGAGCAGGATGCGGCGCGCGCTGATGCGCACGATGGCGCCGATCTTGAACAGCTTCAGGCGGATGGTATCGACCTGCGCCTGGGCCCAGTCGGTGCCTTTCAGTGCCAGCCGGCGCAGCGCTTCCATCAGCGTGTAGGCCAGCGCGGAGAAGTAGAGGCGCAACTGGTTGCCTTTCATTTCGTCGGTGGAGAGCCGGTCGGCGAACAGGCACATCTGTTCCTTGATGCGGTTCTCCATCTCGCCGCGGGCGCAGTAGAACTTCTCGTATAAGTCCTGCGCGGCCCACTGTTCGGCGGTTAGCGAAGTGACCACGAAGCGCGGGTTCTCGCCCTTGTCGAGATACTCGGCCTTGGCCACCACGCGGCGCGCGCGCGACCAGCTCTTGTGGGTCCGATAGTCGAACTCGGCGAAGACGCGGGCCGCCTTGCCGGTGCTCTGATGCAGCATGTGCGCCTGATGCATCTGGGCGCCGATGATCTTGCGCAGCCGCTGGTTGCGCGGCCAGGCCGAAGAGTAGTCGACATGGTTTCGCTCGCACCAGCCCATCAGCGTCTTCGCGGCAGAAGCCGGAGTCGGCCCGCAGCACGATGCTTCACCTCCGGCCAGCGCTGGCGCAGCTGCGCCACGATGCGGCTGACTTCTTCCACCGAACCGGCAGCCGCATCCTGGTTGGCCGGACGCAGCCGCGCGCACAGCAACTGGTCGCCGGCGAAGATGTACAGCGGCAGATAGCAGTAGCTGTCGTAGTAGCCGTGGAAGAACCGCTCCGGCTGATGGCCGTAGAGCGGGATGTCGGTCGCATCCAGATCGAGCACGATCTGGGCTGGCGGCGCGGCGTGCGACTCGATGATAGAGATCCGCCAGCAGCCGGTCGATGGCCTCGGCCGAGTAGCCGATCTTGTGATAGCGCAGGCTGCGGCCGGTCAGTTCCAGCCGGTTCAGCGTGCTCTTGCCGGCCAGCGGCTCATCCAGTTCGCGCTTGCCGCTGAGCAGCCCCAGCAGCGGATCCGAGCGCAACTGCTCGTGATCGTTCAGGTCCTCGTAGCCCAGCGCCAGCCCGTAGATGCGCTGCGCCAGCATCTCCGACAAGCTGGTGCTTGACCAGCAGCTGGTGCACGGCCATCGATGAAACAGCCCGCCAGCCGGCCCAGCAGGTTGATCTTGCGGTCCGCCTCGCGCAACAGCAGCGCCCCGCCGTCGCTCGATACTTGACCGGCGGTGAACCCGGCCTCCACCCGGCGCGAAAAATGGGCTGTAAATGAGAACGTTTCTTGGTTACACTCTGTCATCAAAGGCCGCTCCTTTTCTCGGCATTAACTACGTCTCGACAACGCAGTTATGCCATGAAAAGACGGCCTTTCCAAGTCTTTTTCTAAATCCCCTCAACCCAATGACGAATCGCGCCTGTGAGAAATGCGGGCTAACCTGCTTGTGAATTACAAGTACCTCGTGTAGTTCTCATGCAGACACTAAAGCGGATCAACTTCGTTCAATCCGCAACCGGTTTAGGAAGAATCTGTTCTCCAGAATGCCAATAAAAATCATGCCGATTCGCCTTGGCGACTCTTTCTCGATCAGCTCCAACTTATGGTTTAGGGAAAAGGCATCTCGTCGTTTTGGCGCTCTCTCATTTACTAGCGAGGAATGCCGAAACGGTGACTCTAGGAAATATTCTAATCGATTAGAACTATTTTATCACTTCTTACCTGATCTACTAGATTCGACTGCAATGCAAGTAAGGGTTCGAAGTTCCCATCTTGACTCGAAAAAAGTGTCCAACAGGTGTCCGCTTATTTGGTAGCTGTTGAAAAACTCACCGGCAGCAAGAGAGTGAGAGGAATCCGGGGATGCCCGCATCGACTTCCAATTCCCATTTCGCGGCTCCGGGTCTGGAGACTGAAGGATTCCGGTGGCGTCGGGCTTACTTTGGCAAGGTGCCGAACCAAGCGCTTCAGGTTTTGCGCGGTTGCGGCCATTAGGAACTGTTCCCGAACGTGCTTTAGCCTTCTCAGGCGAACACGGCGCAATCCGATCCGATTCTTCAGCTCGCCGAAGAGCGCCTCAACTTTTCTTCGATCTCGTTGATGCGGAAAGAACGCGGGCTCCTGGGTCCGCTGCCGCGCACGCTGTCTCACATCCTCTTCGACATGGATGACCAGTTGCTTGTATCGGCCCGAAGTGCATTCTGTTTTTCTTGAGCAGCCACGGCACTGCGCTTCGGTTGATCTGTAGAGATGGCTTCTATTGACAGCCGGCTTGATTCCACGGTACTTCAGCTCTTTTCCTTCGGGGCATTGATAGCTATTCGTTTCTGGATGGTAAGTAAAGTGGTCCATGCCATAGTGGCGATCAGCGGATGGAAAATGCTTTCGCAGAGGAATATATGAAGCGATTCCTTGGGCCTCTAGCCAGGCTAGAAAATCAGCCTTCCCGTAGCCCGTGTCAGCTGCAAGCGTTTTCGGAGTAAGCCCGAACCTGTGTGCACAATCGGCGAGCATCCTGCGGGCCGAGGCGATCTCCTGACTCGGGCGCGCGTCAGTTGCCTCGACGCCAACAACTACGCAACTCGAGTTGTCGATAAGTAGTTGTCGAAATAGCCGAGCGTCGGCGCTCTGTCGCCCTTGCTGAAATAGGTCAGCATCCGGATCAGTGGTCGACATTTTGTCTTGCTGATGTGGCTCTGCCTCCACCGGATTCTCGCGCTGCAAATCATCTAAATACTGCTGCACATTGCGATTCACTCGTGCCGCTTCACTGAGCTCCTCGCGCGGTATACGACTGCCGTTGTTCGCGTCAGCCTGGATGAAGCTGCCGTCCACAGATAGATGATCTCCTTGCACCAGACCACTTGCTACGCATCGTTTCGCAAGGCGCATACGTCGACCTCCATCGAGTTCCAAATCGAGTGGCCAGATAAGTCGATGTTCGGTGCAGACGGAATCCTCGCTCAGGTTTTTGGCGATGCGTTCGACATCTCGAGCGTGGACACCCCCACCATCAAGCGCCTGCTGAGGTAATCACAATGGCTTGGGCTCACGAACTACAAGCCGAACTGAACAAACTCGGCGCCGGGATCGAGCATATCTGGATAGCCGATACCGAGTTCTACGGCTCAGATGGAGACCTTCCGGTTCCCGTCTGCGCTGTATTCCACAACCCGCTGACAGGGGGGACGCTTCGCCAATGGTATGAGCCCGGGGAGACGCCGCGGCCTCCCGTACCACTCAACAGCTGGAATCTGTTTATTGCGTTTGCGGCCCAAGCCGAGCTGATGACATTCATCCAGCTTGGATGGGAGATGCCAGCGCGCATACTTGACCTGTTTATCGAGTATCGGCACCTGAACAACGAATATTACCGCGTGCAGGAGATGAAGGCGCAGAAAGCGTTTAACCTGCTGGCTGCTGCCAGCGCATATGGCATCCACCTGGAGTCGGCCGAATTCAAAAAGGGGATGCGAGACCTGATCCTCCGCGGCCATCCATATACGCCCGAAGAGCAGGCCAAAATTTTGGATTACTGCGAACTCGACGTGCAGGAGACTTCCGGTCTTGCTGAGAAAATGTGGGCGGACATTCCTGATCTCCGTTCCGCCGTGTTTCGCGGCGCTTCCGCAAGAGGCTTTGCGTGGGCGCGAGCCACCGGAATTCCGGTTGCTGCGGATAAGCTTCGACAGGTCAATACACACTGGTCTGCAATCAGTGCGGAGTTGGCGAAGCAGGTGCAGGATGACTTCCCAGTTTTCCTGCCCGGGTCAGCAGACATCGCGCCCTCCCTTTGGAGAGACTTCTTCTCTCGCTTGGGTTGGCTGGAGAACTGGCCGAAAACTGGCGGAGCGAAAAGAAGGGTGGAGCCGCAAAGCCTCAACCGAAGCGTGATGAAAAAACTCTTCGCGCCATGATGGTTCCGCATCCTGACCTGCAGCCACTGCCTTTCAATCACCCACAATTGTGCACTGAATCTGCCTGAGTAGTGATACCCAGTATTGGGCCTCAAGTCAGGTACTTACATTGAGAGATGGGTCATGGCGCAGTGGAAGCCATGAGCCGGAAGCCGCTGTTGTATGGTGTCGAGCGTGAGAGAGCATGCGATGAAGCAGGAACGGATGCATGGATAGACAATGAATTGATGGGATGCGAGTTTCCGGACGCGCGCCATGGCAAGCCTGGGCAATGGGACATGATGTACGGTTGTGCTTCATTTCTGACCGGGCCGCCCCGTGGAAAATGGGTTCATCGAGAGCTTTAACGGTCGATTGCGAGACGAATTTCTGAACGTAGAATGGTTTTCTTCGCTGGACGAAGCCCGCAAGAAGCTGGCCAAGTTCCGCGAGCATTACAATCGGCAACGACCGCACAGCTCGCTTGCAGATCGAACGCCCGAAGGGTTCGCGGCCCTGCACAGGGCCGAAGATAACAGGTCGCTGGGGCGCGCACTCCAGAGTCTCTTGATAGAGCCTCTAGAGTGCGCGAAAAGCCCGTCAAATGCGGAGAAAAGCGGTTCAACAGCCCGGAGTCTCTAGTATCGAATGTGACAGAAAATGGGAGCGGTTCAAAATCTAAAATCATATTCAGTTCTATGCGGATTTAGGGCTGCAGGTCAGTCCATCACATACAGCCGGCGAGCACGCAAAAGGGCACTGACACGAAAAGGGCACTGATCGGAGAGATCCGAACCACTCAACTTCGAGCCCGAGACAATCCGAATTCACCCCAAAATATTTCAGAAGCCATGCAAGGTCCCAAACGCAACTAACTGTTCGATTTCTCGGAATTGTAGGTAGAAGGATTCGCGGCGTTTCAGTAAATAGAAGAAAATAAACAAGTTTAGTATCAGTCTCCGCAATTACCCCCATTTATGATGCGATTTGATATTTACACGAAATCAGAACGTTTAAAAAACAGTTGACTATTTTTGTAAACTTCATGTACATTGGCTGCCATCAATTATGTGCGGAGAATTCCACTCTCATGAGCGATTGCGTCCATGAGCAACAAGATGGAACAAGGTTCGGAGGCTTTGATGATTCGTCTGAGAACACTTTACAATGTGGTCGTTTCTTCATTTCTACTCTTTCCCTTGGCCGGACGGTCGTAGGCAACTGATGTCGATCAGATTTCCGGATCAATTTTCGACTTCACCGGCGCAGTCGTTGTCGGCGCAGGAGGAAATGAAGGTGCAGATACGTCTCATTTTTTCTCTCAAGCTGCTGAGGATTTTAACCTGACCCTCGATGTCGAAGGTCGGAGAATGCACGCAGAGCGAGATCATATACACTGCTTGCAGTCTTGTGCTCCCTCTTGGAATCCGAGGAAGAGGTTGTATTTGCCAAAAGCAGGACTGTGACCATGTTTGCAGGATTCACCCGACACAGGAAATGTTGAGACTAATCGTGTACCCAAACGCTGATGAGAAAGTCATGTCGAATATTGCTTCCGCTGCGGAGTGTGTTGCGCGAGGGCCGTCAGAGCCCCGACTGCATTTTCAACTCGGATGGTCCCCGACGGACATCGTCTGGTAAAGGAATATACCGCGTGAAGGTTTTTCCCAAACGATACCATCTTCAATTTTCGCCGTCTCGTCGACCGCGAATTATAAAGTCGAATCCGCAAATCTTATAATTCCACAAGCAGCAGGGTTGGGATTCACATTCGATGAAGTTGCGGTTCAGAACTTCGGCAGCAGGCTAGGTCAGTGACCGATCAGTCTCAGAACCTGTTTGTCATTGAAATGGCGCCGTCCGCATGCTCTACACCGAATCAGAGTTTCGTGACAAGGAGAGTTGATGGGGTATCTCAAGCTCATTCTAATTGCGAATATTCTTGTGTCACCAGCAGTATTTTGGGTGCAAGATGCGACGTATGATGGACTCAAAATAATCTCTCAAGCATTTACAGGCTGTCTGATGCACGGACGTACTCGATAAGCCCCGAGAACCCGACTGGCGAAAAGGGTAAGGGAGGTTTGGCGACTGAGGGCACTGGCGCTCATGCCGCGCGCGAACTAGGACAGGGCTGGAAGGTCAGTCCATCGATCCGAATCGAGCCCGGTCAAACGTTCACACTCGCTGACATCAGTGGGTCTGGTGTAATCGAACACATTTGGATGACGCTGACCGGTAATTGGCGCCTTTCGATTTTGCGTATGTACTGGGACGACGAGACCGATCCCTCTGTCGAAGTGCCAGTTGGGAGTTTCTTCGCAGTTGGGTGGGGTAAGTACGCTCCCATATCGTCGCTGCCGGTCTGTGTCAACCCAGGCAGCGCTTTCAACTCTTACTGGCCCATGCCGTACCGGAAGAAAGCCCGGGTCACCCTAGAAAATTTGGACGACAGGCCAATGACTGTCTATTACCAGATCGATTTCAGCAAGGCGCCCGTTCCAGCTGACGCGGCGTATTTCCACGCTCAGTTTCGCAGTGTTAGCTCAGTGCCGTATAAGCAGGTGTATACGATCCTTGATGGCGTTAAGGGAAAGGGGCAATATGTTGGCACTTATCTTGCATGGGGCGTCCACAACGACGGCTGGTGGGGTGAAGGCGAAGTTAAGTTCTATCTCGATGGGGACACGCAATCCCCAACGATCAACGGCACGGGTACTGAAGATTACTTTAATGGCTCCTACAATTTCGAGAATCAGCAAACACATCAATACGAGACGTTTACCTCACCGTACTCCGGGCTTGCACAGGTGATCAAACCAGACGGGTTATATCAATCGCAAGAGCGATTCGGGCTCTACAGATGGCATATTTCGGATCCGATCTGATTCGACCATGATCTACGCGTAACCATACAGGATCTAGGCTGGCAGAGCGGCGGCCGTTACCTGCCCCTCACGGATGAAATTTCTTCAGTTGCTTTTTGGTATCAAACTGAGCCCCATGTACCCTTTCCCAAGCTTCTCGATAAGGATCAACTTGAAATTCACTGAGACGGAAACAACCCCGGCCATTCAGAGTTCACGTTGCAACGCGAAAAGGGCAAAAGTATGAGTCGCAAACTGTGTAACGCCGCGATAAGACGGGGCGCAAAGCCAGGGTGTGTGGCATAAGCATCATTGTCATTCCGGCGGACTTCCGTGTTCAGATTGGCGGATCCTACTCTGGGCACTTGATTTTGTTGGGATGCTCTGACTGCAACGAAAAGTGCGCTCCCTCTAGCCGCTATTTCATTGCCACCCCTCAATCTCATCGCGTGAACTGTTAAATACAAACAAAGAAAACTCCCTGGAGGATGGATGAGCATCAATTCATATGTAGTAAGAGGCACTGTTGTGAGTGCCCTCGGGGGCCTACTGTTTGGTTTTGATACTGCAGTCATTTCAGGAACAACGCAGGCACTCACAGATATCTATCGCCTCTCTCCGGTACTCCTGGGGATCACAGTATTCAGTGCACTACTGGGCACAGTCATTGCAGCGCTAGGCGCCGGAATCCCCGGACAGCGTTTTGGCCGTCGGGATAGTTTACGCGCAATGGCCATTTTCTATGTTATCTCTGCACTTGGCTGTGCTTTTGCATGGAATTGGACGGCCTTGATCATATTTCGCTTCATCGGGGGATTGGGGATCGGTGGCTCTCTGCTTGAGGCCCGATGTATATTGCGGAAATTTCGCCGCCAGAGAATGAAGCTTAGGCCGCTTAGTCGGATTTTTCCAGCTAAATATTGTCGTGGGCATTCTCCTGGCTTATTTGTCCAACTACATCATCGCGACACTGCATTTGGGAATGTATGAATGGCGCTGGCAACTCGGTATCTCCGGAGTTCCAGCACTGCTTCGTTCTTCATCGCACTTTTTGGAATCCTGCGAAGTCCGCGCTGGCTAGTTATGCAAAGACGAACAGATGAAGCACTAAATGTTCTCCGTCTAATCGGAACTCGCGACGCGAGTGCGGAGCTGGACGAGATTGTGGCCTCGGTGCATCTTGAGCTCGGTGCGCAACCAGACCGGCTCTTTTCGCGGAAATATGCTAAGCCAATCTTCTTAGCCCGTTACAGTTGGTATGTTCTGCCAGCTCTCTGGCATTAATGCAATTCTGATTACCTGAATGACATCTTTGCTCTTGCCGGCGCAAGTAAGATGTCTGGTGATCTCCAGGCAGTCGCGATCGGCGTGACGAATTTAGTCGCCACGCTTATCGCAATGGCTCTAATCGATCACATTGGAAGGAGGAAGCTTCTAATCTTTGGCACCAGTAGCCTCGTGATATGTTTGTCAGGCATCTCCGCCGTTTTTGTCACGCGTCAACACATGAACTTGCTCGTCTGGCTTCTAATGGCTTACTGCGCCTCTTTTGCCATCTCACAAGGAGCTGTCATTTGGGTATATGTAAGCGAGGTCTTTCCAAATCGCATCCGTTCTAAGGGGACAGAGTGTTGGCAGTTCTTCACACTGGATTACGAACGCCATCATTTCACTCGTCTTTCCTGTGATGGCTACTTCGTCTCGAGCGTATCCGTTCATGTTTTTCGCGGTTATGATGGTGATCGACCTCTTCATCATTATCGTTTACTATCCCGAAACCTCGGGTATCTCTCTTGAAAGGATGCAACACGAATTCGGCATCGAATGAGATGTCCCTCGATAAAATCAAGTCAGCGGACTCCGGAGATCTTTCTAACCGTTAAGACGATCAAAGGATGCCTGCTTTAATCTAAAATTGACAGATACTCATTTGGCCGGATTTCTTCTGTATTTTCTTTGGTAAAACGCATCTATGTCGCGATTGCCAAGGCCTTTTTCTATTCTGCTTGTTAGGTCACTACGCTCACGCCATCATCTTCTCTTGGAGATCAGTCATTGCGGCAGCAGATCTTGGTCTACGGGAGGCATCGCCCTCGGCCACGGTTCCCCAATGCCGTCCGATTCCTCTGTGTTATGTTGCGGGGCTTCTGGAAACGACGGCACAGATCGCTGATCCTCGTTCAATCCGAGACCGTCATCAATTGGCCCCGCGCTGGATTCATTACAGCTAAGACCGGACGTGTCTGGGCCCGAAAGGCAGACTCCTCCCAGCCCGCAAAATAGCTAAGAGTGAGAGCAAGGGCAGCGATGTTGTCCGCGCGCCAAGGGTCGGTGGCCCACACCATCGCTACGGCCTGGCTGCCTGAGCGAAATGCACGATGTTCTTCGGTAGACTCAAGACTACTTATAATAGGAGAGTGTCTTCGAAGACGCCGCGCGCTGAGCTTTGCGGTTCACGGTTCGCACCCATTACGTTTCCCCAAAAGAAGACTCTTGACTGAGGATCCGTGATTTGCGAGATAACGTAGGATTTCTTTCGCACATTTGATTTGAGTTTTATGCTTGGGGGTTGGTACAAGCAGGAGGAGCGAGACCTCTGAGGCAGGGACGATGGAGCCAACCATGGAAGCGGAAGCAGGGCCGGGCAGCGAGGCAAGACCGTCGTTGGGGCCGGTGGTGAAGATCGACGAAGGGCGCATCCGGGAGCATCTGGACGAGGTGGTAAGGTCGACGGTCGAGGAGACCCTGAACGCGCTTCTGGACGCCGAGGCGGACCACCTGTGCGGAGCCCGGAAGTACGAGCGCAGCGAGGGCCGCAAGGACACGCGGGCAGGCAGTTATGATCGGCATCTGCAGACCAAGGCCGGCGAAGTAACGCTGACGGTGCCAAAGCTGCGGAACCTGCCGTTCGAGACAGCGATCATCGAACGCTACCGGCGGCGGGAGTCGTCGGTGGAGGAAGCGCTGATCGAGATGTACCTGGCCGGTGTGAGCGTGCGGCGCGTAGAAGACATCACGCAGGCGCTATGGGGCACTCGAGTCAGCGCCAGCACGGTCAGCGACCTGAACCAGAAGATCTACGGCAAGATCAACGAGTGGCGCGAGCGGCCGCTGGTGGGCGATTTCCCATACGTCTTTCTTGATGGTCTGTGGCTGAAGCGGAGCTGGGGCGGCGAAGTGAAGAACGTCTCCGTGCTGGTGGCCATTGGCGTGGCGCAGAGCGGCTACCGGGAGATTCTGGCGGTGAGCGAGGGCGCCAAGGAAGACACGGCCAGTTGGACAACGTTCCTGCGCGATCTGAAAGACCGCGGGCTGAAGGGTGTCGAGTTGTTCGTTTCCGACAAGTGCCTTGGCCTGGTGGAGAACCTGGCGGATTTCTATCCCGACGCCTTGTGGCAGCGCTGCGTAGTGGGACTGTTGAAAAACCAAGTTCAGAAACACTACCTTGAAATCTTCGAGTCAGGCTCGGCTTTTCACGAAGCTGTTTTGAGGTTGAATCAGAAGCCTCATCGCGCCAGGCGTTTCAGATTGATTACGCTGGCAGTCAAGTATGACTCTGGATCTTCATGTTTCGATGCCTCGGCGAGTAGCGCGATGGAGCCCATGCTGGCGCTTAAGTTCAGCATGAAGACCCTCCGAGCGCCACCGATGTCTGCTGTAATCATGCTGGAACGCGGCATCGCTTCGAGTCTTACGACGGCGGGCGCGTAAGAGCGCTTCGTAGCCGTCGCTAATGACAATCGTTCGACGATCAACCTTCGGACTGAGGCATTCCTGTTTCAACGGGCAGTGTCGGCACTGATGTGCGAGGTGCGGTAATACCAACGGTCCTGATCGCGGGTCGAACGCCGAAGCGTCTGGCCGCGGGGACAGCGAACGATTTGATGTTTGGCATCGTACTTAAACCTCACCATAGGCAAACGTGGTCCAGGAGGAAGTTCGGCCTTCGGTGGAATCACTGGCTCGATTCCTCGTTCTTCGAGGCCGCGGTAGATCTTCGCGTAGGCATATCCTGCATCTGCAGTCACGCGAGTCGGGGTTCTTGCCGGTGGCTATCTGCACCTCGCGAATTTGTTCCAGAAACAACACTGCTCTCATTAACAGCGCCGGTCGTTGTAATCACGTAAACGATTACACCCGCGCGGTCGTCGACTGCGGTGTGCTGCTTGTAGCATGGTTCTACTTCTGGCGGCGGCAGGACGTAGCCAACGTTGCGTCTGGGTCAGTGGTACTTCGCTTCTCCAGTGCCTTTGAGTCCTCTGGATCTTTCCTGGTTCTCGTTCCAAGTTTTCTCAATATGCTGGAGCACGACACTGTCCCAACTAACATCAGCACGGACCAAGGTCGCGTCTACGTGAACCAACTCGCCGCTGATCAGCCCTAGCTTCGATGCACATTTTCACCGTCCGTTGAAAGATTTGTCTTGAATCGCGCCGCTCCCCAGCGCTGTCTGAATTCTGAGTCAAGCTACTGTGATCAGGAAGAGCCTCATGAAGTCGATAACCAGCAAACCATCGGATCGCTAGATTGACCTGAGCTTCCCGCAATAGACGCCGATCATGTACAACGCCTTGGCACAGTCCGGCGAGCATCAAACGAAGTGCCGCTTCAGGATCGATCCCGGGACGGCCCTGGCTCTCGTCGTAGCTATCCTCCACCATAGTTGCGGTCCACGAGAAGTCCACGACCCGATCAATGCGGCGTAGTACATGGTCCTCCGGAACAAGATCCCGCAGAGTGCCGACACGAACAAATCCTCCTGCCAGCGATCCTGCTTGCCGATCATCGATCCTCCTGACACAACAAACATAACTCAGAATCGATTTGATCGACATAGATGATCAGACTTTTTCAACAGTCCCGTCGTGCATTTCTACCGCAACGTGTGGACCGCGGTACCCACCGGCAAGGTCAAGGAAGCAGCCGCCATGCTGAAGGCCATCCATGCCCAGGAAGACGCCAGGGCCGCTAAAGAAAAAGCGCTCCAGGTGGTGGAAAAGCTTCGCGCCATGCGGCTGGCTAAGGCTGCGGAGATCGTCGAGAACGGCATCGGCGAGACGCTGAGTTATTACGACATGCCGCCCGAGCACTGGCGCTGCCTGAGGACCAACAACCCGCTGGAGCGGCTGATGCGGGAGATCCGGCGACGAACGAGGGTCGTGGGCGCGTTCCCTGATGGGAACAGCGCGTTGATGCTGGTGGCGGCCCGGCTACGGCATGTCGCCGCAACCAAGTGGGGTACCAAACGCTACTTGCAGATGGACCGATTGGCCGAAGTCGTAGCCATCGCCTGACCGCTTTGCTCCGGGCCCCCATGGGGGCCCAGAGCAAAACAACCACAACCCAACAACCTTCCAACAAAATGACAAAGAACGAAAGTGCGAAAGACTCTGGACACTACCATTTGCGATCTTAACGATTAAGATCAGAGCTTACTTACAGTCGGAAGAAAGTTTGGCGAGGCACAGCTCTCGAATGCCTTCTGGCCTTTCGGCACATCGATCAGTGCGGGTCTTGTATTGGAAGAGAGTAGAGTTGACAAACAAGCTGGAACGATATAGATTGCGGTTCTGAAAAAGTTGTCACTCTTGCTCCGGACGCTTCCCTCGGCTCACTGGCAAATCGGGAGGCGTTACCTGTGAACTCGAATGATGCCTCTTTCCGGCCTGAAGGATTCTTGATTTCCGTCTTTTTCACTCTTGCGCTGTCAGGCTGCGGCAACAGGAGCGACGGCGCCGGTTCTGGCGTTGGCTTGGGTTCGTCATCGCAAGTGCTTTCTATGTCTATCGGCGCGCCATCCGTATCTGCGACGACGCAGCAAGATTTTCAGACTTCCGTGAACTTGGCAATTGAGGCTGACGTAAAGGGCGTGCTGCTCACCTGGAAGTGGAGCGACTTGGAGCCTTCACCTGGAGTCTACGACTTGAGCCAGTTGCAGCCGGCTATACAGTATTTCAGTGCAAGTGGATTCCAGATCCTGCTTGGCATCCAGGTTATTGATACGGTAGCTAAGGAGGTACCGAAGTGATTTGCAGACCGCCGCTTTCGATTCCCCCCAGATGATTTCCCGTTTTCACGCTCTGATCGACCAGATCAAACCTACGCTGGCTATCAATGTGAAGTACATCTCAATTGGCAATGAAGTTGACGTGTATTTGTCTTCAAATCCGGCGGAATGGACGCCGTGCCAAACCTTTTACGAAGATGGGCTTGCATATCTGCACCAAAACGGGCCAGGCGTGCAGATAGGCGTGACTGAAACGTTTCCAGGGTTTAGCGGCGCAACGAAAGTGCAAGTCTCGGAACTGAACAGAAGCAGCGACGTTGTGATTCTTACCTACTATCCGCTGCATGGCGACTATCAAGTGAATAGTCCCGAGTCTCCTGCGACCGACTTTCCCGGTATTGTCGCTTTGAGTGGCGGCAGACCGGTCGTGCTGCAGGAGGTAGGATATCCCTCCAGTTCTTTAAATGGCAGTTCAGAAGCGATGGAGTCGCAGTTCGTGACTAGCGCTCTTGAGGCATGGCATAGCGCCGGAAGCAAGATTCCATATTTCAACTACTTCTTAGAATCTGATTTCAGTCAGAGTGAATGCGATACCTTTGTTCAATTCTATGGCCTGCCCAATGACACAGCCTTTGCGTCTTTTCTTTGCTCGTTAGGCTTGCGGCATTCCGATGGCTCTGCAAAGCAGGCTTGGAGCAGTTTTGTGGCTGGGGCACAATGAAGCGCTTCGCTACAAGAATCTAAAAACAAAAGGGCTAAGTAATTCCCATCCACTCCAGATGGGAGGGAAAAATCCGCAGCATCCCAATCAGCAAAAAAAGTTGACAAGCTGGGCAATTTAAGTTATCTATAACGTTGCAGTAACTACAACGTTGTAGTAAAGGACAAGCTGAGTAGCATCTGAAGGCTCAGCGCGGCCGAATCCTTCGAGGGGACAGCCGAAACGCGAGAGAGATTTGGAGGATACAGTGAAAATTGCATGCGCAGCGATGTTAGCTAACTTGCTGATCATACCGTCAATACTCGTCGGGAATGCGGTAGCCCAGAATCCCGGTGGCACCATATCGGGTGTCATATCCGATCCTAGCGGGGCGGTGTTGCAGGGAACTAAAGTCACGGTGACGAACGTGAATACCGGCGTAGCTCGGGCAACACAGTCGAACGAAACCGGGCTTTACACGGCGAGCGCTCTTCAGCCGGGAGAGTATGAAATACAAGCCAGTCACGAGGGCTTTCAAACTGTCGTGAGAAAAGGTGTAATGTTATTAATCGATCAGCAGTCCCGGCAAGATCTTGTTCTCACGGTTGGTGAGTCCGCACAAAACGTGACCGTCACTGCCTCTTCCGCTCAGTTTCTGGAACCCAACAGTTCGGAACTGCACCAGGTAATCGAGGGTGATCTGACGCTCGAATTGCCATTAAATGGCCGAAATATCAATCAATTGATTTCGCTCGACACGGGAGTCGCGACCACAACGAACAGTTTCTTCAAGGGAATCGGGGTCGACTTCGCGATTAACGGCCAGAGGTCGAGTACAAGCACGTTTCTGATCGACGGATTGGACAACATTGAGTTTATGTCGCAGGCACCCAACATCACTTTGCAGCCGGACGCGGTTCGCGAGTTCGATGTAATGACCAATGCGTTCTCGGCAGAGTATGGCCGGTCCGATGCAGGCGTGATCAATGTGGCTATGCGTTCCGGCACAAACCAGCCTCACGGCGATTTGTTTGAATTCCTTCGTAACGACATCCTTGATGCCAATGATTTTTTCTCTAATCACTATAAGGTGGCCAAACTGCCGTACCGGTTCAATCAATTCGGCGGAACCCTTGGAGGTCCGATCCGCAGAAACAAGATATTCTTTTTTGTCGGTTACCAGGGCACACTCGTACGCACTAGCAGCACGACAATCTTAAGTGTGCCTCCCGCGGCTTGGCGCACCGGGAATTTCTCCAGCTTGTTAGCAGAGGGGATTCAACTCTACGATCCGACGACGGTCACCGGAACGGATAGCAATGGCCTGCCAATTCGAGCGCCATTTATTGGGAACCAGATTCCCATGGGCAAGCAGGATTCTGCCGGTCGAAACCTGCTCTCCCTGTACCCCGCACCGAACCAGGCCGGCGACGCTCTTAACTATGTGACTCCCCTGAGAACTGCCAATGATGATCACGAGGGAAATCTGAAGGCCGACTATCAGATCAGTAGCAAAGATACAATATCGGGACGCTGGAATATTGAAGATTCCAATAACATTTCTGATCCAAGTTTTGGCAATATGGGTGGCGGCGGTGCGCTGCCGATTGACTACTTCCGCAGCCAGGACGCCGCCGGGAACTTTAACCACGTGTTCGGCCTCAATCTTCTGAACACCGCCGGATATGGCTATTTGCGAAAGACTTCGCAGAACCTGCCTTCTGGATATGGCCTCGAGCTTAACCAGCAGGTCGGCATCGGCGGATCAAGCACCCTGGAAACAGCCTCGGGTCTGGCTGCGATCAACCCCGCCGGATGGAGCGGCCTCGGCGGACAGGTCTTTTTCCCGCAGATTGTCACAGTCCAGAGCCACGAGTTTATGGACAATCTGACTTGGATGTTGGGTAGGCACTCAATCAAGATTGGCGGGAATTACGAGCTCCGAATGCTTCACCTTTTTCAAGCTGGGTTCCCGCGCGGACTTTATAACTTCGATCCGCAGGTCACCGGTCAGGAGGGGAAGGCCGGAACTGGAAACGCGATTGCGAGCCTCCTAATGGGATTCCCCAACTTTGGAGAGCGTGACTTTCTGAATCACTTCATTGACCAGAGTGGCAACGAGTTCTCGGCCTATGTCCAGGATGATTTTCGCTTCGACAAGAAGCTCACGTTGAACCTCGGAATTCGCTATGATGTGTACACACCGCAAGTTGAAGCCCAAAATCGGCAGGCCAATTTCGATATGGCCACCAAGACGTTGCTCCTTGCGGGTCAAAATGGCAACAGCCGGTCTCTGGTCGACGGAGACTATCATGATGTCGGCCCAAGAATCGGCTTTGCCTATTCTCCATTTAGCAATAACAAAACTGTCTTCCGCGGCGGTTACGGCATCTTCTATTTCGCTGAACAGAATGCTCTGGCCACCTTAGATCGGTTGACCTATAACATCCCTTTCTACTCCCTGCAGACCGTTCCGCAGGTTGGATTGTTCACTCCATCCTATTCGCTCACCGGTGGATTGCCCGCCGCTCCAACGCCTGACCCTACTCATCCTTTTGGAAAAGTCGAGTATCGAGTGCCGGGCTTGCATGATTCATTGATTCACTCGTGGAACTTCGATCTTCAGCGAGAGGTCATGCCGAACACGCTTCTGGACGTCGCATATGCTGGATCGAGAGGCGTTGGAGTCTTAGCCATTCGCAATCCTAATCAGCCCGCCCCCGGCGCGGTGCAGGTCTTCCCCGTCTCTCCAAGTATCGGACTGCTTTTCACCATGACAAATGAGGGCCAATCCGACTACGATGCCCTTCAAGTTAAGGTCAACCGGCGATTCTCGCATGGCTTGACCTTCTTGGGCTCCTATACCTATTCTACTCGATTGACAACACGGTCGGGTACTGGCCCAACTCCGGCATTTCTCAGTTACCGCAGGATTCGCTTCATCCAAACAACGGCGAGCGTGGATCGTCGGACTGGGATACACGGCACGATTTCGTCTTCAGCTACGACTGGCAAATACCCGTGGGCAGAGGCCGCCGCTTCTTGGCCAGCAGCAAAGGCATCATTGATCAGGCTCTGGGTGGATGGCAGACAACAGGGATCCTGGGGTTGCGTTCGGGAACGCCGTTTACTCCCTTCATCACCGTCGATCAGGCGAACACCGCAAATGGAGGAGGGTTAAGGCCGAACATCGTAGGCAATCCGGCGGTTTCCCATCCTTCCGTCAGTCAGTGGTTCAATGCGTCGGCCTACGCATTGCCTGCCCTATTTACATATGGCAATGTAAGCCGTAATACTCTGATCGGACCGGGCCTTCGGAACTTCGATATGGGCCTATACAAGAATTTCAGAATGACCGAAATGGTCCGGCTCCAGTTTCGGGCCGAATTTTTCAACCTGACGAACACGGCTCACTTCGGCCTTCCCAATCCATACGTCAATATTCCCCAAGGAGGGCAAATTACGACTTTGACGACTCCGCCGCGAGATGTCCAATTCGCTTTGAAGCTCGATTTTTGACGTTCTTAGATGGATGTCAGAATTCATCAGGTTCCTGACATCCATCAGTTCTTCTCGTTCTTGCAATCGGTGCTAAGGATGTACTCCGCCATGTCTCCTCTTGTCGCGTTCCGACTTCTCGTGAAACTTGGTGCGGCCTTTGCATCGGTCCTTGCAATAGCCGCGCTTCTGTTCGGGCAGGACGCGCCTCAACGCCTCGAGGAAGATCCCACGAGCTTTCGCGTTCATCCGGAAATCCAATTCCAAACAATCACGGGGTTCGGCGCAGGAGTGTATCAAGGCACGTCGTCGGATATTGGAAGTCTAAAGGCGGTTCAGCTCGAAAAGATGTACTCGTTGTTATACGGCGAAGACGGACCACGCCTCAATATCGTCCGATTCAATATTTCCTGGACCGCAAAGCTGACGGTGCGCTCGATCGATGGTCAGTCTCACTACGACTGGGATCAGGATCCCCTAACGCAGGTCATATGGAAATCGGTGGCACCAGCGTTGCAACACATATCACACCCAATTATCTATGCCGTGCCGTTTACACCGCCGGTGCAATGGAAGACTGTAAATCAGCCGAACTGGGGTGGCCGGCTCCTGCCGGAACACTACTCAGATTTTGCAAATTATTTGGCAGATTTTGTTCGTTACTACAAGACGACGCATGGGGTCACGATTAATGTGATCAGCCTGCAAAATGAGCCAGATATCGCAGCGCCCTGGGAGAGTTGCCTTTGGACGGGCGTTGAGCTTCATCATTTTGTGCTTGTTGCCGGTGAAACTTTTCGCAAGCAAGGGTTGAGGACGATCATCATGGTGCCTGAGGGTTCATCATGGGATCAATCGTGGATCCACGCCGCCCCCATCCTTGGAGATCCCCAGTCACGAGCCTATGTCGGAATCCTAGCCAGCCACTCCTACGGAGATGATGATTTAGTGGATGCCGGTCGAACTCTAATGCGTGGCGCGAGCGAGCGGTATCGTCTGCCGCTTTGGACCAGCGAAATGTCGTTGATAGGGAAGCCTGATGATGCAAGCATTCAGACTGGCCTGAAGGTCGCCCATATGATATACCGAGATCTGGTGGAAGGTAATGTGTCAGCATGGATCTATTGCTTCAGCATATTTAATGCGCAGTTTCCCGGAAGCATGGGCATTCTGTCTCCTGTAAATGATGGGAAGCTCGTCATCCCTAAGCGCTTCTGGGCCTTCTCGAACTTCAGCCATTTTGTACGGCCCGGCTGGCGCCGGGTAGACATTCAAGGCCTTGCATTCGCTAATGCTGCATTCGTAAGCCCCGATGAGAGAGAGTTTGCGATTGTTGCACTGAATGCTAGTGGAAACTGGCGTCCGGCGCGGTATGATTTTGGGAACTACAATGTCAAGGAAGTGTCGACCTACCGAACCTCAGCGGACTCGGACCTGGCGAGCGTGGACTCGCCAACCGCTCAACAACATTCTTTCACGACTACGATTGCTCCGATGAGCGTGACGACATTCATTGGCGAGTTATCCGATCCGCACTAGCAGAGACGCCAGGCACAGCATTCGGCCGGTTGCCTACCTGGAACGAGGCCGAACTCCGTCGACTGTGGTGCGTGGTCGAGCGGAAGTACTATCGAGTTCCGGAATGCGGCAACTCGAATCACGTACGATCAGCTTAGGTTCGAGCAGCACGGGACTCGTAGGCGCCGGTCTACCCTCAATTGCGCCCAAAAGGATAGAGGCTGCCAATCTTCCAATTTCGGTCCGGTGCTGATCTACCGTGCTGAGCGGGATACGCAGATATTCTCCATATCGGTGCATGCCGACGCCGATCACGCCGAAATCTGTAGGCAGGCGGAGGCCAACCTCCTGCAGCGCTTGCATGGCACCGATCGCGATAGGGTCGCTTGCCGCAAATAGCGCATCCGGGCGCGGGCTAAGGGACAAGAGTTGTTTTGTGCCTCTATATCCGCCTTCTTCGTTGTGGTACTCGGCTGAAACGATGTAGTCCTTACGGATCCGAATTTTCGCTTCGTGCAGCGCCCGCAGATAACCGCGATAACGCCCAATAGCAGTTGAGATGTTGGGGCCCCGCAAGTGGGCAATGCGGCGATAACCTTGCCTTAACAGATGGCTGGTGGCAATCATACCGATTCGTTCGTCGTCACCGCCGACAAACGGCACTCCCTCGAAATAACGGTCAACCAACACAAGAGGTAAGCCTGAGCTCATCATGCCTTGCCAAATTTTCTCTTCTTCTGGCGCATGTGCAGATGCCACGATTAGCCCATCCACCTGTTTGCTGATGAACGCTGCAATCTCATCGTCCTCCTTCGCAGGGTCTTCCCCAGTGCTACAAACTACGAGATGATACCCGGTCCCACTCAGAAACATCTCGATGCCCTTCATCACTTCCGTGAAGAAGGAGCGCGATAAGTCCGGAACCACTACACCAAGCACATGTGTCTTATGAGTTTTCAGACTCCGAGCAACCCAATTCGGCCGGTAATTGAGTTCCTTGGCTTTCTTGAACACACGTTCACGGGTCGCCTCACTGATGTCCTTGCGATTGCCCAGGGCCGCATTGACGGTTGAAATCGAGAGACCCAAGGCCTGCGCAACGTCTTTCAGACGCGTCTGCATGTTGTTGAATCGTACTGCCTGCACCCGGTATCATTCAAGACCTTCCGCCGATAAAGCTCCACTGCCGAAAATTGCTTGACAGCATAAACGTTTCTATATATACATACTATAACGTTACAGATTGATTCGTAACGCAAATTGCGGTCGTTCGCTTCGCGCCACATGAAAAAACTTGTCAACAACCCCAATGATGTCGTTTTGGAAGCCCTCGAAGGTTTGTGCCTCGCATTTCCGCAATATTTGCGTCAGCTTCCCGGGCTGCAGGTCGTGCTTCGTTCCGAGGCTCCAATCCCGACAGAAGTTGCCGTGGTTACCGGCGGCGGTAGCGGACATGAACCAATGTTTGCCGGCTATGTTGGCAGGGGCATGGCGCACGCGAGCGTAGCTGGAAATGTGTTTACCTCGCCCCCTCCGTCGCCGATCTACGAGGCTGCGAAGGCCGCTCATGGCGGTCATGGAGTCTTGCTTCTCTATGGCAACTACTCGGGAGATGTTCTGAATTTCGACGTTGCGACCGAGATGCTCGAGGAAGATGGGATTGCTGTCCGAACTGTGCGCGTCACGGACGATCTGCTTCGGCCCCGGCAGATTGTCGCCAAGCGCGGCGAGGCATTGCCGGCGATCTGTTCGTGATTAAAGTCGCCGGTGCAAGAGCAGCAGAGGGCGCTTCGCTAGACGATGTGACCGTCTCGGCCGAAAAGGCCAATGACAATACTCGGAGCATGGGCTTAGCTCTGAGTTCGTGCGTGATTCCGGCCTCTGGCAAACACATCTTTGAAATCGGGCCTGATGAACTGGAGCTCGGACTCGGCATTCACGGCGAGCCCGGCGTGCAAAGAACACAGATGTTATCCGCCAACGAAGCGGCTGAGAAACTGCTCAGTCCTATAATTGGAGAGCTTGGCATTACGACCCGATCTGAAGTGGCTGTAATGGTCAACGGCCTCGGTACAACGCCTCTGTCTGAGCTCTTCATTGTGGCGAGAACCGTGCTCCGAACATTGCAGGACGCGGGAACGAGAATTGTTCGTTCATACGTCGGAAACTACACCACTTCACTCGACATGGCGGGCTGCTCGGTCACGCTGCTCAAGCTCGATTCGGAACTGAAGAGACTATTGTTGGCGCCGGCGGAGTCGCCGGCGTTTGTGCAGGTGTGAACTGATGAATGATTCACAAGCAATATCTCCCGCAGAACTTCGAGATGCTCTGCTTCATGTGTGCGAGGCCGTGCAGGAACAAGAGCAATATCTTAACGATCTCGATTCCGCCATTGGCGACGGCGACCATGGTATCACCATGCGAATCGGATTTGCTGCGGTTCGCAAGCGCTTGCTCCTTCTACCTGCCAACACCTCTTCGGGTACGTTCCTTGTCGAAGCAGGAATGACATTCATGCAATCGACTGGAGGGGCAATTGGCGTGATTCTTGGCCGGGCGCTGACTTCTTCAGGGGCCGCGATCGGAGGAGCAATGGAGATGGGTCCCGAGAAATTCAAGTCATGCTTTGCGGCGATGGAGAAAGCCGTGGCGCAGACAGGCAAGGCGATGCCCGGAGACAAGACGCTGCTCGATCCTCTACATGCTCTAAACGAGGTTCTCTCCGACCTGCCGGCGGAATCCCTGCGAGCGGCCTGCTCGCCATTGCGGCCGTGGCAGCGGAAAAAGCTGCTCAGGGTACGGCCGACATGCCGTGCCGAATCGGACGCGCGAGCAAGCTTGGAGATCGCGCGCTCGGACACGCAGATCCGGGGGCAGTTTCGTTTGCATTAATCGTGCGTGCGCTTAGCGAGAGTATCTGTCGGTTGTCGCCAACGGTCCAGAAGCAGTGAAGTGGTCCGTCTCAAGGAGCTGATCCGATGTTCGTTCCTGCCTCTTATACGCTGGCAATGGTCATCATGCTTTCGGGTATGGTGTTTTGGGGTTCGTGGCCCAATACATTCAAGCTCACCCGAAATTGGCGTATGGAGCTCTATTACTGGGATTATGCGTTTGGATCTTTCTCACCTCGATTGTAGTCGGGCTCACTGTTGGTACTTTCTTTGGCCCCGACACATTTCTGCACAACGTGGCTGCCGCGGACCATTCCGCATGGCTCTACGCGTTGGCGGCTGGGTGCCTATGGAACTGCGGCAACATCCTGATGATGCTCGGCGTGTCTTTGGTGGGCCTCGCCGTCGCTTTCCCATTGGCTATCGGATTTGCGCTTGTGGTCGGTGTGATCAGGGAGCTACCTAGTCATGCCTCGCGGCAATCCGGTGTTTCTGGGGATTGGCGTAGCCATGGTCTTTGCCGCGGTGCTGCTGAATTCTCTGGCCTATCGCGCCGCCGCCGGCCATCGGGAAAAGCAGACGACGCCCAAGGCCGGGTTGGTCCTCTGCCTCATTGCTGGCGCACTGTTTAGCGGCTTCGGTCCCCTTGTCGGCAAATCGCTTTCAACGGCTGTCCCGTTGAGCCCTTATGGGGTCTGCTTGTTCTTTACCCTCGGCGCATTACTGACGACCATCCCAATGATGACATATTTCATGCGCCATCCGGTTGAAGGCACGCCGCTAACGCTGCAGCATTATCTGGCCGGTTCCAGCAGCCAACATCTGGCTGGCCTGGTGGGCGGGTTTATCTGGGGATTGGGTACCACCTCGACGTTCGTAGGAGCCAACTCGGTTGGCATCGCTTTGGCTTACGCAATCGGGCAGGCAAATCCCCTGATCGCCGCATTATGGGGAGTTTTTGTTTGGCATGAATTCAAGGGAGCGCCGGGCAAGGCCAGAGTCCTGCTCGCATTTATGTTCTTGCTTTATGTGAGCGGCCTTTCGGTCCTGGCCGCTAGTTTCAATTCCCGCTAGGTATGGAGTAACAGAATGGACGTTGACTCGAAGAAGCGCAAAAGCTGCTTTGCGCTAATCGTCGGAAACCGTGGATTCTTTCCCGATGCACTCTGTCAGGAAGGGCGTGAACAGATGCTGCGGATTCTGGGCGAAGAGGGTTTTGATGTCGTCTGCCTCGGCCCCGACCAGACAAAATTCGGCTCGGTAGAGTCTCTCCAGGATGCGCGTGCATGCGGTGCCTTATTTCAGAAACACGCCGGCAAAATCGACGGGATCATAGTGTCTCTTCCTAATTTCGGTGACGAACGCAATGCGGCAAATGCCATCCGCTTTTCCGAGCTTCAGGTTCCTGTGCTCGTGCAGGCCTTTCCCGATAAGGCCGACTCCATGTTGATGGGCAAGCGCCGCGACAGCTTTTGCGGAAAGATATCCGTCTGCAACAATCTGTGGCAGTACGGAATCAAATTCTCGCTGACTTCGCGGCACACTGTTGAGCCGAATTCGCCGAGCTTTCGCGCTGAGTCCAAGCATTCGCTGCACCTGCAGGATCATAAGCGGTCTAAAGCAATGCGCGTCGGTGTTGTCGGCGCGCGACCCGCGGCATTCAACACAGTTCGCTTCAGCGAAAAGCTTATGGAAAACGCCGGCATAAGCGTCGAAACGCTGGACTTGTCGGAAGTCTTAGGCCGGATTGATCGGCTCAGCGATGACGCGCCAGAAACACAAAACAAGCTCGCCGCGATTACCACGTACGTCAGGACTCAAGACATACCGGCCGCATCGCTCATGAAGATGGCCAAATTCGGCGCTGTCGTGGATAATGGATGGAATCCAACGATCTCGCGGGAAGCTCCGTTCAATGTTGGACTGCGATGCAGGAATTCTTTGGTGTGATGCCCTGCACGCTCATGAGCCTGATGTCGGAGAATCTGCTTCCAGCGCTTGCGAAACTGACATGATCGGCATGATCGGCATGTAATCTTGCAGTTGGCATCGCAGTCGCCAAGCGCGATCGTCGATTGGAACAACAATTTCGGCGACGATCCCGATAAGGCTGTCATCTTCCATTGCTCAAACCTACCGAAACATTTCTTTCATGACGTCCGTATGGACTTTAACGAAATCATCGGCTCTGTCGTAGGCAAAGAGATCTCATTTGGCACGGTTGTAGGTCGGATCAAAAGCGGACCCGTCACCTTCTGCCGCGCGTCAACCGACGATCTCCATGGCCGCATTCGCGCTTACGTCGGAGAAGGCGAGCTGACCGCAGACCCCATCAGCAGTTTTGGCGGCTATGGCGTCATGCGTGTCCCGGGCCTGCAAGGCCTCATGGAATACGTATGTAAGAACGGCTTCGAGCACCACGTGGCCGTCAATTTGAGTACTCAGGCCCGCGCGATTTATGAGGCCCTCGGAACCTACAAAGGTTGGGAAGTTTATCGCCATGACGGCTTTGCAGGCCGCAACTGAAATACAGGAGTTCTGGAGAGTTACAGAATGCGAATTGCCATCGATTCCGACGATGCCGGCGTCTCACTCAAAAAGTTGATCCTTGATCATCTCCTCTCGAGTCGCGTCGATGTCAAGGATCTCGATCTTCTGAGCTCTCGTGAAGTGGACTATCCCGACATTGGTTTCAACTTGGCGCAGAGAGTCGCCGCGGGTGAGTTCGATCGCGGAATTCTGATCTGTGGCACAGGTCTTGGGATGTGCATCATTGCCAATAAAGTACCGGGAGTTTATGCGGGTGTGTGCCATGATGTCTATTCGGCCGAGCGGCTGCGAAAGAGCAATGATGCACAAATTATCACCATGGGCGCGCGGGTGATCGGATCCGAACTGGCGAAAACTGTAGTCACTGCTTGGCTGAAGTCTGACTTTGAGCCGAACGGTCCGCTCGCAAAGTCACTCGAATGCGTGAAATCGAACAGGAACAATTTCATTCGAAGCTCGCTGACGAGGCCGAAAGATGATCTCCAGGCCACTGCTGTTCGGCACAAACTGGAAGATGCATAAGACCGCATTGGAGGGCGGCGAGTATGCGCGACGCCTTGTGCAGCGGTTGGAGTTGCTGCAATCTCCTCGCCGACCGTCTTTGTGATTCCTCCCTTACCGCAATCGAAACGGTCCGAAAGGCTGCTGCGGGAAAATTCTTGGTAGGAGCGCAGAACATGCATTGGGCCGATTGGGGGCCTTACACGGGGGAGATATCTGCGCCCATGCTGCAGGAACTCGGAGTCGAACTGGTCGCACTTGGGCATGCAGAGCGGCGCGAGTTCTACAACGAAACAGACGCGGATGTGAACCGCAAGATCCATACCGCATATCGTTTCGGGTTGCGTCCTCTCCTGTGTATAGGAGAAGAAGCCAAAGACAGGGATTTCGGTGTTGAGCACGAGACGATCGCAAGGCAGCTTCGTATCGCGCTGCACGATGTGCCGAGCCAGTTCGTGAGTCAGATGATGATTGCCTACGAACCGTGCTGGGCGATTGGCGATGGGGGTACGACCGCCGACCGGGATACATTCGGGATATCCTTTTGGTTCTGCGCAAGATCCTGGGAGACATCTTAGGCTCCGCCTGCGCCAACTCGGTTCCGGTGCTATATGGCGGTAGCGTGTGACCTGCGGAAGCGCCTGATCTTCTTCCAGGAGTGGAGTCGACGGACTGTTTGTCGGTCGTTCAGCATTGGACGCAGATGATTTCGCCGATATGATTGCCAACTGCATGCACGCAAGAGTGAACTCCCACGAATGCAAAGCACCTAGCCAGGGGGTCTGAATGCCACAGCACGATACACGTCGGAACTTTTTGAGAAGGGCGCCTTTGCAGGTGGCTCGCTCGCATTGAGTAGCTCCCGGCTCTCGACATCCGCGAATCGTGCGCCTCTTCCCGCTCCGCCTTTTTATTGGGGAGTCGGAATTGAGAACTGTTGGATGGTACAAACCGATCCCGGCAAAGACGGGCATCGGCGACTGCTTGACGTTTATCTTCAGATGCGACACTACGAGCGCTGGAAGCAGGACCTGCAGCTTGCCCGCGATGTTGGGGTCAACTGTATACGCTACAGCGTCCCCTGGTACAAAGCCGAGCCCAAGCCCGGAGTGTATGACTGGTCATGGATCGATAAGCCCGTCGAGGATCCGTCAACAACCTCAAAATAATCCCCATCATGGACCTGATCCACTACGGAACGCCGGCGTGGATGGAGGATGGGGTCCTTGATGATCGTTATCCAGAAGCAATCGGTTCATACGCCGGTGCGATGGCAAGCCATTTCAAAGGATTGGTTAATCACTACTCGCCGCAAAACGAGCCGCAATTGACTTGCCTGTTCAGCGGTCTTACCGGGCGTTGGCCACCGTATGAAAAGAGTACGGAAGGATGGGCGAAAGTCGGCATCCGTATCGCCAAGGCCATGGCGCTGGAAACCCAGGCCATCCGCGAAGCCATACCGGACTCAGTGATCCTCTCTGTCGATCCCATTTTTGAGGGACGGGTCGATCCGGCTCTGCCGGATGGCACTGCCACCGATCCCAAGCTTCGTGAGCTTCGCATTGCCGCCTCTTCGTATCCGGCCTCACTGGTGTATGGCAAAGTGAAGCCTGGCGACGCATTCGAAGAGTTCCTTGTTAGGCATGGCATAGCCGAAACCGACATTGCATGGGTCCAGCAGCATGTGAGCAAGCCTGACATTCTGGGATACAACTACTATCCGGACATCTTCAAGTACGCCGCAGACGGTGACTTCACACGCAAAGGATCGCTTCCCCTTGAACAAGCGGCTCGCGAAGCTGCGAATGGCACGGAACAAGGAATACGCAATTCCCATGCATATTTCCAAATGCCGATTTACCTCACCGAAACTAGCGCAGGCCTGACGACGGAAGCCAAGATTGCCTATATCCATGCCCTTTACGACATGGTCTTGCGGTTGCGAAAAGACGGCATTCCCATTCGTGGAATCAATTGGTGGCCGCTCTTCGACACCATCCAGTGGGACTATCGTGAAGATTTCGACAAGCCCTTGGCAAGCTTCATTCGTCCCGGCGGCTGGAACAATGGCCTTTACACCATTGACACCGCCAGTCCAGAGCTCATTCGAGTGCATACCGCCGCCGCAGATGCCTATCGGCAGATCATTCAAACCGACACGGGATATTGGAAAGGCCAACGGAAAGCTCGCTGACTGGCCAATGATGAATACTCGATTCCGTGATTCCGGAGGTCACGATAAGGACCAACAGACGCTGCCGAATGGCGATTCTAAGGAACAAACCTTCAGTGGCGAGAATCGTGCCAGCGCCTTCCCGATCGGCGACAGCGATGTTTAGGAAATGCAAAAGTTTGAGGAATCTATCGTGATGCTAATTCCAAACAATTGAAGTAGCATCCTGTCAACGAAGTTCTGTGCTCTTGAGCACACTCGCGACTTGGGCGATCTGTATCATATTTTCTTCTCCTAAAGGGTGTATGCTCACCCGTGCGCCCTCCGGTAATCCATATGTCGGTGAAGGGGCTTTGCAATCTTCTGGAAGTGGGGTTTGGCGAGCTCGCAGTTGTTTTCCAATGACTGGAGTCAAATGTACCCCATTCGCTGTCTGCTTGCCAATCGTCGAAACGTACGCCGATGCTCCCTTTTATGTCGATGAGGACCCGACGCAATGAACAAGTTGAGGCCAACGATCGAGGATGGTTTGAAGTGCTTCATCCTTCGATAGCGCTTGAGCGCGCATTCATACCCCGAGTTCGACGCAAATGCAAGATGACATTGCCAGCTTGTTTGCTCTCCGTCCGACTCCCTTTCTTGGGTGGTGGAAACTTCGCAGTTCGAGTATTGTTCGCATATTGATCTTCACCTTCTGGACCGGGAAAGCTTTCTTTGGACCGGGTGCGCGGCCGCATTCACCGGATGGCGGGCCGCGAAGTCGGCTTCCGTGATTTTTTTGTTCGCGCGTGATAATCGTAACGTGGGTAGAAATACGTGATGATAGGTTTGATGAGCAAACCAGAATGTGGGAGAAAGTGAAGAATGGTAACTGACGAGCGGAGACTGGCGTTAAGAACCCGAGCCCTTCACATCGGGGAGAAACCGGATTCCTTCAACGAAGTCTGTGAAGGCGCCACTCATTATGTCCACGAACTTTGTTAGTGATCCCGATAGCTCGGATTTTTCCGGTCGATATTAAGGATGGCGATCCGTATTTTTACGCTCGATGGTCGACCCAACGGTGCGCAGTCTCGAGGAGAAACTTGCCGACCTCGAAGATGGCGAGGATGCACTCTGTTTTGGTAGTGGCATGGCTGCCGCAACGGGGCTTTTGCTCGGTTTGCTAAAGAAAGGCGATCACTTTGGTCAGCGATGTCTGTTATGCAGGCGTAGCAGAGTTCGCTCGCGGCAAGCTGCCCGATTTCGGGATTGAGGTAACCACTGTCGATTTCACGGATCTTGACTCTCTCGCGAGTGCGATTCGTCCCAATACGAAACTGTTCTGGGCAGAGTCGCCGTGCAACCCAATTCTGCGGCTCACTGATTTGGCCGCCGTTGCGGCAATGGCTCATCAATCGGGCGCTCAACTCGCGGTGGACTCGACTCTGCAACACCCGTGGCAACCCGTCCACTTGCAATGGGTGCAGACTTTGTGGTGCATTCCCTCACCAAGTACTTCAATGGCCATGGTGATTCGATGGGAGGAGTCGTCATCGGGAATGGAAACCTCTCGCCGAGCTTCGTCAGTCGTCGTTGATCCACATGGGTGGAGTTCTTAGCCCATTCAATGCCTGGCTCATCCGCCGGGGACTGCACACCCTTGCCCTTCGAATGCACGCACACGCCGAAAGTGCGATCAAAGTGGCGACGTACTTAGAATCACATCCAAGCATTAAGCGGGTTATTTATCCGGGCTTGTTGTCTCATCCTCAGCATGACCTTGCGCGGAGACAGATGGAGAGTTTCTCCGGAATGCTCACATTTCAGGTCTTTGGTGACGCCATTCGATTGGCCCGAAGAATTGCTCAAAATGCACGCGTCTTTATTTATGCTGTATCGTTAGGTAAGCAGCGAAGCATGATTTATTACATCCCAACGCAGCATGTGCTTCGTACATCTTTTCACCTCACAAAAGCTCAGGAAGAAAGCTATCGGATGTATGCTGGTGCAGGGATATTCCGTACGTCGATCGGTTTGGATGCCCCCGAGGACCTGTGCGAAGACCTAGAGCAAACACTCAAAGAGTGATCGCGGTTGTTAGGATTTTCCTTTGAAGCCTAGTATGACTCGTCCAGGAACTAGTTGTTGTGCTGGTAGCTTGCTTATGAGCAAGGGAAGAGTTATCCGCCAAGACTCTCCACCAAACTGCCACAGCGCGGAGATCGCAAACAACAATAGCCTTAGCATGGTTCTTACCCACCACATCCAACCAGAATTGACCGGCTACCCTCGCTACAGGGCGGACGAGATTGCTCCAGCACGTTAATCGTTGCCTTAGCATGAATCGGAAGGCGTCCTTTTCATTGAGAACCTTGTCCACTCAAAAGCTACCTTGGCTTTCTGCTCAAGGGTTAGATTCTCTCCCTCAAATCTCCTAGCCAGTGCTTCGCTCATGCGCTCGCGGAGCGCGATCTGTTCTTTATAGGTCTGCATTGTCAGTTTGCGGACAACAGGTTCCATGGCACAACCTCAAATGCGCGCCGAACCCGGAAGTCTTCTCGGGTTTCTCCCTGTCCGGGCCAGCGGTCAAAGGGCGCGCACTGGAAGAAATATAGCGGCAGCTTTGATCAATTGAATGTGATCCAGATCAGTTGACGAATATGCATCACGTGCTCTGCCTGTGGCAGAAGGCTTGTTCGCGGTCGGAGCGTATCTGATACCTCCTATCAGCCGGCGTCCGCCCGTGCCGCCGCAATTTGGACGCAGATGATTGATTATGATGAACACAGTTGGCCAACTTTGCCTGCGGCCAGTGCCGCAAAACTACTTGAGATAAGGAAAGGGCCATCGATTCCCTTTTAAGCATGTGCTGATACAAAGGAAAAATGCATGAAGAAAGACAAGCCTATCTCCGACCCGACACCTAAAGCCTTCCACGATCTTCTCGGAAGGCTGCGACTACTCAGGTCGCGCCAAAAGCCTAGTCTCCCGTGCCGAAGGGCAAACCTGCATCACGGTCCGCTCGGCCAGCAAAGAGAACATCGGGCGCATGACTTTGCGGCGGTTGTAGCTGAAGGCATATTCGTTCAGGTACGACTGCAAATAGCTCCACTCCGACCTGATAATAAACTCCCTTGATTCCCCGCTTTACGAGACTCCAGAAGCCGTCAATCGTATTGGTGTGAGCGTAGCCGTCCACGTAGCCTCGGAGTGGTTGACGGTCGAGTGTCTGTGGCTCTTGCCCATCCAGCGAACGAGGGCCAGGGTAGCGGATTCGTCGGAGATAGATCATAGTGCTGTCGGGTGGCAGGACTTCGCCGACGATGGGCAGGATGGATTCTTTGGTGACGTCGGGCACGACTCTGGCAACGACTCTGCCGCTGCGCTCGACGATGCCGAAGACGGTAGTTTTGGACTTCTGCCGCGGAGGAGCTGGCGGCGTTTGTTCGAGTCCGATCCGCCAAAGTAGGCCTCGTCCATCTCGACTGGGCCTTTGAGGGTGATCTTCTCGGCCATGAGCTTGCGGACCTGCTTCATCATGCGCCACGCGGTTTTGTAGGTCACTCCGGTTTCGCGCTGGATCTGTTTGGCGCTCACTCCGACGCGGGTAGAGGCCATGAGCCGGATGACGTAGAACCACGTTCTGAGCGGCGTGCTGGACTTATGGAAGATGGTGCCGGCGAGGGGGTAGATGTGATTCCCGCAGGCGTGGCAGGCGTAGGAGGTGCTTCCCGTGACGCGGTAGTGCTTGCGTTCGACGTTGCAGTTGACGCAGAGGGCCATTCCTCCAGGGAAGCGTTTCTCTTTACGTACTCAAGGCAGGCATCTTCTGTAGGGAATTCCTGCTCGAACATCTTCGCCGTGCATTTTTGCTGTTTGAGGACGGTCTGGTAGCGGTTCATTTTTGACTCCAGTTGGAAGATGGGTAAAAATGTGGGTATGGCATGTGAACGCACATCAAAGCGAGTAGCTGGTCTTGCAGGCAGGTATCTAGGGATGGGGCGCAAAAAAGCGGTCCGCAGTATCGCAGCGTCGGCACTGCGTGCTCGCCGGAAGTCAGTAGCGCGCAAGCGTGGCTGATCGTCCGCTGGCTCTTGTAGAGTGGGTAGACTCCCGCCGGTGAGAGGGCTGGGTGCGTCTTGACGGACTTGAGACCCCTGCGACTCACTGCCGGTCTGTGGGCTGGATCATCGCCAAAGGCGAGTGGTGAATTGCAGACTGAAGCCGATTAGCACGGAATCTGGAGACGCGAGGACATAGATTTAGTGCGAAAAAAGTCAGCCAAGTGCGCCTTGACGGCGAACGGCGACACCTCAGCTTGATGTTGTCACTCGCAATAATTCCATCCGCAACGAGTTTGGAGAGCCCATAACGGTAAAAACCGACAGCAATGTCAAATAGGTCTCGTTGGACTCGAAGTTATGGGTCACAAAGCGCGACAGTCACTCCATACCTCGCCCCTAATATCGAGGCTTACAATCGAGCCTCGGTCGATCTTGAATTTCGTTTTTACGACGCAACGTCAGATCTTGAAGCTCCAATCGTATAAAGGTTCAAATCCTCTCTCCAGACTATTCTTTCTTTCATTCAGGAAACTATTTAGGCTGCTGTCACGCCCTCGCCGCCAGTCCCTCTGCTAGAGGTACTCTCGGTTCAACGAAAATGGCGAGGCGAATGAGCGGAAACTTCTGGAACGAAGCAGGAAAAATGTACTGCTTTTGTACCCCTTGACTGCCTATTCGCGCGATTCCTGCGATTTCCGCGGATGCAATCGCCGCGCAGAGAGAACCGCTGCAGCTCTTGCTTTTCCCAGTATTTGTGGCAAAATCATGGTGGATTCGCGTAGTGGTCTGGATTCCAGGGTAGCGTTCGAGTCCTACCTGAGGAGCGGCGGTGAATCTGGCGCCTGAGTGAAAATGCGTACAAGCATCGGGCAATTTTGTACTACTTTGTACTACATTTCGCGAAAAACCACCTGAAAAATTTCCCATTGATACTGGATTTTCGAAAAACGACCATTCGGCCGTGGCTATTGACGAGGCGCACTTTTTCCATTAAAGATGAGAAATCCGGGACGGGCGAGAAACGATTCCCGGTAGCGCTACCAGTGATTTGACGCTAAAGCCCGCGATTTCAGCGGGCTTTTTGCTTGGTCGGAAAACATATTGGCGAGTCCCGGTTCCAAAAAGCGCGTTTTGTGGTACACAAAGTTGTCCACAGGCTGTGAGACTCAGTTTTTGGCTTCTGCGCCATGCACGAGGGAATGCAGCGATCCATTCTCTTCTGACCATCAAGGTTTGAGAGACGGTCGGATGCGCTCCGGCCGTGCTGCGGGCTTCCATCGGTGCTGAGACACAATCCGCTTCGCCTCTTGCATTGTCATTCCAGCCGGTGATTTGCGCCCGCGAAACGGATCCCTTCAAGGGGACACGCAAGAGGAGTGAGCAGCTTCGCAGATCCGGCCGATCTTCAAATTGCCATTTGACAAATCTTAATTTGAGGGGATAAGGTTTTGCGGGGTAAATTGCGCGAGCCTTTGCGTACGTATCAACCCAAAAATAACACATCAATGGAGGCAGTACCGTGCCAGTAGAAGTCTTCAATATGTGTGATTCTTCGGTGTCTGGGATTGCGATTAAGAAAAATTGGCAAGTCTACACAGCCTGCCGATTCGCATCAACCTCCATGTTTTGGGCAGCGGTACTGGCATTGGTGCTGCTCGGCTTCGCGAAGGCGTCTTTTGGACAGGTTGACACCGGGGCGATCGTGGGCAGTGTTGAGGATTCGACCGGGGCGGCGGTTCCAGGGGTCACCGTCACTGCGACCCACGAAGGGACCGGCATCAAACATTCAGCCTCCACGGACAGCTCAGGAGAATACACTCTCAGTCCGCTCCCGCTCGGTTTCTACACCCTCACGTTTGAGCGGCAGGGGTTTAAGACGAGCATCCAGCGGCACGTTGAAGTGACGATCCAGGCGCAACTCAAGGTGAATGTTGCCTTGCAACTGGGCACTGTGAGCCAGAGCGTGCAAGTGAGTGCGGTTACGCCGCTGCTGGACACCCAGACTTCGTCGATGCAGCAACTGGTCGAAACGGCTCCTATCAATAATCTGCCACTCAATCGGCGCAACGCGACATTTTTGGCGCAGCTCTCGCCGGGTGTTACGTTTGCGCAGCACGATACACGCGGTTTGCAGGCCAGCGGCTCCTTCAGTGCCAACGGCCTTGACCGCACCGAAAACGACTATTTGCTGGACGGCCTGGATAACTACTCCTATATCGGCGACCTGGTCAACCAGACTCAATATGCGCTTCTGCCTCCGCCCGACGCGCTGCGCGAGTTCACGGTGCAGACGAGCAACTACTCGGCCGAATTTGGGCACTCTGCTGCAGCCGTATTGAATATCTCCACCAAGTCCGGAACCAACCAGTGGCACGGCGACCTGTGGGAGTTCCTGCGCAACGACGACTTCGATGCCGCCGATTACTTTGCGACCACCGGCAAGCCGGAGTTCCGCTTCAACCAGTTCGGGGGTACGCTGGGCGGGCCCATTGTGATCCCGCGTTTATACAACGGGCGAAACCGTACCTTCTTCTTTGTGGACTATCAGGGCGAACGCCAGGTGCAAGGTCTGACATATGACGAGACAGTACCCACCGCGGCCGAGCAGAAAAGTGGTTTCACAAATCTGCAGGATCTGATTACGCTGCAGACCGGTACGACGTCCGATTTGCTGGGCCGGACCTTCCCGAAGGGCACAGTGATGGATCCAACAACCACCCGCGCGATCACCAAAGGCACGATCGATCCGGTCACAGGTCTTTCGCCGACGGCAACGGGATATGTTCGCGATCCTTTTTACACCGGCTCGCTCAAAGGGATGACGAACTTTGCAAATGCGGCCGCGCAACTGAACCAGATTCCCGCGTCAAGAATGGATCCAGTCGCGGTGACCGTTCTGAGCCTTTATCCCTTACCGACAGGTTCCGGACTCGTGGGGAATTTCATCGATAGCCCCAACAACACCATGAGTGAAAATGGCGGGGATGTGCGTCTAGATGAACAGGTTGGATCACTCAACTCCATGTTCTTCCGTTACGGCTATCAGTTCACAAATCAGTTTCAGGCATCGCCTTTTCCGGGGGTTGCGGACGGCGCTCCGTCGCGTCCGGGGTCTGGCTACACTGAAGCACAAAACGGCGCCGTCGGCTGGACCCACATCTTTAACCCAAAGGTCATCAACGAGGCTCGGGTAGGATACACACGCATCTTCGACAAGCGCCTGCAGTACGACGGTACGGTGTTGGGGATTCCCGCGAAATATGGAATTCCGGGCGTTCCGCAGGTTTCGGAAAACGGCGGATTGCCCCTCTTCTCGTTCAACCAGCTGTCGAATCTCGGCGCGGCCAACACGATTCCGAGCGACAAGGCGAGCGACGTCTGGCAAGTCAGCGAAAACGTCACTCTGGATCGCGGACGCAACCAGATTCGCACCGGGTTTGCGTTTCAGTACATAGCGTACCCCGAGGCAACGCCATCGCAGCCACGCGGCAACTTCACCAGCAACGGAATCTACACATCGGTGGTGAACAGCACAGACCCCTCGACGGACCGCGCACAGGCGATTCTAAAGCCACAGGTTTCTCCATACAATGCCCAACAGAACTATCTCGGAGAAGCCGAAAGCGTCACAGCGAGCAGTTTCTCGGCTGTTTATTACCCGATTCGCAAGAATTATGCCGGGTACGTCCAAGATGATCTGCGCGCGACCACAAACCTCACTTTGGACCTGGGTCTCCGTTATGAGTACATCGGCGATCCTTCAGAGAAGGCGGGACTCTTCGGAAACCTGATTCCGGCGCAGACTGGGGACACGCCCGACGGACAAAGCCATTATTATGTGCCAGCGCAGAATATTGGCCAACTCCCGGCGGATTTTCTGAGTGTTCTCACTGCCAACAATATTGTGCTCACTCCCACTCCAGGTACGGCGATCGGCTACGCACAGCCCATGAACTTTGCTCCGCGCGTCGGTTTCGCTTTTCAGCCATTGCCCAAAATGGCAATACGCGGCGGATACGGCATGTTCTTCCAGGGCGGGGAAAACCGTGGCATATCTACAGCGGTATTCATTAGTTTCCCCTTCCAGGTTTCAGAGAGTTACAGCGATCAAAGTGCGGTCGAGGCGATTATCGCCAACAAAACAACGAACACGACGCCGGAAGGTTTGGTAGGCCCAATCTACGAGGGGCTTTCCAACGTCCCCCTTACACCGGCGACAGCAACGGTGAGCAGCCTTTCGTTGGAGGGAGAGCCTCGCCATCCGAAAACGACATACGCACAGGCCTTTAACCTGCAGGTGCAATATGAGATCGCATCCCGGACGATGCTGTTTGCGGGTTATGTCGGCGACAACACGCGGCATGTGCAGTCGAATATCGATACGAACACGACGTCGCAGATTACTCCCGCGACTACGTCGGCGAGTGCGATTGACTTCTTCCCAACGCTTAGCACAAGCAGCGGGAACTACATAAGTCGCGGCGGCTTCAGCGACTATAACGCTTTGCAATTCGGCGCCCAACGCCGCCTGACCGCGGGCTTATCGTTTATCGCGAACATGACGTGGTCAAAGTGCCTCGGCGATATTCACGATCTGCTCGATAATGACATTGGCGGCTACCGTGCGCCGTATGTTCCAGGGTTGGGACTTGGAGCCGATACCACCCTCTGCAATACCGATGTCCGCCGCATTATTCACGCCAGCGGAACGTACGATTTCCCCTTTGGGAGGGGACGTCAGTTCTTGCATTCGGGGCCAGCCTCCTGGATCGCCGGTGGCTGGTCGATGAACTGGATCGTAACCGCGGAGGACGGTATGCCGTTTTCCGTTAGCTGCTCGGTTACGACCGCCTCGGGGCTGGGATGCTTCGCGTTAAAAGTGCCGGGGCAACCTCTCTACGAACACACGGTAAATCAATGGCTGAATCCCAACGCGTGGGCCAATCCGCCCGCGGTGGCGGCAGGAACCACGGGGACACCCGTGAATCTTGGCGGCCCAGGAGGACAGGCCACCTACCCGCCGTGGAGGCGTTTGGATGCTTCCATCTTCCGCCAGTTCCCGTTCGTGCATGAGAGCTACTTCGAATTCCGTGGCGAAGTCTTTAACGTTACCAACACGCCAAACTTCGGAGCACCAGGTTCGTTAACCTTCACCAGCCCCTCGACTTTCGCGAAGATTACTTCCACCGAAGACGTCCCGAACGACCCACGCGAAATTCAGCTTGCATTGAAGTACTACTTCTGATGGGGGCCTTAGTTCTTATCGGAACGGCATGATCGTGTGCTCAATCCCGGTGACACCACAAATGAGCACAAGTTCGAGGCGAGCTGATGTAGCAGGCTGACGAGGCCGGCACAATAAAGGAGAATACTTCCCCCGTATGGAGAAATCTGCCAGCGAGTTTTCTACGCGCCGCGCATTCTTGCGTAATGCCGCACTGGTTTCGGGCGCGGCGGCCGCCGCGACCGCAAGGCCTGCGCATTCCGCTTCAGATGAAGCAAATGCTCAGGGCCGCAAACCGAACATCCTGATGATTTGCGCAGACCAGTTTCGCGCCGATTTCGTCGGCGCCAACCATGAGAACCCTTCCGCGCACACGCCGCACATCGACGCTCTGGCCAATCGCGGAGTGAGCTATCGCCAGTGCGTAACCAATCAGCCGCTCTGTTCGCCTTCGCGCGCATCGTTCACCACCGGCGCCTACGCTACACAAACCGGCGTGTGGAAGCTTGGACTGGAACTCGACCACAGTCTTCCGACCATTGCTACCGAACTGGGCAAAAGCGGCTATTCCACAAATTTCATGGGCAAATGGCACATCTCACGAGGCGAACTGGATGACGGTTCGAAGCAATTGGGCTGGATCCCGCCCGGCCCCTCGCGCGCCGGTTTCGACGATCTGTGGGAAGGAGCCAATGTTCTCGAACTTGTTTCACATCCGAGCGAGGGCAATTACTGGGATAACAGCGGCAAGAATATCGGCTTCAAAGACCAATACCGCGTGGACTTTATTGCCGATCGAGCGGTGAAGTTTATTGAGCAGCCGCACGACAAGCCCTGGTTGCTCTTCGTTTCGCAGCTCGAGCCTCACCAGCAGAACGATGTCGATGCCTTTGTTCCACCGCTACGTTATACAGATGAATTTTCGTGGCTGGTTTATCGTTCGCAATTGTCGGCGCAGCAGCAGAAAGACCTGGATGGGCTCTCTCATCCAGAGCGCCCAGCCTATTCCGATCCATATATTCCGAAGGACCTTCGCAACCTTCCAGGCAACTGGCGTTCCCACATTTCCGGCTATTACGGCTGCGTGCAGGCCATCGACGACTGCGTCGGCAGTCTAATTGCGGCGCTGGAACGTACCGGCCAGCTTGACAATACGATCGTTGCTTTCTTCTCCGACCACGGCTGCACGTTTCGTACCCGGATGGGAGAATACAAGCGCTCTCCGCACGATTCATCCTTACGCGTCCCGCTGGTCGTCGCCGGTCCAGGGTTCGACCGATCAACCATCGTGGATGAGGTAGTTTCGCTCATTGATCTTGCGCCGACGCTACTGGACGGCGCAGGTCTCACGCCGCCAAAGAGTATGTGCGGTAACCCACTGAAGTCGCTGGCGGTGGATGCTGCGGCGCGCAAGGCATGGGATTCGACCGCGTACTTCCAGATCAGTCAGTCAATCTGTGGCCGTGGAATCCGCACCCGTGACTGGTGCTACTGCGCATTCGACCCAACTGTTGCTCACGGGGAAGCCAAGTGGAGCACGCATTACCAGGATTTTGCGCTCTATTCGGTCTCGGGCGATCCGGCGCAGATGGTGAATCTGGTTGGCCGGCCCGAATACAAGGATGTGGTCGACACGCTTCGCGCCGAGCTGAAGCACCGCATCGCCGCGGCGGGTGAGCCGGAGGCGGAGATCACACCGGTTCTCTATTACGCTTGACCCGCAGTAGAAAAAGCTGACCAGCGCCCGCCGGGAACTGCACCGTTTTTGCGAGGTAACTATGTAGTTGCTGCTGCGCCTGACTCGTCAGGGCTAATTAGAAGTTCGCGACGCGACATGTAAAGTGACACAGAATCCGAACAGAAAGGAAGTTCATGATCAGCAGAAGAGGGTTCTTACAGGGTGGCGCAGCGCTGGGAGCCGGCAGCCTGATGAATCTGGCTCAGGCGATGCCGAGTGCGCAGGCAGCGGATGTGCGGACGGCTAAGGCGCCGGCTGGCGCTCCCAACGTTCTCATCTTCATGCCTGATCAGCAGAACGGTGCGACCATTCTGCCAGGCAGTCCCGTGTACACACCCAATATGCAGCGGTTCTTACAGGGCGCCGTGGCGTTCACAGCCGCACATTGTCCGGCGCCGCATTGCTGCCCGTCGCGTGCGAGTTTCATGAGTGGCCTCTACCCCTCGGAGCACGGTGTCTTCAACAACGTCACGACCGACACGGCGATTCATCCCAATCCTTATCCGGGAACGCCTTTCTGGGGACGTTGGCTAAAAGCAGCAGGTTACTCTACGGGCTACGCGGGCAAGCTTCACGTAGGTCGCGATATCACTCCCGAGTCGTGTGGGTTTGAGAATCTCTGCGCGCTCGAGCAGGACTCACTGCCCATTAACCTGAAGAGGAAGGCGCAACAGTGGCAGCAGGCACGCAGTGAAGGTGCCGAACCGCAGGCGCGGAACGACGGCGAAATCCTGCGTCCGGAGTGGACCAACCTGCAGCTCTATAACACTCTTCCCAATGCGGGACCCAAAGCGTACGAAGGATCGCAGGACTATGGCATTGTGCAGGCTGGAATCGCGGCTATGAAGGGCATGGCGGCCGGCTCCCGCCCATGGTGCCTCATGGTGTCGAACAGCGGCGCGCACGACCCTTACAGCGCGCCGCAGCGCTTTGTCGACATGTATGACCTTGACCGGATCGAGCTACCCGCCAACTTCCATGACACCATGGACGATAAGCCGCGCGTCTACCAGCGCCAACGCTACGAGTACTGGGCGCAATTGTCCGATCGCGAAACGCGTGATGCGCTTCGCCACTATTACGCCAAGTGCACCATGCAGGATGCGATGTTCGGCGAGTTATTGGTGGCGCTGGACGATACCGGCCAGCGCGAGAACACGATCGTGATCTATATTTCCGATCACGGCGACTACCACGCAGCTCACGGCCTTTGGATGAAGGGTGTTCCGTCGTTTCGCGAGGCCTATCATATTCCCGCCGTCGTGAGCTGGCCGAGGGGCATCAAGGATCCGGGCAGGCAAATCAATGCACTGATCGACCAGGTGGACTGGGCTGCGACGATCCTTGAGGCATGCGGTGTCGCGCCCACGCAAAAGATTTCAGGAAGAAGCCTGATGCCATGGCTGCGCAACGAATCGCCTGCTCATTGGCGCCAGGCCACCTTCACGCAAATGAACGGCGTGGAGCTCTACTACACGCAGCGCATCACGATGACGAAGGATTGGAAGTACGTCTACAACGGATTTGATTACGACGAGCTATATGATTTGAAGAACGATCCGGGCGAGACCAGGAACCTGGCATTCCCGGACCTGGCGGCAAAGCGGGAAGCCGTGCGGAACGGCGCAGGGCTCACCGCCAGTGGCCGCGTACCCTGGCCGGCGCTGGGAAATGAGCTGGAGTCGGTGCGCAAGGACCTGCTCGAAAAAATGTGGACGTTTGCAGCGGAGCATAATGACATCATCTTCAACCCATATGGCACCGTTGCGTTTGCGCCGCTTGGACCGGGCCTTAGTGCGGTTTCTCCCGACGGCACCGTGGAGACAAGCGGCTCGCGACGATGATGAAATCGTCATGATGGTCTTGGCGCGGTGGGATGGAGCGACGCATGGCCGTTTGATTGAACGAGATTGCGTGCATGGGATCATTGGCAGTGCCCTAACGGACAAAGGTGCGGAGAGGCTCGTGGGTGTCGAGCACGAACTTGTACCGAGATGGCCCGACCAATAACGCTGAATCGCGCTCCGGAATCGCCGATTAGTGTGGATCACCGCTGCGGCTCACAGAAATATCGCTGCAAGCTGAAGAAGGGGATTGTTTCGTGCCCGCCGGCCGAATCGGTTCGTGCACAGATCCACGCCCAGAGGATTTCGATACACTTCCGTTGTTATCCTCTAGTCCTCTACCGATGAATTCGTCGATGATGGTGAAACTGTACCTTTGAGGGGCAGTTCGCTGTTTTTCCTCAGGCTAATTGCCTGGTCAAGATGCAGGAATGCGAAAACGAGTTCCCGAGAGTCAATGAGCAAGCTAATAGTTGAATCGCCGGCAGCTCCAACGGGTCCGCACCTTCGACGGGTCCTGTCTCTTTCGGATCTTTTTTTCTACGGGATTGTCGCTGTCACGCCGAGCGCGCCAGCGACGGTTTTTGGTCTTGCAGATGTCCGATCGCGAGGCCACGTGGTCGTAACAATTTTGGCTGGCATGGTGGCTATGGTTCTGACTGCAGTCAGTTATGGCAGAATGGCATCCTTGTATCCGTCTGCTGGCTCGGCATATACATACGTCGGCCAAGGGATCCATCCACTTCTCGGGTTCGTGGCCGGATGGGCCATGTTACTTGATTACATTGTGATTCCTTTGTTCTGCGTGCTATACGGAACGCTTTCTTTGCAGCGAGCCTTGCCGTGGATGCCATTCTGGGTGGGAGCTGCCATGTTCGCCGGTGGAATCACGTTACTTAATTTGCGAGGCATACGCTCAACCGCACGAACAAACGAGTTACTGCTGATCTTCATGTTTATTATTCTTGGCGGCTTTGTTGTTTTTGCGATTCGCTACATTTGCGTGCGACAAGGCGTTGGAGGATTGTTTTCCATTCGGCCTTTTTACAATCCTGCGACCTTCAACTTGCAAAGGATCGGGCAGGCAACGTCATTTGCCGCCCTCACTTATCTTGGATTTGACGCAGTAACTACGCTCGCGGAAGAAGTAGAGAATCCACGCAAGAATGTTTTGCTGGCTTCTGTCGGTGTTTGCCTATTTACCGGATTATTCGGCGGGTTGCTGGTGTATTTGGCTCAGCTCGTCTGGCCGGATTGGACATCATTCAAAAATGTGGATACGGCGTTCATCGACGTAACCGGCCGAGTGGGCGGAGTGATGCTGCTGGAGGCCACGGCAATTTTGCTGGTGGTGGCAAATGTCGGAGCCGGGCTCACCGCACAGGTAGGGGCCGCACGATTGCTGTTTGGCATGGGGCGCGAGAATGTAATTCCCGAGCGCATCTTTGGGCGACTTCATCCAGTTCACAATACACCGGATGTCAACGTGATCCTGATCGGCGTGATGGCATTCATTGGCCCTCAATGCATGAGCTACGAACTTACTGCGGAGATTCTGAACTTCGGCGCCTTTCTAGGCTTCATGGGCGTGAATCTGGCTGTAATTTGGCGCTTTTGGGTGCATCACAGTGTCAATCGTTCGAGGAACTTTATTGTCGATCTTGGTCTGCCGGCGCTCGGATTTCTATTTTGCGCGGCGATCTGGTGGGGGCTGGCTTCCCCTGCGAAAATTGCCGGCGGCATATGGCTGGCGGCTGGACTGTTTGTGGTAGGCGTTCGATCAAATTGGTTCCGACAGCCCCTGAAGCTGCCCGATCCAAGTCTCTATGAGTAAGCAAAGCGATCTGGGTCAGAAAGTCGCGAGATCACCACGGGAGACGAAAGTGTCGATCGGGAACCCCAGCTGCTCCGGATTTCGTTCGGGATCTTCACCGCACACATCAGAGGTCTACACGTTGGACTTCGCGAATCACTTTAAGCTTGGCTTTTGCCAGGTTATTGACCCAATTCAGAAGAAGATGATATTAAGAGCGGCGAACGCGATTAACACTACTGTTGCATAGAACACCGGCTTTTGATACCACGGTGACGTCCCCTTCTCTTCAGCAGGAGCGGCGTTGCGGGAGAACACGACACCTTTCAGTGAAGCGGGGTCCTGTGAACGCGTGAAAAGCGATAGAGATAGAATTACGGTAAGTCCTCCACATAGCCCCCATACAGCCGACCACAGATTTGCCGCCATGGGCGAAACATAGTGCAGCACGCCGAGCCGGTAGAGTATATATTCGAACGTCGCCGCAGCGAGCCCTCCAAGCATCCCGAAAAAGCCAGCTGTCGCCGAGGGCCGCTTCCAGAGCATTCCGATGAGAAAGATGATGAAGAAAGGAGAGATAAATAGGCTGGCAACCAATGCCATGTAATCCATTAAGTTATTGAAGTGAGCGACGATGAAACTCGACCCACAGGCCAGCAGCGTACCGATAATAGTAGCCACCTTTCCGACGGTCAGGTAATGGCTGTCAGAGTTCTGTTTAACAGCGTAGGTTTGATAGATGTCATAGGTAAATACCGTATTGAATGCCGTAATATTGCCCGCCATTCCGGACATAAAACTTGCCAGCAGAGCTGTGACTCCGAGACCGAGCATACCGTGGCCGTAGAATGTTGAAAGCAAAACGGGCAACGCAAGATTGTAGTTACGCTCGACGATTTGCGGTGCGATGGCAAGCGCAATCATTCCCTGGACGGTGACAATTGCGGGGAAGAACATCTTTGGAAGTGCGGCTACCAGCGGTGTTTTGCGTGCGGAGGGCAAGTCGCGCGCGGCCATGGCGCGCTGCACCAGCAAGAAGTCAGTACACCAATACGCCGGCGCGGCGCAAAGGCCTTCGCCAATGACCATCACCCACCAAGGAACGCCCAAAGGGTCGTTAGGGCTGCTCATACCCTGCCACGTGTGCACGTAGCCGGCTGGAAGCTTTGCCAGAAGAATGTGCCAACCGCCAACAGCGTGCAGCCCGATGAAAGTAAGCGGGAGAAATCCAGCGACGATGAGGAAGAACTGGATGCACTCATTGTAGATAGAGGAAGAAAGGCCGCCCCAAAAGACAAACAAAAGAACCACCGAGCCGGCGAGGAGGACACTGATTGCAAACGGCCAACCGAGCATACTCTGAAAGATGACCGCGAAGGCGAACATATCGATGCCGGCCATCAGGATCGTCACTAATGCAAAGCTCAATGCGCTGAGTAAGTGAGCCCGGTGGTCGTAACGCATGCGCAGATACTCCGGTACGCTGCGAATGCCATTGGCATAGTAGAACCGCATCATGAAGAGACCGAGGAAGACCATTGCGGGAATTGCGCCAATCCAATACCAATGGTTTGTGCGCATCCCGTATTTCGCGCCGTTGGCCACCATGCCCATGACTTCAAGCGCGCCGAGGTTCGCGGACATAAAGGCGATTCCAGTCACCCAGTGCGAGAAATTGCGTTTGGAAAGCAAGAAGTCGGCAGAGGTGTTCATCTTGCCCTTCAAGGCAAGACCGATGCTGAGGACTACGGCAAAGTAGCAGACAATGATGGAGAGGTCAGCAATTGAGAGGTCAGCAATTGAGAGGTGCGTGCGCATCGATGCCGTCGGGTCCTTTCAAAGTCGGTGCTGGAACCGGCGAGCCAAATGCCGGCATACCTTTTGCGGATGGGCGATTGGATTTTGCGAAAGATTTCGGTTTCTTTATGTCGGGCGCTCGCACATCCTCGACATGGCGATTACCCTAGGGTCGGCCCGAAGCGTTTAGTAGCAATATCCAGTCACTATCGCCTGCGTGGTTCTTGGCCGGGGGTGTGAATTGCCTCGTTCCGCTGTTAGGAATTGGGCCGCCCGGGATTGCCTGATAGATTCCAGTGGTTGGGTCAAACCACTGGGCAGCAACTGAATTCTTCAGGCTGCTCATTGCGATGGTCACCGCGCGCGCCGTTGGCATATAAACGACAACATACGATCCGTCCGCGGTTCTGGCAGCCATAGCATAGTCGCTCTGGCTGACGCGGAGTGGGATCTTGGCGGTCAAGGTGTCAGAGTTGAACTGTACCTGGTCGCTGCCAAATGTCCCGAAGCCTTCAGTAAGTGTGATGTGCTTCTGGTCGGGGACTAGATCCTGCCATGGCAGAGAAGTAAAGAAGTGCTTCCAGATAGTGAGTTGCGAAACGCCAAGCGTATCCATATAGGAGTCCCACCCCGGGGTTAGACTCCAGGTGTAGCGATTGCCATAGAATTGTCCAACGCCGCCGCTGAGCATGGTCCAATATTCTTCACGACGGAGAACTTCTGGCGTTCCATAGTCTGTGGGAGAGCCGACCTCCTCCAGGTCGTAGTGCGCCTCCACCAAAAATGTGGGCATGACTGGCGCCTGGTTATAGCTGTGCAACATTTGCATATAAGTCGCCGAGTAAGTATAGGTAGCGTTGAGCGAAATGATGGACGCCCACGATTGATCATCGAGAGAAGAACTTGTGTTGACGTTGATCTCGACACTTTGCAGCTGCTCGGGGGCGGCGGATTGGATACCTTTTGCCACGGCCTGCGCCAGCGCGTCATCTGCTGGGATCCGCCAATTGTTGAAATCGTTGCCGCTGATCCAGGCAACGTTGGCGTACTTCTTGTAGCGGCGACCGAGAAACTGTCCGTAGGCGTATGCGGCAGCGAGGCCGTTGTTGCGAAGTGTTGGCAGCCAGCCGATGGTCTCTATCGGATCAATGAAGACCAGGATTCCATGCCTCGCCGCAATTTCGACGATATGATCCAGGCGTGTGAAGTAAGCCTCGTTGGGTTTAGAAAGATCGTAGTGGGTGTAGTCAGTCCCTCCTTCGATGAATCCGGTGAAGGGAAGAAGGCCATCGGGAGTAGCGCCGGTGCTGTTATCGGGAAAGTCCCTCCCCGCACAGGAGACGTCGACCCATCCGGCGGTGTTAAACCCGTGCGCCTGCCGGTCGGCAAAGTATTTCTCGGCCTCCGCTTCGGTGAGTCGTCCCATCAACCCCTGCGGTGAGTCACCCACGATTAGAAACGGCTTGTTGTTCTGATCAACAAGATAGCGGTGATTCGCACTAAGCTTCAGCGGATACGCAGATAAAATTGCAGCGGAGGAGAGAGCGGGTTCGGCGCCATTTTGCCCTCTTACAGCAACCGAGCTCGCACAGGCAATCAATATAAACAGGACAAGCCTCATTGGCAACGAAATGTCCCGCAACAGTCCAATTCTCACTTTTTCCTCACTCGATTTGATGGCTAGTGTCGGGTTTGGCCCGGTGCGTTTTTCATCATGATCCGGAGATGGTCAAAGCATGCGAAGCCAAGCCTAATCCGGCCATTGCAAATGATGCCGCAGGAATTGGAATGTGCCGACGCCATGAATCATGTGTGGCCCGGTGAAGAACTCGATTGCGGTGTTGTCTGCGAGATTCATCTTGTCGTAGAATTCGCGCACCTGGGCATATTCGTAGGCGATCCACTCATCGACGCCCACTGGGTCGTCGTATCCGCGCTCAACCATGAACGGCCGCGGCGCCATGAGATTGGCGAGGTCGCTGTAGTTGAGAATGTTAGCGAAATTGAATTCGTACATGTCATATTCCTTGGTGAGCAGATAACTTTGAGGCGCCAACACGGTCGTCGTCTTCCATACCCACTCGTTGAAATCACCCGAGCAAATAGAAAGCGCGTAGCGGTCCAAAAGTGGAGGCACGCGAACGGCAGTTTTTCCGCCGTACGAAAGGCCATAAAAGGCGATTCGCTCGGGATCGACAAACGGCAGCGTTGAAAGCCAGTTCAGCGTTTGTTCATGCTGGCCGAGAATGAAAGAGAAGAGAGAGAGTTTGAGCGGGTGACCCAACCGCTGAATGACTCGAAACTTGTCCTCGCCAATATACGGATTCTGCGGGGAATACGTTATAAAGCCTTCGTCGGCCAGAGTCGCAGCGAAGTGATGATAGAAATGGTTGTCGATCTTCGGGTCAGCAACATCGGAAGACCTTCCCTCCAATCCGTGCTGGCAGACGATAACCGGCCTACGCGTGCCAGGCGCCAGGTCTTTCGGCACCAGGAGTATTCCGTAAGCGAATACATCGGGCCACACATCCAGCATGACCTCATATCCTGTATATTTCGGTTCATCCAGAATCATGCGAGTCCGCGCATTGAGTGGCAGAGCCGGCCGAGGCAGACGCCCAATCACTTCATCCCAGATGTAATCGCGATAGAACTGCGTGGTCTCTTTCCAGCTTTGTATGGATGAGACGTCTGCCTTGCGCCAGAACTCCTTTCGGCGATCGGGCGACTTACGGATCAATGCCTGCGTAAAGTCGACCATTTGATTGAACTGGCGTTGAAAACGCGGAACGGGATCGTAATTCCTTAACATCGGAACGTCAGTGATCCTGTCGGGTTTGATCGGCGCACTGAGAGCGAGAGCCCCAGCAAATGCCTCCAGAGCTTGCTCCGAGCCGGGCTGACCCTGTCCGCCTCCAGTTACGATGAGGTTCAACTTACTTTGAGAATTCAGAGATGCAAAGAAGGGGCGCGCGCGCTCGACTTCCTGCCGCACAGACTCCAGCGGCGGGGTGGTCAACCTGCCGTTTGGGCATGCGCATGGCTTATGCACCTCATTCGCCGGCGGCGGGCCGACGACCTCGGGGCCCTTGCTTGCTTCAATGATGAGCGATCGAGGTGCGATAAGGCCGGCGAGTTCCGCATCACCGAATTCACGAACTAATCCCCATACGTCCCGATCGATCGGCTCCTTCCATAATTCTTCCCTCGCCTGAAAATAGCCACTTACTACAGTGGCATCGATTCGAGTATCGATCGCGGCAGCATAGAGCGCTGTTAATCCTCCCTCGCCGTAGCCCATCACGCCAATCGGCAACTTCAGCCGCGTGTTTTCGGCATCAAACCAGTCGACGGCGGCCAACACTTTCTGCACCTCATAGCCAATTACGTGATGGCCTACTTCGAATGCCATTCGATAAATCCATTCCCGATGGGTCATGTTCGTCATGCCGATGCCAGGAATGCCAGAGAACGTATCGTCACGATTCATGAGCACAGGGATGATTACTTCGCAGCCATTCTCGGCCAGGCGTCGTGCAAACTGCGCCTGCGAAGGGATTCCTGGCGCGAGCCCCACCAACATCTCAGGGGTGCAGCCTGCATCCGGAATCGCCACTATGCGGGCTGTCGCAGGCGTGGCGGGTCGAAGCAGCAAACCTTCTGCCTTGAGGCCCTGAGAATCAGCCGTCGGTGCTGCAAAAACCTGCCAGCGCACCGCATAGGCTGTGTAATTGCGTCCTTGCGCATCCTGTGCCGGAGCCGCCAGGCTCTCTATCAATTCGGGAGCTTTCGCTTCCACTCGCGGATCCGCGGCACCGATAATCTGCCGAAATCTCTGCCGGTTGGGCTCTACAGATCGCTGGTAGTTTTCAACTGATGAGTAGTCGCGGTTCCATAATTCGCTCCGCCGATTTGCCTGTCTTGCCGTTTCCTGAAGCAGAAAGCTGTGAATCCCATCCACCATCTGCATGGCCAGATCGCCTTCCGCAGTCAGGGGCGCGGTCCCGGCTAGCACCGTAGGCGCAGCGCCAGGTGAAGTCGTACCGGATGATTGATGAGCGCCGGGCGCGGCGCTTGCAGGAGATGGCTCTCCAAGCAGTTGAACTCCAACTCCCAATCCAAGCGTCGCTGTCGTGGATCGGTTTAGAAACTCTCGTCGGTTCATAATGATCTGATTGTCAACCACAATGTACCCTCAAAACTGTGTGGGGAAAAACAATTCCACCGGCTTGCAGTGGCGGAGCGTGAACACAGGAAGGTTTGGAGTGTGTCGTGAACAAAAGGATCTGGAGTAGCATTTGGCCTACCGGCTGGGCGGGAAATTTGGCCCCGCTGCCGGAATGCACTTGTGTCGAGGAGTAGATGTGCAGTCTGCAGCGGGGCCATCGATCCATCCTGGCGATTACCAGTAGAATTTCGCCGCGAATTGGATCTGCCGTGCGATGTCTGCATAGACGATCGAACCAACGCTCGGCGTGCCGGGCGTTGTATTTGTCGGCGGCCCGAGGTTGACATGGTTGAAAGCGTTGAAAAACTCCGCGCGAAATTGCATGCGCAATGAATCGCTCAGGTTTGTCCACTTTGAAAGAGAGATGTCCGAGTCGTAATAGGGAGGCGTGCGCAGGTTTGAGAAATACCGCGGCGCGTTGCCGAAGGTGCCCGCAGGAGCCGCTTCAAAGGCGCAGGGGTTATACCAGTGCGTGATGTTCCTGAGCTGAGTGGGCGCGCTACAGTTCGGGTTCGCCGAAACAGGGCCGGGAACGGTGGGATTGCCGACCACCAAGGCGTGCTGCCCGCCGCCGTACACGCTCCCTGCATTCAGGTTTGCGCTGATTCCCATCGGCAAACCTTCTCTGAAGGAAGTGTCTCCGGCAACCTGCCATCCGCCGAACGCCGCATCCGTTCCCTTGCCCCAGTTTGAGCCGATCCACTTCCCTCTACCGAAGGGAAGCAAGTAAATGTAGCTGACGACTGCGCCATTTGGCTGATCTGCATAAGCCACAGATTTTTCCTGGGCAAGGTTATAGTTATTGCGAACAGTCTCGCCATAGAAGGCATAGAACGTCGAGCCGCCGACGGTGTCGTCCAACGCCTTTCCGCGCGTGTAAGTGCCCAATATGGTGAGGTTATTGCTCAGGCGATGCTGGTATTTCACATCGAGCGCGTCGTAGAACGAAAAGGCGATGTTGTCCTTTGCGTTTGTGACTGAATCGCAGAATTCCGGCATTGGCAACATCAGCTGATAGGCGGGAACGGTTGCATTGGCCAGACCGCAACCGCTGCCTGCAACCGGGCTTAGACCGAAGAATGGATTCGTCTTGGCCGCAGTAAGCGCGCTGCTGCCCAGCGCAAGCTCCGCGGGAGGAAGCTGATTGATGTTCAACCCGCTGACCACAAATTTGAGAGCATGACTTCCCACATAGTCGGCTTCAATCAGGTCCCGTGGCGTAAGCGAGTATTCCAAGCCGAGCATCCATTGTTCGACATAGGACGAGGGCCTTTTGAAGACGCTCGTGCTAAGGTTTTGTCCCACGTCGGTCAAACCGCCCTGTGTATTCCCGATGATGGGAAGAATCCCTTGCGGGAACGGATTGCTCAGAGTCGACGATGGATTGAGCCCCCCGTTCAACGAAGATACAAGGCTGGTTGTTTGCGTATATCCGGGCATGGTCGGATCTCCGGCCCACTCATCCGGGAAGAAGAGTGCGCCGCCTCCGCGGACTACAAATTTCTTGGTCGGCATGTACGAGAATCCAAGGCGCGGCGAGAAATTGGTATAGGAGTTTTGATAGAAGTACCTGTTGCCCGGAGTGTTGTAAACGAGTTGACCGTAATATGGGCCGCCGCCTGCAAACGAACTGATCGGATTTACCTGGTTTGGCTCGAAGTACGCCTGCCGGTTGTGCCTCTCCGTGGGAGCGAGCTGGATATCGTAGCGTATGCCAAGATTAAGCGTCAGATTCTTCGTCGCCTTCCAGTCATCCTGCAAATACCATCCGAAGTAGTGTTTGCTGAGCGCAGGATATTGGGCAAACCCCGTCTGTGAGGCGGTTGGAGCCCCGCCGCCCGAGGCCGCTACTGCGCCCATCAGGAATGAGCCGAAGGCATTTCCCGTCTGCGACGTCGGAGTCGACGGATTCGGGCCGGCTGAAAATGCCGAGGTGAAGTTAAATGTGGTGTGGATCGGGGCGCCACCGAGCACCATGCTCAGGATTTCCATATTTCCAAACGTGAATGTGTGGTTTCCCTTCACCTTGACGACATCTGCGCTGATGGTTCCTTCATCGAGCGCAGTCGCCTCGGTTATCGCGTTGCCTAATTCGGCGAACCCCGAGATGGCCACGATGGGGAAGAACGGCGAGGCCGTAGTGAGCGATCCGGGCAAACCGAGCGTTGTCAGATCAAATCCAGCGCCCTGGCCAACATTGCCCTCGACGAAGCGGTTATACCCAAAGTTTGCGCTTAAAGTAAGCGTCGGGCTCAGAACCTGGCTGTAGCCTGAGGCCACGTTGTACCGATTGTTGGGGTTTACTTGCCCAGGGCCGGCGGGATCGGAGGCTCCGAAAAGAGGCGCCGATTGCACCTTCGCTTCCCACTTTCTGGAGTACCTGGCATAGAAACGCGAATTGTTTGTCAGGTTCTGATCGATGCGAACGTTCATCTCGTTTGAGGTGGTTGGAACGCTGGCATCGGCGAAGAAGTTATTTCCTGCGGCAACCGTATTTGAGTTCGTCGAGCCGGGGAAGTAGGTGACAATCTTCTTGGCAGCCGCGTCCTCCAGGCCGGCCATGGCAGCGATGTTGTTGTTGGGAACGGGATCGCGAATCTCGACGGTTTGGCCTACTGTGTTGTTCGCGGTGGCGCAGGTGGCAGTGACAGCCCGGGTGGTGAACGGATTGTAGATCTGTCCCGAATAAATGGGGCGGCAAAGCGCGTCAGTGCCCTGTTGTGCACCCAGAAACTCTGAAAGATTTCCGGCCACCATCGATGAATCCGGCACCGTAGACTGCAACTCCGAGACTGCACCCAGTCGGAGTCCTTCATAACCGCCGAAGAAGAACGTTTTATGCGTTCTGTGCATCAGGCCCGGAATGTACAACGGGCCGCCTTCGGTCGCTCCGAACTGGTTCATCCTCGTCGCCGTCCTCGCCGCCCCGGCTATTTTGTTGAAAATGAGGTTGGCGTCCAATGCGTAGTTCCGCAGAAATTCATACATGTCGCCGTGGAATTGCTCGGTACCGCCCTTCGTGACGACGCTGATGACGTTGCCCTCGCTCATCGCATATTGCGCGGAGAAGGTGTTCGTCGACATTTTAAATTCCTGCACCGTATCGATCGAGGGCACATACATGACGCCGTTGTAGGCCATCATGCCATTGTCCGAGCCGTCCAGCAGGAAGGAGTTGGCTGCGAATACCTGCCCGCCCACGGCCATCAGCGAATAATCCTGGTCAGCGGTGTCAACCGTGTTGCCCAGAGCGCCCTGATCAAACCATCTGTTCTGAGAGTCGAGGAAAACCAGGGCCAGTGAACTGCGGAAGTTCAATGGCATCTCAAGCATCTGTTTTCCCGTGATTTCATCTCCGATATCGGGAGTGTCCGTAGTAAGCAACGGCGCCTCGCTCGAGACCACCACCTGCGACGACGCGTTACCCACGGCGAGTATCGGGTTCAGCTCCGCAGCCTGGTCTACTGCGAGAACGATACCGTCCTGCTCAAACGGGGCAAATCCGGTGATCGCAATCTTCAAGGTGTAGGTGGCCGGCGGCAGCAGGCTGAACGAATATGTTCCCGTCGAAGTTGTCGTGAACTTACGCGTAATCCCCTGGTCCTGACTGGAAAGCGTAAGCGTGGCCCCAGTCACACGCGCGCCTTGTGGATCAGTGACGATTCCCGATAGAGACGCAGTGGATGCCATGTTCTGGGCCGAGAGCGAGGAAGATGAGTAGACAAGGGCCAACACTGCGAATGCGAGGAGCAGTGCCAGGCGCCCGATGAACGGGGAAGAAGAGTTTCCGACCATGATGCTGCCTCCTGAACGGCTATCGAATCCGACGGGGTGCTTCTGCGACATGAAGCCCTTCCTTTTTTTGAAACTAGTGGGAAAGTGAGCAACAATTCTGAGCTGTGCCGAGGCATTGCGTGGAGCTTATCGTCGCAATGTTCGAACGGCCGTAACTGCAATTTCAGTTGAATGCAGCATAGCCTTGCGAAATTATCAAGGTCAAGCGCATTTCGTGGTGGATTCGCATCATTCTTTATTGAAAAACTACGAGCTACGAAGCTCGACGTGGGAACGAGGGGCAGTCGCCGCGAATTAAGAAAACTTGCGGATGAGCAATGGACAAAGGGCTCGATGCTGCGGCGACTCTCCTAATGTTCAAACATGATTTGGATCGTCTTGGAATCCCGGATCGGCCGGGTCGCGATTGGATGTGGATATGCGCCAATTTTGCCGCTTCGGCGACAGGCATAATGCTGCGATTTTGCCGTGAATATTGACATGTCAGTTAAAATCCAATTAAAATGCATTTAAATAGTTGTGGTGGCGATGGTGAAAACAGACAGGATCGAGGAGGGGTTCTCTACCTCTCTATCGAACAAGGCATACTTCCAGATTCGTGAACGCATTCTTCGTGGCGAATTGAAGCCGGGCGAGGTGGTGTCTGCCCGGCGTTTGGCGACTGAGTTCAACATGAGCCTCCTTCCGGTTTCACAGGCGCTGCGGCAGTTGGAGAGCGACAAGCTGGTTGAGAGCCGCCCGCGAGCTGGAACTCGAGTACGAATTCCGCAACCGGAAGAGATTCGTGGAAGGTGCATTGTTCGCGAGGCGCTGGAGGCGCAGTCTGCCCGGCTTTGCGCCATGCACGCGACGATGAAAGAGCGTGTCGAGTTGATCCGATTGGCTGAGCAACTTGATACTTTGTATGACCGTTTTGGGCAGGGCGGGGATTCCGATCTGCAGTACGCCGCGCATACTCTCCATTTCCAGCTCCACATGCGCATCGCCGAATACGCTCGATGCCAGGAGCTGAAAGATGCAATCGAAATGAATCAGGTTCTGATCTACAACTGGTTTTTCGATATCGCCGCGAATCGACGCTCTCTGCCCGCTGGCTTTCACGCCAAGTTGCTCCAGGCGGTCACAGGATCCGATCCGCTGGCTGCCGACGAAGCCATGCGCCGCCATATTCAATATGGAACGATAGAGACTCTTGAACAGACCGCCGTCGCCCCCGCGAGTGATTGGAGACTTAGACGCGCGCACCCGAGCGAAAAAGAGGGTGGGAACGGCGCCGGCAAGGCCTGATCATTGATGATCCCCCCTTCGTGATCCGGAGCCGACGTGCATGATGCGCGCCCGAACGAGGCTAAGCTCCTGCCCGGGGCCCTTTCCGAAACACAATTGCCGCCATCTCATACGGTTCGAGGGGCCGCGACGCGCCCAAGGTTCCATCCTGTTGGGGCGCGTATCCCGCATCGATGTTTCCGCTCGATGAGATGACCGAATACTCATTGCTATGAATGCCGTAGTGAGAGCCGTCGAGACGGAACGTGAAGCTCGATGCCACCTCATCGAGGTTCGCAACCATGATCGCGACTTCCTGGTTTGTTTGATAGACTTTTGCAAAACATCCCTTGGATTGCAGTCCTATATCGTCATAGAAGGAACCGTCGACCCAGAACTGTTCTGTCTTTTTGCGAAATTCCGCAATGCGTCTTATACGTTCGGCGAATTCAGGGAAGTCGCTAAGCTTCTTGCCATTCTCCAGCCCGCCAGCCACGATCGCGAGTCGAAGTCCAAGGACTAGAGCATTTTTTTTAATAGTGTAGACTTGTCGTGGCGATGATCCGCGGCGAGTGAATCGATGGCGAAGCCATAGGGGGATGACCTGCGCCGTAAGTTTCTGTTTGCTTACGATCAAGGCGAGGAGACGCTGGAGGAACTTGCGGATCGGTTCCTGGTGAGCGTGGGCTGGGCGAAGAAGATCTCCGCACAACGGAACCGCACCGGGCAGGCCGAGCGGGTGCGGCAGCAGCCCGGGCGCAAGTGGCGTGCCGGTGTCGCGGCGCAGCGACAGGTGATGGATTGGGTGGCATCGAAACCCGATCTGACGCTGGCTCAACTGCAGGCCAAGTTGCATAGTGAGGCGAGCATTTCGCTCAGCTTGGGTCGGATCTGGCATCTGTTGAAGAAGTTGGGTCTGCGGCTGAAAAAAAGTCACTCCACGCGGTCGAGCGGGACAGCGAAGCCAACCGCGAGCGACGCGAAGAGTTCGCGGCGCGCATCCAGTCGATCTCACCGGAACGGCTGATTTTCCTTGACGAGAGCGGTGTCACTACCTCGATGACACGGCTCTACGCACGCGGTCCGGGAGGCAGACGCATCCACGAGGCGACGCCTGGCGGTCACTGGAAAATCATGACGATTCTGGGCGCCATGAGCCTCAGCGGTATGGTCGCAACCATGACCATCGAAGAGCCTACCGACACCGATATCTTCCTGGCCTACGTTGAACACCTGCTGTACCCGGTGCTGAAGCCCGGCGACGTGGTGGTGATGGACAACTTGAGCGCGCATAAGGCGCCTGCAGTTTGCCAATGGATCGAAAAAGCCGGCGCGGAGCTGCTCTATCTGCCGCCCTATTCTCCCGATCTGAACCCCATCGAGAAGGCCTGGGCAAAACTCAAACAACTGCTTCGCGCAGCCCAGGCTCGAACCAAAGAAACTCTCGATCAGGCCATCACAGAAGCCCTGCCATGCATTACTCCCGGCAATGCCCAGGCTTGGTTCAGACTCGCACTAGATGGTCTACAGTAAAACAGAAAATGCTCTAAATACCTGTTCGCGAGGCCGGGATCGACCTCTACCGCCGATGTGTTGTTGACCCAGGGCAATGTGTATCGCAATACCTCGGGATTGGCAGGTACCCGCCACACCCACCCGGAATCGAGATGCTGGCTGGCGATGACTTCCCATCCCTCTCCTATGAGTACTGCGGCCGGGTTATCGGCCTTCATGCCGGCTCGGAGCAATCCAATAAACGCCGGAGTCGCCATGGAAGGGGCGCTGACGTCAGGATGATGATGCTTTGTGCTGAAACAGAGGCTGCCTTCGACTGCCTGATCGTAGAACATCATGGAGTAGCCGCCTTCTTTCAGAACTCCACGCACGTTGCGAATCGCGAAATCACGATACGCGTCGACGGCGCTGCACATCACATAATCCTGATGGCCGAAAGAATGCTGCCAATTGCTCCATTGAGCCACACCAAGATGCTGATGATCCCAGGTCTCCGTGGCGGGATCGCCAGATTCCCGGCGAATGACCCAATCTTCTGCCAGTTTGCGAAGATCAGGTGTTAACGTGTCTTTGTTCCACAATCGCTGTGAAAAGATAATGCCAGTGCTCACGCCGAGGTCGCGAGCGCGCTGGTTGGCGGATTGCAATCTCGCTAAACCGCCCCATTGGGCTGTAAATTGGCCCAGCCGCGGCGGATCGGCAGAAAGATCGTCCGGCTCCAACACGTTTGGGAAGTAGTCGCCAAAATTCCACATCACCAGGTGGCGCACATCGTACTTGCGAAGATCTTCAGAGATCTCTACCATTTGGTTGAAGTCGCGTTTGGTGAAGAAGCTGTTGAAGGAAGCAAACGATCGATGAAATTCAGGCTGCGGCTCTGGCTTGTGATACCAACTCTCGAGACTGGAACGATATTTATCCGCCGCGGCATGCCAATCGCCAGCGTGAAGGCTGAGCACTAACTCGGGCGAACGCCACGATTGCCCGGGATCAACGTACGATGCGAAGGCCCACGCAAAAGCAAGGATCGGATGCTTGACTGGACCGTAGTCCTGCACCATCAGCATGTGGTGGATACCTGTTCGGGCGTGACTCGCAAGATATATTCCTTCCGTTTTGCCGCCGTAATTCATCCAGGGCATCGAAAGGCTGTACCCATCCGGCCATGTGGGAATGCCGAGCAGATACGGATATTCCTCCCAATTGGCGTCTGCATTGAAATAATTGCGAAGCTCGGTTCCCGGATGAATCATGTTGGGCGCGACAAACGCGTCGGTGGCCGCACCTTCGATTTCGCGAATTCCGGAAATCCATGGAAAGAAGACTTCCTTCACGCGGTGTTGCGAATGATTCGTCAGTTCGAGTTGCAGCGTCGCTTCATCGGAGCCGTGAGCCAGGCGAATGGAATAAACAACCTCAATGGGGAACGTCCCAGCCTCAGACTCTAATGCCGCGTAGCGCAACGTGACTGTTTCGGCATTCGCATCGCTCGTTCGGGTGATGGCACAGTCATTCTGCATCCACGAGTCGAAAGAATTTGCCGAGTAATCCGCATTGAAGCCTGTGATGCGCCCCGGCAACGGGACATTCAGACGAAAGGCCTTGGCCCACTCCCGGGCGGAGAGGTACTGACGGCCACTGGTCTTGTTGAAGAGGCCGACGATGTTTCCGCTCTTCGCATCGAGATCAATTCGGATCAGGTTGTTCTCAATGACTTCGTGGCCTGTTGCGCCGCTGTGGGAGCCTTCGGGCAACGATCCGCTCTGGATTTCTTGAGTGTGCGGGGCCAATGCGGCCGCTCGAGAGGCCAGGAGGGAAGCACCACCGAATGCAGACTTCTTGATGAACTGCCGGCGCGTAAAGTCTGAAAGTTCACTCATGACGGGGCACCCAAATCGGGATCGGTACGGCACTTCCAGCTCGCGGCTCGATTCAAGACAGGCCCGGGCGATACGGGACGAGCAGTCTGGGTTGCGGACCGAGCCAAGTCGATTCGCTTCGGTTCAACGGAACAAGAGCGGCACGAGGCTGGCAAGATTTCGTCGCCAAACCATCCAGGTATGATTTCCGGGTGTCTCAATCGCGGAATGCGTGATGCCTTGCGTGCTGAGCCATTTCTCAAAGTCGCGATTGATTGGGAGCAACCCGTCATCGGTGCCACACGCGACCCACAGGAGGCGCAAGTTGGCATTGGACGAGGCCTTCAACCTGGGAAACTCCTGATCGAAGTTCTGTCTCAAGCCGCCAGAACTGAACGAGCCGACCCATGCGAATTCGTCTGGATTATTGAGCGCGACGAGCAACGATTGAGCTCCGCCCATGGAGAGGCCTGCGATCGCTCGCGCATCGCGGTCAGTATTGACATTGTATTCGTGTTCGACCTGCGGAATCACTTCACTGAAAAGTGATTTCTCGAATTTGGCAAAGTTTTGCGTGCGGATCGTGTCGTTCCAGTAGGCATCATGACCGAGAATTTCAGGTCCGCCATATCCTGTCGGCATAACGACAATCAGGGGCTCGGCTTTGCCGTCGTCGATGAGATGGTCGAGGATGCGATTGGCGAATCCGACTTCTGTCCAGCTACGAGACTCCTGCCCGAATCCGTGGAGGAGATAGAGAACCGGATATCTGGTGGCGCTGCGAGGATCATATCCAGGAGGCGTGTAAACGTAGAAATCGCGATCGTCGCCGATCACGCTCGATTTGTAGAAGTGATGATCAACGGAACCGTGTGGCCCAGCATTGATCTCCCATGGCAACGTGGAAGGCCCGGGGACGTGCACCATGTTTTCCGTCTGCAAAATATTCGGCAAGATCAGGGAATTCGAAGGATCGATGACCGGTACACCTGTGTCCTGAAAAATGTACCCGTAGTAATCCGGCGCGAGAGGTTTGGTGGTAAGGCTCCAGACCCCGAGATCATCGCGCTGCATAATGACAGGTTTCTCACCTTCGAGCTGGACAAACACCTCGAGTGAAGCAGGCGCGAGCGCGCGGAAGGTAACACTGCCATCAGCATGCACCTCAGGCGAAACGAGTGGCTCCGGAACCGGGGGGAGAGTGGGGTTATCCGTCTCGGGGATGGTTGCGAACCAACGGCCTGCGGGATTGTGATTATTCCAGTGGCCGGGCCACGACCATGTTCCCAAGCCAGTAATGCGATTTCCGTGCAGCACTCCTGTGTAGATCGCTGTCAGGCCAAACGATACGCTGGCCGGTAATTCGGAGCGGTGGATGACAACTCCGTCCGTGTCGAACTTCTGGACAACGAGGCGTGAAAAGGCGCCGTTCCGGCAGTGCGCCTCACCTTCCTGCCCGTGAAAAGTCCAAAGACATCCGCCTTGGCGACCCGGCGCGCATTGGTCTGCCTCACATTCAACAAGCGCAGGCGGGATCTTGATGGGTTGAGCCGGTGGAAGGGGAGGAGCTGACTTCTGAACCACAGCCGACCAATGGCCAATTGGATGCTGGTCGTTCCAGTGACCGCTCCACGACCAAACGACCGTACCTTCCGCCCGGTCACCATGCAGTGTTCCAGTGTAGACGGCGGTTAAACCATACGAGGTGCTGGTGGGAAGATCGATTCGCCGGATGTCTATGCCGCCGTCGTCGAAGCGTTCAATGATGATCGTCGCATTAGCGCCGGTGTTCCATTGCGCGCTGCCAAGCACGCCGCTGAGGTTCCAGGTCGCGCTGATTCTGGCGTCCGGGGTACACTGACTGCCTTCGCACTCCATCTCTGCAATCGCACTGGGGAGATGACTTGACGAATTGGCCGGCTGAAAGCTTTCCTGTCCTTTCGCCATTTGTGAAAAGAGACACAGGCATGCGATGGATGCGAGAACCAAGATCCCTTGCCTTGTTCGCCGGGACGAATTTGTCTGTACGGCTGGATGCATTTTTACTCACCGGCTTACATCGTAGAACCGTCATGCCTTCGACAGGCGCAATGCGCGGCGCTGAGCCTTTTTATCGTTGAGGTGCCGGACGGTTTCATCGAAGATGGTAGATTGCGCGTCGCAGCTCCGCATAGTGGATTTCCGTGATTCTCTCTTAAATATCTACGGGGAATCCGTGCCGGTATGCGTGGACCTTGTTGCAAACCAAGCGCAGCATCTCTTCGAGGCCACCAGATGCTGTCTTGAAGGATTCAGCATCAATGGTCAGGGGTGCGCCGAGAACCACCAGCGGAGCACCGAACTCGGGCGTGCGAATCGCCTGTTCGATGGAAAGACCGCCAACGGCCTGGACGGGTACATGAACCGCCGCGACGATCTCGCGCAACTGGTCGAGAGGATTTGGGCATGGCATTGCTGCCGCTGCGAGACCGCGGCGTTCGTCATAACCAACATGATGAATTACAAAATCGCAGCCGAGGTCTTCAAGCCGTCTCGCGGCAGCTACTTTATCGTGCGCCGCAAGGTTGTCTCCCATGACTTTCACGCCAAAGTCTCTTCCAGCTTTTACCACCATTTTGACTGTCTCGGGATGTGCGCGCTCCATGACAACGACATGCGTGGCACCGGCCTTTGCCATCATTTGCGCTTCGAGCCAACCGCCATCCATGGTCTTCAGGTCGGCGACTATCGGCATTTTAGGGAACTCGGCCCGCAAAGCCCGAACGCCATTCATTCCTTCGGCGATGATGAGGGGCGTGCCCGCCTCCAGCCAATCGATTCCGGAGCGGATGGCAAGACGCGCAGTATCGAGAGCTTCAGGGATGGAAGTCAGATCGAGAGAAATCTGGACAATGGTATTCATATCGAACGCGGCTGAGCAGGGAAGTGGTAATCGATCTTCGCGCGAAGGAAACGGATCGACTCTCGCAGCTCGTCCATGCCGTTTACGCCGTCTTCGACGGAAATCCATGAGTTGAATCCAACGGAACGTAAGATGGAGAAGATTTTGTCGTAATCATTCATGCCTTTTCCGACGATTCCGTGAGAGAGGCGAGTCGCGTAACCGATGGAGTCTTCCTCCTGCCGGAGATCGTCGATGGTTCCGAATTTCAGGCATCGGTCGCTGGCATGCATCGTGACAACCCGGTCCTTCACGCGATTTAGCAACGCCAAGGGATCCTCGCCTGCGAGAAGCGCATTCGATGGATCGAAGTTGACGCCGAACCAAGGCGACTGAATCTGCGATACGATTCGGACGAAGACGTCCATCTTCTGCGCGAATTCAGGGTAGGTCCAGTAGTTGTCCTTGTAGTGGTTTTCCATGATGAGGACAACACCGTGTTGTTCGGCAAACGGCAGGAGGCCTTTGACGATTCGAACTACCTGTGCGATGCCATCATTTTGCGAAAGTCCTGGCCGGCGCTGTCCGGAGAGAACTCGGCAGAACCGTCCGCCAAAGTAGGCGGTGAGCTCAATCATTCGCTTTTCACGCTCGATCTCCTGCTCGAGGAGTATCGGATCGGGTTCAGTGAAATCGGGAGAGCAGCAAAGCATCGGCATGGCGAGATTGTGTTTGGCCAACGCAGCCTTCGCCTCACTTAGAAATATCTCGTCATCTTGCAGAAATCCGGAATAGAATTCGAGCCCATCGACGTGGAGCGTCGAGGCCAATTCGATCCAGTCCAGGAGCGACATGGAGTGATGAACACACAGCTCGTCCATGTAGCACTTGGGAAAGACTGCGAGCCGGGGCCTCATGAGCGCAGTTCCTTCGTCGGGTTCCGCCCGATGAGAGGATATTGCTCCACGTCGAGGACGGCCCCATTGAGGAGAGCCGCTTCATCTGAGAGGAAGTACACGGCTGCCCATGCGATATCTTGCGGAGATAAGAGTCGACCAGCCGGAGCGAGAGCATTGGGCATTCGCGAAGGCCAGTCGTCGGAAAGACCTTCGCTCACCTTCAAAGCGTATTCATTCGGAGTGAGGGTCCAGCCGACATTGAGCTGGTTCACGCGAATGCCTTCGGCCGCGTGGGCGTCTGCCAGGTTGCGTGTCATGGTCATGAGCGCGCCCTTGCAGATCGAGTAAATAAGCTGTGTTCTTTCTCCGCAGTAGGCATTGACCGAGCCGATGTTCAGAATGCGGCCTCCCCCCAGCCGTCGAAAATACGGGAGCGCAGCCTGGATAAGCAGGAATGGCGCTTTTAAATTAATAGCAACAGTGCGGTCAAATGCATCCAGAGTTGCATTTTCGATTCCGCCGCGGGTCATCACTGCGGCATTGTTAACGAGGCAATCGATTCGTCCAAATCGGGTAACCGTCTCTTCGATCAGCTTTATGGGAACCTTGGGGTCTTCAAGTGACCCAACAACATACGAGGAACGCTCTCCAATTTCGGTCACGAGTTCATGTGCCCTCTCCTTGTGACGTCCATGAATCATCACCGATGCGCCTTCGCGCGCGAAAAGCCGCACCATGCCCTCGCCAATACCCGTGGTCGAACCGGTCACGAGGATCACCTTGTCCTTGAGACGCGAACCTGTAGTGGATGATGCCTGGGTCACGGCTGGAGCACGCCTTTCACGATGGCACCCGAATGCATCGCCTCAAAAGAGTCGCGCCAATCGTCGAGAGGCGCGATCCGGTTGAGGATATGACTGAGATCGATTTCGCCGGAAGCGAGGAGAACAAGCACTTTTTCCCAGATTGGCCAGTTGTGCGAAAAACTACCCTGGAGAGTGACGGCTTTCTGGACGAGCGGGTCAAGGGAAAAGTTCAGGGGCTGCGGCCCCCAACCTACTTTGGTGATGTAGCCCGCGGGCCTAACGAGATCGAGCGCGAGTTTCAGGGTCGCGGAGACTCCTGCCGCATCGATGACCAGATCGAAGCCATAGCCGTCGCCAAAATTTCTGCTCCATTGAGCGATATCTTCCCCCTGCGCACCGAGAACTGTGTTCGCGCCGATGCATTCAGCAACCTTAAGCCGCTTCGCGTCGGCGGGCGTTCCAATCACAGTCAGGTGACCGGCCCCGGAAAGCTTTGCCATAACCGCGCACAAGAGTCCGATCGGTCCGGGCCCGATGACTGCCACTGTGTCTCCGGGTCGCACAGAGGAGTTGACGCAGACCGCGTTGTAGGCCACACAGCAGGGTTCGGTCAACGCGGCATTCTCCGTTGTCACGGAGGGGGGAACATGGTGAAGGCAACGCGCCGGTACCTTCACGAACCTGGCCATCGCTCCGTCCACTCCGTAGCCAAAACCAAGACGCTGTGGCTCCAGGTTGTAAAGTCCGCGGCGAATCAGCGCGGAGTCGTGGGGCAGCACTGCGGCCGTCTCGCTGACGACGCGGTCACCCTCTTTGAACCCTTGGACACGACTGCCGAGTTTTGTGACGAAACCCGCAAACTCATGACCAAGGACGACGGGATAATTTACCTTCCAACTCTGCTTGCCGTGATATTGATGCAGATCGCTACCGCAAATTCCGACTGCTTGCACCCTCATTAAAACGTCTTCGTCACCGATGTCAGGAATAGGCAGTTCGCGAAGTTCGACAGAGTGAGGCTCTTGCCCGTAGTTCACGAGTCCGACCATCGAGTGAATTGGCAATGCGCCTCCGTGCCAACAGAGTTGCTGCGAGCGCCACAGAAGAGGCGCCCCAAGGGCTCAACCTAACGCAAGAGAAATGAACGCGAATAGGGGATTCTCCCGATTTTTTCTGATAACCCTCTTGGAAAGGCAAGGCTAAGCTCGGCGGGCGAATGGAGCGATGGCGGCGGTCAGGATTGCTCGGGTGGCAACGCCGTGCGCCGTAACGCATTCGTGCATTAGAGTGATTTGGACATGGAGACGGTCAAATAAAAGAAATCCAGGAGTCACTTTGGCGGCATCTTCCATTCAAGCTTTTGTCCGGTATAGTCCACAACGGCGTCGGCATCGGAAGAGACCGATTCGCCTACGCCATGCCCGGCTCCCACCAGGACAATGCGGAATTTGATTTGCGGCGGCATCCCGGAGAACTTGCCGGTTCGTTCGCCAAAGGTCAGCGCGGCTGTTGCATCGTTCCAGCGGATGGGAATCACAGCGTATGCGCCCTGCTCATACCGGTCGCTGTCGCCTTCGTCCTGATAGAGGTCAAACGCGCCATCGGCGCCCCGATACACGCGCACTTCAATCGGGTCACCGGGTTGTTGCTCGGCGTACTCGATTTCCGGTCCAAGCGGCACGATCGATCCCGCGCGCAGGAAGAGCGGCAGCTTTTCGATGGGGGCATTCACTTCTAAATCCCGCTCGCCAGTAAAGCGCTCACCCGTCCAGAAGTCATACCATATCTGGGCCTGTGGGAGATAAACCTGCCTGCTGTGTGCCTCCTCTTTCCAGACGGGGCTTACCAAAAATGCCGGGCCGAACATATATTCGTCGCCGATGTCCCACACCTTGCGATCTGTTCGCCAATCCATGACTAATGGCCGCTGCATCGTGTAGTCATCATGAGTCACTTTCCAGGCAAGCGAATAGATATACGGCATCAATCGATAGCGCAGTCTATCGTAATTTTCGAGGATCGGTTCAACTTTGTCATAGGTCCATATTTCGTTGTGGTCGCGATGGCCATGCGTGCGGAAGACCGGGCAGAATGCGCCAAACTCAAACCAGCGCGCATAAAGCTCCTGATACTCCGGCGTGGTCATGGAGGCGCCAGGATAGAGCGGAAAGTATCCGGCAATGTCAGTCGTCCAGTAGGGCATGCCACTCAGCGCAAAATTGAGTCCTGCGGCAATCTGATGATGCAGCGCCCAATTGGTCGGATAGGTGTCGCCACTCCACACCGTCATGCCGATGCGCTGTTGGCCGAGGAACGCGGACCGCGTCAACAGGAATACTCGCTTCTCGTGAGTGGCCTGCTTCCAGTGCTCCGCGATGCCGCCAGTGTGGAGGAGAGGAAAGACATTGGTGTACATCGCACCGCTACCGATTGCAATTTTCTTGTCCAGCAGCAAGGCGTCGCCTTCGTGCGGACCGGAGTCAGGCTCCGAGGCGTCAAGCCAGAAGGCATCCCACCCTTGCGCAAGTAGGGGCCCGGGAAGGCTCTTCCAAAAGAAGTCCCGTGCCGCCGGGCTGGTGGCGTCATACTCCATCGTGCCCGGTACAAGCCAGCCGTTCGCTTTCAACTTTTGAAAGTTGACCGAATCGTCGTGGTAACCGCCCCAGACGGAGATCATCGCGTGGATCTGTGCTTCATGCAGGGATTTCAGCTCGGCGGCCACGTCGGGGTAAGTGGTTTTGAAGGGAAGATCACCCATTGCTTTCCACCATCCGCCGTCCTGCACGATGCAGTCGAGAGGAATGTGCAGCGAGCGATAGCGCCTCGCGACCTCCAGGATTTCTACCTGGGAAGTATATGTGTCTTTCGATTGGAAAAAGCCGTACGCCCACTCGGGGAGCAGAGGCGTGTGCCCCGTCGTTTGCCGGTAATGGTGGATGATGTTATCCATCTCGGGACCGTAGAGGAAGTAGTAATCGATGGCATCTTCGGCAACCGAACTCAGACTGAAGACCCGCGGATATCTATTGTCGAAATAAGTCAGCGACGCCGTGTTCCATAGCAGGCCATAGCCTCTGCTGGAAACCAGCAAAGGAATGGCAACGTCAGTATTGTCTTGCCCGAGCTCCACCGTGGCACCACGATAGTTGAACATTCCATTTTGATGCTGGCCCAGGCCGTACAGTGCTTCCGTCATGCCGGGTGAGAAGCGGTCCTCAGCATGAAACGCCTTCACACCATTGAACTCCACCGGCTCGTAAGTTCGGGGAATCTTTGCTCCCTCACGCAGCAGTTCTGTGCCATCGATGGCGGAAAAAGCGAGGCTGCCGCCAATCTTGTCGATCGTGACGAGCAATTTACCCGTGGTTAATGAGGCGCTGTTCGCTGTTTGCGAAAAGGCAAATCTGACGCCCGGACATACTGCGGGCTCATCGAGCATCCACGGCTGCTGGGGAGAAGACCCTGGCACCATCGAGGTGCCGGGAAAAGCTACCACGTGGACCACTTCGTCTCTGCAGATCGTCACACGGATGGTCTCGTCGCCGGTCGCCGCCACAAATCCGTCAGAGCTGCGCTGCACCGTAATTGCGGAGAGAGAAGCGGAGCGTTGCGCGCGCAGGAAAGAGGATGGGATGACGGCAGAACAAATCGCGGGCAATCCCAGCACGCCAGTGAGCCAGAGATTTCGCTGTAAGTGCATCAAGAGTCTTCCCCCTCAAGCATTCGGCAGCCTTTAACGCACAGGCGGTTATTTCGTATCGCATACCATTGCGAGCGGCGGGTTTCGATCCACTCCCCAACGAGAAGCGGCACGCTGATGCCAGTACGGATAGACCAAAGTCTGATCGCTCGCACTATCGAGCATTGCGATCTGGCTGTGCGTAAGATTCCATCCCTCGGCGCCGAGATTTTGCTTGAGTTGCGTTTCGTTGCGGGCGCCAACGATCACGCTCGCCACCGTCGGCCGCTGCAGGAGCCAGTTGAGCGCTATTTGTGGGATCGTTTTGCCCGTTTCCTTTGCAACCTGATCGAGCGCATCCACCACGCGATACAAATGCTCGTCCTCGACGGGCGGGCCGGCATCCGCCGTTTTATGCAGGCGGCTCAATTTGGGCAGCGGCTGGCCGCGGCGAATTTTTCCAGTCAGCCTTCCCCATCCCAGCGGACTCCATACAAGAGCACCGATCCCCTGATCGACTCCGAGCGGCATCAACTCCCACTCATACTCACGACTAATCAACGAATAGTAGACCTGATGTGCTACGTAGCGCGACCAGCCGTAGCGATCTGACGCCGCGAGAGACTTCATTAGATGCCATCCGGAAAAATTCGAGCAGGCGATGTAGCGAACCTTGCCCGCGTGGACGAGCGTATTCAAAGTGTCGAGAGTCTCTTCAACCGGCGCCAGCGCATCGAAGCCGTGAACGTGATAAATGTCGATATGATCTGTTCCCATGCGGCGAAGGCTCGCGTTGCATTGTTCAATCAAGTGCATCCGCGACGCCCCTTGATCGTTCGGGCCGTCGCCCATGGGGAAGAAGGCCTTCGTTGAGATCAGGACTCGATCCCTTTTCCCTTCGAGCGCCTTGCCAAGAAGTTTCTCGGCAAGCCCGGTGGAATAGTTGTTCGAAACATCGACGAGATTGATTCCCGCATCGAGGGAGATCTCCAGCATGCGCCGCGCCGCTTGTTCGTCGACCGAGCCCCAAGCTCGAAAGAACTCGCTACCGCCGCCAAAGGTTGCGGCACCCAGGCTCAGCGCGGAGACTTTTAATCCCGATCGCCCCAGGAATCGGTATTGCATGGGGATGCTCCTTTCGATCCTGCGCTCAATCTGATGTTTTCGTATGTCGCGTGGTGCGGGTGATGCGGGTCTCATTTCCGGTGCCGATGGCCAACGGATTCGGGGGACGAATCTGAGTCCTAGGTTTCAATCGCTCGCATCTTCAGGGTCCAAGCGAACTCGCAGGGCCGATTGGCAGCTTGGTCGAGATTGTCAGGAAAAGTGATGGTCGTGCCTTTATCCGGGTCGAATGTCCACGGCAATGCGGCATCCGATCCGAGCAGCGATACCTGGGTGCCTTCCATGAGTCTGATCGACTTCAGCACAATCTGCCTGCCCGGCCACTCCGTAAGGATGGCGAAGGTGAAATGCCGGTCTTTCGTGCGCGTATAGCGAACGGTGTCGCCATCCGACCAATGGACGCCGTCGCGGGGGCGCGTGGCATAGATTGCTTCTCCGTTCACCTTGAGCCAGGAACCGGCGGCCTTCATTTGCCGAATTGCTTCAGGGTGGAACTCGCCATGCATGCTCGGTCCGACGCCAACCATCAGGCCTCCGCCCTTTGCAACCGTGTCAACGAGATTGTGCACGATCCATCCGGTTCCTTTGTATTTCGTTGCATCTTGCTCGTAGGAGAAGTCGGTCCCGAGCGGGTTTATGCAGAACCATGGCTTGTCGGTGGTCTCCTTCGATTGAGGAATTGCGCGTTCGGGGGTGAAGTAATCACCATAGTTTCCGATTCCTCGATCCCGGAGCATCACGTTCGGCTGCAACTCTCGCAACTTGAGTATGGTTGCACGAAGTTCCGGCCATACTTTGGGGCCAAGCCACATGTCGAGACAGATCATGTCGATCGTCCCGTAGTTCGTCAGCAACTCGACAAGCTGAGCGCGGTGCCTGCCCATCATGCGCGAAACTTCCGCCTCTGTAGGGTCACGCACAATCACGGGTCTTCCGTGGTAGGTGCGCTCGGTTCTTTTCAAGTCGCGCGCCGTCATCAATTTTGCAGAGGAGGGTACCTGCAGCGGGTGCACCACGTAAGGCCGGAAATCTGCGTCGTACCAGTCGGGATGCGAGAAGTAGAGATCGATCTTGATGTTTCGCCGATGCGCGGCGTCGCAAAGTTCCTTTACAACGTCGCGCCGAAACGGCGTTTCCATGATGGAGTAGGGGAGATCGCAGGACTCGATCGCAGGGCCGCCCGCAGCGGTCCAGTTCGCGCGGTTTCTGACCCTGGTCCTGGTATCGAACATGGAAAACCCTTCGTGGTGCTTCGACGTGAAGGCGAACATCTTCATGCCGCTCTCCGCGAAGATGTTCATCCAATGGTCTGCATCGAAGCCGGAGGGATTCCATGTCTTGTACAAGCTGTTGTATTTCTGGCGATCCTCAAACGACATGTCAAGGAAAGGCCAGGACTCCGGCCCTCGTTTCCAGATCGAATAGATTCCCCAGTGAATGCGGACTCCAAATTTCATGTCCTGAAATGCTTCGTACGCGCTGGCGGGCGCGGAATGATAGCTCGCAATCGGCGTGTTTTCGATATAAGGATCGCCATCCAATTGTGACGCTGGAAAACCCTGGGTCTGATCGGGCAACATCGCAAGACTTGAACGGATCGACGCAAGTGAGAGAGTTGCCGAGGTTGCGGTAAGGAATTCTCTTCGGTTCATCATTTTGGTCGCTTTCACGAGTTCTTTTTCTGGCAACTCGAGGCTTTTCCGGTGTCGGGCGGGTCGCAGATCTTATCTGGTTGTCAACCAACGAGCAGGTCTCAAAACCCAGGAAATAATATGTCAGAAGTCAGCTGTGGATGGCAAGTACTTCACTAAATTTAATATTTACATAGAGTTCTTGCAGTTTCGGCAAATTTTTGATATGTCAGTAATTGCTGTATTTAGGGGTTATAAGGTCCCAGTATCGAGAGGACGAATGGATCTACAGGGCAAGGTTTGTTTGGTGACGGGCGGCACCAGCGGCATTGGAGCGTCGACCAGCCTTCATCTGGCGCGCAAGGGCGCCCGCGTCGTTGTGGCGTCGAGAAGCGGCGGGGCTCATTTGCCGGAATGCTTGACGTCGCCTGGATCAAACGGCGCGGCTCCTCGCATCCTGAGTGTAGACGTGGCGGAACCGGAAGCTTGCCGCAACTGCGTCGAAGGCGTCATGAAAGACTTTGGCCGGCTCGATGTGCTTGTGCATTCAGCGGGGAGCCAGGCGGCGGGCGGCCTGTACGATGTGACCGACGAAAGCTGGATGAACGCGTTCGCAGTCCATATTCACGCAATTTTTCATCTCGTCCGCTCGGCAGCGCCGCATATGGCGAGGCAGGGCGAAGGGTCCATTATTCTTTTGGGGTCGGCAGCGGGTCTGCGAGGCTGCGTGGGCGCCCTAGCCTACGGCGTAGTGAAGGGAGCACTTCCGCAGTTTGCCCGGAGCCTTGCCCGCGAACTCGCCGATCAAAACATTCGCGTGAATTGTGTCTCTCCAGGAATTATCCGGACCCCATTCCAGGCCTATCTCAAGCCGGAACAGGTAGCCGAAAATATTCAGAATCGCATTCCACTGCATCGGGAAGGGCAACCGGACGAAGTTGCAAAGTTGATTGTCTCCCTGATCGAAAATGACTTCATCACGGGCGAGAATTTCGTGATCGACGGCGGGATGACGATGCGGATTGTCTAAGATCCGACCCCACTGTATTCCCAGACCAGCTTTTTCACCAGATCAATGCCGGATGAGTTGTCCGGAGATTACCGTGATGCCGGCGCCGACTGGATGCATATGATCGACTCTTCCATGCGTGGAACTGGGTTCCGTTCTGACGCGTCGCCGATAGGCAGCCGGTGTCATGCCGACAATTTTGCGAAACACAGTACCAAAATAGCTCTGATCGCAGAAGCCAACCTGCTGGCTGATGCTGACCATGGACTCGTCTGTCTGGTTGAGCAACGTTTGTGCCCGTTCAATTCGGAAATGATTGAGGTAGGCGACAAACGAGAGGCCTGTCACCTGCTTGAAGAAACTCATGAAGTGTGATTCGCTCATGCCGCAGATCCTCGCTGCCTGGCGTACCTGGACCGTGTTGCCGCAGTTATCCCCTAAATAGCGAAAGAGCGGACGCAGCCGATCAAGCGCCCTCTCCTGGCGCCGGAAAGTCTCAACGGTTCCCGCATAGGCAGAGTACTGATTCACGAGCAACATCAGCAGCATTTTCAGGTAGGTCTTTACGGCAAGTCGACCGCGCGGTGTCGAGGCCGGCAGTTCGCCCTGGATGCGCGTGATGGCATCGAGAATCTCGCGAGGCACCCCGGACTTGGCCGGAACGATGTGCGGGAAGGTCGAATCTTGCAGCAGAAACGGGGTCAGATACTCTGCACTGTCGTTTGCTCCGTCGCAACAGACAAACTCAGGCTCAAAAAAGAGTGCAGCGATGGTAAGCGGAGACGAAGACTCGCATTCGATGCGGTGGTAGAGGGTGCTTCCAATCACCGCGACGTCGCCTTCATTGAAAGGTAAAAGCCTGTCTTGAATGTGGCAAACTCCAGATCCGGAGCACAAGTACAAGACCTCAAAATAACCATGACGGTTCATGCGAACCCGTTGACGGTCATGCGTGGTCATAAAGATGACGTCGACAGGGCACGCTACATCGAAGGGCCAAATATGGATGCCCTCGGCGTTGATTTGAGGCTCGACAAGACTGAAAGTGTCCTTGAGAGGCCTTCGCGGCGCCAGAATGCGCGAGTGCACGTTGAGCGCTCCGACTGAGTGTCGACGGGCCTTTGAGGTTTTGTGGTTACGCGCCTCAATGCTCGATTTGGAAGATTTCTTCGACTTGGCCATGGCGAACCCCGAATAAACGAGAGTGCAGATTTACGGTTGCATCACTGTACTGGACCCAAATTTCAAGCTTTTTGCCCACTTTGATTCCCGAATCCGAATGGGGGGCAATCTCTACAAGGGCGTGTTCAGCATGGAGCGCAATGAGTTTTCCGGCGGGAACATCCTTGAGTGCGGAAAGACCTCTTTCCCCACTGAGCGCCTTCACGCCGCAATCGAGAACTGCGCGCCCGCCGCCGCGCATGCTGATCACGGTCGCAAGAACTGTCAAAGAACGAAGAAACGGCGCACCCAGGCCCAGGTACCGGGTATCCATCAACAAGTATGATCCGGCTTGAATGTCGGTAATGCCAGGAATAATGCCAGATAGGGAGTAGGTCCCGGTACCGCCGGTGGAGACAATGGAACAAGGAAATCCGGCGGCTTGCATGAGGGCGGCAGAATTGACGAGAGCCTTGCTCTCGAGCCGAACCCGTTCATCCCGCTCAGGGCTCGGCGGCGCCGCCTGAAACTGACCGTCATAGCCCATGATACCCCGAACACTGATCCCTTCAATCGCGGCACGTTTCGCCAGGGCGAGAGCAGGCTCGCCCGGAGGGACTCCGCAGCGATTCAGCCCGATATCGATATCGACAACAACTTCGAACTTCGCATTGCGATTTCGCTGGACTCGCGCCATATCTGCAAGAATGCTTTCGCAGTCGACCGCAACCACGACCGAGGCGGCGCGGGAAAGATCCGCGAGACGCTCGAGCTTTGATTCGCCCGCAACTTCGTTGGCGATAAGAACGTTTTGGATCCCGTGCTGGACAAGAATTTCAGCCTCTCGCAAGGTCGCACATGTGATACCGATTGCACCGTGATCCAGTTGTCTTTGCGCCAGTGCCGGTACCTTGTGATTCTTGAAATGGGGACGGAGCTTGCATCGTTGCGCCGCAAAGAATCGGGCCATGCGCTGTAAGTTCGACTCCATTGCATCGAGCTCAACGAGCAATGCGGGAGTGTCAATGTTGTCCACTTTCATGCCGGCTCCCATGTCCTCCCTCGTGGCACGTCCGTTACGCAAGAATCTCCCAATAGAGCTTTACCTCAAACTCTTCCACCAGCAGCGGACGAACCTCATCAAAGAAGGTTTTGATGTAGGGTGTAGCGCAGTGGCCATCGAATGCGGTCCGAGTCTTCCATTTCTCAATAAAGGTTATGCGGCGGGGATCGTCAGATCGCTGGTTCAGCTCATAACGCAGACACCCCTGCTCTTTGCGTGTCGGTTCGATCAGGCGATGCAGTGCTTCGATAAGTTCCGTTTCCTTGCCTTGGAGGGCACGGAAGTCCGCGACACAAACCAGCTGCGTGTTGTCCCTTTGAATCATCGCGCCTGCTTTCATGAGCGAGGTTCAAGAATTAGTTCGATGCTTTTGATTCTTTGACGACGTTTTCTTTTCATATTGCAGTGATCATATTGCTGTGAAACTCGATGTCGGCCAATGTCGAGCGCTGTATCGATCGCCGAGCAGCCGCCTAGCTGTCGGAAGCATGCGCTGTTTCGCGATCCTCTGGCGAAAGGGCTCTACTGAATCCACTGAATAGAAGCGCAATGGAGGTAGCTCCCGGGTCCGCGTGGCCCAGGGTTCTCTCGCCAAGATTTCGAGCGCGACCATATCGAGCGATCAAATGCCTGGTTGATGCCGCACCTGCATCTGCAGCGACAGCCGCTTCTTTCATAGCGATCACGATCTTTTTTCCCGATGAGGCCGCTTTCTGAAACGCTTCCACGGCTGGAATGAGCGCATCCATCATCGTTTTGTCACCTTTTCTAGCTTTCGTGCGACCGCATACCGCCCGCAGTCCCGCCTGGAAGCTTTCGGCCAGGCAATTGCAATCGAGTTCATCTCCCATTTCGGCGTCTCCCATGCCTGCAATGAAGGTTCCGACGATCGCGCTGGATGCGCCGCCGTCCACACTCATTACGCTCCAGCCGGCCGCTGTAAGAAGCGAGTCCATCTTTTTCGTGCTCCTCGGATCGATCGCAGCGTCCAGTTGATCTATGGCGCGCAACATCGCCATACCATGATCGCCGTCTCCACCGACAGAATCGAGCTGCGACAAAAGTTCGTGGCTTGCCCGAATCTGTTGTGCCGCCGAGGCGAACATCCTCGCCAAGTCCGTTTTGGAAACAAGATCCCTCATAGCTTGGCAAAGAACGGCGCATTCGCAGGTGCGTCCCAAAGCCGCAGCAACTGCTCATCCATTCGTGCAATCGTCATTTGGAAGCCGGCCTGCTCCTGAGTTGTGATGAACTCGCCGATTATGCTGCGCGCGAGCCTGATACCATTCGCCTGCAGCACCTTGGCGACTCGACGAAAAACCAGATAGAGCTCCATTAATGTTGTCGCGCCGGCTCCATTCAGAATCACGAGCAGTTCTTCGCCAGGGGCGACCGAAAGATCTTCGAGCAGCATCCTGAGCATGATTTCCGCCGTCTCGTCCGCGGTTTTTAACGGCATTCGCCCAGTGCCGGCTTCCCCGTGCTGCCCCATGCCGATCTCCATCTCGTCGTCATCCATTGCGAAGATCGCATTTCCGGTTGCGGGATGCGTTGCCGTTCGGACTGCTACGGCCAATGTGCGCATGTTGCGCTGCATCCTGTATGCAATTTCGAAGCATGTATCGAGCGAGGCACCCTCTTCCGCCGCCGCACCGGCGACCTTATACACGGCGACGCAGCCTGCCAGTCCACGGCGGTCGCCAGGTGGGCCAGAGATATCCTCCTCGGTGAGGACCATTCTCACAGGAAGGCGCTCGCGCAGAGCGGCCTCCATCACGATGCTGGCCGAAAGGACGTCTCCCGCATGGTTTAGAACGATGAGCAAGACCTTCGATCCATCCTCACATGCAGCGCGAATCGCTTCGAGGCACTTCGGCGCGCCCGGCGCTGCAAAGATCTCTCCCGCAACGCTAACGTCGAGCATGCCGCTCCCCACAAAGCCGCTTAAGCCCGGCTCGTGTCCACTGCCACCCAGCGTGACCAATCGCACCCTGCCTGCAGCCTTCGGAACCGAACGCACGATGGTGCTTGTACCGGAAAGCCGCACCTTATCCGAATAAGCAAGCACGAATCCTTCCAGGAGTTCTGGAACGAGGCATTTCGGGTCGTTCATAAACTTTTTCATGCGCATGCTGCGCAACTCCTTCGGCTGTTAGATGGCTGTGCGCCTGCGCCCATCCCAAAGTGGAAGCCCGTCGCAGTTGACTTCAAAAGTCTCAATCTGCGCATGCTCATATTCCGTAACATAGATGCAATGTTTGCCCGGCAGCGCAAAGGCGAGGTTGGTGGGCAACATGCCACGAGTCGGAATACGCCTCACAACATTCCCCTGTAATCCCAAAACAGTGATATCGCCCTGACCAAACACCGCAATGTAGAGAAGGCCGTGCTCGTCGAAGGCCATTCCATCGGGTCCTTTCCACCCGCTCGGTGCGTCAGCGCGAATCACGTTTCCGAAGAGCTCACGCGGGCCTGCAATCTGACCTTCTCGCCAAGCGAAGCAATAGACGTTGCCAGTGAGCGTTTCATTGACATAAAGCCGGTTATCCAAACCGAATGCGATTCCGTTGGTGAAGCGAAATCCACGATCAATCAAGGTGACCGAACCACTGCGCGGTTCAACCCGATATAGCCTGCCATCGTAATCCACATTCGCGTAATCAGGACGAATGGTGTTGTCCGGCGCAAATTTGTCGATGAAAACTCCGGAGTCAGTAAGGTAGAGAGCGCCGTCCGGTCCGAAGCAGAGGTCGTTTGGAAAGAGAAATGGCTCGCCGTCGCATTGGGTGGCGACGACCTGACATTGCCCTTCCAATGTGAGCCGCAGGAGAGAGGGAGATTTTGACTCCGCCACCCAGATCACTCCATCGGCATCGACGGCCAACCCGTTTGGCCGCCCCGTCTTCTTGACGGTCCGCCTGCTTCTTCCGTCTTCGCTCAGTTGAGTGACGCAGCCTCGTTCAGATCCACCTTCAACGAGAAGCCACGTTCCGTCGGGCAGAGCCACCGGCCCTTCAGGGCTTTGAAGATCGTCAATGAAAGCCATGAACCTTATAGGCTCCTTTCACCTCTGCTTGCATTCACGTGCCCGAGCTGCTTTGAACTTCATGAATGTCGCATCCCGCAAAAGCAACAGAAAAGCATGACATTCTCTCGTGCCAAGAACAGGCTCGTCTTGGCGGACACTTATCGAAGGATCGGCGAATTTAAGAGCCTCACTCAATACACCGCGTCTATTTTCGCTTTCAGCAGAGGAACAGGGAATGACTGGATATTCTTACAATGGCAAGCGGAATGGATATAAGAAATCTACGATTCGCTCTTGCAAAGCTCCTGCGCGGCGAACGACTGCAAAGGCATTGAGTAATCCATGGTGCTGCAATAAAAACTTGCATGATCGTCAGAGACTCGGGTTTTTGCGAACCCCTAAGATGCGATGGAAGAGAGAGTGTGACTGCCATTCCGTGGTCTTCATCGGATGATCAAAGGACGGCAAAGAAATAGGACGATCGGATGAGGCTTTCTGGAAGAGTGTCAGTTGTCACGGGAGCTGCTGCGGGATTGGGGCGCGCAATTGCCGGCCGGTTCGCGCATGAAGGCGCAATCGTCGTTGCGGCGGACACCAACGGATTGGGTGGCGCAGAGCTTGTCCAGGAACTGGAGCGTGATGGTTGCGAGGTGATCTTCATTCAGACAGATGTTTCAAACGAGTGCGAAGTGAAGCGTCTCTTCGACGAAGTGAAGGCGCGTTATCAGGGTGTGGACGTACTCTACAATAATGCGGCCGTACTTCTTTACGATCGTGACTCGCACGCAGATCAACTCTCCGTCGATGCATGGGATTATGTGATGAGCGTGAATCTGCGAGGTTCGTTTCTGTGCATGAAGTATGCGGTCCCATCGATGTTGGAGCGCGGAGGCGGCTCGATTGTTTTCATGGGCTCACCCACGGGACTCTGCGGATGTGCTCCGAATCTGACAGCTTATAGCACGAGCAAGGCAGCCGTTATGGGGCTGGCGCGAGTAGCCGCCGCAGGCTACGCGTCGAAGAATATTCGAGTCAATGCCATCGTCCCGGGAACAATGGATACGCCGATGAACCACGGGGTTCTGTCGAGTCAGGAGGCCAGGAGCCAGTACAGCAAAGCCGTACCATTGGGCAGACTTGGAACACCGCAAGACATTGAGGGTCTTGCAGTCTTTCTCGCCTCAGATGATTCGGCCTATTGCACGGGCGGGCTTTACATGTGCGACGGTGGATTGACCGCGGTCTAACATCATTGACTCAGGCGGCTGCGATGCGTCGACCCCAAGCCAATGGGATCCTAAACCGAAGTTGAATGCCTTTTCTCTTCGATCCAAGCCCTGCGAATCGCGCCGCAACACGTATGTGAATCAGTGAGCGCTCTCTGTGGCATTGAGAAGCAAGACCCAGTCGCCGTCGCCATCATGGTTGTATCCGGGGGGCGCAAATTGCCGCATTCCCGTATTGGCGAAAGGTCCTCCCGGAATCGCTGTGTAGGCTCCGTTTGTGGGATCAAACCATCGAGCAGTTGCAGGCGCATTCATGCTGGCCATGTTGACGGTGATTTCCCGAGCGGTAGGCATATATACGACGACAAAGGCGCCATCCGGTGTCTTGGAGGCAATCGCGAAATCGCTTGTACTGACACGAGTCCCAAGATTTCCGAGGCTGCCGAGTCCCGCGGTAACGACAGAGTGGCCCTCATCCGGAACAAGATCCTGCCAGGGAAGGGAGGAGAAGAACGCATGCCAGATCACGAACTGGCTTACTCCGACCGTGTCGACAAAGTACTTCCACCCGGGCATGAAATAGCACGTGTATCCATTACCGTAGAGTTGCCCCTTGCCGCCACTTAACGTCGCCCAATATTCCTGGCGCCTGAGTACCAACGGCGTCCCGTAATCTTTCGGATGGTCTAAGTCAACACTCAAATCATAATGGCCCTCAACAAAAAAGGTAGGTGCAATGGGAGTTTGATTGTAGCTATGCCACATCTGGAAGTAGGTTGGCGAATAAGTATATGTGCTGTTTAGCGAGATGATCCGAAACCATGCCGGATCGTCGAAGGATGAGCTGGTTTCTACGTTCAACTCGATAGTTTGAAGGTGGACGGGATCGACTGACTTGATGCCCAATGCGACTGCTGTAACCAGATCATCGTCTACGGGATTCTTCCAGGTATTAAAGTCGTTGCCGTTCAACCAAATTATATTGGCGAAGCGCTTGTAGCGGTTGCCAAGGTACCGGCCATAAGCGTAGGCTGCGGCTCGACCATTGTTACGCAATGTCGAAAGCCATCCGCCGGTCTCGATAGGGTTGAGAAAGACTACCATGTGGTGATCAGACGCCAGTGAGAGGATCTGATCGACACGGGCAAAGTATGCGTTGTTCGGCTTAGCGAGATCGTAACGTGCGATATCCATCCCGCCGGGAAGATAGCTCGTGAATGGACGAATCCCGTCGTATGTGCTGCCGTCATCCGGGCTGTAGTAGTAGGGTCCGGCGCTCAGTATATTGATCCACATCGCATTGAATCCGTGAGCCTGTCGATCTTCGAAGAAAACTGCGGCATCGGCCGCAGAAGCCTTCGCAACCATAGGCTGTGGAGAATCGCCGGCAATTAAGAACGGGATGTTATTCTGATCGACCAAATAGCGTCTGGTCGCACTGACTTTGAGCGGATAAGCAGGAGATTGCGCATTGGAAATCGAGGGAGGCGTTGCAATTGCCTGGGCACACGCTGCTGTTGCGCAGAGCAGAGTGATCGCGGCGAGTAGCGTGTCTGTTCGCGTGTGTGAGCTATTCCGATCAGCCGATCTTCGCACGTAGCTTTGTCCTTCCGCCGGATAATAGGTCTTTTGTAATACCGGTTTCCCTCTCGAATGAAGCTGCGGTTGATCTCATACCCTGCGTCATGCACGCGCATTCAAGCAAGCCTTATCGGACAAAGGCGCCGCCATTTGACTAAGGATGTCTGACGGACGGGCGAATCGCTATAAGAAAACCCAGAAAAAATTCTGAAAAAGTACGGTTCGCATTGGAATCAGTGCACGACGCGAGTCGCCAGGAAAGTTCTTGACAGCCCGCACGCCTTTTTCTAGAATTCTCTTGTTAGATTGATTACGTATACATAGAGCTGCGCTTATATAACGTGTACGTTACCGACGATCGTGGCAGCACGTATACCGTGTCGGCAAACATCTCATGCGGATCGATATCCACCTGCGGCAAGCACTGCCCCAGAAGAACTGCTTGCTGCTTTATGAGAGATGGCCAACAGCCTTAGACGGAGGTATGACAATGTGCGCAAACAATCGACGTATGACACGGAAGATCACGGATCACGCGCTTGATCTCATCGCAATCCTCGCGATAGCCGTATTCGGTAGAACCTGCACAGCGCAGGTTGACCAGGGAACGATTACGGGCTTTGTGCAGGATTCAAGCGGAGCATCAATCCCAAACGCAGGGGTCCTGGTAAAGAACATCGACACCGGGCTCGTATTCCAGACAAAAACCAACGAGAGCGGTGTTTACGTCGTTGAGCCGCTGAAAATCGGGAACTACACGGTAACGGCCAACGCGCCGGGATTTCAGACAGTCACGCGGGACAACGTTCACCTTGATGCGCAACAGCGTATTAACGTGAATGTCCAGCTGCCCACCGGTGCGGTGTCGCAAACAGTAACGGTCACCGCTGCCCCCACGCTTCTACAGACAGAGACCGGCGAAGTTGCTCAGGAGGTTGACACCGGCGTCATTAACAACACGCCACTGAACGGGCGCAACTGGGTCTACATCGCCCAATTGACGGCAGGCGTGACATCGCCTTTGGGCGGCACGCGCGGCAGCGGAACGGGCGATTTTCTAGCCAACGGTCAAAATGCCGAACAGAACAACTTTATTCTCGATGGCGTGGATAACAACACTAACCTGGTGGACTTTCTTAATGGCTCGAGCTATGTTGTGCGGCCTCCGCCCGACGCCCTTTCGGAGTTCACGCTCGATACCAGCAACTACAGCGCTGAGTTCGGGCATTCAGCAGGCGCCGTGATGAATGCCAGCATCAAGTCCGGCACCAACCAGATTCATGGCGACTTTTGGGAGTATTTGCGCAACACGAATCTCGATGCGCAGAACTGGAATGCACTTACCATTCCCCCCTACCATGAGAACCAATTTGGGGGAACATTAGGGTTCCCGATTTTACCGAACAAGCTTTTCTATTTTGGAGATGCCGAAGCGAATCGAATCTCGATCGGCCAAGTGAACACGTTGAGCGTGCCGACTCCGTTGATGCGACAGGGGAATTTCTCCGAGCTGCTCAATACCTCGCTGACGGGGCAAGCTCAGCCCACCCAGCTTTATGAGCCAAATTCCGGTGGGGCCACGAAATTGACATGCAACGGACAAAACAACGTCTTTTGCTCTAACCAGATTGACAAAGTGGCGCAGAACATTTTGAACCTGTATCCCGCTCCGAATGCAAACGGCGGAAAGACCTTCAATAATCTCGTCGAAAACGTGGCGCAAGAAAACGACATCTGGCAGTGGGACCAGAGAGTTGACCTGAATCTCACGCAGAAGGACCAGGCGTTTGCGAAGTTCAGCTACCTTCACAATCTGGTTTCGAACCAGTTTCCTCTGGGCGACATCCTGGATGGAGCAGGCTACGGCGGAGGCCGCAATCGCAATGTGGCCGACAATTTTGTGTTGAGTGAAACGCATATTTTCACGCCCACTTTGACGAACGAATTTCGCTTTGGATTCAACTGGGATTCCGTAAGTTATCAGCAAGCCAATCCGAACACCGCCATATCCACGCAGCTTGGGCTAGGCGGCGTTCCGTTCGGATCGAATCTGGGAGGCTTGCCGCTGGTACCTGTTTCCGGAATCACCACGTGGGGTACCCAGGGTAATTCGATTGAATCGCAAAATGTGTACCAGATCCTCGACAACGTATCCAAGGTCGTGGGAAATCACTCTCTGAAGTTTGGTGTCTCGCTCCAGGCGCTCCGCTTCTTCTACATCTATTATCAGGACCCGCGTGGACAATACACGTACAACGGACTCTACACCAGCAATCATGGGGCAAGCTTCACCGGATCGGGCGTGGCAGACTTCCTCGCCAATCAGATGGAGCAGGCCTACATTACCCTGGCTCCCGTGGTAAACGACGAAGAGTGGTATGACTCGGCCTACGCAGAGGACGACTGGAAAGTCGCGCGCCGCCTGACGTTGAACCTTGGCATTCGCTACGATCACTACGAACCTTATCGGGAAATGGCAGGGAAGCAGGCGAACTTTGTGGTCACGGGTCCGCTTGGCATCGGCACAGGGCACGGCGTCTATCAGCTAGAGTCACAAAGCCAGAACATTCCGCTTGGTTCGGCGTTTGATTCGATCCTCGCCCAAAACAATGTGACGGCACAGTATGTCAATAATGATCGCCTGGCAACGTCGCAAGATTTCAACTTTGCTCCTCGCGTGGGATTTTCCTATCGCGTGGATTCGCGTTCAGTACTCTTCGGCGGATTTGGAATCTTCTACGGCGCCCTTCAGAATGAAGGAAACGGAAACCTGGGAAGCAATTTCCCCTACTCTGCCACGGCAACCATCCCGGCTCCGAGCTGCTCGCTGAACAACTGCCCTTCAACCGGCGTTACGCTCGAGAGCGGCCTTTCGGCGCAGCTCGCGAATGGGTTCCAGAACTTTGTGTCCCAACCGGGCTTCCACTCCATCGACCCTTCGGTGAAAACTCCCTATACCGAGAGCTATAGTCTATCGGCGCAGCGGCAACTATCGAGCACGCTGGCGGCAACTCTCGGCTATGTGGGCAACATCTCGCGCCATCTGCCTTTGTACGGTTCTCCCAATGATGCACTCGGGCTGCTGGCTCCGGGACAAAGCACCACGAACTATAAGGCGTTTCCTGGTTTGGGCGGAATTGGGCAGATCAGCTTCACTGGAGTCGGCACATACAATGCGCTACAGGCCAAGATCGAGAAGCGTTATTCGCACGGCCTGACTTTCCTCGGTACCTACACCTGGGGACATTCTTTGACAGACGCCAGCGATGCGGGAGGACTGGAAACCGCAGTCAGCGATCGCGAACGGCTTCTGATTCCGATTATCGACGAATATACGAACTCGCCCTTCGACGTTCGTCAGCGGCTGACGGTCAATGGAAATTATGAGCTTCCGTTTGGCCACGGACGCGCCTATCTCAATCAATCGAGATTGGCGGATCTTCTCGCCGGTGGATGGTCGACAAGCCTTACGTTTGCTGCCCAGACAGGGATTCCATTTACCGTAACTCCCAACATCAGCGTGGCTGCCGGAAATGATGGTTCGAGAGCCATTCTGAAGCACGATCCGTATGCCCCGGGAGGCACGCCAGATCCCACCAACCCAAGCATCAGCTGCGCCTCGCAAACGCGGAACAGGACGAATTGGTATAACCCGTGTGCTTTCGCCAATCCCCTTCCGGGCAATTTGATTGCGCCCCCGGGAGTAACGCCCGGGGCCGGAAATTCCTATGAGTTCGCCTCCCCGGTCACGGATACAGCGACAGCGATCGAACTGCTGGGCGGTCGGTCGGACCAGATTTTTGGTCCTGGATATTACGGCGTGAATATGTCGCTCTTCAGGAGCGTTAAGACCTGGCGTGAGCAATCGCTTCAGTTCCGCGCCGATTCTTTCAACATCCTGAATCATCCGACCCTCGCGAACCCATCGCTCACTGGCATCAACAGCACGGGTGGAGGCATCACTGCACCGAAGAGTTTCCAGAGTGACACACCCGATGCGCGTTTTTTCCAAATTTCAATGAAGTACATATTCTGAACTGCGGACCCTGCGGTGCCGCGCTCTCATGGGCGCGGCACTCGCTTCCCGCAAATGGTCGATGTCGTCAAACGTGGCTTGCGATAAAGTACACGCTGTTGGTGTCTCTCGCCGTTCGCCGCGAGACAACGGCGTTCGCGTGCGCAAATGAATCGCTTTTACAACAAGTCTGGCCGAGGGGGAATTCCGATGATCAAAGATCTTTGCGCTTTATTTGTCGCACTATGCCTTGCAATGGCCTTTCCCTTGTTGGCCTTTTCGCAGTCCACGACGCCAACGCTTCGTTCACCCGATGGGCAGTTAGTGATGACGTTCTCCGTCGAGCCCGTTCCGTCACTGAGCGAGAACGGCAGCGGCAAGCTGGTGTACTCCATCACCTTTCATGGCAAACCTGTGATCGATAATTCGGCGCTTGGCCTCGAGTTGGATGACAAGACGCCGCTGGGATTGAATGGAACCATCACGGGCAGCCAGGCGGGCGCTGGAATAGATGATTATTCTTTGACTAACACCAAGGTGAGCCACGTCCACGATGCATATAACAGCCTGGCCGTGAAGGTTACAGAAGCTGGCAGTGGCTCTAGACGAGACGGGCGTTCGCTGGTGGTAGAGGCGCGCGCCTATAACAATGGGATCGCGTTCCGGTACGTGCTTCCGCATCAAGGGGCTATTCCTAGTTTGCACCTGCGGGCCGAAGACACAGAGTTTCGCTTCAGCCAGGACGATGTTGCCTGGGTGTTGGCGTTGCCCGGTTATCGATCCAGTTATGAGAGCGAGTACGTGCGGCTGAACCTATCGGCCCTGAGCAATCAGGGAGGTGTCCCGAGTAAATTCCTCATCGGGATGCCGGTCCTTCTGCATGAGCCTGGCGTTGCGTGGATCTCGTTAATGGAGGCGGACCTGGAAGGCAACAGTTCGATGTACGTTACCAATCCATCTGGAAACTGGGCAGGCCATTACTTTACTGTCAAGTTGTCGCCACGATGGGATGATCCCAGCTATGCAGTAGTTGGGAATTTACCGCATCACTCGGCATGGCGAGTGCTGGGGATTGCCGATGATCCGGGCAAGTTGCTGGAGGCAAACCTGGAGACCGACCTGAGCCCGCTAAACGGGCTTCAGGACACCAGCTGGATCCATCCGGGAAAGGCTTCGTGGAACTGGTGGGTCGACAATGTAGATAAGGATGGCAGCTCTGGAAACAGGAACTTCACTACTGAAACCATGAAGTATTATGTCGACTTCGCGGCTGAATCCGGGTTTCCTTATTTCTTTCTGGACGCGGGCTGGTCAGCACCACGCGACATCACGCAGATGAACGGACGCATAGACATTCCCGCGTTGGTGCAGTATGCGGCAACAAGAAACGTGAAAGTCTGGATATGGTTGTCTTCAGAAGCAGTCATGCGGCAAATGAAGGAGGCTTTCCCGATTTACGAAAAGTGGGGAGTGGCGGGATTGAAAATCGACTTTGTCAATCGCGACGATCAGGAAGGAATTCAGTTCTTCTACGATGTGGCGCGCTATGCCGCAGCGCATCATCTGATGGTCGATTTCCACGGGTGCCACACGCCATGGGGCATTCTGCGTGCGTATCCTAACGTGATGAGTTACGAGGGCGTGCTGGGTCTCGAGAATAACAAGGTGGGCCGGCGCGATAGTCCGGTCGATCGCACAGTCTTCGCCTTCACGCGTCTCCTTGCCGGTCCGATGGATTACACGCCGGGAGCCTTCGACAACGTCACGGAAGCGGACTTCGTTGCGCGTGATGCCGCTCCGATGGCCATGGGAACCAGGGCGCAACAGCTTGCTTTGTACGTGGTTTTTGAATCGCCGGTGCCCATGGTCTCTGATAGCCCTCAGAGTTACAAAGGCCAGGCAGCGTTTCAATTCATCAAAGATGTTCCGACCGCATGGGATGAAACGCACGTCTTGAACGGTGAGCCCGGCGAGTACATCACCATTGCGCGCCGCAACGGAGACGAATGGTACCTGGGCAGCATCACCGACTGGAACCCGCGCACGCTTCAGGTGTCACTACGATTCCTGGGACCGAGAAACTATACGGCGGAAATCTACGAAGACGGCCCGAACGCCGCTACGGAGCCGAAGCAGGTGAACATCCGCAACGAGGCTGTGACGGCAGACTCCACCATTACGCTGCGCCTTGCACCTGGCGGCGGCGCCGCGATTCGATTCGTACCGAGAAGGGAACACTAGGTGTTCGATTACGTTTCGTTGTATACGCGCCTGGCACGCGGGTTGCCTTTTAAATCGCATCGAACGCGTGCGATCGCGGCGAGTATTTCGCTCTTGTGGGTTTTTTGCGGGGTCGCGACCGGCCAACAAAATACTGCGCGGGTATCTTACGATCCAGCTTCGCGCGTTTTCAGAATGGACGCTGCCGACGTGACTTATGCATTGGGTGTAAACGAACAGGGGCAGATCCAGACACTTTATTGGGGCAAACGGCTTTCTTCCGAAGATACATTTTCAGCGGCACATTCTCCGCATGGATTCTCTTCTTTCGACTTACCGGTGACAGTGACGCAGCAGGAATTCGCAGGCTGGGGTGGTGGACTGTATCTTGAACCGGATCTCAAGATCACTTTTCCCGACGGCGATCGCGACTTAGTGCTGAAGCATGTTTCGCACACCATCGAGCGAGATGGACTGAGCATTGTGATGAAAGATATCTCGCGCGAAGTGTATGTCACCTTGCACTATGCGATCGATCCTGAGACTGGCATTATGTGCCGATGGGCTGAGATCGAGAATCGGACGGGCTCGCCGTTCACGATCGAACAGGTGGCGGGGGCAACCTACAACCTGCCGCGTGGTTCGGACTATCACCTGCACTTCCTTACCGGCCGCTGGGCGGGCGAATGGACCGTCCAGGATGAAGCCATCAACGGAGGCAAGATCGTATTAGAGAGCAGACGCGGAAGCACGGGCTCGCAAAACAATCCGTTCTTCGCCATCGACCGCGACATCTCGAAGGATCAGGACCAGGGCGACGTTTACTTTGGGGCGCTTGCCTGGAGCGGATCGTGGCAGATCAGCATTGAACAGGACGCATTGCACCAAGTACATATTACGGGCGGCCTGAACGCTTTTGACTTTGCCGACCAGCTCGAAGCAGGCGGAAAATTTCAGACGCCGAAGTTCTACGGCGGCTTCTCAAGCCAAGGCCTCGGAGGCGCCTCCCGGCTGATGCACCGGCTCGAGATCGACACTATTGTGCCGAACGCTCCCCATCCGAGGCTCCGACCGGTACTTTACAACTCCTGGGAAGCGACCGAATTCAACGTGGATGAAGCCGGACAGATCGCATTAGCGGAGAAGGCGGCTTCGATCGGAGTGGAACGCTTTGTAGTGGACGACGGCTGGTTTGGCCATCGCAACAACGACCATGCAGGCCTGGGTGACTGGTATGTCAATCCGCAAAAGTTCCCGAACGGCCTTAAGCCGCTGATTGACAAAGTTCACGCTCTGGGCATGGAGTTCGGCCTGTGGGTGGAGCCGGAGATGGTCAACCCGGACAGCGATCTCTATCGCAATCACCCTGACTGGGTGCTGAATTTTCCCGGTCGTCCGCGCACCGAAGGCCGCAACCAGTTGGTGCTGAACCTGGCCCGTCCGGATGTCCGCGCCTACGTCAAAGGCTTCCTGAGCAAGCTACTGAATGAAAGCCAGATTGATTTCTTGAAGTGGGACTATAACCGTAACTGGACCGAGCCCGGCTGGCCCGCGGTTCCGGTGGACGACCAGAAGAATGTCTACTATGACTACACGAAAAACTTCTATGGCATTCTAGCCGAGTTGCGCGCCGAGCATCCGAAGCTGGAGATCGAGAGCTGTTCCGGCGGCGGCAGCCGCGTCGACCTCGGCGTGATGCATTACACCGACCAGGTCTGGCCCTCCGATAATACCGACGCTGCGGATCGACTGATCATCCAGAATGGATTTACTTATGCCTATAGTCCCGGCCTGATGATGTCGTGGGTTACCGACTCTCCCAGTTCCATCAACCGCCGCACACTTTCGCTGGATTACCGTTTCCTGTCGTCGATGCAGGGCGCACTCGGCATCGGAGCGAATCTGAACAAATTCACGGCGGAGGATTTTGCCGAGGCGAAAACGCTGATCGCAAAATACAAGTCCATTCGCGAGACTGTACAACGAGGATCACTGTATCGGCTGATGCCGCCGGAAAACGGAAGCGAACAATCCGCCACCGAGTACGTCTCGCGTGACGGAGCGCAAGCGGTCCTGTTTGCTTTTCTTCACTCCAGCGCCGAGCTCTATCCTTACCCGACACTCAAATTGAGGGGTCTGGATGAGAATGCCATGTATAAGCTGGCCGCGTTTGCTGGAAAAGCAATGAACGGCACTCCTGAAGTGGCCAGCGGTGCCTATTGGATGCAAGTTGGTCTAGATGCGGATTTGTATGGCGACTATCAAGCTGCAGGTTTCACCCTGGAGAAAGTGGTAAGTCAGAACCAAGCGCAAATATCCGCGGCGGAGCGGAGCGCGACTGGCTCGGCTACCAGATAGGATCGGCAGAGGAACCTGACGCATGCTGTACGATGGATTATTCGAACGCATATGAAGGCTCCGAGCATTCACGATATTGCGCATGCACTGGGCATATCGATTGGCACGGTCGATCGCGCCTTGCATGGGCGAGCCGGAATCAACCCCAATACGCGAGCCCGGGTGTTGAAGAAGGCCGCGCAACTTGGATATCGTCCCAATCTTGCCGCGCGTTCACTAAAGCTCAATCGCAAGCTGTGCATTGGAGTCTATTTCCCCCGCGATATCGCTTCGTTTTTTGATCCGCTTCGCGCGGGAGTGCGCGCCGCTGCAGCCGCGTCATCGGGCGTCAACGTCGATCTCGTCTTTCGCACCTTTCCCAGGTTCGATGAGGGGGATGTGGAACTGCTGGAGGCCGATGCCAGGCAAGACTTCGATGGCATTCTCGTTGCACCCGGCAACCCCCGCCGTATTGAACCGGCGCTTCGTCTGCTGGCCGATCGCGGTATTCCGATTGTCTGCGTCTCAAGCGACGCCCCCCACAGCGGACGGCTGGCGTCAGTCTCAGTTGACGCGCTTACCAGTGGGGCCATTGCGGCAGAACTTTTCTCCCGCGTCATTCGAAAGGCCGGGCCGCTTGCGACAATCACGGGGGAGTTAACTACCCTTGACCATGCCGAGAAGCTTCGCGGCTTTGCAGCCAACCTGGCCGTGCTCGCTCCTCAACTCTCTCTGCTTCCGGCCATGGAGTCTCACGAGCAAGGCAAGATTGCGTACCGGCAGGCGACCGAACTGCTTTCACGGAAGCCGCGTCCACTCGGCATCTACCTGAGCACGGCCAACAGCATTCCCGTGCTTCGCGCCATGGAGGAGAAGCAGCTGTTCGGCGAGATCCAGGTCATCACAACAGACTTGTTCCCGGAGCTGGTTCCCTATATTGAGTCCGGGAAGGTGCTGGCAAGCCTCTATCAACGGCCGTTTGCGCAGGGCAAGACCGCGTTCGAGCTCCTACTCGGCCACCTGTTGCACGGTGTGCGGCCCGAGCCAGTGACCCTCCTTGCTCCTCACATCATTCTGCGCAGTAACCTCGCCTTGTTTACCGGCAGGAAGGACTATCCGGGCAACACAACGGAGCCAAAGGAAAGTTCGGCGCCCGCGTACTCTGCTGGATGAATGCTTGATATGCGCGGCACAGGAGTTCGCGTGCGGTTATATCCAAGATTTTCGCAGTAAGTGGATAACCGCCCGTGCCGGTTCAATGAATTGGCAGATCTTCCTGCTTACGATGCTCTCGCGGACGGTGGATACGATCGATTTAATTCCGGAGCGAAAGCGTATTTGGTAAGTCAGGCGCGTAGAACGGCGTGGAGAACCCGGGCAATTACTTTGCGGATCAGGCGAGAGGCCGCTTCATGAGGCCCCTCGCAGTTTGCGCAATAAGCTATGCGCACATCACCTTTTTGTACGCAACCTGAAATTGCTTCATTTCATCGGCGGTTCCCACAGTAACACGAGCGTAGTTGGGCCAGGAGGGCCAGACGCGCCCGATGAACACGTTCTCTTTTCGCATGGCCATAATGACTTCCATCGCCGGCCGGCCGGTATCGACCATGAAGCAGTTGGACACCGAGGGCACGTACTTGTAATTGTTCTTTTCAAGGAAATTGAAGGTATCTTCGCGGACTTGGCCGATCATTGCACGACGCGTTGGGACCAGATCCTTGGCATTCAAACTGGCCGTGGCGGCAACCATCCCAGTAATGGGCATCATGGTGGCACCCCAGCCGCTGAGCTTATTGATGAGGTCAGGACGCGCGAGCACCGCGCCGGCGCGCAAGCCTGCCATGCCGTAGATCTTCGAGAACGTCCGCAATATGACCACGTCCTTCCCCTGGGCTACCAGATCGGAGTTGAACGGCGCCCCGGCAATGTGGGTGTAGGCTTCGTCGATCATGACCACCGAACCTTCAGGCTTATTCGCCACGAGCCATTCGATTTCGGATTTCGGAGTCAGCGTTCCAGTGGGATTGTTGGGGTTACATATGTAAAAAACGCCTGTGGTCTTGCTGGCAGCGGCCATGGCTTTTACATCGTGAGCGTATGAGGAGCTGAGAGGAACCTTGATGACCGGGGAGCCTATAAAGTTTGCGGCGCGCTCAACAGCTTCATAGCCAGGGTCGCCCGTGACCAGCGGCCGCGTGGGCGAAGTGAATGCCAGTACGGTCTGATGCAAAGCGGGACTGGACCCAACGAAGATGCGCACGGATTCGTTATCAAGGCCTTCGAGCGCAGCCAGAGTTGACTGGAGTTTATCTGTCTCGCCGTAGAGGTAGCGCCCGCCCTGGGCCACAATCTTATGGACTGCCTCCTGCGCTTCAGGGCAAGGCCCCAGCGGGTTTTCGTTGGCGTTGATCATTACAGCGCCTGCCGGCACATCAGTGATCTTGGAGAGCTGCGCCATCGCCGGCTCATCGTAGAAGGGCATGGCGGATGCCCCCGCCACCATGGCCGCGAAGCGGAAGAAGCTGCGGCGCGTGAAACCACGGAGCAAAAGCTCGCTTTCCTGTTCCTTGTTGAGGATCCCTGTCATGCGTTCCTCCTCTGCGAGTCCAAGCGGTTGAGCGGAGAAGCTCCGGCGGCAGCTCGCGTGAATCGTACAGTTAATCATCTGCGAACTCGCACCGGCGAGTCGCGAAGGCTGATAAAACCCTTACTCAACCGACGAACCAATCCTGGTTAATCCGAGATCAGAAAGCACCGTGAAATGCATTACGGTGCGTTTTGGTGGGAGCCGGTCTCTGCGCTCCAGCGGAAAAACGACGCGATGCTTCAAGCATGAACCAATTTGGAAGGAATCTCAAGGCCAGATTGAGAAATGTGCGCAGGGTGGGCTTCTGACCGGGACCTCCATGCATTCTCCCGGAAGCGGTTTTGGAAATTCGACGCCCCGCCAGCGGATTAGAATCGGTGGAGAGCTTACTTATCTTGAAAACCCATATAACATTGATCCGATTGAATAGAGGTACGCAAATCCTGTTAAATGCAGGCGCTCGTCTAAGTCAAACCGCTGCCGGCCTTTGCCTCGGCGCGGCACTGGCGTGGCCGATGCTGTGCGCGGCGCAGGAGCGGGCAATGCCGATCGGCCTGGATGCTTACCAGCAGTGGGATCGTTGGCCCGAGCAACGGATTGGAATGCGCGCCTATATGCGCAGTACCTATGACCGGAGCGGGGGCAACGAGAACGCTGATGCGTCCCACTTTCTGTATCAATTGGGCGACGATTTCAATGTGACGCTGGACGTGGAGGGGCCTGGCATCCTGGTCTTCAGTCGCTACAACCATTGGCATGGCAGCCCCTGGCATTATGTCGTCGACGGGAAAGATCATGTAGTCGAGGAGACGACGACCGCTGATCCGCTGCACCCTGACCCATCTTCGGAGGTTCTGCCCGCAGCCGCGTTCCCAAGTGAATTGAACCCGACGTGGATGACGACGAAAGGATCCGATCTGATTTGGACGCCGATTCCTTTCGAGCAAAGTTTTCAAATGGCCTATGCGCGGACGCACTATGGCTCCGGCTACTATATCTTCGACAAGTTCGTCCCGGGCGCTCCACTTTCGCAGCCGATTCGCACGTGGGATGAAAGCCCGGTGCCCAGGGAGGTGCTGGATCTGATCGCAAAGTCGGGCACCGATATCGCGCCAAAAACCGGCGCGAAAGAGTTGAGCGGCACGATCGATCTTCCCGCGGACGCATCTGTGCAAGTGGCCGGACTGAAAGGAAAAGCGGTGATTCGCGCTCTCAGCTTTTCGATTCCTCGATCGGAGGCAACGGATTTCGAGAGGGCGCACTTGCGTGTGACCTGGGACGGGCGGAAGCGGCCATCGATCGATGTTCCGATCGCGCTGTTCTACGGGGCTGGTACGCTCTTCAATCGTGATAACCGCGAATACCTGGTCAAGGCATTCCCAGTGAACATTCGCTTCACACAGGATCGCATCGAACTGGCCTGCTACTTCCCCATGCCGTTCTTCCGGTCAGCGCACATTGAACTTGAGGGAGCCGGGGCGTCGGTAAATGGCGTGCGCTGGGCAGTGCGCACCATGCCGGAGGTCGAGCCGGCAAATCAGGTTGCCTACTTTCATGCGACGTATGAGGACATTCCGCGCCCCGTGCCTGGGCAAGACATGACGCTGCTCGATACTCGCGGAGTTGAAGGCACAGGGGATTGGTCGGGCAGCTTTGTGGGTACTTCATTCATTTTTTCGCATGATGCGCGTCTGGGCACGCTCGAAGGCGATCCGCGGTTCTTCTTCGATGACAGTTTGACGCCGCAAGCGCAAGGTACAGGTACGGAAGAGTGGGGTGGCGGAGGCGACTACTGGGCGCGCGGAATGTACATGAGCCTCCCATTTGTGGGACATCCTGTGGGAGCGCCCATCGACTGCTCGCAGAATTCGCCGGAGCGGCAGAACTGCAGTCCGGGCGAAGCGCCTGCCTTTCTCAACGATGAGGACAAAATCGAGTCTGCCTATCGTTTTCTTCTCGCCGACCTGATGCCTTTCGGGAAGAATGCAGTGATCCGGATGGAGCATGGCGGGACAGACGAATCAACCGAGCACTACGAAACCATTGCGTACTGGTACGGACTGCCATCGCCCTCGCTGGTGGAGACGGATCGGCTGCAGATCGGGAACCCCGGGGATGAGCAGGCACATGGATACAGTTCACCGCAGTCCTCGGCACCCTACACGATTTCTTCGCGATACGAGTGGGGCGTGGACACGATTGGCGGCAAAGAAGTGATTCCGGAGACAACAGACAGGGGCCGTACGACGACGACGACGACAGAATTCCGCCTGCGGATTCGCCCAGACAATCTCGGCGTGATGATCCGGCGGAAGCTGGACTATTCGTTTCCTGATCAGCGAGCGAAGGTATATATTGCCGCAGACCGCGGGTCGGAGTGGAGATTCGCGGGCATCTGGTATTTGGCCGGGTCCAATTCGTGCGTGTACTCGCATCCCAGGTCGGAACTCGGGCCAGCGGAGCACACGATCGAGACGTCGAACCGCCGTTTTCGCGATGATGAGTTTCTTGTCGGGCGAGACCTGACGCGCGGTAAGAAAAATATCTGGGTACGGATCGAGTTCACTCCGGTTAATCGGCTGCTGTTTCCCGGTGCGCCGATGCATGCGCAGGCATGGAGCGAATTCAACTACAGGGCATATAGTTTTGTTCTGCCAAAAAGCCGCTGATAAGACAACGATTGCAGCTGGAGCGTTCCTTTTCGGCAATGCCTGAATGCGGGCCAAGGCAGTCACCGTAGACTCGCACGGCGACGATAAGCGGAGTTGCTTGCCGCCAAGGCGCTCAATTTTTGCTGTGCTACAATCGCGCCATGGAATTTGAGTGAACCCGAGTGCGTTCACGGTGATTCCTTGCCGGGTATCCCATTGATTTCACAATCAGATCAGTCGGACGTTACCCATACGTTAAATGGCAGTGAAACAGCCAATGATGGGCTTGATCCACAAGAGTGCCTGGCAGAGATCGACCGGCTGGTTTCGAGCAGCGTCTTCCTGGGATCCGAAGCACTGTGCCGATTGCTGCGTTACATTGCGCAGCACACGTTATCCACTCCGGCAGAACACCTCAAGGAATATCAGATTGCGACGGAGGTTCTGGATCGCACGGCCGATTTCGATCCTCAGGCTGATTCGTGCGTCCGCGTCCAGATGGGACGACTGCGATCGAAACTGGAACAATACTATGATTCGACTGGCGCGCGCGATTCGATTCTGGTGAGTGTACCGAAAGGCCGGTACGTCGTAACCTTTCATCGCAGGAATCCGGGCACAGAACTAATTGCAGCGCCCCGGACAGAGTCAATTACGAATCCGAAGTTCGGGGAAACGATTGAGCCGCCATTTGAGCCCAATCGAGAAGGATCGATAGCTCGACATCTCTCATCCCCGGAACCGGCGAATCTTCGCCGCATCGTTGTGGTGTTGGCAATTCTGGTGGGACTGCTCATCACAACGAACGCATTGGTTCTGATATTCGGCCCCGCAAGGGCCAGAGTTTCAGGCAAACCCAGCAGCGTTCATCAAGTTCCCGCGGCGACGCAGATCTTTTGGAGTCCGTTTCTCTCAGGACCGCAGGAGCCGTTTGTCGTATTCAGTAATGCAGATTTCGTTGGTACCGCTCTGAATGGCATGCGTTATTTCGATCCCTCCCGGGATTCCTCCGATCAGCTCCAGCAGCACTACACGGGCATCGGCGAGGTGATGGGGGTTCTGGCGCTTGACCGGCTTTTTCAGGAACGATTCGCGCGGTCCTTCCACGTCAAACGGAGTGGCCTGTTTACGCTTGACGATGCGCGAGACAACAACCTGATTTTTGTCGGATCGCCGACGGAGAATCTTACTCTTGCGGAAATTCCGAACACGCACGAGTTTATCTTTAAAAAGTTGGATACGGGCCCCAATCGCGGCGAACAGGTGGTTGTCGACGCGCACCCGCAGCCTGGCAGCAGCGGCATCTATCTTCCTACTCCGCGAGGACGCCCGATGACGGATGACTATGCGGTCATCGCATTGATGCGTGGGCTCGATCCGTCGCGATGGACACTCATCCTGGCCGGCGCCTCAACTGTGGGCACGGAGGCGGCCGTCGAATACGTGTGTGACGACAAATCCGCTCAAGAGCTCCTGGGCAAGCTGAAGATTTCGAACGGTGCGGGCGTCAGGCCGTTTGAAGCACTCTTGAGGGTTAGGATCGCGAACGATGTGCCCCTGGAAACGCAACTGCTGGCAGTTCGCGCGACAAACTAGAGCCCGACCAAACTAGAGCCCAACCGCAAAATTTTCGGCATCTGGCGCCAACATGAATTCCGAGGAGCTTCAGATCGGCGAGTTTTGGATGAAGCTCCTGTTCGATGGTGCCAGGAGTTTCCCGGGCCGACCTGAACCGCGCACCCAGGCTTTGATCGACTCGCGATCCATTGCAATCACATTTGCTGCTCAAGGGTGGGAGCGAAGCAATCGCGCAACCCGCAGGCGATTATATCGGACCTCTCGAAGATACCATGAAGGATTACAATCAATCATCTTGATCGAGCGGTACGGTGGATGCGTCGGCATGCTGCACTTAACGTTTTGGTAACGCTCCAGCAAATATTTGAAATATCAATTAGTTACAGCGCTTAACCGGTCAAGTCGGCGGGGTCACGTGGCCGGAACTTCACGAAGCCAATCGCGTTCACTATGATTCCGTCCGGTCATAGGTTGGGCAAATCTGCGCGAGCTGTTTGACCCGAGTTTGAAAGGATCGGAGCGAGTTGCGCCTGGAGAAGATCCCGCCAGCGACTACAAGCACACGGAAGAATAAAGCTTTCGATTGCCGACAGGCGACCCCGTTCCCGAGAGGAAGAGCCGCGGATTTAACACTGCACTACGACTACTAATGGAGGCAGTACATGAAGATAAGTCACACGAAATCAATGCGCACTGGTGGCACAAGCGCTGTTTTGACAAGTCTTAAGGTGATTTGTTTGCTGGTGTTCGGGCTGTTGCTCGCCAATCCGGCGTGCAGGGCCCAGCTAACTACGACAGGATCAATCAGCGGCACCGTTCTCGATCAATCGGGCGCAATTGTGCCCGGCGCGAAGGTGATGATCACAGAAGTTGAAAATGGGGCCGTCACCCGGACGGTTTCAAACTCAGCAGGCAACTTCATCCAGGTGGGGCTTGAATCGGGCCATTATGACGTCTCGGTCTCTATGGATGGATTCGCGACCTACCGTGAAACCAACATCTATCTTGAGCCCATGGCGACATATACCGTTCGCGCGACTCTGAAACCGAGCAGTGTTGCCACGACAGTTACTGTGAGCGGCACCGAAGCACAGGTGCAAACCGTCACCGCGGAGGTTTCGAGCACAGTCTCAGGCGAGGAAGCGCAGGAGTTGCCGCTGAACGGCCGGAACTTTGAGCAATTGGGTTCCCTTATGCCGGGCGTGGTCAACACTTCGCCCGTAGCGACGATGGGCACAGGTGGTTACAGCACCACCAACACCCTGCTCGTTAATGGTGGAACCAACACGAATCTTGGCGGATCGGGTGAAACCGGAGTCATCTACTACCTGGACGGTCTCTGGATCTCTTCGAATGTTGTGCACGACGAAAACATCGTCACGCCCAATCCGGACGAGATTACTGAAGTGAAAGCAATGCAGAACAACTATGGCGCCCAATACACACTGATGGGGGCCAGCACTGTTGTGGTGGAGACCAAGAGTGGGACGGACACTTTCCATGGCGGGGTGTGGGAGTTTTTGAGAAACACGGATCTGAACGCGACACAGTATTTCAGTAAGTCGCCGACGGTGATGAACTGGGACATCTTTGGATATAACCTGGGCGGGCCGCTTTACATTCCGAAGATTTACGACGCGGGAAAGAAGAGAACCTTCTTCTATTTCAACCAGCAATGGGTGCGCGAAAAGGCGGGAGCGCAGGCCACAGGCCAGGATCCGCTGGCGACGATGCGCGGACAAGGTACGCCGGGCAACGAGCTTCTGTTTCCAGGAACCAGTGCTTCACCGGTAGCAGGCATAGGCGGGCCATATGGCATGGCGTTTCTTACCGACCCCAACTTGCCAGCCGGACATTGCAGCTCGAAGACAAATGCTTCTTCCTGCTTTCAGCAGGATGCGGGCGGGAACTGGATCATTCCCGCGAATCGGGTTGACCAAACCGCTCTTGCGCTGCTGAATGCTGTAGCGCCGCTGCCGAACGATCTCACGGGGGGCGCGTATAGTGCAACGAGTTCGGCTACCGACTATCTCAATACCAATCCAAATGACACGAACCAGGTTGATCTGCTGGGCAAAGTGGATCAAATCATCACGCCGAAGTTCCGGCTGACCGGCGAATACATGGTCGAGGAACAGACCTTTATCGGAGCCAATGCAGCGCGCTTCGGCGCACCCTGGTCAACCAACTGGGACCTTTTCGAAACGGATGACCAAGCCTTCCAAACCCGGTTGACGCAGATTCTTTCACCCAGTATGACGAACCAGACAAGCGCCGCAATTGGTCTCTTTGACGGGAACCACGATTTTGGCGGCATCCACTTGATCAGTCAAGTTCCCGGTTATAACCAGACGCTGCCGTACACCGGGGCCACCTTGATGAATTATCTGCCAAGCGTATCCCTATCGCAGAGCTGGTCAAAGTTTGCCACCGGATCGTCCTACATTGTTCCGCGCGCCACAGAACTCCACGACACGATCACAGACGACTGGAGCTGGTCGCACGGAAAGCAGTTTTTGCAGGCGGGTGGCACCATGTTCTGGGGAACGGAGAGGCATTGGTCGTGGCCGAACACTCCGCAAGGATTCTGGACCTTCACCGGCACGTTCACAGGCAATGCCATGCCCGATTTTCTACTTGGCAAAGCGGCCACATTCTCGCAGGGCAACAACGGCGTGCGGACCTACGCACACTATAAGATTGCTTCGCCTTACGTTGAGGATACGTGGAAGGTTTCGCGACGCCTGACGGTTTCAGGCGGCCTGCGATACTCCTATATGCCTTGGCCAAGCGAGCAGACGGGCTACATGGTTGACTTCAATCCTGCACTGTTCAGTTCCAGCCAGGTGCCCGCCATCACGACCAGTGGTGTAATTACATCGGCAAGCTCCGCTTACAACGCGACGAATGGACTCATCCTGAACGGCCAGAGTGGCGTTCCACAAAATCTTTCGAATGCGAAGAAAAATTATTGGGGACCCGTTGCTGGATTTGCGTGGGATCTGTACGGCAACGGCAAATCGTCTCTCCGCGGCGGTTATGGGCTCACTTATTATGCAACGGCAGGAGAAGGCTGCGCAGAGGGAGGATGCGTTGGTTATCCGACTCTTCTCGCGGTCAACCTTGGCGCATCCAATTTCGACAATCCTGCGGGCAGCGTAACGCCGGCAACGGTACCTGGAGAGGCGGGCGAGGATCTGCAGAACTACAGAGCGAGCCACATCCACACTTACAGCGTAAGTCTGCAGCAGCAGTTCGGAGCAAGCTGGATTGCATCGATTGCCGGCGCGGGAAGCATGCAAGGAGCCGGAAGTAACTCAACCAATATCAACCAGGCCCCGGCTACAACCGTGAGCGGCGTGGCATACGACTTCAACCCAAATCTCAATACATCATCGTACGTGAACGCGTACTATGCGCCTTACCAGGGTTACGGGAACATCACATACTTCGCAAATATCGGCTTGGCGAATTGGAATGCACTTGAGGCCAGTCTGCAGCATCGCACCACAAAGAATCTCTATTTGACAACAGCATTTACCTGGGCGCACGGCTTGGACAACTACGGAGGTTTCCAAAACTCTCGCAACATCGCGGCAGCATACGGCAATTCCGGCAACGATATACCTCTGGTTTTTACTGCAAGCGTGATTTATTACCTGCCGCGGCTGGAGCATTCGGGCATGCTGATGCGCGAGGCGCTAGGCGGATGGCAACTTTCCGATATGACAACGGTGCAAAGCGGCGGAACGGGCACGCTGTCGCTGAGCACCTCGAATAACGGACTGGCGTCGCGACCCAATCAGGTTGCTCCCATTTCCTATTCGAAAAATTGGAGGTCCGGATACTGGTTCGCGGGTCCGGGCGGCACGTCGCCCGACAATTCCTTTGTCCAGCCCGGCAAGGGTTATTTCGGGACCGTAGGCAACGGGACCATCCGCCAACCCGGGACTGAGGACTACAACATGGCCCTCTACAAAACGTTTCCGTTCACAGAGCGCATCCACATGCAGTTCCGCGCGGAGTTCTTTAACGTCTTCAACCACTCGAACCCGAACGGACCGGGTATGGGATTTACCTCCACTTCCGCATCGTTTGGCGTGGTCAGCGGCGAGAAGGAAGCGCGCGAAGGGCAAGGATCGCTGAAAATCACTTTCTAAGGCGCTTGTTGCTAAAGGGGAGTAGCTGGATATTCCGCATCAGCAAGACTCAATCGTACACAGAGTGCAGGCGTTTCAGTGAAAGCGCCTGCACTCTATTTATCGTGCCATGCCATAGCGAATCACGTCCGAACTTGGATCGCGCGGAGCGGGCGACGACCCCGAAGGCCAACGCAAGTCGGTGGACCGTGACGATGACCTGTCGCTCGACCGCGCTTAGAGACTTTCCCACCCATTGATCTTTCGCAATACAACAGAGTGAAGTATGCTGGACCGGCACTTCGCGGAGCTTCAATGAGAATCTCAGCAAGAATCGCTTCCTTATTGGCCTTGATTGTTCTCTCTGCGTACGCTGTGGCTCAATCAGCGGGCGGCACAGCAAAGATTTTTCAATTAGGCGTCTTTGACGGCTCGTCGAATGAATTTGCGACGGGAACGCCCGACGCGCCAGTGGATGTTGATGCAAACAGTGCGGAAGCGGCCGCGACATGGTACGGGAGTCAACCAGCCACGGTGATAGGCACTCCCGACCAGGGGAATGAAGCAAAAGCCGCAGCGCCGCGCGGGATCAGGTTCTCGATTGAAGGAAAACCGACGTCGGCATACCGATTGCATCTTGCGCTTTTGATTGAGAGCCGAAGCGTGCCAGCACTGCGCATCTGTATCAACGAGAGATGCGGAATGTTCTACCTGGAATCGCCGCTCGACGCGCACATGGGGGACTCGGACGATACGTTCCAATCGGTCCATGCGCCGGCGGATGTGGCCTTCACCTTCCCTGAAAATTATCTGCACGCCAGCGAGAACAGGATTACGTTTCAGGTCATTCAGGAAAAAGATCGAGAGGTTCAGGGAGCGAACCTGACTTACGATGCGATCGAACTGGATGAGGCACAGCGGTTGCCGGAAGTTGCAGACTCATCCTCCGCCGCAATTGTGCCCACTGTCTTCTATCAGGGCCAACCGAAAAACCTGAAGGAACAGGTGGATGTGTATATTCGGAGCGGCGCGCGGCCAGGAGTGGGCGGGAACATGCGGCTGACCATTGATGGGCACCAGTATGACGCGAACTTTGGGGGAGATGAGGATTTTGGCGAACAAAGGTTGGAATTTTCCGTTCCCGAATTTGCAGCCGCGACTCATGCTCGTCTGGAGTGGACGGTCGGCGGAAGGAAGCACAACTTAGAGAAAGTGATTGACCCCGGGAAGAAATGGACTCTGTTCCTGGTCCCCAACATTCATCTCGACGTCGGCTATTCCGATTATCAGCCGAAGGTCGCGGCGATTCAGACACAGGCGATGGACGAAGGGATGGACCTGGCCGAACGATATCCAGGGTTCTGCTACAGCGTGGATGGGTCATGGGACCTTGATGAATTCTTGAAGACGCGCTCTGCGGCGGATCAGCTGCGAGCCATTGCGGCGATGAAGAGTGGCAAGTTATTTATTCCTGCGCAGTATGCGGAACTGCTGACGGGTTTCCCCACCGCTGAGGCGCTCATTCGATCGCTTTACGCGAGCGCACAGTTCAGCCGCCTGCATGGAACGCCATTCAACTACGCCAGCATTGCCGATGTGCCTTCGTATTCGTGGTCCTATGCTTCCATTTTGGCGGCCGCGGGGATTCCATATTTTGTTGCGGGCCCGAATGGTCATGAAACTCGCGCACCAGTTCTGCTCCAGGGCCGCTTGAATGAGAACTCACCGTTCTGGTGGGAGGGTCCGGACGGCGGCAAAGTTTTGTTCTGGTATGCCCGGCACTACTGGGAGGGTGGAATTCTCTTCGGCGTTCCGCCCGAGGTGAACGCAGGACGGCAAACGGTTCCCGTGTTTCTAAAGAGCTACGAACATCCAAACTACCGTGCTGACGCGGCGATCCTCTTCGGTACGCAGCAGGAAAACACCGACCTGTTCCCGCAGCAGGCGCAACTGGCAAACGAGTGGAACCATGAGTTTGCATATCCAAAAATGGAATATTCCGGCTTCGCTGCCGCGATGAAAAATATCGCCCAGCAATTCGGAGACAATTTGCCGACGGTAAGTGGAGACGGCGGGCCATATTGGGAGGACGGGATTGCATCGAATGCGCGCGAGGCTGCGATGGAACGCCAGAACGAGAGCCGCGCGCCTTCGGCAGAGAAGCTGGCGACCATTTCGGCACTGGTAAATCCGCGCTTGGCGGCGGATAAGTCCGCACTGGACCGGATGTGGACGAATATCGTGCTGATGGATGAGCACACTTGGAACTCGCATGACAGCGTCTCGGATCCCACCAGCGAGGAGACTGCGCAGCAATCGAAGGTGAAGGAGATGTACGCGGTCAACGCACGGCAGATCGCTGATTTTGTTGCGCGCAACAGCATGGCAGGCATAGCGAACTCGATTTCCGCGGTCCGCGGCAGCCTGATTGTGTTCAACACGCTCAATTGGAAGCGGAGTGGATTGGTCACGTTCGATCTGCCGAAGGGGCGCGAGATTGTCGACGCTGATACCGCCGCACCGATTCCGCTTGAGGTGGTTCAGGAAAGCGCGCACCTGGATCGAGTTCGATTCGTGGCCACGAACGTTCCGGCATTCGGCTATAAAGTATTTGCTCTGCGGCCGTCGAAGCAGGCGTTGCCGGCGCCCGGGATAACCAAAACAACGACGCTGGAAAGCCGCTATTATCGCGTGGAGCTCGATCCGGCAAGCAGGGCGGTGCGCAGCATTTATGACAAGGAATTGCAGCGGGAGCTTGTGAACCAGGAATCGCCGTACAAGTTTGGCCAGTATCTCTACGTCTCTGGCGGCGACCAGAGGCCGAATACGCTGCTGCAATATCGCACGGTGAAGCTTGAACCGAAGCTACAGGTTGATGCGGCACATGATGGTCATTTGATTTCTGTCACGCGAACGCCGTATGGAGAAGTTGCGCGAATCGAGTCGACCGATACGAATACACCCACAATTACAACTGAGATCCGGCTTTTTGAGAATGAAAAGAAAATCGAGTTGACCGAGGAGATCGACAAGAAAGCGGTAACGAGCCGTGAGGCAGTTTATTTTGCGTTTCCCTTCGCGATGGATCATCCGCAGTTTCAGTATGAGATACAGACTGGAGCGGTAGACCCGACGAAAAATATGTATCCGGGTGCAGGACACGAATGGTTCAACGTGCAGCACTGGGTTTCAGCGCAACAGAACGGAGTCTCGGCAACCGTGCTACCGCTGGATACGGCATTGGTGACGCTGGGCGACATTTATCGCGGAGCATGGCCGGACAATTTTGGCGTACGGCCAGGAACGATCTTCTCGTTTGCGATGAACAACTACTGGAGCACAAACTACGACGCCGAGCAGGGTGGGCGTACGCGTTTTCGGTATTTGATCACCAGCGCTCGATCGACGGATGTGGCCACATTAAGCCGGCTCGGCTGGGAAGAGGCAACTCCGTTTGAACTGGACGAAGTGACAACGCAGGATAAAGCCCTGGATACACCTCGACCGTGGGACGGAAAGATAGGAAGTTTTCTCGACGTGGACGATCCTGATGTGCTGGCGGAAGATTGGAAACCAGCGGAAGATGGAGATGGCACGATTCTTCGCTTGCTCGATCTCGGCGGCGATGCGCGAACGATCACGGTGCGAGTGCCGATGCTTGCATTGACTCGAGTGGTGCAGACAGACGCGGTGGAAAGAGATAAGGAGACTTTACCGCTAGCCGGGCCGCACGCATTCCAGGTGACGATCAATCCGCACGAAATTGTGACAGTAAGGATGGTGGGAACGAGCGATGCGAGCGCACCAGGCTCATAGGCCTCGTTGATGTTGATTATGATGCGGCGATTGCGAGTTCCCAGGAGGTAGCAGAAAACCGATGGATCGGCGGGATTTTATTGCTCTCATGACCACAGGTGTTGCGGCGGCCAGCACCATGCCGACGCTTGCGCTGCCGCCGGCAGATAGCCAAGGCTCAACTGCCGAGACTCATCCGCGTAAGCGAATGCGACCTCCCAACGTCGTGTTCATGATCTGCGACGACCTGGGCTACGGGGACCTCGGTTGCTATGGTTCGAATCTTCCCACGCCGAACCTCGACGCAATGGCGGCGGAAGGATTGCGCTGCACGCACTTCAATGCGTCGCATCCCATTTGCTCAGCCTCGCGGGCCGGGCTGTTGACGGGGCGCTATGGACTTCGCAGCAACACCACCGGCGCGTTTGGTCCTCATTCTGTCTCGGGAACTTCAGTCGATGAAACGCTGCTCTCCAACCTCTTTCACGCCAAAGGCTATAAGACGATGGCGATTGGGAAATGGCATTTGGGAGACGCGCCGGAATATCTGCCGACAAATCGGGGTTTCGATTCGTTCTATGGGGTCCCGTATAGCGTGGACATGAAGCCATTGCCGCTGATGCGCGATACGGAAACGCTCGAGCCGGATGCGGACCGCACCGAACTGACGCAGCAGTACACAAAAGAAGCAGTCAAGTACATCGACGATCAAACGGATAAACCATTTTTTCTCTATCTAGGCTTTTCCTATCCCCACGACCCGGCGCGAGCTTCAAAAAGTTTTCAAGGGAAGACGAAATTCTGGGACTTCGGCGACGCGGTTGCGGAGATTGATTGGAGCGCCGGCGAAATTATCAAAGCAATCGAGAAAAAGGGACTCGGTTCCGAGACGCTAATCTGTTTCACCAGCGATCACGGTCCCTGGTACCAGGGAAATCCGGGTGCGCTGCGGGGACGGAAGGCTTCGACTTTTGAAGGCGGGTTTCGCGTGCCGTTTCTTGCCAAATGGGCTGGAACCTTTGCGCGCGGAAGAGTAGTAGAAGACTGGTGTTCGAATCTCGATATACTGCCCACTTTATCGGCTCTATGCGGCCTGGAGCTTCCACAAAAACCACTCGATGGGAGCGATATTTCGGGGGTACTGATGGGAGGTGAGAGGGCGCCCGAGCATAAGCCCATTCTGTACTTCAGTCCCATGGGCGAGCGCGGTCTCGATGTGCACTGCATTCGCAAACAGGAGTGGAAATTGCGCGTTGCACAAGGCGTCGGAGGAGAGACCTACCTCAACGACAGATCAACGCAATCGAAGCAAAGCGCATGGCTCGCACGTCCGGAACTCTACAATGTCGCGCTCGATCCCGCCGAAAGCTACGATGTAGCCGAGATGCATCCTGAGCTTGTAGCCGATCTTTTGCGCGACCTTGAGGCGCTTATTCCGACATTTCCAGCGCAGGTTGTCGAGGCCTATGCGCAGCTGAAAGAGCGGAGAGGCAACATTAGTACGCCGCCTGGTGCATCGCCCAGACCTGCCAACGGAACCGAGCCGAACTGGTCGTGGGAGCCAGAAGATCGCAGAACACCATAGGAGTGGCGGCAGAAAGAAGCTAAAAGGGCCTCTATTCTCACTATTCGCTGAAGTGGAGTATTCTGGCTGCCATGAACTGGCGACGTGGACTCTTGCTGTCTGGAATTCATTTGGCGATGGCGGTTCCGCTGATCGTCATGCTCGGAGCAAAAGACGCGGCGCTGGTGAACGACCGGTACGCATCGGTTCGCCGGGTTGCCGATCAACCAGCTTCGAAGTCCGCGCCAACCGAAGGGGACGTTCAAGCCGTGATGATCAATCCCTGCTTGATGATGGCTGATTTCGCTCCGCGGCCACGGGTTGCTCAACTCGCGAACCTGCCTGCGTTGGTACTGTCGGGATGGCGCGCAGTGTGCCCACCGCGTTGGTCACTCTCTGCGGCGTTGGGAGTTGACTATCTTTGGACACCCACGCTTTCTTCGCTGGAGGCCCGCAAGCGAGTGGATTGGGGATTCGGCCTCCTGATCGCGGCTCAGTGGATTCTGATCGGCGGATTTCAACTCATTCGGCCGCGGAATCCGTGGGTTGAGCCTGGAGTATTGATCACCATCTGGACGGCGATCGGATTCGGGATGCTGTTCATTCAGGCCGTACAGCGGTTTGCTCGAGTCCCCGCGATGTTTGCCGGAATTGCCTGGTTCTGGTGGCTCGCTGTGCTCATCTGGGTGACGGCACGCTTTGGCTGGGGTCGACTCGCGCGAAGGCCTGCGTCCACCTCTTGATGTGAGAACGGAAATCGAGTTTAAGCGCGGCAGCGAAGATTCAATGCGAGCCCGCTCCGCCCCGATATCTGCAAAGGCTCGCGGTGATAGCATCAGAGATGACCGATGCAAACAAAAAAGCTGCAGATCATTCCCCTGGGCGGGCTAGGCGAGTTCGGTATGAACTGCCTGGCCGTGCGCTGGGAAGACGACATTATCGTGATCGACGCGGGCCTGATGTTCCCCGAGACAGAGCTGCTCGGCGTCGACATCGTGGTGCCCGACATCACCTACCTGATTGAGAACAAGAAGCACGTTCGCGCCATTGTGCTGACGCACGGCCACGAGGACCACATCGGCGGGCTGCCGTGGATCCTGAGCGAGCTGAAGGTTCCGGTGTATGCCACCGAATTCACGCTGGCCTACGTGGAAGACAAGCTGGAAGAGCACCAGTTGCTGGATGAGATCGAGCTGATTGAGATCGAGCCCAAAGGGAAGTTCACGATCGGGCCGTTCACCATCGAGCCGATTCGCGTGACGCACTCGCTGGTGGACTGCGTTGCGCTGGCGATCGAGACGCCGGTGGGGTCATCATTCATACCGGCGACTTCAAGATCGATCTGGCGCCGCTGGACGACAAGGCATTCGATCTGCACACCTTTGCCGAGTACGGCAAGCGGGGCGTGCTGGCGCTGCTGCAGGACTCGACCAACGTGGAGCGGCCTGGCTACACGCCTAGCGAGCGCGCCGTGATTCCGCGACTGGACGAGGTATTCACGCAGACGAAAAAGAAGCTGTTCTTCAGCTGCTTCTCCTCGTCGATCTACCGCATCCGCATCGCCATGGAACTGGCGCGCAAGCATGGGCGCAAGGTGGCCGTGGTGGGCCGCTCGATGGTGGAAAGCACCGAGATCGCGCAGGATCTCGGCTACATCGAAATTCCGCCGGGGCTGATGATCAATCCCGGGCAAATTCGCGACTACCCGCCGGAACAGATGATGGTGCTGATCAGCGGCACGCAGGGCGAGCCGATGAGCGCGCTGAGCCGCGCCGCGGTGGACAACCACAAGCATGCGCAGATCGAGCCGGGCGATACGGTGGTGCTGAGCTCGAGGATCATTCCCGGCAACGAGAAGGGAATCTTCAGAGTGATCGATCACCTGAGCCGGCGCGAAGCCAACGTGATCTACGACGACGGGCAGCATGGACTGATCCACGTGAGCGGTCACGGCAGCCAGGAGGAGATGCGGCTGCTGATCAACCTGGTGCGGCCAAAGTTCTTCATTCCGATCCACGGCGACTACCGGTTTTTGCGGCGGCACGCGCAGCTGGCCATGGAGACGGGCGCGGTGGAACACGCCATCGTGATTGAAGACGGCGACGTGCTGGAACTGGACAAGGACGACGCGCGCAAGCAGGACAAGGTGACGGCGGGACGAATTCTGATCGACTCCGGCTCGTCGATCGACGTGGTTGAGGATCTGGTGATCCGCGACCGGCGCATTCTGTCGGAAGACGGCGTGGTGCTGGCGGTGCTGGCCATCAACAAGAAGACCGGCAAGGTGGAGCGCGAGCCCGAAGTGCTGATGCGCGGATTCGGCGGCGCGGATATCACGGATCAGGCGCGCGAGACGGTGCTGAAGACGCTGGACGGACTGAGCGCGGAGCAGAAGTCGGACTACGGCATGGTGAACGAGCGGGTGCGCGTGGAGTTGAAGCGGCTGATCCAGAAGAGCACGGGCCGGCGGCCGATGATTATGCCGGTGATTCTGGAAATTTGACCGGTGCCAGGCGTTATGCAATGAGCGCAATTTCCGTGTCGCGCGCGGGGAACCTCCGCAACGGATTCGGTCCGATGATACTTACCGGAACATCCAGCGTTGATTCAGAAAGACGATCGGAAATGCGGCACGGCATCGAGCGCGTTCCGATAAAGGTTTCTCCCAAAAACAAACGTGCATTGCCTATCAGGTCGAGGAATCCGGCTCGAACCTCGTTGCATAGCTCCTGCGACTCGGGCGGAAGACAGGGTGCGATGAGGACAGGTGTTGTATTGCCATCGAGGTTCGCGGCGTGGGCGCTCAAATCGCGGAGCGTCCTGCGAAGATGGCTGGATTCGCCATTTGCCATCACCTTGCAAGCCAGCTTGTGGCTGTGACCAAAGACGTCAACGTGAACGAGGATTTCAAAGGCTCGGCCCGGGGCAGGCGACTCGCGCTTCACCTCTGTCAGTTTGAATACAGATACCTGCCCGAGGAGCGCTGTTAACGCTTCGAGAGCGCGCAATTCCAACTCATTCGCCGCTGTTCGGGTCTTCATTATTAAAATCTCCTTTCGAGATTTGCAGTCTTAGTGCGACGCTGGCGGCGCGGAACAGCAAGCCCCGCTCCGCAATGGCGAAATCAGTCATCAAGCCGCCGACGCGCCCACCGGCATCTGCGCGAGCGCGGCGCGATGTGAAGTCGAGGACACAGGCGGCCGCTGCACTTTCGCGGGTGAACTCAAGGCGACGAGACCCAGGATGAACGAGTTCTCGCCAGAAGGCATCATGGATAGAGGAACCGGCGCGCGCTGTCCCTTCCCGCTCAGATGCTTCGATTCCAGCCAAAGACACAGTCTGGGATCGCGAATTTCGGGCTGGCCATGCCAGAAATCCGGAGCGAGCTCGCATTCAATGCGCAGGTGATCGAGTTGCAGCTCAATCTCCGCGATGCGTTTTGGGAAGTAGCGACGCACATTGTCATCGCCAACATATAGCCCGGTAATCCGGTGTCCAATGGATTTTGATATGACGACCATCGATCTCCTCCGCTTATCCCAACTTTTGTTGAGACCGATCTTGTGCACCCGAGAGAGGCAAAACCGCGCCGGAGCGATCCTCCAAGCTACGAGAACGTTCAGGCTTCGGCAAGTTTTTGCATTCGCTCTGCCAGGTGGCTGAACGCTGACAGCTGACAGGTCTTCATGAAACCGCAGTTTGTCGATTCCCAAACAAGAGTTGTGCGTTAGTGCTCGAGAAATAAATCTGACGAAACCGGAATCCCAGTCCTGAACGTCACTGAAACTGAACCAAGGCGGTAAACCTGATAACCGGATGAGCAGCCGGGGGCCAGCGCGTATCGAAACTCGCGGTGGCAAACTCGATCGGCAAATGCGCCTCTGATGAATAACCCCGCATCACCAACGACTCAGTGATTCGGTGGTTCTATGGCGCGTCTCGGCGTCGATCGAGGGTTGAGGGAAAAAGGAAGGGCTAAGATGAAACTCGTCGTGCGGCTTACGATCGTCCCGACCGTTGCGTCCGCTCCCGAACGTTCTGTGGAAATGTTGACTCTAAATCGCGTCGATGTCAAGCGATTCAGTGAATCTTCGCGAAAGATTGTTGGCAATGTCGGTGGGCTATTTTTTCTGCTGCGGATCGGAAATGTTTTGCGATTCGAACGTTAGCGATTACGTTGCGAGGGCTCGTCGGAGAAGATCTGTCCGTCGCGGATGTGGACGACGCGATGCGCAAACTGGGCGATATCGGCTCGTGGGTGACAAGCACGATGGTGTTGCCGCCGGCGTGAAGCTGATCGAAGAGCGCCATGATTTCGAGGCCGGTCTTGGAGTCGAGGTTGCCGGTAGGCTCGTCGGCAAGGATGATCGAAGGGTTATTGACCAGGGCGCGGGCGATGGCGACGCGCTGGCGCTGGCCGCCGGAGAGCTCGTTGGGCTTGTGCATCATGCGCGATTCGAGGCCGACATCGGTGAGGGTCTGCTTCGCGCGCGCGATGCGTTCGGCGGCGGGTGTGCCGTTGTAGATCAGGGGCAGCTCCACGTTGTGCAGCGAGGTGGCGCGGGCGAGGAGATTGAAGGTCTGGAAGACGAAGCCGATCTCCTTGTTGCGAATGCGGGCGAGCTGGTCGTCGTCGAGGTCGCTGACGAGCTGGCCGTTGAGCCAGTAGCGGCCCTTGGAAGGGGTGTCGAGGCAGCCGATCAGATTCATCAGCGTGGATTTGCCGGAGCCGGAGGGTCCCATGATGGCGACGTACTCGTTGTGGCGGATGCGCAGCGAGACGCCGCGCAGGGCTTGCACCTGCTGCTCCGAGCCCATGTCGTAGGTGCGCCAAAGATCCTCGACGACGATCACGTCGTTCGCTGGGACGACCGCGGTCTGCGGAAGTTCCTCGATGCCGATGCCGTTCAAAGCCATCTCGAGACCTACCCTCATGCGAGTTTCATCCAATGCTGCCGGCTCGCCGAGCATGCGCTCGAGACAGCGTCGCGCAATCGGACCGGAGCTGCGATCACTAGGATCCGCCGGTGGACAACGAAATTGGCTGGGACGTGTCGCGCTTGAGCAGCGCGCCGCCTTTGAGGTCGCGCAGAGTCTTGTAGGGGCCGGCGACGATCTCCTCGCCCGCGTTCAGGCCGGAGAGCACTTCGATATCGGTGGCGCCGGTGATGCCGGTGGTGACGGGAACAAACTTGGCGCGCAGCCTGCCGTGGGGGTCCTTCTGGACGACGAAGACACCCTGCACGGGGTTGGATTTTGGATTCGGAGCAGTTGGACGCCGCCTGGACGCCGCCCTTGCTCTTGGCGTCGTCGAGTCGCCGGATCGTGCATGGTGAGAGCCTGGATGGGCAGGGCGAGCACATCGGTCTTGTGCGCGGTGGTGATCTTGGCGGTGCAGGAGAGGCCGGGGCGAAGCTCGTCGGATGGGATCGTCGAGCGTGACCACAACTTTGAAGTCCTTGGCTTCTTCGGTTCCGGTGGTGGACTGCGAAGTGGCGACGCCGGTGGAGCGCAGCAGCGCCTGATCGCCGACCAGGGTGACGTGGCCTTTGAAGACCTTGTTGGGCAGCGCGTCGACGGTGACGTCGGCAGGCTGGCCGAGCTGGACGTTCACGATGTCGGTCTCGTCCACCTTGACCTCGGCGGTAATGATGCTCATGTCGGCGAGGGTCATCAGAGTGGAGCCTTCGGTGTTCTGGATGCCGTCGACGACGGTTTCGCCTTCGCGCACGGGCTCGTTGGTGACGATGCCGTCAAAGGGCGCGACGGCGATGGTGCGGTTGAGCAGGTCCTGGTTGGCCTGGAGGGTCGGCGACCTGGGTTTGCATGTGGCCGCGCGCCGAATCGGTGTTGGCCTTGGCCTGGTTGAGGCCGGCGACGGCCTGGGCCAACGACGGCGACATCGAGATCGTAGGCGGCCTTCTTGGCGTCGTAGTCCTGCTTGGCCATGATGCCGTCTTTGTAGAGCGCCTGGGCGCGGTCCCAATCGAGCTTCTTCTGTTCCAGGTCGGCCTGCGCGTGCTCGACATTGGCCTGGGCGGTCTTTTCCGCGGCGATGTCGGAGGGAATGTCGGTCTTGGCGGCGGCGATGGCAGCCTGCTGGCCGTTGACGGTGGCTTCCTGCTGCACGTTCTCAATGGTGGCGACAACCTCGCCCTTGGTTACTTTGTCGCCTTCCTTCACATAGAGGTGGGTGACCCGGCCCATGGCCGTTGCGCCGACGTTGACATAATTCTTGGGCTTGATCTGGCCGGTGCCGCTGACGACCGTGGAGAGATCCTCGCGGACGACTTTTGCGGTAAGAACCTTGGTGTAGCCGGCCTGCTGACGTTGACACCATGAAGGCAACAAGGCCGGCGGCCACCAGGACAGCAAGAGAAATGAGGAGAATCTTTTCTTCATGAGGTCTGCTTCTTGAAATTCCTCGACGTTCCAGTGTACGCGAAGAGGCGGCTAGAAGGTTCCTTCTGGTCGTGAATCGATTTCCTGGGCCATTGCCCAATTCAGGTCATGCGAAAAGGTCGAACTTGTCCTTTGGACGGGGAAATCTGAGCTTTGGATGGGGAATTCAGGCGGACGCCAAGCGGCAAGATGGATTGTCACAGTGCTCATTCGGCGCCGAAACGGGTTACCTTGGCAGGTACCGGTCGTCCAAACCGACGACCATCTGCGCGGGGAACCTTGCTCGGCTGTTCATGGAGCCGTAAAATTAAGGGATCGCAGGAGTATCCAAGGCAATGATGTTCAACAGCCGCCGTTTTCTTTTCACAGTTCTAGGTTGCAGCCTTCTCTCATCCTCCCGCAGCCGGCCTTCTGGCCAGCAGCAGAAAGACGGCGCGGCCCCGCACCGATCCCAGCAACAGGCTCAGCCGGCAAACGACCAGGATCAGGAGCTAACCCCCTCGAACCGGCCACTGTCCGACAAGGAGCGTGTACAAGCAGCAGAAGGAACTCCGGCAGGAGTTGAAGGGCCCCTACAAGACCTGGCTGAACGAGGAAGTGCCCTACATCATTACCGATGAAGAGCGCAAAGCGTTCATGAGCCTGAGCAACGACGAAGAGCGCGAAGCCTTTATTGAGAACTTCTGGCAGCGGCGCAATCCCAATCCGGATTCTCCCGAGAACGAGTTCCGCGAAGAGCACTACCGGCGCATTCAATACGCCAACGATCATTATGCTGCCGGGCAAGCCGGGATGGAAGACCGACCGCGGGCGCATCTATATCATGTGGGGCCCGCCGGACAGCATCGACTCGCATCCCTCGGGCGGCATGTATGAGCGGCCCCATGGAAGAGGGCGGCGGCGAGACTTCGACCTTCCCGTTTGAGATCTGGCACTACCGCTATCTTGAGGGAATCGGCGAGAACATCGACATCGAGTTTGTGGACACCTGCCAGTGCGGCGACTACCACTTCACCATCGACCGCAGCGAGAAGGACGCGCTGATGCACGTTCCCGGCGCGGGCCTTACGCAATAGGAGGAGATGAACCACCAGGACAAGACCGACCGCTTCAAGGGAACGGCCTTGAGAAGCTCGGCAACGGCCCCATGGGCGACCAGGCGACCAGGGCAAGGAGTTCGACCGCATCGAGATGGCGGCCAAGACTGTTTGCGCCACCGCCTGTGAAGTTCAAGGATCTTGACGCCGATCTCGATGCATTCAACTCCACGCACAAACTCCTTACCGGCCCGCCGTTCCCGTTCGATGTGCGCACCGATTACGTGAAGGTGACCGACAGCATGGACCTGGTGCCGATCACCCTCCAGATCCGCAACCGCGACATCACCTTTGTGACCAAGGACGGCGTGTCGAAGGGAGTGGTGAACATCCTGGGCAAAGTGACCACCATCATGCACAAGACGGTGCAGACCTTCGAGGACACGGTCGAGATTGAAGAGCCGTCCGAACTGCTGGAGAAGAGCCTCGATCGAAAGTCGACTCTATTGGAAGGAGCTTCCGCTGCAGCCCGGCCTCTATCGCCTGGATATTGCGATCAAGGATGTAAACAATCCGGATCACATCGGAATTTACGGCCGGGCGCTCAACGTTCCGTTCTATGAGGATGAGAAGCTCGGTGCGTCGTCGCTGATTCTGGCCGACGAGATGCATACCGTCCCCTCGCGGCAAATCGGCGGCGACAAATTCATCATCGGCAATACATTTGTGCGTCCGCGCGTGGCTGACAACCCGGCCACGCCGGTGAGCTTCAACCGGAACCAGGATCTGAATTTCTGGATGCAGTTTTATAACCTTGGTATCGACGAGGCCACCAAGAGTAACTCGGCGACGGTTACCTACCAGATCACGGATGCCACCGGGAACGGTAATTTTGCAGAAAGCAATTGGAATCAAAGGATTTAGGAGCGCATAGTGACCAGTTGACGGTGGAGAAGACCCTGGCTATCGCGGGTCTGTCGCCGGGCAAGTACAAGGTGACGGTGAAAATAAATGATGCGATCTCAAAACAAGAGATTGCGCAATCGGCACCTTTTGTCGTGCGAATAGGGGATATCCCGTGCAGACGCCAACCGGACAAGAGAATCCGGGGGCTCGCAGTGGGTTCGATTTGCAGCGAAGACGCCAGAGACGCGGCGGGGCTCAGATCTGTGTTGATGAAGCGCAGTACCCATCTCGCCGGTTTTGCCGTGCTGATCGTTGTTGGCAGCTGCTCCAGCATTTGGAGCGGCGTCAGCATCGGTGTCCGGGGCTGGTTCGCGATTCGGCCGGCGTGCCGCAAATCGGCGCGGAGGTGCGAGCTTCTGCGCCCCGACCTGAGCGTGGTCGCCAGCGTCTACACCGACGGCGCAGGCCGTTTTCTGATTTCATCGCTGATGCCCGGGCCGCTATGCTCTCAAGGCGATGGGGCCCTCGTTTCTGCCCGCGTTGCGCGAAAACGTGAGGGTCCGCGGCGGCACTGTCGTCAATCTCACGCTGAACACGCTCTACGAAGTGATCCAGTGGCTTCCGGCGCAGCCGCGCGTCCGCAACTCGCAAAAGGATGACTGGGCATGGACGCTGCGTTCTGCGGCGAACCGGCCGCTGCTGCGCTGGCTTGAAGATGGACCGCTCGTGGTGGTGACGGATGGCTCGGGAGCCAGGCCGAAGCTGAAGGCCCGGCTGATGGCGACCGGCCAGGCGGGAACCTTTGGCGAGAGCGGCGAGCGATTCTCAGCGACGGTGGAGGATACGCCGCAGACAGCCGGGAGCTGCTGGCGCGGGTTGATTTTGCGCCTGGCTCCGATGCGGGCATGGAGTCGATGCTGGGCTTCCGGCAGGATTTGGGATTTGCCGGCTCGGTGCAGTCGGTGGCTGCCGTGTCAGTTGAGCCGGAGATTGAAGGAGCTCGGAGGATCGAAGGGCTGGACGAGGCTGCGATCCGCAGCTCGGAGACGATGCATCTCGGCGAAGCGATCGAGGCGGAGGTGGGCTCGACTGCGGTCATTGGCCGTCTTGGCGGGACAACTGCCGAGCACGGCAACCGCGATGCTTGCCCTATGCAAACGTCGCGTGGCACGGTGGCTCATCGACGGTGCGCTACCGGATGGCGACCATGATCCAGGATCAGGCGCCGGATCGAATCGGAGGCCAGCCGCGTGGCTGCCGGCGATGGCGGCGCGAAACGGCGAGCTGACCATCGAGCATGGGCTTCACCAGGAGATTGGCTGGGAGCGGCAGACCGGACTACCTCAGGACATGGCTGTTCTGGTCTACTGCCGACACGTCGACAATCCTGTGCTTGAGGCGCTGGACCGCTTTGCCGCAAGCGATTCTCCGGCCACGGCCGCGCGTGCTGTTCGATCAGGCAAGCAATTTGCTTCGCGCTGCAGGGCCGGCATTTTCTTCGACAGGCGTGCAGGCAAGCGTGGAGCACGCGCATCGCCCGGCGACAATCGAGTTCGCGTCAGCTATGCCAGCGGCAGCGCACTGGTGATGCCGGCTATGCCGCAGCCGATGCCGCTTGCTGCGAGTGCTGGCCGCAGCGCATCCCCGGCGCGCGCAGACCTACTCCATCTCGCTCTCGGGCACGTTGGATGGCACCGGAACCCGTTGGCGTGCCAGCTACAGTTGGCAGCCTGACGACACCGTGACTGCGGTGGCTCCGTTTGCACAGGACGCGGCTGAGCCCTTCCTGAACCTTCACTTCTGCCAGCCGATTCACGTCACGCGCGATGGATCGGGAGGCCTGGAGGCGCTGCTCGACATCAGGAACCTGCTTGCCGAGGGCTATCGCCCTTACATCCTGAGCGACGGTTCGCTGCTGATCTTTGCTCAGGATCAGCGCAGCCTTCGCGCCGGCCTCGCCTTCACTTTCTAAGCTCATCCGTCAACACATTCGAGCTTGTTCGATTCTGACTGCCGCGCAGCGTGCGCCTGTGAGCTTTTGCGTAGCTCGGCATCCGCTCGGCTGGCGAAGCACCGATGGAGTAGAATTGGGAGTGCAGCTGAAAGTCCATCCTGAAAGAACGGGAGAACCACGATGAAACACGCCGGATGAGCCGCCGCGCTGCGCTGAAGTCGGGTCTTGCCGCCACGGCGACTGGCCTCGCTGCCGGACCTGACAAGCGGCGAAGATGCCGCGCCCGCGCGCAAGAACAGGATTCACCAGTCGGTTTGCCGATGGTGCTACAAAGACATTCCGCTGGATCAGCTTTGTGCGTATGCGGCCGAGATCGGACTGAAGGGCATCGATCTGCTTGCAGGTGGAAGATTTCGAGGTGCCGCGGCGCTACGGGCTTGATCTGCACCATGGGCTATGCGGGTGGAGGCACCATTCCGGATGCGCTGAACCGGCTGGAGAATCACGCGGCGATCGAGGCCGCATTTCGCACCAACATTCCGCTGGCGGCAAAAGCCGGCGTGCCCAATGTGATCACTTTCTCGGGAGTCCGCCGCGGCATGAGCGACGACGAAGGCGCGCGAAATACGATCGCCGGCCTGAACCGCGTGAAGAAGATCGCCGAAGACAACGGCGTGAACATCTGCATGGAACTGCTGAACAGCAAGGTGAATCACCCCGATTACATGTGCGACCACACGGCGTGGGGCGTGCGCGTGATGCAGGAAGTGAACTCGCCGAACGTGAAATTGCTTTACGACATCTACCACATGCAGATCATGGAGGGCGACCTGATCGCGACCATCCGGGCGAACATCCAGTGGATGGGGCACTTCCATACCGGCGGCGTGCCCGGCCGCCACGAGCTCGACGATACGCAGGAAGTACAATGGGACGGAGTGATGCGGGCGATTGCCGATGCGGGATTCAAAGGCTATGTGGCGCACGAGTTTGTTCCGGTGCGCGATCCGCTTACCAGCCTGCGCGCCGCAGTGGATCTTTGCGATGTGTAAATGACGTCAACTTTGCCGCATGGCAACCGAACAAGCGAGAGTCCGAGCCGCGATGAAGTCTCTTCTTCTTTCTGCATACAACCATCTTGAGATTGCCGAAATGCCGGTGCCAGCGCGGGTCCCGGCGAAGTGCTGGTTCGCGTCGAGGCCTGCGGCATCTGCGGCAGCGATGTGCACGGCTACGACGGCTCGTCGGGCCGGCGCATTCCGCCCATCGTGATGGGCCATGAAGCGGCCGGAACCGTGGCGGCGGTCGGCGCGGCGTGCAGCGGCTATGCGTCGGCGATCGCGTCGACGTTCGACTCGACCGTGTACTGCGGCGAGTGCGCATACTGCAAGCGCGGCCACGTCAATCTCTGCGACAACCGCCAGGTGATCGGCGTTTCCTGCGGCGATTACCGGCGTCACGGCGCCTTTGCCGAATATGTCGCGGTGCCGCAGCGCATTCTTTATCGCCTGCCCGACAATTTCTCCTTCGCCGAGGCCGCAATGCTGGAGGCAGCGTCGGTTGCGCTGCACGCGGTGCGTGTCTCTGAGGTGCACGGCGGCGAAACGGCGCTGGTGCATCGGCGCCGGCATGATCGGACTGCTCACCTTGCAGGCTGCGCGCGCCGCTGGGCTGCGCGCGCGTCTTGATTACCGATGTGGACGCGACGCGGTTGGAACTGGCCACGGCAGATGGGTGCAGACGAAATTCTGCATGCCTCCGGCGCTGAATTGGTCGCACGAAGTCATCGAGCTGACCGGCGGCCGCGGCGTCGATCTTGCGCTATGAGGCCGTGGGCCGCAACGAAACCGTCAACGCTGCCATCGATTGCACGCGCAAGGGCGGCACGGTGACTCTGATCGGCAACATTCAGCCTGAGGTGACGCTGCCGCTGCAAAAAGTGGTCACACGGCAGATTCGGCTGCAAGGGTCGTGCGCGTCGGCGGGCGAATATCCGCAGGCGATCGAGCTGATCGCGAGCGGGAAGATCAAGGTGCGCCCGCTCATCAGTGCGGTCGCTCCGCTCGAAGACGGGCCGCGATGGTTTGAGCGGCTGCATGCAGCGCGAGCCGAACCTGATGAAAGTGATTCTTGACGCCGAACGGAGACCGCCGGTTGCTTCAATAAGATCGGCACGAGGGCGAGCATCTCCCTTCGAGGCCTCTGCACCATTCGCAGGGAGAAAATGAGCGACGAACTTTTCGATCTGACCGGGCAGGTCGCCATCGTCACCGGCACCAGCCGCGGGCTGGGGCAGTATTTTGCTCGCGCGCTGGCAAAGGCCGGCGCCGATCTGGTGATCACCAGCCGCAAGCGCGAGACGCTGGCCGATTTTGAAGCCGAGATCAAGGCGCTGGGCCGCCGCGTGGTTTCGCTTGAGCTCGATGTGCGCGACGAGGAGAGCATCAGAAAGATGGCCGCCGACGCCGAGGCCGCCTTCGGGCAGATTCACATTCTCGTCAACAACGCCGGCTGCAACATTCGCAAGCCCGCGCTTGAAGTCACGTGGTCCGACTGGAATCAGATTCTCGACACCAATCTGCGCGGCACATTTTTTGTTGCGCAGGCCGTGGCGCGCGGCATGATCGCGAAAGGTTACGGCCGCATCGTCAACATCGGCTCGGTGACCAGCGTGTTTGGCTACGCGGGCCTCGCGCCCTACGGCGCCAGCCGCGGCGGCGTGCGCCAGTTGACCATGAGCCTCGCCGACGACTGGGGCAAGTTCGGCGTTACCGTCAATTGCCTCGCGCCCGGATGGTTCAGGACCGAGCAGAACAAGGTGCTCTATGAGAATCAGGAGTGGGTCGATTATCTGATCGACCGCATTCCCGTCAAGCGTCCCGGAGAGCCGCACGATCTGGATGGAGCAGTTGTTTTTCTGGCCTCCGAGGCAAGCCGCTACGTCACCGGCCAGACGCTGCTGGTGGATGGCGGCATCTCGGTCGGCTCCACGCGCGCGACAGTCGCTCCCGCGAAGCAAGCTAAGAAGCGCACGCAGCACTCTCGCTCCGAGTCGACGAACACACGGATGGGATCCGCATGAAAAGTCTCGATGTCGAGTATTATCCCATTGTTTGCGTCGCTTGCGCGGCATGGTTTTTCGTCGCAGGCGCAAGCTCCCGCAACCGCAGCAGATCTACGGCTGCGCAGCAAGACGCATTGCTGCGCGGATTTCTCGATCCGCCCAACGGCGCGCGCCCGCGCGTCTGGTGGCACTGGATGAACGGCAACATCTCCGAGGAGGGCATCAAGCTCGATCTCGATTGGATGCATCGCGTGGGCCTGGGCGGCGTGACAATCTTCGAAGGCGCCATCAATACGCCGCAGGTTGTTCCGCATCGGCTGATCTACATGACGCCGGAGTGGAAGCAGGCATTCAAAGACGCTGTCACCACTGCGCGAGGCATGGGCATGGAAGTGGCCATCGCCAGCTCGCCGGGATGGAGCGAAACCGGCGGACCCTGGGTTCCCGCATCGCAAGGCATGAAGAAGATGGTGTGGACCGCGACGCGCATCGAAGGCGGCAAGCCATTCGCCGGCAAGCTGCCGCATCCGCCGCAGGTCGATGGAACCTTTCAGAATTTTCAGGTGCCGGGCCGGCGCGCCCCGGACGGAACGTGATCACGCCGCCTCCGCAGTTTTATGCCGACGCCGCAGTGATTGCGTACAAGATTCCCGACGGCGACAAGACGCAGGCGGAGTTGAATCCGCAGATCACATCGAGCGGCGGAACAGTGAACGTGCCCGCGCTCTCTGACGGCGACGTGAACACGGTTGCGCTCGATCTGCCCGCCGAGCGCGCCGGGCAACGAGGCATGGGTCCAGTTCGACTACGGCCATCCGCAGACCATCCAGGCCGTCACGCTGGCCAGCCTGAATGATGCGATCAGCGTCTTCGACCACGAGAGCAATGCGCATTCCGCCGCAGCTTGAAGCGAGCGACGACGGCGCAGGACTTCCGCAAGGTCGCGGACATTCCCTTCAGCAGCATGGTCGAGCGCACGGCTTCGTTTGATGCGGTCACCGCGCGATACTTCCGCATCGTTTTTCCCGCGCAGCCGGCCGGTATGCCCGAGCGCGATCACAGAATCACCGAGCTGGTGCTGGCGAGCGGCGCGCGCGTCAACGAGTTTGAGAAGCGCGCCGGCTTCGCCAATGCGCGCGATTTCTACGCCATCGCCGATCCCAAGGTCGCGCCGCAGTTCATCGTGCCGCAGGGCGACGTGATCGATCTGACCGGCAAAATGGCGCCCGATGGAACGCTTGACTGGACGCCGCCCGCGGGCGACTGGATGGTTCTGCGCATCGGCTATTCGCTCACCGGCCACGAAAATGGCCCCGCGCCGGCGGAGGCGACTGGCCTCGAAGTCGACAAGCTGAACCGCGAGTACGTGAAGAACTATGTCGACGGCTATCTCAAGATGTATTCCGATACCGTTGGGCCGGAGATGATGGGTAGCGACGGTATCTCCTACTTACTCACCGACAGCATCGAAGTAGGCCCGCAGAACTGGACCGATAACATCCTGAAGGAATTCGAGCAGCGGCGCGGCTACGATCCGCATCCATGGCTGCCGGCACTTACTGGCGTGGTCATCAAGAGCACGGCGGATACAGACCGTTTTCTTTGGGATTTCCGGCGCACGATCGTCCAATTGCTCGCCGAAAATCATTACGGCGAAATCGCCGACGAGTTGCATGCCCACGGGATGCGTTATTACGGAGAAGCGCTGGAATATCATCGGCCGTCGCTCGGCGACGACATGGAGATGCGCAGCAAGACCGATGTGCCGATGGGAGCGATGTGGACCTATGCGGGCAGCCCTGGACCGGATGTCGATTACATCTCCGATCTGCGCGGCGCGGCGTCTGTGGCGCATATCTACGGACAGAATCTGGTCGGCGCGGAGTCGATGACTTCGCGCGGCCCGGCGTGGTCGTTCTCGCCCAACACGCTTAAGAAAGTTGCCGACCTGGAGTTTGCGCTGGGCGTGAATCGCTTCGAGATTCACGAGTCGACGCATCAGCCCGTGGCCGATATGGCGCCCGGACTTACGCTCGGCCCTTACGGCCTCTGGTTCAATCGCAATCAGACCTGGGCCGAATGAGGCCAAGCCATGGGTGACTTATCTGGCGCGCTGTTCCTACTTGCTGCAGCAGGGACATTACTACGCCGACGTGGCTTACTTCTATGGCGAGGAGGGCCCGCTGACCGCGGTCTTCGGATGGAAGCCGATCGAGGATGCGCCGGATGGTTATGGCTTCGACTTTGTGAACAGCGACGTTGTGCTGCATGAGTTGTCGGTCAAAGATGGCAGGCTGGTCACTCCCGGAGGCACGAGTTATCGCATTCTCTATCTCGGCGGGCGAAGCCAGCGCATGACGTTGCCGGTGTTGCGCCAGATTGAGAACCTGGTTCAGCAGGGCGCGGTTCTGGTGGGCAACCGGCCCACGGATTCGCCAAGCCTCGCAGACGATGAGAAGGAGTTTCAGCAGGTCGCCGACCGGCTTTGGGGCAAAACCGCTGCGACGCGAGTGGAGCGCAAAGTTGGGAAGGGAAGAGTGTATGCGGGGATGAGCGCGAACGAAGTGTCTGGCGAGCCTCGGTACAGCCCGCGATTTCGAGTACACAAAGCCCAAGCCCGACACGACCCTTATGTTTCTGCATCGCAAGCTTGCCGATGGCGACATTTATTTCGTCGACAACCGCGAAGATCATGCAGAGAACGTTGAAGCAACCTTCCGAGTGGACGGAAAAGCGCCGGAGCTATGGGATGCGGCGACCGGCGAATCGCGTTCCGTGTCGTACAAGACCATAGCGGGACTCAAGCCCACGATTGCGGATCTTTTGCATAATACCCCGGCCATGGCCGCACACACGACGATTCCGCTTCACCTCGATCCGTACGAGACGGTCTTTGTGGTCTTTCGAAACCCTGCGAGCGTGACGGAGTGGCAGCAGCCCAAGGCGAAGGAATCCGTGATAGTTGGGCTCGAGGAGGCGCTCAATAGAAATTGGACGGTCAGCTTCCAACCAGGCCGCGGCGCACCAGAGACAGCGCATTTCGATCGGCTCAACTCCTGGAACGAGAACTCAAGTTACGGCGTCAAGTATTTTTCGGGCACGGCAACTTATTCAAAAACGGTCGAGATTCCGGCTGATGTTTTCAAGCCGGGCTCACATCTGTGGCTCGATCTAGGCGATGTCAAAGACGTCGCCGAGGTGACGGTGAACGATAAAGATCTTGGCATTTTGTGGAAGACGCCTTTCAAGATCGATGTGACAGGTGCCCTCGTCCCCGGCAGCAATCGGATCGTGATTGAAGTGACGAATCTGTGGGTGAATCGCCTCATTGGCGATCAGCAGCCGTGGTCACTGAAAAAATACACGTTCGCAGACTTCGCGCCTTACAAGGCTGATTCTCCGTTGTTGCCGTCTGGGCTGCTTGGGCCCGTGCGCTTGATTTCCCTGACGACTCGTTAACCTCATTGATGAAGATGAGCGGCCGAATCGTCGCCCCTTCCTGTGCCGCCTGATTTCCACGCTGCCTATTGCACGGTCAGGCTGACCGTTGTGGTGGCGCTTGTCGATCCTGAAGTCCCGGTCACGGTGATCGTGTAGCTGCCACTCGTTGTCCCGGGGCTGCCGCCCTGGCTCGTTCCAGTGCTGCTGTTGCCGCCGCAGGAAATTGCACCGAAGGTGAGGGCAAGACAAAGAGCAACCAGGCCGAACAGGTTGCGCCAGCTTCTGCGACGCGCGGGAATAAAGAAGAGTGCAATGCAGGCAAGCGCTGCGCTTCCCGTAGCATAAAAGCGGCCGCGCGGATTCGCCATTGGCTCATTGGCGCCGACGGTTGCGGCTGACGTGGTGATGATCAGCGTGGCCGTCGCATTGCCCGCTCCTGACAGCAAAACCTGGTTCGAAGGATTCCATGTGAATGTTGGAGGCTCCTGCGCGCCCGTCGGACTGTTGGTGACCGCGGCGCTTAGCGCGACTGTCCCGGTAAAGCCACCCGAAGGCGCGACGCTAATGGATGTTGTGTTGCTCGAGGTCGCTCCCTTGGCGAGCGTCACGCTGCCACCATTCAGCGTGAACGTGGATCCCATTACGGTGGTGAAGGTCTGAATGCTTCCCATCGTTGTGCCAAAGCTATTCTGCGCAACGGCGCGGAAATAATAAGTGGTGTTTGGGCTCAGGCTGGCGGCGCCGGCACTGAAATTCGCTCCCACATATCCGGCGCCGATGTCCTGCGATGCCGTTTGCGTGGCTCCGCTCAGCGTGCTGCTGGTTCCGTAAAGGAACCAGATCTGGGTGTCGGCTCCGTTGGGGATTGCCTGGCCGCCCAGCGTAGCGGAGTTGCTCACGATTGCGGTGGCCGCGCCCGTGGTGACAGCTGGCGTTGTTGTTACACCTGTCACTGAAAGGATGACAGAGGCCGTGGCGATCGTGTAGTCGGTGAAGTCGGTGGGCGCGAAGCGTGACCGAAAGCATGAAATTTCCGGGAGTGGACATGAGGGTTCCGGACACCGGACTGTAAGTTAACGTGCCGGGCACACTGGCAGTAGCGTCTAACTGTGTCGAGCCCAGAACGGTTCCGGCGGGGACCGGCGCCGGCGTAGCCCACGTCACGACTGGCGTGGCCTTGCTGACCGTCAATGGGACGGTCGCGTTTGCATTGCTGTAATCCGTCGAATCGTTCGGCGTAAAGCTCACCGAAAGTGTTTGCTGGCCGGCGCTAAGAACGGCGCCTGCCGCCGGGAAATAAGTGAAGGTCCCGGGAACGCTTGCCGTGGCGTCGAGTTGCGTGGCGCTCAAAGGCGTGCCATAGACGATGGCTGTGGGCGCAGCCCATGTGATGGTGGGCGAGGGCTTTGCCGAAGTAACAGTGATCGTCGTCGATCCTGTGGCGCTGTAATAGCTGGAAGAATTCGAGGTAAAGCTTGCCGTGATCGTGTCAGTTCCAACGGCAAGTGAGTTACTGGGGATTACGATGTACGCGCCATTGCTTCCGGATCCGGGGATACTGAGAGCGGTGGAGGCGGAGCTATAGGAGCCGCTTGAGAGCGTAATCGTCCCGGTTGGGGCTGTGCCGCCACTGCCGACGACAGTGATCACGACGGATGCCGATTGGGATGAGGTGATCGTGGGCGGAGCGCTAACCGTGACTGTGGGTGTGAACTGGGCAGTGATGGAGAAATTGTTTATGAACTGGGTCACGTCGAGTGAGCCCAGGCCTGTCACTTCGCTATATCCGCCATTTGCACCCAACTGGAATCCTGCCTGGCCGCCGGCGAGGCCGGTGGGTCCCGGGAATGCTGTTGTTGCACATGCTGGGCGTGGTCACGCTGCAGCTCGACACGCCGCTTGAGGCGACTGACACCTGGTGAAACACTGCGGGAGTGCTGGCCGCCATGCTGTAGAGTTCGGGATTGAGGTTGCCGAGCCGCGGACCCGCTCTTCTGGTCAAGCAGAGCGGCCACACCGGCCATTCCAGGAGCAGCCGCCGAGGTACCCGAAAAAACGGTGAACTGAGTTCCGCCAGCCCCGCTGACGCAACTGCCGTCGCCGGCGGCAAAACAGCCAAAGTAGCCGTCGTGACCGGAAGCCGAGAAAGCGAAACGTCGGGCGTATAGCGTCCGGCACGGGCCACGGGCACGCCCGTGCCCGTTTGCCAGCTTGGCGTCAAGATATATGCGCTCACGCCACCGCCCGTAGCGGCAACCTGCGTGCTCGAACCTGAAGATCGGCTCGTTCCATGCGCCTTCGGGAATGTAGCTAAGAGCCGAAGTGAGTTTGAGCCGTTGACAGAGTTCCAATAGGCAGATGGATTGCTCGGATCGTTGAACTCCGTTCCGCCTACGCAGGTGGCGTAGCTCGACGAGCAAATGTAATTCGGGCTGTTTGAGACTGGGGCTCGCCGGAGGGGTTGTCAAAGGCTGCATCGCAGCCCGAGGCGCCAGAGTCGCCCGAGGATACAAAAACGGAGATTCCTTCGCCGGCACGCCTGCTGAAAGAGGGTATCCCAGAAGTCCACTCCGCGATGGCCAACCTCCGACTCGCAGCGCCAAAACTGATCGACATGACCTGCGCGGGAACCGGCGTGGGCTTGAACCAGGTACTCCGCGTCGATCCTCGATGCCGCCGCTGGCGGCTGCTCGCAGCCACCAACAGGCAGCGATGCTCCGGGCGCCACGCTGCCCGCACGCATCACATCGAGCTGTGGCCTCACCCTGGTCGTCGATCAACTGGCAAGCGCCTGTGGAGCTGCAGGTTGTCGGTGCGGTAATGCGGGTCCCGGATCGGCTCCGCCATATGCGGTGGGAACCACTTCGGTCGGGTTGCCGAATGTGGAACCGGTAAGGCTTTTGAAATTGGTGAAGTCGGCTGCAGTCGGTCCGTGCCTCGGCCACGATGCCGATCGTCGTTCCGGCGCCGGTGAGGCTCGGCCGGCAGATCGTAGATGGTGGCAAAATCGCCCGGCGCAAGAAAGTGATACGTCGTGCCGCCAGTTGGTGACCGTGAAGTCCGGGCGAGGCTCGACGACATCGGGCGTGGCGAGATGAAAGGGCCGGTCTTGATCGTGTAAAGTCCGCGAATCGACCTGATGGCTGGCGCGAGCGCTGCGGGAATCTGCGGATCGGAAGCAACTGAAATACGCTGTTCGCCGTGCACCTTGTAGTAGTGAAGTTCAGTCGGAAGGCGCGTCCCACGTCCGCCGCCGATCCTGAAAATCCAATGAAGACGCGGCTCGGCGCCACCCAATTCACCTGCAGGCCCTGAGACTGGAGCCAGCCGGTGATCGCGGCAATGTCGTTATCGGACAGACCGAAGCGCTCGCCGATCTCGTCTGGCGTGAGCCACTGGTGATAATTCGGTGACGCAGGGTCGTGTCTGCTCGTTGAGCAGTTGTTCAAATGCCTCTTCCTGCTGCGGGGAGCGCGCCAGAACCATCGTCAGGTTCTGATGGTAAGGTTGGCCGGGAACGGCGCCAGCATCGTTGGCACGGTACCGCCCACAAGCGGATGATGATTGGCAAGAGCCTGCACCTGGGCGCATCGACAGCGCGGAATGCGGTCCGGTACCTGGGCGCGAGCCAGCGCCGCGGCAAGTACCGGGATGCCACCAGGAGCAAAATGCTAAAACTTGAGCTGGAATGAATTGCGCGGGGTCATCATCTGTCTCGGGCCTGCCTAACCGGGGAAAAGAGGCGAGAAGGGATCGTTGCATCCGGATTTCCATCGGCCAACTGATTCCTTTGGTGAAGATTATTGCTTCTGTAAGACCGTGCCAATTCTCGCCGGTATGCCGCTTGGAATTCAATAACAATTGAGTGTTATTCAGAATCTGACTTGTGAAGCCGCGAGAATTCACTTGCATATTGCAAGGGAGATCGGGAAAAATGGCTGAGCGGCTGTTCCCCAACGTTACGGTCCTGCGCGGCCAGAACCCCGCTGAAGAAACCGAAAGCGACTATGGCGGCGAGGCCAGGAGGTCAAAATGAGCGGTGTGCGAGTGCTGGTGGGAACGCAGCAAAGGCGCGTTTGTTCTGAGCGCAGACGGCAAGCGCAAGGACTGGACGGTGAGCGGGCCGTTCTTCGCCGGGTGGGAGATCTACCACATGAAGGGCTCGCCCGTTGACCCCGACCGGATTTACGTGTCGCAGACCAGCGGCTGGTTCGGGCAGCTGATCCAGCGCTCCGACGACGGCGGCAAGACCTGGCACCAGCCCGGAGTTGCCCGACGAAGCGATGCCCGCTCCTGGCCCGCCCAAGGCTCTGCCAAACAAGTTTGTCTACGATGTCCTCGGCTGAAACGGGCAAGCCGCTCACCACGCACCAGTGGTACGACGGCACGCAGCATCCGTGGGAGTTCAAGCGCGTGTGGCACCTCGAGCCCTCGCTCACCGATGCCAACACGGTGTACGCCGGCGTGGAAGACGCGGCGCTGTTCCGCTCTACCGACGGCGGCGAAAACTGGCATGAGCTTGCCGGCCTGCGCGGCCACGGCACCGGCCCGACAGTGGCAGCCGGGCGCGGGCGGCATGGGCCTGCACACGATCATCCTCGACCCGAGCAATCCCAAGCGGATCTACATTGCCATCTCGGCGGCGGGCGCCTTCCGCACCGACGATGGCGGCGCGAACTGGAAGCCGATCAACAAGGGACTCGTGTCGCATTTCATTCCCGACCCCAACGGCCGAAGTCGGCCACTGCGTGCATCACGTGGCCATGCATCCGTCGCGGCCCGGATGTGCTCTTCATGCAGAAGCACTGGGACGTGATGCGCATCCGACGATGCCGGCGAAAATTGGCGCGAGGTGAGCGGCAACCTGCCCACCGACTTCGGATTCGCCATCGACGTGCATGCGCACGAGCCGGAGACGCTCTACGTGGTGCCGATCAAGAGCGACTCCGAGCATTTTCCGCTCGAGGGCAAACTGCGCGTCTACCGCAGCCGCACGGGCGGCAACGAGTGGGAGCCGCTGGCCAAGGGACTGCCCGAGAGGGATTGCTACGTGAACGTGCTGCGCGACGCCATGGCGGTGGACACGCTGGACGAGTGCGGCATTTACTTCGGCACCACCGGCGGCCAGGTTTACGCATCGGCCGATGCGGGCGATACCTGGATGCCGATCGTGCGCGATCTGCCGGCCGTGCTGTCGGTCGAGGTGCAGACGCTGCAATGACGAGCGGCGCCGAATCGGTTGGCAGCGCCGGCGCGATGTCGCCGCCAGTGCGCGTGGTTCTGCCCTATCATCTTCGCAATTTGGCGCATGTCGAAGGCGACGTGCTGCTGAAAGTTGACGCGCCGGTCACCGTCCGCACAGTTCTCGACGCACTTGAGGCCCGCTATCCCACACTGCGCGGAACCATTCGCGAATACGGTTCGGGTCAACGACGCGCTTTTCTGCGCTTCTTTGCTTGTGGGGACGATTTGTCTTTGGAGCCTATGGACAAGGCGCTTCCAGATGCTATCGCTTCAGGAAAAGAGCCATTGCTGATTCTTGGGGCGATTGCTGGAGGGTGAAGAGACTGAGACCTTACGCCGAAATCTGCAGAGGCGCGGGTGACTGTTTGAATTTGAGGTTGCGCAAAAGCCGATTGCACTTTCGGTGCTATTCTTGTTTCTCCCCTTGGAGGTGACACCATGTCTGATGCGAACAAGCAACTGGTGCGTGATTGGTTTGAGAAAGTCTGGAACCAGCAAAGTGAGGCCGCAATCGATGCCATGTTTAGCTCCGACGGCCGAGCGCACGGGTTCCCTCAAGCGGATTCGGTGCTCGTTGGCCCGGAGGACTTCAAGGCAATCCACCGCGGTTTTTGCAATGCTTTTCCGGACATTCGCGTTACCGTGGAAGATACGATTGCGGAGGGCGACAAAGTTGCGGTCCGGTGGACAGCAACCATGACACATCTCGGCGATAGTCTGGGAATGGCGCCTACAGGAAAGAAAGTCATTCTCAACGGTTCAACAATTGCCGTGGTCAAGGATGGCAGGATCTGCGAGGGATGGAACTTTATGGATATGGGCGGCCTCTTCGCACAGCTAAGGACTGCATAGCCACGAGCGGAGCCTAATGCTCGTCCTTGCCCGGACGCAGCATGAGGGAGCGGATGGCTTCGCGGGGGTCCTTGCCTTCGTTGAGGATGAGTTCCATCTGCTCGGCGATGGGCATCTCAATGGAGTGTTTGCGGGCAAGGCCCAGAGCGGCGCGCGTGGTCAACACGCCTTCGGCCACTTTGCCGCCGAGGCTATCCAGGATTTCAGGCAACTTGCGGCCCTGGCCTAATTGTTCGCCGACCGTCCGGTTGCGGCTGAGCGAACCGGTGCAGGTGAGCACCAGGTCGCCAACGCCGGAGAGGCCGGCCAGGGTTTCGCGTTGTGCTCCACAGGCCACGGCGAGACGCGTGATCTCGACGATACCGCGGGTAATGAGGGCAGCGATGGAGTTGTGACCGAGGCCCACACCAACCGCGATGCCGGCTGCGATGGCGACAACATTTTTGAGAGCTCCGCCGAGCTCCACGCCGATGACATCGGTGGACGTGTAGAGGCGCAGAGTCTCCGACGAAAATTCTTTCTGGATCAACGCTGCGATTTCGGGGTCGCTAAAAGCCACGGTGACGGCGGTGGGCTGGCCCTGGGCTACTTCAGTCGCAAAGCTGGGCCCTGAGAGCGCGCCGATGGAGAGCATGCGGCCGGACGGCTCGAGGATTTCTGACAAGACCTGGGTCATGCGCAGGAAAGTGTGGTCTTCAATGCCCTTGGTGGCGCTCACTACGAACTGTCCATTGTGCATGTGCTTGCGAAGGCGCAGAAGTGCAGTCCGCAGGAACTCGGAAGGAATGACGGAGACGACGACTTCGGCCTCGGAAACTACATCGCAATCGCCGGTAACGGAGATCTCGGATGGGATGGGAAAGCCGGGAAGAAACTGCGTGTTTTCTCCGGCATCGAGAATCTGCTGCGCGAGCTCGGGGCTGTGCGCCCACAAAGAGATCTCGTGGCCGCCGCGGCGGTGGAGCGAAAGCGCAATGGCGGTTCCCCAGGCGCCGGAACCTAAGATGACGATGCGGCTCATGCTGGCTTCTTAGCTCCGAATTTGGCTTCCGTGCCTTCGACGAGGCGGCGGATGTTTGAATGGTGCTTGACGATGATCAACACGGCAATCGCAACTTGCGCGGCGATAAAGAACGGTGGACGGTTGCCGCTCACAAGGAACCAGGCAAAAACCGGAAAGCTGGCAGCGCCGATTATCGATCCAAGCGCGATATAGCGGGTAAGCGCCACTACCAGAAGAAAGACACCGATCGCGGCGAGGGCGGCCCAGGGTGCGGCGACGAGAAAGACGCCGAAGCCGGTGGCGACGCCTTTGCCGCCGCGAAAATGGAGCCAGCAGGTGAACATGTGGCCGAGAACCGCAAAGAGCGCGGCGAGGGCCTGTGCATTGCGCAAAGGTACGTCCGGCATAAGGAGCGCGCCGAGCAGGCCGCCCAGCCAAACTGCGGTGCTGCCCTTTAGCACGTCGAGGATAAAGGTGGCGGCGCCAAGGCCATGAGCGCCGGAGCGGATCACATTGGTGGCGCCAATGTTGCCGCTGCCCACGGAGCGGATGTCCTGGCGGCGGAAGATGCGGACCAGCAGGTATCCAAAGGGAATGGATCCCAGCAGATACGCGGTGGCCGCGATGGCGAGGACGGCTAGGGGCACAACGACAAAGTTTAGCAGGTAAGGGTTGACGACGTGGTCATGCCAGTAGGTTGGGGTTTGGAGGTTGGCACGAACTCCAAAGTGTATCGACTGCAGCGCCGGGCGAGGATGGGGCAAGCCGCGCGGTGAGCCGGGCATTCCGTTGATGTAGGGAGCAACGGCCATGGCAAGCACGCTCGCAAATTAGTAGAGCGCCTGGCGGGCGGTGCGGACCTCGGCGGCGAGGACTTGAAGCATTTTGAGAGAGAGCAACGGATCGGCATGCATGACGGCGAAGAAATCGGCGCGGCCGACGAAACTGAGCTGCGCTCCGGCGCGCGCGATCGCTGTGAGAGAGTAGGGCTGGTCGCTGACCAGGGCAGGAAGGCCGAGCAGAGAGCCGGGCACTACATCGATCGAGAAGATCTGCCGGCCATCTTGCGCATTCATGATCAACGTGGCGGCGCCGCGGTTGAGGATGTAAACACCGTCTGCGAGGCCGTCCTGCTGGAACAGGAGGCGATCGGTATCGCACGGAATGGGAGTGGAGCGCTCCTGGAGTGCGCGGACAAGTTCGGAATCGGCGACAAATGCGGACGAGTCGAGATGCACTGAGTGCCTTTCCTGGGGGGATGAGGCCGTCATGGGCGTGCTTTCCTCGGGTACAACGCAGCTATCATCGCATCGACTTCGGCTGGGATTTTGTGATGTGCATCACTCTTTTTGAGGATCGGAACACGTTTTTTGAAGATCCAAGGTTAATGAGCGAGAGATTTGCCTGTGGAATACCGAACGCCTGAGTTTCTCGTGAATGATTGCACCGCGAGGGAGCGGGCCGGAAGGCAGCCCTTGATTGGAGACTCCGGGTTGGTCGCTCCGACCCAGATGCTGTGAAGACGGAAATACAATTTCCGAAGCTTCTGTATCGCATTTTGCTGCACGCCGGGCGGGCCTACGCATCCCATTCACGGTGTCAAGCCCCCGAGCACCGCACTCCGCAGCTAAGGCCAATATCTAAAAGCGATTAGCTCGTATGGCGTTTTGCATAAAATTTCCCGCTCTCGGCGCACAATCAACCTAGCATCACCACAACAGCGGACCCATCGCGCGCGGGGGCCTTTTTCCGATCGCTGATCCCTGATCCCTGTTTTTGGAGTCCAACGTATGCGAAAAGAGCGCAAGTACATCGCCATCGGCATCTACGCAGGGTCAATCTGCCCCAAATCCGGCCAGAATACTGAGTCAGTATCCCAGTACACTGTCTCCAGACACCAGAAAACGAATGACTTCAATGCCAACTCGAGACCCTGTACAGGCTCAGTACGCGCAGAAAATCAGCCGTCATCCGAGCGAATTGCACCATCCGCTGTTCAAACGCCTTGAAAAAAGGCTCATAAGCTCTTTGAATTGGGGATCCTGCGAAATAACCCTTTTGGAATCAGCGGGCTGGAGCAAATGATCAGAGAGCAAGCCGCTGACGGGAAAGCACTTGACCTCAAAAGGGGGTGGGGGGGGCGAGTTACCGAAAGATAAACATCTGGCGCGGGATGATCGTAGTGAGGGTTCAAAAAGCATCGCGGATGTAATCGGTTCTAGTCGAGCGAGCGGCGCGCGCTACGGACCTCTGCGGCGAGGACGCGAAGAACCTTTACGGATAAATCAGGGTGGGACATCATCAGCTGCATGAAATCTTCGCGGCTCAGAAAGCTGATCTGCGCGCCAGCGCGGGCAGAGGCGGAGAGAGTGTAGGGGTGGCCGCTGACAAGACCCGGGAGGCCGAGCAGAGAGCCGGGCAGCGCTTGCGCGGCGAAGAGCGATTGGCCGCCCTGGGTAACGACGCTGAGCGTGACCTGGCCCTGGTGAAGGATGTACAAACCCGCCGAGGGTTCATCCTGACGAAATAGCGCACGGTCCTCGTTGCACGCAACGGGAGCAGAGTGCTTTTCGAGCATACGAATCAGCTCGGGATCGCCGACAAATGAGCTTGGTTCAATTTGCAGGAGATGCCATTCTCGGGGGGTCGACAGTTTCATTCAATATGCTCCACCGCGAAATGTCAAAGCTATTGTTTCATCGATTGAGAATGGGCCTTGGTGACGAATGTCACGTCTACGGCGGTTCTCCTGCATCTGTGTGCCATTTCCAGCGCAATTCAAGGTGGCCTTTTCTTGATAAAAAAGCCACTTAACGATTCCGCCTTGGTCGACACCTACAGGAGAACCGCTATAGGGGTGATTCGCGCCTTGTTGGATTTGGGCCCGATTTACGGTTTGACTGGGATTGGCGCTTTCAGGATGCCTTCGAACGCAAGCGGTCGGAAAGGCGGCTTTGCAATTGCAGCCTGCACAATCGCAGGCGGGCTGAGATCGAGGGTTCAATTAAAGTAGAGAGGGTGGTTCATGGCGGGAATCTTCAACAAAGTCCGAACGACGCTGGAGATGATCAAGTGGGAGCACTCGATCTTCGCGCTGCCCTTTGCGCTCACGGCGATGCTGCTGGCGGCAAATGGGCTGCCGGGCTGGAGGACGGTGGGGTGGATTGTCGTGGCCATGGTGGCGGCGCGTACGGCAGCAATGGCGTTTAACCGTTGGGCAGATGCCGACCTGGATGCGAAGAATCCGCGGACACTGAACCGGGCGATTCCGGCGGGATTGTTGTCGCGGCAGTTTGTGCTGGGATTTACCTGCGCGGCAGCGGTGGTGTTTGTAGTGGCGGCTGCGGAGCTGAACCGGCTCACGCTGGAGCTGTCACCCGTAGTCCTGGTGGTGCTGCTGGGCTACAGCTACATGAAGCGATTGACGCAGTGGTCGCACCTGGGGCTGGGGCTGGCGCTTGGTATGGCTCCGACGGCGGCGTGGATTGCGGTGCGCGGCAGCATCGACCCGCGCATCCTGGTGCTGACCGCGGCGGTGACGCTGTGGGTGGGCGGATTCGATGTACTTTATGCCTGCCAGGATTACGAGCACGACCGCGAGGTGGGACTGCACAGCCTGCCGCAGGCAATGGGGCTGAAAGCCGCGTTCTGGGCGGCGCGCGCGATGCATCTAGCCATGCTGGCGCTGCTGGTGTGGTTTGCGAGGCTGTTCGATTTTGGCTTGACGGGCTGGCTCGGCATTGGCGCTGTGGGGCTGCTGCTCGCTTATGAGCACTCCCTGATTTCGCCACGCGACCTGCGCCGGCTGAATGCGGCGTTTTTCACGATGAATGGCGTGATCGCGATGGTGTTTCTCGCGTTTGTGTCGGCGGATATGTGGGTGCGGAAGTAGGCAGACAGGGAAAAGGGAATAGGGAGTAGGGAACAGTTTCCGCAGGAGGTAGGACGTGATGATCCCGCAAATTCTGGCGGCGGCGATGGCAATTTCATCGGGCGGAATGCAGACGCAGTTGCAAGCGCCCCGTCCGAAATTCGACGCATTTGAAGTCGCGACGATCAAGCCAGTCGATCCAGGACCCAAGGCCGGCCGGTACATCATCATGCAGGGTCAGGATGCCTTCGTGGCGAAGAACTATACACTCACTCTGCTGATTGCTGCGGCTTACGATTTGAACCCGCACATGGTTCTGGGAGGGCCGTCGTGGGTCGAATCGGACCACTTCGACATTCTTGCGCGCACGCCGGGCGAGGTGAGGCCGACTCACGACGAACAGATGAACATGCTGCGAAGCCTTTTGGCCGACCGGTTCAAGCTCACTTTTCATCGGCAGCAAAAAGAGTTCTCAATTTACGAACTCGAGGTGGACAAGAGCGGCGAGAAGATGAATCCGAGCACCGCCGAGCCAGACGCTCCTCCGTCGGTGATCAGCACGGTCTATCCGCAGCACATCCTGATGCCGGCACGGAACGTGACCATGGGCGACTTCGTTTCCATTTTGCAACGCGCGGTTCTCGACCGCCCGGTGGTTGACAAGACCGGCCTCACGGGCAGGTACGATTTCGATCTGACATGGGCGCCCGATGAGTCGCAGTTCGGCGGCGAAATCTCGACTGCGCCGGCGGATGCGACAAACCCTCCACTCTTTGTTGCGATTCAAGAACAGCTCGGTTTGCGGCTGGAAGCGACTCGTGGACCGGCCGATGCGTTGGTGATCGACGGGGTGGCGCAGCCTTCGGCGAATTGAATCGTTCAGGTCAGCCTCAGCAAAATGTTATGGTGCGAATGGGAATGGGAGTAGTTTCCAGCGTGACAGGGAGCAAAAATTAGCAACTTGAAAATCGCAATACAAGGCGAGCCGGGCTCGTTCAGCCACGAGGCGGCGCTGAAGCTGGTGCCCGGCGCAGAGATTATTCCGTGCGCGCTTTCGGTGGAGGTATTTGCCGCACTGGATTCGTGCAAGGCCGATGCCGCGGCGATTCCCATTGAGAACAGCCTGGCCGGCTCGGTGCTGGAACACTTCGATCTGCTGCTCAAGCACGACGTGAAGGTGGTGCGGGAGACGCTGCTCAGGATCCGGCATAACCTGATTGCGAATGCCGGAACGCGGATGGAGGAGATGGAGCGAGTGTTTTCGCATCCGGTGGCGCTGGCGCAGTGCCGGCAATTTCTGGCCGCGCACCCCAGGATGAAGGCCATCGCCTTTTACGACACCGCGGGAAGCGTGAAGCATCTGGTGGAGGAGCGCGACAGCCACGCGGCGGCCATCGCCAGCGAGGCGGCGGCAAGGATTTATGGCGCACAGATTCTGCAGGCGGGGATTGAAGACAACGCGGCGAACTATACGCGCTTCTTTTTTGTGCAGCGCAGCGGAGAGGCGGAGTTCGACCCCAAGGCGAACAAGCTGAGCATCGCTTTTTCTCTGGAGAATCGACCGGGGTCGCTGGTAGCGGCGCTGAGCGCCTTGAGCGCCCAGGGCACGAACCTGACAAAGATTGAATCGAGGCCGGTACACGGCAAGCCATGGGAGTACATCTTCTACGTGGATTGCCAGCTTGGGGCGAGCGAGGAGGGCCCGCGTGCGCTCGAGGCGCTGAGTGCGCATTGCGGGATGGTGAAGGAGCTGGGCCGCTACCGCGAAGCGCGGGACTGGATTTGATTGCGTAGATGGCTTGAGGCCGTCGCAAGACATCCCTCAGGGGCTGAGGCCCCGCTATTTATAGCCGTTTAACGGCACGACTAAAGCCACCCCAGCGACGAAGACCTGTCGCCGGGGGCCCGGCAGGTCGTGCCCCTTCAAAGCAGTCAATGTGCAAACAGTTCTTGTGGAGTCTGAGGTACGCAGTGACGCGTTGGACGACAGCTTTTTGTGCGGGCCTGGAGGCCCACACGGCAGCCGGACAGGAGTCCGGCGCTACGTGGAGGGGGCAAGAGTCTGGCGTTACGTGGAGGCGGCAGGAGTCCGGCGCTACGTGGAGGCGGTTCTGCGCCTTGCTGAGCCTGAAGTCTGACCCCTGCAGTTAGAAGTGGTACGCGACGCCGACCGTGGGAACAGAGATGTTGTACCAGCGGTTGGTGGTGAGCTGCGAGTCGCCGAAGGTTGGCACCTTGGTCACCCATCCACGGTATTCGACGCGGACGTCGAAGCTGGGGCTGACCTCGTAGGCGAAGCCGGCGCCGTAGATGCCGCCGACCTCAGTTTGCTGCTTGACGTCGAGGTTGGTGGTGCCGGAGTTGCGGATGGGCAGGAAGATGAATCCGCCCGGACCCGCTTCGACGAAAGGATTGAAATTCTTAAAGACAAAGGTGCGGACGTAGGCGCCCGAGATCTCCTCGGTGCGGGTGAGGACCTTGTAATTGTTGGGGTTCACGTAATAGCCAATGCTGTTCTGATAAGTCAGGCCGTAGCTTGCTTCAAGAGCGCTCGACGGAGTGAGCATAAAGCGGTAGCTGACGACGGCACCGTAGGCAGTGGTGGAGTGCACCTGCACGGTGGTGGAAGAAGCGATGAACGGCTCGATCAGCGCGGTTCCGCTCAGGCTTATGTCCTGGCGGCTTTCCTGGGCGCCGGCTGCAGCCGCGAACGCACCCAGCAGTAAGACTAGAAAGGCGATCTTCTTCATTCGATCCTGATCCTCACGACTGCACAACCGTGCGGGTGGCGATACGTTTGTCGATTCCCGGGCACTGGTCCGGCGCCCCGAAAAGTCCCGGGCCCCGCTCTCAGCATTGTAAATGGCCGGAGCGGGTCAGCGGGACAGCGGCGGCGATGGAATCTTCTCTGGCTATAGACGCACGGCCGGGCATTCGGTGTGCGCGCCCTGTTTGGAAGCTGGGGAAAGTTCCGTGAGCGCTCCCAATGGACACTTGCACCCCGGCCGGGGTTTGAGCCATCGCTTAGGAACTTGTTGAAATAGGTACCCGTTTGCGACGGGGGACTGACGCTATTCGTCTAACAGGCATGCGTGGAGATGAGCGGGTTCAGGACGGGATGTTCAGCTATGTATCGTTGGAACAGCGGGTTCCTCAGGATCATCCGCTGCGTGCGGTTCGCAAGCTGACGGACACGGTTTTGCAGACGTTGAGCCCGGAGTTCGATGCGCTGTATTCGGAGTCGGGCCGTCCATCGATTGCGCCGGAGTACATTCTGCGAGCGCTGTTGTTGCAGGTGTTTTACTCGGTGCGCTCGGAGCGGCTGCTGGTTGAGCAGATTGACTACAACCTGCTGTTCCGTTGGTTTGTGGGTCTTGGCATGGACGACGCGGTGTGGAACCATGCGGTGTTCTCGAAGAACCGCGACCGGCTGTTGACCTCGAATGTGGCGCAACAGTTCTTCGCGGAAGTGAACAAGCAGGCCAAGCGGTTCATGTCCGACGAACACTTCACTGTCGATGGAACGCTGATCCAGGCATGGGCCTCGCAGAAAAGTTTCCGATCCAAGGATGGTTCCGATGATGGCGACGGGGCGGATTTCCATGGCCAGAAGCGGAGCAACAAGACTCATGCATCGACCACCGACGCCGATGCGCGGCTGTACAAGAAGAGCTACGGGAAGGAATCGAAGTTAAGCTACCTGGGTCATGCGCTGGTGGAGAACCGCAACGGATTGATAGCCGCGGCGATGGTGACGCACGCGGATGGGTACGCCGAGCGCGATGCAGCGCTGTTGATGCTTGCCGAAATGCAAGAGGGACGCTCACGCCGCATCACCGTGGGAGCGGACAAGGCTTATGACAGCGAGGATTTTGTGCGCACGGCGCGAGAGTTGAACGTAACACCGCATGTTACCAAGAACGACAAGGGCCGCAAGAGCAACCTGGACCGCAGAACCACGCGACAGCTTGGCTACGCCGTAAGCCTGAGCCGGCGATGGCTGATCGAAAAGGGCTTTGGATGGCTGAAGCAAACCGGCCCACTGCGCCAGGTCAAGCTGCGGGGGCTGGAGAAGGTGGACTGGCTGTTCGTGTTCAGTTGCGCGGCACACAACCTGATCCGGCTGCCGCGGCTGATGGCGCAACAAGCACCGGCAAGGCTCGGGGAGCAGTGTGCCTGAACGACCGCTGCAGGCCACGGGGACCTGACCTGCGGGCCCGCGAACCCCAATAAACACCGGCCAAACACACATTTCGACTTAGGCCTCTGCGTTCCTGCGCTCTCAGGTTCCACGCTCCACATGGTAGAAGAACGGCGGTCCTTGATCCTTGGCCAGGGTTTTGAGCGTGTGAAGAAAAGCTTTGGCCGCGTAGGAGAGCGTGGCCTGGCGGCGGTGCGCCAGGCGGAGCACGCGGCGCACGTCCAGCTCGTCGACGGGCACGCGGACCAGGTCGCCGGTTTCAAGCTCGCGCGCCACCGTGAGGTGGGGAACCAGCGCCACGCCGTTGCCCATGGCCACAAAGCGCTTGATGGCCTCGATGGTGGGCAGCTCGATGCCCATGTTGAGCGGCGTGCGGTGGCGCTGGAAGGCCTCAATGACTTTGCGGCGCAGCGGCGAGGCCACATTGTGGGCGATAAAGATTTCGTTGCCCAGGTCGCGGATGGAGACGCTCTTGGCGCAGCGAGCGGGTGGTGCGGGCTGACGATCAAATGCCAGGCTGTCGCCATAGACGGCGATGGTGCGGATCTGCGCGGGATCGGGGCGGAAGGAGATGACGCCCAGCTCGAAGGTGCGCAGGCTGAGCTCCTCGGGGATGCGCGAGGCCAGCATGCGCTGCACGGTGACGCCGACGTGGGGAACTCGCGGCGGAAAGCGTCGATGGCCGGAAGCAGGTACATGCAGGTGTACTCGTTGGCCGCCAGTTGCAGGTGGCCGCGCTCCAGGCTTTTCAGCTCGTCGAGGGCGCTCGAGGCCTCGCGGCGCAGGGCCAGCAGGCGCAATGCGTAGTCGCGCAGCAGCACGCCGGCAGCGGTGAGCGAGCCGTCGCGCGCGGCGCGGTCGAAGAGGGTTTCGCCCACGGATGCCTCGAGCTTGCGGATGACCTGGCTGACGGCGGGCTGGGTGCGGTGCAGGCGCGATGGCGGCGCGGGAAAAACTGCGCTCCTCGGCGACGGCGAGAAAGGTTTCGAGCTGGTTGAGTTCCATGTGCGCTCCTTCGGAGCGCAGCGGATTAGGTGACTAGGCGAGCTAGGGAATAGCGAAGCGCCATTTGATGCGACTGGCGCCTTCGCAGAATCACCTGATCGGCCTGATTTCCTGCTCCGCTGCTAGCCGAAGCCTCACAGCTGTCTTGCATAAGCAATTCTAATCGATTCCAAAAGAATTATAACTTTGCCTTATAGTGGACTGATAGGCGAAAATAGAAAAACTGGACGAGGTCGGTTTTCCCCGGCAGGCAGGCACATACATGAGCCCAGATCATGTAGTTTTCTTCGACACCACCCTGCGCGACGGCGAGCAGTCGCCGGGTTGCAGCATGACCACGCAGGAAAAGCTCACCATGGCCCACGCCCTTGAGGATTTGGGCGTGGACATCATCGAGGCCGGCTTTGCCATGGCCTCGGAGGGCGACTTTGCGGCCATCGCGACGATTACGCAGGCCATTCGCAAGCCGCGCATCGCGTCGCTGGCTCGGGCAAAGACCGAAGACATCGAGATGGCGGCGCGGGCGCTGCAGTTTGCCGACCGGGCGCGCATCCATGTGTTTCTGGCGTCGAGCGATCTGCACCTCGAATACAAACTGAAGATGGGCCGCGCCGAGGCGCTGGACCAGTGCGGCGAGTCGGTGCGCCTGGCGCGGTCGCTTTGCGACGATGTGGAGTTTTCGCCCGAGGATGCGACGCGCTCGGATCGCGATTTTCTGGTGGAGATGGTGCGCATCGCCGTCGAGGCGGGCGCGACGACAATCAATATGCCCGACACCGTGGGCTACGTCACGCCCGAGGAGTACGGCGCAGATGTTCCGCGAAGTGCGCGAGCGCGTTCCCGCGATCGACGAGAAGGGCGTGGTGCTTTCGGCGCATTGCCACGACGATCTGGGCCTGGCCGTGGCGAATTCGCTGGCGGCGATCCAGGCCGGCGCGCGGCAGGTGGAGTGCACGATCAACGGCATCGGCGAGCGGGCCGGCAATGCGGCGCTCGAAGAGATTGCGGCGGCGCTTTATGTGCGCGGCGACCGCTTCGGCGTGTCGACGTCGATCAAGCTCGATCAGCTTTATCCGACCAGCGAAGTGCTGGGCCAGCTCATTACCTTCAAGCCCTCCCCCAACAAGGCGGTGGTGGGCGCGAATGCGTTTGCGCACGAGTCGGGCATTCACCAGCACGGCATGCTGGCCAATCCGCTGTGCTACGAGATCATGACGCCGCAACTGGTGGGCGTGGCCAAGACGCATCTGGTGCTGGGCAAGCACTCCGGCCGCGCGGCGCTGCGGCATCGGCTGGAGCAGCTCGGCTTCACGGTGAGCCGCGATGAGTTGCAGCACGTCTACTACCGGTTTGTGGCGCTGGCCGACCGCAAGAAGAACATCTACGACCAGGATCTGGTCGGATTGCTGCCGGACAACATTCGCGAGCGGCGCAACGAGCCGGTGTCGGAGCTGGATTGAAAAAACAGGGACTAGGGAATAGGGAATAGGAAGCTGGGACTGAGGAACCGGTCCCGACCGATGGCGAGTGAGAACTGCGAACGGAAAACTACGAAGAGAGACACAGGAATGAAGCTGAAGATTCTAGTCACGGCCGGCGACGGCATCGGCCCCGAAGTGACCAGCGAAGCGGTTGCCGTGTTGAAAGAGATCGCCGCGCTGGGCGGCCACGAATTTATGTTTACCGAAAAGCGCATCGGCGGCGTGGCCATTGTGCAGGACGGAACGCCGCTGCCTGCCGACACGCTGGAAGCGGCGCTCGACTCGGATGCGGTTTTGTTGGGCGCGGTGGGCGGCAACGAATTCAACTCGCTTCCGCCGGACAAGCGGCCCGAGGCTGGATTGCTGCAGATTCGCGCGGCGCTGGGCGGATTTGCCAATCTGCGGCCCGCGTTTGCGTTCAAGGAGCTGGCGGTGAACAGCCCGCTGCGGCCGGAGATCGTCGAAGGCGCCGATATTTTGTTTGTGCGCGAGCTGCTGGGCGGGCTTTACTTCGGCCAGCCGCGCGAGTGGAACAAGGCGAAAGGCGAAGCGTGGAACACGATGCGCTACACGCGCGACGAAGTGGCGCGCGTGGCGCGGATCGCGTTCGAGCTCGCGGCAGAAGCGCCGCAAGAAGCTGACCAGCGTGGACAAGGCCAACGTGCTCGAGGTTTCGCAGCTTTGGCGCGCGACGGTGAACGAAGTGGCGGCGGAGTTTCCGGGCGTGATGGTGGAGCACCAGTATGTGGATGCGATGGCGATGCACCTGATGAACCGGCCGCGCGACTTCGATGTGGTGCTGACGGAGAATCTGTTCGGCGACATTTTGAGCGACGAGTCGGCGGTGATTACGGGCTCGCTGGGCATGCTGCCTTCGGCGACGATCGGCGGCAAGGTGAATCTGTATGAGCCGGTGCACGGATCGGCGCCGGACATTGCGGGCAAGGGACTGGCGAATCCGCTGGGCGCGATTTTGACCGGGGCGCTGATTCTGCGCCACTCCGGCGGACTGGAAGCGGAGGCCGCGGCGATTGAGTCGGCGGTGCGCAAGGTGCTGGAGCAGGGTTTCCGCACGCCGGACCTGGCGCGCGGACAGAACGCAGGGAGTGACGGTGCTTTCGACGAAGGAGATGGGCGCGAAGGTACGGGAGACGGTGAAAGAGCAGCTATTAGCTGTCAGCCGTTAGCTTTTTGGTCGAAAGGCTGGCGATCTTTGATTGCGGCGACATTCGAATGGGTTCGAAATTGAATGGCAGAAACCTCAATCAGCAAGACAGGCAGTGCGGCGGATTCGAAGTTCGTTGAAAAAGGCAACCGCAGATCCTTCGACTCCGTCCGCCGCGGCGGACTACGCTCAGGATGACAGGCTATTTGTGACACTCAGGATGACAGACTATCTGTGACGCTCGGGATGACACGGTATTTGTGATGCAAACTTTGGTGACAGAAAAGTAGGAAGCTAGAAGTCAGGAGCTAATTGATGGGTAGCGAAGCAAAAACATTATTCGAGAAGGTGTGGGAGCAGCATGTGGTGGTTGAGCCGAAGGGCGAGCCGACGCTGCTCTATATCGACCTGCAACTGGTGCACGAGGTCACGTCGCCGCAGGCGTTCGAGGGGCTGCGGCTGGCCGGGCGCAAGGTGCGCCGGCCCGACCGCACCATTGCGACTGTGGACCACAACGTGCCGACGACGAAAGAGGGCCGGCTGAACATCGTGGACCAGATTTCGGCCACGCAGATTGCCACGCTGCGCAAGAACTGCGCGGACTTCGGCGTCGAGCTCTACGACGTGAACTCGCGCGAGCAGGGCATTGTGCACGTGATCGGGCCGGAGCTGGGGCTGACCAAGCCGGGCATGACGATTGTGTGCGGCGACTCGCACACTTCGACGCATGGCGCGTTTGGCGCGCTGGCGTTTGGCATCGGCACCAGCGAAGTGGAACACGTGCTGGCCACGCAGACGCTGCCGCAGTCGAAGCCGAAGACCTTCCGCATCGCGGTCGAGGGCAAGCTGCCGCTGGGCGTGACGGCGAAGGACATCATCCTCGCCATCATCGGCAAGATCGGCACCGACGGCGCGACGGGATGCGTGATCGAGTACGCGGGCTCGGCGATTCGCGCGCTCTCGATGGAAGGCCGCATGACCATCTGCAACATGAGCATCGAGGCGGGCGCGCGCGCGGGCATGATCGCGCCGGATGAGACGACGTTTGCGTACCTGAAGGGCCGGCAATTCTGCGCCGAAGGGCGCGGACTGGGACAAGGCTGTGGCCGAATGGAGCAAGTTGCCCAGCGATCCGGGCGCGAAGTTCGATCGCGAACTGGTGATCGACGCGGCGACGCTGGTTCCGTATGTGAGCTGGGGGACGAGCCCCGGCATGGTGGCGCCGGTGATCGCGAAGGTGCCCGATCCCGGCGAACGCCGCGAACGAGATCGACCGCAAATCGTTTGAGCGCGCGCTCGAATATATGGATCTGAAGGCGGGAACGCCGCTGGAAGAGATCGAAATCGACCGCGTCTTCATCGGCTCGTGCACCAACGGGCGCATCGAGGATCTGCGCGCAGCGGCACGAATTGCCGCGGGACACAAAGTGTCAACGCACGTGAGCGCGATGGTCGTTCCCGGCTCGCAGCAGGTGAAGGCGCAGGCGGAAAAAGAGGGCCTGGACCGCATCTTTCTCGAGGCCGGATTCGACTGGCGCGAGCCGGGCTGCTCGATGTGCCTGGGCATGAATCCCGACATTCTTTCGCCGGGCGAGCGTTGCGCTTCGACGAGCAACCGCAACTTCGAGGGGCGGCAGGGACGCGGCGGGCGCACGCACCTGGTTTCGCCGGAGATGGCCGCGGCGGCCGCGATCGCCGGGCACTTTGTGGACATTCGCGACTTGGCGAAGTTCGCGAGGAGGTAAAGGCCTGATGGAACCGTTCCAGACATTGACTGCACTGGCCGCGCCGCTTGATCGCGCCAACGTGGATACCGACCAGATCATTCCCAAGCAGTTTTTGAAGCGCATCGAGCGCACCGGCTACGGCGATTTTCTGTTCTTCGACTGGCGGCGGACGGCATCGGGCGAGCCGATCGCGGATTTCGTGCTCAACGATCCACGCTACAAGGACGCGAAGATTCTGATTGCCGGCAAGAATTTTGGCTGCGGGTCGAGCCGCGAGCACGCCGCGTGGGCGCTGAGCGATTACGGATTCCGCGTGGTGATTGCGCCGACGTTCGCCGATATCTTCTTCTCGAACGCGGGCAAGAACGGGATCGTGCTGGCGCGGCTGAGCGAAGCGGAGGTTGAGACGCTGCTCCAGAACGCGCAGAAGATTCCGAATTATCAGCTCACGGTTTCGCTTGAGGAGCAGACGGTGACGGACGGGCGCGGATTCACCGCGAAGTTCGAGATCGATCCCTTTCGCAAGTTTTGCCTGCTCGAAGGGCTCGACGATATCGGGTTGACGCTGCGGCACGCCGCGGCGCTGGACACGTTTGAAGCGAAGCACGATGGAGCCGAGTGGCTGAAGGCGAAAACGGTGAGGCTGCCTGAAAGGGATGAACAAGCTTGGAGGAGCTGCGCAAGAGTTTTCATCCCGATTCCATCACGACTTTATTTGTGGGCGAGTCGGCGCCTGAAAGCGGCAGGTTCTTCTACAGCGGTAACAGCAGCCTGTTTCACGCAATGAAGCGAGCGTTTGGAAACCGGGAAACATTTCTTGAGGATTTCAAAAAGAAGGGTTTTTACCTTGACGACCTGGTGCTCACGCCGGTGAACAAACTGGAGAGAAGTGAGCGTTCCAGACTACGACGAGAATGCTGTTCCGAAGTTGGCAAAACGGCTGATTAGAGTACAAACCGAAGGCTGTGGTGGTGGTCATGCGAGCAATCCTGCCGGTGGTTCAGCTGGCGATGCGCACGGCCGGCATAGCGTACGATCCGTTTTGTGTACCGCATCCCGCTTTTGGAAATTGGACTCGCTTTAGTCATGCAATGAAAGAGATCATCGATAGCCTGCCCGTAACAGACAGCGGCAATCAAAAGGAACTGACCACGTGACCATCGAAGGCAAGCGACAAAGCATTCCGTTGACTGAGGGCCCGAGCCGCGCGGCGGCGCGGTCGTATCTGCGCGGAGCAGGATTCAAAAAAGACGATCTGCACAAGCCGATTATCGGCATCGCGAATACATGGACCGAGATCGGCACCTGCAACGTGCACCTGCGCGAGATTGCGGAGGCGCTGAAGGAAGGCATTCGCGAAGCGGGCGGCACGCCGATGGAGTTCAACACCGTGACCATCTCCGACGGCATCACCATGGGCACGCAGGGCATGAAGGCGTCGCTGGTGAGCCGGGAAGTGATTGCCGACTCGATCGAGCTTGTGGCGCGCGGCAATCTGTTCGACGGCCTGGTGGGCATCGGCGGATGCGACAAAAATATGCCGGGCATCATCATGGCGCTGTGCCGGCTCGATATTCCCGGCATGATGCTATTACGGCGGGTCGATTGCGCCGGGCAAGCTGAACGGCCCTCATGGTGAAAAAATCGACATCACGATTCAGAACGTTTTTGAGGGCATCGGCTCGTACGCGGCCGGACGCATTGACGATGCAGGACTCGAAGCGCTGGAAGCGAATGCCTGTCCCGGCGCCGGCGCATGCGGCGGGCAGTTCACGGCCAACACCATGGCGATGAGCGGCGAGATTCTGGGCATTTCGCCGATTGAGCTTTCCGGCGTTCCCGCCACTGCGCCCAACAAGCTGGAAGCGACGCGCCAGGCGGGGCGCATGTTGATGGATGCGGTGCGCGCCAATCGCCGGCCCTCGCAGATCATCACCCGCAAGTCGCTGGAAAACACGATCGCCAGCGTGGCCGCGAGCGGCGGCTCGACGAATGCCGTGCTGCATTTGCTGGCCATCGCGCGCGAGATGGGCATCGAGCTATCATCGACGATTTTGATGTCGATCTCCAATCGCACGCCGTACATTTGCTCGCTGACGCCGGCGGGCAAGTACGTGGCTTCGGATTACCAGGCCGCGGGCGGCTCGCGGCTGCTGGCGAAGCGGATGATCGATGCCGGACATGCCGACGGCTCCGCGCTGACCATCAGCGGCAAGACGCTGGCCGAAGAAGCTGCGACTCGCCAAAGAGACGCCGGGACAGGATGTGATCCATACTTTCGAAAAGCCCATCAAGCCGAACGGCGGGCTGGTGATTCTGAAGGGAAATCTCGCGCCCGAGGGCTGCGTGATGAAGATTGCCGCGGCCGGCAGGTACGAGCATCGCGGGCCGGCGCGCGTCTTCGACTGCGAAGAGGATTGCTTCAAGGTGGTCCAGGCCGGCGGCATCAAGCCGGGCGACGTGGTGGTGATTCGCTACGAAGGGCCGAAGGGCGGGCCGGGCATGCGCGAGATGCTGCAGGTGACGGCGGCCATCTCGTCCAACGCGGAACTGAGCGCGCACGTGGCGCTGCTGACCGATGGGCGCTTTAGCGGCGCGACGCGCGGATTTACTGCGGGCCACGTGGCGCCCGAGGCGTTTGTCGGCGGGCCGATTGCAGCGGTGCGCGAAGGCGACATCATCACCTTCGACATTCCGAAGCGCACGTTGAATGTGGAGATCAGCGAAGCGGAGATGGCGGCGCGGCTCAAGAATTTTAAGCCGCCGGCGTTGCGCTGGCCGAAGGGCGTGTTCCGCAAGTATGTGGATCGAGTGCAGTCGGCGTCTGAAGGGGCAACGACGTAAGAGCAGGGAATAGGGAATAGAGAGTAGTCGGAGTCGCAGAGCCAAAGGAGTTGATATGGGACACAAGGAGACAAGCGAACGCATCGCACGCGAAGGCATCGGAGTCGAATGCGCACCTGACCACGCCGACGCGGCTGACCGGCTCGGAGATTATGTGGGCCACGCTGGTCGGCGAGGGCGTGACGGACGTCTTCGGCTATCCGGGCGGCGCGATTCTGCCGGCCTACGACGCGCTGCGCAAGTTTCCCATCCGGCACGTGCTGGTGCGCCACGAGCAGGGCGCGGCGCACATGGCCGACGGCTACGCGCGCGCTTCGGGCAAGGTGGGCGTGGCCATTGCCACCAGCGGTCCGGGCGCGACGAATCTCGTGACCGGCATCGCCACGGCGATGCTGGATTCGATTCCCATCGTCTGCATCACCGGCAACGTGTCGAGCAAGTGCTGGGCACGGACGCATTTCAGGAAGTGGACATCACCGGCATCACGCTGCCGGTGACCAAGCATAATTTTCTGGTGAGCAAGGCGGAGGATATGGCGCGCGGCGCTGCGCCATGCGTTTCAGATTGCGCGATCGGGGCGGCCCGGGCCCGGTGCTGGTGGACATTACCAAGGATGCGCAGCAGGCGAACGGCGGTCTTCGATTTCGAAGCGGCCAAGCCGCGAGCCGTATCGCCCGCATCCCATGCTGCGCGTGGAGGAATCGGGACTGGCGCAGGCCGCCGAGCTGATTCGCAACGCGAAGCGGCCGGTGATTCTGGCCGGCCACGGCGTGACGGAGTCCGGCGCGATGGAGCAGGTGCGCACGCTGGCCGAGCGCGCGCAGATTCCTGTGGGGCTCACGCTGCTGGGGCTGGGCGGATTTCCCGCTTCGCATCCGCTGAACCTGGGCATGATGGGCATGCACGGCGAGGCGTGGGTGAATCACGCCATTCAGGAAGCCGATCTGCTGATCGCCTGCGGCATGCGCTTCGACGATCGCGTGACGGGCAAGCTGACGGATTACGCGCACGAAGGCCAAGAAGATTCACATCGAGGTCGATCCGGCGGAGATCAACAAGAACGTGAAGGTGGATGTGGCGCTGGTGGGCGATCTGCGCGAGGTGCTGGAGCAGCTGCTGCCGCGCATCGCCGGGCGCGACGGCTCGGCGTGGCTCAAGACAATCGAGGCCAGCAAGGGCGCAGTTGCCGTGCGCGACATCAAGAACCTGCCCGACTCGGGCCACTTGTACGCGGCGCACGTGATGCACGATCTGTGGCGCATGACCGGCGGCGACGCCATCGTCGTGACCGACGTGGGCCAGCACCAGATGTGGGAGGCGCAGTACTTCCGCCACGAACATCCGCGCACGCTGATCACCAGCGGCGGACTGGGCACGATGGGGTTCGCGCTGCCGGCGGCGATCGGCGCCAAGTTTGCGTGTCCGGAAAAAGAAGTGTGGGTGGTCGCCGGCGATGGCGGGTTCCAGATGACGGCGGCGGAGCTGGCGACCATCGTGCAGGAAAAGATCAAGATCAACATCGCCGATCATCAACAACGGCTACCTGGGCATGGTGCGGCAGTGGCAGGAGTTTTTCTACGAGCGCAACTACGAGGCCACGCCGCTGGTGAGCCCGGACTTTGTGAAGCTGGCCGACGCGCACGGAATTCCGGGGCGCGCGGTGCGCAAGCGCAGCGAAGTGATGGGAGCGGTCGAAGCTGCAAGCGTCGTCGCCGGGCGCGTTCCTGCTGAACTTCATGGTGGAGAAGGAAGACTCGGTTTACCCGATGATTCCTGCCGGCAGCGCGCTGCACGAGATGATTCGCCGGCCGGACAGGGATCCGCTGGAAGAGACGGCGGAGGACAAGTAGGAAAATAGTTCACAGTTCTTAGTTCGCAGTTCATAGTGAAAAACCGGACAGTCCAGCGAGACTCTTTGGGTCTTTGAACTAAGAACTACGAACTGCGAGCTTCAATTTGATTTAATCTGCTTCACGCAAGGAACCAGTTATGCTGCATACATTTGTTGCTTACGTTGAAGATTTGCCGGGCGTGCTGACGCGCGTTGCGTCGCTGTTCCGGCGGCTGAACATCAACATCAACTCGCTCACCGTGGGGCGCAGCGAGCGGCCGGGACTTTCGCGGCTGACACTGGTGTGCGAGGCGTCAGCTGAGGCCGGGCATCGCATTCGCGCCAGCCTGTTTAAACTGGAGAATGTCGTCGATGTGGACGACATTGCGCAGGCGCCATCGGTGACGCGCGAACTGGCGCTGATCAAAGTGGCCGCCTCGCCGCGCAATCGCGCGCAGATCTTCGATCTGGTGGAGGTTTTCCGCGCGCGCATCGTCGATCTCACTTCGGAATCGCTGATGATCGAGATGACCGGCGTGGAGAGCAAGATTGAAGGGCTGATCGAAGTGCTGCGCGAAGACGATGGGCGGATTCTCGAGATCTGCCGCAGCGGCAAGATGACCATGCGCCGCGGGCATCACATGAGCAGCGTGGTGAAGGCGATGGGCGTGGGTGAGGTTGAGGCGGCAGAAGAGCCGGCGGAAGACACCGTGGCTGACGAGCAAGTGTAAATTGGCGCGTGCGATCGCGTTTCAAAATTGGATCTCAATCAAACAAAGGAAAAATCAGAGAAAAACATGGCAAAGACTTATTACGATCACGATGCCGACCTCACGCTGATCCAGGCCAAGAAGGTGGCCATCATCGGCTACGGCTCGCAGGGGCATGCGCACGCTCTCAACCTGAAGGACTCGGGCGTGCAGGTGAAGGTGGGCCTGGCGGCCAACTCGAAATCGATTGCCAAGGCGCAGAAGGCCGGCCTTGAAGTGACCACGGTCGCCGAAGCCACCAAGTGGGCCGACGTGGTGATGGTTCTGGTTCCCGATCAGACCGCGGCCAAGCTATATGCCGAGGAGATTGCGCCGAATCTGAGCGCGGGCAAGCTGCTGATGTTCGCGCACGGCTTCAACATTCACTTCAAGACCATCGTGCCGGCGGCGGGCATCGACGTGGGCATGGCCGCGCCCAAGGCGCCGGGCCATCGCGTGCGCGAGGTGTTCACCGAGGGCGGCGGCGTTCCGTGCCTCATCGCCGTCCACCAGGACGCGACCGGCAAGGCTCACGCGCTCTGCCTCAGCTATCTGAAGGGCATCGGCGGCACGCGCGCCGGGGTGCTGGAGACCACCTTCAAGGAAGAGACCGAGACCGATCTCTTCGGCGAGCAGGCGGTGCTGTGCGGCGGCGTGAGCGCGCTTATCAAGGCCGGATATGAGACGCTGGTCGAGGCCGGCTATCAGCCGGAGAGCGCTTACTTCGAAGTGCTGCACGAACTCAAGCTGATCGTCGATCTGATCTATCGCGGCGGACTGGCGTACATGCGCTACTCGATCACCGACACAGCCGAGTGGGGCGATTACGTGAGCGGGCCGCGCGTGATCAACGCCGAAAGCCGCAAGGCGATGAAGCAGATTCTGGCGGAGATTCAGAACGGCGCGTTTGCCAAGCGATTCCTCGCCGACCAGAACTCCGGCCGCAAAGAGTTCCTGGCCTTCCGCGAAGCCGAAGCCAAGCATCCGGTCGAGATTGTCGGCAAGCAACTGCGCTCGCAGATGCCGTTCCTCGATCCGGTGACGGTAGAGGAAGTGGCGAAGACGCGGTGAGAGAGAGACAGAGAACAGCTGACAGTTCACAGTTCGCAGTTCACAGCTGACAGCTGGCGGAGGCTTGGTTGGAGATTTGTGTTCATTTTGTTGGTTGTGCGTCAGACTGGACCGCGGTTGGTGAAGCGGAGACGGCTGCCGCCCGGGCCTTTATGGCCCACTCTGGCAAAGCCAGGATGGGGGACCCGGCGGGCCGGTCTGACCTGTCTTCACTCTTTCGACGAATGGCCTGATCCGAATTCTACGAATGGTCCGCGATTTTTTATCTTATCCGAGCTTTGGAATGGTTCCCTCGAAATGAGATTTCGGAATCTGATACGGATTGATCGTGGGAAGTCGGGTTTGTGTTCACCGATCCAGATCGTAACCGAGAAGCGTATCTTCCGACAGGGATCGCGATTGCAATTCTCAAGCCCCTAAATGCAGATCCCTCGGCTCCGCTTACCCCATGATCGTGTGACGATCACGGGGCCCGAAGCGCGCTCCGCTCGGAATGACAGAGTGTGGTTGAGGGTGAGGGCGTGCGCGGCTTTGCCGCGATCATTATTTTCCGGAGGGGTGGGGAGGATTGCGGCCCGACTGAAGTCGTGGCCTGATACGGGCCGGAAAGCAACTCCTGATCTCTCGACTACGCTGCGCGTCACTCGAGATGACAGAGCGAGGCGCCGGATCAGACGGGGGAGGGGACGGTGAATTGCGTTTGCCAGGGTTGCGCAGCCTTGAGGGCGTTGTTGACGCGAAGGATGTTTTCCTGGCCCGTGGTTTGAAGCCATTGATCCAAGGCGCCTGCGCCGTGTTTCGCGTAGACTGCGATGCCGTCCTGCCAGGTGGCGCGACCGCAAAGAACGCCATTGAAGCGGCTGCCGCTTTCGGCGAGTAGTTCGAGCGTCTCAACAAACTGCGCGTTGCTGACGCCGGCTGAAAGATAGACGAACGGCAAATCGGTGGCGGCGGCGGTGGCCAGAAAGTAACGCTTGGCATCAGCCAGCGTGCAGGCCTCCTCGCCGCAGAAGTCGCGGGTTCCCGAAACATATTTCATCTGCACGGGAACTTCGACTTTGAGCAGGTCGACGCCATAGCGGTCTTTGCTGAACTCCTGCATGGAGCGGGCGACGATTTCGGGCTTGATGCGCGCGTATTCGAGGCTCTTCTCTTTGCCGTTGAGGTCGTAGCCGAGGAGCTCGAGGACGAAGGGAATATCGTTGGCGCGGCACTCGTCACCCACGCGCTCAGTGAAGGCGCGCTTGATGCCGTTGACCTCGACGGGATCAAAGGGCGTGTAGTGGAGCAACACTTTGATGCAGTCGGCTTCGGCTTCTTTCACGCGCCGCACGGACCAGCGGTCATAGAGAATCGGGAGCCGTGGCGGAGCGGCGTCGTAACAGGACTGCTCGTAGGCGATCAACAGGCCAGCTTTGTTGCGGTGTTTGTACGCGGGCATGCCGTATTCGAGATCGAGCAGGATAGCCGACGCGTGGACGGTGAGCGCCGAAGTGACGTGGACCTTGAATTCCTCGACAGCCGAGGCGGGAACATCTTCAACATTTTTAGCTTTGGCGATGGCGGTGCGGAGGATGCCGCGCTGGTCCAAGGCAAGAGCGGCGATGACTCCGCGGTGATCTGAAATCGACTTCAATCCGGCCAGTTTTCCTGGCGTGAGAGGACGGGGCATAGGCACTCCGTTGGATGTTTTAGAGACCGAAATGAATGCGGCTTTGTTGCGCGTATTCAGGGTTTCAAAATCGAGGTTCGCGGCACCCCAGTTGGAAGCAGGTGAGAGGACGAACTGATAATCGATTATAACCGATCATAGCTGGTTTGGTTTTCATTTTAGTTGGTTTGAGAGACATTTTTCGCAGGGGCTGAAGCCCGCGATCAATCTTGTCTTTTTCGGCACGAGTAAACTCAAGATTATTCCCTTGACGAAGGGTGCAGCGGAGGTGTCCAATGACGCCTAAGCCGCCAGTGTCCAAACCAAAGCGGCTGCCAGAAAGGCGAGTCGTGACCATTGTAGCTGGGTTTAAGTGTTACGAAGGGGTTGTCTTGTGCGCGGATACGCAAGAGACCATAGGCGAACTCTCAAAGCGACATATTCCTAAGTTGATCTTTGAGCCCAAGGATCATTACGGGAAGACGCAGGCCCTTCGGCCCGATGATTTAGCGGTCTGTTTTTGTGGCGCGGCAAATAATGGCCCGTTCGTGGACAAACTCGTACAAAATGCTTGGGAGGATGCCCAAGTCGGTACGAACCTTGATGAAGTCTGCACCATCATCGAGGCGAGCATTGAGCGAACCTACAAAAAGTACGCGGGCATTTACCAAACAGGGTATTGCCCAAGCGCAGACCTAATCTATGGCGTAAAGATGTTCAAGGCGAGCAAATTGTTTGCTGCGTCGGGTCCAGTTGTCACAGAGCAGACCCGCTATACGACCGGCGGGGGCGGATACTATATGGCCGATTTCCTCGCTGGACGAATGTACGAAAAACACTTAAGTCTCCGTCAATGCGTGATCTTAGCGGCATACATCCTCTTCGAGGCCAAGGAACACGTGGATGGATGCGGTGGTGAGAGCCACATCGCGGTCATTAGAAACATGGGAGTGAGCGGGCAGGTTAACTCTGTCAACATCGAGTCTCTAAACAGAATGCTAAGTGAATCGGATTTGGCATTGGGGCGTCTTTTGCTCAAGTCCGCAGACCTAGAGCAGCAAGATTACGGCAGCAATAGTTTCGAACAAGCAATCGAGGGCGTGAAAGAGTACTTGATGGATGTGAGGAAAGCGGAGAGGCCTGATTACCGAAAGATGTGGATGCTCGGCGAGTCCATCACCGTTGGGCACGGGGAAGGTGAAAAGTTCATCGATGAGTTTGGACTGCCTAAGCCGTCAGATTCTCAAAGGTCAGGGGATCAGCAGTGACCATGTGCCGCAGCGTATCAACGAACAGATCAGAACGACCACGACGGTTAAACCGGAATTGCATTTCCTCAAGGTAGGCTTCCAGATGTTTTGCAGAAATCCGATGCCACGTGCCGATGATGCCCCGCTTCAACAGCGAGAAAGCGGACTCGACCGTATTGGTATGGATTTCGCCGTCAACGTAGACTTTGGCTTTGTGCTTGATCGTCTTGTGCTTGGCGGTAAGCCCGGTCGCCTTCATTGCGCTAGGGTAGGCGTTAAATTCATCGGTCACAATCACGTCCACATCCTCACTGACGTTATCGCGGATGAACTGTGCCAGCGTCCCGCTCTTGGCATCCTCTGCATGGAAGAAACGAGTCTCACCGCCGCGCTGCCGCAAGCCAACAACAATCTCTTTCTTGCACAAGCGGATTGCCGGGTTTCTGGTTCCCGCGCTGATGACCACCCACATAGGTTTCGTCCATTTCGACCGTTCCGTACAGCATCGACTTTTCCGCCGTCGCCATTGCCGCCCTGATCCGGTGGCAGAGATACCACGCAGTCTTATAGGAGCCTTTGTGCTGGCCCCAGAGCGTCCGCTTAAGCTGCATGGCGCTCATGCCCTTCTTGGCTTCGCAGAGCAGCAGGACGGCAAGAAACCACATCGGCAAAGGCAGGTGAGAGTCATGGAAGATCGTTCCACTCATCACCGTAAACTGGTACTGGCATCCGACACATTCGAAGCGAGCGTAGTCCTTCATTCTGGACACGCGGCGATCTTTGCAGCGTGGGCAGGTGACGCCTTCGGGCCAGCGGAGCCTTTCAAGCAACTCACGGCACTTGTCAGCCGTCGAGAACATCGTATTGATTTCAGGGAGTGTCATGGCTGAACCTCGGAAACCTAAATCGCCTTTGCAGCGCGTACCCACTCGAAAGCTGGTTGCAAGCATAAAGCGAGAGTTGCGCCGTATTCCACTCCAGAAAGATGAGCCTAAACTAAAGAAAGGGAAGGAATAACGACCGCGATGAAATTACCTTATCGAAATCGTTACCCTTTGTCAAGTGAATAATCTTGAGTAAACTCGTGCCCTGACACTTGGAATGTCTTCGAACAAGTTTTTCCGCAGGGTGTGAAGCGCAAGCATTGTCCCTACAGGACTCGTGCCAAGTTCAAGACATCGGTCCCCACGCTGAAGCGCGGGCTAGCGAACGCTGCGCCTCCGGCGCGGCGAAGGTCGTAGCCTGACACTTGGAACGTGTTCGAACAAGTTTTTCCGCAAGGTGTTTAGTCGATCAGGATGCTGATGTCCTGACAGATTGTGGGGACGGCGCTCGGACCTGGATTTCTACGACTTTTATGCCGAGGATGGTATTTTCGGCGTCGATGCGAATTTTGCCGGTGCGGCCTGCCGAAGCTCTGACCCAAACTGCGCCGGCGCCGCCATTTTCCACGAGCGAAAACGGGTTGTCACCAATGATGGTTCCAGGGCCGTACAGATGGAGGGAAACGCTGCCGCCGGCGTAGGCGCGTGGGGCGCCGAACTTGTCAACGGCCGCAAAAGCCAGGCGGGTCATGTCGGATCCGTCCCCAACGAGCTCGGTGTCGTCGGCGTGCAGCCAGAAGCGATCGGTGGAGGGGTCCGATGAGAAGGAGCGCGAGAGCACACGCGAGGTGCCGACATAACCATCGATGCGGAGCTCGGGATGCGAGGGACCGTCGAGGCTGAGATCGGCGAAGAAGGGTGGATGCTTGAGATTCGGAAATCCTTCACGATCGGGATGGAGGACCGCGTGTTGCTTGCCGTCGATGAAGAGCTCGAGACGATCGCAATTGGAGAAGATGGCCGCGTGGTTGCCGGGACCTGACGGCGTTTGTTTGCCGAAGTCCCAATAGAAGTCGGGCTCGATGACGGGCCGCACGGATGGGGCGGCCTGCGCGAGATAGAAGGACGCGCCGAGTTTGGGGATGCGGAAGGGGTCGGCAATGCCGGGACACTTGAGCGCCTGGTAGGCGTTGACGAGACTGGCGTAGTCGAATGCGCACCAGGCGATGGCTCCCGCGATGCGGGGATGGTCACCGACGCGGCTGTGCGCCTGCGCGTGATAGAGGGCCTGGCTAGTCTGCTCGCCGATATCGCCGGCGCGCCGGTACTTCATGTTGAAGCCGCGGCCGACGCCATAACTGAACTGGCCGACGGTCTCGGCGATCATGTAGGGAAAGCCCTCGACCGGATCGAGGATGCCGACGGTGTGATCGGGATCGGCGTGATAGTCGTCGAAGGCAAAGACGTCCTGGGCCCATTCGGTTTCCCAATCCTTGCGCGATGATGGCGTCATGGTGCCGGAGGTGGGTCGTGAATCGTCAAGCGAGTGGGCGAGGGCGCGGGTGCGACGATAGAGCTCGGGATCGTTACGCGATTCGTTGATGCGGACGCCCCAGATGATGACCGCGGGATGGTTGCGGTCGCGGCGGATCATGGATTCGACGTCGCGAATGGCGAGATCCTGCCAGCTTTCGTCGCCGATGTATTGCCAGCCGGGAAGCTCTTCCCAGACCATGAGGCCGAGCTCGTCGCAGGCATCGAGAAACGCTTCGGACTGGGGATAGTGGGAACAGCGCACGACGTTGCAGTTGAATTGATGGCGAAGGATTTCGGCGTCGCGACGCAGCAGGCGGGTGGGAGCAGCGAAGCCGAGATAGGGGAAGAGCTCGTGGCGATTGAGGCCGAAGAGCTGCGTGCGCTTGCCGTTGAGATAGAAGCCGTCGAGCTTGAAGAGCGCTTCGCGGAACCCGATGCGCGATGTGTAGCGATGGACGGGCCGGCCGCCGTGGGAGAGGGTCACGTCGAGGTCGTAGAGATGAGGATGGTCGAGATCCCATAGCTGAATGTTGGAGAGATTGGCCAGGGACAGTTGGATTTCCTGATCGGCCTTTTCGACGCTTGCGTTTTGTGAGACGGTGGCGACGGTGCGGGGTCCCTGACGAAGGGTAGCGCTGAGACGAATGTTTGCGGGAAGCTGGCCAGCGGCATCGAGGCGGCAGGTGATGTTGACGCGGGGATTGGGGCTGAGAACGTCGACGGGTTTGGCGAAGACATCGCGCAGGAAGACGGCGGGAACTGCGCGAAGCTGGACCGAACCGGTGATGCCGCCGGGAAGCAGGTAGTCGACCGAGAGAACTCCGCGGGGCGAGCCGGCAGGCGGGACATTGAGCCAGCGGGAATCGACAGTGAGGGCGAGAACGTTGCCTTTGGCTTGGGTGAGGCCGGTGATTTCGCGCTCGAAGGGGAGGAACCCGCCGAGGTGCGGCTCAAGACTGTGGCCGTTCAAAACCGGAGTGGCGCCCGCCATGACGCGATCGAAGTGGAGAAAAAGGCGGAGATGGGCGAGGTCGGGCGGGATAGAAAAATGACGGCGATAGATCCAGGCATCCTCCCACGAAGCAGGGTCCCAATTTTGCCAGGAGAGCGGGGTGACGGTGTGAGGCAGGGTAACCGTGGAGAAGGCCGCATCGTTGAAGGCGGGATCGGTGGCGGCGGGCTGGAGTTTGCCTCCGAATAGCCAGTTTGTATCGAGGTTGATGATGTGCTGCGCGGCGCCGGTGCGAATGGTTAGAGCTGGCGCGGCGAAGCCTTTGGCAGGGGGCAAGGAAACCAAAGCGGTGGCGGCGCAGCCCTCAAGGAACGCGCGGCGAGTAAGTTTTGTTGTCTTGATGGTGTTTTCCGGCACTTCATTTTCTCATTTCTGCGTGGGGTGTTTGCGGGCTGGCGGGGTTGATCTTGCGGCAGACGACGTTGTGGTTGCGGGGCACTCTGTTGGGCGGCTGAAGAGCGCTCTTACGTTGGGAACAATGAAAAAAAGTCTACACATCTTCAGGCAGAGTTTTTTGCGAAGCACGATCTGAAAAGAATCGGTGCACCCTGACAGGTCACGGGCAAATTCTAGGGTCTGTTCGTGGCGGCTGTCAAGGCGAGTCAGAACTCGGTCTCTCAAATTTTTCCATTGTATTTTCAGCCATTTACTCAGATAGTAGAATGAAAGCGAGGAACTGATCAACGCGACCGGTCTCTGTGCCGAATCGTGCTGAGAGGGGCGAACCCGGTGAGGAAGGGACAGCGAGCATGTATTTGAAAAGAAACAGCGTATTCCCAATCGCAGGCGTGCAGCAGGAAGTGCGCTTGACGGCAAAGGTACGGACGCTGTAAGGTTTTGCCGGTCAACTTGTGAGACCGGTTGCTGGTCTGCTGCGTGGCGCGAGTTCGACGCCTTGAATGAATCGATTTAGATGGAGCGGAACGGAGAGAAAAAATGGGGACGGTTACAGCGATAAATACAGCGGCCCGCCAGGCATTGGAAGCGGGCGACGGAATTCTGAGGCTTGCGCCCACGTGGGTGCCGAGAGTGTACCTGCAGCCGGGACGGAGGCTGAAGCTCGATTCGCGCGACCTGTACGCTTTCGGCGCACACCGCGGCGGCATTGACGAACGCTGGTTTGCTTCAACCACGCCGGCAATGAACGACAACCGGACTCCTGACGAAGGATTCAGCTACGTAGTCGCAGAGGACCAGCGGTTCACGCTGAAAGAAGCTGTTGAAGCGGAAGGGCCGCGGATGATCGGGAAGGCGATGTGGGATCGGTATCATCGCTGGCCGGTATACAGCAAGTTCTTCGACAACTCGGGGCCCATCATGCACCACCTTCATCAAAGCGAAGAGCAGGCCAAGCTGGTGGGGCGCGAGGGCAAGCCGGAGGGCTACTATTTTCCGCCGCAGCAGAACCAGACTTTCGGCAATTTTCCTCATACGTACTTCGGGCTCGAGCCGGGCACAACGCGAGAAGAGATTCGGGCGTGCCTGGAGCGGTGGGACACGGGCGACAACGGGATTCTGGATTATTCAAAGGCATATCGGCTGAAACCCGGGACCGGCTGGCTGGTGCCACCGAGGATATTGCACGCGCCGGGATCGCTGCTGACGTACGAGCCGCAATGGGGAAGCGATGTGCTGGCGATGTTCCAATCGATGGTGGAGGGACGGCCGGTGCCGCGTAGCCTGCTGACGCAGGATGTTCCGGAAAAGAAGCATTACGATTTCGATTTTCTCGCCGATCTGGTCGACTATCCGGCAAACCTCGATGCCGAATTCAAGAAGCATCATTATCTGGAGCCGATCGCAGTGGCCGATTCCGCGAGCGAAGGCTATGTGGACAAGTGGATTGTGTACGGAACGATCGACGGCCACCAGAAGTTCAGTGCGCGTGAGCTGACGGTGATGCCGGGAGCGCGCTGCACGATCCAGGACGGAGGTGCGAGCGGCGTGATTGTGACTCAAGGGCATGGACGCATCGGCAAACTGGATGTTGATTGCCCGTCGAATATCCGCTTCGGACAGATGACGCAGGACGAGGTGTTCATCTCGCACGAGGCGGCGGTGGCAGGCGTGACCTTTGAGAACCATTCAAAGACCGATCCGCTGGTGACGCTGCGCTATTTTGGACCAGACGTGCACGCGAAGATGCCGAAGGTGGGGGATCACGCGCGTTAGAGGCGGCTGGGTGAATTTGTCTGTGAAGTATCGTGGTATCCCAGGTCTCAAAATCGAGACCTGGGGCACCCGGGAGTTTGGTGGTTGGGGCGATTTAGTTCGGGCTGTGTTGTCTCCCACTCATGTCGCAAAAAACGCGCCATGAATGGGGCACCCGGCAGCAAATGGGGTAATCCAAATTCATACCTCACCCAAGCGGAGCTTGAATGGGGCACCCCGGTTTGAAATGAGTGAGTACCGTGGCGAAGGAGAACGAGATGCGTCAGCAGCATTTTGAGGAAAGCAACGACAAGATTCGGGCACGCTTCAGCAATCTGAAGAAAGCGTCACCGAAGAAGCTAAAAGACCGCATCAAGCTTTCCTGGAGCAACTGGGGATTTGGCAGAGAGTCGCTTGCCGAATCGGCCGCGAGGCTCGAGAAAAACAAAGTGCCGTATATCGAACTGCACGGCAACCACTACGGCCCCGACCTGGGGTACAAGGTGAAGGAGACGCTGAAGATTCTTGCGGATCACGGGCTGAAGGTTTCGGGCGTATGCGGCATGTTCTCGGCAGATAACGATATGGCCTGCAACCGGGCCGTGTGCCGGCAGGCAGCGATCGATTATCTGGACAGGGAAGTTCCTTTCACGCGCGAGGTGGGCGGGAAGTATCTGCTTGTGGTTCCGGGCGCTGTGGGACGGCCCAAGGCGTATGACAATGTCGAGTTTGAGCGCTCAGCGGAGACGCTGTTCTCGCGCGGCGACCTGTTTGTGAAGCACGGCATCAAGGCTGCGATTGAGCCGATCCGCTCGGCGGAGGTGAGCCTGGTGCACACCGTGGCGGACGCGAAGCGCTACCTGGCTGCCGTGAAACATCCGGGCGTGGGTCACATCAACGGCGACGTGTATCACATGCAGTCGGAAGAGCGGCACATTGGCGACGCAATTCTGGATGCCGGCGATCAGCTTGTGAATCTGCACATGGCGGATAGCAATCGGTGCGCAATGGGCGAGGGGTCGATGGACCTGGCGACGATTATTCGCGCGCTTTACGTGATTGGCTTCAACCTAGGCGACAGGTATGTGACGTTTGAGCCTCTTGGACCCGGCGGCGATCCTTATCCCGCAATGCACGGCAAACCCGACAAGCCCAAGCTCGATGCGCTGGTGGCTACCAGTATTCGCTATTTCCGCGAGTGCGAAGAGATGGTGCTGGCGGAGTGAGTTCTTACACCATCCAAGCAGAGTTTGGATCCGAACCGCAGACGAAGACCAGTTTGTGGGGGGCCCGGGGCGGGACACCGGATGTGAAGGAGTGAAACTACAGAGTGCGGGCGTGGACGCCCGCACAACAGCCGGACTAGAGTCCGGCGCTACTCGAAGATGTCAAGGTAGTGTGCGGAGTTGCCGCTCAGTTTTCCGGGTACAGACGACTGCCTATGAAGACTTACTGTTTTGCGCTGGATTTGCACGACGATCCCGGTCTGATTGAGGAGTACAAGCGGTACCACCAGAAGGAAAAGATCTGGCCGCATGTGCTCGAGTCGGCTCTTGGGCACGGAGTCGTGAGTGAGGAGATCTACCGTGCCGGCGACCGCCTCTTCATGATTCTGAAAACGACGGACGATTTCTCACTGGATGCGAAGAGATCTGCTGACAGCAGCGACCCTGAGATGCAAAAGTGGGAAGAGTTGATGTGGAAGTATCAAAAGCCGCTCCCCTTTGCACGGCCCGGCGAAAAGTGGGTACCGATGGAGAAGATTTTCGAAGCGAAATAGTCCCCGGCCAGTCAAAGAAGGGCGCAACTCCACAACCGAGGCGGAACCTAAGGTCATTTCAATTCAAGGACGTCAAGGACGGTCAAGGACGGTTCGATGGCAATTCCGTGTTCACTAGCCGCCGTATTTTTGTGGTCGGGGCTTATCTCCCTCGCACCTTCCGACCTGCTGATCATCGCGCTTTACTTCCTGATGGTGCTGGGAATCGGCATTTACCTGAGGCGCTACGCCAATACTTCCAACGACTTTTTCATGGCCGGCCGGGAGATGACGGCGTGGGTTGCGGGCCTGAGCTTTCTCTCGGCCAACCTAGGCGCCATCGAGCTGATGGGCTGGGCCGGTTCGACCTACGAGTACGGAATACTGGCCGCGCATTTTTACTGGATCGCCGCCTTCCCGTCGATGGTTTTCCTCGGGTTGGTGATGATGCCGTTCTACTACATTTCAAAGACGCACTCGGTGCCGGGGTATCTGCAACTACGCTACGGCGAATCAACCCGCGCTTTGAGCGGCATTTCTTTCGCGGTGATGACCATTCTTATGTCGGGCATCAACATGTATGCCATGGCGCTGGTGATGAAGGTGGTGCTGGGGTGGAACATACACTTCAGTATCTGGGTTTCGTCGCTGACCGTAGCCGTTTATGTTGCGCTGGGAGGGTTGTACTCCGCCATCTTCAACGAGGTGCTGCAGTTCTTCCTGATCTGGCTGGGCGCGCTGGTGATTCCGATTCTGGGTTTGGTTGAGGTGGGCGGATGGTCGGGCCTGCAAGCCAAAATCTTCGAGCGGATGCACTCGAACGACTACGTGCATTTGTGGAGCACGCTGGGGTCATTCTCGTCGAATCCCATGGGAGTGCATTGGACGGGCATCGTATTTGGCTTGGGTGGCGCGATTGCGTGCGGCTACTGGACGACAGATTTTCTGGTGGTGCAGCGGGCCATGGCGGCGAAGGATCTACGCGCGGCGCAACTGGCGCCGATCATCGCATCGTATTTCAAGATGGTTGTGCCGCTGATCGTGATATTGCCGGGGCTGCTGGGGCTGGCGGTGTTGCCTTACAAGCTTGTTCCGCAGAGCGCAGCCGGACCGGGGATGCACAGTTATAACGAAGTGCTGCCGCTAATGCTGGCGCGCTACGCAGGGCCTGGCTTGCTGGGTTTGGGAATCACGGCGCTGATTGCAGGCTTTATGTCGGGGATGGCAGGCAATGTGAGCGCGTTTGCGACGGTGTGGACCTACGACATTTATCAGCCGTATATCAAGAAGGGAATGTCGGACGAGCACTATGTGCGGATTGGGCGCTGGTGCACGATTCTCGGCGTGGTGTTGAGTATTGGGACCGCGTACTTTGTGACCAACTTCAAAAGCATCATGGACTACATGCAGGCGCTGGTGGGCTTCTTCATCTCGCCGCTGTTTGGATCGGTGATTGTGGGCATGCTGTGGAAGCGTGCGACGGCAAAGGGCGGCTTCTGGGGGCTGCTTGCGGGTACTGGTTCGAGCGTCGCCATGTACACGGCGGTAAAGATTCATCCTGCATGGATACGCTACGTAGCACTTTCGCCTGACGCAAAAGACATGGCAGAGAACGTGTATCGCGCACTGTGGTCGCTGCTGATCTGCATTTTCGTCACGATTGTGGTGAGTTTGTTCACGAAGCCAAAGGCGAAGGAGGAGCTTACGAACCTGGTGTGGAAGTACACGGTGTTTCCCAAGGGCGAGGCGATCGCGCTTTGGAAGAAGCCGATTTTCTGGGCATGCGGCGTGGCGATTTTCTTTGCCGTGTTGCAATGGATGTTCTGGTAGGACGTAGTTCAAAAAATGGTTGATGTTATGACGAGTTATAGGAAGAAAAGACAATCCGCTTTTTTTTGCGGTATGGCAATTGGGTTGCTTTGCGGCCAGGCGAAGTGCTTTGCGGCCAGTGATGCCAAGGCTGTTACTCCCGATCGCTTTCTTGCTTTGCCAATTGCCAAAGGCGACGCGTCGTGCGCGAGAACGCTGTACCGCTACGGAGTCCCTTTTGTTGAAACCGCATGGCATGCGCCGGAGAGCGGGTCGGTCGAAGTGCATGTGGGTGTGGCCGTCAAGAAAATTTATCTGCTGGGAATGACGGAGACGCAAAGGCCATCGGCGTGGTCCGATCCGCTAAGCTATGCGGCGCGTTACATCGTGGGAGATAAGCTGGGGCAAATTCGGCTGCATTATGAGGATGGAACGACGCAGGAGTTTCCGCTGATTTTAGGAGAGAGCGTTTGGTGGGGGCTACCGTTTTACCAGGCACAAGGCCCGTTCCCGATTGACGCGCGGCTGCGCCAGGCGTTTGAGGAATCGCTGCGGCTTTACCCAGCGGCACCAGTGGAGGACGGCAATTATGTCGCGGTGATTGCGACGAAAGACGCGCCGCTCGCGAGCATTGAGATTACGGATTCCAAAGAGAAGAAAGGTTCGGTGGCGATTGAGGGGATCACGGTGGAGTCTGCGCCGGGAACGACGATCGCTGGCGCGAATTTGATTCCGGCAAACGGATTTCCCGCGGAGTTCAAGAAATTCATCGACGACAAACCACTGCGCGCGAGCGGAGTGGACGAGGCTGGTTCGCTGGGGCGATTGAAGAATTTGAGCGAGGTGCTTTATTCGACCGATGCCGACTTCAAGCGGCCGATTCCTGTAGAGATACCGCGCGGGTATGTTGGCCCGCAGGTGACGTTCAAGGGAACAAACCAGGCAAGCGTACTCGAAAACGCGTTTTATGCGAACGTGCAGGACATGTTGGACAAGATCGACGCGGATGGAACGTACCACACGTCGACGCGCGATGCGCTGTCATGGGCCGGCGATCCGCGGTCTGCGGGTGGGGAATTCGGGACGTATCGCAAGGATGTGGGCGTGTACTACGCGCAGGCCTGGTCGCGCGACCTGGGGCGCAGTCTTCAGGAACTGACGGAACTCGGTTACTTCGAAAAGGCATCGCACACGGCGGACTTTGCATTGCTTTCGGCGCGGACCTGGGCGGAGAATCCTTCGCTGAAATACAACGGCTCATCGATTCCTGCGCATTGGAGCCGCGTGATTAACCATCCTGATTTTGCGGCGCCGCTTGAGAACGACGGCCATGGCTTGATCTCGCTCTTTATTTACAAGCTGTGGCAGAGGGAATCGGATCGCGACGCGTGGCTTCGCGCGCATTGGTCCGATGTGAAACTGGCTGGGGACTGGGTTCCGTGGCAATTCGAACACGCGCAAATTTCGGGAGCGGCTCACGGCGTGCTTTACACTACGGGCGAGTCGGCGGGGGGCAAAGGATATTCCGTTTATCCCGATGCGATTTGCATGACTGCGCTCGAGGCGCTGGCGCAGATGGCCGATTCGATTGGTGAAAGCCAATCGGCTCAATTGTGGCGAAGCACCGCGGAGAAGATGCGGAAAGCGATTCCGGCGCGCTACCTCGTTGACGATCGGAAGTATGGGCGGGTGTGGACGCTTGACGATGCGGGATGGCCGAACAAAAGCACCGTGCTGGGACCGCTGATTTTTCTGGCCGATCACAATGGCTTCGCGCCGCAAGACGACGATCCGGCATGGAGAGCGGCCAATGAAGCGGCGTATCAAAGGCTGATCGACACTTATAAGCCGCTGGGGTTTTATGGGTGGGCGATGGGGTACGGCCAGGGGTTCGTGACGCAGGCGGCGTTGCTGCTGGACCGCATGAAGGATGTGACGCCGATGCTGAACTGGGCCGCGAGAGAGATTTACGAGCCAGAGATCCATTCCTTCGTTGTGCCGGAAGGGGCGCAACTGGATCCAACCGGACGGTATGTTTTTCGAACCGGCGACCTGGGCAACGGCGTGCAAGAGGCGGAGATCGTGAAAGTTTTCAGGATTCTGATTGGCGTGGACGATAATGAGCCGGAGCGTTTGCGCGTGATGCCGAGATTGCCGTACGGGTGGAGTGAAATCGCGGTGAACAAATATCCAGCTTTCGTGGGACGCGACGGAAAGCGAGAGACGGCGCAGCTGCACTACGACCTTCGGCGCGCTGCAGGCCACATGAGTTTGGAGATTTCTGCCGACAGGGCGTTGGGGCCGGTGGCCATGCGCCTTGGACCGTTTGAGAAACAGCCGCAGGAAGCGGATGTGCTTGTCAATGGCAAACATCCGGCGGACGCGACGGTCGGGCAAAGCGGCGATTCGTGGTGGGTGAGCTTTACGGCGGCGATCGGGCCGGCGGCGCAGGTCAAGAATTGACATTGAGGAACCTGAGAGGAAGAAGCCAATCATGCGGGAACGTCAACATATGTTGCCGGTCTGGTTTTTTATCGGTGTACTGCTGACCATATATGGGGTCATTATTCTTATCACATCGATCAATGACTGGTCGCAACCATCGGCCACGATTCTCTCGCAATATCATCCCGGGGTTTGGGGTGGGATTGTGCTGTTGGTGATCGGGAGTTTCTATACACTGCGGTTTCGGCCGCGGCGGCGGGGGAAGTAGTTGAGCGGCACGAGCGAGGGCGGAAGGCGCGTTTTTTGTGCTGCTATACTTCTCCTTTCCGGGAAGACGAGTTGTGCCAATGCAGGCGCGCGCGAGGCAGGCAACCGGTCTACACAAAGCCGGGGTGCGGGGCGCGGTTCATTCGGCAGATGGAGCGAGGAAAGCACGTGAACATTCGAGAGATCGCACGGCGGGCCCGGGTTTCTCATTCGACGGTATCGCGAGTGATCAACCAGGTGGAGACGGTGGACCCGAAGCTGGTGCGGAGGGTGCAGGCGATCATTCAGGAAGTGGGCTACCGGCCCAACTTTCAGGCGCGGGCACTGGCGCGGGGCAGAAGCCATACGGTGGGGTTGATTGTTTCTGAGATCAGCGGGGGCAATCCGTTTTTCTCCGAGATCATTTTGTACTTTGAGCGGGCGGCGGTGGAGCAGGGCTACGAGGTGCTGATCAGCTTTGCCGACACGGAGACGCGCCCGGATCACATCGCGGTGTGCGCGGCGCGGATGCAGGAACGGCAGGTGGAAGGGATTGCGGCGCTGACTTTCGGGATGGAAGAACAGCTGGCCAATATGGCGATCGACGTGCCGGTGGTGTATGCGGGAGCGGATCAGGATCTGAAGGGTGTGCGCAATGTGAGGATCAACTACCTGCCGGGGTTCCGAGATGCGATCAAGCACCTGGTGGATTTTGGGCACCAGCGGATCGGCTACCTGGGCGGTCGGATGAGCTGGAGCAGCATGCGGACGCGGTTTGAGGCGATGCGCAAGGCGATGAAGCTGGCCGGGGCGGTGTTCGACAAGGAACTGGTGGCGGAGTGCGATCACACGTGGGAGGGCGGGGCGCAGGGCATGGGGTCGCTGCTGAGCCTGGCCAAGCCGCCGACGGCGGTACTGTGCTGCAACGATGTGGCGGCGGTGGGAGCGCTGAAGACGCTGGCGGCCCGCGGGATGCAGGCAGGCAAGGACATGTCGCTGATTGGCTTTGACGATTTGATGATTTGCCAGTTCACGCAGCCGCCGCTGACCAGCATCCAGTTTTCTCCGCGCGAGCTGGCCGGGCTGGCGTTCAAGGCGCTGATGGAAGAGATCCAGCACGTGGAGAAAAAGACCAACTTCGAGTACAAGACGCGCTTTGTGCTGCGCGAGTCGACTGGGGCGCCGCGGGAGAATGGGGTGGGCAAGGGCTGAAGCTGCGATGCGGACGGGGCGCGGGCGTGGACGCCCGCACGACAGCCGGCCGGGAGGCCGGCGCTACAACAAAGACCCACGTTACAAGAAAGACCTGCGCTACACAAAGCTCGGCGTTCCGTTAGATTTTGGTGGCGAGTTCGGCGGTGGGCTTGAGGAAGTCGAAGTCGCAGCCTTCGTTAGCCTGTGAGACATGCTCCTTGTAAAGAGAGAGGTAGCCACGACGATCTTTTTCTTCGGGGCGCTTCCACGCCGCGCGCCGATTTGCCAGTTCTTCCGCTGAAACAAGCAGGTCGAGCTTGCGATTGGGTATGTCAAGGGTGATGAGGTCGCCATCGCGGACCAAGGCGAGCGGCCCTCCGATGTAACTTTCCGGAGCAACGTGAAGGACACACGTTCCGTAGGCCGTGCCGCTCATGCGTGAATCGGAGATGCGGACCATGTCGCGGATTCCGCGCTTGAGGATCTTTTTCGGAATTGGCAGCAGGCCCCACTCCGGCATGCCCGGAGCACCGAGCGGTCCCGCGTTCTGAAGGACGAGGACTGAATTCTCGTCGACGTTGAGATCGTCGTTGTTGACACGCGCCTCCATGTCGTCAAAGTCCTTGAAGACGACGGCAGGGCCGGTGTGTCGCCACAGGCGCTTATCGGCTGCGACAGATTTGATGACAGCGCCATCTGGAGCGAGCGATCCGAAAAGGACTACGGTGCCGCCAGTCTCCATGAGAGGCTTGGAACGCTCGCGAATGACATCGTGATTGAAAACGACGGCTCCTTCGAGATTTTCGCCGATCGTTTTTCCATTCACGGTAAGGCAATTGAGGTCGAGAAGGTCGCGAATCTCGGCCATCAAGGCGCGGAGCCCGCCTGCATAATAGAAATCTTCCATCAGGAATTCGCCGGAGGGGCGGATGTTGGCGAGCACCGGGACGTTGCAAGAGATCTCATCGAAGCGGGTGAGTGGCAGGTCAAATCCAAGGCGGCGAGCGTACGCAACCAGATGAATGATGGCATTGGTGGAGCCGCCGATGGCCATGTCGACGACGATGGCGTTGCGAATGGCGGCAGGGGAAAGGATATCGGATGGCTTCAGACCCTCCCACGCCATCTCCACGGCGCGGCGGCCCGTGTCCATCGCCAGACGGACGTGATTGGAGTCCGCGGCAGGGATGGAGGATGCGCCGGGAAGAGTCATGCCCATGGCTTCGCTGAGGGCTGTCATGGTGGAGGCGGTGCCCATGGTCATGCAAAAGCCTGGAGAGCGTGCGATTCCGATCTCGACGCCTTTCCATTCCTCGTCGCTGACGACACCGGCGCAACGATCGGCCCAGAACTTCCAAACGTCAGTGCCGCTGCCGAGGATCTTGCCATCCCAGTTGCCGCGCAACATGGGGCCGGCGGGAAGATAGATGGACGGTACGTTCGCGCTGATGGCGCCCATGAGCAGGGCAGGAGTTGTTTTGTCGCAACCACCCATGAGGACCGCGCCGTCGATGGGAAGGCTGCGCAAAATTTCTTCGGCATCCATGGCGAGCAGGTTGCGATAAAGCATGGGGCTTGGCTTCATGTAGGTCTCGGTGATGGTGATGGCCGGGACTTCGACAGGGAAGCCTCCCGCCTGCCAAACGCCACGCTTGACGGCCTCAGCGCGCTCGCGCAGATGAGCGTGACAGGGATTGATTTCACTCCAGGTATTAATGATGGCGATCACCGGCTTGCCGATGAAGTCTGTGCGCTGGAAACCGAGCTGCAACATGCGCGAACGATGGCTGAAACCACGGAGCGTATCGGGACCGAACCAAGTGAAACTGCGTAGTTCTTCAGGCTTCTTTTTCGTTGTCATTGTGCAACCTCTTTCCTGATGTGGTCCGTGCGGATCTGGGTAGCGAGCACTCCGGCGAGGAGCATACACCCCGACATGACCCACAAACCTGTATCGTAACTCCCGGTGATGGTCTTCAAATAGCCGAAGAGCCAGGGGCCGGCGACACCGCCAAGGTTTCCCAGGCAGATAAGGCCAACCGCAGTAGCCGCGGCGGATTTGCCGAGCAGCGTGGTGGGCAGCGTCCAAAACGGAGGCATGTAGGCTTGCGCGGTGAACCCGGCGAGGCAAAAGAAAGCCGTCATGAGCCAGACGTGGTCACGCGCCAGCACGGCCAGGGCAAGCGAGATGCCGGTCGCAAACATGGGCGCCGCAGTGTGAATCATGAGCTTGCCTGTGCGTTGCGACCAGATGCCGCTGAGGAGAATGCCCAGCGCGCTGAAGGCATAAGGAAGACCGGCTGCCAGCGTTCGCAGCGCAATCGGCAGGCCTTTCATGGTATCGGTGATGGACGGGAGGAAAAAAATGAGCGCCTGGTTGCCGGTGACCATGAGAAAGAGGATCGCCGTTAGCAGGAAGGTCTGCGGGTAACGCAGGGCGTCGACGATGCGGACCCGGTGAGCCGATGTTTTGAGCGCTTCGTCTGCCTGCAATTCGGCGAGAAGCCAGGCCTTCTCGTCGTCAGGTAGCCACCGGGCTTGGCGCGGACGGTCAGTGAGAAACCAGAGCGTGACAAAACCCATGAGAAAGGGAAGCGCTCCCTCGAGAATGAAGATCCAGCGCCAACTTGCCAGGGCGGCCCAGTGAACGTTCTCGAGAATCCAGCGTGAGAGCGGGACCCCGGTGGCGATGGCGATGGATTGCGAGACCATGAAGTAGCCTTTGGCGCGCGGGCGGTCTTGAGGCCGATACCAGTGGGAGATATAGATGATGACACCGGGAAAGAAGCCCGCCTCTGCGATGCCAAGCAACAGACGCAACCCATAGAACTGCGTGGTGAGGTGAATGGAGCCGAAGATCGGAGTTCCGAGAAAGCCCATGAGCGACGCGATGAGGCCCCAGGAGATCATGATGAGGGCGAGCAATTTGCGGGCGCTCCAGCGCTCGACGATGAGGGTGGCAGGAATATTGAGCAGGAGATAGCCGAGAAAGAAGACTCCGGCGCCAAAGCCGATGACCGCGTCGTTGAAACCGAGGCCCGCCTCCATGTGCAGCTTGGCAACGCTGATGTTGGCGCGATCGAGATACGCGAGCATGTAGACGAACATGAGATAGGGAATGAGGCGGCGGGTGACGCGCGTTCGTGTGCGAACCGCGAGGTCTGCGGCAGGATGGAGGCTGGTGGTCACTCGGATATTTCTATTTCCGGGCCGCGGCGGGCTGGATGCGGCGATTGATCGATTGTCACATATCATGCTACAGTCGAGCCAGATAAATCCTTAGAGACGATGTGCCGAGCCGCACTGCGAGTGACATGTGTGGCGTGATGCACTGCTATGGTTGCGGCGAGCTTTTGCGAGGCTGACCGCGAGAATCGCGCGTTTGGTTTGCTGACGCACGGAGGATCGATTGACCGCTGCGGCTTACATTGCGATTTATGCCGGCTTGGCGATTTTTTTGGCTGGGTGCCTGCGGCGCATCTGGCAATACTCGCGAACTCCACTGCATCTGCGCTGGGAACTTTATCCTCTGCCACACGAAGACCCGTATCGCGCGGCTTACGGGGGATCGTACTTCGAAACTCAGGAATGGTGGCGGAAGCGGCAGGTCAAAAACCGCCGTAGCGAGTGGCGGGTGATGGTGGAGGAGATTGTCTTTCTGAAAAGCCTGCGGGTCTTCAATCGCCGGCTGTGGGTTCCGTCGTTTCTGTTTCATTTCGGACTTTACCTGGCGATTTGCGCGATGGGGTTGACGGTTCTGCAGGTGGTGGCCGGCGGGTTGGGATGGGGCAAGGGAAGCGATGGAATTGTGGCGGCGCTCGCTTCGGTTGTGAATGCAGCGGGGCTGGCGGGGGCGGTTCTGATTGTTGCCGGTGCTTGCATGCTGTTGGTGCGGCGGGCGAGCGATCGGGCATTCAGGAATTCAACGAAGGCTGGAGACGTCTTCAACCTGTTCTTTTTTATTTTTGTGTTCGGACTTTTGGCTGGCGGATATCTGACACGCGGGCCAGGGGCTTCGTCGCTCAGCGAATTTGCGCGCGGGATGGCTCATTTCGATCGCGGGGTGAAGGTGGACGCGGTTTTCGGAATGGGAGTAATTCTGGCGTCTGGGCTGATCGCCTATATTCCGTTTACGCACATGGCGCACTTTATTGCGAAGTACTTCACGTGGCATGCGGTGCGTTGGGATGACCGGCGCAACGAGCGCGGCAGCGGGATAGAGCGCAAGATAGCGGTGAACCTGGGCTACAGGCCGACATGGTCCGCAGGCCATGTGGGCGCGGATGGGCGGCGTAGCTGGGCCGAGATTGCCACGACGCCTCCAGAGCAGGTGAAGAAATGAGCGGGCCGGTAAAATTGCGCGACGTTTATCGAGCAGACGGCGAGCCGCTGATTCATCTTGAAAACGCCGACCTGATGCCACTGCCGGCTCCGCTGGACGATCTTGATGCGGATCATGCGTGGGCGCAGCTTTCGGAGCGGAGCAAAAGCAAGTACGAATGCGGGCTCGACGACACCTGCGCAGTGAACGTTCCCAAGCCGAAGACGCGCGAAGAAGAGGAAGAGCTGGTCGCGCAGTTTTTGTCGGGGCTGGAAAAGCTCTTCGACAAGCAGAACAACTGGACGTTTCTGCAGCCGTTGCTGCTGACGATGGAGCACTGCACGGGCTGCCAGACCTGCGCGGAATCGTGCCATATTTTTGAGGCGAGCGGGCGCAACGAGATTTATCGGCCGGCATTTCGGGCTGAGATTCTGCGACGGCTCTACTTCAAATATGTGAAGCATGGTGGGCTGGTGTCGGCGTGGCAGCATGGCGGGATCCTGCTGAACTGGCCGCTGGTGGCGAGGCTGATTGAGTTGTCGTACCGGTGCAATTTGTGCCGGCGTTGCGCCCAGGCGTGCCCCATTGGCTGCGACAACGGACTGGTTGCGCATGAGCTGCGCAAGCTGTTCAGCCAGGAGATGGGGATTGCGCCGCGCGAGATCCACGAGAACGGGTCGATGCTGCAACTCAAGGCGGGATCGTCGACGGGGATGACGGCGGAGATCGTGAAGGACAACGTCGCATTTATCGATGAGGACATCAGCGAGCGGACAGGGATTGAAGTACACACGCCGTGGGACGTGAAGGGCGCCGACGTGCTGCTGATTCACAATGCCGGCGAGATTATGGCGTGGCCGGAGAATCCGGGCGCTTTTGCATTGATACTGACGATGGCCGGCGTGAACTGGACGATGTCGTCAGAGCTGGCGGCCTACGACGCGATCAACTACGGCCTGTGGTACGACGATGCGCAGTTTGCCCGCGTGGCGCTGAAGCATATGGAGGCGGCGAGGAATCTCGGTGTGAAGCGCATTGTTGTGGGCGAGTGCGGGCACGCGCACAAAGCTCTGTGCGTGATTGCCGATCGCATGCTGGCGGGCGACTTGAATATTCCGCGCGAGAGCTATCTGTCGATGCTGCGCGACATTGTTGTTGGTGGAAAGATCAAGTTTGACCCGAAGCGCAACGATTTTCCTGTTACGTTGCACGACCCGTGCAACATGGTGCGGCTAATGGGCGTGGTGGAACCGCAGCGAGAGATTCTGCGCGCGCTTTGTCCGCAGTTCCGCGAAATGGAGCCGCATGGCGTGAACAACTACTGCTGCGGCGGCGGAAGCGGATTCGCGATCATGAGCGGCAACAATTTTCCAGATTGGCGATTCCATGTATCGGGGCGCAAGAAGCTGGAGCAGATTCTGCACTCGTTTGGAGATTGCATCGGCCCGGAAACGACCAAATATCTGTGCGCGCCGTGCAGCAATTGCAAGGGGCAGTTTCGCGACATGATCGCGTATTACGGTCTGTGGCAGAAGAATCGGCTGATGTATGGCGGGCTGGTGGAGTTGGTGGTGAACGCCATGGCCGATGTGAAGCCGGGATTCGTCGAGTGGGAGTGGCGCTGATCAGGCATCATGTGAATGCCCAATTCTTTTGGGAAGGGGAGAAACAAGTCCGTCAGGGGCTATTGGATCTTGCGAAAGGAATGTCCGTTCGGCGTCCCTACGGGACTCCGGAGCAAATTGGTGTAATTCGCTTTCCCCACGCTAAAGCGCGGGGCTAACAAACACTGCGCCTGCGGCGCGGGATGAATTTCCCACACAGAGCGGCTGCTGATTGTGATACCCGTCACGGCGAGTCACGACTGTGGACGCGTTCAATCTATGGTGACTGATTTTATCTGCGGCAGGGGAAGTGTGCCGCTTGTTTGGTGATGCGCTTGGCTTCATCGGAGGGTTTTTTGAGCGCACGTTCTGGGCGGAGCGGAATTTCGTTTTCGAGCTTTGCGATTGAACTAGGAATTGAAGATTTGTGGCGAAAGGAGCACGGCCATGGCAGATGCTGATGACGCCAAGAAGATAGAGGACCGCGATCGAAAGACGCCTCTTCTGGACGAACTGGAAGAGGGACCGTGGCCAAGTTTTGTCACGGAGATCAAGTCGGCGTCTGCGACGAGCGAGAGTGCTGCGGATTTACTCGGCCAACTGGAACTCTCCTATGAAGACAAGATGAGCCACTGGAAGCATGGCGGCCTGGTGGGAGTGCTCGGTTATGGCGGCGGAGTGATAGGGCGTTATAGCGACGAGGCGGAGAAATTTCCCAAGGTCGCACACTTTCATACGTTGCGCGTGAACCAGCCGGCGGCATGGTTCTACTCAAGCGAAGCGTTGCGGACGATCTGCGACATCTGGGAGCGCCACGGGTCGGGGCTAACCAATATGCACGGCTCGACGGGCGATCTGATCCTGCTGGGCACGACCACGGAGCACCTGGAGCCGGCATTCCAGGAACTGGCGCACGCGGGATTCGACCTGGGCGGATCGGGCTCGGCAATGCGCACGCCGTCGTGCTGCGTGGGCATGGCACGGTGCGAATGGGCCTGCTTTGACGCTATGAAGCTCTGTTACGACCTGACCATGGCCTACCAGGACGAACTGCACAGGCCGGCTTTGCCGTACAAGTTCAAGATCAAATGCTCGGCATGCCCCAACGACTGCGTCGCCGCGATTGCGCGCGCCGATCTTTCGGTGATTGGAACGTGGAAGGACGAGATTCGGATCGACCAGGATGAAGTGAGGAAGTACGCGGCGGCCGGACTCGATATTCAAAAGGAAATTTGCGGCAACTGTCCGGGCAAGTGCATGGATTGGGACGGCACGAAGCTTAGCATCAAAAATCGCGACTGCGTGCGCTGCATGCACTGCATCAATGCAATGCCCAAGGCGCTGCGGCCGGGCACGGAGAAGGGCGCTGTGATTCTGATTGGCGCCAAGGCGCCGATTCTGCAGGGCGCACTGCTTTCGTCGGTGCTTATTCCGTTTGTTCCCGCGGACGAATTGCTGGAAACAATTAAGGAGCTCATCCAGCGCATCTGGGACTTCTGGGATGAATACGGCACCAATCGCGAGCGCATGGGCGAAATGATCCAGCGGGTGGGGCTGAACGCATTTCTCGACGGCATCGGGCTCGATCCTGTGCCGGAGATGATCGCCGCTCCGCGCGACAACCCCTACATCTATTACCAGCCCGCGAAGAAGGAGGAGGCATGACTACCACTCCGCTGCAGCCACGACTTACCGACATTGGACCGCCGGCATATGACAAATATCTGCCGCCGATGATCCGGAAGAACTATGGCACCTGGAAGTACCACGAGACACTGGCGCCTGGAGTGCTGTGCCATGTTGGCGAATCCGGCGATCGGCTCTACACGGTGCGCGCAGGTACACCGCGCCTGTTGAGCATTCAATCGCTGCGCAAGTTCGCCGATCTCGCCGACAAATATTGCGCCGGCCATCTGCGCTTTACGAGCCGCAACAATGTGGAGTTTCTTTTGGAAGACGCGGCGCTGATCGAGCCGTTGAAGCAGGAGTTGGCGGGGCTGGGAATTCCGGTGGGCGGCACAAATAATGCAATCAGCAACATTGTGCACACGCAGGGGTGGGTACACTGCCATGCCGCGGCCACTGATGCGTCAGGGATGGTGAAGAGCGTGATGGACGCGCTGATCGATCATTTTACGCACGAAGATCTGCCGGCCAAGTTGCGCATCGCTGTGGCATGCTGCCTGAACATGTGCGGCGCCGTGCATTGCTCCGACATTGCCATTCTGGGTGTACACCGCCGTCCACCCAAGGTGCAAAGCGAGGTGCTGGCGAAGGCCTGCGAGGTGCCGACACTGATTGCTTCGTGTCCAACCGGGGCTATTCGTTCTGTGCCCGGAGCGGGAGGGAAGAAATCCGTCGAGGTGATCGAAGAGCAGTGCATGTACTGCGGCAACTGCTTTAGCGTGTGCCCGGCAATGCGCATGGCCGATGCGGAGAATGACGGACTTTCGATCTGGGTGGGCGGCAAGGTGAGCAACGCGCGGAGCGCACCACGATTCTCGCGGCTGGCGATTCCGTTTTTGCCCAACACTCCGCCGCGGTGGCCTGAGGTGGTTGAGGCAGTGAAAAAGATTGTGGACGTATACAGCGGGGACGCGCGGAGACATGAGCGCGTGGGCGAGTGGATCGATCGCATCGGCTGGCCAAGGTTCTTCGAGTTGACCGGCTTCGAGTTCACGCGCTACCACATTGACGATTTCGAACATGCGAGCTTGACGTATGCGCGTTCCGCCCATGTGAGGTATTGATCTGGGCATTGCGAATTTGCGGTAGAGGTAACCGATGGGGCTGTTCAAAGAAGTAAAAAAGCCGGTGATTCGAAGCGCCGCCGCGAGTGGAGCGGAGGTGAGTTCGCTGCGCCCTGCCTATGTCGCGAAGACGGCACCTTGCATCCATAGCTGCCCGAGCGGAACCGACGTGCGCGGCTGGCTGATTACGTTGGCACAGTACAAGGAGTACGGGCGCACGCCGATGCAGGCGCTTGAACTTGCGTGGCGCGCGATTCTGGAGAATAATCCGTTCCCCGCAATCTGCGGGCGCGTCTGCCAGCATCCCTGTGAACTGAATTGCAATCGCAAAGCCAAGGATGGTCCGGTAGCCGTGAACAAGCTGGAGCAGTTTGTGGGCGACTTCGCGATTGCGCAGGGTTTGCGTGTGGCGCCACCGACCGCGCACAAGGCCGATTCAGCGCGTGTGGCCGTGGTGGGCGCTGGACCTGCAGGGTTGTCTGCCGCTTACCACCTGGCGCGCGCGGGCTATGCGGTTACCGTGATGGATGCAGCGCCGATGGCGGGCGGGATGATGCGGTATGGCATTCCGCGCGCGACGATTCCGGCCAATGTGCTCGATGCGGAAATAGGAAACATTCTGGATCTTGGCATCGAGTTAAGGGCCGGATGCATGGTGGGCCGTGATGTTTCGCTCGCAGAGCTACGGCGGGAATTTCGAGTGATCTACTTCGCCATGGGGTTGCAGAAAGCTGCGCAGTTGGAATTACGAGCCGGGAGCGAGGGTGGCGCGGCGATCATAGGCGGGTTGCCGGCAGAGTCGCCGGATATCCCTATTGAGGCGGTTGAAGTTGTTCCGCGCGTATTGAATACCGTAAGCGTGGCGATCGCCCAGGGGCGCACTGTCACGAAGGCAATTCAAAGCTTCATTGAGGGATGTACGGACGCGCAGACAAACTCGCCCGCGGTCATCCGCAGCGACAAGCTGAAGCTCTCTTGGTATCAAGAGGCGTCGCGCGCTGAAAACGGCGTGCCAATGACGGAGGCTGAGGCGCTTGCCGAGGCGACGCGCTGCATGTCGTGCGGCATGTGCATGGACTGTGAAACCTGCTGGATGTATTGCAGCAAGAATTGCCTTGTGAAGTTGCCGAAGGGCGAGCACTACAAAATCAAGCTTGATCTCTGCAATGGATGCGGGAAGTGCGTGGAATCGTGTCCGTGCGGATATATCGAAATGAATTGAATGCGAGGTGAAAGGTGCCGGTATTTGAAGCAGGCGAGAAAAAATACGACGTGGACGAAGACGGGTTTCTGCAGGAGCCCGATCGCTGGAGCGAAGACGTAGCCATAGACTTTGCCAAATCTGAGTCGATCGATGAGCTGACCGATGGCCATTGGAAGGTGATCCATTACATTCGCAACTACTATCTTCAGTTTGGCATTGCACCGATGGTGCGCAAGGTTTGCAAGGAAACCGGCTACAAGCTGAGCGAAATCTATCAGCTCTTTCCTTCAGGCCCGGCAAAAGGGGCGTGCAAGCTGGCGGGGCTGCCCAAACCCACCGGGTGCGTGTAGGTTGCAATGAGCGAGAGCCCGGCAATTGCGGCGGTGGTCGCGGAGCTGTGGATCGAGCGGACCATCGATTCTTATCCGGTCGCGGTGCGTTTGTCGTTGATCTCGGAAGCAGATCCGTTTCGCAATCCGGCAGGCTCCGCGCTGAAGGTAAACCTGACTACACTGGCGCGCGAGGTGCTGGGAGCGATGGACATGGGCGCCATGGAGCCCGCGATCGATGCACTGGTGCGACTGAGGGCGGTGCAGGACTTCACGACGTCCGATGCGCTGCGCTTTGTCCTTGATTTGCGAACGGTGATCGCCGAAATTTCCGGGCCGATTACTCCCGCCCTTGATTGCCGAATCGACGAACTGACGCGTATGACCTTCGAAAAGTACACAGCCTGCCGCGAACAGATTGCAGGGCTTCGCGCCAAAGAGGTTTGGCTCCGCACGCAGAACGGGGCAATGTGTAGGGGGCGGCGATGAATGGTTTGTATGCGCTGCTCACCGTTGTCGCGCTTGTTCTCGCCGGCTTTGAAGGCGGCCGGTTGGAGGCGGGACGAACCGCGCTTACCGAGATTTTTCCGTACACGGCCCTGGTTGTTTTCCTGGCTGGCTTTTGCTGGCGCGTTGCACGATGGGCGTGGACGCCGGTCCCTTTTCACATTCCGGTCACGTGCGGCCAGCAGAAATCACTGCCTTGGATTCGCGAGGCGAAGATCGACAATCCTTCGTCGAGGTGGGGCGTGTTAGGGCGGATGGGGGCCGAGGTTCTGCTGTTCCGGTCGCTCTTTCGGAATAACCGCGCACGCATGGCGGGAGGGCGGCTGGTACTCAGTGATGTGGGGGCTCTCTGGTTGAGTGCCTTGGCATTTCACTGGGCGTTGCTGCTGATTTTGCTGCGACATCTGCGATTGTTCCTCGAGCCGGTGCCGGCATTCGTGAACGCGCTGGAGCGACTGGACAGTTTTGCGCAAGTTGGTGCGCCGCAGGTTTATCTCTCAGACGTGATCCTGATCGCGGCATTGGGATACCTCCTGATCAGGCGCTTCCGCGATGCTGCTATGCGTTTCATCTCTCTTCTCTCCGATTACTTTGCTCTTTTGCTGCTGCTCGGCGTTGCAATCTCCGGCGTGCTGATGCGCTATTTCATCCGGGTTGATGTCGAGAGCGTCAAACAGTTTGCGCTGGACGTTGCTGCATTTCGGCCCGCGATCGGGCAGGCGCTGGGCCCGCTCTTTTTTGCCCATCTTCTGCTGGTATGTGCGCTGGCGGCGTACCTGCCGTTCAGCAAGCTGATGCACATGGGCGGAGTATTTTTGAGCCCGACTCGGAACCTTCCAAACAACAGCCGCGCGCGGCGGCATATCAATCCCTGGAATTATCCGGTAAAGACGCACACCTACGCGGAATGGGAAGAAGAGTTTCACGACAAACTGGTGGCGGCGGGAATTCCACTTGAGGCCGAAGATGGCGGAAACGCTCATACAGATTGAGCCAAAGCCGCCACGCGGCGATTGGCAGGATCCCCGGGTCGAACTCCGCAAAGGGGCGATCTGCTACAGCGCCGCGGCGAAAAATCTGACTTATCTCGGACTGCCAAACCCGCGCGCTTGGCAACCTCTCGACAGCGATTGGAAACTGCCGGCTGATTGGAAGCGCACTATTCTCGACGGGATGAAGGAGCGGCTCGAAAAGTATCGTTCTTTCCGGCTCTTTATGGATATATGCGTGCGATGCGGCGCGTGCGCAGACAAGTGCCATTTCTATCTTGGCTCGGGTGATCCGAAGAACATGCCCGTAGTGCGCGCCGAACTGATGCGCTCAGTGTATCGCCGCTATTTCACGCTGCCCGGACGGCTCTTTGGCAAACTGGCCGGTGGCCGCGAACTCACCGAGGATGTGATCAAGGAGTGGTTCTACTACTTTTACCAGTGCACCGAATGCCGCCGCTGCTCAGTGTTTTGTCCATATGGGATCGACACGGCGGAGATCACGATGATCGGCCGTGAGTTGCTGAACCTGATTGGCTGCAATACCAACTGGGTGCTTGAGCCGGCGGCCAATTGCTTCCGCACCGGCAATCATCTCGGCATCCAGCCACATGGATTCAAGGACAGCATCGATTTTGCGGCCGAAGAGGCTTCGGAGATCACCGGCCTCGACATCAAAGTGCCGATCAATCGCAAGGGCGCCGAGGTGCTGTTCGTGATGCCATCGGCCGATTACTTTGGCACGCCGCATTACTATACGTTGCTCGGCTACTTGATGCTTTTTCGCGAGATAGGGCTCGACTATACGGTGAGTACGTACGCGTCAGAAGGTGGGAACTTCGGCCTGTTTTCATCACACGAGATGATGAAGCGACTGAATGCAAAGATTTATGACGAGGCGCGGCGACTCGGAGTGAAGTGGATTCTGGGCGGCGAGTGCGGGCACATGTGGCGAGTGCTCCATCAATATATGGATACGATGAACGGGCCGGCCGATTTTCTGGATGTTCCGGTCTCGCCGATCACCGGCACGGTTTTCGAAAACGCCCGCTCCACGAAGATGGTGCACATCTGCGAGTTCACCGCCGACCTGATCCATCACGGCAAGCTCAAGCTCGATCGACGGCGCAACGATCATTGGATTGTGACCTATCACGACTCCTGCAATCCCGCGCGCGCGATGGGACTGCTGGAAGAGCCGCGGTACATTCTCAAACGCGTTTGCAACAACTTTCACGAGATGCCGGAGAACACCATCCGCGAGCAGACTTTCTGCTGCGGCAGCGGCGCGGGCCTGGGCACCGATGAAAACCTCGAAATGCGTTTGCGTGGCGGATTTCCACGAGCCAACGCCGTGAAGTATGTGAAGGAAAAGCACGGCGTGAATCTGCTTACATGCATCTGCGCCATCGATAAGGCGACGCTGCCCACGCTGATGGAGTACTGGGTTCCGGGCGTGGAGGTTGCCGGTGTGCACGAGTTGGTGGGTAACGCGCTGGTGATGACCGGCGAAAAAGAACGCGTGGTCGATCTGCGCGGTGAGCCATTTGCGTCCGGGGCGCGGACTGCATGTGCGGCGAACGAGGCCAGCCATGCGTGATCAAGTGTGGATCTTCGCCGGCCTGGCTGTGTTTGTCGCGGCCGTTACCACTCCATTTTGGTATGCGCGGACAAACACGAAGGCGGCGGCCAGGCAACCCGACCTGGTGCTTCCAGTCAATGAGAAAGAATGCGTGGCTCCGGCGGGCACCATGCGCGCTGCGCACATGCAGTTGCTGCTCGGCTGGCGCGAAGATGTTGTGCGCCGCGGGGACCGGCACTATGTCGCCTCCAATGGCAAGGTCTACGAGAAAAGTCTCACGGGGACCTGCCTGGGCTGCCACAACAAATCTGGATTCTGCGACCGCTGCCATGCCTATTCCGGAGTTTCGGGGCCGTACTGCTGGAATTGCCATCACGAGCCGCCGTCTGCGATTGCCGGGGTGAGGCCATGAAGATTACGCGCAAGGACTTTCTGCGGCTGACTGGCTTGGCTCTGGTTGCGGCTGGAGCGAAGCAGGTGATGCACGCGGTTGGCGAAGGCGCAGCGTCCGCACGGACTACGGCAGGGAAGGCAGTGCGTTGGGGAATGGTGGTCGATCTGCAGAAGTGCCGGGAGAAAGATGGCTGCAACGCCTGCATTCGCGCATGTAATGCGGCGCACAACATTCCGCAAATCACCGACCCGGCGCATGAAGTGAAGTGGGTTTGGACGGAGCCCTTTGCCACCGTCTTTCCATCTGCGCAAAGCGGCTATGCGCAGCAGAACTACGCCGGCGTGATGGTTCCCCTGATGTGCAATCACTGCGCGGATGCGCCGTGCACGCGGGTGTGCCCCACTCAGGCCACGTGGAAGCGCGAGGATGGCATCGTGATGATGGACTGGCATCGCTGTATTGGCTGCCGTTATTGCATTGCAGCTTGTCCGTATGGGTCGCGCAGCTTCAACTGGCAGGACCCGGGTCCGCAGATTGCAAGCATCAATCCTGATTTCCCCACGCGGACAAAGGGCGTGGTCGAGAAGTGTAACTTTTGCGAGGAGCGCCTGGCGCGCGGGCAAAGGCCCGCCTGCGTCGACGCTTGCCCGCAGGGTACTTTCACGTTTGGCAACCTGGCGGATCCGGATTCCGAACCACGGCAACTGCTGAGATCGCGCTTTGCCGTGCAACGCGAGCCCGAGTTAGGGACGGGGCCGTCAGTTTATTACCTGGTGTAACGCCATGTTCATGCTGGAAAAAGCGCTGAAGGGAAGCCGCCGCTACTGGATATGGCTCAGTTGTCTCGCGTGCGTGATTGCCGCAGGCTTTTGCTTTTACGTCCGGCAACTGGATCAGGGGTTGGCGATCACTGGCCTGAGCCGCGATGTGAGCTGGGGGCTCTACATCGCGCAGTTCACGTTTTTTGTCGGCGTTGCCGCATCGGCGGTGATGGTTGTGTTGCCGTATTACCTGCACGATGACAAGCACTTCAGCCGCATTACGATCCTGGGAGAATTTCTCGCCATCAGCGCGGTGATCATGTGCATCCTCTTCATCTTTGTCGATCTCGGACAACCGGCGCGCATGCTCAACATTATTCTGTATCCTTCGCCGCGTTCGCTGATGTTCTGGGACATGATCTCACTGAGCGGCTATCTGGTGCTGAACGCAATTGTCGCGTTTACGACGCTTCGCGCAGAGCGCGAAGAAATGCATACGCCGCGGTGGATGAGGACGCTGGCGCTGATCTCCATTCCGTGGGCCATCAGCATTCACACGGTGACTGCGTTTCTCTATAGCGGACTGGCCGGGCGTTCTTTTTGGCTAACGGCGATTCTCGCGCCTCGCTTTTTGGCCAGCGCATTCGCGGCGGGACCAGCGCTGCTGATTCTCCTTTGCCTTGCGCTGCGTAGATTCAGTGGCTACGATGCGTGCGAACAAGCCATCAGGAAGCTCGCCGTGATCATGACTTATGCGATGGCGATCAACGCATTTTTCGTGCTGGTTGAAGCCTATACGGTGATTTACGCGGGAATTCCGGAACAAGTGGAGCATTTTGAGTATCTCTATTTGCTCGGCGGAGATCACAATCTAGCGCCGTGGATGTGGCTATCGGCGCTGCTAGCGATTGGCGCGCTCGCCATTCTGCTGACGCCTGCGTGGCGCAGTCGATTGCTGCCCCTGGGATGCGTCCTGGTGTTTGGTTCGCTGTGGCTGGAAAAGGGCCTGGGGATGATTGTGGGGGGCTTTGAGCCATCGCCGCTCGGGTCGGTTGCGCACTACGCGCCCACTTTGCCGGAGTGGAGCATCGTGGTGGGAATCTGGGCTGTCGGTGCGTTTCTAATCACAGTGTTTTACAAGATCACGCTTTCGGTGCGAGCGGAAATTGAAGGCTAGTGGGGAAAGTTGAATGGCAGGTGCGGTCAAATTGGGCGAAGGTGGGCAGGCGGAATCGTTCGAGCCGTCGCGGCCGGCTCAGCCCGCATTGGTCATTCTTATGGGCGTGCACAATCTCGAAAACATACCGGCACGCTGGGAAACATCGCGGCGGAAGTTCGTCGTGCAGGGATTGAAGCGCCGGCAACATTCGTGGTCGGCGAGGTAGTGCGGCTTCGCGAAAGGCTGCAACAACTTATTGCAACGTATTCAACGCAGGACGAGGTAAACGTATGACAGAAACGGTTGTGGGTCCGATTGAGGCATTGGCAGAAGAGATGTTTCAGCTTGTGTCGGAATGCATGGGGAAGAAGAATCTGAAAGCGGGCGATCTTATGAAAGAGATGATTGCCCGGCATGGTGAGGCGGCTTGCAGTAAGGACGACTGCAAAAAAGCGATTCGAATTCTCATCGACTCCGGGCGTTGCATTTACAGCTATCTCGGGGGCTCCTATATCCAGCTTCCTCCGAAGGAAGGATCGGAATAGGCTGCCTGGCGGCGGCCGCCTTTGATCGTGAACGCGAAGCGTACTATACCGCGCCTGCTTGTTGCGGGCCTCTCCGGTGGTTCCGGCAAGACCGTCGTTACGATGGGGCTTCTGCTGCTTCTTCGCCGCACGGGGATCGATGTGCGCGCATTCAAGAAGGGACCCGACTATATTGATCCCGCGTGGCTTTCCTGGTCCTCGGCCCATCCCGCCCGGAATCTCGACGCATTCCTGATGGGCGCGGGGCCTTTGCGCGCCTCGTTCCTGCGCCATGCTATCTCGGATGGCGTGAATTTGATCGAAGGAAACCGCGGCCTCTTCGACGGTTTGGATGCAGAGGGCACCTATTCGAGCGCGGCTCTTGCTGAAGCGCTCGACGCACCGATTGTGCTCGTGGTCGACGTGACGAAAATGACGCGCACAGCGGCTGCGGTGGTTCTGGGATGCCAGAAACTCGATCCTTGCGCTTCGATTCAAGGGGTCGTCCTGAACAACGTAAATGGCGAAAGGCACGAGCGCATTTTGCGCGAATCCATTGAATCGGCATGTGGCATTCCCGTGATCGGAGCGTTGCCCCGCCTGGCGCAGAACCCCCTTCCGGAGCGGCATCTGGGACTGGTTCCTCCCGATGAATGCGATGAAATGAGCGGCGTGGAGCAGAAATTGCTCGCGTGGTTGGAGGACCGGCTGGATCTCGATATGGTGATCTCGATCGCCCGCGGCGCGACGCCTCTTGAAATATCTGCGGAGGAGTGCCCGCGACTGCGCGATGCGCGAGGGCTCAAGATCGGGTATATGAGGGACGCAGCATTCGGCTTTTATTATCCAGAGAATCTTGAAGCGCTAGAGCGCGCGGGTGCGGCGCTGCGGCGGATTTCGGCGCTCGATGCGGACGCACTTCCCGACGGCCTGGACGCGCTCTATATCGGAGGCGGCTTTCCTGAGGTGTACGCAAAGGCCCTCTCGGCAAACGCAAGTTTTCTGGAATCGCTTCGACGAGCGTGTGCGGCAGGGCTTCCAGTCTACGCTGAGTGCGGAGGTCTGATGCTGCTCGCACGCAGCCTCAACTGGAAGGGAATCCGCTACTCTATGGCGAATGTCTTTCCCGTTGACATTGAGGCATTCGACAGGCCGCAAGGACATGGCTACAGCGAACTGCTGGTTGATGCGCCAAATCCGTTTTTCCCGCAGGGCGCGGTTTTGCGCGGTCATGAATTTCATTACTCTCGGATCGTGAGCGACCCGAGTGCTGTAGCGTCAGCATGCGCTGTCGTTCGTGGAACAGGTTGCTTTCCAGGACGCGATTACCTGACCTCGCAGAACGTGCTGGCGGGATATACGCATCTGCATGCTACAGCTACTCCTGAATGGGCGGCGGGCGTGGTGGCCGCGGCGAGCGAATTCGCAAAGAGAAAGGCGGCTCGCGTATCTCCTTCTTCAATTGCCGCGGTTCATTGCAACTGCGCTCGAGCAGTGCTCGGCTGACGAATCAAGAGGAGGACGCAGATGGTGGCGACGAGGGGCATGACGCCGGCGACGAGGAAGACGGGACGATAGGAGAAACGGTCCACAATGACGCCGACGGAAAACGTAAAGGCGGCGCCGATCATGCCGGCGGCGAGGCCACTGAGGCCAGTCACGGTGGCAACCACATCCTGAGGCAAAAGGTCAGAGGGCAGCGTGAGACCCATGGTCGACCAGCTTGCGTATCCCCACAGTGCGACGCAGATGAGCGCCAAAGCGACATAAGAACTGTGCACGGTGGCGGCGGGAATCCCGGCCAGCATGGGCGGACAACTGAAGACACACACCCACAGACGGGCGGAGACGACGGAGAAGCCGCGGCGGATGCAATATCCAGAGATGAAGCCGCCGGTAAAGTTGCCGAGGTCGGAGGCAACGAACGGCATCCAGGCAAATAGCGCGATGCGCTGCAAACTGAAGCCGCGCGCGTCGCTGAGATATTGCGGCAGCCAGAAAACGTAGAACCACCAGATGGGATCGGTGAAGGCGCGGCCTAACACGATTCCCCATACGTTGCGGTCGGCGGCTAAATGAAACCAGCGCTGGATGCCGCGCTGCGGGGAAACGGCCGGCGTTTCCTGGCCAGCACGAATATAGAGGACTTCGGCAGGCGAGACACGGGGATGGCGATCGAGCGAGTAATAGACACGCAGCCACAGTGCGAGCCAGAGAAAGCCGAGCAAACCTGAAAAGACGAAGGTCGCGCGCCATCCAAAGGCGAGGGCGACGAGGGGAAGGATCAGCGCGGCCAGCGCACCGCCCACGCTGGATCCGCTGTCGAAGATTGCAACGGCGAGGCTGCGCTCCTGGCTGGGAAACCACTCGGCCACAGTCTTGTTGGCGCCGGGCCAGTTGAATCCTTCGCCGATGCCAAGCAGAAAGCGAGAAGCAGCGAAACCAAAGACTGAGTTCGCGAGTCCAGTGAACATGTTGACGATGGACCAGAAGATCACAGCCAGAGAAAGGCCGATGCGGGTTCCCACGGCATCGAGGACAATGCCTCCGAGAAGCCAGGTAAGCGCGTAGGAGATTTGAAAGGAACCGAGGATCTGGCCCAGTTGAGTGTGGCTGATGTGAAACTGCGCGGTGATTACCGGCGCCAGGATAGAAAAGGTCTGGCGGCTGACGTAATTGGTGACGGTAGAGAGGAACAATGTCCAGACAATCCACCAGCGCAGCCTGCCGGTGGCGCCGGCGCGAGGCGATTTCACGGCGGATGGCGCAGCATTCATCTGATTCCTTCGGCTTGCCTGCTCATTCCGGGTGATCGGCGATGAAGTCCTGGTGTATCGCCGTCGGCGCAGCTAATGCGACGATGGAGTCCATGTCGAAGTCCTTGTAAAGATCGAGACAGAAAAGGTCGGCCGCGCTGCGGAACCTGACCGGAGAATCGAGCAGGTAGGCGAGGCTCTCGATGGAATGCTCACTGCGGATGGAGTCAACGGCATGGGGATCGACGGCGGCCGCGACGGCGGCAATGACAGAGGAGCGGATGCCGTCGGTCTCGATCTCGATGTGGCGATGAGGATCGCTGGAGCGCAGCCAGTGGGCTACGGCCAGCAACTGGGCCACTTCAAGGCCGAGGGGGCGATCGCCGGTGCTCGATACGAGCGTCTCCCAATCGGTGGTGTCAGGCATTTGCGGACGGCTGAAACCGTTGAAGATGAGATCGAGAGCCAACACCTCTTCGCCGCGGTTGACGTGACGTGACACAGCTTCTCCTGCTTCAGCATAGCCCTGATCGTTGAGCACGATGGCAGCGGGAGCGATTTCTGCCGCGTCGTCGGCCTTCATCCAGATGCCGCTGGCGCTCAAATTATTTGAAAAATCGAAGCGGTAAGAGAGCGTAAGCATGGCCAGGCGACGGGTGCTGGTGATGCGCCGGGCGTAGCTGACGGAGACAGGCGTGAAGCGGACGACGCCACGAAGCTTGCTTCGGTGCGTGTCACTCCACGCATCGCGGGCTGCGGGATCGGGGGGAAGTTCAGGCCTTTGGATCGATGCGGCCATCTTTCGCGCCAGGCCGGTGATGGTGAGATTGCCGGCGGGCAGACCGACTGCCAACTCCTGCTCCGATTTGACTTCGGTCGAGCTGGGAATCTCCTGCGTAATGATGGGCAGGTGAAAGTTTTCTGAGAAGAACCGGTAAGCCTGGAGGCGGTTGACTAGCTGGTAATTGTGCGTGCCCGGATCGATGCTGTCGTAGAAGGCAAGCGCGCCAGGCTTGCCGTAAAGCGCGAAGAAGGGCCGCACCCGATCGAAGATGTAAGGCTTTACCAGGTCGGCACGAAAGCAGCAATTGTCTTCAGCGTTGTGGATGAGGAAGGTGGGACGCGGCGCGCGCATGGCCACGAGGGCGGGATAATCCGAATCGCGCACAAAGTCTGTCGCGTTTTCCTCGATCTCATCGGTGTCGCGGGGGTGAGTAATGTTGGATTCGAGGGAGCCGAAGCCGGCCACTTCTACGCTGACCGCGACCCGCGGATCAAGAGCGCTGAGCACAGTAGTTTGCCAGCCTCCGCCTGAAAGGCCGGTAACGCCGAGCCGCGCGGGATCGACTTGCGGAAGGGCGGCGAGGTAGTCGAGGCCGCGGCGCATTTCAAGATAGAAAAAGCCGAGGGCGTTTGCGCCGACGAGGTCGAGTGCGCCGGCGTCATCGTGATCGTTGCCTTTGAGAGCAAGTTCGCCGAAGCCGACCCAACCGAGGCTCAGCGCGACGATGCCGTGTTTTGCGAAATTAATGCAGCGCTTCTGCTCGTATTCAACGGCGTTGCCGCGTGGCTCGTGGCCAATCACATTGAGGATGCCTGGCGCCCTGACGTCGAGCTTGTTTGGCTCGTACAGGAGGGCCATGGCGCTGAATCCGGGAACAATCTCGTAGAGGAATTTGCTGACGCGATAACCGTCGCGGATGTCGGGGCTGCCGACCTGAGTGAATTGAGGAGTTGATTTGACCCACGCCGCCGGCCAGCCATGGAAGGCGATGTCGTTGAGCAAGTGCGCACGAATTTTTTCCGTCTGCGCAGTCCAATCCGCGGAGGACGCGGGGACGGGCATGGCGGGAATGCGACGAGTCAGATACTGTTCGAGCGCAAAGGCAGTGACGGTGGGCGGCTCGACGGGCTGAGAAAGAAGGGAGCGCACCGTGGCAGGCGTCGTCTGGCTATGGGCGACGCCTGCCAGCGGGAGGAGGGCTGCGATGAAAATTACGCTCTTGAGGGGAGAAAGTTCCATCACTTCGCCGGCGGTCACTGTTTTTGCGCGGTAAAATCCCCTTCCGTATCGGAGGGGTCTACCATGATAGATCCTTTGATGGAGGTAGCGGCCGAGTCTGGGGTTCCGGTGTAGATGAGGGTGTAGGTGGTGCCCTGGTAATCAAGGGCGTATTTCCAGGTTACCTTGTTGCCGGTGACATCGCCGGTGACGTCGAGCGCGGTATCGTTCTGCGGCATTTTGCACGTGCCGGTAATGTGGGTATCAGTTTGCTTCAGAGTGCAAGTTGCGGCGACGGGGTTGTCCCCGACAGTTCCGTCGATCTTCCACACTCCGGATAGATCCTGCGCCAAAGCCGGAACAGAAGTGAGGACGAGCAAGACAAGAAGTTTTTTCATTGCGACCTTCTCCAGGGTGCCATTTGGTGGGCGGGGAAGCTCGTCGATCGGCCTGAGGAAGGGAAGGATCGGCGGATGGACCACCTTAGACCGGAATTGGGAAAACAGTCAAGAAAAAACGTAGAGTTTTCCAGAAATATTTCTCGACTGATTGTAGCTCGGAGAAGTGCAGGGCCGGAGAGACGCGAACTCTAGGGAATGGTGATCCTGGCGAGCGAACCGTCGGTCAGGCTGTCTGTGGCCGGGACCAGGGAACGGCAGGATTCCCGAAGGATGAGCTCGGTGGGAATCGTGATGGATTGGGGTTCGAGGGTGGGATCGGCGATGCGGTTGAGGATCATTTCTACCATGCGTTTCCCGATTTGCTCGGGGAATTCGCGAATGGTGGTGAGGCGGGGGTAGAGCAGGGCGCCGATAGTATCGTCGCAGCCGACGACGCTGATATCGTCGGGAATGCGCAGACCGCTGTCGCGAATCCCTTTGTAAACGCCGTGGGCCGTCTGGTCATTGCCGGCGAAGATGGCAGTGACCTGCTCTTTTTGGCTGAAAAGGGATTTGGCCGCGAGATAGCCGGATTCGTTGTCATCTTTGGAATCAATGCTGCTTTGCTGAGGCGTGAGGCCAGCCTGAAGCATGGCGCGGCTGTACCCCTCGAAGCACCGGGCAAACCAGGGCAGGCGAGTGTTCCCGACAAACCATATGTGGCGATGACCGAGGCTGATGAGATGGCGGGTAATTTCCTGGCTTCCGTGGATGTCGTCGGAGAAGACGTTGTCGGTGTTCAGGTCCCTTGCTTCGCCGATCACGTTGTTGCCGAGGACGACGTGCGTAATGCCCTTGTTATTGAGCAGCTCGAGAAGATTCGAGGAGGTGGTTCCGGCGAGAATCACGGCGCGGACTACATCGCGATGCTGGACGGCCTTGGGAAGATGCAGCTCTTTCCATGGCACATAGCAGGAATAGGAGAAGGAGAGAAACACCATGTCCCAGCCGCGTTCGGCGCAGTAGGCTTCCGCCCCGAGCAGGATGCGGGAGTGGAAGGAGTGCATCACCGTCCGGTTGCTGAGCACAAAGGCGAGCGCCTTGGCCTTATTGCGCTGGGAGAGATCGATGCCGAGCCGAGAGGCGGCCTTGAGGACGCTGCGCTGCAAATCGGGGTCGACGCGATTGCTGCCGTTGAGAACCCTTGAGACGGTAGCAACGCTGACATGGGCCGCAGAAGCGATCTCGCGAAGGCCGAGCTTTCCCTTGCGAAACGGGACATTTTTCTTCTTCACTGGGGTACCTTGCCTCGTTTCCGAGAAAACCGGCACAACTTGACGGTTTCGCGCCCGGGAATCCAATTTCCTGGGTGCCTTAGCTAGTGTAGGGCGAACGTCCAGGCATTTCAAGAAACGTTTCAGGAAGGGGTGGGCGCGAATCCGTTTTTCGCGGTGCCAAAAACCAGCCTTTGGTATCCGAATCGGCCCCTCAAGACGGCACCCAGAACCCTGGCGGCCGCTCGCTTTAAAGGGAATCATTGCAATAAAAACAGGCGTTTAAGGACTTATGCTCGCGGAGCAGGGCAGCGGCGAATGAGTTCCATGGAGGTGGAGATGGGGGAAAAAGGTTTTGGGAAACATTTCATAGCAAATGAAGATTTTTTCTTTATTTAGGCACTTTTTTTCTTGACTAGTATTTTGATTTGGCGCTATGGTTGCACTCGTTCGCAACTCCTTCCCCTCGAGAAGAACAAAAAAACACCGGAGGTCATTATGAACAGGTCAGTGACGTCCCTGCTGCAGAAATGTCGATCGATCTCTCTTCTGTGGGTCTCCAGCCTGATCCTCACAGCCTGCCTACCGGCATTCGGACAAACGGGGAATGCCACAGTCGCGGGAACGGTGACGGATCCCACCGGCGCGGTGATTCCAGGCGCGACAGTCGCGATCACTGACACGGCCACAGAAGTTGCCAGCAAGGTCGTTACCGACAACGCGGGACTCTATTTCATTCCCAACCTGATTCCTGGAACCTACAATCTCGAAGTGACCGCGAAGGGGATGCGCGCGGAACATCTTGTGGGTATCCGATTGAGCGTCGATCAAAAGGCTCGTGTGGATGTAAAGCTTCAAGTAGGTTCAGCGACAGCAGAAGTTCAGGTGAACGCCGAAGCTGCCACGCTCTTACAGGCAAGCGACGTCAGCGTGGGAGCGGTGGTGAGCACCACACAGGTTCAGCAGTTGCCGCTCAATGGGCGGTTTATCACGCAACTTTTAGAGCTTGCTCCAGGTGCGGTTCCGTCTCTTTATTCCAATAACCTCAGCCATGCCGGCAATCCGCAGTTGACCGGAGACGAGCGGAACGGGCAACCGGCATTCGATATTGCGGGTCAAAACGGCGGCGCCACATACTTCCGGCTGGATGGGCTGGAAAACAATGAGCGTTCGTTTGGAGGAGCCAATATCGCGCTGTCAGTGGATGCCGTCCAGGAGTTTAAAGTCCAAACCTCGAATTTTTCCGCGGAGTTTGGCAGGAGTGCGGCACAGGTTGATGTCGTTTCAAGCTCGGGAACGAACCAGTTTCGCGGGACGCTGTTTGAGTTCCTGCGCAACGATGTGTTCGACGCGGCCCAGTGGGTATTTGGTGGAAACAATGCCAAGAACAATTTAAAGCGCAACCAGTTTGGCGGTGTCTTCGGCGGCCCGATTAAGAGAGACAAACTCTTCTTCTTCGTCAGCAGCGATGAAACGCGACAGGTGTATGTGGACCCGTTCCTGGAGACGGTCCCGACAACGCAGATGCGCCAGGGGATCTTCCCCGCAGGAGAAATTATTTTCAACCCGGCGACCCAGCAGCCATTTCAGAACAATACGATTGCTTCGACCAGTTGGAACTCGATCTCGAATGCGATTCTGCCGTACATGCCGATGCCCAACCGGGACGGCAATGCAAATGCGAGCCAGGCTGGTTTGCCGCTTCCGCCGACGAACAACTACCTCTATCTCCCCTCAAGAACCCAGGATGTAAATCAGTTCAACGGCCGCGTCGATTTCACCCAATCGGAGAAGAATAATTACTTTGTTCGTTACACATATAACTACAATCATCTAATCGGCGATGGGCCACTGGCCACGAATCTGAATGGTTCAATTATCGGCTCTGAAATAGCGGACTTAGGCGGTACGAACCTGACAGGTGGATGGACGCACATCTTCAGCAGCAACAAGATCAACCAGGTTTATGGTGGGATGTCGACAGATCCGCAAAACTACGCCAAGGGTGATAACACGGACTATGCAACGAAATTTGGATTGAACGGTGAACTATTTCCGAATGCATTTCCAGGGTTTCCGCACATTGGAATCGGCTCCACGGTTCTTGGATCGGGAGATAATCGTCCTCTCCAGGCGCAGGAAACGGCTTTCGAAGGCGCGGACTACCTGACGATCATCAAGGGATCTCACTCACTTCGAGTGGGTGGAGACTTCCGGCGGGTTTTGCTACTCACTTCGAATAACCAGGATTCCACCGGGGTTTTCACCTTCAATGGCGTGCAGACACGAGACCGGAAATTCCCGACTACCGGCACAACGTTCTGCCCAGGGAACGCCTCATCGACAAGCTGCCAGGCGGGAGATGCCTGGGCGGATTTCCTATTGGGTGACGTTGATGGCGATACCAGAGGGACGCCGATCGAGCCGATCCATAAGTACTACTCCAATTATGCGGTGTTTATCAACGACACTTGGCGGGCACTGCCGAAACTGACTTTTGAACTTGGCCTCCGCTATGAATATGAAACACGCAACCATGCCTCACCGCCGTTTGATTCGCAACCGATCATCGCCAATGGCCAGCCTTTCGCGGCCGGCACGGGACCTGGTTTCACCGGTATGATCGCAGTTGCGAATGAATCGAATGGCGACCCATCGCCGCTGATCATTTCTGGAGCCACAGCGCTGATTCCGGGCGCAGTGGAAACCTGTAGACAGGCGGGACTTCCCGATAACTGCGCTATTTCTCAGAAAAACGGATGGCAGCCACGAGTCGGCTTCGATTGGCAAGTGCGCTCCTCGACCGTACTTCGTGGCGGGTTCGGGACTTATTTCGGATCGTTCTTTGGCGATTCGGATCTGGAAACCAACGAAAGCTTTCCCATCGTGCTGACAGAATCGGTTGCAACATTTACAGCTCCGCCGAGTGGCACCGCTCCGCCGCCCATCAATTTCTCGAACGCCTTCGGCGGTGCAACGTTAGCCAAGCCCACTTACACGCAAAGCTCGTTACCGCTTCGACAACTCCCCCAGACTTACGAATGGAACCTTACTGTTCAGCAAGCTTTTGGCAATAACATAGCACTCTCGGTCGGTTACGTGGGCAATGTGAGCAGGCACCTGGACCAATCCGTGGTGGGAACGCAGACTGCCTATAACATTCCTGTGCCATGGGGTATTGTTCTTGCCACCGGGCAGACGCAGACTGTTCCATTTCCATCCTTCTCAACGGTGGCCCCCTACTTACAGGTTGATAACGCGAACTACAATGCTCTGCAAGTTCTTTTCGAACACCATCTAAGTCATGGTTTACAGCTAACGGCAGCGTACACGTGGGCGAAGAATATGGGGACTCGGAGCTGGTTGACGGATCCGCGGAACTATAAGCTCGACTACGGCCCGCTTAACAATGACTTACGCAATGTTGTTGCTGTCAGCCCGGTTTGGCAGCTCCCGTTTGGCAAGGGGCAACGGTGGGCGCCGTCGAATTGGCTCGCCAACAAGATTGTTGAAGGGTGGACTGCAAGCACGGTCTTCAACTTGCATAGTGGATTTCCGTTCAACCCTGAGCTCAGCGGGACCGATCTTCTGCATTTGAATGGCCACCATTCCTTTGACAAACCCGACGCGACTTGCAACGGATCGATGTCAAATCCGTCTCCTCAAGCGTGGTACAACGGCAGTTGCTTCGTCTTTCCCACCGAACCCACAGCAGCTGGCGCAAGCCTGCGTGAAGGGAATGTGGGCCTGAACAGCTTGCATGGACCAAGGGCAACTACTGAGGACTTTGGACTATCCAGGGTTGGGCATATTACCGAGCGATTCGAAGTTGAATTTCGCACAGAGGCTTTCAACATGTGGAACCACACGATCCTGGGTCTGCCTAACTACAGCAATAGCCCATTCTCGACGCCCAACACGAGGATCAGCTATGTAGATGAAACCCCCAGAATTATCCAGCTGGCGTTGAAACTCCATTTCTGAAGCGCTGGAGAATACGACGACTTTCAGCGACATCGGCTAGCCGGGAGACTTATGCCGGGCTTTACTGCGACGGGCAATACTTAGCGTGAGCAACAGAGAACCGACCGAAGTGCAACCGCACCAGAGCGATGGGAGCGGTTCTCGCTTGCTGCACGATTGAGACTGGTTAGACATTGCTTCCGCTACAAGTCAGGAAGCTTAAGGAAGTCGGCTTAACTTCAGCATGTGTTCTGCACGCGGCGGTTCGATCTTCTCGTTCGGGGGGATTTGTGAAAGAGCAGCCTACGGAATTGATGGGTAAAGCGGTGGAGGACGGTGTGGTGCGCTTTACTGCCGGGAAGCTGAAGGTGGAGATCCATCCGCACAAGAAAGCTGCGGGAGCGGCCGCGGCGAAGGCCGTGGCCAAAGAGATGGAACGCCTGATCAAGGCCAATGAGGACATTGCCATTATCTTTGCCACAGGCGCATCGCAGATCGACATGCTGCAAGCGCTCATCTCGATTTCCGGATTGCCATGGAAACGCATACAGGGATTTCATTTGGACGAATACGTGGGCCTGGATGAGAATCATCCGGCTTCATTCAGGCGTTATCTACGCGAAAAGCTCGTACGACGCGTTCCAATGCGCGCTTTCTTTGAGATTGACGGCAATGCCAACGATCTCAACCGGTTTTGTGAACAGTATGCGCACCGACTGGAACTCGCAAGGCCGCAGCTTTGTCTTCTTGGCATCGGAGAAAACGGGCACCTCGCGTTTAACGATCCATCCGAAGCCAATTTCAATGATCCTGTCGGCATGAAAGCTGTCTCACTCGATGCAGACTGTCGCCAACAGCAAGTGGCGGAGGGCTGGTTCGAGCGTCAAGAGGATGTACCACGAAAAGCTTTGACGCTGACGATCCCGACCATTGTCCGCGTACCCAAGCTGATCGCAACCGTACCCGAAGGCCGAAAGGCGCAAGCTGTTTTGCGCACCATCGAAGACCCGATCACAACGGCGTGCCCTTCCACAATTCTCCGCAATCATCCTGACGTTACCATTTTTCTCGATCGCGATTCGGCTGCCGCATTGACACGCCGTCATTTCATGACAGAGAGTTAAACCGGCGACACCAGAGGCAATAGACGAGGTACCCTCATGGAAAATTCGAAGGACGCAATGAGCCGACGCAGTTTTGTTGCGGGAGCGGGCGGGGCAATGCTTGCCGCAGGAATGAGCGCGAAGTCGTACGCGCGAGTTCTCGGAGCCAATGATCGCATTCGCCTGGGCCAGCTTGGGTGCGGCAGCCGCAGCCACGGCCATGTTCACATGGTGCAGATGGCGTCAAAACAGATGGAGGTGGAGACCGTTGCGGTATGCGATCTCTGGAGCCTCGCGCGGGATCAGCGCGCAGCCCAGGTGAAAAGTGTTTTTAACCTGGACCCCCAGAAGTACAAATACTCTGAAGAAATGCTGGCAAACAAGGACATCGATGGCGTGATGATTGCCACCGGTGACTTCCAACACGCCAAACTTTGCACGGAGGTGGTGCGGGCCGGGAAAGATTGTTATGTTGAAAAGCCATTTGCCAATGTGCTCTCCGAAGCAATCGAAGCGCGGAACACGGCGAAGCGATCGAAACAAATTGTCCAGGTTGGCACGCAGCATCGCAGCCAGCCGTATCCGCTTGCGGTGCGCGACGTGATACGCTCCGGGCGCATCGGCGATATCGTTCACATCGAGCAAGAATGGAATGTCAACGAGGAACGGTGGCGGTTCACTCCCAACGATACTGGAATCACTCGCGATATGTTGACGGATTCGAATATGGAATGGAAGGAGTGGCTTTACGGACGGCAGTCGAAGCTCCGCGAGGAAGATACCGATTGGAAGCGCTGGCTCCTCGGCAAGCCCATTCGTCCCTTCGACCCACACGTATATCTCGAATTCCGCCTTTACAAGACATTCTCTTCAGGAATCTTCGATCAATGGCTATGTCACGGCTGCGACTTGGTGCATCTGTGGACCGATGAGACGCATCCGGTAAGTGTTGTCGCCAATGGAGGAATCTTTACCTGGAAAGACGGCCGCGAAAATCCAGACACGTGCGTGGCGGCGGTGGTTTATCCCAAGGGATTTCTCTACACTTACAAAACGATTTTCGGCAATAGCTACCGAAGCTTTGCAAGGATCAACGGCCGTAAAGGCACCATTGAGAATTACGGTGGCGAGGGCGCCTCTCTCTTCATGGTGACGAGCGAGGGCGGAGTGGACGAATTCGATGCGGAGAGTTCCGGCCCGGTCTACACTGATGTTCCTATTGTAGGACCGGAGAAAGATGGCGGGGAAGTGGTCAAGGTTCCCGGCGCTCCGCCGCCCACGTCGCGGGGGCCGAGCGATGACGACTTAGGACACATGGTTAACTGGCTGCAGGCAATGCAGACGCGCTCCCAGCCCAACGCTACCGTCGACAACGGCTTTTCGCACGCAATTGTGTGCATCATGGCGGCCCAGTCCTATTGGGAAGGGAAGAGGCTCTATTGGGATCCGGTGCGAGAGCAGATTGTGGATCAGCCGTTGCAGGCCAAGCCGGGACATGAAGCGAAAAGCGGAGCGTAGGCGCACGGTCCCCACGACACGTCGGGGGCTATCCATATATATGGATGAGTGCGGGGACGCAGAGATTGATTACACGGCTTCAGTTCCCCGTCTGCCTGGCATCGGCGAGCAGCCCGGGGAACCAATGCACGGCATTGTCGTGATACAGCTTGCGCAGGATTGGTTCGGGTAGCGCCAAGCCCCGAACAGTGTGGCCTCGGTAGAGCAGGATATCGTCGGTCGCGAGGAAGCGCCAATCGAATGCATAGTCATTCTCCCAATGTTGTACGGCGAATTCCGCGTTGACAGTGGGAGCGAGGTCGTCATCGGTACCATAGATCAGCTTGTCCTGGTACTTCGTGATGAATGCGATCATCTGAGCTCTCGGCTGCATCACAAAGTAGGGCATGCGCGCCGCCATGTCCACCGCGAAATTGGGATAGCGGTCCAAGTGCTCGGCGAGCTGCTTGAAATCCGCCTCCATGCTGCCGAGATGCGCGCCGACTACGCGTAGATGAGGGTTTGTTTCAAGCACACGGTCGCGTGCCTTGAGAATCGCCTGCTTTGAAGGCGCGTTGGGTTTTCCGTACATGTACCACTGAGGATTGTGCATGTAATAGCCGTAATCGGGTGCGTCACGATTGGGCGGCTCCCAAATGGTGTTGGGATCGGCTACATGGGCGATCAATGTTTTGTTGTGCGCCGCGATATCTTTATAGATCGGCTGGAAGATAGGGCTATCGGGCATGAGGTAGTTACCCTTATCGTCTTTTACCTGCTCGCCAATATTCTTCCAGATCTTGATGGCAACAGCTCCCTGCGCAAAGTCACGGTTGATCTCAGATTCGGCATTCTGAGCGAAATTGTTCTCCCTGTAGACAAACGGATCGAAGGTGGAGCAAAGGCTGGCATGGCCGCCGCTGGAGCGAATAAATTCCCAGGCCTGTTTCCGCTCAGTATCGAGGTCCTTCTGGTCGGCGGTGTGAGCGACAAGGATGTCGATTACGTGCAGGTGCAGCTTGTCGAGCATGGCATTAAAGGCGGGTGCAGCCTGGTAAATGTGGGTGTGGCTGTCAATGGGTTGGAGCGCACTGAACTGGAGCAGTTCATCCCTTGTGAAGGCGCCGTTGACAGGCTCGGAGGAGGACGCGAGGACGTGCGGCAATTGCTCATGCTCACATCCGATTAAACAGAGACTTACAAGTGCAAGCAGAATATTTCTTGTCATCCAATCCCCCTTGAGCCGCGAGTCTCATTGAAAGACGCGCCGGGTTTTACCAGTACATGGGCTCGGGCGTCGCGACAGATAAGCGAATGCGTACGGGTGAAGCCAGCGCAGTGAGCGTGTCAATATCGAAGTCGCGGAAGAGATCGAGACAGAACAGATCCGGTGCGCTGCGATAGTCAGACGGATGATCGAAAATATCCATGAGCGTCAGAATGGATTTCTGCGCTTCGATTCCTGAAAACAGGGTTGGTTCAAGCGCGGCGGCGATCACGGAGACTACTTCCGCCCGGGGGCCGATGGTCAGCATCCGCACCGGAGACTTCACTGGAGCAGGATCTTCCCAGCCAGTGTGCGGTGTTGCACTGCCTTCATCCTCATTTTCGTTCAGCCACTGAGTTACTGCGATGAGCTGAGCAGCTTCAATACCAAGCGGCCGTTCGCCGATGGATGCGAGCATCTGGGCAAACGGCGCACTTCCTGGGCGACTGCTTCCCTGACCGATCTCCGGGACATTCTGGCCGAAGAAAAGCGGATCGAGTACGAGCACCCGCTGTCCGCGGCTGACGGCATTTCCCACATCTACGATGGTGGATTGCATGCCCAAATCCGCGACGATGACCGTGGCAGGCGCCGCATCAGGAGCGGCCAGAGAGCGAAAAAGCAGGCCAGGGGCGCTCAATCCGTTGCTGAATTCAAAACGGTACGAATGACTCTCCAGCTTGTTTTCGTGCGTGGCGCCGAGGACCCAGGCGTGAGTTACGTTTACGGCCTTATAGCGGGTCAGAGATTGGAGGGCTTTGCGCTGCGACTGTGCCCAATCTGGATCAGGATGTTCCGGCGCCTGATGGTGAATTTGCCTGGCCAGCGACTGGGCGAGACTCACGATCGTCAGGTTGATTTCCGGAAGCCCGACGACCAGATCGTCATAAGGCTCAGCCTCGGCATCGGTATCGGGATCTTCTTTTGGCGATGCGTTGATGTGGAAGACAGAGTCGAAAAAATCGTAACTCCGCTCACGGCTATCAATCTGATAGTTATGGGTTCCGGGATCCTGATTGTCGTACCATTGCAGGTCCTGGGGCGCGCCCATCAAGTTGTAAAACGGCTTGATGTCGGAATAGACACCTTGCTTGACGACGCCGGCGCGGAAGCAGCAGTCATCCATGTCGTTGTAGATGAGCAGGGTCGGCCGCGGCGCTCGCGCGGCAATCAACTGTGCGTAATCCACGCCCTGGCGCATGTCAGAGGCATTCTGTTCGGGATCGCCACCGGTATACTCCGGATGCTCAATCGCAGTAACCAGAGTGCTGAAGCCGGCAACCGGAACGGCGGGGCCAACCCGGGTATCAAGCGTACTGAGCATCATGGTCTGCCAGCCGCCGCCGGACAGTCCGGTAACGCCGATGCGCGCGGGATCGACATCGGGATTGGCTGCGAGATAATCGAGGCCGCGGCGCATCTCGAGGTAGAAGAGTCCCATCCCGTTGAGGCCGGCAAGATCGAGCCAGCGCTGATAGGTGTGATCGTTACCTTCCGCCTTGAGCTCGCCAAATCCGAACCACTCAAGATCGAGCGCCATGATGCCGCGCCGGGCCTGGTTAATGCATCTTTTCTGCTTGTGCTCGACAGCTTTTCCGCTCGGTCCGTGCCCATTGACATTGAGAATGGCGGGGATCTTTCCAGAAAAATGAGCCGGCTGATAGAGCAGGGCGGCGGAGTAAAGGCCTGGCACAACTTCGTAGCGCAGCTTTACAATCCGGTACCCAGGCCGATCGATGATTCCGACCTGCTCAAAATGTGGCGCGGATTCAACCCAGTCCTTCGGCCAACCATGATAGAGAACAGAAAGTTTGCGCTGCCTCATCTGGGCGGCCTGTTGCGACCATTGTGCAGGTGTGGGTGGGAGCACAAGCGGAGGCACGGCTCGCAGCATGAAATGGCGAAGCTGATCTGCAATCAGGGAGGGGCTTTGAAGCTGCTGCTTGAGCAACGGCTCGATGAGCTTATTGGTGCCTTGCCCACTTAGAAAGGGCGCGCCAAACACCGCGGCGAGAATCGCGAAACAAATCACTTTCTTGAATGGCAAGAGGCATCCTCCAATTCGAGTCTTATCCAGGAGAAAAACGCTCTAACCCGTGCGTTGGCAAACTACGGCTCAGAGCAACAGTTTGCGAATCATGTCGCGCGAAATTTCCGCGGACTGCTGCTCGAATGCAATTGGTTGCCGTCATCGATTAGAGCTTGAGCTCCCAACCCGGCCGGAAGATGGGCTTGATGAGCTTATCTGCTTCCGCGTTGTTGGTGATGCGCTGGGTTTTGGCGTCGTACTCCAGCTTACCCTTGAAACGATACGCGATTGCGCCCAACGTCACCCACTCGGCGTAGGGACCGGCGATGCTGAAGTTCGAGCAGGTGGGCGTTCCGCCTTTGCATGCCCTGATCCAATCGCGATAATGGCCAGGCGAACGAGTGAGAGCCGGCTCGGGCAGAGTGTAGTCCTGCCAGCGCGAATCAGGCAGCAGCTTGACGCCTTCACCGCGACCCACGGTCGCCATGTAACCTTTGTCGCCAACAAAGATCGCTCCGTCTTCCATGAGTACACCCTTGCGCTGAGAAGGCCGGTGTTGCCCGCCCAACTCCGTCGCACGCCTGCTCACGCCTTCGGTGTTGTAGGGACGGCCGCTCCAGCCGCGGCTCGAGCCGATATCGGGACGGCCGCGGTCGGCGAGATTGTTTTCATGCGGAAGAAGTTCCTCATTCTCCAATCCGGGCGGATGGTAGTACATGTCCGGATTGCCAGTGCGCGCCGAGTCGTACCAATAGACCGAAACCGGCGGCATTTTGCCGCGAGCGGGAAAGTCCCAGCGCAGCACCGCGTACATTGGATAACTGATGGGGCTGCGCTGCTCGGCGCGGATGCACTCAACCGAGATCGGCGATCCCAAGCGCAGCGCCTGGTTTGCGGGACCAAGGGCATGGATACCGGCATCGCCCAACGATCCAGTAGCGAAGGCGTAGAACCCACGCCAGCAATGCGGCACGTAAAAGCCGTAATTGCTGCCAGAGTAGGGTCCAGTGGTGCCGTCGGGAATGTGATCCTTGTCCCAGCCGCCGGAAGTGTAGGGCATGTGGGGCAGGCAGCCCAACCACAAATCCCAATCGAGGCCCTGCGGGACGGGTTCTGGGGGAGGAATGGTTTGTACACCCTGTGGCCAGTTAGGCGAGCTAGTGACCGCATGCACTTCAGTCACGTTGCCGATTTCGCCAGACCATACAATTTCGCAAGCGGTGTGATGGCCTTCGTGCGAGTAGCCCTGGTTGCCCATCTGCGTAGCCACTTTGTACTTCGCGGCGGCGTCGGCGAGGAACCGCGCTTCCCACGGCGTCCGCGTCAATGGCTTCTCGCAATAAACATGCTTCCCGCGTTCCATGCACCACGTGGCAATGGTGGCGTGCATGTGGTCGGCAGTTGAAACCACAACCGCGTCGATGTTGTTGCCTTCCTTGTCGAGCATGCGCCGGAAATCAGAATACTGCGCAGCCTTGGGGAAGCGCTTGAACGTGGGGGCGCCCTGGCGCGCGTCAACATCGCAGAGCGCCACAATGTTTTCAGAAAGCAAATTGGCCAAGTTCTGCGCGCCCCTGCCTCCAATTCCGACTGCGGCGATATTGAGTTTTTCGTTGAGCGACTTATAGCCGGCGGCTTTCAACGAGGGCACGCTGCCAAAGCGGATGGGAGAGATGGCGCGCGCGCTTCCACTGGCCGCAGCCAGCAGCGAGCCAAAGAAGAAGTACCTTCTTGAAATTTTGAATCCCACAGTCCGTTCCTCCACGGTGTTAAACTTGCCGGCCGATGTTACGATCGCAAAACCAGAGATGCCGATTGTTTCATCTCGATTGCTTCGTTGTTTTTGGGGAGCGGCAGGTGCTTACATACTTCGACCCTGCTGCCCTGCCCGCCTATGCGAGTGAATCCTTGCAGTATTGAATACATTTTGCCAGCTCGGACTCGATCGTCGATCCGGCAGGAATTCTGTATTCGTATTCGATGCCCGCAGGAAATTTGTAGTGATCGGTCTTCATCAACTGCAGGATTTCCCTGATCGGCGTATCTCCCTGGCCCCAAGGCATGTTCTGGCCGCCATTGACACGGTACTTGCGGTCCTTGAGGTGCAAACAGGTGATGCGGTCATGGTGCTCTTTGATGAAGGGGATTGGAGACTTGTTGATGGCCGCAGTCAGATGGCCGGTATCAAGGTTGATGCCATTCCACTTGGATTGCGTGAGGGCCGTGTCCCAACTGTGCTCGTCCATGCTGCCTTCGTTGTGGTAGCCGACCATGATTTTGTGCCGGGCTGCGAAGTCGCCCACCCGCTGCGAGAGTGCGGGCTCGTCCGGGAGCTCTACGGTGATCTGGTCTGCGCCAAGCGACTTTGCTGTATCGAAGAAGTAGTTGAACTCTCCATCGGGCATAGTCTGCGTCATGTTGGCCAGACGGAAGGCGTAAATCTTCACGCCTGCGCGACGGTAGAGCTTGCGAAGCGCCCGGTACTTCTCCTGAGTTGCCGGACCGGACGAGATCCGCCACTGAGTCAGGTCTTCCGCCTGCTTGCGCTCGGCGGCTGCGCGTTCCTCAGGTGATAGCCGTCGCGCGCCGGAATATCCCTGACGCGGGGTGTTGGGGTACCCGGCACAAACTTCCACGCGCACGTCCTGCATCTCGACCGCACTGAGGCCCAGTTGCACCAAGCTGTTCAGATATTGGTCGGCGGGGAGGGGAATGGAGGGAAAGTTATATGGCGACAAAATGATCCCGATCTGCACGCCATTAAAGTCTGAGTTTGGCTCGGCGAACGCCAGCTTCGGACTTAACTTTGCCGCGGCCAAAGCTGCGGCACCGAGCTTCACGACGTCTCTTCGAGTGAAGAGCATTCTTTTCCTTCCTCATACGCAAGAAGCGTGCTGTTTCCCGCCAGGGAAATGAATAGTGGGTCTTTCGAGTCTTTTGGAGAAGGATTTCGCAATTCCCGTTTGTCGCACCCGGTACCCGGCGTGGACTTGGACCCGCCGCCTGGCTTTCTGTCCTGATGTGCAACCTCTCCGCGAGCCGGCGAATTGCTTTCTTTCTCTTGGCTGGCCATCATAGGCTCTGGCATAGTCCGAGTCAAGGAAAAAACCGCATCGCGAGAAATATTTCAAAGAAATTGTGAAATTTGTCTGAATGCGAAAACGGCGGCTTGGGCCGCGGCTGTGAATCATTGTATGTAAGCAGGGACGCTCACCGGGGAGCGGAAAATGAGTGTACTCCGGGGAGGAGAGAGGGTGGATTGTCCTCATGTTGGGTAAATTTGCTAATTGCTGGCAATTTTTTGCTTGACTTCCGATTGCGCGCGGAATATAAAAACGCGTCGTGAGCCTTCAGAGCACCCCGGGCGGGACACAACCTCCGTTCCATCAGATCGCGTCGCAAACCCGCCTCTCGCACCATAGTCTATGTGGGGCAAGATCTCAACCTATGAATCGCTCCTGGGAGTGAAGTAGATGAGCATCTCCAGAAGAAAGATGTTGAAACTTGGCGGCGCGATTGTTGCTGCGCAACCGTTCAGCGCCCTGAAGGCTTTCGCACGGCCTGACTCGAAATTTGATGGAGTACAGATTGGCATCATCGTCGCGCCATACAACTTTCCCTCCATTCCGCTGGCCGCCGACAAGTTCCTGGACACGCTTTTGCAGCTCAACATCAGCGCGGTGGAAATGCAGGACATGCGCGTGGAAGCCTATGCCGGCGCCCCCGACCTGCCGTCGGAGAGAGGCGCTGCAGCGACGCCGCCGCATCCGCTCACGCGGGAAGAGCGCGCCGCAGCGCAGGAGAAGCATGCTCAGGCATTGCAAGAATGGCGTGTGAACACCGGGCCCGCGGCTCTGAAGAAGTACAGGTCGTTGCGGAAGCATTATCGGGATGCCGGCGTTGAGATTTACGCATTTCGCATCGCCAACACGACAGAGAAAGAGCTCAAGGAAATGCCCGATGCCGCTTACAATTACTTTTTCGACTCGGCCAAGGCACTGGGAGCTAACCAAATCACAGTGGAACTACCGGCCGATTCGGCTGTGTCGCAACGCATTGGCAACTTTGCGGCTGTGCACAAGTTGAGGGTTGGCTATCATAATCACACTCAGGTAAATGCCAATAGTTGGGATGTCGCGCTCTCGCAATCCCCATATAACGGAATTAATTTCGACGTGGGGCACTATGCCGCGGCGACCAGCAGCTCGCCTATTCCTTTCATCAAAGAGCACCATGACCGCATCACCTGTCTGCACCTCAAGGACCGCAAGTACCGTGTCAATGGCGGCCAGAACATGCCCTGGGGCCAGGGAGATACGCCGGTCGCAGAGATTCTGCAGTTGGTGAAGACGGAGCACTACGGTTTCCCGGCGGGCATTGAATTCGAGTATCCGATCCCGGCCGGGTCAACGGTGCAAGCAGAGATTGCGAAGTGTGTGGAGTTTTGCAGAAAGGCCCTCGCGTAGGGAGTGTTGCTGGTTTCGCGTTCGGCTGTCCACGCAATACAATGCTTACAAGGCTCGGGAATTGTGAGTTGGGGTTCGCAGCGTCGTGCGAATTGCCGGCCACACATGCATCGCACTTTCGCGGCGGCACATTCATCCGACATGCAGGTGTGAAGCGGGCTTTCGAGCGGCTGAGGTCTCTGCGTGAGGCTCAAAAATGAGTCGACGCGATGGCCGACCGCTACAATATCGGCGATGCTTAAGCGAGCGGTGGCCGGAAGACATTGAAGGGCCTGTAGCTCAACGGTTAGAGCAGGGGACTCATAATCCCTTGGTTGGGGGTTCAAATCCCTCCGGGCCCACCAGAATAACAAGAGCTGTTACTCACTTCGAGGTCCTTCGCTGCGCTCAGGATTTCGCCTGCGGGCTCAGACGCCCGCAAAGCGGCTCAAGTTCAAATCCCTCCGGGCCCACCAGAATAACAAGAGCTGTTACTCACTTCGAGGTCCTTCGCTGCGCTCAGGATTTCGCCTGCGGGCTCAGACGCCCGCAAAGCGGCTCAAGTTTGAATCCCTCCGGACCCAGCGGGTTTCTATGCAAATGCGAGGTTTATGTTTTCGATTGCTTCGTCGATTTCTGATGTGTTCTTGTAGCCGACGGTGACGGCCTGGACGCCCGCATGCTGGAACGCGAAGCGCATTGACTGCTGACGGTCGGAGCGGTCGGTGAAGGAGCCTTCGCCGATCAACTTCATGCTGATGACGCCGAGGCCTGCGGCGCGAGCCTGATGCACGTGCTCGACTACTTCAGGTACATCTCCCGCACCGTGGAAGTGATAATCGGGGCCGTCCATGCTCACGCCTTTGTGATTCATGCGAATCATGGCGATCTCGAGCCACTTGTTCTCGGGCACCAGGCGGAGCGCGGGCAAGCTGTGGACAGATGCGCCATGGGCCCTGACCGCATCGCGGTGTTCCATCTGGAGGATTCCATCTTGCCAGCGCGAGCTATCGCTGGGCCAGGTCGCGGTGTGCTGCACGTGGAGCAGCATGATATCGAAGTATTCGGTCTGCGCCTGCTTGCGCATTTCGTCAATCGTGGTCTGCGGATCGGCATCGTCGGTGGTGACCTTTGACATGAGCGCGTAGCTTTCCCGGGGGAGCCCCTTCAGGGCAATGCCTAGCATTTCGTGCATTTCGGGATAGGCTTGAGCAGACTCAAAAAAGCGGATGCCGTGATCGTAGGCGTAACGAACCAGGCGAGTGAAGCCATCCTGCCCCAACTGGCGCTGCACAGATCCGTTATGGGTTCCGGTGCCGAAGGCGAGGCGCGTTACTTTTACGTCCGATTTTCCGAGTGTTACCCAATCGGTGGCCGTTGCGCGCTCGGCGAGCAGCGGAAGGCTGCCCATGCTAGCCAGAGCACCGGTTGCGACACTTGTTTTCAGGAAATTTCGTCTGGAGAGCTGCGGCATAATTTGACCTCCGCCTCATGGTCAAAAGGGGTGACCAATTGGCAGCATCGTAGCACAATTCTAACTCTGACAGTGTTAACCGGGATGGCAGCACTACGAGGCAGAGCATTGCGAATCTAGTCGGCGGATTCGGTTGCGATGACTGCGACTGGTTTCCTGGCTTGTGTCCTTGCGATCATGACGACGCTTAAGAGAACAAAGAGCCCCCCGAGGACCGTGCGCGCGCCGAGCGGCTCGCCGCCAAGCCAATAGCCAATCACCACGGCTACGACCGGATTTACATAGGCATAGGTGCCCACCTTCGTCGGCGATTCGTGGTGCAGCAGCCATACGTAGGCGGTGAAGCCCGCAATGGATCCGGCGAAGATGAGATAGAGCAGTGCAATCCATGCCCCGGTCGACACATGCAGAGGATGAAAACCGCGCAGTTCGCCGCGTGCAGTTGCGACAAGCGCAAGCATCACTCCGCCGGCAAGCATTTGCGCACCTGAACTCATTACCTTGGATTCGGGGAGTTGCAGCCTGCGGGATAGCGCGGATGCCACGGACCAGCTCACAGCTCCGATCATGAGCGCCACGGCGCCGGCAGTATCGATGGGCACGCCACCTAAACTTCCCAGGCTGCCCAGATTGATGGAATGGCTGATGAGGACTGCGACTCCGGCAAATCCTATGAGGAGCGCTGCGGCTAGCCTCCGTGTGAGCTTTTGAGTCCTCAGCAAGACGATTTCAGACAGAGCCATGAATGCCGGGATGGTGGCGAGGATGACCGCAGCGATGCCGGAAGGGACGCGCTGCTCCGCCCAAAAGAGGAGACCGTAATCGCAGACAAAGATCAGAAACGCCAGAATTGAAGCGGAGACCCACTGGCGCACGGTGGGTCCACGTCCACCGCGGGCGATGACCCAGCCACAGACGAGCAATCCCGCGGCCAGAAAGCGCATGGCCGCAAGGAGAAATGGAGGGACCTCGCTGACGCCCACACGAATGGCGAAGAAGGTCGACCCCCAGACAAAGTAGATGATGCCGAATGCCAGCAGAGTCTTCCACCGCGAACGATGATGCGAGGATTCCATCTTGGCTCTCCTGGTAGCTCTTAATTGCTAGTACGTATTTCAAAATCGCTCTGTCGACTGCGGTTGCCTTCCTGCAGGGGTTAAAACAGGCTGCGGAAAATGAGAAACAGGAACAAATCTGTTGAAGAATTTTCGCTCAGGGCCTAAAGGCCGGACTCATTGCGTTTCGCTTACGGCACGACCAAGGTCGTGCCCTGACACTTGGTGCATCTTCGACCGAGTTTTCCCGCAGCCTGTAAAACCCAGTGTCTCCCTGCATTTTTCGGCCCGACTCAAGCCACTCCAACGACGAGGATCTGCCGCCGGGAGCTCCGGCATGTCGTGCCCTTGTTACAACACAGATTTTTGGACCACGCTCTAGATCCTTCGTTCTTATTTCTCTGTTCGCTGGTCCCTGGATTCACCAGCTATGCAGCCATTCCGCGTCGCGCCCGATGCGGACCGGCGTATGGAAAAGCTCGCTCAGCCGCGCCTCGGTCAGCAATTCCTCGCGCGGGCCGTCGGCCACGATGCGTCCGTCGCGCATGAGGATGATGCGCTCGATCTCCGGCAGAATGTCGCCCAGATGATGCGTCACCATCACCAGCCCCGTGCCTTCGCGCGCCAGGCCGCGCAGGGTCTCGCGCAGTTCGCGCTGCGCCGCCAGGTCGAGCGCGTTCGAGGGCTCATCGAGCAGCAGTTGCTGCGGCCGGTGAACCAGCGCCCGCGCAATCAGGATCCGCCGCTTTTCTCCGGCCGACATGGTGCCGACCAGTTGCGCTGGCCAGATGCGTGGCTTCCATCCGTTCCAGCGCCTCCCACGCCCGCGCGCGCATTTCGTCGGTGACATGCAGATTCGGCCACAGCGTCGATGCCGAAAAGAATCCCGCAATCACCGCGTCGAGGCCCGCAGGTGACGGCGGTTCGCTCGCCCGGCAGCTCGGTGCCCATCGGCCCGGCGCTGACCACGCCAAAATGCCGGCGCAGCTCGGTCAGGTCCCAGCGCTCGCGGCCGAAGATGCGCACGCGCATTCCCGGCCGAACGATGGGATAGAGCTGGCAGGTCATGGCCAGGATGAGCGTGGACTTGCCGCAGCCGTTCGGTCCGAGGATGGCCACGTGCTCGCCGGTGCGGATGCTGAGGTTCACATCGTGCAGCACCACGCGCTCTCCGCGCGCCACGTTCACATCGCGCAGTTCCAAGAAACTCCGTCCGAATTCTTCGCGTTTTCGGCTCATGCGGCGTCCTGCGACGCCTCCACCTGCTAGATTAAATGGGGTCCACTGCATGAGCGATCTCTCCCAACAATGCCATCCCCCGCGGCTTCCGTTTCGGCGCCGCCAAAGCCGGCCTGAAAGCCAGCGGCCGCACCCGACTTCGCGCTGATCGTGGCGGATGCGCCGGCCAGCGCCGCCGCCGCATTCACCGCCAACCGCGTGATCGCCGCGCCGCTCATCGTCGACAAGGAAAATTTGAGCGCGACCGGCGGGCCATGTCCGCGTGGTCGCCATCAACGCGGGCAACGCCAACTGCGCCGCGGGCGAGGCCGGGCTTGAGGGCGGCGCGCGCCACCTGCGCCGCCGCCGCGGAGACGCTTCGGCTGCCGCGCGGAAGAGGTCTTTCCTTCGTCGACCGGCATCATCGGCGTTCCGCTGCCCGCGGAAAAGCTCATCGCCGCGCTGCCCGATCTTGCCGCGGCGCTCGGCGCATGAGCCGAGCCATTTCCATGAAGCCGCGCACGCCATCCTGACCACCGATACGGTGGAGAAGACGGCCTTCGCGCGGCTCGAATCGCGCGGCGCAGAGCGGCGAAGTGCGCGAGGTGCGCATCGCCGCCTTCGGCAAAGGCTCCGGCATGATTCATCCGCAGCTTGTGCCGCACGCCACATGCTGGTCTACATCCTGACCGACGCCGCGATCGAGCCCGCCGATCTGAACGCGCTATCTTCGCGCCGCGATCGAGGTCAGCTTCAACCGCATCTCGGTCGACGGCGACACTTCCACCAACGACACCGTGCTGCTGCTCGCCTCCGGCGCGAGCGGCGTGCGGATCGGTGCGGGCGACGCGGCATTTGCCGCCGCGCTGACAGAAGTGTGCACTTCGCTGGCGCGCCAGGTGGTGGCCGACGGCGAAGGCGTTTCGCACGTGGTTGAATTGCGCATCGACGGCGCGGCCAACGACGCCGATGCACTGCGCGTGGCCAAGGCCATTGCTCATTCGCCGCTGGTGAAGACGGCGTGGGCCGGCTGCGATCCCAACTGGGGACGCCTGGCCGCCGCGATCGGCTACTCCGGCGCGCAGATCGATCCCGAGCGCATCGACATCGATTTGGCGATCTGCCCATCTGCCGCGACGGCGGGCGCGCGCCCGAGTTCGATGAAGCCGCGGCCCACGCCTACATCAGCCAGCGCGAGTTCTCGATCTCCATCCAGCTCCACCAGGGGCCGGGCTCGTGCGTCTTCTGGACCACCGACCTGACCGCGCAATACATCCACATCAACGCGGACTACTCGACGTAGCGCCTTGACTGATTTCGTCTGGCGGCTCAGCGGACTCGGGCACGGATGCCGCACGACAGCCGGACTGGATCCGGCGCTACTTTCGAACCAACGCGGTATTCATACCTGGTACACATCGATTTTGGAAGGCTGAGAGCGGGCGGCAGCGAGAGCTATTTCGCGCGCGGATGCGTGCGGTCGTAGACCTGCGTCAACTGCGCGGTGGTGAGCTGCGTGTAGCGCTGGGTGGTCGAGAGGCGCTCGTGGCCGAGCAGCTCCTGAATGGCGCGCAGGTCGGCGCCTTCTTCGAGCAGATGGGTTCCGAAGGCATGGCGCAGCGTGTGCGGATGCACGTCGGACGAAAGTCCGCGCAGGATGGCGATGCGCTTGACGATGCGGCCGACGCTGCGCGTGGTGAGCCGCGCCTGGCCGCCCTTTGCCCAAGCCGCGCAGTTGCAGATTCACAAAGAGCGCCGGAGTCTGCGACTGGCTTGTCCGCCGCTGGCCGCGGCCAGACGCGCCGAGCGTTCCGCCAGATAGAGCGCGCAGCGCCTCGGCCGCCGCGTCGCCCAGCGGCACGTAGCGCTGCTTCTGCCCTTTGCCGCGCACCAGGATCGCCTCGTTGGCCCAGTGAATGTCGTCGAGGTTAAGGCCGGTCAGCTCGGCATTGCGGATGCCGCAGCCATACAGCATCTCGAGAATCGCCTTGTCGCGCGCGGGCCAGCTTGCTGCGTCGTCGCGCACCGAATCGACCACGCGGTTCATCTGCTCGATGGAAGGCACGCGCGGCAGATGCTTGGGCAGCCGCGGCGTGGACACGAGCGAGGCGGCGTTCTGCTCGATGTGGCCGGTGCGCGCCAGCCACTTGAACCAGCTGCGAATGGCCGCCAGCGCCCGCGCCGCGGAGGCCTTTGACAAGCCGCGATCGTAGAGCGTGCCCAGGTAAGCGCGGATGTGCGTGTGCTCGATCTGGTCGACGCGCAAGCTGGCGATTCGGCGTCACTCGCCGCTGTGCGTCGGCGAGCCAGGCCGCGAATCCGTGCAGTTCGCGCTGGTAGGCGCGCAGCGTGTGCGCCGAGGCGCCGCGCTCGTTGGCCAGCACGTGCAGGTAAGCATCGACCAGCGCGTCGACGAACGCACGCCGGATCGAGCGGCGATCGAGCCGGTGGCGGTCATGTCGACTTCCTCTGCCAGCGAGCTCTTCGCGCGACAAGGCGCGGGCCGGCCGGATTCTCGCCGTGCATCGCGCTTCGGATTCAGCGAGCCGCCGCGCGCCGCGCGGATGGTGCTGGCGATGCACGGCCTTCAAACGGCCGAGCGCCAGATGCGTGTAGACCTGCGTGGTTGAAATGTCGGCGTGGCCCAGCATCATTTGCACGCTGCGCAGGTCGGCGCCGTGCTCCACCATGTGCGTGGCGCAACTGTGGCGCAGGCCGTGCGGGCTGGTGGAGTGGTTCGACGTTTTTACCAGGCGCCAGACCCATTGGCGCGTGAGCGGCATGCCGCGCAGCGAGAGAAAGAGCCGTGCGCGGTCCTGTCGCGGCGTGCACTCTTTGTCCTGCGCGCCGAGCTGATGCGCTCCAGATGCGGCCGGCCTTCGCGCAGATACTGTTCCAGGGCCTGAATGGCGGTGCGGCCCAGCGGCACAATGCGCTCCTTGTCGCCTTTGCCGCGCACCTGCACGCGGCCCGCGTCGAGCGCAAGGTCGCTGGTCGAAAGCGAGGTGACTTCGGAGACGCGCAGCCCGCCCGCATACAGCAGCTCGAGAATCGCGCGATCGCGCAGCGCCGTGGCTTTTGCCTGCGGATGCGAGGCCGCCATGGCGGCGCGCTCCAGCATCTCTGCCACTTCGGGCTCGGCCAGCGACTTGGGCAGCACCTTCCACGCCTTCGGCGACTCGATGTTGACGGTGGGGTCGTGATGAATGCGGCGGTCGAGCAGCAGCCACTTGTAAAAACCGCGCAGACAGCTCAGCTTGCGCGCCGCGGAGCGCGAGTCGATGCCGTGGTTGCGCAGATGCTCGAGCAAGCGCAGCCACGTCGGCTTCGACGGCGGTGAGCAGCACGGCGTTGCGCGGCTTCGAGGAACTCGGCAAAGATGCGCAGATCGCTGAGGTAGGCTTCGCAGGTGAGCGGGCGAAGTCCTTTTTCCACACGCAGATAGGCTTCATAATCCTTTAAGAGAGCGAGATTGTTTGTGCTGTCCACATCTTCGATTATCGGCGTGTTGAAGTTGCGCGCGGGGCTGCGCGCAGGTTACCGTACCACGTTCATCACGGGATGAGTATGATCAATACGAATTTTCGCGGGATCAAATGATCGCGGGCGCAGTCGCCCACTGGTTCAGACGTGCGCCGAGGGTCTGCAGCTGGGCGCCAGCCAGTACTGCTCGATCTCTTCGAGCGGCTTGTTCTTCGTCTCCGGCAGATAGCGCCATGTGAAGATGGCCTGGGTGAGCGACATGACTGCGAGAAAACCCAGGGTAACCGCCTTGCCGATGACGTGAAACGCGTAAGGAAAGAGGAGTACCACTACAGCATTGGCTACCCACTGCAGGAGGACGGGGACGGTCATGGCAGCTCCGCGGACGTCGCTGGGAAAGATCTCAGGGACGAGCGTCCAGAAGACCGGTCCCACACATGAGGAAAAAAAGGCCAGGTAGAGGAGGACAAGGACAAGCACAAGAACGCCATGAAAGTGACCGGCTAGAACCGCGGTGAGAAGGCCGGCGAGCGCGACCGTCATGCCGAGGGAGCCGGTGATGTAGAGTGGCTTGCGGCCGTAGCGATCGATGACCCAAAAGGCAATCATGGTGAAGAGGACGTTGTTGACGCCCACAATGAATGTGGACACGAGCGCGCCGTTAATCTTCCATCCCGCGGAGAGAAAGATCGCGGGGGCGTAATCGATGATGGTGTTGATTCCCGATACGTGGATGAGAATGGCGAGGCACGCGCTTGCGGCGAGCGCCCGACGCACGCCGGGGCGCTGGAGGTTCCGCCACGTCTGACGCTTCTCCTTGAGTGCGTCGGTAATTGCTGCTAATTCCTTTTGGGCGGTCTCCTTGTTTTCGATGCGTTCGAGGAGGAGAAATGCCTCACGCGTTTTGCCAACGCGGACGAGGAAGCGCGGCGTTTCAGGCGCGAGCGAAATAAGGACGAGGAAGAGCGCAGATGGCGCGGCTCCAGTCAAGAACATCCATCGCCAATTGTCGGGGCCGGTGTTGCGCAAGAGGTAGTTGATGCAATAGGAGATGAGGATGCCGGTGATGATGGACATCTGATAGAAGGTGCCCATGCGGCCGCGGATCGAGGGCGGCGAAACTTCAGAGACGTACATGGGCGAGAGCAGCGAGACACTTCCGACGGCAATGCCGCCAAGGAATCGTGCGCAGATAAACAGGGTGAAGCTCGGCGCCAACGCCGTGGCTACCGAGGTGATGGCGAACAGGACTGCAACCCAGACCAGCATGCGCTTGCGTCCGAGCTGGTCAGTGAGGCGGCCGGCGATGAAGGAACCGAGGACGCAGCCGAAGAGCAGGGAACTGAATGCCCAGCCCAGGCTGATGTCACTGAGGGCGAAGTGCCGCGCGAGAAACGGGCCAGCGCCGGTGATGATGGCGATGTCGAATCCGAAGAGCAGACCGCCCAGCGCGGCAGTACACGCAAGGAAGATGACGTATGGCGTTTTCGGAAAAAGAGTCATGTTTGCGCCAAGGTACAGGGTCACCGCTCTCTATAAGTCGCGATGACTTTACTACCGAGCGGCTTCGGAAACACTGTGTCCGATCAAAGCAGCATCCGGGGTCGTCGCTCCCTGGAGTCGCGAAGACTTGACTGCCCTAAATGCGGATACACAATTTCCGAAACCGCTGTATTGGCGCCGCATTCCAATATTTCTGAAAACGCGAGCGCGCAGATTCATGGATCGAGAGATTCAACCTCGCCCAGGGAAATTTAATCTTCTCATGAATCTGCGCGGTTCATTCTTCAATAGCCCGGAGGCGGCGGGCCACCGCGGAAGGTCGCCTCGTATCCAGCGCGGAAGCCACGGCGGTACTCCTCCGGCGGGCCAATGGGTGGATTGCGGAAACGGGGATGGCGTTGCAGGTCGGCAGCCAGGCCAGAGTGAATGTCCCGACGTGCAGCGTCGCTGCCATCGTGATACCCCTGCTGAGCAACCGGACCGAATCCCGGGGGCGGCGGGGCAACGTATACCACCGGCTGCGGGTGAGAACATCCGGCCAGCGCCACGGGGAACAGCAATGCGGCCAGCACTACGATCTTCCTCATTGTCATACAGTAGACCTCGTTGGTGGAATTGGATGTCCCGCCAGAGATGCGGCGCGACCTCTCCCAATTGAACACGGGACGGGAAGGAGAGTTGCAGCGAGCGCGGGCAGCGGAAGCGGAGAAGTAACAAAAGTCACCAGCCGGCCGATAAACTCTCCAGACGAATGGGCCGGAGGAGGATGATGGCGGGCATGCACAAAAAGAAGCACAGGCACGAAGAAGGGAACGGGCATGGATCAGGGGATCACTTAACGGTGATGACGAAGGCGGAGGCTCCGCTGCTTCTCGGCAAAGATTGCAAATACGAGCGCGAACTCAGCCGCCTGCAGATCGAGCTGGTGAAGCTGCAGGAGTGGATTCGTCACGAAGGCCTGCGGGTGGTGGTGCTGTTTGAAGGACGTGACGCAGCCGGCAAGGGCGGCGCCATCAAGCGCATCGCCGAGTCGCTGAATCCGCGTGTCTGCCGCATCGTGGCGCTGGCCACGCCGACGGAGCGGGAAAAGACGCAGTGGTACTTCCAGCGCTACGTGGCGCACCTGCCGGCGGCAGGCGAAATGGTACTGTTTGACCGGAGTTGGTACAACCGCGCCGGCGTGGAACACGTGATGGGTTTTTGCACGGAGCGCGAGTACCTGGAGTTCATGCAGAGTTGCCCGGAGTTCGAGCGCATGCTGGTGAGATCGGGAATCATCGTTCTGAAGTACTGGTTCAGCGTGAGCGACGAAGAGCAGGAAAGACGCTTCCAGGACCGCATGCGTACGCCTACCAAGCGCTGGAAGCTGAGCCCGATGGACCTGGAATCGCGCAAGCATTGGGCCGACTATTCGCGCGCCAAGGACGAGATGTTTGCGGTGACGGACACCAGGCAGGTGCCGTGGTTTGTGGTGAACGCCGAAGACAAGAAACGGGCACGGCTGAACGTGATCCGGCATCTGCTGAGTTTGATTCCATACCGCGACCTTACACCGGAGCCACTCAAGCTGCCGACGCTGGGCAAATCGAAGTATGTACGGCCACCGATTCAGGAGCAGAGTTTTATTCCGGAGGTTTACCGGTGAGGCAGGGAACAGCTGTTAGGGATCAGGGAGTAGGGAATAGAAGGCGCGCACTTCGCTTCAGGAGATGCGGAGGTGCACGATCTCGGGTTGGAGTTCGCCGTCTTTCTTCAGTGTTAAAAGCCCGACAGTAACCAGCAGATCGAAACGGCGCGGGCCGCAGGATCTCTGGTCTGGGTGTCGCCGGTCGTCGCTCAATGCGATTGGTCCAGCAGATCACCAACTCCATGTGTAGCCAATGCCCGTGGTGGTGTACCAGGGAACTGTAGGGATCTTGTTGTAGCTTTCCTGTATCCAGATGCCGTTGTGCTCGTTGAAATGGATTGCAGCGCCGAGCGCTTCACCGTCGTAGAACCTGTTCTCGATGTGCGCGTTTCCCGTGAAGCTCGTGAGACCAGTCTGGATCCAGGTGTAACCCGTGACCGCCGTAGTTTTGGGCAGGTTGAAGTTTTTCATCACGCCGAGCGCCTCAGTGTGCGAACCGAAGTTGGTGTGAAAGAAGCCGTGCGAGCCGGCGTTCTCATAGGTGTAGCCGAAGGTGAGCTCGTCGCCAATGGGATCTTTCTTGAGGAAGGCGAAGGTGTGGCCGATGCCGATGTTCAGGTTAGCCCTGGGAACGAGGCCGGGGCGGTCGAAGTCCGACCCGGGCATAAGGAAGAAGTCGGTTGACGTGCCCGCATCCGAAGACGGCGCGGGAACTGGGTTTGGGGTTGTGGTTTGAGCGGCTGTGCTGACGGTGAGGAAAAGGAGTAACGAGCAAAGCCGCAATCCGCAGCAGAGGACTGCGCGGGAGGCCATTTTGTTGGCTCCTGGATCGAGGCGGCCGATGCACGATCTGCATGATCGACCGTCTGCGTAACGCGCGCCGAAGCGGCGTCCTGAATACTATTTCAGCATCGCGGTTCTAAACGAAGCATGAATAAAGGAGCGACTGCTACCGATATGCGGGACGTGTGCAGTCCGTGTTACTCACCGCGGGAAGCAAGGGCCAGGTGGATGATTCCGGGCTTCAATTCCCCGTGCGCGCCGATGGTGAGCAGACCGATCGTTATGGGCAGATCGAAACGGCGCGGGCCGCAGGAGCCGGGATTGAAGTAGAGGACGCCTTTCTTCGTGTAGAAATTCGGCACGTGAGTGTGGCCGTGGAGAACGGCGGCGAATTTTCCGGCGGCGGGGTCGAGGTGGAGGGTCTTCAGGTCGTGCAGCATATAGATGTAGCGGCCCTCGATGAGAACGACGTCGGTTTCAGGCAGTTTGGCGCAGGGCCCTCGCGGTCCACGTTGCCGCGAATGGCGGTGACGGGAGCGATCTTCGCGAGTTCGGTCGAGAATTGAGAGCTTGCCCACATCGCCGAGGTGCAGAATGTGATCGACGCCTTTGAGGGCGGGAGCGACTTCAGGGCGAAGGAGACCGTGGGTGTCGCTGACGATGCCGAGGATCATGGATTCAGGATAAGCGGCGCTGGCGGTGTTCGGACTCGATCGGGATGACAGGCGCAGAGAAATTGCGCGAGGTCAAAGCCGAAGCTCCAGGCGCGTATGCGGGAATGGCGAGGCTGGGAGCGAGGGCATTCGTGTTATGTTAACTCTGTTTACGCTTTCATTTGAGCCCGACGGCGTTACTTTAAAATTGCTCCTAGCAATCCTTCATTCAAGAAGCTGAACCAGGGCGAGAGGCTGAAATAGGGTGCCCGAAAATTGAGATGAAGGAAAACTCCCGAATCAACGAAGGACACGCTCGAACAAACTGGCGGCAGCGCGGTTGCAGCCTATACTGAACCGCGCGTGCTTGCAGGTGCTTGCACTCGGATTTTCCAGTGGCTTGCCGCTCCTGCTGACTTACTCAACTCTTTCGGCGTGGCTTGCGACAGCTGGCGTGCGGCGCGCAGCGATCGGCACCTTCGCCCTGGTTGGCACGCCCTACGCATTCAAGTTTCTGTGGGCGCCGCTGATGGATCGCGTACCTCCGCCACTGCCTTTGGGACGGCGGCGCGGTTGGGGAATCACCATCCAGATCCTTCTGATCGGCGCGATTCTCGGTCTGGGATTGTGCAATCCAAAGCACAATTTGCCTCTGATGGCCGCCTTTGTCGGTACTTGTCGCATTTCTATCTGCGAGCCAGGATATCGTGATCGATGCCTGGCGGGTGGAGAGCCTGAATGGTGATCAGCAGGCTCCCGGAGCAGCCATGATTCAGTCCGGCTACCGGATCGGCATGCTGGTTTCAGGGGCAGGCGGCCTGTTGATCGCAGCGTACGCCGGGTGGTTCGCGGCCTATGCCACAATGGCTGCGCTGGTCGGTGTGGGAATACTGGTGTTCTTGCTGGGTCCCGAACCGAAGGTCTCGACGGGAACTTCACCTACTGCGGGATCAGGATGGCATGCGATTCGCCACGCGTTTTCGACCGCCGTGATCGGTCCCTTTCGCGATTTCATGCATCGGCCGCTTTGGCCTGTCATCCTGATCGCCATTTTCGGATACAAGCTGGGCGAGGCAATGGCGGGAGTGATGTCGACGCCGCTCTATATATCGTTGGGATTTTCGCTCCCTGAGATCGCCGCCGCTTCGAAAGTGTTCGGATTTTTCTCGATTGTGGCAGGGGCTTTAATAGGCGGGGTGGTGACGACCCGGTTCGGAATCCGCCGCTCGCTGATTCTTTGTGGCATTTTGCAGTCGGTCGGGAACCTGTTTTTTGTTCTGCAGGCTGTTGGCGGGCATCGGATCGGCTACCTTGCTTTATGTGTGACTGCCGAAAATATCACGGGTGGAATGGCCGGGACTGCGTTGGTGACCTATCTTTCCAGTCTGTGCTCGCCCGCTTTTACGGCGACTCAGTACGCGCTGCTTGCCTCGCTTGCTTCGCTTGGCCGCACCGTGGTGGCCTCCTCGGGAGGGGTATTGTCAGAGAAGATTGGCTGGGTACAGTTCTTCCTGCTTACCAGCGTCGTCGCATTGCCGGCCATCATTCTGTTCATCTGGATCGGACCGCGCGACGATTTGGGGAGTTACCAACGCAAACCAGACGCGAAGAGCCCGATTGTCGGGTGATAAGACGCGACCCTGGTTGAGAAGTTCTACACGGACGTCGCTATTACGGCTCGAGATCTTCTGCTGTGATCATCAAATTTCCCACGCTACATACGGCATGCACGTTGCACAGATGCGGAGACCAATCTGGCGCAATACATTAGTAACGGAGAATGTATCCGTGCCGAACAAAAATACAGCGACACCCGCGGCGAGCCGGGGTTTAATCGAGCATGAGGTTATTTACGAAGGGCTTTTTTGTGGTTCTGGCGGTGGTGCCGGCGGTGGTCGTTTTGGCTCAGCCGCAGTATGGTGCGCCTACGCAAGATAGCGGCGCGCCGAATCTACGGGCTGCAGCGGAGCAGATTTTTGCGCTGGCCAACCAGGCGCGGGCGCAGGCTGGCGTAGGGCGTTTGCAGTGGGACCCGGCGCTGGCGGATGCCGCGCTGCAACATTGCCGGCGCATGGCGATGGAAGGGCCGATTGCGCACCGCTACGGCGGCGAGCCGGATGTGAGCGGCCGCGCGGCGCAGGCGGGCGCACATTTCAGCGTGATTGAGGAGAACGTCGCCGTAGGGTCGTCGGCCGACGCGATTCACGAGGAGTGGATGCAGTCGCCGGGGCACCGCACCAACCTGCTGAGCCCCGATGTGGACCACGTGGGAGTGGCCGTGGTGGCGGCGCGCGGCGTGCTTTACGCAGTCGCCGATTACAGTCGCGCAGTGCAGCAAATGAGCGCGCCGCAAGTGGAGGCGCGCGTGGCAGGGTTGATTCGCGTGAGCGGCGTGACGATTCTGAACGATCCCAGATTGGCGCGAGAGGCTTGCGCAACCGATGAAGGCGTGCCGCGGTCGGCGGGCGGGATGCAGCCGCGATTCGTCATGCGCTGGCAGGATGCCGATTTGACACGGCTGCCGCAGGCGCTGGTGGAGCATCTTGCTTCCGGCAAGTATCGCCAGGCTGCGGTGGGCAGTTGTCCGGCACAGGTGGTGGAGGGATCGTTTTCGGCATATCGCGTGGCAGTGTTGCTGTATTGACGACGGAAACGGGCCTCAGCCGAAGTCCTGATGTTCCTTCCAGAGCTCGGGCCAGCTTTGGCGTGGAGGACCGCAGACGAAGATGTCTGGATGGTACTGACTCTCTTCATTCTTGATGCCTTCAGAGTTTCCGTTGTGTCCGGCGAGCCGGCAGCCGGTGAAGATCGAGTTGGCATGCTGCTGGCTAAGACCGAGGACGATGAACGTGGTGGGCGATGGCGTCGGGTAGCCGCGCAGCCATTCCGAGTTGGTGGTGCCGATTGGCATGGGGAGGCGGTAGGCCGGCCCGAGCATTTCGATGGCGCCGTACTCGCCGTAATTGCCGGTGGTGATGCCGAGGTGGGCCTGCTGATCGGGCGGGAGGGAGTCGCGGATCTGGGCGACGGTGCGTACCAGTTCGTCCCAGCCAATTTCTTCGCGCAAATCGCCGTTATGGCTGAGGGCAAAGTTGCGCAAGCGGGCCGGCTGATGCGAGTGGAAGGACGATGGCGCAGACATAGGCCGAGACAAACACGAAGGCGGCGAAGTAGACGGACTCGATGGCGCAAGCGGCCCCAGCGGGGCAGGGAACGAAGCCAGCGCTCGGCGAGGACCGCGCCCATGGCGAGCAGCATGGGGTAGGCGCCAGCAACATAGTAGAGGCGCCCCTTATGCAATCCAGAAGACTGCAAGCGGGACCAGATACATGAACGCGAGCATGCGATAGCGGCGGTTGCGAGGAAGCCGATGAAGCCGGCAATCCATATCGGCGCAGCGGCAAGGTTGGCGCAGGCAAGGAACTGGCCTTTGAGGAAGCCATTGGCGCGGCCCTCGGCGACGTCGCGTGCGTGAATGTGCTGGAGGAAGTGATAGGAGATGAAATCGTGGCGCTACGAGCCATAGGAAGTTGGGCAGAAAGATGAGGAGCGCGAGGGCTATGCCGGCCCAGAACCAACAGGCTCAGAGAGAAGCGGCGCGCGGAGGAGAGCACGAGGCCGACGAGCATGCCGGCGATGTAAAACACGATGGCGTACTTGGTGAGAAGGCCGAGGCCGACGGCTGCGCCGATGGCGAGCCACCAACGCGGATTCTCGGACTTGAGAAGGCGGATGGTGAAGTACGCGATGAGAACCCACCAGAAGAAGTCGAACGAGGTGTATTGGAATTCTGTGCCGTTGAAGACCGGAACCGGAGAAAAAGCGACCGCGAGGGCCGTAGTGACTTGAGCGAAGCGCGCGCCGCCGAGGTCGCGGGCCATGAGACCGGCGAGACGAATGACTGCGATGCATTGCGCGAGGACGGAAAACAGGCGCAAACCGACCAGGGAGAGGCCAAAGAGGCGAGACCAATGCGCTCGAGAAAGGGAGTCGAGGGGCGGATAAGCGACGAATCCCCAGTCGAGATGGCGCGCATCGCTGAGGAATTGCAGCTCGTCGCGATGAAAGCCGTAGCGGCTGTTGGTGAGGATGATGCAGGAGCGCCACCGCGGCTGCGATGCCGAAGAGGATTGCAACGTCCGCAGAGCGATGGATTGCGCGGGTGGGCTCGGTCTGCTACGAGGGAAGACAAGGCAGCCTCCTGAGATTTTCCTCCGGGTGGTTACGCATTCCCGGTTGCGCCGGTTCCATTGCGCCGTTCGAGCGGCGAGGGAACGCGAACGGAGGCCATTCCGGCTGCCGTGGCCGCCTGAATGCCCATCGCAGTGTCTTCAAAGACGAGACAATCTTTGGGCGCGATGCCGAGGCGAGCGGCGGCGATGAGGAATGCGTCGGGAGCGGGTTTGCTGCGGGCGTAGTCCTCGGCGCCGACGAGGACGGCGAAGCGGTCGAGCAGATGCACTGTGATGAGCGATTTGACGACCGACTCGCGCGTGCTGCCGGAGACCACGGCAAAAGGAATGCGGCCTTGCTGTGCGTTGATGTGCTCGAGCACTTCAGGCACTGGCTTGAGTTGAGCGAGTTGCTCGTAATAGAGATGCTCTTTGCGTTCGGCGACGGCTGCGACGGGCATTTGCAGCCCCTGCATCTGATTCAGCCCGGCGACAATTTCAACCGGCGGCTTGCCACCCCAGGCGTAGAAAAGCTCTTCATCGAATGTGGCGCCCCACTGCCGAGCGCCTCTTCCATGCGATGTAGTGGAGGGGCATGGAATCAACGACCGTGCCGTCGCAGTCGAAGAGATATGCGAGGAACGTGCCGGCGGGCAGCTTGAGCTTCATGCGAGCAGGGAAACTCCTTTTATGTGGGTAGTAATGGCTATACGGGTATTCGTGGTGCCGGATGATTTGCGTAGTTCGACGTGAATGGATCGGGCGTTATCGCGCAGTCGCGGCCTCGGCAGCAGGGGTGACGCATCCGCCTTCGCCGGGCTTAGTCGGCTCCATCTTGAGCGCGTTGTTGAAGCGGTTGAAGTAGTTGAAGAGGCCGATGGCGCAAAGCAACTCGACGATTTCGCCTTCGGAGTAGAAGCCGCGCAGCTCGGCAAACTGCTCGTCGCTGACGGCGTTGGCGTCGCGGGTGACGGTCTCAGCAAGGCGAAGCGCGGCCTTTTCGGCGGGCGTAAAGTCGTCGCGTTGCGGCCAGTCGGCAAGGTGGGCGAGCTGCTCGTCGGTCCAGCCCAGGTTGCGGGCCAGAATGGTGTGGCTGGCCAGGCAATAGGGCGTCTGGTTCACCTGGCTGGTGCGGACGATGATGAGTTCCTTCAGCCTGGTGGGGACCGTGCCGGAATTGAGCACAGCGGCAAAATGCGCCTGCATGGTGGCGAAGATTTCGGGCCGGTGAGCCATGACGCGGAACATATTGGGGACGTTGCCGCGCAGCGCGAAGATTTTGTCGTAAAGCGGGGCGGTTTCGGGAGCGACTTCGCTGCGGTCGAGCCGGGAGATTCGGGACATTGTGCCTCCTGATGAATCTTCTTCATGGTATCGTTTTGAGCGCCCGGATGCATGGCTGGAGGGGTGATTCCAGGTGTTGGGAATGTTGCGGCGGGAAGAGAAAGAGGCTGTTTTTGACGCACTTGGCGGGCTCTGCTAACTTAGTTAGTGGACAACCCAACGCCACGCACTCCTCAGTAGCTCAATGGCAGAGCATTCGGCTGTTAACCGAAGGGTTGTAGGTTCGAGTCCTACCTGAGGAGCCAAAATATATTTAGAATCAATAGTTTAGAAGGCCTATAAATAGAAATACCATCAAAGATACCATCAATCTGAAATGCGACTCCCCCTCCAATTTTGCTTTACCTCCGCCCGTGCCGGGGAATGATGCTGTGCACCAGTCGTGGCACCGCCCTAGATTTGATACTCGGCGATTTGTCACTCGTCGAGGCTCAAAACGTATTTTTGATCATTAGCGGGAAATCCGGCTACCGAGGCGGATATTTTGTGTAGATATAGTCGCTCGACGCTACCCTCGTGTGGCAGGTATATCCACATTCGGCGCCAGTGACCGAAGGCTTCAACGTCTTTGATGCAGGGTCATACGCAAACTGAGCATATGCCCATCCATGGGTATTCGGAAATTTCTTCGAGTCCTTCTCGATAAACGAGAGCGTCTTTAGCGCGTCCGGCACCTCCACGAAATATGGGGACGCCGGATTCTTCCTCTTGATCCACTCGATTTTGACGATCTTGGAGCCTTCGGGGAAAGGCTCGCCGTTGCCCGGAACGCCCTCCTTATACGCCTTGATCATCGTTGGGTTTCCCAGAATTGCCTTGACGCTGCCTTCCGTTTCGCTGACTGCGACGTCCTCCCATTTGTCGTAGCCCTTGAACTCAGAAAATGCGAGTCCACCAGGCACTTTCAGGGTGGACCTGTCCTGCTGCGCGAAAACTGTGAAGCCTATAAAGGCTACTGCGATGCTTGTTAGTTGGCGCATTTGCTTGTTCATCTGAACTGCCTCCTTCACGTGCGAGGCTCCTGCTACGTGCGCAAGCGCCCGCGGTTCGATGGAACACACTCTCGCAGCGCCTATGAGAGTTCTTCACTGCAATGCGAACATCCATAAGCGTCATAAATCCGCACCTTAGCCGGGCCGAGAGCGCTAACCGTAGGTGAGCTCGTTGCTCTGTCCGACCTCGATAATATATCCGTCAGGATCCCGAATGTAGCAGCGCGTCTCGCCGTACTTGGGGATCGGCTCGGTGATGAACTCGGCTCCTCGGCTTTTCCATAACTCATAGCAAGCTTGAATATCCGCAACCCGGAAATTCATAAAGCTGTTGATGTGATTCGGGTCGGGGACGCTGAGTATTACCGTCGGCTTATCGGGGGTGGGGCCGCCTCCGACGTTCAGAATCATCCAGATATTCGCCAGTTGAAGGTATCCAGGCGCGTTGCCGTCACCAAGACTCAGAATGCGAGCGCCGAAGACCTTTTCGTAGTAGCGGGCCGATCGCTCAATGTCGGCGACGGTGAGAAAATGCGCGATGCTGATCCCCTCTCGCGGGGGCATCTCATAGCTCTTCTGATCGATTTGTACGCTGCTCATTGACGACTCCAATTCCGAAACGTTCGCATCAGCTGTTGATGGGGTTATAGCTGCGGGAAGCCACGCGGCTCGCCGAAGGGCTTTGTCCGCTCGCCGACCATAGCCCCCCGGGGCAGAAAAAATGTTCACACTAAGTGTCGAGGCGACAGACGCGGTCACGCGCGTGTTCTCTTTCAGTCCATTTGTGCCGTCCATTTGACAGTCCTTTCGAAGTCAGAGCAAATGACTGTTCAGTGCAAGATTGGCAGAAGCGCGACGAGGGAGCCATTGGACGAACGTATCGACCAATACCAAAATATCGGGTGAAATTTGCGCTCTGGGCGGTGCGCCTTATCTGCCTACCAGGAGAGAGACGGTGGTTCAACGCAATGCTTGCCCTGCCTCAGGACAAAAGCTCTCAGCCTGTCATTGGCTGTCCGTCCCAACGAGTTCAGGATCTCTAATAACTGGGCGACGCTACACCCACCTTTCGCATAGAAGCCATCCGCTGCAATTCCCGCAGGAATGTCGTTGCCACGGTATGCTCCGCTCATAGCGATGACGGCAACCGTTGGAAATCGCCTTGGCACGATGGAAAGAAGCTCATAGCCAGTCATACGAGGCATGTTCAGGTCTGAGATGAGAATGCCGGGAACGCGTTCGCGTATCGTTGCCAGCGCCTCGAACCCGTCTGAGGCTGTTCGAACGGTATACCCGAGCTCCTTGAAAATCTCTGAGAGCACACTTACCAGCACTTGATTATCGTCAACCACAACGATGTCGTTCGCGTCATTCATAACTTGTTCCCCCTAGATCGCACCTTCCGGAGTGCACGCCCCAGGAGGCATGCATCTGTCGCGCCAAAGCATTCTTGATCCAGGCCGCAATGGAGTCTAATGACTTAGAAATCCTGGGCAGTCGGGCGGACGACGATCTCATTGATGTCCACGTCCTCAGGTTGTTCGATGGCGTAGGCGATGGCGCGAGCAATGGAGTCGGCTGGTATGGCCAAGGTCTTGTAAAGCTCCTTGACTACCTTGGAAGATGCTTCGTCGGAAGTGTCGTCCTTCAACTCAGAATCCACTGCTCCAGGATCGATGATCGTTGTCCGGATCTTGTCCGCATGAATCTCCATACGGAGGCCTTCAGTCAGAGTGCGGACGGCCGCCTTAGTCGCGCAATACACTGTACCTCCGGGTGCGAACACTTTGATTCCGAAGACCGAGGCAATATTAATGATGTGGCCGCTCTTCTGCTTCTGCATATAGGGAAGAGCGGCGGCGATTCCGTACAGTACGCCCTTGATATTGAGGTCGATCATGCGATCCCATTCGTCTACCTTAAGGGCGGCAAGTGGAGCAATCGGCATAATACCGGCATTGTTCACCAGAACGTCGATCCTGCCATACGTCGCGATCACCTTCTGTACCAGAGCTTCGACCTGAGACCGCACCGTGACGTCGACCGTCTCCGCCAATGCCGTTCCGCCATCAGCTTTGATTCCCTTCACGATAGCGTCGAGACGATCCGTCCGCCTTGCACCTAACACGACCGATGCTCCCAGCTTCGCGAGATGGCGAGCGGTGCTTTCTCCAAGACCACTGCTCGCTCCTGTGATGACGACAACTTTTCCTTCAATATTTTCGCTCATGATGGTCTCCTTGGCTGGGGGCGAGATACCTTCCTCTCGCAGTGATTTCTTAAGATTCGAAGTACTTCTTACTTCTGTCCATTCATGAATTCGCGCACCAGCACCGCGATTTCGTCTGGTTTGGTATCCAGGGCAAAGTGCCCCGCGTCGAGGATGTGGACCTGCGCATTGGGGACATCCTTCCGATATCGGTCCGGCTCACCGAGATCAAAGGAGAGGTCGTGCTTACCCCACAGAACTAAGAGTTCAGGCTGTGTCCTTTGGAGCCACTCTTGCCATGTTGGGTAAGCGGCGACGTTGGTGCGGTAGTCATAGAAGAGATCGCTTTGAATTTCGGCTTGCCCCGGCGCGTTCAGAAAGGCGTACTCGTCAGTCCACAAATCTGGATCGTAGAGCTCAACGTTAGGATCGTCTCCGACATGGCGCGTCTTCGTGGTCGCGAGCGACAGTAAGTTCTTGCGAAGCGCTTGTTCGTGGGCCGGCCGGTCATCCCAAAATGCACGACGTGTCGCCCAGTTTGCGCCGAGTCCTTTATTGTGGGCGACCGCATCCTGGATGATGAGAGATCTCACCCGTTCCGGATGCGCAAGTGCCATGCGAAAGCCGACCGGCCCTCCATAGTCCTGCATGTAGAGGGTGTAGCGGGATAAACCCAGCGCTTGGGTGAAGTCCGTCATCACAAAGGCAATGTGGTCAAAAGTGTAAGCAAACTCTTTCGGACTGGGCCAATCGCTGTGCCCATAACCCGGATAGTCGGGTGCAATTAGATGGTACTTGTCCCCAAGCCGCGTCAGGAGCGGTTGAAACATTCTCGATGACGAAGGAAGACCGTGTAGGAAGAGAATCGTAGGAGCATCTTTCGGACCCGCTTCCCGATAAAAGATCGAGAGCCCATCGACGTTGACCGTGTGATAAGAGACCGGCTGTTCCATCTTCCAATTTCCTTTCTGTGCGTTCATGACTGCGAGATTGCAAAATGTTAGCGTAGCGACGGTCAGCGCCCGAAAAATGAATCGTGTGGTCTTCATGTATCCCCCGATCGTTGCGTCGGTTTGCGTTTAGCAGGTCGTCCGGCCGCGAACATCAAGGTGAAAAACGGTGAAAAGAAGAGCTGCGAGTCGCTGAGAATCCCAGTAATGCTGTAACCCTGAGATACGCAGAACAACGGTAGGAAAAGAGAGTTCTGATCTTCTTCACGACTTCTCGTCTCTTTGTCATTGCCGTCTTCCTTTATCGAGGTGCCACTAATGCACGTTCGACCCGATCTAGTTGCGCTCCACTGATGCCATGACAACACGTGCCTCGAGGCGAGTAAATTGAACGATGGTATTGGTCAGCACTTAGATATCGTTCGACGAAGCGTTCATCTTCTCCGCCGCCTTGGCGTGACTCGATAGAATGCCAGATGGACCTGTCGATACGAAGGTACCGATCAACACCATGGTCTGATAGCGGCAACTCGCCTCGTGTGATGTCATTGCTTCACGTTCTCGACGAAGGTCGGAGAAGCGTTGGAGCTCAAACATGCCAAACAAAAAGACGGTGATTGTGACAGGTGCTTCACAAGGGATTGGAGCTGCTGTCGCTCAAGCATTTCTGGCTCGCGGTTACAACGTGACCGCAACAGCACGCAGTATGTCCGGGGCCGACTTTCCGCCATCGCCTGCCCTTGCGGTCGTAGATGGGGATATCGGTCTGTACGCAACTGCCGAAAATGTGGCACATACCGCAATCGATAGGTTCGGATCGATCGATCACTTGGTGAACAACGCCGGCATATTTTCAGTCAAGCCGTTCACGGATTACACGGCTGAAGACTTTCGCGCTCTCGTATCCACCAATCTGGAGGGGTTCATCTTTCTCACTCAGTTGGCGGTGCGAGAGATGTTGAAACAAGGTACGGGCGGCAGCGTCACTTCCATCACAGCAGCTCTAGCGGATAACCCGATTCTAGGCGTTCCGGCGTCGATTCCGATGATCACCAAAGGCGGGCTCAACGCTATCACTATCAGCCTGGCGATTGAGTATGCGAAAAGGAACATTCGCTTCAACTCAGTCGCACCGGGCGTCGTCGATACTCCTCTCCACCGAAGTACGCCACGAGACGTTATGACCAAGCTTTCGCCGATGGGCACAATCTCCCAGGCCAAAGATATTGCTGACGCAGTTGTCTATTTGACGGAAGCAACGCAGGTAACCGGGGAGGTGCTGCACGTGGACGGCGGTGCGCACGTGGGACAGTGGTAGCCGGTAAAGGTGCACGGCCGGCGAGCGCGGATCGCAGGCTGCGAGACCTTGGCATCCAACTTCCCGCAGTTCCGACGCCGTTCGGTTCTTACGTTGAAACGGTTCAGACGGGCAACCTGCTCTTCCTTAGCGGAATGCTTCCGGTGGTCGATCATAAACCGGCGTATATTGGTCGCCTCGCGGGCGATCTTGCGGTTGAGACTGGTCGAAGCGCAGCCTATACAGCAGCTTTGGGCGCCCTCGCCGCCGCCAAGGAACATTTGGGCACGCTCGACACAATTACTCGTATCGTGCGTCTCGGTATCTTCATCGCGACTTTGGATGAGTCGATCAATCAACCCAAAATCGCTGATGCAGCGTCGGACTTCTTCAAAGAAGTCTTCGGAATAGACAAGTTGGCAGTTCGATCGGTGATCGGTGTCGCTAGTCTTCCGCTCAATGTACCGGTCGCAGTTGAGGTGATCTTCGAGATTGCGATTTAGCACGCCCAATGAGAGCGAAACGTCGCCTTCCACGCTACGGATCGCACTTACAACGGAATCTGAGGCGGATTTGCCTATGAGCTCCGAGCCGGCTGACCCCTCCCCGATTTATCACAAGGGTTGTAACCGGGACACTCTGCGGGATCGCGCTAGGACTCTCAATGAGTCAATTGATAGTGGGCGGCCTTGCGGGGATGGTGGGTAGCGTCGTTGGCACACTTAGGGAGCAAAAAGTAGAGCCTTTGGCGCAAAACTGTTTGGCCGAGATCTGGCTGCTGCACTGATCGAGGACGTTGTAGGAATCGGAATTGCTATCTCTGGAGTTGTTCTCCTGCAGTAGCTGAACCGGCTAGGTTGGAACGGTTTCCAGAAGCGACGCGTGATCTTCGAGATGGGCGGCAAGGCGTGGGTCGCGCATTGCGTAAGAGCTTGGTCTGCGGTGCAGGTATCGCCTTCCTATCGAGGTGTCCGAACATTTCTATGAGGCGGAGTGCGTTTTCATTCGTTCATCGCATCTGTCAGTTGCTATCGTGGGAAAGTCAGTCTTGTGGCATTCACCGCGTTGCCTTCATGAACTGCCCGCTGGCAAAGCCAGTTGGCTGCGGCACCGATGAGAGTGATTGCGCTTGTTGCGATGAAGACCGAACGCATTCCAAAATGCGCTCCGATTGCACCACCCATCAGTGGTCCGATTACCTCGCCGGCATACTGCGAGGACTGGGAATAGCCCAGGACTTTCCCGAGTTGACGCTCCGGAACGCTATGTCGAATAACCTTCGCGACGGACGGCAGGAGCCCTGCCAAGGACATACCAAGCAGGAAGCGCAGAATGCCAAGTTGCCACCATCCCGTGACGAACGCCTGGGGTAGGAGTATGGCGCTTGTGGCAAGCAGGCAAAAGGAGATCACCTTCCATCCTCCGATACGGTCGGCCCAACGACCGAGCCTAGGCGCCATCAGAATACTGCCGAAGGCCGATGCGGCCATGATGAATCCAGCGTCCAGAACGATGCGGGCCTTCGGAACTTTGAGCGTCTCCAGGTAGACCGTGATGATTGGCTCGATGGACATGTTCGCCAGCATCACCAACATTGCAGTCGCGAGCATTGCGCCTACGGTGATTCGTCCCGAACGATGAAGTCGTTGTGAAATTGCCGTTGAATCTTCCGCCGACAGCGTCGGCTTGATCTCCCGATGATCTTCCTTGACCAGGAAGATCGTGGCGAGCATGGCGATTGCGATCACAGCTCCGCCAGCGAAGAAGGTATTCCGGATCCCGATCAAATTCGGCAGCACTCCACCGATGAGTGGACCGATCAAGTTTCCTGTCAGCGCTCCCGTTGAGAGAACGCCAAGCGCCCATCCAGCCCGCTCGCGCGGAGTTTGGGTCGCTACCAAAAGCATCGACGAAGATGCATATCCCCCAATGAGCCCTGCAGCAAGGCGCAGAAGTACAAGTTGATAGACATTGTGTGAGAGCCCTATAAGGGACATGATGATAGCCATGCCTACGGCTGCCCGCACGACCATGGGCTTACGACCGTACTTATCCCCGAGGTGCCCCCAGAAGGGTGCGGTGAGTCCCGTCCCAATGAAGGTTGCGCCGAATGCCAGACCCGACCACAGCACCATCGAGGTTTGCTGCTTAACGCCGAGCTCTCCGACAAAGATAGGTAGGAACGGGAGCAGCATCGTCAAGCTCACCGCCGTTGTGAACGAGCCGAAGACGCACACAGCCAGGTTTTGTTTCCAGTACCTGGCATTTCGTTCCGAATAGGAGTCCTCGCAGTGCGCACCTTGTTCCGTTGTTATCAAGCTGCTGTCCCTGAACTCCTTGGCTACTGTTTGTAACTGCCGACTGAGATCATGTCAGCTGACCGTTGTGCAGGGCTGTCCGCATCAGCTCTGCCCGCTTGGGACCGCGCCGACAACGTGTGGATGACTGCGCCGAAGAGAATCATGCCTACACCGAACGCGCACACGCCTTTCCAGCCGAGATGCTGCCAGCAGGCGGTCCCGGCGTACGAGCCGATCGCGCCCGCGGAGAAATAGCAGATCATATAGACCATGTTCAATCGGCTTCTCGCTTCGGGAAGGAGAGCGTAAATTCGCGTCTGATTGGAGACGTGACCGGCCTGGACTCCGAAGTCGAGAAGGATCACTCCGATGATCAGACCCGCCATGTGACCGCCGCAACATCCAGAGGACAACAAATGCGACGAGCACGATGAGCAAGGCGAAGGTGATATTGCCGCGTGCTCCGCGCCGGTCGGCCCTACGCCCGATCAGTGGGGCGCCCGCGGCACCGACGGCGCCGACGAGACCGAACAATCCAGCGACGGCGCTGCCGTAATGATACGGAGGACGTTGCAGGAAAAATACCAGGGTCGTCCAAAAGGCGCTGAACGCTCCAAAGAAGGACGCGCCAACGAGACTGGATTCGACCAGCACAGGCTGGGTACGGATCAGCGTTCCCGTGGAGCGAATGAGCTGGGGCCAACTCAACGTTGAAGACGGTTCGCTGCGCGGAAGCCTAGACCGATAGAGGGCTGCGATTACCAGCATCAGAAGCGCGGATAACAGGTAGGGCAAACGCCATCCGAACCATGCGCCCAGCAGCCCGCTCACCGTGCGAGCCAGCAAAATTCCGAGCAGCAGGCCGGACATCACGGTTCCAATCACGCTGCCCCTGCGTGCCTTGGGTGCAAGATGTGCAGCGTATGGAACAATCACGTGGACAGTTGCCGCGGTGAGCCCTATGCCGAAGCTGGCGGTCGCAAGCCACCAGAGGTTTCTCGCAGTCGCCATCGCGACCAGGCAGATGCAGGCGGCGAGAAGAAGCTTCACAATCAGGCCGCGCCGCTCTTTGGTGTCACCGAGCGGCACGAAGAAGAACATTCCCAACGCGGTTCCTAGCTGACTCAACATCGCTACCGTGCCGGCGCTTGTCGCCGAGATGGCGAAGTGCGATGCGATCAGAGATAAGAGTGGCTGAATGTAGTATATGTTCGCGACGATGCCCCCCGTACCGATCGCCATCAGGACGACATGCTCGGTCTTCAAAGGCACGCTCGACATATCAGGTTGCTGATTCATATTCTCTCTCCAGCAAATACTTCGATCTCTCGGGGCGGCGTTGGAGGCGAGGTTCAGGGACACGCTAAGGCACTCCTCCATATACATCCGGTTCCGCTATAAGTCAGCTTCTCCTTCGGAGTCTGCGCTCAGGGATTCGATGCTCCTGCGTATCGAATGTCGGCTGCAAATTTTTCATAGTCGATATGAATGAATTTCAATCGACAGAGGCAGCCAGCCAGCAGAGGTGGCGTGATTCCCTGGCGTGCGGTGGACCGCGTTATTTCCTTGGCAGCGACGAAGGAAGGTCTTAGCTTCCCAGGCTTTCCAGGTGATCGACGATCGTCTTCCGGATATACGGAATCACCTTTTCCTGGCTGCCAAGATATTTTGAATAAGCGATCCAGACGTTCTGTGAAGCATCAAAATCCTCGACCCTGAGCACCCGTAGATTGGGCGCTGCAGGAGAGGCGTCTACCAAGTAGGACGGGACGACTGCCAGTCCCGTTCCGCGAGCAGCAAGAAGCAGTTGTGAGTCCTTACTTTCGGTCTCCACCATGATCCGAAGCGCCAAGCCGTGATCCTTGAAGGTCCTGTCCAGATAGTGCCGACCTGCGCAGCGTTCCGTGCCAACGACCCAGGGTTGCTTTGCCAGATCCGCAATCGTGGATAGATGGTCTGAAGCAAACGCTGTATTCCCCACCAGAACGTAGGGTAGTTTTCCGATAACCTCCGTCATGAGCGTATCCGGTGGGTCGTTCCCTTCAGAGCATAGGAGGACCCCTGCCACGATCGATCCGCTGAGCAACCTCTCCACGAGCAACTTTGTGTTCTGAGCGAAGATGTGGGGCACCAGCTTCGGAAAGTGACGGCAAAGCGTTTCAAACAAAGGCGTCACCACACCTTCCCCAAGCCCCGGAGCCACACCAAGATTGAACTCGCCCGACGGCTCACCATCATGAACGACTTCCGCCTTCATCGCAGCGATCGAAGCTAGAATCTCTTCCGCATGGTCATAGATCTTCTTGCCGATGTGGGTGGGACGCATGGGGCGGCTCTGCCGGTCTAACAAAATCACATCCAACGCCCCTTCGAGGTTCTGGATGCGTTTTGTGACTGCAGATTGTGTCAGATATAGCCGTCCCGCTGCGCCAACGATCGACCCGCACTCGACCACCGCTGCAAACGCCTCTAGATCGCTCAGGTTCATAAGTTCACTCTACGGCGACGTAAGCTCGTTTGGCGACTGGTTGCGGAGCTCCCACGATTCTGTGCGATTGCGTTCGCACTCATCGAGAAGAGTGCCAGCGAAAAAGACAGGGACATCGCCCTGCCACACATATGATCGAACATAACTTCTTCCTTCTAACGTACCTGTTACCGGTTGAGATTGACGTCGCGAGACGCGCGTGCATCGTCAAAGCGTGAAGTTGTCCTTGGTCGTGCCGAGGCTGTTGAGATAGCGTTGCAGCGAAACAGGAAGGTTTTCAAACCATTCCTTCTCCTTGCCGGGCAAAGGGAGCACATGCCCGTACTCGACCATGTCTGTCGGAGCTAAATTGCAGACGTACACCCAGATGTGCTCCTGGCTGATTTGGGTGATTCCGCTGATGTCCTCCATGATATTCAGCATCATCTGTTCCCGCACCGCCTCCGTTCTGCCAGCCCGAATATCACCGCGCACCCAGACGTGGTCTGAAGTTTTCTGGCCGCCCAGGTAACGATCGTGCTCAGTTTCTTCGATAACCACCTGCACGAAGAACGGTGGCGCGCCGGTGGCTTCGCTGTGACGGTTGCTGATTGATTTTGCGATCTCTAACTTTTGCGAACTGCTCAACTTTTCCGGGGGGACAGAACAGACATAGGTGGGCATAGATATCTCCTCTCACGGCACTGCTGGAAGTGGCTGCATTGATCGCTGCATGCAATCTGGACACTTGTTATGCTTGCTGAGCTACTGCGGGACCTGTAGCCGGGTGGACGACATTCGGCACACCTTTGGCGCCAAAGAAAACTGCTAGAAAGCGCATCGTCTGGGGACTATCATTTCGCCCGCGATGCCAGGTCGATCGGCACTGCAGGAAGGCTTGTCCTTCACGAAAAGATTGGGTTGATCCGTCCTCAAATTCCACGGCCAGCGTTCCCTCAAGAACGTAGACGTAAACCGGAGAAGGGTGCGTCATCCATTGCGAAACCGATCGCGCAGGAAAAGTGAATACGGATGACGATACCTCCGGCTCCGGTGTGCTGAGATAGAGTTCTGGTTCTCCCGCAATCGTGAGCCTATCCTTCGATACTGGTGCCATCGTGACGCTTGAGGTTAGATTCTGAGTCGTCTGCGTTGTCATTTGTATTCTCCTTTGAGGAGAGTCGCGCCATTGACTGAACGCCCACAATCAATGTGTGACCTCCTTATTATCTCTAGCCTGCAGGCGAAACAATGATCGATGTGGACTCCGAGCGCCGCTCTATACGCCGTCGGGCAAATAGCCAGATGACTCCTACGACTAGTGGTTTCGTGGATCATCTTTCGCGTTGATGTATTCAAGCCCAAGCGGTCCAATCGCTGTCACTTGCGTGATGTACTCGCTGGATTTAGCCCAATGGAAATGGGGCGTATTGCCGGGCAGGACGAGGACGCTCCCTGGCGGGTACGCCTGCAGCTTATTGGGGTCGAACTGATCGCCCAGGCCTATGTAGAAAACGCCGGATATAACTGTGTACACTCGATCCTCCGGGTGCCGGTGTGGCATCAGTTTCACGCCGTGGGGCGCTCGGACCCTGATCGTGTAGGGCCCTGGCTGCGAGGGATGACCAACAATGGTCGCTAGGAGGACGGAAGGTGGAAACGCCGCGAAGGACTTCCAATTGACATCTTCAGGGAGGACCGCTGCAAAAACATCTTCGCCCGGCTGGTGGGGTCGAACGTTGTCTTGCGGTGCTTCCACCACGGTTGCTCTTTTCTCATCTGACATATCAAATCTCCTGTTCAGAAACGTATTCCGTACATTGATTAAGATGAAGTCACAAGCATCGATAGCTACTGGACGAAGGTATCGATCGATACCTTCATATCAATCGCGCTGCCGACCCCTAGACTCCTGAGCACAACCACAACATCTGTCCTATCGGACAGCCTTCCGATGATCAAGCAATTGGGCCCGTCTTAGCGTCATCGGATATGCAAATCGCATTGGCAGTTTTCGAGAGCATTTGCTCCTGGGAAACGGTAATGGAATTCCTAAACGCCTGCTTGGCGCGAGGAAAACGGGCTTTCGTCGCCGGTATCGATCGTGAGATGCTCTCGCTCAACGGGACAGCAATCACGGCCATGACAACTGGAAATACCAACGCCCAAAGCTTGAAGTGAATTTCAAGAAATCCGCCTCCGGCACAACCGGCGACGAAACCCCCAATGGCTGGAACCGTCATCCGTATTCGGCGCCGAGCCTGGGCCGTTTCCTCAGGCGAGACATTGCCGCGTACCAGAGTTACGAAGTCAATGGCTAACAGGACAGTGTCCGTAGTGAGGACTGCCGTCGTAGGGAAGCCCGGCAGATCGAGTTTGACGAGTGCATTTTGAGTCGCCATCGCTGCCACCCCAAGCATTCCCACCGACGCTGCAACTGCGCTTCCGGGATTACTGAAAGGACCAAGCGCGACAGAAAGCGCGAGAAATGCGGTCAGAAGTGCCACCTGTAAAATCAACAATGCTCGCAAAGTCGGCTGCTTTGGTCTGTCTTGTGAAAACCCAAACCACCGCCGCCAAAGCAGCGACAAAAACCGGAACTGCGACCATCGGTCCGATCCGGCTAAAGCCACCGGTTGTGTAATGGGTAACCAAAATTACGATGTTTCCCGTAATGTGCGCGGTAAATAGGCCGCCGAGTGCAAGGAATCCAATGACATCGACCGCACCCGCCGTAATGCTCAAAACGGCCACAAATAGCCAGTCGAATGCAGGCTGTGGAGTGTTGCTCAAGCGCGAGCTGATCTTTTATTGCCATCACGGATGCGATTAGAGCAGGAGCACGGGCGCGAAACAATTGGACGATGGTATCGCCAATACTTTGGTGCCGCCCGACACGATAAGTGACACTCATGCTTCGATTTCTATCAACGCCCTCGGACACAAGAATTTACGGCGTCGGCGACAGGTTGAAGCCGGCAGTGTAAGTTTTGCGCCTAAACGGCAAAGCATCAGTGGATCCATGTGCGCCACAAGGAAACCAGAGCGTCTGCCGCCGGCGCCGAGGCTCGATTGAGCCGGAGCTCGCAGTCTGCGGCGGCAATTGCTTCCCCGGCACCCCTCACCTGATCAACGGACCATTCGATGCCAACCGCAGGAATGCTCCGATACCTGCGATCGCATCGCTCATTTTAGGCAGTAAGATCGGCACCGGATTTGTTTGGAAAGTCGGATGTGGCTCGCGGTGGTTGCAAATTGTTTGAGGGTTGGGAGCACGAGACGAGAGGATTCGATTTAGTCCAACCTGCAATGGGGATCACGCAAGGGTAGATGCAGATGATCAACTCGCACGGGAGACATTAAGCCTTGGGGCACGTGCGAGGCGAAGCTTCGCCGCCATTTTCACCAGGTCGGCAAGAGAGTCGGCTTTCATTTTTCGCATCACCTGGCCTCGGTGGGCCTTCACCGTGATCTCGCTGATGCCGAGTTCGCCACCGATCAGTTTATTCAACAGGCCAGACACCACCAACGCCATGACCTCACGTTCGCGATGGGTAAGAGACGCATAACAGTCTCGAAGAGCCCTTATCTCTGCCTCGCGATCAAGAGCAACGCGGCTGCGCTCGATCGCGTGCCGGATGGCCTTTAACAACACTTCATCGCCAAACGGTTTCGTCAAGAATTCAACAGCTCCAGCCTTCATGGCTTGGACCGTCATCGGGACATCGCCATAACCCGTGATGAAGATAATCGGCATCTCAGCTCGTTCGACGGCGACGCGCTTCTGAAGATCGAGGCCGTTGAGGCCTGGAAGTGAAACGTCAAGTACCAGGCAGCTCGGAACAAGAGCTCTTGGACGGCTGAGGAATTCTTGCGCGGACCCAAATGTCTCCGGCTGCCAACCTTCGCAGCGGATCAGCAACTCCAACGACTCGCGCACAGAGATATCATCATCCACAACGAACACGATTGGCTGGGCATACGACATGGAGGGTGGCCCCAATTCCTTGTCAAGTGCGCGCGTCATAATCATTGTATTACTCCTAGGACGCCTAAACGAGGCGCGAATCGCTCATTCACCGCTCAGTGCAGACTGGAGCGCCTGAAACAAAGCGCTATCACCGAAAGGTTTGAACAGGCACTCCTCGGCGCCCTGTTCGAGCATTCTCGCGCGGAGAGTCTCATCTCGGTTAGCAGTGATGAAGATGATCGGAATCTTTTTCCGACGGGCCTTCAATTCTTGTTGGAGGTCGGGTCCGGTCATGCCCGGCATGGCGACGTCGAGGATAAGGCATTTGGTTTGGTCGAGGCAATCAGACACAAGGAACTCTTCCGCTGACGAGAACGCTCGCGCTGCATAGCCGAACTCCAATAGCAAGTCGGGTAGGGACTCGCGCATAGATTCGTCGTCATCGACCACTGTCACTAGCGCACGTTTGACCATCACAGGTACAAGAATGCGCCACTCAAACGGCGAGCGTCCATTATGCTTTGGTATTGCTTTGCCGCCGACATCAGCATGAGTGCCCTGTGCCAATCTGATGATTTTCTGGAAGTCGCATTCAGACTCGTCGTCGCCTCGCTAACACAACTGACCTTGACTACGGTCAGCGCGCAGTGCAAGACACTTTGCATGAATCTCCTAGCGCGTTGACAACCGCACAAAGGTGACAACTGATTAATCTGACATCGCCCACTTTTCACCGAGCTCGTCATACAAACGGCACGCCGCTCGATTTGTCGACTGATACCAAGGTATCGACGACACCATCGTCCAATTGAATCTCCTCCAAACTTCCGGCTTAATCACATCTGTGTATGGGATCCGCGAACGACTTGGGTGCCTGCAATAGACATTTCTTTACATAAGGAGAACATTCCGTGACACACAACCTCACAACAATTGAAAAGCCGTTCGATAAGGCGCGCGCCGTGCGACTACTATGCAGCTGCTTGTTGGTTACAGCGCTGCTCCCGGTTGCAGCCATGGCCCAAGTCAAAACAGCTCCGGCAGCACCTACGGTTTCAATTACACCGGTGTCGCACGACAGCGTAACGATCGCTGGGGAGCCAGAACTCTATCTGAACACTCCAAACCCCGAAGTGTCCTCGGTAGTATTCACATTCCCTCCAGGCTCTGTATCGCAATGGATGATTCATCCTGCGCCAGTCTACGTTTACGTCCTGGAAGGTACTTTAACGGTCGAATTTGAAGATGGGTCGCATAAATCGTTCCATGCAGGGCAAGGATTCCTTCAGTGCAGATCGAAATGGCATCGAGGCCGAAATGACAGCGCGCAAACAATGCGCTTTCTTGCTGTGTTTTTCGGTGGGAAAGGCGTACCCAATGTGGTCCATCCAGCATCCGGACCTCTGGTGGATCAGCGGAAGTGAAGCAAGTGGTCGCGAATCCAGTCCCGCAAGAGCTGGCGCACGAGGGGGACCGATGAATCGAATTTGGTAGCAAAAGTGGAATCTTACGAAAGCTCGCGGTTGGCCGTTGCCGAGCAGCGGTTGGAGAAACTTGGTATCAAGCTCCCGGAGCCGCCTGATGGGACGTGCAGTAATGTGTCTTTTGACCGAAAGTAATTGCATCAGGCTCGCGACGCAACACATTGAATCGGAGGAGTAGGATGACGCCGAACAAACCGAACATTCTCTTAGTGCACGGGACGCACAGTTGCCGGAGAGCGCAATCGTGACTCCGCATGCACGATCTTCGATCACACGACTAGTCACGGATCGCCTGCCTTGAACAAGCTGCCTGGCCACCGCGGGGATATATCTCATCGGCTCTTCGCTCATGGTGACGCCACCAGGATCGGCGTCCCGCTCGGCCCCTCGAAAGCGCCGCGTAGATCTGCCCTGATGCGGCTGACATCGCGGGGCGCTCCCTTCCACGGATCCTTAGGCAGCCACGGAAGTGGCGGATGCCTCCTGATCGGGTTGTCCGACGCGCGCGCGTACTCGGTTGCCGCATAGACAACCGCCTCGACGCGCTTGCGGAGGTTCCAGTGGCAACCTGTGCGATCGTCGCGTCATAACCGATGAGCGCGAGCAGATCGATGATGCTCCCGATGACCTCACCGGGCTTGGCCGCGCGAGCAAGCTCTAGGTCGTCCTTCGCGGCGCGCGCGTATGCTTTGCCGAAGCCACGCGGCACGTGCCAGGTCTCGCCGCGCACGCGGATGGAGGTGGTGCCTTCTTCACGCGTCCTCCTTTTCTTCAAGTGGATCCGCCGCAAACGGATTGAGTGCGTCACGCACCCACTCGGATAGCGATTTATTCTGTGTGCTGGCCGCTGTACGCCACAGCTCCACCTCTTCAGGTGTCGCCCGAATGTTGAGATTTTTGCTCTTTGACCAAGGATTCTGAGCTGACATTCACTGATCTGGTCCGCGCCGACCAAACGAGATCCAAGGCGCTTCATTTCTTCAAGAACAATCTCCGCGTCATACCATTCACCCCGAACATGGAACGCACGGAGACGATCATGCAGCTCATCTTCTTCCTCGACCGCCTGATCACTGAGCATTCCATCAAGCAAAATTAGTTGCGCTGGTGTTCCAACATTAAAATCTGCCACGCGCCTGCGCGGATTATCCCCACGACCAATCTTGATAGGTCCGTGCTCTCCATAACGTGCAAAGTAGATCCAGCTTTTCACGACGACCTCTTCGTCTTCTTCGCGAAAGGCAACTCGATCTGATCGCCTGTTATGGTCGGCGAGACGGAAGGTGCTGGCGGGACCGCTGCAAGGTTGAGCATCTTGCGCGCCCAAAGAGAAAACGGTTCATCCGCGCGCTTCGCCGCCCTTTTCCACGTGGCGAGTCTCGCTTACGGACACGAAATGCAACCTGTGCGTCATGGAGATCTCGTCGGATGGACACGTCATACTGACTACTAAACATTGTCTCGACAAGTCAAGATCGCACATGCTAGAGGGATCTGACCGTGGTCGAGTCATCGACGACTCCTGCTTTGGCCCCACTTTTTCGAGAAAGCGCAGTGAAGAAAATCCCGTCCCTGTTCGCCCGCGATCCGTCCAATCCACGCGTGATTTCGGACGACTATCACCCACTTGCCGACTGGGTCGTCCGCGGCGAAGGCGTCGCCACGCGCAAGTGGGACGGCACCGCGGTCCTGATCAAAGATGGCCAGCTGTTTGCGCGTTTTGACGCCAAGCATGGCAAGCCCAAGCCACCCAATTTCGTGCCGGCACAAGATCCAGATCCAGCGACCGGACATCATCCGGGCTGGGTGCCTGCCGCACGAAAAGAGGACTGCTGGATCCGCGAGGCCTACAATCAAACGCTGAAAGCGCGCGGCACGCTAAAAGACGGCACATACGAAGCGTGCGGCCCAAGATCGCCGGCAACCCCGAGCACCTGACAGAGCATCGATTGATCCGCCACGGGTCGGATGTCCTCGATGGCATGTTGTCCAATATCCGCGTGCCACGCGATAAGGCCGGACTCGTCACGTTCTTTTCTGAGAACGACATCGAAGGCGTCGTCTGGTGGCGACAAATCGGACAGGACGACTGCGACAAAGTGAAGATCACCGGCGACGCACTCGGCATGAAGAGGTCACGATCATGAGTACGCGCGTTGGAGCTGCATGGCCTCTCGCTTGGCTAATCGCGCATCCAGAGCTACGGGCGAAGCACAAGAAGTTCGTCGCGATCACCAAGGACGAAGAGCCCAAGGTCGTCGCCGAATCGGATGATCTTGACGATCTGCTCGACGCGGTAAGCGATCGCCTGCCCCAGCTCTACATCCATCAATTCCCATGAATCCTCCCTTATACAAACTCGTCGACGACGCAATCGACCAGGTCGTCGAGCGCGAAATGCAGTGGCTACCGCAAGACCGGCGCGGACGCTGGCTCGTGCTCGAAGCCGGTGCCGGACGTCACCTCCACGGCGAGTCTTCGCACATCCGACAGATCGCCGACGCGGTGTCCGAGCGACGCGGTCGGCGGTTCTCGTCGCTGTCGCGGGCCCGCGCGTTCGCGCGCGAAGTCGGCGGCACTGTCCATCGATGGCGGCGCACGCCGCCGGGTGCTCGACTGCGAAAGCTACTGAACTTGCCAGGCAGCCGCAAAGTGAAATGGGCGCGCGTATCGCCGTGGCAACGGGCCTTGCGGACTGCATCGGTCGCGACACTGCCAACGATCTGGGGTGACGTGGTGCCCGCATGACACAGGTCCACCGACCAAACTACGAGCTGCGTCTCCGACGGATCCTGATCGTGAGCTTCGCGCTGTGGGCCAGCATCGTCGATCTGACGATCTTGCGGCCTACCCCGTTCCTAATCGTCTGCGCGACGCTGACCACTGTCTGCACCGCGGTCACATTTCGCAGCTGGTACATCATCCACCGCAATTTGAAGAGGGACATCTAATGGACGGTTATCAAGCCAGAAAGCATGCAGAAGATCTCCGATCGCGCGCCGGAGAACTCCGCAAGCTCGCAAGATCCCCGATCGCGCGAAGGCCGACGACTTCAAGGCTGCTGCGGAAGCAATGCTGCAAGGAGCCGACTCGATCAGCGCACTGCTCAGCGCCAACTTACCAGGTTGCGAGTGCAGACACGTCGAGACCGACTCCTACAGCCGCCTCGACTATGTCGAAAGCTGCCGGCATCACGGCCACCTCTATCGCCAGATCGAAGAACTCAAGAAGTCCTACGAGAAGACGGAGAAAAAGCTCAAGGACGAGGTCCGGCTGTCCCTCGTTAAAGCAGCACTGACGGGCGCGTCCACGCTCGTCGGACCGGCAGATGGACCCCACACCATCATCGTTAAACGTGCCATCGCGGTTGCTGACGAAGCGATCCGTCAAATCACCGGGAGCCGCCGAGTGACGTTTCGCCAAGATTCCCATCACCGATCGTTCGTCGCGATGCGCAACGCCTTGCGATCGATTCTCGCCTACAGCGGAGAGTGCAGCCGCTACGACGAACCTGATCGCGATGAACCATGCGACTGCCCCCACTGTGTCGCCAGGGCCGCGCTCGAGGGCGAAGAAGACTGGCGCTTCATGGGCTACAAGCCCGAAAGGCGGCAATCGATGCCGCGCGAGCTGGCGATGCATGCGGCGTGGAAGCACTACTTCATGCGTTCAGCCGGTGCTGCGAACAATACGGTGGCGCCGCTCGACAAGCTCCTCGCGCAGATCCTCGGCGAGGGCGATCGCGACACGATCACGGATCGAGACTGGTACGTCGCGACCACCGTCGTCCAGTGGCTCGCGACCAACGTCGGGCAGAACATTCTGTTTGACGCCGGCTACAAGTACGAGCCGTCCAAGGAAGACGGCAAGGGGGTCGTGAGTGGCTGATATAATTCTCACCGACGACGCTGACGTCCGGTATTCGTTCAACAACATCCGAACGCAGGGCTGGCTCAACGGTCACGCCAGTGGCCTCAAGGCTTGCGTGGAGTGGCTTCGAGAGGCAATCCGTCGTTCTGTTCCGCACGGGTAAGGACGACGCCGCAATCAACCTTCGCAAGCTCGCCGACGACATGGATCGCGCACTGCGGGCCGGTGGAAGAGAACGCCAAGCGCCACGAGCACGAGTTCCCCGCCGTCATCGAGCCCGAGTAGCGGTCATGCCCGTGAACTACGCGCGACGCTACACTCTTAATCGCGAGCACCGTCCTATTGCTGTTCGTCAGCGTGCTCACGATCGTGAACACGCCACCGCTCACAATCACAAACACTACAATCTACACCACTTGCCTCGTCATCTCATTTCGCAGCTGGTACATCGTTCACCGAACCCTCACGAAGAAGAAAGAGCCAAGCCCATGAGCAACATCCATCCCATTCACAATCGCGTCCTCATCAAGCGTACCGCCGCCGAGGAGAAGACCCCGGCGGTCTCATCATCCCCGATGCCGCGAAAGAGAAGCCCGTCGAGGCCGTCGTGGTCGCAGTCGGCAGCGGCAAGCGCGACAAAGACGGCAACCTCATCGCGCTCGACGTCAAGGCGGGCAATCGCGTCCTGTTCTCGAAGTACAGCGGATCGGAGGTCAAGCTCGACAACGTCGAGCACGTGATCCTGCGGGAAGGAAGACATCTTGGCGGTGCTCGTCTAGGAGGACATCGGTGGACGCGGAGCTGACCACGGCAGCAATGACGACTCCGGGTGCCCGAAGGAAGCCTTCGCCCACGAATCCAGCGACTGCCCGTTCTGCCATCCCGGTGAGGAAGCGAAGACCTGCGCCGCGTGCGGCAAGACGATGTACTGGGAACATGGGCACACGCGGTTCGCCTGCCCCAAACGCCCGGACGCTCACAAGTTGACCGAAGAAGCGTTCCTGGCCGCCGGCAGTCCTGATGAATTTGCGGAGCCTTCAGTCGAAGACAAGAAGCCATCAGCGAAGCCAAGTACACCTACGAGCAGCTCGTCGAGAAGATCGTTCGCGCGCGCATCCACCTGGAACAGGCTCGGCAAGCCGCGCACTCCCGCAGCTGCCCGGTCGAAGATTCAGAAAGCTATGCGCCGTGCAACTGCGGTGCATCCGCCAAGATCCGCGTCATTGACAACGCCCTCGACGCACTGAAGCTGTGAGCCGAATGAGTCGCATACCCATGGACAGCGCCGGTCGACCGATCTCCGTCGGAGACACCGTGACCTGGCGCGGGAAGTTCTACACGATCCGCGCGTTCGGAGAACGCTTTGGTCCGAACGATCTCTACGCGATCGAGTTCGAGGAGCCACTGCACATGCCTGGCATCCCCGACGAGTTTGGCGTCGATCGGGTCGACGAAAACAACAGGAGCGAATTTGCATGAGCGACGTCACCAAAGATGGACTCAAGCGTGGCGATCAGATCGAGCTGCTAAAGGCCGCCTTCCACCGCGAG